>CAVOWU010000001.1:0-454339 GCA_963700225.1 uncultured Acidobacteriota bacterium
TGATATTCCCAAGGCGCTGAAAACTGCGGTTGTCTTTGATCAATCCGTTTTCGTAAAAATTGCGGTGAAGAACGTGATCAACGAGGGCAGCATTGGCTTGTGTCTCACTGCGCTGATGATCCTTCTTTTTCTCGGCAATCTCCGAGCGACGATTTCGGTACTGCTTTCGATTCCGATTTCGTGCCTCGCCGCCTTCATTGCGTTGAACCTCGGCGCGAGCACCATCAACACTATGGTGCTTGGCGGCATCGCGCTCGCCCTTTCCCGCTTGATTGACAACTCGGTCGTCGTTCTTGAGAACATCTTTCGCCATATGGAGTTGGGCGAACCGGCGGTTGAAGCCGCCATCAATGGAGGCAAAGAGGTCCAACTTGCAGTGCTGGCAGCTACGTGCAGCACAAGCATCGTTTTCTTTCCCGTCATCATGCTCTCGGGTGTCAGTAAATATATTTTTAGCGCCCTGGCCCTCGCGGTGGTACTTGCGCTCTTTGCTTCTTATGCCGTCGCCATGACCGTCGTGCCACTCTTCTGCGCGAACTTTATCCGTCTGAAGCCTGAACATGGCGTCGATCCCTATAGCACGCTGGGGGGCGCCACGGAGGCCGTGCAGGAAGTTGAACGGGAACAAAGAATAAACGTCGCGAACATTTTTCGGCGCATTGTCATCGCGTTCAATCAGCAATTCGAACGGTTACAGCAAGCCTACGAAAAAGCGATCGCCGTTTGCCTGGATCGCCCGGTATTGGTCGTATGCGGGTTTGCTGCTTTCGTGGTGCTGAGCTTCGCGTTGTTTCCATTCCTGGGCGTGGCTTTTTTTCCGCGCACCGATCCTGGGCAATTTGTGGTTAATGTCAAAGTCCCTCCCGGAACTCGTCTTGAGGTGACGGATGAATATGTCGGGAAGATGGAGCAGGATATCCGCAATGTCGTGTCACCGCTCGACATGAATATGATTGTGTCGAACATTGGCATTACCCCAGATCTTTCGGCCATCTATACCAGCAATTCCGGAATGCATACTGCCTTTATTCAGGTCAGTCTCAAGGAGGACCATAAGACCAGCAGCTTCGCTTACATGGAACGTCTACGCGAAAGATTGGCAAATGACTTTCCAGAAGTGAACACCTATTTCCAAACGGGTGGATTGGTTGATTCCGTCGTCAACCAGGGGCAACCCGCTCCGATCGACATTCGAATCGGAGGCAGTGACCTGGATGAACCGTTCGCTTTCGCCAGGTCCGTGGCTACGAGGCTGAAAGCTTTGAGTTCGGTTAACGATGTGCTGATTCCGCAGGACCTCGACTATCCCGGGCTGGAATTGAATATTGATCGCGAACATGCTGCGCTGCTCGGCATATCGCCGGAGGCGGCGCTTGATAATGTCATCACTGCGCTTACGTCGGACACAATGATTGCCCCGAGTTTCTGGGTCGATCCGAAGACTGGCAATAATTACTTTCTCAGCGTGCAATATCCCGACAAACAAATTAAAACCCTGACCGACTTAAAGCAGATTCCCCTGCGCGCCCCCGGGGCAGCAAACACAACACCACTTGAGTCACTGGCATCCATCAAGCAGATCAATACTCCGACGGAGGTCGATCATTACCAACTGCGTCGCAGTTTCGACATCTACGTCATGCCGAAGAAGGAAGATCTCGGCCGCGTAAGCTCGGAGATCAAACACGTCCTTGATGGCATGCGCCACTCTTCCCAGATCACCGTGTCGATGGGCGGAGCGATCTCTGAGATGCACAGCTCGTTCCAGAGTTTCGGCATCGGTCTCATCCTCGCTATCGTGCTGGTTTATCTCATCCTGATGGCGCAGTTCGCTTCGTTCTCTGATCCCTTCATCATCTTGCTGGCGATTCCTCCGGGGCTTTCGGGCGTGATCCTGTTCCTGATGGGCACGGGCACGACGCTCAACGTCATGTCGCTCATGGGAGTCATCATGATGACCGGAATCGCCGTTTCCGACAGCA
This sequence comes from uncultured Acidobacteriota bacterium, assembly GCA_963700225.1. Lineage (GTDB taxonomy): Bacteria > Acidobacteriota > Terriglobia > Terriglobales > Acidobacteriaceae > Sulfotelmatobacter. Next base: position 1,983 of record CAVOWU010000001.1, read on the forward strand.
TCCTTATCGTGGAATTCGTCGGCACGCTCCGCGCCCACGGTCGTCCCCTCAAACAAGCTCTCGCCGAAGCCTGCAAAGTACGTTTGCGTCCCATTCTGATGACCACTCTAGCCACCATCCTCGGCCTCATTCCAATGGCGCTCGCGCTGGAGCCGGGCAGCGAACAATATGCGCCGCTAGCGCGAGCAATTCTCGGAGGGTTGACCGTTTCCGGCGTGGTAACCGTTTTTCTAGTGCCAACCGCGTACCTGCTTATTCATCGCAATAACATTAGCGATGACGAAATCGAGCCCCGATCCGGTGAGGTGACCCATGCTTAACCGAAGTCCATTCTTGCCGCTCTGGCTCCTTGTGTGTCCTCTAGCCATGTGCGCACAGGAGATCGTCACGCAGCTTCCAGATGCGCCGCAGCTCCAGGCTCAGGCACAGCAGACAACGCCGGCGCCAAATTCCGCGACAACGAGTTCTCCGAGCTCCCTCCAGCCAGACTCAACTGGAGAAATGCTTACGCGTCAACAGGCGGAGCAGTTAGCGCTGAAAAACAATCCACGAATCACCGTCGCGGCTCTGCTCGCCCTGGCACAAAAGCAGGTCGTCCGCGAGACTCGCTCGGCGTTGCTTCCGTCGTTAAATGGCAATGTGACTGCGGTTGACGCTGAGGAAGCAAGCCGCATCTCGGTTGGATCGCTGGATGCCTCCCGGCTTCTCTATCACGTGGGCGGAGGGGTTGACCTCAATCAGTTGATTACGGATTTTGGTCGCACGCGCAATTTGGTCGCCTCCTCATCCTTCGAGGCAAAGGCCTCGCAGCAACAATCGCAGGCAACGCGCGAGGACATTGTGCTGGCGGCGGACATTGCCTTCTACAACACTCTGGAGGCCCAGGCCACGCTGCAGGTTGCGAGAAGCACCGTCAAGGCCCGGCAAGCGGTTAGCGATCAAGTCGATGCATTAACAGCGAGCAAGCTCAAGTCCACGCTCGACCAGAGTTTCGCGCAAGTCAATCTGTCGCAGGCCGAGTTGCTCGCTCTCGATTCGCAAAATCAGTTCGATGCCGCAATGGCGAATCTCAATGAGGTGCTTGGAACCACGAGCGATCAACAGTACCAACTCGTAGACGACCCGTCGCCCCCGCTCCCGATCGCGCCTTCAGCGGACGCAGTCATTGCTCTCGCCTTGCGACAGCGCCCCGATCTTCTCGCTCTCAAACTCAATCACGAGGCGGATGTGCGCTTCAGCCGGGCGCAACACGATCAACTACTCCCTACGATCTCCGGGTTGGGCATAGTCGGCATCACCCCCGTCGGATCCAGCGCCTACTTCACCCCTGATTGGTATGGAGCGGCAGGCGTGAACATTGGCATACCGATCTTCGAAGGTTTCAAATTCCATGCACAGGCTGCGGAAGCCGAGCTGCGCGCCAAGGCGTCCGACGAGCAGAGCCGTGCCCTCATCAATCGAATCGTACGGGATGTCCGCACAGCCTGGCTGAGAGCGAACACTGCGCAACAGAAAATGAGTGTGACCGCGGAGCTGTTGCGAGAGGCCAACACTGCACTGGACCTGGCCGATACGAGGTATCGTCTTGGGCTCAGCTCGATTGTTGAGTTAAGTCAGGCCCAGTTACAACAGACACAGGCGCAGATCGCCGAGGCCAATGCCCGATTTGACTATGAAGCAGACCTTGCCGCATTGCGGTTTCAAAGTGGATCGCAGCCCTAGTTGTAAAGAAGCGTCCAGACCAAACCCGTCACGAAACCATGCTCTGGATTGGGTGCTGTGATATTCCCGACACGCCCAGGAGCAGCAGAATTAGGAGATGATACCCGTCCTGCGAAGGGGTAGACGCACCTCTCAACTCGCTGTGTGCACAAGCGACACAAACAACACAAACAACCAACGATGCGGTGAAGAAGACCACACGGATCATGAACAAAATCTTAGGTCATCGGGTCCACAGTTGGCGAGAAATCGCGATTACACTCATTGACCCCAGTCCGCCAGGCCGCCGGACCTGAATGAGTGAAATCGCCTGATTTCGTCAATGGTAAGCGTCTGAGCAACACACCTGTTCGACAGGCGGGGGCTGTGTTGAAGTGTCTCGATGCCCACAAAAGCAGAGATATCAACGCCCAAGCGACGTACCCGCGCGGAAGTTCAGCAGTTGGTGGCCGAGTTTGTGAGCAGCGGTATGCGGCGGAGCGAGTTTTGCCAGAGTCGGGGTTTGAGTTTCAGCACACTGGATCGCCATCTAAAGAAACTGCGTTGGAAGAGAAGGCATAAGCCAATTTCCTCGAGCCGGTCGTTTGGTGCCGGTGGAGTTGGCGGCCAAGAAATCGCCGAGGCGGCACGAACCGAGTTGCCGGCTGGCCGTGGTGCTGCCGGGTGGGCGCCGGATCGAGGTGCATCCTGATTTTGATACGAGTACGTTCGAACGCCTGGTGGGCATCCTGGAGCGGGCGTAAGCCGTGTTTGGACTGGGTCCAGCTACACGGATCTATCTGGCCGCCGGGGTCACCGACATGCGCAAGGGGTTCGAGGGGCTGTACGGTCTGGTTCGGGATCGTTTGTCTTGTGAGCCTCTGAGCGGGCACCTGTTCTTGTTCTGCAACGGCCAGCGCAATCGGTTGAAGGTCCTCGTCTGGGACGGAAGCGGACTCTCGGTCTGTGCCAAGAGGTTGGAGAAAGGGCGTTTCACCTGGCCGCAATCCGGTGATGCGCAAGGCAAGGTCGTACTGAGTCACGAAGAGCTCTCCTTATTAGTAGGTGGCATCGATCTGGTCAAGACCAAGCACAAGCGGTGGTACCGAAAAGTATCCCCGGAAGGACATGCCCCCGCATGAGTTGCTTGGTTGCTTGAACGTTTCGATCAACTCTGGTAAATCAGTAACCCATTGTGAGTGCGCCTCCTATTCCTTCAGCGCCAGCCGACCTGGAACTCATCGCACAACTGAAGAGTCAGTTACAGTATGCGGAACTGAGGATTCGTGTGCTGGAAGAACGGCTGCGGCTGATGCGGATCGAGAAGTATGGAGCGGGCGGCGAAACGCTCTCCCACGCACAACTGAATTGTTCGAACTTGAGCCCATCGTCAGTGAAATGATCGAGCAGGTGAAGAGAGAGTTGCAAAATCGCCATTAGACTCATCAAGCGGGCGTCCGACGCTGCTGCTTGATCCTACGGCTCAGAGACAAGGTCTTGCATCACAGCTCTTCACCGCAGATGACTAACGAGACTGATCCCGGCTCGGTTCCCCAAAAGCCTTCGACATCCATGAAACGGTAGTGGTTGCCTGCTTCCCCAATACACTCCGACAGGGCGGCGCAGATCAGCGATAAGGATTTCAGTCCAAGCTGGTTGCCCGTAATTCAACTACGCCCTTCTTCGACATTTCGATCTTGAGCTTTGCTCCTTTTGGACGGAAAAGGTCGGCTTGGGTGGACATCTCATAGTCTCCTTCAACTGGCGTAACATCGCCATTTCGCTCATTGACCTGCGCGGACGGCCAATTCCTCGATGAGCATTAACGACTGCTAACAACAGCTACTTGACGGCACCCACGCGCAACGACAGTAGGCCTAACAAAGCAACCCGATGGATGCTAGTGGGATAACGGCAATTTGACAAGCGACGTGAAAAGGTTAGACTTGCCGGGCCAAATGGAGGTTCCAAATGTCTCGCTCCCTTCCCGATCATCCGGTCACCCTTGATCGCGGCTTGAAATCGTATTCGTTGGCTGCCGCAGCCGCCAGCGTCGGGATGCTTGCACTGACACAGCCCGCGAGCGGAGAAATCGTCATCAATCACATTAACAAAGCGGTTCCCATATGCGCACGCCTTGACCCGTGTTCTCTTGCAATCGATCTTAACAACGACGGAATCGACGATGTTAAGTTTCAGTTGCTCTCGACGCAGGAGCCCACTCACTACGCGCGATCGTTGACTGCTTTTGGCTCCAACGGAGCGGAAGTGGTGGGAACTTCGGAGGTCCCCTATGCTTCCTGTCTGCTCCGTGGGGGCAAGGTCGGTCCGTCGGCCCGTTTCAACGCATTTGGCCAAATGGAAGCATCCAACGGCGATCCCGGCATCTCGCGCGTCCTGTACGGGGAGTGGTACGGGAACCATCCAAACCGGTTTCTTGGCGTGAAGTTTAAAATCAAGCACGAGACGCATTATGGCTGGGTCCGGGTAACAGTGGATTCGACTCCGGGAGCCATTACTGCCACCGTTACGGAGTACGGCTATGAGACTATCGCGAACAAAATCGTGAAAGTTGGATTGTCGGGAGCGGCAGCAAAGACGGCGGACGGGCAAGTTGTAAAGCCAGCGGCCTCGCTAGGAATGCTCGCGCGGGGCGTGGAAGGTTTGGCGCTTTGGCGGCGGGAAAACAATTCATGAGTGAAATGGCGATGCTACGCCAACGAGACTCTGGATAGCTTGCGGGTGCTGACAATACATCCAGAAGAAAGAGAGAGGAATAGACGGTCGTAGGCTAGTGCTGTTTCCTATAACAATCCCAGATGATCCGGATACTTGGCCTGCAGAGCGCTGATCAGAAGTTCGAACTCGGGGAGATTTCGCAAACTCGCAAGGCTGGGATCTTGCAGGAAGTAAGGCCAACAGGCAAATCCGGTGCTGACGCTTCGCTCCAGCCACTCGAAGGCAGTTTGGCGTCTACCGGTCAGAGCTAGCGTGCAGGCGATCTGATAATAAGTATGATGCGCATGCCCGAAGGACTTTGGACTCGAACAGGCCCTAGTGACACACTCGATCGCTAGATCTTGATTCCCCATCAACGCGTGGAGCAGGCCTTGTAAGCTGATGATGAGCGGATCGTTCGGCACAAGCTGCAACGCCTCCTCCATCAGGCGGTTCGCCTCTTTCCAATCCCCAGTCATCATCGCTGGATAGGGAGCAAAATAGAGGGGGTACTTGTTGCGGGGACTCTCCGCCCGCCAGATCTGAATCTGCTCGCGCGCGAGATCGTATTGCCCGCTCCAAACATGAACTTGCACGATGCTCGGGCTGACCGCCTTTCGGGGTTGAAAAGGCCGCCCTCTTTCAAACATCGCACGCGAGTGATCAAGCAGCCCGATATGCGCCAGAATGCTGCCCAACCGGTTGTAGGCGTGAGGCAGGTTGTTCTGCAGGAGCAGAGCGCGCTTGAGATCAGCAATCGCCTCCAGATGCTGAAAATTCTTCGACGGTCCCCAGAGTAGAAAGGCGCGGGCGACGTGTCCTTCGGGCAGATTCGCGTCAATCTCAAGCGCTCGCCGGCAATGGAATTCAGCCTTTTCCAGCCACACGCTGGCTGGGTCGAATTCGAAATGGCGGGTCGTGCAGGCAAACGATAGGGTCGCGTGAGCCAAAGCAAACATGGGATCGCGAGTCACCGCATTGGTGAGATGATGACTGGCTTGATCCATCATGGACGCATCGCCTGACGCCGTGATCCGATAGCCGCGCATGAATTCCGAGTAGGCCATCGGATCCCGGCTGTAGCGTGGGTGCTGCTCAACCACCGCCGGACTATAAGGCCGGTTCAGAGCGTGGCTGATCTGCTTCGCGATATCGCCTTCGAGGCTTGCCAGATGATCCATGTCGATGTCGCATTTCTTCGTAAAGCAGGGACGTTGCAGGTAGGTGTCAAACATCTCCAGCGAGAGACGCCACTGCCCTTTTGACATTTGAATAGCGCCGTGGACAACAAATCGCACCCCCAGGCGAGAAGCGATGTCCGAAGGAATCAGTTCAAGAGGCAAATTCAAGACTGCCGAAGTGGGCAGCACGTCGACGTTCGGGAGATTGCCGAGGAGCGAGACGAGTGCGTCCGCAAACCCGAGACACAAGCCCTGGTCATCCTTCGCTTTCTCTAGCAACAAAAGCGGCAGCACTGCGATGGAAGACCGCTCACCCGAGTCGCTCTCATCCTTCGTGCGGGAGAAGTTTCGTCGAGGATCGGAGAGCGGATACTTTGCATCGATCACGCGAACCGGACCAATGAATCGATATCCCTTTCCCACCACCGTCTCAAGAAACTTGGGCCGGTCGGCGTCGTCGCCCAGTGCGGTGCGAAGCTTCCGCACAATATTGTTGATATTTTTTTCGGTATCAATAAAAAGATCGGAACGCCAAAGGCGTCTCATGATCTCTTCTCGCGACACCATCTGCTCGCGGCGTTCAAGCAGAAAGATCAGCAGCTCCATGGGCTTCTTCTCAATCGCGATTCGGCGTCCGGATCGCCGCAGTTCGTAGCGTCCCAAATCGACTTCAACGTCGCCGGTGCTCAGCTTTGTATGCCCCATGGAGAGCCTTGGCCCAGCATTATCCAATAAAACTCAATTGGTTGTGACGATATAAAAAAGATATCCAAAGGCTATATCGGCTGCATTGTAAAGCCCACGATCTCGCTGGATGATGCCCCATCAAGAATCTCGGAGGAGACTCGCATGAAAAGAAAGCTGTTCATCGCTCTGGTGATCGTCGGGACGCTATGCGTCGCAGGCCACTTGGTTACGATTGAGGCGCATCCCGGCGCTCATGACAAGAACGCATTCACCCCGGAAACAATTCCGTGGGGCCCACCTCCTCCTTTCGTAGCCTCGGGCGCACAACTTGCCGTGATCGAGGGCAACCCAGGTGCTTCATCGGGAGACTACACCGTCCGCCTGAAGATGCCAGACGGTTACCGCATCGCTCCCCATTGGCATCCCCAGCGCGAAAATGTCACGGTCATCTCAGGGACGTTCAAAGTCGGTATGGGAGACACCTTCGACAAGGACAAGATGGGATCATTCCCCGCCGGCAGCTTCGCCTACCTGGATCCCGACATGCATCACTACGCAATGGCCTCAGGCGAAGTCGTCGTGCAGGTCCACGGCAGCGCGCCCTTGCAGTTCAACTATGTCAATCCCGCAGACGACCCGAGCAAGAAGTAAATCCTCGACTGTTTAAATCGTGGAGGAACCATGGCTGTCGATACGAAAAAGCTGGAGCAATTCCTAGGACAGTTTGTCACCGATCTCGGAGCCACTGTTCACGCCGGTATGGTCGTGATCGGAGACCGTCTTGGACTGTACAAAGCCCTTGCGGCCGGACCACTCACTGCCCCGGAACTGGCTGCTATAACCCGCACGGACGAGCGTTACGTGCGCGAGTGGCTGGCTTCTCAGGCAGCGGGCGGTTATATCACGTATAGCCCGCAAACCCACAAATTCGGAATGACTGAAGAGCAAGCGCTCACCTTAGCGAATGAAGATGGTCCAGCATATCTGCCGGGCGCATTCGAACTCGCATTGGGATCATTGGCTGCGGTCCCGCGCATAACAGAGGCGTTCCGGTCCGGCGCCGGGATGGGCTGGGGCGAGCACGAAGACCGGGTGTTTCACGGATGCGAAAAGTTCTTCCGTCCGGGCTACGCTGCGAATCTGATCAGCTCCTGGATTCCTGCTCTCGATGGCGTCCAGGGCAAACTCGCACGCGGCGCAAAGGTCGCCGACGTGGGCTGCGGAAAAGGCGCTTCCACCATCCTGATGGCGAAAGCCTTCCCCAAGTCTCACATCTGTGGATTTGATTATCATGACAAGTCCATCGAGGCGGCGCGGGAATCGGCCAAGCGCCAGGGGGTTGCAGACCGGGTCACGTTCGAGGTGGCGAAAGCGAAGGAGTTCCCGGGTAAAGACTATGACTTCGTAGCGGTCTTCGATTGCCTCCACGACATGGGAGACCCAGTCGGCGCCGCCGCGCACGTCCGCGCTGCTTTGAGCAACGACGGTTCCTGGATGATCGTTGAGCCGTTCGCGAATGATGACCTTCAGGACAATCTGAATCCCGTGGGGCGTGTCTACTATTCGTTCTCGACTCTGCTCTGCACACCTTGTTCTCGATCGCAGGAAGTGGGGATGTGTCTGGGCGCACAGGCAGGCGAGAAACAAATACAGAAAGTCGTCAACTCCGCCGGTTTTAGCCGCTTCCGGCGGGCCACGCAAACGCCGTTCAACCTGGTGTATGAGGCTAGGCCATAACCGGGACAGAACATCAATGGCTGCTGACTGGGCCGACCGACTCGATGGATGGAATCATGTCGGCTCATTGGCCGCCACAACCCAAACACGTGCCGACAGGACTGTGAGTCGTCCGCATGTTGTAACCGGATGACGAGCAAAAAACCCTTTCAGCTCGGTCAATCAGTGTAATGGCGATTTTGCAACAGCTATTCGGTGATTACGCTCGAAGCCGAAGGAATCTCTCGAACCTCTAAAGAAATTATCGAAAGCCGGACGCTTCGGATCGGCCCTATGCAATGCCGCCTCCCGTTTCATGTTGTGTCTCATGAGATGTAAGCGGCCGCGGCTCCAAAGATTGGACAGAAAGCCGCGGCGAGGTCCCCAGCGGCGCCTGGGTTGGTGCCCCAGACCATGAAGAGGACACCGAGGCCAACTCCCAAAGCGGAGCCCCCGAGAATGTACAGCAGGTTATACAGCTTCTGCTTCCAAGGCTTGCCGCTTGCGACTCCGATGATTGACAACACATCAAGACGACGCGTTTAGACAAAAAGCTCGCTGATGGACTCCTTTCTGTCAGTGGACTTTTTCTTCGTTCCGCATTGGCACCACGGTGCCCACCCAAGTTTGGATTTTGTCGTTGGCGAAAAATCCTCATTACACTGATTGAGCGGGCAGGAAGTCCCGGCCCGGGTCAAATGACTGCAATCGCCTGTCTTCGCCCGCCTAGAAGAATTATGATTGTCCCGACGCGCCACGATGGCCCATCCCTCCATGCGAAAAATTATCTTCCTCTCAGTCCTGCTGCTCATGCTGACAGCACGCAATCATCCGTTCATCGCTGACGTCGCCATGGATTTGCATGTCCCCGGTACATCGAAGCTCGATGGACGGCTTTATTTGAGCAATGGCCACCTTCGCATTGACTGGGCGTCGTTTACCGATGTGTTCGATCTGAACAAGAGGACTGGCTGGCGCGTTCTTCCAGGGACAAGAACGTACTTCGAACTTGGCGACAAAGACCTATCGACGTATGTGCCGGAGATGACCAGCGGCTCATTGTGCCCCCACACCCAAGTGCCGTCCGCCTGCAAACTCGTGGGACACGAAGAACTAGAAGGGCGGAAGGTGACTAAATGGGACGTCTGGAATCCCCACGGGTTTCACGTCTATTTCTGGACGGATGAGACCCTGGGGATCACGCTCCGTGCCGAAATCGGCGATGCGACTTATGTAGTCAAGAATCTTCAGGAGGGTACCGTCGCGGACACGATTTTCGAGCTTCCAGTCGGTTACGCAAAATACCAAGGACAGTGGAAACCGTAATTGGTCAGAAAAACGCACGCTTCGCTTTACGGCTGGAAGACACTGTTGAAACATCGCGATTTCACTCATTGAGAGGCAATGAGTTTTAACGCATGACTTCGACAGTTTTCGATTCTTTGAAAAAGTGAACTTTCGGGCTGCCCGTCACCCGCCAAGAATCGGTGGAAGCATTTCATGGATGCGTGGGTGCAGGTACACTTTCGAAATGACGAAAAAGCTCCGATTCCTGGTGTCTCTTCACACCCGCGAGAACGATTTCCAAGTGGCACAAGCCCGGACCGCGGAAGAGACCGCCAACAAACTGGGGAGCGATGTCGAGATAGTGTTTGCCGACAACGACGCCGTGAATCAGAGCACGCAACTCCTGAAGGCCATCCAGAGCCGAGTTGAGTCCCGACCCGATGCGATTGTGGTCGAACCGTTTGGCGGCACAGCTCTTCCGCAGGTAGCCCGGGCCGCCAGTGCTGCAGGAATCGGTTGGGCGGTCCTGAACCGTAGGCCAGATTACTTGTCGGATCTCCGCAAGTCAGCAACCGCACCTATGTTTGCCGTTAGTTCCAATCATTTCGAGATTGGACGCATTCAGGGAAGACAATTCGCAGCATTGCTGCCCCGAGGAGGTTCTGTTTTGTACATTGAGGGACCTTCACAGAGTTCCTCGGCCCAGGAACGCGAGTCCGGGATGCTGGAGACGAAACCGTCGAACATTGAAGTGAAGATGCTGAAGGCACACTGGACCGAAGAAAGTGCCTTGCGGGCGGTGCGTTCCTGGCTGAAGATGGCCACTTCACAAAGCGCGTCAATTAGCCTGGTCGGGGCGCAGGACGACTCAATGGCCCTGGGGTGTCGAAAAGCTTTTCAGGAGATTTCCAACGAAGCCGAGCGGTCGCGATGGCTGAGTTTACCGTTTACGGGATGTGATGGTCAGCCAGCGACGGGCCAAGCCTGGGTACGCGAAAAATGGCTCACGGCGACGATCCACATTCCGCCGCTTACGGGACAGGCAATGGAGATTTTCGCAAAAGCGAATCACGACGGAAACCAACCGCCGGAGCATGCCTTTACCAAGTCATTCCCGATTCCTCCCCTCGAATCATTGGTTCCGCGAACCAAGTAAGCATCTCGGGGGTGGAGACCAGCGGGGAAGAAGCGAAGGGCATTCAGCGGTCTCTACCGCAGTCCTGTCACCAAGTAGAGGTCTGTGAGCTGTCGGCGATAGCCATAAACGTACGTCTTGGCGTCGGGGGTGAGGAGGATCGGGCCGATAAATTCCACACCCGCGGGATCAGCGGGACGAAGCCTTTTCCACTCGCTGCGCTGGCCCGATGTTACGTCTATCTTTACAACCACAGCCGGCATTTCCGCCGTGCCATAGACGTAAATGAAACGACTATCAGAGCTCCAGCTGATAGGAAGTTCGCCGGTGCCGAAGCCGGGAATCGGACGTGGCTCACCGCCGTCCAGCGGATACATGTATCCCTTCTGATCAGGGCCGACAGCGGCCACGAACTTGTCATCCGGCGAGATGCTGTAAGCCAATGCATTGGCCCCTTCTGGAGAAATCGGTGCCAGACTTGCGGCATTGCTTCTGTGCACGTACAGACGAGCGCCGTGCCCAGGTTCATTGCCCGAGAAGATGAAGCTCTGGCCGTCGTGCAGCCAGCGGCCGTCTACGTGGTTGACGTTGCTCGGCGGGAATGGCTTGGGCTCACCGGCCTTGGTGGGAAGCAAGACCAACTGCGTGGGGGCCGTCACTGACGTTGACAGTGCCCACTGCTTGTCGGGTGACAGAGCAAAAGCTCGGCCCTCGCCCAGAAGAATGGCAGGCGAGCCGTCGGTAGCACGGACATAAGCGCTGTAGCTGAGCCCGCCACCGGCGCCCTCTTCGCGGAACAGGAGCATACGTCCGTCGCTGGACAAGTCTGCAGGGTAGGACCAATCGAACCATGACAAGTCACGTTCGGAGTTTTCATCTGCACGCAGGCCGATTAGTCCTCGCCGCGAATTGTCGCGCGCCAGCAGCACCCGCCCGTCGCGATAAACATCGTGAAGAAGCAAATCACCCGGCGCCTGTGCCAGCAGCCTTGGTTTTCCTCCAGTCGACTCGATCGCATAAAGCACCTTGTCCAGACCGGAGGTTGCCGCCGTGAACCAGATCTCCCGGCCGTTGGCGCTCCAGGCCAAACCCTGCGCAGTGTAGAAGTCCTGGGTTAGAGTCTTTTTCTCACCCTTGGAATTGACCACGGCAACGGAGCCGCCGTCATCTCCCTCGAGCGGATGGTCGAGAAAGGCGACGCTGTCGCCGTCCGGGGAAATTCGTGGATGACCGATCCACCCGCCAGTCTCGTATAGCAGCTTGCCGACGGGATACTCCAGGCGATTCTTGCCCCCGAAGTCTCGGACCACAGCCATGTTCTTGCCGTCCGGCGACCAGTCTGACCACTGCACGTCGTTGAGAATTTCACGGGGACCCCCCCCCGACAATGGGACACGAGCCAGGGTTCCCACATGGATGTAGGAACGTACTTGCCGGCTGCCGAGCAGCACCGCCATGTCGCCAGTGGATGACATGGACTCGATCTCGGCACCAGCCAGTTCAAGGTCGCGCGATTGGGGACTCTCCGGGCGCGTGGAAAACAGGCTTGATGGATTTCCCTCCCAAGCCGCACTGTAAACCACCGTCTGTCCGTCGGGAGAAAACTTGGCCATGCGAATCGTGCCGCGGCGAAACGTCAACTGGTGGTAAAGGGGCGGCTCGACGATCGATTGCCGGCGCGCAACCCAAGCTCCGCCGATGGCGCTGAGGATCACTGCCGAAACCGATAATGCGACGGCCGCAAAGCGCCTGCTCGTCTTCCGCAAGATAGGCGGTTTCGACGGCGGCGCCCCGGCATGCTCGGGAACGACGACCCGCGCCATCCGGCTGGAGTCCAAATCGCGTTTGAGGCGCTTCAGATCGGAACGTAGTTCAGCCGCCGATTGGCAGCGTAACTCGCGGTCCTTTTCCACCGCCTTATTGATGACTTCCTCCAGCTTCGGGGACAGCTCGGGGTTAAGCTGTGTGGGCGGAAGCGGGGCTCGGTTCAAGATGGCATCGATCACAACGCCCGAAGTATTACCAGAAAACGCCACCTCGCCAGTCGCCATCTCGTAAAGCACTACCCCGAACGAGAACAGGTCGCTGCGTGCGTCCAGTTCCTCCCCGCGCACCTGCTCCGGCGACATGTACGCAACCGTTCCGACCGTCATGCCCGCACTGGTCAGGTGATGTTCCGTCACGGTGGCTCCATCCGGTTGCCCGCTAGACACCAGTTTTGCCAGCCCGAAGTCCAGGATTTTGAGTTGTCCCCGTGGGGTCACAAAAATATTGGCGGGTTTGATGTCACGGTGCACTACACCAGCCGTGTGGGCGGCGTCGAGTCCGTCAGCGATCTGAATTCCGAGGTCCAGCACCTCCTGCACCTTGAGCCTGCGGTTCTCAATGAAGTGCTTGAGGGTCTGCCCCTGCAGCAACTCCATCGCGATGTAATGGAGGCCGTTCTCCTCTCCGATGTCGTAAATGGTGCAGATGTGCGGGTGGTTGAGCGCCGATGCTGAACGTGCTTCGCGCTGAAAGCGCTCAATCGCGAGAGCGTCGCGCGATATTTCGGTGGGAAGGAACTTGAGCGCAACCTGGCGTCGCAGCCGCGTGTCCTCGGCCTTGTACACCACTCCCATGCCGCCGCCGCCGAGCTTTTCCATTACCCGGTAATGCCCGACGGTACTTCCAACAATGGGGTCCACGCGCTGGCATCTTAGCGGAGAGACAAAGAGCCGTCAAACGGTCCGCAGGCTGCGGCCAGCAAAAGCTCTGCCTGTCCGCTGTGAGCACTTTTTGAGGAAGGAATTCCAGGATCTTCGTCCTTGCAGCCGTTTACGTTTTCCTTTTGAAGAAGGGGATGTCGGAGTAAGGGCGGCATCTGGCCGTCCGGGCGTTGAAGAAGATTTCGAGGGCTTCGAGAAAATATCTGCTACTCCCAGCGAAACACCTTCGCCGAGAGCGCCGTACACACGATAAACACCATGGCCAGTGCCGCTACGTCGCCCACATGAGCCGACCAAGCGTCGCCCTTCCAAATGCCTTCGAGCAGTGAGACCGCGTACGTTAGCGGCACAACTCTGGCCACTGCTTGGAGCGTTGGCGGCAGCGATGTAACGGGCACGAAGAGTCCAGAGACGCCGATCATCGGGTACATGACGACAGCGCCGATCGGCTGTGCAAAACGCGCTGTCGGAACGATGCTGGCGATGACAAAGCCCATCGACAGGATGCTGCAGGTGCTTATCAGAAGCGCTATCGTAAAGCCGAACAGTGGCACGTGAATTCCGATCGGATAGTAGCGTTTGCCGGCGAGCACCATTAAGGCCAGAGTGGCCGCGGTGAGCAGCAGCTTGACCACCACATGTGCGGTGAGGATCGTCTGCGGGCGCAAGGGAGTGGCGCGGAGCCGCTTCAGAATACCCCCCTCGCGGTAAATCGAAATGATCGTGACCAGTGACAGCACGGCGCTGATGGCGATCAGAACCGAGGCGAGCACGGGTAGACCGGCCGTCATGAAACTGCTGGCAGCCAACGAGGCCGGCGCCAGGCTGTGGCCGACGATCCGACCCGTTACGACGAACACCAAGACCGGGATTCCGATCGTTCCGAACGCGCCAAGCGGCTCGCGCAGGAAGATCTTGATCTCGATCCATGTCAATTTCCAAAGTCCACGCAGCATCATTAATCGCGCCTAGTCGCGAATCGAGTGACCTGTAAGTTTGAGAAAGACATCCTCAAGGTTGGGGAGAATCGTTCGGAAGTCAGTGACCCGGATGCGATTCTCGGAGAGACAATGAATCACCTCGGTGACGAGATCGTCGCCCTGACCTCGAATGGTGAACTGCGAGTCGCCGCAGGTTACCACCTCGACTCGCGGGATCGTTCGAAACCGATCTGCAGCGGTCGGATCGTCTGTCGCGAGGATGACGGTACGCTCCGGGCAGTGCCTGTTCACCAGGCTCCGCGGCGTGTCGATGTCAATGATGCGTCCGTGTTCGATGATCGCCACCCGGTCGCACAACCGCTCGGCCTCCTCCATGAGATGAGTGGTCAGGAAAACCGTCTTGCCACGCTCGCGAATGCCGCGCACCAGGTCCCAGATGGCTCGCCGCGCCTGGGGGTCCAGCCCGGTGGTTAACTCGTCGAGAAACACCAATTCCGGATCATTGATCAGCGCAAGAGCAATGAACAATCGTTGCTTCTGGCCGCCCGACAGGGTCATGAACCAGGCATTCCGCTTGTCGATAAGGCCAAGCTGTTCGAGCAACCGTTCGCCGTCGATCGTATTCCTCCGGTAAAGGGACGCCCAGAGGTCTACCGCCTCCCACACTTTGATCCGCTTCTGCAGTTGCGCCTGCTGCAACTGAACTCCAATTCGCTCCTGCAGCTTGTAAACGTCGTTGAAGGGATCAAGACCCAGCACCGCGATGGCGCCCCCGTCGGGCGTTCGCAGACCTTCGATGCACTCCATCGTTGTGGTTTTGCCCGCGCCGTTGGGCCCGATTAAACCAAAGATCTCACCGTCGCGGACCTCAAACGACACCTCGTCGACTGCCACCGTAGAGCCGTAGGTTTTCCGGATTGCGGAAACTTGAATGACTGGACGCATTATCGATTGGAGAATCCTAGACTTGCTGAGTCGGAATGATGGTCTTTGTCTCGGGACTTAGTCTAGGTCTTGAGAACTCGGATAAACAAGTCTCAGAATCGACCGGCGAATCTCCATAAAGGAAGAGGCGACTTGATAACAATCAAAAGTGTGTCGGATACGCTTCCCAGTTTGCTGCCAAGCCAGTGGGTGAGGGACGGCACCATCGCAAAGGAAAACCAGCTTCGCCTAGTTCGCGCGATAAACTTCCTGCCAGCCCCCCGCCGGGAGGAGAGCACCTATACCTGCGCCAAGAAGGCCAAATACTGGCGTGAGTATGGCCTTTCCTTTGTTGCCGGTGCAGACGATGGAATTGGAGGAACAATCATTATCGATCGCGGCGCCGGTTCCGAGGCCCGCACCCGCCCCGATAGCTGCGCCAATGAGGGTGTGCCGCACGCGATGCCCCGCGCTTCGTGAGAAGACTTTCCGCACACTAGCACGGGAAAGAGTCTGGTCTGCTCCTTTGGACCTGATGATGATTGCATCGTCAGTGGCGGATTGGAACTCGCCATGGAAGGATTTCTTGCTGTTGGCCACGACGCGGACATGTATTCCGGCGCTGAGTTGTTTAAGGTTGTTCCATGCAGGATTCTGGGCGCCACAGAGCGAGAAACTGACGAGCAAGCCGAAAAGCTAGGAGCACCACGCGGAGGGATAAAGTGCGCACGGACAATCTCCTGTTTAGAACGCACCGATCTTACACCTACGCAACCTCATTTACCCGACGGCCCGATCTCGAATCTTGCGACAGTTGAAATATCTCCCATCTCACTCATCGACCCCGGCCGCCGCTCAAGTCATCGGGTTCCGGGAAGCCATCCAGCTGGGTGATAAATTTATTCCAAACGGACGACTGTCGAACTGTTACTATTCATATCGTTTCATTTCGTTTGATACGGCGCGAAAACAACCTTGCGACTCCCTCCATAGGAGACCTCACACATGGCAATGGATAAAGAATCTAAGGAAATCTCCAGACGAAGTTTCCTGCAGCGCACCGCGCTTGGTGGTGCGGGGCTCGTGGTCGCGACCGACATTCTAGCTTCTGCTTCCTTTGCCGGCACGCGCAATAGTACGAAGTCGACGATGATCGGCGTCCCGTTCGAAGCGCGGGAGCGGGTGCGGTTGGGAATTATTGGCGTCGGGGGGCGGGGCACCAGTTTGCTGGGGGACTTGCTCGCCGTTGAAAATGTTGAGGTCAAGGCGATCTGCGATGTGGTGCCGGAGAAGGTCGCGCACGGACAAAAGATGGTCACGGACACAGGACAACCGGAACCCAAGGGCTTTAGCAAGGGCGAAACAGATTTTAAGAATCTGACTCAGCTCGATCTCGACATCGTCTACGTCGCGACTCCCTGGAACTGGCACGTTCCGATGGCGCTGGATGCTATGAAGAACGGCAAGCATGCTGCCGTGGAAGTGCCCGCTTGCACAACATTGCAGGAATGCTGGGACATCGTTGACACATCGGAGGCCACCCGAAAGCATTGCGTCATTCTGGAAAATTGCTGCTACGGCGATACCGAGATGATGGTCCTGAACATGGTGCGCGATGGACTTTTCGGTGAGATTACCCATGGAGAAGCGGCGTATCTTCACGACCTGCGAAAGATTCTGACGGCAAATGAAAGCGAGGGCCTGTGGCGCCGCGTTCCGCATACGAAGCGCAACGGCAACTTGTATCCCACCCACGGATTGGGGCCTGTCGCCCATTACATGGACATTCATCGCGGCGATCGCTTCGACTACATGGTTTCCGTGAGTTCGGCAGAGGCTTCCCTCAGCGCATATGTGAAAGCTACGTTTCCTGACGGCGACCCTAAACGCGGCGAAAAATACATCTGCGGCGACATGAACACCAGCATTATCAAAACGCAAAAAGGGCGCACCATTCTTCTTCAGCATGACGTGGTCAATCCACGACCTTACAGTCGCCTTAATTCGATCTCGGGGACCAAGGGGATATTTGCGGATTATCCGGCGAGGATTTTCATCGACGGTGCAAAGCAGGCAGATGGCTCGATGAAAGAAGACTGGGAAAACGTCGATTCGTTTCGCGAAAAGTACGAGCACCCGCTCTGGAAGAAAACCGGGGACCTCGCTCGAAAAATGGGCGGGCACGGCGGGATGGACTACGTCATGAATTACAGGTTGATGGAGTGCCTAAGAAAGGGGCTCGTGCCCGACATCAATGTTTACGATGCCGCCGCGTGGAGCGCGCCGACTCCGTTGAGCGAAGCTTCCGTCTCGCAGAACGGAGCGCCGCAGAAATTTCCAGACTTCACACGTGGGAAGTCGGACGAGCACTCGGATTCTCCCGGTTTCGCAGTTCAGGTATAGATGCCGCTGGTCCCCAGGAGGCTTTGATGGTCGAAATCGCGCAGGTTGATAGTTCGGGATCGGAAGCACCTGCAGTCGAGACCGCACGAAAGACTGAGGGCATCACCCGCCTGATCTCGCTGGATGTATTCCGTGGGTTGGTGATGGTTCTGATGCTCGGAGAGGCTATGCGCCTGTTCGATGCGGCGCGCGCATTTCCGAACAGCCTTCTGTGGCGCGTGATCGCCTTCAACACCCAGCATGTTGAGTGGCAAGGGTGTTCATTACATGACTTGATCCAGCCAGCTTTTTCGTTCCTGGTAGGCGCCGCGCTGCCATTTTCCATCGCCAGCAGGAAAATGAAGGGGCAGACGTTTGGGCCCATGTTTGGGCATGCAGTTCGCCGCGCGTTCATATTGATTTTTCTCGGGATTTTCCTTCGTTCCCTCCGGTCGACTCAGACCTACTTCACATTTGAGGACACGCTGACGCAGATCGGGTTGGGCTACGTTTTCCTGTTCTTGCTGGGGTTCACACGCGTGCGAACGCAGGTAGTAACCCTGGTGCTGATCTTGATCTTCTTTTGGGCAGCTTTCGCGCTGTATCCCGCGCCAGGCCCGCAGTTCGACTACGCGCGGGTCGGAGTCCCGCAGGACTGGCCTCACCTCTATACCGGATTCCTTTCGCATTGGAACAAGAACTCGAACCTCTCGTGGGCCTTCGATGTTTGGTTCCTGAATCTCTTTCCACGCGAACATCCGTTTGTCTTTAACGAAGGCGGTTGGTCGACGCTGAGTTTCATTCCTACCCTCGGCACTATGATCATGGGACTTTTAGCCGGCGAATGGCTGAAGGGAAGCAAGTCGAAAGAACAAAAACTGCGAGGCCTCGCAATCGCGGGAGTAGCTCTCGTTCTGCTGGGACTCGTCTGTCAATGGGCCGGCATTTGCCCCATCGTCAAAAGGGTGTGGACATCGTCGTACACGTTGTATAGCGGTGGCTTGGTGCTTCTGATCCTCGCCGGTTTTTATGCGCTTGTCGAAATAAAAGGATGGCGGCGATGGGCGTTTCCCCTGCTGGTGGTCGGCATGAACTCGATCGCCGTCTACGTAATGAGCTGGACGATGGAGGCCTTCTTCGGGGGCGCATTGGACCGTCATTTTGGGGGAGCGATATCGTTTATTGCCGGAGCGACTTTCCAGCCCGTGCTGCACGGGTTCCTCGTGATACTGACCTTCTGGCTGATCCTCTATTGGATGTACCGCCGGAAGATCTTTCTGAGGATTTGAACCAGAGCCGCAGTGCAGGGCACTTTTTTGGGAGTGATGAGTGTGAAATTTTCAATCCAGTTCATGTTATTGGTGTGTGTCTCAACGGCCTTTGGCCAGTCCAAGTCCTCCTTCTACGTGTCGACGAGTGGTAACGATTCGAATCCTGGCACTCAAGCCGCACCTTGGCGCACCGTTCAGCATGCCGCGGACACCGTGACTGCAGGTAGTACCGTCAACGTGCGGGGAGGAACGTACGAAGAGCTCTTAACCATCAAGACATCTGGCAGCCCAACTGACGGATACATCACTTTTCGAAGCTATCCGGGCGAGACGGCCATCCTTGACGCAACGCATTTCACGCCGAATGGCAGAAGCGCCATAGTGACGATTCATAACAAGAGTTACGTGCGAATCGAGGGATTTGAGATTCGCAACTACCGCACGGCCGAACATCGGCTGACCCCGTTAGGCATAAGTGTGATGGGGGCTGGCTCCCATATAGAGCTGCTGAAGAACAACGTTCATCATATTGAGCAAACCTTTAACGGCCGTGATGGTCCGGGGCATGGTGCCAACGGCTTTGGCATTGCTGTCTACGGCACCGATGCCAAGACTCCAATCAGCGAACTCGTGATCGACGGCAATGAGGTGCATCATCTCAAGACCGGTTCGAGCGAGTCGCTCGTCGTGAACGGAAACGTCACGAATTTCCGCATTACTCACAATATTGTCCACGACAACAACAACATCGGAATCGACGTCATCGGCTTCGAACGCACGGCGCCCGACCCTGCCGTTGATCAAGCGCGCGATGGAGTGGTCAGCGGCAATTTGGTTTACAACATCACATCGCGCGGCAATCCCGCATACGGCGATGACGAAAATTCCGATGGCATTTACGTGGATGGTGGCACCAGGGTTCTGATCGAACAGAACGTCATTCACGATATGGACTTTGGAATCGAACTGGCCAGTGAGCACAAGGACCGCGCCACCAGTTACATCACTGCGCGAAATAACCTCATCTACCACGGCCATACAGCAGGGGTTTCGATCGGAGGTTATGCGCCCGAGCGGGGACACACCGAGCATTGCACTGTAGTCAACAACACGCTCTACGAAAACGATACGTCGGCAACAGGCTCCGGTGAGTTTCAAATGCAGTGGAATATGGCGGACAATATTTTTGTGAACAACATCGTCTACGCGGGGTCCCGCTGTCTTATCGCGGTGGACAAATCGCAGGTCGATAAACAACATCGGCCCGTCACTATTGATCACAACCTTTATTACTGCGCTTTGGGCTCAAAGGCGAGCACATGGGGAGAGGCTTCGGCCACGGTTACGGGGTTTGACAACTATGTTCAATCCACGGGCAATGACCATCATTCCCGTTTTCTGGATCCGCATTTCGTCGACGCCACCAAGGATTTTCACTTGCGTCCGGATTCTCCTGCGCTTGCCGCTGGAACGAATGAGGGAGTGCCAGTGGGACAACTGGATCTCGAAGGCTCGCCGCGAGTCGAATCCGGAAAGATAGACATCGGCTGCTACCAAACAAAATAGCGACCGACTCATGATTAAGTCCGGAGCCGAGAGCTTCTGTCCCATCCGTCAAATTGTGCTGTGGCTGCCAGATTTTGCGGAACCTCTCAGGATTTGAGCACTAGATCGCCAGCCATGACATGGGCGTGAAGTCGGTATTTTCCATTGCCGTCCTTCCTGACGGAATTCCCCAGCCAGCCCTTGGGATCGCCGAACTGGACACAGCTAACGTCTCCGAACTTCACGGAGAGATCGACATGCGCATAGTCTTCCGGGCTTCCCACCTGGATGATTAAATCGCCGCCCGTTAGCTCAAGATCCTTGCCTCCTACCTCACCCTCCACCGAAAGGTCACCGCCGCGCATCGCATCTGCGGCCTTGGCAATGACTCTTGGCAACTTTCGCCCAAAGACCCCCAACAGCGAAAACAATGGCGTCGTCAATTCGTGAAGTGTTCATAGACTCATTTTGCTCAGCAGTGTCTAGATTTCCTGAACAATCGTCGGACTTGTGGACGGAAATTCGCCCCGCCTCAGTACCCACAGCAGCCCGACGTCGACGACCAGCGCGAGACCGAGAAAGACGAAACCCCCATTGTGGTGCAGCCTCCCCGTCAGGTAGGCAGGGTCGACGCGTGTTCCGAGTTCAGCGATAGTGAAGATGCGCACTGCGTTCTTCGCCACGGACAGGGGGATTGCAATCACCACCAGCAAGGTTTTTCGCCACCAAGAATTGAGAAATAGATGAGCCAAGATCAGAGTGATTACGATCAGCATCGTGCTGGAGCGGATGCTGCTGCATTCGCGCGCAACTTCGATATACAAATCGGGGATCGACAAAACGATGCCGTGCCGTATCACCGGAACGCGAGCCGCTCGGAAAAGAATCTCCGACGCGATCGCCGACTGATGTTGTAGGAACACAGTGGCGGAGTCTACGACACTCGCGGGAAGTGGGACGACCAGGAACAGAAAGCAAAGAGGGAAGAGAAGAGATAGAAAAACTTGCAAGCCACAGCAGACGACGACACTGCCAATCCACCAGAGCACGAGCGCGAAGATGCTCAACGATAGCGAGGCGCTCGCGGAAACGTGCCACAGGTTCCAAGCTGCGAGAACACGCAAGCCCATGGCTACCGCCAACAAAGCCGCGCCGATCCACTCTCTCGGGCACGCGGTCAACGGAGATTGTTTGACTTCGAGGTAAATCAGAGCGGCGCTCACTGGCAGAATCAGCAGGATATGAGTGTACGCGTCATTGCTTAAAGCGAGTCCCAAGGTCAAGCCGATAGATGACCACCATACGGTAACGGAGGCGACGACCAGAAGCGAGAGCTCGATATAGCGGGTGCGGTTCCGAGCAGTATTTGCGGACAAGAGAGTCACAGTTTGACCGCAGAACCCGAATGTGCAAATGACCAATAGAGCTCGCGAGCTTTGGTGTAGATCGGGCCGGGATGGAGAAACTGGCCGTCGATTTTGGTGACGGGCACAACCTTCGAATAGTTGCCCGTCGAGAAAATCTCATCCGCCAACTCAAATTCCTGGTAGGTCATGATTTTTTCAACCACAGTCACGCCCGCCTCTCGCAGCAATCCGATTACTCGCTGGCGAGTGATGCCAGCCAGGAAAGTTCCGTTGGGGATCGGCGTATAGACGATTCCACCCTTCGCCATGAAGAGGTTGGACGTGGCCAGCTCTGCAACATTGCCGAGAACGTCGCAGACCACGGCGTTGTCGAAGCCGCGGGCGTGCGCATGGAAAAGGGCGCGAGCGTTGTTCGGATAGAGGCATCCCGCCTTGGCATCGACCGGCATGGTCTCGAGCGTCGGTCGGCGGTAGGGCGACAGCGTGATCGAGAATCCCTTCGGCTGACGCATCGGAGCTTCATAGATGGAAAGACACCAGCGCGTGGACTCCGGATCATGCGCCTGAACCCACGGTCCCTCATTCTCCGCCCAGTACATGGGGCGAATATAGAGAGCAGCATCTTTTTCGAAGCGTGAGATTCCTTCTCGCGCAAGCTTGACCCAGGTTTCGGCTGGGACTACTGGTTTGAGAAACATCTTCTTTGCGGAGTCATTGACGCGAGCACAATGCAGCTCAAGGTCCGGAGTGACGCCTTCAAAGGCCCGCGCACCGTCAAATACCACGGAGCAAAGCCATGCGGCATGCGTGCGTGGCCCCATGATCGGCACATTGCCCTCATGCCACCGATCCTCGAAGTACGTCCATGTGCGCGTTTTGGCCGCCGGGGCTGGCATGGAACCTCCTAAATCCGTATCCCTTCAAAGGTCGAAGTTACGATACCCAGATGAACGAGTCAATGATACTGGCCGTAGCACATCGATTCTAGCGACGGCGTGGACTCTTCGCACGGGGAGCTTGTTTCGGATTGTCTGTGGGCGTGCAGAAAGGATGTTCCGCGTTTGGCGGGATCACTGCGTCTGCTTGATTCGAAAAAACACTAAGCTTTCCGGTTTGACCATCCACCGCGATTGCCACGTAGCAGTAATGCGCGCCATTTTCCACTTGAGTGTCTGGGTAGCTGGTGCCTGAAATAGGCTGCTTCGTGACTCGCTGACAGTTCACACAGGGAGACTTCGTTCCCGCTCCTGGAGTGTTTCCCTGCACCCGAGCTCCCTTGGTTCGGTACAAGCAATAGCGAATTTCCTTGCCAGTAGGACCGCTCGACGACGTGCTGGCGTTCCATGAGAGGGTTACGGTGTGACCGGCGGCAGGAGTGGGCGAAGGATCACCGCCCGGAGGGTCTCCGGGCGGGCAACTTGCAGCAGGTTTGAGGGCTTGCGCTGGGGGATTTGCTTCCGGAGTGTCACGCAATTCCACGTGAATCCGCGACCCGGAGTTCCCGCTGCACGCATTCAGGATCAATAGGAAGCAAAGAGCGGTCCAGAGCGCGAAGTTGATAGCCCGCCGAATCTGCTGACGATCCCTATCTGGATCTCTCGGATCCATATCCAATATTCCGCTTTCTAGGGGGAGCGGAAATTCATTTAAGGCCTTCGACCAGGTACAGGTCCCCGAGCGTTCGATGGAAGCCGTAGACGTAGGTCTTTCCGTCCGGGGTCATCAGGATGGGGCCGATGGTCGAGACTCCGGTGGGATCGAGGGGAGCGATCTGCTTCCAGACGCTCTTCTTTCCTGTCGCCAACTCCACGCGGTACACCTTGGCGGGAACCTCACCGCTGCGGTAGAGGAAAATGGATTGCCCGTCTTGACTCCAATTGATGGGGATGTCTCCAGGCTCCATCCCGCTAACCAGCCGCGGGTCGCCGCTTTGAACGGGGAAAAGATAGCCTTTTTGGTCGGGGCCGATCCCCACGACGAACTGTCCGTCCGGCGAGATTGCAAAAGAGACAGCGTCGACTCCTTCCGGCGAAATCGGTTTCGGCTTGCCTCCGGAAACATCCTGGGTATAGAGGCGCACGCCGTGCTCCGGTTCGTTCCCGGAAAACACCAATCGTTTGGCGTCCGGGAACCAGCGCGCCCATTGGTGGTTGATGGCATCGTTCGTGAGTGACTGACCTTCTCCTGCGCCGGTGGGCAATAGCCGGAGTTGTTCAGGCGAGCGCGGGGTTTGCACAATCGCCCATTTCTGATCGGGGGAAAGCGCAGCGGCAGCGCCCTCGCCAAGCCGAATTGCCGGTGAACCGTCGGTATTCCGAATATAAACGGCATACGTCAGATCCTGCGCATCCCCATATTGCACGCCTCCGCCGATGCCCTCTTCATCAAAGAGTAGGGTCTTGCCATCGGCGGATAAATCGGCCGGATAAGAGTAGTCGAGCCAGGAAAGATCGTGTTCTTTGGTTGCACCGTCATAGAGCGCCATCACCTCGCGCCGACGGTCGGAGCGAGCTAACAGGACGCGTCCATCCTGCCAGATGTCGAACATAACCAGAGACCCAGGGACGCGTGTCACCAACCGTTGCTTTCCCGATGGAGTGACAGCCGTAATGTAATGAAACAGTCCCAATTCGCTGGCGGTGAACCAGATTTCCTGGCCGTCCGGTGTCCAAGCAAGACCCTGCGTACCGTACCACTCGCGAGTTAAATCCTTCTTGTGCCCTGCGACATCGACCACGGCAATGGAGCCACCGTCGTCTCCCTGATTGGGATGATCCATGAACGCGACGTAGTCTCCCTTCGGGGAAACACGCGGATAACTGATCCAGCCGCCGCTGGTTTCGTATAGAACCTTACCAATGGGATATTCGAGGCGGTCGCGGCCGCCGACGTTGCGCACGACTGCAAGGTTGCTTCCATCGGGGGACCAGTCCGCCCATTCGACATCCTCGAGCACCGGGCGAGGTGCGCCGCCCGCCAAAGGGGCTCTTGCCAGTGTGCCGACGTTGATCCACGTTCCGACGGGATGACTACCCAAGGAGAGGGCCATCTCGCCCTTGGATGAAATCGCCAGCAGTTCGGAACGGCCCAATCCCAGGGAACGGGACTCGACCATGCCCTGACGCGCAGAGAACGTCTCAACTGGGTTCCCTTGCCAAGCTGCGCTATACAAGATCGTCTGCCCATCCGGCGCGAACCGGGCGGAACGAATTTCGCCGCGGCGGAAAGTAATTTCGTGATACAAGGGCGCGCTGGGCGCAGATGACTGCCAGAGGCGCCGGCCCAGAACGAATCCGATCGCCAGAGCGAGAAGAAAACCGCAGGCAATGAGGATGGTAGAGAAGTTGGCGCGCTTTCGCTCGATCACTGGCAACGGCGCGGATGCGGATACTTCCTTCGTGCCGCTCTCAGTCAGAACAGAAACGGCTCTGGCCCCGGCACGGGACGAATCGGTATCGCGCTTCATGCGTTTCAGGTCAGCGCGCAACTCCGCCGCACTTTGGCACCGCAAATCGCGGTCCTTCTCAAGCGCCTTGTTCAGGACGATCTCGATTTGCGCAGGCAGACCCGGATTCAATTGAATGGGCGGCGCCGGTACCTTGTTGAGAATTGCGTCAAAGACTATGGCCGAAGTACCTCCGGAGAAGGGCTGTCTGCCGGTAGCCATTTCGTAGAGCACCACACCGAAAGAAAACAGATCGCTGCGCTGGTCTAAGGGTTCGCCGCGCGCCTGCTCGGGCGACATGTAACCGATGGTTCCCATGGCAGTTCCCGGTGTGGTGAGTTGATCCGGGCTGACGGCAGTCGGGGCGCCCAGCGTGGCGACCGACGAATCAAGAGCCTGACTCGATTGGGGAGTTACTTTCGCTAAACCGAAATCCAGAACTTTCGCCTGGCCCCGGTGAGTGACAAAGATGTTTGCGGGCTTAATGTCGCGGTGTACGATTCCGCCCGAGTGGGCGGCGTCGAGAGCGTCGGCGATCTGGATGCCGAGATCGAACAACTGAGTGGTCTTGAGGGGGCGACCCTCAATCATGTGTTTTAATGTCGAGCCTTCGAGATACTCCATCGCGATGAAGGCTTGACCATTTTCGTGGCCGATGTCGTAGATCGTGCAAATGTTTGGGTGATTCAAGGCCGAAGCCGCCTGGGCTTCACGCTGGAACCGGCTCAGCGCTTGAGGGTCGCTGGCCACTTCGTCGGGCAGAAACTTGAGGGCCACGAAGCGGCGGAGTCGTGTGTCCTCGGCCTTGAACACCACTCCCATTCCACCGCCGCCGAGCTTCTCCAGTATGCGGTAATGCGAGATGATTTGGTCGGCCATTGATCGACGATTGGCTTTCGAGTCGCTCCATCTTAAGGATGTGACCCCCGCTAGTCAATGAACGGTATTCTCTTCAGCGTGACGGTATCCAGGTTCTGTGGAATCATAGGCCCGTACGCGATCGCCGTAGCTGCTGCAACGAACAGGGCTTATGTGGCGAACATTGCGGGACGGAATCTGACAGTGATCGACGGCGCTATGCTTAAAGGAACTCCCGCGCCTCCATCGGTGGCAAAACAATTAAGGAAGGGACTTGAAGGCCTCGGACATGTGGAGAATTCTAGCTCTGCTCACACTCACCCTTACTGCTTGGGCGCAAGAGTCACATCCCGTTCTCGCACTCGGTTCGCCCGCACCGGATTTCGAACTCCCGGGCATCGACGGAAAAACCCATAAGCTCGTCGACTACGCCTCAAGTCCCGTATTGGTGATCGTCTTTGCGTGCAATCATTGCCCCATTTCACAGATGTACGAACGCCGCATCATGCAGCTTGCAGCCGACTATCGTGACCGCGGAGTGTCGGTCATTGCGATCCAGCCGAATGATCCGAACGCGATCTCTATCGATGAACTGGATTCCTCGGATATCAGCGACAGTCTCGATGAGATGAAGATCCGGGCGCAGTTCAAACATCTAACCTACCCTTATCTGTACGATGGCGAAACTCAATCCGTCGCGCGAGCCTATGGCCCCCAGGCTACGCCTCATGTCTTCGTTTTTGACCGTGATCGCCTGCTCCGGTACGAAGGCCGGATGGACAATAGTTATCGCGCCGAACTAGTGAAGACGCACGAAGCCCGCGACGCGATCGATGCCTTACTGGCGCACCGGGACGTTGCCGTCAAGCACACCGGCGTTTTCGGTTGCTCGACCAAGTGGAAAGAAAAGCAAGTTGCGCGTCTGGCAGCGCTGCGAAAGATCGAATCTCAGCCCGTGACCCTTGAAATGGCCTCGGATACGGACTTGAAAAAGTTGAGAACAAATCCAACCGGAAAAACTCTGCTGGTAAGTTTTTGGGCGACCTGGTGTGGCTCGTGCATCCACGAGTTCCCGGATTTGGAGGACACTTTTCGCATGTACGGCGTGCGCGATTTGGAATTGGTTACCGTGGCCGCCAATATGCCGGACGAAAAAAACACCGTGCAGCGCATTCTTGAAAAGATGCATGCCACCAGCCGTAACCTGCTCTTCGCATCCACGGATACTGCTGGTTTGCAGGCCGCCTTTGACCCGACTTGGGAATCGGCTGTGCCCTATACCGTAGTCATCGGTCCTGATGGCAAGATGCTGTATCGGAAACAGGGTTCCATCGACATCTTGGAGTTGAGGAGAGCCATCCTGGCCAATTTGCCGTCGGATTACGAAGGGTTTAACAAGTACTGGTCCGAGCAGTAGCCACGACAGCTGGAATCTATGCGCCGCGCTCTATCTTCCGGACTTTGCAACTTTAGGAATGCCGTGGGAGGATTCCTGCTCCGCCGAAATCTCAAATTCGATATCGGGGAGCTGTTCCACCGATCGTCGAAGGGACTGTTCCCAAGTCGAGTGGATTAGATTCAGGTCGCGATCACCGGCACAGAGCCTCCGATACCGATTGATCGTCAGACTGTCTTTGTCATACAACAACAAGTCGAACGGAGGCCCTACGGTCACATTCGACCGCATCGCTGCATCCAAAGAGAGCAAAGCATATTTCGCCGCTACTTCGAGCGAAGTAGTGGCTTGTATCCCACGATCCAAGATCGGTCGTCCGTATTTGCATTCGCCCAGCTGCAAATATAGCGAATCCTCGGTGGCAGCCAGGGGATTTCCTTGCGGGTAGATCAAGTACAAATTCGGCTCTTGTCCTCTTACCTGGCCGCCCAGAAGAAGATGAACGTTGAAGTTGAACGAATCGCGCTCAAGCGACGCCCGATCCATGTCCGAGACGTTGCGAACGCATTCGCCGACGATTCTCGCGGCATCGTAGAGCGAGTTGGCCTGGGCGAGTCCACGTCCCGCATCGAAGTCGGCGCTCAGCAAGGTGATCACGGATTGGCTGATCGAGAGGCCGCCGCTCGAGAGAATGACAAAGACACGCTCCCCGGGCTGAACGAATCGGTGCATCTTGCGGCACACATTCACCTGATCGAAACCAGCGTTCGTCCGCGAATCCGAGGCCAAAACCAATCCCTGTCGCGTCACAATGCCCAAACAGTATGTCACTCGATCTCCTGTCAGAATCTACCGCATCATACACCGATCGTAATTGTGAATTTGAGATTCGGCGTATGAGAAAAAACGCTGCCAAATGGCTGCCGCGCGTGATAATTTCGGCATCCAAAGTCGTGCTCGTGAGGCACGGCTAAACCTATGCTACTGCGTCTTGGCTATGACATACAGTTTGAAACCGTCGCAGACGTTCCCATCATCACTCTGCTCAATGTTCATCCTTCGCGAGCAGGCGATTTGCGCGAGCCTGATGAACTGCACACAAATCCCATCTTAAAAATAGAGAGCTATGAGGACGGCTTTGGTAACCGGGCCTGTCGCTTGGTCGCTCCTAAAGGGAAAATCCAGCTTCAGAGCTCCACACTGATTGAAGATTCGGGGCTGCCGGATGCAGAAAACAAAGGCGCGGCAGAGATTCCCGTAAGTGATTTGCCCATCGATGTGCTGCCATATCTGCTGAACAGCCGGTATTGCGAAGTCGATTTGTTGTCGAACATCGTTGCCGAATTGTTTTGGGGAGCTCCCAGAGGATGGAATCGCGTCCAGGCCGTGTGTGACTGGGTTCATAGCAAAGTGACTTTCGGCTACGAATTCTCAAGTCCTTTTCGAACGGCGCTTGACGTCTATACACAACGCGTCGGAGTCTGCAGAGACTTCCAACATCTCGCGATCGCTTTCTGCCGTGCGCTAAATATTCCGGCCCGCTACGCGACCGGATATCTGGGAGACATAGGAGTGCCTGCGTCGGCGAGTCCGATGGATTTCAGTGCTTGGTTCGAGGCGTATTTGGGAGGATCCTGGTGGACGTTCGATGCCAGGCACAATTCCCGACGCATCGGTCGCGTGCTGATGGCAATCGGGCGTGATGCGACCGACTGCGCGATCACCACTTCATTCGCCACGACGAAATTGCTGAAGTTTGAGGTTGTCACTGAAGAATGGAAAGCGCCCGAGCGCGGATCTGTCGTCCGATTCGGCTGATGCATCGGCAAGGTGCGCTACGGCATTTCATTTTCCGTCCCGGCGTCAGATGGGCCCGGATGTGTCCCGCGGTCACGTCGCTGCGATTTCAGTCCACCATTTTGCAAACAATGTTGCAAGAAGTTGCACTTCGTATGTCTGCCTTGACTTTCCTTTCTTCGGTTGTATGATGGCGTTCCGCGCAACCTGTTTGCTGCACGGCACATTCAGATTCAACATAGCGAGAGCTTCCTTCCCCCAGGAGCTTGGTACGGCTTTCCATACGAACTAAATACGAGTTGAGGAGAGGAACCGTCATGCCCGCAAACCTCCCGGAATTCCTTCCGCTGAATCCAGAATTGAAAGCGACTTCCACCCCCAGCGTCGGCGCAATCAAAGCGGTGGGATTCACGCCACGAGCGCTGAGGTCGATTGTGTTTTTCGCGATTGTGCTCCTGGCAATGGTGATGGGTGTGGGAGCTAGAGCCGCCGCACAGTGTCCAGCCTCTCCGAGCTACGCCCCGGATTTTACCGCGAACCAAAGTTGCATGAAGCCAAACAGCAACGCCGCTTTCGTCATGAGCGGGAGCACTGTGCTGCAGATCACGTCCAGCACTGGAAATCAGACTGGGTCCGCGTGGTATCTCACCCCGCAGGCGGTTGAAAACGGATTCACCACAACTTTTCAATTCCAGTTTACAAACGCGTCTAATCCTCCGGCTGACGGAATTGCCTTCGTGATCCAAAACTCCAGCACCGAAGCGATCGGCTTTACCGGCGGAAACGGGGGCGCCATCGGATACGGCGACGCCGATGCAAACCTCAATCCCAGCCAGGGCAATGGCATCCCGAACAGCCTCGCAATTGAATTCGACACGTTTGAAAATGGCTGGGACCCTCAAGCCGTCAACGGCTCCGTGAGCCATGTCGCAATTCAAAGTTGCGGCACCGGGCCAAATACGTCGCATCACGGCTACCTTTGTGACGGGCCGGGCACTCCAAATTCGACTGTGGGCGCTCCCGTTGTTACCGCAAACATGGCCGATGGCGCAACGCATAGCGTCACCATCACGTACGTTCCCGCGTGTCCCAATTGCACGCCGGCAACCGTTGCCAATATTCAAGTTGTTTTGGACGGAGTGAACCTATACCCGAACGGCGTCAACGTGGATTTGAGCATCATTGGTTTGGGTGCGGGCGGAACGGCGTATGTTGGCTTTACTGGCGCAACGGGCGGAGACTGGGAGACTCAGGACATCGAAACCTGGACGTTCGCTCCAACCCAGCAAGGTCAGACAATCACTTCAGGGAACTCGGGGAGCTTGACGCAGAGTTTTGTCGCTAACAACGCGCAGGGGCAACACGAGGAATTCGATTTTGACTATAGCGTTTCGAGCAATGGTAACGATCTGAACGTACAACCCGACACGACTCCATTTGTGAATACGGGAGGTGTCAGCCCGCTGGATTGGGCGAGCATCGTGAAGGGCACGGCGATGGCCGATGCCCCCTGCCTGACAGCTGCGGGTCAGTCGGTTTGTGCCGTCAGTACTCTAACCTGCACCACGGCGTCGCAGAATGCTCCTGCCGGCTCGAACTGCCCGCAATCGACGGTCAGAAATGTGTTGTTCGTTCAGGAAATGGATTTGAATTTAAATCAGCCCGGAATCGTCAACGGGATTCTCACCGTCCCCTCGGGCTACGCTCCTGGAATCGCGATGGCGCCCGACGTCCTGGTCTCTGGCGCGCAGTGTAATTATCCGAGCGGCGAGCCCCTGGCGACTCAGCTCTGCCCGCAGAGCATCATGACGCAGCTCGAAGACAATACTCCGCGAGGAGGAGGCACAGGCACTACTACGAATTCGAGCTACCTGTTCTTCTGCTGCGAGCCCGAATGGGCAACTGCTCCCACGATTCCTTTGTGGACGAATTCCACCAGCGTGTCCGCATCTTTCATCAGCATGCCGCCGCAAACGCCCAACCCCAACTCGAACGATTTCCAGGCGGCCCAGGGCGCTTCGGTCATTGTCGGGGCGGAGCCACACGGGACGTTGCTCGACACTACGTATCCACTACCAGGCGAGCAGACCTTGAACAACTCGATTCCGTGTCCTGCCTTGGGTCCTTTGCCGACTCCCTGGTCAACTCAGAATCCACAGGCCTTCAGCGTGAACGGTGTCATCACGACCTACGACAATAATGGAACCGCAATTCCGCTTGTGGAAGGCGCTTACGATGCTCATTATTTCTCAGTGGATTGTGATGCATTCGAGGAACTTGTTTACCCGCCGCAACTCAATGTGAGCCCCGGCACGCCCGGGCCGAACGTTGCCAGTTTCAAAACCGTTCCTTTCAATATCGATACGACAAAACCGAGCGTAACCTCAATCACCCTGAATTCTCCGGGTGGTTATTACGCCCAGAATTCGACAACGGCCACGGCAACAGTCACCTGTACCGATCCGTCCAGCCCGACCGTCGCCAATTTCTTCTCGGGAATTGCTACATGTGGATTGCAAACGTTTAGCGGGAATCAGCAGACCGTAACCACCACACCGATTGCACTCAATACGTCAACGATCGGAACACAGACGTTCACGGCAAGCGCTACCGACGCGGCAGGGAACTCCTCTCCGACATCAAGCGTTACGTATCAAGTAGTCGGATCAGCTGATCTTGCCACCGCGATGATTGGGAACCTCTTGGTCAAAACCGGAACGAATATGACCTACTACATCGCAGTCGCGAACAACGGGCCCAGTACGGCCGACACGGTGACACTTACGGACACGCTGCCTTCGGGCACCACGTTCGTGAGTTCCGGTTACGCCATTGAATCTTGCAGTCTTGCCGGCGGCCAGCCGATCTGCTCCATTACGCCGCCGACGAGCTCCTGTGGAAGTGTGGCTGGTTCCTGCAGCATCGCGTCGCTCTCGGCGTGGACGAAACAAAATCCAACTGGAGTCCTGGTGCAGATCACGGTGAACGTCACCGCCAAGGCAAATACAACGGTTACCGACACGGCTGTGGTGAGCGAAGCAAATTCTGATCCGAACTCGAAAAACAACACGACCAAGTGGGTAACACTAGTGACGAAATAGACGAAGACTCGAGAATAGGCCGAGCCTCAATGATTGCGGAGGAGTCTCAATCGAACCGGGAGCTCAGTTAGTAGCTGAAGCGAATTTTGACGCTTCGGTAAACATGGCTTTCAGGTCGGAGCGATCGAGCAGTTTTTCCGCTCCGGCATCTTTCCGCATGTCCTCGAGCAAGTTCAGCGCGAGGCGATAGTGTTCGGAGGCTTCCGACTGGCTTCCACCCAAACGCAATGACGTAGCTAGCAGATAGTGGATTCGCGCGCTCTCATAACGCGCTCCCATCTTCTCGCTCGTTCCCAGTGCTGTCTGCAATTCCCGCTGTGCTCCAGTGAAATCTTTGCGCCCGATCAGAGCTTCTGCTTCATCGACTGAACTCTGCAGCGAAAGATATTTCAGGTTCCGGCGATCGGCTTCCTGAATCAATTTGCGGAATTCTTGTGCCAGCGGAACCGAGTTTGCGCGGCCTAGACCGATCTCCGCAGCGTGTAACCTGGAAATCAGAACTTCCTCAGGTGCACTCCCTCGCAAGGCGGATCGAAGCGCCTGTTGATAGAGCGCGTCGGCTGATTGTGTATCGCCGCGGTACCGCTGAACATCTGCTTGCGTAGTGAGCAATTGGGCCTTGAGACTTTCATTTTTCAGATTACCTGTCAACGATTCAGCCTCTTTCAGGAGAGGCGCGCTCTCGGAGTCCCGTCCCGATTGCGCGAGGGCGTCTGCGAGATCGTTCAGAAGCGTCGCCATGTCCGCACTGCGATCTCCTACGGCGCGATATCCATTGACCGCGTCCTGCATGGAATTGACGGCCGCACCGAAACGTCCCTGACTTTGGAAGACCAGGCCGATGTCATGTGACTCATCTGCCGCTCCGCGGGCGTTTCCCGCCTTGCGCCACAGGTCGAGCGCGCGCATGGATGTCGACAGCGCCTGATCATATTGGCCAGTACTGATGTAAACCTGGCCCAACGCAGACAAAGTCTCGGCGATTGACGCGGGAACGTTGAGCTTTTCCCGGAGTTGCAACGCCTGCTGTAGATAGGTCAAAGCATTATCGGTATCGCCTTTTCCCAGATAAACTCCGCCGATATTGTTCAGGCACAACGCTTGATAATTCTCGTCGCCCGCTTCGCGTTGGATCTGCAATGACTCCTTATAATTTTGCAGCGCTTGATCGTAGTCGCCCTTCGATTCGTAGACAACACCCATGTCAATGAGCGTGTCGCCGATTTCTTTTTTCATGCCGATTTCGCGCTGCAGTTCAAGGGCGCGTTTGTAGTCGGACAGAGCGGCTTCGACTTTTCCCTGAGTGTTCTGGACCACGGCCATTTCCACCAGATTGCTGGCGAGAGCGCGCTTGAGGCCGAGACGCTCGTTAATGGCCATCGCGTCCTGGTAATTGCGCATGGCATCGTCCGGCTTGTTCAGCATCCGGTACGAAATGCCCATCGATTGCAGAATCAGCGCCCTCAGTTCCGGCACATCAAACTGCACGGACAAAGACAGCCCCTGGCTCAAGCGGTTCGAGCGCAGCTTGCGGATCGCCGCTCACGATTCCCACCACGCCCATCTGCCACAGCGCTTTGATATTCTTCGGATCGGATGCCAGCAGCTTGGACAACTGCGCTCGGGCCTGCGCATAATTCCCGGTTTCGGTGTAGAGCCCACCGAGCGCTGATTCGACGTCGGAATTCTCGGGCATGCTCTTGGCGAGATTCTCAAAGGCCTCGATCGCTTTCTTGTTGTCTTTTGTGACTCGCGCGTTCGTCGCTTCGATCAGATACTTCTCTGCGGCAGGCAACGACTGGCTCAGATCGAGGGCTTTGCGCGAAGCTTGTTCGGCATCGCCATCGTAACCAAGCGCAGAATCCGCGTCCGCCAGGCGCGAATACGCGAGTGCAAATGCTGGATCTTCCTTGGTAGCAGATTGGAGGGACTTGACGGCGTCCATGTTTCTGCCGTCTCGCAGGAATTGAATCCCCTGGTTGTAGTCTCGCAGCGCTGGCGCAGACTGCGAAGTCGGCTGGAAGGAACTTGCTTTCAGTTCCTTGACGGCATCGGACGAGATTGCCAGATTGTTGCGGATCAGCGCTGCTAATCGATCGACAGCGCCCGGAATGTCTTTTTCGTCGACCCCGTCGATTTTGATCGGCACGGTGCGATCGTGTTTGAGGTCTTGTACAGTGGCATCGATGCGGATCTGTCCGCCGAATCTGGCGTACTGTCCCCAAACCAGCGTATCTGCACTGCTGAACTGGGCTAGACTGCGCAAAGTCGTCGGATCGACGGAAGCGTTGGGTGCGATGCGTAGATCGGAAATCACCTGATGCAGCCGATCCTGGGAGATCGTGCGCAAGCTGGCGGACTGGCCGACGTCGGTATTCAGCATTTCGGCGAGACTGGGCCCCAGCCAATCGAGGCTGGGATCGCCAGAGGCATTGCGAAAGGGCAAAATCGCCAGCGATAATGCAGGTCCCGCAGCAGCCCTTTTCGCGGGCGGAGCCAACAGCGAACCGCGAAACGCATATCCGACAATCGCGAGAAGCAGAATCGTCGCGATGCCGGTCACCAGCGGCCAATGAATCGTGCGTCCCCAAGGTTCGACGGCCGGCTGGAAGCCCAATGTCGCTCCCGCATGGTTCCCTTGCCAGGCCTCTAGATCACGTAGCAGTTCGGCGGCACTCTGGTAGCGCAGGTTGGGATCTCGTTCCAGGCATTTGCTGACGATGTTGCTGAGCGCTGTTGGAATCGTTCCATCGTGATCAGAGACCGGGATGGCTCGTTCCGAAGTGCGCCTGATCAAGCTTGCAACCGCACTATCCGCCCGGAACGGAGTTTCGCCGGTCAGCAGTTCATAAAGAATCAACCCCAGGCTAAAGAGGTCCGAGCGCTGGTCCAGGCTCTTCGCCAGCGCTTGTTCGGGCGACATATATTCCATCGTCCCGACCAAAGCGCCCGTCTGGGTCATTCCATCGCCTTCGAGCGTGCGGGCCAACCCGAAGTCCATAACCAATATCCGCCCGCTGGTGTCGCGCATGACGTTCTGCGGCTTCAGGTCCCGATGGATCACGCCCACAGCGTGGGCAGCTTCCAGGGCACGGCACACCTGCTGGATGATCTCGACCGCCTGCTCCGGTGAGAATTTTTTCTTCTCCTGAATGAGCGCTCGCAGATCCTCGCCCTCGACGAATTCCATAGTGATGAACTTCACGCCATCGGCGTCGCCCAAGTCGTAGATGCGGATCACATTCTTGTGGGTTACCTGGTGGGCGAGGAGCAACTCCTGCTTGAAACGAGCGAGGATCGACGGATTCGCAGCCAATTCTGGCCGAATCAATTTCAGCGCTACCGGACGGTCCAACTCCCGATCCGTGGCCTTGTACACCGCGCCCATTCCGCCTTCCCCGAGCAGTTGCAATATCTCGTAACGGCCGCCCAGCACATCGCCGGGTTCCAGAGCAGCGACCGTGGGATGCAGGCGCGCGCGGGGTATAGGACCGGGAGGAGGAGTGATGTCTACCTGGGTTGCCTGCGGGTCCAACGACCTGGCGCCGGAATCTGAAGTCGGCGCAGGAAAATCGATCAGGGTAGCGTCCGGGTCAAACGGCGGGGCAGAGCTCGAACTGTCGCCCTTGGTGGGGACGCTCACGGCCGGCTGATTGGTCGAGTTGGCCCGATTTTTGGGATCGAACCCTGGATTCTGCTTTTGCATGATTCGCCTGGCTGGGGCGACCAGATCGAAGAAGCCAAAACCCCGCACGTTTCGGAGTAAAAGTATATACCCGTCAGCGCGTAAGCAGTAAGCCTCTTAAAGGGCACTCCGCTCATTGCTTGAGAGCGCGTGCCGGCCAGAGCAAGAGTCCCCGACCCGAAGGCGCGAGATCAACAGGGCGTATCGCCTGCGGTCGGCCCTCGTGGAATTCCATTCCTACATCCCTACTTTTCTTTCTGCACTCGATCCAGGCTTCGTTCCTTGGTCATCAAGTCGAATCCATATCCATTTGCGCAGAATTGTGGATGCTACGATTGAGTAACGCTCACTCATTGATTCAATTTCTCACTTCCACTCGGAGCTATCTCGAATGCATGCACGCTCTTCCCAAACGAGCAAAGGCACGATCGGCATCGACTTTGGGACGACAAACAGTTCGATCGCGTGCTCTGACGGCTCAGCTGAGGTTCAGCTTGCCAAGTTTCCATACCTGGGAGACATGACGGATGCCTACCGGTCGCTGCTATATCTGCAGCAGGAAAAGGAAGGCGGGGTAAGAACTCTGAAGTCGTGGACGGGCCCTGAAGGGATTGAGCAATATCTCTCGGCGGACACGAAGGGGCGGCTGATTCAATCACTCAAATCGTTCTTAAGCAGCCGCAACCTTCAGAGCACGGAAGTTTTCGGCCGACGCTACACACTCGAGGACCTGATCGCAAGGATTCTCAAAGACCTGCGAGAAAAAGCGGAACGCCAGTTCGGGGTCAGAATCAGGTCGGCGGTAGTTGGAAGGCCGGTTCATTTTGTGGGCGCAGAGAAACCAGAAGATGACATCTATGCAGAGGGTCGCCTTCGATCGGCCTTCGAGTCGGCTGGTTACGAATCCGTTGCATTTGAGATGGAGCCCGTGGCGGCGGCCCATTACTACGAGTCCACGCTCGATCACGACGAGCTGATCCTCATCGGGGATTTCGGCGGTGGTACCAGCGACTTCTCCTTGGTTCACGTCGGTCCCGGTCGCCGGATGAATCGGGGCTCGGGCAGCATCGTGGGCAACGCGGGAGTGGGAATCGCGGGAGATGCTTTCGACGCGAAGATCATCCGGCACCTTGTATCTCCAGCTCTTGGAGCTGGATCAGAGCTGCGTTCACTGGGCAAAATCCTGCCGGTTCCAAATTGGGTTTATATCAGGCTCGAGCGATGGCATCACCTGTCGCTGTTGAGAGGCAGGGAAGTCCTGGAGATGCTGAGAGGTGTTCACGCGCAATCGCTTGAACCGGAGAAGATCGGGGCACTGATTCACTTTATAAAGGAAAATCTCGGGTTTCAGCTTCACCGCGCGGTGCAAAAAGTGAAGAGCGACTTGTCGAATGCCCCGTCGGCGACATTCCAATTCTCGGACGGGTTCGTAGATCTCGCGACAGCGGTGGAAAGATCATCTTTCGAGGAGTGGATTTCTGAAGAGCTTGGACAGATCGCACTGTGCGTCGACTCTCTCCTGAAATCTTCAGGCGTTCTGCCGAAAGATGTCGATATGGTATTCCTCACGGGTGGTTCCTCGTTTGTACCCGCAGTAAGGGGAATCTTCGAAACGAGATTTGGGAAGAAGCGAATTCGGGGAGGAAACGAATTTACTTCAGTGGCTCGCGGCTTGGCGTTGAAAGCCAGGGACTTGCGCTAACCAAAACCTCGCGAGAATTCCTTCTGAAACTGAGGAATGGTTTCAAGCGGCGGGATGACTTTCGTTTACGACCGATAGGAACGCGAAATGGCCGCAAACCCTTGCAAGTTAAGGACAAAGCGACCTTTCAAAACTTCAGTACCTGTGACATAATCGCGTTAGTCCTTCCCTGCGTTTTCCCCCCGCATTTCACCTGTTTTCCCCCTACTTTGGGTTCCCGGTCAAGCTCGCAAAATTCGAATACGGGGCGGTCCTTTGATTACTTTCTGGATATCTTCACTTTCCTTGCGGAGTGTTAGCCGCATTCATTCCCGTTCGATCGCGAGCTGTTCAGGCTCAGTTCTACTAAGCCTGATCGCCGTGCTTTTATGTAGCGCGGTGGCTCACGGCGCAGCCCCGGCTGTAACTTTAGCGCCGACCAGCCTGACGTTTGGGACGCAATTGAGGGGCACAACCAGCTTGCCCCAAATCGTTACAGTCACAAACACGGGAACATCTTCTCTCACGCTTTCGAGCATTCGGCCTAGCTCCGGTTTTTCTCAGACGCATACCTGCCAAGCCACGCTGGCGGCTGGAGCTAGCTGCACCATCTCGGTTTCTTTCACCCCAGTGGCCAACGGTACTGTGAGTGGAACGCTCACGATCAGCGATAACGCTCAAGGCAGCCCGCAGTCCGTCGCACTGAGCGGAACGGGGGCGATCGTCAGCCTCACTCCGGGCAGCCTGAATTTCGGCAACGACGCTGTAGGGGCTGCAACCGCGTCCCAGATTGTTACGCTCGCGAATGTCGGGCAAAACACGGTAAAAGTCTCGGCCGTCACCTTTCAAGGCGCTAACGCAACGGATTTCTCTCAGACGAACGCGTGCGGCAGTGTTTCTGTCGGCGCCTCCTGCAATATCAATGTAGTTTTCACGCCTTCAGCTGCTGGGAGCCGCAATGCCACGCTGAGCGTGACCCTCGCATCCGCAGTTTCACCGGTCCCGGTGACGCTGACGGGAACGGGAGTATCCGGCACCAGCCCGGTTCCGTTACTGAACCAGCCTCTGGCACCGACCACCGCGGCGCCTGGCAGTCCTGCAACCACGCTGACGATCAACGGAGCGGGATTCGCTTCGGGAGATTCAGTTCTGTGGAACGGATCGAGTCGCACGACTACCTTTATCAGCGCTGGAACGATCCAAGCCTCGTTGCTGGCTTCGGACTTGGCAACTGCTGGGACGGCCCAGGTAACGGTCAAGAATACGAGCGGAGCAGGCGGAGTCTCCAATTCGCAGCCCTTTCAAATCGCTAGCTCTGCGTCGACCCTTGCAATGGCAGGGCCGGCCTTGAGCGTGGGAGAAGATCCGCGTGGCATGGTGGTGGCAGATTTCAACGGCGACGGCCGGCCTGATCTGGCCGTCGTCAATCGCGGGTCCAACACTGTTTCTATCCTGCTTGGAAATGGCGACGGCACCTTCGCCGCTCAAAGCTCATTCGCCACGGGTACAGATCCCATCGCCATAGCGGTGGGAGATTTTAACGGCGACGGCAAGTTGGATTTGGTCACCGCCAACCGAGCCTCTTACAACATTTCCGTTCTGTTGGGGAACGGCGACGGCACCTTTCAGAGCCATGTGGACTATGTTGCCGGAACCGAACCGATCGGTATCGTCGTCGCTGACTTTAACCGGGACGGCTACCTCGACGTCGCGGAAATTAATAGCGCTGACAATACGATTTCCGTCTATCCTGGGTGTGGGCAATGGAACTTTCCAACCGCAGGTGACCTATCCCAGCGGGTCGAGCCCGAACGCCATTGCGGTTGGCGATTTCAACGGCGATGGAATTGCGGACCTTGCCGCTGCTGATTCGGCTACCAGCAATGTCGCAGTTCTTTTTGGAAATGGAGATGGCACTTTTGGCAACGCGTCGTTCTATCCAACGGGTTCGGATCCGGACGGCTTATTGGCGGCGGATTTGAATGGAGACGGCAAGCTCGACCTCGTTGCTGCGAATAATGGAAGCAATACGATTTCCGTGCTCTTGAACAACGGAGGAGGGATCTTCGCATCGGGCGTGACTTATCCAGTTGGGAATCTACCGTTTGCGATCAGTGCCTTTGATGCTTATGACACAGGTAAGCTTTCGATCGCCGTCGTTAATTACGGTGACAACACAGTTTCTATTCTGCCCGGCAACGGGGACGGCACGTTTAACGAAGCAACAGTTCAAACGTTCCCCACGGGAGATGATCCGATCGGTATGGCGGTTGGCGATTTCAACCTCGACGGCAGACCTGACCTCGTGGTTTCCAATTCGGAAGACAACACGGTTTCGATCCTGGTGCAAAGTCCCGCCACTGCGCTTTCGAGCACGGCGCTGGCTTTCGGTTCCCAAACGATCGGTACTACCAGCGCTCCACAAAATATCCTGCTGACGAATTCGGGAAGCGCGGACCTGCTGATCAGCAGCATCGCCCTCACCGGCACAAACACCAATCAATACGGCGAGACCAACAATTGCCCGGGCACGCTTGTCGGTGGTGGCAGTTGCACCATCAGCGTTACGTTTTCTCCGACGATCAACTCCACGGTCACAGCCAATGTTTCGATCACCGACAACGCAATGGGCAGTCCGCAGACGGTGAGCCTGCTTGGAACGGGAGCGTCATCGGCTGTAACGCTTTCCCCTAGCAGTCTGACTTTCAGTTCACAGGCGGTGGGCACGACAAGTTCCTCTCAAAATGTAAGCCTGACGAACACGGGCAGCGTCACGCTCGCGATCACGTCAATCAGTGCGACAGGCAACTTCGGCGAGACAAATAATTGTGGAACTTCTCTCGTGTCCGGAGCCACCTGCACAATCGGCGTTACGTTCACACCTTCGACAACCGGTACGCTGACGGGAACGATCAGCATTAGCGATAGCATCGCGGGCAGCCCACA
Source organism: uncultured Acidobacteriota bacterium (assembly GCA_963700225.1). Lineage (GTDB taxonomy): Bacteria > Acidobacteriota > Terriglobia > Terriglobales > Acidobacteriaceae > Sulfotelmatobacter. Next base: position 42,455 of record CAVOWU010000001.1, read on the forward strand.
GACGGTTAGCCTAACCGGCACAGGATCGGCCGCGGCGACGGTTACATTCTCGCCGGCCACACTGACATTCGCCAGCCAGAGTGTAGACACAACGAGCGTAAAGCAAACCGTCACCTTAACGAATACGGGCAGCGGGCTATTGACCATCAGCAGCGTTTCAACAACCGGCAGTTATTCCGAGACCAATACGTGCGGCGCTTCCGTTGCCGCGGGAGCAAGTTGCACGATTAACGTCACCTTTGATCCGACTGTCGTAGGGACAAATTCGGGATCGGTGGTAATCACGGACAACGCTGCGAACAGCCCGCAGAGTGTCGGGCTGAGCGGCACGGGCGCGAGCACCAGCATCACTTTTGCCCCCACCAGTCTGAGCTTTGGCACCGAAGCGCTGAATGTGAAGAGCGCCGCGAAGACACTTCAGCTTTCCAATACCACAGGCGCCCGATTGACGTTCTCGAAGCTTACGATCTCGCCCAATTATTCGCAGACCAATAATTGCAGCGGCGGGGTAGCATCGGGTGCAAGTTGCACGATTAACGTGAGCTTCACCCCAACTGCCAGCGGCACGATCGCCGGTACCATCACTCTCACCGATAGCGGGAGCGGAGCCGTGCAAACGGTTCCACTGACCGGGACCGGGGCGTCAGCAACTGTCGTTCTTTCGCCCGCGAGCGTCACCTTCGCCAACCAGTCCGTCGGGTCGTCCAGTGCGGCTTCGACCGTGACTCTCACGAACACAGGCACGGCCGCGCTGACGATTACGAGTGTCAGCATTACCGGAACCAATCCTGGGGACTATTCGCAGACCAACAATTGTGGCAGCTCGATCGCCGCTGGCGGATCGTGTTCCATTAACGCAGTCTTTACTCCGACGGCGTCGGGGACGCGTTCGGCGAGCATCAGCGTTAGCGACAGTGCCACGGGCAGTCCTCAGACTGTTGCGTTAACTGGAACAGGGGTTGCGCCAGCCGCCACCCTGACGCCAGTCAGTCTTGCATTTAGCAGCCTGACAGTAGGCTCAAGCAGCAGCCCTCAGAATGTGACGTTGAGCAATACCGGCAACTCAACCCTGACTCTGACCAGCATCACGATCACGGGATTGAATCCGTCTGATTTCTCTCAGACCAACAATTGTGGCAGCTCGCTGGCGGCGGCTACAAACTGTACTATCAGCGTCACGTTCACTCCGCTGGCATCGGGTTCGCGCCAAGCAAATCTTTCCGTGGCGGACAATGTGTCCGGAAGTCCTCAAATCGTCGCCCTGAACGGTACGGGCAACAGCTCCGGCATCAGCTTCAGCACTTCCAGCGTTACCTTTCCGGCGCAAGGTGTCGGCACTTCGAGTCCGGTAAGCGGAATTACACTTTTCAACATCGGCAACAGCACGCTTTCGATTACGAGCATCGCAGTTACAGGCACGAATCCAGGAGACTTTTCTCAAACCAACAATTGCGGTTCGTCAGTGGCCAGCGGGTCAAACTGCACGATCAATGTCACCTTCACTCCGACGGTGGTAGGAACCCGAGCAGCAACGATATCTGTATCTGACAATGCGACCGGAAGCCCGCAATCGGTTGCGCTCAGTGGGACTGGAACGAGCGGAGGTCCTAGCGCGTCGTTGTCGGCGACAAGTTTGACCTTTGCCGCGCAAAATCTGCTGACCACCAGTTCTTCTCAAAAGGTTACGCTGACGAATACGGGCGCCGTTACCCTAAACCTTCTCAGCATCGTAGCCAGCGGAGACTACGCAGAAACCAATACCTGCGGATCTTCGCTTGCCGCCGGAGTGAACTGCACCGTGCAGGTGACTTTCACGCCATCCGCAGCGGGAACTAGAACGGGTTACGTCACGTTCACTGACAACGATCCATCCACCCAGCAAACCGTCAACCTGACCGGAACGGGCACCGCGCCGAGCAGCACCGTTTCAATCGTTCCGGTCCAAGTCTCTGTGACACCGGACCAGAGCTCACAGTTGCAAGCCTATATCAGCGGCGTTGCGAGCTCGAAAGTCACTTGGGCCGTGGATGGCATCGTGGGCGGTAGCAGTTCAGTGGGAACGATCTCGACCAGCGGTTTCTACACGGCCCCGACTGCACCTGGATCGCACGTCATCACTGCGACCAGCACAGCCAACACCACACAGGTGGCAAGCGTGCCGGTTGTCGTCACTTCTTACAGCGGGACCTTTGTCTACCATAATGACGACGGACGTACCGGTCAGAACCTGCAAGAAACCGTACTCACGACGGGAAATGTGAATACAACCCAGTTCGGCAAGATCTTCTCGTACCCGGTCGACGGTCAGATTTACGCAGAGCCGCTGTACGTGCAGGGCGTCAGCATTCCAGGTCAGGGCGTGCACAACGTCACATATCTGGCAACCGAAAATGACAGCGTCTATGCCTTCGACGCCGATGGCGCCACGACCACGCCCCTATGGCAGGTGAGCTTCCTCACCAACGGAGCACAAACACTGAGTACTACCGACATCGGAGGATGCAGCAACATTTCGCCTCAGGTCGGAATCACTTCCACCCCAGTCATCGATCCGCAAACGAATGTGATATTTGTTCTGGCTCGAACCAAAGTGGTTTCGGGCACAACTACTTCGTACTACCAGACTCTGCACGCGCTGGATATCACGACAGGGTTGGAAACGCCAGGAAGTCCCGTGGTGATTCAGGCTTCGTATCCTTCTTCCAGCGGCACCGTGACCTTCAACCCGCAAACACAGAATCAACGCTCGGGGTTATTCCTGGATAACGGAGTGGTCTTCATCAGCTGGGCCTCCCACTGCGACATCCAGCCCTATCACGGATGGATCATGGGCTATCAGGAGGGCAGCCTCCAGCAAGTCGCGGTATTTAACACAACCCCGAACGGCGTGGAAGGTGGCATCTGGCAGAGCGGCGCTGCGCCTGCAGTGGATGAAAACGGAAATATCTACGCCATGCTCGGGAACGGAACAACTGACATCAACACGGGAGGCGTGGACTACGGCGAGGCATTGGTGAATTTCAGCTTCACCGGAAGCGCCCTTACCATCAGCGATTATTTTCTGCCTTCCAACTTCCAGTCGCTCAACAACTCCGATCTTGACCTGGGATCAGGGGCACCGATGTTGTTGCCGACTCAGACCACTGCTCCCACTGAATTGCTGGTTGCCGCCGGCAAGCAAGGGGTGGTCTACCTGGTCGATCGCACGAACCTGGGAAAGTACAATGCCTCCGGGAATCAGGTCCTTCAAACGCTTCCGGCTGGCACCGTTCCGACAGCCCACAGCATGCCGGCGTATTGGCAGAACAATATTTACTTCTGCGGAGTCAGCGACTATCTGAAATCCTACCTCTTGTCCGACGGGCTGCTTTCGACCTCGCCAACTTCAGAATCGCCTTCTCTGTTCGGTTATCCGGGAGCGACGCCTGCGGTGTCCGCGAACGGATCGACGAACGGCATCGTTTGGGCAATAAGCACTGCCAAGGGCGGGTACGTCTGGTTGCACGCATACGACGCGGTCAACCTGTCCCGAGAGTTGTACAACACCGGTCAAAATTCGGCACGTGACCAAGGCGGCATCGCGGTAAAGTTTGTCGTGCCAACCGTCGCAAACGGAAAGGTGTACGTCGCGACCCAAGGGGAACTGGACGTGTACGGATTGCTGCCCCAACCCTAGAACGCGGGAGGGTGCTTCATCCGAGCGTTCGAAGGGTCCGCCTGTGGCGTGGTTACGGCGCCACAACAGATTTCTGTGACGCGAACCAAGTTCCCCTTTCACGCAAAATCGACATTCCACTTCGTAACCCGATCGAGTCGGGTTCTTTGCCCACGTCAGAAAACAAACCGCAATGCGAACTGCATAAACCGCGGTGTGGTCAACGTCGAAAGATACTTGCCGAACTGGGACGGGTCATAAGACAGCGACGGTTGGGCGGCGCGCACATCGTAGCGTACCGAATTGGTTGCATTGAATGCCTGCCAGCTGAACTCCAGACGTCTTTGCTCCCCGAGCGAGAAATACTTGCTCACGCCGGTGTCGATGTTGAACATCCCTTCCCCGATGACGTTGTTGCGGACCCCCGACTCGCCCGGCCATTCCGGTCGGAAAGCGGCCTCAGCCGCCACCGGATTGGCGAAGATGTCCGGACCGATGCCCACGCCATTGACAATGGCGTTCTTGGGATTGGAGGCAACCGGAGGTGGCCCGTTCGGCTCGGCATCACCCTCAATATTCCAGTCAGTCGACCAGGTGAAACCGTTGTCAATCGTGATCGGGAAACCGCTCGTCCAGCGGAACACTCCGGAGACGTGCCACCCGCCAATCAAAGCGTTGAGCAGTGGGCGCGCGTTTCCTGCCAGCCTCTGTCCTTTGCCGAAGGGGAGCTGATAGACCAGGTTCGCATTGATCTGATTGAATGCATTGAAATCAGACAGCCCGCGCAGAGACAGCGGATCCCAAGCGTTGATCACGATACCGCCTCCATTGAGATCGTCGCCCGTTCCACCTGTCCCTTCATAGGGGCCGATTCGCTCAGCCGCCGAGGCTTCATCGAATGATTTTGAAAACGTGTAGTTGAACTGCCCTTGCAGGTTCGCTCCCCATCGCACGTTGTAGGTCACTTGCAGCGCGTTGTAGTCGGAGGTGCCGATGTTGCGCCATGCGTAGAGTGAACTGAACTGGTCATGGAAGAAACTGTACGGGCCGTTCTTACTGTTCGGGGTATTCATGCCGGTAATCGAACCGGGCAAATCCATCAGGAAGAGAGAGAAAGTTTCGTTGTGTGGGTAGCAAGTCCAGAGTTCATAGATGGCTTGTGTGGCCGTTGGGCTCGCCGGGTAGTTGCCTGGCGCGCAGCCGGTCTGTTGGGTCGAAGTCACAGTATTCCAGGCCGGAAAGATATTCTGGAAAAACGGTACCGGCTGGACCTGATTGACGTCGGTGTTCGCGGCGGCAGCCTTGGAGAGCACTGTGGCTGCCTGGAAATACGTCGTTTTGCTCGAAGGATCGGTTAAGTTTGCCGGCATAGCCAGATCGACCTGCATGGGAAGACGACGGCCCACGCTGCCGACATACGCTATCTGGAGCGAGGAGCGCGAGGTGAATTGGCGCGAGAACGAGAGATTAAAGACGTGCGCGTAAGGCGTCTTCAGAGTTTGATCGAGACCCCAGTTGATGGCGAACGCGGTGTTGCTTGGGGAAACGGGGAAGGTACCCGAGGGCGTGGGGCCAAATAGACAAGTCGGACCGCTCAAAGACGCACAAGGTGCTGGCAAGCAGGACTGGCCAGCCGACCCCGGAACAAGGCAGGTAAAGCGTGGCGCACCCGCGACTGTAACGATCCCGGCGGGATTCCCGAGATCCGTGGATAGGCCGAAGGACCCGTGCTGATCAAAGCTGTTCACGATTGGAATGCCGAAGTGGTCGTAGGTGATGCTGTAGCCGCCGCGGATCGCAAACTGATCTTTCTTCCCGAGAATCTTTGAGACCCAACCCTCGCCTGTGTCCGGCGCCCAAGCCACGGCGATGCGCGGTGAAAAATCCTTGTGGTCCCAGTTCCACAGGCCCGGCCCATGATTCTTGGGTCCGCCAAGGACAAACGCAATCTCACCGGCGCTGTTGGCCGACAAACCCTGCGAGGCCAATTGTGCGGTGTGGTTGAACCAGTCTGCGACGTTTTGATTGGAGCAGCCGCCGCTGGAAGCCTCCACGCAAGGCGCAACCTGCAATCCATTGGTTTCGTAAGGCGGCGCTTCCAGCACCCAGCGAAGGCCGTACGTAAGCGTGAACCGTGGCGTCATGCGCCACGTATCCTGCCCGTAGAACTCGTAATCGTTGATCGCGTAACGGCGTTTGATCGGCGTGCCTTGGGCCAGGGCTGTGCCATTGCGCGCGAAGTTGTAGATGCCGTCACCTTCGGGGAAAATGCCTAAGAGAATGGTTGCCGCGCTGTCGTAATTCGGACCGAAATTGCTATCCACAGCAGGGTAGCCGTTGTTGGCGGGATCCAGCGGGCTCGGGGTATTGGCGATTGCTCCCGTGTTGAGGTAGACCGCGTTGGTCTGAACGTCGGAGAACGAGTTGGCATAGCTGGTGCTGTTGTTGCGAATCAGGAACACATCACCGCCAAACTCGAACGTGTGATTTTTTCGTGTCCAGTTCAAAGTGTCGCTCAACTGGTTGACTGGTACAAAACGTATCGTCGATCGAGTGAAGGGAACAAGGTTGTCGAGCCCATTCAGAAGAACCGCAGGATTTTGAGACGCACCCGCGTTGTTTACTCCCTGGCGAATGTAACCCCAGTGAAAATCGTTGATCAGTCTGGGCGAGATGATCGAAGTGAGTCCAACAGTTACTCCCTTGCTGTCGTCAAGGACGGTTGTGCTCGCTGACTGGCCCGGAAACTGTTGCTGTCCTGGCTCCTTGAAGTTTTGCATCTCTCCGCGCCAAAACAGCGTTTCGGATCCGGTGGAATTAATGTGCCAATCACTCTTGAGAATGTAAGTATCGAATTTGGAATCGGCGTTCGAGGAGAAACGATAACCTAGCGTGTTCGAACCGTCGCCTGCATTTTCATTGGACGCTGGGTACTGCTGCAGCACACTCTCGACTGCAGCATTGGGGCCGATTCCGAGCGGGTCCATGGCTGTGATCTGGGTCGGCCCGAGTGCATAGTAGCCGGGTTGCACGCCGTTGACGCCGTTGACGGTGCCTCCGGGACACGTCGCCGTATCGAGGCTGCCGTCCGACAGCGTCTGACATAGGTATATGAGATTGCCCGACCGCAGACTCGCGCTGGGCACATTACGCAACACGCTGGTGCCTTGCGCGTCGCGCCGTCCTTCGTAGTTGCCGAAGAAGAACAGCCTGTTCTTTCGGACCGGGCCTCCCAAGGTTACGCCGAACACATTGCGCAACAGTTTCGGAGCTTTGTTCGGTTCGCCGCTGGTCAGCTGGGACTCTTTCAAGAACGGGTCGTTGGCGCTGAAGATCGTGTTGCGGTTGTACTCGTAGGCCGAGCCATGAAAGTTGTTGGTGCCGCTCTTGGTCACGAGCGCGACCTGAGCGCCGCTGGAATAGCCGGAGTCGGCATTGGCGTTGGCGGTGGTGACCCTGAATTCCTCAACCGAATCAGGCGGCACATTCAGAACGCTGGAAAACGCGTAACCGTTATTTTGGTCGTTGACTCCAATGCCATCGACTGTGACGTTAGATTGATCACTGCGCAGACCGTTCACCGCACCGCTCCGAGTGTCGGTATCCTGCTGCGCCTGAGTTTGATTCCCCATGTATGACACGCCCGGCTGGAGACTCAGCAACTGAATGACGTTGCGGTCGGCAATGGGCAACTCCGAGATTTGATCGTTCTCGAGAGTATTGCCCAGCGATGCGTCAGTGCGATTGATGAGTGGAGCTTCGCCTTCGACCGTTACCGATTGCGCGATGCCGGCAACTTGCAATCGAATGGGCACGGTAGAGGGAGTTTTCACGACCAGCGTGACCTTCTCCGCCAGATAGGGTGCAAAGCCCGTTGCCGATGCTTCCAACCGATAGTTGCCCGGAGGCACATCCAGGAATTGATAGAGTCCTGATCCGTTGCTGGTGGCATCGCGATGCAACCCCGTTGCCGCGTCGGTCAAGGTGATCTTCGCGCCGGCAACCGCCGCCCCAGACGAGTCGGTGACGCTCCCGTTGAGTTGACTGGTGGCCTGCGCCGCCGCCAGTTGGGAGAGGAATGCGAAAACCGTAAACGCCCAAATCGCGCACCTGATTCCGTGCGCCGATCGAATGCCAAACTGGTACCACCGCTCGTGCTGCGTGCTGCTCACCACTTGCTGATGGATTCGCGACATCGACATAGCCTCCATGAAGAAGGCAACGCCGGGCGAAAACACGTGAGAAGAACTCACACTGGATATTCTTCTCCCCGCGCCCGTTTGCGCCTTTTCGATTCTCTATGCTTTTTCGGGAGCAACCAGATTAAACGTCCCGCCTAGAGTGGCGCGGATTATACCTGAACATCAGCGCAAGGATCATGCAGAAAAAATACGATCCACCGGATGAATGAATTCGTTCCTGCTGGACTTGCGGCAAAGTGACAATCGCAGCGAGCCCCTGCAAGGAGATGGTCGTGACGACTGACATTATCGCAGAGCGCGATGGTTCCGGGCTCCGGTTGTGAGGAATCCTTGCAGCCAGAGCGGTCCGCAGCCTATTTCGGCATCACGACGACTTCTTCCTTCGACATGGCGTCGAGCATTGCCTCGTCGATGCCCAGATGGGCCATCACGAGCGCGGGTGGCGTATGAGTGAGCCACTCCGAGAGTGCAAGGTCCTGATAGAAGCTGCTCTTGAACATCTCCAGAAACTTGAGGTCGGTGTTGCCCGTGTTCTCCACGTAGTGGGGCAGCGTTTTCTGGACATAGCCAACGTCTCCGGCTTGAAAGTCCATTGTGCGGGCGCGACCTCCGGTTGCGAATACGGTCATTCTGCCGGTACCACCGATATAGTACTGCCATTCGTCGGCATTGGGATGCCAATGGAGTTCGCGGATTCCTCCCGGATGGACGGTCACAATTGCCGCCGCCATCGTGGTGGAGATTTTGAACTTGCTGGAATCGATGATGCGCACCTCGCCTCCCTTGGTGCGCTTGGTGAGTGTTTGCTGCGACGTTCGAAAAGCGAAATCGACGGGGGATAGGCCAAGCGTGCCTGCGGTGGCCTTCAGATCCGCTGCGAGCGGGCCCGGTACTTCAGCCTGGAAGATAAATTTCTCGCGCCGCGGCATCTTTTCCAATGCCTGCTGCGTCACCCCGAAGTTCTTCGCGAGCACATCGTGCGGCGTGTGAGCCATCCAGTCAGTGAGCAGCACCGTCTCGTACTCCGAGAAGTTGCCGTCGTCGAACACCAGGAGAAACTCGCAGCCGTCGGGACCCAAGCCTTGAATGGAATGGGGAATCCCGGTCGGGAAGTACCAGAGGTCGCCTTCCGTTACGTCGCTGACGAAGCTCTTGCCGTCTCCGTCAAGCCCAGTGATGCGGGCATTTCCGTAGAGCATGATGGCCCACTCGGCGGCGGTGTGCCAGTGAAGTTCACGGATGCCCCCGGCCGTCAATCGCATGTCCACGCCGGCGATCGACTTGGAAACCGCCAGCTCGCGGACGGTGACTTCGCGAGACCAACCTCCCTCTTGCATTCGTTTGTGAGAGAGCGCGAAAGGATACTTGAAGGTTTGCACGCCGCCAGCATCGGAGGGCGGCGGCAAGAAAGAATCCGGGTTCTGCGCATCCAGCGGTGGGTTGCCGGGCCCCGGAGCACTGGCGCTCCGATCCTCTTTGCTTGGGTATGGCTTTTGATCTTGAGCTAAGGTGTCGGCCGCCGGCAACATTCCCGCAGCCGCCAGCGCTGCCGACCCCATTCCAAGAAATCCACGCCGCGAAACGATGTCCGGCTTTGAAACTTCGCTCATGGAGTATTTCCCTCGCAACCTTCCCCGAATTTTAGCTTTGAGCCGCTAGCTGCTCAAGCTACCGGAGACAGATGGCCAAGAATTTCTGCCAAAGCCCGCATCCGCATCGCATCGGCTGGAGTCTTCGCCGTCGCTGCGCTCTTTTCCAGTGAAGGAGCCTTTTTCTGCAGCTTGGCTACTGCTTTCGTGCTCATCTTCGAAGTCTCTGCCCCCTGAATCGCTTTTTGCAGATCTGCGATTCGACCCGCCGACAGTGCCTGTGACCTCGATAACTGGTCCACATACGCTTTCGCCACAACCAGGTTCGAAGGCCACTCGATCTTTGGCTGGTCTTGCACATTTAACTCGGGCAGTTGAACGGTTTTGGCCGCGTCGATTTCATTCTGCGAGAGAAATTTGCTCGGTGTCAGCTCAAACACATCCAACCCGCGCGCAATTTCCGAACCGTAGATGTAGCCGTTGTACCAATAGGCCGACCAGAAGCCGCCCAGCACCAAGACTTTCGGGTCAATCGGCCCGCGGTCGAAGTAAGCAATCTCAAAGGGATTCGCCGGGTCAGTGAAGTCCATAACAGAGATCCCACCTTGATACCAGGACTGCACTTCGATATCTCGTCCGGGAACCGGAATGAGGGAGCCGTTGTGAGCTACGCAGTTCTCCGTATCACCCTGCGCAGCCGGCAGCTTGTAGTAGTTCGCGAACGTCAGCTTGTTGTCCTTCAGACGAAAGATCGCGTCCGCGCCCCACTTGTTCGGATCGTTCGGACGGCACCGCGCCCCGAGCCCACCGCCCCATTCGTCGGTGAATACCACTTTGCTCCCATCATTCGAGAACGACGCCGAATGCCAGTAGGAATAGTTGGGATCGTTCACGGCGTCGACGCGTTTTGGATGAATCGGGTCTTTGATGTCCAGTACAATTCCGTTGCCAGAGCACGCGCCAGCTGCCAATCCGATCGCCGAGTACACGGTGATATCGTGGCACTGGTCGGTGTCGGCCGGTTTCTCCGCGCCCTTCTTACCGTGAGTGCCTCCATTGTTCAGTCCATTGATCGCGCCGGTCCGCGGATCGATAAATAGCCGGGGATTCGAAACGATCTTGGCTTCCTGTGGTGCAGCCAGCGGAACTTTGATCACGTCAATGCGGAACAGCGCTGTGTCAGGATCCTTGTCTGGCTTTTCCCCGGAACATCCAGCTAGTTCTTCTGGCTGCCGGACAAACGAAGTTCCCGACACGTAGATGTAGGCGTTGTCCTTGTCGTTCGGGTCGATGACCAGCGTATGCGTGTGGGATCCGCGGCAAGTTTGCACGGCTGCCACCTGCTTCGGATTATTGATATCGGAAATATCGAAGATTCTTACGCCGCGGAAACGGTCCTTCTGTGCCGAGGGCAGACGCCGTCTCCTTTGTGGGGCCTCGTCTTTCTTGTCCTTATTGTCGGTATCTTTGCTCTTGTCGGCGTTCTTGTCCGCATCTTTGTTTGCCGCTTTGTCTTTGTCCTCATCGGCTGGCGCAGGATCCGGCGGAAATCCTTGCACGCCGCAATCCAGCCGTCCGTTGGGCATCTCGACCGACATAAACAAAAGGTTCTTGTAAACCGACACGTCGCCTTGTCCGCCCGGGCAGACCATCGATGTCAGCAGTTTCATGCTGCCCGGATTCGAAATGTCGTAGATATTTACGCCATAGAAATTCCCCTGGAATAAGTGGCTGCCCTGGAATGCGAGGTCCGAGTTCGCGAAGGCCAATTGCGCAATAACCAACTGGATCGGCTTCGGGATCTTCCGGTTGCCTCCGACGCCGAGCTGGGCGATGGTCTTCTGCACTCTCGGATCGTCTGCATCGGCGGACCCGAGCTGGAATGCGTCAGGCTTCTTGAACAGCTCGAGGTGTTTCATGCCCATCGACGCTTCACCGGCGTCATACAACCCCGCGCCCAGCTTGAAGCGCGGATCATTCACATCCGACCCGGTCATTCCCGGAGGCAAAGTGGGCGCGGGCTCGGGAGCGAATGGATTCCCCTCCTCTTCAGCGCTCTTAGCGTTCTTGTCGGACGGCGGAGTTGCCGGCTTTTGCGCCTGCTCTTGTGGAGGAGCTGCGGGCTGCGCTGCTTGCGCGTACGCGCCATTCACGCCGACACAAACATAAAGTGCGGCTCCCATCAACGACAGGGCAAGGCTGGGCATTCGGTTCATCGTTTCTCCTCGGTCTGGGTTTTCTCTAGCATGTTTTCCATGATGCGGATTTCGGCTCGTTGTGAATTGTCGGCATCGGTCGCGAAATTGAACAGGTCGGCGTCTTGTCCGGCGCCTGCAGTGTCGAATAGATCCTTCACCATAGTCAACGCGCCATTGTGATGCTGAATCATTCCGGTGAGAAACAGCCGGTCGAACTCGCTCCCCTTCGCCTTGCGCAACGCCTCCATCTGTTCAGGCGTAAGCATTCCCGGCATCGGCGGCATCTTTTCATTCGACATTTCCATTCCCGGCATGTCGGGCATCGTGCTCGGAACGGATTCGCCCCGAGCCGCGAGCCAGCGTTTCATAAACTTGATTTCGTCCGATTGAGAACTGCTGATCCGCGCGCCCAACGCACGCAGGCTCTTATTTTGTGTATGCGAGGGGATCATCGCGGTCATCTCCACGGCTTGCGCATGATGGAAGATCATGCCCTGCATGAACTCAATCTCTGCGGGCGATCGTGGCGGCAAAGTCCCTTTCGTCGAGGACGGCAGTTTCTTGCTCGGCGCACCCGGCGCACCCGGCTGTACAACAGCGGGCTTTGAAGTATCCGTTTGCTGCGCGCGCATTCCGGAGGCTAAGAAAACGGTCAAAACCGTCGCGATGAGCAGCCCGGAGGACCGCAGTCCAACGCCCCGCGCAGAAGCGAATCCCGACCGGCGGCGAGGGCGAATTTTGGGGCAAGAGCGGCTAAGGCTGAAAATGGACATTTTGGACGAAGTATTGATCTTTTCACGGAATGCGAAAGTTTTCAAAGGTGGGCAGGGGCTGGACGCGGGGAACGAATCACTTCCCATGCCAAGGCCGTCGGCCCCAGCAAACAATCAACATGAGTGCGCAGTTTAGTCTGTCAGCTGGTGGGCGATATGCCGACGATGGCAACGAGTTTTTCGAAAGCGGGGTTGCCGTGCAGGGGTTTGAAGCCCTGGTTCTGGCTGAGCGCAATCATGTTTTCGTCGTGAAGCCAAACGCACTTGGTTAGGTACTGCACCGCTTCGTCGAAGTTGCCCAGCTTGGCTTCGGTCTGCGCGACAAGGAAAGGAGATAGCTTCCCTTGTTGAGAAAGCTCGATCTGCTCCTTGAGCAGGTCTTCCAGCAGCCCACGTTCGCCGGCTCGGGCAAATCCCTTGGATGCTGCATTGGCCTGGGCCGTGGTGGCGGGATCGTGCAAGAGCTCAGATTCTTTCCTGAACTCGGCAATGTAACCAGGATAGTTTCCAGTATTGAAATAGGAGAAGCGCAGATACCGGTGTGGCGAAAGGAAATCCGGTTCGGCGGCTTCGAGTTGGGTCAGCACCTGGATAGCCTCTGCATGCCGTCCAGCAGATTCAAGCAGCTGACCTTCGTCGGCCAGAATCGCGGAAGAATGCGGATCCAGTTTGCGGGCTGTTTCGATTTCAGCGAGTGCTTCCTGGTGCCTACCCACCGCTTGCAGTGAGGTTGCGAACCAGTGGTGCGCCTTGGCGTTATTCGGATCTAGTTCGATGGCTCGGCGAAACTCTTTTTCCGCGTCACGCGTATCCCACATCCCCCAAAATGTTACAAAGGCAAGCGATGCGTGGGCAGCGGCGGATTGATCGTCCAGTTCGACCGCCTTCCTTGCGGCAGTGAACGCCCTGAAATAAGCCTCGTCGGGAGGCATCGCCGAGAATTCCCTTTGCAGGTTGTAGCAGTCGGCCAAACCAACGTAGGCGTCGGAATAGTTGGGGTCGCGGGTCAGCGCCTGAGTGAAGGCCTCCTGCGCCAAATTGAGGCTTTCCGGAGTGCGTTTGTTCCAGTAGAAACGCCCTTTGAGGTAGAACTCTTCAGCCTCGTGATTCGGGGGCGAATGCGGCTTCCGCGGTAGCGCGGTACCCGACCTGGCCCCAGCTTCGGCACCGCGATCATCGTGAAGAAACTTCCAAAGCACCATAACCAACGACAGCACAATCAAGACGGCAAGGAGTAGCAGCCGCCCAAAGCTGGAAGTTGACGGGGCTGGCGCCTCCGCCGGGCTCACTGCTTCTGGAACAGTTTCCCGTTCCTGCGGTTCTTCCGACACCCGCTCCGGTGGATGAATGGGACCGATCCAGCGGTACCCGCGACGCTCAATTGTCTCGATAAAGATTGGATTGTCGGCGGAATCTCGCAATGCGTCGCGGAGACGCATGACTGCGCTGCTGATTCCTTGCTCGAAATCCACAAACACATCCGGAGGCCAGAGCGCCTGGCGCAACTCCTCACGTGTAACGACCTCCCCGGGACGTGCCAGCAGGATCGTCAGCATGCGGAAAGGCAAATCCTGCAGACGGACCTTGATCCCGTTCCGGCGGAGTTCGCCGGCCAGGAGATCAGCCTCGAACACACCGAACCGAACCGGAGATGGATGAATCTGTGTGGAACCCATAACAGAATCTTCGCAACCGCGAGCGCAGAGTCTAACATCTGACCGAAGGCAGTGGAAATGGCACTTTCAGGCCTTTCTGGAAGTCGACAAGTTGAGTCATTAATCTCGATAAGTGTCTGTAAATGCTGATGATATCTCGCTATCTAAGCGCAAGGTACGCGCCATGCCCCATCTATTGACCTTGAGGGGCTGTCGAGGTGAAAGTCGGCGTGCACGCGACGAGACTTTCTTTTGGCCACCTCAGCGCGACTGGTACTGGCGCGATCCAGAAGGAAGCCGAACGATTGATAGAAGGCCTTGAAAAGACCGCATTGACCGGGCAAAGCCACAAGCTTTTAGCCCCTTGAAGACCGTTCAAAGCAGCAGAGATGATGAGGATCCCAGTGAACTCAAGACGTTGGATTTGTCGCCTGCTGTTGTTTCTAAGAATCCACAGCTCAGATTGTCAGAGTTGCAATCCCGAGGGATCCCAACGGGGTGAGGATATGCGCAAGCGGCTTCAGGAGTTGCTATAGCATTCCCCGCCGGAACGGACCGTTCGCTCCAATGATCCCAGACAGACGTGATCGACGCAGCCTTTCATTCTGCTAGAATCCCTGCCGTGAAAAGACGAGCACTCCTTCAGGCGCTTCCCGCGGCATCCTTGCTTCCGGGATTTCTTTGGGCCGCTTCTCGGTCAGACAACAGCAATCCTCCGCAAGTCTCGACGGGCGTCTATGAACTCCGCGTGTATCATGCAGCCGCCGGGAAATTGGGAGACCTGCTGGCGCGATTCCGCGATCACACCCTAAAAATCTTTGACCGCCACGGGATGAAAAGCGTGGCATATTGGATCCCGCTTGACGAGCCGGAGAAAGGCAACACCCTCGTCTACATCCTTCAGCATCCAAGCCGCGAAGTCGCAGCCGCCAACTGGAAGTCTTTCCAGGACGATCCGGAGTGGAAGAGCGTCCGTGACAAATCCGAGGAGAACGGCAAACTTGTGGAAAAGGTTGACTCCACGTTTCTCGCTTTGACCGACTTCTCGCCCAAATTGTCTTAAGGACGATTCGACACTCGCGTCAGCAGCAAGATGGACTGCTATAGACGTCGCGCCGAAATCCAACCTCAGGGATTTTCCGCTACCTTTCCAGTGCGTTGCGATCCCAATTACCGAGCCTCGCCCCGGATTCGTATGTGCTTTGGCAGAACGCGAGCAGGGAATCCGTCGGAGACTTCGCCCTTCGCACGTCGTCATACATCAGCAGGAACTCGCTGACTTCTTTCGAATAAAAAGCGGCGTCTGGCTGGACGCGAGCTTCTTTGAACCCTTGCGGCTCGGGAGCCATGTAGGAATAAAAGGCTGCTTCTTTCACATCGCCGCCGCCAGGCCAGAAACCGACGCTGCTCACTTCGTGGGAATAGGCTTCGCGTGTGATCATGTCCGCGTCCGGTCGCGGCGGCGCTGGACGCCCTGAAAATCTTGTGACCGCCAGATCAAAGCTTCCCCAAAAGAAATGTACCGGGCTGCTCTTTCCAATAAATCCCGCCCTGAATTGGGTCAGTACAGCATCCACCGATAGCAGAATGTGCCAGAACTTCTCCACGGCTCTGGGATCGTACGATCGGTGTTCGCGATCTTGATCGAAGGGAATCGGATTCGTGATTTCAACCGGCATCTTCCAGATTTTGATTTCGATTCCTGCCGACTGAAGCATTCCCAGGAACTCTCCATAGAAGTCGGCGACAGAGCGTGGCGCCAGGGGAAGAGTCTTCAATAACCCGTCGCTGGTCTCAAGAACCAGCTGATGCCCTAAGAAGTCAAACCGGAGTTCGAATGCCCTCTGCCCGTAGGGAATGCGCGAAGTCGTCAATCCACGCGCCGTGACGTACAAGGGAACATTCCACCAATGATTCACCAGCGGCGTCAGGCCCAACCGGACTTTGCCGACTATCTGGGTCCACATATGGAGAGTCGCGTAAGTGTCTTTCCACGAATCCAGTGTCAGGGTGGGCCAGCATTCGGGACGGTCGGCAGCTTTGTTCGGCATGGTAGTCTCCTAACGATCACCGTTCGGGTAGCAGGGTATATCATGTCCAACAATATGCGCATTCAACTTTCGATGCTCCTCGCGCTCACGACATTTGTTGCCGTCGGTGTTCAAGTCTTCGCGCAACAACCGGCCGCACAAACGGCACCCACAGCCAAACCGGAAGATACGGAAGTGTGGGAGCCGGTACCCAACGTAGTGACGCCGGGCACCAACACCGCTCCCCCCTCGGACGCGATCGTCCTGTTCGATGGTAAGAACCTCGACGAGTGGGTATCGGCCCAGGACAAGTCACCGGCCAAATGGGTCGTAGCCAATGGCATACTCACGGTGAACAAATCAGCGGGGAACATCGAAACCAAGCGGAGTTTCAGAGAACTATCAACTTCATATTGAATGGAAGATCCCCGAAACCATTGCCGGCAGCGGTCAGCTGCGCGGTAACAGTGGAGTGTTTCTGGCCTCCACCGGTACCGGAGACGCCGGATATGAGTTGCAGGTTCTCGATTCGTACAACAACAAAACCTACGTCAACGGCCAAGCCGCCAGCATCTACAAGCAGAGCGCGCCTCTGGTGAACGCGAATCGCAAGCCCGGCGAATGGCAATCCTATGACGTGGTATGGACGGCTCCAATCTTCAATTCCGATGGCTCACTGAAAACTCCCGCTTATGTCACCGTCTTTTTCAATGGAGTGCTGGTGCAGAATCACTTTGAGTTGAAAGGTGAGACTCGATACATCGGCCAGCCCTTTTATAAGAAGTTCGATGCCGCCCCCATTAAGCTACAGGCACACGGCGACCCGAGCGAGCCAATCAGCTTCCGGAATATCTGGATTCGGGAACTCAACTAGCGGCTCGGCTAATTGCATTTCATCCGAAGACTAGTCAGATCGGTTCGCGATTGCGGCGCAGTCGTATTGCCGCGGCTAGGAATATCGCGGTCATTGCCAGTCCGGTCCACAAACTCGGGTTGAAAATAAATTGGCCCGAAGTGAAGTGCGGCATGAATGCCACCGCCATACCTGTTGCCTTGGACCCGTTATCTTCCGCGCCTCCGCCCAAGCGGTATCCCAGCATTGAGGTGAAGTACGAAGTATTGAAGGCAATCTTCTCGACGATGCCGATGGCGAACAGCGGCAACGTGGCCCAGAGAAATGTAGCGCGCCGCGCCCACGCGGAAACTAGCAGCAGCCAGCCGTAGAAGGGCGCATAAAAAAGCCCGTGAACCACCATCAGGTGGTAGAACAGCCCAGTCGACAGTTGAAAGAACGAAAAATGGGGCGCCGACGCCGCGCTCATGCCACTTGCGAGCAGCACGGCGTTGCTGAGCAGCACCATCAATATCCACAGGGCGATCGTCACACCGAAGGTGATAAACGGGAGAATGACGATCGGAATGCTGGCTTTCGAGAGCACAGTCGTGAGATCGGACACTGGAAGCGACTTCCAGAACAGGATGCTGCGATCGCGGCGTTCGCTGTGCAGCGCGTCAAGACAATAGAATACTGCGACGATAAGAGTCGTCCCCATGATGAGAAGGGCAGCTAGGTTCTCGGACTGCACGATGAAGTCGTGCTGCATCGGATCGATTCCTGCGGCTCGGATCCTGGAAGGCAAATGGATCAGGCTGATCATGAAACCGAACAGGAACAGCGCTGCAGCTGCCAGCGGCGCGAGGTAAATGGAGCGATGTTCCCAGAATTCGCGTTGCAACGACCAGTAAAGGGGATGAGTCGGCGAGGTGGCCGCGGGCGCAGGTTGTGGAGCGAACGAGTCGGAAGGCACATTCGAGGGAGTACTCATACGGCCGCTCCTTGTGGCGTGGCAGGTTGATGGCCCGGTTTGCTCTCCAGCATGGCAACAAATAGGTCGGCGATACTGGGTGTGCGCACGTCCCCGAGAGCGGCGAGTTGGGAGCGATCGACGCGATCGAAAAGGAAGATGCTCCGACCGATGACCTGGCGTTCGTGAATGGGTTTCAGCTGCCGTGCTGCGGCGAGACGCTCGGGATTCACCATCACTTCCAGATAGCGCGATTCGAACTCGTCCATGCTGCAACCAAATACGATCCGGCCGCGGTCGATGAACATTACATCGGTGAGGACGTTCTGAATTTCTTCCACCTGATGGGTAGTCACGATAATTGTGCGGGTGCGATCGAAGTAGTCGTTCAGCAGAGAATCGTAGAACTGCTTGCGATAGAGAATGTCGAGGCCGAGCGTAGGCTCGTCGAGCACCAGCAGTCTCGCGTCGATGGCCATGACCAGAGCCAGGTGCAGTTGAGCCACCATGCCCTTGGACAACTCGCGGACCTTACTGCTGGGCCGGATGGTGGTCTTCGCCAGGAAAGCCTCCGCTTTCGTGCGCTCGAAGCGGGGATGGATGCCGGCGACGTAGTCGAGCGCTTGCGAAACTCTGATCCAGCGGGGCAGGACGGCGACATCTGCGATGAAGCAGACATCGCGCATGAGGTGATCCCGCTCAGTCCAAGGATTGCGCCCAAGAACCCGCAGTTCTCCCTGATAGGGAATGAGGCCGAGAATCGCGTTGAGTGCCGTGCTCTTGCCGGCACCGTTAGGGCCGATGAGTCCCAGGATGCGGCCTTCTTCGATTCGGAGATCGACTCCGTCGAGCGCGACGGTCGTGCCGAAAGACTTGCGGAGGCCGCGTGCTTCGATCACGGTCATGACTTCGGCTCCTTCTTAAGAGTGTTCGACGATGTCTTCGTCGAAGAACCATTCAAAAGTTCTTCCGCTTTCAGGCCGAGCCGCTGAATGGTGGCGTGAACCCGTGGCCATTCTTCCGAGAGAAATTTCTGACGTTCGCCCTGCAGCAGCAGATTGCGTGCGCCGGCGTTGATGAACATGCCGCGACCCCTCCTGCTCTCGACGAGTTGTTCGTCGACCAGTTGCTGATAACCTTTGAGGACCGTGAGGTGATTTACGCGATATTCGGCAGCGACCGTGCGTACGGACGGAAGAGGGTCGCCCTCCTTGAGCACACCGTCGAGGATCATCGCGACCACGCGATCGCGAAGCTGGCGGTAAATCGGCTGATTGTCGTTCCACTCACTGTCCATCAGATACCCGGTTCACGTCGCGGAGACACAGCGACAAATCCAGAGTCATTCCCAAACCGCCAGCGACCGTGCGAAGGAGGAATATACGCGAAAAATAATATTCTTCTTTCGCTCTTTCCCCAGCCATGCCTTCATGCTGTAGCGTCCACGGCTGACGATGACGCTGTGGCGTCCTCCGCTGACGGCCTGGCCCCCTTGATCAGAAGCCAAAACATGAACGCAAGCTCCCCGAAGAAGGCGGGCTGACAGTAGGTATTCACCTTATCCTGATACACAGACAACAGCACGCCCGTAAGGCTCAGGATCACCCAGGCGAAGCCGGCTAAGGCGAGCCATGCGCCCAGAAACCGCGGCAGGAAGCGCGACCGGTATACAAGCCGCGCGAGCGGAAAGAGCCACAGACCCCAGAATATTTCGGCCACAACAAATCCGTAATGGTGCAGATTCAGGAACAGCATAGCCAGAGCATCGCGCTGCGGCTTGTCGAACAAGGACAGGAAGTCAGCCCCGCGCACCAGGACCAGCGCAATGATGGAGTTCAACTCATTCACAAACGCTATCGGGATCGAGACCACAATCAGTGTCACCATGAGCGACGCCTGCCGCCGGTCGATCCCCTTCAGCAGGTCGTACAAAGCGAGGGCCACGAAAATAAAACCGGCCTGGCCGATGAGTTCGCCCGCGATGCCGAGACGAAACAGCGTCTCGTGAGCCGCGATGTTGCTAGCGGTCGCCGCTGCGTTTCCGTGCACGATCAGCTTGCCAGGAACATAGCCCATGGCGAAGAAGCCCACAATTGAAGTGAGCACATACAGCAAACCTGCGAATCTTCCCGGGTTCCTGGTGGAGCGCATGTGTCCTCGCTAGTTGGTGCTCGGCCTCCAATGCTGCTGGCATGAAACCTTGAAATCAAGCGTGCGCGCCGGCCATGCCCTTCTGTTTATAGGCATGTGCGAAGCGAATACGGAGTAACCAGAAAATCATCAGCAGGATTGGTAGGAAACTGAGAAAAGCAAGTACCCCCGTCCTGCGTAACACGTCGGGAAAGACCTGCTGCCGCGCCAGGAATATCGACGCTGCTGCAATGAACAGGGCAAAGCACATGCGCCAAAGATGTCGCGCGATACGCTGCGTGCCCGCAATACCAGGCCGCACGAGCATCCTCACGTCCCCGACGGTAGCCAGCAAAGCCACCGAGCCAAGAAAGAAGTACGGCCCCGGCGGATAGTCATACTTCAATCCCGTCGGACTCATAGCAGCTTCGAGCCCCAGGATCACTTCGGTGGCAGCGATCGCCGCGACAATCAGAAGCCCGCCCCAATCCAAAATGCCGCGTCGACCGTCACTGCGCCTGGCTGTCATCCATGCCGTTGCTACCAGATAGAACGTCAGAGTACCTCCCAGGATGTTGCCGGGTTGCGCTTTCATGATCGCCAGATACACTCCGCTCGCGGACAGGCTGAGCATGGATATGACGAATATGTTTCCAGCGCGCCCGTGGCTGCGGGAACCGTTCGGAAGGAACGCTGCCACAAACCCAGACAGCATTCCCAAGGTGCCAGAGACAATGTGAAGAAGCAGTATGGCCGAGTGCGACATTTTCCTCTCCGTTATTCGGCGGGCGGCGGCCTGTGGTCGCGGCCTCGTCTACATTGCGCGGGCTTAATCCCGAAAGTCAGAAACTCAGTGCGAGATCGAAAATCCCCACCGGCATATCAAACGACCTCAAGTTCACGATCATGTCGAGGGTGGGGAATAATCGTGATCGCCGTTCCGAGAGAGGCGCGTTCGATTCGTCCCGATCGATCCTTGGGAACTACCGCCGCACCTCCTCGGATTTGTGACGACACATGGCCTTTCTCATTTCCGCTGCAAATCCATATGCGCGTGCATCAGCTTGTCTCCGGGCATCAGGAACGTCCAGTCCTCGGTGTGATGGTTGGTGTCGACTTGGGTGAACACCGCGTGCTGCATGTGTCCATACTCCAGGTTGCCGGCAACGTCGAGAAAATCGAATTCCAATGTCTTTCCGTCCGGCGATGTCCTGGCCGTCATGCGAGGCCGATTGCCCGCGTCGCAATAATGGGTCAGCAGCAGGCGATCGTTTTCGAGATAGAACATGGTCACAGGATGGTCGTTCTTAGTGGGATCGTCCGACGTTCCGGCTGCCGACATTTCGTGTACCAGCGCGTTGCCCCGCGAGGTCACACGCATCGAGACCTGAACCTGAGACCCGTTTCCCATTTCGGCTGACGGCGGGTCGGTGCTGACCGAGCCTTGCCAGGCACCGGCCAGAGTTTTCATTTTGTCGAACGACTTCTGCGCGTCGGATTGAGCAAAAGCCAAGGTGGAGAGCGTTAACAGAACAACAGACAGCACAAATCGCGTGGTTTTCATGGTGCCTTCTCCTTAAGTCATCAACTTTTCTTGGTCTCGGATCAGCGTGTCGTTGGCGTGATCAATCGCCAGCGGTCCGCTTTGGAGGGTCCACGACGCGCGTCGTTGAACTGATATACTTAACTATATCACTATATACCATGTCAAGGGATTTCTATTGCTAGCCGCGCAGAGCTGAGAAAGCTTGCCCTCGGACATTTGCGATAACGAGCTATATCTCTATTGGGATCTGCAGGTTAGCGTGGATGAGCCCGCCTCACCTACCATTTTGCCGAAGCCAGGCGGGGAAGTGGCGGAGAGAAGATCGGGTTCTTACTTGGGTTTTGAAGGCGAGGTGGTATCGACTTTAATTGCGGCAGGGTTGCCGGTCTTGCCGGTATCAATCCAAACCTGACCCAACCGGCCGTCGGCGTCCGGCGTTAGGATCGTATGAGTCTGGTCCGCAGAACCACCGGAGCCTGGCCGCACGATATCAATTGCCTCTTGCGTGACCTGTAGGCTGTTCCCCAAGTCGCCGGGACGCGGCTGCTCGGTTCGTCGGTCTGTACTCTGTGCGCCGACTGCGTTGGTGCGGTGAACCGTGGTCTCGCGCTGGACAAGTTGCAGGCCGTCATTTCCCGCTACACCCGGGACATTCGTTGAGTATGTTTCGGTGGTTTCGCGCTTATCTCCGGCAGCGGCCTGAGTCTGTTTGCTGACTGTGTGCTCAACGACGGCTAGATTGCCGTTCGTATCGGGGCGCAGAATGCGTTCGTCCTTGCTGACAACCTGACCGCTTTCCACCTTGCTCGTACCTTCGCGAACTTCGCTGAGCTTCCATCCGCCGGTTCCATCCGACAGCTGCGTCGATTTCTTGAATGCAACCGTGCCGTCGCTGTTTTTCGTTTCTCGTTGTTCGGTTTGCACCGCGGGAGAGAAGCCACCGTTGCTGTCTGGTGCGAGCACAGTAGTGTTCGTCACCCGCACACCCGGACTGAGCTGCTTTGAGTCTTCGATTTCGCGCTGCACGACTTGTAAGGATCCGTTGGCGTCAGGATTCGAAACGGTGCGGCTTATCTTCTGCTCGCCGCCAGGCAAACTGCGCGAGTCTTCCTGGCGCTCCTGAATCAGCGTCCTGTGGCCGTCAGGATCGGTGCCGAAAGTTCTCTCGATGGTGCGCACGGTTGTTTCGTTGATGCGGCGAGACTCTTTCTCCGTGTCGGAATACGGGATGTAGCGTCCATCCGGGCCCAGCATTTGAACGGAGGTTTTGTCGACCACTCTTCCGTCAGCTTCCGTATGAGTCTCGCTGGTCCGCGTGGGATTGATTGCTCCGCCGGGACTTCCTTGCTGGCTGTTGGCGGACCAGGACTGGCTCGCAGCGTTATCCTGCGAGAAGCACAATTGCGGCATGGCCATCGCCGCGGTCAACGCCATCAGCGCAGATGCTTTCGCCAATTGGATCAGTTTCATGGAAGCAATTCCTACCATCTATCTGAACTATATACGTCAGGTTGGTAGTGGGACAGAGCGATAAATTGATTTATGCCATGTTGCGAAAAGAGGGCAACGAGAAAAAAGCTCACCGATGGGGCGCTCCATCGATGAGCATGGTTCGTGAGGTCATGACTCTGCCCTCAGAAGCACGGAGCTGGAGAAAGCTGATCCCCCCTTTAGGGCAACTTCCCGTTACCATGCTGACAGTTTCAAAATGTTAGTGCTTCGGTGCCGGCGATTGCACTAGGGTGGATACCGTAGTGCTGGATTGTGAAGATCCGAGGGACAGGAGGACCTTTGCCTCGAAAACAAGCGGCACTTTCTGCACTTGACGAGCGCGATAAAATTGTGAACTTCGAGCAACAATCCACTCTCCGAGTCGCTGTGAAGTCGAGCAGAAAAAATGGCAGACTCCTATCGGCAATCTGACAACTGCCGCGCGGTACTCGACCTCCTGCAGATCGCGATTTACTGCACGGACACCGAAGGTTGTCTCACCTATTTCAATCCCGCTGCGGTCGAGTTTGCCGGTCGGGTTCCGCAACTGGGAGTCGACCGGTGGTGCGTCACGTGGAAATTGTTCCGAACCGACGGAGCGTACCTACCACATGACCAATGTCCGATGGCGATTGCGCTGAAGGAAGGGCGCCCTGTTTGGGGCGAAGAGGCGATCGCTGAGCGGCCCGACGGAACGCGGCGACGGTTTACGCCTTATCCGCAGCCCGTACGCGACTCTAACGGCAAGATGATTGGGGGCACCAATATGCTTCTTGATCTGGATCATGACAAGAGAGACGAGGGAACTGCTGGACTTCTGTTGTCAGTTGTGACCGCTTTCGGCGACGTGATCGTCCAAGAGAATCTCGCTCAGGGGATGCGGAGCGATGGCGAAAAGCCACACCCAGTTTGTGTCTCTTGCGGCCTTCCGATTTCCGGACCAAAGACTGCGAGTGTCGAGATGCACGTAGAGTGCTATCAGAAAAGGGAACGAATTCAGCCTCCACCAACCGAACTCGAGGCATGGCGTCTGTTCGAGCAATTCAACCGATCCAACAGGGATCCGCTCAAGTCTTTCAGAAAAATCCGGGAAAACCAGAAATAGCCGAGCGTCTGGATACCTTCCGCCGACTAGGCAGGCGACGTTAATAGTGTGAAACGCTACTTGAGTTGCTCCATCATGCGGAGCGCGATTGGATGCTCTGGATGCTGCTTAAGCAGGTCCTTCAGCACAGCGCGCGCCTTGTCAGGAGCATCCTCGTCAGCGTATACGCGAGCCAGATTCAAATACGACTGATCAAAACTTGGCGCTACCCGGATGGACTCCTGAAAGCTGGCGATGGCCTCATTAAGGCGCTCAGTGCGGAGATAGAGAATTCCGAGGTTGTTCAGGGCTTCGGGATAAACAGGGACGGGATTTCAGAGCTCGCTGCAGAAAGTTGAACGCACGATCGGTGTCATCCTTCTGCGCAAAGATCATGCCCAGACCGTAGTTTGCGTCGGGATCAGTGGGGTCGAGTTGAAGAACTCTTTCATACGTTTGCTGCGCATCGTCCCATTGCTTCTGCACTCGATAGGCCCTGGCGAGATTGTTGAGGGCGACCCGATGATCGGGGCTTAGACGAAGAGCTTCCTGAAAATCGCCGATGGCCTCAATCGTTCGGCCTTCGCTTCCCGCCAGCAATCCCAGGTTGTTCCATGCATGGGCCAGAGTGTCGGGATAGCTGGCGCGAAGTTTGAGCGCCCGCACGAAACAGTCTCGGGCTTCCGCGGATTTGTGCTGGTTGAGGTAGACGCTGCCAATACCGTAGAGAGCCTCGGCGCTTCCGGGGTCATCGCGAAAGGCGATCTGAAACGAAGCTCCCGCCTGATCGAGATAGCCGCGTTTGAAAAAAACAGATCCGTAGGAGAGGTAATTGCGGCCGAAGTCCGTGACCTCGGCGATACCGGGGAACGGAAGTGCGCGAGCGAGGCGGTCTGCGGACGTCTTGGGGATCTCCCGGACATCCCGTTCCACGTGTGTGGGATTAAGGGGTCCTTGATAGACCTTGACGATTTCACCTCTGGCGTCGATGAGAAACGAGGTTGGAAGGTCAATGTCGCGGCGGCGATCGAACATGTAGTGAACGAGAATGTTGTAGATGCCAGCCACATCATCCGAGCCAGACAAGATCGGAAATGAAAAAAGGCGCTTGCTCGCCAAGACGCTTGGCTTTCCGACGGCTGATTCGTCGAATACGACGGAGACAACGTGGAAGCCCTTCGAGGTCCAGTCTTCATAGTGGCGTTCGAAGGTAGCCCAATCCTTATGGGTGCGGTCGTCGGCGCTGGCGCCGAATTGGAGCAGGACCGTTTTGCCGCGCAGGGCGGAAAGAGACTGCAGCCTTCCAGTGCGGGAATCTGGCAGGGTAAAATCGGGCGCGGTAACCGGCGCGAGAAGCCAGGTTTCGGCGATTGCGGGGAGGGTTTCCGTCGGTTGGGCTTTCAACTGCCCGAAACTGGATGGATCGGCCGGGGCCCGGAAGGGCTCAATCCGAGACGGGACAACGCCTTCTTCGACCCAGATTCGGTGATTGATCGGCAGATCGGGTAACTGCTGGACGAGACCGCTTGGCCAACGAATGGACGCGGCCAGCGGGCCTCTGGCTGAACCGAGACCAAAGAAGACGTCTTTGCTGTGCTGAGAAAGGTATCCCGACCCCGCCTGGAGCGAGCGCGTCTGCAGGCCTTGTTCGGTCTTAATCGTTACAACGGCTCCGATGGCATCGCGATTGCTTTTTGTACCGCGCAAGCGAAACGCGATCGACGGAGGCAACTCCGGTATCACGTTCTTCAGGATGCGCAACTGCGGAGCGTTGCGGCTCTTGAGAAAAGCTTCCTGACGGCCGTCGAGGTCGAAATCACCCAGTGCGAAGGAACGGCCATCTTCCAGAAAGTCCAAATCGACGACTCCGGAAATGTCGGAAAATGTGCCGTCGCGATTGTTGCCGTAAAAGACATTCCGTTCATAGCCGCTCCAAGTGCCATCGGAGCGGATCAATTCGTTGATCGCATTCCACCCCTGTTCGTAATCGTGGGACGGACGGGCTTCGTCCGGCGAAAAAGCGATCGTTTGGCGCCAGAAGAAACTGTTTAGATCTTCGCGTTTGGGACCGCTGACCATGCCGTTGGTAACATAGAGATCGGCGAAACCGTCGTGGTCGAAGTCCCAATTGTCGCTCGACCATGCCCAGCGGCCGATTCCGACGCCCGCGGGGGCCGTGCGATCCTCAAAACCACGGGCGCGCTGGCCGTCACCGGTATTAGCGCTACCGTTTTGATTCGGGTGGCTTCCGTTGAGAAATAGGGAGTTGCCCATCGCATGCTTGTGATAGAGCATCCGCACATCTGCAGGGGAACTTTTCTTGAACATGTCCAGCATGCTGATGCGTTCCCCGGCAGCCGTCCACATATTGGCCACATAGAGGTCCTCGGCGCCGTCATTGTTGCAGTCGAACCAGCAGACTCCCATTCCCGCGCCGACGTCTTCTACTCCCGCCTAGGCAGCGATGTCGGTGAAAGTGCCATCGCCGTTGTTGCGGTAAAGATTCTTGCGTCCGAAATCGTTCACCACGTAGAGGTCGGGCCAGCCATCTCGGTTGAAATCGCTCCAGGCACAGCAAAAGCTGTAGCGCGTGTTGTTCACGCTGAGCTTGGTTTCGGCCGTGACGTCGCGGAAGGTACCGTCCCGATTGTTGTGCATCATGAAATTGGGAGGGCCGTTTTCGGCAGCATGGTACGGAGAAGGGTACTTGTACTGATCGGTGCCCTGATAATACGTGTAGAGGCAGAAATAAACGTCGAGCCAGCCGTCGCAATCGTAGTCGGCAACCGCAGCACCTGTGAAAGTTCCCTGAGGAGGATTGGCAAAGCGAAACGCGTCGTGCTTTTGATGAAATTTGCCGCCGCCGTCATTTAGGAATAAGACCGGGCCGTGAGCGCGCACGACGATCAAGTCCTGCCGTCCATCATTGTCGACGTCGACGATGAGTGCGCACGACGTGTTTTCCAGAACCCCCACACCCGAGGATTCTGTGATGTCTTCGAACGTTCCGTCTCCGCGGTTGCGCAAAAGACGGTTCGGAAGGCCTGCGGGCTGGCATATATAGAGATCGTCGAGGCCATCGCCGTCGATGTCGCCGACGGAAACGCCGTTATGTCCGTAGATCTCAATTCCGCTCGCGCCATCGAGCACAGTGCGCCAGTAGTCGGTTCCATGCAATAGTTGAGCCGCGTAACACGAGTTCCCACCGATCACCGCTTCAGTGATGTCAAGGTAACTCTGAGCTGTCGATCGGCTTTGGCATTCCTCCGTCGTCTGCCAGCGGAGCAGGCGGAATTCTCCGGACGTCACGCTCTCCCAAAGCAGTTCCCAGTAGCCAATGGCTTGTTCGCGATAGCAATCGCGCCCAGTGCCGACGATTTCGTACCGTACGCGCGTGCTCAACTGGCCGAGTCCGGTCGGCTGCATCGCCGCGGCGTCTACTCCGGTCACCTGAAATTCAGCAGTCAGGATTTTTGCGAAGCGATTCAGGGCGGAACGCAGTTCTTCGACAAACGCGTCGCGCCCAAGGGAGAGTTTCTGGGCAAACGTGTTGCGGCGGACTTCGACCGGCGGGCTTGCCCTGACGACACGAGATTCCAGGGGTTTGAACGAACTTGCGGAAAAAGCTGGGAGGAGAACTTTCTCCAAAGCGCCAACGTTTTGTGGCGACTCGAGGAGTGCCGCATTCCACTGCGCCAGGATTGCCGAAATCTGGTCGACATATTTCTCAGTAATGAAGTCGTCCAGCCCCGCTCGTGCTTTGGCGAGAATGGCATCAAGCGGCATAGGCGCACGATAGTGGGGATGGAGATGAAACCCGATCCCAGTGGATTCGTCGACTTCAGAAGCGAAGCAATTGGCACGGAAGGCCAGACCGCCAAAAGCAGGGATCAGCGCCATGGAAGCGCCCTGCCAGCAGCGGATCAGAAAATCACGCCGGCTATGGTTCGCGGAGCTCGGACAGGCGGGATTTTGGATCCTTTTTGGTCGGCTCAGAGCGATGTCTCCGGCATGCCCACAGGTGGGCTGAAAACTAACATGCACACGCGGAAGCGTCAAGAAGTTACAGGTACGGACATGTGTGGCGAATCTAGTCGAGAGCGCCTCTTCGCGAGTCTTAAGTCGGGTTCTGCGGTAAAGAGAGATACAATGTAGATTCGATTATGCGCACGGCTTTCGACATCTTCGCGCAAATCCTTCGCAACCTGTGGGCTCACAAGCTGCGCTCGTTCCTGACGATGTTCGGGATCGCGTGGGGCGTGGGATCCTTGCTTCTACTGGTCGGAGTGGGGGAAGGTTTCCGTTCTGGAAACAAGCGGGAACTGGCCGAATTCGGCAGGAATATCATGTTCATTTTTCCCGGTCGCGCGCCCGCCGTACAGGGCAGCATGAATTCCGCTCGTCCGTATTTGCTTACCTACGAAGATTATGTAGATATCCGAACGCAGGCCCCACACGTTGGCAATGCCTCCCCGATGCTTTCGCGCACGGACCTGCATGAGGTGAGCGAGTTCGCGAGCGCGAGCGTGGAAATTCTCGGCGTTGAGCCCCAGCTCAATCAGATTAGTTATTTGCCCCTCAAGGAGGGTCGCTGGCTCAATGAGATGGACGTCGCTCAGAGTCGCAATGTAATCGTTCTGGGGAACGAACTTCAGAAGAACCTGTTCCCTGGACGCCCCGCCGTAGGAGCGTTCATCCTGCTGAACGGCATGCGGTTCGAAGTTATCGGCAGCATCCCACACCTCGGGCGTGGCGAGAATACTTGGCTGAATATGCGTGGCTATATTCCTTTTCCCGTGATGGCCACGAATTTCCCGATCAAAGGAGAAAACCACCAGAACTCCATTTCCTTCGTCGAATATCAGCCGCGCACGACCGCTGAACACAGGCTGGCGCAGGATGACGTCCACAAAATCATTGCCCGTAACCATGGATTCGACGCCAATGATGAGAACGCCTTTGATGGCTGGGATTCGATCCAGGAGTCAAAGATGGTGGGGACTATTTTCGACGTGATGAATATGTTTCTCGGAGCCGTGGGTATGGTCACGCTTGCTCTGGGCGCTATCGGTGTCATCAATATCATGCTGGTCGCGGTCACGGAACGCACTCGTGAGATTGGATTGCGAAAGGCATTGGGCGCCACGAACCGGAGCATTCTGTTTCATTTTTTCCTGGAAGGACTGCTGCTCACATTGGGCAGCGGGCTGATCGGGATGGGAATGGCGGCAGCCTTGATGGCGATGCTGGGCGGAGTGCAGGGGCCGGGCGGATTTGATCCGCCGAAACTCGTGCCCATGTCAGCTTTTCTGGCGATTGGCACCTTGACGCTGGCTGGAGTCGTCGCCGGTCTTTATCCCGCGCGCAAAGCCGCGATGCTGCAACCGGTGGAAGCCCTCCGGCAGGAGTAACGCGATGTTTCACGATCTGCTCCAGGAGGCATACGGCGCGATGCGACACAATCGCCGCCGTACCGCGCTGACCATGCTGGGCATGGCCTGGGGAATCGCTACGGTAGTCATGCTGCTCGCCTACGGCGATGGTTTTGGCCAAGCTTGCGCCAACATCTTTGCCAATTTTGGAACGAAGCTTGTCATCGTGGTTCCGGGGCGCACTTCCATGCAAGCCGGTGGGCAGAAAGCGGGAGTGCTGGTTCGCTTTACGCAGGACGATGTCGACACGCTGACGACCAACCTTCCCCAAATCACCCGCATTACTCCTGAAGTCAGCAAGCAGGCCAGCGTCCAGTACGACACCAGAGTTTTCACCTGGGCGGTTACCGGCAACTATCCCAACGTGATCGATATCCGCGCGCTCAAACTCGGGCAGGGCCGTTTTTACAATGCTGAGGATGAAATCCAGAGGGCCCGTGTCGCGGTGATCGGTTCGGAAGCAAAGGAAAAGCTGTTTTCGGGACGCAACGCGGTGGGCGAACATATCCGGCTCGACGGCCTCAGCTTCGAGGTTGTTGGCGTGCTGAAAGCCAAGATGCAGGAGGGAAACGACGATATCAACCGCGTCGTTTACATCCCGTTCAGTACGGTCAGCGATCTGAAGAATACTCACTACTTGGACACGATTTGGTTTACCTATCAGACGCCGGAGTACGAAAGTCTGGAACAATCTGTGCGCTCGATCATGGCGACGCAGCACAAGTTCAACCAATCCGACCACCAGGCCGTGGAAGTGTTCAATCTCATGACTCAGGTGCATCAGTTCGAAATCATTACGCTTGGACTGAAGATTTTGATGGGGTTTATCGGCACGCTGACCCTGGGCATCGGTGGCGTCGGACTGATGAACATCATGCTCGTTTCGGTCACGCAGCGAACGCGTGAGATCGGCGTGCAGAAGGCTCTGGGCGCCCCACGCCGCTACATTCTGTTGCAGTTTCTGGCGGAAGCCCTGACCATCACCTTCATCGGCGGCGTGCTCGGAGTGGTGCTGGCTTATGCGGTTGCACTTTCTATCGGAAGACTTACCTTATACAGCGCATTTGCCAAGAACGGGGAAGCGGGCGATATCCGGCTCATCATCGCACCCGGAACCCTGATCGCATCCACGCTCATCCTCGGTGCCGTGGGCCTGATCAGCGGAATGATTCCCGCGTTCCGTGCCTCCCGCCTGGATCCGATCGAGGCGTTACGCCACGAGTAGGGCCTCCAAAACGTCAGGATTTCGCTGGCCACACGATCTGACCACCGTGTAGGTGGGCAAGGTTGCCGATATGTCCGGCACGCGCGGCCGCGACTCCGGTTTCTACAGGCGCGTTTGGTTCCTTCCTCGTCTTGATGCACTCGAAGAAGTTCTCCATGTGGGAAATGGTGCCATCGCGAAAGCTGCGCGCCGTGAGAACAGGATTCTGCCCCTCACCTTCATCGATGTGTTCCCGATATACGGTAAAGCCGCTGCGGTCAATCTTGAGCGTCGCTTCCGTCCCGCGGAACTCCAGTCCGCCATCGTCGATGGAGGAATTCATCATCCCTTCGTAAACCACGTCGAATCCCGGATAGCGGAAGGCTGCCTGAATGGTGTCTGGACAATCCCACTCCTCGAAAATGTATTTGTCCCCGAGCATGTGTGCCTGCTTCGGTTGATCGGCTTTCATGGCCCAATGCACAACGTCGATCCAATGTGTGAACAGGTCGGTCATGGCGCCGCCGCCAAAATTCCAGAACCAGCGCCAGTGGCTGAATTTCTCGTCGCTGAAAGGCTGATCGGGAGCCGAACCGAGCCACTGCTTCCAATCGAGCGCCTGCTGGTCGATGGGTTTCGCTGCCCAATTCCGGTGATAGTTCTGCCACCAATAGGTTCGCACCTGCACGACGCGGCCGAGGCTGCCCGCCTGAATCATATCGACGGCATCGCGGAAATGAGTCCAACTGCGCTGCTGCATGCCGCACTGCAAAATCTGCTTGCCCGAACGAACCGCGCGAGTCAGCGTAGCGCCTTCTTCGATTGTGTGGGTGACAGGCTTTTCCAGATAAACGTCTTTGCCTGCGGCGAGGGCATCGACTGCCATTCGAACGTGCCAGTGATCCGGCGACGCGATAATCACGGCGTCGATGTCCTTCGCGAGGACCTCTCGATAATCCAGGTGAGCCGTCGCAAGTCCACTAGACCGTTTCACGACGGCATCGCGGTTCGGGCCGTACACGTCGCTAACCGCGACAATCTGGTACGGGGCCACTTTGTCCGCAGCGTCGAGCAGGCCTTTCATCCGGTGACCCGCTCCGATGACTCCGATGCGAAGCGTGTCGTTAGCGCCGAACACTCGGCTTGAGGCGAGCGCGGTGATTCCGCTGGCGATTATGAAGTTGCGGCGAGTCAGCATGAAACCCTCCAGTCCGTTTTCTGCGGAATGATCGTATCAAGTTTCTGTGCGGGCGCAATCCCCGCGAGCAAAATTGGGTCATTACCGAAGCCCCATTTTGCCGCGCCCGGCTCTTGTGGCTGGTTTGACACCCTGTCTTCGCCGTTCCTATACTGCCCCCGGCGCCACGAATCCCGTCCGGGGAGACTTCTATGTTGAAACGCTCGCTGATTGTTTTCCTGATTGCCTCCGCAACTTTCACTTTTGCGCAAGGATCTTCGAACCTGCCCCAGCCCAAACTCACTCCGCAGAATAGCGGCACTACACAGCTTCTGATTGCTGTCAGCCCGGTAAACTCGCAGGTTGCATGGGCAGCCGGAACTGGTGGTACGTATGTGGTCACTACAAACGGCGGGAAAACCTGGAAAGCCGGCGTCGTGCCAGGAGCCGAAAGCCTGCAATTTCGCGATGTCCAGGGCGTGAGCGACAATGTCGCATATCTGATGTCCATTGGGACGAACACTACGGATTTCCGCATCTACAAAACCGCCGATGGCGGTGCGACCTGGAATCTCCAGTTCGTGAATCAAACGGTGAATGCTTTCTATGACTGCTTCGCGTTTTGGGCTCCCAATCGAGGCATCACCCACAGCGATTCGGTCAACGGAGTCTTTCCTGACATTCGCACATTCAGCGGGCAGAAATGGCATTCGATTGCCGCGAGCATGCCTCCGGCATTGCCGGGGGAAGCGTCATTTTCTTCGAGCGGAACCTGCATCACGACGCAGGGAGACAAAAATGCCTGGATTACGACTGGTGGTTCAACGATCTCGAGAATCCTCGCTACCACTGACGCGGGCAATACCTGGAACGCTTATGACACTCCGCTGATCAGTTCGCCCAGCGCGGGCGGGTTGTCGGTTGCCTTTCGCGATGCGTCGCACGGCATCGTAGGCGGCGGCGACTTGTCCGTAAATTACCGCATTCAGGCTGCGACGTCCGACGACGGCGGCCGCACGTGGACGCTGACCAACAAGCCTCCCATCGGCGGAACGATTTTTGCACTCGCTTACGCGCGCGGCATGACACTCGACGCCGCCGAGACGAGCGACCACGCGTTTGACCGTACCGTCGTCATCACCGCCGAGACCGCACCGGACTTTACCTCCGGAGCTGCGGCTTGGACTCCCGATGAAGGTCACACCTGGTACCGGCTGGATGGTGCGAACGGCTATTGGTCGGTTGCGTTCGCCAATCCGAAGGCAGGATGGTTCGTCGGCAACAACGGCCAGATCCTGAAGATCAGCTTCTGACACTTTGTTCGCCTGTTACCGACACCCACACTGAAAACGAAAGCCCGGACCTTAACGGTCCGGGCTTTAATCGTTGCGCCGGGCAGCAGCACAACACTTCAGTTTGGTTATGTAATGGTCAAAGTGATTTTGACTGTTTTGGTTACGCCTCCGCCGGTGCCCGTGACCGTGATCGTCGACGTTCCGGCTTTCGCGGTCTTGGACACTGTGATGGTTGCGGTCGAACTTCCCGACCCGTTGGCGATGGAGGTAGGCTTGAAGGTTACGGTAACGCCGGTCGGCATTCCCGATGCCGACAATGCGATCGCTGACTTGAAGCCACCCGAGGGAGCTGCGGTGATCTTGCTGGTGCCGTGGCCACCTGGAGCAACGCTGACCTTGGTCGGAGCTGCCTTCAGAGTGAAGCTGCCACCGCTTGCGGCCGAGACGACCAGAGAGACAATCGTGGTTTCCTTGGTGCTGCCTGCAGTTCCGGTCACCGTGATGTTGTAGGTACCGACAGCTACGGTCGATGCCACTGCCATCGTCATGGTGGAATTGCCGGTTCCCGTGATGGAGGTTGGCTTGAAGGAAACGGTCACGCCGCTCGGCTGGCCGCTCGCACTCAAGACCACAGCAGTGTCAAAGCCACCGGTCGTCGTGCTTGTAATCACCGATGTTCCGGACTTGCCTTGTACCACCGGTACCGAAGTTGGATTGGCGGAAAGTGAGAAGCCCGAGGTCGCTCCCGCAATCGTGACCGCGACTCCGGCCGAAGGGATTCCGTTAGCAATCACGAAGATCGTGCTTGTTCCGGTTTCAATGCTCGAGGGCACATCGAAGTTCGTCGAAACGATTGTGCTCCCTGTCGCAATGCCCATCGTGCTGTGATTGTGCGTCTTGGCGTAGAACACGTGCCCGGTGCCAGAGTTCACAATCTGCACCAACGGGTAGTTGGTTGCGTCCTGGAAATCGTCGCCGTATGCAGCGCCCTGCGACAAACCGTTGAACTGGGTTCCAGAGATCGTGTACGTGGTCCCGGCGTCGAGCGTGCTGGGTACGGACGTGATCGTTGGCTGCCATGCGGCGTTGAAGGTTCCGGCCGACGTAAGGAACTCGACGTCCGTCGAGAAGTCCGTGTACATGATCTGACCGTTGGGAAGAATGAGCAGGTGTCCCTGGTACGACGCCGTATTCACAGCATTCGGCGGATTCGGGAACGAGGTCAGAGTTGTGCCGTTCCACTCGTAGAAGTTGGACGGGCTGCTGAAAGTACCGCTGAAGGGGCTGCCTTCAACGATGACGTTTCCGTTGATTTCCAGCGATGCGGGCGCATCGTTTGCCGCATCGCTATTCGGGAAGTCCGGACCCTTGGTCCAGGTTCCGCTCGTCGAATCATAAACCGATGTGTGACCCGCTTCGCAGTCGCTGGCGCCGGTGGCAAAAACAGTGCCGTCCGGACGTAAAACTGCAGGTCCAACTTCGAAGCTACCACCGCCTGCCTCGCAATTCGAATCCCAGAGTTGCTCGATGGTGCTTCCGGCAGTGGACCATTTGTTGCTTGTGGATTCGTAGGTTTCGGAGTTCGTTCCCGTGAGAACGGTGTTGCTGGTGTAGGCATCGACCGTCAGGATCGTGCCGTTGGGAAGCAGATTCCAGCCTTCTTCATCGAAGTCGTCATTCTTGCCATCGGTTGCACTGGCCTCGCTGGTGAAGCTCAGCGTGCTTTCGTTGAAGTAGTAATAGACGGGGAAGGTGCTGTTGCCGAAGGCGATCGCGCAGCACTCAGCCAGCATCCAGGTTCCGTCGGGTAGAACTACAGACTCGGCGTCGCCAATGTTGCTCTTCGCCGGCGCCGTGGTCGAGGTCCAGGTGTTGGCTGCGGGATCGTAAAGCGCTCCCTTTGACTGCCAGATGCCTGAGCAGCCGCTGGTGCAATTGTATTCGCCGCCCTGGACGACGACTTTGCCATCCGCGAGAACGGCCGAGCCGAAGAACAGCGGGGCGTAGCCGCTAGGCAACGACGCCACCTGCAGCCAGGTTCCGTTGACGTAGCTGCCAGTGTTGTCAGGAGTCAGCGTGTACCAATTGGCATAATTGCCCGTGCAACCAGAGCAGTTCGGCTCCGAATGCACCAGCACGCGGCCATCGGTCAGCAAGAGCATCGATCCGACGGAAGCAGGTGGAGTGTTCTTCGCTTTGGTCCACGTTGCGGTCGACGCAGGCACTTCTCGCTGGACGACCGCGCCCTTGGTGATCGGCGGCGGGTTGACTCCCACGGCGTGCGGAGCAAAGACTGCGCGATGTTCCTGGCCGGCGGACATTACCGCCGACAGGGAGATCAACGCGCAGACCATAAAACCTTGGGTGATTAAGCGCAACTTCATTCGGTTCCCCTCGATGTTGGATTTTTTGTTCGGACAGGCCAGAGTCGGAAAAGATTGCTAACGTGGCAGTCTACCCGGTGGGCAAAACGCGCGTAATCATACAACGAGTCTGCAAAGGCTCACAACCCTTTTTTCCAAGCCCATAGCCCGTTTCGGGGCGATCGTGCGACGGAGTTGCAGATAATTGCACACTTGTTGACGGCGAGTTCTAATCGGCGCGCCTGTGACTGCTTCGGCTGCTGGTGTTGCGCTCGTATTAAGATCGTTTTCGTGAGTAGAGGAAACCAAATGACAGATCACCGAACTTTCTATATCGGCGGCGAATGGGTCGGACCGGCTAAGGCGCATGATTTTCAGGTTATCAATCCGGCGACGGAAGAGCCGATCGCAACCATATCTTTGGGCAGTGAGGTCGACGCAGCCAAAGCCGTCGCGGCGGCCAAAAGCGCATTTGAAGCATTCTCCGAGACCACCCCCAAGGAGCGGCTAACCCTTTTGCGGGGGATTATCGAAGCCTACCAGGCTCACAGCAACGAAATGGCCGAGACGATTTGCCTGGAAATGGGTTGCCCGATCTCGCTCGCGCGAAAGGCGCAAGTCCCTGCGGGTCTGGGACACTTGTCAGAGGCTGCCAAGGTCCTCGAAAAGTTCGAGTTCGAAGAGCTGAAGGGAACGACGTTGATGCGAAAGGAGCCGATTGGGGTTTGCGGGCTCATTACCCCATGGAACTGGCCGATGAACCAGATCGCCTGCAAGGTCGCGCCAGCGCTAGCCGCCGGCTGCACGATGGTCCTGAAACCGAGTGAGCTGGCGCCGCTCTCCGCGCATCTTTTTGCACGTATCCTTCATGAGGCCGAGGTGCCCGCTGGCGTGTTCAACCTGGTGAACGGAGATGGTCCGACCGTCGGAGCTGCTCTCGCCCTGCATCCCGACGTCGCTATGGTTTCGTTCACGGGGTCCACCCGCGCCGGTATCGCCGTGGCAACCGCATCGGCGCCGACAGTAAAGCGCGTCACCCAGGAACTCGGTGGCAAGTCGGCGAACATTATTCTGGATGACGCCGATTTTGCCAAAGCCGTGAAAGAAGGTGTGCAGGCTTGCTTTCGTAATGCTGGCCAGTCCTGCAATGCGCCCACCCGCATGCTGGTCCCGCGGCAAAGGATGGTCGAGGTTGCTACCGCTGCGAAGCGAGAGGCGGAAGCGGCAAAGGTCGGCGACCCGCGCGAAGAAGAAACGACCATCGGTCCTCTCGTGAGCAAGTCTCAATTCGAAAAGGTTCAAGGCCTCATCCGTCGGGGCATCGAAGAAGGCGCGGTCCTCGTGACTGGGGGTGTTGGCCGTCCGGCGGGAATCAACAAAGGCAACTTCGTTATGCCGACTATTTTCTCCGACGTTCGCAATGAAATGACCATCGCGCGCGAGGAGGTTTTCGGTCCTGTTCTGTGCATCATTCCTTATCACGATGAGGAAGACGCTGTCCGGATCGCCAACGATTCTCCTTATGGACTCGCAGGTTTTGTAGCCTCAAGCAACATTGAGCACGCCCGCAATGTGGCCAAGCGCATTCGCGCCGGCAACGTGCATATTAACGGCGCGCGGGTGGACTTCGCCGCCTGCTTTGGTGGTTACAAACAGTCAGGCAACGGACGCGAATGGGGAGAAGCCGGGATTGAAGAATTTCTGGAGCTCAAAGCTGTCTTCGGGTACGCAGAAAGGGCGAAGTGAGCTAAAAGGAGCGCAGAGGTTGCGGCCGGTCCGTTTTTCGGGCAGGCGTGGTCGTGGTTAGAACTCATCTTTGCGTGAGATGACTTCGCCGAAACGCATGTGAATATAGTTTTTCCACAATGTGCACGAACTTTCATCTTGACATCCGACCGCAGGAGAGCCAAGCTGCGATCTAGTTCGGGCTAGATAAGTAAGTTGCTCATCTACTGAGCAATGCTGTACGACCCCAGGGCCACCAAAGGGACGTTCCTTCGCGCTTCATCCCCCCCCTCGCGAAGGTGAATCAAACCACTTCAGATGAAGTTAAAAAAATTAGGAGCCACTATGAAATGCTACTTCGCGCCACTGGCGCTTTGTCTTCTGGCCATGGTCTGCATGCTGGCGGTACCTTCGCATCTTGTAAAGAAAGTTGAGGCGGTCTGCCCGACCTGTCCGCCACCGCCTCCTCCTCCGCCGACAGTCGGACAGTTTGGCGGTCCTCTCGCTGGCCTTTCCACCACAATCACGAATCTTTTCAATGGGGGTTATGGGACTTTCGTTATTAAGTGGGACCCAATTCGAGGGTTGGGACCGGTATCGACGAAAACGGGGTGCTTCACTTGCCACGGAGCGGGTACAGATGTACTGACCGGGACAGCCGGGGATACCAGCAATGTGACGGGTACACGTTACGGAAAATGGAATTCGGATAACACGTTCAACTATCTCGATGGCAACGGAACGTTTCCTGAAAATGAAGGTGGTCCGATTGTTCACGGCATCTCGAACGCCACGTTCCAGACGCTGCCGGGCTGTAATCAAATGACGATCGCATCCAATGGGGCGACTGAGTCAGGAACGACCGTGACCATCACCACGACCGCCGCTCACGGTTTTCAGAAGGGACAGGAGGTTCAGGTCCTCAACGTGCCTGTCAGCGGTTATAACGGCCAGTTTGCGATTGTGAGCATCCCTTCTACGACCACGTTCACCTACACCGCTACAAAGTCAGGTCTGGCGGCGTCCGGTGGAGGCGCGGCGCAGAACTTACCTCACGAGGTCGTACCCGCTGATGCCACCGTGGTCAGCAACGTTCGATCGCCTCAGCTGTTTGGTTTCGGATTAATCGACAACATTCCGGATGCGTCCATCACCGCCAATGTCGGAATCAGCAAGAAGTACGGCATTACCGGCATTGCCAACATGGTGTCGGACGAAAACGGAGTGATCCGTCCTGGAAAGTTTGGTCAGAAGCTGGATGCGGTTTCACTTTTCCAGTTCAACGCCAACGCCGAATTTAACGAGTTGGGCATCACGACCAACAACAGCCTCTTCGGGGTTTCGACCGAGTTCAACCCGAGCGAGCATCTGCCGCAGGGCCTGTCGTTTCCGAACAATTGTCAGCCGGACAAGAACAGTCCCCAGGATGTCGCACAGGTCAACATGATCAAGATGACCCAGTTCGAAGCTCTGCTGGCTCCTCTTCCTCCGAAAGCGCCAACCTCGCAGACCACCGCGGGAGAAGCGGTGTTTGCCAGTACGGGTTGCAATATCTGCCACATTGAGAGTTTCACCACGCAGCAAAACGTGACTCTGCGGACGACGAACGGCAAGACTTCTGCCGTCATTCCATCGCTGAGCAACGTTACGTTCTCTCCATATTCCGATTTCCTGCTTCACGACATGGGATCAGGAGATTCGGGGGGCATTCCATTCCAACCGCATGGAACCGGACAAGCAACACTTACCATGTGGCGGACGGCGCCGTTGTGGGGGTTGTCGAACATTCTGGCCAAGTCGGGTGGGCTGATGCACGACAACAGTCAGACAACGATCGACAAAGCAATCCGGCATCATGGCGGAGAAGCCGCGACGGTGGTTTCGAACTATGAAGCTTTGAGTTCCACGGACTCTGCCAACTTGTTGGCGTTTCTCGGTTCTCTCTGAGTTTACGGGCGCTTGAATTCCGCGGAGCCGCTGGGCGCCGCTTAGTTTGAGCCAAATTCAACGGAAAGGCGGCGCGGCCTCGACCCTCAGGGCGTCGAGAGGCTGTGCCGTCGTTCATTTTCGGCCAAAGAAAAAACGCCTCGCGTTTGCGAGGCGTTGGTCGTCGACGATTCCTTTTCCCCTTTTCTCAAAAAGGAAATGCCGGCTCATGAAAAATAGTCTGAAACGAGATGCCGAAGTTGGAAAAACGTTGAGCTCGCCCAAGTGACATTCTTGCCAGTCAAAGCGATACCGTCGCAGTTAACGGAGATGAAAAAGTAGTTCTCCTGCAGTGTCGAAAAAGCTTCGGACGAGTTCGTCTCCGCTCAATCCTTCGCTGCTTGACGCAACGCTTTGAAAATCGGTGTCGCGTCGCATGATCGGTGCTAAGAGATTCATTCGAAAAGAACAAGTAGGGAGAATTTCCGTCTCTCCGGCAACTTTATGTCAACCTGCGTGTTCTAGAAAGTTATCTATCTAGATTGGCTGTTCCTGACTCCATCGGAAGCCATATCGTCGCCGCGCAGCTGAATTTGTCGGAACAGGCAGTCAAGAATCATGTGCATAACATCTCACGCAAAGTCGGTGCGACCGACCGCGTCAACATTGTGAAGGTGTGCGAAATGGAGCGATTTCCGTGGCGGCGAGGTGAGTGAGATCCGGGGCGAGTGTTACGATCCAAAAGAAAAGCCCTTAGAGTCCCGGCGCGTATCCCCCTAAAGATCGCGCCGAAACCCCTCCGAGCTGGTGCTTCGAATTCAGTTCACAGACGATAAACTCCAGCAGGCGCGCACGTCCAATTCAAATTTATTATGGGGATGATTAGTCGGGAGAAGCCACGCCATATCCCTCACTTTCACAATATCTCGCCCAGTACGTGATCCAAATCACGGATCAGGGCTATGACGATCACGGTGCATTCCAGTCCGCTTCTCTAGGCTGAGAAAGAGTTGTGTCGACGGATGATGTCGTCCGCCGTACGTCGTCAGCCGACAGGCTGAAGGGCGCCGCCATGCCTCGAAAGCTCGGCCCAAAACTGATTCTGTCTCTAACCGTTCTGATCGTTGCGATCAGCGGAATCAGCGGCTACCTCAACTTTCGCAGCCAGCAAAAACAGTTGGTCGCGACCATGATTCTCGGCGCAGACCAGTTGTCGCGAGGCATCACCGGCGCGACTTGGCACGCCATGCTCGACGACGACCGCAAGGCTGCCTACGAAATCATGCGCGTCATCGCCGATAAGCAAGGCGTGGACCGCATCCGCATGTTCAACCGCGAAGGCCGGCTGGTATTTTCAACCGACGCAAGGGAGCAGCCAAGCCTGGCCAGCTCCTCCAGCGAAGTTTGTGCCAGCTGCCACAGCAAAGACGCCATCCGCAACCGCCCCACCGAAGATGCGCGGGTTCGTTACGCCACCTCGCCGAACGGCGTTAAGACGATCAATATGGTGGCGCCCATCTACAACGAGCCTTCTTGCAGCAATGCCAGTTGCCACGCTCACAACGCGTCGACAAAAGTATTGGGGGTGGTCGATGTCGCACTCAGCCTGGATCCAGTGCAAAGGCAGACTCGAGCCATCACTCTCCAGACCGTCTTGTGGACGCTCCTTGAAGTTGGAATCGGCGCGGCATTCGTGATCGTGTTTACCCGGCATTTCGTTGCGACTCCGATCCAGGAGCTGATTGCGGGCACGAAGGCAGTCAGTGCGATGGAACTGGACCGTCCCATCGATATCGGCAACGCGCGCGGCAGCCAGGAACTGGATGAGCTGGTGGATTCGTTTAACCGGATGCGCGAACGGCTGAAGCTCGCGGTTGCCGAGTTGAATGACATGCAGCAAACGCTCGAGAGCAAAGTAGACGAGCGCACACAGCAACTCAAAGCGGCGCAGAGAAAGTTGATCCAGTCGGATCGCCTGGCCACGCTCGGGCAACTCGCGGCGAGCGTGGCTCACGAGATCAACAATCCGGTCTCCGGTGTTCTGAATTTGTCCATGTTGCTGGAGCGTTTGATGGCGACGGGGAATTACCCACCGGGACGCGAAGCTGAATTTCGCAAGTATCTGAGCCTGATCTCGACTGAAACGGCTCGCGTCGGACGCATCGTGTCTGACCTGCTTGCGTTCTCGCGACGCTCGAAGCCGCAGCGTGCTCCAGCCGACTTGAATAAGCTGGTGCGCACGACGATTGGTCTTGCTGACCACAAGCTCAAATTGATGAGCGCGGAGGTCGTCCTCGACCTGCAGGAAAGCCTTCCACTGGTGGAATGCGACTCGTCGCAAATCCAGCAAGTCGTTCTCAACCTTGTGCTGAACGGCGCTCAGGCGATGCAGCCGCAGGGTGGTGGGAAACTTACAATTAGCACTTACTTGATTCCAAAAGAAGGCAGCGTGGAACTTCGCGTTCAGGACACGGGCGAAGGAATCGCTCCCGAGAACTTGTCGAAGATCTTCGATCCGTTCTTCACTACGAAGGCGGAAGGAAAGGGAGTTGGTCTCGGCTTAGCCGTGCTTTACGGAATCGTGAAGGCGCATGAGGGCGAGGTCGAGGTTACGAGTCAGAAAAATGAAGGCACGACATTTACGGTCACTCTTCCGGTGAAGTCACGAAGTAATGTGACCGAAGTGAGAGAGGTTCAGGTACAAGGTGTGTGAACGACCTCTGTCTTGTACCCGTAGGCAACCTACCTCCGCAAACCTTGGATTGGATCGAGGACGCAACCGCGGAATGGTTCCCGCTCCCAATCCGGCGCCTGCCTTCTCTGGCCATTCCAGACAGCGCTTACGATGCGAAGCGGAAGCAGTACCAGTCGGTCGAAATCATGAAAATGCTGGCCCAGTCGGCGCCGCGCGATGCATCGCGGATTCTCGGAGTCACGGACGTGGACCTGGCGATTCCAATGCTTAGTTTCCTGTTTGGACAGGCACAATTCGAGGGTCCGGTTGCGGTGGTTTCGCTTTGCCGATTGCATCAGGAGTTCTATGGGCTTCCCGCTCAGGAAAGCCTGTTGCGGGAGCGGACTGTGAAAGAAGTCCTGCATGAACTCGGTCACACGTTCGGTCTCGTGCACTGTTCCGAGCCTACATGCGCGATGAGCCTTGGTACGCATATTGAATTGGTCGACGCGAAAGCAGAGCGGTATTGCGCCCGTTGCGGGCTGCGACTGGTCCAGAGGTTTTCGCGAGAGGGAGGAGTATGAAGAAAAACTGGCCCATCCTGGTCGTTGACGATGAAGAGGTGATGTGCGAATCGATGGCAGCTTGGCTGCGAGAAGACGGCTACAGCGTCGACACTGCGCAGAACGGCCAAAAAGCTCTGGAACTTGCGAGCGCGGCCGACTACGCTATCTGCTTCGTCGATTTGAAAATGCCCGGCGGAATGGACGGAATTGAGACGATGATGGAGATTCATCGCATTCGTCCCGATGCTTCCATCATCATCATTACCGCCTACGCGACGGTGGACACCGCGATCCAGGCGATGAAGGAGGG
The DNA here is from genome assembly GCA_963700225.1 of uncultured Acidobacteriota bacterium. Lineage (GTDB taxonomy): Bacteria > Acidobacteriota > Terriglobia > Terriglobales > Acidobacteriaceae > Sulfotelmatobacter. The sequence goes on from CAVOWU010000001.1 coordinate 85,285, forward strand.
TGCGCAGGAGTACATCGTGAAGCCCTGCAATCCGCAGGAGATTTCGATGCTGGTTTCGCGCATCCTCAAACTGAAGAAGCTGCAGAGCGAGAACGCGATTTTACGCAAGAAGTTGACACGCAAATATCGTCATCACGACATCATCACGAAGAATCCGCGCATGAGTGAGATCCTCGCTCTGACACAGGAAATCGCCAGCCTGCGAAGCACCGTTCTGATTCGAGGAGAGAGCGGGACGGGCAAGGAACTGGTAGCACGAGCGGTACACTTTTCCGGCAATCGCGCCGAGAAGCCGTTTATCGCGGTGAGTTGCGCTGCCCTGACCGAAACCCTGCTCGAGAGTGAGCTGTTCGGCTATGAAAAAGGAGCTTTTACCGGGGCGACCGCGCAGGCAAAAGGAAAGTTCGAACTGGCGAGCGGAGGCACGATCTTTCTCGATGAAATCGGAGACATTTCTCCCAAGCTGCAGGCAGATCTGTTGCGGGCTTTGCAGGAGCGCCGCTTTTACCGCGTCGGTGGTACTCAGGAAGTGGAAGTCGATGTTCGGATCATCGCAGCCACGAACAAGGACCTTGCCGAGGAGGTCCAGCAGGGAAGATTCCGCGAGGATCTCTACTACCGGCTGAACGTGATTGAGATTCGCTTGCCACCTTTGCGCGAACGCCGGGAGGATATCCCGCTGCTAGCGGAACATTTCGTTCAGCACATCTCTTCCGAGTTGGGTAAGGATGTAAGTGGAATCTCAGGAGCCGCCCTGAAAGTGCTTATCGCCCACGATTGGCCGGGTAACGTGCGCGAACTCGAGAACGTGATTGAGCGTGCGATTGTGACTTGTCACAACGGCCAGTTGGACGAGCAGGATTTTTCCTGGCTCTCACACCCGGAAAGCCCGGGGCATGATTGGGAGGTTCCTGATGTCTCGCTGGGAGAGTTGGAACGGCGTGCGATTGTCGCCGCGTTGGAGCGGAAGCACGGCAACGTCAAAGAAGCATCGACTGCCCTCGGAATTGATCGCTCGACGCTTTATGACAAACTGAAGCGCTACGAGATTACGCATTGAACCGGAGGTGGATTTAAGCCGCCAGAAAAGTATCAGCGAGTGCGGAATCCCAGTCCGCATCGGGGATGACATCTATCAAATTCGGCAGCAGAACTCCACCGTCCGCCAGGGCAGCAGGAGTATTGCGTGCTCCGAGCTGAAATTGCAGCCGTTCTAGTTCGCGAGACAACCAGCCTTGCACTTCGGGTCCTCGCAGCAGATGTCGCAACGTCGCTCGGATCCTGCAGGTCGAAGCGTGTACGAATCTTCAGATACCACCCTTGCTCGGGACCGCCAATGCCCACGATTGTCCCTTCGATAGGCGCGCGCACGTCGATCTCTTTTCCATTCTTGCGCATGCGCCACGCCGATTGATTCACCTCGATTTCAGCCCCAATTTCTGGCATGCAGATCGAGTCAGGATTGCCAACCAGATGCCCCGCCAGTTCGTCGAGACCGATCGTGACGGTGCCATCTTCGGCTGGCATCACCCATGTGTGGCCGCGGTGGTAGTAGCGATCGTCTGAATACTCGAGACCGAGAGAGCGAACATTTCCAGTCGCGGGCAAAACCGCAAACTGCGAATACTTGCCGCAATGCCTGCAATCAAATGCGTTGTCGCAGGTTCGGGAGATGACCCGTCCCGCAAGTTCGTGACGGCAGCGCCGGTCCGAGACGGGCAGTTCTGCAAAATCCGACTTCCAGCAGAGGTCAGTCGCTTGATGCGTGCGAAAATCGCGCGCAGTGCGACATGCGGCAGAAGCCACAGTGGTCAAGATTGTCAGGACCACAGCAAAGAATAATGACAGGAAAAGAACGTGGCCTAACGTCCAGCGAAATCCATCAATGCCCGGAAACATGAGTGTTCTCTCCTTTTGAGGCTGGGAAAAGCGGCAGATAGCGAAACGACAGCGAGTAGAGGATCACACCATAGGCGATCACCCCTCCAAAGCTGGCGACTTCCTGCCAACTCGGCGTGTACTCAAGGAAGTCGTCAAAGGGCAGTGTGGGCAACGCCAACGTCTGCACCGTCAATACGAACCGGTTCAACAGGATGCCTGCACAAGCCAAGGCGGCCGCCGTCAGCAGCCATCCGCGGCGGTTAGCTGTCCTCCGAAACGTAAGCAGGAATGCGGGGATCAATCCCAGCAGCACGATCTCGGCAAACAGGATCGGAGTGCCGAATGGTTTGTACGAGTAGAACTGCCAGGGTGCAAAGCCTTCCGCCCGCGACGTAATGTTGAGCCATACCAGTGTGTCGATCGATTTAGCTGCGACATAAATTGCCAGCAGAACGCCGGAGATGAATCCGAGACGGCGGAATAGCTCTGGTGGCACCAGTTGCCGGCCGCTGATTTTTTCGACCGCGGCTGTAATCAGCATCAGAAAACTTGGTCCGGAAGCAATCGCCGACAGGATGAACAGGAAAAACGTCGAGGGCCAGATCAGGAATCCCGCACGAAAGGCGAATGGACGGCCCCGCAGCACTCCGTAGAGTCCACCCAAAGATCCCTGGTGAAAGAACGAGAGCAAAGTTCCGACCGCCGCGAGTACCGGAACCAATTTATGTAGTTGATGTTCGAACACCAGAAATGAGGGCAACTTTCGCAGTTGCCGGTTGCGCAGCAGGATCGGAATGTATTCGAGGCTGAGCACCAGCAGATAGCACGAGATGCAGAACGTAACTTCGGTCAGCATGGAGTGGGTATTCGGATGCCAGAACGTGAACCAAGCCCGCAGCGGCTGTCCCACATCGATCATCAGAATGGCCACGGCACCGCTGTAGCAGATGAATCCAACGACCACAGCCGTGTTCAAAATAGGTTTCAGCTCGATTTGCTTCAGGATGTAGACGAGAAAGCCTGTGAAAAATGCTCCTGCGCCGAGCGCGATGATGCCGAGATCAAGAAAAATCCATAGCCCGAAGGCGAAGCGGTTGTCCATATTCGTCTGGTTCAACCCATAGAACAGGCAAAGCCCGGCCGCGTAGACTCCGATCGTGAGCAGGACTGTCCAGGGCAACAACCAGAGCAGAAAACGCGAAAGAGAAGTTCGCTCGGCGCCGCGCGCAATCCATCGGCTATCGGTAAGGACAGAGCTAGCCATGATGAACCTCCGCGCTGAGGCCGGAGTTAGGTTCAGCCAGCGCTCTCACCCATGCCTCCTTCGACTTGTAATAAAGTTTTGGCTCGGTGCCGAGACGAGCGAGCAACCGAAACGCTTCCGGTGAACGCGCTTCTTTCGAAGCCGGATCATTCGCGTCCGCTAGGTTGCCGAAGCGGATCGCGCCCGTAGGACAAGCTTCGGCGCAGGCCGGGATGTAGTCTGCAAGATCAATCTCCCGCCTTCCCGCAGCCGCTGCCTTTTCTTTCGCCGCATGCAGCCGCGCGTGGCACATATTACATTTCTCAACCACCCCTCTCATCCGCACCGCGACGCCCGGGTTCAAGCTCTTCTCCATCCCCGTGGGCCACGATGGATCCCACCAGTTGAAATACCGCGCGTGATACGGGCAAGCCGTCATGCAGTATCGGCATCCAAGACAGCGCTGTGGCATCTGCACGACGATTCCAGTTTCTTTGTCCACTTCGACGGCCTGTTGCGGGCATACCTTGACGCAAGGAGTGTCATGCTCGCAGTGTGCGCACATAATCGGAACGAACGTTTCACGGCGCGCGGTCCCTTCCATCTTGTTCGTGACTTTGCGGACCACAATTGGAGTCAATCCCGTTCGTGTGCTGGCTTTAGGAAGCGGTGGGACATTGTTCTCCGCCGCACAAGCCACGATGCACGACCCGCATCCCGTGCAGCGATCGAGATCGATCACCATGCCGTATCTCGCACTCATGCGTTTCTCCCTTCCGGAGCCTCGCGCAAATTCGATTCGACGTAGAGCTTCGACGCCAACGGAGGCAGCACGGAGACCGGCCAGTTTGTTGCCCAGGTTTCGGTGCGCGAGGCTGGGGACGCGGTGGGCCATTCCTTCAACTCGCACCGGAAGGTGCCGGCAGGCGAAGGGTCTCCGGCCCAGACGGTTCCTTTCGCGAGTTGCTCTTCGAGCTTTTGCGCGGAGGCGATCTTCGCCAGCGGCGTTGTCTCTTGCCCGTATAAAAGTCCGGAGCGTTTGCGGAAGAGATCTTCGCAGCGGGTATGAATGATCTTGTCGACCGGGATAAGAGTGGAATCTCCGCTGATGAGGAACTGCGCCGCGCTATGAACGTCGGACGTCGCTTTAGCCAGGCTCGACGCGATCGCATAAGTGTCGATCGAGGATGTCGGCGCCGTCGGGACATCGGTGAATTCTTCCAAGAAGCCAGGTGCAGGCAGTAGCCAGTCGGCCCGTGTCGCGCCGCCATCCCAGGCAGCAAAACGAAAAACCTCGGCGTCGCTCTGCGGCGTGAAGTCCCAGGGCACGCTCCCATCGATCAATACCGCACGAGCATTTGGGATGACTGCGCCTGCTGAAAGATAATGCGCAGCGTTTTTCGATTTGCGCACGATTCCTCCGCGTGCGCCAACCGAGCCAAGCACGACGTTCAAAGCGGCGACTGCCGGATCGTAATCCCGCGCGATTGCCAACGTAGGCCGACGTACTACCAGCGTGCGCGCCAAATCTTGGATGGCATCGCCTGACAGCCCCGTCTGAGTCGCAGCTTCAGAGAGTGTCATCGGCGGGATCGGGACGTGTGCCGGAACCAGTTTCTGTTCAAGCAGCACACGAGCCAATCCCGAAGCCAAAGCCGATTCGGAGTCCTTTCGAATTTGTACCCATTGCCAAGCGCGGGCTGAGGTCCGCGACAGCGACGAATCAATCTGAATGAGACGAAGTTCCGGATCGGTCATGCCCGCGGATCGCTCTGCCCAGAGTCGCGTCAACCGACCCGGAGTTCCCCATCCGTCGAGCAGCGGAGCGCCAAAGCTCACTATGGTCTGCGCATTTTCGATATCGTATCCAAGCGAGGCAGTGGGTACACCAGTCCAGGCTTCGTATGGCGCAAGAGCACGCGATTCAGCGCTCGAGGCCACGCGATAGCTGCCACCCTGCTTTTGAGCGAACGCTTCCATCACGGAAGAAGCGGCGCGTCCTGGATACGCATCGATGATTACCACTGGGCCCTCGCTGCTTGCCTTGGCGAATGCCGTCTGCGCTTCCGTCCACGATGAAGGCTGTCCTTGATGCCGCACCGAACGCAGCCGCCGCGGATGCCAGTTCAGTTGGTGCGCGCCGAAGCCGAGCGGGCACAAAGCTCCTCGGCTGATCGGATGAGTACTCAATCCCGCCACGCCGACCGGCCAGCCCGCTGCCATTCGGACCCGCAATCCGCATCCATTTGTGCACAGCGTGCACAAGGATTGCTTCACCTCGACGGGGCCACGCGCGGGTTGCGGAATCCACGGCCAGTTCTGGCTCCAGATCGACACATCGTCCAGCACCTTCCACGGCACCGGAGAGACCACCAGACCTGCCGCGGCTCCCGCGCTCCATACCAGCAGATCTCTTCGTGTGACCTTCATGCTGTTCCCTTCATTCGTGGCACCCGAGGCATCCGACGTCGACGTTGTGCCGTTCGTGGCAGGCTTCGCAGTCGCTCATCTTCATGCCATCGTGCGGCGCGCGCCGCAGCCGCAATATCGAGTGTCCCCAGAGGTCGCGGCTGTATCCACTGATGCAGTTGACTTCGTAAATTCGTACCTGGTCGGAATCGCCGTAGCTCGAATGACATTCCGTGCATGCCAGGTTGGCGCGCTTCACATGGATCGCATGCGAGAACCAGACATTCGCCGGCTGCTGCGAATAGATCAGCCAGGGAGTTTCGTGTCCGGGCTTGATGTAGTCGTTCACTAAGATTGCTTCGGCTTTGCTCTCCCCGATCCGCTCCGAATGGCAAGCGGCACATTTTTCCATCGGCGGCAATCCCGCGAACGTGCCATCGTCGCGGATGGCGTGGCATTCGCCGCAGTCGGCAAGGCCAGATTTCTCCGCATGTGTCTTGTGGAGAAAATCGAGAGGCTGATGTTGCTTCACATAAAGTGCGTGAGGAAACGCGACCCAACCGGCGAAGAGCGAGACCGAAACGCCGAGCGCGAACACGGCAAGGTTCCGGCGCATATTCATTTCTCCACTGTCCAGCTTGTCTTGGAGAAAAAGTGCTGAAACAGGCAAACCAGATCCTGCCGGGACAGAAACTGCGCTAATCCACGAACCGGCGCGCCGCCGTCGCAGCCCGGCGCGTGTGTCTCGTGGATTTCCTGGGTCAGGCGCTCGCGTTCTTCCGCTTGCCAACCCTCCGCTTGCGGACCAGAGATGAGTCCCGCCCTCGTTCGTCCCGGAACTTCCCAGCCTTCAAACAACCATCCCGCGCCGTAGGGATCGGTGGTAAGCCGGTGGGGATCGCTCCGCAACCGGCTGTTCACTTTCTGAATCATCACCGGATTGGGAAAGCTCATGGGCCACTCGACTCCGTGAATCGTCAATGTCAAAGTCGGACAGTGCGTGCCGCGCGCTGTAACGAACGTCACGCCGTCGACGTTTCCCGCAATGTCGGCCACGAAACCGTCGATGCCGATGTGGCAGAGTCCGGACTCCTCGGCGTCCAACCAGAAGTGATTCGGCGTGAAGAGAAGATTGGCCGGCGCCTTGGTGGCGTGCGGTTGGGCGAGATGCAAATACGAATCGCAGTAGCGATAGTTATCGCTGGTGCAACTCGACAGTTGCGAATCGCTGAACGGCACCAGCTTAGGAATCGGTGACACGCCGCAATATTGCACTCGGATTTCTTCCAGGTGCGGGCAGCGTTCATATTGCGGTCCGTCCTTCGAAGCGAGTTCACAAGTGAGGTACCGCGGCGAGGCGCAGCGGCCCCCGTCGGTTGCCCCCGGCCCGTCCAGGATCAGCTTGCGCACGGGCGCCGCATGGCAATATCGCGCTCGGCCTTCTCTGAGACATGGGCATGCCATGATCTACTCCTGCAATTTCCTGTTAGAGGCATCGGCTTTCGGAGGTTCGAGCTTCTCGCCTCCATCGGCCATCGTCAGCCCAAGTCCCGGGACGGACAGGCTGTGAGATCCCTGCAGCATCGCTTGCAGCTCTGCGTCAAGGTTGCGGAAGTCAACGCCGGCTCTCGCCTGCTTCACTTTGCTAACCAATAAATCCCATCCCACTGCGAAGAACACGACGAGAAGCGCCACCACAGTGATCAGCCCTAATGCGAAATTCGTGATGTTGAGCCACATGGTCCAATTCTCTCCAGCCATAGCGATTGACCTCCTGCCGGTGAAGCTTCGGCCAATCTCTCAAGAGCACGCCATTAGCCATCATGTGAATTCAAGAGCTTGCATCGATTTCGTTCCTGTTTGTGTCGGATTTCCCAACGATCGGTGTTGGCGTTCCCAACACGACGACGTCTCATTGGGTCTTCGCAGAGCGCCCGAACCTCCTTCAACGAAAAACGGATTCAAGAATGTTCCTAGAGATCAGTGTGCGGGCCTCGTTTTTGCGAATCGGGAGCTTCGGGTTTCAGAAAACGGTGAGTTTGTGCGTGGCGTCTCGCACATCTGTGATCGAGGTCACAAGCTCCCTCCTTCGTCATCGATCGAAAGGAGTTAGCGCCGCGTCACCATCGTTTTGACGTGTGTTCATGCGCTTGTTTCGCATGTTCTAGCAGATTCCTATTAGTGATTGCGCGTTTGTGGATTACTAGAATGGCCGCGCTCATGAATCCAAAGTGGAACGGACAGTTCTCCTGCTTCGATCTTGTAGCCAAAACCGACACATGCTCTCGCAGCGTCGTGCAGGTGCGGGACATTGAGATTGGCGGCAACGATTTTGTCGTGATGGCCGGTCCGTGCGCGGTTGAGTCGGAAGGCCAAATTCTGCAAACCGCGGGGGCCGTTGCCGAAGCAGGCGCCCAAATCCTTCGTGGCGGAGCTTTCAAGCCAAGATCTTCCCCTTATGCTTTCCAAGGCCTCGGTGTCGAAGGACTGAAGCTCCTGCAAAAGGCACGTGAGGCAACCGGACTCGCGATCGTCACCGAAGCGATGAGTGAGGAAGACGTCGACGTGGTTGCCGAATACGCCGACATCGTTCAAGTCGGCACGCGCAGCATGGAAAACTACGCTCTCCTCGAAGCGCTCGGAGCGTGCGGACGTCCCGTGCTGTTGAAGCGAGGCATGACCGCAACGCTGGAAGAATTGCTGCGCTCGGCTCAAGTCATTGCAATGGCAGGCAACTCGCGGATCATTCTATGCGAGCGCGGGATTCGCACCTTCGAAACCGCGACTCGTAACACCCTCGACATCGCGGCAGTGCCGGTGCTGAAAGCGGTGTCGCATCTTCCCGTGATCGTTGATCCCAGTCATGCAGCCGGCGTTCGCAGCCTGGTCCCGATACTCTCTCGTGCCGCAGCTGTGGTCGGCGCGGACGGATTGATCGTGGAAGTGCATCCGCAACCGGAAAAAGCGCTGAGCGACGGAAATCAATCGCTCACCTTCGGCGAGTTCCACCGCATGATGGACGATCTTCAACCGTACCTGGATATTCAGCGCGACTCGCGGCAGTTGCGTCCTCAACTCCTTGCAGTAGCGGGAGCAGATTAGGTGCGGCCCTCCACACTAGCTTGCGAAGGGAATCGTCGATCGCGTCTCCGTGGACGAGCGGACCCTCAGCGCCGAGTAAAGTGTGGGCGTGATATACCCCCTGCGGCCGTTGCATGCAGGCGGCCGCTCTCGCTGGGCATCGTCGCAGGCTGCTTACTTTTGTTAATCGCGATCGCTCCGGCAAACTTCACAATCCACGCTGCAGACAACTCAGACGGATCGGTTCTCCTGTACACAACAGCGAAGGGCTACGATTCCTTGGCGTGGATGCACGGAGCCGATCGCTTCACTTCCGATGCGGCCATCTTTGTGCGCGACCAGAAGGGGCAGCACAGACTTGTCCCTGCGTTCGCAGCGTCGGCTGACGCCGCAGTCTCGTTCGACGGACACAGCGTTCTGTTTGCGGGCAAGGCCCATGCGGGTGATCCGTGGCAAATTTGGGAGGTCGCTCTGACAGGGCGGCGACCTCCGACGCCTCACCTCGGGCTCCGAAGACTGCATCCGTCCGTTTTATCTGCCGGATGGTCGAATCGTGTACGCGCGGAAAACCGAGGGCCGCTTTGTTATCGAGTCCGTAGATCTCGCAGGTCGAAAACCGCTGGCGCTGACGTACAGTCCAGCGAACTCTCTCCCAACAGACATTCTGCGTGACGGCCGCATTCTGTTCGAAGCTGGACACCCTCTCGGAACTGATTCCACACCGGAGATCTATACCGTCTACTCCGACGGCAGCGGCGTCGAATCGTATCGCTGTGATCACGGCAAGGCCCGTCATTCCGGCAGGCAGAGTGCATCAGGAGACATTGTGTTCGCATCCACGAAGGGATTGTCCAGATTCACTTCGGCGCGGTCGCAAGAAATTCAAATGCCGGCTCCCGCTGGGGAATATGCCGGAGATGTCGCCGAAACTGCGGACGGGGATTTGCTTTTGTCCTGGCGCGCAGATGCGAAAGCGCCCTTTCAATTGATGCGTTGGTCTCCGGGTGCCTCTCAACTTCAAGCCATACATGCAGAGCCAGCCGCCAACGTTTTGCAGCCGGTATTGCTGGCCCCGCGCACCGTTCCCAACCGTCATCCTTCCGGATTGCATGACTGGCCCAATGTCAATCTGCTCTGCCTGAACGCCTACACATCTAAGTACGAATTCGCACCCGGCTCCATTCACTCAGTGCGGTTGTACACGCGCGATGCTGGGGGTAAAGCAACACTTCTTGGATCCGCACCGGTCGAACGCGATGGATCTTTCTTTTTGCAAGTGCCGACTGAACAGCCTTTGCAAATCGAACTGCTCGACGAGGAGGACAAGACTCTGAAGCGCGAAGCCGGATTCTTTTGGATGCGTCGCGGCGAGCAACGTGGGTGCGTAGGATGTCACGCCGGTCCAGAAACCGCGCCGGAGAACGCAGTGCCGATGATCCTGCTGAGATCAACGACCCCTGCCGACATGACTGGCGCCTCCGCACAAAGCGCTTCGGGAGGACATTAGCTTGATACCGCGAATCTTCATACTTCTCTTTCTTTCTTCCTCCATGCTAGCGCAAACTCCGCAAGCCTCGGCGGTCGGTGCAATCCGGTTCGAAGACGCCACCGCAAAATCGGGCATCCAGTTCACCCACAGCTTTGGCTCCCAGAAGCTGGGCTCGCTCCTCGAAAGCACCGGCTCCGGCTGCGTCTGGTTCGACTACAACAACGATGGTTTTCCCGATCTCTATGTAGCCAGCGGCAAGCCCCTTGAAGACGGAATGCATCCCTATCCCCTCAAGCAGCAACCGGCGACCCCTCCGCACAACCATCTCTACCGCAACAATGGCGACGGCACTTTCACCGACGTCACCGATCAGGCCGGTGTAGCCGCCAACATTTATGGGACTGCCGCCATCGCTGCCGATTTTGATAATGACGGCTTCATCGATCTCTTCGTTACCGGATACGGCAAAGCGATTCTGTATCACAACAATGGCGACGGGACATTTACGGACGTCACTACGAAGGCTGGAATCAATGTCGATGGCTGGTCGATCAGTTCGGCGTGGCTTGACTATGACCGCGACGGCTGCGTCGATCTTTTTGTCGGTCGATATGTAAAGTTCGATCCCAAGTACCGCGCATTTTACCCGGCCGACAACTATCCCGGACCTCTCGACTACGCTGGCGACACCAACCGCCTCTATCACAACAACTGCAATGGAACTTTTACTGACGTCACCGATAAATCGGGCATCGGCGCATACAAAGGCCGCACCATGGGCGTGACGGCGGCGGACTACGACGGTGACGGATATCCCGATGTCTATGTTGCCAATGACAAGACGGAGAACTTCCTCTTCCACAACAAGCACGATGGCACCTTCGAGGAAGTAGCGAGCGATCTGGGAGTTGCCTACGGACAGAATGGCGAGAGCACATCGGCAATGGGCCCCGTGTTTGCCGACATCGATGGCGACGGCCGCCTCGATCTACTCGTGACGGACTCCAAGTACAACCGCCTGATGCGCAACACGGGAACCAACGGATTTGAAGATATCGGCCCCAGTTCGGGTATCGCACAGGCCACCGCGCAGTATGTCAGTTGGGGCAGTGGCATCTACGATTTCGACAACGACGGCTGGCTCGACATCCTGATCTTTCACGGCGGTCTGATTCATCTCGTCCCGCAAGAGCAATCGCTGTTTCGCGGTCTGGGGAATGGAAAATTCGCCGATGTCTCGCGCGAAGCCGGACCCGTGCTCGATGTAAAGACCGTTTCTCGTGGCGCCTGCTTCGCCGACTACGACAACGATGGCAAGATCGACGCTTTCGTCGTCAATCTCGGCGCTCCCGCTACTCTGCTGCACAACGTCACGCAGAACAGCAATCACTGGCTCACGGTGAAATTGAAAGGGAAGAGGAGCAACCGCGACGGAATCGGGGCGCGTTTGGAATTGCTCGCTGGCGGACGCAAGCAGACGGCCGAGCACATCGCCGGATCGAGCTATCTGTCGCAGGATGATGGCCGCATCCACTTCGGTCTGGGTGCCGCATCAAAGGCCGATAAGCTCACCATTCACTGGCCGAGTGGAGAAGCACAAGTTCTCGAAAATCCCCCGATCGACCGCATCCTGACCGTGGAGGAGCCCTAAATGTCGGTGGACGACAATCTACACGGGCGTCCCATCTCTCGCTCACTTGTTGGGCGAGAAATGGGAATTTCGCATTCCAGCTTCCGGCGCTTGGCAAAGCTAACGGGTATCGTTGCAGTAGTCCTCCTCGCAATCGCCGCCCGGTCTGCTCCCCGGCAATCTTCGCCGCTTCCCAAGGAACACTATCTATCCCCGATCGAGATGGCTCTCTCCTCGGACGGGCGCTTGCTCTACGTGGTCTGTCAAGACAGCGACGAGATGCGAGTTGTCGATGCCAGGTCGGCCGAAGTTGTGAAAAGTATTCCAGTCGGCCACATTCCACGCGGAATCGCATTGTCTTCCGATGGAAGCCGCTTGTACGTGACGAATGCGTGGTCCGATACGGTCTCCGTGATCGATGCAAAGAGCTTTGAAGTTGTACAAACTCTGGCCACCGGAGGCGAGCCCTCTGGAGTTGTTATCGACAGCAAAAGGGAGGCGCTCTACGTCGCGAATCGTCTCAGCAACGACGTTTCCGTGATCGACCTCAAGAGCGGCGAGCGAACAAAACATCTTCTGGCCGGACGTGGCGCAAGCTATCTGACGTTGTCCGCCGATGAAAAGTGGATCTTCTGCACGCACATCTATCCTAATCCCGGAGCATTTCGCTCAGAGCCAAACTCGGAAATCACGGTCATCGACACTGCGAGCCAGACGGTAGTCGAGCGCAAACCAATGCACAATGTGGCGGGCGTTTTTCACGTTGCGATTTCGGCCGACGGTCACCTCGGCGTCGCAGCGCAGCTCAGGCCGAAGAACCTGATCCCCTTGGCCCACGTCGAACATGGCTGGGCGTTCACCGATTCCCTCACGCTGTTCGGTCAGGATGTCGGCGGACTCGTGCAAATCCCGCTCGACGAGCTGGACCGTTACTACGCGCTTCCCTGGGGCGTTGTCATTTCTCCCGACAAATCAAAGATCTTCCTTACCAATGCTGGTTCGCAGAATGTCACTATCCTCGACGTGCCACAGCTGCTGAAGACCGTCCGGGCCCGCCGCAAACCGTTTGTCAACGATCTATCCGCATCGGCGGAGTACGTGTCTGCGAGAATTCCTGTTGGCCGCAATCCCCGCGGACTTGCGCTCACTCCCGACGGCAATCGCCTCTATGTCGCCAATCGGCTCGACGACACGATATCTATCATCGATACCAGAGAAGGCAAAGTCATCTCGACGATTGATCTCGGCGGGTCGAAGAAGATCGATGCCCTTCGCCGGGGCGAGCGTCTTTTCTATACTGCAGACTTTGCCTTTCAGGGCCAGTTCGGCTGCTCCAATTGCCACATCGATTCGACCATCGACGGCCTTCAGTGGGACCTGGAACCCGACGGCTTCGGAAAAGACATTGTCGACAATCGCTCGCTGGAAAACCTCGCCGGAACCGAGCCTTTCAAATGGAATGGTGGCAATCCCGACATGCCCACCGAATGCGGTCCGCGCACGGAAAAATTCTTCTTCCGCTCACAAAGTTTCACGCCACAGCAACTGACGGATCTTGTCACATTCGTCTACTCGCTCCCATTCCGTCCCAATCGGTACCGCTCGCCCAGCGGAGATCTGACTCCAGCGCAGGAACGCGGCAAAGCGATCTTCGAGCGTACGAATTCAAAGAATGGCAATGCGATTCCGGGGACAAATCAGTGCACGTATTGCCACAGTGGACCGAAATATACGAACCAAAAGCAAATCGATGTCGGTTCCGGAAAACCAACCGATCGCTCGCCAGTTATTGACGTGCCTCAGCTCTCGAATGTGGCGTATTCCGCGCCCTATCTGCACGACGGCTCGGCACGCTCCTTGGAAGAAATCTGGACCGTGTTCAATCCAAAAGATACGCACGGCGTCACCAACGATCTGACCAAAGACGAATTGAACGACCTCATCGAGTATCTGAAAACGCTATGAAAACGAAACCAGAAACCGGTAGTCATCCTGAGCGGAGTCGTTTTTCAGGCGGAGCGAAGGATCTCGCGAGGAGAACGACGGAAATACTCGTTCTCCTTGTGGTTCTGACCGTCCTCTCCGCTGCGCAGGATATGCCAATGTTCCGTTGGGAGAACTTCACTACCGCCAACGGTCTCCCCGACAATCACGTTTTCTGCGTGTTGGTCGACGGAAACCGCATCTGGGCCGGTACCGACAATGGTCTCGGACTTTACGAGAATGGAGCGTGGAAGATCTTCCGTCCCGCAGATGGATTGGCTCATCAGGCGGTGCTTTCTCTTGCCGTCGACAAGAGCACGGGCGATGTGTGGGCAGGGACAATGGGCGGACTCAGTCGCATCTCGGCCGGGCGTATCGACACGTTCACGCAACTAAATTCTGGCCTTAGTAATGACGTTGTTTATGGAGTCGGAGTGCAAGGCGACTTTGTATGGACTGCAACCGCCGCCGGTGCCAGCCGCTTGAACACGCGCACCGGAGAGTGGTCGCTGTTCAACAATCGCAATACTCCCATGTACGAAATCTGGACGTATGCTGTCAGCCCCGCCGAGGACAAAGTCTATTACGCAGTCTGGGGAGCAGGCGTCCTCGAGTACGACCAGAAAACAGAGCGCTGGAAAGATTACAACGATCCCGACGGCGAGACGGAAATGGTCGTGATGAAGGATCAGGGTCTCATCCACGAGATCACAACTTCAGTCAGTTACGTCGACAAGATTCTCTGGGTCGCCACGTATTTCGGTGCCAGCCGCTACGACGGCCGCTACTGGCACAACTTCTTGTCCAAAGACAGCGGCCTGCCCAGTAATTTCCTGAACCAGATCAAAGGCATCGACGCCAATCGAGCATGGTTTTCTACCGACAAGGGATTGGCCTATTACGACGGGACCAACTGGGCTGTCTATCGCCCTGCACTCGACACGCATAAGCCGGAAATGCTGGTGCGCGATGCGTCAGGCGCAGTCAAGAAGATCTCAGTTCAGAGCGCGCCCGCCCACAACTACATTCTCGGAGTCAGTTTTCAGGGCGACGACATTTGGGTAGCGACTGCCAAGGGATTAAGTCACGGGATTCGCCAAAAAGATTTGCCAGCAATCGCCAGCGTTACTAGTACGAAGAAAGCAAAGACTAATAAGTAGCTAACTCAGGAGCCTTTCATATGAATGTTCAGGAACTACTCACAGAAGTCGTCGCGGCACCGGTTGTGAAGCGCGCAATCACCAATCACGCAACCTTAAACGAAGCCTATGACTACGGCAGCGCCTTTTCCCGTGGCATGCGGATCGACCTCAATGGACTCACCATTCTTCTGATCTCTGGCACTGCGAGCATCGATGAGGCCGGCCACACAGTTCACGTCGGAGATTTCCGTGCCCAGCTGCAGCGTACGTACGAAAACATCACAAAGCTTCTCGCTGCCGAGGGCGCAACCTGGCACGACATCGTTCGCACCACTTGTTACCTGCGCGACATCGAGCGGGACTATCCGGCATTCAATGAGGAACGAACGGCATTCTTCAAGCAGCAAGGACTCGACCCGCTACCGGCATCCACCGGTATTCAGGCGATTCTCTGCCGCCCGGATCTCTTGATCGAGATTGAAGCCATCGCGATGTTCAGGCGTGAGCTCGCTGAGTAACGAGCAGAGTAATTAGCAAGGAGCCACTCCATGCGTCTTTATTCCGTCGTTGCGATCGCTGCTATATTCGTGGGCACGGTTTGGGCGCAGGCCCCGGCCCCGTGTGCATGCGGGAAAAATCCTCCGGGCCCGCCGTCACCTCGATCGCTGAAGCCTTACACAGGCGCACCCGAAGACCTGCGTCCGTTCTCGAAGTTTACGACTCCCTACCACGAGTACTATCAGGATCTCGTCGAATACAACGGTGCCGCCCGTGACATCCCCGATCCCGACCTCAAAGATCTGAGCGAAATTCGGATCGGCTTTCTGGCGCCGCTCTACGACCATCCAGACCAGATCCGTGGAACTCGCATGTTCAACGGTGCGCTGATGGCGATTGACGAGGCCAACGCCGCCGGAGGTTACGGTGGGAAACCCTTCCGCTTGATTTCTCACAACGATTACGACAATTGGCAGAACAGCGGCACTTCCGTTGCGGGAGCGTCGAAAGATTCCGCGATCTGGGGCGCGGCTTCGAACGACGCCGTGCGGATGATCTACGACGACAAGGTCTGGGCGATGTTCGGTTCCATCAGCTCCGAATCCACGCATATCGCTCTTCGGCTCACTCTGAAGGCCGAAACTCCGCTGGTTAACAGCGCTTCTACCGATCCGACGATTCCTGAAACTATCATCCCCTGGTATTTCACCGATATTCAGGATGACCGCGTTCAGGGCTACACGCTCGCGCGCCACATCTACACCGAACTCGGATTCAAGCGGGTCGCACTCCTTCGCGTGAACGACCGCTACGGACGTTTTGGCGTCATCAAGTTTCGCGATGCGTCGCGTCGTCTCGGTCATCCCGTCGTGATCGAGCAGAAATTCATGCCAGGCGACACTGATTTTCGCCGCCTGCTCCAGGTCATCGAGGATTCTCGTGTCGACGCGATCGTTCTCTGGACCGACATCGGTGAAGCCGCCATGATTCTGCAGCAGATGCAGGAACTAGGAATGAAGCAGCGAGTGTTCGGCAGCCATCGCACGCTAGATGACGAGCTCATCAAACTTGCTGGCCCCGCCGCGGAAGGATTCGAAGCCGTCTACCCCTATGATCCAACGCGGGATGATCCGCGTTGGCATGATTTTGTCTCACGCTACGAGGCCCGCTACCACGAAAGCCCGGATCACTTCGCCGCTCTGGCCTACGATCAAATGCAGATTCTTCTCGACGCCATCTGCCGCGCTGGCCTGAACAAAGGACGCATCCGCGATGCCCTCACCGCGATAACCAGCTATAAGGGCGTCACCGGCGACATGGTTTTCGACCCCAACTGCAAAAACATCGCGCCACTATTCTTGGGCCGCGTTCACAACGGTCAGATCAGCTACCGCCGCATCACCATGGAGAAACCGTACGCTCGCGTTGGCGAGAACGGAGTGTCTTATGCGGGCCCATCGACTCCAGATCAGAGCGCGAACGACCTTCAGATCGGCGTCTTCGGTCCGAATGCAGAAGTTGCCGTGCGCTCGCCCGAACTGCTCCAGTTCCTGAGTTCCCTGAACTCGGGTCACAAGCAATACTCTCTGATCCCAATTCCCTCCCAGACCTCATGGGGCAAGGCATCCAGCGATCTCGTCAAAGCTGTGTACCAAGACCATGTTCTCGCCCTGATTGCACTGGATCGGGCTTCCAGTCATCTGGCTGAGCAGATCGCAGTGAAGGCATTTGTTCCCGTCGTCGCCATCTCGGCCGATCGCACCCTTACTTCTACGAACATTCCCTGGATCTTCCGGTTGCCGGAGGGGACGCCGCTTCGCGATGCTGTCGAGTGCCTGCTTGGCGCGATCGATCAGGCCAGCCCGAACCGTGCGGGTATCCGTGAAATTCTTGCCTCAGGAAAGCGTGTCGGTGGAGTTCGTTTCGACCCGGCCGGCGAACCAGGACAGTAGACTGCGGCCATGACGCTCTTCCGCTACCCGTAGCAGAAACTCCTACCCCTCTGAAATGCCCGCCGATCGGCCCATGGAGGCGTTTTGGGGCATCAAAACTAGCGATACCAGGCGAACAAAAATCATATAAAATGCTTGCGCCCCGAAGAGCGGGCGCGCCATGGATACCGGGGGATCGCCGAAAAAACTAGCTGGCCGTTATGAAGTGAGGGAAGTCCTCGGCCAGGGTGGGATGGGGCTCGTTTACCGAGCTTACGATACCATCGTCCGTCGCGAGGTCGCCGTCAAAACGATCCTCGACATCCCCGATCCAGCCTCCCTGCAGTTGTTCTACAAAGAATGCGACGTGCTGGCGTCAATGAGCCATCCCAACATCGTAGAAATCTTTGACATCGGAGAATTCGAAGAAGACGGAAAGAAAAAGCCGTACTTCGTCATGCCGCTCCTGCCAGGCACGACTCTTGACCACTTCGTCCGCAAAGCCAGCCACCGCCTCACCGTCGAACGCACGGTTGAAATCATTTCCCAGGCGTGCCGCGGCCTGCAGGCGGCTCATGAGCGGGGGCTCGTGCATCGCGATCTAAAGCCGAGCAACATCTTTGTGATGGAAGACGACTCGGTAAAGATTATCGACTTCGGCGTGGCTCACATGGCGGACACGCATACCACGCGGGCGCAGAAGGGAACTCTGCTCTACATGTCTCCTGAGCAGATCCAGTTGAAGCCGCTCTCTCCCGCATCGGACATTTTTTCTCTGAGCGTCGTCTGCTACGAGGCCTTGACCGGCAGGCATCCATTTCAACGTGCCCGCGCCGATGAAGTCGTCGAAGCGATCTTGAACCAGATTCCGCCACCGGCGTCCGAAGTGAATTCGGCCGTCTCCCAATCGATCAGCCGCGTTGTCCATAAAGGGATGGCGAAGCAGGCGTGGCACCGCTTCTCAAACGTGCGCGAATTTGGCGACACGCTGGGAAAAGCGCTTCGCAATGAGAGCATCGAATTCTTCGATCCTGAGCGCACGCGGCCGCGCTTGCAGCGCGCCACCAAAGCTCTTGCCGACGGCGATCTGCAGTTTGCCGGAGAGATTCTCGGCGAGCTAGAAGCTGAAGGCCACATGGACGCCGATATCGGCTCCTTGCGCCGCCAGCTCGACAGCACCGTCCGTCGCAAGACGCTGGCTCAATTGCTCGACACGGCGCGCGCCCGCTTCGAGGAAGAGGAAGATCCGCTGGCTCTGCAGAAGCTGCAGGAAGCGTTGCAAATCGAGCCCGACAACGCTACTGCTCTGGCGCTCAAGAGCAAGATCGAGAATCGGCGCAGCGAGCGTCAAATCGAAAACTGGTATCGCCTGGCGCGGCAGCACATCGACAACCATGCCTACCCGCATGCGCGCGAAGCCTTGCAAAACGTCCTGCAGCTTCGCCCCAAGGAATCGCGCGCCCTGCAGTTGCTGGCGGAAGTGGATCGCCAGGAGCAGGAGTACAAGAAGCTTCGGCAGGAAAAGGAAAACATTCACCGCGCCGCGGTGGACGCCTGGCAGAAGGGCGATGTCAGCAGCGCCTTAGCCAAACTGGGCGTGGTGCTCGAACTCGACCGTAAGGCTCCAGACTCCGTGAACCGCGAGAGCGGCGCGCGCTACCAGAGCTTCTACAACGAAGTGCGCTCCGAGCATGACGCGATGAACACGGCTTACGCCGAAGCTCGCAAGCAGCTGTCGGACCGCAATTTCTCCAGGGCGCTCTCGACCTGCGAGTCATATCTTGCCAAATATCCCACGAACGCGATCTTTCAGGCTCTCCGCTACGACATTGAAGAGCAGCAGCGCCAGGAGCTGTCGGCGCTCATCGCGCAGCTTGACCGCCAGGTCGAGGCCGAGCCGGACCTCGACAAGCGTGTCAGCATCCTCCGCGAAGCTCTCGATCAGCATCCCGGCGAGTCGCATTTCGAGCGCGCCCTGCGGCTGGTTCAGGACAAACGCGACCTCGTGAATTCCATCGTTGCTCGCGCGCACTTGCATGAAGAACAAGCACTCTTTGGCGATGCCCTCAACGATTGGGAAATCCTGCGCACTATTTATAGCCAGTATCCCGGACTGAAGTTTGAAGTTGAGCGCCTGCAGAAAAGGCGTGATCAGCAGGCGCGCATCGATTCGAAGACCCGTCTGATCGAGCAGATCGACGACTGCCTCCACTCAAGCGATTTCGCCCGCGCCTTCGACCTGCTGAAAAACGCTGCCACCGAGTTTCCCAACGACGAAGAACTGCAAGAACTCGCGAAGCATGCCCAGCAGGGAGTGGAGCGCAAAACCCACGCCCAGGAGTTGATGGCGGAAGGCCAGGAGTTTTGTGGCCAGGGAAAAGCCTCCGACGGGATTCCACTCCTGCGGCAGGCTTACGAGCTGGACGAGAACGACACGATTGCCCGGGCCGTGCTGGCCAACGCGCTGGTCGATCAAGCGCAGGCGGTCGTTGAAACCGATTGGCGGGATGCGGAGAAGCTCTCGAAGGAGGCTTTTGATCTGAACCCTTCGCACCCCATGGCGAAGACCTTGCGCACGCTGATTCTCGATCAGAAGCGCGAAACCTTCGTCGGTGAGTGTGTTTCACAGGCGCGCAAGCTGCAAACGACGGGAGATCTGGCTTCTGCCCTCTCGCGCGTGGAAGAGGGACTATCGTCCTACCCGCGCGAGATGCGGCTGATCCAGATCCGCGACGCAGTGCAGCGTGATCTCCACGTGCAACGCCGCCAGACCCGGCGCAAGGATCTCGAAGAGTTGCGCCGTCTCGACAGCGAAGCCGATGCCGCGCAAGATCCGGACACAAAACGCACTCTCGCCGAAAAAGCGCGAGCCTTGGCGGATAAATATATTGAAGACGAAGAAGTCTTATCCAGCGCCAACGGTCTGCTGCAGAAGCTGAATCTACCGGGAGTGACTGGAACGGGAAGCAGCAAAGGAGCAACTTCGGCGGCGACCTTGTCCTTCGCGGCCGCGCCTACGATCGAGCACCCAGCCTCCGGCCAAGTTCCGCCGCCTTCGAGTTCCGCCGCAGTGCGGGCAGTTCCGATGGCTGAGAAGCCGGTCGCGCCCGCATCTGCGCCTCCTGTTGAAATCGCTAAAGCAAGAGTTGCTCCCATGTCGAAGAAAGTTCCTTCGGCATCCAAGCCGGGCGCGGGCATTCAGAACAAGAACGTGTTGTTCGCGATCGGCGCTGCGGTGTTGCTGTTAATCGTGATCGGACTGTTTCTGCGAGGTCACAAGAAGGTTGCGGAGTCGGCTCCGCAACCCTTGCCCGTGAAACCCGCGCCAATCGTCCCATCCGCCGAACCTGCTGTTCCGTCCATGAAGCTTTCATCCGATACGGCCGCGGGAAAGGTGTCGTTGGATGACCAGCCGCCTGTCGATTTGCAGGACGCGCAATGGCTCATCGATAAACTTCCTGCCGGCGATCACACGCTGAAGTTCGACAGTCCTTCAGGAGGTTTCTCGGTCGGGCTTACCTCTGCTCCTGGAGCGTTGCCCGCGATCAAGACGCCACTCGCCGCCAAAGGCGTACTCGCCTTGATCGTGAGCAGCTTAGGCGATCATGTTCACGTGTACTCAAGCGACCTTACTGCCAAGTTGAGTCTCGACGGTCAAACGGCGGTCAATCTTCCGGCCGAAGGCGCCGACCTTCCATCCGTCAGCGCCGGAAGTCACGAACTGACCGTCACCCTCGGCCCCGAAGAATACAAGCTGTCGATCGAGGCCAGCGCGACTCCAGCTTTGGCAGCATTCGTCGAGTCCGGGCAGAACGTCGGCACACTCGTGGTTGTCACCGGTCAGGACAAGACGAAAGTATTTCTCAACGGAAAGGCGCTGCCCCAGCAGACCCAGGGCGGCCAGTTGCGGATTCCCAATCTTGAGCCGAAGGAATATGTGGTCCGGGTTTCCAAATCTGGTTTCCAGGACGTCGCTGATCAGAAAATCCGCATTCGCAAAGGCCAGCAGGGAAGGCTGGTATTCGGCCTTCTCCCAATACCAAACATGGCCTCGCTTAGCATCCAGGGTGGCCCCCCTGGTGCTGCGGTTTATGTAGACCAGATCAATACGGGAACGGTGCAACCCGATGGCACCATCAATCTTTCGAGCATCGCTCCCGGCGATCGAATGGTTGAACTGCGCAAAGATGGCTTCAGGCCGAAGCTAATTAAGAAACACTTCGCCGTCGGAACCCCCGTAACCCTCACTGCATCCGATACCGTTCTGGAGGTGGCGCCTAGCGAGCTAAAGATCTCGTATTCGCCCGCCGATGTTCAGATCACCCTGACCAAGCCGGGAGAATCTCCTATCAAGGTGAGCAGCGGCGCTCCTCTGACTTTGCCGGCTGGCGCTTACACTCTGGCTGCTCGCACCGTCGACAGTCTGGTCCGGACGTCTTCACTCGAGATTGCAGCTGGCCAGTCTCGAACCCTCGACTTGTCGCTCGCCCCAGACGGCATGTCAAGATGGGACGACCCCGCGGGCTGGAAGCAGGATAAGGGGATCTTCACTCGCAAAGGCGGCGACTACGTTCTTTATGGAGTCACGCCCACGGCCGGAACGTTCGTATTCTCGGCTATGCTCACGAAAGGTCACCGGCTGCAATGGGTCGTCAACTACGTCGACGCCAACAATTACGACCTCTTTCAGATCGATGACAACAATTTCTATCGCTCTGACATCAGAAACGGTCAAAAAGTGAGCGACATCAAAATTCCCCACAAAGGCGAGAAAAAGAGCTTTCGCACCGTGCAAATTCACATCTCACCAACGGAAATTGTGCACCAGATCAAGCAGGGGGATGCTTGGGTTGTAATTGATCGCTGTACTCAGCCGGGAGTGAACTTATCCTTGGGAAAATTTGGTTTCTACCTCCCCGGCGGAGATCAGGTGTCTCTGGCTAATTTTGGTCACTATCTCGACCTGAACCTCCACTAGGAATCGTTCTTTGTCCGTTATCTCCAAATGAAACCAAGATCGTACAATCGACTTTGAAGATTGCGACCGCTAAGGGAAAGCTCATAGAGACGTAGCCTGCTACGTCCCTACGTTGGCAGCAGATTTCATGAGGAGAATTCAAGCAACGTGACGGCGAATAGGCCCCAAAGAGTGAGAGTGATCGACTCGCACACCGGCGGCGAGCCTACGCGCGTGGTTGTGAGCGGAGGCCCCGATCTCGGCAGCGGCCCGCTCTCTGAGCGTTTGGAGCGTTTTCGCACCGGGCACGACACCTTCCGCTCGGCGGTTGTGAACGAGCCGCGCGGCTCTGATGTTATGGTCGGCGCGTTGTTGTGTGAACCCACTGATCCAGCCTGCGCCGCCGGAGTGATCTTCTTCAACAATGTAGGTTACTTGGGGATGTGCGGTCACGGAACCATCGGCTTGGTAGCAACGCTTGCCCACATGAACCGTATCCAGCCAGGCCGGCACAACATCGAGACTCCCGTGGGGACGGTGAGCGCGGTTCTGCATCCCGGCAACGGAGAAGTCACAGTCAACAACGTCGCCAGTTATCGCCTGGCTGCAAACATCGAAGTCGATGTGCCACGCTACGGCAAGGTCCGCGGCGACATTGCCTGGGGAGGGAACTGGTTCTTCCTTGTAGGCGATCACGTCCTCGAACTCACGCTACAAAACGTTGAGGAGTTAACCAACTTTACTTGGGCGGTCCGTCAAGCTCTCAAGCATCAGGGAATTGCCGGCGCCGGCAATCAGGAAATTGATCATATCGAGCTGTTTGGACCTTCCAATAACCCTTCGGTCGACAGCAAGAATTTCGTTCTTTGCCCCGGCAAGGCCTACGACCGGTCTCCGTGCGGGACCGGCACCAGCGCCAAACTGGCCTGCCTCTATGCTGACGGAAAGATTCGCGAAGGCCAGATATGGAAACAGGAGAGCATCGTCGGCAGCACTTTCGAAGGCACCATTACGGTTCGTGATGGCAAGGTCTACCCTAGTATTAAAGGCTCGGCGTTTGTTATTGCGGAAGCCGACCTCGTGCTCGACCCCCGGGATCCTTTTTGCGGTGGTATCAGAGCGTAGCTCTGAAAGTACCGAAGGTACTCGTATATTGCTTATATAGTAATAACTGTTGTAGGAATTCCTAAGAATGAACGCGCACGAACTCATTCGGCACTTCGACAAGCTGTTTGGGCAACGCCCCAGGATCTTCCGCGCGCCCGGCCGCGTAAATCTGATCGGTGAGCATACCGATTACAACGACGGTTTCGTCATGCCGGCGGCGTTAGGCGTCTCGACCTACGTAGCCATTGCGCCTCAACCAGATCAAAAGCTGAGGATCGAATCCGAGGAGTTCTCCGGCCACTTTGAGTTCAATGTGGACGATCTACCTCAACAGCGCGTCGGTGCGTGGTGTGATTATGTCGTCGGCGTAGCCAAGGTTCTTGAGGAGCATGGTTGCAAGCTTTCCGGGGCCAACGCCCTCGTACACAGCGAAGTCCCTGTCGCTTCCGGTCTTAGTTCGTCGGCGGCGCTGGAGGTGGCTTCCGCCCTGGCCTTCCTGAGCCTCGACGGCACGCGACTGCCTCTGCCGGAAGTCGCGCAGCTCTGCCGCAAGGCTGAGAACGAATTTGTCGGCGCCCGCGTCGGCATCATGGATCAGTTCGTCTCGTGCATGGGCAAGAAGGGACACGCCTTTCTTCTCGACTGCCGCTCGCTCGAGTTCAAGTACGTTCCGATCCCGCAGGGAATCAGCTTGGTCGTTTGCAACACCAAGGTGAAGCACGATCATGCGACCGGCGCCTACAACCAGCGCCGCGAGGAGTGCGAAGAGGGAGTGCGCTGGTTCGCGAAATGGAACCCGGCGATTCGCGCCCTGCGTGACGTAACTCCGGAGTTCTTGGAGGAACATCTCAAGGATCTGCCCCCCACGATCGCTAAACGATGCACCCATGTCGTTCGCGAGAACCAGAGAACCTTGGACGCCGCGCGCGCCCTCACGGATGGTGATCTGAAGCGCGTCGGGAAATTAATGCGCGAGTCGCACGACAGCCTGCGCGATCTCTACGAAGTCAGCTGCCGAGAACTCGACGTGATGGTGGATTCGGCGCAAGGCCTGCCCGGTTTCATCGGCGGACGTATGACCGGTGGCGGCTTCGGCGGCTGTACCGTGAACCTGGTTCGCGAGGAGAACGCGAAGGACTTCGCCGCCCAGATTGCCGATCGCTATCGGAAAGCGACCGGCATCGATCCGCAAACGTATCTATGCTCCGCCGAAGACGGAGCACAAGAGTTTAGCTAGAGCGTGTCGGCTCTCCGTTCGGAGCCCACGACTGCAGTTGCACCCAGTTTGCCGGCTCCGGCAGAATCGCAAACTTTGGCAGATCGCCTCGCACCATCGCCACTTCATCGCAGCAATGGAACCGCGGACAGGCATGGCAATCCTTGTAGATCTTATCGGGCAGATCTTCCCGTTGCGCGACACTGAATCCCTGCCCAGCGAAAAAGTCCGGCTTGCGGGTAAACAGGCAGATGCAATCCACGCGGTGCCGCTTGGCCTCGGCCAGAAGCGCTTTCACCAGTCGCCCTCCGCCGCCTTTACCTTGAGCCCAGGGCGCAACCGTGATTGACCGAATCTCGGCCAGGTGCGTTCCGTAAAGATGCAGCGCGCCACAGCCGATGATGCGGTCCCCGTCCTCAAGCACCACGAAGTCACGCACGTTCTCGCATATCTCCGGCAGAGTCCGCGGCAGCAGCGTGCCGTCGCCGGAGTACGCTCCGATCAATTCATGAATGTCTTGTGCATCCGGCAAAATTGCTTTACGCGTGCGCATGGACCTCCTCGCGAAGAGACTCGATTTTCTTTCTGGCGAGGCCGAGGGCCTGCCGCACCCGGGCCGGCGCTGTGCCTCCCGGAACGTCGTGAACGGCGAGTACAGAATGAAGTGTCAGAGATTCGTAAAAATCCTCGCCAAATGCCGGACTCAGCGCCCGGAGATCGGCGAGAGGCAATTCCTGCAATTCGCATTTCCGCTCGAGACAGAGTTGCACTGCCTTGCCAATCCGCTCGTGCGCCAGGCGCGACGGCACGCCCTTGTTCACCAAATAGGTCGCCGCAGCCCATGCATTCATAAAGCCGGATCCAGCTGCCTGCTGCATGATCTCGTGATGAAATTCCACGGCCCTCATCCAGCCTGTGACCAGAGGCAGCATGGAGAGCAGCGTGTCAGCGGAATCGAACAGCGGCTCCTGCGTTTCCTGCAAGTCTTTGTTGTAGGCGAGTGGTAAACCTTTCACTTGCGTCATCAGCGCTACTGCATTTCCAATCACGCGCCCGCTCTTGCCTCGCACCAACTCCAGTAAGTCAGGATTTTTCTTCTGCGGCATCGCGCTGCTGCCGGTGGAATAGGCTTCCGGCAGACCGATGAATCCATATTCCTGCGTGGAGAACAGAATCATCTCCTCCGCCCAACGACTCAGATGCCCGGCCAGCATCGACAGTGCTTGCACAAACTCGACGGCAAAATCCCGATCGCTGGTTGCGTCTATGCTGTTCGCTGTGGGCGCGTTGAAGCCAATGCTGTCGGCCATCAACCCTCGATCCAGAGAAAGCGTCGCTCCCGCAACCGCACCCGACCCCAGTGGACACACATTCAGCCGCTTGCGGCAATCGGCCAGGCGCCCCGCGTCCCGCAAAAACATCTCGACGTAGGCCAACAGCCAATGTGCCACCAGAACCGGTTCTGCTCTCTGGAGATGTGTATATGCGGGCATCGCCGCGTCCCCGGCGTGTTCTGCGCGGTCCGCCAGAACGCCGCAAAGCTCGCTCAGTTGTTCTCGCAATTCATCGATCGACGCCCGCACGTATAGCCGCAAGTCGGTTGCAATCTGCTCGTTCCGGCTGCGTCCGCTGTGCAGCTTGTATCCGGCCTCGCCGATCAAAGCGACCAGTTGCTTTTCGACGAAGTGATGCACATCTTCCGCTTCTTTGTCCTCAAGGAAAGACGGCGAAGCAGCAGCCTTTGCTCCGATCTGCTCCAGTCCCTGCAGAATGCTAATCAGTTCATCCGCCGACAACACTCCAGCATTCTTCAGCGCGCGCGCATGCGCCCCACTGGACGCGATCTCATAGCGCAGCAGTCGGCGATCAAATCCGAACGACCGTTGCCAGCGCTCGAAATCCGGATCCAGCGGTTGCCGGAACCGCCCCGACCACATCTTCATCGCGTAACCTCAAGACGGGATAGGGCACGCGAGCGCGACGGCAGTCCCAGAATTCGAATGAATCCCGCCGCGTCTTTCTGGTCGTAGCTGTCGCCCATGGTGAACGAAGACAGATCGGTTCGATAGAGCGAGTGCTCCGACTCGCGGCTGACGATCGAAACGTTCCCCTTGTAGAGAGACAAAGTAACTTTGCCAGTCATCTCCGTTTGCGTCTTTTCAACGAAGGCATCGAGCGCCTCGCGCAGAGGCGTGAACCAGAGCCCGAAGTACACGAGTTCGGCATACTTCAGCCCGATATGCTGTTTGAAGTGAGCGACGTCGCGCTCCAGGCACAGTGCCTCAAGCTCGCGGTGAGCCGCGATCAAAAGCGTTCCGCCAGGAGTCTCGTAGCATCCACGGGATTTCATTCCGACGAAGCGGTTCTCGACCAGATCGATGCGTCCTATCGCATTCCGTGCACCGATTTCATTCAGCAACTCCACCAGCGAAACGGGATCCATCTTCATCCCGTTCACAGATACCGGAACTCCCCGCTCAAATCCAATGCTAACCTGCTCTTCTTTATCTGGCGCTTCCTGCGGCGAACGGGTAATTTGCCAGGTCGTCGGCAGCGGAGCGTTTCCTGCGTCTTCCAGTTCGCCACCTTCATGGCTGATGTGCCACAGGTTGCGGTCGCGGCTGTGAATCTTCTCGCGGCTCGCGCTTACGGATATCCCGTGCTGTTCCGCATAGTCGAGGCAGTCTTCCCGCGATTTCAAATTCCACTCGCGCCACGGCGCAATGATCTTCAATTCCGGAGCGAGCGCCTGGTACGTCAGCTCGAACCGTACTTGATCATTGCCTTTTCCCGTGCAACCGTGCGCCACCGCAGTCGCACCTTCTTTCAGCGCGACCTCTACTTGATGTTTCGCGATGACCGGCCGCGCCAACGAAGTTCCCAACAGATACTTGTGCTCGTAAACAGCCCCCGCCTTGAGCGCCGGGAACACATAGCCAGTCAGAAACTCTTCGCGCATATCCTCGACGATGACTTTGCTGGCCCCGGTCGCATACGCCTTCTCGACCACGGCTTCAATGTCATCCCCCTGGCCTACGTCGCCGACCATGGCGATGACGTCGTAGGAATAGTTTTCTTTCAACCATGGAATGATGATCGAGGTGTCGAGTCCACCGGAATAAGCGAGAACCACTTTCTCAGGCATGAGCGCTCCTTACGGGCAGACGCACCGCGCCGCCCAGCAATAAATAAAGAATGGATTTCTGAACGTGCAGCCGGTTTTCCGCCTGCTCGAAGATGACAGAGTGATCGCCGTCCATCACCTCGTCGGTGACTTCTTCTCCACGATGCGCCGGGAGGCAGTGCATGAATGCCGCCTGCGGCGCGGCTTCCGCCATCAATTCCCGATTCACCTGATATGGCGCGAAAATGCGGGCACGCTGTGCTGCTTCGTGCTCCTGCCCCATGCTGGCCCAGGCGTCGGTGTAAACGGCATCGACGCCTGCGACGGCAGCATGCGGGTCCGTGAGAAATTCGATTTGCGCTCCCGTTTGCTTCGCAATCTTCCGCGCGTCGGCAACAATTTGCGGATTGCAGCCGTAACCCTTTGGCGTTGCAATCCGGATCGACGACCCCAGGCACGCGCAGGTCAGCAGCAACGAGTGCGCCACATTATTTCCGTCTCCGACATACGCCAGCGTGATCTTTCTGAGATCGCCGAAGCGTTCCTGCAGCGTCAGGTAGTCCGCCAGAGCCTGGCACGGATGCTCCAGATCGCTCAACGCATTGATCACCGGCACCGACGCATGCTGCGCCATGCCTTCAATCGTTTCCTGCGCAAACGTGCGCAGAACAATCACGTCAATCCAGCGCTCAAGGTTATGTGCGATGTCGCTCAGCTTCTCGCGAGCGTCCAGCCGGCTCTGCGACTGATCAACGAACATCGCAGTCCCGCCCAGGCTGATCATCGCCGATTCGAAGGTCAACCGGGTTCGAAGCGACGGCTTCTCAAAAAACATTACCATTTGTTTTCCCGCGAGCGAGCGCGAGAAAACCGATGGACGGGACTTCATCAGTTCGGCCAGATGCAACACAGCCTGAACACCTTGTGGTCCGAGATCGCGTGTTGAGACAAGATCTGGGCACCAGAAAACGTCAGGAAAGGTTTCCGGCACGACCGGCGCCCGATTTTGCAATGGACTATTCAACTTCAACTCCTCATTCTTCAATTTCGTTCTCCGCCGCGCTCATGCGCAGGTGACTTCTGTTCCACAATTCAGCTTCGTCAAGTAAAACTGCGGCAAAGCTTCCGCCTCGGCTGCCGGCAGAATACGTACACGCCCTACGCCCTGTTTCAGCGCCTGGGTGCAAGCAGCGAGCTTCGGTAACATGCCGCCGCTGACCACCGATCCTGCCGCAAGATCCTGCGCCTGCTTCGTGTTGAGCCACGGAATCACGACTCCTTCCGCGTCCTTTACTCCCGGCACATCGGTAAGGAAGATCAGAGCATTCGCGTGGCAAGCCGCCGCACACGCTGCAGCCATCTCGTCAGCGTTGACGTTGTAATACTCACCGTCTGCTCCGAGAGCAAGCGAAGCCAACACTGGGATCCCACCCTGCTGCCACAGCGCTTCGATCCAGCAAGGCTCGGCAAAACAAATCTCGCCGACGAATCCAAGATCGTTCCCACGAACATGCTTGCGGCGGGCGCGGAACGACATCCCATCGCCACCGCAGAATCCGACCGCAGGCATTCCGGCGGCCTGGATCGCGGCCACCATCTTCTTGTTGACCATGCCGCCAAGCACCATGAGAGCTACATCGCGCGTCTCCGCGTCTGTAACCCGCAGTCCGCCCACGAATTCGCTCTGCTTGCCCAGTTGCTTGAGCACCCGCGTCAACGCGGTACCACCGCCGTGAACCACAGCGACGCGATGCCCATCCTGAGCCAGTTCCGCAATCGCTCGCGCGCACTTGCGCAAGACCGCCGAGTCTTCGAGCGCAGCTCCACCGATTTTGACGACGATAATCACTGCAGTCCTTCTTCCTCGCCCCAGCCATTCATCAGATTCAGGTTTTGTACTGCCTGTCCCGCCGCACCCTTGAGCAGGTTGTCGATGCACGAAATCACCACCAGTCGCCGCCCATCTTCTGCCAGACAAAAACCCAGATCGCAGTAGTTCGTGTTCAGCGAAAATTGCACCTGCGGAAGTTTCGGCGTCTGAAAAACCCTTACCCAGTGCTTGCCCGAGTAAAAATTCCGAAAGCATGATTCCACTTCCAGCGGTGTCATCTCACGGCTCAGCTGGAGATAGATCGTCGAAAGGATTCCTCGCGGAATCGGCAGCAGGTGCGGAGTGAAAATCAATTCCTGTGAACACAACGCAAGTTGCTCAACGATTTCGCCCGTGTGCCGGTGGTTGAATACCGAATATGCCGAGAGATTGTCTGCCACCGATACAAAATGAGTCTTTGCCGTCGGTTCCTTACCCGCGCCCGATACTCCCGACTTTGAATCCGAAATAATGCCGTGGCTGCGATCAACCACTCCCGCTTTAAGCAGCGGAGCAAGCGCCAGGATTACCGAGGTCGCATAGCATCCGGGATTTGCCACCAAATCCGCGCGACCGATACGATCCGCGTTCAACTCCGGCAGACCGTAGACGGCCTTTTCCGTCAGCTGTGCTGCCGTGGCCGCATCTGCATCCTCAAAGTTGTAAATCGCCCGGTGCTGTTCCTGCTTGAGCCGCCATGCCCCGCTCAGGTCGATCACGCGCAGCCCGTGACTGATCGCTTCTGGAACCAGTGAACGCGAGACTTCGTGCGGTGTCGCCAAGAACAGAAACTCCACGCCTTGCTGTTTGAGTGACGCCCATGACAGAGGATGCAAAGGATAACCGCCGTTGCCGTACAGCGCCGGGAAGACATCGGCGAGATCTGACGCGCCGCCGTTGTCGGACGCCCGCTTCAGCAGCACCGGCTTTTCCAGACGCGGATGGCGCAGAAGAATCCGCGTCAACTCCAACCCTGAATAGCCGGTCGCTCCGAGCACCGCAGTTTTGAGTTTTCCAGCCATCAGCCCAGCATTTCCTCGATGCGCCCCGCCAGCGTCCTGGCCTCATCCTTGTCCGGACACACAATCAAGATGGTGTCGTCGCCAGCAATTGTTCCGACGACTTCGCTCCAGTCCGTTTCGTCCAGCGCGGCAGCGACGGGTTGCGCGCTGCCTACGATTGTTTTGATGACCAATAGGTTCTGCGCGGACCGGATATCCAGAACAAATTCGCGCACCAATCTCGACACCGGGGGAAGCGCCACTCCTGCCCCGCCATCGCCATGCGGCAGCGAATATCCATGCGAAGTCTTGCTGAGGTTCAAGTCGCGGATGTCGCGCGAAAGTGTCGCCTGTCCCACCTTGAATCCGCGCCGCCGCAAATGCCGCTGCAGGTCTTCCTGGCTGGCGATGGACCCGTGCTTCAGAACATCCAGGACGGCCCGTTGGCGCAGTGTTTTATTCATAATGAATAAATATTCACGATATTGAATAATTATTTTTCTATCTTACGGTCCTGCACCGAAATGTCAAGGGGCAATGGACCTTATCCTCATTACTTTCAGTGGCCGGCGGCGGAAGTCGGGTTTGGGCGGGTACGCGGAAAAAGCACCGTCGCCTGCCGCGCCTTGGTAGACTACTTCGCGGTCACGCAAGCGCACTCCACTCGAGGATGAGATGAACGCAAAACCAACTCTGACGGCGGAACTCCTCGCCGAGTTTCTGGGCACTTTTGTCTTGATGCTGTTCGGCATCGGAGTGGTGGCCATGGTGGTGCTCTTTCCCTCGAAGAATCCCGGCGAAACCATTCACGGCGGATTCACCAACATCACTCTTGGCTGGGGATTGGCTGTGACCATGGGGATCTATATTGCCGGCAAGGTGTCGGGAGCGCATCTGAATCCCGCCGTCACTCTGGCGCTCGCGGTCTTCCGAAACTTTTCGTGGAGCAAGGTGCTGCCGTACTCGATCGCTCAGACTGCGGGAGCATTCACGGCTGCGGCGCTCGTCTACTGGAACTACCTGCCCGCTTTTCACCAGACCGATCCGCGATTGGAGAACACTGCCGGGATCTTTACCACGTTCCCCGCTTTTCCCGGAACGCCGCAGGCAGGATTTCTTGACCAGTTGATCGGGACGGGATTGCTCGTGCTTCTCATCTTTGCCATCACCGACGAATTCAACATGCCGCCGGGAGCGAATCTTGCGCCCGCATTGATTGGACTCGTGGTGGTTGCGATCGGCATGAGCTTCGGCGGGATGCACGGCTATGCGATCAATCCGGCGCGGGATTTTGGTCCGCGGCTGTTTACCGTGGTCGCCGGTTTTCGGAACAACGGTTTGACCGACGGAACTCACGTCTGGTGGATCCCGATCGTGGCGCCTTTGCTGGGAGGACTGGCGGGCGCTGCGATTTACGACTTTGGGATCCGGCGATTTCTGAAGCCGTCGCAGAGGTAAAGCGCTTGGAGGAATTGTGAAATACATTTTGGCGCTGGATCAGGGGACGACGAGTTCGCGGGCGCTTCTGTTCGATCAGAACGGAACGGTGCGGGCGGTGGCGCAGCAGGAGTTCGAGCAGATCTTTCCGCAGCCGGGATGGGTGGAGCACAATCCCGAGCAGATCGCGTTTTCGCAGATCGCTGTTGCCCTCGAGGCGCTGGCCCGAGTGGGAGCCGGGCCGGCCGATGTTGCGGCGATCGGAATCGCGAACCAGCGCGAGACTACGCTCGTGTGGAATCGAGAGACTGGCCAACCTGTCTACAACGCGATCGTCTGGCAAGACCGGCGCACCGCCGACGTTTGCGACCAACTGCGCAGCCAGGGCCACAGCGCGCTGATCCAGCAACGCACCGGACTGTTGATCGATTCGTACTTTTCCGCCACGAAGATTGCGTGGATTCTCGATAACGTTTCGGGTGCTCGCGCTCTGGCCGGGGCTGGGAAACTTGCCTTCGGAACCGTCGATACGTGGCTCGTCTGGAAGCTAACGCAGGGCCAAGTTCATGCCACTGACGCAAGCAACGCATCGCGGACCATGCTCTTCAACATCCACACTGGGGCTTGGGATCCTGAACTGCTCGAACTGCTGAAGATTCCGCTGTCGATGATGCCAGAAGTGCGATCGTGCAGCGAGAACTACGGCGAGGTCAGCGGCATCGAGGGTCTCAATGGAATCGCGGTCGCGGGCATCGCAGGCGATCAGCAGGCCGCGCTCTACGGGCAGCGATGCACCAAGCCTGGAATGACGAAGAATACATATGGCACCGGCTGCTTCATGCTACAGAACACTGGGCGCCGCGCGGTGCCGTCGTCGAACCGATTGGTGACGACCGTCGCGTGGAAGATCGGGGACGTGACCGAATACGCGCTCGAAGGCAGCGTGTTCGTCGGCGGCGCAGTCGTGCAGTGGCTGCGGGATGGACTGGGATTGATTCGCAAATCGGAGGAAGTCGAGACCCTCGCCCAATCCGTGCCGGATAACGGGGGAGTTTATTTCGTCCCAGCGTTTGTGGGATTAGGCGCGCCGCATTGGGATTCGTACGCGCGTGGATCGATCTTTGGGCTCACGCGCGGAACTTCCGCCGGTCATCTCGCGCGAGCTGCGGTCGAGAGCATCGCGTACCAGGTAGCGGATCTGCTCGACGCCATGCGGCGCGATTCCGGCGACGCGGTGCAGGAGCTGCGCGTGGATGGCGGCGCAGCCGCCAACGATAGCCTGATGCAGTTTCAAGCCGACATTCTCGGAGTGCCGGTGATCCGTCCGGCAGTGACCGAGACGACTGCGCTGGGTGCGGCGTACCTCGCGGGCCGCGCCGTCGATTTCTGGCCCGCCGGGTTGGCAGAAAGTTCGGCTAAGGATCGCCGCTTCGAACCGCGCATGGCACCGAACGATGCGCGAGACCTGCGCGAGCGCTGGAACGAGGCCGTGTCGCGGTCGAAGGCTTGGGAGGGCGGTTCGCCCGCCCGCTGATCCTCTATTTGGGCAGTGCCCGCTTGATCGGATCCCTGAGCAACGCCTGGTATCCCGTCCGCTACGGTTCGTACGAGAAGACGGCGCCTCGGGTGATCGTTGGCAGCGTGAAGGTGATTGAGTCTCCGTGACGCTCGCCCTTCACTGGTTGCGGTTCTCCCATGAAAGGCAGGAAGAAGGCCTTGCCCTCAGACTTCGATTTCAGAGTGACTTGTACTCCTTCTTGGGGCGTCTGGATGGGATTCGATCCGCCGACCAGGCCTGCGAAGTTGGCGAAGTAGCAGTTGATGTGGCCGTCGGAGGTGCGGGCAATCGAAGTGGCGACGTGCGTGGAAGCTTCGATCTTCACCGAGTCTCCGCCGGACAGGCTGGCTAGGAATTCTCGCTGGGAATCGGGCGAGGCGTGATCGAAATCTTTTTCCTGTTCGTCGTTGTAAGCCTTGCCGGGATTCGCCGGAAGGCGGACTACATTCTGCGAATCTCCAAGTTCCGTGGTGTCCGAACCGGAGATGACGACTTTTCCGCCCTGCGCGACGAAATCCTTGAGCCAGGCCTGCTCGACGTCGTTCAGAACGCGCACATCCGGCAGAACGAACGTCTTGCCTTTGAAATCCGCCAGCGTGCGCGGCGTGACGATCTGAAACTCGAGGTGCTTCTGCATGAGCAGAATCAGTGCGCCGCGGTACGACGGAATGAATTCTTTCGCGAAAAAGTTCCGCGTCTCCGGGGAAAAATAAACGCCGATGGGATCGATGGGAGAGCGCGGCAGATAGAACGTCTTTTCGTGCGCCTGAATCCAGGTGAAGATTTTCTTGCGCGTCGGCAGATCGTTCGAGCCCGCCATCGAGTGTCCGGGCGCGTCCCAGAAGTTCGCGCCGGCCATCAGTTGTGACATGGCGAGGTTCATCATGGCTTCGCGGGCGTCGACTTTCTTGTCGCCGTCCCAGGAGTAGTTCAGGATCCACGTGGGTTTTCCCTGGGCAAAGGCGCGGAAGGAATGCATGCCGACCTGGTAGCGGAACCAGTCGATCGGCTTGCGGCCCGAGGCCATGTGATCGCCGTTGCCGAATTCGTATTCGTGGGCGATGGCGTCGACAACCGCGTAGAGACTGTACACATCGGCGCCGACCCGCACTGACTCCTCTTCAATGCCCGGATAGATTTCAGGAATGGTCTTGATCTGCGAATTAATGGACTTCGCGTTGCGGTCGATTTCGGCGAGGAAGTCGGTAAACGTCTGAATACGGAATTGCACCCACTTGCGGAAGTTTGCGTCGGAGAAGTCCCCGAGCTTGAGATCGTGTTTGGCGTCCAGCCCAGTCTGCTGCTTGAACGCTGCGACCGTGAAGTCGTCGAAGCTTGCCCATGTGTCTTCCCAGCCGTCGAAATGCGTCATCCAGTAGGGAATGTCGATGTAGATGCCGTCGATGCCGGTTGCGGCAATCTGGCGCACGCGCTCCATGTAGATCTTGCGCCACTCGGGCGCGTACGGACTGACCCAGACATCTTCATCGCCCTTCCGGATCCAGAATGCAGTGCCACCGCCGAAGATCGCGGGCTCGCCCGTGATTTTGCGCTGGAGCCAGTCGGGATGATCCTTGAACATGGTGTGCGCGACCTGATCTCCGTGGGCGGTGATGCACTCGGTGCCGGCGATGTAGACGAACGCATGGTTGCCGACCTTGGTGCGCGGCGTCGGCGACGTCGTGAATGGCTTTCAGCTTCGCGGTGGGGTCGAGGAAGCTCTCGTAGCGTCCGGGAATGTCGTTGTCGACCTCGATGCCGGCGACATTGCTCTCCTGCGCGCGGCGGACGATCTCGGCAGCGTCTCCGCCTTTGAGGCCGTAGGCGCCGATGCGGACGTAGTTGGTCCAGTCCTGCGGATGTTGGTCGGGGGTGGCGGGGAGGGTGGATGCGAAGAGGAGGAGAGCGAGTGCGATTTGTGGTTTCAATGGGGCCTCGTATCAGTCTTTGACCGCGCCAGCACGGGGGCTAAAGCCCTTTTCTATGGGCAACTTTTCGCGGCCCTAAAGGGCCGCTCTTCCACGCTTGTCGATCGCCTGGCGAAAGGCCGGTCTTCCACGTTGTCGATCGCTTGGGAAAATCAGCTCTCCACGGTTGCGCCTTGCGTTCGCGGAGATACTCAGGTTGCCTTACGCCAGATCCTTCGCTCCGCCTGAAAAGCGGCACCGCTCAGGATGACGCCTGGCTCGGAGCGATACAGTCGCTTGCTGCGCATCCGCCGCGATTACGTCGGTGGGACTCCGCCGGTTTCGTCGTTTTGTCCCAGGCCGACCGTTGTGCGAAGGGTCAGACTGCCGTCGTCGTTTAGTTTTTGGCGACAGGCCCAGCGGACGGGATAGCGTTGTCCCTTGACTTCGATTTCCGCTTTCAGCCGCAGGCCCTGCCACTTGGTTCCTTTGGGCAGCGGAAATTTCGCCTGCCGCACTTTTCCAGGGAGCGGATATCCGGCATCAAGACTTCCGCTATACAAAACTTTCTGGTCATTCGTGAGAACCGAAACGCGCAGCACGCCCGGAACGGCTGCGATGCCGTCATTCGCAAATCCGACGATCAGACCCGGGTAGCCGCCTTCTTCGTACGTGTAGACCCAGGAGGGGCGCACGCGATATCCAATCTTGCGCGCCAGCTCGTCGAGCGCGTCGGGAAATTGATGGTAGTAGTTGAGAATGCGATCGGCCTGGATGCGGTGCCAGTTCCAAAGTGAAAAATAGTTCGCGCCGACATCTTGCACGTGATGGATGGCATTGTCGGTGTAGGTGAGGCCGTCGTCGAGCTTGAGGCTCTTGGGCGAACCATCGGACATGCCGACTTCGACGGAAACTCCCGTCCATGGGGGCCGGTTACTCAATTCCTCGATCTGTTCATTCTCGATGAAGATGGTGTCGGTACGAAGCCAGTTGAAACTGCGCACGGTGCGTTCGAGCAGTTCGAAATTGCCGACTTTGCTGAAATCCGGTTGCGTGTTGGTGAGCAGCGGAGTCTTCTTCCAGCGATCGAGTTGATGCTGAAACATGCTGACAAACGTATTCTCTGCGGTCACCGCATCGGGAAACGGGTTCGTTTCGAACGGCCAGGTGTGGCCTTCACCCCAGAAGCCATACATGAATGTGTCGGTGTATTCGACGTCGGGATGCCCGTCGTAAGAATCCGCGAGCAGGTCAACGAGTTCACGAAACGCCGCTTGAAACGCGGGATCGTCGTAGCGAGGCTCGTAGCGTGTCCGATTGAGCCAGTCGCCAAGCTTGACCATCGGAATCTTGGAGCGCAGGAATTCGGGCAAGGGCGAATCGGGGATGTCGGGATTGCTGAGCATCACGCGGAAGCCGACGCGTTTCTGATAGCGGCGCGCGAGATCGAAGGTCAGCTTCCAGTGTTCGCAGAGATCGAGTCGTCCGGGACGCTGCTGCAGGTCTTTCCAATTCGCGCGCAGGTATAGTTTTGACCCGAGAGGCAGCTTGACCAGATTTTCGATCGACTGCGCCTGCGATTCGCCGTCTTTTTTCGCGGGACCGACTTCGTCGCAAATATAGGTGATCATTCCCATCCCATAATTCGGAACGACGTCACGGGAGGGAGTGAGCGCCATGACGACGTTCCAACTGGGATAGACATCGGCAGAAAATGGTCCCTGATAAAGACGATCGGAAACTGCAGGGCCGGAGCCGAAATCGTACCTGTCGAAATTGTGAATAGGGATTTGCGCGAGCAGGGACTTGGCGCCAATCCCTGCTGCTGCGAGCGCACTACCGGCCTTCAGGAATGATCTTCGTTGCATGATTCAGCGGAGGCGATGAACGGCTCAGCCTCGAGCCCTCAGAACTCGAATCTCAGTCCGAACTGGAAGGATCGCGGATTTTCGAGAACACTGCCATTGACCTCATCCGTGGTAATGGTGCCAAAGAAGGGATCTCCGACGGCCGTGTTCGGCGGTCCAAAGCGCGGGTGATTGAAGAAGTTGAACATCTCTGCGCGCACTTCGATCCGCATGCCTTCTTTGGGCACAAACGACTTGTAAATATTCATATCCAGGTTGTGGATGCCGTCGGTGCGCAGCCCGGAAAAGTACCTTGGGGCATTGCCAGGGATCTGGTCGCCGGGGTCGGCAAAGCAGTTTGCGTTGAGGAAGGTAGCAGGATTCGCTGAGACTCCCACATTCTCCCAGTCCAAGGCAGCGGCGTGCACGCTGGTCCCGGTCTTAAGTTGCGAACATATAACCTGGGGGCGCTGGGTGCCATTCGCTAGACGGGCGTTGGCCATGCTGAGTGCCAGCGGCTGTCCCGATTGCTCGGTGATGATGGTCGCGAGCGACCAGCCACCGATAACGGCATCGACTGCCCGGTTCATATTGCCGCCAATCCATTGCTTGCGCCCAATGGGCAGATCGACAACCACGGCGAGCGCGAGCCGCTGCGGCGTGTCGTTGGCGCCAATGCTGTGTTCCAGATTCAGACGATCCAGTTGCTGCGGGATTCCCGCTCCCAGCGCTCCGACCCAGTTGTTTCTGCCGGCTGACGAATTGTCGGTGGACTTCGATATGGTATAGCTGCCCTCAAAACTGATGTGGTGCGTAGTGCGCTTCTGGAAGCGAACCTGTAGAGCGTTGTACCAGGAACTGGCTTCCTCCAACATCAGCCCTTCGAAGTCACCATTGAATTGCGGGTATTTGTTCAACAGAGTACCCAAGGGCAACGTGGCTTGACCGTAATTCGAATTCGGTTCGTTGAAGCAGGGATTGGAAGGGGTCGAGGTGCAGGGGGTATTGAACATGGAATAAAACGGGTTGCCCACTTGCGTCTGAAGGAAGTTGCTTACGCAGCTATCCGCGAGGCAAGTTGGGTCAGTCGGAGTAACTGCCGTCGCAATCTGCGCCAGCAACGATGACGGAATGAAATCCTGATTATTGGTGCCAGACCAGGGCAGATGGGTGCTTCGGTTGGCGGAATAGTCTACGCCGAGCACGATCTGGCTGGGGAGCAGTCGCTGGATTCCGATATTCCACTGGTAAATGTTGGCGTCGCGAGCCGCCGTCGTGCCGAGATCGTTCGGGTTCTGATATCCCCAGTTCGCAAACTGGCCGTACTGCGTACCCTGCGGACCGGTAAAGCCTCCGGGAAACGGATTTTCCAGGGTTGCGGATTGGGTGGCGAAATTGTCGTTGGTGAAAAACAAGTTCGCCGTCTTGCGGAACGCCGAGCCGGGATACTGGAAGTTTGTGGCCGGGCTCATTCCGAAATAGATGCCTGCCCCGCCGCGTATCACCGTTCCCGAATCGATCTGGTACGAGAAACCGAACCTCGGGCCAACGTCTTTCCGGTAGGTCGGAACGGTTCTCATGCTCGATGTCGGGAATTGCGTTGTGCCGAGCAGTTCCATCGACGATGGATAATTCAATCCGGCCGACTGCATGGTTGCCTGGGTGCTGAGCGTACCCGCCGGCGCGGTCACCGGCACAGAATTCAGAGGAATATTCACGCCACTGTCGGCGGTGAAGTTGCTGAACTCGATTTGATTACCGCGCGATGTGTAAGGCGAACTCCACTGGTAACGCAAGCCCAGATTGATCGTGAGTTTCGGGGTCACCTTCCAGTCGTCCTGGATATAAAACCCTGTCTCTAGAGATCGGTTCGCGACCGAGGGAGTGACCACCAGTTGACTGGAGGCGTTGACATTGTCGCCGTAGCCAAAAGCCAGGCTGGCGAAGGGATTGCCGGTTGAATTCCCGAACGCATCGGTGTCGCTGTTCGGAGTCGGCGAGGTCGTGTCGTCCGTAAACGTCATGAAGCCGCTCGGGTAATTCGGCTGCCAGAAATTGTTGTAGAAAATTCTCTGCTCGCCGCCGACTTTAATCAGGTGCGATCCCTTGGAAATCACCAACTGCGAGGAGTAACTGAACAAGGTGTGGGCAAAAGTTGTGTTGATACAGCACTGGTCGTAGAGATTCGTCCAAGGGGAACTTCCCTGCATCAGAAACGTCGGCATCTTGTCGATCCCGTTGGCCGTTTGGAAGACCGAAGGCAATCCCTGAACGCCGGCCGGCAAGGAAGCGTTAAAGCTGGAGATTGTCGGGATACTTGGGAGGGATAGTTCGTGCACCCGATCGACTCCGACATGGCTCGTCCAGACGATCCGCGAGTTGATGGTCCGGGTATATTCCAGAGAAGCGTTTTGCGCCACTGTCACGCCGCTCGCGATTCCGTCATTATCGAAGCCGTCACCCAGGGTCAGCGGAGTCGTAAAGTTGCTCCAGCCCCGGCTGTAGCGGCCGCTGATGCGGTTCCTGTCGTTGATCTGGTGGTCGATCTTGATGTCGAATTGATAGTCTGGAGCCGACGATAGCGTTGTGAAGTTGTAGTTGTTGAACTCGTTCCCGTTGCTGGGTTTCGGATAGAGATTGAGGACGGCCAATCCGATGGGATCCAGTTCGTTTGCAGGGATCACGTTCAACTGGCCGTTGGACTGCACCTGCGGCCTGTTCACGCATGGGTTCCCACACCCTAGCGCAGTCGGGTCGTAAATCGCATTCGCTGTCGCCGAGAAGTCACCCTGGCGTTCTGCCAGCGTCGGTACAGTCACAACTCCGCTGCTCGAGCTGGAGCTTCGAACTTTCTCGAAATCCACGAAGAAGAATGTACGGTTCTTGATGATTGGCCCGCCTAACGAGAAGCCGCCTTGATCGCGCTTGTTGTCGGGTTTGGGGTTCGGCGCAGGGTTGAAAAAGTCGCGGGCGTTCAACTGCGCGCGCTGCAGGAAATACCAGCCACTGCCATGGAATTGGTCCGTCCCGCTCTTCATCACCATGTTTACGACGGTGCCGCCGTTGTTCCCGAACTCGGCCGAGAAGCTGTTGTTCTGGACCTTCATTTCCTGCATGCCTTCGACCAAAGGCTCGTAGTAGACGTTGGTGTTTCCACCCTCGCCCTGTTCGGGTGCGCTGATCAGTGCGCCGTCGAGCCGTATCTCGGCGGTCGCGTTGCGCTGCCCGTTAGAAGTGAAGTTTGTTCCCGAGGGATAGTTATCATTGGTGCCCGCCCCTGACACCTCGGTTACGCCCGCGGCCAGAAACGTCAGGCCGAAGAAGTTGCGGTTGGCCAGAGGGAGTTCGTGCACATATTCGTTGCTGATGTCTGTGCCCAGAGTCGCACTCTCGGTGTCTAGCAAAGGAGCGGTGGTGCTGACTTCCATCGTCTCGTTTACACCGAGAGGATGAATCACGAAGTCCACCGTGGTTTGCTGATCGACCTGCAATACGACGTTCTCTTTTTCAGCCGCGCGGAAACCAGAGGCCTGCACCTTTACTTTGTAGGCGGCGGGACGCAGCCCGGTGAAGAAGTACTGACCGTGCTCATCGGTGCTTGCGGTTTGCGCGATGTTGGTGCCGTCGTTGGTTATGGTGACCGTTGCTTTCACCACGATGGCCCCGCTCTGATCAGTCACCGTCCCGCGCACTTGCGCCTGATACGCCCCCTGGCCAGCCGCTGCCGGGATCATCAAAATCGTGATCGCGAACAGCGCTATAAAAGAGGTGACAAAACGGAAACTTTGACGGCAGACACGCATAGCAGCCTCCCCACACCCAACTTTCATATTATTACGAGTCAAAACTATTACTTTCGTTTACAGCGAAAGTCAAGTCAATTCGGAGCAAAAAGTTGAATGCGGCCAAGCGAAAACATCGGTTTTACGGGGATCGCGTTCGGAGGACCAGCGTCGACGCCGACTAGCGCGCGTGGCGCGCTTCCGAACGGCAACCGGCGCGGCCTTCAGGCCCTCGAGTTCGGTCGGATCACCCGAGGTTGCGACTGCTTTCTTCTTGTTCGAGCTGTTTCATATCGTAGTCTGTTCGGTTCCGCTTTCTTCATCGAAGGATTCCGCACCGGGGCGTGCTACGATCTCGGTAAAGTTTTCATCCAGAAGGCTGCAGTCATTCCCCATGAAAGCCGCGATTCTTGATTCTCCCCGGCTTGTTTCTGAACGTCCCTTGCAGATCGTCGATGTGGCTGATCCTCGTGTGCAATCGGGGCACGTGCTCTTGCGCGTGCGCGCGTGCGGCGTGTGCCGCACTGATCTGCACATCGTGGAAGGAGAGTTGCCGCCAAAACAGCTGAGAATTATTCCGGGGCACCAGATTGTGGGGGACGTGGTGGACGGTGCGACGTCAGGCCTTCCTATGGGCTCGCGCGTTGGCGTGTCCTGGCTCGGTGGGACAGACGGCACCTGCGTCTATTGCCGGAAGGGGATGGAGAATCTCTGCGACTCAATTGTTTTCACCGGATACTCGGTTGCCGGCGGATACGCGGAGTATGCATTGGCTCGCAATGACTTCGTGTTTCCACTGCCAGCCTCGCTTGATGACTTGCACGCCGCGCCATTGCTCTGTGCGGGGATTATTGGCTTTCGCAGCTTGCGCGTCGCTGGAGTCGAGCCAGGCGAGCGCGTGGGGCTGTTCGGCTTTGGCGCGTCGGCGCATCTTGCGATTGCGGTTCTGCGAGCGTGGAGGTGCGAGGTGTACGTGTCGACGCGAGGGGAATCACATCGACGCCTGGCAGACTCACTCGGCGCGACCTGGGTAGGAAGCGAGACGGAGAAGCCGCCGGTGCAGCTTGACCGCGCCGTGACGTTTGCGCCCAGCGGAGATGTCGTGATCGCGGCACTCGCTAGCCTGCGCAAGGGTGGAGTGGTCGCGATCAATGCGATTCATCTGGATCGCATTCCTCAGTTCGACTATGACAGCTTGCTCTGGGGTGAGCGGCAACTACGAAGCGTGGCGAATATGACTCGGGCGGACGCGCGGGATTTCCTGGCGCTGGCGGCGCAGATCGGATTGCAGCCGAAGGTCACTGTGTTCTCGCTTGATCAAGCGAATGAGGCTTTGATGGCGGTGAAGCATGATGCAGTGGATGGGGCGGCGGTGATTGTGCCTTAGGAGTTGCGGGCGGGTTTCCAGGCACGACGCGCTCGGCTTCGCCATCGCGCACCGACGAATGCGTCCGTGGCTACAAGATGCGTCCCTGGCTACGCGATGCTGATGAAGAGAATGCAGAAGGCGATGGCTTGCGCCAGTTCGCTCCAACCTAACTTCCGGACGGCCAGCGGTGCGGGTTTCTGGATGAAGTAGAACCATCCCCGGAAAAGAATTGGTACAAAGGCTAGCGAGGCGAACTTCGGGAGCAAACCGGTGACGCAGGCGAAAGTGAGCGCCGCCGTCAGAAGCAATTGTCCGAGGGCGAAGGCCCATCCGCGGGAGAGCTTGTTGCGGAGACCTTCGATCCGCGCGGTGTGGATGCGCAGTTGCACGTAATGGATCTGGTTGCCCGCGAAGAGCAGGTTCGCGATCCAAAGAATCCATGCGGTGGCGTCGAGCTTTCCGGTGATGACGTAATAAGCGGCAGGCGCGGAGGCCGTCAGGCCGATAGTCCCCACTATTTCTGAAAACATGCGGAGTCTTTGGGCGGAGTGTTTTGGGCGGGGCCGCTGGCCTTGGGCTTCGCGGGACAGCCGAAGCGGACGTCGCCACATGATTTTCAGCAGAGCTTGCGCTCCGAAGAAAAATCCCGCGGCTGCGCCTAGCGGCCAGAGCAGCAAGTTATGGCCTGCCCATAACAACATGCTCAGCGAGAGCAGTGCCACGCAGCCTAGATAGAAAACCGCGAAGAGAGTCGACTGGCGTTCTTCTTTCGTTTCGGCGCGCATGACCGAAATTCCCAGAAGACTCTCGAGCGGAGTTCTGAGCCAGAACAATGCCAAGGCCGCCGTGAGCAACAACACAAAGGGGAAGACGTTTCTGCATTGGCGCAAGGCGATGCCTGCGCCGGTGACCATGGGGACGAGCAAGAGTCCCCACGCCCCGTGTTCGCGGGGAACAATGAGTGCACGCGCTCGCTCGCGGCGTGCTTTGTCGGTGACGGACTGGTTGGAGTCGCGAACTGAAACTTTGATTTCGCCGAGGCTTAACCTTCCATCGGAGTTTGCAGCGGAGGAGGTCGAGCCGAGAACGTGTGTAACGCGGACCACCCATGTCTTCTGTTCTCGCGTGAGTTGGACCTTCTCAGCCATTACCGCCATCCTGCCATGTGAATGTGCTGCATGCCTTTCACGGCGCGCATGTATTGCGCGCGCTCGAAGGCTCCGGGATCGGGGCAGCGGACCTGGCTCATACTGCCTTGCATTTGCGCGACGGATTCGTACTCGTGGGCTTCCATCCACTCGCGGAGTTCGCGCTCGACGTGGCGGAGGTGATTCACTCCGTGGCGCATCAGTGCCGAGCACATCATGGTGACGTTCGCGCCAACCATGAGAAGCTTTACCGCGTCCTCGGCGCTGTGAACACCTCCCGTGCCCGCGAGGCTGGCGCGAATGCGGCCGTAGAGAATTCCGATCCAGGTGAGCGGAAGACGCAGTGCCTGCGGCGTGCTAAGCAGGACGTTGGGCCTGATTTCCAATTCTTCGAGATCAATATCCGGCTGGTAGAAGCGATTGAAGAGCACCAGGGCGTCGGCGCCTGCGTCGTCGAGGCGGCGAGCCATATTCGCGAGGTTGCTGAAGTATGGGCTCAGCTTCACGGCAACTGGAATCGTCACCGCGCCTTTTACAGCGCGCACGATGTCGAGATACATCTTCTCAACGTCGGCAGCGGTCAGCTTGGGATCGGTCGGAATGTGATAGATGTTGCACTCGAGGGCGTCGGCGCCGGCGCGCTCGATATCGGCGGCGAATTTGGTCCATCCACCGAGGGTCGAGCCGTTGAGGCTGGCGATGATCGGCATGCCGACCGACGACTTCGCTTTGCGAATGTGGTCCAGATATCCCTCGGGGCCAGTGTGAAACTCCGTCGCTTGCGGGAAGTAGGTGAGCGATTCGGCGAAGCTCTCGGTGCCGGCGGAGAGGTGGTAATTAAGGTCCATCTCTTCCTGGCGGAGTTGCTCCTCGAAGAGAGAGTAGAGGACGACGGCGGATGCGCCGGCATCTTCAAGGCGGCAGATTCCGTCGACGTCGCGGGACAAAGGCGAGGCCGAGACCACGAGCGGAGAGGGAAGCTTCAAGCCGAGGTATGTAGTGCTGAGATCCATTGTGATCCTCCTTCTTGCTGTCGCGCGACGAAGTCAAAATCCCCACCCAGTCGTAAGCAGCGCGACAGGGGTGGGGCACGCTCTTATTTCTCTGCTCCAACCGGCGTCTTTGCTGG
This sequence comes from uncultured Acidobacteriota bacterium, assembly GCA_963700225.1. GTDB lineage: Bacteria > Acidobacteriota > Terriglobia > Terriglobales > Acidobacteriaceae > Sulfotelmatobacter. The sequence goes on from CAVOWU010000001.1 coordinate 130,024, forward strand.
CGAAGATTGCACTTTCGCGCCGTCAGTGGCTGGGGCTGCTGCTTCCGGCTTGCGGCTGGCCATGTATTCGTACATGCGGAATCGGCTCTCCACGTCTTTCTGAGCGAGCTTCCAAAGGCGTTCCGCGTCTTCTGGCTTGCTCTTGGTGAGCATCTTGAAACGCGTCTGCTGCAACAGGTAGTCCTGCACCTTGCGGGTGGGAGCCCGGGAATCGAGCGCGAGCGGATTCTCGCCGATCGCGGCGCGCTCCGGGTTATAGCGATAGAGCAGCCACTGTCCGGATTCGACCGCAACTTTCTGGTCGGTCATCGCCGTCGTCATATCGATGCCGTGAGCGATGCAGTGCGAGTAGGCAATGACGATGCTCGGCCCGTCATAGGCTTCAGCTTCGAGGAATGCCTTGAGCGTGTGCTCGTCTTTGGCTCCCATGGCCACGCTCGCGACGTAGACGTTGCCGTAAGTCATCGCCATCAGGCCGAGATCCTTCTTCGGACCGGGCTTGCCACCGGCAGCAAATTTCGCAACGGCGCCGCGCGGAGTGGATTTCGAAGCTTGGCCGCCGGTGTTGGAGTAAACCTCGGTATCGAGTACGAGCAGGTTGACGTTTCTTCCGCTGGCGAGCACGTGATCGAGACCGCCGTAGCCGATGTCATAGGCCCAGCCGTCGCCGCCGATGATCCATACGCTCTTCTTTACCAGCATGTCGGCGACTGCCAGGAGCTGCTTGGATTCTGGCATGTTCAGCTTGTGAAGTCTTTCTTTCAGGATGTCGACGCGCTGCCGCTGCTCGTAGATATCGGCCTCGTCCTTTTGTTTTGCGCTGAGGATCGCGCCCGTCAGATCGTCTCCGACCTTCTCAGCAACCCGCAGCAGCAACTCGCGAGCGAATTCGGTCTGCTTGTCGATGGAGACGCGGAACCCGAGACCAAATTCAGCATTGTCTTCGAACAGGGAATTGGACCACGCGGGGCCGCGGCCATCGGAGTTCTTGGCCCACGGTGTCGTGGGAAGGTTGCCGCCATAGATCGACGAGCAGCCCGTCGCATTGGCAACGATGGCGCGGTCTCCGAAGAGCTGCGAAACCAGCTTGATGTAAGGCGTCTCGCCGCAGCCCGAACAGGCTCCGGAGAACTCGAAAAGCGGTTCTTGCACTTGCTGCTGGCGAATCGTGCCGGCCTTGATCTTGCGGCGATCGAGTTCGGGAAGCTTCAGGAAGAAGTCCCAGTTCTCGCTCTCGGGCGCGCGCAACGGGGGCTGCGGAACCATGTTGATCGCTTTCAGGCGAGTCTCTTGCTTGTTCTTCACCGGGCAAACATCGACGCAAACGCCGCAGCCGGTGCAATCTTCGGGAGCGACCTGGATGGTGTACTTCATGCCAGTCCACTCTTTGTCGCGAGCGTCACAGGACTTGAACGTGGCGGGAGCGGCGACGAGCTCTTTGCTGTCGTACACCTTGATGCGAATGACTGCGTGGGGGCAGACCATCGCGCACTTGCCGCACTGGATGCAGATCTTCGAATCCCACGCCGGAATTTCGAGAGCCAGATTGCGTTTTTCCCACTTCGCGGTTGCCGTGGGAAACGTGCCGTCGCACGAGAAGGCGCTGACAGGAAGTTCGTCGCCCTTGCCCGCGTAGATGGCGCCGAGAACATCGTGCTCGAACTTCGGAGCGCCAGGAAAAGCCGCGGGGATCTCCGTCTTGCTGGTCACGCTGGCGGGAATCGTGATTTCGTGCAGGTGAGCTAGCGTTTCATCGACGGCTTTCATGTTCTTCGCCACGACGTCTTCTCCCTTACGGCCGTAAGTGTGGCGAATCGAGTCGCGGATGGCTTCGATGGCTTCGTCGCGAGGCAGAACTTTCGAAATCGCAAAGAAGCAAACCTGCATGATGGTATTCATGCGCGATCCCATGCCGGTCGCACGGGCCACTTGATTTGCATCGATTACGTAAAACTTCGCCTTCTTTGCGATCAGCTGCGACTGCACTTCGCGCGGAAGGTGGTCCCAAACTTCATCTGCACCGAAGGGACTCGAAAGAAGGAACGTGCCGCCGTCGACGAGCGCGCTGAGCATGTCGTAGCGCTCGAGGAAAATCCATTGATGGCATGCGATGAAGTTTGCCTTCGAGACCAGGTAGCTGGAGCGGATTGGTTGCGGACCGAAGCGCAAGTGAGAGACCGTCATGGCCCCGGATTTCTTGGAGTCGTAGACGAAATATCCCTGCGCGTAGTTGTCGGTGTTCTCGCCGATGATCTTAATCGAATTCTTGTTCGCACCGACCGTGCCGTCTGCGCCGAGGCCGTAGAAAAGGGCGCGGACTACGTTGTCGGGCTCGGTCGAGAAGGATGCGTCATAGTCGAGACTGGTGTGAGTGACGTCGTCATTGATGCCGATGGTGAAGTGATCCTTTGGCGCGGGCTTCTTGAGATTGTCGTAAACGGCCTTGACCATCGCCGGAGTGAATTCCTTCGAGGACAGGCCGTAGCGGCCGCCGACCACGTTCGCTCCCCGGACGAATGCGTCCGGGGCTCCATGCAGGGCGTTCACTATGTCGAGGTACAGCGGTTCGCCGATGGCTCCTGGCTCCTTAGTGCGATCCAGAACGGCGATCTGCTTAACGGTCCTCGGGAGAGCTGAGAGAAACGCTTGCACACTGAACGGACGATAGAGACGAACTTTGAGCAGGCCGACTTTTTCTCCGTGAGCGTTCAGGTAATCGACTGTTTCGTGAGCGACCTCTGCGCCGGATCCCATCACGACGAGGACTCGCTCGGCATCGGGCGCACCGACGTACTCGAACAGGTGATACTTGCGTCCGACAACCGCGGCGAACTTATCCATCACGGTTTGTACTTTGGCGGGAGCGGCATCATAGAAAGCATTCGCGGTCTCGCGAATCTGGAAGAAGACGTCGGGATTCTGCGCCGTGCCGCGCAGCACCGGATGATCGGGCGAAAGGGCGCGCTGGCGGTGCTCGATCACGCGGTCCATGTTGATGAGGGCGCGCATGTCATCGTCGTTCAGCATTTCAATCTTGTTGACTTCATGCGAGGTGCGGAAACCGTCGAAGAAATGCAGGAAGGGAATGCGCGTCTCGAGCGAGGCGGCGTGAGCGATGAGGGCCATGTCCATCGCTTCCTGAACTGAGTTCGAGCAGAGCATGGCCCACCCGGTGGTACGGCAGAACATGACGTCGGAGTGGTCTCCGAAGATGGAGAGGGCGTGGGTCGCGATGGTGCGCGCGGTGACGTGGAAGGCCGTCGGGGTCAGTTCGCCGGCGATCTTGTTCATGTTGGGGATCATCAGCAGCAATCCCTGCGACGCGGTGAAGGTCGTGGAGAGCGAACCGGTCTGCAGCGCGCCGTGCACAGCGCCCGCCGCTCCGCCTTCACTCTGCATTTCAATCACATGCGGCACGCTGCCGAAAGCATTCGGAACGCCTTCAGACGACCACTGGTCCGCCCACTCGCCCATCGGGGAAGAAGGAGTGATGGGATAAATGGCGATCACTTCGCTGACACCATAGGCGACGTGTGCGACCGCCTCGTTGGCGTCCATGGTCTTGAACTTGCGTTTCATTGACATCCCCCGTTGGAAAGTCTCGACAGGAACCACCGCAGCGGTTCTGCGATAAATCAAGGATGCAGGAGAGAGTGTGTGGATGTCGGGGAGCACGTTCACACGGGGGTGTGATTTGAATCACGTGAAATGCGGAAACGACATGAAATGAGGGGGTTATGGAGCGTGACTGCTGGCAGATTTGTTGGCCTGTTTTGGAATCGCTCAGTCCGTGGGTGAGCGATCCTTCAAGGAAAGGAAGTCAAAATCCCGACCCTCTCGCAAAAAGCGCGAGAAGGATGGGCACCACGAGTTCTCGTTATGGCCCGGTGCCTCCGGTATGGCAGTCCGCGCAGTTGACCTGCGTGAGGTCTCCAATATCGACCGGGTGCTGGAATGCAGGCAGAGCCGTCGCGGCGACGCTGGTTGCGCCTTCCGTCTCAGACATTAATGTGTGGCACTGGTTGCAGTCGCGGCTGATGATTTTGCCATCGGCGCTGACGTGCTGGCCGTCGTGGCAACGGAAGCATCCGCTGAAATAGAAATGACCAAGATTGTTAGGATGGGTCTGCCAGTTCAGCTTCATCTCCGGGAACGTAGTGCGCTTAAAGATCTGCTGCACTTCGGCTACTGCGCTGCGGATTTCCAGTTGCTTGGTCTTCGCGACGTCGGGATATTTGTTCTCGTAATAATCTTCCATGCCCTTGGCGATGCCCTGGGTTGCGGCGTCGGTAGTGGTGTAGGTCGCAGTGAGAACTGTGACTGCTTCCTGCTTGATGAAAGGCAGGGAAACGTCGAGGCGACGAGCCAGCAGGGATTGATCGACGGCCTGGTCTGGAGCAACGTAAATATGAGTCGGCCGATTGTGGCAGTCGACGCAATCCATGCGATGGCGCGGCGTCTTGGCGATCTGATCCTTGGTGAGCTTGGAGTCCTTCGCGAAATACTCAGTCACGCGGCCTTGCTGGTCTTCAACATGGATGTAGGGAATGGTCTGATGCTGTTCGTCGGAGGCCACGTATTCGATCTTGTTGGCGATATTCATGTGCCAGTGAATGCCTTCGGGAGCGCCCGTGGCGGGATCTCCGCCGCCAGTCTTGATGATCATCCGAACCTGGCGCAAAGTGTTCTTCTCGTCGTTGGCGTAATGAGTGAAGACCTTAAGCTGTCCGCCGTAGAATTTTTTCGGCCAATGACATTGCTCGCAAGTTTCCTGTGCGGGGCGCAAATTGTGAACCGGGGTTGGAATCGGGCGCGGAAACGTGTTGAACACAGCGGCAAACACTTGACGGCTGCCAGAGAGCTTGGATTTCACAAACCAAGTTGCACCGGTCCCAACATGACACTCGGCGCAGGCGACGCGAGCGTGCGGAGAAAGTTGATACGCCGTGTATTCCGGACTCATCACGGTGTGGCACAACTGGCCGCAGAACTGTACCGACTCGGTGTACTCGTATGCTTTGTAGCTGCCGGCGACGCTCACCATGACGAATACGACGAGGAACGTCATGAATGAAATCACGGCGCTACGCTGCGTGGGATCATTCAGATCGATGCGCGGATAGAAGGCGGTCGGAGCAACTTTTTTCCGTCTCTCCAACAGCACGCCAACGAGCATCAACAGGAGGCCAAAAACCAGGAAGGCAGGCGACACCATGTACGCCAGGATTCCGATATAGGGACTGGCCTTCGTCGCGATCTGATCGAGCAGCACGAACAGAAAAATATTGGCCAGACTGACGATGGCCAGTGCAACGCCCGCAAGGCTAACCGGATTGCGCAGCAGCATTCGCAGGCCGTGCCGCTGCTCCTCCGCAAGGGGGGGAGTGTTCTCAGTGTCCATGCTTGACCTCGGCTGGTTCGGGTTCGTCCTCTCGCTCATCCGAGGCCTCGATAGCAGCGTCTGACACCTCAATGAGAGGATTCGAGTCGAGGCCGTGTTCTTCGCGGTAATGATGCAGCGTCATCTTTCCGTCCCACCATGCCCAATTCATCGGATAAACGTCCGGATCGAAGAACACTTGGTAGAAGTGCCAGACGATGATGGCAAGCGTCGCGAGGATCGCTTCATAGAAATGAACGGCCGTCGCGACATCGAGCCACCAACGTGCCATATGATTTCCGACAAGGACCTTCGCCCACAGCATCGTGCCGGTCACAGCCATGACGACCATGCCCCAGACCAGGGCCCAGTACTCGGCTTTCTCCGCGTAGTTGAAGCGGCGGAACTCAGGTTTGCTGGGAGTGAGTCCGAGGTAGTAGGCGACATTCTGCCACGCGCCGCGAGCGTCGTCCAGCGTGGGGAAAAGATCGCGGACAAGCTTGCGGCCTTCGCGGCTGAAAGCGATGTCGAAGATGTGATAAATGCTTACTCCGATCAGGACCACTGCCGCGATGCGATGCAGCAGGTGCCGCAGATGCTCGCTCATGGCAAGCATCGAGGCAAACCAGGAATCAGGAAACTTCAGCGCAAAGCCGGTCAGCACCAGCGTGAAGAAACTGGTGAGCAGCGCGGCGTGCTGCCATCGGAAGCGGAGCGGCATGCGGGTGACGAAACTCTGCTGCAATCTCCGCCGCGCCACGACTTTGGATCGCCAGATGATGAAGTTGTGCAGCAGCATTCCGCCGATCACGGCGAAGATCATGCTCAGGTAGAAGCGGCGGATCCAGCGTACGGCTTTGCTGCCAATGTCGGCCGAGAGCGGAGCGTCGACGTGAACTTTGGCCGTAGTGAAACTCTCCGTGACTCCGGGATGGCATTGGCCGCAGGTGCGGGCAAGATTGGCGCGATTGATCGTGGATCGCGGATCGCTCGAAGGAAAAATGCTGTGCGTGCCGTGGCAACTGGCGCAGTTGGCGACGACCTGCGATCCTCCACGAGCCGCCAGTCCGTGGTAGCTGGCCAGATAGGTTGTCTCACGGCGGCCCTCAATGCCGAACTCCTGGGAGAGTCGCACGCCTTCGTGGCAGCGCGCGCAGGTGGCCTGCGCCACATTCTGCGCCGAGACCGGGGAGTTCGGATCGGTGTGGGCCTTGATTGAGTGGATACCGTGACAATCGGTGCAGACAGGTGCCTGCCAGTTTCCTTGAGCGACTGCGGTTCCGTGAATACTTTGCTGGAATTCTTTCGAGATCTGATCGTGGCACTTGCCGCATGTTTGCGGCACATTAAATTTGAAGATTGGAGACTTGGAATCCTTCGCATCGAGAATCTCGTGCGTGCCGTGGCAGTCGGTGCAGACGGCCGCTTTCTCTGATCCGGCCGCGACCGCGTGCCCGTGGACGCTTTGTTCATACGAAGCGACCATCTGTGCGCTTTGGCCGCCATCTTCCATCACAAATTTCTGGCTGTGGCACGAGCCGCACGTGGCAGGAATATTGGTGTGGTGCACGCGCGACTTGGGATCGCTGGCGAGCAGCAACTCGTGCGGGCTACCATGGCAATCGACACAGGTGGCGGCTTTCGTGTTTCCGCCCTGAGCCGCCTTACCGTGGAAGCTGCGGTCGTAGGCAGCTTGCTCGTCGGCGTGGCAGGTCGCGCATGAGATCTTTTTCGGCGTCGTTTCGTGTGCTGCGCTGGTGACGTCGGTGTGACAGTCCACGCAGGTGAACATGCTTCCGTGGATGGAATCTTTGAAGGCCCGAGGATCGACATGCAGGCTGACGGGTTTGCCACTGACTTCATGGGTGAGGGTCGCGTCGCTGTGACAGGCGAGACATTCGTCCGCGGTGGGCTTGGGAGGATCTTTCTTGGCGGCGGCGCTGAGGGAAACAGCGGTTAGAAGGAGGGTGAGGGCAACTCCAGGCGCAAAAAGGTTCCGTAAGCTTCGCGTGGACATGCTCTCACCCGCCAATCCTTCAGAATTGAACTCTCCGGGCGGCCGCAGCCGCCTTCGGTTGATGACTTACTTAGCGAAAGTACGAACGTAGGAGACGAGGTCTTTGATCTCCGTGTCTTTCAGCTTTCCGCCGTATGCCGGCATCTTGCCTTTGCCCTTGGTGATAATGTCGGTCAGCTGCGCATCGCTTTCCGCCTTGACATCAGCTGAAGCAAAGTCATGGGTTCCCATCTTTGTGCCCATAGCCGAGCCCTTGCCGTCAGCTCCGTGGCACATGGCACATTTTGCTTTGTAGGTTGCGGCCGCGTCCTGCGCGACGGCTGAAGATGTGCACACTGCCATCAGACCAGCAGCCATCAGAGTGACGATGCCCATTCGAAACCAAAGATGCTTCATTGTTGCTTCCTCCTGAGGAAGAAAATTTCACGCACGATATCACAGAGCAGGGGCCACCCGCTGCCTGACTCGGGGCAACCTGTTATCAGGACTTGCCACGGATCGTGCTTTCGTCCCGTACCCTGAGAACTCACTCGCAGGGGTAGGATCACACGCGCACGAAAGCGGACCTATGGCAGAAGTCACCTGGCCCTGTGACAGTGATCACAGTACTTTCTGCCGTGGATTGTGATGTTTATCACGAGCTCGAGTGCGATGCAGCACTGCCGCCAGGCGTCGCGGAACCTACGATTCTGAAATGCCATCCACAGCAAACCACGCGGCAGACGCCTCTGAGAGTGTGGAGATCCGGGCGAGGGCAACCCCATCAAGGAGCGCAGGACAAGCGTCAAGAGCGCCGGTAGGCAAGGATCGCCTGTTGCAAGTGACTTGGGAAATGACGCGGGCCTGCCACTGGAAGGTGGCACGAAGTACGCGGAGAGTGGCGCCCGATCGCGAGCAGTTCTCGACCGCAGAGGCATTTCACCTGATTGAGGAAATTACCCGCTTGCACGTGCCGTTGCTGTCGCTGACTGGAGGCGATCCTCTATTGCGGCATGATCTGCTTCCGGTGATTGCATTTGCGTCGCGCCGTTCGGTGCGTACATCGCTCACGCTGCTGCCCACTCCGATGCTCGAGCCCGCGGTGATCGACGAGTTGAAAGCGAGCGGACTGATGCGAGTCACTTTCTGGATGCACGGCTCGACGCCGGGTTTGAATGACGCACACTGGAAGCTTTCCGGTTCGTACCGGCGGACTCTTGAGATCATCAGTCATTGTCACGAAGTGGAGCTTCCGGTCCAGATCAATACCATCCTCGCGCGGCGGAATTTCCACGACGTCGAAGCTATGATCGAGCTGCTGACACGCCTCGACATCACCTGGTGGAACGTCTTTTTCTATGTGCCGCCGGACCGCGAGCGCTCGGAAGAGATGCTCAATGCGCACGAGCACGAGCAAGCATTTGCCAAGCTCTATGCCGCATCCGAACGCGTGCACTTCCAGATCAAGACCACCGAAGGTCAGCACTATCAGCGATATGTTTTGCAGCAGCGCGTGCGCGAGTCGCGTGGCAGGATCAATGCCGCCGATGCCATCGCTGGCGCTCCTCGAGGGGTCAACGACAGCAGGGGATTTGTTTTCGTGAACCATCAGGGCGAGGTGTATCCCAGCCGGTTTCTCCCGCTCTCCGCGGGCAATCTGACCAACCAGACACTTTCGGAAGTTTACTGGGACTCACCCCTATTTGTTTCGCTGCGCGACAGCTCGAAGCTTAAAGGCAAATGCGGGCGCTGCCCGGTTCGAAGCGTATGCGGTGGATCGCGCGCCCGGGCTTACGCTATGACCGGCGATCTGTTCGCAGCCGAACCTTGCTGCGCCTACGAACCGTAAAGCTTGTCAGGTCTGCGGTGCGATTTCGAATTGGCCTCTTCGCAACTTCGACTAAAAGACAATCCGATTTGCGTCCGGCTGAGCTTCCGCGGATTTGTGATTTATCTCACTGGCAGTCGTGATTTGGTACATGTGAGGTCACGACGGACTTTGCCTGATGCCGATCCGTTTTGGAACCGATGCTCGGTGCCTTGTGGCGACGGACCGATGGCTGCGGCAACGATCGCCGGAGAAACGGCATCGGAACGACGACGTCGCGTTCCTTCGTTGTGAGCGAAATCACATATGCCTGGGACCGGAATCACACGATCCCTTTTGGGAATCCTGCAGAATTGGGCGATTGAACGCGCAGCCGGGCAGACTTCTGCCTCCGGATGTGATTCGAATCACTCGCTCCGGTGACGGAATGCACGGTGTTTTCCGGCTTGGTCTGGCATCCTGACGTCCAATTGAGGTGCCCTATGGCTCAAGACAATCGCGACATTCTGGACATTCTCCGATTTGAACTGACTTTCCTGCAGGACGGAGGATACGGGCGTTCGCCCCGCTCGCCGTGGCGGGCCCCTGCGATTTTTGAAGATTCCCCGATTTGTCCGAACTTCTGCCACGCGGGGCGCCCGCACCCATGCGAGAGTTGCCTGCTCCAGCAGTTTGTTCCCGAGGGCCAGAAAAGTGAAAGCGTACCCTGCCGCTTCATACAGCTCACCGAAGATGGTCAGACCGTGGACGATCTGTATCGTACGGGCAGTCAGGTTGAAATGGAAGAGGCCCTAGCGTGCTGGCTCCGCGCACAGATTGAAAAGATCGAGCGCGAACGTGGCGTTCCTTCCCAAAAGGGCGCGGCTTAGTCCAGCTCGATCGAAACTCTAGCAATTCAGCTCGGACGATTCGCGCAACGGCGCAAATTGGCAGCAAGAACTCCCAACGAGAAGGGGACACGTGATGAGCGAAGAGCACGCATATCGAGTTGCAGCATGGTGGACCTCCGGGCGTACCGGACTCGCGAAGTCTGATTCCGCGCCGAACGCAATCCATTTCACAGCGCCCACGGAATTCGGCGGACTGGAAGGCCGGTGGACGCCGGAAGAGCTTCTGCTCGCCGCCGTCGCGGGTTGCTATACGACCACAGTGCGTGCGATCGCGGGAGGCGCGCAATTCGACTTCACCGATCTGCAGGTGGAGGCCAGTGGTACGGTGCGCAAGGCCGAGTCCGGATATAGCTTCACCCAGATCGTGCTGCGTCCAAATCTGAAGATCGCGACGGCGGAAGAGCGCGACCGCGCGCTCGAGCTGCTGAAACGGGCCGAGAAATTGTGTCTGGTTTCGCGGGCATTGGGGACGACACTGAAGTTCGAGCCGCAGCTGGAGATTACGAAGCCGGCATCCATCGCCTGAGTATCGGCAGGACCTTGATTCGGCCGATCAAAACGTTCCACCACGAGGGACATGGAGTTACACGAAGGGTTGTCGCCGAGGATCAGAAGGTGTCTTGACACTTCAGGTCCAGCAGAGCTGACACAGATGAAGGATCTTCGGTCGAGCTGAGTTTGAATCCGACCTTCTTGAAGATCGCCTGAGTGGCAAGATTGTCGCGTAAGATCTCGCCGGAAAGTTTTTGAAATCTCTCAGCGCGCGCGACTCGCGCGACTCCTGCCAGCAGTTCGGTTCCCAATCCGAGTCTGTGCCACCGGTCCGAGACAAGTACAGCAGCCTCAGCCTCCGCGCGATCGATGGCACTGAAACGCCCCACGCCTAAGACTTCGTGTCGGCCTGTCTCCGGATTCTCGCGGTCGGCGACGAGGGCAAAGCCACGGTCGTAGCTGCCAAAACAGATGCGCACGAGGCGCTCATGTTCGACTCTTGCGCTCAGACTCAGCGAACAAAAATAACGGAGATAGACGCTGCGCTCGGAAAGCGTCGTGTGAAATTGGACCATCAGCGGCTCATCCTCCGGTCGGATCGGGCGAATCGTCACCGGCGTGCCGTCCTTGAGGTGCCAGTTCCAGACGTACTGCGAGGGATATGGCCGAATCGAAGGATGAGGCAATTGTTCTGCTGACATTGCAGAATCGTGCACGACGATGCGCGCGTCGAGCGCGAGCAATTGATCCGGCGTAGCGAGGAGAGGATTAATATCGATTTCCTTGATCCATGGCTGCTCCATGATGAGCTGGCTGAAGCGAACCAGGAGCTGCTCGAGTGCAGACAGGTTCACCGGCTTGCGTCCACGAATGCCTTTGAGCGCAGAAAAAATCCGCGTCTGCTCCATCAAGCGCTGCGCAAGCGTGGTATTCAGAGGCGGAAGGGCAAGGGCGTGGTCACGATAAACCTCGACCATGACTCCGCCGGATCCAAACAGGATCACCGGCCCGAACTGCGCATCGATGGTGCTGCCCAGGATGAGTTCGTATCCGTCACGGCGGACCATGGGCTGCACGGTGACACCTGCAAAGTGCTGCGCTCCCACCTTCGTCGTGACCGAAGCTTGAATCGAGCGGAATGCGCCACGAACTTGATCCGGTGTTTGCAAACTCAGGCGCACTCCGTCGACGTCAGTTTTATGCGCGATCGTGTTGGAAAGAAGCTTCAGTACGACGGGATAGCCAATTTCAGCAGCGATGGAAACAGCGTCGCTTTCGGTCTCGGCTACACGCGTTTCGACTACGGGGATTCCATAACATGAAAGAAGCTGCTTGGCCTCGAATTCATTGAGCATCGTCCGGCCACAGCTCCGGACGCGCTGTACAAACTCGTCCGCCCTGGTGCGCGCGTCAGCGGCGGGCTCCGATCCTTCGACAAGAGCTGGAGTTTCGTAGAGCCCTCGCAGGTTGTAGGTGTAGCGCCACATGTATGTGAAGGCACGAGCAGCGGTATCAGGATAAGAAAATGTGGGAATGCCGGCGGCATTGAGAATCGCTGTTCCTTCGGCGACCCCATCGCCACCCATCCAACTCGCGAGCAGCGGCTTAGTCGAGCTGTGGGCATATTTCTTGATTTGTTCAGCGGCTTTTGTAGGGTCGGCGAGTCCCTGCGGTGCGATGACGGCCAGCAATCCATCACTGGCGGGATCTTTGGAGACAATTTCAACCGCCTTCGCGAAGTGCTCTGCGTCGGCATCGGCGAGCACGTCCACTGGATTGCTGTGGCTCCAGTGCGCGGAGAGGAATCCGTCCAACTCTCGAATGGAGTCGGGGGAAAGCACGGTGAGTTCGCCGCCAGTGGCCATGAGAGCATCGGTGGCAAGAACTCCGGGTCCGCCGGCGTTGGTGACGATGCTGAGTCGCGGACCGCGGGGCCGAGGCTGTTTGCTCAAGACCTCCGCCATGTAAAAAAGATCGGCGATGTTTTGCACGCGCAGAACGCCGCATCGGCGAAACGCCGCTTCCAATACGTCATCGCTTCCGGTCAGCGCTCCGGTATGCGAAGCAGCCGCGCGTGACGCAGCATCGGAGCGCCCGGCCTTGATTACGATGATCGGCTTGCTGAGTGCGATCTCGCGTGCCGCGGAAAGAAATGTGCGTGCATCGCCCACAGATTCCATGTAAAGCAAAATGCTTTTGGTGTGCGGATCGTCGCCGAAATGATAGATGAGATCGCCCCAACCAACATCCAGCATAGAACCCGTAGAGACGATGGCACTGAATCCGACATGCTCGCGCTGGCTCCAGTCGAGAATCGCCGTTTGCAATGCGCCGCTCTGGCTGAGAAATGCGACGCTGCCCTTATGCGGCATCGATTTTGCGAAGGTAGCGTTCAGGCCGATCGTGGGATTCATGAAGCCCATGCAGTTTGGACCAACCAAACGCAACGCGCCGCGTTGCAGATGTTTGTTTATTTTTTCTTCCAGTTCCGCACCGGCGGGCCCTTGCTCGCGGAAACCTGCCGAAATCACGACGGCCGACCGGACTCCTGCATCGACACACTCGCCGATCACCTGCGGGACAGTTTGCGCGGGTGTGACGACGACTGCGAGATCAACGATCCCGGGAACATCGCCGATGTGCGCGTACGTCGCGATGCCGAGAACCTCGCCGTGGCTTGGATTCACGGCATACACTTTCAGCGGATACTTGCTTTCGAGAAGATTCGAAATGACGCTGCGGCCGACGGTTCCAGGCCGATCGGTGGCGCCGATCACAGCAGCGGAGCGCGGTTGAAACAGCGACTCCAATCCCGCGCGTTGCGACATTTTCTTGATCGGCGCTTTCGGCGGATTGACTGAGACGCTGGAAGTGTCGCTCACCGAATTTCTCCTGCGAGTGCGAACGCGTTCATTTTTTCACCACTCCGAAGGCGCAAAGTGCGAGGCCCGCACTCAACACTTCACCCATGATGTCACAGTGTCTCCCGTGTGTCTGTGATCACAGTAGGGGTGCAATCACGGAGGCTCGTGACGACGATCACAAGCACAATTTCAGATGTACAATTTTATCGAAAGAGAGGTGCTGCTTTCATGCGCGCCCCTTACGGCCTGAATATTCTTGATAATTGCCTCACGTGTTCGGTGCGAGAAGAACATCTTTTCTGCAATCTTTCCATCCAAGCCGGACAACGCCTCAACGAAATAAAATCCACTGCCGTCTATCCCAAAGGGGCGATGCTCTTCATCGAAGGGCAACAGCCTCGCGGAGTATTCGTGCTGTGCGCAGGAAAGGCCAAGCTATCGACATCGTCCCGGGAAGGCAAGACCATCATCACGAAAATTTCCGAAGGCGGAGATGTGCTTGGACTCAACGCGGTCGTTTCCGATCGTCCGTACGAAGTGACTGCGGAAATGATGGAGCCGGGTCAAGCCAACTTTATACCTCGGGAATCGTTGCTGCAGTTCTTGAAAGATCATGGAGAAGTGGCGTTGCGGGTCGCCGAGCAATTGAGCCGCAACTATTACACGGCTTATGAGGAGATCCGCACACTCGGGCTGGCCAGTTCGCCGTCAGAAAAGTTTGCCAAGCTCCTGCTATCGTGGTCGACCAAGTCGACGCAGAGCGACGGATCAAGCCAGATGAAACTCACTCTGACCCATGAGGAGATTGCGGAAATCATCGGGACCACGCGCGAGACGGTGAGCCGTCTTTTTTCCGAGTTCAAGAAAAAACAGTTGCTGCAGTTGAAAGGTTCGACACTGGTGATTCGCAACCGGCCGGCGCTCGAAAAGATCGTGCAGTCCTAAGTCAGGCAGGGACAGCCAAGCGGCTGTCCCCGTGCCTGCTATTCCGGCCCTTATTTTGCGGATCGTGCTTTATCCCGCTACCGTCAAAACGGGACACGGCGCATCTCGAACGACTTCGTGCACAGTCGTCCATGGAATGTGGGCTGCCACTCTGGGCGAGCCGGTGTGGTTCGCGCCCATGACAATCAGATCGACGTTGAATCTTGCGCCCGCCGTGAAAATTCCTTCCCGCAGGAATTCGGTTCCGACGATATATTCAGGTTCCTGCGAGAGTCCCGTTTCGCTGGGCATCCACTCTTTAAGCTGTTGCAGCGATCGATTCCGAAACGATTCCTCCCACTCTCGCAAATCGTCGGGCGCTGCCATGGTAGAAGGGTAGCCAGACAGATTCGCCGAAGTCGCGGGTATCGGCGGAATCATGTGCAGCACGATCAGCTTCGAATGGTGCTGCTGAGCCAATTGCAACACCAGGGGCAAGGCCTTCGCCGAGCCTTTACCGAAGTCAGTTGCGAAGAGGATCGTGCGCAACTCGGTTCGAAGGGCGGCGGAGGTGACCGTTCTCGGTCCAATGGTCATCACGGGACAGGGAGCGAGGCGCAGCAACTCCTCCGCGACGGAGCCCAGCGCCAGTTTCTGCAGTCCGCCACGCCCACGTGTGCCGATGACGAGCAGGTCGGCGGCCTCACTCGCGGCGACGGAAAGGATGGTTCGGGATACCGCCCCTTGCTTTATCACAATCGTGTTGATCGATTGCGGCCCGAACTCACGGACCATTGCTTCCAGGCGGTGCTTTGCATCGCTCTGCTCTAAATTGAGCTCCGGTGGATTCTCCAGTATTTCGTAGCGCCAGTCGGCGTGGAGAACATGCATCACCGACATTTGCACATCGTCTGCCGCCAGAGGCGCCGCAAGGCGAAGCGCGCGCCGCGAAGCTTCCGAAAAATCAACGGCTACAAGGATGCGATGGAAGACTGGCATTGTGGTTACAACTTCATCTCTGTTCAACTCTGCGACGGTCATAATCTCCTCCTTCGCGCTGACTCATTGATGATGATGGCTCGCGGACGCCGTAAATTTCCCTGTTGGATGGTTTGTCGATTCGTTCGACTTGGGAAGTTTGGATGGGTCGGGGAGGCTCACAATCTTGGCGTGAGTTCCATCCCAGACCAGCGTCATCGTCCTTGAGCACTGATCACAGAGCCAGAAACGCTCATGAAATACCTCGCAAGAGTCCCAGTTCGACATTTCCAGGCCGATGGACGGGCTGAGATAGAAGAGCTTGCCCAGGTGAAGGTATCGAAACTGCTCGGTACATTCGGGATTCGCGCACTTTGAGAGCATGGCGCACCCGCTTTGGCTCTACACAAAAGGCTATGCCGGAGTCGCGAAAAGTGAGGTGATGACAAGCATTGACACAAGTGACAGGGATCACAGGCCCTCCAGTCGTCGCCAGCGCCGCAGCACGCTGACGTCAGTGATTTACAATCGCACAGAATGAAAACCGGTATGAAGCTGTTAGCGACGATCACGGCAGTTCGTAGGATGCGCGCGTCGATCCCATCCGCAGGACATGGTGCTCCACCTCGAACGACATGACTGAAATCCAGTGTGCTGCGCTTCTTTTTGATATGGACGGAGTTCTGATCAACTCTACACCGGCCGTCGCGCGCGTATGGCGGCGCTGGGCGATTGAGCACGGATTCGATCCCGACGAGGTGGTCGCCCGGGCTCATGGCCGCCCCAGCCTTACGACCGTCCGCGAGTACCTCCCCAATGCCGATCATGAGGCGGAGAACCGCGAAGTGGAGCGCCGTGAAATCGAGGATCTCGAAGGTGTGGTTCCACTTCCTGGAGCGCTCGACTTGCTCGCCAGTCTTCCGCCGGACCGCTGGACGATCGTTACGTCGTGTACACGGCCCCTCGCGGAAGTACGCATCAAGGCCGCTGGACTTCCACTCCCGAAGAAATTGATCACTTCCAATGACATCACGCATGGGAAGCCGCATCCGGAGCCGTATTTGAAAGGCGCGTCCATTCTCGGATTCCCGGCTGCGAACTGCGTTGTTCTCGAAGACGTACCGGCCGGCGTCCGCGCGGGCAAGGGCGCGGGATCGAGAGTGGCGGGATTCACGACCACAGTTGAAGAGTCGGCGTTGCGCGGGGCCGGCGCCGATTGGGTGCTGAACGGTTGCGCGGACATCCGGCTGCTCGATCACAGCGGGAATCTGACCTTGGGATTTGTGGCTCCCTAAGGAATTCGCGTCCCGTCAAATTGTTCCTGCGAGAAATATCCGTTTCCCTGGGTCTGGCGGTAGAATGCATCCTCTGATTGCTTCAGAGTAAGGAGGACGCATATGAAATCCAGGCTCGTGGGGTTCGTCTGTTTGCTGTGCTTCATTTCCCTAAGTGCCGTTGCACAGGATGCGCAACGGGATCAGCCTCCCGCTAAATCGCAGGATCGCATTATTCGTGAGGTTCGCCACGAATTGCTGATGTTGCCGTATTTCGGGGTCTTCGACTATATCGCGTACAAAGTGGATGGAGGAACGGTTGCATTGTTGGGGCAAGTCGTTCGCCCCTCGCTCAAGTCTGATGCCGAAAGCGCGGTGAAACGCATTGAAGGCGTGGACCGGGTGGACAACCAGATCGAGGTTCTCCCTCCGTCTTCGATGGATGATCGCATTCGCATCAGATTGTTCCACGCGATCTATGGCTATTCCGCACTAGAGAAATATTCGCTCGGAGTGCAGAAGCCGATCCGCATTATCGTCAAGGGTGGCCGCGTGACCCTCGAGGGCGTTGTCGATAGCGACGGCGATAAGAATATGGTTGGGATTCGCGCGAATAGTGTGTCGGGTATTTTCTCGGTAACCAATAATCTGCAGGTTGCGAGTTCGAAATAAAGACAGCTCGTGAGGGAATGCACTCGCATTCCCTCGCCTTTTCTCCACCCGGAAGATCGAATATCTAGCGGGTTCCCGCAGGCCTGCTGGCGTTCCCAACTTCTTCGCCACGCGTATAATGCTTTCCGGATTCGCTTCCATCCCAACGGAGCAATCGGAGGAATACCGTCATGAGTCTTCATGCCATGAATCGCCGAACGTTTCTCGAAACTGCAACGACCGTTACCGCCGCTACATTGCTGACCAGCCGTTTGGGCTGGGCCGCGGAACACAGGATTGAAAAAGTCGGTGTGCAGCTCTACACCGTACGCGACCTGATGAAAAACGACTTCGACGGTACGATCGCCCAAGTCGCAAAGATCGGCTACAAGGAGGTGGAATTCGCCGGATACTTCGGCCGAACCGGCCAGCAGGTTCGTGCGGTCTGCGACAAGAACGGCCTTTCGGCGGTGTCTACCCACGTGCAATACGACGAGCTCGACGACAAGTTCCCCTCCGTCGTTGACACCTCCAAGGTCATTGGCTTGAAGTATATTGTCTGCCCCTGGATTCCCGAGGAGCTCCGCAAGTCTCCCGACATCTGGAAGAAGGCTGCGGAGAAATTCAACCGCTGCGGCGAGCTGAGCAAGAAGGGCGGCATGCAGTTCGCCTATCACAATCACTGGTTCGAATTCCTTCCGGTCGACGGCAAGCTTCCCTACGATGAGCTGCTCAAAGAATGCGACGCTAACCTGGTAAAGATGGAGATGGACTTGTGCTGGATCACCGCGGCAGGAGGCGATCCCGTGAAGTATTTCAACGCCTATCCCGGACGGTTCCCGCTGGTCCACGTGAAGGACCTTAAGACCCTACCGAAAATCACGTCCGGAGGCGCGCAGAACTATGGCGATACCGTCGACCTGACCGAAGTCGGCAGCGGCGTCATCGACTGGAAGAGAATCTTTGCCCAGGCCGACAAAGCAGGGATCAAGCACTACATCGTCGAGCACGATCACCCGAAGGCACCGTTCGAGAGCATCGCGAAGAGTTACGACTACCTCGAGAAGCTGCGATTCTAGATTAATGATGCAAGAAACCTGCCGCTGCTTCGACGGCGGCAGGTTCCGAATTCCAACAGCGGTGGGGAACCATGCAGGTCAGGCGCACTCCCAAGACTTATGACGTTTGCATTATCGGCTCGGGTGCCTCGGGAGGCACTGCGGCCAAGGTGCTCTCCGAAGGCGGCCTGAGTGTTGCGCTGCTCGAAGCGGGACCGCCCGTGGTCCCTGACAGGGACTATAAGGAGCACGTTTGGCCTTATGACCTGCCGCATCGCGGCGCTGGGGTTGGGGGCCGGGCGCGTCAGGGACTCGAAGATGAATTCCGGGCACCCAACGGTGCGTGGGAGATCGAGGGCGAACCTTACGTTTCGGCTCCGGGATCAAAATTTCGCTGGTTTCGTTCGCGCATCGTCGGTGGTCGCACCAACCACTGGGGACGCATCGCTTTGCGCATGGCGCCGGTCGATTTCAAGGTCCGCTCGCATGACGGCATGGGCGACGATTGGCCGCTCAGCTACGAAGACGTTGCGCCTTACTACGATAAAGTCGAGTCCTACATCGGAGTCTTCGGAACGAAGGAGAATATTCCCAGCGCACCCGATGGAATTTTCCTGCCGCCGCCCAAGCCGCGCTGTACTGAAACCATTATCAAGAAAGCCTGCGACCATCTAAACATCCTGTGCGTTCCGTCGCGACTTGCCATCCTGACTCAACCGCACAACGGGCGCGCCGCCTGCCACTACTGCGCGCAATGCGGACGAGGATGCAAAACGGCTTCCAACTTCAGTTCGAGCCAGGTGATGATTCCACCGGCGGAAAAAACCGGAAGGTTTACGCTTATCACCGGCGCCATGGCGCGCGAACTCGTCGTCAGTAAGGACGGGAAGGTCGCAGCCGTTTCCTACATCGATAAGGCCACGCGTAGCGAACAGCGCATTCATGCGCGGGCCTTCATTGTCGCTGCCAGCGCCTGCGAATCCGCGCGGCTTCTGCTGAATTCGAAATCGAGTCTTTTTCCCGACGGCCTGGCAAATTCCTCCGGCGTGGTTGGCCGCAATCTGATGGATACAGTCGGCAGCGACGGCGGCGGCTATTTCCCGCAGTTGGAGAAAATGCCAGCGCACAATCATGATGGCGTGGGCGGCATGCACATGTATCTGCCGTGGTGGAAGTTCGATCGCAAGAATGATTTTCTCCGCGGCTATCACACCGAGTTCGGCGGCGGGCGCGGCATGCCCGGCGTGGGCGACTGGGATGATCTCTGTGATGATGTCGAAGGTTACGGCGCGCCTCTGAAACAGGAGTGCAAGAAGAAGTACGGTACCTACATCGGCTTCGCTGGCCGGGGCGAAATGATCCCGAATGAAAACTGCTATTGCGAAATCGACCCTTCGGCCGTCGATCAGTGGGGTATTCCTGTTCTCCGCTTTCACTGGAAGTGGAGCGACAACGAAATCAAGATGGCGAAGGACATGCAAGAAACGTATCGCGAGATCGTCGAGGCCGCGGGAGGGATATATCTAACCTCCACAAAGCCCGACGGGGCTCATCCTTATGGAATTGCCGACGGAGGCGTCATCATCCACGAAGTGGGTACGGCGCGCATGGGCGAGCACGCGACAACCTCTGCCTTGAACCAGTATTGCCAGGCGCACGATGTGAAGAACTTGTTTGTCACCGATGGAGCCAGCTTCGTCACCAATGCTGATAAGAATCCCACTCTGACCATCATGGCTTTGACTTGGCGCGCTTCGGACTATTTGATCGACCAGGCGAGGAAGGGAAATCTGTAACCGGAACCGGATCTATGTCAATTTCGCGACGGGACATTCTGAAATCGCTTACGCTGACCGCCCTCTCTGGCTCGGTTTTGCGCGTGATTCCGCTCGAAGCGGCGGAATATGCGCATCATATGGTGAAGGCTGAGAAGGCTGCCGCCGACAATCAAGCGTATACGCCAAAATTCTTCTCGGCGCATGATTACAAGACTCTGCAGTCTCTTTGCCAGACGATTATTCCTTCGGATGCGGGTACGAAAGGCGCAATCGAAGCCGGTGCTCCCGAGTTTATCGACTTAATCACGAGTGAAAACAAAGATTATCAGCTTGCTCTCGGCGGCGGGATCATGTGGCTGGATAACACCTGCCTCGACCGTTATGGCAGCGCATATCTGGAATCCACCGCCGCGCAGCAGAAAGAGATTCTCGACCTCATCGCCTACCGCAAGAATGCCAAGATGGACCCGAGCCTTGGGCAGGGAATTCAATTCTTCAGTTTTTTGCGCAAGCTTACGGCGGATGGATTCTTCACCAGTGAGATCGGTTTCGACTACCTGGGCTACATTGGCAACACATATCTGCAGGAGTTCCCCGGCTGCCCTCCGGTGCCGGAAACGTAGCGCCGGAATTTATTTGGTGCCTCCGAACGGGTCTTCCAGTGACGGGCTCTGCGGCGTGAACAACTCTGCTCCGTTCTCCGTGACATGCAGATCGTCTTCGAGGCGAATGCCGAATTCGCCCGGGATATAGATCCCTGGCTCATCGCTGGTGGTTACGTTCGCCTGCAGCTTGGTCGGATTGCCACGAACCAAATAAGGCCACTCGTGGCCGTCCATGCCGAGGCCGTGGCCGAGGCGGTGGGTGAAGTACTTGTAGTCAGGACCGTAGCCTGCATCGGTGATCACCTTTCGCGCTGCGGCATCCACAGAACCGCATTCCGCTGCTGGACGTGCCGCGGCCAGTGCGGCGGATTGCGCGCGATGCACGATGTCGAACACGGATTTCATCTTGTCTGTCGGTTTTCCCAGCACGAACGTTCGTGTGATGTCGGATTGATAGCCTTCGACCACACAGCCGTCATCGATCATGATGATCGTTCCCTCCCGGATCGCCTGCGGCGTCGTTGATCCATGCGGTGATGCCGTGTATTCGCCGACCATCACGCTGGCTTCGCCCGGAAAACCCATCCGGTCGTAAGCTTTCTCGATCAGAGTCTCAACGTCATGCTGGGTCATGTCTTCGCGCAGGGAGCGGTATACAGCTTCATAAACTGCAAACGTTACCTGAGAAGCAAGCCGCATGAGCGCGACTTCATGCGTACTCTTGACCATGCGGCATCCTGCCGTGACGGGTGTCGCGCTCTTGATCGTTGCCGTCGCCGCGGCTTTTGCTATGCCGTCCGCAAAGACGAAGCGGATGGTTTCTTCCAATCCAATCTTTCCGCCCGAGATGCCTCGATCCTTCAATCCCTGCGTGACGCGTGCGTAGGGATTCTCGTCTTCCTGCCAGACGCGCAGATCGGCTTCCTGTAGATCGATTCCATTCTTGATTTGTTCGCGCGCGCGTCCCTCTTCGAACGCCGGACATACATAGAACGGCCGGCCTTTCGCCGGCAGCACCAGCGCGAACAGGCGCTCTCCACCCCACCACCGGATTCCGGTGAAGTAGCGCAGCGACGTACCTTCCATCAGCACGATGGCGTCAAGCGCATTATCGTTCATCAGTTTTCGAGCACGTTCCTGGCGGTCTTGACGCTCCTCGCGAGTGATGGGGGTCGCTTCGCTCTTGCGCGATACAAGTGATGCGATGGAAGGAGGCAGGGAAGTATCATCCGGAGTCGTTGCGACCGCGAGGCGCGGTTGCGAGGCCGCGATGCCAGCTACTCCACCACTCAATTCCAGGAAGCGTCGCCGCGAAATCATGAACCCTCCGAGAACTCAGAAATACAATCCGGACATTATAGGGAGAATCTCGCGACAGATTTGCGATCTTTCCCACGAAGGACGCGAACTCGAAGTAGGCAACGTC
This sequence comes from uncultured Acidobacteriota bacterium, assembly GCA_963700225.1. GTDB lineage: Bacteria > Acidobacteriota > Terriglobia > Terriglobales > Acidobacteriaceae > Sulfotelmatobacter. The sequence continues at coordinate 152,168 of CAVOWU010000001.1, forward strand.
GAACGAACTTGGTTCGTGAAACTTTCTGTCCTTCGCGGTTATAGTTCTTGCCATGGAATCCGGCTTCCAATGCGCGTCCTGCGGAGAATGGAACGAAACATCGGTGGATGAGTCCGCCGGACGCCGCCAGAGTTACGTGGAAGACTGCCAGGTCTGCTGCAAGCCGAACGTTTTGAATGTTCAATACGATATGGGATCCTCTGAATTCTTCATCACATCCGAATTAGAGTAAGCTCGAGGCTACGAGCCGAAATCGCGCAAACACTCGTCGTTGCGCGAACGCCGCGCTATAGTGGGCTGTCGGGCGGACAGCTCCGGTAAGGGCGCAATATTCAGGAAGGGCAGATTCCAATGGCAACCGGCTATAACGCAGGCAGGATGGTGGCTCACAACATGGTCACCACGCAATTTGAACTTGACGGGTTTCGCGTTACGCGCACACTGGGAGTCGTGCGGGGAATCGTCGTGCGCTCCCGCTCAATCTTCGGCACGATCGGCGCGGGATTGCAAACGCTGGTTGGCGGCAACATCACTCTCCTCACCAACCTGTGCGAGAAGACACGTCAGGAAGCGTTCGACCTTATGTTGCAGCACGCCGCAGAACTCGGCGGGAACGCCGTGCTCGGCGCGCGATACGATGCGACCGAAGTCATGCAGGGCGTCACTGAAGTGCTCGCTTACGGCACGGCGGTTGTTGTCGAACCGTCGAAATAGGTGGCGGGAGGGCTCGATCGTCTGAAAGTCAGTCGGAGTCCACCCCTGATTTGCAGCCGCTTGCGGACCCATTGCCGCGATCGGGCATTTGCACCTTCAGCGTGAATTCCACTTGAGCGTTATCCGAGCGAATGCCGACCGGTCCTTCTAATTGGGCCGCATCTGACCCAACCGAGCCCTCCCAGACCTCGCGGTTATCGGCAAACACGCGAAGCTCGTCGCGGTTCATTTCCGCGCGGAGAGTGTGAGACTGCCCTGCTTCGAGCCTCGGAGCCGCTACGGCCTTGACTGGTTTGATATTCCGGTAGCCGCGGTTGCCGCATTCTGCGCTGGTATGTTCTCCGGCATTTTGCTTGACCGACACGGCCAGCTTGGATTCCGGTTCGATGCGCCACATTACATAAACGAGGTTGCATGCGTCCTGCGCCCGCAGCTTCAGTCCAAGCTGGCGGCGCATGACTCCCGAACCAAGCGCAGAATCTTTGCTCGTAGGACCAAGATAGGTGAAACGCAGTTCTGCGGCCGGCGCAGTTTCCTCTGCCACGTATGCACGCATCTTTGGAACGCTGACTCGCCCTGCACCGCCGGACGTTTTCTCGATAACTCCCTCGGTGATGCAAAGATGTTCGCGCGAGATGGTCGTCCAAGGTCCGGAGCCGGCTTGGGAAATCACTGGGGCGGACACAGATGAGGCAGAGGAATCGCAGGGCCGAATGCTTGATCTTCATGGATTTCTCCGAAGGTTAACGAGAAATAGGCCGCTACGTTACCAGAATAGGAAAATCACATCAATCCGCCATCGTCGGAACAATTTGGTTTATTCCAACAACTTGGGCAGGGTCCTTTGGCGCTCTTCGAAGGTGCTTTCCATCTGACGGCGAACGAACAAAGCATTCGCGATATTCCCCAGAAAGCCAAATCCAACCTCATAGTTGATGACGTCGCGGACCAGCGTTCCGTCAATACCGCCGCGAGCTTCCGAGATGAATTCATGACGATGATGCCAATCTTTGAACGGGCCCTTGTCCTGCACGTCGGCGAAGTAGCGGTTCCATTCGAACTCCGTAATACGAGCGATCCATCGCGCGCGAATCGGCAGAAAGGGAAAGACGCGGAACGATGTAACGAGGATGGAACCAACTCCAGCCGCTTTGTCGCAGACGCTCCCTGGTGGGGGCACCCGATGAAATTGGATCAGCCGGGTCGCGCTCGCCGCGGGCATGATCCGCGGCAGATTCTCCGGATTCGAAAAGAATCCGAATACCCGTTTCAAGGGGAAGGGAACCCACTGTTCAAACTGGAGATGGCTGGGCACGAGCGGTCACCGTTAATGGTACGGCCCGTCCACGCCAATGGCAAAAGCCAAATCGACGATGAACGGGCCGAGTGGATCCCGCTTAGATCGCAAAGTTCTTACTGGTTCGAAGGCGCCGCTGGCGTGGCCGGATTTGCTTGTGATTGAGTTCCGATGACATCGCCGGAGACGATCATATCGACTCGTCGGTTCAGCTTGCGGCCTGCCGCCGTGCTGTTGTCACCCACCGGATCCGCTTTGCCGAGTCCGGCCGCCGAGACGTGATCGGGAGTTACCCCGGAGGAGATCAGGTATCCGCGCACGGCGTCCGCTCGCTTCTCGGAAAGCGTCTGATTGTAGTCATCGCTCCCGATGCTATCGGTGTGGCCCTCGATATCGAGTTTGAGGTCGGGATAAGCCAGAACGATCCCTGAGATCCGGGCCAGCCGTTCGCGGGCTTCGGGCTTGAGCGTGTATTTGTTGAAGTCGAATAGCACGTCCGGCATGCTGACAACCAAGCCGCGGGGCGTATCGCGCGTCTGCAACACCTGGTTTAGTTGGGCGAGTAGCCGAGCGCGCATTTCTTCTTTTTGGCGAATGGCTTCTTGTTTCTGGCGTTCCGACTCCGCTGCGGCGGCCTGGGCTGCGGCGGCTTGTGCCTGCGCGAGTTGCTGCTGAGCTTGAGCGGTTGCTTGCTGCTGTTCCGCTAGAGCTTGCGCCTGCTCAGCTTCTTTTCGGCGGCGGGCGTCTTCATCGGACTGCGCCTGCGCTTTCAACTCCGCTTGGCGCGAGGCTTCCGCGTCCGCTTCGGCTTTAGCCTTCGCGTCTGCGGCAGCTTTGCGAGCAGCCGCTTCGCGCTCCTCTTCTTTTCTGCGTAAGGTCAGGACACGCGCGTCTTCCGCCATCTGAACCGCGCCACGCGCGGCGGTACCGATGGGCGTTCGGCCCTGTTTGCGTTGGTAATAATCCTCGGCGCGCTGCAGCATGTCTTCCGCTTTCACGATGCTGTCTTTGGCGTATTGCTCCGCCCCGGCAGCTTTGGCAATTGCAACCGAGTTGCGCGCCTCCAGCAGGTCCAGAGGAACCGCCGGCGATGCCTGGGCCGACGGCAGCTGATCGGCAGCAACGTCGATGACGTATTCCTTGCCCTCTAGAACATCGAACTTGGCGTCGATCGCCTGTTCGAAACCTTTCGTATCCTGCAAGATCACGTTCTCGGCGACGACTTCGTTGCTGGGATGGATGACGGAGAAATAAGGCTCGGCCGTGACAATCAGACCGAAGGCCTGCAAGTCGGTGGTGACGGTGAGCTTGTCTTTGCCATTGCCTCCCGGCAGAACTTCGCCCAGATTCACGGCGCGGCCCTCGGGCGTGATGGCCCATAAGACGTAGGTCAGATATTCGGCTCCGAGCTTCGTCGGCGAGTCCATGTGGCTGAGTTCGACGTCGATCGACAGCCGGCCCGCTTTTCCATCGACCTTGGCCTTGCCCGTTATGGCGGGCATGCGGTTGGTTCCCTTGAAATCGACCGTCGTCGAGCCGCCGCGGTTGCGGTAATTCACGGCTCGCGCGCTGCGCGCATACACGTTGACGCGGAAAATCGGCGTCTCGGAGTTCTCCTGAACGGGTGGATTCGCCTGGGACTGGGCGTCCGCCGGATTGCCCTGCGCGGGAGAGACAGGAGGCGCGGAATTCTGCTGCGCCGCAACGAATGTGGAGAGAAACAACGCAACGACGAAAGACAAACGTGACGTCTTCATTAATTCAGCCTCGGTTTTGAAAGGATGAAATGCCCCCTGCTTGGATGATTTCGCGCCGGAGATGGATGGCGAAGATCGCGATCGAGTCCCGGTCCTGGGGGATTTCCACAAGAAAATCCGCGCCAGTCGCGAAGATCAAGAAAAATCGTAGCGAAACAATAGCGAAAGAACCAAGTGCGTAAACGCAATTACTTGTGGTCGTCCGAATGGTAAACCACAAGCCTTCGTGCTTTCCCTGATCACTGCCCCAGTGGGTCTCCCACCTTCAAGTTTCTGCTTGACAATAAACGACTTACGGCTAAGATGTGGTACAAAGTGGTACGAAGTGGTAAGCAAAGTTAAGACAGTGGGACGCGAGAGCTGAAAAAGAGGAGCCGGTGGAAATCCGACCCAAAAGCACGACAAACAGCCCGAATCGCCCGACTTTGACTGACCTTCGCACCCTTTTGACCTCCCTCATTGCAGTTTTAGCGGCTAATCAACATGTTTCGCGGCAATCATCCAACCCGGGTCGACGAAAAAGGACGGTTGAAGGTCCCGGCCGAGTTCAAACGGGTGATCGACGAGAAATACGGGCAGCAATTCTACATCACAAGTCTCGATGGGAAGGTTGCTCAAGTGTATCCCTTCGAGGAATGGGAGCGGATCGAGCAGAAGCTGGCAGGGCTCTCCAATTTCAATCCTACGAAGAAAAAGTTTCTCGACCGGACGAACTATTACGGGCAGCAGGTCGAGATGGATGGGCAGGGCCGGTTGTTGCTGCCCCAGTTGCTCAGGGAAGCAGGGCAGATCAAGGGCGAGGTAGCGGTTCTGGGGAACTTGACCTTCTTGATCGTCAGGAACCTGGAACTGTTCAAGCGAGAGATGCAGGAAGAAAAGTTCACGCCTGAGGATGAGAAGACGCTCGACGAACTGGGCATCTAGTGGGCGAGGGATCAACAGACACCCCTCAGGGGGTTGGGCATGGCGGTGGAAGAGTAATGAGCCATGTGCCGGTTCTTTTAAAAGAAGCGATCGACTTTTTAGCCGTGCGGCGTGGCGGGACTTATATCGACGCAACGGTGGGCCTTGGCGGGCACAGTTACGAAATCGCAAAACGCCTCGGCGCACCGGGACATTTGATTGGCCTCGATAAGGATCCTGCGGCGCTGGAAATCGCGCGAAAGAAGCTCGTTCCGCAAGAAGAGGATTGGCCAGAGATTACTTTGCTGAACCGGTCCTTCTCAGAAATAGCGAAAGGGAACCGGCCAGCAACGGTGGACGGAATCCTGGCCGACATCGGAGTGAGCAGCCTGCAGCTGGACAATGCAGCGCGCGGATTTAGCTTTCAGGCGGATGGACCGCTCGACATGCGGATGGACCCGCGGTCGGAGCGTACCGCCGAACAAGTGGTAAACCACCTCGACGAGCGTCAGCTTGCCGATGTGATTTACGAATTCGGAGAGGAAAGGAGGTCGCGGAGAATCGCCAGAGCCATTTGCCGGTCGCGGCCGATACGATCTACCGCACATCTTGCGGATGTCATATCAGCCGCGGCCCGGCCAATGAATCAGGCAGAACGTAAGATTCATCCCGCGACGAGATCCTTTCAGGCTCTTCGAATCTTCGTAAACCGCGAACTGGACGATCTGAAGGCGCTGCTCGAAGCGGCGCCGCGGATTCTGAAGTCCGGTGGACGCGTGGTGGTCATCAGTTTTCACTCGCTGGAAGACCGGATTGTGAAAGATGCCTTCCGCGAAGGGGCGCAAGCGGGTTATTTCAGTTTGCTTACCAAAAAGCCGGTGACGGCAACTGAAGAAGAGAGTGATCGCAACCCGAGGTCGCGCAGCGCGAAGTTGCGAGCAGCGGAAAAAGTTTAGCTCCGGAAAACCAGCCGGAGTTCCCGGCATTCGCTGTAACGGCAGTGCCGGGGCTTAGAGATTTAGCAAGACCGATGCGGACGAAGATCCGCTGGGGCGGGAGTAAGCGGGTTCCGTGGTAGGAATCCAAATTGAGGTTGGGACATGTATACGGGCACACTGATCAACGATTTGATGTCGATGGTAGATCGGGCCGAGCAAAGGGCCGACGAGCAGCGCATGACGGAAGAATTGCACGAGATTTTTACGATGCAGGTTCCCGTCGCACAAGGGGATCAGGCTTTCATGGGGGCGGCCTAAATGGCAGCAGCAGCGGCAACAATGCAGGGGGTGGTTCCGGTGGTCGAGCGTCGTTCGCTGTGGACGGGTACTCCCGAAATCTACTTTTCCAAAGCGATCGACAATTCGCGTCTGGTCAAGGTCGAAGATCCGCGGCGCAATCGCGAAATGAAGCAGTTTGGAACCGCGCTGGCGGTATTGTTCCTGCTGGTCTTTACGTATGCCTGGCAGCATTTGAAGGCGATCGAGTACGGCTACCAGATTGAATCGGCGAAGCGCGAGCTGACTACGCTGACGGAGATGAATCACGCGCTGCGGCTGGAAGACGCCTCATTGCGCGATCCCGAGCGTATCGATGTGCTGGCGCGCCGGATGGGACTTGTTCCGCCAGAACCGGGCCAGGTGATCCGCATGGATGCTGCGTCAGGAGATGGTCAGGGCCCAGTGATGGCCAGTGCCACCCCGCTGACGATAATTCCGGGACAATAACTTTATTGTGTAACGGCGGACGCATTCGTCCGCCAGCCGAGCCAAAGCTCGGCAGATCTCGGCGGCGGCCTGTCTGTCAGTGGGCCGCCACATTTGTCTAAACCCGCTTCCTGTCATTCCGAGGAGCGATAGCGACGAGGAACCCGCTGTTCGCTGGCGGCGAGTGAAAAGCAGATTCCTCCATGGCGCTTCGCACCTCGTCGGAATGACAACGCATTAAAGAGCCAATGGCATCCGCTGACGCCAAACTCGGAAAGAATTCCCGCCTCTACCTTCTGGGAGGCATGTTGCTGTTCTGGTGCCTGGCGATCTGCATCCGCCTGGTATTTCTGCAGGTGTTCAGCTACGGATCATTCGTCAAGCAGGCCGGACATCAGCAGCAGCGCGCCATCCCGCTGGCAGCGAAGCGCGGTGTCATCTATGACCGCGCCGGACGCGAATTGGCCATGTCGGTCCTGGTCGATTCCGCGTTTGCCGTCCCGACCGAGGTCAAAGATCTTCCCACCGCAGTTGCGCTGATCACTCGCATCACCGGCGACGACTATAACGTCGTGCTGGCAGACTGCCGCGCGCACAAAACGTTCTGCTGGGTAGCCCGCAAAGCCGACGACCAAACCATCGAACGAATCAGCTCGCTGAAGCTGCAAGGGATTCATTTCCAGAAGGAACCAAAGCGTTTCTATCCAGCGCGCGATCTCGCAGCGCAGGTGCTCGGCTCAGTCGGCATGGAAGACTCGGGGCAGAGCGGCATCGAGCACGAGTTTGACGATGAACTCCGCGGTCGTCCGGGCAAGATGTTCATCTCGGTTGACGCGCGCAAGCAGTGGTTTTCCGACGTCGAGACGCAGCCCGAGCCTGGCGAGAATCTTGTTCTGACCATCGACAAGAATATTCAATACATCGCGGAAAAAGAACTCGACCAGGCCATTCACGATACGCAGGCGATTTCCGGCACGGTGATCGTGGAGAATCCCCACACCGGTGAGATTCTCGCGCTGGCAAACCGGCCGACGTTCAATCCGAATCGGCGCAAGCAGATTACGCCCGGGACTCTTACCAACCGCGCGGTGAGTTACATCTATGAGCCCGGTTCGGCGTTCAAGGTCGTAACCATTTCCGCGGCACTCGAAGAGAAGCTGACGAATCCGAACGAAGTTTTCGACTGCCAAATGGGAGCGATCGTCTACAACGGCATGCGCATCCGCGACTCGAGGCCGCACGGCCTGCTCCCGGTATGGGGAGTGCTCGCGGAGTCGAGCAATGTGGGCACGATCAAGATCGCAATGCGCCTGGGCGAAGAGCGCTATTACAACTACATTCGCGCATTCGGATTCGGCCAGCTGACTGGAATTGAACTGCCGGGAGAGACGCGCGGCATGACCAAGCCTCCGAGTCGCTGGTCGAAAGTTTCGATCGCGGCAATATCGATCGGCCAGGAAATCGGTGTTTCGCCGATCCAACTTGCCGGACTGATTTCAACGTTCGCCAATGACGGTGTCTATGTGGCGCCGCGCATAGTAACCGGAACCGTGCCTCCGGAAGGAGCTGTGCAGAATGTCGCATTTCACCCGGTCGAAGGCCGGCGCGTGATTTCTTCCTACACAGCCGCCGAAATGCGCTCGATGATGGAGAAGGTGGTTACCACGCAGGGAGCAACTGGCCGCAGGGCGGCTCTGGAGGGATACACGTCGGGGGGGAAGACAGGCACGGGGCAGAAGGTCGATCCCGCGACCGGAGCGTACTCGAAAACGAAATATGTCGGAACTTTCGCCGGATTCGCACCGGTGAACAATCCGCAGATCGTGGTCGCGGTGATTCTTGATTCCGCCGTGGGCCCGCACCAGGGCGGGCAGGTTTCGGCGCCAGTATTCAGCCGCATTGCACAGCAGGTTCTCGAGTACTTGCACGTGCCCCACGATCTGCCGCTAGCGCCCAAACATCAGCAGTTGCTGGCGCAATCCACGATCAAAGACAAGGACCTCGAGGACGATACTCCGGATCATCCCGGCGAGCCGCTGGACACAGCTGAGGTGAACACCGGTACTTCCGATGAGACGAAGTCCGCAAGTGCGGCACCATCTCCCACGCCTGCGACTGCCCCCAGCGAGACTCCGGTAGTGCAAGCAGCAATCCGCGAACCTCTTGCTACGGTGCCGTCGAATCCGGCGAGCGAATCATCGGCTCTCAAGCCCGCGCCGATTGCACCGTCCCAATTGCCAATCACCGGCACGGTAGTCCTGGACATTGAACAGGGCGGAATTGTGGTTCCGTCCTTCGTGGGCAAAACCGTCCGCAGCGCCGTTGAGACCGCCCAAGATGCTGGCTTGTCGCTTGAACCCGTGGGCAGCGGCGTAGCCCGCCAGCAAACCCCCGCTGCCGGGACGCACGTGTCGGCTGGATCGCGCGTGACCGTGCAGTTCGGCCGATAAAACCAAAAGCTCAACCGCAGGCGAGCACTTCTCTACAGAATTCGTAATTCCGACCCCCACAAGTTAGGCCGTGAGGAATCCGTTTCTTATAGACCGTTCAACCGTGCCGGCGACAACAGATTCCTCGCTTTGCTCGGAATGACAAACAATCGGCACCTCTGTCACTCTGAGCGCGTCTGTGGGGAGACTTCCTTCGTTTGACCCGCGGAAAAACTGCGTGATACGGTAATCAGTCACACCATCCCGGCAGCCAGCCACTGCTCGCTCTTGAGGTCTATTTTGTCTTCGGTCGAGGCGCCCGCCATCCGCAAAACTGCGCTGAATGCTGTCCATCGCCAGATGGGCGCCAAGATGGTGGAGTTCAACGGCTGGGACATGCCGGTTGAATATCCGGCATCGATCGGCTGCGGAATCATCAATGAACACATGGCGGTACGCACCGGCGTCGGCATTTTCGACGTCAGCCACATGGGAGACATCCGTCTCGCCGGGCCGCAGGCGCTGGCCGCCGTGCAGCACATCTCCATGAACGACGCCTCGAAGCTGGCCATCCGACAGGCGCAGTATTCGGCGCTGCTGTATCCCGAAGGAACGTTTGTTGACGATGTGATCGTTCACCGGCTGGGCGAAGACGAATACCTGCTGGTGATTAATGCGGGTACGCGGGAAAAGGATTTCAACTGGGTCCGCGACAACACGCGCGAGTTTAACTGCGCTGTTGAGAATCTATCTGACGATTTCACGCAGATCGCGATCCAAGGGCCGAAAGCAGTTAATCTCCTGCAGAAGTTGACGGACGTCGACTTGAACGGGGTGAAGTTCTACTGGGTGACGCGCGGGAAGCTGTGCGGGATCGACAATATCCTGATGGGCCGCACTGGATATACGGCCGAAGACGGCTTCGAGATTTACATCCCGGCGGATGAAGCCACGAGCGCGCGAGTGTGGTACGAAATCTTGCAGGCAGGGAAAGAGTTTGGCGTCGTCCCGTGTGGGTTGGGCGCGCGCAACACGCTTCGCCTCGAAGGCAAGCTTCCTCTTTACGGGCACGAGATTTCCGATACGATTAATGTTTGGGAAGCCGGGCTCGACCGCTTCTGCAAGATGGAGAAGCCCGAGTTCGTCGGGCGCGCCGCTCTGGAAAAGGCGAAAGCAGGCGGCGTGAAGCGAAGTCTCGTCGGTCTCGAGATGACCGAGCGGGGCATTGCGCGCGATGGCTACAAAGTGTTGGACGAAAGCGGCCGCGAGATCGGATACGTCACCAGCGGTTCTCCCGCGCCGTTCTTGAAGAAGAATATCGCTCTAGCCTATGTACCCGTGGAGCTTTCTGCCGTTGGTTCAAAGGTGAAGGTAGAAATAAGGGGTCAGGGTGTCGGAGCCGTTGTGGTTCCAACACCGTTTTATAAGCGTCCGAAAAAGAGTTCATAACCAGAAGGTCGAGCTGGCAGCCAGGAGCTAGAAGCTTTATGTCTTATCCGACAGACCGCAAGTACACCAAAGAACACGAGTGGATTCAGGCGAACGGCAATTCTGCAACCATCGGCATCACTGACTACGCCCAGCAATCGCTGGGCGACATCGTCTTCGTCGAGACGCCCAAAGTTGGGGCGGAACTCGTGGCCGGCAAGACATTCGGTACGGTGGAGTCGGTGAAGGCCGTATCCGATTTGTTTGCTCCAGCCACCGGAACCGTAACGGAGGTCAATGCGGACTTGGCCACGTCGCCGGAGAAAGTGAACAAAGATCCGCACGGATCGTGGATGCTGAAGCTCACGCTGAAAAATCCGAGTGAGCTGGACGGACTGCTCTCCGCCGCAGACTACGAAAAATTCGTGGCCGAAGAAGCCGGGCATTGAGGTTTTCTTCGTGTAACTTCGCGTCCTTCGTGGTTAAGGGTTTTGAACCCTGTTGAGGCGCCACCCGATGAGTTTTGCGCTTGATTCAAACGAAGGCCGGACCGCCTCAGTCCAAATGAGCCCGGGGCACATCTATATAACGTCCTATGCGCTATCTACCTAAATCTCCCGCCGACCGCGAAGCCATGCTGCAGGCGATCGGCGTCCGCTCGGTCGACGATCTGTTTGCTCCCATTCCGGCTGAATACCGCCTTACACGCGATCTGAATATTCCGCGCCAGATGGCGGAGTCGGAAATCGTCGATTTCTTCCGCCAGCGTTCGCGCGAGAACGGCGACGGCTACGTGAGCTTTCTGGGTGCGGGCGCCTACTTTCACTACCGCCCGGTCATTATTGATTCCCTGATCTCGCGCGGTGAGTTCCTCACTGCTTACACTCCGTATCAGGCGGAGATTTCCCAGGGCACTTTGCAGTCCATCTTCGAATTTCAGACGATGATCTGCGAGCTGACCGGCATGGAAGTGGCAAACGCTTCCATGTACGACGGATCGACCGCGGCAGCCGAAGCCGTGATGATGGCGGTTCGCCTGACGGGTCGTCGGTCCGTGGTCGTGTCTCGCAGCCTGCATCCGGAATATCGCGAAGTGCTTGCGACGTATGCGACGCATCAAGGCATGCCGCTCTCCGTCGTCGGATTCGGCGGCGACGGCCGCGTGAACCTGAAAGAGCTTGAGAAATCGATCACACCTGAGACCGCCTGCGTGCTGATCCAGTCGCCAAACTTCTTTGGCACGATCGAAGACGTCGCTGCTGTCGCAGAACTTGCTCACAAGCAGGGAGCAATGTTGGTGGTTTCGATCGCCGAAGCTGTTTCGCTGGGAATCATCGAGCCGCCGCGCGAGGCCGACGTCATTGCGATGGAAGCCCAGTCGTTCGGCGTTCCCTTGGGTTTCGGCGGTCCTTATTGTGGTGTGATTGCCACGCGCGAAAAATATGTTCGCCAGATGCCAGGTCGTCTCGTCGGGCAAACCGTCGACAAGCAAGGCAGGCGCGGGTTCGTTCTGACCCTTGCGACTCGCGAGCAGCACATCCGCCGCGAGAAGGCGACTTCGAACATCTGCACGAATCAGGCTCTGGTCGCGCTGATGGTCAACATCTTCATGACCGTGTATGGAAAAGTTGGCCTCAAAGAATTGGCGAAGCAAAATCTGGCCAAGACCGCCTACGCGGCCATCCAGTTTTCAAAGCACGGCAAGCTGCTGTTCGATGGTGCTCCGCGGTTCAACGAATTCGTGGTCGAGACCAGCGAGGATCCCTACGCGATCAATGGACGCTTGCTCGGACACAAAATCGTTGGCGGACTTCCGCTCAAGAAGTTTTATCCCGAACTCGGGAACGCCGCGTTATGGTGCTGCACGGAGTTGACCACGCGCAGCGCCATCGATACGGCGGTTGGGCTGGTTGCCGAGAGCGAGCGCTCTGTGCGATCTGCGAAAGAGGAAGTGGAAGAGGTGGCGCGATGAAGCACGTGACCCGCAAAGCCTCGCTCCAGGTGAATCAGAACGAAGGTCTGATCTTCGAGAAGTCCTCCGCAGGAAAAGCAGCGTGGAAGTTGCCGCCGCTCGACGTACCGGAAGTCGACACCGCGAAACTTCTCGGTGCTTCCGAACGAAAAGATCTGGGCAACATGCCCGAGGTCAGCGAGATCGAGATCATCCGCCACTTCACGCGAATGTCCACCTGGAATTACGCGATCGATCTCGGCATGTATCCGCTCGGCTCGTGCACGATGAAGTACAACCCGCGTGTGAACGAAGCTGTCGCGCGAGTCGAGGGAATCGCCAACGGGCATCCTTACCAGCCGGAGAAGATTTCTCAGGGCGCCCTGTACATCATTAAGACTCTGAGCGAGCAACTGATCGAAATCACCGGCATGGATGCGATCACGCTGCAGCCCGCCGCCGGAGCACACGGCGAGATGACCGGATTGCTGATGGTTCGCGCCTACCATCAGTCCAAAGGCAATGCGCGGAAGAAGATTCTGATTCCTGACTCTGCGCACGGAACGAACCCCGCGACCGCTGCCATGGTGAACTATGCGGTCGAGAATCTGAAATCGGACTCGCGAGGGATGGTCGATATTGCCGCGCTTGAAGCGCAGATGAATGAGGATGTCGCAGCGCTCATGCTGACGAATCCCAATACTCTAGGTGTGTTTGAGCAGCAGATTCACAAGATCGCCGACATACTGCATGCCAAAGGCGGCCTGCTCTACATGGACGGGGCCAACATGAACGCGCTCGTCGGCAAGGTGCGTCCGGGAGATTTCGGCGTCGACGTGATGCACTTGAACCTGCATAAGACATTCTCGACTCCCCATGGCGGCGGTGGTCCCGGATCAGGACCAGTCGCGATCAAGAAGGCGCTCGAGCCGTTTCTACCCACGCCGGTCGTCGTCACGAAGTCCGACGGCACGCTCTCTTTCGACTACAATCGCCCTCAATCCGTAGGACGCGTGCGCGCATTCTATGGCAACTTTGGAATGTTTGTGCGCGCCCTCGCGTACATTCAAGCCAACGGACCCGACGGCCTGCGTCAGACTACTGAAGACGCGGTGCTCAACGCTAACTACATTCGCAAGGGGCTCGAAGGCGTCTACGATCTGCCTTACTCCACGCCTACGATGCACGAGGTGGTCTTCAGTGACAAGCTGCAGGCAAAGAAGGGCGTGCGTACGATGGACATCGCCAAGCGTCTCATCGACTACGGATTTCATCCCTATACGACAGCATTCCCGCTAATTGTCCCCGGCGCGTTAATGATCGAGCCCACCGAGAGTGAGTCGAAGGAAGAGATGGATCTGTTTGTCGAAGCGATGAAGTCGATCGCGGAAGAAGTAGAAGAAGATCCGCAGACCGTACTCGACGCGCCGCATTCCACGCGCGTTTCGAGACTCGACGAGACCACCGCGGCAAGAAAGCCGGTGCTGCGCTGGAAGCCAAGCGCCTAACAATCTGGAATGTTGATCGTTGAATGAAGATCACGCAGAAATCCTTCCGCGGATCTTCATTCAACCATCGCCAATCAATAATCTACTTCGCTGAGATGTCGACGGACGCCCGCGTAGTCTCCCAATCGAGTTCCATCGTGCACCCGTTACCGGACTTTTCGTAGGTGATGGTGAAATTCTCGACTGGCGCATTAAGCTTCGTTGCTTTCATGTCCACACGCGCCAGTTCATCGCTCTCATACTTATAAGGAATGCCCCACTCGCCAGTTTTCTTGTTGATAATGAGCGTCCACTTGCCCGCATTCGGAACGGTAAACAGCGTATAGCTGCCCGCAGGCACGGTCTTACCGCCGACGACCACATCGCCGCTGTTGACGAATGTTGTGGCTTCATTCGCGCCGGTGCGCCACACCTTGCCGTAGGGAACGAGATCGCCGTAAATCTTTCGGCCTTTCATCCGCGGGCTGGAATAATCGGTCTTTATGATCTTGCCGCCGCCCAGATCACACGAGGCGGACGCTGCCGGGCTCGGTTTGCCTTCGCCCATTTGGGCAAAACAGGCCGTGGCTGCGATAAACGTAAAAAGCGCGAGGATAGCGATTGTCTTCTTCATACTCTCTCCTTTTTGGGTGTTTGCTTCTGTAAGAGCTTTGGACGCTTCACGACGGATTTTGTCAGCGGCCATTATGCGCCCCGCGACCGCACAGTTACAATCATCGGATGCCGGTATTCGACGAGAAGCAGGAAGAACTGGAGCACTACGAAACCATGATGGGCGTCCCGCGCGGACGTTTGGCAGTTACCATGGACGCCATCACTGACGCGATGGCCCTGGTCGGCCAGCACGGTGTCTACTGCCAAAGCCAGCGCTGGCCGGGCAAGCCGGTCATGGACATCCAACTGATCATGAAGCAACTGACCGATGCGAAAGAACTGATCCAGAGCGTCATGGAAGAGCTAAAAAATAGGCGCTGACAGGATTCTTGTATCCTTACCCATCGGATCGCATCTCTAGCTAAGTCTCTCAGGAGGGTTTTTATGCAAGTGAAGAAGACCACGGCAATTCCTGCGCTCGTGATGTTATGTCTGGCATTGGCCTCGGCAGTTGCGCAGACGGTGACCACCCGTCTGCGCCGCAAGCCGCGCCAACCCCATTGACGGCTCAGGAGCGGGAATTCGCCCTGCAGCAGTTTGAAACCACGCGCGACAATTTTCTCAAGTCGATTGCCGGACTCTCGCTAAAGCAATGGACGTTCAAGCCTGCACCCGATCGCTGGTCGGTCGCCGAAGTGGCCGAACACATTACCGTTTCGGAATCGACAATCTTCGGTCTAGTGCAGAAGGCGATGCAGTCGCCGGCAACTCCGGAAAAACGCGAGCAAGTCAAAGGGAAGGATCAAATGATCCTCCAAAGGTTACCGGACCGCAGCCACAAAGCGCAGGCTCCCGAGATGCTGCGCCCAACCGGCCGCTGGGCCACTGAGGCGGATCTGACGCAGGCGTTCGAAGACCGTCGCAAGGCGAACATGGACTACATTCGAACTACGAACGACGATCTGCGGGATCATTTCTTCGACCATCCGGTATTCGGAACTTTGGATGACTACCAGTGGCTGCTGCTGATCTCGGCGCACAGTGCCCGTCACACGGCGCAGATCTTGGAAGTAAAAGCGGATCCAAACTTCCCGAAAGATTAGTACCGATCACTAACCACGTATGACGAAGCATCATGGAGATCCTCAAGAGGAGTTTTCCGTCGCGATCCTTCGCATCCTTACAGGTTGAGTGCTCTTAAGGTTTTACCGTCACCATCACAACGCCGTGAGGCACAACCTTAGCCGAAAACTTCCCCGTGAGCTTGCCGAGATCCTTGTGCGACCCACAAATCTCGCACCGCGGCGCTCACAGCTGTTCGGATAGCCAATGTCTTCCCAACTGAATGAGATCTCCTGTTCGTTGCTTCCTCGGTTGAGCAGCACCACCGCCCGGCCGCCGTCTTTCAATTGCTTCGCCCAAACCTCCAGATCGCCGTTCTTCGCGACGCGCTCGCCTTCACGTCCGAGCGGGTCTTGATCGACTGCGATCACTTCCTTATTCGTCAGAATGTCATGAATTTCCGGACGCATCGTCCTCAGATCGTTTCCTGCGATCAGCGGCGCAGCCAGCAGCGCCCATAGAGTAAAGTGTGACTTGTACTCAACGTCGGTCATCCCGCCGTTGCCGACTTCCAGCATATCCGGGTCATTCCAGTGTCCGGGTCCGGCGTACGATTGCAGGCCGACCTGTTGATCGAGAATCGCCAGCACTCCGTTCGAGCAACAACTTCCGTCAGGCCACTTCTCGGAGCCTCCCCAGCGATCCTGGATGTCGCCGGTACTTCGCCACAAGTTTCCGCCGACTTCTTTACCCCAAAGCCAGGGTTTGGCCGTTCCCCACTCGCAGATGCTCAGCACGATCGGACGCCCCGCGGTATCGAGCGCCGCACGAATATTGGTATACGATGCCTTCGCATCCTGCGTGGAAGTATGGCACCAGTCATACTTCAGATAATCGACACCCCACGCCGCATATTGCACCGCGTCCTGATATTCGTGACCGAGGCCTCCTGGTCGTCCTGCGCACGTCTGCGTTCCCGCGTCCGAATAAACCCCAAACTTCAGTCCCAGTGAATGAATGTAGTCGCCGACGGCCTTCATTCCATGCGGAAAGCGCTGCGGGTCGGGCACGATGTTCGCACTCGCGTCGCGACTCACCTGCCAGCAGTCATCGATGTTGACGTAGATGTATCCCGCGTCTTTCATGCCCGATTTCACGACCGTATCAGCCATCTCCTTGATCATTGCTTCGCTGACGTTGCAGCCGAACTTGTTCCAGGAATTCCATCCCATGGGCGGCGTCAAGGCCAGATGCGCCGACGGAGATTCCTGCGCGTACGCGCAACCGGCGAGAAGTAGAGTGAAGGAGATCGCTCGAATAGCAAACTGTCTGATGTTCATGCGAACGTTTTATCAGAAGTCCCGCAAGATTGATATCACAAGATGAATCTCTCGCCGGGACTGCGACTCAGTCCGTTTACAATGCCCGGTGGGTTATATGCATTGCCTCGACGCAGTCACTACGGAGGACTTTCATGCGAAGCTCTCATTTCTCATTATGTCTCGTGCTCGTTTGCGCTTTCGTTCTGTGTTACCCGCGCCTCGAGGCACAAACTGCTGAAGGCCGCACCGGAATATTCGAGGACCACACGGATGTCGGCACTGTGCTTCATCCCGGAGCAGTGGAGTACGACTCGGCAAAACAGACCTACACCATCTCCGGTAGCGGCGAAAACATGTGGCTCGCGGCTGACGCTTTCCAGTTTGTATGGAAGAAAATTTCCGGCGACGTCACTCTAACCGCCGACATCAGCTTCCTGACGAAAACTGGCAACGAGCACAAGAAAGCGGCCTTGATGCTGCGCCAAAGCCTCGACGCGGATTCGATCTATGTCGATGTGGCGCTTCATGCCAGCGGCTTGACTTCGCTACAGTTTCGCGACGAGAAGGGCGCAGTGACCCGCGAGATTCAGTCGAATCTCTCCGCGCCCAAACGCCTGCGCATTGCCAAGCGCGGCGACTACGTCTATATGTCGCTCGGAGACACCGATCTCAAAGTCGCCGGCGGATGGATTCGCATCCCGCTGCAGGGCCCGTTCTACGTCGGCCTCGGCGTCTGCTCGCACGACAAAGATGTGGTGGAGCAGGCAGTCTTCTCTAACGTCGAACTGACGCAGTCCGTTGCCGCACCGGCATCGAAGCCGACTCTCTACAGCACCCTCGAGACGATCGACGTCGCTTCCGCCGATCGCAAAGTGTCCTATCTCGCGCAAGGACGCTTCGAAGCTCCCAATTGGACGCGCGATGGCAGCGCCTTTCTATTCAATCGCGATGGTCACATCGAACGGTTAGCCATTGTCGAAGAATTGGCCGTCGACGGCGATAAGCCGGTCGACGATCGACACCGGCTTCGCGAACCGCTGCAACAATGATCACGGCATCTCTCCCGATGCCAGCGAACTCGCCATCAGCGACAACTCGCAGGGCGACCACAACTCACAGGTCTACATTGTTCCCATCGCCGGAGGCGCGCCGCGGCGCATCACGCAGAGATCTCCGTCGTACTGGCATGGCTGGTCGCCCGATGGCAAAACGCTGGCCTTCGTCGGCCAGCGTAATGGCGACTTTGATATTTATACGATTCCCGCGGCCGGCGGCGATGAGACCAGGCTGACCACCGCCAAGGGACTGGATGACGGCCC
Organism: uncultured Acidobacteriota bacterium; assembly: GCA_963700225.1. GTDB lineage: Bacteria > Acidobacteriota > Terriglobia > Terriglobales > Acidobacteriaceae > Sulfotelmatobacter. The sequence continues at coordinate 170,155 of CAVOWU010000001.1, forward strand.
GGAATATTCACCGGATGGAAAGTATATTTACTTCAACTCCGAGCGCACCGGACACATGCAGATCTGGCGCATGAAGCCTGACGGCAGCGAGCAGGAGCAAGTCTTCTCCGACGATCTCAATAACTGGTTCCCGCATATTTCGCCCGACGGCCGCTGGATGGTCTTCCTCACCTACGGAGCCGACGTGACCGGCCATCCGGAGAATAAAGACGTAATGCTGCGGCTGATGTCGCTTGATCCCAAAGCGGGACAAGAAAATTACCGTTCTGGCGAAACTATTCGGTGGGCAGGGAACGATCAACGTTCCCTCATGGTCGCCCGACAGCAAGCGAGTCGCGTTTGTCAGCTACATGCTCGTTCCGGAAGAGAAGACTGACAAATAGGCGACGCCATCTCGAAGGTCACTCCGACGCCTGAAATGGAGACGCCGGCAGCGCTTCCTTGTTGATGAGATTGCAAGTCGGATTCGCGGCCCACCCGTAACGCACTGAGATAGGACTCGTCACCGCGGGACTCGATACCACGACAGAGGAACCATCAATCGTCGCGTCAGCAGCAACGTACTTGCCATCGGCGCCAGCGATTTCGAATCCAGCCAGCGCGCCGCCTTTCGCTGCAAGCCCGTTCGCGTGGTCGAACCATACCCGCAGAGCATGATCCTCCTGCGTGACCTGCCGGTACAACGGTCCCGACCATTCGAGTTTTTCTCCGTAAGCAATTGCGCGCGCCGCCAGCGCCAGCCGCAGGCCAACATCCGATTTATTTTTGGGATGGATATCCACCGGATCGCCAATGTCGATCGTCACCGCCATCCCAGTATTCCGAAGCGCGAGCGCCTGTCGCTGCGCGTCCCGCACCTCGGGCCAGTTTCCATCCGGCGCGGTCGTCCAGTTGGCGATTTGCACAAAGAGGAAAGGGAAGTCGCCCTCGTCCCAGTTTTTTCGCCAGTCGGAGATCATGGCTTGAAACAGGCGAGCATAGAGCGGCGCTCGCTCTCCACCATTCGCCTCGCCCTGGTACCAGATGACGCCTCGAATCGCGAATCGAGTCAGCGGGGAGATCATCCCATTGAAGAGGGCAGCCGGAGCCCATGCGGCAAAGTCAGGATGCCACGATCGTTGTGGCGCCGGTTTACCCTCTGCCTTGGCCTGTTCCACGGCCAGCTGAAAATTACGTTCTTCCTGTTGTTGCCCGAGCAGCGTGGACTCGCGTGCATCTACCATCTTCGATCGTTCCGCGAACACCGGCATCAGCGACGCGTCTGCCGCCAAACCGTGCAGACTTGTCCAAGATTCTGCGGCCGTTCCTCCCCAGAAACTCTCCACCAGCCCGATGGGGACGTTCATCCTGCGATAGAGGTCGCGAGCAAAGTAATACGCAACCGCAGAAGACTCGGCTGCGCTCTCCGGAGTGCAGGCGGCCCATGTCTTCGCTTCCACGTCCGAACGCGGAAAATCAGATGGCCGGTGTTCGACGCGAAAAATGCGAATCTTTGGATATTGCGCCGCGGCGATTTCCGCGTCGGCGTTCACCAGCGACTTCATGGAAAACTCCATGTTCGACTGGCCCGACGCCACCCACACATCCCCGGCGAGCACGTCGTTCAGCACGATCGTGTTCGCCGCCTTGACCGTCATGGAAAACGGTCCGCCTGCTTCGCCCGGCGATAGATACAGGCTCCAGCGCCCGAGGTCGTCGGCGGTCGTAGATTTCGTCTCGCTGCGGAATGTGACCGTCACACCCTCGCGCGGTGCGGCCATGCCCCATACGTGCACCGGCAAGCCTCTTTGTACCACCATGTGATCGGCCAGCAATGACGGAAGTGAAACGTCGGCCCGGACGGGAATCGCCAGGAACATCCAGATGAACAGGGCAAGGAACGAAGCGGCAAGACGAACAATCTTCATTACAGTATTTCCTCGGACATTGCGGAATATAAGTCTCAAGAAGCGGCGGGCTAGTGCGCCACTTTCTCGTCGAAGAACTTCGCCATCAACTCCAGAGCCTCTCGCGTTTCCGGTAACTGGAAGTGATACCAAAACGCATGCGGGAGGGCGTCGAACACGACCAGTTGCGCATCGTCACCGGCTCGCAGCAGTGCACGGTGCAGCGTACTCGTATCGCTCAGCAAAATATCCCGTGTGCTGGTGACCAGCAGGCTCGGCGGCATGCCGTGCAAATCGGCGAAGAGCGGCGAGAGTACGGGATCCTTGCGGTCCATCTTGCCGATATATTGATCATCTGGCAGATGGCTGGGATCGATCGGCTGCATCTCACCCGGAAACCCATTCAAAGTGAACAGTTGCCGCGAGTCGCCCACGCGGCTGAAATCTGCCAGGCCAGAGAAAATGCCGAGCGCGGCCGGAAGCGGCAGTCCAAGTTGTTTTAGTCGTACGGTAACTTCCGCGGTTAGAATCGCGCCCGCCGAGGTTCCGAAAATCCCAATGCTCTGCGGCTTGTAGGTCTTAAGAAGTTCTTTGTACACAGCGACCACATCGTCGACAGCCGCGGGAAATGGATTCTCCGGAGCCAGACGGTAGTAGACCGACACGACTTTGATTTTCGCCAGGTTGGCGATCGGTACGCCTTCGATCAGAGAGCCTGAGTCGGAATTGAACCCTCCGCCGTGCAGGTTGATCAGCACCCGACCGCGATTTTCGGCCGGCATCGTGAGCGGCGTGATGATGTCGGTGCGAACGCCCGCGGTCGTCGCCTCTTCCACATTCACCGGATAGATTCTGCGTGCTTCGGCGGAATCCTTGGCCCGCCACACATCTGTGCGCGCTCGGCGCTCAGCCAGCGACTCGGGGCCGGGAGTGCTGTGAATCAGCGACTCCAGCCATTGCTGAGCCTCCGGCGAAATCGTCGAAGGCATCGGCACCACGCGTGTGATGTGAGCGGTTCCGTCGGCGTCGAAAGTGGCCGAATCCTTCTGAGGAGCGGATCCAGTCTGGGCGGACAACACTGAAGCCAGTGCGAACGTGGTAAGAAGGTGTAACACGATGAGTTTCATCGTGACATTTGTATCAGAGGGGCGGGCAAGAAGAAAACGAATGACAGAGGTCACAGGGAAAGCAGAATCCGTATCGATTTCCCTGTGTTCCTCTGTGCCCTCCGTGGTGAAAGGTTTTAAGCCAGCGTAAACTTGCCGCGCTCGATCATCTTCTGCGCGATGGTCTGCCGCAGTTCGACGGTGTTGAACGGTTCGTATTTCGACAAGCGCCGCAGAATCGCCAGCTGTGTACGCATCATGTCGCCCTCGGCCACCGCCGCGATTACCTTGCGCGCAGCGGACTCGACTTTTTCCATCGCCTGCGAAAGGTAGACGCGCGTCATCGCCACCGGCAAAGCCGCGCCCGCTTCACCCTTGCTGGCTACGATTTTCTGTGCCCGCAATACGGCCGACTCCATGGCATAGGTCTCGATCGTCATGTCGGCGATCGCGCCCATGATCTCCTGCTGATCCTGAATCGCCTGCATGTATTTCTGCGTTGCCGAACCGGCCGCGAACAACCCCAACTTCTTCGCTTGCGCCACCAGTTTTTGTTCCTCGGCCAGTGGGCCTTCGAGTTCCTCCGCCATTGACGGGCCGGAAAGCACTTCATCCATCAGTTTCTTGATGGCAGGCATCAACGGCAATTGCCCGGTCATCGCGCGCTTCAGCAGGAAGCCTGTGATGATCAGCCGGTTAATTTCGTTCGTTCCTTCGAAGATGCGATTGATGCGTGCGTCGCGGTATGCTCGCTCCGCCGGATACTCCTCGACGAACCCATAGCCGGCATAAATCTGCAGCGTCTCGTCGACGATGTAATCGATCATCTCCGAGCCCCACACCTTGATGATCGAGCACTCGACGGCATATTCCTCGATCGCCTTCAGCGTCTGCTTTGCAGCATCGGCAGCGGATTTGTCGACTTCGCCGAGCGCGGAGTCCATCATCGCGACGGTTCGGTAGACGAGTGACTCGCCAACATAGAGCAGCGTCGCCATGTTGGCGATCTTTTCGCGGACCAATCCGAAGTCCGCGATGACCTTGTTGAACGCCTTGCGCTGCTTGGCGTAACCGATCGCGTTTTCGAGCGACACCCGGCCTCCACCCACGCACATTGCGCCCAGCTTAAAGCGTCCGACATTCAGAATGTTGAACGCGATCAGATGTCCCTTGCCGATCTCGCCCAGCAAGTTCTCCGCAGGCACTTTGCAGTCGTTCAAAATGATCGGGCAGGTCGACGATCCGCGAATTCCCATCTTGTGTTCTTCGGCACCGATGGAGAATCCAGGGAAGTCCCGCTCCACGAGAAACGCCGAGAATTTCTCACCATCGACCTTCGCGAATACGGTGAACAGATCGGCAAACCCCGCGTTGGTGATCCACATCTTTTCGCCGTTAAGTACATAGTGCTTGCCATCCGCCGAAAGCACAGCGCGAGTGCGGCAATTCATGGCGTCCGAGCCCGAAGTCGATTCGGATAGAGCGTACGCGCCAACAATCTCACCCGAACCCAGCCGAGGAAGATACTTCTTCTTCTGTTCTTCCGTGCCGAAATAGACGATGGGCAGCGTGCCGATGCCCGTGTGCCCGCCCCAGGTCGTGGCAAAGCCCGCGTATTTCGCGATGTGATCGGCAATCACCGCCGCGGTGACCTTGTCCATCTCGAGGCCTCCATAGGCCTCGGGGATTTCCACTGAACTCAGCCCAAGATCGCCAGCCTTTTTCAGCAGGTCGCGTGTGACCGAAAAGTCCTTGTGTTCGATCTTTTCGATATTAGGAACGATCTCGTTCACCGCGAACTCTTCCGCCGTCTGTCCGATGAGGCGATGCTGCTCGCTGAAGTCTTCCGGAGTAAAGACCTCTTCGCACGTTCGTGATTCGAGCAAGAAACTTCCGCCCGCAATCCTCGTCTTCGGCGCTATCGTCGTGGTGGCCATGTCGTCTCCTAATACAAGCCGCCGGGCACTCGAGTCCGGCGGAATCCCATTGCGATTTTAATGCGTTAAGAGGGGGAATGATAGGTCGGCGATAATCGGCGCTCCGCGGCGGTAACCTGCTGCGAGGTGACTATTGCGCGGCGTTTCGCGCAGGGCGAGTTTTAGCGATTGATCTCAGCACTCAAAGGATCGAAATATAAGCCGATTCCATTGGTCGGGGAGTAGAACATTCCCCGACTGTACGTGCTCGTTGGGCGCTGAAGGCATTGCCTGTATCTCTCCGAAAGCGTGCGGTAGAGATCTTCTTCGCTTTGCCTCGCGGCTGTGGCCTGCGAGCATGCCTGCGTTGAGCCTGCGCCGCACCTGGCTTGCTCATCCACGATGGCGGATTGCATTGCCCGTTGCTGGCGATCCACCGACATCCGCAGCCAACTGCAATCGTCGACAAAATGAGTCTGCAATATGCACGCTCCGCCGGACCAAATCTCTCCGGGAGAACAGTAGCGGCGGTGGTAGTACGTATTGACCGGTGCTGCGATGCAGCCTCCTTTGCCGGCTGTCTGGCCGACAGGGCAAACCGAGCATGAACCCGCCAGGCAAACTCTGCGGCGCAGATCGCTGACCGGCTTCGGCTCCGCCTTCCGGAACGGATGCCGGATGAATGAAAAGAATCCCCGCTTTTCTGGCTGGGTTCGAGCCTGCGAAGTGCCGTTCAGTTCAGGCGTGGAGCGAACGCCAGTTGTAGTCGTCTCCCGCCCGACGAGATGTGAGGCGGCTGGAGTGTTCGAAGTGTGCGCATTCGAAGCGTGCGATACCGATCCACCGCCGGAGCTGTGGCTGCTACTGGTGGCTCCTGACGAGCTTCCGCCAAAGGAACTGCTATGGGAACCGCCGCCTCCACCTGAACTCGAAGAGCCTCCGGAACTGCCAGATGACGACGAAGAATGTTGAGCGAAGGCTGCAGGTGAGAGAGCTAGAAATGAGAGAACGAACAACCCTACTACGCAGAGGCCGGAGAGCCGCATCATGCACCTCCCAACCGATGGCCAGATTCTCGGTCGGGGGATGACCGCGCTGGCCTGGGCGATTGCGCCCACCAGAATCATATCGCAGATAAAGTCAAAGAGCGTAGCAATTGCGTAAAGAATTGTGACGTGGCTGCGAGTTAGCGGTTGACCGACGTACCGTGCAACTCCGTCGTTCGGACGCGGTAACGGCTCGCCGGTCGGCATGTCGAGTACCCGACCGGATGTGTCGCATCGGAGTTCTTGCTGTCGCGCGCAACCACGTAGCTGCGAATCGCGAAGCAAGTTGTGTCGTCGCCCGCCTGTCCGTCGAGGTTCAGTGTCATGAGGTCAGCGCGAGCGTCCTGCTGGAAAGGCAAACCCTTCGGATCGAGCTTGAACTGGTCAATCCGCATGCGCTCGATCGGATTGCCCGCGGCGCTGGAGTCTGCGGGCTGTCCGCCAATCTTCCACGATTCGGAGGGCAGAGTCTTGGCGGCGGGATCAGTGTGAGGAGTGACCAGGGCACCCGGCATCTGCGCGAAGGTCGAAGCAGAGCTAACGAGCAACGCGATAAGAGCAAGGCGGGCGGAAGTCATAGGAACCCTCCTACGGTAGATTATAGCGCCGCATGCAACTTATGAGTTCTCGAAGATGCCGGCTGCGCCCATTCCTCCGCCGACGCACATGGTGACCATGCCGTAGCGGGCGTTGCGGCGTTTCATCTCGCGGATTACGCTTGCCGTCAGCTTTGCTCCCGTGCATCCCAGAGGATGGCCGAGAGCGATTGCGCCTCCGTTGGGATTGACCTTCTCCGGATCGAGTCCCGCTTCCTTGATTACTCCTAACGATTGTGCCGCGAAAGCCTCGTTCAATTCGATCACGTCGATGTCGGCGAGCTTGAGTCCAGCCATCTTCAATGCTTTCGGTATGGCGAACACCGGTCCGAGACCCATTTCTTCCGGCTTATATCCTGCGGTCGCGAACGCGACATAGCGAGCCAGAGGCTTGATGCCCAGGGCTTGCGCGCGCTCTGCCGACATCACCACTGCAGCGGCGGCGCCGTCCGACATCTGTGACGAATTGCCGGCGGTGACTGTGCCTTTTACATGGAATGCAGGCTTGAGCGCGAGCAACGCTTCGAGGGACGTATCGGCGCGCGGGCCTTCATCTACCTTGAAGGTGATCTCCTGACGCTTGGGCTTCGAGCCATTCGGAGTGCTGAAGCTTACCGGCACGGAAACGACTTCGTCGTCGAACTTGCCAGCTTGAATCGCCGCCAACGCTTTCTGGTGGCTGCGCAGGGAGAATTCGTCGGCAGCCTCGCGCGAGATGCCAATACGCTGGGCGACTCGCTCGGCAGTCAGTCCCATGGAAAGATAGGCGTCGGGATAGTGATCAACGAGCCACGGATTGGGCGAGATCTTGTGACCGCCCATCGGGATCATCGACATCGATTCGGTTCCTCCGGCGACGATCACTTCCGCGCCGCCGCTCATGATGCGCTCCGCAGCCATGGCGATCGCTTGCAATCCTGAAGAGCAGAAGCGATTGATGGTGAGCGCGGAGACTTCGACCGGCAATCCCGCGCGCAGCGAGGCAATGCGTGCAACGTTCATCCCTTGTTCGGCTTCGGGCATCGCGCAACCGAGAATGACGTCTTCGATCTCCTTCGCGTCAAGCTGCGGAATGCGATCGAGCGCTCCCTTGATCGCGACGGCGGCCAATTCGTCCGGACGCGTGGAACGCAGCGTGCCTTTGTAAGCTCGTCCTACTGGAGTACGAACCGAAGAAGCGATGACGACTTCGCGCATAATCTTTCTCCCAAACTGCTGAGTGCCGAACGCCTAAACGTTAGATGCAGACGGATTCGCGTCAGCCTCAAACGCCGATACTACTTCACCGGCGAGAAGAAATAGTAGTCCGCGGTGTAACTGCTTTTGGTCTCCGCGTCTTTGTGGGATTCGTCGCACGGATCGTTTCCAGGTTTTCCGCCGTGCGTGTGGACGCGCTGAATCGTGGTCACGTCGGCAAGCATGCCTTTCTTCGCGTTGGTCACAACGTTGACCAGCAGCCACGGAATGGAATCCGGATCGAGGGAGTCGACGTGAGCGGCGGCTTTGCCGATGACTTCGCTGCCATCTTTCAGTTTCCAGGTCGGTCCTGCGGAGTGCTGGCCAATCACTTTGTCTTTGCGATCTTTCAATTCGGCGTCGGGCGCTTTAAGCGTCCAGGCGAACTTGCCATCGCTTCCGGCTTGACAGGTGTAAATCTGCGATCCTTTGGCGTGGACAAATAGAACCGGCTCAAGACCTGCTGGGACAGCAATCGCGTCGGGAACGTCGGGAGCGGATTCTTTCGCCGGGACGTCTTTCTGTTGGTTGGATTGGGCGCTGGCGAGCGGAACGAGAAGGGCGAGGCAGACGAGCGCGGCGGCGGTGAGCAGAGGTCTTGTCATGAAGGGATTGTAGCGCTGCAGATGCGGTTCGCGGGACGCGATCCGTTTTGGGAATGGGGTGTTTACGTTTTAATAACTGCCTGGTACCCCTCCCCCCTTCGGTCTATTGAAATCACGGATTTAGCGGAAAATCTCCAAAAAATCCAAGGGCTACAACCCGTCGCCCATCGGGCCTTGCGGCGCAAATCCCAGGACATAACTCACGGTTGGCGCCGCCAGCGCCTGACTCATCGCCGCATCCAAATCGTTTCGGTTATGAAAATAAGTTCCGCCTGTGCTGGCGGCCATTCCCGCCAACACTTGTCCCGACTCGAATTGCGCCTGCATTCGGTAGGTCCCTTCTATCCCTCGGTAGTCGATCATTGGGTCCCCCTTCGTAGCACCAACCTGCGGTGGTGCATCCATGTCCGGCATTTGGTCCGCGGTGTACAAACCCCGCGCGTCAATCGTGTTGACGACCACCCCGGCGCGTACCGCTCGCTCGATCAGGTCCGAATTGTCGGGTAACACCGCATCTCCAAGGATGAATCCGGGCGAAACGTACACCAGCACCCTCTGTCCAGGCATACTGGCCAGCTTCTTCACGATCGCAACCATGTATTGATAGGTTGCCTGCGTCTGCAAATCCCCCTGACGCAAGATCCTGTCCACAGTGGCTTGCAGATTAAGAGGACAGTTGTTTACTGTCGCGTCGACAATCGCGATTTGCATCGCATCCGCATCGTGTTTGTTCTCGATCAGGTCGGCTTGGTAGTAGCTGATGTTCGGGCATTCATAATGCCCCTCGTCCTTAGCGGGATGAGGAACGATTGCCGCCAACGTTTTCCGTAATGTTGCTGCATCCCCCGTGTAATCCTGTTGCACGTCACCCTGGGTCGAATAAATCGCAACCCGATCCGTCGGAGTCAAGCTTGCGAACAGCTTCTCGGTCGCCGCGTGCACCGCCATCGCATCGGCCACCTTCATATGTGAATCATCAAACACCAGCGCCAAAAACCGCCGCGGTACCTCTATGGGCTTCGCTGTGCCAGATTCCGGCGCGGCCTCTGCTTCTTTGGCCGCTTCCGTTCCTGCAGCTTTTCCTTCTACCGTGGGGGTCTCACTAACCGCCTTGTCTGCCGTTTCTACATTGAACGCGGAAATTCTCTGCTGCTTCCCGTTATCAAACAGTTGGAAATCTTCCTTCTTCAGACCCGGAACAGCCTTCCCAGCGGCATCTTTCACGACCGCCCGCACCAGCACCAGATTCACCTGGACTTTGATGGCGTCTTCCGTTTCCTTCGTCGATATCTGGACCTCCGTGCTGGTACTGGCGGCTTGAGCTTCTGCCTGCCCCTGCTGTTGTCCTCGCGCAGAACTCACAAGTAGCGGCGATACGATCGCTAGCACTACAATCCAAGACCTTGCCATCCTTCACCTCCACCAAGCGCCAAACACTGGACCAAACACCGCAGTAGGCAGGAAGTTCTGAAAGCTTCGTTATCAATCGAGCTAAAGTTTCAGCGAGGTTCCATAACGACTCTAGTCCTCCGGCTAAGAGTTGAAAAGAGTCCTTCAGAGCAAGCCTCGAGTCCAGCGTAAGTGAGTGAGGGCGTGTTTTATTGGATGTATTGGTGGCACAGCTGAGCGCACGCACACTCGATTTCGTCGCACCGATCAATCGAAACGATGATCGAAGGGTGCCAAAGCAAGAGTGCGGGAAGAAAGGGTGATAGTTGGCGACAAATTGCCGCTACGCTCATTAAGACGTGGGCCGAAGCTGCAGATTCATGCCACTTACCCTTGACTTAGTGGGCAGCTCTCGCGATCATGCGCCAGTCGCCGATTGAGGCTACGCCTGATCAGAGTCAGCGGCTGTTGGCAGTTTTTCCGTTTCCAGGTATTGAATGCGGTCTCGGCGGCCCTAGTTCCTTAGTGTCTTGCCAGTTTTCAGCGTGAACTGAATCCTCTCTTGCGTTTTCTTCTCGCCGCAGAGGATCTTGAAGGCTTCGCGCTCGAGGTCGAGGATGTATTGCTCGCTGACCGGAGTGCCTGGAGTGACGTTGCCGCCGCAGAGCACTTCGGCGATCTTGCCGCCGAGCTTTACTTCGTAGTCGGTGATGAAGTCGCCCTGCCGCATCAGGTGCACGCCCATCTTCAGAGCAGCCAGCAGGCTCTCGCCGGGTGCTGGAATGTCTTTACGCGGCTGCGGACGGTTCGTATCCTGCGCGGGCGAGTTCAAGGGCACGAGCCTTAGCGTCGGAGAGCACGCGCTCGCGGTTCATGGTGATGCGGTCGGAGTCGGTGAGAAATCCCAGGCCGCGAGCTTCGTGGGCCGACGTCGCGACCTTGGCGGTCGCGATGGTTTCGAAAGCTTTCTTCATTGCCTCCATCATTTCGACGGAGCCGGAGAGAACTTCTCCGGACGATTTGCCGCGGGACGCCGAGGCGCTGTCGACCGCACGCAGCAGCATTTCCTTGCAGCCTCCGCCGCCGGGCAACAGGCCGACGCCAACTTCAACCAGCCCAGTGTAGAGCTCGGCATGCGGCTGGCGAGCTGCGGCGTGCAGCGAAATCTCGGTGCCGCCGCCGAGGCACAATCCAAACGGCGCGGACACGACTGGTTTGGGAGAGAACTTGATGGCCTGCGTCATTCCCTGGAACTGGCGAATGACGAGATCGACTTCGTCCCATTCTTCTTCCTGAATGCTCATCAACAGCAGCATGAGATTCGCGCCGACAGAGAAGTTGGTCGCGTCATTGGTGATGACGAAGGCGTCGAAGTTGTCGCCAGTTCCTCCGGGCTTGAGCGATTGCGTGATCAGATTGATGATGTCGGAGCCCAGGGAGTTCATCTTGCTGTGGAATTCGAGGCAGCCCACGCCGTCGCCGAGATCGACAAGCGACGCTCCGGAATTTTTCTTGACCACGCCGTTCGATTTCTTGGCGACTGTGACCGACCAAACGCCCGCCGGAACCTGAATTGGTTTCGCGCTTCCTGTTCCCAAATCCCAATAGGCGCGTCCCGCGCCGGATTTCGGGTCGTCGGAATACCAGGACTTCTGGCCCGAGGCGAGCAACTTCTCGACGTTGGCCGATATCGGCTTGCCTTCCTTTTTCATGCGGGAGACAGTGGCTTCGACGCCGGCGGCATCCCAGAGTTCGAAGGGACCGAGTTCCCAGTTGAAGCCGAGACGCATGGCGCGGTCGATCTCGACAATCGAGTCGGAGATTTCGGGCACGCGGTTGGCAGAGTAGGTCCAGAGATCGGAGAGCGCGGCCCAGAGGAAAGCTCCGGCCTTGTCGCCTTTCTGCGGAGTGCCTTCGAGGCCGAGCAGCGTGCGCAGGCGGGAGCCGGTATCCTCGATATTTTTCGCCATGTCGAGGGCAGGAAATTTCGGCTTCTGGCGCGGGTGATATTCGAGAGTTTTCCAGTCGAGGGCGAGGCGCTCGTCCTCTTTGCCTTCTCCGGCTTTTACTTTTTTGTAGAAGCCGCCCTTTAGTTTTGTCGCCCAACCATTTTTTCTGCAGCATCTGCTGGAAAAAATCAGGAAGGCGCAAATCGCTGCGCTCGTCGTGAACGTTCGTGGTCATGTTGCCCACGACGTGGCCGAGGATGTCGAGGCCGACGAGATCAATGGTGCGGAAGGTCGCGGACTTCGGCCAGCCGACGGCCTGTCCGGTCAGAGCATCGACTTCTTCGATGGTCAGATCCATTTCCTGCATGAGACGAATCACGTTCAACACGGAAAATGTTCCGATACGGTTGCCGATGAAGTTGGGCGTGTCTTTGGCGATGACCACGCCCTTGCCCAACTTGACGTCGCAAAAATGCGAGACGGCGTCGATCGCGGCGCGGTCGGCTTCAGGAGTGGGAATGATTTCGAGCAGCCGCATGTAGCGCGGCGGATTGAAGAAGTGAGTGCCGAACCACGCGCGGCGGAAATCGTCGGAGAATCCTTCGGCAATCTTGCCGACGGGCAGACCGCTGGTGTTGGTCGTGATGATGGTTCCGGGCTTACGGATGGCTTCGACTCTTTTCAGCAGAGAGCGCTTGATGTCGAGGTTTTCGACTACCGCTTCGATGATCCAGTCGCACTCGGCTAGCTTCTTGAGGTCGTCCTCGAAATTGCCTACGGTCACGAGCCGAGCCAGCGATGGCTCCATGAAGGCGGCGGGCTTGGATTTCCTGGCGGCATCGAGTCCGGCAGCGGCGATCTTGTTGCGCGCAGGCGCATCGGTGTCCGGAGGAACAATGTCCAGCAAATAACTGGGAACGCCGGCGTTGGCAAAGTGCGCAGCGATACGGGCGCCCATGGTTCCGGCGCCGAGGACGGCAACTCTACTGATGCGCTTCATGATGAGGCCTCGAAAAGAAAGCGTTCCGACCGCAGAGGATTTGAATCACAAAATGAACGTTCGATAAATGAGGGCATGTCCGTGTGAGGGCGGCCGGTGAACTGCCAATGGTAACCGTACTGCGCTCAATTTATCCAGGGTCGTTCTGCGTGCTCCGATTACAGGTCGGCATGGCTTGTGACATATTCCAGCGCCTGGCGAGCCATCTGTTTTTCGCCACGGTAGGCGAGCATCTTGGGCGCTTCTGCCAGCTTGACCCAGTGGGCGCGCGCGACTTCGATGCGCATGTCCTCGGAAATATTGTCGATGCGTCCGGACTCGTATCGCAGCAGATAAAACGTGACGATCTTGAAGACGCGCTCACCGTCTCCCCAGGAGCGCACGTACACGTACTTGATGTCGGCAAGTTTGGTCACGAGAGCAGCGGTGATGCCGGTTTCTTCGCGCACCTCACGCAAGGCTGCCTCCAGCGCTTTTTCACCCGGATCGACGAGGCCTTTGGGAAGGCAGAGAACAGTCTTGTTCTTGGCCCGCGGGGCGCGCCGTTTGGGGTCAGGAGGATCGGGCGCCGCGGCAGGGCTGGTCGGCAGCTCAATGGCGGCCATCCACCATTCGCCGTCTTTATTGCGGACGACCACGCCGCCGGCAGAAATCTCACGCACCATACTGTTCGCAAGTTAGCAGGAATACAGGATTCTCGTCACCTTCATGCCGGCCTAACAGTAATAGTTACTTGCCGTAAAGCCGTGCTGTGCAACAGATTGCAAACTGGCACAGACGTGCCCTTACAGCCCGGTATGCGATTGTGGCATCTTATATTCAAGTAGGGGTTCAGCAGTTTGGCCGTTTGTGGGCCAGAGACGTGGGGTTTGCTGTGAAGCGTCTGGGGAAAATCATCCGCTCGGTGCAGGCCTTTGGCCGCGAACTTTCCCGCAAGAATGCTCCTGTCATTTCTGAATCGACTCCTTCCATCGGCATCGCGCTAGGGGGAGGCTTTGCCCGCGGCATCGCCCACATCGGAGTCTTGAAAGTCCTCGAGGAAGAAGGGATTCCCGTCCGGGTCGTTTCCGGGACCAGCGTGGGCGCACTCATCGGCGCAGTCTATTGCAGCGGCGCTTCAATCGAGGAACTGGAAGAGATCGCACGCAACTGTCGATTTACGACATTTGCCCGCTGGACGGTTTCACGTTTTGGATTCGCCTCCAACGATCGTATGGTTTCGTTTCTCAACCGCGTGTTGAAGGTTCGCACGTTTGAAGAGCTGAAGATTCCTCTCGGAGTCACAGCCACGGACTTCAATACCGGCGAAGGGGTGGTCTTCCATTCCGGATCGATCATCGATCCGGTACGCGCCAGTTGCGCCTATCCAGGGATGTTCCTGCCGGTGGAGATTCGCGGGCGCTATCTGGTGGATGGAATGTTGTCGCACCCGGTACCGACACGCCCTCTGCGTGAAATGGGCGCTGACCGAGTGCTCGCGGTGCATTTGAAAGGTACGTGGTCCAATGGCGGAGCGCCGAGGAATCTCTTCGACGTGATCGGGCAATCGTTCGCAATTGCGCAGGATGCAATGGCGAGCGTGTGGAGAAGCGCGGCGGACTTGGTTATCGAACCTGACGTTGCGGGATTCGCTTACGACGACTTCAAACGCGCGAACGATCTGATCCGCGGGGGCGAGATCGCGATGCGCGCGGCGTTGCCGGAAGTCCGGAAATGGATGGAGGCGCCATCTCAGGCTCCGGTCGCGGCGAAGCCACTTCCGTCAGCCGCGAGACCGGTTCCCATGCCCGCGGACTGACGCCCGCACTCACCGTTCCAGAATTTCCTTGTAGACATTCAGGCCGACTTTCTTGGGAGCGCTGGGCAGTTCCGCGTCTGCGGTGCGGGTCATGTTGCCTCTGATGCCGAGCTGACCGATCCGGATCCATCCCTTGCCGAAATCAGCGAAGATGGGCACGATCATGATGAACTTTTCGTCGACATCACTCTGAGTGAGCGTCATGTGCAGCTTCGCCTTGCCGCCTTCCGCCGGAGTGACCTGGTAATCGAAGTGATAGCGCGGAACCTGAGTGCCATAGACCCACTCGTCGAAAAACCAATCGAGGCGGTGATCCCCGCGGACATCCATCAACTTGGTCATATGCTTTTCCGCAACGGATTTGAACGACTCAGTCGATGCCGGCCGGTCGCGATGGCTATCGACGAAGTCATGCATCATTTCGATAAAGGCTTTGTCACCATCGTCCAGGCTGTACATGATGGAGCGCAGCATTTCGAGAACGTAGGCGCCCTTGGGATACGTCACGTTCTGGTACGCCTGTTGTGTCCGTGGAGAGTCCAGTCGCGTTCCCATCCATATCGGACCGGCATCATTGGGAGCGATGCCAAAGCTATTCTTTTCCAGGACACGATGGCGCAGGCGATCCCAAAATTCAACATAGTCGCTTCGCCACTTTGGTCCCATCGCATTTTGCAGAAAGAGCGCCGCGGAGAATTCGGCGAAGCCCTCCGACAGCCATTGATCGTGATACGAAGCCCAACCCACCGTGTGGCCCCACCACTGATGGGCGACCTCGTGCGGCGTGACCTCCTGAGTAAAGCCGGTGAACTTGTTGTCGATGTGCCCGAAGAGCAGCCACCGCTCGGTAGAGTCGGTGTAGGCAGAGATCGGGAGATAAATCAGGTTAGGCCACGATTGCCCGAAATTAAAGTCGGGCTGCTCGGTGATGTAGACGTCTTCGTAAGGGCTCTTGCCGAAATAGTAGGTGCACAGCTGCAACTGCGCGCGCGTTTGCTCGAGCGCGTATTTCGTCATGGCTCCGGGCGCCATCGTTTGCAGCGCTTTATATCCGCGCAGCCGGTCTGGGAGTTCCTTGAGGTAATACCCGGAAACGCGGTAGTGCGTGATGTCGTCGGCTAGTTCGAGCCTGGTGTATTCGCCGTAGTTGAATCCCGCGACCGCGACCGGAATGGGAGTGACCCAGTGGCTAACCGCGAAGTCTCCCTCGAACGATGTCTGCTTCAATTGCCCGACGCTGACGACCGTATATTTGTGCGGAACTTTGAAGGTGAGGTCGTACAGCGCATGCTCACCGAATCCGTTGAGGTTGGGATACCACGACGTGCGCGCCCGGAAGTAAAAGCTGCCGTCGCCGGCGCTTTCCAGAACTTTGTCGCCCGCGTACTCGACGGTGATGGAAGTTTCCTGGCCGACGGGCAAAGCTTGCGAGAGCACGACGTAGAACGATCCATCTTCTTTGCGGCTCTCCTGGATGAAGTGGAGATTCTGTCCTTGTTCGTCGGCGACACGGGTGACTCGGAGATTCGGCAACAGTCCAAACTTGAGCACTCGCTCGCCGGGCAGCAGCGGCTTAAAGGTGACCGTGGCGCTGCTGAATAAATGATCATTCTTTGCGATTACGGTCTCAATCTTGTAACCGGTCGTGGCAAAGACGCGCCGGTCTTCCTCAGAACTGGCGGTATGGTTCACGTACTCCGACTTCAAGTGCGCGAGATACCAGACGCCGTCGCTGAGACTTTCCGGATCGTAGTTGATCAGCGCGACTTCCTCGGGAGAATCGAGCTGAGGAACGGCTCCCACGCGCGTTCTGATAAAGAAGCGGAGGTCCTTGCGCTTCCTGCCGTGGATATACGCGTTGAAAAATGGAGGGTGAGCGCGATTGTAGACAGCCGCAAGGATATCGGCGTCGACGTTGTCCATGGTCTCACTGTGCAAGATATATTCAGTGAACCCCAGTGGATAGTCGCTGCGGTGCCGCATGCGCTCCTTCCAGCGCTCGAAAACCACGCTTGCTTCGGCGGAAGGTTCGACGCGATCTCCCACGCCGGGCAGCAAGTTTGCCCGCTCGCCCCCTGTAAACCGGAAAACAACGTCGGTGAAATCTTCGTCGACCTCTTCGGCGCCGGTGCGCCGGCTGATTTCGTGGGCGTCGAGATTGGTTACAGCCTTGAGATGGAAATGTCCTTCGCCAATAAAGATCGCGCCGGTGACCACGCCCTCTACCGGGCTCAACCAGGTAAGCGTGCCCTTCTGAAACTGAAAGGTTGCGACGTCGGAATGCATCGTGAAATTGTCGAAGCGAAAAGTGTCACCGAATCCAACGCCGCGCAGCTGCCGGTAGACCGGATCTGAATTCGCAAACGCCAGCGCTTGCCCCGGAACCGTGACGTTGGTCTGTTGGCGTGCGATGGCGAGGGTCAACACGAGGTCGACCGAGTCGCGCAGGTCGATCGACTTCTCCAGCGCTTCGAAGCCATCGTGGCTCACTCGGACCACGTACTTGCCGGGCTTCAGATCGGACGACGCAAATCTGCCCAAGCCGTCGCTTGTCAGTGCAAGGGGCTGCGGCAGATCGCCGCCGGTGATCTCGATGCGAGCTTCGGGGATGACGGCTCCCGACGGATCTTTGACGGTTCCGGAGATCGTCGCCGCTTGCAGCGCAGAGGGCAAAGCCAGCAATAACGGGAGAATGAGAAGGAACTTCGGCCACGACGGAGAAAACGGATCAGCGTTCATTTCGCGACGCCGATCGCTTGCGCTTCTTCCTGAATTCGTTTCCACGCGCTCTCCACATGCCGCGCTTTCGTATTCGTCTGGCCCACGCACAGCCGCAGCGTGAGCTTACCTTGAAGCTTCGTGTGCGTGAGAAACAAGTCTCCGCTGCGGTTCAGGCGGTCCATGATGTCCTGATTGGCGGCGTCTCCGGCTTTGTGCCGGAAACAAACCAAGTTCAACGGCACGGGCGCGGCGAGTTCAAAGCGGTCGTCGCGCCGAATCCAGTCCGCGAATTGCTGCGCCAGACGTACATGCTCGCGGATGTGATGCTGCAAACCTTCCACGCCATAATGCCGGATCACAAACCACAGTTTCAGTGATCGGAAGCGGCGTCCAAGCTGGATATGCCAGTCTCGGTAATCGATCACCGCGCCAGATTCTGTGGCCTGGTTTCGTAGATACTCCGGGAGGATGCTCAGTGTCCGAATCAAAGCGTTGCGATCGGCGACCCAGAAGCAGTTGCAGTCGAAGCTGGTGAACATCCATTTGTGTGGATTGAAGTTGTAGCTGTCGGCGAGTTCGACTCCACTTTGCAGATGACGGAACTCGGGACAAAGCATGGCTGTTCCCGACATCGCGGCGTCGACGTGTAACCAGAGATTTTCCTTCTTGCAGATTTCACTAATCGCGGCGATTGGGTCCATCGCGTTGGACGACGTCGTTCCCACAGTGGCGCAGACAAAGCACGGAGTCAGTCCGGCTCGTCGGTCTGCTTCGATCTGCCGCGCCAGAGCCTCAGGCCGCATTGCGAAGTTTTCGTCGACTTCAATCAGGCGAAGACTCTCGACACCCATGCCCGCAATCATCGCGGCTTTTTCCAGCGAAGAATGGGTCTGCGTGGAAGCGTAGGCGACCAGCTTTCCGTTGCATCCTTTCTTGTTGCTGACGTAGCCCGTTGCCCGCTCGCGGGCCGCAAGCAGCGCGCACAGAGCCGCGCTCGAGGCCGTGTCCTGGATGACGCCGCCGCCCGTGGAGGACGAAAGAAATTTCTCCGGCAGGCCGAGCATTCCGACCAGCCAGTCCATGACGTGGGTTTCGAGTTCGGTGCATGCCGGGCTGGTCGACCATAACATTCCCTGCACGCCGAGGCCGGACGAAAGAAGATCGCCGAGAATTCCTGGACCCGAAGCGTTGCACGGAAAGTAGGCGAAGAAATTCGGCGATTGCCAGTGCGTGACGCCGGGCAGAATCAAGCGCTCGACATCTCCCAGGATCGCGGGGAAGGCTTCGCCTTGCGCTGGAGGATTCGCGGGCAGCGAGTTGCGAATCTCCCCCGGCCTTACTTGCGAGAGCACAGGAAACGACTCGATACGCGATTGGTAGTCGGCGATCCAATCGACCACGGCATGGCCGTAGCGGCGGAATTCGTCGGGCGTCATGTGAAAGGATTTTTCTTCGGACACGTTAACCTCGGAGAAGTGACGGAAGATCGTATCAGAGCAAATTTCGAAGTAGGTTTCGTTTCGTCGAACTTCGCGCCCTTTGCGGTTTACGCGGTCAGCCGTCCAAAATACATCCGCGTCGTGTAGTCGAACGCGACCCGGCCGCCGGAGACGTGTGCGTCGAAGATCTTTCGCAGTTCTTTCAGCATCGGTGCGTGCTTCGGATGTCCCGGCCCCGGCGCATACGACGACGAGAGCAGACGTCCTTCGAGCCCGGCATAATCGAATTCCTGCCGCATGGGAAAGGTGCGCTCCTGATACGGGGCCGGATCGAAGAATTCATTCACGGAGTCGGTGGTGCGCTCGTGTCGCACGTCCGCATAGTCAGTCCCGTAGTCGAGGAGCAGTTGCTCATATGCGCGCAGGAACGGAGTGGAGTCTGTGAGGCGCTCGTTCCAGAGAAGAACCAGCCATCCTTCCGGCTTGAGGATGCGGACGAATTCGCGCCGCGTTTGCTTGCGATCGAACCAGTGCGCGGCCTGCGCTGCGGTCACGAAATCCACGAACGCGTCAGGGAGCGTCGTCGCTTCAGCCGTGCCGGCCACGCTCGTGAACCGGGGAAAGCCTGCCAGCAGCCGCTCTCCGGCCTGGCGCATATCTACGTTGGGTTCGACCGCATAGACTGGATTCCCATTCTCAAGCAAGGTGCGCGTCCAAATGCCCTGTGCCCGACGCGATGTCCGCGAGGAAATGGTCGCGGGTTAGCCCGCATTCCGCGCTCAGGACGGGCAGGATTTCAGGCGGATATCCCGGCCGGTAACGCACATAGTTTTCAACGCGATCGGAGAAGCGGCTGGTGGCGTTGCTTGCGGGCATTCTGAAGTAACCTCGAAAGATTTTTCAACTTGCCAGAAAGCCATTCTAACGGCAGGATAGAGGTATTGTCCCTCCCCGCCGGGATGCCGGGTTTTTCCCGAACAAGCTATCTGATGGCGAATGAAAGGTGAATTCGCCGGGCGTTACCAGCACAAATTATGCGCGTCGTCATCAAAGTCGGCACCAGTCTCATTGCTCCGGGCGGACAAATCGATATCAACTTGCTGCGCGGTATGGTCGATCAGTTCGACCTGTCGAAGAACGAATACCTGATCGTGACCTCGGGCGCGATTGCCGCGGGCATGTCGGGGCTGACGCTCGAAAGCCGTCCGACGGATGTCCCGCGCATGCAAGCCTGCGCCGCCGTAGGCCAGAGCAAGTTGATGCACACCTACGAGCGCCTGTTTTTCGGCAAGAAAGTCGTCGCGCAACTGCTGCTTTCGAGCGACGATTTCACTTCGCCGGTGCGTTACCGCAACCTGCAGAATGCGCTGGCCGAACTGCTCGCGTTGGGCACCGTTCCGATCGTGAATGAGAACGACAGCGTTTCGGTGCGCGAACTGGAAGGCGCATTCGGCGATAACGATGAGTTGAGTTCGCTGCTGGCGACGGCGGTGAAGGCCGACTGGCTGCTGCTGCTGACCAACGTCGACGGATTTCTGGTTCCGAACGGACGCAAGAAACCGAAGTTGCAGCGCGTGATCCGCAAACTGACGCCTGCGATCGAAGCGCAGTGCAACGGGAAAAGTTCGCTGGGCCGTGGCGGGATGATCTCGAAGCTGCGGGCCGCGACCAATGCCAGCGAAGGCGGAGTCCACGTGGCGATCGTGAACGGACGCCATCCGCAAGCGATTACACTAGGGATGGCGCGCAAGATCGGAACCTATTTCCCGCCAGTGAAGACAAAAGCATCAAGGTAATTCAAGATGGCTGCCACTCTCGCTACCGCTGCCGCATCCACGCAGGAGAAGTTGCTGCGCGCCCGGGCTGCATCCGCGAAGTTGGCGCTGCTTTCGACCAAAGAAAAAAACGACCTGCTGCTGGCGATTGCGGACGCGATCGAAGCGCAGGAGCGAAGCATTCTTGCGGCAAATCGCGCGGACGTGGAGAACTCCGGACTCGAAGGCGCGATGCGCGATCGTTTGCTGCTGACTCCTGCTCGAATCAAGGAGATGGCGCAGGGAGTGCGGGATGTGGCTGCATCTGCCCGATCCGATCGGGGAAACCCTGGCGGAGTGGACGAAGTCCAACGGGCTGCGGATTCGCAAGGTGCGAGTGCCTCTCGGAGTAGTTGGAATCATCTATGAGTCGCGCCCGAACGTCACCGTCGATACGGCTGTGCTGGCGCTCAAGACCGGCAACGCGATCGTGCTGCGCGGCGGCAAAGAAGCGGCGCTCAGCAACCAGCGACTGGTGGAAATCATGGCGGCCGTGGCCGGAGTTCCCGAGGGCGCAATCGAGTTGCTCGATTCAAGCAGCCGCCAATCCGTGCACGAATTGATCAAGGCGCGCGGCCTGGTCGATGTCATCATTCCGCGCGGCGGCGCTGGATTGATCACGTTTGTCACCGAGAATTCTACGGTTCCGGTGATCGAGACCGGAGCAGGGAATTGCCATATCTTCGTCGATGCATCGGCTGATTTCGAGATGGCCGACCCGATCGTGATCAATGCCAAGACCCAGCGGCCGTCGGTGTGCAACGCGGCAGAGAAGCTTTTAGTGCATCAGAGAGTAGCGGCCGAATATATTCCGCGCATCGCGAAGAAGCTGATCGATGCGGGAGTGGAAGTCCGTGGCGACGGTAAGGCTCGATCGCTCGCCGGTTCGCTGGCCGTGGGGGCAACCACCGAGCAGGAGTGGTACGAAGAGTATCTGCGATTGTGCATGGCGATCGCGGTGGTTGCGGATGTCGACGAGGCCATCACCCACATCAACAAATATTCCACCAAGCACTCGGATTCAATCATCACTGCAGACGAGGCGAATGCGCGCAAGTTCCTCCGCGGAGTCGATTCGGCCGCCGTTTACTGGAATGCGTCGACGCGATTCACCGACGGCGCCGAATTTGGTTTCGGCGCGGAAATGGGCATCAGCACACAGAAACTCCACTGTCGCGGTCCCTTCGCGCTCGCCGAGTTGACTTCTTCGAAGTACGAGATTATCGGGACCGGGCAGGTAAGGAAGTAACGTCCTGCGCCCGCAAGCGTTTGCCGCTCTCAGTCTTCAAATCATTACCACGAAGGACACGAAGTATCACGAAGAAAACGCGTGCTATTGGTCGCGGTTGCGACGCTTGACGATAACCGCGACGAGGATACTGTCGAGCGGCCAGGATGGGCGGAGCGGCAGTCGTTCAACTCCGGTTTTTTCGTGCGGGCGGAGCCTCCTGAGCGCGCGCGTACTCGTCTGTGATCACCAAATGATGAACATGGTGAAGATGGTGATCATAGCGAACAGAAGACGAATATTAGTCAGCGTCCCAGTCCCTGCCCCGGCGCTTCCCGCGTCTGTGCTACCTTACTACCTTTCACCACAGAGCCCATGAAACTCGCTTCCGCAGCGCTTCTCTCTTCTGCTCTTCTATTCTCCGGTTCATCGACGCCATCAAAGCCATCCGCGAATCCCGCCACGCCGGCGGCATCGACTTCAGCGATCTTCGGTTTCCGCGATGCCGCCACGGAATCCGCGACGGAAGCGCGTTTTCTCGCAGTACCCGATCCGAAGCTCGCCGAGGAGCATCTCAATATCCTCAGCAAGGTTCCACACATGGCGGGCACCATCGAGGACAAAGCAACTGCCGACTATGTCGCGCAGAAGTTTCGCGATGCGGGCCTCGATACGGAAACTGTCGAGTACAAAGCTTGGATCAACTATCCGTTGGAGATCAGCGTCGATCTCACCGCACCCGCGGGAATCGAGATGCATGGCCCGACGCGCGAGCATGTTGACGGGGATCCTTATCAGGACGATCCACGAGTGGTCATGCCGTTCAATGGAATGTCGCCTTCCGGGGATGTGGAAGCGGATGTGATCTATGCCAACTACGGTACTCCGGAAGATTTTGAGAAGCTCGACAAACTCCACGTCGATGTCCGCGGCAAGATTGTGCTGGTTCGCTACGGGCAGAATTTTCGCGGAGTGAAAGTATTCGTTGCGCAGGAGCACGGCGCGGCAGGAGTGATTATCTATTCCGATCCCGCGGATGACGGGTGGCGGCGCGGCGACAAATATCCTGATGGACCCTGGCGTCCTGATACCGGCGTCCAGCGTGGCTCAACGGGGTTCATGTTCGAGTTTCCCGGCGATCCCACGACGCCCGGAGTCGCATCGGCGGCGTCGCTCCCCGGATCGGAACGCCTCTCTCCGCAGAAGTCCGCGCAAATGCCGAGGATTCCTGTCACTCCGCTGTCGTATCACGATGCCTGGCCGATCCTGCAACATCTCAGCGGACCCGACTCGCCTCGCGAATGGCAAGGTTCGCTGCCCTTTACGTACCACGTTGGTCCGGGACCGGCGCGCATCAAGATGCATCTCAGGCAAGACTACCAATTTCGCAGTCTGTGGGATGTGACCGGGAAACTGAAAGGCAGCGAATTGCCGGACGAGTGGGTAGTCGTGGGCAATCATCGCGATGCATGGGTCTACGGCGCGGTCGATCCAAACAGCGGCACCGCGGCGATGCTCGAGAGTGTGCACGGCGTCGGCGAGCTGCTGAAGTCAGGCTGGAAGCCGAAGCGGACTTTGGTTTTCTGCAGTTGGGATGGAGAAGAAGAAGGCCTGATGGGATCAACCGAGTGGGTCGAAGATCATGAAGCAGACCTGCGCCATGCTCCTGCCTACTTCAACGTCGATGTTGCAGTCTCGGGGACGAAATTCGGCGCCTCAGCGGTTCCCAGCCTCAAACAGTTTTTGCGCGACGTCACCAAGGTTGTGCCCAGTCCCAAAGGCGGGACCTTGTACGAAGAATGGCAGAAATCGGCGCTGCCCGACGCGCCCGCGACGCAGTCGCCGACCGAGGCGATTGGCGATAGCCGGCGCACTCCCGCAGCGCAGGGGACCGGTGACGTGCCCGTAGGCGATCTAGGCAGCGGTTCCGATTACACCGCGTTTCTGCAGCATGCGGGAGTTCCATCGAGCGACGTGAGTTCGAGCGGGCCGTATGGCGTTTACCATTCTGTGTTTGACAATCTGGCGTGGTTCAAGAAGTTTGCCGATCCTAATTTCGTCTATGAGCAGGAGATGGCGCGCGTGCTGGGGATCGAAGCGGTCCGCATGGCGGATGCCGAGGTTTTGCCCTATGACTACGAGGAATACGGCAAGGAAGTGACCGCATACCTGGACGCGGCGCGAAAGCGCTCTGAGGATAAGTTCGGGAAAGGCATGCTGGATTTTGATGCAGTCGATGCCTCGGCCCGCCATTTTCAGTCCGCCGGGGCGAAGATCCTGTCGAAGCAGAAGAATCCGCCCCGCGATGTAACAAAGCTCAACGAGGCATTGCTGAACGCGGAGCGGGCGCTGCTTGTGCCCCAGGGATTGCCGCATCGGCCGTGGTTTCGGCACGCGATTTATGCTCCGGGAGAATACACTGGCTACGCAGCGGTGGTGATTCCGGGAGTAAATGAGGCGCTTGATAAAGGTGACGGCGAACGAGCGCGGCAGCAACTGGCTGCGCTGGCCGCTGCCCTGGAACGGTCGGCGAAGGCGCTCGAGGGATACCGCTAACGTATGAACACGGCGCACGCTCTCGGGCACTTCCTGCGAACTCTGCCAGCTTCGGCCGCGGCGACTTTTCTGGCGCTGTTTCCGATCGTCGATCCATTCGGCGGCATTCCAATTTTCTTTACGATGACCTCGTCGTGGACGGCCCGCGACCGCACACGCACTGCATTCAAGACCGGAATGTGGGTATTCATCATCCTCGTGACGTTCCTGTTCTTCGGGCGATTTGTGCTCTACTTCTTCGGCATATCTCTGCCGGTGCTGAAGATCGCCGGCGGACTGATTGTCGCGAACACGGCTTGGGGTATGGTGACTTCGCATGCGCGCATTACGCCCGAAGAGAGCCACGAGGCCGAGGACAAGGAAGATATTTCCCTGACCCCGTTGGCGATGCCGCTAATGTCGGGACCGGGAGCAATCGGCGTGGTGATGGCGCTCGCGGCTCACGTCGATAACGTCGCCGCATATATGGGCATGGTGATCGGAGTTGCGGGCATCGCGCTCAGCGTGACTCTGTTCTTCTGGATGGGCGGCCCGCTGGTGCGAAGGCTTGGACCGAGCGCCGTAGGCGCAATCAACAAGATCTTCGGCTTCCTGATTCTCGCGATCGCCGTGCAATTGGTCTGGGATGGCGTGGCGGATTTCAAGAGCTGAACTCAACTGGAACTTCCAACCCGTTCTCCGCGTATCAAAAACAGGCGCTTCTGCGCCGAGAGGTGTTCCCATGAGTGGAAGGTCTCTTCTCCATGCAATGCAGCTGCACAAAGTTGTCCTGTTGTGTCTAGCCCTGGTTCCGCTGTGCGCGGCGAACGACTGGAATTATGAAGAGACGCGCCACGATTCGCGGGAGTTCGTTGCGGGCGGTTACATCCACGTGCGGATGACTGTTGGAGATGTACGCATCAAGCGCGGCGACACCGACAAGATCCGGCTGGAATATACAGTGAAGTCACGGCGCGAGCAGAATGTGAAAGAAGCGAAAGTAGATTTCGATATTCGCGGGAACAATGCCACGATTGAGTTTCACGCGCCATCGGGAGGAAATACGCAGTTCGACGTCGAGCTGGAAGTGCCGCAGAACACGAATCTGGATGTTCACGAGAAAGTCGGCGACATCTCGATCGACAGGATCGATGGTGATAAGGATCTGGACCTTGGAGTCGGCGACATTCGCGTCTCGACCGAGCACTCGGGGTATCGCCTGGTGAACGCGAATACCGGCATCGGCGACGTGCATGGCGATGGTTACGGCGAAACCAGTGGCTGGCTTGGGAAGTCGTTGAAGTATCGCGGCGATGGGAGGTACGAGCTGCGGGCGCATGTCGGGGTGGGAGACATTCATCTTGACGGAGACTGAAAGTTTGAAGCGGGTGATCGGTTTTCGTATTTGACTAGTTATATGACTAGTCATATAATGGCTACGGAGCCTAAAGATGGATTCGTGGCAACTGCAAGAAGCAAAAGCGCGCTTCAGCGAGTTTCTGGACGCAGCGCTTAAGAAAGGTCCCCAGCTCGTGACCCGCCGAGGGGTGACAGAGGCGGTATTGGTTCCCATTGACGAATGGCGCCGGTTGCAGCGCGAGAGCCGCCCGAATATCAAGGAGTTGCTGCTCGGCGAAGGGCCGCGCTTCGAGGAGATTGTGCCGAAGCGGGGAAAGTGGAATCGCCGCCCACCGATCGACTTCGGTGAAGCTGACACCCAGTGACTCGATACCTGTTCGATACGAATGTTGTCTCCGAACTGCGGAAACCGAAACCTCACGGCGCGGTGGTGGCGTGGGTGAAGACGCTTCGTCCTGAACAGATATTCCTTTCGGCGGTTACGATCGGAGAAATACAGGCAGGCGTGGAATTGACGCGCAAGACCAATGCGGAAAAAGCTCGCGAGATCGAAGCGTGGCTGACGATGGTTGAAGCGTCCTTTACTGCGTTACCCATGGATTCAGCTTGCTTTCGAGAATGGGCTCGGCTCATGGCCGGGAAATCTACGCTCCTGATGGAAGATGCGATGATTGCAGCAACGGCGCGGATTCAGAGCCTGGATGTGGCAACGCGAAACGTACGGGACTTCCGGCAATTTGAGGTGGGAGCGTTTAATCCGTTTCAGTTCAGCGAGTAGCGAGACTAGCCGCGTTTGATAGCTGTGGTTTGCAAGCCTCCACCCACTAGAAAAACCCAAGCGATAGAGTGCGCGGCAAGAATGAGGCAAACTCGCCTCGTCGGTTCGAGTGAGATTCTAAATTTGTGGTATCCACCCGTCGAAAATCGCGACGGGCGGGCAGCCCTGGTTTGAGATTCATTCCACTTTTCAGGTCAAGAACCCCACCGCCTCGCAAAATGCACAAGAAGGGTGGGGTGCGCTCGCGCTTGCCCTATCGATATCTCCGGCTTAGTGGTGGATTGGTGGGCTCGTCCCGATCGGCTTTCTGATCGGAATTCTCGGGTGATGATCTACGATCACCCAGCGGACAACAGGATGGTAGATCGGAGGGCCTCCGAAGCGCGTCGCGGGAAAGTGAAACTGGACGTTGATGAAAACTTCCTGTTGGAATCCTGTGGGATCAAAGGAAGTGCTTCTCACAATGTCCATCGCTTGCCGGCTCAAATCGCGGTCCGTGGTCTGGAGAGGCTCGGCGTCGAGCACGGTCCCGTCTTGCGCATCCAGGGTTGCGTGAATGATCACGGGCTGGAAGAACCGGGAAGTGGGCGCGTCGGAAGGATCGACGCGCAAGGGTAAGCGGCTCGGAGGAGCCAAAGCAAAGGACTCGCCGGCGTCCGCCATTTCCGCAGTCGGTTTGAGCAACTCGGGATCGAGGTTGGGCGCGTCTTCAAGACTCTCGACGCGCACCTGAACCGTGAGCCGCCCTTCTTCGAAGATGGAAATCTGCCGCGGCAGGATGTGGCCATGAAAATCCGGGGCGCCCGTGTAATCGTAAATCGCAAAGATCCCTGGGGCCTCGGACCAGCTTTGCAGTAAGGCGGTCGCGGAATCGATGCAGTCTTCTCGCTCAACCCAGGAGCGCGGCGCGGGATTCGGCGGCAGCGAATGGCTGAGGAGCAAACACGAAATCGTCTTCCCGTCGTGCTCAACGTTCGCAGCTCGAATCACGAACGAAGCCAGATCGTGCACGATCGGCCGCATCAGCACGGAACGGACCAACTGAACTCGCAGAGGCACCGCTTCATCGGGATTGGTCCCGTAAATACGGCCCTCAGCGCCAATGCGAACCACATTCGAATTCTGAAACTGCTCGGTCCAGCGCCAGCGCGACTGGCCGTCGAAGAACTCCTGCATTGTCCCGGCGCCCTCACCTTGTGCGGCGCCGCTGGTCTCGAAAGAAACCTTGAGAGCATAGGGAGTCGTGATGCTGTGCAGGTCGAAGTTCTTTCGGGCGCGATCCATCAAATCGACAGCGACGGTGCGATCGGCCACTTTGGAGAGAGTGCGCGGCTCCCGGGTCACCAACTCGTGCGGGTCCGGTGGCGGAGGATTGGTCTGAGAAAAAATTGCGGGAACGCAAAGCAGGCAAGAAACCAGGAAGCCAAACAGCCGGATGGTGATGCGCATAAGAACTCCTCAAACGCGCCGAATCCAGGGCCGAGGACAGCAGAAGGATTGTAATCAAGGGTTGCGAATGGCCGCAACTTCGCGGCTCGCGGCGGTCATGCTGACGTTGAACTTCCAACCTATCTGAACGCTTTCTTGAATCGACAATCCTAAAGCCGGTCTGTGCTAGCATTCTGGGCCATGTTCACACCGAAAATGCTCAAATCAACTGCTCTCGGGATTGCGGCCGCGATTCTGTCTTTGCTGGTGACTGCCTCAGCGGCGGAATTGCCCAGCAAGAAATATCTGAACCTGGCGACTGTCAAAGCAATGATCGCGGCTGCTGAGGCCGAGGCGCAACGGCAGCATGTGGAAGTCACTCTGGTGGTCGTGGACGAGAACGGCAACTTACTTTTCCTGGAGAAGGCCGACGCCGCGCCCGTGAACACCCTGCAGTGGGCGCAGAAGAAGGCGCGGCACGCTGCGTTCTATCGCAGTCCATCGAAGGATGCGGCCGACCTGGTGAAGAAAGGCAATGTGGAAGCGCTGGCCTATCCTGATTTCTTCCCCGGACAAGGAGGATTGCCGATCATCGTCGACGGCCAAATCCTGGGTGGCATTGCCGCCAGCGGCGCCAAGTCGGAAGTGGACGAGATGATTGCACAAGCTGGGCTCGACGCGCTCAAGAAGTGAACGAGACCTGCCGCAGCTGTTAGCGCTGGCAAAGATAGTAAGGCGAGGGGGGGCACTGGGCGTTCGTGTGAGGTTCTTTGGCGGACAGTTGGTGTGCCCGTTCCGCAAGGATTTCTGCAGGCGCTTGCGATTGAGGGCAAGCTGGGCGCGTGCGTCCTCGGCCATCTTCTTCGCAACTTCGAGCCAGTTCACGGCCATGAGACTAGCATAACTCCGCTCCCACCTTCTCGCAAAGGACGCGAAAGGATGGGCACCCGGCCTTAGCCATGAGCTCATCCTAGACCGGATTGCCGAGCAATAAAACGAAAACGGCTGGCTCAGCAGCATCGCTCCCACCCTTTCGCACAGAACGCGAAAGGATGGGGCACCCGGCACTCGGCCAGCCCCACTAAGTATCTAGAACAAACTTATGCGAAGGGTAGTATCCGCCCGTTCTTCCTTACTCTGATCTGGAATCTACTATCCTTGCTTGGACGGCGAAGCGGCACGAGAGTGCCATTTACGGAAAGTACCCAGGGGCGCAGTCTTATTCGCATCGGAGAAGAGGCTCATGTCCTTTGTACCTATTAAGCGAATGTGGGACCGCTATGAGATTTCGCTCTTAGATTCCGATAAGCTGGTTTCTATGACCTGATGTATCTGGGGGAGTCGGCGCTCAAGAGACAGTGTTAGGCCTAGTGGCTGCTCTCGAAGACGACAAAGACGGCGTCGATACAGGATATTGCACCGCCTTGTTAGAGCTGATGGGGTTGGGGAGTGGGACCAAACCTTACAGGAAGCGCTCACTGGTGGTGCTGCCCATCTGCTGGTGAAAGCTGCCCAGCCCGACCAGCGCGAGTTGACCATGCGAGTCGATCCTACTTGCTGGCAATTCCAGGCGGTTGAGTTACTAAACAAATGTCTGCGAACGTTGGATCCTAAGCGCGCCAAGCTTCCGAACAGCGTAGAAGGACGCCGGTGGTTTGCCCTCTTCGCCGAATTGCGGAATGCCACGCGCGGGCATGGTGCACCTGCACCGAGCATCTGCGGGAAGTTAACCCCTCCCCTTAAGGAGTCGCTCGAGTTAATGACGCAGAACTTGGCCCTATTTCGGAGATCCTGGGCATACATTCACCGAAGTCTGTCGGGAAAGTACCGGACGACTCCACTGTCGGGCTTGCAGGATCCACTATCCACCTTCGATTTCACCGCTACATCTCTGGTTGACGGTATCTATTGTTTCTTCGACAAACCGATCCTGATACCGCTCATTCAGTCCACGCCTGAAGCGTTTGATTTCTTCTATCCAAACGGAGCGTTCAAGGAGAAGTCGTACGAGTGCCTTTCGTATATAACAGGGGTCAAGACAGAAGGCGATGCGTCTCCCTTTTTGGATCCCCCAACAGAACTACCACCTAGCAAGACCCAAGGACTCGGGATCCTGGAGGTCCAAGGACGTGCGTTTTCGAATGCGCCTCCCCTTCCTTCGGAATACGTTCAGCGGCGAGAACTCGAGTCGGAATTGATGGATGTGCTGGCGTTCAGAGAGCGGCACCAAGTTGTTACTCTTTTTGGACGAGGCGGAATTGGGAAGACGTCTCTTGCGCTGACGGTCATCGGCGACCTAGCGAACACTGACCAATATTCTGCGATCGTGTGGTTCAGCGCAAGAGATATAGATCTTCTCCCAGATCGCCCGCTTCCTGTTCGCCCGGGAGTGTTAACTCAGACCGACATCCTAGGGAGTTCGTGCGGCTAACAAAGCCCACCGGCTGTGACCAAAAAACGTTTGCAGCAAGGGAGTGGTTCGAGAGGTGTTTACGAGAGCCACTGCTGGGGCCTACTCTGTTTGTATTCGACAATTTTGAAACAATGCAGCACCCGCTCGATGTGTTTCGGTGGCTTGATGTTAATGTTCGGCAGCCAAACAAAATCCTGATTACAACTCGCCATCACGAGTTTAAAGGCGACTATCCGATTGAAGTGGTACACATGACCATGGATGAATCAGACGAATTGGTAGACCGGACCGCGAAGGGGCTGGGCATTGCCTCATGGACTACCCGCCAGTACAAGAATGACTTATACCGAGAGTCAGGGGGACATCCCTACGTAATAAAGATCCTCTTGGGTGAAGCGAAAAAAGCTGGGGGCCGCACAAAGATTGAGCGTATCTTTGCTGACAAAGATCAATTATTGGATGCTCTCTTTGAACGCACTTATGCTAGGCTCTCGCCCGCCGCACGGCGCACATTTCTAACTTTAAGCAACTGGGGTACGAGCACTCCAGAACTCGCGGTCGAAGCGGTGTTATTGCAGGCTAAGCATGAGCGTTTCGATGTTGTGTCTGCGATCGAGGAGTTAGTCCTAAGCTCATTCATCACTCGGAACCTTACTTCGGAACACGGTTTGGCGCTACTTGAGATCCCTCTTGTTACTGTAATTTTTGGTCGTAAGAAACTCTCGGTTGAGCCGTTCAAGAGCGATGTGGACGAAGATACCGAGTTGCTTAGGATTCTGTCGAGTATTTCTGCTACCTCCGCTCATGGACTCATCGAACGAATCTTTCAAAACGCCGCGAAACAATTGGCTTCTGAGTCTGTAAAGTTCGATGACATTCGGCCTGTTCTTGAGTTCATCAGTGGTCACGTCCCACATGGCTGGCTGCTTTTGTCGCGACTTTATGAGGAGTTGTTAGGCGATGTTGGATTGGCAGGTGCAAAGGAGGCAGCGAAGAGGTACTTGGAGGCTGTGCCGAGGGGATTTCAACAAGTCAAAGGATGGGAACGGTTGGCATCTCTCTGCGACAAAACGGATGATTACGAGGGCTTTGCGGACGCGAACGCTTCTTTGGCGGAGGTGCCGGGTATCTCAGTTAGCGTCATGAGCAATGCCGCACAGAGCGTGATCGCCATGCTTCGCGAACTACGCTATAGATCTCAGCCCTCCGAGAGACGAAATAAAGTCAAGCAAACGCTACCAAGGATCTCAGCAATGATTGCCTCTCAGGTTGACCGTTGCGGCGCAAACGAGTTCTCGCAACTTGCATGGCTGGCGTTAAACGCTGACGACAAGACTGCTGCCCAAAAATGGACCGAAAGAGGTTTGCACTCCGACCCCGACAATGTCCATTGCTTGAGCCTTGCACGGAGACTCGATCTCAAGCCAAGACAGGCCTCGGTCCAAGTGCTGAAGTGAATGTTGTGCCTGTCCCTCAGAAGTCCGCTAGTCGCCGCACTATTCGCTACTTGATGGTGACCAGCCGCTCCACCAGCTCCGAATAATCTTTCTTTTCGATGCCGTGGACTTGCTTGTTGTATTCGTCCACCTTCGACGAATAGTTCATCGAGCAGAACTTCGGTCCGCACATGGAGCAGAAGGCAGCCTCTTTATAGAAGTCGTCGGGCAAGGTCTCGTCATGCATGGCGCGGGCGGTTTCGGGGTCGAGCGAGAGTGCGAACTGTTTTTCCCAGTCGAATTTGTAGCGCGCGTAGCTGAGAGCGTCGTCGCGGTCACGGGCGCCGGGACGCCCACGGGCGATGTCGGCGGCGTGGGCGGAAATTTTGTAGGCGATGATGCCGTCCTTCACGTCTTTTTCGTTCGGCAGGCCGAGATGCTCTTTGGGTGTGACGTAGCAGAGCATCGCCGCGCCGTACCATCCGATCATCGCCGCGCCGATGGCGCTGGTGATGTGGTCGTAGCCGGGAGCGATGTCGGTGACGAGCGGGCCCAGCGTGTAGAACGGGGCTTCGTAGCAGAGTTCGACTTCCTTTTCGACCTGCTCCTTGATCTTGTCCATGGAGACGTGGCCGGGGCCCTCGATCATGACCTGCACGTCGTGCTCCCAGGCCTTCTTGGTGAGTTCGCCTAGAGTTTTCAGTTCGGCGAACTGCGCTTCGTCACTGGCATCGGCGACGCAGCCGGGACGAAGTCCATCGCCGAGCGAGAAACTGACGTCGTACTTCTTGAAAATCCTGACGATGTCGTCGAAGCGCTCGTAGAGGAAATTCTGCTTGTGGTTGTAGGCCATCCATTGCGCGAGGATGGCGCCGCCGCGGCTGACGATGCCCGTGATCCGCTTGGAAATCAGCGGCAGATATTGGATCAACACGCCCGCGTGAATCGTCATATAGTCGACGCCCTGGGCGGCCTGCTCTTCGATGACTTCGAGCATGACTTCAGCGTTCAGGTCTTCGACGCGCTTCACACGCGCGATCGCTTCGTAGATCGGGACCGTACCGATAGGCACCGGCGAGTGGCGGAGGATGGCTTCGCGAATCTCGTGGATGTTGCCGCCGGTGGAGAGGTCCATCACGGTGTCGGCGCCGTAGTGAACGGCGGTGTGCAGCTTCTTCAACTCTTCATTCACTTCCGAAGTCACAGCCGAGTTGCCGATGTTGGCGTTGATCTTGCAGAGGCTGGCGACGCCGATCGCCATGGGCTCGAGCTCGGGATGGTTGATGTTGGCGGGGATAATCATGCGTCCACGGGCCACTTCGTCGCGAACGAGTTCGGGCGTGATCTTCTCTTTGTGCGCGATGAAGGACATTTCTTCGGTGATGACGCCGTGGCGCGCGTAGTGCATCTGCGAGAAGTTGCCGTCCTGGTTCTGGCGCTTGCGCTGCTCGAGCCATTCCGCACGGGGTTTGGGGACGGTGTAGCCGTTGCCGTTGGAGCCGTTCGTGGAAGTCATTTCCAGGCCAACCTTTTCTAGAATTCGATGATTTCCGATTATAACCGCGATGGGAGATGGGGTGCTTGCTCGACGAATCCGATTCGAGTGAGGTCAAAGGCAAAAACAAAAACAACGACTTTCACCACTGGGGACACAGAGGAACGCAAGGGAAGGCCTTTGCACATCGGAGGATTGTTTATGTTCTGGTATTTGCTGATCTTCGCTTGCGAAGCATAAAATCTCAACGACCTAATCGTTACCCGCAGATTCCGCTTTTCTCGAGGAGAGATTCTTGATGCGTTCCTTCCGTCTTGTACTGGTTTTTCTGACGCTGTTCTCCGTCGCCGGTTTTTCCCAATCAACTTCGACTCCCAAGCCCGCCGCTGGGTTCAGCCTCGATACGATCGACAAGACTGTCGATCCGTGCACGGATTTTTATCAGTACGCGTGCGGCAACTGGATCAAGAATTCGGAGATTCCCCCGGATCAGTCGCGGTGGGTGAGCTTCGTAGAACTCAACGAGCGTAATCGAAATATCGAGCGCGACATTCTGGAGAAGGCGGCTGCCGGCGGAAGCGAACGGAGCGCTGTCGATCAGAAGATCGGTGACTTTTATGGCTCGTGCATGGACGAAAAGACGGTCGACAGTAAGGGAATCACGGCATTGAAGCCGGAACTGGACAGGATCGACGCGGTGAAAGACAAGCAAGCGCTGATCGACGAGATCGCGCACGTGCATCTGGTCGGGCCAAATCCTCTGTTCAACTTTTTTTCATCGTCCGACCTGCACAACGCGGACAACGTGATCGCATACATCGATCAGGGCGGCCTGACGCTGCCGGACCGGGATTATTACTTGAAGGATGACGAGAAGATGAAGGGCATCCGGCAGCACTATGTCGAGTACATGGACGGAGTGTTCGTGCTGGCGGGGACCTCCCAGGGAGCGTCCGGCAAGGAGTCGGAGACGGTGTTGCGGATCGAGACCGCGATTGCCAAGGCGCAGATGGACCGGACGGCGCGCCGCGATCCGAAGACTCGCGATCACAAGATGTCTCGGGCGGAGGCAGTGGCTCTCGCCCCTAATTTTCATTTCGACCGCTATTTTCAGGATATGAACGCGCCGTCGTTCACCGAGTTGAACCTGGGAAATCCGGAGTACTTCAAGCAGATGAATGCGATGCTGGAGACGGAGTCGCTGGAGTCGCTGAAGATTTATGTGAAGTGGCATGTGCTGCATGCTTCAGCGCCGTGGCTGTCGCAGCCGTTCGTCGATGCGAATTTCAAGTTTCAGCAAGTGCTCACTGGGCAGAAGGAGATTCAGGCGCGGTGGAAGCGATGCGTGAGCCTGACCGACCGCGAATTGGGTGAAGCGCTAGGGCAGCGCTACGTTGATGTGGCTTTCGGTCCGGAGAGCAAGGCGCGCATGCTGAAGATGGTGGATGCGCTGGAGAAATCGCTGGATGGGGACATCCAGAATTTGTCGTGGATGAGCGCGGACACCAAGAAGCAAGCGAAGGTGAAGTTGGACGCGATCCGCAACAAGATTGGGTATCCGGATGTGTGGCGCGATTACAGCTCGGTGACGATCAAGGCGGGCGATCTGATCGGGAACTTTCAGCGGACGACGGAATTTGAATCGAAGCGCGACATCGCGAAGATCGGCAAGCCGCTCGACCGCAAGGAGTGGGGCATGACTCCGCCGACGGTGAACGCGTATTACAGTGCGTCGGACAACGAAATTGTATTTCCAGCGGGAATTTTGCAGCCGCCGTTCTTCGATCCGAAGCTCGATGATGCGGTGAACTTCGGTGGGATCGGGCTGGTGATCGGGCATGAACTGACGCACGGGTTTGACGATCAGGGACGCAAGTTCGATCCGCAAGGGAACTTGCACGACTGGTGGACGGCAGATGATGGGAAAGAATTTGAAAAACGCGTGAGCTGCGTGGCCGACGAGTATTCGAACTTTGTAGCCGTCGACGACGTGAAGCTGAACGGGCGGCTTACGCTGGGCGAGAACACGGCAGACAATGGCGGGGCGCGCATTGCGCTGGCCGCACTCGAACGGATGATTGCCGACGACAAGACCGGGAAGGAAGGGCAGTCGATCGATGGCTTCACGCCGGAACAGCGATTCTTCCTGGGATTCGGGCGAGTTTGGTGCGAGAAGCAGCGTCCGGAGGCGGCGAGAATGCGGGTGCTGACCGATCCGCATTCACCAGGGAAGTATCGCGTGAACGGCGTGGTGGAGAATATGCCGGAGTTTCAGAAAGCCTGGGGATGCAAGGCCGGGCAACCGATGGTCGCCCAGAACGCTTGCCACGTGTGGTGAGCTAAACCCGTTCGCCACAGAGGGCACTCAGGAACACAGGGGAAATCTTTACAACGCTCTTCTTCTTGCTGCGCGCCTGTTAGATTCCCACCCGTCGAACGTCGCGACGGGTGGGGCGGCCTACATCAAGGCTGCTTCTTACAGCTTGTCGCGCAGCCGCAGTTGGTGTTCGAGTTCCTGGAAGCGCCGGGTGATCGTGTGCAATACCAATCCAACCACGATCAGGAGCATCCCCGACAGCACTAACCCCACCGCAAGCACTGCCGACGGCAGTCTCGGGACCAGGCCGGTCTTGACGAATTCCACGATCACTACGATGCCCGGCACGAAACCAAGAAGGATCAGAACGAGGCCCATGCCTCCAAAGAACGTCAGCGGCTTGTAGTCGCGGACCAGACTGAGAATCGTGTTGAGGATTACGAAGCCATCCTGCACGATGCGGATTTTCGAGAAGCTGCCTTCCGGCCGCGAGGTCAGACGCACTGGCAATTCAGTGATGCGGTATCCCCGGGCCAAGGCTTTGACGGTCAATTCCACTTCCGTTTCGAATCCACCTCCGAACACCGGAATACTCTTCACGAACTCGCGGCTGAAGGCGCGGTATCCCGATAGAACGTCGGAGAGCTTCACTTTGAAAATCGAATTGATGACTTGCAGGAAAAAGCCATTGCCCAATTTGTTGAGCAGGCGGAACTCGCTGGCAGACGAGGGCATGAGCCGCGAGCCAACCACCATTTCGGCTTTTCCTTGAACGATCGGCTCGATCAGCTTGTGGACTTCGGCGGCAGGATAGGTGTCGTCGCCGTCGACGAGGACGTAGATGTCGGCATCGATCTGGGCGAACATCGACTGTACGACGAAGCCTTTGCCCTGGC
Source organism: uncultured Acidobacteriota bacterium (assembly GCA_963700225.1). Classification (GTDB taxonomy): domain Bacteria; phylum Acidobacteriota; class Terriglobia; order Terriglobales; family Acidobacteriaceae; genus Sulfotelmatobacter. The sequence continues at coordinate 206,541 of CAVOWU010000001.1, forward strand.
GGCGTTCGTAGGCGACTTGCGCGCCGGCTTCGCGGGCGCGAGCGACGGTGTTGTCGGTGGAGTTGTTGTCGAAGACGCAGATCTCGGCATCGGGCAATTCAGCGTGGAAATCGCGGACTACTTTTGCGATGGTGAGCTCTTCGTTGTAGCAGGGAATCAGGATCGCGATTTTCTGCGGCATGGGCGGCTGGGGCGGTCACCGTCAGAATACACTGGCCGCAAAAAACATTGAACCACGAAGGACACGAGGTATCACAAAGAGACACTACGCAAACTTCTCTTCGCATCAATCGCGTCCTTCGCGGCAGGTCTTGCAACTAGATTTCCGGCGTCGGCAGAACTACCTTGGCTCCGGCAGAACGGCAGGCGTCGATTACATGCGCGACGTGCGCGAATGACACCGCCCCGTCTGCCCTCAGCAGGATCGTCTTCTCGTCGCGCCCCTGGAAGAGTTGTTCCATGGTGGTCTGCAGGTTGTCCGAGGAGATTGCCTGACCATTGACTCTCAGTGTCGGCGAATCTGACTTTGCGCTAAGGACTTCCACCAGCACCGGTTTCCGACCTGAGGCTGCTCCCGAGCCAATCCATACTTCCAGGCCTTGCGGAGGGACCATGGTCCCTGGCTCGTGCGACTCGGGTTGTGCAGTCAGCAGCACGGGGGAGTCGAACTCCACAGTGTGCGCGGCTTTTACGACAGACGCCACGCCGGCATACGGAGCGCGAGCGTCGGCTTTGATGTAGAGGTTCTGGTCCCGGTTGCGAGGCGTGCGGATCATCTCGGCGACGAGATCGTCACGGGTTACGGGATTCGTTCCGAACCAGAGTTGGCCGTCGGCGGTTACAGTGACGATCCATGCGTTCAGGTTGTCTGCGGCAGGCACTGGTTGCGCGTTGTGGCTGGGGGCCATTTCCACGCTGATGCCTTTTTGCAGTTGTTGGGAGTTCAGAACGACTGGAGCGAGGAACACGGAGGCGAGCAGAGCCGTGAGTTTCAACGTTTGCGAGTACATGTTTTTTCTCCTATGTGAATTCTTGGTAGCGAGGTCGCGGGTTCGGAGGGTGCCGTCCCTCCAGGACTCGTTGTCCGATTCATGTCTACCCGGCACTTACGTGCCGGGCTATCACATGCCGCCTATTCTGCGGGCGGAGTTTGCAGGCAGGGTCTCGAATCACCCAACGACTCGGTTTCGCGATTCGGCTTGTGATTAAGAAATAAGGTTTACGGTTTGACTCCGCCTAAGGCGGCGGTGGCGAGGCTACCGCCGAGGCCCATGGTTTCTACTGCGGACGAGGGAACGATGACCATCGAACCCTTTTCCTTGATGGCTTCGTAGAGCATGTTCATGGCGCGAAGATGAAGGGCAACCGGATTTTCCCGGTAGGAGGCTGCGGCCTGCACAAAGCTGTCAGCAATCTCCTTTTCTGCTTGGCCGAGAATGATGCGCGCCTGACGTTCGCGTTCGGCCTGCGCCTGGCGCGACATGGCGTCTTCGAGACCGGATGGGATCTTCACGTCGCGAATCTCGACCGACTGCACCGTAATTCCCCAGGGATTCGTTTTCTCATCGAGAATTCGCTGCAGTTCGCGGCCCATGACTTCGCGCTCGGTGATCATCTGCGCGAGTTCGTGGCGGCCGATCGACTCGCGAAGGGCGGTCTGCGCACTCATGTTGATCGCATCGATGAAATTCTCGACCTCGAGGATGGATTTCTCGGCATTCCACACGTGCCAGAAAACAATGGCGTCGACATTGACCGGCACGGTGTCGCGCGTGAGCGTCGATTCGGCAGAAACGCTGGCTACGCGGACGCGCTGGTCCACATAAGGGCTCAGCGTCTCGAGGATCGGCACGATGTGGCACATGCCGGGGCCGCGCAGTCCGACATAGCGGCCTAGGCGCAGGACTGCGACCTTCTCCCACTGGCGGACAATCTTGATCGCGAAGAGGAAGTAGAGGCCGACTACGGCGCCGGCGATCGCGTAGGCGGGCTGGCGCGTCGGCTGCGCGATGGCGAGTCCCGCCAGGAAGCACACTGCGAACAGCAAAACAGCGACGCCGTTGAATTCGTTGATTCGGATTCGAGCCATGACTATCTCCTTTGTGCAGGATGCGGCAACAACTCGCGCAAACGATCGATCACTTCTTCGAGGGTGAATCCGGCGGCTCCTGCGCGGGCCGCGAATTCCCCCGCCATCTGACCGAGCTGACGGTCGCGCTCGGCGGATTTCTTTTCCGGCTTCTTGTCGCTGATGAATGTCCCCGTTCCCTGATGAGTCTCGAGCAGACCGCCAAGTTCCAGCTCACGGTAAGCACGCATAACGGTATTGGGATTGATTGCCAGGTCCACCGCAAGCTGGCGGACGGTCGGCAACTGATCGCCGGCAGTCAGTGAACCAGAGGCGGTGCCGCCGCGGACCTGATCGATAAGCTGGCGGTAAACGGGGACGCCACTGTGCAGGTCGAGCGCGAATTGAAAAGCTGCGCCGTTCCTGTTGATCCTTGACATGTGAATCAATGTACTATATAACTAGTACACTATGTCAAGTGAATTCTTCGGAAATTTGTAAGGCCCTTCGGGAATAGTAGGTTGTAATCGTTTCGCAGGGAGGTCCGCACATGAATGCACAAGCAGAAAGAACTCCGCAGAGTACGGGATCGAATGCATGGCCCAGCGCTGCATTGGCGCTCGCGGTTGGAGCGTCGTTTTTCGCGTTGTGGTTCTGGTTGCTGCCGGGATGGCTCGGATTCCGCGTGGAAACTGCCGGAGCGGCGCGCTGGCGATGGCTGGCTGCCATTCCGTCGGTGATGGGATTCGCGGTTGCATTGCGCTGCGTATGGGATTTTGGCTGGACCGGGCGCGGCACGCCGGCGCCTTTCATTCCTCCGCAGCGATTAGTGGTCGTGGGTTTCTACCGCTACGTACGCAATCCGATGTATGTGGGATTCGCCGCCGGATGGATCGGGCTTTGGATCGTGTTTGGACACGCGAACATGGCGGCTATCGCTGCCGTGACAGCGGTCGCTGTGGGAGTTCATCTTTTCGTGGTCTTCTACGAAGAACCCACTTTGCGCGGAAAGTTTGGTAAGGATTACGAAGAATATTGCCGCAACGTCCGCCGGTGGTGGCCGCGCCTGCGAGCGTGGGAGCAGTCGAAATAAGGTTGGGGAGGCTAGGTTTTGGGCGCCTTGAAGCCTTTGCGGCGTTGTTCGCTGTAGCGGTGGAGCGCGTCGAGGATGATCGGATAGGCCTCCCCGGCCGGGCGGATTTCGTCAACTTCAACGGCTTTGCCTTCGAGCTGTTTGTAGTCCTGAAAAAAGCGGCGGAGCATCAAGAGTCGATGCGGCGGCATCTCGGACGCCTCGTGGTAGGGATTGAATTCGGGATCCTGCGTGGCGACGGCGATGATTTTGTGGTCGGGCTTGCCCTGGTCGACCATCGTCATCAATCCGACAGTGCGCGCGTGGATGATTGTCAGCGGCACGACGGTTTCCTGGCAGAGGACAAGAACGTCCAGAGGATCGTCGTCTTCGGCGTAAGTTTGCGGGATGAATCCATAATTCGCGGGATAGTAGACGGCCGAATAAAGGACACGGTCGAGGCGGATGAGGCCGCTGTTCTTGTCGAGCTCGTACTTCACGCTCGAGCCAAACGGGATCTCGATCACGCAGTCGAATTCCTGCGGGAGTTTGTCGCCGGGAGTTACGTCGTGCCAGGGATGAATCATAGATGGATGTGGTTTGCTCCGTAAATGAACATTCTAACGGAGGGACTCGATACGATGTGCGCGGAGTGGGGATCGATCGTGACGAAAATCAAAAAACCCTGTAGCCGCAAAATGCGCGGCTGGAAATGGGGCACTCAGACTCGATCGGTCACAGAAAGTCCCCACCCTGTCGCAAGCTGCGCGACAAGGGTGGGGCACCCGCGTCATGAAGTTATTGGGTCAATTGGAATTCGGAGTGGAGTCTGGCTTGTGAGTTGTCACCGACCCAGACGTCGAAGTGTTCCGGTTCGACCACCCACTCTTTTTTCGTGGGGCTCCAGAATTGCAGTTCGTCGGGGCCAAGTTTGAAGTGAAGTGTCTGTTTGCTCCCCGCCGCGAGATTCACCCGCTGAAATCCTTTCAGTTGGCGGACCGGGCGCGAGGCGCTTCCGGCCTGCTGGTGAATGTAAAGCTGGACGACAGCGTCTCCAGCGCGGCTGCCGGTGTTGGACACATCGACCGAAACATCCAGGCTGGCTCCCACTTTTGCTTCCGTTTGGCTCAACTTCAGATTGCCGAAAGAAAAGTTCGTGTAGCTCAGGCCGTAGCCGAAGGGATAGAGCGGCGTGCTCTTGATGTCCCAGTAGCGCGATTTGAAATCGGGAGCGTCTTCCGGAGCGTGAGTGCGCGTGTGGTCGTAGTAGAGAGGGAGCGTGGCCGAGCTGCGTGGCCAGCTGACGGGTAGGTGTCCTGCGGGATCGGCATCTCCGAAGAGGATGTCGGCGATACCGTTGCCGGCCTGGCTGCCCGAATACCAGGTTTCCAGAATTGCCGGAACGTGTTCCGAAGCCCACGAGATATCAAGCGGACGGCCGTTGACCAGAACGAGCACGACCGGCTTCCCGGTGGCGACGACAGCTTCCAGCAATTCTTCCTGGCCGCCCGAAAGTTTCAGCGAGGAACGCGATGCGGCCTCGCCGCTCATGAGTGCGATCTCACCCAGAACGAGGACGGCAACATCGCTTCGCTTCGCGAGCGCCACGGCATCGTCAAAAGCCTTGCGCGCTTCTTCGGAAGTCTGCTGCGGCTGTTCCTTGATCGTGATGATCGGTTGGTTCTCGAAGAAAGATGGGATATCGCGCCGGATGTTCGGCCCATGAGCAAATTCAATGTGCACAGCGCTGCCTACTTTGTCTTTGATTCCCTGCAGGATGCTGACCGTCGGCCCCGGCTTCACCAGAGCGCCCCACATATCCAGCAAGTCCAGTTGTGCATCCGCCAGCGGACCAATCACCGCGATCGATTTGATTTTGCCTTTGTCCAAAGGGAGCGCATTTTGCTCGTTCCGCAGAAGGACGACGGAGCGCTGCACGGCCGTGCGGGCCAGTTGCTGATGTTCTGGACTGTTCAGAACCTGGTCGATCTTGGATTCGTCGATGAAGGGATGCTCGAAGAGCCCGAGACGAATTTTTGCATCAAGGATGGCAAGGACTGAAGCGTCGATCTGCTGCATCGAAATCCGGCCACTCTTGACTTCGTCCCCCAGGTATTTCAGATAAGTGCCGCTGGCCATATCCATGTCGAGGCCCGCGCTGAAGGCTTTGTACGCGGCATCGTCGCCGTCACGCGCGTAGCCGTGGGTGATCAGGCTGTGAACGGCATTGGCATCGCTGACGACGAAGCCCTTGAAGTTCCATGTGTCGCGCAGGACGTCGTGCAGCAGCCAGCGGTTGCCGGTTGCGGGGACTTCGTTGAGATCCATGTAGGCGCTCATGAAGGTAGCTGCGCCGGCGTCCGCCGCGGCTTTGAAGGGGGGCAGATAGGTATTCCACATCTGCTCTTCGGGGATGTAGGAGGAGTCGTAGTCGCGTCCGCCTTCGACCGCGCCGTATCCGGCGAAATGTTTGGCGCAGGCGAGGACGCGGTCGAGCGCTCCGGGCTGTGTTCCCTGAAAGCCGAGGACCTGGGCGCGAGCGATTGCTGCTCCAAGATAGGGATCTTCTCCTGCGCCTTCAACCATGCGTCCCCAGCGCGCGTCGCGGGCAATGTCGACCATCGGTCCGAACGTCCATGCGATTCCGGCAGCGCGGGCTTCGCGGGCGGCGACGGTTTGCGCGGCCTCCACCATCTTGGGATCCCATGAAGATGCCATTGCGATAGGCGCAGGAAAAATCGTGTGATAACCGTGGATCACGTCGAGGCCGAAGATGACCGGAATATGCAAGCGGGACTCATCGACGGCGATGTGCTGCCATTGATTCATCTCTTTGGGATCGGAGACCCAAAGAACGGAGCCAGCCCCATATTTTCGGAGGGTGTCCTTGGGATCGCCGACTTGCTCCTTGAATTCGTGGACGGCGAAGCCGGGAAGTTGCGAAAGCTGGGCGATCTTCTCTTCAAGCGTCATCTGCTTGAGGAGGTCTTGGGCGTTGGGATGCGACTGCGCGAACGCGAGCGGGAGACAGGCGAGAGCGACAGCAATAACAAGACAGGTGCGGAAGAATTTGGAACTCGAAAAAGGGCCGGACATGGGAATGTGTCTCCTCATTCGGAAGTGAGCGTCGTAGTCGCGATATGTGCGGCGGACTGATTCAGCCGGAAGAAGTGTAAACCTTCGGGACCTGAAGTAAATCGATTTTTCTATGGTTCCAGCTTCGATGGTTTCTTCCGACGGGCTGTTCAGGTTATGCCGGATGAAACCCCTCAGCACGAAGGGCACAAAGGGACACGAAGGAAATCCCTGATCGTTGCTCCTAGTTTGGAACCCTGGGCGTGGTTTTTCGGTAATCTTGATTCCCATTCGGGCAGCGCGTAGAGTTGATAGCTGGGGAGTGGCCCTCTGGGGTCCACCATGTCGAGCCAAGCCAAGACCTATCTGCAATTCGGGGGAGCAACAGTAGTGATTTTCCTGCTGCTGGGCTACCTCGCCTATACCGGCGTGCAGGACAGCAAGAGCTACTACGTCACCATCAAAGAGCTGCACAAGATGGGTGACGGTGCTTATTCCAAGCGCCTGCGGGTGGCCGGGAATGTGAAGCCGGGCTCGATCAAGCGCGTCGGAACGCACGTGCAGTTCGTACTGGTGGAAGAAGATCAGACGCTGGCCGTGGACTATACCGGCACCGAGGCGCCGCCGGATACCTTCAAGGACGATTCGCAGGCTCTGGCCGACGGCCGGTTTGACCGGGATGGAACTTTCCATGCCAAGCAGCTACAGGCCAAGTGCGCGTCGAAATACGCTCCGCAGCAGCCGGGAACTCCAGCGAATGGGATGCAGGCTCCGGAACCGGCGAAGAGTCTGACGCAGGCTCAACCTGGCTCGGCGGCGGGGATTTCGAACTAGCCTCATCTTTTCAGAACGAGAGCATTCACCACAGAGGTTCACAGGGTACGGCTGGCCTGTAACCACATACCGCCGGGCTCTGGTTCCGCTTTTTCCATCTCACGCCATCCGCCAGTTGATCCTAACGGGATAATTCCACGAGATTCTTTCGTCCGGTAGACTCAAGGCTGGAGTCAAAGCCTCGTAAGCCTTTTCAAGCCCGTGACCGACGCCACCACCTCGATCATTACCGTCCGCAATGTCATCAAGCAGTTTGGGCGCTTCGCTGCCTTGCGCGGAGTGACGGCGGAGTTTGACGCGGGGAGATTCCACGCAATCCTGGGAGACAACGGGGCGGGGAAGACGACGCTGCTGCGCGCACTGGCCGGGCTGGCCAATCCTACGCGCGGAGAGATTGCGATCTTTGGGAAGAGTCCGAAAGAGGCGTGCCGCGATCTCGGCTACATGGCGCATCCGTCGCTGCTCTACGACGAAATGAGCGGGATGGAGAACCTGCGTTACTTTGCGCGGCTCTATGGGATCGACGGCGATGCGCGGTGCGAGCAGGCGATCCGCGCGGTTGGGCTCGATCCGGAGTTGACGCGCGGGGTGGGGCAGTATTCGCAAGGGATGCGGCAGAGGATGTCGCTGGCGCGGGCGATTCTGCATGATCCTCGGGTGCTGCTGCTGGACGAGCCATTCTCCAATGTCGATGTGCATTCGGCGCGGGAGATGGTCGGATTGTTACGCGGGATGCGCGACGCCGGGAAGACGATCTTTGTCGTGACCCACCAGGCGCTGCTGCTCGAGGGCGTAGCCGACGAATTCGTTTGGATGGAAGCCGGGCAGATCGTCGATCGAACTGCGAGCGCCAAGAGTCATGCGCCCGGGAGAGTGCAATGAGCTCTCTCTGGACGGTGATGCTGGCGACGCTGGTGAAGGACATACGACTGGAATGGCGTTCGAAGGACGCGTTGAACTCGATGCTTTTCTTTTCGCTGCTGGTCGTGGTGATCTTTGTGTTTTCGTTTGACCCGCTGGCGGAGGAGTCGCGGCACATAGTCGGCGGGCTGGTGTGGGTGGCGTTCCTGTTTGCGGCGGTGGTGGCGCTGAATCAGACTTGGGCACGGGAATTGCGGAATCAGGTGCTGGATGCGTACCGGGTTTCTCCAGCTCCAGCGACGGCGCTGTTCCTGGCGAAGTCGCTCGGGAACTTTCTTTTCGTCAGCGTGCTGGAGGCGCTGATGGTCCCGCTGTTCGTGATTTTTTATAACTTGCGCGTGCTGGGGCCGGCGTGGCAGTTGCTGCCGATTGCGCTATTGGGAACGTGGGCCCTGGTGGTCAATGGCACGTTCTTCGCGGCGATGTCGGTGCGCACGCGAAATCGGGAGTTGATGCTGCCCTTGCTGCTGTTCCCGATTTCGATTCCGGCGGTGATTGCGATGGTGGCCGGGACGACATCAATCCTCACCGGCGAGGAGTCCGCGCACTTCTACATCGTATTGCTTCTCACCTACGATGTGGTGTTTACTACAGCTTGTCTGGCACTGTTCGACACGATTCTCCACGCGGAATGAAGCGTCTTTTCCCAATTCTCTCGGTATTGACGGCGGGGTTCCTGGCCTACGCGTTGTACCGCGCGCTGGTTGTGGCTCCCGCGGACGCGCTGCAGGGCGAGGTCTACCGGATCATTTATTACCATGTACCGTCGGCGTGGACGGCGTTTCTGCTCTTCTTCATTAACTTCATTGCCTCGATCCAATACCTGGTCAGCGACAAGCCTTCTGGGCGCGCGGCCATGAAATGGATCGTCATCGCGGTTGGGGTGGTCGGCGTCATTGCGACGTATCTGCCGCCGATCAAGCGGCTGATTCCGGCGGGGATGGAGCCGAGCGCGGTGGCGACGACGGTGCTGGCGATTCCGGCGGCTTACTTTCTGATCGGCTGGCTGTTTCCCGGACAGCGTCTTGACGTCTTGGCGGTGACGAGCGCCGAAGTGGGCGTGGTCTTCTGCACAATCGTGCTGGTGACGGGGCCGATCTGGGCGCGGCCGGTGTGGGGGATCTGGTGGGCCCCGGGAGATATCCGGCTGACCTCGACGCTGGTGCTGTGGCTGATTTATGTGAGCTATCTGGTGTTGCGGCGCTTCTCGAATAGCGCGCAGACGCAGATGCTCGCCGCGGCATTGGCGGTGTTCGGCGCACTGGATGTGCCGCTGGTTTATTTTTCGATCTGGTTCTTCCGAACGCAGCATCCACAGCCGGTGATCGGCGGCGGAGGGTCGATGGATCCGCGCATGCTCCAAACGCTGCTCATCAGCTGGCTGGCATTTCTTTGCTTTGCATTTCTGGTGTGCTGGTCGCGCTTCCGCCTGGAGTTGTTACAGCGGGAAGTCGAGGAAGCGCATGCGATGGAATCGCTGGTGGGCGCTGGAGCTTCTGCGAAAGCCAGCATGCCTTTGAGCCGGAGTGCGCAATGACTGCTGTCAAGTTTCTGTTCGCCGCTTATATCGCGACGTGGTTGATTCACGGAGTGTATCTGGGGACGCTCGTCCGCAGGTTCAGCAAGCTGCGCCAGCAGCTGAAGGACGTGGGCCGCAGGGGCTAAAGCCCATCGAGCTTCGCGTCGCTGACGGCATGGCTAAAGCCATGCCCTGATACGAACCTTGAGCTTTGCGATTCCCATTTGAATCGAAAGCGCACCTGAAATTATCGCCGGGTGACACTGATCACGTCCACGGATCCCCTCGAAATGGAGACTCGTATCAGGGCACACCTTTAAGCGTGCCGACACTGATACGAAGGTTAGAGCGGGTTTAGCCGCCTAATTTGTCGCTTTCCATCCGGCTTGCAGGGCGGCGAGGAAGTCGGGGCTGCCATTGGAGCGGAGAAATTCGTAGTCCTCGATCATGGCGGCGGTGCCGACGCGGGCTGAGGGCAGGGGATTTTCCACGCGGATGACTCGCGCGGTGAAACGGACCCGGACGGCGTCGGTGAGGGTGACGTGCGGGGGGAAAGTCAAAGTTACTTGAAGCTTGGTTCCGGCAGAAACGGGACGGTCGAGGTAGAAGAAGACTCCGCGGGCGCTAACGTTCTGAGTTTCTGTGTGGAACTCGTCGTCGCTTTCGAGCCGGACAATCGCGGGCAAGCGCATGTCGAAGCGCCGCATCATCCGCCGTTCCTGTGAATTGGATTGCATGGTCGTCCCAACAGCGAGAAGTCCAGTCAAAAGCGAGCATATCGGACAGCCCAAAATTCCGAGAGACGACAGCTTCTTGCTGCCCTCAATTTATAGAATACTTAGTACTTTGCAAGAGCAAAATGCGCCTCGGAAGTGACTCGGTCAAATCTGTTCGGAATTCGGAACGAAGCCGATCCGACTCCCGGACAGGGTCAATTCTTGGGCAGGGCTCGAATACGACCGTGCAATCGTCCTGCCAAAAGGACGTGCCGATCGTTCTCAGTTTTCTGATTCAAGTCAGATGCTTGCGGAGTTCCGGTTCGCCTGTGATCGGAGATCATGAAAGGCATTGCAGAAGTTCGCCAAAGATTCGTCACGGCGAGCGTGAACGCCTTTGCTCATTTATTGTCATGGGGGCGGCATCTTTCGGCGGAAGCGAGCGCATCTGACGAAGTTTGGAGCGGTCAACGGCGGATGGCGCTCCGGATTGCCCAGTTGAACGGATGGAATTGCCAGTTTTCGGTCGGATCGAGAGCCCAAAATCCTTGCCGAGCGGGGACTTTCTTGAGACAGCGAGAGTCCAGCGGTTGGGGTCGGCTTGACTTGTCTATCCGTCAGATGTTTAAGTAGTTATTTATTTTTCCGCCAGTTCCAGTGAACCAGCAAGCTGCGGGCGAGGCTCGCCTCAGGAATACACCGGGGCGGGGTCCAGACCAACTCGTGCGCCATCTCTCATCTCACGAATGATCGGGCGAAAGAACGGGCTGGACGAAATAGAACTGAGCGAAATACTGATTTGAATGCATCGGAGGAACGCGTGAACGTAGATCGCCGTTGGTGGGAAACATCCGTGGTACGGGGTCGTGTTCTGGCCGCCGGGTTGGTATTGCTGGTGGCAGGGTGCGCGGTTCTCGGGTTGAGCGCCCACTTACGGCTGACTCCCGCGACGGCTGCAAATACTCCCACGGCTGGAGGGATTGAGACTGCGCCCGGCCTTCTGCCCGCAAGCACCACTTCCCCCCTCATCGGACAGGCGCAACTCCAGGCGCGCTCGCTGTTCGCTGGACTTCCGCTTACCTTCGAACCCAATCAAGGGCAGGGAAACCTCGATCCCGCCGATCCTCGTGCGAAATTCGTGGCCCACGGCTCCGGCTACAGCCTCTTTCTTGGTACGCAGGGAGCGATTCTGAGCCTCGTATCGCGCGAACGGCCAAAGTCGTCGGCTAAGGACAAGACGGCACCCAAGCTTACCCGGATCGAGTCGGTCGAAATGAAGCTGGCCGGAGCGAATGCGAACCTCAGTCCGACCGCGGCCGAGCCGTTGCCCGGCAAGAGCAACTACCTGATCGGCAACGATCCGTCAAAGTGGCGGCGCGGGGTACCGCAATTTGCGCGCGTGCAATATCAGGATGTTTATCCGGGAATCAATCTGGTTTTCTACGGCAACCAGGGACGGCTGGAATACGACTTTCAGGTTGCGCCGGGTGCTGATCCAGCGCAGGCCGAACTTGAATTCAATGGCGCGAAGAAACTCGAAGTGGAAGACGGAGCGCTGATCATTCGAAGCGACGCCGACAGCGTGCGCCTCGAGGCTCCGCGGGTGTATCAGGAAGTTGCCGGCAAGAAGCAGACGGTCGAAGGCAGCTTTGTTCTGCGCGGAAAGAATCATGTTGGCTTTGCGGTGGGCGCGTATGACCGCTCGCGCGAACTGATCATCGACCCGATCCTCAACTTTTCGACGTACTTTGGCGGCAGTGGCGACGAACTCTCGACTTCGATCGCGGTCGATGGAAGCCTGAATATCTACATCACCGGCTCGACGACTTCGCCCAATCTTCCTTTCACCTCGGGTGTCATCCAAACCAGCTTGAACGGTGCGCAGAATATCTACGTCGCGAAGATCACGCCGCCCTTGGGCTCGATCGTTGCGGTGCTCGATTACGTGACGTATCTCGGCGGAAACGGAACCGACAGTCCTGTAGGAATCGCCGTGGATGGCGGCGGAGACGCATTTGTTGCCGGAACCACCTCTTCGACGAACTTCCCGACGACGGCGACAACCGCGTACCAGACCGGTCCGGAGACCGGCAGCACCGGCACATCTCATGTGTTCGTGTCGGAGTTAAACAGTGGGCCGACGCCGACCGCAGCTTCGGAGCTCTTGTATTCGACCTACCTGTCGGGCAATGGAACGGATGTTGCCAGCGGAATGGCGATTGACGCTTTGGGAAACGTCTTCGTTACCGGAACGACCACGTCGACCGACGTGGCCAATGCCAGCTCGGGCGTTCAGTTTCCGGCCAGCACGCTGCCCGATGGACAAGCATTCCAGATCATCTCCAACTCCTCGATTCAGTTCTTTGTCACCAAGGTGAATACGACCGCTTCGCGGGCGAGCAGCATTTCCTACTCGACATATTTCGGCGGTTCAAACTTCCAGACGGCGACTCCAATCGCGGTTGGCGGCGGCATCGCCGTCGACACATCGGGCAACGTCTACTTCAGCGGAACGACGAACTTCACCTATACCGGATGTTCGGGCTGCGGGAGCACGGATTTCCCGATCCTGAATGCCTACCAGCCCTGCCTCGACACAGCACCTCCGACGGTTATTGTGAATCCTCCCAGTTGCACGGTCAGCACAACCGCTACCGCGTCCGACGCGTTTGTGGCTAAGCTGAATCCGAACGCTGCCCAGGGACAGCAGCTGCAATGGTCCACCTATCTGGGTGGTTCGCAAGACGATTCGAGTACGGGTGTGGCGCTGGACACAGGGGCTGCGAACGTATACGTGGTCGGAACCACAGATTCTTCGGACTTCGTCGCTGCGACCACTTTGCCTACATTTGCCCCATATCAGGCGTGCCTGAACAACAACCCGGTTACGACCACGGGGGTAAGTTGCCCGGTATCGACAGCCGCGGCGCCGACGGATGCTTTCGTGGCGCGCGTAAGCAACCCAGCGAAGACGACGGGAACGCCGACGAACGTAACGCTCGGATATTTTTCGTACCTCGGCGGCAGCAACAATGAAGAAGGTTTGGCAATCGTAGTCGACTCTGCAGCCGGCGCCTTGATCACGGGATGGACTCAATCACCATTTACCACCGCTGGCGCCGCTGGGAATTTTCCAGTCTCTCCGTATCCCAACTCCATTCAAAGCTCCCTGAACGGCCCCCAGAACGCGTTCGTCGCCCGGTTGAATACTGCGGCCGTGATCGGGCAGACGACGATTGCATCGTGGGCAAACTACTATGGTGGAAGCGGGACTGATGCAGGTACCGGGATCGCGCTCGACGTTAACCAGGACACTTATGTAGCCGGGCAAAGCAACTCGACGAATCTGTTCTTGAGCAAGCCAATCCCGGTCACAGGCACGCAGAATAACGGCGGGTACGATGCATTCGTCACGCAACTCGGAACGGCTGTTAGCGTGTCGATTTCTGGAGTGCTGACGCTGGGGACAAACCAGACCTTTATCCCTGCGGGAACCCAGGCGACGTTTACCTATACGATCACGAACAACGGTCCAGATCTGGCGAGCAACCTCTCGATCAGCGACAACTTTAGTCCGACGATCACAGGCGTCCCTCTCACGTTTGTTTCGGCCAGCATCAGCAGCGGAACTTGTGGCGGAGTTTCAACCAACAGCAGCGTCACTTGTACGCTGCCATCGCTGCAATCCGGATCGACGGCCACGGTCACGATCGTGTTGACGCCCACGCCGAACAGCAGTGGAAGCCAGGCTGAATTCAACGGCGGTACCGTTCAGGTGAGCGGACAGGGCAACATCGTGTTCGCGCAGACTTCGGTGCCGGCGACGATGTCGGATTTCCTCATGTCCGTTAGCCCCAACAATTTCTCGGTGGCGGCGGCGGGAGATACGGCTACTTATCAGGTCAACTTGACCCCGCACCCGCTCTACCAGTCGAGTATTGCGCTCTCCTGCTCGGGACAGCCGACGGGGGCGACCTGCAACTTCACGCCGGCAACGTCGATCATCCTGCAGAGTGTCAGCGGGGCGACTGCAACCCTTAGCATCCCGACAACGGCCCGGCCGATTGTGACTCCGGCTGCGTTTGTGTTCCCGCGCTGGTTCCTCGGGATTTGGCTGGCGGTACCGGGATTGGTGATGTGCGTAGGCGGCCGCAAACGCCGGCGGATCGCGGGCGTACTCATGCTGTGCACGATCTTCGGCTTGCTCGTTTTCTTGCCAGCCTGCAGCCACAGCAGCACGCAGGCGCCGGTAAGCGGAACTCCGGCCGGTACCTACACGATCACAGTGACGGCGGCGGCCGGCACCGATTCGAAGAGCCAGTCGATCACGCTGACGGTCCCATAGAGACTGTCTAGAACTCAAGAAAGAAAACGCCCACGGCATTAGTCGTGGGCGTTTTCAATTCGCGGAGAAGAACCGAGGAGCGTGAAACCTATGCGCCGGCCGAGAGCTTATGATGACCACCCTTGGCTTCGGCGATCCCGTACTGGCGAATCTTGTAGAGCAAGGCCTTGTAGCTGATCTGAAGCATCGCTGCGGCCTGCTTGCGGTTCCAGTTTGTCTGTTCGAGAGCCTGCGTGATTGCCAGCGCTTCGGCTTCGTCTTTGGCGGTGCGCGCCAGGGATTTTAAGCCACCCGCATCGCCTCCTCGAGACGAGGAGTCGCCGTTCCCTCCGCCATTGCCGTCTGGACGCGGCAGCAATTCGCTGACCGCAAGACTTTCGTCGCCAAGAATCAGGTAGCGCTTGAGGAAGTTGTTCAGTTCGCGCAGATTGCCCGGCCAGGAGTGATTCTGGCAGGCCTGCAGCAAGTTCGGAGACAGCGGCAGAGGGTTGCGAGCATAACGCTCCGCCATGCGCGTCATGGAGTGCTTCAACAGGATAGGAATTTCTTCCTTACGATCGCGCAGCGGCGGCAGGCTCAAGGTGAAGGCATTGAGCCGGTAGTAGAGATCTTCGCGCAGCCTCTTGTTGGCGAGCGCTTCGGGAATATTGATATTCGTCGCTGCGAGAATGCGGACATCGACCTTGATCACCGATCGGCTGCCAAGGCGCGAGAATTGCTGATCCTGCAAAACGTGGAGCAGCTTTGCCTGCAGCAGCGGCGGCATCTCGCCGATTTCATCGAGCAGGATAGTGCCTTTGTTGCACAGCTCGAACTTGCCGGGCTTTGCATGGGTCGCGCCAGTGAAGGCTCCCGGCTCGTAGCCGAATAATTCGCTTTCCAGCAGATCTGCAGGGACCGCAGCGCAATTCACCTTCAGGAAAGTACGGTGAGCGCGGGGCGAGAGCTTGTGAATCAGCCTCCCCAGAACTTCTTTACCGGTTCCACTTTCGCCGAGCAACAAAACGGGTATGTCTACGTTCGCGACCAGAGCTGCCTGCGAACGAATCTTGCGCATCGCCGGGCTGGCCGCGATGAAGAAAACATCGTCGGCGAGTTCTTCGACTTCTCCGCTGAATGTCTGTTTGCCCTGGCCCAGGCTGAGGTCGATGACAGCGTCCAGTTCAGCCTTCTGAAAGGGCTTGGTCAGATAATCCTGCGCGCCCAGCTTCATGGCCTGAACCACCTTGCGGGTGTCGTTAACGCAGGAAAGCATAACGACCTTCGCGCCGGGCTGTTTCTGGCGAAGCTGTTCGAGTGTCTGCAGGCCGTCGATGCCCGGCATCAGGACATCAAGCAATACGAGATCGGGGTGAAGGCCCTTATCGATTTTTTCCAGAGCCTCTTCGCCGGTGGTTGCGGTCTCAACTTTGTAGTCGTCGACCTCGAGCAGGGTCTTGATGTACCGCAACATGCCCGGTTCATCGTCTACCAGCAGGATTTTGGCAGTTTGCTTCATGAATTTTTCCCCTTGCTGGCAGCGGCAACAGCAGGTTTAAACGGAATGAGAAAAGAGAATTTGCAGCCCGGTGAGCCGGGATCGCTTTCTACCCAGATTTTGCCGCCCATGCCTTGGACCAGGCGGCGGGCGATGGCGAGACCCAGTCCCATGCCGTCTTGACTCTCAGTTCCCGGAAGACGAAAGAAATCGTCGAAGACCTCGAGGTGAAATTCCGGTGGAATTCCCGGCCCAGTATCGGAAACGCTGACCTTGACCGAGTTGGGATGCGCGAGATTCTGCCGTCGTCGTTCGGAGGTCGATGGCATCGACTCCGCGCGGCGCTCCCACATATGCGGCTCGGCGTGAAGCCAGACCGTTCCGCCCTGCGGTGTGAACTTGTACGAGTTCTCCAGAAAGTTTGAGATCACACGCTCCAACTTCGGAGTGTCAAAGGGAAAAATCGGCAGCTTGTCGTTCGCGAGAAAATAAAGCGCGATGCCTTTTTCCTGAAAGCGATTTGACCAGAGCCGGCAGACGCCGGAGAGGCAATCGTTGATGTTGGCGGTGTCAAACTTCATCCGCAGGCCGCCGGTCTCGAGTGCGCTGTAGGTCAAGAAATCCTGGATGAATTGCTGCAGGCGCTTTCCGCTCTCGCGCATGTCGCCCAGAACTTCACGCTGGCGCTCGCTGATCGGTCCCAGCTTTTCGCTCTGCAGAAGTTCGATGTATCCGTTCAGGATGGAAAGCGGCGTCTTCAGATCGTGCGCGGCGGAGCCCAGAGCGTTGGTTGTGCGATGAAGACGTTCGCGAAGCTCTTTGTACTCCTGCAGCAGATTTTCGGGGCCGGGAACATCGGCGTCGACGCGAAGAGCCGCGCCGGCCAGGGGTTCAGTTGCCGTCCCAGCGTCAAAAGCAGACGAGTTCTTGCGATTCGAGGCCATACGGAGAAAAACCACAGGTTGACACGGGGGAGAGGAACAGCGGCACTCGGCATTGTCAACTGGAGTGCTTAGTAAGAAAAATCGTATGTCAGGGGGTAGGGGTTGTCAACGAAAAATGACACGGGAATTACCCAAGTGTAGCAAAAGCTTGCACTTCTGCGATCAAATCGAAGGAGTGGCCTGACATTTACATAGCGAATATATAGCGAATAAATTAACCGGTAGTTCCGGCTTTCTTATGGGTTTTGCCGTCTCCAAACCGGGTATCTTAGATTTTCGCTCGAATCTAAGGGGGAAATCACCCAAAATATGGCCACTGATGTGCTTTAAAACCGTCGAATACCCATGAATATTCGCATCAATGGGGCACGGCCGGAGTTCGAGCGGCGCAGGTGGACCCGGCTACCGCTGCCGATTCCCGTTTTTGTTCGCGGACGGGATGATCAGGGCAAAGAGTTCCTGGAATTTGCGACCGCCCTCAACGTCGGAGCCGGCGGAATGCTGGTTGCCATCCGGCGGGTCTTGCCCCCAGTGGCTCAGATACGGCTGGAGATCCCTAGCGCGCCCGTGGCTGAGCTAGCGCCGCTTCCCAGGGCTGCACGCAGCCTGCGGGCACGAACTCTCCGCATTACGCCCGCGCCGGGCTATTACCTGGTCGGCATCAAGTTCTCCCGCCCCCTCCTGCTGACTCGGGATGCAGTCCGAAAGAAGAAAGCACTTTCCGCTGTGTGAAAATGTTTTCACATGGATTACGGAAAGGTGTTACCTTTGCGGTCAAGAAGCGGTTACCGGCGTGTGATCGTTCGGCTCTTTGGTAAGTTGATCCCCTTCAACTAGATAGTCTAGATTTAGACGATCCCCTTGGAGCCACGCAAGATTGGCTCTCCGGATGCTACGTAAGTATTTCTCCCCCCAATTGGTAAAAACCAGCCATGACAACTGGCAGTGTGAATACGCTCGTCCAGCCTTTAGGGGAAATGCCTCCCGACCAGATCGTTTTCGGTCGTACGGACGCCATGCAAGCCGTGCGCGAACGCCTGACGAAACTGGCGGGCGCCAACGTTCCGGTATTGATCCAGGGGGAAAGCGGAACCGGCAAAGACATTATCGCGCGCATGATCCACGCCGCTTCGCCGTGGCGAACCGGACCGTGGGTGAAAGTGAATTGCCCGGCGATTCCAGGAACGCTGCTCGAGAGCGAACTCTTCGGCTATGAAAAGGGAGCCTTCACCGGCGCCTATGGCGTGAAGCCGGGCCGGGTGGAGATGGCGCATCGCGGCACTCTGTTCCTCGACGAAATTTCCGAGCTGGATATGTCGCTCCAGTCGAAGCTGCTGCAACTGCTGCAGGATGGACAGTTCTGCCGCATTGGCGCGCAGGAAGATAAGAAAGTGGAAGTGCGCGTAGTTTGCGCCACCAATCGAAAGCTCGAGCAGGAAATCGAGAACGGAACCTTCCGCGCCGACCTTTTCTATCGCATCAATGTCGTGAATCTGCATCTGCCGGCATTGCGGGAGCGAGCCAGCGACATTCCGGAGCTGGTGGATTACTTCCTCCAACATCACAACCGGAAATACAACTGCCGGGCGAAATCCCTTTCAAACGAGATGATGGCGGAACTGCGCAAGTATCACTGGCCCGGCAACATTCGCGAGCTGGAAAACCTGATCAAGCGCTACGTGATTTTGGGCAACGAAGACGTAATCGCGGCAGATTTGACGCCGCGGCCGACCGATTTCTTCAATACCGAGATTCCTGTCGACGGCCAGATTTCCTTGAAGAAGCTGACGCGCCAGGCCGTGCGCGAGCTGGAGCGGAAAGTCATCCTGAAGGTTCTGCAGAATTGTCACTGGAACCGCAAGCAAGCGGCACGGGCCTTAAGCATCAGCTATCGCGCCTTGCTGTACAAGATTCGCGATGCAGGCCTCCCGTCGAATCGCGTCGCGAAACAGCAGAAGCTGGATGTTCCCAAAGACGTCGCCGCAGACTGAGCAGCCCGCTGCACACGCCAACCCGAAAACTGAGTAAGACCGAACTAAGACCGCGTCAGTGCGGGGCCAATCCGCCGGTGTGAGCAAGGGTGAACGTATACCCTGAAGCCGAAGAGATGCTTCCCATCATAAGAACGGCACGCGCAAGTTTCCGATGCCCGGCTCTATGCAGCAGGTAGCTGCTGGCAATCGTTGAGGCATAGTTTGTTCCGAAGTAGGCAATGCGGCTGTTCCGAGACCCGCAGAAGTGGCGTGCGACGGGCCACGTCTCCCGGCCGCCCTGATCGATCGTCTGCTCGGTTGTGTAAGCGTCGAGTCCGTGCCAGACCGTCAACGAGCCCAGGAGAGCGAGGTTCTGCGGGTCGAAGAACCGGTCTCGGCCCGATGGCGGCGATTCCGGACTTCCTTGCGCCATCGACGTTCCTGCCAACAAAATGAACAGCAATACTGGCCGCATCATTCTCCGGCCTTTCTTTTTCCTGGAACTCTCATCCATCGACCGGATTCGCGAAAAAGGTTAGCCGGATTTTGCGATCGCAGGATCTCGACACGTCCTTGACGAAGCTGTTCTCGCAACCACAACCTTTGCGCCCTCCGGTAGAATCAGAGGCTCCGCTATGAAGCTCTCGGTTGTCATGCCGGTCTACAACGAACGTGCGACTCTGCGCGAAGTCGTCGAGCGCGTGTTTTCCGTGGGGCTGGATATCGAGATGTTGTGCGTCGACGACGGTTCGACCGACGGTTCCCGCGAAATTCTGGCCAACCTGCAAAAGCAGTGGCCGCAGATGCGGCTTATTCTTCAGCCCAGGAATATGGGGAAGGGTGCAGCACTACGCCGCGGAATTCAGGAAGCGACCGGCGACTACGTCATCATTCAGGACGCCGATCTGGAATACGATCCCAAGGACTATAAGCAGTTGCTCGGCCCTCTCGAGTCGGGGCAGGCCGATGTTGTCTACGGCTCGCGCTTTCTGGGGAGTGGGCCACATCGCGTGCTGTATTTCTGGCATTCCGTCGGAAATTCCGTTCTGACGCTGCTCTCGAACATGCTGACGAACCTGAATATGACCGACATGGAAACCTGCTACAAGGTGTTCCGCCGCGAGGTCATCCAGTCGATACGTCTCGAGGAAGATCGCTTTGGATTCGAGCCGGAAGTGACGGTGAAGATCGCTAAGCGCAAGCTGCGCGTCTACGAAGTGGGGATCAGCTATTGGGGTCGCACGTACGCCGAAGGCAAGAAGATCGGCTGGAGAGACGGCGTGCGGGCTCTGGTGTGCCTGGTAAAGTATTCGATCAAAGAACCGAATGTTCCAGAGCCCGCGCCGCAAGCACGTTAGGTTCGCTTACTATTGATCCGTTTGTTTTTCCGCCGCGGCTTGATTGACATCGAGCATGGCTTCCACGATACCCGCCAGCGCCGAGGTGCGCGCCGCGGATTCCTTTATTTGTTTTGCCCACGAAATGGCGTCGTCCGCTTCCCCTTGTTCGGCTTCCTGGTATCCCACGAGATTGCACGCTTGTTCGTTCGGATACTTGCCCATTTCCTTCACGTACGAGTGAGCTTCGTCAAAATGACCGAGGGCGCCATATTCCACAGCCAAGTCAAACAGAAAGTCATACCGCTCCCGAGGCGACTCCGTCGCTTCCTTCAGGCTTCGTATCTTCTCTACCACCAACATGGCCTTGTCCTGCGCCCCAAGGTCGAGGCAAAGCATCGCGACTCGGTGCAATCGATGGGCGATCCACGCCGGCGCAACCGTGAGGGGCTTCCCCAGGGCCCAGGCGCGACCCAATACGATCGCTGCACCCGCCTGATCCTCCGCATCGGCCCGGCTTTTCGCGACATCTGCGAGGATATCGATCTTATTACCCACGTCGTCCCGTTCAATCTCCGGAGGCAGAGCTTTGGTCGGGTCGGAATGAATCAGTTGCTGCTTGGCGATCTCGCCTTCAATAAATACTCGTTCTACAGGAGTGATAGTGCATGCGGTTCCGTTTTGCAGGCGATCGAGAAGGCCCAATTGCGCCTGGGTGGATATAGAACTGGAGCAGAAATCGTAAGCATTTACCTCCATGGCCTCCTTTACGGCGATGGCCTCCATCATGCTGAAAATTGAGAGCGCTCCATCCACGTCTCCGGCTTCGTAGCGAACGCGCGCAGCATTGCCGAGTTGGATTGCCTGCCGCTGACGCGCGCGCGCCGGATCCTCGTTCTTAATCTCCAGCGCAGAGTGAATTGCCTTCTCAAATGCCGTTTTCGCGTCATCCCGCTTTCCTTGTTTCCACAGGAACGCTCCCACGTCACTGAAGACTTCGGCCCGCGTTTCTGCGTCGGGAATAGATGGAATACTCTGAATTGCGTCGTCAACAAAACCGTCGCCTATCTCCTGTTTAACGAGTCGGCTCATTGCCGTACTGCGGTCGTAGTCGGTTGAAAGCTGCAGCGCCTCAGCTCGGAGCTTCTGGTAGTCACTGGCTTGCGCGTGTAGCGGCGCGATCAAAACGTCGCCTTTGTGGTCCTTGTTGACGCGCTTTTGTAAGCTCGCTGCGTCCTGCAGGTCATCGATACTGCGGAAGCCAATCATCAGCAACTGCAATCGCTGTGGAAGCGAACCGCCCGTCGCCCCTGCTTCGTCGCGTTCTTGCTGCAGCGCGGCCTTCCTCGCAAGGAGTAGAACTCTGCGAATTTCAGAATGGCTGAAGGGACTGCTCGTCTCCTGCGCTACCAACGAGGACGCGAGAACGAGAAGAGTCAGAAGTAGTCTCATATGCCTTGACGAGATCTCCTTCAGAATATCTCGGAGCAGCAGGAATGCCAGTAACTGCAGTCACTGAGCTTTCGCCGGAAGAAATATCGCGAGCATTAAGACTGGAACGAAAAAATGAAAAGACCGGCGATATCCGATGACTATCCCCGGTTGGAAGCAGTAGCAGCCGCAGGCAGGTGACCCTGCACCGCAGCCAGTAGTTCTTCGCGCAGAAACGGCCCGCTCGACAGCAAGCCGGTCAGCAGAGGATTTTTCCGGTTGCATTGAAGTGAGGTGTTTTCGAGCGTGCTGACGAAACCTCCGGCGCTCTCGACCAGCGCAGCGCCCGCGGCGACGTCCCATTCGTTCTTCGGCGTCAGCGTGAACGTGACATCCGCCAGTCCGGCTGCAACCAATCCCAATTTGTAGGCGACCGAGCCCATTGGACGAATCTGGTATTCGCCGCTCTGAAACTGCTGCCACTCGCCACGCTTCACTTCACTGCGGCTGGCCAGAATTAACGATCCCTTCAGCGTAGTCCGCTGGCTGGGCTTCGCGGGCTTGCCGTTGTAAGTCACGCCGCAATCGACAGCGCCGATGATGGTCTCTTTCGTCGCCGGATTGCAAATGCCTCCGGCGACAGGGCGTCCGTTTTCCACGTAACCGATCGAGACGCAGAACTCCGGGATTCCCTGGACAAATTCGCGCGTGCCATCCAGCGGATCGACCACCCAGACGCGGCTTTTGTCGAGACGCGAGAGGTCGTCCACTGTTTCCTCAGAGAGCCAACCCTCACCGTCGCGCAACAAATTCTGGCGAAGGACGGCGTCGACGGCACGATCAGCTTCCGTCACCGGGTCGTGCCCGATCTTGTATTCGGTCTCGATGGCGCCGGGAGTGAAGCGAGCAAACACTGCGCGGGCGGCTTCGATTCCCGCTTCGATGCGTTTGAGAATGTCAGCGTAAGCAGATGAGTTCATGGATTCCTGAGTCATACGGTAAGAAGGATTATGCCCACAACATGCGGGCGCCGGTAATAAGCAGTAAGGCGCAGAGCAGGCGTCGCAGCCAGAGCATCGGCAAGCGTGTGGCCAAGTGCGATCCGATAAGTCCGCCGGGGATGGAACCGATCAAGAGGGTGACGACCAGGCCGGGATCGACGTTACCCAGCCGGAAATGCATCAACCCGGTCATACCGGTCAAAAGAACGGCGTGAACGATGTCGGTTCCGACGTTGACCTTGGGCGGGAAACTGTAGAACAGGAGCAGCAACATCATGATGATGCTGCCCGAACCGACCGACGTCATGCCCACCAGGAAGCCGGCAACCAGGCCAATCAACGACATGCCGGCAAAGCCTCGCATGGTTGGCGGACGGTGAGAGACGCGCTCTTCGATGCGCTTCTGGAAGAGGAGCAGCAGCGGAACGATGATGAGCAGGATGCCCACTGCGCTCTTGATGAAATTGTTGACGCCATCGCCGTAGAGATGCCGAATGTGCATCAGCATCTTGACGCCGCCGTACGATCCGGGAAGGCTGCCCACGGCCAGTGCGAGGACGACTTTTCCCTTCACCGTGCCTTTTTTCAGGTGCAACAGGCTGGCAGGGATTTTGGTGAAGAAGTTAAACAGGGCATCGGAACCGACGGCTACGATCGCGGGGACTTTCAGACCGAAGATCAGCACGGGGAGCAGCAAAACGCCGCCCCCCACGCCGCTCAGACCGATGAGTACGCCGACAACAAAGCCCACCAGGATTTTGGCTACCAACAGTTCCATGGTTACCCCAGTTGCCCCGTGTTCGTCTTAGACTGCTGCAGCTCCGTTGACCCCGATGAAGCCCTCGCGTTCGAGGTGCAGAATGATTTCCTGCGCGGCTTCCTCGGCAGACAGTTCGCCGGTGTTGATGGTCACATCGGCATCCGCCGGAACTTCGTAGGGGTCGGAGATCCCTGTGAATTCCTTGAGAATGCCGGCGCGCGCCTTGGCGTACAAGCCCTTGCGATCGCGCTGCTCGCAAACATCAACCGATGTGGCGATGTGAACGAGGATGAACCCTCCGTAGGGTTCGACCATCTGGCGTACATGCTTACGCGTCGCATCGTATGGGGCGATGGGCGCGCAAATCGCGATGCCGCCGTTCTTGGTGATTTCCGAAGCCACATAGCCGATGCGGCGGATGTTGATGTCGCGGTGCTCTTTCGAGAAGCCAAGCTCCGACGAAAGATGCTTGCGCACCAGGTCGCCATCGAGCAGCGTGACCGGGCGTCCACCGACTTCCAGGAACTTCGTCAGCAGAACGTTGGCGATCGTCGACTTGCCCGAACCCGAAAGTCCGGTGAAGAAGATCGTCACGCCTTGCCGGGCCCGTGGCGGGAAGCTGCGGCGCAGTTCGTGAACCACTTCCGGATACGTGAACCATCCCGGAATGTCGCGGCCCTCGTTGAGGCGGTCGCGCAATTCGGTTCCGGAAATATTCAGAACCTTGTCGCCTTTCTTCACTTCATCGTCCGGAATGTAACGATCTTCGGCCTCGAGGTACACCATCATGCTGAAGGGCACCATGGTGACTCCGATTTCCGACTCATGCTTCTTGAAGACTTCCTGCGCTTCGTACGGGCCATAGAACGGCTTGCCGTCGGTGTCTTTGCCCGGTCCAGCATGGTCGCGGCCAACGATGAAGTGCGTGCAGCCATAGTTCTTGCGGATGAGCGCGTGCCAGATCGCTTCGCGCGGGCCGCCCATGCGCATGGCTAGTGGCAGCAGCGAGAGCTTCTGGGTTCCTTGCGGATACTTCGATCCCAGCAACTGGTAGCAACGGACGCGGGTGTAATAATCCACGTCTCCAGGCTTGGTCATTCCGACCACGGGATGGATCAGGAGGTTCGCTTCGACCTGCTTGGCCGCGCGGAAGGTGAGTTCCACGTGGGCGCGGTGCATAGGATTGCGGGTCTGGAAGGCCACCACACGGCGCCATCCAAGACGGGCAAATTCAGCGCGCAATTCCGTCGGAGTCAGACGCAAGGTGCGGAAATCGTAATGCGAAGGAGACTGCAGGCCTTCAACGCGTCCGCCGACATACACCGGGTTCGACTTGTTCATGGTGTAGTCGGCGCCGGGATGAGCCTTGCTGGTGCTATTGAAGACGGCCTTGGCTTCGGCAGTGCGATCGGGCGTCCAGATCTCTTCTACGTGCAGCACGGCCAGCATGACACCTTCGCCGTCGCGGAGGGCAACTTTGCTGGCGCCGGGCGTCAGCTTCTTGGCAAATTCCTCGGTCACGTCGAGCGTGATGGGCATCGGCCATAGGACACCGTTGGCCAGGTGCATGTCTTTACAAACACCTTCATAGTCGGCTTTGGTCATGAAGCCGGTCAGCGGAGAAAAACCGCCGTTGATCAGCAGTTCGAGATCGCAAATCTGGCGGGCCGTTAGGTCCCAGGACGGCCACTCGCGAGAGTTGGCCTTCAGTTCTGCGGCTTTTGCGGGCGTCGCGAGCAGATTGACGAGTTCGCCGCCGTGCGGGGCAATCAGATGGCTAATGGAAGCAGACAAGCGTGTGAACCTCCCAGGTTCGTCGAGATTTATTTATTGCAAAGTAAAATTCAAACGTCTCGCAGAAGGAATCGGTGATGACTTCCAGAAACATGCTTTTGGGGGGACATGCTAACGAGACTTACAACTTCCTGCGGGTCTATGACCCTGATTGACCTCAGTTTACACCACAGAATTCAATATGCTTATCGCACGCACGTGCCATACCGACGAGGGGGTTGAGTCATTGTACTGTAAAGTGATAAGGATAAAAGGTTAAAGTTCGATTTTTCCCGTGGGGCCAGTTTCCTTTCGTCCAAATGTGAAAAGCCTTGCGCAGGGAAAGGACGGTTTCTTCCCCTTCCGAAAACGGACAGTCTGCAAGTTCTTGCAGAGTAATCTGGAAGGCGAATCTTCAGTAACTTCTGCCCGGTGACCTCAAGCTGCGATTTCCTGGCCGACCGCAAGCGCCGCCGCGTAGCCTGGTTTCCCCCGGACGTCGTAAATCGTCCAGCGGTTGGCTTCCGCGGGATCGGGTCTGGTCGCGAGCAAGGCTTGCTTGGGATCGGGTTCGATGGACACGTCGAATTGATGGAGCGGCAAAGAAAGTCCTTCGCCTTTGGCTTTGATATAGGCTTCTTTGCGAGTCCAGCAACGGAAAAATGCCGCGTGCAGTTCGTCGCCGAAGAGGTTTCGCAGACGGTCGCGCTCGCGAACGGAGAAAAAACGCTCGGCAAGCTTTTTCGCGTCATCTTGTGCGCGCACCTGCTCGACGTCGACTCCAATTTCGCGGCGCCGAACAAATCCCATCAGCGCAAGACCGTGGCTGTGCGAAACGTTGAAGTGCAGGTCGCTATCAGGGCTTGAGAAACGGCTTGCCGTAATGGGTGTAACCGAACGAGATCTCTCCGGGTGTGAGATCAAGATACCGGGCGAGCAGGAAGCGCAGAGTTCCTCGCGTGAGGATGTAGTCGCTGCGCGGGCGTTCGATACGGAAGCGTAATGCCTTCTCTCGCTCTTCGGACGAGAGCAATTCGCGGCATTGCTCAAGATCGGGAGACGAGGCGTGAAGTTCCCTCTGCCACAGATGCACCGCTCCCGCGGGCAGATCGGCTGGAGTCGCGCTGAGCGATGCGTCCCAAACTCCGCAGATCGTAAGAGGTGAGCTTTCCATACGCCATAAGTCTGAAGTTCGCAGCGTTTCCAATCCCAGGGATTAACGGCGAACGACTGACGACCGACGACCACGCGAAGAAGCTATCAGCTACGAGCTTCCTTTTTTCAACTGCTGCTTCCAGCCCAACACGCGCGCCTTCGCGCCTTCCGCTTCGGCCTCGGGAATCATTCCTTTTTTCTGGTAGAGCACCGAGAGGCTGGTGTGCGCGAGCACATCGTCGGGATCAACCTCCGCAATGCGCTGTGCGACGGCGATGGCCTCATCATAGCGCTGCAGGTCTTGCAGAGCCCGCGCGAGTCCATGCATAGCTTCGGTAAAGATCGGATCGGCAGTGAGGGATTGCTGGTACGCAGCAACGGCATCTTCCAGCTTTCCGTCGGCCATCAGATCAAGCGCAGCGTAGTAGTGGTCTTCGGCCTTTTGGCGGGCGTTGGCGTCAGGCATGCGTCGGAAGTCTCGGCGGAGAACGAATTCTAACATGCTGCGATGGCGTCGGGTCTTGAGCTCTTGGGCGTTAGGAACCCAATACCTGCGATCCAACACCTGGTGTTCCCGAGCGGTCTTTGTGGTTATGATGGACCGCATGCGCACCAAGCTCCGCTTCCTGTGGAATGCGACGAAGGGGCATCGATTGGCTCCGTGGAGAAGTCCGTACTTGCTTTGGCGCATTGAGACCTACACGGGCGTGAAGATGACGCAGATTGGATTTCTGGAATTCTGGGAATTCGTGTGGCGTGAGCGCAACGAACTGTGGCGCTTTCTGAAATGGACCGGCGAGATGGAACGCTGGGTCAATCCCAAGCCCAAGAATTCGTGAGCCTATGCTCGAAGCCGAACCGGAAAAGCCTTCGCGCTCGACCATTCAGGTGTTCCTCGGGTTCTTGCTGGGGGTCCTTGGGTCGCTCGTTTTCCTCTTCTTCGCAATTCCTCTCGGGGGCATATTTGGCTCGGGCCACACCTGGCTCTTTCCGGTGTTCAATGCGATCGGGCTGATTGTGGCGATAGTGATCGCCTTGCGAGAAGTGCGCGAGTCAAGCTACGCACTAGGATTTGTCATCGCGCTCTCTCTGGCTTTGCTGCTTGATGGTGCGTGCGCAGTCGCGTTTCTGAAATAAGAGCGACGAACCACAGAGGCGGAGCAGAAGCCTCCAATGGGTTCTACGCGCCTTTGCCGGCTGCTGCAGCCTCTCCCAGGAAGATGCTGACTTCGCTGCCTTTTCCCGCGCCGGTGACTTGGGCGGCGGCTGCGCGGTTCGCGACGATTTCCAGATATCCCATGCTGCCGATGATGCCGAAAACTTCTCCGGGAGCTCCCTCGGCGTAGGCGCTGCGGATGTCGGTGATCTCTTTGCTGCCGACGACAATTTTGAAGGGCGCAGGATTCGCGCCGAAGAGACTGGGCGCATCCTGTGGAGTCACGTTCGTGATCAGGTTGCCGAAGCGATCGACTTTCAGGACGACCGCGCGAAGACGGTTGTCGCCTGCGGGCTTCGGCTTCGGCGCGGCGAACTTCACGTAGTCCTCGATCTCATCCCCGAACTTGTGCGAGTCAACCAGCTTCGCGAGATAAGCGGCGATAGGAGCGAAGACGTCGCGTCCGTGGAACGTGTTGCTGACGGGCTGGCGGAAATAATGCTCCGACGTCACATGGCGCACGTGAATGCGCTCTTCCTTGGCGTAGACCATCGAAAGCACGCCATTGTCGGGAGCGACGAAATGATATCCATCGCTCGAGGCGATGATGGGACGGCGCGTCGTGCCAACTCCGGGATCGACCACGACCATGTGAACCGTTCCGGTCGGGAAGTAAGAATATGTCTGCGAAATCGCAATTGCGCCATCGAGGACGTCGAAGGCCTGAATGGCGTGCGTGATGTCGACGATCGCTGCCTCGGGGACAATGTCGAGAATGACGCCCTTTACGGCGCCGACAAAATGATCATTGGTTCCAAAATCGGTGGTAAGAGTAACAATCGGACGATGGGCCAAATTTTCCTCGCTGGAAGACAAAGTACTACGTACTTGCGAACTTAATCGGCAGGGAAGTCGTGCGTCAAGGCACGCAGGTAATAGGAATTACGACGCGATCGTTGACGCTTGATGGTGGTGAATCGTTCGCGTTAAATATTTTTTCTGACCTTACGATCAGCCGCGCGAATTTTCCCGTTTTGGGAATCGAGTTTACCTTTTAGTACTCCCCACCCCCCTCCCCCTCGGTCCATCGAAATCATCAAGTTGCAGGAAAATCGCAAAGTAATCTATGGGCTGCAATCACTTAGGGGCAAAATCTTGAGCCGTAAGGACTTGTCGATCTTGCCTCGGATTGTTGCAAACCGCGCGCGGAGCCATGATCGGATGAATTCGTTGTGACGCACAAGGGCGGATGTCACACGGGGCTGTGGAAATCGCCGGCTCCCAGATCATTTTCCAGACGAACCCACGGATTGCGCCGTGGGCCGCATTCTTTCGCCTAGTTCTCGCGTGGAGTCGGAGTTTTTGTTTGGATTTAAGTGCTCGAAACCGCGACCGCGAATTGTGAGTTCGGATCTCTTGGTGACAACAGCAGGAATTCCCACCCGTCGAAAAGCGCGACGGGAGGGTAGCCTCCCTTTAGATAATCTTCGAAAAGATCGTCTTCGAAAGCTGCGGTTTCTTTGCAATGCTTGAAGTTGTAACTGTGGTAACTGGGGCATGCGGCGTTCTCTGCTATACTGTTGTTGACGCTATTGCCACGGTTTGCTTGCCGCGCGGTGGTCACTTCTTTTGACCAGATTCATCTCCGCATATCCTGCCCGCCGTTTATTTGCGTGAAACCCAAGAACATTGATGTGAGCGGCGTTGCGGCTCTTGACGTGTGTCAGAGTGTGCGTGACAAACGGCCCCTCCAGAAAGAAACAAAATCGAATGAGTACATTTACAGAACTGCCCCTAACTTCTGCGTTGCAGAAGAAACTGGCGGCAGCTCAATTTACAAACCTTACCCCGATCCAGGAGCGCGCCATTCCTCCTGCCCTTGAAGGCCGAGACGTGATCGGCACCGCCCAGACGGGCACCGGAAAGACGCTCGCGTTCCTTATCCCGCTGATCGAGATGCTGGAGCACGAACCCTCAGAGCATACGACCGCGCTGGTGCTGCTGCCAACGCGTGAACTTGCGATGCAAGTTCACGAACAATACGAGCAGCTGCGATCGAACAAGATGCCGAAGGCGGCGCTGGTGATCGGTGGAGTATCCGAGAAGGGACAAATTCAAAGCCTGCGCGCTGGATCGGAACTGGTCATTGCCACTCCCGGCCGGTTGCAGGATCTGATGAACCGCAAGTTCGCGGATCTGCGGCATGTCAAAATTCTCGTGCTAGACGAAGCGGATCGCATGCTGGACATGGGATTTCTTCCAGCGATCCGGCGGATTCTGGCTTTGCTGCCCACGAAGCGCCAAACGCTGTGCTTTTCGGCAACGATGGAGCAGTCGGTTGCAGGGCTGGTCAACGAGTACATGCGAGATCCGGTGCGGGTTGCGCTGGGATCGGTGCTCAAGCCAGCCGAGAGCGTCGAGCTCAAGGCTTACGAAGTGCGTCCGGGCGAGAAGATCGACGTTCTGCGGCAACTGCTTTACGCAGAAAAAGGGCAGACACTGATCTTCACGCGGACCAAGCGCGGCGCGGAGCGGCTCTCCAAAGAGCTGGTGCGCGACGGCTTCAATGCCGGAGTCATTCATGGCGACCGGTCCCAATCGCAGCGGAATGCCGCGTTGAACGGATTTCAAGAAGGTCGATATCAGGTGCTGGTCGCGACCGATGTAGCATCGCGCGGACTGCACGTAGATGACGTTGCCCACGTGATCAATTACGACCTGCCCAAGATGGCGGAAGATTTCATCCATCGCGTGGGACGCACGGGACGAGCCGGAATGCAGGGGCGGGCGTCGAGCCTGGTCGCGGGAGCCGAAGTAGTGGAACTGCGGCAGATCGAGCGGACGCTCAAGCTGAAGATCGAACGGCTACAGGCGAATGCGGATTCAGCCGCGCCTCCACGGCGAGCGATTCAGAACACGCTAGCATCGCGGACACTGACTGCGTTGCCTGGCGAAGTATTTGTATAGAGTTGCAAAGTCTGGTGGCCGGAGCGTTGAGCTCAGGCCACCAGAAATCTGCGATTAGCGGCGGGTACCGGAAGAAGAATCGTCTGAAGTATCCGAATCCTCAAAACCTACGTTGAATAGGGCGGCTTGCTCTGCGGCATGGGCCTGCAGTTCGGCGAGATCGTCGGTGGCGCCACCTTCGGCAGGCTTTTCCTGCTTACGCTGGGCGCGGCGTTCAATCTTTTCGCGTTGTTTTTGTTGTCGTGTCTGTTCTTTCTGGCGCTTTGTGAACGTCGATTGACCTCTCGGCATATCGATCCCCCAAGATAGTTTTTACTTCTCACGGGCCTTGTTCAGCCCGAACGAACGCACGGTGTGCGTTCAAATCTCTACCAGCGCGGTTCGCGCGGCTGACGTGGATGGCCGCGGTAGTCGTCGCGTCCGCCACCACCGCCTCCGCCAAAACGCCGCCCACCGCCTGCTCCATCGCCGCCGCGAGGACGATCGGTTTTCGGCTTGGCCTCATTGATGGTCAACGGGCGGCCGCCCATATCGGTGCCGTTGAGGGCGGCGATCGCCTTATCGGCTTCCTCTGCATTCGTCATTTCAACGAATCCAAAACCACGCGATCGGCCGGTATCGCGGTCCGTGACGAGCGTGACTTTTTCCACGGCTCCGTGCGCTTCGAAAGCATTTCTGACTTCGACTTCGGTGGCGCTGTGGGGCAAATTTCCAACGTACAGATTCTTCATCGTAATTCCTCTCTAAGCAAATCGTCGAGCGTGGCGGCCGCCGCCGGACGCCTCGAAGTTGGACCTTCAGGATCGCGGGGCGGCGAAGGCCGATTGCGCATGGCCTGGGTGCGGGCGGAAGATGCTGACCGTACCGCGGAAATCCGGCGGGAGGCCTCGAGAATTCCCCATCGCTGGGAGAAGCCCCCGAGATCGGCGGACAGTGCAGCTTTGACGTCGCCGACGAGGCTGTGGCCGTTCACGTTCTCCATTGAAAACTCTTCGTCGGAGTTGGGAGCGTGCGCCAGATATCCGGGCTTGCCGACCAGGAACGCGAGTTGCTGCGGGGGCGTGGCGCCGCGTAAATCGTCACAGAACCGATCGCGATGACCATGCCCTTTTTCCACGTTAATCAGCACGAGGTCATACAAGGCAGCGCGCCACCAGGAGCGGGCTTCGGCGATGTCGGCGGCGCAATCGACGTCGATGCCGAGCTTGCGCATGACTTCCGCTCGCAAGTCGCGCTTCGCGTTCGAGGTATCGACCAGCAGGACGCGTTTCTTCTTCGCGTCGCCGAGCGGGGGAAGAGCCGCAGCCAAGATTGGAGCATTGATGGGAGTGTTCACGCCGTCACCGACCTGGGCGCGGCGGCGCTGGAACCGGCTGCTTTGGTTGGCGCGGCTGCGTGTTTCAGAAGCTCGCGGTTACGCTGGCGTCGAGCGATTTTCTGCTTGCGTTCCCGGTGAAATCTGGACTTGTCACCATTGATTTTGGACATCATGAGCTCCTGTCATCGCTTCGGCTGACTTCGGACGATTCCAACTTTCGACGGAGGCGCTTAGGCCGTCGGTCTTTGGGCCCTGCGGAGGATCAGAGGTGAGGCCGCGAACAGTGCCAGCGTCGCCATGTCGAGTACGGAAATGAGTAAGTGAGAAAACTGACCGCGCTGGAATGGCGTGAATATGCCGAGAATTCCCAGGAAAAGCAGTCCCCAGACCAATTTTCCGGTGAGGAAGCTGCGGGCGGAAAGAGTGACGGTCGCCAGCGAGACGATAATGCAGATCGCCATCCTGTAGTCGGGGGATGAGCGAAACAATACGGCGAATACAAGGGCGGCGGTGGCGATGAGAGTGACGAGCCGGATCATGGCGTACCTCTCCGGCTGCAGTCGCGCCCGGTCGGGGCGTAAAGTATTGGTTTCAAACGCCTCTCGATCTCTCAATCGCGAAGGCGCGGGATGCAGGAACAGCGTGGCTTCGAGGTTGGTAAATCCAGTATACGCGGTTTTACTGGAATCGCGGCGAAACATTCCGGACACGAAAGGAGTGTGAAGAGCGGCTCTGATCGGTGTGGAAATCTGGTTCGCATGGAGGAGCTGGAAGTGAACCAGCTTGCTAATTGTCGATTCTCCGCGTAGGATTCCCGTGTGCGTTAGACCGAATCGGTCGTGAGCAGTTCTTGCCTCAACAGCCAGTAACCTGCCCTGCAGTACCTCCGAATCCATCCAGCGTAAATCGATTGAAAGGAACACCGGTATCAACATGGCAGAACAAGGAACAGTAAAGTGGTTCAATGACGCCAAAGGCTACGGCTTCATCAGCCGTCAGAGTGGCGAAGACGTTTTTGTGCATTTCTCAGCGATCCAGGCGGGCGGTTTCAAGAGCCTGCAGGAGGGCCAGACGGTTCAGTTCGACGTCACCAAAGGGCCTAAAGGGTTGCAGGCAGAAAACGTTCAGCCGCTGTAAGCCGGCGAATCTCAGGGAAAGGCGATGTCTCTGGATGTCGCCTTTTCCAATTTGTTCTTTCTTCCGATCCCAACTATGACACGCGACGAACTCAGCTCTTCTTACGCCATCATCCGTCACAACGTCCGCACCTACCAGTCCGCTGGAGTGGTGGAAGTGGTCAAGGGCAAGCAGAACGCGGAATCTGAGTTGAAAAAGCTGGATCAGTCGCAGCTTTCGTCGGATCGGCACGAAGGCTGGCGCTACTTCATCGAGAAGACGGATCAGAAGGTTGGAACCGATCCCGCTGAGGCCACGCTCGTGCGCCAGGCGGAATTGGAAGTTCGAGAAACAAAGGCGCAGCAAGAGGCCGACAGTTCGGCCGCATTAAGACCAGACACACGCCGATAATTTTTCCGCGGTAAGTCTCTATCAGTTCAATCCCACTTCTAACCCTGTTAATTCTCTATCGCAATTGTGGAGAGGAATTCGTGCGCGTGGGCGAGCTCTGGGCGCGTGGAGCTTCCGCCGGAGCAGACCTTCACCAGTTGTTGGTAATAGGCCATTGCCTTGGCTGCGTGGTGAGCGGCCTCAGCGGCGCGTCCGGCACCGTAGAGGGAATTGAAGCGATTCGGACTGACCTTGAGTTCGGACTCGTACTCTGCGAGGGCGGGCTCGGGACGGTGCATCTCCAACAGCATGTCGCCCATCATCTCGTGGGCGGGAGTGTTCCCGTCGGTGGCGAATAATCCGCTATCTTTGCGGGCAATCTCCTGCAAGAGTTTCAGGGCTTCGTCGTTATTGCCCTCGGCGTGGTCGATCCAGGCTTGGATCACCTGGCCGTCTTCCTCCACAGCGCCTGCAGGGACCGGCTTCTTTTGCTCGACCAGCTCGTCATGCAATTTGTCGATGGCTTGAAGATTCATCTTGGCCCTCTGCAAATCACCTAGGCGGACGGCTCCGAGCGCGCGCGCCTTGTAGGTGAGGGAACTATC
Organism: uncultured Acidobacteriota bacterium; assembly: GCA_963700225.1. Taxonomy (GTDB): domain Bacteria; phylum Acidobacteriota; class Terriglobia; order Terriglobales; family Acidobacteriaceae; genus Sulfotelmatobacter. The sequence continues at coordinate 240,494 of CAVOWU010000001.1, forward strand.
GCCGTCATCTTCTTTCGTGAGCAGGGGAAGAGCCACAGCATCTTTCCACTGGTGAAGCTCGGTTACATAACTCGCGGAATATTCGACAATCGCGGAGAGATTTGGGTCGTAGTCGGTGCCGTACATGTTGTGCATCTTCGGCAGAGTTTTAACTTCTTCAATCACGCCGCGGGCGTCGGCTTCGCGCCCACACTGGATGTACGCGTAGACAAGAAATTCCATGGCGTGGAATTGATGGCCTTCGTCGTCTCCGTGCATCGTAGAGGCGCGGCTGGCCTTGATCGATGCGAGGTTGGAGTCGATGTCTTCCTGCCAAAGGCCGAGGCGCGCAAAGATGTGTGACGGCATGTGCAGAGCGTGCGGAGCGGCGGGCGCGATCTGCGCGTAACGGCGGGCGGCGGGAAGGCCAAGCTCGGCCATCCCAGGCACGTCGTAGCTGTGGATCAGGTAGTGCGCCACGCCGGGATGGTTCGGTTCCTCGATGAAGAGCTTTTCGAGGATGGCGGCAGCCTTCTTACGGTTGGCATGATCGTCGTCGTCGGTATCGATGAGGGACCAGGCGTAGAAGGCTTGCGCTTCGTGGTCGCCCGGATTCTGCCGGATGAGTTTTTCCATAGCTCGATTGAAGGCTTCGCCGCGCTTGTAATTTTCGTCTTTAGGATGAGCATAGAACTTGCCCAAGGCGGTGAGGTACGCGCGCTCACGGCTGGTGGGGGGATGAAGCCTCAGGCCTGCCTGGACCTCCTTCGCGCCTTGTTCGCGCCGATCGACATCGGTGTCCCAGCGCCATTTGCTTTTGGCAATGCCCCAGTGAGCCATAGCGCAAGAGGGATCTTTTTCGAGGACCTGACGGAAAGTTTGTTCGGCCGTGTCGAAGGCGAAAGAATGAAGCAGGGCGATTCCCCGCTCGAAGTCTTTATGAACTTGCTGAGCGCACGAGGTCGGAAAATGCACCGTACCCAACTGTTCCGCGGTCAACTCATGCTGATGATGACCCTCGTCAGACAGGCAGGGCTGGGCCAGGATGAGCGAGGCGGTCAGAACCGCGAGATAGCGAAGCGTGGGTTTCATTTCTTGAGCAGGAATCGTCCGGCGATTAAGTTACCGCCGAATGGACGGCGGGCACAATCCTACAAAACATTTCCAGAGTTATTCGTAGCGCAGGGCTTCGATGGGATTGAGGCGAGAGGCCTTCAACGCGGGGAAGAAGCCGGAGACGACGCCGACCATGGAAAGGATGATGAACGAAATCGCCATCACGCCCATGGAGGCGTGCAGGAAGATTGCGCCTTCGTGATCAGCAGTCTTGTAGAACTCATCGTATAGCGGCATGGGAGGAATCACCCAGGTGAGGAGCTCAGCCACGGCCATGCCGACCAGTCCACCGACAAACGTCAGGACCAACGCTTCGAGCAGGAACTGCACGAGAATGTGCCGGGGGCGCGCGCCGATGGCTTTGCGCAGGCCGATCTCGCGAGTACGCTCGGTGACCGAAACCAACATGATGTTCATGACACCGATGCCGCCGACGGCAAGAGTGCAGACGCCGATCAGTCCAAGCACCGCCTGGAGGCCATAGGAGAATGCATTGATCATGCTGCGGTCTTCGATCGTGTCCCACTCGGGCGTGGCCTTGTCATCTTTCGGATCGAAATGATGCCGGCGTCCAATGACCTCGCGCACGGCCATCAACGCCTTCTTGTTCAACTCGGGGGCGGTCGGCTGAATAATGATCTCGTCGGGGTCACGAAGATTCTTGAGATCGCGCATCAGGGCGAAGGGAATGAATCCGTTCTCGTTGTCCGGGCCCTGATACATCGAGTCCTGAATCTTGTTGCGCATGGTGCCGATCACTTCAAAGTCAAGGCCGCCGATTTCGACGTGCTGCCCGGCGCCGGGCGCTCCCTGGAAAACCTTCTTCGCGGCTTCGTAGCCGAGAATAACGACGCGGCGATGGTCGGCGAAGTCGCTCTCATCGAAGTAGCGTCCCTCGGCGAGAGTGAGCTTGCGCATCTGGCCGTAAGGCATATCGACGCCGCGCACCATGATAGAGACAACGCGTGTGCCGATCTTGAAGCCGAAATCTCGATCGATTTCGCCGCTGACCGCGCGAACCAGAGGCACTTCATCGCGGATGGCTTCGACATCCTCGAGCTCGTAAGTGATTTTCTTTCCCGCTCGCTGACCGCCCGCCTGCATGCTGGTCTGCCCCGGCCACAGGACGATCACGTTGTTTCCCATGTTCAAAAAGGCGTGCAGCACGCATCCGCCAAGGCCTTGGCCGTAGGCGAGCAGCAGGACGACCGAGACCAAACCCCAGCCGATGCCCAGCATGGTCAACGCCGAGCGCGTGCGATCGCGCATGAGCGCTTGCCAGCCTTGCGTGATGAGTTCTTTCAAAAACATAGTCTTCAGGGGCCAGTGATTAGTGATTGGTGAGGAGCCAATGGTCGGTTTCGACTGATCACTGGCCCCTGACCACTTGCCACTATTCGATGTGGATATCTCCTGATCCCGTGCGCACTCGGAGCAGCGGGCCTCCGCCGCGGACTTTGCCGTGGATTTGCTTATGCACATCGCCGATGCGGCCTTGCACGGTCATCTCGATCGGAGCCCCGACATCGACGCTGCCGGAACTCGTCGAAATATCCGCTTCGAAAGCGGCATTGCTGGGCAGGCGTACGTGCACGTTGCCCGAACCGGTTCGAATTTCCCACGTTCCAGACTGCGTTCCTTCGGCGGTGACGTCGCCGCTGCCGGTTTCGCCGTGAAAGCCGCCCTGGATACCGCGTGCAATGACGTTTCCGGAGCCGGTATGAAGATCGATATCACCCGATGCGGTCTCTTCAATTTCGATATTGCCGCTGCCGGTGCCGCCGTGGACCGCGCCGGAAATCGAGTGCGCACGCACGTCGCCGGAGCCGGTCTGCAAATGAATTTCACCGGTGAGGTTCGACAGCTTCACGTCACCCGATCCGGTTTGCACGTCGGCGTTGCCGCGCGTGCCTTCGACGATCTGATCGCCCGATCCTGTATGCGAGCGAATGGTGGTGTCGGCTGGCACAGTGATCTCATAGTCCACCGAAATGTTGCGATAGTCGACGTAATCGATGTGAACGCTGTTGCCCGACTGGCGAATGGGGGGATTCTGCTCGATGGCATGGACATCGTCATCTCGGCGTCCGCCGAACCAGCGATCTCCAACATAGATCTTGCCGCGAATGAGAATCGATCCCGAAGATCCGGCGCGCACGGTCACGTCGCCCGAGTGCGTCAGCACTTCCAGATCGACTGGCCCGCTGACCTGCAGAGTGCGCTCGAAGGTGCCCTGGGGCGTGGAAGCAAACGCGGCTGTGGATGCGAAAAGGATGACCAGCGCGGCGATCACTGAAACGCGGCTGGACATGAGGGATTGCGAGAGAGCGTGTTTTCTATTCATATCGAAGCGACTCCACGGGTGTCATATCCGCGGCGCGCTGGGCGGGGTACATGCCTGCGGTCACGGTAATCAAAGAAAGCGTCAAAATCGAAAGAATGATCGAGATCGGCGAAACAATCGGGTGCGGAACGAAATCGGGCAGCGGCAATTCCTGCAGCGCGATGCAGGTTCCCATTCCGAAGGTAAGACCCAAAATTCCGCTGACGATCGTAAGCATCGCTGACTCGGCAAAGAACTGGCGCAGGATGTCGCGCTTGGTCGCGCCCATGGCCTTGCGCGTGCCGATTTCCCGGGTCCGCTCCGTGACCGAGACCAGCATGATGTTCATCACGCCGATGCCGCCGAGACAGAGCGTCACGATGGCGACGCAGCCGAAAAATAAAGTGACGACGCCGAAGATTTTTGCGAGCTGCTTTGCTCCGTCCATTGTGTCCCAGATAAAGAGCGCGTCTTTGTCCAAGGGATCGAAGTGCCGGACTCTGGCGATGGTGCGCCGGACCTGCAACACGGCTTCCTCGTGCGCTTCGGGATCAGCGACTTCAAAGACGATGTCGTCGAGATAGCCGCGAGTGATTCCCGCGCCCGGTTTCTCCGGAGGAGGGAAGTCGCGCGACACGGCGGAATAAGGTGCGAAGAGGTAGTCGTTGTCCGGACCGCTGTAGTTGGAGTTCTGTTTTTTCTCCTCGAGGACGCCGACTACAGAGTAGGGGACGCTTTTGACCAGCACGGTCGCGCCGATCGCTGGCTGTCCGGGAAACAGTTGGCGATACGCTTTCGATCCGAGAACCAGAACGCGCCGCCCTTCGCGTTCGTCGTCGTCGGTGATCAGGCGGCCTTCGGAAACCTTCAGCGAGCGGAAGTCCTGATACGAAGGCCACATTCCGACGATGCCACGATTCGCCAGGTTGTACTGGCTGACCTCAGGAATGGTGCGGCGCAACTCGGGGCTAACGTTCTTGATCAGGTAGCACTCGTCGCGGATCAACTCGGCATCGTCGACGTTGAGTCGAATCTCGCGGCCTGCGGCCCGGCCTCCGACCTGCGAACTGGTGCGGCCACCCCAAACGATGACGAGGTCTTTGCCCAGGCTCTCCATGTGCTTCTTCTGATCGACGACGAAGCCGCGTCCGAGTCCTACGAGCAGAATCACCGATGCAATTCCCCAGATCAGGCCAAACATCGTGAGGAAGGTCCGCATCTTGTGGGCCCGGAAGGTGGCAACGGCTTGTCGAAGAATCTCGGAGAGCGTCATGATTCCACCAAAAAGTTTGGGTCTTAGGGAGCAGGTCTTAGGCTTGGCACCTAATACCTAGACCTAAGACCCAATATTTCCCAGCTACTGGAGGACGACCTGATCGCCTTCCTTCAGGCCGCTCAACACTTCAGTTTTGGCACCGTTGGAGATTCCGATGTTGACGGCAACTTTATCTTTACCTTCTTTGCCCTTGGGATCGGGAATCTCGACGGAGGCTTTCTTGTCCTTGTCGTACAGGATCGCGCCTTCCGGAATCTGGAGAACGTTCTTGTGCTCTTCCAGAATGATTTCCGCGTTGGCGGTCATTTCGGCTTTGAGTTCGCCGCCCGGGTTCTGAATCGAGACGCGGACTTCGAACGTGGTGACGTTGTCTTTCTCGACTCCCATCGGAGAAATCTTGGTCACCTTGCCGTCGAAGGTCTTGTCCTTAAAGGATTCGACCTTGATGCGGGCACGCTGGCCGAGATAAACCTTGCCGATGTCGCTCTCATCCACTTTGCCCTTCACATAGACTTCGCTGGTGTCGCCGAGCGTCATGACGAGGGTGGCGGATGAACCTAAGACGAGAATCGAGCTGACGGCGTCTCCCATTTCGACGTCGCGAGAGAGCACGATGCCGTCGATCGGCGAGACGATGTCGGTGTAGCTGAGCTGCTCTTCGAGCTGCTTCAGGTTGGCTTGATCCTGCGCGACGTTAGCCTGGGATTGCGCGATCTTCGCCTTGAGAACCGTGACTTGCGCCTTGGAAACGTTCTGTTTGTTGAGGGCAAGCTCGTAATTTCGTTCAGCGTCATCCAACGCGGAAGCGGAAACGACTCCGTCCTTTGCCATGCCGATGGCGCGATCGTAGGCACGCTTCAGGAGCGGGACGTCCGGACCTTCAGCGTCGACCTTGGCCCGTTCGTAGTCCGCCTGCGAACTCTTCAAGCTTGCTTCCGCGGCTTCCAGTCCAGCCTTGGACTGCTCCACCTGCGCCTCGATTTCGATCTTGTCGAGTTGGGCGAGCAGTTGGCCCTTCTTCACGCGGTCACCGTATTCGACGTAGAGCTTCTTGACGATGCCGCTGGCCTTGGATTTCACTTCGACCTTGGTGATGGGCGTGACCTTGCCGGTCGCGACCACGCTCTTGGCGAGGTCTCCTTTTTCAACTTTCGCGAGCTTGGACGGATCAATCTTGGTGCCTCCGCGGGTAGCGGCGAAGACTCCGCCTGCGATGAGCAGGACGACGACCGTGACGATGCTTCCCCAGATGATTAGTCTGCGACGCTTCTTTTTGCCATTATTGCCGTTACCGTTCACAACGCCTCCTGTAGATGTCACCAAGTGGAGATGGGAAGCCATTCCGCCGCCCTCATGGGTTGGTACGCGGCCAGAGTTGCTTTTGTTCCGGACTTCTTGATGATGTTCGACCCTGGGTTCAAACTGGACCGGCGGTTGCTAAATCATCTGCCGCCAACAGTTAGACCAATCGTCTTTTAAAAGGATAGCGGATTCGGGGGCGGATTTTTGTGATCGGACGTACAAATGTCGGCGTGGTATCGAGCCTGAGCACTTCCCATTCTGACGAGCAACTGTTTTCAAATGTTAGAATTACGGTTCCATGATCGCCTTTGTGCTGCTCCGGGTGTTTCTGATCCTGCTCCTGGTGGCAGCCAATGCGTTTTTTGCGGCCGCCGAGTTTGCCCTGGTCAGCGTCCGCGACACCCGCATCCAGCAGCTGATTGAATCCGGACGCATCGGCGCCCGCATTGTGCAGCGCCTCCACCAACATCTGGACGAGGTTGTGAACGGCGTCCAGCTGGGGATTACCATGGTCAGCCTGACCTTGGGCTGGATCGGCGAGCCGATGGTCGCAAGCCTGGTGGGCAGCCTGCATTTCGTGCAGCGGCTTCCTCATCTCGCCATCTACGCGCACGGCATCGCCATCGCCATCGCCTTTACGCTGATCACGTATATGCACGTGATCCTGGGCGAACTGGTGCCGAAGACCTTGGCCCTGCAGCGCGCCGAGCAGATTGCCCTGGCGGTCGCGGCGCCGATGGAGGCGTTCCTCACGATCACGCGGCCAGTGCTCTTTTTTATGAGGAGATCGGGCGGGTTGGTTTTGCGGATGTTCGGGGCGCAGGCTACGCGCCGCGGAGGAGCCGTCCATTCGCCGGATGAATTGAAGCTGATTGTGACGGCGAGCCGGCAGTTCGGGCAGATCCCTGAATTTCAGGAAGAGATGATTCACAGCGCGATTGAACTGGACAGCATCACGGTGAGGGAAGTGATGGTGGCGCGGCCGGATATTTTTTCGCTGCCCTCGGACCTGCAACTCGACGATGCGCTGGTGCGCGTGGTGGAAGGGCAGCATTCGCGCATTCCGGTTTATGATCCGCAGCGGGGGCCGGAGCATATTGTCGGCGTCCTTTATTACAAAGACCTGATGCGCTGGATGCGGTTGCGGCTAAGTAATCTGGGACAGTCAACCTCGACCCGGATTTCGCGCATGCAGATTGGGCAGATCATGCATGACGTGGTGGTCGTTCCGGAGACGAAAGTCTTGGCGGAACTGCTCGCCGAGTTTAAGGAGCGCCGCAGGCATCTCGCCGTGGTTGTAGACGAGTTCGGATCCACTGCCGGAGTGATTACGGTCGAGGACATCCTTGAGCAGCTGGTCGGCAATATCGAAGACGAATTCGACGTGTCGCCGAGCGAGCCGTCGCTGGAGGATGAGTCGGTGCTGGTGCTGGAAGGGGCGGTGAATATTCGGGATCTGGAAACCGAGTATGGGCTGACGCTGCCGCGCGACGCGGGATTCGAGACACTGGCAGGATTTATCCTCGCGCGCCTGCAGCGGATTCCGAAGCTGCGGGATTCGTTTGAGTATGAAGGCCGCCGGTATACGGTGGAAGAGCTGGAAGGCCACCGCATCGCGCGAGTGCGGATTGAAAAGATGGCGAAGATCGAGGGCGAGGCCGAGGCGGCTCGGCAAGGTAAGGACTAAAAGCGCAAGCTACACGGGATCCTTCGACTCCGCGGGCTCGTTTAAGCGCGCTCCGATCGGGACGAAAAATAGTCAGGACGACGGCTTAGAACGAGAAACTGAAAACTGAAAGCGCTCCTCCAACGCGTGTTTTACACCCTCCCGGTCATCTGGCTGGTGGTCAGTCTCGTTTTTCTGATGATCCATCTTGTTCCGGGAGATCCGATCGCGCAGATGCTTGGAGAAGGAGCGCCGGCGGCGGACATTGCGGCTACCCGTCACCTCTATGGGCTGGACGCGCCGCTGAGTGAACAATACCTTCACTACTGGAAGGGCGTGCTGCACGGCGACCTAGGGCGGTCGATCCGGTATAACCAGACGGTGACGAGGCTGATCGCGCAGCGTTATCCCTACACGCTGCGGCTCACGCTGGCGTCGCTGCTGGTCGCGGTGATTCTTTCGATTCCGGCGGGAGTTCGGTCCGCGCGTCGGAGGAATCGCTGGGATGACCGACTGCTCTCTGTTGTCAGCCTGTTCGGATTGTCATTCCCGAACTTCGCACTCGGGCCGATCCTCATCTTACTGTTTGCGATTAAGCTCGGCTGGCTGCCGGTTTCCGGTGCGGGATCGTTCGCGAACATTGTTCTCCCGGCACTCACGATGGGAAGCGCATTGGCCGCGATTCTCACGCGGATGGTGCGGACGTCGATGCTGGAAGAGTTGAGCCAGGATTACATCCGCACGGCCCGGGCGAAAGGATTGCCGGAGCGCACGGTTGTGTATCGTCATGCGCTGCGTAATGCCATGATCCCGGTGCTGACCGTGCTGGGCCTGCAGTTCGGCGCGCTGCTGGCGGGGGCCATCGTGACGGAAAAGATCTTCTCGTGGCCTGGGCTTGGGCGGCTCACGATCGACGCGATCTCGAACCGCGATTATTTTCTGGTGCAGGGCTGCATCCTGGCGATCGGGCTGACGTACGTCGCGGTGAACTTCCTGACGGATGTGCTGTACTCGGTGGCGAACCCGAGGATCCGGCAGTAAGGCGGACTGGTTCGCGCGGCACATGTATCAGCCAGAAAAGCAGGTCCCTCGCCAGTGGATACACTTCGCGGATCAACTGATTCGGTCGGGATGTCAGTGCCACGAAAAAGAGCGAGCGCGAGTTCTTAAGAGCACTAACAAGAAACCATCCGATCTTCACTCCGACTGAAAAGAATTGGATGGAGTCAGGCCATATCCGGGGTAAAATCCGCGCCGCTCAAGGGTTTGCGCCTGAAAAGCTGCTCGATCTGCATTTCGATGTATTGATTGCGCTCACCGCAGGTTCTCACGGCGCCCGTCTATTCACCAGTAACCGGTCCGACTTCGAGTTGATTGATCGTTATCAGAAGATCCGACTTGAGATATGGTAGTTGGATCGAATTCATGTCTACGGCTGCCATCACGTTTCGCCGACGAGTTGCCGGAAACGCACGGCACAATCCGCTAGCAGCGGTTGGCGTCGTTCTGGTGATCCTTTTTGTGATCTTTGCGGTGTTTGCTCCGTGGATTGCGCCGCAGGATCCGGCAGCGATCGACTTGCCTGCGCGCCTGGACTCCGCCTCGCACGCACATTGGTTTGGCACCGACGAACTGGGTCGCGACATCTTTTCGCGCGTCATCTGGGGCGCGCGGATCTCTATGCTCGTTGGCAGTTGTGTCGTGCTGACATCGCTCGCACTCGGACTCGATCATCGGCTCGATTGCCGGATACTACGGAGGAGGTATCGATCGTTTCGTCAACGTCGTACTGATGAATGCGTTCCTGTCGTTTCCGGGAATTCTGATTGCTATAGCCTTCGTGGCGTTTCGCGGGCCCGGAATTCTTAATCTTGTCATTGCCCTCTCTCTCGGCGGATGGGTTGGCTACGCGCGTCTGGTGCGCGGGCAAGTGCTCGCGGCGCGCGAACGGGAATTCGTCGAAGCGGCGCGGGCGCTTGGGGCCAGCGATCTGCGCATCATTGTGCGGCATATTCTACCTAACATTATTCAGCCGGTGATCGTGCAGGCGGCGATCGGGATGGCCGGGGCGATTCTTGCGGAAGCCACGATGAGTTTTCTCGGACTGGGAGTGCCTCCGCCAACGGCGAGTTGGGGAGCCATGCTCAATGACGGCCGAGCGCATTTGTTCGACGCGCCGCATCTGGTGCTGTTTCCCGCGCTCGCGGTAATGCTCGCGGTGCTGAGCTTTAACTTCATCGGGGACGCGCTGCGCGACTATCTCGATCCACGTTCGCGCATTGAGGCCGGGCTCTAGCTGCGTTGTTTCTTCCCCGCCGATTCATTTCCCTAAATTCAAATCTCGCCACGAAGGGCACGAAGTATCACGAAGGAAGTCCTGCCCCACCCGAGGTCCTAAGTCTTTTCAGTTCAGCCTTGCAGAATTCTCCGCAACATTTCTTTACACATCGTGTTTTCTCAGCCGTGGCCACAATAAAGAACTGAATTTGAAGCATCGGACGAATTTAGGAATTACGGAGACATCCCCATGAAGAGCACTTTCAAGATTACGTTTCTCGGCACCGCGCTCACGCTGCTCGCGTTGCCTGTTGTGGCACAAAACGCACCCGCTACTCCATCGACACCGGTGACGGCGCAAAGCATTCAGGGCCGGAAAGAAAACCAGCAAGACCGCATCGCGCAGGGCGTGGAGAGCGGCCAACTGACGGCCGGCGAAACGACGAACCTGGAAAAGAAGGAAGCCGACATCAACAAGGAAGAGCATGCGATGTCGAACGAGAACGGCGGCAAGCTGACCACGGGTGACAAGCAAGTCATCAACAAGCAGCAGAACCAGTTGTCCAATCAGATTTACCAGGACAAGCACAATTCCGCGGTGCAGAACACGAATCCGACGAGTGAAGTGGGTAAGCGGGAAGAGAATCAGCAGGACCGGATCGGACAGGGAATAAAGAGCGGACAACTGACGGCCGGCGAAGCGGCGCACCTCGAGAGCAACGAATCGAAGATCAACAACGAAGTGCACAACGATCGCGCGGCGAATGGCGGCAAGCTGACCTCGCAGGAGAAGAAGCAGGTCAACCAGCAATTGAACCGGCAGTCGCGCCAGATCTATCGCGACAAACATAACGGCCGCCGCCAGTAACGACTTTCACCAAGGGCAAAAAAAAGAACACCACAGAATAGTCCCTACATGCCCCCGGGCCGACCGGGGGCTTTTTTGTTTTTGAGCCAGGAACTGCCAGTCGCGAGCTACGGGCAAACCGCGGCTAATGGTCGCTCACGACTCGCTGCTCTCCTTCCCGCTTGTAACCCATTGATCCTGCGAGCTATACAAATCTTGACAAACATCGCAAATTGCAATATATTTATCTCGATTTGGAATATTACTTGGGGCGGACATGAAGCTGGGCGAGAAAATCCGGTACCTGCGCGAGGTGGAAGGATCGCTTCGCGGCCTGGGGCGGGCGATGACGCAGCAGGAGCTGGTGCGCGCGATTCGCGAGGAGATGGGCAAAGGCAACACCATCAGCCAGTCGTATCTCTCGCAGATTGAAAGCGGAGCGCGGCCGCACATGACGCAGTCGTCACGGGCGCTGCTGGCGAAGTTTTTCAAAGTGCATCCGGGATTTCTCGTGGACGATCCGGAGGGTTACCACACGGAGCTGACTTCCGATTTGCGCACGACGGAAGGGCAGATTGATGTTTGGCTGCTGCAAGGCTCAGAGAAGTTTGCGAGTGACCCAGAAGTGAGCAATGTACTGATCAAGGCGGCGCGGGAAAAAGACACGCGGCGGTGCCTGTTGTTGCTCGGAGCGATTCTGGATACGCCGGGCCTGGCGGACCGGCTGCTCGAGGCATTGCGTCCGGAGTTGACGCAGGCGGCGAATCATCGTCGCGCAGTGAGTGGGGAAGGGAGGCGAATCCGATGACCTGGTCTGATTTTTACTTGATCTGTTTCGCGGTCGGCTTTTGCTTCAGCTTCTTTTCGTTCTTGTTCGGCGGATCGCGTTTCGGGCGGTTGCATCTGCCGCATTTTCATGGGCACGTTGCACATTTGCCGGCGGCGCACGGACCGGTTGGGCATGTTCCCTCGACGGGCGGGCACACGCCAGTTGCGAATGGGACGGACTCGTCAGGAGCGGACCAACAGCATGGCTCCAGTCTGTCGCCGTTTAATCCCCCAGTGATGGCGGCGTTTTTGGCGTGGTTTGGAGGAACGGGCTATTTGCTGACGCGCTTCTCTGCGATGTGGGTCGGAATGGGATTGATGCTGTCAGTGATCAGCGGCTTAGTCGGCGGAGGAATTATTTTTCTGTTTCTCGGCAAAGTGCTGATGTCCGATGAAGAGTGTCTCGATCCTGCCGACTTTGAAATGGTCGGCGTGCTGGGCAAGCTGTCGGTGCCGATTCGCGAAGGCGGGACGGGCGAGTTGATCTACTCGCAGATGGGAACCCGGCGGGTGTGCGGGGCGCGCAGCGAAGATGGCGTTTTGATTCCGAAAGGGACGGAGGTTGTGGTCACGCGTTACGAGAAGGGGATCGCGTACGTGCGGTTGTGGGAAGAGATGGCAAACGAGTAAGCGGGGCGAGCGAGTAAACGGGACCGAACGAGTCATAGGATCGAACCATGGAAACGAACAGCCTACAAAACGACGTGCTGGCGGTGGAAACGCATGCAGGGCGCGCCTGGAGCCTGCTGATGCTTCCAATGTTGATTGTGCCGGCAGTGTCGTTGATCTTTTATCCGACGTCGGCGGCTCGTTTTGCCCTCGTGATCGTCGCCGTCGTCGGAATCGGGGCGCTGGGCTTGGTGCTGAGCGGATTTCAATACCGTTTCTTGCGGCACGGAGTAGAGATCAGCACGCTGGGAATCCGGCTGCGGACGATTCCGCGCCAACAGATTGTGAGCTACTCGATTGAGTCGTGGGGGCTGCCGCGCGGATATGGAATTCGCGGCATCGGCAGGACTCGAGCGTATGTGTGGGGAAACAAGGTGGTGCATGTCAAGACGACGAACGGGGACGTTTACCTGGGGCACAACGATCCGGAAAAGATTGTCCGCGATTTAAATCAAGTGACGGGCTTTGCGACAGGCGGGGAGGGCATTGCAATGGGCAGCACGACTGCCGAATTTTCACAGAAGGAATCGACGAACCGCGGCTGGCACAAGGCGTTGATCGGGCTGATGTGGGTGGCGTTGGCGTCGACCGGGCTGAGTTACAGGGACGCGTGGGATCAATTGCCAGGGCGGATGGCAGTGCACTTCGATGCGAACTGGCAGCCGAATGGGTACACCTCCCGCGAGGGAGCGCTCGAGATGGGACTCGGAATCATGGCGGTGTTGCTGGTGGTGTTCACGGTAGCGGGCTTGATCGCGAGCGCACAGAAGCCGAGCGCGTTCTGGCCGATGCTGATCGTCTTCTATGTCGTGTTGGGTTTCGTGTGGTACGGGAATTACTCGATCATCAAGTTTAATTTGAACGCGCAGCCGGCCCATTCCGAGTTGGTAGACCAGGGAAGAAGTTCTCAGTTGTCAGTTCTCGGTTCTTAGTTTCGAGCCGGAAGTTCGTCTGAGAATTCGCAACTGAGGAGTTTCAGAGGAGGCGTTATGTTCGCAGGAGTATCGAACGTTGTAGTGATTTGGGTCTTCGTCGGCCTGGGAGTGATGGTCCTGCTGTTTCTGATCAATGGAATGGCAAGGCTGTATCGCAAGGCTGGTCCACATGAGGCACTCATCGTGTACGGGCTGGGAGGAACGCGCGTGGTGAAAGGCCACGGCACGGTTGTGCTGCCGATGGTGCAGGTCTGCCGCGAGCTGTCGCTTGAACTGATGTCGTTCGATGTGGCTCCGCAGCAGGATCTCTACACCAAGCAGGGCGTGGCCGTGACCGTCGAGGCCGTGGCTCAGATCAAAGTGAAGTCCGACACGGAATCGATTCTGACGGCGTCGGAACAGTTCCTTACAAAGACGGACGACGAGCGCCAGGGGCTGATCCGGTTGGTGATGGAAGGCCATCTGCGCGGGATCATCGGCCAATTGACGGTGGAAGAAATCGTCAAGCAGCCGGAGATGGTGTCCGACCGGATGCGCGGCACCTGCGCCGATGACATGAACAAGATGGGGTTGGAAGTCATCTCGTTCACGATCAAGGAAGTGCGCGATAAGAACGAGTACATCACGAACATGGGGCGTCCGGATGTGGCGCGCATCAAGCGTGATGCCGATGTGGCCGCAGCGGAAGCTGACCGCGATACGGCGATCAAGCGTGCACTGGCGACTCGGGAATCGGCGGTCGCGAAGGCGCAGGCCGATCAGGAACGCGTGCTGGCAGAGACGTTGTCGTTGGCCAAACAGGCAGAGGCGCAGCGCGATCTCGAAGTGAAGAAAGCACAGTTCCTCGAAGTCACGAAGCGCCAGCAGGCGCAAGCCGACAAGGCGTACGACATACAGACCAACATCATGCAGCAGCAAGTGATTGCCGAGCAGGTGAAGGTGCAGCAGATCGAGAAAGAGCAGCAGGTCAAGGTGCAGGAAGCGGAAATCAACCGCCGCGAGAAGGAATTGATCGCGACCGTGCTGAAAGGAGCAGAGATCGAGCGTCAGCGGATTGAAACGCTGGCTGCCGCCGAGAAGCAGCGTTTGATCGCGGAGGCAGAAGGACAGGCGTCGTCGATTCGCGCGCAGGGTGAAGCCGAAGCCGAGATCATCTTCAAGAAAGGCGAGGCTGAAGCGAAGGCGATGAACGTGAAGGCCGAGGCGTATCAGGAATACAACCAGGCGGCCGTGATCGACAAACTGTTCACGGGCATGCCAGAAATCGTGAAGGCGCTGGCGGCTCCGTTGGCCAACGTCGACAAGATCACGATCGTCTCCACCGGCAACGGCGATTCTTCGGGGATGAACAAGATCACCGGGGACATCACCAAGATAGCGGCACAGGTGCCCGCGCTGTTCGAAACGTTGTCGGGCATGCCGCTGGGCGAGTTGCTGGGCAAGGTACGGCAGATCGGCGACAAAGGCCTGAAACCGGGCGATGCGCCGAAAGCCTAGCGAGGGGCGCGGGAACGGGCCGGGGCTCGTTCCCGCTTCATTCGAGGATCCGGCCCGCGAACCTTCTACAGTTCCGGCCGGAACGTGAAAGTGCTTCAGGAGTTGGTTATGACACGCAAATCAAAGCACGCGGGATTAGGCATTGCGTTGGGAGCGGCCCTGGGCGCGGTGTTTGGAGTGGTTGCGGGGCATGTCGGCGCCTGGCTTGCCATAGGAGTTGCGATCGGGATGGTTCTGGGCGCATCGATCCGGAGCAAGCAGCCAGACTGTCCGGAGTGCGCGGCGCTTCACGAGTCGCATGCGGCCTTGCAGCAGAGGAGGACGTCGTGACGACGAACCGGAAGACAGGAACTGCAGTCGTTTTGGTTGCAGCGATGATGGGGGCAATCGGGGTAGTCGTGGGATTCCTGAGCATCACATCGGCAGTCGGATTGGCGGTGTGTGGAATTGTTATAGGGACGGGCGTTGCCCGAGGAACATTCTCGAGTGCACCCGATTCCTCTCACAGAAATTGATTCATCACTTTTGCTATTGGCCGAAAGCTGACGGCCGATGGCTGAGAGCCAAGAAGGGGGTTCACCATGGCATTACTCGAACGTGTTTCCACGTTGGTCCGGGCTAATCTCAACGACCTGATCGACAAGGCCGAAGAACCGGAAAAAATGATCAAGCAGGTGATTCTCGACATGCAGAACCAGCTTCTGCAGGTCAAGACGCAGGTCGCGATTGCGATCGCCGACCAGCACTTGCTGGAAAAAAAGCAGAAAGAAAACGAAGACAAGGTCGGGGAATGGATGCGCAAGGCCGAACTTGCTGTCGACAAAAAGGAAGACGACCTGGCGCGTGCGTCATTGCTGCGTGTGGAAAGTTATCGCGAGCTGAGCGAGAACTTTACACAGCAGGTCAGCGATCAGAAAGCGCAGGTGGAGAACCTGAAGTCAGCCCTCCGGCAACTGGAGCAGAAGCTGACCGAGGCGCAGGCTAAGGCAGATGTACTGATCGCACAGGCCCGGCGCGCACGAGCCGTGGGCAAGGCCAGCGATGCGCGCATGGCGTCGGGCGACGGCTCCAAAGCGGCAGCCTTCGACCGGATGAAGCGCAAAGTCGCGCACTCGGAAGCGGTGAGCCAGGCGAAGGCTGAAATCGCCTCCGACAACATTGAGGACCGACTGGCCGCGCTCGAAAAGGAAGACCGCATCGAGCAGTTGTTGGCGGAGTTGAAGAGCAAGCGCGGCGCGTAAAGAGCGAGCGGCTGGTTTGAAGCGGACGGGGAGTGATTCGCCGCTCCGATCCGCCATGGTTCAAGGGAGGGAAGTGTGCTTCAGCGCAAACTAAATCGCCTGATTCCAATCGGCCTGATGATGCTGGCAAGCGGACTGATCCTGCACAATTGGGTACCTGGCCGCTACACGGAATTTGCCGGCGGCTTTCTGATCGGGATGTCGATCGTGTTTATGATCGCCGGAATCGCGGGGCGGTCGCGAGGGGTTACAAGTTGACGCCTGACGGATTGGTTCAGCGTGGCCGCTAGAATTTCGAAGGATGGCTGAGAAACTGTGCCAGGAAGTCTCTGCGGCATACCCGTGGTTCCTACGGGCATGTTTTCCGTCGCATTGAGAATTCAATGACATAGACGCTCCGGCCGCGGGCGACGATGAAGTTCCCTCGAGCACTGCGCGGTAATCGCGCGGCGCGAAAGCTCAATCTCGCAGGCGGTGTTTGCGGGGCTAATCCGGCTTACATCCATTGACGGGCCTGCCCGCATCTCTCTATTCTCATAAGGATCCCAATTGAAGGAAGGTACATGAAGAAGCTTGCCCTGATGGTGCTGGTGCTGGAACTCGCGGTGTGTGGCTGCGGGAATAATACGCGGTCGACTACCGTGACTACGAGCACGAGCGGAAATTGGGAAGCCCAGATGATCGGGGGCATGGGACCCGGGCTGAATTTTGTGACCTCTTTTACCGTCACCAGCACAACGGGCTTTACTCCACAACCGCTAGACATCACTGGCTTTGGATTTTTTAACGAAGGGGCGTGCTTTAGTACCGGAAACGATGCCGAGACGGAAACTGGCACGGCCACGCTGAATACGGCCGGTTCGGGGGCGGTGACGGGCGGCTTAACCTTTACTGTAAATTCAACGACGATCCCGGGAAACGTCCTCACTCTGACGAGCGTAAACGGCCTCACTGGAACCTCCAACGGCACCACGTCCACAACCGGCACTTTGACTAACGGGATTGTTGTTGGAACCTGGAGCCTGACCAGCACTAGCAATTCCAGCTGTGCCGGTTCCGGCACGTTCATCATGTGCCAAGGCACCAGTACCTGCACACCTCCGTAGAGCGAAAGCCTCCTTCGACTCATTCCGCTCGGTGCATCAGGTGTGAGCTGCGCCTGCTCGTTTTATCTGCCCTTCCTTCGGCTCGTCCCGCTGCTATACAGTGAAAGCCATGAAGCGTCCGCTACAGCAGATTGCCGAGGCCATTGGCGCCCGCCTGGTCGGCGACGGCCTTGTCGCGGTGAGCGGCGTCGCCAGCATGCAGTCGGCAGGTCCGGATGACCTGGTATTTGTCGAGGACGAAAAGCATCTGGCGGCAGCTTTGCAATCCCGGGCGGGAGCTGTGATTGCGAAGGAGTTTGCGGCTTCGGTCCCGTGCGGGCGGCCGGTATTGATCAGCGACCATCCCAAGCTGGCCTTCGCCCGGGCAGCACGGATGTTGCGCGACCGCGAGCAGATGGAAGACTGGCACGGAAGCGTCCATGCCTCGGCGGTGGTTCATTCGACGGCTGTGCTCGGGCCCGGTGTTTGCGTGAAGGAGCGGGCGGTGATTGGCGAGGGAGCGCAGATTGGAGAAGGCAGCTGCGTCGGCGCCGGTTGCGTGATTGGCGCCGGAGTGGTGATCGGCTCCGCCTGCGAAATCTATCCAAACGTCACGATTTATCCGGGTACAACGCTTGCCGATCACGTTGTTGTACATGCGGGAGCGGTGCTGGGCAGCGATGGTTTTGGCTACGTTCGCGATCCAAAGACTGGACGGTACGAAAAGTTTCCGCAGGTGGGACGGCTGGCAATCGAGGACGATGTCGAGATTGGCGCCAACACAACCATTGATCGAGGAGCTCTGGACGAAACCCGCATCCGGAGTGGGGCGAAAATCGACAATCTGGTCCACATCGGGCACAACTGCCAGATTGGGGAGAACGTTGTGATCGCGGCGCAGACGGGGTTGTCGGGAAGCATCGTGATCGAGAACAGCGTCGTGCTGGGTGGACAAGTAGGGATTGGCGAGCATGCCCGCATCGAAGAGGGTGTCATGCTGGGGGGACAGGGCGGCGTGCTGCCCAACAAAGTCTTGCGCGGGAAAGGTGTTGCATTCTGGGGAACTCCGGCACAGCCGCTGCGGGAATACCTGAAGCAACTGGCGACGTTGGCGCGCCTTGCGAAAAAGGATTAAGCGTGGCTCTGTTGGTCATTGGCGGGCACTCGCGAAACGTCGGGAAGACGAGTGTCGTGGCGGGATTGATTTCGGCTCTTCCCGAATTCGAGTGGACGGCGGCGAAGATCACGCAATACGGCCACGGAATTTGCTCGGCGAATGGCGAAGCCTGCGACTGCGCGACCGGCGATCATTCCTGGGCAATTTCGGAAGAGCGCGACCGGTCCGGCGAATCGGATACTTCGCGTTTTCTAGTGGCTGGAGCTGCGAAAGTCTTCTGGGTGCGAACGGAGCAGGGGAGGCTGGCGGAGGCGATGCCGGCGTTGCGCCAACGCCTGGAAACAGCGCGAAATGTGATCATGGAGTCCAATAGCGTCCTGAAGTTCTTGCGGCCGGATTTGTATCTCACGGTGCTCGATCCTGCGACGGAAGATTTCAAGAATTCTGCGCGCGAGTTTCTGGACCGAGCTGATGCTGTGATCCTGCACGAGTCGTCCGATGGTTCATCGTGGAAAACGGTATCGCTGAAGCCGGTGGCAGATCGGCCAATGTTCCGGATCAAGCCGCCGGAGTACGTTACGCCCGAGATTGTCGATTACGTGCGTTCGAAACTTGCGAGCCTGGTGTCATTATGAGTACCGCGATTCTTGCCCGCTGAATGAGGGAGGCGTCCGGCGCGGATTTGGGACTGGCTGGAAGTGCATAGGTCCTTCGCTTCGCTCAGGGTGACAGTACTCTGTAGTGAATACCGAGTACGGGGTACTGAATACCGAGAATCATGAACCGCTTTGCTATGCTTGACTGTGCGGCAAATCCACTCTAGCGCCTGGCTGTTGATGTTGCTGTCAGTGCTCCTTCAGGTTTTGATTTTTCCACTTCCTGGCGTCTACGTTCTTTCCTGGTTGGCGATTGCTCCGTTGATTGTGGCGCTGCTGCGCACGCGTCCGGCTGGAGAACTTGAAATTGCGGGTGACGTCCGATTGCAACCCGCGTCTGCGGGGCAGGGATTTCTGCTGGGATACGTCTGCGGGATTTTGTGGTACGCCGGTACCTGCTATTGGATCTTTGACACCATGCGCCAGTATGGCGGTTTGAGTGCGCCGATGGCCGTGCTGGTGCTGTTTCTATTCTGTTGTTATCTCGGCTTGTATCACGGCTTGTTTGGGTTGCTGATCAGCCTGCTAGCCGGTCCGCGGGATTTCCGTCGCGCACTCGTAGTCGCACCTTTCTTGTGGGTTGCCGTGGAACTGGCGCGCACGCGCGTGACCGGATTTCCTTGGAACCTGCTTGGAATATCGCAGGTCGATAATGTCGCGCTCTGTCGAATCGCAGGATGGACCGGTGTCTACGGAATCTCCTTTGAAATCGTGCTGGTGAATGTGGCGCTGGCTGCGGCGTTTCTAGTGCCGCGGCCTAAACGCGGAGCGATGTTAGCCGCGGCCCTGGCCGCTGCCGCAGTTCTGCAGGCCGGGAGACTGTTCGAAGCTCCCACGTCAAAGGCTGACCGCATGGCTCTGTTGGTGCAGCAGAACATCCCTGTCTCGGCCGACTGGACTCCCGTTTTTTTTCAGCAAACGCTCGCCGATCTCACTAGTCTCACTGCGCAAGCGGTCGCGAGTAATCCTGCCGCGAAGATCGAGTTGGTAGTTTGGCCGGAGACGCCGGCGCCCTTCTTCACCAATGATTCGCGCTTCCGCTACGAAGTCAGCGAAATGGCGCGTAAGACGAACGCCTGGGTCGTGGCTGGTGCGGTCGGAAGCAATTCTCCAAGCCCGAATTCTGATGGCGCGATTTTCAACTCCGCGGCGCTGGTCAGCCCGAACGGCGAATGGAACGCGCGATACGACAAAGCGCATCTCGTGCCGTTTGGCGAGTATCTTCCGTTCCCGAGCCTCTTCTCGTTTGCGGGAGGGTTGACCAAAGAGGTCGGCCAATTCGAGCACGGTAAATCACGGGCACCTCTCGATGCGGGTGGACAGGAACTCGGAGTGTTCATCTGTTACGAATCGGTGTTTCCGGATGACGTCCGGCAATTCGCCGCGAATGGAGCGCAGGTCTTCGTGAACATTTCGAACGACGGCTGGTACGGGGACAGCGGCGCTTACGCGCAACATCTCAACCAGACGCGCATGCGCGCCATCGAAAATAATCGCTGGCTGCTGAGCACGACGGACACAGGCGTAACGGCGTCGATCGATCCTTGGGGAAGGATTGTGGCGCGCATACCCCGCAAAGAGCGGACAACGCTGGTCGCGCCCTATACCCTCACTTCCGTCACTACTTTCTACACTCGGAACGGTGACTGGTTCGCGTATGGCTGTGCGATAATTTCGATAGTAGCGCTGCTATCGCGCTTCTCATTTTTTCGTTCTCAAAAACAGCAAGAAGGCTGATATTTCCTCATGATTCAAGAGTACGAGCAGGAATACGAGAAGTTGAGCAAGAAGGTCCACGAACTTCGGGAGTATCTTTGACGCGGAAAAGCTCCGTCCGCAACTAGCCGAAATCGAAAAGCAGTCCGCCGACCCGAATCTGTGGTCGAATCCGCAAAATTCCCAGCGCGTGATGCGAGAGAAGAAGCGGTTGGAGCACATTCTTGCCACCGACGCGGACCTCGCGCGCCGTGGTGACGACATCGCCGCGTATTTCGATCTCGCCAAGGAAGGCGAAAATGTCGATGGCGAATTGCAGCGGGAAATCGGATCGCTGCGCGACCTGATCGACAAGCTCGAAACTGAAACGCTGCTATCTGGCGATAACGATGCGCGCAATGCCATCGTTACCATTCATCCCGGCGCCGGCGGCACCGAGTCGCAGGATTGGGCCGACATGCTCCTGCGCATGTATCTGCGATGGGCCGAGCGGCAGGGTTTTGAGACGGTCCTTTATGACTATCAGCCGGGGGAAGAAGCGGGACTGAAGTCGGCGACCTTCGCAGTGAACGGCGAGTACGCTTTCGGATTATTACAGGGGGAGATTGGCGTGCATCGCCTGGTGCGTATTTCTCCTTTCGATCAAGCGAAGCGCCGGCACACTTCGTTCGCCAGTGTATTCGTCTCTCCGGAAATCGACGACAGCATCGACATCGTGATCAAGCCAGAAGACATTCGGATCGATACCTACCGTTCCAGCGGCAAGGGTGGTCAGCACGTTAATACGACCGATTCTGCGGTACGCATCACGCACATTGCTACCGGGTTGGTTGCCAATTGCCAAAATGAACGCTCGCAGCACAAGAACAAAGAGCGAGCGATGAGCATGCTGCGGTCGAAACTCTATGAATTTGAGATGGAGAAGAAGCGCGCGGCCACGAAGAAAATCGAAGACTCCAAACTCGATATTGAATTCGGATCGCAAATTCGTTCGTACGTTTTGCAGCCTTACAGGATGATCAAAGACCATCGAACGAAGACGGAGGTCGGAGACGTCGATCGCGTTCTGGACGGGGATCTGCAGCCATTTATTCGCGCTTACTTGCTGGCGCGGCGCGGGGAGAAACAATGAAGGCATCGCGGAAGACCTTGAACCACAAAGGCCACGAAGGATCGCGAAGGAAGCCTAAGAATGCGGTGCGACTCGGGTCTCGTTTCTTACGTGCGTTTCTTTTTGCCGCCGAGAAGCATTCCGGGCAGGCTCGCAAAGCTTCGACGATTCCGTACATCGCCCATTTGATGGGGGTAGCCTCGCTGGCGCTGGAAGCTGGAGGTGATGAGGACATTGCCATCGCCGCGCTGCTTCACGATGTAGTCGAAGATTGCGGTGGTACGCCCATGCTGAAGGAAGTCCGGCGGCGGTTCGGCAAACACGTTGCGGAGATGGTCGACGGATGTACCGATGCCGATACCGAGCCGAAGCCACCGTGGCAGGAGCGGAAAGAGAAATATATCCGGCGTCTGAGAACGGAATCGGACGATACGCGCCTGGTTTCGGCCTCCGACAAGCTCAATAATATTCGGTCCATCATCAGTGATTACCGCGCGATTGGCGAATCTGTGTGGTCACGGTTCAACGGCGGACGCGAGGGTACTCTTTGGTACTATCGGACCTTGCGAGATGAATTTCTGCGGAGCAAGCCAAATCGGGTGACGCGGGAGTTCGACTTGGCGGTGAAAGAACTCGACTTGCTGGCTCAAAGAGATCAGGCTTCCGGCCATCCCAATCAAAGTTCTTCATCCGGGGAGTGAATTTATGGCGCGCATGATCGATCAAATCCGCGCTTCGAAGCTACCCTCGAACATGATGCAGTTCGCTGCCCGCGGGGCACTGCAGGTGTCAGCGGCGGAAAACATCGAAATCCTCGTTTACCTGGCCCGGCACAACAAAGTATTCGGGGATACGGCGCGGATGACCTTGGCTGGATGGGACGAAAAAGCGTCTCTGGCGGTGGCGGCGGATCCGCAGAGTCCCGTCGAAGTGCTGGACTACTTGATCTCCGGTGACAATTTGCGTCCGAGCCTGCTGCCGCTGTTGTTGGAAAATCCTTCGGTCTCTGAACAGCAGATCGCCAAGCTCGCCACCTCGGCGATGCGCGACACGATCGACGTGATGCTGAAGAGTGAGCGCGTGCACAAGCTGAATAAGGTGCTGGACACGCTCAAGTCCAATCCGTATCTGAAAAAAGAGGAAGCCGAGGCGCTGCGAAAACCGTCTGCGACCGCCGCTCCGGCGAGTGCGGAGCCCCAAGGCCCGCCGCCCGTGACCGAGGCGGAAGCAGAGCCCGTAGTCGACGAAGCTGAACCGGCCGCAAGCCATGAGCCGCCTGGCCCCGAAGATGACGAAGCGGTTTCTACTTACATGACAGAACATGCTGCCGCGATCGCCGCTGAAGGAGAAAAGCCGTTTCAGTCGATCGGCGGAGTGGTCGAGTTGTTGGGGGAGAGTTTCTTTCCAGTGACACAATCCGCAGAGGTGGCAGCCGCGCCTGCGTCGAGTACAGCGCCGGCAGCTGCCAAGGCCCAAGCGGCATTGCAACCGAAGAAGCCGGTGGCTGAGCGGCAGAACACGATGCAGAAGATCAATTCCCTGGATGTGAAAGGCCGGATTCAACTGGCGTTGAAGGGAAACAAGGAAGAGCGCTCCATCCTGATTCGCGACGGCACCAAGGTCGTGGCGCTTGCCGTGCTTGAGGCGCCGA
Source organism: uncultured Acidobacteriota bacterium (assembly GCA_963700225.1). GTDB lineage: Bacteria > Acidobacteriota > Terriglobia > Terriglobales > Acidobacteriaceae > Sulfotelmatobacter. The sequence continues at coordinate 263,786 of CAVOWU010000001.1, forward strand.
AGCTCGCGGATGGTGAAGTGGAAAAGTTTGCCAGCCAGAAAAACGTTCTCGAGGCCGTGCTGCGGCAGATTCCGCTGAAGCGGCGCTTTATGAAGAACTACATCGTGGTGCGCAATCTGGTAGGGAATCCGCGCACGCCGATCGATCTCAGCCTCGGCCTGATGAAGAATCTGCTGGCCCAGGACCTGAAGAATATTTCTGCCAACAAAGAAGTGTCGGAAACGATTCGCAAGCTGGCGCTGAAGATGTACAAGCAGAAGATGGACGCCGCGAACAAGAAATAAGCTGGAGGAGTCGTGGCTTCAACGCCGCAAACCGATCCCATCGCTGACTTGCTGAAGCGATCGAAGACCATCGCGGTCGTCGGACTGTCCTGCAATCCCATGCGTGCCAGCCACGGCGTGTCGGCCTATATGCAGGAGCACGGTTATCGCATTATTCCGGTGAATCCTCACATTGAGAAGTGTCTCGGCGAGAAGGCACATGCGTCGCTGCTGGAAGTGCCGGAGAAGATCGACATCGTCAACATCTTTCGGCGGCCGGAATTTGTAGGAGAGGTCGTGGATCAGTCCATCCAACTGAAAGTCCCTGCTATCTGGATGCAGGAAGGCGTAATCCACGAGAAAGCCGCGGAGAAGGCCCGCGCTGCAGGAATCTTCGTGGTGATGGACCGCTGCATTCTCAAAGAGCACCATTCGCGATTCCGCTAAGCCAGAGTTCCGGAACAAATCCGGCCGTAGCTACGTACCTCTCAAGGAACGAGATTGACTGATTTCGCCCGTGGAGGCTCTTTGAATCCTGACGCCGCCTTGCCGCCCACCGAAACAACCCCTCCCTCTGAACCCGTCCCACCCGCTGCGCCGTCGACTCTGCGGAAGATATTCATCGGCAAAGACGGCTTGCGCGCGGGCTGGAGCCTGCTGATCTTCATCGCCATCTTCGCCGCGATCATTTTCTGTGTGAATGTCGGACTTCGGAAATTTCTTCCGCACGATCCAAAGGGCGCGATGCCAGCTGGAGGATTCCCGCCGCGCTTCTTATTCCTCGCCGAGGGAATCCCTTTCGTGGTAACCGTTTTCGTGACCTGGATCATGTCGAAGATCGAGCGGCGCCCCGTCGAGGTTTATGGCCTCGGAGACAGCCGCAAAGCTCGCGCATTTCTTCGCTGGCCTCGTCTGGGGAGTGATCTGTCTCTCGCTGCTGATTTTCACGCTTGTGAAGACGGGACATCTTGTCTTCGACAGCCGCCTGCTCTTCGGCAGTGACGTTCTTCGATACGGTGCGATCTGGCTATTTGGCTTTTTCCTGGTTGGTCTGCTGGAGGAGTACCTGACGCGCGGTTACGTCCAATACACCCTTACCCGCGGTTTTGCCGGACTTTATCAGTTAGCTTTCAAGACGCGCCACAGCAAGGCCCTGGGATTCTGGACATCGGCTCTCGTTCTCTCGGTCCTCTTTGGGCTCGGCCACGGCAAGAATCCAGGTGAATCGCCGATCGGGCTCCTCTCCGCTGGTTTGGCCGGTATGGTTTTCTGTTTCAGTCTCTGGCGCACCGGATCTCTCTGGTTCGCCATCGGATTGCATACCTCGTGGGACTGGGGCCAGTCGTTCCTCTATGGCGTTGCTGACAGCGGAATGATGGCGCAGCATCATCTCTATGCCACCCATCCCGTGGGCCAACCCATCCTCAGTGGAGGAGCCACCGGTCCTGAAGGGAGCGTTTTCATTCTCGCCATCCTGGCCCTGTTTGCTCTGATTATCGTTTTTGCGTTGCCCCGAGCTCACTATGGCGACGTGACGGAGCGCACCGCGCTGATCAGTTGATGACCCTCCCGGGGCAAGCGTGAAGGACTGGTGTATTGGATCCGGCGGTGAGAGGAATTAGCGGTTCACGCCGACGAAGACTACGCTGGCGTCGTCGCGCACGCCCGATCCGTTGGCGTAAGAGCGCACTTCATCCACAATGCTGACGGCGGAAGCGTCCTGCCGGATCGCATGTTCGGCGAGGCGGCAGATGCCATACTCTTCCTGGTTTGCGTTCTCGGCTTCCGTGATGCCGTCGCTATAGAAAACCAGCCGCGAACCGGGCGATAAGGAAACCTGGGTCTCCGAATAGTCTCCACTCGCGACACCCAGCGGCAATCCGCGCTCGACGTCGATGAAATGCTCACCCTGGTCGTCAATAAATAGCGGCAGCAGGTGGCCGGCATTAGCGAACACGACGGTTCGAGTCACGGGGTCGAGAACGGCATATACCATGGTGACGAACTTTCCGGCAGGGAAGTCATCGACAAGCAATTGATTGAGCTTCGTCAGCACTTCGCCAGGGCTGCAGCAGGCTTCGGCTAGAGAGCGGAACATGCCGCGAGTCGCAGACATGAGCAACGCCGCGGCTGTGCCTTTGCCCGAGACATCGGCGAGAACGAGTCCCCAGCGGCCGTCGGGGAAGGGAATGAAATCGTACCAGTCTCCGCCGACGGCACGGGCGGGAACGCTGCGTCCCGAAATCGCAAAGCCCGGAATATATGGAGAACTCTTCGGCAGCAATGCTTGCTGAATGGCGCGCGCTTCGTCGGCCTCGCGATCGAGCGCAACCCGCTCCGCGCGTTCGGTCTGTAACCGTCGCGCGTTGTGCACTGCCACGGCGACGTGCTCGCAGAGCGCTTGCAGCAGTCTCAGTTGCTTGTAAGGAAATGCGTCGACGTCAGGGTGGGACGCTGTGAAGACTCCAACCAGGCGCTCGCCGGCACGCAGGGGAATCGCGACCTCGGAACGTGTCTCCGCATGGCACGCGATGTAGTACTGATCCTTGCGAACGTCGGGGGCGTAGCGAGTTTGGCCGGTCGAAGCTACATAACCGACCATGCCCTCGTGGCCGATCTTTAACCGGTACCCTTTGTCATGTGCATCGCAACCTTCGACACCTGCGAGCACCATCTCTCCTCGCTCTTCGTCGTGCAGGTAAATGCTGGCTTCGGTGCACCCAAACGAGGCGGTTACTTCGCTCACGACACTGTCGATGAGCGGATCAAGATCGAGAATCGAGGTGATTTTCTGTGCGGCTTTTTGCAGGCGCTGCAAGTCCTCGACGAGTTCGGGCGTAAGAACTGGCGGAGAAGTCTGAAGATCGGCGAGATTTGGAAGTGCGGCCAAAATACACCCCTCTGGCAAGCTTTTCCAGATGAGTAAAAGATGCCGGGTGAGGCCGCTATGATTCTTTTTTTCGCGGCTCCGAAGGGTCGGTAACAGCGCGGGAGCGCTGGCGTTTGATCTCATCCATACGGTCGCGAATGCGCTTTTCGATGCCTTCATTCGTGGGATGGTAATAGACGCGATCGCGCAGATTGTCAGGGAGGCACTGCATATCCGCGACTTTGGATTCGAGATCGTGGGCGTACTGATATCCGGAACCGTAGCCCAGCCCTTTCATGAGCTTGGTTGGAGCATTACGCAAATGCAAGGGAACCGCTTCGGCCGCTGTTCGCTCGACGTCCTGCTGCACGTCTCCGTAGGCCGTGTACAACGCGTTGGATTTTGGCGCGACGGAAAGATAGACGACGGCCTGTGCCAGCGCCAGATTGCCTTCGGGCATGCCGATGAAGTCGACCGCATCGCGGGCCGCCATGCATAACGACAGGGCATTGGGATCGGCGAGGCCAATGTCTTCGACCGCCATGCGGACCACGCGGCGGGCGACATAGAGCGGATCTTCTCCAGCTTCGAGCATGCGTCCCAGCCAGTAGAGCGCCGCGTCAGGATCGCTGTTGCGGACTGACTTGTGCAAAGCCGAAATCAGGTTGTAATGCTCTTCGCCGGTCTTGTCGTAGAGCAGAATGCGTTTCTGCAGCGCGTCGCGGACGACGGCGTCTGTAATTTCCAGGGTGCCTTGCTGGTTTTTCTGAGCCAGGCCGGCTGCGACTTCCAGCACGTTGTATGCGCTGCGCGCGTCGCCACTGGTGTAGCTGGCAATCGTCTTGAGCACGTCGTCGGACGTAGTGACGTTCATTGGTCCGAGTCCGCGTTCGCGGTCGTTCAAAGCGCGCCGTAACAAAAGCACGATCTGTTCTTCCCCCAGCGGCTGTAATACATAGACGCGGCAGCGCGAGAGCAGCGCCGAATTGATCTCAAACGACGGATTCTCCGTCGTCGCGCCGATCAACCGGATGTTTCCTTTTTCCACGTGGGGCAGGAATGCGTCCTGCTGTGCTTTGTTGAAACGATGAATCTCGTCGATGAAGACAATCGTGCGCGTGCCATATTGCTTGGCCCGTTCGGCGTCGGCCATTACTTGCTTGATTTCTTTGATTCCGGCAAGCACGGCGGAGAATTCGATGAACTCCGCCTTGGTCATGTTCGCGATGATCTTGGCGAGAGTTGTCTTGCCTGTGCCCGGCGGTCCCCAGAAGATAAGCGAGCCGGAATCGTCGCGCTCGATCTGCACGCGCAACGGCTTGCCGGGACCAATGAGATGTTCCTGGCCGGCGTACTCGTCAAGCGTGCGCGGGCGCATGCGGTCAGCCAAGGGACGCGTCGAATCGGCCGCGCCACGGGCATTCGGGATTGGTTGGAACAGGCTCATGGATCGGTCGTTACAAGCTGCCGCTTGCCCCAGCTTACCTCAGAGGCGACATTGTTGGCCGATCGGCATGCCAGGAATCGACGGAACGCGCGGAGTTAGTTGACGCTGCTCGGCCCAGCCCCTAACATTCCTCTACGCATGATCGGCGAAACCGTATCCCATTACCGCATTCTCGAGCAGTTGGGCGGAGGCGGAATGGGAGTCGTTTACAAGGGCGGAGGACACGGAGCTTGGCCGCTTTGTCGCTCTGAAATTTCTGCCGGATGACCTGGCCAAAGATCCTCAGTCGCTCGAGCGCTTCCGGCGTGAGGCGCGTGCCGCGTCTTCGCTGAACCATCCTAATATCTGCACCATCTACGAAATCGGCAAGAGCGGCGAGCGGATGTTTATTGCCATGGAGTTCCTGGATGGCACAACGCTCAAGCATCGTATCAACGCAGAACCCCTCGACAAGGAAGTGCTGCTCACACTGGCGGTTGAGATCGCCGATGCGCTCGAGGCAGCGCACTCCAAAGGTATCGTTCATCGCGACATCAAGCCCGCCAACATTTTCGTGACGGCGCGCGGACACGCCAAGGTTCTTGATTTCGGGCTGGCGAAGGTAGAAGCCGGAAACTCTACCTCGACCTCCGGAAACACGCAGACGCGCACGTTCGAAGGCCCGCAGTTGACCAGTCCTGGCTCGACATTGGGTACGGTCGCCTACATGTCTCCGGAACAAGCACGGGCCAAGGAACTCGATGCTCGCAGTGATTTGTTTTCTTTCGGGGTGGTGCTGTATGAGATGGCGACCGGAGTCCTGCCGTTTCGGGGAGAAAGTTCTGCCGTCATCTTCAAAGCGATCCTGGATGCCCAGCCCGCACCGGCTTTGCGGCTGAACCCGGATCTGCCTATGGAGTTGGATCGCATCATCAACAAGGCTCTCGAAAAAGACCGCAACCTGCGCTACCAAAACGCCGCTGACCTGCGGGCGGATTTGTCGCGATTGAAGCGCGATCTGGACTCTGGCCGGTCTTCCCCTGCGGAATTCGTGGAAGGACAGGAGAAGATGTCCACGGCCAAAGTGGCTGCCGCACGGGGCTCGCGCTGGCCTCTTTGGGTGGGCCTGGCCGCCCTGCTAGTCGTGATTGCTGCCGTTGCCTACTGGATACGTCCGAAGGCAGAGACGACGAAAGTCTCCTCGATCGCGGTTCTGCCTTTCATCAATGCCACTGGGGATCCCAACAGTGAATATCTGAGCGACGGGTTGACAGAAAGCCTGATCCGCTCACTTTCCCAGCTTCCGGGCATGAAGGTCATGGCACGAAGCACAGTATTCCGGTTCAAGGCCAGCCAGGACGATCCGCAGAAGGTTGGGCAAACGTTGCAGGTTGGCGCCGTGTTGACCGGACGCATCACGCAGCGTGGGGATGAAGTCGGAATTCACGCAGAACTCGTTAATTCCGCCGACGGCAGCGAAATCTGGGGCGCGCAATACGAGCGCAGGCAAGCGGACATCATGCAGGTACAGAGCGAGATCACGCGCGACGTGTCGAAGAGCCTGCACGTCAAGATGAGCGGCGAGGAGGAGCAGAAGCTGGGCAGGGCCGGGACCAACAATCCGGAAGCCTACCGCCTTTATCTCGAAGGCCGCCAGCAGTGGGCCGGCCGCACGCAGCAGGGATTGAAGAAGAGCATCGAATTATTCCAACAGGCGATCGCAGCTGATCCCAACTACGCTTTGGCGTATGCGGGGCTGTCCGACACGTATAACGTCGCCCCCAGCTATGACATCGGCATCGGCTCGAAGCAGGCGCTGGCTCTTTCTGATGAGGCCTCAAGCAAAGCCGTGCAACTGGACCCTTCGCTGTCCGAAGCCCACAATTCGCGTGGCGCCTCGCTGGCGGATGCATGGCGGTGGAGTGAGGCCGAACCGGAATTCCAGCGAGCTATCGAGATCAATCCCAATAGTGCCAGCGCGCATTACTTCTACGCTTTCACGCTGCTCTTGCCGCTGAAGCGAACGGACGAGGCTCTGGCAGAACTTCGCACTGCACTCTCGCTCGATCCCCTCTCCCCGATCATCAACACAAACTACGGTTGGACCCTGATGGTGGCGCATCGCTATGAAGAATCTCTAGCCCAATTCCAAAAAGTGACAGCCCGGGATCCGAACTTTGAACCGGGGCATTTTAAGTTCGCACACTTGTTGGCCGCCATGGGACGCTATCCAGAGGCTGTCGCCGAGATGAAGAAATTGAGCGAGCTCGTCGGGCACGATCCGGTCTCTCTCGATGCGAAGGGGTTCTGCACTTTGAATCAGGCAATCAACGGGGCCGACAGGATGCCGGCGTCTGCTCTGGCCTGCGCGACCACAAACCGTGAACTCGCTCTCCGTGCGATGGAGTCGGGATATGAGAATGGAGACCTGGTCGGGGACTTTCTTCGAGGTCCCGAGTTTGATCCATTGCGCTCCGAACCGCGCTACATCGAAACCATGCGGAGAATGAACCTCAACCCGTAGGAATCCTATGTTCTTACCGTGCCGCTGGCTCGCTTTGTGAGACGAACCGCATCTCAGGTATCTTCGGCAAGGCGCCGATCTCTGCTGCGTATCGATAGAACATCTTCAATCCTTCAAGGCAGCTCGAATCCAGTTCGTAGTGAATATTCTTGGTCAGGTAAAACCGCACATCGCCTTTCGACATGTTCAGCCGCGGCGCCCATTCTTGAGCGATTCGGTCGAGACTCGCAGCTTCCAGCCCGTGGTCACGGGAATTGCGGAACACAGCCGCTAAATCCAACGCCGGATCAGACTCCGGCAGTGCATCGGAGCGAACCGCCCAGAACGCGAAGACAAACGGCTTGCCGGTATGGCGAATCCATTCCTCCGCCAAGTCCAACGTTTGATAACGCGAGCGATCGACTTGCAGAGCGGGATCACCAATCAGCAGGCCCGCATCGCATGATCTCAGCATCTGATCGAGATTCGGCTCCATGGCGGTGAAGGTTCTGCGGTCGCCGAGCCATTTTTCGAAGATCACTTTCGTCAGCGCCACTGATGTCATGGAAGATGTGTCGAGGGCAACGCTGCGGACTTCGTCGATCGGACGTCTACTGACCAGCAAGATCGAGCGCACGGCCTGGCGCGATGCAATGGCGACATCGGGCAATATTTGCAGACCGTCGATTTGGGTGTAGGCTGCGGCGGGAATAATGCCAATATCGGCCGTGCCGGCGGCCAGAGATCGAGCACACGAGGAAGGGAGCGTGTACTCAATGTCGAACTGCTGGCCCGCCGGACCGCGATCGAAATCCCACATTAGAGGAGCGGTATTCAGGTAGGAAATGGCGGAAATGCGGAGCCGTCTCATTATTTCCACAATATTAACAAACCGGTTGTGACATGTGACCTTGACACGATTCTTCAGGGGTCATTAGAGTCCGCTCGGAGTCCATTTTGAGCAACGCTGTTGTTGCGCCCTGCGCCGCCCATGTTTTGGAGTGGGTCGCGCTATCCCTCACTCCCGGCCTGGGGCCGACCCGGTCCCGAAAGTTAGTTGAGCATTTCGGATCAGCAGAGGCCGTCTTCCACGCCTCGTTGACGGAGTTGGAGAGCACTGGCATTCAAGCTGTTTCGGCGCAGTCGATTGCAACCGGAAAGTCGGCAGAACTCGCGCGCGAAGAACTGAGCCGAGCCGCAGACGCGGACGTGACCGTGCTCTCGATGGACGATCCTTTGTATCCGCCGCGGCTGAAAGAAATCTACGATCCTCCGCTCATCCTTTATGTGCGTGGCGAACCTTCGGTACTTGCGAAACCTGGAATAGCAATGGTGGGAACGCGGCATCCGACGCCCTATGGTTCCGGCATGGCAGAGCGATTGGGCTGCGATCTCGCCGGGCAAGGATTGGTCATTATTAGTGGGATGGCGCGCGGCGTGGATACTGCCAGCCATCGCGGCGCGATTGCAGCGAAAGGCAAGACCATCGCTGTCTTTGGCACGGGTGTCGATGTGATTTATCCCAAGGAAAATTCACGATTGTCCGAGCAGATTCTGGCATTCGGTGGTGCGCTGGTCTCGGAATTTTCGATGGGAAGTTTCGCTGCTCCACAGAATTTTCCCATTCGAAATCGCATTCTCAGTGGAATGTCGATCGGAGTGCTCGTCGTCGAAGCTGCGGAATATTCCGGAACGCGCATCACTGCCCGGCTTGCGCTCGAGCAAAATCGCGACGTGTTTGCCGTACCTGGCAACGTTACCAACAAGAATTCCTGGGGTCCCAATACCCTCATCAAGCAAGGTGCGAAGCTGGTTGCGACCTGGGAAGATGTTTGGGAAGATCTCCCGGCAGAAGTACGACTTGCGTTGACGCCCGCCTCCCTGCCTGAATCCCATAGCTCCTCGCCGGCATCTCTATTTCCGGACGAAGGGCTCCCTCCTCACGAAAAACGAATCCTGAGCCTCCTGAAAGCTGACGAAGCTACGCACATCGACGAAATTGTCGAGAAGCTGGAAGCCGACCTGTCTTCTTCGGAAATCTTCGCCGCCTTGTTCGAACTGGAACTGGCGAACAAGATCCGGCAGATGCCGGGGAAGAATTTTGTGAGGAGCTTCTGACCTACGAGCTATGAGCAGTCGGCTGTCAGCCGTCAGCTTTCAGCCGGCCCGCGGTATAGGGAGGTAGTAATTGCGCAGGATTTCAGAAATCCTAAAGTTTGGGAAAAGGCGCATGCACTAACTTTCGATGTCTACAAAGCCAGCAAGGCCTTTCCTCGGGATGAAATATCCGGTGTGACAATCGCGGTGGGCTCTGCCAGCGAATTGGAGTATCAATCGGTTCTCGGGCATGATCTAGAGTTAATAAAACCCTCGGATTATCAGCGAATCTCGGAGGCGGTCGTCGAGGTGAAACGCATGCTGGCTTCGCTGATGCAGAAGCTCAGAGCTTGTGGCCGAAAGCTTACAGCTTCCGCCCGGTAACTTGTTGCTCTCCGCCCATTCGTGCTAGCTTCAAAAACGAACTCTGCAGAAATTGAGGACACATTGTCTAAAGGCTTAGTCATTGTCGAATCGCCGGCCAAGGCGAAAACCATCCAGAAATATCTGGGTAAGGGCTTCTCTGTCGAAGCCTCGCTCGGGCATGTGAAGGATCTGCCCAAGAGCACATTGGGTGTCGATACATCGAACGATTTCGAGACCGACTACGTCGTTATTCCCGGCAAAGAGAAAGTTGTCGCCAAGCTGAAGAAGCTCGCCGCGTCGGCCGACGCCATCTATCTGGCGCCTGACCCAGACCGCGAAGGCGAAGCGATTGCCGCGCACCTTGCCTTTGAGCTCGATGATAACGGCGGCAAGAAAAAGAAAGCCAAGAAACTGAAGAAGGGCGAAGTCGAGGCTCCTCCCCGGATCCAGCGCGTAACGTTCAACGAAATCACGAAGCGCGCGGTGCAGGCCGCGTTCGAGCATCCGCGAGCGATTGATCAGAATCTGGTCGATGCGCAGCAGGCCCGGCGAGTGCTCGACCGGTTGGTGGGATATCAGGTATCGCCGCTGTTATGGGATAAGGTCCGCCGCGGTCTTTCCGCTGGACGAGTGCAGACAGTAGCCCTGCGGCTGATCGTCGAGCGCGAACGCGAAATCAAGGCGTTCGAGAAGAAAGAATACTGGACCATCGATGCAAATCTGGCTGCGAGCAAGCCGCCGGCTTTTGATGCACGATTCCTCGGTAAGGGCGAGGAGAAGATTGAAGTCACGAACGGTGAAGATGCCGAAAAGATCCGCGCCGCGCTGGAGAAAGCGGATTGGGTCGTTCGTTCGGTCGACAAGAAAGAGCGCCGTCGCAATGCCGCGCCTCCGTTCACCACCAGCAAACTGCAGCAGGATTCATCGCGCAAATTGCGCTTCAGCGTGAAGCGCACCATGATGATCGCGCAACGCCTGTATGAAGGTGTGGAACTCGGCGAAGAGGGATCAGTCGGCCTCATTACTTATATGCGTACCGACTCGACGCGGGTTGCGCCCGAGGCGATTCAGGAAGTGCGCGAGTACGTGGGCAAGGAATATGGTCCGACGTATCTGCCGGAGACGCCGAATACGTTTAAAGAGAAGAAGGATTCGCAGGGAGCGCATGAAGCGATCCGGCCGACATCGGCGATGCGGTATCCCGATCAGATCAAACAATATCTAAAGGAAGATGAGTTTAAGGTTTACAAACTGATCTGGCAGCGCTTCGTGGCGTCGCAGATCAATCCGGCGGTCTTCGATCAGACGACTGTCGATATCGACGCGAAGAACGGCAATGAGATTTTCTGGTTCCGTGTCACCGGATCGGTGCTGAAGTTCGACGGCTTCCTGAGAGTTTACGAAGAGTCGAAGGACGGCAAGGACGAGGAAGACGAAGAACTAAAGCACAAGTTGCCCGCACTCGAAGCCGGACAGAAACTTACACTGAAGGAACTGAAGCCCGAACAGCATTTCACCGAGCCTCCGCCGCGCTTCAACGAAGCGTCGCTAGTAAAGGAACTCGAGGAGCGCGGCATTGGGCGTCCGTCCACGTACGCGGCCATTCTGACGACTATTCAGGAGCGGCAGTACGTTCAGAAAATCGGCGGGAAGTTCGTTCCCACCGAAATTGGGCTGGTCGTCACCGATCTGCTGGTGGAAAACTTCCGCGATATTTTCGATCTGCAATACACGGCCCGTCTGGAAGAAGAACTCGACGAAATCGAAGAAGGCAAAGAAAAGTGGCAAGATGCCATGGCCGAGTTCTACAAGAAATTCCAGAAGGATCTGAAGTATGCCGCGAAGCACATGGAAAACATCAAGCGGATGGAGAAGCCCACGGACGAGAAGTGCGAAAAGTGTGGCGCGCCGCTGGTGATCAAGTGGGGCAAGCATGGTTCGTTCTACGCTTGCAGCACATACGATAAAGAAGATCCAAATACCTGCACGTTTACCAAAGAGAATCCAATCAACTTGCCGGATCTCGACTCTGCGGATGTGCAGGGAACGACGCAGGAAGAATATTGCGAAAACTGCGGTCGCGTGATGGTGCTGAAACGCGGGCGATTTGGCCAGTTCATGGCGTGCACGGGCTATCCGGATTGCAAGACGACGCGTCGCCTGGATCAAGGCAAGAAAGTTCCGGATATTCCGCTCGACGAGCTTTGCCCGAAATGCGGACGCAATATGATGATTCGCCACGGCCGATACGGCGAGTTCACGACGTGCAGCGGATATCCCGAGTGCAAGTACGTCAAGCAGAATTACATTGGCGTGAAGTGCCCGGAGTGCAAGGACGGGGACCTGGTCGAGAAGCGCGCGCGCAAGGGCAACACGTTCTATGGCTGCGGAAATTATCCGAATTGCAAGTTCACTTCGGCGCACAAGCCGATTCCGGAGAAGTGTCCAAGTTGCGGCAGCGAATATTTAGTGGAGAAAAACCTGAAAGCTGGTCCGGTGATCGCCTGCCCCAACAAGGAATGCGACTACGAGCGGGCTGCTCCGCCGCCCCCTGAGCCCGCGGCCACGAGCGCGCAGACGGCGAGTTCCTGATGTTTTGAATCTTCCGGAGTCTTCGGGTCGTCCAACCGCCCGAAGACGTCTCGAATCCCACGGAGGAACCGAATGGCCAAGAAGCCGACGACTGCTGATGCCCAACTGATCCTGCAACTCTACGATCTGCGCCGCGAAGCGGAAATGCGCAAAGCTCGGAGTTGGTGGGCCGGCGAGTTCTTTCCGCAAAGCGCCGACGATGTACTCAAGGTTGCGTGGGCGATGGGAACTCAGGAAAATGCCTGGTTCCGTCAGGTCGCCGGTTACTGGGGTATGGCGGCGTCATTCGTTCTGCAAGGTGTGCTGAACGAAGATCTGTTCTTGCAGCCCGGTTTCAGTGGCGAAATGTTTCTCATCTACGCAAAGATCCATCCCTTCATCAAAGAACTGCGCCAAAAGCTCAACGATCCCAACGCCTGGTTGACCATAGAAAAAGCAGCCACCCACACTAAATGGGGCAGGAACCGGCTCGAGTTCATGATCAAGCGAGTTGAGACCATGCAGCAGAGATTGGCGGAGAGCAAGAAGTAATCCGTAGTGCGAGCTTCGGACTATGGATGACGAATTTATCTTGGCTCGCTGATCTAAGCTCTCGGCTCATGTCTGGCTGCTTCTGTTATCCTAATTCGCTGTGCGAATGATCTGGTGGTTTCTGATCCTGGGCGTCAGCACGCTGGTGGTAGTGTGCGTGGTGCTCGCCTTGTATATGCATTTGCGGCGAAACCTGCAGAAGGCGCATGCCTCGCACGACGGTGTGGTCGGCGGCGCGGAAGGTGAACCCCGCGCAGATCAGATCGACCGCTGAACTTCGTGAGATTGGGAGATTTGTTCATGGCAAAGCTGGCAGTTCAAACCCTGGCCACTCCGCAAGAGCGGATGCTCGAAGCTTCGAAGCAGGTGGCGCTCGTCGTTGGAGCGAGCCTGTTTGTGGCGCTTTGCGCTCGCATTACGATTCCTTTATTGCCACTGACGCCGGTTCCGCTAACGGTGCAAAATCTCGGCGTCCTGCTGGTTGGCTTGCTTCTCGGAAAACGCCGTGGATTTGCCGCACTCGCGCTTTATCTGGCCGAGGGCGCGGTCGGTCTGCCGGTTTTCAATCCGACCGGACTTGGCGGAATCGCTCAGTTGCTCGGCCCCACGGGCGGATTCTTGATCGCATATCCGTTTGTCGCATTTCTCGCCGGCTACCTTTTTGATCGCGGAACGAAGACGTTCGCCCGTGCCGCTTTGGCGGGGTTGATGGCCGAGATCCTCCTGTTCGCGGGAGGCCTGACTTGGCTTTACTTCTTCACGCATTCGCTGGCCAAGGCAGCCTATTTTGGTCTGTACTGGTTTATTGCTGCGGAAGTGATCAAGGTGATGTTGGCTGCCGCCATTGCAACACGCTGGCGCCGTGAAACAAACTAGAAGCGCGAATTTTCCTGGAGTTTCAGATGACGGTAGTATCCGACACCAATCAAGCGCCATCCGCCACGGGTTTTGGCGATCTTCGCGAAATCAAAGTCGCGCACAGTCCGGATTCCGACGACGCGTTCATGTTCTACGGGCTAGCGACGCACAAGGTCCGGACCCCGGGGCTGCGTTTCACGCACACGCTTTGCGACATCGAGACCCTCAACCAAAAGGCGCGCGAGGGCGTCTACGATGTGACTGCGATCTCGTTTCACGCGTATCCCTATGTACAAGACAAATACGCATTGATGGCCTGTGGAGGCAGTGTTGGTGAAGGTTACGGCCCGATGGTCGTTTCGCCGCGCCCATTCACGGCCAGCGAAATCAAGACTAAGAAGATCGCGGTCCCGGGAACTTTGACGACCGCATACCTCGCCCTGAACCTTTTCGCTCCGGGCATCGAGACCGAAGTTGTCCCGTTCGATCAGATCATCCCGCAAGTGCTCGAAGGGAAGTACGAGGCCGGGCTCATCATTCACGAAGGGCAGCTGACTTATGACAAGTCAGGATTGCACCGCATCGTCGATCTGGGAAAATGGTGGCAGAAGGTGACGGGGCTGCCGCTGCCGCTGGGAGGAAACGCGATCCGGCGCGAGTTGGGTGGGCCGTTGATGTCGATCGGTTACAGCGGCCCTGCGCGAGAGCATCCAGTACGGACTCGATCACCGCGAAGAAGCGCTGGCCTATGCCATGCAGTTTGCGCGGGATCTGGATACGGCATCCGCCGACAAGTTTGTCGGCATGTACGTGAATGAGCGCACGCTCGACTATGGAGCTGACGGACGGGAAGCGGTGCACCGCCTGCTGGATATGGGGCACAAGGCGGGGATCATCGGTCCGGAAGCGAAAGTGGATTGGGTGTAAACGTAAGCGGCGGGCGTTCCACGGGCACAATTCCTGACGTAATTCCTTGTGGTTCACCGCGAGCCGTGTGACCTTGTTTGCTCCCAGCTCTCCGCTCGCAGCTCAATGCGCAAGGAAAGACATTGCCAACCTCGAATCCCGCACGCGCCGTGTCCCAAACCCTCCTCATCGACGCCGACGATACGCTCTGGGAGAACAACATCTACTTTGAGCGGGCTATTGCGCGTTTTATTCCGTTTCTCAATCACCACGAATTCTCTGCCGAACAGGTGCGCGAAGTACTGAATGATGTTGAACGCGAATGCATCGTGACTCACGGATATGGCCTGCACAGCTTCGCACATGCGCTGGCGGCGACGTTTGAACGGTTGAGTCCCGGGCCGGTGACGCCGGAACTGCACGCCCAGGTCATGAGCTTTGCCCACAGCATCGAGAATCACGCCATCGAATTTCTTCCCGAAATACCAGAAACGCTGCGGTACCTCACGGAGCGCCATCGTTTGATTTTGTTAACGAAGGGTGCGATCGCTGAACAAAGCGGGAAGATCGAGCGATCCGGGATCAGGAAGTATTTCGCTGCGACTGAGATCGTCGCCGAGAAGAGCGCGTCAACCTATTCGCACATGGTCGAGAAATACAATTGCGATCGCGGTTGCACCTGGATGATCGGCAACAGTCCGAAGTCCGACATCAATCCCGCAATGGCGGCAGGTCTGCACGCTGTTTTCGTCCCTCACGGCGATACCTGGATTCTGGAACATGAAGAACTAAATGCCGCGCCGGCCGGGCAGAAGCTCCTTATCGTGGGCGGGTTCGCCGAGTTGCGCGAGCACTTCTAGGGAGCCCGTCGGAGTGAAAGAACTTCTTGCAATGTGACCCGGAATCAGCGCTGTTAATGTCGTTTCATCTTTGTCACTACCGCATCAAACTAACCAACAACGTGGCATAGCTCTGAGCATTTCGCGCATGGTACGCTCATTCTGCTCTGCGATCTGGCTCCCACTTCGTCAGTGGCGATTCAGACAAACAATTTAAGGCGGCTGTTACACACAGTCGAGGCGCTTTCCGAGCTCGGGCCCGCGCTAACGGCTGAGCGCGAGTTCTCGGAAACTTCACGCCTGATGCTGTCTGCCATTATGGAAGCGGCAGGCGCGCGCGAAGGTGCGCTCTTTCTGTTCAACGACAAACCCGCCATGCTGAGCTCCGCGACGGCGCTGGGATTCGCGTTGATGCCGGATCCCGCCTTCATTCCTCTCCTTCCCAAGCACGTGCACGCGTTATCGGCGGCGCGCGGGCCGATTGTTCTGAACTCCTCAACCTATTCGGTGTTCCTGAGTTCGAACGGCAATGTCGCGCCCGAATTATTCAAATGCCTGGCTCCGCTTAAAGCTGGAGGTCGCCTGGCCGGAGTTGTCGGACTTGGACGGCGACCCGGCGATTCCCTCTATGAAGACAGCGAGCTCGATGCGCTCGATCTACTCTGCAGTTACGTCGCTCTCGCTGTTCAGAATCATGCTTTGACGCAGACGATCGCGCAGCGCGTTTCTGAAAACCTGCGGCTGATGGCCTCGCTGCACGGTTTCTATGACAATGCTCTCGAAGCCTTCGCCACTGCTATCGACGTAAAGCATGTGAACATTCACGGACACTCGTTGCGCGTCGGACGCTATGCGGCTGCGATCGGCGACGCGATGGGCATGGAACCCAGCGAGGTCGCGGCGCTGCGCAGCGCAGGTTATCTGCACGACATCGGAAAAGTCGCAGTCGATCGCCGGCTATTTGGCAAGCCGGGAGCGCTCGATCCCGAAGAATTTCGCGAGATGGCGGACCATACGACTGTCGGCCACCAGATCGTCAGCACCGTGCAATTTCCTTGGCCTAAAATTCCCGAGGCGGTGCGCTGGCATCACGAACGTAGCGACGGCTCAGGCTATCCGGATCGACTGCTGCAGGAAGATGTTCCAATGGCTGTGCGCATCGTGGGCCTCGCCGATTCGTTCGACGCCATGACCAGCGCGCGCCCGTACCGCGCGCCGCTTTCGGTCGGAAGCGCGCTGAGCGATCTGGTGCGCATGGCTCCCGATAAGTTCGATCCCAACGTCGTGCAGGCGTTGCTGATTCAAGTGCGCCGCGACGCGGTGGGCAGCAGCAGGACTCCCTTGCTCGACACCATGTCGGTCAATATTGCGGCCTCAGACATCGATCATCTGGCTGCCACTTTGCAGCACCGAGTGTCGCGCGGAAAGACCTACCTCACGTAAACCCGAGGGCCTATTCCAGGCCTTATGCAACTCCCATTGGCACAATCACTTCCGGGATCATAGGAACCACCGCAAATAGCAACTTTTCCGCCCCCAAGGGTTCATAATCAGGAGAGTCTTTCCATCCGGGAGTCTCCATGAGATCCAGATTCGCCCAGTTCATGGCCTGTTTACTTTGTCTGGGCCTCGCCTGCTCCGTTCCGCAATTAGTCGCGAAGAAGAAGGACCAGCCCGCCGACACTGGCGCGAACGAGCAGAAGCGCGCGGTACATGCGCTTAATCGGCTGGCATTCGGACCCAGGCCCGGCGACGTGCAGCAAGTGATGGCGATGGGCGTCGATCGCTGGATCGATCTGCAACTGCATCCCGACAAGATTCCAGATGGCGCGTTGGAAGCGCGCCTTGCGCCCCTGCGCACGCTGCACATGAGCGGAAAAGAGATCGCCGAGCAATTTCCCGACAATCAGATGGTGAAGCAGGTGATGGACGGGAAAAAGTCGCTGCCTTCCGATCCGGCGCGGCGAGCCATCTATCAAGTGCAAATGGCGCGGCTGCAGGAAAAGCAAGACGAGAAACAGCAGAAACAGAAAGAGACCACGATCTCCGCCGCGTCACCCACACCCGCTTCCTCGGGGCCGGGAGCATCGGAAGGCGCAAAGACCGCAGAAGAACTTGCCGCCGCTGCGGCCGCAAGTCCTGATGCTGCTCCAGCCACAGCAGATAACAATTCGATGAACGCCGCTTCCACCGGCGATGCAGCGGCTGTTTCGGCGAATGACATGGCGATGGATCCCCCAGCAAAAGCCAAGCCGACTCCGGAGGAAGAAGCAGAAGCTCGAGCGCGGGAAGACCGGCTCTACGCCGATTTGAAAGTTCAATCGCTCGTCGATCTGCCTCCAGACGAGCGCTACAAGAAAGTGATGGCGATGACTCCCGAGGAACAGATCGCCTTCGCCGATACTTTGCGCGGCGGAAAGGGCCAGGAGTTTCTCGCCGACATGAATCCGAAGCAGAAGGAAACTCTGCTTGCGATGAACAATCCGCAAGCAGTTGTTGCCGAAGAACTGGCGCAGGCGAAGCTGATCCGCGCGATCTACAGCGACCGCCAGCTCGAGGAGGTGATGACCGACTTCTGGTTCAATCACTTCAATGTTTTCGTCGGTAAAGGTCCCGAGCGATTGTTGCTCACCAACTACGAACAGGAAACGATCCGGCCGCACGCGCTGGGTAAATTTGAAGACTTGCTGGTCGCGACGGCCAAGAGTCCAGCGATGCTCTTCTATCTCGACAACTGGTTAAGCGTGGGGCCGAACTCGATGCAAGCTCAAGGAATCCCGGCAAGGCCGGTGGGATATGGGCCTTATGGGCGTCCCCGGCGCTTCCCGCCGAATCCGAACGCGCGGCGCAAGCAGAATAGTGGGTTGAACGAAAACTATGGCCGTGAATTGCTGGAATTGCACACCCTGAGCGTGAATGGGGGATACTCGCAGCGCGACGTCACCGAAGTCGCCAAAGTTTTTACCGGCTGGACGATCGAGAAGCCGTTCGAAGGTTTGGGATTCCGCTACGAGCCCCGCACACACGAGCCTGGGCCGAAGTTTGTTCTTGGACATCGCATCAAGCCCAAAGGGGAAGACGAAGGCAAGGAAGTGTTGCATCTGCTGGCAACCAGTCCGCAGACTGCACATTTCATTTCGTTGAAGTTGGCGGAGCGTTTCGTGTCGGACGATCCCCCGCCCGCCTTGGTCGATCGCATGGCGAAAACTTTCGAGAAGAAGAAAGGTGACATCCGCGAAGTTCTGGAGACGCTGTTCCATTCACCCGAGTTCTGGGATGAAACCTCGTATCGTGCGAAGGTAAAAACGCCGCTCGAGTTCGTCGCATCAGCCGTACGCGCGACCGGTGCCGATGTGCAGGACGCCATGCCTCTCGCGCGCCAGTTGAACAACATGGGTATGCCGCTCTATGGAGCACAGCCGCCTACCGGGTATTCCATGAAGGCGGATACGTGGGTGAGTTCGTCGGCCCTGCTGAACCGCATGAACTTTGCTTTGGCTCTGACCGCCGGCAAAGTGCGCGGAGTGAAAGTCGATGCGGTGCAATTGGAGGGAACGCCGCTGCCACCGGACGCCAATGCCACGCTATCCGCGATGGAAGCGACGCTGCTCGCCGCCGACGTATCGAAGCAGACGCACGATTCGATCGTGGCCCAGGTATCTTCGCCGCCAAAGAACGGATCGCCGGGGCAAGGTAACAAGGTTCCACAGCAGAAGCCGCCCGACGCCAACATGATTGCCGGCCTGCTGCTGGGCTCGCCGGAGTTTCAGAGAAGATAGCCATCAGCAGTCAGTCGCCTCAGCTAGCCGAGCACTGACAACTGAGAACTGGGGTCCATATGTCGATCACACGCCGCGTATTTCTTCGCGACAGCGCGCTCGCCGTCGTTGGGACGGCTGCCGTGCCAAGCTTTCTTACCCGGGCTGCGTTTGGCGCGGCTGAGAACGGAGGCCGCACCAAAAGGCTCGTCGTCATTTTCCAGCGCGGCGCCGCTGATGGATTGAATATCGTTGTGCCTCACGCCGAGCCGCAGTATTACGCGATGCGGCCGAGCATTAACATTCCTCGGAAGTCCGTGATCGATCTCGATGGATTTTTCGGATTGCATCCCGCGCTCGCGTCGTTTCAGCCGCTCTGGCAGCAGCGGCATTTGGCGATTGTGCACGCCGCCGGATCACCCGACTCGACCCGCTCCCATTTCGATGCGCAGGATTTCATGGAAACCGGCACTCCCGGTGTGAAAGTCACCGAAGATGGCTGGCTCAACCGATCGCTCCATAACTTACCGCGCACGCCGCAAAATTCTCCGTTCCGGGCGATCGCGCTCGGGCCGTCGCTCCCGCGCATTCTGAGCGGCGCTGAAGCTGCGGTTGCGATGAACAATATCAATGATTTCTCCGTGGGAGGTAGAAGTACAAAGCCTTCGCCCGCGGCTACAGCCTTCGAAGCGATGTACGACCATTCATCCGACAGCGTGCTGCACGGAACCGGAGAAGAGACTTTTGACGCGGTGAAAATGTTGAAGGCGGCCGATCCGGGGAAATACACGCCGGCTGCGGGCGCGAATTATCCCAAGGGCCGGTTCGGCGATGGCCTGCGCCAGCTGGCACAGTTGATCAAAGCCAATTTAGGCGTCCAGGTCGCTTTCGCCGACATCGGCGGATGGGATCATCACGTCAACGAAGGGTCGACCGAAGGCCAACTTGCCAACGTGCTCGGCGACTTCTCGCAATCGCTGACGGCCTTCTGGACCGATTTAGGCGATCTTGGCGAAGATACCGTCGTGGTCACTATGTCTGAATTCGGCCGCACCGCGCACGAGAACGGCAACCGAGGCACCGACCACGGCCACGCGAATGTGATGTTTGTTCTCGGAGGACCGGTTAAGGGTGGGAAGGTTTACGGTCATTGGCCGGGCCTCGATCAATCGCAACTCTACGAAGGCCGCGATCTCGCGCTGACCACGGATTTCCGCCAGGTCATCGGAGAGGCGGTCGTACGCCACATGGGCAACAAGGATCTGGCTAGGGTTTTTCCGGGATTCGATAATCCGACGGGGAAATTTCTGCACTATCTGGGCTGAGTGGTGGCGGCTAGATCTCGATCAGCACGTCGCCGTTCTCAATCTTCAAGGGATAGACTGCGACCTTTGCTTTCGCGTTATGCGCGGCTTCGCCGGTCTGCGGATCCCACTCCCATCCGTGCCACGGGCAGACGACCTTGCCGTTCTCGATCACGCCTTGGCCGAGCGGTCCGCCCTGATGCAGGCAGACGTTGTCCATGGCGGAGTACGAGCCGTTCACATTGGCAATGCATATCTCTTTGTTGCCGCAGGAAAACTCTTTGGCTTCGTTTGTAGTGGGAAGGTCTGATTGGGTGGTGAGTTTGACGATGTCTGCCATGAGTTCTTCTTCGGGGTGAGTCTGCCGAGCCTTGCTCGGCCGGACAGCCGAAGGCGGCTGTCCCCACATGTTCCATCTCGAAAACTACGGCCCGAGAGCTGACGGCTACTTCGGCTGCAGCGTTTGCGCGATCATCACCTGGCGCTTGAAGTTCTCCATCATATTGGGATCGAGACGGACCTCGGTGGGCTTACGCGCCAGGGTCATGGTGTCGATTTTGTCCTGCAGTTTGAGCAGCGCGTAGAAAAGATTCTCCGGGCGCGGCGGGCATCCGGTGACGTAGACATCGACGGGGACGATCTTGTCGACGCCTTGCAGCACGGCGTAGGTATTGAAGGGGCCGCCGACCGAAGAGCACGCGCCCATCGAGATCACCCACTTCGGGTCGGGCATCTGATCGTAGATGCGCTTCACCACCGGCGCCATTTTCAGCGTGACGGTGCCGGCGACGATCATCAAGTCGCTCTGCCGCGGGCTCGGACGGAACACTTCTGATCCGAAGCGCGCAATGTCGAATCGCGCAGTGGACGAGGCGATCATCTCGATGGCGCAGCAAGCGAGCCCGAAGGTCATCGGCCATACTGCCGATTTCCGCGCCCAGTTGAAGACGTAGTCGACGGTGGAGATCAGGAAATTCTTTTCAAACTTGTTCTGCAGCCAGGCCATGAATGGTCCTCGCGAAGCCCTACACAGGCAGTCTAGGTAAGGCAGGGAAGGGTGTCAAACGTAGTGTTCCTTTCGGCTCAGCCCGCGGTTTCCAGTAGTTCCAGCGCCGACCTCCGCAGGGGCTTCATGAGCGGCAGGGCAGAGATTCTCAGCAGATTGACCAGCAAGCTCAAGCTCTTGTCGAGCAGGCGCCGCGTCCGCTCCTGGTTGGGGGAGCGATCGTAGAGCCAGAACATGATCAACGCCATTTGATACAGCCAGAGCAGATACGGCAGGCGTGGCTTCAGGTCGGCGGGGACTTTCGCATCGCTGCCTTCGAGTGCGATTCGCATGTGCTCAATAGCGGCGTCGCGGATGGGTCGCGACTCGTCACTGAAGGGAGAAAGCGGGTCGGAGCCGTCGGGTGCGTGACGAAAGAGCGCGGAGCAGAACTTGCGGTTCGGCACGAGCAACTCCATGCGTTTGTCGAGAACGCAGCGGATCCGCTCTTTCAGTTTCTTGTGTCCACCTAGAGCTTCGAGGACCACGGCGTTGCTCGTCTCCTGCATCTCGCGATAAAAGGCGAGCACGATGGCGTCTTTGGAGGAGAAATAGTAGTAGGCGCCACCGAGAGCGACCCCCGCTTTGGCCGCGATGTCGCGCATGGTGGTTTCGTCGAAACCCTTCTCGCGAAACAGTTCCATCGCGGCCTCGTAAATTTTGCGGCGGGTGTCTTCCGCGCGCGCCGTAGTTCTGCTCTTCAGCGTTGTGTCGGTCATTGCAAGTACTCCCGGACGTTCGACTCGGAGACGTGGTTGGCGGGCAACGCGCACGGTTCCAGCTCGACCTTGCGCAGTTCGCCGGCGACTTCTTCTGGATTTTCAGAGCTCAGCCAGCGCGACAGAGTGTGCCGGTTCTTGGACAGTGCAGCGAAGGCCTGCCGCGCGAGCGGCATCAACAGAGGATGCGTCAGGCGGGCTGCCCAGTCGCGGTATTCCACCATCGCATACAGGACCATGATCCAGGCGCGATCATTCAGATAGACCGCGCCTTCGTCGCTGATGACGGCCAGGTCTTCCTTGCCGGCAACGCGTTCCAGATCCGGAAACAGTCGCTTCGCTTTTTCCGAGCCCTGTTCAACGAGGGCCAGGCCGATCCACGAGCGCTGCACGAGAATCCAGTTCTTCAAGCGGCAGCACAGTTCGCACTTCGGATCATAGAGAACATAGAGTTTTTGCATATGCGTACCTCCTTCACTGGTCAGTCGCGTCTCGTGCGCCTTCAGAAGCCTCCTGCGCATCTTTCAGAGAACCTCACCGGGGTACGGCAACCTTCAGAACGGCGTCGGGTGCGACTGGCGGATTCGGCGAAAAAGGAGGTCGCGGCGCCCGCGCGCCGCGGCGGATGCGGGAGAAAACATACAGGTTAAAGAAGTGCATGCCGCCGAGGATCAGCAGGACCATGCCCATCTTGTCGCTGAGCAATTCGATGGCGGCACGGGAATTGTTAATGATAGCCGCCGTCTTCAACGCGAGCGAAACGAAGCCGATGTTGATCAGATAAAAGCCCACTACCAGAAGATGATTGACGGAGTCCGCGAGCTCCGCATTGCCGTGAAAGGCGTCGACCAGAAAAATGCCTCCGCGCTTGTACAGGGTGCGAGCGACCCAGATCGTCAAGGCGACGCTGATCAGCAAATAGACCAGGTAAGTAGCGACGATGATGTTGTTGGCGGTTTCCATATTGTTCCTCCCCTTCTTCGTTGTTGAACGTGTTCAAAACCACTATAACTCCAGCCAAAGTGCGGGTCAAGGGGAAAATTGAACACGTTCAACTTGTTCAGTTTCAGGGGATTACGATGGGAGCCGGCGTGCGGCTTGCCGGGAGCCCGACGGGCAAGGCTGCGGGAGAACCCGCGGCTGGAGGCTGACTCAGAGAGAGGTAATTCAAGAGTGCTCTGGAGATTCGAAACCGTTACTTCAGTGTCTGTGTAACCCGCCCGCTTTCAATCGCCCCTTATTTCAATGTGCTGTAATGACGAGAGACCCTGAGTGCTGAGGTAACAGCTCCCGGACACATCATGCCCGCTTCCGCCGCCAAGTCGGCTCTTGCCCCGAAGGGGCTCGCGGAGATCTTTCATTCTCCCGCGAAGCTAACGCTAGTGCTGTGCCTGGCGCTCGCGGCGATCACACTCGCGCTCTATAACCCTGCTGCCGGCCACGGATTCGCCAACTACGACGATGACCGCTATGTCCTGACCAACACGCACGTGCGTGCGGGACTGACTTGGTCGACTATGAAATGGGCATTCACGACGTTTGATGAAGCCAACTGGCATCCACTGACCTGGCTTTCGCACGCGCTGGATTGCCAGCTGTTTCAGATGAATCCCGCGGGACATCACTACACGAGCCTGCTGTTGCATGCCGCCAGCGTGCTGTTGTTGTTCGTGCTGCTGGCAAAGGTCACACGATCCACCGGACGCAGCCTGATGGTCGCGGCGTTGTTTGCTGTCCATCCGCTCAACGTGGAATCGGTGGCATGGGTTGCCGAGCGCAAGAGTGTGCTCGCCATGTTCTTTTTCCTGTTGACGCTTGGCGCCTATGGATGGTACGCGCGCAAGCCGGGCGTTGCACGGTACGGTGTCGTCACCCTTTTGTTCGCCATGGGATTGATGTCGAAGCCGATGGTGATCACGCTGCCATTCGCCTTGTTGTTGCTGGATTACTGGCCGCTCGGAAGGATGCTTGGTTCCAGATCTGAGGAAGTCGAGACGGACGGCTCTAGTAGCGAGTACAGTCGATGGCCAATCTGGCAGCTTTGTTTGGAAAAGCTTCCGCTCGTCGCGCTTTCGGCCGCCAGCGCGATCGTAACCATCGCCGCGCAGAAAGCCGGAGGAGCGGTAACTCACAACCTCGCGAGCGCTCCATTGCTTCGCTTCGAAAACGCGATTGTCTCCTATGCGCTGTACGTTGCGAAGGCATTTTGGCCCTCACGGCTCGCACTGCTCTATCCTTATCCTCATTCGTTGGCTTCATGGAAAGTGGTTGTATCGGCGCTGTTCCTGGTGAGCGTCACCGTGCTGGTGGTGAAGTATCGAAGGCATCGCTACCTGCCAGTCGGATGGTTCTGGTACCTCGGAACGATGGTCCCGATGATCGGCCTGATGCAGGTGGGAAATCAGGCGATGGCGGACCGCTACGCGTACTTGCCATTGCTAGGCATTTTTGTGATGGCGGTTTGGGGCGTGGCGGACTTGGTGTCGGCGAGAGAAGTCTGGGCTAGAACATGCAACAGAGGACGAGCCGCAGGGCCGCGCTTCGTCAACACTTCTGGCCACGATCGCAGTTGGCGTCGTAGCTGCCTTGGCCGCAGTCACGCACATTCAACTGTCTTACTGGCACGACGATCTCAGCCTGTGGACTCACACTCTGTCGGTCACGCAGGCAAACTTCGTTGCCGAAAATAATGTGGGAGCGATTCTTGCCCAGCAGGGGCGGATCGAAGAAGCCGTCGCGCATCTGCGGGTAGCCTCGGCTCTTGAGCCCGATGATCCGGTCAGCCAGCTCAATCTTGGCGTCTATGCGCAACAGCACGGCGACCTCAACCAGGCGATTTCAAGATATGAAGCGGCTTTGCAGTTCGCAACCGACAGCCGCATTCGAGCTTCTGCCTATGCGAATCTTGGGCAGATCTATTATTCCCAGCGCGATTACGTCCGCGCACGCGAGAACTTCGAATCCGCGGCCAGGCTGAACAATCCTTATCCACTTCAGTTGGGATTGCTGGCGCAGAAGGCCGGCGACTGGAACCGGGCGGTGCAGTGCTACGCATATGCCGTAGCAGCCCAACCCAGCGATGTCGGATTCCTTTTGCTGGAGCAGGCCCTGCGTGGCGCGGGGCGCGATCAGGAGGCCGAGCGTGCCCATCAGCAGGCGGAGCAGCATTCGGGCGATCTTGGCCGGGCCCAGCAGACAACCAACGAATTGCTCGCCCAGTAACCCTCTCAATCCCCGAAAAAAACAACGGAAAGTGTCAGGACTAGACGCGGCGGGGTATACTACTTCGCCAGCATATCGGCCCTGCCAAGTTGCCGTTATTGTTTATGAGTCATCGACCTGCCCTCGATGTGATTTCCTTCCAGAAACTGCTGAATGCTGCCTGGGTTATTCAGTGCGAGCGTGACCGCGAACTGAGCGCAGCTCGTGCTAGAACCGCGCCGGATATGGCCGCATCGAAGATTGACCCTCTGCCGGTGATCGTTCCGCTGCCCTTGGACGACCAGGTTGTCGTGGCACCTGGATTCTTGAGTGGGGCGCGACCCACAGCGACGGCGAAGGCGATCGATCTTGTCATTCCGAGTCCCTCCACTCCTTTGCCGCCGATGGCGAGTTTGTCAATGGCGGCTCCGATGTGTTCGCCGAGCGAAGTCGCGGGAGCACTGGCGTTGGCTCCCTATCGACCTTGGCCGCCGAAGAAGAAGGATCCGATCCGGTTCCCGGCAACGGCTCTCAAGAAGCCCGCCTGGAGTGCGATTCTCGTCAGCGGGATCGCCCTGCGAGGCAAGCTCGCTTGGGCTCATCTGAAAGCCAAGGAAATATCTCTCCCTCGGCTTAAGGTGATCATTCCCCAGAGCACGACCCGTGCCGCACGAGCCTATAGCGGGCCCGTCGTTGTCCTGCTAATCGTTCTGGTTTTCGTACTTTTCCAAATGTTCAGTCATCGGGCGGGCCTGACGTTGGTCAAGGCCTCGACCGAGCCCACCTCGGCAATGCTTCAAGACTCGTGGGGCTCAAAACTGGAATCAAGCCATCTACGGGTCACCGATGCCGCCACGTCGTCCGCGGTGGAAGATTTGAGCCGCTACGAAATGCGAACCGTGCGACGGCAGGCAGAGTATGGAGATGTCGAGGCGGCGCTGACGTTAGGGATGGCGTACGAGGTTGGCAAGCAAACCCCCCAGAACTGCACGCAGGCTGCCCACTGGATTACAGTTGCCGCCGAGGAAGGGAATGCGGCTGCTCAATACAATCTCGCGCTTCGCTATGCCAACGGAGACGGAACGCCAAGAGACCCGGAAGAAGCTGAGAAGTGGTTGCAAACCGCAGCGCGAAACGGAGATCAGCAGGCTGCCATGGCTCTCAGAGAAGATCGGTAAGGATAATCATCCACTTTCACTGCTCGTCCCTCCTTCGCCACCATCAAGACAAAGACCCACCGTTCGAAAAATGGGACAGACAGAGAAGCCGATTTCGAAGTAGCGCAGCCCAATCTTGGCCAGCCTTCATGGATTCAGGATTGAGGACGCATTTGGACGCGATGGTGCCTGCTCCGTTAAAATCAAAGCAGGTTCTGTGAGCCAATATGTCCCTGACGAAGACACAAGCGCTGGAGATGTTTGAGTCCGATGATTTGATCGGCATCGGGATGGAAGCGGATGCGATTCGCCGCAAACTTCATCCCGAAGGCGTGGTCACCTACATCATCGACCGCAATATTAACTACACCAATTTCTGCACCGAATACTGCACCTTCTGTGCGTTTTACCGTCCTCTCAAGGGCCCGGCGGCGAAAGAAGGTTACATCCTCGACTTCGACACGATCTACGACAAGATTCGCGAGACGGTCGAGCTCGGCGGTACGGGCGTGCTGATGCAGGGAGGCCTGCATCCGGATCTGAAAATCGAGTGGCACGAGAAGATGCTGCGCGGGATTCAAGCGAGCGCTTTCCGCAGGTGCATCTGCATTGCTATTCGGCGTCGGAGATCATTGCGATTGCCGAGTATAGCCAGCTCTCGATTCGCGACACGATTCTACGACTGCGGGATGCGGGGCTTGATTCGATTCCGGGCGGCGGCGCGGAGATTCTTGACGACGAAGTCCGCTACAAGATTGCGCGGCTCAAATGCCTGACCGAAGATTGGATCAACGTTCATCGCACGGCACATCAGATCGGCATGCGGACGACTGCGACGATGATGTTCGGCGTGGGCGAAAATTACGAGAACCGCATCAATCATTTTCAAAAGCTTTACGAACTGCAGGAAGAGACTGGCGGATTTACGGCCTTCATCCCATGGAGCTTTCAGCCGCAGAATACTGCGCTTGGTGGACGGCATTGGGATGAGGCGACTGCGGTGGAATATCTGAAGGTGCTTGCCATCTCGCGCTTATATCTTTCGAATTTCCTCAACGTGCAGTCGAGCTGGGTGACCCAGGGATTGAAAGTCTGCCAGATGGGATTGCGGTTCGGCGGAAATGACGTTGGGTCAGTCATGCTCGAGGAGAATGTCGTGCGAGCGGCGGGCGTGACCAATTGCACGACGGAAGAGGAGTTGCGGAGGATTATCCGCGACGCCGGATTCCGTCCAGCGCAAAGAGATACGTTGTATCGGCAGTATTTCTTGAACTAAGCAGAAGCCGCGCAGTGCGCGGCGGACAGCCGATGGCGGCTGTCCCCACATTCATCATTTCGTTGCCGGGAAAGTTGGATGGCCTTTCCGATTAAAACCTGCGTGGTTTGTGGTGAGGAGTTCGAGCTGAAGCCGGGGAAGCCAGGCTTTGCAAACCGCTGCCCTTCGTGCAGCGAAGAGGAATCTGAGGCGAAGGCGAAGCCTGCGGATGTTCTCAAGACGGACAAGGGAGCGAATGCGGCCCGGCGCGAGGCGATGAAGAATCTGCTTTATCGCAAAGACAGCTGACGAAGGCAGCCGGACCGGAGTGGCGGCTGTCCCTGCGATAACCTTCAAACTCACCGCTTTAGAATCCAGGACTCGTTTTTTCCGACGTCCGCCCGGAGTTGCCACGAGTCTTGCTGGCTCGGAATCGGCTAAAACCTTGTAAATGCTTCACTTAGTGAGGGCATTGTCCGCGAATTGGGCGCGTTCAGGAAGTTCTTGGGTGGAAGCGCTGCGCGGGATAGAATGAGATTTACCGCGACCCTCTCCCGGTCGATCGACGAACTCCCAGCCTCCCCGAATCGTCCTATGAATCCGCGCTTTGCATACTTGCTGATTGCCCTGCTCGCCGTTGGCGGGATGGCCCAAACTGCGGCCAAACCTTCCAGCCGTGCGGCCATCGAGGGGTTCGTCACCAAGGATCCCGACAGCCAGCCGGTGAAAAAGGCTCTGATCGAGTTGATCGCTGAGAATCAGACCGAAGGCGGGGATTACACGGCCTCGACCGGGGCGGATGGCGCGTTCCGGATCGACAACATTGTGCCGGGGCGATATCGTCTGTTCGCCGAACGAGTGGGTCTGCTCGACGTTGGCAAGAACCGAGGTCGTAGCGACGGCCGGCTGCTGACTCTTACCGCTGGACAGGAGTTGAAGGATCTGCATCTGCGCCTGCAGGCGGCAGCGGTTGTGCGTGGTCGCGTAGCGGACGAAGATGGTGATCCATTGCCGGATGCAGAAGTCATCGTGTTGCGCCAGACCTTCTCTGCTGGCCACACCCACTGGGAGCAGGCGGGAGCCGAGCGGACGAACGATTTAGGGGAATTCCGCGTTGCGAATCTGCCCGCTGGAAATGTGTATGTCTCGGTGAGCCCCCCGCCGGATTTCAAGGGCCTGATCGAAGCCGCTGGAATAGCGACGAACGAGCCTCGCAACGCGGACAAGGCAGCGACGTCGTACCAGACGACGTACTATCCGGGAACTACGGATCGCAGCCAGGCCGCGCCCATTCAACTGCACGCAGGCGACGATTTTCCGGTGAACTTCTCGCTCACGCCAAGTCCTGCCTTGAGCATTCGCGGATCCGTCGTTAATCTGCCGCCGCGCACATCGGCGTCGATCATGCTGCAGTCACGCGATTTCAGCCTGGTGCAGAATGGCGTGGAAGTGCACAAGGACGGCAGCTTCGTGATCCGGGATGTTTCGCCCGGCAACTATACGATCATGGCGTCGGTGGATGGAACGCCGGTGCCGATGACGGCGCGGCAATCGTTGCAGGTGAGTTCGAGCAATGTCGAGGGCCTCCGGTTGTCGCCGCAACCAGGAGCGTTATTGCGAGGTCGGCTGCGACTTGAGAGCCGCGGACCGGTGCGGGGATTCGATCCGGGGCAGATTTTTCTCATGCTCCAAACAGTAAACGGAGAGGATGACTCCGGAGGATTGGCGTTCGGAGACCGGTTCAGCAATCTCACGCATGTTTTAGCCGATGGAAGTTTCGAGTGGAGGGATGTTCCGCCAGGGAACTATTACGTGCAGCTTCCCGGTGAAAATGGCGCGAATGAAGAGTGGTTCGTAAAGTCGTTGATGGCAGGCGGGCGCGAGGTCAGCGACGTGGGACTCAGCGTGAATGGCGGTGTGCTAGGTATGGATCTTGTTCTGAGCGCGAATGGTGGCACGGTGGATGGAGTGGTCGTCGACAGCAAAGGCAGCCCGGTTGAGAACACCGTCGTCGTGGCGGTTCCCGAGCCGCGCCTGCGCGGACGCCTGGATCACTACCATAAAACGATCACCGATCAGAGTGGACACTTCAGCCTGCGGGGCATACGACCGGGCGACTACACACTGTTTGCCTGGGAGAGCGTCGAGGGAGACGCATATTTCAATCCGGAATTTCTCAAGAGCTATGAAGGGCAAGGAATCGCTCTGAAAGTTGGGGAAGGGGAACGGAAGAGTGTGCAGGTGAATCTGATCCCTGTGGCGGAGAGCGAGTAGTTTCGGTCGCTTAAGTCGTTCAGTTCTGCACAGATTGAAACGACGGACAGCCGATGGGGACTGTCCCCGCAAACCTTTCTTCAATTACTTGACTACGGGCGAGTCGCCGTCAGCTGGCTTGGATTCGTCGGCGTGGATCTTGCCGTCGTCTTCCGCGTAGAAGGAGCGATGTTGGGCGTCGAGAGCCTTCGGCGTCATGGTGAGGACGTACCCGTCTTTTTTCCCTTTGTAGCTGGCGGTGTAGTCGCCTCGGTCGGTATTGACCATGCGTTGAGTGAACGTTCCCGAGTGGACCAGTTCATGAAGCGTGAGCGCGTAATGCCCATACTGCTTGTTGAACTGATTCTCAGCGCGGATCACGACGCGCATGTAGGCGAGGGCAGCGGCTTCGGAGTCGGAGCGCGCCGGATCGCCGCGGAATTTTGGAGTGTAGGCGGGAGCGGACGTCTGCGGAGCAGGCGTCGTGGGCTCAGCTTGCTGAGCGGAACTGGATTTCGTAAGCAGAGTACAGGCAGCCAGAGCGAACACGGCCGAAATGGCCCACAACAGCGTTAATCGTTTCATGCGACGGCATCTCCCGGAAGATCGAAAACAATCGTGTCACGTTCAGCGAACGTCTTTTCGCTCGGGCGAGAAGTACAGCGCCAAACGACGCGTCCAGCCTGAATTTTCCATGTTACTCCCGTAATTTCCCTTCGGTCACCTTCTCTTTGCATTGTGACGAATTATTACTATGCTGAGTAGAAGACTTGAGGGCCACAGGGAAAACCTAATGAAAGCAGCCGTAGCCAGAAAACCAGTCATCCGAATTGCGGTGGTGGAAAGCGATCCATTGCGGTTCGTCGGGTTCCGCGCGTTGTTCGACTCCGAGCCGGAGTTTGAACTCATCTCCGCGGCGCTGCCCGAAATCAGCACGCTGCAAGGCATCGATCTCATCCTGCTCGGTAACCGTTCCGGGCAAAACCTGTTTGACGTGATGGCCAGCCTGAAGGCCACACGGCCGGATCTGCGGATCATCGTGACCGGCTCCGGGATCGACGAAGAAACCATTCTGAAGGCGATTGCGTCTGGGGCGAAGGGCTATGTGGACGAAGCCGCGACGCCGGCAGAGTTCGCGCAGGCGATACGGATCGTGAATCAGGGATCGGTATGGGCTCCGCGCAAGGTGCTCTCGATGTTCATCGAGCGCGTGTCGTCGGCACCGGGACGGATCTTTCCAGCAGGCCGGGTGACCTTCACCGACCGCGAAAAGGAAGTTCTCGAGATGCTGGTGGCCGGACGCTCGAACAAGGAAATTGGCGCTCAGCTGGGAATCGAAGAGCGCACGGTCAAGGCGCACGTGGCGAAGTTAATGCGCAAGGTGGGTGTGCAGAACCGGATCGCATTATCCGTACATGCCATTACGCATTCTCTGGTAGCGACGAAGTAGGCAGCAAACAAGTGGTGAGCTGTGAGCGACGAGCCAGCCGAACCTGACTGCTCATTGCTCGCGGCTCACCGCTTCTTGCTTTATGCAGGCGTCGTAACTTGGAGACACTTACCTTCGTAATCTTGCCGGAAATCCAGCCCCAACGCATACTCGCCTCACCTACCACAGAACCTGGGAGACGGGGTTGAGAGTGGCGATTAGGGTCACTGCTTTCAGCCCCGCATTTTTTTTGTCCTCAGGCACCCACCCATTCGAGTTCAAGACAGCCTAAAGTGAAAGCGAAGGGGAAGGGACCGGGTGCGTTCTTGCGATAGATCCCGTCGAAGAAAACCAGCATCCGCTTCGGATCGGTCTCGCTGTAAGAGATTGAAGGCTTCCAAGGGCCGGAATGCCATCCGCAATTCTCGGCGTTCATGATCTGCACGGGATTGCTCCACTCTGAGAGGTCGTCCGAAGGATGATCGCAGCGGCAATGCCAGAGTCCGGTTTCAGGCGGCGGCGCCGATGGCGCAAGCCAGACACGGGAGAAGACGGCTTCGTATCCGATTTTCGACTGGATCACACGGAAGTCGAAGAGCTTGAGATCCGGAGGGGCAAAGATTTTGTGCTTCGTCCAATTGGTCCGGCCGTCGGCGCTCTCGGAAAATCCATGCACGAGATAATCCTCCTGGTTGGAGCCCGCCACGTACCACATTTTCCATTTACCGTCGGCGTAGATCAGATTCGGTTCGTAGACGCTGTTGTGTTCCCAGGGTTCCTCCGCAACGAATGCTGGGGAAGGCTGATCGACCCAGCGAGTGCCATCCCATTCGAGGTAGCCGATCGTGTATGGACCCCACACCTGCTCAGCGCCCCCAGCGTAGTAAATCCGCTCCACCCATTCCCGGCGATCTGGGTCCCAGCCCTTGACGTAGGATGGGCAGTGCCGACCGCCCTTCAGATCCCAAGGAGCGCTGGCTTCTTGTCCAGCGAGAATGCCGATCTTCGTCGTAGCGGTCGGGTCGGGCGTCAAAGTCCATCCGGTGGCTGACAGTGGCGCGCCCGCGGGCAGTGAAGCGCTGAACAGTTCGATTCCGTGTTTACCGACGACGCTGCCGGCGAGATACATCCACCATCTTCCATCTCGCTTGGCGATAGTGCAGTCCGTCACATCGTCCGGATCATCGAGAGGAAGAAATCCGTCCTGGGGATCAAAGATCTTGGTCTTGGCTACGATGCGGAAGTTGTCGGGGAGAACGAGTTTCGGGTCTAGGCTCATCGCAATCCATTTTCGCATCGCGAGAGGAGTTGCGGTGGGGACTCCGTGGACCTCTGAGAATTCATTTACAATTCACCTACCAGATCCCAGTACTTTTGTGTGGTGAGGACAATGAAAAAACTTGTGTTGCTGATGCTCGCGGCGTCGCTGTGTTCGTATGCCTTGGCTGCCGACGATCAAACCAAAGATACGAAGGTTACAGACCGCGTGCAGGCGGCCGCGGATGTTCTGAATGAGATCGAATCCGCCCCAGACTCTGGCATTCCCGAAGAGATTCTGAGCAGGTCGGAATGCGTTGCCGTGGTTCCGTCGATGCTGAAGGGCGGGTTCATTGTAGGCGCCAAATATGGGAGAGGGTTGGCGAGTTGCCGCACGCCGAAGGGATGGAGCGCACCCGCGTTCTTTACCATCACCGGAGGTAGCTTCGGATTCCAGATCGGCGGGCAGGCAGTTGACCTCGTTATGCTGATCATGAACCAGAATGGCATGCAGCACTTGCTTTCGAGCCAGGTGGCTCTGGGTGCGGATGCCTCCGTGGCGGCAGGTCCTGTCGGGCGTCATGCCGAAGGAAACACGGATTGGAAGATGCGGGCCGAAGTTTTGACGTATTCGCGCGCTCGCGGCATCTTTGCAGGAGTAAGCCTGAACGGTGCCGTCATAAAGCAGGACAAGGACAGCACCCGGGACTTCTACGATCACATGGTGACCTTCAAGGCGGCGTTGACGGGTGAGGTAGACCCGCCGGCCGCAGCCAATCCGTTCCTGACCACCTTGGCCAAGTGGGCGGAGCAAGCAGCGAAGTAGGAAAACGGGGTTACGGGGAGGCGATAGGGACGGATGAAAGCCGGCCTAGAGTCTTGCTGACCCCCGCTCCCTGACCCCTCATCCCTGATGCGGCGGAAACTCGAATACGCGGCAGCCTGGCCGTTCATTAAAATTCTGGGAGCGTTGCCCCGCCCGCTGGCGCGCGCTTTTGCCATCGGGCTGGCGCAATTGGTTTATCTGCTGCATGGACGGTTACGTCGCGTCGGCATGCGCAATCTTGAACTGGCGCTTCCAGAAAAAAACGACGCCGAACGAAAGCGCATTGTGCGCGGAGTCTTTACCTCTCTCGGGCGGCAACTCGCGGAGTTGTGCCAGTTCCCCCGCTACACTCTGGAGAACGTCGACGATGTTGTCGTATATGACGGGCTGGAGAACTACCTGCAGGCGCGGGCGCGCGGCAAGGGCGTGCTGTTTCTAACCGCACATTTCGGCGGATGGGAGCTATCGGCGTTCACCCACTCGTTGCACGGCTACTGGCTGCACGTCGTCATGCGGCCGATGGACAATCCTTATCTCGACCGGATGATCGAGCATTACCGCACCATGCACGGGAACAAAACCGTCGCTAAAGACGATTTTGTTCGTGGATTGCTGGCGGCGATGAAAGCAGGCGAAACCGTCGGAATATTGATGGATACGAATATGACGCCGCCGCAGGGAGTATTCGTCGATTTCTTCGGCATTCCTGCGTGCACGGCCAGCGGACTGGCGCGGATCGCGCTCCGAACGGATGCCGCGGTCGTGCCGACCTTTACCATATGGGACGAAGCAATTGGTAAGTACCGCTTGCGCTTCGATCCGGTGCTTGAGTTGATTCGCACGGGCGACCAGGAGCGCGACATCGTCGCGAACACGCAGATGTTCACGAAGTTGATTGAGGATTACGTGCGGAAGTATCCGGATCAATGGCTCTGGGTTCACCGGCGCTGGAAGACGCGTCCGGAAGGAGAGAAGCCGCTGTACTGATAGGCAGGGTGGCGAAGATGAGAAATCGGATGGCGTGCGCGCTGGCATTGATGCTGATAGCTGCAACTCCGGTTGTGGCCCAGACTTATGCCGGTCCGTCTTATCCGCAGAGGGAGATTTCTAACGGATCGCTGCGGGCAAACGTGTATCTGCCCGACGCGGAGAAGGGCTTCTACCGCGGCATGCGGTTCGACTGGGCCGGTGTGATCAGCAGCCTGGAGTACAAAGGGCATAGCTACTACGGGCCGTTCTTTGAGAAATTCGACCCAACAGTGCCCGATGTGGTGATCGGCGATCCCGTTGTCGCGGGTGTGAACAGCGCCGCCAGCGGACCCGTGGAAGAATTCATCGGAAAAGACGGAGCGGCTCTCGGATATTCGGACGCGAAGCCGGGCGAGACATTCTGCAAGATCGGTGTTGGATCGCTGCGCAAGCCCGACAATGATGCCTACAGCTCGTATCGGATATATCCGATCGTTGACGGAGGAAAGAGAACCGTAAAAAGTGGCCGTGGCTGGATTGAGTTCACGCAGCAAGTCAGGTGTGGGTCGGGATACGAGTACCGCTATACGAAAACGATTCGCTTCCTCAGGAACGATCCAGTCATGACGATCGAGCATCGCTTGATCAATCTGGGAAAGAAGGCGATCGAAACCCAGGTCTACGACCACAACTTCCTGTCTATCGATCATCAGCAGATTGGTCCAGGCGTTGTGTTGAGCTTTCCCTTTCTACCTCGATCTACGCTCGATATGGGTGGCCTCGGGGAGATTCGCGGGAAGGAACTCCATTTTCCGAAAGATCTGAAGGGCAATGACACGTTCTACACGGAGTTCGCGGGGTTCAGTAACGATGCCTCCGACTACAACATCCGCGTGGAGAACCGCCAATCCGGCGGCGCGGTACAGATCACTGGAGATCAACCGCTGGCGAATATAGGAGTCTGGGCGGTGCGAACTGTGGTTGCGCCCGAGCCGTTCGTGAATATCAATGTTTCTGCCGGCAGCGAGTTTCGTTGGGGTTACAAATACACCTTCTATACTGTGGCGACGCCCACCGGTACTCCGAGATAAATTCGCTTTCGACGCATTTCGGAGGTTTCCGGACGAGGTTGCGGACGCAGCGCTCTATCGAATCCCTCGCGCCGATCGTGGATATAGTACCGCGGGCTTTCCAAGGCCGATCCTCAATGTCGTCCTCGCAGGTTCTTGCTACCGAATCCCGTGGTGCTTCGTCTGTCCGATGGTGGACATCTCTCATCAAGACTGAACGAAACGAATCTAACTCCACAAATTGTTCGGCCTGAAAATGGAACCACTTGGCCGTTGCTTTGATTGGCCGAAGACGTGCGATGCAGTTTCTCTATTTCTCTGAGGACACGGCTTATGCAGACCTTGTTGCAGGACTTCCGCTTCAGTCTCCGGCAGCTATCGAAGAACCCTGGATTCTCGCTGACAGCCGTTATCTCGCTCGCTCTCGGGATTGGCGCGACTACCGCAGTATTCAGCGTTGTCTATGCCATCCTGATGGACCCTTATCCCTATGCATCGCCGGATCGTATGGCGCACATGCGGCTCTTGGACGCCTCCAGCCAGGAAAGGGGATTCGGGCTCACGGGCGGGCAGTGGCAGGAACTCCGAAAGTCACCGGTCGTGGAGGACACCTTCATGACCGACAGCTGGAGCCTGACCGTTACGGGGCACGATCTTCCCGAAGATGTGCAGGGCAGCTACATGACTTCGAATGCCTTTGTCTTCATGGGGGTTCCCCCTGCGCTCGGAAGGGGTCTCGTACCTTCCGATGCCATCGACGGGCAAGAGCCGCAACCCGTGGTCGTGCTTAGCTACAAGTTCTGGCAACGGCACTTCAATTCCGATCCTGGAGTGCTGGGGAAAACGCTGCAATTGGTTCGCAAGAACTACACGATTGTTGGGGTCGCGGCAGCCCGCTTCACCTGGGACGATGGAGATGTCTATCTTCCGCTGAAAGTTACGCAGGATCCAGTCAAGGCATATTACGCGGGCATTCGTTTGAAGCCGGGCGTGACGCACCAGATGGCGGACGCCGCATTGCAGCCATTGCTCGAACAATTTGCGAAGGAAACGCCCAAACATTTTCCGAGCGATCGTTTCCGGTTGCACGTCGTGGGATTGAATGACAATTTCGTGAAGCAATTGGGAGGCACCCTGTATCTGCTGTTCAGCGCCGTGGCATTGCTGCTGGCGATCGGGTGCGGCAATGTTTCGATTCTGCTGCTGGCTCGGGGTACGGCGCGTCAGCATGAGATGGCCGTTCGCACCGCTATCGGTGCGAGCCGTTCTAGGGTCATCCGTCAGTTGTTGACCGAATCTCTGGTCCTCTCGTTCGCTGGCGCGGGACTTGGCGTGCTCTTCGCATATCGTGCTCTTGCCGTCATGGTGGGACTTCTGCCCAAGTATTCGTTCCCGCATGAAGCAGCGATCCAGATCAACGTGCCGGTGCTGGTTTTCAGCGTCGCAGTTGCCTTACTCACGGGAGTTCTGTTCGGGCTGTGGCCGGCGCTACAGTTGTCGCGGCCTGAGGTCAGCCAGGTGATGCAGTCGAGCACGCGGAAGATTGTCGGATTGGTGCAAGGGCGGCTGACTCATAACGTGTTAATTGCGACCCAGGCGGCGCTGACTTTGCTCATGCTCGCTGGTGCGGGCGCTGCGATGCAGGGCTTCTTGCAACTCATCCGCACGCCGTTGGGCTATGACCCGATGAACGTGATGTCGGTTGGCATTCCGGTACATGACGGGGCGTATCCGACGTGGAAGGCGCGTCTGGCTTACTTTGAAGCGTTGCACAGCAAGGCAGCGACCGTTGCCGGCGTGACCATGACGGCCATTTCCAGCAACGCAACTCCGCCATCGAATGGTTGGCAGACTGGGATTGAGATTCTGGGCAAGCCGCAGCGCGAGGACCAGAAAGTCCGAGTGAATTTTGTAAGTCCGGGATATTTCCCGTTGCTGCGGATTCCGGTGGTGAAGGGCAGAATCTGGGACGAACAGGAAAATCACAACGCTGCCCACATGGCCGTCATCAACCGGACGATGGCGCGGCTTTATTTTGCGGATCGGGATCCGGTCGGGTTTTCGCTGCGGGTGCCCGACATGAAAGACGAGCTGCCCTATGTGACGACAGCTCTCGGCGCCGACTCGTGGCTGCAGATTGTCGGCGTCATCGCCGACAAGCGCGACGACGGATTGAGAAATCCCGTCGTTCCGGAAATCTTCGTTCCATACACACTGTCGATGCGGGTGTGGACGCAGATTCTTGTCCGTTCAGACTCGTCTCCACTCAAGCTCTTGCATGCGATCGGGATGCAGGTGAATTCGGTTGATCCTGACCAGCAGATCAACGGGCAGGTCGAAGATCTGCAGCACTGGATCACGGATCAACCCGAATACGCACAGGAACAACTGGTGGCGTGGCTGTTCGGCACATTCGCGCTGCTGGCGCTGGCTTTGGCCGCGGTTGGTCTTTACAGCGTGGTGTCATATTCGGTGGCGCAACGCACTAATGAATTCGGCATTCGCATCGCGCTGGGCGCGCAGCGTGGGCACGTATTGAAGATCGCGTTCTCATCGGCAGCTGCGAGTGTGGGCAGCGGAATCGCGATCGGGCTCGTTCTTACACTCGCGCTGAACAAAGTCCTGGCACGATGGGCGGAGGGAAGTTCGCGCGATCCGATGCTCTTGCTGGGAGTGACCGTGCTGTTGAGCCTGGTCGCGGCAATCGCCTGTTCCGCGCCGCTCAGAAGAGCGATAGGCGTGGATCCCATGACCGCATTGCGCTACGAATAGTCCACTGGCGGCCGTGCCCGCTCCTGCGGTCTAATGCGGCATGGCCTATACGTGGTTTATCCTCCTGCTCACGATCTGTGGAACTGCCCTCAGTCTGTTAATCCTGCATGGAACGTCGCTAGGGCGAGTTCTGCACGAGCGCATACCAGACCGGCCGCGACTGCGGCTCTTCATCGCTTCGGTCAGTTTCTTCTTGACCTTCGCCGGAGTGCGAGCTGTGGTCTACGGCGTTCTGCACCAGATTCCGCCGTTTCATTTTGTTCAGATGGAGGGCCGGCACATTCATCATCTGGTGTTCGGGATTATCATTCTTCTCCTCGTGGGCTACGGATGGCTTTGCGAGTTTGGTGTAGGCACCGACGGCTCATCGATCTTCGTCGGCCGCCTGATGTCGATTCTGTACGGTGTGGGCGCGGCTCTTACGCTCGATGAATTCGCATTGTGGCTTAACCTCAAGGATGTCTACTGGTCGAGGGAGGGTCGAAGCAGCTTCGACGCGATCATTCTCTTTGGGGCGCTGCTCGCGGCGGGTGCATGGGGCGCGCCGCTTTGGACCTCGGGCAGGAATCGAAAGAAACCGGCAGACTCGAAATCGACCTAGACGTGGGCGAGCTAAACGCGGTTGAGCTGTTGCGTCTGGCTGACCATGAGCAGCGCGGTTTGGGCCAGGCGTTCGAGAACGGCGAGATCGCCTTCGTCGAACGCGAAAGTGTGCGGCGAGAATACTTCAATCAGTCCGACGACGCCCCGCTCGTAACGGATGGGTGCGGCTGCGATCGAACGGATACCGAGCTTGCGGCAGAGTTCGGGAGCGACTCTAGAGTCAGTATCGGTGTCGTCACAGCGCAACGCTCTTCCCGAACGGATACATTCCCCTGAAAAACCGGAGCCGGCATCGAGGTGTGTGCCCAGCGGCGGTCCACCACTTCCGACACTGGCCCGGCACATCATGGGTCCACGATCAGCCAGGGCGATCGCCGCCCCGGAGCCCCGCAGAAGGGTCCGTGCCCGGTCGCTGATGACGCGTAGCCCCGAATTGAGATCAGAGCCGAGAGAATGAAACTCATATTGCATCGACGTGGAAACCGGTGGACGAGTGTCCAATGGTTCGGAAGATGCGTCGGCTTCCAGCCGTACCGATCGGGTCTCAGGTGCTCCGCTTCCCAGCGGAACACTAGGCCGGCTGCCGAGCACCCGGTCAATCGTTAGCTTCGGAGCCTTGCGGCTCGGAGTTTGATCGTTGAGCGCCAGCCAGTGGTTCAGTCTCTGCCGCGCCTCTTCCGGAAGATCGGAGAATCGTACACCGGCGCGGCCCAGCGCATCGGCCCACGCGATGTAGCCGGTTGTCTCGAGGTGTCCGTCGGAATCCGGCAGATCGAGACGGAGATGAAGCCGGCGGTCGGCTTGATTTTTCGTTTCAAGCGGGACCACGGTTTGCATCGACAGCCCCTGCTCACTGAGGTCGAGAATCATGCCGCCGGTTACGCCGTCGAAGCTGGCGAAGACCGGGCCGTTGACTTTATGTCGGACGCAACTGCGACGCTCAGGAAACATCTCCAGCCTTGATCCGTGCGTTTGTCGTGCTTTGATGCACTGGATTCTGCGTTCGGGAGCATGGAGCCCGCACTCTTCTGCCGCGAAAACTTCTGTGGAGACAACTGTTTAGATGATCGGATCAAATGCTGGTAGAGGGAAGTACACGACGGGATTCTCCATCACGAAGTTTTCGCGCGGAAAGTAGCTCAACGAGCCGTTTTCCTCCACGCGTTCCGGTAAAATTGAGTCTTCCTATGAATACATTCGAACAAATCGCAGAACGTGAGCGGCAGTTTCTGTTGACCACCTACAGCCGGTATCCGGTCGTGCTGAGCCGCGGTAAGGGCGTCTTCCTTTTCGACATCGAGGGCAAGCGTTATCTCGATTTTGTATCTGGCCTCGGCGTGAATGCTCTGGGGCACGCTCATCCGCGGATCGTGAAGGCGATTCGCGAGCAGGCCGCGAAGCTGGTGCATGTTTCGAATCTCTACTACCACGAGTACCAGGGGCCGCTGGCGGAAAAGCTGTGCGGACTTTCAGGATTGAATCGCGCATTTTTCTCGAACAGCGGCACAGAGGCGATTGAAGGATCGATCAAGCTGGCGCGGTTGGCGGGACATCGGGCGGGAGGAGAAGCAAAGTCAAAGCTGGTGGCGCTGGACGGCTCGTATCACGGGCGTACGTTCGGAGCGCTCTCGCTTACCGGGCAGGAAAAGCACCGCAAGGGCTTTGAGCCTCTGCTCGACGACGTCACATTTGTGAAGCAGAACGATCTGGAAGGTCTGCGCGCTGCCGTCAACGACAATACCTGTGCAATCGTGCTGGAGCCGATCTTCGGCGAGGGCGGTATCTACGAGTGCTCGGTCGATTTTCTTCGCGAGTGCAGGGCGCTGGCCGACCGTCACCGTGCTGCGCTGATCTTTGATGAAATTCAGTGCGGGTTGGGACGCACGGGGACCATCTTCGCGTTCCAGAGTTTCGGCGTGACACCGGACATCGTAGCGATTGCCAAGCCGATTGCAGCCGGGCTTCCGCTCGGCGCGTTCATCGCAAAGGAAGAATTTGCGAGTTCGATTTCACCGGGTCAGCATGGAACAACCTTTGGCGGCGGTCCTCTGGCATGCCGTGTTGCACTGGAATTTCTGGCTATCGTGGAAGAAGAGAAACTCCTGGAGAACGTCAACAAAGTTGGCGCGTACCTGCAACAGCAGTTGAAGGAAATTGTGGAGAAACGGTCGGCGGCGATCGGAGTGCGCGGCCGCGGCTTCATACAGGGAATTCAGCTGGAAATTCCAGCGCGTCCGATCGTGGACGCGGGCCTGGCCGAGGGAGTTCTGTTCAACAGCACGCAGGACACGGTCGTGCGCTTCCTGCCTCCGTTTTTGATGGAGGAAAAGCATGTGGATAAGGGGATTCGCGTGCTGAAGAAACTGCTGGGGAAGAAGCGGAAAGCCGCGGCGTAAAAGAACAGGGAAGCGCGCAAAGTGCGCTCGCGTGAGGATGACAGTCCAGAAAAACGGGGAGCCGAAGCTCCCCAAAGTGAAGCGACAGAGGCGTTGTTTCACTTAGATAGAGTCCGGCAGGTGGGAAAGAGTTGTCCTCGACGCGGGAAGATTTTCGGTAGCGCAAGGCGGATTGTAAACCGGGATGAGTAATGTTCAGGAGATTCCGACCGGTGCCGCTCCGGCGCTGGGCGAGGGCATTGAAGAGTGCTGGATGGAGTTTGATGGCGCGCGGATGCGCTATCTGCGCACCGGATCAGGGCCGCCGCTGATTCTGCTTCATGGCCTGCTGGGATATTCGTTCTCGTGGCGCTACGCCATGCCTCCGCTCGCGCCCTACGCGACCGTGTTCGCTCCCGACCTGCTCGGAGCAGGGTTTTCCGAACGGCCCCGGGGCATTGATCATTCGATGCGGGGGACGGCTTTGCGCGTTCTGGATTTTGCCAGGAATCTGGGACTCTCCACATTTGATTTGCTGGGAACGTCGCGCGGCGGGGCGGTCGCGATGTGCGTGGCGGCCGAAAGCCTGACGGGCAACTGCCCGAGTGTGCGCAGGTTGGTATTGGTCGCACCTGTGAATCCGTATTCGGCACATGGTCGCAGGCTGGCGCCGTTTTTCGGAAGCAACGTGGGTGCGGCCTTGTTTCGCTCAGTGATTGGACGAATGCCGTCCCTCTATCCCTACTGGCACGGACGAATGTTTGGCGACCCGAACAAAATTCCTTCGGGAAGTTTGGAAGGCTACAAGGCGCCACTCGCGATTCCAGGATTGTTCGAGCATGGGTTAAGCATTGTGAAGACCTGGACCGCCGACCTTGAGGAACTTGAGAGATTGTTGCCGTCGCTGTCCCCGATTCCCACACTCTTGATGTGGGGCAGCAAAGATCCGGCTGTGT
Source organism: uncultured Acidobacteriota bacterium (assembly GCA_963700225.1). Lineage (GTDB taxonomy): Bacteria > Acidobacteriota > Terriglobia > Terriglobales > Acidobacteriaceae > Sulfotelmatobacter. The sequence continues at coordinate 305,985 of CAVOWU010000001.1, forward strand.
ATGTTTCCTCGATGGAACCCCTCGCGTGCAATTTCTCCAAAGTGAAGACGATTGTTTTTCCAGGAGTCGGACATCTGCCCTATGAAGAGTGCCCGGAGGAGTTTAATCGTGCGCTGACCGAGTTCTTGATAGAGTAGCGGAAGAAATCTGCTGCGTGCCGGTGAAGTGCTAGCTCTCCCGGAGTCAATTGACCCACTTCATTCTCGACCTGTTGCGAAATGCGCTGGTTCACTACGGGTATTGGGCCGTGGGCGCGGCGCTGCTGCTTGAGAATGCCGGCATCCCCGTGCCGGGCGAAACAATTCTTCTGATGGCCAGTTTTCTGGCGTACTCCGAGCACGATCTTCAAATCTCCTGGATCATCGTGGTGGCGACGATCGCCGCCACCATCGGCGACAACATTGGATTCGCTCTCGGCTACTACGGGGGGCGTCCGCTGCTCGTCCGCTACCAGTCGATCTTTCGCGTTCGACCTTCCACGCTGGCACGAGGAGAGAAGCTGTTCGATCGCTACGGATCTGTGACCGTTTTCTTTGCGCGATTTGTCTTCGGAATGCGGATAGTCGCCGGGCCCATGGCGGGAGTCCTGCGAATGCCCTGGAGAAAGTTTCTGATCTTCAATTTTCTGGGCGCCTCGGTTTGGGTGAGTGCGATCTCCGGTGCTGGATATTTGTTTGGCCAACACTGGCAGCGGTTGCAAAGAGACGTGAAGCGTTTCGACATCACTGTCGCAATTGTCGTGGTGCTCGCCGCAGTTTGGGTTTGGTGGCGCAGACGAGGTGAGAACGGCGTGGCATCTGAGAAGTAACCTTTTACACAGGTCGAGCCGCCGAAGGGTGAGGCTATACTGTCCCGAAGTGTCGCGGGCATTCGGGGCGATGGGGCAATGTTCCGTGGCAGCTCACTGAATCACACCGGCTGCGTCCGAGCCGCAATTCGGACGAGGAGGAACATGTGAAAAAGACTGGGTTTCTAACTCTGCTCATCATGACAACGGTTCTCTTTGCGCTGGCCTTCCCAGCAGCGGCAGCCGGACCAAAGGCTGCTGCAGTTCCGGCACCCGCAGTGGCTCCGGCCCCTGCGCCGGCAGCAGTTGCGATGCCTGAGCCGCATCCGCACATTCACGAAGCGCTGGAAGCGATGCGGGCCGCGAAGCATCACCTAGAGAGTGCCGAGCATGATTTCGATGGACACCGCATGGAAGCCATCAAGCACTTGGATATGGCGATCCACGAAGCAGAGATTTGCGAATCGATGAGGTAGAGCTGGACCGGAAGCAGGACATCACACAAAGGGCAGCGTCTTCAGACGCTGCCCCTTTTATTCTTGCCTGTTTTACTGGTTTGGCGGAGTCGGCTGTGGTTGTGCCGGTGGTTTCGCTGGCGGCGGTTGCGGCGCTGGAGCGGTCGCGGGCGCCGGCTTGTGCTGGCCGAAGGTGTATCCCACGGAGACTCCCACGCGGAAAACGTTGTTGGAGTGGAACTCGTGGTTGTTCAGGATGTAGTTCCAGTGGGCCTCGGGACGAACAAAGAAGTTTCGCCAGAAGTCGTACTTGACCCCTACGCCTGCGTGAAGCAGGAAGTGATTGCTGTTGAGGGTCGTACTGCAACCCCCGGTCGGAATATTGCACGCGTTGGTCTGGTCATAGAACAACAAAGACTCGGCGCCGATCCCCGCCATGAAATCGCCCCGCGTCTTCCTCGCCAATCGGCTCGTATACACCCCGTTCAAATCGTAGAAGATTGCACGGTAGGGCTGAAAGTCGTTGTAGTTGCCCTGCTTGTAGCGGAAGGCACCTTCGGCGAGGAAGCCGAAATGATTGGGCAGGATATATTCCGCGCTCACGCTGGGGTAGACTCCGCCCTTTTCAGCTGGAGGCAGGAATCCGACCGAGGCGGTAGGATTTTTAGGAGACCAAATTGTGCTGCCGCCTACAGCAATGTCCACCGTTTGAGCGTGCGCCACGACGGCACTTGCGGCCAGCGCGCACGCGAATACGAACGAGACGAACCTTCTCAATCCTGCCCCCCTGAGAGCGTGATCGGCATTTCCGTGAAGCAAAACCGGACAGACGCCTACGGGTGAGCGAGAAGCGAACAGTGCGCCCGGGACAATTCAGCAGCCGTCAGCCCAAATTGCAATCTACTCTGGACCGATAGTGTAACCGATCGATGCTCCTATGCGGATCACGTTGCCCGAGCTGAAGAAGTCAGTGTTATTGAGAATGTGATAGTAATGCGCCTCTGGGCGGACGAAGACATGTCCCCAGACGTAGTAGCGGATACCGCCTCCGATATCCACCAGGAAGTGGTTGCTGCTGCTGTAGCAGGCACCAAAGTATACGCAGTTGCTGGTGGGCTGGTAGCCGTAAAACCGTGTGCTTTGCCAGCCGATGCCCGCCATGAGATCAGCTCCAACTTTCTTGCTCAGGCGAGGCTGGTAGACGCCATTGAAGTCGAACAGGATCGGGCGGTAGGGTTGACCAAGTCCCGCGAAGTCTCCCTGCCCCCCTCTCCACGAGGCATCAAAGCCAAAACCGATACGCCTGTGGAAGATCACATCAGCGCCGAGATTGGGATACAGGCCGCCCTTTTCCGGGCAAACGATGTTAATGAAGCCTGAAGAACCGCAAGCGGCAGCTCCCGGCGACACTATGGTTCCAAAACCCAACATGGCGTCGGCTTGCTGGGCGGACGCGAAATTCGCGGCAGCAAGAAACAGGAAAATGGCAGCGACGAAGGCAAACTTTCTCAAGAGAAACCTCCTTGGATTAGGCCTGCTGGCGAATAAGATGCCTTCGCCAAACCTTTTGGATGCAAGCGCCTGAGTGATCTGTATCCATCATAAATTCAGCTGTAAGCCAATTACAAACCGGACGAACCTCGGCGTTCAACTGATCATGATTCTGACCGACCAGTCGCTGGCGCTCCACGGCGTACAAAATTCAACCCACCATTGTGCAGAAAGTTGCGTACCAGATTCGGGGTTGGCTACTTCTTGGCGGAGCCGCTGCCCCCGCCGCGAAGGACGTGGTCCAAAGCGATCGGGCCTCCACCAAAGAATATGAGCGCGAAAGACAGAGTGGCGAGGGCTAGGGGAAATTCGTATCCGTGATCGCCGGTGAGCCCGTTGTGCGAGTTCACCTTCCAGATGGCGACGATCAGGTCGATACAGAGCGCGAAGGCGGCCGGCCGCGTGAAGAATCCCAGCAGAATCAGCCAGCCTCCAAGGAATTCGGTGAATGCGGAGATGTAGCCCAGCCATGAGGGAAGGCCCAGGCTGGCCACCAGGTGCACGTGGTCGTGCAGGTGGCGGAAGACATTCTGATAGCCATGCGCGACCATAATCGCACCCAGAGCGAGGCGCATGAAGAGAAGGGCCAACGGTTGCAGGCGATCGAGATAGCGCAAGAGTTTTCTCCGAATTCGACCGAATAGATTACCGCACCAGTCACTAGAGAAGAAGGTTAATTGCCAGAAAACGATTGCGCCGCCAGTAAGGTTTTGATAACGTTTCTCCCGCCGCAGGACGCCAGGTCTGGACGTTTTCAATCCCGAACCGCCAAGTCTTGCGCTTCTCTCGGGTCCCAACAAATTCAGCCAATGAACCTGCGAATTCGATCACATGTTTCGGTGCTTGGGGCGCCTGTCAACATCTTGAGTCTGTGAACATCTTGAATCCTAGGAGTGTCAAAATGAAGTCGGTGAAGGCTACGATGCACGCAAGCTCCTTGCAGAAACAAATTCTCTTTGTGCTCGTGTTGTTGGTTCCGTCGTTTCTTCTCGCTCAGGAGAAGAAGACGCCACCGAAGCCGAGTGCTCCTGCGCCGAAAGCGAGCGCTCCAGCGCGCGGTTCTACGCCAGCACAGCATTCCACTACCACTCCGGGACGCACCACACCTGGGACTGGCGCGAGCCGCACGGGAAACAATACCCCGAACCGCCCTGGCGCGGGCGGCAACAACAGCGGCCGTACAACTCCGAACAATATGGGCAGAACCGGCGGGAACGGCTCGACGGGACGTACAGTCGGTAACAACGTCGGCGGCCGCGGCGCTGCTCCCGGTCGTCAGGTATCGCTGCGCGGCGGCGGATCCGCGAGCATCCGGCCCAACGGCCAGATTCGATCTGTAAACCGCAACGGAATGCAGATTCAGCGCGGCATGCACGGCGGACGAACCGTCGTGAGTACCCGCAACGGTGTGCGTGTCGTGAGCTCCGGACGTGGTGGGTACGTGCAGCGTGCCTATGTCGTGCGCGGCGGGCGTTCTTATTACTCGCGCACGTATTACTATCACGGGGTTTACCGGACGGGCGTGTACCGCGGCTATTACTGGGGCGGGCGCCCGTACTACGGCTATTACCCAGGCTACTACTACCAGCCGGCTTATTACGGATGGGCGTACAACCCATGGCCGGCGCCGGTCTACTACGGCTGGGGCTGGGGTGGAGCGCCTTGGTACGGCTACTACGGCCCGTATTATGCTCCGTACCCGGTTTATCCGACGGCAGCTTTCTGGCTCACCGATTTCATGATTGCAGCCACGCTGCAGGCCGCTTACGAAGCTCAAGCCACATCGTGGCTCGGGCCGAACGCGGCGGACGGAACGCTGGTCGCGAGCCTGCTGCCCATGGCGGCGGCAGACTCCGAGCCTGCCAAGCTCAGTCCCGAAGTAAAACAGGCTTTATCGGATGAAGTGAAAGCATCATTGGCAGCGGAACAGGCCGAGGCCGCAAAGGGGAACGCAACTGCGAATTCGTCTGGCGGACAGCCGGCCAACTCGAATGAAGCCCCTCCGGCTCTGGATCCGAACTTCCGCACGTTCATGGTGGCTTCCGACATGAGTCTCATCGCAGACGGCGATGAATGTGCGCTCTCGCAGGGCGATGTCATTCAACGAATTACCGACACTGCGGATGGCGACGGCAACGTGAACGTGAAAGTTGTCGCCAGCACGAAGTCGGATTGCGCGATTGGAAAACAAGGTCCCGTCGCAGTGGACGATCTACAGGAGATGTACAACCACTTCCGTGAGCAACTGAAAGACGGCATGGGAGAACTGGCCAAGAAGCAGGGTACGGGCGGCCTTCCCAAAGCGCCGGACACCAGCACGAAGGACGGAGATGTTCCCGCTCCTCCGCCAGACAAGAACGCCGAGAAGGCTTTGACGGACCAGCAGTCGGCTGCCGACCAGGCCGAAACTGAAGTTAAGCAGGAAGCGGGTTCGGGTTCCGGCGGAGCTCAGTAAAACTGAAAAATAATCGAATGGGGGCATCCACTTCGCGGGTGCTCCTGTTCGGCAGTATCGCGGTGAATCCGATCCACACCAAGAGTGAGCGGGAGGGTTTCAAGATGTGGCAGCAGTCGAAAGTTCTTTTTTCAGGAATCGCGCTGGGGTTGATGATGATCGCGCAGGCCGCCGCTCAGGCGCCCTCGCTTCAAGAACAACTGGCGGCGCAATACAAGCTCTCGAAATTGGGTTCTGACTCTAACGGAGTCTCCGTCACCGATCCGGGCACTCTGCTGGAAATCAAGAAGGGGGGCATTTTGGGCGTGCCCGGTACAGACAAGTCGCCCCTCACAACCAAGTACGAGGGCGGGACAGTCCATTCGCCCAGCGCGCTCATGGTGGCGGGAAAGAAATCGCTGCTCGGACACTTTGCCACCACGCAGTCGCAAGGACAGACGACCAAGTTGTTTGCCATTGGCGACAAGGCGTATACGACCAAAGTTGACGTCAACTTGGACAAAGACACGGTCTCGATGCTCATCGTTGCTTGCGATACCTGCAACAAGACTGATCCGCCGAGCGCCAACAAAGCCCAGGTCGTGTTCCAGTTCCCGAAAGGCACTTTGGCTAAGGCCAGCGCCGGAGACGTGGAGGACACGATCGGGCAATTGCTGTCGATCAGCGACGACTCGCAGCAAAGCGATCAAGGCGGACAGCAACAGGGGCAGGATCAAGGCCAAGGCCAGGCACAAGGTCAGGGACAAGGACAAGGTGGTCAAGGTCAGCCCCAGCAGCAGGCTCAGCCACAAACCATCCAGATGGGAATGTCGATGGACCAAGTGCAAGGCGCTCTGGGCACGCCCGAGAAAATCGTCAATCTCGGCCCCAAGCAAATCTACGTCTACAAAGACCTGAAAGTGACGTTCTTCAACGGCAAGGTTGTGGACGTTCAGTAACGAGACCACCGTTCTCGGCGGGTCCACCAAGGCCCGCCGAAACAACAACTTCGGCGAGTGATACAGTACCTCCGTACCGTGCCTAGTACTTCAGTTACCCCTCCGCGCGTGACCAGCCTCCAAGTGCGCGAAAGATACCACTAATAGTGGCATTTGGCCGATAATCCACTACATATAGAAATACCCTCTCACCCGCCATTTTCCGAATTCCAAAAAACGGGCAAAAAACCCAATAAAACGCTGAGATTCGCTTGGAGCCGGGGTTTTTCAGGGCTGATATATGCTCGGGACACCGAAAGCCCTCGGAGCCGATATTGAGGGTAAGGCAGTCTCCTGAAGCAAACCTGTGCGCGTGAATCGCGGTCAGGCAGAACGAAGCAGAGGGAGCACAAGGAACTATGGCCGACTCGCGAGAAGTGATGAACATTCGCCAGGCGTCACAGTATCTGGGCGTGAGTCCGGACACGCTGTACAAGTACGTCGGCGAACAGAAAATTCCCGCGTTCAAGCTGGGCAATCGCTGGCGCTTCAAGAAATCGCGGCTGGACCAGTGGATGGAAGAAAAGTCGAGTGAGATGGAACCGCCGGTAAAGCGGAAACAAAAGGCGGCAACGAAAGCAGCGGGTCAGAGTTAAGACAAAAACGTCGCGGGCAGTAAATGCCTGCGCCACACAAAAGGTGGGCACATGTTTGGATTGGGATCGAAGTCCATTGTTGGCCTGGATGTGGGTTCCTCGAGCATTAAGGCGGTGGAACTCAAGAAAAAGGGTGGGCAGATTGAAGTCGCGCACCTCGGTCTGGAGCCGCTGTCCTCCGACATCGTCGTTGACTCGATGATCGTGGATTCGGGTACCGTATCGAGCGCGATCTCGAAGCTGTTCCTCGACAACCAGATCAAGACCAAGGCCGTGGCCACCGCGGTGAGCGGTCACTCGGTAATCGTGAAGAAGATCTCGCTGCCCTCGATGAGCGACCAGGAACTGGCCGAAACCATCGAGAAGGAAGCGGCTCAGCACATTCCCTTCGATCTGGCCGATGTGAGCCTGGACTATCAGATCCTCTCCGACGAAGTGGGCACTCCGCAGATGGACGTTCTCCTCGTCGCGGTGAAGAAGGACAAGATTTTGAACTACACCAACGTACTCTCGATGGCCGGACGTACCCCGGCTATCGTCGACATTGATGCGTTGGCTCTGCAGAACTGCTACGAGTACAACTACCAGCCGGCGCCCGGCCAGGTGGTGGCACTGTTGAACCTGGGTGCCAGCGTGATGAACATCAACATCGTGAAAGGCACCACGCCGCTGTTCCCCCGCGACGTCAGCGTGGGAGGCCATCAGTACACGGACTCGCTGCAGAAGGAGCTCGATCTGAGCTTTGAAGACGCGGAATCGCTCAAGCTGGGCAACAAGGTTGGCACCGTGAGCGAGGACGCGAAGCAGCCGATTCTGCAGCAGGTGACCGAAATCATCGTGCTGGAAATTCAGAAGACGTTCGACTTCTTCCGCGCCAGCGCGGCGGGCGAGCACATCGAGAAGATCTATCTGGCCGGCGGATCGTCGAAGGTGCCCGGCCTGATGGAAGCGTTACGGCAGGAGTTCTCTATGCCGGTGGAACTGTTGAATCCCTTCCAGCGTGTGACGCCGCCGGTCGAAGGACACGGAGCGGAGCTGGTGGAACAGAACCCTGGGCAGATGGCAGTCGCGGTGGGCTTGGCCCTGAGGAGCTTTGAATCCCTATGATCAAAATCAACCTGCTTGAAACATCCAAAGGCAAAGGGAAACGCGGTGGCGGCGGCGGACCGTCGATGCCCACGATGGAAATGGGCGATATGGGGTCGCCCAAACTGAAGGTTCTGGTTGTGCTGGTAGTGGTTGGCCTTTGCAACCTTGGCTACTGGTACCGGCTGGACCATCAGAGCAAAGCGATCGCTGTCCGCCTGTCAGCCGCGGAGAAGCATAACCACGAGCTGGCCGACGTGAAGGCGCAGTTCCTCGAGCGCCAGACCCAGGCCAATAACTACAAGCGCCGCGTCGACGTGATCGATGGACTGCGACAGAACCAGACTGGCCCCGTGAACCTGCTTGCCATGCTGGGTGAGACCGTGAACAACACCGAAGCAGTTTGGCTGAGCAAGATGGACGACACCGGCGCCGCAGTGAATCTGGAAGGTACGGCTCTGAGCGCCGATGCCGTCGCCAACCTGATCGCCAATTTGCAGAAGACCGGGTACTTCAAGACGGTCGAGGTGAAGGAAACGTACCAGGACGACCAGATTAAGGACATGCAGGCGTTCCAGTTCACCCTGACCTGCGAGAAGGGAAAGTCGTAGAGGCGGACCTATGGCGAACTTTAGCGAACTTTCGGGTATCAAGCAGTGGGGTGCGGTGATTCTCGGTGGGGCGGTCGTAACGGCTGCGCTGTACTTCACCGTATTCAAGAGCCAGGACGAGAAGAACGCGGCTGCGCAGCACACCCTGGAAGACAAGATTCGGGAGAACAACGAGCTCGAGTCCTATCGGCCGAAACTGAAGCAGATTGAGCAGCAGCTGGCCGAACTCAAACAGCAGCTCGAAATCGAGCAGCGCATCGTTCCCGACGAGAAGAAAGTCGACGGGTTCATCGAAATGCTCGACGGCGAAGCCACGAAAGCGGGTGTCGAATTACGCCGCTACTCCGCCAAGGAACTCAAGCAGCAGCAGTACTACACCGAGGTTCCCTTCGATATGGAGGCGGACGGCCCGTACTATTCGATGCTGGGCTTCTTTGACCGGGTGAGCAAGCTGGAACGGATCGTCAACATCGGCGGCCTCATGGTGTCGTCGACCAAAACCCCGAGCGGGGCGAAAGTGAAGCACACCTACCAGTACGCGCCGAACGAGAGTGTAGTTGCTTCGTTTACCGCGACCACTTATTTCAGTCACGATTTGACACCTTCCGCGGCAGGCGCCGGAGTAAAACCCGGAACGCCGGCGGCGAAGTAGGCAAACCTATGAAGACGGCGATGAAGCTGACGACAGGCATTCTAGCAACGGCAATGATGGTGACCGGAGCTGCGGCTACGCACGCGGTAGCGCAGAACACCGACGCCATCGATCAAGCGCGCAGCATCGCAAAATCGCTGCAGACGAAGCAGGCGATCGACAGCAATGCGGCGCTGCATGCTGCCGGGACACCGGCTCCAAACCAGCCAGCGGCGGGCAAGCCAGCTCCCGGCGCTCCGGCACCAGCGGTGAAGCCTGCGGCGATTCCTGGCTCCAAGTCTTCGGCGGCTCCGGTCGCTGCGGCGAAGCCAGTCGCGGTTTCCGCTGAAAACAACCAGCTCAAGCACGTGAATGTGGTTCCGAACGGGGACAGCATTCAGGTGGAGATCAGCTCCAGCGAGTCCGTGACTCCGAGGGTGAGCAAGTTGAGCTCTCCCGCGCGTGTCGTGGTCGAGTTGCCAGGGACGGTGGTTGCCAGCGCGCAAAACAAGATTCCCGTCGGCAACGGCGGCGTCAAAGGCATCCGCATCGGCATGGATGGCAAGACTCCTCCGACTACCAGTGTGGTGGTGGATCTCGACAAAGCTCTGGCCTACGACGTTGCTCCGGGCCCGGCGGGCAAACTGGTCCTGACGCTCCATACGAATGGTCCGGCACCGGTCGTTGCTAAGACCAGTCCGGCCCCGGCGGCGAAGGTTCCTGCGCCTAAAGCGCCAGCCGCAGTGGCTCAGAAAGAAGCCGTGGCCAAGGCTGTAGCCGCTCCGAAAGTTGCAGTGGCGAAGCCCGCGGAGACCAAAGTTGTCGTAGCAAAAGTTCCAGATGCGAAACCAGTTCCTGTTGCCGCTAAGGCGGAGCCCAAACAGCAGGCAAAGACCGTAGTCGCGGCCAAGGCCGCGCCTGCGGTCAGCGCACCGCTTTCGGCCCCGGTTAAGACCGCGGAAGCGCCAAAAGCAGAAGAGAAGAAATGGGCGATGAACGGGAAGCGTGATCCGTTCTTCAGCCCGGTGGTTCAGCAGGGCGGATCGGGTTGCTCGACCGGCAAGAAGTGCCTTGAGATTGGCGCGATCAATCTGCGCGGCGTCATCAAGTCCGACAGCGGATTCATCGCGGTGGTCACCAACAACATGAACAAAGCGTATTTCTTGCGGGAAAACGACCCGGTGTTCAACGGCTACGTGGTCAAGATCACCGGCGACTCCGTGACGTTCCAGGAGACCGTGCAGGACAAGCTCGGCAAGACGTTCACTCGGGAAGTTGTGAAGAAGATCTTTACTCCGGCGGTTTAAGCAGGGCGGCAGACTCCGGAAACCGGGGCGCCGAAATCAAGTTGCAGAAGGACACGCGGGCCAGGCCCGCGGGTGGGGAGAGGCGAAATGCGAAAGCAACAACTGACAATGTTCGTATCGTTGCTCTTGACGGTGGGCGCAGCTGCCCAGACGCCGAGCCAGCTCGATCGAGTCAACGTAGTCCGGGACACGGACAATATCCGAGTCGAGATGAGCTCCCAAGGCGCAGTTACGCCGAAGGTCAGCACTCTGGACTCGCCCGCCCGCATCGTGGTGGATCTGCCCGGTACCTTTAAGGCGACCGAGCAGAAAAACATTGCGGTGGACGCTGCGGGAGTCAAGGACGTGCGGATTGGCGTGGGTGGCCAGGCGCATCCGGCGACCCGCATCGTCGTCGATCTCGACAAGGCGTGCAAGTACGATTTGACGCCCGGTCCGGCCGGCAAGCTCATCTTGACCTTGCGTGCCAACGCCGTTGCCCAGATTGCCGCCGAGACGAAGACGGTGGCCGCCAGCTCGCCTGCGTCGGCGAAGGCCGATGTACCGGCCTCGACGCCTGCTGCTCAGGCCTCGGCTTCTCCCAATGATTATGTGTTCGTCGAGCCTTCGTACCAGGCCAAGAGCCAGGCGAAGGCGGATGCGCCCGCAGACGAGCCGACGGTTCGTGCACAGGAAGCGGCAGCGCGATTCTCCGACAAGACTGCGGCCGACCTGATTCCGGTCAGCGAGCATGCTGCTCAGGCCCAGAGTGCGGCACCGGCCATCCAGCCGGCCGTTAATCTGGCTGCGGAGCAGAAGTCTCAGGCAGGACAGCAGGCGTCCACGACTGGCCCGAAATATACGGGCGAGCCGATCTCGGTCAACCTGAAAGATGTCGACCTGAAGGATTTCTTCCGCCTCATCCACGAAATTAGCGGTCTGAACGTGGTTCTCGATCCGACCGTGCATGGCACGTTGACCATCGTCCTCGACGATGTGCCGTGGGACCAGGCACTGGACATCGTGCTCAAGAACAACGACCTCGCGCGTGAACTGGAAGGCAACGTTCTGCGCATCGCGACCGTCGACACGCTGAAGCACGAAGCCGATGGCCGCCGGGCTCAGGTTGAATCCGAAGCCCTGGCCGTGGAAAAGGTTTCCGTGACACGCTTCCTGAGCTATGCCAAGGCGAAGGACGTGATGATCACCGTGAAGAAGTTCCTCTCGCAGCGCGGCGATGTCGTAGCCGATGACCGCACCAACGCCGTCATCGTCAATGACATTCCGAAGGTGATTCCGATTATCGATCGCCTGCTCACGCAGCTGGATCGCAAGACGCAGGAAGTCGAAATCGAAGCCCGAGTAGTTGCCGCAACCCGGCAGTTTGCCCGCGACATCGGCACGCAGCTCGGATTCGGTTGGGGCAACGGCCACAGCGCTATCGGCGGCAACCAGTCTGCCGGTACTTCTCCGACAACGGTAAACGGCCTGACGCCCGGTTACATCACGGTTCCTGGGACCAGCGGTTCCACCACTGGATCCTCGATTCCGCTGTTCTCGAACCTGGCTTCGACCGCTCCTACCAGCGGTTTGTCGTTCGTAAATGCCAGCAACACGGTCCGTATCGACGCAGTGCTCTCGCTGGCTGAATCCCGCGGCTTGCTGAAGGTGCTTTCCCGTCCGCGAGTCGTAACCCAGAACAATATCCAGGCCCTCGTGAAACAGGGCGTGCGCGTACCGATCGTGACGCAGGCGCAGTTGGGTGGTCCTCCAACCGTAACCTACGTCGACGCTTTCCTGCGGTTGACGGTGACTCCGCAGATCACGTCGGAAAACACGATCTTCCTGAACGTCGACGTGGAAAACACCACGCCGAACTTCGGCCAGGAAGTTCAGGGCAACCCCGAACTGATCACGCAGCAGGCCACCACTCAGGTGCTGGTGACCGACGGCGGCACGGTGGTGATCGGCGGCGTCATCCAGACGCAGAACTCGATCAACATCACGCAGGTTCCGTTGCTCGGCAACATCCCGGTGCTCGGCAACCTGTTCAAACACACGCAGGTCAACACCTCGAACCAGGAGCTGATTTTCTTCATCACGCCGCGAATCATCCAGACCTAGCAGCGTAGTTCGAAGATTGAAACCGCCGGTTTCCGCGAAGAACCTGTCCCGGAACCGGCGGTTTTCCTTTTGTGCGATCTCTTATCGCTGCGCGCGAGACCCGATCCGTCAGTACCCGGCACCCGATACTTCTTGCTAAACTCAGCTCAATGGATTTCCAAGCGCGCCAGGCCAAGCTCCGGGAGCACCTTGCCACGACCCGGTTCGATGCTCTCCTGATCAGCCACCTCCCCAACATCCGATATCTGTGCGGCTTTACCGGCAGTGCAGGCTTACTGCTCGTCGAAGAAGCGGGCAGCGTCTTCTTTACCGACGTCCGCTACGACACGCAGGCGCACGAAGAGGTAAAGGGCGCGAAGGTCGTCATCGCACGAAAGGCGGTCATGCAGGCGATCGGTGATCTCCTTGGGCGCCGTCGTCGACGGGCTAAGGGATGGACCGTTGGAATCGAAGCCGATCACTTCACGGTCGCCGAAAAGAAACGGCTCGCCAAGTTAATGCCTTCGGGCATCGCGCTGAAGGACGCGCCTCCGATCGTGGAACGAGCCCGCACGGTGAAGGATGAGGATGAACTCAAGCAGATCCGCGCTGCGGTCGTCCTGGGCGCGAAACTCTTCGATCGGGCCGTCGAAGTTCTGCGTCCCGGGCTGAAAGAAGTTGAGGTAGCCGCGGAAATGGAGTTAGCGGCGCGCCGCGGTGGGGCGGAGGAGATGTCTTTCCCCACAATCATTGCCTCAGGAGCGAGATCGGCTCTGCCGCACGGCCGGGCTTCAGAACAAGCTATCGAGGCTGGTGGGTTCGTAGTCTGCGATTTCGGTGTTATACTCTCAGGTTATTGTTCGGACCAGACTCGTACTGTGTGGGTGGGCTCTGTTCCGGAGGATGCGCGTCAAGCCTACCATGCGGTTCGAGAAGCGCAGCAGGCAGCGATTGACGCCGTGCAGCCAGGAATTCCGGTAGGTGAAGTTGATGCCGCAGCCCGTAAGGTATTGCACAAGGCTGGCTTAGGTCGTTATTTTACGCATTCGACCGGTCATGGGGTTGGGCTGGAAATCCATGAAAGCCCGCGCGTTGCAGACGGGCAGCGCGAGATCCTGCAACCCGGGATGGTCATTACCATCGAGCCGGGAGTATACTTCCCCGGCAAATGGGGCGTGAGGATCGAGGATATGGTGGCCGTCACGGCCGGCGGGAGTGAAGTATTGACCCCGAGCAGCAAGGATTTACTGGCAGTCTAGTCTTCTTAAATCAGCCGGGCAGGCTCGACGCCCGGCTTCTTCGCGCTCCTCAGAGGTTGCGCGACGGGATGTAGAAATAGTCCCACCGATAGGTCAGTTCGAAGATCAGAATGAATCAAAAAGAGCTGAAAGAACTAATTGAGTTCTTAATCGAGAAGGATATCGCCGAGTTCGAACTGGAACGGGGCGATGTCAAGGTCAAGATCAAGCGCGCCGGAGAGCACACTGTGGTGCATGCGCATGGTGAGCCGCGCTTCTACGCCGTTCCTCCTGCGCCCACATCGCACGATATCGGGACGGGGCCTGCTGTCGGCGCACCTTCTCCGTCCACACCCGCCGTAGCGGCGCAGCCGGCGCCGGAAGAGGGCCTGCACACGGTGAAGTCCCCGATCGTGGGGACCTTCTACGAGGCACCCTCGCCGGGTGCTCCTCCGTTCGTAAAGCCCGGAGATATGGTGGAAGTGGGGCAAGTCCTCTGCATCGTCGAAGCGATGAAATTGTTGAATGAGATTGAATCCGATGTTGCCGGGGAGATTGTGAAGAAGCTGGCGACCAATGGCCAGCCCATCGAGTACGGCCAGGAATTGTTCGTGGTCCGGCCGAAGAAGTGAAAGTGGGACTTCCGGGCGCGCTTCTCGCGCGCCTTTTTGTGTTTATCGAGAGGTTGGGTATCGAAGCCGGATTGCATCCGGCGGACGGCCAAGTTGGCAGTCCCCGCGTAGTTGAATACTGAATTTCATGTTTAAGAAGATCCTGATTGCCAATCGTGGGGAAATTGCACTGCGCGTCATTTGCGCGTGCAAGGAACTGGGCATTCGCACGGTCGCGATTTACAGCGAAGCCGACCGTAATTCTCTGCCCGTCCGTTTTGCTGACGAGGCCATCTGCATTGGACCACCGCAGTTGGCGCTCAGCTATCTCAACATTCCTGCAGTGATCAGCGCCGCCGAGATCGCGAACGTGGAAGCGATTCATCCCGGCTACGGGCTTCTGGCCGAGAATGCGAATTTCGCGGAAGTTTGCGAGATGAGCGGGATCAAGTTCATCGGTCCCAGGCCCGAAGTCACTCGCCTGATGGGTGAAAAAGAAAAAGCTCGAGCCGCGATGAAAAGGGCAGGAGTGCCTATCCTTCCCGGATCTGACGGAATTATCGGATCCGATGGCGAGGCGATCGAGTGGGCACGCCGAGTGGGATTTCCGGTCATCGTCAAAGCCTCAGCGGGTGGCGGCGGCCGCGGTATGCGCATCGTCCGGACCGAGGAGGAGCTGCCGGGTTTGTTCAAAGCCGCTCAGGCAGAAGCAGCCGGAGCGTTCGGCAACGGCGATCTCTACATGGAGAAATATGTCGAGCATCCCCGACATATCGAATTTCAGGTGCTGGCTGACGAGCACGGCAGTGTCGTGAGTCTCGGAGAACGCGAATGCTCGATCCAGCGGCGTCATCAGAAGTTGCTGGAAGAATCGCCGTCGACGCAGGTCACTCCCGAATTGCGCGCGGAGATCGGGGAAGTGCTGTGCAAGTCCCTCGCCGCGATCGGATATTGGAACGCGGGGACAATCGAGTTCCTGATGGATCAGGACCACCGCCTGCACTTCATCGAGATGAATACTCGCATTCAAGTTGAACATCCCGTCACGGAAATGGTCACCGACGTCGACTTGGTGAAGAGCCAGATCATGATCGCAGCGGGCGCGAAGATGAGCGACGTGCTGCTGGGACCGATCGTTCACCGCGGACATTCCATCGAATGCCGCATCAACGCCGAGCATCCCGAGAAGTTCACGCCGTCAGCGGGGAAGATCACGGCATTTCATCCCCCGGGCGGGACGGGTGTACGTGTCGACACGGCGGCCTATGCCGAGGGAGTAATTCCTCCTTACTACGATTCGCTGATTGCCAAGCTCATCGTGCGGGCCAAGGACCGGAACGAGGCGATCTCGCGCATGTCGCGGGCGCTCGAGATGTTCATCGTCGAAGGGGTCTATACGACGATCCCGCTGCACCGCAAGATTCTTGCGGATCCGGATTTCCGGGCCGGGAAGTTCGATACTGGCTTTATTGAGCGGTTCCTGAAAAAAAACGGTCACACGTAGCCGCGGACGCATTCGTCCGCCCGCGGAGCCATGCGCTTCGGCAGCATTTCTTGGAAGTAGCCCGGACGAATGTATCCGGGGCGAACGTGGTTCGTGGCGTAGTGATCGCTTCTGGATTCCATGATTCTCCTTCCTCGTCTCTATCCGATCGTGGACTCGTCAACCATGGCCCCGGGCGAACAGGCGATCCCGATTGCGAAGGAACTGGCTGCCGCTGGTTGCCTCCTCCTGCAATACCGCAACAAGTCCGGGAATGCCCGGGTCATGCTGGAACAAGCGCGGGAACTCAAGAAGAATCTCGGTAGCTCGGTCTGCCTCATCATGAATGACCGGGTTGACTTGTGTCTGGCCGCCGATTTCGATGGCGTTCACGTCGGGCAAGAGGATCTCTCGCCAGAAGCTGCGCGCCGCATCATCGGGCCGGATCGCTGGTTGGGCGTCTCTACGCATAATCCCGAGCAACTACGCGAGGCAGACCTGACTTCCGCTGACTACTTGGCTATCGGACCCGTATTCGCAACTTCCAGCAAAGAGAAGCCGGACCCGATCGTGGGCCTGGATGGCGTTCGCCGGGCACGAACTTTGACGCGAAAGCCTTTGGTGGCAATTGGGGGCATCACCAGGGCAAATGCCGCTTCCGTGATTGAGGCCGGGGCAGACTCGGTGGCAGTGATATCGGACCTGCTGCGGGAGCCGCGCAAATCTGCAGAGGAATTTTTCCGCATCTTGAGGTAAGGTAATCGTCGTTAGTCGCTCGTCGTTGGTCGTCGGCTCCATATCCTGATGGCCTCGACCTTCTCTCTGATGCGAACGACCAACGACCGACGACTTCTTTCGGAGGCTTCCTGAGCACACCGACAACGCAGCCCGCTGGCAGCGACTGGGAAATCCACAGCCACCAGGACAAAGAACTGGTCCAGGGATTGGGCCTGACCAGCGCCACCATGCTGGTGATGGGCTCGATGATCGGGTCCGGCATCTTTATTGTTTCGGCGGAAATCGGTAGGGAGTCGGGCTCACCTGCGCTGTTGATTGGTGCGTGGGCGGTTGCCGGATTCATGACGATCGTGGCCGCTCTCAGTTACGGTGAGCTAGCTGCCATGATGCCGCGGGCCGGCGGCCAGTATGTTTATCTTCGCGAGTCACTGGGGCCGCTCTGGGGATTTCTCTACGGATGGACTCTTTTCCTCGTCATTCAGACCGGTACGATCGCCGCGGTCGGAGTCGCTTTCGGGAAATTCCTCGGAGTTTTCGTTCCATCGATTTCCTCCTCTCACTGGCTGCTGCATCTCTGGAAAGTTCCACCCATTCACGTCGGCCCGATGGTGCTTGGCAACATGGAAGTGGGAATTAATACCCAGAATCTAATGGCAATCCTGCTGGTGATCTTCCTCTCCATCGTCAATATATTTGGCGTGAAGACGGGAGCGGCGATTCAAAATGTCTTCACCGCGGCAAAGGTTTCGGCGTTGCTCGGGCTGGCGGCGTTTGGTTTTGCGTTTGGGCGCAATCCGCAGGCGCTGGCGGCAAACTTCGGAGCCAATTTCTGGCACAACGCCGGATTGGGCGCCCAGCATGCCGTTCAGGTGGGTATGGGGGGGCCGACCGTGATGGTTGGAACCCTAACCATTCTGGCTGTGGCTCAGGTGGGATCCTTGTTCTCCGCTGACGCCTGGAACAATGTTACGTTTACCGCCGGAGAAGTGAAGAATCCCAGCCGCAATTTACCGCTGTCCCTCGCCCTCGGCACAGGCGTCGTGATCGCTCTTTATATCGCGTGCAATTTTATTTATCTGAGCGCGCTGCCACTGGAAGGAATCGAGGGCGGCGCGACAATCCTCGCACGGGGAATTACCCATGCCGCCGAGGATCGTGTCGGCACCGCAGTCATGACGCAGATGTTCGGACCAATCGGCGGTTTGCTAATGGCGGCGGCCATCATGATCTCCGGCTTCGGCTGCGCGAACGGGCTGATTCTCTCTGGAGCGCGTGTCTACTACGCGATGGCGAAAGACGGCTTGTTTTTCCGCAAAGTCGCCAAGCTGCATCCCACCTACAAGACGCCCGCGATTTCGCTGATGGTGCAGATGGTCTGGACTTGCGTGCTTTGCATCTCGGGTAGCTATGGTCAGCTTCTCGACTACATTATCTTTCGCCGTGCTGGTCTTCTATATCCTGACGATCGTCGGCCTATTTGTGCTGCGGAGAACGCATCCGGACGCTCAGCGTCCTTACCGGGCCGTCGGTTATCCGATTCTGCCCATCGTTTATATTGTGATGGCTTTATTCATCGATGTCGTACTATTGCGCTACAAACCGCAATATACGTGGCCGGGGCTGATCGTGGTGCTATTGGGGATTCCGGTCTACTATGCGTGGTCGCGGAGCGCAACCGGCAAGCGCGCCGAAAGCTAGGAAGAAGCCCAGCGAGCAGGGGCGAACTTAACCTTCAACGGAGACAAAACTAGTGGCTAGTTTATTGTTTCGAACAAAATCGATTGAACGTCTGAGGGCTCAAGGTGCGGAAGCCGGCCTCAAGCGAACCCTGGGGCCATGGTCTCTCATGGCACTGGGAATCGGCGCCATCATTGGCGCAGGTCTCTTCGTTCGAACCGCCGCAGCCATTGCGGACCGGTCTGGCCCATCCGTTACCATCTCTTTCATTCTAGCCAGTGTTGGGTGCGCCTTTGCAGGTCTGTGCTATGCCGAATTTGCCTCGATGATTCCGATCGCGGGCAGCGCCTATACGTACTCCTACACGACCATGGGAGAACTGGTCGCCTGGATCATCGGGTGGGACCTCATATTGGAGTACGCCGTCGGCGCGGCCACGGTTGCCATTGGATGGAGCGAATACTTCAATAAGGTTCTTCAGCTTTTCGGCCTGCACGTGCCGTATCAATGGTGCCATTCACCTTTTCAAACCATGGCGGGCACTGGAGTTCACGGCATCATCAACATCCCAGCCCTTTTCATTCTGGCGGTCATATCCGCGTTGCTCATTCGTGGCACTCAGGAGTCGGCCTTCGTCAACGGTCTGATCGTCATCACCAAGGTCACGATCGTGCTGATGGTTATCATCGTGGGCTGGCGGTTCATTAACCCGGCAAACCACACCCCTTACATTCCTGCCCCCACAACTTACACCACGCCGGAGGGCATTACGCATCCGTATGGCGGCATCATGGGAATTCTCGGAGCCGCAGGCGTAGTGTTCTTCGCTTTCATCGGCTTCGACGCGGTTTCCACCGCAGCGCAGGAAGCGAAGAATCCCAAGCGGGATATGCCCATCGGTATTTTGGGTTCGCTGGCGATTTGCACTCTCTTGTATGTTCTGTTTTCGCACGTACTCAGCGGCGTGGCGACGGTAGAGGACTTCCGCACGGCGGGCAAGGAAGCTTCGGTGTCGTTTGCCATTTCGAAATACATGACTGGTTACACATGGATGGCCAATTTTGTGACCGTCGCCATCTTAGCCGGCTTCTCATCCGTCATCCTTGTCATGTTGCTCGGGCAGTCTCGCGTGTTCTATTCGATGAGCGAGGACGGCTTGGTCCCTAAGATCTTTTCTGATGTTCATCCCCGGTTCAAGACGCCGTGGAAATCGAACATTCTGTTCTTTCTGCTGACCTCGATTTTCGGCGGCTTTATTCCGGAAGACGTTGTCGGGGAAATGACCAGTATCGGAACCTTGTTTGCGTTCATTCTCGTCTGCGCGGGAGTCTGGATTCTGCGCAAGAAGCGGCCTGATCTGGAACGCTCCTTCAAAGTTCCCGCTGTGCCCGTCGTATCCATTCTCGGGATACTGGTTTGCGGGTCGATGATCTACGGCCTGGGGTGGACGAACTGGCTGCGACTCATCGTCTGGCTCGTGATTGGGTTGACGATCTACTTTGGCTATAGCCGCAAACATAGCAAGTTGCAGAGCGATATTGAAAACGGAGCGGCGGGGGAGCCGGCGCAGTCGATGGCGGACTGAGCCCAGAGGATGGATGTTGGCCCTCCGCACGGCGCGGAGGGCCGTTTTGTTTTATAGTCGGGGGTCGTCGGTAGGTGGATGGTAGTCAGTAGCGAGTGAGTCCGCTTAGCGGCTGAACTCCACTCAGCCTTCGTTGACGGAACCGCTGCTTTGTCATGAGAATCCAAAGCGTATGAAAATCGTCACCGCCGCGGAAATGCGGGCCATCGACCACGCTACCAGCGAGCGCTTCGGCGTGCCGTCTCTGACTTTGATGGAGAATGCCGGTACCGCCGTGGCGGACCATGTGCTGTCGCACTATCCTGCCGCGCGAAAGATTGTTGTGCTCTGCGGCAAAGGTAACAACGGCGGCGATGGCTTTGTGGCCGCTCGTCATCTGCTCGAAAAAGGCAAGACAGTTGAGATTGTTCTGCTGGCGGATCCCGCTGACCTACACGGCGATGCCGAGGCAATGTTCGGCAGACTACCTCTACCTCCGATCGCGGTGCAGTCCGTCGACGGATTGAAGAGCGCTCGAATCCAAGCGATATTGGCGGCGGATTTGTATCTCGACGCGATTCTCGGGACAGGTTTCCGGCCACCGGTGAGCGATCTCTACGCGGATGCGCTTGCATTCATGAACGCAAGCGGAAAGCTGGTCGTCGCCGTGGATATTCCTTCTGGCGCGGATGCGGATGCGATGGCTCGGCAAGGCGAAGGGATTGCACGCGCGGATTCGATCGTAACATTCACGGCTCCGCGTCCGGCGCATCTGTTCGGTTCCCTCACGAACGGGCCGACCGTTGTAGCTGACATCGGATCTCCGGACGATGCGGTCGTTTCATCGCTGCATCTAAACGTGATCACGCCACGCGACTTCGCATCTCTCATCGGGCCGCGTCCAGCGGACTCGAACAAAGGGAAATATGGGCATGTCCTCGTCATCGGAGGAGCTGTCGGCAAAGCGGGTTCCGTTGCCATGGCGGGGATGTCAGCGCTGCGCGCGGGCGCGGGATTGGCGACGGTGGCCACAGCCAAGTCTGCGCTGGCAACTGTCGCGGGATTTCATCCTGAAGTGATGACAGAGCCTTTGCCCGAAACCGAAGCCGGGACAATCTCTGCCAGCGCGGCTGGGCAGATTCAGGAACTTGCGAAAGGGAAGAGCGTGCTGGCGATTGGTCCGGGGATCTCGCGTTTTCCCGAGACTGCTGGCTTGGTTCGCGCGCTGGTGGGAAAGAGCGACATCCCGATCGTCCTCGACGCTGACGGCTTGAATGCGTTTGAGGGCAAGACCGACGAGTTGAGCGGCAAGGGTCGGCTCCTGGTGATTACGCCGCATCCCGGCGAAATGGCGCGGCTGGCTGGGTGTTCGATCGCAGAGGTGCAGAAAGATCGATTAAACACCGCCCGGAAATTTGCACGCGAACATGATTTGATTGTCGTCCTCAAGGGATACCGCACCTTGGTCGTGCAGCCGGATGGTGAAGCCTGGGTCAACACCACGGGCAATCCGGGGATGTCTACCGGCGGAACGGGCGACATTTTGACCGGAATGGTGGCGGCGATGATCGCGCAGAATCCCCAAAATGCGATGTTGGCCGTTTGCGCTGCAGTCTACCTGCACGGGCTCGCTGGAGACGTGATGCGAGAGAGCGTCGGTGAGCATTCGATGGTCGCGACAGATCTGCTTCGCGGATTGCCAGAAGCTTTCCGTCGCGCGCGGCACGCATCCAAAGAAACGCTTGTCAGTTGGGAAGGTTAAGGCTTATCGATTCGCCGGCAGTTGAATTGTCTTTCCCTGGGCCGCGGAACGCCGCGCAGCATCCAGAATTTCAGTGACGGTCACATTCGTGTCTAGATTCGACAGCGCGTCTTCTTTTGCCCCGTCAAGAATAACTGCGCGCATATACGAAAGCTCGTTGTCATAAGGCTTCGGAACCGGTTGCGCGGTAATGGTCTGTTCGTCAGTGTCTGCGACCTTTTGTGAGCGGACCTTCTCCCGCTTTACGGTAATCGCATAACCGGTCTGTCCATAGACCTCCATGTCCTTGCGGTCAATGGGCCAATTCCACGAAGCTTGAATGATGGCTTGCGCTTTGGGATACGTCAGGACAATCGTGGCTTCATCATCGACGTGGGCGTAGATTTCCGGCTTGATCTGTTGCGTGACCGCGGTGACCGTCGTAGGGCGCTGGCCGTCCATGAGCCACGTCATCAGATCAGCACCGTAACATCCGAAATCAAAGAGGGCGCCTCCACCGTTGAGTTTAGGATCTGTCAGCCATGCCAGGAACTCCGGTTGAACGCCGATTTCTTTGGGGCCGCGGTGACCGTCGTGAACCACAACTTTCCGGACGTCTCCCAAATCGCCTCCATGAACCAGGTCGTAGGCCGCATGATTACTGGGATACCAGGAAGTCTCATAGTTCACCAGCACGTGAATTTTGGCGCTGTGAGCTGCTTGCTGTATGGCCAACGCATCGTCGAGGCTGACCGCAAGCGGCTTCTCCATCATGACGTGCACGCCGTGACGGGCGCAGGTTTCGACGACGCTCCGGTGGTCGAGTGTATTTGTATAAACGAGGACAGCCTGGGGATGCGCCTTTGCCAGCATCTGTTCTAAATCCGAAAACAGCATTGACTGACTAAGGCCATATCTGGCCCCGGCTAAAGTGAGCAGTTGCCGGTCCGACTCGGCAACACCCACGATCGAGATTTCGGGACTGTTGCGCGACTGGTCGAGAAATCCGTATACGTGTCCGTGAACGAGCCCTACGATTCCGACTCTGAGCGGAGCATGCGTCGAAGCGGACGCGGTTTGGCCGAAAGAGGCCATGCAGAAAAACCAGGCGGAGATGAATGCGAGGCACAGATTCCGGAACATGTATTCCTCCCTTGAGCCAAGTAAGAATAGACAATGGGACGCTTTGTGCAAAATAGCGCAGCGCCAAAGCTGCGCGATCGGCTGTCCTTCCGGACATTAATCATTCAGTAAACATCACTGTAAGTCATTCGGAGAATGGATGATCCGGTCGACCACTTCCGGTGCGCAGAGCGGAATTCGGACGAGGGGCTTCAGTAATCTATTACTTAACAGGGTCGGGTGACATATTGAATTTGCCTATGACCCACTTCCCCCAACCGCACCCTTCGCGGCGCGCGGCCCGGGTCCAGCTAGGAGATTCCGTCCTGGCTGCGATTCGCTTAGAAGACGGCCGCCGCACCAAAGCAAAACTCCAAACCATTTCTGCCACAGGTGGTCTGCTTCGCATGTCCCAGTCGCTGGGACGGGGCGATTTTGTAGAAGTTGCCTTTCAGACCCAAGCGGGCCCGGTACACGGCATGGCGGAAATTCTCAGCCCGATGCGCAGCATCACCGACGGAGTGTTGCAGCCTTTTCGCTTCGTGGCCATCGAGGATGACGACCACCGGCGTTTGCGTACCTCGCTCGAGCATGTGACAGCTCGCAGTGTGCTCGGCATTAAAACGAGCGCGTTCTCGACGTATTGAGACGATTTGTATGGTCGGCTATCGTGTCGCGACTATCGCTATACTAGTCGTGTGAACGGCCACACCGGGGTCAAAGGAACGCTGCGAGAGGTCGCAACGCACTCAGCTGAGGAGACGATCGCCTTCGGGCGCACGCTCGCAAGTCTGCTTACTCCACCCGGGCTTGTGCTGCTGCGCGGTGATCTCGGAGCCGGCAAAACCACGCTGGTCAAGGGAATCGCCGCTGCATTCGAAGCGGCAGCGGAAGAAGATGTCACCAGCCCGACCTTCACCCTGGTGCACGAGTATCGTGGTCCACACGCGATTCTCTATCACATCGATCTGTATCGCATCGATACTGCGCGCGAACTGGAAACACTCGGCCTGGATGACTTGCGATCCGACGACAGCATTCTGCTGATCGAGTGGGGCGAAAAATTTCCTCGCTTGGTGCGCGAGTGCGATCTCGAAATCTCTTTGGAACGCGACGGAGAATGCAGCCGGCGGATCCGGATCGCCAGCTAGTCTCGCGTCCCCTCAATTATTGCTTTGTCCCCTCGACGGCCCTTGCGAACCACTTATCAAACCAGTCCAACGAGCGGACATAATAGTCGCGGGCATCGTCGGGCTTAATGAAGATATGGCCTTCATTGGGATAAACCACAAACTCAGTCGGCACCTTCATCGAAGTCAAAGCGTGCCACCATTCGACGGACTGTTCCATCGGGACTTCTCCGTCGCTATCACCGACGAGAATAAGTGTCGGCGTCTGAACATTCTTCACAAAGTGCATGGGATCGCTTTTGGCGTAGACCGCAGGATCGTCGTAGATGGAAGCACCGAAAAATGGGATCATCCATTCATCGATCTCGTTTACACCGTAGTAGCTCAACCAATCGGAAAGGCCTGCTCCGGCAACTGCGGCCGCGAAGCGATGGGTCTGCGTCTCGGCCCACATCGTCATGTAACCGCCGTAGCTGTGTCCGCGGATTCCGATGCGGCGCGGGTCGATGGGATATTCCTTCGCGATGGTGTCGATGGCGGCCATGATGTCGTGATAGTCGCCGCCACCGAAGTCCTTGACGTTGCCTTGGGTGAACGCCTCGCCCTGTCCGTAGCTGCCACGCGGGTTCGGACATAGAGCGAAATAACCCATGGCGGACTCAGAGCCCATCGTCCGCGAGTCCCAATGCGCGCCGCATGCTGAAGATGGCCCTCCATGCACATTGATTACGAGTGGATACTTTTTCGTTGCGTCGTAATCTTTGGGCAGCAGGAGCCAGCCCTGCAGGCGGGTGTTGCCGTTCATCCAGTGAAAGTTTTTCAACTCTCCCCATGCCGGCTTGATGCGGTCATTGATCGTCGTGACTTGCTTCCAGTGGCCTATCGCTCCCGCCCAGACTTCAGGCGGTGCAGTCGCTGATTGCCGCACCATGGTGGCTACTGTTCCGTCCCGGGAGATCGAGGCGCTGGGCGAAGGGTTCGTGCCGATGAACTCGTCGCCCCTCCACAGTTCTTGTACCGATCCTCCCGAGGCACCGACGCTGCCTAATCCCGATTGTCCGTCGATGTTCTCGGCGAATGTAATTCGGTCCGGCGCAGTCCACGCGACCGACGACGGAGAAGACGCGATTTTCGGTGTTACGTTGCGCGCACTGCCTCCGGAGATGGGCAGAACGAAAATATCTCCGCCGGTGGGGCCTTCATCACTCATCAACCCTTCGATGAATGCCACGCTCTTGCCGTCGGGTGAGACGCGCGGCCCCGCGATCTGCAACTTGGGCGCGTAGATCTCACGCATCTCTCCGGAGTGCGCGTCGATGCAGTAAAGACGCGCCACATACCAGTTTGCATCGCCAGAACCATGGGCTGCTGTGGCGACCCAGGCTTGCCCGTCCGGAGTCCAATCGTATTCATAGACGTACATGTCGGCGGGACTAATCACGGTCAACGCGTTCGTGGTGAGGTCGATGATTGCGACTCGTTGCTCGTAAACCTTGCTCCCCACCACGCCCGCCAGCGGAGTCATAGGCTGCAAAGGCCCTGCCGCTCGCGGTATTCCATCGATAAAGAGCACGGCCAGCTTCGAGCCGTCGGGAGAAAAACTGGGAGCGTCCGCATTTCCTTTGAGGTCGGCTCGTTTGACTGGCGCGGTTCCGTCGATCGCTGCGGTAAACAGTTGTGCGGAAGGTGCATCGCTGGGTAGTTCACCGAGAAATGCCAACTGCTTGGAATTGGCAGACCACGACACGCTGCGCAGCGGGAGTTGTCCATCTACTTCGATCGTCTTTCTGGTGTTGCCGCCGAGCGATGCAACGGTAAGCTTGCCATCCACGACATAAGCGACATGCGTTCCATCCGGAGAAATGGCCGCCTGCTGGATTCGTCTGGCTCGCGGCATCGAATCAAGAACCGCTGCTCCACGAGAAGGCGTCGCCTGGGCTAGTACCGCGGGCGAAGTGAAGAGGAGCGATGTGACGGCACAAAGAATGAAACCCGAAGGAATTTTATCGATGAGAGCCATGGCTGAGGAGTATACGGTCGACGCATTCCGTATCTCAAGACTCTCGAGTTCAGGCGACAGTGAGAACTGACAACTGAATACTCGGCGCTCCGGTCAAAATCCCATGATGTTGTAACCGCAATCGACGTAGATGACTTCGCCGGTGATGCCACTGCTGGCGTCTGACGCAAGGAACACTCCCGTCGAGCCAACTTCAGCAACTTCGACGTTGCGTCCCAACGGCGCGCGCTCCGCATGCCCTTTGTGCATGTCCCCGAAGCCCGCGATGCCCCGCGCAGCAAGGGTTTTGATGGGCCCCGCGGAAATCGCGTTGACCCGAATCTTCTTCTTGCCCAGTTCGAACGCCAGATACCGCACCGAACATTCGAGTCCCGCCTTGGCCACGGCCATCACGTTGTAACGCGGCACAACCTTTTCCGATGCGTAGTAGGTCATGGTCATGATCGAGCCGCCGTCTTCCATGAGAGGGGCTGCGGCGCGCGATACTGCGACCAGAGAGTACACGCTGACGTCCATGGCGACGCGGAAGCCTTCCCGCGACGTATTGATGAACTCGCCCTTGAGTTCGTCGGCGGGGGCGAAGGCAACCGAGTGCACGAGCGTGTGAAGTTTTCCGTGGCGTTCTTTCAGCGTGGCGAAGAGACGCGAGATTTCTTCGTCCTTCGAGACATCGCACATGTAGCCTTCGGCCCCGGGCAGCGACAGGATCAAATCCTTCGCTTCCTGTTCAAGACGCTCGTTCTGATACGTGATCGCGAGTTTCATGCCGGCCGCGTGCAGCCCTTGCGCGATTGACCACGCGATCGAGCGCTTGTTGGCGACTCCAAAGACAACGGCATTCCGGCCCTGCAGATCAGCGGACATGGCAGCTCCTTAGCGAACGGGAAAGGATAACAGTCGAGGATGGGTTTTTACCACGGAGGCACGGAGACACTGAGAAAACAAAACCAGAAAAAGAAAAAATTCGTGTCAGTGGGGGAATCGTTATGAAAGATGCTCATTCCGCCGCGACTTCTTCGCGGACGCCAGCTTCCACCGGCCAGCTCGAAGCAACAAACGAAAGGGCGTAGACGCAGCCAAGAATGCCAAACGCAACCACGAGGCTTACTTTCTGTGCGACCGCCCCTACGCAGATGGCAAGCACAAGCTGTAGAAATGTTCCAACGAAATAGAACGAGTTTTGTACTCGCCCCATCAGGTGTTTCGGCACCATCTCCATCAGGCTGGTATTCATCGCCACGCCCCCGACGCCTCTCGCCGATCCCATGACGAAATAAGTCACGATCGCTAGAAATAGAAGCCCGGAGATCGGAGCGAACGCAACCGCTACCGACAGCAGCGCCATAGAAAACGCGACGGTGCGACGGCCGCCCAGCTTGGCAATCAACAAGGGCGCATACAGAGCGCTCACGAAGGCTCCGGTACCCCATCCGGCATTAAGCCATCCGTAACCCTTGGCCCCGGCGTGAAAGACTCGGTCACTCAGCGATGGAGTCACAACTACCCCGGTCACCATGGCTCCGAGAAATAGCGCCCAGCTGATGCCGAGCAGTACCACGGGGCGGTGGTCGCCGAGGAATCGCCAACCTTCGCGCATTTCGCGCCAGAAGATCTCGAATTGGCTTTCCGCGGCGACAATGTCTGCCCGCAATTCCTCGGGCCGCAGCACAATGTGCCGTCCCTTGCGCACCGCGAAGTAGCAGAGGAACGAGACCACATAAGTCGAGACATCGAGCGTCAGTACTCCGCCCAGGCCGATGTGGTCGTAAATAAATCCCACGATTGCCCCGGCGATGAGGAATCCTCCCTGCACGCCCGCTAGCAGAAAGGTATTCGATTGCACAAACTGGCCTTCGGGAGTGAGTTCCTGAATCAAGGCCGTGATGGTTGGCCAGAACATCCAGAAGCCCGCGGCGACCAGCGTGTTCATCAGGTAGAGTTCCCAAACCTGGACCCGGTGCTGAAAGGCGAGAATAGCGACGATGACGATGATCAGCGCCCGGACAGCATCGAGCCACATCACCAGGCGTCTCCGGTCTTCGCGGTCGATGACCACGCCGGTGAAGGGAAGCATCAGCATCGCGGGAATGGTTTGCAGAACCGCAAACGTCCCGAGGGCCATTTCGGAGTGCGTAGCCTTGAGAATGTACCAGGCAACCGCGGCCGAGTTCATCCCGCTGCCCACCATCGAGATCAGGTTGGCGGCAAAGACGAAACGCAACGGACGCTGGCTAAAACTGGCACGCATCTTTCTACTTTAGCCGAGCGACGGCGAATGCACCACGGCTCGAAGACGCGAAGAAGACAACTCGACACGTCGGGAGCCGTTACAAACGCCTACGTGATTTCCTCACTTGCGCGAGATGCCGTTCGGAGCTAGGATGCGCGTGCTATCGAAATGTAGTCATCTCTCGCGCTACGCGGAGGCGGACTATGACACACTGCAAGCGAGCGGTTCTGCTGGCCGTTTTCTCGGCCGCATTGTCGATTTCTCAAGCTGGTGCCCAAGTCGATCGAATCACGATTGCTGCCGGTACCGATGAGGACCACGCCCTCCAGGCCATTTCCAATGAGCAGGATTCCCAGAAGAAACTGGCCATGTACGAAGACTTCGTACAGAAATTTTCGTCGAACCCGCAGGCAGTCGCCTACGGAGATTGGCAGATCTCGCAGACCTACCAGGCTGCCGGTGACCTTTCGAAGGCGCTGGATTACGGCGACAAGGCCCTTGCCGGATCGCCGCACAACCTCGACATTCTCGTGTCGCAGGCCAATATTGCGCAGCAAGCGAAGAACAACGCCAAGCTCATGGAGTACGTTTCAAAAGGCGGCCAGGTTTGCCAATCCGTCGCCAAGCAGGCCAAGCCGGAAGGAATGAGCGACGACAACTTCGCGCAAAAGGTGGCGGAAGACAAATCGTCCGTACAGAGCGGCTGCGAATTCCTCGAGACGATGGGAGTGAATGTCGTCTCCAGCGAGAGCGACGCCAAGACTCGAATGGCAGATATTGATCAGTTCACAACAGGCTTTCCAGATTCGAAATATCAGGAGACTATCTCGAGTCTGGCTCTCGAAGCACTGAGCCAACTGAAAGACAACGCGCGCTTGGTCGCTTACGGCGAGAAGATGCTGGCTGTAAATCCGAACTCTCTCCCGGCACTCTTGCTGCTGGCGAACTTCTACGCAGAAGAGGGGAAACCTGGGAGTGCCGCCAAGGCGATCGGTTACTGCCAGAAGGCAATCGACGTTGCAAAGGCTGATGCTCCCGATGCGGACAAATCTCGGAAGCTGGCGGCAGGAGCTGCGCACAGCACCATCGGGTGGGCTTATCTGAAGCAGGAGAAAACTGCGTCAGCGATTCCCGAACTCAAAACCGCTGCGGGCCTGCTCAAGGGGCAGGATGATCAGCAATACGCGCGCGCACTATACGGTCTGGGCTTCGCGTATGGCAAGCAGAACAAGCTGACTGAGGCGCGCGATGTACTAACCGAAGCCGTCAAGATCCCCGGCCCGCTGCAATCCATGTCGCAGGATTTGTTGACGAAAGTGAACAGCGCGCGGGCAAAGGGGAAATGAAGCGAGTACTCCGCTGGCGGGAGATTCGTAGATCAGGCGGCCTGCAACTATAGCAGTGGCGCCGGAGGGTAGAAGCGGAGTTACTGCAGTGTTTTCAGCAGGTCTTCGGAAAGCGTCTGGGCCTTCCACGCCAAGTTCCGCGCCCGTTCCGGATCGCCAGCTGTGACTGCGGCCTTGGACTGATCCATATACTGCCGGATCTGCGTGACCGTCTCCTGTTCGGTCGAACTGAGGTCGCGCCCCCCGAGTTTCTTCAGATTTTCTTCGGCGGTTCCCAGCATTTGATTCGCCGTAGCTTTCTCCGCGGACGCCTGTCCTCCTGTTTCTCCGCCTCCGAGTTGAATCGGCGGTTCTGACGTGCCTCCCTGACGGACAACGATCTTCGGCGGAGGGCAGTTCGTCTTGGCAGTTGTGGCTGTGGACGTGTGCCCAGGAGTGCTTCCGGCAGCGGGGTCGCTAGGACTTGAACCGGGACTGGCGGAAGTGGCGGACGCAGGAGTCGCGGGACAACCTGAAATCACTTTTTTCTTGTGATGAGGCCGCGTTGTGGCTGTGGGCTTCGGTTGAACGGCAGAAGATGCCGGTGTAGCCGACGTCTGAGGCGTCGCTGTTCCGGTCGTGTTTTGCGCGTTCGAAGTACTTGGGGCGGAAGACGTCTGCGCGGATGGGTACACCTCCGCGGTTCCGAGCGCACGAGTCGGCACCGTACTGAAAACACTGAAAAGGAGAATTGCAGCCAGAGTCATGCCGGGATCCCGAGTGGCCGATACCGAGGCTTCATCATCTTACGCCTCGCGACGAACCCTGGCTCCGAATTGTTATGCTGCGTTTTTCGCTCATTCAATCGCCACGCTGCAGGGTCGCAGCATCGGGAGCGTCGTCTCGAACAGCCTCCGCGGGCACTCCCGCCAACGGGAGCTGAAAATTGAAAATTGTCCCAGTGGTTTCAGCAGACTCGAAATCCACTGTTCCGTAGTGCCATTGAAGGATCTGATACGTCTGCGCCAAGCCGATGCCGCTGCCTTCCTTCTTCGTCGTAAAGTAAAGCTCAAATATCTTGTCGTGCATGTCTTTTGGAATTCCGGAACCCTGATCCCGTACCTCGGCGATGACCACATTGTTGTCTACCCGGGTTGAGATCGTAAGAGTCCCTCCTTGCGGCATGGCTTGAACTCCGTTGATCACGACGTTGAGAAATGCCTGCTTCATCAGATCGACGTCCACCTTAACCGGAAGCCGCTGCTCCGACCGGTGGCGCACGACGGAAACGCCGTGCTGCTCGGCATCGGGTGTGGCAAGTAACACCACGTCGTCGAGTAATCGTCGTAAATCGATTTCTTCCAGGTGAAGGTCGCGGGGCCGTGTGAAGTCGACCAGTGTCTGCACGACGCGATCCAATCGCCGGATTTCGCTGTCGATAATATCCATGTGGCGGCGCGTGTCCGGTTCCTGGTGGGCCAGCTTATTTTGCAGAAGCTGCAAATGGAGGACGATCGCGTTAATCGGATTTTTTACCTCGTGGGCGACCCCGCGGGTCAGGCGCCCGCTCGCTGAAAGGCGGCGCGACATCTCGATCTCGTCGCCGATGCGCTGCACCGACTCAGTGTCCCGCATGATTACGAGCGCGCCGATCTGCGAATTCTTCTCCTGCACAAAGTCGAGCGAAACTTGAACGCGCTTTCCGCCTGCTGCTTCAAACTCTTTCTGCATGATCGGCCGCCGGCGTTCGAAGGCGTCGAGCAGCGCCGTCCCCAGCAGCGTGTCGCGATCGAATACTTCTTCGACGGTGTGTCCAAGCAGTTCCCCGCGGGGTCGGTCGAGAAACGCCTCCACCGGGGCGCTCACGAGCACGACGCGCGAGTCACGGGCGAACAGCATCAGCCCGTCCTGCAGCTTCGCCATCAACTGGTCCACGTTGTCTTTCAGGGCAGAAAAAATCTCTCGGCTGTCACGAATCTGGCGTCCAAGGTTTGCGATCTTCAGCGTGACCAGTCCGTACTCGTCGTGGCCGGATTCATCTCCGGAAATCGCATCCGCGTCACCCGCGCTCACACTGTCGAGGTTGCGGCTGATCGCCTTCAGAGGGCCTAAGGCCAGATTCGAAATCCCCGCCGCGAGCAGCAACGATACGAAGACGACGGCCACTGATATATACAGCGCCTTCATCAGCCGGGCCGCGACTTCGCTCTTCAGAAAGACGGTCTGAACGCCGATGCGGATCATCCCGAACGGCGCGCCATTTAGTTCGAGCGGGTAGGTCACGTCATACACTGCGGCCGGACTAAACACCAAGCGGATTTGTTCGCGAAAGCGCGCTCGAACGACTTGTTGGAAGTCGGGGCGCGGATGAACTACTTTGCCGACCATGCCTGCATTGGTGTGCAGCAACGCTTTGCCGTTGATATCGACGATGGCAACGTCGTAGATGAATCTCCAGTCGCCGGGATCGGATTGCAGCAGGTTGTTGAGGTCAACGTCGGTTTGCATGTACTCGGATACGGCACGGCTCACGGCCGCCGGATCACTCGTGTCGATCGAGGTGCTGCTGAAATCGGGAACCGCGTTGCCCGCCGCGTAGGCCAGTTGGTGAGTCAGGCTGGTTGCGGTTTCATAGGCATTCGCAATTCGCAGCCGCAAAATTTGAGAGATGTAGAGATATGAGAACGCGGACACCATCACTGTCACCATTAAGGTGATGACCAGGACGATGATGGTCTTCCTTCTCAGCATGATGAGAAAAGAGAGCCGATTCTGGGACGGCTCGAAATCTCTAGCCGCTGGATACTTCTTCTTTGCCGGTGACCGCTTCCGGTGCGCTCCCGTACTCCTTCAACTTGTTATGAAGGGTCTTCAGGCTGATGCCGAGAATTTCCGCGGCCCGAGTCTTGTTGTTGCTTGTAGCCTCCAGCGTCTTCAGGATCAGCATTTTCTCGGCCTCCTCGACGGTCGTGCCGACCCCTAGACGCACGGCGTCCGGATCGTTGGCTGCGGTTCGTAGGGGAGCCTGCCCAAATCCCGGAGGCAGATGCTTGGTTTCGATCATGCCCGAGTCGCAGACGATAACCGCGCGTTCGATCGTGTTCCGCAGCTCGCGAACGTTGCCCGGCCACGAATAGCTGTTGAACTGATTGAGTACGGCTTCGCTGGCAGCAGTGACTTTGCGTGCGTGCTTGCCGCTCATTTCCGCGAGCAGCAGCTGTACCAGGGCGGAGATGTCTTCTTTGTGTTCGCGCAACGGCGGCATATGAATGTTGAATACATTCAGCCGGTAGTAGAGGTCGCCACGCAACTCACCCCGCGAGACGGCCTCGTCAGGCACCTTGTTGGTGGCCGCCAACACACGCACGTCGACGGCGGTTTCCACCTTGCTTCCCAAGCGGCGCAATTTCCGGTCCTCGAGAACCCGCAACAACTTGGCTTGGGTTCCGATTGGCATCTCGCCGATTTCATCCAGAAGCAAGGTTCCGCCTTCCGCCAGTTCAAAGCATCCCGTACGGCGTTCGAACGCCCCGGTAAACGAACCCTTTTCGTGGCCAAAAATCTCGCTCTCCATCAATGTGTCAGGGATCGCAGCGCAGTTGATAGCCACAAAAGGCCGATCCTTCCGCGGGCTCAGTTCATGGATCGTGCGGGCCACAAGCTCTTTGCCGGTTCCGCTGGCTCCCGTGATCAGTACAGACGCTGTGCTGGGTGCGACCATCTCAATCAGCCGAAATATCTCCTGCATCTTGCGCGAGGCGCCGCTCAAGCGGCCAAGGGAGCCACTATCCCGCAGCCGTCTCCGCGTTGCCTCAAGTTCTGCGCGCGTGCCCAGCAGCGCCGACGCGTTCGAGAGAATAGTCCTCAGACGATTGATGTCGATCGGCTTTGTAATGTAGTCGTACGCGCCCATGCGCATCGCCTGCACGGCGCTGTCGATCGTCCCCTGGGCGGTGACCAGAATCACCGCGATGGTCTGGGCTTGCTCGGCCAGATGTCCCAACAGCTCGAGGCCGCCCATCCGAGGCATCTTCAGGTCGGTAATCACGATCGAGGGCGACCATTGCGTCGCTTTGTCTAACCCTTCAGCGCCGTCCCGAGCCGTTTCGACCCGAAATCCCCAGGAAGTGACAATTTCCGCTAGACCAGAACGTTCGTTTTCCTCGTCTTCGACAATCAGTACTTTTTCGTGGCTCATCCTCGTTAGTTGTTTACCCTCTTGGTTCGCGACTTGGTCCGTAATGACCGATCTGAAACTGGACCGAACCCCAACGATACGCGGCCCGCTTCCCAACCGGCAAGGTCCGGACCGTACACAGACGACCGGACACTAAAGGTGAAGAAGTTTCATTTTGAGACAGCAGGACCGGGTACTTCGATACGTAAACCGGCTAGACCGAGTCTACGCTTCCGCTTTAGGCTGCTGTGATATAGAATTTTGCGTTCCGAAGGGTTCGTCTCACTTCCATCGAATTCTGCTGGTGCCGAATCAGTGTCTGTTTACACGGACACCCGGCGAATGATTACTTTTGGAGGAGTTTCTATGACAAGCACGAGAGCAACGCGCACTTGCGGCGTAACAATCGCCAGCGTGATTGCATTTATCGCAGTAATTCTAATTTCGAGTTCTGCGTTTGCGCAGAGCGTTTCTACAACGAAGTCAACTGACTCCACACCGAAGTGGGATTTTTTCGCTGGTTATCAATACACGGTCCCGGGCGGCACGGTTCCATTTACGCCGAGCGACCCGACAGCTCCAGCTCCCGTACAATCTTCCTGAAGATGGCGAGAGGAGGCGGTTCCGCTCTCACTTATAACTTTGATTCGCACTGGGGCGCGGAAATCGATGCGGGCTATAGCCGCGATACACAGTCCGCATCGTCAGAGTGGACCGTCAGTGGCGGACCGCGATACATGTGGCGCATTGATCCGGGACCAAACTTTTTCATCCATGCGCAAGTGCCTTTAATCGAGTGAGCTATGCCGCCGGTCAAAACGACAACAATGGTATCGGCGCAATCTTGGGTGGCGGCGTCGATATTCCATTTCGAAGATGTTCGCGTGGCGGCTTGATCCAGGCTGACTACGTTTATGCGCGCCACAACTACGCCGGCTATGCCGATTCGCAATTTCCGAACCTCCGGCGACCCAGCCTCGAAGGCGCCCGGTTCCGAACCGGTATCGTGGTTAGCTGGGGTGGCGCGGAGGCAGTGCCTCCCGCGGCCGCATGTTCCGTGCAACCCACCGAAGTGATGGTGGGGGAGCCCATCACCGCTACCGTGACCCCGAGCAACTTTGACCCGAAGCACACCGTGACTTACAGCTGGAGCGGGAATGGCGGCGGACAAGTATCAGGGAAAGATACGGCTGCCAGCATCGACACCAATAATGCCGCTCCGGGCAGCTACACCATCACCGCGCACGTAACTGATCCGAAGGCTAAGAAGGCTAACGAAGCCACCTGCACGGCGAACTACACGATCAAGCCGCTGCCGCCGAAGAATCCTCCGACGGTTTCTCTGTCGGCGAGTCCCGCGGAACTGGTCCCCGGTGGAACAGTCAATCTTTCAGCTTCTTGTACGAGTCCCGATGGCGTGCCCGTGTCGGTCGCGAACTGGACCACTTCGGCTGGCACCGTTTCAGGTAGCGGTACGTCGGCTACTCTGAATACTGCCGGTCTTCCTCCTGGACCGATCACGGTAAATGCAACTTGCACCGACTCGCGCGGTTTGAACGCGCAAGCTTCGACGCAGGTCACGATCCAGAATCCTCCTCCGCCGCCGGTGGATAAGGCTCTGGAATCGCGCCTCGCATTGCACAGCGTTTACTTCCCGACCGCTCAACCGACTCCGAAGAATCCGGAAGGCGGCCTGCTCCCGGGACAGCAGAAGGTCCTCATGAATCTGGCCACCGACTTCAAGAAGTACCTTGAAGCGAAGCCGGATGCGCACATCACTCTCGAAGGTCATGCCGACCATCGCGGAACCGTCGAGTTCAACCAGGCGCTTACCGAACGCCGCGTAACCAGGGTAAAGAGCTTCCTGGTTGAGCAGGGAGTTCCTGCTGGCGATATCGACACTAAGGCGTTGGGGAAAGAGCACAATCTGACGACCGACGAAGTGAAGCAGTCGATCGAGCAAAACACGGAACTGACGACAGAAGAGCGCAAGCGGGCTTTGGCGAAAATCAACATCATCCGGATGGCTAGCAATCGCCGGGTGGACGTCACTCTGAACTCCGCTGGCCAGACCGAAACCTCGGTCCGGCAGTTCCCGTTCAATGCTGCGGATGCTCTGACTCTAATCGGTGGCCGGGAGAGCGAAATGAAGGCGGCCAAGCCTGCACCTAAGAAGAAAGCGGTGAAGAAACCGTAGTTCTGGGTTGCGGCAAGCAGGACAAATCTGAAGCGGAGGGCGCTGGATGGCCCTCCGCTTTTTTCTTGTCTTTCTTTGTTCCTGCGACGAAAACCTCTGCTCAATTGGAAAAATCTACACGGAACTTCCACAACCCCCATCGCAAGTCGTTGATTCGATGAGATGGCGTCTGGTATTCGTCTTGCCACTCCCTTTTTTAAGAAGTGCGGCGCGAAGATAATTCAGATGAGCCGGTTCTGTGGATTGAAAGGCTTTTGGATTTCGGCAGTAGCAGCGATCCTGCTTGCCGCGGTGGCTTGCTCGCGACCCGTTGGCGTCCCCTCAGAAGAAGGAACCGCTCAAGCTGGGCCGACTCCTTTTCATGACGACGCTCAACCAGCCTCTACCGCTCTGGCAGACTATTACCCCTCTGGAGACAGCGCGAGCGGTAGTGTCAACAATCTCCCTTTTCATGATTCGCAAAGCTTGCCCGCGGGCACGCTGCTGATGGTTCGATTGAAAGATCCCGTATCCGCCGGAAAATCAGGGGCCCGGGACTCATTCGAGGCCAGCCTGAACGAGGCAGTCGTAATTGAAGGCAACACTGTGATTCCCAGGGGCGCTGCGGTCATCGGGCGAGTTGAGTCGGCACGCACTTCCAATCTGAAGCCCAACCGCGGATACCTCCGCTTGACGCTGGAATCCGTACAAGTATCCGGAGTTGATATGCCTGTCCAAACGGCGAGTCTCTTCGTGCGCCAGTCTCCTCAAGACGACGCTTTGGGCTCATCAATCCGCTTGGAAAAGGGCCGCCAGCTGACGTTTCGCCTGAGCGAACCGATCTATACCGCCCATCACAGCGGGCAAGTCGCTCGGTAGCTGCTTTGAATTTACTGTTCCTGCCTAGTTTTCCACAGAAAGATTTCCCGTTTTAGTGACATCTGCCCTTAGCAAGCACAGGGTCGGCTCTCTATAGTGAGCCGCGATGGGAATACTTGATTCCAAATTGAAGGGAAACTTGAGTCCCACTTCGGGAGAACGAAGGTTGGTAGCAACCGGATCAACCGTTCCTTTCGGAACTGGTTCCGCGCAGAGTAAATGACATGAGCGCTGCCGCTGAGTTCATTCGGGCGTCCGATGATCCGGACTGCGAATTTCGACTGCTCGTCGAAAATGCGCCCTTCGGCTTGGCGCTTTGCCAAAGCGAGGGTCGCGTGCTCGCGATGAACCCCGCGCTGACGCGATTGATGGGGTCAACCGCTAGTCCAGAGCTGTCCCTTGCCGACCTCATCCGCGTTCCCGATCACACAGTGACGGAGCGATTCATTTCTGAATTACTCGATGATCACCGTGATAGCTTCCAGATCGAATCGGCAGCCGCCGATTCCGCTTCCCACCGCCTGCTTCGCTGGACTGTTTGGCGGGTAACTGGGATCACCGCATCAGCCGGCCGTCTTCTAGCCTTAGCCGAAGAATCCTCCGCCGCACCAACGGGGGATCAGCGTCTCCAAGCCGAGCGACTGGAAGCCGTAGGTCGTTTGGCTGGCGGTGTCGCGCACGATTTCAACAATCTTCTGACTGGAGTGTTGCTTTACTGCGACCTCCTGATGGCGACCCTCGAGCCGGGCCATCGAGCACGGAAGTATGCCGAGGAGATCCGCAAAGCCGGTTTGCAGGCCACCGGCCTCGTGCGGCAGTTACTCGCAATTGTTAAACCTGCCCGCAGCGAACCTCGGTTGCTCTCGCTCAATGAAGTCGTCGAAGGCATGCGCAATCTGTTGGTCCGGCTGATTGGGGAGAACATCGATCTGCATTTTGATCTCGACACCAATCTCGGTCTGATCAAAATGGACCCAACTCAAGCCCAGCAGATTCTCCTGAATCTGGTGCTCAATTCGAGGGATGCCATGCCTGCCGGGGGCCGAATCGAGATCGAAACGCTCGATTGCAGAGTGGAAGTATTGGCCAATGGGGACCTCAGGCCCACTCGCACCGCGTCGTTGCCTTGTGCTCTGCTCACGGTCGAAGACAACGGCATCGGCATGGACGCCTGCACGCGAGCTCATTTGTTCGAACCTTTTTTCACCACTAAGGCTGGGAAGGGCACTGGGCTCGGTCTCTCCACCGTTCACGACATCGTAACCGATAACGGAGGACTCATCCACATCGACAGCCAGCCCGGACAGGGTGCGCGCATTAGTGTGCTCTTGCCTCTCGTAGCCCCGCCGCTTACAGACGGCAGCCAAAATGGTTTTCATCCCAGCAGAAATGGGGAAGCAGCTCGTCTTAAGGAAGAGGAATAATAGCCATGACGTCAACAGCTCTCAGGCCGATCACCGCGATCCCGCAATTCGAACCCGCCAACTTTCTTAACCTTCTGATCGTCGACGATGAACGATCCATCCGCGAAGCTTGCCGTGAAGTCGCTCAGTCTCTCGGCTTCTCCGTGCAGATCGCCGATTCCGCCGAGCAGGCCTACCGCACGCTTGACCTGCAAAGCTTCGATGCTGTCCTGCTCGACCTGCGCTTGCCGGGCGCGGGCGGACTGGACGCGCTGCGCCGCATCAAAGAACGCCGCCCCGAGGCGGTGGTCGTTGTCGTGACCGGATACGGCACCGTTCAATCGGCAGTTCAGGCCATGAAGAACGGCGCCTATGACTACGTCACCAAACCATTCAGCGTGGACGAACTGAAGCTATTGCTCGATCGCGTGGCCACGCACTTAAAGCTGAAGTCCGAGAACCGGATTCTGCGAGAGAAGGTGAAATCCAAACAGGGATTCGGTGGCATCGTCGGTCGCGCTCCCGAAATGGAAAAGCTATACCGCATCATCGCCAAGGCGGCCAATAGTATTCATCCAGTGTTGATTCTGGGTGAAAGCGGGACCGGCAAAGAAATGGTCGCACGCTCGATTCATTATTCCGGCCCGTTCCGCGATAAACCCTTCATTCCGGTTGACTGCGGGTCGCTGGTTCCAACACTGATTGAAAGCGAGCTCTTCGGCTACGTGAAAGGCGCCTTTACCGGAGCGAATCAGTCCAAAGATGGACTCATGTCGATGGCGGAGGGAGGAACTATCTTCCTCGATGAGGTAGGCGAGCTTCCCGTGGACCTGCAGGCGAAAATGCTACGGGCGATCCAGGAGAAGGAGATTCGTCCTGTAGGTGGCACGCGTCGTGTTCCGATCAATGTCCGTATTCTCGCTGCGACTAATCGCGATCTGGAACAAGCCGTAATGCAGGGCGCGTTTCGGCGCGATCTTTACTTTCGGCTGAACGTTCTCAGTCTCCATATCCCGAGTTTGCGCGAACGCCGGCAGGATATTCCGCTCCTCATAGGCCATTTCCTGGAACGCATGGCGCGAAGTTCAGGGCTGGAGAAGATGCTTAGCGATGATGCACTGAAGGCCCTGCTGGCCTACGACTGGCCGGGAAATGTGCGGGAACTGGAGAACTGCCTGGAGCGCTGCTATGCCTTTACCAGCGGTCCGCTGATCCATGTTACGGATCTGCCGCGTGAGATCGCAAATCTTCCCGCTCCTCCATCGTCCGATAGCAACCACAATGGCAACCTTAAAATCGTTCCCATCGCGGAACTGGAGAAGCAGACCATTCTGAACGCCATTACCGAACTCAACGGCGATAAACTGCAGGCTGCGCGACTCTTGGGAATCGGCAAGACTACGCTGTACCGCAAACTGAAGGACTACGCGGCGGAGGGAGTTTGAGGCCTCAGCACCATTCTTGAACTGCATTGCAAGCCGTGCGTGTCGCAACGGGAAGTCCATTCGCCGAAGACGTCGCTAAGCTCCACGTTTTCAGCATGCAGCCGGTGGCGTCCGACGTGCTAGAGGAAGGTCATGATTCTACTCATTACGCCGTCAGCTAGCGGACCGCAGTGTGCCGAAGCCTTGCATGCAGCCACGAGCCAGGACGTCCACTGGGCCCAAACTCTACAGGAAGGCGCAGCCCGCCTCCGCGAGCAAATCTATTCGGCGGCCGTGATTGATCAATTCCTGCTGGAAACCGAACCGGAAGAAAGCGACCAGATGGTGGAGCACTTGGGAACGGCCTTTCCGGTTTACATTAACTTTGCCGTCACCAACATGGAGCGCCTTTTGCGGGAAGTCCGCTCCGCACTGCACCGGCGCAGGCGCGAAGAAGCGTCCGCGCGTCGCGCAGTTGCCGAGCAGATGCACAGCGCAATGAACGAAACCCTGACGGCGATGTTGCTCTCCTGCGAGTTGGCCATGTCAGTCCCGGACGTGCCTGACCGCGCCACCGAAAAGATTCGCGTCATCGACAATCTGGCGCGCGAGCTGCGGCTTCGCCTCGAAGTGAACTAAATCAAGGTGAACTAGTCTCAAGATCCGGGATCGGATAGTGCAACTTTTTGCATCCGCTTCGATTAAAATGCTCGCCCTCCCGCGCGAAATTCGCACTAGAATAGGGCAACGCACGCGAGCCGGCCGCGCGGCTTGCGACCTTCTCGTCGTGCTCTCGGGAGGTCCTGTGCACGTCCTCGTCACCGCCGACTCGCTCTCCGGTTCGTGGACGTATGCTCGCGAACTTGTCACCGGCCTGGTCACGCGCGGTATCCGCGTCACGCTGGTGAGTTTTGGCGAGATTCCTTTCCCCGACCAGATTTCCTGGATGGATCATCTTCACGGCCTCGACTACCGGCCGACTGCGTTCCGTCTGGAATGGATGCAGGAAGCGGAAGAGGACTTTCCCGAATCTTCCGCATACCTGGTTTCCCTGATTCGTGAACTTCGCCCCGACGTTTTGCACCTCAACCAGTTCTGTTACGGAAATCTTCCTGTCGACGTCCCACGCGTGGTGATGGCGAACGGTGATCTGGTTACGTTCACGCAGGCAGTCCATGATCGCCCCCCGCAACCCGAGCGCTCACTGAGTTGGTATCGCAAGACCGTCCGCGAAGGTCTGCTGAGCGCCGACGCTGTGGTTGCTCCCTCGGCCTGGATGCTGGATCGCATTACCGCCTGTTACGGCGCTCCTCAGCGCGGAGAAGTGATTTATCCGGGACGGAATCCGATCTTCTTCAATCCTTATGTCAGCAAGGACGACTGCGTTCTCTCTGTAGGCAGGTTGATCGACGCCAGCAAGCAGGTCTTTCTGCTCACGCAACAGGTGCATCCACTCCCGGTTTGCATTGTGGGTGCCGAGCAGACGGTGCCCATGCCCCGCATCCCGATTCGTGCGGATGTGAAGGTGGCGACCGAGCAGACTTCAGTGGCAATTCGCGGCCCGCAAACGGATGCACAGCTCCGCGCACTTTATAGCCGCGCCGCGATCTACGCTGCGACTTCGCGGTATGAACCGTTGGGGATGCCCGCGTTAGAGGCTGCTTTTTCGCGATGCGCGATTGTGGCCAATGACATTCCCAGCTTCCGGGAAGTGTGGGGCGATGCCGCCCTCTATTTCCGGACGAATGACGCTGCCAGCCTTGCGGAAAACATTCGCTTACTCAATGAAGATCGCGCCATGCGCCGCGCCTACGCCGAACTCGCCTACAGTCGAGCCCGCGAGCGCTTCACCACGAAGCGCATGATCGACCAGTGCCTGCAGCTCTATCGCGGGTTGATCTCGAATCGATCGCTGGCAGCTTGAGTTGGGAATTGGCTGGCGTGCTGTCTACTCGCTTGCTGGAGACCACCGCAACCGCCAAGGCTCCGTTCGGGGCTGGTTCGCCTGCGGTCAGCTGTCCCCCGCTTCCTAGACTGAATACGGGTACGGTGCCGGATTCATTCGCGACGTAGACAAATTTGCCAGTCGGATCGACCGTCACACGGAACGGCTCTCCACCAGTCCCGCCCTCGGGAAGACATCTCCGCGGGCTTAGTGGTATCTTTCTAAGGCTTACTATAAACCCGTAAGGTTGGAGGATTGGGAATTATGGCGCAAGTGAAAATCACTGTCAGGCCGAATGGCCCGTTTCGTGTGGAGGCTCCGGAGGGTTCAGTCGAATTGGTGGATGTAAACGGCATCCAGTTTGACCTCACGGGCAAGACCGCGTTTTCTCTGTGCCGCTGCGGGGGCTCCGTCAATAAGCCTTTTTGCGACGGAACTCACAGCAAGATCGGTTTCCAGGGCGCGGAACTCACTGTGAAGAAGGCCGACAGCGGTTCGTAGTCGCGGAGGAGACTCGTGGACGATTCGCGCGACCGGGAACTGGGCATGCATCGCAAGATCACGCGCCGTGACTTCATCAATGGCGTGGCCGTGACCGCCGGTGCGTCCCTGATGCCGCGGCATCTCTTCGCCGCAAGTTCCGCAGATCCTGAGAAGTCTCCCGACTACTATCCGCCGTCTCTGACCGGCCTCCGCGGCAGCCATCCGGGATCGTTCGACGCAGCTCACAGCCTTCGCGACGGAACATTCTGGGAGTCGGCTGGCAAGCCTGAAGACACCGGCGAAACTTACGATCTGATTATCGTGGGCGGTGGCATCAGCGGCCTGGCGGCCGCGCATTTCTATCGCAAATCCGCTGGCGAGAACGCGCGCATCCTGATTCTCGAGAATCACGATGACTTCGGCGGGCACGCCAAACGCAAC
Source organism: uncultured Acidobacteriota bacterium (assembly GCA_963700225.1). Taxonomy (GTDB): domain Bacteria; phylum Acidobacteriota; class Terriglobia; order Terriglobales; family Acidobacteriaceae; genus Sulfotelmatobacter. The sequence continues at coordinate 348,330 of CAVOWU010000001.1, forward strand.
GAATTTCAGGCCGGGAAGCGAACGCTGATCGGATACGGTGGAACATATTCGATCGAGAGTCCCGAGCCCTACAGCGCCGTCGCAAAGTCGGTGATCGAAGAATTAGGCGTCAACGTAAGCTCCTTCCCCAGATTTCTGGAGCGAAGCCTCTACAGCACCGACGGCCGGGTTCCGAAGATTTTCTTCGACCAGGAGAATTTCGGCGCCGACAAGCTGGTCGATGATCCCTGCCCTTTTCCCGGGGGCGAGACTTTTGATCTCGCGGTCGCCGGACCTGACGCTTGGGCCCATTTTCTGGCTGAGGCTCCGATCGCCGAGCAAGCGCGCAAGGACGTATCGCGTCTTTGTCGCGACAACAAGGACTATCTGCCCCGTCTCAACTCCGAACAGAAAAAGGATCGCCTCGCGCACATCAGCTACGCTCAGTTCCTTACCGACGTGGCGGGCATGCATCCCGACGTAGTTCGGGTTTATCAAAGCATCTCGCAGCCGCTCTTTGGCGTAGGGATCGAGGCCATTGCTGCATTGGACGCTGCGGACACCGGCTATCCGGGCTTCAAGGGGATGGGGCTTGAGGCCGAAGGGCTGACTAACGAGCGAACCTATTTCTTCCATTTTCCCGATGGCAACGCCACCATCGCGCGCCTGCTGGTACGCAAACTGATTCCGCAGGCCGTTCCCGGGAACTCGGTCACGGACCTGGTGACTGCCAAGGCGAACTATGCCAGGCTCGACGAAGTATCTTCCCCTGTGCGGATTCGTTTAAACAGTACGGCCGTGCGCGTTAAGCATCTCGGGGATATAGCAACTTCAAAAGAAGTCGAGGTCAGTTATACCCGGGGAGGCAAGGTTTACACCGCCCGGGCAAAGAACTCAATTCTCGCGTGCTGGCACGTGGTGATTCCTTACATATGCGACGAACTTCCTGGCAAGCAGAAAGAAGCACTCGCATCCGCGCAGAAAGTCCCGTTGCTCTACACCAATGTGCTGTTACCGAACTCGACCGCGTTCCACAAGATCGGTGCGAATTCAATCTACGCCCCGAGCGGCTATCACACCCACGTCGATATGGATCTGCCGGTCAGCGTCGGAGACTACCACTGTCCGCGAACGCCGGACGAGCCGGTTGTGGTCCACATGAGCAAGTCTCCGTGCAAAGCCGGTATGCCTGCGCGGGATCAGCACGCTGCCGGACGAATCGAGCTCTACGGCGCCAGCTTCGCGAGAATTGAACGCAAGATCCGCGAACAGTTAGCCCAGATTCTCGGACCCGGTGGCTTCGATCCGGCACGCGACATTGCGGCCATCACGGTCAATCGCTGGCCGCACGGTTATGCCTATGAGTACAGCAGCCTGTGGGACAAGTTTGTGCTCGATGGCGGCGAAACGCCGTGCGAAGTTGCCCGGAAGCCTCTGGGCCGAATTGCGATAGCGAACAGTGATGCCGGCGCGCGCGCCTACACCGACGAAGCCATCAACCAGGCGCATCGCGCCGTAGGCGAGATCACGAAAGCCTGAAGGTTAGCCTGCCGACGGACGTTTCGCTGAGCCTGCGGAGGAAATCATGCACGATTCACACGACCGCGAACTCGGAATGCATCGAAAGATCACTCGCCGCGATTTCATCAACGGCGTGGCCGCCACGGCTGGCGCCTCGATGATGCCGTGGCATCTTTTCGCCGAGGACGCAGGAAAATCACAGAACGCTGCCAACTACTATCCTCCGTCTCTCATCGGAATGCGTGGCAGTCATCCCGGATCGTTCGACGCTGCCCATAGTTTGCGCGACGGCACTTTCTGGGACTCAGCTGGCAAACCCGAAGACACCGGCGAGATTTACGATTTGATCATCGTTGGAGGCGGAATCAGCGGCCTCGCAGCCGCCCACTTCTATCGCAAGGCGATGGGCAACAGCGCCCGCATCCTGATTCTCGACAATCACGACGACTTCGGCGGACACGCCAAGCGTAACGAATTTCGCGTGAATAGCGCTTTCCGCCTCGGGTTTGGCGGCACATTCTCGATCGAGAGTCCAGCTCCCTACGGCGCCGTGGCCAAGGGCGTGATCGAAGAGCTGGGCATCGATGTGCCATCGTATTCGAAATACGTCAACAAGGATCTCTATCGCTCGTTTGGCCTTCGTCCCAGGATTTTTTTTGACAAGGAAACCTTCGGCGTCGACAAGCTTGTGATCAATCCCAATCCGCGGGGCGGGAATGAGAGTGGAGACGCAGCCAGTGCATCAGCGGCATTGCTGAAACAGTTCCTCGCCGAGGCTCCCATCGCCGATCAAGCCAAACGAGACTTGCAGCGCCTCTACGATGAGCCAAAAGATTATTTCCCCGGTCTGACCTCCGATGAAAAGAAAGCCAAGCTGGCGCGCATAAGCTATGCGAATTTCCTCAAGGACATTGCCGGTGTTCACGAAGATATCGTCAAAATGTATCAATCCCTGCCGCATGGCCTCTTCGGCGTCGGAATCGACGCTGTGGCTGCGCAGGATGCATGGGGATTCGACCTGCCCGGCTTCGCCGGAATGAAGCTCGATCCGGCGCCTGGCAAGGGCATGAACCGGGACGCGATTCCGAACGAAGAAGCCGAAGAATATTTCTTCCATTTTCCCGACGGCAATGCCACGATCGCGCGACTGCTGGTTCGTAAGCTGATTCCGGATGCAATCCCCGGGAATGCGATGTCCGACGTTATCCTCGCGAAAGCTAACTACGCGAGGCTCGATCAATCCGGTTCGTCCGTGCGAATTCGCCTCAACAGCACAGCCGTGCGCGTTAAGCATCTGGGCGACGCCAGTAGCGCAAAAGAGGTCGAAGTCAGTTACGCCCGTGCTGGCAAGGTGTACACAGCGAGAGCGAAGAACTCAGTTCTCGCCTGCTGGCATGTCGTGATCCCCTACATCTGCGAAGAATTGCCCGACCAGCAGAAGGACGCGCTCGCTTCCGCGCAGAAAGTTCCGCTGCTCTATACCAACGTTGCCGTCCGCAACTGGATGTCATTCCAGAAAGTCGGCGCGAGTTCGATCTACGCCCCCGGTATGTATCACAGCGGGGTGAATCTCGACTTACCTGTCAGCATCGGCGGATACGAGTGCGCCCGCAAGCCGGAAGAGCCGATCGTCGTTCACATGATGAAGGCGGCTTGCCATCCGGGGCTTCCGGCGCGCCAGCAGCACAGCGCCGGACGCATGGAACTCTACACAACCACCTTCGAGACGATGGAGCGAAAGATTCGCGATCAGCTAGCCCGCACGCTGGGGCCCGGGGGCTTCGATCCCGCGCGCGACATCGCCGCCATCACCGTCAATCGCTGGCCTCATGGATACGCCTACGAATACAACTCCCTCTTCGATTCCTTCTGGCTCGAAGGCGGCGTAACTCCGTGCGAAACCGCCCGCAAAACCTACGGCCGAATTGCGATCGCCAATGCCGACGCCGGAGCCTACGCCTACACCGACGAAGCAATCAATCAGGCGTACCGAGCCGTCGGAGAGATCACCAAGGCGTAAATTTCGTCTTGCCAAGCGTCATTAGCAGAAAATTGCCCTTGTCGCTTCGGAAGCCTACTCTCGCTCCTGAGAAACGGGGGTCTGCGCCATCGTCGAAGAGCGGCCCTTCAAGGGCCGCGATAGAGGCTTAGAGAAGAGCAGGGCGTTAGCCGCCGAGGCAGGCGCTAGGGCTCTCCGTGGCCGCTCTTGAGTTGCGCAGCCTTGTTGCGTGCCTCTTGCGCCTGCTGCGTCATACCCTTGGCTTCGTAAGCCTCAGCCAACGCATCCTCCAGGTCAGGGTCGTCTCCATTCTGTTCGCGTTCTTTCAGATAGGACGCGATAGCCTCATCGTATTGTTTCAACTGCGCTTGAGAGAGTCCTACGCGGTAGTTAACGCCTGCAGCCTGCGGAGCGATGCGTAGAGCATTCTTGTATTCTTCGATCGCAGCCGAATGATTCTGCTGGTCCTCCAGCGCCATACCGAGTCCAGTGTGAGCCTCGGCGTTATTCGGATCCTGCGCCACCAGTTTTGCAAACTGTTCCTGCGCTTCTTTCGGCTGTCCCTGCTGCAGATACGCAGCTCCCAGATCGATGAGAGCGTTACTATTTTGCGGTTGCAATTCCAACACTTTCTTCAATTCCGACTCGCCGTCGATCATTCGGCCGATTCTGAAATACTGGCGCGCCAGCTCGTAATGCGCAGACACGTCCTGAGGGTTTTTACTAACCGTCTTCTCGAGGTCAGATATTTTCCGTTCAGCATTCCTCTGAGCGTTAAAAATGGCTCTTCCAAGATGCATCGAAGAACCGCGCCATCGTTGTATCCCAAAACCGGTGCCGGCCACGAGCAAGACCACGAAGAAGATGACGCCAGCCCGCCGCAGCGGCATATCGTGCTCGGGCGCAACTCGTGCGATCAGTGCGCCAAGGATCAATCCGCTCACCAATCCGCCGATGTGGCATGCGTTATCGATACCGCCAAACATGCCGCCGAAAAAGAGATTGAAGCCTGCGAAGATCAAAAGGCTCCGCAACGTTCCGCCGATGGCGACGCTGGGCAGCGAAAACTCACCCAGGTAGAAGGATGCAATCAGTGCGCCCGCCAGTCCGAAGATTGCGCCCGACGCTCCAACACTCAATACTCCGGGATTCCAACCGACGCTGGCCAATCCGCCGGCCACGCCCGTGATGAGATACACGGCGACAAAAGTCCATCGTCCATAGAGAAATTCCGAAAGCGCTCCCAGGTCCCACAGGCACCACATGTTGAAGGCGATGTGCAGGATCCCGCCGTGCAGGAACATATACGTCAGCAGCCGCCACCAGTCTCCGGACAACGTGTAAGGTCCGTAGTTGGCGCCAAAGCTGACCATGGTCTGGCCGGGAAAATCGATCACGGAGCCGCTGGCAAATGCCATCGCGAGAAACACAGCGATATTGGCGCCGAACAGTATCTGCGTCAGCGAGATGCTGCTCTGCCCGCGCCGTACCCATGGAGCAGGCAGCACGACTTGCTTCGCATCGTCTCCCTCTTCGCCGCGCTGCGCCGCCTCATGCTGCACGCACCACTGGCAAATCTTCTTAAACGACAGCGCGGGAAGCTGCCGTCCGCATCGAATGCAGTTCGCCATATCTCTTAGAAAGAGTATCAGCAGTCAAAGGTGGGAAGAAACTAGAGGGTGAACGCCAGGGAAAGTTTTTCCTTCGGGGCACCTCGTACCCTTGGTGGTGGAGGAACCTCTCCAGAAGTTGTTAATGAATGGTCTTGGTCTTCCGTGACATGTAATCCATGAGCAGATATTGGCCGAGCGTGTAAGGAGTCGTGAAGTACGCCTTTCCGCGGCACATTTCAGTCACTTTCTGCACAAACTGCACCAAGCCATAGTCCGACGCCAGCATGAACGTGTTGATCAGCACGCCGGCACGTTTGCACTTCGAAACTTCTTCCAGCGTCTGGCTCACCACCAGCGGATCGAGCCCGAATGCATTCTTGTAGATGCGCCCGTCTTCCAGTGTGAGAGCCGAAGGCTTGCCGTCGGTAATCATCACGATCTGCTTCATGTCTTTTCTCTGCCTCTGCAGGATTCGCTGCGCCAGCCGCAATCCCTCGCGTGTATTGGTGTAGTACGGCCCCACCTTTACCCGCGCCAGTTGCGACAGAGGAATCTCTTCAGCCGAATCATGAAACAGCACCAGCGACAGCGAATCCCCCGGATACTGCGTACGGATCAAATGCGACAGCGCCATCGCGACTTTCTTCGCCGGCGTGAACCGGTCTTCGCCATACAGAATCATCGAGTGCGAGCAATCCAGCATCAGCACCGTCGCGCACGACGACTGATACTCGCACTGATGCACCTGCAGATCGGAGTATTCGATGTTCAGCGGCAGGCTGAGCCCTTCGCGCTGAATCGCATTCGAAAGCGTTGCCGTGATATCGAGATTCAGCGTGTCACCGAACTCGTAGGTCTTGGATGATCCACTGGCTTCGATCCCGGTCGCGAGATCGCGCGTGTCATGCCGTCCAAAGCTCGACTTGCCCAGCGATCCCAGCAAGTTGCGGAGCGACTTGAATCCAAGGAAATCGAGGCTCTTGTCCGTGATCTCGAACTTCGTCTGTTGTGCTTCCCCGGTTTGTCCACCGACGCTCGACCGCCGCGAAGGATCGTGCGGTTCATCGATCGAGATGTAATCTTCCTGCTGCATGCGCTCGATCAACTGTTCGATCAGTTCATCGAGCTGTCCGTCCGCCATCATCTGCTCGACCTGCTCGCGCAAGTGTTCGTCGAACGACTCACCGTTCATCAGCGCTTCTTCAATCGCGCGCCTCAGATCTTCGATCGTATGTTCTCCCTGCGGCATTTCGTACCACATGGAGTCCTGAAACCCGCTTTGCAGCAGGTAATCCGACAGAGCGCCGAGCAGGTCTTCCATGCTCATCTCGCCCGCGGCATCAGGCACGTATTTGGAGTAGCGAATGCGTTTCATAACTAAGTCGTCGGTCGTTGGTCGCTGGCCGTTCGCCGCTGGTATCGCTCGCCAACGACGATCGACTAACGACGGCCTTAATTAAATTGTCTTCTCTGCCGGTACGGCTTCTCATCCGAATCGAACGATTTCTCTCGCACAGCCTCAGGCTTCTTCTCCCCGGCCTTGAACACCCGTTCCTCGTTGCGGCCGATGCGTTTGTGGGCGTGCAAGCCTTCGAGGATGAACTCCGCAGCCGACACTTGCTGCTCGGGGCTCTCCTTCTGCGAGACCCCTACCGGTCCGAGTTTGTCGATCAGTCCCTGGATTCCTCTCAGATTCTCTAATGCTTCGACCGCGGGCACGGAGTCAGAAAGCTGAATTTCGCCGCCCAGGTCGAACCACTGCACAATCTGCTGTACGTTGGCGCCGGTGTAATACTCGTCGTAAGTTTTGGCGATCGCAGCTCGAATCAATTCGCGCCCAACATGGTCCGCGCCTTTCATCTCGCCCTCATATTCCAGTTCGAGCTTGCCCGTGATCGCCGGCAGCGCGGCATAGATATCACTAATTCGCGGCACGACAAGCTTTTCCTGATTACGAATTGCCCGGCGTTCGGCATTCGACACAACATTCTCCATGGCTGAAATCGGCAGCCTCTGGCTCACGCCCGACCGCTTGTCGATCTTCTTGTCCTCGCGTGCCGCAAACGCCACTCGCTCGATCACTTCCTGCACGTAATTGGGAAGATGCATGGCGTGCCCGTTCCGTCGCGTCCATGCTTCTTGCGCCGTAATGGCGATTCCTTCTTCCACGGTTGAGGGATAGTGCGTGCGAATCTCCGACCCGATGCGGTCCTTGAGCGGAGTGATGATTTTGCCGCGCGCCGTGTAGTCCTCCGGATTCGCGCTGAACACCAGCGCCACGTCCAGCGGCAGCCGGATCGGATATCCCTTAATCTGCACATCGCCTTCCTGCATGATGTTGAACAATCCAACCTGGATTTTTCCCGCGAGGTCAGGCAATTCGTTGATCGCAAAAATTCCGCGATTGGCGCGCGGCAGCAAGCCATAATGCACCGTCAATTCGCTCGACAACTCGTGTCCGCCGCGAGCTGCCTTAATGGGATCGATGTCGCCGATAAGGTCAGCAATGGTGACATCCGGCGTGGCCAGTTTCTCAACATAGCGCTCATCGGGAGTGAGATACGCGATGGGCGTCGCGTCGCCGAGCCGCGCAACTTCCTCGCGGCATCGCCGGCAGATCGGAGCGTAAGGGTCGTCATGAATCTCGCAGCCGGCAAGATAAGGCATCTGTGGATCAAGCAACGTCGTCAACGCCCGCAGGATGCGGCTTTTGGCCTGCCCGCGCAGCCCGAGAAGAATGAAATTATGCCGTGAAAGGATTGCATTGATAATCTGCGGGACAACCGTATCGTCGTATCCGACGATCCCCGGAAAAACTGCCGTGTCACCCTTCTCCCGTAGACGCGCGACCAGGTTCTCACGGAGCTCATCCTTAACACGGCGCGTCCGTAAACGCTCTTCGGAAAAATGGCTGCGGCGCAGATCACCCAGTGTGTGCGGAACACTCATGAAAGGAACCCCCACTAAGAAAACTTGACCCGATTATACGCCGCGTCTCTGAATGCGTTTTCTCCCGGGATATTGGCCCGGCGCTTTCATGCTCGACGGCTTACATCCCAAATCAGCTTGTGTGCAGTCCGCACGCTTGTATCCGGCGTTGATGAGCATGAATATGCTGGTCGAGACCGCCGACGGGTTCGACTATACCGGGCCTGACTGCGCCGCGTGGGAGGAAGGAAGCAGGATTCCGTGAGACCCGGGTCGAACGCTTGATCGGACCGGACTCGATGGTCATCGGGATCAAGTAACGAAATTGTTACTCGAAAAATCGGGCGATTGTTTTCAATTGTGTCCGTTGCCGCCCGCCTTTTCCCTCGTTCGAGCCACACGCCGGAGTTTTGGCAGGATGCCCTCCAGATATTCCGCCACCGCCTGAATACGCTCTCCTTCTGATCGCATCCCTAACAGCTTCTGCTTGAAGTCGAGATCGAGGGGAAGCGATCCCGCCAGATAAAACGAGAGCTGGTTCTGATCGGCGGCTGAAAGATCCTGCACCGCGCCAGCGAGCGAAAGAATCTCCAGATGGAGTTGGATCGCCCGTACTCTCTCTTCCTGGATCGCGGTCATCGGTTCGTCCGGTACCAGCAAAACTTCCGCCTGCAAGAAAGAGCGCTCGTGATTCAATTCCAACACCTCGAAACGCTTGCGGCCTTCCGCGATCAGATCCATACGGCCATCGGGATACTCTTTGGTCACCGTGATGATCTCCGCTGTGCACCCCACTTCCGCGATGCCCTCTTCCAAAGCCCGCACGACGCCGAAAGGCGCGTCGTTGGCCAGGCACTCGCCGATCATCTCTTTGTATCGCGGTTCGAAAATGTGCAAAGGCAGGGGAGTGCCCGGGAGGAGAACAACTTCCAGAGGGAACAGCGGAAGCAAAGCCACGCAATCTCCAATTCGTCGTGAAGACTCAAGTTGGTTGATTGTACGACACCATCCGCGCCCATCTTGACTTGCCACGCCGCACCGATTAAAACCCCAGCATGGAACTCGACGGAAAGGTAGTCGTAGTCACCGGCGCCTCGATGGGAATTGGCGAGGCGATCGCGAAGAAGTTTGCTGAGCAAGGCGCGAGCGTGATCCTGCTGTCGCGCGATGCCGCACGCGCCGAATCCGCTCGCACGCGAATCGGGTATACCGAACGTACAGTCGCTCTCTCCTGCGACATTCGCCACTCCGAAGAGATCGATCGCGTCCTGGCCCTCACTCTGCACCACTTCAAGCGCATCGATGTATGGATCAACAATGCTGGTCACGGTCTTCTTGACTCGATCGCGCAAGTGGACATGCACGCCTGCCACGATCTGTTCGAGACTAACTTTTTCGGAGCATTATCGGCCATGCAGGCGGTCATCCCCATCATGCGCCAGCAGGGAGGCGGAGCCGTCATCAACATCTCGAGCGTCGCTGGACACATCCCCCTACCGTTTCACGCCACCTACAGTGCCTCCAAGTTTGCGCTCAACGCCATCGGCAAGGCGGCGAATGTCGAATTGAAGAAGGAAAACATCCACGTGCTCACGGTTTGCCCGGGCTACGTTCGTACCGCATTCGGTGAAAACGCCGTGAAGGGAAGCGAAATGAAGCGGGTTCGTCCGGCGAAAGTGCGCGGCATTACTGCCGAGCGCGTCGCGCGCGCCACGTTGCAGGGATATTTGAAGCAGAAGCGGGAAGTGATAGTTCCCTGGACGATGCATGTTCCGGTGAAGATCTATCAATTGTTCCCGGCTGTTGTGGAATGGGCGATGGGTCGGATGGCCGTATAGCGCCGCGTCGAATCAGCTCAAGTCTCCCAGCATGGCTTCCATCTCCGACTGCGCGTGCAGGTTCCCCGTGCGCCGCGCCGATGCGATCCCATCCGTCAGCATCTTCTTCGCGTCTTCGATCCTCTCCGCTTTCGCCAGAGTCTGCGCTGCCATGAAGTATCCAGCCGTATAGTCGGGATTGTTTTCAATCAGGATCGAAAATTCCGCCAGGGCGCGATCGAAGTCGCCTTGCTTGGAGTACTCCATCGCGAGTCCGTAACGCGCGAACGCGTCTTTGGGATTCTCGGTCAGAATTTCGTTCAACGCGGCGATTCGATCCATAGTTGACGGCCTGCAAAGCAGATTACTACAACCCAAGCGCGCCTAGCGCTGGTCAGACCTTCCGAGACTGATTACAATTGCGGTTCCCTGCAATTCAATTCCGAGGCAAACTGAAGTGGCCTGTCCGTATTTCATGCCGGTGTCGAAACTGGAAAATGGTAATTGGCCACATCCCGGGAGGCTGCCTCTCGGGTGCGGCTGGAGCGGCCATTGCACGGCGTCCGGCCACGAGGGCGAGATCCCCGCGCAGGATGTTCTCGAGGCCTTTTGCAATCTTGGCTATGCCAGCAGTTGTGGTTGGGCTCCGGCCCAACGCGCCTGGGATGCGGTCCGGTTCGCCGTGGCCGCGCCCGCCGAATCCGGCGTCACAAAACGTCCGTCGTCCGATACCACGCGCATTCTTCGCCTTCTCTACGCTTGTGAACGCGATCATCGTCCGGTTGAGCGGGGCGAACTGGAGTTCGATCTTTCGCGCGCCACCTGGCTGCGCCAGCACGGCGACGCGCGCGTTCAGAAGATGGCGGAGTGTTTTCTGGATTCCTACTTAAAGAAGTAGGCTTGAGATTCATCTGCAAGAACCGTATCAGCGACGAACGAAGGAAAGACCAATGCCCGAAGATAACCTCACCCCCCGCCCGGTTCGAGATTCGCAGTCCGAGATGGCTGAGATCGTCCTGCCGAACGATGCGAACCCACTCGCGGCGCTGCTCGGTGGACGCCTGATGCACTGGATCGATCTTGCCGGAGCCATGGCCGCGCACCGGCACTCGCGCAATTATGTGGTCACGGCATCAGTCGATCACATCGACTTCCTCGTTCCGGTGCGCGTGGGTGATCTGGTTATTCTGCGATCTTCCGTCAACCGCGTCTTTCAGACTTCGATGGAGGTCGGGGTTAAGGTTTTCGTTGAGGATTACATCGCGGACACCGCGCACCACGTCGCCTCTGCGCACCTCACCTTCGTCGCGGTCGATAGTGCCGGAAAGCGTCTGAAAGTCGCGCCAGTCATCCCTGAAACTGACGAACAGCGGCGCCGCTATGATGACGCCGGCCGGCGGCGCGAAATCCGCCGTTCCGAGTTGCAGCGGCGGCGCAAGCAGCCTTGATTTGCACAACCTCGTGTGATCCCAATCACATTGGACTCCTCGGGGGAACATTTATTCTCCTCGGTTGCGAGGTTCTTTCATGGATAGTGCGCTCTTAGTTCATCGCCTCCATTTCGCCTTTACCGTCACGTTCCACTATTTGTTTCCACAACTTACGATGGGTCTTGCGCCGTTGATTGTGGTCCTCAAAACGCTGGGCCTCCGCCGTAATGACGAAACCTACAACCGCGCCGCCCAATTCTGGGCCCGCATATTTGGGATCAACTTCGTCCTCGGCGTCGTGACCGGCATTCCGATGGAATTTCAGTTCGGCACCAACTGGTCGCACTTCTCCCGCTTCGCTGGAGGAGTCATCGGCCAAACGCTCGGGATGGAAGGCATGTTCGCATTCTTCCTGGAGTCATCGTTCCTGGGTTTGTTCCTCTATGGGGAGAAAAAACTTGGGCCCCGCGGGCATTGGTGGTCTGCGGTCGCCGTGTTCCTCGGATCGTGGCTGAGCGGATTCTTCATCGTCGCCACCGATGCCTGGATGCAGCATCCCGTGGGCTACACGAAAGCGGCCGATGGCTCGGCGCAGCTCACCAGTTTCTGGGCCTTGGTGCTGAATCCATGGGCCTGGTGGCAGTATGCGCACAACATGAGCGGAGCGGTCATCACCGGGGCCTTCGTCATGGCTTCGATCGGAGCGTTCTACTTGCTGTGGGGAAAATTCGAGGCGTATGGCCGCGTCTTCGTTCGAGTCGGAGTGGTCTCTGGCCTGATCTTCAGCGTGCTGCAGTTATTCCCCACCGGAGACGGTCAGGGCCGAATGATCGCCCAGAATCAGCCCGTGACTCTCGCCGCCATGGAGGCTCTATTCGCGAGCCAGCCCGGCGCGCCGCTGGTTCTGATCGGCCAGCCGAACGTGGAGGAGCGGAAGATCGACAACCCAGTCACCGTCCCCGACGCCCTCAGCTTCCTGACCTACCGCGCGTGGACAGCAGAAGTGAAAGGTTTGGACGCATTTCCGCAGAATGACTGGCCGAGTAACATCGAGCTGCTTTATTACAGCTACCACATCATGGTGGGGCTAGGCACGGTCTTCATCGCCATCATGGTGATCTCGGCCTTCTTGTTGTGGCGTGGCAAGTTGTTCGAGAGCCGATGGATGCTGTGGATCCTGCTGCTCGCCCTGCCGTTCCCGTACATCGCGAATACGGCGGGATGGATCACTGCTGAAATTGGGCGTCAGCCCTGGCTCGTTTTCTCGTTGATGCGCACAGTGGATGGATACTCGAAGACCGTATCGGCCGGAAACGGCTTGTTCACGCTCCTCGGATTCATGGGCATGTACACGGTTCTGGGTATCTTCTTCCTGTTTCTGGTCCGTCGCGAAATTGAGCGCGGTCCGGAGGCGGAAGGCGCCGCAGGACACTAGCAACGTCGGGTCGAACGGAGAAGTCACAACTTCGAAACGTTGTCTCAAAGAGTTTAAAGATGCATGCGCTGCAGTGGAAGAGCGGCCCTTCAAGGTCCGCGTCAGGCGCGGAGAATCACGGCGGGCTTTGGCTCCAGAGGTCACGCAAAGAGGACTGATATGGAAACACTTTGGTTCATGATCGTCGCAGTCATGGTGGCCGCATACGTTGTACTCGACGGATTCGATCTCGGCGCGGGTGTCATATATCTCGCCGCGACCAAAACCCCCGGCGAGCGCCGCGCCATCATGCGCGCCATCGGTCCGGTCTGGGACGGCAACGAAGTCTGGCTCCTCGCCTCCGGCGGCACACTTTACTTCGCTTTCCCGCTGCTCTATGCCTCCAGCTTCAGCGGCTTCTACCTGCCACTGATGATGGTTTTGTGGCTCTTGATGTTGCGCGGCATCGGCATTGAACTGGGATCGCATATGGAGAATCCGGTTTGGCGCGGATTCTTCGACGTCATCTTCTCGGTTTCGAGCGTCCTGCTTTGTATCTTCTTCGGCGCCGCGTTGGGCAACGTCGTGCGCGGCGTGCCTCTCGCGGCCGACGAATATTTCTTCGAACCGCTCTGGACGAACTTCCGCATCAACTCAGGCATTGGAGGCACGAACAACGGCATCCTTGATTGGTACACCGTTCTCACCGGGGTGATCGCGCTGGTCACGCTGACGGCGCACGGCTCTCTATACGTTGCCACGAAGACAGAGAACGACCTCAATCGCCGAGCTCGTACGATTGCTTTGTGGGCTTGGCCTGTGCAACTGCTCTTGACCGTGGTCGGACTGATCGCGACCGTCTCCATCCGTCCCGGCGTGCTCGACAACTACAAACAACACGCGATCGGATTCCTGATTCCCGTGCTGGTATTTGGCGCGCTCGCGGTAATGATGCACGCCATGCTCAAACGCAACGACAAGATCGCCTTCGTCGCCTCGGCGCTTTACATCGTAGGCATGCTCGTCGGAGCGGCGTTCGCGCTCTATCCGGTGGTCTTGCCGGCCAGCACTGATCCTGCGCGCAACTTGACCATCTACAACACGGCCGCTGGCCATTACGGCCTGAGCGTCGGACTTACCTGGTGGATTCTCGGCATGATCCTTACCCTCGGATACTTCTTCTTCTTGTTCCGCATGTTCAGAGGGAAAGTCCGGCTGGAAGGGGAAGGCTACTGAATTCGACCGGTCGGACATCAAACCAAAACATATCTCGAGCTCGTCGTCGGCATATTCCGTTCTTGACAAACTATGCCCAATAGTAGAGATTGCTTCTCCCAAGGGGGCGATCCAACAGAGGGGCCCCGAGTTCCCGGAAGAGTCGGGGCTTCTCTGAGTCTTACTTCTTGAAAGTGACTTGTGCGGAAACCTGCCAAGAGTTCTGTGGATTTGCGAAGCTCCCACTTCTGAACTGACTGCTGGAAATGCAGCTGGCCTGAACCGATCATCTCTGCTGCGGCCTGTATAATCAACCTTTGGGGTTCTTCCTCATCTTCCGAATTTATTCTTCGGCAATCCGAATCTGGAGTGTGATCCTTTGAACGCACATACACCACATCAGCATGGACAGGGTCCGGCGCAGCCTGGGCCGCAGCCGCTGCCCGGCGTCGACGCCATCATTGCCGTCGGCTCGGGCAAGGGAGGCGTCGGGAAGACCACGCTGTCAGTGAATCTGGCCGTAGCGCTAGCCAAGATGGGACACAAAGTCGGGCTGCTCGATGCCGACGTCTACGGCCCCAACGTCCCGCTGATGCTGGGTGTGAATTCGCAGCCGCGCATGATCGGCGAGAATCGCATCGAGCCGATCGAAGCATTCGGGCTGAAAGTCATCTCCGTTGGATTCCTCAACCCCGGCGACAAGCCGGTTATCTGGCGCGGTCCGATGCTGCACCAGATCATCCGCCAGTTCCTCGGACTGGTCGAATGGGGACACCTCGACTACATGGTCGTCGATCTGCCTCCGGGAACGGGCGATATCGCGCTGTCGCTGGTGCAGACCGTTCCGCTGACGGGTGCGATCGTGGTTTCAACTCCTTCCGACGTTTCGCTGCAGGACGCGCGTAAGGCCATCGAGATGTTCCGCCAGATGAAGGTCGACATTGCCGGCGTGGTGGAGAACATGAGCTATTTCACCTGCCCGCACTGCCAGCACGAGGTGGATATCTTCTCGCGCGGCGGAGCGGAACTGATGGCGAAACGCTTCGATGTGCCGTTCCTGGGAAGCATCGCGCTCGATCCCGAGGTCCGCAAGTCTGGGGATGGTGGGAAGCCAATAGTGCTCGAAGGCGAGAATTCGCCCCACGCGAAGTCGATCTACGATTTCGCCCGAAATGTGCTCCAGCGCGTCGCAGAGATCAAAGCCAACGCTCCCGCAAACGTTATTCAGATTCACTAAGAACGGGGTGCCCCATCCTTGTCGCGTCTTTGGCGACAAGGTGGGGCCTTTGATTTCGGTACTTCATCGGCAGTTCTGCTTCCAAGCCAGGCAACAACGCTTTGTCATCCTGAGCGGCGCATAAATGTTCGCGTCGCACAAACCGCATATTTTCACCGCGAAGGACCTATGCAATTGCGGGCCGCATACGCGCCGACGGCGAGTACAGGGGCTCCTTCGCGTCAAAAGCGCGGCTCAGGATGACAATGTTTTGGGCTATATCGTATGAAACCTGCCCAGCCGCCAAACGGCTTCAGGCACGCGATCTTTCAGGATCAGTTCCGCCATCATCTCGCCAACCGCAGGACCGTGCTTGAAGCCGTGCCCCGAGCCTCCGCCTAACAGCCAAACGTTTTCGTTCGAAGGATGCCGATCCACAATGAAATCGCCATCAGGCGTTTGCTCGTACTGACAAACGCGAGTCTCGACCAGCGGAGCATCTTTGAGTGCAGGGAAGCGAAAACCAACGTACTCGCGGATGTCTTTCAGCGTCTCGGGGCTAACGACCCGCTCGCCGAAGGTCGGATCGAATGTCGGCCCGCGCGTGTCATCGGCAATCTTGAAGCCACGCCGGTCACTCCCTGGGATACCGTACCGGAATCGCCCTCGATGATCCGCCCACACGGGCAAATGGGTATCGCAGAAGCGATCATCGCCTGCTGGAGCGCCGAAGAAAAATATGTCTTGCTTGGTGGCTTGTAAGCGATCGCCGATGGCTTTGGGGAATAGCTTGCCGAGCCACGGGCCGCACGCGAAGACAAAACGGTCAGCTTTGAGGAGCGAGCCATCGGAGAGCGCCACGCCACGAAGCGGTGAATTCTCCAGCCCGTCTGGCAGAACCGATGCCTGGCGGTACCGGCCTCCGGCTGCGACGAAGGCCTCAACTACCGCTTGGCAACTCGCCCGGGCCTCGAGGTATCCGCACTCGGGTTCGAAGATTCCCCATTCGATGCCTTCGAAATTGATCTGTGGCCACCGCTTTTTCATCTGCGGCGCGCTGAGTTCCCGATACTCGATCTTCGCCGTCCGCAACATCTTGACGGACCCACGCTCGAAGGTATCGTCGCGACCGGAGGCCATCCAGAGCACTCCAGTGCGATGCAGAAACTGGCGTTTCCATCGGCGCTCGTACTTCGCCCAGAGCTTGAGCGCGCGCGCCGCCATCTCGGTGTAAGGCTGATCAGGCCCATACGTGCCGCGGATGACACGCGTCTCTCCGCCCGAAGACGCTCTGGAATTGCCCGGACCCCATGCGTCGAGCAGTGTGACCCGCGCCCCGCGCTCCAGCAGATTGAGGGCAGTCCATCCCCCGAAGGCTCCGGCGCCGATTACGGCAATGTGAGGCTTGGTTTTCATGGAGGACAAGAGAATACCAGCCCTCTTAGCGACGTTATCCTGACCGGAGCCGCCGTTCAGGCGCAGGGAAGGATCTCGCGTGGATCTTTCAACCCCAGCCGATCGACGCGAGATCCCTCGCCGCGCTGGTGAAAACACGGGGCTTCGGGATGACGCCTTTCGAAAAGGGACGCTTCCGCTGGGATTGAGTTTTCGGAAGCTGCCTATCCCCCGTCCAAACCCGCGAAGAACCACCTTGGTCCAAAACCCAACCTCCTGCATCTAAAATAGTTAGGTAAAATGAATTGGAAGCGGTTTCTCCCCCGGCCACAGCCGCTTGGACCGAGACAACTGACATAATGCCGTATGCCCGCTGACCCCAATATCGGGAATCGCGAACGCGAAATTCTGACCGCCATCGTCGAGACATTTATCTCGACGGGTGAGCCTGTCGGTTCGCGCACGCTCGCTCGCTCGAACCGCGAAGGGCTGAGCCCCGCCTCCATCCGCAACGTGATGGCGGATTTATCTGATGCCGGATTCCTCGAGCAGCCGCACACTTCCGCCGGTCGCGTGCCCACCACAGAGGCGTATCGATATTACGTCGAACAGATTTCCGGCAGCGCGCGTTTAGCGCCGCAGGAAGAGACGATGATCTCCGACTCGCTCGCCGGCATCACCGACGTGCAGGAGTTCATGGAGCGCACTTCACACGTGCTCTCGCTGATCTCGCGCAACGTGGGCGTGACCGTGGCGACCAGCGGTCCGAAGAACGCACTGGAGCATGTCTACTTCTCCCGCCTCGGAGACCAGAAAGTGTTGGCGGTGCTGGTCACGCGTTCCGGACTGGTCCGCGACCGCGTTCTGCGGCTCGATCTGCCGCAGTCAGATCTCGATCTGGCCGCTCGTTATATCAATGACAATTTCCGCGGCTGGACCATGGAATCGATGCGCTCGGAACTCTCGCGCCGCATCGAGAAAGACCGCAGCGAGTACGACCGCCTGATGAACTCGATCGAGCAGCTCTACAAGCAGGGTGCGCTCGCTCACGAGCAGGGATCGCAAGTCGTCTTCGTGGAAGGTGCTGCGAATCTCGTCACCGGTGAGCAGGACCGTCAGCGCCTGCAGGACATGCTCAAGACGCTCGAGGAAAAAGAAAAAGTCGTCCAGCTCTTGGGCGCCTATCTCGACGTGAAACAGGAAGCAGTCCGAGTGGTGATCGGGCTCGATCAGACACTTCCCTCGATGCAGAATTTCGTGCTGATTGGTGCTCCCGCGCACGCTGGCAACGAGGTCATGGGCTCTCTAGCCGTCATCGGTCCGACTCGCATGGATTACCAGCACACAATTACCGCGGTGTCGTATATTGCGCGGTTGTTCGACAAAATCTTGAATGAATCGGAGTAACACGAGCTGTTATGAGTAAAGCACACGGAAAACAGGAAGAAGTGGCAGGAATTGATCTCGAGCACGAACTCCCCGCTGGAGATGGCGACGAAAACTCGCCCGAATCGAAGTCCGGAGTAAGCGCAACAGGCAGCCAAGCCTCCGGTGTCGAAGCGGAATTGCAAAAGGTGAAGGCCGAGCGCGACTCGCTGCTCGACCGCCTGGCCCGCGCGCAAGCCGAATTCGAGAATGCCCGCCGCCGCGCCGCCAAGGAGCAGCAGGATTTCCGCGACTTCGCAACCGTCGACGCGATCAAATCGCTGCTGCCGGTCATCGACAGTTTCGAGCGCGCCCTGCAGGCCAAGTCCGACGCCGCCGACTTTCGCGCCGGCATCGAACTCATCTATAAGCAGTTGCAAGACGTGCTATTGAAGTTGGGAGTTCACGCGATTGCCGCGAAGGGGCAACAGTTCGATCCGCATGTGCATGAAGCGATCGAAATGGTGGAAACCGCGGATGCCGCCGATCATGAAGTGCTCGAGGAGTGGCAGCGTGGATACAAATTCAAAGACCGCCTGGTGCGTCCTGCAATGGTGAAGGTCGCAAAGAATCCCGGAAATTAGCTCGGGTCGAACTTCCGGCAATCCGGTTCTGGTAAGCCCTCATTTTGTTTTATTGACGAAAGGTTTATTTGACGACGAACGCAAAACGCGATTACTACGAAGTGCTGGGTGTAACCCGCACGGTGACCGAGGTTGAACTGAAGAGCGCGTATCGCAAGCTCGCACTCCAGTACCATCCGGACCGCAATCCTAATAATCCGGATGCGGAAGAAAAATTCAAGGAAGTGAGCGAGGCCTACGCCATCCTCGCCGACTCTGATAAGCGAGCCGCCTACGACCGCTTCGGACACGCTGGACTCGGTGGCGCCGGCGGCCAGGGTGCAGGCTTCGATCCGACCGTCTTCCAGGACTTCAGCGACATCTTCGGCGAGTTCTTTGGATTCGGCGACATGTTCGGCGGAAGTGGTGGCGGGCGCGGACGCCGAAGCCGTGTCCAGCGCGGCGCCGATCTCCGCGAGGATCTGACTCTCGAATTCGAACAGGCATATTTCGGCACCGAGGCTCGCGTCACCGTTCGCCGCCACGAAGCATGCGAAGAATGCCGCGGCTCCGGCTCCGCACCAGGGAAAGGTGCAACCACCTGCCGCTCCTGCAATGGCCGCGGCCAGGTTCGCTACCAGCAAGGATTTTTCAGCATCGCCCGTACCTGTCCAACCTGCCAGGGAAGCGGCAGCGTCATCACCGACCCTTGCCCCAAGTGCAAGGGTGACGGACGCTTGTTGCGCCAGCGCACTGTCGATGCCAAGGTTCCACCAGGTGTCGAAGACGAAACTCGTATTCGCTTTGCCGGCGCAGGAGAAGTCGGCCAGTTCGGCGGGCCATCAGGCGATTTATATGTCGTCCTGCATGTGAAGGATCATCCGTTTTTTGCGCGCGAGGGCAACGATCTGCATTGCGTGGTCCCAATCTCGGTCGCCCAAGCCGCGATGGGCGCCGAGATTCGTGTTCCGACCATGGAAGGCGAGCACGCGCTCAAGATTCCCGAAGGCACTCAGCCGGGAACCGTTTTTCGTGTGCGCAACAAGGGCGTCCCCGTGCTGAACGGCCACGGCAAGGGTGATCTGTTCGTCGAAGTGCGAGTGCAGGTTCCGAGCAAGCTGAATAAGCGCCAGAAGGAACTGCTGCAGGAACTCGATGCGCTCTCCAAGGTCGATAACCAACCGATGTTGCGGTCCCTGCTCGGCAAGATGAAGGACATGTTCCAATAATCGTGCTCGTTCGATCGCTACGCGCGACTCGGCACTCCGTTATCGTATGACCCGCCGCAGATGGATCGCCGATGAAGTCTCCGCAAATCAAGCTGCCCTCACCGGAGCCCACGCCGACCATTTGATTCGCGCGCTGCGCGCCCGCGTCGGGCAGGAATTCGATATCGCTGCCGGCACAGCAATCCGCCGCGGCCGTGTCGTCCGCGTGGCGGACGGCCGTATCGAATTCGAACTAGGAGAGGAAATTCCAGTACTGGCTCCAGCCGATGTGACTCTGCTGCTGGCCATCTTCAAGTTCGACCGGATGGAATGGGCGATTGAGAAGTGTACGGAACTGGGGGTCAGAAAGATCGTTCCCGTGATTGCGCGCCGCACCGACACGCATCTAGCGTCCGCATCGGCCAAACGCGCGGAGCGCTGGCGCCGGATCGCTCTGCAGGCTTCGGAACAATCGCGGCGTTCCTCTCCGCCCGAAATCGCCGATGCCGTCAAATTACGGGACTCCTTGAGCCTCCCCGGCGCGGTGCGGGTCGTGCTGTCGGAGTCCGAACAGCAGATGCAGCTTCGTGATGTCTTCACAACGGAGACATCCGGAGAAATCCTTCTCGCCATCGGCCCCGAAGGCGGCTGGACCGAGGACGAACTGCAACTCTTCCACGAGTCAGGATGGATCTCGGCCAGTCTCGGCCCGACGATTCTGCGCGCCGAAACGGCCGCCATTGCGGCCACCGCGATCGCTATCTCCGAACTTGGCGAATAGTTGCAGCGCAATCCGTCAACGCGAGAAAATCGTCGTATGAAACCCGGTAATATTTATTTTGAAATACAGGCGGACGACCTCACCCGCGCCATCAATTTCTATTCCAAAACATTTGGCTGGAAGTTCGCCGAGATCAAAGGGCTGCCTGTCGCCTACTGGACGATCGAGACTGGAGGTTCGCGCGGCGGCCTGTTGCAGCGTCCGGCTAAGATGCCTCCACCGCGGAGCGGTACGAATGCGTTCGTCTGTTCGCTCGAAGTTGAGAGTTTTGACGCGACTGCGAAGACGATCGAGCAGCTAGGTGGAATTGTCGCGCTGCCGAAATTTGCCGTACCGGCAACATGCTGGCAGGGGTATTTCGTTGATCCCGAAGGGAACACATTCGGGATATTCGAAGTCGACGAGAACGCAGGGAAGTAGTTGCGCCGAAGTGCGGCGCCGGGTGTGGGAAATAGGATTTCCACCCAGTTCCGCACAGACTTCCTCGTGCTGCCAGATGTTATTCTGGGCCCAATGCCGGTCTCGAAATCTAACTCTCGTCCCGCACCATTTACTCCCGACGACCACCAGCGCCAGGCCATTGAACATGTCGATGGCCCCATGCTCGTCGTGGCCGGAGCGGGAACCGGCAAGACCTCCGTACTGACGCATCGCATCGAGCGCCTGGTGGGCGAAGGCCACGCGCATCCCGACGAGATCCTTGCCCTTACCTACACCATCAATGCCGCCGACGAAATGCGTGAACGTGTGCGCAAGTTGCTGGGCGGCCGAGCTGTCCAGGCCGTCACTTTTCACGACTACTGCCTCAAGCTGCTGCAGCGCGTCCACAAGGATTTCGGCGTCCTCGACGAAAAGGATCTCTGGATTTTCCTGCGCCGCCGGATTCGGGATCTTCATCTCGAGCACTACATCCGCGCGGCCAATATCGGACAATTCCTGAACGATCTGCTTGAGTTCGTCAGCCGCTGTCACGACGAACTGGTTACGCCGGAAAAGTACGCGCAATATGTCGAACGGCTCGAGCGCGGAGAAGTTCCGATGCCGCGCGTTGTCAAGTCCAAGAACGCCCTCGAGGATGCCGAAATTCTCGGCCGCTGCCGCGAGATATCACGCGTCTTCACCACCATGGAGCGCTGGCTGCAGGAGGAGAATCTCGGTACCTTCAGCCACATGATTACGCGGGCGCACGAAGTTCTCACCAACGACGAGAATGTCCTGGCGGAGGCCCGTCGTGGCGCGCGCTTCATTTTGGCCGACGAATTTCAGGATGCCAACTTCGCCCAGATCAAGATTCTGGCCCGCCTCGCCGGACCGGGCGGAAATCTGTTCGCGGTCGGCGATCCTGACCAATCCATCTATCGCTTCCGCGGGGCTTCGAGTGAAGCCTTCGAGCTTTTTCACCGGAATTTCCCGGCGGCAAAGCTGGTTGCACTCGAGAAGAATCGGCGTTCAACCACGCCGATCCTCCGCACCGCTTTTGCTCTCATCGACCAAAATCCTCCGGTTTTTGCGAAACATGCCGACGGTGCGCTTGCCTACCGCCGTGCGCCGCTCCAATCGGAGCGCGAAGAAGAAGCCGCGAAAGCGGGCGTGCACTTGCCCAGTCCGCCTGTTTCGGCGGTTGTTCTCACCACTAAAGACTCCGAAGGGCCTGACCTGGTCAGCCATTTGCGCGACGCACAGAGGAAGGCAAAGTGTCGGTGGTCGGATTTCGGCATTCTGTACCGCTCGCACTACCAGCGCGATGAAGTCGTACAGGAATTGGCCGAAGCCGATATTCCCTTCGTCATCGAGAGTATGGATGTCTCCGACACGCCCGAGGCTCGCGATCTCTTCGCCTGTCTCAACGCGGTGATCTCTTCTGGAGACGACGTCAGCGTCTTTCGCGTCGCGGCGCTGCCTTGTTTCCATGTGAATGCGGAGCAGTTGCGACAGACGATGCGCGCCATCGCCCGCGACAACCGCGAGGGGCAGGTAGTCCCGCTTTCTTCCGCGCTTGACCGCGTTGCCGGAGGCGCAGAAGTCGTCTCCACGCTCCAACGTACCCGTGAGGAAATTCGCCGGCGTGGAGCGAAAGCACGCGCGGCCCTCGAGATCATCGTCCGGCAATTTGGGCTGGATGCCAGTTCGCCAATCTTGCAGGCTGCCCTTAGCTTTGTAGAAGGTTGGGAAAGAAAGAAAGTTAATAAGACGACGGAGCTCGAAGAACTGGTCGATTATCTGGCATATTTTCGTGAAGCGGGGGGCGTAATCCCATTGCCTGCAAATGAATCCGAGAATGCCGTGCGGCTCATGACGGTCCACGGCGCGAAGGGACTCGAGTTCCCCCATGTATTCATTCTTCGCGCCAACTCAGGCGCATTCCCCTCTTATTACAAAGAGACGCTGGTCGCCTTTCCTCGCGAGTTGCGCGACCAGGATTCGCTGACCGAGGCCGATGACAAGACGCTCCACAATCAGGAGGAACGCCGGCTGTTCTACGTAGCGATGACCCGAGCGCGGGACACCTTACGCATCTATGCGCGCGAAGGAACGGGGAAAAATGACAAAACGCCCGCCGGATACATCCGCGAGCTGATCGCAAACCGTGCGGTCGCTCCGTGGTTCCGTGCGATTCCCGCCGGTGGTGCACAAGCGACGCTCGACATGGCCGCGTCCACGTCTCCTCTATATCCGGACGAGTCGCGAACGAACACTTGGTTCGAGCTGCCGGTGCTGGATGGGTTGCACAAGCGCCTGAGCGCATCCGCGGTCGACACCTATGAGCGCTGCGGTCTGCGCTTCAAGCTGGAGCGCGACTGGCGTATTCCGGCCAAACCGGCTGCCGCCATGCAGTACGGCGCCGCGATTCATCGCGTGCTGAAGACTTATTTCGATTCGGTCCGCCTCGGGCGCCCTAAGAGTGATGATGAACTGATTGCACTGTTCCGGCAGGATCTCTTGGACGCTAAGATTCAGGAGACCTACCAGCACGAGCTGTACGAACAGCAGGGTGTCGCCCAGTTGCAGGAATTCCTGGCTTCGGTCCGATCCATTCCGGCCGCCCAGGTTCTCCATACCGAAGAGTCCTTTGAGATTCACGTCGGAGAGACGTCAGTCGTGGGGCGAATCGATCGCATCGACAGGCGTCCCGACGGCACGGTTGCTATCGTTGACTACAAAACCGGCAAAGCCCGCGATCAGGAAGACGCGGATGAGAGCCTTCAGCTATCGCTCTACGCGATCGCCGCGAAAGAGAGGTGGGGATACAACGTCGGAGCTTTGATCTTTCACAACCTCGAAGAGAACGTTCCGATCACCACCGCTCGCAGCGACTCAGAACTGCTCGCTGCGCGCCAGCGCGTCGAAGAAGCCGCCAAGGGCATTGCAGCGGGGCGGTTTGAAGCGGATCCGGGAATCCATTGCAATTTCTGTGCGTACCGCAGCCTGTGTCCGGAAAAAGAGAAGCGCATTCCACGAAGAGCTAAGGCGAATGTCCATTCAAACTAGAAGCCGCTGAAGGCATCAAGCCCGACCGATTGTCATTCTGACCGAAATGAAGAACTCCATATCCGTCGACATTGGCTGAAGCTCGAAAGGGAATCTCCGGGCATCTTGTTCGGTCCACGTCGATCTGTTCGATCCCTGAGCAAGTGCCCCCCAAAAACTTAGGGGACGCATTGAGCGTCCCCTTTTTTGACTCAGTACTGAACTTGCTTAGTGCTTCTTTTTCTTCTTTGCCTTTTTCTTGGTTGCCATTGTTCCTATTCTCCCTTCCATTCTTCATGGAAAATGTGCAGCGGTGTTTTACTGCAACTAGTTGATGTATAGAGTTATTGAAAAATGAAGTCAAGAAAAAAATGATGATCGATTCGCTCTAGTCGTGACACCAAAGTCACGATGGATGAATTCTTCCGTCGCTTGTCAACCAAAATTTTGTGCGAGACACGAAATCTTCCATACGAATTCTCATCCGAATGCGCCGGGAGAATCAACGATGAGGGAAATCGCAATCGAGATGCGTTCGCAGAAGTGTCGCGTGTCCATGATTGCAATTCTTGTCCTTCGAACCCAATCTTTTGCCCCAGCATCTATAATGAAGCGAGCGAAAATCTTCGCGGGAGCTTGATTCATGGCCTCTTTTGACGATGTTGTCATCATCTCCGGCTGCCGCACTCCAGTAGGAAAGTTTCAGGGAAGCCTCTCTGATTTCACCGCGCCGCAGCTTGGTGCGATCGCTGTACGCGAAGCCGTGAAGCGAGCGGGTATCGATTCCACTCTCGTGGATGAGTGCATTATGGGCAACGTCGTCTCCGCCGGACTCGGTCAAAATCCCGCGCGCCAGGCCGCAATCTACGGCGGGCTCTCTCCGGCGACAGGTGCCATGACAATAAACAAAGTCTGCGGCTCTGGATTGAAATCTGTGGCTCTCGCGGCGCAAGCGGTGCAGACGGGAAACAGTTCCATTGTCGTTGCGGGCGGCATGGAATCAATGACCAACGCACCGTATCTTCTTCCGCAAGCGCGCAAGGGATACCGTCTCGGCAACGCGCAGATCATCGATTCCATGGTTCACGACGGACTCTGGGATATTTACAACGACTACCACATGGGCATCACGGGCGAGAACGTCGCCGAGAAATACGGCATCACTCGCGAAGAGCAGGACGAGTTCGCGGTCCATTCTCATCGCAAGGCCGTTGCGGCGATCAAGGAATGTCGCTTCAAGTCGCAGATTGTCCCCGTTGAGATTCCCGCGAAGAAAAAAGGCGCACCCCGGACGATCTTCGATAAGGATGAAAGTCCGCGCGAGGACACGACGATCGAAGTGCTGCGGTCTCTGAAGCCCGCTTTCAAGAAAGATGGCACAGTCACCGCGGGCAACGCTCCCGGAGTAAATGACGGAGCCGCCGCGTTGGTCGTAACCAGTGCAACCCGCGCGAAGGAACTTGGCGCAAAGCCCATGGTTCGCATCGTCGCGCAAGCCACCAGCGGCGTCGAACCCAAGTGGGTCATGATGGCTCCCGTGGGGGCGGTTCGTCAGATTTGGGAGAAGACGGGCTGGAAAAACGAGGATGTCGACCTCTACGAACTCAACGAAGCATTTTCCGTGCAGGCGCTCGGAGTAATGCGCGAACTGGGATTAGACCCCGACAAGGTCAACGTGAACGGCGGCGCAGTAGCCATCGGACATCCCATCGGCGCCAGCGGCGCCCGCGTACTTAGTCACTCTGATCTACGAAATGATCCGGCGCGACGTGAAGCGGGGAATTGCCGCTCTTTGCCTGGGTGGAGGCAATGCGGTCGCGATGGCCGTCGAACGCTAGCCTGCATTTCAGCGGAGAACGCCGTTCAGCAATGAAGTTGCGATCGCACACTCAGCCATCATCCGAGGAAGCGAAGGATCTGCGCATTCTTGCTAGCGGCACTGAGCTACAGACCACTCCATAGGTACTTCGCTTCGCTCAGGATGACAAGGCGTTGAAGAGATCCGCGCAGTTGCTTACCCCACAGCCGACACTGGCAACGTCACGGTAAAGACCGCTCCGCCCTCGGGCGAGTTCGCAGCTTCCACGCTGCCGTTGTGTTCCTTCATCACCGACTTGCAGATGCTCAGGCCCAACCCCGTTCCGCGGCCCGGGCGCTTCGTCGTGTAGAACGGATCAAAGATGCTGGACAGATTTTCCTTCGGGATACCCGGCCCGTCGTCATGAAAACTGACCCAGACTGAATTGTCGCCCTTGCCGAGCCGAATCCGCAGCGTTCCTCGATCGCGCGCCTCGCGAATGGCCTGCTCCGCGTTCACGATCAGATTCAGGAACACCTGCATCAACTGGTGCGGATCACCAAGGGCATAAGGCACACCAGGCTCTTTCAGGAAGTCCACCGTAATATTGTTCTTACGCAGGGAGTAGGCGTGAAGGTTCAACGTCCGCTCGACCACTTCGACCAGATTGATTCGGCTCTTTCCCGGAGCCGGAGGGCGGGCAAAATAGGTCAGGTTCTGTACGATCTCTGCTGCGCGCCGCGCCTGCTGTTGCAGCATGGCCAGCTGTCTGCGCGAGACTTCATTGGTTTCGGTATCCTGCAGAAGTTCACTCACGCCCAGAATGCTGGTCAGCGGGTTATTCAATTCATGCGCGACGCCGCCGATCATCGCTCCCATGGCGGCCAGCCGCTCGCTCTGCACGACCTGCTGCTCCAGCTTTCTTTCGATCGTAATGTCCCGCACCGAAATGATGACGCCTGTGATCTTGCCCTCGGCGTCCACTAACTGGCTTCCCGAGGCCCGCATCGTTTTCCAGTTGCCATCGCGATGACGTGCGCCAAACTCAGCCGACGCCAGCGCTTCCTGGCCGGAGACCACGCCGTGATAGAGCGAGGCCAACTCCGGCGAATGATTCTCCAGATCCGTAATCTTTTTCCCCAACATTTCCTTTGGTTCGTATCCCAACAGATCGTGAGCCCGTGAACTCAAGAATGTGTAACGCTCGTCGAGGTCAACCACCAGGATGAGATCCGGGAAACTCTCCAGCAGGCGGCGCCGAAATTCCTCTTGTTGCGCCAGTTGCCGTTCCATGCTGCGCTTATCTGTAATGTCGACCAGTGTGCCCTGGTACCGGATGATGTTTCCTGAAGTGTCCCAAACCGCTCGCGATGAATCGAGAAAGACGGCAGGTTTCCCGTCCTTGCGGCGCAATCGGATTTCCCGCGTTCGCAGGCCTCCGCGATCGTCCACCGCCCTGCCCAAGACGGGCTTTCCAGCATCAAAATTCAACGCGACGGGCTCCGTCGCCAGCAAATCGGTTTTCTCCTCATATCCCAGCATGCTCACCAGCGCCGGATTCGCGTCCAGCAACTGACCCTCGGGCGTGCTGAAATAGACGCCTTCCTGCAACGTTTCGAAGAGTTCGGTGAAGCGCAACTCTTTCTCGCGCTGCTCGGTCACGTCGCGCCCCAGAACGCTGGCGCCCACAACCTCGCCGCCCTTGATGATGCCGTTGATCACGCAATCAAAATAGAGCGGCCGGGAGCTGTTCTTGAGCCGCAGTCGCGCGGTCCCAGCCCAGCGCTTCTTCTCCAGAAAGCGGCCCAGTCCCCGCTCGGTTTCCTCACGGCCCGGTTCTTCGAGGAACTCGTAAACTTTTCGTCCGACCAGATCCGAATAAGAGAGTCCCGTCAGTTCGGTCACCCGCTTGTTGACCGTCCTCATCGTGCCGTCGAGCGCGACTGCGCACGCGGGATCATCAAAGGAATCGATAAGCTCCTTGAAATTGCGCTGCGAGCGCATGATGACCTGGCTCAACTGGTCAAGCTGCTCTTCCGAAGGCGCAGCGCCAACGTGTTCCTGCAACCCGCGCAGCACGCCCTTCAGTTCGCTGACTTCGCGCCGCCGCCCGTAGGCATAGACCGCGAAGAGGATCGACAGGACCAGAACTCCAATCGGAATCGCGCGTAGCTGGAAGGGGATATTCTCGAGCCGTTCCCACAGCAGACCCGCCAGCGCGACGGCGAGCAGGATCATGAATCCCAGGGCCCAGCGCCAAAGTTGGGACTCCTCGCGATCCAGATTTCCTTGGGGGCGCGGAGACTGATTAGGGTCCGGGGTCATTGAAGCTCACGAATTCTGGGCGAAAGCCATCCTAATTGGTCGCATTCTGCTGAAACAACCAGATTATTGACATCGTGGTCAACAGGAACAACGAACGGCACCAAAAGAGGAAACCATCGGGTGGCGCAGCCAGCAGCCTGCCGGGCGCGATGGCGCGACTGGCGGTCGAATTTTGCACAGCGCTTGGTGACATCCGTCACAGCCCGGGGATGGCCAAATCCGTAAGGTGGGTATCTGGCAGATCAGGACTTTGGTGTGCCCGGGTGCCCATTTCTCGCGTTGTTGCCAGAAGTGGGGAAGGCTATCGGTTACTTCATGCTCTATAAAACTCTGAGCGCCGCCGTTTATGGCATCGATGCCAACATTATTCAAGTGGAAGTCGACTGCTCGGGTATCAAATGCGATCAGGATCACTTCCACACCGTTGGCCTTCCCGACGCCGCCGTGCGCGAAAGCCGCGACCGGGTCCGCGCAGCGCTCAAGAATTGCGGCTATGACATCCCGCCCACCCACATCACGATTAACCTGGCCCCGGCGGACATAAAGAAGGAAGGTTCGGGCTTCGACCTGCCGATGGCCCTCGGCATTGTCGGTGCCTACGGCGGGCTCACCAAGAAAGACATCGGCGATTGCGTTTTCGTCGGAGAACTGTCGCTCGACGGAGGCGTGCGCGGAGTCCGTGGAGCTTTGCCCATTGCGATCGAGGCGCGCGGCCGCAAAATCTCCCGCATGGTTGTCCCCGAAGCCAACGCGAAGGAAGCCGCCATGGTCGGCGGGGTGGATGTTTACCCCGTGCGCTCTCTGCTCGATGTCATCCACTTCGTGAATTCGGGCAACGGCATCCTGCCCATTAAAGCCGACGGCGATTCGCTGCTGCGCGAGTCCCAGCAATTCTTTGTCGACTTCAAAGACGTTCGCGGACAGCAGACCGCCAAGCGCGCCATCGAGATCGCCTGCGCCGGAGGCCACAACATCCTGATGATCGGGCCACCCGGCTCCGGAAAGACGATGCTGGCCAAGCGCATGCCCACGATCCTGCCGCCGTTCACCTTTGAAGAGGCGCTGGAGACCACCAAGATCCACAGCGTCGCGGGAGTTTTGGATCAAGGCACGGGTCTGGTCGGAACCCGCCCCTACCGGTCTCCGCACCACACGATTTCCGATGCAGGTTTGATCGGCGGAGGTGTGATCCCACGACCGGGAGAAGTTTCGCTCGCTCACAATGGCCTGCTGTTTCTCGATGAATTGCCGGAATTTCCTCGTAATGTCCTCGAAGTCTTGCGCCAGCCTCTGGAAGACGGCACGGTGAGTATCGCCCGCGCTTCCATGTCGCTAACCTTCCCCGCGCGCTTCATGCTGGCGGCAGCAATGAATCCCTGTCCCTGCGGCTTCCACAACGACCGTACTCGTGACTGCCAATGCACGACACCGATGATCCAGCGCTATGTTTCTAAAATCTCCGGCCCGCTCATGGACCGCATCGACATCCACATCGATGTTCCTGCCGTGAATTACAAAGAGATGCGATCCACGAACGAACCGGAGAATTCCGCAAAGATCCGCGAACGTGTCATCCAGGCCCGTCAGAAACAACTGCAGCGCTTCGCGACTTCCCGCGAAAAGCTCTACTGCAACGCCCAGATGTCGTCCCGCCACATCCGCACTTTCTGCGAACTCTCCGCCGACTGCGAGCGCCTCCTCGAGCGAGCCATGACTCAGCAAGGCCTTAGCGCCCGCGCTCACGACCGGATCCTGAAAGTAGCCCGCACGATCGCCGATCTGGAAGACGCTGCCAACCTCGAACCCAAGCACATCGCCGAGGCAATCCAATATCGCAGTTTGGATCGGACGTATTGGACGTAATACACGCGAAGTCTTAGGTGAGAATCGTGGAAGGTCGACGCTTCAGCGCCGCGCATATGTTCGCCCCAACACTTGTTCCCTGTTCTTGTTAGACGACGTTCCTGCCTGCGGCCGATATCGCGGCTGCGAGGTCAACGCGGATGTTCATCTGATCTTTGTGAAACGTTATAATCCGTGGTCCTTGCTCGACCGCCATTTTGCGAGTCCTAGCCTTTTCGTGGAGGTACTAATGTCGACTTCTCATCATTCGACCGCGCTTGGTCGTTCCTTCCTCAGTGTCCTTTGGATCGGCGCATTCCTGGTTTCAACCCAGTCGCGCGGATTTTCCCAGAGCGATCCACTTCACATCTGGGTCGGCAAGCTGGATCGTCCCGCTGCGGAAAAGTGGGTGGGCGACCATCTCGCCAAGGAACAGAAGGATGTCGACGCGCTATTGGCGGTGAAAGGCGCGCGCACGATCGAGAACACGCTGCGGCCGTTCGACGACGCTCAGAACGAATTGGGAATTGCGGGCTCGGAGGCCTACCTGATGTTTGCCGTGGCCCCGCAAAAAGATGTGCGGGACGCGGGCCAGGCCCTCGCGCAGAAAATCCAGGAGGCCAACACGGTCCTCTATTTGAATCAGGACGTATACCGCGCGCTGGCGGCGATCGATTTGTCGGCTGCAGATCCTGCCACCCGGCACTATGTGGAACGAACGCTGCTTGAGTATCGGCTCGCTGGTGTCGACAAGGATGCAGCCGTACGAGCCCAGGTCAAGAAGTTTCAGGATCACATCACCGAAGAGGCGCTCAAGTTTGGCCGGACCTTGCAGGAAAATCCCAACCACGTCGTCGTGAAAGACAAAGCGGAGTTGGACGGTGTGCCCGCGGATTTTATCGCGGCTCACCCGCCAGCGGCGGACGGATCGATCACGCTGAGTACGGATGAAACCGACTACGCCCCGGTGATGACATACGCGACCAGCGACGATCTGCGCAAGCGGATGTACATGGCGTACAACACGCGAGCCTACCCGGCGAACAAGGATGTACTGCTCGACGTCCTAAAGACACGGTACGAACTGGCCAGGATTCTTGGCTATCCAACGTTTGCCGACCTCGCCACCGCCGACCAGATGATCGGCACGGCGGCGAATATGAAGGCGTTCTTGAACGACGTGGATGTTGCTTCACGCTCGGCCTCGCACCGCGAATACGATATGCTGCTGGCCTTTGCCCGGCAGAAGCAGCCTGGGCTCAGCGCCATTCCAGCCTACGGGCGCACTCATTGGGCCGACCAATATGCCCGGGCCACCTTCAACTTTGATTCGCAATCGGTGCGGCCGTATTTTACTTACGATCGCGTGCAGCAGGGAATTCTCGACACCGCGGCGAAGCTTTTCCATGTGTCGTTCAAACCTGCGCCTGATGCCCCTGTGTGGGATCCTTCGGTGTCTGCGTGGAGTGTGTTCGACGGCGACCAGCTTGTCGGGCGTATCTATCTCGACATGCATCCGCGCGACGGCAAGGACAAATGGTTCAGCTCCAGCCCGGTTGTGCCCGGCATCAAGGGACGCCAGATGCCCGAAGGTGTGCTCATCTGCAACTTTGCCGGAGGCAAGCCCGGTGATCCCGGCTTGATGCAGTACGACGACGTCGTCACCTTCTTCCACGAGTTCGGACACCTGATGCACAACATTCTCGGTGGGCAGCAAGCGTGGAGCGGCATCACCGGGTTTTCGACGGAGACCGATTTCGTCGAAGCGCCTTCGCAGATGCTGGAAGAATTCTTCCGCGATCCCGGAATCCTTCGCTCCTTTGCCACGCACTACCAGACGAACGAAGTGTTGCCCCTCGACCTGATCGACCGCATGAACCGTGCCAGCGCCTTTGGCCGTGCTGGATGGGTGCAAGGGCAGCTTTTCTACTCGACGTATTCACTGGATGTGCATGACCGGGCCCCCGACCAGGTCGATCTCGATGCCATCCTGCGCGCCGACTACACGCGCTTCTTCCCCTATCCGTTCGTGGACGGCGATCGCTTCTACACCGGCTTCGGCCATCTGATGGGCTACACGTCCAACTACTACACGTATGTGCTCGACAAAGTGATCGCCATCGATTTCTTCAGCCAGTTCGACAAGAGCAATCTGTTGGGTGGAGAAGCGGCCATGCGCTACCGGAGAGCGGTTCTGGAACCAGGAGGATCGAAGCCGGGGACGGAGTTGGTTCGCAGCTTTCTCGGGCGCGCTCAGAACCTCGACGCTTTCAAGGCTTGGATGGACGAAGAGTTTCGCGGGACTAAGCAGTAGTTCCTAGAATCCCTTGGCCTTGAGCACCGTGTCCAGATCGTCTGGGTGCAGCGCCCGCGTCATGGCTTCCTCGCGGCTGAGTTCCTGCTGGAACACCAACTGGGCCAGCGATTCTTCCATGGTGAACGATCCCTGCTTGCGCGTGATCGTAATTTCCTGATGCAGATGCTGCAGGGCATTCTTCCGGATATGCTGACGCGCCCCATATCCAACCATCAGCAATTCGGCTGCGGGGACGCGTCCTCCGCTGCGCCGCGGAAGCAGCGTCTGCGTCAGCATCGCCGCCAGTGCCATTGCCATCTCTGCACGCACGGAATGCTGGCGCTCTTGCGGAAATGAATCGGCGATGCGCGAAACGGTCGAAGCCGCGTCGGTGGTGTGCAGAGTTGTGAATACAAGATGTCCCGTCTCGGCTGCCGACAGAGCAATGCGTGCCGTCTCCGGATCGCGCATTTCGCCGACGACGATTACGTCCGGCGCCTGCCGCAATGCCGCCCGCAGCGCGGTAGGGAAGTCCGGAGCATCGATGCCGATTTCCACCTGTTCGATCAGGCTCCGGTCATGTGCGTGCTCGTATTCGATGGGATCTTCGATGGTCACGATATGCCGCGCATCGTTCCGGTTGATTTCGTTGACGAGCGCGGCCAGGGTTGTACTCTTACCGGATCCGGTCGCTCCTCCAATGATCACCAGGCCGCGCCGCAACTTGGCCAGCGCCGCAACGCCTGCGGGCAGACGAAGTTCCTCGATCCTCGGGACCTTCGACGGCAGCGCCCGCACGGTGGCTGCTGCGCGCCCGCGTTCGCGATGCAGGTTGATGCGGAAGCGTCCGAGCCCTTCGATCCGATACGAGGAATCTGCAATCCCGCTCAGCCGGTATTCTTCCCGCGCATGCGCCGGTAAAGCCGGCAGCACGGCCGATTCGATCTCATCGCCACTCAGAGGACGCTCGCCGATCGCCGACAGCGCGCCCTCGATGCGAATCGCCGGTGGTGCATGCGGCACCAGCAGCAGATCGCTGCCCTGGCGCGACACCAACTGCTCCAGCCATTCTCGAAGGTGGGTGGAATCATCGGTTCGGGTTTCCGAATGAATGACTTGAACGCGGGCAGGATTGGCTTCGGCTGTCATGGTTTCGTTAGATGCAATTGCAAAGGCAGCGGAATTCCTTCACCATTGACGCACTCACCGGCCAATGGATGACCACCCTTATTATTTCTCATCGGCGAGGACCCGTGTAAATCCGTGGCAGATTCCTTTTCATCAGAACGCGATACTCTTGACCTCTTGCATCCGGCAAGGTAGCCTCCCGAAGTCACTGGTACAAGCTATCAAGGAGGTCTGCATGCCACCACTCTCAGCGCTCTGGCTGCCGATCGTGTTGTCGGCGGTCATTGTATTCGTCGCCAGCTCCGTCATGCACATGCTGCTGCCCTATCACCACAACGACTACAAAAAGCTGCCAGATGAAGACAAGGTTCTCCCAGCCCTCCGCGCTTCAGGACTGCAGCGCGGGTTGTATGTCTTTCCTTTTTGCACGCATAAGGACATGAAAACGCCGGAAGCCATCGAGAAATACAAGCAGGGACCGGTCGGCATGATGACGGTTTTCCCCAGCGGACCGCCGTTTATCCCGAAATTTCTCGGCCAGTGGTTCGCCTACTGTCTGGTCATCTCTTTCTTCGTTGCTTATCTGACGGCGCACACCGTCCGATCCGGGACCGATTATCTGGCGGTCTTTCGCGTGGTGGGAACGGCTGCATTTCTCGCGTACGGGCTTGGCCCGCTCGCCAACGGCATCTGGAAGGGGATGCCCTGGGGCTTCGTCATCAAGGAAGCCATCGATGGACTGATTTACGCGCTATTAACCGCAGGAACCTTCGGCTGGCTCTGGCCGCACTGAAGCAAGGTTGCAAAGTCAAAGGATTTCAAAGTTCAAGGTCCGCCCACTCAAGCGAAAACCTTGAAACCTTGTCCCTACTGCTCTTCTTTCGGCAGCATATTTCCGCTGCGGAGATACCGGCTGTGCCAGCCCAGCGACTCCGTTAGCAGATGAGGCGTGTGCTTTCCGTACGACAGTTGCTCCGCGCGCGAAAGATAGTCTTTGAGCAGCGGCTTGTACTCAGGACTCGCACACTTCTCGATCACCAGCTTCGCGCGCTCTTTCGGCGACAGTCCCCGCAAATCGGCCAGCCCCTGTTCAGTGACCAGCACCTGCACATCGTGCTCGGTATGATCCACATGCGAAACCATCGGAACGATCGTCGAGATCGATCCTTTCTTCGCGCACGACGGCGCCATGAAGATCGACAGGTACCCATTGCGCGCAAAATCTCCCGAGCCGCCAATGCCGTTCTGTATTCGGGAACCCATCACGTGCGTCGAGTTGACGTTGCCATAAATATCGGCCTCGATCATCCCGTTCATTGCAATCACGCCCAGCCGTCGAATGATCCCCGGATTGTTCGAGATCTCCTGCGGCCGCAGCACGATCCTCTCGCGATACGACGCCATATCCGCATTCACTTCGTTGAGCATGTCGGGGCTCAGCGAAAAAGCCGTCGCCGACGCCGACGTCAGTTTCCCCGACTTCAGCAGCCGGATCATTCCGTCCTGGATCACCTCGGTATAGGAAGTCAGACCCTCAAACGGGCCTTCCTCCAATCCGAACAGCACCGCATTGGCGATATTGCCCACGCCCGACTGCAGCGGCAGCAGGTTTGTCCGGCATCCGCCCCTTCTTCACTTCCCAGCCCAGAAACTCAAGAATGTGCCCGGCAATTTTCTTCGAAGCCTCGTCCGGAGCCTTGAACGGACTGTTCCGGTCCGGAGAATCCGTCAGCACAATCGCCACGATCTTGTCGGAGGGGATCTTAAGATACGGAGATCCAATCCGATCTCCGGGCCGCACCAGGGGAATCGGCCTGCGGTTCGGAGGCGGTTCGAGCCCGTAGTAAATGTCGTGCATACCCTCGAGAGCCATCGGTTGCCACGAGTTGACTTCGAGAATCACGCGATCCGCGCAGTCGATCCACGTCTTGTTGTTGCCGATCGAGGAACTGGGCACCACTCGCCCATCTTCCAGAATGGCCGCCACTTCAATCAGCGCCACATCGAGCTTGCCGAGAAATCCATATTCCACGAACTGCGCTACATGGCTCAGATGGATATCCATGTAATCCATCTCGCCGGCATTGATGCGCTTGCGCGTCTCGGGATCTGACTGGTAGGGAAGCCGCAGATGGACTCCGCCGGCCATAGCCAAAGCTCCATCCAGCTCTGGCCCGGTAGAAGCGCCGGTAAACACGCTGACTTGAAACTTCTCGCCGCGGAAATGCGCATCTGCGATGCGATGCGCAAGCTGTAGCGGTACTGCCTTGGGATATCCCGACCCGGTGAACCCGCTCATCCCTATCTGATCGCCGGACTGGATCAGTCCCGCGGCGGTCTCGGCGCTCATGATCTTCCGCTCGAGCTTAGGGTTCAAAATGCGGGTGCTGCTGGTCGGAAACGTGGTGCTCATTGGGAAAGCCCTCGCAATGTCTATGGATGATTCTCCTTAACGGTAAAGGCGAGGTCGGGCCGTTATCTGTGATTTAAATCACAGTCAGGTGTGGCGGAGGCTCGGACGAGATTTGACCGGCACCGCGGCTAAATCAGAAAAGTCGATTCAATCGGCAGGAGGTAAGACGATTTTTCCTGTCGGATCGAGCTCGCAATCCTTAGCTCTTCGGCTCGTCGCGATACGAGAAGATCATGACAGGAGTAAAAATGGGGATGATCGCGGGAATGACCGCGCACCAGAGTTGGGGTTTCGCCGTCAGAAACAGGGCGGCAAGGTCGATGGCCGCGACCACACACAACAGGAGTGCCATTCTTCGGGCACACACAGCAAGTGGCAATATCTGCACGCGAATCTCTCCTAGCTAAGCCCATTTTATCGTGTCCAGACCCTGCGCTTCAATGATGAACCGACGCGAACAAAGGCTGCCCGATTCGATCGCGATACCGTGGAAGGGCGGCGATTCGAGGGCCGCGTTAAGGTTTCGCCGTTGCGCAGAATCCTGGTTGGCTGGCAGTCTCCTACCGGTTGGTCACGAGGTATTGGTTGAAGAATTCAATTGTCTCGAACGCCAGTCTCCGCCGCACTTCGGGAGTTCGGAACGTGTGCACATCGTCGACTTTAACGAAGGAGACAGGTACTCCAGCGGATTTCAGCTTCTCGTAAAGCTCCTCCGCTTGCGAGATCGGAACTTCCGCATCGCGCGTCCCGTGCACAATCAAGAAAGGCGCGTCGCTCTTGGACACATGAAACGCGGGCGAGGCGTCCTGCCAGGTCTCCGGATGCTTGGAATACTCCGCACCAAGAAAACTTGCGAGAAACTCCGTGGCCTCGGGATCGCGCTCCGTGGTGAAATCGGTTGGTCCGCTGACATCGACCACTGCCTCCACCCTGCTGGAATATTTCGACAGCGCCGGGTCGGAATTGTCCCGGGTGTCCTCCATCCCCAGCAGTGCAGCCAGCTGTGCGCCCGCTGAGTGTCCGAAGGCCCCGATCCTTCCCGGGTTGACTCCATATTTCGTCGCATTGGCTCGCACCCATCGAACCAGACGCTGCACATCGTCCAACTGCGCCGGCCATCGGTTTTCAGCACCGTGGAACAGACGGTAGTCCACGGCAAACGCGACGAATCCCGACCGCGCCAGAAACTGTCCCATGCTGCGCATCGTGCTCTTGTCGTAACTTGTCCATCCGCCGCCGTGAATCAGTACCACGGCCGGAAGAAGCTCGCTCCCGCGGTCCGCAGGGCCATATACGTCGACTCGCATTTCCGTCCCCGCGACGGTGCCGTAAGGAACATTTTCCTGAACGGAGGTTGCTCCGGTGTCAAACGCCGGGCCCGGCATCTGCATAGGCGGCTTGACCGGAGGCTGCTGCGCATGACTCGATGTCACGAAGCCCGCCAGTGCAACGACGATCGCGAGCGGCAAGACGGTTCTTTTCATCGCTTGAATTCTTCTCCGTGTAACGTCTCACACTCCGTGGACGTTCTCCCCACCACTTCGATCTATCTCGCAGAAATTGTCTCAGGTCCGCACGACTTCCGCCAAAGCCAACCGTTTCGTGACTGGTCGCCGAGAACAGTTCAGCCGCGCCCCCGGAACTGGATAATCCTGCGCCGATCCCGCTTCGAAGGACGACCCTGGGGCAGGACTTCGAACTCCCGCGCCGCTCTTCGTTCCGCGGCCACTTTCAAGCGCATCTCCTTGCTCGCCTCCGTTTCGCGGTAGAGCATTTGCGCCACCGATGCCGGACCTCGCACATCGCTCAGGCCGAGCACCTCGACTTCAAAATCGCCACCTTCGTTCGAAATCCGGAGCATGTCCCCGATCCGTACCTCGCGCGCAGCTTTCGCCACCTGCCCATTGGACGAGATCCGTCCCAAGTCGCAAGCCTTCTTCGAGAGCGTCCGCGTCTTGAAGAATCGGGCCGCCCAAAGCCAGGCGTCGATGCGTATGCCATTCATCCAGCCATTCTCCTATAAGGACGTGATTTCCTCTACGAACTGTTTCGGTCCACTCCGATCAGGCCAGAATTTGCCGGTCGAGGATCCTGCGCCGGCTCAAGGGCCTACCTCTAACTCCTTTACCACGAATGCCTTGTACCAAAATGGTTAGGATTGCGGATCAGATTTCCGCGCCTTTACAAATAAATGCTTGACCTCCCGGCTACGAGCAGCTAGATTTACGTGTTCCAAGGGACATCCGGAAGCTTTCAGGCCGAAATTCGAAATACTTATCCTGGGAAGCTAGCCTGGAAAATCAAGCATCTTCGGGGTCCGGTCCCGCATCTATTCAACAAGAGTGAGTTTTACGCTAACTCCTTTACAACCTACTAGGAATCAGTGACTTAGGTCGGACTCTGGGGTTTCCGGTCACCCTCCCGTGGCAGAAGGAAGAAGGCGGAAGGCCACAATCATAAAGTAAGGAGAACTACGACACATGCGCTCTGATCGTGTGTTTGACGCTTTACAGACTTTACGGAATCGTTATATGCTGTGTCAGCTTGCCTCCAAGGCCACGCGTAAGTTCCATCGGCCCAGCACCAGAATCCAGGAAACGATGAATGGCGTTTTGGACCGCATCGCTGACTCGGAGCGGCAAGAAGTTTTGTCGGAACCAGAGAACGTAGCCGAAGCACAACGGCGGGCTGCTTAACCCAGTCCCGCCCTTCCTGCCCGGCAGTTGTATTTGCGTCTTTCCTGAGTCCCCTCCTTTTGAAAATCTCCCGCTGACACTACCGAATACGCTCTAGTGCACGGGTTCAGGTGAATCATGACCATTGCTGAACTGAAAGAAAAGAACATCACCGAGCTGACCAAGATCGCAAGGACCTTGGATCTGCCCGGTGCCAGCGGTATGCGCAAGCAGGACTTGATCTTCAAGATTCTGCAAGCGCAAAGCGAAAAAGAAGGCCATATTTTCGCTGAAGGCGTACTCGAAATCCTGCCCGATGGCTACGGTTTCCTCCGCTCTCCCGATTACAACTACCTTCCGGGCCCCGACGACATCTACGTGTCGCCTTCCCAGATTCGCAAGTTCGATCTCAAAACCGGCGACACCATTAGCGGCCAGGTGCGCCCTCCGCATGAAGGCGAAAAGTATTTCGCGCTCGTCAAGATTGAAGCCGTCAACTTCGAATCGCCGGATGAAGCCCGCAACAAGATTCTGTTTGACAACCTGACGCCGCTGTATCCGCAGGAGCGCCTCAAACTCGAAACCACCCGCGAAAATGCCAGCGCCCGCGTCATGGATCTGCTTACGCCCCTCGGTAAAGGACAGCGCGGCCTGATTGTTTCTCCGCCGCGCGCCGGCAAGACCATGCTGCTGCAGAACGTCGCTAACTCGATCACCACCAATCATCCCGAAGTGGTTTTGATGGTGCTGCTGATCGACGAGCGCCCGGAAGAAGTCACCGACATGCAGCGCTCGGTGAAAGGCGAGGTCATCTCTTCGACATTTGACGAGCCCGCTGCGCGTCACGTCCAGGTCGCCGAAATGGTGATCGAGAAAGCCAAGCGCCTCGTCGAGCACAAGCGCGACGTAGTGATCCTGCTCGATTCCATCACTCGTCTCGCTCGCGCCTACAACACGATCGTTCCGCCCTCCGGCAAAGTGCTATCTGGCGGCGTCGATTCCAACGCCTTGCAGCGTCCGAAGCGCTTCTTCGGATCCGCCCGCAATATTGAAGAAGGCGGTTCGCTGACAATCATCGCGACGGCCCTGATCGATACCGGCTCCCGCATGGACGACGTGATCTTTGAAGAATTCAAAGGCACCGGCAATAGCGAAATCATCCTCGAGCGCAAGCTGGTCGACAAGCGCGTTTTCCCGGCCATCGACATCCA
The DNA here is from genome assembly GCA_963700225.1 of uncultured Acidobacteriota bacterium. Classification (GTDB taxonomy): domain Bacteria; phylum Acidobacteriota; class Terriglobia; order Terriglobales; family Acidobacteriaceae; genus Sulfotelmatobacter. The sequence continues at coordinate 387,990 of CAVOWU010000001.1, forward strand.
GCGCTCCGGCACGCGAAAAGAAGAACTCCTGATTCCGAAGGAAGATCTCTCGCGTATCTGGGTATTGCGCAAGGTTCTCAATCCGCTCTCCCCGGTGGAAGCGATGGAGTTGCTGATCGACAAGCTCAGCAAGACCCGCGGAAACAGCGAATTCCTGGCCAACATGAGCGCGCTGTAAACGATCAGGAAAGTTGAAAGATTGAAAAGCCAGAGCCCGTTGCTCTGGCTTTTTCTCTATCCTCTGATGTTCCCCAGTGCCCTCTCTGGTTAAAGGTTTGCCGGCCCTTCTGCATCGCCAACGCCGGAAGTATAATTTTCCCGAGCAGTGCGCGTTTGACTCTCCACGAGGTTGCCGTGCGATCTCAACTGTACCGATCGATTGTTCTCTTCTCTTGCCTCTCCTTGCCATGTTTTGCCCAGAAGACCCCAGTGCAGACGGCGCAGCCACCAGAGAGCCACGATATCAATCCTCCCATCATGGACGGCGATGACGCCCGCGCACGCATCACCCGCGACATGGAAAAGAAAGCGGCCAAGGAACGCGTCGCCGCGCTGAAGACCGACACCGACAAACTGCTCAAGCTGTCGGTCGAATTAAAATCCTACGTCGACAAATCCGACGAGAACGTCCTTTCGCTGGATGTGATCAAGCGGGCCGACGAGATCGAAAAACTAGCAAAGAGCGTCAAAGACAAGATGAAGGGCCCAAACTAAAAAGGTTGTATCGTACATAAAGCTTTTCCCCTGCGATCCTCTACGCCGCCGCCGTGCACGCACTCGGCCGATAGCAACTTACCCCTTGGCCGGGTGTTGAATTCCTTAGAGCCCGCTGTATGGGGATCGGAGGAAAAACCATGAAACGCGCGATTGCTGGGATTCTTTTGCTAATGGGAATGAGTGTGGCGCCGGTGCTTGCCTATGACGGCGGACTGCACCGCGACATCCGTCACGACGAGCGCAAGATTGCTCGTGACCGGCATGAACTGCGCCGGGACCTCAGGAACGGCAACTACGGCGCCGCGCGCCACGAGCGCCGCGAACTCCGCCGCGAATATCGCGATCTGAATCAGGATCGCCGCGAGCTCTACTGGGATCGCCACTAAGAGTTCCGACCCGCCGCGGGCACAGAGGTTTCCTCTGTATTCCTCAGTGCCGCTGTGGTGAAAGTGTTGTTTTTCCCTTCCGCCATCGTTCACGAAGCCGGCCTAGATTTCTTATTCCCCCCAAATCCTGTTGTGTCCCCGTTCCTTCCGCGCCATAATGGCGCCAATAGCTTTGTGTCTCCCATTGAGGAGACAGTTTGGGGCATCGCACCAGGAGGCTTCTATGTCCAGGGTCGGTTCGTTGCTGGTGGCGTTATGTGCAGTGCTGGGCGCCGCTTCTCTCGCGTCGGCACAACAGATTCATCTTCCTCCCTCCGTCTCGCAAAGCCAGGGAATGGGTGGAGTGCCGGTGACCGTCGGTACGGATGCTCAAAAGCAACAGGCCATCGCCGCCAACGAACAACGTCAGCAGGAGATTCGCCGCGACACCGATAAAATGGCGGAACTCACGCAGGAACTGAAAGACGATCTGCAGAAGCCGGGTCAGGGCGTGATATCCGTGGATGCGATCAAGAAGGCAGAACAGATCGAAAAATTGGCCCACAGTGTGAAGTCAAGATTGAAGCAATCGTTCTGACCTGCATGGATGTGGAGACGGCTGCCATCGGCCAGCTTGCCCTCAGAAGCAAAAGATCGACTGAAGGTCGACCCCCGGAACCCAGATTCGCCTAAATAAAAACGCCATCCGTTCGCACGGATGGCGCTTCAGTTTGGATCAGCTTGTCCTTTACTCGGCGCCCTGCTTGATCCTCATGCTGTAGAACGACCGGTACACGAACGTAAACGACACCACGAAGAATGCTCCAGCCAGGATTCGCGTCAGCATTGTTCCTTGATCGCTTGCCAGCTTTACGGCGAGTTCCACTGCCAGCAGGCCGAACAGCGTCGTGAACTTGATGACCGGATTCAGCGCCACCGAAGACGTGTCCTTAAACGGATCGCCCACCGTATCGCCAATCACCGTGGCATCATGCAACGGCGTGCCTTTCTGCTTCATCTCGACTTCCACAATCTTCTTGGCGTTGTCCCATGCCGCGCCGGCGTTCGCCATGAAGATCGCCTGGTAGAGACCGAAGATCGCGATCGAGATCAGGTATCCGACGAAGTAGAACGGATCCACGAAGGCGAATGCCAACGTCCCGAAGAACACTGCGATGAAGATGTTCAGCATTCCTTTCTGCGCATACTTCGTGCAGATCGCGACCACCTTCTTGCTGTCCGAGACCGAAGCCTTCTCCACTCCTTCGAGTTTGATGTTGGCTTTGATGAACTCGACGGCCCGGTAAGCCCCCGTGGTCACGGCCTGCGTCGAGGCGCCGGTGAACCAGTAAATCATCGCTCCGCCTGTGATCAGTCCGAGGAAGAATGGCGCATAAAGTAGCGAGAGCTTCGCCACGCCCTCGGCATCCGTGAGTCCATTCGTCAACGCCATGATGATGGAGAAAATCATCGTCGTAGCGCCCACCACGGCCGTGCCGATCAGCACCGGTTTCGCCGTCGCCTTGAACGTATTTCCCGCCCCATCGTTTGCCTCGAGCAAGTGCTTGGCGCGGTCGAAGTTCACCGTGAGGTTGAAATCCTTCTTGATCTCCGCTTCTACATTTGGCACCGCCTCGATCAAGGACAGCTCATACACTGACTGCGCATTGTCCGTCACCGGCCCGTAGGAGTCGACCGCAATCGTGACCGGTCCCATCCCCAGGAATCCGAATGCCACCAAGCCGAACGCGAAGACCGCCGGAGCCAGCATTCCCGCCGCTACCGCCAGTCCCATCGTGCTCATGTAGTAGGCGATTGCCATTAGCATCATCATCGCCAAACCGAGGTAGTAGCCGGAGAAGTTGCCCGCTACGAATCCCGACAGGATGCCTAGCGACGCTCCACCTTCTTCCGCTGACCTGACGACTTCTTTCACGTGTCGCGACTCGGTCGAGGTGAACACCTTCACCAGTTCCGGAATCACTGCGCCCGCCAGCGTACCGCATGAAATGATTGTTGCCAGCTTCCACCACTGCGATGTGTCGCTTCCCAGTTGCGGAATGATGTAGTAGGAGATTGCATACGTCATGGCGATCGAGATGATCGAAGTCAGCCACACCAGCGAGGTCAGGGGTGCTTCAAAGTTCATCTCGTTTGCTGAGCCATACTTCGCCTTGGCAATCGCGCCATTCAGGAAGTAGGACAGAGCGCTCGAGACCAGCATCATTACGCGCATCACAAAGATCCAAACCAGCAGTTGCACCTGCACATTCGGATCTTTCACGCCTAGAAGAATGAACGTGATCAGTGCCACGCCCGTGACGCCGTAAGTTTCGAAGCCGTCCGCCGAGGGTCCAACTGAGTCGCCGGCGTTGTCACCCGTGCAATCGGCGATTACGCCAGGATTGCGCGCGTCGTCTTCCTTGATTTTGAAAACGATCTTCATCAAATCGGATCCGATGTCGGCGATCTTGGTAAAGATGCCGCCGGCAATGCGCAGCGCCGCCGCGCCCAGCGATTCTCCGATCGCGAATCCAATGAAGCAGGGTCCGGCGTAATCTCCGGGCACAAACAGCAGAATGAACAGCATGATCAACAGTTCGACCGAAATCAGCATCATGCCGATGCTCATGCCGGCCTCAAGCGGAATCTGATACACCGGATACGGCTTGCCGGGCAGGGAAGCGAACGCCGTCCGCGAATTGGCGAACGTGTTGACCCGAATTCCAAACCACGCCACTCCGTAGCTGCCAGCGATACCCACCAGGCTGAATCCCAGGATGATGGGCAGCGTCAGCGCAACCGACTTTCCCGGCACTGGGGATAACCATCCGAAGTAAGCCGCGATGATGACGGCGATGAATGCCCACAACAGCAGAATGAATTTGCCTTGCGTGACCAGGTAAGTCTTGCAGGTTTCGTAAATCAGCTCCGAAATCTCACGCATCGAGCGGTGCACGGGGAGGTTCTTCAGGCGCATGAAAATCGCCATGCCAAATCCAAGCCCGAACAGGCAGAACAGAATCCCGATCAGCAGTAATTTGTGTCCATCGATTGCCCCATTGATGAAGCTGACCTGCGAGAGATCGGGCAGCTTCAGTGAAGCCTCCCCACCCGCTTCGCCAGGTTGCGCGAAAGCAGCAGCGGCGCTGACGGTAAGCAGCGCGGCCACAGCCGTAATTTTCATCGCCATGCAGCGGCTAAAGGACGCAGCAGTGGCAAGCCATGTACGCATAAAAGTCCTCCGAATTAGAACGGTTTTCAGGATTACAAACGTGTTTTAGGTACTATCATTCCGGAAAAACAGGGTGCCCCAAGTTTCTCGCTTTTTCGCGAGTCTGAGGCTTTTCCGAACACGCTTCCACCGCAAAACCTAAGGAGTGTTGGAGCTTGGCCGCGTCGGATCTTGCGCAGGGTATGACTACTGCATCATGCCGCCAAAAGGGGACTAGAGAAAGAAGTCTCTAGCTCCGGCATCCCTGAGCAAAACGGGCATTTATAACACGTCGGATGAGGCGGGTCAAACCCACGGATGGGGGATGTGCAAGCTCGGGCGCACATCGGCCAAATAATCGTTATTTCTGGCATTTACGGCATGACCCAGGCGGGAGAGCCAACCAGAGGAATCTGTCCAAAACCTCGAAAATCACTCCCAACCCTGGAAGTATCTTCCGGCGGAGAATGCATACATAGTCTGAGAACTGCAAGGAGTGCTACCGCGGAGCCGTACCGGGCTCAACCGTCGAAGAGCGGCCCTTCGAGGGCCGCGTTAAGCGTTAAACGTGGAAAGAAGGTACTGGCTTTAGCCCCAGTGGCTAGTGACTGATTGACGCGTTATACATCGCATCCATCAGATCCTGCGAGTGCCCGTCATAGTCCGCGTCGAGCGACCACATAAAGGTTCCACCCAGGTTGCGCACCCAATCCGAATACCACACGCGGTAATACGTCGAGGTCGCATCGTCATAGGTGATGTAGCCGTCGCTGCCGTCGTCCTTAAGCATGTAAGGCACGAGAGCGAACGGATCGCGCACCGTATGCCACCCGTGATTATTGATCAATTGCTTGTAGCTAGTTCCATAATTTCCGGTAGTAACGGCATTGTCGCAGTCACCGTCCGGCGTCCAGGCGGTGTTCGGACAAAGCCCATACTCTTTATTGATGTTCAGATATTGATAGCCATAAAAAGGCGTTCCCATGTTGAGCTGTTTGGCCGGCATCAGCATCAGGAAAAGATTCGCGGTGTTAAACGCGCTCCCGCCGGGCTGGCATTCCCAGGGTGCAGGATCGTGGTTGTCCCAGAAGATCGGCGAATTCAGTTGTCCATACTGCGTCCACGGGCCGGCGCAGTCGTACATCATGATGTTGACGTAGTTCAGCGAGAACTTGAGTTGCTGCAGATCGTATCCGTATCCGCCCCAGGGCGCGGCGTCGATCGAGAGCACATAACTGGAGTTTGCCGCCCGGAACTTGGCCATCAACTGTGCCAGGAAGAAACGGTCGCCGCTCGTCTCGGGATACTCCCAATCAATGTCCACTCCCTCGTAACCATATTGTTTCTCGAAAGCGGCAACATTATCGACCAGGGTCTGTCCCGCGCCACTGGCCTCGAGTCCAGGGAAGTCACCGCCCAGCAGAAGCAATACTTTCACTCCCGCTGCATGGGCGAGGTTATTGAGTTCGGGCTCGAGGAATCCCTGTGGCACCGACAACGTCCCGCTGGCGTCGAACGATAGCCCCGCATGATTAATGTGGGTCAGCTTCTGATACGGAATCTGCGCCGCTCCGTACGGCGGCACCTGATACTTGCTCCAATATCCGTAATCCCCGACCACTCGTTTCGTGAGATGGTTGGGCAACGCATCTTGCGCGCTGGCGTTGGGAGCAAAACCGGCCGTAATCAAAGCGATAATCAGAAGGGAAGCGAGACGAGAGAATGGGGAACGAGAACCCATGGGATGCCTCCGGGAAGAGGAACACATTGAGGCTGAATAGCGCACCGCACGAGGCATCCAGCCCAAAACCCGAGGATTCTACCACGAAAAAAGGCCCTTGACTCCTGTAAACGCCGCTCACAAATGCCAGCGGGGGGCCCATTTCTCCGGGTATTGGGAGAAGTGGGGCTTTTGACTATTGCAAGCAACAGCAAACCAAGCTCTTGAGCGAACCGAGCACTGAGTACTCCGTGCTCAGTACTGCTACTGCAGCGCCACCGTCATATTCAGATTCCGGGCCACAAACGCCCACTCGTCCGCCGTTTCCTCAATAATCTTCGAGATGGGCTTCCCGGCTCCGTGTCCCGCCTTGGTCTGAACCCGGATCAGCACAGGCGCCGGTCCGGCCTGATCCGCCTGCATCGTGGCCGCGAACTTAAAGCTGTGTCCCGGCACAACCCGGTCGTCATGATCGGCAGTGGCGATCAAGGTGGGAGGATATTTCGTTCCCGGCTTCAGATTGTGCAGCGGCGAATACGCGTACAAGTACTTGAAGTCTTCCGCGTTATCGGACGAACCGTAATCTGACGTCCACGCCCATCCAATCGTGAACTTCTGGAATCGCAGCATGTCCATCACGCCCACATGCGGCAGCGTCGCTCCGAAGAGGTCCGGACGCTGCGTGACGCAGGCACCGACCAGCAAACCGCCATTGCTCCCGCCACGAATCGCCAGCTTCGGCGTCGAGGTGTACTTGTTGGCGATCAGCCACTCCGCCGCCGCGATGAAGTCGTCAAACACGTTCTGCTTCTTGCCTTTTGTTCCCGCCAGATGCCAGTCTTCGCCGTATTCGCCGCCTCCGCGGAGATTCGGCTGTGCGTAAATGCCGCCCATTTCCAGCCATACGATCGTGGGCACGGAGAACGACGGCGTCAGCGAGATGTCGAATCCGCCATACGCGTACAGTAGCGTCGGATTCTGCCCATCCAGCTTCAATCCTTTCTTATAGGTCAGGAACATCGGCACGCGGGTACCATCTTTGCTGTTGTAGAACACTTGTTTGGTCTCGTACCGCGAGGCGTCGAAGTCCACCTTCGGCTGCCGGAAAACTGTGCTCTTATCCGCCCCGGGATCGAGACGATAAATCGTCGTAGGCGAGATGAAGCTGGTGAAGGCGTAGAAAGTCTCTTTATCTTTTCTCTTTCCGCCGAATCCCGACGCCGTTCCAATCGCCGGCAACTCCACATTCCGCAGGAACCTGCCGTGCAAATCGTGAATCTGCACCTCGGTGCGCGCATCCTTGAGATAGCTCATCAGGAATACGTTGTCCACCACGCTCGACGCTTGCAGCTTGTCCTTGGTTTCCGCCACCAGGATTCGCCAGTTGTCTTTGTCCGGCCGCGCCAAATCAATAGCGATCAACCGTCCCCTCGGCGCATTGTTGTCGGTCTGAATCCAGAACGTGGGCCCATCGTTGTCGATGAACGCATACTGCGCATCGAAATCGTCGAGAAGCTTCACCACCGGCGAATCAGGCTTGGTCAGGTCTTTGTAGTAAAGCCGGTTCTTGGGCGAAGTTCCTTGCGATACCGTGATCACCAGATAACGACCGTCGTCGGTGACCGTACCGCCGAATAGAAGCTCTTTGTTGTCGGGCCGCTCATAGATCAACTTGTCTTCGTCCTGAGATGTCCCGACCTTGTGGTAGTAGAGCTTCTGAAAGTAGTTCGCATCCCGCAACGCGGTGCCCTTCGGTTCGTCATAGCGGCTATAGAAAAATCCCTTGCCGTCTTTCGTCCACGAGGCGCCGGAGAATTTGACCCACTTGACCGAGTCCGGCAGATCCTTGCCCGTGTCGACATCCCGTACATGCCACTCTTGCCAGTCCGATCCCGACGCAGCCGTTCCATACGCCATCAGCTTCCCATCATCGGTGATCGCTCTGCCCGACAGCGCCACCGTGCCGTCCGAAGACAGCGTGTTGGGATCGAGCAACACTCGCGGCTCCGCGTTCATCGACTCGGCCACCAGCAATACACTCTGATTCTGCAGGCCGTTGTTATGCTCGAAGAAATATCGCCCGCCTTCCAGCTCGGGAATGCCGAAGCGCTCGTAATTCCACAGCTTCGTCATCCTGTCGCGAATCGCGCCTCGATACGGAATCTGATCCAGGTAGCTGAACGTCAGCTTGTTTTCCTCTTCGATCCAGGCTTTGGTATCGTCCGAATCCGTGTCTTCAAGCCACCGGTACGGATCCGCCACCTTCACGCCGTGGTAGTCATCGACTTGGTCCACGGTCTTCGCTTTGGGATACGCCAGCGGTGTTCCGTTACTTTGAGCAACCGTTGCCCCAGCAGCAAGCACAAGGGCCGCAAAGCAGAAGATGGCCGGACGAAGCATGCTCATTGAAACTCCTTCAGAATAGGATTGCATTGGATCCACAAGAGCTTTTACCCAGCGAACACATCACCGTCAAGAGGAAAATCCCGCGCAAGCAGCCGCTACACCCAACAAATGTTGACATGAGGCCCCGTGCGCCAAGCAGAATAACAGGGCGAAAGGAAGACAAAGCTCGGAATGACTAAAATTGATCCCGAGGATGGAACCAACCTTATGCCTAAGAAGAAGAAAGCCGGCAAGAGACCTCGAAACGCTCCCGCTCCGCGGCGCAAAGCTTCCGCATCATCGAATGCCGTCAAGACTTCCATCGTTCCCTGGCTTTGCCTGCGTGGGAGTGCCCGAGCGGTGGAGTTTTACAAATCCGCATTTCGCGCAAAGGAAGAGTTTCGCCTGGAAGACGGCGGAAGTATTGTTGCAAGGCTTTCCGTGGATGGCGCCGAGTTTTGGCTGAGCGACGAATCTCCCGAGCACCACAACTTCAGCCCGGAATCCGTCGGCGGCACCACGATTCGCATCATCTTGACGGTCGCCGATCCCGACGCAGTTTTTGCCCGCGCCGTCGCGGCCGGTGCGAAAGAAATCTATCCCGTCACCGACGGACACGGCTGGAGAGTCGGCCGCGTCGTGGATCCCTTCGGCCAACACTGGGAAATCGGCCGCCCGCTTTGATCGAGCAAGCAGCATCCGCTGCTTGCTGCTGTGTGCGTCGTGGCACTCGACGCATGTTCCCTTCATTGCTGGCAAGTGTTCCCGTAGAGCCGCCGATTTCTCGTGGCACGCGTAGCATATCTGGGTCTTCGGCATAAGCAGCCTGAGCGTCGTCATGTCGCCTTGGGTTGTCGCCAGATGGCAGACGGTGCAAGGCATCGCCATCGCCGAATGCACGGACGTTCCGGTGATCTTCTGCGCGTGACATGATGAGCACTCTGCATCCTTGGCGAGAGTTCCCGGGTGTTCGACCGTCCCGGCGTGGACCGTTCCCATGAACAGAAGGGAAGCCAGCAATGCTTCGCTCGCGCGGCGCAGGTTCGTCATAAGCGTCGCGCAATTCTAGCCATTCGGGACCGCCGGATCACTACTCTGAATCCACTACCGGAGCCGGGCGGAGAGCCTCCAGTCTGCTTGAATCGCTGCTGGATTTCAGCGGGCGGTGCTCACCCCACGCATGTGCCATGACCTTCACCACTCGGGCCATTACGGGCGTGACGTATCAAGCCTTAAGATTCCGGCCTACTCTGACAATGCAGTTGCTTGTGGGGCTGGGCATCGCGGGCCAAGCGCTGTTGCTAAATCATCGAACTTGTTTGAGCAAACGAAAGGACATCCTATGTCAGTGCTATTTGGCAAGCTCTGGAGAGACGAAGAGGGCCAGGACATCGCAGAATACGCGGTCATGTTGGCCGTCATTCTGGTGATCGTTGTAGGCACGATCCGCCTGGTCGGCTCCAACGCCAACAACGTGTTCTCGAACGTGGCGAGTTCGATCCAGTAGGGGCCTGCATCTTCTTGATGCCGATTGCTCCACGCTTCGCGCCGCCCTGCGAAGCGTGGACACGGCTTGGCCGCCGCGCATCCTCTTCTTTCCGCTCTTTGTTCTTCTTCTTGTCTCCATTTCCGGTAGCACCTACTTCCTTTGCTTCTCGACGCGATTTCGCATCGCCTCCTTGGTTTCTCTGGCTCAAGTTTTAGCGTCCCCTGCCGAAGTATCGAAGAGACATCCATTCCAAACCGCTAGGAGATCACCGGGAGCTGATCATGGCGCAGTGCGAGCGGCTTAGTAAGTGCCCGTTCTTTCACGCTGAGTTGGCGCATCTCCCCAAAGCGGCGGATCAGATGAAACAGAGTTATTGCCTCGGCGACAAAGGCAGTTGCGCGCGGTACCTCGTGGCGATCAAGGGAATTCCAGTTCCCGCCGATCTCTTTCCGAACGAGAACGACCGGGCGCTCAAGATCATTTCCGAAAAGAGCCGCTAGCAAATTCGGGGACGCCCTTCGCAAATCGTGCGAAGGACAGGTCAGCCAATATGGTTTAGTGCCGGCGAGATCAACACCTGGGGCCTTCTCTGATCCGATGCCCGCTGTGATGCCAGTTACCGATCACAGTGATTGAGCTCTCACGAAATTCGACACGGCACCGTGCCGATGACTTCCGTCAAAACAATTCTGACTGGCGCAGGTCGGGATTCTTACATCCGCAGGTGGCGATTTCGACCATGGCTGGGAAGTTGACAAACCCGGCGTCATCCCGACCGGAGCTGTTTTTCAGGCGTAGGGAGGGATCTCGCGCGGAGTCCAACAGTTTGGCGGTGACCTTGACTTCAGTCGCGAGTCGGCGAAAGAACCCAGCCGGGTGCCCATCCTTTCGCGTTCTTCACGAAAGGATGAGAATCAAAACCGCGTACAGGAATTTGACTTTGCCCACTACTCCGCCAACATCCATTCACCGACCCGCCATCTTCTCCCGCAACCTCTTCTCGTCTTGGTCGGTCCAATAACCGCAATCCAGACGAATAAATACCGATGTGTACGGAATCGTCAGCGTGGTTTTCAGCACCAGAATGTGGAAGGTCTTTCCCGCCTCGTCCAGCTTCGAGATGATCTGCTCGTGCGGCAGCGATTGCGTGTCCGTTTTTCCCAGAAGGGAACTCAGCGCTTCGCGATAGGCGGTCACTCCTTTGGCGTCGCTTTCGGGGACCAGTTTGAGTTCCGCATCCGTAAAGATGACGGGACGAACATGTTTCGCTTTGCTAACCTGATCGAGAACTTCTCTCACCACCTCGAGTTGATCGGCGTTGGTCTCAACCGTCTCGATGCCCGCGCTGGTCTGCAACGGATACGCAGAATCAACCACTGCGATCCAGTTGCGATGACCGAGTAGCGGGAGTTCTTCTCGGAGACGCTGATGCCAGTCGGAATCGCGATTCACAGATTGCGACACCGCAGTCAGAGCGAGCATCGACAACACCGATGCGAGGAGGTGAATTGTTTTCGACAATTTAGTCATAGATGTATCGAAGGAAATTTCTGTAGCCGTGGCCAAATGTCGACTAGCCGCGCACATACTGAATAGGTCATTCGCGCCAGCTACTAATCACTATTCACTAGCCACTTTTGACTGGCCCCCGATCCCTGACCCCTACTGCTTTACCCCCAACTGCCAAAACAAGAACGAATACACGTCGGTGAACTCCTCAATCTGCTTGGTCACAGGCTTTCCGGCACCGTGGCCTGCCTTCGACTCGATCCTTAGTAAGATCGGACGCGTCTTGCTCGATCCGTTTCTCGCTTCGGCCTGCATCAGGGCGGCCATTTTTTTTGCGTGCATGGGATCGACCCGCGTGTCGGTGTCGGCGGTCATAAATAAGATGGCGGGATATTCCGCCCCTGCCTTCACGTGGTGATAGGGCGAGTAGGCGTAGAGCCACTTGAACTGTTCGGGATTTTCCGAGCTGCCGTATTCCGGGATCCAGAGCTTGGCAATCTGGAAATCCTGATAGTGCAGCATGTCGAGCAGCGGAACCTGGCAGACCACGGCGCGGAACAGATCAGGACGCTGCGTGATCATCGCGCCCATGAGCAGTCCGCCGTTCGATCCGCCCTGGATCGCGAGATGATTCTTGTCCGTGTATTTTTCGGAGATCAGGTGCTCGGCCGCGGCGATCATGTCGTCGAAAACATTTTGTTTCTTGTCGAGCATGCCGGCGCGGTGCCAGTCTTCTCCAAACTCGGCGCCGCCGCGCAGGTTGGCAACGGCGAAGACGCCACCGTGCTCCATCCACAGATAAGCCGTGCGGCTGAAACTGGGCGTGAGGCTGACGTTGAAGCCTCCGTAGGCGGTGAGAAGCGTGGGATTCTTTCCGCTTTTCTGCAGCCCTTTTTTGTGCACGACGAACATCGGAACCCGCGTGCCGTCTTTCGATTTGAACCATTCCTGCGCGACTTCATAGGCGGAGGGATCAATTGAAGGTGCCTCGACCTTGGTCCAGAGCGATGTGGAACCATCCTTCAGATCGTAGCGGTAAATCGAGGGGGCAAAAGTGAACGACTGGAATCCGTAAAACATTTCGTCGTGATTCCATTTGCCGCCCGTGGCGAATACCGTGCCGATCGTGGGAAGCGCAAACATCGCTGAGCTTCTTGCCATCGAGATCGAAAATCTTGAGTTGCGAGCTGGCGTTCTGCTCGTATTGCGCGAACAGCTTCCCGCCAAAGACGGCCGCGCCCTGCAGCACGGCGTCGGACTGCGGGATGATTTCCTTCCATGCTTCTCGATCGAAATTTCCGGCGTCGGTGACGAAAACACGATACCGCGGCGCATCCTCATTCGTGGTGATGTAAACCTTTCCATTGTAGACGTCAGCGTTGTAGAGAAAATCTTTGCCTGTAGTGAGGCGGCTCGAGGGCTTCTCGGATTTGAGATCTTGCAGATAAAGTTCGGACTTGGTCCATCCCTGCGAGACGGTGATCAGCAACCAGCGCCCGTCATTGGACAAAGACACGCTCGGCCAGTCCTCCGGATCGCGGCCCTCGCCGAAGATGGGATCGTCCGTGTCGACGGGGCTTCCCAGCAGGTGAAAGAAAACATGGCGGTTGTACATCTCTTGGCCCGGAGGCACGTCGCCTGGCTTCGGATAGCGCGTGTAGTAAAAACCGGAGTTATCGTGCAGCCATGCGATCGAAGCGGCGCGCGTGCGCTCGATCGTGTCGGGGAGAATCGTGCCTGTCTTGGTTTCGATGACGTGCAGCGTCGACATCTCCGAGCCGCTTTGAGAAATTCCGTATGCTACATACTTGCCGTTGTCGGACGGCTGAAACCAGTCGAGAGCGATCGTGCCGTCAGCGGCAAGTTGGTTGGCGTCGACGAGCGCGCGGTCGGCCCCGTCGAGGCCGTCGCGCACGTAAAGCACTGGCTGGTTCTGCATGCCTTCGCGCTTGGTATAGAAATAATGTCGGCCGGCGATGGCCGGTGGAGTGACGTTGCCGATCGAGAGCAGTTCGGTGAGCCGCTTGTGAATCGCCTCGCGACCGGGAAGGGGATTGAGTAACGCCCGAGTGTACTCCATCTCATCCGCAACCCACTTCTGTGTCGCCGGAGAATCCGATTTCTCCAGCCAACGGTAGCTGTCGACGACTCTGGTTCCATGAAAGGTATCGGCGACAGGCTTGGCTTCGGCGAGCGGAGGCCCGTCGGGAACTCGCGATTGCGCAGACTGGGAATCGCCGGCTAAAACCGCTGCGGCCACGAGGCTTAGAGAAGAAAAGGAAAAGAGAAGCAGCAGCAATCGCCCTCCCGGCATACTCACCTCAACGAAATTCCAGCGTACCAGAAACGCGTCCGCGGCACTGTTTTCAGCGCGCATCGAAGATGCTATGATGATAGGGAAAATCAGGCGAGCCATCAGCGCTTGCCGTTACACTCCTCAGTAGCTCAATGGCAGAGCATTCGGCTGTTAACCGAAGGGTTGTAGGTTCGAGTCCTACCTGAGGAGCCATTTCTTTTCATAGCGTTACTGCACCGCGACATTTTCCACTTCGGTCGACTTTGGGGACTTTTTGAGTGACCCCGCCGGAATTTTGGTTCTTCCAAGGACATCGGCCGCTTCTCGCAGAGCTTGGCTTCCAATGTGGCCGTACCGCTTTGCCATGCGAATTGCCGTCGCAGCGGACCAGCCCATTATGCTTGCGACGACGGGGTAGGGAATGCCCGCTTCGAGCAGTCGGGTGACTGCCGTGTGACGTAGGTCGTGGAAGCGGCACTTGAGGGATTCTGGCTTGGGCTTCTTCTGGGCCGCTTTGTCATCTCGTTTTTTGGAGGACTTCGCGGATCCAGGGCTCTGGCGGGTCGTCTCGAGCTTGTCACTGTCTCCTCTTAAGATAGAGGCCGCTCGTTCCTTGGCTTTTTCCCATGCTTCCTTCCAGTCGCCAATAGGCCGCGTCGGTTCAGTACCATAGAAGACCACGCTCCCAGTGAAGCCGAATGTATCCTCTTCGCCTTTGGCTCCGCACTTTTCCAACGGAAATACGTAGTGACTCGCTTCGCGATCAGGGAACTGCGATGCCCACATTTCGAGGACGCTAAGGATTCGCGCGTTCAGCGGTATGAAACGCCCCGTGCCGTTCCGAGTTTTGGACTTTCCCACCGTAAGCATCTTGGCCGCGAAGTCCACTTGCTTCCATTGCAGCAACCGGATCTCGCTGTAGCGCATTCCAGTATTCAGGGCCAGCATCACAGCCGGGTAGAGCAAGCGCGATCGGCTCTGCAAGCAGGCCGACAGCAAGGCGGTTTCCTCTTCGCACGTCAGGGCGTGGCCCACATCGTCGAGGGTGGGCAGCATGCGAACGTCTTGCTGTATTTCTGCCCAGACGCGATGGCGTCGCAGAATCGCGCGCAGCGTTCCTATTTCTAGGTTGATCGTCTTCGGAGAGGCTTTCTCTGCGATTCGAGCGTTCTGATAGCGGCTCACGTCTTTGGCCTGGATGTCGGTGAGGAGACGTTTCTCGAAGTGCGGAGCGAGGTGTTTTAGGTTACTGCGTTCAATCCGCTGTGACGAGGCGGAAAGAGTGAGTCCTTTAAGTTCGAGCCATTCATTCGCGGCGATCGAGAATAGCTTCGCGCGGTCGCGGCGCTTGATTCCGTTGTAGCTTTCCTCGAGTGCGCGGCGACGGGCTTTCTCAGCGTCCTTTGCGATGGTCTTCGAGCGCGTTTTCGCGCTCTCCCGCACTCTTTGACCTTCAAAAATGAAGTCGTACCACCACACTTTAGAACTCGCCGGTCGATAGACACTCATCGCAATCTCTCCTCCCGCCGTTAGCGAGGGCCGCTGCCCTTTTTTCTGCGACCCGCTAGTCTGCGCTTTCTCAACCTTTTGCCTCGAATGCTCCAATACTCTCGTTGTCGCTGCAGACGGGAACATTCATCTCCGCAGAACTCTTGTCCTGAGCGCTCAATCTCGAAGACGTGTCGACAGTCGGAATGTCGGCAGATACCTGTTCCACCGCCGCCGAGGTACTCTCGCCGCAGCATGAAATAGAGTAGGGGCCTTATGCCGGGCGCTATGTCCAATTGCGGCGCCTCCACGGGAGAGTCTCCCCACGGATAGACGAGAGGGGGAAAGGCATTAATAAGCTCACAAATTATCAAATGGCCGTTGTAGACGAGGTCCGAGCCGATCAACACGTCGGTCAGCAGGTCATCCGACGGTTCGCGCGTAGCGCGCCACTCCCAATATTCTAGGTGTTCCAGATTTTCCCGTCCGAACATCCAGCAGGGCTCGTGTGCATACCCTATACCGCTCGTCCTCAGTTGTCGCTCACGTTTCCACTGGTCGGGCCACCCAGAAACATTGGTGACGATCGTGCTTATACAGTCTCGGATTATTGTAGGGTCGGATTCTTTTTCTCGACGCAGTTCAAAAAGCAAGGCAAGTGAGGACCGATAGACCAGTCGCTCTCGCTCCATTTCAGCTAGATTCTGGCGAGCGACAATCCAAGTCTCATTGGTACGGAAATCCAAGGCATCTTCCGGAACGATTGGTCGTTCCTCCAAAGATGCCGCACTTACGGCGATAGGACCATACCTCTTGACAAACGCAATTTGCTTTTGTCTCTCGTCGGCATTAGCAAATTGCACGTGGGGCGAGTTTTTGCCCTGACGCTTTGCCCCGCTATATCGCCGAATGGCCTGTCGGTAAGCCCGGATCGGGTCGGGATTGGCGTCTAATTCCTCTTGGGTCAATATCAAGGCGCCTGAGATCTCGGCATCCTCTTCTCCAACAGTCACTTGTATTGACTTTGCCCACACAAATCCAGGGTATTGAGCGTGTGTATTATGCTCTACAATCGCCATTCTTGATAGTAGAGCGCAGTCCTGTCTAGAATGCAAGTGAATTCAGCAGATAGTCATCAATTTTGGAGGTTATTAAATGGCCAAGTTGGTAACTCTAAAGGATGCATCACAACAGCTCGGCGTCACTGTTGCCGCAATCCGTGATTGGCGTTTTCGACGGAAGCACCTGGATTTTGTGAAGGTCGGCCGTGCGGTCAGGGTAATCCAAAGCTCAATTGACAAAATGATCGAGAGCCATACGCTTCCAGCCCTCGAACAAGAGTAATCGGCTGCAAGAGGCAGTCTTTGAGGATTTAATCGCTGAGGATGCGAGTTTCGTGATTGTTGTGGGGACAGACAACGCTCAACTACGGAGAACCCTCGGTACGAGTGCTAGCCAGTGCAACGGTTTAGCAAATTCAACCCGTCCCACACCTATTGTGCGGAATCAATCATATACGATCACCTCAGATGCTCTTGATCGGGCTGGATCAGGGTGTTCGGCACCTCAGTATGCACCTCAATATGCACCCCTGAGAACCGAGGTTTCATCCTCGCCGTCGAACCATCTCGGGTCTAGGGTCGTCCGTTCTCCACAGCAACTTAAGTTACATCCTGCCATCAAAAAGCTAGGCTGGACGTGCCCAGCCGATGAACTGAGAGCCGCCTCGCGCGTGATAGGGCAATCCCTGCCAGAGGCTGTTCGCATCACGACTAGCGGAGTGATCCTCGACGGCTTTGATGTTTGGCAATTTGCGATTCTGAATCGTTGCCGCGAAATCGACTGCATCGAATACCCACTCGACGAGCACGACGCCCTCCAGTTCCTGATCGCCCATCACCCTCGGCGGTCCTTCAATCTATTCGTCCGCATCAGCCTCGCGCTGACTCTAGAACCCTTTTTTCAGCAGAAAGCGCTCGAAAACATGCAGCTCGGAGGCAAGTACAAAGGGTTGGCAAAACTGCCGGAAGCTGAGCGCATCTCGGTGCGAAAGAAAGTGGCAGAACTTGCCGCCGCCGGAGATCGGAATGTTCACAACGTGTCGAAAATCTGGGAGACCGCGCATCCTCGATTAATCCAGGCTCTCGTAGCCGGTGACTTGAAGATTGGCAAAGCCATCCAGCACTGCAACTTGACCAAGGATAAACAACTGGATGAGTTCGTCGAGGGGTGCGAGGATCGTGAACTACACAGGGTTATTCGGGCAGCCGTCTCGCGGAGAGACAACAAAAATGTCGGCCTCGATACCGTCGCTGCCTTGAAAGCGCTCCTCCACCAAGAACAGCGACAAGCCGGCTCTGTAGTGGTGAGAACCACTCGACGTCAGCACACGGTCATTCTCATCGGTCAAGACCTTTTGAATTCTGGGATACGGCAAGAGGAGTTATACCCGTGAAATACACCGATCCGTTGCAACACATTCTCTCACTCACACGTGCATATTGGGACCGACCAGACAAACGGCCTGAAGTTCGCGCGGCATTCCTCAAGTCCGAGCAGTGCCGTACCGCAGCCTTAGGTGGAGAGACCTACGGGTTCGAAGGTCATGAGGTGACGTTTTATCACACCTGCAAATCTCGCGCATGCTCAAGTTGCGGTTATCGCGCCACCGTGCAGTGGTGTCGCGAGCGCTGGGCCCTTCTTCCTGACGTACCCTACAAGGGAATCACCTTCACAATGCCTGATGTGCTTTGGTCGTTGTTTCGTGACAACCCTCAGTTGGCAAAGGCGCTGCCAGTACTTGCTGCGAAAACTATAGAGGTTCGACTTCGAGTAAGAAACGGATTGCGGATCGGAAGCCTCGACATTCTGCACACCTTCAATGGAAAGTTAGAGTTCAACTCGCACGTCCACTTGATGGCAACCGCGGGAGGGTTATCGGAGGCTGGCACGTGGGTTCCCAGCGTGTATTTTGACCACCACAGGCTGGTAATGGCTTGGCGCAAAGCTGTGATCGGGATTCTGCGCCAAGCTCTACAGACAGGTCAACTTCGTACCGACATGACCCCCGCCCTAGTGGATGCAATGCTGAATGAGCAAGCTAAGCGCTGGTGGAGGGTTAAGATTCAGTCCTTCAAATCAAAGGCACACTTCCTGAGGTATGCCGGTCGCTACGCTCGCCGACCACCCATCGCTAGGCGCCGAATCACTTACGTGAGCGATCATATCGTTAGGTTCTGGTACAAGGACAAGCGTTTGCACCGCAAGGTGAACATCCAGTGCTCGCTGGAGGAGTTTATTGATCGTTGGGCTCAACACATTCCAGAACGTTACCAACATGTACCTCGAAATTTTGGCCTCTTTTCCCCACGCGCTCTGGGCCAAACTTCATTCGCCATCTTCGCGATTCTGGGACAAGTACGAAGACCACGACCCAAGCCCCGCCCTTGGGCCGAATCGGTCAAACGCGATTTCGGAAAAGATCCGTTGCTTGATCTGAGCGGAAGAAAGATGAAGTGGATGCGACGACTTGCTCCTAGAGCCTTGAGGACAGGCTCTTAATAAAACAAAGGAGAACCACATGGACCCATTTCTCGCTGAATTGAAAGCAACTGTCGAAGCAATTGCAGATCCAGAAGACAGAGAAACAAGCCGCGCCTTAACCATCCTCGTCAGTAGCCTGGATGTGGGCGCCGATGTTGAGCGCTTATCCCAGCACACGGGTTTTTCAAAAGAAGTTGTCCAGCAAATCGCGGACCACATGATTGAAGCCGGCCTATGGGTTGGTGAGTTGGTCGACGACACCGAGTGGTGGGATGAGGACGGTGAACTTGATGGAGTGGTGTTATTCGCCCACGCTCAGGTAGCACTCGGATCGATTCTTAGGAAGAGTCTGCCCGACTGCATCCTCTATATTGATCGCGAAACGGGCGCGGAGATCCTCAAGCGATCACGCACTCTGCAGTAACAGCGCATTCACAAGGTATACGCGCCCTGACGACGGACTGTGTTTCGCGAAATCTTCCAGCAATCACCCGGGATCGCCAGGCTTGAGGTTCACTGAGATCGCGAGTTTTTGATTTTCCTATACATCGAGCCAGACGTACTCGAGGTTTCTCTGAATAGGCGGCAAAACTGATAGAAGGCCCAGGCGCTGAAGCGAAGGAATCCGATCACGGAATTGAAGAGAAATGTAGAAACTACGCCTCGGGGTTTGAGACGGGCGTAAACCAGATTCATGGTCCATGCCGGGCTCGTGTAGACCGTTCCCGCCTGGCGTGCTCCGATACGATTTCTCACGCTCGGCTCGTAAACGATCTCCTCGATTCCGCTGTTAAAGAACTTGGCAAACTGCAAGATTCGGCTGCTGTACAAAGTTCTCGCCAGAGCTGGAAGCCCGCCGCGATTCCGAAATTTCAGAATGAGCGAGGCTGCCTCCTCCGCATGCCGCAAGGCCGCAGTCACTCCGTTGGCTGTGATGGGATCTACCATTGACGCAGCCTCTCCGGCGATCACCCAGTTCGGGCCGGCAACTCCAACATGCGTCCTGCATCGAAATGACGTGACGTTCAGGGAAGTGAGAGGTCCTTCATTCAGTAGCGGCTCGAAGTGGGCGAACTTCTTCAGTTGCTGTTGGAAAATGTCTTCCACAGAAAGGCCTTGTTCCCGTTTCACCTTAGTTGCGGCTCCCGTCGTCACATATCCGACGCTCACTGTGTCTGGGCTGATCGGAATCTCCCAAACCCATTCCAGGTATTCCGAGGGCGCGGGATCCATATACAGGGTCGTTCCTTCCACCGCTTCCTTCACTCTGAAGTATGTCCACACAGCGACCTTGGGCGGTCCAAATTCAATGGCGGGCAGTTTGAATTCACGCGCCAGAACCGGCGCCGCGAGTCCTGAGGAATCGATGAACCAGCGAGCGGAGAAGGTCGAACCGTCGACGGTTTTGACAGAAAGAATCCTGTTTTTCTCCCGCTCCACACCGACCACTTTGTCGCGGACTAACTTGACCCCCTTGGCTATCGCCAGATTGGACAGCTCTTCGTCCAGCCGCGATCGATCCACGTGTAGAGTCCGGAGTTCGACACAGAATGGCGCGCGAGCGAGCCAGTCCGAGGGAACGTATTGCTCCGAGCAGCCGTCGCGGAGTTGCAGAGTCACGTGGCGCTTCCAGGTCGCGATGCGGTCTCGCACCAGCTGCTCCATCGGCAGACCCAGCGCTTTCAGTAAGTCAGGAGCAGACCAGTCCAGCGATTCCCCGACCGGCGGTCGTGTGGCCTCGGCCGGTTCCAGGCAAATGACGCTCAGCCCGGCTTTTGCGAGATGAAGCGAGGCTGCCCTACCAGCCAAACCCCCGCCGATAACAACTACATCGCAAGCGCTGGTGGGGGCTTGAGGAGGCATTCATTCAGTCCTAACTTAAGACGTTTCGAATATTGTCGCAGGATTGGTTCCCGCCGTTGCGGGATTTCGGTGCGTCCGGCCGGCCCTAAACCGCAGCCTTCAGCGCCCCTCTTCGGTCGAGTGCTTTAAGAATCTGCTCAATCTGCCATAGATGACGGCGTTCGTGAGCGGTGAGCATGCGGAAGGCTCCATAAACGTTGTAGGTTATGCGCGCATACACAGGGCACTGAACCTTCACTTTGTCGATGGCAAGCCCGGTGGCAGAAAGCACCGATTCCGAGAGCCGGGATTGTGACTCTTCGAACGCCAACCATGCTGGCTCAAAATTCTTTTCCTGCGGAACCAATTGGGGGAGGACTTTGTACCGAAGCCGATAAGGCGGTTCGAGATTGCGAATCAACAGCGTCGCGATCGTCCCTGTCCGGAACGGACGGTTCGTGGTGAGCTTGGGAGCGATCGAAGTAGCTTTCGAGATTGCCGGAAGAAACCAGAGCGTAGTTCGAGCGAGATGGTCCAGGCATTCCGCGACACACCACGAACCTGGCTCCAACCTGCTCGTGAGGTCGTGCGCCGAGCGTACGAATACAAGCTTCTTGGCCTCGTGGGTGGCTCGCTGAATTTGCTCCACAAGGCAGGCAAGCTGAAAGGAAGAAGATGTGCCGGCTGCGGAATCAGCGATTGGGGGACGGAACGATTTCAACGATGGGGAACTGTTTTCAGGCAATCCCTCTAGCAGTCGCATGATCCCGGTTCCCTCGATTACCAGATTCATTCCGAAACCCCATGAATTGCCATCTCAGATGACGACGGCGGGGCTCCCAAGATTCGCATGGAGACGCTAACGGCGGGCGATTGAGGAAACAATAATGTAAATCTACTATTGAACCTCCCTTTCCAGCCGTGGGATCATCTTGACCATCGTTTTCGCAGTCCCACAAATGGGGGTGGGATTCCTATGACAGCCAGTCGCACGATGCCTAATGTCTCGGTCGCCTCGTCTGGAGGGGAGAGCTTTCTCGAAAAACTGAACTCCCAATGGCACGAACGCGCTCTTCAGGTATTTATGTTCATCGTGCTTGCGCATTGGGCGGAGCACCTCGTTCAGGCCTATCAGATCTACGTGATGGGATGGCCGCGCCCGAAGGCAAACGGCATACTCGGGCTGTGGTATCCGTGGCTGATCAAGTCTGAGACTTTGCACTATGGCTATGCCTTAGTGATGCTGATCTGCCTGTGGTTCCTGCGAAAAGGCTTCACCGGAGTTTCACACACATGGTGGATGGTGGCGTTCTGGATTCAGTTTTGGCATCACATCGAGCATTTTCTGCTCATTTATCAGGCGACTACACATCATAATTTCTGGGGAAGACCGGTTCCTTGCAGTGTTCTGCAACTCGTCTTTCCTCGGGTTGAGCTCCACCTGTTTTACAACTCGATCGTGTTCATTCCCATGATGATTGCGATGTACTACCACGTATTCCCGCCAGTCGATCAAAAAGAACGGGCAACGTGCACTTGCGCATGGCACCGGAATGAACTGCCCAGCGCAGCCTGATTCGTGTCCCATGGGGTCGCGCGTGTGAGGTGTCGTCGGCTCACGTTGGTTGTGCTCGCGATCATGTTCGGAGTTAGTTGTCACAGGCCATCCAACGCATCGAGCGGGGTAAAAGTTGAGTTTCAGATCAAGCCCCAGCCGGTACGGGTCGGTCCAGTCGAAATCTCCCTCACGTTGACAGACATAGCCACTCATCCGCTGACCGGGGCTCAGATCACCGTCGAGGCCGACATGTCCCACGCGGGAATGAGCCCGGTATTTGCACCATCGAAGGAAGTAGGGGCGGGACAGTATCAGTCCCAACTCTCCCTCGGGATGGCTGGGGATTGGGTCGTACTGTTGCACGGCACGCTGCCTAATGGAGAAAAGCTGGAGCGGCAGTTCAATGTAGGAGATGTCCGGCCGAACTAGGCACGCTGTGAATCAACTAATCATCCCTTCAGAACCGGCTATCGAGTCCCCGCCATTCGATCTGATGCGTGTGCCGGTCCTCGGATCTCTCTTCCGCTGGCGCTATGCGCGTCCTTTCCTGCAGGCTCCTTTGCTTGTCGTCAGCGTCGTCATGATCCTGCATGGATTGTTCGGGCCATCTCTGGCTCCGAAGAACCTAGCCACAACCCTAAGTTGGCTGCATTTTCGCGGAGTGCTCGTGCTGGTGCTGCTATGCGCTGGAAATTTTTTCTGCCTGGCCTGTCCGTTCATGCTGGTGCGGCAAGCGGCACGGCGCTTCTTTCGGCCCAGGTTCACTTGGCCTCGGGTGCTACGAAACAAGTGGGCCTCTGTCGCGCTCTTTATTCTTATTCTCTTTACCTACGAATTGTTCGACCTCTGGTCTTCGCCTTGGTGGACCTCATGGCTCATCATCGGCTACTTCCTTACTGCGCTCTTGGTCGACGGACTCTTCAAGCACGCGTCGTTCTGTAAATTCGTATGCCCGATTGGGCAGTTCAACTTCGTAGCCTCCACACTTTCACCATTTGAAGTGAAGGTTCGGGATCAGGACATCTGTACGAGATGCATGACCAAAGACTGCATCCGCGGCAGGCGTGCTCTTTCTTCTGACTTGGTCTTGATCCGCGGCTGCGAACTGGCTTTGTTCCAGCCCCGCAAGGTCGGCAACATGGATTGCACGTTTTGTCTGGATTGCATCCACGCCTGTCCGCATGACAATGTTGGGATATTGAGCCGATTGCCGGGGAACGAACTGCTCGGCGATCCTTTGCGCTCAGGGATCGGTTATTTCTCCAACCGCAAGGACCTCGCTGCGCTTGTAATAGTCTTTACTTTCGGCGCTCTCTTGAACGCCTTTGGAATGGTCAGCCCGGTGTACGCCGTCGAGAACTGGCTCGGCAGAATCTTGCACGTACGGCACGAGGCTCCCGTGCTCGGACTGATTTTTGCGGCCTTTCTGATTCTCGAGCCCTTGCTGCTTCTTGGGGCTGCAGCTTGGTGGACGCGCGCCTTGGGTGGAGTAAAGCGCGCATTCCTGCCGCTAGTTGTGCGTTATTCCTATGCGCTGGTTCCGATTGGTTTCGGTATGTGGCTCGCGCACTACGGTTTTCACTTTCTGACCGGACTCTATACCATCATTCCGGTGACACAGAACGTGTTTGCGAGTCTGGGCTGGCCCTTGCTGGGACAGCCACGTTGGACCCTGACTGGCCTGCCTGCGAATGCGGTGCAAGTGATTGAGATCGGTTTCCTGTTGCTCGGTTTTGCCGGCTCCCTGGCAGTAGCGCACGGGTTGGCTGAAGAGGATTCTCCGGAGCAGCCACTGCGGGCATTCATTCCGTGGGCCGTGGTTTGTGCTCTACTTTTCAGTGCGTCACTCTGGCTGATCTTCCAGCCCATGGAAATGCGCGCAACACTGATGAGTGGTTAGTGTGCACGACAAGGCGGACGAAATCATCGGTCTTAGCTCGAACTTCTCTTCAACCATGTCGAGTCGTTATTCCATCTCGATTGCTTGCCTGCTCTTCATAGTTGCATTGGTGCTCTTTCCCGCGGCACCTGCGAAAGCCCACAATGGGCCTCCCTTCCCCATCATTGAGAATCACAAAATGGCAGGATGCAGTGTCTCCCTTTGGACGCATCCCGACATCGGGACCGGAACGTTCTTCGTACTGTTGGATCCGGTTCCAGGCGGCAAGATTCCCGACGACTTGAGGATCGAAATCGGCATTCAACCGGAAAGCGGACGCCTCGCGGAAGTGATGCACGCAGCGGTTCGCTCGGACAGCCGTGGGCAGGTAGAATACAACGCTTCGGCCGAGTTTGATCGCGACGAGTTCTATCGCGTGCGGCTCGTCTTGCACAGCGCGCAAAGAACGGAAGAAGTTCTTTCGCGTGTCGAAGCCACTCCTCCTGGCTATGGGCGATGGGATCTTCTGCTTTACCTTTTACCGTTTCTGGCAGTCGCTTTTTTGTGGTTTTGGGGCATTTCGCGGCGTCGCCGCTACAAAAGAAAGAACGGGAGCTTGCAGGCCGCATAATGTCTGCACGCCATTTCTAGCCATGCGATTGGGTCGATGGATTGGTTTTCAAAACGCAATACTTCTCTTGCTCACAGGAGCACTGATCGTGCTCTCTCCTGGGTGTCATTCGGCGCCCAAATTTCCCGAGAAGAATTCCAAGGCCTACGCCGACGTCGTTTCGGCATTTTACGTAGGACTCTCGGCGCTGCAGGTGGGTGATGACGTTCACGCCGAGAGCAAGCTCTCGGAGGTGACCCGCCTGGTGCCCGGAGAACCCGCCGGATGGGCCAACTGGGGCATTCTCTCTCTGCGCCAAAGAAACTATGAGGCGGCGGCGCAGAGATTTCAGCGGGCGCGCGATCTGGTTCCCAAGAATGATCAACTGTACAGCCTCATGGGGCTGCTCGAAAGTCAGCGGGGCAATTCTGCTCAGGCTCTGGCCGATTTACACCAGGCAGTCGAGCTGAATCCGCACAATTTGCGTGCGCTTTATCAACTCGCCGAAGAAACCGAGCGCCAGGGAGCGAGTAACAGTGAAGCCGAATTTCAGCAACTCGTGCAGAAGATTCTGGTGTCGCAGCCGAAAAATTTGGCGGCTTTGCTCGAGTTGAGTCGCATCGCGGCGAAACAAGGGGACGCCGCCACGGTAAAGTCAGCGGTCGCCGAAATCAGCTCACAGTCTTCAGGCTGGCCGCCTGAAGTGCGGCGCCAGTTGGCCGCGGTTCAGGCCGCGGTTTCCGGCGGCGATCTCCGCGCTGCGGCGACGCAAACGACTTTTCTCCGCAACGTCCTGATGCGAGTGCCTGATTACCGTCTCAGTCTGAGGGTGATCAAGGCCGCTCCCGGGGAGGAAGCCGAGCCCTTTACTCACTTCCTTTTGCTCGAAAATCCGGTCTTCCGCCCAGCGGCTCCGGATTTGGCGCTGTCGTTTAATTCGCAGCAACTGCCAAATGCAAGTGGCGTCCACTGGAATTGGATCGGAGCTATCCCCCTTGGAAGCGCGGGGGCTCCCGTGGTCGCGGAAGCGAATGGTCGCCAAGTGCAACTCTCCAGCGGAGCGAAATTTCCTTTTCCCGGGGGACCATCCGCCACTCCACCAGCGCCTGAAGCGGTCGTACCCGTCGATTTCAATTACGATTTCAAGACGGACTTAGTGCTCGCGGGTGTTGGCGGCGTGCGCCTGATGCGCCAGGACAGTCCCAGTGTCTTCACCGATGTAACGGCGGGGAGCAAACTGCCGAAGTTGGTGATCAATGCTTCGTACACGGGAGCTTGGGCCGTCGACATCGAAGCCGACGGCGACCTCGACATTGTTCTGGGGTCGAAAGATGGCGTCCCGACTGTCCTGCGAAACAATGGCGACGGCACGTTCCTTGCGATCCATCCTTTTTCTGGAATCTCTGGTCTGAGCGGCTTCGCCTGGGCAGACTTCGATGGTGACGGTAACCCCGACGCGGCGATCATCGACGGCGCGAGCCACCTTCATGTCTTCATGAATGAACGCCAGGGCCAGTTCCGCGAACGGCCGCTGCCAACAAACATCACTTCCTCGAAAGCGATTGCCGTAGCCGATGCAAACAATGACGGCATTCTCGATCTGCTAGTAGTGCAAACGGACGGGGCGATCGTCCGTATTTCCGACAAGAATGAAGGAGAAAGCTGGGAGACCGCCGAAATCGCCAAGGTTCCGGATGCCGGTCACAATCTCGCCGGCGAGATTCGCTTGAATATTGCGGATCTCGACAACAACGGCGCACTCGATCTGGTCCTTTCACAGACAAGTGGGGGTAGCGGCGCGCTCATCTGGCTCGGCGATGAAAAAGGTGCTTTCACGCCGCTCAGCAGTCCGGTCGGATCCGCATCGGTTTTCGCCGCCGCGGACTTTCGCGGCAACGGCCACCTCGATCTGCTCGGCTTGACTGCTGATGGGCAACCCATCCAGGCAATGAATCAAAGTTCAAAGAATTATCACTGGCAGGTGGTCCGTCCCCACGCTGTGCAAGCAGTGGGTGACCAACGCATCAACCCCTTTGGAGTCGGAGGAGAAATTGAAGTCCGCTCGGGATTGCTCGTTCAGAAGCAACCCATTACTGGTCCACAACTTCACTTCGGTTTAGGGGAGCAGACAGAAGCAGAAGTCGTACGCGTCGTGTGGCCGAATGGCACGGTGCGCGCCGAGTTTGACGTGAAAGCAGATCAGGACGTGGTGACTGAACAGCGACTCAAAGCTTCCTGCCCGTTCTTATTCGCTTATAACGGAAAAGAGATGGAATTTGTGAAAGATGCCGTTCCGTGGGGTTCCGCGATCGGCCTGCGGATCAACACGCTCGGTTCCGCGCAAATCGCAGCCACGGGAGAATGGTACAAAATAGGCCGCGACCAGCTCGTCCCGCACGACGGTTACTATGACGTCCGCGTAACGGCGGAACTCTGGGAAGTTTATTACTACGATTATCTGGCGCTCGCTGCCATCGACCACCCCGCAGGCACGGAAATCTTCGTCGATGAGCGATTCGTAATTCCTCCGGCGAAGCTTGGCATCACCACGGTCTCGACTCCACATGACATCGCCCAAGCCGTGGACGACACTGGCCAGGATGTTACCGAGCTTCTCCGCAAACTGGATGGCAAAGCCGTGAGCAGCTTTGGCCGTGGACAGTTTCAGGGAGTAACGCGCGATCACTATCTGGAGCTTGATCTCGGCAACGACGCGCCGAAGAGCGGCCCTCTTTATCTCATTGCGCAGGGTTCCATCCACGACACCGAGTCATCGGTGAACGTCGCGATCACCCAAGGCAACCGCTGGCGCGCCCACGGACTCAGCGTCCAGGTGCCCGACGGTCACGGAGGGTGGATCACCGCGCAAGACAATCTCGGTTTTCCTGCAGGTCGCAAGAAGACTATTCTTTTCAATCTCACGAATATCTTCCGTCCCGGAACGCCGCGGCGCGTACGCCTGCGCACGAATCTGGAAATATACTGGGACGCAATCCACTGGGCGGAAGGAGCACCCGACACGCCGCTCAAAAAGGTAACTTTGGATCCGACGGTGGCCGACTTGCACTATCGCGGCTACTCAGTGATGCACATGCCAGTGGGAGCGGGAGCTCCGGAAGTTCCCGACTACAACGTCATCGAAGGGACCAAGCAGCGTTGGCGCGATTTGATCGGCTATTACACGCGCTACGGCGACGTCCGCGAACTGCTGAAGACTATTGATGACCGCTACGTGATTGTTAATTCAGGCGACGAACTTTCCATGCGCTTCGCCGAGCAAGCTCCGCCCCCCGCAGGTTGGGTCCGCGATTTCGTCATCAAGGGCGATGGCTGGATCAAGGACGGCGATTACAATTCGACATTCTCGAAGACCGTTTTGCCTTTGCCTTACCACGCGAAGAATGAATACACGGCGCGGCCGGGTGCACTGGAAGATGAGTGGACGTACCGTCAGCATCCCGACGACTGGAAGAACTATCACACGCGCTATGTAACGCCGGAAGTCTTCAAGAATGCCTTGCGCGATCGCAGTTCTCGTGAACCTGTCGGGAGTTCGCAGGCCCAATGACCGGTAATCGCATCGCGAGAGTACTTCTAAGCATTTTCTTTGTCGGTCTGATAATCACGCCACTGGTGATCAAGCGGATCTCATCGCGCCGCGATCCGAATCGAGTGGGCTTCGATTCTGCCACGGCACTGGCTCGTCACGGCTTTTATTTGCAAGAAGTCTCTCACGCAGCAGGGATTAACTTCGTTCACCAAGCTCCGGCGCTCGATCCGAAACTCGAGCCGATCATGCCGGAAGTCGCTTCGATGGGCGCTTCCGTATCGATCGTCGATTTCGATCGTGACGGATGGCCGGATATTTATGTGGTGAACAGCGCCATCGGCAGCAAGAATTGCCTTTACCGAAATATGGGCGATGGCACTTTCAGAGACGTAGCTGGCGACCTTGGTATTGCTGATGTGAATCTGCCCGGTACCGGAGTATCTACCGGCGCGGTCTGGGGCGACTATGACAATGATGGCTACGAAGATCTGTTCCTGATCAAGTGGGGACGCCCCGAGCTTTACCACAACGATCAGGGGCACGGATTCACGCGCGTCACCGAACAAGCGGGCTTGCCGCCCTGGATCAATGCCGATACCGCCGTGTGGTTCGACTACGATGGCGATGGACTCCTCGATCTGTTCGTCGGGGGCTACTACGCCGAAGACATCGATCTATGGCATCTCACGACGACGCGCATCATGCCTGACAGTTTCGAGTACGCCAAGAACGGCGGCCGGAAATATCTCTTTCATAATCTGGGCAACGGCAAGTTCGAAGAGGTCAGCGCCAAAGTCGGCATCGACAGCCATCGGTGGGCTTTGGCTGCTTCCGCTGCAGACTTGCGCGGCACAGGCCATCCTGATCTCTTCGTCGCCAACGACTACGGAGTTTCGGAGCTTTATTTCAACGACGGCAAACGATTCCACGAAGTCGGCAAGCAGACTGGCATCGGTTTCGCCCCCAAGAGCGGGATGAATGCCGCCTTCGGCGATATTTTCAATCAGGGACAATATGCCGTGTATGTCTCCAACATCTCCGAGGATGGTGTTCTTATCCAAGGCAATAACTTGTGGGTGCCCAAGCAAGGAACCACCGGAGATAGGATTCAGTACGAGAATCTCGCGCGCGACTTTGGTGTGGAGCTCGGTGGCTGGAGTTTCGGCGCCCAGTTTGGCGACCTGAATAACGACGGAACGCTCGACCTCTATTTGGCAAACGGGTACATCTCGCTAGACCGCAACCGCAGCTACTGGTATGACTTTTCTAAAGTGGCCGGAGGCAACAGTACGATTATCGGCGATGCGAAGAACTGGCCGGCCTTCGAGGGCCGAAGCCTGTCGGGTTATCAGAATAAGCGCGTCTGGTTGAATGATGGTGCCGGCAAGTTCATCGATGTCGCGCAGGCAGTAGGCGTCACTGATACTTATGACGGGCGCGCCGTAGCCCTCGCTGATTTGTGGAATCGCGGAGTGCTCGACGTCGTGGTCGCAAATCAAAAGGGACCGCTGCTCGTCTACAAGAATACGGTTGCGCCAGAGAACGAATGGATTGAGTTTCAGTTGGAAGGCACGGCCAGTAATCGCAGCGCGATCGGAGCGAAGGTTACTCTATTCTGGAATGGCGAGCAGCAGGCGCAAGAAGTTTCCGGAGGGACCGGCTTCTCTGCGCAGAACGATCGGCGACTGCATTTCGGGCTGGGCAAGACTCCGAAGATCGAAAAGGCTGTGATCCGCTGGCCGTCGGGCAAGGTTCAGACGATCGACCAACCTGCTCCGCGTCAATTGCATAAGATTAAGGAGCCTGTATGAGTCCAACAACTGAGACGCTCGTTCCTACGCAGGCGCCGGTCCAGCGCAAGTCGTGGTTCAGTCTCGATAATCGCTACATAGCTCCGGCGTTCATCACGTGCATTTTGCTCGTGGGCCACTTGTCGTTCGGCATTCTGGAGAGTTACCCGAAGACTCTGCTCGCCATCGTTACCAGCATCGCGTTGGAGCTGGCGCTCGGACGCATCTTCTTGCACAAATGGCTCAATCCCGCCAGCGCATACATTTCCGGAATCAGCGTCGGCATCCTCGTTCGCTCGCCTGCATACTGGCCCTATGCTCTCTGTGCCGCGATTTCCATCACATCGAAATATGTGCTTCGGGTGAAGGGTCGCCACATCTGGAATCCGTCTAACTTCGGCATCTCGGTCCTGCTGTTTCTCGCTGCAGATACGGTCGCGAGCCTCAGCATTCAATGGGGCAACTACTTGTTGCCAATGCTCGTCATCTGGGTACTGGGATCGGTGATTATTGCGCGCCTGCATCGTTTTCACATCACGGGAATCTATGTCGCGTCTTTTCTCGCGTTTGCCTTTCTGCGCAGTTGGATGACTGGTAGCCCATGGCAGTCCGAAGTCGCGCCCATCACCGGGCCAATGTATCAATTGTTCATTTTTTTCATGATCACGGATCCCAAAACCACGGTTCGATCGAAGCGCGGACAATGCATTGTGGTTTTTCTCGTAGCTCTGCTGGAAATGGTGCTGCGGTTGCGGCAAGTCGTCTACGCCCCGTTCTACGCTCTTTTCATCGTGGGACCGGCGGCGATGCTGGTGGAGATTTGGCTGGATTCCCGCCGCGAGACCTCGGCAAAGGCGGTTGCCGCGTAGTGATTTCGGGGCATCGAAATAGAAATTTCGGATTCGTCCGCAGCGGCGCACTGTGCCTCATTGTGGGTATCTTTTTTCTGGTGGGCTGTAAGAAGGAACCCACAAACGGACCAGCCACTCCCGCGCCAGTCGACGCTTCTCGTCCGGCGCAACCCGCCCCCACACCCTCTCCGGCATCCATTCCGACATCGACGCCTACGCCGAGCTTGGCAACTCCGGCGCGTCCCTCCGGACCGATTGAATTCACTGACATCACGGCCCAAGCGGGCATTCATTTCAAACACAACACCGGCGCCTTCGGAAAGAAGTATCTCCCGGAGACCATGGGCAGCGGTGTCTGCTTCATTGATTACGACAACGACGGTTGGCAGGACATCCTTCTTGTCAATTCCATGGATTGGCCGGGACACAAGACCGGCAACTCGTATCCCGCTCTCTATCACAACAATAAAGATGGCACGTTCACCGATGTCACGCGCCGGGCTGGACTTGCGGTCGAAATGTACGGACTCGGCTGCGCCGTGGCCGACTATGACAACGACGGGTACGACGACATCTATATCACTACGGTCGGTTCGAATCACCTCTTTCGCAATCTTCATAACGGGAAGTTTGCCGACGTGACCGCTAAGGCCGGAGTCGCCGATCCTGGATTCTCGGCCAGCGCCGTCTGGTTCGACTACGACAATGATGGCAAACTCGATTTATTCGTCACCCACTACATCGAGTGGTCTATCGATACCGATCAATATTGCTCCCTCGATAACAAGAACAAGTCCTACTGCACTCCCCAGAGATTCAAGGGACAAAGCTCCACACTGTTCCACAACAAAGGCAATGGGACTTTCGAGAATGTAACGAAGAAAGCAGGCCTGTATGATCCGACCGCCAAAGCGCTCGGCGTCGCGCTGTTCGACTACGACAACGACGGATGGCTCGATCTCTTCGTCTCAAACGATACCGAGCCGAACAAGCTCTACCACAATAATCACGACGGCACTTTCACCGATGTAGGAGTTGCCGCCGGCCTTGCCTACGGCGAAGCGGGCACGGCTCGCGCGGGCATGGGTACCGACGCAGCGGACTATGACAACTCCGGCTGGCAGAGTCTCGTCCTCGGCAATTTCACCAACGAGAGCATGTCGCTCTATCACAACGATGGCTCGGGACTTTTCACGGACGAAGCCCCCAAAACCGGCATCGCCACCATGTCGAACAAGTCACTGACTTTTGGTACATTCTTTTTCGATTACGACCTCGACGGACTGCCCGACATACTCGCCGTCAACGGCCACGTTTCGGATGACATCAGTGTCGTGCAGCCAAACGTCAAGTACGCGCAGCCACCCCATCTCTTCCGCAATCTCGGTCACAACAAATTTGAGGAGGTGACAACAAAAGTAGGAACCGCCTTGCCGCGTCCGATCGTGGGCCGAGGCGCGGCCTACGCTGATGTCGACAACGACGGTGATCTCGATTTAGTGATCACCGCCAATAACGGCACGGCCCGATTGTTGAGGAATGACAATGGAAATAAGAATGACGTGCTGCGTGTGAAGACGGTCGGCACGCGCTCGAACCGCGACGGCATCGGCGCCAAAGTCACGGTGACAACCGCGAACGGTACTCATCTCTTTGGCATGGTGAAAACAGGATCCAGCTACTTATCGCAGAGTGAACTTCCGCTGACGTTTGGTCTGGGCAAGCCAGAAGCGGGAAAGACGGCAAGTTTGGAGATTGTCTGGCCGAGCGGCCACAAAGATTTCGTCTCCAACGTCAAAGCCAACCAATTCATCACCGTTCAGGAAGGCAAAGGAATCATCTCGGCACAAGCACTGCCGTTTACCCACTGACACTACCTCAAACTCGCGCGCTGCGCGTCACGCAACATGCGTGTCCGCGAATTCCACTTGCTCCTTGAGAAATAATTTATCTCGTGAAACATTTCCGCCCTCGCTGTCACCATCAACGATAACGCCGCTTGAGTTACTTAAGGCGGTTAGCGAACACTATCCCAAGATTGCGCGGTGCATCCCCTGCCACCAGGATGGATTGACTCGCCACATGTAGACCGCCAGGTTTTGGCCAACAATCAATACGGGCAGAACATACAGGTACACCTTGTGCACGCGCCGATCAACAATCAGGTCGCGCCCGATGCCGAGTGCCATCAGAAGATCCAGACAAAGATAGAAGAGATTATGGTTAAACAAGAAATCGAAGCGGCCCACGGGTGCGTCCATAAGGCCGACGGTTGCGAGGAACATGAGCCGACGATGAAACTCAGGCTTCGTCCTCCAATAGATGGCAAGGGCAATGATCACGCCGAATGCGAGCATGTCGTAAAACGGGATCGACAAAAAAGCACCCGTGTTGCCCTGATGCAATTTCGAGTTATGTTGTTCTAGCCACTCTCGATCCGGCTCCGCAGGGAGCGTCCCTCCCCCCATCGCCCACTCCTTGCGGAATCAGGTACGGCGCCTCAGTAATTCTGAATTCCGTAACGACCAAAACGGCCTTTGCCAACTTCCCCGCGGAGAGGTCTAAAAAGAAATCACTACCTCCCCATTCAGAGTTGAGTCCTTTGCGATTGACGTTTGTTCAGCGTAGTTGGTAACGACATTGTGTGGATTCCATGACCCTGCTGGCCCGGTGCACTGGTGACAACTTGGATGTTCCCAAAGGACACAGGAGCAGCAGGGTATTCGGAGATGGAATCTAGGTCATAAGGTGGTGTGTGGCTCCCCTGGAGTTCGTAAGCCTCCAACGTCTCCACGCAATAGACCAACTCCGCAATCGGTGAGGTCAGAAGCGTGGTGCCGTCCATTCCCTGA
Source organism: uncultured Acidobacteriota bacterium (assembly GCA_963700225.1). Lineage (GTDB taxonomy): Bacteria > Acidobacteriota > Terriglobia > Terriglobales > Acidobacteriaceae > Sulfotelmatobacter. The sequence continues at coordinate 421,648 of CAVOWU010000001.1, forward strand.
AATTCGCAGCTGTAGACGAAGCCGGCGCTGGATTGTTTGCTGAGTTTAATGACCCCCACAAGGACGTCTCCCGGACTGACGCGAAGATGCGGCGTGTGCATGGCGGAATCATCCGGGCCACCGACAATCCAGCTCGCCACCGTCCAGAATGCACCCGTTCGATTCTGGTTGTCCTCATCGGCGCCAGAGTCGCCCCATTGAACTGTCTGCCCGGGAATCCACTTCACACTTTGGAATCCGACACCTTGCATGGTTAGCAGGCGAAAGCTCTCGCACACAGCTTCGACACCGGTGATCGTTACGGGATGGAACATTAGCTTCTCTACAGCGCTCGACAATATGCGTGACAAGGTTTGCATTGGACTCTCCATGAAATAAGGCGGTTCATCGCTGAACTTGCTGGCTGCGCCCTCACTGCTGCCGAGCAGGCGTTCAAGTTAGGCACAGTTTTCTTGAAGTTCAGTGGTTTCAGCTTCGGCGCACTGATTTCATCAGCCGCTCCCAGTTCCCGTGAGCAAATAGTTCCTTCTGCTCCAGAGACAGTGCCGCTTCTTGAATGAAGAGCCTGCCCGATCTGCCTGGGCGGTACTGGTAAGGGTAGTCCGTGGAGAACAGAATGCGCTCGGATCCGACCACTTCAAGTGAGCGCTGCAGATAGGACTGACTCCACATACCACTCGGCGTGACGTAGAGGTTCTGCTTGAAGTAGTCGGCGATAGGTCTCTGGAGATTCGTCACTCGCGCCAGTGAACCCAGCCGCTCCAGATAAAAGAGAACAACTTCGCCCCAATGGCCGAGGATAATTTGCAGATCAGGATACTTATCAAACACGCCAGCCAGGATCAGACGGACGAATTGGATGCCCGCTTCGTAGTGCCACCCCAGGCCGAATGCCGCAAAGGCGGTATCGATCTGGTCGTTGAAGCCTGAGTAGTAGACATCTCTAACGGCGCGTTGCGGAATCTGCGGATGGATAAAGAGTGGAACGCGAAGTCTTGCCGCGCTCTCGAACATCGGGAAAAAGTCCGGGTGATCGAGGTTCTTCTCGCGCGTACGACCGCAGAGCATGGAACCCATCAACCCAAGGCGAGTGACACTCCGTTCAAGTTCTGTCGCAGCTTCTTCTGGTGATGCAGTTGGCAACGTCGCAAAGCCCTGAAAGCGAGTGGGGTACTTCGCTACCGTTTCGGCAACCAGGTCGTTCGTCCGTCGTGCCAGAGTCGCGCTCTCCTCCGCCTCAAGGTTGTGCAATCCCGGCGTAGTTACTGAGAGCACCTGGATATCGACACCGCTCTCATCCATCAGTGCCAGTCGCTGCTCTGCCAGATTGTCGAGCCGCTCTCCGATCTCCCCGCGATCAAACCCACCTGTACCCTCTTCTCCGATCGCAGACGCCGCCCAGGCAGCGCGAATGTCCGCAGTCACAAAATGCTCTTCGATACCAATTAGCTTCATCATTGCCTTGTCTCTCTTCTGTTCACTGCGTGATCTTTCGCTTGTAGGTGCGCCAAGGGCAGAATGTCGCCATCCGTCCTAGACCGCGCATATCTAACCCGGACAGTCAAAATATACCGGGCAATGAATCATGGCGGAAGGCGCATCGATCGCACTTTATAGTTGCGTCGGACGCTATGTCCGGGATACGCTGCGTTCAATGTATGGCTGATTCTGACCTGAACTTGTTGACCGCGCTGGATGCTCTGCTTGCTGAGGGAAGCGTGGTGGGTGCCGCTCGTCGCTTGCGTCTCAGCTCGTCCGCGATGAGCCGGACGCTCGCGCGACTACGGGAGGCGACGGGAGACCCGCTGCTCGTGCGCGCGGGTCGTGGACTGGTGCGAACGCCACGCGCTAGCGAACTACGCGAGCGCGTTCGTGGGCTGGTACAGGATGCTCAAACCGTTCTACGTCCGGCCATAGCCTCTTTGGATCTCGCCGAGTTGAAACGGAGGTTCACAATCCGCTCCAACGAGGGATTTGTAGAGGTTTTCGCTGCACAGCTCGTTGCGGCGGTAACTGCAGTAGCACCGAACGTGCGACTTCATTTCGCGCCGAAGCCCGACAAGGACGTGGGAGCGCTGCGAGAAGGATTGGTAGATCTTGAGATCGGCGTGCTCGGGAAGTCGGGGCCAGAGATCCGTGTACAAACCCTATTCCGCGACCACTTTGTTTGTGCAGTTCGGGAGGGGCACCCGTTACTCGGGACGCGTGAGATCACGGCCGAGCGATACGCGGCGTGTGGCCACGTCGTTGCTTCGCGCCGTGGTCACGAGAGTGGTCCGGTAGACGAAGCACTAGGTGTCCTTGGCCTCACGCGAACGGTAGTCGCTGTGGTGCCCAGCTTCCGAGCAGCTTTATCGGTTGCGAGTGTATCTGATCTACTGGCGCTGGTGACTGACTCGTTCTTTAACGCGACGCAGCGACATCAGGCCAGGTCCGGTCCCGCGGAAGTCAGGAGCTTCGCACTACCGGTTCGCACCGAGGCGATCACAGTCTCACAAATGTGGCACCCTCGCCTCGACGCCGATCCGGCGCATCGCTGGTTGCGAGGCTTGGTGCTGGCAACCTGCCGCGCAAAGGAACGATAGATAGCTTCGCGGCATAAGTAACGCAAAGTCGGCTAGGCTGGAGATAAAATCCTGGATGCTGCGACGTTTGTCGGTACCAATGTCCTATGTCACTCGGTACTAGAAGTGGATCCTCGGGTTATGCGAGGCGCGCAATGCTGCTACCTATCGCAACCCACGCGCTGGGGATGCTGGACGGCCACGTCGTTTCTTCCTGCTCGGCGCCTTCTTGTTAGCGTTCTCGCGGAGGAAACGTGCCGCGGAGTAGGCAAGGAAGACCATGAACGCAAGCCAGAGCACAAGGAAAACAGCCTCGAAGACCCGTTCGCCCTGATCGAAGAAGCGATCCCACGGAAATGTGAATACAGCCGCGGTAAGGCAGTGAGCTTGATCTCCAGACATTTCATTTGTGTAAACCGGGATGCGGGAGATGAGAATCCTATCTTGTGGAGGTGAGCAACGTCTTTAGGATGTCCAAAGGCTATCTTCCGGCTAATTTAGCTCTTCGGAATGTCGGCACGGTTCCACCATCCGCCCCCAAGAGCTTGAAACAACGCGGCAGTGTCGGTATACCGATTCGACTGAGCTTGCACAAGGTTAATCAAGGCTTGCTGATAGGCCTGTTCCGCGCTCAAGAGCGCGAGGTAGTTGGCGTATCCGGATTCGAGCTGTTTCTTCGTCAGGTCGAGAGTAATGCTAGCGGCATCTTTTGCGGCCGCCGCCGCCTTTAAGGCATCGGCATCCTGTTGCAACGCATTCAGCGTGTCAGCAACATTCTGGAACGCGGTTAGGACCGTACTGCGATACTGTTCGTCGGCCTGCGTATAAGCGGCTCGGGCGGCTCGCTCCCGATGCATCAGAGTGCCGCCATCGAAAATGGGCTGGGTGACGCCTGCGGCAACATCCCAGAAGCCGGTGCCTCCTGAGAACAACCGGCCGAAGACCACCGCCATGCTGCCAGCATCCGCAGTCAGCGCAAGGCTCGGAAGGCGATTCGCACGCGCAATCCCAATCTGTGCGCTAGCTGAGTGCAAGTTCTCCTCGGCCTGGCGGACATCCGGGCGCTGCTCGATGAGTTGTGAAGGGAGGCTTATCGGCAGTTCCTGCGGGAGTTGCAAGCTCGACAGCTCAAACTTTTCGGCTAAATCCTGGTTGGGAAATCCGCCGGCCAGCACAACCAGCTGATCGCGTTGTTGCGCCAACTGCTTGAGCAGCGGAGGCAAAGTGGCGGCGACTTGCGCCAGCTGCGATTCCTGCGCTGCCACATCGAGCTCGCTGGCATATCCCTTCGCATACTGCTCCCGCAAGATCTTCAACATGTTGGTATTGATGGTGATGAGTTCCTGGGTCGCTTCAATCTGTCCCCGCAATGAGGCCTCTTGAATGGCTCCGGCGGCGACGTTTGCGCTCAGCGTGATATGCGTCGCTGCCAGGGCAAAACGCGCTTGTTGTTCTTGTGCTTGCAACGACTCCACGGTTCGCCGGTTAAGACCGAACACGTCTGGGACAAAAGAAACGCTTACCTGCGGCGTGTAGAGGCTGTAAGTCAAGGCGCTGGTGTTGGTGACGGGGGAAAGGTCGGCTGATGACTTGGCATGAGTCGCCGAGAAACCGCCGGTAACGCTGGGATAATAAGCGCCACGCTGCGCCAGCATATTCTCTCTTGCAACGATCAGTGCCGCCTGCGCCGCCTTTAGGTCGGGATTGGCTTTGAGCGAGTGCTCAATCAAATCGTCTAGTGGCTTCGAGTGAAACAAAGTCCACCACTCCCCTGGAATGTCGCGGCCTTCAATGATGTGTTGCGCCTCGCCGCCGGCGACATTGTTTGTGCTGGTGGTGGTCGTGATTGGAGCGGGCGTATAACCGCTTACATCTGGAGCGGCGGGCTTCTTGAACCTCGGACCGGCCACGCAGCCTGTCGTGAGCAGCAAGGCCGACGCCGCGAGGAAACCGGTGAGCCGCGATTTGCGTGTGCGAATCATACGAATGATTTCCTTAAGGCCTGCGGTGCATACCAGTTCCGTTGATTGCGCCGGTGTTGCTGTTACCGGAGCTCGCCAATCCACCAACGACCGCCGGGTTCGATCCGCGATGGCGCACATTAGTGGGTAATGGGTTGAGCGATGCCACGCTGGGCCGAACACTTGTCGACCGAACGGGCAGGGCGTGCTTGGCTGTTTCGTTCTGGATTAGTGCACTTTTTGCGGCAGCACCAGATCTAGCTGAGGCCGGCTGACGAAGGCTGGCTGCGTTCCGCGGCAGGGGACGTTTCTGGGTAGTCGGAAGCTGCTTCGGACGATTTGACGCGATCTGGCCTGCACGGCTGTGCGGATGATTCTTTTCAGAGGCGTGCTGCGGTGAGGCCGCATAACTTGCCTCCTGCATTAACGCGGCACAACTCACCGTCAGAAGTAGAAACGGAAGACAGGTGACCTTCATAGTAGATCCTCTGACTGCGCGTGCGGGTGCTCATCGCGGCCTAGAAATATCATTCTCAGCGCGGGCACAGCGAGCAGCAGCATGACGGGGCCTAGCAGCATGCCGCCCACGATTACAGTGGCGAGGGGACGCTGCACCTGGCTGCCGATACCCGTGGAAATTGCCGCGGGAAACAGGCCGATGCAGGCTGAAAGTGACGTCATCAGCAGTGGGCGCATGCGGGTTGAAGCGGCGCGGTACATCGCATCCACCGGCGCCAGGCCCTGAGATCGTTCATGGTTGTAGAAAGTAATCATCAGGATGCCGTCCATGACCGACACACCGAAGAGCGAGACGAAACCGATGGCAGCGGAGATGCTGAAATTCTGACCTGAGAGATACAGGGCGAGGATACCGCCAACCACCGCGTCGGGAATGCCCGCGAGCGCCAGAATGCTGTCGCGAAAGTTGTTGAACAAACTGTAGAGTGCCCCGGCAATCAGGATAAAGCTGATGGGCACGATGATCTCCAGGCGCTTCTTGGCTTCTTGAAGGTCACCGAACTCTCCGGCCCAAACCAGCCGGTACCCAGACGGAAGGTTCACATTTTTCGCAATGCGCTGTTGCGCCTCCTCGACGGTGCCGCCAAGATCGCGGCCCCGGACGCTGAACTTGACCGGGATGAAGCGCTGCACGCTCTCGTGATAAATCCAGGCCGCTCCTGTATCCAATGTGATCGTCGCCAGTTCGCTCAACGGGATATAGGCGTTGGCCCCGCTGGGAGCGGTATAGGCAACTTTAATGTCGCGAATCTTATCGATGCTGTTGCGGTATGCCGGCGTATAGCGGACAACCAGATCGAACTGCCGGTCGCCCTCCAGGACCGAAGTGGCCACCGCTCCGCCCATCGCCGCTTGAACGACTGAATTAACATCGCCAGAGTTTAAGCCATAGCGCGCGGCCTTGGCACGATCCACCTTAATGTTCAGGTTGGGCTGGCCCAGTACCGGGAAGATGCCAAGGTCGGTAATGCCGCGAACCTCGTTCATTTGGTCGCGGACTTTTTCAGCCAACTGCGTCAGCGTTTCGAGATTAGGGCCGACGATCTTGACCGAATTGACGCCTTTCACTCCCGAGATTCCTTCCTCGATATTGTCCTCAATGTATTGGGAAAAATTGAAGACGATTCCGGGCAACTCGTCGTCAAACTCCGCTTGCACTTGCTCGGTTAGTTTCTCCTTGGTCAAGCCGCGTGGCCACTCATCAAGCGGCTTCAGCGGCGCGAATAATTCGACATTCGAAAATGGAGAGGCATCGCTGCCGTCATCGGGCCGGCCGTGCTGAGATACCACAGTAAGGACTTGGGGGTGCCGCAGAAGAATCTCTCGCATTTTTTTCGAGGCGGCTTCGCCGTCTTCGAGTGAGAGGGTGGTCGGCATGGAAGCGCGAATCCAAAAGTTGCCTTCTTCCAAGTGGGGGAGAAACTCGCTTCCCAGTCGCGGAGCTATCAGGAAGAAGGTTCCCAGAGAAATGGCAAGTTCAATTCCTACCACCAGAGCGCGATGATTCAACGAAAAGCGCAGCGCGGGATTGTAGATGCGGTGCAGGAAGCGCACCACGATCGTTTCGGTTTCTTTCACTCGCTCTGGGAGAAGGAAGGAAGCGATGACGGGCGTGACGGTGAACGTTGCAATTAAAGCCCCGGCCAGTGCGTAACCGTACGTGCGCGCCATGGGACCGAAGATCTGACCTTCAACTCCCTGCATTGTAAACAGCGGCACGAAACCAGCCACGGTAATGAGCGCCGAGAATAGGACCGCCTTGTCCACCTGTAGTGCGCTGATTAGAATCAGTCGCAAACGATCCGTCCATCCGTGGCCTGGTGTTACAGCTTCTGGGGCGAGCCTCGTCGGGTCGGGCCCCCAATGGCCTTCCGTCAAGCGTTGCAGCAGACCCTGTCGTTCTTCCTTGTTTCGCTGAACATTTCGAAAGATGTTCTCGACCAGAATAACTGCCGAATCCACGATGATTCCGAAATCCACTGCGCCCACCGACAGCAGATTGGCGCTTTCTCCCAAAATCACCAGCAGAATGGTGGCGAAGAACAGCGCGAACGGAATGTTTATTCCCACGATGACCGCACTACGGAGATTGCCGAGGAAAATCCACTGGATCAAGAACACCAGCAGACAACCGAATATCAAGTTGTGCAGAACCGTGTGCGTAGTGAGCGCGATCAGCGAGGATCGGTCATAAAAAGGAACTACTTTGACTCCGGGCGGCAGACTCCCGTCGCGATTCAGTTTTTCGATTGCCGATTCGACCTGTGGAATCATGTCGGCGGTTTTCTCCGTGCGCCGCTGCACCACGATTGCCCCAACCACATCGCTCTGGTTGTCCCGTCCCAGAATGCCGAGCCTCGGTCTGTAACCGACCGAAACCTTTCCGACATCCTTCATCAACACAGGGACACCGTTCTCCTGAGTCAGAACCACGTTCTCGATGTCGTCAACTTTGTAACCCTGGGCCACGTCGTAGTTGCCACCGTCATCAATCAGACCGACGCCGCGGATGTTGACGGACTGCTGGCCGATGCGAATTTCACGTCCGCCCACGTTGACGTTCGCATTGCCAAGCGCGGTCAGGATTTGTGGAATGGTGACGCTGTAGGCTTCCAGCTTGTGCGGGTCTACCTCGACCTGAAATTCCTTTGTAGGGCCGCCCCAACTGTTGACGGCTGCGATGCCGGGAATGGTCAACAAGCGGCGGGCTACGATCCAATCCTGAACCGTGCGCAGATTCGTGATTCCGAAATGTTTTGGGCCAACAACCTGATAGCGATAGATCTCTCCGGTCGAACTGTTGGCCTGGATGTTCGGAACCTGTCCGCCAGGCAGGCTGACGTTCTGCTGCATGGCTACCGACGCCTGGGCATAGGCGAAGTTGTAGTCAACGCCATATTTGAAGCTGACGCGCACAAAGGACAGGCCATAAAACGAGGTGGAGCGGATGACGTCGATGCCGGGAGTGGTGTAGAGCCCAATCTCCGTGGGAATCGTGTAGTACCGCTCCATGTCCTCGGCGGAGAGACCCGGCGCCTGCGAGGTGATTTCCAAGATGACCGGCGTGGGATTCGGATACGCCTCGATGTTGAGCATTTTGAAGGCAACCAGCCCGGCGCCTGCAAACAGCAGTAATCCCAGCACCACAATGGCGCGGCGACTGAGGCAAAATGCGAGAAGAGATTTGAACATGATGGCTCGTATTTACTGAAATAAAGCGGCACTGAACTTAATCACTTGGTGGCGCCGACAGCATGTTGCTGAGAAACACGGCGTTGTCCGTTACCACCAGTTCTCCGCGCCGCAAGCCATCGAGAACTTGAACCCGGTCGTCGTTGCGCAGACCGATCTTGATGATCTTCTGTTCGAAACGGTGGCGATCAGTTGTCACCCAAGCGGTCATCGTGCCATCGGCTTCGCGGACCACGCCATTGGCGGGTATGGCGTTGGCTTCCACCGGATCTTGGACGCGAATGACGAAGTTGGCCAGCATCCCGGGACGCAGCTCATCGTGGGGGTCCGCAATTTCGGAACGGATGGTTACTCGATGAGTATTGGGATCAACCGTCTCGTAAATCTTGGAAACCTTGCCGTGAAACACGTGAGCAGGATAGGCATTCACTTTCACTTGAACCGGCTGGCCCAGGTGAAACGACGGGATTTCTGTTTCGCTAACATTCGCCAGCATCCATTTAATCGCCACGTCCGCGACCGAGTAAGGCGCCGGTGGATTTCCTGGCTGCACCAGAAATCCGGGCTGCGCGACTTTGTAGGTGATCTTGCCGGTAATCGGACTCCGCACCACCAGGGCGGGATCGATCTGGCGCGAGGCGATCATTTGGTCGATTTCAGCATTGGTTTTGCCAAAAACAAGAACCGCATCGCGCGCGGCTTTGAGAGCACCTTCGGCGGTTTGCTGATCTGAGGTGGCTTGTTCCTTCTCGCGCTCGGCAATTCCACCAAGACCTTGCACACGCACCAGTTCCTTGTTGGTTAGTTCGAAAGTCGCCGCTGCGCCAATCAAATTTGACTCGGCCTGGATGAGGTCCGGGCTTTTGATCGTGTAGAGGGGTTGGTCCTTCTGAACCCTGGCGCCAAGCTCCCCAAACGTTTTGAGGATGGTGCCCTGATAAGCCGGGAAGACTTGAACCGAAAGGTCTTCGTCAAAATCAATGTTGCCTACCGCATCCTTCTCAACGGGAAACTGGTAGCTGGCCACGGGCTCGATCTTGATCGAGTTTAGTTGGCTGGGCGAAAGCTCCAAGGCCGCTTCGGATGAGGACGCGGCGGATTTTGCAACAGATCGCTGCGGAGCATTCGTGTTAGCCGCCTGACCGCGACTACAGGCGGATTCCAGAACTACTGCTGCCACAATGATCGCGGCCGTCACAGACACGACAAATCTCTTGCTGACGTGAACCGGATATTTCATTTCGTTAAACCATCAACCCTTCCAGACAAACCTCAGCCTCGACGGATGCAGTGCTGGATGCGTTGGAGATGATTGTGTAAGACGCTGGCCGCGAAGGGAATCCTATCTTTGGTGCTCCAACACTACCTTTCGACCGCTCGGAGCCTATCTTTTGGCCAGTTCTTGACAATGCAGTTTCATGGTGCGCGAAGATGGCGCACCATTAGAATGGCCATGAAAGACCCACTGCCAATCTACGCATCGCCCGTGAGAGACCCTCTGTCCATCTACGCGTCGGCCAATCGCGCTAGGCTGATTTTTGTTGCTGGTCTCTCGATTGCAGCTATTGCAGTGGTTGACTGGGCGACGAAGCCCTACATCTCTTTGGGATTCCTTTACCTGTTCCCCATCATGATTCTGGGCGGGTTCTTGTCGAGGACTCAGCTTGTAGGGGTTGCGCTGGTTTGTGCCGTTCTGCAGGAAGCGTTCAGCAATTTGCCGGAGAATGAAGCTGTGATCCGCTTGCTCTTCAGTTCGGCAGGGTTTGTCGGCACAGGGCTCTTCATTTCGGAGATGATCCGCAATCGCCGAATAACGATGGCGCACGTCGAAGAACTCGAAGGGCAGATCAAGCTGCGCGAAGACGCCGAGGGGCAATTGCGTTCTCTCGTCGAAAGCAGTCCAGCTGCAATCGTCACAATTGATGCAGCCGGCAGAGTTCTATTGGCCAATGAAGCTGCTCAACACTTGCTCGCCTCAGAAGGGACGCCTTTGCAAGGCCAGGAAATCAATTCTTATCTACCCGCTTTGCAAACAGTCTTCAAGAACCAACAGCCGCGAGTGTTTCGGACCACTCTGCAGTGCACAGGGAGAAGGAGTGACGGGGAAGTGTTTCTGGCAGGTGTTTGGTTTTCTACCTACAGCACTATATCGGGACCGCGCTTGGCAGCCATCGTTGTGGATCTTTCTGAGGACCTTCGGAACCGCGAGGACCTCAGTCTCGATCATTTATTAAAGAACACGAGAATCCTGATGAGCGCAGTGGCCCATGAAATTCGGAACCTTTGCGGCGCTGTACTTGTAGTGCATAAGAACCTTTCCCGAGTTAACGAGCTTGAGTCGAACGAGGACTTCAAGGCCTTGGGGAACTTGATCCAGAGCCTCGAAAGAGTGGCCGCATTGGAATTGGGCTCTTCGGCATCTCAGAATGGTGAGGTCGTTGAACTTAGGTCGGTGCTAGACGAATTCCGAATACTGATTGAAACCACTTATCACGAATCAAGAATCGAGATGCAGTGGGATGTTCAGGAATCATTGCCGTTGGTTTGGGCTGACCGGTACGGGCTCATTCAGGTTTTCCTCAACCTGGCGAAGAACAGTCGCCGGGCCATGGCCTCTACTGGGACGAAGCGTCTTCGAATTATGGCGCAAGAGGAGAAAGGGACGGTCGCAATCCGATTCGAAGACACAGGAGCCGGCGTCGTTTCGCCAGAGAACCTTTTCCGGCCGTTCCAGCGTGGCGCCGAGTCCAGCGGTCTCGGGCTGTACGTTTCCCGCGCGATCATGCGCAGCTTTGGAGGAGAGCTTTTGTACGAGCCAAGGTCGGAAGGCTGCTGCTTCGCCGTCGTCTTACCCCTGGGTGTCACACAAGAGGAGGTGGTGAATGCCTGAAACTGCGGCGAACACAGTCCATCTCTTATTGTTAGACGATCACACCTTATTTCGAGAGAGTGCAAGCCGCCTGCTCGCGGCGGAGTCGGGATTCGAGGTAACTGCTCACTGCGGGACAATCGGAGAGGCTCTGCAGATTCTGCGGAGCAAAGCGATTGACGTTGTACTCCTTGATTTTGATCTCGGCGAGGTCGATGGCCGAAAGTTTCTGAGATTGGCAAAGGATCAGGGATTTCAGGGAAAAGTTCTCGTTGTCACGGCAGGGGTGGATGCGGGCGTGGCCGCGGAGTTGATCCGGTCTGGGATTTCCGGAGTTTTTCGAAAGCACGATTCTGCCGCATTGCTGGCACAAGCAATTCGTGAAGTGATGGCCGGCAAGGTGTGGTTGGACCAAGAGCAATTGCAAACCGCCCTCAGAACTGAGGTCGGAGCCCAACAGGATAATCGAACGCGGCCATTCACGGAACGGGAACAGCAGGTGATTTCCTGCGTGTTCGAGGGGCTTGCAAATAAAGTGATTGCGGCACGAATCGGAGTTTCGGAGAGCTCGGTCAAAGCTACACTTCAGCAACTTTTCTCCAAGACCGGCGTTCGGACGCGCAGTCAATTGGTGCGTATCGTCTTGGAACAGCATCGAGATCAGCTGTAGCGGCAAACTGCGGCAATTACTGGATGGTCAGCAAGACGGCAGGGATCGGGGAATCCTTTGGCGCTCCATCCTCGCGATCCAGAATGGGCTGGCCAGATTCGTACCGAGAAGTCGGCTTCTCTTTAGCGATTGGTTGGTCACCGCTGGCGCGTTTCTCCGGCTAGCGTTTCAGAGCGGCCATGCGCGTGAGAACGCTATTAAAGGGGCGGCTGGACATGTGTACAGCTAATCTTGACAGTTTACCTGTATATATGAGATATTGATCTGGTGAACAATCGAAAGTCTTCTACTCAGGCCGGGCTCGCTTCGACGCTTGCTGCCGAAATCCGTTCGGTATACCGCAAGCTCAAGCTGCGTTACCGCGAGCATGGGGGTGGCAACGATCTGACGCCGTCACAGGCTTCCGTTCTTCTTCGACTCGAAAAGGATGGTGCGGCCACGGTTTCAGGTCTGGCGCGAGCGGAAGGCATGCGTCCGCAGTCCATGAGCGCTATCGTTACACCGCTGCAAGAGGCCGGCCTAATCAGTGGTGCACCGGACCCAAACGACGGGCGGCAAACTCTGATGTCTCTTACGCCGAAATGCCTGAAGTGGATTCAGGAGGGCAGGTCCGCGAGACAGGACTGGCTCACCACGAGGATCTCCCAGAAGCTGTCTGTACGCGAGCAGGAGAAGCTTCAGGCGGCACTCGAACTGCTGGCGCGTCTCGTTGAGGATTAAACCCACGACTTCCTGCTTCTTATCAATTTCAATTTTTTATCCGAGGAGAAGGACCCCATGCCGCTTACTATTCTTGATCCCCGCACCGCATTAATCGTCATTGACCTGCAGAAAGGCATCGTCAACGGGAATTTCGTTCATCCCATTGGCGAGGTCATTGACCGGACGCGCGAGTTAATCGATGTATTCCATGCGAAGAGCTTGCCAGTCGTGCTGGTCAATGTGGCGGGACGGGCGCCGGGCCGGACGGAACAGGGTCAGCACAGCACCCCATCGTTTTCCGAGGGATGGACCGACTTTCTGCCGCAGCTGGATCAGCGACCGAGCGATATTGTCGTCACCAAGCGAAGCTGGGGAGCATTCGCGACGACGGATCTTGAACTTCAGCTTAAGGCGCGAGGCGTTACCCAGGTGGTTGTGATTGGAGTGGTGACATCCGGTGGCGTTGAGGCAACTGCGCGGCAGGCCTACGAGCAGGGATTCAATGTAACCCTCGCAATCGATGCGATGACCGACATCCGCGAGGAGGCGCACCAGTACAGCATTAAGAACGTTTTTCCTCGTGTTGGTGAGACGGGGTCGACGCAGGAAATCATTCCGCTACTCGAAAGATTGTTGGAAAGAAGGAGTGCTGCATCATGAATTGGCTTTGGCTTGTGTCGTATTTCTTTGGGGGCGTTTTTGCTGCAAACGCTATCCCTCACTTTGTCGCTGGCACGATGGGACGCCCCTTTCAAAGTCCCTTCGCCAAACCGTCCGGCAAAGGGCTCTCCTCTTCAACGGTCAACGTTGTCTGGGGATTCTTCAACGCGCTAGTTGGATATCTACTCCTCGCCCACGTTGGTGCTTTCGATCCGCGGGCAACAGGCCACATCCTGGCCTTCGGCCTGGGCGCGCTGCTCATCAGCATCTTTTCGGCGCGTCACTTCGGCCAGTTCCATGGGGGCAACACGCCGTCACGCCCATGAAGAATGTAGTGTCCGGCATCTTTCGCTCCCTGAGAAGCTTCAACTTTCGCTTGTGGACAGCTGGTGCCTTGGTTTCCAACGTCGGTACCTGGATGCAGCGCGTTGCTCAGGACTGGCTTGTGCTGACACAACTGACCCATCATGATGCGTCAGCGCTGGGTATTGTGATGGGCCTGCAGTTCGCCCCGCAGTTTCTGTTCCTGCCCTGGACGGGATCGGCTGCGGACCGCCTCAATCAGCGCAAGCTCCTGATGCTCACCCAAGCAACGATGGGCGTGCTTGCGCTCGTGCTGGGAACTCTGACCATCGCAGGAGTCGTCCGGCTCTGGCACGTGTATGTGTTCGCCTTCCTGTCTGGTTCTGCCGCGGCGCTGGATGCTCCGGTGAGACAGACCTTCGTGTCGGAGATGGTGGGCGATGCGGATCTCCCTAATGCCGTGGCATTGAACTCAACCTCATTTAATGCAGCGCAGATGATTGGTCCCGCCGTCGCCGGTTTGCTCATCGCAAACGTTGGTATCGGATGGGCCTTTCTTCTGAACGGGCTCTCATTCGCAGCGGTTGTGATCTCGATGTCGTTCTTCCATCTCTCGGAACTGCACGCAAGCGCCAGGGCGCATCGCACTGCCTCTGGATTTCTGGAAGGGCTTCGCTACGTGTGGAGAAGACCGGATCTCAGGGCGATCCTGGTCATGTTGTTTCTGATCGGCACCTTTGGACTGAACTTTCCGATCTTCATCTCTACGATGGCTGTGAATGTCTTCCACTCCGACGCACGTGCTTTCGGCCTGCTCTCCTCCATCATGGCCGTCGGCTCACTCTCGGGAGCGTTGTTTGCTGCTGGCCGAAAGAAACCAGGTTTAGCGTCTCTGCCAATGGGAGCTGGTGTCTTCGGGCTCGGCTGTACCCTGGCCGCACTGGCACCTGGATACTGGTGGTTCGCGGCAGCTCTCGCGGTCATCGCCGCGGCTACCCTGACCCTCACCAACGCCACAAATAGCATCATGCAGCTCTCGACAGAACCAGCGATGCGGGGCAGGGTTATGGCCCTGCGGGTTGGCATTGCACTCGGGGGTACACCGATTGGCGCACCGATCATCGGTTGGGTTGCCAACCATTTCGGCCCTCGCTGGGCGCTCAGTATTGGTGCTGGGGCGGGCTTCACCGCTGCCCTGGTCGCAGTCTACGGTCTGGCCCGCCGAAGATAACCAGTGCTCGCCCAAATCAACGCACGGTTTGGATCGCCTCGAATCGCCGAGGAAATCGCAGAGTCTGTCCGATCTTGAGTGCAGAACGCCTGTTTAGCAGCAACGAGTCGTCGGGTGAGAATCGATGATGGGGTCAGCGAACTCGTTTTCGGATGAGCTGTGGTATCCCAACCCAGATATCAACGACACCTCGATTAATGTCGTCCTCTTCGATGTTGGCGGGGTTCTCGTCGAACCCTCTGGCGTCGCGACCATGCTGACTTGGATGGACAACCGTGTTTCGGCCGAAGAGCTATGGGAAATGTGGCTTACCTCTCCGACTGTCCGTTCATTCGAAACAGGCAAGCTGTCGGCGGAGGAGTTTGCCGACCGCATTATCGCGGAATTTAAGCTGCCGATTCTGGGCTCGGAGTTTTTGCGCGAGCTGCCTCGTTGGTCCATTACGCTGTTTCCCGGCGCCATCGAGTTGATTGAGCGCGTCCCCGTACGCTACCGACGGGCGACTCTCTGCAATACGAACCCAATCCATTGGTCATGTCTCACGCAGAACGAACGATTGATGAGCGCCTTCGAGCACCACTTTGCTTCGCACCTCATAGGTAAGATCAAGCCCGACGAAGAGGCCTTCCGCCACGTCACTGATGCTTTGGGCTGTGAGCCTGAAGAAGTACTCTTCCTCGACGACAATCAACTTAACGTCCTCGGCGCTAGAACCATCGGTATGAACGCCACACAAGTAAAGGGAATCCCAGAAGCAGAACGTGCCCTGGTGGACTTTGGTGTCATCACGGAATGACGCCCGCTCAGCCACTGGCGAAATGTCTCCATTGACCCGCCTGATTTCGTCAATCATCAGTGTGCTCCACATCTATCAAAACAGCAGGAAGAGGTTGTTTTGAATTATTTCGCGTGATGCAGTTGGTGGCGCAGGGTTTCCACGATGAGGCCGACCAACGCATACGTAACGGCGTTCGCCGCTAGAGCCTCATAGAGACTAATCGGGTGATGCATCCCAGCTATCGCAACGGGGCAGGTCAAACAGATGAGAGTCCAGACATCCTGCATCCGTTCGCTTGTAGATGGGAAGGTTGCGATGGCAACAAATGCCCAGAACGCCGCAACCAGAAAGCCTGCACTCGCCCAAATTGCAATTCGTAGTTTCATGGTGTGCTCCTACCGTTCTCTAGTTCCGTATTTTACGGCGGAACATCAACCACGAATCTGTTCAATATTGATCTGACCATTCGGGAGCTCCGCCACAAGCGCGAAACGACTCTAGAGGAACTCGCAAGACTGGCGAAGATCCAGCCGATGTCGAGCGTGGCGCTGCGCGTGCATCCAGGCAAGTTGTTTGTGAAGTTCTGACCACCGTTAGTTGCTTTCTCCGGGTGGAAAAAGGCGCGAGCCGATAGCGGACCCGCGCCGAAGATCGAACGTCTAAGCGGCGTTCTGAGCTGCACTCTTCTTATGAGCGGCCTGCTCAGAAGATGTTGTCGCTGTCAGGTGGCATTGCTCGACATGCAGCTTTGCCGCCTCGACATCGTGGTGAGCTGCGTGCTGACTGTGTCCGTGAGCCAGGTATGCGTGATGGGCTGCCTTTTCGTGCTCCTCGGCTTGATCGTATTTCGCGGCTTCGTGGAAATGGTAAGCCGCTTTCTCATGATGACGAGCAGCGTGATGGTAGTGCTCCCAAGTCTTCGACATGCTTCTCCTTTGTCAGGTGCAGTCATAGTGTCTGCATCGGCTCGCGCAGCGTGCTGATTCGCGATACTCAGTTATCAGCTAATCGTTCGTCGTCCAGTCACTAGATTGATGACTAGCATCACCAGTCCCACAACCAGCAGAATGTGAATCAGGCCTCCGCCGATGTGCAGGCTGAAACCCAGTAGCCACAAAATCAAAAGAACCGCAACAACTGTCCAGAGCATGGCAATCTCCTTTAAACACTTGAAGTGACAAACAGCGTGAGCCCAGATCCGCAACTTCTACTTCTGGTTATTCTCTTTGGCTTTCTCGTCTGCTTTTTCCACGGCTACGGCTTGGATTTTCGCTCGGTGAACTTCTGCGAGGAATGGTTGGGCCACGGCCGGAACCGGCACTTTACCCAACAGCAAAGCGCGGGTCGTGACGTTGCTGCCATAGATAGCGCGCCGGGAATCATTGTCCTGGCGAAGAGATGCGCCTTCTAAAGTTAGCCCGGCGAACGCCCCCTTGGCGCGAGAGTAAGTCAGGATCTCCGTGTCCATCTTCCAATCGGTGCCAGCCTCTGCATGGCGTCCCACAGGACCCGCTGCAGCGGAAGCGTCCCCTCCAACTTGGAAATTGCTCGAGAGCAGTTTCTGCATTCCTTTTTCATTCTGAATGATCAGAACCACATCCACAGCTTCGATACCGATCTGCAGTCCCCAGCTTCCACCAGAAATCGTGATGAATGCCGGCGCGCTCCAGCCATCCGCTGTGCGGCAAGTGGCTACTCCTTTGCCTCCCTTAGCTCCGAAGACAAAACCACCTTTGACCATGTGAGGAATAACAGCCACGCACTTTGCGTGCTCCAGCACTTCTTCCGGAATTCCTTTGTCAGGCATCCCCATAATTTCGTGTAAAACGCTAGTGGCGTTATCCAGCCGTTCTGTGGCATCTTCCTTCGCCGATCCCGCCCAACACAGTGTGCCAAGGCCCAACACAGCCAGTACAAGCATTACTTTTTTCATTGAACAGCCTCATTTCTATTTCCTCTGCGTCGCCTCTCGAGCATCGTGCCTGCTTTGGCAACAATCCTGGTAGAAATTTGGACGTAAAGAGGTCATCTGAACGTTAACAAAGCGGTGCTGGAATGGTCTGAGCAATTGTGCTCATCGCGAGCGCTACGACTGAGTTCCGGGTTCATACACAAGGATGATCAATTGTGAACAGTCTTCAGGAACCTTCAGTGTCGACAATGTGGACGAATCGCAATTGAACCATGCCCCTATTGGTTTATCCCGAAGTCTCAAGCATCGTGGTTCTTTGCATCGACGATAGCCAGGCGATGCTGGAGTGCGAAAGAGCATTCCTCGAAACCTTTGGGTTTACCGTGCTAACTGCTTCGAGCGGCGGCGTGGGACTGGAACTGGCTTCCGTCCACCCGGTTGACGTTGTAATTCTTGACATGCCGGCGATGAACGGGCCAGAGGTCGCGAGGGCAGTGAAGCGAGTCAGGCCGCTAGCACCAATCATTCTGCTTACCGAAGGGCTGAAAGTGCCGAACCAGACGTTGGACTTGGTCGACGCCCTCGTAGAAAAGAATTGTCTGGCAAGCCAGCTGTTGCCTGCGATCGCGCACTCGCGCGGATACGGACGAATTCCGCCCGTCGTCTATAATGCGTAGACGTGGAGAAGCGCGTCAACGTGATCTGCAATTCGTTCTACTCCCGTAATCAGCTTAGCGGCACTATCTTCGTTTGATCATCCAACCGATGAATGCTCCTGCGGCCAAGCCCACGGCAAATGTAGTTGCGACCGTCAGCACCGGGTGTCTTTGGATACGCTGGGTTGAGTCGTTGAGGAATTCCTCAGCGGCATCACCACCCTGTTTTGCGGCACGCCTGACCGCTCCGACGCCATCCTCGATTGCGTCGGCGACTGCCGTGGTTACGCGGGAGGCTTGTTGAGCTGATTCAGAGATGTGCTCGGCGGTTCTATCAAGTACTGATTGTGACATTGCTGGTCTCCTTGGAACGTTTCAAGCGAGTGTTGCTGGCCAGTTTGGCTGCTGGCAGCTTTTCTTCCAGCAACACTCACTTGAATGAAGCCTATTCAGTAACGGGCCTACTTCTTCGACTGTTCACGGTTTGCCGGTTGCTGGTGCTGCTGCAACTGCTGTTGCTGCTGCTGGTGTTTTTGCTGTAATTGCTGTGTTTGTTGCTGGTGTTGCTGCTCGACTTGCTGCTTTTGAGGTTCGCTGGCATTCTGCTTTGCCAGTTGCTGATGTTCTCGGTCTTGCGTCTGCTGAAGTTGGTCTCGCTCCACCTGCTGCTGTGCGATCTGTTTGTCTTGCTGCTGCAGGTACTTCTTATCCAGCTTCGGTTTGCCGGTATTGGGAACGTTCCTGGCAAATTGCGGAAGATCGTGTGGATGGACCGCCGCACTGGATTGAGTAGAGTTGTTTTCTGAAGGCGGCCGATCTCCGCCACGATTGGCTGGTGAGTACGGCGCTCCTGCCTCTCTGGCGGGAACCGCACCACGGTCGTTGAAATCTCCCGGTCTAGGTGTAGCGGCAACGCCCGGCTTTCCCATGTTTCCCGAGGCACGTTGCTGCGGATTGGCTCGCGCGGCCTGTGCGTGTTGGGTTTGAGTTGCTACTGGTGGAATATGTCTCTCACGCGCGGCCGCCTCGTCTTCAGGACGCGGACGTGCGCTGATCCCGCCTCTTCCACCGTTGAAGCTGACGCGATTCACGTTGTTGTTGACGACGGTTGTGTTGTAGACATTGTGAATGTTGACGACGTTCACGTTGTTGACGGATCGGTTGTAGAAGAAGTTCCCGCCGTCCCAGCGCCCGCCTTCGTAACCTTCTCCGAAATAGCCGAAGCCATAATTGATGCCGCCGTAGAAGCCTACGTGCGGTCCCCAGTAACCGTCATAGAAAACGAACCCGTCGCCTCCCCAACCCCAATAGGCTGGAGTCCACAGGAATCCAACTTCGGGCGCAGACACCCATGTGCCCGGAACCCAGTAGTAATCGCTGACGTCGTAGTCGTAGGCCCAGTAGCCCGGTGTCCAGAGATAACCATCCCCGGGACAAAGTGGCTGTTCATAGACTGGCAGGGGTGGTGGACCGATCGTAATGGCCACGCCAATTTGCGCAAACGAAGCTGCCGACATGCATAGCACGACGAGCGCGAACAACAGAGTACGTATGAAACGAATTTGCATTGTGATTCCTCTGGTCCATCCATCCCTCGCTTGCTCGCTAGTGCCGTGTTGATTCGAGCTGCGTGGATCGGGGACCGATCTTCGGACGAAAGGCTAATTGCAGAGTCCGTTTGGCTTAACAAATGTTTCCGCTGCAACTCTCTCATTTCGGAGTGGTCAAAATCTGTTCAAAAGAGCTCAGCTGCATACACGCGGCCTTGGAGTTCATCGAGTAAGCATGAAGAAAAGGATTCTTTAGCTAGTTCGCGGGGGGGCGAACGCAAATCCTTGCTTTTGCAGCTGATCGATAAATCCGGTAGCGAGGGCGCTGGCGGCTTCAAAAGAAAAAAGCCGACCCCTTATGAGTTCGGCCTAAATCTCTTTCCTTGATATTCCGCGGTCGTGAGGGTCTGAATGGTCGGTGTTCCGCCGCTAACCCATGACCGCGATTGAAGCCTACCACCTAGAGATACGGTAACCGTTGATGCGCGCAATGACTGATCTCTTTTGCACATTTCCAAAATTAAAACTGCACGATACTCAAGTTGCTCGTAACGAGAGGCTGTGATGTATGACCCCGACCGAACCAACTGTTGCTCACAAGGCTTTACTTAACGTTCTGCTTGTGGATGACGATGATGCTGTCCGCGAGATGATGACTCTGACTCTCGAGCATCAGGGATTCAAAGTTGTCACCGCTGCCAGCGTGACAGAAGCACTGAGGCATATCGCTACCGAGAGCTTCAACGTACTGATAACCGACCTCCACATGCCGAACCCCGGTGACGGATTCACGGTGATCACCGCGATGCGCCACTCGCAACCTGAAGCTCTCACTCTGCTGGTTAGCGGATATCCCGACGTGCCGAGAGCACTGGCCGCCATTTCTCTGGAAGCGGACGAAATCATCGTGAAGCCGTTCAATGTTGGCAAGCTTGCCGACCTCGTCCGAGAGAAGACCCTGAACCGCAGGCCCTCGACCCGACCGGAAAAGGAAAGGGTGGGGACCATACTGCGGCGCTGTGTTAACGGCGTTGTCGAAGACTGGCTAGTGCGGGCCAAGCAGAGTAAGGAACTCAATCATGTTTTACTTAGCGACAACGAGCGTACCGGACATCTCCCGAAGTTGGTCGAAGATCTGATTGTCCGCCTGAGCAAGCCCAGCACTACTGCGAAGGACGGCGATGCCGTCTTTTCTGCCGCCAGAGCTCACGGCAAGCTGCGGTATGAACAGGGCTACACTCCCGCGATGTTGGTGCACGAGTCGCGGATACTCCAGGTGACTCTCTTCGGCACCTTGCAGAGCAATCTGAGCTTTCTGGATTTCAGCCTCGTCTTACCGGATGTCATGACGATCGCCGACGAAGTCGATGCGCAGTTGACGCAGTCGATGGATGGCTACATGGGTGCGATGCGGACTCCTACCGCGGCATAGCCAAAGTGAGCTCTGTTGCTCAGACAAAGGTCGGCGCCGTTGCTAATGTCGAGTCGCAAATCAAGAACGATAAGGAAGCAATAGCATGACGATCGCTGAACTCGAGTTGCCGACTACAAGTGCTGCGAACCAGGACGCTAGCGCCGCGACCATGAAGGCGCTGGTCTATCACGGCCCGGGCAAGCGCGCGTGGGAAAACAAGCCGCGCCCTACGATCCAGGAGCCGGGCGATGCCATCGTGCGGATCACGACATCCACAATTTGCGGAACCGATCTCCACATCCTGAAAGGAGATCTGCCGGCCGTGACTGAGGGCCGCATTCTCGGCCACGAAGGCATCGGCGTCATCGAGCAGGTAGGGACCGGTGTCTCGGAGTTTCATGTTGGAGACAAGGTCATCATTTCGTGCGTTACCGCTTGCCTGAAATGCGACTACTGCAGAAAAAACATGTACTCCCATTGCCGTCAGGGTGGCTGGATTCTGGGCTACACGCTCGACGGGACGCAAGCGGAGTATGTTCGCATTCCGCATGCTGACGGAAGTCTTTATGCCTTCCCAGACGGCGGCGATGAAGAAGCGCTCGTGATGCTGAGCGACATCCTTCCGACTGGCTTTGAGTGCGGCGTCTTGAATGGGCAGGTAAAGCCCGGAGACACGATTGCGATCGTGGGCGCAGGGCCCGTGGGACTGGCCGTTCTGCTGACTGCACAATTTTATTCACCGGCCGCAATCTTCATGATTGACCTCGACGATGGGCGTCTTGCGGTTGCCAAGAAGTTTGGAGCAACCACGCTGGTCAACAGCGCGGATGGACACGCTGCCCATCACGTAATGGAACTGACCGAAGGAGCGGGCGTCGATGTGGCTATCGAAGCAGTCGGGGTTCCGGCCACGTTTGACATCTGCCAAGCCATTGTCGCAGCTGGCGGCCGCATCGCAAATGTCGGCGTTCATGGCAAGCCAGTGGAATTGCACATGGAAAAGCTTTGGGACCGGAATATTTCGCTGACCACGCGACTGGTAGATACCACTACTACGCCGATGCTGCTGAAGGTCGTACGCGCGGGCAAGTTGCAGCCGGGCAAGCTCGTGACTCATCGCTTCGCGATGCACGACATCATGAAGGCGTATGACACGTTTGGAAACGCGGCAAAAGAAGGTGCTCTCAAGGTCGTTCTCACCAACGACCGCGCCGGTGGATGAAAGTGGAACGGTTGACCGAGCGGAACGTGCGAATCAAACCTTCCAGCTAAAGACTTGGGCTCGCCACACAAGAATGACAATCGGAGAGGGGAGCGTGCCAATGCCATCAAATTACAGAGGGTTTAAAGTTTTCTTTTTCTCGCTCCTGTATCTCGTCGTCGCCGCTGCTCCAAGCCACGCTCAACAGCAGGCTACCGAAACCACTGCACAATCACCCGCAAGTGTAGGGAATGCGCCTTCCTCCGAGACCTCCAAGTATGTGGGAGCCGAGACCTGCAAAACTTGCCACGAGGAGATATATAGCGCGTGGGAGAAGACGCCACACTGGAAGACGACATTAAATAAGAAGGATGGTCCGGCGAAGCAAGGCTGCGAGGGTTGCCACGGTCCTGGAGCCGACCACGTGGCAGGCGGCGGCGACAAAACCAAGATATTCGTTTTCGTGGAGAAGTCGCGGCAGGAGACGAGTGCCCGCTGCTTAAGCTGCCACGGTGAAAGTCATCAGCAGTCCCATTTTACGGAATCCGCGCACGCCAGTAGCGATGTCGGATGTCTCGATTGCCACTCTCCCCATCATGCCAAGGAAGCTCAGCATCTACTTGTCCAGGACCAACCCCAGCTGTGCTACGGATGCCATATTTCGGCCAACGCGGATTTTGCCAAACCTTATCACCACCGGGTTAACGAAGGTCTAGTCCAGTGCAGTGACTGCCATAACCCGCACGGGACTGCTACTGTCCGCCAAGTGCGCGCCCTGCCAAGCGGAGATGCCGTTTGCTACAAGTGCCACGTCGACAAGCAAGGACCTTTCGTCTACGAGCATGTACCGGTGAAAACCGAGGGTTGCAGCGGTTGTCATACGCCTCACGGTTCCACCAATCCCAGGCTGCTCAAGGTAATGCCGGTGAACATGCTCTGCCTGCAGTGCCACACGTTCTCGAGCCAATTGACGGCCGGAGGGCCAGCCGGTCCCGCGCACAATCAATCGGCAAAGTACCAAGCTTGCACCATGTGTCACACGCAGATTCATGGCTCCAATTTCAGTGATGTGTTTTTCAAGTAGGGAGCGCCGATGCAGCCACCAAGACAACCCGTCCTGCCATCTTCGCTGGCGGAGAGATGCGCGTCCTCATCCTTCCCAGTTGAGCGACAATGGGCCGCCTGCGATTACAGCAGATGTCGCATAACGATAGTCCTGGGGATGGCCATCTGTGCGATGGTTGTAGCATTACCAAAAAAGGTCTTCGCCCAAACTCCCTCCGCGGTCGCACCCGCACCCGCCGAACCCGATGGCATAACCCGCGGCGGTTATCAAATTCACTCCTCAGTCGAACTAGGCTACCGCTCTACCGACGTGATCGGCAGTGGCGATATGTACGACACGCTGGTGAATCTGCAGACCGGCCCGCGCATACTTGACCAATCGCTTACGATGCAATCGGTCGATCACCAGGGCTTGCTATTCGACGATCTGTACCTCAACAGCTCGGGCTGGGGCGGTGACCCCAACAACTATGCGCGCCTCCGCGCAGACAAGAACAAGTGGTACAAGCTGCAAAGCAGCTTCCGTCGTGATCAGAATTTCTTTGACTACGACTTGCTGTCGAATCCGCTGAATCCGCCAACCTCCACGCCATCGGTTCCGGTACAGAATTCGCCTCACTCGTTCGATACAACACGACGCATGAGCGACGCCGATCTCACCTTGCTTCCGCAGTCGACTGTGAGCTTCCGTTTGGGGTATTCGCACAACAACATGACCGGGCCTTCGTACAGCAGCATCCATGAGGGTACGGAAGCATCGCTCTTGCAGAACTGGAACACCACCATGAATTCATACCGCTTGGGAGTGGATTTCAGAATTGCGCCGCGGACCGTCCTCAGCTACGACCAATTTCTCGACTACTACAAAGGGGACACGGACTATCAACTGAATCCCATCAATGAGACGCTCTTGCCCACAACGCCGCCCAGCTCTGTGTCGTTGGGCTTGTCCTTCGACACTGCGAACAAGGAACCATGCGCCGTGCCGACCGGCCAAAGTAGTCTGATTGTCGGTGGGACTCTGACCAATGTGGTTTGCAGCGCGTATTCCAGCTACGCACGCAACCAGCGGATCCGAACTTCGACGCCCACCGAGCGCATTAGCTTGAGGAGCAGTTATTTTCAGATGTTAGAAGTGCTCGGTTCTTTTTCCTATAGTTCGGCGACTTCAAGCACGCCGTTAGACGAATCTTTTGCCGGCCTGATTACCCGCACCGGCACCCTCGCTTTCAACGGAGCAGGCACGGCCGCTGCAAACCGCATATCCGACGTGGCCGATTTCGAGGCCACACTGCACTTGACTCAGCATCTGCGCCTGATCGAGAAGTTCTATTTCTGGGCCTACCGGATTCCGGAGAACGGTAATCTCACTGAGGTCGACAGTGATTGTCCAACCACGACACCGCCCACGCCGTGCACCCTGCTGACCCCGTTGAGCGCAACTATAGCCACGACGACGCCGACCATGGCCCAGTCCTCCTTCAACCAGACCTGGACGAGAAATCAGACCGAACTCGCCTGGGACTTTTCGAAGAAAGCTGGGGTGCGCATTGGGTACCGCTATGGCGATCGGGACTTCAACCACTTCAATGATTATCTGCCCGGAGACGAAGACCATTTTGTAGGTCTAGAGAAAACCGCGCTCCTCGGGCTTTGGGCAAGGCCCGTCCATGCTTTGCGACTGAACTTTGATCTGGAGCACACAAATTTCAATGGCGTGTTCGTTCGCATATCGCCACGCAAGGAAGCACGCTACCGGTTCCAGACGACTTACACAGCGCGCTCGTGGGCAACTTTGGGCGGGTCGATCAACATCCTGCAACAGTCCAACGCCGACGTGCAGACCCAGTATCTGGCCCACAACCAAAACTATGGGCTGACCGCGTCTCTTGCGCCGCGGGAAAGCTTCGGAATGGATTTGGCGTACAACTTTAACAGCGTAGTCCAGAATGCCCTGATCTGCTTCAACGACACACCGCCAGTCGGGGTGATCCTACCCTTCGTGGCCAGTGCAAATAACAGCGGTTGCGCCGGCAACGATACATCCAATAATTTGGTGGCCAACTCGTACTACACCAACCACACCAATTTCGGAATGGCCACTGTCAGGTTTAAGCCAGCGAAGCGAGTGCTGGCCAACGTCGGCTACAGCATCACCGGCGTTGACGGCAACGTTCCGCAGTTCAACATTCTGCAACCTCTCGGCCCATTACAGTACAAGTACCAGCAACCCGTGGCTAATCTGAGCGTGGATATTGGCCATAGAATGACCTACAACATGGGCTGGAACTATTACCAGTACGGGGAAGGTTCGTTCGTCGGCCCGACAGCACCACGCTATTTTCACGCGAACTCGCTGACCGAGTCCCTTCGTTACGCGTTCTGACAATGGTTACGACACAAGAGGTGCCCGCACACGATATTCCTGAGGAATATCGGAACAGCGGCGTGCGTCGGCTAAGACTGCTTCGACCTCTATTGCGGTTGCGCCGTTGTGGCCGACGGGGCCTGGATTGACTGAATCGCGGTGGTTGCCGGTGGAACAACCGACTCCGGTGTCTTGTTTGACGGAATCTCGGTTCCGGCTGGGTAAATGACAATCTGCACCGTACCCCAGCCTGCGTCCGGTTTCGCAACCTCCTGCTTTCCCATTCCCAGCGTTCTGAGTTGAGTGTCGTCAAATCCAAACTTTTCGACGAGATACTCCCGCACGACCATAGCGCGAGCCTGGGTTAGCACCAGGTCCTTTTGCGTGTCGCCTTCCATGCCAGCCGATACCACCACGACAGCGAATGCGAACTGATTATTGGCGAGGAACTCGCCTCCCGCGTTCAGAGACTTCTGGTTCTTGAGCTTCGCTGAATCCTGCTTTTCGAAAAGCTGCTTTGAGGAATAAGTGAACTCCTTGATCGGAGCGCTTTGAGGCAGCCGTTGAATCTCATTCTTTGCCAATTCCGCGGAGTCTTCGTAGCCACGGCTCTTGAAATACCCGCGCAGGAAGAAATTGTGCTTCATCGCTTCCATATTCTCCTGGAAATCGGTGACCCCGGCCTCCGCCTGGACCATCGTGTCACGCATAGCGCCCGTCGTCTGTTCCAGGTTGCTATAGAGCTGTTTGTCGTTGACTAGCGCTCCTGCGGTGCCTTGTCCTCCGTCAATCTTGGCGCTGATCGACTCTAAACTCGCCGTCGCTCGCGTGACGTTCAGTATCGCGATCTGGCTGCTATCCAGGATGTCGCTCGTCTTTTCAAGCAAGTCGGCCATTTCCAGCGGCGGCTGGCTCGCGATGGTATCGCCATCCCGTACTTCGCCTGATTTAGCCGATCCAAAAGAGATCGCTAGAAACTGATTGCCCAACAAACCTTCCGTCTCTATGGTGACCACGGAGTCTTGCTTGATGATCTCGTGGGTCGATTTGCCGAGATCCATAATCACCATGATTTTTTCGCCAGGCTTGTGCGGCAATACGATGTCGTGCACAGTTCCGCTGTGAACGCCGCCCACGCGCACGTCGCCTCCGGCATCGAGACCCGCCACGTTGTCGAATTGAGCTTTCAGCTGGTAAGTGGAACTAAAAAGATACTGTTTGCCTCCGATGATGAAAACCCCGGCGACTAGAATTGTCAGTGTCCCAACGATGAAAGCTCCCAACCGCGCCGCTCTCGACATATGTCCTCCTAAGAATGCTTTAGAAATTCCCTGACAAAAGCGATGTCACTCTTCTGAAGCTCTTCAAAGCTTCCTTCGATCACCACATTGCCCTCATTCAGCAGGGCCAGCCGGTCCGCAATGGTTTTCGCGCTGTGCAGATCGTGAGTCACAACGATCGATGCCATGTGATGTTCTTCCTGGAGTTTGAGAACCAGATCATCGATCTCGCCAGAACTGATGGGATCAAGACCGGCTGTCGGCTCGTCGAGCAGCAGAATGTCTGGCTCCAAAGCCAATGCCCGTGCCAGTCCTACTCGTTTCTGCATGCCACCGGAAATATCTGAAGGCATCTTGGCAATGGCGTCTTGCATGCCCACTTCCACCAACAAGGCATTAACTCGGTCCTGATTTTCCGACTTGGACATGCCTTTTCGGTGGTGCTGGAGCGGAAAAGCTACGTTTTGTTCGACGGTCAGCGAATCGTAGAGCGCCGCATGCTGAAACAGAAAACCCATCTTCTTCCTGATCTCGCCGAGCTGGTCGAGAGCAAGGCCAGAGATGTCCTGCCCATGGATGCGGATCGATCCCGAGTCAGGTTTCTCCAATCCGATAACGAGCCTTAGCAATACGCTCTTGCCAGTGCCGCTACGCCCTAGTACCGCCAAGGTCTCGCCGCGCTTTACCGCCAGGCTGATTCCGTTCAGAACTCTTTGAGTGCCGAAGGACTTGTACAAGTCTTCGACAACTACAACGGGCGCATCACCGCGTCCCAATGCTTTGTCGGACCTCTCCGTTATTTGATCGATCGTATGCATATTTGCGCGCCGGCTTCTGATCAATTATGGGAAAAATATGATGATGAGCTTCACCAAAAGAACGTCGGCCAGAATCACGAACAAGGACGACAACACCACCGAACTCGTAGCCGCACGGCCCACGCCCGCAGCGCCCCCGCGTGTCCGCATTCCTTGAAAACAAGCGATGAGCCCGATGATCAAACCGAATACGGCAGTCTTGAACGTCGGTGGCAGGAAATCGTTGAAGCTTGCGCCTTTAAAGCCGCTATTGATGAACTGATGCAGCGAAAGCGGCTCTACCAATGCCTGGGTAACCCAGCCCATGACCAAGCCGCAGGCATCACCAGCGAGAGTCAGTAAAGGGAGCATCAGGACGCACGCGAGAATGCGCGTTGCTGCCAGAAGGCGATAAGGATTTACGGCAGACGCCTCGATCGCATCGATCTGTTCAGTCACCTTCATCGATGCGAGTTCGGCGCCAATGCCTGCCCCTACTCGGCCACTCACGACCAGACCGGTGATGATTGGCCCGGTCTCGTGGATGACAGAAAACACGATTGCCGCAGGGAGCAGAGATTTCGCTCCGAATCGAGTCAGGCTGTAACGGGCTTCCAGAGAAAGCACGACGCCGGTTGCGGCACCGGCCAAAGCGACTAGCGGAAGGGACTTCGATCCGATCTCGTCGAGTTGCCGAAACAGTTCGCGGAATTCAAACGGCGGTGTCACACCGGCTCGCACAACTCGCCAGAAAAATATCCCGAGATCACCGAACCACTCGAAAAACTGGCCGATCAATCCCGTGGGGGAATTTCCGGCGGGCAACATGGGCAATACTCGAGGCTTCGGAACCGAAGGGAGAATGCCAAGCGCTCTTGAATTCTCTTCGATCACTGGTTTGAACCCGGATCTGGCGCCCCGCGGCCGTTGTTGAGGTGCATGCGCAAAAGCATTGCGTGTGGCCCTCGATGCAGGAATTCGAAAGCGACGTTTCCGGCTGCGTACGCCAGCAGGCTGTAATTGCCCATGCGGAAGCCATCTTTGGCGCCGTAGCGACCGGGATACCATCCGTAGACTGCAGTCATTGTCCCGGCATACGGCGCAATGAGAGCAGCTAAAGAAAACACGCGATGGCCATCGTCACCACGACGTCCGCTGAAGGTCGAAATCGCAGCATGGGTCAGCCGCGGAAACAGGCCCTTGCACTCACAGCGGTAATACAAGGTGTCTTCCCGAAAGGCTCGAGCGAGAGCATAGCGGGTGGTCGTAGTGACCGCAGCAATACCGAAGTCAGACCCAAATCTCTTGCTGTAGCCTGCAGCGCCTTGCTTCCAATCTGGTGGTGCATTGTCCGCCTGGCCGACGCCGGCGGCGAGTGCCGCACCGACAATCGGATAGGGTCCAAACGCTTCGAAGACGTAGCTGTGAAGCTTCGTTTTCGTCGTAGGGCGGATATATGTGAAGTCGGGGGGCGCCGGTGTTGTGACTGCAACGACGCTTGAGGGGTCACTCGGGTCGGCCAATGCTTGCGCCTTTGCCGGCGGCGGCAGGATCGCCACGAGCACGAATGAGAGCATGATAAGGCGGATGTCCATGTCGAGATCCTCTCTGAGGATTTCCTCCCCGCAGTCCCAACTCCCCCAGTTCTCATACAGTCAGTGGACATGCTCCATGGTCGCACTGGCACGCGATCTCAACTTCTTTGGATCCCGCTTCCTTACAGGCTTGACCGCAGTATTTGTCGCCAGGCTCGGCGATGCACTTGCACGGAAGGTGGGCACACTTGTTCTTTTCACTTGTTGTCATTGTTGTCCTCCTAATTTATTGGGCTCAAACTCATGAGGTTGACTAGCGCTTTTTCAGTTGCAGTTGGTGACTGGTCGGTTTCGCAAGTTGCCGCCGATGTGTTTATTGGCCAACCGCTTTCTCGATGCGTCCCACCACTGTCTGAACTTTGCCAGCGGCCTTCTCCGCTTTCCCGGACTCTTCTAGATCGGGATCGTTCGTCGTCTTCCCAACCACTTCTTTGATCTTCCCCTTTACTTCGTGAATCTTGCCCTCGGCCTGGTCCTGCGTACTTGGTTTCATCATTTGTTCCCTCTTTTCTTTGGTCGCTACGCGACTTCTTTTCTCTCGACTGCTACTGGCACCTGAACTAATTCTTCAAATAGAGAACGGTAGTGAATCATTGCTGTTCGGAGATCGTCGGTGGTCGCGGCGTCTTTGCCGACACGCTGCGCGATCGTGTGCGCTGACCGGTAGTTCTCGACCACGCGGGGATGATCGACCGAAATGTCGACCGCACGTTGATCGAAATCGGATCCAGGATAGCCGCGAGCTTTCATCACCGAGGAAATGAGATCGTCGGCCTCCGCAACTGCTCCCTTCGGAGAGTCGACGAAACGGGACTGCACAGCTTGCCACTGTTTCGAATAGCGCGCGTGCTCCATCAAATCCAGATCGCGAATGGTGAGTGCTTCGATCCGTTTCTCACGATCCACCAATGTCGCCTCTGCCCTTGATCCATGCGCCAACACCGCACGGTCGTACTCAGGCCCAAACTTCTTCCGCAAGTTGGCGGTGGCGCTTCTGCGTTTTCGCGCGTACAGCCAGACAACAATGGCAACGATCAGGAGCACACCGGCAGCACGAGCAATAAGCCTTGGATCTATCAGATTCAAGTTCATCGAAATCTCCACAAGAACTAAACTTCTTCAGGAATCTCTGGCCTTGTCGAGAACTGGTCTCAGCCGCTAGTATCGAACTGATGAGCGCAGAAAACTGGTCAGAATTGACCGGCTTGCGATTGAGCGTTAAGGAGATTGAGTGCAAGGTGTGCGCCCGGGCAGCTCAATTCTGGAAGCCCGGAGGCAATACTTCTGAGAGTCTTAAGGTGGTATGATCCCTTTGAGGTGGTTACCACCTTCTCCTCTTTCAGGTTCCCTGAGCTAAGTCAGCCCATCTGAAGATTTTTCTCCTTAGGCTCGGGAAAGCCGTGACCGATGCGATCGACTGCAATCCTGCACGAGGTTCAGCAACTCTACAACGTAAGTGACCGTCTTGACTTGCTCGCGGAGAACCATCCTGTCGTCTCAGAAGCACTCATCGCGATCTCGGGGAGCGTTAGAAATACGGCAACCCTCTTGGAGGTTCTGGTCGCGACCAAGATGGGACCCCACTCAGGGCTAGATCCTGCCAATGCTTGATCCGTTCATCTCCGTCTGGAAGGGTTGTTCTCGTCGGCTCGCTACGGCAAAACTAGTCATGCAGCACGACGTTCAGAAGTGAACTATGAACCTGCAGCCCGTCTTTTCCGTAATCGACGAAGCCTAGCTCCCTGAATCGATTCATGAAGAAACTAACGCGCGACCGCGTCGTACCGATCATCTCGGACAAGGTGTCCTGACTGATCTTGGGGATCACCGTCTCGGGAACCCCTTCTTTGCCGAAGTGGGCCAGCAGCAGAAGGAGACGGGCCAGTCTCTTTTCGCTGGAGTTGAACAGTTGGTCCACTAGGTCTTCTTCGTATCGGACGTTTCTTGCCAGCAGATAGGCGACGAACAAATCCGAAAGCTTGTGTTCCCGATGCAGTGCAAGCATCATTGCCTTCTTATCGATTCGGAGAAGCTCACAATCCGTCATGGCAGTTGCGGACCCCATGCGTAAAGACTGTCCAGCGAGGCTGCCTTCTCCGAAGAACTGCCTCTCATTCAAAATGCCCAGGGTGGCTTCCTTGCCGATTTTTGAAACAACCGTGAGCCGAACCTTGCCTTTCTGGATGTAAAAGATGGCATCGGCCGCGTCCCCCTGAGCAAAGATGGATTGTTTCTTGCCGAACGCAACAACTCTTCTGCCCTCACCAATAGTGCCAAGAAACTTCTTTGGATCGAAGTCGTCCTCCTTCTTTGCGGATTTCGTTGGAAGCTTCATCGGAGTTTCCTCGCAGCTACACTCCCTGAAATTATGATCGATGACGTGACTCTCCGCTGGTCAATTATGCTCACAGGTTGCCAAGCGTGAGGCGGCCTAATTTCTTTGGTCATCCTGTCGAGAATGAGCAAAACTGAGCATTGTTGCGGTTCTGAAACGTAGCATCATGCAACGGTGAAGACCAAAGAGCTCACACTGAAGCAAATACTATCCGCGGCTTGTCCGACGTGCGGCGCAGCGACCAAGGAAGTTTGTGAGTTGCACACGGGTGCTGCGCGCACCGAACCACATAGAGATCGGAAGCTGTCCGCAGCACGAAACCGTCGAAGCGAGAGTCGGCAGCCGGTAGTCGGAGTGCGCGAGGTGCGTGATAAGAACTTGATAGTTCCATGTGCATGACTCGTCACGATTGATCGGAACGCGCAGAACACATTTCTGGTCAACGCTTGAAGAATCAGGTGGAGTGGAGACCTTTCATCACGATCAGAACACACTAGGTGATCTTCAACATCGGGACGAGGGTCTCTTTCGCGACTCTCGGGTTCGGAAGAAAGATCTTGTCGAACAAGATCCGAGATTGAATATGTGATGCCATCGGCGCTAAGAGATCATTGTGCTAGTTTGGCATGGACGAGGTTCGAAACTGCTTCTAGTATCTCCGCATTTGATCGATCGCAAACCTTAGACTAAATTTGTCCCGGCGATGGTCGCAGATTGCCATCCAGAAGGGCCTGGTCAACAGCGTCGAGGATTCGATTGCCCTCTACTTCCCGGGACTGCCCAAGGACGGACGGGATCCGAATTCACCATGCAGCTTTGAGGTTGGCATTAACGGAAAATAGAGGTGGATTCTCATATCCTTCTGAGGCCATCGCCAACCGTTCGCCAAATCAGATTCGGAAAGACGGACCTCGGTTCGGCTGCTGGAGAAAAAGCGCGAAGAAAGGAACGTTGTAATCTAGAAGAGGTTTTCTCCGCTCTACCTTCGACAGGAGATTATCGCGGTTTCCGGGCAACACCGCTCGATTCGTCAGCCAACCAGCGACGCTTCTCCGCGGGAGGGACTGTTT
>CAVOWU010000002.1:0-2193668 GCA_963700225.1 uncultured Acidobacteriota bacterium
AGGTTGGTAGCGCTACCGGGAATCGAACCCGGGTTTGAAGATTGAGAATCTTCCGTCCTAACCCCTAGACGATAGCGCCCCCGAGACGACCTAAATTATAACAAACGATTTTTCGATTCCTCCGAATCGCGCCCGCCTCTGTCTTCCGCTGCGAACAGTTGAAAACCTCTCAGTGAACCAAGCGACTTCTTCTGTACGCCCCGGTTCCTTCTGTGGCGAGCGATTTTGAAATCGACCACTGTTTCATCTCCGGATTCCCGCGCCTTCAGATTTGTTTTTTTTGTGCAATCTCGTGCGCTTCCACAGGCCAAATGGGACTATAGTTGAACTATCCGCTGATCTACATGGATCGTTAACCGGAAGTTCACGGGGGCGACGTGTATGTTGTTCCTTCATCAACAAATCCAATCATTCCTAAACTTAGGAGTTTGCAAGGAGTACCCCACTATGGCGAAATCGAAATTCCCCAAGAAACTGAATGGCGATGCAACTGTAACACCCGTCGAAGCGGTCTCTACTGCGCTTCCCGCGGTCGAAGCCCGCGCATCGGAACCGAAACCGGAACCCCAGAAAGCATCGAGAAAGCCGTCGATCGTTCGCAGTGAGGCCCGCAAGAACCTCGTCCCCATTAATGTGGACGAAGAAATTCGCCGCCTCGCCTATCTGCTCTCCGAGCGCCGCGGATTTGAACCTGGGCACGAGACCGAAGACTGGCTGACTGCCGAGCACGAGATTCGCCAGCGTTATCACCAGCAGAGCGCTTAGGGCGCTCCGAGTACCGTCTGGCGGCCGCGACCCGGCCGCCGCCCGCAGGCGGAAACGTTTACGCGCATAAGCCTTTCTCGTGTCTCCTGTTGAACTTTGTGGCATTTGCCGCTCTTTCCCGCAATCTCCGGCCTTACTCCCTTTAAGTTTGCTTGTATCTGTACTTTCTGAAAAAATACGTTGGGGTTCCACATGGCGCAAATCGGTAGTTTTGCCTTGCTGCTCGCCCTCGCGCTAAGTGCTTATTCCTTCGGCGGCGGGCTTCTGGCGCTTTTGTTTCAGGACGACTCGGACTGGGAATGGGTGGGCGAAACCGCTCGCCGCGCCGGAGTGGCAGCCTTTGGAGCAGTCCTGCTCGCTGCTATCGCCTTGGTGGTCTCCGCCTTCCGCGACGATTTCACGATCGCCTACATCTTTCATCACAGCAACCGCGACCTCCCGGCCCCTTATAAATTCGCCACCCTTTGGTCCGGTCAGGAAGGTTCTCTGCTGTTCTGGTCGCTCCTGCTCTCCGGATACGGCTTCGTTCTGCGTCTGCGCTACAAAACCGACCCTCGACTCTTCGCCTACGCTTCGGTCGTTCTTGCTGGCGTCCAGATATTCTTTCTCTCGCTGGTGAATTTCGCGGCTCAGCCGTTCGGCCTGCTCGAGGGCCCCATGCGCGCCGACGGCAGCGGATTGAATCCTCTCTTGCAATATCCCGAGATGGTGATCCATCCACCGATGCTCTACCTCGGCTACGTTGGATTCACCGTGCCTTTCGCCTTCGCTCTCGGCGCTCTGATCATGAAATATCCCGGCGAGAAATGGATTCACATCACCCGCCGCTGGACCATGGTCACCTGGGGATTTCTTACCTGCGGAATTTTCCTCGGCGCCCACTGGGCCTACTCCGTGCTCGGCTGGGGAGGCTACTGGGGATGGGACCCCGTCGAGAACGCCTCGCTGATGCCCTGGCTGGTCGGCACCGCTTTCCTGCACTCCGTCATGATGCAGGAGAAGCGCGGCATGCTAAAGGTCTGGAATATGTGGCTGGTCTTCGCCACCTTCTGGCTGGCAATTCTTGGCACGTTCCTCACGCGCAGCGGCATCATCAGTTCGGTCCACGCCTTCGCACAATCGTCGATTGGAAACTGGTTCGCGTGGTTCCTCGCCATCAGCTTCGCGGTTTTTGTCTTCTTCTTCGTAAAGAACAAACAGCACCTGCGCAGCGAACACAAACTCGAGTCGCTGATCTCGCGTGAGTCGAGCTTCCTGTTCAACAACCTTCTTTTTGTGCTGCTCTGCTTCACCGTGCTCTGGGGCACGTGGTTCCCGAAAATTTCCGAGCTCGTGCAAGGCAACAAAGTCACCGTTGGCGCGCCGTTTTACAACCGTGTCGCGATCCCGGTTGCGCTGCTGCTCTTGATCCTGACCGCTGTCGGCCCTCTGCTGGCGTGGCGCAAGACTTCTTTCGAAAGCCTGAAGCGGAACTTCCTGTGGCCAACGATCGGCGCCATCGCCGTGATGGGGTTCCTGATGATCACGCCTCCGTCCTGGGGATCGCCCTTCGGCATGCGGCCCTGGCAGGACATCTCTTATTTCTATTCCCTGATGGCGATCGGACTCTCGGTGTTGGTCACGCTCACGATCGCCAGCGAGTACTACCGCGGCGGAAAAGTGATTGCCGGACACACGGGCCAGGGGATGTTCGCGTCGATGGTCCAACTCACGCATCGCAACACGCGCCGTTACGGCGGGTACATCGTTCACTTCGGCGTAGTCGTGGTCATCATCGGATTCGCGGGCTCGGCATTCAATCTCGATCAGGAAGCGGGCAACGGCCTCGCCTACGGCGACAAGATGAATATCGGAAGCTACGAGCTCGTCTGCCGCTCTTACACCCAAGACGACGGTCCGAACTATGCCAGCGAGTGGGCCATCATGGACGTCTACCAGAACGGCACAAAAGTCGACACGCTCACGCCCGAGCGCCTGTTCTATAAGGCCAGCCGGCAGGCTTCCACCAAGCCGAGCATTCGCTCAACGTTGAGAGAGGATCTTTACCTGGTCTATGAAGGCCAGAACGAAAAGGGACAGCCGATCATCAAGGCGCACCTGAATCCGTTGGTGATGTGGATCTGGCTGGGTGTGTGGATCATCCTCGGCGGCACGGTGCTGGCGCTGATCCCGAATGCCCCAGTCCCAGTCCGTGTGCCCGTCCCGGCGAGATTGGTGGAGCAGGCAGCCCCGGTGGCAACGGGTGCTGACTAGCGAGATTTGAATGTCGCACTTGGATTTGAATGTGGGACAGCCGCCACCGGCTGTCCGCCGAGCGCAGCTCGGCTTTGGAGCGAGACACGATCGGTAAGGGCGCGGCAGGTTCGTATCAGGCGCAGCAGATTCGCAGCAGGCACGATAGATTCGTATCGGGGCACGGCTTTAGCCGTGCCGTCAGAAGTCGAAAGAAGAACGCGGCTTTGGCCGCTGAAAATCGCGTGTGATGAAATTCAACCCCAACTCGATGCTTCGCCGCGCTCTCCATTTCGCCATCCTCTCGCTCGCCGTCTTCGCCTTCACCGGCGCCGGCGATCCGGCCACGCGCTTCGGGGAGCTCGGCCATCAACTCATGTGCATCTGCAGCTGCGGCCAGATCCTACTCGAGTGCAATCACGTGGGATGCCCTGATTCCGACGGCATGCGCAACGAACTCATGGCCGCCGTGAGCCGCGGCGACAGCGACAGCCTCGTCGAGCAATCGTTCGTGCAAAAATACGGCCCGACTGTCCTCGCGGCTCCGACGGGCACCGGCTTTGACCGGACCGCGTGGATCATGCCCTTCGTCGCGCTGTTCGCTGGATTCGGCATCGTGATTCTCGTAATTCGCGCGTGGAAGAACCGGCCCGCACCGGCACTCGCCGACGGCATCCGCCCCGTTCGCGGTGCGGAGCTCGAACAGTTCCGCGATCAGGCACGGCAGGAGACCGATTTATGAGCTTTGAATGGGCTTGCTGTATTCTCGTCACCGTCGCTTCGCTGCTCTACGTCTTCTATCTGCCCGGGAAGCTCTACCTTGGGCCTGAGAAGACTCGTGCTTCGTACCTGCGCGAGCGAAAAGACGCCGTCTACGAAAATCTGCGTGACCTCAACTTCGAGTACAAAGCGGGCAAAATTCCCGACGTCGACTATCAATCGATGAAGGCCTCCCTGCAGGACGAAGCCGCCGCACTCCTGGCCGAAATCGCCCGCCTCGAAGCCGCGGCCGCCTCCGCTCCAAGAAAAGCGAGATCATGAACCCGTCCATACCTTCTGTCATCCTGAGCGCCGCGAAGGATCCTATGCCGTTTCGCAGCTTCATCCGGCTCCGCAGGGAGTTTTCTCAACGGACCCGAATGCGCGAAACGTGCGCCATCATAGCTTCACTCCTCTTAGTCGCATCATTCGCCTCCGCCCAGACCCTCACCGGCACGGTGAAAAACGCCACCACGGGCAAACCCGGCGCAGGAGACGAAGTCATTCTCATCACGCTCGGTCAGGGCATGGAAGAAGCCGGCCGCACCAAGGCCGACGCCAAAGGCAACTTCTCCTTCAAACTCGACGCAGATGGACCGCACCTCGTCCGCGTGATCCATCAGGAAGTCACATACCACCGCATGGCCCCTCCGGGAACTACATCTGTGGAAGTCGAAGTCTACGACGTCGGCAAGAAAGTCGAAGGTATTCAAGTCGTCGCCGACATCATGCGCTTCCAGGCTGGCCAGGGACAGATGCAGGTCGAGCGCACCTTCGCAGTGCAGAACAATTCCAAACCGCCGCGCACGCAGATGAACGAACGCAACCTCGAGTTCTACGTGCCCGATGGAGCCAAAGTGACCGACGGCCAAGCGATGACCGCCGGTGGACAGCCAGTAATCTCCGCTCCAGTTCCCGAGGGAGAAAACGCCAAGAATAAGTATGCGTTCTTATTCCCGCTTCGCCCGGGAGAAACGCGCTTCAGCGTGGTCTACTCGCTTCCCTATACCGGAAGCATCAACATTGATCCCAAGAGCGTCTATCCTCTTGAGCATTTCGTCGCGATCGCGCCGAAGGTGATGCAGTTTGCTGGCGCGCCGGGCGCAAATTTCCAAGTGGCGCCCTATCCCGGGCAGCCCGATGCGAATGTGGAAGTCGCGTCTGACACCAAGCTCGGTCAACCGCTGGCATTTAAGCTCGCGGGCGAAGGCTCGCTCGCTGCTCCCGCAGATGAGAACGGCCAATCTCAAGGTCCATCCGCGCAAAGTGACAATCGTCCCGGCGGAGGCTTGGGCCCGCCGATTGATGCCCCCGATCCGCTCCAAAAATATCGTTGGTGGATTCTTGCCGGATTCGCCGCAGTCCTCATCATCGGAGGAATCTTCGTCGCGTCACGCCAGCAGGCCGCCAACCGCGCCGCCCGTGCATCGGCAACGGGACTCTCCGCGATGGAAGATGACGACTTCCCCGTCCCGGCCGCTCCCGCCATGCGAACCGTTCGCGCAACCCCTGCGCCTGTCGGTGAGGCTGCTCGCGCAGAGGATCGCCAACCAGCATCTCGTACTTCGATGTTGCTCGAAGGACTAAAAGACGAACTCTTCGACCTGGAAGTCGAGCACAAGCAAGGCCGTATCTCGCAGCAGGAATACGAGAAGACGAAAGCTGCACTGGACCAAACCTTGGCGCGCGCTTTGAAACGCGAGTCTCAAAAAGCCTGATAGCGAGTCAGGGTTCGCCGCCGGGTGAGGCCTGTCGCTCCCACCTTTACGATCATCCGCTAGGGGAGAGTAAACGCCACGATCGAATCGTTCTGCGGCTCTTCAGTAACGCCGCGGTGTCCTCCCGCGGCAATCACTAGAAACTGTTTGCCATTTTTCTTCGTCTGATAAGTCATTGGCGTGGCGCCACCGCTGGTCGGCAGTTGAGTCTTCCAGATTTCCTTTCCGGTCTCCACGTCGAAGGCACGCAGCGCCGGATCAATCATCGTTCCGGCGATAAAAACCAATCCGCCGGCTGTGACGATCGGGCCACCGAGGCTTGGCGCCCCGAGCGGAACCACGGGTTTGTCGGGAGCCAGAGATCCCAGCGGAACCTGCCAGCGGATCGTACCTGTCGTCATATCCACGGCCGACAATGTTCCCCAAGGCGGCGGCGCGCAGGGCAGATGATGTGCCTTGGCAAAAATAAAGGTGCGAAACAACCCGTACGGCCCACCGGCTTGCTCGGTATAGTCAGCATCTTTTGTGTTGTTATCGGCGGCGTCCCAATATTTATCCGCCGGAATCAAACCCATCCGGGCGGGCAAGTTATTCGTGTTCACGACTAGCAAACTATGCTGCGAATCGAATGCGTAGCCGCTCCAATTCATCCCGCCGACATTTCCGGGCACGGACAACGTGCCTTGCAAACTCGGCGGCGTGAACAAGCCGTCGTTCCGGAGACTCTTCAGAAGCTCCCGGCAAACTTCGCGATCCTCTCCGGTGATGCCCCAAGCCTCATCGGCCGACAGCTTCTGTGGAACCAAAGCCGGCGGCGCGACAGGAAACGGCTGGGTGGGCGAAGTCACTTCTCCGGGGATATCCGTCTGCGGTACTGACCGCTCCTCCACCGGAAATACCGGCACGCCCGTGTCGCGGTTGAGGACATAGAGGAAGCCGGTCTTATTTCCCTGAATCACAACCGGCACAGTCTTTCCGTCGTGCTGGACACTGGTCAGCAGCGGCGGCGAGGCGGAGTCGTAGTCCCAAAGATCGTGGTGCACCAATTGGAATCCCCAGACGAATTCTCCGGTCTTCCCGCGCAGCGCGACCACGGAATCTGCCCACTTGTTGTCGCCCGGACGCAGGCCGCCGTAATAATCCGGACTGGCGCTGCCGGTGGGGACAAACACGAGATCACGATCCGGATCGACTGCCATCACCGACCACGCATTGCCTCCGCCGGTCCGCCACGTCTTTCCTTTCGCGGATGGCGTTGATTCGGGATCGTTCGGCGGCAGCGGCTCCCACTTCCAGCGCAGCGCGCCCGTCCGCGCGTCGAAGCCTCGAACCACTCCGCTCGGCATGTCGACACGCGAATTGTCGTCAATCGCCGAGCCCACGACTACCACGTCGTCGATCACAGCCGGAGGAGAGGTCATGTGATATTGCGCAGGAATATAGCGCGCTACATCGCGAAGGCTGATCTGTCCGCGGTTTCCGAAGTCCAGGCATGGCTCGCCCGTGATGCCGTCGAGTGCAATTAACCTGGCGTCGAGCGTGGTTTCGAAAATCCGGCGACGGCAGGGCTTGCCTTTAGGTCGGGCCGGATCAAGCCAGGCCACAACGCCCCGGTTGATCAGCCCGTCGCCGTAGTTTCCGGCACTTTCAATCATCGGGTCGTAAACCCAGCGCTGTTCCCCCGTCTCCGGATCGATCGCGAATACGCGATTGAAGCCGCTGGTCAGGTACAACGTTCCGTCCACAAGGATCGGCGTGGTTTCAAGGCCGCTGCGTTTCTTGTGACCGCTGCCGTCGGAGATATCGCCTACATGAAACGTCCATGCAACCTTCAAAGTCGCGACGTTCTGACGATTAATCTGTGCCAGCGGCGAATACCTCGTGCCACCCGCGTCGTGTCCGTAATAGGGCCAATCGTCGACCGTTCCTTTGCCCTCACCTGCCGATTGAGCGAGAAGTCCAGTTCCGGCCGTGCACAAGACACCAGCCAGAATGAATGACACCAGTTTCTGAGATGACGTAATCACAGAGCTCCTCTTCCCCCACGAAAGTGAAAGCATTGTATCGGAGGTTCTTGGTGACAGTGTCGTGCTCGAAAATCGCGGGCTGATATCACCCCAGTCCTTGACGTCCGCCTAGCCAACCGAACCCGGGATCTGAATTACCGTGTAACTCCTTATTTCGTAGTATTTTGCCCGTATCTCATTGAGCCGCAGATCTTTTCGTAACTTGATGATTCCAATCGATCGGGGTACTTGCCTGCAATGCTGGGCTTTCTCAAGAATGGGAACCTGCATCGGCCCGCCATGCGTAACATCCAATAGAATAGCTGCACCAAAATTATGGGAAACACTTTCAAGACCGCGTTCCTGCTGACCGCTCTCACGCTGCTTCTGATGTTCATCGGGCGAGCTTTCGGCGGTCAAAACGGAATGTTCCTGGCGCTGGCCTTCGCCGCCGTCATGAACTTCGTCTCTTATTTCTATTCCGACAAGATCGCGCTGGCCATGTATCGCGCACAGCCCGTCACTCGCGAAGAACTGCCGCGCGCGTATGCCGCTGTCGAGCGCCTGACGCAGAAAATCGGAATTCCGATGCCGAAGATTTACGTGATCCCGTCAGAATCCCCGAACGCCTTCGCTACTGGTCGCAATCCAAGCCACGCCTCCGTCGCGGTGACTCACGGAATTCTGGGCCTGCTGAATGACGAAGAACTCGAAGGCGTGCTCGCGCACGAGCTTGGACATGTCAATAACCGCGACATCCTGATCAGTTCCGTAGCCGCGACCATCGCTGGCGCAATCACCATGCTCGCCAGCATGGGACGCTGGGCCATGATCTTCGGCGGTTTTGGCGGTCGTGATCGCGAAGATCGTGGAGGCGGAGGTCTAGCGGCCCTCTTTATGCTGATTGTTGCACCCATCGCTGCGAGCTTGATTCAGCTTGCCGTCTCGCGTTCGCGCGAATATCAAGCCGACGCGACCGGAGCGCACTTCACGGGCAATCCGTACGCGCTGGCAAGCGCTCTGCAAAAGCTCGACGCATACTCTCGCCGTGTGCCCATGCAAGCCAGCCCATCGACCGCGCATCTGTTCATCATCGCGCCCTTATTGGGAGTCAATTTCGGAGGCTTGTTCTCGACCCATCCGCCGATCGCCAAGCGCATCGAGCGCCTGACCGGAAGGCCCGCAGAGTTTATGCAGTAGCATCGCCAGCCGGCAGCTCTCGGCTTTCAGCTGGCAGGCAATTCGTGCAAGCAAGCCTTCGCTCGGCGTTCCATTAATAAGGAGCACTGGAAGTAAAGGATCAGCCGAAGGCTGGCGAGGTCCCGCTCCCGGGAAGAAGGATGCGTTCTTGGCTGACGGCTGAAAGGTGATAGCAGAGTCCAGTGACGTAGGTAACTCCGTCCCTCTCCGCGCCCGATAGTAGAATCCATAGAATGT
The DNA here is from genome assembly GCA_963700225.1 of uncultured Acidobacteriota bacterium. Lineage (GTDB taxonomy): Bacteria > Acidobacteriota > Terriglobia > Terriglobales > Acidobacteriaceae > Sulfotelmatobacter. Next base: position 8,918 of record CAVOWU010000002.1, read on the forward strand.
CGCCCGAGACCGCTATCGCCGTTTCCCGCAAAGCCGCTGACCTTGAAACTACTCTGCGCCGCGTGATTCGTGGCAAGGACGATGTCGTCCGCCTCGCTCTCGTCAGCATTTTTGCCCGCGGACATCTGCTTATCGAAGGCGTTCCTGGAGTCGGCAAGACCACGCTTGGACAGGCGCTCGCCCGTGCGATCGATTGCACCTTTCAGCGCGTGCAGTTCACCAGCGACATGCTGCCGTCCGATGTTCTCGGCATATCGGTGTATTCGGCACTCGAGCAGCAGTTCGATTTCAAGCGCGGACCGGTGTTCACCAACGTTCTACTCGCCGACGAAATCAACCGCACCACTCCCAAGACACAATCTGCTCTGCTTGAGGCCATGAACGAAGCGCAGGTCACGGTGGACGCGCACTCTTACGAGTTGCCGCAGCCGTTCCTGGTGATCGCGACGCAAAATCCCGTAGAGCATTACGGAACCTATCCGCTTCCCGAATCGCAACTTGATCGCTTCCTGATGCGGGTCCGCATGGGATATCCCGATGCGCAAGCCGAACGCCAGATCCTGCGCTCAGAAGCAGGCGTCGCCCATCTCGACGATGTGCGCCCCGTACTCACTGGAGCGGACGTGCTGGATATGCAGCAAGCCGTAAAGAACATCCGCGTGGACGACTCTCTGGTCAGCTACGCTCTCGAAATCGTTCGCCGCACGCGCGAATCAGAATTCCTTTCGTTAGGCGTCTCGCCGCGCGGTTCGCAAGCGTTATACCGCGCCGCGCAGGCCATGGCCTTCCTTGAAGGCCGTACCTTCTGCACCCCTGAGGACCTCAAACCGCTGGTCGTCCCGGTTTTCGCCCACCGCATCGTCGTCAATGGCCTCTACGCCTCGACGCTGAGAAAGTCTGAACAGGCCGATCAGGTGCTGAAAGACATCGTCGAGAGCGTTCCAGTTCCTGTGTAACTGTACTCGGTACTCAGCTCTCGTTTTCCCTCTTTCTCCGGTATCCTCCGTGCCGAGACTCTGTGCACCTCCCAAGTCGAGGGCTATAATTCTCCGTCATGTCATTCCTGCGCTTCGTCATGGTCCTATCGCTTGTCATCTGGATCGGAGGCCTGATCTTCTTCGCCTTCGTGCTCGCGCCCACTGCCTTCTCTGTCCTGCCGAACACTCATCTCGCCGGCAACGTCGTCGGACGAGCCCTCGGCAAGCTGCACTGGATCGCCATCTTCTCAGGCATCGTGTTCCTGCTTGGTTCCCTCCTCTACAGCCGAATGACCGACGGAACCGCTCACGTATTCGCGGTGCGCCATGTGCTCATCTGCCTGATGTTGGCTCTGACCCTGTTCTCGCAGTTCTGGATCATCCCGCGCATGGATACGCTCCGCGCTTCGGTCAGCGACTTCGCGAGTGTTCCTCTCACGAATCCCGCGCGTGTGCAGTTCGACGCTCTGCACGTGTGGTCCACGCGTGTGGAGGGCGCTGTCCTTCTGTTGGGATTGGTAGCTGTGTATCTCACGGTAAGCGCGCTGGCAAGCCCGCGCTGAATCATGGAGCCCCGGACGCATTCGTCCGGGGTTGTCCGAAATACCGACAAACTTTCGAATTGCTGGACTCGGTCGCTTGGCTCAGGACAACTGCCTCCGCCGCTACCCGAGCAGCGATTTGTAGCGGAAGCAATCCATGGCGTGATCGTTGACCATTCCCGTTGCCTGCATGAAGGCATAGCAGATGGTCGATCCGACGAAGTTGAACCCACGCTTCTTGAGATCCTTGCTCATCGCGTCGGACTCGGCCGTTTTCGCCGGAAGTTGTTGGAGGAGCTTCCAGCGATTGATGCGCGGCTTTCCTCCCACGAACTGCCAGATATAACGGTCGAAGCTGCCGAACTCCTCCTGCACGCGGAGAAACGCCTTGGCATTCTCCACCGAAGAAGCGATCTTCAGCTTGTTGCGAACGATCCCCGGATCCCCAAGGAGTTTCTGGATTCTGCGGCGGTCGTAGCGCGCGACGCGTGCCGGTTCGAAGCTGTCGAAGGCGTGGCGGTAATTCTCTCGCTTGTTGAGAATCGTGCTCCAGCTCAGTCCCGCCTGCGCGCCTTCGAGAATCAGGAATTCGAAGAGCGTCCGATCGTCGTGGACTGGAACGCCCCACTCTTCATCGTGATAACGGACCGACAACTCGCCGGTGGCCCAGCGGCAACGAATCACCTCTCCCTGATTGGTTTGCTTTCGCGCCATTTGGATCCCACCGATAAAGACAATCTCACCACAGAGGGCACAGGGGTTCACAGAGAACCCCTGAACTTCGCTGACGAAAATTACTCGAGAGACTTTGGATCCGACTTGTTCACGGGAGACTTCTTGTCGAGCAGAGAGACGAGTTCCTGTGCACATGGTGGAATGCTGACTTTGCCTTCGCGGATGATTTCTTTCGCGCTCAGTTTCTTCCCGTAGAGCTTCTCGTTGGCGCTGCCATCAGAACGCAAAGTCGAGCCTTCGAGGGAGACTCCCGCGAACAAGCCCTTGTTGCGCGAATACGAAAGGATCTCGGCATCCATCACGATGTCGGTTGCTCCTTCTGCCGTGCGGCCTTTGGGACCAGCCGCAGCGGACGCATCTGCGCCTAATTTCACCTTGCTGTAGAGCAACGATTGCGCTCCTTTGGGGTTCATGACCAGGAGGACGAAATCGGTGGCTTGGCCGCCCAGCTGAAATCCGATGCTGACGCCCTCGAGCGCGTAGAGCGCTGGAGCTCCCCATTTACCCTTGTAGTGCTCGCCGCTGCGGCACACCATCACGCCGCGGCCGTAGCTGCCTCCAATGCCGAAAGCGCCCTTCTTCACGGACGGCAGAACGACCACGCACTCTGCCTTGTCGAGCAAATCCTGAGGAATGTCGTCGGGAATATTGAGAATCTCCTTGATAACGACGCCCGCATCCTTGACCCGGTCTTCCTCGCGCTCATCGTCGGCAGCGAGAACCGTCAGGGCCGATATGAGAATGATTCCCAAACACACAATAACTTTCTTCATCACAAAGCCTCCGGCAAAGATTCTAGAGAAAAAAGTTGAACTTCGCGTCAATATTTAGGCCCTGTATCCGGATGGCCAACGGGCCACGGAAAAGCCCGACCGATGGGCGATGCAAGTCGTTCAATTCGTGGAGTTTGAGCCATGACCAAATGCGTGCTCCTTTTGTAACTTGGCACACAGGCGGAGTCGCCCCTAGAGTCGTTCAGAGCGGCACTCCTGCAAGTCTCTGATTTCGGCACGTGGCGTGCATCTTATAGCTTGGGAGTGTGCGGAAGCGCGGTTTAGAGTGAAAAAATTGGGTTCAGCGGGCATGAAGTACACGAATCAGATTCTTCGGGTAACGGCGCTTTTTCTGGCAACCCTGCTGGGAGCCAGCCAGCTGCCGGCCCAATCCGCCTATGTGTCGGGCGCGCCCAGCCTGACGGCTGCCAGCGCGACGACTTCGACCGACGATGCCGACGAGCCACAGAACGCCATCATCACGCTCCACGCGCGGGTGAACGAGGTCAATGTACTCTTCATCGCCACCGATAAGCACGGCAAGTTCGTGCGGGATCTGACGCAGAACGATTTCAATATTCTCGACGATCACAAGCCCCCGCAGGCGATTCTCAACTTCCGCCGCGAAACCGATTTACCTCTCCATATTGGACTGCTGGTCGATGTGAGCGGGTCGGTCGACAGCCGCTTTGATTTCGAGCAGGAAGCGGCCACCAGCTTCATGCAGCACACGCTGCGGACCGGCTTCGACAAAGCTTTTGTGATGGGCTTCAACGGCCACCAGCAGATGGCGCAGGATTTCACCGACAACGTTTCGCTTCTCCAGGCCGGGGTTCACAAACTGCACGATGGCGGCGGAACAGCCCTCTACGACGCCGTCTATCGCGCCTGCAAAGATAAATTCCTGAAGGACCGTTCGGACCATCCGGTGCGCAAGGCGATCATCATCGTCAGCGATGGCGAGGATAACCAGAGCGAGATTTCCAAGGCGCAAGCGATTGAAATGGCACAGCGCGCCGAAGTCATCATCTACGCGATCTCGACGGATGACAGTGGACTCGTGATGCGCGGCGATAAGGTTCTGGAACAACTGGCCGAAGCGACCGGTGGACGCGCGTTCTTCCCCTTCAAGATGAAGGACATCACGCACTCCTACGCGGCGATTGAAGACGAGCTCCGCAGCCAGTATGTCGTTTCCTACAAGCCTGCGGACTTCGATGCCGACGGACGGTATCGCTCGATCGAGATCTCAACAATGAAGAAGGACCTGCAGGTGCGGGCGCGCAAAGGTTACTTCGCGCCACAGCAGTAGACCCGATCCGCTGAACTTTGCCATTCTCCCGCTTTCCTCGCGACTCCCAATCTTAACCGCGCCATCGCGAGCATCGCTCCAAAACACTCCCACTCTTTCGCAAACTGCAATACTGTCGTACTCACCACCATTTTGCCGTGGCGAACTTCTGTGGTAACGTCCCATTGATTTGCAGTTCATCTTCAGAATACTGAGAGGAGGGGCATGACTGGCATCATTTTTTTGGTCATTTTAGCTGTCATCGCCGTTGTGCTGATCAGCATGTACAACGGGCTGGTTCAGCTGCGGGTGCGCTGCGACTCGGCCTGGTCCGATATCGATGTGCAGCTCAAGCGGCGGCACGATCTGATCCCCAATCTGGTGGAGACGGTAAAGGGATACGCCACCCACGAAAAAGGAACGTTTGAGAACATCGCCAAGTTCCGGTCGCAGGCGATGCAGGCAACGGGTCCGGCCGACAAAGCGGCGGCTGAAAATCAGCTGACCGGAGCGTTGAAGAGCTTGTTTGCAGTTGCAGAAAACTATCCGGAGCTGAAGGCTTCGGAGCAATTCACGCAGCTGCAGGGACAGCTGAGCGGAACAGAAGACGCGATTCAGAACGCGCGGCGTTATTACAACGCGGTGGTACGCGACCTGAACACGAAGATTCAGTCGTTCCCAACGAATCTTCTGGCCGGCATGTTCGGCTTCGCGCAGCGCCAGTTCTTCGAGACCACTGACGCCGACCGCGAGCCGGTGCAGGTAAAGTTCTAGGATTGCGTAACTTGGCGATTAGGTCATTTGGCAATTTGAAGATCGCACGAAAAATCGGCGTCCTCGCCATTCTCCTCAGTATCCTCACGGGCTTCGCCGTTGCCAAATCCTGGCGGGTCGGCGATTTTCAGGACGCCATCGAAATCAGTAAAGATGGCAGCGCGGTAGTCGTTGAGCGGATTTCGCTAGTCTTTGTCGGCGAGTGGCACGGGATTCATCGCACGATTCCGATTGAGTATCCCGGGCCGAACGGCACGAATTACGAACTATTCCTCGACGTTAAGGGCGTAACCGATGGCTCGGGCGCGAAGCTGAAGTACGAGTCCTCCACGACCAACCGATCGCGCGATCTGAAGATTTATATTCCCGACGCAGCCGACGCCACTCGTACCGTCGAGATCACCTACAGCGTTAGGAACGGGACACGTTTCTTCAAGGATTACGACGAATTTTATTGGAACGTGACCGGCAACGACTGGCCCGTGCCGATCGATCACGCTTCAGCGACGGTGCGTCTTCCTGAATCTGCTGCCGGATCTTTACGGGCGCAAGCATTCACCGGCGTCTACGGTTCGACGCAACGTGATGCAACGGCGAACGTCGACGGGGCTACCGCACAGTTCGAGACCAACAATCGGTTACCCATGCGCGGTGGGATGACGATCGATGTCTATATCCCACAGGGAATTTTGAGCGAGCCCAGTGCGCTGACGAAGTTCTTCTGGTTCGTCGGCGGCAATCCGATCGTTTTCTTTCCAGTTGTTGTGTTCGCGGCGATGTTCCTACTGTGGTGGTACAAGGGGCGCGATCCAGATGCGGGCATGTCGGTCGCTCCGATGTATGAACCGCCTCCGGGAATTTCTCCCGCTGAGGCAGGCACGCTGCTCGACGACAGCATTCATCCTCGCGACATCACCTCGACCATCGTCGATCTCGCAGTGCGCGGATACATCAAGATCGAAGAAACTGCGGAGAAGGTACTGCTCTTCACGCACAAGGACTACATTTTTCATCTGCTGAAGCCGCGCGACCAGTGGGGCGCGGATCTGGCTCCGCACGAGCGCGTCATGCTCGAGAATATTTTCGCGGGTGGCGACGAAACTCGCTTGTCGAGCCTGAAGAATCGCTTCTACACAGCCGTACCCGCGATTCGGCAAGACATCATGGCGGCTCTTAAGACGAAGGGGATTTACCTGCTCGACCCGGAGTCGGCGAATGGATACAGCGTTGGGGCAGCGATCGCTATCATCCTTCCGTTTGCCATTTTTCAGTACATGGGGTGGGCCAATTTTCTCAATTCGCCTCTGCTGCTGATCGTCTGCGGCGCGATTTCCGTGGTGATCTGGTGGCTGTTTGCGCGCGTGATGACAGCGAAGACTGTAAAAGGAGCCCGTACGCGGATCGAAGTCCTCGGCTTCCAGGAGTTCATGAACCGCGTGGACGCGGAGCGGCTCAAGTTGATGCCGCCAACGACGTTTGAGAAATATCTAGCCTTCGCGATGGCATTAGGCGTCGAGCATCACTGGGCACAGGCGTTTACCGGCATCATTAAAGACCCGCCGCAGTGGTACGTTGGGCCCGGCGGCGTTTACGGCGCCGGCTTCAATCCGATCTTCTTTTCCAGTTCCATGCACAGCATGGCGACGGACATGCACCAGGTGTTCGTCTCGGCTCCGCGCGCGAGCTCCGGCGGTTCAGGTTTTGGTGGCGGGGGCGGAGGAGGATTCTCGGGCGGCGGATTCGGGGGCGGAGGCGGCAGCGCTTTCTAGGCAGGAAGCAAAGGAATATGAGGTCCGTTCGCATCTTTACACTTCTGCTGGCGTTGCCCGCCGCGTCAGTTTGCGCGCAACAGAACAACCCTTCGCAGCCTCCCTTGACGGTGCGATCCACGTTGGTAGTGGTTCCCGTCCTCGTGACCACCAAGACAGGCAAGGTAGTCTTTGAACTGACGGCGGATGACTTCGTCGTCACCGATAACGGCGTACCCCAGCATTTCACTGTCGATGAGGAAACCGGTTCGCAGCCGTTGGCCATGGCAATCGTCGTCGAGACCGGAGGCGCGGGCGCGAGCCATCTCGACGACTATCGAGGACTCGATTCCATTATCGAGGCACTGATCGGAAACGTGGAGCATCGCGTCGCCGTGATCGCGTTCGACAGTACGCCACATCTGGTGCTGCCATTTTCTCGAAAAACATCCGACGCTTCTGGGCAGCTTGCCAATTTGACCGAAGGCGACCGCGGGGCAGCCATTCTAGACGCAGTAGCATTCGGCATAGAGCGGTTGCGGGCGCAACCAGCGAGTTACCGCCGCGCGATCTTGTTGCTGAGTGAAACCGTTGATCAAGGCAGCAAGACCACTCTCACTGAGGCGCTGCGGCTCATGAGCGACACCAATACCGCCATCTACAGCTTCGCATTTTCGAGCACGCGCGCGGCCGTCTCCCACGAAGCATCCAAATTCGACAACGAAACTCCAGGACCTGCGCACGGATGCTTCAGCCATGAGGGTGCCGACGCCGAGTATGAAGGGCACTACAGCAAACAGGTGCTCGACTGCATCAGCCAGCTGGCGCCGCCGGTGCGGCTGGCCACGATGGCATTTCTGACGGCACGAAATTCGCTGCGCAGCAAGACCGCCGAATCCATTGCGCAATTGGCTGGAGGCGAGTTCTTCCACTTCCATAATGCCAAGGATCTGAAAGCAAGCCTGATCGCGGTTTCGAACGACCTGCCGAACTACTATGTGCTGAGCTTCCGGCCCTCGTCGCTTACGCCTGGTCTGCATGCCTTGCATGTGGAGGCGCGGGACCGTCCGCAGTTGGTGCTGAAAGCGCGGCGCGAGTACTGGATCGACGACGATTCTGCCCATTGATCGGAGCTCCGTACTGCATTCCAACTATTGACCGAGCCGTTTGCCGATCCAATAATCGCCGAGCTTCTCGTTGGGCTCGATCTCGAAACGCATGAACGCAAACTCCACATCTGTGAGGGTGATTCTCGTGACACTCTGCGTGCTTGCCACGCTTTGGGTCACTTGCTGCATGGCGCTATACCATGTGATGCGGCAATCGCCAGAGCAATTTGGCCGGGTGATGGCCAAGATTCCGGGACCCATTCCTTTTCTGATCCTTCCGTTTGAAACACTCTGGATGCGAGCCCGATCCGGCAGCCTGCAGCTGGGCAGCCCCGCACCCGACTTCACGCTGACGAAACTCGACAAAACCGCGACCGTGCAATTGTCCGTTCTGACCACTGGGCAGCGGCCGGTGGTGCTGATATTCGGAAGCTATACCTGACCTCCGTTCCGGCGGGAGGTTCCTGCCCTGAACAAGCTCTACCAGCAGTACGGGAATCAGGTGACGTTCCTCGTGGTGTACATCACCGAGGCGCACCCGAGCGACGTATGGCAGATGCAGAGCAACATCAAGGACAAGGTTGTGTTCGCCAGCCCGCGCAGCGAAGAGGAACGAGGCTTCGTCGCAGGGGCCTGCGTGCGCAAGCTGGGAATCGATATTCCTGCGGTGCTCGACGAATTCGGCAACTCGACCGAGAGCGCATACACCGCGTGGCCAGACCGGCTTTACATGATCGACTCTGCGGGCCGAGTGGCGTACAAGAGCCGGCCTGGGCCTTTCGGCTTCCATGCGGATGAACTGAAAGCCGCGATACAAAAGGCAATCCCCGCACACTGAAAAGGATAAGGCCGCGATCGCTCGCGGCCTTTTCTTCGCAGGGTGAGTAGAGTTTATTGTTCGCCGCCGGTTACGTTGCTGCCCCAGAGAACATTGCTGCCCCATAGGACGTTCGAGCCCCAGAGGACGTTGCTGCCCCACAACACGTTCGAGCCCCAGAGCACATTCGATCCCCAAACTTCGTCGGAGCTGCCCCAGAGCGGGTTGCCCTGCATCGCAGAGGGATAGCCCACTAGGAACTGGGATGATCCCCACACCACCGAATTTGTCCAGGCGGACGACGTGTTCCAAACCGCTGTCGAGCTGTCGTTCAGGTAGACGTAGCCGTTGCTGGCGTTGAACGAGGCTACGGGCGACATCGCTGTCCCCTTTGCCACATCCGTGTTGTTCAGAGCAGCTTCGACGTCGACATAACCTGCACCTACAGTGAAAACGTCATCCTGATCAGTGTAGGTGATGCCGCTCGTCGGGTCGGTTGTGCTGCTGTAGGCTGGCAGCGACTTCCACGCGGTCTTCATCAGGCGGGCTTTCACCTGATCTGGAGTGAGGCTTGGGCTCTTCTGCAACAAGTCCGCCACAACGCCGCTAACCACGCCGGTCGCCATGCTGGTGCCGCTCAGGGTGAAGTAACTGGAAGACGGAGCGCTGTTGCCACCATTGACGTAGAAGCTGTTGGGTACCTGATTTGCCGGATTCTGAGTATAGAGCGTGGAATTCGGAACCGCGAGCGAGACCAGGAGATTTCCCGGAGCGACGATGTCAGGCTTGGCGACAGCGTCGATCGCAGTCGGGCCTTTGGAACTGTAGCTGGCCATCTGGTCGTCGACTCGCGTCGGCGTTCCCATGGTCTTCATCGCACCCACTGTGAGCACATAGGGATCGTTGCCCGGCGACGTGACAGTCCCGTAGCCGTTGGTGGGCTGATAGCGGCCGTTGTTGCCCGCCGCGACCACGACCACGATTCCCTTCTTCCATGCGGCTTCCACCGCCTGACAGAGGGGGTCAAGCGTGTAGCTTTCGTAAATTGCACGGCCGAGAGACAAATTAATAACGCGGATGTTGAACAGCGGCTTCAACGTGATGGCCGTGTTGATCGCTTGGATTACAGCGCTGTCGGTTCCTGAACCGTTCTGGTCGAGAACGCGCAGGTTGATGATGTTGGCCTGCGGTGCGATGCCTTCAAACGTGCGCGAGTACTTCGGTCCAGTGGAACTGGCGCCGTCGCCCGCAATCAGGCCGGCAACGTGTGTGCCGTGTCCGAACTGATCGCTCGCGCTGGCGTTTCCTTGCACGAAGCTCTGGTTCCACACTACCCGCGACAATCCCAGAAGACCGCCATTCAAGTCGGGATGGCTGCTCACGCCGCTATCGATCAGAGCAACGCCGATTCCAGCTCCGGTATAGCCTGACTGCCACGCCGCAAATGCGTTCACGGCCGGTGCAGCATTGCTGAGCGTTGGAGCCAGCGGGCGATCCAGACTGACATACTTAACATTCGACTGGTTCGCCAGCGAAAGGACGTTCGAGAGCGGCAACTCCGCGACGACTGCGTTCACCAGCGGCAGCGCGTTCAGAATCGAACCAAGCGTCGAAAGAAGCTGGAGATCCAGCAACCCAGGGGAGTTGTTGTATTGCACGACGACGCGCACATTGGCAGCGGTCGACTGTTGTAAGTCTGGAGACACCTTGGTGGACTGGGCGGCGCTAGCCAGCGACAAAGTGCCGAGCAAAATCAGAACTACGAACCTTTTCATTAATCCCCCGTTCGATCGCCCCAACCAGTGCGCGTAACGCACCCCGAGTGACTCTTGTATGTGCAGGTGGGAGTCCAAAACACGACAAGTAAGGCCTTGTTTATCAATAACTTGGACAACGGTGTTGCGAAATTGAACGGCCAACTTGTCCCACCTGTGAGGGCGTGAGACAAAGTGTCCCCGGGAAGAATCGCCTCATGCCCTCGCTTGCATCGCTCGCCTCACATAACAAGCTGATTCTGTTGAAGGAAACCAAGGTAATCAGCCAGTTTCGTTTTGGGCGGACAGAGCGCTGCAAATTGTTGAAAATTTAAGCACTTCCATGTCTTGGATTCGTTCCATTGGTGCGCGAATGTTCATCGCCGGGATGGCTCTGGCGGGCAGCATCACGTTCGCGCTTGCGTTCTCTCACTGGCAGACCAGCGATCTTGTGAAGTTCGTTTGCTACCTGATTGCGGCTCTTCTGGCGTCTTCGCTGAAGGTCGGTTTGCCCGGGATTGAAGGAACGCTGTCGGTGAATTTCCTGTTCACCCTGCTGGGAATTCTGGAACTGAGTCTGCCGGAAACGCTCACGCTGGGACTGGCCAGCACGCTGGCACAGTTTTATTGGAAGCCGGCGCGGCGGGTGAAGCCGGTCCAGCTTGTCTTCAATCTTTCGCAAGTAACGCTCTCGAGCGCGATCGCATACGGGGCGTACAAGTTGGTCGTGCTGCATGTGCTTCACGCTCCTGGCCCGTTGGCTCTTCTAGTCGCGGCGATTACGCACTTCGGCTGCAACACCCTGGCAACTTCCACGATCATTGGGCTAACCGAAGATAAGCCGATTCGAAAGGTCTGGGGCGAGAGCCATCTCTGGTTGTTCCCTTATTACATGGTGGGAGCCGCGATGGCGGGGCTGGTTCATTTCCTGAACGCCTATATCGGATGGCAATCCTCGCTGCTGGTGCTACCGCCGATTTATCTGATGTACCGCTCCTACCGTCTCTACCTCGGCAAGTTGGAGACAGAAAAATTGCACGCCGAAAAGGTCTCGAATCTGCACTTGCGGACGATCGAGGCCCTCGCGCTAGCGATCGAGGCGAAGGACGAAACTACCGGCGAACACCTGCAACGAGTGCGCGTATATGCCATGGAACTGGCAAAGGAACTGGGGTTGAGCGACGACGAAACAGAGGCCTTGCGCGCGGCGTCTGTGCTGCACGATATCGGAAAACTTGCGGTTCCGGAGCACATTATTTCGAAGCCGGGAAAGCTGACTCCAGAAGAGTTCGAAAAAATGAAGATCCATCCCATCGTCGGGGCGGAGATCCTGGAGCAGGTGGATTTCCCCTATCCCGTTGTTCCGATCGTTCGCGCCCATCATGAAAAATGGGATGGCAGCGGCTATCCGTACGGGCTCTCCGGAGAAGCGATCCCGATTGGAGCTCGAATTCTCGCCGCAGTCGATTGTCTCGATGCGCTCGCTTCGGACCGGCAATATCGCAAGGCGCTGCCGCTCGATGATGCCATGGCTAAAGTGGTTGCCGATTCAGGAAAGAGCTTCGATCCGAAAGTGGTGGCGATTCTTCGGCGTCGCTACATCGAGCTTGAGAGGTTGGCGACCGAGCAGCCGTTGCAGGCGCCGCCAAAGCTGTCGACGGACATCAAAATCGAAAGAGGCTCTGCTCCGGCGGCAGGATTTGCCGAATCTGCGGACGCGTCAACGACGTCCCAACAGGCAGCAGATTCTGCCGGTATGACATCCTCGGCGCAACGTGAAAGCCGGGAAATCATCGAACTGAGTCGCGCTCTGGGACACTCCTTGCGGGCGGAGGACATTTTCTGCCTGCTGTCGATTCGGTTGAAACGCCTCGTGCCCCATGACTCCATGGCCGTGTACTGCCCGAAAGATGACGTGTTGGTACCCAAATTTGTAAGTGGAGAAAACTTCCGGCTGTTCTCGTCGTTGAGAATTCCGCTGGGAGAAGGATTGTCGGGATGGGTCGCCCAAAATCACAAGGCGATCCTGAACGGAAATCCTTCCGTGGAACCCGGATATCTGAACGACCCGGACAAATACAGCACGCTGCGCGCAGCGCTGGCCGTGCCCATCGAAGGAGCGACGGGCATCGTCGCGGTGCTGGCTCTGTACCGCGCCGGTCTTGATGCCTTCACGGCAGACGATTTGCGCATTACTGAAACGATTGGCGGTGAACTGGGACCCGCGATCGAGGGCGCCCAGAATCCCAAGGCAGCGGGCGCGGCCGCAACGCGCTAGGGACGAAGGCTAGGTTCGCTCCTCCACCAACGCAGCCCCGCCACAGGAGCAACTCGTTTCCATTTCCTTGCCGATCGCTTCCAGTGCTTCGTCCCGGCTGCTCGACAAGCGGTCGAACCACTCCAGCCCGGGCAGTTTGGAGATCGTTGCGTCGATGCGGCGTGCGATCTCAGCGCCTTCCGGATCGCCGAGAATAAATGAGAGAATCCAGCTCACTTCACTGTCCGACTTCACGCCGCCGCCAACAGGCAGCCAGAAGTGGCGAATGACGAAGTTCGTCAGGCGTTGCGCGTTCCGTGCCCGCAGCTCGAGACGCGCCTTGTTGTAGTAGAAAGAAAAATGGCGCCGCTCATCCTTGGCCAGCCGTCGTACGATCTCCGCCAGGATCGGATTCTGCGTCCGTCGAGCCATCACCCCGTAACCCTCAAGCGTCGACAGTTCCGAAATCGCGCCATAAGTCAGATACGCCCCGTGAAAGTGGCGCGAGAAACGGCACAGAATCGATGATCCCAACTCTTTCAGCCACTCGGTGAAGGAACTGGCTTTCTGCACTTCGAGCATGCGCGTCGACGACACGGGTGCGCCGATCGCGTCCAGAAATTGCCGAATCGTCCGGCCGTGGAAAAATTCCTCATACGCCCAGCAACTCAGAAAGCTTGTGGTTTGCGGATCTTCGATGGCGCATGTGTTCAGAATCGCGCGCAAGTAGACGACCGTATGCGACTCGATATCGCACATGTACGTCAACGCGCGAACCTCGTCATCGGAGACGGGATAGCGCACCGCCTGCGATAAATCGATGTCGCTGACATCGACTTTCTTGGAATTGCGCAAGTACTTCTCTACGTCGAATTCAAGAGTTTGTTGTGTATTTTCGGGCATGGCGGAGATCCTTGCTCACCCGAAGTACGGCCAAGCCACAGAATTGGATTGTTCGAAGGCGAAGGAACCGGCTCCGCGTAACTTACTGGTAACGCAGGGCTACGAGAGGATCAACTTTCGTGGCGCGACGCGACGGGATGTAGCAAGCCAGGAATGCCACGATCCCCAATCCCAAAGCTACCGCAAGATAGGTTACTGGATCCGCCGACGAGACTCCGAAAAGAACTGCAGAAATCAACCTGGTTAAGCCCAGGGCCAAAGCGATTCCGACCGCAATTCCGATCAACACGATTTTCATTCCGAGCTTGGCTACCCAGTTGAGGATGTCGGAGGGGTGCGCCCCGAGCGCCATGCGGATACCGATATCGTGCGTATGCTGGCTGACGAAATACGACATCACTCCGTAAATACCAATCGCCGACAGGAAGACGGCTACGACCGCGAATACGATTAGGATCTGCATGTAGAACTGGGGCTCACCCAGCGACCGAGCAAACACCTGATCCATCGACATCACATTGGCGATCGGCTGATCCGGATCAAGGTCTGCAACGATCTGCCGGATCGACTTCGTCAAATCTCCTCGACGAGCGCTCGGCGACGTACGCACGGCGAGATCCTGCCAAAGATGAGCCACGATTGAGCCGCCGGGGTACACATCGGGCTGCTGCAGGTACGAGGCGTACATAAACGGTGGGGATACCCTCCCCAGCCCATGATGCTTTACATCGCCGACGACACCCACGATCTCCCGGGGCCGATCTTCCTCGGTGGGATAGGGATCGAAACGCAGCCGCACTTGTTTGCCAATAGGATCCTCATTGGGGAAGAACTGGCGCACGAATGCTTCGTTGACCACGACTGCCCAAGGCGCGGCGTTCATATCATGATCATCGAGATAGCGTCCCTTCTTGAGTGGGATTTTAAGCGTGTGAAAGAAATTGGGACTGACCTGGTCATACGATGTTCGCGGCCGTTGATCCGGCAAAGTCGCCGGATGTCCCAAAATCACGAACGTAGGTCCCTCCGAGAAGTGGGTGGGAAGACCGGTAATCGAGCCCGCGGATTCAACTCCGGGTAGAACCGAGACTCTTTCCAGCAGACGCTCATAAAAACTAGTGACGGCTGGCTTCGCCTTTTCCATATCTCCGCCGGGCACTCGCTCCATGTATTTGTCGCCCTCCGGCAACTGGATGGTCATGGTGAGCAAGTTGCTCGTATCAAAACCCGGATTCACTCTGCGGAGCCTTAGCATCGTGTTGATCATGAGGCCAGTCCCAACCAGCAGAACCATAGCCAAAGCCACTTCCGAAACTGCCAGCAGGCGTCGCATGATCCCCCGCGAAGAAGGGGCAGTGCCGCGCGCTCCATCACGAAGAGCGCTATTTAAATCCGAACGCGAAGCTTGAAAGGCAGGCACGAGTCCAAACAGGACTGTGGTCAGCAATGAAATTCCAAGAGTGAACAAAGTCACTCGCATGTCGACGCTAATCGTGTCGGCATTTGGAAATTCAGAACCCGCCAGCCACAGGAAGAGCCGGATGCCCCAATAAGCGAGGAGCAGCCCGAGTAAGCCTCCGAGCAAGCCAAGCACAGCGCTTTCGACCAGAGACTGCTGCGCCAGACGGCCTCGGGTTGCGCCGAGCGACAAACGGACGGCGCATTCGCCCCGCCGCACTTCCGTTCTCGATTGCAAGAGGTTTGCAACGTTCGCGCAAGCGATGAGTAGAACGAAAGCAACCGCTCCGAAAAGCGGGTAGAGCGCTTGTCTGGCCCAACCGAAGAGTTCCTCGTGCAGGGGAATCAGTTTCTTCCCGATGCCTTTGTTGGTTGCCGGATACTCCTGCTCAAGCCGGCGAGCGATGGCATCCATTTCGGCCTGGGCTTGCGCAAGAGTCGTCGAAGGCTTGAGACGACCGACCGGCATTAGCCAGTGGTCTGAGCGATCGACATACCGCTGGCTTTCGGGATTGATTGGCTGCCAGATATCGACCTTGCCGCCATAGAACGGCGCGAAACCTTCAGGCATCACTCCGACGACCGTCGATACGACACCGCTCAGTTGGAAAGTCTTCCCGAGGACGTTGGGATCCTTATTGAAATGTGTTTTCCAGAACGAGTACCCGATGACCACGGTCTGATCGTGATCATGCATCTCCGAAGCGAAAGAAATCCTGCCCAGGACGGGCTCGACTCCCAGCAAACCAAAAAAGTTGGGCGTGACATCCTGCACTACAATGCGTTCCGGCGCGCCAATGCCCGACAGGACCCCTTCTTCGTTAAAGCTGGTCAGCGCGATGTCCTGAAAAACATGGTTCTGCTTCTTCCAGTCGCCTAATTCTGCGATCGGAGGCGGTTGCCCTCCTGACTCTGGCTGGCTCAGTTGCGTCTGCCAGATCGCAGTCAGCTGTTCGGAGTGGTCAAAGGGCAGGGGACGATATAACAGAGTATCGATCACGCTGAAGATGGTGCTGTTCGCCCCAATTCCCAATGCCAGCGAGAGAATCGCGACCGCAAGAAAGCCGGGACTCTTCCTGAGGCTTCGAATAGCGAGGCGCAAGTCCTGTCCCAGTGTTTCGAGCCAAAGAGAGTTTTGCCTCATTGTCGTCCTCCCGGGCCTTTGGCGGGTATCAGACCTATTGAGCGGATAAGTCTTCCGAGCTTGCGCTCGCCAAGATGAAGAATCAAGGATTTTCTGCGTGCGCCTTTCGCTGGACTATTCCATCTCGAAGCTCAAGTAGCTGAGGCCGTCCGAGCGCTCGACTTGCAGAACTACCGCATCTCCCGTCTTCAACTGATTCACAGCCGTCCGCAGGGTATCCATGGTGTCAATCGGAGTGAGGTTCAGCTGGTGAATCACATCTCCCGCCTGAAGACCGGTGTCGGGAGTGATGAGATCCACCGCACGTCCCACGATCACCACTCCGGAATCGATTCTCAGGCCGAGCCGGGACTTCAGATCGCCGGTCAGATCGATCGCCAGAACGCCGAGTCGCGAGATCAAACTGTTCTCCGCATTGATCGCGTCCAGCAATTCATCCATGTGATCGCGGTTTTCGATCGCCGGCACATAGAGAGTCTTCCTTTCTTTGCCGCGCAGAATCTCCAGTTTCACCGCTTGGTCGAGACGGTGCAGATAAAGGGCCGCTGTAAGCGACGGTAAAGTTTCGATTCGACGATCGTCAGCCATGAGAATGATGTCCTGAATTTGCAGGCCGGCCGACGCAGCCGGACCATCGGGCTTCACATCAACGACGACCACGCCCCAACGCTGCGGAAGTTGGAGGCCTTCGGCTAGGTCGGGCGTAATTTCCTGGGCCACGGCGCCAATTTCGACGCGATGAACGTGACCGTGCGTGCGCAAGCTGTGGTAAACGAATTCGACCACCCGCGCCGGAATCGCAAAACCCAGGCCTTCACTGCCGCCACCCTGCGACAGGATGAACGTATTGATGCCGACAACTACGCCGTTCATATCCACCAGCGGACCGCCGCTATTGCCCGGATTAATGGGAGCATCGGTCTGAAGGTAGGTAAGAGGTTTGGTCGGGTCCGGTTGCCGTGCCAGCGCGCTCAGCACACCCATGGTCACTGAGTTCTGCAGGCCTTCGGGGCTGCCGATGGCAAAGACAAACTGCCCCACACGCGGCCGCTGCGCGCTCTCGAGGGAGAGTGTCGGCAGGTCAGTCTCGTCCACCTTGAGTAAAGCAAGATCGGTTTCCTTATGCATGCCCAGCAGTTTCGCCTCGAGGATGCGGCGCTTCCCAACTGGCACCTGTCCGGAGTCTCCCCCTGGGAGCGGCAAGGCCACGCGAATGCGTTGCGCGCCTTCGACGACGTGGGCATTCGTCATAATGTAGCCTTTGGAATCGACGATCACTCCTGAGCCGACGGCGTGCTGGCGGACGATGAAGGCCGTCTGCGAGCGGTCTTCCTCTTTCAGGGGCCCGTAGCCGGTAACGAGAATCTGCACCACAGCCGGAGAAACCTTGGCGGCCAAGCTCTCCAGCGCCCCGTTCAGTTGAGCCAGGACAAGCCGGTCCGGCGAAACTGTGCTGGCCGATCCTTGATTCGCAGTTTGCGAATTAGCGGCATCAGTACTGGCAGGCTGCGAATCTTTCTTCGCCTTCGGCGCGGATTGCGCCCACGCCCCAGTCATCGTGGAGAGAATTACAAAAAGAACTAAGACCATCTGCCGGAAAGAATCTTTGAAGTCCTGCCGCATATCCATAGGGATTTCCTTCGCTAAACGTAAGCCGCCGTGGGAGCCGAAAAAAGCCGAGTTCGAAGTTAACGACCGGGCGTAAAATCAAGCTCGCGACTCGCCGCCCGGCTACACGGATTCTCTTACCGTGTGACCAAGATGCGGAGTCAGAGCTTGGATGACAAAAGGTCTGATCAAGACGCTGAAACGGTGGCGCGAGAACTATTATCTCAGCCAAATTCTGTCTTCGGCCGCAAAACCCGTTTACGCCCTATGCTCGAGCGTCACGCGGCAGATCCAGACCAAGATTCGTCGAAATGGAGCCGCGATTCGGTTACCCAACGGGAAGACTATGCGGGTCGCGAAGGATGCCGGCATCTCTCTGGCATCGATCCTATATTGGCAAGGGCTGGCCGGGGTCGAACCCGAGACCTCACGGACTCTAAGCTTCTTCTTCGAACGGTCGGAAGTTTTTGTCGATGTCGGCGCGAATTACGGACTCTACTCGATCCTGGCTGCGCTATGGAATCCGAATCTTCGCATCGTGGCCTTCGAGCCTCTGAACCCGATCTACGAATGTCTGCGAAAGAATGTGACCATTAACCATCTCGAAGACCGCGTAACTTGCGAGAATCTTGCCCTCAGCAATCGTTCTGGATCTGCAACTTTCTACTTGCCCCCCAGTGAAGGAAAAGATTTGGAGTCCACCGGAACGCTTTCGCAAAATAGCTGGCAAGTCCGGCAGCACGCCAAGCCTCTGCAGGTTCAAGCCATACGGTTCGACGATTACGAGTCCGGCCATCCGATGCGAGTGGACCTGATCAAGATCGACGTCGAAGATTTCGAGGCAGACGTTATCCAGGGTATGGCTGGCATTATCCGCCGTGACCGGCCCTTTATCGTGTGCGAGATTCTTCCGCGGAATCGCGAGCACAAGAATGAGCGCACGCGGCAGGTTCTGCAGGCTCTCGACTACGCCGCATATTGGATCACACCATCGGGCTACATTCGAGTCACTCGATTCGATTTCGAAAGGGAATTCACCAATTTCCTGCTGTCTCCGGTTTCGATTCCGGGGGAAATCCTGGCCGATCCATCGCCTCTCTGGCAGCTGAAACAGCGGCAATTTCGAGCAGTGGTTGCATAAACGGAAGCGGCTGGGGTGGCAGGGGGAATCTAGTCAATACCGTTAACTAACGGGTTATCAGGCTTTTACATGGGTGCCTTTCGTGATATAACCGCCCCTGAGCAGAAAAGCGGACACTGCGCCCGCCAGGAGCTTGATTTGATGACGTTGGCCTCATTTGCACACGACAAAATAACAGCTGGCCAACATGGAGGAGGTACCGTGGGGGAAGAAGCACGGACCGGGAAAAGATTCCCGCTGGAATTGCCGATCAAGATTCATAAGGGCGAGACTGGCGGAGACGCCAAGGGAACGACCGGAAATCTGAGTGCGGCCGGCGTGTACATTCGCGCCGATGCCTCGATGGAAATCGGTTCGCCCGTGGAATTCGAGATTACCCTGCCGCCGGAGATGACGGGCGGCCAGGAAAACGTGACCATTCAGTGCAAAGGGCGAGTAGTGCGCGCGGACGAAACCGGTGAAGGTGGAGAAGGCCGCGGCGTGGCTTGCGTAATCGATTCGTACGAGTTCGTTAGGAACTCATAGACTTTCTTGGAGCGCTGATAACATGCTCAAACTGATTCTGGCAGATAACCAGGCGATCTTCCGGGCGGGTATTGCAAAAGTGCTTGCCGTAGAAGATGAGATGCGCATCGTGGCCCAAGCGCAGACTCCGGAACAGATGTTCATGGCGCTGGATAAATTCCGCGCCGCCGTGCTAGTGGTCGCAGCGGGATTCCATAACGACTTTGCCGCAATTGTAATGGCGGCCAACAAGGCCAAGACTCGCGTCATCATTCTCGCCGATACCGGCGAAAGCGCGCAGAAGCACATGTCGAGCGGCGCGCACGGCGTGGTGTATCGCAACGTCACCAGTGCGGCGCTCGTCGATTGCGTCCGCAAAGTCGCGCGCGGCGAAACCTGGGTGCAAGACGTCGCCGTTCCCAGCGAGCTCACCGAAAACGATATGGTCGGATTGCGCGTGCGCGACCGGCTCACTGCGAAAGAGTTACGTATCGTCGCCTTGATCGTGCAGGGCTACAAGAACAAGGAAATCGCTTCCCAGCTCGGCACGACTGAGCAGGTGATCAAGAATTACCTGCGCAACGTTTACGACAAGATCGGCGTATCGGACCGGCTCGAACTGGCTCTGTTCACGATTCACCACCGCATCTTGAACGAAGCTGCAGCCGCGACCACTGCGGGAGCAGCGCCCCAGCCATCCGCCGGAGTCGCGCAGTAGATTCCGATTCATCGCAGAAAACTAAAGGCCGTCCGCAAGGACGGCCTTTAGTTTTGCGACAAAACAATAATGGCGCTCGTCCGCCGTAGACCTACTCCGTCCTCAGAGCTTTCGCCGGATCGATCGTGGCCGCGCGTCGCGCTGGGATGAAAGCGGCTATCGAAGCAGCCAGTATCAGCGACGGAACAGATGCCAGAAGCAGGCGAATCGTTTTCGTCGCGACTTCGACAGCAGCGCGATCTGTCGTGTGTGCGAGCAGGTTGCCAGGGAGTGAAACAAGGCACAACGACAAACCCAGCCATCGCAGTTTCGTCGTGTAGTCCCCAAATTGACGATTCGCGCGCAGGGATTCTTCGCCGAATCATTGTACGATCAATGGCATCTATGGCTGATATGGAATTCCGACAACTTGGCAAATCTGGATTGAAGGTTCCGGCCCTGAGTTTTGGCACGGGAACGTTTGGCGGCGGCAACGAATTTTTCAAAGCCTGGGGCGCGAGCGACGTCGCGGAAGCCACACGGCTGGTCGATATCTGCCTCGAGGCTGGCGTGAATTTATTTGATACGGCGGATGTTTATTCAAATGGCCTTTCGGAAACGATCTTGGGGAAAGCGATCGCAGGTCGCCGCGGTCAGGTCCTGATCTCGACCAAAGCCACTTTCCGTATGGGGCCGGGACCGAACGACCTTGGCTCATCGCGGCATCATCTGGTGCAAGCCTGCGAGGCAAGTCTGAAGCGGCTGGGAACGGACTACATCGATATCTATCATTTGCACGGTTTCGACGCGCTAACGCCGGTCGAAGAAGTTCTGAGTACCCTCGACAACCTTGTCGAGAGCGGGAAGGTGCGGTACATCGCGTGTTCCAATTTTTCGGGATGGCATCTCATGAAGTCTCTTGCCACGTCCGATCGATATGGCTGGACGCGGTATGTGGGACATCAGGTTTATTACTCGCTGATCAGCCGCGAATACGAATGGGAACTGATGCCCCTCGCTGCCGATCAAGGGGTCGGGGCACTGGTCTGGAGTCCGCTGGGATGGGGGCGTCTCACCGGGAAAATTCGACGCGGAGAGCCATTGCCGAAAGAGAGCCGGCTGCACAAGACATCCGAGCAAGGGCCGCCGATTCCCGATGAGCATTTGTACAAGGTCGTCGACGCGCTCGATGAGGTCGCCAAAGAATGCGGCAAGAGCGTGCCGCAGGTCGCGCTGAACTGGCTGCTGCAGCGGCCGACGGTGTCGACGCTGATCATTGGCGCGCGCAATGAGCAGCAACTCCGGCAGAATCTGGACGCGGCAGGATGGAATCTTACGACCGAGCAGATCGCCAAACTGGATCGCGCCAGCGATGTGACGCCGATCTACCCGTACTGGCATCAGCGGCAGTTTGTCGAAAGAAATCCGGCCGGCGCGCCGCCAGCAGCCAAGTAATAACGAACGCCGGATTATTTCCCTTGCTGGAAATGCAAGATGAGCGCGGACGCGGCGGCATCGCACGCATTAAACGTATCGCCCTGGTTCGTCATGACAAGAACGGCGAAGTCTTTCGCCGGCGCCATCCAGACGACTGCATAGTTCATTGTGTTGCTGCCTGCGTGGTTCAGCGCGCGGCCGCCGGCCCACGGACGATCGACCACGAGCCAACCGAACGCGTAGTCCCCGCCACTTGCGGGTGTGTGAAGGCGCTTGAACGTTTCGGGCTTCAGGATTCCCGGCTCGCCCTTCTCGCCGCGCAGGTGCGCCGTGACGAACTTCCCCCAATCAACGACCGAGCAGTGCACCGTACCTGCCGGACCGATCACCGGAGGATTGTCGGCCTGCGGACCAGGTTCGATCTTCCTGTGCATGAAGAGAATCAGCGTGTGCTGCCACGGCTGGTCGATTTTGCCGGAACTTCCCATCGCGCCAAAGCCGCAACTCTGCATGCCAAGCGGCTGGAAGATACGCTTCTGCATCAGATTCTCCCAGGAATCGTTGGCGACTTTCTCGGCCATGGCGCCGGCAACTGCGTAGCTGCGATTGGAATATAGGAACTTGCTCCCCGGCTCCGAGACTGGCGGCTCGGTCAAGACCATCCCGACATAGGCCACACGCTGCTCGCGTGGCGTTCCCGGCAGCTTGTACATGTCGCCGAAATCTTTTCCCTTCGGCCAACTCTCATCGCTGAAACCTGCGCGGTGTCCGAGCAATTGTTCCAGCGTCACCTTGCGGTACGCCGGATTCATCTTCGAAGACAGTTCGGGAAATACCTGCTCGAGCGTTGTGTTCCACGAGATCTTCCCTTCCTCGACCAGCGTCGCGAGCATGGTCGCGGTCATGGCCTTGGTGTCGGAGCCAAGGTGGAATTGGTCGTCGATGGTGACCGGCGTGTCGGTTCCGTACTTGCGCACACCAACCGCGCCGACGGTGGAGAGGCCCTTGCTGGTCACGATTGCTCCCGCGAGTGCCGGGAGATCGTACTTCTTGAGAATCGGATCCAGCAGCGAATTCAAGTTTTCGGGAATGGCGGGCGAGTCTAAAGACGAAATCGGCGTGACTGCCAGGGCGCATAACGCAACGCCCAGAGCACACACGCCGATGCTTGCGATCGTGATGGCGGAATTCCTCGGCTAGACTTTTTCTCCCACGGCCTTGGCCTGGGTGAAAAGGTAGAGATAATCCGGGCCGCCGGACTTGGAATCGGTGCCCGACATGTTGAAGCCGCCGAACGGATGTGCTCCGACCATCGCGCCGGTGCATTTGCGGTTGATGTACAGGTTGCCGACGTGGAATTCCTGGATGGCACGGTCGATCTTGTCGCGCGACTTGGTGTAGACCGCGCCGGTCAGGCCGAACTCGGTGTCGTTGGCAATTTGCAGCGCGTGGTCGAAGCCGCGCGCCTTAATCACCGCGAGAACAGGTCCGAAGATTTCTTCCTGCTCGAGTTTCGATTTCGGTGGAATGTCGGCGATCACCGTCGGCCGGATGAAATAGCCTTCGCCCGCTTCGGTGGCGCGTTCGCCGCCGGTGATGAGGCGTCCATCCTTCTTGCCCTGCTCGATGTATTCGAGAATTGTCTTCATCGAGCCTTCATTGATCACCGCGCCCATGTTGGCATTCTCGGCGGGATCCCCGACCTGAATTTTTTCGACGCGAGCCTTCAGCTGCTCGAGGAACTTGTCATAGATACGCTCGTCAACAATCACACGCGAGCAAGCTGAACATTTCTGTCCCTGGAAACCGAATGCAGCCTGCGCCGTGCCTTCGACGGCCGCGTCGATGTCGGCGTCGGCGTCGATGATCATGGCATCTTTGCCGCCCATCTCGAGAATCGTGCGCTTGATCCAGATCTGTCCGGGAGCTTGCGTGGCGGCGACTTTGTTGATGTGCAGGCCGACTTCGCGTGATCCGGTGAACGCGATGTAACGCGTCTTGGGATGCGCGACAACGGCATCGCCGAAACTGGCTCCGGCTCCGGGGCAGAAATTCACTACGCCTTCAGGCATGCCGCACTCTTCGAGCAGTTCGACAAACTTCGCGGCGATCGTGGGTGAATCGCTCGACGGCTTCAGGATAACGGTATTGCCGCTGACGATCGAGGCCACCGTCATTCCCGCCATAATCGCGCAGGGAAAATTCCACGGCGGAATGACTGCGCCCACGCCAAGAGGAATGTACATCAGCGTGTCGCGCTCGCCCGGTAACTGGATGGGCGTCTGGGCTTTCGCGAAGCGCAGCGCCTCGCGCGCATAGAACTCGCAGAAGTCGATGGTCTCGGAAATATCGGCGTCGGCCTCGGCCCAGTTCTTGCTGACTTCGAACACCAGCCAGGCCATGTATTCCATCTTGCGCTGCCGCATAGTGTCGCCGACGCGGAAGAGCAGACCGGCGCGCTCTTCGACGCTGGTGCGGCTCCAGGACTGGAAGGCTTCGAGCGCGGCCTTCATTGCCGGCTCAACATGGTCCTTGTTGGCTTTCTGGTGGATGCCGACAACCTGTGACGGCTTCGACGGATTCAGCGACTTGATCTTGTCGGTGGTCTTGAGGCGCTTGCCTCCGATGATGAGGTCATACTCGCGTCCCAACTGAGGGCGAACTTTGGCGATGGCGGCGCGCATGCGGCGGGCGTTCTCTTCGTTGCGGAAATCATAAAAGGGCTCGGTGACAAACGGGCCGGAATGCAGGCTTGTGCGCGGCCGGACGGGGACTTCGAGCGTTGCCATGGGGGAATCCTTTCGAACGTACGGTTGAATATCAGGGCTTCGCAACATTTTACACCTCGCGAGGAGGACAATCGGATGCCTTCTCCTCAACTACCGCACTGACATTGACTTGCCTGGACTTCCCTCATAGCATGTGTCGCACATGATTGGTCAAACCATCTCGCACTATCGCATCGTCGACAAGCTCGGCGGCGGCGGGATGGGTGTGGTTTATAAGGCAGAAGACGTAAAGCTGCATCGCTTTGTGGCCTTGAAGTTTCTGCCGGATGAGATTTCGAAAGATCCCCAGGCCCTAGCCCGCTTTCAGCGCGAAGCACAGGCCGCATCCGCCCTGAACCATCCCAATATTTGCACCATCTACGAGATTGACGATCAGCACGGACAGACCTTCATTGCCATGGAGTTTCTGGACGGGGTTACCCTGAAGCACCGGATCGGGGAGAAGCCGGTCGAGACCGAAGTTGTGCTCAGCTTGGCCATTGAGATTGCGGACGCACTTGATGCCGCCCACACCGAAGGCATCGTCCACCGCGACATCAAGCCAGCGAATATTTTCGTCACAAAGCGCGGCCACGCCAAGATTCTCGATTTTGGACTGGCCAAGGTTACGAACGCGAGCTCTTCCTCGAGCCAGATTGCGGCGGCCAATACAGTAACGGGCACGGTCGACGAACCGCACCTGACCAGTCCAGGGACGGCACTCGGCACGGTGGCCTATATGTCGCCCGAGCAAGTGCGTGGCAAGGAACTGGATGCCCGTACCGATCTATTCTCGTTTGGCGGGGTGCTGTACGAGATGGTCACGGGAGTGTTGCCGTTCCGAGGCGACACCTCTGGAATTATTTTCGACGGCGTCCTCAACCGCGCTCCGGTATCGCCAACCCGGCTGAACCCGGACCTGCCGGCGGAGTTGGAACGCATCATCAACCGGGCGCTGGAGAAAGATCGCGACCTGCGCTATCAGCACGCATCGGAGATGCGCGCGGAACTGCAACGGCTGAAGCGGGACACAGACTCCAGCCGGCAAGTGCTGGCGGCGAGCACGGAGTCGGGAGCGTCGGGGACGGGCTCCGAGTCCGTGCAGAGCCAATCTGCGCGCTTCCAGTCTTCGCAGGTTCCATCGTTATCGTTGCAGAATCAGACTTCTCGGAGCCAGCCCGCACAGATCCTCTCTGCGCAGAGCAGCGGCAGTGCAGCAGTAGTAGCCGCCGCGCGCCAGAACAAGTTGGGCACAGGAGTGATCAGCGCAATCATCGTGTTGCTGGTAGCGGCAGCAGCCTATGGCGTCTACGCTTTCTTCCTTCGCAGTCGGACGGTCCCATTTCAGAATTTTTCCGTGAACAAAATTACCGAGAGTGGGAAAGTCAGGCTGGTCGCCATCTCGCCCGATGGAAAATACATCTTGAGCGTGGTTGACGATAAAGGGCGGCAGAGCTTATGGCTGCGGAATATTCCAACCGCCAGCAATACGCAAGTCATGCCTCCTGAGGCAGTGTTTTATCTCGGTGTACGGTTCTCTCCGGACGGAGACTACCTTTATTTTGTCCGCGGCGAACCGGGAGAAGCGCTGAAGGTTCTTTATCGGGCGCCCGTATTGGGTGGAACTCCGCAGAAACTTGTCACCGATGTGGACACGAACGTCACGTTTTCTCCCGACGGCCGCAGCCTTGCTTATATTGTGATGAACAGTCCGGCGCTCGGCAAGCTCCGCCTGGTGATCTACTCGCTGGAAAGCGGCGAAAGTAAGACCCTGGTCGCCGGCAGCATGAATCAACGATTGTCATTTCCAGCGTGGTCGCCCAACGGCAAGACGATCGTGTGCGTGATCGGCCAGCCCAGCGCTGCTGCCATAAGCGGGCTGATGGCCGTCGATGCGGTCACGGGGAAACAAGACCTGATCTTTACAGCCAAAGATGGAGTCGTCTTGAACCACGAGTGGCTACCCGATGGCGATCATCTGCTGGCACTCTACAGCGGCATGGAGAATAACTTCACTCGCCAGCAGATCGTGGAAATTTCGCTTCGTGACCGAACTTTGCACGCGGTAACACACGACATCAACAACTATTCCGACCTGAGCATCTCTGCCGATGGGCACATTGTGGCGACGGTTCTCACCCAAAGTCACTTCGATCTCTTCGTTTTACCCGCATCTGATCTCGGGAGTGGATCGGGTCAGCAGCTTACTGCTGGGGCACGCGTCGGCAGCTTTGCCTGGACGCCGGATAGCCAAGTGATTCTGGAACAGGATGGCCTGAACCTCTTTCGGCCTGATACGGGGAGCAAGACGCAGCTTACATCTTCGCAGCACGATGGAGTGGCGTTTCAGCCCTCAGTGTGCGGGGATGGCCGTTACATAGTGGCATCGATTGGCGTGCACGCTGGATCGAGAACCGTAACCGTCTGGCGCATGGATGCCGGTGGCGGAAACCTGAAGCAGATCAGCGGGGGGCAATTGGATCAATCTCCCGTGTGCTCATCCGACGAGAAATGGGTCTACTACACGGACTTCGCGAACGGCGCCAAGCTGACCCGATCTCCCCTGGAAGGTGGGAAGCCGGAACGACTGTCTGAGCTTCCAGCTTATGGCTTCGACATTTCGCCCGATGCCAAGCTGGCAGCGTTTGGAACATTTGCGGCTCCCTCCGTCCCCAAGTCCCAATTGGCGTTGCTCCCAGTTGATTCTCCCCAGAACCTCAAGCTTGAGGAGTTGCAACGGCCGCGAGTCGGGACCGTACGCTTCACGCATGACGGCAAGGCCGTGGTTTATCCCTTCCAGGATCAGGATGCGGATAATCTCTGGCTGCAACCACTGGACGGATCGCCCGGTAAGCAGATCACCAACTTCAAGTCGGAACGCATCACAGACTTCCACTGGTCTTTCGACGGCAGCAAGCTGGGAATGGTTCGCGGCCACACCGATTCCGATGTGGTGCTGCTGGAAGAATCCAAACCCTAGCTTGAACGCCGGCGATGCGTAAACAAAAGTTCTCTGAAATATACCTGCGCCGTCAAATGGCTTTCGCCTTCGGGATCTCCGATACAGAGGAGTAGATCTGAAGTCCAAGGCTGCGTCCGACGCGCACCATTTCGTCGGCTCCTGCTGACGGCCCTCCGACTCGAAGTACGGCGTCGCATTTCTCGAGGAGCCGCGTTGCGATGGGATGGAAAATCTCATTGAAGGCTTCGTCGCCGATCTTTTTCGAGCCGGCCAGTTCCACGAGAGGAAGCGCGAGCCACTCCCCTAGAATCGGGATATGTCCGGCGCGGAAGATGGGAAGCGCGTAGGACTGCATCCGTTGAACGTTCTTCTCGATTAGTACCGGATCGTCATTGGTGCCCGAGCGATACGGGCCCGCGATCAGGATCATCATCGGTTTTGCTGCCCTCGCGGTCATGGGATTCATTCCTGCGGTGCTCAGTCCCGTTCGATTTCCGGCAGAGGATTCTTGACGTGGCTGGGGCCTTCGGGAGCCGGAGGGAGCGGCAACGGAATGTCGACGGTGCCGGTCTTCATGATTCGGCGCGAGGGCAGGTGGTAGCCCAAGCCAGCGACAACCTCGCGCAACATGGCTTGGAATCAGCCATGGGACTGCAAGCCTGTCGGGAGCATTGTAGATCAAGGCTTGGGAAACCGTATCGTTATACAGGCGCCCATCGGGCGCATTTCATCCCGGGGTCCATGGTGGTAGACTCGAACGTTTTCCCGAGGACGAAGCTATGGAGATTCGGCGAGTTGGTGTCGTGGGCGCTGGCACCATGGGCAATGGGATCGCGCATGTGTTCGCGCGCAGCGGATATAGCGTGGTGCTGTGCGATGTCGAGCAGCGCTTCCTGGATCGCGCGATCGCCACGATTACGAAAAACCTGGAGCGGGAGGTTGCGAAGAACAAGATCTCCGCGGCCGACAAAGATTCGGCGCTCGGACGAATTCATGGGGTTACGGATCGCGGCAAACTGGCGGATTGCGATTTCGTGATCGAGGCGGCAACCGAGAAATTCGAGATCAAGACGGAAATCTTCCGCGACCTCGATCGGGTGACGCGGCCGGAGATCATTCTGGCGTCGAATACGTCCTCCATTTCGATTACGAAACTGGCGGCGATCACCAAGCGTCCGGAGAAAGTCATCGGCATGCATTTCTTCAATCCCGTGCCGGTGATGAAGTTGGTAGAGGTGATCCGCGGGCTGGCAACTTCGCAGGAAACATTCACGGCGGTTCGCGACCTGTCAGCCAAGCTCGACAAAACTCCAGTGGAAGTGAATGACGCGCCGGGATTCGTCTCGAACCGCGTGCTGATGCCCCTGCTGAACGAGGCGATGTTCGCAGTGATGGAAGGCGTGGCCACTCCCGAAGCAGTGGACGAGGTGTTCAAGCTGGGAATGGCGCATCCCATGGGGCCGCTGACTTTGGCTGATTTCATTGGGCTCGACGTTTGTCTCGACATCATGCGCGTGCTGCACGGCGGGCTGGGCGATCCGAAGTACCGGCCGTGTCCGCTGCTCATCAAGATGGTGGATGCGGGGTGGCTGGGGCGGAAAAGCGGGAGAGGGTTTTATACATATTGAGAGGCAGGGTCAGGGGTCAGAGGTCAGAGTTGAGAATTGACAATGCATGAACCTAGGCCTGCCAGCGACGCTTGGGTCTACGTGCTGGCGGCGCTTTGCGGCGTTGGGGCTGGCTCGACAGACGTTGCCATTAATGATCTGCTGTTCACTGCGCTTCTAGTTCTCTGTGCTTGCATCTTGCTGGGCATGTTGCGGCCGCGGCGGCCTTGGCGTTGGGTGCTGCTCGTCGGAATGTTCATCCCGCTCACCGAGCTTGCGGCTTTTTGGATTCTTACCGTGAAGCCTTCGCGGGCTCAGATTTATGGATCGTTTCTGGCTTTTCTCCCCGGAATCGCGGGCGCTTACGGAGGATCGGTCCTGCGCGTGGTCGTGGATAATCTAAAGCAGGGAAAGTGAGAGGATTGGCCCTCGCCCCAAACTCTCCCATTTAAGCCCGAGACCTGGCCCTCTTAGGTATCGGCTAACCAGAAAGTTACTCCCGATTCCACAGGTTTCCCGCGTATGCTGCGAACATGGGTGTAAGTGTCTCGATGCTGGCTTCGGGGAGCCGCGGCAATTGCGCATTGGTGTCGAGCGCCAGCACAAAGATTCTTGTCGATGCCGGCATCTCGTGCCGCGAGACCTTCAAGCGGATGAAAGCGCTGGGCGACGATCCTCATTCACTGTCCGCGATCCTGATTACCCACGAGCACTCCGATCACGTCTATGGACTGGCAACGCTGGCGAAAAAGCTGCGCATCCCGGTCTTCATGACAGGAGCAACGCACCAGGCTTGGGCACGGGCTCTGCGCAACGAGAACGGCGAGAAGCCGCAACTGGAGAAGTTCGAGCGCTTCGAATCCGGCCACAGCTTTCAGGTGGGCGACATCGCAGTGCGGCCATTTACAATTCCGCATGATGCGGCCGATCCGGTGGGCTTCACCTTTCGCGCGGAAGGCATCAAGGTAGGAGTCGCTACCGATCTGGGATATATCCCGATCAGCGTGCGCGATCATCTGCGCGGCTGCGATGTGCTGGTGATGGAGTCGAATCACGACCTGGAAATGCTGCGGGTAGGGCCCTATCCGTGGTCGGTCAAACAGCGCGTAATGAGCCGCGTAGGCCATCTTTCGAACGTGGCCCTCGCGGATTTCTTTACTAACGACTATGATAATAGTGCAACGTTTGTCGTGCTGGCGCATCTCTCAGAGCAGAACAACCATCCGGAAATAGCCCGGAGAGAGGCAGAAAAGGCGCTGGCCGCGCGAGGCGGGCTTTTTTCGAATCGCGTGCTTTTGGCGTCCCAGACCGAGGCTTTGGAGCCGATTCGCCTGTAGTGGGGCTCCCCGTGTTTGGCTGATTTCGTACCCCCAATGAGTCAGCAGTGTATTGATCCAATCGTAGGCAAGATTCTGGCGGGCTGGCGGTATGACATTTCCGGCCTGGCACCAGAGATGTGCGGCGACTACGAAAGCCATTTTTCAGCCTGCGAATACTGCCGCAGCCGCCAGCAAATCCATCGAATCATTGACGTAGGGCTGATCGCGCTGGCTTCGATTTCGGCGGGAGTCTTCCTGCTGGCGTTTGGCGTGATCCGCTATCTGGGGCCGCGACATGCGTTTTGGCTTGAGATCGCGGCGCTTACGGGATTCGCGCTTTCCGCTCTGATCTGGCTGGGAGTAGCTGTGGCAACCCCCGCGCCGGTGACTGTCCTCGACGCAGCCAAGCAAGGCGCCCGCCGCGTACACGACCGTTTGCCGGAAGAAATTCGCCAACGGCTGCCGGAAGAACTCCGCATCAAAATTACAGGGACTTAGGCCCAGATGCTGCGAAACTCACGCCTGGTTGCGATCTTGCTGGTCGTCGCGTTTGTGGCGACTGCTCCCAGCGCGCAGTTGCTGGCCATGCCTTCACCGCCCGCGAGCCATCCTGCTGGATGTCACGATTCCGGACCGGCAGCTCCTTCCCCCGCGCCATCCAGCTATCAATGCTGTGTCAGCGGGCATCAGTCGGCCATTCCGGGGGCGTCGTTTTCGTTACGCCCGATCGTCGCAAGCAGTCCCGTTGAAGTTGATAACTTGAATCGATCCCTGATCAATTTCTCCTCCCGCGATTTCTCGCGATTGATTCCTTCCGATAGCCCTCCTGGCGCCTTTTCTTTGCGAATCTAGAAACCATTCACCACTAAGACACGAAGGTTCACGAAGGAAACCTAGGCACAAGTTTCCGTTGTGAATGCCCTCGTCTTCCAAGCGAGAGCCTCGATCAAAACTGACATGAACGTTCACGGCGCTCAGAGCGCGCCAATGGAGCTCGAGTGAGAACTAAGTCTGTTTGCCTGCTGTTCCTGATCGCAGCATCGCTCGTGCAAGCACAGGAACAAGACCCCTCCATGCCCGGAATGCAGATGGAAATACACGTTTCACCGAAGCTGCAACTGCCCTCGCCGCACGAAGGATCGGGCACGGGTTGGCAACCGGCGTCGGTTACCGGCAACGAATGGATGTGGATGAGCGGTGGCTGGATGTGGATGGCGCACGGCGTCATCTTTATCGACTACAACCAGCAGGGCGGCCCGCGCGGGGAAGGCAAAGCCGAGTCGGTGAACTGGGGCATGCTGATGGAGCAGCACCAGCTGGGTTCGGGCACGATTCTGTTTCGGCAGATGTTTTCCGCGGAATCGCTGACGTCACCGCATCCCGGATTTCCGGAATTATTCCAAACAGGCGAGACTTATCATGGCGAGCCGCTGGTCGATCATCAGCACCCGCACAATGTGTTTGCGGAGCTGTCGGCGCTCTACACTCTGCCGCTGACAGAAAAAATCTCGTGGGAACTCTACGGAGGACCTTCAGCGGAACCGGCGCTTGGTCCGGTGACCTATATTCATCGCGCTTCGGCTGCGGAGCTTCCACTCGCGCCTCTTGGCCATCACTTGCAGGATTCGACCCATACCAGCTTTGGAGTCGTTACGACAGGATTGGTGATCGACCGCCTCAAGCTCGAGGCATCGGCCTTCAACGGACGCGAGCCGAACGAAGAGAGATGGAGTATCCAGCTGGCGCCGCTTGATTCCTGGTCCACGCGCGCCAGCCTAGCGCCGGGGCGCAATTGGACAGCGCAATACAGCATCGGCAGACTAGAGCATCCCGAAGCGCTAGAGCCAGGGAGCCAGTGGCGGCAGACAGCCTCGGTGGAATACAACCGGCCGCTGGCCTGGGGCAATTGGGCGAGCACATTGATTTGGGGACGGGTTCACAAAATTGCGACAGACACGACTTTGAACAGCTACCTACTGGAGTCAACACTGAACTTCCGCCAGCGTAATTACGCGTTCTCGCGGATGGAACTGGTCGACAAAGATGAACTGTTTCCCCAGGCGATGGTGCATCCCGCCTACCGGATTGGAGCGTACACATTCGGCGGCGTACGAGACTTACTTCAAAACAGCGCCTGGCAGCTGGGCCTGGGAGCAGATGTGACTTTCTATTCCAAGCCAGCGGCGCTCGATGCGGCCTATGGAAACAATCCAGTTTCGTTTCAGATTTTTCTGCGCATGCGGCCTGCGAAGCAGAAATCGCACCATCCAGGTGACTGAGAATGCGGTTTTAATCCGCCGCGTTCCGCCGTAGAATGTCTTTGTCATTCTCCCTGGATTTTGCGCGAGAATCTCGCTCCGAATGGCTAACGCTGTGAGAACGCTGCGGGCGGTGCAGTGGGCGATGCTGGGGAGCATTTTGCTCTACGCTCTCCTGGGAGAGTTCATTCGTCCGGTCGAGCGGATGCTAGATCCGGGGCTCGGCTACCTCTTCACCACCTTGGGCGTGGCCATTGTCGGAGTGATTTTCGTTGTGCGGCGTACGTTAGTCTTCCGCGCGGCAGAGAGTCTGTCGACCCAGCCCGAAGACATCCTAAGCCTCAATCATTGGAAGACCGGCTACTTCGCGACCTATGCGCTGTGCGAGGCTCTGGCGTTATTTGGGCTGGTGGAGCGTTTCCTCGGATGCAGCGTACAACAGAGCGCACCCTACTATCTCGGTGGATTTGTCTTGATGTTCTTCTTCCGGCCGCGACGCCCTGCAATTTCCCCTAGTACTTAACGTGGCAGCTGGCCATGCCGCGCTTTTCCAGGTACTGCTGGTGATAGTCCTCCGCCGCGTAGAACATGACTGCTGGAACGATCTGCGTGGCGATCGGCTTCGAATAGCGATGCGCCTTCTCGAGCGACTCCTTGGAGGCCAACGCCTCGGCCTGCTGCTCCGGAGAATGAAAGAAGATGGCAGAACGATATTGCGAGCCCCAATCTGGGCCCTGGCGGTTGACCTGCGTCGGATCATGGTTCTCCCAGAAAACCTTCAGCAGATCGGCGTAAGCGACCTTCGCGGGATCGAAATCGACCTCGACGGCTTCGGCGTGCCCGGTGCGGTCGGTGCAGACTTCCTTGTAGTTCGGATTTTCGGTATGACCGCCAGTGTAGCCGACTCGGGTCGAAATGACTCCGGGCATCTGCCGGAAGGTAGCTTCGACTCCCCAGAAACATCCTGCTGCGAACGTGGCCTTCTCCATTTGAGCTCCCTTTTGAACAAACCCTTCACCACCAAGGTCAACTGAGAAACCCCATTTTCGGGTCTGCTTTTTCGTATTTTCCTCTATTTAGATGGAGAAATGCGAGGAAAGTCACAGGTTTGTAAATTGGGGCGGACCACACCGCTGGGTAATTGACGGGTCACGGGAATCACGATAAAGTCCGGTCAGGGTTCCGTAGGACCATTCTGTGAGTTTTCCGACCAGCCAATTCCGACCTAGCCGCAGAACTGTGCGTAAAATAGTTCTGGTCGCGCTGACGGCCTTGTTAACGGCTCAGGTGGCGTTGGCGCTCTCCGGATTTGCTCCGCAACAACGTCTCGGCTACCTGACCGGCGATCAATGGGAGCCCGCCATGGCTGCGGACAGTCATGGCCACGTCTATATCCTCTATCCGCAGTATGGCGCAGTGCCGGACTGTCGCTCGTGCACCGCTCCAACCATGGCCCTGCTGATCAGCGACGACAATGGCGTTTCGTGGCAGCCTTCGAAGGCGCTGCTTCCTTTCCCGACCGGCCAGTTCGACCCGCAGATCGTGGTCGATCCCGTGGATCACCAAACGGTTTATGCGTCCTGGCTGCAAAACAGCAAGCGGGACATCGTAGTGGCGCGATCGCTGGACTTCGGAAGAACGTGGTCGTTCTCATGGGCAGAACGCGGCCAGGACGATGCCGACAAGCCGGTATTGACGGTCCGCGGGCCGGACGTTTACGTCGGGTTCAACCACGAAGAGAGATTCTTGGTGGCGGCTTCGCATGATGCCGGACAGACTTTTAGCGTGGTTAACGTGAATTCTGATGCCGAAGCAGGATCGTCGCTGGCAGGCGGAGCCACGGTCGATCCCGCCGGGAACGTTTACGTCGGATGGACCGAATACGCCGCTCACGAATTGCCGACACGCCCAGTGAGCGTTTACGTCAGCCGCTCGACCGACGGCGGCCGGACTTGGATCACGCTGTTGCTCGACCAGTCGAGCGCACCTCCGGAATGCGAGGCTCAGGGCTGCGAGACTGGGTTCCTGGGGGCACAGATCAGCCTGGCTTCGGATGCGTCCGGGGCGCTTTATGCGCTGTGGAATGCCGGCTCGACGAACGAAGGCGCGGAGCGCATCTACTTTTCGTCGTCTACTACCGGCGGCGCGACCTGGTCCTCGCGGACGACCGTCTCGATGGCCCCTCTTGGTGTGGAACATGCCTTTCCGACGGTGGTTGCCGGGGCATCGGGCGACGTGCGCATCGCGTGGATGGATGCCCGGGCCAGCGAGTTCGACCATGCCGAGCGGCCGCTCTGGAATACCTACTACCGTAGTTCCACCAACGGCGGCGCGACTTGGGGCCCGGAAACTCAACTGTCCGGTCCCGCCCGAGGATACGATTACGTCCTGCAAAACGGCTTCCGCTTTCCCTTCGGCGATTTCTTTAGCCTCGCCATCGACAACGAAGGCGCGACCCATGCGGTCTGGGGCGAGGGGAGCAACTACAAAGCTCCCGGGTCGATCTGGTACACTCACGGCCGATAGCAGTTTGTCCCTGGCAGTTCCCAGTCAATATTCTTTCTTTCATAAAAGCAGTCGGCAGTCTTTGCCACTCTGGGCCTCAAATCCTTAGTCAAAATCTGAAGCAACGGAGAGTGCTATGCACTTCTTGGGCGTGAATCTTTGGGCTGTGCTCGTGTCTGCGCTCGCCACCATGGTGGTGGGCTTCGTGTGGTATTCGCCGGCTCTATTTGCCAACCCGTGGATGCGATTGATGGGCTACGATCCGAACGACAAAGCCAAGATCGCCGAGATGCAGAAGAGCGCCGGACCGTCCTATGCCATGTCGCTGATCGCGAGCATCCTGGCGGCATTTGTGCTGGGAAAACTTATCGCGGTCGCGGGATTCTCCACGGCTGTCGACGGATTGAAGATCGGGTTGGTGGTTTGGCTGGGGTTCGTGACAACGGTGCAGTTCACCAACGCGCTATTCAGCCGCCAGCGCAACAAGCTTTACCTGATCAACACGGGATACCAGCTGGTGTGTTACGTCGTGATGGGCGCGATTCTGGGGGCTTGGCGGTAACAAGCCTCACCTTCACGGCCTGACTATTCCAGCTGCATGCCCCCGATGAAGTCTGCGAGGCGCTCGACGTGATGGTCGTGGCACCAATCCTGCAACTCGTCCACAATCTTTTCGGTGGCACAGGGATCCCAATAGCTCGCAGTGCCGATCTGCACCGCGGTCGCGCCCGCGAGCATGAATTCGATGACGTCGGCGGCGGTTGAAATTCCTCCCATGCCGATGACCGGAATCTTCACGGCATGCGACGCGTCGTAGACCATGCGGACTGCGATGGGCTTGATCGCCGGCCCGGACAGACCGGCGGTGACGTTGGCGATGCGCGGCTTGCGGGTTTCCGGGTCGATCGCCATCGCCGTGAAGGTGTTGATCAGCGAGAGCGCGTCAGCGCCAGCCTCCTGCGCTACATACGCCATCTGCGCGATGCTGGTGACGTTCGGAGAAAGCTTCACGATCAAGGGACGCCTCGACACGCGCTTGGCTGTCGTGACCACCTCATCCAGAGAGCGGGGATCGCTGCCGAACTGCAATCCTCCGTGGGTCGTGTTGGGGCAAGAGACGTTCAGCTCATAAGCTGCGATGCCGTCGCCTTCGTTAAGAATCTCGATGGTTCGTTCGTAGTCTTCGCGCGTGTAGCCGAAGACGTTTGCCAGCACGACGACATTCTTGATCTCGCGCAGGTGTGGCAATTTTTCCTGCAGAAACGCCGGTGCACCGATGTTCTGCAGGCCAATCGCGTTGAGCATTCCCGCCGCTGTCTCCCACAGGCGAGGCGGGGGATTGCCAATCATCGACTCCCGCGAAAGGCCCTTGACCACAAACGCGCCGAGCTTGCCCAGGTGAACAATATCCTCGAATTCGACGCCGTAGCCGAAAGTTCCGCTAGCGGCGATCACCGGATTCTTGAGCTGAATGCCGGCAACGTTGACATTAAGGTCGGGAGCCGTGCTCATGGCTGGTTTTCTCCCGCACTCGGACCGCGATGCGGCGCGATGGCTTCCGTGAGCACGCGGCCAACCGCGTGAGTTGGCGCGTTGATGCCCAACAACGACGCCAGCGTGGCGGCCATGTCGATGGGCTCACTCTTCCCCCGGTAGGTTCCCGACTGAAATGGCAGCCCGTAAAAAGCCAGTGGGACGTGAGTGTCGTAGTTGTAGGGCGAGGCGTGATCCGTTCCCTTGGCCGATCCCACAGCATAAATATCAGGGACACCCATCACAAACCAGCCGCCTTCGGGCGAGTAACTGTTGAGATATTTGCGGCCCAAGTCTGTGTCCGGAACCGAACCTTCCGCCAGTTCCGACTTGGTGTAGTAGTCGCGCAATCCCGATTGCTTCATCGCCTCGCCGGCCGCAGCCTCGGCATCGTGTTCGCTCAAGTGAACCGCCGCAAAGGCATCCTGGTCGAGCCACGCCACCGGGTAATCCAGCTTTACATAAGCGCCAGCGCGGCCGGGAGACAGTCTCGCTGTCAACGCGGCGTTGATCTGATCCTGCAGCTTCGCATTGCCCAGATTCGCCGCGGGGATGTGCAGCTTCTTCACGGTGTCCGGGAGCGACGAAACGCCATGGTCGGCCGACAGCGCGATCCAGACATTAGCCAGGCCGATCTGGTGTCCCAGAAAATTGAAGAAGTCGGCGAGTTCGCGATCGAGATCGAGGGCCATCTGCTGCATCTCGGGTGAATCCGGCCCAACCTGATGGCCGAGAATATCGTTGGCCGATAGGCTGATCGACAGGAAGTCAGTTGCCGGGCCACGGCCGACGTTTTCGTAGACCATCAATTCTTTGGCGAATTCGAACTCGTACTCGTTCGCGAAGGGTGTCGAGCCGATCACCTCATAGAAACCCGCATCGGAGCCGTCTTTGCCGCTCTTGCGATGGGCTGTCGAACGCAGAACCGTCCCTTGCGAATCCTTCCACTCGCGATCCCAATATTTCTGCGGGCGGCTGGAATCGAAATCCCGCGCCCACTTTGGAAGGTCGGGCCGATAGTAGGTGGAGGTAACAAACGCGCCGCTCTTGGGATCGATCCAATAGGCCGCGTCCGCCGCAAATCCGCCGGGCAAAACAGCCGCACGATCCTTGAGCGAGATACCGAAGACGCGGGCTTTGCCCTGAGTCGCCAGCTTGAGTTCGTCGCCGATCGTGTCGGCCATCAGGTTGTGCGGCGAAGCGCCTGCCTGCGCATCCGCAACCCCGACCAGTTTGGTGTCGTCGTCCTCGACCGAAGTTACGATGCGCTTCTTCTTCGGATCCCACCATTCGTTCGCGACAATACCGTGACCGTTGCTATAGGCACCGGTGAAAAGCGTGGCATGTCCGGGAGCTGTGCGCGTATTGGCATAGTTGTAGTTGCAGTTCGAAAAATAAGCTCCGTGATCGAGGAGGAGGCGAAAGCCGGAATCTCCGAACTGGTCGCGGTAACGCTCCAGGTAGTCTCCGCGGAACTGGTCGATGACGATCACCACCACCAGCTTGGGATGGCCGTTGTATGCCGAGGCGGCACCGGACACCGACAGCGCAAGACAGGTCGCGAGGCACAAAAAGCTAGAGATGAAGAAACGAAAGTAGGTTGACCTGGGGGACGATCTCATCGCGAACGTAGTTTACACAGGCGTATGGAATAAGCCAAAGCGGAGATGAAATGAGCACACGGCCGCGGCCCAGCGTGCTCTTAAGTTAGGCGGAGGTGGGAGTCAACACCGCGCGGAACTGATCTCGACGGGTGCGCCGCCGGCGGACCATCGGCTCGGCTTCTTGCGCCGTGATCACAATCGAAAGCGGCTTATTGCGTTCTGACCTCCAATGACTTGCGAGCTTCAGGAGTAGCGCGATTCCGACTCCGAGCGCGAAAGCGAAGGCCACGAAATACCACAAGGTGGGAAATCCCAGAACGAAGATGAGGGAGCTGCCGGCGGCGAAGAGGAATCCTACAAATCCACCGCCAAAGGAGATCTTGTGCATGGTGATGCCGGGATGACGATTCGCGGCCATAGAGCCACCTCCGTACTGCCATCATAGTCTCGCGAGAACACTTGAGCACCGGAAAATCGGCGCCCGGAAGACACTGACATACCAGCGCATCAGGCTTGCCGGGCGTGCATTATCCGGCCCTTTTCCGATAGAGTATTAGCTTCCCATGCTTGATCTGAATTTTGTTCGTGAGAATCTGCCGTTGGTGGAGGAGAAACTGCGCCAGCGCGGCATGGATCCCGCTGCGATCCTCAAAGACTTCCGCGAAGTCGATACCCAGCGCCGACAGGCGATCACCGAAGCCGAAACCAGCAAGGCGCAGCGCAATAAAGCTTCGGAAGAGATCGCGAAGCTGAAGAAGAGCGGCCAGGACGCTACCGCGGCGATGGTCCAGACCAAGGACCTGCGCGAGAAGATTCAGGCGTTGGAGAAAACTGCGACCGATCTGGATGCGCGCCTGCGCGACATTCTCGCCGGAATTCCCAATCTGCCGCATGCGAGCGTGCCGGTCGGACACAGCGCCGAGGACAATGTGGAAGTCCGGCAGTGGGGCGCACCGCCGAAGTTTGATTTCATTCCAAAGCCCCATTGGGATCTTGGAGCCGAGTTAGGCATCCTCGATCTGGAACGCGCGGTGAAACTTACCGGCGCCCGATTCGCGGTTTACTGGGATCTGGGGGCGAAGCTCGAGCGCGCGCTGATGAACTTCATGCTCGATCTGCACACCCGCGAGCACGGATACACCGAAGTTCTCCCGCCCTATCTCGTAAATTCCGATTCGATGTATGGCACAGGGCAGCTTCCGAAATTCGCCTCCGATCTTTTCCGCGTGCCGCACGGCGAGAAAGATCTCTGGCTGATTCCGACTGCGGAAGTACCGGTTACGAATCTCTATCGCGACGAAGTGCTCGACCAGGCGCAGCTGCCTGTTTCGCTGACCGC
This sequence comes from uncultured Acidobacteriota bacterium, assembly GCA_963700225.1. Classification (GTDB taxonomy): domain Bacteria; phylum Acidobacteriota; class Terriglobia; order Terriglobales; family Acidobacteriaceae; genus Sulfotelmatobacter. The sequence continues at coordinate 48,482 of CAVOWU010000002.1, forward strand.
TTATACCCCGTGCTTTCGCAGCGAAGCGGGATCGTACGGAAAAGATGTGCGCGGCATCATCCGGCAGCACCAGTTTCAGAAAGTAGAACTGGTGAAGTTTGCTCATCCCGAACATTCCTACGAAGAGCACGAGAAGTTGACGCACAATGCCGAGGAAGTGCTGCAGAAACTCGGCCTGCACTATCGCGTGGTGACGCTGTGTACGGGAGACATGGGACCGTCCTCGGCGAAGACGTACGATATTGAAGTCTGGTTACCCGGCCAGCAATTGTTCCGCGAGATTTCTTCTTGCTCGAATTTCGAGTCGTATCAGGCGCGACGTGCGAACATTCGTTATCGTCCCGAAGGCAAGAACAAGACGGAGTTCGTCCATACGCTGAATGGCAGTGGGCTCGCCGTAGGCCGAACCTGGGTTGCGATTGTAGAGAATTACCAGCAGGCGGACGGTAGCGTGATTATTCCGGAAGCGCTGCGACCGTACATCGGAGCAGAGCGGATTACGAAAAGGAAGATGTGAGCGGCAAGCTACGAGCGAACCCGGCTCGATTTGCGTCTGCTCACGGCCACTCTCCCGCCGCTCGCTGCGCCGACATTGCCAAGAGAGAGAGCGGTCACTAGACTTGCACAGAGCAGAAATCACGACCGTCGCGCCCAGCGCGCCCCTGCCAATGAACGCCATCTGGCGAACAATCCGCAGCTATATTCTGTGGCAGCACGAGCGGGGCACCCTCCACTACGACATCATGGTCACGCTCATCATCATTTTTGTTCTGTTTTCGCCGCGCGTGATCAACTTCAACGACAAACCCATCTCCCGGAATCCGCATCCGACTGAAGTAGTGGTCACCACCGATGCGGAGGGCCGGCTGTTTTACCAGATCGCGGCCAGCGCGGTTTCAACCTCCGATGGACCAGTGCAAGAGCAGTTGCTGCACATCATTGAACCGATTTCCGGCGCGGTTTCCATCGTGAGCTACGAGGCTGTTGATGATCACAAGGGCCAAGTGCAGAGCTACAAAGTCGTGGCGAAACGGGAATAGCAGGATTCGCAGCTTGCGCTTCAACTGGATTTCCGAATGAAACTTCTCTCGCTCATCCTTCCATTTGCCATACTCGCCAGTTTCCCAACTCTTTCACCAACAGAAACTGACCCCAACTCCCGTGCCGGGTTGGCCAGTTTTGATTGCGATTTCTTTCCACCGAAACCACCAGAGGCAACCACTCTCGAATCTGTTCTGAGAAAAATGGACGCGGTCGCCGCCAGTTTCCGCACGACGCAAGCGGAGTTCGAATGGGACGCCTACGAAAAAGTCATCGACGAAGTGGACGATATTCAAACCGGCACGATCTACTATCGCCGGGCCGGTAAAGATATCGAGATGATGGCCGAAGTGAAAAAAGCTGGCGCCAGCACCAATGCACTAAAACCCGAACCGAAATATGTGCTCTTCAGCGGCGGGAAGATTCGCATGTACCAGCCCAAAGTGGACCAGGTCACGGAATTCGATCTGGGCAAGAATCGCTCCGATTTCGAGAGTTATGTGGTCCTCGGTTTTGGAGGGAGCGGACAAGACTTGCAGAAGGCTTTCGACGTGACTTACGTCGGCCCCGAAACCATCAACGGCGCTGCCACCGCCAAACTGCGTCTCGTACCCAAGTCCGAGAAAGTCCGCAACACCTACAGCGAGATCTTCCTTTGGATCGATCTCGACAAAGGGATATCGATCCAGCAGCAGTTTTTTCAGCCGCAGGGCGATTACCGGCTCACCAAGTACTTCGATGTGCAGGTGAATGGAAAGAAGATTCCCGACGACGTGTTCAAGCTGAAAACCACGAGCAAAACCCAGACGATTTCACCGCGTGGTTAAGTTATTGAATACAAAGGGCAAGAAAGATGCTGAAATTTGCACATCGAACGATATACTGACCGCACCTTCTGTTGGGTTCATTCATGGCCAAGGTTTTTACGATTACAGTCCCTCCTAAGCTGGGAAACAAGCGCAGGGAACGCACCTCGGATCCTCGTTACGTCGACGGACAGCGCTTGCTCGTAGAAGCCATGAAGTATCTGGCGCAGGAAGATCCCGTGAAAAACCGCACGGCGATCGAACTCCTCTCAGAGCACGTCCGCACCCGCTTCCGCATGAGCGACTCGCCGCTGGCGTAAGAAACCAGTTCCCTTTTCGATTCCCGAGTTCCTGTTCCGGCTAGAATGAAAACCGGAGCGAATACTGCATCACTCGCGGCTGGGTCAGCGTCGTGTTGAATAAACCGAAACCAGTATTGCTGACGAGAGTTTCGCCGATCAGAGAACCGGCAGCGTCGAAGCGCACGGAGTTGGTGGCGTTGAACACTTCCCATGCAAAGCGTAATGTTTTGCTCTCTGTTAGATTCCACATCTTGGAAAGGCCGGGATCGATCCCGAAGAAACCTGGGCCACGAAAGTTGTTGCGCTGTCCGGCTTCGCCGGGATAAGTAGCCCGGAAGATTGCGCCGGCATTTGCAGTCAAATCGCTCGAAGGCGGCGCCCCGCAGGCGCACTGGATGGTGAGCGGATTCTGAAACACGCTGGGGCTGCCGTTCGACGTGAAGACTCCGGTCTTGGGCTTCGGCCCGGTTAGAATCGACGACCCTTCCAGTTCAAAATTAGTGGACCATCCCGAACCGGCCTCGACGGAGAATGGAAATCCGCTCGTCCAGCGCACTAGCCCGTTAAGCCCCCAGCCTCCGAAAACCGCATTCATCAGGCCCTTGGCGTTTCCTCCCCAGTAGCGGCCCTTGCCGAACGGCAAATCCCAGACCCAGTTGGAATTGATCTGATGGGTCGTATCGAAATCCGAAACTGCGCGCCAGAGATTCGGAGAAAACGCATTAATGACTTGGCTATTAAACGCCAAGCCGCTGGATTCGAAACCATTCACGCGTTCCGCGTTGGATCCGACGTCGATCGATTTCGAGTAGGTGTAGTTGAGGTCGAATTGTAAACCTGCAGCCATTGTGTGACGCAGAGTCAACTGTAGGCCGTTGTAGTTGCTATCGCCGCGCGTCTGCCAGCCGTAAAGGGAGGAAAACTGAGGCTGATAGTAAGAGAAAGGCGTGCCGTTCGACCCTACGAAGCCGCCAATATTGTTCGAACCGGTTCCGGCACACGCCGGATAGCAGAATGCATCCAGATCCTCGAGAGAAAGGGTCTCGTTGCCCAGGTTGGAATAATAAAGATCATAAATATTCTGCGTAGCCGTGGGGTTGGCGGGAGTGCCAGGAGCGGAGCCGATGATATTGGCCGCGCCTGCTGCTTGAGGAAAGATATTTTCCCAATAAGGGATGGGCGCGATGGATGTTTCCGGAGTTCCAGCATACGCCGCCTTGGATAACATCTGCGCGGCTGCGAAATAATCCGTCTTGCTGGCCGTATCAACGAGATCGAGAGGTTGCGAGAGGTCAATTTCCTGCAGCAAATGACGCGCAAAGCGTCCGGTATACGTAGCTTCAAGGACGAAGCTGTGCGGCAGTTCTCGGGTGATGGAGAAATCGATCACGTGCGAATACGGAGTTCGAAGGTGGTTATCAATGCCCCAGGCGATGGCGAGTCCAAAAGTATTCTGGTCGATGGAAGGAGTGTAAGGAAATCCATGGGGTATCGGAACTCCCGGACTGGGAGGAAGATTACTAGCACCTAATAGCCCTGTATAACGCGGCGAGGTGTCGACGTTGAGCACGCCTGCCGGATTACTGATAGTGGTGGTAAGTCCCCATGATCCCTGCCGATCAAAGGTATTAACGACGCCCTCTCCGAAGTGGTCGAAGTAAAGGCCATAGCCAGCTCGAATAGAACTCTTCCCGGCATCGCCAAAAATCTTGCGCAGCAATCCACTATCAGCATGAGGGGAGTAGGCGATCGCAAAACGCGGAGCCAGGTTTCGATAGTCCCAATTCCAGTAGGGCTTTTTGCCGTTCGCTTGCCCGCCAAGATCAAAGGTCAATTGAGGTTGATCCACATTGCCCTGGTACATCTGCTGCCAGCGATTCGTAAACCACTGGTGCATGTCGATAGTGGGTGCGACCTGGTTTCCGGAAGCCTCGTACGGCGGCTGCAACAGGGAATAGCGTAGGCCGTATGTCACCGTGAGGTTGGGAGTCACATTCCATTTGTCTTGCAGGTACATTTCGCCTTCAAAATTGTGGAAGTGCCGCGGAACCAGTTGGCCGTTCGGAGTAACATTCGCGTTCTTGTCCTGATTTGCAACCGTATACACCTGGCTCATCAAGCCGGTGACCTGCACGGCGGCAAAATCGTAGGAGCCGGCGAACGCGTTATCGACCAGCGGAAACGTGGGGCTCAGACCGGGATCCAGACTAACTCCCTGGTTCGCGATGAACGATGGGCTCATCCAGTACAAGTTCGCGTAGCCCTCGGAGATATTTTGGGCGTTCGACTGACGGTTGTTGTGGATCAGACGCCAGTTTGTGCCGAATTGAAGTGTGTGATGCCCTTTGGTCCAGGAGATATCGTCGATGAAGTTGTTCACCGGAACGTTGGTGAGAATTGTGCTGGTGATTCCTATTGTGTCGTCCAAACCGCGAAGCCGGTTGAAATCCTGATTGTTGAGGCCGGCGTCCCCTAGTCCCTGGCGGATAAATGCATAGCGAAAATTGTTGATCAGATTATTGCGGATGATCCAAGTGTAACCGGCCGCAATTCCTTTGCTGTTGTTGGTGAGGACGTCATTCGGCCGAAGACCGGGAAACTGTGGCGGCTCTTTTGTATTATCGTTCTGCAGGTTTCCGCGGATGAATAGCGACTGATTGCCGTCCGCAGAGATTTTGTAGTCCAGCTTAAAAATGTACGTGTTGAGGACGGTAGGATTGTTGCCGGGGAACGTGTATCCCGAAGAGTTCAGCAAGTCTCCGCTGCCATTGAGCGCGTTCCCACAGCTCGGGCAGTTGGGGGCAGGATAGTTCGTAAAGAGGGCACTTGGGTTGGTTCCACCAATATTCGCGATCAAAGGATTGGGACCGGGGCCCAGCGGGCAGGTTCCGTTTCCACTGCATCCCTGATCCAGCGACGCCACCTGAGCCGGACTCAGCGTGGCCACATTGAAGCCGGGGAAAGCATTGCCGCCGGGGTCCACCGTCACTCCGTTGGAGTTAGGATCTCCGAGGACGCAGTTGGGATCACTGGGGTCACAGAGATATCTGAGTTCTCCCTGGGCCAGGCTGGCCGTCGGCACAATCCGATTGGTCTGAACCTGATCCGCTGTACGCTGGCCTTCATAGGCGGCGAAGAAGAACAAACGATTCGTAAGGATCGGGCCGCCGATGGTCCCGCCAAAGGTGTTGCGCAAAATATGTTGCGGACGGTTGGGCAGCCCCTGACTCAGTTGTGATGATTTGTTGAAATAGTCGTTTGCCACATCGAACGTGGGACGATGATATTCGTAAAGCGAGCCGTGGAAGGAATTCGTCCCGCTCTTCGTAACCAGATTCACCTGCGCACCGGACGAGCGGCCGGAAGCGGCGTCGTAATTGCTCGTGGTCACACGGAACTCCTGCAACGAGTCGAGCGTCGCGCGCATTGCGCCTTCAAAGGCGTAGCCCTTGAGTTGGTCGTTGTCGTCCAAACCGTCGAGCGTAATGTTGGTCTGGTCGCTGCGGGCGCCGTTGACGGAGCCTCCTCGGCTGTCATTGTCTTGCTGCGCGTCGGTGGTCTTGCCGATATACACAACGCCGGGCTGCAAGCTCAGAATGGAAGCAGGATCGCGTCCTTCGGAAGGCAAATCCGTTAACTGGCGTGCATCGAAATTATTTCCCAGGGTCGCGTCCTGGGTGTTGACCACCGGCGCTTCCCCGCTCACGTCCACGACGACGGAACCGCCCTGTACCTGCAGTGCCACGTTTACCGTCGCTGGGCTGCTGACCTGGAGTACGACATTCTCGCGTTTGGTCGTGGAGAATCCAGCCGCAGATACGGTGATGACATAGGTCGAGGGGGGCACTTCTAAGAACTGATATATCCCCTGGTCATCTGTTCTTGAGGTTCGGGAAAAGCCCGTTGCCTTGTTCTCAAGCGTCACAACGGCGCCGGCAACGAGCGCACCCTTGGCATCAGAGACGGTGCCGCGCACAGAACTCGTTGCGGATTGCGCAAAGGCCACTGCACTCAACGCCAGGAAAGTGCCGATGAATGCTGCCAATTGCCGTGAGCGGGAACGCATAGGGAACCCCCTTGGCCCTGACGGGCTTTCGTACTTCGGTTGCTCTGGCCCAGGAGGTTGGAACGGCACACCCCCTGGGGAAACCTTGATGGGGCGCTATTGTGCAACTTGGGGCTTTCAATGATCAAGCTGAAACTTGCGGAAGTGACTGAGAGTCAGGCAGTTCGAGGCAATTCCACACAACGAACAATTGTTGGGCGGGGCACCGTCGGTAATTCTCAATCTTGCCCACTAAACTTCGCTTTCCCTTTTGCGAAAAAAGAACGGGGACGGAAAATCCGTCCCCGCTAGATGACTCGGCGAACCGAACTATCTAGAACGAATACCGCAGGGCGAACTGCATAACACGCGGAAGCGTCATCGTTTTTGTGTATTCGCCAAACGTGGCCCCGCTCGCTACGCTGTTGTTTCCGATGTTCTGCATGCTGCCCACATCGAATCGCGGTGTGTTGGTCGTGTTGAATACCTCCCAGCTGAAGCGAACATTCTGACGCTCAGTAACGTTCCAGACTTTGGCCAAGCCTGAATCGATGCCGAAATATCCGGGCCCACGCAGATTGTTGCGCTCTCCGGATTCTCCGGGATAGGCGTGCCGGAATGCGGTACCCACCACGGTAGGATCGCCTTTAAAGACGTTGGGATTACCGCTGGGGTCCGTGAAGACCCCGGTCGTTGGCTTTGGTCCCACCAGCACATCAGCAGACGTCAGCTGCCAGTTGGTCGCCCAAAAGCCGAGTCCTGGCTCAACTGTGAAAGGGTAGCCACTCGTCCATCGGTAGATGCCTGTGAGCGTCCATCCCCCGAACACAGCCTGACTTACCCCATGCATTCCAGACCCCCAATACTTGCCCTTACCGAATGGAAGCTCATAAACCCAATTCGCGTTGAGCTGATGCGTTGTGTCGTAGTCCGACGGAGCTCTCAACTGCGCGGGAGCCCATGAATTGATAACCTGGCTGGCAAAGCCCCCGCCTTCAAATTCGTTGATGCGCTCCGCGTTGGAACCCACGTCGATTGATTTGGAGTACACGTAATTCAAATCGAAGTCGAGTCCTTTCCCTTTGTGCCGCACAGTCAACTGAAGGCCGTTATAGGCCGCATTACCGATGCTGCGCCACGCGTACAGCGATGAATACTGCGGATCGAAGTACGCGTCCGGACCCAACTTCGAGCAAGAGGGTAGGCAGATATCGGGCACGTCGAGATTGAATAACGCCGACGTTTCATTTCCGACGTAACAGCTCCACATATCGTAGACCGCTTGGGTCGCCGTGTAATTCGTTGCGCTTGAGCTGTCGCCGGGTGCGCAACCGAGACTCGAGGAGCTTCCCGGCGGTCCGAAGCCGAGCATTCCTGCAGCACCGGGAAACATGTTCTCCCAATAAGGAATGGGAGCGAGATTATTGATATTGGTCCCAGCGTTGAACGCTTTGGACAACATCGTCCCCGCCTGGAAATAGCTGGTCTTTGAAGAGGGATCGACAATATTGAGAGGCATGGCCAGGTCCTCTTCCTGCAGGAGGTGATGCGACAGGCGTCCGATGTACGAGGCCTCAACCACAAACCCTGAACGGAGTTCTCGAGTTAGCGAGAAGTCGAATACTTCTGAGTACGGGGTCTTTATCTTGTTGTCCATTCCCCATGTGATTTCGTAACCGCCATCACTGAGTGTGGACGGCGGCGTAAGTGGGAAAGCACCCGATGGCGCCGGAATGATTACGGCCGACGGAATGCTGTTGTAGCCGGTAAAGCGCGGTGCCGTATCGGGGGTCAAAACACTGGCCGGGTTGGAGATCTGCGTGGTCAGACCGAACGACCCGTTCTTGTCGAAGGAATTCACGATGCCTTCGCCGAAGTGGTCATAGTACATGCCGAAACCACCGCGAACCGAGGTCTTTCCTGCAGGGCCGAGCAGGCGGCTCCACCAGCCGTCTCCACTTCCGCTGGGGGACCAGGCAAACGCGAGACGGGGGGCAACGTTCTTATAGTCCCAGGCCCAGTAGGGTGGACCGCCATTCGCCTTGCCGATCAATCCGAACTGCAGCAGCGGGGCGTAGGTCTGGCCCTGCAACATCGCGCTTGCTCTCTGGTTGAACCAGTTGTTAATGCTGGTCGTGGGGCCCACTTGCAGACCTGTGGTTTCATAGGGCGGCTGCAGCAAGGTGTACCGGGCGCCGAAGGTCACCGTCAGATTGGGGCGTACGCGCCATGCATCCTGGGCGTAAGTTTCGAATTCATTGGATTTGAAGTGGCGTTGTGCCGGCGTGCCCTCAGCCAACACCGAGCCGGTTTTCGTCCGGTTATAGTTTGAGAAGCCTTCTGAAATGATTCCCGCCAAAGTAGCCATGGCGAGATCGTAGGCTTGTCCATTCACGACTGCGGGAAAACCAAAGGCGGCCGGGTCGAGGCTTTGCCCGGTGTTCGCGAAACCGGAGAACGTCAGCCACGACGGATTCGTTTCCGCTCCCAGGTAAGAGATATCATTGGCCGAACGGATGTCGTTAATAAGGCGCCAGTTCCCACCGAACTCGATGGTGTGATTGCCCTTTCTCCAGCTTAGGTCGTCCACAAAGTTGTGGACCGGAGAGTTGACCAGGTCCGTGCTGCTTTCACCCACGGGATTGTCCAATCCGCGCAGAGTGATGAAGTGCTGATCCTGCAGACCTGATCCGATCAGGTTCGGGCGGGTGTAGCCGTAGCGGAAATTGTTGATGATGTTGTCGTTGATCGTCCACACATGGCCCACCGCCAGCCCCTTCACATTGTTTTCGTTGGTGACGTTAGCAGGTTGCCCGGGAAACTGGGGGGCACTGGTCGGGTCGGAGTTTACGAAATGGTCGTTTTGCAAGTTGCCGCGCACATAGAGATTCTGACGAGAAGTCAGATTGGCATCAAACTTGGCAATGTAGGTATCGAGCTTCGACGGAACCGCCGCTGGAAATGTGTATCCCACAAAATTCAGCCCGTCACCGGCCGCCGTTGTATTCGGTACTGGGTAAGTATTCAACACCGTCTGAACGGCGGGGTTGACTCCCGGACCAAGGGGGCAGGTGCCTAATCCGCTGCAGTTGGGGTCCATCGAGGCGATGTCCGCAGGACCGAGTTGGTCCAATGTACCGGTGGCGTCTACGTATTGGATCGTTCCCGCCCTGAGCAACATGCTTGGGACGGTGCGTGTAACTTGCAGGTTTTCTCGAGTCCGCTGGCCCTCGTAGGTAGCGAAAAAGAAAAGCTTGTTCTTGATAATGGGCCCACCAAATGACACGCCGAAAGTATTGCGGATCAGCTGACCCGGCTTGTTAGGCAAGCCGTTCGCAACTTGCGCCTGCTCATTAAACCAGTCGTTGGCTTCTCCGATGTTCGACCGGTTGTACTCGTACACGGAGCCGTGAAAATTATTGGTACCGCTCTTGGTGACCAGCGAAACCTGAGCACCGGACGAACGGCCGGAATCAGCATTGGAATTGCTCGTAGCTACGCGGAACTCCTCGAGCGAGTCCAGAGTTGAGCGCAAAGCTCCCTGAAACGCGAGCCCTTTGTTCTGATCGTTGTTGTCGACGCCGTCGAGAGTGATGTTGGTCTGGTCGCTGCGCGCTCCGTTTACCGATCCGCCGCGGCTGTCCATGGACTGATCGACGTTCCGGCTATCGCCAACAAATGCGACGCCGGGCTGCAAGCTGAGAATTCCCACCGGGTCCCGCCCTTCCAGCGGAAGGTTGAGGATCTGGTTGGAGTCGAAAGCGTTTCCGATAGACGCATCCGTTGTGTTCACCAACTCAGCCTGTCCCTGCACCTCAACGACAGTTGCAGCGGTGGCAACGCTCAGCGTCATGTTCTGCGTTGCGGGTGTGTTCACCAAAAGTTGCACGCCTGTGACCTTTGTCGTGCTGAATCCCGCCGCAGTCACAGTGATGGTGTAGGTCCCCGGAGGAATTTGGATGAACTGATATTCTCCCTGTCCAGTCGTGTTCGTGGTGCGGCTAAACCCCGTCTGATGATTTTCCAGAGTGACCGCAGCCTGGGCCACTACCGCACCCTTGGCGTCGTACACAGTACCCTTCACGGAAGTCGTGGCAACCTGGGACGAGGCCGCACCCAGCATAACCAGAACAGACACGAGCAGAAAAAACGCAGTCTTGGCGCAACGCATGGGGAAGCTCCTTCTCCGCGCAGCAATCTGAATTAGATTTCGGCCCAGGAAAACATCGAGAAAAAGAGACCCTGGGGACCTGTTGGGGCGGTATTGTGCAACTTCACCACGGCCAAGTTCAAGCAGAATTTGGGGGTCGCTGACGCCGTTTTGAAACGTTTGAATAGGGGTCTGAAACGGATATTCAGGAGGGTGGAACTTTATTCACTCCGGGAAAACAATGCGGACCCAACGATTATGAGCGCCGGATAACATTCCAGGGTATAGCGAGGCTCCGGATTTTCAAGGGTACCGAGAAAGACCGAACGCATTACGAGAAATAAAACGAATAGGCCGATGCCAAAAAATTCACCGCTCCGGCCTAGTCCGGCGAGGCCCAGTAAGACGTAAATCAGGTTGATAAGGCCGAATCCCAGACTGACGGCCAGCCAGCGGCGGTCGTCGTTGAACTCCCACCAACGGGGATCGGAAGGAAACAACTCTGACCGCGGACGCAGCCACATATCGGCGATCCGTAGCGCCGGAAGCCGCACATAGTAGCGAAGTGGCGCTTCGTGAATCCGCTGTGCGGCTAGAACAGCAAAGCGGGCATCGAGTTCCGGAGAAACATTGTGTCCATTGTTGTAATCGGCGAACAGTGTGGTCGTCAGCTCCCGCTGTTGCCCGGAATCAAAGGCGCGTTGCGGCAGGCGCGCGACGTCGATTTCGTCTCCCGGCACGTTCCAGTAAATCTCCTCGACGGAGACATAGTCTGCCATCCAGGTCTTGACCCAGCGATTGAAGCCGGGCATCAGCGGCTCGTCGGAATCATTGGCATAACGCGGTGCCAGGGGTTCGAACTTATGCAGGGTATGCAGGTTGCGAAGAGTCCACGGAACCAGTGGCGCGAGAGCGCAAACGGCGACCAGCACCCCCGCGGTAATGACTTCACGCGACGTCTCCCTTGAGCGCAAGTTTCGCAGCAACAGCCAGCATAGGTATAGGCCCACTGTTGCGAGGAGAATACCGCCATCCGGCCGAAGCAGAATGCTCCCGCCGATCGCCAGCCCGCAGCCGACCCATGCCACACGCGAATTCCCTCCCGATTCACTCGCTGTCAAGCCGCGGAACGCAAGGTCCATGGCCAGAGCGGTAAAGAAGATTTCCAGAGTTTCGGTGAGAGCGGCGGCAGCGTAGTTCGCCAGGAAGGGGCAGATCGCGGCAAGGAGAAACGCCGCCTTCGCCGCTCTTTCCGAAAACATACGCCGCGCGAGGTCAGCAATCAGGAAGCAGGTCGCAAGGTCAAACAAAACCTGCACCAGTAAGACCGCGCGAAAATTGTCTGCCCCAAAGATCGCGAAGACGGCTGCCAGAAACGCGGGATATCCCGGCAGGCGCGACAGCGTCGGCATGATGACGCCGGAATTCGTGATCCCGTAAACGCCGTGATGCAACCAGTTCTTGGCAATGTCGGCGTAAAGGCGGGAATCATCGACAACGGCAGGAAAGCGGAAGACAAGAAACAAACGGAGCGCCAGTCCCGCCACGCTAGCCAGGACGAAGAACCACCCGTTATTTCGTTCGTACCGCGAACTTCGTTCCCAACCAGCCCGCACCCGTTCTCGCACGCAGCGAATGATAACGCGTTTGGGCAAGTCCCGGAGTTAGGAAAGTGCATCGTATAATGAGAGAGACGCACTCACCCTGCCTCGTCGTGCATTGACCGTGTGCCGCCCGCGGCATACGATGAGCATCGTTAAACAATGGCTGAACCAGTCTTTTATGATCCCCGACGCGCCCGTTGGAAACGCCTGCGGCGCACGCTCGACGTAACCGCGGTTGTGGTTTCGGCCCTCGTCATTTTCTTCGTCTATACCGCTCTGCGGGATGAGCCTTTGCCGGGCCTGCTTTTTTACCCGCAGCGCCGTAATTTCAAGGCTTTGAAAGAGAGCGAACGGGACAAGGCGCGAGACCGCCAGAAGAAAGCTGCCGCTCGCTCGCACCGCAAGTCCAAGCTCGCCGCTTCGCAAGTAACGCTGAACCAGGAGGAAGGCATTCGAGCCGCGTTTTACGTTCCCTGGGATGCGGCCAGTTTCTCCTCGCTACGTTCCTTCGCTCATCAAGTCGACATTCTCTATCCCGACTGGCTGCACGTCACTACGACCGACGGCCGCATCCAGGGCGTCGATGATCAGACCAACAAGTATTTCGATGTGGTGCAGGGCTCAACCGTGCTTCCGGTCGACGACCGTGTCATGCCCTTCCTGAAGAGTGAAGACCCCGGGATGGAAGTCTTCCCCATGGTCAACAACTCCGATGGAACGAACTGGGTCGGGGACATCGTTGGGTTCCTGAACAATCCCGACGCGCGTTCGACTTTCCGGCGTCAGGCTGCGCAATTCCTGGCCTCCGGGCGTTTCCACGGGCTGATCATCGACTTCGAAACCTTCGCCCCCAGCGGGCAGAAGGGATACGTCGCGTTACTGCAGGAACTATCCGCAGATTTGCACGCGCGCGGCATGAAGCTCTACGTTGCCGTCCCGCCGCACAGCAATGAATACGACTACCCCGCGATCGCCGCCGCTGCCGATGGCGTCGTTCTGATGAATTACGACGAACATTATCCCGGCGCGGCCTCGGGACCGGTGGCATCGCAAGACTGGTTCGTGCAGAACCTGAAGTTCGCTGAAACGGTCATTCCCAAGGAAAAAATCATCTGCGCCATCGCCAACTACGGATATGACTGGGTTCTCAAACCGAAGACAGGCAAGCTGCCGCCGGGAGTCCACGATGCCGGCGTCAGCGTGCAGGACGCTTGGCTGGAAGCGCGCGACTCGGATGAGGACGTCAACTTCGACGATGACGCGATGAATCCTCATTTCAGTTATCTCGACGAACACAATTTTCAGCACGACGTCTGGTTTGTCGACGGGGTCACTGCGCTCAACCACATGCGCTCGGCGCAAAATATGGGCATCCAGACATTCGCCTTGTGGCGCCTCGGCAGCGAAGATCGATCGTTGTGGCGCGTGTGGGATGTCCCCGGCGATGCTGGCGCGACCGACAAACTGAAGGATGTGCCGCCCGGCGCCGAAGTCGACATGGAGGGCCAAGGCGAGATCCTGCGCATCGAAGAGAAGCCCGCTCATGGAACTCGCGATCTCACCATCGATGCGGGCAGCAAGATGATCACCGACGAGGTCTTCCAGAACTTGCCGGAACCCTACCGTGTCGGGCGTTATGGATACAGTCCGAACAAAGTCGCGCTTACCTTCGACGACGGCCCTGACCCGGAATGGACTCCGAAGATTCTTGATGTCCTTAAAGCCAAGAACGCGACTGCGACTTTTTTCCTGATCGGCATTCAGACCGACAAGTTTTCCGGCATTGCGAAACGGATTTACAACGAAGGCAACACCATCGGGAACCACACCTTCACGCATCCCGATGTCAGCAACATCTCCACCGCATATATGAAAGTGGAGTTGAATCTCACCGAGCGGCTTTTTGCCAGCCTGATGGGAATTCGCGCCACGTTGATGCGTCCGCCGTATGCGATTGACGAGGAGCCTGACACCGCCGACCAGGTGCGCCCGCTCGAGATTCCGCAGGAAATGGGCTTCATCACGGTTGGCAATCGTATCGATCCCAATGATTGGTCCGATTCTCCGCGGCGCTCCGCCGAAGAAATCTCCTCTTACGTCCTGTCGCATCTTCCGCCCTGCCGGGTAGAGGATCTGCGTTGCGGCAACATCGTTCTGCTGCACGATGGCGGCGGGAACCGCTCTGAAACCGTGCGCGCCCTTCCAATCATCATCGATGGAATCCGCGCTCGAGGATACGAAGTAGCACCGGTGTATGAACTGATCGGCATGCAGAAGGCGAACGTGATGGCGCCTCTGCCGCGAGGAGAGTGGTGGGCCGCCCGGCTCGACCGGTTCGGCTTTTGGTTATTTGACGCCGGAATCGTCATAATCACCTGGATTTTCCTGATCGGCGACATCCTGATGACCGGCCGCCTGATCTTCATCGGAGCCGCCGCCGTTTACGATCGCATTCGTGAAAAAATCCTTGGCAAGCCCGCGGAAGTTGCTTCGTACAAACCCAAGGTTGCGGTGCTGATTCCCGCCTACAACGAAGAAAAAGTCATCGAGCGCACCATCCGCGCGGCACTGAATTCGAATTATCGCAACCTGCACGTCATCGTGATCGACGACGGATCGAAAGATCGGACCCTCGAAGTCGCGCGCAACGCCTTTGCCGCGGAGGCAGCATCCGGAAAGGTGCTGATTCTGGGCAAGAAAAATTCAGGCAAAGCCGAGGCCCTGAATTACGGCATCGAGCACATTGGAGACGCGGAACTTTTTGTTGGCATCGATGCCGACACGATCATCGCGCCAGACGCAATCGCGCGGCTTGTTCCACACTTCATCAACCCGAAGGTTGGGGCCATCGCGGGCAACGCCAAGGTCGGCAACCGCGTGAACTTGTGGACGCGCTGGCAGGCCCTCGAATACATCACCAGCCAGAATTTTGAACGGCGCGCTCTCGACGTGCTGGGTGCGGTTAGCGTGGTTCCTGGAGCAATTGGTGCATGGCGTGTTTCAGCGGTTCGCGAAGCCGGAGGCTACCACATCGATACGGTCGCCGAAGATGCCGACTTGACCATGGCTCTGCTTCGCCTCGGATATCGCGTTGAATATGAGGACATGGCGCTTGCCTACACCGAAGCGCCCACTAATGCGAATGGCCTGATGCGCCAGCGTTTCCGCTGGTCCTTCGGCATTCTGCAGGCGGTCTACAAGCACCGTGGAGTCATGGCCCGCGAAGGCGCGCTGGGATGGGTGGCGCTGCCCAATATCTGGATATTCCAGATTCTGCTGCCGCTGGTATCGCCGATGATCGATATCATGTTCGCCGTGGGCACGATCTGGTACTTTGTGCAGAAGCATTTCCATCCGGATTCGACCGATCCTGCGAGTTTCCACAAGCTCGTCTTATTCTTCTTCGCGTTCCTGGTCATCGACTTTCTCGCGTCAGCGATTGCGTTCGCGCTTGAACGCCGCCGTCCCGACGACAAAGAAGATGCATGGCTGCTCAGCCAGGTGTGGCTGCAACGGTTCGCCTATCGGCAGTTATTTTCGATTGTGCTATTCAAGACGCTGAAGCGCGCGCTCGAAGGCCGCAAGTTTGCTTGGGACAAACTGGAGCGCACCGCCGCCGTGAATTATGTGCCCGCCGCGGAAACGCGGGACCACGTGAATGTGCCTTGAGGTTTCAAGAGGTGTCCTACTCTCTGAAACTTTGCCTTACCGGAACAGCAGCGGTGCAAACTCCGACAGATTCCTCCGCCAGACCATCCAAGTGTGCATTCCTGGAGTTTCAATATCGGTGTGCTGGACACTTTTTGTCTTGAGCCATTCCCGCAGATTGCGGTTCGCCGTGATGAGGCGATCCTCAGTGCCGCATGCGATCCACAGCACTTTCAGCTGATCGTTTGCTTTCGCGTCGAGAGCCGGAAAGTCTTTTTCAAATGGTTCCGGCAAGCCACCTGCGCTGAAAGCACCAACCCACGCAAACTTGTCGAGATTATTCAAACCGGTTAACAACGATTCCGATCCGCCCATCGAGAGCCCGGCAATGGCGCGCGAGTTGCGATCTTTCGCCACGCGATATTCGCCTTCGACCTTCGGCATCACTTCCGTCAGCAGCGCCTCGCGGAATCGCGAAAAGTTCTTGTCGCGCACGTCGGTGTGGCTCCACGCGCCCCAACCTAGCGTGATGATCTCCATCGTGCCGTAGCCCAGAGGCATCACGACGATCATCGGCTTGGCTTTGCCCTGGGCAATCAAGTTGTCGAGGATGACGTTGGCCCGACCGACAGCCGTCCACCCGCTAGCATCGTCGCTGTAGCCGTGCAGCAGGTAGAGCACCGGATAGGTCGTCTTCGCGCTGGGATCGTATCCCGGCGGTGTGTACACGTAGTAGTCGCGATCATCTTCCGCCACCGTGGATTTGTAGAAATGATGATGAATCTCGCCATGCGGCACATCGTTCAGTTCCCACGGCAAAGACGGCGGCCCGGGGACGTGGACCATGTTCTCGTTCGAAAGCAGGTTCGTCTTTATCAGGTGGTTGAAGGGATCGATCGTGCGCACGCCATCCGCGACGAAGGAGTACCCGTAGTAGTCCGGTGGCAACGGCGCGGTATTGACAGTCCACACACCGGAATTATCTTTTTGCATCGCGAGAGGCTCGGTCGTACCTTCACGCGTCAGTTTGACCTCTTGCGCGTTAGGCGCGCGGAATCGAAATGTCACGCTGTTGTCTGAGTGCACCTCAGTGGAGATCAACGCCGGTGGCCCCTGCTGGGGCGGAGCTGCGGGCTTCGGCTGCTGCGCTGCAGTCAGGCTGGGAAGAACGAATAAGACAGAAACGATCAGGGCGGAGTGAAGCTTCATGGCTGCCATCTCCTTCGGAGTAACGGCACAATTCTATAGCAGGGAAAACAAACTGAGCGGAACGTAGCAATTGGTAATGCAAATTCTGCGACCAAAAATAGCAATCGCGAATTTCTGTTATTTTCCTGAAGCTACTTCGATTCGGGATTCGGCGCGGTGCAGCGCATCGAGAGCACGCTCCACGTCAACGGAAGCGTCGCCGCTCGTCAGCCGCTGTTCGGCGCGCTCTTTGGCTTTGCGCGCGCGATCCACATCGATCTCGGCCGGCCGTTCCGCTGATTCGGCAAGGATCGTTACTTTGTTCGGCAGCACTTCCGCGAAACCCCACGCCACCGCAAGCCTCTGCTCGGTGGAATTTTCCCGGAAGGTAATCTCGCCGACCGAAAGTTCCGTGATCAGAGGCGCGTGTCCCGGCAGAATGCCCAGATACCCGTTCTTTCCGGGAATCTGCACTTCCTCCGCCTTCGTGTCCACGACTTTCTTTTCCGGCGTGACAATCTCGAGTTGGAAAGTTTCTGCCATCGGTCGTTGGTCGCTGGTCGTTGGATATCGGCCGCCACCAGCGATGATCCGCGAATGACGAACGACTGTCGACCAACAACGGTTCCTACGCTGCTGCCTTCATCTTCTCCGCCGCTTCCAGCACTTCCTCGATCGGCCCCTTCATGTAGAAGGCCTGCTCGGGGATGTCGTCGTACTTGCCTTCCGCGATAGCTTTGAAGCCCTTTACGGTGTCGGCGATCTTGACGTACCGCCCTTGCGCGCCGGTGAATTGTTCGGCGACGTGGAACGGCTGCGACAGGAAGCGCTGAATCTTCCGGGCCCGCGCGACTGTAAGCTTCTGGTCCTCGGTTAACTCGTCGATGCCGAGAATCGCGATGATGTCCTGCAGATCTTTATAGGTCTGCAGAGTCTTTTTCACCGTCTGCGCGACGTCATAATGCTCTTGGCCGACGATGCGCGGATCGAGAATGCGCGACGTCGATGCCAGAGGATCGACCGCAGGATAAATTCCGATTTCGGTCAACGCACGTGAAAGCACGGTGGTCGCATCCAGGTGAGCAAACGTTGTCGCCGGGGCAGGATCCGTCAAGTCATCGGCGGGCACATAAATCGCCTGCACCGAAGTGACCGAGCCTTTCTTCGTGGATGTGATGCGCTCCTGCAGTTCGCCCATTTCTGTAGCCAGGTTGGGCTGGTAGCCGACGGCGCTGGGCATGCGGCCCAGCAGCGCGGACACTTCCGAGCCAGCCTGCGTGAAACGGAAAATGTTGTCGATAAACAGCAGTGTGTCGGCTCCCTCGGCGTCGCGGAAATATTCCGCGACCGTCAGTCCGGTCAGCGCCACGCGCAGACGCGCCCCTGGAGGCTCCGTCATCTGTCCATAAATCAGCGCGGCTTTCGACTCCGCCGGCTTGCCCGGCTTGATCACGCCCGACTCTGTCATTTCCAGCCAGAGATCGTTGCCTTCACGGGTTCGCTCGCCAACACCGGCGAACACGGAAAAGCCGCCATGATTCTTGGCGACGTTATTGATCAACTCCATGATGACGACGGTCTTGCCCACACCCGCGCCGCCGAACAGTCCGATCTTGCCGCCCTTCAAGAATGGCTGGATGAGGTCGATGACCTTCACACCGGTCTCGAACATCTCGGCCGTGGTCGCCTGCTCGTCGAAAGCGGGCGCCAGACGATGAATCGGCATTCGCTCTTTGTATTCGACGGGCCCCAGTTGATCGACCGGTTCGCCGATCACGTTCATGACGCGCCCCAGCGTTCCGCGGCCCACCGGCACGGAAATCGGCCCACCCTGGTCGATGGCTTTCATCCCGCGCACCATGCCGTCGGTGGCTTCCATGGCGATGCAGCGCACGCGGCCTTCGCCCAGGTGTTGTTGCACCTCGAGAATGACGTTGATCGGGCTGGGCACGGTGAAGCCGTCGCTGACCACCTTCACGGCCTGATAAATCGGAGGCAGGCTGCCTTCGGCGAACTGTACGTCCACCGCCGGTCCCGCGATTTGAATGACATGTCCTACATTTTGTGGCATAAATTTCAGCTCTCAGACTGTCGGCTTTCAGCCGTCAGCACTTGTTGTCAGCTACATAGCCGCTGCGCCGCTCACGATCTCGATAATTTCTTTCGTGATCTTCGCCTGCCGCGCTCGGTTCATAACCAGCGTCAGCGAATCGATCATGTCGGTCGCGTTGTTCGTCGCCGAATCCATCGCGGTCATACGGGCCGCGTGCTCGGCCGCAACCGACTCCAGCAGCGCTCGGAAAATCTGTATGCTGACATACTTCGGCAACAAAGATCGGAATAGTGCCTCCGGCGATTGCTCGTAGATGTAATCGACCTGCGAGGTGCCGAACTGCGATGCTGCCTCGGGACTGCCGTCGGTCGGGTGCATGCCCACGCCCGCGCTGATCGCGGCTTCTTTGGCTCTTTTCTTTTCTTCCTCGGTCGGTTCCTCCGCCAGCCGCACGGTTTGCTCGCCGATCTGTTCGATCGGGAGAACCTGCTCCACGATCAGCCGCTGCGCGATCACCGATTTGAACTCGTTGAATACGATGTAGACCGCATCGATCTCTTGGCGGCAATAGCGGCGGATCACACTTTGCGCGAGTGCGGAGGCTTGGGCGAATTCCACTTTGCCCAGAATGCCGATGTGCTCTCCGGTGATCTCGATGGCGCCCGCTCGCTCGGTCTCTTGCGGTTCCACGTCGATCGACTCCACCAAATCAGCAAGGCTCTGCGTCTGCACCTTGGCCGCCGGGTATCGCCGGCGCAAGAAGTCGCGTCCTTTGCGGCCCACCGCCTCGATATCGACGTTCTTTCCCGCTTTCGATTCCAGGAAACGCGACGCAGCCTTCGTGATATTCGCATTGAACGCGCCCGCGAGCCCTTTGTCGCCAGTCACCACAATCAGCAGGATGTTCTTCTCTGCCCGCTGCGCCAGCAAAGGATGCTTCGGCTCGCCCGTCTCCGGATCGTAGATCTCCGCTCTTGCGACCAGGGATTTCAGCACATTCGTCAGCATCTGCGCGTAAGGCCGCGCGGCCAACGCGCGCTCCTGCGCGCGGCGCAACTTCGCCGCCGAGACCACTTTCATGGCCTTGGTGATCTGCCGCGTGTTGATCACGCTGCGAATCCGCCGCCGAATGTCGAGAATGTTTGGCATGAATCAGTCGTTGGTCGCTATCGGTCCTTGGTCGCTAGTCGTCGGTCAACATCAAACGCTTGTCATCCTGAGCGCAGCGTTTTTCAGGCGGAGCGAAGTATCTCTACCGATACAGGCCTGCTATTTCGCTACTGCTTGCCTTTGTGCCACGAACTGCTGCTTCGCTTCCTTGATCAGACTCTGAAGCTGTCCCTTCAGTGTGTCGTCAAGAACCTTCTTTTCCATGATCGTGCGCAGGATCGCAGGGTTCGTCGCATCGACGTACTTGAACAGCTCTTTTTCGAAATCGCGCACCTGGTTGACCGGAAGATCGTCGAGAAAACCTCCCGTGCCCGCCATGATGATCAGAATTTGCTTCGAGAAAGGCAGCGGAGAGAACTGGTTCTGCTTGAGCAACTCCACCAACCGCTGTCCGCGATTCAACTGTGACTGCGTGGCTTTATCGAGATCGCTGCCGAACGCCGCAAATGCCGCCAGTTCGCGGTATTGCGCCAGTTCCAGCTTCAAGCGTTCCAGCCACTTGCCGCATGGCCTTGATCTGCGCGCTGCCGCCGACGCGGCTTACTGACAGTCCAACGTTCACCGCAGGCCGAACGCCTTGGTTGAACAGATCGGTTTCGAGATAGATCTGGCCGTCCGTAATCGAAATGACGTTGGTCGGAATATAAGCAGAAACATCGCCAGCCTGCGTCTCAATCACAGGCAGGGCCGTCAGAGATCCGCCGCCGTTCTTGTCGCTCAACTTCGCCGATCGCTCCAGCAGCCGCGAGTGAAGATAGAACACGTCTCCGGGATACGCCTCGCGTCCCGGTGGACGCCGCAGCAGCAGCGAGATTTCACGGTACGATGCGGCATGTTTCGAAAGATCGTCGTAGATCACCAGCGCATGCCGCTTCGTGTCGCGGAAATACTCGCCCATCGCAGTTGCGGCGTAAGGTGAGATGTACTGCATCGGGGCGGGCTCAGACGCCGACGCCGCCACCACGATCGTGTACTCCATCGCTCCGGCGTCTTCGAGAATCTTCACGACCTGCGCAATCGACGAGCGCTTCTGTCCGATCGCGTTGTAAATACAGATGAGATCGTTGCCCTTGCTGTTGATGATCGTGTCGAGGGCGACTGCGGTTTTGCCGGTCTGACGATCGCCGATGATCAGCTCGCGCTGGCCGCGGCCAATCGGGATCATGCTGTCGATCGCCTTCAATCCCGTCGCCATCGGCTCACGCACAGGCTGGCGGTCAATGACGCCGGGAGCCAGGCGTTCGAGGGCAATGAATTTATCCGTCGCGATGGGCCCCTTATCGTCGATCGGCTCGCCGAGTGAATTGACCACGCGGCCAATCATGGCGTCGCCCACCGGCACGCTCATGATGCGCCCGGTGCGCTTCACTTCGTCGCCTTCTTTGATCTCGGTATATTCGCCCAGCAGCACGACGCCGACCTGGTCTTCTTCCAGGTTCATCGCGATGCCGGCCACGCCGTGCGGGAACGACAGCAGTTCGCCGGCCATGACCTTGTCGAGTCCATACACGCGCGCAATGCCGTCGCCCAGCGTGATGACGGTGCCCGTCTCATCCACGGAGATCTGCGTCTCGTAATTCTCGATCTGCTCGCGGATCAGTTTCGAAATTTCGTCTGCTTTGATTTGTGCCATAGAAAAAAGCTCTCAGCCTTCAGCTATCAGCTCTCAGCCATAAGCCAGCCCTGAGTAACTTTCACGACCAGGCTTCTGCTCACCGCTCGCGACTCGCGCCTAAGAGCTTATCGCTTCCTTGATCTTCTCCAACTGCCCCTTCACCGAACCGTCGTAAATCGTGCTGCCGACGCGGACCACCGCTCCGCCCAGCAAGGATGCGTCGAGTCCGTAGCTTGCGCGGACCTTCTTGCCGGTCGCCTTCCCGATCTGAGCCTCGAGCGCCTGCTTTTCGGCGTTGCCCAATTCGCGCGCACTGGAAATCTGCGCCTCCGCAAATCCCAATCGCGCATCAAGTTCTTTCTCCAACTGCTCGACGATCCTTCCGAGATACGGCAAGCGCCTGTGATCCATCAGGACCGCGACCAGGTTTCGCACCGGCTTGTCGATTCCTTCGCGCTGCACAATCGCGTCCAGCAATCTCCGCTTCTGATCGGCGGGAACCGCGGGATTCTCCCACACTCGCCGCAAATCCGCACTCTCCGCGTAAAGCGAGGCAATGCTCTGCAGGCCGCCGATCGCCCGGACGGCATCCAAATGCGCGGAAAAAACCACATCCGCGAACGCCCGGGCATACGTATTGGCAACGGAAGCCATGCTCTAGTCCCCGCCCTTTCCCAAATCATCGGCGGTCGAGCCTAGTTGCCCGGCGAAGCTGCGCACCAGCGCCTGATCGGTTGCGGCATCTACGTGAATTTGTTTCTGCGCCAGTCCAACTGCGAGATCCGCCGCGTAGGCCGTCAGTTGACGGCGAGCGGCTTTCGCGGCGGCGGCAATTTCCTGCTCCGCCGAAGCGATGATCTTTCGCGCATCTTCCTGCGCCGCCGCCTTGATCCTGTCTGCCTCCGCAGCGCCCTCTTGCTCGGCGGCGTCGCGGATCGTCTCGATTTCGGTGTCGAGCTTTCGCAGGCGCGCTTCAATCTCAGCCAGCTTCTGACGCGCCTCCGCGCTGGCCTTTTGCGCTTCCTGCATAGCCTTCTGAATGGCTGCCGTGCGGTCGCGGAACATCGCGGGCAAGTATTTGCGCCCGGCCCAAATCATCACTCCCGCGATCACCGCAAAATTCAGGATCACGCTCAGCCAATACGACTGCTGCAGCTTCAAACCAGTGAGCCGCGAAATAAGTTGGACGGAAGACGAGTGTTTGAACTCGTCCATTTCATCTTTCTCCTCACCAGCAGCTTCCCGGCTCTCATGAGCCAGCTGTCGGCCCGGCCCACCGCGCCCCGGCTGGCCCGTCACCTGATTCTGTGCAGGAGCCGGCGGCTGTTCCTGCGCGCGTGCAGGCAGGGCCACGGCGCCCATGATACAGCGCCAGCGCACTCGCTTGAAGCATTCTCCTGCCTGGATTCGTCAACGTCCCGCTCCTGCCGGCTGCAGCACGCGCCGCATAATTTCCTGCGCCAGCGCCCCGGCTTCGCCCTGTAAGCCGTTTTGAGCCGCAGCCCGGTCGCTCTCGATGTCGACCTTTGCGGCTTGCACCTGCGCTTGAGCCTTCGTGCGCGCTTCGTTCACTGCATTCGCTCTGGCCTGCACCACGGCCTGGCGTTTCGCTTCCTGCGCCCGGAACACCGCCGCCCGCGCTTCGCGCAACTTCTGTTCATACTCGGACGTGCGCGCGTCGGCCGCAGCGATGTCGGCCTTTGATTTCTCGACTGCGCCCTCCGTCTTGCTCCGCCGCTCTTCAAGCACGCGCCGCAGCGGCTTGTGCACGATGGCCGTGTACAGCGCGTAGAGCAGCGCCAGCAGAATCACCGTCGGCACTGATCCGAGCAGTAATTCGCCTAGTTGGTGAAGAGTCTGATCCATGTGGTGCTGATAGAGATCGGAAAATGAGGGCTATGAAAACTGTTAAGTCTAACGTCCGAATGAGTTTAATGTCAACGCAAGAAGATCGGTTTAGGCGCGGATTTCAAGCCAGGAATCGAATTCTCAACGGCTCTGGGAACACCGAAGCAAACGCTCTGAACTATTGTAAACACGAGGGTTATTTCCTCTCGCGCGGCTCTGGTCGGCATATGGCAGATTTCTGCACATATCCCTTGACTTCGAGCCAAACAGGATTAGCATGGATGTATCACCTCCGATCCAATTCAGGATCGAATGGGCCGATAGCCAAGGAATGTCACCGCTTCTTGGTTGCCGGCCCATTTAAATTTCTCCGATAGTCGCGGGCTCGGCGCCCGAAGATACCCCGGATAGCGCCCTTTAACTCGCCACCCAGCCCTTCACTCTTCTGACCACCGACGCCGGCGCTTCCACCTCCAACTCGACCGCTCCGTCCGCGTACTTCCGTGAGTAGATCCGCGCTTTCGCTTCGAGCATCGCCAGCGTCTTCCCTTCCTTTTGCGGCACGCGAAGATGAACCCGGCTGATGGGATCTTCTTCAATCATCTTGTCGATCCGCTCCAGGAGCGTATTCAATCCCGTCCCCTCGACCGCCGAAACGTACACGGTTTGCGAACCCTCACGCGCCGAATCCGCCAGCAACGACTTCGCGACCTCCTCATCGAGCAGATCGACTTTGTTCATCACACGCAGTCGCGGCTTCTTCTCCGCTTCGAGTTCTTTCAGAACGATTTCGACCTGTGCGTCCTGCTCGGCCGACAGACGGCTGCTCGCATCCGACACATGCAGGATCAGCGACGCCCGCTGCACCTCTTCGAGCGTAGCGCGAAATGCCGAAACCAGCGTGTGCGGCAGGTTGCGGATGAATCCCACCGTGTCCGACAGCAAAACTTTCCGCTTGGACGGCAGATCCACGCCGCGAATCGTCGGATCCAGCGTCGCGAACATTCTCGCCGAAGACAAAACTCCCGCCTTGGTCATCGCGTTGAACAGGGTCGATTTCCCCGCGTTCGTGTAGCCGACCAGCGCCACAGTCGCGATCGGCGCCGACTCCCGCCGCTGCCGCTGTTGCGCCCGAGTCTTCCGCACCGTCTCGATTTGCTGTTCGACGTGCCGCACCCGCCGTGCAATTTTCCGGCGATCGGTTTCGAGTTGCGTTTCACCAGGACCGCGCGTGCCGATGCCGCCGCCGAGCTGCGACATCTCGACACCGCGCCCTGCCAGCCTAGGCAGCATGTACTGGAGTTGCGCCAGCTCCACTTGCAGCTGGCCTTCTCTCGTTCGCGCGTGCTTCGCAAAAATGTCGAGGATCAATTGCGTGCGATCGATCACCCGCCGCTGAATAATTCTTTCGATATTGCGCTGCTGCGAAGGACTGAGATCGTGATCGAAGAGCAGGACATCGGCATCGGCCGACGCCGCCGCTCCTGCGATTTCCTCGAGCTTGCCCCCGCCGATCAACGTCGCAGGATCAGGACGATCGCGCCGTTGCAGAATCTCGCCGACCACTTTCGCTCCGGCGCTCTCGGCCAGGGTCCGCAACTCCGCCAGGGATTCGTCGGCGTCGAATTCGGGAATACTCGGCTTGCCATTGGATCTTGTGGAAGTAGCGGGCGCAGTCTGGGCCGCCGCATCGCGCGCGGCCGAGGCCTGCGCGGTGACCGCTCCCCTGGGGCTGCGGCCTCGCGTTCTTACATCAATGCCAACCAGGAACGCGCGTTCGCGCTCCGGTTCCTTTTCGACCGCAGCGGTCCCAAAAGGCACACGTCCGCCGGCGCGCGCAGGTTCGCGGGATTTCTTGCGATGAGAACTTCCCAAGCCGAAAAAGCCTATCCTTCGGTGCCCGACGCAGTCGCCACGGTCACGGCAGCAGCAGATGTTCCGGCAACCGACTTCTCCGGATGCGCCGCATGGCCGACGTGCGTCGATGCCACCCGTCCCATCACTACGGTTGAAATTGCGTGCTTGAAGATAAGTTGCTCCTGACCATTTGCCTCCAGCACAACGGAGTACTTGTCAAAGGAGCGGATTCGGCCCGTCAACTTCACGCCACTCAGCAGATAAATCGTAATACTCGCTCTCTCTTTGCGGGCCGTGTTAAGGAAGGAATCCTGAATGTTCTGCGCCGGCTTATTGTTGTCCATAGCCGATCTCCTCGGTGAGTAGACTTCCAACCACTGCCCACGGAAGTGGCCCATAGGCAGGCAAAGCTAACAGCTTGTTCCCGAAAGCCTTCCAGCCGCTAAGGGAACAAGGGGGGACAGCCCCGCCGATGCGCACCCAACTCGGCATGCTCCAGCGGGTAGATGTGAACACGATACGGCGATCTCTTCCGCTTTTCAACCAGTAACTTCCCACAGCTCGCTGGTCAGTTGACAGGTTAAGTTGACAGCCCAAGTCCGCTGAGTGCAGACTTTCCTCGACTCGGCGCGACCCTGGGACGCGATCTCCGGGCTCGCGACGGATTCTTCACTGCAGCCGTCTTTTTTGCCGAATGCCGCCTCATCTCTGGCCTTCGGAGACCCACAACCTGCACCACCCAGTTGGCGGAGGATATCCGATGGATCATCTCTTTACCGTGGCAGCCTCATTCGTTCTGCCTACCATTACCGGAGCGGAAGCGACCAAGCTCATCCTGCGCTGGTTCCACTTCATCGCCGGCATCGCATGGATCGGCCTGCTCTATTTCTTCAATCTGGTGAATGTCCCCTTCATGAAGCAGGTGGACGCCGCAGCCAAGCCCAAAATTCTGCAGTACATGACGCTGCCCGCGCTGAATTGGTTCCGCTGGAGCTCGCTGGTCACCGTCTTCGTTGGGTTCTGGTATTGGGGACAGTTCCTCGTCGCGCCTGACGCCAAGCTCCAGGGCGGCAGCCAGGGCGGCACCATGGGCCTGTTCCTGCTGCTGTGGCTCGCGGTGTTTTTCATTCTGTTTATGGTGATCAAGAAGATGACGCCCAATGGATACGTGCTGGGCGTGATCACCACCATTCTGGTTTACGCCGCGGGTTGGTTGTTCGTGCACTACACGCCGGTCGGCGGAGACGACAACCACGTCCTCAGCATTGGCATTGGCGGAGGATTCGGCATCGTGATGCTGTTCAACGTCTGGGGCATCATCTGGCCGAACAATAAGAAGATTATTCGCGGAACCCTGGCGGGCACGCCTCCTGCGAACGCCGCCATTCTGGCGCGGCAAGCGTTTCTTGCCTCGCGCATGAATTTCTTTTTGTCCGTCCCGCTGCTCTTCTACATGGCCGCAGCCTCGCACTTCTCGAGCACAGTGATCTTCGGGAAGTAAGAAGTCGAATCAGCTGCGGAATCGAAAATTGCGGACCGAAGATAATCAAGCCCCACGCTTTCGGCGTGGGGCTGATTTTTTGGTCCAGCGGTTGTGTGCTCGCCCTGCGGCTACTGCGCAAAAAGTAAGGGAGCCGGAATTCCGGCTCCCTCGTAGAGCAGGCAATATCAGCCTAGAAGGTGAACTTCGCCCCCAAGCGGATGTTGCGCGAAAGCTGCCAGAGATTCGGGTTCCCGTAATTATTGTTCTTGATCAAACCGCTGTTGTTGGCGGCGGCCGTTGGGTCGTAGCCAGTCTCAGCTGCTTGGTAGAACGCTGCTCCACCGAACACGTTCTGCCCGTTGGGGAAGAACTGTGAGGTGAAGTAATTCGAGTTGAATCCTTCCCAGTACGATACGACTGAGTGCTGGTTGAGCAGATTGGTTAAGGTCGCCTGGAAGCTGAGAACCTGGCGTTCGTTGCTCTTGTTCACCTTGATGGCATGACCAACGTTGAAGTCGGTCTGCGTGTACCAAGGGGTGCGGCGATTGTAGGGGTTGCCGAACGAGATAGCTCCCTGCGCGCCAGAAACGGGGACCCACTTGCCGCGACCAAAGATGTAAGTCGCTTCAAACGGGCTGCCACCATTTGACAGGCCCACGTCGGTGAACGAGCTCATCGGGCTGCCTTCGTAGGCAACCTGGAAGAGTCCGAACGTCGTGGTCATGCCCTTCCAAGGCACGTTGTAGTACGCGTTGCCCTTGAAGGTGTTCGGACGATCGGTCGGCAGTGGCCCGTTCGTCGATTTGCCGTTCGCTCCAAAATAATAGAACGGCTCGTCGAACGCACGCGTGGTGTCGGGCGAGTTGCGTCCGGTCGTGCCACCATCGATCTGGTCAGTGGTGGTCAGGCCGGTGTAGTTACCCCAAAGGCTGCTGTAGGTATAGCTGAACATTCCAGCGAAACCCTTGCTGGCAGTCTTAGTGAGGCGGAATTCCAAACCGTCGTAATTGCGGATAGCGACCGGGTTATTCGGGCAGGTCGGGCAGGTGCCAAACGTGCCGCTGGAGTTGAACGAGAAGTTCGGGATGCCGAATGCCGATCCGATGGATTGCAGGTAATTCGCATACCCGTCAATCGTCTTATTGACGCCCTGGCCCGGATTGACAATCGTATACATCTCGAAGTTATTCGGATCCGCCAAAGAAGCGTCTTCAATGACGTGGTCGAGACGACGCCGGTCATAGCGAGCTTCAAAAGCCCAATCCTTTGCGATCTGGTAATCGACGCCCGCAACGATCTCGTGCTGGCGATAAGGCTTCACGCCAGGCGCGACCGGCTCCCACGGGCGGAGATTGACGTTTTCGATCAGCGAAACGCCGCTAGGATCAGTCAGTGACGCAGGAGTCACTCCACCGACGAAGTTGGCCGGCGTCGTGGGTCCGCCATTCGGGCAAGCGCGGCCGTTCACGAAGGTTGCCGTGATGTCGGACTGGCTGAACCCGCCGCTTGCATCCGGACCAAGAGCGTAGGTGCACTGTTCGAACACCTGCGCGCCCCAGGAGGTTTGCGCCAACAACAGTTTCATGACGTCGTTGACCACGCCATAGCTGGCGAAGATCTTCAGCTTGCCACCGCGTGATCCCCATGCACCGCCCAGGCGTGGCTCAATTTTGTCACCCCAGGAGAAGTTGATGGAGGCCGGCGGAGTTTGTCCAGCGGAGATCAAGCCTGCAGGAACTGGCAGGTTCTCCTTCTCGATGCGGATACCGAGGTTCAGAGTCAGGCCGTGACCAACCGTCCAGGAATCCTGCGCGAAGAAGGCATGATTCCAGTCGATTGCCGGCTGAGGCAGAATGGTCGCGAAGTCCTGAATCGTGGCATAGCCATATTGCCCGGCGCAACCTCCCCACTCTGTTGTGAGTGTGGCGCAGTTAGCGCCACCCGGAGCCGTGCTGGCACCGTGGTACTGGCCCGCACCAACGTTCAAGAAGACCAAAGGTACGTTGCCGTTCTGAGCGATCACGTTCGACAAGTGATTGAGTTGGTAGCCGAACTTGAAGTTGTGCGTTCCTGCCCAGCCGCTCTTGAAGAAAGCAACGTCTTCGTTCAACTGGTAGTGCTTGCTGGCGTTGAACAGCGTGTAGCTCTGGTTGTACGGCGTTGTCGTCGTACCCGATGGGTTTTGCAGACCGGAGGGCAGTGCTGCGCCGCTGTTGTCTAAAGCTCCGGCTCCGCTGGTGGCCCAGTCCAAATCCGGGGACGACGTCGGCCAGCCGAAGTCATGGTAGTTCGAAAAGAAGTAGCCGAAGCGAGTGGTTGAGACGACCTTCGGATTCAGGGTAATGTCAGCGCCCACGTTGTACGTTGCATTCGGGGCCGCGAAACCGAGGCCATGCGAGTAAAGCGTCAGCGGACTGAAAATCGCCGTGTTCAGCTGGTAACCGGCTTCCGAGGCGATCGGGTCTGCAGTCGGCAAGCTGTCGCCGGTTTCACGCGCATATTGATAGAGCCACGAACCGTACACGCGGATCTTCTGCGTCGCCGTGTAGTCCAGGCGTCCAGTTGCGAAGTACTGCTGGTTGTCCTGGGTGAAATATTGGTTTCCAAGAATGCTATTCGGGCAACCGCCAACCTGCGGAGTGTTGCAAATTGCGGGGCCAAAGTCCACATTTCGTGCCCTGGAGTTGTACGAGGGGGCAAAGCCGAGGAAGAACCACAGACGATCCTTTACGACGGGTCCGCCAATGGTAAACCCAGGCTGAGCGATGCGGAAATGGTCTCGCTTCGGCGAATAGGTCTGCGAGTCGTTGTCGAAACCTGCGGGGATGCTTGATCCCGGAGTGGGATCGTAACGCAGCGTGGCGTTTTGAGCGCCATCCAACGCGTCCGATTCATACGTGGTGAAGAAGGAGCCGTGATACGCATTGCTGCCCTTCTTCATGACAACGTTGACGACGCCACCAAGAGCGCCGCCGTGTTCGGCTTCGATACCCGAGGTCTTGACCTGGACTTCCTGAATGAACTCAAAGGGAACGTTGGCCTGGGAAGGCCGCCGGAGATATTCTCCGTGTCCTGGCCTTCCACGAGATAGGTGCTTTCCGAATCGGCAGCGCCGCCGACCGAGAAGCCGTAGCGCGATACCGTTGCCGCTGCTGCCCGGCAGTGAGACCGCCAGTGCCGCCTGCTCCCGTGTTGGATGAGCCGCCGGCAAGAGGCTCGTTGCGAGGCCGACGGGGCGAATTGAATCACCGACTGGAAGCTATGTCCGTGCGGGAACATCGTTGATCACGTCGCTGGTGACATTGGTCTGGTTCGTATTCGTGGTAACGTCGATCGCCGGCGCCGCGCCGTTACTTCTACCACTTCAGCGCCGTGCCGACCTGCAAAGTGATATCGACGCTGAGGGAGGTGGCCGACTTCTAACGTCAAGCCCTCGCGCTTCACCGTCTTGAAACCCTTTGCGGATACCTCGATCGTATAAACCCCTGGCGGCAGGTTAGCGAACCGGTAGTAACCGGTGGAATCGCGTCTGGAGTGTTTTGTCCGCCAGCGAGCGCTGGGCTGTCGCACTATGACGTGAGCATTGGATACGACCGCGCCGCTGGCATCTTTCACTGTGCCCTGCAGACCGGCCGTGGTTTCCTGGGCGAACAATAGGGGTAGCGCAAAGACTACTGCCAACAGCGCCAGTAGCTTGCTGAATGTTCCAAATCGCATTTCCTGCCTCCTGAAATTTTTTCTTCACGTGTGACTGGGATCAAAGCGCCTCAGGAAAACCTGGGATTCGGCGCGATCCGTAGACCCGACGAACGGGCCAAAAAAATCTTCAAATCTCATTGGTGAGTGCTGGGAACTAAAGAACACCATCTTGCTTAACCGCCACCTGTCTTCGCAGGCTTAGTACCACTGGACTGCCAGTTTCTGGAGCACACAGATAACATTCGGACACTCGTACAGTGCAACTCTGAATCCAAACAGCGTGTACTCACAAGCTTCTTATTTTGAATGTTTTACCTTGTGACAAATTGGGATGCGTCCCGAAATCAGTAGGAATCGAGCGCGGATCATATGACAATCAGTAGATTCCGGTCAAGAGGATATTGCGGCTTACCGGCGCTTTTTCGCGGCATGGGTGACCACTTCCCCGGGGGCGAGGACTCTTCGCACGATGGGAGTGTTCAGCTTGTATTTGCGCTCGGTCACGTTCCCAGCGTCGTCCTTAACCCGCAAGATGAAGACCGGCAAGGTTCCTTCCTTATCGAAGTCTCCCTTTGTGATGGTCACTGGCAGGACGCCATCAAGCCCGTGTTCGCGGTAAGCCGTCTCGTAGCGGTGCTTGCGGATGTTCCAGGTGAAGACGCGGACTTGGTCGTAGTCGAACGGCAGCCCATCGCGGGGATCCGTCAGCAGGCAGAGATATTGCGGGATCTTCTTATCGCCATCAGGCACTTCATCGAGCGCGAAAAATGCCACAAAGCGCTGGCCCTCGGCGTACTGCGCAATCTCGAGGGGGACGTCGACATCGACCATGCGCGCCAGCACCCATCCCACTCGGCCTTGATCGTCGCGCACCAGCCACCAGTCCTCAAGCGCGGGGCCTGCTGGCGCCTTCGAGCTGGCCTTTCCCGGGTTTGCTTTCGGCGCAGGCGCGGATCCAGGCTGCTTCTCGACCGTCGCCCGCTTCAAGATCGCGACTCTCGCTCCCGATATGAGCTGGTACAGATGCTCGGTCTCGCGGCCCGGAGTGATGTGCAGGTTGGTCTCGTTGCGCAGGACGCCGGGCGCCTGCACCGGATCGTTCTGATTATCTTGCGTGAGTTTCTGCAGTCCGTCGTAGGTCTTCTGGTCGACCAGGTACCGCTGTTCGATCCAGCCTTCCAGTCCGCTGGCCGTGCGCACGCGCGCGAATCGCTTCTCGCGGTCGATAATCTCGACACGCTCTCCATTCTTCACGTTTCCAATGCGGTTGTAGATGGCCGCAACCTGGTCCCGCAGCGCGGCCTGCGGCGCCGAAACATAGGCTATTTCGAGGACGCGATGGCGTCCATGCCCGCAGCCGGCAAGCGCCATTACGCCGCCTAAAGCCAGCACCGCGACCGCGCAGCCAGCGCGGGATGTAGTCCACACTCTCACCATGCGTCCACCGTGGAACCTTTAACTATAGCGCGTTCCAGCGAGCCCTCGTGGCACCAAGGTTTACGTCTGATGCACTTCCCGCAAGCGCCTTTGACTCAACTTCAAGACAACGGTACTTGCCGTCAGTTACCATAGATATGGTCCTTTCCATCTAGCAGATTAGCGTTGCAGGTTGCCTTGGACAGGTTTCCTGCGTCTAAAATAGTGGGGAGCATCCATCAAGAAGAATCACAGAAAAGGTACTGACACATTCATGAGAACTGACTTCCGCAATCGTTTCGCTTTCGGCTCGCTCGTTACCATGTTCGTCTGCGCGCTGAGCTTGTTTACGTCGTCCCAGGACACGCTGGACTCCGTGCTCCGTCCGCCCAAAGGATCGCAGGTCGCCATCGTTGTTTTTGAGGACCTCGAGTGTCCGATGTGCCGTCGCACTGCTCCGCTGGTCGAGCAGGCTTCGAAGACCTACAAGATTCCGGTCATACGGCATGACTTCCCGCTGCCGATGCATCCCTGGTCGTATCAAGCGGCCGTGATGGCGCGCTACTTCGACACCTATTCCAAATCGCTGGGCAATGAATTCCGCGATTACATCTTCGAGAACCAGATCGAAATCAACATTCAGAATTTGAAGGGCTACGAGGACAAGTTCGCCGCCACGCACAAGGTCGATGTGCCATTCATTCTCGATCCCAATGGGAAGTTTGCCGCGGAGGTGAACGCAGACCGTGATCTCGGCAAGGCCCTTAAACTCGACCACACGCCTACGGTATACATCGTGAGCAGCCGCAATCCCAGCCGGCCCTACATCGAAGTCAAGGATAATAGCCAGCTCTACTCGACCATCGACGCAATGATGAAGGAATAGTCGTTGGCAGTTAGTCGTTGGTCGTTAGCTGACTCCTGCCTCACAGCAGAGTTGCGAGCTACGAACGACCGACGACGAACGGTCGTCTCACTCCGGCCTGCCCGTGTAGTGTTCAGTCGCGTGGACGTCTTCATGATCTTCGAGCGATTCCAGATGTGTAATCACTTCCGCAGGCGTTCCTAACTCCACGGGCAATTGTTCCTCGAGCGCCGTTGCCAGACGATGCGCTTCGCCCACCGCGGTCGCTTGTGGAAACAGCAAGTGAACCTCGATGATCTGGCGATATCCCGTCGTGCGGTAGCGAACACCGTGATAGGTAATGTCGAGTTCGTGGCAGATTGCATCGAGCTTCTCGCGAATCTGTTTGCCGGTTTTCGGATCGGAATAATCGAGCAACCCGACTGCCGATCGCCAGGCCATTCGTCCGCCTGACCAGAGAATGTTCACCGCAACGGCGATCGCAACCAGCGGATCAAACGGCTTCCATCCAGTCAGCATCACGAGGCCGAGACCGGCGACGACGCCGAAACTGGTGAGGCTGTCGGTGAGCACGTGCTTGCCATCGGCTTCGAGAATCAGAGAATGACTGCGTTTGCCCACATGCAGCAAATACCATCCAAGCCAGGCGTTGAGCACTCCGGCCGCGAGCAGCATTAGAGTACCGGAGCCAAGATGTTCGAGCGGCAATCCCATTCGCCATTTTTCAATCGCTTCGACGAGGATCCAGAGAGCGGCGATCACGATCATCGCGCCTTCGAATCCGGCGGAGAAGAAACTGATGCGCTCGTATCCGTAGAGAAAGGTCGGCGCCGCGGGCTTGGCGCTTAAGCGCAGGCTGAAGGCCGCGAATGCGACCGCGATTACATGCACGACCGATTCGGCGAAGTCGGAGAGGATGGCGGCGGATCCGGTGACGTAATACGCGGTAGTCTTGCCGAGCAACATCAGCACTCCGACCGCGAGAGACAGACGCATGGCAAAGCGCGCGGCGTGGAGTTCATCCTGATCGCGAATGGATAATTTTGGGAGCGGGTTGGCAGCGATATCCGGCACGGATTTCCCACAATCGGGAATGGTCCCACAAAGGGCAAAGAGTGGAATGTGATTGGGATCACGCGTGGATGACGTACTAAGTTGGGAAAATGTTGAGGGCTGGTTTCTATTTTGGGAAGTGACGGACGCCTCTGAGCAACGAATTGACACTTCTCCCTATTTAAGCTAGACTAAGCTAGATTAATCAAAAATGCATCATGAATGAAATCGGAGCCTTCCAGGCCAAAAACACGCTGGGCACGTTGCTCGATCGGGTGGAGAACGGGGAGGAGATTGTCATCACTCGCCATGGGAAGGCCGTGGCGCGGCTAGTTCCCAACAATCGGATGGTGGATCGGAATCAGACCCTGGCAGCGCTGGAGCGAATCCGTAAACGGGCTCAGCGACTCCAGCGGGAAAAGCCCGAAGCCTTCGATTGGCCCGCTGTAAAGAAACAGCGAGATCAAGACCGGCCCTGATTCACGGTTGCTCGAATGAGCTTCGTTCTCGACAGTTCGATCGCGCTAGCGTGGGTATACAGCGACGAAACCACGCTGGCTGTGGCACAAGTGTTCGATCTGCTTAGCCTGGGCGGCGCCTGGGTTCCCGGGTTGTGGCGTCTGGAAGTAGCTAACGTCTTGGAGATGGGCGTACGGCGGAAACGACACCGCGCCGACTTCCGCGATGCCACCCTTTCGGATCTCGCCAAACTTCCGATTCAGGTCGATGCCGATACCGATCGTCAGGCTTGGGACGCAACTCTTCATCTGGCGATTCGCCATCAACTGACTTTGTACGACGCGGCGTACCTGGAATTGGCTTTGCGCCGAGGTCTGGCGCTTGCGACACTTGACGAGGCACTGCGGAATGCAGCCGGTGCGGAGAAGCTCACCTTGTTGGGATGATCCAGCCCACAGTCCCGTGTCATCAACTGAAAGACAAAAATCAAAAAGGCTCAGTGTTTCCTCACTAGAAAACAACATCCAGAGATCAAAAATCAAAAGCCCCACAGGTCGCAAAAACGCGAGAAATGAGGCTCCTGTAGTTTCCGTTACTCGAATTTAGCTAGTTTGGAACCGAAAGGCTCGCGGTTGCTGAGGCGCTCGTACCGGGATAAGTCATCACGACCGAGTATGTGCCGAACGACGCTCCACTGGCGGCCGAGCATATCATCTGATTTCCCGACGGCGTGCATGTAACGAACGTCGTCGACGGAGTGATCGTCAGAATTCCGCCGTTCGTGGTCGTGATCGGGATTTGAGCTCCCGCTCGCGGTCGCATTGAAAGTGAACGTTGCAGACTGGCCTGTGCTGACGGTCGCGACTCCACTCGTCGGAGTCACCGTGATGGCACTAATCCCGCCCAGGAATACGGTCGCCGTCGCGGTGCCGCTGACCGCCTGCGCGTTTGCCGTGATCGTAGTCGTGCCCAGCGAAAATCCTTGCAGCAGATTGCTGGTGGGACTGGAAAATGAAGCCACCGACGGTTCGGAACTCGACCACGTGACTCCACTGCGCACTTGCCCGGTGCTGCCGTCGTTATAAGTTCCATACAAGGTTAAGGAGACGTTGCTGTTGACCTGAACCTGCGGAGCGGAAGGCGAGATCGTGATTGCGGTCAGCGTGGGATTCACGAAGAAGCCGCGGCAGCTCGCGCCCAGGGCTAAGGTTGCGAGCGCGGCAAAGGCGCCAATCAATCGGAGTTTTTGATTCTTCGAGGACATGTTGGTTGAGACTCCTTGGGCGCGCCGCTCAACTGCTATGGGTTTCCCTGATGATTCGTATGCGAAAATTGTAGCAGAGAAGAATCCAGCGGCGCGCACTCTGGTAACGAGAAACCCGCGCGAACCATCCCCGGCAATCGCCTGCTCATTCCCGCACAGTCCGATTCCCCGGTAGAACGCCGTGCCTGCGGAACCTTGCAGAAAAATGCTGCGGAAGCGTCTCGCCTCCGCAGCATCCTCGATTACAAAAGCTGACAATTCCTACTTGCGATGCTCTTCCTTCGGTGCAGGACTTGAGTGCTGCGCCTTCGGCGGAGGACTCGAATGATGCGACGAGTTCTCGTGCGACGCGCTCTCGGCAGGCCGCGAGTTGCTGTGAGACTCGGCTGCCGGACGGCTTTCGTTGTTGCGGCTCGAATTCTGGAAGCTGGAATTGGTGCCGCGCGCATTCGAGGCCGACGACCCGCTCTTGGAAGGCGGAGTGAACGGCCGGAATCCTTCGTTCGATCCCCCACGATTTGCAGGCGTCGAACCTACCCGCGCTTCATGAGGCGACATAGCGGGAGCGTGATATTCGCCACCCGCATTCCTGGCCGCGACCGCCGAGCGAGGACTGAAGTCGCCAGCCCGCGCCGTGGCTGCAATAGCCGGACGTCCGTGATTTTCAGAGGCGAAGTTCTGCCGATTCTGGCTGGCCAGATGCTCGTGCTCGGTCTGGGACGCGAGTGCCGCCTGGTGCGGTTCGTGCGCATATGCTTCTTCCTGCGCCGTAGCCCGAGCCTGGATGCCGCCCTCGCCGCCGTTAAAGGCAACGTGGTTTTCGTTGACCACGACGGTTCGGTTGTAAACATTGGTCACATTGGTGACGCTGACATTGGTCACCGACCGGTTGTAGTAGAACGCGCCACCGCGCCACTCGCCCCCGGCAAATCCCACGCCGCCGTAGCCGAACCCGTAGTTAATGCCGCCATAGAAGCCGACGTGCGGCCCCCAATATCCGGCGTGCCATGCATAAAATCCCCCGCCCCAGCCCCAGTATCCGGGCGTCCACAACAGGCCCACAGGTGCCACAACCCAGGTGCCAGGCACCCAGTAGTAGCCGCCATCGTCATTCCATCCCCAATAGCCTGGCGTCCAAAAATAGCCCGGTCCGGGACAAATCGGCTGCGCATACACCGGGATAGCGGGCGGCCCGAAGCGGACCGAAACACCCACCGCAATTTGCCCAAACGACGCAGCCCCCAACGACAACACCACCAGCATCAATAACGCCCAACGAACGACAGATCGATTCATCTTCGTGGCCCCGACAAACAAAGTTTAAGTGTGAAACGCCATTGTGACGCAAAAACCCGCGTCCGCCCTAATTACGTTCCTCCGATGTAAACACTGGACTTTCGAGTATGTTGCGAGGACTGGGGACTATTTGGAATGTGCGGGTTAGGAGAGCCTGCGGAAGGTCGCTCTCCGAGGCAGTAACTTCCCTTCTGGGATCAACAGCCAATCGGCACTCAATCGACGCGAGAGATAAATCCTGTTCGATTTCGGCCACCCCCTTTTCAGATTCGAACACCGACCCTCCTTTACCTGCGTTCGCTGCCAAGGACGGAGTTCATTTTCAGACGTTTGGCTGAGTCAGCGCTGGTGACAAGATTGCTTCCTGAAGATGGATTACAGCGTCCAAAGAAGGAATCCCATGCACGCTTTTCTGCAAGACTTGCGCTACGCGCTTCGCCAGGTACGCAAGAACCCGCTATTCACGATGATCGTCGTCGTTACGCTGGGCCTTGGAATCGGCGCGAGCACCGCGATCTTCTCGGTGGTTCACGCAGTCCTGCTTGCGCCTCTGCCGTATCGCGACGTGGATCGCCTCGTGATGATATGGGGCAGTAATCCCTCGAAGGGTGATCGTGAGTTTCCCCTCTCCGGTGGCGACTTCACCGACTGGAAGCAGAAGAACGATGTGTTCGAAGACATTGCGCCTTCCTATGACGACGCCAAAACGCTCACCGGCGCCGGGGACCCGAAGCTGGTCTTTGGATACGCGACTTCTCCGAACTATTTCCGGATTCTCGATGTGGCGCCGAAAATGGGACGCACATTTACGAATGAAGAAGCGCAGTCGGGCGCGAAAGTGGTTGTGCTTAGCGACAAGATATGGAGAACCACGTTCCGCGCGGACCCGCAGATTTTGGGGAAATCAATCACGCTCGATTCGACGCCTTACGCCGTGGTTGGTGTGATGCCATCTGCGTTTGACTTTCCGCCGTCCACAGAACTGTGGATGCCGCTCTCGATCTCTCCCGCAGCTTCCGTCGATTACGACCCCAGCCATCGTTACCTTCGCGTATTGGGGCGTCTGAAACCCGGCGTCTCGGTGGCGCAGGCGCAGATCCGGATGAACGCATTGGAAAATCAGATCGCGGCCCAACATCCAGACACAGATGCAGGCAATGAAACCTGGGTTGAGCCCCTGCGCCATCAACTGGCGGGAGACATCCGCGGTCCGCTGCTCGCGCTGTCTGGAGCTGTTGCGCTTGTTCTGTTTATCGCGTGCGTGAACATCGCCGGCTTGTTGCTGGCCCGCGCAGCGAGCCGGCGGACGGAGGTCTCCGTGCGGATCGCGCTGGGCGGGAGCCGGTGGCGTCTTCTGCAGCAGTTCCTCAGCGAGGGTTTTCTTTTTTCACTACTTGGCGGCGGATTGGGCGTGCTCCTCGCGGTGTGGTGTACACACTTCTTGCTCGCAATTTTCCCCAACGGCGTCGCGAACCTGAGTATCCCGAAAGTCGAAGCTATTCCGATCGATGCGCCCGTTCTGTGGTTTGCGCTAGGCACCACGCTGGTGACGGCGCTGCTGTTCGGAGCGATCCCGGTCTTGCAATCGGCCGATGTGAGCGGCAACGACGCACTCAAAGAAGCAGGCCGAGGCCTGACCGTCAATTCGCGTTCGGCTCGTTTGCGCCGCATATTGGTCACGGCAGAAATCGCCCTCTCGTTGGTCTTGCTCCTCGGAGGAGGACTGATGGTCCAGAGCTTCCAGCGCGCGTATCGCGTGGATCTGGGATTCCGTCCGGAGAAATTGCTAGGGCTGGAGGTTTTCTTACCGCGAAATCGGTATCCGGAGAGTGAACCTCAAAGGCGGACCGGTTTCGTCGACGAAGTCGTGAACCGGCTCAGCCAATTGCCCGGAGTTCAGTCCGTAGCTGCCGCGAACTATCTTCCCCTCACCGGATTTTGGGGAACAACCGACTTCGGAATCGAAGGACAACCGTCGGGCAAGGGAGCGCCGAAGCCCTTCGCCGACAACCGTCTCATTACTCCCGGATATTTCTCGACCATGGGAATCCCGCTTCTCAGCGGGCGCGCGTTCACCGAAATGGATCGGCCCGGAAGCGAGAAAGTGGCGATCGTCAATGCGGCCCTGGCGAAGCGCTATTTCGGGAGAGTGGATCCGATTGGCAAAGTTCTGGAAACCGAGGAATCCGGAAAGATCGATCGGTGGAGAGTGGTGGGAGTTGTGTCGGATGTGAAGGCGTTCGGTCCGGAAGAAGATGCGCATGCGGATTTTTATCGCCCGCTGGAGCAACTTCCTTTTCCGTTTCTCGGATTTGCCGTCCGCACGGCGGGCGACCCCGCTGCCCTGCTCAAACCCGCTGAGCAAGTCGTGTGGGATATCGACAAAGACCAGCCGGTCTTCGACGCGATCCCGATTGGAAAGCTTGCCAACCAGGCAGTCGCACTGCGGCGCGTCAGCACAATCTTGCTGGGCAGCTTCGCTGTCCTCGCCCTTGTGCTCGCGGCCATCGGCCTCTATGGATTGATGGCGTTCTCGGTGGTCCAGCGCACCCACGAGATCGGGCTCCGGATGGCCTTGGGTGCCCGGCGCGCTGACGTCTTGCGCCTCGTCGTACTGCAGGCGTTTTGGCTCGTCCTCACTGGCGAAGGAGCAGGATTAGCGGCCGCGATGATATTGACGCATGCCGCATCGAGCCTGCTCTTCGGAGTAAGTTCGAGTGATCCGCTGACAATCGCAGGAGCCATCGGCCTGCTCACTCTGGTCGCGTTGACGGCAGCCTACGTTCCGGCGCGCCGTGCCGCGAAAGTCGATCCTATGGTCGTCCTCAGGTATGAGTAGAGCCTTCTGCGTCTCGCAGCAGGAAATCAATTCACTTTCTTGCCGCGTGAAATCCGCTGGTCGATCGGCTTGCGGCCGGCGAAGCCTTCCTGCACGCCATGCCAGTGGGTAATGGCTTTCTCGCCAAGCTTCCAGCAGAGGAGGATGATCTGGCCTTCGACTTCGCAGGGAAAATCGAGCAGCCCGATGCCGAGATCCTTCACCTGTACCCCGATCGAATCGATCTCGGCGAGAGCATCTTTGGCCCGCTGTTCGGCCTTTACGCTCTCGGCCTTGCGCTGCGCCAGCGAGACGATGTCGAGAAACATCCCGCCATTCAGGAAAATGCGGTGATGCAGTTCCTGCTGCTCGGCCTCGAATTCCTCCATCGATGTCTTCGCACTGATCGCAGTGCGGAGAAGGGATTCGAGCACAGGCAACAGCGACTGGGCCTCGTCGAGAGTGAACGTGCGCTCGGACATGAATCTCTATTTTACCGCACGTTATGTGCGAAACCTAGTAACCGGGCGCGGGGGTAGTGGGCCGTTTTGAATTTTCAATGAATGTCTTCTCTCCATTCTCGGAGGGCATTCCTTAAATCTTGGGCCTGTAGTTCAAACCCTTTGGCGGTTTCTAATAATTCATCGCGAACGGCTGGGTCTTCTATCGGCTGTTTGTCGACTTCTTGTCGGATTTGTGCGGCAAGTTGGACTAGTTCTCGGATCGCTTCCTCGGCCTTTCGGATGCGATCTATTTGAGATTCCGTCATGCGGCTGCTTTGCCCGTCATCGCATCCAATAATCCTACCAACTCTTGCAAACTCCAAATGCGACCGGTGAGACCTACCTCCGTCGCGGGAGTCACTCGCAGCGTTTGGTGGACCCGGCCGAAATTGTAATACGCATGGTAGATCGCAACCATGCGGCGGTGATTCTCAAACTTTTTCGAGAACGCAAACAGCCCACTACCCGGGCGCGACACGATCGGGCAGTAAAAATGCGGCTGGGGAACGATGTCCCCAGCCGCTCGTGCAAGGAGAGTACAGCGCGATGAGAGAGAGCTATTGCGGCAGGATCACCGAGTCGATGACGTGAATCACTCCGTTAGAGCAGGCAATATCGGTCTTGACGACATTCGCGTTGTCGACCATTACCTTGCCTCCATCGACCATGATCGTTACGTCCTTGCCGTTTACGGTTTTGGCCTCATGCAGCTTTACAACGTCCTTCGCCATGATCCTGCCAGGGATAACGTGATAGGTCAGGATCGCGACCAGCTTGTCATGATTCTCCGGCTTGAGCAGGTTCTCGACCGTTCCGGCCGGCAGCTTCGCGAACGCTTCGTCTGTGGGCGCGAAAACCGTGAACGGCCCCGGACCTTTCAGCGTGTCGACCAGTCCAGCGGCCTGCAGGGCGGCAGCCAGCGTCTTGAAATCTCCAGCGGCTACCGCTGTATCTACGATGTCTTTCTTGCCCATGCTGCTCGCCGCGGCGCCGAGCGTCACGGTCAGCAATGCGAGGGATACGGCTAATGCAATGCGCTTCATTGGAATCAATTCTCCTGTAAAGCTACGTTTGTTTGTCGTTTGACAGTTTCAGTATGAAGCAAATCTATTTGAGTCCAATGCAAAATCCGCGGATGCGGTCAGGTTGTTTGATCTTAGGTTCAGAAAGAGCCGTCTTCATCAACTGAGAGGCAAAATGAGGAGATCGGCGAGCGTGAGCGAGTTAAATCTGGCGAGATCTGGCCTGAATCGTTTAGCGCGTGCGCCCGCGCGAAGGATCGGTCGACGTGGCCGTATTGAGGTCGATGTGCAGCCCCTGCGCCGCAGTCGTCCCGGGCGGATAGCAGTTCCCGTCGGGATTGTAGTTTGTGCAGTGCGCGCCCACGTCTTTGCGCCGAGGGGATTGCGCAAACTGCCAGACGTCGGCAAAGCTCACCCCGCTCTGACCGGGGATCGGCGGGTGCTGCGATGTGCAGCCGGGAGCTGGCGGGCAGGCGTCGTTGATCGCCCAGTATGCGAGTTGGCGACCACCGGCGCTCTGCCGAATATCTTCGGCGGTAATGACGTTTCCGTCGTCCGCGTTGGGAATGCCGGAGCAATAGATTCCAGCTCTGAATCCCGCGGCGATGATGCCATCCACCCACGCGTAGATGTAAGCCTTCTGCTCAGGCAACATGCGTCCACCCTGCTCCTGATCGAGAAAGATGATCGTGTCGCGGGGAAAGCCTTCGTGGCGCGCCGAGGCCGCCGCTTTCAGCGCGTCGGATTGACCGAGTTTCTTCGCATTCGCAACCGTTTTCAGTTCCGCATAGAGGCGTCCATTGAAGAGGACAAGGAAACCGAATCCCGCCGATTCGACGGCCGCGCGGTGTCCAACCCATGAGTTCGTCGACGCGCCGGGAGGACGGTTAAGCCAGTATCCCGCATAGGAAAAAGTCTGGTGCAGGACTTTAAGATTGCTATCGCCCGGGTATTCGTTGCGATCGAAACCCAGGTAGTTGGAGGTTTGGCCGAACCCAGGCTGTACGCCGAGAAGAAGAACAGACGTCGTTATAAGCGCCCACCGCGTCACCAACGAATTCTACCCTGACTGCTCACAGCGGCAATGGTTTGTACGTAAGGCTAAACGCCAAGTGCTGGCGGCTGAGAGCCGACAGCTATCCCCCGATGTGCACCATCGTCCGTGAGGCCGGCACAAAATCCGGCTCGCCGATATGGTGGCGTTCTTCTTTTTTCATCACGACACCGCGGATGAACTCCGCCAACTCTTCGTCGCTCGCTCCGCGCTTCATCTGCGCATGCAGGTCGTGATCCCACACGGAGAACAGGCAGGTACGAATCTTGCCGTCGCTGGTAATGCGGATCCGGCTGCAGTGTCCACAGAAAGGGTGCGACACCGGCGCGATGATGCCGATTTCACCAACCCCATCATCGAATCGATAGCGGCGGGCAGTCTCCGAGCGTGCGTGCGGAATCTCGACCAGCGGGCGGTACTCGGACATTCGCGCCACGATTTCATCGAGCGGCACCACGGTCGAGGGCGCCCACGTGCGATCTTCTTCGAGCGGCATGAATTCGATAAATCTCACCGTCACGCCCTCTTCGCGCGCGAACATGCCGAAGGGAATGATCTGATCTTCGTTAAACCCTCGCATCAGCACACAGTTCACTTTCAACGGCCAGAGTCCGGCGCGCCGCGCTGCGCGAATCCCGGCGAGCACATTGTCGTACCCGTTGGGGACGCGCGTAATACGCGCAAACCGATCCGGATCGACGGCGTCCATCGAAACCGTCACCCGAGTCAGTCCCGCATGTTTCAGCGGCTGCGCGAGTTCGGCGAGCAGGTGTCCGTTGGTCGTCAGTGCGATGTCCAGCGGATCGTGATTTGAACTTTTTGTGCGGGACAGTTCGCGAACGAAATCGACAACGCCATTGCGGAGCAGCGGCTCGCCGCCCGTGAGCCGGACCTTCGTGATCCCCATACCAACGAGGACCCGCGCCATCCGCAGATAATCCGCGAACGGAAGATCGCCATAAAGAGCGCCTTCATTTCCGGTGCGGCAGTAGACACACTTGTAGTTGCACCGGTCAGTGATGGAGATCCGCAGGTCGGTGATGGCGCGTCCGAACTTGTCGTGAAGGGGCATGAATTTCTTCGGTCGTTCGTCGTTCGTCCTTGGTCGTTTGCGTTCTGCCGGTGCAAAGCGGTTTGCCAACGACGAGCGACCATCGACTTCTTGGAAAGAATACAAGCAGGCGGGAAGATTCCGGCGGGCTCGTTTCCTTTCCAATGCCCTGCTTGCGGTGCGCGGGAGGCGATGGCGTTTCCACCAGCACCCTCGGGACAAGTATGACGGGCATGCGTCCGTCAGAACCTTCCCATGCCGCCGCACCCTCGGGTATACCCATCAGGCCGGGCGGTCGGAAACCTTTCTCTATTATAGATGCGCCCTATCGGCAGGCGACGTCAAAGATCACGGAGAGGTTTCTGCCAGCGTCGACAAAAGCCCTGTCGCCCGAGTCTTAATAATCAGCTTCTTGATCCGCTCGCGATCGGCCGCTGGCCACATATTGTCCAAAGTCTGCCAAGCCTCGGATTCGCGGCCGCTGTAGAGGTACGAGTAGACGATCTCGAGGACGACTGGCTTTGCGTCCGCGAAGTCCGACATCTCGAATTTCCGAATCTCGCCTTCTCCTCCGATCCTCGCCCGAG
The DNA here is from genome assembly GCA_963700225.1 of uncultured Acidobacteriota bacterium. Lineage (GTDB taxonomy): Bacteria > Acidobacteriota > Terriglobia > Terriglobales > Acidobacteriaceae > Sulfotelmatobacter. The sequence goes on from CAVOWU010000002.1 coordinate 92,379, forward strand.
CCAGAGCGATGTCGGAATCGTATTGATCGACGAACTGCGAACTCACGTCGCGCAAGCCGCTCCCCGTCGCCTGAAGCACGACACGAGGAAAGGGCGCGCAGGCGTGGCATAGGCCGTCGAAGTAATCGAAGGCTCCGTCGCTGGTTAGGATGCGGAATTGTTTCGTCGCCGTGTCCTCAAAAACCAGAAAAGGAGTCTGGTTGTGAACCGGCGAAAGAATCAGAGGAGCATCGCCAAGATCGGCAATCGTGTAGGTATAACAGCAATGCGCTCCACCCGAGAAACCTTCCAGAATCAAGCTCGGGTTGCCGTTTCCGAATAGGTCTTCGCCCGTTCCCTCATACACGGAAACGGTCCAATCGCGGAGCAGGGGGATTTCACGGCCCGAAGGCTGCACGAGATAGCTCTGACACGATTTATCGCCGCCGGCTTCGGACCGTGGGACCAGCTTTACTTGATATTTTCCGACAGGATAGGTGGAAACTTTTTGCTGATCACATCCTAGAACTTCAGTCTTCTCCCAATTCGGCTTGGGCCACTCTACCTGTCCGAGCACAGGAAGCGAGTAAAACAGCACGATCAATAGAAGCCGATGCATACGTGAAAGTGTGCGACGCTGACGTTGTCGTCGACTACTTCAATGCCTTCTGAATCGCGGCCTCCGCCATCGGCGCCATGAGCTTGAATCCAGCGTCATTGGGATGGAGTCCATCGTCGGCCAGATCTTTTTTCAGCAGGCCTTTGTCGTCGACCATAGCGGAGAAGTAATCGAGATAGATGATGCCGTTCTTGCCGCAATAATCCTTGAGCCAGGTGTTCAGCGCGAGAATCCTGGCCGGTGGACGCTGCGCAAAGAAATCCTTGGAGCGCTCGGTGTAATTGTGCACGGGCAGCACCGACGAATACACGACCTTGATGCCGTGAGCGCGCGCCAGCTCGGCGAAAGAAGCGTAGTCAGCCTCAATGTCCTCGTTCTTCATGGGACCGGTGTTGCCGGCGATGTCGTTCGTCCCGGCAAGAATCACTACAACCTTCGGATGAAGATCAATCACGTCCTGGCGAAAGCGGACGAGCATCTGCGGCGTGGTCTGGCCTCCGATGCCTCGATTGATATAAGGCTTGCCGGGGAAATAATCGGCGAGCTTCCAGATGTCGGTGATCGAGTCACCGAAGAACACAACGCGATTCTCCCCGGCCGCGGGAGCGCCCAACGCAGCGTTCGCATCGCGATAGCGCGCCAGCTGGCCGTAGTCGTCGGTGAAGACGGCGATACGAGAGGCGCGGTACTGATCGAGCCCGGGGAAGCCGGTGGTAGGAATCGCCGGCGCGGACTGTTGGGCCAGCGCGGAAACCGCGACGAAGAGGACTAGCAGCAGTATCTGAAGATGACGCGATGATTTCATGTAGTTGTCCCTACCTGACAGGATAACGCTGCGAAGGGTCATGCGACGAATCGCGGGGTGGCCCGATGACGCAAATCACGGTTTGCTCGCGATTGCCTGTGCAATCGCTTTTTCGGCCAGCGGCGCCATGATTTTGTATCCTGCGGCATTGGGATGCAGGCCCTCATCCGAAAGATCGCGCTTCAGCATGCCCTTATCATCGACCATCGCAGAGAAGTAGTCGAGATACACCAGCCCGTTCTTCGCGCAGTAATTCTTGAGCCACGCATTCAGGCTCAGGATTCTTTCGCGTGGACGCAGGGCAAACGATTCCTTCGCATCTTCCGTGTAGTTGTTCACCGGAAGCAGCGAGGCAAACACCACGTGAATGTGGTGCAGGCGAGCCAACTCGGCCATGGACGCGTAGTTGGCCTCGATGTCTTCATTCCGCACATGCCCGGTGACGCCGGCTACGTCGTTGGTTCCGGCCAGCACGACCAGCACCGCGGGATGCAGATCAATCACATCCTGCCGGAAGCGCACCAGCATCTGCGGAGTCGTCTGCCCGTCGATGCCCCGATTGAAGTAAGGCTTGCCGGGAAAATAGTCGGCGAGCTTCCAATAATCGGTGATGGAGTCGCCAACAAACACAACTCGACTCTCGCCAGCCTTTGGCGCAGTCAGCGCGGCGTCGGCATCGCGATAGCGTTTCAACTCCCCGAAGTCATCGGTATAAATCGCAATCCGCGACGCCCGGTATTCATCGAGGCCGGGTGAGCCACTGGAAGGGATGGAGGGTCGGCGCCTGCTGCGCGAGGGCAGCGGCGCAAAGCAAAATCAAAATGCCGGAAAGCTTCAAGAGATTTCGAAATTGCATATCTCCCATTTATCTCTAATTCGACGTATCTGAGCTGATCCGCGTGAATCTTGGCTAAGAAGCTCCCGATCGCGAGGCCCCTTCGCTCTGCTCAGGATGACCGCTGCACTCACATCCCGTCGTAGTTCGGCCCGCCGCCGCCTTCGGGTGGCACCCAGGTGATGATCTGGTACGGGTCGGCGATGTCGCAGGTCTTGCAATGTACGCAGTTCGATGGATTCAGGCTGATGCGCTTGCCGTTGGGCTGGCTCGCGTCATCGACCATCTCATAAACATTCGCCGGACAGAAATTCTGGCAGGGGCTGCCGTATTCCTTCACGCATTTCGTGTTGCAGACGTTTGTGTCGTGAATCACCAGGTGCGCCGGCTGATCTTCTTCATGCTTCGTGCCGGAGTGATACAGGTCGGTTAGTTTGTCGAACGTCAGCTTGCCGTCGCCCTTGGCCGGACCGAGAAGCCGCGCTTCAGCGCCGCCATCCGCGGGCAGTTCGGAGAGCTTCTTCATGTCTTCATATCCGGCTTTGCCGGGATAACGGTTGCGCAGGCCGCGGCCGCCCGTGATCATCTGTAATCCGGTGTGGAACATGCCGGCGAACATGCCGTGTTCGAATCCCTGATGCAGGTTGCGAACTTTCCAGAGTTCTTCCTTGATCCAGCTGGATTCGACTTTCTTCTGGAACTCGCCGAGTGCTTCAGCTGACGAGTCGTCTTTCTTCAGAGCCTCGAATGCGGTTTCCGCCGCCAGCATCCCGCTCTTGATCGCGAGATGAATTCCCTTCAGTCGCGCGGAGTTCAGGAAAGCCGGCGGAGTCGCCGAGGACCATCCATCCGTTACCCGCGACCGGCGGAATCGCCCACCAGCCACCATAGGGCATCGACTTCGCGCCGTAGCGGATCATCTTGCCGCCTTCGAGCAACTTCGTCACAAACGGATGCCGTTTGAACTGCTGCAGGACGCGCTGCGGATCGAGACGCGGATCGGCGTAATCAAGCCCCGTAACGAAACCGAGGGAGACCACATTATCTTTCGATCCGTAAATCCAAGCGCCGCCGTACTCGTGCGTCGTCAGCGGCCAGCCCATGGTGTAGATGACTTCTCCGGCAGCGATGCGGCCAGCCGGGACTTCCCAGAGTTCTTTAATCCCGACGCCATACGTTTGCGGATTGGCGTCTTTGGCGAGATCAAATTTCTCGATCAGCTGCTTGGTGAGCGAGCCGCGCGGGCCTTCGGCGAGAATGACAACCTTGGCGTTGAGATCGTAGCCGGGCTCGAAGTTGGATTTCGGATGTCCTTCTTTGTCGACACCTTTATCGTCGGTGCGAACACCGGTAACGCGGTCGCCGTCGAACAACAGTTCCGACCCCGCGAATCCGGTGAAGATCGTGATGCCCGTCTCTTCCACCTTGCCGCCGAGCCACTTCACGAACCGGTTCAGCGAGATGACGTAGTTGCCGTGATCGCGCAGGAATGGCGGCGTGATGGGGAACTTGAACTTGGATTTCTCGGTAAAAAAATAGACTGCTTCCTTGATGACCTTCGCGTCCAGGGGCGCTTCTTTTTCGAAGCCGGGAAGCAACTCGTTCATCGATCGCGGGTCGAGCAAAGCGCCGGACAGGCAATGCTGCCCAATCTCGCGCGCCTTCTCAAGGACGTAAATATTTTCTTTGCTGAGCTGCGAATCAGGATGTGCAGCATTGTGGGCGTCGATGAGTTGTGCCAGCCGAAGCGCGCAGGCCATCCCTGCAGGCCCGCCGCCAACGATGACGACATCAGCCGGCATTTGCGGCCGTTCAACACCTTCGATGGGTTTGCGGAAGAAGAGCATAGACAGTTTCAATGTTTCAAGTTTTTAGGGTTTCAAGGTTCTTAGCTTGCGAGCGTTCAACGGTTGCCAGAGAGTCATTTCCCTTTGAAACCCGAAACTCGAAACTAGCTTCCCGCCTTCGCTTTCTTCACTTCCTCGATCAGCGGCGGAACGATGTCGAACAGATTCCCCACAATTGCGTAATCCGCAATCTCAAAGATCGGCGCTTCTGAATCTTTATTCACGGCTATGATTGCGCGCGAACCTTTCATGCCGACGATGTGCTGAATCGCGCCGCTGATGCCCAAAGCCAGATAAAGCTTGGGAGCCACTGTCTGTCCGGACGATCCAATCTGGCGGTCCATCGGCAGCCATCCTGAATCGCAGATAGGTCGCGATGCGGCCAGGTCGCCTCCCAGAGCATCGGCAAGCTGCTTGGCGAGCTCGATATTCTTCTGCTCTTTAATTCCTCGTCCCACAGCCACGATGATTTCCGCCTGCGTTAGATCGACGGCCTGCTTGGCTTCCTTGAAAACCTCCTGCGGCTTGTTGCGAATCACGCCGTCGGCAATCTCCACGCTCACGGTCTCAACCGAAGCCGCACTCGCGCCTGCCTCAGCCTTGTCCCCACGGAATGCGCCGTTCTGAAAAGTCGCGAACCACGGCGCGTCGCTGGTGAAGCTGACGTCGGCCGCGAGTTTGCCCTGAAACATCTGGCGGGTGAACACCAGCTTTCCGCCTTCGTGCTTGAATCCGATGCAGTCGCTGACCACGGTGCGTCCCATGGCCGTCGCGAGCTTGGGGACAAAGTCGCGTACCTGGTAGGTATGCGGCATCAGCACGAGTTTCGGCTGCTTCGTCCCGAGAAATTGCTTGAGCGCGGCGGCAAACGAATCCGGCGTGTATGGTTCGAGCTTCGCCGATTCGACCGCATACACCTTCGCAACTTTTTTCGCTGCGACTTCGGAGGCGATCGACGCAGCAGCGCTGCCAACGACGGCTGCCTCGAGCGTCCAGCCAGTCGCGGCCGCAATGGCCTGTCCGGCAGTGATGGTTTCCCACGAAACGCGATTCAGTTTCCCTTCGCGCTGTTCGACAACTACAAGGATGGTATCGGCCATGATGAAATTCTCAGTTCCCGGTTCTCAGCAAAAAGCCCACGCCCGCAAAGTTCTTGTGGGGACAGCCGCCTTCGGCTGTCGGCCGAGCAAAGCTCGGCTACAGCACCCTCAACTCATTCCTCAGCTTGTCCACCAACTTCTTCGCAATCTCGCCCGGAGCGCCTTCGATGTGCTCCGTTTTTTTCGTCTTCTGCGGCACGTAGAGTTTCTCGATCTTCTGCAGATTCTCCCCGATCGCTGACTGCACTTCGGAGAGCGGAACCTTCCGCAGCGGCTTATTCTTCGCCTGCTTGATGCCGATCAGCGTCGCGTACCGCAGCTTGTTGATGCCCGACTGAATGGTCAGCACCGCCGGGGTCGGCATATCGACAAACTGGAAGAATCCGGCTTCGAGTTCGCGCTTCACGCGGATGCCGCCGTCGGTCTTCTCGATTTGCATGATGATGGTCGCATGCGGCCAGCCCAGCAGTTCGGCGAGGATCACGCCAGTCTGTGCATATCCGTAATCGTCAGATTGCAGGCCGGTAAAGATCAGATCGAATTGCTCGTCTTTGATCGCCGCGGCAAAAGCCTTCGCGGTATTGAAGGCATCGAAGCCAACGAACTTGTCGTCTTCCAGGTGAATCGCGCGGTCGGCTCCCTTCGCCAGCGCCTCGCGCAGCACCTGCTGGGCGCGCGCCGGGCCGCTGGTAATCACCACGACTTCTCCTTTGTGCTTTTCTCGCTGGCGCAGCGCCTCTTCGAGCGCGTAGGCGTCCGGCTCGTTGACCTCATACGAAACATCTTCACGGATCCACGTGCCGTTTTCGTTGAGCTTGAGCGGTGCATCTTTCTGCGGCACCTGCTTCATGCAGACCAGAATTTTCAAGAGAATGACTCCTTGCCCGCGGCCTCCAGCAGCCACGGCAAAACTGGTAAGTATAAATGACCCGGATGGATAGAAGGAAATATGAAGCGAGGGAAATCAAGCGCCCCAGGAAAATGTGCGGTAGAGCTAGGCAACGAACTCGGCGATCGAGCCGGAAAATTGCGCGGGTATTCTTAAAATTCAGGAAGGTGGCAGACCAACCGCGAGGACATCCCTACTCCATCAGCACCGTCGACTGGCCGGAAATATCGAAGCGCTTGCGGCAGCGCATATTCTTGCAGGCCATCACATCGTCTTTGCGCACCATATAGGAGCGAAACTTGGCAAAGCGCGCGCGATCGCGCTCGTCGGCCCGGCCTCCAAGCTGCCGCTTCTTGGTGCGGACGATCCAAGTGACCTCGTATTCGGCCAACTGATGGCAGTGGGGACAATTCAGCGATGCCGGCTTCTTTTCTTGCTTCTCGTCAAAAAAATCGCGCTCTTCCATAGATTCGGCGACCGTCTTACGCCCAATTATGAATTATTGCACAATCTGCCGAGCCCCTTGCGCATCCTCAGGTTTGATCTGTGATCTCTGTGGTTCGCCTTTTTTGATTAGAATCGCAAAGTAAACGAAGCTGGCGGAGTCCACGTGGCCAAAAAGAAAAAAGTGAAACGCTTTCGCGCGGTGACGGCGGTCAAGGAATTGGCGCGCGAGCGCATCGGCGCGCCTCCATCCGAAAAGATTGTCATCGAGAAAAAGAAGAAGCCGGAAAAGTACAAGCCGACGCTCGGAAAGCTGATGGAGCCCGAATAGCTTTTTCTGGAGCCGGCTCTTAATTGAACGTGGCCGTCACCGTCACGTCATTCGTCAGGTTCTGGAGAGTGCACGCCGTTCCAGAATTAATCGTGCAGCCGGCCCATCCGCCGAACGTTCCGTTCGGGACAGCCGTCAAAGTCACATTCGAGCCTGTGGGGAAGCTTCCCGTGCACGACGAACCTGCCGTCGATGAGCAGCCGAGGCCAGCCGGCGAACTGGAGATCGTGCCGCTTCCACTACCCGCAAAAGTGACGGTCACCGTCGGTCCGGTGCCCGTAAAGCAAACCACATTCCCCGTCATGTAACCGGTGATAATCGCCCCGGAGGCCGACAGACCTTCCGCGTCGGCGTTTGTGTTCGCCGTCGCCGATACCAGCGTTGCCCCGCAATTAAATCCAGTCGCAGTCAGCAACCCGGAAGAACTCACCGTCATCATCTGGGTATCGTTCGAAGCCCATGTCACCGAGCTCGTAATGTCCTTGGTCACCGGCGGATGAACGTAGGTTCCCAGCGCTCGAAGCTGAACCTGCAGCCCGGCATCCTGGCTCACGGGAATATTGGAGGCCCCGAAAGTCTCGGCGGTGGGCTGAACTTGAATCGAAACTAGCTCTTGATTGCGCCCGCAGCTCGATAGGTTCAAGAACGCAATGGCGGTGAAAATGAGGGCCGTAATGCCGAACCACTTCCGGATCATGCTAGCTCCTGGGACCGAGCGGCCGGGTACGCACACTTCGGCAGGGGAATGGGCCAATTTAGTCAAACCCGGGGCAAAAAGCAATAGCTCGGGAGGCTCCCAGCCTCAGCTTTTGACCGCCTCCGCCACGCACTTCGCGAACTCTTTCACGTCCTCCTCGGTCGTGTCGAACGAACACATCCAACGGACGATGCACTCTTCCTCGATCCACGGGTAGAAGAAATAGAGCGCCTTGATTTTTTCGACGGCATGCCGCGGAATCTGCGCGAAAACGCCATTCGATTCCACCTTCCAGGCCACTCTCACACCGGGAATCTTGCGCACCTCGGCCTCAAGCACTCGGGCCATGTGGTTGGCGTGTTCCGCGCTGCGCCGCCACAAATCGCCGGTCAGGAGCGCCTCGAATTGCGCGGCAATAAACCGCATCTTCGAGGCCAATTGCATTCCCTGCTTGCGCAGATAAAGGAAGTCAGCGCCGAGCGCGCGATTGAAAAAGACGACCGCCTCGCCGCCCATGATGCCGTTTTTCGTCCCGCCGAAAGAGAGCACATCGACACCCAGATGACGAGTCGCTTGCCGGAGCGTCTGCCCGAGGCTCGCCGCCGCATTGGCAATGCGCGCCCCATCCATATGGAGAAACAAGTCGTGCGCGTGAGCGAAGCGAGCCAGAGCCTCGACCTCCTCAGGCTGGTACACCGTTCCCATCTCGGTCGTTTGCGTGATCGAAATAACCCGCGCCTGCACGTGATGCTGGTCGCCGATCCCGTGGTACGCGCGCTCGACTAAATCCACCGAAATCTTGCCGTCCTGATGCGGCAGTGGAATCAGTTTGCATCCCATGTGCTTCTCCGGCGCACCGCACTCGTCGGTGTAGATGTGCGCGTAGTCGCTGCACAACACCGCGTGATACGGCCGGGTCAGAGCCTGCAAGCCAAGAACATTGGCCCCGGTCCCGTTGAACGTAAAGAAAACCTCGATGTCCGCGCCGAAATGCTCTTCAAATTTGGCAATCGCAGACCTTGTATAGGGATCGTCGCCGTACGCCACCACGTGGCCCCGGTTGGCGCGGGCAATCGCGTCGAGAATTTCCGGATGCACTCCGGCGTTGTTGTCGCTGGCAAAACCTCGCGTGTGAGTGGGGGAAACTTGCGGCATACGCATAAATGTAGCAGAGGTGCGCGTAGGGACTTCGCGGGCAAACGAGTTTTGCCGCCGGGAGAAATTCGTTCGCGACGAAGCACACGAAGTATGACCAAGCCCTTCAGTATTACAATTCCTGATTCCCGGAGGCGTGTTCGCAATGCGTTGCTTGGCTCGTTGCTGTCTGATCGTCCTGATACTTTCTTCCCTGGTTGCAGCCCAAACTGCCGAGCAGAAAACCGCGCGCTACCTCGACTCGATCCGCCGCCAGCCGTCGCTGCTCGTCGCTTTTCTGCACGATATGCCCAAGGGCGGAGACCTGCACAATCATCTCAGTGGCGCGGTTTATGCCGAAGACCTGATCGACTTCGCCGCCTCCGACAACTTCTGCGTCGACCGCACCACTTCCCAACTAACCAGTCCGCCCTGCGACTCCTGCGAAAAATACAAGCCGAACCCAGCGATCCGCTGCGCCTATGGCGACCATATCCTTTACAACCAGATCATTGACGCCTGGTCGATGCGCAACTGGCGTCCCGGCGACGAATCCGGACATGATCATTTCTTTGCCGCGTTCGACAAGTTCCGGCCTGCTGCTGACGCTCATACGGCGGAATCGGTCGCAACCGTGATCAACCGCGCCGCCAAAGAACACGTGCAGTATGTCGAATTCATGCGCAGCGCCGACGACGGCGCCGCGATCAAGCTTGGTATGAAGCTCGGATGGGATTCCGACTTCGCCGCAGCCCGCGAAAAACTTCTTGCCGGAGGCTTGAAAGAAATCACCGCGGAGACAATTAAGAATCTCGCTGAGGACGACGCTCGGGCTCGCTCCGAACTGAAATGCGGAACTGCGGATGCCGAACCGGGATGCAACGTCACCGTTCGTTATCTCTACCAGGTCCTGCGCGGATTTCCTCGCGAAGCCGTGTTCGCCCAGATCCTGCTCGGATTCGAACTCGCTTCCTCCGATCCGCATTTTGTCGGGCTGAATCTGGTAATGCCGGAAGATTGGTACGTGCCCATCCACGACTTCAACGAGCACATGGCGATGATGGATTACTTGCACGGTGTCTATCCCAAGGTCCACATCACGCTGCACGCCGGCGAACTGGCGATGGGCTTGGTCAAACCCGAAGATCTCTCATTCCACATTCGCGCCTCAGTCGAGCGCGGCCATGCCGAGCGCATCGGGCATGGCGTCGACCTCATGCTGGAGAAAGATCCGATCGGCTTGCTGAAAGAAATGGCGGCGCGCAACGTGCTCGTGGAAGTCAATCTCACGTCGAACGATCAGATTCTCGACGTCAGCGGCGACGAACATCCGCTACCGATGTATATGAAGTACGGCGTGCCGGTCGCGATTTCAACCGACGACGAGGGCGTCGCCCGCTCCGACATGACGCACGAATACCTCCGCGCCGTCCAGGGATTTCGGCTGTCCTACACTGAGCTGAAGCGCACGACGAGGCAAAGCATCGAGCACAGCTTTTTGCCCGGCCAGAGCCTGTGGGCCGAGACCAAGGGCGCGTTCCGTCCGGTTGCGGCGTGCGCCGGCGATTCGCTTGGAGTCGGGACGCCCTCGCCCGGATGCGCGAAGTTTCTGGCAGGCAGCGAACACGCTCGCGAGCAGTGGAAACTGGAAGCAGCATTCGCCGGGTTCGAGAAGAGATTCTGAAGCTAAGGTTAGCTGATCCACATGCCGCGCAAACGAACGCTGATCCCATCCCCGCTCGCCTGGACCACGATCACCGCGCCGGTCCCGCATCCGCCGCTCCCGGTCGTTGCCGAGCGCGGAGGGACGCAGCTTCGCACGCCCTTGCCGGTCGCGATCGTCGACACGCGCGAACAGAATCCGCTTTCATTCCGTCGCTTCAAGGGATGGTTCTCCAAAATCGAGCATCGCGCGCTGCGCCACGGAGATTATTCAATTGCGGGGATGGAGGATGTCTGCGCCGTCGAACGCAAGGATCTCGCTGACCTGATTCAGTCGTTCACGACGAACCGCGCGGTCTTCATCAACCGGCTGCGCCGCATGAGCGAGATGCCGCACAGCCTGCTCGTCGTGACGGCTTCGCTCACCGAAATCAAGTCTGAATATCCTTACCGCGCCGCCAATCCCAATCGCATTACCCAGTCGCTGATCGCCGTGCTGACGGGACTGCGGCTGCCCTTCATCTGCACGGAGACGCACCAACTCGGCGAAGAGATTGTCGCGTCGTATCTCTATCAAACGTTTCTGTATGATTGGCTGGACCGCAACGGCCACGGCCGCCAGCTGGCTGACGGTGATCTGTAATATCCGCCTCCCGTACCAGGACGCCGACGATCGCGGGCTTGGACGCTTGCGCGACCATGGACTCGGATGCCTGTGAGGTCGTAGATTCCGACGACTGCGCAACCGTGGAAGAGCGGCCCTTCAAGGGCCGCGTCAGCCGTGCCAACAGTTCCGGGGCTTTAGCCCCCGTGGAAATTGCAGAGTACGAGATCTATGACTGACCAATACACACTCGCAGACTCCGCCGCCAAACTGATCCTCTCCCGCACTCCTCTACGCCCGAGAATCGGACTGGTCCTCGGCTCCGGCCTGGGCGCCTTCGCGGACTCGCTCACCGACGCGGCGCGCGTTCCTTATGCCGAGATTCCGTCCTTCCCGCAATCGACGGCTATCGGGCATGCCGGGCGAATGGTCGTCGGCAACGCGGGGAGCGTCGCAGTCGCAGCCATGCAAGGCCGCGTTCATCTCTACGAGGGTTATTCACCGCAAGAGGTGACATTCCCCATCCGCGTCTTCGCACGCATGGGCATTCGCGCCGTCATCATCACCAATGCCGCCGGAGGCATCAATCTCGGCTACTCGCAAGGCGCGCTGGTGCTGATCAGCGATCACATCAATCTGCAAGGAACCAATCCGCTGGTCGGACCGAACGACGACCGCTTCGGCGTCCGTTTTCCCGACATGACGCAGGCCTACTCACGGGCCTATCGCGAGATCGCCCGCGAAGAAGCTGCCAAGCTCAGCCTCATGCTGCATGAGGGCGTGTACGCCGCTCTGCTTGGCCCGAGCTATGAAACTCCCGCCGAGATCGAGAATCTGCGCCGCATCGGTGCCGATCTCGTAGGCATGTCGACAGCAGCCGAAGTCATCGCAGCGCGCCACATGGGCCTTAGCGTGTTAGCGATCTCGTGTGTGACCAACATGGCAGCCGGAATTCTCGACCAGCCGTTGTCCCACGCCGAAGTAATGGAAACCGGAGAACGCGTCAAATCGACCTTCGAGTCCCTGTTGCGAGCCGTGCTTCCGAGAATCGTGAACACCCTCGAAAGCTAGCAAAAGAACATGTGGGGACGGCCGCCATCGGCCGTCCCGCAAGGGCGAAGCCCTGCGGAAACCGGCAGGCATCGATGCAGCATCACTTCCCCGCTCGCGGGATCTTCAGCGACACCGGCGGCTTCACTCCATACGTGGCCGCGAAGCTATTCTGATTCACCGCCAGCGCAATGTGTCCGCGCGAGTCGATATAAACCAATGGCTGCCCCAACGGCACGTCGCTGAAGGTCTTCACGAACTTGATCTTCATCTCTTTGCCCGCGATCGTCACAGGAACGTCCTGCCCGCGCTGGTAGCCCAGCTTGAGAAAGTCCTCGGCGTCGACATTGGTCACAAGATTTCCAAACGGCCCGTCCGTCGCGATCACGGTCGCACTCAGGCCGCGATCGTCGATCGTCGACGCCTTCAACTCAAGACGCACCAGGTCTTTCGTCGGCATCTCAGGTCCAACGGCTATCCAATCGTCGCCGCGCGCCATGTGCGCCCCGACAGGGGAAAAGATGTCGCGGCCATGGAAGGTCGATGACATCTTGGTTCCGATCATCCAGTCAGGATTCGTAATCACGCGCACGGCATCAATTCCGTCGCGCTGATCGACCAGCGTCAATAGTCCGTTGTCCGGCAGGACAAAATATTGCCCGCGCTTCGAATGCGCCACGATTGCCTTCCGCGTGCTTCCGACTCCGGGATCGATCACGACAACAAACACGGTTCCCGCGGGAAAGTACGGCGTCGCGCCATACAAGAATCGCGCGCCATCGAGAATCGAGAACGGTGTGACCTGGTGCGTCAGATCGACAATGCGCACCTCTGGCATGATGGAGTACATCACTCCCCGGCAGAGCGCCACCGAATCATCCACCACCCCGAAGTCGGTCATAAACACAATGGTCGGCGGATACTTCTGCGCCGGCTCGCTCGCCGCTTCCGCAGCCGCTAGCAGCGCGACCACGATCCACGCGTGAATCAGGAATTGCGATAAGAAACTGCGCCGCGTCCGAGTCATAAGATTTCCTTGTGGTCCATCCTTTTCTTCCGCATTCAGACTGCAGGTCCGCCATTCTAAACGAAATGCGCCGCTGGCGAATCGCCTCCATCCCTCCCCTGGAAGCTATAATGCTGTTGCACTGCCATTTCCTGGAGGTCTTATGTCGCAAGCCATTCCTGATAAGTACAAAGATCTGTTTCAGAAGCGGGCCTTCGCCAGCCTCGGGACGCTGATGCCGGATGGCCGCCCGCAAGTCACTCCCGTCTGGTGCGACTACGATGGCGAGCACGTCATCTTCAATTCCGCCAAGGGACGCCAGAAAGACCGCAATGTGCGCCGCGATCCCCGCGTCTCTCTGGCCATCATCGATCCCGAAAATCCCTACCGCTATCTGGAGATCCGCGGCCGCGTCGTCGAGATCACCGAAGAGGGCGCGGATGACAGCATCAATAAGCTGGCGAAAAAATATCTCGGCGTCGATAAATATCCCTACGCCCAGCCCAGCGAAGTCCGCGTGATCTACAAGATCAAGCCGGAACACACAACCGTGATGGGATAGGTGGAAGAGCGGCGCTTTTAGCGCCGCGTCACTCGCGCAAAATGATTCGGGCTTTAGCCCCTGTTCGAGGAAACCGCCATCCACACCCACAACCTCTGCTTCCTCGGACTCGGCAACGTCAACCGCACCCTCGTCCGCCTTCTCGCCGACCGCGCCGAAGAATTGCGCGAGCGCCATGGGATCACCTATCGAATCACCGGAATCGCTTCCCGCCGCCTGGGATGGATTGCCGATTCACAAGGAATCGATCCAGAAAAATGTGGCGCGGGCGCTGCCAGCGAAACCACGGGAACAAATCTCAAGTCGAGCGCAAGCAACGTCCGTGAATGGCTCAACGCGGCCAAGGCCGACGTTCTCTTCGAAGCCACGTCGCTCAATGTCGAAAATGGCCAGCCCGCCGTTGACTACATCCGCGCCGCGCTCGACCACGGAGCCCATGCCATCACCGCCAACAAAGGACCTATCGTCCACGCCTACCGCGAATTGCGCGACCTAGCCGCTGCTCGCGGCAAGCGCTTTCTGTTCGAGTCCACTGTGATGGACGGCGTCCCCATCTTTTCCCTGTTCGATCAACTCCCCGCGATTCATCTCCAGGGATTTCACGGAATTCTTAACTCGACGACAAACGTCATCCTCGGCGAGATGGAACAGGGCCTGAGCTTCGAAGACGCTTTGAAGAAAGCGCAAGCATTAGGCATAGCCGAAACCGACGCCACTCACGACATCGACGGATGGGACGCCGCCGTGAAGACCGCCGCGCTGATTAATGTCTTGATGGATGTTCCGGTCCGGCTCGATCAAATCGCACGCGATGGCATTCGCGACCTGACTCCGCAGGCGTTGCGCACGGCGAAGCGCGATGGCTGGGCGTTCAAATTAGTCTGCCGCGCCCGCCGCACCGCCACCGGGGTTGAGGCCAGCGTGGGCCCTGAAAAGGTTCAGAGCACGCAGCCGATGGCCCGCATCAACGGCACGTCGTCCTACATCTATTTCGAAACGGATATCTTTCCAGGCCTAGCCATCACAGAAGAAAATCCCGGCCTCTACGCGACGGCGTACGGATTACTCGCAGACTTCGTAAGAGCCATGGCCGAGTGAGATACCGTGGAAGAGCGGCCCTTCAAGGGCCGCGTAAGCGGGCTCCAAAGTATCCAATAGGGTTTTAGCCCCGCAATATTTTTTCGCCTCTCGATCCTGACGACCGCTGCCTTCCGAACGGACCTGGCATCTTCGTCGTGATAAAAATGGATAATCATGCCGACCACTGAACACGCCGTCGTCGCTCCCGCCCTCGACCTCACGCACATCCGCGCCCAATTCCCGTCTCTTTCCCAAACCGTGAACGGCCATCCTGCTGCCTTTCTCGACGGCCCCGGCGGAACGCAGGTCCCGCAGCGCGTGATCGACGCCATCTCCAACTATCTGCGCCGCGACAATGCCAACACCGGCGGAGCCTACGCGACCAGCCGCCACACCGACGCCATGATCGCCGACGCGCGCGCTGCCATGGCCGACTTCCTGCACTGCGGCGCCGATGAAGTCGCTTTCGGCCCAAACATGACGACGCTCACCTTCGCCATGAGCCGCGCGATTGGCCGCGAGTTGAAACCCGGCGACGAGATCCTCGTCACGCGCCTCGATCACGACGCCAACGTTTCTCCGTGGCTAGCGATGGCAGAAGACAGAGGCATTACTGTCCGCTGGGCCGAGATTCACGACGCCGACTGCACTCTCGACATGGCCGACCTCGCCTCGAAAATCAACGACAAGACGAAGCTCGTCGCCGTCGGATACGCCTCGAACGCCGTCGGCACGATCAATCCAGTGAAAGAAATCGTCCGCCTCGCCCACGCCGTTGGAGCGCTCATCTACATTGATGCCGTCCACTACACGCCGCACGGCCTGATCGACGTTGCGGATCTCGACTGCGATTTCCTCGCCTGCTCGACCTACAAATTCTTCGGACCACACATGGGCGTACTCTACGGCAAGCGCGAGCATTTAAAGCGCATCCGTCCGTACAAAGTCCGCCCCAACACGAATGCGATTCCCAATTGCTGGGAGTGGGGCACGCTCAACCACGAGTGCATTGCGGGAATCACCGCCTGCGTGGACTACATCGCCGACCTCGGCCGCGCGGCATGTGGGGACGGCCGCCTCGGCCGTCCGTCGGGCGAAGCTCGACCAGTTCCGTCCACTCGCCGCGCCGCCATCGAAGCCGCCTACGGAGCAATCCACGAGCACGAACGCGCCCTGACCGCGCGACTGATCGCTGGACTGAAAAAAATCCCGGGCGCGAAGATCTACGGCATCACCGATCCCGCTCGCTTCGACGAGCGCTGCGGCACGTTAGCCGTGAGAATCGAAGGCCACACGCCACTCGAACTGGCCACCAAACTCGGCGACCTCGGCTTCTTTACCTGGGACGGCAACTACTACGCCTTGAATCTCACCGAGCATCTCGATGTCGAGAAGTCGGGTGGATTTCTCCGTATCGGACTCGTCCATTACAACACCATGGATGAGGTCGATCGTCTCCTGGCCGCTCTCCGCGAGATCGCGCGCTAGCGCCGACCATCCGGGCCGTCCCACATCCTTCCGCCATCCAAAAAACACGACGGCCCGGGACGCATCCCGGGCCGTGAATTCTTGTACTGAACTTTTTGCCAGTTCGAACGCTACGCCTGACTCTACGGCCAGCGCTTCGCCGTATCTTCCCATCCGGCGGCGCGCACCGGTTGCGGTGCGGGAATGCTCGGAGGCGACGGAATCGTAACCCGAGCCGGCGGTTGGGGCCCGTTCACTGCGGCCGCCATCGGCTTCGAAATATCAGAAATGGTCTCTTTTTCCTCTGAAAGTAGGGGGGCCACCAGTCGCAGCGCCTCTACTTCCTTCTCTAACCGGGTCAACTCCATCTCTTTTTGGCGCAAAACTTCGTAGACGTTTTTCATTTCCAGGCCACCCGCGAATGTTCTTGGAATCTGCAAGCCTTTCTGCACTTTAGCAGAGTTGCTTGTGTTGTCAAGGTTTTCGGCCAGCCGGTGGGTCCTGACGCGGAAGGTTCCAGAGCCTAAGGCTTTAGCGGGGGATTCTGGGTGGGGTCAGCCCGCGCTCGACTATCCACTAAACGAAGATAGCTCTAAGCGTGGCCCTACTTGGCCTGAGGCCGCTTCAGCTGCCCGCGCCACTTCTTCTCTTCGCATTCGACGCACAACGCGCGCCCGGCGGAGACCGGAAAGCCGCAGGCTTCGCACTTTCGCAGTCCTCGCAAGATTGGAGGCACATGGCTCTGATCGGCTTCCGCCTGCCCGACCTCAGCGCCCGCGCTCGCAGCCGACCAGAAGAGCTGTTTCTTTGTCGGCATGCCTGCAGATGACGCCGGTTCCGGCGATTGCGCCGGTGCGGCTCTGTGGAACCGCACCATGCGATGCCACTGGAGCAGCGCCGGCCGCCGCTTCCAGAATCTTCGGGAGTTCGGTCGCCGGACTTTCCTGAAGTTCGACGTCCAGCACCTGTTCCGCAACATGGGGTGCGACGGGCTCCCGCGCCGAAATCTGCATGGCCTGCAATTGTTCCGGCAAGGCTTGGGTAGCGTGCGCCAGCCGAACCGCCGTTTCCACCATCTCACTCAACCGCTGCACCGCCGAGAGATCGCGGTCGCCAAACGCATTGGCTTTGCCGGAGAAAAGCTCAAACACGCCCAGAACTTCGTCGTCGTTCACGACCGGCATCACTACCACGGACGCGATCCCCAATTGCCGGCATACCTCGTGATTCACCCTTGCATCGCGCGTGGCGTCATCGCAGCGCAAAGCCTTCCGCGTTCGGACGCTCTCACCGGAGAGGCCGAACTCGGTTGAGAGCAGCGCCCCCAGCTCCGGAGCGTTCGACCCGGTGCTGGCGCGGCACAGCATATCGCTCATGCCACTGCGCCGCAGGGCGATCGCCGCCCCGCTGGCTCCCGTGATGTATTGCGCGCGGTCGGCGAGCAACTGCAGGGCGGCATCGAGATCGCGTTGCGCCATCTCGGCCAGGGACCGTCCGCCATCTTCCCCTGGAAATCGCACCTGCGGCGCCATAGGGGACTGCGGATTCCGGGTTGTGCCGTTCTCCTGCACCCAGCTCACCTGCTCCTGTTATAAGGGTCGTTAACAGCAGTCTCGCTCCTAACCTGCGAGCTGTCAATCACATCCCCGCGCAGAGGTACTAACCCAAAAGTGTCGGGCTGGCACGCTAGGTTTGCCAAGATTTATACGGAACGCGTGCCGGATGGGGAATTAACGGCGCCGCAGCGCCGACTGCGCCAGCCGATTGGCTTCAGCGTTGAATTCGCGCTTCACATGCGAAATGGAAAACTTCAGCGAGCGCGCCAGCTTCCGGCAAGTCCAATGCAGTGAATAAAGTCGCGGGCTGCGGCACTCGTACTCTCCCGTCATCTGCCGAACCACCACTTGGGAGTCCGAATAGACGTGCAATGTGCGCGCCTTGCGCGCGACCGCGTACTGCAGGGCTTCCATCAGGGCAGCATATTCGGCGACGTTGTTATCCTGGTGGCCGATCCACTTGGCGATGCGCACGGGGCCGTCCGCAAGGCCGTTGATGACCACTCCAATGCCCGACGGGCCTGGATTTCCCAGGCATCCGCCGTCCACATAGGCCACCAGTTCAGATGTCACTTCGTTTGTTCCAGCTGCACTCTGCACTGTGACTCCAATGCTTGCGATGGTCAAGATGAATATTTGGTTCGCTTTCAGCGTTTTGCAGTTGCTTTCATTGCTGTGACATTTTCTGTGCAAAAGAGGTACCGAACAAAATGAGACGGAACTAAGTTTTTGCATTGCAGTCATTTGCGTTTTCGATTATGCACAGCTCAAAGCCCAGTCATTGCACCAATAGTTTGCGTTGACGTTTTTTAATTGTCTGTTAATGTGAATTGCGTCGACGGTCGAAAGGGTTGGCACAATAAAATGAGCCAGTCCGAATAGACTGAGTGATCAGCCGGGCGGGGCAACCTGCAAGGCGACCGGACCTGAAAAAACCGACGGATCTGCGAGGTTCAGTTGGGGTTCGGAACTGCGAAAGCAGTGATCGCATCAAGGGGTCGTGACGGTACATGCCTCCACGTCGTTAGCTCCCTCGCAGGAGCTGGCGGCTAGAGCATAACCAATGTCACGGCCCTTTCAATTTTTTCTACCTTTTTCTCTCCCATCCGTTTCGCAATCCCTCTCTTTTGTAGACTGAAGGAATACTCTAGGGCAATCTGATCTCGGTTCGTTCTACGGCGCCACGATCGCCAGCGCTGGCGCTCCGCCGATCTTGAGGACGCTGACCTGTTTCATCCTCGCCGTATCGATCACCAGAATGCTGTGCTTTTGCGGCGCGGTCGCGTAGATCGTCTTTCCGCCGTTGCCCATCACCGCGCTCCAGAACGGCATCTTGGTCCGGATCGTGCCCACCTTCTTCCATGTGCGGGTGTCGAACACGCGGAGTTCATCGGCCGTCGCTTCGCCCGGCCGCACATTCGGAGCACGCCCGTAATCCAAGTAGAAGCGGTTGTCGGAATGGCGGTCGTAGTCGTGTTTATAGCCCAGGTAGAGCCGGCTCCCGTCAGGCGAGGTCGGCCACGTGGCCGGCGGAATCCGGTTGGGCATCCCTGGACGCACCGGAGTGTTGGCGAATTGCTGCGTCGCCGTATTCATCTGGAAAACGCCGCCGTCTCCGCGCACGATTTCCATGTCCTGCGATCCGGGAAGCTCGATCGCCTCGCCGACCCCGTCTCGCCGCTCCCACGGCAGTTTGACGTCCAGGTTTTGCACTTCGCGCGAGTCCGCATCCACTCGGATCAGCCGGATTCGATTTGTTCGCGGGCACAGAAAATCGAACTGGCTCGCTGATGGATACGAGATGAAGCGCCCCGGACCGCAGTTCCCCAGATGCACGACTCCCGGCAGAAACTCGCCCGCCCGCGTATCGAAGGTCGCAAGCAGAAGCGCGTCCGCATCTTGCGATTTGGGGGCATCGACCAGAATGCGCAACGCCAATCCGTCACCGGAAACGGCCATAGTCGAAAACGGCGGGATCCCGTCGTAGCCTAAGCGGCCGTTAACGATACCGTTCTTGAGCACCTCGCCCCGCGCTGTGTCGATTACAGAAAGTTCGCTCGAATTCTCATCGACCGCCGATGCCACGTAGAGGCGGCTGCCGTCCGGCGACAAGGCGAAATCGGGATTCGCGCCAGTGCGGACGCGTCCCATGACTTTGCCGCCCTCGGGGTCAACCAGCCATACAGAACCGCCCGTCGCGCCTCGATCCGGCTGTGGATCGAGCACATACAGCCATCCGTGCTGCGGCGCCGCCCAATTCTCTATCTGAATGTTGGAGTGTGAAGCCGCATCGGTCTGCATTGGCGCGGCATCCTGGCCGCTGGCTCGCGCGGAGCGTGCGCCGGAAAACGGTGGAAAGGATACAACGAGGAAGCAAACAACGGAGGTCAGGAGGTTCGCTCTCATACATTCACCTAGAACGCCCCGAGATTTCGAATTCTTCGGGCGGCATTATACGACAGATACTCGCCGACTGGAATCCGTGCAGTAACATCGACTTCCAGCTCTTACCCGCCGCCAAGGCTCCTCCATGACCCACGACCTGCTATGCTTCCCCTTCTCTGTGAACGTGGATTTCCGAGGCACCTCCATGACTAGAACTCTTTCCGCCCTGCTCGCGATCCTTTGCGCCGCGAGCGCATTTCTCACCGCCCAGGAACCGAAGCCGCAGGGCCACTACCTCTTCGCCTGGACCGGCGACGCGGCTAAAAAGGGCAATGACTTTCTTGCGGTGATCGACGCCGATCCCTCATCCGCGTCGTATGGACAATTGGTCACGACCCTCACCACCGACCAGCCGACCCAGCTCGTCCATCACACCGAATACACCATGCCCGCCAGCGGCATGCTCTTTGCCAACGATCACTATGCCGGCCGCACCTTCATCTTCGACGTCCGCGACCCGCTGCATCCCAAGATCGTGACTTCGTTCACCGACATGGACGGATACATGCACCCGCACTCCTACTTGCGGCTGCCAAACGGCCATGTGCTCGCCGCATTCCAGGATGCGCATCACGAAATGAATTCCAACGCGCCGGGCAAGACCGGCGGGCTTGTCGAAATCGACGACAGCGGCAAGGTCATCCGCTCGGCCAGCAATGCCGATCCCGCATTCCCCGACGCGTTCCTCACCCCCTACAGTCTTGTCATCCTTCCTGCGATTGATCGCGTGGTCTCGACCAACTCTTCGATGCACGAGGAGGGGATGTTTCGCGGCGTGACCTATCAGGTGTGGCGCCTTTCCGATCTGAAGCTGCTCAAGACGGAATACCTGGATGTGGGAGACAACCACTATGCACAGGTAAGCCCCGAAGAACCGCGCCTCGGTCCGGACGGGTCCGTTTTTGTGCAGACTCTGAGTTGCGGACTCGAACGCATCACCGGTATCGATTCCGATCATCCCCGCTCACAGCTTGTGTACACCTTTCCCGGCGACTGGTGCGGCGTTCCCACCATTGTCGGACACTATCTGATTCAGACCTCACCGTTCTTCCACGTCGCCGTTGTGCTCGACATTGCAAATGGAGCGAAGCCAGTCGAGGTCGCCAGGCTTAAGTTCGATGATAACTACTATCCGCACTGGACCGGATGGGATCCGAAAACCAGCCGCATCGTGATTACTCCGGGCAGCAGCGGCGATCATCGTCTTTACCTGCTGAAATTTGATTCGCAGACCGGAGCAATCTCGATCGACACCAGCTTCCACGATGCCGACGGCAAGGCGGGTTTCAACTTCGTCGGCCGCGAGTGGCCGCATGGATGGACAGGCTCCGGCGTGCCGCACGGCGCGGTCTTTACGCGTTGAGTCGCTGTTGAATTTTTCCGAATTTGCCGCAGGCAGTCCGTCCTCGGCAACGCTGAAGAGTGTGAACGAAGGAATTGCTATTTGCGCCCGGGATGAACTTCGGCGCCTTCCGAGAAGAGGTTATACGGCCAGACTTTTTTTCGAGCCTGGATCTGTGGCGCAGCTCCTGAATTCTTCGCCTCACCGCTCGCCGCAGCCAGAGCGGGATCCGTTGTCCCGGACACGCCCCAATCTTCCGGAGGATCTGCGATGCCCCACACATTTCCGTGCGTATAGAGCGAAGCGCCAATCAGAAAAAACTTCTCGTCGCTTCCCAGGGGCAGGCAGTTCGCCACCCGCGCGGTCACGCTCCCGCCGCCGGGCAGGCCGCTCAACATCAGCGGGGTCTCGACCTGCAGTGGCTCCGAACTCCGGAAGCCGCATCCCTGCGCGCTGACCACGAGCAACATACATTTCTCGCCAAAAGGACGCTTCCGGTCGAGGCTGATCACGCTCACCGGAATTTCCACCCGGAGCCGCGTGCTGCGTCGAGTCGCTTTTGAAGTCAATACTTCCATAAGTGCGGACTCCGCGCCTGGCCTCAACTCCGGCGCGGGAAGACCTTCTTTATTGTGGCAGAATTCGCTCTCATCGCGATGGTGACCGAGGTAACCACAACGAGATTCCGCCCGACGACCGACTACGCGCGGTGAACCTACTCCGCGGTGCTCTCCATTTATTATCGCTTCGCATTCCGGCGCGCCTGCGCTACTCCCGCTTGGATCCCGCTCGCAACCGCTCGCTCATATCCGGACTTATCCATCGCCGCCATCGTCGCCGCTGCGATTCCTCCGGGCGTAGCCGCCTCGACCAACAACTCGTCGACACTCGCGCCACTCTGTCGCCAATACTCGATCCCGTCTGCCAACGCGTGTGCTGCGGCAATCAGCGCCGTTTTCCTCGAAAGCCCCGCACCCTGCGCAGCCTTCGCCAGATGCGCGAGCGCATGATATCCGTGCGTCGGCGAACTCGCCGCTGTCATCACGTCGAACTGGCTCTCCGGCAAATCCAGCACCGGCCCCACCTGATCAAACAACGCCCTCACTCGAGCCTTATCGCTTTTCGCCACGCCACGGTCGAAGCACACCGGGGTCAGCCCTCGTCCGATGCGGCACACTGGACTCGGCATCGCCCGCACCCACTTCACTCGCGGAAGCCACGCCCGCAAATTCCGGATTGGGATGCCTGCCGCCAGACTGACGCACAGCCGCGGAACCTGCGCTCCGCAAGCGACTGACTTCGTCCAGCATCTCCTTCACCGATCCTGGCCGCACGGCCACAATCAGAATCTCAGCTCGCTCCACCGCTGACTTCAAATCGCGCGCAATCTCCACTCGCGATTCCCGCCGCAGCGCCCGCGCCTTCTCTGGATGCCGGTCATAAACAACGATCCGCCGATCGTCTCCGGCGAGGCGAACTCCCGCCGCCAGCGCCCCAGTGATATGTCCTCCGCCCAAGAATGTTGTGGCTGTCATCGGACTCAGAAATCACCTCACCCACTTGTCATCCTGAAAGCGCGCGCGCTTTGCGACGCCGAAGGGCGTATGCACTTTTCGCCCGCATCGAACTTATAGGTCGGGGCACAAACGTGGAGGCTCTTCAAGGCGCGTTGAGCACCGACTAATCTCGCGGGGTTTAGCCCCGGTGTTCATCCGTTCACCGGCTCGCCAACCCGCCCGCCGTCTCCCCGCCATCCATCGTGAATACGTGCCCCGTCGCGAACGCCGCATCATCCGACGCGAGGTACGCGAACAATCCCGCAATCTCCTCCGGCGTGGCGTGTCGCCCTAACGGAATTTTCCCATTCACTTCCGCCAGCATTGCGTCCGAATATTCCGCACGCTGCATCGGCGTCAGAACATATCCCGGAGCCACCGCGCACACGCGCACCTTCGGTGCCAGTTCCAAAGCCATCGATCGTGTCAGCTCGATCACTCCCGCCTTGGTCGCGTTGTAATCCGCATAATATGGATATCCCATCACGCCATTGGTCGACGCCGTCTGCAGGATCACTCCGCTTCCGTTCTCCCACATATGCCGCGCCGCCGTCTGCGCCACGTAGAACACGCCAGTCAGGTTCACCGCGATCACGCGCTCCCACTCTTCAGGAGTGATGTCGAGAAACTTGTGCCGGATGCTAATCCCCGCATTGTTGACCAGCACATCCACGCCATCCATCAGCCGGATCGCCTCTGCGAACGCCGCTTCCACCTGCATCAGGTCGGTGACATCGGCAATGATCGCTTCGCCGAGCCCAGGTAGCTCATGCTTGACGCGCTCGCAGGCCATCGCGTCGCGATCCATCACGCACACGCGCGATCCTTCCTCAAGAAAACGAGCCGCGGTGGCAGCCCCAATCCCGCTGGCACCACCCGTGATGAGTACGCGTTTGTCCTTCAACCCTCGCATAGATTCTCCTCGACTCACGTAGCGACGGACGCATTCGTCCGTCCGCGTTGTGCCCGAACCGGCGCCGCATCCAGGAACCGCCTTCAGAATAGCGATGCGGGACTCTGTATGGCTAGAGGAGATATAGAAGACAAGAGATCAGACGGGCAATTCAAGCCGAACACAACGGGCCGATTCCCTCTTCAGCGCAACAGTGCAAACACGTCGCACGTCCGTTCGATCATCTGTTGCTGGTGAGGCGTCGGGTTGATGAATTCCACTCCGTGCGTGAAGCCGGCTCGGTTCCGAATCACTCCCCGCACCACGAGTTCGGTCGAATGATAGGGAAGCAGGAATTCCAGGCTCAGACTGCTGCCCGGTTCGATCTCGCGCGTGACGAACAACCGCAGTCCACCTCGGCTCACGTCGCACACCTGCCCGCTGAAGCTGGCGTACTCGCCATTCAAAACCGTGGTGACGTTCACGTCGATCGTCACGTTGTAGCGCTCCCAGCGGCGCTGTTCTCTCCCTTTCGGCATTTCCCCAATTCCCCCATTGGCCGCGATGCTTGCGAGAACGCGGCCTCCTGAAGATACTTTTTCGTACTTCCGTCGAATGGTCAATCCTTTCAGCGAAATTGAGCGCGTTCTACCATAACCAACGTGCTATGACTCTCTAACCGACCGTGAAAGACTGAGACTCTCGTGCCATATTTATCCGTTTTGCGAAGATGACACAGAGAATCGCGTTCAAAATTTATTCCAAATAAAACGCTTTAATAAGCCTGAAAGTAACTGGTGGAGAGCAATTGCGGTTGATAGAATGAGCGCACGGTTGGTCGGATTCGCACGCGTTACCGTTGCGCGTTCGAACCGCACCGCACTGCGAGGGGAGTGCGTGAGTCAGTCGAGTTCGTTGCCACACGGTTTTGTTCTGCAAACAACCGATCTGGAAGAAGCGGCATATCGCTTGAGCGATGCCGCCATCCCATACGTCTCCGAACTTCTTCCCGGCTCGCCACCGTTTTCCACGAAGATCTTCGTCACTGAAGGCCAACGCGTCATCCTGTCTCGCGTCGTGACAACCGGGACCCTTCGGGTTCAGTCTCGTCTTCCCGAAGATGCGTTCGCCCTGGTGCTCGATCTCCGCACCGGCCTGGGATTACATCGATCGCACAAGCAAAGCGTAGCGGTGAATTCCGATTTTGCTTTCGTCCAGTCCCCTTTGCAGCCCGTGGAGGTACTAACACCGCCCGACTTCGAGGCACTCTTTCTCCGCTTCTCGCCCCAAGCTCTCGTGGACGAACTGCAGAAGATGCTGGGCCGCGAAGTTCGCACCGATCTGGTCTTCTCTCCTGCATTTCGCTTGCAAAGTTCCGCCGGGCAGCGCCTTCGCGATCTGTGCGGCGATCTTCGCCGCATCCTTTACAGCACCGATGAACACAACGTTCGCAATTCGCTGCCGTTGCGCGAACTGGAGGATGAACTGATTGCACTGCTCCTGCGCGCCCAGCCCCACAACTACACCCGGCTGCTCAGCCGGCAGCACCAGGCTGGCGCGTGGCAACTCGATGCCGCCGAACAGTACATGCGCGCCCACGCGAATCTGCCGCTCTCTCTGGGCGATATTTGCCAGGCCGCGGGCGTCAACGCGCGCACGCTGCAACATTCGTTCCGCAAGCGGCGCGGCTGCACCCCCATGCAGTTCCTGCGCAATATCAGGATGGAAGAAGTGCGAGCAGGATTGCTGCAGCCGAACGAGTCAACCAGCGTAAGCAGCGAGGCGTCGCATTGGGGATTCCTGCACTTCGGACGCTTCTCCAACGAATACCGCGCTCTCTTCGGGGAACTTCCCTCAGAAACGCTGCGCCGCGCCCGCAAAGGCAGCTAAGATGCTCGGTCAGGGACGGACGCATTCGTCTGTCCTCCGAGCGAAGCGAGGCACGCACCACGTCAGAATTCAAAAACCAAGACGGAGAAATGCGTCCGTCGCTACACGATCCGCTCAACACCCCGCGGCGCGCACCGAGATCGTCTCTTTCACTCCACGCAGTTCGCGCATCAACTCCGCGTCACACGGACGATTGATGTCGTAAATCGCATATCCGAGATTTCCGCGCGTCGAGAGCACCTGGCGCTCGATGTTGATCCCGCGATCTGCCAAGATGTCGTTGATCGCCCGCAAAATTCCCGGCACGTTGTGATGGATGTGCATCAGCCGGTACGAGCCTTCTTCATACTCCAGGTGCACCTGCGGTAAGTTCACGCTCAGCGTCGAATCGCCGGTCTTCACGTAGTCGATCAGCTTCGCCGAGACGAACGACCCGATATTCTGCTGGGCTTCTTCCGTCGAGCCGCCCACGTGAGGCGTCAGGATGACATTCGGCAATCCACGCAGCGCGCTCTCAAATCGCGCGCCCGACTCAGGCTCGTGCGGGAACACATCCACTGCTGCGCCCGCAACCTTGCCGGACTTCAGACACGCGGACAGCGCCTCATGATCGACCACAAACCCGCGGCTCAGATTGAGGAAGCACGCGCCATGTTTCATCGCGGCGAACTCGTCTTTGCCAAACAGATTCTGGTTGGTGGGCTTGCCATCGACGTGCAGCGTGACCACGTCGGAAATTTCCAGCAGCTCGCGGAAGGCGACGCCGCGCGCATTGCCGCGCGCCAGCACGTGCGACACGTCGTAGAAGACGACGCGCATGCCCATCGCCTCGGCCAGATCCGAAAGCTGCGAGCCAATCTTGCCGTATCCCACAATGCCCAGCGTCAGCCCGCGTACTTCATGCGCGCCCGCCGCCGACTTGTTCCACACGCCACGGTGCATTTCTGTGGAAGCCGCAAACGTCCTGCGCAGCAGCAGGATGATCTCTCCGATCGCCAGTTCGGCCACCGAGCGCGAATTTGAGTGCGGATCGTTGAACACGGCGATGCCGCACTCGCTCGCCACGGCGCGATCGATCTTGTCGACGCCGATGCAGAACGCTCCCACCGCGACCAGATTTTTCGCGGCCTCGAGCACCGCCGGCGAGACGTGCGTCTTCGAACGCACGCCCAGAATCGTCGCCTCGCCGATCTTCCCGAGCAGTTCCGGCTCCTCGAGCGCAGCCTTGTGCGACTCGACTTCATATCCCGCGTCGCGAAATCCCTGCACCGCAACCGCGCTGATGTTCTCCAGCAACAGTACTTTCAGGCACCCTCCCCAGACATTTGGATCAAACAAGAATTATCTCAAAGATGCAGGCGGACCGTTCCTGGGGATGCAGGACAAAAAATGTTCCCGCAGGAACACAAGTGCGGTTTGTAAAAAGTGTTCCCGCAGGAACATTACGATGTACATAACTGTATGTACACTAACGTACGACAACCGATAACTCCATGCAGATACTTAACATTACGAGCTGCCGACATTTCGGCAGACGCCCGCCCGGACTGCCGTAGAGGGCTAGACTAACTCTGTCATGATGCGCGGCGCGGTTGAATTAAGGATGGGGGAGATTTTTTCGAACGTCGGCCGTGTGACGGATTTGGCCCCAGCCTGTCGGCACTCCCGCCCTTCGCCGAGTGCGCGAAAGACGGGGCACCCACGGTGTTTCTGGCGTCAGCGAGATCGAAGGCGTGGGCCACCCGTCCCACCCGTCCGTTCTAATCCTTTGTATCGGAAGCGTGGCCCGAAGCCGAAGTCTTAGGCTTCCGGCCAGCTTTGCGGCCTTGATGTTGGTTTTTCCATTCAGCCTCTCGTCGCTTCAATTCGTCATGAGACACCGATAAAACTTTGCGAACAACTGCATCGAATTTGTGAGATTCATTCATGGCTTTATCCGCGCCGCGCTAAAAATACGCCCCTTAATCTTTGGATCTATTTCCCGAACTAAACGTTTCAACTCTTCAATTGCCGTTGGGCCAAACGCGCTTGAACGTCCACTCACGGCGTCAAGATCGAAAATTGCCTGAAGACTGCCGCGTATGGGTCTTTTGTTTTCGTCTGGATAATGGAAACGCATACCTTCTTTAAAATTCTCGAAAGCAATCAGATCGGCAGGTTGCAAGAGTACGCAATGCTCACCATACTCTGGGGTAAGCGAGACAAAGCGACTGATGTTATGTATCGCTTTGTCTTTTTTGAGCCAAGCGAAGGTGTCGGCCAGAGCACCATCATAATCGCAGTGGTCGTGATGCAGGACAATGTAGTCGTGTGGATATAATGGTAGCGTTCCCTTTGAAATCTGATCCGCTAACATGACGAAAAGCAAGACATATGCGAACCCAATTGGATTGCTGGCCGTTTCAGGAATTTCTTGCACCATCGTCTGTAATGGAAGGTCGAATGAGTGCAGATGCACGCCGTGATTTCTGAAGACGACCACCAACTTCTTTGCAAGCTCTAGCCTTTCCGACGGAGCCCATCCCGCGAATTCTCCAAATGAACCATTCCAGTCCGTCGCATGGAAGCGAGATATAGTCGGCCTGCCCTGCTGTTTTAACCAAGCATTTGTCTCTTCTAAGACTTTGACCCACGCCATTTCAAACCACGGCCACATGTTGTCGAAGGAAATCAAACAACTGAGCGTAAAAACCTTTGGTACCTTCGAGTGGTCGTAGCTTTCGTCGATATACCCGCGTAGGAGAAGCACGGCCTGAAGCTCCCTTCCGCTGGAATGCTTTATCCAAGCATCCTGTACCGGGATATAGTTAATTGTTTTTTCTTCCAAATCCACCGATAATTTTCAACCTCATTCTTTCTCGGCAATCAATCGACCATCAGGGCACATTTCCCCGGACAAGGCCAACAGCACTATAGTGGGCGAGCCAAGTCGATTATTGCCCCCCCGGGGGAGGGGGGTAGGGGTCATCAAAGGGTAAACTTCCCGAAACGGTCCAAATTTTCACTGCCTGCCCGCGCTCTCCGCGTCCTTCCATCCACAGTAATTTTCAGCGCCGGCGAACAGCAGGTTCCTCGACTTCGCTCGGAATGACAACTCCTGTGTTTGAAACGCCGACGGACGAATGCGTCCGTCGCTCTATGAGTTATCTGGATTTGCTGAAACCTAAGAGGCGTCATCCCGAAGCGTCGCGCTTTCACCAGCGACGCGAGGGATCTCGCGCGGAGCTTAGCGCCTGCGTATCACTCCTCGCAAGATCCTTCGCTCCGCCTGAAAAACGGCTGCGCTCAGGATGACGCCTCTCGTCGAGTGACTCTAGATTGGTCGGCCTTTGAAGAAGTAGATCAGCTCGATGATCAGGATGACGACGACCATCAGCTCGAGGATGAAGGCGCGCGACTGGTTGAATTGCTCGACCATGAACTTATAGAGATCTTCGGCGGTCTGGAGCTTCTCTTTGACTAAGTCCTTGTAGTCAGGCACGCCGACCTTGGCCGCGCACAGCTTATACAGCCGCGCGGAGAACATGTCGCTGAGGAACTTGATGGCGTTGTCGGCGCGCTCGGTGAGTTCGTTGACGTCGAGCAGGACGGTGTGCAGCTTGGCCGCGGCGCGCGCCGTCCGCCAGCGCGACCAGAGCCCGGTGCCTCCGGCGTCGAGGAAGTCGTAGACCTTTTCGAGCTCGGTGGTGAGCAGCTCGTCATAGTAGCGGAACTCGAGCAGCTGCGAGTTGGCATATTGCAGCAGCTGGATCGCAGTCTCGGCGCCCACAGCCGTGTCATAGATGAAAGCGGCGTTCCATCCGATGACTGCGAGATCGCTCGGATAGTACGAGATGCGCGACTGCAGAATTTCCTGGCGCTCGCCTTCGGAAAGCACGGCCATCTCTCCGCGGACGACTTGGGCGATCTGGTCGCCGTGCTCGGCGAGAAGATCGTTGGCCATCGCGGAGGGAGCTCCGTCGATCTCGCGCACGTGGAAGATGAAGTAATCCTCTTGCAGGAAGTCGCCGCCGCCCTCCTGAGAAGCGTAGGGCTTGATCAGCGCCGGGGCGGCTTGTGCGAGCTTCTGCTTGACGATGCGCAGCGCGAGCTTCTCGAAGTTGGTGTCGGAGGTCCAGCGGCAAGAGAGATCGATGAGCGTGTCCCAGCCGCCGGAAAAGGGCAGCTCGAACTCGAGGCTGACGACGCCGTAATCGTAGTACTTGATCTCCCCGGCAAGGCGCTCGCCGGATTCGAGGATCAGCGGCTCGAGCGTCTCCTCGACCGGAGGACGCTGGTAGCGGACGTAAGCCGGCGCCTTCTTGAGGATCGCTTCGGCCTTGCGCGCGGGGAATATCTTGCGGAGCTCGTCGAGCCGGATCTCCTCACAGACGTCGAACTGGATCAGGACGAGGACCGATCCGCGCAGGGGTCCCGTGGCAGCAGTGGGCATCGACACCTGCGTCGACAGGGCTTCGGCGACGTCGTTGCTGACCATGGTTGTAAGGTCGCGGTCCATAGGGGCGGTACCCGGTTGTCAGTGCTCAGTTCAGTTTTTCAGTTCTCGGCTAACGAAGTGTTATTGAGCCAGACTGAGAGAGCGAGGGCTTCCGTGCTCTGTATGTATTGTCTCAGAGACAGGCGGGATTGGGGTAGAGGATCGTAAACGATTGATATGGAACGACTTGACAGGATTCGAACTGGGTCCAAGGTCCCACTTCTGTCAAAACCGGCCAGAAATGGGTCACCCCATTCTCAGTCGATTTCAGCGCCTGCGGGTGGCGGCCCAGAGGAACAGGCTGCCAGCGGCGACGGCTCCGAGGCCCAGGGCGGCGCGCTTCATGGAGGCTTGGACTTCGGACTGGCGCTCGCGGACGAGGTCGGATTCCGGGTAGGGATTGTCGCGATCGAGGGCCGAAGGCTGGAGCGCCATCTGCAGGACTTCGGCGATGTGGAGGGCGTGGCGTCCGGTGCCCTGGGCGATCTGCTCGCGGCAGCTGAAGCCGTCGGCGATGATCAGCCAGTCGTTGGGCGCATTGCGGACGGCGGGCAGTAGTTCGAGTTCGCCGATGGCGGCGGAAACGTCATACTTGTCGCGCTCGAAGCCGAAGGATCCGGCCATGCCGCAGCATCCGGGCGCGGGCGTGGTGAAGTTGACCCCGAGACGGTTGAGGAGCGATTCCTCGGCAGTCATCTTCATGATCGACTTGTGATGGCAGTGTCCGTGAAGCAACGCTTTGCGGTTGAGCTGGGGCAGCGGAGCGCCGGTGGCGCTGCGTTCGAGAAACTCGCTGAGCAGGAACGTCTGTTTGCTCAGGGCCTGGGCGCGAGCGTCGTGCGGGAAAAGATTGGTGAGCTCGTCGCGGAAGACGGCGACGCAGCTGGGTTCGAGTCCGACGACGGGGATCCCGGCTTCGATCTCCGGCTCGAGTTGATCGAGAATCTGGAGCAGAAGGGCTTCGGCGCGATCGAGCATGCCGAAGTCGTAGAGGGGGCGTCCGCAGCAGAGGTTGGCTTGAGGGACGACGACGCGGTATCCGGCGGTTTCGAGAACTTCGACAGCGGCTTTGGCGGTCGAGGGGAGAAAGTAGTTGTTGAACGTGTCGGCCCAGAGGAGAACGGGTGGGGCTGAAGCCCGGGTTTCTTCGGCGTCGTAGGGGACGGCTGAAGCCGTGCCCTGATACGGATCATCCATCGCAGAAGCTGCATATTCATACGAATCTTCCGCTCGCTTTGCATCGCGGGGCGGACGAATGCGTCCGCCGCTCCACGAACTGGTGCGGTAGAACCATTGCTTGAAGGTTTCCGGGGCGAAGGCTGGGATGCTGCGCTGCGGCGGGATGTGGCCGACGAACTTCACGATGTCACGAATGAACGGTAACTGTGTGGTGAGATTCACCAGGCCCGGAGCGTTTGACGCGAGACGCGCCCAGAAATCGATGTTGCCGAAGGCGTACGCGTTGAATGGGCGCAGGCGGCCTTCGTAGTAGTGCGAAAGAAATTCGGCTTTGTAAGTAGCGACATCGACGCCGACGGGACAATCGCTCTTGCAGCCTTTGCAAGCGAGGCAGAGATCGAGAGAGTCTTTGACCTCTTCGCTGCGCCATCCGTCGCGGATGACTGCGTCGCCGCGGTCGGGATTCTGCGTCATTTCCCAGAGCAGGTGAGCGCGCCCGCGCGTCGAGTGTTCTTCTTCGTGCGTGGCGCGCCAGCTCGGACACATCACGCCACCTTCTTCGCGGCGGCATTTCCCGACTCCGACGCAGCGCAGCGCGGCATGCGAGAGGCTGCCGTGATCGAGCGGAAACTGGAAATGCGTCTCGGGTTCCCAGGTCGAGTAGTTGGGACCGAGACGCAGATTTTCGTCGAGCTTGTTGGGCGTCTTTCCAGGCAAACCAATCAGCTTGCCCGGATTCATCTTCCAGTCGGGATCCCATGCAGACTTGAATTTGCGGAAGGCCTCGATCAACTCGGGGCCGAACATTTTCGGATAAAGCTCGGCGCGGGCCTGTCCGTCGCCGTGTTCTCCGGAGAGAGATCCACCATAGCTGACGACCAAGTCGGCGGCTTCTTCGACGAACTTGCGGTACTTGGCGATGCCCTCTTTGGATTGCAGATCGAAGTTGAGGCGCGTGTGGACGCAGGCGTGGCCGAAGTGTCCGTAGAGCGAGCCCTTGTAGCCGAACGCGGCCATCATTTTGCGGAGGTCGCGAAGGTATCCGCCAAGTTTTTCGGGAGAGACGGCGGCGTCTTCCCAACCTTCCCAGTTCAGCGGCTCGCCGGGAACGTGCGAGGTTGCTCCGAGACTGGACTCGCGAACTTCCCAGACACGCTTGGCCTGCGCGCCGGAATAGAGCTGCACTTTCGGAGGAGTGGCTCCGCGGCCGAGAGCGTCGATCAGGCGCAGAGCCCGGGATTCGGCTTCCGACAACGTCTGGCCACCGAACTCGACCATCAGCCATCCGCCGCCTTCGGGAAGAAGAGCGAGGCCCTCGGAGTTGATGCCTTTTGTGCGCTCGTAATAGACGAGGAGGTCGTCGAAGCCTTCGAGGCCGATGGGCTTGTGCTCGAGAATTTCAGGGATGTGATCGGCGCACTGATAGATATCGGGATAGGCCACGACAAGGAGGACACGCTGCGGCGGACTTTCGATCAGGCGGCAGGTGGCCTCCAGCGTGGTCACACACGTTCCTTCCGAACCGACCAAGCAGCGCGCGATGTGAAAGCCGTTCTCGGGAAGAAGGTAGTTGAGGTTGTAGCCGGAGACGCGGCGGGGAATGTTGGGGAACTTCTTGCGGATCAGGTCTCCGTATTGATCGGCGATTTGCTTGAGGGCGGCGTGGATCTGATCGCGGCGGGCGCTGCCGCGGCCCGATACTTCCGGGCCGCCGGACAGCCGATGGCGGCTGTCCCCACCTGGTTCCTCTTGACCAGCTCGGCGGACGAATGCGTCCGCCCCTACATTCATGCGGACGCCGTCGTAGGTGACTACGTCGAGAGCCTCGATGTTTTCGTCGGTCTTGCCGCCCATCACGGAGTGGACGCCGCAGGAGTTGTTGCCGATCATGCCGCCGATAGTGCAGCGGTCGTGGCTGGCGGGATCGGGAGCGAAAGTCAGATGAAATTTTTCCGCGGCGTTGCGGAGATGATCAAGCACAACTCCGGGCTGCACGCGGGCGATGCGGCGTTGGGGATCAATCTCAATGATGTTCCCCATGTATTTCGTGAAGTCGAGCACGACGGCGACATTGCAGCACTGTCCGGCGAGGGATGTGCCTCCGCCGCGGCAGAGGAGCGGCGCGCCGAATTCACGGCAGACGGAAATTGCCGCGAGAACATCGTCGGCATCGCGGGGAAGAACGACTCCAATCGGAACCTGGCGATAATTGGAGCCGTCGGTGGCGTAGAGGGCGCGGCTGCCGTCGTCGAAGCGGACGTCGCCACGAACTCGCGCACGCAGAGTTTCGGCCAGTCCCGAAGCATCTGCCGACGCAAACTTCGAGACCGGCACGAAATCTGCAGCATTCTCTTGCATGGGCCCGTTCTTCAGTTCGATTTCTTGGTGACGTTGCTAACCTGAATCTTAGTCACGTCGCCGCTGGTCTGAGCGTTGACCGTGATCATATTTTTCTGGTCGTTGGAAATGAAGTTGCAATGCGTGTCGTCCGCGTTCGATGCCATGGCATTCGGGATCCGCGCCTTATAAAAGGCGCAAACCTTATCGAGCGAATCGCTGGTCGAGAAGGATGCGGTAACGGTGTGAATGTTGCCGAAAGTTGCGGTGGCCGCTCCACCTTTCTGAATCTCGGCGCCGGGATAGATATCGATGCCGAGGTCTTTGGCGACCTGCGCGGGATCGCTGGAAGTTTCGACTTTGCCGAAGGGAGTGTCCACCTTGACGTTGCCGTTTTCCTCGTGAATGTGCGAACTCTTGGCGATGCGGTAGGCGAAGAAGCTGACCGAGGCCAGGCCGAGAATGCCAATGACCACGATCACGGCGACGATGATCAGAATAATCTTGAGAGCGCTGCTGCTGCCGCCACTGGCAGGGGTGGTTGCGGGCGCGGCCGCTGCGGGAACGGGCCTTGCGGGAACTGCGGCGGTGGAAGCGGCCGCACCACATTTGTTGCAGAATTTTGTACCGTCTGCGAGAGTTGCACCGCAGGAATTGCAGAATGCCATAGGTCACCTCGTGGGGATGATCTGCTCGACGGGCGAGTATACCGCAGGGAACAGCTTGCCAGCATCGGGAAAACGGGGGCTAAAGCCCGATCTCTTCCTTGCTCTTAACGCGGCCCTAAAGGGCCGCTCTTCCAAGCTGCGTGCATTGCTTTACTGCCTGAGTTTCCAAAGCCTTGCCACGCAAGCGGACAGACGAAGGCGGCTGTCTCCACATAAATCTTCGTTAGCTCCAGGGGCGGGTACCGTAGTCGGCCATCGAAAGCACCAACAAAATAAAGAGGAAGAAAACGGTGGAGATGACTACGACCTTGAGTAGTTTTTCGCTGGAGCCTTTGAGGTGCATGAAGAAGAGGGCGACGAGCAGAGCCTTGGCCGTGGCGATGATGAGGGCGACGGCGGAATTGAATACACCAAGTTCGATGTAGGCGGCTTTATAAGTGATGAAAGTGCCCAAGAGCAATGCGGCCCAGACCGCGAAGTAGGTCTTCAAGGGCGACGATTTGGAATGATCAGACATAGTCAGCCTCAGAGGCAGTTCCTGACACTTCAGTACCGGTTGCGATCCGCGCGAGATCCTTCGCTCCGCCTGAAAAGCGGCTCCACTCAGGATTACATCGACTATGAGCATTCATCATAGATTCGCAACCACGATTCACAATCACTCACGGGTGCCGATCGATCAGGTACAGCAACGGGAACAGATAGATCCAGACGATATCGACGAAGTGCCAATAGAGGCCGCCGATTTCGAGCGGAGTGTGATAGTCCGGCGTGAACCGGCCTTTCCATGCCATCCAGAAAAGCCATGTGAAGATGCCGAGCCCAATGATCATGTGCAGCGCGTGCAGGCCAGTCATGATGAAGTAGAGCGCAAAGAAAATCTGGGCGTGTCTCGGGTTGGCGTATTGACCGGGATGACCGGGGATCTGCACGTGATCGAAACTGAACGATGCGCCGGGAACGTGATGCTCTTCGAACTTGTCTTTGTATTCGACTCCCTTGATGCCGAGGAAGGCGCATCCGAAAAGCATGGTGAGCGCGAGCATAACGAGCAGAAGGCCGCGACGTGCAGTTTGCGCTGCGTATATCGCGAGAACCACGGTCAAGCTGGAGCAGATCAGGACGGCGGTATTGGTGGCGCCAAGAGTCGCGTCGATGGACTTGCTGGCAGCGCCAAAATCTCCGAAGTACCATCCGCGATAAATCAGGTATGCGCAGAACAGGCCGCCGAAGAACATCACTTCGGTGGCGAGGAAGATCCACATGCCGAAGTTGGAAGCGTCTTTCTGCTGCTCTTCGGTAGCGAAGTGGTGAAGCAGGGCCGGATTGTGAGTTTCACCGTGGACGGCGACAGAGCTATCGGGCAACGGGAACCTCCTGTTTATGAGGGGCGTCCAGTTCCTCGTAGTTATAGGCTTCCCAGGTTACGACGGGCTCTTGCTCGAAGTTAAAGGTCGTGGGCGGCGACGGCGTCTTCCATTCGAGGCCGGCGGCGTTCCACGGATTATCGGGCGCGGGCTTGCCATAACGCATCGACCACAGAAAATAAATCATGGGCAGAAGATATCCCACGCCGAGAACGGTTGCGCCCGCAGTCGAGAGCACGTTGAGCACCTGGAACTCCGGCGGATATTGGTAATAGCGGCGCGGCATGCCGACGTAGCCGAGGATGAATTGCGGGAAGAACGTCAGGTTGAATCCGATGAACACGATCAAGGCCGCGAGACGCGCCCATCCTTCAGGATAGAGGCGTCCGGAAATCTTCGGCCACCAGAAATGCATTCCTCCCAAATACCCCATCAGAGCGCCACCGACCATGATGTAGTGGAAGTGGGCGATGACGAAATAAGTGTCGTGGACGTGCATATCGACTCCCAGTGCGGAGAGAAATAGTCCGGTCAGACCGCCGATGGTGAACAAGCCGAGGAATCCGAAGGCGTAGAGCATGGGCGCGTCATAGTGGATCGAGCCCTTATAGAGAGTTGCGGTCCAGTTGAAGACTTTCACGGCGGACGGGACGGCGACCGCATAACTGAGGAGCGAGAAAACCAGCGCCGCGTAAACGGAGATACCGGCGACGAACATGTGGTGCGCCCAAACGAGGAATCCGAAGACCGCGATGGCGATGGATGAGAACGCGACGAAGCTGTAGCCGAAGATGCGCTTGCGGGAGAAGCACGCAATGATCTCGGTGACAACGCCCATCGAGGGCAGAATCATGATGTAGACGGCGGGATGCGAGTAGAACCAGAAGAGGTGCTGGAACAGGAGCGGATCGCCGCCGAGTTTGGGATCGAAGATGCCGAGGTGCAACGCACGTTCGGCGACGACGAGTACCAGGGTGATGGCGATGACGGGTGTCCCAAGAATCTGGATGATGCTGGTCGCATAGTGCGCCCAAATGAAGAGCGGCAGGCGAGACCACGTCATGCCCGGCGCGCGCATGCGATGGATGGTAACGATGAAATTCAGGCCGGTAAGGATAGAGGAAAATCCGGCGACAAAAATCGCGAGTCCGGCTTCGATGACCTTGGTGTTGCTGAAGGCGGTGCTGAAGGGGACGTAGAAGGTCCAGCCGGTGTCGACGCCGCCCGTCAACATGCAGTGCACCATCATCAGGCCGCCGATGATGTAGAGATACCAGCTCAGCAGGTTGATCTTGGGGAAGGCGAGGTCTTTGGCGCCGATCATCATCGGCACGAGGAAGTTGCCGAGCACGGCCGGTATCGATGGGATGAGGAAGAAGAAAACCATCACCTGGCCGTGCTGGGTGAAAAGCTTGTTGTAGGTATCGGCCTGAACGAGGTCTCCGGCGGGCGTGAGAAGTTCAAGGCGGATGAGCAGCGCGAAGAAGCCGCCAATAAAGAAGAAGAAGGTGATCGAGATGAGGTACAGAAGCGCGATGCGCTTGTGGTCGGTGGTCAACAGCCAGGAGCCGACGCCATATTCCTTATTGAGATAATTCTCGCGCTCGACGGGTTGAACGGTTGCTGTAGCCATACCTATTGCACCTTACTTCCTGGGGCTGGGGCGCTGCCTTGCGGAGAAACCATCGCGCTCGTCCCGGTGCCAGCCTGCCCGGGCTGCGCCATGGATTTCATATACGCGACTAATGCGTTCAACTGCTCTTCACTCACTAATCCCTGAAACGTCGGCATGACCGGTTTGAATCCGTTTACGATTTTTGCGCCGGGATCAAGGATGGACTCGCGGATGTAATTTTCGTCGGCGACGACGGTGCGCCCGTCCTCCAGCAGAACCGGCTTGCCGAAAACGCCCTGCAAGTTGGGGCCGCGGCCCTGGGAATCGGTGCGGTGACAAGTCACGCAGCCGAGCTCGGCGAAAATTTTCTCTCCGGTTGCCGAGAGCGGTCCGGTGGTGCCGCCGCTCATCCAGGCTTCGTATTGCGCAGGCTCCTGCACGATGATCGAGCCGATCATGCCCGAGTGCTGCGTGCCGCAATATTGGGTGCAGAACAGATGATATGTGCCCGGGTTTCGTGGCGCGGAACCACGCAACCGTGTAGCGGCCGGGAAGCACGTCCTGCTTCATGCGGAACGCAGGCACGAAGAAGCTGTGGATGACGTCTTGCGAGGTCATGATCAGCTTGACGTCGCGTCCCACGGGCACGTGCAGTTCGTTGATCTCGCGCTGGCCCTCGGCGTGTTCGAGCTTCCACATCCATTGCTTGGCAACGACATAAACCTCGGTGGCGTCGCGGGGAGGAGTGCGGCTCTTGAAGTAGACGAGGGCGCCCCAGGCAAAGATCACCATGAAGACGCCAAGCGGAATGATCGACCAGGTCAGCTCAAGCGGCGTGGAGCCTTCGATCTGCTCTGCCAGCACGCCTTTGCGGTGGCGATAGCGCGCAGAGAAGTAAACCACGGCGATGAAAATCAAAAGCGTCATCAACCCGGAAACAATCAGGAGGAAGACGAACAGGGCATCAACGTTGCCCGCCGTGGTGGAGGCCCTTTGCGGCCACAATGGAAAGTTATCGAACATATCGCGTTTGAATCAGTCCTGCCTGACCCGATTTCCCCTGATCCCAAGCCCGGCGCTGTGCGCTCTTATCGAGGCGCACCAAAATAAAAATCAGCGAAGCCAGAAATAAGATCGTGATGCCGCCGCCGAGCTTCAGCATGTTGGTGACGACTGCGCCATATTTTCCGGTCGCGGGATCGTAGTGATAGCAATACAACAGCACCTGATCGACGGCGTTGCCGATTTTTCCCTGCGATGCCTCGACCAATCCCATGCGCAGATCTTTCGGCGGAAAATCCACACCGTAGAAGTAGCGGGAGATGAGGCCCTGCGGCGTCAGCACCATGATTGCCGTCGCATGCGCGTACTGGTTGCGCGCGGCGTCGTACTGATACTGGAAGCCAACGGCTTTGGTAAGCGCGTTGATCGATTCGGCCGGGCCGGTCAGGAAATGCCAGCCGGAAGCGGCACCAGGACGCCCGTAGCGCTTGAGGTAGTCCGCTTTCTTGGCGGCGGCGATCTCCGGAGTCTCCTTCGGATTGAAACTCACCGTGACGACCTCGAACTCGTTGCCGGCATCGAACTTGATCATCTTCATCGAACCGGTGAGGCCGGCAAGTGCTTCTCCGCAAAGCATGGTGCAGTTGTAGTAAACAAGGTTGAGGATCAGCGGCTTTTTGCCGAAGTAGTCGCCGAGTTTCACGGCGCGTCCGGTGTCGTCGACGAAAGCGAGATCGGGAGGAACCTGGCCGTCGAGATGCTGCTCGATGCCGACGTTTTCAAGATATGGCGGGCGCACGTTGGCGGGCGGCGACATGATGCCTTTCGACATCGCCTGACCGAAAGCGGTAGAGGCGAGCAGCATGAGCGCCATCAGTACCGAAGCCGCGACGGAAGCAACACATCGTCGAGCTGAGAATGCTCCGCGCGAGATCCTTCGCTCCGCCTGAAAAGCGGCTCCGCTCAGGATGACGCCTCCGGGGGATTGGCGACCCTGTTCCCCGGCCGACGCGGCCGTCGAGCTTCGCCCGACCGGACAGCCGATGGCGGCTGTCCCCACATGGCTCGTTGCGGATATCGAATTGTGATTCTGACGTCTCACTTCTTTGCCTTCTTTTGTTCTTCTGGTGTGCCTGCGGTTGGCGCGGGGCCACGGAACGATACGCCCGAGTCAGGCTGATTACGAACGGGAAGACCCCGCTGCGCGATGATGTCCATGGCGCGATCAATCGGGATGCGGACCGTGCCCGCTTTCTGATCAATCCAGTCGTAAGTGCTCAGGGTGTTCTCTTCGCGCAGGCGTTCGTCGTTCAATTCGGTGCGCTCGTTGACTTCGAGTTGCGGCGCCGGAAACCCTTCCTTCAGATATTTCTCATAGTTATCGCCATATTGCGGCGGAATGCGGCGCGTGTCGGCGGGCGCGTTCGTTACGAGGGGATTCACCGGAGCCTGCTCGGCCTCAAATCGCTTGTTGAGGTACGCGAAGATCCCATCCGCGATGAAATACACGAGGACTCCCGCGACGGCGAGGCCGGCGAGGAAGTAGAGAACTCCGGCAACGCCAATGTCGCTGCGCTCATAGTCGCCGTGTCCATTCGAATTCGCGGGATGGATTGGATTGCTCATGCGGTACCGGTTATGTGCCTCCATGATGATGCGCCGGTTCCAAAACTTCTCCGGCGGTCGGGTCGTAAGCCGGAAGCAGCGGCAGAGAGCCGAGGTTGTGGAAGAAATAAGCAAGCCAGAAGCCGCCAATGGCGACCGGAACGACGATGTCCGCAATCGTGATGGTGAACGTCTTCGAGAAATTGGGCTCGATAATCCAGAACAGATCGACGAAGCGCATCAAAATGAGCCAGACCGCGAGCCAGACCAGCTTGCGGATGTCCCGCTTGAGTGAGCGCGAAAGCAGGAATGCGAACGGAAAGGCGAAGTGAAAGAGAACAAGAAAGAGAGCGATCCATCCCCAGCCGCCATTCAGGCGATTGAGATAGAACGTGATCTCCGCCGGCAGGTTGCCCGCCCAAATGATGAGCCACTGCGAGAAGCTGAAATAGGCCCAAACCATGATGAACGCGAGCATCCACTTGCCGTGATCGTGCACGAAGTCGGGCTTCAACATCTCCGACATCGGCTTGTAGTTGAACAGGATGCGCTCGACGACGACCGCGAAACACATCGCCGAAAGCACTTCGCCGATGAGGATGATCAAGCCGAAGATAGTCGAGATCCAGCTGGGATCGAGCGACATCACCCAATCGATGGCGGCGAAGGTGATGGTGAATCCGTAGAGAATCAGGCCGGGACCAGCGACGGCCTTGAACTTGTCCGTGTTGTCGGGAGCGCCAGGGCGGTCACCTTGTTTCGACCACAGCGACAGCAGGAAGGAAAGGACATTCCAGATCACGAAATAAACGATGGCGCGGACGATGAAGCCGGAGGAGTTCAGGTAGGCGTCTTTAATGAACGCGTGCTTCGTCAGATGCTCGCGGATGTGAGCATCCTGGATCGCATCCAGCGGCAAGAGCCACGGATAAATACGGTGCTGCAGCACCGCGATTGCGATCGGGATGAACAGGATCGCGAGTCCGGGCAACGTGCGCATGGCAGCGCCCTGAATGCGGCGGATGACGACGCCCCATCCACCGCCGGTGAGGTGACGGATCATGATGATGGCCATCGAGCCGAGCGCGATTCCGAGCCAGCAGAGGAAACCAAGCAGGTAAGCGCGGTAAAACTCGTCGGGGCGCGTGACCGCGAGGACCGCAGCGGCGATGCCGAAGACGACGCCCACGATCAGCGACCGCATGGCGATCGTCCTAACCACCGGCGGAGCTGTGAAATCGAGTTGGTTCGCTCGCGCCGCGCTCATTTCGTTTGCTCTTTCATCTCTTCAGATTTTGCTTCCGGAACAACTGTCGGCTGCGTAGCACCCGATCCGGGTTCGCGGAACTTCGGCGGCTCGGAGGGAATTTTCTGTCCGGGCGGAACGTC
This sequence comes from uncultured Acidobacteriota bacterium, assembly GCA_963700225.1. Taxonomy (GTDB): domain Bacteria; phylum Acidobacteriota; class Terriglobia; order Terriglobales; family Acidobacteriaceae; genus Sulfotelmatobacter. The sequence continues at coordinate 133,810 of CAVOWU010000002.1, forward strand.
GGACACAGTCGCGTTCTGGCTTAACTGCAGCGCTCGAACGTACGCGATGATGTTCCAGCGATCCTGCGGCGGAATCTGCGAAGCGTAGTCGGGCATGATTCCGAAGCCGTTGGTAATGACGTCGAAGAAGTATCCGGCTGGAGCTTTCTCGAGGCGCTCGATGTGGAACGATGGCGGCTTGCGGGCAAACCCGCGCGAAGGCACGAAGCCGTTGCCATCTCCGACGCGGGAGTGGCAGGGTGCGCAATAAATATTGAAACGCTCCTGGCCTCGCTCGAGAACTTCTTTCGTAACAGGAAATGGCAGCACTTCACCCGGATTGTTGCCGATTTTGCCGGTATAAAAATAGCTGTCTGCATACAACTGGCCGCGCGCGACCGTGCCTTCGACGAGGGGACGCGCGGAGCGCTGATCGGTAAAGAAGTCACTTCGCGAAAGCGGATTCTCGCGCGGCTGCACGTGCATGTCGAGGCGGCAGGCGGAGGTTAGGGCGATCAGCACCAATAGTGCCGCAAAGGAAACCACTGTCGAGGGTCGCTCGACTGGACGGGCGAATGCGCCCATCCCCACATGGCTATTGCCCCTGCTCAGATTCACTTGGCGGAAGTGTCGCATCTAGCTGGGCACCTCCGAGACCGAGCGCGGGGCGAGAGCCTCAAGAAATCTGCGCGTGCCCGCGGAATCGTATTTCTTGTCGGAAGAGAACACGATCAGGAAGAAACGATCCTTCGATGCGGATGAAAAACGTGGAACGTTGAACACGGGGTGATACGGCATCGGCAGACCATTCAACGCCAGCATGCCGAAGACGGCCGAGATTCCGGCGAACAGAATCGTCATTTCAAACGTGATCACGATAAACGCGGGCCACGAATGCGGAGGCTTGCCGCCGATGTTCAACGGGTAGTCAACCGCGGACATCCAATACTGCATCAGGTATCCGGTGCAGCCGCCGATAATGCCACCGATCAGCACGACCAGAGGAACTTCGTCGTGATGGAATCCGATTTCTTCCGCGAGGCCTTCGATCGGGAAGGGACTATAGGCATCGATCTTCTTGTAGCCGGCCTCATGCGTCTTGCGCGCAGCGTCGATGAGGGCCTGCGCCGAATCGAATTCGGCCATGATGCCGTAGATGGGATCGCGCTTCATCTTGTGGACCTCGGCATCACTCTTTCACCTCCGCCTCGGGCAGGAGAGTGCGCATTTCAAAGATCGAGATCGCGGGCAACAAGCGCAGGAACAGGAACATCAACATCAGGAACATGCCGATGGTTCCGATGTAGGTCATCCAGTCCCAACGCGTGGGGTAGTACATGCCCCACGACGACGTCAGGAAGTCGCGGTGCAGGCTCATGACCACGATGACGAAACGTTCAAGCCACATGCCGACCAGGATGACGCCGGAAACAAAGAAGAGCGCGATCGGACTGGTGCGGAGCTTGCGAATCCAGAGAACCTGCGGAATAAAGATGTTGCAGATCAGGAGCAGCCAGTATGGCCCCGCGTAAGGACCGTGCAGCCGGTTCCAGACGGTGAACATGTCGTAACGGTCGCCGCCGTACCAGCTCATGAAAGCTTCCACACCGTAGCCGTAGGCGACAATCAATCCGGTGGCGAGCATGACCTTCGCGGAGTTCTGCAGGTGGCGCTCGGTGATGAAATCTTCAAGGCCGTAGATCTTGCGGATCGGGATGGCCAGCATCAGCACCATAGCAAATCCGGAGTAGATGGCCCCCGCAACGAAATAGGGCGGGAAGATGGTGGTGTGCCATCCGGGGACGATGCCGACGGCGAAATCGAAGCTCACGACGGTATGAACGGAGAGCACGAGCGGCGTGGCCAATCCGGCCAGGAGCAAGTACATCGTTTCATAACGGTGCCAATGGCGGGCCGATCCGCGCCATCCCATGCACAGCATGCCGTAAACGATCTTCAGGGCGCGATTTTCAGTGCGGTCGCGCAGCGTCGCGAGATCAGGAATGAGTCCGGTAAACCAGAAGAGCGCGGAAATCGTGGCGTAGGTCGAAACCGCGAAGACGTCCCACATGAGGGGACTGCGGAACTGCGGCCACACCCGCATGGTGTTGGGAATCGGGAAGAGCCAATAGGCAAGCCAGGGACGTCCGACGTGGATCGCAGGAAAAATTCCGGCTGCCGCCACGGCGAACAATGTCATGGCTTCGGCGAATCGGTTGATGGAATTGCGCCACGACTGACGCAACAAAAGCAGGATGGCAGAGATCAGAGTGCCGGCATGGCCGATACCAATCCACCAGACGAAGTTGACGATGGCGAAGCCCCATCCGATAGGGATGGTCACGCCCCAGATGCCGATGCCCTTCAGGAAGAGATATCCGATGGCGAAGAGCATCATCATGGTCAGCATGAAGCAGATGCCGAAACCGATGAACCATCCGTTGGACGCCGGACGGGTCAGCACAATCGCGCTGATTTTTTCCGTGACCGTGCCGAAAGTGTGGCCGGGCTCGATGACCGGAGCTTTTTCGAGATCGACCGCCGATTTGTATTGCTCAGCCATTCTGGATTCTGCAGGGGCTGAAGCCCCGATCTATTGAATCGCCTTTACGGCACGGCTCAAGCCGTGCCCTGATACAAACCTTTTCCCTGACTGCGCCTGACGCGAACCGCGCTTCGCGCGGGCCGGACAGCCGATGGCGGCTGTCCCCACATGACTCTTCTATCCTTCCAACTCGGGGTTCGGATTTCTTATTTCTGCCAAGTATGTAGTTCTTGGGCGCGTGTTTAGTTCGCCCAGCAGCGTGTAATTGCGTGCATGCGCCTTTAGCTTCGAAACTTTGCTCTTCGGATCGTTGATGTTGCCGAAAATGATGGCGCCTGCCGGGCATGACTGCTGGCATGCCGTCTGCAACTCGTCGCCGATGCGAATGTCTTTGCCTTCGCGAACCGAGGCGGTCTCGACATCGATGCGGCGCTCGTTGATACGCTGCACGCAGTACGTGCACTTTTCCATGACGCCGCGGCTGCGCACGCTGACGTCGGGATTGCGCATCATCTTGTATTGCGGCGTCTCCCAATCCTGGAAGAGCAGGAAGTTGAAGCGGCGAACCTTGTACGGACAGTTGTTGGAGCAGTAGCGCGTGCCCACGCACCGGTTGTAGACCATGTCGTTCAGGCCTTCGGTGGAGTGGTTGGTGGCGCCGACCGGGCACACAACTTCGCAAGGCGCGTTCTCGCACTGCATGCAAGGGACGGGCTGGAAGAATGCTTTCGGATTGTCGCGGTCGCCCTGGTAGTAGGCGTCAACGCGAATCCAGTGCATGTGGCGGCCGATCTGCGTCTGCTCTTTGCCGACGACAGCGATGTTGTTCTCCGACTGGCAGGCGATCATGCAGTTGTTGCAGCCGACGCAGGAGTTGAGATCGATCGCCATGCCCCAGGCGTACGTCTCTTCCTTATAGGGGTACGGCTCGTAGAGCGTCATCGCCGGATCGACTTCTTCTTCTTTGGCGAAGGTCGGCTCCTTGCGGTATTCCTCGAGGGTCGTCTCGCGAACCAGCGGCCGATGACCGCCGTCGGGCGTGTCCATCGACTGCATGCCTTGCGTGGAGGCAAGCTTGTAAGTGTCTCCGGTCTTGCGGATCGTGACTCCGGTGGCGACGTAGGGCGCCGAGCTGGTGCGCAGGGCGTAAGCGTCAAAACCCTGCGCGGTGCCGACGCGCCCGGCGCGCTTGCGTCCGTAGCCGAGCGTGACGGTGACGGAGTTGTCGGGATGTCCGGCTTGAATCCAGACAGGGCCGCTGACTTTCTTGCCGTTCAATTCGAGTTCGACGACGTCGTCGGTCGCGATGCTGAGGCGCTGCGCCATCTTGGGGCCGATAAGAACAGCATTGTCCCAGGTGAGCTTCGACATCGGCTTGGGAAGTTCCTGAAGCCAGCCGTTGTTGGAAAACTGTCCGTCGTAGATGGTGGAGTCGCGGCGGATGTTGAGCTCGATCGCGGCGGAATCGGATTTGGGCCCGGTCTCTGCAGCAGTGGCTGGCTTCGCAGTCAGCAGATTTAGGGCGCAAACGTCGTGCCTTCGATCCAGCCGTCGTGCAGCGACTTGCGCCAGAACTGCTCGAAGTCAGCGCCCGAGTGCTGCTTCTGCCAGTAGGCGCGAACGAGATCGTAGCCGGTGGCATCGGCTTGGCCGGAGAGCAGCGCGACGAATTCGAGGGCGCTCTTGCCGTTATATAGAGGAGCGATCAGCGGCTGAATGATGCTGACGGTGCCATCGTAGGCGCGGGCGTCGCCCCAGGCTTCGAGTTCGTGCGTCGCGTCAACGTGCCAGTGGCAAAGCTGGGAGGTCTCGTTGTCGTAAAGACCGTGGTGCACCCGCAGGGGAACCTTGTTGCTCTTGAGCGCGTCGGCGAAATTGAGATCGGCGGGCGCATCGTAGACAGGATTGCCGCCGAGGATCACAAGCAGATCAACTTTACCGCCGTTCATGTCGGCGACGAGATCCTTCAACGAATCGATCTGATTGACTGGATTCGCGTCGACTGGGTCGGTGTAGAAGACGGTCTTGCCGACGTTGCCCAGTTCCGCGTTGATGCATGAGCAAGGGCATGCACAGCGGGTGGCTGATGATCTCCTGCAATCACCACGCTGGCGCCCTGGTGAGACTGCAAATCCAGAGCCGCTGCGGATAAGACACGTCCGTAATCGACAGCCTACGTTCGCTATCGGAAACATCTCACGCATGGTGGGATAGAACGCCATTTGCCCCGCCAACACGCCGATAGCGCTTGCCTTAACTCCAAGCCGATGATCCGCCTTCGCGCCTGTCGAACTTGGCGTGCTTTCGATGACGTACAGGCGATTCATCGGCGCGTCGGGATTGCGACGCTTGGCGAAGTCGCGAATGTACTTCACGTTTCCGGGGAATCCGGCGTAGAGGAAGTCGGCGTCGAGCGAAACAATGACGTCGGCTTTCGAGAAATCGTAGCGGGTCTCGACGGGCTGTCCAAAGGCGAGCTTCGCGCCTTCGAGAACGTTGTCGCGATTCACCGGCTCGTAGACGTGCCACTTGGCCTGCGGATAAATCTTCAGAAAATTGTGCAGCTGGTCGGCCAGCGTCGGCGACGAAATTGTCGGCGTAAGAATACGAATCCCCGCGCCCTGCAACGCTTTCTGCGCGCTGAGCGGTCCGCGGATCGCTCCGAGAAATGCCGGCCACGAGCGCTGGTCGCCCATCGAGACCACGCTTTGCGAGCGATCCGGATCGTACATGCCGAGGATCGAGGCCTGCGTAAAGATGTCGGTGCCGCCGAGCGATGCGGGATGCTGATCGTTGCCTTCAATTTTCGTGGGACGTCCCAGGTGGCTTTCGACCAGGACGGGGCTCGCGTATCCGCCGAGCGTCACGGCCGTCGCGTAGTACATCGGGCGGCCAGGGATGACATTTTCCGGCTGGCGCACGTAGGGAACGATGGGCTCGAGCGGAAGCTTGGTGCAGGCCGTCATGCCGGCAAGGCCGAGAGAAGCTCCCATGACTTTCAGGAATCCGCGGCGGGAGACGGAGTCGAGCCATTCCGACGCGCCCTTGGGGAATTCCCGGTGCAGGGCTTCTTTGAATTCTTCGCTGCCAGCGAGCTCTTCGAGCGAGCGCCAGTATTCCGGGCCGGTTTTTTCGCGGGCGTCGTGCTCCGTGGCCGCGTCGATGCGTTCGCGGACGACGTTCAGGTCCAGCTTTTTCGAAGGACAGACCTCTTCGCGCTTCTTGATCTGGATCAGACCGCCGTTATTTTTGTCGTCGTTCGTCATGCTTGCATCGCTGAGCCGTGCCGTCCCTGCGGGAGCTGCTCAATTCTTACTTGCTGCCCCACGGCTTACGCCGTGGGCTGTAATCTTTCGCCGCTTCGCGGCTGGACCATCTCTCCTGCTAGCCGCGCGAACGCTCTTATACAGAAGAGTTGAGCTCCGCTCGACGGACAGCCGATGGCGGCTGTCCCTACATCAACCTCTACAAGCCTCCAAAAAACTAGCGGTGACAGGTGCTGCAGCTCGTGATATCGCTGACGCTGCGCACGTTGTACTTCTTTACTAATGCTGTTCCTAACGCCGATTGCTCGGTATAACTCTGGCCATCTACCGTGACCGGATTAAGACTGCTGGGCTGCTGGTAACGCATATTGAACACCTGATCGCGCGGGCGCAAGTTGTTTTGCGGGGCGCGATGGCAGCCGAGGCACCACTCCATCTGCAGCGATTCCTGCTGATACATCAGCGGCATGGTATCGACCGGACCATGGCACGTGTTGCAGCCGACGCCCTTGGTGACATGAATGCTGTGATTGAAATATACGAAGTCGGGGAGTTGGTTCACGCGCGTCCACTGCAACGATTCGCCGGATTTGTAGCTGGCGCGCACAGGCTCCAGCAGCTTGGCATTCGTCCAGATCTGCGAATGGCAGTTCATGCAGGTCTTGGTCGGAGGAATGCCGGCGAAGCTCGAAGTCTCCACCGAAGTGTGGCAATAGCGGCAGTCGATGCCGAGCCCCGTAACGTGATGCTGATGGCTGAACGGAACCGGCTGCGGCTTGCGCACTCCAGCATAGGTGACGTAGGGAGACCCTTGCACTTCATACAAGATCCAGCCCAGAACCGCGACGACAAAGACCGCGCCAAAGATAGTGGCGCGTGCCAGACTATTCGTACTGCGATGAAAAATCTGTGACATTCCCTTGTGAGACTAGCTGAAGAGACCCGGCGGATCGTCCGCTGTTAGTTGTTCCCAGTAAAGAAAACCACCCACAGGTTTTCTGAGTTGTCTATGAAACAGGAAATTATAAAGATTTCGCAAAGCTTTGTCCCGCGTTTTTGAAAATTCACGAAAGAAAATTTTTCTGAAAGTAACAAGAGGAAAATAATGTTGAAATTTTCAACGCGAGCGCGAAGGGATTGGCGTCTCAGAGTGCGACGTAATTTGCCGACTAGAACGTTATCGTAGATTCATGACCAGTAACTTTGGTTCGGTCATCTCATCGATGGCATAGCGCAAGCCTTCGCGGCCGAGACCGGAATCTTTGACGCCTCCGTAGGGCATGTGGTCGATACGGAACGAGGGAACATCCCCGGCAATCACCCCGCCGACTTCCAACTCTTCGTAAGCCTGGAACAGCAATTTCGCATCGCGTGTGAAGACGCCGGCCTGCATCCCGTAAGCGGAATTGTTGACCTGCCGCAATGCCTGATCAAAATTGGTGTAGGGCTCAACCGTCACGACGGGGCCAAAAATTTCCTGGCAGTTCACTTTCATATCCGGCTTGGTGCCGGTGAGCACGGTCGGTTCAACGACCTGCTTGGTGCGGCGGCCTCCGCAGAGGAGACGGGCGCCGTCGTGGACGGCTTCTTCAATCCATGCGATGGTGCGGGCGGCGTCGCTTCCGCGGATCAGCGGGCCGACGTCGGTGGATTCATCGAGCGGGTCGCCGGTCTTAAGTTTCTTCACGCCTTCGACCAGCAGGTCGGTGAACTTTCCGTAAACCGATTGCTCGACCAGAATGCGCTGGACGGAGATGCAGGTTTGGCCGGCGTATCCGAAGCCGCCGGTGACGCACCGGTCAGCAGCATAGGAAAGATCGGCATCACTGTGGACGATCACGGCGGCGTTTCCGCCAAGTTCGAGAACGACTTTCTTCTTTCCGGCGCGGCGCTTGATGTCCCACCCTACCGGGACGCTGCCCGTAAAGCTGATCAGCTTGATACGTTCGTCGGTAACGAGCAGTCCGGCGTCTTCATTCGATAGGGGCAGCACATTGAGGCCGCCGTCGGGCCAGCCTGCCTGCTGGACGCACTCCGCCAAAAGCAGCGAGCAGAGCGGCGTTTGCGGAGCGGGTTTCAGGACCATCGGGCAACCGGCGGCGATGGCGGGCGCGACCTTATGCGCAACCAGATTGATGGGAAAGTTGAACGGCGTGATTCCGGCGACCGGACCCAGAGGAAAACGGCGGACGATACCCCAGCGTCCGGCAGTGAATTCCTGCCAGTCGAGGGGAAGAAACTCACCGTAGATGCGGGTGCTTTCCTCGGCCGCGACCTGGAAGGTAAAGATGGCGCGCTCGACTTCGATCCGAGCCGCTTTGATCGGTTTGCCGGCTTCCTGGGCAAGGGTGCGGGCAAATTCTTCTTTGCGCTCCGTCATGGAGGATACGATCTGCCGCAGAACACGCTGGCGCTCGAACGCCGGAAGTCGACGGGTAGTACCGAAGGCTTTGACAGCGGCGGCGATAGCGGCTTCGGCGTGCTCTTTCCGGCCTTGCACGACGCGGGCAATCAGATTGTTGTCGTAGGGAGCGCGAATCTCGACGAGGTCGCCATCCTCGTGCCAACGGCCGTCCACAAAAAAACCGTGCGTCGCAACGGGCGCGATCGTCATCTCGGACATGATTTTTTCGGAGCCCCCATCCAACCAACTTCCAGCATTATAGGACTTTGGATGACACGAGTTATGTGAACGTATACAGAAAAAATCTCATCACAGGTGGCACTGGGGAACCCGGGGCAAACGCGGGTGCCTTTACAATGGCTCGCTGACTTATGAGCGCGTCTCTATCTCTATCCATTTCCGAACTGGCGCCGCGACTGCGCCGCCGCGAAATCTCTCCGGTGGAGATCGTGCGTGATTGTCTGGGGCAGATTGAAAGACTAAATCCGACGCTCAATGCGTTTATCACGGTTATGGCGGAGTCCGCGCTCTCCGAGGCGCGAGGGGTGGAGGCTGAGATCTTGCGCGGAGAGTGGCGCGGGCCGCTGCACGGGATTCCGATTGCATTGAAAGATCTGATCGACACAGCGGGAGTCCGAACGACTTCGGCGAGCGCGCTGCACGAGAATCGAATTCCGGCTGAAGATGCGGAAGTCGTCCGCCGCTTGCGGCGGGCTGGCGCGGTGATCATCGGGAAAAATAACCTCCACGAATTCGCCTATGGCGGGAGTTCGCTGGTCAGCCACTTTGGCGACGTTCGGAATCCGTGGGATCGAGGGCGCATAACAGGAGGATCGTCGGGAGGGTCGGCAGCCGCCGTGTCCGCGGGAATGGTTTGCGCCGCGATTGGAACCGACACGGCAGGATCGATCCGCGAACCGTCGGCGCTGTGCGGATGTGTCGGCCTGAAAGCGACCTATGGGCGAGTGGGAAGCCGCGGAGTAATTCCACTTTCGTTATCGCTCGATCACGTCGGGCCACTGACCGCGAGTGTGGCGGATGCGGCGATCGTGCTGCAGGCCATTGCGGGATACGACGCGGCCGACATCACTTCGGTGGACATTCCCGTGGCGGACTACGTAGGTTCGCTGCAACAGGGCACGAAGTCCTTGCGCGTGGGCGTGCCGCGCGGGTACTTCTTCGATGACCTCGATCCAGAAATCAGCGCGGCAATGGAGCATGCGCTCAGCGGAATCGAAACGCTGGTGGCGCAGGTTAAAGAGGTACAGATCGATGTGCCGACCGACCGAACACTGCAAGCTGCCGAGGCTTACGCCTATCACGCCGAAAATGTTGCAAAGAGTACCGACCGATATCAGGCCGAAACGGTGCGGCGCATTCGCAGCGGAGAGAAAGTCACGGCGGCGGAATATATCCAGCAACGCCGCGAGTTGGAGCAAGCGCGACGAAATATCCGCAGGGTCTTTGCGGAGGTGGATGTTCTGGTGATGCCGACAATACCGATGCCAGCCCCGGCGATCGCCGACCTCAGAGCAAATCCCGACGAACTGCGGCCGGCGGAGTTGAAGCTGCTGCGGAACACGCGTCCGTTCAACGTGTGGGGATTGCCGGCGATCTCGATTCCCTGCGGCTTCACGCAGAGCGGCCTTCCGATTGGATTGCAGATTGCCGGACCGCACTGGCGGGAAGACCTCGTGCTGCGACTGGCACATGCCTACGAACAGGCCACAGCGTGGCACAAACGGCGCTGCGTAGTCTGAGAGATTAGTCGAGCTGAATCCGGCTAACTCGCCGGAGCGAGCAGGCTTTGCACCTGATTCAGCAATTTTTCGGCGGCGTCGCCGGGATCTTGCGTGGCGAAGTCCTCGTCCAAGGTGAGAATGCCGACGTCTGAAACGATTTCCTGCAATGCGGCGCGAATGGGTTTTCCGCGAAGAAACTGGATGCGCGAGGAGATCACGACCAGCTTGGCCTTCGTCGCCTTGAGCAGGATCGGTGCGTCCTCAACCGTGGTGGTGGTCAGGGCATTGAATCCGGCGTTGCACAAAATTTCGCGCAGGAACGTACACACGTCGAGTGAAGCGTAGACGCAGAGCAGACGCGGCCGGGCATCGCCGGTTTTTCCCCGCGAATAGCGCGAGCCCAGATAAGCGGCTGTAATCGCCTCTTCCAGCGAGTCGTAGGTTTCGAATTCCTTGAGCAGATGGGTCATCTCGAGGACCTTTCGAACCTTGGGCGGCAGGCCGCAGAGTTTGAGATCGCCTGATTTGGCGCGGGCGGCGTGCACCAGGCGCATCATCGCTCCCAAACCGCTGCTGTCGAGGAACTCGACTCGGTCCATTTGCAGCACGACTTCGCCATACTTCTCGATCGCGTCGCCAACCTGCGAGTGCAGAGTGAAGACTTCGTTCCCGGAAATGATCCGCCCCTGGCACTGGACAACGAAAACTTCGCCGACGGGACGGCTCTCCAAGCGCAGCTGCATCACGCCTCCTCAGTCTTCACAATTGTTCCGAGCGGCCATGGGCGGGAATCTTACGTCAGGGGGATAGGCGAGTCAACGAATACAGCTGGTCGCACGATCGGGCGGGAAAATAAGCGTGGGACAGCCGGGATGCCTGTCCCCGCATACTTTTCTTAGTCCACCGTTCTCACGTCTTCGGGCAAGGTCATCACGAACTTGCAACTGCCCGTGGTCACCGAGCAAGAGAGCGTTCCGCGGCGCAGGATTTTCACCGGCGTGTCGTCGGGAAACGTAAGGTGGTAGTCGGCGGTACGGAGCGCGTTGGTATACGACTTCAGCTTCTCGTCTCCGCTGACGAATCTCACGGCATCGACTTTGGCCACTTCTCCAGCGCCGCCGCTCAGCAGGATGAAGAAATCCGCATTCCCGGTCTGCGTGGTCTTGCCGAGGTCGACCGTGCTCAGGCGCTCGAGGTCGTCTTTGTAGCGCGCGACTGCGGCGTCAGCCTTCGCGTCGCCTCCAGCCAGAGAGGCTAGGCGGCCGCGAGTTTCGGGAGTCGGACGCAATCCATTCATCGACAGGGCGTAAGTGCGCATCGCCAAGTCTTTCTCTCCGCGCTTTTCGTAGATCTGTCCAAGATGATCGCCCACTTCACCGTGGTGGCCGAGCTCCCAGGCCGCGGCAACGTATTTTTCGGCTTTGCCGAGATTGCCTTCGTCGAATTCGATCCAGCCAAGAGTGTCCCAATAGGCGATCAACGACGGAACCAGCGAAAGATCGTTTCGAGTCAGGCGATCGAGGGAAACGTTGCGCAACGCGGCGGCCGTTGCCGAGACCGCGGATTCGGCATACTGCTGGGCGCGGTCGAGGTGCGATTTCTTTAATGAAAGCTGGTAGGCGATATTGTTCCAGACCAGGGGATTGGCATTGAGCTCGACTGCATGGTCGAATGCCGCGAGCGCTTTGTCTTCCTGCCCGAGATTCAAATAGGCGTCGCCAAGGCTGACCTGCAACTCACCGCTGTCGGGAGTCAAGGAGGCAGCTTTCTCCAGCTCGGGCGCCGCCAGATCGTACTTGTGCCACTCCGAGTACATCGCACCCAGATTGGCATGGGCAAACTTGTCGAGCGGATTATTTCCGATCTGCTGGTTGAATGCCTTCACCGCGTCGTCGTACTTGCGTTCCTGCCAGTACGCGCGGCCGAGATTGTTGTAAGCGAATTCGTCGTAGGGATTGACTTCAATCTGTTTCTGGAAGGCGGCGATTGCCTGATCGTCCTGGCGCACTTGCAGATAAATTAGACCAAGATTGTTCCAGGCAAACTTGTTCTTAGGATCGACTTCGGTAGCGCGCTTCAAGAGCACTTCGGCGATCGCGAGATTGCCGGAGTCGACGGCCGCGCGGGCACTTTCGATAAGATCGTCGGCCTTCATATCAGCCGGAGGCACAAGACCTCCTGCAACCGCGCTCTCGACCGACAGCTGCTGCGCCAAATCGGCGCCGACGGCGCGGCGGAACGCCTCGTAGTCCGTGGCGCGTGCGACCGGCAAATCGTCTTGATGCAAAGTTAACGTGCGGCTGGCAGTGAAGACGTTGCCTTGCAACTGATAGGCGGCGTCGTAATCTGCGTAGTCGCGCTTCAGAGAGAACGCAAGCGGCGCGTGCGCCGTGTACTTGGAGGGGAATTCCAGCTTGATCTTGTAGGAATATTCGCCCTTCGGACCCAGCTTCAGCGGTTCGGCGTCGGGATCGGTCTGGTCGTCATCCACGTCGGGCAGGCTGAATTGGACCAGCGGCAAGATGATCTGCGTTTTCTTCTTGGACCAGTCGAGGAAGTTGGGCTTGGAAACGTCGTACGACATCGCGAACGGCTCCCTGGTCGCCGCGGGATCGCTGACCACAAGATGGGTGATGTCGCCGCCGAGGCCGGCGTTGATATTGTCGGCCACGCGCTGCCAGTTCGATTCCGGAACCCGCCGGAAGACGGAACGGAGCAACAACTCTTCGTCCCCGCGGAACTCGTAGTGAACATGGGCTTCGAGCTTGCCGATATCGTTGACCTTGCCGACGATTTCCGAGCGCTCGTAATCGGGCATTGGCGTGTCGGCGGGAGTGTTTTCCAGATGCGGCGCCACGCTCGATGGAGGATTCGCGGGAGGAATCACCAGCGCCTGCTTATTGCGCAGCGTGTACGCCAGCAGGCGGAATGGAGCAACCTCACTGGTGGTGTCCATCCAAACTTCTTCTTTTCCCATCGGCAGCATGGTGATCACGTGGTCGAACTGCGAGGGAGATGGCACATCGGGATCGAGCTTGCGGCTCGAATTGATCAGAACGGAATAAGCATGCAGGCCTTCGGCCTCGAGAAGGGACGCGAGCAGCGTGTGCTTGTCTTTGCAATCGCCGTACTGATCATGCAGGACGTCTGAAGCGGCGTGCGGCTGGTAGCGGCCTACGCCCAACGACAGGCTCACGTAGCGGAAATTTTTCGCGACGAAATCGTAAAGCGCTTCGGTTTTCGCGAGGTCTGTGTCGAGACCCTTGGTCAGTTCCTGAGCCTTAGCTCGAACATCGGAGGTGGGTGCGCGGCGATCTTTCTCCAGGTTGGCATACCAGCGGCCAATCTGCTCCCAGGACTCGAATGTGGTCAGTTGAACGTCCGGCCGATCGTCGTCGGGATGATGTTTCTTCTTCTTTTTGTCTTTGTCCTTGGCTTTGTCGTCGTCTTCGCGCTCAAGATGTGAACTCGACCAGTGATAGAGGCGGCGACCGTTTGCTTCCGTGATCTTGGGATCCATCCCCGCCTTGCATTTGACCTTCAGCGTGCGGCCGGCAGGAACATCGACATCGAGAGTTTCGTCGAGATCGATGTTGGTCTTATCGAATTCGTATTCCGTCCAGAATTGTCCGGCGGCTAGCGGCGTGTGGATCACCGTGACCATGTCGTATTCGAGCACTTCGCCGGGCCGCAATCCAGGAACAGTGATGTGCTTCTGTCGGTAATCGGTATAGACGGGAGCTTCGCGCTCGAGCGGCGCGCTCAAGTCTTGCACGGCATCGTCGCCAGCTTTAATGACGGTGCCATCTTCTTTCAGCACACGAACGTAGGGAATCTCGACCCGCTCGTTGGCGGAGTTGTAGCCTTCCTGCAACTGTCCCCACTGCTGAACGCCGGCTTCGCTTTTGACGCGAATGCGGGCAACGGTCTCCTTGCGTCCGGTCCCGTCGGCCTCGAAGCGATAGCGGGAGTGCATCTGCTCGATGACGAACGACTCCTGCGAATAGTCGTGGCCCTTCCCCTCGAGCGCCGCAGAATCCGCGGCATTGGCCGCCTTCGCCGGGGCCGATGCGTTCGGAGGGATGGGAGTTGACTGCTGGGCGCTTGCGCCGACGGCCAGCGCGCAGCAGAACAGAGAGGCAAGAAAACGATCACTCATATTGGAAATTGGTCCTGTTCATTATCCCACGCAGAGGGATGGGCAGAGAGTTATGAGGAGACGCGGGAGTAACAAGGGAAGCGCTTGAGTGAAGAGGGGAGAATGGGAGCGAATTCCGAATCCGTTCACGATTTTCACATAATGATAATTTATTTGCACATTAATACCGTGATCCCGATCACATTTTGCCGTTCCATAGCGACGATTCCGGAGTAAAATCCCGTCCAGATAGTCTTGTTTCGCTGCGACGCGAGGCAAGCGTGACGCATAATGTAATTGCGCCACGATCTTTCCGTTCGGAGGTTTTGCATGGAAGATCGGGCCCCAGTCGTCTCTCCTACTGAGCAGTCCTCTACCACCACCACTTCAATGAGGCATCGCGAAGGCCGCGGAGCTTGGGTTCTCACTGCCTACGGCATCTCGGGGCTGGCGTTGTTCGGGGTTTTAGCCTACTTCTTCTCGGACTTCATCTCGCACTAGTCCAGGGCTGCAGTGGCGAACGGGCGTGCGCGTCCGCGGAAAACCGTTGGAGTGTCCCTGCGAGTTTCGGCTTCCCGAGAGCAGTTTGCTGCACAGAAGCCGGCCCTTTTAGACGTGCTACAATGAGCGGCCTTGGATTGTTGCTTCGGCACCCGGCAAACCCCACGCAAGGATTAGTGATTCACGGAACAAGCTGTGCCTAAGACTCCCACACCCAGTGCGACGCCCATCACCTACGCTGATGCCGGGGTCGACATCAGCCGTGCGAACCGCACCAAGCAGCGCATCAAGTACCTCGCGCACAAGACCTTTACCCGCGGCGTCCTGAGCGAAATCGGCGGTTTCGGCGGGCTGTTCGCCGTCGACAAGACGAAGTATGCCGATCCGGTGCTGGTATCGAGCGTCGATGGGGTCGGCACCAAGCTGAAAATCGCCTTCGAGATGGACCTGCATTCGACCGTGGGCGCGGATTTGGTGAATCACTGCGTGAATGACATCGCCGTCCAAGGAGCCGCTCCGCTGTTTTTCATGGATTACCTGGCGACGGGAACGCTGGATCCTTCGATCGCGGAAAAAGTGGTCGAAGGAATTGCCGACGCCTGCAAACACAATGGATGCGCGCTAATCGGCGGAGAGACGGCGGAAATGCCGGGCTTTTATCCCGACGGCGAATATGATCTGGCGGGATTCATTGTCGGCGTAGTGGACCGCGAAAAAATCATCACCGGGAAAGACGTACAGATCGGCGACATTATTCTGGGCCTGCCGTCGAATGGACTGCACACGAACGGATATTCTCTCGCCCGCAAGTTGCTGTTTGAGGTCGCTCACTACTCGCCCGAGACCTACGTAAACGAAATCAAGAACAAGGTCGGCAACGAGCTGATGCGCACCCACAAAAGCTACTGGCCGGCGCTGCGGAAATTGATTGACGCCCAGTGCGTGGCCGCGCTGGCGCACATCACCGGCGGCGGCATCACGGAAAACCTGCCGCGCGTCCTTCCCCGCGGAACAGCGGCGGCGATCGAACTTGGCAGCTGGCCCGTGCTTCCCATCTTTGAGCACTTGCAGCAACTGGGAAATGTCCCACAGGACGAAATGCTGCGCACATTCAACATGGGGATGGGGATGCTCCTGGTCGTGCCTTCGGCGAAATTCAAGAAGGCGCAGTCGGTGCTGGAACGCGTGGGTGAAAAAGCTTACACGATCGGACGCATCGTCAAAGGCGAACGCAAAGTCACTTACAGCTAGGGTTGCTTTTACCACGGAGACACAGAGAAAAACTGATCTTGATTTCTCTCGTCGCCGAATGCCCCCGACAATCAATGCGCGTCCACTCCGCAGAAATTTCCCCGTTTACTTTCCTTCGTTTTTCTCCGTGCCTCTGTGTCTCCGTGGTGAATTATGATGTTTGCCTGAAATGAAATCTCTTGGCATTCTTCTCTCCGGTCGCGGGTCGAATTTCGTCGCTATCGCAGACAGCATCGATGCGGGCCGCATCCCTGGCGCGCGGATCGCGATTGTTATTTCGAACAAAGCGGATGCTCCCGGAATTGCGACCGCGCGGCAGCGGGGGCTGAATGCGGTGGTCATTCCTTCCAAAGGCAAGCCGCGCGAGGAGCACGACCGCGACGTCGTAGCCGCGCTGAAGCAGAACGGTGTGGAACTGGTCTGCCTCGCGGGCTACATGCGGCTGCTGTCGCCTTGGTTCGTACAACAGTTTCCGCAGAGAATTCTGAATATTCACCCGTCGCTATTACCCGCGTTCCCGGGACTGGAGGCGCAGGAGCAGGCATTCGCCTACGGCGTGAAAGTTTCCGGCTGCACAGTGCATTTTGTCGATGAAGAACTCGATCACGGCGCGATCATTGTGCAGAAGACCGTGCCGGTCCTCGAGGATGACGACGAGCATTCCCTTGCCGAGCGAATTCTGGAGCAGGAACACATTGCATACACCGAGGCAATCAACATCGTTCTGGCCGGGAAGTTTGACGTCGTGGGGCGGCGACTCGCAGCACGCCAGAAGTCAAACGTCTGAACTCCGAAGTGAGTTCTCTATCCAAAGCTCTTTGCCATTTTCACGATCGGCAGCGCTTCTCCATTGCCCAGCGGGACGGCCTGGTTTTCGACTTCGACATATCCCTTTGCCCTATAGAATTCCACTCCACTTAACGTCGCTCCCATTTCCAACCGCGTGAAGCCCTCGGCCCTGGCCGCGGTTTCACACGCTTCGAGGATCATGCTACCAATGCCGCGCCGCGCCCAAGCCGGGTGCACGAAGAAAGCGCGGATCTTGGCGGCGTCCCGCGAGGGATCGAGCAGTGAGTCTTCACGACCCGCGTATTGATCGCCTCCGTAGAGAGTCTTGTGCTTGCTCCAACCGCCGCAGGCGACGATCACGGGTTCCGTGTCTGACATTTCTTCCGCGACGAGGTAGGTTCCATCTGCGATGAGTTGGCTGTCGACGCCGTAGACCGACTGCAAGGCGCCTTCGATCTGTGGAGGGGAATAATCTGCAGCCTGCAAACCGCGCACGGAAGCTTCGATAATTTCTCGCAGCCTAGGGACATCGGACGCAATGGCTTTGCGTATGCGCACAGTCATGAGCAAATCTTAAACGCCTTGTTGTCCTGAGCGGCGCCTTTTGCCGCGAACGACCGTCGTAACTGGCTGGAAGTGCATAGGTCCTTCGCTTCGCTGCGGATGACAAGGCTCAGACGCGCCACGATTCTTCTGCATTCCTTATAATGTCCTTTCTCATGCCAACATTCGCGCCCGTCGACGAACAACTCACCTATCTCAAGAAGGGCTCCGCGGAGATTATTCGCGAAGCCGACCTGCGCGCCAAACTGGAGAAGTCCCGCGCCACCGGCAAGCCACTCCGCGTGAAACTCGGCATGGACCCGACCGCTCCCGATCTTCATCTCGGGCATACGGTCGTGCTGCGCAAGCTTAAACATTTTCAGGATCTCGGGCACACCGCGATCTTTCTGATTGGCGACTTCACCGGGATGATCGGCGATCCGACCGGGCGCTCGGCAACGCGGCCTCCGCTAACGCGCGAGCAGATCGAGCAGAATGCGGAGACGTATAAAGCGCAGGTGTTCAAAATTCTCGATCCTGCAAAGACGGTGGTCGATTTTAACCGCCGCTGGTTCGGCCCCATGAGCTCGGATGAGTTTGTCCGGCTGGCGGCAAGATACACCGTGTCGCAACTGCTCGAGCGCGAGGACTTTCACAAGCGCTTTCAGGATGAGAAACCAATTTCAGTGCACGAACTGCTGTATCCGCTGGTCCAGGGATACGACTCGGTCGCGCTTGAGGCGGACGTGGAACTGGGCGGGACGGATCAAAAATTCAATCTCCTGGTCGGCCGCGAACTGCAACGCGCATATGGGCAGGAATCGCAAGTCGTGCTGACTACGCCGATTCTCGAGGGCCTCGACGGCGTGCAGAAGATGTCGAAGTCCCTGGGAAATGCGATCGGCATCCATGAACCGCCGCTGGAGATGTACGGGAAGGTGATGAGCATCTCTGACGAGATGATGTGGAGGTATTACGAGCTGCTGACTGACGTGCAGGTCGCCGAGATCGAAAAGATGAAGACGGGGACGCATCCGATGCAGGCGAAGAAGGAACTCGCACGGAGGATCGTGGCGGACTTTCATTCGGCGGAAGCGGCGAGGAAGGCGGGCGAGGACTGGGCGAAGGACTTCCAGAAGGGTGACAAGTCCGACAGATGTGGTAGCTCGTCGCCTATCGGCTCAATTGCGGCGATGAACACGCAAGATCGGGCCAAGCCACCTTGGCGGTCGAAGAGGGACGGTAAGCTCCTACTTGCCAATGAGGAGGTATCAAAGCGGCAGACCGTTGGGACAGACAGGTAGACGGATCCTCAAGTGCGCGTCGATAAGCTACTTGCCGAGGCAGGAGCTGCTGACTGCGGCTTCGGACGGCAGTCCGGAAGATGAAACAGCCGCAGTCGAGAAAGACCGGCGAGTCACGTCAAGGAGAAAAAATCAAGAGGCGAATTGCCGTTTCTGGCTCCTACAGCAAGTTCTGTGATGGTGAGGGCGGGCAAGATCGCGTCGATAGTCCCATAGTGCAGATCTTCTAGCTCGACTATATGGGGACAGCCGAGGGCGGCTGTCCCCACATACTCTCTCCCACATAATCTCTCTTCACATATGCAATTCTGCTAGTCTCATCCGCGCGCATGCGGGCTGCGGCCATTCTCGGGCTGGGATGTTCCTCCAAAGACCTGAAGCCATTTCAAGCTGACAATTCGGTCGAGTGGCGGATCGGCATGCCTGCTTCGGGCGACGATGCCGATGTGATTCTGCTATTCGGCGGCGATGGAACCATTCATCGACACTCTGCACAATTGGTCAAGTTGCGGCTGCCGGTGCTGGTTGTGCCTGCGGGCAGCGGAAATGATTTTGCCCGGGCGCTCGGACTGCGGCGGGTTCGCGATTCGCTCGCGGCGTGGAATCACTTCTGTGCTGGGTGCGCGAACATCCGGCCGATTGACCTCGGCATTATCTCCGCTGGAGAAAACACCAGCCAGGGGTCAGAGTCCCACTAAGGAATATTTCTGCTGCGTCGCTGGCGTCGGGCTCGACAGCGAAGTGGCGCGACGCGCCAACAAACTGCCGCGGTGGCTGCGAGGGCATGGCGGATACGCGCTCAGCCTGGCTCCGGCCATCTTCACGTTCGCGCCCTTCCCGATGAAAATCCTGGTGCCCGAGGACAGCCCTGCTGGTGAGTGCGAGAGCTGGGCCAGCCGCAGCGATCAGCCCACGCTGCTGGCCGCTTTCGCCAACACTCCACTCTATGGCGGCGGGATGAAGATCGCTCCCCGGGCGAAAATGGATGACGGCTTGCTCGATGTCTGCGTGGTAGGCGGAGTTGATCCGTTGCGTCTCTTGCGCCTGTTCCCGACGGTCTACGGCGGAAAGCATCTGAAAATCCGCGAAGTCAAATACTTTCATGCTCCGCGCGTGCGCGTTGAAACCGAACATCCACTCGATGTTTATGCCGACGGAGAGTACGTCTGCCGAACGCCGGTGGAAATTTCGGTGCAACGCGCAGCCCTGAAGGTAATCGCGGCCACATCTTGATCGGCCGCAGTCTATCGAGCTTCGCTCAACCGGAAAGTCCATTCGACTCCGCTCCGGGCAGGCTTGGCGGCTGTCCCCGACATTCGGGGCTGGTGCTAAACTTTCTTCATGTCTGAGCGACGTTCGCGCACCCTGCTCTGGGTTCTGATTGGCGGAGGAGCTTTCTTCCTCTTTGTGCTGGCCGTCTTTACGCTCGTCTACCTGACGCTTCACGCTACCGGCTCGCAATCCGGACTCGGTGGGTTCGGCGATCGCATCGGAGTGGTCGATCTCGACGGCGTGATTCTTTCCCCGCAGCCGGTCGTCGACGAGCTCAAGAAATTCGGAGACGACTCGTCGATCAAGGCAATCATCCTGCACGTGAATTCCCCCGGCGGCGGCGTGGCCGCGTCGGAAGAGATTTACCGCGAAGTGAAGCGCCTCCGCAGCGAGAAGAAGAAAAAGATCGTGGTTTCGATCGAAACCGTCGGGGCGAGCGGCGCCTTCTATGTGGCGTCCGCCTGCGACAAGATTTACGCCGACGAAGGCAGTATTGTCGGATCGATCGGTGTCATCGCGCAATGGGTCAACTATGGCGACTTGCTGAAGTGGGCCAAGTTGAAAGACGTGGTCATCAAGACCGGAGAGTTCAAAGATACGGGCAATCCGGCGCGCGACCTCACTCCGGCAGAGCAGGCTTACATGCAATCGCTGATCGATAACATGTTTGGACAGTTCATCAAGGCGGTGGCCGACGGGCGCGGGCTGAAATACGACGACGTGAAGGCGATCGCCAACGGGAAAGTGTGGACCGGCCAGCAGGCCCTGTCGATGAAGCTGATTGATAACGTTGGGGATTTCCAGAACGCGGTCGACGACACGGCGAAGATGGTGAATATCAAGGGCGAACCAACGTTGGTGCGTCCCGAGAGGGACCGCCGGACGCTGATGGATCTGCTGCTTGGGGATGTTTCGCAGTATCTCCCTAGCCGCGAAAAGCTGATGGAGCAGCAGGTCGGCTTCTATTATCTCTGGAAATAGCTTGGCTCCTGCGGACGCGCGTTCCCTGGTCGGAGGCTTGGCGCTCGAGCAGTTAGGTCCTTAAGACCGGCCCCGTCCCAAGACCGTAACTTGCATCCAACCCCTGAAATTTGAGAAGGTTATGGATGCTGACTTACATCCGGACCCGGGAGGTTCGTGCCGGGCACTGTAAGTAGGCAGCAGAACTGAGTTGCTTGCGATTTCGAAAGGCTTGGGTAGAGGGAGCGTTATGACCAAAGCAGATCTGATCGACGAAGTCTCGCGTTTGGCAGAGCTTACGCGGAAAGACAGCGAAGTGATCGTGGAAACGATCTTTGACAGCGTGGTGCGCTCCCTGCGCGCCGGCGACAAGATCGAGATTCGCGGCTTTGGCAGCTTCCGCACCCGCCAGCGCAAGCCTCGCGTCGGCCGCAACCCGAAGACCGGTGAGCGCGTGGAAGTGCCGGCCAAGAAGATCCCTTTCTTCAAGCCGAGCAAGGAATTGAAGGATCTGGTCAACGTGACCACCTCGGCGCCCGCAACTCCTGCTCCGCCCGCGGCTTCTGTGCCTCCAACGGCATAGCCGACATTCCGCCTTTATCTGAGAGACGCTGCTTGCAGCGTCTCTTTCGTTTTTGGATGGCTTTCCAGCGCCTGCCCCGCATCACTTCTCTACGGCTTGTTCGACAGATATAGGTCCGACACTTTCAGCGCCAACTCTTCTGGATTGATGTCGGACCGGTTGGCGAGCACGATCACCGTCAATTTGTCGTCCGGAAAACGCTGGATCGTGGTTCGAAACCCGATGGTCTCGCCATCGTGCGACATTCGTTTGTGACCCCTGTAGGGCGCGAGAAACCATCCGAAACCGTAGCTCACGGGCGATGCCGTCGGGGAACTTCGCTGGGCCATCCTTTAGTTGAACTGGAGTCAATGCCGGGAGCATTTCCGCGTCGCTGAGCAAGGTGTGGTCGCGAAGAGCGCGGTCCCACTTGGCCAGATCATCGATCGAAGAGTAAATGCCACCGTCGCCAAGGACAGCTGAGGTAGGGCTCTGATCGGTCTGGCGCCACGCGTCTTTTTCTTTTGTATGGCCATAGGCGCGGTGCGGGACTTCGTTCTTGCCTTTTTCATAGGCGAGCGTGTTCTTCATGTTCAGCGGAGCGAAAATCCTTTCGCGCAGAAATTGGCCGAAAGGCTTGCCCGAGACTTTTTCAACAATCATCGCGAGCACCGCATAGCCTGAGTTGCTGTATTCCCACTTCGTCCCCGGAGCGAATTCTCCGGCGGACTGCTGCTCGAGCAGCTTCAGCACGCCGGCATCGAGAATCTGCGGAATCTTTTCGTCCGGCGTATTGGGATACTGCTTCATCAGGATGTCTTCGTAATCCGGCAGTCCGGAAGTGTGATTGAGCAGATTGCGGACCGTGATGGATTTGCCGTACGCGGGGAACTCCGGAAAGATGTCGGTGAGGTGGTCGTCGTAGCGCAGTTTGCCGTCGTGCACGAGAAGCATGATGCAGGTCGCGGTGAACTGCTTGGTGAAGGAGGCCAGGCGAAAGTTCGTGCTTGCATCGATGGGATGCAGAGTGCGGAGGTCGGTGACCCCGTATCCGCGGCGAAACACAGTCTGCCCATTGCGAACCACCAGGACAGCAGCGCCCGGAGCGTTGCTGGACCTGAGCGGGGCAAAGATGGCGTCGATCTGGGTCGGGGAAACCTGGGCGAAAGATGCAGCAGAGAGGACAAGCGCGAGGAAGCTCGTAGATCTCATCATCCCCGGATTCCCGCGACTCCCATCATCCGGCCGGTCTTGCCCTTCTCAGCACGGTAGGAAAACACCAATTCCGGATGGCAATTTGTGCAGAGCGCAGAGGTCTCGATGTTCTTCTTCGACACTCCCGCGGCGAGAAGTTGCTGGCGGTTGGCTTCGACGAGATCGAGAAAAATTGTCTTTGGCAGGTCGCTGTGTCCGGGGGCGCGCGCCGTCAAAAACAGCAGCGGATACTTTTCCCGCACCGGATCAGAATCCTTGACCTCGCGAAAGAGGCTCGCCCCGTATTCAAACTGCGATTCAAACTTGATTCGCACTTCTTCGCCGACAGCATAACAGCAGCCTTGAATGCCCGGACCGATCGCCGCTTTCAGATCGCGTGGACGGCTGCCGAAGCAGCGATGCATCTCGCCTACTCCCTTTTCGACGATGCGCTGCACCGTCCCACGCCAGCCCGCGTGAAATACACCGACGGCGTGACGCTTCGTGTCGACCAGAAGCACTGGCAGACAATCCGCCGTTTGGATCGCCAGCAGCAGGCCGGGAGTTGCGGTAATCAGTCCATCTCCGGTGAGCGGGTCTTCAGGATCAGAGTCGACGCAGCGAATGATGTCGGAGTGGATCTGGCGCGCAGTGACCAGAGGCCAGAACGAATCGCGGGACTTCGACGATTTCCGCCGCGTGCGTGTAACGGCGCCAAGTTCCTTCAGAAATACGGCCCGGTTGCGCTCGACAGCGCCACGTGAATCGTCTTTGGTGAATCCGAGATTGAGATCGCCCTTGCCGTAAGCGCGCGAGAATCCTCCAGCACGGGTCGAAAAGCCATGCACGAGCCACGGAATCCGGCTCAAATGGGGCGTACGGACAATGTTGAGTTTGGTTTTGTTCGGGACCCTGGTCAGCACCCATCTATGTTACTTGAAGAACGAAATGTGCAGCAGAGACCGACGACTTGTAGCGGGGCATCGCTGCAGCGTTGCCGCCCGTCATGCCTCAACATGCGAGGCCTCAGCCCTGGAATTTTTTCTTCGGCGGCGATACGGCTAAAGCCGGCACGATCTCCCATGCGGTTTGCCCGGGGCGTGATCCCTCCGCTATAGTTTTAGTCATGTTTGAAAATTTCACAGCTACCGACCGCTGGACGAAGAAGCAGGTCCACTGCGTATACCAGGCCATGATCGTTGCGATCGCGACCCGCCACGCGGATGCGGTCGACATCAAGTTTCTGGTCGACGGTCGCAAGGTCTGGGTCGCGCTCCCCCACCCGGCGTGGGTGGAATATCACAAGCGCACCGGCAAGGTGATCACCGACTCGCTGGCCCTGGAAATTGCCGGACACTATTTGAAATCGGCTCTGGAAGCGGGAGAAGGCGTCGGCCGCGAAATGTATTCACTGACAGTGGAAGAGACGCTGAAACATCTGGACGCGGCGGTAACCGAAATGCAAGCCCAGCCTGCATAACTGAATCTTGTATTAGACAGCCGCTCGCCGCCTAAATCCACTCGCAAACCATCGCGACATCTGCTACCTTTCCCTCCTCGAATCCGTCCAACGGACCAAAAGCAGACGCCCGCGCGGAGGATCCATGTCCACAACTCTGTCGCCCAGTCGCGAAGTCGCCAGCACTCATAGCGTTTCCGCCACCGGAAGAATCGACGCAATCGATATTCTGCGCGGGTTGGTCATGGTGATCATGGCCCTTGATCACACGCGCGACTATTTCACGCATCTTCGCTTTGAGCCCGAAGCTCTGTCCCGCACCTGGGCCGCGCTTTTTTTCACGCGTTGGATCACGCATTTTTGCGCGCCGCTCTTCTTCTTTCTCGCCGGCACGGGCGCGTTCTTCTACGGCCGTCGCCGCACCGCTTCGGAACTCAGCCGATTTCTATGGACGCGCGGACTCTGGCTGATTGTGCTGGAATTCACAGCTGTCGGTTTCGCGTGGGCGTTTCAATACCCCTTTGGCATCTTCGGTGTGATCTGGGCCCTGGGAGCTTCGATGGTCCTGATGGCAGCGGCGGTCCGGCTTCCCCTGCGATGGCTGGGCGCGCTATCAGTGCTCGTGATCGTGACCCATGATCTTCTTGATCGCGTTCGTCCCGCACAATTCGGTTCGCTGGGATGGGTATGGAAGTTGCTCCACGTTCGTGGATTTGTGCAGTTACCGTTCAATATTCCCGAGTTCGTGCTGTTCCCGATTATCCCCTGGGTAGCGGTCATGGGCGCCGGCTACGCATTCGGCACGGTCTTTGCGCTCGAACCGGAGCGGCGACAAAAAATAACGCTCCGCCTGGGAATCGTTCTTACGCTCGCTTTCATCCTGCTGCGAGTCACTAATATTTACGGCAATCCTCCGGCGGGACTGGGAGGCGTATCGCAGGGTGACTGGCACGTTCAACCCACGATCGAGAAGACGATAATTCTTTTTCTTGACGTCGAGAAATACCCGCCATCGCTCCAGTTTCTGCTCATGACGCTGGGGCCGTCGTTACTGCTTCTGTCGTGGCTCGACAAACGTAGTACACTGCAGGCGGCGTCGGGCGTGGAATCGGCGCTCCTGATCTATGGCCGCGTCCCCTTATTTTATTATGTTCTGCATATCTATTTGATTCATGCACTCGCGGTCGCGATGGCGCTGGTCTTCCACCAACCGTTCCACTGGCTCCTGCAGGGCGCATTTTTCCTCAACGACACTCCGTTTGGATATGGCCACAATCTTCCGTTCATTTATCTGATGTGGATCACGGCCGTGGTTCTCCTCTATCTGCCTTGCCGCTGGTGGGCAGGACTCAAGAAACGACGGAAGGATTGGTGGCTGAGCTACTTGTGAGGGCAAACGGGATCTGCGAAGGATGAGCCGCGAAAGGTTTCTAGATCACAACCGCTTCTTTGTATTCCCCGAAGACGCGTCGCATGGCGTCGGAAATCTCGCCGACGGTGGCGGAGGCCTCGACCGCCGCAAGAATCCGGGGCATGACGTTCGCGCCGGATCGCGCGGCGTCTTCAACCGCAGCTAGTGCCGCATTGCAAGGTCCGGCATCGCGCTTCGCCCTCAATGCGCGGACGCGCTCGACCTGCCGTGGTTCCAGTGCCGGATCGATGCGCTGAATCGGGATTGGTTTTTCTTCCTCGACCTCGAAGCGGTTTACACCGACGACAACAGCTTCTTCGTTGTCGACTCGCTGCTGATATTCGTAAGCGGCGTTCTGAATCTCCTGCTGCACAAAGCCGCGTTCGATCGCCTTCAGCATTCCGCCGAGGACTTCAATCTTTCCCAAGTATTCCGCCGCCCGGCTTTCGATCTCGTTGGTCAGGCTCTCAACGTAATACGAGCCGGCCAGCGGATCAATCGTCTGTGGAGTGCCGGACTCATAAGCGATGACCTGTTGCGTCCGCAGAGCAATGCGCGCGGCCTGTTCCGTAGGTAAGGCCAATGCTTCGTCGTAGGAATTCGTATGCAGAGATTGCGTTCCGCCCATCACCGCAGCGAGAGCTTGAATCGCCGTGCGGACGATATTGTTCTCCGGCTGCTGCGCCGTCAGCGTCGATCCAGCAGTCTGCGTGTGGAAGCGCAGCATCCACGAGCGCGGATTCTTTGCCTTGAAGTGTTCGCGCATGATGCGCGCCCACATGCGGCGAGCGGCGCGGAATTTTGCAACCTCTTCCAGAAAATTGCTGTGCGCATTGAAGAAGAACGACAGGCGCGGGGCGAATTTGTCGATGTCGAGTCCCGCCTTGATTGCAGCTTCGACATAGGCCATCCCATTGCCGAGCGTGAACGCAACTTCCTGCACCGCCGTCGATCCCGCCTCACGCATGTGATAGCCCGAGATCGAAATCGTATTCCACTCCGGCACGTTGTCGTTGGTCCAAGCGAACATGTCGGTGATGACGCGCATCGCCTGCTGCGGAGGATAGATATAGGTTCCGCGCGCGATGTATTCCTTCAGCACATCGTTCTGCACCGTCCCCGAAAGCTTGCGGACGTCGGCGCCCTGACGGCGCGCGACCGCAACATACAAAGCCAGCAGGATCGACGCCGTCGCATTGATGGTCATCGACGTAGAGATTTTCGTCAGATCAATGCCGTCGAAGAGCCGCTGCATGTCTTCGATGGAGTCAATAGCTACTCCAACCTTCCCGACTTCGCCTGCCGCGAGCGCATGATCGGAATCCATTCCGATCTGCGTCGGCAAATCAAACGCAACCGAGAGTCCCGTAGTGCCGTTGGCCAGCAGATATTTGTAGCGCTTGTTGGATTCCTCGGCGTCACCCATGCCCGCGTACTGGCGCATGGTCCATAGGCGGCCGCGATACATCGTGGCCTGCACGCCGCGCGTGAATGGATATTCCCCGGGATAGCCGACTTCACTCTCGTAATCGGTGCCTTTGAGATCAGCCGGAGTGTAGAGCGGCTTTACCGGGATGTGAGAGGAAGTTTCGATCTCGGCGGGACTCGTGGAGGCAGTACTCAACTTCTGGATCATCGGGTTCACCGAAACGACACCGAGCTTGCTATTGGCGCTGGCTCTTTCTCCGGACTCTCCAAAACGAACTCAGGCCGAACCAGGCAAACGTCGCGGCAAAGAGCATCGCGACTCCGGCGCGGCCTGGCCCCACTTGGCCTGCGTGATATTTCGAATATTCCTTCCACGCGGCGCCGCCGAAGCTAAGAGCCATGATGAGAAAGACGACTCCGGTCACCTCGAGCCACAACTGGTGCATAACGTGACCGAAGGAGCGCGCCGTCGTGCGGACCGCGCCCATGATGGCGCTGAACGTGCGGCTTCGTCCGGCTTGCTCGCTGGCAACCCGCGCCACCGCTCCCACTTTGCGCCAGGCGGAAACTTTGCTCACGACCTCGATTTTAACAGCCTGCAGCGCTACAATGACGCGACTCTGAGGAGCAGCGAACCGTTCTTCTGCCTCGGGCATCTAAAGGAGCGAGCCTTTATGCAGACTTCCACGCCCGACCTCGATCAACTGAAATCCCGCATGAAGGCGACCTGGATGGCCGGTGATTTCGGCCAGATTGCCAACTACAGCGCCCGGGAGGCGGAGAATTTTGTCGGTCGAATCGGAATCGCATCGGGAGCCAAAGTGTTGGATGTTGCCTGCGGAACCGGAAACACCGCCATTCCCGCGGCCAGATCCGGCGCTTCTGTAACCGGAGTTGATATCGCGACCAACCTTCTGGAGCAGGCGAAAAAGAGGGCGGAGTCCGAAAAGCTCAAAGTTCACTTCCAGGAAGGCGACGCCGAAGATCTGCCGTTTCTCGATCACAGTTTCGATGTGGTGTCGACGATGTTCGGCGCGATGTTCGCACCACGTCCCGAAAAGGTCGCGGCGGAGTTGGTCCGGGTTTGCAAGCCTGGCGGAGTAATCGCCATGGCGAACTGGACTCCGGAAGGTTTCGTCGGCAAATCATTTCAGATCACGGCCAAAATGGTGCCGCCGCCTCCCGTCCCGCCGCCTGTGCTCTGGGGAGAAGAATCGGTTGTACGGCAGCGACTGGGCAACGGCACCAAGCACATCACGTGCACGCGGCAACATGTTCATTTCGTGTATCCGTTCCCGCCGCGAGAGATCGTGGATTTATTCCGAAAATATTTTGGCCCGACCCAAATGGCGTTCTCCCGGCTGGATGAAGCCGGTCAAAAGAGTTTAGCGGCGCAAACGGAATCCTTGTGGGCAGAACATAACACGGCCACCGATGGAACGACTGCGGTAAAGGCCGAATATCTGGATGTGCGCGCGATTCGCGCGTAATGCCGGAAAGTGGTAATTTGGGTTTTAGCGAGGGGGACTCAGTGGATCCACAACTCAAACAACTCATGAAAGAGCTCGGCGATGCCATCAACGAATCTCTTTCCGACTCTGAGCAGATCTCTGAGGTAGTCTCCCGTATCAAAGAGGGCGGGTACGATATTTTCCTGGTCCTCGAAGCGACCATTGGGGTGAGCAAACAGAGCGATAAGAACTCCGACAAGACCTCGCTGGTTTCCACGCTCTCCGCGAATCCTGAGTTCAAAGTCAACGATCAGGATGTCAAGTTCCTGAAATCGTTGCGCATCAAGATCGAAGAAGAGAAGCAGGACAAGGACAGATAGCTGCGGCCACGTCCGAGCTTCTAACTCAACACCTCATCCAGCAACTGCTCTACCGCCCGATCCGCCTCGATAATCGAGGATTTGTGATCGGGCATTCCCGAAAGATCCACGTTGGCAAAGGCAATTCTTCCGAAGGGTGCGGCTCGAAGAACGTCTCCCGGTGCGGGTTTGCCGTCTTTCCCAAAGTAGAAGCCGGGGGTCGGACTCGCATAGGCGTGCCCCCAACGATTCAGGATGATTCCGGCAACATCTCGCCGTCCGTCAAATCCCGAAGCCGCGAACATATCCGTGAACTGCTGCCGAATCTGCCGCTCGTATTCGCGGAATGGCGTTGAAATCATCTCCGCGCGGCCCAGGTGTCCTTGGTCCTCGGCGGTACGCCCTGGGTGCGGGTAAAGCACTTTGATGGTGAGGACCACGGGAGAGTCGGGACCAATCGTCGGCGAATCCGTACCGCAGAGTGCCAGTTTCCTGATCTGCAGGTAGCTTCCCATGCCTTCAAACCATTGGCAGCCGGAGATGCCCATTTTGTAGAGAAATCGCCAGTTTCTTACCGCGACGTTCGCCACCATGCAGGGTGAACGGTAGAACTGCGCATAGGCCGCTTTCCGGTCATCCGGCAGATCGCGCACAACGTGCTTCGTCGTCCAACTGCCGCCCGCCATCACCACCGAACGCGCTTTCACGCGATATGTCTTTCCGCCGCGGGTGTAGGCGATGGTCACCGACTCTGACTTCGCCGGATCGCCGTCGTGCTTCACCCAAACTGCGGTCGAGCCCAACCGGATTCGAACCGCTGCTCCGGGGCGATCGAGTGCTGAGAAATTGACGCTGCCGCGGCATATGTTTTCAAGCGAACTCGGCCCCGCAATGGATTCCGGAACCATCGTTTTCACGATCAGGCGTGCGATGCCACTATTGCCGTCGGGAAACATCTGGGTCGCATCTTCTTCGAAAGGA
Source organism: uncultured Acidobacteriota bacterium (assembly GCA_963700225.1). Lineage (GTDB taxonomy): Bacteria > Acidobacteriota > Terriglobia > Terriglobales > Acidobacteriaceae > Sulfotelmatobacter. Next base: position 163,349 of record CAVOWU010000002.1, read on the forward strand.
CCGAGAGCGTCGAAGGCGTATTCCGTGTAGGCCGAAAGTGCGTCGGGACCAAGACCGAAGGCACTGCCTTCGTCAAAGAGAAATGTTCGTACGGTTTCACGGCTGATGCCGTGCCTCTCGATCAGGTAATCCTCGAGCGTCATCGTGTCGAGCCGGCGCGAAATGGCATCGCCGCGGTACTCCGGTACCTGCGCTCGTGCTGGGTCCGGCGATTGATAGCGGAGCAACTCCTCCTTCGTCTTCTCAGAAATCGGAGCCCCTTCCAACTTCTTCCCCCACGGGTCGGTCAGCCACAAACCATGCGGGCGGCCAAATTTCGCTCCGAAGTACAAACCATAGGGCGCGGAACCCAGATATGGCGTACGTTCCAGCCGTATCTCAGGCTCGGGGCCGCTCCATTTCTGATACTCCAAACGCGGTGTCTTCAGACCAATCGATTCGTAGAATCGGGCGATGAAGCTGTGCGGATAAGGAACCTGAAAGAGCGCCGAGCCTTGGTGGCCTGTCAGGCGGCGACCGTCAACTAAAAACTCGTTGCGCTTGGCCTCACCACCGAAAATGGGATGATTGTCGACGACCAAGCACGTCTTGCCGTCTCCAGCCTTGCGTTGAAACATTAACGCGGCAGCGAGTCCGCTGATGCCTCCACCTACGACAACGCAGTCGTAGATCTCGCCCGTATCGATGACGTCTGCGGGAAGACTCTCGAAGACTCCATCGCGAATCTGGTGGCCGGCCTCCAAGACCGCAGCGGTATTGCCGTTGGAGTTCGCGTAGTCTCCGACGCCTCCATAGCCAGTCCAGTCTTCGTTCGTCGATCCAGCCGAACTTTCTTTCGCCTGAGCGAGCAATTGAGCGGGCGATACGGGATTGAGCAGAAGCCCGCCGGATGCCAGCAGAGACGAGTTCAGGAAGTCGCGCCGCGTGATATTCGCATCGAGCCCAAGAGCCTTGTCTGTGTGGAACTCTTGATTGCGGACAGAACCGTCTCCGGATTTACCGCCATCATTGAGATTCGGTTTTTTCCTCAACTTGCCTCCCGCGACGGAATCCTTGCCAGCGTCGTGAAGCATTATATGTTCTGCCAATTGGCGAAGCCCGGCAACCTTGGGCTCCTGTGCTACCATCTACTGTTTTCTTTTCGCATCTGCCGTGTGAAAAGCGAGATTCCGCTGGGGACTAGCGTCGGAATCTGAGGGTCCGTAATGAAAGACACTCTTGGGGTTCTGTTGGCAGGCGGCGCGGGCGAACGGCTTTATCCTCTCACTCGCGATCGAGCGAAGCCCGCAGTCACTTTCGGCGGCATCTACCGCATCATCGACGTTACCCTTTCCAATTGCCTCAACTCCGACCTGCGCAAGGTCTACATCCTGACGCAATATAAAGCGCTCTCGCTGAACCGCCATATCCGCGAAGGCTGGAACATTCTGGGCCGCGAGGTTGGCGAGTTCGTTGAAGTGCTGCCGCCGATGAAGCGCGTCAGCGACCAGTGGTATCAGGGCACCGCCGACGCCGTATACCAGAACATTTATTCGATCGGCTCCGAGCAACCCAAGCGTGTTCTGATTTTGTCCGGGGATCACATCTACAAGATGGATTACGGCAAGATGCTCACGCAGCACGAGGATTCGGGCGCCGACATCACGCTTGCCACCATCCAGATCGATCCCAAAGAGACGTACCAATTCGGCGTGGTCGATGTCGATAACGAAGGCAGAATTCGCGGCTTTGAAGAAAAGCCGAAGGTCACGACGCTGCGGTCGCCATTGAATCCGGAAAAAGTGGCAGGATCGATGGGCGTGTATCTGTTCAATGCCGACGTGCTGATTCCCGTGCTGCTCAAAGACGCCGAGAACCCGCAATCGAGCCACGATTTCGGAAAAGATATCCTGCCCAAGATGGTCGACGACTATCGCGTCTTTGCCTTCGATTTTGTCGACGAGAATAAGAAGGAAGCGCTGTACTGGCGCGACGTGGGTACGCTCGAAGCCTATTACGAAGCCAACATGGACATCGTCTCGGTGTCGCCCATCTTCAATCTGTATGACGAAGAGTGGCCGATCCGGACCCACCAGCGCCAGTATCCTCCGGCAAAGTTCGTGTTCGCGGAATCCGGACGAACCGGCACAGCGCTCGATTCCATTGTCTCGAACGGATGCATCGTGTCGGGCGGCGTGGTCAAGAATTCCGTGCTCTCGCCCGACGTACGCGTGAATTCCTACTCCGAAGTCGAGGATTGCATCCTGTTTTCGCACGTCAGCGTCGGACGCCGCTGCCGGATCCGCAAAGCCATTCTCGACCGCGACGTACACATCCCTGAAGGGACGACGATCGGCTATGACGCCGAGGCAGACCGCCAGCGCTACTTCGTCACCGAAAGCGGGATCACGGTGGTGACGCGGGATTATTCGCTCTTCGAGAATCCGGTGACCGTGGATTACTTCACCAGCGAATAGCCAGTCCTCTGCCCGGTCCGAAGCCCACCGATTTGGCGAGGGCGAAGCCTACGGCCGTCCAGGCCAAAGCACTAACATTGCTGGCAAATCGGCCTTCCGGACGCGTCGCCATAGCCGAGGAAGTAACTAAAGTACCAGCTCAATTAGCTGCGGCGGAAAATCGTTATGGCAAAGGTAAGCTCTTTCGAACCCACGAGTTAACAAAGTCAACAACCCCGGCCAAGCGCCGAAGAACCAAGTACGGAACGGATATGGCCCGTTTTTCCTATTGACTCGCAAGTTATCGCGCTCATAATCGCGTGGGGGATTCACCTCAAGTTTCTGGGCGACTTTCGTAACAGAACGGTGTTCCTTCTTACACCTCCCGGTTCTCAACTGCTGGAGCGTGAAACCTAATCATTTACCTCGTTTTCAAGGAGCGGTATCCATGAGAAGTACCCGAAAGAATCCGTTCTCGCTTGCACTCGCCGGCATTTTGCCTGGTCTGTTGTTAGCAATTTTCGCACTCCCTGTTGGCGCACAGCCGGTTGACGAAGCCCCTACAGCACCCAGCCGAATGATCATTTACGATTCGGCACACGAAGTCACAATCAACGGCACTGTGCAGACAGTAGTTGCGAAGCACGTCGCAGGCAGTCCCGCAGGCATGCATCTGCTCGTTAGCGGCTCTCAGGGTACCGTGGACGCCCACGTCGGCCCGTTCATTCCCAAGAACATTCGGCAAGCCCTGCACATGGGTCTTCCGCTCGAGGTTGTCGGAGCCATGACAACGGTGCGCGGTAAGCAATTCCTACTGGTCCGGCAGCTGATTTATGGTGGACAGACCATCACCGTTCGCAACTCCCGTGGATTCCTTCTCGCCCCGGCGCGCTCGTCTCTCGATCCAAAATGGAAGAACAACAGCAAGCTGAGCCTGAACGGGGGTGCACTGTGAGATATATCCAAGCGATTTCAACAACTCTCGCCGTCTGCATGATGGCCGCACTGGTAGCTTGCAGCTCCGGCAGCAGCAGTTCCACCGGCGGCGGAGGCGGAGGCACCACCCCGATTAGCGTTGCCCTCACCGGCGCGCCGTCCAGCCTCGCCGCCAACGGCACGGCATCGATCACGGCCACCGTAAGCAATGATTCCGCGGCAAAAGGTGTTACCTGGAGCTGCACGCCGGCATCTTCTTGCGGATCATTTAATCCCACTGCCACCGCCAGCGGCAGCGCGACCGTCTACACGGCGCCCGGAGTGGCGGGTTCGGTCGTAGTTACGGCAACGTCGGTAACCGACACGACGAAGACAGCCAGTGCCACGATCGGCGTCACCGTCGCTACAATTACGCTGGCGGATGGAAACTATGTCTATGCTCTCTCCGGCTTCGACGCGAACGAAAACCCGTATACGTTGGACGGCGTCTTCACCGTCGCCAGCGGAGCGATCACAGCCGGCGAGCAGGACTTTGTGGATGACACCAACGGCGATCTGCACGATGCTATCAATCCCACTGGCAGCGGCTACACCACCACGACAGATGGAAATCTGCAGCTCACGCTCGTGACTTGCGCCGGCTCGACTTGCACTGCGGTTGACACGGCAATCGGCCCCGGCGGCAACGGCATGGAAACCATCAACGGATCGATGGTTTCTTCAACGCGCTTCCGCCTGATCGGTTACGACTCGTTCGCCACCTCCAGCGGCACGCTTGACGCACAAAATGCCACAGCAGCAGCCACGACCCCGGCTGGGCCGTATATCTTCACGGCCGGCGGATATGAAGGCATCGCAGGCGGCGGCATTCTCAACTTCTCCGGCGCGACCGTCTCCACCACGGGAACCGTCGTCGACCTCAATCAGGCTGGCACGATCGAACTGGGCCAGACCATCAGCGTAGGCTCCGTGCAAGCGCCGGATGCATCGGGACGCTTGCTCGTCCAGGTGACCCTGACCGACGTGAATACCACAGTCATCAACCTTGTGGGATATATCGTCGATGCTTCACGCGTGCAGATCGAAGCGGCTACCGTCCCGATCGGTGGCACCGCATATGCCCAGAACACCGCGAGCCTGGGCGTATCGGGCAACAGCTACGTCTACGGTGCGTTAGGCGCGGATGGCATTGGGCTGTTCCAGTCCGCTGGCGTGCTCACCATGGGTTCGAGCGGCACGGTAACTGGCGCGATCAGTACCAACGACTTGGCGAACTTCCAAGTCCCGTCGGCTGCCATCACCGCTGGAACCTATGTCGCTGACACGACGAATGTGGGACGCTATACGCTAACCGGCGTCACTAACGGCGTCACCACGTTCAACATTCAGCTTTATGTGGACGGAAATGGAAACGCCCTCGTGCTCACGGCGGACGCTACCGATGAACTCGCAGGCCCTGCCTTCCAGCAAACGGCAAGCGCAACCATGAGCGGCACCTACGTCATGAATGACACTGGCGCAGACGGCACCAACGAAGACGAACTCGACGCCGTCGGACCAGTCACCACCGGAAGCGGCACGTTCGCTGGTTTCGCCGATCTGAACTGGCTCAATACGGGTACCTCGGGAACGCAGACTCCTGATCTCACCGTAAGCGGCGCCTTCACCGCTCCTTCGGGTGGTGTTTCCACCGGCACCGGCAACACAATCACAGGTCTGGACGTAACCACGAAAACGAATGCAGACGCGTTCGACTATTACGTGGTCGACTCGACCAGGGTGATAGCCATCGACGTAGACGCGAATTTTTCCCAGCTCGACTTGGCGTTCTTCGAGGTGACCAACTAGGTCCTCATCGAATCGTAGTCACAGTGGCGCACTTCGGTGCGCCACTTTTTTTATTCCCGCCACTCCCTGAAACGATTTCACCTCCCGCCCCACTATCTCCTCAGTTGCGGCATTGCCTATTTGGATCATGCCAATTTATCCTTGCCCAACTTAGGACGGGGCTGGACGGATGATTGGGAAACGTCTGTCTCATTACCGGATCGTGGAGCAGATCGGCGCCGGAGGTATGGGCGTCGTCTACCGAGCACACGATGAACAGCTTGACCGCGATGTGGCGATCAAGGTCCTGCCCCCTGGCGTCCTCACCGACGAGACCGCCCGCAAGCGCTTTCGCAAAGAAGCTTTGTCCCTGGCCCGCCTGAACCATCCCAACGTTGCCACGGTGCACGAATTCGGCAGCGAGGGCGACACCGACTTTCTGGTCATCGAATACATCGCCGGCATCACGCTCGATGCCAAGCTGGCTCGCGGGCCGCTTCCGCCCGCGGAAGTTGTGCGCCTCGGAGTCCAGCTTGCCGCAGGACTCGAGGCCGCGCACCGGGAAGGCATCGTGCATCGCGACCTGAAGCCGGGTAACCTGCGTCTCACCGTCGACGGCCGTCTGAAAATCCTCGATTTCGGTCTCGCACACCTGGTGCCGCAGCCCGGCGACCAGGGGGTGACGGTGACCATCACGCAATCGCACGAGACCAGCGGCACCTTGCCCTATATGTCTCCGGAGCAATTGAGTGGTGAGATCGCAGATGCGCGCACCGATGTATGGTCTGCCGGCGCAGTGCTCTATGAGATGGCGACTGGCAAGCGTCCATTTCCGCAAACGGTGCCGGCGCTGCTGATCAATTCGATTCTGAATCAGACTCCGGACGCACCCAGCAAACTCAACAGCACAATGCCTGCGAGTTTGGATGCGGTGATTCTGAAAGCGCTGGCGCACGACCGGAAGCAGCGCTATCAATCTGCCGCAGAACTGGGCGCGGACCTCGAGCGGCCACTAACCCTCACATCGGCTGTTATTCCGGTGGTGCGCCCAAAGCGTCGTTTCATTTCGCTGGCCGTGATCGCTGTCGTCGCAGTGCTGTTGGCGGGCGGCGCATACTTCTTTCTGCATCGTGGCAAGAAGCCGAACGGGACGTCCAACGTGGCGTCCACGGCGAATCGCCGGCGATCGGTGGCTGTCCTCGGCTTCAAGAATCTTTCCGCGAACCCGGAGAAGTCTTGGCTCTCCACCGCGATCTCGGAGATGCTGACCACCGAACTCAGTCAGGGCGACGAACTGCGTACGATTCCGGGAGAAAGCGTCGCGCTCATGAAAGCCAGTCTCTCATTGCCGGACGCCGACAGTTTCAGCCAGGAAACGCTGACGCATATCCGGCAAAATCTGGGAAGCGACGATGTCGTGCTGGGCTCGTATGTTCCGCTGGGCAACGGACAGCTCCGCCTCGACATTCGCCTGCAGGATGCGGTTGCCGGCGTGACGCTGGCGTCGGTCTCGGAAAAAGGAAACGAGTCGGAGATCGACAGCCTGGTCAGCCAGGCAGGCGCGGAGCTGCGGGGTAAGCTGGGCGCCGGCTCGTTGTCGGACACCGAATCGGCCATGGTGCGAGCTTCATTGCCATCGAATCCCGAGGCGGCACGCCTCTACTCGCTGGGTCTGCAGCGGCTGCGCTTGTTCGACGCACTGGCCGCGCGCGAGTCGCTCGAAAAGGCGGCGCAACTGGCTCCGGATCACGCTCCCACTCGTTCCGCATTGGCTGAGGCGTTCAATGTGCTGGGGTATGAGGACAAAGCTAAAGAACAAGCAAAGAAGGCGCTCGAGCTTTCGCCGAAGTTTTCCCGCGAAGAGCGTCTGCTGATTGAAGCCCGGGCTCACGAACTGCTGGAAGAGACTCCGGCGGCTGTTGCAAAATATCGCGAGCTTTGGGAATTCTTCCCCGACAACGTCGACTACGGTTTGTTCTTGGTTCGCACACAGCTAGCGGCGGGCACCGCCAACGATGCGAAAAAGACGCTCGCGGAGCTGCGCAAGCTGAGTGTCTCAGAGGCCGACGCCGCTCGCATCGATGTCGCTGAGGCCCTTGTTCTCTCGTCGCTCGGCGACTTCAAGAATACACAGCTCTTGGCGGAACGCGCCGCGAACAGTGGCCGGGCAGTCGGTGCGAGTTTGCTGGCGGCTGAGGCTTTGCAACTGGATGGACACGCCTGGGAACGCTTGGGCAACTCCCAGAAGGCGGCCGATCTCACTAACCAGGCAAGGGCGCTTTACGTTTCCGCAGGAGACCGGAAAGGCGCGGCGCGTTGCGTGATTTCGGTCGGAGATCTGCTTTATGACCGGGGAGATTATGCGGGCGCGAAAAAACAATTCGAAATCGCACTGTCCGAATTCCGCGAGATTGGCGCCCGGAAAAGCGCTCGCGCCGCTCTGGAGCGCATCGGGAATGTCTTTTACTCGCAAGGAGACCTGCGTGAGGCCGAAAAATATTACGAGCAGGTCCTGCGCTTCGATCAGGAAATCAACGACCGCTTCGGACTGGCCAGCGACTACGGGAACATGGCCAATGCACTCGACGGCCTCGGGGAAGTACCGCAAGCGCTGAAGATGCAGAAGCAGGCGCTGGCAGCGTTCAACGAAGTCGGCAACCGGCGGGGCGCCGGCGACACGATGAACAATACAGGCGACGTTCTGCTGGAGATGGGAGAACTCGACGAAGCGAAGAAATATTTCGAACAGGCTCTCGTCGTGGTGCGGGAGATCTCGTTCCGGCACGGCGAGCCCCCACCCACTGCCGGCATCGGGGACGTTCTTTTCGCGAAGGGTGATCTTGCCGGCGCGCGCAAGCAATATGAAGAAGCCCTCGCCATCACCAAGGAGTTGAACGACGACGATTACGGGGCACAAGTGGTTGTGGCGCTGGCATCTGTCGCGCTTGCGGAGCACAGATATTCGGATGGAGAAGCTCTCGCCCAGCAATCCGCGGGGCGGTTTGAAAAATCCAGCTCATGGGGAAACGCCGCGTGGGCCGAGGCCATACTCGCACGCAATCTCCTGGGCGAGGATAAGTTGACCGATGCCGAAGTCGCAGCCTCGAAGGCCATCGACTATTCCCGCCGCGAAGCAGGACAAGATCCCCGATACGAAGCTGCCATCGCGGACGCACGCGTCAAGGCAAAAACGGGAAAAACTGCAGAAGCCGCGCATGAGCTGAACGACATGCTCGCGTCCACTCACAACCTGGGGTATCGCCTCTACGAGTATCAGGCCCGATTGGCTCTGGCGGAGACCGAGACTGAATCCGGCTCGCCATCGGCGCTCGCGTCTGCCGCCGCGTTAGAGAAAGAAGCGCGAGCGCACGGCGCATTCCTCATCGCCGATCAGGCCAAGGCGTTACAAGCTGTTCCCCACAAACCAGCGAAGTGATTTCGTCTTACCTCGATCGTAGAGATGCTTAAGGCACTCCGCGTAAAGTCCGGCTCCTCTCACTGCTACAATTCCTTGTTTCGTCCATGCGTGATTCATACGGGTTACCACAGGCTGCGAACTTCAAGCCCTGCAATCACGTACTGTCCAGTGGGCCTGCAGCGGTCTCGCTAAATCAGGCCCAAGTCTCAGTCTAGGAAGTCAGTAGCTCCGGGGAGTGCAAGTGGAAGACGTCCAGGTCGTCGCGATGCTGGTTCGGCGGTGTATCGCCGGCGATGCCGCCGCCTGGGAGGAAATCGTGCAGACCTATAGCCGGCGCATCTACAACATCTGCTATCGCTTCGCCGGATCCTCGGACGACGCCCAGGACCTGACCCAAGAGGTCTTCATCAAGATGTACCGCACGCTTCCAACCTATGACCACACCAAGGGCGCGTTCGTGACCTGGGTCACGACCATCACACGCAACCTGCTGGTCGACCATTTCCGCAAGACCAAGCAGGACCGGATGACCGACTCCATGGACACGGCGGCTTCCGAGCATGAGGACGCGCAGCCGCTCAGTGAGCAGATTCCTGACCAATCCGCTCCCCCGGACGCCCACGTACGCAGCCGGGAGGTGTCGGAGACCGTCCACGCGGCGCTGGGAAAGCTTTCTCCCGAGCTTCGGGAAGCAGTGATTCTAAGGGACTTACAAGATATGGATTACAAAGAGATTGCCACCGTTTTGAGGGTTCCGGAGGGTACCGTGAAATCGCGAATAAATAGGGGCCGGGCGGAACTTGCCAGGCTCCTCCAACGTACCTATAGGCAGGTGATGTGATGCCAGACCACACCAGTAACGGAATGCAGTGTAACGAGTTCGAACTCCTGCTCGCGGACGCCATTGACGGCGTCCTGAGTGGAGCCGGACTCGGCCGCTTCCAGTCCCACGCCCGCAGTTGTGCGGCGTGCGGACCGCTGCTCGCTGAAGCTGAAGCGGGCCGCAACTGGCTGAAGGGTCTCACGGAGGTGGAGCCTCCAGCCAGCCTGGTTAACAACATTCTGGCATCCACGACGGGCGTTGACACCCAACGCCTTCGGACAGCCGTGCCCGTCCGCCAGCCGCGCGTTTCGTGGCTGGAGCACGTGCAAGCTTCGTTCCTCGAGCCGATCTGGGCCATGGTTCGCCAGCCGCGCTTCGCCATGTCATTCGGCATGGCATTCTTCGCGCTGTCGGTGAGCCTGACCGTCGCCGGTGTGAAACCGGGCGACCTTCGTCAGATCAGCTTGCGGCCGTCCGCGATCCGGCACACGTACTACAATACGCAGGCTCGGGTCGTGCGGTATTACGACAATGTCCGGCTCGTCTATGAAGTGCAGGCTGCCGTTCGGGGAATCAAACGCAACCTGACTCCTGCCGAACCCGGACCGTCGAAACAGAAAGAACACAAGAACGACACAACACAACAGCCCGAGCAGAAGCAGGAGCGCAATTACAGCCAGACCGAGAATCAACTCATTCTGGCCAGCGCTCATATGGGTCCATGTCTTCCGTCTAGCGATCTGCCTGTAGTGTCGGTGACCACGTACAGGAGGTTCGTATGAATTGCGCCACGCACAACGATGTTGCTGCAGTGGCCTTTTGCCGCACGTGCGGCAAGCCACTTTGTAACCAATGCACCCGCGACGTCCGCGGAGTGATTTACTGCGAAGCATGCCTTGCCGCGCGCATGGATGGCGTCGCTCCGGCTGCGGGATTCGTGCCGCCGGTGCAAACCGTTTATCCGCCGGTGGGAGCTTATACGCCCGGACCTCGTCCGCCGATGAACTCTGGGCCGAATCCCGCCTTGGCGGGGATTCTCGCTGGATTCTTTCCCATTGGCGTGGGCGCGGTCTACACCGGCCAGTACGCCAAAGGCCTTTCGCACCTGGTCATCATGGTGCTCTTGATCTTGGGGGTGAGTTCCGATCTTCCGTGGCCCGCAATCACGGTTCTCGGAATTGCGATTGGCTTCTTCTACGTCTACCAGATCATCGACGCGGTTCGCAGCGCCAAAGCAATTCAGATGGGAGAACCTGCTCCCGATCCGTTTGGCTTGGCAGCTACCTTTGGCGCAGGAGAGAAATTCGAAGGCTCCAAGGTTCCGGCCGGAGCCGCCATTCTCATCGGCCTGGGTGTGCTGTTCCTGTTGCACACGGCGGGGCTCTTTGAATTTGGCCTGGATCGCTTCTGGCCGCTGATCCTGATCTTCCTGGGCGTGTGGCTCTTTGCCAAACAGTGGGGACTGATCAGCACCAATAGAACTTTTTGCCAGTGCCAGCATTGCCGCACTCGCAGGCTCATGGGCCCCGCGATGCTGATCACTCTGGGTGTGCTCTTCCTGCTGGATAGCGTTTCTCGTATCGGCTTCGGAAGAACATGGCCCGCGATCCTGCTGGTCATCGGCGTAGTCAAACTCATCCAGAGCAACGCTTCGTCCGCCGGACATGTGGGACCGCTGCCGCCAAGTTCCTCCTCCGGCTTTCCACCTGTGACTCCGCCGCCGGGAGTTCAGAATGTGCCGCAGACTACGGCACCGGGCGCGGATCAATCGTCTTCCGGTGAGGTGAAAAATGTCTAGTCCAGTGATGACTCCACCTCCAATCGCTCCGCTGCCGCCCCGGCGTCACCGGTCTTTTGCCGGACCGTTCGTGCTGATCGTCGTCGGCATCGTCTTCCTGCTCGGCACCATGCGGATTCTCTCCGTTGGCAGGCTCGCGCACTTGTTCGCCAGTTACTGGCCTGTGCTGCTCATCCTTTGGGGCGTAATCAAGCTGGTCGAGCACATGCAGGCACAGCGCGAGGGAACACGCTCTTCCGGAATCGGCGCTGGTGGCGTCGTGCTCGTGGTTATGATCGTGGTCTTCGGCCTGGTCGCGACCCAGCTCGAACGCGTCAACTGGTCCGGCTTGCGCGACCAGATCGACATGAATGATCCCGATTTCTCCCACATCTTTGGGGGAGATACTTTTAATTTCAACGACACCCTTGAGCAGGACTTCCCTGCCGGGGCCAGCCTGAAGGTGATCGATAACCGCGGCGCCGTCAGCGTGCACGCCTCGGATGACAAGAAAATCTCAGTCGTCGTACGCAAGCGCGTCAGCGCGGATAACCAGGGCGACGCCGACAAATACAACAGCGAAACCAAGCCCACAATTACGGTAATCGGAGGTCTGGTCACGGTCGATGCCAAGGTCGAGGCCGCCGGCGATCACGAAGTCGAAACCGATCTCGACATTTCCGTGCCCCGCAAGGCTTCCGTAAGCATCACTTCCCGCCGCGGCGATGTGGTCGTATCCGGGCGCGAGGGCGACGTAGATATTTCGGCCCAGCACTCCGACACGTCGGTCGATGACATCACCGGCAACGTCAAAGTGAGCCAGGAAAAGGGCTCTGCGAAAGTCGAGCAGATTACCGGCGACGTGCACGTGGAAGGCCGGCTCAATGAAGTCTCCGTCTCAGACGTCAAAGGCTCGCTGCAACTCGATGGCGAATTTCAGGAGAGCATCAAGCTCGAGCGCATCGCGAAGTCGGTGACCTTCAAGTCTTCGCGCACCGATATGGAGTTCTCTCGCATCACGGGCTCGCTGGACCTGGATTCCGACGATCTTCATGCTGAAGAGATCACAGGGCCCGTGCATCTCACAACGCGGTCAAAGAACATCCGGCTGCTCGGCGTGTCCGGAGATGTTCGTTTGCAGAACGACAATGGTACGGTCGAACTCGGTATGCGAACGGTGGGCAATGTTCAAATCGACAATCGCAACGGCGACATTCAGTTGAGCCTGCCCGACAAGGCCGGCTTCCGGCTGGATGCCCGCGCCCGCGACGGAGAGATTCAGTCAGACTTCTCCGAGTTGAAGGTCAACAACGACGAGCACGAATCCCGCGCCAATGGCAGTGTTGGAAATGCGGCGTCGCATATCGTGATCAACAACGAGCACGATGGCATCGAGATTCGGAAAGCCTCGGCCGCGCCTCCCGCGCCTCCAGTCGCGCCTGCTAAACCGGCCGGGAAGGCATTGCCGGCTCCGAAGGACAACGTGGAGCCGACGGAAAACTGAAGCAGCAGGGTTCAGAGGGGCAAGGTTTCAGAGTTTCAGGTTCAAACCCAAGCGGTTTAGCCTTGAAACTCTGAAACCTTGAACCGTTGAAAGCGAGTTTTCTTACTGATTCAATTTTTCCTTCACTAAGCCCTCCACCTGTGCCAGGACTTCATCCTCGGTCATCGAAGTGGAGTTGATCACCACCGCATCGGGCGCCGCAACCAGCGGAGATGCCGCCCGCGTGCGATCGCGCCGGTCGCGTTCGCGCAACTCGGCGGCCACGCTCGCTGCCACATCCCCTTTGATTTTCTGCTGCGCCATGCGCCTCTGCTCGCGCACGACGGGATCGGCATCGAGAAAAATCTTCAGATCCGCGTCCGGGAAAACTTTCGTCCCGATATCCCGGCCTTCCATCACAATTCCTCCGCCAGCACCCATCTCCCGCTGGTGGGAGACCATCCACTCTCTCACTTTCGGATGAACCGACACCCGTGATGCTGCCTCGGTCACATCGCGCTCGCGAATGCGCGAGGAAACATCTCTGCTGTCGAGGATCGTGCGATTCCCGCCGATGGTTGGTTCCAACCGAATGTGCGAACTCTCCGCCAGTTTCAGCAGCGCCGGCTCGTCGTCGAACGACGCATCCCGCTCGATAGCTTTGAGCGCCAGCGCACGATACATCGCGCCGCTCTCCAGGTTCACATATCCCAGTTTTCTTGCCAGCCGCGAGGCGATTGTGCTCTTGCCTGCGCCCGCAGGACCGTCGATCGCGATGATCAGTTTGCGTTGCGGATTGTCATTCATTGCGAAGTAGAGATTGTACACATTCGGCGACGGCTGCCGGACCTCGCACGCAGTCACTGATCCGCACCCTGTCCTTTTTCCACTTTCCACCGCGAAGATATGAAGCCGATGCATGTCCGCACGGACACGGTGAGCCTAAGCCTTATCACAAGGTCCAACAGCCCTTCCGGTATCTGTCGCCAATTCTCATTCGGGATAACAATGCTTCACCAACGGCACGTCGCTCGTGAATCCGCCGCGAGGCCGGCCAAACGCCTCTCCGCCACCTGTCCAAGGAGAATCATGTTCCCTCACGCGCAGGAAATCCCTTGCCCAAAAACAACCTCGACAAAATACAGGAACGTCACTCTCTTCGCGGTGGCCGTCTTATCGTGTTCTCTTACCGTCGTTGAACACGGAGCGACACAGTCCTCTCCGGCCCGCGATCCCGGACCGCGTGTTGGTCCAGCCGGAGCCGGCGGGGCCATCACAGGTCTCACGTCGAGTCAACAGGCATTTTTCTCTGCCGGATTGGTGAATTTTTCCGAAGTCGATTCGGTGAAAGGCACGATATCCGGAACTGGCAATGGACTTGGGCCAAGATTCAACGCGGAGAGTTGCGCTCAGTGTCACGCACAACCCGCGACTGGCGGCTCTAGTCCGTCGATCAATCCTCAAGTGGCCGATGCCACCGATCAAGGCGCCACAAATCAGGTTCCATTTTTTATTACAACCAGCGGTCCTGTCCGTGAAGCTCGCTTCCCGTACATGTCGGATCTGCGACATCCCGACGGCGGCGTTCATGACCTTTACACGATCACCGGAAGAGGCGACGCTGCCGGTTGCAACATCGCTCAGCCAAACTTCCAGCAAGCCTCGGACAACAACAACCTGATCTTCCGCATTCCGACACCCGTCTTCGGAAGCGGGCTGATCGAATCGATTCCCGACTCCGCTATTCTGGCGCAGGTCAACACTCACAGTGATCAAAAACGGAAGATGGGCATCGCAGGAAGACCGAATACCAATCTCGGCGCGGGAATCGCCGGGAGCCCTAACACCAGCGGCAATGACGGCACGATCACGCGATTCGGCTGGAAGGCCCAGAACAAGTCTGTCGAGATTTTTGCCGGCGAAGCTTATAACGTCGAGATGGGCGTCACCAACGAACTGTTTCCCAACGAGCGCGACGATACTCCCGGTTGTCTGTTCAATGGCACGCCGGAGGACGCGACCAACTTCGATCAGAGCGGTACGGCGTTGCCCAGCGACATCGTGCGCTTCGCCACGTTCATGCGCTTTCTGGATCAGCCGCAACCTGGACCATCCTCTTCATCCACCCAAAATGGAGCGAAAGTTTTCCAGCAGATCGGCTGCGCGCTCTGTCACACTCCGTCGTTCACCACCGGACAGTCTTCCTTCGCCGCGCTCAGCAACGTTCAGGCAAACCTGTTCTCCGATATCTTGATTCACCACATGGGACCAGGCCTTGCCGACAACATTGTGCAGGGGCAGGCTCAGGGAGATGAGTTCCGCACCGCGCCTCTCTGGGGATTGGGCCAGCGCCTGTTCTTTCTGCATGACGGGCGAACCAAGAATCTGATCAACGCGATTCTCTACCACTCGAGCAATGGCAACAGCCAGTATCCCGCCTCGGAGGCGAACGGGGTGGTCGACAATTTCAATAAGCTTTCGTCAGGCGATCAGCAGGACCTGCTGAACTTCCTGCGATCGTTATAACCATCGGCTGATGAGGCGAGGGACAGCGAGCCTTCGCCTCATCAGCACCTCGTTATCGAAGGCGCGTTCCCGCCCGTACCTGCTCGGGAGTCCATCCTTCTTCGCGAAGTAGCCGAATGCTGAGCGAATCGTGGCGCTTGGCCAACCGTATGCCGGCATGGTCGCGAACGAGATCGCAGTGATAGTAGTCAGGAATCGGAAGCCCGAGCGCGCGGCACAAAAGAATCTGCCGCGCCGTCGACTTCAGTAAATCGGCACCGCGGACGACTTCGGTGATCCGCATTGCGGCATCATCGACCACGACGGCCAACTGGTACGCCGGAACATCGTCGCGCCGCCAGACGATAAAATCCCCAAAGTCACGCCCCGCCATCAGGCGCTGCGGGCCAAGATGCAAGTCGGTGAAACAGATCTCCTCGCCATCCGGAACCTGAAAGCGCCAGTTCGCTCCAGCAGGTTGCGCCCATGTAGCGACAGTCACTTCGGATGCGGAGATGGCCGCCTCGGCCGTCCCGCGATGCCGAAGGCGAGCGGCCCCAAGCTGATCTTGTGGGACCGCGTTTCGGACCCGGTCAGGAGCGAAACTCCGCGCCTCTCCGGTCGGCCGGCACTTGCCCGAATAAACCGGCTCGTCATCCGAATCGTTCGGCGCACCCGCTGACTGCGCCACATCCTTCCGCGAGCATGTACACGGATAGATCATTCCTCGCTCGCGCAGCACCTTCCACGCGGCCAGGTAATGCTCGCGCCGCTCGCTCTGCGTGTAAGGCCCGACCGGCCCTCCGCAATCCGGGCCTTCCGACCACGAAATGCCCATCCAGCGCAAATCTTCGATCATCGCATGCACAAACTCTGCACGGCACCTCTGCGGATCGAGATCCTCATTCCGAAGAATCAGTTTCCCGCCGCGCTCCGCCGCCCGCTGCGCCGCAATCCCAAACGTCCGCGCATGCCCGAGGTGCAGAAGGCCCGTAGGAGAAGGCGCCAGCCGCCCGCGATAAGGACTGATTTTGGATTCAGAGGACATTGCAATGAGAGGGCATTCGAAACGCGTGCAGTGCCGTGGAAGAGCGGCGCTTCGAGCGCTGCGTAAAGCAAGAGACATTATTCTGGCGTCAGCCCCCGGACGCACGCAGCACAGCTCTAGTGCGAGTACAGTCTCTACCGCGCCGCGCTGCGCGGAGCCGGAACCACCACAACTTTCTCCGGTGTAATCTGCAGCATCGACCGTCCGCTCACATGGACAAAACTCAGCTCCCGCGCGGCTAACAGGGCGTTCACCGCATCCTTCACCTTCGAGCGCGCGACAAAATTTCCGAAGAAGGTTTCCAGGTCCACCTGCTCGACGGCGACCACGCAATCCAGATATTTCGACACCAGCGCCGTGAGCGCCTCCTGCACCGACAGACCCACACCTTCCTTGACCGCATCCGGCGCCCAGCGGTAAAGCACATCCCACACCGAGCCTTCGCTCGCCTTGTAGTCCACGCGCGTGATGCGCAGCTTCGACCACAACTCCGCCAGAGCTTTATCGAGTGCCGCCAGTGACAGGCTTCCGCCCAGTTCGTCCTGCATCTTCTGCTTCGAAATCGGTCCACCACGCTGAATCAACGCAAATATGTCGCAGGCCAGCGCGGAATAGGGCGACCGCGATCCGGCCTTCGGCGCGGCCTTCGGATTGCGCTCGCCGGTGAGCGCGTAAAAGTAAGGAAACACCGACGCCGCGATCAGCAAGCCGTTGTTCTCATCAAACAGCTTGGCTTCGAACGCCGTGCGCTCGCGCAGCAGACGGATCATCAACTCGGTCGCCTCCGCCGCCCGTGGATCCTTGAACGCGTGCTGCCACTCCGGCAAGCGATCGTCCGATCCTACAAATGCTCCAATAAATGTCGGCGCCAGCAGAGCTGGCCGCTGCGGATACATCAGGCAAAATCCCACTTCTTCCAGGAACGCGCGCGCATCCTCGATCGTCCGGATGGCCTTCCCATCCAGCCGCCATTTCTCGCGCCGCAGTTGCTGTAGTTCCAGGTCAGTCATAAGAAAGCTGTCAGCGTTCAGCCCTCAGCAAATGCCTCACTCCAACTGAGAGCTGATAGCCTACGGCTGATAGCTCAGATCCTCTTAAACGCCTTCTGAATGTCCTTCACAGAATACCTCAGCACCACCGGCCTTCCGTGCGGGCAAGACATTGGGTGGTCGGTTTTGGCTAATTCTGCGAGAAGCCATTCCATTTTGTTCTGTTCGAGCGGCATGTTGACTTTGATCGCCGCGTGGCACGCAATCGATGCGGCAATACGGGTGCGAATCTTTTCCAGGTTCAGCGATTGCTCTTCACGCGAGAATTGATCGAGCAGTTCATGCAGCATGCGCTCGACGGCGGCCGCTTCGATTCCCGCGGGAGCTACTTTCACGGCTACGCTGCGTGCGCCGAACGGTTCCGCTTCAAATCCATTGTGCGCCAATTCGTCGGAGATCTCGCTGAACACGGCTTGCTGCGCCGGAGACAACTCCAGCACGATTGGCATGAGCAGGCGCTGGCTCTCGACTTTTTGTACGGAGCGTTGCTTCAGGACTCGCTCGAACAAAACGCGCTCGTGTGCGACATGCTGGTCTACGATCCAAAGGCCGTCTTCATTGACAGCGAGGATAAACGAGTTTCGAATTTGTCCCAGCGGCTTGAGCGTACCGAGTGACGACAGCGTTGGCTCTTCTTCGCTGACATCGAGCGCGGGAGCACAACCGTGATCCGGAACCGCCTCGATGCCCCGCATAACCGCAGTCGTCTCAAATCCCGGGACCAGCGGCGCGTTTTCCAGGCCGCGGGCTACCGGAATCGCGGCGTTTGCCTCCACGGCAATGCCGCCTTCGAATTGCAGTCGCGCGGAGATCGACGGCGGGGCGGGCGGGTGCAATGTGAAAGCGCCGCCAGCAGGTGGCTCATGGGCGAAGACAGGAGCCGCCTCGAAACCCGCAGCCGGCGAAGGCTCCCATGGCTGCGATCCCGGGGTCAACGCCTGGCTGGCGGTGGCGTGCGCTCGAATCTCGGTCATGAACTGCGGTACCGGACGCGCCTTCATGAGCGCCGCCCGCACCGAGTCGCGGACAAAGTCGTGCATTGCCGACTGCTGGCGGAAGCGCA
The DNA here is from genome assembly GCA_963700225.1 of uncultured Acidobacteriota bacterium. Lineage (GTDB taxonomy): Bacteria > Acidobacteriota > Terriglobia > Terriglobales > Acidobacteriaceae > Sulfotelmatobacter. The sequence continues at coordinate 181,713 of CAVOWU010000002.1, forward strand.
CCTCCGTCTTCGAGGGATGCACGTTCACATCGACTTCGGCGGCCGGCAATTCGAGAAACAGCAGCACCACTGGATAGACCGCGGGCGGAATGATGTTGCGGTACGCCTCGGTAATCGCGTGCTGGACGAGGCGGTCGCGGATCAGGCGTCCGTTGACGAAGACAAAAATCGAGTTGCGATTCAGTTTCTGGATCTCCGGCTTCGAGACAAATCCATGCACCCGCATCTCGCCCGGATCTTTCGGCGCGGCTTCTTCGCCATCCTCGGTTTCCTTCTGCCGCCACGGAGGAGGCTGGGGAAGGCCCACTCGCTCGAGCGCCTGTCGCGCCGCCACGGGAATCAACTGGTCGAGCGTCTCTTTGCCAAAGACCTGATAAACGCGCTCACCGTATCCGGCCACCGGAGACGCAACCAGCATGGCATTCGCGGCCGAATGTAACTCAAAATGCTTTTCCGGATGCGCCAGCGCGTAATGCGTCACCAGCGACGCGATGTGCGACAACTCGGTCGATTCGGCCTTCAGAAATTTCTTGCGCGCCGGGACATTGAAGAAGAGATCGCGCACCGTAATCGAAGTTCCTTCGGGCAATCCCGCTTCTTCCACGCGCGCGATTTTTCCGCCGTTGATCTCGACGATGGTGCCGGATTCTTCTTCCGCAGCCCGCGTCTCCAACCGCAGGCGCGACACCGAGGCAATCGAAGGCAGCGCCTCTCCGCGAAATCCGAGAGTCGCGACGCTCAGCAGATCTGCGGCGTTCTTGATCTTCGAAGTCGCGTGGCGCTCGAAGGCCAGCATGGCGTCGTCCCGAACCATGCCGCATCCGTTGTCGGTGATCTGGATGAGCTTCTTCCCGCCCGCCTCGACGCTGATCTTGATCCGCGTAGCACCAGCGTCGAGCGAGTTTTCGAGCATCTCTTTCACGACGGACGCAGGTCGTTCCACCACCTCTCCGGCGGCGATCTGGTTGGCAACGGTTTCGGAAAGAACGTGGATGCGGCCCATGGGACGGTGGCCAGGGATCAGGAAACGGGGATCAGTGGCTTAGTCGTCAGTTTCGCAGATGGGGCTGGAAAACAAAAGCGATGGAAACAGAAGACTGCCGCTTTAGTCCGCTGGGGCGGCGCTTATAACCTTGAGGCTAAAGCTCCGGCTCGGGATGATAGTGATGTTTTGGCCGCCATGGAAAACGTCGTTCCGTTCATTCTCGAGATAGATTATTTCAATTGGACTTGCCGGAAGGATTCTGGCACTCTGAGCCTAATCTTCCCTCCGAACATTGGCGAAGTAGTTGGACCTTGACGTCCGAGCGCAGCCTAGCGTTGGGCACTGAGTTCCATACAGACCGCGTAGTCAATCCCTACATCTGAAGACACCGGCTTGCGTCATGCCCGAAGTGTCTCCACCCGCTCGAACGGGAGGGCCGCGTGCGATCCATACGACTGTATCCGTTGCTCCTAATAGTGTTGGTTGCCCCTTTGCTGACCGCTCAGGCCGGCCCCCGGCAACAGATTGTTGATGCACTGGCGCTGGAACGGGAAGGCCATCCCGAGCAAGCCATAGTCGCTCTGCAGGCGCTACTCGATTCGAAATCGTTGTCCGGTCCGGAGGCCGGCGAAGCGGAGAACATCCTCGGGCTTAGTTATAAGGACCAGGGAGACTTCGCCTTGTCGGAGCGCGCGTTTGAACAATCCATTCGCTTGCTGGAACGGTCGTACGACCGCAGCCGCGACTATGCAATGGCCCTGGACAATTTTGGCGGGCTCTTGCTCGCGATGGGCCAACCCGAGGCGGCGGGCAGGATGAGGGAGAAAGCTCTCCACGTTTACGAAAAAACGAATGACCATACGGGCGTTGCGATTGCTTGCAACAATCTGGCCGGGGTGGCGTTCGAGGAGAAATCGCTGCGGCGAGGAAAGAAATATTTGCAGCGGGCTCGAAGAGAAGCCGAACTAGCAAGCGGCCTGGATGACGATGACCGCGCAGCCATTTTCTCCATGCAAGGATGGCTGGCGCTGCTCGAGGGCGACGCCTTGGGCGCGGCATCCGCCTACCAGCAGTCGCTGGATTTGTGGAGACAACGGCATGGCGAGGAACATCCTTCGACTGGATGGGGTTATGTGCTGGTGGGCAACGCGAAGGCGGAAGCGGGAGAGTTGCCAAGCGCACTGGCTGATATGCAAAAGGGATTGGCGGTCCTGGATCGCACAGCTGGACGGCAGAGCGCTCGCTATCTGACGGCCGAAATGGCTTATTCGCGTCTGCTCGATCAGACCGGATCGCGGGCAGAAGCGGTTCGAATGAAAGCCGACGCCGAGCGCGGGCTTCAAGATCTGCACCGCAGTCAATGCACCGGTTGCACTTTGAGCGCGGCTGCATTCCGCTGAGGGAGTCAATCGTCAGAGAACAGAGATCCAAGAAAAAAGCGCTCCCCGGTTTGGGGAGCGCTCACATTTTAGAAAGCTGCCTGCCCTACTGAACGACCAGTTGGAAGCTGCTCGTCGCGGTTGCGCCGCCCGACGCTCCGGTCACGTTGATGGTATATGTGCCGGTGGGCGTACCTGGGTTGGTGGTGGTGTTGCCCGAATTGCTGCCGCCGCAAGAGGCCATCCAGAGGGTCGAGACGCCCAGCAGCATCAGCATGGCCAGCAGGCGCATGCCGCGCAGCGAACGCTTGCGCGATCCCGCAAAGACGATGCCCATCAGGCCGGGTAGAAGCGCCGCGTAAAAGATGCGCGTGCCGCGATCCATTGGCCGCTGCAGTTTAGAGGTTGGAGCAGTGGTCGTGATCTGGAATGTGACGTTCCCTGAAACGTTCGTGTTCGGAGGCGCGGTGCAGATCGACGCCGAAGCCGGATCGGAGCAAGTGAAGGCAACCATTCCGGAGAAGCCGCTGGTGAGCGTGAGAGTCACGGTCGCGTTGACATTCGATCCCTGTGCCACCTGGAAGCTGGTAGCGGTGGGAGCGAGAGTGAACGGCGTGGAAGTCGTCGTTGCAATCGATGCCGCCTGATGACTTACCTGGCTCAGCACACCGGTCGTCGCGGTGATGACAAGCGTCCCGGAACCGGCCCCGCTGGCCGCCGAAATCGTTGCAGTCGTTTGGGTCGTTCCGGGCGGGGCAACGGAGCTGGGACTAAATGAGCATGTGACACCGGATACTCCGGAGCAGCTGAAGCTCACCGACCCGGTGAAGTTGTTAATCGGAACCACGGTGATCGTCGCCGACCCGCTCTGTCCATCGAACACGCTCAGAGTCGTCGTGGGAGTGCTCGCGGTAAAGTCGGGAGGGCTGGCCAGAGCCACGGCAAAGTTATCTACATCTACCGAGCCCAAACCGCTTGCCATATCGAATCCCGTGGAGGCCGAGTACCCGATTACGCCCGAGGTCGGACACAACAACGAGCTCAACTGACCGGTGGGTGTTCCCGCCTCGCAGTAAGCGTTATTGTCCCCGCTGGTGATGTCATGAAATGCATTAGGTGCTGTCGCCGCAAGCTGGTAGAGCGTGGGATTGATGTTCCCTTGACCTGCGCTGCTGGTGTACTGATTCATCAGTGCGACGATACCCGCAAACACCGGGGCGGAAGCCGACGTGCCACCGATGATTGAGAGATAAGTGTCTACCGCGGTCGAGATTCCAGAAACGCAGCTGCTCTGCGTGCTCGTTGAGCTCGATGACAGCTCCGACTGCGGCGTGCATATGACGTAGCCGGGAAAATTCGGCGACGCCAGGAAGGAAATATCGGGAGACATGCGCGTCGTCTGTCCGGAAATTGTCACCGTCTGCCAGGATGGCTGAGGAAAGCCTGAGACACACGCTGAGAAGCTTGCATTCTGGGTCGAGCAATTACTGGAGCCACCGCCGCCAGCAGATAGGCCGATATCGGTTTGCGCCGTCGCCTCGCTCGTAATCGGAACCCAGCCCGTCACCTTTGTGCTGCCGCCCTGGGTACAGAAAAGATTCGTAGAATTCGAGGCACAGTACTGCGAAATTTCCAAAGCGTCGTTCCAGACCTGTTCGGGCATATAAGAGAGCGCCGATCCGCCACTGGTGCCATTCGTTGTTCCCCAGTACGTTGAGCTATCCCAGGCTGCCAAGGTGACGCCGGTTCCGCCGACACCCGTTACTTCCGGGCTGCTGGCCGGATAACTGACCGCCAGGCCATTCGTAGCGAGGTTGGTGTTTGTCACGGTGGAAGCGCTGTCACACTCCGCCGCTCCACTATCTCCGCTGGAATTCACGAATGTGATGCCTTCCGCGTTTGCTTTCTGAAGCTCGGCTTCGTTCGAAAGAGGTTCTCCCGACCCAGTGGCCGACAGGATGAAATTATCGTCAAACTCGCACGCGCCATAGCTCAAACTGATGACAGGCGCAAGGTCATTGTCGATTGCGTAATAGAAGGAAGTGAAGGTATCCGTGGAATTCACGAAAATAATTTGAGCGCCGCTGGCTACTGCGCCCGACCACTCCAGGTCCAGATCGGACTCAAGGATGTCGCCATTCGTCGAAAGTCCGGGATCGGATCCGTCCAGGACATATTCAAAGTGCGGGTCGCTGCAAGCGGTAATAACGCCCGTGGTGGCATTCGTTGTGCAAGTCAGGGACGAGAGCCCAAAGCCCGCGCGGAAGTCATTGAGGTCGGCGAGATAAATGTCAGTCTGGCCCATGACCGCGATCTTCTGGCCGGTGCCATCGATGCCGCCCGTGTAGAGCGCGTTAATGTCGTAAATGGTGGCAAAATCGCCGGGAGCAATGAAGTCACCCTGCGTCGAACTGTACCAATAAGGCCGCGTTCGCTTCTGGTTCATCGGCCTCGGGCGAAAATCGTTCAAGCCGCGGAATCCAGCCACAACCCCCGCCAGCGCCTGCGGAATTTTCGGCGCCGTGGCATTGGCATAGTGCATCTGGCCCTTTACGTTGTAGTGGTGAATCTCGGTTCCAAGAGCGTTTTCGATCTGCGCTGCCGTTCCTGTAAACGAGACCCAATTCCGCCCGCGGGCAGCATGCACCATCGTGAATCCCTGGCCTTGGAGCCAGGCTGCGAGCTGCTGAATATCATTCTTACTCAACCCAAAGCGGTCGGCGTACTGCTCGGGCGTGAGCCACTTGTGATACAGCGGCGATTTCCGGTTCTGCTGCTGGGCCAGAAGCTGCTTCAATGCCTGCTGCTGCGCGGGAGTGGGCACGGTCACAAGGGTGATGGTTCCCAGCTGCATCGCCGGATCCACCGATCCCTGGTCGAACTGCGGCAGCGCCAGATGATGAATATTTCCCCGCAGCGTCACAGCCGGACCGCCCGTGATTCCGCCAGAGATTCGATCTGCGGTGGCTGCAAAGCTAAGGCTGGCGCATACAACGAGGCTCGACAACAGGCACAAAATGGCCCTACTTTTGGACATAAACACTCCCTGAGGATGGTGCAATTTGGGTTCTCTCTAGCTTATAACGACTTGTCTCATCTTCGATCGAAACTGTTGTCTCGAAGGTTGTACGGATCACACAAAGGTAACAATACCAACCGCTTATACCGGCAGTTTACCGGGGACGACCGTAATCAGCGGCTGAAACCGGGTTAATAGCGTGTAAAATCAGCGTCGGACCGGCGAAAAACGGCAATCTCGGCCTTCTGCCGTATACTGCCCACGCCTCTCATGCCTTCGCCCACCCTCGCCAAACCCCGCCTGTCTTACATCGATTGGATGCGCGGACTGGCCTGCGTGCTGATGTTTCAAACCCACTGTTATGACTCTTGGCTCGGTGGATCGGCCCGCCGGGGCGATTTTTTTATGTACTCCCAGCTCGGCGGAACGTTCCCAGCGCCTCTCTTTCTGTTTCTGGCCGGAATCTCGTTTGCTCTAGTAACTGAAAAGTTACGACTTAAGGGCCTTTCGGCGACCCGGATCGCCGCCAGCACCATCCGCCGCGGAGCCGAGATTTTCGCCTTCGGCCTGCTCTTTCGCCTGCAAGAATACGTCATTGCATGGGGATGGGCGCCGAAAACCGACCTGCTCAGGGTTGACATTCTGAATACCATCGGGCTTTCCATGATGCTGATGGGGGTGTTGTGCTGGCTGGTTTTGAGTCTGTGTGGCGCGGGGGCTTCCGTCGGCGAAAACCCTGAAGGCTTAGGCTCTCCGATCCGTTTCCGGGTTGCCATCGTGCTCGCGGCGGCCGGCGTTTCGCTGTTGATCTCCCTCCTGACCCCGCTGCTTTGGACGACCTGGCATGCCGACTGGCTGCCGTGGCCGCTGCAGTCATACATCAATGGCGTACACAATCTGGGCACTCCACAGCCCGGACTGTTCCCGGTTTTTCCGTGGACCGCCTTTGCCTTCGCGGGCCTCGCCATCGGATTCATCTTGCAAAGCCAGTGGGCCCGCACCCACGAAGCTCGCTTCTTTTTCTCCGCCGGTCTGGTTGGCCTTGTGCTGATCGAGCTGTCGCGCTGGATCGACCATCAACCGCGCCAGTTCTATCCCGTTTACGATTATTGGCACACGAGCCCGGAATTCTTCTTGATTCGCGTGGGCATGCTGCTTGTGATCCTGACCGCCGTTTATGCGTGGTGCCGGTGGGGCGCCGCGCAGTGGGGATTCAGCCCGTTCATCCAATTGGGACAGGCGTCTTTGCTCGTGTATTGGGTCCACATCGAGTTCGTCTACGGACGCGTCTCGATCCTCCCCAAGCACGCCGAAGGGATCGGCGCCGCCTCCGCAGGGCTGCTGGTCATTTGCCTGGCAATGCTGGCGCTGGCTTACTTCCGCACCCACCCGACCGAATGGATGAAGAGAATGTTCGAGCGTGCGAAGCGAGTGGAGCGGACAATCTTGTCCGCAGGCCTCATGTAGAGAAATGGTATCGGCCCCGGCTAGCGAGAGTGCCGGCGCCACAAATTCTTCCAGCAATCAACCAGAGTGCCGCACGAAATCGACGACTTCGCGCTCGGCCCAGCGGCCGTCGTCTCCGTTGCCATCGGGCTCACCCATGAAGGCGCAATGGCCACCATCCTCGGTCTCGATATAGGTGATATGGGGATTGGCCCGGATGCGCTGCTTGGTTTCCGGCTGCATCCGTATAAAAGGATCGTTGGCGGCGTGAATGATCAGCGCCGGAACGGCGATGCGGTCGACGACATTCGCCGCTGCCGCTCGCGCGTAGTAATCTTCGGCTCCGGTGAACCCGCAGTAATACGCGGTGACGCGGTCGTCAAACAAGCGCAGGCTGGAGACCCCGCGCAGCCGTGACACATCGAACGTATCGGGGAAGTATCGAGCCTTGGTCCGCAGCCGCCGGAATAGTTGCATCAAGAAGTAATACTCGTAAATGCGGTTGGCCGGCTCGTGCAGAGCGTCAGCCGAGGCCGCCAGATCCATTGCAGGGCAGACCGCAGCCACGGCTCGAAACTGCGGCGGCCCGTCGCTGCCCCATTCGCCCGCGAGCTTGAGGACGAGATTTCCGCCCATCGAGAATCCGATCAGCGCGAATCGGGAGACACCGTCGTCTTCCACTACGGTTCGCGCGACCGCGGCCACATCGCCCGATAAGCTGGAGTTGTAGAGCGTCGGCGCCGCCTGATCCATGCCGCCACAGTTGCGCTGGTTCATGAGAACGACATTCATCCCTGCCGCCAGCCCGTTCCGCGCGATTCCCAGCATGTATTGCGAATCCGACGAACCTTCCAGGCCGTGAACCGCGATCACCGTCAGCGCGTTCGTACGATTCTCGCGCTGCCAATAACACCAGCACCGAATATTGATCCCGGGCGCAACTTCGACCAGCCGCTCTTCCGCCGGAGGTAAATGAATTCTGCGCGGCGCGAGAAAACTGGCAATCGTCTGCACATGGCCGCCCGCCAACCAACGCCGCGCCCGGAACGGCGTCTTTACTCGCCAGACCGTTTGCCCCGGCTGGTGATCCGGCGCGAAGTCTTCAGGTTCAGGATTTGAGATTTGCGAACTCCCCACAAATTGATTCTAATAGGTACTGGAGCCTTTCATGCCTATCTACGAGTACATCTGCAAGGAATGCAATCACAGCTTCGAAGCCCTCGTTTACGGCAAGGAAAAAGCCGAGTGCCCAAAATGCCACACGAAGAAACTCGAGCCGCAGCTATCGGTGTTTGCGGTTTCGGCCAAGGCCTCCTCGTCGGCTTCCGCGGCCCCGTCTGGAGCTTGCGGATCGTGCGGCGATCCGCGCGGCCCCGGCGCCTGCTCCATGCGCGACGTGAACTAAGCAGCATCTCTCCATCGTTCTCTGGCCTTCGCGTTCCGGGAAGAGACTTTGCTTTCTTGGTACGCATTCCTCTCTATCTCATTGCCTGCGGTCGAAGGTGCCCGTATCCTTGTTGCAATATTTCTCGAAGCAAGTATGGGCCTCAATAGATCGCAGTGTCCTCGTAGCTGAAAACAGGTAGCCACGGTTGTAATCCCCGTATGAATTTTCGAATCAGAAATCTGTTCGCCTCTCTGTGGTCACGACCCGACCCGGTTCTGGCCAGTGCCGCCATTGCCGGCGAATTGCTGGTGGCCAGAGTCCGTTTGACTTTGGCGTCGGTACTGCTCCTCATCCCGCTGATCGACGGATTTTTCTTTCCAGACGACCCGAAGGAGGCCATCGTCGGCCTGAGCCTGACAGTCGGAACATTTGTTCTTTCGCTCGTCGTCTTCCTGCTGATCTACCGTGAATACAATCCTTCGTGGCTGGGTTTCGCCAGCAGCAGCCTCGATGTGAGCATGGTGAGCGCTTCACTCGCGCTCTTCCTTTTCCTCAACGAGCCTCACACCGCGGTGAACAGCAAAGTTGTGTTTGAGGGCTACTTTCTCGCCATCGGCGCATCGAGCCTGCGCTATGACAAGCGGATCTGCATTACTGCCGGCTTGCTGGCGTTCGGGGAATATCTGGCGATCGTGGCTTTCGCGGCGACGCACTGGAATCTCAACAGTCCGATCTATGCGCCTTACGCTTATGGCATGTTCAGCTGGAGCAACCAGGTTTCGCGGCTGATCATTATGGTGACGGCTTCGGTGCTCAGCCTGGCACTGGTTTCGCGCAGCCAGAAACTTCTGCAGATGGCGACCCGCGATCCCCTTACCGGCCTGTTCAATCGCGGGTACGTGGATGACCGTTTTGCGGTCGAACTCAGCCGCGCCCGCCGCTACGGAAACGTGCTGACCATTGCCGTGATCGACGCCGACCGTTTCAAGCTGCTCAATGACACGCATGGCCACTTGTCTGGAGACCTCGTTTTGCGGAGGATCAGCGCTGTCCTTCAGAATTCTTTCCGGCAGAGTGACACGGTGGGAAGATACGGCGGCGAAGAATTCGTCGTCATCCTGCCCGAGACTGATCCCGAAGCCGCACATCAAAAACTGGAATCGGTGCGGGAGCTTATTGCCAGCACTCCGATGGCGCTGGGGCCTCGGAAGGAAGAAGTCCATGTCACCATCAGCGCCGGGCTCGCCTGTTTTCCGGAAGACGGCGACGACGCTGCGGCGTTATTTGCCCTGGCCGACGAGAGGATGTTTGAGGCCAAGCGGGAAGGCCGCAACCGGATCATTGGCGGAATTGAGTTGGTGCGCGGCTAAAGGACAAACTCAGGAGGAAAAGAGAACTTTAGGGGAGGGCGTTTGGAGGAAGGCTGGGCCCGGTTCCAGTCGGGCAACTGCAGTATGGCCTGCGCGTCTCGCGAACGCAACAAGAAACGTCTCGCACCTATTCGGACGGTGCACAATCTTTCACTTTCGCTGCACAGCGGACGCATAAAGCTTGCAAATTCCGTCATGCTGCGCCAGCCTTTGCACACTCAACCGAACGGACTTTCATCCGCGCTGGGACCGTAAATCACGGGAAGAGGAACGTCCAGCAGGCGCAGGTAGACCGATAACTGTCCGCGATGGTGATACCAGTGATTGAGCATGACGCTTCTCAAAAAGACAATTCGCGGAAGGCTCATTAGCTCGCGCTCCTGTCGCATCAGGCGCCAATTGGCGCGCGCTTTTTCATCGGTCATTTCCTGCAGGTACGTTTCCGCAGCGTGCACGCTCTCTTCGAATGCGGCGAAAATCTCATCGAGACTCTCCGGTTGCGGCGGCACAAACGAGCCTTGCGTTACATCGAAGCTGTCGGGCTGAGTGATCCGGGCCAGGTCCCCGGGCACTTTCGCAATGTGCCAGGCCAGTTGCCCGAGCGTCATCGATTTCGGATGGGGCTTCCACGCCAGCTTCTGTGCAGGAACGCGTTCGAGCACTCTCCTGGTGGTCGCGGCCTCTTCACGAAATTCAGCCAGCATCGGTTCGGTTGCGGTTCCCATTTCTTTCTCTCTCTAAGAATGAAGCGGGGAGCTCTCGCCCCCGCACCGTCCATCTGCAACTCAGCTATTTTTTTTCATCGCAACAGCTCTTAAGCGGCTGCGCCAGCAGGGTGATCGCGTCCATCGCCTTCGGATCGCCATACCGGTCATGATGCCGGACCCAAGCCATAGGCCAAGGCAACGCATCTTCGTCGCGGCCCTTCGCGGTCATGTCGAGCCAGTTGTAGGTCGGAACCAGGATGTCGAGCCCGCGCGCGTACGTTGAATAGGTGTGGAAGACTTCGCCGTCCCGCTTCGAGAACATGCTCGCTCCCGGACACTCCTCGGACGGAAAATCGGTCATCTCGTAGTTGTAATACGTCTTGCCGTTTTCTTCTTTCCCGGCCGTGACCTGGTAGTCGTAGTTGAAATCCGTTCCGAATGACGACACCCACTTGAACTGCCATCCCATTCTTTTCTTGAACGCTTCGATCTCGGGATAAGTCGCTCGCGATACAACCGCGAATGCAGTGTCACGCTGCGCTAGATGCAGTCTCGCTCCGTCGAATGAGTCCGCGAGGTACGAGCAACTCGGGCATCCTTCTTTCCATCCGGGACCAAACATGAAGTGATAAATGGCAAGCTGGCCGCTGCGTCCGAACAGATCCGCTAGCGTTTCTTTCCCGTTCGCGCCTTCGAAGACGTAGTTCTTCTCAACTTTTTCCCACGGCAGCTCGCGCCGCAGTCGGCTCAGTTCATCGCGCATCCGCGTGAATTCTTTTTCTTTTGCCAGGAACTGCTTGCGCGCGGCAATCCACTCTGCTGGCGTCGCTACTTTCGTCGCTGATTTTTCCATTGTCGCTGTCGTCATCGCCGTTACTCCTTTTCCTTCGATTCGCTTTTCTCACCCTTCTTCTTACGAAGAACTTTTGCGACCAGCGCGGTCAACCCACCGGTTGAAACCACGCTGCCCACCACCACGCCTGCACTGGCTAAACATGCCGGACACATAGTTCCTCCTCACTGCACTTCCCCGTTCTCATTTTTTTCCGGCTTCGGCGTGCGACTGGATCCGTTTCAACATCTGGCCCCAGCCTTCATTCATGCCCCGCTTGTGATCGTCAGGAATCACGCCGAATGCCTTGTGATGGAACGTGAGCAGCGTCCCACCCGGCTCCGCGCTGAGCCGATACTGCACGTTATTGGCGACGGCATACGACATGAACAGCGGCCCGACGATCTCAAGCAACGTCGGCCGCTTGATCGCCTGCACATGTCCCCACAAGTGGCCGTCTCCATTCCCCAGATCGCGAAACCATCTCCCGCCCGGAAACGCTTCCAGTTTCATCGGCATCTTCTGCTCCGGCGTCTCGTTTTCAGGACCGAGTTGTTCGAGCAGGGTCTCAAATGTCGTTTCCAGCGATGCCTTGATATGCAATTCGCGAGTGATCACGATGTTGAAGTTTTCAATTCCCGGTACAGCTGTGCTGGTGCTCATCGATTCCTCCTGTTCGTATCAGGGCGCGGCTTGAGCCGTGCCGGTCATGCCTTTCAAGAATTTCTAGGCCTTCGCTCCGCGCGGATCACCCGTTCTCGGTTTCCTTCGCTTTCTCTTCCGCGCGTTCCTTGATCCGCAGCAGTTGATGCGACCACAAGCGCTCGAACGTCTTGGTCCACTCATGCAGCGGACGAATTCCTTCCGCGTTCGTTCGATACAACATGTGCCTCCCTTGACGCCGCACCCGGACTAGGCCGACGTCGTGGAGCACCTTCAGATGCTTCGACACGGAAGGCTGCTCCAAACCAAGCCGGACGACCAATTCTCCAACCGGACGCTCCCCGTTAGCCAGGTAGTCCAGAATCTCGCGCCTTCGCGGCTCTGCCACAGCATTAAACGCATCGGAGGTGGTTGCCGCCCTTGCCATGAACAGGAATATATATTCCTATATGGGAATATGTCAAGCAAATTCTGCTCGAAAAATTGAGCTTCGCAAAATGGCTCCAATTGACGACTGCCCTGCCTCGAACTCTCCGAGAGAATTTCTTCCTCCCACCCGCTTATCATGGGCGGAATCGGGCATCGGCCGAACCAGGCGTTGCAACTCCGAGCTTTCGCTCGTGTTCTAACCGCAGGTAGGGAGGAGAGAGAGTGTCCAACGCAATTGCAGGTTCCCTGCGTTCGCATGGAAGTTCTTCGAGCAACCAAGCCCGGCCCCGACTGAGCAAAGGAACTGCCCCACGACTGCTTTCAATGTTGAGCGTCGCAGTGGCGGGGCTGGCGTCGCTCAGTTGCGGCGGATCCCACGCCGTTCTTCAGATCGCAGCGCCTTCAACCGTGGTCGCGGGCGTCCCGTTCAGTGCGACCGTGACGGCCATGTATGAAGGTAAAGTGGACACCATCATCGACGGCCCTATCCACTTCACCACATCGGATGGAAACGCCCATCTTCCGACGCTCTACGTATTCACCGCGGCGGACGCGGGCTCTCACACCTTTACCGGACTGACCCTGGTGACTCCCGGCGACCAAACCATGACGGTGTCTGACTACGATGCAATTCCGATCGCCGGAACCGTGAACATCGTGGTGACCGCCCCGCCCGAATGACGAGCTATTCAGCGCAACTTCCACGGTAAACGCGGGTTCAGCTTCGAATATGTCGATTTCCGATGGAAACACTGGTACTCGAACAATTTCGGTGCCACCAATAATGAAATCTCCGCTACTCTGTTGGGCTGACTGTTAGATTCCATTCCGATCGCTTTGGGAACGAAAACGCGAATGATGCCGCCTCTGGAGGGAAAAGCCTACTTTCCACCTGCGTTTCGCAACCAGCAACCTAAGGGCATTGTCCTCTTCTCCTCCTTGATTTTGGCTGGTCTCATCAGCCTCGCGCCTCAAGCCAGCGCCCGGCAGTGCGGCTCGGCGTCCGACACAGGAGTTGATTCGCTACATGTCGATGCCTGCGTACCTTATGGCGATGCCACGAACTGCTCTTCCCCAGGCAGTACCGATTGCGGACCGATCTCGTCTGCGCCCTTGCCGAATGCGCCGGCACAAGATCAAGCGAATGCGCCGCCGGGGAAGAAATTGCGCGCTGCCGCAAAACCAGATTTCAACCGGGCCATCTTCTACGAGAACAAGCTCGAATTTGCGCTCGACGTTGGATGGCTTCCCATCAACGTCCCTTTCCCCTTCGATTTCATCGAAGGCGATCCCTACGAACTCTACCCGCTCCGCTACACGCTCGTGCCCGTGAATGCCTCGCTGCGATGGCATTTCGGCCCAATCAAAGGTCCCATCATTCTTCGCGGCAACTGGGACGCCACGTTCACGGTGTCGGCCACCGCGATTCCCCGAGGCGCTGAGACCCATTACTTTTCCTACGATATGGGCGTGCGGCGCAATTTCGTGCCACGCAACTGGCGAGTCACTCCGTACTGGGACGTGCGCGCAGGACTCGGGCTGATCGACGCGAAGGGGCCACTGGGCGTGTATTACGCGCAGGGTCAGAACTTCACCTTCGCTCTCAACATGGGCGCAGGCGCGCGCTATAACTTCAGTCCACGCTATGCATTTTCCGCGGGCCTGAACTGGATGCACCTGTCGAATGGAAATTTATCCGCGCCGGCGTATTCGAACTATGGCATCAATGTGTACGGGCCGTTCTTCGGGCTCGACGTCCAGTTGCGCCGCCACCGGCACGACTCCGGGCAGTAACCGCAGTCCCATCTTGCGCAACGTTTCCTCAAGTTTGATTGACCCGGCTAACGATCATTGTGATCGCCCGCTGCGCCGCGAGGGCCGCGCCTTCCTGCCAGCCGATGATGTGGCTGCAGTGGTCTCCGGCAAAATAGATGCGATCATCCGGAACAATGAGTTCGCGGTAGGCTCCGTTGTAATACTCAGCCTCGTTTGGCGGAGGATAGCCGGGCCCGCGACTCACCCACGATCCCAGGTTATACGGCACTTTGCCCCACGACATGTATATCGGCTTCTCGAGTTCCTTGCTTTTGCCGGGATGCAGTTTTTCGACTGCCGCTCGTGAAGCCGCAATTTTCGCTTCATACGACGGCAGCTTGCCGAACTCAGCCCAATTTTCCATGTCATAACCGGAGATGATGACTCCGCGTTTCGACATCAGCTTGGCACTCGGGTACCACACCTGCGGGATCGGCCCGTTCGAGAGAAATGAAATGCCGCCGTAGATTTCGTCTCCATCCTGCTCCCAGAATCGCCGCGACTCCCATGCAACTTTGTAGGCAGAGTCATACGTGATCTTCTCGATTGCGGATTTCACAGACGGAGACAGGTCACTCGGTATCGTCTTGAGGATGGTCAGTGGCAAAGTGCAAATGCAGTACGACGCTTCCACGGAACGAATCGGGCCCGCTTCGCCATCGCGATACATCACCCGGACGCCGTCGGCAGTCTTACGAATCTCGGCCACCGGCGAGTGGTAGCGAACCAGCTTGCCGAGCGAAGCGGCGAACGCGTACGGAATCCGGTCCATGCCGCCCACCGGCTGGAACATCGTGGCCTGCATGTCGAGCATCTCTTCAAACATCATCCAACGGCAAAACTTCGACTTGAACAGGTCGGACATGGAAAGTGGCTGGCTGCGAATCTCGACCTGGTCGGCCGCGCCGGGCAACTGCCGGTCGCCCGATCGCGAAGAGCCGGTGTACTGGAAGTCCTTTCCAAGATCGCCGTACGTTTTGAGAAAATCCATGACGACGGCATGATCGTCAGGCGTGAAGACCTGATCGAGCGCGCCCTGCTGCACGCACTTGGCCAGCAGTTCGGCGACATAGCCGCGCGTGTCGTTGATCGCCTGTCCCTGCCGGATCGGTTTTCCGTCGAATACCTGGTCGTTCTGCAGCAGCGTGCGGCGCGAGGTGTTTACCTCAACCTCCAGCTCGACTCCCAGCTCGCTGCAATAGCCAAGCATCGTTTTGTGAATCGAGGGCAGGCGCGCCGGACCACAGTTGAAATAGTTCCCTTCGTCGAAGGTGCATTCCTGCGTAGTCCCGTCGGTAAGGGCCAGCTTCGATCCTCGGCGCAGCGTCCAGTTTCGTCCGCCGGGACGTTCCCGCGCTTCCAGCACGGTGCAGTGAAAACCCGCGCGCCGCATCTCATAGGCGGAGACCAGTCCGGCGATGCCCGCGCCGAGAATGATCACCTTCGTCCCGCGGCCGGCCGTCGCAGGCAGCGGAAAATCTTTCGCCGGCTCGCTCTCGACCATGCCGAGAAGGCCAAGCGAATGCATGGTCATGAAGGCAGCACCAAATCCGCCGGCCTGCGCGATCCGCGTAACGAACTGCCGTCTGCTGATTGTCATCGTGAGGGGTTCAAGAGTTTTTTCGTATCGAAACGTACCATGTCTGGCACGAAACCGGCACCCCCATTTTTCGCATCCAGCAGATTCAAGTTTGAGGACCTACTCAGCGCGCAACGCTTGCATCGGGTTCACGTGGCTGGCTGCGAATCTCGACCTGGTCGGCCGCGCCGGGCAACTGCCGGTCGCCCGATCGCGAAGAGCCGGTGTACTGGAAGTCCTTTCCAAGATCGCCGTACGTTTTGAGAAAATCCATGACGACGGCATGATCGTCAGGCGTGAAGACCTGATCGAGCGCGCCCTGCTGCACGCACTTGGCCAGCAGTTCGGCGACATAGCCGCGCGTGTCGTTGATCGCCTGTCCCTGCCGGATCGGTTTTCCGTCGAATACCTGGTCGTTCTGCAGCAGCGTGCGGCGCGAGGTGTTTACCTCAACCTCCAGCTCGACTCCCAGCTCGCTGCAATAGCCAAGCATCGTTTTGTGAATCGAGGGCAGGCGCGCCGGACCACAGTTGAAATAGTTCCCTTCGTCGAAGGTGCATTCCTGCGTAGTCCCGTCGGTAAGGGCCAGCTTCGATCCGCGGCGCAGCGTCCAGTTCCGGCCGCCGGGACGATCCCGCGCTTCCAGCACCGTGCAGTGAAAACCCGCGCGCCGCATCTCATAGGCGGAGACTAGCCCGGCAATTCCTGCGCCGAGAATGATCACCTTCGTCCCGCGGCCGGCCGTCGCAGGCAGCGGAAAGTCTTTCGCCGGCTCGCTCTCGACCATGCCGAGAAGGCCAAGCGAATGCATAGTCATGAAGGCAGCGCCAAATCCGCAAGCCTGCGCGATCCGTGTAACGAACTGCCGTCTGCTGATTGTCATCGTGAGATTTTCAAGAGGATTTTAGTACCGAAACGTACCATGTTGGGCCGTAAACGGGCACGCCCATTTTTCGCATCCAGCAGATTCGGTTTCGTAGACGGTCGGAGACCACCACGAAACAGGCTGCCCACCTGTCGCGATTTTGGACAGGTGGGAATTCAGCGCACTCGTGTAGCCGCGGACGCACTCGTCTGCAAAGAGTTGGTCCTCACTCCGGTTCACTTCTCCGGCGGAGGCGGCCAGTAACCTGTGTCGTCCTCATCAGCATCGTCTCGGAGGAAGATTATCCAGACAAATAGGCAGAGGAATAACACAATGATCGAACCAAGCAGCACGGTCCCACCCGTCCCGCTGATTCTGTTATCCAACAAAAAGACGACGCCAGCCAAGCTGGCCACCATCTTGACGATGCCCCGAAGAATTCGTTTCAGCATGTCTGGACGCCGCGAGTATACGCCGGTCCCTCGCGTACCGGACATTCGTTCTATTAGCGCATTCTGGAGCCGCGGACGCATTCGCCCGCAATGCTTTGAGTTCGATTCAACTCTGCGACGCACTATCCTCCTATGCTTAGTCGGCGGCCTCACCCCCGATTACACTTCCCAAAACGGGAATCCGCCCGATTCTCCGTCGCTCTTTTCTTGACTTCACTTCGCCGCCGATTCATCCTGTTGCTTAGTCCTTCGTTCTTTGACATCCAGACGGCGCATAACTTCTTTGTTTCAAAGATTTTGCCCGTAAGTGATTGTGCCCCATAGATTTTTCGCCAGTTTTCCCCCAAGTCGATGATTTCAATAGACCCGGGGGGGAGGGGGGTAGGCTGCGAACAGAATTTTCCCGGAAACGGAAATCGCGCCTGGCCGCTGCTACACTCCCTGCATGCAGGTCAAGATTCTCGGCTCGGCCGCGGGAGGGGCGTTTCCGCAATGGAATTGTGCTTGCCCCAACTGCCGCACTCTCCGATCCGGAAAGTTCCCCGGAAAGGCCCGCTCCCAGACCCAAGTCGCCGTCAGTGCCGACTCGCATACCTGGTTTCTGCTTGGAGCTTCTCCCGACCTGCGCGCGCAAATCGAATCGAACGCTGAACTTCATCCCCGCGAAGGCCTGCGCCAATCCCCCATCGCTGGAAGCGTGCTGCTGAACGCCGACATCGACCATGTCCTCGGATTGCTTCTTCTCCGCGAATTGCAGCCGCTGCGCGTGTACGCGACCGAAGCGATCCGCCGGATTCTCTCCGAAGACAATTCCATGTTTGCCATGCTGCAGCGCGTTCCCGGTCAATTGACCTGGAGCGACTTCGAGCCGAGAAAGACCTTCCCTCTGCTCGATCCTGCTGGCGAAGATTCCGGATTGCGCTGCCGCGCGTTGTCACTGGGAACGCACTTTCCCGCGTATGTCTCGCCGCTTCGCCGCTCGGAACTCAGACCAGACGACGCCTCGCTGGGATTGATCGTCGAAGCGCCATCGCGAAAACGCCTCGCGTACATGCCAGCGGTCCCGCAGATTTCCGACGATCTGCTGCGTGAAGCCGAATCCGCCGACGTGCTGCTCTTCGACGGAACTTTCTGGAGCGACGACGAACTGATCCGCGTTCAGGGATCGGGACAGACTGCCGAGCAGATGGGACACGTTCCGGTCTCGTCAAGCCTCGAACGATTGGCGCAACTGAAGCGCCCACGTAGAATCTATATACACATCAACAACACGAATCCCATGCTGAACGAGGCTGGTCCCGAATATCGCCAGGTGCGTGACGCAGGCTGGGAGATCGCGGAGGATGGATGGCAGTTCGAACTGTAGATGCAGGCATTCCGGATACCAGCCTTCTCTCGTTCGAGGGATTGCGCGCGAAGCTGCGCGCTGTCGGCGACGAGCGCTATCACCACCAGCATCCATTCCACTTGTTGATGCACGAAGGCCGTCTGAATCGCGGGCAACTGCAGGCGTGGGCGCTGAATCGCTATTACTACCAGAGCATGATTCCGATCAAGGATTCGATCATCTTGTCTCGCGGGACGGATCCCGCATTTCGCCGCGGATGGCGCAAGCGCGTCATCGATCACGACGGCGACGGCAACAGCGAAGGTGGAATCAAGCGCTGGCTGAAACTGGCGGAGGCCACTGGACTAAACGCGGATCAAGTAAGAGAAGGAACTGGAATTCTTCCGGCAACACGATTTGCGGTCAATGAATATCTGAACATTGTGCGAAGCCGAACGCTGCTCGAAGCAGTCGCTTCCTCCCTGACCGAGTTATTCTCCCGCGACCTGATCTCCCTGCGCATGGACCGGTTGCGCCAGCATTACCCGTGGTTGTCGGGAGGCTTGGATTACTTTGAAGCGCGCCTGACGCAGGCGCCGGAAGACGTGAAGTTCGCCATCGGCTACGTCTACGAGAACGCGAATACGCGCTCGCAGCAGGAACTGGCGATTCAGGCTCTGCGCGACAAATGCGACATCCTGTGGGCGCAACTCGACGCGCTCTATTTCGCCTACGTGCAGCCGGGATGGCCGCCGCCGGGCGCATTTCGAATCGAGGGCCACTGATGCCACCGCCGACCGACGAAAGCCAGCCGCGCCTGGCCTCGGGATGCCGATGGGGCGGCACCGAGCAGGATCGCGTGGTCCTCTTCCCCGAAGGCGCCATCAAGCTGCAGGGGACTGGACGGCAAATCCTCGAGCGCTGCGATGGCACGCGAAAGTTTAGCGAGATCATCGCGGAATTGCAGAGTGAGTTCGGAAAGACGGAGCCGGAAAAGATTCGCTCCGACATCAGCGCGTTTTTGGAACAACTGCAGCGCAAACGGATCGTGGACTACTAACATCTATTTGGCAATTGTGTAATTGCGCAATTAGGCAATTGTGCAATTTGGCAATCATTCGACACTCAATCCGGATTCATGGTTTCCAATCCTCTCGCTCTCATCGCCGAAGTGACGCATCGTTGCCCGCTGCATTGCGTCTACTGCTCGAATCCGATGCAACTGGCGGGAACGAAGTCAGAGCTCTCGACTTCGGAGTGGACCAGCGTCTTCCAGCAAGCGGGAAAGCTCGGCATGCTGCACGCTCACTTCACCGGTGGTGAACCGCTGGCCCGGACCGATCTCGCCGATCTGATCGCGGCTGCCCGTGCTGCGGGACTTTACACAAACCTGATCACCTCAGGAATTGGCCTCAACGAACAGCGACTGAAGGCGCTCATCGACGCGGGACTCGATCATATTCAGATCAGCTTTCAGGATTCACGGGAAGACGCCGCAAACTGGATCGCAGGCGCAAAAGCGCATGCCCACAAGATCGAACTTTCGCATGAGATTCGAAAGCACAAGATTGCGTTCACCGTAAACCTCGTGGTTCACCGCCAGAATCTCGATCATCTGGAGGAGATGATCGCGTTCATCGAGGGGTTGAATCCGGAGCGCGTGGAGATCGCGCACACCCAGTATTACGGTTGGGCTCTTGCTAATCGCGCTGCATTGATGCCGACACGCGAGCAACTGGA
The DNA here is from genome assembly GCA_963700225.1 of uncultured Acidobacteriota bacterium. Taxonomy (GTDB): domain Bacteria; phylum Acidobacteriota; class Terriglobia; order Terriglobales; family Acidobacteriaceae; genus Sulfotelmatobacter. The sequence goes on from CAVOWU010000002.1 coordinate 201,708, forward strand.
GAAAGGGGTTGCGATCATTGCCGACGCGGAGAAGCGGCTTGCCGGAAAGATTCGCATCGACTCGGTAGTTCCCGACTACTACGCCAAGTATCCGAAAGCTTGCATGGGAGGATGGGGACGACGGTTGGTGTTGATCAATCCTTCCGGCAAAGTCTTGCCGTGCCATGCGGCGGAAGTCTTGCCTGGAATGTCGTTTGAGAATGTGCGCGAGAAGGCGCTGGAATGGATATGGCAGGAATCGTTATCATTTCAGCGCTTCCGCGGAGAAGGCTGGATGCCGGAACCCTGCCGGAGTTGCGATCGCCGCGCCGAGGATTTCGGAGGATGCCGGTGCCAGGCATTCCTGTTGACCGGCGATGCTCTGGTGACGGATCCCGCATGCTCGCTCGCCCCGTCGCATGGCATTGTGGAATCCGCCGTGCGCGAAGCGAACTCAAGCGCAGCGATTGAGCAGCCGGTTCCCGCTGCGTCGTTCGTTCAATTGCAGAAACTTACTACGGATGTCTGGAGCTACCGGACGAATCCCGAGTAACCGCTCGAATTCAAGCCAGCCCTTCCTGTTGATCCCGCAGCGAATGAAACTGCGACGTCACCAGCGGACGCCAACCGTGATTGGGCGGAAATCCGTGGTGATGTTGGCCCTGCTGCCGTGCACATAACGGAACTCTGCGTAGATGTCCATGTTCGGGCGGATCTTGCGGGTGATACCTCCGCCAAAGCTTTCGCCGAGTTCATTCACGCTGGAATGCAGGAAATTTCCGTTGATGGGAAGGCTGTTGTTAAAGCAGTGTCCCCACCAGAGGAAGAAAGAATTGCAGCCCACCCCCGGAATCGCGCTTGAGGAATCCAGTTTGCCGGAGCGATGCAAGAACGCGGCCCCGCCGACGATGTAACCGCCCCAGTCCTTGGTGACAGGAATATTAATGATGGGGCTAAACATGAAGGTGTAGGCGTGGTTCGTGGCGCCAGGTGCTTGCGCCGCCTGCAGCGCCGAAGCGCGCAAAGGCAAGTTGTCAAACTGGAAGTCGAGCCGCCATCCAAAATACTTGCTGTAGTTGCGGGTTACTCCAGCGGCCGCGATGCCGCCGCCTCCACGCACAAAATGCAGGGTGTTTCCGTTGGTAAGACTGGCGCCGCCTCCGACGTTGAAAGTCCAATTGTTATAGCCGCGGGGCTTGGGCTTATGCTCCGGGATTTCTTCCGTTTCCTGGCTGCTGCTGGACTGTTGCTGGTCCGTTTGCGGTTGAGTCTGCGATGGCGACGCTGGCGGTGCTGAGCCGGGGTTTGCTGGGCGTGGACGGTTGCGACTCCCGCCAGAATCGTTGCCAAGATCGCTTGCAGCACGATGCTGGATCCGGGAACCGTTGCGAACTTTCGAATCATTCATTCTCCTCCCGCTGCCGGGTATGCTTGCGGACCGCAGCGCTCGAACCATAGCTCGTCAACGACAGGCGCTTGTAAAAGAGCGTGTCCGCGATGCTCCCGCCGTGAATGCTCGCAGCAGGCAGGCACCATATTACCAACTTTGATGCTGAGTCCGCCCGGGATGCCGCCCCGAGGCGCTGCTTTGCAGTTTCCGAGAGCGGGAGATCGCACGTATGATAGGGAATTCCATTTCCCGAGAGACTGCATTTGGCGAAGCGCACTGTGAAACCCGCAGCGAAAAAGGCCGTAACGGCGCTGCCGCGACCCTCCGGCCATCGCGTTGCACTAATTGGCTTCGGAACCGTCGGGCGAGCAGTGGCGAAGATCCTGTGCGAAAGCGCCGACCCGTCGCTACGCCTCACGCATATCTGCAATCGCAACGTCGAACGAAGAAGACAGGTGTGGGTTCCGAGCAGCGTCATATGGACCGACGATGTTCAGGCCGTGCTGAAGTCGGACGCGGAAATCGTGATTGAACTGATTGGCGGTCTGACGCCAGCGGAACAGATTGTGCGAACCGCGCTCGAGTCGGGAAAGTCGGTCGTCACCGCCAACAAGCAGTTGATAGCGCGGCTACGGGCCGGACCTGCTGGAGCTTGCCGCCCGCAAGGGAGCCCAGCTCGAATTTGGCGCATCGGTGGCCGGCGGAGTTCCTGTGCTTCCCGCGTTGCGCACCGGATTATGCGGAGACCGGCTGCACGGCATTGCGGGGATTCTGAATGGAACCTGCAATTACATTCTGAGCCGGATTGAGAACGCGAGAATTCCCTTCAGCGAAGCGCTGGAAGAGGCGCAGGCCAAAGGATACGCCGAGGCCGACGCATCGGAGGATCTCGACGGCGGCGATGCCCGGGCTAAGCTCGCGATTCTGGCGCTGGCGGGACTGCATTCTCGAGTGACTCCCGAATCGGTGAGGGCGCGAACGATCCGGCCGGTGGATGCGGTGGATTTTGATTACGCCGCGCAGTTGGGCTGCACGATCCGCCAGATTTCAAGAGCCGACCTGAAGGGCGAAAACCTTCTTGCGGAAGTGGGTCCGTGCCTGGTTGCCGCGGATTCCCCGTTTGGCCGCGTGCAGAGAAATCTCAATCTTGTATTGACGTCCGGCAAGTACGGCGGGGACATGGCGTTCCTGGGCGCCGGCGCAGGTGGCGATCCGACGGCAGTTGCTGTCGTGTCGGACGTCATGTTCGTGGCTCAGAACCTCACAGGAGGCAAGAAAGAGATTGCGAGCAACGTCTCGACGCCGAAGATCAGTTGTGATTTTGAGACCCCGTGGTATCTGCGATTCTTTGTGCGCGATCAGCCGGGAATTGTGGCGCGGCTGGCGCAAATCCTGGCCTCGCACAAGCTGAACATCGATTCCCTGCTGCAGAAGCCCGGTTTCGACAAGGCTTCGCTGCCGTTTGTGATCACGCTGGAGCCCTGCCGGGATTCGCTGCTGCATCCTGCTTTGGAAGAAATGTCTGGGCTGGAGTTCGCACTTCGGCCGTGTTTATGCCTGCCGATTCTTCGATAAATCGTGAGTTGTAGGGAATAACAGAGCCGGCCTTGATGAAGACCGGCTCCGCGGAGGTTAATTCCAGAAGGGATTCTTGAGACCCGCCGGCGCCATCGCGCTGTCGGCTTGCGTTTCCGTGCCCGACTCATCGGAAATCTTCTCGTCGATGAAGCGGGAAGGCTGCAGAGGCGTCAGAGGAGCAATGAACTCGTCTTTCTTTCCCGGATTGGGGTTAAAAGGATATTCAGATTTCATGGGAGACTCCTTCCATCTTTATGATCTAGGTTTATTAAACACCCCAAAGCTCGGGCTTCATCCCCGAAAATTTTAATGACAGCTATCAAAAAAACAGCAAGGAGCTGGCGTCTCGGGAATGTCTTCTGGCGAACGCAATTCAGGCCGTTTTGAGGCGATGGCTCGGCGGAATTCGACGCTTCGATATATGCTGGTCGGTCCTAATTCTTTCGGTTGCGTTCATCGAGGAAATCATCATGAAATACCGCAAACTTGGCCGCACGGGATTCGAAGTCAGCGACATTGCTCATGGACTCTGGGGGATGAGCGGTTGGAGCGGCTCCGAAGACCGGGAATCGCTGGCGGCGATGCAATTGGCGATCGATCTGGGCTGCAATTTTTTCGACACGGCGTGGGCGTACGGCGAGGGGAAAAGCGACGGACTGCTCGGCAAGATTATGCAGAGCAACGCGGGGATGCGGCTCTACGCGGCGTCGAAGATTCCTCCCGGGAACCTGCGCTGGCCCGCGCTCGCGACCTATAAGTACAGCGATGTTTTCTCGGCGCAACATGTTTTCAAATATGCGGACATGATTCGCAAACAATTGCAGGTGGATACGATCGACCTGTTGCAATTCCATGTGTGGTCCGATGCCTGGGTCGATGAGCCCGAGTTTCGCGAGACGGTCGAGAAGCTGAAGCACGATCAGTGGATTCGAGCTTTTGGCTTGAGCATCAACCGTTGGGAGCCAGAGAACGGAATCAAGGCCTTGCATACGGGACTGGTCGACGTGGTGCAGGTGATCTACAACATTTTCGATCAGGCGCCGGAAGATGAACTCTTTCCCGCATGCCAGGAATTGAATGTTGGCGTGATTGCGCGCGTGCCGCTCGACGAAGGCAGTTTGGGCGGAAAGATGACGCTGGAAACGCGCTTCCCGAAAGATGACTGGCGTGCGGGCTATTTCGGTCCGGAGAATTTGCCAAAGACCATCCGGCGCGTGGACAAGCTGAGGGAAATTGTTCCAGCGGGAATGACGCTGCCGGAGATGGCTCTGCGATTCATTCTGTCGCATCCAGCGGTCAGCACCACGATTGCCGGAATGCGCAAACCTGAGCATGTGCGGCAGAACATTGCCGCCAGCGACGCCGGGCCTTTAGACAAGAACCTACTCTCAGAGTTGAAGAAACATCGCTGGGATCGCACTCCGCAGCGGTGGTCGGATTAAGTTAGTGCGTTAACTCACGTCCAAATTTCTTGACGACTCTTCCTCTGTCGTTCGCAACTGACGCCTCCCGGGCGTCATAGCTGCCGCAACTGTACGAGCGCTGGTAGTAGCTTGCTGCTGCAAGCTACGCTCGGTTCTTGTCGACCCCCAGAGTCGACCCTTCCCAGATTGATCATCCCGGCGATTCGCATCTCGAAAGCGAGGAGTGTTTTGTTCAAGAAAGCGGCTCTCACAATGGTCGCGACCCTGGCACTTGCAGTAACGGTGCTGGCGCAGAATCCTCGGGGATCTGTGCGCGGCACGGTGCAGGATACGACCGGCGCCCGCATTCCCTCGGCGAAGATCGTGGTGCAGTCGATCGATTCGTCCTTGCGCCGAGAGGCGACCAGCGAAGACCGTGGAGAGTTCCGGGTCGACGACCTGCTGCCGGGTGCTTATCGAATAACGGTCAACGCTGCGGGCTTCGCGCCGGCGAAAGCTGATGTTTCGATCGCAGTGACCGTGGTACACGACGTCACGGTCATTCTAGAAACCTGGCACGGGAACCGAGACCGTCACCGTGCAGGGCAGTTCTTCCTCGATTACAACTGCAACGATCGACACGTCGAGCGCGGTGCGCGGCGGTGTCGTTGGCACTCAGGACCTGGAGACGTTGCCGTTGCCGGCACGAAGCTTCGCCAATATTGCTTATCTCGTGCCAGGAACCGAGCCGGTCGAACCCTCCGATCCGACGAAGGCGCGCATCACTGCGGTATCGACGGGTGGAAGCTCGGGCTTGAACAATGAACTCTCGGTGGATGGCGCCGACAACTCTGACGACTGGATTGGCGGCTTTCTTCAAAACTTCTCGCCTGACGGCATCCAGGAATTTGCGGTGCGGACATCGAACGAAGATGCCGATACGGGCTGGACTACGGCTGGATCCGTGGTGATCACGACCAAACGCGGTGGCAACGATTGGCACGGGAGTGGAGCGTTCTACGAGCGTGCGGCCACGCTGAACGCGCGCTTTCCCATTGAAAATCCGGCGGAGACGTGCACGGACGGAGTTTGCGAGCACAACGCGAAGCAACCGTTCTCGCGCCAAAATTATGTTGCGACCATTGGCGGTCCGCTGGTGAAAAACAAGGTTTGGTTCTTTACTTCATTCGAGGGCGTGCACGAGGACGCGAGCATCGCTTATAGCCCGGCAAGCATGGCGCAATTTGACGCGCTCGCATCAATTGGCCTCGGAGGGATTAATCAGCGGCGCGCCTTCGATCGCAGTGCCCTCGACCGTTCCAATTCCGTTTCGCGACTACATCGGCTCGACGCGTTTCGACTGGGCGCAGTCGTCGAAATCGAATTGGTTCCTGCGCACATCGGAAGACAGTTATCTGACGCACAACGCGCTGGTGCAGCAGGGCACATTGCCATCCACAGGACTGACCACGCACAACAATTACTGGAATGTGGCGCTCAGCAATACTTACACCTTCAGTCCGACATGGCTTGGCAACCTGGTTCTGGATGCCAGCCTGTTGCACCTGACGCAGACGCGGAACTCAGACCTGGGCTTCGCACTTGCATTCCCTTTCAGTTCCACCGCGCTGACAATTTCCGGCTTCGAGACTTTCGGAGACAACCAGTTCGCGACTCCCATTACTCTCTTTCCGGACCTGCGCAATCAGGAGAAATATCAGTTCCGCTACGATTTGACCCATGTGGTGCACGATCACTCGTTCAAGTTCGGAGTCGACTTCATCCACGAACCGGTGCTGAGCGGTGCGTTCGCTGGCACTGCGGAGACGTTAGCTCAGTACGTGAACAACCCGCAGTATTACGTGCAGAACCCGGGCGTGTTCGGAACTTTCAATCCTCAATGTGTCAACTTCACAGCCTCCGACGGTTCAACTTGCACGTATACTCCCGCGGGCGATGGCAGCTTTTCGCAGAGCGTCCAGCGTCTTGGACTTTACGCCGAAGACTCCTGGCGGGTATCGCGCCGGCTCACGGTCAACTATGGAGTGCGATATCAGACAACCTGGGGATTGTTCACCGGGTCGGGACGAAACGAAGCCGATAATCCTGCCTACGTAACGCTGCGAGCGCTCCAGATTCCGACTGTACCGAGTCTTCCTCAGGATTACCGCAAACAGATCGCGCCTCGGCTCGGAATTGCGTACTCTCCTGACAACAGCGGGAAGACGGTGATTCGCGCGGGTTTGGGTATCTACTACGACGATCTGGCGCAGAATGGCTGGGCGACTGCTTTTCAGGGCGTCAACAACTCGAACTTCACTACCGGAACGTGCAGCCTGGCTGGAGGTCCTGGCACCTATTCGCTCCTCGGCTCGGGCTGCCTGGAGGGTGGTCTTGGGCCTCTAGCGCCGGTTCCAACTCCTGCTAACACGGTCACCGGTAATCTAGTCGGCTCCCCTTACAAAACGCCCTACGCAATTCACACTACCGGCGGCATCCAGCACGCTTTCAACGAGCGTTGGCTGATGAGCGCCGATTACGTTCACGAGCAAGGCAATCACGGCTATCGCGCATTTCCGTATACAAGCGGCACCAGCCTGTTCACGCCGCTCATTTCCGCCACGGATCCGAACTATGCGACGGATCAGACCAACGTAGTGCCGAACGTGAATGCGTTTTCGTCGGATAACCGTTCGAGCTACAACGGGCTGATGCTGCACCTGCAGGGCAATATGCATCGCTTCGATTTGGTCGCGAACTATACGCTGTCGAAGGCACAAACGTGGGGATGCTTGCTCGGCGAACTCTTCGATTATGTGGATGGCGTCTGCCAGCTACCGAGTGGGGCGCTGGATGCTTTCGGGCCCGGCGACTATGGCCCATCCGGCGAGGATGTCCGTCACCGCTTTGTGTTCGCCGGTACGTTGCACATCCCTGGCGGTTTTGAATTGACTACGATTAACCAGATCGAGAGCGCGCGACCCATCACGATCACGAATGCGGACAACACCGGCCGGATTTATGTGAATGGCGCTTACACGAGCCTCGACCAATTCCGCGGAACGCCCTATATCCAATCAGATTTGCGCATCGCTCGTCCTTTCAAAATCAACGAGCGCTGGCAGATTTATCCGTTTGTCGAATTCTTCAATATCTTCAACCGCAACAATCCGGGCGCTAACTTCGCCGTGAATGTAGTTCAGTTGCCGGTGCCGCAATCCCAGATGATCCCCGATCCCGTCACCGGCATCACCAATGTCACGAGTGTTTGCACGGTCGCGGATTGCTCGCAAACCGTGCCCATCACCAGCCTCAAGCAGCTCGAGATACCGGAGGGCGCGCTGGGAGATTTCTTCGGTCCGGGGACAACGGTAGGAATTCCGTTTGCAGCGCAACTGGGCGTGCGGATTAACTTCTAGGCTGTAAGAGGATCAGTCGAGAGACTGACGGCCTACCGCATAAGCCATTCGGTGGCTGTGTGGACTTCCGACAAGAGCTGGCTGTAAACCACGCCGAATACCGTCAAGGCTCCTACCGCGACTGCGATCCCGGCTCGAACTGAGAGGCCCTTGGGTTGGAGTTGCGGCCGATCGCTCCATGAAATGAGACGTTCTACGCGGGCATTCATCAGCCAGGCGGGATTGTGCACGAGCGCGGCGCTGAGGTCCGCGCGAGAAGTGGCAGGGGCGAAGCGGGAAAGCTTGATCAACGCCGCAGCCAGGTCGAGGGCCTCGCTATGATTTGAGACAGCTGCATCGTCGGCGGCCATCTCGGTGGCTTCGAACCATGACGCTTCGAGTCCGCTCATGCCGGGGAAAGCCACGAAGCGAAACAAGAGCTTTCTGAGATTGTCGCGACGTTCTACGTGCGCCATCTCATGATTCAACGCGGTCTGCAATTCCCGGCCGCTCAGAAGAAATTCCGCTACTCCCGAAACCAGCACCCGCGGATGGAGGATGCCCGCTGCGGTCATCGGAGGAACCGACCGCAGAATTCGCAAAACCGGCACGGCATCTACGCACGCCATGGGCTCGGCGTCATCGGTCCAAACGGAGACGCTGCGAGAAGCTCGATGCGTCGCGATCAGGGCGTTCCCGGCACCGAAGAGAGCCCAGGCTGCGCCGCAGATGCCAAGCGCAAACGGCACGGCTCCAACCGGCTCGTCGATGGCACGCGGCTCCAGCAAGAGGAATGACGGCACTGTAAAAGCGGCGGTGATCACTGCGGCCGTAACCAGAGGAAACATCCGCAAAGCGAACAGCAGGTCCGCAATGCGACGCACCCGGAGGCTTTGGATGCGCTGGCGAACTCTGCGCCAGGTCATCAGTACGGCCATCGACAAAGCGCAGTACACGACCACGAATACGGAGAAAGAGATGGCGATGCCTCGCAGGGCATACATCAGGCTTTCTCCTCGGCCGAAGATCGGGGGTGAGAAACGTCCGAATTGCCCCCAGCGCGAAGTTCGCGCCGCTTGGCTTCAACCACCTTGCGAAGTTCATCCAGCAACTGCACATCGCGTTCCGTGACCACTTCGACGAGATACGAGAGCGGGAGCGATGACGCGGGGCTGGCTTTGAGCAGCTGACGAAAAGCCTCTCCGGCGGCTTCGCGGTGGAGTTCCTCGCGAGTGAATCTGGGAGTGTAGCGGAAGGCACGGCCTTCGGCTTCCCGTGCAAGCAGGCCTTTTTTGAAGAGGCGATCGAGCGTCGTCATGACGGTTGTGTACGCCAGATCGGGGCAAAACTTCTCGGTCAAGTCGCGCACCGTCGCATTGCCGCACTTCCAAAGCCCTTCGAGCAGGCGCTCTTCGAGAGGGCCCAGCTCCGAGGACGACGTACGGAAATGGAAAGTTCGCTTCATACGAAAAAGCTAGAGAATCTTATCCTAGGCGGATAGGGCTTGGCCACAGGGTTTTGGGCCGATCTCACGGACGGAAAATACGCCAAGATCGATGGCGGCCCCGGAGGGGCTCGAACCCCCAACCCTCAGTTCCGAAGACTGATGCTCTATCCAATTGAGCTACAGGGCCGCGATGTCGGAGTGAACGGAAAGTCGAGCTTCGCTCGACCGGACAGCCGAGGGCGGCTGTCCCCACAAAATTCATTCCATGGGGTAAAAATCTTGGGGTGGGAAACGGGAATCGAACCCGCAACCGCCGGAGCCACAGTCCGGTGCTCTGCCAGTTGAGCTATTCCCACCGCAACCTGTCGATTATAGCAACGGAAGTTCAGCGGGAGATAGGGGAGCGGGAGGGATTTGATGGAGAGATTCCTGCAAGATCCTTCGCTGCGCCTGAAAGGCGGCTAGGTTCAGGTTGATGGCTTGAGAAGTCGTACGACTCGCTGGAAACTTAGCTTTTGCCACAGGCGAGACTTTGTTGCAGTTGGCGCCGCGCTTCCGCGCCGGCTTGGACGGCCGAGGCGGCCGTCCTCACATGGGTATTTTCACTTCTGAATTAGGCTCGGCCGATGCCTACGTATTCAAACCCTAAGGCGCGCAAACGGCTGGAATCGAGCAGATTCTTCGTGTCGACGATGACAGGGTTTTTCAGAAGATGCTTGATGCGATCGAAATCAAGCGCGCGAAATTCCGGCCAACCGGTACCGACGACCAGCGCGTCGGAGCCTTCAGCGGCGGCGTAAGCCGAATCGCAATAGCGTACGGTTTCATTGAGGCGCGTTCTCGCCTCTGGGATCGCCACCGGATCATAGGCGCGCACGTGGGCGCCCTTCGAAACTAGCGACTCGGCCAGACGAAGGGAAGACGATCCGGCAACCGAATTTGTGTTCGGTTTGAAGGCCAGTCCAAGGATTCCGACTTCCTTGTTCTCGACGGAATTCAGCGCATGAGCAATCTTGTCGACCAAGCGATCGGCGAGAAGATGGTTCACGTCGCGCGCCGCTCCGAGAACTTTCAACGACACGCCATGGTTCTGAGCGAGTTGCACCAGGGAATCCATGTCGGACTCGGCAAAGACGCCGCCCATGCCGGCTCCGGGCTGCAGGCAACGCGGAGCAATTTTCTTGTCGAGACCCAGAGCCAGAGCCAGGTTCACGGCATCGGCGTCAACGCGCTCACAAAGAGTCGCGACCTCGTTGATGAAAGAAATCTTGGTCGCCACGAAAGCCGTGGCTGCCTCGCGCACGAGTTCGGCGGTCGCCTGGTTGGTCACAATCACCGGAACTCCGCGCATCACCAGCGGGTGAAAAATCTGTTTCAGCACCTGGACCGCTTCATTCGAGGTTGATCCCAGAATTAGCCGGTCGGGCCAGTTGAAATCTTCGACGGCGCAACCGTCGGTGAAGAACATTGGCTGCGAGACGATCGTGGCCTGCAATCCCAGATCTTTCAGGCTCTTTTCGATTGCGCTGGCTGTGCCTACGGACACTGGCGTCACGATCGTCAGGATCGGAGGCTTGGGAGCCAGCCGCACAATGCGCATCACGATGTCGTTGAGATTGTCGGATTTGTCTTCGGCCAGGAAAATCACACCCGTCTTGCGGGCGAAGGATTCGATGTCGGTGGAGTAGGCCAGGCGTCCGGCGCGAACGTTGCGGCGGATGATCTCTTTCAGGTTCTTCTCGAAGAAAGGAATGTTGCCTTGGGCCATCTCGACCATGCGGGAGCGGTCAGGATGGCAACAGGAAACAGGAGTTCCAAAATCGGCCAGGCAGGCCGAAATCACCGTTCCCAAATACCCTGAACCGTAAACCCCGATCTGCATGTTTTCTCCTGTGCCAGCCGAAAATCCGCGCCAGTCGTGCCTTTAGCGGGGGGTCGCCGGTCGACTGCTCTACTTCTTTACTACAGGCACAGGGGTCGCATTTCAACGCACGGGAGGGAGATGTACCTGGGGCCATGCGCATCGAGCGGGAGTAACTGAGGCAGGTAACATCGGAGCGGTTACTGAAAGGCGCTAACGGGAAACCAAGCGGCGGCCGAGAGGAACCGGCGCCAGGTCGATCCAGCAGTTCTGAGCGTCCTCCCGCACAAAGGTAAGGTTTTCCAACAGAATACGCCGGCTTCCCTGATAGAGACTCCAGCGCTCGCGCGCGATCTCAAAAGCAGTTCGTGCCGGCTGCTCGGCACCCATCTTCACGATGGTCAGATGGGGAATGTATGGCCATTCTTCCTGGTACTGCAGCACTTCCGTGTTTAATTTGCGATGAAGTTCGCTCATGCGTGAGGCTGCGGCCTCGACGCGGATGAATACGGTGGGGGTTACCGGAATAAAGGTCTCGACAGCTCCCAGAGTCACCTCGAACGGCTCTTCTTCGCCGCAGATTCGCTCCAGTACCTGCAGCGCAGAGCTCTCGGTACCTTGCAAAGGACGCGGAGGAAGAATGGAAAGATGGGCCGCCAGGTGAGGAAGGTCCGGATGCAGCTCCCGCCGAAGGCTCTCGACGAACTCTCCAGCCGGATTTCTCAGATATGCGACCAACGCATAGCGAGGCTTCTGCATACTGGACAAAAATTATACAGCCCCACTTGGGAGGGTGCGGGGCAAAAGCCACAAGGATGCGGGATTTGCGCGAAACCGCGGCGTAGTTCGATCGCCCGGGAGCTCGGGTCTTTCGTCATTTATAATCTGAACGTTAGCAAGAGTCGGGGCGTAGCGCAGCCTGGTAGCGCACCTGCCTTGGGCGCAGGGGGTCGTAGGTTCAAATCCTATCGCCCCGACCATCAATCACTTACGTGATTGGCTCTTCCAAATTGACCACCTGTCTTGGAGGAGCCGTGGAAAACAAGTTCGAGCAGTTCATCAAAGAACGTCAGTACCTGACCAACGTCACCCCCGCAACCGTGGAATGGTATCGCCAGAGCCTTGCATGGCTCGTTATCGAGTCGCCGAGCGATTCTGACCTGAAATCCTTTGTCATGCGTATGCGTGAGAAGGGACTGAAGCCCTCAGGTTGCAATTGCCGAATTCGCGCCGTCAATGCCTATCTGAAGTGGTCTGGTTCGGCCCTCAGGGTCCCCAAGCTCAAAGAACCTCAATTGATCCTGCCCACTTTCACTGCTGACCAAATCAAGCGACTGATAGCGTTCAAGCCGCAGGGGCACTACCAACGGCGTCTGCACTTGCTGGTGCTAACGTTGCTGGACACCGGATGCAGAATCAGCGAAGCGCTGGGCCTTCACGTCGCGGACTGCGATCTGGAAAACCTGCTGATGACGCTCCAAGGAAAAGGGCAAAAGGAACGAAAGGTGCCGTTCTCGTTCGAGCTTCGCAAAGCTCTCTTTCGCTATACACGCGAGATGCAACCCCATCTGCTGGTGCTCAGCACAAAGCAGGGATGCAGATTGGATCGGCACATCATGGCGCGTGACGTGAAGCGATTGTGTAAGCGACTGGGGTTCACACCTCCGGCGAGGACATTGCACGCATTCCGCCACACTTTTTCGCTGAACTACCTTCGTCGTGGAGGGTCAGTATTTCACTTGCAGAAAGTGCTCGGTCATTCGTCGCTTGAGATGACCCGGCGATATGCAAACCTAATGACGGAAGACTTGCAGGCAGTCCATCAAAGGCTAACCTTGCTCGGATGAGTGCCAGTCGGGATTGGATGGGAAGGGGAAAGCTAGAATTTATTCCCCCGGACTTTTGGCTTCCGTCTCGACGGGTGGCCGAAATTTATGGGATGGGACCCTCGCGGGAGAAAACTTTGGAAATTTTGTCGAACCCAAGAATCGAGTGCCGACGTTGAAAAGTGTGGTTAGTAGTTAGAGACACTCGGCGGCACAACCTTTATTTGCTATGTATGGCCTATCGGCGTACTGATCGGTTGAATCAGGCAGCTCCGGCTCTCTTTATGAACGGCTTGTCGATGGTCTGATTCAGCATAATGTATATGCGCTTCAGAATCATCAAGAGCGTGAGGACAAAATTCATCGTTAGGAAGATGACGCTGGCTGTGACCCATCGCCCTGTGAATGCCGCCTCTGGTGGTCTTTCATGCATCTTAAGATAGCCAACTGTCACCATCGTAACGACAACAATGATGATTGACACCAAGATCGAATACGCAATGTTGTCGTGCAGTTCTTTAACTAGCGCCATTCTGGTTTTAGTCAGCGCTGCCGGATGCTCAGTCTGGGAAGAAAATGTATAGACCAAAATCAAGAGGTTTAGCAGCAGACCCGCAAAAATGGCGAACGCGGCTAGAAGTGCATTCAGAACATCGGCGTTAAATTTCCATCCAAAGTACGCACCTGCTACTCCCAGCACAACGGGAAGCCCGAAAAATAGACTCAAGTCGCCCACGCTGTACTTCTGCGTAGAATTGTCCTTCATTGTCCGAATCTGCGCGCCAATGATCTGCGTAACGTCGATTTTCATGCTGCTCCGTAAAGCAAGGCCCGGAGTTGTGCGGCTAATTTCTCGGCTTGCCCCTGAATAGAATTGTATCGCGGATGTCCATTCGAACCGAGTTCCACAGCATCGGTCACATCGAAGTACGACCTTATCCGTCCGGGATGAGCAGCATTTATGGTACGGGTCGCCCGGCCAATCTTCACTTCCGCTTTCACGTTATCGTATGCGAAGCCCTCGTCATTCAGCACGAAAACTCCACCGACGTTTCCATCTCTTTTCTTAAAAATCTTGGAAAGAAGCCCATTCATAGGGAGGACGCTTTTCTTGCTGGCGCGCATCACTAGCTCAACAGTACCGCGAACTTCTGAGTGGCCCTTGTCGTAAGCGTCGGCTAAATCGGCGGGAATACTCTTCTTGATGAAGTGAATGTTTTGGATTTTTCCTTTTATGAATCTATCCACTTCGGTCTCTGCCACAAGCGGTCGGAATCTTAGCTTGTATTCCGGATGCCTTTCCTCGAATGCAATGTTGAGGACCCAGTGTAGGACTTTCCTGATCCCAAAGTTCGAAGTCCTCTGCAAGATCAATATCCCGTCCTCAACTCCTTCCGGAATTTCAAAATAGAAATAGAACGGCAGCATTTCTGCATCCTCTTTTTTTCGCTTAAAAACGCTCTTCCCTGTTTTGACGTTAATAAAATCACTCTCGTAACCATACTGTCCCGTTTCTACCGTCCCCCAGAGCGTTCGGTCCTTTTTTTCTAATTTCGGAACTGAAAAAGCTTGTTGCAACTCCTCTTGATCTAGTGTCTGAGTCTTAATTCCAGAGAGCACGTCGTGCATGAAGTTAAACGCGTCAGCGCCTTCGCCATCGAAATCAGATAAGTGCTCATAATCCCGATCATTCGGGTTCCAAACCTTCACGGCATAGGCGGCTAAAGAAATGAGGCGCGGCACAATGCCGCAAATAATACCACGCCAAGACTTTAACGATGGCCCTTAAGTGTGGCAATAATAGCCTCATTGCGTCATGTAACACGGCTATTAGACTGTGGAAATCGGAATTACCCTGCATTTTACTTTTTCGCCTTCATTTCGCCCTTGTGTAAAATAAGGTGTGGGAGTTGGCAGGATGGCAACCGATTTAACCAACATTAAAGACGGCTTCGCCCTTCAGCGTGGCGTCAGGCAGAAAAAGAAGCGCAAATTCAAAGAGGAATGCACGATCCCACCTGCACTTCCAAGACACGTACTCAGCACGCTCGTGATGGTGAATCCACGGAGCAAGAAAGCCATCGCTAACTACGTGGAGGTGCAGGCACGTGAAAAGGTGCTTCACACCGAGAAAATCAAGACTGAACACGTGCTGGGACATGATTACGAATGTTGGGACGTTCACACGAACAATGATCGTTATTGGGTTGTCACCGACCCGACAAACCTATACTCGCACGATCTGTTCCCAAGCCTGGATTACACCCTGTCTTTTCACATCGGTGTAACTACGCGAATGATGCACTCTTCACGTGGAGCACCCAACAAAGCGCACGAGTCTCGTTTCATGGCGATGTGGCGCAGATGGGAACAGGCTGCCGACGCACTAGATTCGGCAGAAGAGGCAGAAGACTTCCAAGCCGTTGGAATGAGATGCCGCGAGACGTTGATTCAGATGATTCGTGCATTGGGAAAGCCGAAGATGGTGAATCACGGGGAAGCAGCTCCTAAGCGGAGCGACGTAGTGAACTGGTCGTCGCTAATCGCGAATGCGGTAGCAAGAGGACAGCACAATGATGCAATCCGTGGGCATCTAAAGGCAACTGCGAAGTCAACTTGGGATTTGGCAAACTGGCTAACGCACACAAGCGGAGCAAAACGTATTGATGCAATCTTTGTGATCGACGCTACGCATAATGTTTTGGACATTTTCGGCACCGCGATGATCCGCTACGAGAGTGGCACTCCAGAGCAGTGCCCGGAGTGTGGATCGTATTCCGTGGAGGTTGAGTTCGATCCGGACTTGATGCCCGACCCCTATTTCAGCTTGTGCGGACATTGCGGTTGGGAGAGACAAGAGAAGGGAATGAATTGATACACTTTGTTGGCTTATGGCGCTCAAAATCGTAGTTGGAAATCCAATACTGCGAGGCTCAAGGGACGGTTCTGTGCAGATCGTGGCACGGGTCTACGCTGCGGGTGGTCAAGAATTCCGTGTTATCGCACCTGAGCACGCGACAGGATCACCACTTGATTGGATCGGGCAGCTTCACGTCCGCACCCACAGCCACGATGAACTGTTCTCCGGCGAGATAGTAGTCACCGACAGTCGGTCTGCTTCGATCATCGAGCTCGTGGAAGCGGAGTTGCAGAAGCAGAGAAATGTATCCGAAATCTATCAGATGGGAACAAACGATGAGGGGACGTTTTATCCCGCTCAAATATGCACGAAAGGTCACGTTCTACGCTCAAATGATGGTCTGAACCCTCTGCAATCCGGGGAACACTGCCCGAAATGTGGCAACGTGTGCCTAGACGCTTGTTCAAAGTGTGGCATGGCTATTCGGGGTGAGCGGGTAATGGTGGCGCGGGTAAAGTATCGACCGCCGAACTATTGCCACAAGTGTGGGCATCCTTACCCGTGGATGGAAGACAGGTTGGCTACAGCACGGGAATTGCTCTACCACGATGACAAACTATCCATCGACGACAAAAATAAGAATTGGGATTTGTTGAAGGACGTGATGTCCGATCCCCAATCAACCACCGCTCCCGCGAAAAAGAGGTTGTTCGAGATTGGCCTTGCCAAGGCGCTTCCGGCAACGCGGGAATTCTTTTTAGACTTGCTTGCCAAACTCGGCGCTGAGATTGTGAAGTCGTAATCCTTTTCTGGTTCTTGAGGAATTAGATGCTGAACTACATGTTGCCAATCGCAGCCGCCTTTCTCGCTGCCTTGCAGCTTGCAAAGGACTGGGGTGCACATCAAACAACGTGGCGTAGAGTTGTCGTTTTGAGCTTGATAGTCCTCGTCGGTATCGGAGGAGCACTTAACAACTACTACTCCGGCCGAAAGGCCTCCAAGCAACACGATGATGACCAAAGGCGAATCGCTGCGCTGAAGCAAGCAGTCGATTCAGCCAATGAAAACCAGAAGATCAATACAGAGCAGTTTGTTGATGCCTTGGGCAAAGTTTCCCAGAAAGTAAGTGACCTACAGACGCGGGTGAGGACAGAAGAATTACAGAAGCAACTGGCATTCGTGCAGGACGATCTCCAAAATATGCAGACTGGCGGAGACAGCTTCGCTTTCATCACGTTCACTGCCGAGCCAGCTCAGGCTTTCGAGCTGCACTGGCAGAATTTCCTGGCACCCAAAGGGAAGCCATATTTCCTCGTTTCAGTGAATAGCCACGGCAAATACCCGCTGCGCGATACGCGCGCGACATTGATGGACGATGAGCGAAGATTGGCAGCCATGCAGGCATACAACAGGAATCCCAACGGGGACTGGATACAGGCAATTAACTCCGCTGATTCCGAATACAAAATACCCTACTTGCGACCGCAGTCCCCTGAGGCACCCACGGGTGAGGTTGATGTGCTCGGAATATACCCAATGACGCAAAGTGACACAAAGAGATTGAGCATTGCTTTTTCTGCACCGAATGGATACTGGGATGAGGTTATACACCTAGGTCGCATTAACGGCGTATGGCACCAGTGTCTCAGCGTGATGGGGCCGACAGTTACACAAGCTAAACACCCATTTATCCATTGCGATTCCGACTGGCCGGATGGCAAGACTATAGCTGAAAACGATTGGAAAACAGTCAATAGGCGAGCAACTTCACAAGCGCGAGACCAACCGCGAAAGTGAAATTTTGAGACCCTTTGAAATCAAGTCCAAATTGAGAATTGACACGTTCCGCTTCCCCCTCTCCACATCCGCTAGGAAACTTCGGTCAATCCCCACCCGCTCCGCAAATACGACCTGAGTCCAGCCGTGCTTCTTCCGGAGTTTGCGAATCCGGTCTCCTAGGCGAATCAGCAGGTCGGCGGGCATAACCGGGCATCATCGCGTGTCGGAGATCAACTACAAATCGTGTTTACGCAACAATCATGCCGGGCTACAATTCAGGCTCTATCGTGGCCAGCGGGAAGGCTCGAATGGAAACTTCCATGAACATCATTGTCCCTGATCATTCTGACGGATCAAGCGATTCGGGTGGGCGAGGGATGCGATGGAACCTGCTGTGGTACATCCCCCTCTTTGCGCTCGCCTCTTGGTACGTCGTCTTCTCTAACGCAAAGGCCGCATACGAGAACATTACGATAGTGTCTCGGCACTGGACGTGGATGTTGCTGGTTTCCCCCTCAGCTTACGTCTTCCTTGCAACGACAATTTATGCTGTCCTCTTGCCGATACACTTCATGCTATTCATTCCACGTTTCTTCTCGGTCAATGCTGACAGACCTACATATGATCGTCGTTACCCCCTCTCGATCTTGGTCCTGCTGGCGCTAATCGTCGGGGTGTTTGTGATGCTCGCTGCTAGTCGTGCTTCGTTCCCCCTTTGTTGGCCGTCTGATGGCGTTGAGAGAATCCGGCTAGTTCCGTTCCTACCTTGTCCGAATTGAAGATGTTCCGAACCCCCTTTTAGGCTGAAGTGGAAGGCAAGCTCGGGAAACAACCACAAGCTCGAAGGCCTTTCTCGCATGGGTCGCAACAGACAGTTCCGAAGGTGTCGGATCCGACTGCTGGCGTCCCCGTCGCTAACCTCTTAGAGCAAAAAAAATGGCAAGGCATTAATTTTCTTATCTGTAACGAAAACCGAATGTTTTCACTTTTCGTGCTTCAAAGCTGCTAAGCTCCCGTCGCTGAAAGGTTTTGAACGACATTTCGCCCCGGAGATTTGGTCAATTGCGAAGGTCGAGCGGGGTAGCCAGAGACGCCACCAAATCCCGCTAACTCCCTCTATCTAGTGAAGAAGCGGGAAACTCTGAGGGGGCCTTCGCAACCAGGTGTCGGCCCCACCCTTTCGAGACTCAGACGCGCCCTCATTAAAGAACCGTGGCGTACTATATACGCCACAGAGTTCGTTCGCTTTCATACGGCAACTGGCGAACATTCCTGCGAACAGCAGCGAACGACAAAGCCCAGTATTGATCGATATCCGCCACCCCAACTCGAACTCATGCGAACAAAGGAGCGAACGACCGTTCGCCCGCCCCCGAATTGCCTGCGAACTTACTTTCGTCTACCTTTCTTGTTCTCGTCGGCCAGCTGCTTTATGATCTGCTGAGCGTATCGCGGAGTCATTCCGGTTCGATCCGCTATCTCGGAAGCACTGGCATCAGGGTCTTCTTCCAGTTCTGCGAGAATCGCTTCCTTCCCCGTCCCCTTCGGCCAGCCTTTGCCAATGTACGCCACATCTCTGACACTTCCGGGGTCGCGAGGACTGCCTGCGATCTCTAGCTTGAGACTGAAGTCGGTTTCTAGTGCCCCACCTTTGCTGTCGACCGAGACATGAACGAACGTGTCGCCCGTTTTCCGAGCAATCCGCTTCTCATAGTGTAATGCGGTCAGGAAATTTGCAGTTTGGGTGACTGAGCCAGCGGCACGCTTTTGTCGCTTATCCCAAGGCGAGTGCGTTACTAAAACCAGCGGTGCTTCCTGAGCGAGGTCAATCATTCCGGCCATGATTGGCTGCATGTCGTTTTGACGGTTGTAATCACGCCCGTTCAGAAGGTTTTGAAGAGTGCTCAGAACAATAAACTTCGGTGCGTGCTTCTGCACCAAGTCCTTGATTCGATCTTTCGTGGCCAGAAAGTCGAACGGCCCTACGCACGCATAATGAAAGCCGGGGACCTCATCTCTCTCGCTGATTCCCAGCCCTTTACCCAGTCCGCGAACTCTGGCTTCAACCATCCATGCCGGGTCCTCGGTTTCAAGAAACAGGACACTGTCCACATTCGGTGCAGCGAAATGGCCCCAGACCCTTTTCTTGGTGACAGCTTCGAGGCAAGCACTCAGCCACGACAACGATTTCATTGCATGAGGCTGAGCAGAAACCAGAGTCGCGCTTTCGGCGAGTAACAAGTCCTCGATAATCCAAGGAGGTTTTCCTTGGGACCCTCTCATTGCATCCTGAAATCCCCGAGCTACCCATCTGTCAGCCTTCTGGCAACCCTTTGGTTTGGACCGGGGTTCTTGTTCCGTCTCATCCAACTTCACAAGCTCAGATTTTTCCCAATCGCCAGTGCCGGGGTACATCATTTCGAGCTTCGCAACGGTTTCTGCGCGGTCCTCCGCCTCCCCAATACGTTCATCGCTTACCAACGGTTGTTGTTTCGCTTGCACCTGGCTGTCTCCACCCAGATGCATTACGCTTTCCTCGACACTCTTTTGCGACCCCATAGCCTTTGTCCTCCTTGCGCGAATAGGTGGTCTGCATCGCAGGCATTTCTGCTGCGGCAGTTCAGATTGGAATTGGCTGATTTGCTTAGCGCGGGAAGGCGGGCGGGGCCAACATCGGCGGTGCGTGCCAGAAAAGGCGCTTGTTGCTATCTGTCCACCAAGTTTGATTCCGTCAGCGCGGAGTTGGGTTCAAATGTTTCACAAAACGCCCACGTCAATTAACGGCAGGCTGAAGGATGGAGGCACATGCCTAACGTGCCTATCTCTTCCTCCGTCCCCATACTCTCTAGCTATACGAATACCAGTGGGGAAGGCTAGACTAGGTATTCCCGTGGGGAGAGAAGAGCGTTCTTGCTTGATGCACGTCGCAGCGAGAACAAAGACGCCAAAACGACCGAAACAATTTCCCTTCAGCCTAAAAGGGGGTTATTCCATCGGAACTTGGCGATGATTCTCGCGCGTGCCTAATTTGGACTGCCGAAAACAGCCGGCACCCCGAAACCTAACTAGCTTTTGGCCGAAAGTGAAACGGGCAGACATTGGTGGTTGTGCGCGAACCCGCCTGATGTTCCCAATGCGTGGGGGAGCCTGAGGGGCTTTTCTTCCGGTGCAGATTAACAATCTCGCCACAGCCCTCGCAGAAGGCTCTCGTTTCGTTCTTCCGAGCCGCATCGACCGCACTGATTTTGCTCCTCAGATCACCCTTGCTAAGTAGCGCGTCTTTCATAGCCGACATCATAGGCCTAATTGTTTGGAGTTTTCAAAGACACTAGGAAATTCCATTGCATTCCGAAGTACACCTGCCTTATATTTCGCTTAGGCAAGAGTCGATCCGCAAGTCATTGAAAGCGCCTGTTCGTTAAAGTTAGCAGTAACCACGCCGCAAGGCGTGCCTTGGGCGCAGGGGGTCGTAGGTTCAAATCCTATCGCCCCGACCATTAAACTACCGAGCGTACTGACATTAGCTTTTCGTCCCTGTCCAGAAATGTCCAGTCTCTCGGTTTTCACCAGCTTTCGCCAGAGGGAGCACGAGCCGCACCACACTGGACTGCGCTGAACGCTTCTGTTCACTGATAGCCTGCGTGTAAAGATTCAACGTAGTTTTGCTGCCGGCGCGTCCTACGACGACATACAGATTACGAACACGGCCTGCGGATCGAACGCTTCCACGATCACGCTGACGAATACCGGAGCCAATGTCGTTGCTGCTGGCGATTGCACTTCGAGAGGAAGGCAAGCAGGGCCCGGTTCTTACGTAACCTAAATCGGGAGATTTCCGGTTTCGCGAATTGAAGACTCTCCTGCCTTCCGCGACAGATTTCAGGTGACGTAAGGTCCCGACCAACTCCGAGAGGGATCCAGCCGTGAAACATCCCCTTTGCCTGTCCATCCTGGTCACATTTTCACTGTTGAAGGGCGAATTAGCAGCGCGCACCGGGCAACTGTCTCCGTCCAACCCCCAAAATTCCTCCAACGCGGCCATTCCTTCGAGCGAGTTGCGCTCATCTGCGATGCAGTCTGTGATCCCCGGTCCTCAGCGCTCTTTTCTGCGGATGGCCGGGATCAGCCAAAAAGACTACAGAGAATACAATTTCATGCGGTGATCAAAGGTGGGCGAGTTGACGGGATGAGCGCGAAGGGTGCGGAACATAGTGCAAACCTCCACAGGCCGCGAAGTCCAGCCCCGCCACGCCGCTTGTCAACATGAAATTTCCCTGCACCCTCATCACCGCCATTGAATTTGGCGGCAAACTCGCGCTCGGATCCCCCCTGTCTCGCTAACAGGCAATTTCACGAGTTAGCGAAAGGAAAACGATGTTGATTTCGCGTTGATGAGTGTAGTGGCGATTTTTCGCCAATCGACAAATAGTTCCGGAGTCAAAAGGAAGTCATGAGTTGACCATCGTTTGAGGTTCCGCCCCGGCTTGAACAGGATGGATTGCGATTGGTCGTGCTAAAGTGCGGTACTGTTGATCGTGGCCGTGACGGAGGGATTGGATGGCTCGAATTCTGGTTCCGCGTAGCACACCGGAACGGTCTGTGCGCAGACGTCATTTGCGTTTCAGCTTGTCCCTGGTATTCCTGCTTGCTCTATTCAGTGTTCGCAGCTGGTCCCAGTCGCTTGTGATCAAGGACGTAACTGTGATCGATGCCACCGGTCGCGCTGCCGAACCGCATAGCACCGTGGTTATTGATGGCGATCACATCGTTGCCGTAAGCAAGTCGAAGAAGACACGTCTTCCACAGAACGCCGTAGTCGTCGACGGCACAGGCAAGTTCCTCATCCCCGGGTTGTGGGACATGCATGTCCACGGTGCGTCAGACACCCGCGCTCCATGGAGTCATCTTCTTTTTGTGGCGAACGGAGTGGTCGGCGTTCGTGACATGTCAGGTCCTCCCGACGCCCGTGCGTGGCGCGCCCAGCAGGCATCTAATCCGGATCCATCGCCCACCATTTACCTAGGCAGTCCCATCGTCGATGGTCCAAACCCAGCCTGGCCCGATTCTATTGTTGTGGCGGACGAAGCGCAGGGGCGCGAAGTCGTGGATCAACAGCAACAGCGCGGTGCGGACTTCATCAAGGTCTACAGCGGGCTGTCGCGCAACGCTTACTTCGCAATCGCCGACGAGGCCAAGAAGCGTGACATCCCATTCGAAGGTCATGTACCGGATGCGGTGACGGCGGCCGAGGCAAGCGGCGCGGGCCAGCGAAGCATCGAGCATCTCACCCTTGTGGCTGAGGGTTGTTCAAAAGAAGAGAAGACCATCGCCGCCGAACGGCAGAGGCTGGAAGCCTCGTTCCGGGCGCCAGACGCGACCATGCCCCAAAAAATCGCCGCCGGGCAAAACATCATTCGACTCAACTTTCATGTGGTTGAATCTTTCGACGAAGCCACTGCCCAGTCTCTGTTTGCGCAGTTCATGAAGAATGGAACCTGGCAAACTCCCACGCTCACCCTGCTTCAAGGCCAGATCGACGATCCTCTGAATACGAATGACCCACGATTGCAATATCTGAGCAAAGAAGTGCGGGCAAAGTGGGACGCCGGATATTACAGTCACTTTCCTCCCCCGGCGCGAGCCGCAATGGTCCAGTTGGCAAAGGCTGAATTCGACGAATCCAAGAAGATTGTGGCTCTCATGTACCGGACGGGTGTCCCCATCCTTGCTGGCACTGACACCATGAATCCGCATTGCCTCCCCGGCTTTGGCATCCATGACGAGCTCGCATTCCTGGTCGATGCCGGTTTACCTCCGCTTGCCGCTCTCCAGGCCGCCACTCGCAATGCGGCTCAATTTATGGGGCAACGGGACAGCCGAGGCACGATCGAAGCCGGCAAAATCGCCGATCTCGTTCTACTCGACAAAGACCCGCTCACCGACATTCATAACACCCGCTCCATTCAAGCGGTCGTGCTTAACGGCAAGCTCTTCCCCCGTGCCGCTCTCGACGCCATGCTGACCAAAGCCCAGACGCTAGCCGGCATCCCGGATGCCGCTGCATCCGGAAAATGAGGAACAGCGATTCCTGAACACAAAGCGAATTCAATCCAAGTTGGAGAGAAGTCAGCTACTCCAAAGCAAAACAACGATCTGACTGTCTATTCGCGCATCACACCCACGGCCCTCATCGAGATGGATCCCCCTTGATTGGTCTCGTCGGCTTAGCGGAAAGTAACTGTTGTAACCAGGCGATTTACACTGATTGAGAGTTGGCGGCTGGGCTGGCTGGGTCAATGAGTGTAATGGCGATATTGCGCCAGTTGACAACGAAGGCATTAACCCTCTGTTGGGACAACGACGTGACCAAAAGTGCCGAGAGGGGGTCTAAGTTGACAGGCCGCCTTTCGCAGGCATATATGTTTATAACATATATGACAAAAGCAATGGACGTGACATCATCGGTCTTCGACCGGGAACTCAAGAAGGGGAGCGCGGAATTGTTAATCCTGTCGCTGCTCGAGGTACGGGCACGGCACGGGTACGAGATCAGTCAATTGATCGAGCAGCGCTCGGAAGGGACACTAAAGTTCAACGTGGCGTCGTTCTATCCACTGCTGTACCGGCTGGAGAAGCGCGGGTGGATCGAGGGCCGGTGGGTCGAGAAGGCAGGACAGCGGAGGCGGCGGTACTACAGGCTCACGGCCTCGGGAAAAAAGATGCTCAAGGAGCAGCGGCGGACCTGGGCGGAGTTTGTCGAAGCGATGAGGAGGATCACGGGAGTGGGGCAGAGTGCGTAGCGCTCAGGGCGTCCGCTCACCCTTTCCAAAACCAGTCGGTGTGGGGCACTCGGGCGGGGAGGAAGTCATGGTCGATTTCCGGCAGATGGTGCGCGAGAGGCTCAAGGATATCGGTTTGTCGCCGGTGCGCGAGGCGGAGATCGTGGATGAAGTAGCGCAGCACCTGCGTGATCGCTACGAATCGCACTTGTCGAACGGCGTAAGCGCGCAAGAAGCGGAGCGACAGATCGCGGCCGAGCTGTATGAGCGCGACCTTGCGCGTGAGTTGCGCGATATAGAGAAGTGCTGGAGCGAGCCGGTGACTCTGGGCGCGGACGAGCGCGGCAGTTTCTGGTCGGGGTTGTGGCAGGATGTGCGCTACGGCGCTCGTGTGCTGCGCCTGAACAAGGCATTCACGGCGGTGTGTGTGCTGTCTCTGGCGTTGGGTGTCGGAGCGAATACGGCGATCTTCCAGCTGATCGACGCGGTGCGGATGCGGACGTTGCCCGTGAAGAACCCGCAAGAGTTGGCGGTGATCCGCCCAAACGTGGACGCGCGGGCGGGGCGGATACACGGATACATGCCGTCAGTGACAAACCGGATGTGGGAGCAGATCCGAAAGAGGCAACAGGGATTCACGGGAGTGTTCGCATTCGGCTACGAGGACTTCAACCTGGCGACAGGCGGGCAAGTACGGTACGCGCAAGGAATGTGGGTGAGCGGAGAGTTCTTCGACGTACTGGGGATCCAACCGATCCTGGGACACGTGTTTCATGCCCCCGACGATCACGCCGGATGCGGAACGCCAGGCGCGGTCTTGAACTATCGGTTTTGGCAGCGCGAGTTCGGCAGCGATACGAACGTCGTCGGTAAAACCGTCAGGCTTGAGGGTCATGCATTCCCCGTTCTCGGGGTGACGCCCGCCAGTTTTAAAGGAATCACGGTTGGACACGGATTCGATGTAGCGGTGCCCGTGTGTTCCGAGCCGGTGTTCAACCCGGAACAGCCCCTTTACACGCTGCCGCAAGGGTGGTGGCTGGTGGCTATGGGCCGGCTTAAGCCGGGATGGACGTTGGAGAAAGCCAGCGCGCAACTGGGGTCCATATCGGCCGGCATCATGGAAGATACGCTGCCGCCAGCGTACCAGGAGGACCTCCGGAAAAAATACCTGAGCCAGAAGCTGTACGCTTACCCGGGGGCGACGGGGTTGTCGCAACTGCGAGGGCAGTATGAGTCTCCCCTGTGGCTGTTGCTGGGAATCGCCGGGCTGGTGCTGGTGATCGCGTGCGCGAACCTGGCCAACCTGATGCTGGCGCGGGCGAGCGCCCGGGAGAAAGAAATTGCCGTGCGCATGGCGTTGGGAGCGGCACGCGGGCGCGTAGTGCGGCAACTGCTAACAGAAAGCCTGCTACTGGCGTTGGCGGGGGCCCTGCTGGGAGTCGCATTGGCGTTCGCATTGAGCGCAGCGCTGGTCCGTTATCTAACCACGAAGCCGGGGACGGTCTTCCTTGAATTGGCGATGGACTGGCGAGTACTCGGCTTCACGGCGGGATTAGCGGTGCTGACGTGCGTGCTGTTCGGGCTGGCGCCAGCGTTGAAGGCGACGCATGCAGCGCCGGCACGGATCATTAGCCTTGCGGGCCGCGGGCTGACCGCGACAAGAGAACGATTCAGCCTGCGACGTGGGCTGGTGGTCACACAAGTCTCGCTGTCGCTGGTGTTGGCGGTGGGCGCGTTGCTGTTCGCGCGCAGCTTGCGCAACATCCTGACTCTCGATGCGGGTTTTCAGCGCGACGGCATGGTGGAAGTGGACATCGAGTTCGAGCGCCTCAATCTCCCGCCGGCGCGCCTAGTCCCATTTCGCGAATCGTTGCTGGAGCGGGTACGAGCACTGCCAGGAGTCATAGCGGCGGCGGATACATCGGTGGTGCCGATCAGCG
Source organism: uncultured Acidobacteriota bacterium (assembly GCA_963700225.1). Lineage (GTDB taxonomy): Bacteria > Acidobacteriota > Terriglobia > Terriglobales > Acidobacteriaceae > Sulfotelmatobacter. The sequence goes on from CAVOWU010000002.1 coordinate 227,948, forward strand.
GCTACGGCTGGAGCAGCAACGTGGTGGTGGGCGGACAACAAGTCGACATCGTAGTCCAGATGTCGAACATCAGCCCCGGATACTTTCGCACGATGGGAACTCCGCTAGTGATAGGGCGCGACTTTGATGAGCGCGACAATCAGCAATCACCCAAAGTAGCGATCGTGAACCAGCAGTTCGCGAAAAAATTCTTCGGCGGCGACGCGTTGGGCAAAACGTTCCAGATCGCGGCCGACCGGGGTGAGAAGCGGTACGATTTCCAGGTCGTAGGCGTCGTCCGGAATACAAAGTACTACGACCTACGCGAAAATTTCGAGCCGCTCGCGTTCTATCCGGAAGCGCAGGACGATAAGCCGGATACATGGACGCAGATGATGGTGCGTTCAGACCTGGAGCTGGCCTCGGTGATGAATGGAGTGAAGGCTGCGATCGCACAGGTGGACAGCGGCGTCTCTGTCGATTTCCATCCGTACGATCGGCAGATCAAAGACGGGCTTTTGCGCGAACGCCTGCTGGCGATGCTGTCCAGTTTCTTTGGGATCCTGGCGGCGGTGCTGGCGACGATCGGGCTGTACGGGGTGATCGCGTATATTGTGGCCCGGCGGACGAACGAGATCGGGATCCGGATGGCGCTGGGAGCATCGCCGCGACAGGTCCTCGTAATGGTGGTGGGGGAGGCGGGGAGCTTGCTCGTCGTCGGCGTCATGATCGGCGCCGTGCTGGCGGTGGCGGCGGGAAAATCGGCGTCGACATTGTTGTATGGATTGAAGCCGTACGATCCTTTGACGCTGGTGTTGGCGGCAGCCGGATTGGGGGCAGTGGCCATCGCGGCGAGCTTGCTGCCGGCGAGGCGAGCGTCGAAGCTGGAACCGATGGTGGCGCTGCGGGATGAGTGAGGAGTATCGACTAACGAGTGCCGAGTAGCGAGCGATTTCATTGCCTTTTCCAGCAGGCGCTCCCCAACTGAACTTCCCTTCAGGTCCTGCAACCCCCTGAGGTCAACTGTTGTAATCAGGCGATTTCACTCATTGAGGGCCGCAGGGTTGGCGGACTCGGGTCGATGAACCTAGTGGGGATTTTTCATCAGTTGACAAGATTGAGTACCCAGTTGGAGCCTCGGATTCCTTCCGGATTGCCGACCACGCGCAGCGGGGGTCTAAGGGAGATCTCTTTTGTCCGCCTCCGGACAGCAATTTCCGATTTCGGGCAGAAGCCATATTCGAGAGAATCGTCTTATGAGGATATTCCCCTGTAAATAAACCACATACATGCAAACCGTTTGGTGCGGGACGTGCACCTCTGAAAAGGCCATTCTTGTGAGCGGAGATTTCCCATGGAAACGTTGTTACACGACCTGCGGTATGCCCTTCGCCAATTGCGGAAGGCCCCAGCGTTCACCCTCGTCGCGGTAACAACCCTGGCTCTGGGCATTGGCGCCAACACCTCCATCTTCACGCTCGTCCACGGAATTTTGCAAAGCTCGCTGCCGGTGGCCGATCCATCCCGGCTCTATCGGATCGGCGATCAGAGCACTTGCTGCTATTACGACGGTTTCGAAAACGACAACGGCGATTTCGACCTCTTCCCCTACGACCTTTACCTTCAGCTAAAGCAGTCGGCGCCGGAGTTTGAACAGTTGGCAGCGATGCAGGCCGGCGGGCAAGGGATCAGCGTGCGTATCGGTTCGGCCGGAGCCAGATCCATGCGCTCCGAATATGTATCCGGTAACTACTTTGCCATGTTGGGTGTCGGCTCTTATGCGGGCCGCCCACTCATCCCGGGTGATGACCTGCCCGGTGCTGCGCCAGTTCTCGTCCTCAGCTACCAAAGCTGGCAGTCGGACTTCGCTGGCGACCCCGGAGTCATAGGCTCTACCCTTTATCTGCAGACGCATCCCTTTACCGTGGCCGGAATCGCACCGCCAGGTTTTTTTGGCGATCGCCTCATGGAGCGTCCGCCCGACTTCTGGGTGCCTCTGGCCAACGAACCCACGATTGAAGGCGCCGGCTCGTCCCTCTGGAGTCAGGGCAAAGAGGATACGGCTTGGCTTTATCTGCTGGGCAGAGTTCGTCCGCAAGTAAGCCTGCCCGCTCTTCAAGCCAAGCTCTCCACCGATTTGCGCCGCTGGATGTCTACACGCGCCTCGTTTACCGAAGCCGGCGGTGCTTCGCAAATACCTCGCCAGCACGTGGTTCTAGTGCCGGGCGCCGGAGGCATTCAGGGATTGCAGCAGCAAACCGGCAAAGGCCTGCGCATGCTCATGATTCTGTCCAGCATAGTGCTCCTCATCGCCTGCGCCAACATTGCCAACTTGCTGCTGGCCCGTGGCACCGCGCAGCGTGCCGAATTGGCGATGCGTATCGCTCTGGGCGCTGGCCGCCGAAGGGTCATCCGCCAGATCCTGACCCAGAGTGTGCTGCTTAGCCTCATTGGCGGAGCGGCAGGCCTTGTCGTGGCTTATGCTATCTCGCACTGGATTCTCGCCCTGAGGTTTCCGGAAGCCCGCCATATGCCCGTTCAGGCCGGCCCATCTCTGCCGGTGCTCGCATTTGCTTTTCTGGTTTCGTTTCTCACCGGTGTTATCTTTGGCACCGCACCTGCCTGGTTGTCGTCGCAGACTACTCCGTCCGAAGTTCTGCGCGGCATGAACCGCTCTACTGGCGACCGATCTTCTCTACCGCAAAGAGGGCTTGTGGTTTTTCAAGTGGCCTTGTCTGTGGTTCTGCTTGCAGGGGCGCTTCTCATGGCCCGGTCACTGGCCAACCTGGAACATCAGAACTTCGGCATCGCCACTGCCAATCGCTACGTCCTTGACTTCGATCCCCATGGCGCGGGCTACACTCTTAACCAACTCCCCGCGCTTTACCATCAAATTGAAGACCGCTTCTCCTCCATGCCCGGGGCAGTCAATGTCAGCCTTGCCCGCTATACGCCACTGGGCGGCAACAATTGGGGAACCTGCGTCATCCAGCAGGGCCATCCTGCGCCCGGCCCCGATGAACAGTGCTTCTCCTCGTGGGTCCGCGTCAGTACTCGTTTTCTCCAATCCATTGGCGTGCCTGTCGAGCGCGGCCGCAACTTCTCCGCGCAAGACACCCCAACCTCAACACCGGTTGCACTCGTCAATCAGGCCTTTGCAAGCTACTTCTTTCCCAACCAGGACCCCATCGGGAAGCGCTTCGGCATCGGGTCCCCGAAAAACTCCGGAGCGTTTGAAATCGTCGGCGTCTTCGCGGACTTCAAAATGACCGATCCCCGCGGCGAAGTCACTCCCCTGTTTCTCCGCCCACTCTCCCAGCAGTACGCAGCCTACACCGACCCGGAAGCGATCTCCTCGGAACAGAGTTCGATGTACGTCGGCTCGATCATCGTCGAGTTCGCCGGACCGCAGCAGGATGCCGAGGCCACCGTCCGCCGCACCATGGCAGACATTGATCCCAATCTGTCCGTCTTCCATTTCGGCTCCTACGATTCCCAGGTGGTCGGCAATTTCAATCAGGAGCGGCTAATCGCGCGGCTTACAAGTCTCTTCGGCATCCTGGCACTCATTCTGGCTTCTGTGGGGCTCTACGGTGTGATGTCGTACCTCGTGGCTCGCCGCACCAGCGAGATCGGTATCCGCATGGCCCTGGGAGGCACGCGGTCGAGCGTAGTCGCCATGGTGCTGCGCGGTGCTTTCTGGCAGATTCTCGTCGGCCTCGGAATGGGTATTCCCGCTGCGCTCTTCGCAGGACATCTGATGGCGAGCCAACTCTATGGAGTCGGCGACCATGATCCAGTAGCGCTGCTCGGCGCGACACTCGTGCTCACGCTCTGCGCAGCTGCGGCAGGCTTCATCCCAGCCCGTCGCGCGGCTTCGATCGAACCCATGCAGGCGCTCCGCACGGAGTAGATTGGCATCTAGTAGCCACCTCACTTTAGAGTCTCAGGGGTTAAATTGGCAGGTAAACATCATCGACCCGTGGCCGCCCTCAATGAGCGTAATGGCGATGTTTCAACAATCAACGAGACTGAGACTGTACGAAGCCTCAATCTCGTTGGTGCGATTGTCTTACGGACGAACCGAAGTTTCTTCTCGCCGCCACAGCCGCATGCCTTCCGAGCCCGACGCGAGCATGCCTAGCGATGGTCCAACTTGCTTCTGGGTGTTCTCTGCTGGGATCTCGCCTGCCGCTGTCGCCGCAGTTCCCGCCTTGATCGCCTTGTTGGCCACCGTTTCGTACGCGTATGCGGTGATCGTAGCCGACATGTGCGGGGTGTGCGGAGCTGGATTCGTCGTCACCATCAGCCGTATCCAGCCATAGTGAATTTGGCCACTGATCAGGAACCGCACACCAAGATAGCGGTTCGTGGGACTACCGCCCCAACTTCCTTGGAAGAACTTCTTGTTGCTGAAGGAGTTGCTGATCTCGCCAATGCCTCCCTCATTAAAGGACGAGGGAGGATTGCTGGGACCGATGTTGGCCCCACGCCGCAGCGCTCCTAGATACACGTTGAATGCGGGGCCAGTCCCCACCCTCAGTTCGTCGCCCAAGCTTGCGCCCTCGATGTTCAGGTGTCGGTAAGTCGAGCTTTCGTAAAGCGAGAAAGTGAAGTTGTTTACCCCGTTGTTAGCTATAGAGATTTTCACGGGCTCCCGCGCACCGTCGGTGGCCAGCGGGATGTGAATCGTTTTCTTGGTGACCACGACCTCTCCCGCAGCGGGTTGCACTAACGCTAGTAGACTCACGCCAGCCGCGGCAGCTGCGAGCGAATACAGACTAACTTGGCGATTGAGGTCGTTCGAGGACGCTCTACTGACAGAATCGGCGGTGCGAGTAGGCACAGTGGCCCTCCATCGAAGGTTGGATTTGATTTCCTTGGCCCGAGGGGAGGAAAGACGTTTGAGAATATGTAACTAACTTATGCAGTTGTCAAGATGCAGAAATCTGCACAGCTTTAGCAATTGACGAAAACAGGCGTTTACACTCATTGCGGTTCGGAGCTGGCCGTCCCGGTCAATGAGTGTAATGGCGATTGTTCGCCAACTGACGATAGCTTCCGAGTAGCCGACAAACCGGGAGCAATTGCGGTTGCCACAGATGATGCACGAACACTAAGTTGGGATCGTTGGGCAATGCTGCCCTCTACCGAAGCAATTGACGGCGGTAATCCGCGAAGTTCAGGGTTCACCAAACCTTAAAAGGGGAACATTCCATGGAGAAAAAAGCGCCGGGAGATTCCCGGCGCGCGAACGATGAGCAAGTGATTTGCACTAATAACTCATTGAAGATCCCTTGGCCGCGGGTACATCCTTGGAGGTCATGTCAAAGGTGAGCATGAATCCGTTTGTCCCTTTAAACTCGTATGGCTTGGGTCCCTCCCTGTACGTTTCGATTTCGTTCGGCATCATGACAAAGCCGTCATTGCGGGGCGTGCCCCAATACTTGACGTTCTTAAGTACGGCGGGCTCGTCGGTCATTCCCTGAAATCGTGCCAACTTGATCTCTGCCGTTTTGCCACCATTTAACGTAGCGTGGGCGTGATCTTTGTCGAACGTCCAGGTATCGATGTTGCCTTCGGAGATCTGCAGTGATTTCCACTTCACCGGAAACACATGCCCGATAATTTCCCCGAGCGCCTGCCGCTGCTCGCCAGTTGTTCCTTTATCAAACGTCACCTGCGCCCAATCCATCTGTCCCTGCGAGAAGTCACCACCCAGATCCCCGTTGATCCAAAACTTGGCCCCGGCAAGATCAACGTTGCCGTAGTGTCCCTGGTTCACTTTGTAGGCATTGTTGAACTTGCAGAAGTGTTCCATCTTGCCGTTTTCGTGATGAACTGCCGGATGCGAGTTGAAATAGCACATGCAGAAGTGAGGACAGCTGCATGCCTCGATTGCGGTTGCATTGATCGCCCAGTCCGCCGACGGCGCGCCGGAATGACCCGCGCTGACGGTGAGTAGGGCAAGGACGAGCGTTAAAGCTATTCTGTGCATAGAGCACCCCCAAAATAAATAAGAGAAAGCCGTAATCGAAGAAAAACTACGAGAACACTGAACATTCACTAAGCGAGCCCATTCACTCCATCGCCGGCAGAACCAAAACCGAACACTTCGTTGCCGACGCGTACGCAAGCACCGGATAGCCGCGCGCATCGGCGATAGAGAGTTTTTCCCTCGGGAAGAACCGTAATCCGCTATGACGATTGCATTGCTTCCGGGTGGAAGTGCGGAGGATTGAGCCGCTTTCTCGAGATACGGCAACGCCAGGCTGCCTCCACCTGGGAATATTGGCGTGCAGATTGTAAGAGCCGCCTCCCTCCATCACGCCGTGGATTGATATCGTTAGAGCAGCCATCCACATCTGCTGCAGGTTCAGAGTTCAAAACACCCGCTGACGAACTAGTTGTCCCTCGGAGAAGCTCAAGGCGTCAATGCCCCTACAACTCTCCTTCGATACCCTGTCGATCCCCTGATAAGTCATCTGTTTGCAATGCAATGTGGGCATCGCATTGTGTTCGGTTGCGTGCTAGACTCTCGAAAATGTGAAGTGCATCGATGCCGTCTACTCTCCCATCACTGGTACGTTTCGCAGGTTTCGAGGTAGATTTGCGGGCTGGCGAGCTCCGAAGAGAAGGCAGCAGAGTCCGGCTGCAGGAACAGCCGTTTCTGCTTCTGACCGCGCTGCTAGAATCCGCGGGCGAAGTCGTCACTCGTGAAGAACTTCGCAAGCGCCTCTGGGCGGAAAATACCTTCGTCGATTTCGACCATCGCCTCGCAGTGGCCGTAAGCAAGCTAAGGGATGCGCTTCGAGACTCAGCCGACAAACCAACGTTCGTTGAGACCGTGGGTCGACGCGGCTACCGGTTCCTGGGCCGACTGGAATTCGATTCATTGTCTGCGGATTCCAACGCGGGAGCGTGTGACACTCCTGTGGCTTCTTCTCAACCAGCCGAACAAACGCAACTTCCAAAGCTGGTGCAGCCGCATCTAGGGCGATCTCGAATCATCCTTTTCTCCCTCGGATTCGTCATTCTCATCGCTGTGATCGCCTTGCCGAAGCTCGTTCACATTCGATCCGGGAAAGCACCGTCTACGGCTCCGCGGAGTTTGGCGATCCTTCCGCTGCAAAATCGTGGTGAAGATTCAAGGAGCGACTTTCTGGGATTATCACTGGCGGATGTACTGATCACGAAGTTGGCCTACGTGAGTTCCCTCAGCGTCCGACCTTCTGCGGCAATTGAGAAATATCGGGGAACGGCCATTGACTTTCAGAAAGTTGCCGCAGATCTAAACGTCGATACGCTGCTCACGGGAAGTTTCATTCGCGATGGCAACAACTTGCGTATTACTTATCAGCTGGTCGACGCCAAAACCGAAAAAATTCTAGGCCAGGGAGTGATAGACCTCAAGTACGACAATCTTCTTGCGGTTCAGGATAAAGTTACCGGCCAGCTGATTTCAGAACTGCAACTGAACCTGTCTCCAGTGGAAGCGGAGCATCTAAAATCGGAATCGCCGGTCAGTCCGCTCGCCTATGAATATTTTCTACAGGGACTTGATCTTTACGGGCAGCACAAGTTTCCCCTGGCGATCAAAATGTTCGAAAAGACGACAGAGATCGACCCCAGCTACGCTTCAGCGTGGGCCTATTTGGGAGCTTCCTATAATTCGGATGCGGCATTCGAGCTTGGCGGGCGGGAGCAATACAGCCGTGCCCAAGCCGCGTACGAAAGGGCCTTGGCGATACGACCGAACCTTCTTGACGCGCAAATCTTCCTGGCGAATTTCCTGATTGACACGGGAAAGGTTGAGCAGGCCGTGCCCTTGTTGCGAAACGCCTTGAAGACGAACGGCAATTACGCCGCGGCCCACTGGGAACTGGGATATGCATACCGATTCGCTGGAATGTTGGACGAATCCGTGGCGGAATGCGAACGGGCGCGTCAACTGGCTCCCTTCGTGAAGGGCAACGGGTCAGTGTTAAACAGCTACCTCTATCTGGGGGAATATCAGAAGTTTATTGAGAGCCTCCCGGTCGACGATTCCTCGTTCACCCTGTTTTACCGTGGCTTCGGCGAGTTTCACGAAAAGCAGTTCGACCAAGCCGCAACTGATTTTGATCGCGCGTACGAACTCGACCCAACGTTGTACACGGGAATTGGAAAGGCTCTGAGTGACTCGATTCATCAGCACGGAGCAGAAGGCTTGCAACTGTTGAGTGGACTGGAGCGAACTGTGAAAGAGCGGGGCGTCGGGGATCCGGAAGCCATGTACAAAATCGCCGAAGCGTATGTCATCTTAGGCAACAAAAGTTCCGCTTTGCACGTGTTGCGTATGAGCGTTGAATCCGGTTTCTTCAGCTATCCCTATATTGACAAAGACCCACTGCTGAATGATTTGCACAGCGAACCCGAATTCGCTCGGATTTTGAACATAGCGCATCAGCGATATGAGGCGTTCAAGAATTCCTTCTTTCGCTAAGACGAGCCTTGCCAAAGAAGCGCGCCGGCCCAAGGAGATGAAGAAGGTCAGGGCGCAGTACGCAATAACACGATATGGTCTTACTGTCGGTTCCCTTTTGCAGGTGACAGAAAACTCAGGTGGCATGCGCACCTAATCTAGGCTGCGTTCAGTATCGTTGTATCGGTCATGCGCCGAGCGATCCGTTACAACCTGCATCCAGGCAGTAGATGTCGCGAACATGACGATTACCGAGGCGAATGGGAAAAGCTTGGCTTGTTCTATCGTCCGCTCTTGCAGAACGGGCGGCGAGTACGGCGCAAAAAAAAGCTTGGATAGTTGCTTGGCATAGGGTATTTTTGCCCACATTGAAATGGAGCAGGGCCCGGTTCTTACGTAACCTAAATCGGGAGATTTCCGGTTTCGCGAATTGAAGACTCTCCTGCCTTCCGCGACAGATTTCAGGTGACGTAAGGTCCCGACCGACTCCGAGAGGGATCCAGCCGTGAAATATCCCCTTTGCCTGTCCATCCTGGTCGCATTTTCACTGTTGAAGGGCGAAATAGCAGCGCGCACTGGGCAACTGTCTCCGTCCAACCCCCAAAATTCCTCCAACGCGGCCATTCCTTCGAGCGAGTTGCGCTCAGCTGCGATGCAGTCTGTGATCCCCGGTCCTCAGCGCTCCTTTCTGCGCATGGCCGGGATCAGCCAAAAGATCACGCCTGAAGAAGTCCTGCCCTTGCTGAGTCGGAACGTGTTCGCTCAGGGTTACCAAGGCTCCGCTGTGCCAACCGAGTTCCTAATCCTGCTCAGACGTTATGTCGTGCAAGCCCGTGAGTTGGCAGCGTTGGCAGCCGGCAGCGACATGGTTCTTCACGTTACGAATTGTGACGACGCAAAACCACTTCTACGCATTCTTGGTTACCGAGAGCGGGCAGATTGCGGCGATCCTAGAACTTCTTTACAGACTGAGGATCCCGAGAGGGCATTCCTTGCGATTGATTCGGGATTTCCGCTTCCGGATCTGGAGCAGACATTGCAAGGCGGCAAACCCTTCGAGTACGCGTACTCCGCTTCGAATGTGCCGGTGCTTTTCACCGAAAGCGATTGGACGAGGGCAAGTCTAAAGAACTTCAAAGAGAACAGCCGCGACTTGCTTGATACGATCTTGAATGATCCGGAGGTCGCTCGTCTGTACTGGGCGCTCTCAAGACTCGATCCCGAAACTAGCGCCTACTTACAACAATCCATCGGGATCGGGAAGCTGCTTCCCTACGCCACAGTCCTCGATTTTTACGGGAGGAATCTCTGCATCAGTACGGGTCGAGTAACCGTGCCGGGAGGGCCTGCTGCGGAAGGTGCATGGAAAGAGTTGGTTGGTGCGGGTCCGGATTCTCCTTCCGCCTTTGTCTCAAAGTTGTTGGCCAAGGACAAGGGCTGGTTGATGGCCTATTTTGACGTGCTTTCGCGCGTGCATGGAAACCTGCAGGCTTATTTTACCGACCAACATCGTCTCCGGCTTTTTTACACTGGACTGCGGTCTTCGGACCCTTCTGTCCCCGCCACAAAAGGTTCTTTCAGACCGGCCCCGGGACTTCTGCTGCTGGTCACTCGACTTCAGTTGGACAGCACCGGAGCGCCGGTGGTCCCAGGAAATCTCGACGTCTGGAAAGACATTGTTCTCCAGTGGCACAACTCCAACTTCGTTCGCAGGTGGAGCAGGCAGAAGCCCCGGATGAACGGTCCGGAAGAGCTTATACAAACCATGTTCGCTCTGTCCCGGTCGTCAGCTGCAAGCGGGCCTTTGCAAATCTACATGGCGACCAGCGAACTGGATAGCCGTCGATCTCCCGGAAATAAATTGGCACCGGAAACCGTTCGTTTGCTCGCCGACAAATTCGAGGGATTCAGCGACCAATATCGGCTGTTCTCAGAGTTTCCAGAGTTAAGTGACAAGTCGATCGCTCTCTTCCTGGATGTCGCCCAAAGGCTAAACACGGTGCCGGCAGCAATGCGCGGAAATGCACTCGGCACGTTCCAGGCGAACATAGGAATATGGCAGATTCTGGCCCGCCAAGGCCAGATCTCAAGCTCAAACCTCAACGAGTCATGGCTTCAGGTAATCAAGCCCTTCGCGACGATTCGTTCCGGCACACAATTGTATGAAGCCGGGCGAACTTCTCTTGAGGCGCTACTTCGGTTTTCGACAGGTAAGGCTCGAGACTCGCAGGACGAAATCATCGAGGTGCTAGCGGGGCCGCGGCAGAATGCGCCCGAGGGCAAGCAGATACACCGCGAAATTGCGGACCGCATGCGATCTCTGGTGGATGACCAGCGACTGGTCTCTCTCGACACAGTGCTCCTGCTCGGGGATGCGTTGGCCGACAAAGCCAGAGGGAAACAGCCGGAAGAGTACATGATCACACTGGCTGGCCAGACGCGAGAATTTGAGATGCCGCGGCCTATCTTCACCAGCAGCGAGAGAACCGAATGGGCTGCGGGGATCTATAACGATCGTCATACCGAGACTCAGATGCGAGCCAACCTGCCAAAGGTCCTCAAATCCCCCACTCCCAGTCGCGCTCAAATCGACGAAGCATTCGCTCACCTCTCCTCGTTTCTGAGAGACACGCTGGTTGGGCTGAACTACGCCTATTACGAACCGCCGGGCGCTCAGGCACTCCACAACAATCCGCTTCTGGTTCGCTCTCACGACTTTGTTGGAGAGACGGTTGGCGGCGTCAAGACACTTTGGCAGGCTCCGAACCTCCTGGGCGCAGGCTCTCCGGCTGGGGGAGGCGCCCATTTCGTTGGCTCGCTGGTCGATCTCCCCTATGCCCTGGCGAATCTCGAGCAGGATTTCATTTCACCGCGAAGTGTCCAGGCGCTCATCTGGAACGAATTGGCCCCGGAACTGTTGGCTGGCGCAATCCTGCCCCGCTGGTGGAACGTGAGCCCGTTGGAGCTTCATGCGATCGCTCTCTACCAGAGAAGCGGAGAAGAACTCCTAATTGCCTCGGCTACCGACGAACCATTGAGAAGCAAGGTAGTGAACATTCTGTCGGATCGGCTGTTTGCGCAACGACTAAGGAAAGTCGAGACGGATCTGCGCGCGAGTCGGATATCAGAGGTACTTCCTCAAATGATGCCGGCCGACACTTTTTATCTGGCCGCGGAGTTCCAGCGCAAGTACCCGCAACAGCCTGGGGACTGGGGAACCGCCTACCAAGAATTACAGGAACTCTGCCGGCAGCATCCGGAGCAAGTCAACTGGAAGCGCTTGTCACACGATTTTGGCACTCCGCATCCGGGCTTAGCGCAGAATTACGGGCTCGAGCTTCTGAATATCGAGCCCATGCCCGCATTCTCAGGATCCTCCAGTCGTTTCCTTCCAGAGTCTTGGGATTCACCTAATCTGTACTGGGCGCGTCTAGCCGACGAAGGCGGATATGAGCCCGTTCTGCTGAATCATCTCGTGCCGGAACTCACTCGCATAATGGTGGAGAAGATTTTCGCGACCGACCTTGAAGATTGGCCTGCTCTCCTTCGAGCGATGCGGGAAACAGGGGCAGATCTTCGCGAGGGTAGGTTGACTTCGCCACCGAAGATCAGCGAGGTGCAGCCATGAAGCGTTCGTTCAATCGAAGGCTTCGATGCTGCGGACCCAGGCTGGTATCCAGAGTAGGAGCTCCGCGACCATGATAAAGAATCTGTTTGCGCCAATCTTAGTCATTCTTCTAATGCTGGGCCATGCGACTCGTATCGCAGCCCAGGAGAAGCCGGACATTCACGTTGAGGTCAACATGGTTCAGCTCAGCGTGGCCGTGACGGACAAGCATGGAAACTACGTCACGGGTCTGCGGCCGACTGATTTTGCCATCGTTGAAGACGGAATCGTGGAGAAGACGGCCACGTTTGCGGAGGGCAATGAGCCAGCGCGCAGCCTTGGCGAGTTAGCGGGCCGCGACTCCTCTACCTTAGTGTCCGGCGACGCCCCCAAGATTAGTCCGGATGGCGGCTCACCTCAGACCTTCGCCTCAATGGTGAGCGGAGCGAATGTATTCGTATTGTTCGATACCAGCGATTACATGTACCGCGGCTTTGTCTTTGCGCAAGACGCGATTACCGAATTTGTGCGATCGCTGGAGACCGCGGACAAGATTGCATTTTATTCCTACAGCCGGGACTTATCGCGTGCCGCCTCCTTGACTTCCGATCGATCGCAAGTTGTGCGGGCCGTGCGTTCGACCGTGGCCGGAGATCAGGCAGCGCTCTACAATGCGCTCCTGCTGACACTAAAGGATGCGTCGCAGAATACAGGCAGGAAAGTCGTTGTCGTTTTCTCAAACGGCCCCGACAATTCCAGCGTGGTGCCACCGGAAGACGTCGCTGAATTTGCCCAATCCGCCGGTGTCTCTATCTATATGATCAGCACGCAAGAGGCAAAGCTGGAACCGATATCCACAGTGGTATTCGATCGCATGACCGCAGCCACAGGAGGTAAAGCCTATTTCGCCAAGAATTGGAAAGATGAACACCAAGCATTCGCTTCCATTCGCGACGATTTGGCCCATCTCTATTCGCTAAGTTATTATCCGCAGCCCAACTCCAACGCCGGCTGGCGTGCAATTACGGTCAAGCTGAAGGGCGATCAATTGCAGAAATATAAGGTGCGCACGCGCAATGGCTATCGCCCTCGACCGTCCCGATTCTCCGGCACCGACAAAACGCCATCGCCTGGACTCGCTCCCAATTAGGAAGATCGTCCCTAAGCTACTCGTCGGCCTCCCAGAAGTGGTGAAGCGATTTGAGCCAAATGACGCAAAACTGTGAGCGTACTTCAAACTGCGCCAAACCGCGAGCGAGAACAAAGACAGACTGCGCTCAAAACTCCCGCTCTAGGTTACTCGGGCCTGGGAGCCAAGTGGCTACTCTCGCTCGGGAGTTCCGGGCCACTCAACCTCTCGGAGAAACGGCGCAGACCATGCCCGGTGCCTTGGAGGGCACATATTCCAGCAGTTTGAGCAGTTCATCAAGACACGTCAGTTTATCGGCGACTTCTGTGGCCGTACCCCATCGCAGGCCGCGAGGTGCATTTCTGGGGCGCGGTTTTCTCCGACTTCAGGGACGCACTGCACACGGAGCCTGCGGCTCGCGTCTATCTGGTTGGCCGCGAACCCGTGATAAGGATGTCGACGAGTCTCCTGGCGCTTTGTTGCCAGTCGGGACCGGACGCCACGTGGGAGACGCCGATCAGGGCCCGAAGTAGATCGAATGGCTCCAGATCTCTGCGAATGTCACCGCTCTTGATGGCGCGCTTCACCAACGAATCAATCGCTCCCTGGATCTGACTGCGTGAACCTTCATAGAGCTTCGATGGCCCTCCGACGACCGAATTCAAAGCGGGGCCGATGATCTGCTTAGCCGCGATGTGGTCGACGAAGAGCAACATCCATGCTCGCAAGGCCTCGATGGGAGGAAGGCTTTCGGAGAACTTCTTTTCGGCCGCGGCCAGTTTTTCCACCTCAGTCCGATAGACCGCTTCGATCAGTGCGTCTCGCGTCGGAAAATGACGATACAGGGTTCCCGCTCCAACACCTGCTTCTTTCGCGATGTCATCGAGGCTGGCGTTTGCGCCGGCCCGGGTAAATGCCTCCTTCGCCACCTCCAGAATGCGCTCACGGTTCCGTTGCGCATCGGTGCGGGGTTTTCGGGGGGCAATTTTGTAGTTTTTCTTCGGCATAAATAAAGTTGCAACCGGAGACAGTCTCCGGTTATCTTATGTATTGATTCGGAGACACTCTCCGTTTTATTCGGAACGCGGCGGACTGTCAATAGCGGCTCCCGCGGAGATCTCCGGCTTCGAGAGGTGAACGAATATGAATCCACTCGCTGGTTACAAACCTTCAGGAAATTCCAACGCTCTTTGCGCCGACCTCATCACGCTGGCGGAGCAGGAGTTGTCAGCATTCTTCAATGCCATCACCCATTTGTTTGGGTCAAAACAGGCCGAACTCTCAGCACAAGACTGGCTGCAGGAGCTGATCGAGATCGATGCTCTGCCTGCTTCGGCCCGCGAATGGAGATTGATCACTGCGAAAGTTCTGACTCGACTCGCGAGTCGAGTGAACGCTTCGTCGGTGTCCACTGAATCGCAAATACTGAGCAAAAGAGAATGTGCGTATCCGTGAGAAGTACCGCAGGCTTGATGAGTTAAGGCAAGGCGTCATCAGGAGGAACGAAAAATGATTGAACAAATAGAGCTCGCCGGCAGCTTCACTCTGCCAGGCAAATCGATGACATTAAACCGCATGGGCTACGGCGCCATGCAACTGGCGGGGCCCGGCGTCTGGGGACCGCCGAAGGATGTGAATACCGCCATTGCTGTTCTGCGAGAGGCGGTGGAGTCGGGTGTGAACCACATCGACACCAGCGACTACTACGGGCCCTATGTGACCAATCAGATCATCAGGCAGGCGCTCCATCCTTATGCCAAGGATCTCGTGATTGTCACCAAAGTGGGTGCATGCCGAGGCCCAGACAAGTCCTGGCATCCCGCTCTTTCCCGGCAGGAGTTAGTCGACGCCGTTCACCACAATCTCAAAAATCTCGGCCTCGATCATCTCGATGTAGTCAATCTTCGCGTCGGCGGAATCGCGGAACCGGGTGAAGAATCGATCGAACAACCGCTGACCGTGCTCGTCGAGCTGAAGCATGAGGGACTGATCCGTCACATCGGCCTGAGCAACATTTCTCCCAAGCAGTTGGCCGAAGCGCAGACCTTCACAGAGATCGTTTGCGTTCAGAATTTCTACAATGTGGCCCACAGGAATGACGATGATTTGATCGATGACCTGGCCGCGCAAGGCATCGCATATGTTCCGTTCTTCCCGCTGGGAGGTTTCACTCCCTTACAGTCCTCGGCGCTCGACGCAGCCGCAGCGTCGCTTAATGCAACTCTGATGCAGGTTGCGCTTGCATGGCTTCTCCAGCGCTCTCCCAACATACTGCTCATTCCCGGGACTTCTTCCCTCACGCATCTTCGCGAGAATCTTAAGGCGTCGAGTCTCAAGATTCCCTCTGCAGTGATTGCCGATCTCGACTCAATCGGCAGTCGTTCGCGAAATCAATAACAGCCCGAAACATTCGCCATTCAAGGAACACCAACCAAGTAGGAGCCATTTATGAAGATATTTGTGACAGGAGCTACCGGTTTTATCGGTTCTGCCATTGTTCGCGAATTAACTAATGCGGGTCACCAGGTGCTCGGGCTCGCGCGCTCGGATTCGGGTGCCAAATCGCTTATCGCAGCTGGTGCCAAGGTGCATCGAGGCGATCTGGAAGACCTGGACAGTCTGCGTAGCGGAGCAGCCATGTCCGATGGCGTGATTCACACCGCCTTCAACCACGACTTCTCGAAGTGGGCGGAGAACTGTGAAGCGGACAGGCGTGCGATCGAAGCTCTCGGCTCCGCGCTCGCGGGCTCGGACCGCCCCTTGATCGTTACGTCCGGAACCGCGGTCTCCGTCACACCGGGACGCCTCACGACCGAGGAAGACGCGCCCAATTCTCCGATTCCCCGCGTAGCTTCCGAACAGGCAGCAACTTCGTCAGCAGCGCTGGGAGTACGTGTCTCAGTGGTGCGCCTTCCGCAAGTCCACGACCCAGTCAAGCAAGGCCTGATCACCTACATGATCGCTGTGGCTCGCGAGAAGGGAGTGTCGGCATATGTCGGCGACGGGCTCAACCGCTGGCCCGCCGTGCATCGGCTCGATGCCGCCCATCTCTACAGGCTGGCGCTGGAGAGGGGATCTGGCGGAGCCCGCTATAACGCGGTTGCAGAAGAGGGAGTGCCGCTACGAGAAATCGCGGAGGCAATCGGCCGGGGCCTCAAAGTACCGGTCGTCTCCAAGTCTCCTGAGGAGGCGGCTGATCATTTTGGGTGGCTCGCGTTCTTAGTGGATCACGACGTTCCGGCTTCCAGCGTGCTGACACGGGAACGTCTAGGATGGCGACCAACAGGTCCGGGGCTCATTGCCGATCTGAACGCGGCGCAATATTTCGAACCTACCGCGCGGCCAATGGAAGAAGCTTCGACCCGCTGAACTTGATCTTGCCGAGCTGTAAAGCGGTGCGTGCCGAACGCTTGCCGGCGAAGGCGGAACCGTCAAATGTGATCATCGCCAATGCGGTAGCGATGTCCACACTGGTCTGCCACTCACCCGAGGGTTCGAAGTGTGAACTAGAAGGTCAGCCGCAAAGCGAGCTGACCGATGCGAGGAGTCGCCCCACGAAAGCTGCCGGTTGTGGTGATTTGACCGAAGGTTGGACCGTTAATGTTTGCGGCGCCGTCCCCGAGGGTCGGCTGTGCGAACTCGGGATGATTCAGCGCGTTAAAGAACTCGGCTCGAAATTCCAGCTTGATCTTCTCGGTTATCAAGGTCGTCTTGGCCAGAGCAATATCGAGATTGGTCAAAGTTGGACCGCGCAGCACATTCCGGGCGAGCCCGTAGGTTCGGTCTCCAGGGTTATGCACGGGATCGAGTTGCCGGAAGCAAGGATTGGGAAAGCCTCCGTCGAAGTACGAATTGTTCTCGAGTGGCACGCTGGAAAAGCTGTTGGGGTCAAAGATGAAGTTGCCGGTGACTGGGGTCGTGGTGACCTGACAAATCGTACCCGTGGGGTCGGTGCCGTAGGTGACCTCATTAATTGTCCGCACTTTCCGGGGATCGAATGTGCGTATGGGCGCAACCACGGCGGCGCGCGAAAGTGAAGGATCGCCCGCGCCCGATGAGCCCGGGTTCAGGGGGTCGGTCGCATCGGGCAACTGGGCAGAAATATCGAATGGAAATCCGGTGCGATACGTCAGGATGGGATAGAAACTCCAACCCTTCGTGAGACGCTTCGGACCGGCCGCCCAAACGCGATCAAAAGGCAAATCCCATCCTCCGCTGAGGCTGATGCGATGGCGGACGTCGCTGTCACCCGACGCATAGAAAAGACGCGGATTATAGTACGGCGCAGCGGAATTGCGTTGCTCGAATCCGGAAGCATTGTCGATGTTATGGCCGTAAGTGTAAGCGAGCGTGTAATAGATCGTTCCCAAGCGGGAGTCCTTGGGCTGCCGGGTCAGGCTCACTTCGAGCGCGTTGTAGTTCGCATTGGATACATTCTGGAATTCAGGAAGCGCCCCGTAGCAAACAACACCGAGGTCGATCCCACAGTTGCCGCTGCTGCTGTTAAGCAGACGATTGGTACTCCCCAATGCCATGGGATTGATGTCTTTCAATGATGTCAGTCCGCGCCCCGTGCTTCCAACGTAGTTGGCCTCAAGAACTGTGTCGGCGAGAAGAGTTCGCTGCACGCTCAGGTTGTACTGATAGACATAGGGCGTGTGCAGGTGCGGGTTGTCCAGAAAGATCGCGCCGGTGGTGTTGACGGGCAGAAAGGGAGCAAAGTCGATGTTCGAGGCGGGCGGCTTTGACGGAAAACTGTTGGCGACGCCCAAACTCACGCAGTCGCCTGAAACATCATAATTGCAGGCACTCTGGAAGGGATTGCTCATATAGCTAAGCGGCGCCGTCACGGGACAACCGTTGTTGGAATACTCACAGGTTGGCGGGAGGAAATTCGGGGAGTTGTAGTAGAGCCCGGCACTGCCCACGAACGGAGGCTGGCCGTTGAACTGAAGATTGTCTTCGCCCTTCAGGATGTCATAGAAAATTCCACCCCCGCCGCGCACGCTGGTCTTGCCGCTTCCGGTCGGGTCCCAAGCGAATCCGAAGCGCGGGGCGAAGTTCTTCTTGTCGGGGAAATTTGTTCCAGTGGGAGCTCCGGGGTCTCCTGGAAACACCAGGCCCGGGGGCGCGTTGACGAATCGCTTCGACTGAAGCCCCGGAATCACCGAGAAAGAACGCCCCTCGGTGTCGAACTTCGGCGAGTTGTATTCGTAGCGAATTCCCATGGTTAGCACAAGGCTCTTGGTGACGTGCCACTCGTCCTGGCCAAAGACATAAGTGCTTTTGCTCCGAATGTTGGAGGGCGCAAGGGCATTTTGGAAATACGCATCCGGGATGCCGAGCAGGAAATCGGCGAAGTCATTCCCCGAACCCGTGCTCGTGCCCGTATAAAAATCGAACTCTCCATTCAAGTAAAACCCGTATTTCAGATTCTCCTGATAGGGCGAGAATCCAGCCCCAAACTTCCAGTTGTGATTTCCACGTGTCCACGTAACCGCATCCGTCCAGGAAAAGGTGTTTTCGACGTAGCGCGTCGGACCGTTTTCGCTGGGACCGATTTGAAGGCCGTTATCGAAAAAGATGTTCGTCGGTCCGGTCGCAAGGTCGGGAGTAATGTCGATGCCAAGTTCCGGGCCGGTGGGCTGATGGGTGGTCGTGACACCGGAAAGGTAGTTGCTGCGGTGGGCAACGAAATGAAATTCATTGAGCAAACTCGGCGAGAAGATCCGCGTGTAGCCGAGATTGAAGAAGTAATAATTCGCGACGGTGCGACTGGGAAAGCCGGCAACGGTTGCGGCATCGAGAGGAGAAATTCCGTTAACGCGATTTAGACCGAGGGTGACGGACAGCTTGTCTTTTGAGTTGGGATTCAGATCAAACTTGGTCGTCAATTCGTCGCGATTGTCCACGGCATCGAGCGAAGTCGAATACAGGCCACCCGGAACGCTTGGGATTAATCCGGCCTTGATGTACGCCTGTGCGATGGGGTCGAATTTCGCGGGATCGATCTGGGCGTTTCGGGCACCACCATTCGTAGTTGCCGCAAAGTAGGGATTTGCGGTAAGGAAGGCCACGACGCCCTGGTCAGGAGATCCACCGTTGGAAGCGTTGGAAAAATCCCCGCTCAATTCCTGTGGCGTATAGACCGGGACGTCGTTGTCGGGCACCGCCTGAACCTGCCGTTGTCCCTGGTAGGCAAGAAAGAAGAAAGCCTTGTCCTTGCGGATGGGGCCTCCCAGAGTCGCTCCATACTGATTGCGTTTGAGATCGAGCCGCGGAATTCCCAATCTGTTATTGAAATAGTCGTTGGCGTCGAAAGCCCTGTTCCTTAGGAATTCGAACAGGCTGCCATGGATCTGATTGGTACCGGACTTGGTCACGATGCTGATGATTCCGCCGCCATTGCGGCCGTACTCAGCCGTGTAATCGCTGGTCAGAAGCCGGAACTCAGCGATAGCGTCGGGATTCGGATCGAGCAGGTTGCTGTTATCCAGCAAGTCGTTGTTATTTCCGCCATCGAGCAGGAAGGTTACGGAATCAGTGCGTCCGCCGGCGATGCTGTAATTGCCCGCCCCGGCATTGTCGTCGTTGCTTTCCGTGACGCCAGGTTGGAGCAACGCCAGATCCAGCATGTCCCGGCCGTTCAGGGGCATGTTGGTGATGACTCGCCCAGTGATCGACTGGCCCAGGGTTGGGTTGACGGTTTCAACGGGCGCAGCCTCGGCCCCGACTTCGATGACTCTGGTCTCCATGCCCACTTCCATCTTGAAGTCGATGCGCAGAGCCTGGTTGATCAGCAGCTTCTGTTCTGTGCTGATCACCGTGCGAAAACCAGTGTGCTCGGCCGTCACCTTATAGCTGCCGATGGGGAGAGCCAGCAACTGGAACGATCCATCTTTATTTGAGGTCGCGACGCGTGTGCCTTGCGTTGCTGTGTTAACCGCGGTAATCTGCGCTTCGGGAATCACCGCCCCCTGCTGATCGTAGACCGTTCCAAAAATCCGTCCCGTCGCGTCCTGAGCCGAAGACACGACTGGCGTCACCATCACAATCAACGACAGCAAGAACACCCGAGGAAGCTTCATTGCGATCTCCGTGCTCGACAACCGGTCCCACTTCCGGTTCATGAAGCGAACTTCCGATCAAACCGCGCACCGAAAACGAGGGTGAGGGCAAAGCGCAACTGCTCATGCCCCTTCCCGAGTCGCCGGCTATTGTTTCCGTCTCGATTTTGCTTTTGCCGCAGCCATTTGTGCCGCCGGAAGTCCGGTTAGCGAGCCCTGTTGCTCGAACATTCCAAGGAACACACCGTTGTCGTTTTCATCTTCGTCCAGCCAAATCAATTGCCCACCAGCAGCTTGATAGATGACGGTTGTGAAATTCACCGGATCAGCCGCGATGGTCAAGCCGAGCTTAAGGTTGTAGCGCCCAGGGTTGGCCGAATCCGGGGCTGCCGTTCCGGAGAACGTCGCAGTATCCGTTCCGTCCGGCTGCGTGGCGTCGAAGATGAACGAAGGATCACTCAGGAGTCCGCTGGTCTTGCTCAAAGCACGATTGTTCACTGTTGCCTGCCCGACAAAGTCGAACTCCCAACCAAGGCTCGGCCCCCGCGGGTTGTAGTAGGCCTGAGCTCCAAAAGCGTAATTCCCAGCGAATTGGCTGGTCGCCGTGTTCGTTTGCGGAATCAGGACTCCGGTGCCGTTGAGTCCGGTAGCACCGTCGAGATCGGCAACCACTGCCCCACCTAATCCACTGGTTGTGTTATTCGGATCATTCAGATTGAGAAGTGGATCCGTCATATAAATCCCGAGGAGGCTGACGTCTCCCAAGTCTCCGGGCGCGATCGTCAGGTTGCCGTATCCATTGCTCGCTACAGAGTAGTTACCCGAGATAGAAGCTTCGGGAACAATCGTGCCATTGTCGTATTCGTTGTCGTCGGCGACACCAACAAATGTGCCGCTGCCCGTATTTGTGGTTAGCTGGCCGGCCGCTGCGTAGAGATTTCCGAACGAGTTGCTCTCGACCCCGAATACCGAGCTACCCAACGATGCGTTGCTGAAAGTGCCTGCGCCCTGGCCAAACACCGAGCCCACGGCCGAATCCCCGGCATCCACATCGATGATCCGTATCGCCTCGGGGCCAACGACGTAGTAGTTGAGGGAGATGCCCAGACCTGCGCTGGTGATTGTGCCCCGTCCGAAAGCATCCGGCGCCGTGATGGTTCCAGTAAAAGCTACTCCGAGCGTGGGAGTGGTTGTGGCTCCGGCGTCATCAACGTCGAAAGTACCCGTCAACGCAGTGCCGCTGCCCGAGATCGAGAACACTCCTCCGAAAACAATCGACTCGAAATCCGAATCGATTCCGGAAAGCGTGAAGGCATAGTTGCCGTCGTTGAGCGCGGTAGACAGTGTCTGCAGGTCCAGGCTGCCGCTGGATGTTGCCGATCCGTCAAACTGAACGACCATCGCGTGATTTGCATTCACAAACTGCACACCGAGGATTTCGACGCCACTCAGACCCAAATTCACATTGTTTGTGGTTAGCGTCAGCGTTCCCTGGCCGGTCGTAGGATCGACCGTCAACGCAGCCGTTCCGGGCAAAATGGTGTCGGGGGAAGGCTCAGGCGACGTGAGTCCATCGCCGTCGTTATAGTCCTGTTCGCCGCCCAGGACGTTGCCATCGCCATCGAGAGTCACTGACCCTGCGAGAGCGTAATAACCGGGGCCATTGACGGACTCCAAGCCGCTCAAATAAAACGCAAAGATAAGCGGGTTGTTGGTCAGCACAAAGTTAGCCGGTTCCGCACCGGACGCAACTGTGGCCGACACAGTATAGGTTCCTACCGCGCCATTGGCCGTGAACGTCGCCGAGGTGGCCACGCCGCTTGCATTGGTGGTAGCGGTGTTGACTCCATCCGCGAATGCGCCGCCGGCTCCTGCGGCCGGAAGCTGGAAGGTAACCACCGCGCCAGCCAACGGATTTTGGTTGCCATCGGTCACCGTCACCACCAGCGGCGCGGCAAACGCGGCGTTGACAGACGCGCTTTGCGGCGTTCCGCTCGTTGCCGAGATTGATACGACCGCTCCGGTTATGTTGGTCAGCTTGAAGTTGGCCGCCGTCGTTACGCCCGAAACCGTAGCCGTCACCGTGTAGGCCCCGGCCATTGCATCAGCTGTAAACACCGACGAAGTGGCCACGCCGCTCGTATTGGTCATATCCGTCTCGGTCGCTGAGGAGTTTGATGCGAACGTTCCGCTCGCTCCCGTCGCCGGAGCGGTGAACGTCACCGATGCTCCGCTGATTGGATTCTGGTTATTGTCGAAGACGGTCGCTACCAGCGGCACCCCAAACGCGGTACTGATCTGCGCATCTTGCAGGGATCCGCTCGTCGCCACGATCGACGTCGCAGGCCCAGAGGTGTTCGTCAGATTGAAGGTGGTTGTGGCCGTCACTCCGGCAACACTAGCCGTCACCGCGTTAGCTCCGACCGTCGCATTGGCGGTGAACACCGATGAAGTGGCCACGCCGCTCGCGTTGGTCGTATCCGTTTCTGTATTCGACGCACTAGTTGCGAATGTGCCGCTTGCCCCTGTCGCCGGCGCGGTGAAGACGACAAACGCACCGCTCACGGGCGATCCGCCCATCGTAACCGTCGCCACCAGCGGCGATCCAAAGGCTGTATTGATCGCCGCGCTTTGCGATGCTCCGCTCGTCGCCGCGATCGCTTCCGTGGGAGTATTGAAGTTCGAACTGTTGCAGCTCGTCAGGAAAACTAGAGCCAAGGAAATCGCTCCGAGGATGCAAGCGTAGAGTCGGCGGCTCATAGCGATGCCTCTCCACGCCCTGTGCTCTGGCCCGCTCGCTTACGCGCCTGAGGCGACACGGGAAAGCCGTGCTTGTTCCGAACCGCATAGACCTCGCCACCTACCTTCAAAGTGCGAACCAAGAAGACCGGCTTGTCCTTGATCATCTTCATGTTGCCGCGTCACCTCAATTTGCTGGCCCACAGCAACGGAAGGCGCGCCATTGCCCATCAAACCAAACCTTCCCAAGCTTGCATCGACAGGACCAGAGCGAGTTTCAAGCAGCAGGTGGGACCCCACCATCATTCCCGGAGCGGACTTGGCGAGAACACTAGACACCGTCCCCGTGAGCGTGACTTCCTCGGAAATCTGGTAGCCGGAGGTTTGCGCAGCCTTCGCCGCGCCAGGCGCTGTTTGCGCTCCAACCGGTAGTGGGGATGAGATAAGAAAAATGGCCAATATGAATACAACAGTCGACAACTGCTTCATCGTTTGCCTCCGAGTTGTCTTCGCCTGCCTAGATTTCTGACGATCATGCTCCCATGCCCGCCGACGGTTCGAGGGGGCCGCTTCGAGCGGATCGGCGTGGATGTCCAAGGCGACTTTCCACCGCGGCATAGTATCACCGTCTTTGCCCTGTGAATCGACCCCGGGTCACACTCACTTTCCCCGGCTCCGTGAGTTCCAGAGTTCAAGACACGCGAGCACTGATCCTTGCTTGACTGCGATGTGGGAATTGGCGAGCCCGGCGGTTTGCCAGATGCGCGAGAGCCGCGCGTTAGGGATTCAGTTAATTGGCGCGCCATCCTGTCAGGCGCTCGTTTGTTTGGAACGCGGAAGGATTAGTGATCCGTGGAGGGAACGGCGGATGTCATTTGGTGGGCCCAGCCCATGGCTTCGTTATATGCCCGGTTCACAAACGAGAGCGCCAGATTCAACTTGTTGGCGTTGGCCGCAACCTGTTCCCAGTCGCCGGCCTCTCGCGCGACCATCAGGTGGTAGATCGGCGAAAGAGCTGTTTGGCTCCCCATCTTCGCGCCCAGCAACTCTGCTTTCGTGTCGGGATCAAAGGCGAGCCCCTCAACCACGACTCCCATCGGGATTTCGAGAATGGCATCCATCAGCGAAAACATGCCCATCAGGAAAAGATCGGATTGGCCATGCTCCACTTTGGGCGCAATCAGTTCGCAGAAGCGAGCGCGCACCAGCGATGACAGAACCAGGTCGGAACACTTGTCCTGCCCCATGATGAGCGTCGTTGCCATGCGAATCCAGCGAACCAGTTCCTGCTCGCCGAGAAGATTCATGGCGTGACGAACGGATTGGACCGGACACGAAACTCCTAGAAGCGGAGAATTAAGGTAGCGCAGCAAGCGGTAGCATAAGGACGCATCATGCTTGATGAGATCCTCGATCGCAGCAAGATCTACAACCGGAGCCGAGATCGCTTTCAGCAGGCGCAAATGTCCAACCTGGCTGCTGGGAATGTGACGGGCCCGCATGCGTTCGGGATGGCGAAAGAAATATCCCTGGAAGAGCGTAAACCCGTCTTTCACTGCCGTAATAAATTGCAGCCGTGTTTCGACTCTTTGCGCCAGAAGCACCAGGTCATTGTGGGCATAACGAGGGGCGAACGCCGCGCTTTCATCGGGAGAAAGTCTTCGGATGTCCACCTTGAGGAAGTCTGCGGAGGGAATCAGTGCCTCGCGCGGATCGGCTGGGACAAAGTTGTCGAGAGCGATTCTGTAATTTCGTTGTTTGAGTCTCTGGCAAGCCCCAATCACACTTTCGTCGGCGGGCACGTTCTCCTGGATTTCGACCACCACTTTGTCGGGCGGTAACAGGAGAAAAAACTCCTTCAATAGCATCTGGCGAGTGCAGTTGATGAATGCCAGACGGCCATCGCAGACGACATCGAGGCCCATCACATTTACGGTATCGATGGTGCTGCAGGTGGCACTTTCGGCGTCGGAGGTAAAGCGATCGTCGTCCGAGTTCTCGCGGAACAGCAATTCGTAGCCCAGTACCTTTTCTTCCTTACTTAGGATCGGCTGGCGGGCGAGACAGGGACTTGCGCCGCGGGCGGGAGAGGCTTTCGCTGGAGTGCTCATGGCTTCTTAAGTCTTATCGGCCATTCGCGAGAAGATCATTACTGCCCCGATTCTCGCAGCAGCTGGGGCCCCAAGACCGGGAGAACTGAAGATCACTGCTTACCCCAGACGGCTAAATCAGTTTTCCGCCGCGCGACGCTGCTTCGTGGGACGAGCGCCGCTGAGTACGAGAGCGCAAAGACGATCGATGAAATCAGGCGTCAGACGGTCGTGCCGGATGAGGAATCGCATATAGATAGGTCCGTAGAGCGAGTCCAGCAAGAGATCCTGATCCACATCCTCGCGCAATTCTCCGCGCTGGATGCCACGCCGCAGCGTCGCATAAGCTTCCTGACGGCGAGGTTTCAGAAAACGTTCGCGAAACGCCGCAATGAGTTCCTTGTCGCTTTGTCCGGCAGCGAGGATGGCCGAAACGATGCGGCCTCGAGGACTGGAAAAAACCTTGACGAGCTGCCGCATCTGCCGGCTCATATCTGTTCCGAGCGATCCGGTGTCGGGGAAGCGGAGTCTCCGGGTCGTGCTGCTAGCAAACGCGTCCGCGATCAGCGCTCCCTTATTCGGCCACCAGCGGTAAACGGTGGCTTTGCCCACGGCGGCACGTTCTGCGACGTCTTCGATCGTGAGGTCGGAGAAGCCGCTTTCTCCAAGGATTTTCAAGGTGCTGCGCAAAATCGCGCTGCGGGCCTGCTCGCTGCGCGGCCGCCCAGGAGGGCGCTTTCCGTTGCGGTTTTTACTGAGTTTCCCCGCCGGAGATCGTTGGCGCATTGCTGTACGTTACCATATAATCAGGCCCGAGGATTTAGAATCCGATACGGACAGTATCGAATCTAACCTTTCATTCGCGGAACCCGGTTGGGGCGGCCGGTCGCGGCAGGTCATTCAATGATTTGGGAGCACTCGTAACCAATGTGGATAGTAGCCCTAGCCCTGCGACGCCCCTACACGTTTGTAGTGATGGCGCTTGTCATCATTATCCTCTTCTTTGTTACGGTGTTCCGCACACCGGTTGACATCTTCCCCGATATAGATATTCCGGTAGTTTCAGTGGTTTGGTTTTACTCGGGCATGTCACCGCAGGATATGGCCGACCGAATCGTCGCGAACTCTGAGCGCGGCATTACCACGACCGTCAACGACATCGAACACATGGAGTCTCAGTCGGTTTATGGACTGGGAGTGATCAAAGTATTCTTCCGCCCTGGTACGAACGTGCAAGGGGCGATCGCGCAGATCACAGCGATCGGCCAGACGACCGTACGAAGCCTGCCGGCCGGCACCACCCCACCTCTCATTATTTCCTACAGCGCCTCGACCACCCCGATCATTCAGCTTGGATTGAGCAGTAAGACGCTTCCTGAACAGGATTTGTTTGACCTAGGTCAGAACTTCCTGCGCAACTTCCTGGCAACCGTGCCGGGAGCGGCGACGCCGTACCCGTATGGCGGAAAGGTACGGCAGATTCAAGTGGATCTGGATCTTCCGAAGTTGCAGGCCTACGGCCTGTCACCGAACGACATTGTTAGTGCAGTAAACGCACAGAACATCATTCTTCCCACCGGTACTTTGAAAATGGGACCGCTGGAATACGAGATCGAGATGAACGGCACGCCGCAGACGATCGCGGAGCTGAACGATCTGCCGGTCAAGACGATCAATGGCGCCACGCTGTACATGCGCGATGTGGCTCACATTCGCGACGGATTCGCGCCCCAGACCAATATCGTTCGCCAGGATGGAAATCGCGGCGCGTTGATGTCGATTTACAAGAACGGCAAGGCGTCGACGCTGCAGATTGTGGCCGGAGTCAAAGGGATCGTTCAGCAAGCGGCGCAGGCGCTGCCGCCGGAACTGAAGGTGACGGCGTTATTTGACCAGTCGCTATTTGTGCGGGCTTCGATCTACGGGGTGCTGCGGGAAGGCTTGATCGCAGCCGCGCTCACCGCGATCATGATTCTGATTTTCCTGGGCGATTGGCGTCCGACCATCGTTATCTCCATTTCCATTCCGTTGTCGATTTTCGTTTCGATCATTCTTCTTGGCGCCATCGGACAGACGATAAACATCATGACGCTGGGAGGACTGGCGCTCGCGGTCGGCATCCTGGTGGACGACGCGACGGTGGAAATCGAGAACATCGAACGAAACCTGGCGATGGGAAAGGAGATGCGGCAGGCGATTCTTGACGGCGCGCAGCAGATCGCCGTGCCCGCTTTCGTTTCCACGCTCAGCATCTGCATTGTGTTTGTCCCCATGTTCTTCCTGACAGGCGTCGCGAAGTTCTTGTTCGTACCGCTTGCAGAAGCTGTCAGTTTCGCGATGTTGGCCAGTTATCTGCTTTCGCGAACTTTAATTCCCACGCTCGTGATGTACATCATGCGCGGGCATGAGCACCGGGCGGAGATTCCGAAGTCTTTTCTGGGCCGGTTCCAGCGCGGATTCGAACGCAAGTTTGAGGACTTCCGCCGGGGATATGAAGCGCTCCTGGAAACGACGATCGAGCATCGGGGAATTTTCGTCGTCTGCTTTCTGATCTTTTGCGTGCTCTCGATGGGATTATTCACGTTTCTGGGACAGGATTTCTTTCCGCAGGTCGATGCGGGCCTGCTCCGGCTGCACGTTCGGGCACGCGCAGGATTGCGTGTGGAAGAAACGGCGCGACTGTGCGACGAGATCGAAAGCACGATACGCCAAGAGGTTCCGCAAGGACAACTCCAGACGATCCTCGACAATATTGGCCTGCCGAACTCCGGCATCAATCAGTCTTACAGTTCAGGCGGCACGATCGGAACCAGCGATGCCGAGATCTTGATCGCGCTGGACCCGGAGCATCACCCGCCGACCGCCGAACTCACGCGACACCTGCGCGAGTTCCTGCCGCGCCGTTTTCCGGGCGTGGAGTTTTTCTTCCAGCCGGCCGACATCGTCACGCAGATTCTAAACTTCGGATTGCCGGCGCCGATCGATGTGCAAGTGGTCGGCACCAACCCGGTAGCAAGCTACGAACTCGCGCAGCAAATCGCGAACAAGATGCGGCATATTCCCGGAACGGCCGATGTTCATGTGCAGCAATTGCTCTCACTGCCGACACTTCACATGAACATCGAGCGCACGCGCGTGACTCAGGTTGGGCTCACCGCGCGCGACGTGGCCCAGAGCGCTTTGGTTTCGCTGAGCGGTAGCTTCCAGACTTCTCCAAATTTCTGGCTCAATCCCAAGAATGAAGTCACGTACCAGATCGCAGTACAGTCACCGCAATACCGTATGACCAGCCTTCAGGATCTGATGGACATCCCTGTCACTTCGCAGCAGGGGACACAGTTAATGGGCAATCTGGTGCAGTTAACCCCGGCTGTCCGTGCCGCAACCGTGAACCACTGGAACGTGCAGCCAATTGTCGATGTGTACGCCAGCACACAGGATCGCGATTTGGGAGCGGTGGCGGTTGATACGGACAAAGTTCTCAAAACGTTTGAGGATCATTTGCCTCGCGGCACTCATATTGTCGTGCGCGGGCAAGTAGCGACGATGCGGTCATCGTTCATTGGGCTGGGAGTCGGACTGGTAGGCGCAATCCTGCTGGTTTATCTGCTGATCGTGATTAACTTCCAGTCGTGGCTCGATCCTTTCATCATCATTACAGCGTTGCCGGGAGCTTTAGCTGGAATCTGCTGGTTCCTGTTGCTGACACGCACGACATTGAACGTGCCGTCTCTGACTGGAGCGGTTATGTGTATGGGCGTCGCTACAGCGAACTCGATTCTGATGGTGAGCTTCGCCCGTGAACAGATGGACGAAGGGATCCCGGCAGCGAAGGCGGCTGTGGCCGCGGGATACACCCGCGTGCGCCCGGTCCTGATGACGGCACTCGCGATGGTTATCGGAATGGTACCGATGGCGCTGGGGTTTGGAGAAGGCGGTGAGCAGAACGCGCCGCTTGGGCGGGCGGTGATTGGCGGATTGGTGTTTGCTACCGTGGCGACATTGTTTTTTGTGCCTAGTATTTTTGCGATTTTCCACGGTCGACGGGAAGCGCGAGAGGCACGCGAACAGTAAGGATAGGAAGATTCCTGGAGATTGATTGCAGAAATCGGAGCCAAGCATGAGCGTAAACGACAAAATGAAGCCATCCCCGGCAGAAGAGTCAGGGAAGCAGCGGAGCAACGCGGCGATACCACCGCAGGATGGGGACCATCAAGTTCACGCTCGCGCCCGCGCCGACGAAGAAATCGCCGCCATGGAAGAGCGCTCGCGGCACCAGCAAGCGAGCATTCAGGCTCCTCCAGAGCTTCCTCCTGCACCTCCGCGGAAGGCTCTGACGATCGTCGGAGTCGCGCTGCTTATTTTGTTGGTCGCTGGAGCCTTGACTCTGATCGGACATGAAAGCCACGAACGCGCACTCGCCAAGGAAACAGAGAGGGAAACTGTTCCAACGGTTGCGATCGTTCATCCCCTTGCAGAGAAACCGGACGAGGAATTAGTTCTGCCGGGTTCGTTGCTGGCCTACGAAGAGTCTCCGATCTACGCGCGCACCAGCGGATATCTGGTGCGCTGGTACCGGGACATCGGGAGCCGCGTAAAAGAAGGTGAATTGCTGGCGACGATTGACACGCCGGAAGTGGATCAGGAACTGAACCAGACCCGAGCCGCGCGCGAGCAAATGGTCGCACAGATGGAACTTGCGAAAATCAGCGCCGACCGGTGGGAGAACCTTCGCAAGAGCGATTCGGTTTCAGCCCAAGAAGCAGATACGCAGACCAGCGGCTACAAACAGGCACAAGCGAATGTAGCTGCTGCGGACGCGAATGTCCGCCGGCTTGAGCAATTGGAGGGGTTTAAGAAAGTCTATGCGCCGTTCTCGGGAGTGCTTACAAAGCGCAATGTCGATCCGGGCGCACTAATCAATGCCGGTGCCGGCGCCGCAGGACGCGAGTTGTTTGATATCGCGCGCGTGGACCCGCTGCGGGTGTACACCAGCGTGCCCCAAGCATATGCGCCGTACATCAAAGTTGGCGCAAGCACGACGGTGACCTTGCAGGAATTCCCGGGACAGCGATTTTCGGCAAGAATCGCGCGAACCGCCGAAGCGATCGACCCCAGCACGCGGACCCTCTTGACGGAAGTCGACGTCCCAAACAAGGATGGGCGATTGTTACCAGGATCCTTCGGAGAGGTTCATTTCGCGGTCGGTTCCAATGTGGACAAAGTTACGATTCCGGTGAACGCGATGCTCTTCCGCTCGGAAGGACCGCGACTGGCAGTGATAGGAACTGACAACAAAGTGCAGTTACGCCCGATCAATATCGGAAGGGATTACGGCGCAACGCTGGAAATTCTCGGCGGCGTTTCTATCGGGGATCAAGTTGTAATCAATCCAGCGGACTCGTTGGAAGAAGGTCAGGAAGTCAATATCGCTGCGCCCGCGCGGGGTCAAACTCAAAGTCAGCCGCCGCAACGACCGCCGAGCACGCCGGAGCAGAAAGGGAGCGGACGTTGAACAGGGCAATTGTCTTTCCGGTCTTCGCATTGATCGTGTTCGCCGCTGGCTGCACCGTAGGGCCGCGATACAGCCGGCCTGCGGCTCCAGCGCCGGCTCCCGATGCCTGGAAAACGCAACCGCCCTGGCAAGAAGCGGCGCCAAAAGATGCGATACCCAAGGGAAATTGGTGGGAAGTTTTTCAAGATGCAACGCTGAATGGGTACGAACAGCAACTGCTGCAGGTGAATCAGTCTTTGCTGGCGGCGCGTGATCGCTTAAACCAGGCGAGATCGCTGGCTCGCGTAGCCACGGCGGATTACTTCCCGCAACTTTCAGCCGATCCCAGTGCGGTGCGGGAGCGTGGTTCGGGTAACCGTCCCCTGAACGGTTCTGCGCCTGCACTTGTCAACGGTGTCCCGCAGCCGATTCTTCCATACACCCAGAGCGTCTACACGATTCCCTTTTCGCTCAACTACGAAGCGGACCTTTTTGGACGGGTCCGGAAAAATGTGGAAGCGGCGAACGCCTCGCTGCAATCGAGTGCAGCCGACCTGGGCAATGTGCAATTAGTGTTGACCGCCGAGCTTGCCGCCGACTACTTCTCCTTGCGGGAGCTCGACGCCGAATACAAGGTCGTGCAGGAATCCGTCGACTACCAACGCAAAGCATTGGATCTGGTACAGAGACGTCATGATGGCGGCATTGCCAGCGGACTGGAGGTCGCGCAGCAGGCCACCGTTCTCGATTCGACGATTTCTCAGGCTGCCCTGGTCGAACAATCGCGCGCGCAATATGAGCACGCGATCTCGGTGCTGGTCGGGCAACCGGCCTCGGTCTTTAGCGTTCCAGTCGCGCCGCTGAGTGCAACTCCGCCGCCCGTTCCGTTAGGGGTACCGTCGGATGTACTGGAGCGGCGACCCGATATCGCAATGATGGAACGTGAGATGGCATTCGAGAACGCGCGGGTCGGCATCGCCCGCACGGCTTTCTATCCTCACATCACCTTGAGCGGTTCCGGAGGATGGCAGAGCACGAGTATTGGGTCACTGCTCAACGCGCCCAGTCTTTTTTGGTCAATCGGTGCAGACGCTCTGGAACCGATTATGCAAGGAGGCCGCAACCGCGCGAATCTGGCGGCTGCCCGCGCTGCCTACGACGAGTCGGTGGCCAACTACCGTCAATCGGTGCTGACGGCGTTTCAGCAGGTCGAAGACGGAATCAGCAATCTCAGCACGCTGTCGCAAGCTCTCTCCACACAAGCGGCAGCGGTCGCCGACGCGCGCCGCGCACTAGACATCGCAAATAATCGCTACGTCGGCGGAGTGACCAATTACCTCGACGTGATCACCGCAGAAACGACTCTGCTCAGCAGCGAGCGTT
The DNA here is from genome assembly GCA_963700225.1 of uncultured Acidobacteriota bacterium. Taxonomy (GTDB): domain Bacteria; phylum Acidobacteriota; class Terriglobia; order Terriglobales; family Acidobacteriaceae; genus Sulfotelmatobacter. Next base: position 259,900 of record CAVOWU010000002.1, read on the forward strand.
TGCAGACACAGCTGCTTGGACAGCAAATGGTCAGCTCGGTATATCTGGTGAAAGCGCTCGGCGGAAGCTGGGACGACAGCCAAATTAGAGACGAGCAGGTTCATCCGCACGCCGGTCAGATTCTTCAGCAATGAGTTCATCAGAATCCTCTTCGATGTAGCTCCAACTCGTGCGCGTCGGTCAGGCACCGGGCCGGTGCGATGTTTCTCCTCACTGGTTGCTGTTTCTTGCAACAATCCCGCGCTTGCCCTTGATGATTATTGTCACGCCGAGCTGTGATTCGCATCACTGAGCGCGATTCCGAAAAAGAAGATAAACACTCATCCGAGTCGAGCGGACCGGCCATCAGGCCAAGAAATCCTGGATGAGGCCCAGGAAAAGGGACGGAAACGATCCTGGTAGGGAATCTTCATTCGTTTTCATATTACTGCGCGTACCAGACCATCCCAGTTTCCGAAGCATCTCCCAGTGTAAGTCGAGCCGGATCGCTCGAAGTTTGGTCAGCGGCCAAGTTGCCAGGGAGAACTGTCTATGTCGACAGGAAAGAGAGAAACGATAGGGACTCATCTGCGGAAAAGCGGTGTGTCCCGGCGGAATTTTTTACAGCTCTGTTCAAAAATCATCATTGCCGCCCCCATCGGCATGAGCCTGACACACAAGGCAACTGCGGCACAGGTCGCCCGAATCGTGGGCAAAGCTCGCAGGCCTTCCGTGATCTGGCTGCACTTTCAGGATTGCACGGGATGCACTGAGACCCTGCTGCGAACGTCTGCTCCAGACGTTGCGCACCTGATTCTTGACGTGATCTCGCTCGACTATCACGAGACTCTGATGGCGGCTTCGGGTGCTCAGGCGGAAGCAGCGCTGCGCTCAGCCATCGAGGACAACGCCGGGAAATATGTATTGGTCGTCGAGGGCGCGATCCCCACTCGAGATGACGGCGTTTACATGGAGTTGGGAGGGCGGCCTGCCATCCAGGTTGCCAAGGAAGTCGCCGCCAAATCGGCGGCCGTGATTGCCGTTGGTTCGTGCGCTTCGTGGGGAGGCGTGCCATCCGCCGATCCGAATCCCACCGGCGCGGTCGGCGTTGATTCCGTCATCTCGGGAAAGCCGATTGTTAATCTCCCCGGCTGCCCGCCAAATCCGTACAACTTGCTCGCCGTGGTTCTGGAGTACGTGACCATGGGGCGGCTGCCAGAATTGGATCAGTTTGGGCGTCCGAAGTTCGCCTATGACCGGGTCATCCACGAAAATTGTCCGCGGCGAGCGCACTTTGATGCAGGCCGCTTTGCGGCTGCGTTCGGTGACGAAGGCCATCGCAAGGGATGGTGTCTGTACAAACTGGGCTGCAAGGGCCCGGTCACGCACGCCGCATGCGCGACTCGGCACTTCAACGAAATTCCTGGAGTCTGGCCGATCGGCACTGGCGTGCCGTGCGTAGGTTGCACGGAAAAGGGCGTGATCTGGCAGATGAGCACCTTGGAGACTGTGCCGATCCATTTGGCCACGCCTCCAGATACGTATCCCCCAGTTTTTAGCGGAGCTGGCCAGGTCAAGGTCGGCGCCGCGGCTCTGGTTGGCGCAATTACCGGAGCCGTGGGCGGAGCGGCATGGGTGGCGTCACAGCGATTTCACAGCAGCATGGAGGCAGGCGTTGAACGGATTGCAACAGACCGCGCGCATGCGGAGAGGTTAAAGACTCCGGTCGGGAAGCCCGTCGAGAAGAAAGAGGATTAACGTGGCCATCACGCGGCGGCAACTCATCACGGGAATTGCCAAGGCGGGAGTACCCGCTGCCATCGCGGTCACAGTGGGTACGGATGCGTTACAGGCAGGCGAGCACATTCCCATTCCCAACGCTGCCGTCGGCTTGCTCTACGACGCAAGCGTCTGCATCGGCTGTAAGGCCTGTGTGGCGGCATGCGCCGAGGCGAACGATACTCCGCCGGACACCCGCGCTGACAACTTGCACCAGGCGCCGTCAGACCTGAACGATCTGACGCGCAACGTGATCAAGCTCTACAAGCCCGAAGACGGTTCGGCGTTTTCGTTCGTGAAAAGACAATGCATGCACTGTCTGGATCCGGCGTGTGCGGCAGGCTGTCCATTCCAGGCGCTCCACAAAGATCCGGAGAGCGGCATCGTGAGCTGGACCGCCGAGAAGTGCATTGGATGCCGCTATTGCACGATCACCTGCCCCTATCACATTCCGCGATTCCAGTGGTCGGGATTCAATCCACGGGTGACGAAGTGCGAGTTGTGCAGCACGCGCTTGGAGAAAGGCCTGAAGCCCGGATGTACGACTGTATGTCCGACGGGCGCGGTGATTTTTGGTCCGCGGTCGGTATTGCTGCTGGAGGCTAAACAGCGCATCCAGAGCAATCCCGGCCGTTATTACGAAGATCGCGTATACGGCGAAAACGACAACGGAGGGACGCAGGCTCTCTATCTATCCAAAGTCCCCTTCGAAAAGCTCGGGCTGCCGGAACTTGGGCCAGAGTCGGTTCCCGCGCGGACGCTGCGATGGCAAAGGCGGTTCTACCAGTATTTTGCGCTGCCGGCCCTGCTTTATGCAGGTCTGGTGCAAGTCATTCGCAAGAGCTTGAAGGGCCACGAGCAGGAAGCGCACGACCGCGAGAAAGAAACCGGATTGAGGGCGCAACTATGAGTGCCACAACGATGACCAGCGAAACCGTAGTCGCCGATTGTGCTCGAAGCAATCGCTGGGAACGCAATGTGCCGGTGTACGGATTTCCCGTGGTGAATGGCTTTTTCCTCGGACTAGCTGCTTTGGTTCTAATCGCATTCGCTCTAAGTGCGTATCGCGAGTTGGCGGGGCTTGGCCCGGTCAGCGGAATGAACGATGCCTATGGCTGGGGGATTTGGAAAACCTTCAATCTGATGGTTTTGACCGCTCTGGGCTCGGGGGCATTCGCGGTTGGAATTGCCGCGTGGGTCTTCCGGCGAAAACGGCTGCACTCGCTGATGCGGATGGCGCTGCTCACCAGCTTCCTTGCCTACGCTTGCGGGCTTCTGCTGCTCGGAATTGATGCCGGACGTCCCTGGAATTTTTATTGGATGGTCTTTCCGTGGAGATGGAATATGCACTCACCGCTCGCGGAGGTGGCCATCTGCATGTCCATTTACGCGATGATTCCGCTGGCGGTTGAAAATCTTCCGCCTGTACTCGAGCGGCTGTGGTATTTCGACTCGCGGCTGCGTCCAGGAGTGGAACTGGTTGAAAAACGGCTGCACTATTTCTTCCCTTGGATCATTGCAGCCGCATACCTGCTGCCGGGAATGCATCAATCGTCTCTGGGAGCGTTGATGCTGCTGGCCGGAGAGCGAGTGCATCCGCTCTGGCAGACTCCGTGGCTGCCGGTGCTGTACCTGGGAGCAGCGAGTTTCATGTCATTCGGCTGCGTTGCTGGAACAACGATGCTGTGTTGCCTGGTGTGGAAACGAGCCATGGACATGGAAGTGCTCGACGAGGCTGCCCGAATTACGGCGTGGCTGATTTTTGGGTGGATGGCGTTGCGACTGCTGGACATCCTGTTCCGCGGCTCGGTTGGGACTGCGTTTCATTTCGACCGCTTCGCCGGGGTGTTCTGGCTGGAAATGATTCTTATTTCAATTGGCGGATTGCTGCTGCGCCGCTCGGTTCGGAATCATGATCCGCAACCGATGTTCATTGGCTACATTCTGAGTTCGTTGGGTGGAATGATCTATCGCTTCAGTCCAACGACGCTGGCTTTCCGGCCCAATCCTCAAGCGCTCTATTTTCCGGCGACGGTCGAAGTGCTCGTCTCACTAGGTTTCATTTCACTGGGGATTGTAGGTTTTCTGATCGCAGTGAAACGCCTCGCAATCCTTCCAGCTCCGCTGAGCGAGTGGCACGACATGGCGAGCTATTTCCGGTTCCGGCGTCCGTACATCCGGTGGACCGGCTATTTCAAGTATGGGCACTTCGGCGAAGACGAAACACCGGACACTTCGGGGTCCGACTAACAGCAGGCTCTTATGGCAAAGCGAATCACGATTGATCCGATTACCAGAATCGAAGGCCACCTCCGCATCGACGTGGAGGTCGACAACTACGCAGTCAGCAACGCATGGGCTTCCTGCACCATGTGGCGGGGCATCGAAAAGATTCTCCGGGGCCGCGATCCGCGGGATGCGTGGTTGTTCACGCAGCGCTTTTGCGGAGTCTGCACCACGGTGCATGCCATGGCCAGCGTGCGGTCGGTGGAAGATGCGCTGAAACTGGAGATCCCACTGAATGCGCAGTACATTCGCAATCTGATTTTGATTGCGCATGCGCTGCACGATCACATCGTGCATTTCTATCAACTCTCTGCGCTCGATTGGGTGGATGTGCTGGAGATTCCGAAGGCGGATCCGGCGGCGACGTCGAGACTGGCGGAGAATCTTTCGCCATGGACGCGCAATTCACGGAACGAACTCAAAGCCGCCCAGGATCGCGTGAACGCCGTCGCGAGCAGCGGACAACTCGGGATTTTCGCCAATGGCTACTGGGGACATCCGGCGATGAAGTTGTCGCCTGAGGTGAATTTGCTGGCCTTCTCGCACTACGTGCAAGCGCTGGAGTACCAGCGCAAGGCCCTGCAGGTCGTGGGCATCCTGGGATCGAAAACCCCGCACATTCAGAACTTGAATGTGGGTGGAGTGTCGAACGCGATTGACCTCGACAGCCCGTCCGCGCTCGGCATGGATAAGCTGGAAATGATCCGCGAGTTGCTAGCCGAAGTGACGCAGTTTGTGCAGCAAGTGTACTTCGTTGACGTTTGCGCGGTGGCCGCAATGTATCCCGACTGGTTCAAGATCGGTAGCGGCGTGAAGAGCTATCTTGCCGTTCCTGACTTGCCGCTCGACAGCCGCGGTACAGCGTTTGACTTGCCCGGTGGGTATATTCACGATGGCGACCTCGGCGGCGTGAAGGGATTTCAAACCGCGGCAGATCCGATATTCCGGCAATCGGTGACTGAAGATGTGATGCATGCCTACTATCAGGGAGATAAGCCGCTGCATCCGTGGGTGGGGGAGACAGAGCCGGCGTTTACCGGCTGGGATGGTGAGCAGAAGTATTCCTGGGTCAAAGCTCCTCGTTACAACGGCGAACCGGCGCAGGTTGGACCGCTGGCGCAGGTGCTGATCGGGTATGCGCAAGGACACGCGCTGACGCGGAAGTATACGGATATGGCGATCGACAAAGTTGCCGCCATCAGTGGGCTTCGTGCGACGCCCGCGGCTTTGCATTCCACTCTTGGACGTCATGCTGCGCGCGCCATTCGCGCCTGCATGCTGGCGGAACTGGCGCAGAAACATTTGCAATTGCTGGTCGACAACATCGCAAAGGGCGACTATACGGTGCATAACCAGCCGGTGCTGCCGTCGCACGAAGTGCAGGGTGTTGGTACACACGAGGCGCCGCGCGGCACGCTCTCGCACTGGATCGTGATCAAGGACGAAAAGATCAAGAACTATCAGGCCGTCGTGCCCTCCACGTGGAATGCAAGCCCGCGGGATAAGGTGGGCGTACACGGGCCCTATGAAGCTTCCCTCCTACACACTCCTCTGGCACGCCCCGAGGAACCGCTGGAAGTTTTGAGGACGGTACATTCCTTTGATCCTTGCATGGCGTGCGCGTGTCATGCATTCGATCCATCGGGGAGAACGATCGGCGTGGCGAAGATTCTGTGAGAACCGCACTCGTTGGCGGGATCGGAAACGTCTTGCTCGGAGACGACGGCGTGGGCCCATTTGTCGTGCGGCTTCTCGAATCGCGCTACAGTTTTGACGAGGACATAGAAATCGCAGATCTCGGTACTCCGGCGCTGGATCTGACTCATCAGATCGTCGGCTTACACTCTCTGATTCTCGTGGATTCCGTCGCCAGCGAGAAGGCTCCCGGCACGATCACGCTTTATACAAAGGAAGACATTCTTAGGATCGCTCCCGCGGAAAGACTGGACCCGCATTCTCCCGCTTTGTCGGAATGCCTCATGACGGCCGAAATGCTGGGCGCGAGTCCCGAGCATATGCTGCTGGTAGGGATTGCCGGCTCAGACTTTGAGCCCGGAAATCCTCTTAGCGCCAACGTGCGTGAATCTGTGAAAGCGGCGATCGATGCGATCTTGCAGGAAATGCGTCGGCTGGGATATTCGTTTCAAGAAAAATCGGCCCGGGATGTACCTCGCATTTGGTGGGGAGAAAATCCGGATACAGCTTCACCCGCATCGCGAGGGTAACTGCACAGCACTTATTGCAGGAGCTTGGCTGGTTGCTCGATGGCCTCGGCGAGGTCAGCGAGAAACTTGGCGGCGCGCGCGCCATCAGCTGTGCGGTGATCGCAGGAAATAGTCAGGGTCACCATCGGCCGCACTGCGGGCTTGCCCTCAAAAGCAACCACACGATCCGCGATCCTACCCACCGCAAGAATCGCTGATTGCGGCGGCGTGATGATCGCGCTGAATTGATCCACTTTGTACATGCCCAGATTGCTAATCGTGAAGGTTGCGTCGGAAATATCCGCGGGACGAAGTTTTCCGGCGCGGGCACGCTCGGCAAGGTCGCGACGCTGCGTTGCAATCTCGGCAAGATTCGCCGCATGTGCATTGCGGATCACTGCCGCCACTACGCCGTCGTTCACAGCGATAGCCACTCCAATGTTCACGCAATCGTGCAGCCGAATCCCCTCTGCGCTCCAGCTCGCGTTCAATCGTGGATGCTTCAGCAAGACTCGCGCCACCAGGGCAACAAGCAGATCCGTATGGGTGACGCGAATGGCGTGAGAACTCTCGATCTGGGAAACGATGCTCTCGCGGTATTGGTTCAGAGCAGTCGCTTCGATATCTCGAGTCACAAAGAAGTGTGGAACCGTGGTCCAGCTTTGCGTGGTGCGTTCGGCCATAATTCGGCCAAGCGATGTAGGCACCTCAATTTTTTCTGACTTCTGATGGGTGGGCGCAGCGGACCCCGTTGGAGCATCGGCTGCCGTTTGTATGTCGGAGGCAAGGATTTCTTCGCCCGGTCCCGAGCCCTTCACACTCGCGATGTCGACTCCCAGCTCTTTGGCGAGGCGGCGGGCTTTGGGGGAAATTCTTGCACCGGACGCAGCCGGCTGCGGGGCACTCGCCGAGGCCGGCACAATATGTGGCTTCTCGGGTTTCGAGTGGGACCCGGCTCTGGCTACCGGCGGCGACGATTGATTTTGGACGGGAACCGTTTCCCCTGGCGCGAGGATCCATGCGATCGTCTGCCCGACACGAATATCCGAGCCCTCAGACGCTTTGATTCCCGCAAGGATGCCATCGGCAGGTGCTTCGACTTCCACGACAGCTTTGTCGGTTTCTATCTCGAGAAGAGGCTCGCCTTTGGCAACGCGATCGCCTTCCTTTTTCCGCCAAGCGAGCAGCTTCCCGGTTTCCTGGGCCATCTCGAGAGCGGGCATTACAACGCTGAAGGCCATAGTCGCTTAATGGGGGAAGGACCTAACCACGGCCTTCAGCGCGAAACTCCAATGCGCTCAGTTTTCGCGCTGGCTTCGATCATATCGAGTACGCGATCGCTGGCCGGAGATTCGCTTTCTCTGGTTGTCGGCAATGGGCCGTTCACTGTGAAATAGTGCGCGCCCGCAACCAGCAACTGTTCTGCGGGGAAGCGCGTGATGACTTCATGCCCGGTCGGAGTGACAACGATCTCTTCCTCGATGCGGGCGGCGCTCCATCCGTCGGTCGATGGCCAGAATGTTTCCAGCGCGAACACCATACCCGGCTTGATCTCGACCGGATGGTCGAAGGATACAAGACGACTAATGACCGGCTTCTCCCAGATTGCCAGGCCGATGCCGTGGCCATACTGCAGAGCGAATGCGGCTTCTTCGTTGGGGAAACCGAAATCCTGTGCCTTCGGCCACACTGCCGCGATTTCTGCAGTCGTGCGTCCCGGGCGGACCAGTTCGATCGCGGCATCGAGATAGTCGCGGCAACGCTTATAAGCGTCGACCATGGCGTGCGATGCGTAGCCAATCGTGAAGCAGCGGTAGTAGCACGTGCGATATCCCATGTAGGAATGCAGGATGTCGTAGTACACGGGATCACCGGGGCGCAGCACGCGATCGGAAAACACGTGCGGGTGCGGGTTGCAGCGTTCACCGGAAATCGCGTTCACCGCTTCGACATATTCGGATCCGAGGTCGTAGAGGACTTTGCTGACGAGACCGACCGCTTCGTTTTCCCGAAGCCCGGGCTTCATCGCGCGGTAGAGTTCGTCGTAGGCCGCATCAACCATCATGGCCGAAGTGTTGAGCAGCGAGATTTCGTCCTGCGTCTTGATGACGCGGGCTTCGGACATGAGCTGCTGCCCGTCCACCACTTCAATTCCTTCGCGCTGTAACGCAAAGAGAACCGGCAGTTCGATGATGTCGATTCCGACCGGTTCTTTGTGCAGGCCGCGCTTCTCCAGTTCGATGTAGATTTTCTTGGCGACATCTTCGGCGCGGCCCATTTCCGGCGTCATTGCGCCTCGAAGCATCGAAATGCCAGGCCGCGAACGATCCGGCCCGAGCCACGGACAGTTCAATTGATGGTGCCTGGCAGCGGATCCGAAATCCCAGAGGATTGGCTCGTCGTTCTGTGGAAGCAGCGTGAAGCGGTTGGCCTTGTCTTGCGCCCATGTGCCGATGTGCGTTGCAGTGAGATAGCGCACATTGTTCATGTCGAAACAAAGCAACGAGCCCATCGAAGACTTGGCAAGAAGATCTTTCGCCTTTTGCAGACGTTCTCGGCGCAGCCGCTCGAAATCGATCCGGTTCTCCCAATCGACCGCCATGGTTCCGTGAGTTTTGAGTGCCATGCTTCAGCTCCTAGGTGCTAGCTCTTAGCTGCCAGCTCAAAGCGAGATCGAGACGCCCTCGCGAGAGCCGCCGGGAAGTCGGCGTTACTTTCTATTTTCCGCACATTTCCTGAGCGGCTTGAAATACAGTTTCTTCCGTCGGTACGGTCACGTCTTCGAGCGGCGGAGAGAACGGGATCGGGACGTGCATTGCGCACATGCGTTTCACTGGCGCATCCAGATCGTAGAAGGCGCCTTCGGCAATGACCGCTGCAAGCTCCGCGCCCACTCCGTAGCGGCCGTAGCCTTCGTCCATGACGATCACACGGGAAGTTTTCTTCACCGAGTCGACGATCGTTTTCTCGTCGAGGGGCCACGTCGTACGCGGATCGACCACTTCCGCACTGACGCCCTCTTTTTCCAACAGGACAGCCGCACCCAGGGCGACTTGCACCATGCTACTGGTTGCGACGAGCGTAATGTCATCACCCTCGCGTTTCACATCTGCCAGGCCTAACGGGATCGTATATTCCTCCGCGGGAACCGGCCCTTTCGACTTGTACATCATTTTGTCTTCGAAGAAGACGACCGGATTCTCATCGCGGATGGCGGTCTTGAGCAGACCTTTGGCGTCGTAGGGTGTAGACGGCAGAACTACTTTCAGTCCAGGGACGTGACTGAACCACGCGTGAAGCGATTGCGAGTGCTGCGCCGCAGACCGTCTTGTCGCGCCCAGCGTGGTGCGCATGACCATGGGGACTCGCCAGTGGCCGCCAGACATGTAGTGAGCTTTGGCCGCCTGGTTCACCATCTGATCCATGGTCAAAGTCAGGAAATCGCCAAACATGATATCGACAACCGGACGCAGCCCGGTCATCGCCGCGCCGACACCGATTCCCGTGAAGCCTGCTTCGGAGATGGGTGTGTCGAGGACTCGCTCCGCTCCGAATTCTTCGACCAGACCCGAGAGAACTTTGAACGGCGTTCCCGCCTCTGCGACGTCTTCGCCGAAAATACACACCCGTGAATCGCGGCGCATTTCTTCGGCCAGCGCTTCACGCACTGCCTGGGCAAATGTCAACTCGCGCTCAGGCATAAACGTCCTCATCCACTTGGTCGACGCTCGGATATGGGGCAGCGATTGCGAATTTCACCGCCGCTTCCATCTCGCTTCGTCCTTCAGCGGTGATGCGCTCGAGCACAGCAGTGTCCGCCAGACCTTCCGAGATCAGCCAATTCTCGTGCAACTTGATCGGGTCACGGTCCGTCTTCCAATGCTGCTCTTCCTGCCTGGAGCGATAGTACTCGCGATTGATATCACCAACGTGGTGTCCGCTGTAGCGGTAGGTGTCGGCTTGCAGAAAGGCAGGGCCCTCGCCAGCCCGCGCACGCTTCACCAAACGAGTTGCGACTTCATTCACAGCACGCACGTCCTGGCCGTCGACGGTCGCTGCATCGATGCCGAATGCGGTGGCGCGGCCCAGAATCGTTCCCGCGGTCGTTTCCGAATAGTGGGTGTATTCGTTGTAGAGATTGTTTTCGCAAACGTAGATGACCGGTAACTTCCAAAGTTGTGCCAGGTTCATGACTTCATATAGCGATCCTTGACCGAGCGCGCCTTCGCCGAAGAAACATACAGCAACTCTGCCGTTTGCCCGACGCTTTGCGGCAAACGCAGCGCCGGTCGCGATCCCCACGCTGCCTCCGACGATCGCGTTCGCGCCAAGGTTGCCGGTTGCGGGATCGGCAATGTGCATCGATCCGCCTTTGCCGCGGCAATATCCCGCTTCCTTGCCCAGCAACTCGGCAAACATGCGATCAGGGGAAGCGCCTTTCGCCAGACAGTGTCCATGGCCGCGATGCGTGCTAGTGATGTAGTCGTCGATGTTCAGTGCTTCGCAGATGCCGACAGCAACGGCTTCTTCACCGCTGTAAAGATGAGCCAACCCGGGCATAAGCGCGCGAGTATAGAGTTCGTTGACCTGCTCTTCGAAGAGTCGGATCCGCACCATCTGGCGGTACGCACGCAGCCATTTATCTTTGCCGGCGGCGACCTCGCGTCCAGCTTCTGGCTTCGACGTAGCGGTTGTCACTGCTTCTTTCCTCCGGCGGTAACCGGCGTCGTCACACCGGACATTGCGGCCAGCACATCGAACACGCAGGCGAAGTCATATTTCGTCCAGCCCATGCCGCGAGCCGAAGTCAAGAATTCGTTGCTGACTGCAGTCGTGGGCAACGGCACATCCAGTTGACGGCCCAGATCCATCGCCAGCACCATGTCTTTCTGCATCATGTTCACGTCGAACCAGGCTTCTTCGGGCTGCTGCAGAACGAAAGGACCGCGATACTTGATCATGGGCGACGCGACGGCGCTGTTGACGAGAACATCGACCGCCGTCTCGCGGGCAATGCCGCTCTTCTCTGCCAGCAGCACGCCCTCAGAAAACGCGAGCATTTGCACGGCAAGGCTGAGGTTTACGGCGATCTTCATCGAGAGCGCCAGGCCGTTTTCGCCGACATGAGTCACTTTGGGTCCGATGTCGAGAAGCAGAGGCTTGATCTTCTCGAAAGTCTCTTTTCGGCCTCCGACCATCACCGACAGCTTTCCTTCGGTCAGAGTGATCACGCTCCCGGAAACCGGCGAGTCCACCATGTCGGCCCCAAGCGCCCGAACTTTGGCAGCTAGTGCTCGGCTCACCGTGGGGCTGATGGTGCTCATGTCGATGAAGATTTTTCCCGCACTAATTCCGGCGAGAAGGCCATCCGGCCCCTCAGTGATCGCCTGGATTGCGGCGGCGTTGGTGACCATCGCGAAGGTGTAATCGGACGCACTGGCAACGGCTTGAGGAGAGTCAGCCCACTGCATCCCTTTGCCGACAAGCCACTCCGCTTTCGCACGGGTGCGGTTGTATCCAATGACGGAGTGTCCCTTGCTTAGCAGCCGATTGACCATCTGGCTGCCCATCACTCCCAGTCCAATGAAGCCTACCTTTGCCATCCCCGAGCGCCTCCACAGAATGCTGCCGCAGCTTTAACGATCAGCCATGGCCTATCAACTATTCTTAACGCCAGACGAGCGTTTTCCCTGCGGCGCCTCACCGTCTTCGCGGACTTGCGTCAAATGCGCGCGCATCGACTCTCGAGCCTTCTCCGCATCGCGCCGTTCAACGGCCTCGAGAATTCGTTTGTGATGAATCTGCCCGCGCTCGGGTCCCCCAGGAACACGAAAGATGCGCAGGCGCTGCTCGCGCAGAAGACCGACAATCGAGTCGAGTAACGAAAGAATCAGCGGGTTGGCCGCGCCTTCGGCAAGAGCCAGATGAAAATCGAGGTCTGCCTCAATGTATGCCTCGGGATCCTGACCGGCGCGATCCATCACGGCCACGGCTTCCCGCATCGTGGCCAACTCGGTCTCCTGAATGCGCAATGCCGCAAGCCCCGCAATCTCTGGCTCGAGGATGGCGCGAACTTCGGCGAGATGCGTCGAGCCTTCCGGTTGACCGATCTTGACCATCAGATCGAGAGACTGGCGAACGGCCTGCGTGGTCCCGTCAGTGATGAAAGTGCCGCGGCCGGAGTAAGCCTCGACCAATCCTTTTTCCCTGAGCGCCTTCACGGCCTCGCGAACGGCGGTTCGGCTGACGCCAAAACGCTGGGCGAGTTCGCGCTCTGCGGGAAGCTGATCGCCCGCTTTCAGGTCGCCTTTGACAATGGATTCTTCGATTTGCTGAACGATTTGTTCGTAGAGTCGCGATGTACGAATTAGTTTGTACACTGCCCTGCCCTCCGCACGATCGGGCATAAGGCCGGGGGACACACCGGCCTTGGTCGGGCTACTATACCGCATATCCGCGGGAGATTGATGGGTTAGTTCAGTCGACTGCATAAACGGTATATAGGTATGGTGGTATGACCATATTCAGATATACCATCCTTTCTGGTTCCTCGCAACTCCCTTTTATTTTATGACTTGAACCACTAGTTGCCATAGTAGTGACTTCCTAAGGATCTGCACATCGGCTAGCATTTGGCACCGTTCCCATTCGAAAATTGAATTTGCTTGACACTGTTTCTCCGATAGTGGTATGGCTGTCGGACCAGAAAGACGGAGGCGTTTTATGCAATGCCGCACGGTCAGCGCATCCCGCGATGGAGTGATGACTGCAATGTCCCGGTTATTTTTCGCCACTCTCACCTTGTCATTGTTTTCTGCCATCGCCCTGGGACAGACCACCGCAGGCCGCATTCTCGGAACCTTGACGGATCAAAGCGGAGCGGCGGTGGCTGGAGCCGCAGTCAGCGTGACCGACGTACAGCGCGGCACTGCACGGACGGCAACGACCGATGAGTCGGGAGACTATGCAATCCCCGACCTTCAACCTGGCACTTACAAGATCCGCGTGGAAGCCAAAGGCTTCAAAGCAGCCGAGAGGCCCAACGTTCAAATCGAAGTTGCTTCCGACGTGCGCGCCGATTTTGCGTTGCAACCCGGACAAGTCACTGAGATCGTAACCATCAGCGAAGAAGTCCCGCTGATTAATACCAGTTCCGCGACTCTGGGAGGCACGCTCAGCAACAAGGAGATTAACGATCTGCCTCTGAGCGGGCGCAACTATGAAAACCTGCTGCAGTTGCGGCCCGGAGTCATGCGTTATCCGGGCGGCGGATTCTCAACTACCAGTTCGAACGGCCTACGCGCAGAAGACAATTCCTATTTCATCGAAGGCCTGTTCAACAGCGAGCCTTACTCTGGCCAAGCCATCATCAACGGAGCCGGCATCGCTGGAGATTCCGCGACCATCCTTCCCATCGACGCAATCCAGGAATTCAATGTCCAACAGAATCCTCCCGCAGAATACGGCTGGAAGCCGGGAACAGTCGTCAATGTTGGATTAAAGTCAGGCACGAATGGTGTGCATGGCACAGCTTTTGGCTTTGGACGCGATGGAGCGATGGACGCACGCAACTATTTCAACGCCTCCCCGAATCCGAAGCTGACCCGCACCTTGGAGCAGTTCGGCGGCAGCCTGGGCGGCGCAATCGTCAAAGATAAGGCGTTCTACTTCGGCGCCTACGAAGGCCAGCGCTACAACGTAGGGAACTCGTACGGAGGAGTCACCAGCCCTTCGATGGTATCGATGCCGGCCAATGGTACCTGCTCGTTTCTTTCCACCGGAGACTGCGCCGACAGTATTCCGGATGTGGTCACAGACCTTCAGGCGGGAGGCATCCCGGTTGACGCGGCAAGCCTAAACATCGCAGGCTGTGCACTCTCGGGAGGCACGGTGACATGCAATGGTTCGGGATTCCCCACGAACAATGCGCAGAACATCAACATCACCAACGGGTTCAACAACGACGTACATGTCAATAACGTAGTCGCGAAAATGGACTACTCGCTCAATGCGCGCCACGGCATCAGCGGCATGTATTTTTTTGGAAACAACTCCGGCACCGTCGAAGACTTTCCGGAGTTGCAACAGAAATGGCTCTCTGACATTCACACGCGAGCCCAGGTCATTGGAGGCAGTTGGATTTGGACTCCCAGCCCTCGTTGGGTCAATGAGGCCCGCTTCGGCTACAACCGGCTCTACCAGCCGACTCTCCCCGGCGATCTGAACACTCCGGCTTCGGCCTACGGTCTCAACACGGGAGTAAGCGGACCGTACACCGGCGGCCTGCCTCGCATTGGTTTTGGGGGTTATTTCTTTCCCGGGCTCGGCGGGTTTAAATGGCCGAAATTTCAAGGGCCAGATTCGGTCACGCAGCTCGTGGATCACATCTCCTACACTGCGGGTAAACACTCCCTGAGATTCGGTGCAGAAATGCACTACAACAAAGTGACGAACGCCGCTTACGGCAATGCTCGCGGCAGTATCACGTTCCTGGGCGGAGTGGCCACTGCGGTTTCGACGCCACTCGAAGACTTCTTTGCGGGATTGCCTTTCAAGTCGTCGGTCGAAGTGGGCAATCCCACACTACATCTGCACAACTGGGCTTATGCGGGATTTTTCCAGGATGACTACCGGGCCACGAAGAACCTGACGATCAATTTCGGAGTTCGCTACGAGAACAGCAGCGTCCCCCAGGAAGCGAACAATCTGCTGGGAAATTTTGATCCAAATGTGGGCTTGGTGCAGGTGGGCCATGGCATCAGCAGCCTCTACAACCCGGATCACAAGAACTTCGGTCCACGCGCCGGATTTGCCTGGGACATCTACGGAAAAGGCCGGACGGTTTTGCGCGGGGGCGGCGGATTGATTTACGAAACCGTGAACTGGCAGTCGTTCATCGCCTTCAACAACGCGTTTGGCCCGGGCAGCGTTCCGACGGGAGCCCCGATTGACGCCGCAGGAAACGTTTCGGTCCAAGGGGGAATCACGACGGGGAACGTCACCATCAAGAATTTCCTGAACCCTGTTCCTTGGGATGCTGCGCCGCTTTACGGAAGCAACACAATCAATTGCTTCAACAGCCCGTGTCCGATCATGACGGTAGACCGAAACCTCACGACCCCCTATGTGTGGAATTGGACATTGACCCTGCAACAAGCCATCACGCAGAACCTGTCGGTAGAAGTCGCCTATGTCGGCAACCATGGTGCGAACCTCACGGGAATTCGGGACATCAACCAGCCGCCGGTGGGATCGGGATGGGGGACAGGCCCTGGAGGCGAGCTCACACTGTGCCTGGCGAGCGCTCCTGCGTACAACAACTGCGCCGTCGACAACAACGGAGGCGAGCAGACCAATGCCCCTTACTTCTCAAAGTTCCCGTATCTGAGCAATATCTTTCAGATGGGAAACGTGTACCGTTCGAACTACAACGGACTGCAAGTGACGCTGAATGCCCGCAACTACCACGGCCTGAGCATGGTTGCGGGTTATACGTATGCACACGCGCTGGATGATGTCGGCGCGAACTGGGATTTCGGCTACGGCTCCGGCTTGCCGCAAAACGCTCACAACGTGGGTGCCGAGTATGCGAACAGCGACTTTGACATCCGGCAGCGCCTGACTCTCTCTCTCACCTACGCCATTCCGGGGCGCAAAGGCTTCGGTCAAATGCTGGAGGGCTGGGAGGTCAATTCGATCACCACGCTGGAAAGCCCGCAGTACTGGGGCCCGATGGACGAAGGAACGGACGCGGCTGGAGTCGGGCCACTTCCGGTGAGCCCTCCGGCGAATACTCCGATCCGCTGGAGTTTCTACGGCAAGACTTCGGACTTTAAGTCTCGCGGCGGAGTTGGTATTCCGTACTACTCGGGAGCGACCAATCCCGCGTGTGCCGCGCAAGCACTGAGCGTGGACGGCGGCGCTGCCGGGGCATCGACGGCGTCTTTGAATCTTTTCGGCTGCTATGCGCAGGGCAACTCGGTGATGCTCCCGCCGCCGCTGGGACAG
Source organism: uncultured Acidobacteriota bacterium (assembly GCA_963700225.1). GTDB lineage: Bacteria > Acidobacteriota > Terriglobia > Terriglobales > Acidobacteriaceae > Sulfotelmatobacter. Next base: position 276,156 of record CAVOWU010000002.1, read on the forward strand.
TTCGGAAACATGGGACGAAATATGTTCCAGGATTCCGGTTTCAAGAACTTCGATTTTTCTCTGGCCAAGAATTTCCACTTCGGAGAAACCATGCGCCTGCAGTTCCGCGCTGAGTTCTTCAACATCCTCAACCATCCAAACTTCGCCAATCCGTACGGCGGGCAGAATGGATTCGGCCTGAACGACCCATCTGTGCGGCCGTTCGGATGCGGTTGCGCGACGCCTGATATTGCGGCCGCCAATCCGGCTGTCGGGTCCGGGGGTCCGCGCTCGATTCAGCTGGGAGCGAAGTTCGTTTTCTAGTTCGATTCACGATTGCGAATTCTTAGGCCGGACCCGTTTTTCCGTCCGGCCTTTTCATCGTTCGCATTTCATTCCAACGTGAGCCACACGAATGGGGACTAAGAATCATGAGCAATAAAATTCGACCTATTTTCTTATTATTGGCACTCGCGATCACTGTCATACCACCGTCCTTGCAGGCCCAGGAACGCCGCGAACGCACGATTGACGAAATCAAGACCGAAGCAATTCACCGGGCCGAAGTGGGACAGTATCCGCTGATCGGCCTTGATCCGGCGGATGTCAAGGCGGCCTTTGAGAACATTCACACCGCCGACAAGGATGAGTGGGCAGCCGGCTTCATGAAAGTCGCCGATCGCTATTTCGACGAAGCGAAGTCGCTCGAAAAAACGGATCCCACTAAAGCGAACGCGGACTACATTCGCGCCTGGCGCATTTATTCATTCGGACGCTGGCCGATCCCCGCGTCTCCGGGCAAGCAGCGCTCGTATGAGAAGGCACTCGAAGCGTTCCTGGATCACGCAAGGTTTTTCGATCCGCCGCTCGAAGTCGTGCACATTCCGTTTGAGGGCAAGGAGATCACCGGCTACCTGCGCTTGCCCAAGAATGCGAAGGGCCCGGTGCCGCTCGTGATCGCCGTCAACGGGCTCGATAGCCGTAAAGAAGATCTCACCGAGAGCTTCGGTGCGATTCTTCCTTTCGGGATCGGATTTCTCGCAGTTGACGGTCCGGGAACCGGACAGGCTCCGATCAAAGTCAGTGAGACCTCGGAACGGATGCTCTCGAAGGTCATCGACTACGCACAGTCGAGGCCCGAGATCGACAAGAACCGCATCGCGCTGCATGGCGTGAGTTGGGGGGCCTATTGGGCCACGAAGATGGCGATCGTCGAACGCGCTCGCCTGCGCGGTTGCAGCGCGCAGTCACCGCCGGTCGATTTCTTTTTCCAGAAGGATTTCCTCATGAACCATCTGCTGGGGAACCGCGAATATCTGTTCGATCAGGTGCCGGCGTTGATGAATATTCTTGAAGGTGTTCACACGCTCGACGAGATGGGCGAGTTTCTGCCGAATATGTCGCTGGTCCACCAGGGACTGCTGGGCAAGCCGATGGCTCCGATGCTTGTCATTGCCGGAGTGCTCGACACGCAGGTTCCTATCGAGGACGAATATCTACTTCTGAGCAAAGGCGATGTTCCGAAAGATGCGTGGATCAATCCCCGGGGCGGGCACCTCGGAAGACAAGTTGGAGTCTGGCCGGATCCGTTGATTTTCAAACAAGTCATCATCCCCTGGCTGGTGAAAACACTGCAGCCAGCCGCGAACTAGGAAAGCCTCCTGGCGAAGCACGGCGGTCCCGTAGCGAGATGAGTTAATCAAGCTTCACGAAAGAACTGAATGATGCCGACTACAGCTCCCTCGCCCGAGGCCCCAGCGCCGCGTCCCAAACGCTTCTACGCTTCTCTATGGGTGCAAGTAAGCTTTGCTATCCTCCTCGCGATCGCGTTCGGTTATCTCAGCCCGACACATGCGATCGCAATGAAACCTCTCGGAGATGCGTTCATCCGCCTGATCACGATGCTGATCACGGTGATGATCTTCTGCACCGTGGTGACGGGCATCTCAGGCATGCGGGATCTGCGCAAAGTGGGCCGCGTTGGTGGAAAAGCGCTGCTCTATTTTGAGGTCATCTCCACGCTGGGACTGGTTGTCGGATTGGTGGTGGGGAACCTGGTGCACCCGGGGAGCGGGTTCAATGTCAACGTGGCGACTCTGGATGCACGAGCGGTCGCAGACTATGCCGGACAGGCAAAGGCGCAGACGGTCACTGATTTTCTTATGCACATTATTCCCACGACGATTGTGGATGCCTTCGCGAAGGGCGACATCCTAGAAGTCGTCCTGGTTTCGATCCTGTTTGGCTTCGCCATGTCGGCAGCAGGATCCTATGCGAAGCCTTTGGTCGACATGCTGGAGTCGCTGAGCAGAGTTGTGTTCCGCATGGTTGACATCGTAATGCGCGTCGCTCCCATCGGAGCATTCGGGGCAATGTCGTTCACGATTGGGAAATACGGATTGTCGTCGCTCGGACCGTTGCTGAAACTGATTGCCTCGTTCTGGACGACTTCCATCCTGTTCGTTGTGGTGGTCTTTGGTGGAGTGGCCTGGATTGCGGGTTTCAGCTTGTTCAAATTTCTTAGGTACATTAAGGAAGAAATTCTGCTCGTGCTCGCGACGAGCTCTTCTGAGACTGCGATTCCAACTCTGATGGAGAAGCTTGAAGGTCTGGGCTGTTCGCGCTCGCTCGTCGGTCTGATCGTGCCCACGGGCTACACGTTCAACACCGACGGCAGCGCGCTCTACATGACGATGGCCGCACTGTTTGTCGCGCAAGCCACGAACACGCACCTCACTCTGCTGCAGCAGATGACGATTTTCTCAGTGGCAACCCTGACTTCGAAGGGAGCGAGCGGTGTGCAAGGAGCTTCCTTTATCGCGCTGGTCGGGACTTTGAGCGTGATCCCCACGATTCCGGTGGCGGGGATGGCCCTCATCCTCGGCATCGACCGTTTCATGAGCATGTTTCGCGCCCTGGTCAATATGATCGGTAATGGCGTGGCTACGCTCGTAGTCGCGCGCTGGGAGAATGAACTGGGGCGTGAGACTCTGCAGCGGAATCTGGCCTAAGCTTGGGCATGTATGATGTCCTGAAGTTGGGGCCGGAACTTTGCCTGAAAAAACTGCTCTAGTGACCGCCCATGAATTCCCCTATTTATCGGTTGTCATTTTGAGCGAAAGCGAAAGATCTATGTAACTCGCGACGAGGCGCTTCCGACAAAAATGCACAGGTCCTTCGCTTTGCTCAGGATGACAAAAGGAGGGGCTCGTGCCGATTCCCGAAAGGGTACGTAACCCTTTCGTAACCCTCCTGGATGCACATTTTTTGTTGCACTTTAATATTACTGAAATATCTTGCATGTAACCTGTATTCAGGAGGCCGATCATGGGTGTGGCCCGCGTCGCGAAGTCTTTGCCGCTGAAAGTGGCCGCCGTCTGTTACCGGCGCAAGGGCACCACGGTCGAGTTCCTTCTGGTTAATACCAACGGCGGCAACAAGTGGACTTTCCCAAAGGGATCGACAGAAACCCGGCTCTCTCATAGCCAGGCCGCTGAGCGTGAAGCGGCGGAAGAAGCCGGGGCGCTGGGCACGATCGAGCCTCGACACTTTCATCTCTACATTCATTCGAAAGGCGTCTTCTGGCAGCCTGGCGGCGTGCAGGAGTTTGTAGTCAAGGCGTTCCTGATGGAGATTCATCAAATGCGCAAGCCGGACGAATCGAATCGCCGTCCGACCTGGTTCAGCCCCGAAGAAGCCAAACGCCGTTTGGCGAAGGGACGCGAAGTAAAGTATTTTCGCGAACTCGAGGCAGTTATTGACCGGGCCATGGAGCGCATCCAGTTCCATCACGAACTCTGGGGAGCCTATCCGAGCGCCCGCAATGCCCGCCCCGCAGTGAAAGACCCGATCGCGACCGCGGTCTGGCCGTAAGTCTTCGCCGTCGCGGTTCGAGTCCCACTTAATCAATCCGAAATTACTACTTCCGCGGAGGATCCATTGTCCACGGTGGGACGACGCCTATTGAGCGCGCGTAGGCGATCTGCTGGCCTAGATGCTGGGCAATGTGCTGAACGATGTAGAGCAGGACGCCTCGTTCGGTGATCTTGCCGCCATTCCATTCGAGACTCTTTTCCAGATCGGCATCGGGCATGGCGCGGATGGCTGCCTTCGCATGGGCGTAGGAAGCCTTGAGCGTGGCAATGACTTTTGCCTTGTCGGTGGTGGAGTCTTCCAGGGTTTTCGTGTTGACGTCAGCGGGAGCGGGTGTTCCCACGAGTCTGTAAAGGTTGTAGTTGGCGGCGCTGGCATGCAGGAAAACCTGCGCGATCGTGCGAACATCCGGAGACGGGCGCCAAGTGTATTTTTCGGCGGGAATCGCTTCCGCGAGGCGTACAAATTCGCTTTCCTGAATCATGACCTCGGCCATCACCTCAGAGCGATATCCGGTGACTCCGGGTGTCCCGTCTCTGTACGGATAAACTTGCGCCGAGACGCGAATCGAACTGCCTGCGAGCAAGACCAAGCCGAGAGCCAAGAAAGTTCGTTGCATGAGATCTCCGTTGCTGCGTAAAGGGTTGATTGCAGTCGGCGGATTATAACGATTATCGTAAGAAGGAGCATTCCCCTTCGAGCCCGCCAAATGTGTCCCATTTGGTAAGAACGTCCTACACCGCGATAGTCATTACTTTCGTCACGTCTCCCACCCTATTCGAATAGATTCCACACCCACTTCTGGGGCAGAGTCCTTTGGCGAAGCCGTCTCACGAGTCGGAAGGGCCGTCTCAACTTGATCCACATGGAGGGTCGGTGAAGAAGTGGCTCCGCAAACTTGCCGCACAGCTCAAAGTAAGTCGTGGGGACATTGTCTTATTGAATCTCAGTTTCCACCGCCAAACGGCAAAGCAAGCGGACGCGTTCGTTCTCACCGCTCCTGAACCACCCAAAATAGAGGATCATTCCAAGAAGAGTGTCGGGGCCTTTGTGCCAGCACAACCAAGCACGTGTCCGGCATGCGGGGGCGCGCTTGAAACGGATGTCCTAAGCTACTGGTGCGATCCGACCACGGACGTTATCAGCGCAGCGGACATATCCGAGACTTGCATTTCTTGTCGAAGATCGCTGACAAGAGAACTCCCACGGCCTGGCTACTGACCGCTGACCTCTAATCCCTGCCCCTGTTACGATAATTCAAGTCCCATGATCCAGCTTTCCGGCGCCGGAAAACGCTTCGGCCACAAACTTCTATTCGAAAACGTCGACTGGTTGATCACCAACCACGACCACATTGGCTTGGTCGGCGGCAATGGCACCGGCAAATCCACCCTGATGAAGATCCTCGGCGGAATGGACACCTTCGACTACGGATCGCTGATTGTCGCCAAGGGGACGTCCGCTGGATATCTGCCGCAAGATGGATTGACACTCTCGGGCCGTACGGTTTTTGCCGAGTGCATGTCGGTGTTCGACGATCTGCGAGCGATGGAGACCGAACTCGAGTCCCTGATGCACAGCATGGCAGAGCTCGATCACACCGGCGCGGAATATTCGGCGGTCGCCGACCGCTATCAGAGGGTCGAGCACGAGTTCCGCACCCGCGACGGGTATTCGATTGAAGCCGAAGTGGGCCGAGTCCTGATGGGGCTGGGATTCGGCAAGGAAGACTGGCAACGGCTCACGGACGAATTCTCTGGCGGATGGCAGATGCGCCTTGCGCTGGCCAAGCTTCTTCTCCAGAAGCCGAACCTGCTCCTGCTCGATGAGCCAACCAACCACCTCGATCTGGAGGCCCGCAACTGGCTTGAGGAATATCTCGTCGAGTATCCCCACGCATTCGTACTGATTTCTCACGATCGATATTTTCTCGACGTGACGGTCGATAAGATCGCCGAAATCTGGAACAAGCGCTTCTGGTTCTACACCGGCAACTACGATAAATTTCTCGCCCAGAAAACCCAGCGCAATGAGCAGATGCAGGCCGCCTACCGTAACCAGCGCGACCGGATTGAACAGCTGGAAGTGTTTATTAACCGTTTCCGGTACCAGGCAACGAAAGCCAAGCAGGTGCAAAGCCGCATCAAGGAACTCGAAAAGATTGAGCGGATCGAGGTTCCTCCGGAAGAGAAGACGATCCACTTCTCGTTTCCGCAGCCCAAAGCCAGCGGCCGCATCGTGGCCGAATTCGAAGATGTGGCCAAGAGCTATCAGAAAAATGGCGCTTCGAAAGAAGTATTCCGCGACGTCAGCTTCATGATCGAGCGCGGCGACCGTATTGCTCTGGTGGGCGTCAATGGCGCGGGAAAGTCCACGCTGATCAAGTTGTTGGCAGGGACCGAGCCTCTGACTGGCGGCGAGTTTCGCCTCGGGCACAACGTGCTCTCCGACTATTTTGCGCAGGATCAATATAAAGAACTCGATCCCGACGCCCGCATTCTTGACGATCTAGGGGCAATGTCCCCGCGGTCGACCGAAACGGAACTGCGCAGCCTGCTTGGATGCTTTCTATTCTCAGAAGATGACGTCTTCAAGAAGATCGGCGTGCTCTCCGGCGGGGAGCGCGGCCGGTACGCTCTACTTCGCTTGCTTCTCCATCCGGCGAACTTCCTGCTGCTGGATGAGCCGACTAACCACCTCGACCTGCGCGCGAAGGACGTCTTGCTCGATGCGCTGATGAAGTACACAGGGACAGTCGTGTTCGTATCGCATGACCGCTATTTCATCGACAATCTGGCGACGCGCGTATTTGAGGTCGGAGGCGGCAAAGTCGAAATCTTCCCCGGCAACTACGCAGACTATCTTTGGCGCAAGCAGGGTGGCCAGCATGTTGCACCCACCCTGGCTGACGTTCCGGGGGCGAGCGTGGCGAAAGCAGAGCCAGTCAAGCCCGCCGACGTGACAACAAACGGAGATCACGGTGGGCCCATGCAATCGGAGGCACCGAAAAAACGCTTGAATCCGATCAAGCGCAAGCAGATGGAAGATCAGGTCGCGAAGTTGGAAGCGGATATCGGCCGTGTCGAAGAGGCAATCTCGCGCTGCGAGGCCGCGCTGCAAAACTTCGTTAATGCCGAAGAAAGCCAGCGCCAATCGGACGAGTTGAACCGGTACAAATCAAGTCACGCCACACTCGTCGAGGAATGGGAAGAGAAGTCGAAGGAACTGGAACCGTCCGAGTAGACAGAAGAATCCATGGATTCTTCGCTACACCTGAACGGCGGCTCCGCTCGGGATAACAACGCGCTTTGCGGCGGAAACCGATGCCCAGCAGCCATTCCGCGCCCGTACACCATCTTCCGTAATCTCTCTCGTCTCCTTACCTGTGTGCGATAGTCAGGTTGGCCGAGTGGCCAGCAACCGCCGAAGGCCAAAACTTTAAAAGACCAACCGCATCGGAGCGGCTTTAGAGACGCCGCAGCGGGAACCCAAGGAAGGTCGCATGCTTCAGTCGTCGGAGAACTCATTCAACCAGAAGTCCGGATCGCCGGCTTCCAACCCCAACGCCTATAACCCCGCAAAGAACGTTACCGCTCCCGTCGATCAAGCGACCATCGGCCGCACTTTGGTCATCAAGGGCGAAATCAGCGGCTCGGAATCGCTGTACATCGATGGGCGCATCGAAGGCAAAATCACCATGCCCGAGAGCCGCGTGACCATCGGCCGCAACGGCAAGGTTGACGCCAGCATCCAAGCCCGCGAAGTCGTGATCATGGGCAAGGTTACCGGCAACATTGAGTGCAGCGACCGCGTTGATATCCGCGCCGAGGGCTCCGTGCACGGCGACATCGCCACCTCACGCATCAGCGTGGAAGACGGCGCCTCGCTCAAGGGCGGAATCCAGGTCCGCAGCGAGGGCAAGCAGAATCAGTCCAAGCAAGAGCAGAAGCAGGAACAGCCGAAGGCGATGGCCGCAGCCGCCAACGCATAATCGGCCGCAAATTTGTCGAGCAGAACAAAGGGCACGCTTATGCGTGCCCTTTTTGTTTTGATGCCTTTTCGTACTCGATCAAAGACGTTTGAGAGCCCTGCCTTTGCGGTTATTTCTTGTCGGCCTGGCGGAAATCGAGCGCTGCCGAATTCATGCAATACCGCAGACCCGTGGGAGCCGGACCGTCCTCAAACACGTGTCCCAGGTGCGCGTCGCATTTGGCGCATCGGACTTCGGTCCGCACCATGCCGTACGCCGTATCCCGGTGCTCCACTACATTGCTGGCTTCTCCGGGCTTGTAGAAACTCGGCCAACCGGTTCCCGAATTGAACTTCGTCCCGGAATCGAAGAGAGGAGTTCCGCAGCAAACACAGTGATATGTCCCCGGCTCCTTGGTATTCCAATACTTCCCGGTAAATGCACACTCGGTGCCGGCCTCGCGCGTCACGTGATACTGCTCGTCGGTGAGCTGCTTCTTCCATTCGGCTTCCGTCTTATTGATCTTTTCTGCTGTCTTTTCAACCATAAACCCGCTCCATTTCAATGATTTATGCCGTACTCGTTAGATGCCGCAGGATCGAAAAGGTGACAATCGCATCCGTCCCGACCACGGGCTATCTCTCGATCTGATCCCCGACTTTTCGATACTTTCCCCGGAAGAACAATAGAGGCTCTCCATCCCGGACCACCACATCTTCGACCTCGGCAATAAAGATGGTATGGTCCCCGGCCGCCTGAGCCGAGTGGAGACGGCATTCAAGGTACGCGAGCGCTCCGTGCAAGACCGGCGTTCCGAGAACAGTACGATCGAAGCGTGCTCCAGCCTCAACTTCGGCGTTCTCATGGTCACGTTCGGGGCGAGCGTAGTATTCCGAGATTTCTCTCTGGTCTTCGCACAGCACGTTGATCCCAAACCGCTTCTTGGCGTGAAGATGGGCGTGCGTGCGGGTTGTTTGCTCCACGCAAACCAACACAAGCAGGGGATCGAGAGATACCGAGGCAAAGGCGTTAGCGGTCATGCCGTGGATTTCGCCCTCGAGGTCGACGGTAATAATCGTTACCCCCGTAGCGAAGCGTCCCATCGCTTTGCGGAATTCGGCAGAATTCAAGCTCATCGTCGATTCGCTGCGTCTATTTCTGTATCGGCCCGATCTTAGACCCGGCCGCGACCTGCAGTGCCGCTTTTACCTTGGCGAAAAGTCATCAGAAATCAGCGGTGCTGCGCACTTCGACCGGGTCCAAGACCCGGTCCCGCACGAAACGCTACATTACCACGGCCGTTGTATCATTCGATGGAGTGGCCGTCACCTCCATCGCGCCCGCCGTACCCATCTCCGTGGGAGAAGCCGTGCGCCTGATCCGCTGCTCGGACGCCAAGCTTCCTGAACTACTCGCTGCGGCTCGAGCCGTCAAAGAGCGATTCAAGCCGGGCGTCGTCACGTATTCGCGCAAGGTTTTCATTCCGCTGACCAACCTTTGCCGCGATTATTGCGGATACTGCACCTTCCGCCGCGATCCTGGCGAACCCGGCGCGCACACAATGACTCCCGACGAGGTCCTCGCTGTGGCCCGGGAAGGCGAAGGAATGGGGTGTACCGAGGCGCTTTTTAGCCTCGGAGACAAGCCTGAGCTACTTTTTCCAGAGATGCGCGCGACCCTGCGCCATCTAGGGTACAAGTCCACGCTCCATTATCTCGAAGCGATGTGCGAACTGGTTTTGCGTGAGACAAGCCTGCTGCCACACCCGAATCCGGGCTTACTCAGCGCGGAATGGATAGCCCGCCTCGCCGCCGTCTCACCAAGCATGGGCCTAATGCTCGAAACCACCAACGCAGCTTTGCTGGCACCCGGCGCAGCCCACGATAACGCTCCAGACAAGCTGCCCGCCAAGCGCCTTCGCACCATCGAAGAAGCCGGCAAACAAAACGTCCCCTTCACGACCGGACTGCTCATGGGCATCGGCGAATCGCCGGAGGATCGCGTCGATACGCTGCTCGCCATCCGCGACTTGCACAAGCGCTATGGCCACATCCAGGAAGTGATCGTACAAAACTTCCGGGTCAAACCGACCATCCCAATGGCCCACTGGCCCGAACCTTCGCACGGCGACATGCTTCGCGCGGTAGCGGTAGCTCGATTGCTACTCCCCGATGTGAATATTCAGGCTCCTCCGAATCTTTCCGCGCCATACTATGATGATTTGATGGACGCCGGCATCAACGATTGGGGAGGAATTTCGCCGCTGACTCCTGACTTCATCAATCCGGAGAAGCCTTGGCCCCATCTGGAGCAACTGCGTCTTCGGACCGAGGCCAAAGGATTTGCGTTGCGCCAACGGCTACCGGTGTATCCGGAATTCATTCCAGCGCTGACGTCGAGACCCGGGTTGCTGGCGGACAAATTGCGCTTGGCGGCCACCGATGATGGCCTGTCACGGAGGGCGGCATGATTTGCGTTCTCAGCGGAGGCACCGGCGGTGCAAAATTCGTCGACGGCCTTCGCCAGATCATGCCCGCCGAAGAGATCGTGCTGGTCGTGAACACCGGCGACGACCTGCTCTGGTGGGGTCTCTACGTTTCGCCAGACATCGACTCGATTACCTACGTCCTGTCGGGAATGCTCAGCCGCGAACGGGGATGGGGAGTAAAGGGCGACACGTTCCTCTGCCTACAGGCCATGGGGCAACTCGGCGAGCCGACTTGGTTTCACACCGGCGATCGCGACCTTGCCATGCACCTGCTTCGTTCGCGACTGCTGGCCGAAGGCAAGACACTGTCGGAAGCGACGGCGGTGATTTCAGAGAAGCTCGGGGTCAGGGCACGCGTTTTGCCGATGAGTAATTCGCGCGTCGAGACGCGCGTCGATACACCCGTTGGCGAACTGAGTTTCGAGGAGTATTTCGTACAGCGTTGGTATCAGGACCCCGTGAACTCCATCCGATTCGCGGGGGCTTCCGACGCCGAACCGGCGCCCGGAGTGATCGACGCGATCGTTTCGGCCGATGCGGTGATTGTCGCGCCCAGTAATCCCGTCACGAGTATCGGCCCGATCCTGGCGGTACCTGGAATTCGCGATGCCTTGCTTCGCGCCCGCGGGAAGATTGCCGCCGTCAGCCCGATCGTGGGAAACGCTCCGGTCGCGGGTCCGGCCGGCATTTTGATGCAGGCTCACGGACTGCCGTGCTCGATCGCCGGCGTCGCCCAGGCCTATGAAGACTTCCTCGACGTACTGGTCTGTGATTCGCGCGACGCCCGCGCGGCTGAAGGCGTCCGAAAGAATGGCTTGCGCGTGCAGTGTACCCAAACCATCATGCGCAGCCCCGAAGACAAAGCCGCCCTTGCGCGGGAAGTGCTGTTGTCGATCTCCGCTGGGCCCGCTCAGTAAGAACGAACCGGTCGCGGGCACTCCATTCCGGCGTCTGGACCCCTTGCCGTGATTCTGGTTCCAATCAAGAACACGGCACAGGCGAAGCAGCGCCTCGCGTCGATCCTCGATCAGCCATCGCGAACGAAACTAGCCCAAGCCATGCTGTCTGACGTCTTTGAAACTCTTCACGGCTGGAAGAATCGGCCGGAAGTGGGAATCGTCACCGGCGATCAATTCGCAACAGAGCTTGCCCTCGCATATGGTTTTGAAGTCATTGCCGACCCCGATAATCCCGGAGAAACCGGCGCGATCGAGATGGCCACGCGCATCTGCGTTGAGCACGGCGATGACAGCACTCTCGTGATTCCTGCGGATATTCCTCTAATCCAAGCCTGGGAACTGGAAGAAATTCTCAAGCATGCTCCTGCAGAGGGAAGCGTTCTGGTTCCAGCGGGAGACGGACGCGGTACTAACGCCGCATTCCGTCGTCCCGCCGACTTATTCCCTCTTCGCTTCGGGAACGACAGCTTCAAACCGCATCACGCTGCCGCTCAGGCCACCGGAAAGCCTTGCGTCGTGCTGAATCTGCCCGGAATCGCTGTCGATGTCGACGATCCGCCGGACCTGCAACGTCTTCTATCTCTGCCCGGGGAGACTCGCGCTCAGCGTCTTGGTCGGGAGTGGAATCTCGCGAATGCGTCGCTTGCCGCGAAATCGGATGCTCTATGAGCAGACGGGTTCGAAAAATGCGATCATCTGGAAAGCAGAGACAGCAACAGGTTCCAGAAGTTCGGCTCATCCCCATTCCGTTAGCAGATGAGATCGTCCCGGGTGACTCGCTCGCCGACAAATTGCTCGGGGCTCTCCGCCGCCAGCGGAAGAAGTTTCAACCGGGCGACATTCTTGTCGTCAAACACAAAATCGTTTCGAAGTCCGAGGGCTGCCTGGTCGATCTTGCGCGCGTGACGCCGTCAGAGGAGTCCGTTGCCTGGGCTAAACAATACGATCTGGACGCCCGCGTCATCGAGTTGGCACTGCGAGAGAGCCGCAATGTGATCCGCCGCAAGAATGGCGTACTCATTACGGAAACGAAGCACGGCTTTCTCTGCGCGAATAGCGGCATCGACATATCAAATGTCGATGGAGGCGCGACGGCACTCCTGCTTCCGGCAGACCCCGATCGCTCAGCTGCAAATCTACGCCGCGAACTGAAGAAGAGAGCCGGCTTCTCCGTGCCTGTGATAATCACCGACAGCTTCGGTCGTCCCTGGCGCGAGGGCTTGACCGAATTTGCCATCGGCATCGCTGGAATGAAGCCGCTGCGTGACGACCGGGGGCGCCGCGACTCCCATGGATACAGGTTGAAAGCCAGCGTCGAGGCCGTCGCTGACGAACTAGCCAGTGCAGCCGGAGTTGTCTGCGGCAAGCTCAATCGCGCCCCGGCCTGCATCATCCGCGGATTTCGCTTCGAGCGTGGATCGGGCGGAGTCCGAGAATTGCTTCGCCCCGCCGACAGTGACCTATTCCGCTGAACTTCCGCTACACTGTAGGCACGTTGCTTGCGAGTTTGCCGGCCGCAGTCTCTACTTCGCGTCCAAGGAAACAGCATGCTTCGTCTCTACGGAGAGAACCATGAATCGTGAACTTGCCACCGCAGAACTGGAATCTTTCCCTTCGCTCGAATGGTCTGAAGTGGCGCCTCGCCTCACTCCCGCGCTCCGACACTCACTAGAGAAGGTTCTCGAAACGCAGAATGGGGTGGACCTCTCGCTGGAAGAGTCCTACGCTCTCGCGAATTCTGAAGGAGACGACCTGCTCGGCCTACTAGCAGCTGCGAATATTCTGCGCGCTGAGCTCGCCGGCAACATCGTCACTTACGTGGTGAATCGCAATATCAATTTTACGAATATCTGCTTTGTGGGATGCAAGTTCTGCGCTTTCAGCCGCGGGCCGCGCGAGTCTGACACTTATTTCCTTACTTTGGAACAAATGGCGCAGAAAGCTGTCGAAGCTTGGCAGATGGGCGCGACTGAGGTTTGCATCCAGGGGGGATTGCCCCGGGACCTTCCCAAGTTCCACTACCGCGACATTCTCCGTGCCGTTAAGCAAGCCGTGCCGCAGATGCACATCCACGCTTTTTCTCCGATGGAAATCGTGTATGGCGTGGAACTCTCCGGCATGCCGCTCGCAGATTATCTCTCGATGCTGCGCGACAACGGTCTGGGCACGCTACCCGGAACCGCCGCGGAAATTTTGGACGACGAGATTCGCCACATCCTCTCGGCGAATAAGCTCTCGACAGCACAATGGGTCGAGGTGATTCGTACGGCCCATCACTGCGGTATCCGCAGCACGTCAACTCTGATGTATGGACATACCGAAACTCCCGCGCATTGGGTCCGGCAGATGCTGCTGTTGCGGGAGATTCAATCGGAAACTGGGGGCTTCACTGAGTTCGTGCCGCTGGGATTTGTACATCAGAATACGATCCTCTTTCATCAGGGATTAGCGCGCACGGGTCCCACTCTCGCCGAGCACCTCAAGGTCCACGCGCTGGCGCGCATTCTGCTCGCGGGATCGATCAACAACATTCAAGTTTCGTGGGTAAAGCTGAACCGAAAACTTTCTCAACTCTGCCTTCATGCCGGCGCCAACGACTACGGCGGTACGCTGATGGAGGAAAATATCTCCCGCGAAGCGGGAGCGACTGCCGGACAGTACACCAGCCCGGAGGACTTCCAATCCCTGATACTCGAGGCAGGCCGGATTCCGGCCGAGCGCAACACTACTTACTCTCGCATCAATATCAAAGTCCCGTTGGACAACTTCACTGCAGAGCAGGCTTTTGAGGCAGAGTTCGCATGAGTTCGGCTCCAGGCGCGCCGACACGCCCCATCGCGATCATTGGTGGCACGGGACCGGCCGGAGTGGGACTGGCGCGGCGCTGGGCGCGCGCCAACGAGACCGTCATCATCGGCTCGCGTGACGCAGAACGCGCCCGGCGGACTGCCGACACCATCCGGCAGAAAGTCGGGGATCAGGCAAATATCTCCGGCATGGAAAATAGTGCGGCTTGCGCAGCCGCCAACATCCTGATGCTGGCCGTTCCTTTCGAGAGTCAAGCGGCCTTGCTGAAGCAACTGAAGCCGGCCATCACGGTAGGCAGCATTCTTATTGATGCGACCGTACCGTTGGCTTCTGCGGTTGGCGGGCGTGCCTCACGCCCACTCGGAGTCTGGCAGGGCTCTGCCGCACAGCAGGCCGCCGAACTCGTGCCCAAAGGAGTCAGCATCGTCGCCGCCTTCCACAATGTTTCCGCTGAACTCCTCGACAGCGAAGAACCTTTAGAGTGCGATGTGATTGTGTGCAGCGACGATCCCGACGCAGCGCAACTCACTCGCCAGCTTGCAGCAAAGATCTCCGGTGTTCGCGCGGTGGACGGCGGCAAGCTCGAAAACGCCCGCATCGTCGAACAAATCACCGCATTGCTCATTGGCATGAACATCCGCCACAAAGGCCACGCCGGCATCCGCATCACCGGCCTGCCGCCGAGCGCCTACCGCTGAATACTCAGATCATGGACTGCCGCTTTTGAGTCAGAACCGCAATCTCGACGCCACCTGGCAATATCACAGTGGCACCAAGCATTCCCATCTCAGCGTGCGGATGGATCCCCATGTCCTCGATTGGGACAACAAGCCCCTTTTATTCAAAATCTATCCGACTCTCGAAGTCCTGCGCCTGCCCAAGGACTTTCATGAGACTGGGAGCGCGGCGCTGACTGCGATTGCGGCAACGAATCCTGCAGCGGGAGGTGACGCAGTTCCGGACCTCGACACGCTCGCGCAATTGCTGTTTTTCTCAGCTGGAGTTACGAGGAGCAAGAAACATCCGCAGGGAGAAACCTTTTTTCGAGCGGCAGCCTGCACCGGCGCTTTGTACGAGATCGAACTTTATGTCGTATGCACCAATCTGCCGTCGAAGGGACAGCGTCCAGGTGATCCTCCGGCATTGCCGGCAGGGGTATATCACTTTGGCGCAGCTGAGTTCGGTTTGAGACAACTCCGCTCCGGAGATTGCCGCCAAGTTCTGGTGGATGCAGCGAGCAGCGAACCTGCCCTCGCCCATGCGCCCGTGATCATCGTCTGCACTGGAACTTACTGGCGTAACGCCTGGAAATATCGCTCGCGCACGTACCGTCACTTCGGATGGGATAACGGAACAATCTTGGCGAATCTGCTGGCCATGTGCGCGGCTTCAAAACTTCCGGCGAAAATACTGACAGCTTTCGTCGATTCAGAAGTCAACGCGCTGCTGGGGCTAGACACGAAGCGTGAAGTCGCGCTCTCCCTCGTTTCCATCGGCCACATAAATACTCTGCCGCCCGCGCCACCTCCGATGGAAAAGATCGAGTTGCCCGTCGTAGCCTACTCAGAGGAGGAAGTCGACTACCCGGCGATGCGCAAGATGCACGAAGCTTCTTCGCTGGATTCAGCCGAGGAGGTAGCTGCGTGGCGCGGCAAGATGCCGGCCCATCCGGCGCTGTCAGCAAAAGGAAATGCGACTGGGTTGCGGCCGCTGGATGACAATGCAATTCCTCCTGAAACCATCGAGAAGGTGATCTCGCGGCGCGGTTCGACGCGGCAATTCTCCCGCGATCCTTTGACGCTGCCTCAACTTTCGACCATTCTTGACCGCGCGACGCGAGGAGTTCCAGCAGACTTCCTTGATCCCGCAGGAAGCCGCCTGAACGATCTCTACCTGATTGTGAACAGCGTAGTCGGATTGGCGGCTGGAGCTTACGTTTACCATCGGGAACAGAAACAGCTCGAATTGCTGAAGGCTGGTGACTTTCGAGACCGGGCCGGATACCTCGGACTCGAGCAGCAAATCCCCGCCGATGCCGCAGTCGACATCTTTTTCCTGGCAGACCTGAAAAAGATTCTGGAGCGCTACGGGAACCGGGGATATAGAGCAGCTCAATTAGAAGCCGGGATCTTGGGTGGGAAACTTTATCTTGCGGCCTACGCGCAGCGGCTGGGAGCCAGTGGGCTTACTTTCTATGACGATGACGTGGTCAATTTCTTTTCACCGCATGCCCGCGGCAAAAGCGCAATCTTTCTGGTCGCCCTGGGCCGGAGCGCCGTATTCAAGTAAACTGGCGACTTGTTTTCTTAGACCGGCGTTGTCATCTCTTCGGCCGGTTCCCCGCCCGCCATCGCTTGAGCGACAATCAACTGGCGCGCCTCGACGCGAATCTTCGGCAGCTGCACGCTGAACCACCACGCGCCCATGACCGAAGCCAGTCCGCCAATGGCCACCGTCCAGGGAGCACCCAAGCGGTCTGAAAGCGCGCCGCCCAACAGTGCTCCGATGGGAGCCATGCCCATGAACATCATCGAATACACGGCCATGGCACGGCCCCGGAGCGCATCTGGAACCATCACCTGAATTAGCGTATTCGAGGACGCCATCTGCAGCATGATGAAGTATCCCACCGGCAACAACAAAAGCACCGAGAGCCAGAATGACTTTGAAAACGCAAAAAGAATCAAGCTGATCCCGAATCCTGCACAGCAGACGGAAATCCAGGAGCCCAGGCCCTTCACGCCCGAGCGCACCGCCAGCGTAAGTGCACCAAGTAAGGCTCCGACGCCGGCGGCTCCCATCAAAATCCCCAGCCGGACAGCTCCCAGATCGTGCGACCCGATCAGAGTCGCGAACTCCTGGCCGCCGTTGCGCAAGATCTTGTCGGCAAAGATCGGCATCAACACGACGTAGGGCATGCCCGTGACGCTCACCAGGCCCAACAATATGAGGAGCGCGCGAATCGGCGCCGTCCGGCTGACAAATTGAAAACCCTCGATGATGTGTTCCATCGGAGATGAGTGCAAAGACGCCTTGGCCGGAGCGTGAACTCTCATCATCACGAGCCCGATGATCACCGCGATATAACTCACGGCGTTGGCGAAAAAGCACCATCCTTCGCCCAGCCGAGCGACCAGTACTCCAGCTACGGCCGGCCCGATTACGCGCGCACCATTGAACATGGATGAGTTCAATGCGATGGCGTTCATTAGATCGTCCTTCCCGACCATGTCGACCAGAAACGCCTGTCGGCCGGGGATGTCAAATGCGTTTACCACACCCAGCAGTGCTGCGAGCACAAAGATTTCCTTGACGGTGATTCTGTGAGTCAGCGTAAGGGCCGCCAGGACCAAAGCCAGTATCATCGACGCAGTCTGTGTGCCGATTACGATCCGCTGCCGGTTTCCTCGATCCGCAGTGATCCCCCCGAGAGGAGCCACCAGAAAGACAGGAATTTGACTCGCGAATCCGACCGATCCGAGCAGCAATCCCGATCCGGTAAGCTTATAAACGAGCCAGGACTGTGCCACCGTCTGCATCCAAGTGCCAATGAGGGAAATCAGCTGTCCGCTGAAGAAAAGCTGGAAATTGCGGTGGCGCAAGGCACGCCCGGCGGCTTGCCAGTTTAGCTTGCGGCTAGCCGCTCGCCCGCCGACGGCTGCGTTCTCCTGGATGGAATCTGTCGACTCAGGCACAGTTAAGTTCTATTGGATGAAGCTGCGAGTGCTTTTGAACTACTATATCGCGCTGATAGTGCTCTAAAGAGAAATCCGCAGCGAAGAATGTCCGTTTTCCCACCGCCTTTTACTTGTCACGGTAGGGACAACTGCCGTTTTTCGCGATGCAAGTACGTTGTGAATCATCGATTTGGGAATCCTGACGGTATTACTCAGTTTTAACTTCTCTTGCAGGCTATTGTGAGCTAAAGTAGCCACCTGCATTTGCGGCGATTGGGCGAGGGAATTCGCCTTTATGACTACTCCTCCAGTACGGGTTGAACGGCGTGTCGGGCAGCGATTTCCTTATTTGTTAGCCGTTTCCGTGCGCGAGCCCGCAACCTCGGTGGAGGGCGTTGGCGTGACTCAGGATCTGAGTTCCCGCGGCGTTTTCTTCTTCACGGACGTCGCTCTCACGGAAGGTGCGGAAATTGAATTAACTCTCCGCATGCCGTCCGAAATCACTTTGGGAGAGAGCATGCCTGTCCGCTGCCGGGCCCGCGTTCTGCGCGTTGTCCGCGCGGCCGCCTCTTCGAACGGCGTTTCGTCGGGCGCGGTTGGGATTGAGTCCAAGATCGGCGTAGCTGTTCGCCTGGAGAACTACGAATACTTGTCGGTATCGTCTGAGTCTTCGGCTAACTTCGCGCGCATTTCCACCCTTCATCCAGATCATCCGGAAGAGCGCCCCCTGGCGCAATCAGCCCTTCGCCCGCCCGTCGATTAACCGGAAACCAGCGTTTCTCTCATTGAACTGACCCGAAACTTTTGATCGGTCCGCTCAGTTTATTTCCCCCTGGCACCTCCGGCTTTTCAATGATCCGATCCTAGCTTACAATTATCGGCAACGAGGCGGTAGACCTCCAGGCATTCCTAGCGTTCTGAAGTTTCCCCTGGCCCTCAAGAGCATTTGTGTGGGTTGTCGCGCGGATCGCCTGCCCGGTCACGGGTTTTGACGGTTACCGAGGTCACTTGGCGGAGAGTACCTTCTCTTTCTAACATGCAAACACCGATAGAAATTAGCGAGAACCGCGCCATGCATGGGATCGCAGTCGCCCTCCTGACCGAGGACCGGGACCACCTATCCACGCTGCAAAATCGACTGGAGGCGACACGCCTGGGAACAGCCGTGTTCAGCCACGTCGGATTTCCCACGAGTCCGACAGACTCCATCTTGCGGCAGCTGCAGGATTCTCGTGCCGAAGTGGTGATCGTCGATATTTCCTCGCACGATGCGCAACGCGCCATCCGCACCATTGAACTGATTCGCGCGACGACTCTGCAGATTGCCATTTTCGCCAATGGGGAAATGACTCAACCGGCGACGATCGTAGCAAGTATGCGCGCGGGCGCCGGCGAGTATCTGGAAGAATCCGCTGGTTCGGAAGCTCTTCTGGAAGCGCTGACTCGCTTCAGTTCTTCCCGCACACGATCTCTTGGCGGCGCCGGTAAGGCGCGGGTCTTCACATTTCTCAGCGCCAAAGGCGGCGCCGGCTGCACCACCGCAGCGGTAAATACCGCACTCGCGCTGCAGCAGTCGCACGGTGACGTGGTTCTGCTCGACTTTGCGCCCATCGGTCATGCCGCTCTCCATCTCAACCTGAGGCCGCAGTTTGGAATTCTCGACGCCTTGCAGAATTTGCACCGGATGGATGTTTCCCTGCTCGACGGTCTGATGACCCCGACCAAGGAGGGTTTGCATCTTCTCGCCGGTCCCGCGCAGCCCTATCCAACTGAGCCTACTCCGGGAGAACTGGCTCGCCTTTTTGATTTGCTGGTGAACCACTACCGATTTGTGGTCGTCGACGCCTCAAGCCGCCTGGATCCCACAACCCGCCTGCTCTCTGATCTCTCGAACGCGGTGCTAGTGGTGGCGCAGACCGATGTTGTATCCCTTTGGAGCGCCGGGCGAATTCACACTTTCCTCGAAGAAGGCACGGGCCGCGACCGTCTCCGCATGGTGCTGAATCGCTACAAGAAGATTCCCGGCTTCACCGATGAGGATGTGCAGCAGGTGACGAACTGCAAGGTTCTGTGGAAGGTGCCAAACGCGTTTCAGGCGATTTCGCCCTCGATCGATCACGGCACTCCGGTTGTGTTGCAGGAAGGACCCGAGATCAGCCGCTCGTACCGGTCACTGGCGGAAACTCTCGCAGAAGCATCATCAAACTCTGACGGCAGCCCGGATCTCGTTTACAGCCACGAAGGCGCGCGCAAGAAGCTTCCCGGCCGATTGAATCTCTCTCCACTCCGCGCCGGCCAGTAATTCCTTCGAAGACCAGTCTCGGTAGTCGCGACTCGCTATTTCCTGGCGTCCGGAGATGGCGAGGCATCTTCGGGAAACATTTTGAACACCACATCTCGCGAATGCGAAGTCACTTTCTTGTTCACGTCGGTTACGTTTTCGGTGAGTGTGCCTTTGAGGACAAAATAGGCATCATCACCCGGGTTCTTTCCGTCTCCACGTTCAACCGATCCCTTGAAATCGAATCCCACTCCGTGAACGAGATCAGTCGTAAAACTTAACTTGTTTCCATCGAGTTTCCCGCTCTTGAAAAACTGATCCAGAAACGCTCCTTTGTCGCTGTCACCGTCGCCGAAGCGAGAAATGAAGCCCGTGACGCGGCCCTCATCCTCCACCGTGACCTGCACAAACTCGCCCTCCTTCAGGAACGTGTACATGCCGGAATAAGCTTTGGAATCTTTTTGCGCTTCCGAAGTCGGAGGAGGTTCGGCGGGCCTGCGCAGTCGCGTCTCCGGCTGGTTTGGCGTCCTGCGCAAGCGCACCAGAAGTCATGGCTGCGAATGCGAACATGCCGATCAGCAACAAGATTGCCGGGATTCTCTTCATAATGAATGCTCCGCCTCATCGTACTACGGCAGCGTCGCCACCATGATTTGATGCAACAAAAAGGGCTTCAGCCTGAGCTGAAGCCCTCTGACTCACGGGCGTTGTTATTTCTTCGTCGCCTTGCCATCCATAAACGTCGTCCAGGTGGTGCCGTCCATGGAGATTTCGAACTTCATTGAATAACTTGTCGGCGACAGCACTTTAATCGTCAACTTCTGCTTGATGTCCTGCCCGCCATAGGTCTGCGAGCTATTCCACGTCCAGGTATCACCCGTCAACGAGCCCTTCGAACTCTCACGACGCCCCTGGCTGTTGAAAGCGTCGTAGGTATACACGTTCTCATCGGTGTTGTAGCCCATGTACGAGGTCGCTTTGCCGTCGCCCCCCAATTCCGGCGGCATCTTGAAATCCGAATGGCCGACCGCGAAGAAGTCTCCCACCATCCACTCCGTCGTGTCGGTTCCGGTGAACTTCCCACCCGCTCCCCATGGGCCGGGGGCAATCGTCGCCTCGGTGGTCCACGTTCCAACGAAGTAGTCCAGTTTCTTGACCTCGGGACCAGGCTTGGCCCCCATCTGCGCCCAAGCTGACGCTGCTATCAGAAGCAGGAATGGCACCAATGCTATTTTCAGTTTCACGGATACGCTCCTCACGAAGACTCTGCTGACTTCCAGTCGAGCCTAGCGTGCCGACCAGACTCTCGCCAGTGGGATTCGTCAACTCGGCGCCCTGACAATTGTCATGCGCAACGAGAATTAAAACGCGGTCTACCAGTCGCCCCAGTGCGATGCCGTCATTTGCTGAAACTTCATCTTCCAATTGTCCCCTTGCTTCACCCAGACGGTGCTGAAGTGCTGATACCGTGGGGGCGGCCCCTGGTCTTCAGCCGCCGGAACGCGAAGCACCACATCGTATGTGACGATCGCTACACCATCCCCTGCGGGAACAACTTTCATGTCATAGGTCAGCAAGTCGGTACCTGGGTCGCTGAACTGATCCAGCATATCCTGACGCTCGTACAACTGGCCGTCGAACGAGACAAACGAAAAATCGTCGGTGAGCGTACGTTTGAAATAGGCCACGTCGCCTTTCTTGGCAGCCTCGACAAAGCCTTTCTCGGCAGCCATGAGCGTCTGCTCGAATGGACTCGGCGCCTTTGCCGGAGCATTCGCGTTCTGCGCAGTTGCCCAGACCGTGCACAGCAACAGCAGAAACGCCACCATCGAAATTCTCATGAGCCCTCCACGCTGCCAACGGATATTCAATCGATCTCTTCCGTTACACCCGGCAATCCATCGATACTTTGCCGATTTTTCTGTTGCCGGTAAATCTTCAGCCCTTCGATCCCTCGCTTCTGACACCATGCGGTAAGCTCTGCCCGCTCGGACTCGTACTTAAGCAGAGGGACGCCGTAGCCGCAGGAATCGCTGATTCGCGTCACTTCGACGACGATGATGGCGCGAGTTCCCACCTGTTCGTGAAAGTGAGCTTGCAGGTCTCGAAACTCCGCTTCATGCGGTTCGACGACGCGCCCATGCCCGTGCAGCCGCAAAATCTTTGGCGGTCCCTGAAACGCACAGAACATGATTGCTACCCGCCCGTTTTCCCGGAGATGAGCGATCGTTTCGACTCCACTCCCGAAAATGTCGATGTAGGCGACGGTTCTTGGCCCGAGAATACGAAATGTATCCAGCCCCTTCGGCGACAGGTTGACGTGTCCGCTCGCATCCAGAGGCGCGGTCGCGACAAAGAACACTGATTGCGCCTGAATGAAGCGAGCCAGAAATTCGCTGATCTCCGGATAGACTTTGGCCACGGCTACTCCCGAATCTTACGCGGCAGTTCGGCCCGCGCCACGGAAACTTGCTCGCCCGTGGCCAGATTCTTCAGAGCGAACGCGTCTGCCTTAACCTCATTCTCACCGACAATCAGGATGTACTTCGCGCCCACCTTAGTCGCGGCTTCGAACGACTTCTTCAGCCGAAAACTGTCGTCTCCCAGCTCGATAACCAGGTCGTGCCGTCGTAGCTCCCGCGCCAAACGCGCAGCCTCGCCATTCATCGAGGCCATCGGAGCGATATAGACATCCGGCTTGCGCGCCACACTTTCAGCGGGAGCCTTCTCCAGCAGCGACAAAATGAGCCGGTCTTCTCCGATCGCGAACCCGATGCCGGGAGCGGCTGGCCCGCCTAGCGCCTCCGACAGGCCGTCGTATCGGCCGCCGCCGAGAATCGCGTTCTGCGCTCCCAGCGCACCGTGCGTAAACTCGAACGCCGTCCGCGTGTAGTAGTCGAGCCCGCGGACGAGCCGATCGTTCAACGTGAATCGAACGCCGACTTTGGTCAGGATTGCCTGCACTGCTTCAAAGTGCTTGCGCGAATCTTCACCGAGAAACTGTGTGATGCGCGGCAGGGTTTCGATCACCGGCTGATCCGCCGGTACCTTGCAGTCGAATACTCGGAGCGGGTTCGTCACCGCCCGCCTCTGACAGTCTTCGCACATCCGTCCAACCACCGGCTCCAATGCCTTGCGTAGCGCCTCGTTGAACCGAACGCGGTCGGCCGGCGTACCAACGGAGTTCAACTCGAGATTCCAGTCAGTGATGCCAAGCCGGTCGAGCAGGGTCGCCAGCATTTCGAGGACTTCAGCATCCCGGGCCGGGGACTCGCTGCCCGCGGACGCGGGCCCGATAATTTCGGCGTCGATCTGGTAGAACTGGCGGTACCGGCCCTTCTGCGGCCGCTCCCGCCGAAACATCGGCCCGATACAGTAGAGCTTGTTCAGTCCGCGATCCCCAAGCTTGTGCTCGATGTAAGCACGAACGATGCCAGCGGTCGCTTCAGGACGCAACGTGAGCGACTGTCCTTTTTCGCTCGCGGCTCGCGAGCGATCCTCCCACGTGTACATCTCTTTCGCGACGATGTCGGTCTCTTCGCCGACTCCGCGAGCGAACAGCTCCGTGCTCTCGAAAATCGGCGTGCGAATTTCCTGGAAGTTGTAAGCGCGGAACACATCGCGCACCACGGACTCCACAAAGTTCCACAGCGCCGTTTCCGGCGGCAGCAAATCTCTCGTCCCTCGAACCGCTTTAATCATTTCGTTCCTAGGTCTTTCACATTTCGTACAGAGTGTCATCCTGAGCGCAGCGAACTCGAAAAAGAGTTCGCGGAGTCGAAGGACCCCAGGCTCCGCTGGAGGAACTACAAGCGTATCAGGGAGTTTCTCTTTCCGAAGTCCGGGTACATAACCCACGCGAGAACGCCTTGATCCGCTAGCCGCAACTCATACGTTTACCGGATCCTTCGCTCGGCTCAGGATGACAATTCTGAGTACCGAGTACCGACTCTGCGCTAGCGCTCCTTCAAATACTCATCCTTATACCCAAGATAATTCTTCGCGTACCGCAGGATCGTTTCCTGGTCCGCATCTTCCAGCTTGCGCCGGAATTTGCCCGGAGATCCCATCCACAGCGATCCCGGCTCAACCACGGTCTTCTCCGGGATTAGAGTCCCTGCGGCGATAATCGATCCCGCTCCGATCCGCGCGCCATTCAGGATGATGGATCCCATGCCAATCAGGCAGCGATCTTCGATGACACATCCATGCAACGTAACTGAATGCCCCACGGTCACGTACTCGCCGAGATACACGCCCCATTGCTGCTTCATTCCGTGGAGAACGCTGTTGTCCTGCACGTTCGAGTGCGCTCCGATGCGAATCTCGTGCACATCGCCGCGCAGAACGGCATTCATCCACACCGATGCGTGCTCTCCCAGAGCCACGTCGCCGATGATCTGGGCGGACTCATCCACGTAGCAACTCGCCGGAATTGCAGGTCGAACGCCTTTGTAAGATCGAATCACAATTCTTTCAGAAGGAAATTGAAAATACCATGAGAGCGCTGTTCCGCGTAAGAGCCGCTTCTCTTAAGTGCCTCTGCATTCTGCGTGGTTTCAGGGCTTTGCGTTCCCACACTGGGAAGCACTTAGAAAAATATGTCCCGGATCACAGAACTGCTCTCACGCGAATGCTATACCAGTCGTGGTTTCTCCTGCACCGCGGAGAAGTCTCCCGGCCGCGCATGGTGACGACGCGCCCTCCGGCCCTTCTCCGCGATGTTTCCACGTCGCGTCCGGTTAACGCGCGCGTTGGGAAGTCCCTCCGAGCTTGATCTCTAACTCAGGGGCGACCCATGTTCTCGACGCGCATTTCGATCGTTCTGACGCTCACCTTATTCACGACGGCGCTAGCAGTGCCTGATCGCCTGATGGCGCAGGACTCGGGAACGGGAGCCATTCGCGGGAGTGTCCTCGACTCAACCGGCGGCCGGATCGCGCAAGCATCCATTGTCGTGGTGAATTCAGCGAACGGGGCGCGTTACACCGCGAACTCCGATAGTGAGGGGCGCTTTGCGCTCGACCTTCTTCCTCCAGGCGATTACGCCGCGCGCGTAGAAGCGCCGGGCATGTCTCCCCAACTTACCCCTCAGTTGCACGTGGATGTGGGCGGCACCTCGGACGTCGAATTCCGCCTCACTGTGGCGAGGATACAAGAGAGTCTTACAGTCTCGGCCTCTCCAAGTCTCGTCGCAACCGAGCCCAGTGCGGTTTCGACACTCCTGGATGAACGCGCCGTCAACGACTTCCCGCTAAACGGCCGCCGATTCTCCGATCTTGCGCTGTTTTCCCCCGGAGTCACGCAAGATCCCCGCAGCCTCACTTCTGACACCAATGGCGACCTCTCATTCGGAGGGATTCGTGGATTCCAGAACAGCACGCTGGTCGACAGCCTCGACTTCAATAATGCATTTTTCGCCCAGGCTCGTGGACGTTATCGCGCACCCTATCAGTTCTCCACGGAGGTGGTGCAGGAGTTCCGGGTCTCTTCCAATTCTTACGGCGCTGAGCAAGGACGTTCCGGTGGTGCAGTGGTGAACGTTGTCACCAAGTCAGGGTCGAATCATCTTCACGGCACCGCTTTTTATTATCTGCGCGACAGTTCCTTTGGCGCGGCCGACCCTTTTCTTGCATTCAAGCCGCACAACCGCCAGCAGCAGGTCGGAGGCACAATAGGCGGCCCGCTCAAGCGCAACAAAATCTTCTTCTTCGCGGGATTCGACCAGCATTTCTTCCATGTCCCCGACGTTGTCGAATTCCTCGACGGCAGCTCGCAAGTAATCCCTCAAGCCGGCGCCGGCCTCGCCACTCCCGGAGACTACGAGGCTACAGATCAAGCGCTCGTCTTCGCGGCGGCCGCGCACCTCACTTCTCTAGCCGGAGAATATCCAGCCTCGCAAATCGGCAATTCTTCCTTCGGCAAGCTCGACATCAATCTCACGCCTCGTAACCAACTCGCGCTGCGCGTGAATACCACGCGATATCGGGGATCGAACAACGTCTTCCTCGACCCGGGCAGTCCCGTCACCTATGACGCCATCAGCGACAACGGCCAGGAACTGGTCGCGACCGAGACGGCGAACGTCTCGCTCACCAGCAGTTTTTCGCCGCGTTGGATCAGCCATTTCCGAGCCCAGTTCTCTCGCGACCAGCAACAGTCCTACAGCAACACCAGCGACGTCCTCGTGAAGATTCCAGACATTCTCGACGGCATGGGGCGTTCCAACCTTCTCCCTCGCCAAACGCGGGAGCACCGGCTGCACCTTGCCGAAACCTTAAGCTTTGACGCATCACGACATTCCCTTAAACTTGGTGGCGACGGGCTCCTGACGTGGATCTACGACTTCTTTCCGAGCCAGCAAAGCGGTGAATATCTTTTCTACCCGATCAAGGTAGATCCCTTCACGTTCGCGCCGATGGAAACAGGCCTCGAGCTCACCCCGCTGCGCGCCTACGCGCACGAAATCCCGCACTACTATTTGCAAAGCTTCGGCAGCGCCACTTCAAATCCGGACACGAATGAGTATGCTGCCTTCGCGCAAGACACCATCCGAGTGACCAATCGCCTCGCGGTCAATCTCGGTGTTCGCTGGGATTTGCAGACCTTCACCACCAAAGGGCTAGTATCGAACCCGCTGTTTCCGCCCTCGGGTAAGGTTCCGTTTCAGCCCTACAATTTTGCGCCGCGCGCAGGACTCGCATATTCGTTTGGCGGCAAGCGACCGCTGATAATCCGCGCTGGATATGGCATCTTCTTCGTGCGAATTCCCCAAATCTACAACTCGATCATCCAGACAGAAAACGGAATCACCGACGCGCAGATATTCCTCAACAATACCAACTACTACGATCACCAATTCTTCCCGTCATATCCGAATCCACTTGTCAGCTGTGCGCTGTATGCAGCGCATTGCTCGCTACCCGCCGGATTCACGCAAGGCGTAACCAACGATGTTTCCGCCTTCGCGACGAATTTTGTGACGCCGCGCGTGCAACAGTCGAGCCTCACTCTGGAGAAAGAGATCGCTGACCGGACAACTGTGGCGTTGTCATTTTTGAATGTCCACGGCGAACATCTCATTCGCGCGCTCGATGTGAACCTGCCTCAGCCCACCGCACTTACCTATCCTATTTTCGATTCCACTGGCTCTATTTTCCAGGGTGGTTACTACACGGTCGATTCCTTCGCGACCTGGCAGTACACGGCGTCACTGACGTGTCCCTGGCCTCCGTGCATCAATCCCCTGGGGCGCCCGATCGCGCAGCTGGGAGCTATCAACGAATTTCAAAGCGCCGCCTCGAGCTACTACAGCGGCGCCACACTCTCCATCAATCGCCGTGTAGCGCGAGGTACCTACTTGCGCTTCTCATACACCTACGCGCATGCCATCGACGATGGTCAGGATGCGCTGGTCGCGGGCCAGCCCGCCACAGTGCAAAACTCCTACGATCCCGGCGCCGAACGCGGTCCCAGCGTCACCGACCAGCGCCAACGCCTGGTCGCAGCATTTTCTATCGAGCCTCGCCCATTTCATCGTGGCCATGAAACGCTGGGAAGATTTTTGAATGATTGGAAATTATCATCGGTCGTCAACTACGGCTCGGGACGTCCGTTCAGCGCCACCGTCTCCGGCGACCCCAATCAGGACGGAAACGATCTCAACGACCGTCTGCCGGGTTACAGCCGAAACGCGTTCACCGGACCCGACTACGCTACCGTAGACCTGCGCCTGACCCGTGTGATTCATTTCCACGAGCGGTACAAACTCAATCTGGTTGCCGAATCCTTCAATCTTTTCAATCGCGACAACCAGAGGGTCGCCATCACATCGAACGGGATGGTCGCATCCGCAAGCACGTTCGTGCAGAGCTATGTCACCGCGAACGTCGCGCCGTTCCCTGGCTACTACGATCTGCCGAACAACTTCATGAAGCCCAACGATGCCTATGCCCCGAGGCAAGTTCAGCTGTCACTGAAATTCATCTTCTGAGGCTCATATCAAGAAAGGGATAGTTGTAGAAGCGGACGCATTCGGCCGTCCGCCGGACAAAACCCGGCTGGGTCTGCCTGCAAATCCAAACGCAGCGTTCCTTCTTTAGTTATACTTCCGCCGATCCCATGAAAAACCCTCGCATCTCCCGCCGCAAGTTTCTTGGCACGGCCGGTGCCGCCGCCACGCTTACGATCCCAACGCTTCGAGCCGCAGCGACTCTATCGGTGCCCTCCCCGTCGCCGGCTACCGTCCGCATCTCGGCCTCGGCAGCTCCGATTCTTTTTGACCCCGATCAGGCGCTCGGCACTTCAATGGACATCCTCTCCCATGATGTCGTCGAGAAAATCTATACCTCGGAAATGGTTAAGCAGTGCCTCTCCGCCGGATGGGGACCGATCACGTACCGTCAGAACACTGAACTTTCCATCGCCGCCTGGCATTGGAATCCCAGCGGAACATGGAGTGATGCCGCCAACAAGCGTGGTTACTTCACGGGCAGCACTGAGCTGAAAGAACCGATCCGTCATTCCTACGGCTATCCCTTGCCCCATCGCGGCCACACCCGCAATGGCGGAGCCGAACATGGCTATTCCCGCCTCACCGACGGCAATCCGGAAACGTATTGGAAGAGCAATCCCTATCTGGCCGGCAAATTCACCGGGGAGCCGGACGCCGCTCATCCGCAGTGGATCGTGATTGATCTCGGTTCGCGCGAACCGGTGACGCACGTACGCATCGTCTGGCTAGATCCTTATGCCCGTCGCTATGAACTCCAGTACTGGAGTGGCGAGAACCCCATGGATCGCCCGACTTCCGGCGCGTGGACCGCATTTACCGACGGCACGGTTACAAACGCTTCGGGCGGCAGCGAACCTCTGCAACTTTCCGCAGTTCCCATTCCAACTCGCTATCTCCGTCTATGGATGACGGAATCCTCCAACACTGCCGACTCCCGGCCAAACGCCACTCACGATCCCAAAGATCCGCGCAGCTCCGCCGGTTACGCCATTCGCGAAATCTATGTCGGCACTATGACTCCAGCCGGCGAATTCGTCGATCTCGTGCAGCATCGGCCCGATCAAAATCAGACCGCAACTTACTGCTCGTCGATTGATCCGTGGCATTCCGAGTCCGATCTCGATTCTCACGGCGACCAGACCGGATTCGACCTTTTCTTCACCAGCGGCATCACCAACAATCTTCCCGCGATGATTCCGATCTCGCTGCTTTACGGCACTCCTGACGACGCGGCCGCGCAGATGGCCTATCTCAAGAAACGCGGCTATCCGATTTCATATGTCGAGATGGGAGAGGAACCTGACGGCCAGTACATGCTGCCGGAAGACTATGCGGAACTCTATCTGCAGTTCGCCACGGCGATGCATCGCGTCGACCCGGCGCTTAGGCTTGGCGGCCCGGTCTTCGAGGGCGTGAACGAAGACATTAAAGTCTGGCCCGACGCCGAAGGCCGCACCTCATGGCTTGGACGTTTCCTCGACTATCTGAAGGCGCGCAACCGCCTCGACGATCTCGCCTTCATGAGCTTTGAGCACTACCCCTACCCACCCTGTGAGATCGTATGGGCCGATCTTTTCCGCGAACCCGAACTCGTCAGCCACATCCTCGACGTCTGGCGAAAGGACGGTTTGCCCGCCAACGTTCCGCTGATGAACACCGAGAGCAACGTTACCTACGGCAACGCTCAACAAATGGTCGATATCTTCGCGGGGCTCTGGTTATGCGACAGCGTCGGCGCATTTCTCACCGCTGGAGGTGCGGTTTACTACCACTCGCCGATCCAGCCCGAACCTTTGCGCTCCGGATGTCACGGCTTCGGTACCTACGGCAACTACGTCGCCGACGATACTCTCAGCGTCAAGACGTTCACCTCTCAGTACCACGCCAGCCGCTTGATCAATCTGGAATGGGTGCAACATCACGCCGGAGTGCACAAGCTCTACCCGGCTGCCTGCGATTTGAAAGACGCTGCTGGACATACGCTCGTGACGTCGTACGCGGTCATTCGTCCAGATGGGACCTGGTCGTTGATGCTCATCAACAAAGACCAATCCAATCCACACGAGGTCCGGATCGAATTCAACCGTGAAAACGCACCGGACAAATCGTTCGACGAATCAGTCTCCCTGATAACGTTCGGCAGCGAGCAATATATGTGGAAGTCAGCAGGCCCCAATGGTCACCCGGAACCGAATGACCCGCCCGTCCGAAAGACCCTTGCCGCAGGAACGCAGTCCGTTGTTCTTCCGAAAGCATCGGTCACGGTGCTCCGCGGCAGAGTCCAGACATAGCGCCGGGCTTCTGCCCGCAACGTATAATTCTGCGAGTTCGCAATCCCTATGCGCGCGTCAACCACTCCCGACGCCATTTCCGCTCGAACCTCTGTTGCGATCATAATTTTCGTTGCGTGCTGCATGGTCTCCACTGTCCAGCTGATTCGGGATGCTCCCAATCCTTTTCACCTGAAAGCTGACGACATTTCGCAACGCTCCGACCAGCGTTTCGCATCCCTGAAAACCGCTCTTCCGCAGCAAGGGGTAATCGGCTACGTCGGCGAACCCGGAGACTCCGGCGTCCCTGACTACTATCTCGCGCAATATGCTCTGGCTCCTCGTGTTATTGAGCGTTCGCTGAATCATGCGCTCGTGGTCGGCAACTTCCCTACTTCGCGGCCGAATTTTCCCTCTGGCAACCTGAGGCTCATCAGGGATTTCGGGAATGGAGTCTTGCTCCTCAGCAATGAGGACGCGAAGTAAATGGCGCTCAGCTTGGCAGTGCTGCTATGCCCGGCGACGGGATACTTGATCATCGCATTGGGCGTGTCCCGCACACCCTCAGCTGCCTCCGATGTTCTCTTGCGCCTTTCGCTTGCGGCTGGTTACGGGCTCGGAGTTTTTTCAGTCATCTTTCTCGCCGCCCGAGCGATCGGTATCACAAATTTGCTCGTGATCGATTTCTTGGCCTTCGCTGTGCTTCTGGCTGTCTACCTTCGGATGCGCCCCCCACGTACGCGCAAGTCCGAACCCTTATCCTCGGAGGAAGCGTTCGGTCCGGCGTGGCTACCCAAGCTTGTTACGGCCGCATTCGTCATCGCTCTCTGCACAGCGGTCTATTCGAGCATCCTCCGCGCGCTGGTTCACCCTCATGGCGACGGTTGGGACGCCTTTTCCATCTGGAATCTTCACGCCCGTTTTCTATTTCGCGGCGGCGCTGCCTGGCGTGAGGGATTCAGCCCTCTTATTCCCTGGTCTCATCCCGATTACCCGCTCCTGCTTCCCGCCGCCATTGCGCATTTCTGGAATTGCCTCGGATACGAGAATCAAGCTATTCCCTCGGTAATTGGATTGGTCTTCACTTTCAGCACTGTGGGCGTGCTGTTCTCTTCGCTTGCGATTCTGCGGGGCCGTACGCCCGCCATGCTCGGAGCTCTGACGTTGCTGGCAACCCCATTTTTCATCCAGGCCGGAACGTCGCAATACGCCGACGTCCCTCTGTCGTTTTTCTACCTCGCCGCCATTTCCTTGGTTTGCCTGCACAACCAAAATTCAGGCAAGACATCGCTTTCTCACCCAAGAGGTCTGCTCATCCTGGCCGGTTTGGCTGCCGGACTCGCTGCTTGCACTAAGAACGAAGGCGCTCTCTTCCTTTGCGCGCTCGTAGCAGCATGGCTGCTGAGGGCTGTCCGCAGAAGGCGCTCTGAGGCCCAAGGGGAATCACCAGACTCGTCGGCTTGGCGTCCCCAAGAACCGTTCAGCGCCTTCTTATTCCTGCTTGGCGTGGCATCGCCGCTTATCCTGCTCGCGTGGTTCAAACATTCCGTCGCCCCACCGGGAGACTTGTTTTCCGACAGACGGACGGCTCTCCACAAGTTGCTGGATCTAAAGCGCTACCGGATTATTCTCGAATGGTACGGAAAGGAATTTCTGCGCTTCGGGGATTGGTTTCTGGTTCCTGAAACGATCGCGCTGGCTGTTTTCTATTTCCTATCCAGCAAAAGCCGGAAATTGCACCGCGAGCCCGGTATCGCTATGGCAATCATCACGTTAGCTCTAACTCTGGCCGGATACTTTGCTATCTATCTGATCACGCCTTACGATCTTTACTGGCATCTCCGCTTCTCTCTGAACCGTTTATTTTTGCAACTGTGGCCGAGCGCAATCTTCATATTTTTCCTGAAATCCTTCGACTGCCATGAAAAACGCTGCACAGGCTGACGTCTCAAAATGAGTTTTTTCGGAGGAAATGGCGGAGTTCGTAAAGAAATTCCCCATCTGCCCCTTGACTTAGGGTCAAAACCTTGTAATAACTATTCGGTCCATCCGGACGAGTCTGGGGGTGTGTAAGTTTGGCAGAGGTTCGGCTTCAAGAGGGCGAGTCCCTCGAGAACGCTCTACGCCGCTTCAAGCGCAAGGTGCAGCAGGAAGACATTATCAAGGAGGTCAAGCGCCACTCCTTTTACCTGAAGCCCGGCGAGAAGAAGCGTGTGAAGGCTGCGCTGGCTCGAAAGAGAGCCCGCAAAAAGACGCGCAAAGAACAGGACTAATGGCTTGAAAGGGCCGCTCCTTCCCGGGGCGGCTCTGCTCGATCTGGCCCCCACCATGTTGAGCTGCAGCAGGGACGATTCACACTCACCAGTTTTCCCGGCATAAGACGATAAAAGTATTTACCCATGCGGCGTTCCAGACGCGTGGCGGGCCGAGTCCAAGGGGCAGTCAAGAGGGGGAGCAGTACACAACCTGTATTTCTGGTGTACCACCGCAGTTCTTTCCTCGCGAGTGGGCGCGCGGAGACGGGCTGAAGGGAGCCATCCTCAATGGAATTTCAGGACAAGGTGCTGAAGTGTATCGACTGTGGGAGCGATTTTGTCTTCACGGCTGGGGAACAGCTTTTCTTCCACGACAAACAGTTCAAAAACGAACCTAAGCGTTGTAAGACGTGCAAGACCAAACGAGTCGCCGTGCTGGGAGCACCCCCGGCCCCGGGACAAAACTACCGCTACACGAAAGTCGAAACACAGGCCACCTGTTCCGGGTGCGGAAAGCAGACGACTGTTCCTTTCCGTCCGACGCAGGGCCGGCCAGTGTTCTGCCGCGAGTGCTTCCAGGCTCGTAGAACACCCGCTTCCGCCTGATCTCGGCCTACTCCGCGAGATTTGGCTGGCGCGTGCGGTACCATTAGAGCGTGCCGGGCTTCTTTGTAGAAAACTTCGGCTGTCGCGCCACGCAGGCTGACGGCGCCGCTCTTGAACGTCAGTTCGAGGAGCGGGGATTGTCTCGCGCCTCCAGTCCGGCGCAAGCCTCCGTCGTAGTTCTGAATACCTGTACGGTCACATCGGGAGCCGACCAGGACGCGCGAGCGGCGATCCGCCGCGTACGACGCCAGAATCCGGACGCCCGAATCGTCGTAACCGGTTGCTACGCGCAGCGCGCCCCCAAAGAAATTTCTTCGCTGCCGGGCGTGAGCCTAGTCGTTGGTAATTCTCACAAACATCAACTCGCAGAAATCGCACTGGGCGGGGATTCCGGACTTCCTTCGCCGGCAGCTTTTGTTCCGCTAATTGCGTTAGCGCCGGAAGGCCTACGACCAACAACGGACGACCAGCGACCGATTTTCGTCTCCGACATCTTCGCCCACACCGAACTCCTGGCTGCGCCCGTCTTCGATGCCGCTAACGAGCGCACACGACCCAACCTGAAAGTGCAGGATGGATGCGATAACCGCTGCTCCTTCTGCGTGATTCCATTCGTCCGCGGCCAGAGTCGCTCGCTCGGGATGGACCGCATCCTCCGCGAAGTCAACACTCTCGTGGATTCCGGATATCGGGAGGTTGTGATCAGCGGAATTAATCTGGGACGTTGGGGAAGAGATTTGGCAACCAGTTCTCAGCCGTCACTGTCATCGAGAATCGCCAACGACCAACGACCAGAGACCAACGACTGACCTCGCTCATTCGCGCCATTCTTGCCGAGACCAATCTCGAAAAACTCCGCGTCTCGTCCGTGGAACCCATGGACTGGTCCGACGAACTAATCTCGCTCGTTGCCTCATCTCCACGCATCGCCAAGCACGCACACGTTCCGATGCAGTCCGGCAGCGATGCCGTTCTGCGCCGAATGCATCGCAAATATCGTCCGTGGCATTACCGGGAGAAGATCGAGAATATCCGCGCTTTCATGCCTGACGCCGCGATCGGCGCCGACGTCATGGTCGGATTCCCCGGCGAAACGGATGCAGAGTTCGAAGCGACCCGAAAGATGATCGAGGAATTGCCCTTCACCTACTTGCACGTCTTCACATACTCGCCTAGGCCCGGCACGCCTGCGGCAAGCATGAAGAACCAAGTTCCGGTGCACTTGGCAAGAGAAAGAAATCGAATTTTGCGAGAGCTGGCCGCGGAGAAAAAGCTAGCCTTCATGCGCGGATTCG
The DNA here is from genome assembly GCA_963700225.1 of uncultured Acidobacteriota bacterium. Classification (GTDB taxonomy): domain Bacteria; phylum Acidobacteriota; class Terriglobia; order Terriglobales; family Acidobacteriaceae; genus Sulfotelmatobacter. Next base: position 310,631 of record CAVOWU010000002.1, read on the forward strand.
TCGGCAAATCGCTGGAAGCCATCACACTGAACGTAACGGGCAACGACGCCGATGGGGAATTCACCGAAGCCCTCACCGATAACTACCTAAAGCTTCGCCTTCGCGGCAGGCATGAAGCCAACCTCTGGCAAACAGCAAGTGTGCAGAACGTCTTGGCTGGCTCGCTGACAGGAGAGCGCACAAAACTTCTTCGATGAGCCAACCAGAATTGATGCGAATGAAGCGAATCGCAAGCGCATCTCTCGCTGGACTCTTGCTCGTTGCCGTATCTCTGTCGATCACTGGCGCGCTCTACGAGACGATCGGCAGGCGGCGTGACACGCAACGCTTCCCGCAGCGTGGTCACATCGTTCAGGTTGGGTCGATCCGCATGAACATCGACTGCAGTGGGAAAGGTGCGCCCACTGTAATACTGGAGAGCGGCTCGGGCGGCCCTTCGGTGGACTGGCTGATGGTGCAACCAGAGGTCGCGAAGTTCTCCCGCGTGTGTTCCTACGATCGTGCCGGATATGGCTGGAGCGACTCAGGTCCTGTGCCACGCAGCAGCCTGCAGATTGCGCGTGAACTGAAGCAACTACTGCTGGCGGCCGGCGAAAAGGGTCCGTACGTTCTTGTCGGACACTCAATGGGCGGATACAACATCAGGGTTTACACCAGTCAGTATCCAGGTGACGTTGTAGGAATGGTGCTGGTTGACGCCTCCCACGAAGATCAGGATCGGAGAGCGCCGGAATCTATCCGCCAGTGGGCACGGGCTTATCGCAAATACCCCGGCTGGAAAAAGCTGAAATATTTCTTTCAGCTCCATCTTGGCTGGGCTCGCTTGACAGCGGATCGCGACGTGCCTGGGTTCTGGCCGAAAGCATTTCGGGAGGAAGAAGCTTACCTAACGCTGCCGACCAAACATCAGTTCGCTACGATCGACGAGGATCAGGTGTTTTCCACTTTGAGCGCAGCACAGGTGCGAAGCGCCGGAAGCCTCGGGGATCGCCCGCTGATTGTGCTTACCGCGACGCGACAAGAGGACATCCCTCCGGAGATTTCGCCCGAGGACGCACAGGTAGAGGAAGATCTTTGGGTCCATCAGTTACAGCCGGAACTGGCTCGTCTCTCGACCCGTGGTAAGCAGATCGTTGTCGAGAGCAGCCACGAAATGCCGACCGAACATCCGGAGGCCGTCGTTTCGTCGATTCATGAGGTATGGCTGGCAACTCACCAGCGCGGCGGTGAATGATTGCAAGTTCCCGTTATAGCCCCAGCTTTCGAAATCGGGACCCACACCTTGACTCGCCAAAGCCGTCACTTCTTCACCGAAATCCCTAACTCCTTCAACTGCTTCTCGCTGACCGGAGTCGGCGCATCCACCATCAGATCGACGGCGCGGGCGGTCTTGGGAAATGGAATGACTTCACGCAAGCTCTCGGCTCCGGCGAGGATCATGACAATGCGGTCGAGTCCCAACGCGATTCCGCCATGCGGGGGCGTGCCATATTCCAGCGCTTCCAGGAAAAATCCGAAGCGTGATTTAGCCTCTTCGTCCGTCATACCCAGCGCACGGAAAATTTTGCTCTGAATATCCTGCCGGTGAATACGAATCGATCCCGACCCTAGCTCGGTCCCGTTCAGCACCACGTCATACGCCAAGGCGCGGACCGCGCTCAAGGTCGATTGCGGATCTTTCACCGAATCGACTCCCTGTTCCAGCAGACTCATGTCCTGGTCATGCGGCGACGTAAACGGATGGTGCGCCGCCATCCACTGCTTCTCGCTCTCATCCCACTCGAACATGGGAAAGTTCGTAACCCATAGAAATCGGTAATCCTTCGCCGGATCCCCAGTCTTTTTGAAGATCCCATGCCGCTCGGCGTACTTCTGCGCTAGCGCCAGCCGCAGCAACCCGGCCGAGGCATAAATTGCCAACTCCGCGGGAGTGACCTTACGGTGAGCAGGCATCGCAGTCTGCGGCCCGGCCTGCGCCGATCCCGCCACCAGGACGACCAGATCGCCTTCTTCCACCGCAGCCTTCTTCACAATCGCAGCGGCCGCGTCGGGATACTTGTTCCCGATTCGCTTAAAGTCTTCGTACACTCTTGCGCCGCCTTTGGCATGGAACATCGGCTTGATGTCGTCGCGTTCCTTGCGCGACAACTCACCGACCTTGGGCGTGCGGATCGCGATCACCGGCAGGTTGGCATTGATGGCCAACTCCTGCAGGTTCTCCGGCGTGAAGCAGTCGCGCACATCCATAAACTCCGGCAGACGCAGATCGGGTTTGTCGATCCCATACAGACGGATCGCTTCGTCATAATCCATGCGGGGGAACGGCGTTTTGATCGTCGTTGCCCGCCGCCTTAAATGCAGCCTTCAGGAATCCCTCAACCACTTCCCAAACACGCTCGGCTTGCGGATACGACATCTCCAGATCGATCTGCGTAAACTCCGGCTGCCGGTCGGCCCGCAAATCTTCATCGCGGAAACAGCGCACGATCTGAAAATATTTATCGAATCCCGAAATCATCAGGATCTGCTTGAACATCTGTGGCGACTGGGGCAGCGCATAAAATGTCCCCGGCTGCACGCGGCTGGGCACAAGATAGTCCCGCGCCCCTTCGGGAGTCGAGCGCGTCATGAACGGCGTTTCGATCTCGAAGAATCCCTGCGCTGAAAGGTAATCGCGGATCGCCTTCGCGACCTTGTGCCGCGTCTCGATATTGAACTGCATCACATCGCGCCGCAGATCGATGTATCGGTACTTCAGGCGCGTCTCTTCATTCGTCAGCGCCGTGTCAGACGGCAGGAACGGAGGCAGCTTCGATTCGTTCAGGATACGGAGATCGTCGGCAACCAGCTCGACTTCTCCAGTCGGCATGTTCGGATTAACCGTGTTCGCGTCGCGCAACTTCACCGTGCCAATCACGGCGATGACGAATTCATTGCGCAATGAGCCCGCTTTCTCATGGATCGCGGCATTGCGGTCCGCATTAAACACAACCTGGGTGATCCCGGTCCGGTCGCGCAGGTCAATGAAAAGAAGGCTGCCATGGTCGCGACGCTTATTCACCCAGCCCATCAGCACTGCGGGCTTGCCGGCGTCGGACGCGCGCAGCGCTCCGCACATGTGGGTACGTCGGAGATCTCCTAAGAAATCGAGCAAAGTCTTTCCTTACAGTGAGAATTGAGTCACAGAGCTGAACCTTCGATTATAAACGCTCCCTTTTCAGAGAGACGACTGATAGTCCCTAAAAACCATGGTTTTCCCATTTCAGATTGCAAGCGGCTTCCATGTCCCAGTGGCTATCCCAAATTACTTCCCGGCATCTACTATTAAAAGATGTCTGCAGCCCCTCCCGTCGAGATTCCGCAGCCCGAGCCTGTTCCCCGGCTGTTGGTCGAGCTGCCCTCGCGGCGTCGGGTCTTCCTCGACAATCTGCGCGACCTCATTTCACCTCAACCCCTCCCTCCGCTCGAACTTCGCTCCGCCCCGGCTGCTTTCTGGCCCGACGTCTTCGTAAAACGCAGCCTTCCTTGGGATGGATTGGTTCAGTCCGGCGCTTGCCACCTGATCGCCTTCGGACTGCTTCTCGGACTGACCCAGCTTTTAGCCCTGCAGCCGCGGGTCGTGAAGCAACCAGTGTTCAATCGGTCTGAAGTCGTTTATTACCAGCCGTCGGAGTATTTGCCCCCTCTGGACACTCGTAGCAAATCGTCTCCTCGGCAAGAAAAGTCTGATCCGGAATTATCCCGCCAGCCCGTCATCTCCGTTCCGGCCGAAGCCGACAATCGCTCGCAGACCATCGTGACCCCGCCAAAGGTGAAACTGAAGCACGATGTTGCTCTACCCAATATGGTGGCCTGGTCTGACGCAAAGCAGAAACCACAGTTAGAGATTCCGGCTGCCCCGCTCACTCCCGCTTCCGAAATCATCCGCATGGGTCCAAAGCTCGAGAACTCGGTTTTGACCCCGCCTCCTGATGCCAGTCGTCTCTCTGAACGGAGGAATTCGCTCGAGATTCAGAACTCAGTCGTCGCGCCACCGCCCGAGCTGCGCACGTCAAACAATGCCGATGGGTTTCGAGGACTGCAGGCCGACATTGTGGCCCCGCCTCCAGTCGTCAACAGCGCTAGCGATCGTCCATTGGGCAACATCAACATCGCTCCGAGTGCAGTCATCGCTCCCGCGCCGCAACTGCCTCGTGGCGCTCAGCGAACCAGCCCAGGAGGCAGGTTGAATGGTCCGAGCAATGGCGCACCTCAGGTTGTTCCCCCGCCTCCCTCGCTTTCCGCCTCGGGCGCTTCTGGGGCATCCTTCGGGTCGCCAGGCCGGCTGATAGCCCTCAATCTTCATCCAGCCGTGGGTGCTCCTCCCGACCCGCCCGCCGGCAATCGCCGAGGAACCTTCGCCGCAACAGCCGAAGGCCATCCCGGAGCTTCTGGCTCTCCAGGCAGTGCGGCGAAAGCCGGCGGGAGCGGAGCCGGCCACAAGGGCACGAGCGATCTGCCCGCAGGCCTGTATATCGGAAACACAACGGAGAAGACTTCATCGACCGCGGGAGCTCCCGGCCCAGCGCAGCCCGCAAATACAGTCAATCCGAATTTGCTCGCCAGCGTTCGCCCGCCCCGCGTGAGCAGCGCTCCTCGCGCCATGCAGCCAGCCAGTGCCAGCAATCTCTCGGAGGCGGAACGCGCCGTCTTCGGCAATCGCAGGTTCTACTCAGTCATGCTGAACATGCCCAACCTGAATTCTGCAGGAGGAAGTTGGGTGATCCGCTTTGCCGAGCTCAATCATGAGTCTGGAGGCCACGAAGCTACTTCCCCCGTACCGGATCTCACTCAGCCGGTAGCGACACGCAAAGTCGATCCTGCGTATCCCCTGCAACTCATGCGCGAAAATGTTGCAGGCACGGTGATTCTCTATGCAGTCATCCATGCCGATGGAAGTATCGGCAACGTGAAAATCCTGCGCAGCGTGGATGATCGCCTCGACCGTTTCGCTACCGATGCCATCTCGCAGTGGAAGTTTGATCCTGCGACCAAGAACGGCACGCCAGTCGAAGTGGAGGCAACATTCCAGATCCCCTTCCGTCCCGCCCGTGTCGGATCAAATTTCTGATCGGTGCAATTTCGAAGACTGTGGAATGCAGATAGTTTAATTGCCGCTTGCGCCCTTCCGCTTCTCGAGCGCAGCGTAGATGGCCGGGTCGGTGCAGACTTCGTAGTAAGGCCGCTCCGTCCAACCCTGCAGCGAGAAATCGGCGGGATTAATGCGGGGAATGCGGCTCTCTCGCACCACGATCTTGCGGAAAATTTCTCGATCCACCGGAACCGTGGCGCTGAATAGCTTGTACTCGCCCTTGTCCGAAGATGCCAGCGACGCCGGCAGGCGCACCTTCAGCGGTTCTAACATAATCTCTTGTTTCAATTTGCGGAACGCCGTTTCGTTCATGCGAATCCCACCCAGATTGAAACTGAGGATCACATCCTCGGGATTTCCATCTTCGTCCAGTTCCGCAGCCTGAAATGCATACACATGGAAGGGGCCTGCCTGCGGCTCCATCACTTTGCGTACCCGCTTATTACACGACGAAAGACGATCGCTCTCGTTGAGCGCTTCAGAAATCATGATCTGATGCTCGCCATCCATCAGATACAGTGGCGCCGATTCTTGCAGCGTGATCCCCAGCCCCAATTCCAGCTGCGGCATCGCCGACCGCTGCATCAATTCGTTGTAACCGCGAACGATTTCAATGATTTCCCGCGCCAGCACACACATGCGGCTGACCGCAAGCCCCGGCTCGCCTTCACGTTCCAGAATTGCCAGAATGATGGCGTCGCCTTCCAGAAACACTTTTTGCGCGCCGTACTTTTCCAGCAATTTGTTCACCGGATCGTAGAAATTCAGGCTGAAATAGGACGCCGGATTCAGCCCCTTCTCCATCATCGTCCGCGTCAGACGCGTCGAGTCGCGCACATCGGCTTTCAACACCACATGCCGGAGCACTCGATCCGAATCTGCTTCGCCCTGTTCCTCCGGCAAGAGAAATTCGTACAGCGTACCGTTCACGCGCGACAATTCCTGCAAGCGCTCGTTGGGAATCAGATTGACCGAATCCAACGCAGCATTGAGAACCTCGAGCCGCCGCAGGTCGCGGTGATAATGGAAGAAATCTCCAAGAAAACGAGCCGCCACTTTCGCCCGCTCCGCCCCGCGGCAACTGGCGACCTTCGCCACTGCGGCATACAGGCTGTTGGGCGACAGCCTGCCATGTTCCTGAATCATGCGCTCCACACGATCGCATTCCGTGCGGTCGGTGAGCGCATTCTTCAGCTGCTGCGGATTGATGCGAGGGGCATATTCTCCCAGCAGCGGGACTACGTGATACGAGGCGATCACGTTTTCCATGACCCGCTCGTCTTCGAGCCACCGCACCCACGCGGCCAACCGATCCTGTTGCGCGAGCCCTTCTTCGGAACCTTCCGGAGTTCCGGTGCCCACCAATTCGCGAGCGTTCTCCGGCACGTTCATCCACGCGTCGAGAGTCTCCGCGCTGACTTCCTCGCCATAGAGCGAGCGCAGAAATCCGGACGCAACTTCCCGCATCCGCCCGTAGCGGTCGGGATCGCGGTCCCAATTGCCCAGCATCACGTAGTGCTCGGCGCACAGATAATCGTCTCGCCCGTCTTCGGAAAAAAGCAGCCGGTTCAAGAATAGTGGATAGGTGAAGAAACTTCCCCCGCTGGTCTCTTCTCCAAACAACGACCGCCGGGTACGCGCCAGTGTGCTCTTTTCCACTTCGCGCAGGGTCTCGAAGATCTCCTGCCCGGTTTTGCGCAGGATGATCCGTTTCCGCACCTGAAAAGCCGCCACCCTCTCGCGATACTCATGGGCCTTCTGTTGCCGCATATTGTCATAGCTCTTCAGCAGCACGCGGCATCGCTCGACCACTTGGGCGAATTGCAGGTTCATCTCCGCTCGCAGGAACTTCGTGACCGCAAGACGTGCCAGAAGATCTACCGAAAGCTTGAATTCTTTCTTAGCCCGATTGAGTGACGCAATCTGCAACTCGGTGAGCGCGGTCTTCCATTCCGCCGGATCAGATTTTGAGCGCACCGCCTTCCCCATCTGATTTCTCATCCAGGAAGGCCCCTGCGACTGCTGCGGAGCTTCCGCCCCCAACAACCCCTCGATCTCGCCGTGCCGTGCGATCAATTTGGCCAATTGCGCCCGCGCCAATTCCACAAATCGCGGACTGAGTACTACGTCATGTCGTAGATTATCGACACCAACCGCGATCCCTTCGAGCGAGACGAACGGAGTCGACGCAGCCAGATTCGGTGGCGCCGGTTTCTCCGGCCCACCGCCCAGGCGAAAGATAGGAATTCTCGGCATCCTTGACAGGATTTCTTGCTGGAAGTTACTGATTTAAAACGGACAAGGTGAGGTTAGCATGCGTCGCGGGGCGGCTAAAGTTACCTAGGTTACGAGGACCCTAAGTCGTCTGGAATCAATCGGCCGGGCATACTTGCCGGCATATCTTCGAACTTCATACGGCTTCGACAGGGAGTTTCCGAGCAGGTTACTGCGTCTTAGCTCGTACCGCCTCGAACTCATCGCCCTTCTGCCACTCGATCCGCTTGGGCAAACCCGCAGCTTCCCACCCCAGCGCAAATCCAAACCGCGCCATCGCGGAGTCGCCCACAAAATCCATCTCCGGATGGTACTCGTCACTCGGCTGGTGATAATGCTTCTCCACGTATTCGCGCTCTTGATCCAGCCCCCAGGATTCCGGATGCCCCTTGTACTTCATACCTTCATTGATGGAAAACGATGGAATCCCCACACGCGCCAGGCTGAAATGATCGGAGCGGTAGAAGTGCCCAGCCTCGGGCCGCGCATCAGGACGAATGGCCAGCCTAAACTCTTTGGCCGTGGCCTCCACTTCGGGATAAAAGGTCGTCCTCTCAGCTCCTGAAATCTCGACTTCTTCGGGCGCTCCCAGCGGCTTCACATCGTCATAGTTCAGATCGAGCGTAATCTTTCCTGCCGGAATCGGCGGATGTCTCCCCAGATACTCCGACCCGAGCAGCCCCTGCTCCTCCGCCGTGACGGCCGCAAACAAAATCGACCGCCGCGGGTGTTGTGTTGCGGACCCAAAAGCACGCGCTAACTCCAGCAGAATGCCGCATCCGGTCGCATTGTCGTCCGCGCCATTGAAGATATTGTCACCCGGCATCTCCGGGCGGATTCCGAAATGATCATAATGAGCCGTATAGATCACAGCCTCTTCGGCCAATTTCTTGTCTGCTCCCGGGAGCATCGCCAGCACGTTATTCGATTCGAAATTGCGCACCTTGCTCACCATGTGCGCTTTGAGCTTCGCACCCAGACTTACCGGATGGAAATCTTTCGACTGCGCGTCCTGCATCATCTTTTCCAGGTTCATCCCCGACGCCGAAGCCAGCCGGCTGGCAACGTCAAAGTGAATCCATGAAGCTACTTTCAACGCGGGACCTTCCACGCGGAGCGCCGACTTTTCCCCCGAGTTGGAGTTACGCACCACCTCCCACGGATAACTTGCCATCTGCGCCTGATGTACGAGAATGACTCCCACCGCACCCTTGCGAACCGCTTCCTCGTACTTGTACGTCCAGCGGCCGTAGTAAGTCAGTGCCTTTCCCTTGAAAAACTTCGGATCGTCCGATGGTGGTTCGTTGACCAGCATCAGCAGCACTTTGCCCTTTAGGTTGGCGCCTTTGTAATCGTCCCAGCCATACTCAGGCGCCTCAATTCCATATCCTACGAAGACGATTTCCGCATCCACTTCCGCCAGCACCTGCTGTGTCTGGTCGTAGGCGACGTATTCATCGAGAGGCTTCAGATTCATCGTCTCGCCCTGTTTCGGGATCAGCGAGAACGTCGTATCGGACAGAGTGGTAATGCCTACCAGCGGGACCTTCTGCATGTAGGTTCCATGATCTCCGGCAGGCTTCAGTCCGTATTCGGCGAACTGGGTAGCAATGTATTCGGCGGCAATATCCCCACCGCGCTGGCCGGTGCCGCGGCCCTCAAGCAAATCGTGCGACAGGTACCGCACATGCCAGCGAATATGGTCCGGATTGATGGTCTCAAGCGCCACAAACGCCGGGCCCGGCAACTGGACGGAGGGCATCTTGGAGCCGCCTGCTCCCGAGCCCCCTTCCGCCCACACCAGCAGGCTGAGGCATACGATCAGACCAGCCGAGATGATCTTCGTCGCTCTCTGCATAAACCGGGCATCTCCCCCGCTAGGCCGCCAACAATAGCCGCCTACCCAAAGACGGAAATCTGTGAAGTCTGAAGGAATTGTAATGGACATTCACAGCTTGGTTGTACGAGAACTGGGGCATTGGACGGCACGAGAGTGTACCGACTGCCGGAACAAAACACCCAGCAGGACGTGTCCAAATGCGCAGGGGTACCCGGTGTTCCTCTGTGTTCGCCTCAGTGAAGTGTTGCCCTTGAGAGCGCCGACCGGCGCCTAGTTCTTCGATCCTCAACCGGCGCGGAAGTCGCGCACATCCTCGCCGGCTTTGAACATCGACGCGGCCGGAATTTTGCCGGTCTCCGCCATCTTGCGATTAATCTGCTCGAAGTCGGCCTTCACCCATCCCACGCTCGAAACTTCGATCTCCCCACCCTGGGTAATCCAAAACACCGTGGGAACGTTCGTCAGCCCGTAGGCATTTGAGACCGGATAGGAGCGCGTGTCGTCGAGCAAGACGGGAAAGGTAATGCCAAATTGCTGGTTGAATGCCGCAGTTTCTTTGGAATCGTTCTGCGAGATGCCGACCAGCGTGACGCCGTTCTTGGCATATGCCACATACAACCGCTCAAGAAAGGGAAGCGCGTACTGGCACGTCGGACACGAAACCTTAAAGAATGCCAACACAACGGGTCCGCTCCCCAGTTCTTGGCTTAGAGCGAACTTTCCGCCGTCCAAGGTCTTCAACTCGAATTCGGGAGCTTTCGCTCCCACTCTCAATGCCGCCATTCGAACTCTCCTCCAAGTGGAAACTTGAGCAGGCACTTCGCTCGATCTCAAGTCTACAAGTCAACTTGCTGTAGTCGTATTCTAGATGACACAGGATGGCAAAAGGAGCGACTGAGGAATCGGCACAGGGCAAGAATCAAGATCGATCATTCCTGAAGGATTTTAGTCTTCCGCAAAATCTTTCGCGCCAGCCCGGTAAGGGCGACGCGCTTCAATCGACCCACGGCAACCCATTCCCCACGAACTGAGTCCGACGACGCATCCCAGACCCGCACTGTGTAGTCCGTCACCGTGATCGAATGTTTCACCGAAAGCAGAAGCGCGGGAAATTTGCCCTTCCGCCTTCGCTTTCTGCTCCCAAGTGCCTTGTCATTACTTCTTACTTTGTTAGTCCTCTTTTTTTCTTTGTCATTCCTCACGAAGTGAGGAACCTGCTGTTTGCCTGAGCCCAAAACAGGCGCTGACAACTCCGGCAATTCCCACATCCCGGCCATCAGCGACGCGTCCCGCGGGCGTTGCACCAGCAGCACTTCGCCGGCGCGGCAATCGAGCGCATAGTGAATCTCGCGCTTCGTCTGGCGTGGAGCCTTCGTCGCAACTGCCATTTCCCCCCGCGTCGTGCACAACTCAATCACCGGACACGTCAAACACGAAGGAGCTCGCGGTGTACACACCGTTGCACCGAGCTCCATCATCGCCTGATTGAAATCTCCGGGACGCTCTTGATCCAGCAACTCTTCGGCACGTCGCCAGATCTCCAGCTGCGAGAGACGCTCTCCGAACACACGCTGCAGGACCCGCTCCACATTCCCGTCCACGACGGCAGCCAGCCCACCGAATGCGATGCTGGCGATCGCAGCTGCCGTGTAACGCCCGATCCCCGGTAACTCCTGCCAGCCCTGAGCCGTCTCGGGAAACTTTCCGCCCCGCTTACGCGCAACCAATCTCGCCGCGGCATGCAACATGCGTGCCCTGCGGTAGTATCCCAAACCGCTCCACGCAGCCAGCACGGAGGCCTCTCGCGCCGCGGCAAGTTTCTTGACCGTCGGAAATCGACGCAGGAATTCGTGATAGTGCGCAATCACGGCGGCGACCCGCGTTTGCTGCAGCATGATTTCTGATATCCACACGCGATACGGATCGTGATTCTTTCTCCAGGGCAAATCTCGGGCGTGCGCGTCATACCACTCGAGTAACTGTCGGCGAAACGCGGGTTTCGCGAATTCGGCTGCTCTATTTCCCTGGCTGTTCATGCGAATCCCGCATTCTATCCCAGCATTCCGGTGATCGAGTGATCACTTCCGCCATTGACCGGCGCCTTCGGGCACGAAATAATAACCGGGCCTGGCATCCGCTGTACGCGTGAGTTCTTTCACGCCCAATCATCGCGAGGAGTACCATGAACGACTTCAACCGCAAGGTGGAAGACGCATCGGCGCGTGTAAGCCAAACCATCAACGACGCCGCCGACCGTCTGGAAAAAGAAATTCCGGAATTCATCAAATATCTGAACGACGAAGTCGTTCCCGCGGTACGCACGCATTCCACGAAAGCCTTGCGCGTCGCCTCGCAGAAGCTGTCCGAGTTCGCCGACTATATGGATCATCAACAACACCCGCCGAAGTAAACGTTCGAGGGGTGATCTTCTCTGGGACAGCAGGAACTCGCGTTCGCCTATTCATGCTCTTCATCGTTCTGCTCACGATTCTTTTCCTGACGGCTTGCGGACATCCGAAGACTGCGCATGTCGACGTGCCGCCACCTCCGGCACCAGAATCGCGAACCGAGCCGAGTGCGCCGCAACCCTCCGGAAATATTCCGAGCACAAAAGGGAAGCCTGCGACGCCGGAGCCAGACGCCGATCTTGCCGAACCCACACTCCCTGCCGACGCCAAGCCCCTGACTACCGAGACCGGCCTCGCCAGTTGGTACGGCCCTCCCTACCACAATCGCCGCGGATCGAATGGCGAGATTTACAACATGCACGCTATGACGGCCGCGCACCGCACGTATCCGCTGGGATCGATCGTTCGGGTAACGAACGTGAAAACTGGGTCGACGGCGCTGGTGCGCATCACCGACCGCGGGCCGTTCATCCCCGGGCGCGTTGTCGATCTCTCGCTCGCAGCTGCCCGCAAGCTCGACGTCTGGAAACCGGGCGTGGCGGAAGTGAAGGTCGAGTTGATGCAGTCCGGGGCAGTGCCCGGAGCCGCTGGGAAGTGGGCGGTGCAGATCGGCGGATTCCCGGATGAGCCGGCCGCCACGAAACTAGCCGATCAGCTTACTCGCCGCTATCGCACCGCGAAGGTGTTGAGATTCGCCAGCCCCGCAGGCGACTGGTGGATTCGCGTCCGCGTCCTTGACGATGATCACGAGCGCGCCCAGAAGCTCGCTGCCGAAACGACTACTTCGGAAGGCGCAGTGTTCCTGGTGCGTCTCGACTGACCATGAGCGCGATGGCAGTCGTACCTCTCTCGACTCGCGTGCAAGGCGTGAAGTTCATCATCGCCGCGGCGGCGGCTTATCTTTTGCTGCGGGTGGCCGGCTTCCACCAATTGTTTGCCAGTGATGGCGAAGGCGTCGCCGCGTTGCTCCAGATCATTGGTACGCTGTACAGCGTAGTTTATGCGTTTGCAACATACGTCATCTGGGGACAATTTGCGGCGGTTGAAAATGAAATTCTCAAGGAGTCAGGCGCTCTGAAGGATCTGATTCTGTTCAGCCGCGGCATGAAAGAAGCGACTCGCGATCCGATTGTGCGAGCTATTCGGGCCTACGGCCGTGCGGTTTCGGAGTCGGAGTGGGGAATGCTTTCGCGGGGAGAATCGACGGCAAGAACGGATAAGTTATTCTCCGCCATTATCTCCAGCGTCATCGAAGCCAAGCCGGAAGATGATTTCGAGCGTCGTGCCCACGATCACTTGCTGGCGATTGCCAACCAGGCTAGCGGCCATCGCGACGAACGCCTCGCGCTCAGCGCGAAAAGAATTCCGCGAACCTTGCTCCTCTTTGTGATGTTGACGGCATTTTCAATCCTGTTCCTGCTGCTCTTCTACCCGTTTCACAATTTGGTGTTGGGCGTAGTGTCCATGGCGCTTACGTCGATGCTGCTGTTCTTCGCGCATTTTGTGCTTACGGATCTAGACAATCCGTTCGAAGGCACGTGGAATGTGAGTTCTCGCCCCTTCGACGATCTCGCCACAAAATATCGCTAGCGCGCTGTAGTGCTCGGCTGACAACTTCTACGAGCAGTGTTATCTTTCCGCCAGGTGTCAAAAGCATGAGCGATTCCAAATGCCTTTTTTGCCGAATCATCCGGGGCGAGATTCCCGCGAAGAAAGTTTACGAAGACGAACATGTTTTCGCTTTCGAAGACATCAGCCCGCAAGCGCCCACACACGTGCTCATCATCCCAAAGAAACATTTCGCGGGATTGAAGGAGGCCGAAGCGGTCGACGCGGAGATCATCGGCCGATGCCATCTTGCGGCTGCGCAGATCGCGCGCCAGCGCAACATCGAACACGGGTACCGCACTGTCCTCAACGTCGGACAGGGCGCTGGACAGTCGGTCTTTCATCTACACGTCCACCTGCTCGGCGGACGTCCGCTCTCTTGGCCCCCGGGATAGCTCATCTGCCCTGAAGCAGCGATTCACCACCGCAGCCGAGAGCGCAACAACCAGGCTTCGCGCTAGATGACCTCAGCGGACACGGTGTCGCTAAGAACTAGGACTCTAAGGAGGCAGTGGATGAATTGGGGATTCGTGCGTTGTGCGGCGATGGCCGGGGCACTCCAAATGTGGCTGGCCTTACCCGCCAGCGCGAAGGCTGTCCGGCTCCGCTGGAGATCCGCGTTGTTGTCGTGACGACCTTCGAAGTCGGCAACGATACTGGCGACATTCCGGGCGAACTGCAGAACTGGGTCGAGCATTATCCACTGCCCGACATTCTGCCGTTTCCGCAGGGCTACCATTCTCTCCGCTACAACGCCAAGGACCACGTTCTAGCCATCTTGACCGGCGCTGGCAAATCCTCGGCGGCGGCCTCGATCATGGCCCTCGGTCTCGATCCGCGCTTCGACCTTACAAAAGCCTATTGGATCCTCGCTGGGATCGGAGGCATTGATCCCAGCCAAGCCTCAGTTGGCTCGGCTGCATGGACGAGCTACATCGTGGATGGCGATCTCGCATACGAAATCGATGGGCGCGAGATGCCGGTCGCGTGGCCGACGGGCATCGTAGCCTACGACCGGGCAACGCCCTTCGAACAACCAGCGCCGCCAGCCGTTTCCGACAACGGCACTTTGGCCTATGACCTCAATGACGGCCTTGCGACTTGGGCCTATCTCCTGACGCGCAACCTCGTCTTACCGGACGATGACAAGCTCAAAGCGGCGCGCGCGGGCTACTTGGAGATGCCTAACGCAAAGCGGCCCCCTTTCGTTCTGAAAGGCGACACGTTGACCGCAGACCGGTTCTGGATCGGGATCAAGATGACAAGCTGGGCGGAAGAATGGGTGCCTTATTGGACCAAGGGCAAAGGCCGATTCACAACCTCTGCCGAGGAAGACGCCGCCTACCTGCAAGCGCTCACCTTCCTTGCTCATGCGGGCCGGGTTGATCTCGCGCGCGCGCTCGATCTGAGAACTGGCAGCGACTTCACGATGCCGCCCCCGGGAACATCGGCAGCGGATCTGCTCAAGAGCGAAGCAACCGGAAACTACGCCGCCTACACCGAAGCGATTGAAAATGCCTACCAGGTGGGGAGCCGGGTAGTACGGGAGTTGGCCGAGCACTGGCCAATCTATCGGGAGACTGTACCTGCAGCGAAGCCTTGACACTGTTGCCCGTAGGCGAGCGGCCAGTCTTGTAAGACAGTTGAGACAGTCAACGAGTTATTGGACGGAGGGCTCGATTTCGTCGGGAGCGCCGTGGCGCCGGAGCAACTGGGGCAGATTCTGCGAAAACGCAGAGCGCGGCAAGACCATGTCGCAGCCGACCTCGTGCGCCTTCTGCTTCAGATCTCCCTGCACGTGGGACAGAAATCCGATGATCGAGGTGCCCTTCTTCAGCTTGCTTTTCAGCTTGGGGATCAACGTCAACGGCTTCACGCTGTTATTGTTCAGGTCGAAGATGATGAGCGAGGGCTTCTCTTCGCCGTTCTGGTGCATCCTGTCCATCAGGTCTTTGTCGGTCTTGACGAACTCAACTTTAACGTTGAGCTTGCGCGCAGTTTCCTGAATCTTGGCCATGAAGAAGAGATCTTCGATGAAGGCGAAGATGCGCGAGTTGGTGTCTTCGGTGATCGCCGGCAAAGGCTCGGGCTCCGGTTGTGGATACTGGGTCTGGAATCCAGGCCGCTGCCTCCCGCCTTTATGGCCGTTGTTGCCGCTCATGACGGCCCGATAGCTGTGATCCATCGGCGCGGTGTAGATACCGTCTTTGTTCTCGCGGCTGAGGCCCGGTCCGGGACGTTGTCCGCGTTGGCTGTGTGGGCGGCGTCCTCTGCGCCGTCTTCTGCCTCCCCCACCGGAGGTTTTTCCTGGTCCTGCGTTCATAGTCCTCTCAAATGTGGTTGCTACTGATTGCAACGCTTCGAAGAAATCAAAGTTTCGTCAGGTCGAGCAGTGCTGCGTGCCGGGCACAAAGATTCGCCGAAAGACGCGATCCCATCTGCGCAGTTGCGGGTTGCGACTGGACACACTGTGGAACGAACCCCAGCTCTGAAACGACCAGCTATTTGCGAATGAAAACTTTACTTTTTAACGTAGTCTCGATTTTCCGTTTATCGGATCCGTAAAGGCGCCGCCTCAGAACGGCTGGCGCGGGAGACCTGCGCGGGAACGAGGCCTAAAGAGAACAATGTCATGGTACGCGCACTGACGAGACTTCGCAAGGGGCCATCCACGGGCGTTTTGCACAGGAGTGCATGCACCGCGGAATTGGAGAGCTCCAGGAACGCAAGCGCTGCCGAGTCCGGTTCCGCCCTCCTTTTATTGCTCGTGGGAGAGCTCCCGCGCCCACTGCTGCGCCTGCCAGTAGCAACTGGCGACCTCCTCGGAATCGAGATGGAGGCTTTCGCTGAGGGTAGCTGCGGCTTCCCACTCTCCGCATTCGTGCGCAAGCATCAGCTGGAACACGGGGCGCAGCGGAGTAGGCTGGCCCAGCAACACCGCCTTGGTGGCGTGATCGAGGGGAATCTTCTCCAAGACTTCCGCCATCGGAGTTTCCAGCATGGCGTCGATCAGGGAAAGCAAGCCAAGAAGAAACAGGTCCGACTCGCCGTGGGGTATGCGTGGGGCCAGCAACTCGCCAAAGCGTCCACGCACCAGCGCCGAGAGCACAAGATCACTGGTCTTGTCCGACCCAGAGCCGACCGCTGCCACCAGACGCACCCAGCGGCGCACGTCGCGCTCTCCCAGGATCGACAAAGCGTGCCGGACCGAATGAACCTCGCTCTTGAGGCCAAAAATCGCCGAATTCAAGTAGCGCAGCAGCCGGTAGCAAACGGACGCCTCCGCTTTGACCAGTTTTTCCAAGGCGGGCAAATTCAGCTCTGGACGCGACACTTCCTGCAGCATGCGAAGGTAGTTCAACCGGTTGGCGGGCATCTCGTGCGTGGCCACCATCTCGGGGCGCCGGAAAAAGTAGCCTTGGAAGTAGACGAAGCCCTGATCGCGCGCACGCTTGAATTCCGAGTACGTTTCGATTTTTTCCGCGAGCATGCGGCAGCGCCACGGTCCGAATTTCTTTATCAACGCTGTACGTTGCTCCTCGCTGGTCAGCTGCACCTCGACTTTGATAATGTCAGCGACCTCCGCCAGAGGTTCCCGCGGATCGCCCGCCACATAGTCGTCCAAGGCGATCATGTATCCGGCTTCTTTCAGGCTGAGGCAGGCGGCCATTACATCCGGATCCGCTGGGACCGTTTCGAGAATCTCCACCACCGTCGATGTAGACGGAAGCAACCGGACCAGTCCTTTGATCAGCGTGTCGCGAGTGCAGTTCACAAACGCTCTCCGGCCATCGCATAACACGTCGAGACCCATCAGCAAGGAACTGTCGAGCATGGCCCGCGAAGCTATGTCCGTATCGCCCTCAAAGGCGTTCTCAAGGCCGTTGCGAAACAGCAACTCGTAGCCAAATACTTTCTCTTCGCGGTCGAAAATGGGCTGTCGCGCCACGTAGCGCAGGGTCTTCAGCGGCTGCGTATCCGGCCGCTCTTTCGCTTGCTTGGTAGAAGTGCTTCCCACTCGAGTTATATCGGCAGCGATTGGAAACACTCAAGCGGAACGGCGGCTCCCATACGCACGGAGAGACGTGAGAGTCCTCTCAGAAACTGCCACTTGCCAAATGGAATAAGCGATGCGGGAATCAGACGTAAGTTTCTTACTCCCCAGGTAGCTCTCGGGGGGACTGCGTGCACTTATGTTCTCTGTGCGCCGCCGAGTGCGGTAAGTGCCGCGACGATCTTGCCGGACCATTGGGCGATCTCATCTTCGCGCAACGTCCGTTCGTTGGACTGGAATCTCACCCGCAGCAGGACGGAATATTTCCCCACGCCAATCGAACCGCCGCGGAAGATTTCGACCGGGAAAAATTCTTGCAATTCCCCGATGCCTGCTCCTTCCACCGTCTTTCGCATCTGCTCGAAGGACAGGGCATCGTCGAACACGAACGAAAAATCGCGCTCGACCGCAGGATATTTCGCAAGCGGAGTAAATCGCACGGTTCGCAGTCCGGCCTTATATAACCGCTCCAAATCGAACTCAGCGAGGAAAACGTCCTGGCGTAATTTCCTGGCGGCCGCAACTTCCGGATGAACTTGGCCGAACTGCGCAACGACGGTTCCGTTCAGCCGCGCACGTGCCGAACGTCCGGGATGGAAATACTCCGGCGCTTCGTGGTCATAGGCGATCTCGCCGGCAAAAGCCGCCAGCATGTTTTCCACGTCACCTTTAAATCCGCGGAAAGCCTCTGCCGCAGTCGAGCGGTCGCCCTTGCTGACATCCAATGCGCCTCCCACAGGAAGCGCTGCACGAACGGATGCCGTGGTTGCACCGAGGCAGGCACGGCGCGGCTCAACCCTTTCACCGCCGGACATTTCATAGATGCTGCCCATCTCGAACAAGCGCGCATCGACGACGTCGCGGTTCAAGTTCCAGCTCAGCATCTCGAGCATCCCCGGTACGAGCGATGTGCGCATCACTGAAGCTTCTTCACTCAGCGGATTCTCCAGTTCCAACACCTTCGGTCCGGAAGAAGATGCAAACTTCTCCGCATCGGCGTGAGAGATAAACGTCAGCGATAATGCTTCGTTGTATCCCAGCGCGAGCGCTCGCTTACGCATCGCTGCATCGATGGGAGCGTGCGGCAGTTCGACCACCGCGCCACTATATGCAGGCAGTGTGTTCTCAAACTTGTTGTATCCGTGCAGGCGCGCGATTTCTTCGATGATGTCGATCTCGCGCTCCACATCGAGGCGCCAGCTTGGGATCTGGACGCGGAATTGAGCGTCCGCCTGGCCCTCAGGGATCAATTCGAATCCAAGCCGCTTGAGCAGGCGGAAAATCTGGCCAGCGCTGAGATTGCCTCCGAGAATGCGCTGCACCTCAGACACACGCAGCACAACCGGAGCCTGGTCCATCTTCTTCGAGACGACATCGACGACATCGCCGATGAGTTCTCCACCGCTGGAAGCGAGAATCATTTCGGCGACGAGATCGCAGGAGAGGACCGTCGATTCGAAATCCGCGCCGCGTTCGAAGCGGTGGGAAGCGTCAGTGTGGATCGCGTGTCGGCGGGACATTTTGCGGACAATGCCGGGATCCCACCAGGCGGACTCGATCACGATGTTGCGCGTCTTCTCGGTGATCATCGTGTCGTAGCCGCCCATCACTCCGGCAAGGCCGACGGGCTTTTTCGCGTCGCAGACAACGAGGTCTTCGGAGGTCAACTTGCGTTCCACGCCGTCGAGCGTCTTGAGCGTTTCGCCGTTGCGAGCCTTGCGCACGATGATCTGGCCGCCTTCGAGCAGGTCCGCGTCGAAGACGTGAGTAGGCTTGCCGATCTCCCAGAGAACATAGTTAGTCGCGTCGACTGCGTTGGAGATCGGGCGCTGATCGAGTAGCTGAAGACGATGAGCGACCTTTCCCGGCGACGGCTTGATGTGCGTGTTGCGAATTACTCGCGCG
The DNA here is from genome assembly GCA_963700225.1 of uncultured Acidobacteriota bacterium. GTDB lineage: Bacteria > Acidobacteriota > Terriglobia > Terriglobales > Acidobacteriaceae > Sulfotelmatobacter. The sequence goes on from CAVOWU010000002.1 coordinate 329,851, forward strand.
GAGAATCTTGGACAGAGCGCCGGCTCTTCGACCGTGATGGGGAAATCCGCGGCTGGAGTAGCGGCGGGGAGCTTCGGCGCTATCTGCTTGAGCGGTCGATCGTAGATGGCAGCGGCTTCGCGGGCGATGCCGTAGTGATTCATGGCATCGGGGCGATTGGTTCCGATCTCCATTTCGAAATAGTGTCAGCGCCAGTGGCGTCGATACCCTCGACACCGAGGCCCACGTCTGTCAGATCTTCGGCGAGGCGCCGGTCGTCGACGGTGAGGTCAACGTAATCGCGAATCCAATTGGTAGAAAGTTTCATGAACCCAGCTATCAGCTCTCAGCCATCAGCTTTTTAGCAAGAACACATTTGAGCAAGGAGCTCACATTTGAACTCCGCAACAGATCCTTCGCTGCGCTCGAAAAAGCGGCTCGGCTCAGGATGAAGCTGCGTTTCTTGGCCGTGCACGGCCAGGCCACGACTAGCGACCTACGACCAGCACCAGCTTCATCCGAACTGCTGCAAAAATCTGACGTCGCCCTGGAAGAACAACTGAATGTCGTCGACTCCGTATTTCAGCAATGCTAGGCGATCAACGCCCATGCCAAAGGCGAAGCCGGAAACCTTTTTCGGATCGTATCCGTTGTCTTTCACGAACTCGAAAACATTGGGATCGACCATGCCGCAACCGAGGACTTCGATCCATCCCGTCTGCTTGCAGGGACGGCACGGATCCGAGCCACGCTTCCCGCTGCCGCCGCAGATAAAACAGGTCACATAGAGCTCGGCGCTCGGCTCGGTAAACGGGAAGAACGACGGCCGGAAATGCGTCTTCACGCTCGATCCGAACAGCGATTTCATCGCGTGATCGAGCGTGCCCTTCAGATCTCCAAAAGTGATATTGGTGTCGACGGCGAGGCCTTCGATCTGGTGGAACATGGGCGAATGGCTCGCGTCGGGCGGATCGTTGCGGTGCACGGTCCCGGGAATCACGATACGAATCGGCGGACGCATCTTCTCCATGGTGCGAATCTGCACCGGAGACGTATGGGTGCGCAGGAGCAGGCGCTCGCGCTGCGGCTTCGACTGCTGGCCGGCGATGAACAGCGTGTCCTGGGTGTCGCGCGCCGGATGGTTCGGCGGGAAATTCAGCGCTTCGAAGTTGTAGTAATCCGTCTCAACCACGGGCCCTTCGGCGACGGAGTAACCCAGCTTTTCGAAGACACCCACAATTTCATTCCTCGTCTTGATGACGGGATGCTCGGCACCGATAGGCCGACGGATGCCGGGGAGAGATATGTCGACGCTCTCGGAGACGAGCAAATTCGTTCCGCCGCCTACATGTGCCCCTTCCACCAGTTCCGTGATGCGCATCTTGAGTTCGTTGACGCGCATTCCGGCCTCGCGCTTGGCTTCCTTCGGAGCGCCTTTCAGCCAGAGATCGTTGATCTGTGTGAGGATGCCGTTCTTGCGGCCCATCCAGCGATCGCGGAATGTCTTGAGATCGGCTTCGCTGCGGACTTCGGCGCCTTCTGCCGTACACGCGGCGATACATTCGCCGGCAGCCTTCTCAAGCGCCGCCGCCGAGTAATCCGTCAGTTTGGTAACGGTGTATGCCACGAGAATTCTTCAGCCCAAAGAATACATATGTGGGGACAGCCGCCCTCGGCTGTCCATCGGCTCGAAGAGCGGACAGGTGTTGACCTGCGGGCTCAGCGAATCACGATCTGTATCGACTCTTTCAGTTTGAGCCGGGTCCAGCCTCGGCAGGACGGCCGAGAGCGGCCGTCCCCACATGAGCACTGAACTGAAAGCTTAGAGCTGACGGCTGGGAGCTATGCCAACGCGCTCTTGGCCTGAGTCGCGAGGCTGGCAAATCCCGACGGATCGTTGACCGCCAGGTCCGCCAGAATCTTGCGATCCAGTTCGATCTTCGCTACCTTCAGGCCGTGAATGAGCTGGTTGTAGCTCATCCCGTTCAGCTTGGCGGCGGCGCCGATGCGGACGATCCACAGCGAACGGTATTGGCGCTTGCGCTGCTTTCGTCCGGAGTAGGCAAATTTCAGTCCGCGTTCGACCGACTCTTTTGCCGAACGGTAGAGCTTGGATTTAGTGAGGAAATATCCGCTTGCGCGCTCTAATATCTTTTTGCGCTTCGCGCGGCGTTTGGTTCCGCGTTTTACACGAGGCATGGTGTTCTCCTTTTGGCTTTCGTTTTATGGCGGCTGGAGGTAAGGGAATCTATCTGACCTCTTCACGCGCCCGGAAGAATTGTGCGATTCAGTGATCGGGTGATTGCGCGATTATCCCGTACAGGAGCAATCGCTCAACAACCCAATCGCAAAATCACTCAATGACTCTTCACTGATACGGAATCATCCGCAGAACCTTGGGCAGATCCCCGTCACTGACGAGGCCGCCATGGCGCAGCTTGCGCTTCCGTTTCGTGTCTTTGGACGTCAGGATGTGACGCAGTTTCGCGTGCCCCCGCTTCACTTTCCCCGTCCCGGTTTTCTTGAAGCGCTTGGCAGCGCCCTTGTGCGTTTTCAATTTCGGCATACAGTCCTCAAGAAACAGCCGTCAGCTTTCAGCCATCGGCTGCCAGTTTCAAATTCATCCGATCAGATGTCCGTTGACCGCTCGGACAAGATTGTCATTCCGAGCGCAGCGAGGAATCTGCTTTTGCTTACGACGCGGGCTTGGCGACCTGCGGCGAAGGCGCGCTCGGGCCGGGTGCACTTTGCGCCGCAGCCTTCTCAGCTTTTTCTGCTTTCTGCTTTTCTTTCTCGCGCTCCTTGTCCGTTTTCTTCGGAGCCAGGATCGCGTGCAGCGTGTTGCCTTCCTGCCGTGGCCGGAACTCCACAATACTGTGCGGCTCGACGTCCTTAATCAGCCGCTCCAGAATCTGCCGACCGAGGCCGGTGCGAGTCATCTCGCGCCCGCGGAAGAAGATCGTTGCCTTAACCTTGTCGCCCTCATCCAGGAAACGCAGGACGTGATTCTTCTTCGTCTCGTAATCGTGGTCATCCACATTGATGCGGAACTTGACCTCTTTTACGGTGATCGTCTTCTGGTGCTTCTTGGCTTCGCGCTCTTTCTTTTCCTGCTGGTAGAGATACTTCCCGTAGTCCATGATGCGGCACACGGGAGGCTGCGCGGTGGGCGAAATCTCAACCAGGTCCAGATTCTTTTCGCGGGCTTTCTTGATCGCTTCGTAAGGGGGCATGATGCCCAGCTGTGCGCCCTCGTCATCAATCACGCGGATTTCGCGTGCCCGAATACGATCGTTGATGCGGATAAAACGCTTATCGATACAATCCTCCAGTGCTCTAAGCGACTGAGAATAAAGAATTATAGCATGAGGAATGCGGGCGATCGCCACTGGGGAAGCAGTGGTTGCTTCGTCCCTCAGCAGAGTGCCGGCAGGAAAATAAATTCCCCCATTCATGATCCGCGTCGCCGCGATCGGAAATGGGGGTGTAATTCAGGCGCCGATCACTACCGTGCCGCCACCACGTGTCTCACTTGAATTCGCGATGGTGTAAGTCACGCTCTGCCCATAAACGGCGGGGAGCGCGGTCTGAACCGGATTCGGATTCGGGTTCGCGTTGGCATAGAGCTTTAATGGTTGAGGGGTCCAAGCTGTAACCGGCAGGTTGTTCGATTTCCATACGATGCTGTACGTCGCATCACAAACAAAGACAATCTCTCCGCCGGGTGGAATGGAAATTGGATCCGGAGACGTTTCCAGGCTCGCGATATTGATGGTCAAAGGGCCGACCCCGAACTGAACGCAGTAGGGCCCTCCCGTCTGCAATCCCGTCGTTGCGTTGATGACCTTGTAGTTGATCGTGGTATTCACTGCCGGTCCGCCGTTAGGCGCGGCACTGGTGTTCTGCTGGAGATTGTTGATTGGGTTGAATACGCTGGTGAATACGATGTTCACCGCGAACCCGGCGTTGTTCTGAAACGCAATCGTGTCCTGATTCGTAATCTTCAGGTTCTGGTTCGAACTAACAATTCCGCCAGGCGCGATGGTGATCTGGTACAAAACTGCGTCAGGGGTGGGACGTACTGGATTTGCTGCCATATTTTCTCTCTCCTTGTGAAGACAATCTATTTGGAGCTGGGCCGGAAATTCGGATCGGACAACAAACTCTTCAGCGCGGGAGTGTTTTTGAGAGACTCCAGCGAAAATCCTTTCTGCAAACTCTTCTCGATGTACTCGATAGCATGTGCACGATCTCCGAGGGTTTCATAGGTCTCGCCAACGCTTTCCAGCACGTCGGAATCGTCGGGTGACAGGGTGAGGGCAGTTTGCAAGTGGGCCAAAGCTTTCTCTCGCGATTTTTTCTCTGCGTAAAGGAGGGCGAGCCGGACCTGGATGCCCGCGTCGCGCGGATTCGACTGGGCGGCCTGCTCCACTAAAGGGAGTTCCTTGTCGCGCGCGGATTCAAGTTTCCCCTGATCATGCAAACCCTCATACGCCATGGCGAGATTCGCCCATACGATGTAATCGTGATCGTTGAATTGCAATGCCTTCTCGGTGGCGGCGGCAGAATCCGCATAGCGCTGCTGGAGCGCATACATGTAACCGAGGTTGGCATAGGCGCCGTAGCTGGGGCTCAATTCGATCGACTTCTTCAACACTTCTTCGGCCTTTGGGAATTGCTTCGGATCTCCGGTATTGACATAGGTCGCTCCCAGATTCGAGTAGGCCGTAGCGTTATCGGGTGTGAGCTCGATGACGTGCTGCAATTGAGCGACGGCATCGTCGTTCTTCCCCTGGCGGCCATAGAAATTCGCCAGGCTGTTGTACCCGCTCCAATAGTCGGGGCGCAGAGCGATGGCCTTCTTGTACGCCGCTTCGGCGTCGGCATTGCGTCCAGCGCTCTCGTAGGAGTGAGCGAGGCCGTTGAGAGCATCGGCGTTGCGCGGATCGAGTTGCAATGCCCGCTGGAATTCTTCGAGCGCCAAGTCATTCTTGCCGGTCGCGTTGTGGATGCCTCCTAAGGTTACGTATGCGGTAGGCAGGCTATTGTTCAGAGCGGTCGCTTTGCTGCCGTTGCTGAGAGCGAGTTCGGTCCACTTGGGATTCTTGTCGAGCTGATACTTCAATAAGTAGGCTTGGCCCAACCCTGCATAACCCAAGGCAAATTGCGGATCGTTCGTAACCGCACTCGACAACGATTCGATCGCCTGATCAAGGTTCCCGGGCTTGTCGTAGCGCTGCATAAGGCCGAGAGCCTTGAGGTAGGACTCATAGGCTGCCGGCGCTGAAGAACCGTCTGCAGTGTGCAATGCGGTGGCGGGAACTTCCACGTGCATCAACCGCGCCAAGCCGGCCACGGCCTGATCTTGAAGAGCGGCAAAATCTCCGGATGGATCCTGCAGGGAGAGCGAGCCTTCCTGGCGGACGTCCTTGGTACGAATCAAGTTCACGGTAAGGTGGACGCCCGAGGGGTCGCGCAACACGCTGCCCTTCACAACGAGCGTCGCGCCGAACTCCCGCAGTGCCGCTTCAGGATCGTTGACCTTTCTTCTTCTAACCTCGCTGGCCGGCACAACCCACAGCGACTGCTGTCCTGCATCGAGATTCGAGAGTTTGCTCGTCAGGCTGTCCATCAACCCTTCAGAAATCGCTTCGTTCGCGGAGTCGTTGCCGATGTTGTCAAAGGGAAGGACGGCAATGTGTTTTTCGCCTCCGCTACTGCCGCCACCAGAGAGAAGATCAGCCACACTATGCCGCACCGACGGAATGAGAAGGGAAATCGCGGCGAGCAGTAACACCGCCGCAAACAACTCCACGGCCCACCGCCGCGCTCGATCCACGGGCGTGACCAATGCCCGACTCGAGGATGCGTGTTCGAGCGCGCGCCGCAGATCGCGGGACGAAGCTTTGAGGTTGCGAGCCGATGGCGCGCTAGGCGCAGCGTCGAATGAGGGCTTGCAAGCTTCGAGATCTGCCAGCAGTTCGCGGCAGTCGGCGTAACGGTGGGTACGATCTTTTGCCAGAGCCCGGCACACGATCGACGCCAAAGCAGGATCGAGTTCCTCAACCGGCGGAGGTTGCTCAAGGATCGCCAGCAGCACTGCCGACATGTTGCTGCGCTCGAAGGGATGCTTTCCGGTGAGCATCTCCTCGAAGACAACTCCAAGTGACCAGATGTCGGTTCGCCGGTCAAGCGGTTCGTTGCGCACCTGCTCTGGCGACATGTAGGCTAGCGTTCCGACCGGCCCGGCAGTGAGTGTTGTAGCCGCGCTGCTCGCGACACGGGCGAGCCCGAAGTCCACAATCTTCGCGACGTTTTGCCGCGTGATGATCACGTTTGATGGCTTGATGTCGCGGTGGATGATGCTATGCTCGTGCGCGTCCATCAGCCCGCGAGTGATCTGCACCATGATTTCGATGGCTTCTTTCGGGGCCATCGGTCCGCGGCGGATCCGCTCTGCCAGCGTGAGGCCCTCATAGTAGGCCATCACGATGAAGGTTTGGCCGTCGGCAGTTTCCTCAAGACCGTGGATCACACCGATATTGGTATGGTCGAGGGCAGAGGCGGTGCGGGCCTCCTGCAGGAAGCGTTCTTTATCTTTGGAAGCTACGTTCAGATCATTGGGCAGGAACTTGAGCGCGACCGTGCGATTGAGTTTAAGGTCGAGCGCCTTATAGACAATCCCCATCCCGCCGACGCCTGCGGTTCCGAGGATCTTGTAGCCACCGACCTGTTCGTCCACGGCCAAAGGCCGCACGGAAGATGTCACCGCAAGCCCCCACAGATGGATCTGCGTCGAGGAAACCTACCGCTCGCCCACCTGGGGAAAATGGGTTGGAACGAAGTGATCGGTGCTCGATAGAGGCGAATCATACCGCCCCCGCCAAGGCCTTGCAAGCAGAGGGAAAACCGCCCCAGATTGGGTTCTGGAGACGCCATGGCAATGGCTTTTTCGACGAAAGGGTGCGTTTGCGCGACAATAGGGGAAAGAAGGCCCCGCCAGCTCGGGCTTCTAAGCTCCTGAGGTGAGCCACCATGTGCAGAAACATCAAAACCTTGTTCAACTTTGATCCCCCGGTCACGGATGAGGAAGTCCGCGCGGCATCATTGCAATTCGTGCGGAAAATCAGTGGCTTCAACAAGCCGTCCAAAGCAAACGAAGACGCATTTCTCGCTGCTATAGAGGATGTGGCTGCGATCTCAATGCGCCTGCTCCGCTCGCTCGAAACCACCGCGCCTCCCAAGAATCGCGAAGAAGAAGCTGCCAAGGCGAAGGCTCGGGCGGCCGAGAGATTCAGCGTCGGGTAACCCGTCTGATTCTTCAGCTTCCGCCGATTCGTCCTTCATCGTAAGTCTGTGTCTCCGTTACAAATCTTTGCCTCGTAAGGTGTGCAGGGTATCGAACAAGTTCCCTCGATGTGGCACTCTGGCACGGTTTCTGCCAAGCGAGAGTGTGGCCAGCGTATTTCCATTGCGCGTCCATTGGTCTCTATGCCGAAGCGCCGCCTCGATGATCGGATTCGTGAACTCTGCGCGAGAGTTGGTGCAGCCTCGAATCGTCCTGACCTCCGTAATGCTGAAATGGAAGCCCTTCTGCAGGAATTGCTGGGTGCAATTCATCAGAAAGTCGAACGGATAAGAATCCTGGCTGCGAAAAAGCTGTTGCAACCCGCCGATACCGAATCGAAGGACGTGAAAGAACGGAGAGCCGGACGCTCCTAGGCGGTGGGCGTATCTCCTCTTGACATGAGAGAAGAGCCCTTGTAATCTCGCCAACCGTTGTGCGGAGTGCACTCTTCCGGCCAAGGGCGGGATGAAACTCTCGTTAGAAACGCGAGACGTTGGTAAGGTGACCATTGTTCGCTGCAAGGGGCGACTGGTCGCCGGCGGCGAGGTAGAAGCCCTGCGCTCTCACGTCGCACATCTGTTACGGGACCGGCGCGCGATTGTCCTGCACCTCGGCGAAGTGGTTTTCATTGACAGCAGCGGGCTCGGAACCATGGTCCGTACGCTGACGAGTACTCGCCAGGCACGTGGCGATCTGAAGCTCTGCGACGTGCCCGAGCATGTTCGGAAAGTCCTTCACCTTTCTCACCTGACGAACTTATTTGACTCTCACGAATCAGAAGACAATGCGGTGGCCGCGTTCTATCGGGCTCGGGCCCCCGTCGAGCAGCCGGTTTCGGCTGGTAAGAGTGTGCTGTGCATTGACACCAATGCCGACGTGGTTACCTATATTCGCGAACTGTTGCACCGCGCCGGGTACGACGTCCACACCAGCAATAATTTGCGCGATAGTCTGATTCTGATGCGGGTCTCGCGTTTCGATCTCGTGCTTGTGGGTGCGGATGTCACCGCCTCACCTGCGACTGACAAAGCGTTCCGGGACGCCTGCGCTTCCCTGCCCGTCGTGGAACTGGAAGGCACCTTCTCAACTCAAGAAGCTACTGAAGCGACATCTGGACTTCTGAAGAAGGTCGCCGAGCGGTTGCAAACCCTACCGCGGGCATAACGCCGTAGTTTCGTTCATTGCGGCCGAACCGCTGAGGTCGCCGCGATCATTGCTTTCCGATTTCGGAGCATTCCGATTCCGCAGCATTCCGACTTCGCCTGGATTTGTCCTTCGCGTGGACTGGGGCCGCTGAATTGGCGGCTGTGCTAGTCTGGGCCTGCTATGGCAACTCGGCGGTCTACCAAGCGCAAAAGTCCTCAAAGAAAATCTCCTCGGACGCTAAAGCCACGTCAAGCGGCCAAGACGACCGCCCATCCTCCCGCCGGTAAGCACTTTCTCAGCGACAAGGTCGGACACTTTACCGAATCCGTAATTCGCGAGATGACTCGCCAGGCCATGCTGTATAACGCCGTCAATCTCGCGCAAGGATTCCCGGACTTTCCCGCTCCGGCGGAGATCAAACAAGCCGCGCAACGGGCAGTTGCGGGCGACGTGAATCAGTATGCAATCACCTGGGGCGCGAAAAATCTGCGCAACGCGATCGCCCGGCAGATGGCCGTGTGGCAGCGCATCACCGTCGATCCGGAGAAAGAGATCACGGTCTGTTGCGGGTCGACCGAAGCCATGATTTCGACCCTCCTGGCGGTGTGCAATACAGGTGATGAAGTTGTGATCTTCGAACCGTTTTACGAAAACTACGGACCGGATTCGGTCCTGAGTGGCGCAAAGCCAAAATTTGTAAAGCTGCGTCCGCCGAAAGAGGATGGCGGCGAATGGACATTCGACGAGAAAGAACTTCGCCGCGCCTTCGACAAGCACACCAAGGCGATCATCCTGAATACGCCGAACAATCCCACCGGCAAGGTCTTCACCCGGAAAGAACTGGAGTTGATTCGCGATCTGTGCATTGAATTCGACGTCCTCGCGATCACCGACGAAATCTACGAGCACATTCTTTACGACGGAACCGAACATATTTCGATGGTTTCGCTCGAAGGAATGCGGGAGCGGACGGTCACGATCAACGGCATGTCGAAAACTTATAGCGTCACGGGCTGGCGCATAGGGTGGGCTGTCGCGGCGGAAAAGATTACGAACGCGATCCGCAAGGTACATGACTTTCTCACGGTTGGCGCACCAGCCCCGTTGCAGGAAGCGGGGGCCGCAGCGCTGAGCTTGCCCGCGGAGTACTACACAAACCTTGCCCAAGGATATCGAGTACGCCGCGATCATCTCATGCCCGCACTCGCTGCTGCTGGCTTCAAGTGCTTCCGCCCGCGTGGCGCCTACTATGTAATGACCGACATTTCGGCGTTCGGCCACAGCGACGACGTGGCGTTCGCGAAATATCTGGTGCAGGAGATCGGCGTGGCCTGCGTACCGGGATCAAGCTTTTACCGCGAGCCGCGGGACGGAGCCAAGCAGGTGAGATTTGCCTTTTGCAAGAAGCCGGAAACTTTAGACGAGGCCGCGCGCAGGCTGGCAAAACTGGCGCACTGACCCGGCTTCAGTGGGTTCGCGTATCAAGCACTCCGCACGCCACGCGATCTCCTGAATTCCCTGATGGATCTGTCTGGTAATCGTCCGCCTTCGCGTGGATCACGATGGCCACGCTGGGAAGCTGTCTCGGGCCCGGCTTCAGCGTTACATCTGGATCTCCGACCCTGAGCTTTGCCTTGCCATTCGGACCGACCGTGAAGTTCTTCATGTCTCCGGCGTGATGTCCCTCGGGATTCTCGAACCCATGCTTCTTGCCGTCGGGATTGAAATGTCCGCCGGCTGCCTTGAAATCTGAACCTTCGCAGTTGGGGACCTGATGGAAGTGAATCGCGTGCTCACCTGGCGGCAGACTATGAAGACGAAGTTCCAGCACCACGCCAGGCCCCTCGTCTCGGACGATGATCTGTCCGACGTTCTTTCCCACAAAATCTCTCATTTGCACGAATTGAACATCGTTCCTGGCTGCGCATTTCGAAGGAATAGGGATCAGCAAGGCGAAAAAAACTACGGCAACCCACAGAATCTTCTTCATGAGCGGTCTCCCGGAGGCAGCTGGATTATATCCAATGCGACAGTCTGACTGGCTGAAAGAATCGCGACGATTTCCACTGAGTATGGCGGTCTCGTCCTTTGAGTATGTGAACTCATTTCTCCACAAAAATCTGGAGTATACTGCGGAGAAGTTCGAAATCTTCTTCGGGGAATGTGTGCGTTATGGCATCGAATGCAATCGAACAGGTGGCACATCAGGTTCCGGCCGACGATTTTCAGGCGCTGGAAGAGAAAATCTATCGCACCATAGAGATGTACAAGGCGGCCCGGCAAGCGCAGGCGACCGCCGAACGCGACGTGCAACGCTTGCGGCAGCAAAATGAAGATCGCGAAGAGGAACTGGTGCGCCTTCGTCGTGAGACCGTTCAGTTGAAGAAAGAACGCGAAGACATCCGCGGCCGTGTCGAAAAAATGCTGGCGCAGATTGAATCGTTGGCCGAAGCCAGCTAACCGGCGTACTGCTGGAGAGACGAAAGCCAGGTTTCCACGGAGAACATCGAATGGCGACAGCGACGAAAGATCAGGTGGTCAAAGACGCGCAGAACGCCAGTGTGCGTGTGGAAATTTTCGATCAGGCCTATAACTTGCGGGGGTCCGATCCCGACTACATTCTGAACCTGGCCGAATACGTAGACGCGAAGATGCGCGCCGTGGCCGAGGCCACCAACACGATCGACACAGTCCGGCTAGCTGTGCTCGCCGCGCTGAATATCGCAGACGAATATCATATCCTCAAGAAAAAGCAGGATGGCGGGGCAACCGACTATCAGAAGCGGGCGCATCTATTAGCCAATGCGCTGGACGAAGTTCTGCAGGACGGTCCGCAAGAAAACAAACGCAAGGCTGGCTAACCTGCGCCCGGCAATAATTCTGCTCGTTCTCCTCGCTTTGCTCACGGGCGGCGCGGTTCCTCAGGAAACAACCCTCCGCTCCCAGTCGAACGTCGTCCTGATTCCTGCGCTGGTCAAAGACGCCCAGGGAGAAATTGTGTATGGCCTCGCGGCCAAGGATTTCGTGGTCGAAGACGACGGCGTGGAGCAGTCTGTGCGTCTCGACGAAACGCCAGAGGGTCAGCCCATCTCGCTGGTGTTGGCCGTTCAAAAAGGACGACGAGCAGCCTTCGAGTTTCCGCGCATGCTGGGCCTAAAGTCGATGCTCGATCCGCTCTTCGCTCTGGGAACGGCCCGAGTCGCCCTTGTGGAATTTGATTCCCAGGTCGATCTGGCCCAGGAATTTACCAAGGACGAGAATCGGATCGACACCGGCCTTGCCAACTTACAACCCGGCGATAGCGGAGCTGCGATTTTGGACGCAGTCGGCTACTCGGTCGGCCTTCTCAAGGAAGAACCGCAAGACCGTTTGCGCGTTCTACTCCTTATCAGTGAGACTCGCGACCATGGCAGCAAGGTAAGGATTGAAGACGCGGTGGCTGGGATCGGTGACAGCAATTCCCTGATGTACGCGCTGTCCTTCTCGCCGGCGCTGTCGAACATTCTCGACACAGGGCGCGGGAACAACAAGAGCGAGATGCATCCCACCATGGACATCATGGACCTCATGTACCGCACCGCTCAGGCGATGAGGAAAAATGTCCCGAGCACGATCGCGGGGATGACCGGTGGCGAGTACGAGCTTTTTGCAACGAAGAAGAAATTTGAAGTGCGTATGAACGACTTCACCAATCACTTGCACAGCCGCTATTTGCTGAGTTTTGCGCCGAAAGAGCCGCATCCCGGGCTACACCAGATCCGCGTGCGACTCAGGGAAGCAAAGGACGCGAAAGACAACACGGTGTTGACGCGAACCAGCTACTGGGCCGAAAACAATAAGTAACAGGGCTAATTCGGAGAGGTGCTACTGGATGCGTCGAGAACTTCCCGCACCTTGGCTACCAGCGCTGACAGCGTAAACGGCTTCGGCAAGAACCACAAACCGGGGTCGAGAACTCCGTAGTGCACAATCGCGTTATTCGTGTATCCCGAGATGTAAAGCACTCTGAGCTTTGGACAGATTTGCAGAATCTGTTCGGCGAGCTGACGGCCATTCATTCGCGGCATGACGACGTCGGTGACCAGCAACTGAATCTCGCGGTGATTTGCTTTGCAGATCGCAAGTCCTTCTTCGGGGCTTCCGGCGACCAGAACGTTGTAGCCGCAATGTGTGAGCACTGAGGTACTCAGCTGGCGAAGTTGTGGATCATCCTCAACCAGCAGGATTGTCTCCGTTCCCCGCCGCACGCCTTCAGAGCTTTTTTCAGAACTTGTGCTCTCGACCGGCTGGTCGACTCGGGGAAGGTATATTTTGAAAGTCGTCCCGCGACCTTCCTCGCTGTAAACCCAGATGTATCCGTCGCTTTGTTTGACGATTCCATAGACCATGGAAAGTCCGAGGCCGGTGCCTTTGCCCAACTCCTTCGTCGTGTAGAACGGTTCGAAGATGCGTGCTTGAGTTTCGGCGCTCATCCCTTCGCCAGTATCGCTCACCGCGAGCATAACGTAACGTCCCGGAACCACCGGCTGGCGATCACGGGCATACGTTTCATCGAGATTCGCGTTCGAAGTTTCCAGCGTAAGCTTGCCTCCGTTCGGCATTGCGTCGCGCGAATTTAGAGCGAGATTCATGACGACCTGCTCGATCTGTCCAGGGTCCGCTTTCACCGAGCCAAGGTCGTTGGCGGGGACGGTGAGCACTTCGATGTCCTCGCCGATCAGCCGCCGTAGGAGCGAATCGAGATTCAACAGGATGTCGTTCAGGTTGATAACTCGCGGGGACAGCACTTGCTTCCGGCTGAAGGCAAGGAGTTGGCGCGTGATGCCGGCGGCCCGGTCCGCAGCCGACTTGATCTGCGCGTTACTTTCCGCCAAGCGGCTGTCTGCGGGAAGTCCGTCGGCGAGGATTTGCGAATATCCCAGAATGACCGTCAGCAGGTTGTTGAAATCGTGCGCGACCCCGCCTGCGAGGCGTCCAACCGCCTCCATTTTTTGCGAATGACGCAGGCTCTCCTCGAGCCCTACACGTTCGGTGACGTCCTGGACCAGCGACGCAACGCCCAACACGCGGCCCGCGTCGTCGACGAGCGGAGTGTTGTACCACTCGCAGGAAATCAGGCGCCCGTCCTTGGCGACATTGTCGTTGCGCGCAAATTGGAATCGTGATGAGTTTCCGGCTCCGTCTTTGTGCTCCATTAGATCCCGCCATACCGCGTCCACTTTCTCGCGGTAATGTGGTGGGACGATAAAGTGCGCCTGTTTTCCCAGAGCTTCTTCGCGGGTGTAGCCGAAGATGCGCTCCGCCGAAGGATTCCAATCTGCGACGCGAAATTCGAGATCCCATTCCACGACCGCAAGAGGAGTGTGCTCGATGTGAATGCTCAGCTTCTGCTCCGATTGCCGGATTTCCTCTTCCGCCCGCTTCCGGTCGGTGATGTCGCGGCAAATGCCGAGCAGACCGATCACCTGTCCGCCAGGATCTCGAAAAGGCCCTTTGGTTGCCGAGTAAAGGCGCGTCACTCCGGCGGCCGTGCCAAATTCCTCGTAGGTTTGGGTCTCCGCGGCCTGTAGCACCTGGCGGTCGCGCTTCATGATGACTCGCCCCACTGCCGGAGTGAACAACTCCGTGTCCGTCTTGCCGATGACATCGTCCACGGTCCGCCCGAGAAATCGCGCGCCCGCAGTATTGATCATCAGATAGCGGCCCTCGAGATCTTTGACGAAGACGGCGTCCGTCGTTCCCTCGGTGATTCCCCGGAGGAGCGAAAGATTCTTCTCGAGCTCGCGGGAGCTGATCAACAACTGGTTCTGGACGACAAAAAGCCGGCCGCCCGCAGCCGCGAAAGAAACCAGTACAAGCGCAACCGACCAGAAGAATTGCTCCTGCGCAATGCTTAGCACCAGGGGAAACACAATCGCTGGAATCAGCAGAGGCGAGAATTGAGCCAGTAGTTGCAGTCGTCGTGAAGCCGGTGCAGCCTCGCCCGACTCTTCCTGCGGGTTCCAAGTCCCCGCCAGCACGATCAACAGACAAAAGCTGAAGGTCCAGAAGAGGTCGGGCCATTCTCCCTGCTTGTAGTGTCCGGAAGCTTGCCAGTAGAGAGTCCCGTTAAGCACGATCGCATGGACGGTCAGAAAGGCGGTCAAGCGCGAGAAAAATGTTTTCTCGGTTCGACCACCACTTAAAAGGCTTCGTACCAGAAAGCTCAGAGCAATCAAACCGAAGAAAAATACTCCGGCATGCAAGGCACGAACCTGCATTGCCTGGCCGGCCGCCTGCCAGCGGGAAGGCACATAGATTTGTGACAGCTCCACAGCCAGTGCGAGGGTGCAGACCTGGGCAAAATCGCAGACACGCAACCATCCGTATCCGCTGCCCGGATCGCGCGGGCTCAGGAACAGCGTCATTACGACGGGCACAACCCAGAAGAAAACGAGGACGTCGCTGGGCCAGAGGGTGCCGAGAGGCGCGTGCAGATAGTCGTAGTAGTCGGTATAGAGGCCTTGGCCGATTGCACTCAACAAACTTGAGAAAGCGACGAGGCGCCAGACGCGCCGGCCAAACGGCCCAGCCTGACGGGAGACGAGCCAGCAGACGACCGTTGCCGCAAGCGGGGCAATGGTGTCAATCCAATCACCCCACAACGATGCACTGTCGCTGCCATAGCGGGCAGCGAGTACCGACACGTGAGCGAGGATAAGGATTGCGGCCGCAGCGATTGCGGCCGTGCGAACCTTGGGCATCAATTCGACTTCTCCAGCGTGTCCCTACGCACCCGCGAAGCACGCCTTTGGGCCCGATTTTTTGGCGTCTCAGTATAAACGCACAGCCTAACAGCAGAATCAAGTACTTCTGTGGTCCGAGGACCATCCCAGCCGGAAGTTGCAGAGCGTTCACGGACATAGAACCGAGAACGCACGAAGGGATCTCTCAGTTCTGTCCCGACTTCGATTCCCGATTGCAAGCGGCCTGCCAACTTTTTGCGCTCTTCCACTTGCCAAGCGCGTCGAATTTCCCTAGCATCCAGATTGAAAGCCGGCCTGCCGGGTTGGTGATGGCGGGTAACCGATATTTGAACCAATGCAGAATGAACGGGAGCTCGACTCGAACTAGGATCCGGTGAGCAACGCTCCGCCATGCGGAGATGCCTAAAGGGTCTCGGCGGGCGCCCAACGTCTACCGACGGGTTCATTCTCGGCCCCGTCACACGGCTCAGTGGGTCGGCTTGATTTTTTCTAAGTTTGTCTCTCGCAGGGATCCTGTCGAATTCGCTCAGGTCCGGTTGCGGCCTCAAGTGCTGGCACTTATATCACTTCCGCATGTCCGGCATGATCTAGATTCCCTGCTAAACTTGATTCTGTAGCAAATCCCTCGCTCCGCGCATCTAAGTAAACGGTGTTTCCACAACTCTTTCATATCGGAAAGTTCTTCCTCCCAACCTATGGATTCCTTGTCTCCCTCGGCGTCCTGATCGGTTTGTGGATCAGCGTTCGCAACTCCGAGCGACTCGGATACGATGGCGACAAAGCCTGGAACCTTGGGATTTTGGTGGTGCTGGCTGGCATTATCGGCGCGAAGGTCCTGTACATCGTCAATGAGTGGGGCTACTACTCGGCGCACCCGAGCGAAATATTCAGTGTGAACACACTGCAGGCTGGCGGAGTCTTTTCCGGAGGCTTGCTGGCCGCGTTCGTCGCGGCAGCGTGGTATGTCTGGAAACATCACATGCCCGCGCTCGGCACCTGCGACGCCTTTGCTCCGGGCCTCGCGTTGGGTCATGCAATAGGCCGCGTCGGATGCTTCGCCGCCGGATGTTGCTACGGGAAAGAGACACATCACTGGTGGGGCGTTGTCTTTAAGAATCCTCTGGCAAATTCGATTACGGGAACTCCGTTGAATGTGCCGCTCGAGCCTACGCAGCTCTTTGAGTCCGCAGTGGAGCTGGCGAATTTCTTCATTCTGATGTGGATGCTCAAGCGCAGGAGATTCGACGGCCAGGTCTTTGGCGCATTCCTTTTCATCTACGGTGTAGCCAGATTCTTCCTCGAATACCTGCGCGACGATCCGGGGCGGGGTTCGGTATTCGGCGGCGCTCTAACCGGCACGCAACTAATCGCGGTTGGACTGGTGCTGGCAGGCGGGTTTATCTGGTGGCTACGGCCGGGAGCGAAGGCTGCGCTCGCGTAAACTGTCAGCGGTAACGGAGTAAGGTCTTTTCTTTCGACAAATCCATCGGAACGAATTTGCTTCTCCCGCGTTTGATTCGCCGAGGCGCGCGTTTTTCGCGGTCCCAACATGTGCATAGTATCCTTTCCAGCTAGTGCCGGAAACATCCCCAAAACTTGTCTCGGTTTCCGTGGACGACGCCGGGAAACGTCTCGACCAGTTGCTGGCCACGCGTCTCGATGTGAGTCGAGCGCGGGTCCAGCAGCTGATCTCCGAAGAAAAAGTTCGGGTAAATGATGCTCCCGCCAAGGCCTCGCTAAAGCTTCGCGGCGGCGAGCGCATCGTCGTTCTCGGCTCCGCGGAACGGCCTCCGCTGCGCGCCATCGCCGAAGAAATTCCCCTCGACATCATCTACGAAGACGGCGACCTCGCGATCATCAACAAGCCTGCCGGCATGATGGTGCATGCGGGCGCTGGCGCGACTGAAGACCAGCGCAATCGCGGAACTCTGGTGAACGCCCTGCTGCATCATTTCGCGGCCCTCTCGGCCGTTGGCGGCGAGATGCGGCCCGGCATCGTCCACCGTCTCGATAAGGAAACCAGCGGGCTCATCGCGGTCGCGAAAAACGACGCCGCGCACCGCAAGTTGGCCGCACAGTTCGCCTCCCGCGAGGTCAAGAAGAAATACATCGCGCTTGTACATGGATGGATCAAGAAAGATTCCGGGACCATCTCAGCTAGCATCAGCCGCGACCGCGTCCGGCGCGTTCGCATGACCACGCGGCAATCCGGCGGGCGCGAAGCAGTTTCGCACTACAAGGTGGTTCGCCGGCTAGACTCGGCGTTCGGCAGATTCACATTGGTCGAAGTGAAGATTGACACGGGCAGAACCCATCAGATTCGCGTTCATTTATCGTCGCTTGGGCATCCGGTTGTCGGAGATTCGCTTTACGGAGCACCGCGCGAGATGAATGCTGGACGCGGAAAGCGGGAAAGCTCGAGGGCAATCTCTCTGGCGCGAAATTTCCTTCATGCCGCTCAGTTGGAATTGGTGCATCCGCGGACCGGAGCGAGCCTCGCATTCAAAAGCCCGTTACCTGCGGAACTGCAGGCATTTCTGGCAACGATCGAGAGCGACGTTGCGGGCAATGTTCCGACTGGAAATGGTTGATACCGGGAGGTTGGGGCCGATGCCGTAAGGCCAGCTATAATATCCAAAACAGATGAACACCTTGGGGACGAAACTCATCCTGGGCGCAACGCTTCTCGCAACGGCCCTTCTGGCCGTTCGCATCACAGCGCAATCAGCCACGCCCCCTTCGCAACAGCAAGCGCAGCCGACGACGCCTCCACCTGCCAACCCCGCTGCGGGACAACAAGATGCCAAGCCCGCCGATTCCAGCGAGGCGATCGATCAGAGATTCCCGACGATTCGCACGGGAACCAACGAAGTGAACGTAGTATTCACAGTGACCGACAAACGCGGCCGTCGGGTCACGGACCTCAAGCAAAGCGACTTCCAGGTTCTGGACGACAGCAAGCCGCCGCAGGAAATTCGCAGCTTTCATGCTGAAACGAACCTGCCACTTCAGGTCGGGTTGCTGATCGACGCCAGCAACTCGGTACGCGATCGCTTCAAGTTCGAGCAGGAATCGGCGATCGAATTCCTGAACCAGACGGTTCATCCCCGCTACGATCAGGCATTCGTTGTAGGCTTCGACGTCACTCCGGAGGTCACGCAAGATTTCACCGATGATACCGAGAGACTGGCGCACGGAGTGCATGAATTGCGCCCCGGCGGCGGCACTGCGCTTTACGACGCTCTCTACTTCGCTTGCCGCGACAAGTTGCTGAAGGCTCCGAAGAATACTCCGGTGCGCCGCGCGATCATTTTGCTCAGCGACGGCGATGACAACCAGAGCCATGTCACGCGTGAAGAGGCGATCGAGATGGCCCAACGCGCCGAGGCCATCGTGTATACCATCAGCACCAATGTGAGTGGGACCAAAGGAGCGGGTGACAAGGTGCTCGAGCGTATCGCCGATGCCACAGGCGGCCGTGCCTTTTTCCCGTTCCAGATCCGCGACGTAGCCAACGCTTTCGCCGAAATCCAGGACGAACTCCGCAGCCAGTACGCGATTTCTTACAGGCCAGCGGACCTTAAGCTGGACGGGCACTATCGCACTATCGAAATCGTAGCCAATGATCGGAAGAATCTCCGTGTGCGCTCACGCCGCGGTTGGTACGCTCCGACGCCACAGTAGACCTTCAACGCATCTGACTCCGAGTTCGATATGCCTGGATACTCCGGTACTCCTCTTCCGAAAAAACTCGGCATCAGAGACGGCTTTCGCGTGCGCCTCGTAGAGATGCCACCCGAAGTAACCAAGGAGTTGAAGGAAACATTAGATCGATGCCAGTTCGCAAGCGACAGCAAGCTTCCGCTCGACTTCGCCCACATTTTTGCGAAGTCCCAGGCCAGGCTGCTCAAAGAATTCCCACGGCTCACCAAACAGCTGGCTCCGGCCGGAATGATCTGGGTCAGTTGGCCCAAGAAGAGCTCTGGCGTTCAGACCGATGTCGATGAACACATGGTCCGCGAGATTGGATTGGACACAGGACTGGTGGATGTGAAGGTTTGCGCCGTCACCGAAGTCTGGTCAGGACTAAAATTTGTCCGGCGCGTAAAGGATCGCTGAACTGTCAACTCACGCGCATAAGGAAAAATCATGGTACGAGTGGGACTTATCGGATTTGGTTTGGCGGGTCAGGCTTTTCATGCCCCGGTCATCCGCGGCGTCAAAGGAATGGAACTGGCTTGCATTCTCGAGCGGCACGGCTCGAACGCAGAGAAGAAGTATCCCGAGGTTCGGGTAGCGCGCACGCTCGACGAACTGCTCTCGGATAAAACAATCGATCTCGTTGTCGTAGCCACACCGAACGATTCGCATTTCTCTTACACGAAGGCTTGTCTCGAAGCCGACCGGCATGTCGTCGTGGATAAGCCCTTGACGCCGACTTTGGCCGAGGCGGAGAAGCTCGTTCGCCTCGCGGCCAAGCGCAGCCGGTTGTTGACCGTCTATCAAGACCGCCGCTGGGATGGAGCCTTCCTCACCGTCAAGAAACTTGTGAACTCGGGGGAACTCGGTGCGGTGGCCGAGTACGAGGCGCGCTTTGACCGCTTCCGTCTTGATGCCAAACCCGGCGCCTGGCGCGAGAAAGCAGACTTTCCTGCCGCGGGCGTTCTTTGGGATCTCGGCCCGCACCTGATCGATGGCGCGCTGGTTTTGTTTGGCGAACCGCAGTCGATCTACGCGGCTGCTCTCCGCCAGCGCGAGAGCTCGCACGTGGACGACGCCTTCGACGTCATTTTGCAGTATCCGAGGCTGCGTGCCACGCTGCGCGCTCGCATCATCGCCTACGCGCCTGGACCGCACTTGCTGGTGCACGGAACTCAGGGATCGTATCTGAAATTCGGAATGGATCCGCAAGAGGAGATCCTGCGCAGCGAGCACTGCCCGGATGGACTCGACTGGGGGATCAACTGGGGGCTCGAAGCGAAAGAGCACTGGGGGACGCTAACCCGCGTCGGCGAACAGTCGCGGAAGGTTGAGACCGAACGCGGCGACTATCGCGGCTTTTACGCCAACGTTCGCGATGCAATCGAAAAGAAAGTGCCTCTCGATGTGCCGCCCGAACAATTCCTGCGCACTCAGCGCGCCCTGGTGCTGGCCCACAAGAGCAGCAAAGAGAAGCGAGTCGTCAGCTGGGACGAGCCAGCCGAATAATTGGGGCCGTGTTCCCCATTTCCAGCCCAATTTGCCGGAAGTGGGGCGTTTCAGTTACCACACGTCGCAGCGTTTTCCCTCCGGCCGAACCATCGGCGCATCGGCCTTGCAGCTCCATGCTTTCTGAAATTCCGGCAGGTTCGATAGCGGCCCGATCACGCGATACTTTGCAATCGGATGAGGGTCGGTTTGCACCATCAGCCGCTGCGCCTCCGGCCGTATCTCGTCGCCGCGAAACTGTCCCCAAGCAATGAAGAACTGCTGCTCCGGTGTAAAACCGTCCACATCTGCTGGGCGCGGTTTTCCTTCTAGCGATTTTTGATATGCGAGAAAAGCGATCTTGGCCCCACCCAGGTCTCCGATGCTTTCTCCCAACACCAACTTGCCGTTGTGGTGAATGTCTTTCTCGATGTAGTAGTGATCGAATTGATCCGCGACGCAGGCCGCCCGTGACTGGAAATTTTTCAGGTCAGTGTCTGTCCACCAGTTGCGCAACCGACCGAGGAAGTCATACTGTGCGCCTTCGTCGTCGAAGCCATGCGAGATCTCATGACCGATCACCACTCCAATGGCACCGTAGTTCACCGCGTCCACCGCATTCATGTCGAACGCCGGAGGCTGAAGGATTCCTGCCGGAAACTCGATCGAATTCATCAGCGGGTTATATTCCGCGTCGGAAGTCGGTGGCGTCATTCCCCAGCGCCCACGATCGACCGGCTTACCGATCGTCGCCCGATCATCTTCTTCCACGAATTTTCGTCCTGCAATCACGTCTTCAAAGAACGCGTCGCGGCGAATTTCGACGTGACTGTAGTCCTTCCATTTGTCGGGGTATCCAATTTTCTGCTGGAATGTCGCGACCTTGGCCATCGCCTTCTCTTTGGTGTCGTCGCTCATCCACGGACGGCTCAAGATGTCATCGCGCATCGCCGTCAGAAGATTCCGCACCATCTCCTGCATGCGCGCCTTGGCTTCAGGAGGAAAATATTTCTCGACGTATTTCTTTCCCAGCGCCTCGCCTAGAAGGTAGTCGGTTGATTCCACGCAGCGCTTCCAGCGCGGCTTCATTTCAGTCGCGCCAGCGAGATACTTGCCATTAAACTCAAAGGTTTCTTCCACGAATGGCGCGGAGAGCGAGTTCGCCGTCGAGTCTAAAAGCTGCCACTTCAGATACACCTTCCAGTCTGCCAGCGGAGTCTGCTGCATCTGTCGATCGACTTCCTGCAGGAATTTCGGCTGATCGACGTTCATATCGACGTCGGTAGGCAATTGCTTATGCTTGAAATAGGCGGACCAATCCACATGCGGAGCCATCGCCTGAAGTTGCGCAAACGTGGTGTTGTGGTCGGTAGATGCGGGATCGCGCAGCGCCACATTGTCGAGAGTAGCTTCAGCCAGCTTCGTCTCCATGCTCATGACGGTCTGGGCGGCAGCAGCTGCGGATTTCGCATCCCATCCACCCAGCTTCAACATCGCGGTCACATGCGCGATGTATTTTTCGCGAGCCTCTTTGAAGCGCGGTTCGGGCTTGAGGTAATAGTCTCGATCGGGAAGGCCGAGGCCGCTCGCGCCAATGTCGGCCAATACCCATGACGGTTTGTGCGGGTCCTGTTGGCCCCCCAACGCGAACGGAGCGTTCACGATGATATCTTGCAGTTCCGCCATCACGAGTTGCAGAGAAACCATGTCGCGCGCGGCATCGATCTTGGCAAACCACGGTTGGAGCGGCTCGATTCCGCGGGCATTCACGCGAGATTCATCCATGCATGCCCCGTAGTAGTCGCCAATGATCTGCTCCGTGCTGCCCTGCGCGGCGCTCTTGTCGGCCGTGGCCGCTTCCAGAATCTCGTGCAACTTGTCCTTCGACGCCTCGCCCGCCTGCCAGCGCCGGCTCCAGCGCACCATGGAAGCCGGAATCGGATTGTTCGCCCGCCAGGTGCCGTTGGCGAATTCGTAGAAGTCTTCGCAGGGAGCGGCTTTGCGGTCAAGATCGCTGAGATCGACGCTGTGAAGCGCTGCACTCTGCGAAAGCAGCAACGAGGGCGACAATAACATCGAAACGAACAGTGTGGACAACCAAGCCTTACGAATGCGCATAAGTTCCTCTTTCAAGCCAGTCTTGAAACTCACAACCAGCCGCAACGCTCAAAGACTGCGCCAGTGATTCTAGACGAACTGTCGGGAGAAAGCCGTAGTGATGGGCGGAGCTTGGGCTGCCCGGGAGCGAAGCCAGAGGTGGGAACGTGAATCCGATTAAGACGACGACCGGCGATGGCCCGATGCAAGAGAACTTGTGTCGGCAATTCCTCTTGCTTTATCTCAGGGCCATCGACATTTCTATTGCGCAGACGCGGCACTCGCGCCCGATCCGCCAAGCGACGGATTGTCCGAGGCCGCCACCTTACTCAGGACATCCGGTTGGCCGGACGCTTGCGCGAAGCTGCGGGAAGCCTGGGTAAAAGCGAGGCTTGCTATAAGCACGGGAAGGAAGGCCGAAACCATATTTCTGGTGGATTAAGTGTTACGGCGCAGATTGGCGGCCAGATGACAGTCGTGCGAGGGCAGGGCCAGTTTCGAAAGATTGCATTGGGATGTTTTGATTAGAACTGAGACCGGTTGCTCTACCCGCCCGCCTTCAACTCGGTGAGCACTTGCTTGGCGATTTCCTTCAGCGTCTCAAATACGCCGACGCCCTGGAAGGCTACCGCCTCGACGATCGGTTCGTTCTTCTTGCGGAGTTCGGTGGAAAGCAGATCGATTGGCAGGATATTCGGCAGGTCGCGCTTGTTCAACTGCAATACATAAGGGATCTTGTTGAAGTCGTAGCCGTGCTCTTTCAGGTTCGACATCAGGTTCTCAAGCGCCTCGACGTTGGCGTCCATCCGCTGTTCCTGAGAATCGGCGACGAATACGATCCCATCCACTCCTCGCAAAATCAGCTTGCGGCTGGCATCGTAGAAAACCTGTCCGGGAACGGTGTAGAGGTGAATGCGCGTCTTAAATCCACGCACATTTCCCAAGTCCAGCGGGAGGAAATCGAAGAACAGGGTACGCTCGGTTTCGGTCGCCAGCGAGATCATCTTGCCCTTCTGCTGGTCCGCAGTCTTCTGATAGATCACCTGCAGATTCGTCGTCTTCCCGCCCAGTCCGGCGCCGTAGTACACGATCTTGCAATTGATCTCTCGGGCTGCGAAGTTGATGAAACTCAAAGGCTTTCCTCGAATGCGGGCATTCCCCTCGGGGCTTCCCGCGCACCGCAGTGTCCTTTTTGGAGGCTCGCGGTCTTTATATCACATGGGGGGTACCACCCGCAGGTTACTCAGGTGACCCCGGGGATCACAGGGCTAGTCTCAACCGCTCATCAGTGCATGGAAGGAATCGAATAGTAGCCCGCCTTTGTGTAGATATCCAAACCCTTCCGATCGACCTCGATGATGATGCTGCGGTAGGCCGAGCTGCCGGGTACGGCTTTCGGGCTATATCCCAACGTGTATTGATTCCGAGCCTCGGACGTGATTTCCGCGTACGCGTCTTCAATCGCGTTGCGCGATAGCTCGGTCAAGATATCTCCACCACCGGTCGCGTTGGTGTATTTCGGCAGGATATCGGCATACCCCTGACCCCAGATGTGATGAATCTTTTCCACCTGCTTGTAAACCGGCAGCGCGCCCTGGTCGAGGACGACGGCCTTCACCTGAATTCCATGAGTTTCGAGCACGCGGAGAACTTCTTTGTAGCCCGCTTGGCTGCCTCGCTCACGCCCATCGCTGATAATCAGAATAACTTTCCGGCGCGTGCGATCGCGCTTGCTCAGATCAATCGCCGCACGCAGGACCGCATCGTTCAACACGTGCGCTTCCTTGGGAGGAGTATTCACGGGCGATGTCGGGGGGCCTCCGACAGGCATTCCATTCACGGTCGGTCCGCCGGAGAAAGGTCCTCCCATGACTGGCGGCCCGCTATCGTGCCCGCGCACCAGTTTCATCTCGTCGAGAGCCGCCGTCAACCTCGCAGCCTTCCCGGTGAAATCTGTCACCTGGCTGACTGTGCTGCTGTAGGTGTAGAGCGCGAATTCATCGTAAGGACTAAATGCGCCCACCAGTGACGAGTACGTCTGGTTCACCTTTTGCACGGTGACGTCCGACATGCCGAGATCCAGCACAATCGCTACCGAAAGCTGGAAGGGATCGCTAGTGAAAAATGTCAGCTTCTGCGGCTTGCCATTTTCGAGGACGGTAAAATCCTTCGCCAGCAGGCCATCGACGAGCCTGCCCTGGCTGTCCTTCACCATGACGGGGATCTGCACAAAGTTCACAGGGACGGAAATCTTGTATAGATCCTCGCTCGGATTGATTTGGTTTCGTGGTCCCCTGGCCTGCGGTGTCGGAGGCGTTGTCGCGGAAGGAGCGGTTTCCACTGGAGGCGTGGGGGGCAGGGCCTGCTTAGGCTGATCGGCATGCGATTTCTGCTCAGCCTGGCGAGGGGATTCGGCATTGCCACCGCCAGGGTTTTCGGGTGTGGAAGCGGGAATCCTGGGAGTGGGCGGCTGCACCGCCGACGGCGCGTCGGGAATATCCTGTGCCGGCGGCTGGCTTGCGGAAGGTTGGTTCGCCGGGGGTTGGCTCTGGCTGCCGGACTGCGCTTGCAGCATCGATCCCGCCGGAACCAGCCCAAACGCCAGCAATGCGAGCCCTGTCAGTATGATCCGTAGCCGTCCGGCGCTTCCGCACCCTCGCGTCATCAGTTTCCTCGCCTCAGAAAAAAACACGGTCCTGCTCCCCTTGGGATGCCAATCCACCCCAATTTGGTGCATCTAAAGCTGCAGGATTAGACTAACAAAGAATCCTCCCGAGAGTCCCGGATGCCTAAACATCTCTTTTTCCGCTCCCGAGTTCTGCCGATCGCGGTTCTGGTTACATTGGCAGCGTCGCAGCTTGCGTTCGCTCAGCAACCTGCTCCACAGCAACCGGCTTCGGCTCAGAAACCGGCAAGTCCTGATCAGAAGTCTGACGACTCACAGGAGCCCACCGAGACCCTCAAGGTCAATGTCAACGTGGTCCAGTTGTTTTTCAACGTGAAAGACAAGCACGGAGCGCTGATCCCTAACTTAACGAAAGACGACTTCGAGGTCGCAGAAGACGGCAAGCCTCAAACTATTAAGTATTTCGCTGCCGAATCCAATCTGCCTCTCACGATTGGCATGATGATCGATTCGAGCGGCAGCCAGCGCAACGTCATCGACATGGAAAAAGAAGTCGGTGGAGCGTTCCTGCGCCAGATCCTGACCGACAAAGACGAGGCTTTCGTCATCAGCTTCGACATCAGTGTCGACCTTCTGCAGGATTTCACCCGCGACGTCCATCGTCTGCAGGCCGCACTGAACAAAGCGAAGGTGAACGTTGACTATACCAGCGGAGGAGTACCCGGGATGGGCGGTGGTCCGGTTCCGCAACACGGCAATTCGCCGGGGACGCTGCTCTACGATGCGGTCTATCTCTCGGCTCACGACATGCTGGCAAAGGAAGTCGGACGCAAGGCGATGATTCTGCTGACCGACGGTCAAGACGAAGGTAGCCGTCTGAAGATCCAGGATGCGATTGAATCCGCGCAGAAGGCCGACGCGATTGTCTATGTGCTGCTTTGCGCCGACCGAGGATTTTATGGCGGCTTCGGTTATTCCGGTGAGTACGACATGCGCAAACTCACCGAGCAAACCGGTGGCCGGGTGATCAACGTCGGTAACAAGTTCGACAAGCTGAGAGACGCTTTCGATCAGATTGCCGCCGAACTCCGCAGCCAGTACAACATCGGCTACACTCCGACCAACACCAAGCTCGACGGCAGCTACCGGAAACTGGAAATCAAGAACAAGCAGAACTACAAAATTCAATCCCGCGCCGGCTACTATGCAGGTCACAATCAGGATTGAAAAAGCCGACCGGTGCGCCCCGCCGGCTAGTTTTTGAGCATAAAAAGAGAAGGCCACGCTCCTCGTGAACGTGGCCTTGAGACATAATTCCTTCCAACGATTTCTACTGCGGCGTCAGCAAATAACCATGCTCCTGCCTATTGTGCGTCCCCATCCCCACAATCTGCCCGGAAGCGTTGATGCTCGCCGCATTAATCAACACCCATCCTGACTTCGCAGGAATCATCGCATTGAGATCCTTCATCTTCCCGCCGCTGTACACGAACGCATGATAGGTATTGCTGAATGTGGATTGCCCGACCACAACTCCCGAGTCGTTAATCCCGAATGCCCAAACCGTGCTCGTACTGCCCGCGATCGTCCCCAAGATCCTTTAAGGACGCAAGTCGCGCAACTGGCGATGAAGCCATGCGCCAAACCGCTTTTGGTGTACGCCAAGCCAACCACCTGCCCCTTGTTGTTGATCGCGTAAGCCTGACTCCATGAGCCTCCCAGCGTTCCCATCTTCGTCATCTTCCCGTTGCTCCAGACAAATCCGAAGAAATTGCCTTGCGCATCGTACGACGTGCCGGTCACTACGCCTGCATTGTTAATTCCCTGCGCGCTGTTCCACCAGGCATTGCCGTCCGGCGATCCGAGCGTCCCGAGATCCGTCATCGCCCCGTTGCTGTAGAGGAAGGGATGATTGCTGCCATCCGAAGTCACAGCCGAACCAACGACCTGTCCTACGTCATTGATTGCGTACGCGACCGCCGATCCGCCGCCAAGATCTCCGATATCGATCAACTTTTCGCCGCTGGTAGTGAATGCGCGATAAGTATTCTTCGAATTGACGGAATATCCGGCAATTTGTCCAGAAGAGTTAATCCCGTTCCCGATGCCTGAGTTTCCTCCCAGCGTTCCCAGGTTCGTCATCGTCCCCTTGCTGTAAAGAAACACTTCGCTGGAGTCGGTGCTGGTGCTGCCAGCGGCGCCGGTGACCTCACCGGTCAAGTTCACGCCCTTGGCGACACTGTAACCGCTGGTGTTAATCGTGCCGAGATCGGTGATGGAATAGGACGTTTGCGCGAAGGAAACCGTCGAAAGACCCACAGGCAAAGAAAGCAGATCGAAGCGGAAAGCCCGGCCAGTGAGCGCATTACAGCCTCCTGCAGCATAAATCAGACAGCAAATTTTTCCACTTCCACACTGATGAGTTGTCAAGGGATTGTCAAAATGTCGGCGCTGAACTAACACGCCATCGGTGCATCAGAGGTTCGCAGCCAGAGATAGCTCATGCAATCGATCAGCGGCAAGCGCGGAGTACCTCAACCCTGCCGGGCTGAACTTGGCCCAGCGGGTTGCATTACCAACGTAAGCGTCGTCCGCCGTTTGTGCTGCCCCGCCGCTGCGGCGTTCGCTAGCCTGTCCTTGAGCACGAGCGCATCCACTCGTCTCGGCCCCTCGTGATGACAGCAGTCCTATTCATTCGCGCGTCGAACCCCGCTGGATTTCTGCTCTGGTGTGTAATCGGTTTCTGCGTGGGCATCGTCCTGTTTTTCTATGGATTCCGGCTGCTACAGCGCCGCCGCTTGATTCTCGACACGCCTTTCTCCAAGATTCGTAGCGCTTCTCTGGGCATGGTCGAAGTGAGCGGTCTTGCGGTCGGGCCTTACACGATGATCGCGCCCATCACCTCGCGGCCGTGCTACTACTACCGCACGCTGGTGTGGGAATGGAAGCAGAGCGGCAAGAACAAGCAATGGGTGAAAGTCGCGGGCGAGTGCATGCACGTCCCCTTCTTTGTCGACGACAATACTGGACGGATGCTGGTCGATCCCCGCGGGGCCGATCTCGACCTGCACCGCGATTTCGAACAGGAATTCTGCGATTCTTTTTTCACTACGAAAGATCCCGCTCCGGCCAACGTCCACAGTTTCCTGGCGCGCCATGGAGTCGTCACCAGCAACAAGATCAAGGTGGAAGAATTCTGCATCAAGCCCGAGAATTCCCTGTTTCTGCTGGGAACGTTGGCCGAGAATCCGGGCCTCGAAGTCAGTCCAACTCCGATCCGCGAGGCCGAATCCATTACGTTCGTTTACTCCCCAGGGATTCTCGCTTTCGCTGAATTTGTTTTCAGCCAGGGACGGTGGGTTTGAGACTGGATCTGCGGCGAATCAGCTCGCCGCGCATTTCCAGCCGCAACAGATTGGAGTCGTGCATTCCACACCGAGCCCTCCCAGTGATGCTCAACAGCAGAAGATTGCAAACGCCCTGCTGAAGGCGGGGATCTCGAGTCCAGCAGCGTGGTCCGCAGCAGGCATTTCGGCCGGAGCTGCAACCGCTCCGGCAATGCCGGTGATCACTGATCCGCCGGCGCCCGGTTCGGGACCTTCATCGCACGCAGCCGAGTTCGATTCGCATCCGCCCGTGGTACTGATGAAAGGCACGAACAATAAAACCTTCATGATTTCCTGGCGCAGCCAGCAGGAAGTCGCCCGCTCACTCGGATGGAAGTGCGCCCTGATGATCTGGGGCGGACCCATGCTGGCGCTCCTCTGCCTCTACATTTTTCTGTCGATCGAACGCATGCTTTAAATTGATGGGACGCTGGTTCTTCGCCAGCATTTCTCTCATGCACCATGCTTCTAACCCTGCACGCTTCACTTAAGGCAGGCTGCAACATGACCTCTAGTACAATCAACCCGTGAGCGACGCCGTCCGCATCGGAATTCTGGGCGACTTCAACGCAGAATTCCGCTCGCACCACGCTACCAACGACGCCTTGCAGCACGCCGCCCGCAAGCTCGACATGAAGGTCGAGAGTGAATGGATACCTACTCCGTCGCTCGCCGCGGCTGGGACGGAAAAGAAATTGGAAGGCTTCGACGGCCTCTGGGCCTCTCCCGGAAGTCCCTACAAGAGCTTCGACGGCATGCTGAAAGGCATCGAGTTCGCTCGCCGGCGCGACTGGCCTTTTCTCGGGACCTGCGGCGGATTTCAGTACGCCTTCATCGAGTTCGCCCGCAATGTGCTTCATGTTGCCGACGCCGACAGCGCCGAAAACAATTCCGGGTCGAAGAACATCATCATCTATCCCGTATCCTGCGCTGTTCCCGACCGCAAGGGCGAAGCGCCCAAGCTCTCCGGTGCGGTGCCCGAGATCCGCTTGCGTCCCGGATCATATTTGCAAACTTTCTACGGCAAAGACAATGAAACAGTGACCGAAGAATTCTTCTGCAACTTCGAAATCAATCCCGACTTCGAATGGACCGCCATGGAAGCCGGATTCCCGGTGGTGGCACGCGGCCCGGAAGGGGAGATCCGCGCCATCGAGTCCCCCACGCACCGCTTCTATGTTGCTACCCTCTTCCAGCCACAACTCTCGTCCACTGAGAAAAATCCGCATCCCGTGGTGCTCGCCTTCGTGCAGGCCGCAGCAGACTGGGGCAAGAAAAAGCTCGACGACAGCGTATTGGAGTAAGAAGTTCACATCTTCGACCACTGAGGGCACAGGGTGATCCCCCGTGTCTCCGTGTGCCCTCTGTCGTGAGTCCTCTCTTTACAGTTACGAAAGTCGCGATTACCTCCTTGTTACCGTCCCCAGACCAACTGCATCTGGAGCGATCCGGCCCCCGTCGCTAGACTCACCCAGTCGGTCGCCCTCCCCAAGCAGCGCCCGCGAGGAGCCACTCGTCTTCATGCACATGCAGATGATGAACTCGTTCCGTGTCCCGTTGGGCACGCTGGTCAGCTACATCCCGGTGATCGCGACCGTGGTGACGACATTCTTCAGCATCATCCTTGCCCGGGCGACGCTGCGATACGTGGAAGCCACGGATAAGGGTCTTCAGTTGGCTCGCGAGGAGTTCGAGCGGGAATGGACGCCCGACCTGCACATTAAACTGGAGCGTGTATCGCCCACCGAGGCCCGCATTATCGTCACCAATCTGGCGAAGACTTCGGTCCTGCTGCAGTTGTTGCAATTACGGAAGCTCTCACACGCCACTCCCTTCGAGCGGTGCCGCATCAACGATCCGCTGGTCGGAGGGATGACCTGGACCCAGGAAGTCGGCAAGCGCATCCTGGGCTGCACCGGACACGAGTTCGAAGGACCCATCGCCGTCGCCATGACTTTTTACGCGGCCGGACGCATGTACCGCACCGACTGGTTTCGCTCGCAGATCGTGGTTCGCGAAGGACGCATCGCCAACCTTGAACCGAGCAACATGCCCACGCGCCGAGTCCGGCAGGTTGAACGCAAAGGCCAGCCAGAACGCCGCCGCGAATTCGTACAGGACGTGGCGGCCAATCCGGCCCCCGAGAAGATTGCGGAGAAAACAGAAGAGAAGTTCTTCGTAACCGGTGCCTGATATAAAGCAGAGCCTGGTCATCCTGAGCAGAGCGGAAGCTGACACGAAGCACTGCCTCTTCGCCACCAGCCTAGAATGCACTTTCGCGGTGCGGCAACCGCCAGCCGGCTGCTATTCTGCTGACGATCTTCTCGAAAACTTGAGATCACAATTTGTGATCTCAAGCTGAAAACGAGTCCTGAAATATGGCGAAGGCAGCGATCGTAGCCGCAAGAAAAGTCGATTCGAAAATCCTTGTTCTCCGTGGGCAGAGAGTCGTTCTTGATACAGACCTCGCCGAACTTTATGGCGTACAAGTCCGGCACCTGAATCAACAGGTCAAGCGGAACGCGAAGCGATTTCCTCTCGCGTTTCGTTTTCAGCTCTCGCCGCACGAAGTGAAAATCTTGAGATCACAAAATGTGATCTCAAGTGCAGGATACGGTGGCGCCCGCTATCGTCCTTATGCGTTTACGGAACACGGCGCCATCATGGCGGCGACCGTGCTGAACTCTGAACGCGCCATCGAAATGAGCGTGTTTATCGTTCTAGCGTTTGTGCGTATGCGCCGCGCGAGAGCGGGGAACCGACATATCCTGACAAAGCTGGCGGAACTGGAACATCGTCTCGAGAGTCATGATTCCGATATCCAGGACTTGATGAACGCACTCCGCGAGCTCATGAGCCCTGAAGAACCAAACCGCCGCCGCATCGGTTTTGAGGCGCCGTTGGATGGAAGCGAGAAGCTCAAAGAGAGCACAGATCAATTGCGAAAGAGGAGATAGATCTTCCCGCTAATTACGATTCTTACCCCATCGTAAGGTGGGCTCGCCAACGGACGCACCGACCAAACTCCGGTAAAGTTTCTTTGTCCATTGCCGATCTGTCCTTTCAGGAGACCATCCATGATCACTCCAATCAGCAGTGCTCATCCGGTCGACGTTCGGCAAGTTCCGCAGACGCAGGCGGACGTTAGACCTGATCCTCGCGCCCAGACTCCTCCGGTGCAGAAGAGCGGCGAGGTCTCGCAAGACCAGGTCACCCTGAAAAGCGCAGGCCAACCGGATAGCGACGGCGATCGCAGGTAGCCCACGCTAGTCGACACCCCGATCCAAACCGAGAGCCCCGCCCTTGTCTCGATCGTTTGCGAGGGCGGTGGGGATTTTCGTTGAAGCTGTGAAGCGCGTTGAGGGCGCCAACTTTGACTTTCATCCCTTTTAAAGCAAAGCTAATGCTGGCTTCCCAGACACTGTGAACGCTAAGCAGAGCACTGCGACGAAGAGGAGAATCCCTTGATACTGGATGTGAACCGCCGTGAATTCTTGAAGATCAGCGCCGGGGCCGGTGTCGCCTTGGCGATCCCAACTCCGGCTCATCCTATCGCCTTCTCCAAAATGATCGGCATCCAGATCGGAGCGGTTTCCTTTGTCGACGAAGGTACCGAGCAAGTCCTCGATGTGCTTCAGGAGAGAGGCGGCGTGAATACGCTGTTCCTCGCGGTATTCACCTACGGTCGTGGAATCGCTGGGCGACAAATTCCAGGCCAGCCTCTGCCAGATCACGGCAAGCAGGAATACGATCTCGATTTTCACGGCGGAAATTTCGCCACTCCGCACGCGCAGTATTACAAGAACACCGTTCTCAAGGACACGCGCGCGCCCGATCACGGCAACCTTGACATCCTCGCCGAAGTGCTCCCTGCCGCCAAGAAGTGCGGCATGAAGGTCATCTGCTGGCTCGAAGACGTCTTCCGCAGCGACTTGCCGAACATCGAGAGGGCACAGGAGCGCGATCTCTACGGGCGTAACGCGGACACGTTGTGCGTCAATAATCCCGACTATCGCAATTTCCTGACTGGTCTCGTCGAGGACTACGCGCGCTCCTACGACATCGACGGAATCATGTGGGGATCGGAACGGCAAGGCGCGCTTTGCGACAGCTTGGGAGCCACGCATGACGTGCCACCCGTGGATCCGGGCAGGGTGACTTGCTTCTGTGAATTTTGTCGGAGCAAAGCGAAAAAGCGCGGCATCAACCCGGAGCGAGCGCGCCAGGGATTTCTCGAGTTGGAGAAGTTCGTTCGCTCAGCGCGCGGCGGCAAGAGGCCGGTGGACGGCTACTACGTTCAGTTCTGGCGAATCTTGTTGCGATACCCCGAACTCGCGGCTTGGGAAATGCTTTGGACTGACAGTCTGCGGGAGACCTACGTCGCGATCTACAAAACGGTGAAGACCGCAAAGCCGACGGTGCCCGTCGGATGGCACATCTGGCACAACAATTCTTTCAATCCAATCTACCGCGCCGAGCAAGATCTTCATGAACTCTCGAATTATTCTGACTTCATCAAGGTCGTCATGTACAACAACTGCGGTGGCGAGCGCATGGCCCTCTACGTCGACAATGCCGGTTCAACGCTCTACGGAGATCTCTCAAAACAGGGATTGCTCGAGTTCAACTATGCCGTGATGGGATTCAAAGAGCGCAGCTACGATCAGATTCCTCACACCGGACTCTCCGCGGACTACGTGTATCGCGAGTCCAAACGCGCACTCGATGGTGTTGCGGGCACAAAGACTTTGATCTGGCCGGGTATCGATATCGACATCCCGACCGAGCCCAACAACAGTAAGTGCAGTCCACAGAGCGTGAAGGAAGCAGTCTCGGCGGCCTTCCGCG
The DNA here is from genome assembly GCA_963700225.1 of uncultured Acidobacteriota bacterium. Classification (GTDB taxonomy): domain Bacteria; phylum Acidobacteriota; class Terriglobia; order Terriglobales; family Acidobacteriaceae; genus Sulfotelmatobacter. The sequence continues at coordinate 363,214 of CAVOWU010000002.1, forward strand.
CAGGCGCGCCCGGAGTGATTCTCTCCCGCAAGTATTCCGAGATGCGCCTCGCGAACCTCAGCGGTGCTGGCGAGGCGATTCGAGAGTTGAAAGCATAGCTGGGGTAAGTCGGAAATCGCGGAGGCTTTCGCCCCCGCGATCCCATTCGCGTCTAACTACTACTTATTGGTCCGACTCCAGCGTGCGGATGTACTCGACCACTGACTCGCTCCAGCCGTCGATGTGCGTCCACTTGCCGTAGCCGACGCCGTTCTTGTAACTGGCCAGATTGATCACGTATCCCTTGCCTTTCGGGCCAGGGACCGTGTCATGCGCCTGCTCGTCGGTAATGACGATCAGACGATCGTAGCCATAGTTGCGGTTGAGTTCGTCCACAGCCTTGCCGAGCTGCGTGCTGTTGTGACGCTGCGAGTTGGCGATCGCATCGCGCAGAGCGAATCCGCGACGCGCCGGCACCTCGACCAGCGAGTCGGAGAAGCTGAACACCCCCACCTTCTCGCTGATCTCGCGCAGCAACACGGCGAGCCCGTAGGCTGCGTCGGTACGCTGCATCTCGGAACGTCGAGAAAGCGGAGCGGTCATCGAGCCGGAAACGTCGACCAGCACGATGGTCTTGCCGCGCAGCTTCTCTTGTCCCGCAACGCACTTCAGCATGGCCTGCTCGAGCGCCTCCTCCCACTGCGGAGCGTAACGGGCCGCAGCCAGAAAGCGGAACGGGAGCACACGCGCCGTGCTCATCGATCCGAGCGCGGCGAGCACGAGCGACTCGTCGACTCCGGCCTCGCGCATGTTGCGAAGGTTGCGGAGCAGAGCGAGCGCGCCGAGTTTCTGCTCACGGAGCAGCCGCTCCCATGCCTCGCGCTTGTCAGCGCCAGAAGAGAGTGCGACCTCCCACGTGTCGGGAGCGGTGAGTTCTCCGGTGATCAGGAGCTTCCACACTTCTCCCTGAGCCTCGTCGCGCGGCTTGGCGTGAGCGAGGAACAGCACGTCGCGCAGCTTGATGGGTCCGTCGCGGTTGTACTTTGCGAGCGCGTACTCATCAAACTTGGGGAACGCCGCCGCCAGCCCCTTCTTCACCTGAGCGGAAAGAGGCACACGGCCGTCCTTCCAGTAGATGGCGACGAACTCGGAGAGTTCGTCGGCACGCTGGATAACACGGGCAAGCGTCTCGGCTACCAGTCCGCGATGCGAGGCGTGACGCGCCATCTCACGCACGAGCAGAAGCGGCGCGTGACGCAGCTTCATTTTCTCGCGCGCCTCAACGGCGAGCGCGGCCACCTTCTCGGCCGCAACCTTCGGGACTAGCTCTGCGACACGACCGGCGATCTCCACTCCGTCCTCGTAGAACTGGTTCTCCCAGAGCAAGCAAGCCAGCACGGCGCGCCGCAGTTGGAGTTCCGTCGAGATGGTGCGAGCCGGAGCGCCTTCGTGCGTGCGCTGTCCGAAGTTGAGGTTAAGTAAGTTGAGTCGAGCCATGTGTGGCCTCCTTTCGTTGTCAGCTGTGAGCTGTGAGCGATGAGCATTCATCGAGCTTCTCGCTGGCAGCTTCGTGGCTAACGTTCGTCATTCCGAGCTGGTCTTTTGCCAGCGAGGAATATGTTGTGGATACTTTCGCCGGGGAATGCGCGGCAACGGTATGTTGACGGATGTCCTGGTTAGACGACAGAGCTTGAAGCTCTGGCAGGATTCCATGCCTGCGTCATCCGTGCCTGAAGTATCCGTTGTCTTCACCACCGGCGAAAGTGTCGGTGCTTACTTCGTTACCGCATCGGACTGTCCTGCGCCCTCTTCTTGCGGAGCGAACCCAGCACCGGCGCGGAAGCCAGTCTTCTTACGGGCCGGTGCGACGTTGATCAAGAGCGCCATCTGCTCCAGTTCCCAGCGATTTGGGACCGTGCGGTTGGTGTAGTCCGTGCACGCAGCGACCTTGAACTTGATGAGACGTAGACCGGCATCGTTGTAACCGCAAAATACCGTCTCCTCGCTTTCGCGAAAGCCTCGCTGAATGTGCGCGTAGCGGCAAGTCTGGCACAATGACTCTCCATTCTGCGGTGGCGCACCCTGAATTCTGACTGTGATGCTCATGTTCTTTTGTTTTTCTAACCGGCAATCGGCCGGAGTTGCGGTCATTTATATTCATCAGCCGGGGAATCAGCGACAAAGGTATTAGGTGCTCTGCCACTGAGCTACGCGGATACTATTCCCGCGGCAGGATTCGAACCTGCGACCACCCGCTTAACAGGCGAAGGAACCCTCATCTTCACCACCGGCCGAACTTGTTACTCGCAAACGTTCGAGACATCGCCGGGGAACAGGCGAGAAGAGAAATCGACTCGAGGCCGGTCGCTGCGGCAACCCTGTGCTTCGGGACGACGCCCCCAGATTCTTGCGAATCCCGGCGTTGCCGCAGATCAGCACCTCGGCAGGCTTTCGCGGGCCTGCTACGTCGCGTCGTTTCGAGCGAAGTATCTCTTCTCTTCACCACCGGCGAAACTTGCGCACAGCCGACGCATTCCGTTCTTACTCTTGTTTTCCGGTCCATGCAGCGCGGGCACCATTACCCGCGCTGCAGCTGCGTCGCAGCCAGGGAACTTTGATCACGGTTGGGGGCTCGAACCCCGGCCTGATGAGAGGCGCGCCGCGAAGTTGCCGTGAACTTCACCACTGACTGAATCCTGTCTTGCGCGAGACAACTTGCCTCGCGCAAATTGTGAAAAAGCGAAAGCGATCAGGGAACACTCGGCGACGGGTTGGGCTTTCGCCCACGAGGGGTCGAACCTCACAGCCTTTTCAGGCTGTTCTGCCAAGAGAAGTATCCGTAGCCTTTCACCACTGACCGATTCTTTCCACGCAGGGAACGTGCGTTTCTTGACGGGCGTACGAATGCATCCGTGCCTGCGTGGCACCATTCTTAAACTGGGGGAATCGGCGACGGCGGACGTATCCGTGTCAAGGCGAAGGAACCGCCGTCTGCGCCACCCAGAGTTCTTATTTTGTTAGCTTTGCGTTAAAGCGCGCCGAGGATTAATTAGCGCAATCGGACGACGCCCTAAAACTGACTTGGCTCATTCCTGGCCGGGTCAGCCCGCTAAGCGATTTGTGCAGATATATCGACAAATTTGGGCGTCCTTTCATTGAAGTGATGTTTGAAGATGCCATAACTTTTAGTTTTTCGCAAGAGAGAAAAACGAAAGTCTTGAAATAATTTTGAAACGAGTCTGAAACTATTGCGGTCATCGCGCGAGCAGTTCGAAGGCGGGATAGCTTGAGGCAACTTCAGCAAAGGCTTCCGGCGGTGACCCGGCGGGAATTGGAAAATAGCGCTGCACCTCCTTCTTGAAACTATCGAGATAGGCTTTCAAAACTCGGGAGCTTCTCGACATCGCTCAGCGGGCGCAGTCCATAATTTCTGGCGCTTGCTTCCCTTCTTCAGCGTGATTTCTCCGGCAGCCTCGGCGTTACGCACCCATTGGGTGCGTCCGCGTGGGGCCACCAGATAACGCTTGCCGTCCAATCTCCAGCAGGTCAACGGGTGTCGAGAAAATCTTGCCGCTCTTCCTTCCGCGGACTTCGAGAACGTGGATATGAGCCGGCCCAACGCCGAGGCCGACGAGAAATCCGAACGTGCGGTTGAAGAGCTTTTCAATTGCGGTTGGCTCGCGAAAAGCGGGAAGAGGAGCTGTCATTGCGTGATTATAGTGCGTGAAGCTGCAAAGAGAATTGCATAGCTCCTTCGCTTCGCTCAGGATGACAAGGTTGTCGAGAGCACGCCGGAACGTGGGACCGGGGGTGTACGCGTTAGACGCGCTTTACGAACCGCAACGACGCGGAGTTCATGCAATAGCGGAGATGCGTCGGCTCGGGTCCGTCGTCGAACACGTGGCCTAGATGCGCATCACACTCGGTACAGGCGACCGCGGTGCGCTCCATGCCGAGAGTTGTGTCGCTGATTTCAGTGACGTTTTCCTTCGCGATTGGCTGCCAGAAGCTGGGCCATCCGGTGCCCGAGTCGAACTTCGTCGAGGAATCGAACAGCGCGTTGTTGCAGCAGATGCAGCGATAAATCCCTTTGTCGTGCAAGTTCCAGTATTGTCCTGAGAAAGCCATCTCTGTATCTGCGTTGCGGGTGATGTCGTACGCATTCGCGGACAGCTGCTTGCGCCATTCCGCGGAGGTCTTGATTACCTTCGCGATAGTGACCGTCTTCTGGCGCTCGCCGGCGTCGGAGAAGAGGACAATGGTGACGTCTCTGGGCTCAGTAGTAGGCGCGGCTTCAAGGAGCGAAGGCTTCTTCCATTGCCAGAGGGCAAGGCCGCCGATCGCCACAGCTGCGCTGCCAAGAAATGCGCGGCGGCGCACATTCACAGGCTGTTCTTGACCATCATTGGAATCAAACATTGCGATCTCGTTCTCTCACTTTCCTGTGTACAGATTCGGAAATTCCTGGCGCAGATGCTCCACCTTCGGAGCATCGTTGAACACAATATACGGCTGGTTGGGATGCAAGGCCGCATAGTTCTGGTGATAGGCTTCCGCCGGATAGAAAGCTTGCAAGCGGGGCGACTTGCGTCACGATTCGATGAGAGAACACTTTCGCGCCATCCAATTGGGCAATGTACGCTTCGCTGATGCGCTTCTGTTCATCGCTCGTATAGAAGATCGCGGACCGGTATTGCGTGCCTTCATCGGGCCCTTGACGATTCAATTCTGTCGGATCGTGAGCCACGGAGAAGAAGACGCGCAGCAGTTCGCCATAAGTGATCTGCGAAGGATCGAAGACGACCTGCACGGATTCGGCGTGTCCGGTTTCTCCGGTGCTGACCATTTCATACTCCGGATTTTTGACGGTGCCTCCGGAATAGCCTGAGGTAGCGCTGATAACGCCCTTCACATGCTGAAACACAGCCTGCACGCCCCAGAAGCATCCACCGGAAAGAACCACAGTTTGCTTCCCTGGTGCGGAGGCACGAGGCGCGTCAACCGCGGGCGCAGGAAGACCAGCAACTGGGCTTGCCTTGGCGCTGCACGCAGTGGTAACCAGCAACGATCCGAAGAGAACCAGAGCGAGGTGCGCGGACGATGACATTTTTGTTCCCCTTCTTTTCTTAGTACGAATCCTGTGCGCTGACAGATTGGAGTGGCGGACAGGGGAAAAGTTTCACGATCCGTATGGAACTCAGATGGGCTGCGGCCCGAACCCGGGCTGCCGGACAACCGAGGGCGGCTGTCCCCACATGTGCAAGTGGTGTTTGACACTTCTCGCTTGCTTTTCGCTTTATGTTCGCCAATAATGGCGGCATGGCGATTACACGCAGGCAGCGCGAAGTGTATGACTTCATCTCCCGATTTGTTACCGAGCACGGATACTCGCCTTCGTTCGAAGAAATCGGGCAAGGCCTGGATCTGAACTCGCTGGCGACAGTCCACAAGCACATCTCGAATCTCGAGAAAAAAGGACTGCTGACGCGCGACTACAACCGCAGCCGTTCCATCGACCTGTTGCCTCCGAAGGGCAAGCTGAAACAATCGATGAGTGTGAATACCGGAGTGGTACTTCCGCTCATGGGACGCATCGCTGCCGGGCAGCCGATCGAGGCGGTCGAGAATCCGGAGACGATTTCGCTCGCCGATTTCGTGCGCTCGAAGGAAGTGTTCGTGCTCGAGGTGCGCGGAGATTCAATGCAGGACGAAGCCATCCTGAACGGCGATTACGTTCTTGTGGAAAAAGCCAAGACGGCGCACAACGGGGACATTGTGGTTGCGTTGGTGGATTCGAGCGACGCTACGTTGAAGCGCTTTTACCGCGAAGGCGACAGCATCCGCCTGCAGCCGTCGAATGCTGCGATGAAGCCGATCATTGTGCCCGCTGCGTCGGTCGATGTGCAGGGCAGAGTGATTGGGGTGTTGAGGAAGTACTAATCGTTGTTAGTTCTCAGCTGCGCTCCCGACAGGGACAAACTCGAACTTCAGCGCAGATGGAAATCTGCTTCGACCGCAATTTCCACCGGGACAAGTTCGTGTCCCTCCCGCTCCGCTGCCTTGAATCTCCACGTTCGGACTGCACGCACCGCCTCGGCGTCCAGACCACAACCAAGCGGCGAAAGGATATGAACGTTTCTCGGAAGACCACGGCTGTCCACGATTAGCCCGAGCGTAACCACGCCCTGTAAGTGAACCTTTCGCGCAGCATCGCTGAATTGCGGTTCTGGCGAGAACGTTGGTTTGGGCGGAGAAATACCTTTTCCAGCGCGATACACATGAAATTGATAGGTCCCATCTGAAGAGGGGCGCTCCGCATCGGACTTTGTTTGCAGATTCTGGCGAGGAAGCATGCCTGCGACTACCATGAGTTCGGTCGAGAAATGGCAATACGCATAGTTTTGATCATCAGCGCTTTTCAGTGCGGCGGACACGCACGGCTCCCAGAAGTCCGGGACGAGTGCCGCCAGACTATCGCGGTTGGTTAGAAAGATTGTTGAGAATTGCGCAGTGACCGTTACGAATATATCTCCGGACGCGAGCTCTGCTTCGATTTTGAGGATCTCCCCTTTCCTCCTCTTTTTCGGAGTGTCAGCCTGGACCTGGAAACTGCGGTTGTTAGAAATCACGAGCAGCCGCCTCGCCTCAATCTCTAGTCGCTCTCCTTTAATTTGTACGCCAGAGATGAGAACGAATCCGTCGACAGTCCAGTCTCCTGGAACAGGATCTCCCATCGGAGCACCCGCTACGTCGTAGTGTAGAAACGTGTCAGAGTAGAAGCCGCGAAGCAGGAATATCTTGTTCTGGTATTGATCCTGAAAGCTCTGCCGCGGGTCAGCCGTTTGGGCTCGACTCGCGATCGCGAGAAGCGTAAAGCTCAGAAAGAAAGCGACCCGGCGGCAAGAAAAGAACACAACCCGGATTTTAGGGTAAAGAGCCAACATCTGGGCAGAGAAAACGCCCCGGAACTCTCCGAGGCGTTTGATCTTCGCGAACAAACCCGACTGCTTTACCCGATATGCTTGTTCAGGGCCTGGGCGATCGCGTCCTTGGGCTTGTAGCCGACCAATTGCTCGACGACCTGTCCGCCCTTGAAAACCAGCAGCGTAGGGATGCCGGTGACCTTATAGCGCATGGGAGTGGCGCTGTTGGAGTCAACATCCATCTTGCCGATCTTGATCTTGCCCTGGTACTCGGTCGCCAGTTCTTCGACGATCGGGGCGATGGCGCGGCAGGGGCCGCACCAAGTTGCCCAGAAATCGACCAGCACGGGCTTATCCGATTTCAAAACATCCTGGTCGAAGTTTGCATCGGTGACTTCGACGATTCCGTTGCCTGCCATTTGCTTTCTCCTCGTTGTGAACGTCGCGCTTTCGGCGGACGCTCCATCGGGCTGCGCTGCCGGGCGATCGGTATAAGTGCTTCCCGTAAGGGAGCCGAACTTTCTATCTTAGCACTCCAATTCGATGCAGGTGGGAGCAGGAAAGTCGCAAGAGTCCGTTCGGACGTAAATCCGCCTGGCAGACTCTCGGCTACCACGGTGTGTCTCGTAATCCCCTGCGCTTGAAGAAGATACATGAACCAGTCCTAATTCGGCGGGCCTTGCATCTGCTCCGCCGATGGCTTGGCCTGGGTGAGGGACTTGATATAGCTGACCAGTTGCCATCGTTGTGGTTCTGGCAGTTTCGACCAGACCGGCATTCCGCGACGAACCACCCCGTTGGTCAGCAGCCAAAATAACGCACCCGAAGTTGCTTGCTGCACCTGGTCCGCGCGTAGGCTGGGGCCTTTCTTGCTGCCATCCGCCAGATCTCCGTGACATTCCGCACAGTGCTGATCAAAGAGCTTTCCCCCTGCAAGTACGGCATCGGGATCGGACTCCAGAGGATTTCGGCGAGCGACAGCCTTCTTCGGCGCTTTCGCGAGTTCGGCATACACCAAGGCATCGTTCTTGTATTTGTAGCGTTCGGGACGATCGGTTTGAGCTGCAGCCATACCGGGGCAGATGGCAACGAGGACAGCCCATGCGGTCAAGAGAATCGAAATCAGGAGCTTCGTCGTTTTCATTTTCACTGGCGGCCTCCGAATAGCCGGCTGATCGCCGAGCCGAATCCGGAGAATTCACGCGAAACTCCCCAACGCAGCAGAAAGCGATGGCTATTGTCGTTGAGGCCAAAACCGGGAGAAATGCGCAGAGTCCAGTCAGAAGGCAGGTTCCAGGCCACGACTGGCGCCAGGTAGTGAGAAGTCTCGTGCAACCCAAAACTATAGCGATCGCCGAGTCCGCCGTACATCTCAACTCCGGCAATGAAATTCTCAGGACAGAAATTGCAGCGATGGGCCGACGCCTTCAACGCCAGTGGACGGCTGGCCCCGATCGCGTAGCCGAACTCCCACGGGTTTCCGCCCGTGACGTTCTTGGTGGCGATGGTGTTTTCGGCGATGTTCCATCCATTGAAAGTCTTGGAGAGCAGGAGCTTGGTTTCGATCTCGTGGTCGTGATCCTTACGCGCGATCGCATTGGGGTCCGCATAGTCGGCTTCGACATCGTGGCCCTCGACCTCTTTCAGGATCTTGTCGGCCCCGCTGGTCTGTTCGTATTCGATATACAGAACCGGATTGATGAAATGCTCGCGCTGTAGAAGACGGAAACGGTTCTCCCAACGGAAGCCGGTGAAGATGGTGCTGTCGTTAAAGGTCGTCTGGCCGTCGAAGTAGAGCTCGGTGGTCCACCAGGCGGTGGCCCCATATTCGAACTCGGCCCAGAATGCGTGGAAGTCGTTGCCGCCGCGTTGCGTGCCGAATGTAGAGAAATATTCGACCTCGAGGCTGCCCGGTTCTTCGAGGTAATGATCGTAGGTGACGATATAGGGACTTTCCTGCGCGGCCCCGGGAAGAAGGGCAACAACGAAAAGTACGGCCACGAAAAACAACTGCCGGACATCAGGAAGGAGTCGAGGGACCGATAGTAGGGGAGCAAGTGAGATTGAGTTCAAGCGGAGGATGTACTTCCTTTCCAGTATGATTTGCGACTGCGTCGCAATCTATTGAAAAACCTAGCTCTCTTGACGTACTATTCGTACTAGTTGCAACTCAGTCGCATCTAGGATATATTGATAGTACTGCTGAGGCACTTGGTGGCGTCAAGCCCCAGACGAAGAAACCGTCGCAGCCCGATTGCAACCAGTTGCGACGATGGAGAACTTAGGATGCCTCTTCCCCAGACCGAAATGCCGGGCCGCCTCCAGGCTCACTTCGCCGAGCGTGGTATCCGAATGACCGGGCAGCGACGCGCGATTCTGAGCGTGATCGAGACCGCGACGAAACATCTTGATGCCGCACAGATTTTGCGCAAGGCGCAGAAGATCGATCCCAGCGTGGACCGCAGTACTGTCTATCGCACGTTGCGCTTGCTGAAACGGCAGGGGCTGATCGACGAACTCGACCTCATGCACATCAACGGCGAGGGACACTACTACGAACGCAAGCTCGAGCGCGATCACATTCACATGGCGTGCTTGCGGTGCGGAAAGATCACTGAGTTCTTGAGCGACAGCTTTGAGAAACTCAAGCAGCAGGTGGAAAAGGATTGCCGCTTCCGTATTCTGGTTTCACGTTTGGAGATCGGCGGGTACTGCGCTTCTTGTCGGGGATCTCAATAGCGAGCGAACAGGATGGAATTCCGTTTTCTTAGTGCGCAAGATGCCGGCGAATGGTGGAGGCTTCGACTCGAAGCACTCGAGGGCGATCCCGAGGCCTTCAGTTCATCGGCGGAGGATCATCGTTCGCTTAGCGTGCGGGATGTAGAGTCTCGGCTGGGCGATGGAACAACAGATTCATTCGTGGCGGGTGCGTTCGATGCAGACCGTCTGGCGGGGATGGCTGGTTTCGTTCGCGAAAAAGGTCTGAAGACGCGGCACAAGGGACGCATCTGGGGCGTTTACGTCACGCCGGGAAGACGTGGACGAGGAGTCGGACGCAAGATGCTACAGATGCTATTGGATCGCGGCGCCACGCTTGGAGGAATTGAAATGGTATTGATATCGGTAGCGGCCACGCAGGAGTCGGCTGCCGGTCTTTATCGCTCGCTCGGCTTTGAATTGTTTGGCACTGAACCACGGGCCTTGCTGGTCGGAGGTCAGTATATCGACGAGCAATACATGGTGCTGCGGCTGAACCCTCCGGCGGGCGTGTGAGACGGCCCCTTAGGCACGCTTTCCAAATAGAAAAAGCGCCCCGACTTATTCAGTCGTGGACGCCTCGGCAGCCCTCCCCCAGAACTGCCAAACCACAGGAGCGATACTAGAGTTCGACCCCTTTTCTGTAAACGTCACTTTGGTAATACTGAATTAGCGCAAAGCTAAACACTAAATGAAGCCCCTATTGTTTTTGCCATGTCAGACCGGCATCGGTGGTGATCCACACCTCGGGAGTCGACGTGGAGATCTTGCCATGGATGGAATCGGGGAATTCCAGAGCGACGATATCTCCCGTGAGCGTGGCGCCGTAGGATGACGGGATGATGCGTGTCCAAGTGGCTCCGGAGTCGCTGGAGTGATAGAGCATTCCACCGGATCCCCCCGCCCACACATCCGCGCCGTTGGCCGCAACTGCCCTGAAGGTAGGAGCAATGGCTTCTCGCTTGAGAGGAGTCAAAGAGTCTTTCGCTTTCGCCGGAGAAGACTTGGCAACAGCGTAGCTCATCCCAGTCGTAGCCGCCGACGGAGCGTTCACGTTCACGTCCTGCCAAGTGTTGCCTTGATCGAGCGAGCGCTGCAGGGCCCCGGCGGAGTTAATGTTCCAGCGGGCGCTGGGAATAGACACCGGGCCCCCAAACGCACTGCCGGCTGACTGCGAAGACATGGAGCCGCCAGGAACTTCGACACTGCCCACGACGACAGTTCCGGGCTCCTTCGCGCGGTTGACAACGACTCCGCCAGAACCGCCCGGCGAAGGCTGCAGAGGAATCGATTCGCCGCGGAGCACCATCGCATCTTGAGCTTGTGAAGTCGAATCGAGTGCTGCGGCCTGACCGGAAACCTCTACGCTCTGAGAGACAGGCGCAGCCGCCCTCGCGTTTGGCCCAGCTGTGCCGCCCAGCTGCTGCTTGCTGGAAAGTGGCGCTGCCGTGGGTTGTGTCTGATTCTGGAATGCGTATGCATTCTGCTGCGCTTGTTGATTCGCCAATCTAGGGCCGTGGGCGAGCTGCCGACGAATGACGTCTCCGGCAACAACGCCTCCGGCTTGGGGAGCCGGAGCGGAAACCGGCTCGTCGGATGGAGCGAGAGACATGGCAGGATTCGCGATCTCTTTTTCTGCGACCTTCTTGTCTTCGACCTTCCCCTCACCCGCGCCGCTCAAACGGCGGTTAGTAGGAGACTCGATCTTATCCCGCTCCGAAGAGTCGGCCGCAGGGGCCGCCGGAGTTGCCCCACCCTGAGGCACGGTGGCCGTCATCGTAGGTGCAGCCGTCCGATACGCCATTGTTGCGTGACGAGTTTGCCGCTGGTAGAGCACGATGCCTAATGAAGCAACGAGGATGATTCCGGCAGACACGAATCCCCAGCGAAGGACAGGCCATGCGAGCCATCCACCAGGTGCCGGAAGGATAGGAGCGTCAACTTGTTCCATCGCGGGCAAGGCCAGCGCGACCACCTCGCGGCACTCGCCGCAGCGAGCCAGGTGTTCGAGCACGATATCGCGTTCGAGTTCAGGCAACGAGCGCTCGGAGAAGGCCGTCAGCGCATCCGCATCGGGATGATTGACAGCGGGCGTTGCCGCCTTCAGGCGCTCACTCACGATTTTGGGAACGTCTTGCATATTCAGCTTCTTGTCCCTAGCCCCAGGCTTCTTGGGTAATATCAGGTTCTGACTGCCTGGTTCCACACACTACTTCGCTTAGCTTTCGCCCTCCCGGACTCTGGCCTCCACCGTCTTCTTAGAGAACGCGGCCGGAGGCAATTCTTGCGCAAGACTGCGGCGAATATCGACCTGCAGGTCGCGGACATCTACTTCCAAAGCCTCCTCGGCCTGGCGACGGGACATGCCCCGGCGACCCAGGGCTGCCACAATCTGCTTCCGCAATGATCTGGCCAGTTTGTCGAGCTTGCGGCTAATGGTCGATTCGTGGACTCCCAGCATGCGGGCGATCTCAGCCAAAGTGCGGCCGTCCAGATAATACGCGCTTAGAATCGTGCGGTCTTCGCCGGAAAGATAGGCCAATGCTTCGTCTGTGGCCTGGGCCAGACGGCTGTCGGTAGGGGCGACGGGCGCAGGATCTGGCGCCCGAAACTGCACGCCTTCCTCAGATTCTTCGTCGAGACTTACGAGCCGCTTCGTGCGGCGATAGCGATTGACGTACTCCTGCGAGAGCACGGTTCGAAGCCATCCTTCGAGCGATCCGCGGCCGGTGTACGAGGCCAGTTTGGAAACCCGTCGGCCCTCGCGGGTGGTGGTCCCGTACAGATCGGCATAGAGCGTGTCGGCGAGGTCGCGGGCGGCGGAGTCCTCGCGGGCAATACGCAGCGCAGAGAGATAGAGCTTCTCTCGATACCGCGTCATGAAGACTTCCCATGCGGAATTGCTGCCGGCGGCGCAAGCCCGGGCTAGGGCAAGTTCATCGATCCGCAAGTTCAAGAAGAAGGTGCGAAGTTCGCTCTCGGATGCGGACGACGACGCTTGCTTAGCGCCGATTTCGCAGAGGATAGCCGCCAGTGTTTCGCGTGACAGTCCGATCTTCTCGCAGCCGCCCCTAGCATGGAGTTCGGCTAACAAGTCGTTCACGATCGACGGTACGGCCGACATTGGCTTCGTCGAAGTCATCGAGTGACTGAATTATCCAGCTTTCGCGCCGATGTTCAAGTATCCAGAAGCCATACCCTGTCTTGGCTTTTACTATCCTTCCTAGCGACCCCAGCCATCTATTTACGATATACGAGCAGGCTAACTGGTTGCCCGGGATGCCTTGCACTCCTCACAGGGACAGACTTCGCGCAGGAACTTCCAGGAATAAATGCCGAGATCGTGATTATCGTTCCATGAGAACTTGATGGCGTACTTTCCCACGCCTTCGGCGGAGAGCGGCTTGGCGTGCGGCTTGAAAATCAACAAGGCCCCGGGTGCGGCGGTGGAAGGGTCTCCAGGACGCCGCCCGGATTTTCCACGCTCATCCTCGCACATGGCGCAGGGACAGGCGTCGCGCAAGTAGGAGAAGTTGTAATGCGAGAGGTGGCCGTCATTCCACTCGATGTCGACGCCAGTTCCCGAGGTGAGATTCACCTTTACAGACTTGGGATCGGTCGACGCGGAGGGGGATTGGAGCGGGGACTGCATGGAATTAGTATCGCATAGGGCACCGCGGGCGTAAGGCGCGAAACCTGCGAGTGTTTTGGGGGATCGCGGGAGCCGGCATTGCCGAATTCGAGCAAGTTCCTGTAAAATCTAGGTTTGCCCTACAAGATCTGAACCTTTCGGGAGCAGCAGTCATGGCACAACAATGTGATATCTGCGGCAAGAAGCCGCAAGCGGGAAACCGCATCAGCCACGCCCACAACGTCACCAAGCGGCGCTGGAACATCAACTTGCGTCCGGTACACGCCAAGGTCGCCGGACAGGGAAAGCGCATTCGCGTTTGCACGTCCTGCCTGCGCAGCGGCAAAGTCGTCAAAGCTTAACCGCTTTTTCACCGCGCGCTGCTAATTTCGCCGCGAAAACCTCATCTTTCCGAGGACGTATGAGCACCAGCCTCACGCGCTCAAGGTTGCGTGCGCGTTCGGCAGCTCAAAACTCACTCGGCGTTCATCCCGGCCTTTTCGAGATCTCTCAGTAATTTCGCGAAACCTTTGTCCCCTTGTTCCGCGGTCACCAGTGTGCCCTCTGGGCTGATGATCAGGTATGTGGGAAATACCCCGATCTGATAGGGAGGCGGCAAGCGGTTTTCAGTCGACAAGACAACTGGGTAACTGTGAGGGTGCTTCTTCAAGTAGTTCTCGACAGTGGCGCGGTCCTCGTCCACGGAAACGCCGATGATTGCCAGGTTCTTGCTTCCGTATTTCTGGTTTAGCTTTTCAATCGAAGAAGCATCCGACTGGCAGGGTGGGCACCAAGTTGTCCAAAAATCAAGCAGCACGGTTTTACCTTTTAATTCCGCGAGCGAAACTGGGCCGCCATGAAGGTCGGTGGCTTGCAGGCCCGGCGCCGGTTTGCCCGCCAGCTCTTTCTTGAAGCGGTCTTCATTCCATCGACTCAGTTCGTTGACCTCGTGCAATCCCTCGGGCAATCGAAATAGAGCGATATCAGGAGAAGCACCATAACTCATCTGCTTGATGTTGTAATTCACCTCCCATTGATTCCCACCCATATCGCCCTCAACCGAGGCTGAAATGTGGGCGCGCAGCCAGATTCCGGTTTCCATGTCGGCCATTACACGGATCACTCCGCCCGTCATCTTGATTACCGATCCCGGCCCATTGGGACGCACCCACGGTTTGATCGGCGCCTCGATGATGACGCATGTGTGGTCCCTGCCAGAAAACCCGCATGGCAACTGTTGCACCTCCTTCACCTTGTTCCAGTCGAGTTTGGTGTCGTAGGGATCGGGCAGGGGTTTGTCTTTGTCGATTGTCTGCTTGGGACGAGCGTAGTCCGTGCCACCAGGCTCGAATACAAACAAATCGCTGCCATCGAAGAGGCGTATCCGTTCACCCTCTCCACCCACCGGTTGTTCGCGCCACTTGCCTTGAGAAAAATCGATGTTGATTTGGAATCGGGATACTTGATCGACATATCCAGCTCTGACATGCCGCATTACTTCAAACTCTTGATGTAGAGCACGCGGACCCTGCTGCACAGTTTCGAGCTTGCTCCGAAGTTCGCTTGGTGTCTCAGCGGTCGCACCCAAAACACTTGCACACGCGGCCAACATTACGGAGAGCCACTTCAGCCCATTGGCGGGTAGCATGAAACTAGTCTCCAACTCTTCAGGATGATCGAACGTTCATCTGGGACGGATGAAGTCTTCAGAAAACAGCTGGATTATAGGCTCATTTCGAGCGCAGTCAAATTACTGAAGAAAGGTTCCTGCAGTGCGGAACAACGTGCATGGTCGGCGATTGATTACTACTTGGCCGCCGGCAGGATGGCGAGCAGCCGTATGTCGAAGATCAAGGTCGCGTTCGCTGGAATAAGTCCGGAATAGCCTTGTTCGCCGTATGCGAGCTGTGGCGGAATCCGCAGCTGACGCTTGCCGCCGACTTTCATTCCGGTGACGCCTTCTTCCCATCCTTTGATGACATCGCCCTTGCCGATCGTGAAATCAAAGGGCTGGTGAGCGTCGACCGAGCTATCGAATTTCTTTCCGTTCGTAAGCCAGCCGGTGTAGTGGACTTTGACGTGATCGCCGTCTTTGGCGACCTCCCCGGTGCCAACTCGAATATCCCAATATTGCAGGCCGGAGTCAGTCTTGACGCCGTCGCCCGTCACTTTGGTGGGAGCATTGGTGTTGGGGACGACCGGAGCTTTGTGCGTGGCCGTTTGTGCCAATACGGTTGAGGCTATCAGAACAACGATTGCGACAACGATTCCGTTCTTCATGGAACTCTCCGTTCGCACGAAATCAGACGAATTTATTCCAGCGCAATGACATCGATTTCAACCAAAACATCTTTGGGTAGGCGGGCTACCTCGACCGTTGTGCGCGCCGGTGGAGCTGTTGTGAAGTACTTTCCGTAAGCTTCGTTCATCGCGGCGAAGTCGTTCATGTTCTTCAGAAACACTCCCGAGCGGACAACCTTTGCGAGGCTGCTTCCGGCGGCTTCCAGAATCTGTGTCAGATTGCGGAGAATGCGGTCGGTCTGCGCCGTCACATCTCCTGCAATGATCTGTTGCGTCGCAGGATCGATCGGGACCTGGCCGGAGACGAAGACGAATCCGTTGGCTTTGATGGCTTGGGAGTAGGGGCCGATGGCTTGGGGGGCATTCTTAGTGGAAATGACTTCACGCATAAAAGCAGTTTCTCGCTTCTCAGTTCTCAGAAAAGACTACACCACAGCCGGCACAGGTTATCACAGGGAATCATCGACAACCGCTCAGCGACGACTGCTTTTAGATTTTTTGCAGTCTCTGCACTTCGTGCACGCCCGGAATCTTCCGCAGTCCTGCGATGATCAGCTCGAGATGTTTCAAGTCCGAGATATCCAACACGACCTCGACGCTCGCCTGACTGTTCGCCGTATGCGCCCCGATATTACGGATGTTGCTCTTGGCATCGCCGATCACGCCCGTAATGCTTTTCAGCATGCCAAAGCGGTCGTCGCAGAAGACAGTCAGCTTCACGGGATACGCTGTCGGCGTGCTCTCATCGCGCGCCCATTCGACATCGATCTTCCGCTCTGGTTCATACAGCAAATTCGTCACGTTCGGACATTGCACGGAGTGTACAGCCACCCCCTTCCCGCGCGTGATGTAGCCGACAATGCTTTCACCGCGAATGGGATTACAACAGCGGGCCCGATAGACCAGCATGTCTCCCTGGCCGCGGACAGTGATCGCGTTGTGATCTCCAAAGACGCGGCGGACGACACTAGCAATGCCGCCGGGTTGCGACGTCAAGCCTTCGGACTCGATGTCACCGGCAATGGAGTGAGTCGCGCCAGCGGGAAGCAATCGAGCCAGGACTTGGCGCGCGGAATATTTCCCGTAGCCGATGCCGGACATAAGATCGTCGGCCTTGCCGAGACCGTAGCCTGTCGCCACCTTCAATAATTCTTCGTCTTTGATCTCTTTGAGCGCGATCCGGTATTTACGCGCTTCCTTTTCGATCAGCTTGCGCCCGATTTCGATCGCCCGCTCGCGCTGGTGAACATTGAGCCAGTGCTTGATCTTGTTGCGCGAACGCGACGACTTGACCAGTCCAAGCCAATCGCGGCTGGGCTTGTGCCCTGGCTGCGTGAGAATCTCGACGATGTCTCCCGAATGCAGTTTATGCCGCAGCGGAACCATGCGTCCGTTGACTTTGGCGCCGACACACGTGTGCCCGACCTCAGTGTGAATCGTGTACGCGAAGTCGATGGGTGTGGCATCGCGCGGCAGTACAACCACCTTGCCTTTCGGCGTGAATGTGTAGACCTCTTCAGGATAGAGATCGACTTTGAGCGTCGAGAGGAATTCGTTGGGGTCACTGACATCGCGCTGCCACTCGACCACCTGCCGCAGCCACGCAAGGCGCTGTTCGTCCTGCGCCGAAACCGGGCCGTCTTTGTACTTCCAGTGGGCGGCGATTCCCTCTTCCGCCATCTTGTGCATCTCTTCGGTGCGAATCTGGATCTCGAAGGGCGTGCCATCTTCCGTAATCACCGACGTATGCAGAGACTGATAGAAATTCGGCCGCGGCATGGCGATGAAATCCTTGATTCGGCCAGGAACCGGGCGCCACAAGTTGTGAATGATTCCGAGCACGGCATAGCAGTCCTGCAGAGAACGGGTGATGACGCGCATGGCGCACAGATCGTAGACCTGTTCCACCGAAATGCGCTGCTTTTGCAGCTTCTTGTGAATGCTGTATACGCGTTTGATGCGGCTTTCGACGCGAGCCTGGATGCCGGCTTCTTTCAGCTTGTCGGTGATGATCCCCTGCATTTTGGCGAGGAAAGCTTCGCCTTGCTTGCGGCGCGCGTTGACTGACTTTTCGACCTGCTCGTAGCCCGCCGGATCGAGGAAGCGGAAGCCGAGGTCTTCGAGCTCGCCCCGAATCTTGCCCATCCCCAAGCGATGTGCGATTGGAGCGTAAATTTCGAGAGTCTCTTCGGCAATCTTGCGCTGGCGCTCGGGCTGCAGGTGCTCGAGCGTGCGCATATTGTGCAAGCGATCGGCCAGTTTAATCAGAACGACGCGGATGTCGTCGACCATGGCCAGCATCATCTTGCGCAAGTTCTCCGCCTGCTGTTCCTCGCGGGTAGCAAAGTCAATCTTGCTGATCTTGGTGACGCCTTCGACAATGTGGGCGACCTGCTCGCCAAATTCCTTCTGAATATCGATGATGGTGACCGATGTGTCTTCGACCGAGTCATGCAGCAGGCCGGCCGCGACCGCAACCGGGTCCATTTTCATTTCGGCCAAGACCAACGCAACTTCCAGCGGATGAACGAGGTAAGGTTCGCCGGAGGCGCGCGACTGACCTTCGTGATGCTTCAGGGAGTAGTCGTAGGCTTTCTTGACGATGGTGAGATCGTCTTGCGGACGGTTCTCTTGCATCCGCTTCATCAGATCGCGGAACTTGGTCAGCGTGAGGGCAGTGGTCGCGATCTGTTGGCGCAACGTCGCCATGCAGGATTATAGCCCTCGAACAGCCCGAAAAATGTCAGGGACGGCAAGGTGGGGATACGGGGCCTGCATTGATTATAGCCTGTTGGCGCCGTGAAACGCCTGCCAGGGGCGGATCGGCAATCGTGCGTCATTCCTGAATAATGCGCGATCTTCGGTTGACGGCTTCAAAAAATCGAAGCAAATTTTCCAGTCAGTCAATCTGGCCATTTCTTTTTTCCTGAAGCATCTCGCATCGCTGCCACGTCTGCTAGAGTGATGGCGCTATGGTTGAGTTGCGCAGGGCTCGCGTTCTGGTCAGCGGAGCGTCCGGACCGATTGGTGCCGCCCTGCTTCCGACTCTGAAAGCTGCCGGAACGCAGATCGCGCGACTCAGCCGCGGTGGCCCGAAGCGCATACCTCAAGACGAAGAGAGCATTCCCTGGAATCCTGCCGAAGCGATTCCTCCCGATGCCGTCTCCGGTTTTGACGCGGTCATTCATCTTGCAGGCGAAAGTATTGTCGGACGCTGGAGTGCCGAGAAAAAAGCGAAGATCCGCGATAGTCGGGTCTCGGGAACGTCTCACCTGGCACAGTCCTTGGCTCGAACAAGAAACAAGCCAAAGATTTTCATTTGCAGTTCCGCGATCGGATTTTATGGCAGCCGTGGCGATGAAATTCTGACGGAGCGAAGCGCTCCCGGCCAGGGATTTCTTCCCGATGTATGCCGTGAATGGGAAGCGGCGACGCAGGTGGCGTCGGACGCGGGCATACGAACCGTTCAGATTCGCACCGGCGTCGTGCTCAGCCGCAAAGGCGGCGCGTTGGAGAAAATGCTCCCGCCCTTCAAGCTGGGAGTTGGAGGCAGGATCGGGAGCGGCCGCCAGTGGATGAGTTGGATCGATGTGCAGGACATGACCGGCGCGATCCATCACATCTTGAAAGATGACTCTTTGCGGGGACCGGTCAACATGGTCTCGCCTCAACCGGTGACGAATGCTGAATTTACCAAGACTTTCGCGAGCGTGTTATCGCGTCCTGCAATTTTTCCTATGCCCGCCTTAGTCGTGAAGTTACTATTCGGAGAAATGGGAGAAACTGTTCTGCTGGGGAGCCAGCGCGTCGAACCGCGCCAATTAACGGCGAGTGGATATTCCTTCCGTTTTGTTAGTTTGCGTGCATCACTGGAGAACCTCCTCGAACCCTAGAGCGCGTGCTCACTTTTCTGTGTGATTTAGATCACATCGCGCCAGTTCTCCTCCTGCCAATCTGACCATCAGGAACACGGTGAAAATCATGAAACACAAAATCCTCGTCCTGATCCTCGCCCTGACGGTTGCCTCATGGGCGCAAACCACGACTCAAACTGCACCTGCCGATCCGCCGCAGAACGCCGCCCCGGCAGAAAAAAGCAAGTGCGCCTGCTGCGACAAGATGGCTTCGGCCGATGGCAAGGATTCGCACGCGAACTGCATGCGTCATGACGAAGACGAAACCAGTGCCAAGGACATGAGCTCTTGCTGCGGCGGCAAGGACGCGAAGTCCTCCATGAAAGGCGACAAGATCGCAGTATCATGCTGCAAAGACAATTGCGAGAAAGACAAGACTGCGTCGATGGGTTGCGGCAAAGATTGCGGGAATAAATGTGAGAAAGGCTGCTGTTCGTCAGAGAAGAGGACCGCGAAGAATTGCTGTAGGAAAGAAATTCGCGGCTAAGGAGAGCCAGCATCGAGGTGCGACTTGGCAGTCTCGATTAAAGGCCCGGGCAAGTTCGCCCCCGGGCCTTTCTCAATTGCATTCCAGGATGAGAGGTGATTGCGGCGCGGGCAGGATGCCTGCGCGACCGCCGACGAGATGCCGGCGTTATTGTCCTTGGCGGACCGGCAACGCGCAGACCGCACCTTCAGCGAAGTTTTCTCCCTCGATTCCGAAGGCATGGTCGAAGCGGGCTCGGTAGTTTTCCCACGCAATTGCGGAAGTGAGTTCGACTAGTTCGGCTTCGTTGAACCTCTCCCTAAGGCGCGAGAAGAGCGCGTCGGAAACCTCAACTGGAGTTCGCGTCATCGCGTCCGCATATTCCAGGACGAGCCGATCCAGTGTCGAGAAATTAAGATCGGTGCGATAGTTGGGAAGGTTGGCGATCTGTTCGCTGCTGATACCGATCTTTCTGCCGACGGCAGAACCGATATCAATTCAAAAAGGACATCCGACCAGCGTGGCCACACGTAGCTCCGCAAGACCTTTCAGCTTGTGATCGATGAGTTTGCTCCCAGCCTGCGTCTGCTCCATCTGGCCATATCCCCAAAGAATCTTCGGGTGGTGAGCGGTGACCTGGACTGGCATGATCACACGGCCAAGCCTGCGGCGCGTCAGAGCGTAAACCAATCCCACAAACAAGCGGCGGAAAGGTCCGCCCTGGTTGCCGGGAGCACCTGGGATACGAGCCATAAGAATTCCTCACTCAATCCGCTTCACTGCTGGTTGGCTGGTTTGGGCGATTCACTTCGTCCTGCAATTTTTGCAGAAGCTGCGCACGCTGCTCCGTGGTCAACTCGCGCTGCAATTCCTCCAGAGCCAGGGCGACGACGTGGTAGTGGTGCGTGCCTGCGTACTTTGGATCCGCCGTAATTTCAAGCCACAACTTGTGCATGAGTTCGACGTCTTGCGGGCGCATGCGCGGCGTATGCGGGCCGAGGGAGTATTCGCGGATTGTGTTATCCGGCGCGCAGACTTCCAAGGTCAAACGCGGGCGCGGCTCAGGCAGACGCTCCCATGCGTCGCCAGTCAACTTCGCCTGCTCGTCGGCTGTAAGCTTGTTGGAGAGTCCGCAGATAACACGACTGGAATCGAGCCGTTGCGCAGTTACCATGATGGCTTCGAAGACGTCGGTAGCCGGCACAACTAAAAGCGAGATCGGCTTGCCCTCTTTTTCCGCAACCGCGACAGCGGCGGTAAAGAGCTCCTGCTCGTAATGGTCGAATACCTGGGTCGCATCAAAAACCGTGCTCCCGCTGAAGGTGTGCTCGCGGTGATAAAGGCGGGCGCTCATCACGACGACATCCTGCTTGGTCGTGTTGGTATGGCTCAGGATGTGCCGGAGGTAGTACAGATTCCTGGGATCGCGCACTGCGACAAGGATGTTGCCGGGCCGAACCCCCATCGCTCCGCTACCCAGTTCCTGATTGCCGTAGACGCGGAACTGGTCGAGTTGTTCCGGCTTGCCGTGCCGCTCTCTCTGAACGTGTTTCTCAGACGCGGTGAAGATGGTGAAAAAAACGCCGCTAAAGATAAGTCCGGCGATTGTGGCCTGATACTTCGTGAACAGATTAACTACGGCGGTGATGAACAATACGGCGGAGATCAACATCAGGCCGACGGGAATCTCGGTCTTTCCGATATGGAAGTTGCCAGGGACCTTCCACTCCCGGTTTCCAGGCTCGGTGAATCGCAGCACGAGCACCGCCAGCGACTTCATGGCGAAACTCCAGATCACTCCAAAAGCGTAGAGCGCAGCCAGCACGTACACATTGCCGAGGCTGAGGAAGATCGTGAGCAGTTGCAATCCGACGATGAGGTTGATGATGCGGTAGCTCGTGCCGTAACGGTTGTGCGGCTTCTGGAACCAACTGGTAAGCACACCGTCTTCTGCGACGCGATTCAGGACGCCGTTAGCGCCGACGATCGACGTGTTCTGGGCTCCTGCGAGAATCAGCACACCAACCAGGACGACGAAGCCGTGGAAGAGCAACTTCACGCTGGTGGGTCCGACCAGATACATCGCAATGCCGCCAATCAAGTTGGCGAAGAAGTCCGGACGCACGCTGTCGGGGATGATCATCACCGCGAAGAACGAAACCAGCGAGGTAAAGAGCAGGCTGTAAATGAAAATCACGAGCCCGGTCTTTTCCAGGTTCTTTAGCTTGGGATGCTCAATCTCCCGGTTGACCTGGGCCAACGTTTCTTCGCCGCTCATCGCCAGCACGGAATGTCCGAAACCGACAAAAAGCAGGATCCACGTCATATGTGCGAAAAAGGTGGTATGGAGCCAGCCGAGAGAATCTTTATTGATCGGGATTGCGCCAGCAGCGCTGAACGGGCTGGGAGGCAGTTGGACCGGCGTCCTCAGAACCGTGATCGTGCACCACAGGATCAGGATCACCACCATCACGGTCGTGATGACCATGATCTGCACTGCCTTCTGGCTGGATTCGTGGATACCCTGGGTATTCTTCCACCAGAAATAAAACACGACGATGACGGCGAGGCCGGCGGCGAAGTGATCGTCAGAAAAATTCAGCGGACGATGGAAATACACTCCCATGTCCTTGATGAAGCCCGCCAGATACTGTCCCGCGGACACGGCGCTGATCGGCCCGGTCAGAACATAGTCGAAAAGCAAGGCCGAGACCGAAAACTTGGCGAGCGTCCCGCCCATTGCCTCTTTCACGACGCGGTAAACGCCGCCACGGACAAACATGCTGCTGGACTCGATATACAGCGCCCGAACCGCATAGCTGAACAGCATTACACCGAGGATGAACCAGGGAGCGCTCTTGCCGATAACCTTTTCCGCGTCGCCGCCAGCGTAGTACGCCGATGAGGCTAAGTCGGACAAAACAATGGCAGAAGCACGCCAGAAAGAGATGAAGGTCAACATCACCGTGGTGGCGACGAAGACTTTTACTGCCGGCTTTGTTCCTTCAGCAGATGTGGCCATGCTTGGGCAGAGACACTACGGTCCTAAGTGAAGCATTGAAGATAGCACAGGGGCGGCAGGGGAGTCGGTGGAAAGAACTCTCTGATAGCGGACGCCTCGAGTTTATCCACCGACCTTCGGAACGCTGCCGGCACGGGTGGGAGCCAGGTACGTATGCGTGATCCGGTCGTGCCAGCATAGGGCATCTTCATCGAGAAAGACCCAGGCGAAACCCATTCCGAGGGAAACGGCGGAGAGACACGAAGCTAGAATTCGCCACCGGCGCAGCGACCGGCTCGTCAAGGATCCGTCGAACTTCGTCAGCTGTAGCCTAGCCAAGCGCAATCCAGGAGTCGAAGCGCCGTATACGATGAGCAGATAATTGTAGGCAACCCAGAATGAGAACAGAACGCCGGCGGCAAGCCCCGCCATTTGAATCTGCGGCGGGCGGACTGCGGCGACCTTCCAGAAGATGAACCCGAATATCCCCCCGGCTGACGCGATAATCACGCCATCCACCACTGCGGCCAGGAACCGCAGGCCCAACGGCGCACTTTGCAGAGGAATATCGATGCCGGGACGCTTTTCGATTTCCGCCACCTGCGCGGGTTCGATCGTGATTCCACCCAGCGCTGGAGCGGGAGGTTCCACGTCCGGAACTTCCAGGATTCGCGGGCGGTCGGTGACTGGTTCGGCCAGTTGATCGGGTGGGGGGGAGGGGGTCCCCAAGCAAATCTCGGGAATTCTATGATTTTCGCGCTCGTTTGCCCGGCTGATCGGCGGACCGGTGCCGCCGGGACCTCGGTCGAAACCTCCGGCGAGGGCGGCACAGGATTTTCTTCAGCGAGTGAAGCTTCTTGCACCATCCCGTCGAGCGCGAGGGCATGATTCGAAGCGGTCTCGAAAATCGGGGCAGGCGCCGCCTCGGTCGCTCTGGCGGGAGATCCGATGGCGTCAAAAGGCAGCTTTAACGACGGGTAGCGCGGCGGCGGCGCTTTGCGACGCGCGCGATAGCGGGTAAGACGGGCGGACAATTCGTGCCGCCACGCGGAATTCGTCTCATCCGCTGCCACGTCGGGCTGCAGCCCCGCGGCGTCGATCGCGGGAGCAGCATCTGGTACCGGCAATGCAGTGGGAGGGGGCTCCATAGGACAACCGCAAACTTCGCCGCACTTCGCACAATTCATGAAAAACAATCCCGCGACTCGACCCAGCCAGCTTCACCATACAACCGGAAGACAACGTACGGCAATCCTAGCCTTGGTCGGCACTTTTCCTCGCAGGCAGCGCCGTGCTAACTTCACGATGCCGCGATAAGAAACGCGAAAGGACAGGTACGCCTTCGATGGACGGCTGTCTTCAGTTGATTTTCTTCCGATGACTCTTCGCACTAAATTCCTTATCACGGCGCTGTTTCTTTGTCATCAGCTTCTCGCGTCGGCGCTAGTAACCAGCCAGTTGCTTTCGCAGAATTCCGGCCCTTCCGCAGAAGATTTATTTCAAGCCGTGGCAAAAGATGGGCGGCCACCGACCGCTGCCCCAACCGAGATCTGCGCCGGCCGCGCCATGACGCAACTCAAGGACGGAACCATCCTCTGTGCTGTCGAGCAAGAGAAGATCGGCGACGTCTACAAACTGCATAAGGACGTGGAAATCCACTACCGCACCTACATCCTCCGGTCGGACGAAGCGTCTTACGACTCCGACAGTGGCGAGGCAACCGCCTCCGGCCATTTCACCCTCGACGGAGGCCCCAACGACGATCACATCAAGGCGACTCACGGAACCTACAACTTGACCGCCGAGACGGGCCGCTTCTACGACGTAATCGCGACCACAGGAATGCGATTCAATGGCAGCCGGGCGATCCTCACCTCGACGGCTCCCTTCGCATTTACCGGCAAGATTGTCGAAAAAACCAGTTCCGACCACTATCTCGTACATGACGGCACCATCACAACCTGCGAACTTCCCCACCCCAATTGGAAATTTGACGCGAGCAAAGTGGTTGTCGATGTGGGCGGCAATGCCACGATTTATAACAGCGACTTCATGCTCCACGGATTTCCGATTTTCTATTTTCCCTACGCCACTCATCCCGTGTCCCACGAGGCGCGGCATTCGGGATTTCTGATTCCGACGGGAGGCCGGTCGTCCACGAACGGCAACGAGATCGGGGATGCTTTCTATTGGGTCATCAACCGGAGCATGGACGCCACGGTCGGCGGCGAATATTTTTCAAAGCGGGGATGGTCGCAGCGCGGGGAATTTCGCGCCCGTCCCAGTGACACCTCCTACATCGACCTGAACTATTTCGGGGTGATCGATCGCGGCATCGAAACCGAGACCAGCCTCGGGCCACAGCTCCTACGCGAAGGTGGGCAGGAAGTTCGCCTCAACGCGGAAGGAAACTTCTATGGCTTTCGAGCGGTCTCGAACATCGACTATTTGAGCTCGTTCCTCTTCCGACTGGCCTTCAACGACGTATTTACTCAGGCGGTCAACTCGGAAGTAAAATCGCAACTTTTTCTGCAGAAGGCGTACAACGGATTTTCGTTCGGCGGCATGGTCGAGCGCTATCAGAACTTCTTTCAGACCATCAACGCCGACGACACTCTTTCCAATCCTCCTGTCTTCGACTCCATACGCATCCTGCACACCCCCAGCGTTGACGCATCCAGCGTAGATCGTCCTCTGGGACGTTCTCGCTTCGAGTGGTCGTTCGACGCCGATCTTTCGGGTCTATCCCGCAGTGAGCCGGGCTTTCATACCAGCAGCCTGCTGGGACGCTTCGATTTCAGTCCTGAGATTTCACTGCCGCTGCAATTTCACGGATGGTCTTTGCGACCGGCGTTGGACCTGCACGAGACCTTCTACACGGAGCGCTTCGTCAATGGACTTGCGTCGAATAATCCTACAAACCGCCAGGCCCTGGAAACTTCCGTCGAAGTGCGGCCGCCTGCTTTGGAAAAAATCTTCGACGGCAACTTCCTGGGAAGGAAGTGGAAGCATGTCATCGAGCCGCGAATCGTATATCGCTATGTCACCGGAGTGGATGATTTTGCCAACGTGCTTCACTTCGACGAGCGGGACATCTTGAGCGACACCCACGAGGTCGAGTATGGATTTGTGACGCGCCTGTACGCGAAACACGCGCAATCTTCGGTTCAAGATTGCGACAAGCCGATGACTGGCCTCGCCGTGGGTGCGGCCGCGCCGGAGCAGATCGTGCCGTGGCAGCGCATCAGCAACCTCGAAAGCCAACCATGCAGCCCGGGGCCGGCGGTGCGGGAAATCGTGACCTGGGAAGTAGCGCAGAAATACTTCCTCGACCCAACGTTCGGCGGGGCGTTGGTCTCAGGGCAGCGCAACGTGTTTTCCACGACCGAAGATCTAACCGGGATCGCATTCATCACCCAGCCGCGGCATTTGTCGCCGCTGGTGTCACGCCTGCGGATCGCGACCGGCAGCCGCACCGACACCGAATGGGACGCCGACTACGACTTTCAGCTGGGCCGCGTCAACGCCAGCACGGTCCTGCTCAACTACAACGTGGGGCCATTCACTTTGGGTGGAGGCGATGCGTTTCTCCAGATTCCCCAGACCAGCACGAGCACGCCCACGGTCGGCGAAGGCACTTGCGGGCCGGCAGTCGACTCCAATCAGGTCACCTGTAAATTCAACCAGTTCCGCGTAGCCCTCGGATATGGCGGCCTCACCCGGCGGGGACTGAGTGCTGCCACGAGCTTCGGCTTCGACGCCGAAACCAGGCAACTGCAATTCGCCACCGCCCAGACCACCTACAATTGGGACTGCTGCGGCATGACCCTCGAATACCGGCGATATGCGATCGCCAACGTCCGCAACGAGAATCTATTTCGCTTCACCTTCAGCCTGGCTAACATCGGTTCGTTCGGAAACTTGAAGAAGCAGGAACGGCTCTACTGATCTGGCATCTGAGCTGGAGGCTGATACCATAGTGGCCATGCAGTTCTCGGGACAAGCCGTCGTGGAAAAGCGTGCTCAGCTGGAGACGGGGCTCCGCCGGTTGGGCCGCCTGCTGGTGGCGTATTCCGGCGGCGTTGATTCTGCTTATCTGGCATGGGCGGCCCACCACGCTCTTGGGGACCAGATGCTGGCGGTGATTGCCGACTCTCCCAGTCTGGCGCGCACCCATCTGACGGATGCGCTCGCTTTCGCCAACGAACAACATATTCCGGTCGAAGTGATTACCACGTCCGAACTTGATCGCCCCGAGTACGCACGCAACGATGGCCAGCGCTGCTTTCAATGTAAGGATGAACTCTTCGAAGTAATGGAAGCACTTCGCGCCGCCCGCGGTTTCGACGCGATTGCATATGGCATGAATCTGGACGATCAGGGCGAGTTTCGTCCGGGCCAGCAAGCCGCCAAACTGCATCATGTCGCTGCGCCGCTGCGGGATGCCGGGCTGACCAAACAGGACATCCGCGAACTGGCCCACGAAGCAGGGCTCCGAATCTGGGACAAGCCCGCCTCGGCATGTCTCTCGTCGCGCATCGAATACGGACGGCCGGTGACCCGCGAAGCCCTCGAAGCCGTCGAGCGCGGAGAAGACGCCATCCGCTCCCTCGGATTCCGCCAGTTCCGGGTTCGCCATCACGGGGACATCGTCCGCATCGAAATTGCCCGAGACGAACTGCCGCTCGCGCTCACCCCCGCCATGGCTGGCGAATTTACGGCCATCTTTAAAGCGCTCGGATTTAAGTTTGTCACCCTCGACTTGGAGGGATTTCGTTCGGGGTCGATGAATACCTTGTTGCCCGCCGAGCAGCTTCGGCGCACAGGCTGAAGACACTGCAATCGCTGCTACTTACGGGCCAGCGCGCACACGCTGTGAGATAATCAAAGGGTAACCAGTGATGCTGAGGCGGTTCTTGGTGACCTTAATTCGACGTTCCCTGTTCATTCTCCTTCTAGTTTGCCTGGGCTGCGTGGCCCAGTCCGCGCCCTCTGACGTGTCTCGCAAAATCGAGCACCAGATGCGCTCGTTCTACTCGATTCCGCCCGAGGTCAAAATAACCGTCGGAGCCATTACCCCCTCCAGCGATATGCCGGGCTACGATACCGTTGCCGTCAACATTGACGGCGGCGAGGGCAAGCAGAAAGACTACAAGTTCCTCATTTCCACGGATCGCAAGACTCTTCTGCGTGTCACCAAGTTTGACCTGACGAAGGACCCGTACGCCGACTTGATGGGCAAGATCGACGTCAACGGACGGCCTACGCGCGGTGCGAAGTCCTCCAAGGTTGTCGTGGTGGATTACGACGACTTCGAGTGTCCCTATTGCGCGCGCATGCACCAGACTCTGTTTCCGGAACTCTTCAAGGAATATGGGGATCGCGTCACTTTTATCTACAAGGATTACCCTCTGGATTTTCATCCGTGGGCAATCCATGCCGCCGTGGATGCGAACTGTCTTGCGCAGCAAAACAGCGACGCTTACTGGGATTTCGCGGACTACATTCACGCCAACAAGAACGAGGTCGACTCCCAGAAAGTGCCTGCTGACCGTTTTGACACCATCGATAAGATGGCGATGCTGCAAGCGCAGAAACATAATCTGGACGTGACCAAGCTGCAAGCCTGCGTGAAAGCACAGAACGACGATGCGATCAAAGCATCGATGAAAGAGGCCGACGGACTCGGAGTCAATGCGACTCCCACTCTGTTCATCAACGGCCAGAAAATTGATGGCGCAGTTCCTGTCGCTGAGTTGCGCGCGGCGCTGGACGCGGCTCTGAAAGACGCAGGACAGCCTGTGCCGGAACATGCCTCGCCAGCTCAGGCTCCGACGCCAGCAGCCAAACCGGCATCCAAGTAAACGGGCGCCGGCTGTTTGTCCCTCAGCTAGATTTCATTTGTGTTGGTAGTCAGTAACTGGAGAACGTCCTTGAAAAACTCTTTCGGTGCCCGGGCAAGCTCCGGGCTCGTGGCTGTCTTCTTGCTCTCTGCCTTGGCCTGCAATTCGCAACCGGGTGGCGATGTCATGGCCACTGTGGACGGCCGCAAGATCTTCCGATCTGACGTGGATAAGTACTACGACAACAATGTCGCTTCGGCGCAACAACCTCCCACCGGTGAACAGGCGACTCTGTTACGCCTGAACATCCTTCACCAAATGGTAGAGGATGAGATCGTGATGCGCCGCGCCGAAAAGCTTGGACTCCTGGCGACCGACGAAGAAGTCGACCGGAAGTTTAACGAGATCAAGGCGCCCTTCACCCAGGAAGAATTCGACAAGCGCCTTCAAAGCCAGAAGATTACGGTCGCCGATTTCAAACGCGACATACGGCGATCCATCACCGTGGAGAAGGTCCTGAACAAAGAAGTTGTATCCAAGATCAATGTGACCGACCAGGACATCACGGATTACTACAACGCCCATAAGGGCGAGTTCAACCTGATCGAACCGACGTATCACCTGGCTCAGATCATCGTGACTTCTGCGCCGAATCCACAGGCCCACAATCAGAACGACAAGGCCCAGAACGAGGGCGACGCCCGCAAGAAAATCCAGATGATTTCGAACCGCCTCGACAGCGGCGATGATTTCGCCACGCTCGCGATGAAATACTCAGAAGATCCGCAAACCTCCGGTAACGGCGGCGATCTGGGAACGGTGATGGAGTCCGGCCTGAAGGGAACCGATCCGGCCACGCGAGACACCGTGATGAAGTTGAAGCCCGGACAGTACAGCCCGATCGTTACGGTTGTGGATCCGTCGACGCGGCAAGAGATGTTCCGCATCATCAAACTGGTGGCGAAGGAACCTGCCGGGCAGCGGGAGCTATCCGACCCCCGAGTGCAACAGGCGATTCGTTCACAGCTTCGGGACCGCCGCGAGCAACTGCTCAAGTCCGCGTATTACGAAGTGCTGCGTGACAGCGCCAAGGTAGAAAATTACTACGCGAAGAAGGTGCTGGATAACAACGGAATCGAGAAATAGCGGGGCGTCGATCGGGTAGCGATCTATTCGACAATCGCCAGTACGTCTCCGGCGTTGACTGCGGCGCCTTCATTCACCAAGATCTTTTGCACCTTACCCTTCTTCGGCGATTTCACTTCGTTCTGCATCTTCATCGCTTCGACGACGAGCACGCCAGCTCCAGCCTCGATCTCCGCTCCCTGGCTTACTAGAATGCGAACCACTTTGCCGGGCATGGGGGCGGTGAGCTTCTTCGGGCCATGCTCGTCGATCGCGCGAACCCGACCGCGCAGCGAGCGGGGATCCCGGACCTCAGCGGCGTATCGAACACTGCCGACCCAAATATGCAGATCGCTCCCCACGCGCTCGCACTTCACTTCGTAGGCCTTATTTCCGATTCGCAGCGAAAGCACATTGGGACGTGCCAGCACGGCATCGACTTCGATCTCACGGCCGTCAAGCTGGCACCGCCATCGGCCTTCGACCTGATCTAAATCGAGCCGGTAGCTCTTGCCGTCGATAGCGACTTCGTAGGTCATGAAAGACAGGGCTCAGGAATCGGGAACCAGAAATCTTTCATCGCAATCCCTCTCGATAGGCGGCGCTCTTCCAGTTCGATGAAGTGCTCTGCTGGTTAGCCGTTCCGCTGAGGACTGGGCGCTCGCCTGCTCCGGTTGCGGCCTGGCCGAGAACGGCGAACATTCCGGCGGCGATCACTGCAACTTCGGTCGAGTGCGGATCAGCCGTCGGGATGGCATGGTCGTCTTTTTGCTTCAGCAGCCGGTCCAGAAAACCCGTGTCGATTTTCGCCGCGCGAAAATCCGGATCGCTCAGAATGCGGCGGAAGAGAGAAATGTTCGTTTTGATGCCGCCGACAAAATATTCATTCAGGGCGCGCGTTAGCCGTCCGATAGCCTGATCGCGATCCGTTCCATAGCCGATCAGCTTGGCCAGGAGCGGGTCGTAGTCCATGGGTACATTCCAGCCCTCGTACATGCCGCTGTCTCTGCGTATTCCCGGGCCTGATGGCAGGAGCAGTAACGTGATTTTGCCGGGACTGGGGAAATAGTTATTGTCCGGGTCTTCGGCGTAGATCCGGCACTCAATGGCATGCCCGCGAATCATTACTTCGTTCTGTGTGAAGGGCAGAGGCTCGCCGTTGGCGATGTGAATCTGCAGGTGAACCAGATCGAGTCCCGTAATCAGTTCTGTCACGGGATGCTCCACCTGAAGACGCGTGTTCATCTCGAGGAAGTAGAAGTTCTTCTGCTGATCGACCAGAAATTCGACAGTTCCCGCATTAGTGTATTGGGCGGCTTGCGCCACTCGTACTGCTACCTCGCCCATTCGACGGCGCATATCCGTATCAACCACAGGCGAAGGAGCTTCCTCGATTACCTTCTGATGGCGGCGCTGGATGGAGCACTCGCGCTCCCCGAGATAAACGGTGTTTCCATGTTCGTCGGCGAGAATCTGCATCTCGATGTGGCGAGGATTGACGATTGCCTTCTCAATATAGACCTCGTTGTCCCCGAACGATCGCTCCGCTTCGCTGCGCGCGCTTTCGAGGGCCGATTTGAGTTCATTGGTAGCGTGCACGAGGCGCATGCCTTTCCCGCCTCCTCCGGCTGCGGCCTTCAACATCACCGGATAGCCGATGCGCGCGGCGACTTCCTCGGCTTGTGCGAACGACTCGAGACCACGCGATGTTCCCGGGACAAAGGGAACGCTGGCGCGTTCCATGGCTTGGCGGGCTCGCGTCTTCGATCCCATCGCGTCCATGGCGGCGGCGGTGGGGCCGATGAACTTCACTCCCGAATCGGCGCAGGCTCGGGCAAACTTCGCATTCTCGGAGAGGAATCCATATCCGGGATGAATCGCGTCGGCCCCCGAGCGCGCAGCCACATCGAGAATCTTCCCGATATTGAGATAGGACTCGGATGCGGCAGGCGCGCCGATGGGATACGCCTCATCGGCTTTGCGGACGTGGAGGGAGGCTCGATCCACGTCGGAGTAAACGGCGACGGCGGCAATTCCCATCTCGTGGCACGCGCGGATCACGCGTACAGCGATCTCTCCGCGATTCGCAATGAGAATCTTCTTGAACATGCAAACTCAGGACCGGAACATGCACCAGCCGAGGAGCTCCGGCCAAACCGCATATTGTACTTGGAGCGCTGCGGTTCCCGCAGTGTTTTGTCAACACAGGCCATTGCATGCTCGAATTCCGCAGGATGCCAGCATAGTATGATCTGGAACGAATCAAGGTCGTCCCGTTTCGCATGCACTCATCTCCTCCGGCGAGCCCAATCGTAAGCCCTTCCACATCTCAGCCGGAGTCTGCTGGCGTGGCTGACTGGCTGGCACTTTTGATAATCGTAGCCGTGGCCGTTGCGGTTCGGTTGTGGTGCCTGGCCTGCAAGCCGTTCTGGTTCGACGAGTGCTTCAGCGTAGAAGTGGCCCGCATCGACTGGCGCAACTTCCTGCATCTGTTGTGGTGGCGCGAAGCAAATATGTCGCTGTACTATGCGCTGCTTCGGATATGGCTGGTCTTTGGTCAGAGTCCATTCTTCATCCGCAGCCTCTCCGTAGCCATCGCCGGGGCGACAGTGCCCGCTGTCTATTGGCTTGCGTATTCGTTATATGACCGGCGCGTGGCGTTGATTGCAGCCGCCCTGTCTGCCTTTAACGCCTACGATGTCCGCTATGCCCAGGAGGCTCGCAGCTACTCGCTGTTCGTATTGCTGGCTACGATCTCTTCTGGATTGTTGATCGCATTTCTTCGCCAGCCAACGCGGCGCAACCGCCTCGGCTATATTGCGATCAGTGTTCTGGCCGTCTACGCTCACTTCTACGCTCTGCTGCTGATCATTGTGCATTGGCTGGCGCTGCGCATTCGAGGGCATGATCCGGTGCTCTCTCCGCAGCTGCGGCGCGTATGGATAACGGTCGCGGTCGGGGTCGCGCCGCTGCTGATCTTCGTAGCCAAGACCGGTGCCGGGCCCATCAAGTGGATTCAGCGTCCGGGCCTACGCGATTTGGCAGGCTTTTACGAACAACTGGCAGGAGGGACGTGGCTGGTTCTCGCAGCCTACGTCGTTGCCTGCGTAGTTGCGCTTGTTCCCTTCGGCAAGCGGCTACTTAGGCGCGATCAAAGTTGGGAGATCTGGCGATGCCAGTGCCTGCTGCTGTGGCTGCTCTTCCCGGTCGCACTCAGCGCAGTGCTGTCGCTCGCACGTCCCGTATTTCTCGGACGCTATATGATCTTCTGTCTTCCCGCATTCGTGGTGCTCGCGGCCGCAGGATTGACGCGCTTGCGGTACACGTGGCTGAGCGCAATAGCGGTAATCGCGGTGCTATTTCTGGCGTGGCAAGGAGCTTCGTTTGTCTATGCCCACGACTTCGACAACGAACGCGATGCATCCGGAGAGGCCGTCAACTTCATTCTCGATCACAACCAAGCGGGAGATGGGATTATCTTCCACATCGCGGACACGCGGATCGCATACGAGTTCTTCCGCAGTTTGCGCGCCGGAGAGAATACAGCGAGTCCGTCATTCACCGGGCGGCTCGGACCGGAGATTTTATTCCCGCGCCACGGGTCCGGCCTCGACTACAGTGATTTCACAGGCAAGCCGGCGGCGGATTTCGTGCGCAGTGCCTCAGCGACGCATCCGCGGGTTTGGGTCATGTTGATGAATAACGGTCCAGCCGGGAAACCGGATCCGACGACGGTGATGTTGACGCAGGTTTTGCCGGAGTCTTTCCCAAGAATGACGCGATGGGAGTTCACCAAGGTGGAAGTGCGGGTTTACAGCAAGGAATAACGATCCGCTGGGGCGAAAGCCGACCATCTGGCCAAGCTGTTTTCGCGGCCTTTGAGGGCCGCGCTTCCACGGTTTTGCACGGGCCGCTTGGGACAAATAGAAAAGCCTCCTTGCTTGCGCGAAGGAGGCTCGGTAGATATCCGTTTGAAATTTTACTTGGGCTGATCCATGACGATTCCGCCGCCCTGGCTCTGCGCTGCTTTATCGGCTTTCGCCTTCTTCACGCGGAGAGTTTCATCGACCCAGTGATCGGCAGTCTTCAGGTCATCGGTGCGGGCGGCCAGATCGTCACACTCCACGTCCGCTCGCTCACGATACATGAGGTTCATATACGCCATTGCGTCGTCGTAATCGGGACGAAGCTGAATGGCCTTGTTCAGGCTGTCGATACCTTCCTGAATCGCTGGCCCGTTCTTCACCTTGAGATCTTCACATGCCTTTTTCTGGTCCTTGTTGCTGGCATTGAGATGCTCTTCCGGCTTCAGGCCCAGCTTGGCACGTTCTTCCATGCGCGGCTGGTAGCAGGCGGTCCAGTCGATGACGCCAACGGAATAGTAAGGTTCGGGATCGTTCGGATCCAGGTCGGAGGCCATCCGGTAATACTTCTTCGCGTCGTCCCATTTCTTCATGTTGAGAAACAGGTAGGCAATGCCTTTCGCGCTATTCACCTTCTGATCGCGCGAAGGATTGGCATCGATGACTTTCTTGTATTCGTCGATGGCTTGCTGTGCCGTCTGCAGATTGTCCGGAGAATCGACGCCAGGGATGTACTGCGAAACAAACGCAGTCGCCAGATACATGCGCGCATTGATCAAATTGGGATCGAGTTCGACGGCTTTCTGGAAGTGGTTGATCGCCTCTTCGTAGTGATTATCCTTGTAGGACTTCACGCCCTTGTTCAGCTGATCGCGGGCCTTCAGTTTGTCGCATCCGACCGAAGAGAAGAGCGCCAGCGCAACCGCAGCCAGCGTCATCAGTTTTAGAGTTTTATTCATTGCGGTATAAGTCTCCCTCGCCACAGCATCCTAGGCCCAGAGACAGCGGTTTGACAAGCGGAGCCCCCTGCAGCATGGAAGCAGCAGGCTTCCGTGCCGTGGGCCGAATGAGAAGAATGCGGCTCCGGGCCTTAAGCGGCGGGCAGTTTAGCTGCCCGCTTCAATCTTTGCGGTGATCAGACCGACTTTGTCCACACCAGCCGCGTGGGCAATATCAATCACGTTGGCGACGTTGGCAAAGGGAATGGCATCGTCCCCCTTCACGAACATCACCTTTTCCGCGCGTTGCTTGTAGATGTCGGTCAGACGTCCCTGGAGGTTATCCCAAGTCGCGTCTTCGTTGTTGATCTTGACGCCCGGGTCCTGTCCTGCGCCGCGGTCGATCAACTGAACGACGACGGTGCGGTCGGGAGAATCGTTCTTGGGCGCGTTAGGCGGAGGCGGCTGAGGAACCAGCGCATCCAGTCCTTTCGGCGTCACGGGCGAGATCACCATGAAGATGATCAGCAACACCAAGAGCACATCGATGAGCGGCGTTACGTTGATGTTCGCGCTCTGGCCCCCGCTGGGGCCGACTGCCATACCCATGGTCGTTCTCCTCTATTGCCCTGCCGCCGGTGGTGCTGGCGGTGGCGTAGATGTTTTCCTCTGATCGGTGAGCAGGCCAAGATCGTCAACTCCGGCGGCGCGGACACTGTCGACAACTTTTACGACGCCACCGAAACGAGTGCGCATATCCGCCTTCACGTAGACGCGGCGGTCGCCAGGCTTGCTGGCGAAGCGGTCTTTGACTTTCGTGGTCAGGTTGTCCACATCCTGAATTTGCTCGCTCCCGAAATACACTTTGCCGTCGCGCGTAATCGAGACCAGAAGAGCGTCTTCTTTGTCGGCGTCGGGCATCTGCTCCGGGTTATTCACTTTGGCCATGTCCACGCTGATGCCCTTCTGCAGCATGGGCGTGACCACCATGAAGATGATCAGCAGAACCAGCATCACGTCCACCATGGGCGTGACGTTGATCTCCGAGCTGACCTTGGCTCCTTCGTTTCGTTTCGCTAATGCCATAGCTTGATATCTCCCGTGCTTCCGCTGCGGTCCGCACCGGATGGCGCTCCGCGTAAGTTGGGAAGGTCCGGCGCGGGATCGCTCCAGCGCCGGACAAGCAACTCAGTGCGGAAACCAGACCGGACTTGTTACCGGCGGACGTCGCCGCGCTTTTTCAGGAAGTAGTCGATCAGTTCGCTCGACGAGTTGTCCATTTCGACGTCGAACGCTTCCACGCGACCGGTCAGATAGTTGAACATCATGACGGCCGGGATGGCGACAAGCAGCCCGATGGCCGTCGTTACCAGCGCTTCCGCGATACCGCCGGCGACCGCAGCCAGACCAGTGGCCTTGGAGTTGTTGATGCCGATGAAGGCGTTCAGAATGCCCATCACCGTTCCGAACAGTCCCACGAATGGAGCCGTCGAGCCGATGGTGGCTAGGCCGCCCAATCCGCGCTTCAGTTCCGCATGGACGATGGCTTCGGTGCGCTCCAGAGCGCGCTTCGAGGCTTCAATGGTTTCTCCAGGGATCGCACCCGGGGAATCCTGGTGAGCCTTGAATTCCATCAGGCCAGCTGTGACAACCTTGGCCAGATGGCTTTTCTTGTTGCGCTCGGCGACCTTAATCGCTTCGTCGATGCGGCCATCGCGCAGAGCGCCGGCCACTGCCGGGGCAAAAGCGCGCGACTGCTTGCGGGCGGCGCTGTAGGCCATCCAGCGGTCGATCATCACGCCGATCGACCATCCGGACATGATGAAGAGAATGATGACGACGGTGCGAGCAACCCATCCCATTGCCTTCCACAAGCCCAATGGATCGGTCGCCATGGCGCCACCGCCCTCCTGGACGACCCAGGCAGCAGCGACGTGTACGTGACTGAGAACAGGACCTACGTTTAATGCGAACATGAGTTGCTTTTCCCTCCTCGGAAGTCTCGACCTACTTTACTTGGACACTTTGATGCGCTTTGAGGTGCCAACCGCTGGCCGGGAACACTCAACTGCCGGCGGGTGTGCGACTTTCGCCGCACGGTCGGACTGCTCTGGCTTGGATGCAGCTAGCGGCAAGCCCGGACTCTCTGAAAAACCCTCCCAGCCGCCGTGTGTCAGGTAGGACGGGGAGGGCCAATGCACACTTTTCCAAACTCACTCAGCAAGAGCACGTCGCCGAGGTCTAACCTCCGGCGAGCGTAAAGTTTACCTGCACCTGCGTCTCGACTTCGACCGGCTCTCCGTTCAGCAGGTAAGGCTTGTACTTCCACTGCTTTACGGCTTCGATCGCCGCCGGAGCCAGCATCGGGTGGCCGCTGATCAACTGCAGGTTGATGATGTTACCTTCCTTGCTGATTTCGGCCTGCAGAAGCACCGTGCCCTGAATGCGAGCCTGACGCGCCAGTGGCGGATACGCCGGTGGAACCTTGCGGATCAGAAGTCCAGATTGCACGCCCGACGAAACGCGTACGCGCTGCGGAGTGGCAATCTTCGGGACCGCGACTGGCGTAGAGCTGAGAACGCTCCCAATCACACCGCCCATCGAACCGCCCGGGACGCCACCAGGGACGCCGCCAACTACACCGGTTGAAGCCATTACCGGCGGAGGAGCTTCGTCCTCTTTGATCATTTGAACTTTCTTGGGAATCTTGGTGGGCGTGCGCAGCTCGCCGTTCACGATGTCAGTCTGAATCTGCTTGACGATCTTGACCGGGGCTGCAGCCGGGGGCGGAGGTGGAGGTGGCGGCGGGGGCGGTGCCACCAGAAAACCAAGTGTTACGGTCTTGGGCAATGCTTCCGTGAAAATCAGCGGGATCAGCACCATGACACCAATGATCATGAACTGAATCAGGAACGAGACGATCGACGTCCATCCCCGCTTCGTTTTTAATCTGCCGCCGGACTCGATAAGACTGTCTTCAAACATTTTGATTCTCCCCAAACTTCCTGGACCCCTACGGATACTTAGACACCGACTACCTCTCCTTTGCTCCCAGTTTCTGAGGCCGCCCCAAGGGCCGTGATGGACCAAGAGGCGCGCCGAGCAAGGCCTTCCGAGCGAACAGATAAGAAGGCGTAACGCAATGATTTCAATGACGCCGTCGGGTAACTTACCTAGCTTTGCCCGGCATGGCGACCGGCCGCTTGCCTTTTTCAATTCGCCAATCCTGATAAGCCACCAGGATCGGAGCAGCAATTGCGATCGAAGAATACGTTCCGATTAAGATGCCAATTACCAGCGCGAGGCTGAATCCACGAAGCACCTCTCCGCCGAACAAGAAGAGAGCAAGTACAGTAAGGAAGGTAAGGCCCGCTGTCAAGATCGTTCTGCTTAGGGTTTGATTAATACTCCGGTTGACGATCTCCGACAGCTTTTCGCGCCGCATGAGCTTAATGTTTTCCCGGATACGGTCAAATACCACGATCGTGTCGTTATTGGAGTAACCAATCAGCGTAAGGATGGCAGCGATCACCGTCAGCGAGATCTCGGTGTTGGTGAGAGAAAACGCCCCTACGGTGATCAGGGTGTCGTGGAAAACCGTTACCACAGCGGCGACGCCGTAAATCCACTCAAAGCGGAATCCCAGGTAAACCAGCATCCCAAGCAGCGAATACAGGGTCGCCAAGCCTGCCTGAGTACGCAATTGGCCGCCGACTTGGGGTCCGACGATTTCGACGTTAAAAACCCCGAAATCCGAAAGGTAAAAGAGGTCCGGCAACGAAGCGGCGACCGATGGATCGACCCCGGGAGCATTTTTCAGCTGATCGAACGAGCTGAACACCCCACCTAGAGATTTGTCCCGGTAACTGGCGATCGCCTGCGCCTGCGCTGTGTATTTTTGATCGGCGTCGGTCCCAAGGTGCATGGGATCCTTATCCATCAGGAAATTCTTGATTGCCAAAGAGCTGGCGTTGTTCAGATCGACTTTGCCTGCTGGAACATTGGATTCCAGCGCCTGAATGATCTTCTGCTTCCCCTGATCAAGAGCCTTTTCGCTGGTTTCGCGCACGTCAAGATCAATCAATACTTCGTTGTACGCGGCCTGGTCGTAGGGCTGAATTTTCGGATCGTGCAAGCCGGCTCGATCCAGAGCACTACGCACAGCGCCGAGGTCGGGCGGGTGCGAGAACTTCACGTAAACCAGCGTGCCGCCGCGGAAATCTACACCCCATGGGATGTGATGCCAGAACAGCATGGAGAACACACCCGCGACGCTGAAGATCAGCGAAAAGGCGAGAAAATACCACTTTTTGCCCAGAAAATCTATGTTTACGTCGTGAAAGAACTCCACCGGTTGTCTAGCCCCTTATCTTTCTATGACTTAGCTAAATACTGAGCGCTTCCCCGCGCTGCTTGCGGCTCAACACCCACTCAAAGATGGCGCGCGAAACGAAAACTGCCGTGAACAGGTTCGCCAGCAAACCAAAGGTGAGCGTGGTGGCAAATCCTTTCACCGGACCTGTGCCGAAGATGAAGAGAATTGCCGCCGAGACGATTGTCGTGACGTGCGTATCGACGATCGTGATCCAGGCGTGACTGAATCCTTGATCGACTGCCGACGGGGGCGTTTTGCCATTGCGCAACTCTTCCCGGATACGCTCGAAGATCAGCACATTGGAATCCACGCCCATGCCGACCGTCAGAATCACTCCGGCAATTCCGGGCAAGGTGAGCGCAACATTGACGCCGGCGATCGTGGACCAGCCCAAGAATCCGAGCAGGATTATCAAGTTGAAGATCAGCGCAACGTCCGCATTGATGCCCGCGCCGCGATAGTAGATGAGCATGAAGATCAGCACGGCGACCATGCCGATGACGGCAGCTCGCACTCCGGAACGGATGGAATCGGCGCCGAGCGACGGCCCCACGGTGCGCTCTTCCAGATAGCTGATGCTGGCGGGGAGAGCGCCGGAGCGCAGGATCATCGAGAGATCCTTCGCCTGCTGCTCGTTCATGCGGCCGCCACTGATTTCACCGCGATCGCGGATAGCTTCCTTGATATTGGCCACTTCCTGCACTTTGTTGTCGAGAACGACGGCGAGGCTGTCGCCGACGTGGGAGGAAGTGAAGTTGTAGAAGCGCTGGCCGCCTTCGCCAGTCAAGGTGAAACTTACGCTGGGCTGACCATTCTGATCGCTGCTCGGCTGCGCGTCGCGAAGGTCTTTACCGCTGACTGCAGAAACGCGCGAAACGAGATACCACGCCTGCCCCTCTTCGGCTGCTCCAGGCATGGCGTGCCCGGGAAGGAGTATCGAATCCGCGGGCAAAACGCCGCCCTTGTCCTGCAAAGCAGCCTGCTCGCTGGGAAAGGGTCCGCCGAGCGATTGCTTGATCTCAAGCATGGCGGTGGACTGCATGATGTCCTTGACGCGTCCCGGATCGTCCACGCCCGGCAATTGCACAAGAATCTGATACTGCCCGAGGCCATGCTCCTGAATCGTGGGCTCGCTGACGCCGAGCTGGTCAATGCGATTTCGGATGGTCTCGATCGCCTGCGTGACCGCCTTGCTCTTCAGATCGGAGAGCATCGACGGCTTCATCGAAAGGTTCCAGGTATTCTCCGCGCCACCCGTCAGATCATACTCGGGCAGGTGATCCTGAACGATGCTGAGCAGATCGGAGCGCGCTCCCGGCTGGATCCCCTTCAAAACGACGTGGTCAGGATTATTCTGTTGATCGGGCTGGGAGATATCGCTGTAATCAATTTTCCGAGTGCGCAGCTGCTCTTTCAGTATCTCGATCGCATTTTGCGCATCCACGCTCACGGCGTCATTGACGTGGACCTGGAGAATCAGGTGGGTTCCACCGCTCAAATCGAGGCCCAGGTGGATATGGTCGGTCAGCGCCGCCAGCAGGCCGGAACCGGAGAAAGTCTTCGGAACTCCAAAGATTCCGAAGAGGAAAAAGAGCATGATTCCGACGATGAACAGCAGCTTCCAGAGAAGATTCTTGGTCATAAAATCCAGGGTTCCAGGGTCCAGGGGATAGGGATCAGATAATTCCGGGCCATCTGCTGGCCCCTGACCCTTAATCCCTTATTTCGTCTTCACTTCTTCCTCGGTCGTGGTCACCTGCGTGACTGAAGCCTTGGTCACTTCCAGCAGGAGGTTGTTAGGAGGAACGCGCAGATGGATGGAATCATCCTTCAGCGCCATGATGGTTCCCCTCAAGCCGCCGCTAGTGGTGACCTTGTCCCCGGTCTTGAGCTGATCGAGCATGGCCTGCCATTTTTTCTGGCGGCGCTGCTGCGGCATGATCAGGAGAAAATAAAAAATGGCGAAGATGAAGATGAGGGGAGCGATGCCGAGCCACCCCATACCGCCGCCACCGGTCTGCAAAGCCAAGATATATTGCATGCTCGTTTTGAGGTCTGAGCGGATGAATCCGCGAAAAAATGCCCGCGCCCACCAGCGCCGCGTGAGATGTTATTTCACCACGGGGTTTGGATCGACTTCGGCCGGGTTCGTCGGCCTAGGCTTGAATCCGGGGAGATCTTCCCGCTGAGTCCATGAAAAGCTCCACGATCACACACCAGAGTGAAAACGGGACTCTTCCCCAAGTGAGATAGAATGCCGCACCCGCTGCATAGTGTCAAGGTAGAAACTCAGGTTGTGGATCGTATTCAAGACCTGCGCCAACACCTCATTGGATGCATAAAGATGCCGCAAGTAGGCCCGCGAATAGCGTTGGCAGACGCGACAGCCGCAATTGGGATCGAGTGGGCCGGGATCCTGAGCGTAACGAGCCTGTTTGATCGATACCTTCCCCTCTGAAGTGAATAGCAGTCCGTGCCGCGCGGCACGCGTCGGCAGGACGCAATCCATCATGTCCACGCCGAGCTTGGCATACTCCACGATTTCTTCGGGCGTCCCCACCCCCATCAGGTAGCGCGGCTTGTCTTTGGGAAGATGTTCGAGGGTGGATTCGACGATCTCGCGGGTAAGCTCGCGCGGTTCGCCCACACTGAGGCCGCCGATGGCGTAGCCGGGGAATCCGATCTCAACGGTGCGCTCGGCGGATTCTTTTCTAAGGGTGCGGTCCATGCCGCCTTGGACGATGCCGAAGAGGGATTGAGTTTGTTCTGAATTCGTGGGGACAGCCGCCCCGGGCTGTCCGGCACAGCGAAGCCCCGCCGTTGTTGGGGCGAGCTGAACTTCGCCCGCACAGCCTATGGCGACTGTGCCCACATGGTTCTCGCCAGAAGCTATATTCCACGGGACTTCGTGCTTGTGCTCCTCGAAATACTTCTTGCTGCGGGCGGCCCAGCGGGCGGTCATCTCCATCGAAGCGCGGGTGCGAGCCCGGTCTGCGGGATATTCCGTGCATTCATCGAACGCCATGATGATGTCCGCGCCGAGCCCGATCTGTGCTTCCATCGAACTCTCCGGGCTGAAGAAGTGCGATGAGCCATCGAGGTGTGAGCGAAATGTCACGCCATCTTCATTCAGCTTGCGCAATTCGCTCAGGCTGAAGACCTGGAAACCTCCGGAGTCGGTGAGAATCGCGCGGCGCCATGACATAAAGCCGTGCAGGCCGCCCATTTTGCGCACCGTTTCGACACCCGGACGCAAGTAAAGGTGATAGGTGTTGCCGAGAATGATGTGCGCGCCTAATTCTTCGAGCGTATCCTGGGGCACGCCTTTTACAGACGCAACCGTTCCCACCGGCATGAAGACGGGAGTCTGGATTTCGGCGTGCGGGGTGATCAGGCGCGCTCGACGGGCGTTGCCGGCGATGTGGTCGATCCGAAAGTCGAGGGGCATGAAAGGGCAATTCTAACTTGCCGGCGCGGGCAATGCGGGTGAGGGCTCCGGCGGCACATGGAATACTTCGATGTAACGATCGAAAACGTGCGGCTCGATGGTTGAGAACTCCGGAACCTGTGTTCGCAGCGTCTCTCCGAGTCCCGTCGACCATGCAGCTTGAACTACCCAAATGCCACTCACGGAAGGCAGATTGTATGAGCTCTCCATCTCGTGGAGCTTTCCGGCAAAGCTCTGCGGCGTGAGCGACCCGTCAGCGAGGTTGGTAGCGATCACGCGGAGGCCGCCGCAAGAAAACGAGTCGAAGCCAGCTTTTTGTTCGATGCTCACAGGAACCGATCCGCAGAGGTAGTGCGCTAATTGAAAGCTCGTGGGCTTGTCGGTGAAGAGCACATCCGCCGGAGACACGTGGCTTTCGATGAACGCGATGGCCTGATCCATGTGCTCATGCTTCTGCTCGGCGAAGGCAAGCATGTCGAGCGAGTGAGGGGTGCCGAAGATATGGCAGATGGCAACGATTCCGCCGGCAAGGAAGATCGTTAGTCCTGCCCGGTTGCGAGCGATTCTTGCCAGGCACACGCTTACTCCCGCAATGCCAAAGATCGCAAGGAAAATGCACTGGCGCGTGCGGCCGTAGGGGTAGAGACCCGCAACGACTGCAATCCAATTAACCATGAATGGGACGGTGAGCAAAAGCGCTGCCACGCGAGGCCGAAGCGGGCTGGCCGAGTCGTCCTTCTGCCGGAACAGGAGTATGACTCCTGCAATGAAGAGCACGGTCGTGAGATGTCCGGCGGTTCGTTGTCCACAAAAAAACCGGAAGACACCGAAAGTGCCGCGGTAGAGAAATGGCAGGAGATGCTGCTTTGCGGCGTGGAAGTAGACGTCGGAGAGATAGAAATCGCCAAAGCGGCGCAGCGGATCTCCCGGATAGACGGCTCCCAGCTTGGCTACTTGCGTTGCGTAAAGAAACGCGCCGAGCACCACTCCGATCACCTGACCGAATCCCCAGGAGATAATCACCGACGATGCGATCACCGGCGTACCTGACCGCTGCCAGATCATCCGAAGCACAGCATAGAGGCCCAGAGCCGCCGCAAAGAGGAACGCGGAATAGTGCGAAAACATCGCCAGCCACAAGCAAAGCGAGGAACACAACATCATCCCGGCAGAATTCTGGGCGAGGGCGCGTTCGAGAAAATATGCGGCTGCTACGGCGAAAAGCAGCATCCAGCTGTACTGCCGGAGTTCCGCCGACAAGGCGATCATGGGCGGCAGGAACGCGGCAAACACGAGCCCGCATAACGCGACCGTGCGTCCGAACAAACCCGAAAGCCATTTATAAAAAATCCAGCAAAAGCCGGTGCCCGCGAGGACGCCGGGCAGACGGAGCATGACGTCGGAGGTCCCCAGATGTCTCCAGAAGTAGAGGACGCAGATCATCAGGGGAGGATGCGCAAGCGTCAGGCTCGCCTTATACGCGGCGAGGAAAGAATTCTGATTTGCGACCGAGTAGTGCCAGGCTTCGTCGGTGTTAAAGAAAGTCGCATGCGCCAGCCAGAGACGCCAGCAAAAGCCGAATCCCACCACTGCGGCCGCGATCAGCCCGGGGTATTTGCTGATTCTCGCTTCGACTCGTCCGTACCAACCTCGGCGGC
Source organism: uncultured Acidobacteriota bacterium (assembly GCA_963700225.1). Classification (GTDB taxonomy): domain Bacteria; phylum Acidobacteriota; class Terriglobia; order Terriglobales; family Acidobacteriaceae; genus Sulfotelmatobacter. The sequence continues at coordinate 407,436 of CAVOWU010000002.1, forward strand.
GGCCGCCAGGCAGCGCTTGAAGCGGAGAAGATTGGCTGGACATTTCTGGATTGTAGCAACGGCCAGCGATGGATTCGGCCGTTGACAATCGCGACTGATAAAGACGCGCTGGGATTTTCGGTTAGTCAGCCGAGAACGGTTATGACTTCCGCCTTAACTTGCTTCTGCTCGATCACAAGGCGCCCGACGACTGATAGGCAATTTGAACCGCCTTGGCCCCGCGCTGCCGGGATTGAAATAGAGCACGCCATTACGCGTCTCCTGCTTCGAAACGTGGCTGTGGCCGGAGACCACAACCGCGAATCCCGATCCTTCCGGCTTCAGATCTATTTTGGCCAGATCGTGGAGGATGTAAATCGAGACACCTCCAGCTTCGAGGACTTCGGTCTCCGGCAGTTTGCGCACCCACGCGTCCTTGTCGATATTGCCGCGAATGGCAGTCACCGGGGCAAAGATCGAGAGCGTCTCCAATATCTGTGGATCGCCGATGTCTCCGGCATGAATGATGTGGTCGGAGCCTCGCAGGGCTTCAATAGCTTCGGGGCGAAGCAGGCCGTGCGTGTCGGAGATGACGCCAATGAGAATAGGAACACTCAACCATTAAGCTATGACTTGTGATCCAACCGCATCAGTTCATTAATCTCGGCGTGAGATGGCGAGCCGATCATGGCGTTGAACGTGCCATGATCTCTTACTTCCTCTGCCAGCTTCCGCAATAGACCCAAGGTCGCACGCATCGGGCCCGAGCCCAGACTGATTCGTCTCACTCCGAGCGCGGAAAGCTCCGCCACCGAAGGCGAACCCGGCCCCGCAAGAATATTCAGTGGACATTGCAGATCGGAGACCAGCCGGCCGATTGTCTCCGAGTCGCGCAGCCCGGGTGCAAAGACGCAGTCGGCACCGGCATCGCGAAAGGCTCTCAGCCGTTTCACGGTCTCGTCGTAGCGGTCTTCGCGGTCACCGACCTGCAGAAGATATACATCCGTGCGCGCGTTGAGAACGAGTGGGACATTAAGTCTCAAAGCGGTCTCGCGGATCGCCTGAATCCGCTCCAGTTGCAGGGAAAGATCTGCAAGGGGCTGGTTCGGATCTCCGGTTGCGTCTTCGAAATTCATTCCGACCGCTCCAGCTTCGATCACCTTGCGGGCAGTGGTGGCGGCAGCTTCCGGAGTCCCTCCGTATCCGGCTTCGACATCAGCCGTGACGGGCGCATTCACAGCCGAGGCAATCGCGGCGATCGCTGACATCATGCAGTCAGCGGGAATCTTCTGTCCGTCTGGAAAGCCTTGCGCAAAGGCAATACCTGCGCTACTGGTGGCGATCGCTGGTAATCCTGAGTCTTCAATGATGCGCGCGCTGGCAACATCCCAAACATTAGGAAGAACCAGAGCTGCCGGAGCGGAGTGCATCGCTTGAAGTTTTTCCGCCTTGGTTTTCAGATCGGGGTTCGGCATACGCGAACTTGGATGCCCTCATCGCTTCTTGTTCTTCATCTTTTCCTGAAATCTGGAAACGCTCACCACGGCGCGGCCGACTGTGCCTCGTCCGATTTCCTGGATGTCGTCGCGCGCGCTCACGCGAAGCGTGTAGAAACGTCCGTCGAAGGACTCCAGAGTCGCCTCGGCCTTGATGCGGGATCCGATGCCGGTAGCGCCGCGGTGTTCGACATTGATGGACGTACCCACGGTGATCTCGTCGCCTTCGCAATAGGGCTGCAACGCTCGGAAGGCCGCAGTCTCCATCAAACGGATCATGTCGGGCGTCGAGTAGACGGGAGGCAACTGCGGATGATGTGAGGTTAGCGTCTGCTCGAACTGAACGGTTTCTTCGGCTTCGCCGTAAGTGCCAATCGGAATCTCTTTGGCCACGATGAGTTCCTTCGTTTCTTTGCTTAGCGCGCAAAAGAAATGAGCCAACGATTCTATCCGAGTCGTTGGCTCAAACCATCTTGAGTGGTTCAGACTATCAGGCCACCGAAGCAGCTGTGCGGCGTGCTTCGATTCCATCCAGCGCCTGCCAGAGCATGCGGGCCGCATTCTCAGCCGCATCCAGAGCAGCTTCGGCCCGCTCGGAATGGACGGCGATGCGCTTCTCGAGTTGCTTGCGCCAGACGTTGGAGTGGTATACGTCCGCCGTCGCGTGGAGCGCAAAGTAGCCGCAAGTCTTGTCGTCGGCGCCGTACATCTCGCGCAGTCCACGTTCCTTTTCCCGAGCGATGCGCGGCACTTGCGATTCGTAGGCGTAGAAAGAGGCGAGAGCCTCCTCTGGCGTGCCTTCGCTGGCCACTTGATGAAAATGCCGGATTAGCTGCCGAATCTCGGGGACGGGGCTGTGCCATTCCAGGTTGCGGCTCGATCCCATCCCTTCGGCGAAGTCCAGCCAGAGATCCGAGTGGGGAACGGCTTCCTTCCCTTTTGCACCTTCGGACCCTTTTTCATCGCACATGTTGGCGAGAACGGCACGGCGCAGTTCGCCTTCTTCCAGCCGCAGTCCGAGAGCCGCTAGATAAGAAGGGAAGGCCTCGACGTGGTGGTAGTAATCCTGCGCGTACTCGCGAAGATCCTCGCGCGTCAGGCGGCCTGCGGACCAGGCTTTATAAAACGGATGGCAAAGCAGGTCATACTTCGCGATGCGGGTTTCGAGTTGCCCAACAAACTCATCGGTAGTCATGAATCCCCCTCAACGTTTGGTCCGAACAGTCAATATACGGAGACCCGGACATCCCAGCAAGTGATGGAGATCACCACCGCCGCCAAGTTGCTAGAATGAAAGAAGAAACAATCGGGCAATTTTTGGGGACCACCTCTCTACGGCTTCTCATGCAATTCACTGAACAATTCGATGTGGTTGTGGTCGGCGCTGGACATGCCGGATGTGAGGCCGCGATGGCGGCCGCGCGTATGGGGCTGAGTACCGCGCTCTACACGCTCAATGTGGACCTGATCGCGCAGATGTCCTGCAATCCCGCAGTGGGTGGCATTGCCAAGGGACACCTGGTTCGCGAGGTGGACGCTTTGGGCGGGATCATGGGCGAGATCACCGACGCAGTGGGAATCCAGTTCCGGTTGCTGAATACGTCCCGCGGTCCAGCAGTGTGGTCGCCGCGCGCGCAATGCGACAAGCAGGCGTACCGGCTGAAGATGCGCGAGGTGCTGGAGTCGCAGGGAAATCTGAAGATCAAGCAGGCCGAAGTGGCCGAACTGATTCTGGAAGAGTCGTCGGTCGACGATCGTTCGTCGTTGGGCGAAGTCATCGACACTTCCTGTCTTGCCGACGACCAACGACCTGCTACCAACGACCGCGCCCGAATTCGCGGCATTCGGCTGCGCGACGGGCGGACCGTTGGCGCAGGCGCCGTCATCATCACGACTGGAACCTTTCTCAACGGGCTCATTCACTGCGGAGAGCAGCAATATCCTGCGGGACGTTCCGGCGAGCCGAATGCGGTATTGCTTGGGGAAGCTTTGAAGAATCTGGGCCTGCGTGGATGCCGGTTGAAGACGGGCACGCCCCCGCGCCTGGATGGACGCTCGATCGACTGGTCGAGGTTCCCGGTGCAGCCCGGTGACGTCGATCCCACACCCTTCAGCTTCCGAACGAAGCGTGTAGCGCATCACGACTCGCAAGTTCCCTGCTACGTCGCCTGGACCACGCCGGAGACACACCGCATCATCCGCGAAAACGTTCACCGTTCGCCGATGTACAGCGGGCAAATTCAGTCGATCGGACCGCGGTATTGTCCGTCGATTGAAGACAAGATCGTGAAGTTTCCTGACAAGGAAATGCACCAGCTTTTTCTTGAGCCGGAAGGGCTGAACACGCACGAGATTTATGTCAACGGGATGAGCACGTCGCTGCCGGTGGAGGTGCAACTTGAGATCCTGAAATCGATTCCGGGGCTGGAGAAAGCAGAAATGCTGCGGCCTGGGTATGCGATCGAGTATGACTCGATCGATCCGACGGAATTGAATCGAACTCTCGAAACACGCAAAATCGCGGGACTGTTCCTCGGCGGGCAGATTAATGGTACGTCGGGCTACGAAGAAGCCGCGTGCCAGGGACTGATGGCCGGCATCAACGCCGCGCTGCAGGTGAAGCAAGAGCCTCCGCTAATTCTCGATCGCACGGAGGCGTATACCGCAATCTTGATTGACGATCTGATTTCGAAGGGGACGAATGAGCCGTATCGCATGTTCACGTCTCGGGCTGAATTCCGCCTGCACCTGCGCATCGACAACGCCGACCGGCGGTTGTCCCCGCACGGCCGTCGAGTTGGACTGATCAGCGATGATGCCTGGTCAGATTTCCAAGCGAAGCAGGAGCGACTATCGCGGATGAGGAAGTTGATGGAAAGCACACGTCTGACGCCGGAACTGCTAACTACATGCTATTCCGGGGATCGAAGCGGCGAGGAATCCGCTGTCGCCGGCACATGATCAGGAGCCGGGTGGAATTCCGCCGCGGGGCAGACCATGGCGCAATTGTTGAAGCGTCCCGAAATCACGGTCGAGCAACTGGCGCCAGCGCTGCGCAAGCTTGCTCCGGAGTTTTTCGCCGAACGGGATTCGTCTGCGGACTCTGCTGCGCATCTTTCTTCGCAACTACGGAACGAACTGAAGTCCGTCGAAACCGAAATCAAGTACGAAGGCTATTTGCTACAGCAACAGCGAGCCATGGAGCGATTGAAGAAGTCGGAGCAACACTCGATCCCCGAGTGGTTCGACTACCGCTCCGTCAGCGGTCTGTCGCGCGAGATGCAGGAAAAATTAACCAATGTGCGCCCGCTCACGATCGGCCAGGCTTCGCGCATTCCGGGAGTGACTCCGGCTGCGGTCTCGCTCGTGAATGTGTTTATCGAGATACAGGCGCGGCGGCGCGAACAAGCAACGGCGCTCTGAGATTACCCTCTATTCTATTGCGCATCTTCTTTCAGGTGCAGTTCCTGGGCTCGCTTGAGTTCGGTGTCCGCGTCTTCCTTCTTTCCCATGTCGCGATAGGCCTGTCCGAGCAGATAGTGGGTCGTCGGATTGGTGGGTTCCATCGTCACCGCGTGCTTCAGGGCTAAAACGGCAAGATCGTAGTCTCCCTTTTTCTCGAGAACTTTCCCCATCAGGATGAAGGGCACGCTCGACGTCGGATCGAGACGGATGGAACTCTGCAGCAGCCGCTGGGCTTCGTCATATTTCTGAATGCGAGAATATGCGTCGGCAAGCTTGTAGTAAGTCGCGGCATACGCCGGATTAATGGCCAGCTCTTTCTGGAATTCCGCGATCGATTCCGGGAGCCGCGATTTGTAGAGATAAAGCTCGCCGAGCAACAAATGAACCAGGGGCAGCTTGGAATCGAGAGACGCGGCCTTCAGAGCGTATTCTTCCGCGATCGGATCGTATTCCTGCCGCAGCAGCATGCGAGCGGTAAATAAATAAGCCGCCGCGGAATCGCCGGGAACGTCGAACATTTTCCCAAAGGCATGGCGAGCCTGATCGTAATTTCTCGTCTGGATGTAGCAGGTACCGAGAATGTAGTAGCCATCGACATTAGCGCGGGAAATCCAGCCCTGTACTTTTTCGAGCAGGGGAATCGCGTCAGCCGGATGCCCTCCGGCGTAATACGACATTCCGAGTAATTGGATGGCTTCCTGGTTAGCCGGATCTTCGGCGTTTGCCTTTTTCAAATATTCGATGGCTTTCGGGAAATCGCTTTTCTTGTAGTACGCGGTCCCGAGTTCCAGAGCAAGGCCTTTGGTCGTGGGATCGCGCGCTTCAACAGCCTGCAGTCGAGCAATTGCCGCGTCGACCATACCTTGCCGCATCAGGCTGCGCGCAATGGCTAATTCGGAAGGCGTTGCGCTCGGGACTGCAGGAGTTTCAGAGGCAGTCGATTGTTGCCCCAGAGTGGCGGAAGAAAGTGTTCCAAGGAAAATTGCGCAACACGCGAGACGTACGAGGAATCGCGTCTTCATAGCAAGAATTAGAGCACAAGCGCTCGCATCGCGCGTACATGTGTTCAGACTTCAACTCCACGTTCCTAGTGCTCGCCCATCTCTTTCTTGAGCGCCTCGAGATTTTCCCTCGCCAGCGCCTGATTGGGATCGATTTCCAGGGCGTGCTCAAAGTGCGCTTTGGCCTCGCCGAGTCTCCCCGATTCCGCCAGCGCTGCGCCCAGGTTCGCCTCCACGTTGGCATCCTGCGGTTGCAGCTTGAGCGCCTGCTCGAATTGCTGTGCGGCTCCCGAAAAGTCTTCTCCCGAGGCCAATGCGATCCCTAGGTTGTAGTGCGCGTCGAAATAATCGGGACGTGCCGTCAGCGCGGTTTGCAGATAGGCGACTCCTTGGTCCGGATGTCCCTCGGCGACCAACGCCGCTCCCAGCGCGTTGTTTCCGGCCGCGTCCTGAGGGCGCAACTTCACCGCGGCCGCATATTCGGCAATTGCGCCATCGAGATCGTTCTTCGATTGCAGCATCGCTGCCAGATTGTAGTGCGCTTCAAAATCTCCGGGATTCTTCTCGACATTGTGCCGCGCCAGGGCCTCCTGCAGGGTCATTCGCGGATCGCCCTGTGCCGGATCGAAATTGACGGGCAACACCTGCAGCCACAGGTGGCACATTTCATCACTCGATCGATTTCCTCCCATCACGCGCGCTGGAGGGTGATTCGGATTCAGCGGATTGTCGTCGGAGTTGTCATAGGTATAGCGCAACGTGATCGTCGTGCCCTTGGGCAGGCGAACCGGTTCAGCGTAGCGATAGACCGCCTGCCAGTTCAGGTTCCACTGGGGAATGTGAATGAGCGCTTTCTTCGCTCCATCCGGCAGCATCGCGACCGCCTGAATATCTTTGCCGAGATAGTGCGCATGTGGATAGATCGCCATCAGATCGACGTCGACGGGGAGCGTGAAGTCGTCGGTGACAACAAAATTCTTTTCGCCCGGAGGGATGTCGAGCTTGGCGTCATTCTCCATCTGCAGCAGCATCGGAAACTTCGTAGCAGGGCGGGCTGTGAAATAAATTCCGATGCTCGGCTGGATGATTTCTGGCTTGCCCGAGGGTTGGAGGTGCGTATTGAGAATCAGGTCCGTGCCTTTATCGAGACGCAGAGCCATCCCGTCCGGTTCAACGGAAGGAACCGTTCCTGGTTTCCAGAACAGCAGATGACTGTCGGGATCGAATACCTGCGACTCGATGCGAATCTCCATGCCGCCAAAACCAGCGCCCGGCTCGGCTTCCCGCTTGCGCGATGCGCCGGCTCGATCCACGAGAATGTTGGCGTGGTGCACGTACCGCTTGTCGCCGGGACGAATTTCGATGGCCTTTACCCATCGGCTTTCGTTGATCGGAACCGGGAAGATGAAATTCCAGTAAGTGTCCGTACCCTGCGGAGGCAGAACCAGGGGCTTGGTCGCAGTGAGAATCAGGTCGGGCTTTCCAAGGCGCCAGCCTTCGACGTATTTTGGCGCGGCCGGAAGATCTTTCGGGTTTCCCTCGGCCTCTCCTTGCTCCACCCAACTCGCGATCAGTTTGATTTCGGCATCGGACAAGCGAAGCTCATCGGCGAATTTCAGTTGCTGTGGTTCGGGCAGCCACGGGGGCATGGCGCGCGATCGCGTAACATCGGCAATCTGCCGCGCGTGTTTCTTGGCATCGGCGTACGTCAGCAGAGAAAATGGTGCGGCTTCGCCCGGGCGATGGCACTGGGCGCAGGATCGAAACATGATGGGGGCAATATCGCGATTAAAGGTGATTTGGGGAGCGTCACTCGCAGGATGAGGATGAGCTATCGAACGAGGGGCGAAGGCACCGCTGACTGCGGCAAGCAAAAGCAGAGCGAACACCGCGCGACGGCTAGGAGTCAGTCCAGGTCCGAGATGTAACATCCCACTCCCCTGACTTCACTGCGAGCTACAGTCTTGCCTGCGGATGCGGCGCGAATGGCTTCTTCCAGTTCGTGCGTCGTCGGCGCGGGCCGCGCACGGGAAAGATCCACATACCAGTTGTCGATCCGGCCTTCGTATAAAAGTTGGTGGTTTCGGCCGAATACAGCGACTTCCGGAGTGATCTGCACCCGGCTGAGTTTGACGAGCACGTGAGCGGGATCGCGCAAGGCCGGAAGAGAATACCCGTACTCGGAAAGATAAGTCCGAATCTGCTGGGCGGTGTCGGCCTGATCCGGATAAACGAGGTAGAAGGTCGCGGCACTTGCGTACTGCTTGCTGATCCGTTGAATGACCGGAGCGTATCGCGCCGACACAGGACAGTCGCGGCGTAGAAAGACCAGAACCACCGGCTTGTTATTCTCCGCGTTCAGAGGATTGACGGCATGACCGTCAAGATCCAATGCCGAGTGCTGCGACAGTACAGTGCCTGAAAAGACACAGACGACAGCCGCCGCAACCATCAGTCGGAACCGGAGTTTCCCCAAGAGCATAACGGCGCGCTCACGACGAATGTGGATTCGACGCTCATCTGGATTCTAAGAGCGTTCCGCGTGAGTGTCTATCGCAGCCGCGCGCCAAAAGCGCGGGAACAGAAAGCCGGTGGCTCGCCGGTAAGAGGCATACTCTTCCCCGAGTTCTGAGGTAAGAAGTGCCTGCTCGCGGAGAGCCTTGTGGGAATGGGCCACCAGCATCACTACTACGCCCAACACCCCGCGCCACTCTCCGATCACGAGAGCTGTGCCGGAGGCGGCGAGCAACATCCCGGTGTAGATGGGATGCCGGACGAACGCATAGGGACCCGAGCGAATGATCCGATGACCTTCTTTCAAAGTGACACGGGCGCTCCAGTATTGCCCGAGGCAGTAGCGGGCCCAGATCGCGATCGCAACACCTAGACTCGTCAACGCGATACCCGCCTGCGCGATCCATGCCTCGGCAGGAATGAAACGACGACCCAACGGGCCAAAACGCAATTGAGACGAAAACAGAAGTTCGAATGCGATCACCATGGGAATGATCGTTGCGAGGCGGTCGCTGATACTTTCTTGCACCTTGGTGCGCTTCACACGCAGCCATGCAATCAACCAGTAGGTTGCGAAGACGTACCAGGGGATCATGTCGAATTGCCAGGGTGTCAGAATCTTCATACGTCACTTTCGAACGTTTGAGCCGCCGCGCTTCAGTTCAAACTTCGTTCTCGATGTTTGTTTTCGCGATCCGGCGTAGGCGCCGGATCCATTCCTGCTCCATCTTGATCTGTTTGCCCATGTAGGCAACGATCTCGCCGCCGAACCTGCCCAGATCCATGTTGGCTTGCAGCGCCTCAAGCTTTTGATTTCTGCGCTGCAGATAGTTCTGCCGCAACGAGAGGATCGACTCGCGGGCCTCGGGTCTGAGGGCCTCAAATAAGCCCACTCGCAGGCGAAATGCTGCTTCGGAGGAAGCATCCGCCTCGTTGAAGACGTTTAAACGCTCAAACAAGTTGCGGCGGCCCTTGGCGGTCAGCACGTACTGCTGGCGCGTCTGGCCGCGATCTCCGGGAACCGCCTTTTTGCTGACCCATTTGTCGGTCAAGAAGCGCCCCAGCATGGGATAGACCATGTTGTTGTGAAGCTCCTGGCCCATGATCCATCCCGCTTCGCGCTTCAGCTGATAGCCGTACTTAGGGCCGTCCAGCATCATGGCCAACAGCAATAGGTCGTTCATGATAATGTCATTTTTGACCTATTAACGATGGATGTCAAGAGGCAACTTGTGACCACAAATTGTGATCTCGAGTTCCAACTTTGATTTTTCAGCGACTAATCCGCATCACCCTCAGCTTCTTAGGCCAAGGCCAATGCAGGTCCGGCGAAATGCCCCTCGCCACAACGGCTACAATGGCGTGAGCATGATTGCCCATTTGCGCGGAATCTTGTTGGCGAAGCATCCCAACCAGGCCATCGTCGAAACGGCCGGGGTCGGCTATGACGTCACCATCAGCGTACCGACGTTTTCGGACTTGCCCGCGGTCGGCAGCAATGTCGCTTTGCATATTCATACTCACGTGCGCGAGGACATGATCGCGCTCTACGGATTCCTGCGACCGTCGGAGAAACTGCTGTTTGAAAAGCTGATCACGGTCAGTGGGATCGGGCCGAAGCTGGCAATTACAATCTTGAGCGGCATGGCTGCCGACGAAATGGTCGGCGCGATCCGCGGCAACGATGTGGCGCGACTTACGCGCATTCCCGGCATCGGAAGGAAGACTGCCGAGCGCATGGTGCTGGAGTTAAGAGATAAGCTACCCGAGATCGCACCTGCAGCGCCAGCGATTCCGGCCTTAAACGCCGTGGAGGAGGACGTTCTTTCAGCGCTGATCAATCTCGGGTATCAAAGAGCGCCTGCTGAAAAAATCCTAGCGACAGTCGTGAAAGAAGGCGGTGCGAAGACGTTCGACCAGATGTTCCGTGCAGTGCTGAGCCGGCTCTCCAAATAGCCCGACTTTCCTCTAGACAGGGCGCTCGGCTTGCGGTCTAATGCTGCGCCATGCAAACGCTCGGGCTGTCTGACTCATCCATTCGTACCGAGAGCCGCCTGAAAAGCCTCTTTTGGCCGTCGATCCAGAGCGGCGCTGACGTCGACTATCTGGCAGTGCAGGGTTTTTGGGTGTGCACGATTGTCGGTTTAGTTTCCTTCGCCTTCTCAACGCTTGCCCACGCGCCTGTCACAGGACTGCTGGTGTTCCTGCTCTTTCATCTCGGAGGCGTGGGCGTTCGCGAACACAATCCGTTCGCAGCCGCAATCACGTTGGCCTATTATCTCGTCGACTTTCTAGTGTCGTTTATCTTTTTATTTCTGAATTCCCCAGGGATTGGAGTTGTGAGAATTATCGTGATCGCTCTGCTGCTGTCGAACCTTCGAGCGACATGGATCGCCGGCAACTGGAAGCCCGACTCTGAAGAAGCGGCCTTGCCACCACGCTTCGGAGACACATTCTTCGATAAGCTCGCCGACAAGTGGCCTGCCTTTGTTTGGCCAAAAGTGAAGGTGCTCTATTACATCTTCTCCGTCGGATACCTTGCTCTGATCGTCGCGGGCCTCATCGTGATGTCTATCCGCGGTGGACGGCTCTAGGGAAAGTATTCAGCTCGGTATTGGATTGCGATTTACTTCCCGATGCAGAAGGTGCTGAAGATGAGATTCAGTATGTCATCGGTGGTGGTCGCGCCAGTGATCGCGTCCAGCGGGCGCAGCGCGTTGTAAAGATCCATCAAAAGCATCTCGTGAGGGATTTTCCCTGCAACGGCATTCTTAGCCGAACCCAAGCCGGCCAGCGAATCTTTAATCAATCCCTGGTGGCGGATATTGGTTAGAAATCCCGCCTCCGCTTGCGTTCCAGCCTCTCCGCCGATGTGGCGCAGGATCTCTGCACGGAGTTCGGCTATGCCTTCCCCCGTGACCGCAGAAGTGAGTACCCCCCGACCCCTGGCTCCTAGCCCCTGTCGACTGCTCCCGAGATCGCTCTTGTTCCCTACAACTATAACTGGACGGTGCTCAGCCTGCCGAAGTAACTCCGTATCCTCTGCGGTTGGATGCTCAGACGCGTCGAGCACAACCAGTACGAGATCGGCATCCGCCAATGCCTCCATCGATTTCTGGATTCCGATGGACTCAGCTTCATCGAGCGCCTGCCGGATACCGGCGGTATCGACGAGTTTGACCGGAATGCCTCCGATGGCGACGGTTTCGCTGACCAGATCGCGCGTGGTGCCCGGCGTGGCCGTGACAATGGCACGTTCACGTTCCACGAGCCGATTGAATAGACTCGACTTACCCACGTTGGGACGGCCGACGATCGCGAGGGTCAATCCTTCGTGAACGATCTTGCCGTAGGAATAGCTGGCGTTGAGCTGTTCTAGCGGCGCACGTATCGCTGCGATGTGATCGAGAATCGCAACATCCGGCATGACCGAAACATCGTCTTCCGCAAAATCGATCCCGGCTTCGAGCACCGCAATTAACTCCACCAGCGTTTGCTTGATCGGTTGCAGGCGCCGTGACAGCGCGCCTTCGAGCTGTTGCGCGGCGATCCTGGCTTGGTAGAGAGTTTGCGAGTCGATCAGGTCTCGTACGGCTTCCGCTTGCGTGAGATCGATGCGGCCATTGAGAAAGGCGCGCATCGTGAACTCGCCGGGCTCGGCAAGACGTGCTCCGGCGGAGACACACAGCTCGACGATGTGGCGCAGCACCACGGGAGATCCATGGGCGGAGATTTCGACGATATCGTCGGTCGTGTAGGAGTAAGGCTTGGCGAAGTAAGTGACAACCACTTCGTCGATTCGAGGCGAGTTGCGCTCAGTTGGCCTTGGGTGAATTTCGACTTCCTCTGTGGCTGATGGCTCGACTAGCTCGCCAAATAGGGCCCGCCCCGGCTCGAGTCCATGGTTCAGCCGTAACATCGGCTCCGCAATCTCCAACTGCTTTCTTCCCGGCCAGGCGTACTACCCCGATGCCGCCGCGCCCGGGCGGCGTCGCGATGGCGACGATGGTGTCATCGAGATTCACGCGCCGATTGTAACGGGTAAACTAGGAAAACGTCGTTGGTCGATCGTCGTTCATCGCGGACTCTCAGCTATCGATTAATGAGTCGGCGTTCTAAGGATCTGGCCAACAGCTAACGACCAAACTCAGGAGCAGACACCTTTGTCCGTAGCTGACGAGCTATTGAAGGCGAACGAAGAGTTCGCGCGCAATTTCAAGCTGGGCGAGTTGCAGGTTCGCCCGAAGCGGCACGTTGCCGTGCTAGCCTGCATGGATTCGCGCATCCTGTTCGAGCATTGCCTTGGACTGAAGCCAGGCGACGCTCACATGATCCGCAATGCCGGCGGCATCGCGACTGACGACGCACTGCGCTCGCTGATCGTGTCGCACCACCTGCTCGACACGCAGGAATTCATCATCATCAATCACACCGACTGCGGATTGCTGAAAGTGCAGGAGTACGAGTTACGAGCAAAGTTAGCGGAGAAGATGGGCGTCGTCGCAAGCGAGCCAGCCCACTTTTATGCGTTCGACGATCTTGAGGCGAATGTGCGGCAGCAGATGCATCGCGTGAAATCACATCCATGGATTCCGAAGCACATTCCGGTACGGGGATTTGTTTACGACGTGAAGACGGGAAAACTTAAAGAGGTGCAAGGAAATTGAGTATGGATCACGCGCGGGATGTCCGCGCCACATAAGAGTTTATCGCGCTACAACTTTCTCAATCTCCGCCCGCAACTGATCGTAGGGCAACGCGCCCGGATGGTACATCGCCACTTTTCCGGCACGATCGAGCAGCACGAGCGTAGGTGTGGTCGAGGCTCCATAGACTTCGAAGTTGTATTTGCTGATCGGCACCGGCATATCGAGCAGTCCGCTGTAGAAGCGATGCCGCACGGCATCGATGTAGCGAAGTTCGTCGCTCGGCGAGGCGTGCTCGACTTGCGCGGTGTATCCGTAATAGCGAGTTGGACCAATCACTTTCAGCCCCTTCGCAGCGAACTCGGATCGCAATTGCGTAATGATCGGCGCCTCTGCCTTGCAGTCTCCGCACCAGTGCGCCCAGAAAAATAGCAGGACCGGCGAACCCCTTGAGTTGCACGGACGACGGGAGATTCGCACCCAGAGACTGGTCCGACTTCAGAGTCGGCGCAATCTTTCCCTGAAATGACAGCAGGTTCAGATTTTTCTGCAGGCGGTCGTGGATCGAGGTATTCCCATATGCCCGCAGCGCGGATTGCAGCAACGCAACCGCCTGCGCTGCGCTGTCCGTGCGCGGCGAGAACCTGCGATTGCACTTCGAACGCCGCGCCGAGAGCGATCGGCAAATGCGGTTCCGCATCGAGCGCGCGCTGCTTCAGTTGTTCAACCGCCAGTGTTCTCGTTTCGTTCGCATACGCCGCAGCTTGGTCATATTGGCCCTGATCGAGCGCGGCGCGCGCCATCCACGAGTACGCTTCCAGATATTCCCCATCGACGCCCCGCTGGCCGCGATAGGAATTGAGTTCGCCTTCGGCTGCGGAAAAATTGTTCTGAGCAAGGGCGATGCGGACGTTGTCCACAATTCCAGCCCATGCCGCGGAAGCCGCGAGCACGATCAGCGCGAGAAAAAGTCTTGGCCGCATTTTCCTTATGATGATTGTTTTCTTGAAAGGTGGCAAATTAACGCCTGGTAAATAACGTTACCACCCCCAACATAACATCCGTGGTGTCAATCAGTTAGACATGCTCACCGCTGAATTCTGTAGCTATTTCGGTGCACTTTCGATTAAAATGGACTTGCGTTTGACTTTAGAGTTCCTTCGCAGTACAAGCATCTCCGCTTAACCCAGCGCGTGACCTGCCTGCAGAAGAATCCCGAAAGTTTCAGCGCTACATCAAGAAAAAGGAACAGTGCAACAACATGGAAACAGGAACAGTGAAGTGGTTTAACGACGCCAAGGGCTACGGTTTCATCAGCCGCCAGAACGGCGAGGATGTCTTCGTGCATTTCTCCGCGATTCAGGCGAGCGGCTTCCGCAGTCTGCAGGAAGGTCAGCAAGTGCAGTTTGACGTGGTCAAAGGCCCCAAGGGCTGGCAAGCTGAGAACGTCAAGGGCGTCTAACACCGCTTCGCAGAAACAATTCGCAAAGAGGGCGGCCAGAAATGGCCGCCCTTAGTTTTTTTGGGGTTGACGCTGCATAGTACGTGGCGATATAGTACGTCACGTACCATCGAAGGATCGCCGTCCGTGAATGCCATTCTCCGAACCACGCAGCTCCTAGCCGCCGTTCTGGTCTTCCTCTTTGCCGGGCTGCAGGTCTCCTCGTCACAGGCCCCTGACACATCCGCCAGCCCGCTGACCCGTCACTACAGGGAAGGCGAAAGGCTAACCTACCGCATGAAAGGCAGCAATAACGGCTGGAACTACGAAGTCCAGGCCAATGGAATCGTAAAGAAGGACGTCGTGGGCCAACTCATCGAGGAGTACGGTTGGTCCGATTTCAAGTCCAACGCTCCCATGTCCCTGTCTCCTGCGAGCCTGGACTTTCGTCAGACGCTTTCCCTTAATCCCGCAATTCAGCCGTCGATTCCCAACCTCAGCCTGGTTCAGCCCATTCTGATTGGACCGATCACCGACATGCTTACCTTCTACAGTGATCTGTGGCTAGCGATCCGGCAGAATGACCTGAAGCGGCCAGGGGATCACGCCTATGTCAAAGTTGGCACGCCGGCCTCGTGGGCCGACGGAAGCTACGTGATCCTCGGGGAAAGTTCTATTGATTTTGATTTCACCCTGAAGGAAGTCGACTCCAGGAACCAAATTGCCGCGCTCCTGGTGAAGCATGTTCCCCCAGCGCAGCCGAAAGCGAAGTTGCTCGTACCATGGATGCTGACTCCGGTCGCGGACACCCCGAACAACTGGGTTCAAGTCGGCAAGAACCAGTCCGGCAAGTATGACGCCATGGTGGGGAAGGAAACCTTCGACGTCGAACTCAAAATTAGTTTGAAGGACGGGAAAATCCTGTCAGCCACCATGGACAATCTGGTTCAAACGCGGCAACGCGAATGCACCGACGCCGCTTTGCTCGACTGCGGTCAGCCGGCCGACCATCAGATTCACCGACAGATTGAGCTGCAGTTGGTGCCCTGAGATGAGTTCACCGAAAATTCCGTCGCTCGGCTACGCTCTTCTCGGCCTGCTGCAGAAGCCGTCTTCCGGATACGACCTGCGCAAGGTCTTCTCGTCGACCTCAATGAAGACCTATAGCGACAGCCCGGGCGCGATCTATCCGGCTTTAGCGCGACTGGAAAAGGCGGGCCTGATCCGTGGCGCGATCGAAGAGGGCTCTGGCCTGCGCCGCCGCCAAATCTTCCGTCTGACCCCCAAGGGGCTCTCCGAACTCAAGAAATGGATCACGCGTCCAATCACCCCAGAAGACCTGGTCCGGGGCCAGCAAGAAGTCATGCTTCGCTTTGCTTTCAGTGAAACCGTCCTTGGTCCTGCGGCCTCCATTGATTTGCTTCAATCGCTGGAAATCGCGCTCCGAGCCTACATCGAAGCGTTGCGCGAGGAATTCGAAACAATCAAGCGTGTGGCACCGGCCTCGGGAAGATTGGCCTTCGAGTGCGGGGTCCGCGGCACCGAATGTCTGCTCCACTGGACGCAATACGCCATTGCTACTTACCAAAAGGAAGGACGAAGCAAAGGAGGCAAATCGTGAAATTACCGAATGTAATTCTGCGCGCGTTGGTTGTTTTCGTGGCGGCGTGCATCATTCAAGCTGTGGCAGGAGCCTTGCTGCTGTCGCAGGTTAAAATTCCAGCCGCTCCGCATGCCCTGCGATGGATAATTCTCTCCACCTTGTTGGTGGTCGCAGCGCTTTCAGTGGTAGCTTTTCGCTCCGACCTGCGGGGTTGGAGTCTAGGGGCCGCGCTGGCCGGCATTCCACTGGTTATCGGCTGCGTGAACACGATTGAAGGAATTTTCTTCCTGACAAACTCGCCGATTCCCTGGTCGAGACTTTTCGCATTCATGATTGTTTCGGCGGTTCTCATCATTCCGGTGTGGGCGCTGTTGTTTGGGAAGCGGCCCGAAGATGCTCGCGATCACTACCATCCCATCGCTTCACAATCGATCGGCGAAAAGCTCTGGAAATTTGTAGTCTCAGATTTCGCCTACTCGTTTCTCTATATCACGGCCGGTGCGATCGTTTTCCCGTACGTGAAGGACTTCTACGCGACGCAACATCTGCCCACAATGCCCGAGATCTTTGCGATGCAGTTGCTGCTGCGCGGTCCGGTGTTCATTCTGTTGTGTCTTGCGCTTGTGCGCATGCTGGGAATGCCTCGTCTTGCCGGCGCGCTGGCGGTGGGAGCAGTATTCACGATCCTGAGCGGCGTCGCGCCATTGCTGTTGCCGAATCCGGTATTTCCAGATGCAGTTCGCTGGGCGCACCTTTGCGAGGTGACCAGTTCAAATTTCGTATTCGGCGCGATTGTGGCTTGGCTCTGGGGGCGGCCCGGACTTCCACATCCGCGAGTTTTACGTCAGGCAGCCTAAGAAAACTCACAGTGGGAGGGGAATCCTTGGGTGGATTCCTCTTACTGCGGCTGCGTGTCGCGAATCAGAACAACGTCGGAGTCAGTATGCCCGCGCACCATCGCCAGTTTGCTCCCGTCCGGGGACCAGTGATAATCCCAGATATGTTCGGCCTTGAAAGAAGTGAGTTGCTTCCCCGGCGAGCCGTCCAGCGGCTGCTGCCATAGATTGTCCACACCACTTTCCCGAACGGGGTACACCACAGACTTTCCGTCACGGGAAAAGTGGACGAATACGCCAGCACGCTGACGCTCAAATTTTATCGATTTCCGAACTTGCCGCGTAGTGAGATCGAGCAAGACGAGTTTGTCTTCATGTCCGTTGGCGTGGTCGATGATTCCAAACACCGCAGCAGCTCCGTCCGGAGAAATATCAAACGTCCCGTCGAGCGTCTGCGCGGTAACCCTTTCTGCGGTGCCACCGTCGATCGGCACCTTCATGATTCCTCCGGCGTTGTCATCCATGTAATAGACCCATTGCGAGTCCGGAGAACACACGGGATAGTTGTCCTGCTGGCCATTCGAGAGCTGTTTCAGATTTCCGCCAGAGGCATCGGAGCGCCAAATGTTCTGACCGCCTTTGGCGCCAATTCCGCTGAGAAGAAATACCAGATACTTGCCGTCTGGGCATTCCCACGGATCACCATTGATGGAGCCCATTTCTGTGGCGAACGATCCCTTAGCGCCCGTATCAGGATTCACCCAATGCAGCGCGTTGTCCGTGTCGTCGATCAGGCGTCCATCGTGCGTCCACGTGAAGTTCGTAAAATTGAAGACCGGATTAATCTGCCGCAAATCCGCTCCGCCGCCGGTTGCCGACATGACCGACAGATTCCATCGCCCCTCGCTGAGCACGGTAGCAAGAACCTGGCCATTGGCCGCAAGACTGAGATCGGAGTAATTGTTGGTGTCGCGCGTGATGGGAGTAAGCTTCCCGTCCGGATAGGAGACAAAGATAATCTGCGCCCTTGTGTAGTTGCTGGCGCGATCGCTATCCAGAGCAAGCAGGCCCTTACCGTCGGTAGTCCAGATCGGCACACCTAGAGCATCCGCAGAACTCAAAATCAAACGCTGCTGCCCGGTACTCGTGTCCACAGCGACCAATCCCGTGAGCGCATCTTTCGGCTGGTTGATGACGCATAAAATTGTTTTGCCATCGGGAGACCATGCGGGACTCAGCAGCTTTTGCCCTGTAGTACCGCCGGTGAGGACGCTTTCCGCACCTGAATCCAGCGAGCGCACGACCAGCTGATACTTGCCAGGCTCAGGATTGTCGTAACGAAGAAAGGCGACTTTGCGGCCGTCAGGAGAAATCGTGATGTTCGTATCCACATCCGACGCCAGTTTCTCGGGAGTTCCGCCCAGCAAAGGCGCACGATATAGAAACTGAAGATTCGGGCCTCCGGGATCACTGCGCACAAAATAGAAGTAGTTGCCATCGGGCGAGAAACGCACTCCATGGTAGTAAAGCTCTGCCGGAGGCTGCACCTGCGTGATGCTATTGGTGGGAACGTTGCGCAGCAGCAGGCTGGCCATGCCGTTATCGCGCACTAGACTGAGAATGTATTTTGCGTCGGGGGAGAGAGCCGCCCACATTACGTTCCCATCCTCGGTAACTTTTGTGACCGAGAAATTGCGGAAAGGCATGATCGAGCGCCGCGTGATGAGAGAATAGACTCCGTACCCCGCCGCTAACAGGACCACGAGCCCAAGCAGAACTGTGAATCCGGTCCCCACTTTGTGCCGGCCCGCCGCCGCAACCACAGCGGAACTCTGAGATGGAACCGCCTGAGACGAGCCCGAACTACTAGCCACCGGCACTACTACCCCAGATCCCGACGAGGATGATGCCTCCACCGGAACCGACGCCGAACCAGCCGCCGCAGTCTTTCGCCCGGACTCAACATCACGCTTTAGCCGCTTGAGGTCGCCGCGCAGATCCGCCGCCGACTGGTAGCGCAGATCGCGCTCCTTCTCGAGGAGCTTCTCAACCATTTCTTGAAACTTGGGCGGCAAGGTCGCATTCAACTGAAGCACGGGAACCGGATCAAGTTCGAGGATGGCGTGGAAAACGACGGCCGAAGTCGCCCCCGCAAACGGCAGCTTGCCCGTCGCCATCTGGTAGATCACCGTACCGAGAGAAAACAGGTCCGTGCGCGTATCAAGTTCTTCGCCCCGGGCCTGCTCGGGAGACATGTAGGAAATCGTGCCTACAGTCGCGCCGGGGCTGGTCAGATTTGCAGGAACGGGCGATTCTTGGGTGGCGCCGATCGTCTCCATCGCCATTTCCGGACGCGTCAACTTCGCTAGTCCGAAATCCAGCACCTTTAACTGACCGCGCGGCGTTACAAAAATGTTGGCAGGTTTGATATCGCGGTGAATGATTCCCCTGGCGTGGGCGGCGTCGAGCGCGTCGGCAAGCTGAATCGCAAAATCGAGAAGGCGATCCGTGGGCAAAGGACCGGAACGCAATTTCTGTTCGAGGTTCTGGCCTTCGAGCAACTCCATCGCGATGAACGACTGCGAAGCGGCGTTTTCGCCGGGCGCGGTTTCGACAGCGTAGATCGTGCAGATATTTGGGTGATTGAGCGCCGAAGCAGTGCGCGCTTCGAGGAGAAAACGGTCGAGTGCATTCTTATCGCGCGACAACTGTGGAGGCAGGAACTTCAGCGCCACTTTGCGCCCAAGGTTGAGATCCTCCGCCTCATAAACCACACCCATCCCGCCGCTGCCCAACTGGCCAGTGATGCGGTAGTGCGAGATGGTCTGATTGAACATTTTTGAGATCCCATAGCAAGAGCGGAGTGCTTCATCTTAGGTGGGATGGAAATCACAGTCAACGCGGAAGCCGGGCGCGTGCCCACGCGCATAGATTCACTTTACGGCCGGAAGCGGCTGATTTTGCTCTTTCTCCAGACGGTCAACCATTTCCTTCGGCAACGCGTGCAGCAGTTCGAGAAACGCAGCGTTGGTCCAGCCGAAACCAACTACGTTCATCTCGTATCCCAGTTCCACATGAGCTTCCGAAGATCGTGTTACCACGTTGTATTTTTCGCGGATGTTCCGGTCGCGCCGGAAATTCTCCGCCACGGTGGATAGGAACTCGTAAGAGATGCGATCCGCATCGGCGTTATATCCGTATCGCCGCAGTCCTTCGATCGCCAGCATCTCGATGTTTCCCCAGCCGTACGGTAAGTCCCACTGCGTGCCCGTGTCCTCGGTGCTCATCGGAATGCCACCCGGCCGCTCAAAGATTTTCAAGTTGTCAGCGACGGCTTTTGCCTGCGCCGCAGTAGCCAAGCCTGCCCAAAGCGGATAAAAGGTGGTCGCGTACTTGTAGCTCGACATCTGCTTGGTCACGGTGTTGAAATCGAAGAAGAGTCCCTGCTCTCCGTTCCACAAATAATGTGTGATGAGCTTCTTGCGTTCTTCCGCGTGCTTGTTCCACTTCCTCGCATCCTCGTTATGTCCCAGCCAAAGGCTGATCTGCTCAAGGTCCTTTTCCGTCTTGTAGAGCAGGCTGTTGAGGCAAACCGGAGCATAGTGATGAGTGGCGGAGCCGAACGGTCCGAACCGGAAGCTGACATCGAAGCCCGACTCTCGCATCGACCGGTCTCCCTTGTAGTAGTCCGCGCTCAACTTAAACTGGCGGGCCTTTTCGCATTCCGCACGCGCCATGGTCATAGAAACATCGCAGACCTGCAGCGAATAGGGCGAACCGGCAACCGGTTGCTTGGCTCCCGCCGCCGCTGTCTCGACCACGTAATCGTCTGCTTGCCCCGGATGAAGAAAGAAATACTGCGCGACTTTGCGGTAGAAACCGGATTCATCCTGCACTGCCTCGGCTGGCGGGCCTTCCCCAAAATCGAAGTAACGAGACAACCCTGTGTCTCCCGCCAGATGCGGATTGCGTGTCCACATCCCGTAATCTTTCTCCAAGTCCGCATAGGCTCTTTCCAACCAGGCGCGATCAGCGGGAGTGTCTTTGTGGGCCGGCTGCTTCTGCATGGCCTCGTAAACATCGACAACCATCGAACTCATGAATGGAGGCTGCGACCGCGTCAGGTAATAAGTGCGGTTGGCATTGAGCATGGCGCCGTAGTTTTCGACTTCAAAAAAGAAGTTCTCGACCATACCGCGCGCGCCTTCAACGCGGCCCGCCTGCAACAATCCGCGAATGATGAAGTAGCTGTCCCAGCCATACATTTCGTTGAAGCGACCGCCCGGCACGACATATTTTTCGGGAAGATAGAGCAGTCCTGGTGGATTGAAATTGCTGGCGTCGATCTCGCCCAGACGATGAATCTCCATCGGCAGATGCTCGACCCGCACGTTGCAGCTCGCAGCTAGAGTTTTCACGGACGCAGGCTCGACGAATCCCGCAGGCAGATACAACACGGGAGCTGTTGCGATCTTCGGGTCCACGATGCTCTTGCATTCTGTCATCGAGCGCGTCAACGTGTCCCATCCCGACGAGATGTAGTTAAGAATCGGCTTGAGTCCCTGGCCGTCGGAGGCAGGCTTTACCGGGGCCCGGCCTTCGGCCATGGCGCCTAGCAGAGCGGCAACGAGAAGGCAGCGAAAAACGGATGCAGCAATGCTGTGCGATTGTCTGATGCCATGAATCATTAGCTAACTCGGAAAGCTCCGCCATCATAACCGTGCTGCGAGACCGCAACCAAGATTATTTGAGCGATTCGATTGCCGCTTCGTCCTACGGCTTGCCTCCGACCACCGCTCTTTTGGTTTATGCTAGGTTTCTGTTTGCTGCCTGAGGGGGAGAAAGTGAACCGATCGAAACTGGCCTTTTTTCTGTTCGTGTGTGCGACCGTCTTTCTGTCTGCCGCCGCAAGCTGGAGCCAGGTTCCCGAAAACACTTACCAGGAACTTCACTGGCGCATGATCGGGCCGTTTCGGGGCGGACGCACTCGCGCCGCTGCCGGAGTTCCGAGTCAGCCGAACCTGTTTTACATGGCGCAAGTGAACGGCGGAGTCTGGAAGTCCGATGACTACGGCCGCACCTGGAATCCAATCTTCGATCACGAATCCACGCAGTCCATCGGCGCCATCGCCGTCGCTCCCTCGGACCCAAGCATCATCTATATCGCCAGCGGCGAAGGACTCCATCGACCCGACCTCTCCGTCGGAAACGGAATTTACAAGTCCACCGACGCCGGCAGAACATGGACTCATCTCGGCCTTCGAGATGGAGAACAAATCCCGGCGCTCGCCGTTGACCCCCGCGACCCAAACAAAGTTTTCGCGGCCGTTTTAGGACATCCCTACGGCCCCAGTGAAGAGCGCGGGATTTACCGCTCGACCGACGGTGGGCAAAACTGGCAAAGAGTTATTTCCAAGGACGAAAACACCGGCGGATCGGATGTTGAGATCGACCCGTCGAATCCCGATGTCGTCTACGCGTCCATGTGGGAAGTTCGCGAAGGCCCATGGGAGGACGGGAACGAATTCAACGGCTCAGGTGGCGGCCTGTTCAAATCCACCGACGGCGGCAGCACATGGCATCAACTCGAAAATGGTTTGCCGAAGGATCTCTCGCAGATCTATGTCGCCATCGCTCCCAGCGATCCACGCCGGCTTTATGCCACACTCGGGACCGCCTCAGGAAAACTGAATGTCTATCGCTCCGATGACGCGGGCGACAGCTGGGCACAAATTACGGCCGATCCCCGTCCGTCCGGCCGCATCGGTGGGGGAGATTTGCCCATCCCCAGAGTCGATCCGAAAAATCCCGACTCGGTTTACGTCGCCAGCACGGTCACAATGCATTCGATTGATGGCGGCAAGACTTGGTCCGGCTTCCGCGGCGCGCCCGGCGGGGACGACTACCAGAACCTGTGGATCAATCCCAACAATGGCAACATTATCCTTCTGGTCAGCGATCAAGGCGCGCTGGTCACGGTGAACGGCGGCGCAAGCTGGAGTTCCTGGTACAACCAGCCTACAGCCCAGCTCTATCACGCGATTTCTGACAATTCATTTCCCTATCGCGTCTGCGCGGGACAGCAGGAGAGTGGTTCCGTCTGCATTTCCACACGCGGCAATGACGGCGCCATCACATTTCGCGAATGGCATCCCGTGGGTGTGATCGAATACGGCTACGTCGCTCCGGATCCGCTCAACCCTGACTTAATTTACGGTGGCGGGAGAACAGAAGTCTCCCGATTCCACTGGTCCACGGGCGAAGTACGGAATGTCACGCCAATTCCTCTGCGCAATTCGAATTACCGAGCCAATCGCACAGAGCCGCTGATGTTTTCTCCCGTTGATCCCCACGTCCTCTATTACGCGACAAACGTTCTGTTCAAGACGGCCGATGGTGGAGATACGTGGGAGACAATCAGCAAGGATCTGACGCGGGAGAACCCGGGCATACCCGCGAGCGTCGGCACGCTCGCCAACAAAGGTGTGGAGAAGCAGCGGGGAGTGATTTATGCGCTCGCCCCATCTCTCAAGACTCTGAATACTCTGTGGGCCGGAACTGATGACGGACTACTGTGGATTACAAACGACGCCGGGAAGAATTGGACCGATATCACGCCGAAAGAACTGACTGCGTGGAGCAAGGTCACGCAGATCTCCGCGTCTCACTTCGACGAGCGCACTGCGTACGCTTCGGTGAGCCGGTTCCGCATCAACGATCTTCGCCCCTATATCTATCGCACACACGACGGCGGCAAGAACTGGAAGCTGATCACAGTCGGCCTGCCGGACTTCGGCCCCGTCGACACGGTGCGCGAAGATCCCGTTCGCAAAGGCCTGCTCTTCGCCGGGACTGAAAATGCGGTTTGGGTTTCGTTTGATGACGGAGACCACTGGCAGTCGCTGCAACTCAATCTGCCGCACACTTCGATGCGCGATCTCTGGATTCACAACGATGATCTGATCGTTGCCACTCACGGACGCTCGTTCTGGATTCTCGACGACATCGCGCCCTTGCGCGAAGCGGCAAGTCTCGCGAATTCCGCACACTTATTCGCACCAGCGCCCGCTTATCGGATTCAGCGCGACACCTATACTGACACTCCGCTCCCGCCGGATGAACCAGCCGGGGCGAATCCTCCAGACGGCGCTATCCTCGACTACTATTTGCCGTCGCCTGCAAATGCAGTGACAATCGAGATCGTCGACGCGAAAGGGCAGACAGTCCGAAAATTTTCCAACACGGATAAGCCGGATGTGACCAAGGAAGAACTTCAGAAGCAACTGATCCCGCTCTATTGGGTTGGTGAGCAGAGGCAGCTCTCGACGGCAGCCGGGATGCATCGCTGGGTTTGGCATCTGCATTATCCGGACCCGACTTCCATGCACCACGAATATCCCATCGCTGCCATCCCGCACGACACACCGCGGCTTCCACTTGGACCGACAGTCCTTCCTGGAACTTATTCCGTTCGGCTTACGGTTGACGGGAAAACTTCCACAGCAGCGCTGACGATCAAGTTGGATCCGCGCGTCAAGATTTCCTCTGCGGGACTGGAGAAAAAATTTCAAGCCGAGAAGAGGTTGGCCTTTCTGATGAGCAATACCACCGAGGCACTGCTTCAAGCTGGCTCGATTCGCGAGCAGATCGAGAAGATGAGTCCGGAATCTCTCTCGCATTCCAAAGACGCGATTGCCGATTTTCAGAAAAAGCTCGATTCGCTCACGGGAACAAGCGCTGGATTCTTCGCGCCGCCATCGCAGGAAGCGACGCTGAGCCGTGCAAACGGATCGGCTGGAACCTTATATCAGCAGATCTGGGGAGCTGACGCCGAACCAACAGCAGCTCAAGTTGAGGCGATGACAGCCTCCGATCGCGAGAGCGAAGACGTGCTCAAGCACTGGAATGAATTCAAAAGCAAGGAACTCCCTGCGCTGAATCATATGCTCCGGGAAGCGCAAGTGCCCGAGATCAGCATCCACTCAGATTTCAAACAGGAAGATATCGAGATCGACGTGGAGTAGCGGTTGAGGCATCAGAGCTAGAAACTCTTAGAGCTTCTCGACGGCTTTCTGCAAATCCGCGGCGATTTTCTCGGGATCGCTTCCGGGCGAGAATGTCATCGGCTTGCCGATCCGCACTCGAATCGTCCATGGCGGGGCGAACTTCTTGCCCGCCTGCTGCCGTTCAAAAAGACCATCAATCCGCATGGGCAGGACCGGAATTCCAAGATTCTCCGCCAGGAGGCCTATTCCCGAGCGAAACCGATTCATCTTCCCGTCGGTCGTATGCCGCCCCTCAGGAAAAACAAGCACGCTATACCCGCGATCGACGGCCTCGCCCGCATATGCGAAGCTCCGGAGAAATCCGGCCTGACGCGGCAGGGGAAATAGATTCAGCAAGGAAACGCCCGAGATCCATTTGGTGCGGTCCCAGATACGCGCAAAAAAATCACGGCCCGGTGGGGGCGTGCGCAGAGCCTCCAGTGCTTCTCCGCCTGCGGCTGTGGCCAGCCGGTGGCGGAAGCGCGCCGGGAGCGCGGTAAGAACAAATCCCGGATCGACATCGCCAATGTGATTCGCGACAACCAACAGCGGTCCTTGCACTCCACGCAAGTGTTCACGGCCTTCGATGCGAGGCCAGCCCAATAAAACGATCGCCGGGCGCATCAGCAGATAATGCGCGAACAACCTCACCCACCGTACCGGCCAGCGGAGCGCCCAAGCCGGATAGTGATATCCCTGTCCCGGAACCGGCTCGCCACGCAGCATCCGCTCCAGATCGCCGACCGTGCGCACCTCGCTGTAGCGGGCCTCGCTGAGATCCACCTGATAGCGGTCCTCGACTGCGCTTAGCAGTTCCACGCGATCCAGCGAACTGAGGCCCAGATCCGAGTCGAGGCTGGCATCCTCGCGCAGATTGGGAATCGCGCGTCCGGCAATGCGCCCGATCAATTCGCCCAGGGGACCATCCCCGGCGCTCCTTGATGCGCGTGTCGCCGTCTGCATCCTGGTCTGAACCGCTTCGGCAATGACTTTTCGCCGAGGCTTTTGCGTGTTGGTACGTGGGAAATCTTCCTGTGGCCACTCCATCCACATCTGCATGCGCTGGTATTCAGCCAGAGACTCGTTGGCGCGGCGCACTACTGATTCCACAGCACCCCGCTCGCGCAAAATGACGACGGCGCACGGCTCTGCATTGCCTCCCCGTTCAATTCCGACTACGACGCAATCTTTCACCTCGGGCTGACGCCGCAGCGCAGCTTCGAGATCTTCGGGATAAACATTCGTTCCACCTGGAGTGACGATGACTTCTTTCTTGCGGCCCTTGAAATAAAGATTGCCTTCGGCGTCCAGAGCGCCGACATCGCCGGTGCGATACCACCCCTCGTCGTCCGAAACCGCCTGAGCGCCTTTCCCGTCCCAGTAGCCGGAAGCTACGCCACCGCCTCGGACCAGAATTTCGCCATCTGGTGCAAGCTTGACTTCGCGGCCCGGCAACACCTTCCCGATCGATCCCTTTCCGAGACGAAAGGGATGATTCACGCTGATCAGCGAAGTTGTCTCGGTCAGCCCATACCCTTGAATCACCGCGAATCCGAGCCGTCCCCAGAATTCTTCGCTCTCGGAGTCGAGCGCGGCTCCGCCCGAGATGAATGCCCAGAACTTCCATCCGAATTGGCGGTGGATGGCGCGAAAAATAAACCACCGACGCAGAAAATGTTTGCCCTTCGCGGCGGCAAATTTCCTTTGAAACTCGACTCGCTCCTCGTGATCTTCGAGATCGCGCTCTACTTTCTGCTTCACCGACTGCAAGACTCTTGGCACGCTGACCAATACCGAGACCCGCTCGCGCTTAATCGTGCTAACGATTTCCGACGGCTTGAGCTCATCCAGAAAGATCACGGTTCCGCCCAGCAAGGGAGGCAGAAACATTCCGAGAAACTGCCCGAAAACGTGGCTGAGTGGCAGCAGATTCAAGAACCGTATCGGATGGACGAAGCGCTCATACCTCAAGTATTTCTTCATTTCGCGTTCGAGCGGCGCGATATTCGACAACACGTTCCCGTGGGTGATCACTACTCCTTTCGGGTCGGCGGTCGTTCCTGAAGTGAAAACAATTTGCAGAATGTCGCTACGCTCTAGCACAAGATTGGCCGTCGCCGCCGTCTGCCGTTCGCGGTCGCGGGATATATCTTCCAGTGCCAGCGTCGGGATCGGCGAAGCCGCCCCGCATTGTTGACGATGCTCCAGGGATGCAACCAATAATTTGGCCTCAACCTGCTTTGCGACGCGCATAGCGAAGTCCGACGGAGCAACGTCGTCCATCGGCACAATGACTACACCGCTGATCGCGCATCCAAAGAAAACCGCGACCCATTCGGCCGAATTCTCTCCCCACAGCATCACGCGATCGCGCTTTACGATGCCGCGCGACCGCAACTCATTCGCAAAGCTCCTCGCCATCTGGACGACCTCACCGTACGTGAACGATTCCGTGCGGTATCCGCGGCGCTGCCTGTAGGCGCACTCCCCCTCGTGCGTGCGGAAATGTTCGAGAAAGAACTCAGCTACCGATTCAGCCATGGCGTGCAAGGATGCCAGTCAGACTCTTAGCGATACTGAATCCAGTTTAGTGGATACATTCATGATGGAAGTAATCCCTTCTTGACGAGCCTGACAGCGTCCGCGGATGATTTTCCCGCTGCAATTGTGTACTCTGGCTCCCTCATGCGCAGTTGGACGTCAAAGCAGTCCCTCATCGGAACGATGCTCCTCCTGCTGTTCGCAGCATCATTCACGGCCTGCACCCGTCCGCCAGCTACCGAGAATGGACCCACCGCACGTCCCTTCGCCGATCCGCGCCGCGACCTCTCCCAGGATGAAGCCGCAGGAGGCCACACATTGCGGAAGCATGTTGGACGCTCCGACTCCGAACTTCGCGAGCGCCTTCAACGCGAGCGGGATATCTCGGCAGCATCTACGTGGAACGATCGCGCCAGCGCCGAGACTGCTGTCGGAGCCGCCATCGCTGACCAGACTGCAAAGATTTCACGCTGGCTGGAACGCGACCGGCACTCGAACCTGGTCCTCGACTACGACGGCGATACGTCCCGTCCCTTCGGTCGCACGCTTCGCCGAGGAGAAGACCAGGTCGAGCCCTGCGCCCATGCGGTGATCGTCTTGAAGTGGGATGGCCCGAACTCTTACCACGTGTTAACTGCTTATCCGGAGTGCCGCTCATGAGCCCTGACCATTCCTCCAAAAAATCGGGGGCTACACCGATTTCCGCTGCTGACTTCCCGGCGCTGCGCAGCTTTCTTCGCGGTTATTTTCATCAGGACATGAAAGATGAATACGGCTCCGCCGCCGAAGCCGTGCGCGAATTCTGCGAAGACGCAAGCCCGGAAGAACGTGCCGCCGTCTCCAGGGATTGGACGCGATTCATGGATCAGACCAAGGGCCAGCTTGTCGAACAAATCAATCGGCATCTCACGGGTACGCTGGGGAGTTCTTACTCGGTGACCGCCGAAGACTTGCAACAAATCACTGCCCTGCTGCGCGATACAAAAAAGCCTCGATAACGATTTCGTTCGCGGACGTGTCGCTCGAAAAGCGGCTTCTGACGCCTACTTCCGCCGGAATAGCCAATTTTTGACAAATTTCTGACAACTGTCCGAGCGATCTCGTCATACCTTAATTCCGCATTACTCACGAGGAGAGAAATTCGCATGAAGACCTTAAGAGACATTATTCGCCCAAGTCAGCTTATCCCTGCTGTTCTCGGATTGCTCTGTATCGCGTCCACCTTAAGTTTCGCGCAGGACGAATCTGAGCCCGCCATCGGACCAAACAACATCCTCGTACACAGCAAATTCGGTGGAGAGATCTTCGGCTTCGATATCGATCAGAATGGAACGGAAGGAATATTGAGCGAGGCCCTAAGTCTGTCCAACGGAAACATCCAGGCTGCGGTCGAGACCTTCGATCAGAAGACCGGCAAGATATTGAGCGTGGTGACCGAAACCAAGGATCAGGATGATTTCATCACGCTGGGAGTCGCTGGAACTTCGGCAGGATTGTTCGAGCACGAACACGAGGTCAGTTTTTTGCACCTGCAGCGCACATTTAGCGTTATCAATCCACTGAGCGGCAACAAAATTACCGGGAAGTGGACGCCGCCCATTGGCACGACTCATTTGCTCAGCGAAGTGAGCCGCACACAAGGCAGCACAAACAACGCGGTCTTCGCGCAGGACAACAGCGGGAATTTCATTCCCTGGGTTTTCAGCTCGAACGTTGCCGCCAATACATTTGGACCGGTCGTTAAAATTACCGACTCCTTAAACTTTGGCAGTGTGCCGCCTCCCCTTGCGTACAACACTGTCACGAACACGGCGGTTCTCGGCGGCGGGGATGGTTGCTTCGGTTGCTTCCCGGTGATTGGCCTCGTGAATCTCACCAAAGGCTCGTTTACGGAATTTACCGGCATCGGATTCGGATTTGTGAATGGAATCGCCGTCGATTCCGCCGACAATCTCGCCTGCACAACTACGGAAGACGACGCCAGCATCGAGATTTACGATCTTGCCACACAGACGGGATTCACGGTGGTGCTGCCGAACTCGGGCGAACAACAGATCTTCAGTGGCGCCGACGTCGAATTTGACGCCACCAACAAGCTGTTCCTTGTCGCGCAGCCGGTTTCGAGTTCGTCGCCCTCCGGCAGTTCGATTTATGTGTACAACACCAGCGGCGTTTTGCAGGAAACGCTCAACGGATTCAATTTCTCCAATGCCAGCACAGTCATCGCGATGCATATTGCGTTGAAGCCGAGCACGCGAACGGGATTCGTAGATGGGCCAGGCAATGGTGAAGAGCAGGGATTCACGTACTAAGGGAACTAGAGTCCGGGGACTGTGAGGGACGCGAAGTCACACGAAGAACGAACCTTGGGGGTTCCTTCGTGAAACTTCGCGACCTTCGTGGTAAAGAGCGATGCGCTCGTACTTGGCCGTACGCGCTACGATCGCCCGACTCCTAGCGCATCCGCCACGCGATTGATGTAGTTAAACCAGGATGCGATCAGCGTGATCTGAAGAATCCCGCGGTCGTCAAAGCCCGCGGCCCGCAATCCATCAATATCGTCTTTCCAGACTTTGGTCGCGTCCTTGGTCAGCTTGACCACGTAATCTAGCATCACTCGCTCTTGTGGCGTGATTGGCGCGGTTGTGTAGTCCTTCTCCAGCGCATCGACCAATCCTTTATCCAACGTGACTCTGCGCAGAAACTCTGCGTGCGATTCGATTCAATAGACGCACCGGTTGGTCACCGAGACCATCGTGGCAATCATTTCGTGCTGCCTCCGCTCCAGCGGTAAATCCGGTGACATCAGCGCGCCGAAGGTGCTGAAAGCATGATAGAGCGCCTCGGGGATCAGCGTGTGCGATCCCACAATCGACGATGCCCCCGAAGGGTCGGGATGTACCGGGTCGGCATACTCTTTGGGGTAAAACGACTTCTCGCCCTCGATCGCCTTGCGCAGTTTTTCGTCGGCTTCGGTCAGTGACAAAGTTCGTATCCAGGTCATAGTCGTTGCTTCCCCCGTAAAACCTTCCCACAACGTTTCGCAAGATACACGTTCGCCTGGGGTCGACCTATAGCCCATTCATACTAGGGTTGACTCGCGCGGGGAAGGAAATTTCGCGAAAGGAGCTGCTTCGCCCGATCGCTGGTTTCTTCGGCAACCGTTTAAGGCTCGCGGACTACGCGCCGATCTCGCCCGTGACTTCGGGTGCGACCGTCGGCCCATAGGTACCCACAAGTACGGCAGGCATCGGGCGTTCCCGGCGACCGAAGACTGCTTCTTTCACCAGGCTAAAGATGGTTTTGCGGTTGTCTGAAATCATCTTTACCCACGCCAACTTGCCAAGCATTGGGAAATAGATCCCACGGAAACAGAGGCGTGCTAGGAAGATGTTGACGCGATAGCCGAGCGGCTGATCATCGAGCGATTCGACCGCAGCCGCCAAGGCCTCCGGACTATACGATTGGCTCCAACCGTACTTCACTTCCGCATGGGCTTCCTCGATGGTCATCTTCAGTGGCGTGTGCGCCATTGCGAAAGGGATGAATTCCTGCCAGTGTTTCCGGCGCGTAAGCCGTCCGGAGTTATCCAGGCGCGTGTACAGCGGCGTTCCGGGCAACGGCGTCAACAGGCCAAAAATAGGCAGTCCCGGAGGCCACGTGCGCACCTGCTGGAGCGTCCGCTCGCCGACGCCGGTGGTGTCATTATCCATGCCAAAAATAAAGGACGTGATGGCATATACATTGCGCTTGGCCAGCCGCTGCAAAACAGCAGCGTACTCCTCCGGCTTGTTGAATCCCTTGTTTACGTCTTTCAGGTTGGCGGGGTCGACAGATTCCATTCCGATGAAAACCCACTTCCCTCCGGAGGCGGCGATCAGGTCGATCAGTTCCTCGTCACGCAGAAGGTTGGCGCTGATCTGTGCCACCCAATGCACCTGAGCACCGGCGGCGATAATGTCCCGCAGCAAAGACTTGGTGCGCTTCACATTGATGGCAAAATTGTCGTCAATAAAGAAGACCGCCATCTGCCCCTTTTCGCTGCGCGCTCGAGCCTTCAATGCCAGCAGCTCGTTGACCACGCTTTCGTTGGTGCGGAAGCGGATCGAGTCGCCGAAAAAGCCTGTCACCGTGCAGAACTCGCAGCCGTAAGGACAGCCCCGCCCCGACTCAACAGGAATGATGCGAAACGTCCCCCAGCCTTCTCCGATTTTCTGGAGCATGGCTTTGGCCGCGTTGGGAACAAGATTGAACTGTTTCAGGTCGATCGACTCCCAGGGAATGGCGGGATAGTCTTTGAGCGACGGCTTGCGCTCTTTTCCGGCATCATCGACCGGAGCGTAGACGTCTTTGAGCTGGCCTAGCGCAGCATCATTCACGATCCGTGGCCAGGTTTCATCGGCTTCGCCGAGGGCCACGGCATCTGCGTGTTGCGGTCCACCATCGCGGCCGAGCGCTTCATCGGCCATCTCGGTGACGTGAGGCCCACCCATCACGACGGGAACGCCCGTGGCGCGGATCGCGTCGGCCATGCGATAGGCTTTGGCGATCATGCGCGTCATGGCCCCAATGCCCACAAGGCCTATGTTCTGGTCGAGGACATATTGCGCGATCTGCTCCTCGTCCATGGGCTGGGCATTGCCGTCGATCAGAAAGACTTCATGGCCGGCTGGTGTCAGCGACTGAAGAAGGAACATCCAGAGGTGCGGCATGAAGTTCCGCGTGACCCCGTTGTCGGGGTTGTACAGCAATATTTTCATCGGTACTTTCTTAGTGGGCGGTTACGCGCTATGGAGCCCGGACAGGGGTGTGCTCTTGCGGTGCCGGAAGCGGCGCTCCTCGTGAAGGATCTTAGGATGTAGTGGATATTGGGAGTCCAGGACGGCCTTGATTGTACTCCGTTCTGACGAACGACGGGGATTCTTAGCGGAAGCTGCCGGGGCTTCGCCATGTGCTACTGGTTATTTACCCGGATATTCCCTTCGTAACCCGTTCGTACACTCCCTTTTGGTAACCCTTGGTAACCATGCGGTCTGTGACGTCCAGACGTACAATTGGCCTTGTCCGGGTGGTCCATCCGCCGATACGTGAGATGACCTCCGAGGCATGTACCCCGGGAGCAAGCTTCCGTCGAGGTTCTCACGGGTTTCGGTATCAGGCTTTGTATTGAAGACCAGGTTCTGGAGTCCGCTCTCTTATGGCATTGTTCGGCTTCAACAAGCAAAAGGTTCTCGCCAGTGCGGAGAAGTATGTCCAGCAGGGCAAGCTGCAGAATGCCATCTCCGAATACGAAAAGATCCTGAAGAACGATGCCAAGGATCTCACTGTTACCAATACGGTCGGCGACCTTTACTCTCGCCTCGGCGAAACCGACAAAGCCACTACGTGCTTCAAGACTGTAGGCGATGCCTATGCCAGCCAGGGATTCACGGTCAAGGCCATCGCGATGTACAAGAAAATTTGCAAGCTCCAGCCGTCGCTTGAGAGCTTGCTGAAGCTGGCCGAGCTTTACACCCAGCAGGGCCTTTTCAACGACGCCCGCGCACAATACCTGCAAGTTGCCGAAGAATTCCTGAAAGCCGGTGAGCTCGAGAACGCGGTTCGAATCTTCCAGAAGATTCTCGAGATGGATCCGGAAAACAGCCCGATGCGAGTCCGCCTCGCTGAAGTCTATGTACGGCTGGGAAAGAAAAATGAAGCGTGGCAGATTTTCTCGGCTGCCGCCGAAAGCCTGCGCGCGAAAGGATCGCTGAGCGGCGCCGAAGAAGTTCTGCAGCGCATGTTGACCCTTGACCCGGGCAACACTTATGCGCTCCTGATGCAGGGCAAGAACATGGTCGAGTCCGGCGACGCCGCCGGAGCGGTCGCGATTTTACAGAAGGTCGGCGACATCGATTCCAAGCCCGACGGTCTGCGCGATCTTCTCAAAGCCTACTTGCTAACCGGGCAACTCTCCGAAGCGGGATCCATCGCCAACAAGCTGTTAACCGTTCACAATGATCTGACGGCGATCTCCGTATTCACCGATGCACTCATGCAGGCCGGTCAGTACGAGAATGCTTTGCAGGTTTACGATCAGCACGCCGAGCGTTTGCTGGCGGAGAACTCCAGCAAGGTCCTCGACAGCTTGCACACCATCATTGGTCATGTGCGGGACAATCCCGACTCCTTGCAGAAGCTGCTGGACTTGTTCAACAAGGCCGGGGAGACCACGCACACCAGCGAAGTCATGGAACTGCTGGCCCATGCCAGCGTCCAATCCGGCGATCTCACGCGCTCCCGCGACCTTTATCAGAAGCTGGCGCAACTCGAACCGCAGAATGCCCTGCACATGCAGAATTACCAGCAGGTGGTCAGCCAGCTGGGGGGCACTTCGGGAAGCAAGCTCATTACTCCGGAAGAAGCGGTAGTTCTGCTCGACGATCTGGAAGCTACCGCGCCCTCGGTTCACCAGCATTACTCGGACGAGACCGCGCTTTCCGTCCGCTCAGCTCTCACTGACGCCGAGCTTTTCATCTCTTACAACATGCCCGCCAAGGCGCTTGGACCATTGGTCGGAGCTCTGCCGCTGGCGCCCGACGATCTACGCGTCAATCAGCGCCTCGCGTCCTTACACACGCGGGCCGGACGTTTCACCGAAGCGGCCTTGTGCTGCCGCACGTTGCAGCGCGTTTACTCCGAAGCGGAGTACCCGGAAGAAGCCACGCGTTACGGAGAGCTAGCGGAACGGTATGAAGAACGTTCGTCGGCGCCCGCGCCGGGTACCTCCATGGAAGAAGCTCAAATCTTCCTGGATGCGCCAGCCGCTGAAGTCGCCGAGCTGGAAGTTGCGGAACCTGACTCCTCCTTGCCGGAGTTCTCGATCGACGAGGCTCCTGCGGAGGTTTCAGCCGACGAGACCGAGGCAGTGTCCCAGGAAGAAGTTGCTGCCGAAGAAGCCCCGGCTTGGCCCGCTGCTTCTGCCACTGCTGAACCCGAGTTTGCCGTCGTCGATGAGTCCGCCGCACCTGCTGCTGAACCCGAGCCGGCAGAGGGAGAAATCGACCTTTCTTCGGAATGGGACGATACCATCACTGTCGAAACCGACACCCCCGCAACGGAACCGGTCGAAGTCGAAACCGCCACTGCGCCCGAACCCGAGTCTGTCGAGGTTGAATCTGCCGAACCCAGCAAGGCCGACGAGGCCATCGAAGAAATCCGCTTCTATCTCGACCATGGGATGCCGCCGCAGGCCATGGCAGCGCTGGCGAAGCTACAGACTCTGGCTCCGGCCCATGCCCAACTCGCTGAACTCCGCGCCGAAGTAGACGCCGCCAACCAGGCAGCCGCCGAGGAAGAAGCGCCGGTCGCAGTCGAACCGGCGATCGAAGAGATTACGGCAGAAGATGTTCCGTCCTTTGAAGTCGTCGAAGAAGCTCCTGCCGCGGTCGAAGAAATTCCGGTCGTTGCCGAGGCCGCAGTCGAGCCGGAGCCTGCTCCCGTATTTCACGCCCCTGCGGTTCCAGCCCCCGCGGTTCCCGCACCTACGGCGCACGCGCCTGAGCCCGAACCGGAACCGAACCCGAAGCCGAGCCCGAAGTTGCACCGAGTGGGCTGAAAGATTTCGTTACTGACCTCGAGTCGTCGCTCGGGGAAACCTTCCTGCCCGGCGCAGTGCCCAGCCTTGAGCCTCAGCATGCTCCGGAAGTACATGCCGAGCCTGCCGTGGCACAGGCACCGCCCGCTGCTCTGGGAGAATTTGTCGCCGACATTGAAGCATCGCTGGGTGAAGATTTCCTGAAGGCTGCACCGGTTCCTCAGCCTCCCACAGCGGTGGCGAAGCCGAAGCCCGCGCCGCCCGCGCCCGTAGCAGCGCCGGTTGCAGCACCGAAGATTGCACCGCCGATGGCCGCCAGTGCCGCCGCTTCGGCCTCAAGCACACAGTCTGTGGTAGCAGCACCTCCGATCGCACCGCCTGCGGCCACCAAGAATGCTCCGCCTGCTCCGGTGGCGTCGGTAGCATGGTCTGCACCGGTTGGCGTCGCGCCCAAGGCGCAGCCGCCGATCCTTTCTGTTCCGCCCGCCGCGGCAACTCCGGCCGCCGTCAAGTCTTCTCCATTTGGCGAAGATGCCGGCGTCGATCTTGCCGAGATGTTTGGCGAGCTCAAGCAGGATCTCGAAGCCGACGTAGCCAACGCCGACGAAGATCCCGAAACGCATTACAACCTCGGCATCGCGTTTCGGGAAATGGGCTTGCTCGACGAAGCGATTGGCGAACTTCAGAAGGCCTGCCAGTCGTTCGATCGCGGACATCCATTCCCGCAGATCATGCAAACCTATACGTGGCTGGCTCAGTGCTTCCTTGAAAAGGGCGTTCCCGAAGCCGCAGTCCGTTGGTATGAGAAGGCCCTGAATGTTCCCGGCATCGACGGCGAAACCCGCGTCGCCCTCAACTACGAACTCGCCTCGGCCTATGAAACCGCGGGCGACAAGCCTTCGGCTCTCAAGCATTTCATGGACGTCTATGGCAGCAATATCGACTATCGCGACGTCGCCGAGCGCATAAAGGCCCTGAAGTCGTAGAATAGCCCGATGGGTTTTGTGTTCCATTTTCCTGGGGTGGCATCCGCCGCGCGCCATATTTCTTCGCCCCGAATCCGCACTCGGCGCCGAAACGCTCGGGGTCGCACCAAATGATTGATCCCAAACCGCTCTCTGGCGCTTCGGCGAAGCTGCCGGATGACGCGCCTCCTCAGATGGAAAACCAGGCCGCGCTGGCCAATCCTCCGAGTCCCGTCGAAATGTGGATGCACCGCATTTCCGTTTTTCTTTTTGTTCTCATTAGCGCCGTGGCTGGCGTATTGCTGATCATCCTCCCCTGGACTCCGGAGTGGACCGACAACTATCTGCTGCTCTCGTTTCCGCCGCTGCGCGACATCGTTTCCAACGGATTCTTTCGCGGCATTTGCAGCGGGCTTGGCCTGCTTGATATCTGGATCGGTTTCTGGGAGGCGCTGCACTACCACGAACAACATTAGCGTCCCGTTCCTTCCGAGACGGCGCACTCCGCAAAACCACGTAAGGCCCTAAAATCTTCGAACGCGAGTCACGAATGACTGAGCATCTCAAATCCGCCACTGTCGCCTACGAAAACGAAGCATTCCTCAACAGCCCCGATGGCCGCATTCTTCGCATGCTGGCCGAATATCAGGAGCCACTGGCCCGTTTCCGCCGCGAACAAATCCAGGACACCGTCGTGTTCTTCGGCTCCGCGCGCTTTCAAGGTCAGAATGCGGCGGCGCAAAATCTCGCGACGATCGAACAGAACAACGTTGCTTCTCCTGCCGCTCAGCTGGAAAAAGATCTGAAGCGCGCCCAGGCTGGCGTCAACATGGCCCGCTATTACGAAGACGCGCGCCGCCTCGCCCACATGCTGACGAAATGGTCGATCCAGATTCCCGCGCGCCGCCACCGCTTCGTGGTCACCACGGGCGGGGGACCCGGGATCATGGAAGCCGCCAATCTCGGCGCTCACGAAGCCGGCGGCAAGAGCATTGGACTCAACATCCAACTGCCCTTCGAGCAGTATCCGAACCAATACATCACTCCCGCGCTGAACTTTCAGTTTCACTACTTCTTCATGCGTAAATTCTGGTTCGCCTATCTCGCCAAGGGACTCGTCATCTTCCCCGGCGGGTTCGGCACCATGGATGAACTTTTCGAGATCCTCACCCTCGCGCAGACTGACAAACTGGCCAAGAAAATTCTGGTGGTGATCTACGGCAGCGAATACTGGAAGAAGATCATCAACTTTCAGGCTTTCGTCGACGCCGGCACCGTCTCGCCGCAGGACATTGATCAGTTCAAGATCATCGACTCTCCGGACGAAGCCTTCGAGTTCCTCCGCGACGGTCTTACCAAATACCACCTTGGTGGAGCTCCGAAGAAGCAAGGCGAAGCTCTCCCGGAGATCGCGAAGACGAGGCCCTAACGATTTTCTTCGTGAAACTTGTGTCCTTCGTGGTTAATGTTTTTCGAGTTTGCCCGAGGACGACGACGCAGTTTTGACGGATTTCCGTCTCCGATCTGAGATCTGATGGCCAAGCACTGCCTTCTCTATTACATCACCGATCGCACCGCGCTCGGCGCCGACGAACCCACCCGCCGTCGTCGCCTGCTCGAGAAAATTTCCGAGGCCGCGCGCGCAGGCGTCGATTACATTCAGTTGCGAGAAAAAGATCTCTCCACGCGCGATCTCGAGTCGCTGGCCAGAGAGGCGGTAAGCGCGATGGAGAAGCTGAACACACAAAACCCGCGAGTCAGAACTTCTCTCCTGATCAACTCCCGCACCGACGTAGCCTTGGCTACTGGAACCCCTGGGGTCCACTTGCGCGCGTCCGATATCTCTCCTCAAGACGTGAGAGCGATCTGGGAAAAAAGCGGAGGAGGCGCTTCGCGCGATGAACCCTCCGCACAATGTCTGCTGATCGGAGTCTCCTGTCACTCCCCGGAAGAAGTGAGTCGGGCGGCAAACAATAAAGCGACCTTCGCAGTTTTCGGTCCCATCTTCGAAAAGAAAGATGCGCCCGCGACGCTGGCGCAAGGCTTGCTCTCGCTAAAGACGGTCTGTAAAGCGGAAATCCTTATCTTCGCACTTGGCGGCATCACGCTCGCGAACGCCCGTTCCTGTCTCGAAGCCGGAGCCTCGGGCATCGCCGCCATCCGCCTGTTTCAAGACAACGACATTGCCGAAGTCGTGCGGCGTCTCCGCTTAGAATGAGGGTGCCCCACCCTTGTTTCCGCGTCCTTTTGCGGAGACAGGGTGGGGACTTTGATCTTCTCTCAGCCGGCAAACGGCCGAGTCCCGCGTCAGCCGGTCCATTTCGCTCCTGTCTTCAACACATCCATCACCTTCGTCAATCGCCGCTTCCTCGTCTCTTCCTGTTTCGCGCCGAGAATCGAATTCGCCATTTCTTTCTTGTGAGTGAATGCGAGTTGCTCCCACCGCTCCTGCGCCTTCTTGTTCTTCGCCAATTCCTTCCGTAGTTGGGGAGGAGGTTCGACGGTCCGCTCCTCGACATCGCGCTCCATCACGACGTCGACGGTATCTCCTGGCTTCACGCCTGCGCCCCGACACAGAGCCTTGTTTACAGGCATCATGCGGGCGCCTCCGCAAGGCATGAGCGACGAGCGAAACGAAAACCCGTTAATCGTCCCGCGTATGGGTACCCGGGCGCGCGTTCCGAACCAATCGATCACGTCCACCGGCGGTGTAATTGCAGCGACCACACCAGCCTCTTTCCCCTGGATCCTCGCTTTAAATCGCAGCGTCTTTTCTGCCATCACATTCTCCCAGCGATCGGCACTGGTAAACTTTACCTTCGTGGAAGCAACTGCGGCAACCCCATGACGTCCATCCCAGCGCAGCCGGAAACAGCATTAGCAATCGAGCCCGCGCTGGTCCGCATCCCCGCCGCATGGTTTCTCATGGGATCGAACTCCGGCCAGGATTGCGAGCGCCCTATCCACCGCGTCTGGATCGACTCCTTCTTCCTCGCTGCTACGCAAGTCACGAACTCGGAATACACCAGATTCCTGCGTGCTACCTCGTCCCAGCCGCCGCCGTTCTGGCAAGATCCGAATTTCAATGATCCTCAACAGCCAGCCGCCGGAGTCTCCTGGCACGAAGCCGTGCGCTACTGCGAATGGCTGGCTTCGCAAACGGGTCGATCCTACCGGCTTCCGACCGAGGCCGAGTGGGAACTCGCCGCCCGCGGCGGACTCGAACAAAAGCATTTTCCCTGGGGAGACGACCCGCCGCAATCCCTGCCGGATTACGCTACACGCTGGCAAACGGGTCCCGAACTCGTCGCCGATACGCTCCGAATAGCATTCGGCCTGTACGATATTGGCGACAACGTCCACGAATGGTGCAGCGACTGGTACGACCCGAACTACTATGCGATCTCGCCCGACCGCAACCCGCGCGGCCCTGATGCAGAGCCCGATGAAGCCCGCAACGCAAGTCCTCCCGCGGAGGCTCCTGGCGCCACCACATTAAAGTCGCCCGCTGCTCCGCCCGATCGAGCATCCCGCCGGAATTCCAGTACGCAGACTATGGCTTCCGGATCGCTGGCGATCTGTGAGGAGCAGTTCTGCCGTCGCACCGCCTATAATCTCTCGTTTCAGCGGGCACAAGCTTTCTTGTCATTCCGAACCGGGCGAAACCCGGAGAGGAACCGGCGGTTTGCCGTTGTCAAGGAGACACTCGAAATGTTCCGTCCTGATCTTCTGAAAGACAAGCGCGTTCTCATCACCGGGGGAGGCACCGGCCTCGGCAAAGGTATGGCTGCACGCTTCCTCGAGCTCGGAGCCACGGTCCACATCTGCGGCCGCCGCGAAGAAATTCTAGAGCAAACCGCCGCTGAACTTACTTCTAAAGGCCCCATTCACGCCATCCCATGCGACGTTCGCAGTCTCGATGCCGTGGAGGCCATGATCGATTCGATTTGGAACGAAGCTCCTCTCGACATTCTGGTCAACAACGCCGCCGGTAATTTCATCTCCCGCACCGAAGATCTTTCCCCGCGCGCCTGGGAATCCGTCATCGACATCGTTCTGATGGGAACGCTCCACTGCACTACGGCCTGCGGCCGCCGCTGGCTCAAATCTGCTCACTCCGGCATGGTCCTCAGCATTTCCGCTACATACGCGCCCGTTGGCTCGGCCTACGTCGTCCCTTCCGCAGTCTCCAAAGCCGGAGTCGAAGCGCTCATGCGCAGCCTCGCGGTCGAGTGGGGTAATCGCGGCATTCGCATGAACGCCATCGCGCCCGGCCCGATTCCGACCCAAGGCGCGTTCTCTCGTGTGTTGCCGCATCCCGGACTGGAAACGCTAGCCCTCGACCGCAACCCGCTCCACCGCTTCGGCACGGTCGAAGAGTTGGCCAATCTCGCGGCGTTTCTGGTCAGTGATCAGTCGGGCTACATCAATGGCGAAGTAATTCGCATGGACGGCGGCGAGTTCCTGCAAGGCGCTGGCGAATTCAGCAACCTGGGCCGCGTTCTCAGCGACGATGATTGGAACGCGATCAAGCCGCGAAAACGGCAACCGTAGCCGCAGACCCGAAGAGATTCAGAACCGAGAATCCGAGGAGCTAATGATGCTGAAATTGAACATCTTGAAGAGCGTAGGAATTTCCGCAGCAATTGGATTGTTTATCCCGATCGCGATTGCTCAGCAACCGGCCGCAACTCCCTCGGCCCCAGTACCATCGCAGATTCTGCATGCGAAGAAGATTTTCATCGTGAATGCAGAGGGCGACAACGATGCCCGTATCTCGAAATACGTGGGGGGAACGAATGGGATTTACGACCAGTTCTATGCGGACGTGAAAAACCTGGGACGGTTCGAACTGGTGTCAGCGCCCGCCGATGCCGATGTCGTTTTTGAAGTCACCCTTACGGTATTTGCCGTCGTACCCGGCTATCCGCGATTCCGGCTGCTCATCCTCGATCCCAAGACGAACATTCTGCTCTGGACCATGTCTGAGCCCGTCGACAGTGCGATGCTCGCCAAAACGGCTCGCAAGAATATCGCCCATTCTCTCGCGGGATTGACGCAAGATATCTCGCTGCTGATTCCTAAGGAGTGAAATCGGGCGTTCTTCCGGGTGATAGCGTATACAGTGAACGGCTCGACCAGTCAGCTTCGCTTGGCGGCGCGAGCGACAAACGACCAACGACTAATGACCGTCCTTCGACGGCATCACGATCGCCTTCAGCAATAGGTTCACCAGGCTCAGGACAATCGCTCCGATAAACGCCGCGAGAAAACCACGCACCTGAAAGCCCGGCGAGAGCAGAGCTGACGCGAGTTCGAGCATGAGGGCGTTAATCACCAGCCAGAACAAGCCCAGCGTGAGCAGAGTCAGCGGGAAGGTAATGATCTTCAACACGAACCCGATCGTGGCGTTGATGAACCCAATAACCAACGCCGCGATCAGTGCGCTCTTCCAGCCGCTCACAAAGACTCCCGGCACCAACTGAGCCACGATCCAGACGGCTACTGCGCTCAATACCCAATTCAGAAGCAGTCGCATGCGAGTTCCCCGATCAAACTATAAGCGTCGGACACTCTGTTGTCATCTCGAACCCGCCTCCGATGGTGCCCATTGTGAGCACTCTATCCCGTGGTCACAGAGCGAAAAAATTAATCCCGCGTTCGCCGCCTTCGTCGACCCATACGGTAAACTACGCAATTCGACTTCAAGGAGGATTGACCATGCCTGACCCCGCTGTCAGCGGATCTGAATTTAAAAAGCAACTGCGCGCCGGACAACCCAAGATGGGCCTGTTCCTGAACGCGCACAGCCCCACCGTCGCCGAGCAACTCGCGCACAGTGGCTACGACTGGCTGCTCGTCGACACGCAGCACGGCCCAATGGGCTACGAAAAACTTTCCGCCATGCTGAGTGGCATCTCCAACGGCGGAGCGAAATCTCTGGTCCGCGTCGGCGGATACGCCGACCGCCCTGGCATTCAACAGGCGCTCGACATGGGAGCTGACGGCGTCCTCATTCCCTATATCAATACTGCTGATGAAGCCCGCGAGGCGATCAGTTGCACGAAGTATCCGACGGTCGGCACGCGCTCCGTCTATTTCCCGCAGCGCAGCATGAACAAAGCTGGATTGCTTGGCTACGCCGGCAACTGGAATAACGAGGGCATCGTCGCGCTTCAGGTCGAAACCGCATCCTGCATCGAGAACATCGCGGAGATCGCAGCGGTCCCCGGCGTCGACATCCTCTTCCTCGGCCAGAACGATCTGTGCATGTCGATGGGCCTTTACAACAAGTATGAGTTTCCCCACATGTACACTTCGCCCGAACTCGACGCTGCCACGAAAAAGCTTATCGAGCACGCCCACAAAAACAATGTCATCCTCGGACTGTTTTTGTTTGGCACGTCCAGAGTCGGCGAATTCCTCGAAAAAGGATTCACCTTCATCAGCATCGGCAACGACCTGCACCACGTCCTTACGCAAGCGGGAGCTTACGTCGCAGACATGGAAAACATCGCAAAAGAAAAAGGCAAGAGCTGGAAGCGCCGATCGACGGCATTGTTCTAAAACGAAATTGAAGGGTGCCCCACCCTTGTCGCGGTTTATGCGACAGGGTGGGGATTTTGACTTCCCCGTCTCGTCTGCGGTGAAAGCTCTTTCTCTCCGCGAGGCTAAAGTCGCTTGAATTAAAATCACATCCCGGACATCCAGTGATCCTCACCGAAATCGAAACCCGCGTACTCGGCTCCCTGATCGAAAAAGACGTCACCACACCCGACTACTATCCGCTCTCGCTCAACGCATTAGTCAACGCCTGCAATCAGAAGAACAACCGCGAGCCCGTGATGACGCTCGACGAATCCGCGGTTCGCAATGCTCTCGGCACCCTGCAGGAAAAACGTCTGGCCGGGCCTGCCAGCGGCGCCGATAGCCGTGTCACGAAGTTCGAACACCGCCTGCAGGAAGTCTTCAACTTCGACCGGCGCGAGATCGCCGTCGTCTGCGTCCTGCTGCTCCGCGGGCCACAGACTCCTGGCGAACTCCGGAGCCGCACCGACCGCATGTATCACTTCGAAGCCTTGGAAGACGTAGTCTCAACCCTCGACCGCCTCGCTCAGCGAGAACCGCCTCTGGCACGCATTCTCCCTCGCCAGCCCGGCACAAAAGAATCTCGCTACACACACCTTTTCTCCGGTGAACCACCAGAGCAGTCCGAACTGGCGCGGACGCCTTCGGCTTCGATCGCGACCGGAAATTCGACCGCCGACCGCATCACTACGCTGGAAGAAGAAGTATCCAGACTGCGCGCGGAACTCTCCGAAGTCCAGCAACAACTCGCCACCTTCCGCAAGCAATTCGAATAAGCCTCAACTAGTTGGGAACAACCGCTCCTGGCTGTCCAGCCGAGCAGAACTCGACGGCTCCTGAAATCACGGAACTTTCTTCCTTGGCCAGACGTACAATTCTAGAAGGAGGTCTCTGCCATGTTCACATTCCTGCTCTGGTGCCTACTCTTCGTACTCTGCTGGCCTCTCGCGCTTTTGGCACTGATTGCATATCCGTTTATATGGCTGCTCCTGCTCCCGTTCCGCATCGTCGGCGTCGCCGTCCACGGAGTACTGGAAGTGATTTACTTGGGGATCACGCTGCCCTTCCGCCTTCTGGCAGCCCCATTCCGGGTCTAGTTCGGTCCGGACGGAATCTCGAGGGTGTCCGACCCTTGTCGCGTTGTATGCGACAGGGTAGGGACTTTGACTTGTTAAACTCTGCTCTCGACCGTCCCCCTTCCACCCCACTTGGTGTACCCCTCCGCACAGTTCCGCGTAGCGCGAACGGGAATGCAGGAAATCGAGTACAGAGGATCGGTTCGAAGTAAGTCGATCCAGAGGCAGAGTTCCTGGTATGCGGTGTTAAGCCACTGGAACGCCTGATCTTTTTCGGGGTATGCAGGGACATCCACCCGGGGTTATGGGGACGGTCATAGGATTATGTGGGGACGGCCGCCCTCGGCCGTCCAGCCGCGAAGCGGCGTCGCGGCTCTCAATTCTCCATTACCTTCAGTTGGGGACTCACAATTAACTTCGCCTCAGTCGCCCGCTGCACATCCTCGGCGGTCAGTCCTGGCGCGACCTCTTCCAGCACCAAACCGTCCTTCGTAACGCGGATGTACGCCATCTCGGTCGCAATCGTATCGACTACACGCACTCCGGTCAGAGGCAGCGTGCACTTCTTCAGAATCTTCGGAGCCCCTTCGCGCGTCGTATGTTCCATCGCCACCACCACCCGCCGTGCGCCAGCGACGAGGTCCATCGCGCCGCCCATCCCCTTCACCATCTTTCCGGGGATCATCCAATTCGCGATGCTTCCGGTTTCGTCGACTTCCATCGCGCCCAGCACGCTCAAATCAATA
The DNA here is from genome assembly GCA_963700225.1 of uncultured Acidobacteriota bacterium. Taxonomy (GTDB): domain Bacteria; phylum Acidobacteriota; class Terriglobia; order Terriglobales; family Acidobacteriaceae; genus Sulfotelmatobacter. The sequence goes on from CAVOWU010000002.1 coordinate 451,954, forward strand.
TGTCCGCCCCGAATCATGGCGAACGAATCGGCGCTGGAAAAATAAGAAGTCCCCGGCATCTCGCTGACAGTCTCTTTCCCCGCGTTGATCAAATCCGGATCCTCCGTCCCCTCGACCGGATACGGCCCAATCCCCAGCATCCCATTCTCCGACTGCAGCGTGACTTCCATCCCCGCCGGCACGTAATTCGCGATCAGCGTAGGCATCCCGATGCCCAGGTTTACATAAAACCCATCGCGCAACTCCCGCGCAATCCGCTTCACAATGCGTTCACGCTTGTCTGTATCTTTCGAAGGCTTGTTCATAATCGGTTAGTCGTCGGTCGTCGGCACTCCACTTAAACCTGTCATCCTGAGCGAAGCGAAGGATCTCCGCACTCTCGGGCTCATGACGAACGTCGCAGGGAATTCTCCCCGAGTTCGCTACCCCTTCCTCACCGTCCTCCGCTCAATCCTCCGCTCGTACAATTCCCCCTGGAAGATTCGTTTCACATAAATCGAAGGCGTATGAATCGCGTCTCCATCCAATTCACCCACATCGACCAGATGCTCGACCTCGGCAATGGTAACCTTCGCCGCAGTAGCCATCATCGGATTGAAATTCCGCGCCGTCTTCCGGTAAACCAGATTCCCCTCGCGATCGCCCTTCCAGGCTTTGACGAAAGCAAAGTCGGCCTTCAGCCCGCTCTCCATTACGTAGGGCCGGCCATCGAATTCCCGCGTCTCCTTGCCTTCCGCAACAATCGTGCCCACGCCAGTCGGAGTAAAAAACGCTGGTATCCCCGCGCCACCAGCGCGAATCCGCTCCGAAAATGTCCCTTGCGGAACCAGGTCCAGCTTGATCGTCCCCTTCAGCACCATGTCTTCCAGCAACTTGTTCTCGCCGACATAAGTCCCGATGTGATGCACGATCTGCCCCGCAGCTAACAACAATCCGTTGCCCACGCCATCGACGCCAACATTGTTGCTGATCGTATGTAGATTCTTCGTCCCCTTGCGAACGAGGGCGCGAATCAGGTTCTCCGGCATGCCACACAACCCAAAGCCGCCGATCATGATCGTCGCGCCATCGAACACGTCGCGGATGGCCTCATCCGCATTGGCCACAACTTTATTCATAGCGCAAAGGATTCTAAATGAATTTCACCACGGAGACACCGAGGCACGAGATTCTTGTTGTCTCTGTGCCTCCGCGTCTCCGTGGTGAGTTATTTCTTCTTCTCCGGAACCTTCCTCAACTGATGCGCCTGCTCGAACTCCTTCGCTAACTCCCGCGTTGCGAGGTTCTCGCGGATGTGCGCCAGCTTCTGTTCCACCTTCCACAGCGCATCTTGTAGATTTTTCTTATTGCTGATCGCTACATCCCGCCACATCGAATAAGGGCTCGCCGCAATCCGCGTCATCTCTCGCAGAGCGCGCCCGCCCGCCGGGAGCAATGGAGCGTCTTCGCCAAACTCCTCGACCAGCGCCGCTGCCAGCGCCGTCGAAATCATCTGGGGCACGTGGCTGATCCAGGCGCAAAGGCGGTCATGCTCCTCCGCCGGCAGTATCGCGATCCGCGCTCCAATCTGATCGATCCATCCCGCATACTCGGCGAACAAACCTTCATTCAGACTCTGCCCCGGCATCGGAGTTAGAAACCAAACTGCATTTTGAAACAAATCCGCATCCGCGTGATCGACCCCGCTCAATTCCTTCCCCGCCATCGGATGCCCCGCCAGAAACCGCTTGTCCGCATTCTTCCCGAACACTTTCTGTGCGCTTTGAACCACCGCAGCTTTGGTGCTCCCAACATCGGTCAGCAGAGCCTTCGCCGGAAGCGAAGGTCCCAGTCGCTCGATCAAGTCGACAATCGCAAGCACGGGAGTAGCGAGCACAACCAACTGGCTGCCACGCACCGCGTCTCCAGGATTGGACGTGCCTTCGTCGATCGCGCCTCGTTCACGAGCCTTCGCCAGCGCCGCATCGCGATCGCATCCGACAATCCGCCCGGCGAATTTCTTCTTCCGCAGCGCCAGCGCCAGTGACCCGCCAATCAGGCCCGTCCCAATAATCGTGATTTGCCGAATCGCCATAAATAATCGAGCCATTGAGCGATTGAGTCATCGAACCATTTATCCAACCCTCAATCACTCAATGGCGCAATCGCAGAATGACTAAATTGTTCTTCCCACCGCCGGCGCAATCATCCTTAGCTCGTCCATCAATTTCGCAAACTGCTCCGGAAACAGCGACTGCGCCCCGTCCGACATGGCCTTATCCGGATTGCAATGCACTTCGATCAGGAGTGCGTCGGTACCGGCAGCAACCGACGCCCGTGCCATCGGAGCCACTTTGTCCCGGCGTCCCGTCCCGTGCGACGGATCGGCCGTCATCGGCAGATGCGAAAGCTTGTGAATGATCGGGATCGCGGAAATATCCATCGTGTTCCGCGTATACGTCTCAAACGTCCGGATGCCGCGTTCGCACAAAATCACGTCGTAATTTCCGCCGGCCATGATGTATTCCGCCGACAACAATAACTCTTCCAGCGTCGCCGCAATCCCGCGCTTCAACAACACCGGCTTGCGAACCTTGCCTAATTCGCGCAGTAGATTGAAGTTCTGCATGTTGCGCGCGCCGACCTGTAGAATGTCGACGTACGGAAGCATGAGGGGAATCTGCGAGATTTCCATCACTTCGCTGATCGAGAGCAGACCGAATTTTTCTCCCGCCTCGCGCAGCAACTTCAGCGCTTCTTCTCCATGCCCCTGAAATGAATACGGAGAACTCCGCGGCTTGAATGCCCCGCCTCGCAACACCTTCGCTCCCGCCTTAGCCACGGATTCCGCGGTGGTGAATATCTGCTCGCGCGACTCCACTGAACAAGGCCCCGCCATCACCACAATTTCGTTCCCGCCAACGTTGACGCCGTTCGCGAGCTTGACGATGGTCCCCTCGGGACGAAAACTTCTCCCCGCCAGTTTATACGGGGAACTGATGCGATGAACTTCCTGTACTCCCGGCAGCAATTCGAGGTTGCGGATGTCGAAATCGATCCCCGCTCCGACCGCGCCCAGCACAGTCATCCGTGCGCCAGTAGAACGGTGCACTTCAAATCCCATCTTCACCAGGTGTTCAATCACCTGCTGAATCAGCCCCTCATCCGCGCCTTCCTGCATTGCCACAATCATAAGTAGTCTCGGTTTCAGCGTTGAGCTATGAGCAATGAGCATTCCAATTCGCTTGCTCGGCGCTCATTGCTCACTGCTCGTCAGTCATTCACATCCGAATCCAATTCCGTCTCCGCCTCGGCGGGCTCGGTCTTCGGCACAATCTCTTCCTTCTGAATATTCCGCATGACGTCGATGATGCGCTCGTAAATTCGCACCAGATCGCGTCCCGGCAGCGGTCCCGGATTCACGCCCTGCACATTCGCAAAAACGGTCCGCTCGCGCTCGGGCTCGTAGACCGGCATCGAGGTATTGCGCTTCAGCTTCCCAATCTCGACCGCAGCCCGCGCTCGCTCGCTCAGCAGCGCCACCAGCTTCCGGTCCAGTTCATCGATTTTCTTACGCCAATCCTCGATATCCATAAGCGTCTTACAACCCGGGTGCCCACTACTAACACGAAACCGAAGCCCCGACCTTTAATAACGACCTCACAAACTCTCCAACCGCAGCCGCTTCCCGCCCCTTGTTTTTCTCGACGGTCTCGACGATGGCGCTGCCCACCGCCACCGCGTCAGCAAACTCTCCAACCTCGGCGAACTGTTCAGCCGTGGAAATGCCGAATCCCAACGCAATTGGCAACTTCGTGAACCGCCGCAGACGTTTCACCAGCTTGCGCGCGTCGGCGGCCAACTGCTGCCGCTGCCCTGTGACTCCGGTGCGCGAGACGGCGTATACAAAGCCGCGCGAAGCGTCCGCAATCCGCTTCAAACGCTCGTCCGGACTCGTCGGCGCTGCCAGGAAGACCGGAGCCAGATCATACTCGCGCACCGCCCGCAGATATTCCCCAGCTTCTTCGACCGGAAGATCGGTGACTAGCACTCCGTCCACTCCCGCGGCCCGCGCCACTTTGCAGAACTTGTCCATCCCCATTCGCAGTATCGGATTCAGATACGAAAACACAATCAGTCCCGTGGACTGCGCCTGCTGCCGAACTTCGGACGCCAGCGTCAACACCTGCGCAAGCGAAGTGTTGTGCTTGAGAGCGCGTTCACTCGCCCGCTGGATCACCGGCCCATCCGCCACCGGGTCGCTGAACGGAACTCCCAGCTCAATCACGTCGGCTCCGGCCTCAATCGCGGCGAGCACGATCTCTCGCGTGGTCGCGAGATCCGGATCACCGCACGTCACATACGCCACCAGCGCCGGCTTCTTGTAGAAAGTTAAAGGCATAGACGATTGGTCACTTTACCAGTTCGAGTGCTTCATTGAGCGCATCAAGCGTATTTTGATCCGGCGGGCCTCCTTGAAACGCCGAAATCACGCTGATGGCATCATTGATTGCCAAACGAGTCTCCTCGGCATTTACATAAAACTTTTTCTTCACTAACTCAAGAATTGCGAGTGCCGCCTGGAAGAGGATGAACGCTTGATTCTCCGTCCTTAGTCGATCTATGAGCCATCGAAAATACCTCGGGCGCGGTTCAACCTGGAGCATGCAGATGGCCGCAAGTCTCCTCCCGGCAATGTCGGATCGCGTTAATTTGGTTCGGAGGGGCAGGCCAGCCAAAGCCAATGTTCGCATCCCGGCCGCAATCTCATTCATTCTTCGCGTTCGCTGGGGACCACTTGGCATCCCAGCGCGCACAGACTCATACTGTTCCGCCAGTTCGAAAATTTGATCCCTCACCGCTTCTAAGGCTTCAGCTTTCGGAACGCTAGACCCTATGACCTTTTTTCTTAGATCTGCGGCAGCCTGAAGTTGATTTTTTGGAACCGCCTTTGATGTGTCGGCTTCATCGATCTTTTCCCCGGCTTCGCTGACGGCCTCTTCCAGCTCTTCTTCGAGTTCGAATTGGCCAACTTTCAGCTTCTTTGCGGAGGAGAGCTTACGGCCCAAAACCTTTAGGAGCAATGTGATTCTAATTCGATAGCAAACAGAAACCATGCCACGAACCCTGGCCCGTATTGCACTCCCAAGGCAATGCCTGAAAGAAAGGCTGCCCATGGCGCTGGTTTGTCATTTGGGATCTCCGTGCATCTGCCCATCGATAGACTTCAATCGATCTTCAAATTCTCCCGCAAAATCCCGACGTCTTTATCCCCACGTCCGGACACATTTACAATCACGATCTCCGACTTCTTCATCTTTGGCGCACGCTTGATCACCTCCGCCACCGCATGCGCCGATTCCAACGCTGGGATAATTCCTTCCGTCCGAGCCAGCAACGTGGTCGCGTCGAGCGCCTCCGCATCAGACGCCGGCACATACTCGGCCCGCCCCGCATCGCGCAATGCCGCATGCTCCGGCCCGATCGACGGATAATCCAACCCTGCCGACACCGAATGCGTCAGCGCGATCTGCCCACCGGAATCCTGCAGCACGTACGAATAAGTCCCCTGCAGCACTCCCGGCGATCCCCCGCGAAACCGCGCCGCATGATCGCCCAGCTTCTCGCCGCGTCCCCCGGCTTCGACCCCGACCAACCGCACTTTCTTGTCATTGATAAAGTCGTAGAAAATTCCGATCGAATTCGACCCGCCGCCCACGCACGCAATAATCGCCGCCGGCAATTTCCCCTCGGCTCTAAGAATCTGCGACCGCGCCTCGCGCCCGATCACGCGATGAAAGTCCCTCACCATCGTCGGATACGGATGCGCTCCAAGCACGCTCCCTAATAGGTAATGCGTCGTCCGCACATTCGTGACCCAGTCGCGCATCGCCTCGTTGATCGCATCCTTCAGCGTGCACGAACCGGACGATACACCGCGAACTTCGGCTCCCAGCAACCGCATGCGAAAGACATTCAACTCCTGTCGCCGCATGTCCTCGGTCCCCATGTACACGACGCACTCAAATCCCATCAGCGCGCAAACCGTCGCAGTAGCCACGCCGTGCTGACCCGCACCGGTCTCGGCAATCACGCGATGCTTCCCCATGCGCTCGACCAACAATCCCTGCCCCAGGCAGTTGTTGATCTTGTGTGCCCCGGTGTGGAGCAGGTCCTCACGTTTCAGATAAATCTTCGCCCCGCCAAGTTTCTGCGTAAGCCGCCGCGCAAAAAACAGCGGCGTCGGACGCCCGGCATAAGTAGTCAGCAACTCTGTCAAGCGCGCCTGAAACTTCTTGTCCCGCTTCGCCTTCTCGTAAGCGCGCTCCAGTTCTTCCAGCGCGGCCATCAAAGTCTCTGGCACATAGCGCCCGCCATAAACCCCAAACCTCCCCGGCTCACTCGCCTGTACCGAAGAAACGCGAGAGTTCCCCGTTCCTCGGGCGTCCTTCGCGCGAGAAGGAGGGATTTTTGTCATTGGGGTGCCCCTCCCTTGTCGCGCCTTTTGCGACAGGGTGGGGATTTTGACCTTCGAACTCCGTGGAACCGTAGCCATCCCTAACCAACCTTCCGATCAAAATCACGCACTGCTTTCACAAACGCGCGCACCTTCTCCGGATCTTTCTGTCCAGGCCGTTCCTCCACTCCGGATACAACATCGACTCCCCAGGGCTGGAGTATATCCATGGCACTGCCCACATTCTCAGGGGTAAGCCCCCCTGCCGCGACCACTCTGCCAACTCTCTTGATGTTCTCCAACGCAACACCCGACGCACCCCAGTCGAAAGTCTTGCCGGTCCCACCGGGACTCGAAGAACCGCCCGAGTCGACAAGAAAGGCATGCACGACGTCCGGTCGCCACATCATCGCCCAGCCATCAGGACTCTCTTGCGTCATTGAAATAGCCGCTAGGACCTTCAACTTCGGTCGCTCCGCCAGCACTAAATCAGCCACGTGCGGATCCTCCTTGTCCCCATGCATTTGAACAGCAGTAAGGCCGACACGATCCGCGAGATCGCACAAAGTGTCTTGCACTTCGTTCACGAACACTCCCACCTTTTCCAAGCTCTCCGGCAGTTTTCCCACTATCTTCCGCGCCGTCTCGACGCTCACACACCGCGGGCTTTTCTCATAAAACACGAATCCTACAGCGTCCGCCCCCGCCTCAACAGCCACGAGCGCATCCTCCAGATTCGTCATCCCGCAAATCTTTACCCAAGTCATTAGATGGTTCTCTGCACTTCGTCCTCAGTTACCGGGTTCGGCTCGGTACTGGGTATTGGGTGCTCGGTACTAATAACGTTCGCAATGCCTCTCCAGGCGACGCCGCCCGCATCAGCGATTCGCCCACCAGAAACGCGTGATAACCCGCGGCCTGCAGTTGCGCGATATCCGAGGCAGAATGAATCCCGCTCTCGGCGACGCGCACAACCCCATCGGGGAACCTCGCAGACAAATCAAACGCCGTCTGCAACGAAACCTGAAACGTCCGCAGGTCGCGCGTGTTCACTCCAATCAGATCGCAGCCCGCATCCAAGGCCCTCTGCAACTCCGACGCGTCATGCACCTCACACAAAACGTCCAGCCCCTGCGCTCGCGCTCCTCGCGAGAACGTAACCAGTTCTTCCTGAGTCAGCGCTGCCACAATCAGCAACACGGCATCCGCTGAATTCGCGAGCGCCTCGATCAACTGAAACTCATCGACGATAAAATCCTTGCGCAGGCAGGGAATCGAAACCGCCGCCGAAGCTTCACGCAAATTTCCCAGCGATCCTTGAAAGAACTCTTCGTCCGTCAGCACCGACAATGCCGCGGCGCCGGCCCCTTCCAACTCCCGCGCCAGTTCCGCCGGATGAAACTCCGCCCGAATCAGTCCCTTCGACGGCGAAGCTTTCTTCAACTCCGCAATCACCGCTATGCCAGCGCGGCTCTTCGCGGTCAGTGCCCGCCGGAACCCGCGCGGCACATGCTGTTCCGCCCGGCGTGCAATCTCGCGCAGGTCCGCCTGGCGCTTGGACTCCGCCACCCGCGCCCGCGTAGCCGCAATAATCCGGTCAAGCACGCCAGCCATAGAGAATCTTTCGATTATAAGGGACTGGCAGGATTACATCGTCACCAGTGGGGACTTTGAAGTCTTGTCTTGGGCCGTCCTGGCTCCAAGTCACTTGCAGATTTCCTGAATTTCTTTGTAAGGCTTCGCCATCACCGGCGGATACTTGATCTTCCTCGCGTCCATCCACTCCTCCAAGAGTGTCCCACCATACTTCGATCCAGCATCTGGATCGCCCTCATACACCGGGTCGCTCTCCGCTTCCTCCAGCGTCACCAGCTTGAATCCCTTCTTTTCCAGCAGGTCGAATGTATCCGGCAAGATCGTGCTGCTGAACGCTCCGAGATGCAGCAACAGCACGTGATTGATGTCATGCCCGTACACCAATTTCGCCATCTCGCGACCCAGGTCGAGATACGAAGACGCAGTCTCCAAGTAGCTCGCACGCAGCCACGTGATCGACTTTGCATCATTCCCGGCGACACATCGCGCGTACGCGCTGTTCCACAAGTAGTCCTCCCAATCGAAGGTCACCTGGGCCACGCGATAACCGTGCGCCTGCAGATAAGCCCTCACTGCGCGGCGCTTCTCGACCGTTTCTCCCTCACGCAAATACGGATACCGCAGCCAGTGCCAGTTCGCGTCTTTCGCTGCGAGCAACTCCAGCGCTGGTTCGTTCTCTTCAATCTCGCGCTCAAAAGCCTCTGGCGGATTCTCGTTCAAATCCATATGCGAATAGGTGTGACTACCAAATGGCTCCGCCGCCGCCCACAATTTCAGCGCCTCGGCCGCATCCGGATTTCCTTCCAGTTTCTTGGCATTGATGAATCCATACGCTGGCGGAATATGGCGCCTCTTCAAAATGGCAAGCGTATCGCGTGCGATCTGTACCCGCGTCACTCCCGGAGGAAGATCTCCATTCAACGGCAAGTCGTCGAACGTGATCGCAACTTTCTGCGCGAAACATGCAGTAATCAAAAGCGGAAGAATGAGCAGCACGATCCCGCTGCGAAACCCAGGAAACATTTTCATATCGAGACTCTGGAGGGCGCCCCGCCCTTGTCGCGGCCTTTGCGACAGGGTGGGGACTTTGACTTCAGATTTTGAATCTAGATTTTAACGTTAAGACTTTGACGGTAAATTATGGCCTTTTCCTACTCCATCCCCAACGACGCCTTCACCGACTTCCCGTACTCGCGGGCCTTTTCGAGCACCTTCGGCTCATCGACAGTCAGCAACTTCCGGTCCCGCATCACCACGCGCCCGCCAATGACGACTGTTTGCACGTCGCTCCCTTTCAGCGAATACGCGATCTGCGCATAGATGTCATAGATCGGCACCGCATTCGGTTCGTCGAGACTGATGATCGCCAGATCGGCCTTCTTTCCGGCCTCCAGTGATCCAATCTCTTTCTCCAGATGCACGGCCCTTGCTCCGTCGATGGTCGCCATTTCCACCACAGCCTTCGCATTCAGGGCCAGCGGATCCATCTTCGAAATCTTCGCCAGTTTTGCTGCCAGATCGATCTCTTCCATCAGATCGAGATCGTTATTGCTTCCCGCTGGACCATCCGTGCCCAATCCCACCGCAACGCCCGCCGCCCGCATCTCCGGTACGGGAGACACTCCGCTGGCAATCATCATGTTGCTCGATGGATTATGCACGCACCCAACGCCGCGCTCCGCCAACGTCTTGCGATCAGCTTCATCGACAAAAATGCAGTGCGCCGCCACCACGTCCGGGCCCAACACTCCAATCTTCTCCAGATATTGCACCGGAGACATGCCATTCGCCTTCTCGCTGTCCTCCCATTCCTTCCTCATCTCCGACACGTGAATCAGTATCGGCGCATGATATTTCCTCGCCAGCGCCGCCGCATCCTGCAGCGTCTTCTTCGAGCACGTATAGATCGAATGCGGAGCCGGAGCCGCATGAATCAACGGATCTCCTTGCCACCTCTTAAGAAATTTCTCCGTGTAGGCCAGCATCTCCGCTTCACTTTTGTTGTCGGGCGCCGGAAAATCGATGAATGTTTCTCCCAGCAGCCCGCGCATCCCCGCGGCTTTGGTTTCCTCGGCGACCGCGTCCTCGAAGTAATACATGTCGGCAAACGTGGTCACGCCCGCTCGAATCTGCTCCGCCGCCGCCAGTCGCGTTCCCCAGCGCACAAAATCTTCGTTGACGTTCTTCTTTTCGGCCGGAAAGATGTATTTGTACAGCCAGTCATTCAGCGTCACATCGTCGTGCAGCCCGCGGAACAACGTCATCGGCACATGCGTGTGCCCATTGATGAACCCGGGCAGCACTAGGCCGCCATGCGCATCAATCTTTTGCGTGGGCCTATAGCGAGCTTCCACTTCGCTTCGCGGTCCCACCGCTACAATCGAATCTCCACGAACCGCGACGCTTCCATCTTGGTAAATTTCCCGTTTGCCGTCCATCGTGACGACAATCCCGCCGCTGACGATCAGATCGACGTCCTGCTTCGCCTGGCCCGACATCACCGCGCTCAACGCGATGGCAACCGCAACCGAAATCCTGACTATCCCGGATATTTTCATCTTTCGCTCGTGACCTCTCGACTTGCGGCTGCCCCGTCTTTCTCGCGTTCTTTGCGAGAGGGAAGGGATTTTGACGTCTTTCCTTCGAAACTAAAACTCCTTCTTCTCAACGCTCGCTAATTCCGTATCCACCACCGGCTTGCTCCGGTAAACGCTGAAGTCCCGCACATCGCGCAGCAAAAATGTCGGGATTCCCGGATCCACTGCCGCTTTGATCCGTCCGAATCCCGCGTCCTGCACATCTTCGAGCATGAAGACCGGCCGCGCATCCGCGCTCGCATGCTCAATCTTGACGCCGCTCATCTCCAGGCCTTTCACATGCCGGATGAAAAATCCATGTGCCGGAGTCGTCCCAAACATGTTCGGCTCCGGGTACGCTTTCTCCTTCTCTTCTGGCCGAAGCTCCGAGTCGTTCTTCGTCCCGCCCCCCGCATTCAAAATCATGATCTCGTTGATCTTCACGTCCTCGATCGGATGCCCGGGAATTCCCGCCAGAATCGACCCAATGCGCGCTGACGCATTCGAATTCACACAGGTAATGTTGCTCAAAATGACGCGCCGAATCACACCCACCGGAACACCGGCCGGTCCTCTCATCCGAGCCCCGAGCCGCAAGAAAATCGGCGCTCCGTGCACATCTCGCATGGTAATGTTCGAGCAGGTCACATCCTCGACGACAGCCCCGTCCACGCTCTCAATCGCCAAACCGCTGCATCCGTCGAACACGCAATTTGAAACCGTGATGTTCTTGAATCCTCCATTTGATTCGGTTCCAAACTTGATCCGGCCGGTTCTCGGAACTTTCATATCCGACGGAAATCGTTTCCAAGTCCCATCCAGCGCCGCTCCCTCTTCGAAACTGCCGGACACCAGACAATTGCTAATCGTCACCATCTCAGTCGGTCGCGCACAACCCAGCGCAAACGAACTTTTCAGACAGATCCCGTCGTCCCACGGAGAATTCACGCTGCAATTTGAAACCCGCACGTTCCGGCAGCAGTCAATATCCATGCCGTCGCGGTTGGTGTCGATTTTCAGATTGTCGATCGTGAGATTGTCCACGCCGGTGGCGAGAATCCCGAAGTGCCCGCCATGCAGGATCGAAAAATCGCGCAGCAGTACGTTCCGGCAATTCTTGAGCGAAATCGCTTTGTTCGCCACACCCGGCTGCTCGGCAACCGGCCCCGCTCCCCATCCACGGCTCAATCCTTTGCCCCAGATCAAGCCCGGTCCACAAATCGAAACGTCGTTGAGCCCCTCGCCCCAGATCAAGCTGTTGTGCCAATGATTGTGCCCGTAATCCTGATACTCCTCCCAATCCTGCTTCGGCTCGGCCAGATCGTAGCCGTGAGCCAAATCTGAAGATGGATCGGCCGCGAGAATGGTCGCCCCATGCTCGAGGTAAAGTGCGACCCTGCTCTTCAAATGAATCGAATAACAAAGGTAGTTGCCCGCCCGAAAGTAAACGGTGCCGCTACCAGAACCGGCCGCCTCGTCGATCGCCCGGTTGATCGCGGGACTGTCGATCGTCTTGCCGTCGCCCTTCGCGCCAAATGCGGCAACATCGTAGAAAAGCTTGCCGGAGGCTTGCCCCTCGTCAGCCCCTAAAGCTTCCCGGGACAATCCAATCAAAGCTCCGCCCGCAAAGCCCGCTCCAGCGTTCTTTAGAAATTTCCGCCGCGCACTCTCGTTTAGTCGCATGATTCTCTACCTACGCAACAGGGTGCCCCACTTCCGGCTGGTCTTGCCGGAAGTGGGGATTTTGACTTCCTACCTCGCAACTCTCTTCAAATAGAACCGGAAAAAATCCTCCGAGTTTGACTCCAGGCAAACCTGCGCATTCACAGCGCCAGGCTCTTCGCGCGTGTATCCCTTTTCGTCCACGCGAATACGCATTCCTTGCACGGGACACAACTCCGGCTTCAATGCGAATACAAGTGTCATCGGATCAAACAAAGTCGGCGTCTCTTGTCCCCACAAGTGATACAAGATCGCCAATTGATCAGTCACCGCCGTGCCCCGGCTGAACAGAAACGCCCGCTTCACTTCATCCAGTTTCAACTGCGTCGAATCCAGCGGCATCACATAAAGAGGTACGCCCGACGCAAACAGTTTCTGCGCCGACGCCACATCATTCAAAATATTCCATTCCGGCATGGGAGGCACCGGAGCCGTATATTCCAAATCGCCGTACCCCCGCCGCACCGATCCGCCCATCAACACGACACGCCTCAATTGGCGAAAAGTGGCCGCGTCCTTATCAATTGCTGCTCCAATGTTCATCAGCGGGCCGATCGCAATCAGAGTAATCTCTCCCGGATATTTCCGGATCTGCGCCAGCAGAAATTCCACCGCATCGCCATGCGACACCCGCCCAAAGTGTCCGACGTCCCCGTACTTTCGCTGCGACATCGGATTCTTCGTCGCCGTCGCTTTTCCCGCCAGCACGGGAATATCCGCGCGCCCAACTTCCCCTAAGAACCGGTCCGCAATCTTCGCCCTCGCCTCAGTGTCTCCAAATGTCGTCATTACCCCCAAGACCTGCAAATCCGGACTCTTTACCGCCAGCGCCAGCGCAAACGCGTCGTCCACGTCGTCCCCAATATCCGTGTCGATGATCATCTTCTCCGGAACCGGAACGCTTTGGCCCCGAGCGATCGGCGCGGTAAAGCACAAAGCAAAGCACAGAAGCCATCTCACTCCTGAAGCCTCTCTTGGACCGCTCGCCATCTGTTCCTCCTGCTCTGCTTTCGCCAAGCCGACAACGATAACTGAAATCCCGCACTTCGTCGAAGCTGAAACCGTCCGCCGGAACCGGTGTGCCCCGCAGCCCGCTCTGGGCGCCGGACTTACTCGCTTTCGACCGCCCTCCTACACGAAATCCCCGCTTGACAGGCCAGTCCAGGTGAGTGCAGACTCCCCCTACTGGGCGGATCACCCTTCCAAGGTTGATTCTTGCCCCGCCACAGTTTCGTCTCGAATTTTCGGTTTGCTCTGCGCCACTTTTTACACAGGTTTTTGGGAAAAGTCAGTCACCGTGCTCCGTTCCTCCCCCGGCTGGAGTACATCGTCAATTTGCCGCCCTTGGACGGCTGCTGAATTTTCTCGCACGAAGGTCCAGCTCGAAGGCCGGGCCCCCAGTTTCGCAAGGCTTAACCAGGATTCAGGAGAGGAATCGACTTCCTATGCAAAAATTTCTATACGCTGCTGTCGTGACCCTAATGTTCGCCGGCGTTATATACGCCCAGGATGCCGCTGCCCCGGCGTCCCATCCGCCACGATCCTTGGGCACGGTAACCGAAAAGTCCATCACCTGCCACAGTGGCGGAATGACGGGAGCCACTTGCGAGCAATTGACGGTGACTTGCCCCAGCGTGGCCAACGTCTTCGCCTATCTCAAGATCAACACGCCCTCGAGCCCCATCGGGACGGTTCTTTACGGCACGGGCACCGACGGCAACGGCAACTACGACACGATTTTTACGTACGGCAAGACGGCCGTGCAGAACGTCTATAACGCCGGATTCCGCACCGTCCAGATTTCCTGGGGCACTCCCTACAACACCGCACAACCCGGCGGATGGGTCGAGGGACCAGGAGGCGTTCTCGCCGCATCCTGCCGATGGGCCACCGTCGCCAACTACGTCTACACGACGATTCAAAACAACACCAGCAAGCCGATGTGCGCAACTGCCAACAGCGGAGGCGCCGGTGCTCTCGCCTATGTGCTCTCGCAGTACCCCAACAACATCTCGATGGCGGAAGTAACCAGCGGACCTCCGACTGCGCGCCTCGACTGGGGCTGCATGTGCAAAGAAGGCAAGCTCACCACCTATTGCGGCAAAGGCTCTCTGGGAACGTGTTTTGGAGTTACCGACGCCGCAGTCTGGGATCCCGCCTACACTCCGAACGCTTACTGCTCCAATGCCGTGAAGGGAACTCCGCCTCCAGGAGGTTCAACCTTTTTCCTCGACGATAGCGTGGAAGCTCCCGGAGCCGTCTACAACTTCTCCAAGACCTACGTGAACATCGTTTTCGGCGGAGAGGACACCAGTTCGGCCATTCCCATCGGCCTCGACTGGTACAACAAAATCACCAGCAGCAAAGAACAGACCTGCGTGGCCGACGCGCCCCATTCGATCCCGAATGTTCTCGACGGCGCGACCCAAATCGCCAACGACCTGATCGGCCTCTGCAAGATTCAATAGCTGCTCGCAGCGGGTGCCCCACCCTTCTCGCGCTTTTCGCGAGAGGGCGGGGTTTTTGACTTCCGTCGACACTTCTCGACCCGGGCGCAGAAGACGAACAATCGCGGCCACGATCCGTGTTCCCCCGCCCACGCCGTGTGCCGCAATCCACGCCTTCCCTCGCCTCTAGATCCGCTAACCATTGTCGAATCAATCCCTCCCAACTTGGTCCGCCCCATGCACTCTCTCAGATCGCCGCGACCCGGCAGGAGGCAACCACCATGACCCGCATCAACGCTATTCGCAATACCGCAAGCTCAATCGCCTGGGGAAAGAACACCGCAGCCGATGTCAGCACTTACATCTTCGCCGCTGTCTTGATCATCTGCTCCGTAACTGTCGGATGCTCCAGCGACAAGCCGAAACCCGTAACCTCGAACAACCAGACTCCCGTGACGCAGGCTCCGAGTCCTGCTCCGATGTCCGCTCCTGTAATGCAGGCAGACAGCAAGCCGGCTCCTAAGAAGCCGGTCGTCCATAAGAAGCCCGCAACCGTGAACTACGCCGACAAGTCCTACGGCGTGACCTTCGAATATCCGCGCCGCTACGCGATCGAAACCGGAGACGCCGCCACGCAGCTCGTGGCTTCGAATCCTCTTCCGATGAATTTCGTGCAGCCCGGTGGAGTTGCGCTGGCCGCGGTCGAACTTCCGGAGACCAACTACGTCAATACCGACTTCTCGTCGGCATTCTTCAACGTGAGCGTCAACAAGACTGTTTCCGCCGACCAATGCAGCGAGTTCGCCGTCCCGCAGCCGAAGACAGTGGCCAAGTCTGACTCTGAAACTCCGACGTCTTCCACCGAAGTAGCAAAGGAAGATGCAGCTAAGCAGGACGCCGCCAAGCAAGACTCCGCGCCGAAGCCGGATTCTTCCTCGTCCTCAACGTCCTCAACGCAGCCCGCGCCCAGCAGTGAGCCCACGACTGCGAAGCCGTCGGATGACTCGAACCTGAGCTCCAAGCTGCTCGTTGGAGACATGGAACTCCGCGCCACCGAAGCCGTCACCGGCGAAGGCACGCGCCAGAGTGACTCCAAATATTTCCACATTTACCAGAATGGAGCCTGCTACGAGTTCGCGCTGAACGTCACCACCGACGCGTCCGAAGAAGGACTCGTTAAACACGTCGACCGCGACAAAGTCTTCAACCGCCTGGAGCAGATCCTCGCGACCGTGAAGATCAATCCGGTGACGCCCGAAGTGACCGCCGATGTTCCAATCCCGGCAGTTGCCGAAACGCCTGCGCAGTAAGTTGAAGCAAGTGCCCCATCCTGACGTCGCGCCGATTGCGCCGTCAGGGTGGGGTTTTCGATTTTCGCACCACGAATCAGTTGCAAGACGCGGTTCATTTCCTCGCAAACTTTCCCATTGCGCAAACGAAAATCCCGCAGTAGATTCTGGGTACCTTTTTCCCCGCGCGCTTCGCGGTCCATGAGGACCACGCCAGCGCAGCCGGCGATCTCAGTGCAAGATCGCCGCAGTACCAAGCGGGCCTTCCGAGTGCGGCGGACTCCCGGTAATTGGGCAACGAACCAACTGGGCCTGATTCTGCCGAAACGAAAGGAAGGCACTCGTATGCCAAGAAAAGCAAAATCTCCTCTGTCCCAACCCATTTTCGGAGAGCCCGTCTTCAACGAAGAAGTCCCGACTCCCGATCCCGCGCAGTTCAAGGTCACCAACGACGACGAGAAGTTCTACACCAAAGAGGTCCAGGCGCTGCTCACCAAAGACGTCGTCTCGTTCAACGAGGCGGCTGGCAATCCTGCGGATCTCTTTTCTCTGGTCGAGGCCTGGGGACCTCACGGCTCCGACGTGATCAACTCCATCAACGCAGCCAAGAGCATTACATTTCACATGATTGGAGACAGCGGCGCGTCGGCGCAATCCAACTACGCTTCCGAACTCAAAGTCGCCGACGCCGTCACCAACGACTTCCACACTTCCACGGCCCCGAACCGCCCGTCGTTTCTCTTCCATCTCGGCGACGTCGTCTACAACTTCGGCGAATCCCTCTACTACTTCGACCAGTTCTATGAACCCTTCCGCAACTATCCTGCGCCGATCCTGGCCATTCCCGGCAATCACGACTCGTTCATCCTTCCCGGCACGGCAAAAGGCGATGAGCCGCTCACCATCTTCAGCCGCAACTTCTGCGGGACTTCAATCGCCGTCACGCAGGAAGCCGGATCGCTTCACCGCACCTGCATGACGCAGCCCGGCGTCTACTTCGCGCTCGACGCGCCATTTGTCCGCATCCTTGGTTTGTTTTCTAATGCCCTCGAAGATCCCGGCGTGATCTCGAGCGAAACCACGAAGGGCAAGGCCAAGTGGCCGACGGTTCCTGACTATCAGCTCGACTTCCTCACCGCGCAGCTGCAGCAGATCAAGAGCAGCAACTATCCGGGAGCGGTCATCCTCGCCGTTCACCATCCGCCGTTCACTTATAGTCCGCAAAGCGGCGGTTCGGGCGGCGGCAAGCACTACGGCAGTCCAATCATGCTGGCTCAGATCGATGCCATCTGCAAACAGACCGGCGTCTATCCGCATGCGGTAATCTCCGGACACGCGCACAACTACCAGCGCTTCACGCGCACGCTGAGCTTTACGGGGAAGAACTACTCCGTGCCCTTCATCATTTGTGGAGACAGCGGCCACAACGTTACCGCTCTCACCAGCGCCAGTTTCGGCAAGAAAGTCCCGGA
Organism: uncultured Acidobacteriota bacterium; assembly: GCA_963700225.1. Taxonomy (GTDB): domain Bacteria; phylum Acidobacteriota; class Terriglobia; order Terriglobales; family Acidobacteriaceae; genus Sulfotelmatobacter. Next base: position 469,492 of record CAVOWU010000002.1, read on the forward strand.
GCCCGGTGACAATGTGGACGTCAATTACATGGATGGGAGCAAGGTCGTCCAATCGACGGGATTAACGCTGAACAAACACGACCAGCAAAACTCGGGGTACCTTCGTGTCTCGGTTACCGCCAAGCAACTCACCATCACTTTCAATCCAGTCAGCAAAACGGGCGCGCCCGTAAAGCCTGACACGGTAACAGTGGACCTGGCCACGCACACAGCGGCGTGACTCGGGGAATTTGAGCTGTACTAGTTGTGTGAAACGGGCGGGTGCCCCACCCTCAGCCACATTCTTTGTGGCTAGGGTGGGGACTTAGACTTTCGTTCATCAACCTTATAGCTTGGGCATCGCTCGGTCAGGCGTCCGGAGATATTTAATCCTTCACCGCGGCTTGTCGCTCCCGGACCCGGCGTCGATCGATGCCTTCAGCGCTTTCGTCACTTCTCCGGCGATGTCGTCCTGCACCATCAAGATATCGTCGAGCGAACGGTCATAGGTTTCTGACCAGACAACGTAACCGCTGTCCGCGCGAATCAATCGTGAGGCAACCCGCAATCTCGTGCCCGATTTGCGTACGCTTCCATCGAGCACATACGCGACACCCAGCGTTTTGGCGATCTCGGCGACGGGTACCTGTTTGCCCTTGAAGAAGAACGACGACGTCGGAGCCGACACCTGCAGGCCCGGGATCTTGCTCAGCTTGTCGATCAGTTCCTCGGTCATGCCGTCGGCGAACTCCTCCTCGTGCATGCCTTCAGTCAAATCGAGGAACGGGAGCACTGCGACGGATCTCTGCGGCAGCGGAGTCACAATGGTCGAGACTGCAGCGTTCTTGTTCGCGACCTTGCCATGCAGCAGGAAAACCAGAGCGACGACCAGCGTGAGGCAGACCGCCGCGCCTGCCGCCCAGGTGAACCCTCCGCTGCGCGCTCCAGACACCGGTGCAGTGGTGGCTGCAACAGGCAGAATCTCGCTGGATGGGCCCGGCGAAGGATCCGCCCACGGGCTGACAGCCGCGACCATCCGATACCCCAGCCGCGGTACGGTCGCGATGTAGGTGGGCTCTTTGGGATCGTCCCCAAGCTGGCGGCGCAGCGACGCCACCGCCTGGTACACGGAGTCCGGGCTGACGGTGACGTCGGTCCAGACCTGGTTCAGCAACTCGTCGATGCTGACGACGTCGCCCGCATGCTCGGCAAGGCACAACAGCAGGCGCATGGTCCGCGCCTCGACCCGCGCGGTCTCTCCATTCCGTGAAATCTGGCCTGACGCCGGATTGACGCACCAGTCGCCGATGCGAAGCATCGAGAATCCCATTCCTTCAGAAGTATTCAGAGTATTTCAGGCCAGCTTCAGGACTTCCCGGCCTCCACCGAATATCGTAAATCCGAGCCAAGCAACGTCATAACTCACTTCGCTTGGCTTCGGACCTAAGGATCTCACACTGAGGAACATGAAATTGCTTCCGGCAGATTTCGTGAAGAGCAGTCTGAAAAAGGCTCGACAAATTTTGCCGGTGGAGGATTTGGCATGACCGCACATTCGACAGTTCAACCATCAACTAAGAATGCACTGCTGGCAATCGCAGCGGGTGGACTGATTGCCGGAACTTTGGATCTAACTCAAGCCTGCATCCTCTTCGGATGGGACATTCCACTGGCAATCGCCGGCGGCCTCCTCGGGCCGAAGGCCCTCCACGGAGGCGCCGGCATCTACCTTCTCGGCGTCTTGCTGCACTTCTTCATCGCCTCCTCGGCAACGGCCATTTACTACGCGGCGAGCCGGAGACTGGGATTCCTAACGGAGCATCCGCTGGTCTGCGGTCTATTCTTTGGCGCCGCAGTGGAAGAAGTCATGAATCTCGTCGTTCTGCCGCTGTCTGCTCTTCATGCCCGAGGCCCATACGAACTCCGCGACCTGATTCAAGGCCTGCTGGTACACATGGTAGTAGTCGGCCTGCCGATCGCGTTCAGCGTCCGCCGCTTCACAACTAACAAAGCGTAGCGGCGGACGCATTCGCCCGCCACGCGAAGCATTGAGACCAGCACTTCGCTTCTGATCCCGTTGGAACCTGTGATGCGGCGGGTGCCCCGTCCTTCGCGCAGTTTGCAAAAGGCGGGAATCCAGCTCTCGTGGCTATCCGAGAATCGCGTGGGTGATCCCCTGCCACCAGGAAGGATTGTGCCGGTACATGTAGACCGCGAGGCTTTGGCCCGCGACCAACAACGGGAGCGCATACCAATACACCTTGTGGACGCGCCGATCGACCAACAGGTCGCGCACAACCCCGAAAACGATCAGCAGATCCACGCAGGGAAAGTAAAGATCGTGGTCGAACAAGTAGTCGAAGCGGCCGAAGGCGGCGTCCATGAGAGTGCACGTTGCGATCAGGATCAGCCGGCGGTGGAACTCTGGTTTCGCGCGCCAATAAATGGCCAGCGCAATACACACGCCAAAGGCGAGCATGTCATAAAACGGAATACTCAAGAAGGAGTCGAAGCCAGTCTGATGGAGCTGAGCCGCATCGAAGCGGGTCATGATGATGGCGGTGGCGACGCCCAGCGGAACCATCACCGTCGCAAGCCCGGCGCCGAACCATCCGAGGGAGCGATGCCAACTGACTTTGTGAACCCTCACCAGCGTGGACTGGCAAATGAAGAAAATCACCCACCCAGCGAAAACTGAACCGTGAATCCAGAGAATGAGGGGCCGCGCCACGGCGGGATGGAACAGGTGGTCGTTGACGGTGCGCTTGAAGCCAGTAACCACAATCGCAGCCAGCAACAATGACATTGCGAAATAGAAATAGCGATGGACAATGCCATTGCGGCCGGTCACGGCCAGCGGGCTGATGTCTTTCTCCGCAGCTCGCTCTGGTACTAGGGCAGCCCCGACCCGTTCTACGTTGACGGTGGACATGGAAGGATGAGCCAGATGGTCGATTCGCTATTCCCAGCCCACGGGAGCATACACTTCGAGCGGCGGAGTGGCCAGCTTTTTCGGATTCGATCAAAAGCAACCGCACTCTGAATCCTGACGGCGGATCAGACGCGCAAAAGGAAAAGGCCATCCAGATTTCTCTGAATGGCCTTTATTAATGCCGGCAACGACCTACTCTCCCACACACTTTCGCGTGCAGTACAATCGGCCCGGCGGGGCTTAACTTCCGTGTTCGGGATGGGAACGGGTGGATCCCCCGCGGTAAGATCACCGACAAGTCGTAGCTGTCAGTATCAGCGGTCAGCTCTGCGCAACTCGTGCCGGAGCGAATCTTCCATGCTGATGGACAGCAAACTTGACTGTCCCAACTTCTCAACCTCCGCTCAAAACTAAGAGCTAAAGGATGAAAGCTGAGAACTTAATTTGTAAAAGATCCTGAGAACGATCTCTCACAACTGAATAGATTGGGTGTGGCTTACTTTCATATTTGCTTACTTCCGATTTCTGCCACGTGTCTTACTTCGGCTTTTCGTCGGCGCACAGCCGTCAGTTATTGCTTCTCAGTCGAACAGGTTCGAACAACTTCCAAACAACATCACCATTCCAGTTCAGTTTCGAACTGAATGGCAACTGAGAACTGACAACTGTATCTGCACCGAGTAAATTTTATGGTCAAGCCGAACGGGCGATTAGTACTGGTAAGCTACACGCATTACTGCGCTTCCACCTCCAGCCTATCAACCAGGTAGTCTTCCTGGGCCCTTCTTATCCCTTACGGGTTGGGAGATCTCATCTTGAGGAGTGCTTCCCGCTTATATGCATTCAGCGGTTATCACAACCGAACTTCGCTACCGAGCGGTGCCATTGGCATGACAGCTCGAACACAAGAGGTTCGTCCATCCCGGTCCTCTCGTACTAAGGACAGGTCCTCTCAAATCTCCTGCGCCCACAACAGATAGGGACCGAACTGTCTCGCGACGTTCTGAACCCAGCTCACGTACCGCTTTAATAGGCGAACAGCCTAACCCTTGGAACCTTCTACAGCTCCAGGATGCGATGAGCCGACATCGAGGTGCCAAACCGGAGCGTCGATATGAACTCTTGGCTCCGATCAGCCTGTTATCCCCGGCGTACCTTTTATCCGTTGAGCGATGGCCCTTCCATGCAGAACCACCGGATCACTAAAGCCTACTTTCGTACCTGCTCGACTTGTTGGTCTCGCAGTCAACCACGCTTATGCTTTTGCACTCGTCGGCTGATTTCCAAACAGCCTGAGCGTAGCTTCGCGCGCCTCCGTTACAATTTAGGAGGCGACCGCCCCAGTCAAACTACCCGCCTTACCATGTCCCTCTCCCGGATTACGGGAGTAAGTTAGAACCACAGATCTCGCAGGGTGGTATCTCACCGTTGGCTCCTCCAAGCCCGAGAGCCTGGAATCAAAGCCTCCCACCTATCCTGCGCAGCAAGGGCCATAGTTCATGGTAAAGGTATAGTAAAGGTGCACGGGGTCTTTCCGTCTAGTTGCGGGCAACCGGCATCTTCACCGGCACTACAAGTTCGCCGTGTCAGTCGGCAAGACAGTCGCACTTTCGTTACGCCATTCGTGCAGGTCGGAACTTACCCGACAAGGAATTTCGCTACCTTAGGACCGTTATAGTTACGGCCGCCGTTCACTGGGGCTTCAGTTCGAAGCTTCACCTTGCGGTTGACCTCTCCCTTTAACCTTCCAGCACCGGGCAGGCGTCAGCCCCTATACGTCGTTTTCGACTTTGCAGAGACCTGTGTTTTTGTTAAACAGTCGCAGTGCGCATTTCGCTGCGGCCTCTTCGGGCTTGCACCCTAACGAGGCACCCCTTCTCCCGAAGTTACGGGGTTATATTGCCGAGTTCCTTACCAACTGTTCTCACGAGCGCCTTTGGATATTCTCCTCGTCTACCTGTGTCGGTTTGAGGTACGGTTCCCTTACTTTCTCCTTAGAGGTTTTTCTTGGCAGTGTGGAATCGGCAGCTTTCCTCCATACGGAGTACTGCTTTGCGTCTCAGTGATAACTTCCTCGCGGATTTTCCTACGAGAAACACCTTACACGCATCGACCGTTATAGCCATAGAACGGCCTGCTTATCCTACTGCGTCACCCCATCGTGATAACGAAAACAAGGGAGGTCCGGAATATTAACCGGATGTCCATCGGCTACGCCTTTCGGCCTCGCCTTAGGGACCGCCTGACCCTGAGCGGATTAACCTTTCTCAGGAAACCTTAGACTTTCGGCGCGGAGGGTTCCCACCTCCGTTATCGCTACTTATGCCGGCAGGGTCTCTTCTCAACCGTCCAGTAGTCCTCTCGGTCTACCTTCGAGCTGTTGAGAATGCTCTCCTACCACGCATGGCTGTTACACCATGCATTCGCTGCTTCGGTAACAAGCTTTAGCCCCGTTAAATTGTCGGCACCGGACCGCTTGACCAGTGAGCTATTACGCTTTCTTTAAAGGATGGCTGCTTCTAAGCCAACCTCCTGGCTGTCTGGGCGTTCCGACTTCCTTTCCCACTTAGCTTGTATTTTGGGACCTTAGCAGGCGATCTGGACTGTTTTCCTCTCGACGACGAAGCTTAGCCCCCGCCGTCTGACTCCCGGATTGGTTGTTCAATGGCATTCTGAGTTTCGTTGGGTTCTGTAAGCTGGAAAGCCCCATAGCCCATCGAGTACTTTACCACCACGACAAATCATCCGAGGCTAGCCCTAAAGCTATTTCGGAGAGAACGAGCTATCACGGAATTTGATTAGCCTTTCACCCCTACCCTCAGCTCATCGGAGCTTTTTTCAACAAACACCCGTTCGGCCCTCCAGTGGGTGTTACCCCACTTTCAGCCTGGCCAAGGGTAGATCATCCCGCTTCGCGTCTATTCCTGCCAACTGGATCGCCCTATTCGGACTCGCTTTCGCTGCGGCTCGCTTTCGCTTAACCTTGCTGACAAGAATAACTAGCCGGCTCATTATGCAATAGGCACGCGGTCAGACTTTCGGCTTGCGCCGCATAGTCCTCCCACCGTTTGTAGGCACACGGTTTCAGGTACTATTTCACTCCGCTCACAGCGGTTCTTTTCGCCTTTCCCTCACGGTACTGGTTCACTATCGGTCAGAAGCTAGTATTTAGCCTTACGGAATGGTCTCCGTAGCTTCCCGCAAAGTTTCTCGTGCTCCGCGGTACTCAGGTATCAGCTTCGAGTTTGGTCCGTTTTCACCTACGTGGCTATCACACTCTATGGCCCCTCTTTCCAGAGGGCTTCAGTTAACGGCCAAATTGGTAACTCTACTGTTGCTGACCCTACAACCCCTGGTTAACCCGAAGGTCAAACAGGTTTAGGCTGTTCCGATTTCGCTCGCCACTACTTTCGGAATCGATGTTTCTTTCTTTTCCTCCTGGTACTGAGATGGTTCACTTCCCAGGGTTCGCTCGTGCGTGACTATGGATTCATCACGCCGTACGGGGGTTTTACCCCCGTGGGTTTCCCCATTCGGAAATCCCCGGATCAAAGCCTGCTTGCGGCTCCCCGAGGCTTATCGCAGCTTGCCACGTCCTTCATCGCCTGCTTCTGCCAAGGCATCCACCATGCGCCCTTAGTAGCTTGACCACAAAATTAACTCGACACACGGCAGCTTGACCTCACTCGCAATCACAACCGATGTTGTAATTCCGAGCAAAGCGAAGAATCCCGCTTCTCCTTTCGGATCCGCAAGAACTCCCCAGCCACCACACGCCGATTCAATCCTATGGGCCTCTAAACCTGCTCCTCGCACGCTTGCTTCTTCTTCAAAACCTCGCAGTCTTGCCATTCCAGGGACAGCCCCGGAACCTTGAAACTGGAAGCCTTGAAGCCTCATGCTACGTACACCAGCAGGCAAATCAGGCACTCATAAAAATTTACGTTCGCCTTGTAATTTTGCCCAATCTATTCAGTTGTCAAATATCGTCCTCGTCAACTTCCGTTGACTACCCGCTTCAGCAGGTATGGGTCTTACTCAATCCAGAGTCGTGCAAACTCCAGATCGCCTCCAACCCAATGTTCGGCGCCAGGCAACTTTCTCTGAACCGTGATACGGAACCGGTTGTTGCATTGACGCCCAACATCAGGCTGAATCTTGCTTCTCGAATGGCTACTTCTGCGGTGGCCACGGACCGTCGGGATCGATTCCGCGATCGATCTTCGCCAGCCGCTCCTGGTGCTTGTGAACCAGCGCCGTGACGGAAATAATTCCACCCACAATGAGGGCCACGATCGGCACCAGCAAGCCGCCCAAGCCCAGAATCCGATCCACAATATGATCCACTTACTCTCTCCATCGCCTTCAGATTCACTGCAGGTTTTGGTGGAGCTGACCGGGATCGAACCGGTGGCCTCCTGGTTGCAAACCAGGCGCTCTCCCAGCTGAGCTACAGCCCCACTGATCTTGGTGGGCCTGGGTAGAGTTGAACTACCGACCTCACCCTTATCAGGGGTGCGCTCTAGCCACCTGAGCTACAGGCCCGGTTTTCACCGAAAGCTTTCCCGGAGCTCAATGCGTTGAGCCACGAGTATAGAGCCATGAGCGAACCAAAATCCGATCGCTCCAAGCTCGAAGCTCGTCGCTCGCAGCTCGATTATTTTTCGAGGACAAGGTTGAACGTGCGCCCCAGCTAAGCCGGAGCTGACCATCATGCGAACGAAAAAACATAGCAAGCTATGTCTCTTATTGATCCGAATCGATGATTCAGATCGCTAGATTCAAGAAAGAGAGGTCCGAAACGAGGCTCCCGAACCAGATCCACAGGTGCAGATCCGGAACGGGGTACATGGCAACATCCCACGCGCTCTCGATCGCTTGCGCAAAAGAGTGCTCCAAAGGAGCGGGCGTGAGTGCCATGACGTTCTCTCTTAGAAAGGAGGTGATCCAGCCGCAGGTTCTCCTACGGCTACCTTGTTACGACTTCACCCCAATCATGAGCTGTACCTTGGAAGGCTGCCTCCTTGCGGTTAGCACACCTGCTTCTAGTACGGCCCACTTTCGTGATGTGACGGGCGGTGTGTACAAGGCCCGGGAACGTATTCACCGCGGCGTTCTGATCCGCGATTACTAGCGATTCCAGCTTCATGGAGTCGAGTTGCAGACTCCAATCCGAACTGAGGCCGGCTTTTTCCGATTAGCTCCCCCTCACGGGTTTGCGACGGTTTGTACCGACCATTGTAGCACGTGTGTAGCCCTGGACATAAAGGCCATGAGGACTTGACGTCATCCCCACCTTCCTCCTCGTTATCCGAGGCAGTTTCACTAGAGTGCCCGGCTTGACCCGATGGCAACTAGGGATAAGGGTTGCGCTCGTTGCGGGACTTAACCCAACATCTCACGACACGAGCTGACGACAGCCATGCAGCACCTCCGCAGCGGCCTTTTAAGGGGCGCCGATATTTCTACCGGATTCCACTGCGCTTCGAGCCCAGGTAAGGTTCTTCGCGTTGCGTCGAATTGAACCACATGCTCCACCGCTTGTGCGGGCCCCCGTCAATTCCTTTGAGTTTCAGCCTTGCGACCGTACTCCCCAGGCGGATTGCTTATCGCGTTAGCTGCGGCACAGCAGGATTGGGTACCTGCTACACCAAGCAATCATCGTTTAGGGCTAGGACTACCAGGGTATCTAATCCTGTTTGCTCCCCTAGCTTTCGCGCCTCAGCGTCAGTTATGGTCCAGTGCGCCGCTTTCGCCACAGGTGTTCCTCCCGATATCTACGCATTTCACCGCTACACCGGGAATTCCACGCACCTCTCCCACACTCCAGCACCACAGTTTCGCCTGCAGGCTCCGAGTTAAGCTCGGAGATTTCACAAGTGACTTGTGGCACCGCCTACGCGCCCTTTACGCCCAATAATTCCGAACAACGCTCGCACCCTCTGTATTACCGCGGCTGCTGGCACAGAGTTAGCCGGTGCTTCTTCCACCAGTACCGTCATTATCGTCTTGGTCGAAAGGAGTTTACGCCCCAAGGGGCTTCATCCTCCACGCGGCGTTGCTGCGTCAGGGTTTCCCCCATTGCGCAAAATTCCCCACTGCTGCCTCCCGTAGGAGTCTGGACCGTGTTTCAGTTCCAGTGTGTCCGTGCGCCCTCTCAGGCCGGATACCGATCTTCGCCTTGGTGGGCCGTTACCCCGCCAACTAGCTAATCAGCCGCGACCCCCTCTTCAAGCGCATTGCTGCTTTGATCTTTCGATGTTATGCGGTATTAGCCCCGGTTTCCCGGAGTTATTCCCCACTCGAAGGTAGGTTAGTCACGTGTTACTCACCCGGTCGCCACTTTACTCATGGATTGCTCCACTTTCTCGTTCGACTTGCATGTGTTAGGCACGCCGCCAGCGTTGATTCTGAGCCAGGATCAAACTCTCGTTTGAAACCTGTTCGCCCACCGACGGGTAGAAGGTGGGCTGCCAACTCCATCGCTCGAAAGTGATGTGATGGCGACCACTGCAGCCTCTGCTAAGAAGCACAGTGGCCTATCTTGTGAGATCGTTTCAGACTAATGCCTGAATCCGCTCTCTCACGACTGGCACGTTCAACCGAGTTGTCAAAGACCGAATCGCCTTCCGCCTGAGCGGCGCGCCTTCAGTTCTAGACGGACTCACCACAAGGATGAATCCGGCTGTCCTCGAAACCTTACAAACATACGTGCTGCGCAAAACCCTGTCAACCTGCACATCCCACAGCATTTCCACTTGTTTTCCACATGCGGAAGCGGTTCAGGATGGAGCGACTTGGGGAGCTCAAAAGCTCATTCCAGCGCGCAACGGTATGGCCTTCCGCTTTGACATTGCAAAGAACACCGATTTCTCGGCGCACGCCGAAGCGGAAGACAGAAAATTGAGAAAAGATCTTGCTTTTGGAGGTCCTTGCTTTGAAGGTACCCTTCAGAAACCTACTGGTTGTTTCCGAATCAAGTCCCGTGGCCGGGACGACTTGAGAACTCTACATTCTCTGAAATCTTAGATGCCGGGCGGACACGAGAGATTCAACGAATTACGACCGGCTGCCACACTTCTGCTCTCGGTGAATTGTTTATACCAGATGAATCCAGAAAAGCGCAAGGGGGAATTTGAAAAATGCGGGGGATTACGAAGTTGGTGCCGAAGGCCGGCTAGGCTGCCATTGCCAAGCTGAGTTCGCTGGTTCGGATCTGCCATGGTTCAAGGCTCTCGGATTCGGATCGGCCGGCTGCAATTCCGTACTCATTCACGAGAGCGTTGCGGGTCGTTCGCATAGTGGCGTCCTTGCTCGAGAACATGCCCCCCAGCAGAATGCTTGCGACATCAATTGCCCCTCGCAAGGCGTGCGCATGGCCAAGAAGCATCACCCGAAGCTGTTGATCGCTCATTTCTAATTTCGCCAGCCCCTTGTTGAGGAGCGTAATAGATTTGCTGTAGTCACCTCGGTGGAGTTCCACGAAGCCGAGAGCCGTCTCTACTTTAGAACGCTCCCTTGCCCAGGGACATTCCTTGAGCGAATATGCCAACGGCAGAGCTGCATCTTGATAATCGCCGACGCTCGCGTAGGATAAGGCTCGCAGTCGGAAGCCGTACCAGTCGAGCTCCGACTCCATGCCGTCTTCTGGCAGTGTGACTCTCGATTCTGCGGCACGCTGCTGCAGTATCCTCGTCGCTGCAAGGCCCGTAACGGCTGGCGCGTAGGTGGGGTAAAGCTCGATGAGGCGCGTAAAAAGAGACTCTGCGTCGTCAAGCCTGCCGCCACTCCGCAATAGGCTCGCTTTCAATTGGATCATGCGGTACTCCCGCGGGAATTTAAGAAGAAAAGCGTCCGTGTGACGCAACGCAGCGTCCAGGTTCCCGCTTTCCCTCAGCGCGTTGACGTACCCCATATGAATTTTAATTTCGGAGAAATTAAGCTCGATTGCGACCGAAAATTGCCTGATTGCCTCGTCGTATTTTCCGAGAGACGCTAGACACCCAGCGAGGGTTGATCGTGTTACAGAGTCGTATTCGAATCGCTTGGCATATTTCACCGCCAAGCTAGCGGCAGCTCGGCGTTCTCCGCTGGCCTTAAGAACGCTCACCTCGCCATTGAAGGCGACCGGATCATCCGGAAACTCCCTTTGGGTCTGTTTGTATCGAGCTATTGACTCCGCGAAAAGGCCTTTCTCTTTGAGGACGTCGGCGTATCCATTGAGAGACCATCTGTCCCCGCGAAAACGCTCGATCGCTTCTTCGTATGCTTTGAGCGCCGCATCGAAGTGACCGCGACGTTTGAAGACTTCCGCTCGACTTGTATAGACGACCCTGTCATCCGATGTGAGTCTCAACGCGTAGCTAGACAGGCGATCCGCCATCTCGAATTGGTTCGCGTCTAAGGCAATGGCGGTTAGCGCGGACAAAGACATTGCAGCGTGCTCGCGGTCGCCTTGCCCTAATTGAAACGAAACTAGGTCTTCCAGGTATCTCTCCGCCAGCGAATACTTCGCTGCGAATAGGACCTCACGTATGGCCGCGATTTGCTTATCGACGCGGGCCTTGGACTCTAAGGCCCCTACGTGGCGTCTGGGCCTGTCTGTCGCCGAGTCGAGGTTCTGAATCATCCGAACAATGGCGTCGCCTTCCTCTTCTCGATTCGGAATAGGCGAGCGCTCAGCCCTCTTCAGTTTCAGAGTTCGCTGGGAGGGTCTTTGGTTCCTAAAGAACTTCGGATGCACCTCTGAACGAAAAGTCGTAAGCAGCGCCCGTACTGCTTTCAGTTCGCTGGCATTCTCGGGGCTAACCGCATGTTGCACAATTATGGAGTTGAATCGCCGATGGTCTGAGTCGGCGGCTGCCCGGGCGGCCTCTAAGAAAAAACCCGAGGAGACGAGGATGGACTCCATGGACCGACGGCTGTCGTCGTCCAGGAACTGGGATTCGGCGGCCCTTTTCCACCCTGCCCAAAGCTCGTCAAGGACCGGCTGCAACTCAAATAGTTCACTCAGAAGAGACTTCAGATGGGTAAACTCTGCCCAAGGGCTGACTATTTCGTGCCGGCGTGAACGGGCTTCTACCGGCAGCGGGACGGAGAGTAGCCGTCGCGATACAAACTCCCGAACGGCTCTATTTTCGAGCGTCTCCTCGGTACTTTGGGCTGCGACTATGCGAACGGAAAGGGAGATAGAGTAATCAAGCAAGGAAATCGCCAAAAAGAGGGTGTTGTAGTGGCGCACGAGCTTGCGAAGTTCGGCTTAAAGAGCTTCCGTTGTCTGCGCGTTGACGAGACGATATTCGGCCCAAGAGCTCGCAATTTCCTGGATTTCAGCCGACGATGCGGGACGATGCGTACCGTCCGCCCGTAGGGCGAATAGTTCGTCCGCAACACGATAGATCGCTTGGCCCAGTCGGCAAGATACAAATGCGGTCTCTATCATGTCTCAATCCATTTCTTCCCTTGATTCTCCAGCAATTCCTTTACCACAGTAACTACCGCGAGATCCTCGGACTGTTTGGGTGTCGACGTTCCACAGACGGTCGATACAGCGCTAAGGTTGAATCCCCCGTAAATGTGCACCTCTACGAACTGATCGGTTGCTCGATCGCCACTGCTACTGAGTAAGATGCGAGCATATTCCGACGTGGTGGTTTCCGGACCTATGAAGTCCGCCAGCTTTGCTGTTGCCAGCAGACTCCTGTTTCCCCAAGAACACCGATAGCCTGCTGGCATAGAGCTGGTTCCCGTCAGATGGTGCCGCTTAACAAAGGCATAGGAGTTTTCCTCCAGCAAGGACGCACGTTTTGCGATGGCAACGTCTCGCAATCCCAGTCCGTAGCTCAGACCATCTTTGCCGTAGGAACTCAGTCCGACTCCGTCAAGAGAAAGCGCAGCGTAACGTATATGCTCGGCATAGACACCAAAGACAATCGCATCTACAACGCGTCTTTGGCGGTCGTTCTCGACCTCAGCTGCTCGTCTCACTTCCCCCCGCGCAGCTAAATAATAGTTTGAGTAAAGTGAGTTCGAATCTTTCGTGAGTTCCCTTAGGCGGTACAGGTCACATCCTACGACCGCGACGCTTCTTTCGACGGCTTTGCGAAAGCCCACTACTTGTTCTTTTGCGCCCCTATTCCCAGCCCTTTCTACCGCCCGATCGTATCTTTGGTCGAGGGCCGCGCGCTCGCTCGCCATATCGGCAGCACGCACGTTCGGAGCGCCCACGTATTCGCCGCAGGTGGGACATTTGTCCTCGCTCCCGATGAGGACGGCGCTACAGTTTGGGCAGGTATCCACTTTTGTAGGGCCTCAAACCTAAACGCAGCAGTATATCAATCAGCGGCTTTCCACCGCGTACCCACGGCTTGCGCCGTGGGCTGCATTCTTTCGCCGCTTCGCGGCTGACGTATCGTTGCGCATCGCCGCTGAAACGTATGTCTGCCGAGGGATAAGGACCGATTGAAAATCCCCACTTCCGGCAACTTCGGCCGGAAATGGGGCACCCGTCTTCATCCGTCCTCTTTCTGATTGCGTTTAGTAGGGCCGACCATCGTTAGCTCGGCCCGTCCGGCTGCAACCAGAGAATTCCCTTTGGAGCCTGTGTCGGTGCAGGCGTGCACGGGGTCCTTCGACTCCGGAGCGCGATTCTAAAAGCGAATCGCGCTCCTGCGCTCAGGATGACAAAACTGCGGGATCCGGATTCGCGCAAAAAATCGCGCTCTCTCAGGATGACAATCGTTTGAGGAATAAAAAAGGCGGCCTTGTCGGCCGCCTGCTTTTTTCTACTCCCTATTTCCAGAATAACAATTTGGAGGGGGTAAACCGGAAAGTTTTCGGAAAATATATCTGGAGTTGATTCAGCGAATTATGAGGATTTGTGATCGTAAGGGGGCTTGACAGGATTTTGGGGAAGCGGCCTTTGGGAGTTCCTTAACCTGCGCGTACCGCGTCCCCGCGGCTTTGTTGATCCAGCTTTCGGACGAGCGTGAGGCTCCAAACAGTCGGAATCCCACCCGTCGAACATGGCGACGGGTGGGGCAGACGGGTGCGTCTTGATTGGCTGCGGAAAATCCCCACGTCTGGCAAATTCGGCCAGACATGGGGCACCCGGCCAGTGGTACCCCGCTACGGCTACTCGGCCCGAAGCGCCTCTACTGGATTCACTGACGCCGCGCGATGTGCCGGCAGATAGCTGGCCGCCAGTGCGGAGGCTCCCAGCGTGATGGCCACCGTCGCGAGGGTGAATCCGTCCCACGCCTGCGTGCCGAAGAGCAATCCGCGGATCAATGTCGCGGCGCCCAGCGCTCCGACCAGCCCGGCGGCAATGCCGAATCCGATCAGCCACGCCGCTTCCCGAAGCACGAGTTGATAGACGGTCGCGCGCTGTGCTCCCAGCGCCATACGCACGCCGATCTCGCGCGTCCGCTGGCTGACTGAATACGCGATCACGCCGTAAAGCCCGACAACGCTCAGCACCAGCGCGAGCACGGCAAAGCTGCCCACCAGCCACGTCGACGCTCGATGCAGATACGCGGGCTGCGAGTCGTGAATGCGCTGCTCCATCGTGCTGCTTTCGAACGTGGCGATGCCCGGATCGATCTCCCGCACCGTCGCCGCCATCGCCGGCAACACCGATTGCGCGGCTACCGAGGTCCGCGCGACGATCGCAAAAAAGCTGACGGGGTGCTGCTCAAACGGAGCGTATATCGCGCAGCGTGCGTCGGTATCGAGCGGCCCTTCCCGAATGTCCTCGAGTACTCCAATGACCTGCATCTCTTCCTCGGGCTTCGCCCCATCGAAGTTGATCCGCATGCCCACAGGATTTTCCCCACGGAAATATCGCCGCGACAGCGCCTGATTAATCAGCGCCACGTGCGGCTTGGTCGACTCCTGCTCTGCGTCGCTGAAGTACCGTCCCAACGCCAGGCGAGCTTGCAACGTTTGGAAGTAGCGGGGAGTCACCAGACGGTACGCCACCTCTTGACGCTCTTTCGGCTTCGGCCTCCCTACCACCACAAAGCTGGTGGTGAAGTCCCCATCGCCCATGGGAAGCTTTTGCGTGATGGCCGCGCTGGTCACGCCTGGCAAGGTCTGCACGCGGTCGAGAATTCGCCGCTCGAGCGCGACAACCTGCGGGTCTTTGGAATAGGTTTCGCGAGGAGGCGACAGCGTCAGCAGCGCAAGATTGTGCGGTTGCAGTCCCGGATCAACTTGCAGCAGTCGATAGAGACTCTTGCCCAGCAGGCCCGCGCCCACTAGTAGCACTGCCGTCGTCGCCAGTTCGACGACTACCAGGTTTGCTCCCACGCGCCGCCAGTGTGTGCCCGAGGACGAGCGTCCGCCTTCCGTCAATCCTGCCCGCATGGCATTGCGCGACAAACTGAAAGCGGGTGTCAACGAGAACACGGCCGCACAGAAGAGCGTCATCAATCCCGTCAAAATCGGGACGTGCGCATTCAGGCCGATGCCTTGCAGATACGGCATCCCCGCGAGGATCTCCGCTGGAACGAGCCTCGTCATCAGCTGTATCGCACCCGCGGCCGCTACCAGCCCGACCACGCTCGCGATACCGGCCAGCACCATTCCTTCAGTAATAAACTGCCGAAGCAAACGACGCCGCGAGGCGCCGAGGGCTCCGCGCACTGCGACCTCCCGCTTCCGGCTCTGCGTTCGCACGAGTACCAGACTGGCCACGTTGACGCTGGCAATCAGCAGCAGCAAACCAGCGCCGCCAAGTAGCGCCAACAAAATCGGTCGGATGTCGCCGACAATCGCCTCGGGCAACGGAACCACACTCGTTCCCTGGCTGTTATTTGAGTCGGGATATTGCAACTCGAGCTGTTTCGCCAGCGCGCTCATTTCGGCTGCGGCCTGCTCCTGAGTGACTCCGTCTTTCAGCCGTCCCAGCCCAAACAGCCAATGACATCCCCGGCACGGACCCTCGTCATGTTCGGCGGTCCAGAATTCAGCAGGCGACGCGGGTGCGAAATGAAAGCCGCGCGGAAGCACGCCAACGATCGTGTTGGGATTGTCGTCGAGAGTGACAGTCTGTCCGAGGATGTCCGAGCGGCCGCCATACCGCTTCTGCCAGGTCGCGTAGCTCAGCATCACCGTGCGCGGCGCAGAAGCTTTGTCTTCACCTTCGGCGAAATCACGTCCCAGAATCGGCGTCACGCCGAGTGCGCGAAAAAATCCAGCGCTGACGCGGGCACCCGGAGCGAGCTGCGCACCGTCGGGCGTTGCGAGCATGAATCCGTTGTTGTCGTAGACCTCGAGCGAATCGAACACTTTGTTTAGCTTCTTGTAGTCGTAGTAATCCGGGAACGACAGGTGAAAGCGGGAACCTAGCGGAATGCTTCCGTAAACAACCATCACCCGCGACGGATCGCGATAGGGCAACGGCTTGATGAGCGCGGCATCGACAAACGAGAAAACAGCAACCGTCGCACCGATGCCGAGGGTGAGCACCAGCAGCGCGGTCGCCGCGAAGCCAGGATTCTTGCGCAGCTGCCGCACGGTGTAGCGAAGATCTTGCCAGAGCGTCTCGACGAATGGGAGAGCGCTTTGATCGCGATAGGCTTGCGTGGTGGGCCCGACTCCGCCAAGTTTGAGAAGCGCCTCGCGGCGGGCTTGCTCGGGAGACATGCCGTCACGAAGATTGTCGGCGATGTGCATCTGGAGATGCGATTCAAGCTCCTCGGCAAACTGCTTGTCTTGAACACGCTGACTGGGCATCGACCACAAACGGTGGAACCAGGCACGAACCGTTCTCATAAAGACTCCTCAGCGGGAGAAATGAAGCGAGCGAGAATTCTGGAGGCCTTCTCCCAGCGCTGGGATTCTTTTTCGACCTGACGGCGTCCCGCGCGCGTGAGCTTGTAGAAGCGGGCGCGGCGATTGTTGTCAGAGACGCCCCATTCGGCGGCGATGTAGCCCTCCTGCTCAAGCTTGAGCAACGCGGGATAGAGAGTTCCGTATTGAACAATGAGCTGGTCGCCGCTGATCTGCTCGATGCGGCGCGCGATGCCGTATCCGTGAAGCGAACCCATGGACTCGAGGGTCTTGAGGATCATCAGCGCCAGAGTTCCCTGCCAGACGTCGTTGTCGGCCATGCCTGTCTCCTATTGGGAAGCAATAGAACTTTATGCGACTTCGTATTGGATTGCAATAGGTCGATTTGGTTAGCAGGAAAATGCAAACTTTTATGGAGCATGGATTGGGCGACTTTGTTGCTCATGACATCCGCGTGGGTATGGCGGGGAGTGCATAGGTCCTTCGCGGGCGAAAACATGCCGCTCAGGAGGACAAGGCTGGCAGGATGCTATTTACGTTTGCGGCGCTTTTCGCGCTTCGGCTTGGGCTTTTCTTCTTCCAGAACGGCGAAGTTGATTTTCTTTTCTACGGGATCGATGCGGTCGACGATCACTTTGAGCTGCTGGCCGATGCGGTAGGTTTTGCGGGAGTGCTGTCCGATGATTTCGCGAGTGTTCTCGTGGAAAGTGTAGCGGTCGTCGATCAGAGTGTTGAGCGGGACTAATCCTTCCACGAACAAGTCGGTGAGTTCGACGAAGAATCCGAACTTGGTGACGCTGGTGATTAAGCCGTTGAAGTCTTCTCCGACGCGGTCTTGCATGAACTTCACTTTCTTCCATTCCATGAGCTCGCGCTCGGCGTCGTCGGCGCGGCGTTCGGACTGGCTGGATTCTTCGGCGATGGCGTGGAGTTCTTCGAGCGGGATCGGGCCGGAGAGCGGGGCGCGGGATTCGCGGTGGGCAGAGTGATCGCGTCGTTTGGACCACGGGGACGGGGCGTCGTCTGCGGCGGCTGAAGCCTCTTCTTTGTTGATGTTTGACGCGGCGCTGAAGCGCCGCTCTTCCACACTTTCGGACCCCGCATGCCCGTTGCGTAAAACATCTTTCAGGATCCGGTGCACGATCAAGTCGGGATAGCGGCGGATCGGGCTGGTGAAGTGGGTGTAGGTTGGGGCGGCTAAGGCGAAGTGGCCAAGATTTTCTTCGGAATAACGCGCCTGCTTGAGCGAGCGCAGCATCAGGTAGCTGAGAATGCGTTCTTCGGGTTTGCCGGCAATTTTTTCGGTCAGCTTCTGGTACATGCGCGGCGTGATGTGAACGTCTTTGGGGATCTCGATGTCGCGAGTGCGCTTGCCGGTGCCGTAGTTGGAGCGGCGATCGGCTTTCATCTGAACGCGATGAATCGGCAATGGACCTACGCCCAGGGAATATCCAAAGGTTGCGGCGATGACTTCGAAATCGTAGACGCGCTTGGCGTCGGGCTTCTCGTGGATGCGGTAGAGGCTGGCGATGCGGTGCGAGTCGAGATGGTGGGCAACGGTTTCGTTGGCGGAGAGCATGAATTCTTCGATGAGGCGATGGGCGATGTTGCGCTCGGAGCGAGTGATGGATTTCATCAGGCCGAACTCGTCGAATTCGATGACCGGCTCGGGGAGATCAAAGTCGATCGATCCGCGGCGTTCGCGTTTGCGGTGAAGAATTTGTTGCAGGTCGCGCATGAGCTCGAAGGATGCAACTAATGGGCGCGTAGCGCTCGCGCTGCGCCTTGTCTCCTTCGAGGACTGCGTTAACCGCGGTGTAGGTCATGCGCTCAGCGGAGCGGATGACGCCTTCGGTGAGATCGTAGTTGACGATCTCGCCGCGGTGATCGATTTCCATGATGCAGGAGAGAACGAGCCGGTCAAGATGCGGCCGCAGGCTGCAGATGTCGGTCGAGAGTTCGAGCGGGAGCATGGGGACGGCGCGATCGGGGAAGTAAACGCTGGTGCCGCGGAGGCGGGCTTCCTGATCGAGAGCGCTGCCCGGCGTGACGTACTGGGCGACGTCGGCGATGTGGACCTGGAGTTCGAAATTGTTGTTGGGAAGCATGCGGACGAGGACGGCGTCGTCGAAGTCGCGGGCTGTTTCTCCGTCGATGGTGACAATGGGAAGGTCGCGGAAGTCGCGGCGGCCTTGGAGTTCACGAGACGGGATAGTGGCGGAAACCTGTTGCGCTTCTTCGAGAGTGGCCGCGGGGAAATGATGCGGGAGATGGAACTTGCGGATCATGATTTCGACGTCGACGCCGAAGTCATCTTCGCGGCCGAGGATTTCAGTGACGCGTCCTCGAGGATTCTGCGTGGGCGAGGGCCAGTCGGTAATTTCAACGTCGACCACTATGCCTTCGAGGTCGGTCCAGTTCTCATTGCGGGCGACTTCTTCTCCTAAGACTCGGTCGACTGATTTCTTTCTTTCGACTTTCCTGAAAGACGATTGGGAGTCTTTGACGTGCTGGTAATCCCCACTTCCGGCAGATTCAGCCGGAAATGGGGCACCGGCTTTGATGTCTGGACGCTCCATTCCTTCCGGGATCACGATTTCCTGCGTGATCTTGGAATCCAGCGGTGTGACGTAGTTGCGGCGACTTGAGTAATGAAAGATGCCGACCACCGTCGCATTGGCGCGGTGGACGGGGCGGACGATGCGTCCTTCAGCACGGCCGTCAGGGCGGACGTTGGCGATGTCGACCAGAACCAGATCGCCGTGCATGGCGTTGCCGATTTGATGCGGCGGAATGAAGATGTCGCCGGTGAGTTTGGATTTGAGAGTTGGATTCAGAGATTTCTGGTCGGGGATGACGAAGCCGAAGCCGTCGCGGTGCATGGAGAGGCGTCCGGCGACGAGATTTTTGTCGGCGGCTTGCGGGAGCGCGTAGCGGTCGGAATCGATGGCGATGAGAGATCCGATCTTGACCAGCCTCTGCAGGTGCGCGGTGAGTTCGCGGCGCTCTTCGCCGTGCAGACCGAGTTCGCGGATGAGTTGCTTGTATCCGGCCTGATGCTTGGGCTGGCGCGCAATGTGTTTCAGAATGGCGGAGTCGGAGAGCATGGGCTTTGAGCTGCGAGCGTTGAGTCGTGAGCGAGCTCTCCGCTATCAGCTGTCAGCTTTCAGAATAACTCTGTGCGGCTTTTAGCGTTGGGTGCTCGGGCTAAATTCAGCTTTGCGACTCTCAAGATCCCTCACTTCGCCTGAACGGCGGCTGCGTGCCTCGTTGACTTGCTGGATCGATCGCCCTACCATGCAGCGAAATCTTTTCTTGCTCTGTTGATAAGGAAATCCATGGATATCACACGCCGTGCGCTGTTGCAGGGAGTTTCCGCGGGAGCCATAGCAGTCGCTGCCGGGTCGTCTTCTTTTGCCTTCGACACAAAGCAATCAGGGAATGTGAAAGCTATTCCCTGGCCGAGGTCAATGGGGAGTCCAGTCATCGAAAGCCTGCGTCCGGTGATCGAGGATTCGCGGGATGTTCGGACGCATTACGACAAAATTGTTGAGGTCGCGGGATGGATGGCTTACGAAGAACTGCCTCTGCCGAATCTGGCTGTGCCATTTGGCATGGAGAAGACTCCGGATGTCGCGATCGACTTCATCATGGTCGGGACGGTGATTGACACCGCGTTCACCGATTTCAAGACGCACGTCAAGTTTCAGATGGACTATGCCGGCGAACATCATTCCGACTCCGATGCGCTGTTTGCGTGCATGAAACGGGCGCTCGACAGCCATGTTCCTTTGCTCGATGGAAAGTACATGGCGAAGATGACGCGCTCCGACATGGAAAAGGTCTTTGCCGGAAACATCGAGATGCCGATGCTCGACGAAAAGCTGGCGTTGCTGAATGAAGCGGGCAAAATTCTCGCCGCGAAGTATGACGGGCGCTTCTACAACTTCATCCAATCGTGCTCGCCGAAGCTTTACGACAACGGAAATGGCCTGGTGGAGCGACTGGCAAAGGAGTTTCCCCGATTCAACGACGTCAGCCAATACGACGGGCACGAGATCAAGTTTTACAAGCTGACGCAACTGGGATACTGGCAAATCTATTCGGGGCTGCACGGCACAAGGGCATTCAAGCTGGAGGATCCGCAGAAGATGACGGCGTTCGCGGATTACATTGTGCCGGTGGGGTTGCGGGTGATGGGCATGACCAGTTATTCGCCGGAACTGGAGAAGGCGATCAACGCGTATCAGATGATTCCGCGGGACAGCCGGCAGGAGATCGAGATCCGAGCGCATTGCCTGTACGCGACCGCGCTGCTGGCGGATGAAGTGAACAAGATTCGTCCGGCGGACCAGCAGATTATCATTCCGCAGATCGATGCGCGGCTCTGGACGCATTTTCACACGACGGACTGGCCGCATCATTTGACGAAGACGATTATGTATTGATCGTGCACAAGGGCTAAATCCCGTTTTGCGCAGAACGCTTACGCGGCCCTTAAGAGCCGCTCTTTCGCATCATCACAGGCGATGCCTCACCACGTGTCGCCGCCGGCTTTGGGAGGCCAGGAGTTCAGGACGCGACGGATCATCGCGATCTGGCCGGTATGGTAGCTGTTGTGGGCGATGATCTGGCAGAGGACGGCTTCGAGGGTTCCGGCTACTTTCTTGTCGCCTTCGTGGACAGACTCGATTTCGCGGTCCAACTCGGCGCGTGGGGATCGCGCGAGTGCCGCGTATTCCGACAGAAGCCACGCCAGGTCGCGCTTGAGGCGCATCCAGACTTCGGCGTCGGGCTGGGATGATGGAAAGCTTTCGGCGTTGTGCTCGGGATATTTTGGCTTCTCGCCGCGGATGCGACCGAGTTCGTAGGACATCCAGTAATTCATGTGGAAGACGAGTTCGGCGATCGAGTGCGGGAAGCCATCGATGTGACGTTGGGCGATGGAGGCGTCGATGTCTTCGACGCAGGCGAGGGGATCGGCGTGAGCTCCTTTACCGCGGAGGAGTTCGGTTAGGGCGCGTTGGGACATAGTGCACTTGCGGCTTAATGTGGAGCCGATCCACGCAAGATCCTTCGCTCCGCCTGAAAAACGGCTCCACTCAGGATGACGACCATCAAGTTACGATTTCGCAAAATACTTTTCCTCGAGGATGCGGCGGTGGTGGAGTTCGTGACCGGCGGCGGTGTAGGCGATGGCGCGGACACTCACTTCATTGTTATTGGTGATGCCGCGGCGCTTCCAGGCGGCGTCATCCAGATTGCGCAGGAGAGTCAACGTCGCGCGGCGGACGGCGATGTAGTCTTCGATCACCTCGGCAAGAGGCCGATGCGCAAAGGGGCCGTTGCGGACGTAGTCGTCCTGCTCGAAGCCTTCGATCGGCGTGGTGTCGGCGCGCGCGATACGGAGCGCGCGATAGGCAAAGATGCGCTCGGTATCGCAGACATGACCGAGGAGTTCCTTCACCGTCCACTTGCCGGGGGCATAGCGGAAATCTCCCTCGGACTCGTCACGGCCGGAAAGCAGGAGGAGCATCTGGCGGCGCTGGGAATCGAGCACGCCGAGAATATCCGAACCGGAAATGAGCGAAATGTAGCGATCATAGTAAGGCGCGTACTCGCCGGGCTCGGGGCGGCCAATATCGGAGGCGGCGGGGGTGATGACGGCGTCGTCT
The DNA here is from genome assembly GCA_963700225.1 of uncultured Acidobacteriota bacterium. Lineage (GTDB taxonomy): Bacteria > Acidobacteriota > Terriglobia > Terriglobales > Acidobacteriaceae > Sulfotelmatobacter. Next base: position 491,872 of record CAVOWU010000002.1, read on the forward strand.
GACATCATAATGTGCTCCAACTTTCTGCTTTGCTGTCTTCGAAGATCAAGTTCAAAAGCGACGGGCTGACGTGTCCGTCTCACACTTAATCTTCGATAAATCTTCGTCCCTGAGAGGATAACTCCCGGAGGCTGTGAAAGGGTACGGCCGGGCAAGAAATTCCGGGAATCGTTACATGGGGTCGGCAGAAAAATCCTCCTTTGCGGCAATTGACGCGAGTGGTGGGGCATGGTCCAAGATGGTAGCCGCGGGAGTTACTCCCGTTGAAAATAAAGGGTTTTCCACAGCGCTCAATTTGAGACTCGGGAGTACAATTCGCTTTGGTCACGAAAGTGCGGCCTGTGAGCCTTAATCCCAACGAGGAAAGGAACTTGTAACCCATGTGGAAGCCCACGAATCAGCCTCAGACCCCTGGCCGGCCCGCCGAGCCCGAGCGGCCAGCAGCATCGACTCCGAGCGCGCCAGCGATGGCATCGAGTGAACCCGCAGCTGCGCCCCGGCCCGTGACGACCACGACCGCAGACCAGGCGACGATCGGCAAATCGCTGGTGATCAAGGGCGAGGTGACAGGATCAGAATCCCTCTATATTGACGGGCGGGTGGAAGGCTCCATCAATCTGTCGGGAAACCGCGTGACGGTCGGACGTAACGGAGTGGTGGCGGCGAACATCAACGCCCGGGAGATCGTGGTGTTGGGCAAGGTCCGCGGGAATCTGACTGCCAGCGACCGCGTGGACATCCGGAGCGACGGTTCTCTGACCGGCGACGTGATTGCAGCGCGCATTTCGATTGAAGACGGCGCGTTCTTCAAGGGTGGCATCGACATCCGGAAGGGCGGACAGCCGCAGCAGAAGGCGAACGGCGAAGACAAATCCGTTCCTGCCACCGAGACCGCAGCCGTGGGCGCACGAGCATAGCCTCAAGCCTCACGCGAACAATTTGACGAAGCAGCGACGGGCACTCCGCGAGGGGTGCCTGTTTTGCTGTGAGGACGATTCCCTTAGGGCTCGGATGAATTCTCGGAGGCCGGCGGCGGGAACGTCCGGCTGCGTTGTGTGGCACTCTCGGCGGCATCCAGAAGCTGGTTAAGTTCTGAAACCAGCATCGAGAAACGGTTGCGGTCCTGTTCGTTCGCGATCTGTTCGCAAAGCTCCCTTATTCTTTGTTTTGACGCTTCGTCTAGCAAGCTTCTCTCTCTCCTTACGAAGTGGCGGATCCTCGGCTTCGGCATGTCGCAGAAAAACTGCACACGACAATTTCCGTTCATTTCATTCGTATGGTCTGTTGCTGCGATTCGGGGGAGTAGTTGCTGAATCCGATCCGGTAGAGCGAGGTAGGTTCGGACGGAATTTCAGCGGGAAAGAACCTTAGGATCGGGGATTAAGGGAGAAACAGCAGCGACTCTGCGGAAAATGAGCAGCGGCTAAAGCCGGATCCGACTGGACTCTCACAACGGCATCCCTTAAGGCATGCCCTGATACAAAGCCTGACTGACCCCGAAGCTATTCCACAAACATGCAATCGCCGTAGGAATAGAAACGGTAACGATGGGCGACGGCATGACGATAGGCGCGGAGGACGTTCTCTTTTCCGCCGAGAGCGCAGACCAGCATGAGTAGAGTCGATTGCGGCAGGTGGAAGTTGGTGAGCAGGGCGCGAACGACCTGGAATTGGTATCCGGGATAGATGAAGAGATTGGCGTAGCGAGATCCGGGGCGCACGGTGCCCGCCCCCTCCTTTGCGGCATATTCGAGAGTGCGGACGGTAGTCGTTCCGATGGCGACGACGCGGCGGGATTCGTGGCGCGCGCGTTCGATTCGGTCTGCTGCCGATTCGGATATGGAATAGATCTCCGCATGGAGCTGATGCTCTTCTACGTTTTCGACGCGAACGGGCTGGAAGGTTCCGAGGCCGACATGGAGCGTAATTTCTGCAGTCTCGATTCCTCGTTCGCGAAGGCGGGAGAGGATTTCCGGGGTGAAATGCAGTCCCGCGGTCGGGGCGGCGACGGAGCCGCGCTCCTGCGCGTAGACCGTCTGATAGCGCTCGCGATCGGCGGAGGAATCCTCGCGGGAGATGTAGGGCGGCAGTGGGATGTGACCGATCTTCTCGATGAGGGCGAAGAAGTCGTCGACGGGCGCAAAACGTATCTGGCGCTCGCCAAAGGCGCCCCGAGCGATCACCTCGGCACGGAGCTCGTCGTGGTCGCCGAAGAAGAGACTTTCTCCGACAGCCAATTTTGCGGCCGGGGCGCACCAGGCACTCCCACTCGTTGGGATCGCGATGAAGCTGGTGAGTCAGAAGGACCTCGACGCGTCCGCGAAGGAAGTCGCGAGAGGCGGGATTGTCGGGGCTAAGCGGCTGGGCGTGGAGGCCAGCCCGGCGTCCGAACAGGCGCGCGGGGAACACGCGGGTGTTGTTGAATACGACGAGATCACCAGGACGAAGGAGGTCGGGAAATTCGCGGAATTGGCGATCTTCAAAAGCCCCGGTTTGGGCCGCCAGAAGGAGCAGCCGGGATGCGGAGCGGTCAGAGAGCGGCTCTTGCGCGATCAATTCCGGCGGGAGTTCGTAATGAAAATCGGAGACGAGCACGCAGAGCGATTATAGGGACAGAAGGCCGATCAGGAGCGGTTCGGCGAAGGAAATCAGCCGAGATTTTTGTCGAAAATTGCATTGTCTCGATCCACAGTGGACTGGTACTATGCGGGTGCCGAGTGCGGCCCGCTTTTTGCAATCTCTCCCCCCAAAAGGGTGTAAATGCCTACGGAACGCAAACACAAGGAAGAAATCGTCCGGTACGGACGGATGCTGCACGAACGAGGCTTCGTGGCGGCATTTGACGGGAATCTTTCCGTACGTCTGAAGGGCGACCGAATCCTGGTTACGCCGACATGCGTCAGCAAAGGGGCGATGCGGCCGGGGGATATGGTGATCGTGGACCTTGAGGGCAAGAGGGTTTCGGGCCACCGCAACGTCACCAGCGAGATCGGCATGCACCTGCTGGTATACCGGATGCGGCCCGATGTGCAGGCGATTGTCCACGCCCACCCACCCACAGCGACCGGGTTTGCAGCGGCCGGGATTGCTCTGACGGAACCCCTGGTGTGCGAAGTGGTGATGGGGCTGGGATGCATTCCATTGGCGCGTTACGGAACTCCCGGGACTTCAGAACTGGCGCAGACGCTGGAACCGTATGTTCCCAGCTACGACGCGATCCTGATGTCGAATCATGGGGTGGTGACGTACGGCGACACGCTGGAACACGCTTATATGAAGATGGAAACCGTGGAGCACTTTGCGCAGATCGCCCTGGTCACGCACTTGCTCGGACGCCAGCAGCCGTTGAAGCAGGTGGAGATTGAGAAGCTGATGCTGGCGCGCACGAAGTATTTTGGGGCGAAGATCGCGTCGGCCATGCCTCTGCCTCGAGTTCCACAGAAAGTCAGCTGAGCACCGGGGCTAAAGCCCCTTCATCCTCTCCTACGCTTTTCGCGGCCCTTGAAGGGCCGCTCTTCCACGGTACTTTCTAGACCTTTCTTCGACGCGTCTGCACCTTAATCTCCGCTTATCTCGCCTTTCTCATTCTTAGTCTCCACCGATTCGGAAGCGGAGGCCGGCGCGGAAGTTGATGGGGAGCGCGGGATAGCCGACGACTTCGTTGTAGCGGCGATCGAGGGCGTTCTCCACGTTAAGATACGCCGTGAGGCGCGGATGGATCGCGTACCAGCCGCCAAGGTCGGCACGAACATAGCCAGCGGCATGGTCGATGCCAAATCCGTAGAAATCCGAATCGGAGCGGCGACCCACAAAGCTTCCACCCAGATTGGCGCCCCAACGTGTTCCGAGATAGGAGATAAGAGTCGTCGCCGAATGCTTGGGACGGCGCAGCAAAGGCTGGCCGGGATCGTACGTCGGGTCGATGGGCGCCGGATTGTCGAGATACTCCGAAGAAGTGTAGGTGTACGCCGTGTCCAGCAAAAGACGGGGGCGAAGTTTGGCACGCAGGGCAAGTTCGGCTCCCTGAGCGAAAGCTTCATTCACGTTCACGTATTCGCCTACGAAGGTGACCGGATTAACAGTGACGTAATTGATCTGGTCGTGGAAGAGGTTGTTGAAGTAGGTTGCGGTGAATTGATATTTGTCGCCAAAGAGCTGCTGCTGGAGTCCAGCCTCGAAAGCGCGCAGTCGCTCAGGCTTCAGCGCGAGATTGGGCTGGGTATAGGGCGGGCCGGCGAATGTTTCCTCGAGGCGCGGCTCTTTGAATCCGGTCGCATAGGAAAATCGCAAACGGGTACCCGAGAAAATGCTGCCGCCGCGCAAGGCTTGCAAATTCAGGGCAACGCGCGGAACACCGGTGTTTCCGAAAGCGCTGTTGTGGACGAATCGTCCGCCCGCGATGATCTCCAAGCGGCCGAGGGTCAGTTGCTGCTGCAGGTAGACATCGTTGTTCAGGCGCTGTCCGTGGGTTTGCGATCCGTAGTCGACATCGCCGACGAATCCATTTTCGTTCTCGACACGGTATCCAAAGGTGGTGTGGGCCCAGGTGCGCTCGGAGTAATCGCCCTGATACTCGAATCCGGCGCGGTTGATGTGGTCAATTTCGTGGGAAGAAAAATCGAACTGGCCGTATAAGGGGCTGACGCGATCCGGATCGCCGTTTAAGTTGAGTTCGTTATAGCGGTAGAGGTAATCGAAGGCCGTGAGACGGTGCTGCCAGCCTTCGGGCGCGGCGACCACGAGTTCGACGCTGCCGAGAATGTTGTTGAGTTGCGACCAGTCGCCGGGGTCGGGAGGCAGCGGAATCAGCGGACCGATTCCATTGGCCGGGACGAGTGGATCGTTCCCGTTGAAGCTCCATTCACCAGGCAATCCGGTATGGCTATTGGAATGGCGGACGCGCAAGCGCAAGGAAGTGGAATCGCTGAGCTGGACACCAGTGTTGGCACCTTCGAGCGCGTTGGAGTAGGCGTCATTAATGCCGGATCCATTGGTATTGAATTGATCGCCGAAGACGTTGTAGTCGAAGCGTCCACGAGCGCCAGCCAAAGATGCGTGGCCGCTGGCGGTGCTGAAGTTTCCGCCGTCTGCCCCAAAGCGCAGTTCAGGAGTGGGCGTATTGCCGGCGCGAGTCCAGACCTGGATGAGGCTGGTCATCGCATCGGAGCCATACAGCGTGCTCTGCGTGCCGCGAACGAATTCCATGCGATCGCTCTGGGCAAGTGACAAGGTTCCAAAATCAAACGTGCCTCCGGGCTCGTTAATGGTGACGCCATCGACGATCACTTTGTTGTAGTTGGATTCTCCTCCGCGCACAAAGAGAGACGCGAGGCCACCGCGCTGTCCGGCGGTGTTGACTACTGCGCCGGGAAGAAAACGGACTGCATCGTTGGCTGCAACCGGTTGCATGGTCGTGAGCTGAGCCCCGGAGAGCGAATCGAAGTCAGCGCCTGCGGCTTCACCGGGAACGGGGGTGCGGGTGGCGCTGACGACAACGGTTTCCGAAGCGGGCGCGAGACGGAGCTTGATGGTGAGTTCCGCTTGCGAGGAAACATCGACGTTTTCGGCAGCGAATCCGGGCGCGAGAACTTTGATTTGATACGAACCGGCATCCGGCAGATGGAAGACGGCATGGCCTTCCGCGGAGGTGATTTGTGTGGAGAGAATTTTCGGGTCGCTGACACGCACAAGCAAAACCTGCGCACCGGAGACGGCAGCAGAACTGGGGTCGAGAACCTTGACCTTGAGATCGGCAGCGAGGGCCACCGCAGATAGAGAGAAAATCAGAAAAATGCCAACGAGTACGCGCATTCCATCCTCCTTTGCACGCGAAAGAGGTTGAGGTAGTCGGATTGCGCCGGTCTCCTGGCTTTGCGAGTAAGGATGATTTCCATCCGCGGAAGCTGGCGGCCTTCCCGGGAATCGTCCCAGTGGCCGAAAGCAGTTTCCTCGCTTACAGTTGCGCGGCAGCGCGGGATTTACACCCGCTTCCCTGTCTCCGCCGAAGGGCGAAGACGCGCGTTCCGAGTGAGATTGCAAAGAGCAGAAACAGCGTGGGACGAATGTAATTGGTTTCCATCGGGCACGTCAACAGGAGGCTGAATTGCAACCGAACAATCGCGCAGAACTATCGTCTCCAGCGTTGAAGAAGATAAAGAACGATCGATAGAACGACGCTCACCAGCAACGAAGTGGCTAGCGGAAAATAGAAAAACGTGCGTTTGCCGCGATAAACAATGTCACCGGGGAGGCGTCCCAACGGTAGATGAGCGCGGCTGAGGAGGAGCAAAACGCAGCCAGCGATGGCGAGTGCGACCCCGAGAACAATCAGCAGTTTTCCAAAATCCGTCATTTGGCTGTACGGTCTACGTCACGCCGGCGAAGGCTCGCAGACTCGTGCACTTCCGGCGCTCGTCAGACATCCGAAATCAGGGTATGCCAAGGCAGTTTTCTCAGCCTACCTCGTCTGCCCAATTCCCCTGGAGGTTTTCCTCATGCCGTTCTTCAATCAATCCGCAGTTCTGTCTTTCTCCCGCAGTTTAACAGTGGTGGTGCTGGTTCTGCTGGGTGGTTCACTCGCTGCTCGCGCAAGACACGCTCACGTATCACAACAATAATTCACGGAACGGGCTCGACAACAAGGAGACGACGCTCACGCTGAAGCTATCAGCGATTTGCCCGGCTTCCCATCAATTATTTGCATTATCTTTGCATTGCAAAGTACTTGACATGCGTAATCGAGCGAGAATATCGTTGAAGAATGTTTGACCAGAAGCCGCACCGAATCCGGCGATTCCACCGCTCAGTGCGTCCTTCGACCGAGCATGGTGCGATGGCGCCTAATGTCGCAGACGACCTGCGCTTTATCCGAGACACGATGGAGCGCTCGGCGGCGTTTACTGCGGTGTCGGGCTGGGGACAGGTTCTGCTGGGATTGACGGCGATCGCAGCCGCGATCGTGGCTGCACGCCAACCATCTTCTTTCGCGTGGCTGCGGGTCTGGCTGGGAGAGGGGCTTCTGGCCGCCGCCATCGGACTCCTCTCGTGCACGTGGAAGGCGAACCGGCGCGGCCTTCCGCTGTTTTCGGGCCCGGCGCGCAAGGTTGCGCTGGGACTGGCACCTCCACTGGTCGCCGGGGCATTCCTCACCTTCTTGCTGCTTCGGGCGGGCTTGCAACCCGCACTTCCTGCGACGTGGCTCCTGCTCTACGGGGCTGCAATCATGACCGGAGGAGCCTTTTCGGTTCGTATTGTGCCGGTGATGGGGCTGTGCTTCATGTTGTTGGGAGGGCTTGCGGCGCTTGGTCCGGCGGCGTGGGGAAACTGGTTTCTGGCCGCGGGTTTCGGAGGGCTGCACATTGTCTTTGGACTTTTGATCGCGAGGAGTCATGGTGGGTAGGGCGCTTCCATCCCGCAAGCACGCGAAGGCCGAACCGAGGACTCAGAGCCGCGATTCTGTACGGGAGCATGCGCCGGCACAAGCGCCAGAACTTCCGGAACTCGACCGATTGATTCACGAAAGGATCCGGCTGGGAATTGTGAGCGCGCTTGCGACCAACGATTCCCTGAGCTTTAACGACCTGAAGCGAGTGCTGAAGACGACGGACGGGAATCTAAGCGTGCATGCGCGGAAGTTGGAAGAGGCGCAATACATTTCCTGCGTGAAATTTTTTGAAGGACGAATGCCGCGGACGGAATATCGATTGACAGCCACGGGGCGCAAGGCCCTGACCGAGTATCTGGATCAAATGGAACAGTGGATCCGCGTGACGCGCGAACGCTAGGAAAGCCTTCCTTCATCCCCCTCGTTTTTTCGAGGCGCTAAGACACTCCACGACATTGCCATTCTGGCACGAGACCGAGCGAGCTGCGTTTCTTCGGTAGGTGTCTAGATGCCGAGGTGTTTTTGAATTTCGGACGCTATCGATGCGGTCAGCGATTGCATCTTGGCTTCGGACTCGGCCTCTACCATCACTCTCGCCAGCGCTTCGGTGCCGGAGTAACGGACCACTACTCGCCCATTGCCGTTCAGTTCACGCTCGGCAGCATCGATCGCGGACTGAATTGCGGGCACTTGGGAGAACGGGGTTTTCTCGCGGACGCGGACATTCTGAATTTTCTGCGGGAAAACTTTTAGATCGCCGACCAGATCGGCGAGCGGCTGACCGGTACGAACAAGGATATCCATGAGTCGCAGGGCGGTAAGCAGGCCGTCGCCGGTGGTGCAATCTCCGTCACGGAAGATGATGTGACCGGACTGTTCACCGCCAAGCGTGGCGCCGGTTTTGAGCATCTCCTCGAGCACGTATTTGTCCCCGACATTGGCGCGCAACATCCGGACTCCGGATTTTTTCAGGGCGATCTCCAGGCCCATATTCGACATGGTGGTGGAGACGAGCGTATCGCCTTTCAATTTTCCTTGCGCGAGCAGGTCGCGGGCGGCGGCGAGCAGCACGCCGTCGCCATTCACTACGCGGCCGGCGGCATCGCAGAAGAGAGCGCGATCGGCGTCGCCGTCAAAGGTGATGCCGAGATCGAATTTTCCGGGCGACTCTGCCACTTGCTTCCCGAGGATGTCGGGATGAAGGGCTCCACAATTCTCGTTGATGTTCCTGCCGTTGGGGGAGACGTGAGTGAAAGTCGCCTGAATACCCAGGGTACGGAACAATTCCGGCGCCTCGGCAGTGGCCGCGCCATTGGCGCAATCGACGAGCACACGTAACTTACTGAGATCAGTCGATACGCTGGCCGCGAGCGCCTGGATGTAGGCGTGACGAAGTTCGGCTTCGCCGGGAAGCGAGGGTCTCGGAATCTTGAGAGCGGTATCATCGGCGGATACCGGATTCTCCAGCTGCGCAAAGATTTCTTTTTCGATGGCAAGTTCGCGCGCATCGGTCAGCTTGAATCCGTCGCCGGAAAAAACCTTGATGCCGTTGTCGGTCCATGGATTGTGCGATGCAGAAATCACCACGCCCGCCGCCATTTTTCGCGAACGAGCGAGGTAGGCAACGCCAGGAGTTGTGATGACGCCGGCGCTGTGCACGTCGACGCCAACGGCTGCCAGGCCTTCGGCGACACGATCCGCAATCCAGCGGCTGGATTCGCGTGTGTCCTGTCCGATGACGGCTTGTGCTTTGGGGACACCGCGGACCAGGTCGTGGCCCAGTGCGCGCCCGATCAGATAGGTGCTCTGCGTGGTCAGCGGGAATGCTCCCGCAACTCCGCGGATGCCGTCGGTACCGAATAGCTTTCGTTGCTCGCTCATAGGAAATACGAGAACAGAGATGATAACGCAGATATTGCTGCCCGCAGCAGCAAGTCTCGCGGCGTTCATGACGGCATGCTACTGAAATTGCGGAGCTTCGCTTCTGCCTGCATTTCTGCGGAACATTCACCATGAACAATTCCCAACTTGAGCATTCGAGGGTTGCGACTTCCAGCCTCACCGACAGGCCACAATCACAGCCCGCATCTTCTTGTCGAAGCTGTCCGGGGCATTACTCCCCGCCGACGGATTCCGCAACTTTGCACGAAATCAGATATCGTCAGACCCAACTGATTGTGGAAGTCATCGCATTAACATGGGATTCTTGTCCCACGATGCGACCACGACATTGGTATCAACCAGTGCCAGTAACTTGGGGCTATTGCGGAAGTGCACGGAGCGTGCCCAACTTTGCGTAGCTGGCGGCCATGGGTTACTCGAAATCCATGGTTGAAGTGTCGCCAGTAAACAGACGTGGCGCGAATCAGCGTCTGTTTTACATACATTGCCCCAATACGTGATCCTCGAATCCCAGGACATACCATAAGCCGCGTCCCGAAAGCCTGCCTGTAAATGCTTTTCGCAACAGTGCCCACGGAAGCACAACTGCGCCGATTAGCTCCCTAACAAGGTCTCTAGACCGCCCGGCGTGCAGGACCTTTACTCCGTTCGCTATAAGGATATTTGAGACTTCGCGAATGTCCGGAAGGTAGGTGTGGGTTGGGTCATCGCAAAACTGCAGTGAGCCTTCCGCCGAAGGGAGAGACAGGCTACGCAAGGAAGGAAATGCGATCCAGATAAAACCATTGGGTTTCAGCTTAGAGCATATAGTCGCCAAGGTCTTGGTCGGAGTCGCCATATGCTCGAGCACGTGGTGAAGAATTATGAAGTCATAGCTCCGGTCCGGGATAGCGGAGTAACCGGAGCCATCAGTTCCGAGAGGGTAGAAATCGGACATGGCTCGGGTATCTTCATCGCTGAGATTGTAGGATTGGATGTCAGCACCTGAGTAGTGGCATCCTGGGAACCAGCGCTTTGTCGTACTAGGAGAGTTATTCCCGCAGCCGATGTCCAGAATTCGCACGTTCCCCCTAACTGCGAGCCTCCGCCTGACATATAGAAACTTGGTCGGGCAAACGTGCATTGCTATTCGCATCGGAGCAATCTTCTGTGACCTCTGAGGCCGCCTACTGCACTTAAACCGGAATCTCTTTCTTAGCCCAAAAAACGAACCCCGATTTTACTCCCATCCCTAATCATGTCAACGTGTGAAGCACACTTTCATCGGGCCGTCGCTACGGCACGAAATCCGAGCCACTACAACCGAAATTGCCGCTATGGGCTGACCACTTTCGCAACACTCCTTCCCTCGACTCGCGAGAGACAGACTTCGCTGAGGACTTCGTAAATCTCCGGTGGCAAACGCGACATCCGGATAGACGAAGTCGGAGCAGTTTTTCAGTGGGAGGAGGCACTTCCCACTTTTTGCACGGTGACGGTGACACGAATCGAGGTCGCGGAATCGATCTGAATGAGCGGATCAGAAACGGAAACATTGGTATTGAAGACGGCGCTCCCCAAAGTGCCGGTGGCATCGATGGGGTCGGTGGTCGCAGCCTCGATTCTCTCCACATGACGGCGGGGACCGGAAATCCTGATTCGGGGCGGGTCCGCCTCGACTTTGACGATTTGCTCGCCTTCGCCAATGCTGACGCGCGGATGAATCTCGACCTCACGGCTCAAGCGAGTATCAAACGCCAAGTGCAACTGGCTGGGCACGATCTGCATGACCGTAACTTCGCGCGGATGGCGAACCTGCTGCACGGTCAGGTCGAACGTGCGTTCCTGAGGTCCGACACCTGCCAAGTCGAGTTCCGCCTGCACGTCATTTGCATTCAATTGCCGGATGATGCGCTCGGGGCCGCGAACGCGGATCTGCGTCTGCGGAATCGCCTCTGAACTTATTTCGAGATCGGCGGGTACATGTTGAAAAACGATGGGCGCCCGGACAGCGACTTCGGCGGGTTGTTCATCGCGCGAGATCAGGAACCACAGCCCGGTCGCCAAGAGCAGCGACAGTGCCTTGAGCCCGAAATTGTGGATTACGTAACGCTTGAAACGCGTGATCATGCGCGGGGCTCCGAAGAGCCGGAATCAGACTTACGCTGGGGCGCAGGTTCCACAAGAGGCGAGTCGAGCGCGGCATCGGATTCGTCGTCAATCGTCTGTGCGATGGACGTGGGCAACGAAGCTGGTGCGATGCGGCGGCGGAGTTCGCTACCCAGACGCTCGCGCAGTTGCTCGACCGTGAGATCGCGTTCGACGCGGCCGCCGACCGCGAAACTGATGGCTCCAGTTTCCTCGGAGCAAATCACGGCGATGGCGTCGGTTTCTTCGGTGATGCCGATGCCGGCCCGGTGGCGCGTCCCCAATTGCGTGGAGAGGAGGGGATTCATCGAAAGAGGGAGAAAACAAGCGGCGGCGGCGATGCGGTCTTTTTGAACGATGACGGCACCGTCGTGGAGAGGAGCGCTGGGACGGAAAATCGTGGCGAGCAGGTCGTAGGAAAGGCGGGCATCGAGAGGGACGCCGCTTTCGATGTGGGTGCGCAATCCGATTTCGCGCTCGATCACGACCAGAGCACCAGTTTGATGCTGGGAGAACAGATTGGCAGCCAAGACGATGTCGTCGTAGGAATCGCTCTCGCCCGAAGATCCTCCGAGAAACGTCAGACGGCGGCCCAGATCAGCCAGCACATGCCGGATTTCGACCTGAAAGACAACGATCAATGCGAACACGACATACGGCAACACACGGCTGACGACCCAGTTGAGCGTGGTGAGTTCGCCGATGCGGGCAAAGTAGAAAGTGAGAGCGACGACCGTCAGGCCCACTAGCATGGGGACGGCGCGCGTGCCGCGGATCATTACCAGCACCTGATAAATGAGCAGGGCAACGAGGAGGATATCGAGCGCGATCCACGCGCCTTGTTGCCAGGATGTAATGACGGGCAGCAACCGAGTTTTCGCTCCTAGCGTTGGGATTGCAGTCCATTGTAATGCAGGGAATTGGAAATACTTTCTTCGGGAGCCACCGATGGTGTGTCTCGGCTCGGTAAACGATTTCACGGGGGACTTCGGCAGCGTTAGTCTTGATTCCGCGCTAGATCCTTCCCTCCGCCTGAAAACCGGCTCCGGTCAGGATGACGTCTTCAGCTAATAAGGTTTCAGCCTTGTTTCTTTGTAATTGCCGCTTGGAATTGGCCGTGAGCTACGCGAGCCGAGATTTCGTCGCCAACTCTCAGAGCGCGAACATCTTTCAGAAGTTTTCCCTCGGAGTCGAACACCAAGGCGTATCCACGATCCAGAATCGCCAGAGGAGAGAGCGATTCGAGGGCTGTGTACAGGCGCTCGCTGCGGACCTTGTGCTGCAAGAGAACGTTGCGCGTCACGGCGACCAGCGCCGAAGTGCGGCTCTCGAGCTCCTTGCGCATGCCGGAAAGAATCAGCCGCAGATCGTAGTGGCGCACGGCGGCGGAAACGATCTCCCAGCGCCGATGCATATGCTGGAGCAGCTGGCGCTCGGCGAGTTCCATTCTGTGAGTCAAGTCGTCGAGTTTTTGCTGGCGCTGGCGGATGAGCTCCATCATGCGGGCGAATGCGCCATGCTGAGAGAGTTCGGTCAGCGCCTGCCGACCCATGAGGAGACGGTAGCGCATGGCTCTGGTGAGCCGCTCTTCGAAGGCAGCCGCCTGATCTTCAATCTCCTGGCGAGAGCGGATGACCAATTCTGCCGCAGCCGATGGTGTGGGAGCCCGGAGATCGGCGACGAAATCGATGATGGTGAAATCGGTTTCGTGGCCGACGGCGGAGATGACCGGGATCTCAGAGGCGGCCACGGTGCGGGCCAGACCTTCATTGTTGAACGAGGCGAGATCTTCGGCGGAGCCGCCACCACGGGCGATGATGATGACATCGACATTGTCGTGGTCATTGAAATAACGAATGCCAGCGGCGACCTCCTGCGAAGCGAGATCGCCCTGCACCTGGGCGGGATAGATCAATACATTCACCGAGTGATGGCGGCGTTCGAGAATGTTGAGGATGTCACGAAGAGCCGCAGCCTGGGCCGACGTGACGACGCCGATTCGCGATGGCAAGGATGGGATCGGCTTTTTGCGTTCGGCGGCGAAAAGACCTTCGGCTTCGAGCTTGGCTTTGAGTTGCTCGAATGCCAGCTGTAGCGATCCTGCTCCTTTGGGCTCGATGTATTCAGCGGAAATCTGGAGTTCGCCGCGATCTTCATAGATGGTGATGCGGCCGCGAACGACGACTTGGAGGCCATCGGCGGGCTTGAATCGGAGCAGCCTTGCGGAGGAGCGAAACATCACCACTTTGATCTGGGCATTGCCGTCTTTGAGTGTGAAATAAAGATGGCCAGATTCAGGGGCGCGGAAGTTGGAGATTTCGCCTTCGACCCAGGCGTCAGAATATTCACGCTCGATGTGCGTGCGGACGGCGGCGACTAGGTCGCGAACCTTCCATACCCGGCGCTCGGGCGGGCGGAAGGTGAAACCCATCTGGTCGGAGAACGAGGACATTGTGGGCAGTGTACCGCACGGCGGGGAGTCACGATAGAACTGCCCTCACCACAGAGGGCACTGAGGAACGGAGAGGAAGTCAAAAACCCCACCCTCTCGCAGAAAACGCGAGAAGGGTGGGGCACCCTCGGAGGCTATAATCCTGCGCATGGACCTTGAACAGAAAGTCGCGGAACTGAAAAAGCGGAATCAACTCGCTGAAGATGGCGGCGGGGTGAAGCGGCGCGAGCGGCAGCATAAGGAAGGAAAGATGTCGGCGCGCGAGCGGATTGAATTCCTGCTCGATGAAGGGACATTCGAAGAAACCGACAAGCTGGTCACGCATCGCTGCAACGATTTCGGCATGGCCGAGCAGAAAATCTACGGCGACGGATTCGTCACCGGGTACGGGCGGATCGAGGGGCGGCTGGTATATGTGTTCGCGCAGGACTTCACCGTGTTTGGGGGATCGCTTTCGGAGGCGAATGCTGGGAAGATCGTCAAGATTATGGACCTGGCGGCGAAGATGGGCGCACCGGTGATCGGGCTGAACGATTCGGGCGGAGCAAGGATTCAGGAAGGCGTGATGTCGCTGGCAGGATATGCGGATATTTTTCTGCGGAATACGCTCTACAGCGGAGTGGTGCCGCAGATTTCCGCGATTATGGGCCCTTGCGCAGGCGGTGCGGTGTATTCACCGGCAATTACCGACTTCGTGATGATGGTGGATAAAACGTCGTACATGTTTATCACAGGGCCGGACGTGATCAAGACGGTGACGCATGAAGAGGTGACCAAGGAGCAGCTCGGCGGGGCGATGACGCACAACGAGACTTCGGGCGTGGCGCATTTCTTGGCGCATGACGACGCGGAATGCCTGTCGATGGTGCGGGAACTGCTCAGCTTTGTGCCGTCGAACAATCTGGAGGAGCCTCCGCGGAAGGTATGCACCGATCCGGCCGATCGGGCGGATGTGGCGCTCGATAAGGTTGTTCCGGCGCAGTCGAACCAGCCCTATGACATCAAAGATGTGATTCATTCGGTGGTTGACGACGGATATTTTTTCGAAGTGCAGGAGCACTACGCGCGAAACATCGTTGTGGGGTTCGCGCGGCTGGATGGGCGATCGGTAGGGATCGTGGCGAACCAGCCGTCGATGTTGGCCGGGACGCTGGATATCAATGCGTCGGTCAAAGGGGCGCGCTTCGTCCGCTTCTGCGATTGCTTCAACATTCCTCTGGTGACATTCGAAGATGTCCCGGGATTCTTACCGGGCACAGCCCAGGAGTACGGCGGGATCATCAAGCACGGGGCGAAGCTGCTCTACGCATTCGCCGAGGCGACGGTGCCGAAAGTGACCGTCATTACGCGCAAGGCGTATGGCGGAGCATATTGCGTGATGGCGTCGAAGCATATCCGCACGGATGTGAACTACGCGTGGCCCACGGCGGAAATTGCGGTGATGGGGCCGGAGGGCGCGGTGGATATCGTTTACAAGCGGGAGCTCGATGCGGCGGGCAACCGGGAACAACTTCGCCAGGAAAAAATTGACGAGTTCCGCGACCGCTTCGCGAACCCCTACGTGGCCGCCGACCGCGGATTTGTGGATGCGGTGATCCAGCCTCGGGATACGCGGAAGAAATTGATTCAGGCGTTGGCCATGCTGGAGACGAAGCGGGATAAGAATCCGCCGAAGAAGCATGGGAACATACCGCTGTGAGCTGCTTTGCTATTGAGATGCCGTCGAATGTATGCGGCACATCCCTGAGCGTAAAAGGCTATAGGCGAGCGTAAACAGCGAATACTCAATGTGAATGCTCCGAAGATTGTCAGATAACAGCTACTCAAGCTGACAACCTGTTTGTCCGGACGCGGTGGTCTGTGGACCAGCTCCCCGACCGGGCTTCAAGTTGTGCGGCGTACGCCCAGAGTGTTATGAACGTTTTTGCTGTGGAAGCGTTAAAGGCCGACGTTATATCGACGGAACGCGAACCAAGGGGGCTAAACCCCACTCCGATCTAAGGGCATTACGCGGCCAACTTTAAGGGCCGCTCTTTCACGGTAATGGACCGCATTCGGGCGGACGCGGCATTGTGGCGAGGGCGCGTAGCGGCGGAGGGCGCATTTCGGAGGGGTAATGCGGACGGCAGCTAAGCTGGTCGTTCGCTCGAGCGTACAGTTGGTGAAGTGCGGCGGCGGCGCTTAATAGTGCGAAGTCTCCAAGGTTGCTGACAAATTCCGTTTAGCGCAAGGAACTCGTCATGAAAAATCTGATCGCTCTGCTGGCTCTCTGCTGTTTGGCAATGCCGCTCTCCGCACAAGATTCCGCGACCTGGCTTTCGTCTCTTCCGCAGGCCAAGGACTACGTGCAGCACCGATCTTCGAGCTATGACCGCAGCGGGGGGAATGCCGACGCGCGGGCAGTTGCTCCGGGGGAGACACTCACGCTGCTCGATGACGCCGGGCCCGGGTTGGTGACGCATGTGTGGGTCACGATTGCCAGTGATGATCCAAATCACTTGAAGGCGCTGGTGCTGCGGATGTATTGGGACGGGGAGACGACGCCGAGTGTGGAAACTCCGATTGGCGATTTCTTCGGGCTGGGACTCGGGGACTATCACCTGTACCAGTCGATTCCACTACAGGTCGGATCGGACAAGGCGCTAAATTGCTTTTTCCCCATGCCGTTTCAGAAGCACGCGCGAATCACGGTGACCAATGAAGGAGCAATCCGGACTGACGCGTTTTATTTCAATATCGATTACCGCGCTTACAGCAAGCCTCTGCCTGCGGACTCGCTCTATTTTCATGCGCAATACCGTCAGGCTGCGCCGAACCATGGGACCACGAATGAATGGAAGTCGAACGGCGATATGGACAGCAAGAAGAACCTGGACGGCGCCGAAAATTATGTATGGATGGAAGCGATCGGGCGCGGACACTTTGTGGGCGTGACGATGTCAGTGCTGCAGAATCAAGATAAGTGGTGGGGCGAGGGCGACGACATGTTCTTTGTCGATGGCGAGAAGTTGCCATCGATCAATGGAACCGGGTCGGAAGACTACTTCCTGGGTGCGTGGGATTTTGGCGGGCATCCGTTTGGGTATGGATTATTTGGAGCCCCGGTGGTCGGACAAGAGGTGGCCGGCGGACGGTGGTCGCTGTATCGGTTTCACCTGGATTCGCCGATCACGTTCACCAAATCGCTGAAGGCAACGATTGAGCATGGACATGCGAACCACCGGTCGGACAATTATTTCTCAGTGGCGTACTGGTATCAGAGCGAGCCGCATGCGGCTTTTCCGGCGCTGCCGGCTTTGGAGCAGCGAATTCCGAGGATTTACGCAGTGGGTGGGCCGGGGAATGCGAAATGAGATATCCGTCTCGGGCTGTGCGCGACCGGACAGCCGATGGCGGCTGTCCCGACATGATCTTCTTGGCCGGCGGCTGACAGCTGGCAGCCAAAAGTAAGAGAGTTCCGAGGTGATGTGGGGTCCATTCGTCTCGGCCAGTAGCTCGCGTTTGACCCTTGCTCGACCTGCTCTCGTCGCCTCCCTTGCGGGGCGCAACGCGCGATCTTCGCTTGGGCTCCGGGCTCACCGCCAACCGGATAAACCTACCCTACGCCTCGGAACTCTATCCTGCCTTCAACATTTCTTCTTCGTTCGCCTCGACCAGCGCTTTGCTATAGACCCTCGCTTGCCCTCCTTCCCAATCTTGCGATCAGGAAAGTGACTTCGCTTGAGCCCCGGACGCCGCACCAACCGGAAAAACTTAAGAAGCTGTCAAAGAACGATCTTGTTGTACTCCTTCTATTTTCCCCGTCAACGAAAAATACGCATTTGTAAGTACACGTCTTTTCAATCGAGTGCACGCCGTTCACAGCCCCCTGACCGGAAATGGTGCAGCTCGCCGACGCGCTTTTCGCAGAAGCCGCGACGGACGCGGGTTTGAGCGTGGTTCGTCCCGGGAAATCGATATTCCTCGGCCACGCAGAGATCGTTCCTGCGCTGTGAAAATCGCGCACTTCCCGCGTCTGGCAAGGATTCGGAAAGAAACTCACTACAGAGGGCACAGGAGAACACAGAGGAAGGCTGCGTCTTTTTATGCGACTTGAATGTTCTCGTCTACCAGTTGCTTATCGGATTCGTCTGTGCCTGACAGTTCGAAGGCGTTGGTGAGGACGGCTTTGCCCTTCTCGACGCTGGTGATGACATAGGAGCAGCCGAACCAATGCGCTTCGGCATGATCGGTTTTCGACCATTGCGCCGGGTGATCCGGATGGGAGTGGTAGAAGCCAACGATGTCTTCGCCGCGGTCGCGACCTTCGCGCTGGATGCGGACCAATTCCTTGGGATCGATGTTGTAGCGGTTGTGCGCGGAATCGGTGCGGGTGTTGCCGCAACGAGCGGTTGAGGTGACGACGCGGGTGCCGTCGTCGTCGAATCGACCCAGCAGAACCCCGCAGCATTCGTGAGGATAGGTTTCTTCGCCGTGTTTGCGGATTGCGTCGTACTCTCTGCGGGGAAATTTCAGCATTGGTTCAGTCGTCTAAGAGGTCAAAATCCCTACTCTGTCGCTAAAAACGCGACAAGGGTAGGGTAGCTGTATTTCCATTTCTAGCCTTCGCTCCAGAATCGCTCGCTCAAATACTTGTCGCCGGAGTCGCAGAGGATGGTGACTATGACCGCCTCCTGATTTTTCTTGAGCGGAAGTTCACTGGCAACCTTCAGGCACCCCACGACCGCGGCCGCCGCTGAAATTCCTACGAGGAGTCCGGCAGTGCGGGATAGCTGTCGCGCCATGGCGTAGGCGTCTTCCGTGGAGATCTCGAGGTTTTGATCGGCTAGGGTCGCGTCATAAATCTTCGGCACGATCGCGCTGGCCATGTGCTTGGCGCCTTCGATTCCGTGGAACGAAGAATCCGGCTGGAGCGAGACGCATTTTATGGCTGGATTCAGTTCCTTCAGACGGCGGGTGGTGCCAACAAAAGTGCCGCTCGTTCCGAGCATCGAGACGAAGTGCGTGATGCGCCCCTGCGTCTGCTGCCATATCTCGTTGGCCGTCGTGGAGTAATGCGCTTTCCAGTTGGCGTCGTTGGAATACTGATCGGCATAGAAATATTGATCGGGATGCTTCGCAGCCAGTTCGCGAGCCATGCGGATGGCGCCGTCTGAGCCGTCAGCGGGATCCGTATAAATAATGTTGGCGCCGTAGCCGTGCAGGATCTGCTTGCGCTCGCGGGAAACATTTTCGGGCATGCAGAGCGTGACGGGGAAGCCTTCGGCGGCGCCAAGCATGGCGTAGGCAATGCCGGTGTTGCCGCTGGTGGCGTCGAGCAGGATCTTGCCCGGATGAAGCGCCCCGTTGCGGCGGCCTTGGGTGACGATATTGGCCGCAGCGCGGTCTTTGACCGATCCACCCGGGTTATACCACTCGGCTTTACCCAAAAGGGCTATGCCGGGCAGGTCTCGCGTGAGCGCATCGAGACGCAGCAGCGGAGTGTTTCCGATGCGCTCGATGAGGCTGTGGCCTAGCGTTTCGCCCAGTCCTGAAGCGACTTCTCTCGACTTCGGGGAGTCTTGCGAAGGCGAAACGGCGGCCGTTTTGGTAGAACCGTATGTCATGCTTGAACCGAATGCCGTGACCAACGTAACGTGCTATGTAGCTCGAAACACGATATGTAGTACCTTGTCTTAGATGAACCAGATTCGCCCGGCGATGCACCTCGTGTAAAGTTACGGTCGGTCCTTATAAATGAACTGTGCATCCAATGAGCAAGCAACGCCGGCAAGGAAAGGTTAAGTACAAAGCCAATGGCTAAGACGATTGAAGCACGAACCTATGAAGAAGCGCTAGCGTGGCTGCGCGACAACGGGTTCGACGTAACGGACGCACCCGGCACAACCAGCCGAGTTTTCCTGCGCAAATATAATGTGTCGGCGGCGATCCAGAAGACGGCTGAGGATGGGATAAAGATCTTCGCGTACCCGGGATACCTGATCGGAAGCGAGATATCGAAGCTGGTCAACAAGGGATACCAGCAATTCCTGAAGACCTCAAAGGCGGAAATTCCGGCGACCGCGGACCACTTGAAGTCGTTGCAATCCTTTTCCGAAGAATTGAAGCAGGGGTTGGGCCTGCCCAGCTTGTATAACGAATCGCTCGGCACCGTGAGCGAAGCCTACCAGTACGACCGCGTGGAGAATCGCGACAAGGCGGTAGTGGATCGGCCGAAGCGTCCCTGGGAAGTTGCGGGGAAGCAGGCGGCTGCAGCGAAAAAAGGGCGAGCGTAGATCTCGCCTGGATTCACCGACCGGGCCGGCGCAGGCCAGCTCGCTGGCCGGACAGCCGGGGGCGGCTGTCCCCACATTTCCTAATTCTCAGTCCTTCTTGTTATCTCTTATCGCTTTATCGAACTCCCAGCAGGACATCAATCGTCAGTTGATCCAGCAGCTCGTAGGGCAGGCGCTTCTTCATGATCGCGTCTTTGTCGAAGACGTGGGAAAGCAGCGCCGCCGAGCCTTTGGGCGAGTACCGTCCGGTTGACGGAACTTTCGGCGCAGCGGGGGAAATTTCCTTCAGGATCGACTGAATTTCCTTGTCGGCATTCCAGCGCGCGGCCTTGTCTTTCAGGATCAGATACGTCTTCATGCAGCCGCGGGCGAAGTCTTTGACTCCTTCGTAGTCTTCGGTGCGATAAGCGTGCGCGTCGAAGTGGCGTGGGCCATCGTAGGCGACGTCCTCGAGGAACTTTACCAGCCAGAAGGCGGTCTTGGGATTGGCTGAGCCGAAGCGAAGATCCTGATCATAACGTCCTGACACCTGATCGTTGAGATCGATGTGGAAGAGCTTTCCAGACTCCCACGCTTGCGCCACTCCGTGCATGAAGTTGAGTCCAGCCATCTGCTCGTGAGCGACTTCGGGATTGACTCCGACCATCTCCGGATGATCGAGGGTGGGAATGAATCCGAGATAGTGTCCGGTGGTGGCCATGTAGATGTCGCCGCGAGGCTCATTGGGCTTGGCTTCCATGGCGAAGCGATATCCGTATTTCTGGGCGATGTTGTAGTCGCAGAGATAATTGACGGCTTCGCGGAGGCGCTTGACGGCCTCGTCGGCGCGACGGCAGGCATCCGTCTCGACGCCTTCGCGGCCACCCCAGAGAACAAATATCTTTGCGCCGAGTTCGGCACCGAGATCCATGGCGCGCATGGTTTTCTGAATGGCGTAGGCGCGGACTTCGGGGTCATTCGAAGTAAAGGCCCCGTCGCGGAAGACGGGGTGGAAGAATAACGAGACGGTCGCCATCGGGACGACGACACCGCTCTCGTTGCAAGCGGCGCGAAATTCGCGAACGATCTTGTCGCGCTCTTTCGGTGTGGCGTCGATGGGAACCAGGTCGTTGTCGTGCAGGTTCACTCCCCAAGCGCCGATTTCGCCGAGCACGGCAGCAATGTCATTCGGAGGAAAAACGGGGCGGACAAAGTCGCCGAAGGGATCGCGCCCGCGGTTACCGAGAGTCCATAGTCCGAAGGAAAATTTGTGTTCCGGCTTGGGATCGAAGTTTCCGTTCTTTTTGCTCATTGAATCCTTCCTGTATGTTTGCGTTGGAATTATTGGGTCTCGGCCGGATTGAGCGCGGGCGGCGAAGAGGACATTTTCCCCACCAGGCTGTCAGCCTTTTCGTGTAACTCGCGTACTTTATGAAGTTCCTTTTCGGCATCGGCAGTCTTGCCGAGCGCCTGATACAAACGCCCCAACTGGTAGTGCGCGTCGGGCTGATCGGGCTCCAGAGATACAGCTCTCACAAGAGCAGCCTCGGCGTCCTTGTAATTCTTCTGCTGGAGGTCGATCGCACCGAGATCGACATAGGCGATGCGCAGATCCTGCTTCGCTTTTATCGCGCGCTCAAGCAGAGGAACCGCCGCGTCCGGATGATTGTTTTTCCATTCGATGTCACCCAGATAGGCGAGGGCCTGACCGTGGTTGGGATCGAGAGCCAGTTCGCGTTCGAATTCCTGACGCGCCTGGTCGTACTGTTGCGACTTCCAATGAAGATACCCAAGACCGAAATGCAGGTTAGGCTCGTTGGGAGAAATCTTCGCCGCAGCTTCGAACTCGGCGATGGCTTCCTGGGTGCGTCCCAGGCCATCCAGCGCCTCGCCCATCAGGACGTGGGTGGGGGCGGAATCGGGGCTTTGCTGCAAAAGCAGGCGGAATTCCTCTTGAGCGCAGGTGAGTTTCTTGGCCCAGAGGCAGCTTTGGGCGAGCATCTGGTGGAGCTCCGCGTTCCCCGGCTCATTCCTGGCGATCGGCTCGAGGTATTCGGACGCCTGATCGAACTCCTTGGCGCCGTAATGACTCATCCCTAAGAGGGTCTGCGCCTGGGTGTTCGAGGGATCAGCCTTGACGACTGAGTGGAAAGCCGTAACGGCATCGGAAAAGTGCCCCTGCTTGAACTCGGCGAGGCCAAGGTTGAGCTCGACGCCGGGAAGTTTGGGATTCAGCTTGAGGGCGTTGCGATAGGCGTCAGCGGCCTCATCGTATTTCTGTTCCCGTGCGAGATCCACGCCAAGACTGGCGAAGGCTGCGGCATCTCCCGGATTCCGCGCGGTGACAGCTTTCCATACCTCAACAGCCTCCGGCCACTTTTGCTGCTGCTCAAGGGCAGCGGCGGCAGCGGGAGAGGGCTTCTGCGCAAAGGCAGGGCAGGGAAACAACAACGCGGCGGCAACGAGTTCTGAGATGCGCTTCCTCATGCGACTCGGACCCTCCGGTTGATGCCGTGACAGCATACGAGGGTTGTGACAAAGAAAAACCCCGCTCGCAATATAGGTACCGCGAGCGGGGCCGAGAAGCGAACCACGATCGATCAGAAGTACAGCTTCAACCCCAACTGAATTTCGCGTGGGTCGTGAGCCGACGTGATCGCGCCGAAGTTACCGGACGAGAACGTGGTGCTGATGCTGTTGAACTCCGTGTGGTTGAACGCGTTGAAGAACTCCGCACGGAATTCCATTCTGCTTCCGCGAGACTCGCTGAACAGGAAGCTCTTGAACAGAGCGAGGTTCCAGTTGTCACGAGCTGGGCCGCGGAGGTTGTTGAACGGCTCGTTGCCCCAAGTTCCGGCTACTGTCGGAGAGTAGGGCGATCCGTTAAACCAGCTGGCAACCGTCTTCGGGTAAGAAACGCTGCCGCTTACGTTCGGCCGGTTGTTCGCGTTGGGAATGATGCTGCTGATGTTGCCGGTGCCGATGAGAGAACCGGTACAGGAAGCGGGATTGTTTGCTCCCTGAGCGCAGTTCGTGATACCGCCTTCGTTGATGTTCAGCGGCTCGCCGGAGGTCAACGTCACGATACCCGATACCTGCCAGCCTCCAACTGTCGACTTCAGCAGCTTGTTGGAGCTGTCTTTCAGGAATGGGATGTCGTAGATGAAGTTGATGAACGCGATGTTGGTGCGATCCAGACCCGACGGCCCGTTGTCATACGCGTGGCTGTAGGGGTTGGAGGTGTTGTTCAAATCGCTAACGCCATTTCCGCTGGTTGCAGGGTCGATTGCACGCGACAGAGTATAGGCAGCCTGAAGTGTCAGGTCATGCCGAATCTGGCTGTGCAGTTCCATCTGCAGGCCGTTGTAATGGGAGTTTTGCACGTCTTCCGACATCTTGATGGAGTTGAATCCAAGATACGGGACGAACGTGTTGTAGCCAGTGCCGTTAGCGGCGAACAGTGCCCCGAACGAGCTGGGATTCGGGAGGTTGGTTTCCCGATAGTCGTTCTGATGGCGGTTCTGGTTGCCGACGTAAGACACCGACAGGACAGAACGTGCCGACAGGGCATGTTGAACGCCGAAGCTGTATTGATAGCTCACGGGCAGCTTGTTCTGAATCTGATCCAGACCAGTGATGCCTGCTACCGTGATCGGCGCAACCAACGCATTACCGGTGCCGAGGTCAGTGGACGGGTTCTCGATCTCAACGTTGTTGAAGTTCACGTTCGTACTGAACGGAACGTTAGGACCGGCGTTGTACATGTCGTTGCCTTGAATGCGCTCGTACATGACGCCGAGGCCGCCGCGGAGAACGGTCTTGCCCGATCCGGTTAGATCGTAGGCAAAGCCGACGCGAGGACCGAATGCTGCCCAGTGATTGTTGACCAGACCCTTGGGGACGCCGGCCGTGGTTCCGGGGATGCCGATACCATTCAGGTAGAACTGGTATCCGGCCAGAATCGGATTCGGACTGGTACCCAAGCCGGGGCTAGCTCCCGTGCAACCTGGGGTGGTAGCGCCGCAGATCGAGTTGCCATTCGAACCCGGAACAAAAAGGGCCGCATCAGCCGGATTGTAGAGGTTCGGATAGAAGTTGCCCATACGATCGTTGGCTTCGTAGGTGTGCGGAACGCCGTCCCAGCGCAGACCGAGGTTCAAGGTCAGGCGATGGTTAACGCGCCAGTTGTCCTGGATATAAGCGGCCCATGAAACGTTGTTCCAGAAGCCGTGATCCTGAACCGCAAGTTCGTTGTAACTCGAAGCGGTGCCGAGCAGGAAGTCGGCGAAGTCGTTTCCGGTGAAGTTGTTATTGAAGGTAAAGGATCCCTGCGTGTTTCCGAACAGATCCTGCACCTTCTTATAAAGCGCCCAGCTGCCGCCCATCTTGAGCTGATGCGCACCCTTGGTCCAGGAAACGTCGTCGCGAATCTGGTAGTCATCCGCTTTGTTCTTCCAGGGCCAACTGGAGGTCGTGTAGTCAGTCCCGTTGTATCCGTTCAGATGGATTTCGGGGATGCGATTGTCGTTGTTGGGACCGGTGAAAATGCGGTTGGAAGTAAATCCGCTCGGCCGCGCGACGACTCCGGTGGGCAAAATGGCGATGCGGTTGCCGTTGTAGTTGAACGCCACTTCGTTCAGCAGCGTGGGGCTGATGACGTAAGTGGTGTGAATGACGGCGCTGTAGGACGGGTTACCGAAAGTGTTGGCGGCGGTGGGAACGTTGTCTCCGCTCCACATCGACGTGCCGAAGTTCTGCGCGATCTGTTCTGCCAGGTAGTGGCCGAAGACGGAGAACTTGCTGTTGAACTGATGATCGATACGGACAATCTCTTCTCTCACGTGCGTGGGAACGTTGTTGCCGCCGAGGAAGGTGGGCTGTCCGCTGCTATTCACGGAGTTGTTGGCCGGGAAAATTCCAGCCTGGAGGAGGGCCGTCGAGTTCGGATCGATCATGCAACTTGGAATCGTATTGTTGGGGAAAGCGCTTCCCGCAACAACTCCGGCAGGAGCAACTCCTCCCGGACAATTCCTGTAGAGGAAGCCGGAATTCACGGCCGTCGGAACCGTAATCGGAATGCTGCTCGGCAACGCGCCACTGTACCACGCGGTGCTCGGAACCGTCTGGTTTAGCGTCTGGCCCTGAATCAGGCTGCGCCATTCCATGTTGTAGAAGAAAAATGTTTTGTGTTCTTTGGCCCAGAAATCAACCGGACCGCCGCCGTTAAAGCCGTAGGTATTGAATCGCAATTCAGCTACCGGCTGGGGCGCAGGGTTGAAGTAGTTGCGAGCATCGAGGAAGTCGTTGCGCAGGAACTCCCACGCGCTGGCGTGGAATTGTTTCGTTCCGGACTTGATGACGGCCGTCATAGTCGCAGACGAGGAAAGACCGAACTCCGCGCTGTAGTTCGACGTCATTTCGCGGAACTCAGCAATCGCGTCCATGGAGGGCATCACGTCAGATCCACCTGCACCACCGCGGTCAGCGCTCTCGCTGCCATCGAGGAGGTAAAGGTTGTGGCTCTCGCGCATGCCGTTAAAACTCACGTTGGCGTCGCCGCCGACCGGAGTGGGAATCTGGAAGTCGGCCTGGCCGCTCGAAGCGCCGGGCGTCAAAGAAATCAACGAATACATACTGCGGCCGTTAGTGGAGAGCTGCGTCAGCTGTTGTCCGGTGATGACATCGCTGACTTCGCCGGTATCCGCTTGCACGGCGATCGCTGCAGCTTCAACAGTGACCTGTTCCTGCGCGCTGCCGACGGTTAGTTTGAAGTCGACGCGGGTACGGTCGTTGACGGCCAGCACGATGTCTTTCTGCTCGGCAACTTTGAATCCAGAGGCCGCCGCTCGAACCGTATAGCGGCCGATGTGCAGATCGGGAGCGACGTACTGACCATCGCTGCTGGTCGCCAAGTTGCGTGCCAAGCCAGTGTCGGTGCTGGTAACGGTGATAGATACATTGGGAACCGCAGCGCCCGTCGGATCAGTGACTGTTCCGACGATCGTCGCTTCCTGTGCCAGGCCCTGCGCGGCGAAGAGGAGAACGACGGCCGCGAAAAGAAGTACGAGGCGAAGGTCACAGCGTTTCAGGGAAAGGCCGAAACTCCCGGCATTCGTGGGCGAGAGGGATTTCATTTGCCAGCCTCCAAAAATCGTTTATTCGGGATGGGTCTACTGGGACGGGACGACCCGAGCGTCCGTGAACGTTTACGGTGTTACATCCACGTGTAAACCTTTGTCAAGAACAAAATCGATATCCTAAAGGCCTCTGCAAGCGTCTCGAGCCGCAATCGGACCTCTCTTTCTGCTCGATAAGTCCGCATGAGCCATGGCTGCAAAGCAGGCTGGATTGTGGATAAGCTATTATTCGTGAATGCTTTACAAGCTTTCCGGAAATTCGCGCCGACACGGCTAGGGCTGCGGCAAGGCAGATTCCGTGAGGGGGTGTTTGAGCCGACACTCCCGCCTGACAAACATCAACTTAATGTTGTCTGCGCCGGCGATCCAGCTTGGATCCACCTATCGCGAGCTGCGCTAAATCGATCTTGCAGATCAGGGAGCATCAACAAGCTAGCTTGACCTCACCATGCCGCTGTGCTACAAGCGACGGTCGACCGTAATCGTTAACGGAAACCCAATTTATTGGTCTTCACTGCTCTTGCCAGCCCGATTGAACCCTGCTGGCCGCCAGGAGGAATTTCCCATGGAAACGCGCTTTCGGATGATGTTGCAGGCATCTTTTTTTCTGGTTCTTCTGACTGTCAGTTCCGCGGCCCAAACAAAAAGTGGGCCATTGTATTTGGATCCCTCGCAGCCAATCGACAAGCGGGTAGACGATTTAATCCGTCGAATGACCCTGGAGCAGAAAGCTTCGCAAGTGGTCAATCAGGCGCGGGCGATTCCGGAGCTGCAGATTCCCGCTTACGACTGGTGGAGCGAAGCGCTGCATGGTGTGGCCAACGCGGGTACAGCGACGGTTTTTCCCGAGCCGATCGGACTCGCAGCCACGTTTGACGATCCATTGATCCATGAAATGGCAATTGTGATCGGGACCGAAGCGCGGGCCAAACACGATCAGGCGATACGGGCAGGACGGCACGACATTATGGAAGGGCTGGATTTCTGGTCTCCGAACATTAATATCTTTCGCGATCCACGCTGGGGACGCGGACAAGAAACGTACGGAGAAGATCCGTTCCTCACGGGGCGGATGGGCGTCGCATTTGTGACGGGATTACAGGGAGACGATCCGAAATATTTTCGCGTGATTTCGACGCCGAAACATTATGCAGTGCATAGCGGGCCAGAGCCGTCGCGCCACAGCATTGATGTCCAGGTGTCGAAACATGACATGGAAGACACGTATTTGCCGGCGTTTCGAGCGGCGGTGACGCAAGGCAAAGCGGAGTCGGTGATGTGCGCTTACAACCGCGTGAATGGCCAGCCGGCCTGCGCCAACACGTTTCTGCTGAAGGACACACTGCGAGGCGCGTGGAAATTCAACGGCTATGTCGTTTCCGACTGCGATGCGGTCGTCGACATCTTCGAAGGACATCACTTCACAAAAAGCCAGGCCGAAGCGGCTGCGGTTGCGAACAAGACCGGCATGGACAACGAGTGCGCCGACTTTTTCACCATCACGACGGACAAACACGACTACCAGCCGTTCATCGATGCAGTGAAGCAAGGGCTTCTCACCGAAGCCGATCTCGATGTAACACTGAAACGTTTGTTTACGGCGCGAATGCGGCTGGGAATGTTCGATCCGCCGAGCATGGTGCCGTATGCCAACACGCCGGAGTCAGAAATCGACAGCGCGCCACATCGGGAACTTGCATTGAAAATAGCGCGTGAGTCGATGGTGCTGCTCAAGAACGACGGCGTGCTTCCTTTTGGGCCGGACGTTAAGAAGATTCTGGTAGTGGGGCCGCTGGCCGAGTCGGCGGAGGTGCTCCACGGAAACTATGCAGGCACGGCGTCGCATGCGGTGACGGCGCTGGAGGGCATTCGCAAACAGTTCGGTGGAGCGGAAGTCTCGTTCGTGGCGGGCACGAATTTTCTGCGAAAAGAGTCCGTGATTCCAACTTCGGCCCTTTCGACGGACGATGGAAAGCCCGGACTCAAGGGCGAATATTTCGCCGGGGATCTGACGGGCACGCCGCAGGTGACGCGAACGGATGCGTTCGTCGACCTGCAGTTATTTCATCCGGACCCGCACGCCATTACTTTACCTGCAGGAATGAAAGAATTCTCGGCGCGGTGGACGGGCTTCCTGACGCCGTCGGAGTCGGGCTTGTATCGGATCGGGCTCACCGGTTCGATGAATCGCATGTGGATCGACGGCAAATTGATTGTGGATGACGCAATTCTGCACGATCCGAACACACAAGCAGCCACCATGCAGTTGACGAAGGGACAACGTTACGCGGTGAAGATCGAGTGCTTGAAGGGAGGCTTCGGTACGAAGTTGGTCTGGCTGACGGTTAGCGCCGATCCGAGCTTCGAAGCTGCGGAAGCGGCGCGTAAGGCGGATGTTGTTGTCGCGGTTGTCGGCATTACCTCGCATCTGGAAGGCGAGGAGATGAAGGTAGATGTCCCGGGCTTTCGCGGTGGCGATCGCACCAGCTTGAATCTTCCAGAAGAAGAGGGCGCGCTGCTGGGCGCGTTGAAGGGGAGCGGGAAGCCCCTGGTCGTTGTGCTTATGAACGGTAGCGCTCTCGCGGTGAATTGGGCGAACGATCATGCCAACGCCATTCTCGACGCCTGGTATTCGGGCGAAGAGGGCGGCACAGCAATCGCTCAGACTCTGGCTGGCGTGAATAATCCAGCGGGACGGCTTCCGGTGACTTTCTACAAGGGCGTCGAACAACTGCCCGAGTTCGAAGACTACGCGATGAAGAATCGGACGTACCGGTACTTCACGGGAACTCCGCTGTATGGCTTCGGACATGGCCTGAGCTACACCACGTTTGACTACAGTGGGATGAAGTTTTCAAGTGCGGCGCTGCAGGCCGGTGATCCCGTGGATGTGGAAGTCGACGTGAAGAATACGGGAGGCCGGGATGGCGACGAAGTGGCGGAACTTTACATCAGTTTCCCGAAACTGCCGGGTGCGCCGCTGCGCGCACTGCGGGGATTTACCCGCGTTACCCTAAAGGCCGGCGAGCAGAAGCATGTGAAACTGACGCTGAGTCCGCGCGACCTCAGCTACGTCAACGAAGCGGGCGACCGATTCGTATCGGCGGGAGACTACCTGATTACGGTCGGCGGTGGGCAACCCGGAACCGGTGCTCCTCACGCGGAAGCGCACCTGATGATTCAAGGAGAGCAGAAGTTGCCGGAGTAAGATGGGAACAGGTGCGTAGCACCGATTCCGCATGATTTCTGGTAACGTCCGCAGTTTGCTGGTTGGCTCTTTTCTTTTTGTACTCTCGAGCGCACCGTTGCTGGTGCGCTCGCAGTCTCAAGCCGCACAAAATTCCGCCGCGCCCTCTGGCGAAAGTTCGATCCGTTTCGCTTTTCAACCCATCGACTTCAAACTCGACAGCGACGAATCTCCCGAGAGGCACGCCCCGGAGACGATGGAAGGCGGCGTCGCTGTTTTCGATTACAACAACGACGGCAAACTCGACATCTTTTTCGCCAACGGCGCCGACCTCAAGACCCTGAAGAAGGACTCTCCGAAATATTCCAACCGGCTGTTCGAGAACGATGGCAAGGGACATTTCACCGATGTCACCGAAAAGGCCGGACTGGCAGGCACAGGCTACGATACCGGCGTTGCGATCGGCGATTACGACAATGATGGCTTCGAGGATATTTTTGTCGCCGGGATTTACAAAAATACTCTGTATCACAACAACGGCAATGGAACGTTCACCGATGCCACCGCGAAAGCTGGACTGAATAAACCTGATCCGGAATATGGTCCGCTGTGGTCGGTCGCGGCAGCGTGGATCGACGTAAACAACGACGGCCTACTCGATCTCGTGGTCATCAATTATCTGAAATGGGATTTCGATCACGAGCCGGTGTGCGAAGGTTACGGGCATCGCGACTATTGCCATCCGAAGATGTACAAACCAACTCCCAACCAGCTATTCATCAATAACGGGGACGGAACATTCCGCGATGCTTCGGTAGAGGCGGGATTCCGCGCTCATCCCGGCAAAGGGATGGGAGTCGCTGCGGCGGATTCCGAACTCACCGGCAAGATGGACCTGATCATCCCGAATGACAAGCTGATGAATTCTTTCTACCGCAATAAGGGAGGCGGAAAGTTCGAAGAGTCTGCGTTCGACGAGAATGTCGCGTTGCGCGAGGACGGAACTTATATTTCCGGAATGGGCGTGGACTTTCGCGATCTGGATAACGATGGGTATCCCGATATCGTGATCGTCGCTCTCGATGGAGAAACGTTTCCGATTTACAAGAACACCGGCAAGGGAAGTTTCGTGGAAGTGACGCGTGAAAGCGGAATGACGCGGCTGAGTTTGCCGATGGCGGGATATTCGCCAACCATCGCCGACTTTGACAACGATGGATGGAAGGATATTTTTGTTTCGCGCGGGCATGTGCAGTCGCTGCTGTCGGCGCCGAACCTCTCCATCGAACAGCCCAATACTGTTTTCCGGAATCTGGGTGGGATGAAGTTTACGGCGCTGACGGGCGAGGCCGGTCTAACAGCGCAACCTCCATCGCGGCATCGGGGATCGGCCGTCGGCGATCTCAATGGAGATGGAAAGCTCGACGTCGTGGTCAGCGCGATCAATGCTCCAGCCGAAATTTGGATGAATCAAAGTCCGGGAAACAATCACTGGGTAGAGTTCAAGCTGCAGGGGACGAAGAGTAATCGCGACGGCATTGGAGCTCGGATCAAAGTTGTGACGAAATCTGGCGCGCAGTACAACCACATGACGACCAGCTGCGGCTACGCATCGTCAAGTGCGGGACCGGTGCATTTCGGGCTGGGAGCGAATGTTTCGGCGGAGACGGTCGAGATTCGCTGGCCCTCGGGAATCGTGCAGACGATGCGGGATGTGGCAGGGGATCGGATCGTGTTGGTGAAGGAGCCCGCAAAGTAGTCGGGACCGCGAACTTCGAGAGTCTCGATGGCCTCACTTAGGGCGCCGCTATTGCGAACAGACTCCGAAGTCTTTGTTTACCTTGGACGTCTCCCAGATCAGGGTCTTGTCAGGCGGTTGCGATTTTATTTTCTTTCCGTGCAACTTCATTCGATTGCCCGGCGTGATGCCGGCCGTGTTGCCAGAGAGAATGTAGATTTTCTTGTCTCCTTCATCGGTCACGGACATTCCGCCCGGCCCCGAAACGACGCAGCCAGTAAGGTTTCGTTTTCTTGAATAGTGAACAGCCACGAATGCCACGCCGAACGTCAGGCCTATGGCGACAACGACGATTCCGGCAATAATTCCCGCCGCTTCGTCTGATAGCTTGTCTGCCCGAGCAGGCGTGGCCAGCGCCAGGCAGAGTATAAATACCAAACCGCCACGCCAGAGAGATTTCTGAGTCATATGTGACTCCTGTGTGGCCGGGCTAAGGCAAGGTCACGGTTTCTCCGGCGAGGAGATTGGTGCATTGCGCGGTGCGAACGCCCGTCAGATTGACGCTGCCGGTGATGGTCGAATCCGGGTCGCAAAATAAGTCCATGATGTTTCCGCTGACGAGGCTGAGAGTGCTCCCGGTGCTGGCGCTGGCGTCGATGCTGGAAAGATTTGCTGCGACCAGCCCACCGTGACTTCCCGCCGTAACCGTAGCTCCGACCATAGTGGCGTGCGAATTGTTGAGAGCCATCACTCCCTGGCCATTGCTACTCGTGATTACGAGGTATCCGTTGGATGCAGTCATGGAGGCACCATCGGAAATGAGTACTCCTCCGGTTGTGCCGCCGTAGGTCTGCCCGGGCTTTGTGATCACCAGCCGTGCGCCCGTCACATTGAGCGATCCCCCTGTATCGATGATCACGCCGTTGTAGTTTGTTCCGGCAGAATTGTCGATGACTACGTCAGTCGAGCCAGAGATGGCATAGTAAGTGTCGAAGGTGAGCACATCGACAATGGCGCTAGAGTGCCCATTGATACCGACCTGCATATTGCTGATGGTCGTTCCGTACATCGTGACGTGGGAAGCTCCAATATCTATGCCCGCGTGCCACAAAGCTCCCGTCGAGTCCTGAAACAAACTGTGCTCAACGTGCACGTCCGAAGAGTCATAGATGCCAAGCGTAGAGTAGCCAGGGTCCTGCGCCGTAACATATGCAACCGACACCTGGCTGTTTTCAAAGACCGCAATTCCGCTGGTGCCGCCTTGTATGTTCAGGCTCCGCAAGCGAATGTCACTGCTGCCATGACCGATCCCGACTGCCGGAACGGTGACGGTGTCGGCCTGAATGCTGAAGCCAGTAACGGTAACGCTCTTCGAAGACTCAATGAACAGGAGACTGTTAAATAAACTGCCGGCACCCGAACTCGGCTGAAGCAGCGTCGCACCGGGCAGGCCCTGCAGGGTAAGCCCTTCGAAGCCGATGACCTGAACGTACTCGGTGCAGGTTCCGTTGACCGAGACCGTGGAGAGCGCCTGCTTATTCAACTTAGCGAGCGTGCTATTCAACGACTGCCCTTTGTTGCAGTCCACCGTAACCGACGGAGTCGAAGTCTCCGCCGCGGCTAATGCCACAAGAATCCACACAACCAGAATTCCCCGGCTAATCCAGTTCATAGGATCTCCTCTCTGAATCTATCGGCTTCACACCGGATCGAATGGCCCGTCAAGCGTTCGGTCGAACCGACTGGGACGAGGGTTGGGGAGCTGGACCGAACCGGGGGAAAGTTCTCATATGGGGAACGGGCTGTCAAGGCAACTTGCACGGGTCTAACGGCCCTATTTTGGCCGTATGAACAGCAGGCTGAAGTCGTCCCCTCTTCTCGCGCAAACTAGCGTGACAAATGAGGCCGCGAGCCGACGCTACTCGATCTGGCGCAAAGCTGGGTAGATCTTGCGATAGGTGCGGTAGGCAGCTTGCATCGTCGTCGAATCCTTCGGATTCAGCGGGATTCGCTTGTCTACGCGCACGATCGCGTCACAGGCTTCTTCGACGGAACTCCAGCCTCCGGCGCCAGCGCCTGCCAGGATTGCCGCGCCGTACGCTGCGCCTTCCTCTGCGGCAACGATCTCGACTTCGTGGCCATAGACATCGGCCTGAATCTGCCGCCACAACGGGGAGCGCGCACCGCCGCCGCCCAAACGAATCGAGGTCACGGGAATTTTCATCTCGTCGAAGATGGTGAACGAGTCCTTCAGGCTGAAAGCTACGCCTTCCATGATCGCGCGGATCACATGAGCGCGGGTATGCGATGCGGTTAAGCCGAGTAACGCAGCACGGGCATTGGGATCGAGATGCGGCGTACGTTCGCCCATGAGATAGGGCGCCCAGAATGCACCCTCGGAACCTGCGGGCGCTGCACTGGCTTCTTCGGCGAAAACATCGTAGGGATCGCGGCCATCTTTCTTCTGAACACCGGGAGAGGCTGCGCCGAAGTTATCGCGATACCAGCGCAAAGAAAGTCCGGCGGCTTGCGTGACACCCATGACGTGCCAGCGTCCGGGGATGGCGTGGCAGAACGTGTGCAGGCGGCCCTGTGGGTCCATGGCAGGCCGGTCGGTTGAGGCGAACACTACGCCCGACGTTCCGATGGTAGCGCTGACAGCTCCGGCACGCGCGATCCCCATGCCGACCGCGCCGGCAGCCTGATCCCCGGCCCCAGCGACAACCGGGGTGCCTGCACGCAGTCCAGTGGCTTCAGCTCCGGCAGCAGAAACCTTTCCGCAAACTTGAGGCGATTCGAATAGAGCCGGCAGCAAATTTTGGTCGATGCCGGTCCTACTCAGGACTTCAGCCGACCAGCGGCGGTTGGTCACATCGAGCAGCAGCGTGCCGGACGCGTCGGCCATATCGATGGCCCGGTCTCCCGTGAGGCGGAAGCGGACATAATCTTTCGGCAGCATGACATGCGCCACGCGGTCCCAGTTTTTCGGTTCCGTCTCGCGCACCCAGAGAAATTTCGTGAGCGTGAAATTTGTCAGAGGAGGATTGCAAGTCAAACGAATCAGCGTATCGCGGCCGAACATCTGCTCCAGTTCGCGGCTCTGCGCTTCACTGCGCTGATCGCACCAGATAATCGCGGGGCGCACCACCTCGTCGGCAGAATCGAGCAGAACTGCGCCATGCATCTGCCCGGAGAATCCGACGCAGGCAATATCCTCGGGGCGCAGGCCAGACGTTTGCAGGGCCTTGCGCACGGCCAATCCGCAAGCTTTCCACCAGTCATGAGGATCCTGTTCCGCCCAACCGGGCCGGGGGCTGGCAAAATTCTCGTGCTCTGCGGAAGCGGAAGCGACGATGCTTCCCAGCGAATCAATGACGAGAGCACGCGTGCCCCCGGTACCTACGTCGATGCCCAGATAATTCATCGTTCCTTCTCGAAGTTGGTCTATCAGGCGAAATCTTCAGCGAAGTGGTGCGCATTCCCGCGGACCGCGCGGTCTTTCTCTTTCGTCGATTCCTGCGATTGCCTGCGCAGAAAGAAATCGAGATTCCCGCGCATCACCAGGTGCGGGGCCAGGGCAAGCTGATGAGACCGCCGTCCGCCCTCGGCCAAGAACTCATGCAGCATCCGAAGCGCCATCTGGCCTTGAGCTCGGGGGCGCTGGTAGATCGTCGCCACGACCGCGCCCGAACGGATCTCTGGAACTAAGTCGGGGAATAAATCTGTCGTGATGATGGTGAGGCGGTCCATCAGATTCGCATCGCGGGCCGCCTTCAATACCGGAATCGAAGCTTCCGTCGTGACATAGATTCCCGCCAGATCGGTGCATTCTTCAAATAATTTCCGGCACTTGCGGTACGCCTCTTTTTCAATGTCGTGGTCTTCGATCGGCTTCAACAACTGCAGGTTGGGATAGAACGATTGCAGAGTCGATTCGAAGGCAGCGCACTTCTCGGCGTGTTCCGTGATCGCCATATCGAAGACGGTAATCGCGATGGAGCCTTGTTGGCCGCCGATAAATCTGCCCATCAGATCGGCGGCAATCGAGCCGCTGGCAAGTGTATCGATCGCCACCATCCCCAACCGCCCGCTGTTCGGCGCGTCCGTCGCGACGCAGACGACGGGAATGCGCGCACGAGAAGCACGCCGAATGAAAGGACGCAAAGTATGCGGACGGCTGGGGAAGATGATGATGCCGTCCACTTTCTCGCTGACGGCTGCCTCCAGGGCGTCTTCTTCGCCTTCCCCTAAGCTGGGACAGGTTCGGAATTCGACTTCGACATTCTCTAGCAAGATCGAAGCGGCTTCTTCGCGGATGCCGCCGCGTACTTCATCCCAAAAAGAAGTGGTTCCCTGGGGTGTGTTCACCGAAATGCGGAACGTCTTTCTCGAAGACAAATATCTGGCTGCAAGGTTGGGACGGTAGCCGAGCGTCCGGGCGACCTGCAAAACTCTGGCCTTGGTTTCAGGACTGACGCCTGGATTGTCATGCAGAGCTCGGTGGACGGTGCCGATCGACGTGCCCAGAGACTTTGCGATGTCACGGAGCGTAGTGGGAGGTTGACCCATGTTTGTGGCCTGCGTCGTGGCCGGCCGTGCTGCCAGCACAAATCTTCCGGCAGGAGCGAAGCTCCTCCCGAACCGTAAACGTTAACGGAACTTTGCGAAATGCGCAAGGCAGGAAGCCAGAAGAATACGTTTACCCCTGGGTTTAGGAGGGAAAGCACTTCGAGCCGTCAAGATTGAGGGCTTCCGACCCGGCCCTTTTGATCGGGAATGCCCGAGAGCCGGTAGATCCAGTTGCAGATCGCATCGCGCCATACGGCCGCTTCCGTGGCCTGATATTCGAACCGAGCCAGGATATCGCGGTAGCGCTCGTCGTCGATGTGTCCATGGAGCGACTTCCATTGCGGAACAAAATCACTCGCCTGCGCCGCAGCCTCATAGTGGGAATCGTAAACGTGTTGGATCACGGTCTTTCCGGAATGCAGGACGTATCCATAGGACACGTGGTGAAAGAAAAGAAGCAGGTTGTCGGGGCAATTGGCGAGTGATTCGTAGAGCTTCTGCACTTCGGGCGGATATTGCCCAATATAGCCGGTGCCAGTGGCAACGGTGCGATCCATGCCAATGCCCTGGTGATCGGCGCGGTGCCATTGTCCCCAGCCATTTTCTTCGGACGACTCCGGGCCCGGATCGTAGTGATTGCCGACAATATTGGTCAGCGTCCCGGCGCCCAGCGGCCCGGTGTAGTTCTCATAGACATGCCAGGACTTCAGTTGCAGGGCGCTGATCGTCTTGACGGCCAGTGGATCGCTGCCGAAGGTGAGACGCGTCCACTCGTCGATGATCTTTTCGGCGCTGAGATTCGGATTCCATGCAAGGCGGCCGAAACCGTAAAGATTGGCCATCGCCAGCGGACTGCCGAGCCAATTGGCATCCAGGCCAACGTTGGCGACACCGGTCAAACCGCCGACCGGACGATGGAAAACGCGGCCAGAGACAATATCTTTCACGGGCGTGGAGTTTCCGTCGACGCGCATGTCGAAGTCGAGAACTTCCTTCCACATAGGGACGAGGAAGCAGAGTTGGCGCTGCTGCCCGGTGTATTCCTGCGTGATTTGTAATTCGATGGCTTCGTTGGTCCGGCGCAGTCCGGCGAACAAAGGGGACACCGGTTCGCGCACCTGGAAGTCGATGGGGCCGTTCTTGATTTGAACGATAACGTTTTCGTCGAACGCGCCGTCGAGCGGATGAAAATTGTCGTAAGCGGCTTTGGCGCGATCGTTCTTCAGGTCATGCCAATCGAGGTGATGGTTGTAGACGAACGCGCGATAGAACACAACGCCGCCATGCGGCTTCAGAGCGCGGGCGATCACATTGGCTGCGTCGGCCGGGGTGCGGCCGTAGGTGGATGGACCGAGCCGTCCCTCGGAATCGGCTTTGACAACGAAGCCACCGAAATCCGGAATTTGCCGGTAGATCTCGTCAACTTTCTTTCGCCACCAGTCGGCGACACGCGGATCGAGCGGATCGAACGTATCGAGACCACCGATCACCTTGGGACTGCTCAAGTCGACCGACAGTGACAGTTGCACGCCCCAAGGCCGAAATACATCGGCGATGCGGCGGACTTGCGCGATGAAATCGTCTTCGAGAACGCCTGGAGCTGCATTGACGTTGTTGATCGTGCATCCGTTGATGCCGATCGAGGCGAGCAGGCGGGCATACTGACCTGCGCGAGCGAGGTCGTCGCGGACTTTGCCGTCCGCAAAAAAGATGGAACGGCCGCCGTAACCGCGTTCGATGCGGCCGTCGAGGTTGTCCCACTGGTTGACCCAACGGATGGGAGCGTAGGGCTGTTGCACCTCGTCAATCCTGGCAATGCTTTCTCCTCGCGCAATCTTGCTCAAGAGAGCAAACACGCCATAGAGGACGCCGCGATCATTCGCTCCAGTGATGATCAAGCATTCGGATCCGTGAACTTTTGCCGTCGTGATCCAATAGCCGTCCGCTTTCAATTCTTGCGGAGAATGCAGGGTGGGAGTCCATGCGTGAAGTGCGTCGACCGTTCCGAGAACAATGGATCTTCCATCGGACACGCTGGTCGAATTCAGCGTGCGGCCGAGCATCTGCGAAAAACCGCGCGTCAATTCCTGTTGCGCGGTCTTGAGAACGAGAGAATCGCCGAGCCCTACAACTTTCACCGGCAGATGTTTGTAACTCCTGGCCGCTTGGGGGCTCAGGGCCGAGTAGCGCAGCCAAGCTTCGGCTCCCGTCTCAGCGGCAAGGGGCAAAGGCGGGATTGCACCATAAAGCACCGAAACCGCCAGCACTGCGAGAATCACCGCTCTGATCGACCGGCCTGATTTCATCGCTATTCGATCCCTCAGGTACTCGAGTATAAGGGCAGACCTGGCGCTCCGAACTGCGGCCTACTCCACGGCCGGATCGCGCTACCTGATAATCTCAAACTAGACCCCCAGGAGACCGCAACGCATTGCCGCCGCTGATTAACGTACGAAGTATCTCGAAAGCATTTGGAGCCGAACCGCTTTTTCAGAACGTCTCCTTCACTGTGTCCGAAGGCGATCGCATCGGGCTCATCGGCCCGAATGGCTCGGGCAAGTCCACGCTGCTGCGCATTCTCGCAGGAACGGAAACTTCAGACGACGGGGAAATCGCCGTCCGCAAACGAATCCGCATGAGCTATGTAGAGCAGGAGTCAGTATTTCAGGCCGGGGACACCGTGCGGTCTGTGGTCGAGGCAGCGCTCAAGAGATCCGCTGTGCCCGAGTCGGAACGCGGAACCCGTTTCGCCGAGACACTGGGACGTGCGGGCTTTGCTGACCTGGAAACGGAAGCGGCCGCGCTCTCCGGAGGCTGGCAGAAGCGGCTGGCCATCGTGGAGGCGCTGGTGCAAGCTCCCGACATTCTGCTGCTCGATGAACCTACGAATCACCTGGACCTTGCGGGCATCGAGTGGCTCGAAGAAGAGCTGGAGCAAGCTCCGTTCGCGTGTGTCCTGATCAGTCACGATCGTTATTTCCTGGAAAATGTCGCGACCGACATGGCGGAACTGAGCCGCGTATATCCCGATGGCTTGCTGCGCGTGAAAGGGCGCTACAGCATGTTTCTGGAAAAGAAAGAAGAATTCCTGCACGCACAATCGAAACGCCAGGAAGCGCTGGAGAATCTGGTCCATTCCGAGATCGAATGGCTGCGGCGGGGAGCGAAAGCACGGACCCGGAAATCCAAGGCGCGCATCGACAAAGCCGGCGAATTGATGGTGGAACTGGCGGACCTGAACATGCGCACGCGGAGCAGCAGCGCGCAAATCGACTTCTCGGCGACGGACCGCAAGACCAAGCGACTGATTGAACTCGAGAATGTCAGCTATGAAATCGGAGGACGGCGGTTGTTTCAGGGGCTGAACTTCATTATTTCCGCGGGCCTGCGCGTCGGATTGGTTGGTCCGAATGGCAGTGGCAAGACGACGCTGCTTCGCCTGGTGCGCGGAGAAGTTGCTCCTACGACAGGAGATATTCGGCGGGCTGAAAAGCTGCGTGTCGTGTACTTCGACCAGCGGCGCGAACTCGATCCCAGTGTGACGCTGCGCCGGGCACTGGCTCCCGAGGGCGATTCGGTCATCTATCAGGACCGGGTGGTGCACGTGGCATCGTGGGCGTCGAAGTTCTTGTTCAAGAACGAGCAGCTCAACCAGCCGGTCGAGCGTCTCTCCGGGGGTGAGCGCGCACGAGTCCTGATCGCGCAATTGATGCTCCAGCCGGCTGATGTTCTGTTGCTGGATGAGCCGACTAATGATCTCGACATCCCGACGCTCGAAATCCTGGAGGAGAGTCTTCTCGAGTTCCGAGGCTCGCTTGTGCTGGTGACGCATGATCGATACATGCTCGACCGCGTCTCGACGATAGTTCTTGGCCTCGATGGTCAGGGTGGTGCGGAACGCTTTGCCGATTACTCGCAGTGGGAAGCTTGGCAAGAAGAACGCGAGCAGGCCGCGCAAACAAGCGCTCGAGGAAGCGCGCGGGCGTCGACTACAGGAACAGCGGCGCCTTCGAAAAAGAAGCTCTCGTATCTCGAGGCACGCGAGTATGCCAGCATTGAAGAGCGGGTCGCGAGCGCCGAACAGGTTCTGGAAGCGAAGCGTGTCGCTGCCGAAGATCCCACAATTGCAAGCGATTCATCCCGTCTAATGACCGCGCACGCGGAATTGGAAGAAGCGCAGAACACAGTGGATGTACTCTACGCGCGCTGGGCGGAACTTGAGAAGAAGCAGCAGGCCTGATTCGACTATTAGCGTGCCAAAGCGTAGGCGATGATTGTGTTTCCGTGTTTGCCGGTGCGTTTCTCAATCTCCTTCAGCACACTCGACTCCAGATCGTCAGGGTCGGGCTTCATTTCGCAGGCGGCAATCTCCTGATCCGACGCTCCCTGGAAGCAGAGCTCGCAGACTCCTAAACCATCTTCCGAGCGCACCGGCGGACCAAAGACGCGGCAGGTCATGGGGCGCGATTCGTAAAGTTCGCACAGGCCCGTGTTCGGATCGAGCACAGGGCACGGTTCTTCATTGGCGAAGCCGGCAAACTGCTGTTCGGCTTCCTCTCCTTCGTTCAGCACGCCGGATACGGGATCGCCAGGAAACTCGGGAGACAGACGAGCGACTGCTTCTTGCGCACGCTGCCGTACTCGCGCCGCACGCTTCGGCGCTTCAGATTCCAGATTCTTCAAACCCCGCTGCAAGCGCAGCGCGTCAAGTTGATTGATCGCGAACGCTCCGATGCAGCACTGCGTGCATCCCGGGTGACAAACCAGCCAAGCTCCGCTTCGGCGGGTCGCGTCGGCGAGAGCGACATCCACGATCTGGATCAGCTTTTGATCCCGGGAAGATGGAAAACGGGAGCCCACGAAGAGAGCATAGCGCAATCTCCGTATCGGGAAGACTTGCGCCCCTAAGAGCTGTCAGGAATCAACTGCCAGACTGATCCTTACAATGGAATTTTTGCGTTGGACTATCCGGCTGGGTTTGCTCCAAAGTGTTTCATACCTCTTCTGCAAGGTCGCAGAGGAGTATCAAGCTTCTCAGTTTGATTCTCCCCACGAACGGGTCATCGTCAGTCCATCTGACCGAGTCGTCTACAACTTTTAAGACTGCACCCGCCGACGAGATATGCGGCGGATGCAGAGCCATACATAAGCGAGGGAGCGACGTGCCGGATAAGAAAAATACAGTGAACTTGAGATCGGTAGCCGATCGAGCAGGGCTGGCGCCATGTTCAGTTTCCGCCATTCTGAATGACACCCCTGCATCGAAAGCCATTCCGCAGTCCACCAAGGACCGTGTTTTTCGCGCGGCAGCGGAACTGAACTATCGCCCTAACTTGTGGGCCCGGTCGTTGCGGACAAAGCGGACTCGCATGGTGGCAGCAATCGCGCATGACTTTGGACGAGGATCGGTCGCCCGGGTCGTGGCCGGCGTTCAGAGCCGGCTTCACAAGAAAGGATATTTGCTGGCTCTCGGTACTCCCGACTTCGACGAAGCGAATCACATCTCTGCCCAGTTTCAGCAGCGAGGAATCGAAGGCGTGATCGCGATTGAAGCGATCGTGCCGATGCAAATGGAATTGCCGGTAGCGTCGGTTGAGTTCGCCTACGTAACGTCGTCGGAAACGTTGTCGGACGACGAGCACGCATGGCTTTCGGCGTTAGGGGAATCGGCAGCCGATACCATCATCCGCCAGATTGAGCAGGAAAACACTTCGCGCAGGATGAAAGTCGACGCGAAGCTTCCGTCGGCCTATTTCGATCTGCCGAGCGCTGCGCTGGGAACCAGCGTGGCTGCGCAGGAAAGCGCGTAACCTTTTCTTTGCCTACTGTTGAGATCCCGAAGCGCTTAGGCAGTTTTCCGCCGTTTTGCCTTGGCATTCTCCAGTATGCGGAACAACAGCAGCCAGCGTTTGACGTTGGTCGTCATCAAGAAGTTTTCCTTGACGTGCTCGCGCCCGCTGGCGCCGATGCTTCGCGCGAATTCCGGGTGTGTCAGCAAATAGCGGATCTGAAACGCGCATCCTTCCACCGAGTGCACCAGGACTCCCGTTAACTTGTGAATGATCTGGTTCGGAATGCCGCCTACGGCTCCTGCGATAGTCGGCTTCCCTTTCCATAGCGCCTCGGTCACGGTGAGACCGAATCCTTCTTTCAAAGATTTCTGAACGATGATCGTGGAAGCGCGCTGAATGGCGTTGATTTCGAATGCGCACCAAGGCGGAAGATCCAGAATAATGATATCGGGGTCGTCTCCGGCCACTTCCTTGACTTCCTGGAGCACCGCCGCTCCTTCTGGATCGTCGCTGGCGCCTCCTCCCGCAAGAACGAGCTGGCAATCCACGTATTTTTTGGCGAGCTTGTAGGCTTGCACCACTCCGACGGGATCTTTCAGGCGATCGAACCGGGACACCTGCGTCACGAT
This sequence comes from uncultured Acidobacteriota bacterium, assembly GCA_963700225.1. GTDB lineage: Bacteria > Acidobacteriota > Terriglobia > Terriglobales > Acidobacteriaceae > Sulfotelmatobacter. Next base: position 534,043 of record CAVOWU010000002.1, read on the forward strand.
CGGCCGCGAACGGTCGATGCCGAATTCATCACATACTTTCTGGATCTGGGAATCCGACAGCTCCTTGTTTTTTTCCGATAGAGGATCGATGCACGGATAAAACAGATATTGCGGAATCGGCAGCTGGCGCGCGAACGACTGCGACGAAAAAATCGCAGCGTCATACTGCTCAATAAAAGGACGCAGGAACTCCCAAACCTTCGCATCCGGATTCGAAAGATCAATGTGGCAGCGCCAGACCCAGTGGGAAGAAGTTTTTTCTTTCGAACGAATCAGCCCTGCCGGCTGCGGGTCGTGGATGACCACCATTTCCTCGCCGAATTGCATGCGGGAGCGGTTCTGCTCGTTGTACATCAGGAAAATCTCCTGCGCGGCCTTGGTCAGTTCGTAGCTGCTTCCGTGCAGGGCGTTGTGGAAGGCTTTGGTGATCTCAAAGAAATCGTTGCCCCCGGTGATTACGTCCCAGTGGGTGGGAACATCCAGTTCAGAAATCAAGGGGACGAGCCGGTTCAGCATCTCCGCCACGCCGCCGCCGACAGCGGTCGAATTCACCATCTTGATGCTTTTGCCCTTGAGGTCACGAGCGAGGAAGCGCAGGGTGTCCAACTGCCCCTGGCCGACGATGCCTTGATAGTCGTCGAGGTGCGGCGGAGGAGCAGGCACCGGCGGCGTCAGAACGCTGGCCGGAAGCGGACGATCGCTGGCTCGACGTCCGGGAGCTGCGGTTGGCGGAGTGGCCGCCGGAAGAGTTGTCCTGCGTTCGACCGTGGGCCTCGAAGTTGGCGATTCCACGGCGGAGCTGGCAGAAAGGGCGCGCTTGTCGTTTGAAGTCATTCGCTCACTCGTCCTAATTCATCGCCTGGGAGACGATGCGCGCAATCTGCAGCCGCACGCCTTCCATCGTGTTGGTGTAGATGTCGATGCGTTCAATCGCTTCCGCAGCCTGAACCAGCCCTACTTCTTCTTCCAGCCAGTTGGAGAAGTCGTTGGACAAACTGTGCAGGCGCAGGCGCGCTTCAATGAAGTGATGATGGATGGAGTGCACGCTGACTTGATTCAATCCGTCGAGAAAACCGGGGAGGGTGTCGGGTGTGAATGGAGTCGGCAGCACCACGATGTCGGACGCACAGAAATAGAAGGGTTCGTGGGCGGTTCGCGAACCGGAGTGCGGGTGACTCTGCAAGAATTGATCGATAATCTCGATCATCCGGCGGCGAAGTCCTTCGATCGCGGTGAATTCCCTGACGTCGACACTGGCCAAATGTTCGGCCAGAGCAGGCTCATTGCAGGCGGAGAGACTCCAATGTCCGAAATCGTTGGAAAATCCCTGCCGGATGAAATGATGTTCCTGCAAAGTCCGGAATGTGTGCTGGAAAATCGAGTCGTCGGGACAGGTCTGCAACGCTTGCAACAGTTCGGAAAGGTTGCAGGCCTTCTGCCGGCCGATGCGCAGCAGGTGTTCGGAGGTGTTGAAGTAAAAGGGCTTGTTCGGCTTGCGCAATTGTTTCTGAGTTTCAGGCATTGTCATTAGTTAGGTAGCAAAGATCGATGTTGGGTTGTCTCGATAACTCCATGGCCGGCAAAGTAAGTCACGGGTTGCCGTCGGTTTCTGAAGAATTTCGTAAAGTTATATCCGCGCTGTATCGAGTGCTACGCAGTTTGCGAAAAGCGTTGGCCCAAATCCGTGGTCGAGGTCTCCGCGAGATCCAAACGGACGTCACAAAGCTCTCCGATCAGACTTCCCGCCCAGCGATATACATTGTGCTCGCGCACGGTCCGTCGCATGCGCTGCATGCGCTGCTGTTTTTCTTCCGGCTGCATTTCGAGGGCGGCGCGAATCGCCTCTGCAGTCTGATCGATGTCATATGGGTTGACCTGCAGCGCGTCGCACAATTCACGCGCCGCTCCGGTGAAGCAACTGAGGATCAGAACTCCGCGCTCATCATGCCGAGTGGCGACGAATTCCTTAGCCACTAGGTTCATGCCGTCGTGCAGAGAAGTGACCAGGCACAGATCGGCAGCGCGGTAGTAGGCTTCGACCTCTTTGTGACTGTGCTGGCGGTTCAGTAGCACGATCGGCTTCCACTGGCCGGATTGGAATTTCCAATTGATGCGATCAGCTTCGGCTTCCACTTCCGCCTGCAAATCGTGATAGCGCTTGATGTGCGTGCGGCTGGGCGCGCCGATCTGTACGAACGTGAAAACTCCCTGGTACCGCGGATACTTCTCGAGAAAGCGCTCGACCGCCAGGAACCGCTCCAGAATCCCCTTGGTGTAGTCGACGCGGTCGACCCCGACTCCCATAAGAGCCGCTTCCACTCCAAGAACCTTTAACAACGTCCCGCGCTCTTCGTAAGCCGACTCGCGAGGAACTTCCGTGGGAATATCGACCGACTCCACACTGATGGGAAACGGACGCAGAGCCGTGCGGTGTTCGTGGCGCTGTACCGAGAACTGATTCCAATCGATCCGCGATTCCACCGTGCGATCCACGGTCTGCAGGAAATTGGTGCAATGCGCCTGAATGTGGAAACCGATGAGATCAGCTCCCAGCAGGCCGTCCACCAGTTCGCGACGCCACGGGCAGATCCCGAAGGCCTCTGGATTCGGCCAGGGGATATGCCAGAAAATCGCCACGCGCGCATCCGGCCGGCTCTGTTTGATCATTCTCGGCAGCAAAGCGAAGTGGTAATCCTGCACCAGTACGACCGGGTGGGCCACGTTCTCCATCTCTTCCAACAAGGCATCCGCAAATTTGCGGTTTACTTCCTGGTAATGCTGCCAATCGCTTGGACGAAACAACGGGCGGGTGTGGGCAATATGGCAGAGCGGCCACAAGCCTTCATTGGCGAACCCGTAGTAATAGCCTTGCTCCTCTTCCTTGGAGAGCCAGACTCGACGCAGCGTGTAATGCGGATCGTCGGGTGGGACCAACAGGCGATCGTGCACATCAACCGCTTCCCGGTCGGCATCACCGGAGCCGTGAGCGACCCAGGTGCCTCCGCAGGCGCGAAGCACCGGCTCGATGGCGGTCACCAAGCCGCTCGCTGGCTCACTGACTTCCACCGACCTTCCACGATGGCTGTGGATGTACGGCTCCCGGTTTGAAATAACGAAAAGCCGGCCATCCTCGAGGCGGGAGCGAACGTGGACCGCGAGACGATCGGCGGTCCACATGGCTTCTCCGGTCGCTCGCAGACGAGCTTCCAATTCGGCCGCGGAACGCGCGTTGTTCAGGCTTTCCGCAAATGTCGCAACTTCCCTCGCCAAGGGGCGAAACATCTCCAAGTCCGGCACTTTGATCCGCGACGACATCGCCCGCCCGGTGCGCAGAGCCTTCATCCAACGCGCCGTTCGCGCGATTGGCCCGGCGATGCTCCAGCGCACGATCAACAAGGTGATCAGCACAATCAATACGACGTGTGCGAGCGCGCTAAGGAAATTTTCTCGCCAGATCCGGTAGGTCTCGGCCTTGATATATCCCGAATCATGGACAATGGCCAAGCTTCCAATGAGGTCGGCATCGTGATGCAGAGGCAACGCGTAGATATGGATCGATGCGATCCCCATCCGCAAGAAGGCCGCGGTGTCGTGATTCTCTTTGAGCGACTGCAGCACGATCGGAGGAGCACTCTCCATCAGCGGCTGAAGGTTGCTGGTCACGGCGACGGGATGGCCTTGCGGATCGTAGACGGCGAGTCCCGCGAGGTGTTCGCGGTTGGCGAACTGCTGGACGGTCCGTTGCAGCGTGCGCTGCGCGTCGCGCGCCAGGTCTCGCTCCACGCTGGTTTCAAGAGTCTCGCCCAGCAACTGGGCTCGACGGTCCAGATCCCTGCGCATGCCCCGCGCCAGCACGGCGACTTGATAGTACGAAGAGCACAGCGAGACGAGCGTCACCCCAATAATCAGCGAGATGATAAGCCGGGCGCTAAGCAATCGCATCTACACGTCCTGAAAAGCCAAAATTCCGTCATTCATGAGACGGATTGGAATCACAAGCGCTTTCTGGCGATTTCAACTGCTAGCAGGACAAAGCTTCCTTCAGAACTTCGCGTCGCGATCCCTGAGACCGTGACGTGGGCGATTACAACGAGGGCGCTCCCGCTGCGTCAAGAAACTCAAAAGGATGCAAACCTTCATCCTCTTCAGTTTTGCCAAGTCCTATTCTGGTGACGGGAACGGAGAAAAGGTTGCACCTGGAGTTCCGAATGCCAAAGTCTTCTGTTTCAGATGATTGGCACGATCTGCACAGTCTGGAAATGTAATTCCTGCATCCGGAAGGGCAGAAGCTTCTGCTGGGACGACGATCAAATCCAGGAAAGAGTGTTCACGGAATTCGGAGTTAACGCAACTTCGACCATCTTATTTGCCTGCTTCAGGACGACCGTCTTTTCGTCCCCGGAATTCGTTACGACCAAGACTTTCCTGCCGTCCGGATTTTCGAATGCCACTTGATCGACGCCCCGCAGTTTGCACTCGGATCGAAATCGTCTGGCTCCGCGCCGCACATTGCGGGAAAAATGAGCAAACGCCCAATACTGTCCGCTGCGCGTAATTTCTTTCGTCTGTGAATGGATCGTCACCACTCCACCGCACGGGAACGGGCCGATGTTGGGACGACCCTTTTCGTCAAGCGCCAGATTCCATCCGGTGATCGCCTGGCACCAGTTGCAGATCGCCTGGGTGAAAGTCTTGCTCCAATTCGCCCAGTCGGTTGCGTAGTCGGGAGCTGTATAGTCGGGTCCTCCTTCGGTCCAGTACATCTGCGCGTCGGGGTGCGCTTCGTGAGCCTTGGTCATCATTTCCGGAGTACCGACGTATCCGTGAAATGCAATCGCATTGCTGAACGTGCGGAGATCGGGATCGTCGAGTTCGGCGACCGCGCGCCCCCACAAGTTGTAGTTGTGATCAAGAATCCAAATCTTGGTTGAGAGGCCGTTTTTTCGAAGAAGGGGACCGAGATGGTTCTTTACGAACCCAATTTCGTATTCCTGCGGCCAGGAACACGCAGGCATACGTCCATCCTGATCGGTGTCCACCTCGTTCTGCACTGTGACGGCCTGTACCGGAACGCCTTCGGCGGCATAGGCCTGTAAGAACTTCAGGAAATATTGAGCATAGGGACCGAAATAGCGCTGCCGCATGGAACCACCCAGCATGGACCCGCCGGCCTTCATCCAACCCGGAGGACTCCAAGGCGACGAGAATAAGAATAGATCCGGATTCGCATTCCTCGCCTCGCGCAGCATGGGAAGCACATACGCCTGATCGTGCGCGATCGAAAAACGCTTCATGTCAGGATCGGGATCGCCTTCGTCGTAACTGAACACCTCTCGCGAGTAGTCGCTTGATCCCATGCAGGTGCGGCAGACATTGAGTCCCATCTCCGAAGGGTGAAACATTTCATGAAACAACTGTTCACGAACGGAAGAGTCCAGACGGTCGAAAGTGAAGCAAGCGGAGTCGGTGAAAGCGGCACCGAAGCCGAGCATCTCCTGAAATTTCGTGCCGGGGTCAAGCAAGATCGCGTTGTCCGCCGCTTTGTTGGCCTTTCTCCAAGCCAGCGATGCGCCGGAAGCGTAGCGCAGCGTTCCGTTCGTCACCCGTACTGAAATCTCTGCCGATTGCGGCGCGGACTCTGACACTGAGACCGCAGAAGCGAGTTCGCCGGCAGCTGCGGCAGTAACTCCGATTGCAGAGAGCTTCAGGAAGGTACGTCTTGACTGTTCGCTGGACACGCGGTCCTCCTGGCGGGAATTTGCCGCTGTGAGTATAGTGCGAACGGTCAGCAATTTCAGGGAGCTTCGATGAAAGTGAACTGGTGCCAGCCAAGTTTAGCGGTGATTCTTCTTGTTTCGGCATACGCGTTGGGGCAGACCAAGGCCCCGCAGGCAGTCACCCCCGAATGGAAGCTGGTTTGGAACGACGAGTTTAACGGTCCGGATGGCTCGGCTGTCGATTCGTCGAAGTGGGTTTCAGAAACCGGCGGAGGGGGATGGGGCAACGACGAACTGGAGTCCTATACCGCCCGTCCTCAAAATGCGTACCTGCATGATGGGAAGCTCGTCATCAAGGTTGTTGAAGAAAAATACACCGGCGCCGACGGCGTGAGCCGGAACTATACGTCCGCCCGATTGAAGACGCAGGGCAAGTTCTCGCAAACCTACGGGCGTTTCGAGGCACGCATCAAGATTCCCCGCGGACAGGGCATTTGGCCGGCCTTCTGGATGCTGGGAGCCGACATCGATCAGGTCCCGTGGCCAACCTGCGGCGAAATCGACATTGTGGAGAACATTGGCAAAGAACCCGCCATCGTTCACGGCACGATTCACGGCCCGGGGTATAACGGGGCCGACGGAATCAGTTCGCCATTCGCGCTACCTGGCGGCAAGCGATTTGCCGACGACTATCATGTCTACGCTCTTGAGTGGGAGCCAAACGCAATTGGTTTCTATGTGGACGATCACCTTTACGCGACCCGAACACCCGCGGATCTGCCAAAAGGGGCGAAGTGGGTTTACGACCACCCGTTTTTTATTTTGCTGAACGTCGCGGTCGGTGGAGGATGGCCGGGAAATCCCGACGCCTCTACGGTGTTCCCTCAGACCATGCTGGTGGATTACGTGCGTGTTTATGAGAACGCCAAGCCCGCAATCCCCTAAGACACCCGCTTCGCCGACATAACAATTTGTTTCGAAATCTCACCTGCCCGCTTGACTCCCTACGAATTGCCGCGGGTAGAATCGTATAAAATCGATTCCCGAAAATCCGCATGAACCAGCGGGAAACGATCACAGGAGTTGAAGCATGAGCAGAGTTCGGGTGTTGGTTGGCACGCGCAAAGGCGCATTCATTCTTACTGCGGATGGCAAGCGCGACAAGTGGGATGTCAGCGGACCGCACTTTGCCGGATGGGAACTTTATCACCTCAAGGGATCGCCCGCCGATCCCAACCGCATCTACGCTTCCCAGACCAGCGGATGGTTTGGGCAGATCATTCAACGCTCCGACGACGGCGGGAAGACGTGGCACCAACCCGGCACTCCCCCTGGGGAAACGGCCGGACCCGGGGGAATGCCGAAAGGTGAGAGCAACAAGTTTGTGTACGACGTGTCATCCGAGACTGGAAAGCCGCTTACCACGCACCAGTTCTATGACGGGAACCAGCATCCATGGGAGTTCAAACGTGTCTGGCATCTGGAGCCGTCGCTCACGGATCCTGATACCGTCTATGCCGGAGTCGAAGATGCCGCGTTGTTTCGCTCAACCGACGGAGGCCAGAACTGGAAAGAAATGTCCGGCCTGCGCGGCCATGGGACCGGGCCCAACTGGCAACCGGGCGCTGGCGGGATGTGCCTGCATACGGTGATTCTCGATCCGAGCAATCCCGATAGAATCTACATTGCGATCTCAGCCGCGGGCGCGTTCCGCACCGATGACGGCGGAAAAACTTGGAAGCCGATCAACAAAGGCCTCTACTCGAAATACATTCCGAATCCGACAGCGGAAGTTGGACATTGCGTGCATCATGTTGCGATGAACCCGAAGCGTCCGGGAGTTTTGTTCATGCAGAAACACTGGGACGTGATGCGCTCCGATAACGCCGGAGATCAGTGGACAAAGATCAGCGGCAACTTGCCGACCGATTTTGGCTTTGTGATCGACATCCATGCGCACGAGCCGGAAACGGTGTACGTTCTTCCTATCAAGAGCGATGGGGAGCACTACGTGCACGAAGGTAAGCTGCGCGTCTTCCGCAGCCGCACTGGCGGCAACGAGTGGGAACCGCTGACCAACGGCCTTCCGCAGCAGAATTGTTATGTGAACGTGCTGCGCGATGCCATGGCTGTGGATACGCTGGACGATTGCGGAATTTATTTCGGAACGACGGGCGGGCAGGTCTACGTTTCGCCCGATGCGGGAGATTCGTGGTCGCCGATTGTGCGGGATTTGCCGGCGGTGCTGTCGGTAGAAGTCCAGACGCTGGCCTAGAGAGTGAAAGGCGCAGGTTACCCTGCGCCCCGGATGGTCGGACCGGCATTCACCGCCGGTAGAAGTTACGAAGGCCTCCGTCGTAACGACCGGATAGCATGCGGCAGTTCTTGAAATCTACGGGAGGAGCCGCAAGGACAGAGATCGTTTCTCCCGAGTTTCTCGAACAGTTCTTTAGCGTCGCCGACTACGCGGAAAGCCGCGCTTGACTTGAGTTTCGGACGGAAATCCCCGTCGCCGCTTGCTGCTTGGTTCGAACCAGAATTCGTCTTGCATGGCGATTCTCCTTCTGATGGATTGCCCGTCGCATCCGAAAGAGAGTGCCGCGCTCATAATTCTACGGCATGGGTCTGAACCGTGCCTCGATGAATGTTAGAGTCAATTCGATCTTGCCGACTGGAGAAAGCATGAGACGATCATGGGTCGCGTTGGCAGTGCTGTTGGTATCGGCCACTGCAGGCGTGGCACAGCAGAACCACGTGGACGAAATGAAGTCGGCTGTACCGCCGATCGAGGCGAACGTGCGCAAGCTTTGGGCAGCGTTCCAGAAAAAAGACAAGGCAGCGCTCGCGGCGCTATTGGACGACGGCTTCCGCATGTTCGAAGAGGGGCTGAACGGCATCGCCGACAAAAAAGCGGAAGTCAATTCCGTGGACGAATTCGACCTGCTTAACTACAAGCTCAGCGACTTCACGGTAAAGCCTACTGGGCCGAACTCGGCGCTCGTGACTTATGTTGCCGAATACGAAGGAAAATCGGGCGGGCAGGTCGCGAAAGCCAAGAGCGTTTTCGCAGAGGTATGGGTGCGCTCTGGCGGCAGTTGGAAGAATCTTTATCTGCAAGAGACTTATGTGAAGTGAGGATTCCTGCGAGATGGCGGCAACGATCCGGGTCGAACTACCGCAACATCTTCGAACGCTGGCTCACGTCGGCAACGAAGTGCAGCTCGAAGTCACGGGTCCGGTTACGCAGCGGTCGGTGCTCGATGCACTGGAGGCCGCTTATCCCATGTTGCGGGGCGCGATTCGCGATCACGTCACCTTGCAACGGCGAGCCTTCTTGCGCTTCTTTGCCTGCCAAGAGGATTGGACGCACGAATCGCCCGATGCGCCTTTGCCCGAAGCGGTCGCTTCGGGGAAAGAACCATTCCTGGTGATTGGGGCAATCGCTGGCGGTTAGTTCCTCGGTCGTCCTGCCCAAGAACTGCGACCTCGGCGGCGTTTGGCGAATCTGATAAAGAGATGCCGCACGACCCTCGGAGGCAGACATGAAACTGAATCATCTCAACCTCACCGTTTCCAATGTTCCGGATGCGCACAAGTTTCTGGAAAAGTATTTCGGGTTGAGAGGCTACAACGGCATGGAGCCGCGCGAGGGCATGAGTTTTATGTCCGACGACAGCGGCATGTTGCTAGCTCTATTCCGTGCCGGCAATGGGAAGGATGCGAGATATCCCGCGGGGTTCCACATCGGCTTTATCCAAGAGAGTGAAGAGCAGGTCGACCAGATCAACCAGCGCTTGCGGGACGACGGGTATCAAGTTCCCAAGCCCGCGCGCCTTCATGGCTCCTGGACTTTCTATTTTCAGGCGCCCGGCGGGTTTACGGTGGAAGTGCTCCGCTAAGCTTGATATGCCTCCGATGTTGGCAAGAAAAAGCAGGTTCCTCGACCGCCCCGCTCCCCGGAATGACAAACGCTCCAAGGAAGAACTAGCTGCATCTGCTATGCCTGATTTCCGTGCCAGTGCATCTGCCAGCCCAGGTAGCGCACGGCAGCTTCATGCACCGCGCCGGCAGTGGTCGAGAAGTTCGCCGCCACGTGATGCTCGAACCCGTTCTCGCAAATGTAATGCAGAAGCTTCTGCAGACCGGCGATCTGGACCACCCCGACACCGCCAAACGTATTCAGTGAGTCGCTGGTAAACGAGCCTTCGCCCACGTAGCCGCGGATCACCCCGGCCGTGTCATCGGTCGAGAATCTGGCAAAGCTCATGGCACCGGGCTTCACGCGGCCCACGACCGTTCCGAAGGTATTGTCCTTGCCGACGGTCCCCGCGATGATCTCCTGGTAATCCATGCGGACGTCCTGAAAGAAATGCTTGGGCAGATTGCTGCAGTGGAAGCAGACCGCCTTGTTCGGATCGTCGCCGTAGTTATTGTTCCAATCGAGCAGAGCGCTTGGTGTTTCAGATGCGAGGGCGAGGGCGTGCATGCTCAATGTGCCGCAAACATCGACTTCGCAAGCTGCGGGGAACAAATTGTTGCTCATCATGCTCATGATGGTGCAGGGCACGACGCCGAAATATTCTTCCATCGACGTCCAGCACTGCACAGCGCTGATGCGCAAGTCGGTTTGCTTCATCCAGTCGTCGATGACGTAGCCGAGCTTCGCCATCTTGATCAACGCGGCATCGGGAACGCCGCTGGTTGTCACATACTTTCGAATCTCCGCCAGCTTACCTTGGACACCCGCGTGATCATCTTTCAGTTTCGCGATACGGCCAAAGACTTCCGACAGATCGAGAGTCTCGGTCGAGATGCCAGACGCCTCCAGCAGCTTTTCGCTGTAGCGGACCGTGTTGAATGCTGTGGGGCGCGCTCCGATGCTGCCAACGCGCAGGTTCCGCATGCCGTTGGCGACGCGGCAGACCGCGGCAAACCAAGCAAGATCGGCCTCAAACTCTTTCGAGTCAGGGCTTACCGTATGAAGCTTGGTCAGCGAATAGGGAATACCGTATTGACGAAGATTGTTGCAGGCCGACATCTTGCCGCAGAAGCTGTCGCGGCGGTGCAGAATCGTCATTTTCGAGGCGTCGTCTGGCGTAGCTTGCACCAGCACTGGAACATCGAGGCGAGCTAAGCGGAGCGTATCCGCAATGGCTCGCTCGTCGCCAAAGTTCGGCAGCGAAACGATAACACCGTCGATCTTGTCGCGATTCTTCTGGAACAGCGCCGCACAGCGTTTGGCCTCTTCGTGGGTCTCGACCGCTCCGTGCTTGCTGTCTTCGGCACCGAGCACGATCGCATCGATGCCGGCCTTGTTGAGCGCCTGAATCATCTCCTCGCGTCCAGACTTTGCCAACTGGTCGGGAAAGAATCCACGGTTCCCGATGATGACGCCCATCGTCATTTTCTTCACGGACATATCCATCCTTCTCTGTATATGAAGTTACTGGAACTAAGAATTACCGGCCATGCGCTTGCGTTCTCGCGCGGGAGAAAACTTCAGCGAATAGATGACACCCAGGATAAGAAGAACCGCCCCCCACCAGATGTTGGCGTGCAGGTCATAGAGCACGACCTTATCGGCGGGAGGGTGAATTGTTTCGTAGATCCCGGTGGCAAAAATCAGCAGACCGTTGACGCCGAGGCACACACCAGTGAAAAACCAGATCGAAAGTGATCCGCCCGATTTCATTCGTTCCTCCTACCAGAAGATGATCTGCAAAATGACAAAGATGACCGCGACCACAGTCCCCCAAAACAGGGGACTATGGAACCAACTGACATGCTCGGTTTTTGGAATCGGCGTCAGCCCGTAAACGACATTCTTAAGTTCGGAATCGGGCTTAGGTTTCGTCATGTAGCTGACAACTACGGTGACGATCACACAGATCAGCCAGCACCACAGAGCGCGGAACATATTTTGCGCCTGGTCTTGCGCTTGCGGCGAGAGGGCTACATAACGCACCGCTCCCGGATCGAGTTTGACCCATGTGTACATGCCAACCGACGACAGTGTTCCCGCCAGAAGGCCAGCCCAGCCCCCTGCCGGGGTCGCGCGCTTCCAAAGCATGCCCAGAATTACAGTGCCGAAGAGCGGCGCGATGAAGAAGCTGAACAGAGCCTGTACGTAGTCCATGATCGACTGCGCCTGCATGACGAGGTAGGCCGTGCCGATGCTGATGATGACGCCGACAACGGTGACCCAGCGCCCCATCCTGACCTTAGCCTCGTCGGAGGCATCCTTCTTGATGAAGGTCGCGTAGATGTCGTAGGTCCAAACCGTAGTGAAGGCACTGACATTGCCGGCCATTCCCGACATAAAACCGGCGATCAATGCCGTGATGCCAAGACCGAGCAACCCGGGCCCGCAGTAACGAGCGAGCATCAACGGCAAAACCTCGTCGTATCCGTGCAATCCCTGCGCCTGTCCGGCGGGGGACCACGCCAAGTCGGCGGGAACGAGCCGCAGAAGATGACCGCTAGGGTCGCGGAGGAGGGCCAAACCGAGCAGCCCGGGAAGAATGACGATGAAAGGCACGCACATCTTGAACGCAGCTCCGATGATGGGAGCCAGTTCAGCCGAGCGCAAGTCTTTCGCCGAGAGGACGCGCTGCACGACAAGGAAGTCGGTCGTCCAATACCCCATGGCAATCACTGCGCCCAACCCGAACACGATACCCGCCCAATTGATACCCATTGGGTTGTCGCTGAAATTACCGAGTGTCGACCAGAGGTGGGTATATGCGCCGGGATTTGCCGCGTGCTGCTCGGTAAGGTTTTGCAGAATCTTGGCCTTCATTCCGCTCCACCCGCCGGCTTCGATCAGACCGAGAATTGGAATCAGCAGCGCGCCTGCCCAGATGAGGAAGAACTGGAGGACTTCGTTGAAGATGGCGGAGCGCAAGCCACCGAGCGCGACATAGGCCGCTACGGTCAGCGAAGAAACCAGGATGCTGAAGTTCAGATCCCATCCGAGGACAACGCGCATGACGACGGCCATGGCATACATGTTGATCCCGCTCATCAAAACCGTCATGAATGCGAACGAAACCGAAGAGATGGCTTGCGCGCCCGGCCCGAAACGCAGTTTGAGATATCCGGGTACCGAGTGCGTCTTGCTCACGTAATAGAACGGCATCATGATCAATGCCAGAAACAGCATTGAGGGGATGGCTCCGATCCAGTACCAGTGCGCCGCGAGGATTCCATACTTATAGGAGTTGCCCGCCCATCCCATAAGTTCGAGAGAGCCAAGGTTCGCTGACAGAAAAGCGAGACCTGCGACCCAAGCGGTCATCTCGCGACCGGCCATGAAGAAGTCTTCGCCTGTGTTGGCCTGCCCCTTCAGATACAAGCCGATGGCCAATACCAAGGCAAAGTAGAAGACGATGATGACGAGATCGACTGGTGAGAGATGCACCAGAGTGGAGGCACTGAAGAGAAGGAGCGCAGGGTTCATTGAGTCTTGACCTGTCCGTAGTAGGCGTTGCGACCGTGCTTGCGCAAGAAATGTTTGTCGTGTAATTCGCGGGGGAGCGGACCGCTTTCAGCATTGATGGACAATGTGTGACACGCCATCTTCGCCACATATTCCAGAATGACAGCATTGTGGGAAGCCGCCGCCGCGCTTGGTCCCCAGCAGAACGGAGCATGGCCAGCGACCAGCACAGCGGGGATGGCATCCGGATCGAGCTTGGCAAATGTGCGGCAGATGGCTTTGCCGGTTTCCAGTTCGTAATCCCCCATAATCTCCGAGGAACGCAGATGCTCCGTCACGGGAACCGCGCCGTGGAAATAGTCGGCATGGGTGGTGCCAAAACAGGGGATGGGAGTCGCCGCCTGAGCCCATGCGGTCGCGAACTCCGAGTGCGTGTGTGCGACACCACCGATGTTGGGGAACTGCCGGTACAACTCCAGGTGGGTGGCGAGATCAGAAGAGGGGCGGAGGTTGCCGTCGACGATCGTGCCTTCAAGATCGGAGATTACCATCTGGTCCGCCGTCAGATCCTCGTACGGAACCCCACTCGGCTTGATGGCTACAAGCCGTTCGCCGCGGTCGATGCCGCTGGCATTTCCGAAAGTATAGAGCACGAGGCCGCGCCGCACGAGTTCAAGATTTGCTTCCAGCACTTCTTCGCGCAGCGTCTTGAGCAGCATTGGGAAAATGCGGGTCCTAGGTGCCAGATTTGAATCGACGAAGATTACTTCGGCGTAAACGTTTACGCAAACGGAACATTAAACGGATGCGCGCACCTTTGTCAAAGACTTCACGCCGCGCGATCTCTCACCCCTGGGGACACAGGGGAATGCTCTGCGTGCCTCGCGCTTTAAGAAGATTTTACTTTCCAGTAGACGGCGTAGCGCTCGTGAATGACCCGGTAAAGCGGAACTAGACCGAACGGCTGGGACTGGCCTACGGCCCGGAAGGCGAGCAACTGTTTAGGATCCGGCTCAATCCATGCCAACGGATGAGCGGCGTTGGCTGTAATGTCGGGCACTTTAATCTGCGTACCGAGTTTCGGTCCGGCCCCACTGAACGTCATGTCCCCAGTGACCGTGTCGAATCGACCCGCCAAAACGAGAGGGCCATACATCACGGCTTGCATGGTTTCATCGTCGGGCATCGGGTCGATGTGCAGGCTCATGGGCAGCTTGAGTTCAATCTTGTCCCCGGTTTTCCAGACCCGGTTGAGAGCGAGATAGCTGCTGGGGCTCGCGAAAGCGTGAAGCGGGGCTCCATTGATTTTCACGCTTCCGCCCTGCGCCCAGTACGGAATTCGGAGGTTGATGGCCATCTGTTGCGGACGATCGGCAGAGACAACGATCGTGGTCCCTTGTTCCTCGGGGAAGCGAGTTTCCTGTTTGAAGCGAAGACCCTTCTCCGGCCACTCCAGTTGCGAATCGATGTAGAGATTCACATAGAGCGAGTCGTCATCGTGGAAGTAGATAGTGTCAGCCAACTTCGCATATTCCTCGGAGCCTGTACCGGTGCAGCACCAGAAGGCATCGAGGGGCTTGCCGAAGGTCTTCCAGTATCCCGAGGCCAGCGGCAGGTAATACATCATCGTGCCGTCTTCAGGATTGATGGTGCCGAGGCGGTGGTTGAAGAGTGTGCGCTCGTAGTAGTCCATGAGGCGCGCATCGGCGGTCCAACCGAACAAGTGTCGCGTCAGCTTCATCATGTTGTAGGCACAGCAGCACTCGGTCGTGTCGGGAGCGAGTTCGGTAGAAAGCTTGCCAGGATCGGTATTCCACGATTCGCCGTTGCTGGTGCCGCCGGTGCAGTAAGAACGCTCACTGACCACTTCCTCCCAGAAGTACTCGGCGATGTCACGATAGCGGCGCTCGCCGGTGAGTTCGTAATAACGAGCGGCGGCAATGACCTGCGGAATATGCGTGTTCACGTGCAAACCCTTGAGTTCGTCGCGGTGGGCGGCGAGAGGATCGAAGAACGCTCTCTTGTCGAAGCGCTGCGCGATTTCAAGATAGTCCTGCTTGCCCGTGACAGCGTAGAGATTGGAGAGAACTTCTCCCATGCCCCCGAACTCAGTACCCAGCACACGCTGCATATGCTCGTAGCTGAGCGGCTGGGTGTAGAGATCTACCCATGATCGCCATCTTTTGAACCATATCGAGAGCCTGCTCGTTGCCGCAGTACACGTACATATCGAGAAGGCCAGCCATAATTTTGTGGATGGTGTAGAAGGGCGCCCAGACCCGCTGTCGCTCGCGGAGGCGATCGAAAAATTCGACGGGGAACGCGCTAAGGTAGCCGCTCTTGAGCGCGGCCTGACATGAGCCGAGTTCGGCCACGACCGTTGCGGCATTCTTCTTGAGGTCTTCATCTCCGGTAGATGCGTACATGAGCGCACAGGCAGACAGGTAGTGGCCTCCGGCATAGTGGCCGCGAAGTTCGCAGTCAGGAGCTTCCCAGCCGCCGAGCGGCTGGGCCGAAGAAGTCAGGCCCGCATTGATCCGGAACGTGTGTACTAAGCGGTCGGGGTCCAGGCTGCGCAGATACTGGCGGTCAGCTTCCATCGCAGTCTTGCAGGGACCGTCTCCGAGGCGCACCTGCGTCAGGGGGAACGGAAGAACTTTCCAGGAAACCTTCTCGTGCGACGACTTGCTGGCTTGCCGGGCACCGTCAATCACCGGGTCTTGCAGAACACTGCCTCGCAGGACTGCAGGAACGAATGCGGAGCCAGCTACGCCCGCGGCTGCAGACAAGAAGTGCCTGCGAGACCATCGTCCAAATTGCGACATCGAGATTCCTCCTGCCCGAGTGCAGCGTTACCCGATATTGTCTACACTAATCAGCAAATTGGCGAGGGTTCGATCTGGTGTAGGACGTCCGATCAACCACGAAGGACACGCAGTTTCACGCAGGAAGATCAGATTCAAACGCAGAATATGCATACCGCAGCATATGACGTGGTCATCGTCGGGTCCGGCATTGTAGGCGCGGCTTGCGCCGACGAATTTGCGCGCCGAGGCATGAAAGTCGCCGTGGTGGATCGCGAAATGGTCGGCGGTGGCGCCACGGCGGCGGGTATGGGGCACATCGTCGTCATGGACGATTCTGAAGCCCAGTTTGCGCTAACGCGGTATTCGCAACGGCTTTGGCAGGCATTGCGCCCCGAATTGCCGGACGATGTTGAGTACGAGCAGTGCGGAACGATCTGGGTGGCAGCCGACGAGGAGGAGATGGCGGAGGTGCGGCGGAAGCACGATTACTACGCGCAGCGCGATGTCCCGACCGAGATCCTCGATTCAGCGGCGTTGAAGAAGTTAGAACCGAATCTTCGCGACGGAATGGCTGGAGGCTTGCTCGTTCCCGAGGACGCGGTGGTCTATCCGCCCTGCGCTGCCCGTTTTCTGATTGAGCGCACCCAGAAGAACGGAGGAGAGTTGCGGCTAGGAACTCCTGTCACTGCAATAGGGTCCGGGGTCGTTCGCTTCTCCGATGGATCGGAAGTGAAGGGAGAGAGAATTGTGAATGCTGCGGGAGCTTGGGCCGCGGAACTGACACCTGGAGCGGAGATCAAGAAGCGCAAAGGACACCTCGTGATTACGGATCGGTATCCCGGATTCTTGCGGCACCAGTTGGTCGAGTTGGGATATCTGAAGAGTGCGCACTCGGTCACGAGCGATTCGGTGGCATTCAATGTTCAACCCCGGCGGACTGGGCAAATTCTGATTGGCTCATCGCGGCAATACGGGGCAGAGCACAAAGAAGTGGACCAAGACATCCTGAGGCGCATGTTGCAGCGGGCGCAGCAATACATGCCGGGGATTGGACCGATGTCAGCAGTGCGAACCTGGACCGGCTTTCGCGCAGCCACGCCGGATAAGCTGCCGCTGATTGGTCCTTGGCCGGCAGATCGGTCTCTGTTCCTCGCAACGGGACACGAGGGGCTGGGCATCACGACTTCACTGGCTACCGCGAGAATACTAGTGGATCTCGTTTGCGGGACGATCCCGGAGATTCCGACCGATCCGTACCTGCCATCGCGTGTTCTCAAGGAAGTTGCTCGTGTCTAGGGAGGTCACACTGATGGTGAACGGCTCCGCAGTGTCGGTTCCAGAGGGCGCCACTGTCGCCGTCGCGATGACGATTGCCGGGCAGGCATGCCGCACATCCGTCGCCGGTGAGCCTCGCGGACCGCTGTGCGGGATGGGAATCTGCTTTGAGTGCCGCGTCACTATCAATGGGACACCACACTGCCGCAGTTGCCAGATCATGGTTGAGCCGGGCATGGATGTGAGAACGAATGGGTAGGAATTCACGGCAACGTTTTGACGTTCTTGTAGTCGGCGGAGGGCCAGCGGGCATTGCGGCGGGGGCGCGAGCAGCAGAGTGCGGCGCACGGGTTGGCGTTGTGGATGACAATCCCGTCTTAGGTGGGCAGATTTGGCGGGCCGCTTTGGTGGGCACGCACGATAAAGATGCGGTCGAATGGAGCTCACGCTTGCAGGCGGCCGGAGCCACCACGCTGGGAGGTCTTCGAGTATTTCATCAGCCGGAGCCCGGCACGCTGTGGGCCGAGGCCGCTGAGGGAGTTCAGGAACTCCGCTACGAGAAGCTGATTTTGGCGACGGGAGCGAGGGAGAGATTCCTGCCATTTCCCGGATGGACGCTGCCGAACGTCATGGGCGCAGGCGGGCTGCAGGCGATGGTGAAGTCGGGCCTGCCGATTCGCGGGAAGCGCGTCGTGGTTGCAGGAACAGGCCCGCTGCTGCTGGCGGTCGCGGCGTATCTGCGGAAGCACGGCGCTGAAATTACCATGATCTGTGAGCAGGCTTCGTGGAGCAGTCTTGCCGCATTCGCTGCAGCGCTGGCAGTATTTTCTGGCAAGATCAGTCAGGCGTGGCAATTGCGTAAGGACATCGCGGGGATTCCATTTGCCGCGAACTGCTGGACCGTCGCGGCGCACGGAGAGCGCCATCTGGAGTCCGTGACCGTATCGCGGCGGCGGGCAGGTGGAAACCGTGCCATGCGATTATCTTGCTTGTGGTTTTCATCTGGTTCCGAACGTCGAAATGCCAGCGCTTCTTGGGTGCCAGATCAGCGGTGGATTCGTGCAGGTTGACGATTTTCAGCAGACCTCGGTCAAAGGGGTTTTCTGCGCCGGTGAGCCGACCAGCATTGGAGGAGTAGAACTGGCATTGGTTGAGGGACAGATCTCTGGGTTAGCGGCTGTCGGAGAAACGAGAAGGGCTGAAACCTTGTTTGGGAAGCGGCGGCGAGCCAGGCGGTTTGCCCGACTGCTCGACCGGACATTCCAATTGCGACCCGAACTGAAGAATCTGCCGACCGCCGAAACCATTGTCTGCCGCTGTGAAGATGTTCGCTATTCACGCTTGCAGCGCATGCATCGTGGCGCGCGGCAAAGCTGCAAACGCGATGCGGAATGGGTCCGTGCCAGGGGCGGATTTGCGGACCTGCGACCGAGTTTCTTTTCGGATGGAAGCCGGATTCGACCCGTCCCCCGATTTTTCCAGCACGGGTCGAGAGTCTGGCAGCGGATGTCGCATCACAGAGTGAGCCACAACTTAGCGTAGTTCCGGGAGGGCCGGCATGAACTGGAAGGGCGTGATGCCCGCCATCACAACTTGCTTCAACGAAGATCTTAGCGTTGACCACGGCTTCGTCACCAAACATTGCCAATGGTTATTGGAGAACGGCTGTACCGGTGTCGTTGCGCTGGGATCGCTGGGCGAAGGCGCGACTCTGTCGTTCGAGGAGAAACGGGAGATTCTGCGCACTTGCGCCAAAGCCGTTCATGGCCGCGGACTGATCGTCGGAGCGATTTCCGCGCTTTCGACTGCCGAGGCTGTGGCTCTCGCGAAAATGGCCGCAGACTCGGGCTGCGACGGACTGATGGTGCTGCCTCCGTACGTTTACCAGGGAAACTGGCGCGAGATGAAGGCGCACGTGGCAGCCGTGTTTACGGCGACGACTCTTCCTTGCATGCTTTACAACAATCCCATCGCCTACGGAACCGATTTTCTTCCGGAGCAAATTCGCGAACTGGCCGGCGAGTATGAGAATCTCAAGGCCGTGAAGGAGTCGAGCGCCGATGTCCGCCGAGTGTCGGCGATCCGCGCGCTTTTACACCACCGGCTGGAGATTTGCGTCGGTGTGGACGACGCCGTGCTTGAGGCCGTCCGAGTTGGGGCGACTGGATGGATCGCAGGCTTGGCGAATGCCCTGCCACGCGAGTCGGTAGAACTGTTCAACCGCGGCATCAAGGGCGAGAAGGTGTTTGATCTGTATCGGTGGTTTTTGCCCTTGTTGCGCATGGACACGGTTCCAAATTTCGTTCAGCTCATCAAGCTGGTGCAGGCCGAAGCTGGAATCGGGAATGCGCGGGTGCGCCCGCCGCGCCTGGAATTGACGGGCGCACGAACTTGAACAGAACAGAAAAATCATCCGCGACGCATTGCAATGCCGGCCTCAGGCGATCCTCAGCCATGCGTTGCCGATCGGACGATAAATGCAGGCTTCGAAAATAGAGATGTCTGGCCGGTCGCTGATCGGGTTCCGCGAAGGCGCGGAGACCAGCGACGTCTTCTACGCGGTCGATCCGACTACCGGCCTGGACTTGCAGCCGGGATTCACGTCCGCGAGCGCAGAAGAAGTTGAAACGGCTGCTCGTCTCGCGGACGAAGCGTTCGACGCATTCCGAAGAATTTCGGGACGCGAACGAGGCGCGTTCTTGCTCAAGATCGCGGCGAATATCGAAGCGATCGCATCGGAGGTGATCGAGCGTGCTGGAAAAGAAACGGCGCTGCCACCGGGGCGCCTGCAATCGGAAACGGCGCGCACCTGCGGACAGCTTCGGCTATTTGCGCAAGTTGCGGAAGAGGGATCGTGGGTTAACGCGCGCATCGACCGGGCCGATCCCGAACGCAAGCCTCTTCCCAAACCCGATATTCGTTCGATGCTGCGGCCGCTGGGACCGGTCGTCGTCTTTGGCGCCAGTAATTTTCCGTTGGCATTCTCAGTTGCGGGAGGAGATACCGCATCCGCGCTGGCTGCGGGAAATCCGGTGATTGTGAAGGCGCATCCCGCCCATCCGGGAACAAGCGAGTTGGTGGGACGCGCGATCCAGGCGAGTGCTCGCGAGTGCGGTTTGCCGGAAGGAGTGTTTTCCCTTCTGTTCGATGCAGGCACGCGGGTTGGCTGCGAACTCGTGAAGCATCCGCTCATCAAGGCTGGAGGCTTTACCGGATCGCACCGAGCAGGGCGAGCTTTGATGGATCTGGCGGCAGCGCGTCATGAGCCAATTCCCTTCTTCGCAGAAATGGGCAGCACGAATCCGGTGTTCATTCTTCCGGCCGCTCTGCGAGAAAGACGCGAGACGCTCGCCGCGGGATTGCATTCGTCGTTCACGCTGGGCGGAGGCCAATTCTGTACCAAGCCTGGGATGGTCTTTGTGCCACGAGGCGGGGACGCGGCCGCATTCGCCCGAAAGCTGAGCGAACTGGTAACTTCGTCTCCTTCGTTTCATCTGCTGACGCGAGGGATTTCGTCTTCCTACGAATCGGCGGTCTCAAACCGCAAGGCCGCGCCTGCGGCGAAATTGCTCGCGGAAGGTTCGCGAGCGAGCGTCGGATTCACCGCGAACTCGGCGTTGTTTGAGACCGACGCGGCATCTTTTCTGAAATCCGATTTTGATGACGAGATTTTCGGACCGACCACATTGCTCGTCCATCATTCCAGCCGCGAAGAAATTCTGGCCATCGCGCGATCGCTCGAAGGGCATCTTACGGCGACGATCCACGGAACTGACGAAGATCTGAAGGAGTTCGCCGACCTGGTCGGAATTCTTGAGCGCAAAGTGGGAAGGCTGCTGTTCAACGGTTTCCCGACCGGGGTCGAAGTGACGCACGCGATGGTTCACGGGGGACCATATCCTGCTACCAGCGACGGGCGATCGACTTCTGTTGGGAGCCAAGCCATCTTCCGCTTTGCGCGGCCAGTTTGCTACCAGGGATTTCCGGACAGCGCTCTTCCCGATGAGTTGAAGAACGGGAATCCACTTGGCATCTGGCGAATGCTCGATGGCACGATGACTCGCGACGCAGTCCCCGCACCTCCCAATCGAACGTAGGCTTGCTCAGATCTGGTAATCGACGTCTTCCATGATTCTCTGAAGAGAGGCGGGAAGCGGCTCGCCCGTCGTTCCCGGTCCCTCCAGTTGCTGGACTCGCTCGCGCAGCCTGTGCACTTCGGCAGCGACTGCGGCGAGAGCTTCGGACAGAGGATCGTTGATCTGCTTGGGATCGGTGATCACGACGCGCTTGCCCTCGCGGAAAATGATGTGGCCGGGCACTCCTACCACGGTCGAATTATCGGGAACATTTCGCAGAACAACCGAGCCGGCGCCGATACGCGAATTTTTTCCGACAGTGATGTTGCCGAGAATTTTCGCGCCGCCACCGACGACCACGCTGTCTTCGATCGTGGGATGGCGCTTGCCGTGCTCTTTGCCGGTGCCTCCCAGAGTGACTCCCTGATACAGAGTGATGTCGTCGCCGACGATTGTGGTTTCACCAATGACGACACCCATGCCGTGATCGATGAATAACCGGCGTCCGATTTTTGCTCCGGGATGAATTTCGATACCTGTCAGCAATCGCGCGACCTGAGAAAGCCACCGGCTCGGCAGGAAGAGGCGATGATTCCAGAGCCAATGATTGATGCGGTAGGCCCAGACGGCGTGAAGTCCGGCATAGCAGAGAAATACTTCCAGGCGAGACTTCGCCGCAGGATCGTGCTCCATCACGTTAGCCACATCTTCGCGAATTAGCGAGAACAAGTGCGGCATGGAATTCGATCAAGCCGGAAGTTCGGCCGTGGGAATCTGCAGAGCCTTCTCCCGCAACTCCTGGAACAGGATACTGCTGAGGTAGCGCTCGCCAAAGGAAGGCAAGATCACGACGACCAGCTTGCCTGCATTTTCCGCCCGTCGCGCGACGTTCAGCGCCGCAACCACCGCGGCTCCTGAAGAGATGCCGACGAACAATCCTTCTTCGAGAGGAAGCCGGCGCGCCATGGCGATCGCTTCATCATTCGTGACGGTAATAACTTCGTCGATGTAATCGCGGCGGAGGATGCTAGGAACAAATCCGGCGCCAATCCCCTGAATCTTGTGCGGAGATGGCTTGCCCCCGGAAAGAACCGGACTGTCGGCCGGTTCCACGGCTACAGCTTTGAACGACGGCTTCTTCGGCTTGATGTATTGGCAGATGCCGGTTATCGTGCCGCCCGTGCCTACGCCGGAGATCAGAATGTCGACGCGTCCATCGGTATCGTTCCAGATTTCGGGGCCGGTGGTCTCAAAGTGAATTTTCGGATTGGCGGGGTTATCGAACTGCTGGAGCATGTAGCCGTTGGGATTGCTGGCGAGAATTTCTTTCGCCTTCAGGATGGCGCCCGTCATGCCGCGCGGGCCGGGAGTCAGAACGATCTCTGCGCCGAACGCGAGCAGCAGTACGCGCCGCTCCAAGCTCATAGTCTCGGGCATGGTCAGAATCAGCTTGTAGCCTTTCACCGCGGCTACGAAGGCCAAGCCGATGCCGGTGTTGCCGCTCGTAGGCTCAACCAGCACGGTTTTCCCCGGCTGGATTTTCCCGGCGCGCTCCGCCTCAAGAATCATGCTCACTCCAATGCGGTCTTTCACGCTGGCCAGTGGGTTCTGACTCTCGAGCTTGGCCACGACCTCGGCGACGCAACCTTTCGTCACTTTGTTCAACCGCACGAGGGGCGTATGTCCGATCAGTTCCGTAACATCGTTGGCGATTTTCATGGCGTGTGAGCTCCGAGCATCGCGCTGTAGAGTTAGCGCAGTAGAACAGTAATATTAGCAAGCTACTCGACTTGCTGAAAGCGAAGACGGGAGTTTGGCGAGGCTTCGCCAAACGGCAGCGAGACGGCGGGGCGATGTTGGCGGATGCGCGGAAGCAGTCTAGCGGTGAGCGAGCCCGTAGGCCACAGCGAAAGCCGAGCCTCCAAGATTAACCACGGAGACGGCGCGCTCCAGCTGGTGATGACCGGTCTTATGAAAGAAATAGCTGATGCCGATGACGCCCGCGGTTTCTCCGACGAAGTTCATTGCCAGGCCTGGAGTGGAACGTCCAAACATACGGACTACAGGATTTAATTCCTGCCCGCCGTTCTGCAGGTTCGCGCGAGTGACGGCGAAGTCAGCGCCGTTCAAAGCGGCCGTCGCGACAAAGAGCACTTGATTTTGGCGGTCCCAGAACCGGTGCTCGCCTTCGGTGTGCGCAGGTGTCAAGACGACGGGAGCAGCTGCAGGTTCTACCGATGGAGTAGGCGCATCCGGGAGTGGCCCCTGCGCGAACGACGAGTGAGAGAGAATCCCGCTTGCCAGGAGAACCAGGGCGCCAAATCGAAGTGCCTTAGAAATTGATCCGAGTGTCATAAGTGCCGGCTTTTGTCGGGCACTTAGGGAAGGGCAATCTGGCGTCCACGAACCGAAGATTAGAATCCCGGCAAAGTGCTCATAAATCAGTGGTTACGCATTGATCCCCGCAACACCGCCCGCGAATTGTGCATAACTTTGCAGGTCCGTGCCTGTGGTTTTCTCCGCTGCGCCGGGCTTTCTCATTTCTTATAAACGGCTCCGCCCTTCATGACGAAGCCGACGTTTTCAAGGACGGAAATGTCCTCGAGCGGATCGCCTGAGACTGCGATTACATCCGCCAAATAGCCGGGTTCGAGGGAACCAATCTGCCCGTTCCAGCCGAGCAGTTTCGATCCGTTCAGCAAGTCCGCCTGCAGCACAGCGAGCGGGGACATGCCGTATTTCACCATCAAGACCAACTCGCGGGCTTGGGTGCCATGGGGAAATGGTCCGACGTCCGACCCCACCGCCATCGGAACAGCAGCCGCAATTTGCTTCTTGAATTGCTGCACTTTCAGATCGAGGATTTGATGCTCGTGCGTGCTCTGCTCGGGCGTGGCAGCGTGCTCGGCGAAGTATTCGAATATGGTGAAGGTTGGTACTGCGAAGATTTGTTTTTCCTTCATCAGGCGCATCGTTTCATCGCTCAACTGATCCGCATGATCGATCGAAACAACGCCCGCTTGCGCGGCATAGAGAGTTCCTGGTTCTCCGGTGGCGTGAACCGCGACATGCTTGCCGAGGCGCGCGGCCTCTTTAACAGCCGCTTCCAGTTGCGCTTCAGTGTATTGATAGGGAGTTGAGAGCGCTCCATCTTTCACGGAGTCTGCTCCAGTCTCGTAAATCTTGATGAAATCCGCGCCTTCTTTGAACTGCTGGCGCATCACGGCAATCAACTCGTCCGTATTGTTGGCATAGTTTGCGTTGGGAAGAACGCGCTGCTCGGGGTTGTATCCGATGGCGTCTTCGTGGCCGCCGAGAATATTGATTGCGTTTCCGCTGATCCGCAGGCGCGGCCCGGGAATCAATCCCGCATCGATGGCATTGCGGACGGCCGTGTCGGCGGAGCCAGCCCCTTCGGTCCCCATATCCCGTTCGGCGGTGAATCCTGCCATCAGGTCGTCACGCGCGGCGAGCGTGGCTGTGATAGTGCGCTGTGGAACGGACTCCTGGACCGTCTGGAGATCTTCAGCGCCGGGATGGAGGAAAAGATGAACGTGCGCATCAATCAGGCCGGGAAGCAGGGTGCGATTGCCAAGATCGATGATCTCGGCTCCAGCCGGATGCTTTACGGAAGTCCCGACTTCAATAATCCGCTCTCCCTGAACTAAGAGCTCTCCAGGCTTCATCGTCTTTCCCGTCTTTACATCGAGCAGCCGAGCCGCATGCAGGACGATCGGATGCGGAGAAGCAGGCGCTGCCTGCGAACCGGCGCTGGGTACGAGAAGCAGAGAGCTGGAGAGCAGCATCGAAAGCAACATTCTGTGCGTCATGGCCCGCAAGAGTACCACTGGGAGTCGAGGGTTTCCAGATGAACGGTTGCCCATTTTGTGATTGCAATCACAAGTTTAGGTAAAAGCAGTCACACCTGAAATCGGGCGCGTCTGCGAGACTCGATCATCAGGTTATGAACGATTTTGGGATTCTGAACAACCGCAAGCGCGCGCTGATTGCCCTGATTCATTCCGTTATATTTCTCGGAGTAGCTGTGCACGGCTTCATCGCTCGGAAGTTTGGAATCCTTCACGGTTTGGTCCCAGCTGGCGATCTCGTCCTGATCGCAATTTACGTGATCGTTGCTTCCGTTCTGGCGTGGCTGGTGACCAATTCCCGATGCTCACGCGAGCGACTTTACTTCGCTCTGTGCACCGGCAGCGCGACCTTCGGTTTGCTGCGGACCATTTTCGGAGACGCGTCGATTCCTGCAGCCCAGTACTTGCGCGTCATCCTGCTCAGTTCTGCCGTCGTCATTGGCACATCGATTCTTCGTTCATTCTCGCGCCCTGTGTCCGAGCAAGTCCTCTCCGAGTAGTTGATTCCCTCCGAAATCTAAAAGGCCGCCCGGAGAGAATCCCGGGCGGCCAAATGGACAAGCGAGGTTTCGTCCTCACTCCAACCGTTAGTCAGGACAGGAAGAATTCTTTTGTGATGGTGGCCCAGTCCTCGCCGGGCATGTGCGCGGTGAGATCATCAACCGCTACTCCGCCGTCTTGGGCGAGCGCTCCAGCCAACATCGGCATTTTGTTGCGAAGCTGCAGAGCAGCCGATTCTGTCCATAGGCGCGCGAGCGTGCCGCCGAGCAGGTTGCGGAAGTTGATCTTGGAGTCGGGAGCTTGCACGGTCACGAGCCAGCCTTCGCCGTAGGGATCCTTGCGCGCGAGCTCGGGATTTTTCGCGACGGCTTCATTGACGTCCGTAATGGTGCCTTCGATTGGAGAAACCATATCCACGGATTTGCCATCGCGGAAGATCGTCCAAATCTTCTGGCCCTGGCGAACCCAGCGGCCTCGCTGCGGCAGGGCGATGTTCTCGATCTTTCCGATGAGCTTGGACGCGAAATCGTCCATGCCCACACGGACCATCTCACGACTCTCGCTGAGAGCCCAGGTGTGTCCGGCATGATAGCGCACGTTCTCTGGAACCTCGAAGCCGGCGACCATCGCCGGAACTAAGCGGGAGGCGGCTTCGTGCCGAGTGGCTTGCATTACCGGTTGCTTCGCCAGTTTCTGACCGCGCACGTAATCAATGAGTAAGAAGATTGCGAACGTCAGCAATACCATGATGACTGTCATAACCCACCTCGCCCGGAGTGCCTCTTCAACTTTCTGGTCACTCGCACTATTGCTAAAGGCAATCGTCAGACCAAATGCGCAAAAGAAGCTCAGCCGTTCGCGGGGACTCCTGTATCTCCTTTGGTGTAAGGGGGATAGCGGGAATGAGACGTTCTCATCAAAGGATTAAGTGCGGAGGAAGACATCACCTGATTCGATAGAAATCGCAACAGGGCAAAAGGTGTTTCACGCGTTACAGAAGCGTTTCACCGGTCGAAACAGCGCGTCCTCAATGAGTTGCGGTCGATCTACCGGGTGATGCGATCGACATCAGCGTTCTGATGCGAAATACAACTGGTGTAAGCCTCTACCGGCTGTTGCGAAAGGCTGTTGACCGCCATCACTCGCAACGGTGACACGGGTCACGGCTGAGTGCTTCCCAATTGATGAGAATCGTAACTGTCTGAAGCTGCTGATTTTCGCGACAGCCTCTGCTCTGAGGAGTTAAGCAGCTTGTATCCGGTCCGATTCCCGTCCACGGTTACGCCGGTAATCGCTCCTCTTTCCTCATTCAGCTCAGGCGTCGATCGAAAGGACGTTCCGGATGGCTACGTCTGCTCGTAGCGCGGCGTCTGGAGAAACATTTAATGAGCAAAGCACTCTTATACGATTCGACGGTCTGCATCGGCTGCAAGCAGTGTGAGCAGGCGTGCGCCACGCAAAATGGACTCTCTTACGACGATTCGATCGCCGGCGAGGAATATCAGTCCGCGCACAAGTTAACTTGCGTGCTCACGAGAGGCGATAAATTCATGCGACGGCTCTGCATGAACTGCGAGGATCCTTCGTGCGCTTCAGTCTGTCCGGTCGGCGCGCTCAAGAAGACCGCATTAGGGCCGGTCACTTACGACCCAGCGAAGTGCATGGGGTGCCGCTATTGCATGGTGGCTTGCCCGTTTAGCGTCCCCAAATACGAATGGGGAAAGTTGTTTCCCAAGGTACAAAAGTGCGTCATGTGCCCCGACCGCGTGTCGCAGGGAAAGCAGACGGCGTGCGCGGAGATCTGCCCCACGGGCGCGACGAAGTTCGGCGAGCGCGACGACCTGATCGCCGAGGCCCGGCAGCGCATCCACGACAACCCGGGCAAATACGTCGATCACGTTTATGGACTCGAGGAAGTGGGCGGCACGTCTGTGCTGCTGCTCTCCGCGGTTCCGTTTGAAACGTTCGGCTATCGCACCGATGTTTCCAAAGATCCGATGCCGATGTTGACGTATCGCGTGTTATCGCACATCCCGGATTTCGTTCCGTTGGGCGGAATGGTGCTGGGCGGCGTCTGGTGGATCACGCATCGCCGCGAGGAAGTAGCGCTTGCGGAAGCCCGCAAAGCTGAGTCCACCAAGAAGAACGGGGGCAATCGATAATGGGCCGCAAACCGGAGTTTCGTCTCACTTTCTGGAAACTGGTCTTCCTTCTCTTGATGGCTGGCGGCCTCTACGCCACGTTGATACGGTTCACGCAGGGTCTCGGCGCTTCGACTCACCTCTCGGATCAATTCCCCTGGGGCATCTGGATCAGCTTCGACGTCCTTTGTGGCGTCATGCTCGCGGCTGGCGGATTCACGCTTACAGCGGCGGTACACATTCTCAATATCAAGCGGCTGCATTCGATCATCCGGCCGACCATTCTCACCGCGTTTCTCGGCTACATCCTGGTGTGCGCGGCGCTGATGTACGACCTCGGCAAGCCTTACAACATATGGCACCCGCTGATCATGCGGAATCCGCACTCGGTGATGTTTGAAGTGGCGTATTGCGTAATGCTGTACACCACGGTCCTCGCGCTCGAGTTCTCGCCGATCGTGCTCGAACATTTCAAGCTGGAAAAACCGTTGAAATTTGTGCGCAGGATTCTCATTCCGCTGGTCATTCTTGGCGTGATCCTGTCGACACTCCATCAATCTTCCCTCGGCACGTTGTACTTGATCGTTCCCGAGAAGCTGCACCCGTTCTGGTATAGCCCGTTACTGCCGGTGTTCTTCTTTCTGTCGGCGATCGCTGTGGGTTTGGCGATGACGATTTTCGAGTCGTCGATGAGTTCCAAGCACTTCGGAGTGCATCTGGAGTTGCCCGTGCTGCAGGAACTTGGCCGCGTTCTCGTGGTCGTGCTCGGCGTGTATGGCATTTTGCGGATCGAGGACCTGGCGAACCGCGGAGCGCTCAAACTGGCGTTTCATCCAGGATATGAGACGTATCTGTTCTGGCTTGAGATATCTCTGGCGATCATTTTGCCGTTGCTGTTGCTCGTGCAACGGCGAGTGCGATCGAGCCCGAACGGTCTTTACTTCGCGGCCGTCCTGGTTGTGCTCGGCTTCATCACGAACCGAATGAACGTAAGCATCACGGGCTTCGAAGGGTCCACCGGCGTTCGCTACTTCCCCAAATGGACAGAACTCGCGGTCACCGGAATGATCATCGCGATCGGCTTCGCTTTGTTTGGACTTGCGGTGAAGTATCTGCCGATTTTTCCGCGGGAAGAAGTCAGCGCAGAGCAGTTGCAAGAGTCCGAATCTGACGATCCAGTCGGCTCGCCGGTGCTGGAACATGCGGGAGACTGAGCCCAAGCGCGGCGGATGGCTACGACTGACGCGCAGGCTCAGCGCCAAGCTCAACATTCTCTTGCTTGGCGCGATGGTCCTGATCTTTGGGCTGCTCGGATATCTCAATGTGCGGCTGCACCGGCAGCATCTGGAGCAGAACACGCTGCTCAGCGCCGAGCGCATCAGCGACGTAGTCAAGCATGGCACCACGGACTACATGCTGCGAAACGACCGCGAGGGGCTTTACCGCTCGATTCAAACGATGGCTGCTGAGCCGGGCATGGAGAAAATCCGGATCTTCGACCAGGAAGGGCGGATCACGTACACGACGGACGCGACAGAGCAGAATCACGTTGTCGATAAGACTGCGGAAGCCTGCTACGCCTGCCATTCGCAGTCGCAGCCTCTGGCGCGAGTGAATCGTCCTGATCGTTTCCGCATTTACCGCAACAGCCTGGGAACCCGCGTGCTGGGCATCATCACTCCGATTGAAAATCAACCTGCCTGCTCCAATGCCGCGTGTCATGCTCATCCGGCTGAGCAGCAAATCCTCGGTGTTCTCGACACAAACTTATCCCTCGCAAAGGCAGATGTACAACTTGCCGAGAGCAGCCGTCGCATGATCGGTTACACCGCCTGCGCGCTGCTGCTGATCGCGGTGCTGAGCTGGTTCGTGGTGTGGCAGGTCGTGGGCCGTCCGGTAAAGGCGTTGCAGCAGGGCACGGAGCATCTCGCCGCCGGCGACCTTGGCTATCAGATTGAAGTTCGCTCGAAGGACGAGATCGGCGAACTAGCCAGCTCATTCAACGGGATGAGTCATGAACTGGCAAAGGAACACAACGAGAATGTTCTCTGGACTCGGACTCTGGAACAACGCGTCGAGCAAAAAACGCGCGAACTCAAGCGGGCACACGAGCACGCGCTGCACACCGAAAAGATGGCATCGATTGGAAAGATGGCCGCCGTGCTGGCGCACGAAATTAACAACCCTCTTTCGGGCATCCTGACCTACGCAAAATTGCTGCGGAAGTGGGTTGAGCACGACGACGGAGGCAAGAGTCGCCGGGGTGAAATTTGCGAATCTCTTGATCTGATCGCTTCCGAGAGCCGCCGATGCGGAGACCTCGTGAAGAACCTGCTCACCTTCTCCCGAACGACGCCCATGAATCTGCAGCCGACAGACTTAAACCAGGTGATCGACCGCGCACTGCGCCTGGTTCAGCATCAGTTCGACCTTGGGGGAGTTCAAGTTCAAGCAGCAACTCGATCCGGATCTGCCTCCGGTTCATTGCGACGGAGCGCAGATCGAGCAGGTTCTGCTGGCGCTGATGATGAACGCCGTCGACGCGATGCCGCAAGGCGGGAATTTGTGGCTCATAACGCACTCCAGCAGCGAGGACGGCACAGTACGGGTCGTGGTTCGGGACGATGGCGCCGGGATTCCGGCAGAGATTCTGCCTCGAATTTTCGAGCCGTTCCTCACGACGAAGGAGACAGGACGAGGAGTCGGGCTCGGTCTTGCCATCAGCCAAAGCATTCTGGAACGCCATCATGGAAGCATCGAAGTGGAATCCGAGGTTGGCCGCGGCACCACGTTCACCGCTGACTTTGCCTTGGGAGGGAAATGTCAAACCGAACGACGCTTTCCGGGCCAACGAAATCGCTGCCGCGGGCAGCGGGAGGGGATGAAACGTGGAAACACAAGGCAAGTTGCTGATCGTCGACGATGAACTGAGCGTCCGCGATTCTCTCGGAAAATGGTTCCGCGAAGAAGGGTACGAAATCGGCACCGCGGAAAGCGCCAGCGATGCCCTCACCCGCATGGCTGAGAACAAGTGGGATCTGGCACTGCTCGACATTAAGATGCGCGGCACCGACGGCATCGAATTACAACGGCGGCTCCACGAACTGGATCCCGATCTGATCGTGATCATGATGACGGGTTACGCTTCTGTTGAAACTGCGGTCACAGCTTTGAAGAACGGCGCTTATGACTACGTGAGCAAGCCGCTGGATCCGGATGAGATCGCGCACCTGGTGAAGAAGGCCCTGGCTCACCATCGGGCAGAGAAAGAGAATGTCCGGCTGCGCGAAACGGTGGCGGAGGCTACGCGGCCGGGGGAGTTGATTGGAAATAGTCCGGCGATGCGCAAAGTCTGCGAAGCGATCGAGACTGTCGGACCGACCGACGCGAACGTACTAATCACAGGCGAGAGTGGAACCGGCAAGGAACTCGTCGTGCGGGCGATTCATGCCGCCAGCATGCGGCGCTTTCATCCTCTGGTCGCCATTCACTGCGGCGCTCTAACTGAAACGCTTCTGGAGAGCGAATTGTTCGGGCACGAAAAAGGAGCGTTCACCGGAGCGCAGTATCGCAAGAAAGGCAAGTTCGAGATCGCCGAAGGCGGCACGGTGTTTCTGGACGAAATCGGCGACATCAGCCTGAAAACGCAGACCGATCTGCTACGCGTGCTACAGGAACGGGAGATCACGCGCGTTGGGGGCAACCAGGTCATCAAAGTCGACTTCCGCTGCGTTGCCGCCACCAACAAGAATCTTGAGATGATGATCGAAGAAGGGACGTTCCGTCCAGACCTCTTCTATCGTCTGAATGTTTTCCACATTGAACTGCCTCCGTTGCGCGAGCGGCGGGAAGACATTCCACTGCTAGTCGAGCACTTCGTCCGAAAGTTCGCTCTCGCGATGAACAAGCACATTACGCGCATCGCTCCGGCGGCGGTCCAGCAATTGCAGCAACAGCCGTGGATGGGGAATGTCCGGGAACTCGAGAATGCGGTGGAGAGGGCTATGGTCGTGGCGCAGGAGCCTGAACTTCGCGAACAGGACTTCATCTTCAAGCAGTCGCAAACAGTGTCGGGCGCCGGCAAGAGCCTGGACGAAATCGAGCGTGCGCATATCCTGCAGGTATTGGAGGAATGCAGCGGCAACCAGAGCCGAGCTGCCGACGTCCTCGACATCGATCGGGTGACGCTTCATCACAAACTGAAGCGCTACGGCTGGAGCCGCGCTACGGCCGGAAGCAGGAACTAGATCGTCGGAAGCGGGACTCTATGAACGTAGTTCACCTGCTCCGGATCGGCTCGACAGAGATTTCGCTCCTTGAGCGCTTACGCGACGAGATTCCACGCCACCTCCCGGTCCAATGCGATATCGTGCCGTTTGATCTCGATCCCACTCCCGTCTATCACCCGGAACGACAGCAGTTCCATTCCTCCGAACTGATACGACGAATGCAAAATCTTGTCCGGCCAACAGACTGGCGATTTCTCGCTATCGCCGACGTCGACCTTTACATTCCGATTTTGAAATATGTATTCGGAGAGGCGCAGATCGGAGGACCATGTGCCGTGGTGTCTGCGTTTCGCCTGCGCCAGGAGTTCTACGGGTTGGATCGCAACGACGATCTATTGAATCGGCGGCTGCTGAAAGAATCGGTCCACGAACTCGGGCACACGCTCGATCTTCGCCATTGTCAGGACTATCGCTGCGTCATGGCTTCGTCTCACGCGGTCGAGTGGATCGACCTTCGAGAGAGTTCGCTGTGCCCGAGTTGTCACGCACAGCTCGAAGCTAATGCCGGTTTGACCGGAGGACATGTCGAGGGTTGGCATCACAAACCGGCTCTTCCGTAGTACACTTTTCGCCATGATGCCAAGACGCTTCGTACCCGCATTCGTGATCGTTCTCGTTTTCACAATCGGTGGATCGCACCTCGCGCTGGCCGACTCGTCCAAACATGCATCCGGAGTGCAGCAGAAACCCTTCGGCACGCGGGACGGGAGGCCCGTCAACTTGTACACGCTTACTAATTCTCACGGCGTTGAAGTTCATGCCATGAACTATGGCGGCATCATCCTGTCGATTCGAGTTCCCGACCGCAAAGGTCAGCTTGCCGATGTCGTGCTTGGACACGACACAATGGAAGGCTACATTCCGAACCCGCCGTATCTTGGCGCCATCGTTGGCCGCTACGCCAATCGCATCGCCAACGGAACATTCACGCTGGATGGGAAAACCTATACGCTGCCGAAGAACGATGGGCCGAATACGCTGCACGGCGGCACAACTCGAACGTTCGACAAAGTCGTTTGGGATGCTGAACCGTTGAAGGGCGCGACCGGTGTCGCATTCACGTACTTGAGCAAAGACGGTGAAGAAGGATTCCCCGGAAATTTGAAAGTCAAAGTCACGTATACGCTGACCGATGCCAACGAACTGATCCTCGATTATGAAGCAACGACCGACAAGGCCACTCCGGTCAACTTCAGCCAGCATAGCTATTTCAATCTCAAGGGCGAAGGCAATGGAGACATTCTCGATCACGAAATCATGATCAATGCGGATCGCTTTACTCCGGTCGACAAGAACCTGATCCCTACCGGCGAACTACGTCCGGTAAAAGGCACGCCCTTTGATTTCACGGCCTCTACGAAGATTGGATCGCGCATCGAGGATAACTACGAGCAACTGACGCTCGGCCATGGCTACGACCACAATTTCGTGATCAACCGCAAGGGCGCCGGGCTGACGCTCGCGGCCCGCGTCTACGAACCGACTACAGGGCGCGTGTTGGAAGTGTCGACGACTCAACCCGGCGTTCAGTTCTACACGGGGAATTTCCTCGACGGGACAGTCACGGGAAAAGAAGGGCACGTCTACAAACGGCGCTACGGATTGTGCCTGGAGACGCAGCACTTTCCAGATTCGCCGAATCATCCGGACTTCCCGAACGCGATCCTGAAGCCCGGCGAGAAATTCCACGAGAAGACGGTTTTCAAGTTTTCGGCGAAATAGCAAACCATCGAAAGTTCGATTGACGAGAATCGGGAGCTGCTCGACAGCAGCTTATTCCGCGCGCAGTTCGTCGACCAGGATCTTGCCTACCTGTTTCTGATGATCGGCTTTGAGCTTCTCTCCGCCAGAAGTTAGATAGAACGTATCAATCGCCATCTGACCTTCGGTGTCGATCAGGGCGATCTCAATGTTGCACTTCTGATCGGACAGGCACGACGCAATCCTGTGCAACAGGCGCGGACGATCCTGGGCGATTACCTGCACCAGGGTGCTCGTCGTTGAAGAAGAATCGTCAAATTCAATTTTCGTTTCCACTTTAACTTTCGCGATTGCGCCCTTCTCCGAGCGTTGGCGGTCGCGCAGCATCTTGTCGAGATCGGCCTCGCCGATCAGCACGCTGGCCACGCTGCGACGGAAGCGATCCCACTCGGAAAGATTCAGCTCGAGCGTGCGAAAGCGGTCGGTGAAAGAGAGCGTATCCACGACAGTGCCGGCCTGGTTGGAGAACGCATTCGCTTTGACGATGTTCATACCCCAAGCGGCCAGCACTCCGGCGAGTTTAGCGAAGAGAGCCGGGCGATCTCTGGTTACCAGAGTCAGTTCATACCAATGGCGGCCGCGCTTCAACTCGACCTGCACTGGATCATTTCCTAATTCGTCGGCCATCTGCATGTGCCGCATGACTTCTTCGGCGGTATGCACGAGCAGGTAGCGCTGGGGAAAGCCTTCCAAGAACGCTTTGAACTTGCTGCCGGTGACGGGCGCCAGCGAACGGAGCCGAGCCAGCTTTTCGTCATTCACATCGGCGTGGACGCGCTGGTCGGCACTGCGGTTGAGATAGTTTTCGGCGGCGATGTAAAGTTGCCAGACGTTTTCAGCTTTCCAGGGCGTGAGCGCTTCCGGATTGACGGCCTTGATATCGGCATAAGTCAGCAAGCAAAGCATTTTGAGCCGCTCTGGAGTTCCGATCTTCTCGGCAAACGCAGCGACCGTAGCCGGATCAAAAATGTCGCGGCGGAGCGCAGCCGACAGCTCCAGATGGTTCGCGATCAGGAATAGCACATCAGCGCGTTCTTTGGGATCGACATCTAAACGGTCCATGGCCCGGTTGGCCACTTCAAGACTGGCTTCGACGTGATTGCCGTTGGGCACGCCTTTCCCGGTGTCGTGCAGCAGCAGACTCAGATAGAGCACCTCGGGATCTTCCAGTTCGCCGAGCAGTTCCGCATAACGCTTGTCCCACTCTGACTGCGATGCCTTGAGCCGATGCAGGCTCTCGATCGCGAGAAAAGAATGCTCATCGACGGTGAAGCGGTGATAGAAATCGCGCACGACCAGCGAGTCAATCAGCTTCAACTCTGGCAGCAACAGCGTCAGGAGGCGAAGGGAATGCATGGCTCGCAGCGCATCGGCCGCATGAGGCTGGAGTAAAGTCTCTTGCAAATAGAGCCACAGTTCCGCGCCACGAGGAGGTGTCGAAGCCAGCGCCGGAAGAGCCTGCTCAATGCGGTACTCCGTCGTCGCGCTCAATTTCAGGCCGTGATGCGCCATGAAGTGAAACAGGCGAAGCAATACTTCGGGATCCTGGAGCGCCGAGGGTTGTTGCAGGAAGATCAAGCCGTCAACGACGGAAAAATCCGCCGTCGTAAGCCGCGAACGCCAGCTCTGTACCTGCCGGTACAGCGCTGACCACGCTTCGGGAATCTCTTCGAGCAACTGGGTCACCGTACGCTGCACGGCGCGGGCGTGACCGAAATAGATTCGCATCCAGTCGGCGGCGGACAGGTCTTCGGCATCGGCGGCTCCGATCTTGCGGATAGCTGCCTCATCCTGAGCTTCCCAGCTAAGCGTGTTGTCATCGCGTCCGTGACGGAAGTGCAGGAAGCACCGTGCCGACATCAGAAAATCCAGCGCAGATTCCAACTGTTTTCGGACGGGAGCACGCAAAGAACTGGCATCGGGCCAATCGCGGAGCTTATCCATGGCCGAAATCAGTGCAAGCCAGTTGGCAACATTGCAGTCGCGAAGACCGCCCGGCGCCTCCTTCAGGTTGGGCTCGAGATGGTAGAGGGTCATCCCATGCTTCGCGTGACGCTCGCGCGTGACCTCGGCCAATCCCTGAAGCAGCGCCTTCGATTCGCGCATAACGACTTTGGGGATCACTTTGTCGTGCAGCTTCCGGAACAAATCACGATCCCCGGCAAGATAACGGCAATCGAGCAGCGAAATGGTGAACTCGGTATTATTTGCGTCGAAACGATCGCATTCTGCCAAAGTACGCGACGCGGGACTCAGCTTCAGCCGCAGATCCCAAAGTTCCTGCGAGAAGCGCCGCACCGGGTCTTTGAAAGCTTGCTCGGCATCGCGGTCGCCGAACAGAAAGAGGATATCGATGTCGGAGTAAGGGAAGAGCCAGCCGCGGCCGAAGCCACCGGTAGCGACTAACGAAAAATTGGCAGGTTTGTCTTCGTCTGAAGAAACAATGTCGCGCCACAGACGTGTAAGGATGTCTTCAATCAGGCGCGTGCGCTGTGCGACGGCAGCCCTACCGTCACCCGTCGCTTCGAACTCACGCTGAATGCGGGTCGATTCGTCGTTGATGGAACCCCGCAGTTCGCCGATCAATGAGGACGCCGCCATCATGAAAGTGATTCATTCCCCTGACTGCCACTCAGGGTAGGCAGATCAACCCTGCCTGTCAGATGCTTTAAAGCCGCGTCCCAGTGATGACCGTTGCATAGCCCAGCGCCCAGCTGTCTCAACCAATCCGCCCGCGCATTTATAGCGCCCCTTCGCCGCGCTCGTCGTTCCGGATGCGGATCGCTTCATCGACACGGGACAGAAAAATCTTGCCGTCCCCGATCTTTCCCGTACGAGCGGCGCCGAGGACGGCCTGCACCGCCTTCTCGACCATAGCGTCGGCGAGCACCATTTCAATCTTCGTCTTGGGAATCAGGTCGACGCTGTACTCGCGCCCGCGGTAGACCTCGGTGTGGCCCTTTTGACGGCCATGGCCTCTGACTTCGAGCACAGTCATGCCCTCAACGCCGATTTCCTGCAGCGCAGTTTTGACCGCTTCCAGCTTGGAGTTTTGAATCACCGCTTCGATCTTCGTCATGATATTTGCAAGTCCTGTTTTGCTTTATTCACGGCGTCGCCAACGAACCCGGCTCAGGCGATCGGGAAAGCATCAGCCAACGCTTCCCCTCATAGTAACCCTCTTCGCCATGCTGCGAGAGATCCAGGCCTTGCACTTCTTCCTCTTCTGGGAATCGTAATCCCAGTGTGAGATCAACCAACCTCAGGATGCCGCGAGTACCCACAATCGTCGGATCTTAGGCAATTGCGAAACCCGCGAACTGCGCGAATTGGAACGACGACTCAATGTAACGTTCGCGACGGATCGCCGGAAATCGAAACTATTTATCGTGGCTATCAGGTTTTGTTATTGAAGAACCACTGTTTGCCTTCGCGATCCACTTTTGGACGGCCTTCTGGTACCCAGGGACATCGGAAGGGGCTCGCTTCCTACAGGGTTTCACCGATAGCAGATACATGAAAATACGGAGACAATTGCTCTGCGCTGCGGGGCAGTCGGCGCAATTCAGCACAACGGTGTGCTCGGGATGACAGGGGAGGGACTTGTGTCGTCTGAAAAAGCCAAGGCAAGTACTACGCTTCCAGGAAGAGTCGAGAAGGTTATCGATCCACATCCCAGTTCCGGTGAGCCCGAAAAAGCTCAGATCGGAATTGAAGGTGCGGATCATCTTTATCGCGAGATCCGCGTTCCCAACCGCCTCACCGATGCCGAGGGACACAAGGTGAAGCTGAAAGAGGGAGCGGAGGTCGAAGTAAAGATCGAAGCTGAGGCAGCGGTCCCACACGCAGAGCCCAGCCACGATGAAAAGAATCCCCGACCACGGCCTTAGCTCAAGCCGCATTCGGGCCAGCGAAATCGCGAAAGCAACGGCCGGCGTGCCTGGCAGAATATCGCGGCGTTTACTTCGCGGGCGGCTTGGGTGGTTCGGGCGGCGCAGCAGGCTTTACGAACTTGGCATCATCCACCGGAACGTTTTGCTTGAGTTCGCTGACCTGTATCGTAAACCGCCCACTCGGCCTCGCGAGAGTCCAGCGGTAGGGGATTTTCACTCCGTTGGCGTCGCGGTAGTCAGCAAAGTCAATCTGGGTGGGAAGCCAGCCCAGCGCCGTTTCGCCATAGCGCACCATGCGCACGAGCAATCCGGATTGCTCGTCGAAGTAGAGATTGATCGGCGGCTTTCCCGCCCGCTGTCCGATCACCAAATAGGTCTCCTGATCTCCGATTTTCTCAGTTTCCCGCACTCGCATTTCGGTAAACATCTGCTTGAGATGCGAGGCCAGATGAAGATCAGCGTCAATGGCGGCGCCGTCCAGATCGCTGCCGTGCATTTCGCGCAATGGACGTCCCGGAGCCCCCAGCCAGCCCTCGCGCCCATTGAACGCCGTAACGTTGTCACCGTCAGGCATG
The DNA here is from genome assembly GCA_963700225.1 of uncultured Acidobacteriota bacterium. Classification (GTDB taxonomy): domain Bacteria; phylum Acidobacteriota; class Terriglobia; order Terriglobales; family Acidobacteriaceae; genus Sulfotelmatobacter. The sequence continues at coordinate 572,385 of CAVOWU010000002.1, forward strand.
TGCGTCAAAGAAATGCGCTCGCCCGGGTCCTTCGCATAGATGTCGATGGGCAGCGACTTTCCGCCGAAGTCGATCGTGCCTTTCATGACACGGCTCGTGATCTTGTCGATGGCAGCCGCGCCTCCCGAGGCCTGGAGATACTTGTCGAGCAACTGATCCGCGGAGGGTCCGGCATTCTCTTTGTTGTTCTCTTTCGCGTCATCCTCTGACTTGCGCGGGAGGCCGGCCATCTCCTTCGGCTCTTCCGTCATCACCACCGGTATCGCAACCGGATGCTCGCTGCCGCGGTGGCAGGAATAGCAAGTGACCACCCGATGCGAATCGAAATTGTCCGCGTTGATGGCGATCATCATCTCCATCATCTTCCGCGCAGTTTGCTTGGGCTTCTTGTCATCCTTCTCGAACGAGCCCTGTACATGGCAGAAATCGCACTCAACTCCCAGTGAGGCAGTGATGAACTGCATGGTCGGAATCAGCTGGTCCGCAGGTATGCCCTTCAGCACCTGGATGTTCTTGAACTGCTCCTCGGCTTTCTTGGGCCCTGCCGGACCCATCGCCTGCGCGCCTTGCGTACGAGTCGGCCTGGGCTGCGCCTTCAGCGCGCTGACAAAGCATCCTGCCGCCGCAATCACAAAGGCGGCGGACATCACGAGCATCACTTTCCGGTTCATCATTTATTGCCTCTCACGAAAGAATGAAAGTTTACCAGAGCAGATGCTCAAGGATGGTTGCTGTACACGTATTTCCCCGAAACCTCGGCAACGACCACCCGATCCGGCAATAGCGAATCCACTTTCGCTTTCAAATGGGGTGGAACGAAGAGGAAGACGCGCTCCTTTGACGCCCAATCCCGCTGTAAATCTGCGTCGGTGAGATAAATCTTTGGCGCATCGGGAAATGTAGAACCGAACCACATCGAAGTGGTGCGTCCTTCGACCAGTTCAACGGGTCGCTGCAAATAAAAGAGCAGAGATGAACCGAAAGCCTGGTCTCCGTAAATCATGACACGGTCTTCTGGATGCGCCCTCGCCGCGATCTGCTGCGCCAAATCTTTCGACGATAGATACGGACCGAATCGTCCCAGCGCGATATGGGCGGCTACCAGGAACACAGCCATACCCGCGGCAAGAATCCAGGTCGCGGAATAGTGGCGCCGCCGGATTCGCAGAAGAAACGACCCCATCGGTGCCACGAGCAGCGCGACCGCCGCGAGAAGCGCCGGCAGACGCAGGGCGGCAAACGAGGCATAGCTCAGGTCCAGCATATGCGAAGTTGAGAGTGTGTCTTCGCTCATGTCATGCTTCGCCAGTACATTGCCGATGTCGGGCTCGAATGGCAGATTGCGAGACTTCCACAACATGGTCAGCAGAACAATACCTGCCACTAGTCCGATGACCGCCAGAGTCCCCGCTGAGGCTCTGAGCCATCCCTTGCGTACGCCTGCGTTGCAATCACTCCACTCACAGCGGTCAATCCCTTCAGCGAGCAGGATCAACAGCGGCAGATATGCGGGGAATGTGTAGTACTCCTGGTTGGTGGAGATCGCAAAGAAGATCAGGATCAGCCCGGCTAATATCCAACAGAGCAATCGAGTCCGCCTTGCAAAATCTTGGGGCCGGTTCGATTTACGAACATCAATGATGGTCCGGACCGCGGCGGGCAGATAAAGGCTCCATGGAAACAGCCAGACGAGATGGAGCGACCAATAGAGTGCCCAAGGCAGTTTGTTGTAATCGCGGGGATAGCGCTTTCCCAGGAAGCGCAGAAAGTGTTCGTTGACGAAATAGAACCAGAAGAATCCGTGGCCTCCCTGGCCTCCCGTATTCCGCAAGCCGGCCAGAATGTGCCAAGGTACCGCGATCAACAGAAATAGAACCAGACCTGAGGCCAGCCGGAACTCGCGCCAGCGCCGCCAGTCTCCGGTGATGGCAAGATATAGAAACGCCGCGCCGCCCGGAAAAGCCAGAGCGATCAAGCCCTTCGTCAACACGCCGAACGCCATACACGCGTATCCGGCATACCAGCGCCAGGCACCGCCCGCGGGCTCGAGCGCAGCCAGGAAGAAATACAGCGATGCCGCGATCAGCAGGCTGAGCAGGACGTCCGGAATCAGAACGCGCGTAAACAGGAAAACGCCCGCGGAGGTATACACAAACATAGCCGCATAAATCCCAGCACGCTCTCCGAATGCGCGTCCTGCCCACACAAGAGCAAGCACTCCCAGAAATAGCACCGACAACACCATCGGCAGGCGCGTGGCAAATTCGTTCACCCCAAACAGGTGATAGCAGATCGCGACTAGCCAGTAAGGCAGCGGGGCTTTCTCCAGATAGCGCACTCCGTTGATATGCAGGGTGACGTAATCACCGCTCACGAACATCTCGCGTGCGGCTTCGGCGTGGGAACTGTCGGCGTCGTCGAGCAGCGCGGGAGAGAACATCGAGCCGAAGTACACGGCCGCAAATACGACAGCGAGCGCCCAATAGGAGGCGATCCGCAACCTGGGCGGCAAGCCACTGGAGTGTTCAGAGATTATGGGTGTGGAAATAGCGCTCAATCCGGGTTAACCCATGCAAGTGTTACAGAGTTCGGCCAATGGCCGCAAGCCGTCCGGGAGGAACCACACTGTGAATCAACGATCGGTCTGCGGCGTGATCGCATGGCTTTTCCGGTCGAAGAATTGCCATTTATCCATCGCTGCGGGAACGGCAACATCGAAGAAGCCAACCATCATTTCGTCGGTGGTTTGATCTCCCCAAGTGACGGTCCTAGTGGGATCGGGGTTATGCGGATTGTTCTTTGAATTGTCGTACCAGGCGATCGCACGCAGTTTCGTGCCTGCCTTCAGCAGGCGAGGCTCGGCCAGCTTGTAACTGAGTTGCCAGTGAAAGTGATAATTGACTCGCAGCAAGACTTCAATGCTGCCGTCATCGTGGACGATGTCATACTCGAATCGTTTGCCTCGCAAATGCATGTGAGGAAACAGGCTCAGTAGAGTCGCATCGTGAGGCAACGTGCCCTGCACCTCCACGCGAAAATCGTCAGCACCTGGCGGAATAATCAACGCATGATTATTCAGCTGCAAAGTGATCACGCGCTGCGCAGGCGGGGCTTTCGCAAAGACTAATCCGATGCTGGTCTGATCCGTGTCTGCAGTGCCATTCGTTGTGTAATGCATCTGAAACACCAGGTCCGAACCGGCGGGAACGAATTTCGCCATGCCGTCCGGCCACTGATCGGGCGAGCTGCCTGGCGCATAAACCAGCAGCAGGTCGCTGGTGGTCTCGTGGGCCTCGCGCTGCTCTGCGGGGTCGCTCAGGGTGGAAGCGGTAAAAGGCTGCCCAACCGGTGCGTGTCGTAGCCACTGAGAGTCTGGCGGACGAATGTAAACCACCGCGTGGTGGACGTGCGCGGGACTTCCCGGCCGAAATTCCGACATCCGCACCCAACGGTCTTCGGTAAAGTGCGTGGGCACAATCTCATACGTATATTCAATCTGTCCCTGCGCAGGGAGTGGCACAGGCACCGGCATCTTAACCACGAGATCCGGTTGCGCGATATTCCAGTCCTCCGCCCACTTCCTCGGTGGCGGAGCATCGTGCGCGTCTCCCGAAGGAGTTCTGGATGTGGCCCAAGCGGAGATTGTCGCGATCTGTTGGTCGGTCAGGGAAACATCATTCGCAAAATGCCCGAATCGTGGATCAGCGAACCACGGCGGCATCATCTTCGTCTCGACTGCGTGCGCCATCGCTCCCGCCCATGGACGAGCCTGCTCGTACGTCACGAGCGGCATGGGCGCTACTTCTCCCGTGCGGTGACAACTCTGACAGCGGTCCTGCAAAATCGGCAAAACATCTTTGTAGAAGGTCGGCGTCGCTGCTCCCTTGGTCGAGACGGAGGTCTGCCATCCCGATGCGAAGAGCACAAGAAAGGACGCCACGGCGACCGTCGCGACGGTTTTCACGAGCGCAGAAACTCCAGCGTCAAGGCCCACGCCTGGCGCGCCGCAGTCGGCTCGTATGCCGCACGTTCATCACAGAAGAACGCGTGATTCGCGTTCGAGAATTCGACATTTACATAGGTTTTTTGTGCCGTGCGTAAGGCTTCGATGATTGCTTTCCTGTGGTCTGGCGTGATGTGCGCGTCGAGTCCACCCCAAATGAGCAACGCCGGTCCATGCAGATTGGCGGCTCGATCGAGCAATCCGGGAGCGATTCCTCCTCCATAGAAGGAGACCGCGGCCTTCATCGGAACGATCGCGTTTGCGAGAAATGACATGCGCCCACCCATGCAGAATCCGACGCATGAGATTCGATCAGGGTTCACATGCGGACTCGAATGCAGCCACTCGTAGGTCGCCCGAATGTCAGCCTCGGCCAGCTCATTTTTCAGAGCCTGAATATGGGGCGTTACCGACGGAAAGTCCTTGTAATCGCCCGCAAATCCTCGCGGCGCAGTGCGATGAAACAATTCTGGAGCAACCGCGACATATCCTGCGGCGGCGAACCGTTCGGTCACATTGCGGATGTGCGAGTTGACACCGAATGCCTCCTGAAAAACGATCAGCCCCGGATGTGGTCCGGCGCTCGAAGGCCGCGCCACATACGCGCCCATCGGCGTCGAGCCCGCTACATTCAACTCAATATTTTCCTTTACGATTGCACCTTGATTCATGATGGCCCTGCTTCCTGCATATCTCCATGATACTGGCCAGCTCTTCGATTTCTCGAGTCACCCGGAAGTTTTGGGTGATCGCAAACACAGCACATCCCCGCCAAAAATGCTACATTCGAAGATTCATGTCTGCTCCTAACTCCAGCTTTGTGCGCGCCTGCAAGTCCCAACCGGTCGATCACACCCCTGTCTGGTTCATGCGGCAGGCGGGACGCTACATGGCGGAGTATCGGGCAGTCCGCAAAGAGCATTCTCTACTCGAAATCTGCAAGAAACCTGCATTGGCGGCAGAGGTTACGATTACCGCTGCGGAATTTCTGGGCGTGGATGCGGCCATCATCTTTGCCGATCTGTTACTTCCGCTCGAAGTCATGGGCCTGCCGTTCCATTTCTCCGCGGGCGAAGGCCCGGTAATCGAGAAGCCCGTCCGCAGCAAGGAAGACATCGCCAACCTTCGCACCGATCGCGCGGCTGAACTCGGATATGTCTCCGAAGCGGTCGCCCTGGTTGCAAAGCACTTCGCCGATCGCGTCCCCGTCATCGGATTCTGCGGTGCCCCTTTTACCCTCGCCAGTTACATGATCGAAGGCGGGGGGTCGCGCAACTACGTCCACGCCAAGAAGATGATGTACAACCATCCAAAAGATTGGGACGCTCTGATGAGCAAACTGGTTGCCGTGACCACCGCGTATTCGGCGGAGCAAGTTCGCGCGGGCGCCGACGCGATCCAGATCTTCGATAGTTGGGTTGGATGCCTCAGCGTGGAAGACTACCGCCGCTATGTTCTTCCGCATGTGACCGGCATGGTGAAGCAGTTGCAGAAGACGGGCGTGCCCGTTATTTATTTTGGGACGGACAGCGCGACTCTTCTGCCTGCAATGAAGGAAACGGGAGCAGATGTGATCGGGCTCGACTGGCGCATTCCGCTCGATGAAGGCTGGAGCCGCCTTGAACACAAATCGGCAGTCCAGGGAAATCTCGATCCAGTGCTGCTGTTTGCCGACTGGAAGGAATTGAAAGCGCGAGCGGAAGACATCCTCCGTCTCGCCGCCGGGCGGCCAGGTCACATATTTAATCTCGGCCACGGCATTCTGCCGGAAACGCCGGTCGATAACGTAAAACATCTCGCCCGATTCGTACAGGAATATGCGGGAGCGGGCACTGGAAGCCGCGACTGATGACTCGTGTCGCCATCATCGGCGGCGGTATTTCTGGACTCGCGGCCGCTTATGAGTGCGAGCAGCAACAGCGCTCCGGAGCCGATCTTGAGTACGTCCTCTACGAATCCTCGTCCCGCCTGGGCGGGGTGCTTCGCACTGACAATATCGAAAACTGCATCGTCGAGGCCGGACCCGACTCGTTTGTCACTGAGAAGCCGTGGGCTGCCGATTTGTGCCGATCGATCGGCCTCGGCAACCAACTGATTGGCTCGAATGATGCAGACCGCAAGACCTACATTCTGACTCACGGGCGGCTGGTTGAGATGCCCGACGGCCTGATGTTCATGGTCCCCACGAAGATTTTACCGACAGGCTTTTCCTCGCTGTTTTCCTGGAAGACCAAGCTGCGGATGACGCAAGAATTGTTTCATCCGCCACGCGCAGTGGATCACGATGAGTCGGTGGCGGCGTTCGTGGAGCGCCATTACGGAAGCGAGATGGTCGACCGTCTGGCCGATCCATTGCTTTCCGGCGTCTACGGCGGAGAAGCGGCCAGCCTCAGCGTCCGCGCTGTGCTGCCGCGCTTTGCAGAGATGGAGCGCACTCACGGCAGTCTTGGACGCGCGATGCTCGCCGCGCGTAAGAAGACGTCTTCGGGACCGCACAAGAACCCTCCATCGCTCTTTACGTCGCTGAAAAGCGGAATGCAGCATCTCGCGGAAGGTGTTGCGTCGCAACTCACTCGCGGGTCCTTGCTGTTGAATACCTCCGTGCAGGCCATTCAGCCAGAGGCCGGCGGTTGGGTTGTCTCTGCCGGAATGAGCTCCGATCAGTTTGATCGCGTCATCGTTGCGCTTCCAGCGCCCGCGGCGGCCAACGGTACTTCGCATCGCCAGCGCCGATCTTTCCGGTGAGCTCGCATCGATCCAGTACAGCTCTTCAATCACGGTGGGCTTGGGCTACGATCGCAAGGTTCGTCAATCGCTTCCGCCGGGCTTCGGATTCCTCGTTCCGCGAAGTGAGGGCAAGCGATTGCTCGCGGCAACTTTCGTTCACAACAAATTTCCTCACCGCGCGCCTGAAGACCGCGCCTTGCTCCGATGCTTTTTCGCCGGATCGACTGCCGAAAATATTTGGCCGCTCGCAGACGATCAGATCGTCGGTATCGTTCGCAATGAACTGCAGCAGATTCTCGGGCTGCGTGCCGAACCGCTTTTCGCGCGCGTGTACAAGTGGAAGTCCGCGATGGCGCAGTACGGAGTGGGACATCTCGACCGCCTGGAACGCATTGAACGCCTGCGACAGAAATTACCGGGACTGGGTCTCGCGGGAAACGGATATCGAGGCATCGGCGTGCCAGATTGCGTGCGCTCAGGACGAGATGCCGCAGCGGCCTTGGCTACTGCTTAGCCATCGATGATTCTAGGCCGCAGCAGGCCCCGCGACAGGGACGGCTTTTGCGACTGACTTTTCTCCAACCGGCAACTGCACCGTCACCGTAGTCCCATGGATGCCGGATTTCATGTCCAAGCTCCCGCCGAGCTGCCGGAGCCGCTCGCGCATTCCGCGAATCCCAACCCCGGGTGTTCCTGTGGACGCCATTTCTTCTTGTTTCGTTAAAGGAATGCCTCTGCCCCTGTCTTCGATCGCGACGAGAACCTGATCGTTGCGCTGGCGCAGACGAATCTTTGCGACCGAGCTTCCGGAATGCCGGTGAATGTTGGTGAGGCATTCCTGAACAACCCTGAAGATTGCCGTTTCCATCTCGCCAGGCAGGCGCTTGAGATCCTCCGGCAAATCCAACTCGACCTTGATCCGGCTGCGTTGCGCAAATCCATCGACGTACCAGCGGATGGCTGACGACAGACCCGCCTCGTCGAGCAGAGGGGGATGAAGCAGATGAGAAATCGTTCGCACCTCGGTGCTCATCTCGCGGACCAGGCTCTCGCTATCGTTCAGCGTAGCGGCCGTCCGGGCAAGCCGTTCCACATCGGTTCGTACCAGCGAAAGATTCATGGCCAGGGCGGCCAGAGTCTGTCCGACGCTGTCGTGGAGTTCGCGGGCAATGCGGCGCCGCTCGTCATCCTGCAATTGCATCAGCCGCGCCGACAGTTCCCGCAGGTTATGATTCAAAGTATCGAGATCCGCAGTGCGCTCCGCCACCTTTTGTTCGAGAGCGCTTTGCTCCTCGATCAGCACCTTGTTTTGGCGGCGACGAGCTTCTCCCATCAACACCACGAGAGCAGAAGACAGCAGCAAACATCGCCATGCCGATCCACTCTGCATTGCCTGGAACAGCAAAAGCGTGAATCCTGGGAATGAAGCCGAACGTCGAGCCGAAGATGCCGACGAAAACTACCGCAACGGATGGCCCGACACCGCAATACCACGAAGAAAAAGCAACTGCCAGAAGCAGCAGCACATAGCAGCCGCCATTCCCCACGAAACGGTGCAATCCACTGCAAACCAGCGAAGCGGCCAATGCCGAAATAACCGCGACGAGATAACGGAGAAAAGAATTTCCCGAGATTCGCGCCGACAGCGAAGTATGAATCCCCATGGTCCACCTATAGCGGGTGTAGGACCCGGCAGAATTTTGAGATGAAAACAGCAGGCGGCACAAAGCCGGGCTGCCACGGTCAGATAGGCCAGCGTTGGAAACATGATAACAGGAGGGGGCAGGCAGTCGCAGAAATTGAGGTTCTAAGTCTGATCATTTTCGTTGCTGCGTCAGGCGGGAATTTCGCTTTTGCTTCGACCCTGCTCGCGGCGGAGATGGGCCAGCACAAGCCGGATTTCGTCATACGTGATCTCAGGCGGCAGAGCGTCCTTCAGGGTTTTCAGCCGTTCCACTTTCTCGAGACCTACTCGTGCGCAAGCCGCTTCGATCACGGCCTGCTTGTTACGATCGATCCATTCTGCTTGGAATTCGATGTGGCCGTCCTCCACCAGCGCGGTAACGGCGCTGACCACCGTTCCTAACTGGCGCTCGCGAATCTTCGCAATCTCCTCAAGGCTCTTGCCCTCCCGCAGCAGTTGTAGTGTCTCCAACGCGGGTGCTGTTTTCTTTTCCGGCCGGGCGGATGCGCGATCCCCATCTCGATATCGCACCAGCGCGGCCAGAATTCTCTGCCCATACAGATCCGCTTTTCTTTCTCCGATACCGGTGACAGTCATCAATTGAGCAATTGAGGAGGGCTGGATTCGGCAGATCTCGTCAAGTGAAGTATCGTGCAAGACGACAAATGCGGGTACGCCTTGTTCCTTTGCCGTTACGCGCCTCCACTCGCGAAGGTATTCGCGCAACTCCGCATCGCTCGACGCCACCGACGCCGATGTCTCTTTTGCATCCCGGAGGCTGAAGACTTTCCGCACAGCGTCGGGGGCCGTGGCTTGCTGCAGCCACGCAGGCATGCTGCCGCAAACGTCACATGATCCACAGGAGTCCCACTTCGGAGTCTCTCCAAAGTGCGTGCATATTTGGCGATGCCGGCACTGATTCCCTTCGGCGAAGGCTCGAATGACGTGATATCGCTGCCAGGCCCGGTCGCGTTCGGCCGCGTCGAGAATCTGATTCGCAAAGTATCCGAGAAGGCCGGCGTCCTGCTTACGCCACAGCAAAATGCAGTCGGCCGGATTGCCATCCCGTCCGGCGCGCCCGGCTTCCTGATAAAACTGCTCCACTGATTTTGGCAGCGCTAGATGAATCACCGCCCGCACTGTGGCCTTATTGATGCCGAGGCCGAACGCAATGGTACCTACCAGGACGCGCACTTCGTCGGACATCCAGCGTTCTTGATTGCGGCGCCGGTCTTCGCTCTGCATTTTGGCGTGGTACGGAACGGCGGGAATATCGTGGTTCTCGAGAAAGTCCACCGTCTCTTCCACCTTGTTGATCGTGGGCGAATAGACGATGACGTTGCCTTCGCTGTAGTTGCGCAAGGCGGTCACGAGGAGCGCCGTTTGTTCGGCCGTGCCGCATTCACGCACCAGATATCGCAGGTTATTCCGGTGAAAGCTGGCGATGTATTTGTCTGGGTTTTGCAGCTGGAGCTGCGCGAGAATGTCGTGCCGCACATGGCGAGTGGCGCTGGCCGTGAATGCCGCGATCGGACAGTTCGGAAATTGGCCTCGCAAACGGCTCAGTTGGCGATACTCAGGGCGGAATTCGTGTCCCCACTCGGAGATGCAGTGCGCCTCATCGATGGCGAAGAAAGCGATCGGAACCTGCTGCAGCCACCCCAAGGTGTCCCCACGCTGTAACCGTTCTGGAGATAGATAGAGTAGCCGGTAAGCTCCCTCGCGGGCATGACGCGTCACGCGATTCTGCTCCTCGTTGCTCAGCGTGCTGTTGAGAACCGCCGCTGGAATTCCCATCTGTGCGAGTTGGGCCGCCTGATCCTGCATCAGCGCAATGAGTGGAGAAATTACGACGACAGTTTTTCCGGAGATCACAGCCGGGAGCTGGTAGCACAGCGACTTGCCTCCGCCGGTCGGCATGACGACGCAAGTGTCGTGCCCGGCGAGCAGGCTCTTGACGATCCGGTCTTGCAGCGGGCGGAAAGAACTGTAGCCCCAGTAGCGGCGCAACGGAGTCAGGAGCTCGGCTTCTGGGGGCATGCTTCCAGTATAGGATGTGCCGGGAGAAGGCATTGCGGCGAGGCGCTCTTTTTCGCAGCGGGAGAACTCCCGAACTGAAACAACTTCATTAATTCGCCGTTGCGGAAGAACGATCCACGCTCGGGTAGAGTCTGTCGAACAGGAACCAAACCAGCGCGATCACGACGAAGCAGAGAATGCTGCCCTCAGGGCCGACGGAACCTCCACTCAGCCATTGTGGTCCGCGTAATGAAGAGCTGAGCAAGTGTCCGGGCGAAACTGTCCCGCTATCGGGGACGGAATAGAAAAACGTCTCGCCCCAATCCCAGGCGGCATGAAATCCCACAGCGAACCAAAGATTCCGAGTGCGTTTGAGAGTCAGGCAAAAAAACAAGCCGATGAATCCTGCCGCGAGCAGGCCAGGCCAGTCTTCTCCGCCATTGCGGAGGTGAATCAGCCCGAAAGCACACGACAAAACAATCGCCGCAGGCCAGAAGCCGATACCGCGCGCCAACGTGAACTGCGAATAGCCGCGAAGTAGGAACTCTTCGAAGAACCCCACCAGCAGGAACATCAATCCCCAGAAGCCCGCGAACCGGGCGAGGCGCGCTCCGTGCAGCACGATGTGACCGAATGAGAATCCATGCAGGCTATAGATCGTCATGATCAAAAGGCTGATCGCGGCAAAGCCCCAAATCGCGCCGATCCAGAACAGACGTGCGAAGGCCCGTTTTGCGGGCAGTCCATAGGTGCCCCATGCGCGGTGCTCGACCTTCGCCAGAATCGCTGCAGGAATTGCGGCCGCAACGAGATTTCCGAATTCCTCGAGCAGAATCGACCAAAGGTTGCTGTATCCGAAATCGCGAGACCATGCCAGATCGACTGCCAACCGTTGAAGTCCGAGGAACATCGCAACATAAAAGGCAAACCCCCAGCCTGGACGCAAGCCATCGGGACCAAGAAAGACCGTACGTGCGTACGAAACGGGGATAGATGCGCTGAAATCCGGGCCTCGCGAAAGAGGAGCGGAATTCGCCGCTTGCTCGCCGTGCTCGTTCCTTTCAGGGTCACTCATCGCAGAACTTTCCCCGCAACAGCCTCCGACATGGTAAAACACTCGGCTCTACCCTATGCGCCCATATTTCACGCGCGAACGCTTCGGCCGCCCGCAATTTCTTGCGGGACTGCTGCTGCTCACTTTTCTTGCACAGGCACTCTGGCTGGTTCATCGGGAGTTGGGCGTGGCAGACGGGCTGGAAAGCCGGGAGGCTCTCCGCATCGGCGAAGGGTGGAAGCAGTTGCATGGGAAAGGCACGGCCGGCGCTCCTCTGACAGAGCCTGCGGACGATCCTATTCCAGAACCGTTCCAGAGCAATGATCACGGATTCGACACCGAACATTCGCCGCTGATCTATCTGGTTTCTGCTGCGCCGCTGCTCATCTGGCCTCGCGATCTGTCCGCGGAATCGGCTATGTACTGGCGATGGCTTCCGCGGCTTCCATTCCTCGCCTGCGGAATTTTTCTCGGGGCGTCCCTCTGGTACGTTGCACGCCGCCTGTGCGGCAATGCAGGCGGATTCGTCGCGCTCACTTTTTACTGTTTCTCACCGTCGCTGATTCAAGCCAGCGCTGTTTGGCACACCGAGCCGGAGATCGTTGCGGCGTGGGGAGCTTTCGGAACCATCTTCACAGCCATCGCAGTGGCGCACACGTTGTACGCCCCACGCGAAGTTGTGCTGTGGAACTGGCGGCGGATCGTGCTCCTCGGAATCTCCCTTGCCATCGCGGTCGGATCCCAATTTTCGTTGATCATACTTGTGCCGATGGCTTTGGGATTTCTCCTCTATGTCGCTCCGGTGCGGAGGCGCGCGGGACTCGTGATCTGGGCAGCGGCGTGCGTGGTTGGATTTTTACTGCTATTCGCGACTTATTTCTTCCGCGCACATGCATTCGCCGAGAGCATGCGAGGCGCAACGTTTTGGGGAGCAACCTGGCGCGGATTCACGGTGCTTGGAGTCTATGAGCAAGTTGCGGTACAGATGGGGCGCGCCTGCCCTGCGCTGGCGCTGGCATGCCCAGTTGCGTTGGTGACTTATCTGCTATGGCGGCGGACAAGATATTTTGGCAATACGGCACCGCTGCTGGTCGCGGTCCTGTTCATCCTGCTCGGGATGGCACATCCGCACGTTGCAGGCGCAGGATTTCTCCTTGCAGCGATTCCGTTTCTCTTCATTTTCGTTTCGGGGGTGCTCGCCGATCTGATGGAAACCAGTTACCGTCCTCTGGTCATGGCTTGCGTCATGGCGCTGCTGATCACTTACATCGCGCGCACTCTCTACGCGCTCGCGCAAGTTCCGGCCGGCTGAAATTAGGCTTTGGACTCGGCGTGAAGGGCGGCTCTGTGTTCCGACAACCGCTCGGCGAGAAATTCCAAGTATTCATTCATGCCCTCACCAGTCTTCGCGGAAAGGCGGAATATTTGCATTCCTGGGCGGACGGATTCGATGCTCTTGCGCGCGGCGACCCAGTCGAATTCCACAACGTCCGCCAACTCATTCTTCGTGATCACGGCCACGTCCGAACTGTTGAAGATCGTCGGATACTTGAGAGGTTTGTCTTCCCCCTCGGTGACCGACATCAGCACGAGGCGAAGATTTTCTCCGAGATCATACGATGAAGGGCACACCAGATTTCCCACGTTCTCGATAAATAGAAAATCCAACTGATTCAGGTCCCAGTCCTGCAATGCGTTCTGCACCATCGCTGCTTCGAGATGGCAGAGCGTTCCAGTCGTGATCTGCTTCACGGGAGCCTTGCTACGGGCGAGGCGCAGAGCATCGTTCTCCGTAGCCAGATCACCGACGAGTGCGGCGACACGATATCGCGGCTGCGACAGAGTCAATGTTTTCTCCAGAAACGTGGTCTTCCCCGATCCCGGACTGGAAACCAGGCTCACGACAAAAACTCCCGCGGCGCGAAATTCGTCACGCAGCGATCGCGCGATGACGTCATTCTGTTTCAGGACATTCCGGCGGACTTCCACCAGGCGCGGCTCGCTCATTCCTCTACCTCCAACGCGAAGACTTCCAGTTCCTTGCCCTGTCGTATATCCATAGTCGGCGTTCCGCAATCCGGGCAGCAGAAGGACTGCACCGACGTCAGAACCCTCTTCTGCTGGCACTGCGCGCAAAACACCATGACCGGGACGTCCTCTACAATCAGTCGAGATCCGGCCAGCGGCGTATCCTGACAGGCGACCTCGTACGAAAACAGAAGCGCATCCCTCACCACGCCGGAGAGTTCCCCGAGCCTGAGATGAACGGCGCTCACTCTAACCCCTCGGCGCTGCGCCTCGTCCATGGCGGCTTCTACAATGCCCATCGCGATCGACAGTTCGTGCATCTCTTGCCGCCGTCCTCAAGACGTAGAGGCAGTGTAACGCCTTCGAGGATTGGCTTGTCGATCAGGGCATCCCCGAGTGGTCGGAGGCGCGCGCACCGACTCAATGCTCGAAATGAAGGATCACTTTCTGCGGGACGTAGGAATCGGTCGCCGCCTGCGGCATCTGGACTTCCAGCTTTCCGGCCTTGGAAAGAGTTCCTCCGTCCACCGAAGACACTTGAGCAGGATTCCAGACTGCCAACTCATAAAGATGCCCCGCCAGACCAGAGACCTCAAGAGTCAAGCGATTCCGCGGGGCATTCCACGATTCGGAAAGGACACGCAGTCCGTGGCTCGCGCTACCGAGAGGAGGTAGTTCGTTCGCCAAGGACAGTCCGAAATCATTCTTGGTGCGAATGACAATGCTGTTCGGACCGCCATAGACAGGAAATCGCACGTACAGATGCTGGTCGTTCTGATTCGGCAGCATCTTGAATGCAATTGGCCTACCGTTCATCTCAACGCTTACGACTGCCGTGCGCAGGCTGAAAGCCGGAGAGAATTCGACCCAGCAATCACCTGTTCCGGTGCGCTTAGCATCGAGCACGACACTTTCCGCGGTCTTGCGATATTGGAAGTTAACCCTGACGTCGCCAACCCGTACGCTGTGAATTGCGAAAGAAGTCCAGTCGGCGGGGACATGCGGTGCGAATGCAATCTGATGCTTCTCTGCATCGGTCTCGAGGCCGAACAAACCGCGCAAGATCGGGCTCACCACCATCGCCGCAGACCAAATCTGGTGCGGAGAGCTCGTGGCGAACGACTGGTAGTAGTCTCCCGAAAGAACCTCGGTGAAGTGTCCCAGCGCGCCATCGACGCCGAGCAACGCATTCGAGCGTAGGTTGGAATACGCCGGAAAAGCACGATGGTAGCGGTATTCGGCAACCGACGCCCAGCCGGTGAACAACGGCCAAACTGCTCCGTAGTGATAACCGGAGCCGTCGTAAACCTTCGACTGGCGCGAAATAATCCGCATCCCCCAATCGGTTTGGTGGTCTTCGGCGGAAAGTTGCGTGATGTTGTCGTTCCCGTGGCCGGCATCGGATAATCCAAACCACATCGGCACGGTCGTCAGCACGCTCGCCTCATTCGCGCGTTCGTTGTTCGGTTTCAGGCCAAAGGCATAGGCTTTCGTCTCTGGCGACCAGAACGCCTGGTCCAAGGCAGACCTACTCTTGTCAAACTCTGCCGCCAGCTGCTTGCTGACGTCGTCCTTGCCTATCAACCTGGCAAGGTTCGATAGAGCATGCACTGCCTCGACGCCAAGCCCTGCCTGGTAATACTCGTTCTTAACGGGAAGCAGCGGGCCACCCTCAACCCAGCCGTGGCCGATGCCTGCATTCTGCGCGAACCCCTAGGCATCGTAAGTCGAGCGCAGGAACTGGTAAGCGCGCCACAGGTTGTCCCACTTCTCCCGCGCGAAAGCGACGTCGCCGCTTTGGCCTGCATAATCATTCATCGCGATGATGAATAGTGGCGTCGCGTCGGCAGAAACGTAGGGATAGGGATAATCCTTGAACCAGGGAACCAGGCTCGCGCTCTGCGAGATTTCATGGGGAACTTTGCCATCTTCCCGCTGATATTTGCCGATGAAATCGAGCGCGGCGCGAGTGGTTGCGTAATCCCCTTCCGCATTTAGCGCGAAAGAGGTCCACAGCGAGTCGCGGCCGAAAAACCAGGCGAAGCCGGGGCGCTGGCTGGTGCCGGAAGTGCGGTACCCGGCGACGAGTCCGCTGCCAAGGTAGGGATTGTTGACGAAGCCTTGAATTGTGCTGATTCGTGCCCAATCGTAGGCCTGTTGCAGCGCTGGGTCGGGTAATTCGAGGCTGACCGTCTTGTCGAGATATGCGCGGTAGTAATCCTGCGAAGCGCTGACGTCATCCGCAAACGAAGCAGCCAGATGACGATAGTTCTTGATGGCGTCCTCCACTCCCGCGACGGAAGCCGCAATCACCAACTCCTTCGTGTCTTTTCCTTTTTGCGTCACTCCCAGGCGCAGCGAGTTTTCATCGGACGAAGAGTAGTTGGTTTCATAGGCCAAATGCGCATCCGCCGCGGTCGGAGATCCGACGACAGCCCCGAATTTGCGAGCTTCTTCGCCGAAGACGAAGGCGTGTTCCTTCTCGCTCCAATCAACGTAGGTGCCTCCAAGGGCAGCCGGCCACTCCAGTTGAAAGTCGGGAGTGAACGCAGCCTCGATTTCGAGTGGTTGCTCGGTTTCGATGTCCAACAAAATGACCGCTCCAGCTTCGTTGACGGGTACGCAAAGCGTCTCGCGCACACGAAAAGAATCGCCAACGTAAAGAATCGAAGCCGACTCAGGGCGGACCGTTAGAGTGCGCGCCAGACTCTCTGCCGGGAGGGCCCGATCGCCTACATGAAACGTCAGATGGAACCCACGAAAGATTTTCAGCGGGTACACCCACGCTTCGAATCGTCCGGTTTCGTTGCCGAATAATCCCGCTCGCGTGCCAACTACTGGGAGGAACTCCCAAGTGCGAATCGTTCGGGTCAGTTCCAGCGTCTGGCTGGTCTGTTGTGCCGCCGATGAAACACACAACGAAATTGCCAGGACGCAGGTGCCTGCAAGTCGCAACATGAACCGACGACACAGGCCGGCCGGAGGGTAAGGCTTCATCGCAGTCTTCTCGTGGATCGGGAATTTGGCTCCGCTGGAGCTTGCAAAGTCGCGGTTCCCTGAATATAAGAGGTAAGAGCCGAATGTTAGCACGAGCCGGGCGAGCCAGGTAGCGACCTCTTGTTTCCTTCACGCCGCGTTTTTCTGAAATCACTCAGCCGTTCGGCGCTCGTACTCTCGCTTGAGAGTGTGCTGCAGCTGGCGCGTCCTCGATGGCTTCGAGCAGGCGCGCAGCAGAAACCGGCTGCCGAAAAAGAAGCTTCCGCTCAAGGCGCCGATCTAGGCGTCAGCTTCCTCAACATTGGTCGCGAGTCCGGGCTCAACGCAAAAACGATCTATGGCGGCCAGCACAAGAATAAATACTTACTGGAGACGACCGGCTGCGGCGTTGCTTTCTACGATTATGACAACGACGGATGGCTCGACATCTTTTTGGTAAATGGCACGCGTCTGGAAGGATTTCCCGCAGGCAGCGAGCCCACTTCGCATCTGTTTCGCAATAATCGTGACGGCACCTTCACCGACGTGACCCTTAAAGCCGGCGTCGCGCATTACGGCTGGGGACAGGGTTGCTGCGTCGGCGACTACGACAACGACGGATGGGACGATCTCTTCGTCACCTACTTTGGAAAGAACGTTCTGTACCACAACAACGGCGACGGAACGTTCACCGATGTTAGCCAGAAGTCCGGCGTAGCGGGAAACGGCAAACGATGGAATACCGGGTGCGCTTTTGTCGATTACGATCGCGATGGGAAGCTCGATTTATTTGTCGCGAACTACATCGATATGGACCTGGCCACCGCTCCCGTGCCGGAATCGGGGCCTTGTCTCTACAAAAGCGTGATGGTCGCGTGCGGGCCGCCCGGATTGCAAGGTGGAAAGAACATCCTCTATCACAACAACGGTGACGGGACTTTCACTGACGTTTCCGAAGGATCAGGAATTCTCAGCGCGAACGGGACGTACGGCCTTGGCGTGTTGACGGCCGACTTCGACAACGACGGCTGGCCGGATATTTATGTGGCCGACGATTCCACGGCGAGCGCGCTGTATCAAAACAAGAAGAATGGAAAATTCGAAGACATCGCCATCGAAGCGGGATGCGCGCTCAGTCCCGACGGCAAACCACAAGCGGGAATGGGTGTGTCGGCCGCCGACTACGACTTGGATGGCAATCTCGACATCGTAAAGACTAATTTCGCAGGAGACACGCCGTCGCTTTACCGCAATCAAGGCGGAGCCAGTTTCGAGGACACGACCTTCACAGCCGGCCTCGGCGCCCACACGCAATTCCTGGGTTGGGGCTGCGGATTCTTCGATATGGACAACGATGGCTGGCCTGACATCCTGATCTGCAATGGCCATGTGTATCCGGAAGTCGAACAACTGAAGACCGAGGCTGGCTATGCGCAACGCAAGTTGCTGTATCAGAATTTGCGCAATGGACATTTCGCCGACATTTCCTTCCAGGCAGGACCAGGGATTTCGGAACCCAGCGCTTCACGCGGCGCGGCCTTTGGAGATTTCGACAATGACGGCGATATCGACATTGTCGTGAACACGGTCAACGACTATCCGCAACTGCTGCGCTGCGATTCAAAGCTCGATCACAACTGGATTAAAGTTCGAACGATCGGAACGAAATCGAACCGCAGCGGCATTGGCGCTCGAATCGTTTGCGTGACAACCGTGCCGGGAGAAACGAAGCCGCACCGCCAGATCGACGAGGTGCGCAGCGGTGGCGGCTATTTCTCGCAGAACGATCTGCGCGTTCATTTCGGCTTGGGTAAAGCAGCGAAAATCGATCTGCTCGAAGTGCGCTGGCCTAGCGGACAAATCGACACGCTGAAAGACGTAAAGGTGAACCAGGTGATCTATGTGAAGGAAGGCGAAGGAATCACTCGCACCATGCAGTTCGCGAAAAGTCCTGCGTCCGGGAAATAGCGCTACTTCGATTTCTTCGCATCAGTGTCGATGCTCGCGCCAGTTCCCTCCGTGAGCTTGTGAATTTGATCGACGGTCAGATTCGCGAAGCGCTCGGTCAAACCGCTGGGCCAACGAATCTCCACCCACTCAATCTTATCGGCCCTCCCCAAGCCAAAGTGAACTCGCATGTCGTTGTTCGAGATGTAGCTCGATCCGCTGCGCACTTCATCGACAAGAATTCGCGCCGCCGTTTTCACACGAACCCGCGCGCCGATCCCATCGCGATTCGACTTCGTTCCGACCGCATGAATCGCCACCCAGTGATTCGCTCCGTGAACCTGATTCACCAGCAAGCTGGGCGCGGCATTCATGTTGTTGATCACCGCTGACATTTTTCCGTCGTTCCATAAATCACCGATAGCCAGACCGCGCGACGAAGCCAGCGTCGTGATCCCCAAACCGGCAGACGCCGAAATGTCGCTGAACGTTCCGTCGCCGTTGTTATGGAACAAAATGCGCGGCTCTTTGTAGCTGCTCCCAAGATGCTGGCTGTCGACCTCGGGATAGACATGGCCGTTTACGAGAAGCAAGTCCGGCCATCCGTCGTTGTCGGCGTCAAGAAACATTGTTCCCCAGCCGAGGTATTGCGTGTAGAGGCCCAAACCGGCGGCCGTGGTGGCATCTGTAAATGTTCCGTCGCCGATGTTCTTGTACAGAGTCGATGTGTCGTCGGAGAAATTCGTCTTGAAGATATCCAAATGGCCGTCGCCGTTATAATCGCCCACAGTCGAGCCCATGCCCGCCTGTTCTCGTCCGTCTTCGTTGAAAGCGGCGCCAGCCGTAACGGCTACGTCGGTGAACGTTCCGTCGTGGTTGTTGCGATAGAGAATGCTGGGCGTGCTATCGCAGGCGATGAAGATGTCGGGCCACCCGTCTTCATCGAAGTCGAGCGTAGAGACGCTGAAGGCGTAGTGGCCGTCCGTGCGATCGAAGTGCGCTTTCGTAGTGGCGTCTTCAAAGGTTCCATCGCCGCGATTGTGATAGAGGATGTTCTTCGCTCCAGCGAGGCCCCGCGGACCGCACATGACCGGAACACCTTTCCAAATGCAAGTTGGCCGCTCGCCGGGCGCGGGCGCAGTGGAGAGATCGAAATCCACATAGTTCGCGACCACCAAATCGAGGCGCCCGTCGCGGTCGTAGTCGACAAAGGCACAACCGGTGCCCCAGGCTTTCCCCGATCCTGCGACGCCAGTCTTCTCCGCAACTTCCGTGAAGACGCCGTGATCGTTGTGGTAGAGCCGGTTCTTGCCGTAATACGTGATGTAAAGATCTTCCCAGCCGTCGTTGTCGTAGTCGCCGACACAGACGCCCTGTCCCCAGCCGGTCGAGGTGAGGCCCGCCTTCACGGTCACATCCGTAAAAGTCCCGTCGTGATTGTTGTGGTAGAGACGATTCGTCGGACCTTGTCCCGCTGGATATCCTTCAAGCCTTGTGCCATTGACCAGAAAGATGTCAGGCCATCCATCGTTGTCGTAGTCGAAAATCGCGACTCCGTTGCCTGTGGTCTCGATGATGTATTTCTTGGTGTCCACTCCGCCGAAGATGTTCTGGGCGGTTAACCCCGCTTTTTCTGCGATGTCGACAAAATCCGCGATTGGCGCGGGTGGTGCCGGGGTACTCTTGGCTTGCTGTGCCGGCAGCGTCGTTGCTTGAACAAGTAACGATCCGCAGAGGAGGGTGCGCGCAACAAAATCGCGCACGGCAAAAGAAAGTCGAAGTCGCATGAGCCCCAGTTGATGTTAGGGGTCAGTTTGGCAAGGGGTCAAGCGGCGAGCATAGTTCTACCGTACATTTGCTTCGACTACGCCCACGTTTTGATCAGCGCCGCCGTAATAGAAGAGATAGTGATTTCGTTGCCGCACCATCCCTTCTACGAAAACGACGTTGGGCACTTGGCCGACTTTTTCCCATTCTTTCTCAGGGGCAAACACGGGCTCGCCACCCCTCCACAGCAACTTTCGAGGATCGTTCCGGTCAAAGATTGCGATCCCCGTGCGATACACCAGTTGATCATCGGCCCCGTTGTAAATCAGAACGATTCCGTCGTGTGTAACGATCGGAGGCGGCCCTGGTTCCGCCACACGCGAGTCGAATTTTCCCGGCCTCACTGGAAGTACCGGCGTCTGCGTTGCCTCGGTCCAGTGAAGCAGATCAAGAGACGATGCCAGCCCTGCCTGATCCTTGTTGTCGGCGCTGGTGCCCAGAAAATACATCCAGTATTTTCCGTTGATCTTCTCGGGAACGATCGCTCCGGACTTCGTCCACTTCACATTCCAGTTTCCCTCGTAGGCCGGCATGATGACGCCCTTTCGATCCCAGTGAATCAGGTCTTTGGAAGTGGCCAAACACAGTTGCGCATCTTTCTTGTTGTAGCCGGTATAAGTGAGGTAATAGGTGTCCCCGAATCGAACCAGGCGCGGGTCTTCCACTCCGCCGCCTTCTTCGTAATCTTCGGATGGACTCAGGACGGGCTGGTCCCGGCGCGTGAAGTGAATCCCGTCTGCGCTTTCGGCGTAGCCCAAACGCGAAGTGCCCTGCTTGTCCTGCGCCCGATACAGCATGATGATTTTCCCGGCGCGCTCAAGCACTGCAGGATTGAAGGTACCCGCCGATTCCCATCCGTTGCCGCGTGGAGCGATTACCGGAATATCTGAGAGCCTTCGCCAAGCGCCAAATGGCAATGGCTGCACTTCTTGCACAGCCAGAATCGCCAGCAGCCCAACTAAAAGCGAGATTTGCAGGGTGTTTCGCCGAAACATCGATGATCGCCTCTACGAGATCGCCGGTAACTGGCGAGCAGTAAAAAACGGCAGGGCCGACCCCCTGCCGTTCTCGTGATCTTCTCGGCCCCGAACTACTTTTTGTTAACAGCCTTCTTCAGTTCGGCCCCAGGAGTAAACTTTGCGACTTTGCGGGCGGCGATTTTGATGGTGGCGCCGGTTTGTGGATTGCGGCCGTTGCGTGCTTTTCTCGCCGAAACGGAGAATGTGCCGAAGCCTATCAGCGCAACGCGATCTCCTTTGCGGAGGGCAGAGGTAATGCTGTCGACAGCGGTATCAATAGCAGTCGTGGCCTGCGCTTTACTCATTTCACATGCGCCAGCGATCTTGTCAACCAGATCGGCCTTGTTCATAGTCTCTCCTCGCAGGTCTCGTTCGTTCCCAGCCTACACCGGGAGGAAAAATTGGCTATGGCTGAGTTGGGAAACCTGACCGCTCGTATTGTGCGCCCTCTACGGCGAATGTCAACTGTGAAAATCCGCGCGGGAAGCCTGTTTTGCACCTTCGTGTCCCGGATTGGAGCCAGCGGAGCGGCTTTGCGTCCGCAACCGCGACGTTTTCCTCCGCTCTCCACAGGACGCTCGTGTCCTTCACAGGATGTACACAGAGAGTCAGGGATTCCGGCTTGCGCGAAAGCACCTTTCGGGTGCAAAGTCGAAATAGAGAATTCATGGAGCAGCGGGCGTATTCGTCTGCCGGCGAGACAAAACCAACCCAGACAACAGGCGTTGCTTCATTCGAATTGTGAAGAGGAACCGTTCAGGTGATTAAGGCCCCTGCAGACATTTGCCCGCTTTGTGAAGGCACCGGATGGAAGACAGTGCCTTCCGGCTCGAACACCAACCGCAGCACAAACGATCGGCGTGTCACGCGCTGTGACTGCCAATTGCGCGCCCGGGCGCAGACCATCATGGCGGCGGCGCGCATTCCCCGGCGCTATGAGCATTGCGAACTTACGAACTACGACACGGACTTTCCAGGCGCTAATCCTTCTTTGGCAGAAGCTCACTTCATCGCGTCGAATTTCGCAAAGAAGTGCGATCCGCGGGGGGACAAGGGCTTGCTGATCATCGGCAAGATCGGCACCGGCAAGACACATTTAGCGGTCGGAATCCTCAAGGAACTGATCCTGAACCGGGGGATTGCCTGCCTCTTTTATGACTACCGCGAGTTGCTCAAGGAGATCCAAAACTCCTACAACTCGACCGTACAGACAACCGAACTGGACGTGCTGCGTCCTGTCTTTGAGACCGATGTCCTGGTGCTCGACGAACTCGGCGCCGTAAAGCCGACGGAATGGGTTTGGGACACAGTCAGCCTGATCTTGAACACGCGCTATAACGACAATCGGACCACGATCATCACGACGAATTTCGACGACCAGCCCGCCGCAGGAGTTAGCGGGTCGATCTCACCGGCTCGCGCCGCCAGCCGCGGAGAGACGCTCGGCGACCGCATCGGAGAACGCATGCGATCCCGGCTGCACGAAATGTGCCGGATCATCACGCTCGACGGCACGGATTTCCGCCAGAAGTTCCGCAGCGCCAATTTTCGGTAATTTTATATCTCTCGAAAGAACCGCTCTTTCGGAGATAAACGGGCTATTCGGTTCAGCGAACCTGTGCCTCTATGGTGAATACCCACTAGAATCAAAAGGTGCTGACCGAGCACATCGAATTCGAGCCCGAGCAGGACGCCGAAGCCTTCGCGGCTGCTCCCTCAGCTCCGGCTGTATTTCTCCTTCGCGGCGGCGATGCCAGGGCTGAGCCCTACGTCAGTAAGACGGCCAATCTCAGACGCCGTCTATGGCGACTGCTCGGCCCCGTCACCGAGCGCACGAAGAAGCTTAATCTCCGCGATCGGGTTCGATCCATCGACTATGCCGCCACTGGATCGGATTTCGAGTCCGGCTTCTTGCTTTACCGCGTTCTACGGTCAGAATTCCCCAAGACATATCAGAACCGGCTGCGCTTCCGCTTTGCGCCCTTCGTGAAGCTACATCTCGAGAACGAATATCCACGCGCCTCGATCACAACGCGGCTCGGCAGGCTGAACGGACATTCGCTCTACTATGGTCCATTCGTCTCGCGCGTTGCCGCAGAGAAGTTCATGAATGACTCGCTCGACTTCTTCAAGATGCGCCGCTGCGTCGACGATCTGCATCCTGATCCCGCATTTCCCGGCTGCATCTATTCCGAGATGAAAATGTGCCTCGCGCCTTGTTTCAAGGGCTGCAGCGACGAGGAATACGCGGTTGAAGTAAAGCGTGTCCAAACGTATTTCGACTCTGGAGGAGAATCTTTACTGCGAGAATTCTCCGCCGAGCGCGAAGCGGCTTCTGCCGACCTGAAGTTCGAAGAAGCGGCGGCAATCCACGCCAAGGTGGAGAAGCTGAAACCGGTGGCCAGCCAGCTCCCGGAGCTTGCACGCCGGCTCGATCGACTCTCGGCGCTGATGATTCAACCCAGCCACGCTTGCGGGTTCGGTCGCATTCTTCCGCATCGATCTGGGGAAGCTCTCGGGACCGATCACTTTCAGCATCCAGCCCGCAGACCGCGCAAAATCGCAGTCGATGGAAGCGCGCGTTCAGGATGCCCTCCAATCATTGGCGCCCACTGAAGCGAAATCCGCTATGGAAACGATGGAGCACATCGCACTGCTCAAGCGCTGGTATTACCGGGGAAGCCGGACGGGGGAGATATTTTTCGCCGACTCAAAAGGCGAGATGCCAATGCGACGTGTCGTTCGCGGCATCTCGCGGGTCTTTCGCGGCGAGAAGGAGGAAACAGAGCCCGATAAGCCCCGAGAGAACGTCTAACCGGCTCGCCGCTCATCCCAGTACCGCAGCCTCGCCCGCCTTCCAACCAAACCACCGGCGTCCCACCCATAACACGACGCGCTTCCCGGTGACGACTGTCGCCAGGATTGTTACCACCCAAAGCACCAGGGCCGGAAGGTAAAATAAGAACCGTCATCATTGCCGTTGTGTAATTCGCCACGACTCTCCAACCCATCACGCAGCGCCTGCTTCAACTCGTCGCCCAGCCGCCAATTCAGCCCGAAGAACTGCTGCTCGCGCTCGGTCCTCAAGGAAATCGCGATTGCGACCGTCTCAGTCTGGTGCGATAACGAGTTGAACTCGGCCTGCTTCTTCTCAATTTCCCCGCGTACCTGGCTGAGTTTCCCAGCGACCAGCATCATGCTGTTTATGTCGTTGGCCCGCTTCAGTATCTCCAGGTACTGAAATTCCTCCGCCTGAAGATTGCGAATGCTCGCGTCCTGATCGATATACTGCTCGGTCACATCCTGCGCTTCAAACTTCTCGTTTTCGATCCGTACTCCCAGTTCGCGAAACTCCTCTCGGGCGTCTTCAAAGTGCGCCAGAGGCATGCGAACCGTGACGGTCGCGGTTGTTGCGTTTTGCCCAACCCCATCAACGCTCACGAGATATCCACCCAATTTTTCTGCGATGGCTGTAATGCGGTCCGCGATCTCGGCCGGATGCTGTACCACCATCTCAATGGATGCATTGCGGACGATCCTCCGCCCGGCTCCGGCGTCAGGACCGGCGTTTGGCACAATGATCTGCGAATCCGCGATCCCCGCGGTCTGAACGAAAGCGGAGAGCTTTGGCGTCGTTAGCGCTGGAGAATACGCTCGGCCTGCGACTCCATTCTCCAAGGCCCCTTGTGGCATTGACTTGTTCAAGTCCGCGGCCCGGTGCGATCGGCCCAGATTGACCATTGCAATGAAACCCACCAACAGCAGAGTCATTAAGGCAGCAACGAAAGTGAGCCGCGGAGGCTTGATGTTTCGCACCGCGTCCAATAGTGTCGTCATGGCCCCTCCCCTCTTTGTAGAACGCAGAACCTGCTACATCTTGCACGTTCGCATTGACGGCGGCCTCGATTCGCCCTAAGATTGCTCGGCACTTTCCTTGCCGGATTGCGGCCCGGCACGCACCCTCGTCCATGATCGGCCAAACCGTTTCCCACTACCGGATCACTGAGTTGCTGGGTGGTGGTGGTATGGGCGTGGTTTATAAGGCCGAAGACACTCAACTCGGCCGTTTTGTGGCTCTGAAGTTTCTTCCCGAAGATGCATCGGACGATCCGCAAGCCCTGGAGCGATTCCGCCGGGAAGCACGAGCAGCCTCTGCCCTGAACCATCCCAACATTTGCACGATCCACGAAATCGGCCAGCACGAGGGACAAGCCTTCATCGTGATGGAATGCCTGACCGGGCAGACCCTGAAACATCTGATCGACGGAAGGCCGATGGAGTTGGAGCGGTTGCTCTCGTTGTCTATAGAAGTGGCCGATGCGCTGGACGCAGCGCACTCCAAGGGCATTGTGCATCGCGACATTAAGCCAGCAAACATTTTCGTCACCGACCGCGGACACGCCAAGATTTTGGATTTCGGTCTCGCGAAGGTTGCCCGTGCAGCCCGGCCCACCAGTGGCGATTCTCAGACCATCGCCGACGCCACGAGTCTCGATCTCACCAACCCCGGAACGGCGGTCGGCACGGTCGCTTACATGTCTCCCGAGCAACTGCGCGGGAAGGAACTCGACGGCCGCACCGACCTGTTTTCGTTCGGCATCGTCCTCTATGAGATGGCCACCGGGGTGTTGCCCTTCCGGGGAGAAACCTCCGCAGTTATCACGGACTCGATACTCAATCGCGCGCCCACAGCTCCAGTCCGGCTGAATCCCCAACTTCCGCCCAAGTTGGAAGAAATCATTACCAAGGCTCTCGAAAAAGATCGAGACATGCGCTGCCAGAGCGCCGCCGAATTACGCGCCGATCTGAAGCGGCTGAAGCGGACCATCGATTCATCCCGCGCAGGAGTGTCGACAGAGGAATCGGCGCCAGTCCAGACCTCGAGCCCGAGTGCAACGCCAGTAGCCGTAAGCCCCAGGAGGTCTGTCTGGCCGCTACTAGCAGCCTGCGTCCTGCTCGCGGTGGCGGCGGGTGTCTATGTCGGCAAACAGTGGTTTTCGTCCCCTCCGCCACCGCCTCCAACCTACCGGCAACTGACTTTCCGCCGCGGCAGCATTCGATCCGCACGCTTCGCTCCGGACGGACAAACCATCCTCTACAGCGCCGCGTGGCAAGGAAGCCCGGTCGATGTGTTTACCGCCCGGCCGGAGGCGCCCGAAGCCCGGTCCATGGGCCTCAGTCGGACCCAGCTCGTATCTGTGTCTTCCGCATCCGAAATGGCCGTTCTCCTGAACAGTAAAGCCATCGGCACGTGGGTAAACATGGGCACGTTAGCGCGAGCGCCACTCGTTGGCGGCGCGCCGAGGGAAGTTCTGGAACACGTGCAATGGGCCGACTGGTCGGCGGACGGCACCAATCTAGTGGTGGTGCGCGACTTCGGAGGCCGCAACCGCCTGGAATATCCAATCGGGAAACCTTTGTACGAGACCGGTGGCTGGATCGGTCATCCCCGCTTTTCTCCCAAGGGAAATCTGATCGCATTCATCGACCACCCCGTGCAGGGCGATGACAGCGGTTCTCTCGCGGTCATCGATCTAGCGGGAAATAAGAAAACGCTGTCCGGGGAATGGTTCACCATCCAGGGCGTGGCTTGGTCGCCGGATGGAAGTGAGATCTGGTTCACCGCCAGCAAGTCCGGCGTGGACCGGACACTCTATGCCATTACACTCGACGGCAAAGAACGCATGGTGCTGCGACTGCCCGGCGCAGTGATGATCTTCGATATTTTCAAAGATGGCCGGGTCTTACTGATGCGGGCCAGCTGGCGGCGCGAGCTCGTCGGCATGACCGCTGACGACGCCAAACAGCACGACCTCTCGTGGCTCGACTACACCTATCCTGCCGACATATCGGCCGATGGCAAGACGCTGTTGTTCGACGAAGAGGGAGGCGGCGGTTCGCTGGACTATTCCAAATCCGGCGGATTGTCCTATGCGGTCTACATTCGCAAGACCGACGGCTCCCCGGCCGTGTTGTTGGGTGAAGGCGGCGCCGTGTCTCTGTCACCCGACGGAAAATGGGTGGTGGCCCAAACCCAGGCTTCCCCTTCGCAGCTTAAATTACTGACGACCGGCGCCGGCGAACCCAAGGCCTTGACCAACGACAACATTAATCATTCCTGGGCGCATTGGTTCCCCGATGGAAAACGTCTGCTCTTCTCGGGTAATGAACCGGGAAAGGGCGTCAAACTTTACGTCCTCGATGTCGCCTCCGGAACGAGTCAGGCGATTTCACCGGAAGGCGTGAACGGCACTGCATTCATCATTTCACCCGACTCCCAGTGGGTTGCCGGAATCGCGCCTGATCAGAAGGGATATCTTTATCCGACGGCAGGCGGCGAGCCGCGCCCAATTCCCGGCTTCAACTCTGGCGAACAACCAATCACGTTCAGCACCGACAGCCGATCTCTTTATCTCTACCAACCTGGGGAATTGCCCGCACGCGTGGATCGCCTCGATTTGCAAACCGGAAAGCGGACCCTGTGGAAGGAACTGCTCCCCTCCGACCCAGCCGGAGTCGAGACCATCGGACCGATCCTCATCACGCCTGACGCCAAGACCTGCATCTTCGGTTACCACCGCATGCTGGCGGATCTGTATCTGGTGGAAGGTCTTAAGTAGTTCCGATCTGAGATCGAAAAAATAAAAACGGGCGGCCATATAAGCCGCCCGCGTCACTTATTTTTGATTCTGTTCCGTCTACAGTGATCCGCGCAAACCCGCGGCAACAGATTTAAATATCCAGGTTCTTCACATCGAGCGCGTTTTCTTCGATGAATTTGCGCCTCGCCTCGACGTCCTCGCCCATGAGCGTGGTGAAGATCGTTTCGCACTCAGCGATGTCCTCGAGTCTCACCGAGAGCAGGGTCCGGCGCTCAGGATCCATCGTGGTTTCCCACAACTGGGGCGCGGTCATTTCGCCCAGGCCCTTATAGCGCTGGATAGTGAATTCCTTGCGCCCTTCGTTGATCACATAATCGCGAAGGTCCCGGACATTCGTCTTTTCGACAATCTCAGGCTCCACTTTCCGCTTGGTACTCTTAGGCGCAGTTTTTTCAGCCTTGTCGTCGCTCGATGCTCCCTCATCTTCCGCACCGTCGCCATTGCCGGCACCCGCCTTTGACTTAACAAGCGTCTCGACCACGAACGGCGGCTCCATGTAAGGCTCGATCTGCTTGTACTTCGCAATCAGCTGCCGGCATTCGGCACTCGAAGCCAGTACCCAATTAATCACGTGTTCCGCACCGTGCTTGTTGATGAAGATCACTTCCCAGAGGTTGTGCTCTTCGTCGAAGCGCGCCTCAACGCTCTTGAAGCCTTCGTCCTTCTGCAGCTTTTTCAGTTCTCTTTCCAGCCGTTCGATCTTTTTGGGCTGCGCCTTCTTCTCGCCTTCGAAGTCCGCACGCTTGGCTAGATCGAGTTTCGGGATCAGTTCGGTGACGCGCTCGTTGCGTACGCGCTTGTCGAGTTTCTCGAAAAAGCCGAGATACTCGTCGAGCACCGTCATGAACCGCGCCAGGTCCTTGCCTTCCAGCTTGGCCGCGCCTTCTCCGTAACGCACAGTCAGTCCGTCAGCGGCTCGTTTCACCATGACTTTCACGAACTCGCGCTCGTCTTTGATGTATTGCTGCGATTTGCCCTTCTTCAACGAGAACAGAGGAGGCTGCGCGATGAAAACATTCCCGCGCTTGATGAGGTCCTGCATGTGCCGGAAGAAGAACGTCAGCAGCAACGTACGGATGTGGCTGCCGTCGACGTCAGCATCGGTCATCAGGATGATCTTGCCGTACCGCACTTTCGTCGGATCAAAGTCTTCTTTGGAGATGCCGGTCCCCAGCGCCGTGATCATGGCGCGAATTTCTTCGTGCGCCAGCATCTTGTCGTAGCGCGCCTTCTCAACGTTGAGAATCTTTCCTTTGAGCGGCAGGATCGCTTGGAAGCGCCGGTCGCGGCCCTGCTTCGCCGTTCCACCTGCCGACTCGCCTTCGACCAGGAACAATTCGCAGCGGTTGGGATCACGCTCGGAGCAATCCGCCAACTTGCCGGGCAATCCTCCGGAATCGAGAGCACCTTTGCGGCGCGTCAGATCACGGGCCTTGCGCGCAGCCTCGCGGGCGCGGGCCGCGTCGACTGCTTTGTTGATAATCTTCTTCGCGACGGTAGAGTTCTGCTCGAAGAACGCGCCTAATCGCTCATTCACGAACTGCGTCACCGTGCCTGCGATGTCGGAATTCAGCTTTCCTTTGGTCTGACCTTCGAACTGCGGCTGCGGCAACTTCACGCTGATCACCGCGACCAGGCCTTCGCGCACGTCGTCGCCAGTCAGATTCTCTTTCACATCCTTGAAGAGGCCCATCTGCTGCCCGGCATAGTTGATCGTGCGGGTCAGGGCCGTACGAAATCCGGAAAGATGCGTGCCGCCTTCAACGGTGTTGATGTTGTTGGCAAAACTGAAGATCGTTTCCGAATACGCGTCGTTGTACTGCAGCCCGATCTCCATGTGAACGCCGTTGCGGTCGTCTTCCATGTAGATGGGCTTGTCGTGGAGCACCTGCTTGCCGCGATTGAGATGCTTGATGAACTCGGCGATGCCGCCGTTGTATTTGAATTCGGCGTGCTTAGCTTCACCCGTCTTCGAATCAGTCGTGCGCTCGTCGGTCAGCGTAATCTGCAATCCCTTGTTCAGGAACGCGAGTTCGCGCAAGCGCTGCGCCAGGGTGTCGTAGTTGTACTCGATTGCGGTGAAGATCGAACGGTCGGGAAGAAAGTGAACCTTGGTTCCCGTTTTCACTTTCGCGACGCCGGTCTTCTTCAACTTAGCGCTGGGTTCGCCCTTCGCGTAGTTCTGCTGCCAGGTCGCTCCGTCACGCCAGATCTCGAGTTCCAATTCTTCGCTCAGCGCGTTCACGCACGACACGCCTACACCGTGCAACCCGCCGGAGACCTTGTAGCTCGAAGAGTCAAATTTCCCGCCAGCATTCAGCGTCGTCATGACGACTTGCGCAGCGGAAACCTTCTCACCGTCGATCACCATGTCATCGACAGGAATCCCACGTCCGTCATCAATGACCGTAATCGAGTTGTCGTCGTGAATGGTGACTTCAACTTTTGTCGCGAATCCGGCAAGCGCTTCATCAACCGAGTTGTCGACAACTTCGTACACGAGGTGATGCAGTCCAACTTCGCCCGTCGATCCGATGTACATCGCGGGACGCTTGCGCACGTGCTCCATGCCGCTGAGCACTTTGATCGAATCGGCGTTGTAATCGCCGCTGTTGCCGTTGCCCGTGCCGTTCGGCATATCGATCGGCGTCACTTTTCCGTTTTTTGTTTTGGTCTCGACGATGGGAGTATTAATCTCTTTGGTGGCCATTCCGCTCCGCGAAAATGCCCTGATTTTTTTCTGATTCCGTCTTGCTCATACCCTGGAATTTGGCTGGAAATTACCTCTCGATCCTGCTGCCCGGAAGCCGCTCGAAATCGACTTCAAGTTGTTGAAATGTAAAATACTTAGGATCGATCACAACTGTAGAAATTATACCACAAAACGGGCGTTTTCGGACCCGCTCCAATGGCGCCGAATCGACTGAGTAACGCTGTAGTTCAACGGTTCCGCGAGCCCAGAGAGACCGAGGGATTTCGAGCAAAAAACTAGGCGGCCGAATCGGCCGCCCTGTTCGAAAAGACAGTTTGGAAAGAATGCTATACCGTTGCCGGCCGTTCACCGCCCTTGGCACGTCCCGGCTGCAGATCCGGCTTAATCACGTGCTGGACGCCGTCATCCGGCTTCGAGGGCGGCGGAGGCAGTGGAGGAAGCTCCTTGCCCTCGACCAGCAACTTGATCTCGTTGGCATCGAGTACTTCCCGCTCGATCAGCGCCCGCGCTACCTTCTCGAGCGTGTCCCGATTGTCCGAGAGAATCTGCCGTGCGGTGTTGTAGCCCGTGCTTACCAGCTTGCGGACTTCCTGGTCGATCTTGATGGCCGTATCTTCGCTGTAGTCGCGATGCTGTGCGATCTCGCGGCCCAGGAAGATCTGCTCTTCCTTCTTGCCGAAGGTCAGCGGACCGAGTTCGCTCATGCCCCACTCGCAGACCATCTTGCGTGCCATGTCAGTAGCCCGCTCGATGTCGTTGCCTGCGCCAGTGCTCATGACGTTAAGGAACATCTCTTCCGCGATGCGCCCGCCCATCAGGATGGCAATCTGCGTTTCGAGATAGTTCTTGTAGTAGTTGTGCCGGTCATCGGTCGGCAGCTGCATGGTGACGCCCAGAGCCATACCGCGCGGGATAATCGTCACTTTGTGCAGTGGATCGGAAAACGGCATCTTTGCCGCAACCAGAGCGTGTCCTGCTTCGTGGTAGGCCGTGTTTTTCTTTTCCTCATCGGTGAGCAGCAGAGACTTACGCTCCACACCCATCAGGACTTTATCTTTGGCCACTTCAAAGTCGTATTGCAGAACTGCCTTGCGATTCTGCCGGGCCGCGGCCAGAGCGGCTTCGTTCACCATATTGGCCAGATCGGCACCGGAGAACCCGGGTGTCCCGCGAGCCAGAACGGAGAGGTCGACATCTTCTGCCAAAGGAATCTTGCGGGTATGCACTCGCAGGATCTCTTCGCGTCCCCGCACGTCAGGACGGCTCACCACGACGCGTCGGTCGAAGCGTCCTGGGCGCAGCAGCGCCGGATCGAGAACATCAGGACGGTTCGTGGCCGCCATCAAAATGACGCCTTCGTTCGATTCGAATCCGTCCATCTCGACCAGCAATTGGTTCAGAGTCTGTTCGCGTTCATCGTGTCCGCCGCCGAGGCCGGCGCCGCGATGGCGTCCCACAGCGTCGATTTCGTCGATGAAAATGATGCACGGGGCATTCTTCTTGCCCTGCTCGAACAGGTCGCGCACCCGGCTGGCGCCGACGCCCACAAACATTTCAACGAAGTCCGAGCCCGAGATCGAAAAGAAAGGAACGTTGGCTTCGCCGGCAACCGCGCGTGCCAGGAGAGTTTTGCCTGTTCCCGGAGGCCCAACCAGCAGCACGCCCTTAGGAATGCGTCCACCTAACTTCTGGAACTTCTGTGCCTCGCGCAAGAACTCGATAATCTCGCGCAGTTCTTCTTTAGCTTCTTCCACGCCCGCGACGTCTTTGAACGTCACTTTCTTCTGTTGCATCGAGAGCAGCCGCGCACGGCTCTTGCCGAACGACAGGGCTTTGTTCCCGCCCGTCTGCATCTGGCGGATCATGAAGAACCACAGTGCTCCGAGTAAGATCAACGGAGCCCAGGTGCCAAGCAACTGCAGCGGCAGGCTCCCGCTGTTGACGTCGTGGAATCCATACTGCACGCCCTTGTCATGCAGGCTCTTGAGCACTTCCGGAGTGAAGTAGTTCCCAGGGAGGGTGGTGTGAAACGCAGAATTGTCGCGGTATTTGCCGCGCACTTCCATCCCGTTGACCGTGAGCTCGCGAACGCTGTTCTGCTCCACGTCACTCATAAACTGCATGGCGTTGATTTCTTTGTCTTTCTGGCCGTCGCGGGCGCCTTTCACAACTTCCCACAGCAGCAGGGCCGAGACACCGATGAGCAACCAGAACAACACGGTCTTTACAGTTGAGTTCACCTAGAGGACTCCTAATTTCGACGGCGTCTGCAACAATTCGCCAAACGACTACAAGCTTTAGATGCCCCAGCGAGCATTTTGATTGGCGAAAATGCTGAACGTCTTATTCTACCTTTTCTGAGGCAAAAAGGCGCTGTTCTGCGTTTATAACTTAAGTCACTGGTGCTCTTGCGGTTGCCGCTGCCAAGTAGGACAGATTCCTGTTCGTTTGCTCCACCGCTCCCAACCCGTAGCCGATCAAGAAAGTCTCGTCCACCAGAAAGCCGAAATAGTCAGGTTGCAAAGACACCCGCCGCGCCGACTGGCCGGTCGAGCAGCGTGACCAGTTTCACGGATGCCGCGCCCCGGGAGCGCAGATCGCTCATCAGGAACTCACTCGTCACCCCGGAGTGGACCAACCCTTCCACCAACAGGATATGTTGTCCTTTGATGTCGGGCTCATGGCTGAAGAAAATCTCCATCACACCGCCAGCCGAACCGCTATGGCTGTACTTCGGCTTGATGAACTGGCAGACCACTGGGACATCGACTGTCCTCACGAGGTCCGCAAGAAACATGAAGGCATTTTCGAGCACCGCCAGCATCTGGATGGTCTGCCCCTTGTAGTCGTCGGAGATCTGCCGCCCAAGCTCTTTGACCCGCTTCTGGATCTGCTCGGTGGTGATGACCTGCCGCAGTGGCTCGACTCTCGAACCGTTCATGAAGTTTGTGTGCCTCCCGGCATCGTAACGCCTAGTTCCCAGTCTCGCCAGCAAGAGACGTTTCCAGAATGAGTAGCGCCTCGCGTCCCGGCTTCGCCCGGAATTGAGCGGGGGCCGGGAACCCGCGCAGCCAAACAATCTCATTTCCGCTGGTCATAACCGGCCAAAGCTTGCGCTCCGGCTCTGCCACATGGCGCTCCTGCAGCAGTTCTTTGATCTTCTTGGGGGACTTTGTATGGCTCGGCCAGAATCGATCTCCTGCACGCCAGTTCCGCACTCGTAACGGTCCGGGCAAAGAATCCAGGTTCAGGAGTTGGTCTGGATTATACCCCGTGGCCGCCTCAGTCAGAACCCGGCGCGTCTCGATCGTCACTCCGAGTTCGCACACCCGAATCTGCCCGGGAAGAGAAAGCTCATACTCGTAGTCTCCGGACCGAACTGGCTCACGGAGATCGGGAGTCACGAAGACCAATTCGTCAGGCTTTCGTAACAATTTCCATCCCAACGGGAGGGAAATTTCTTTCCCGCTTCCACCGCTCTCTTCCGCAAATCGCAAAATCTCCTCAACATGCTTGAACTCGAGTTGGACGCCGGCCTGTTCTCCGATCGCTTTGACCAATCGCCGCTGCACTGCAGCTGGCTCGCCTAGGAACCAGACGCGATCGACCGATGCGTTCATTACTAACCAAGAAGCGCTGGCGACTCTCGACGCAAGCTCATCGACCGGGGAGTTCTCCGTCTCCGCTGGACCCCGCGAGCCCGACCCGAGAGCGATCTGGATCAGAGGCCCCGCACTGGATTCGCGTTGCGCCCAATCCGGCTCTGACCAGTGAACTCCAGTCCCCATCCAGCCCGCAACCTCGTTCTCCCAGTAATCTTCTTCTCCACGCGCAATCTCAGCCAGTTCGGCCAGGTTCTCAGCCACGGATGGATTGAACTCCTTTTCGAGCAGCGGGAGCACGAGCTTGCGAATGCGATTGCGCGTAAACTTCGCATCGTCGTTCGTCGTGTCTTCCCGCCAGGCTTGCCCGATTTCGCGGAGATATGCGTCCAGTTCGCGGTGGCGAAAAGCAATCAGGGGGCGAACAATCTCACCGCAAGCGTCGCCCGCGTCGTCTTCAACAACAATCCGCGGATGAATGCCTCCCAGCCCCCGCAGCCCCGCCCCGCGAATCATCCGCATCAGCACCGTCTCTGCCTGGTCATCGAGCGTATGTCCTGTGGCAATCTTATCGAGGCGCGCATCAGCGAAACGATCGGGAGAATCAGAAGCCGGGCGAGGCGAGGACGGTTTGTTGAGGGGCGCGGCTTCAGCCGTGCCGTAAGGCGGCGCCAAGGA
Organism: uncultured Acidobacteriota bacterium; assembly: GCA_963700225.1. GTDB lineage: Bacteria > Acidobacteriota > Terriglobia > Terriglobales > Acidobacteriaceae > Sulfotelmatobacter. Next base: position 607,324 of record CAVOWU010000002.1, read on the forward strand.
ACCGGGCCCTCAGCCCCTGAGGAACGTCGCCACCCACATTGATCAATGAACGGAAAAAGCCGTACCGCAGCTCCCGTGCGGCCGTCTCCAGGCTGACGCCTTCCTCGCGCGCATGTCCCGCCACGTCATCGCTGTCGCAATAAAATTGCAGATCATGGTCGCGAGCCAGGCCGGCGACGAACTGTTCATCCTCGTCCGACTCTGCCCCGCGCAGCTTGTGATTGAAATGAACAGCAGAAAGGACAATCCCGAGTTCACCCCGCAACTCCAGCAGCAAGCGTAAGAGCGCAACCGAATCAATCCCGCCAGAAACAGCGACGCCAACGCGATCCCCAGCCTTCAGCAGCTCATTCCGCTTGATGTGGGAAAGCACGCGTTCTGCGAGGGAATGCACGGGAACATGGTACATCGACGAGCTCAGCGAAGAGGCGAACCGGCATTCGCAGGACAGCCCAGAAGCGGCTGTCCCCACATTCTGTTTTTGCTTATATGCCTTGGCGCCTGAGCGATGGGAACCTAGAGTGCCGCACTCTTCTCCGCAATCAACTTCCGAATTTTCTCAACGAACTCGGCCGCCGGCATGTCCTCCGTCTTTTCTTTCCCACGCGTGCGGACGTTCACCTTCCCGGCTTCAGATTCTTTATCTCCAACGACAAGTAAGAACGGCACCTTCTGCATGGCATGCTCGCGGATCTTCGCGTTCATTTTTTCATTGCGAGCGTCAACTTCCACGCGCACTCCGACCGCCTTGAGCTGGCCCGCGATTTTGTTCGCGTATTCGGCATGCCGCTCGCTGATCGGTATCATCGCCACCTGCACCGGCGACAGCCAGACTGGAAACGCTCCGGCATAGTGTTCAAGCAAGACCCCGAAGAAGCGTTCCACGGAGCCGAATAAAGCACGATGCACCATCACTGGCTGCTTCCGCGTGCCATCCTCGGCGACATATTCAAGGGCGAAGCGTTGGGGAAGGTTGAAGTCGACCTGCACCGTGGAGAGTTGCCACAAGCGACCAATTGCATCCACCAGCTTGATATCAATCTTCGGCCCATAAAATGCCGCTTCGCCGGGGATGGTCTTGTACTCGACATTCTTGCGCTTCAGCACATTTTCAAGCGACTGGATGGCGTGAAGCCACTGCTCCTCACTGCCCACAAAGTTCTTGCGATCGTCCGGATTCCAGGTAGACAGCTCGACCTGGTACTTGTCGAAGCCAAAATCCTTCAGCACGTCCAGGGCAAAGTCGAGACAACCGGTAATCTCGCCTTCGACCTGCTCCGGCGTGCAGAAGATGTGCGAGTCATCCTGGGTAAAGCCGCGAACCCGTAACAGCCCGTGCATCACTCCTGACCGTTCGTAACGGTACACCGTGCCCAGTTCACCCAACCGCACCGGAAGATCGCGGTACGATTTCAGCGAGTCTTTGTAAATCAGAATGTGCCCTGGGCAGTTCATCGGCTTCAGTCGATATTCAGCGTCGTCGAGTTCCATCGCATCGAACATATTCTGCGAGTAGTAACCCTCGTGTCCTGAAGTGAAGAACAGTTGCCGCCTCGCCACATGCGGCGTGTAGACCAGCGAGTAACCGCGCTTCAAGTACTGCTCGCGCATCCAGTCTTCCATCTCTTTGCGGATAATTCCGCCCTTCGGATGCCAGAAGATCAGCCCGGGCCCCGCCAATTCTTGGATCGAAAACAAATCCAGTTGCTTGCCGAGCACACGGTGGTCGCGCTTCTTCGCCTCTTCGACCTGGTGCAGATACGCGTCGAGATCTTTCTTCGAGTAAAACGACGTTCCGTAAATGCGCTGCAGCTGCGGATTCTTCTCATCCCCCAGCCAGTAAGCGCCAGCAATGTTGAACAGCTTGAAAGCCTTGATCTTCCCCGTCGACGGGATGTGCGGCCCGCGGCAGAAGTCGGTGAACTTGCCGGTGCGGTAGATCGAAATCTTTTCATCGGGCTTGGTGAACTGCTCGATGAAATGACACTTCATGAAGTCGCCGTCTTTCTTGAACTCGGCCAGCCCCTCCTCGCGTGGCAGAAACTCCCGCGCATAGGGGAGGTTCTGCTGCACCAACTCCTGCATCTTTTTCTCGATCTTTTCGAGATCTTCGGGAGTGAACGGCGTCGGACGGTAAAAGTCGTAAAAGAATCCGCTCTCGGTGGCCGGGCCATGTCCAAGCTTCGTTTCAGGGAAGAGTTCAAGCACTGCCGCCGCCAGCAAATGCGCCGACGAATGCCGGAAGACTTCAAGCGACTCGGGATCTTTCTCCGTCAGGAGTTTAAGATCGGTATCGCTCTCGAGCGGGCGCGTCAGATCGATCAGATTGCCGTTGGTTTTCGCGGCCAGCGCCGCATCGGCCAGCCGCGGGCTGATGGACTTCGCAATCTCGAGCGAGGTCGTGCCTTTGGGAACTTCCTTCACGCTCCCATCCGGGAGCTTCACATGAATGCTGTCTGCCATAAGTAGGAACCTGCAGGAACGTTGAATCTTTCAGTCTAAAGAAGGGATGCAGGAGGGTCAATCACGGATGGGGGTGGTATAAGGCGACGGCAAAATGCTCCCCCCGCCGGGCAGGAATGCGCAGGAAGATGGGCAAGAAAATGGCAGGGATGCGCGAGCAACGGGGTCAACGATTGTAATGGCCTGGTTTCAAGACTCTACTAACACGTTACTTTCCTTCGAGCCGCATTGAGTGTTAAACCTTCCATTATGAGAGCGAGAAAGGCAATTTGGCTCCTCCCGACGCTTGCAACTATCTCTGTATTGATTGGAGCCGCGCAGGTTTCGCCCTCCGACGCGCTGGCCGGTGGCTCGCACTCCGAGACACAGCGGGATACGTCTGAGCCTCTGCCGGTATTCAAGAGCGGTACTGATCTCGTATTGGTGCCTGTAGTCGTGCACGACAGCAAGGGCGGGCACATTCTCGGACTAAGCAAGGAGGCGTTCAACCTGAAGGAGAAGGGCAAGGACCAGCAGATTACGTTGTTTGAAGAAGTGCGGCCGGATAACGGTCCGACGCCCAGAGTGCCGGACCGGGGCTACGGAAATGTGGCGCATGACGGCGCCGGGCGTCCCCGACTGACAATAATCGCACTGGACTTGTTGAGCATGAAACAGCAGCTAGAGCAAACCGAGGCGAAGGAATTGCTCGCGGACTTTCTGGAGAAGGGCCTCGTGGAAGGCCAGCCAATTTCGCTGGTGAAGATCACTTCGGATGGGCTGGAGCAGATCCAGCCGATTACGGCGGACCGGGAGAAGTTGCTGCAGGCGGTGAAGAAAATGCCCACATGGACGGGTATGGTTGCGTGGCAACAGAATCACGTCGTTGCGACCATCCAAAGCCTGAGGGACATCGCAGAGGCGTACGCCGGAATCCCAGGACGCAAAAGCCTAATCCTGGTGGGTGAGAGTCTGCCGGAACTGCGGCTCGATCCCGGCGTTACGGGGGCGGGAATATACGCGGGGGATTTGCGGCGACTGGGCCAGGATCTGATGAACGCGAACATTTCCGTATACCCAACGTCCTGGACCCCCGGATTCGACGATTGGCGGGCCCGATCGGGGGGCGTTTTCCTGAACAGTTTTGCAGGCGACACCGGCGGCAACATTTGCGCCGCGGCGCGCTGGAACGGGTGCCTAGCCGACGCGGTGGAAGATTCCCTGTCCTATTACATGCTGGGGTTCCATGTGCTGTCGGATGACCGCAAGCCTGGATGGCGCGATCTGAAGGTCAGCGTGGCAGTTGAGCATGCGGACGTGCGGGCGCGCAGTGGGTTTTACTACGGACCGCAGCGCGGAAGCGATGCGCAAACAGCGCGGGCGGAAGAGATCAACGCATTGGGATTGGCAGTGCCTAAAAGCGATGTGCCCATGTACGTGAAAGTAGTGCGGGCAGAGGCGGCGTCTGGCGGTAACAACAAGAAGACAATTTCGTTCATGATTAACCTCCCGCTGGCGAGCCTGAGGGTAGATGCGTCGAAGGCGGATCCTCTGAACCTGGAGGTGGGAGCGATCGCCATCATAGACAGGAAAACGAAAGAAGCCGCAGAGCTGCTGCACGCTGTGCGGGGTAGCCCCAAGCCGGATAACCTGAAGCAGTGGGAGCAAAGTGGGATACAGATCCCGGAGAAACTTGATCTACCCCCAGGGATCTACGACATGCGTTTCTTCGTCCACGACATGAATTCCGGGCAAATCGGAACAGTCGTGTTTCCGTTGTCGGTGGAGTAGAACGACGGGATCGCCGTGTTCGCACCGCCGTCACCTTGAAGATAAAACACATCTGGCAAAACCGGGCCGGAAATAAGGTAATTCTCAATTGTCGAAACATCCCGTGAGTGTGGAAAAACCGTCTTCGCTCGAAATTTACAAAAATCAAATTGCGCGACGATGCCCCACAAACGGCTTTCTCAGTGTTTTAGATATTTTGTATCTCCCAAATTTTGGCTGTTTGGGAGGAAACCAGACTTTTTCAATAGCCCCTCCCCGTTTCACTCATCAGGGCATCGTCTCATCCGAAACTACAATTGAGGACTACACATCGGGAGGCGGACGGGAGCGCAAGCAGCGATCTTTCCCGGCGGCCTCACACAGGCAATATCATGACGGGCCTCTACCGAATCTCAACCGCTCCGTTTTCCGCAGCCATCGATTGGCCTTCGGTGTCCCGCACAACTAGGCGGATCAAATAATCGCCCGGCTTGACATCGAAGCTCGTCTTCACCGTGATGCCCGACGCCAGCCTGCGTTGCAGAGTGTCATCTTTAAAATTCATGGTCACAACCTTTTGCGTTCCCTGGACAAAATTTCCGTTGCGATTAAACAAGGCGGAAACACAAGTCAGGACATTGCTGTTTCTTCCGTCGACTTTTCGAAAGTGAAGATGTTGCAGGTCCACATGAGCCAGCACGGTGAGCTTGGCATCGTCGTTGCTGGCTTTGTAAAACTGGGTGTGCAACTGGACGGGCAGACTGTGTAACTCCTCCTGGGAGTACGTGGCTTCTTCGATTTCCTGTTTGGCTTGCTCGTTTGGATCAGCGAAGGTCTTAGGAGCGTAATAACCACGGCGAGCCTGCAGGTTCAATTTTGGCTGCTCCTTGAGCGTGACTTTAAGCGTGTGGAAACTGCCGTCGAGCTTGAGATTTTGAGGAACAAAGGCCAGAAAGTAGGTGTACTCTGGCGCCTCCGAAACCCGCCGGAAGCCTTCATCGAAATCGTTGTTGTTCTGAAAGAAAATTCCGCCTGTGTCGGCGGCCAAGGTCATCAGCAGATCGGATTGCGCGGTGGCGGCTGCAACCGCGGTTGTAGTATCGCTCTCACCGGGTCTGATTTGGGGGCCAACGACCCTGTCTTCCACACTCCCAAACGGGAGTACGACATAAACCCCGCGAGCATCCAACGCATTAATCACGATCTGCGAGCGCACCGCTCGATCGACAATGTCGGCAGATTCATACTCGAGAGTCGGAGTGATGAACCCGGGCGAGACGAGGACGATACTTCGCTGACCCGGCATTCGAGAAACGTTGTTGACCACATCCTTCAAGGAAATTAGCGAGACCCGGCTTTCATGGTCACCAGCGCTGAACACCGCTTCGGCGAGCGTGTCTAATACCGCTGCGGGATTCCCCTCTGCCACGTAGGCGACTCCAGTGCCCGGCACACCGGCCACCTTCGGACCGCATTCTTGTTGCTCCAGCAGGGCATCCTGCGTCGCCTTCGGATCGTGCTTATTGACGATCAAGTCGGCCTGGTAGTAGCTGAGATCCGGACAATGATGAGCGAAAGTCTGAGAGCTGATCGGATTCGGCCGCAGACGCAGCAACGCTTCATGTAATTTAGTGCGATCGTCGGTAAAGCCCAGGGTCGTAATTCCGGACGTGGTGAAGATGGCAGCACGATCCGTGGGCTTCAACGAAGCAAGATGATGTTCCGCGGACTCCCTCACATGGGCAAGATCGCCGAACTGCAGATGCACATCGTCGAACAAATAAGCTACAAAACGCTCAGGCGCAACTGGCGGATTTCCGGCAGTGGATGGTGTTTCGCCGGCAGCCGCAGAGCCGGAATCTTTCTCCGATGCCTGGCGCGCCTTCTCGGCTAAGGAACCGGGCTGCTCGACTTCAAACTGGGCAATTACTTGGGGCTTGCCTTTGTCGAACACCTGAAAGTCGTCCTGATGAAGACTGCCGATGGCTTTTCCCTGCGAGTCGCGGACCACGGCACGCACCACCACAAGTTTCGAGTTCACCTTGAAGGTGGTGGGTTCGTCGCGAGTCGCGATCTCCTCGGATGCCTGCTTGCTTTCAGCCTGAGCAGAACTTTGAGCAGGAGTCTGCGTTGAATTCTGCGCGAGGTTTGCAGTCACGCAAACAAAACAGCAGATTACGCACAGAAGAGAAGAGAGCAAGTTGTGAACGGGAGAGAAGAAAGAGAGGTTGCTTACCGCGCGGCTGCGTCTTACAAGCAGCTTTACTATTGAGGAACTTTTCATAACGACTCCAGTGATCGTCGGAAGGCAAACCATCCCGCGGTCGATTCATCCCAAGAGTCAGCGTTCCTTGAACTTCCGGCGCCGGGGCCCAGTTTACACCGGCCCGCTGCGGGTGTCTTTAGGCGCGCTATAATTCCACGTTTTTCAGAAAGCGTTGGTTGACGATCTCTCAGGAGTGGAACCTTCTATGCATATTTCTTGCTCCGGTAAAACTTCGTTTCTCCCGCAGTTTCTAGTGAAGCTCGCCACGCATCGAAGTGGCATCACGTTAAGCGTCCTCATCCTGGCAATAATCCTGCAAGCGGCGACTCCGGTTCATGCCCAGCTGAAGACCAAGGTGTCCGTCGATCCTTCGCAGTCAAAAGCCGTCCTCTACACGACCTCGATCGGCATTGCCGCGGACCGTTGGGAAGCAAATGCCTATGATCCCCCGACTCTTAAGTTGTTGCAGGATGCAGGATTCACCAATCTGCGCTTTCCGGGGAATAACGGCATCGATGCGCTTTATCACTGGTCCACGGGAACGATTACGAATCCCTACACCGACGACCGGGCGCCTGCCTTCCCGCGCGAGAAGCAGTTTCCAGCCGTCGTGCCGGTGATCGACAAACTCGGGACCGCGATTGTCTCGGTGAATTACGGTACAAACCTCGACGGCAGCGGCGGTGGCGAACCAGCCGAAGCAGCCGCCTGGGTCGCGTATGCCAATGGGAGTCCGTCGAACACGCAGCCAATCGGCAAGGATTCAAAGGGCAACGACTGGAAGACCGTGGGCTTCTGGGCATCGCTTCGCGCCGCTACTCCGCTTCCAGCCGACGACGGATATAACCACTTGCGGATTGGTCACCCTTCATCGTTAGGCATCCTGCTATGGACGGTGGGGAACGAGCCGTGGAACAACGGCTTTTATGGCCAGGGACATAATCCGGGATCCGACGCCGACACGACCGGCAAATATGGCGAGGCACAGTCCCCTGAGGCAGACCTGCACGACGGAAAGGTCAAGTCATCCAGAGATTGGGGACGTCATCAGTCCGACGCCAAAGTCGGTCCGGCTGCGTACGGGGCTGCGGTGGTCGAGTATGCGAAGGCGATGAAAGCCGTGGATCCGAAAATTCTGGTGGGAGCATTTGTGATGCAGCCGCCCTACGCTGCCGATGCTGACCAGCGTGGGAAGAATTGGAACGCCTCCGTGCTAAAAGCTGCCTGCGCCAGCATGGATTTCAGCGCGGCCTCTTTCTGGGAAGGCAAGGGAGCAGAGCCGACTCTCGTCGACAACGTCGACGAAGGCGACCTCCTCATGCTGGCGCGGGATCCGATGGATGTGAAGAATCATTTCCCGGGCGGGAACGGGCTGCACTACGACTACACACAGCTGGCGCGGGATCTCGTAGAAAAGTACAAGAAGTTCTGTCCCAGCGGCCATCAGCCACAACTTGCCATTACCAGCCTGGGTATCGCAGGGTGGCTGCCCGCCATCAACCCTGCCTCCACCGCCCTATTTTCCGCCGACGCGGTATCCACGCTGCTGGAAACGGGCGCATACACCGTAGTGTGGTCGCCGATCCACGCCATCAGCCCCATCCTGCTCGACCTCAAGAACCAGCCCCAGCCGGCTTACTACGGCATCAAGTTGCTTCACCAGGTTGCGACGCCCGGCGATGTTTTCATCGGAGCAACTTCAGACCTCGACACACTTGCGGTTCATGCCGTGAAGAAGCGCAACGGCGGACTCGGACTCCTCTTAATCAATAGAGATCTGGGGCGCTCGGTCACGGTCACAGTCTCCGTGCCTGGCTACAATTACGCGACGAAGGGAATGCGCTACGACTACGGCAAGTTGACGATTGACGCTGGCAAGACCATCACAGAAGCGCCGATCGAAAACCTCGGCACCACGTTCACCGTCGACGTTCCTCGCTACGGGATCACCGCGGTTGTGATTCCGAAGGCGCAATAGTCCAATAAAAAAGGAGCGGGTTAATCCCCGCTCCTCGTCTGCGTCTTTAAAGTAAGCGGCCGGTATTCTCCAGAAGACCTACCCGACGTCTTTGATGTGCGTCGCGATATACCACTTATTTCCGAACGCGTCTTTCACTCCGGCGTTGCGGTCGCCATAGGGCTGATCGGTCGGCTCCTGGAAGGAAGTTGCACCCGCCGCCAGCGCCTGCTTGTAAACGTCGTCCATCTTAGGCACGTACAGATAGAACATCGCCGGCATCGGCTCATATTTCCCGTGAGCCTCGCCCATCTCGATCACCGAATCGCCAACCCGAATCACAGCATGATGCACTACGCCATCCGGTGAGGCGTACTTCGCCACTTCCTGCGCGCCAAAAGCGCGCTTGAGGAAGGCGATCAGGGGTTCAGCTCGCAACGGATGCAAGTACGGATTCACATTGTGCAGCCCCTTGGGCACCTGCCCTTCGCCCTTGTGCGTCGCAATGTACCAGTAGTTGCCCGCCGCATCTTTTACGGTGGACGAGCGCTCGCCGTATTCCTGATCGCGAACCTCATCGATCAGCATTGCCCCCGCCGCAACTGCTTTCTTGGTAACCGCGTCGGCATCGTTCACATAGACGTGCAGGGCGTTCGGCTGCAAGCTGCCAGGAAACTTCTTCCCCGGAATGCCCCCGCCGATCATCAGCATCGTGTCGCCGATTCGAACTTCTCCGTGGACGCCCGTGGGCATGATGACACGTTCAGTCTCGTCTGCCGAAAACACTTCTTTGGCGAAATCGAGAAGCGCCAAACCGTCCGCCGCCACCAGGTACGGCGTGACCATGCGGAATCCGCGGGGAACCGGGTTGACGCCCTTCTGCCGCGCCCCTTCCGAGGGGAGCTTCCCCCCTTCAGGCCCGTGCGTAAGTCCCTTCATCCGCTTGTGCATTTCGTCGACCGACATCTCCTCTTTCACGGTGTACACGGTCCACGAATAGCCAAAGGGATCCTGCAGGAGCGCATCGCGGCTTCCGTAGAATTGATCCCTCGGCTCACGCACCAGCTTCATTCCGGCCTCCACGGCATGTTCCGCAAAGGAATCGACATCGTCGACCCGGACCGACATCGAAATGGGTGACGCTCCCAGCGTCTCCGCGCTGAATCGCCCGCCCTCGGGCCATTCGCCGGCGATGTTAATGGTTGAACTGCCGATCGTGATCTCGGCGTGCGGAATCTCATCTCCCACCTGGAAACGGAACGTTTCCTTCGCACCCAAGGCACTCTTGTAGAACTCAATCGCTTTGGCGGGATCTCGGAACGCTATCCTTGGTGTTGCGCTCGCTTGAACGGCTGCTACGGGTTCGGCTATGGCTGACATACGCTTTTTCCCTTCCAGTTCGGATTTCAATCGTGCCTTGAAGTTCGCACTCGGCAGATTGCGCAAGTCCGCCGCGATGCGCATCAGTGGCTCGACCTCAGCCCCCGCCTTGCTCACCCGGCCGTCGTTTCGCGCCAACATCGCGTCGACAGCCTTGTTCAACTGCTCGATCTTCTTCGGATCGTCATTCCCCGGACGTAGAGAGCGCTTAGGCATCGGCACCCTCCATGCGCGCGCGTAAGTTGCTCAGCGCGCGAAACTGTAACTGCTTCACTGCACCTTCCGTCTTGCGAATCGCACGCGCCACTTCCTTGATGCTTTTCTGCTCCACGAATCGCAGAACTACGACGTTCTTTTGCTCCGCCGGCAGAGTATCGACCAGCCGGAATAATGTCGCACGCCGCTCGACATCTTCAATTTCCTTGGGACTCACCTGTGCCGACTCGATCTGCGAATCATCCGACACTTCCCGTCCGGATCGCTGCCAGCGGTCCGCGATTAAATTCGCGGCAATCCGGAAAAGCCAGGCCGCAAACGGAATCCCGCGCCATTCAAACCGCTTCAGGTTGGCCAGGGCCTGATGAAAAACTTCCGCGGTCAGGTCCTCCGTCTCCGCGCGATTTTGCACACGCCGCACGATATAGGCGTATACCCGCTCGAAATTCATCTCGTAAAGATCGGCAAAGCAGGCGGGATCCTTCTGCGCAGCTTCGATCAGAAGCCGCTCGTCCGCTGCTTTCTTCAGAGCCTTCAACGAATTCTCCGCGGTCTTGCCTTACACAAAGCTTAACGCTCCTACAGGGGAAAAGGTTACGGGAAGAAAAATATAAGGAAATCGCGGATTTAAGAGTTGCCTCGCCCGGGATTCGTGCATCAAAATGGCCGCTCCGCTGTTACCGAGGCGCCGACCGTGGCAGCCCTTTCTTCAGTCAACAACAGCGGCCGAGGTGACTTGTGGAAGCAATTACCGGAGTTTTCGAGACAAGATCAGCTGCCGAGCGCGCAGTAAATGATGCGCAGAAGACGGGCATACCCGAAGACAAGATTACCCTGCTGACGCCCGGCTCGGTCGATCAGATAAACAAGGAAGTGCGGTCTGTGGCCGCCGACACCACTGAACAGCCCGGCATGGGAGGTGCGATCGGCGCTCTCGTCGGTGGCGGGATCGGTATCACCGGCGGATCCCTCTTGATGGCTCTTGTGCCGGGAGTCGGACCCATCACGGCCGCCGGACTGCTGGGAGCGGCCATTCTGGGTGCGGCTGGAGCGACCGTCGGAGCCGCGACTGGAAGCAAAATCGAAAAAGATGCCTCGCAAGGCCTTCCGGAAGACGAGATATTCGTCTACGAAGACGCGTTGCGCAAAGGTCGAAGTGTTGTCATCGCGCTTGTGGCCGGTGATGAATCGGCGTCACTCGTCCGCGAGCTATTCAACCGGGAAGGCGCAGAGTCCGTGGACGCGGCCCGCGAGCAGTGGTGGATCGGCCTGCGTAGCGCCGAAGAAAGCCGCTATCCGAAATCGACCCGGAGCTTTTCCGAGGACGAGAAATTCTTCCGCCTCGGTTTCGAAGCCGCTATGCACGCCAAAACCCGCTGCATGGAGTTCGACCAGGTTTCCGGCGCGATGAATGCTGCCCTGGAAGATACTCAGCGCCGATATCCGGGAGAGCAAGTCGAAGACGCATTTGTTCGTGGCTATCAGCGCGGGCGCGAGCATTATCAACAGATTTGCGACGACTCGGCAAAAGCCGCTTAATCCAAAGCTCGGGAAGGCCACAAAGCGTCCAACGAATTCGCGGGACTGTTGTGCTCTTTGGGCTAAGCGGGCCGGTAGTAGAGTTCTTCAAGCGCCGACTGCACTCTCGCAGAAAGCGATTCGAGATCCCGCATGGTGAGTCCGATGGTCGAAATCGGCTCGCCCACTCTCATCTCAAGCGGACGGCACTTGATGTGATAGGTATTCATCGGCAAGAGTTCGTAAGTTCCCACCAAAGCCATTGGAATAATGTCGACCTGAGCTTTGATCGCAAGAAAGAACGCGCCCGGCAGGAACGGTTTGATCTCTCCGTCGGGCGAACGGCCTCCTTCTGGAAAGATGACGAGTGGCAGTCCGCCTTTTATTCCCTTGAGCGCCGCCCGAATGCTGCTGATCGAGTGCGAAGGATTCTGCTGATCGATGCAGATCTGGCCCGAGCGCTTCAGTTGCCAGCCGACGATCGGATACGACAATAGTTCCTTCTTAAAGGCGATGCGGAATTGAAAGGGCAGATTCACGTACAGCACGGGGATGTCGAGCGCGGAGGCATGGTTCGCTGCGTAGACGTGCGGCTTGGAAGTGTCGATCTGGTCCAGCCCGGTCACCTTCACGGGGGAAGCGATCGTCTTCATGATCAGCCACGACCATGCCCGCGAAAACCAGTGGAGCCTCCGGCCGCTGCGATCAAAGACTCCTCCCGGCAAGGCCAATAACCCCAGAATCAGCGTGTACAGCCAGATCAGCGGATCAAAGATTAGGTAAGACCGCAACGCGCTCAGCAAACCATAGTTTCGCCCGGGAATGGCATGCGGACTTAACCGCGAAGGATCTACGGTCGCGGATTGAGGACCCTCAATCTGGCCGCCCTGTACTTCGTCTATGGATGCTTTCACTTCCTGCACACTTTCATTCTAAAGAGATGACCCCAGTTCGCCAGCGTCACGCTCGTAACCCGAGGATACGCATCGCTTCCCCCACCAGATAGATGGACCCTGTAACGACTACGATGCTCTCTTTTCCTGCGAGGTCACACGCGCGATCCAGAGCAGTTCCCACCTCGGCAACACTTTCGATCTCCGTTCCGGTTCGGCTCGCGGCCAGCACAATTTCTTCCGGCGATGCCGACCTCGGATTGTCAGGCCGTGTCGCGATGACTCGCAACGCCAGCGGGAACAGGATCTCCGTCATCTCTGAGATTGCCTTATCGCGCATCGCCCCGAAAACAAAAATCAGTGGACGGTCGCCGCAGCGCTCTGAAAGGGCCGAGCGCAGAGCCCATGCCCCGGCCGGATTGTGGGCCACATCAAGCACCATCTCCGGACGGTCGGCCGTCGCCGGAACCACCTGGAATCGCCCCGGCCAATGGGTCTCGCGAATCCCACCCTCGATCGACCTGGCAGTAATCCCATCCAGTCCCTTTCTTGAAAGCTCCTCGGCACTGGCAATCGCCAGCGCTACGTTTCTCAGTTGATGCCGGCCGATCAACGGAGACTCCACCAGAATCTGCTTACCCATCACTTGCAACGGATATCGATAACGCTGAACCTCAGGTTTCCCGGCGTTCGCCGTGGACTCGGCGGCGAATGGTTTGCTCTCGGTGCTCGCCATCAAGTAGTCGGTACTTCCAGGCGAGACCGGCGGCACATACTGCACCGCACTCACTCCGGACGCATCCAGTTCGAGAATCGTATTCCCGATCACGTCGTTGGCTTCGGGCTGCTGCGGCAGCGTGACTACAACACCACCGCGCCGGATGATTCCTACCTTCTCGCGCGCAATTTCACTCACGGTGTCGCCGAGAAACTTCTGATGGTCGAGGGAGATATCAGTAATCACGCTGATCAGCGGTTCGACCACATTCGTAGCATCCAGCCGCCCGCCCATCCCTACCTCGAGCACCGCAATATCGACTTTCTCCCTAGCAAAATGCGCAAACGCGATCGCCGTCATCATCTCGAAAAAGCTTGGATGCCACGGAAGCTCTTTCCGTTCGACCAACTGCTCGGCGACGCGATCGACCTCGCCATGAAGCTCGGCGAACTTGTCGTCACTGATTTCCTCGCCATTCACTCGAATGCGTTCATTAATGCGGACCAGGTGAGGGGATGTGTAGAGTCCGGTCTTCAATCCGGATGCGCGCAGAATCGAAGCCAGCGTCGCCGCCGTCGATCCTTTGCCATTCGTTCCCGCAATCAGCACGTTCGGAAACGTCTGCTCCGGATGATGCATGGCCGCAAGCAGCACGCGCATATGCGCCAGATCGAATTTATTCGACGGCATATGCGCGAGTTCGTGCCCCAGCGCATACATGCTCGTCACCGCGGTGTCGTAGGACATAAAACTCTTAGCTCTCAGCCATCTTTCAGCTGGTTTATGAGGTTACAGCAGAAATAAGCGTGCGCCTGAGCAGGAGATCTGCGGATCCACGACCTTCAAGACCTGGCTGAAAGCTGACGGCGGAGCGCTGAACAGCTTCAGGCCACCATGAAATCCAGCGCTCGGGCGATATACGGCTTCAGTTGTTTGCGCGGAACGACCGCGTCCAGCATCCCGTGTTCCAGCAGGAATTCGCTGCGCTGGAAGCCGGGCGGAAGTTTCTGCCGAATCGTCTGCTCAATTACCCTCGGACCGGCAAAGCCAATCAACGCCCCGGGCTCTGCAATATTCAAGTCGCCCAGCATGGCAAAGGATGCCGTCACTCCGCCCGTCGTGGGATCCGTCAAAAGTGAAATATACGGCACTTTGGCCGTATCCAGCTTCGCCAGAGCCGCCGAAATCTTGGCCAGTTGCATCAGGCTGATCACGCCTTCCATCATGCGTGCCCCGCCCGACGCCGAGACGATGATCAACGGAATCTTCTTATCCGCCGCTCGTTCGACGGCGCGGGTGATCGCTTCGCCGACAACCGCTCCCATGCTGCCGCCGATGAACGCATACTCCATTACGCTGGCAACCACGGGACGTCCCATCAGCTTTCCCTCTGCGTTGATGATGGCGTCCTTCAGGCCGGTATCGTGCTGCGCCTGCTTCAGCCGGGACGAATACGGTTTCAGGTCCACAAACTTCAAAGGGTCGGTCGAAGCAATGTCTCCATCGAACGACTCGTACTGATTGTCGTCGAGCAACTGCGCCAGCCGCGTGCGCGCGTCGATCCGGAAGTGCTTGTCGCACTTCGGACATACGTTCAGATTTTCTTCCAGATCCTTCTTCCAGATAATCTGCCGGCAGCTCTCACACTTCACCCACAAACCTTCGGTCTTGACGCGCTTCTCCCCCGAAGTATCCAGCTCGCCGGATTCGCGCTTAAACCAAGCCATAAGAATTTAGTGAATGTGCGAATTGGCGATTGAGCCATTTAGAGCCGGTTCAATGGCTCAATCACTGAATCTCTCAATCGCTCAATTTCAGTACTCGATCCCTCTCTGCGCCATCACGCCCTTTTCGTACGCGTGTTTGACCTGGCGCATTTCGGTCACCGTGTCCGCAACCTCGACAATTGTGGGGTGCGCGTTCCGCCCCGTCAAGATGACATGCACCATCTCGGGTTTCTTCTTCAGGCTCTCGACCACCCTGGCCGGATCGAGCATGCCATAGCTGATTGCGTAGTTGATCTCGTCGAGCACCACCAGATCCCACTCGCCGGACTGGATCGCCCGCTCCGCCTCCGCCCAGGCTTCTTCCACCATCCGGACGTCTTCCGGATCCGGCTTCTCTGCTCCCACCTTCACAAAGCCGCGGCCCATTTGCTTCATCACAAACTTGTCGCCGAAGGCCTGCACCGCGTCGAGCTCGCCGTAATGCCATGAGCCCTTGAGGAACTGCAGCATCAGGACTCGCATCCCCTGCCCGACGGCCCGCAGGGCGGTTCCCATCGCGGCCGTCGTCTTGCCTTTGCCGGGCCCCGTATTGACGATAATGAGACCGCGACGGATGTCAGCCATTTGCTAATCGGAACGTTTGATTCTACTAGATACCGTGCCGATCCAGCGGCATTGCCAGGAAACCTGGAGGGTTGAGTCCCGATCCGAGTAACGAATCAGTCCGGGGCCTGTCCGGTCGTGGACACCCAGTCCCGGCGATGGACAAGCTAGCCTACACCCACCACTGTCCTGTGTATCCTCTTATCAATCGTTTACAAGCCGTTCGCTGTGGAACTGGAGTTGCACCTCATGACAGGCAATGGGGTTGCTCTCCGTCGAGGGATACCATTTTGCATTCGAAGTCCCGAACAAATTATTTGTTAATGAACCACCCGTCTCCTCCGTCTTTAGAGTAGGAAATTGAATCGGGTGCCAGGGTCTCCTCTTTACCTGTATGAATATAAATGTTTACCGTTCGGAATCTTTTCCACGGAACTCCCGCATCCAAGATTGCGTAGTCTCGGTCAGGCGGATCTCTGTCCCCTCGCAAACTGCGGAGGTCTCATCGTGATCAACAAATGTGCAGTGTTTTTGTGTTGCCTGCTGGCTGCCTTACCAGCTTTCTCGGCCCAGCATGTATCCATTCGCCCAAGAATGGCGGTTGATTCCGGCGATCAGGACACAATCCGCGAGATCGTCGATATGGAGCGGCAGGCTAAGGAAGCCAGCCTTCGCCGCGACGCTGAGTTCCCGCAGCGCAGCTTGGCCGATGACTACGTGGCAATATCGCCTCTCGGCCAAGTCACCACGAAAAAAGAAGCGGTTTCGGCCCGCAAGAGTGCACAACTGCGCTATGACACCATTGATGTGAGCGACATGGTCGTTCGCCTCTATGGCGACACCGCCATCGTCACGGCACGCGCCGACGTCAAAGGTCATCAGCTCGGCGAAGACTTCAGTGGCCCCTACCGCTACACCCGCGTCTGGGTCCGCAAAGCTGGCCACTGGCAAGCTGTCAGCTACCAGGCCACCGTCACTCAGTAGGATCGCGCCTCTCCGGCCAGGGTTCCTCGCCAGTTGCTACAATAAAGCCCCGGTCGGAAGGTTACCTTGATGCAATCGTTGAAAAGTTTGAGGCTGCAGTTTGCTTGCCGCTTGGTTCTCGTTCTGTTGTCCTGCGCTGCTGTCGCTGATCTCTCCCAAGCACAGGATCATTCCATCTCTAAGGAGAAGCGCTCTGCCATCGAGGCCGCTGTCTCCAAGTTCATGGCATCGACTCATGTCCCGGGCGTATCGATCGCGGTCGTCGAAAGCGGTCAGCTTGAATGGGCATCAGGTTTCGGCTTTGCCGACCTGGAGAACAACGTTCCGGCGAGCGAATACACGCTGTACCGTCTCGCATCGATCTCGAAATCGCTCACGGCCACGGCCGCCATGCAACTCTGGGAGCGAGGCCGACTCGACCTCGACGCTCCGGTCCAGAAATACTGCCCAGCCTTTCCCCAGAAATCGGCCGCGATTACGACGCGCCAGGTAATGGGGCATCTCGGAGGGATTCGCCACTACAAAACCGGGCCGGATGATCTGGAGATCGGCAACACGAAACACTTCGACGATCCCATTCAGGGCGGACTCGATTTTTTCAAGAACGATGCACTGGTTGCGCCGCCCGGTTCTCACTTCCACTATTCGACCCAGGGATACACGCTGGTCGGCTGCGTGATGGAAGGCGCCTCTGGTGCCAAATACACCGATTTCATGAGGCAAAATATTTTTGTCCCGGCTGGCATGGAGCACACTCAGGTCGACAATCGCTTTACGATCATTCCCTACCGCACCCGGTTCTATGAGAAATCGAAGTCCGGTGACGTCCAGAATGCCGACTTTCTCGATTCCAGCTACAAGATTCCGGGCGGAGGATGGCTCTCGTCGGCGGAAGATATGGCGAAGTTCGAAGTCGCGATCCTGAGCGACAAGCTGATCAAGCGTGCCACGCGCGACCTGATGTGGACGCCGCTCAAGCCCTCCGACGGATCGAAAGACGGCTACGGTCTGGGATGGGGCGCGGGTGATGAGAACGGAATCGCAGTCGTCAGCCACACCGGCGGCCAGCAGGGCACCAGCACCGCCTTCCTCATCGCTCCCTCGCAACAAGATGGCGTGGTCGTCCTTACCAACATGGAGGATGTCCCCGCACGTGACCTGGCCGTGGAGATTCTGAAAGTGCTGGTCAACACGAAGAACTGATTTAGCCGAGGCGGAGCATCATCGTTAACCGACCGCCTTCAGTGCCCGGAATGATAAGGGTGGCCCTTCAGAATCGTGAACGCCCGATATACCTGCTCCAGTAAAACCACTCGCGCCAGTTCGTGTGCCAGAGTCATCTTCCCGAGTGAAATCACAGACTGAGCAGAAGATCGAGCTGTATCGCTGAATCCATCCGCCGCACCAATGGCAAGAACTAGCGGCAAGGGATTGCGATCCTGATAGTCACCGAGGAACTTGGCGAACTGCTCCGACGAGAATTCCTTGCCTCGCGAATCCAGCAGCACAAGGGTCGACTTCGTCCCTTTCGAAGCGGTGCCAAACTTAGCCAGCAAGTCCGCCTCATCGCGAACCGTAACCCCCTCGACCGGGACGTAACGCGAGATCCGCTTCAGATATTCTTCGGTAAGCGACGTGATCGCGGCTTCTTTCGTCTTCCCGATCCACGCAATCTTGATCTTCACCGGGAACCCTCATTTCCTTCCCGACGCCAGGACGACCTGCACGCCGAAGGCAATCTTCTCTCCGTCGGAATATCGTGACACCGCCTCGTGCACCTCGGCATGAATCTGCGGCCATTTTTCGGCAGGTACGCGTTCGAGCATGGGACGAAACGGCACAGCCACCGCCTGTGCCTGATCCCAGACTTCTTCGGCCGAACCCGGCCAGATCCACGGAAGCGTCTTCATCTCTTCTTCGATGTCGCTAAATCCCGCGCTTCGAATCACGGCCGAAAGGCTTCCCGCTTCGGCAAATCGAAAAGGGTTCGGGCCATCCGGCGGCAACAATGGCCCTCCGATATGCCGGTGTACCACGCCCATCGTGCTCCGCCAGTACGGCTGATCGAATGGTCCCCACGCGAGGAAGCATCCCCGAGCGCCGGGTCGCAAAACTCGCCGCAATTCTGCCAGTGCCACAGCTGGATCGCGGAAGAACATTACGCCAAATCGCGAGGTCGCCAGATCGAAGCTATTGTCAGGAAATGGCAGCGAATGAGCATCCGCTTGCTTCGTGCTGAAGTTGTTGAGCCCGCGTGCCTGCGCCCGCTTCTCGGCAATCTCGAGCAATTCTGCGCTCAAATCGAGTGCCGTGACGTGTCCCGCAACGCCCACATGTAGAGCGAAGCTGATTGCGGGCTCGCCCGTCCCGCTCGCCAGGTCCAGGACCTGCATTCCCGCAGCCGGGCGTGCATATTCCACCAGCGCATCGGTCACGGGCTGGCCCATCGCGGCGGATTTTGCTTTCCACTTCTCGGAAGCCACCAGGCGGTACTGCGATCCCCAACTAGGTTCGGAATCTGGCTTCGACGTCATGGGAATTTCGAGAAGTCCGCGAGGAGTGCAGCTAGGCTTTCTTTTTTTTCTTCTTCTTTTTCGCAGCCGCGGGCTTGGCCACCGACTTCCGCGCACGAGGCGCCGCCTTCAAATCCCCCGGCTCAAGACGCTTTGCCGACTTCCACAGCCGCTCCAGATCGTAAAACTTCCGCGCCTTCTCGGAGAACACGTGCACCACGAAATCGACATAATCGAGCAGCACCCACTCGGCCTGGTTATAGCCTTCGACGTTGTTCGGGCGGATGCCGGCACCCTTCAGCCGGAGTTCCACTTCGTCGGCGATCGCCTGTACCTGCCGCGGATTGGTCCCGCTGCACAGCACAAAATAGTCGGTAAAGGCTCCCGACCCTTTTTCCATTTCCAGGATGCTGAGTTCTTCGGCCTTTTTCTCCAGGCAGGCTTGAATAGCAGCGTCAACTTGCTTCTTGATTTCAGTCTTCTTCATTCAGTCGTTGGTCAATCGCTTGTCGTTGGTCGTTGGCTGGGATGTAACCGGATTTCAGCACGCCACTTGTGCTGCGATCAATTGGCCGATTTCTTCGAGTCAGCCGCCGCGAGCTGGCGCAACTTCGCCATGGTCGCTTGGGATGGATCTTTGCGCTTGCCGCTCTTCTGCCGCCGTTTGGCCTTCGTAACGTAGTGATTCTGAGCCACAGGGATCTCCTCTAATCTTGGGTTTGGGACGCGCGAACGCGTTGATGATTCCCGTTGCGCGCGTGACTTCTATTGTAACTGAGTCGACGTCTTGAACCCGAGAAGGGACTCCGACGGAAGCAGTCCCGGACCAACGATCGACGACCGACGAAAAGACCAACGACCGTCGAAAACTCGCCTACTTATACAACCCTACCTTCTTGATGTACTCCGCCACGGATGCATCCACAAACCGCCCAAGCGGCTTTCCCGCCCCAGCAGCTTGCCGGATCGCGGTCGCCGACGCCGGCTGATGCAAATCCCCCATCAGGTGAATCGTCGCTCCCGGTAGCACCAGATCGCCCGTCGCCGCCTGCTTCTGGAACGGCTTCGTCACCTCGGCTCGCGGACGCAGGCTCTCCGGCAGCGCATTCGCGACATCGGCCAGCGAATATCCCGGACGGCCGGCGATAACGAATTCGCATTCACGGAACAACGCCTCTGCCTGATGCCAATTGGCAATATCCGCGAACGCATCCATCCCGATCAACAGAAACAATTTGTCGCTGTTCTTGAACGACTGCTTCATCCGTCGCACGGTGTCGATCGTGTAGTTCGGCTTTTCCTTCTTGCTTGCGGCACTCTCTTCCGGCGCTTCGAGCAAAGAGGGCACAAACGCCTTGTCGACAGCGGTTGCCAGGGCCAGCATCGCAAATCGATGTACAAACGGAGCGAGCGGCTGTTTTTGTTTGTGCGGAGGCAGGTTTGCCGGGACGAAACACACTCGATGCAGCTTGCAACGTTCCATCGCCGCTTGCGCCAGCGCGATGTGCCCGCGATGCACGGGATCGAAGGTCCCGCCAAAGAGTCCAATATTCATGGATGATTTGTGACCCCGCCTAGTGTCTTGATTCGCGGCGCGAGATGCAAGTCAGCACCGCGAGGACTTGTCCCAACGGACTCGCGCACTAGAGACAAAAGGACACAGAGGTACGACCCCAACGCCGCAGCAAAATGAACCTCTGTAACTATGCTGTTTCCCAATTTGGAACTAGGATGGTTGACATGCGAGTAACCCTCCCCCTACTCCGCATTCCGGCTGCGCGTGCGCCTATTTTGCGATATGGCGTAGCTGTCCTCAGTACGGCCCTCGCTCTCATTCCCACGGTCATGCTGGCAGATGTTTCCGAAAGCCGCCTCGCACTTTTTGGCGTCGCGGTGATGGTGAGCGCCTGGTACGGCGGCTGGAAGCCGGGTCTGGTAGCCACATCGTTTGCTCTGACGGTCGGCGCGTACTTCTCGCTCGTCGGCCAGCACACTCCCGATCAATTGCGCACGGCCATTCTCCGCCTGTCGCTCTTCTTCTTCATCGCCATGCTGATCTGCTGGCTCAATGCTGCGTTGCGCTCGGCGCAAGAGAGCCTGCGGCGTTCCGAGGCGAACTTCCGCTCGCTGGTCACGAACGCTCCTTATGGTATTTGCAGCTGCGACTCGACCGGCAAGATTCTCGATGCCAATCCAGCGTTCCTCGAACTGCTCGGCCTGACTTCCACCAGCGAGCTCATCGGTCAGCACATTTACAGTCTCTACGCAGACACCGATCAGTGGTTCGATCTCGCGGATTTTCTCCGTTCTTCCGCGCCCTTCAAAGGACTGACGGCCGAATGGAAGCGCACGAATGGCACCACGGTGGTTCGAGTCTCCGGCCGTTCCGTGAGCAACGGGCGCAAGGAAGGCGTCGTCTTCGAGTTGTTCGCGGAAGACGTTACCGAGCGCCGCGCACTCGAACAACAACTGCGCCAGTCGCAGAAGATGGAAGCTGTAGGCCGCTTGGCTGGCGGCATTGCGCATGATTTCAATAATCTCCTGATGGTGATTTCCGGTTATTCGGAATTCCTACTCGAGCGCTTGGGTGCCGAGCCGCACTTGCGTGGACCGGCTCAGGAGATCGCCAGCGCCGCCGAGCGCGCCTCATCTTTGACTCGCCAGCTTCTGGCTTTCAGCCGCAAGCAGATGCTCGCGCCGCGCATCGTGAACTTGAATGACATCGCGACAGAAAACCTGAAAATGCTCAACCGCATGATCGGGGAAGACATCGATCTGGTGATGGTCGCGAGCCCGAATCTCTGGCCCGTGCGTGCCGACGCCGGTCAGATCGAACAGGTCATCATGAATCTCGCGGTCAACGCCCGCGATGCCATGCCGTCGGGCGGCAAGCTGCTGATCGAAACTTCGAACACGTCTCTCGACGAAGAATACGCGCGCCTGCACTCGCCGTTGCGGCCCGGAGACTACGTGATGGTCGCGATCAGTGACACCGGCGCCGGAATGGATTCCGAAACCCAGTCGCACATCTTCGAACCTTTCTTCACTACGAAGGGAACGAAGGGAACGGGTCTCGGCCTCTCCACCGTGTATGGCATCGTAAAGCAAAGCGGCGGATACATCTGGGTGTACAGCGAGGTCGGAAAAGGCACGACGTTCAAAATTTATCTGCCGCGCGTCGCGTCCACCGGAGAACCTGCAGCCCAGGTCGCGGCTCCGATTCAATTCCAGAAAGTCGAGCCCGGCACCGAGACCATTCTTCTCGTGGAAGATGAGGCAAACCTGCGTTATCTCGCTCGTCAATACCTCGAAAAGCAAGGCTACAAGGTCATCGAAGCCGCCGACGGCGCCGTCGCGATGCAGATTGCCGTGGCGCACGAGGCAGTGATCCACCTGCTCCTGACCGACGTCATCATGCCCGGCATGAATGGCCGCGAGCTGGCGCAGCGTATCGCAGAAATTCGCCCCAACGTGAAAATCCTCTACATGTCCGGCTACACGGAAAACGTAATCGGACACAACGGCATGCTGGACGCCGGCGTACGCCTGCTCCAGAAGCCCTTTAACCTTCGCGACCTGAAAAGCAAGGTCCGCGAAGTGCTCGATGCAACTCCAACTCCCCCGGAGGTCGTCATGTCTTCGCAGTCGGTTCCACAACCCGCCGCTCGCGCCAAGGAGCTCCCTCCCACGCGCGCGCAAAGATTCCAGCTGCACTTGCCGTTGCGTTATCGCCGTCTCGGAGAACAGCAGTGGCACGTGGGCACAACCGAAAATATCAGCCGTTCGGGATTGCTCTTCGAGGCAGACGAATTGCTGCAGCCCAGCTCGCAGCTGGAAATCAACCTCGTGCTCCCGGCCGAGATCGCCGGACTCTCGGAGACCGAAGTCGTCTGCCGTGGGGAAGTCGTCCGCACCGTCGAGCGCAGAGGCGAAACGCTGAGTCCGGCACTCGCCGCAAGAATTCTGCAGTACCACTTCCAGCACGGTCCTTTACCAAGGGCGTAAGTCTTAGCAACGGGTTTGGTGGAATGGGGAAAGGCGGCCTTCGGGCCGCCTTTTTGTTCGCGGCGTCCGCGGCAACTTTTTTAAGAACTTTTCAGTGCAGCTATTTCCCGAAACGGGACGGCTGCTCCTTCTCCCGATACCCCCTCCCCCCTGCGGTATATTGCAATCATCGACTTAGAGGAAAATCGAGATTTAATCCATGGGGCACAATCACTTGCGGGCAAAATCTTTGTGTCAAAGAACTTAGCGGCCGAGCGCTGGAAACGCAGTTCCAAAACAGGACGGATGCGGTCTCGGCGCACCGTCACGGCCTCGGTGATCATCGCGCGATTGGATTATTCAAGACAAGGGCAGATGTCACAACGAAGTGTGGAAAAGCGATCGGAATTCCGCGGGGATCTTCGGCGTGCGGAGTTCCCATCCGTCGAAAATCGCGACGGATGGGGCAGCCGGTTTTGTGGCGATGTCGGGGAAATTAAACTGCTTTGCCGAGATCGTGATCGCGCAGGGCTTGCACTTCTTCGGCGATGGCGTACTTCAAGGCTTCGATGCCTTTGCCGGTGACAGCGGAGATCTCGTAGAGCTTCAGCTTCTTTTTCTTGCAATACTTTTTCAGAGCGGCCAGCTTGTCTTTGTTCACGACATCGATCTTCGACGCGACCATGATCATCGGCTTGTCTTCGAGATGCGCGCCGAAACTGGCGAGTTCGCCGAGGATCACTTCCACGTCTTTGGTCACATCGGCTCGCCCGCTCGAATCGGAAACATCGACCAGATGCACGAGCAACCGCGTGCGCTCGATGTGCCGCAGAAACTGCGTGCCCAGACCGGAGCCGGTGTGCGCGCCTTCAATCAGGCCTGGAATATCGGCGACGACGAAACTGATTTCATTTTTTGCATCGCCGACGGCGACCACTCCAAGATTCGGCTCCAATGTGGTGAACGGATAATCCGCGATCTTGGGACGCGCTGAAGAAATGCGCGAGATCAACGTCGACTTGCCAACGTTCGGAAATCCGACCAGTCCCACGTCGGCCAGCAACTTCAACTCGAGGCGGTAGGTATGCTCTTCGCCGGGACGCCCGGCTTCGTGCTCGCGCGGGGCCTGATGCACTGACGTTGCGAAACGCGCATTGCCGCGCCCGCCGCGTCCGCCGCGGGAGATCACAAACTTCTGATCCGGTGCGGTGAACTCGAAAGCCTTCTCGCCGGTCTCATCGTCGTAAACGATCGTCCCGACCGGAACTTTCAGAACGACGTCGCCGCCGTCGCGCCCGGTTTTGTTCGAGCCTTCGCCGTGACGTCCGCGCTCCGCTTTGTGCTCGGGATTGAAGCGGAAATGCACCAGCGTATTGTGGCGCTCGCTGGACTCCATCACGATGTCGCCGCCCTTGCCGCCATCGCCGCCCGACGGGCCTCCGCGCGGGACAAACTTCTCCCGCCGGAACGCCATGCAGCCGTTGCCGCCGTCGCCCGCCTTTACTTTGATTTTGGCTTCATCGATGAACATAGAGAGAGTCGTTAGTCAGCTGGTCGTTCGTCGTTGGCCGATCGTCACGAACCGTCGACTAGCGACCTAGCGACCAAATACCGAAAAGAAAAAGCCTCGCCCGAAGGAGAGGCCAGTGTGGCGCGAGCACTTCTGCCCGCGAAATCTCACCAGGATTCGAGACCCCGGGATTCGAGACCTACTTCGCTTCGATCGGTTCCACCATCACGAACTTGCCCATCTGTCCCTTGTTCAGGAACTTGATGCGTCCCGTGATCTTGGCAAACAAAGTGTCGTCTTTGCCGCGGCCCACGTTGAGGCCGGGCTTCACCCGCGTGCCGCGCTGGCGAACGATGATGGTGCCGCCCGGCACGACCTGCCCGCCGAATGCCTTAAATCCAAGCCGCTGCGCGTTGGAATCGCGCCCGTTTCGTGATGTTCCTTGTCCCTTTTTATGCGCCATATTTAGTTCTCAGTGGCCAGTTGCCAATTCTCGGTATTCAATACCTGGTTATTTCTTCTTGGCCGCTTTCTTGGCGGCCTTCTTGGGGGCTGCCGACTTCTTGCCCGCGGACTTCTTGGCTTTCGGCGTCGCGTCGTGCTCTTCGCTCTCGGCCGCCTTCACCTTCTTCGGCTTCGCTTCTTTCTTGGGAAGCTCGGGAGCCTTGAAGCTCTGACCGCCAAAAGCGATCTCGGCGATGCGCACCGCGGTGAATGACTGGCGATGTCCGCGCAGTTTCTTGTACTGCTTCTTGCGCTTGTAGTGGAAAACCAGAATCTTCGCGCCCCGGCCTTCTTCGACGACTGTGCCGACCACGCGCGCGTCCGACTGATTTCCGATCTGACCTTCTTCAGCCGACACAGCAACGACAGGGAATTCCACCTGACCGTCTGTGCCAGTGCCGACCTTCTCTACTCGAATTACATCGCCGGGCGCCACCCGGTACTGCTTTCCACCGGCGCGGATAACCGCGTACATACGTCTGCCTCCGTCAAATGTCGTTTGAAATTCAGCCCGTAACAGGAACCCGAAAACGGAGCTTCCATTCGGAACCAAGGGCGCACACGGGCGCTCCCAAGGGGCTTGCTGATTTCCTCTGCTTGCTGTGTTTTCCGCCACGGCGCTTCAGCAGCCAAGGCAGGCGTCCCCAGAACGGGTCGGCGAGTACAGTCAAACTCCACTATTTTAGCGTGCGCTGTGGAAATCGGTCAAACGAAATGGGTTTCCGAGGGTGTTTGGCTGCAAAACAAAACCATCAACCACGGAGGGCACCAAGTATCACGAAGGCTTTCGTTGGTGAGCCCTGCCTTCGTGGGACTTCGTGCCCTTCGTGGTTATCATTTTGTGCTTCTTCGCTCCCTGTGCGAAAATTCCGCCGGATTTCCTGGAGGATACAAACCATGCTGAAGCGTATTCTTACCGTTTCGTTTTGCCTGCTCGCGCTGGCCCTGTGCGGCTCCGCCCAGACCAAGAAGTCATCCATGAAAGCCGTCGGCCGGACCGGTGCCCGACAAGGCCTACCTGCAAAAAGTCTGGGACGCGTGGTCCACGCTCGATCCCGCAAACGCCGCCAAGTATTACGCGACCGGTCCACACGTGTTCTTCGACATCGCTCCGCTGAAGTACAACAGCTGGGATGAATATGCGAAGGGCGTGCAGGGAATCATCGCCGGCTACAAGAGCGCAAAGTTCACGTTGAACGATGACGTCGCGATCCATCCTCACGGAGACCTGGTTTGGGCCACGGCCACGGTGGCGGAACAGATGACCACCAAAGCTGGAAAAGTCGAGATGGGGAATTTCCGCTGGACGGGAATTCTAGAGAATCAGGATGGCAAGTGGCTGATCGTCCACGAGCACGTGTCGGAGCCGATCCAGTAATTTATGGCAGGGTGTCAGAGGACAGGCGCCAGAGGTCAGGGGTCAGAGCTCAAAAATTACCGCATCATATTGGTGCTGACCCCTAATCCCTGATCCCTGGCCCCTGTTTTTCAATACGACTTCCAGAAGAAGTACACCGTCATTCCCGCGCCCACGGCCACCACGAACCAACGAATCCACGCTTGTTTCATCTTCATCGCGTAGTGCGCGCCGATGTATCCGCCGGCGATTCCGCCGACGATCATGATGATCCCGTGCTTCCAGTAAACGGCGTGGAAGACGATGAACATGATCACGGCCACGCCGTTGATGACGAACGCCATCACGCTCTTGAGCGCGTTCATCGCGTGGACGTCGGTCATGCCCAGCACTGCCAGCATGGCGAGCATCACGATGCCCATGCCGCCGCCGAAGTAGCCTCCATAGACCGCAACACCCAACTGAAACAGCGTCGCTCCAACTAAACGCCGAGCCGCTTGATTCGTGCTCGATCACCGATTTGCGGCCGCCCGCCAGCTTCTTGCCAAAGGCGAACAGCAGCGTCGCGCCCAGAGTCAGCCAGGGCAAAACGCGCATGAAGGTCTGGGCCGGCGTCTTCAATAGCAGAAACGCTCCGGCCACTCCTCCCACCAAACTGGCAGCCAGCAGCGGGATCATCACGCGCCGCGGAACATCGAGCTTGTTTCGGTACGCGCCGCCGCTCGCCGCAGCGGCAGTCCACAGCGCGATCGTATTCGTGGCGTTCGCTGGAATCGGAGGCACACCGGTAAACAGCAGCGCGGGAAACGCGATAAAGCTGCCGCCTCCAGCGACAGAGTTCAGAGCTCCGCCGAGTGCTCCTGCAATAAAGAGGAAAATGACAGTTTCGAGAGTCAAGCTGTTAGGTGTACCAGAAACCGCCGTGGCCCGCCAACCGGCGACGCACGCTCGTGCACTGGTTACCTCTGTCATCTCTGGTAACCATCGACCTCTTGCAGAAACATCTCCTCTGATTCAGGGTTAGTATCAAGAGAATTTGTGGGGAGAATCACTATGCGTACTCAAATCGCGGTCTTCATGACCATCCTGCTTTGCAGCATCGCCTGGGGACAGACGTCGTCTCCATCAGCCGCCGGCACACAGTCGGATCAGTCGATGCCCGGGATGGATATGTCTCATCACGATATGTCGAACATGAAAGACATGCCGATGGGCAATGACAAAGATGAAGGTGCCGCCAGCGCTCCCGCGATGCACTCCATGGAAGGCCATATGGATATGGGCCCGCACATGAAGATGACCGCGCTGCGCACGCTTAAGCCCGGCGACGCGATGCGCGCACAGCAGGTGGCCGACGAGGCGCGTAAGGCATCGGAAAAATACAAGGACTACCACGTTGCACTGAACGACGGGTTCAAGATCTTCATGCCCAACGTTCCGCAAAAGGTTTATCACTTTACGAACCGCAGTTTCGCAGTCGAAGCCGAGTTACGGTTCAACCCGGAGCATCCGACGTCACTGCTCTACGAAAAGCATGGCGATGACTACAAGTTGATTGGCGTGATGTACACCGCGCCCAAGAGCTTCACTGAAGAGCAACTCGACCAGCGCATTCCACTCAGCATCGCGCAGTGGCACGAACATGTGAGCTTCTGCATTCCTCCGATGGGCCGATGGAGCGACTTGCGTTCTTCGACTCCTCAATTCGGAATGCGTGGATCAATCGCGAGCCAGGAAGCCTGCGACGCAGCCGGTGGAAGATTCATTCCAGTGGTCTTCAACTGGATGGTGCACGTCTACCCATTCGAAAAAGATCAGGCCAGTATCTGGTCGGTGGAACGGCAGCACGGCGACGCCGACTAACTTTCGTCACAACCTCTTCGTAACGCCCGACTCCGGCCGCCTCCGCGCGTCCCGCCCGCAGCGTCATGTAGACGCAAGACTGCTCTTCATTACAAAACATAATCCGCACAAAACATAACCTTACTGTGCGTATGCGCAGATTTTTGAAGTTCGAAATTTGCTATCCGAAGGAACCGCGCAGCGTCCAATAAGCAATGGCAACGTCATCCGCGAAATGGAACTTCCATCGCAGCGATGACGTAACTAGCAGGAGTGAATAGCGGCCCGGCGCAGAGGTGACGCTGGCCTGTGAACAGAGATTTTGCGGGGTCTGGGGATTTTCTCACACTCGGTTTGGCGGCCCAGGTGAGATAACCCCCATCGCAGCAGCGCAGGCTCGTCGCTTGCGTGCTCAACCCCGGCGGCAGCATTGTGAGGCGATTCGCGGGGAAACACAAGTGTTTTTTCGCGCCGGTCGCGAATCGGGCCGCCCTAACCGGTTCCCGACGCATTTTCGGGAAAGAAAATAAGGAGCAGCTATGAAGTTCGCGACAGTTTCGAAAAGTCTGATCATGGGGTTGGCTCTGCTGCTGGCCTCGAGTGCATTTGCAACGACCAAAGCCACCCTTACGGTGTCGGATCCGGTTACCGTGAGCGGTACCAAACTGAAAGCTGGTGAATACAAGCTCGAGTGGGAAGGAAGCGGCCCGAGTGTGGAAGTCAGCATCATGCAGGGCAAGCACGTGATCGCGAAAGTTCCCGCGAAGGTGGTCGCCCTGAACCAGGCACCCTCAAATGACTCCGCTGAATTGCAGAAGCACGAAGACGGCACCGCGACATTGTCCGGCGCGCGCTTCGCCGGCAAGAAGTTCGCTCTTGAAATCGGTGATGCGAGTGATCAGATGCAAGCAGGATCGAGCAAGTAGGATTAAGAAATCGCTTGCACGAAAAGCGGGGAGCATAAACGTGCTCCCCGTTTTCATTCTCTGGTACCGCACAAATAAAAAGGGAGCGCAAGTGCGCTCCCGAAATTGAGTACTGATCGCTGAGAACTGCGCTTCAGTACTTCGGCACTTTCGGATCGACGCGATCCGACCAGGCCGTGATTCCACCCGCGAGATTGTGCACTTTGCTAAAGCCGGCTTGTTGCAGGAATGCGACTGCCTTCGCGCTGCGTCCGCCCATCTTGCAATGCACGACGATCTCGCGACTCGAGTCGAGCTCGTTCACGCGCTTCGGCAGATCGTTCAGCGGAATCAGATATCCGCCAAGATTGCAGATCTGATATTCATGCGGTTCGCGCACGTCGAGCACAAACAAATCCTCTTTCGCATCCAGACGCCGCTTCAAATCTTCGACCTGAATCTCGGGAACGCCACTGCCCACAGGTTTTTCCTCCCCGCGAATGCCGCAAAACTCGTTGTAGTCTATCAGCTTCGTTACCGTCGGATGCGTTCCGCACACAGGGCAATCGGGATTCTTGCGCAGCTTCAATTCGCGGAACTTCATGCCCAGCGCATCAATCAGCAGCAAGCGTCCAATCAGCGGATCGCCGATCCCGAGGATCAGCTTGATGACTTCCGTCGCCTGCATCACGCCAACAAGCCCCGGAAGAATTCCGAGCACTCCGCCTTCGGCGCACGAGGGGACCAATCCTGGCGGTGGGGGCTCGGGATACAGGCAGCGGTAGCAGGGACCATCCTCGGTGGCGAACACGCTCGCCTGCCCTTCGAAGCGGAAGATCGATCCGTAGACATTCGGCTTACCGCTGAGCACGCAGGCGTCGTTCACCAGATAGCGCGTGGGGAAATTGTCCGTGCCATCCGCGATGATGTCGAAGTCGCGAAACAATTCCATCGCGTTGGCGCTGCTCAGCCGCGTGTCGAACGTCTGCAGATTTAGAAACGGATTGATGCCCTTCAGCTTGTCGGCCGCCGAATCCAGCTTCTTGCGGCCTACGTCGGCGGTCGAGTGAATGATCTGCCGCTGCAGGTTGGTGTAATCCACCACGTCGAAATCGACCAGCCCGAGCGTTCCGATGCCGGCCGCGGCGAGATAGAGCGCCAGCGGCGACCCCAAACCGCCAGTGCCGATGCACAACACGCGCGCGGCTTTCAGCTTCTGCTGGCCCTCCATGCCGACCTCGGGCATGATCAAATGCCGCGAGTAGCGCAGGATCTCGTCTTTATTGAGTGTCATCGGAATTTCGGTGATGGTTGCCATAGGTCCTCTTTGAGTCGTCCTTCGTGTGCCTTTGTGCCCTTAGAGGTTCAAGAATTCGCGTCGATCATCAAAACCGTTTCAGGAGTATGAATCGACGAAACGCGAGAAACCGGAACTAACAACAGGAAGGGCAACCCGGACAACAGCGCATTGTGGTTGCAGGTCTCACGATCAGAAATCCTTAGTTAAACCGCACCGCCAGCGATCGAAGGAACGATCGAAATGTTATCACCATCGTTCAGAGCGGTCGCTTCTTTCTGCAGGTAGCGAATGTCTTCGTCGTTGACGTAGAGATTGACGAAAGCCCGCAGCTTGCCTTCGTCGGTATAGAGGTGCTTTTTCAGATCTGGATGTTGCGCTACCAGGGCGTTCATGGCTTCGCCGACGGTCGATCCGGAGACGTCCACGGAAGCCTGTTTGCCCACATACTGCCGCAAAGGCGTAGGAATGTGAATCTTGCTCATATGGTTACTCTAAGAGATGCGGCAGGGATAGGGCAAGATTCAGCAGAAGCAGCCCGACGCTTAAAGTCGCATGGGGCAAGGCGCTAAAAACGGCTGTCTCCCCTTGTTTCGGTCCAGTTCCGCTAGACGTCATCCGCTTTCGGCAATTGTCCGAATTCCTCTGGATGACGCGATACGAAAGCAAAGAGCAACTCCGTAAGGTCGTGAGGGTACGAAAAGAATTCCTGGTCTAAAGGTTCCAGGGCCGCAGTCACTTCGTCTGGAAACGATGTGGCCGCAGTGCGGATCGCTTCTTCAGCCTCCGGCAACCCGTCTATAAATGCTGTATCGATCGCGTGCTTACAGATGGCGGCTGTCTGTGGAGCACCGATCCTTTCGAGGGCTTCGACGACGAACGATGCAGATTCGGGACTGTTCAGGAAATATTCGCGGAACCCTCCGTTGTTGACGTCCGATTCAACGGCCCAAATCGCAGAGAACACTTTTTGCGGTTCGGACTGGCAAGCAAAAACCTGCTTCCCGAAACTCGTCTTCTCGGAAGAGGACAAACTGATCAGGATGTGGTTCTTGGTCGGAGACATTTTCGATCGACACCAACAAATATGCCCAGGTACCGCTCAGTCAAATGAGCCTATTCGCTACTTTATTAATCTCCCAAAGGCTACCACTTCCGTGACTCAACCTGACGCGGCCAGTGGCCTGTGCCAGACAAGCTACTTATCCAGCCTGTTGCGGCGCCCTAGAATCCATCCGGGGAGAGAACTTCAATGACGATCTTCGATCCAGCTCGCGGCAGAGTGATTGACGGCGGAGGCCATGGCGGCAATCTGATTCGCCTGATCGGCCTGGGAATCCTGGCGTTCATCCTCGTGATTCTGCTTCTCAGCGCGGTGACGCGCGTCGGGACAGGTCACGTCGGCGTGCTCACGCTATTCGGCAAGGTGACCGGCGAGACGCTAGGCGAAGGCATCCACGTCATCAATCCGCTCAAGACGAACAATGAACTGTCGATCCAGACTCAGACCCTGAAGGAATCCGCCAGCGTTCCTTCCAGCGAAGGTCTGATGATGAGTCTCGATACCTCGCTCATCTATCATCTCAACCCCGATCGCGCTGCGGACGTTTTCCAACATATCGGCGCCGACTACGAGAACGTCGTGGTAGAACCGACGCTGCGCTCTGCCATCCGCGAATCGACCGCTTCCCACACTGCCAATGCTCTCTACACCGGCGAGCGAGAAATGGTCGCCAAACAAATCACGGATCAGATCACCGCCGAACTCAGCAAGCGCGGCATTGCGGTGGAGAATGTTCTCCTCCGAGATATTCAATTGCCCGCAACGCTTGAAGTCCGCGATCGAAGCCAAACAGCAGGCCGAGCAAGAGTCGCTGGCGATGAACTTCCGCCTGCAAAAGGAAACGCAGGAAGCCCAGCGCAAGCGCATCGAGGCGGCCGGCGTGCGAGACTTTCAGCAGATCGTCGCGCAGGGCATCACGCCATCGCTGCTCGAATGGAAGGGCATCGAAGCCACCGAGAATCTTGCCAAGAGCTCGAACACAAAAGTGGTCGTCATCGGCAACAACAAGAACGGCCTGCCCTTGATATTAGGCCAGTAAAGAAGTCCATGTGGCGACAGCCGCCTCGCGTGTCGGTCGCCCGAAAGGGCGACGCTTTTCGTCGGCGCTGCTAACATTAACCGGTGCAACCGCTGCTCGACGTTCGCCAACTAAACATCGCATTTCCCGCACAGAATCGGGGCGCGGACTCGCCCGCGCTACAAGCGGTACGCGATCTCAGCTTTTCTATCGCGCCCAGCGAAGTTCTCGGGCTGGTCGGCGAATCCGGTTCCGGCAAATCGATCACCTCGCTGGCCATCATGCGCCTGCTGCCATTGCAGGCTCGAGTTTCCGGAGAGATTTTCTTCGCGGAGAATGCTGCAAGCCCGCGGAATCTTGCCTCGATCCCCGACGATTCCATGCGCCAGCTGCGCGGCTCGCGCATTGCCATGATCTTCCAGGAGCCGATGACCGCGCTGAATCCGGTGATGCGAGTCGGCGATCAGATTGCCGAAGCAGCTTCCGCGCACAACCCGATCTCGAAACAGGAAGCGTGGCAGCGCGCGGTGAACGCCATGAACGATGTCGCGATTCCCGATGCGGCGCGGCGCGCCCGTGACTATCCTCACCAGCTTTCCGGCGGCATGCGGCAACGCATCATGATCGCCATGGCCATCGTCAATCGCCCGCAGCTGTTGATCGCGGACGAGCCCACAACTGCGCTCGACGTGACGATCCAGGCACAGATTCTCGAACTGCTCGCAGAGTTACGCCAGAAATTCGGACTGGCGATGCTCTTCATCTCTCATGATCTGGCGGTCGTGTCGCAGGTCGCGGACCGCGTCGCCGTGATGTATGCCGGCTGTCTGGTGGAACTCGGGGCCAAGCGCGATATCTTCCACGCGGCGGCACATCCCTATACCCGCGGACTACTGCACGCAGTGCCTGACTTAAAGACCGACCGGTCGCAGCCGCTACAGACCATCGATGGAACGGTTCCGGCTCTGCAAGCCTTGCCTCCAGGATGCGCGTTTGAGCCGCGCTGCGGCTCGCGGATCCCCGAGTGCGCGCGCGCTTTGCCGCCACTGGTCGAGGTTGCGGCCGGACACTGGGCTCGTTGTCCGGTGGTGAATGCCGCGCTGTGATTCCTCAGGAAGAACCCCGTTCAAGCTGATCACGATTGATAAACAGCAGGACAACCAACGCTGTCAGCAGACTTAAGCCAATCCACCACGCGTCCAAGTACCACCCCAGCCAGGGCTGCACAAAATAGTTGACCCCGTCCCTGAAAGGAATCTGATGCAAATGGAGGGCATCCCGTGACGATTGGGCCCACGATGAAACCGTCCAAAGCAGGCCAAAATGCAGCGCGGAGTTCGCGATGAGCAAACCCACGATCAGCGTGAACCACAATGGCGTTTTTCCTTTGAACCGCCATCCGAGCAATTGGCTCATAGCGTTCCTCTCGGGCCGCAGGGCCGATGCAAGCCATCTAGGGCCAAAGGTTAGTCTATAATCGGCAGTTTGTCCGGTGATCCGTGCGCATACTGCTGCTCAGCGACATCCACGCCAACCTCGAAGCTCTCGACGCTTGCCTGGCGAATGCCCCATCGTTCGACAGGATCGTCAACCTTGGCGATATAGTCGGATACGGCGCGAGCCCGAACGAAGTGACCAACCGCTCGCGCGAGTTGGGCACAGTCTTCGTCCGCGGCAATCATGATAAAGCTGCTACAGGAATCATGGATCTTGAAGATTTCAATCCCATGGCGGCGGCAGCGGCGCTATGGACGCGCAACGAATTGACGCAGGAAAACCTTGACTGGCTGCGCGCTCTGCCGCATGGCCCGGTCTCGTTGCCGGATTTTCCCGACGTGCAACTGGTTCACGGTTCGCCGAATGACGAGGACGAATACGTGGTTTCGCTGGGCGACGCGCTCGCGCCGCTGATCACTCTGACCATGCCGCTCACCTTTTTCGGACACACGCATCTGCAGGGAGGATTTTTCGCCAACGGATCTTCCGCGGATGGCTTTCGTCCGGAGTATCGAACGGTGGGTCAGGCGGAGACGGTTCCGCTGCAATTGAAAGATGCAGCCCGTTACCTGATTAATCCGGGATCGGTTGGGCAACCGCGCGACGGAGACTGGCGAGCAGCCTTTGCGCTCTTTGATACCGAGGCGAAGATCGTGCACTTTCATCGCACGCCCTACAACCTGAAAGAAGCGCAGGATCGCATCTTCGAGGCGAAGCTTCCACCGCGCCTGGCAACACGCCTCGCCTCCGGACGCTAACTTCCGTTGCGAACACCCTCGTTGGTTAAGATTTTTGTTAGCCTAGATTTACATTATGTCCCCATCCGCAAATACCAAGCACCTGTTTGAGCCACGTGAGAATCCCCCGGAGCGCTACCTCATCGCGCACAGCGATGGAGGCGCGCGCGGAAATCCCGGCCCGGCAGGCTATGGAGTTGTAATCAAGGATGAATCCGGCCGGAAGGTGGCCGCGCTCAGCGAGTACCTCGGACACCAGACGAACAACTTCGCCGAGTACCAGGGACTGATCGCGGCGCTCGAGTACGCCATCGAACACGGTCCGAAGGCGCTAAAGCTGATCAGCGATTCCGAATTGCTGGTTCGGCAGATCAAAGGCATCTACAAGGTGAAGAATGCGACGCTCCAGGATTTGCATGGACGCGCCAAGCAGCTGATCGCACAGTTGGAATGGTTTTCGATTGGGCACGCTCTGCGCGAGCACAATCAGGAAGCCGACCGGCTGGCGAATGACGCGATGGACAAGGGCATGGGGCGAGGCGTGAATCATGTGGCCGCGGCCGCCCCAGCCGCGCGATCTACGGCTCAACCGCAGGAGTTTGAAGGAGTCGTCCGCGACGGAAAAGTGGAGCTATTGAACGGATCCTTGCCCGAAGGCAGCCGCGTGCAGGTGAGGGTGAAGAAGTAGCAGTTCCCGAGGGCTAAAGCCCGGATCTATATCTGTCCCTTTTTCGAGCCCTTGAAGGGCCGCTCTTCCACCGTTTTCTCAAGGCTCGTGTCCCACTCAGATTTGCGGACTTCGTCTATCCCGCGAGACTCCGATCGCTAGTCAGCGCTGGAGGTGTGATCGTGGATGATTTTCCAGCCTTCGGGGAATTTGCGGAAGACCAGCGTGAAGAGTCCGTGAGGCGTTTTGCCGTCAGACATCGTTAGATGCCAGGCGCCGCGGACGAAGGAGGCCTCTGGGCCGAGGCTTTCGATCGCGCAAGTTGGAGAATTCGAGTTTGCCCATTTCGTGGCCGGGACTGGCGTACCGGGCTTTGTAGCGATCGATCGTGGCTTGCCAGCCGTGCTGCTCTTTGTCGCCAGAGAAAAAAGTGAGATCAGGAGAGTTCCAGTATCCGGCCATGAACGCATCGAGGTCGTGACGGTTCCAGGCGTCCTGCTGGGTCAAGAGGACTTGCTCGACGGCGGATTTGGACTCTTGAGCTGCTGCGTATAGTGACGACGCCAGGATCATCGCAAGCATCGCGGTCAGTGATAGCAGCATTGGAATACGGGCAAGAGGATTGCGCATATGTTCTCCTGGCCGAAGCGGGAACCGGCCCACGACCATCATATTGCGATTGCCAGTAAAACGCGTTAACCACGAAAGGCACGAAGGTCCACGAAGGAATTTTCTTCAGATGAGATCTTCTAGTGTGCTTCTTCGGCCGCAGGAGCCGCGTCCGGCGTGTCTACTTTCTGCGCGACTGCGTGCGGTGCAATTGGCGAGGGCTGGAAGTCTCCTGCATCTTTGCCGGCCATGGCTGCAGTCATGAAATTCATCCAGATCGGCAGGGCCGCGTGGGCGCCGGTTTCTTTCGCGCCGAGAGACTTTTTTTCGTCGTAACCGACCCATACTCCGCAAGTCATCGTCGGCGAGAATCCCATGAACCACGCGTCGGTGAAATCGTTGGTCGTGCCTGTCTTGCCCGCGACCGGGAACGGAAGTTTCGCGGCGGCGACCCCTGTGCCGTGCAGCACGACTTCGCGGAGCATCGAGGTCATGATCCGGGCGGTGCGCTCGCTGACCACGTCCTTGACGTCGGGGAAATCTTCTTCGAGCACGCGGCCTTCATAATCGGTAACGCGCGTGATGTAGCGCGGCGTGACGCGAACACCATCGTTGGGAAAAACGCTGTACGCGGCGGTCTGCTCGAGCAGAGTAATTTCGGCCGAGCCCAGCGCCACGGGGAGATAAGGAGGCAGCTTTGAGGTGATGCCGAAGCGTTCGGCATAATCGATCACGTTCTTGATGCCGACCTTGTTCGCGAGCTTCAACGCGGGGATGTTGCGCGACTGCGCCAGCGCGCGGCGCAAGGTGATGATGCCTTCAAATTTCTCGTCGTAGTTGTGCGGAGTATAGGGACCGGAAGGCGTATCGAAGCTAACGGGTTCGTCGAGAATGGTGTCATCGGGAGATCCGCCTTCGTCGATCACTGTGGTGTAGACGTAAGGTTTGAACGATGATCCGACCTGGCGCAGAGCTTGCGTGGAGCGATCGAACTTCGATTCATTGAAGTCTCGGCCTCCGACCAGCGCCTTAATCCCGCCAGTTACGTTGTCGATGGCGAGCAAAGCTCCTTGCGCCCCTGAGTCCTGCTCGAGGCTGACGTGGGCCGCACCATTCGTGCTGAGCGACAGAATCTTGATGTAGCAGATATCTCCGGTCTTGAGGATGTCGGCGAGTTTCTGCTGCGTCCAGGCGATATCGGCCTGTCCAAGAGCCGCGGTGTAGCGGCCAAACTTCAGCGTCGCGATGCCGGTCCCCGCGGACGTAACTAGCGCGTGAATGTATCCATTGACCTCGGGTTCGTCGTCCCAATCGGGATGTGAATATTTGTCGATGGCAGTTCCCTCGTCGACGACGTTTTCGAGGTGGCCTTTCCATCCGTGACGGCGTTCGTAAGCGGCGAGACCATCGAGCACCGCTTGATTCGCGGCTTTCTGCAGGTCGACGTCGAGCGAGGTATAAACTTTTAGCCCGCCTTCGTGGACCTGATCAGCGCCGTACTTGCCTTCAAGGTAGCGGCGAATTTCCTCGACGAAATAGGGAGCGAGAGAGTTCGGGTCGTGGGCAAGATGCAGGACGAGCGGAGCCGAACGCGCGTCGGCAGCCTGGGCCGCGGTGATTTTGCCGTCCTCGAGCATGGCGTTGATCACCAGGGTGCGGCGCCTTTGCGCGCGGTCGGGATGCGCGATCGGCGAATAAACTGTCGGGCCTTTCGGTAACCCCGCCAGCAGCGCGGCTTCGTCCAGCGTCAACTGCTTGGCTGGCTTGCTGAAGTAGTACTCCGATGCCGATTCGAAGCCGTAGACGCCATGGCCGAGGAAAATCTGGTTGGCGTAGAGCGTGAAGATCTGTGGCTTAGTGAACCGACGCTCGATCTGAATGGCGAGCATGGCCTCTTGAACCTTGCGCTGCCAGCGGCGGTCGGGCGAAAGAAAAAGATTGCGAGCGAGTTGCATGGTCAGCGTGGATGCGCCCTGCACCTTGCCGCCGGACTCGATGTCGCGATAGGCAGCGCCGACGATCCGCCAGAAATTGATGCCGGAGTGGCTGTAGAAATCCTTGTCTTCGATCGAAACCAGGGCGTCACGGAGCACCGGCGGGAAATCGTCGTATCCGGCGACTACACGGCGCTGCAAGGCGAAGGATCCGATGACACGGCCGTGGTCGTCGTAAAGTTCGGTGATTGAGCTGGGGCGGTAGGCTTCAAGCGCGTCGACTTGCGGCAGATCGGTGGTGTAGACGAGCAGAAGTCCCGCGGTCGCGCCGACGAGGACTGAAATCAAAACGAGCAGGCCGAAGAGCACGCGGCCGACGAGGCGGCGTCCACCGATTTCTACCGATGGGAGATCTTCGTAGAGCGACTTCATGGGGAGTCGAATTCAGAATAGCATTTTGGGGGAAGGAATCGAGATCACGATGGTGACTAGCGCCCGGAGCGGGCGCTGCAAAAACTTAGCGCGCCTTGCGGCGCGCCAGTCTTTCAACCTTACAGTTTTGGTGATCGCGATTCTAACTGGCGTGGCTCTTCAGCACTTCCAGCGCTTTGTTCAGCTGATCGTCAACCGGACTCTTCGGCTTGGCTTCGTCTTGCGCTGGAGTCGTCCCGTCTTCGTCGTCGGGGCCGACGGAGTCATCGATTGCATCAGCAACTACGACGTTGGGCGTGATAGCCGTGTCTTGAATGGCTTTGCCGCTCGGCGAATAATACTTCGCGATCGAGAGAATCAGTGCGCCGCCGTCTTTCAGATCGATCGTCTTCTGCACCGAGCCGTCCCCGAAGGTTTTGTCTCCGACAACGTCTCCGCGAGCGTTCTCCAGAATCGCGGCCGCCACAATCTCAGCCGGACCGGAGGTTCCGCGGTTCACGAGAACTGCGACTGGAAGCGAAGTGATTGCCTTGGCCGGATCGGCGTTGAAGGCTTCGCGCGGATAGCGCTGACCTTGCAGATAAGTGATCGTTCCGTGATTCAGAAACAGGTTCGCGACCGCGATACCTTCGGTCTCGTCTCCCTCGGCACAGTTGCGAACGTCGAGCAGAATCTTTTTCGCGCCTGATTTTTCGAGAGATTTAATCTTCGAACTGACTTCCTGAACTTTTCCCTTCGTCAGGGCCTCGACTTTCACGTAGCCGATGCCGTCTTCCATCATCTTGTCGGAAACGGCAGGAATGCTGACGACGTCGCGGGTGATGACCATCTTTTGCGGCTCGGCCTTGCGGGCGCGAACCACTTCGACGTTGAGATTCGACCCCGGAATGCCGGTGAGCAGGTTACGAATCTCAGGCAGCGACATATCGCGAGTGCTCTGGCCTTCAATCGATTCGAAGATATCGGTTTGCTCGATTCCCGCTTTCTCAGCAGGAGAACCGGGCAACACCGCAACCACAGCGGCGTAGCCGAAGCGCTTCGACACGACTGCGCCGATTCCAGCCTTGCCCTCGGCCTTGTGAGCCTTGAATGCCTTATACGAGTCGGCAGTCATGTAGCTCGAATTGGAATCGAGCGACTCGAGGAGGCCGTGCAGCGCGCCGTCGGTCACCTTGGGAATGTTGGGCTCTTCCACGTACTCACTGCGCACGCGGGAAAGCACTTCGCTGTAAACCTGGAGCTGCCGGTAAGAGCCGTCGTTGGATGAGGCGTGAACGCCTCCCATCGAGCCGACGACGACAAACAGCAAAACGGCAAAAGAGGTGACGAGAATCGCTGCTTTGGTTTTCATGGACATCTGTTGTGATCTTCTTCCGGAAGGAACCTGTAAGTCTTGCTTCATTATATCTCTAGATGCGTCCTGCCGAGCCCTGGCTGCTCGATTTGTGCCCCATCGGTAACGCTCAGCAATTGGACCGGAAAGCAGCCGCGAAACATAACAAGTCGCCGCCCCTACGATGCCGGCTTAAAGCTCAGGGTCATAAGAGTTTGCACGGAAACTGGACGTCCGTTCATCAGGTAGGGCTTGAATTTCCATTGCTTCACCCCGTCAATCGCGCCGCGCGCGAAGGCGAGCGATCCCTGGAGAAACTTGGCGTCCTGCACGGTGCCGTCTCGTCCGATCAGAACTTGCAGAACCACTGTCCCCTGCTGGCCTTTGGCGCTGGCGGGGTAGGGAACGGCAGGCTGATCGGAAAGCAGTCCGCGCTCGGCGCCCTCGGCAACGACCACGGGTTCGATGGAGGGCATGGCAGATTCGACGGGCCGGTTTCCACCGGCATCGGGCGTGGACGACGCCATCTGAGATTTCAGGCTCGACGGGATACTTCCAGCGGCGACATATTGTGGCTGCGGATTCTTGGTTGGGGCCGGTTTCGGAACTACTGCGGTCGGGACGGGCGCAGACTGCTCAGCACGCGTTTGGGCTGGCGTGGTTACGACTGAAGCCGGAGCCGGATTTACAGGCGGCGGAGTTGGTGTTGTGGTGGTAGGCGGAGCCTGAACCGGTGCGGATTGGACTGGCGCGGGCATAGATGTTCCGGTCGAATTTTCGACGACCTGCACTGACGGAGTTTGGGCTGCGGGAGTTTGGGCCGGATCAACAGGAGCCGCAGTGGATCCATCGGCTGTGGCTGGCTGATCTGGATTTGCGGGATCGGCAGGCGGCTTCTTGGCCGTGGGGTCGATCACCGGCAGAACTTTGATCTGGGACGGATCGGTGGTGGCATCCGGAATGTTCTCTGCAACCGGAAGCTTGTATTCATCACCGGCACGCGCGAAATCTTCGTGGGCTGGTGGAGCCTGGGCCGGAGTCACGGGTTGCGGGTTGAGCCAAACGTGCAATGCGTGCTGACCGCGAGACCAGAGTGCCTTCGCCTTGGAATGCCAGGGAGCCTGGGGCGCAGCCGCGATCCCGAGACTAGCCAGCAGCAGTGCTCCGATAATTGCTCCTCGACCGAGCCGAAAGCCCGATGGAGCAGCCACGGCGGCTTCGCTGCCTTCGTCGATATAGGCGTGGAGCTCGGCTTCCTTTTTCTGCTCGTGAACGCTCGGTTGGCTCAGCTTCGCCTTGGACGAAAATGCGTCCACTCCGTCCTCGGAAGCGGGCGCAGCCGGCACAGAGATCTGATCGTAGCTAAGCAGTTCCGGCTTTCCGGACGGCAGCTGGAGCGGGTGCAGCCGCTGCAGGACCGGACTGCCGAGTCACGCCACGGGTTTTCAGATACCACTCGAGGCCTCGAGTCTCGCCGGGTGCGGGCGGCGGAGGCGGAGCCGGCTGGCTCTCCGCGACGGAAGCAGCAACCGGCTCGAGATCCTTGAGTGGATCGACTGGCTGAGGTGCAGGCAAATCGAAAGAGCCGGGGGAATCCGATTCCGTCACGAACGCGCCACCCGGAGTGACGGGGGCCGATTGCAGGAATTCTCCCGCTCGCAGCGCTTTTTCTTTACCCGGTTCCATGCTTGCCGGGATCATTGCCGGAGCTGCGGCGGCGGCCGTGGAATGGGACAAAACGCTGACTGCTGCGGGCGACGCAGGATCGCGCTTGGCGCGCAGCAGATCGCGAGCAGTCTGCAGGGTGTCTTTGATCTGGTTTACGAAAATTGGCTTGCGCAAAATGGAATTCGCGCCCGCTTGCAAAGCCTTGGGAACGCTGATGTCGTCACTGACAATCGCGAGCGTGATGGGGCGTTCGGCGGCCCTGCGCTCCCGGGCAGCGGCGAGCAGCAAAGCCGCTTCGGGCTGCTGATCCCAATCGATAATGACGATCTGAAACGCCTCTTTGGAGATCTTCTCGACGGCGGCAACGGCTTCGGGGCAGGATTCGGCTTGCACGTCGAGATCGGCCAGTACCTGGCGGATGGTCGCGGCGGTCCCTTCATCCGAAGAGAACAAGAAACACTGAAGCCCCATGTTTCCAGACTAAGAGGAGGCAGTAACCGCGGCAAGATTACCGAGGTGGCCGCGGTTTATCCGCTATCTGGATCGGGAGTACATGTACCGCCGCGCACGGCTGGGCTAAAATGCTCGGTCGTTCATCTCTCATCATTTGTCCTTCGATCGATTCGCGCCTATGCCCTTGCAAGAACACAACTACTGGCTGACAACCACTGAGTTTCCGACGACAGATTCTTCACAGCCACTGCCTGAAACGGCGGATGTGGCGGTGATCGGGGCCGGATTCACCGGCCTTTCCGCCGCCCGTACGCTGGCAAAACGCGGAGCGCGGGTTGCAGTGCTGGAAAGCGAGACGATCGGTTGGGGCGCCAGCTCACGCAATGGCGGGATGGTGCTGACCGGGATGAAGTTGGGCGTCAACAAGCTGATTTCGATGTATGGGCGGGAGCTGACGCGTCGAATGTACGCCGCCTCCCTGGCGTCGATGGACTGCGTGGAGCAGATCGTTCAGGAGGAAAAGATCGACTGCGATTTTTCGCGCTGCGGGCATCTCGAAGTTGCCTGCAAGCAGAAACATTTCGATGACTACACGCGCCAGACCGAGATCGTCGAAGTCGAATTCAATCACAAGCTGCGCGTGGTGCGGAAGAGTGAACTGAGCGCGGAAATCGGGTCGAGCATTTATTACGGCGGCATGGTGGATGAAGTCAGCGCGGGGTGCAATCCGGCGCGGTATGTGGCGGGATTGGCTCGGAGCGCGATGAAGAACGGGGCGGAGATTTTTGAGCATGCGCGGGTCGAAAGCATTCAGCGCGATTCGCGGCAGGGCGAAACGGGATGGAAAATTACGACATCGCGCGGCGCACTTTGGGCGCACGAAGTGTTTGTGGGTACGAGCGGATATACGGGATCGGCGACTCCACAGCTGAAGAAGAAGATCATTCCCATTGGATCATTCATCATCACGACCGAGGTACTGCCGAAGGCGCTGGCGCACGAGCTGAGCCCGCGCAACCGGATGATCTATGACTCGAAAAACTATCTTTACTACTACCGGCTCACTCCGGATGGGCGCATGTTGTTCGGCGGCCGCGCGGCGTTTTTTCCGGAGAACGATCAGACGGTGCGGCAGAGCGCGGACATTCTGCGCAGGGGAATGGTCGGGGTGTATCCGCAACTGGCTGACGCGCGGATCGAATACGTGTGGGGAGGAACGCTCGACTTTGCGTTTGACATCATGCCACACGCTGGTCAGATGGACGGGATGTACTACGCGGTCGGATACGCCGGACATGGCGTCGCGATGGCAACGTATCAGGGGCAGAAGATTGCGGAACTCATGGCGGGGGATCAGCCGGAGAATCCGTTTGTGGGGATTCCTTTCCCGGGGGCGCCTCTGGGGCTGTACAACGGGAAGCCGTGGTTCTTGCCGCTGGCGGGGGCGTGGTACAAGGTGCTGGATTGGGTGAGCTGAGCTCTGCGCTTGTTTGCACCATAGTGGTGTACAATGGTGGCATGCCAACTACGAAACTGGTTCGCAGGAGCGTTACGCTTCCAACGCGTTTAGCGGATCAAGTCCAACGCATCGCCAAGAAACGACGGCTGAGCGACAACCGAGTGCTGGTCGAACTCGTGGAGCAGGGCCTCGAAGCTCAAAAGGAAAAAGAAAAAGCTTTCTTTGCGCTTGCCGATCGGTTCCGCTCGGCGTCCGACCCGAGCGAGGTAAAGCAACTGGGAGATGAGATGGGGCGCTTCATTTTCGGTGAGTGATGCCGAAGATCGAAACTTGGTCTTGCCTGCCTCCTGCAGTTCGAAACCACCTTGTCGAGCGGATGCGCGAGCGGAACATCAGCGTACAAGACTTGTATCAACTGCGCCTCTGGATGGAAACGAATCCTGAAGTGCCATTAGGGCCTTGGTACAAGGATTTTGGCTCGTTCAAACTCTGTGGCGAGGGGAGCTATCCGAAGACCTTTCTTCTTGCCGGCCAAGTCGCTGTTGGACGCAAGCTATAGCGAGTTGATGAGGGAATGGCGAAATCTGAAGCGAACTCGCGCATCATGTACCTCGAGTGCAAGGCCGAAAGCCTAAATGGGCCCGCTCGGATCGGCCGCGTCACATTCTCGAAAACGGGCAAGAGTGTTTACTACAAGGGCCACTTATTCTTCAGCCTCAAGGGCTCCGGTTTCAAAGCGAACTACCGCAGCGAGCAGTCGGGAGAGGAATATTGGATCTCTGGCTCGCGTCGCGATGGCCGGGATCGCCTTTACGTCAGCAACATTCCGGTTGAGATCGATGAGCATGTGCGGGAAGAGTATTGGACCGAGATTCGGAAGAAACCTGAATGCAAGAATCAGTCTCGAACCTAGATGTAGATTGTGCCTTTTTGTCCTTCCGCTGTCTTCCTTAGAAGCGAACGATCGATTCAATTCCTGGCCAGTTGCAGAGGTCCTTCGGTCCGCAAAGAACGCGGACCTCAGGATGACATGCCGGTGGCGGTGAACAGTCAAGTGATGAAGCGTCAAACGGCGAACCGTCGGGACGTCCGATGCCGTAGTGCTAGGTACACTACTGGGCCCAGGACGATTGCGATTGCGCCTCCGATCAGGCCAAAGCGGTCGCTGCCTAATAGCGCTACCAGGGCCATTACGACCGGCGCTCCTACCACATAGATCAATCCGACACTCCCGCCGGGGATTTTGAATGAGCGATTGAGATCCGGCTGAGTCCGGCGGAGTTTCCACGCCGAGAGCACCGTCAGCACCGTCGTGGCGGAGCGCAGCCAGATGTAGACGGAGATCAGT
Source organism: uncultured Acidobacteriota bacterium (assembly GCA_963700225.1). Taxonomy (GTDB): domain Bacteria; phylum Acidobacteriota; class Terriglobia; order Terriglobales; family Acidobacteriaceae; genus Sulfotelmatobacter. Next base: position 651,928 of record CAVOWU010000002.1, read on the forward strand.
TCGGCGAGGCTCTGCCATGCCAGCAAGGCGTAGATTGCAGCGGAGGCGACGATCGCAAGCCACGGCGTTCCGTAGCGCGCGCTCTTGCGAGTGAGGACCTTGGGGAGGTATCCATCCTCGGCCATGGCGAAGGGCATGCGCGTGGTGGTCAGGATCGTGCTGTTGAGCAGCGCGACGTTGCCGATCATGGCGGCGAGGGTCATCCAGGTGCCGAGCCAAGGGTGACCGTGAAATGTTCCTCCGATAATCGCCGCTGCGTCGGAGAAAAATCCGGTGTGCCATTTCTCCCAGTTTCCCGCCGACGCGAGACCGGCCAACGTCGGAAGGAAATAGGCTGCGATTGATAGCGGCACGACCATCGCCAGTGCCCGCGGATAGGCTCGCTGCGGATTCTCTACTTCCTCCGCGACCGTCGAGAGTTGCTCGTATCCGGAATAGAGCCACAATCCCAGTGCGAGGCCTACGCCGAAGACTTTGAACGTCGGCTGGTGCGGAACGATCCAGGGATGAAACGGATTCTGGTGCCAGTGAGCCAGACCGAGGACGATCATCGTCATCACCGGAATGAAGATGAAAATCTCCAGAGCGGTCGCGACCTGGCCGACCATCTCGATGCCGCGAACGTTGATCCAGGTGAGGACGGCGATCAGCGCGACCGAGACGAGGTAGTGCTCCCACCAGTTCATCTTGGGAAAGTAGTAGACGAGATAGTCGGTGAAGAGAACGGCATAGGCGCCGCCCAGAAGAAATGATGCGGACCAGTTCCACCATCCGGCGAGAAATCCCCAGAAGTCGCCGAAGGCGGCGCGGGTCCAGCGGTAGAAGCCGCCTTCAACCGGCATGACGGTGGTGAGCTCGGCGGAAACGAGCGAGACGGGGATGCACCAGAAGAAATGGAAGGATGAGCAGGTAGAGGAGGGTAATGCCGGGTCCGGAGGTCGTGACCATGTCCTCGAGACCGAACGGGCCCCCGGTGGTGTAGGAGAACATGACGAAGACGAGGTAGAAGAGGCCGGCTTTACGGAGCGTGGAATTCCTGGGGCCGGGTTGGCTGTCGGTTGAGTTCATGAAGTCTTCGTGGATGGGATTGTAGATCGCGGCTCGGGGATTTTACTTGCGGAATAGGGTGCCGGGAGGGCGAGCGGTGGCGATCGTTGAGACAACTTTCCCAGCGACGATGAGCATCTTGTATAAAATCTTGCCCCGTGGGCCTTCGTTCCAACGCGCTCCTTCTGGTCGTTGTCACACTCGTCAGCCTCTGGTCTGCGCAAGCACAGCAAGGGAAATCACCTGGTTCAGCTGCCACTGATCGCGTGTTCACTGATCGTTTGAAATCGCTCTCTTCTGAGCGTGGTGGACGCTCAATGGATTGTGTAAAAGCGTTTGCGAAATTTGGCTCCGTCGACGATTGCGCTAGAAGTCGCCTTGAACATCGCAAACCGTTCTACCTCGCTTATTCTGGTCCGGTTAACTTGCCTTTTCACTTTTCCTACGGTGTGGCTGCAGATGCGGCGGGTGATGTATTCTCCGTCACCTTTCATGAGCGCGGCTTCCCGCCGGTGGTGTTGAACCGGCACATGCGACTGATGGACGAGAATCACACGAGAGTTGTGGAGTGCATCAAGCCAATAAAGCTGGAACCAACTAAAGAGGGTTGGTTGGCCTGTCTGACTCCAGTTAATGGGCAAGCATCCGCCATAGCCGCGAAGCAAGAACCTATCGACACGAGTGTCTGCGCAGTTCTAGCAGACCCTGCTGCTTTCAATAATAAGCTGGTGCGGATTCGCGCCTATTACTGGGGAAACATGGAAAATTCCACCTTAAACGATGACAGATGCCATGGGTCCCTTTGGCTGGGATTTCCGAGTGGGAGTGTTCCTTCTCCGGTCGTTGCGTATGTTTCCAGCGGAAACATACTAGGGTCGGAAGACGCAGAGGGAAAACGAATCCTGGCGATTCCGGTGTCGTTGATTCAGGACTGGAAATTCGAACGGTTTGAAAAACTCTTAAGATTGAATCCAACGGAAAAGGTCCCACTAATCGGCGAGCCTGTGCAGCATGTTACGGCTACGTTCGTCGGAAGGATCGATGCCGTGTCCCCGCAAGTTCATGAGTTCTTCAAGAATCAGCCACCCCTCAAAAGGCCGATGCTGGGGTTCGGTCACTTGGGTGGGTACGAGGCTGAATTGATATTGCAGTCTGTCGCAGACGACGCCAACGTGGAGTGATCAGCCAATATCAGGAATCAGGCTAGGCGGCGAGCGTACCGCTGAGCGCGCCTTCGAGTTCCAAGAGCTTGCGCTTGATGTCGAGGCCGCCGCCGTAGCCGCAGAGTGTGCCGTCGGAGGCGATTACGCGATGACACGGGACGACGATCGCCACCGGATTGCGATTGTTGGCCATGCCGACGGCGCGAAATCCTTGAGGGCGTCCCACGGCGCGGGCGATGTCGGCATAGGTGCGAGTCTCGCCATAGGGGATCGCGAGTAGTGCGCGCCAGCAGGCGACTTGAAAATCGGTTCCGCGAAGGTCGAGGGGGAAATCGAACGCGCGGCGCGTGCCGGCGAAATACTCTTCCAGCTCACGAGTGTAAGGCGCGAGTTCGTTGGCAGAGTCCTCGAAGCGCACCTTCTTGCTCTCGGCGCGCAGATCTCGCGGGTTTGGACGAATCGTTTGCTGGCCCGGAAGGCGCTTATCGAACTCGAGGGCTACCAGTCCCCGGACGGAGGCGGCCAGAAACAAGGGACCCACCGGACTCATAACTAGCGTGGAATGAAGAGTTTCCATAACAGACCGGACTCAGGACGAGCGTTGAACCCCACAAACATATCATGGACCTCCGGCTTGGTGCGGCTGAGTCCCAGAGGAACGCGTTGACAGAAGTTGACAGAATCGGGTCTATGCCCCAAAGTATTGGGCTTGCCATTGGCTTGGGACTTTGCGCCCTTGAAAAAAGCCCTCCTCATTGTCGCCGCCGTTGCGCTGACTCCATTGCTCGTAGTGAGCTTGGTGCTGGCTGCGGGAGACTGGCGCACGATCGGACAGACGGAAGCTGGCGATACGGTTTCAGTCAGCTCGGTGCGGGTGTTGAAGGGCAATCAGCGGACCGCGCTGGTACGGGTCGAGTACAAAGCTCCCGCGGAATTGCCGCAGGGTGGACCGTTTGTCGAGATGCGCGCCCGGGTACGTTTTTACTGCGGCAACGGAACAGCAGCTCCGAGCACAGAATGGTTTTACTCCCGCGACCACAGCGGACGGTTTGTCGTCAGCAAAAAAGCTTCACACGACGACCAGTTCGGCAAGGGACCGGAAGGCGGCTTCGCCGATCTGGTCAGCAAGAGCGTCTGCAGCCAGAGCAAGTAGGCGGATTCCTCCAAACCAACAGCAGATTCCTCCCTTCGGCCTGAATGACAAATCAAATCAGTGAATAGATTCCTTTGGTCGGAATGAAAGGCATTTCTGAATAACAACCATCAGGGATGGGCAGCGTTTAACGCGAAGGCTACGTAGACTCCTCCGGATTTCGACTTCAGATCTTTTCCTCCGCCCGCCGCAATCACCACGAATTGCTTTCCATTCAACTCGTAGGTAATTGGCGTGGCATTGCCGGCGAATGGCAGCGTGGACTCCCACAGCAAGTCCCCAGTGGATTTGTCGAAGGCGCGAAACTTCTTGTCGAAGTTTGATGCTCCAATGAACAACAGGCCTCCGGCCGTCACCAGCGGTCCGCCATAGTTCTCGGTGCCCGTATTCTTCAGGCCGTTCAGCCGCCAATTCGGGATATTCTCCCAGCGGAATCTTCCAGACGTATTCGCCCGTGTTCAGATTGATGGCGTTCAATGTGCCCCAAGGCGGAGCCACCGCGGGATATCCGTCGGGATCGTAGAAACGCTTGTATCCCGTGAAGTGATATTTCATCTGGGCCGGTTCGGACCCGGCGCTCGCGACTTCTTTGCCCTTTTCTTTATCTTGATCCGCATTCTGGTCGCTCATCACGTACGACAGCAGTGCGGACATTTGTTCGCCTGAAAGGTTCGCAAAACCCGGCATACGTCCTTTTCCATTCTTGATGGTGGCGGAGACCTGCGGCATCGACATCCGATGGTTCAAACCGATCAGAGAGGGAATTCCGGGCGGTGAACCCGCCATCTTCTCTCCGTGACAGACGGCGCACTGATTCATGTAAAGCGCTTTGGGAGTGTCGCTCTCGGTGTTTTCGGCGAGAGCACCGGTCCAGGGCAGATCGTTGGCGTTGACGTAGAGGATGCCTGTCTCCGGATCTGCGGCAGGGCCGCCCCACTCAGCACCGCCGTCGAATCCCGGGAAGACAACTGTATCTTTACCCACGCTGAAGGGAACGAACTGGCCTTCGCTCCGGAAGGTTCGGAATTTCTCGAGGGCCCACTGATGGACTTCAGGAGTGCGGGAGCTGAGGAGATCCTCGGTGAGGAGTTGGCGTGCGAATGGCGCCGGCTTCGAGGGCAGGCATTGCTGCTTCGCCGCGCCCTCTCCGGGAACGGTGCTCGATGGATAGTCGCGGCAGTCGAGGGGAAAAAGCGGCTTGCCATTCGTGCGATCAAACAGGAAAACGAATCCTTGCTTCGACGTTTGGGCCACGGCGTCAACTTTCTTGCCGTTGTGCTGAACGGTCAGGAGGACGGGCGGGGAAGGAAAGTCGCGATCCCAAAGATCGTGGTGTACGCCCTGGAAATGCCAGATACGCTCGCCGGTCTCGGCGTTCAGTGCGATGAGGCAATTGGCGAAGAGATCGTCGCCCACTCGGTCGGCTCCGTAGAAGTCGAATGCCGCGGACCCGGTCGGAACATAAACAATTCCGCGTGCGACGTCGACGGTCATGCCTGCCCAGTTGTTGGCCGCACCGCTCGTCTTCCAGGCATCCTTCGGCCATGTATCGGAGCCAAACTCTCCGGAGTGCGGAATCGTATGAAACGACCAGCGGAGCTTGCCGGTGCGCACGTCGTAGGCGCGCACGTCGCCAGGAGACGCGGGCAGCGTTTCGGCTTCGCGTCCGCCGACAATCATCAGGTCCTTATAGATGACCGCCGGGCTCGTCATGTAAATGGACTGTTCCACGGGGTCGCGGCCGAGATCTTCGCGAAGGTCGATACGTCCGTCTTTGCCGAAGGTTGTGATGGGCTTGCCAGTCGCGGCATCGAGGGCGTAGACGAAATTCATCACGCCGACGAGGATTCGGCGGTCTTTCTTGTGCGCGGCGTCCGACCAAAAAGCCAAACCGCGATCGGGCTGCGTTCCTTTGACGCCGGAGTCGAACTTCCACAACAGCTTGCCGGTAGCAGCATCGAGAGCAAAGATTTTCTGCGAAGGCGTGATCCCGTAGAGAACTCCTTCGACCTCGATCGGGCTCGTCTGCAGCCCTCCGGATTCCTCGGTGTCGAAAGTCCAGGCAACGTCGAGCCGCTTCACATTTTGGCGATTGATCTGAGCTAGCGGAGAGAAGTGATTGTTGTCCGCAGTCCCTCCATACACCGGCCAATCGCGATCCTCCGATTTGTTTGCGGAGTTCGCAGGTGGAGAAACCGGCCCGCCCGATAGAGCTACCGCGGTCACACACGCCACAGCTAGAAAAGCGGCGATCTTTAGATTTTTTTTCAAAGTACGTCCCCCGTGCCGCCGCTGATTCTAGAACAATGGTAGGTTCTTCGGGCGGCGATGAGTTTTTCACAACCCCGGCACCTCCGTAACCTCCGAACTACTTCCACACATGTGGCTTTCCGCTTATTCTGAAAGAGAAGTCGGCGGCTCCCGACGATTTCGATCCTCTCCCTATGGATTCGCTTCGACTTTATGGGTTAATTGCAGCCGGCGGCGCGGCCCTGACGGGTGCTTACTACTTATTACGGCGCAAGCCGAAAACTGCTGACGAAATTGAGCGCGAGCGGCGAGCCTGGCTGGAAACCACGGGACGCATCACGGACGGAACGGTGATCGATGTTCAGGAACTGGCCGCGGCCAGCAATTATCACGCGGCCGTCATGCTCATCTACAAATATGACGTGGCCGGCGTTTCCTACGAGTGCTCCCAGGATGTGACGTATCTACGGCATTGGATCAATCTCCATTCCTGCCGCCTCGGAATGCACACTTCGGTGAAGTACGATCCGCAAAATCCGGGGAATTCTCTGGTGGTGTCGGAGCACTGGATGGGATTGCGACAGTAAGCGAACGCTATGCCTGAAGGCGTAGCCTGACACGAACCTTCCCTACCTTTGTATCCGGTTCTACGGCTACTGCCAGGCCAGCCGCATTGCCGTGTTGTGCTTATCAAAGGTGAGCTGCAGCGACTTGGTATCGCCGCCGATAAATTCCGCCGCTACGGTTTTGGAGAGATCCACCGTTTGATCGCCAGACAGCGCGCGGAAACGAAGCACGTGTTTTCCGGCAGGAACGGTCAAGCTCTCGGAATCGATTCCCCGGATTCCGTTGAACACGACCAGCCTCTTCTGTGCTCCGCCGTGCAAGGGGCGCGTTAGCGCAAGTTTATCGTCAACCCAAACAAAGAGCGTCGCGTCTTTGAACTGATGCTGCACGGCCAGGTCGAGCGTCGACGAGGGAACAAGGATCTGTTTTGCTGCATGCGCGGGCTTGGCTGCAACCTTCTTCGCCGCCGCGTGGGGCGGTGACGCGGGCTTCGGCGGTTCCGTCTGCGGTGAGTCGATCACTGGATTGGCGGATTCGGGAATCGAGGCCGAAGAGGAGCTCGCTGCTGGGGCCGCGCCGTTAACGGGTACTTTCGACGAGCTCACGAGCAGTTTCGTTTGCGCTGCGAGAATCACGAGCACCACGATCGTAGCGGCACCCAGGACCAGGTCCCGAATCGGAGCCTTGAAGAGGATGTGCCGCACCACCTTTTCCGCCTGCGCCACCGCCTTGGCAGGAGGAACAACCGAGAACGATGCGTTTCCAGTTCTTGCAGCACCGGATTTCGTGCCCGCGGCAGCAGCCTGCAGAGAGGTCGTAGTCGAACCCGGCTTCCGCTCCAGGAGCAGCTGCTGCAATTGCTGCAGGTGTTCCGAGAACTCTGCTCCGCGCTGATAACGCTCTTCCGGATTCTTGGCCATTGCCCGCCCGATCACGGCATCCAGCTGCGGCGGCAATGTCATATCGAGAGCGCTTGCGGCAATTGGCTCGCGGTTAGCCACCTTGAAGCAGACCGTAGTCGCGCTGTTGCCCTGAAACGGAGAATGTCCAGTAACCATCGCATAGAGAATCACACCCAGGGAAAACAGGTCGGAGCGGCCGTCGGCTCCTTCGCCACTCAACTGTTCTGGCGCCATGTACGCTGGGGTGCCGAGCACTCGTCCGGGCAATGTGAAGTGCGCCAAGTTCAGTTTCGCGATGCCGAAGTCGGCGATCTTGGCGTGGCCATTCTGCGCGACCAAAATATTTGCGGGCTTGATATCGCGATGAACCACTCCTTGCGCGTGGGCGTATTCAAGAGCGTCCGCGATCTCAACCGCCAGTTGCAGGGCATTGGGCAAAGGAAGTTTCTTCTCGCGCGCGAGCACCTTGTTCAGCGACTCCCCGGCGACATACTCGAGCACAATGTAGGGGTCTTGATTCTCCGGATTCTCTCCCACGTCGAAGACACCGACAATTCCGGAGTGATGCAACCGGCCGGCGGCCTGGGCCTCATTCATAAACCGAAGGCGAAATTCTTTTTCTGCATCCGGTTCCTGTCCCCACAAGGAGACAGTTTTCACTGCGACCAGTCGGTCGATCTGAGGATCGCGAGCCTTGTAAACCACACCCATGGCTCCCCGGCCCAGTTCGCCGACGACCTCGTAACGGCCAAACCGTTTTGTCTCGAGATTCTCCAATGGTCCTCAGGTGACGGCGCAAAGCGCCCAGATATCAGGGGGAGGGATTCTCTCTATGGTATCGCCTCGAGCGCACCAATCCTGAGGCTTGTTTGGCTTGATTCATTACCGCAGTAACGATCAAAAACCATGTTGATACAACGACTTACATGGAACTGATTCTGCCGGAGGGAAGTCTTGTGGGAAACCACTACAAGACGAGCGATCTGGAACTGAGCGAGATTCTTCTTAGCCGCCGGTCGAGAAGCCGCCACTGTGGGCAAGGGTCAATCGGAGGTACTTATAGGGATTCACAGGAGTGTCGTTGATGCGAACTTCGTAGTGAAGGTGTGGGCCGGTGGAACGTCCGCTCGTGCCGACATATCCGATCACATCGCCGCGGTGAACATGCTGGCCGGCGGCAACTGCAAATCCAGAAAGGTGCCCGTAGCGTGTGCTGATTCCGTTGCCATGGTCAATCATGATCGCTTTGCCGTAACCGCCCATGATGTCGGTAAACGTAACCACTCCATCAGCCGGTGCGACAATCGAGGCACCGTAGCTGCTGCCGATATCCACACCGCTATGGAACGCACCTTCCCCGTTGAATGGATCGATCCGTTCCCCAAAACTCGCCGTCACCTGGCCTTCGATCGGCCAAAGATTCGGAGCGGAATTCGCCTTCGCCCAGTCGGCCGTCGTGGCATTGCGGGTCAGGCCCATGGTCAGACCGACCATGGTCGCGCCGGTCAGCGCCGAAGTTCGCAAGGCGTGGAGTTGATCCAGCGATGAACTGACGTCGGCATCCTGAATCTGCTCCGAGGTCGCCGTGACTAGCGTCGGCTCCGCTTTCAATCCGTAGAGAGCAGAAACTTCTCCGGCAATCGAGCCCAGCGAAGCGACCTGCACGTCGCGCTCTTTGGCTACCTTTTCCAGTTGTGAATAGCTGTTCTTGAGCTGATCTTTTTCCGTACGCAGCTGGTTAAACTGGGAAACCTTCAACAGCATGCGGGTATAAGAGCTGGCAATTCCGGTCAGGCTGAGGAATCCGATTGCGGCTCCTACGACGAACACGTAGAGGTAATGCACGGGGATGGAGATCTTGCGCAACTGGCCGTCGTCCCCGCGGGCCACAAAAAGGATGTAAAAACGCTTCTGCAAATCGTTCCCTCGAGTTTTGAAGCATCAGGTCCGGAACTTCAGGCTCAGATTCCCAGTTGCAGAATGCCCGCTCGGACCACCTGATTTTTTCTTCAGGGCCGCGATCCCATCTTGGGAATGGAAACTCTCTCGCGCCCTTTTCCCTACCAGAACTTGAGACCGGGCTTAAAACTTGCTATTCGTCCGCAATTTGAACCATCTGCGGAACTTAGCCCTAGTCAAGGTTTGTGAATGACTGGTTAACGGTAACAAACTGGGTTCCCCCTGTCAACGACGCCAAGGGGCGGTAGCCCATTACTGAAGGCCGGTAATACGGAGAACACCAAGGGCTGATTACCAACGTGGCGAACTCCCCGGCGAGAGCGCCGAGACCCTTCAGACGATTTCTCTCCATGGCCGTCTCGGCAGGCTCGGCGGTGAATCTTGCCTTGCCCGCCGCGCACGACCTGCAAGTGAAAATGACGACCTGGCGGTATAGTAGGGCCGACATGCCGCTTCCCGAACGAGCGTTAATTGCCGAGATCCGACGGATGGCGGGGGTTTCGAAGCGAAGGCCAGCGGACAGGAGTGGCCGCCCCACCGGGTCTGCCATCGTCGCCGGAATCGGGGACGATTGCGCCGTGCTGCGTGTTTCCCCCGGAAGCGATTTGTTAGTCACGACCGATTTCAGTCTGGAAGGCATCCACTTTCGCCGGGACTGGCATCCGGCGGAGTCGGTGGGCCATCGCTGCCTGGCGCGCGGACTGAGCGACATCGCGGCCATGGGCGGAAAACCGGTAGCGTTTTTCTTGTCGCTGGCTGTGCCGCGGGAGCTGCCTCAAGCATGGGTTCGACGCTTCACCCGCGGGCTCATCAACCTCGCCAGAAAGCATGGCGCAATCGTTAGCCGGTGGCGATACTGCGGAATCGCCGAACGGAATTCTGGCTGACGTCATCGTTGTCGGCGCGGCCCCCAAGGGCAAAGCAGTCTCGCGTTCGAGGGCTCGTCCCGGAGACCAGATTTATGTCAGCGGAGAGCTTGGCGGCTCGGCAGCGGCGGTTTTGCAGCTGCAGGCTCATCCCAAGAAGAAACTGAATCCCCGCGACTACCGGCGTCACTTCTATCCCGAACCGCGAATCGCATTGGGCCGCCTCTTGCGCGAAAAGGAATTGGCCTCGGCCATGATCGATACCAGCGATGGCCTGTCTACGGACTTGGCTCATATTTGCCAGGAAAGCGGTGTCGGCGCCGAAGTCGATGCCGCGGAGATTCCTCGGGCCCGCGTTGGCAACCCCCCGAGCGCCGTCGATCTCGAACTGGCTCTGCACGGCGGCGAGGACTACGAACTGCTCTTTACGGTTCCAGCGGGAAAGCGCGTGCCATCGCAGATCGCTGGAGTCGCGCTCACCCACATCGGGCAAATCACGCGTGCGAAGAAGATGCTGATCCGCGATGGCGATGGCATTGTTCGGAAACTGTCCTCCCGCGGGTGGGAGCATTTTCGGAAGTAAATCCCAAACACCGCAGGCCTGGCTTGTCATCCTGAGTGTCCCCTTTTGTGCGGAAGAAAGGACCTATGCACTCTCTCGGCAGCGCCGTGCCGCTGGCCGAACTGCATAGGTCCTTCGCTTCGCTCAGGATGACAACTCTTAATGCGGCGCCACGATGTTCGTCCCGCCCGTTACCTCCGTCACCACTCTGTCTATACCCTCGCGCTCGGAACCGGGCTAAAGTAAGAAACATGTCGTTCCGTACATTCCTCCTCCTTTCGTTGATCACGCCTTCGCTGATCGTTGCCGCTGCTGCTCAGAAAAAACAGCCGCCACCGCCGGCGCATGCAAAGTCTCCAGAGCCCGCGGTCACGGACGCATTCATTCACAAGCAATTCGGCGACAACTGTTCGCTGCTCGCAGGCCCGCCGCAGTTCGTTGCCGATCTTGACGATGACGGCGTCGAAGATCTCGTCGTGGCCGCAAAATGCAAGAACCCCATGGCCGACAAAGACGAGTACAGCTTCGTCGTCGCCGATCCTTACGACACGTTTCTGGGTTATACCGACGTGAAAGTCACGTCCACCTTTGCCTCGGATGAACCCGAGCGCCGGGGCATCAGTCTGCTGATCATTCACGGCGCGGAAAAGGATGCATGGCGCTCCGAAACTCCGAAGGCCAAGTTCCTGCTCATTAACCTGCCGTTCAAAACCCTAACCGTGAAAAAGATGGCGATGAAGAAGAAAACGGTCCTGGGAATTTACATGGAGGAACAGGGCGAGGGCGAATCAACTTCGTCGGTGCTCTTCTGGGATGGCAAGAAGTATAAGTACCAGCAGTTGGGATCGACGATGGAATAGCCGCATCAGCTCTTGTAATACGGAAATTCGCCCGTCCCTGCCTTGGCGACATTCTCTTCCGCAAACGCGCACACTCGGTCCAGGGTGGCCTGCAATTCCGCGGTGTAACGTTCCAAGTCTTCCTCGCTTGCATCCGTCGGAACGGGGATCAGTTTGCCCACGCGTACCAGCACCCGGGAAAAAGGCTTGGGAATCATCATGCGATCCCAGCTCTTCAGCACCCATGCTTTATCGACGGCTGCATGAAACGTGGTCAGGGCTAGCCCTGTCGACCTAGCCAGGGCCACCGGACCCGGCTTGACCTTGCGGCGCGGGCCGCGCGGGCCGTCCAGTGTGAAGGCGACAGTCCATCCTTCGGCGAGTGCGCGGCGCAATCCGAGCAGCGCGCGCACAGGATTCCGGCTGCTGGATCCCTTGACCGCGACGAACCCAAATCTTCGAATGATTCGGCCCATGTACTCGCCGTCGTAGCTGAAGCTGCTCATGACCCGCACGCCCATATCGCGAAAAATGTATGTTGCCGGGATCAGGCAGGAATGCCACGATGAGGCGATGAAAGGACGCGCGTCGAGAGTCTTCTGCGCGCCTTCTTCGTAGGAAACGCTGAGGCGCAGGGTCGGACCGAGCAGGCGGATGAACCAATATCCCGCCCAGACGATCAGGCTGAGGACGATGCGCTGGCGGAGGGTCCAGCGGCGCGGCCCGGATTCCGGTTCCGCGGGAGTCGCAGCCGCTTCGCGTGTGCTGGCTTCGGACACGAAGCTATTGTAGCTAGAAAAGAATTCACCGCCGAGTACGCCGAAAGCGCCGAGAAATTCAGACAGAATTCTTGGCAGACTCGGCGTTCCCGGCGGTGATGTGCCCCTCGGAAAACTAGTTCTCTAGATACGAATCGATCCAGGTCTTCACTTTCAATCGCCGGTCATCGCCGGGATCGAAGCGGACTCCGATCGATTTCGGCTTCTTCCAGCTGACGACTCCGCGCACGTTGACACGCGGCAGAGTCATGAGCGCAAATGAAATTTCGACGTTCGCGCCGATGGCAAGTTCCTCGGCGCTCTTCACCGACATTCCACCGGTGCTCATCTCGATGCTGGTCGCGCTGATGCGCTGGCCGTCGCCAACGATCGAGACTTCGGTCATGACCGGAATCCGAACGTAGCGGCGGAATTCGTGCAGCACCAGCAGTCGCGTGGCGCGCACGAGCTTCAACATGGCCGGGCGCTCCAGCGGTTCGTGGAACATCGCGTTGATGCCGTATTTCGAAAAACGCATCACTTCTTGCGCGCTGCCTCCGACGGCATAAATGACGCAGCGGCTGTTGGAGCGCGAACTGCGTGCGGCGTCCATGACTTCCTCCGCGCCATTCGAGAGCGTCAGCACACAGGCTTCAAATTTCTCCTTGTGCAGGCGCTCGGCGGCATTGGCGGTGACAGCCACCGTATCGATCCCGAATTGCCGGAAGCACTCGTTCAGCAGGGCGCGGTGCGGTTCGTTAAAGCCCACCAATGCGGCGCGGGCTGTGGTTTTGCGGGGGACGGACAACGGAGCGAGCGTAGCGGCGACAGATTTTTCCATCGTGAAAGCTTTATCCATAGTGAGGGGAAAGACTCCACTTTCGAAATCCATTGTGGCCGCAAGGCGGGGGCGTGACAACGACCCAAAGGACAAACGCGCGATTGCCGAACGGACATAACTGATTCAAGCCCGTGTGAGAAAGGACATTACGGCGGAAAGGCGCGTCGAATCAGGGATTTGGCGAGGCCCAGCGGCTAAGCCAGCTCCTGCTTTTGCGCGTTGATGCGGCATGCCTTGGGGGCATGCCTTGATACAAATCGGCTATTCGCTCCAGCGTCGGAACAGCAATGCGCCGTTGGTGCCGCCGAAGCCGAAGGAGTTCGACATGGCATATTCGAGTTCGGCCTTGCGGGCGTGATTAGGGACAAGGTCCATCCCCGCAGTATCGGGGTCTGGATTTTCCAGATTGATCGTCGGAGGCAGGATCTGATCGCGCAGGGCCAACACCGTGATGCCGGCTTCGAGTCCGCCGGCGCCGCCGAGAAGATGGCCGGTCATTGATTTCGTGGAGCTCACCGCGAGCTTGTGTTCTCCGAAGAAGTTTCGGATGGCATGTGCTTCCAGTGTGTCGCCGATCGGCGTCGACGTGCCATGGGCGTTGACGTAGTTGACCACCTGCGGGGTCACTCCGGCGTCGCGCACAGCGTTGCGCATCACGCGGAATCCGCCCTCGTGCTCGGGCGCGGGCTGCGTCATGTGATATGCATCGCCCGACATCCCGTAGCCGGCGACCTCTGCCAGGATCGGCGCACCGCGCTTGCGGGCATGCTCCAGTTCTTCGAGGATCATAATGCCGGAGCCTTCGCCGATCACGAAACCGTCCCGCCCCTGATCCCAGGGCCGGCTGGCCTTCTCGGGATCGTCATTGCGGGTTGACAGCGCACGCATGGCAGCAAATCCACCGACGCCCATGGGAGTGATGGCGGCTTCGGCGCCGCCAGCGATCATCACGTCGGCATCGTTATGCTGAATGATGCGGAATGAGTCTCCGATGGAGTGCGCGCTGGTGGTGCAAGCCGTGGCCGTCGCCTCGTTCGGTCCCTTCGCCCCGCACCGCATGGAAACCTGCCCGGCGGCAAGATTGATGATGGCTGCCGGAATAAAAAAAGGAGAGATCTTGCGCGGCCCGCCTTCCAGCAACGACGTGTGCTCGCGCTCGATGATGTCGAACCCGCCAATTCCCGACCCGATGTGCACGCCCACGCGTTCGTCGTTCTCAGGAGTGATCTTGAGTTCCGACATTTTCAGCGCTTCATCCGAGGCCGCGATAGCCAGGTGGATGAAGCGCGCCATCTTCTTCAGTTCCTTTTTCTCAATGAAGTTGAGCGGGTCGAAGTTCTTGACCTCGGCGGCGATCTGGCAGGCGAAGGCAGTGGAGTCGAACCCGGTGATGCGTCCTACACCGCTCCGGCCTTCCAGCACGGCTTTCCACACGTCGCCGGTGGTATTGCCCACGCCGCAGATCAATCCGAGGCCTGTCACTACGACCCTGCGTCCCAAATTATTTCCCCGCCTTTGCGTGCTTGCCGATGTAGTCGACGGCATCCTGCACGGTGCGAATCTTCTCAGCGTCCTCGTCGGGAATCTCGATGTCGAAGGCTTCTTCGAACGCCATGACCAGTTCGACGGTGTCGAGCGAATCCGCGCCCAGGTCGTCTACGAACGATGCACTCGATGTAACTTCGCCCTCATCCACTCCCAACTGCTCCACGATAATCTGCTTTACCTTCTCGTCAACGGCTGCCATGTTTCTCCTCGCTTGCCTCGATTAGATTTGAATTCGGTACTTTGGTCGCGCAATCGCAGCTGATGTTTCTGTCCGGTCGGCATTCGCGCCTCACCACTCCGCCACGCTTACGCACTGCGATACGAAAAAAGGCGATTTTGTAGTGTAATTGTCTCGGTGAATTAGTGTAAAGGAAGGGCCATGCTGCTTCCGGCAAATCCTCTGTTAACTTGGGATTGCACACTTGAATCCTAATGGTTGGCCGTTGCCGGGGTCAAACGTCGTACCAGCGTTGGTGACGATGCCGTTCAGGATTTGCAGTTGTTGGAGACTCCCGTGAAACAAGCGCTATGGTTGTTGCTGCTTTGCCCGCTCGGTTATGCCAGTCCGTGCCCGACAGGGCAGGCGAAAGATGAAGCTGCGTTGATTCAGATCGAGCAGACATGGGCTCGATCTCTGGAGGAGCAAGACGTCTCCGCGCTCGCCTGCATTTTGGCGGATGAGTTTGAGGATGCCGGCCCCGGCGGCGCGCTGTCAGATCGCTCAAAGATTCTTGGCCGCGCTGCGAACCACCCTGGTGTTCACCACGAACTCTCAGAACTGCACGCGCATGTGTACGGCGACGCCGCGTACATCCGCGGCGTGGCGGCCGCAGCGATGGACAAAGGTCGGCTCGCGCTGAAGGTACGTTTCATCGACGTCTATGTGTATCGTGAGGGACGCTGGCAGTGCGTCGCGGGTCACGAGTCACTTTTCCCGCGGCCCGTACATTAGGTCTTCGGAGAGACGGACCAATCTATGCGAGCCGTCGTGCAGCGCGTGAGCCGCGCCAAAGTTACCGTCAACGAATGGGTCACCGGCGAGATCGGTCTGGGATTGCTCGTGCTGTTGGGAGTGGGGCATCCGGACACCGAAGTGGATGTAAATTATCTTGCCGATAAGGTCGTCGGCCTACGCGTCTTCGAGGACGAAGACGGCAAGATGAACCGCAGCGTGCGCGATGTCGGCGGCAGTGTGCTGGCGGTTTCGCAGTTCACCTTGTACGGGGACGTGCGGCGGGGGAAACGTCCATCATTTGACGACGCGGCGCCTCCCGATCACGCGCGCCGTCTCTATGAACTGTTTGTCGAACGCATTCGGGCGGCCGGGCTGCGCTGCGAGACCGGGCGCTTTCAGGAGATGATGCAAGTGGAGTTGGTGAACGAGGGACCAGTGACGATTTTGCTTGATTCGGGGAAGGCGTTCTAGCGTTCCAGCCGGTTTACGAATTTCCGAAAGCACCTCATCGGTTATCATCAAAATCTGCTAGAAAATTTCAGGAGAAAGATTATGTCTGCAACCGTTGGCGCTGCCGCTCCCGACTTCACGCTCAAAGATCAGAACCAGCAGGATGTCTCGCTCAGCAGTTTCCGGGGCAAGAAACGCGTCGTCATCGTTTTTTATCCGCTCGATTGGAGCCCGGTCTGCACCAAGGAGCACGCTTGCTTCGTGAATGACATGAAGAGATTCGACCATTTGGACGCGCAGGTTCTCGGCCTGAGCGTGGACAGCGTGTGGTCGCACAAAGCTTATGCCGAAAAGATGGGCATCAATTATCCATTGCTCGCGGATTTTCAGCCTCGCGGCGCCGTGGCCCAGAAATACGGCGTTTTCCTGGAAGAGAAAGGCATTACCGGACGCGCGATCTCCATTATCGACAAGGACGGGAAGCTGGCGTGGCACAAGAACTACGACATCCCCATCGTTCCCGGCGTGGATGAAGTGGCAAAGGCACTGGAAGGCGTGAAGTAAGGGCGCGTCAAAACAAGCCGGCTGACGAGTTCTGCTTGATGTATTTCTTGCTGTCGAACTTCTTCCCCGTGCTCGCGCCGGACATGTACCGAATCTGTCCGAAGATCGGCCGCTCGAACCACGGGCGGTCGAATTTCCCTACGATCGCCCACGCAATGCCGGCATAGCCGTTCGGATCGCGGCCATCGAGTTCGTATTTGTCATTCAGATACACGGCTATCCGGTGGGCTTCGGCCGGAGTGCGGCTCCATTCCAGAATTTTCTTCGCCCAATACATGCGCACGTAGTTGTGCATCCATCCCGTGTTAACCATCTGCATCTGCGCGGCATTCCAGAGCGGATCGTGTGTCTCCGCATGTTCCAGCTGTTTCTCGGTGTACAAAACCGGGCGCAGGTCTTGTGCGTGCTTGGCCAGCGTTCGATGCGCCCAGGGCTCGGCGCATTCGAAGTTGTCGTAGTCCGAATTAAAGCGAACCAAGTTCACCGACAGCTCCCGCCAAATGATGACCTGATTCAAGAACGCCTCTTTATCCGCCGTGGGTGCGGTGGACTTGTCGACGGCCAGAGCAACCGTGACCGGACTGATGTGTCCGAAGTGCAGATACGGCGACATGCGGCTGGTGTGGTCAACCTCCGGCTTGTTACGCTGCGTGCCATAGCCGCGCAACTTGTACTCGACAAAATCCCGCAGCAGGCGAAATGCTTCGGCCGTTCCTCCACACCAGTTCGATACGGGGGAAACGGAGCGATCGAGTTGCCAGCCCTCGGTGATGTCCGTCGCCGGATCGAGCGAGGCGAGCCCCGGGGGCTTCTTCCAAGCGATGTGCGGTTGCGGATTCTCCGGCGGCGCCAGATATGATTTCAACTGCGCCTGCAATCGCGGACGAATCGTATGGGCCGCGTATTGTGCTTTTTCCAGCAGCTTCGACGGAACGATCACATCGGCATCCACTGTCCAGAACGGCACTTTCAAATTCTTTGCCGCGGTTCGCCGCCACCCTTCGGGCTCGCGCATCGGATTCTCGTCACCTACGACGAGCGCGGCTTTCACTTCGTCGCAGAATTTCACCAGGCTGTGCTCGGGATAGCGGCGCAGCACGAATCCGACGTTGCGTTCTTTCAACGCATTCGCGATATCGGGAATGCCTTCGTTCAGAAACCGATAATGCCGCAGGTTGGCGTGGGGATAGAAAGGCACCGGCGCGAAAAACACAACCACCGGCTTCCGCAGTGCATTCGCGGCTTCGACAGCCACGTCGAGAGCCGGATTGTCGATCCCCCGCTGGGCTCTTTGCATCCAGTACACGACGCAAGCCCCGTCGGGATTGGGCGAACCGGCACGCCGAACCGTGACTCGCGCGTCGGCAGAAAGTCTGATCAAGGAATCCATGGAAGTGGCATTGCGAGGACATACCGCAATTCGCGCCCTGCGAACCAGTGTGAGGCCGAACAAGCCCTTGATTGTTGTCGCTCGGTGAATTTGGAAGCGGCGCGGTCTCGCGGCAGGAAAATATGCTGGAACAATTTTCTCAAGAGGAAAATACGATTCAGTAGGCCCGCGAGATTACGTCGGCAACTCGAGCGGACTCGACAGCGGCTTTCACATCGTGAGTGCGGATGATGTGCGCGCCTTTGAGAATCAGTGCCGTCTGGGCGGCAAGCGAGCCGTAAAGGCGGCGCTCGGGAGGAACATCCTGTCCGCCCTGAGCGAGAGTTCGTCCGATAAACGACTTGCGGGAAGCTCCCGCCAGCAGCGGAAAGCCTGCCGACTGCAACTCGCTAAAGCGCCCCATCAACGGGTAATTCTCGTCGAAACTCTTGCCGAAGCCGAAGCCCGGATCGAGCACGATGCGCTCGCGCCGCACACCCGCCAACACCGCCTTTTCCGCCCATTCTTTCAATTCACGCTTCACTAGCAACACAACGTCTCCCGGCGGAGGCAGCGTGCGCCACTCTTCCGGACGTCCGCGCATATGCATCAAGACTGCGCCACACTTGAGATCCGCGACGGTGCGGGTCATCTGCGCATCCCAGCGAAATCCGCTGACGTCGTTCACGATCTCAGCGCCTGCGCCAACTGCAGCCCTGGCGACGGCTGCCTTATAGGTATCGACCGAGATAACCGCAGCGGGACGTTTCTTCTTCAATTCCGCGATCACCGGGACCACGCGGTTGAGTTCTTCTTCAGCGCTGACGGCCGGCGCTGCAGGTTTGTTGCCGGATGGATTTGCATCCGAATTCCGCGGGGTTCCGGTCTCCACTCGCGCTCCCGGACGCGTGGATTCGCCGCCAATATCAATGATGTCGGCCCCCTCATCCAGCAGCCGTTCCGCGTGTTCGAGGGCCTTCTCGCGATCGACGAATTTGCCGCCATCGGAGAACGAATCTGGCGTCACGTTGACGACACCCATGATCAGCGTTCGCTTGCCGAGTTCCAGCGAGCGCGAGCCCAGACTCCATTGGAAGACCGCTCTCATGCGGCCACGATTCTAACCGACATCATGGCTTCTCGATGATCCACTTCGTCATGAGATAGCGGTGATGATCTTCGAATCCAGATCGCCGGTAAAGTTCCAGCGCGGGGTTGCCGTGATTGACCTCGAGGTGAACAACGGTTGCTCCGAGTTCTTTGGCCTGACACGCAAAGAAATCGAGGGCCTGCGTGCCGATGCCCCGGCCTCGGCAACTGCGGCGCACAAAGACTTCATCGATCCACGCGCCTCGGCCACGGTATTCGAGGCTGTAGTCAAAGGCCATGACGATGTAGCCGATGGTTTGCCCGTCGTTAGCGATCAACCACACCCGGCCCAGGGATGGATCGCGCAGCAACCGGTCGGTTACGTCCGCGGCTACCGCTGCGTCGAATGGAACCGACCAGGGGTCGTCTGCCTGCAATTCCTTCATCATCGCCAGGAGTTCCGGCAAATTCTCGGGAAGAGCCGTATGAAATGTGATGGGCATGTTGGTATGTGTCGCCGAAAAACAGCCAGGCCTTATCTGCGCCGGACGGCTGTTTTGCGCCCGCGTGTCCCATACGCAGCGCCGGGACCTGTTCCCTTGGGGGGTTTGCGGACTCCGTCGAGCAACTCCTTCAACACGACGGCGTTGTTGCGGGTCTCGTTTTTCGAGGCAAAGAGCAGAGTGAGCCGTTTTTTCTTGCGTGCCAGTTCGTACAACTGCCGCAACGCATCTTCATATTCGGGCTGCGCGAGCTCTTTCAAATATTTGCTGCGGAACATCTGCCATTGATCCGTGTGCGCGTGATACCACCGGCGGAGTTCGTCGGAAGGAGCCAGATCGCGAAGCCACTCGTCGACTGCGGCGCGCTCCTTGGAAAGACCGCGAGGCCACAAACGGTCGACCAGAACTCTCGCTCCGTCGGCGCGAGCCGACGGTTCATAGACGCGCTTGATCGCAACGGGCATGGGGGAGCAGCAGTCGCTTGCTCTATGATTGTAAAGCGGCGTCGAACGCCGCGCATCTTTCCGAGGCGAGACTCAATGCGATCGAACGACAGGGAATGGCCCACGCAGTTGAATACACCCAACCGTGCCGCGATTTTTCTCACTGGGCTCGTGGCCCTGATGGCACTTGCCTCAACCTTTGCGTGTGATGTCGAGCGCCGCAAATCTGACGCGGAACTCGGATTGAACACGCAGCAATCCGCAGGCAGGAAACTTTATGACGGCGAATGCGACCGCTGCCACGAGCCCTATTCTTCACGCGGCAAGAAAGGTCCGAGCCTCAAGGGCGTGTTTCAGCACAAATATCTGTCGCTGAGCGGGCTGCCCGCCAACGACGAGCGCGTCACCGACATCATCCGGCTCGGCCGCAATGAAATGCCGGGCTACAGTCAGAAGCTGACTTCGCAGGATCTCGAAGACCTGCTGGCATATCTGCACACGCTGTGAGGCCGGCAATCAGCCGACTTCCAGTGATTTCGTGGCATAATCCCCGGGGATGAAGAGCGTCGCCAAGTCCGGGTTGTTTCGCGCATTGCCGTCGGTCGACGAGTTGATCCGGACTTCCGATGTTGTTGCGCTCGTCGAGATCCATGGCACAGCCGCGGTCACCGATGCCGCCCGCGCGGTGTTATCCCGACTGCGTCAAGAAATTTCCTCGGGATTGCTCGATGAACCGGCCTTGCGACTTGCTTTGAGCGGGGTCGCTGGCGCGATCGAAAGTCAGCTTCGCCAGTCGCTGCGCCACTCCCTGCGGACGGTCATCAACGCGACCGGGGTCATTCTGCATACCAACCTCGGACGCGCTCCTCTTGCCGAAACTGCGCTACAGCACATCCGCGAAACGGCAGGAAGTTACAGCAATCTCGAATTCGATATCGAGACTGGCGAACGCGGCAAGCGTGATATCCACGTTGACCGGCTGTTCCGGAAACTTCTGTCGGATGGTTTCCCGCCGGATGTGGCGACGGCCGCCTCGGGCGTCCCGCGAGGACGAAGTCCTGCGGAACCTGCACGTGTCTCGACCATTGTGGTCAACAACAACGCCGCCGCCGTCCTGCTGGCGCTCAACACGCTAGCTGAAGGCGGCGAGGTTATCGTCTCCCGCGGCGAACTGGTCGAGATCGGCGGATCCTTCCGTATCCCCGACGTGATGGCGAAGTCGGGCGCCACGCTGCGCGAAGTCGGCACCACCAATCGCACGCGCGTGAGCGACTACGAAAAAGCAATCAACGACCGAACGCGCCTGCTGCTGCGCGTGCACCGCTCGAATTTTGAGATCACGGGATTCACCGAGCAGCCATCGACTGCCGAACTGGTGAAGTTGGCGCGAGAGCGGAGGGTCCCGCTAATGGAAGACCTGGGTAGCGGCGCGCTCGTCGATCTTCAGAATTTCGGTATTCAGGGCGAGCCCAGCGTTCTCGACAGCTTGCGTGCCGGAGTCGACATCGTCACCTACAGCGGCGACAAACTGCTGGGCGGCCCTCAAGCCGGACTTCTCAGCGGACGTTCTGACTTGATTGCCCGCATGCGTGCCAATTCATTGTTCCGTGCCCTACGCGTGGATAAGCTGACTTACGCCTCCCTCGAAGCGACGCTGCTGGCTTACGTCAAACGTGATTACGACGCGATTCCGGCGTTGAAGATGATGAGTTTGACCCAGGGAGAAATCGGCACTCGCGCCGAGGCGTTGGTGAAGAGCATGAACTCAACCGCGCATGAGCCTCAAGCTGGAAATTGTGGATGGCGAATCGGTAATTGGAGGCGGCGCCGCGCCTTCTTCTGTGCTGCCTACGCGACTGATCGCGCTGACCGCAGCCGATCTGACCGCGAACGAACTTGCTGCACGGCTTCGTGCCTCCAATCCTCCGATCATTGCTCGCGTCGAAGAAGGAAGAGTCATGCTGGACCTGCGGACCGTTTTTCCAGGCGAAGAAGCGATGATCGCGGCCACGCTCCATCGCATCGGATAGCCTCCGCGTGGCATCGAATGGTTGTTGGCGAACCTTTACACCATCGGACATTCCACGCGCCCATTGGATGAGTTGATCTCTGCGTTGCAGGCGCACCGGATCGAGATACTCGTCGATATCCGCGCGTTTCCCATGTCCCGCCGTCTGCCTCATTTTAATCGCGGCTCTTTGGAGGAAACTTTACCTGCGGCAGGAATGCGCTACGCTTGGATGAAGGCGCTCGGCGGCTATCGCAAGAAGACCCTCGACGAATCGCCCAACATTGCCCTGCGCAACCAAAGTTTTCGCAACTATGCCGACTACATGCTCATGCCGGAGTTCGAGCAGGCCGCGTCGGAACTTGTGGAATTGGCCGAACAATCTCGCACTGCATATATGTGCGCGGAACGCTCGCATTTCCAGTGCCATCGCCGGTTGGTTTCCGACTGGCTTGTCGCTCACGGACATGAGGTCTTGCACATCGACGGTACCGGACCGCTCAAGCCGCATGAGATGACTGCCGAGGCTCGCGTGATCGATGGACGCTTGCTCTACCGTGGCGACCGCTTGCTGTAAGATTTCAGGGCCGAGGACGAAATGATCGTAGGCACAGGCATCGACATCGCCGAAGTCCCTCGCATTCGCCAGTCCATCGAACGCTTCGGGCAGCGTTTTCTCGATCGCATTTATACAGCGGGGGAGATGCGTTATTGCGACTCCAAGGCGAACCGCTACGAGCGATACGCCGCGCGCTTCGCCGCGAAAGAAGCGGCGATGAAGGCGCTCGGTACTGGATGGAATCATGGCGTGCGTTGGCGCGATTGCGAAGTTACCCGCATGCCGGGCGGGCGTCCGACGATGACGTTTCATGGCAAGGCCGGAGAGTTTGCCGCCAAGCTCGGCGTGAAGAATGCTGCGCTGTCCATCTCCCACACTCAAGAGCAAGCCATTGCGCAGGTGATTCTGGAAAGCTGAGCACTCCCAGCCATTGAGAAGTCCCAACATTAACCACTAAGGTCATGAAGGTCCACGAAGGAACTTCCGCGATCTGGATCCTGCGTCGCGGGCCACGCCAAATCTTCTGCGGCCATCTGCTAGACTGTCGCCTTCGATCCCATTATGGCCGCAATCGCTTCCACGCCTGTTGCCGCGCGCAGGGCGGAAATCCCAGAGTCCACGCTGCTGGCGGCGCTCGCGCTGACCAGCTTTTCCACGCTGCTCCTTGAGCTCGCGCTCACACGCCTTTTTTCTGTTGTCCTCTTCTATCACTTTGCGTTTCTCTCGATCTCGATCGCGCTGCTGGGACTCGGCGCAGGCGGAGTGTTTGCCTACCTGCTGAAGAGCCCGGTTCGCGAAGTTTGAGACGCGCGACGATCGCGGCTTCGCTCTGCATGGCGAATTCTGTCGTGATCGTGATTGTGCTGGAGATCGTTTTATACGCGCGAGTAGCGCTCGACGTTTCCGGAATGAACTTCGTGCGGCTGACTGTTCTCTATCTAGCCGCTGCCGTCCCTTTCTTTCTGACTGGGCTGCTCTTCTCGATCGTCTTTGCGCGCGAGACCAGCCGAATTCCGCGGCTCTACGGCGCAGATCTCTGCGGAGGAGCGCTGGCCTGCCTCGCGGTTGTGCCGCTGCTGAACTGGCTGGGCGGCCCGAATACGATCCTGGTTGCGGGAATTTCTTTGGCGGTCGCTGCCATCATCTGGACCAAGGCTCGCACCATCCGCAAGTACGCGGGACTCCTGGCCCTGGCGCTCGCTGCGCTGATCGCAGCCAACCATTCCGGACGACTGATCGACATCGTTTATGCGAAGGGAATGTTCCGCGATCCAAAGTGGGTTGAGTTCGCGCGCTGGAATGCACTCTCGCGCGTGGAGGTCGATCGACAGGGCCAGGCAAAAGCAATTGTGATAGACGCCGATGCCTCCACCTACATCATGAACGCCGATCTCTCCCACTGGCAGGGTACCGTCTGGGAGCACAATCTGATGTCCGCGCCTCCCGCGCTGGCCAACGTTCTGCGCCCGCATGGAGATTTCGCCATCATCGGGCCGGGTGGAGGGGTGGACGTGCTACGCGCCGTGGCCAACGGCAGCCCGAGCGTCACCGGAATCGAGATCAATCCCATCATTGCCACAACGATCATGCGCGGCCGCTACGCCGACTATGCGCAGCATCTTTACGATCGCCCCGACGTTCATATCAACGTGACTGACGGCCGCTCGTTCCTGCGTTCGACTCCGCAGCATTTTGATGTGGTGCAAATGACCTTGGTCGACACCTGGGCTTCGACTGCGGCCGGCGCGTTCGCGCTCAGCGAAAACAATCTCTACACCGTCGATGCTTTCCGCGAATATTTCAATCATCTCAAGCCCGACGGAATGATCGCCATCACGCGTTGGGAATTTCAGCATCCTCGTGAGGCCTTACGCGTTGTCGCCGTGGCGATGGACGCGCTGCACAGCCTCGGCGTCGCCAACCCCGCACGCAACTTTATTGTTGCTTCCCAGGGATCGCTCGACGAAGACGGAATCCCAGTCGTGGTATTGGCAAAGAAAACTGCATTCACCGCCGAAGAGGAAGCGGCGGTGAACAAGCATTTCGATCGCTATTCGGAACTCGAACCTTTATATCTGCCGTCGCAGCCCGGACAAAATCCGTTCTCCGACTTGATCGCCAGCAACGATCCATACGGGTTTGCGCGAAGTTACGCCTACAATGTCGCGCCGGTGAACGACAACGCGCCGTTTTTCTTTTTCACGCTCAAGGCCGGACAAATTCTGGGGGAAAAAGGCCTGCGCCAGGGGATCGACTGGAAGGTAAATCTCGGCGTGCTGGTTCTGCTGCTCGTGCTCGTCATCTCAATCGTTGCCGTGCTGGCATTTCTGATTCTTCCGTTGGCATTGCGCCGCAATCAAACGCGCCAGTCATCGCTCTCTCTGATCTATTTTGTTGCGGTAGGTCTCGGCTACATACTCGTCGAAATCGCTTTTATCCAGCGCTTTGTGCTGTTCCTCGGGCATCCTACATACGCCCTGACAGTTGTTATTTTCCTGCTCATGCTCTCCAGCGGCGCCGGCAGTCTACTGTCCCGGCTGTGGCTTCCGCGCACCGAAATGGGCTGGGTACCGTTGGCGCTGGTCATACTCACGCTCACTGCGGACGTGTTCTTTCTGCCGAATCGCCTCGCGGCGCTGGTCGGCATGAGTTTCGATTACCGACTGTTGGTCAGCGGAATCCTGCTCATCCCGTTGGGATTTGTCATGGGAATGCCATTCCCCACGGGTTTGCGCGCACTGGCAGCGTCTCCGGTGCCAGAGTTCCCCTCCGGCCAGGGAGCATCCGATAACGCTGTGGAATGGGCTTGGGCCATGAACGCCGCAGCCAGCGTGCTGGGATCGGTGCTGGCGATGGTGATTGCCATCCAGTTCGGATTGACCGTCACCCTGGCATGTGGAGCTGCCGCCTACCTGCTCGCGCTGTTGACGATGCCTATGTTGCGTCCTCGCGCATAACTGCAGCCTTGATTTTGTTATTATTCAGCATGGGGCTTGCGGCGAAATCCCGGCGGCGATCTGAGCTGTTGCCGCTGCCGGCGCAGTTCATCCCAACTGGCGTCGTGAGGAAATCATTTGCCTAGCCAGAAGCAGCTCAAGTGGTCGCAACTGCGCGTTGGGATCACAGTCATCGCCGCCAGTTTGACGCTAGGATTTCTGCTGTTCCTCATGTCCGGTACTGCTGGGCTGTTCACTCCGCGAATTACTCTCAAGTCTTATTTCGACAATGCCGAAGGGCTGCGCATTGGCGCACCCGTTCGCTTGAGCGGTGTCGATATCGGCAACGTGACCCATATCGGCATCGTTAACGAGGCGGATCGGCGGCTCACTCCCGTCGAAGTCACCATGAAAGTCAGCACGAAGTATGATTACGCCCTGCACCGCGATTCCGTCACTTCTCTCGAGACCGCCGGAGTGCTGGGCGAGACCTATCTCGACATCGACAGTTCGCAGGCCGTAGCCGGCACATTGCACGACGGTGACATTCTGCCCACGCAGGTGCATCCCGACTTCAACCAGGTTGTACGCGCCAGCCAAAGCACGCTGCAAAACATGGACGCATTGTTGAAGCGCGCCGATCGCATCCTGGCCTTTGCCGAAAGCGGCAAGGGATCTCTCGGAAAACTCATTTATGATCCGACGCTCTACAACCGCTTCTCCGTCACGGTTGCAGACTTCCAGAAGATCGTCGAGGAGGTAGGCAACGGCCAGGGAAGCCTCGGTGCTCTCATCAGCCGCAACGACGCCTATGACAAATTCCTGTCGACTCTCGACAAGATGAACAGCGTCATCGATGACATGCAGCAAGGCAAGGGCACGGCCGGAAAGTTCCTGAAAGATCCGTCACTCTACAACAACGCGAATGACACCATCGCTAACCTCAAGAAGGTCACCGAGGACATCAACGCCGGCAAGGGAACTCTCGGCAAACTGACCAAGGACGAAGAACTGGCCAAGAAGTTGGATACCACGATCACCAAGCTGTCGGAGCTCACCACCGAGCTCGAAGCCGGGCAGGGCACGGCCGGCAAACTTTTCAAAGACGACACCCTCTACAACAATGCCAACGATATGCTGGTGGAAACGAAAGCATTGGTGAAGGGGATCCGCGAGAATCCGAAGAAGTACCTGAGCATCAAGCTGCACATCTTCTAAGAATTCGACGTTGCTGTTTCCTAGTGTTCGCCGATTCCAAACATCGCCCCCAGCATCAGAATCACCAGCACGCCCAGAGAAATCCATCCGTACTTCATATCTTTCTCGCGAAAAAAGAGGAAGCAGGCAACGATCACGCGCACGACCGGAGTGGCGATCATCAGCACCACTCCGATCCGCTCGATTTCGTGCGGGATGATTCCGGGCAAGAGAATGCCCACGATCAGACCGGCCACCATGATGAAGAAACAGCCAAATGCGCCCGTGCGGAGCACCACGGCGACGATCGCGGTCGAAGGCGGGCTCTCTGAGCTGGCTCACATCGCCCCCTTCGCCAGATGAATGATCAAATTCCCGGCGAGATAAAGCATCACTCCGACGAGCAGATAGACAATGAACTTGGTCCGAACGCGCGGGGCCAGGCGCGCGCCCAGTAGCGATCCCACGAAAACTCCCGCCGCCAGCGGGGCTGCGATTTCAGGCACGATGTCTCCGCGGCGGTAGTACACAATGGCGCTGGCCGCAGCGGTCACTCCGATCATGAAATTCGAAGTTGCGGTCGCCACCATCAGCGGCACGTTCATGAAGATGTACATCACCGGGACTTTGATCGGCCCGCCGCCGATCCCCAGGAGTCCCGAGAGCGCTCCGGCAACCAGCGATGCGCCGAGGCCCAAGGGGTAGCGCTTCGGTTCGTAAGGAGGAATCACGATCTCGCCGTTGATTCCGGGCGACGAATTGTCCTCATCCTTCACCTTGCCGCGCTTGCTCAGAATCGTAATCGCGCTGTAGAGCAGGAATGCGGCGAATAGGCCTTCGAGCGCGTTACGGTTGAAATATCCGACGAGGTACGCCATCACGGCAGCGCCCAGGGCTGTGGCCAACTCCAGCGTCATCCCCAGGCGAATGTCGGTCGTGTGTCGCTGCAGGTGAACCGACGAACTGGCGGCCGAAGTGGTGATGACGGCAACAAGGCTCGTCCCAATGGCTTCGCGGATGGGGATACCGAAGTGCAGCGCCAGAATCGGCGTGAGTATAACGCCTCCTCCGATCCCTGTGAGCGCGCCCAGTAAGCCGGCCAAGAATCCCAGTATCAGCAACAGAAGGGTCACCACGGCAGCGGTGGCCTCCCTTTGCCTAGTTGTTCGATGGGGATACTAATTCTGAGAACCGCAGTCTTCGCAAAAACGACGCAGGCGGGAAATCCCGTCCGCCCCAAGCTAGGTCACCGCCCGTGGCGTCGCAGCGGCATCGGCATGCTCGTGCGCGTGATAGCTGGACCGCACCATCGGCCCCGATTCCACATGGCGGAAACCGAAGCGCAGAGCTTCATTCCGCAGATAAGTGAACTCTTGCGGCTCATAGAACCGCGCGATCGGCAGATGATCCTTCGATGGCCGCAGATACTGCCCGACCGTCAGAATATCCACGCCGCGCGCCCCCAGATCGTGGAAGACCTCAATCAGTTCTTCGCTCGACTCACCCAGGCCCACCATCACGCCGCTCTTGGTCACCATGCCGGGAGAGAATTTCTTGGCATTCTCGAGAAGCGCAAGCGTGCGCTCGTAGCGGGCTCCGGAGCGAACGGCGCGATACAGCCGCGGGACGGTCTCGGTATTGTGGTTGAGAACGTCAGGGTGCGCATCGAGCACAATGCGTAACGATTCTTCCAAGCCCTGAAAATCCGGGATGAGCACTTCGACGCGGCAATCCGGGGTCAACTCGCGAATGGCGCGGATCGTCTCGGCAAATACGCGAGCGCTGCCGATATTGTCATCGTCGCGGTTCACGCTCGTCACAACTGCGTGTTTCAGTCCCAGCGTGGCGACCGCCTCGGCGACTCGCTGCGGCTCGGCCCAATCAATCGGCTCGGGACGCCCCTTCGGCACGGCGCAAAATCCGCAACGCCGCGTGCAGATATCCCCCAGCAGCATGAATGTTGCCGTCTTATGATTCCAGCACTCGCCAATATTCGGGCATTGCGCCGACTCGCACACCGTGTGCAGACCAAGTCCGCGGGCGAGTTTCTTCAGATTGTGGAAATTCTCCCCCACCGGAGCTTTCGCCCGCAGCCACTGCGGCTTGGGAGTGCGCAGCGGAGGGTTGACCTCAATCTGAATGAGTTGGGAAGTACCGGCCATCCTTTCGATTCTATCAGTTCAGACGATGGCCACGGACGGAACGCGGGTCAGCCAGATCACTGGTTGGACTAGTACAACGTGAGAGATTGACCGGGAGTTCACCTACAATTTGAAGATGATTAAGCGCGCGGCCCTCGTCCGGGAAAGCCCGACCGGCGGTGGTCACGCAGCGAATCTCCACTTCCATCCGGAAGTTCCGGCACAATTGATATGCTTGACAAAGGCAACTAGATGCATGCTATTGTCAACATTATTGGAGGTGCCTTTATGCCGGAGCCTGGCATTGACAAGCAAGTGGCCGCCATTCGTGCGTTTACGCGCTTTTATACCCGCAAGATTGGCGTGGTCGATGGAATGGCAAGCAACCCGTTTTCTCTGGCTGAGGCCCGCGTATTGTATGAGCTCGCCAATCGCGAGCGGCCCACCGCTACCGACCTCCGCAAGGAGCTTGGGCTTGATGCCGGATACATCAGCCGCATCCTGCGCGATTTCGAACGCCGGAAGCTCGTGACCCGTGAACCGTCCAAGACGGACGAACGACAGAGATTCTTGTCACTGACCGCCAAAGGGCGGAGAGCTTTCGCGCCACTTGACGAGCGTTCGGATCGCAACGCGGCCGCGATGCTCCGAGAACTCTCGCCCACGGAGCGGAAGCATGTGGTTGAAGCCGTGCAAACGGTCCACAGACTGTTAGGGGACACAGCGGACCCGAGGCCCCTCTACTTGCTGCGGCCGCACCAGCCGGGCGACATGGGCTGGATCGTCCATCGCCAAGCAATTCTCTATGCCGAAGAATACGGGTGGGATGGGACGTACGAGGGCCTGGCGGCAGAGGTTGTGGCACAATTCATCAAGAATTACGATCCGAAGCGTGAACGCTCCTGGATTGCAGAAAAGGATGGAGAAAGGGTCGGCGCCGTCTTCGTCGCTAAGGAGTCTGACTCAGTCGCAAAGCTGCGCCTGCTGCATGTCGAACCGGGAGTGCGTGGGCTGGGAATTGGCAAGCGACTCGTTGCGGAATGCGTCCGCTTCGCGCGGCAAGCCGGGTACCAGAAGATGACACTGTGGACGCAGAGCATTCTGCACGCGGCGCGACACATCTACAAAGAAGCAGGTTTCCAGATCGTCCGCGAAGAAAAGCATCACAGCTTCGGGAAGGATCTTACGGCTGAGACCTGGGAACTGAACCTTAAAGACGGCAGCATGTGAGCTGAACTCCGACGATTAAGTGAAAGAACCGATCTGAGTCGTGGCCAGGTCAGACCATTGCGGCAGTAGAAACCTCACCCCACCTCAACTAAGCCGTATGTATGCTGCCAGCGCGCGCGCATCTGCACTAACGCCCGGCTGATCTCCTCGGAAGAAATCTCCGCGTTCGGACCAGCGAGCACCGCCGCGGCTTCGTGCTTCGCGGCCTCGAGCAATTGCGCATCGCGGATGATATTGGCCACGCGAAAACTCGGCATCCCGGCCTGCCGCGTGCCGAAAAATTCTCCTGGACCGCGCAGCTCGAGATCGAGCTCGGCGATCTGGAAGCCGTCATTCGTCTTCACCATCGCATCCAGACGCCGTTGTCCGTCTTCGCTGATCTTGCCTCCCGTCATCAGGACGCAATACGATTTGGCCGCCCCGCGTCCGATACGGCCGCGCAACTGGTGCAGCTGCGCCAGGCCAAAGCGCTCGGCATGTTCAATCACCATAACCGTCGCGTTGGGCACGTCGACGCCGACTTCAATCACAGTCGTCGCCACCAGAATCTGCAGCTCGCCTTTTTGGAACATGCGCATGACCTGGTCTTTCAGCTCAGCGTCAAGGCGGCCATGCAGCAAGCCAACTTTCAGGTCGGCGAAAAATCTTGCCGCTGAGTTCGCGATACATCTTGATCGCCGCCTTCAATTCGCTTTCTTCGTTCTCCGCGATCACCGGATAGACAACGTACGCCTGATGCCCCGCCGCAACCTGCTTGCGGATAAACTCCCACACCTTCGGCGACTGATCGTCCGTAACGCACTTGGTGATGATCGGAGTACGTCCGGGCGGCAGCTCATCGAGAACGCTCAGGTCGAGGTCGCCATATAAAGTGAGAGCCAGGGTTCTCGGAATCGGCGTAGCCGTCATGACGAGAACATCAGGTTCAGCAGGTTCTGCACTGGATTGAGACTGAGCGGAGATTGTGTGGGACCCGGTCTCGGACCCGGTCGGGCGGAGTGTGGCTCGGCCTTCTTCCCCATCTCCCGATTTCTTCATCAGCTTCAGCCGCTGCATCACTCCAAAACGATGTTGCTCGTCGACAATCACCAGCCCCGGCTTCGCGAACTCGACTTTTTCTTCCAGCAAGGCATGGGTCCCGATAACCAGCTGAGCATTCCCCTGCGCGATGTGCCGGCGAATTTCCCGTTTGCGGTCGGACTCCAACGATCCAGTCAACAAGACAATCCGGTATCCGGCATTCTCCAGAATCCTCCGCGCGGAAAAATAATGCTGCTGCGCAAGAATTTCCGTGGGCGCCATCAATGCGACCTGAAATCCGTTCTCGATCGCGATGATCGCCGCTTCAAAAGCCACGATCGTCTTGCCCGAGCCAACATCGCCCTGCAGCAAACGCCTCATGGGATAAGGCTTTCCCATGTCCCCGGCAATCTCTTTCAGCACCCGCTTCTGCGCTGCGGTGGGATGAAACGGCAGGATTTTCTTGATTGCAGCTCGCACCCGCTCGTCCAGCCGAAAGGCAATTCCGGTCTGCGCCTTCTGCTGCTGGCGCTTCAACTCCAACCCCAGTTCAACGAAGAAGAGCTCATCGAAGATCATCCGGATGTGCGCCGGGGTACGGGAAGTCTGCAAAGCTTCGAAACTTTCGCCCGGCTCGGGCCAGTGCACATTCCACAGCGCAGCCCGCGGCGAGATCAGCCCCAAATGAGCGCGCACGGCGGCGGGAATCGCCTCCGGCAGATCGGGCGTCAGATTATCCAGCGCGGTGCGGATGATTCGCCGGAACCATCGCGGTGTCAGCCTTCCCGTCGCTTCATAGATAGGAACGATGCGGCCGATTTCCAACGACTCCGCGGCTTTCTTCTCGGCCCCGTTGTCGCCGCCGTCGCCCGGTTCGCCCAATATCTCGAACTGCGGCTGGATGATCTGCAGTTCCCGGCTGCGCGGAGTCCTCTTCGACTTTTCCGTAGAGCGCGATCATCTGCCCGGGCACGAACTTGTCCTGCAGGTACGTCGCATTGAACCAGAGGCACCGAAGCTTGGCGCGTCCCTGCCCCACCGTGAGCTGAAAAATCGGCATGCTGCGCGTGCGGAACAGACCGGAGTTGCGCACCTCGCCTACGACCGTGGCCATTTCTCCAGCCCGCAACTCGGAGATGCCTCTCGGGTTCAGCCGGTCTTCGTAGCGAAAGGGAAGATAATGGAGCAGGTCGCCGACGGTATGAATCCCCTTGCCGGCCAGCGCTTCGGCGATGCGCGGACCAACGCCCTTCACATACTGCACGGGCGTGGAGAGTTCAAGCATGCGCGAGGATTCCGTCGAAGGCTCATCCCTATCGCAAAACCAACGGATAAGGAGGGAACATCAGAGAATAGCAGGAGCCAGCCGGCTGCCGCTCGTAAGCCATGAAGACGAATGCATGCCTAAACAAGCCTTCCAGTTCGGCCCAAGCCGAGAGCCACGGCTCGCCGACCAAGGAGGTCCCCAACGGTGTCTAAACCATCAGTGCTCGCGAACTTCCTCCAGGCGCTGCTGGCCATCGTTTTGGGGAATGTCGTGTATTTCCTGCTCCTGCCTTCCCTTCCACCCATCGCCCGCCACCATCCCCTTCAGATCGACCTTGGCATGGCCCTGGACTTCTGGTTCTGCCTGGTCGCCTATGGCCTGATTCGCACCGCGCGGAGGTGGCGCTAGCCGAAAACGCCCAGCGCTAGTTACTTTGGGAACGTCGGAGGTTACCTTGCACGGGGGTAGAATCCGTTGGAATGCCGAAAATCGCGGTTTTATACGAGGCAGGCCAGGCTGTGCTCTCGACCTTTGACTCAGGCGAGGTGCTGCAGCGGATTCTCGCCATTGCCCGCGATCATTTTCATCTGCCGAATGTAGCCATCTTGTTGCTCGACAAGGAGGCGCAGGAGCTCTTTGTCCGCTCGCAGATTGGCTGGGATGCCGGAAAAGACACCATTCGATTCAGCATCCACGACGGCATCACCGGCGCCGCCGTCTCCACCAGGAAACCAGTCCACGCTCCCGACGTCAGCAAAGACCCGCGGTACATTTGTGCGGCCCAATCCACCCGCTCGGAGCTGGCTATCCCTCTGCTCGTGCGCGAAGAAGTGGTGGGAGTCCTCGATTGTCAGAGTGACCGGCCCAATCATTTCGACGACGAAACTATCGAATTGTTGACGCTGTTCTCGACCCAGGCGGCCCTTGCCCTTCAAAACGCCCGCTTGTACTCACTGGAGCGCCAGCGCGCCCGGCAGTTGCAAGCCATCAACACGATCGCTCAGCAGAGCACCGCGGTGATGGAGCTCGAAGATTTGCTGGCTCGCGCGTGTTCCGTGATTCAACAAGCTTTCCAGGTCTCGCATGTGTCGCTCTGCCTGCGGGAAGAAGACCACCTGGTCATGCGGGCGCATCACGGCGCTTTGACTCCCAATTTCCCCGAAGGCGGCCGGTTTCCTGCCAGCCAGCGGCCATGGTCGGAAGTGATCGCAACCGGCGGAACGATCATCGAGAGGGATATGAATGGCACTGCGGTATCGCCATGCCTCTTCAAGGAATGCGCTTCGCGAATGAGCATCCCTCTTATTTCCTTTGGCCAGACCCACGGCGTGCTCACTCTGCACAGTTCTGAGCGGAATGCGTTCCGCGAAAACGAATTGCAGCCGCTCGAATCGGTAGCGGACATTTGCGCGAACTCCATTCAAAACGCGCACTATGTCCAGCGTGTGAAGCAGTTGGCCTACCTCGACGGGCTCACCGGAATCTTCAACCGGCGCTTTTTCGAGCTGCGGATCATGGAAGAAATCGAGCGCGCCCGGCGTTACGGCACCGGAATGGCCGTCATCATGGCCGACATCGATCAGTTCAAGCAGCTCAACGACGAGTTTGGGCACTTGCTGGGCGACGAAGTTCTGCGCCAGGTTTCCTCACTCTTTCACCAGCAACTGCGCAAGATCGATGTTGTCTGCCGATACGGCGGAGAGGAATTCGCCATCCTGTTGACCCAGACCAACAGCCAACAGGCGATGGCGATCGCTGAAAAATTGCGGAAGATGGTGGCGGAATGGCAGTTTCCGGGAGTACCGCGTACGGTCACCATCAGCGCAGGTGTCGCGGCGTTCCCTGCGCATGGCAAGACGCGGGATGAGATGATCCGCGCCGCCGACAGCGGGCTCTACGCGGCCAAGCTGGCGGGGCGCAACCGCGTTTTCCTCCCCAGCCTCACCAATACGGCCTCCTGCGGCCGCTGAACTCCAAGACCGACGTTATAGCCAGTCGCCCTTCATCCGAAGCAGCTGTTGCCGCAGATTTTGCATATCCTTCCGAACTTGCTCCCGCTGTTTTTCTGTCTGCCGCTGGAATTCTCTTTGCTCGCGTCGGAACTCCTCGCGCAACTGCTCGGCGGCTTTGCGGGAGTTCGCGGCGGCCAACTCCATCTCGGGACGTAAGCTCGCGATTTCATTCTGCAGTTTGCTCAGTTCCAATGCGGACTCAGCCTGGATCAGCGGTTCGTTGCCAAAGCTCTCTTCCTCCAGCAGGTTGCCCGACTCCTTCCGCGGCAGGATCGGCAGCGTCAGGTTTTGTTCCTTCTTGTCCCGCATCACTCCAACGCTGACGGAGTCACCGTTCCGCGAACGCACCGCGTGCGAGAAATCGCTGGTGTCATGCACCGGCTGGTCATTTACCTTGACGATCACGTCTCCGGCACGAAAGCCCGCTTTTTCCGCGCGGCTGCCTTTGTCGACCGACCGGATGAGCACTCCGTTGCCGTTCTTCACTCCAAAAAACTCACCTAGCTGCGGAGTGATGTTTTCGACCATCAGCCCACTGCGCGCCGACTGCGTCACCACCACCATGTTGATGGAGGGCATGTCGATCTCAGGCATGTGGATTTCGGGAATCTGAAGGTGGAAATCCCCGGGATTGGGACTAACCATGGAGAATTCCTTGTGCTTGTCGGCAAGTTGAACTTTGACCGTGACCGGCTGTCCATCGCGGCTCAGACCGAAGGTCACAATACGGCCAGGAGGAGTCTCGCGAATCATCCGCTTTAGCTGGGCACCACTCTCGATCGAGGTGCCATTCATTGTCAGAATTACGTCATGCTCCTTGATGCCCGCCTTCCCCGCCGGAGCATCCTGGTCCACCAGCGTTACCTCCACGCCCTTCTCGTCTTTGAGTTTCAAAGCGCTGAGGCGTTCGGTGGTGATGTCGGCAATATCCACGCCCAGATAGGAAGTGCTCCCGCCGTCTTCGCTGGAGAAAACCCACGGCTGTCCCGAGGTGTTAGCAGACCAGTTCTGCGCCGCATAGGACGAGCCGGGCAGTAACGGTAACAACGCGATGATGGTCCATACATGTTTGCGCATTGTCAGTTCCTCTTGTTTTGAGTGGCCAGTGGCTAGTGATCAGTGGCTAGGAGCTCAAAATGTCCTTCGCCATCCCCTGACCACTATCCACTGATCACTTTTTCCCTACCGAGTTGCTTTCCGAATGCAGATGTCGCCGCTCGAAGTATGTACCTTCACGGTGGGGCCTCCGCCGTTCAGCGCTCCGTCGGCAGTCAGCGTCTTACTCCACTGATCGCCCTCGCTGCTTACGTGGATCTCCGGAAAATCTGACGTGATGCGGTGCCCGCTGCCCATGTCGACGCTGGCTCGAACGTTGATCGCCACGTCTGATGCGATGTACACCGTGATGTCGCCCGCGCCGGTCTCGAGATCCGAATCGTGGCGCTCGCTGCCCGTGTTCACCAGCTTCACGGTAATGCCGCCCGCGCCGGTCTCTGCATGCGCCGATGGTACTCCGTAGAGCTCGATGCCGCCGCCACCAGTCTCCGCATGAACGTGTCCCTTGGCCGAAGTGAGCCGGATCGTGCCACCTCCAGTTTCAAGTTCCGCCGGACCACCAAGGTCGCTTAGATCAATGCTGCCGCCACCCGTAGAAACCTTCACCTTCCCCGCGCATTGCCGCACTTCGATGCCGCCGCCGCCGGTTTCGACCGTCGCTCCTTGCGTGCAGGATTCGATCCGAATGCTGCCGCCGCCGGTTTCTGCCATTACCTTGCCGTTCGCATGACGAATCGCGATCGAGCCTCCGCCTGTGTGCAGGCCCATATCTCCGGTGACGCTTCCAACATCAATCGATCCGCCGCCCGTCTCCGCATTCAGTCCACCGCCGATGTCGTCGAGCCGCATATTGCCGCCGCCGCTCTCCGCTTCCACTTTGCCGGCGATGCCTTCCGTATCT
Organism: uncultured Acidobacteriota bacterium; assembly: GCA_963700225.1. Classification (GTDB taxonomy): domain Bacteria; phylum Acidobacteriota; class Terriglobia; order Terriglobales; family Acidobacteriaceae; genus Sulfotelmatobacter. Next base: position 688,083 of record CAVOWU010000002.1, read on the forward strand.
ACGTTGCCGCCCTCGGTCTCGAGCTTCACCAGCGCCATCTCCCGAGGAACGTTGATCGAGAACTCTCCGGAAAAGTGCCGGGGCTCATGCCCTCCCTGCCAATCACCGACGATCCAGGCGGTATCCCCCTTCACATAAGCGGTGATCTTGAACTGTTCAAACTGATGGCGGGCTTCTTGCTCGGATGAAGTCTTAAAGTTCGTATGAACGACGTAGTTGATGCCTTGCTGCTGCCCGCCCCGTACCCGAACGGAGCCCATGTCAACCTTGACTCTAAGGTTCTTGACCATCGCCAGCGAACCGGTGACCTCTTGTCCCCAGGTTCCGCCTTCGCGGGCCATATGTGTTTCCTGCGCCACGGCCAGCGGCGCAAGCAGGGCCAGCACACCAGCCAGCCCAACGATTTGTAGCGCTCGTTTCAAAATATCCACCTCACTCTCGCGATCTACTCGCGAATGTCCTTAATCTCGTAGCGCCGGCGTCTCGCCGGCTGTTGCGGAGCGGTCTCGCCTCCGCACTCCAGCAATCCCAAACCTGTCGGCGTTGCTAATCAATCTCAGGCAACTGCGCCAGCATCGTCCGCGCCTGCGATTTGATGTACTGGCTCTGATCCTTCGCCGCGAGCGCCATCAGCACGCCGCGCACGCTGCCATCGGCCTTGACTGGCTCAATCAAACGCAGCGCTTCAATCCGCACTCCGGAATTATCGTCATTCACCAATGAGCGCAGTACGGCATCGCGCACATTCGTGTCGGTTTTTACGTAATTGCCGAGCGCGTCGAGCGACTTCAGGCGAACTCCAGGATTCGTGTCGTTCTGCAGCGCATAGATCAGCGCATCACGCACCTGCTGATCGCTGCTGCGTTGTGCCAGCAATCCAACGGAATCCACGCGCACACCCGAATTGTTATTGCGGGCTGCGTACAGCAGCAACTGCTGGATCTGCTGATCGTTCAGCGAACCTTGCGTCTGCTGCGTGGTTACCGTGTTGTACTTGATCGCAACTTGATCCGTTCCGGGCACCGGAGTAACCGAGTCGACGCCGGCGATAGAAGACTCAACCGGAGCATTGCTCGAAGTGCTGATTGGGGGAATGCCGGCAGTTGTTGTCGAGTGCGGTCCGTAGATTTTGTAAGTAGTTCCGATGCCGCCGACAAATCCAACGATCAGAATCACCGAAGCCAGCGCGGGCGAGAAGCTCACTTGTCGCAGCCAGTTTGCCGGATCGAATGCCAGCCGGCTCCAGAAGCTGCCCTGCTGCGCCGTTTCGAGCCCTTCCTGCAGGCGCATGCGCGAAGACGCCAGCAGATTCGGCGTCGGATCTTCCGCGCGATCCTGCGCGAGCAGCGCGTGAAACTCCTGCTCCGCCTTCAGTTCGGCTGCGCAGTCCTCGCAGCGGGCCACGTGCTGCTCCAGTTCATGGCGGGCATCATCGGCCAATTCGCCATAAACCTGAAGCACGATATTTTCTCGAACCCATTCACATTTCATCGTTTCACCTTCGAGCTATGAGTCTTGAGCCGCGAGCGATCCCGGAATCTCCAAGTCGATCGCTCATAGCTCACAGACTCGTAGCTACCGCATATCCGCCAGCGCCCCGCGCAACTTCTGCGTGGCCCGGAAGAGCGTGTTCTTGGCGGTCTCTTCCGTCGTATGCAAAATCTCTCCCACGGTCCGCAACTTGAGTCCGTGGTAATGCTTCAACTCAAACACCATGCGCTCGCGCGGCGTTAGCTTCTCAAGCGCTCCGGCGATGCGCGATCCCAACTGCCGCCGCATCAAGTCCTTTTCCGGATTCGCTCCCGCCCGCGCGTCGGGCACCTGATCGAGCAGGTCATACTCGCCTCCGTCAGGATCTTTCGCGACCGGTGCGTCTTCCTTGCGTACGGTCTTCTTACGCAAGTGATCGAGACACAGATTGGTCACGATCCGGTAAATCCACGTGTAGAAGGAACACTCGAACCGGAAGCTGCCAATGTTTTTGTAGGCTTTGAGGAAAGCGTCCTGATACACGTCCTGGGCGTCGTGTTCAGTTCCGGTGAGGTGCAGCGCCAGGCGCAACACGGGCTGGTCGTAGTGGCGCACGAGTTCCTCGAAGGCGGCGCGGTTTCCCCGCTGCGCTTCGCGGATCAACATCGTGTCATCTATGCGGCGTGCTTGCCCAGCCATGCGGCCCCGCGCGGGGTCCTGGTTCTCTCGAATCTGGTCGTCCCGAGTTCCGTCGTCTCTGACTCCGGAACTGCTGATTCCCTCTGTTACCTCACCCTCTCTCGAGTGGGCCCGTCCGCCAACCGCAAAAGGTATTGCCCATACACCGGCCGGCATTTGTGCTATGTCCTCATACCTGCCCGGCTTTGAAGTCTTCCGGGCTTGCACAGGAATAGACGGAGAATCCGCGGATCCGTGAGCAGAAATTATAGGCCGTACGGGGAATTTTGGCATCGCCTAGGTGATTCAGGGGCAAAGATTTAGAGGGAAACAGAACAACAGGGGTTCGTACAATCCAAGGGTTTGGCAGAGCAAATGCCCTGATTGTGAGGCAATGACCGGGAGGGTGCGTCATGTGCAGCTACGGGCGTGAGAGCATGTAAAGATCGTCATGTCCGCCGGGCTGCGCGTACACGATCAAAGACAGGTCACTGGACACGATGAAAGCGTTTCCCGCGTAGTCCTCTCGCAAGGCAAACGGCAGTTTTAGTGCGGGAATGGGAGGACCCACCTTAGCGCCATTCCGCCAAGCCTGACGGTAAATCGTGGTCTCGCCGTGAGCGGCAAGGGAGTAGAAGAACGACTTGCCGTCGGGTGAGAAATATGCCAGATATGTCGCGATATCCGGCCGCAGCACGGTGCATTTCTTATCCGCGATCGAATATTGGTAAATGGCAGGATGTTCGTGCCAGAGCACAGTCCCCAGGATGAATTTCTGATCGGGCGAGATGTCGACGGCCATGCCGCAACCCTGGTACAGCGGAACCGAGTCGCCGGTGTTGAGAAAAATTCTCCAATTCGCTTCTTCGCGATTATTCAGGAGCCCGCCCAAAACGATGGACTGATCGCCTGGCTCCCAAATCGCAAACCCGACCCCGTTGCCCTGCCAGGGCAGCTGGTGCAAATGAGTTCCGTCTGTGTTAACGACGTAAAGCTTGACCTTTTGTTCTCCGAGTTCAGCAAGCAGGAACTGACTATCATCATTGGAAAATGCCAAAGTTTCCAGGTCGACTCCAGAAGCAAGCTTCAGCCGATGCTGCCCGTCCGGATCAGACACCCACATCTCCGATTTATTCAGGTCAGGGGATGTAATGTAGGCAAGATGCTTGCCGTCCCGGGAGAACTCCGGCTGAGTCGCAAGTTCATCGACAGTGTTGGAGAACTGCTTCGAAGCGACCCGATAGAGCGTGAGCGCACCGGATGTCTTGCCGTTGATGAAATAGACGCCGCGCCCTCCGGCATCGAGCATCGGATTCCGATCGGGCCCGGGACCAAAACTGGCTTGCTTTAGGGAGTGATCCTCTAATGAGAACTCCCAAATATTCGTAATTCCGTTGACTTTGCGGCTAATGTAGATCGTCTTTCCCGGAATCGCCCAGCAACTTCGCGTCGAAGTGTCGGTCAGTTCAGCCAATTTCTCTACGGAGTGTGTGGCGATGTCGAGGCGATAATAAAGTATCGAACTGCCTGAAGCCGACGAAAGCAGCAAGCCCTTGCCATCGGGATAAGTCTTGATGTCGGCTATGACGCCAACAGATTGGCCCGTCTGCGCCTTTGGGGCTATCGCTGAATGGGCCGGGTCGAAAATCAGCTGTTCGTCCAGGGATCCAGATTTGGGTATGCGGACAATTTGCCCCTCTGGTTTCAGCAGAAACAGGTACTGTCCGTCGGGCGACTCAGCCACATCCTGGCCCGTAGCCAGCCGCTTGGCGGCACCACCCAGCGTAGGAATGGCCCAAATCTCAGATCCGCCTAGCGTTTGAGCGAAATAAATTTCCGTACCATCGGAAGAGAATCCGACGACTCTCTTATTGCCTTCCTCTTTCGTAAGCTGCAAGGGTTCTCCGCCGGAGGTCAGCATGACGAATACCTGATCATAGCCTTCCACCGGAGACCGGAATGCGATGGCGCGGCCGTCAGGCGAAAGGACGGCGGCGTCCATGGGTTTGTTCCAGTCGCTGACCTTAATGATTCGTGCGGGACCCTCGGACCCGCCGCGATGCGAGAGCGCGCGATAGACGCCGTAGCCGGCGGCGACGAAGACTAAAAGCAATACGGCGCCTGCCGAAAGGAACATCGCTTTGTGACGCGAGGCCGTTGCAATTACGACGGCACTACTGGAGCTATGCGCCGCAGAGGGGCTATGAGAAGAAGGCGCGACAGATCCTTCTCGCTCCGTGACATGCGTGCCGGAAGGGGCATTGGAATAGACCGCGGACGCTCCCGAACTTGAGTCGCGCCGCATCCGTTTCAGGTCCGCGCGCAGTTCGCCCGCCGTCTGGTAGCGCAGATCACGATCTTTTTCGAGAGCTTTGCCGATGATGCGTTCCAGCTCAGCGGGCACGTCAGGATTCAACCGGGCTGGCGGAACGGGCGGCCGATTGAGGAGGGCATCGCTGATCACGCCCGACGTTTCCCCGCGAAAGGGGAGCGCGCCAGTCGCCATTTCGTAGAGAACTGCGCCAAACGAGAACAAATCCGATCGGACATCGAGTTCCTTGCCGCGCACCTGCTCCGGCGACATATAGGCAATCGTGCCGACGGCAGTACCTGGGCTGGTCAGAAAATCGCGGTCATCCCCGACCGTCGCGATCGTGTCGGCTGAGTCATTGGGGCGCGATTCCGTGACTTTGGCCAAGCCAAAATCCAGGATCTTCGCCGATCCGCGCTTGGTCACGAAGATGTTTGCCGGCTTGATGTCCCGATGAACGATTCCCTGCGCATGAGCCGCATCCAGCGCGTCAGAGATCTCGACGGCGAGGCCGAGCAGCCGATCGATCTCCAAAGCGCGCCCGGCGATGGTTTGCTTGAGCGTTCCGCCCTCCAGATATTCCATGGCGATGAACGCGCGGCCGTTCTCTTCGCCAATGTCGTGGATAGTGCAGATGTTGGGATGATTGAGCGCGGAAGCTGATTTCGCTTCGCGGCGGAAGCGGCTTAGCGATTGCGGATCCTTGGCGAGATCGTCGGGAAGGAATTTGAGAGCGACAAACCGGTCGAGGCGGAGGTCCTGGGCCTTGTAAACAACACCCATGCCTCCCCCGCCCAGCTTTTCGATAACGCGATAGTGGGAGACGGTTTGTCCGATGAGCGACGAAGAATCAACCATTCCTCTTCCGTCTCCCGTGTGCTGTCTGAGACCTGTGTTACTCCGTGACTGCTTCCTTCTCGATCACAACCTTCAGGTGCGCGGTCACGTCCTTGTGCAGCTTGACCGGAACGGTAAACTCACCGACGGTCTTCAGCGGCTCGTGCAATTGGATCTTGCGGCGATCCACGTTGAAGCCCTTCTTGGTCAGCGCATCACCCAGGTCGCTCGAAGTGACCGATCCAAAGAGCTGATCGTTCTCGCCCGACTTGCGGTGGAACGTCACCGACACGCCTTCAAACTGCTTGGCCAGTTCCTCGGCCTGCGTCTTCTCCTTCGCGGAGCGGCGCACGGCTGCGGCCTTCATTTGCACGATGACGGCCTTGTTGCCTTCGTCCGCCTGGATGGCCAGCTTGCGCGGCAACAGATAGTTCCGCCCATATCCTTCCGCGACCTTCACCACGTCGCCGCGGGATCCCAACTTCGCTACGTCTTCTTTCAGAATGACTTCCATGGATGACTCCAGTGCAATCAGATTTCGAGGCTAGGGATGGCCAATCATTGTTGAATTTGATTGTTGAATAAACCCAGCTTTGGGCCTTCATTCGACAATCACAAATTCAACAATCAACAACGTCTTAACTTGCTCGTCCGGCAAACGGCAGCAGTGCGATGTTGCGCGCTTGCTTGATTGCCGACGACAGCCGGTGCTGGTGCGGGGCGCACACGCCGGTCAAACGGCGCGGCACGATCTTGCCGCTCTCGGCCACGAACTGCCCCAGCAGCCGGTAATCCTTGTAGTTAATGTCTTCAATTTTCTCGGTGCAGAACTTGCAAACCTTCTTGCGCCGGAAAAATTTCCGCCCGCCGCCGCCCTCGCGTGGAGGTCCACCCGGACCGCGTCCGCCGCCGCCAAATCGCGGACGATCTCCGCCGGGCCTGGGCCCATCCGACCGCGGCCTCTCGGCCGGTGCTGCTGCTTGTTGTGGTGCGCTTGTCTCGTCAGCCATAACTCTTGCTCTCCTTCAGAAATCTTCAGTAGGACCCCAATTAGGGGCCATGGATCTGGGGCCAGTCAAACGTGAAGCCTCAGCAGGCGGGGCGCTCATTCCTGGCCCCTAGCCTCTGACCCCTTGGTTCTTACGCCGTTGCTGGAGCTTCCGCCACCGGAGCCGCTGCCGGTTCCGCAGGCGCCGCCGCCGGCTGCGCGCTCACCTTCTTCTTCGAGTCGCGCAGCTTCTTGATCTTGTCCAGCCGCTTCTGCTCTTCATCCACGCGCACGGTGAGGAACTTGATCACCGGCTCGGTCACGCGCAGACGGCGCTCCAATTCGTGCATGACCGGACCTCCGCCCTCGATGACCATGAGAACGTAAATGCCGTCGTGAAAGCGCCGCACAGTGTAGGCAAGACGCCGCTTGCCCATCTTGTCGACCCGCAGCACCGACCCGCCCGAAGGGGGCACGACCGATTGCAGCGTCGAAATCAGCTTGTCCAGATCCTCTTCCGTCATATCCGGACGGACAATGAACATCAACTCATATGTACGATTCATTCGTTTCTCCAAATCCTTAAACCAGTGGCCAGTGACGAGTGGCTAGTGGTCAGTAAAACCTCTGCGTCTTAGTGACTACTGATCATGCGTCACTTCTCACTGCTCTTCTTTCCGGTTATAGCGATTCATCGCTGCCGCCGGACCCTCTTTCAAAATCATCTTCACCGCGTCTTCCGCGGTGTCGAGAACTCCATCCACGACTGCCAGGTCCGCCTTGCGCATCGGAGCCAGCAGATACTCCGCACCGTCTCCCACCTTGCGCTCTGGCGCAACGCCGATCCGAATCCGCAGGAAATCCTGCGTGCCCAGCGCACCGATGATCGACTCGATGCCGTTATGCCCCGCCGAACTGCGCCGCGTATGAATCCGCAGCGTGCCCAGCGGAAAGTCCAGCTCGTCCTGAATCACAATCAGGTCCGACTCCGGTGTCGCTTCGTACTCCCGGATCAACTCCCGCACCGAGACGCCACTCAAATTCATGAACGTCTCCGGCTTGGCCAGCAGCACCATCTGATCGGCGATGACGGTTCGCGCCGTCAGCGCCCGGCACTGCCGGTTCCGCACTTCCACTCCCAGGTGCCCCGCGATGCGATCAATCGCGAGAAAACCCAGGTTATGCGGCGTGAATTGATATTCGATTCCGGGATTGCCAAGACCCACAATCAGTTTCACGCCACCATCCAGACTCGCGTAGCAGCGGACGCATTCGTCCGCCAGGGTTTTTCGAGGGATACCCTCGACGCCGAGCCAATCCGAGCTCGGCCGGACGGGCGAATGCGCCCGTCCCTACGGGAGCTATTTCTTCTCCTTCTTCTCACCCTTCTCCGGAGCAGCTTCGCCCTCTTCGTCGGTCTCCTGCTTGCCCTTCTTGATGACTTCGGGCTCAGAAGGAGCAGCCGCTTCCGCCGCCGCAGCATCCGGCGCCGCCACAACCTCTTCCTTCACCGAGGTCACGTGCGCGACTGGCTGGTTCGCGTCCGTCAGGAACTTGATCTTTTCCATCTGCGGCAGATCCGAAACACGCAGCACCTTGCCGAAGGTCAGTTGGCTGACGTCAGCATCGATGTGGCTCGGAATGTCCGCCGGCAAGCATTCGATCTCAACTTCACGCAGCATCTGTTCCATGATGCCGCCCTCCTGCTTCACTCCCGCGGATTCGCCTACCAGGAAGATAGGAACGCTGACGCGCAGGACCTTGTCCAGCGCGATGCGTTTCAGGTCGATATGCAGCAGGCGGCCCTTGATCGGCTCGTACTGCCAGTCGACGATCATGGCCTTGGTCTTCTCGCCGCTCAAGGTCAGATCGAAAATCGTGTTGTGGCCGGTCTCCGAGTTCAAGATCCGCGTCACCACCCGCGGATCAACGGTGATCGAGAGCGAGTCCTTGCCCGCTCCATACACCACGGCCGGAATCTTGCCTTCCTTCCGCACGCGCTTGGCATCGTTCTTCGTGCCCGCTTCTCTCGGTTGCGCTTCCAGTACGTTTGTTTCGAGTGCTGTCGCCATAAATGTCAATTCCTATCTGAGAAATCTGCGGTGAGCGCTCGAGCGACGAGCGCGGAGCAATCTTCCTTGCTCACGGCTCACAGCTCACGACTCACGGCTTCAAATGAACAGCTTACTAACCGAAGTCTCTTCGTGATTGGCCTGAATCGCCCGGCCAATTAATCCCGCGATCGAGAGGACCGAAATCTTTCCTCCCTTTTCCGTCCTCGCGGCATCCGCCGCAGGACTCAGCGGGATCGTATTCGTCACCACTACCTCTTTAATCACCGAGTTCCGGATGTTCTCCACCGCCGGACCCGACAACACCGCATGCGACGCGCACGCGTAAACCTGAGTCGCGCCATTCTCAACCAGCGCCGCCGCCGTCTTTACCAGCGTTCCCGCCGTATCGATCAAGTCGTCGATGATCAGGCAAGTCCGCCCGTGAACATCGCCGATCACATGCATGATCTCGGCCACGTTCATTTCAACGCGCCGCTTGTCGACAATCGCCAGCGCCGCATCCACTTTCTTCGCGAAAAATCTCGCGCGCTCCACGCCGCCCGCATCCGGTGAAACCACCGTCAAGTTCGGCAACTGCAACTTGCGGAAGTGATCCACCAGCACCGGGGACGCGAACAAATGATCCACCGGGATGTTGAAAAATCCCTGCAACTGCGGCGTATGCAAATCCACAATCAACGCCCGGTGCGCCCCGGCGGTCGTCAGCAAATCCGCCACCAGCTTCGACGAAATCGGGCTTCGCGGCTTGTCTTTCCGGTCTTGCCGCGCATATCCGAAGTACGGAATCACCGCCGTGATTCGCCGTGCCGACGCGCGTTTCAGCGCATCGATCATCAGCAGCAGCTCCATCAAATGCTCGTCCACCGGACGGCATGTCGGCTGCATCACGAACACATCGGCGCCGCGCACGTTCTCCTGGATCTGAACGTAGCACTCGCCGTCGGCAAAGCGCGTGACCTGCGCCTGTCCGCGCTGCATCCCGAGAAAGTGGCAGACCTCGTCGGCCAGCGGCTCGTTCGCCGTGGCGCTGAAGATCTTGAACTTCTCGTCCACTCGCGGACGCGGCTTCCGCTCGGCCTTCTCGTCGGTCACTGGCGGACTCTTCTTTTCAGCCTTCTCGCTCTTGTCGGTCGGCGTGACTAAAGTAGCCATGGTTGTCTCTGGGCTCCTGGCCTTCAGTTCGTACCGTTCTCTTACTGCAGCTCTGGCTGGGCCGCTAGGATTCGAACCTAGACAAAGTGCTCCAAAGGCACTTGACCTACCATTAGTCGACGGCCCAGTAAAACCAATTGTTGATGGTTGAATATGCGATTGTTGAATGAACCCCGCAGGGCAAGATCATTGTCATTCAACAATCAAAAATCAACAATCAAAAATTCGCCGACCTATACCATGCCGAAGACGAGAGCCAAAGGGCACAAACCTTACCCCTTCACGACCCGCTTCCAGTAACCCAGCCGCGTCAGCGTCGAAGTCCCCTGCGCCGCCCAACCCTGCTTCCGAAGCTGGCCCACCGCCCGGACAGCCGCTTCTCGCGAGGCGAACAACCCGTACAGTGTTGACCCAGACCCCGACAACGACGCGTACTTCGCGCCCGCGCGCACCAGCGCACGCTTACCTTCACACAGCTCGGGATATTCAGGAAAGACGACTTCTTCGAAGTCGTTCTTGATCCCGGCCCGGACAAGCGCGAGAAGTGGATTCTCGGCCCGGCCCCTTCCAAAAGGAGCACCGGAGTGAAGCTTGCTCAGCCACGCCGACAACTCCCGGCCAAGCCCATTCATTCTATCGGAGGCACCAGATACCGTCAATTCAGGTTTGGATTTTGTGGGGACAGCCGCCGCCAGCCGTCCGGCCGAGCGAAGGTCGGCGAGCTCTCGATTCGATTCCGAGGCGGACGCCGAGGATACCTCCGAAGCCCGGCCCTTCAGGGCCGCGTTATGGCTCCGATCCCATTCCGCAAAAGCCTTCGGCGTCGACACTCCGATCTCTGGAGTCACCACAACGCACGCGATCGCCGGCAAATCCTGCAGTGGATACACTTGCTCTCCGCGCCCAACTCCAAGCACGGTCCCGCCCACCAGAAACAGAGGCAGGTCCGAGCCGACTTCGGACGCAATCCTCAACCGTTCCACGGGCGGCATACTCTTTCGCAGCGCCCGCTCCAAACCCAGCAACGTCGCCACTGCGTTCGCCGAAGCTCCGCCCAGCCCGCCTTGCACCGGCAACCGCTTCTCAATCTCAATGACGACGCGGCCTCTGGCCCGCAGCGCCTCCATGGCGCTCTCGACAATCCGGTAGCAGGTATTCGACGCATCCCGCGGCACGCGCGGATCGTCGCACCGAATCTCAATCCCGGTTCCGCGCCCGACGCTTACGCGGATCAGATCATGCAGACCGAGCGTCTGATACACCGTCAGCAACTCATGAAATCCATCAGCCCGCGCCGCGCCAATGCGCAGCCCAAGATTGATCTTCGCGAACGATCGCATCGTCACTGTCATCGGTGGATGATTGTAAAGTCTGCCGTCGGCGCACGGCGAAAGTTACGTCCAAAAATCCGCCTCCAGGGGAACATTCGGGCTCCAGACGGCTCTCTGGACGGGGTTCGGGTTGCCAATTTCAGGAAAAATTGCGCCTCATTAACGATTCCGATAAGTCTTTGCGATTGAATATCTTGGAGTCGATACGATGTTCACGGTGAATCGTTTAACCCTGTTTTGGCATGACCTCGGTAATCTCGACGGCTTACCGTCGCAAGGCCATCCTTAATGTGATCAGCGTGATCGGAATCACACTAGATTGTGATCCTAATCACAGAATGGTGCCCAAAGCATCGTTCTTGTTTGAAAACCGTAAAAAAGTTTGAACACCGTAAAGAGTGCTGTCCCGTTGAACCGGGCCCCTGTGCAGCACGTTCCCGCCGAACTGGACGAAAGTTGTTTCGGCAAGCGAGAACAGCGATACGGCGGAAATTCATAGCTCAGCGGATTTTGTGCGGACCGCCGAGCGGTTAGGGGACGGATATGCGCCGATTTGTCTTGCTCAATCTTTTCCTGAGTTGCCTCTTGGCAGCCGCAGCGGCTTTTGCCCAAGGCGACTATAGAGTCATCACAGTTAACGACGGTGGAACGATTTCCGGCAGCGTCAAGTGGGCCGGACCGGTTCCACATAATCTGGACTTTCCCATCACCAAGGATCCGCAGGTCTGCGATCCCGATTCGAAGAAAACTGCAGACCTCGAGCGCCTGGTCATTGGACCCGGCGGCGGCGTGGCCAATACCGTCGTCTACCTGAAAAACATCACCAGCGGAAAGGCCATGGACCTGCCCGAGCAGCGCCGTCACCTTGACCAGAAGCACTGCCGCTATATCCCGCACATTCTTCTGGTCCCGAAGGACGGCACGCTCAGCATGATGAGTTCCGACGCGACCCTGCACACCATTCACATGGACGGCGCCGCGACCTACAACTTGCCATTTCCTTTCCCCGACCGCGTGACCTCGCGTACCATGCAAACCCCCGGACTGGTCAGTCTGCGCTGCAATGGCGGCCATGTCTGGATGAATGCGGAGATGTTCGTCGCTCCTCATCCTTATTACGCCGTCACCGACGAGAGCGGACGTTTCCAGTTCACCGACGTTCCGCCCGGAACTTATCAAATCGTCGCCTGGCATGAAGGCTGGGGCCTCGCGGGCAAAGCCAATACCTACGACGTGTTGACCGAACGCAGCGTCCAGCGCCCGGTCTTCACGCAGCCGAAGACGTGGGAAAAATCCGTGACGGTCAGCGGCAATGGATCGGCCAACGTAGATTTCGTGTTATCGAACAAGTAGATCTGTTAAGCACCGTGGAAGAGCGGCCGTCTCAGCACCGGCCTTGGGCGCAGTCGAGTGGCATCTCGCCCGCCCGCAGACCAGATGGCGGAAGACCAGGTCGTGGAAGACCAGGTCGTGGAAGAGTGGCGCTTCAGAGCCGCGTCAGCCGCATTAGAGATTGTCGGGCTTTATCCCGGAGGAAAACCATCCAGGAAAGGCCGACTTGCCGAATGGTATGCTGATCCGCGTGTTGTCCCGTTCGCTAATCTTCGTTGCACTTCTGTTTGCCCTCGCGACCAACATCGCGCCAGGAGCGGAGAGATCTGACTATCCCGAGCCGAAGGGATATGTCAACGACTTCGGAAATGTTGTCGGCATCGATACCAGTAACCGTCTGAATGCGCTCTGCAAAGAACTCGACCAAAAGGCGCATGCGCAGGTCGCTATTGTCACCATCGAAAGCCTTCGTGGCGCTCCTCTCGAGCACTACGCCACCTCACTCTTCAATAAATGGGGGATCGGATATAAAGATGACAATCGAGGCATTCTGATTCTTCTTGCATTGTCAGACCGCAAGTCTCGGATCGAAGTCGGGCGCGGATTTGAAGCTCTATTCCCGAACGAGCGGGCGGCAAAAATCATTGCCGAAATGGTCCCCGATTTGAAGCAGCAGCATTACGACCAAGCATTGCTACGCTGCACTCGCACCATCGCGACGATCGTGGCTCAAGAACGCGGCTTGAAGCTTCGTGAGCTCGACTCCGGTTCGAACCCTTAACACTTTGCCGGGAGGGTTTGGAGTGTAATCGCCTGGTTTCGACAGTTAGAAAACTACTAAGTTTGAAATCTTTCGGAGGCGGTCTCAAGCTGTTAGACTCTCCCGCCATGCCGACGTTCGTCCTTGTACACGGCGCTTGGCAGTCCAGTGGTACATGGGACTTGCTGGTCCCTCTGCTGAAAAAGCGCGGGCATCGGGTAATAACGCCGATTCTTCGCGGGCTTGGCACGGACCAGAGCCATCTCACGTCTGACGTGACGCTGCTTCAACATGTCGAGGACGTTTCTACGGAGTTAGCGTCCCTTGAACATAAAGCTGTTCTCGTAGGGCACAGCTACGCAGGCATGGTCATCAGTGGCGCGGTAGAGTTACATCCAACCAAAGTACAGCGACTGGTCTTTTTAGACGCCTTCATACCGGACGATGGACAGTGCGCAATGGACCTGCTCCCGCCACAAATCTGCGCTTTTTTTCGCAATGTTGCGCAAGAGCATGGCGACGGCTGGCGATTACCGGGAGGAGAAGGTCAACTGGACCTCTGGGGACTCAAACCAGGAGAGGCGCGAGATTTTGTGCGCGAGAGACTGTGTGATTTCAGTCTCCGCTGCTTCGAGGAACCGCTTCGTCTTCCGGAGAACCGCAGGGCCAGTATTCCGGCCACATTTGTAAGCTGTGTCGGGGAAGGATACCCGGCGCGGCCGTTCTTCGAGCCGTTTGCCAAGAAAGCTCGCTCTTGCGGGTGGCAGGTCAATGAAGTACATACTGGCCACGACTGTCACGTCGAGAAGCCCGGAGAAATCGCGGACATTTTGCTTTCTGCTGCTGCCGGTTCATAGCTGTCAAGAAATCCCGATTGCGATCATCGACGGTCAGTGAGTGAAATCGCCTGTTTTCGACAGTTGACTATTGCAACTTCGCGTATTCGGTTTTGGCTTGTTTCAGTATGGGGATGTCGGGGTCCGCGTCTTTCCAGAGGGTGAGGAAGTCTTTGTACGCGGCGAGCGCTCGGACGCGGGCGGCATCGGCATCCGCTCCTTGTGAGGTTCTCGCTTGCAAGGCGTTGGCACGGGCCACGCCCAGATGCGCCAACGCTCCAGGTCCAGCAGTTCCAGACGATGCCGCTGTGGTCGATGATTTTCTGAAATTCGGCGGCGGCGGCACTGCCCTGCCCGGCTGCTAGGTATGCCTGGCCGCGAATGTATGTGTGATACAGGCAGGAGACGTTGTGGAGAAACGGAATCGTGCCAAGCTCGATGGGTGCATCCGCTTGCAAATCACTGATGGCTTGAGCCGGATTCTTGCGATCAAGTGCTAGTTGTGCCCGAATCGCCGGCAACCATAGAAACTGCATCTGTGTATTGAGCGGGTAACGTTGGTTAAGGTCTTGGGCCAGCGATTCGGCTCGCACCATATCGCCCGCCAAGGCAAATGCCAGCGCGGCTTCGACTTCGACGTCCTGACTGTTGGGAACGAGCTTCAAAGTCCCTGCCGCCTGCTGCTTTGCTTCCGCAGCGTTGCCAAAGACAGCTTCCCACTGCGCGGCGATCGCCTGCGAGACTGCTCCCGTCTCCTTGCTGTCAGCCCGGATGGCAGAGTCTATCGAACGCTTGGTCAGTTCCCGCGCCTTAGCCGCATGACCGGCATATGCCAGGCTGTCAGATGCCAACGAGAGCCCAATGCTCGGAACAGGATCGGGCGCGCCCGCAAGCCACTGCTGCTCAGTCGCCATCGTTCGGGAATCGTCCCCAAAGAAAGCCAAAGAGTAGAGCCCCATGTGCAGTGTGTAATCGTCGAGATTACGCGCTTGGGCCTCGCGGATGAGCTGCCGGGCTTCATCGAATCGTTGCAAGGCGAGCAGGGGATAGACCAGGTTCTCATACAGGCTGACGTTATCCGGGACCAAGCGGAGGCTTTCGCGATACGCCGCTGCCGCCTTCTCATACTGGCCCCGAAAGAGGTACGAGTTTCCCAGATCGAGCTGTGCCCGGTAGTCTCGCGGATAGCTGGCGACCCACTCCTGACAGGCTTTTCCCCTTTCTCAAGTTCCCCGGTTACGTAGGAATAGTAACTCGCGGTGATCTTCAACCTTTCCCGCTCGCTGGCACGCTCCCGCAGCTCAAACGCTTTGGTGAAGTACTCGCTGCCCCGCGCTTGTTCGCCAAAACCGTGATAGTCGCTGCCTACTGCCTCGTAGCCCAGGGCAAAGCTGGGATCAAGCTGAATGGCCCGTTGATGGTAAGGCAGGGCTGCGGCTGCGTTTTTCTCGCGATAAGCTTTTTCCCCGAGGCTGTATGCTTGCAGCGCTTCGAGCGACGCAGTAGTGGCTTGTTCCAGTGAAGCATCCAGCTTCTGCACCGAGGCTAGCGACTCGCCCAGCTCGCCGCGCAGCTTCGATGCTGTTTCGCCCAGCGCGTCCAGCACTTTCTCTTTGGCTGGCACCGTTGCTTGCTCCTCGGCCAGCGTGTTGCCGCTGTCGCAATTCACGGCTTTCAATCCCAGCACGTATTGGCTGCCCAGACTGGCAATCGACCCGGCAATGTAAGCCTTGCTGCCCGCCCGCTGGCAAAGCTCGCGGGTGACCTCAGGTGTGATCTTCGTGTCGGCGGGACGGGTCATCAATCTCAACGTCGCCGCGACCTTGTTCTCCGAGAGCACATTCAGAAACGGCGACTGGTTGAGCGAGACGCTGAGCGCGGTCTTGAGCGTGTCGTCGAAAACCGGATCTCCGGTTTTGTTGTCGAAGTCGGCGAGAACGATGGTGTCTTTGTCAGTCAGCGGCTTCGCTCGAAGCGAGTGGTAGAAAAGGCCGCCCGCAACCAGTGCGGCCGCTACAACGACTGAGGGAACCACGATCTTCCAGAGATTTCTCTTCGCCGCGTGCGTCCCGCTTTGCGAGTACTGTGGGCAGCGGTCCAGAACTGGCGGTGGGCACGCGCCCCGTCTCCGTGTCCCGCTTCAGACGCTCCAGTTCCGCCCGCATGTCCGACGCATGCTGATAGCGCAGGTTCCGGTCCTTCTCCAGCGCCCGGTTGACGATCCGTTCTAGTTCCAACGGCAGATCGGGATTCAATCGGACAGCGGGAGTCGGCGTCCCGTCGAGAATCTCCCTGCAGATCACACCCGAGCTTTCGCCCCGGAACGGGAGCGTCCCCGTCGCCATCTCGTACAGGACCGCTCCGAAGGAGAACAAGTCCGTGCGCGCATCCAATTCTTTCGCCCGCACCTGCTCCGGCGACATGTACGCCACCGTCCCCACCGTGGCGCCCGGGCTGGTCAAATGGTCTTCGAGCGTCACCGTCGTTTGCCCTAACGATCGTGCGTCGCTGCCCGGCTCGCCGATCGGTTGCGTCACCTTTGCCAATCCGAAATCGAGAATCTTCGCGTGCCCGCGCTTGGTTACGAAAATGTTTGCCGGCTTGATGTCCCGGTGGATGATGCCAGCAGAATGAGCGGCGTCGAGCGCGTCGGCGATCTCGATCGCAAGCGCCAGTACCGTCTCGATCTCCATCGCCTTACCACCGATGCGGTGCTTCAGCGTCATGCCGTCGAGATACTCCATCACCAGGAACGACTGATCGCCGTTCCTGCCGATCTCGTGGATGGTGCAGATGTTGGGATGGTTCAGGGCAGACGCCGCACGCGCTTCGCGCCGGAAGCGCTCCAGGGCTTGCGGGTCCTCCGCTACGTCATCGGGCAGGAACTTCAACGCAACGAAACGCCCAAGTTCGGTGTCTTCCGCCTTGTACACCACGCCCATCCCGCCACCACCGAGTTTCTCGACGATGCGGTAGTGCGAGATAGTCTGGCCGATCATTGGGCTGAAATCTTAGGACTGGGGCTAGGTCAAGTCAATGGAGGGGCGAAGGTTGGCTGTCTCTCGGCACGATGGTTGGCGGAACATCCCCGTTACACTCATTGACCCCGGATGAGTGTAATCGCCCGGTTTCGTCAGTTACGCCTGTGTCCGCAGATGAGAATTGGCAACGGCGTTTGCGGGCGTTAGTTGTCACTGCGTTGCGTCACACGGACTCTTTGCCTTACGATTGCGCATTCCGGGGTCATTCGGTTATTTACAAGGACCCGGGAACACCACGTGTTGCCAAGTTGTCCACCAAGTTTAGGACCTTCACAGGTGAACCGGCGGACGCGGACAACTTCCTGACGCGTGCTGGGTTCTAAAATGTTGCGGCGATGATTTGTGTGCTCCGGGGAGGCGAGTTTGGCGAAGCGCTCACCTGAGTTCTTGATATATTTCCTGATCGTAGCGTCGTGCATGGCGCTCTGGGGATGTGGGACCAGCTCCCGCTTTTGCGGCCTCGCCTGCGGTTCCTCCACCCAGCAAAATCCTTTCCTCTATGCGACGACTACTTCCAATCAGATTTTGGGCTTCTCCGTCGCGTCCACGGGGGCGTTGACTCCGATTGCATCTTCATCAGGGCCGGCAAATTCACCGAGCACCGCCGGTGTGTATGGGGCGCTGTTGTTTGCCGACAGCCTGTCGAACGATGTAGTAGTTGAATCGATCACGATGGAGACGGGCGCCCTGACGCCGGTTGCCGGTTCGCCGTTCACTCTAGGTTTTGCTTCGGGTGGTCCGAACAGCATCATCATCGGGCCCGGACAAAACTTGTACGCCAGCGAACCGAACGGAACGATTGTCGGCTATACCAATCCTGGGACCGCGATAATGACCGTTCTGCCCGCATCACCGTACGCGGCGGGCATTGCTCCGACGCAAATGGCCGTTGCCCTGCTGGCGAGTTCGAGTTCGCCCGCAGCCTCGCTCTATGCCTCCGATTCGGGCGACCCGAACGGGGGGATTCTCGCGTTCGCGGTTGCCTCGGATGGATCGCTTTCCCCGATCGCCGGCTCGCCCTTCGCCACCACTCCGAAGGCTGGGCCTTCGTATCTTCTCAACACCTCGAACAGCGCCGGCAACCAATTCTTGTTTGTCTCTTTGTCGAACGCTGGTCAGATTGCGGGATTTAGCATCGATAATGCAACCGGGGCGCTGACTCCGATTCCGGGATCTCCATTTACTGCGGGCAAAGGTCCGGGCACGCTTATCAATGGTATTGCTAACGAACTACTCGTGATCAACGCCGGCGATCACACCGTAGAGGCGTTCAGCATCGCGGCCAATGGAATGCTCACGCCAATCGGATCGCCCGCCGCGGTGGATACTGCCACCGGAGGCATCGCGCTCCACCTGGAGCAGACCCAGGCGTCCAGCCCGTTGTACGCCGCTGATACCGCTGCCAGCAGCATTGACATCGTGAACATCGATAACAACAGCGGCGCCATCAGCGCCGGCGGAACCGTTCCGGCTTCCAACCCACCGTTGCAGTTGGCGATATATGACCAGTTTCCGCTTCCGTAGAAGCGCGACCTGACAGAAGTCGAAGTTCGGGGATACGCTATTTAGCTAACCGAAGTAAGAGTGAAGCGCTTTGACAGATTCATCGCTCCTCGTGCCGAAGCAACGGTTTTTTCGTATATTGCGCTGGTAAGGACACGATGGGATCCGTTAATTTCGTGTCACCATTGCGGTGAGCAACGACCCGAATATATCCGAGGGAAACGCCGCGATCAGCTTCCAGAGCTTTGATTTCCGCAGCGTTGTCAGGAGCCACCGCCCTCTGCCAGTCCAACCAAACTTGCCAGCCATCGGGCATCGTGTCGGCGACGTCGATGTGCATGATCCCGGTTCGCTCCCAATGTCGCCGCCACCAGTCCGCCGAATGCAGACACCAGAGATCATGAGTCCACCAGTCGCCTAGATGATTGGGAGGGGAACCTTCGATTTCCTGGATAAGCCCTGCACCCGCGATTCCCAACTGACCGCCCGGCTTCACGAACCTGGCGAGGTAGTTCAGGTACAAGTCGTCGGTCCCGAAATAGCATATGGAGTCTACGCAGACAATGGCATCGAAAAAGTCCGGGGCAAAAGGGAGCGACCGTGCATCGGCACTCAGCGCAAACACGCCATCCTCGACGCCCGCATCCCGGACGCGCTGTACGTTCTCCGCGGCACTGAACCAAAGGTCGGTAGCCCAAACCTGCACTCCGAACTCCCGCCGCAGAAAAATTGACGACGAGGCTCGTCCGCAACCCAGGTCCAACACTTTCATGCCGGACCGCAGGTCCAGTTCGGATGTGAGCCACTCAGTTAGCCACAGCGCATTAGCCCCGCCGCTGGCGCTAGCGAGAACCCAGTCCGGGTTATAGCGCGAAGAGCGGGGAAACCGCTCGGAGACAAATCGCAGGTCCGTGCTCAGGTAGGTCTTCCTCGCGCGAAGTATATCGCACGCGCAAAATCACCTACACTCATCTTCCCAATATCGGGAAAGCGGATACTCCAGTCACTCTAATTATTGCAGCGTCCCGAGCGAGAGCAGCTTCGCGTCGAACGCAAAGCGCAGGAGCTATTAATGTTCAACCCGCCCGTTTCCCGCAGCGGTCGGATCGAGACTTGATGGGCCGACAGACCTATCGAGAAAAAGCATCCCCCAAGAGAAACTCAGCCAGAGCCAACGCCAGTCTTCGTTCGCTCGCACACGCGAGTGTCGGACCCAAACGGTGGTCGACTTCAAAACAAGCATCTTAGAACGCAGGTCATGGTGTGAGCTTGAAAATGGTGCCGCAGCCATATCCGCTACCACCGCAAGTCAAATTTCCCCCTACCTGAGCCGTGCCATACAGATTGCCGGCCGTGTCGCGAATTACTCCTCCGAAGGGAAGCCAGCCATCCGCTCCTCCGGTGAAACTGTAGAGCAAAGTCTCCACGCCGCTCGTATCCAATTCAAATAACGCTCCAACGTCGGAGACTCCTCCGTACAAAGTTTCTCCGTAGAGATTGCCTGTGGCGTCAATCGTCAATCTTCCAGGACGCTGGCTGTAGGGTCCCGCAAAGCTATAGAGCAGGGTTTCCGATCCGCTCAGATTGAGCGTGTAGACGTTTCCAGCACCAGCGGTACCGCCGAATCCAGTCGCGCCGCAAAGCACAAGCCCACAAAAGATCACGCCTGCTCCCTCAGGATAGGCCCCATCCGAACCACCGGCGAAAGTGTACAGGATAGTCTCTTTACCCTTGTCGTCCACCTTATAGACAATTCCAAAACCGATCCCGCCAAAGTCCGTACTTCCATAAAGGTTACCCGCTTTGTCGCGGGCCATGTTTCCATCGGGCTGCGTACCGTCCGTTGCGGCACCGAAGCGGTGAAGTATCGTTTCCTTGCCGGTTGAGTTCACCTTGAACACGGTGCCGCAGCCTGCTCCTGCGTTGCACATCGCGACGCCTCCGCTCCATGTCGTTCCGTAGAGGTTGCCCGCTGCATCTCGGACCAAACCTTCGTAAGGCGAAGAACCATCAGGCGAGCCGCTGAAGCTGTGAAGAATGGTCATCTTGCCGGAGGGGCTCAGCTTGTATACGGTTCCCGCTCCGAAGTTACCACCCATTGAGGTCGTGCCGTAGAGGTTTCCAGCTGCGTCCCGAACAAGTCGCCCGTTCGGCGAGTTTCCGTCGGGTGTGCCCTTGAACTGATACAGGACAGAGAAATCGCCGCTCGCATCTAATTTGAATACAACGCCGCAGCAGATCCCGCCACCGGACGCGGTACCGTAAAGATTTCCGGCTGCATCCATGATTACTCCCCCGTTGGGGCCTTCTCCGTCAGTACCCTCGAAGGTATGGAGGACCGTAAGCGTTTGCGCTTGCAAGGAAGTTGAAATCGCAACGAGCGCCAACAGAATCCCTGCTACCAATCCGCAGCGACTCCGTCGCTCCTTTTCTAGGTACATGCGGCTTAGAATGTAGTTTGCAGCGGGTGTTACGAATTCAGTTTTCATGGCGAACATCATTCTCTTTCTGAAGTTGCAGGCTCTGAGTCTCAGATTGAAATTAGTCTGACACTATCGAGAATCAGTTTCCCGCCGAATAACTTCTTGGACTTGGGATGAGTGGCTCGGCCCAGAAATGTTCAGTCCAGCAGGAGGAGGGGGCGACGTGAGTGACGACTGGACCGGCCTACTTTGTCACACAAGGCCTCGGCTGTCAACGAGGCATCAGGAAACTGAGGCCATGAGCTGTGAGTCGCGCAGGCCATGCTCAGCTCAACCGGTCTCCCGGCTCGCACGCGAAACATCAATTAGTCCACGCCGTGGGACGATTCGGATTAGTGATTCGTTCGTGATAAATCGTGAAATCGCTTGTCATCAACCAAGCTGGCTGTGCAGATTTCTGCAGCTTGACAATTGCATAAATTAGTTAGATATTCTCAAGCGTCTCTCCTCCCCTCGGGCCAAGAAAATCAATTTCCAATTTTCGATGGAGGACTACCGTGTCCACTCACCCCGCTGATTCTGTCGACAAACCGATCTCCAAAAGACTCAATCGTCAGATCAGTCTTTACTCGCTCGCCGCGTCCGCTGCGGGTGTAAGCGTGCTTGCGCTGGCGCAGCCTGCCCAAAGCGAAGTCGTCATTACCAGGAAGACCATTCCGATCCCAGTGTCGCATCAGGGTGAACCAGAGCCCGTCAAAATCTCTCTAGCTAATAACGGCATCGACAACTTCATCTTCATTCTCAGCTCCGGCCTCTCGTTTCGAGACCTGGACGTGCATGGCGTGACGAAGAATGATGGAATAGTCGATGGGGGCACATGGAGCGCGTCCGCGATGGCGCTGCCCGCCGGCAAACAAATCGGTCCCAAAAACTCGGCTTTTTGGTACGGGTACGCTCGGGTCGAAAGCAGCGTGAGCTACCCGAGCGCAAAACGTTTCCGTGGATATTGGGGCGGAAATCCTAGAGACAAATATCTTGGCGCCAGCTTCCAGATCAATGGCCAGTTCCACTATGGCTGGATACGGCTGACAGTAACGACAAGTAAGGAAGTCCACGGGCCAATCATGTCGGCTGAGATTACCGAATATGCCTATGAGACGGTGGCCAACAAGCCGATCAAGGCGGGAGCTGCGTCGACAGTGGCAGGTGAGGATCAACGTTCAGAGAACACCCAGCACATTGGACCCTCGCTTGGCATGCTGGCCGCGGGAGCGGAAGGCATGCCACTGTGGCGGCGGGAAAACAGTTCGGCTCGCTAGCAAGACAATTTCACAGCGAGATTGAGACGAATACGGCCTCAGTCTCGTTGATGGATCTAATATCGCGACTACACCTATTGACCCTCCAGGGTTTGAATCCCCAGCCCGGTTTTCGACAGCAAGAATTCCACTTCCTGTGACGAACAACCTGTACGGAGAATCCGGAAAGGCGCAGACTCCATCTATGCGCCGGGAGTTCGAGAGCTGCGAGTCGCCGATCCGGGGTGTCGATTGGCTCCGGATCGACGAATCGATCGTTAGATCTTTAGTTTGGAATCTCTTGTGAGTAACTGCTCTCCAGTCAATATTTTGCGGGCCAGGAATGACACCTCGCACCCGGAACTCCAACAGACTCAATATCTTGCGCCCGAGGCGAAAAAAATCATTTCGAGATATACCCCCACCCGTCCTCAACCGCCCTGCCGGCTCCCGCGTCACCCGGGTCGACCTCCGGGCGCCTGTGTGTAGAATGACAACTGGCATGTCACAGGCAGCCCCAGCCATCACGCGCAGCCCCGCCGAAGTCGTCCGGCTGACGCCCGTCTCGCAGGCGGCCAATGGAATCTGTTATGCCATCGCGGGAGAAGTTGCCGTCAACTCGTTCGACATCGAGCGCATGGTTGCCGCCGTTCCGACCAGCGTTGCCGCGGCGCTTGCGCGCAAAGCGTATTACTTCGTCCCGCTCACCATCAGCCACGGCGACGAGACCGTCATCGCCGATCGCTACGACGTCGCGCTCAGCGACAACGCGGTCTGCCATCGCAATCTCAACCTCGGCGACTCGCAGTGCGTTTTCATCTCGACGCGCCTGATGGACGACAAGTTTTCCGTCGCCTTCGAGTTCTATATCAATGTCGGTCACGCTCTGGTCGAACGCGCCGGAGTCTCCAGCGTATTCAGCGAGCTTGCCTGGAGCCAGGTCGAAGCGGGAATTCGCGGCGAGACTTCGCTCGATGCCTGGGAGTCGCGGAAACTCGCCACTGCCAATGGGTCAGACGCCGAGCGTTACAAGACCGAATATCTGGAAGCCACATTTTCCGACACCATCTCTATCTATTTGCTGTCACTGTATCTCGACGTCGACTATTACGATCTGCGCGAGCGCGATTACCCGCTGCTCGCCCCCTCCGCGCTCGCCGAGCGTTTGCGCAAGGTGGCGGAATTGTTTCCGCCCAACGCCGGATTCGAGTTCGCGATTCTCTACAAACGCCGTGGCTGAAGCTTTGAGGCGCGACCGTCGCATGGCAGCACTACCGCCCCGCTCTCCGCGCTGGTACAGCATTCCGGCGCGAGTTCTTGTCCTCACCTTCATCGGCACGCTGTTGATCTTCTCGCTCACTCTGTTCTTCGCGATCTTCGGCACGGTCATCCTCGCGGCGTTGCACGGCGTGCCTCCCGACATGCGCGTCGCCTATCGTCACATCGCGCTGCCGGTCGCGATTGTCGCTGGA
This sequence comes from uncultured Acidobacteriota bacterium, assembly GCA_963700225.1. GTDB lineage: Bacteria > Acidobacteriota > Terriglobia > Terriglobales > Acidobacteriaceae > Sulfotelmatobacter. Next base: position 711,590 of record CAVOWU010000002.1, read on the forward strand.
AGCATCATCTTTGTAGTCGCCCTGATCAACGAGATCCGCCACTACCGCCAGTCCAAAACTCTGACCGCCATCGAAAGGCTGGGGTAGTGACGCCGCCTCGCATCGCGATTCCGATGCCGCACTCCACCGATCGCGAGTATGGCGAGCGTGCCATCCCGCAGTATGAACGGGCGGTCGCGCTGGCCGGCGGAGAACCGGTACGCATCGCTCTCGATCAAACTGACGCCGCTGTGAAGGGATTGATCGAGCGTTGCGACGGCATCCTGTTGCCGGGCAGCAATGCCGACGTCGATCCCGCGCGCTTCCGCCAACCACGTTCGCCCCACACGGCCACTGCCGATCCGCGCCGCGACGAAGTCGACGATCTATTGCTCGAAGATGCCTACGCCCGCCGCAAACCGGTGCTCGGCATCTGTTATGGACTGCAAAGCCTGAACGTTTTTCGCAAGGGATCGCTGATTCAGCACATCCCGGATTTCCTGCCTGAGGCAACGCGCGCGAAGGTAAATCACGAAGCAGGGAAAAAAGTCGCCGTCGCGCACACGGTGAAAATCGAACCGGCGTCGACGCTAGCGCAGATCATATGTGGCGACGGCCGCCTCGGCCGTCCAGGCGAAGGCGAAGCCGAGCGTCAGAATTCCAATTTGAATCGGGAAGACGACGACCTGGTCGTGCCCGTGAACTCGTCGCATCATCAGTCCGCGGACACGATCGGCGAAGGCTTGCGGATCGTGGCGCGCTGTCCCGATGACGGCATCATCGAAGCCATGGAGGGAGTTTCGCCGGATCACTTCGTGCTCGCGGTGCAGTGGCATCCGGAGCGGTCGGTCGAAGACGACGCCGCTTCGCGCTCGATCTTCGAGGCTTTGATCGAGCAAGCGAGCGCGCGCAGGTAATAAAGCCTAGCTGCGCTCGGCGGAGAGCCGATCGCAGCTGTTTCCACACGACTATCTCTTCTTCTTTTTTCGTGAACTCTTCTTCGCAGGTTTCGTTGCTTCGAGTAGCACCACAACGTGAGCGATCGCAGCATTATCCAGGTTCAAACCTTCGGGAGTCTTGGCTTTCAATCCGACGCAATCGCAGTGAATGCCTAGCAACTCCGCCACCCGAACGCGAATCGCGGACGCGTGCGGACCAATCTTCGGCGCAGCCAGAATGAGGCTCGCATCGACGTTGGCGACGGCATACCCGCCTTCGTTTACACGCTTCAAAGCTTCACGCAGAAAGATAACCGAGTCCGCGCCCTTCCACTTCGGATCGGACGGCGGGAAGAGCGCTCCGATATCTGGCCCGGCCATTGCTCCCAGCAGCGCGTCGGTGATGGCGTGCAGCAGCACATCGCCATCGGAGTGGCCGCCGAGACCTTTGTTGTGGGCCAGCATCACCCCGCCGATCTTCAGCGGAATTCCGGTGTGGAATTCATGGGAGTCAAAGCCGTAGCCGATGCGGGAAGCAGGTTTCGAGTTTCGAGTTTCAGGTTTCAATTTTTTAATCTTTGAGTGAGGTGATCCGTGACAATCCGTGGCTCATTTCCGTAAATAGAACTCTGCGAGTTCCATGTCGCCTGGGTTGGTGATCTTTATATTACGTGGCGAGCCCATGACCACGGCGACTTCATGTCCGGAGCGTTCTGCCAGCGACGCTTCGTCGGTGCCCATGAATCCGTCGGCGGCCGCTTCGTCGAAGGCCTTCTTGATTACATCGTAGCGGAATCCCTGCGGCGTCTGCGCGAGCACCACGCCGGCTCGCGGAATCGTCGCCTTGATGATCGCGCCTTCGGAAGTACGTTCCACTTGCTTCACGGTGTCGATCGCGGGAAGTCCGGCGATGGCGGCGCCGTATTTCTTCGCCGCTTGGATCACATCGCGAATGATCTCGGCGGTAACCAGCGGCCTGACCGCATCATGCACGAGGACAATGTCATCCGGCGCAGCCGAAACCGCGTTGAGCGCATGTTCTACCGACTGCTGGCGATGCTCGCCGCCGGCGACCAATTCGATTCTCTTCTTGAGCAGGTCCTGGGCTTCCTTTTCGAGCCGGTCCCGGAAGCCGTCGATTTCGTTTTCGCGAAGCGCGATCCAGATTTCGCTGACTTCGTTCACAGCCGCGAACTTGCGCAGTGTGTGGATCAGGATCGGCGTTCCCGCAAGTTCGGTGAATTGCTTCGAGGGATGCGGCTTCTTCAACTTCGCATCCATCGCGCTGGGCATGGGAGACATGCGCGTCCCAAGACCGGCGGCTGGAATAATGACGACAACCTTCATGGCGGGCTGTAAGTATACGAGCGCAGAGGCCGGAGTTCAAATACAGCGGATTACTGCCAGGCACGTCAAGACGACTAAGAGGAATTGTCTCTGCGTCCTCGGAGTGCCCAGCGGCAGATCTTTTGGTTTACGACGCGCCTTGCTTCGTGTCCACGGCGGTTGGCCCTGGCACTGCGGTCGGCCCCGGCGGAGGCAACGGAACCGGGGCAGGGGTCACTGCCACCGCGGACGATTGGCGCGAATATGCGGCCCGCTCATCCCATTTGCCGAAGATCATCTTGCCCGCAGTTGTCTGCAGTACCGATGTGACCGACACGTCGATGGTTTTGCCGATCATTTTTCGAGCGTTGTCCACGACCACCATCGTGCCGTCGTCCAGATAAGCTACGCCCTGGTTGTACTCCTTGCCTTCCTTCAGGATGAACACGCGCATGGTCTCGCCGGGCAGCACGATCGGTTTCAGCGAGTTGGCGAGTTCATTAATGTTGAGGACTTCCACGCCTTGCAACTGCGCAACCTTATTCAGGTTGAAGTCGTTGGTGATGATCTTGCCCTCATAAACCTTGGCCAGTTCGATGAGCTTCAGATCGACTTCGCGGACGGCTGGGAAATCGTCTTCCACGATCTGAATCTGGAGGTTGGCGACCTTCTGCAGGCGTTGCAGGATGTCGAGCCCGCGGCGTCCGCGATTGCGTTTGAGCGAGTCGGCGGAGTCTGCGACCAGTTGCAACTCGCGCAGCACGAACTGCGGAGTGACGATCACGCCATCGAGGAAGCCGGTTTCGGCGATGTCGGCGATGCGGCCGTCGATGATGACGCTGGTATCGAGGATCTTGTAGCTCTTCTTGCCCTGCTTCTCGCCACCGAAGATCCCGCCCAGCGCGGCCAGGTTCAGCAGGTCGCCCTTATTGGCGCCGACAATCAGGCCGACATAGGCCATGAGCAGCATGACGAGGATCTGCAGAAAGCTCTGGGTATGCCCTTCGGGCACGCTGGTGCGGATGACAAGAGCAAACAGGTAGGCGCCGCAAATCCCGAGGAAGCTGCCGATCGCGGCGCCGATCAACCGCTTGAGGCTGACGGTGCGCAGCTTCCATTCGAACACAACGATGGCTGCCCCGATCACAGCGCCCACGCCCGCATCCCGGATGGGTGAGAGTCCGAATGGGCCGATTTCGAAGCACGTGACCGCTACAACAATGACAAAAAGAAGACGAACAAAAATGAGATCCACGGTAAACCTCCCCGCGGATGCAGCTTTCCCGTGCCGCTGGGTGATGCACCCGTGCCGCGTCCGCCGCCCCAGCGGAACCGGCCCATCGCATGCGGAGCGCAAGGATAAGGGGGATGAAAGCGCGCTCCGTTCCAGCCGTTCTGGGGCTCGGCCGGGGGAACAGTAAGCTAACGCCAAGAGTATATACCCGCAGGGAACGCCGGGGCGATTTCCGCGGGGCACCCGCCTACAGCCCAGTCCCGCCCTATTTACAGCAAACATCGGGGAACCGGGAGACGAAATCCCCACATCTCACTTTGGTCATTCGCGAACTGCCTCAGCAGGCAGATCGCCGGCCCGTAGTACATCGAGATTCGACTCTTGGAGGATGTCTATGCGAGCTTTCAGATTTTTGAATTTAGCGATTCTTTCCGTTCTGGTTGCCAGCGCGGCAGCGGTTTACGCACAGGATGAGAAACCACAGGAAGATAAACCGGCGCGGCAAGAAGAGGCGAAGCCTGAACCGAAGCAAGATGAGATGAAGCCTCCCCAGCAAGACGAAGCCAAGCCGTCAAAGCAGGAGAAGCAGCAACAAAAGCAGGCCGAAAAGGAGTCTCGCGAACAGATGAAGGATAACGGCCAGCAGCCGTCACAGGATGCACACGCGCGGCCTGCCGGAAAAAGCGGCCACATTCCTGACGACAAATTCCGCGCGAACTTTGGCCGAAGCCACACGTTTGTAGTGCAGCGCACAACCGTCGTGCAAGGCCAGCCGGGGTTTGCTTATGGCGGCTACTCGTTCGGGTTCGTCGATCCGTGGCCCGCGGGCTGGGCGTACACCGACGACTGCTATATCGACTATATCGATGGCGAGTATTTCCTGTTCGACCTGCTTCATCCGGGCATGCGCATCGCGCTGTTCGTCGTCCTTTAGACCGAACACCTGTAGGGCGAAAGACGAAGTCTAATTGCGACGGGGTGGCCCGCAGAATCGAGGATCTTTCTCTACCGATCCTGATTCGAGCGGGCCGCTCGCATTTCCGAGGGCTCTCCGCGGCTAAGAAACAATCTGCATTCCAGTGCAATCCATCCTGCTAGACTTTTCTCCATGAAAGCCCTCGTTCTTGCCAGCTTGTCGGGACTGGACGCGTTGTCCGTTCAGAACATGCCCGAACCCACTCTCAAGACTGGGCAAAGCCTGGTTCGCGTTCATGCGGGAGGAGTGAATTTTGCCGACATCATGACGATGAAAGGCGGCTATCCAGGGACGCCCGCGCCGCCACTGATTGTGGGGCGCGAATTCTCAGGAGTCGAAGAGGCGAGCGGCAGGCGGGTGATGGGATACACGCAGTGGGCGGCGTTTGCCGAGCGTACCGCCGGATATGCGTCGATGCTGTGGCCTGTGCCGGACGGCTGGAGCGATGAACAGGCGGCGGCTTTCCCCGTCAACTTTTTCACCGCATATCTCGGATACTGGCAAGCCGGGATGACCGAGGCCCCGCCCGCTGGCCGCAACCATCGCGTCCTTATTCATGCGGTGGCGGGAGGAGTGGGCACCGCCGCGGTGCAGATCGGACGACTGCTGGGCGTCGAGATGTACGGCACGTCTTCTTCTGAGGAGAAAATCGCGCGAGTCAAACTACTCGGGCTGCAGCACGCGATCAACTACAAGCAGCACGACTACGAAGAAGTTGTGAAAAATCTGACACACGGCGAGGGCGTGGACGCTGTCTTTGAAATGCTCGGCGGGGAGCACACGGCCAAGAGCCTGCGCTGCCTGCGGGATTTCGGACGCGTCATCCAGTACGGAACGGCGACGGGCAAATCTCCGCAGCTCGACTTGCGCGCGATGTATGCGAAATCGGCAAGCGTACAAGGACTCTGGCTGACCTATCTGGCGCAGAAGCGCGAGATCATGGAGCCGGCGTGGAAGCAGCTATCGGCATGGATCTCGGCGGGGAAATTGACTCCGCAGATCGGACAGGTGTTGCCACTGGAGCGGGCGATCGAAGCTTACAAGCTGCTCGAGGACGGGAAAAATTACGGGAAAGTTGTGCTGAAGATCGCGTAACCGCCTTAGCGGCGAAAGCGGAAGCTTGTTTCACGACATGGATGGTGCGACAGAGTTCTCCCTTTCCTTCTTCTCCTCGTCAGATTTTCCGCAACCCTCCAGCATAACGGACAGCTCAATCGTCAAGCTGCGAACACCCACTCCTCACTCACCAGGAAATTCGCGAGAGAGCACAACACAATCGCGATGGCGTTGGCGACGAGGTAGTTCATGTGACCTTCGCCGACCATGACTTTCATCAGGGCCAGATTGCCGAGGATCGAGACAGCGCCGTTCGTCAGATTAAAACGCACGAGCCGCGGCAGAGATCGGTGCCAGCGCGGCTCAGCGGATTCGGATATGGTCTGATCTATTCTCGTTCGATCTATCTTCGTTCGATCCGCCCAGGTGAATTGTTCGTGCCAGACGAAGTTGTGAATCACCGCGGCCTCTACGGCAATCGCGGTGGCAAACAGATAGTCGAACTTGAGCACGCTGCGCAACACAAATAGCGCCGCAAATTGCACGACGATCCCCATTCCACCGACGAGGTTGAACTTGCACCATCGGATGAATGTCGAACGGGACGCGCCGCCGCTCGCCGCGATCATTGCGGAATCCTTTCCTCGCGATAGAGGCGGATGGTGTTCTGCAGGGTGAAGACGACGACCATCAGTCCCATACCCGCAAGACCGATCGCGCCGCCGACGTCGAAGAGGCGGTAGCGCCCTCCGAACAGGTGTACGATCGGCTTCCACAACAGGGCGAGATTTCCAATCGCGAGCAGGATGCGGAGTTCCGTAGGGCCGAAACGCCAGAAGGAAATGCGGAATTCTCCGAGTGCATGCGTGGCGAGATACGACTGGATGGAGAGCATTAGGAAGCCGATGAGCAGGCCAATCGCGATCCAGGGATGCATATATCCGGACAGGGCGAGGCCGCCCATGAGAGCGAGGGCGCCAAAGCTGTCGACCATGTGGTCGACATAGAATCCATACCGCGGGCGAAGTCGCTGGCGAACGCGGGCCAGCGTTCCATCGAGGGAGTCGCCGAGCCAGTTTAAAGCGAGGCAGGCAATGACTCCAAGCAGCGCCAGGCGATTCCAGAAGGCGAGTGCGTAGAACACACCCGCTCCGATTTGCGCCGCTAAGCCCAGGATTGTGAGATGGTCGGGGCCGATTCGTTCGGGAGTACGCGCAGCCAGCCAGAGTAAGGCACGCTTCTCCGCCACGGCGACCCAGCTTTCCTGAACGCGCAACATGTCTGGGAAGGGCCGCCGGCGGCGCATCTCCAGAACTCGCGGGTTTACTTGCTCGCAGAATTCCGTCATTGCCTGGGAACCGGGGATTGCCATAGTCGCCTCCGCGCCTGTTTCATCAATAAATTTCGCGCAGTCGGGCGGGAAGGACAATGCACTCGGGATCAAACGATGATCAACCCGTAAGCTATTGAAAAGATGGACTTAAGTGGCTGGGCCTCAACGTGAAATGAGACCCAGGGTTGATCTCTTTGAGCGTGGCAGCACTTGCTACGAAATCGCTTCGCGAATGGCGGCTGACAATTGATCGATGGACCAGTCAATCTGCTCGGGAGTGATAATCGCCGGAGGCGCTAAGAGAAGGTGGTCGCCGGAGATGCCGTCGACGCAGCCTTGCATGGGATAGACCAGCAGTCCGCGCTTGAGAGCTGCCGCGGCCACCCGGGCGGAGAAATTCTGATTGGCCGGGAATGGCTGTTTGGTCTTTTTGTCAGCGACGAATTCGACGCCCCATAGCAGGCCGATTCCGCGCACATCTCCGACCGATTCTTCCTTGCGCAGACTTTCAAGCGCCTGCTTGAACTTGGCGGCCGGCGTTTCGGGCCGGCTGGCGTCGGCGGCTACAACGAGATTGTTCGTCTTCAGGTGATGCAACACCGCGCGTCCGGCCGCGAGAGAAATTGGATGGGCGTTGTAAGTAAAGCCGTGGAGGAATGCGCCTGATCCCTGGTCGATCGCGTCCACAACTTTCTTGCTGGCGATGACAGCTCCGAGGGGAGCGTATCCGCTCGACAATCCTTTGGCCGCGACCAGGATGTCCGGCTCGATTTGCCAGTGATCGACGGCGAAGTTGCGCCCGGTGCGTCCCATGCCGGTCATGACTTCGTCGGCAATGAGAAGCACGCCGTGACGGCGGCAGATTTCGGCGATGGACTGCAGATATCCAGGAGGAGGAACGACGGCACCAAGCGTCGCCCCGCTGACGGGCTCGAAGATGAATCCAGCGGCCTCACCGTTGGACTTTTCGATAGCATGCTCCAGCTCGGCTGCATACTGCTGGCCACAGTTGCGGCAGCCGTCGGTGCAATCGAAATTGCAGCGGTAGCAATAGGGCATGCCGATGTGCGGGAACTCGCGCACCATGGGAAGGTAAATTTCACGGCGGCGCTTATTGCCGGAGACTGAGAGTGCTCCTAGCGTGGAACCGTGATAACTCTGCTGCCGGCTGAGAATCTGGTGACGGCTTGCTTGTCCGATATCGACTTGATATTGCCGCGCCAGCTTCAACGCGGTTTCGATCGACTCGGAGCCTCCGCTGGTAAAGTAGACGGCTCCGCCGCGGAAGTGTTCTCCCGCAAAACTGAGCAATTCCTGCGCGTATTCCTCGGCTACCGGGGTAGTGAACTGGCTGGTATGAACGAATTCGAGTTGCGCCGCCTGCGCGGCCATCGCGGCGGAGATTTCGGGCACACCATGTCCGATGAAATTGACGGCGGCGGATCCGGCCAGGTCGAGGTAGCGGTTGCCCTCGGCGTCCCAAACGTAGACCCCTTCGCCGCGGACCGCCAAAGGGAAGTCCCTGCGGAAAGACCGTCGGAAGACGGAGGAGCGGGTCTTGACTGGCGTCGAGGACGACACGAGAGAATTATCGCATTTCAGCCCTTTGCCACACTTTGACCCGCTGTGATAAAGGTAAGCCGACCTTTTGACGGTTCGTAACATCTAACAAAATGGAGCGTGCGTGTTATGGCACGCGAACCGACCTCGGGGTTCGATCGACTGAATTTGCAAGGAGGCATCATGAGCAAGCGAAACTTTTCCATCCCGGCAATATTGGGAGTGGCTTTTCTGGTCGGCGCAAGCGGAATGCTGGCGGCACAGCAACCAGCGCAACCTGCGGGGACACCCGTTCAATTAGTGGTTAGCGTGGAACCCAAACATGGCACCGAGGTCCCGGTGGTTCGCCGTGACGATGTGATCGTTTTCGAAGGTCGTGACCGCGACCAAGTGGTCGACTGGATTCCGGCGCAGGGCGATCACGCCGCGCTACAGCTTTTCATCCTCATCGACGACAGTTCGAGCTCAAGCCTCGGTTCGCAATTGGGCGAGATAAAACAATTCATCAGCTCGCAGCCGCCGACAACGCTGATCGGAGTGGCGTACATGCAGGACGGCACCGCGCGGATACTGCAGGATCCGACGAATGATCACGAACTGGCCGCAAAGGCGATGCGCCTACCGATTGGGAGAGCGGGCGCGAACGCGAGTCCTTATTTTTCTCTCAGCGACCTGGTAAAACGCTGGCCTGCGACCACGGCACGGCGTGAAGTCCTGATGGTGACCGACGGCGCCGACCGTTATTACGGGACTGGCGACCTGAACGATCCGTATGTGCAGGCGGCAATTGATGACGCCGGTCGAGCAGGCATCCAGGTTTCTGCGATCTACAACCCGGGCAGCGGCCACTTTGGACATAGCCGCTGGCAGACCACTTGGGGGCAAAACTACCTGTCGCAGCTTTCCGAAGAAACGGGCGGCGAGGCGTACTACATCGGAATGACTGGCAGCGCCGTCTCGTTTAGTCCATTCCTCGAGGACTTCGGACGCAGGCTGCAGAACCAGTACATCCTCTCTTTTATCCCCAAGCCACAAAAGAGATCAGGATGGCAGAAGGTGCGGATCAACTCGGAGGTCCAAGGCGTCGATCTGATCTCGGCGGGCCGAGTGTACGTCACGGTACAGAAGTAGAGCATTTCCTGTTTCGGTATGCGCGGCGCACAGGAGGCGAGACGATCAACACTGGCGGTTTGAGATTCCGATAAGATTGAAATCTGATCGGGTCTCGATGACGAAACTGCTGCGCTTTTTTCGGCCTTCGCACCAGCACACTGCATTCTCGGCCACGCTGCTTTTAATCGGCGCGGTCATGATGTCGCGCGTGATCGGCTATGCGCGGGACGCCTACATCGCCTGGGCCTATGGAGCCGCCGGATCGACTGACGCTTATGTAACGGCCTTCACGCTGCCGGATTTCCTCAACTATGTTGTGGCCGGCGGATCAGCCTCGATCACCTTCATCGCGATCTATACCCGGTTCCTGGCTGAGAAGCGTGATGACGATGCCAGGAAGACCTTTTCCATCATCATCACGGTCATGACCGTGGTGATGATTGCGGGTACAGTTCTGGCTGAGATTTTCACGCCGCAGTTCTTGCGCTGGTACGTGAAAGACTTCACGCCAGACAAGATTGATCTCTGTGTTCACCTCACGCGCATCCTTCTGCCGGCGCAGATCTTTTTCTATGTGGGCGGAGTCGTATCCGCCGTGCTGCTCAGCCATCGGCTGTTTCTATTTCCGGCATTCGGTCCTCTGATCTACAACCTTTTCATCATTCTCGGTGGAGTGGTGGGAGGCCGGCATTTCGGAATTGCATCGCTGGCATACGGAGCACTGATCGGCAGCTTCGCCGGACCATTTCTTGCGAGCGTGATTGGAGCTGTGCGCATCGGCACAGGATACCGGCCATCGTTTGATATATCGAATCCGGCTTTTCGTGAATGGGTGAAGCTCTCGGTGCCCTTGATGCTGGGGGTATCGCTGGTAACGGCAGATGACTGGATCCTGCGCCACTACGCCGCGAGAGGAGTCGGAGACATCACGCGGCTCAACTATGCGAAGCGGCTCTTCGCGGTGCCGATCGCGGTGCTGGGGCAAGCGACAGGGCAGGCATCGCTGCCATTCTTTGCGCGGCTGTTCAACGAGAAGAAGCTGAAGGAATTCGCGGCAACCGTCAACGATTCCGTGTATCGCGTGGCGGCGGCATCTCTTCTCGCAACAGGATGGATGATGGCGGCGGCACTCCCGCTGATCGATCTGGTTTACCGGCGAGGCCGGTTTCTGCCATCGGACACGCAACCCACCGCCGTGTATTTCTTCTGGTTCTCCTTATCTTTGGTGCTGTGGTCCGCGCAGGGACTCTATGCGCGCGCATTCTATGCGGCCGGAAATACGCTTACGCCGATGGTCGCGGTGAGCCTGGTAACCGCAGCGTCGATGCCGATCTATTCGCTCCTGTTCCGTACCTTCGGAGTCGTTGGCCTGGCTTGGGCCTCCGATATTGGAATCGGGGCTAATCTCCTGGCGCTCGCGGGATTGTTGCATTATCGCAAGTTGGTTTCTCTGGGCGAGTTGCGTTGGAAAGAGCTGGGCAAGGCATTCCTGACGGCGGTGGTCGCGGGCGGCATCAGTTTTGAAGTGGCCAAAGCAGTTCCGCTCGCGGTGCGCGGAGGCCGGATGGCGGACATTGTCGAGCTGGCGCTCGTGTCGCTCACGTGGGCGGCGGCAGTAGCAGCCGGGCTGTGGCTGTTGCGATCAGAATTGCCGCAGGATTTGCGGCGACGAAAGGGAGCCGTGTATCCGGCGGTGGCGCAGGGCGAGAGCAAGGAAATTCTGGGGGCGGGGAGATAGTGTTCACTTCAAAATCCCCACCCTGTCCCTTCAAGACCGGAGGAACAAGGATCGGGCATTCAGAGTCACTGCGCGCTATACTCAAACCCCGGAGTAGATGATGATTACAGCAGCAAAAACAGTATCAATTCAAAGGCTCATCGAAGGATTGCGACAAATGCCCGAGTCGATGTTCGACGAGACCGAACCTCTCCGGCACTTTCTCGAGCAGACTCCTGTCGAAGCGGCCTCGCTGGATCCTTATCTGACCTGGAGTCGCCAGCACTACACGCGAAATCTGATCGACCGTACGAACCTCTACGAACTGATGGCCATCTGCTGGGAAGCGGGACAGGTGAGTTCGGTGCACAATCATCGCGATCAGAACTGCTGGATGGCGGTGCCCATTGGCCGGCTCCAGGTGGAGAATTACCACTTGGTTCATCAGGATCTGAAAGGCGGCCAGTGCAAGCTCGAACCGCTCAACACGGTGGAGATGAACATCTCTCATCCGTGCGCGGTGAATCCCGCCGATCCGGTCCATCGCGTCGTAAATCCGCGGGAATTCAACCAGCGCGCGGTCAGCCTGCACGTGTATTCGCGTCCATTCGATACATGCGTGGTGTATTCGCCGGAACAGGGTACGTGCGGGGAGATCCAGCTCCACTTCAACACTATGTTCGGAAAAACCGCGGGGCAGTGATTGCTCATGCCGCAGCGTAAACGTGCGACCGTCGCGATTGCGATCCTGCTGAGCGCAGGCGCAGGCTGCACGAAGCAAGATGCTCCGCGGGTAAACATGACCACGCCCTTAGACCAGATCGTGCCTTCGTCGAAAGGCCCAACCGAGGCGCAGGTGGTCCTCGAGAAAACTTTCAGTCTGAAGACCTCGGCGACCTTTCCCTTTGAAATACCGTCCCACGCGTCGCGGCCCCATCTTCACGGGATCTTCCAATCCTTCGTCGGGAAGGCGGGCGGTGCTTCCGATAGTACGGCGAACATTGAGTTCGTCATTTTGAACGAAGAGCAACAGGCCAATGTCGCCAGTGACCGGCCGAGCGATGCTCTGTTCTCGGTCGAATCGTCGCACAACCAGGCAGTCAACTTCGACTTGCCGCCTTCGATGAATCAGCCGGTGAAGTACTACCTGGTCTTCCACAACGTGCAGGGCAGCAAGAGCAACAAAGTGGTGGAAGCAAATTTCCGCATCGATTTCTAGCATGGACCTGCTGCTACACTAACCGGGTTGTCCCCTCGAAAAAAATCCTCGGAGCCCTCATCCAGCGCGGACGAAGCGGCTGCACGCCTGGCCAATCCGCCGTCTTCGTCGGCTGGCTCGCACGGGCGGATCTACCTCATCGACACGATGTCGTTTATCTTCCGCGCGTACCACGCGATGGCGCGCCAGCGGCCGATGTCGACCAAGACGGGGCTACCCACCGCAGCGATTTACGTTTTTGTGAACATGCTTCGCAAGCTGCGCGACGATTTTTCTCCGGAATACCTGGCAGCCGTGTTCGATGTCGCGGGTCCGACCTTTCGTGACGAGCAGGCGGAAGCGGTTACCACCATCCGCAAGTTCGACATCAAGACGCAGACTTTTACCGAAGTCGAATACAAGGGATACAAAGCCAACCGCTCCGCCATGCCGGAGGATCTGGCGCAGCAAGTTCCTTACATCCGGCGGGCGCTTGAGGCGTATCGCATCCCGATGATTGGCGTGACGCGCTTTGAGGCCGACGATGTGATTGGCACCCTCGCGCGTAAGGCCGCGGAAGCCTCGCATCCTGTCTATATCGTTTCGAGCGACAAGGACATGATGCAGCTCGTGAACGACCAAGTGCAGATCCTGAATCCGCCGAAGGATAACTTGATCTGCGATCGGGCGAAGGTAGAGGAAATCCTCGGCGTACCTCCCGAACGCGTGATCGATGTAATGGCGCTGCGGGGCGACTCGATCGACAACATTCCGGGAGCTCCTGGGATCGGCGACAAAGGGTCGGTCGAAATCATCAAGCGCTTCGGCACGGTTGAGGAAGCCTTGGATCGGGCCGCCGAAGTGGAGCGCAAGACCTACCGCGAGTCGCTGCTAAACAATCGCGACACGATTTTGTTCAGCAAGAGCATGGCGACCATTGACACGAATGTTCCGGTCGAGCTCGACGTGGATTCCATGCGCGTGGGCGAGCCGGATGAGGACGCCCTGCGTGCGCTCTTCACCGAACTGGAGTTTACTTCGCTGCTCAAAGAGTTATTGCAGGTTGCTGAAGTAAACGAGACGCACTATGCCGAAGCCCAGTCGGCCGTTGATGTGGAACGCGTAGTGAACGCCGCCGCGGAAGGCATCCTGAGTGTCGCCGTCGAACAAGAGAAATCTGCCGTCTCCGCAGAAGAGGAGAAGGAAGAAGAAGAACCGCCGCTAGGCCAGCTCTCTTTTATGGGCGGTGCGATGACGGCGCCGCCTCTGCCCGAGCCCACGGCGCGGCGTTTCGCAATATCGGCTGCGGCGGGAAGCGCAACGATTGTGAAGCTTTCCGGAGACGCCGGCGAAAAGTTGCGGAGCGTTCTTGCTGACGCAGCGATCACCAAAGCCGTTCATGACTACAAGGCTGCGATACACGCGCTGGCTCCGCTCGGAATCGTTGTCGAAGGCGTGCGGCACGATCCGACGCTGTATTCCTACCTGCTGAATCCGACGTATTCCTCCCACAGTTTGGGGGAAACGGCGTTGCGCCGGTTCAATCTCAAGCTTGGCGGCGGAGTTGCCGAGTCGGCCGACATTACGGGCAGACTGACGACGGCGTTGCGCAGCGATGTCGAACAAGCGGGACTCGCCAAACTTTACGAGGACATGGACCTGCCCCTGGTTCCCGTGCTGGCCCGGATGGAGCAGGCTGGGGTAAAGATCGATACCGCTGCTCTCTCGCAAATGTCGACGGAACTTGAGCGCGAGATTGCCGCGAAAGCGAAAGACGTCTACGAAGCCGCGGGGATGGAATTCAACGTCGGCTCGCCAAAGCAGCTCGGAGACGTGCTGTTTAACCGGATGAATCTTCCCAAGCCGGTGAAGTACGGCAAGGGAAGAACGATTTCCACGGCGGTCGATGTGCTGGAAGAACTTGCCGAAAATCATCCGATCGCGCGCATGGTCCTGGACTACCGCCAGCTGACGAAACTGAAATCGACTTACGTCGACGCTCTGCCGGCGCTGATCAATCCCGCAACCGGACGGCTGCACACGACTTTCGGACAAACGGGAACGGCGACGGGACGGCTTTCTTCCGCGAATCCGAACCTGCAGAACATTCCGATTCGCACTGAACTCGGCCGCGGCATTCGGGCGGCGTTTATCGCCGAACCGGGACACGTGTTGCTGACCGCCGACTATTCGCAGATCGAGTTGCGGCTCCTGGCGCATTTCTCGCGCGATCCGCTGCTGGTCGAAGCATACCGTCGCGGCGATGACATTCACACGCTGACAGCTTCACAAGTGTTTGGTGTCCCGCCGCTCATGGTTACACCGGATCACCGGCGGCAGGCCAAGGTTGTAAACTTCGGCATCGTGTACGGGCTCTCCGCCTTCGGCCTGTCGCAGCAACTCGGCATCGAGCCCGGAGAAGCAAAACAGTTCATCAGCGCGTACTTCGAGAAGTACAGTGGCGTGCGCACATTCATAGACAAAACGTTGGACGAGGCGCGCCGTGAAATGAAGGTGAAGACGCTGTTCGGACGCGTGCGGCCGATTCCGGACATCAACAGCAAGAACGCCAACCAGCGTGGATTCGCCGAGCGGACTGCGGTCAATACTCCACTGCAGGGGACGGCTGCAGATTTGATCAAGGTCGCAATGATCCGCATCGATGCGGCCTTACGAGAGCGCGGGTTGAAGTCACGCATGACGCTGCAGGTGCACGACGAGCTAGTCTTTGAAGTTCCGGAGAGTGAAGTGGAGGCAATGCGGTCGCTCGTGCGGGAGCACATGGAGCGCGTGCATCAGTTGGCTGTACCTCTGTTGGTGGAGATGGGTGTGGGGCAAAACTGGAGAGACTTGGAGTAAAGCCGGAAGGCGTTCGACTCGCTGGTTCGGCCCTGTGGTGGTGTAGAATTACGTGGAACCCCTCCGCTGATGGGGCGGTGCCGCAGGGCATACGCGAAGTCAGCGGATTTCCTTCCGAGTCGGGACGTGGCTCAGCCTGGTAGAGCACTCGCTTGGGGTGCGAGGGGTCGGCAGTTCAAATCTGCCCGTCCCGACCAATCTTAGTTGTCAACGGGTTACAGACGGTTCCTCAAATTCACGTGGGATTTTGACCCCACGCCTTGGAGGAGTCCGTGCTACCTAAATTCGAGCAGTTCATCAAGGAACGGCAGTACCTTCACAACGTCTCCCCGACGACAGTTTCTTGGTACACCCACAATTTCAAATGGATGCCGTCCGAATCTCCGACCGAAGACGAATTGAAAGCGATGGTCGTCAGGATGCGTGAGAAGGGCCTGCGTGCGACGGGCTGCAACAGCGCAATCCGCTCAATCAATGCGTACCTGAAATGGTCTGGTTCACCATTGAAGATTCCGCAGATGAAAGAACCTCAACTCATTCTGCCGACGTACACAACGAGCCAGATTCAACTCCTCTTGAACTGGAAGGGAAAGAAAGCGACCGGGCGTCGTTGCGATTACGGTAATTGGTGCCGTGGGCGGGGTGTGGAACCAGATCAAACTCGGCAAAGGGATTGGCGTGGCTGGTGGAGTGTTAGCGGGAATCGGCAAAGATTAATGATTCCCACAACAGACCTAAGCTGCGCCCTTCGATGAGTTATTGACACCGGAACTCATGATGAATGTCGGCTGTGAGGCGAGTTCGGTGACTTCTCGTGTGTGAACGTCGAAGTGGTGCCCTTTCGCAAACCAAAGCCCTTGGTATTCGGCGGACAAGATGATCCTGTACTTCAAGCTGTTGAACAGTGTGAGGCGACTCTCGATACGGCGTTGCTCCGGCATCGCTTCCACCGTGACGATATGGCCATCAGTGATCTGCGTTCCGGTCAATCTTTCGTTCGCTAGAATCGGACGAGCGTTGAAATAGACGATCCCCTCCGAAGGTTCCGCTCCATAACGAATGAACGAGCGAACAAGGTCGAACTCCGGTCGCAAAACAAATTCACCATCCCTAACCCAAGCGAGATAGTTGAATGCGATCTTCGCCAAAAGTCGCCGGGTGTTGGAGACAAAGTCATTGATGTATCTGACGCCGACTTTGCCGTCCGTCCCGATGGGCGGCGACATCGTTCCCTTCGGCTGAAACTTCGGGCACACGCTGATGAGACGTTCTTGGATTTGCTGAAAATCTCCATCGCACCCGATAATCCGAAATTCGCTGCCCGTCGGATATTTCGCAGCAAACTCCTCATTGACATCCTTCTCCAAGTACCATTCCCATTCGTCAGTGGCCGTCCTTCGAGCGCCGACTTGTGGCAGCAGGTCGATGTATGCCTCACCCTTCTTGTTGATCTTCAGGACAACACGAGCACCTATCCAATCGGGCGATTCGGCGATCCTGAACTCAATGCCGTCTGTTCCGACGCCGCCGATCCTTCCTCCTGTCGCCAGACCATAGCTGAATCGAAGAACACCCTCAGTGCTGGAGTTCCGCATGGGCCATTCCAGAGTGCGCCCGAAGAAGTGATTGCAGTCGGCGCAAACGCAGAAGATGGTCAGGTTCGGATGGAACGTGCCGAAGCTCTGAGGGATGACGTGCTCCGGCGGCTCCGTGTCCGTCAGCGACTTCCTGCAATAGATACACTCCGCCATGCCGTCTTCATGCCGACGTGGGCAACGCCTCCGCCAAAATATCAGGCAGTTTCAGCAGGCGTGATCGTTGACTACTGGCTCCGCTCCGCTGTGTCAGATCGTTGTCCCAATACAGGATATGAATCGTGGGATCGGATAGATAGAAAAGCTGCTGATAATCGAACCATGCGCTCGTCTCATTCGAGGGCAAGTAGCTGGGATTGTTCAACTCCCGTCTCACCCAGACGGCATATTCGTAGGCAGCATCGACGCCATCCGATAGCCGTCGAATTTCGTCGTCGGACAGGTTGAGCCGTTTGAATTTCGCCTGCAACCAGTTCTCCGGCGTGGGAACGATCTGTCCCACTTTCCTCATCGAATCGTGGTTGTCGCTGAAGTTATCAATACCGAACTGATGTTTGCTCGTTACCTCGTCGAGCCAGTCCCGAAGTCCCTTGGTCACCGTCTTCGCACCAAGCAACGTGACCATGTCAGCAGCCATCTGCGACGGTTGATAGGTATCCTCAACGGATGGCCCTCGCCCCAGCAATTCCCGCAAAATGAATTGTCCCGGCATTTCCAAGAAGACTGGATGAAGCGGGCCGGTAGGTGCGAGAGCCTCAACCCTCTTCAGGTTCGGGATGACGTACTGCTCTTGCCCAAGGGCGAGGCTGCGGAGAACTTCTACGAATGACAGCGGGGAAACGACGAAATCAAACTGCCGGGCGAGATGCTGCACGACCGCAGTCCAGTCTGGCAACGGCAGACTGCGGGTGCCCACCTTGCAGGCAACCGACGACTCGACGATCAGCTTGTCCCGGCTCACGGCATTCGCTTTCAAAATCGTTAACCACTCCGCTCCAGTTTACCGCAGTTTTGTTCCATTCTCGCTCTCGCACAGGCACGTAGTACGCCCCCGAAGGCGAAGGGCTTCCCCAGAGGCGTAGTCACCCACCAGTTGTGGATGCCCCGATTAGCAGCTTCGAGCAACACGAACGACTGCTGAGATTCCACCATCCCGCCCGTGATAATTGGGGAGTGGACATCGAGCAGCGTGTCTTCGAGCATCGAAATGTCGAGTTCGCTGTGACCGTGCTCCAATTCCTCAAGGGGAATTTCCTGTGCTGAGATTTCCAAAGCGGGAGCGTGAACTGCTGCGAGTTGGGCGAAGGGAAGGATGACGCAGACAGCAAGATCGGTGAGCATAAGCACCCCCACCATTTGATGCGAAAACCGTCACCTAAAGTCGCACTACGGTGGTCAAATCTCGACCCATGACGACCATTAAGGCCCGCCCACCTCAACTCACAAAAAACGTTGCGTGAAAAGGCCACTCGCCTTACACTTCTCCTCTGAGAGAACTGTCCCTAACCTGTTGACTCTCTTGCGACGCTGGTCAAGCGAAGCGTGCACGATTGGGGTGCGAGGGGTCGGCAGTTCAAATCTGCCCGTCCCGACCATTCAATAACTTACGAGCATTTTCCCTTGAGCCGTTGGGCGTTTGATCCCTTGTTTCAAGAATCACTTGCTTAGCGCAATCCATTCCACACCATCCGGTGGAATAGTTCGTCCAGGGCCTTGGGCGATTCTTTCGCGCCGCGATCGAGCCACCATCTCATCAGTGACAGCAGGTTTCCGGCAAGCGCTTGCGAGCGTGCGTCCAGTTCACCTTGAACAAGATTCGGGGGAGCGATTTCCTGCAGGCGGCGCGCAATCCCGCGAGCAAAGTATCCCTGCGCAAGCTCGAAAAACGCGTGGATGCGGCCGGAATCGACAAGAGCGCGGTAAAGCTTTTTCACATCCGCCACATGCGCAAAGAATTCCGTCACGGGCACGACGCGTTTGGACTTTTCCTGCTTCCTGGTGAGAAACGTCGTCCACATTTCGAGGGCGTCCTCAAGTTCGCTGAGGAATAGGTCATCCTTGTCGCGGAAATGAAGATAGAACGTGGAGCGGCCCACGCTGGCGCGGTCGAGCACTTCCTGCACCGTAACCTGATCGATCGGCTTCTCCTGGATCAGGGCGATCAACGCGCCGCCCAACCGGTCGCGCGTCTGCCGGATCCGCCGGTCCAGCTTGCGTCGTGGCTTGGCATTGCTCCTCTGCCCGGCGGCCGCTTTCGTCGTTGTGGTGCGATCATTTTTGGACATCGGCCACCCCTTTGTTCAGCAACTCGGCATTTCCTGCACGCGGCTCTCGCGTGCACTGCGCTTCACCGTTATATTGCGGGAGTATCGCAGTCCGCAAGGATGTTCGCGAAAGACGATCTCGCTTCAGAAATGTCACCCGACGCCGGATGACAGCCATCGGTTGCGGGATCGCCCATGCAGAGGGAAGGAAGGCCTATATGAATCGAATTCGAATATTCACTATCGTGATCGCGTTGCTCATCGCCAACGGCGCGTTCGCGCAATCAGCTCCGGCTCATAACGACAGCGGGCAGCAAGGCAGCGGGCGAGGTCATGCCATACCCACCGCCGAAGAGCAGCTGAAGCTGTTGAGCGAGAGGCTTGAACTCACGGGCGATCAGCAAGCCAAAGTCAAACCCATCCTGCAAGAGCTACACGATGCCACGCAGAAATTCTTGCAGGACGAGAGCATGTCACACGACGAGCGCATGGACAATGTGAGGGCGAGCCACTACAAGGCCGACAGAAAAGTCCGCGAGGTCCTGAACGACGACCAGAAGAAAAAGCTCGATCAACTCGAACAGGAGCAACACGCCGAACTGCACGGGAACGTGCATGGATGACATCGATCCAGCTTGCACGGTTTTGAAGGGGCCGCTCGGGATCCCATTCTTGTCTCGTCGAAAAACGTCGAGACAAGGATGGGGCATCCAGCTTAAGAGTGGTTAAGAATCTCCGCCAGGGCCGTTCGGCGCCCCGCACTCCTTCCACAGCTTTTCCCAATTCCAGAGCCCGGCCATCACTGCGACCGGCAACCGAAATCCGAGCTGATGCGCGAGCATGCAGATCTGGCCGCGATGGTGAGCTTCGTGAGCGAGCATGTAACAGAGCATTTCCGGGCCAGCCGGCCACGGGCGGCCCCAGCCGTCTCTGTGAAATTTCTCGATGCGGTTCCCACCGCCGAGCGCGTCGGACAGCATCTCCGCGCAGCGAGCCGCGCTCTCGGCCAATCCAGCGCGGGCCTGCGGCGGCGTACACTTCGTGCGGCTAAGTTGCGCTGGAACCTTCAGATGCGGGGCGGTAAGCCGAACCCACTTGCAACGGACGTTGTGCATGTGCGTGAAGATCGCCGCAATGGTGCGGACATTGGCGGATGGCTTAGCTGATATTTTCGCTCTCCAGGCAGCAGGGTCAAGACGCTCAATCAGAAGCTGGTTCATCCGATCATTCGCTGCAAAGATCTCGACTGCGGCGCGGCCGAGTTGCGCATGAACCTTGGCTTTTCCGAGCTTGGGTTTGTCGAGCTTGGATTGACGCGTGCTCACTGCGCCCTACTCCTGGATCTAAAATTAAGTGCACAGAATGGTGATTAGCGCAGGGTGGGTGTGAGAGCTTTCACAATCAAATTCGTGGTGCTGAATCCCTCGACCGTCGGAACGATTTTCACACGCCCGCCCCACGAACGGACTTCTCTCGCGCCCACGATGCTGTCTTCCTCGTAGTCGCCGCCCTTGACGATCACATCGGGCCGCAGCGCCTCGATCAAACGCAACGGTGTCGGATCGTCGAAAATCACGACGGCATCCACAGCTGCCAACGCAGCAAGAATGCGCGCTCGCTCGCGTTCGCCCACGATCGGGCGCGTCGGCCCCTTTAAGGTTCGCACCGACGAATCACTGTTGATGGCGACCACCAGCCGGTCTCCTTCTCTGCGCGCATCCTCCAGCAAAGTGATGTGGCCGATGTGCAAGAGATCGAAGCAACCATTTGTAAAGACCAGGCTCTGCCCAGTCGAGCGCCACGCCGTGGCGCGAGCCCGCAGCGAATCCAGGGAAAGCACTTTCTCCCGAGCCTGCAGTTCAATTTGCGGCATCAGGCTCATCAGCAGCTCGCCGCGGTTTACCGGCACGGTACCGGCCTTGCTGACTACAATCCCTGCAGCCACATTGGCCAACTGCACGGCGATCTCCATCTTGAGCCCGCCCGCCAGGGCGAGCGCGAGCGTCGCAATGACCGTATCTCCCGCGCCAGAAACGTCAAACACTTGCCGCGCCACTGCTGGTGCCACGAAACGGGAATCGCCGCGCAGCAATGCGATCCCCTTCTCGCTCATGGTGACGGTTAGGTACTCGAGATCCAGATCGGTGACCATCTGCTGTCCGGCAGCCAGAATCGAATCCAGATCTTTGGTGGTGACACCGCTTGCCGCCGAGAGTTCGGAAAGATTCGGACAGATCGTGGTCGCCCCTCGATAGCGAGCAAAGCTGCGCTGCTTGGGATCGACGAGCACAGGAATGTCGTGGCGCCGCGCCATCCCGATCACTTGCCGGCAAATTTCTTCCGTCAGAACGCCTTTCGCATAATCGGACAACACCACGACATGAGCGCTGGAAACAGCCGATTCCAGCTTTGCCAGCAACGCGGCATATACCTCGGCCGGATAGCCATCCGTCCGCTCGGTATCCAGACGCACCATCTGCTGCCGTCCGCCAACGATGCGAAGTTTGGAGGTGGTCGGATGGCCTGGAACCACGATGACTTCCGAATCAAGTCCGGCACTCTGCAGCGCCAGCTCCAACGCCCGTCCATCTTCGTCGTCACCACGGAACCCGAATAAACTCGCTTTCGCGCCAAGTCCGATGATGTTCATGGCGACGTTGCCGGCGCCGCCCGCTTGCTCGCTCCGGTGCGCGGCCCTCACTACGGGCACGGGCGCCTCTGGAGAGATCCGCTCAACATCTCCCCAGATATAACGGTCGAGCATCAGGTCTCCCACTACAAGCACGCGGGTCTTGCTCCATTCGCCCTCAACCAGTTGAATGAGCCGATGTAGATCCTGAATCATCGCGCGGCTTTTTCCCTCCCCGACGTCCGGCTTTCGCACACGCACAGTTCCACCCAGTCGCACAGCATGTGACCGCACAGAATGTGGCCTTCCTGGATGCGAGCGGTGTCTTTCGAAGGGATGCACAGTCCCAAGTCCGCCATCGCGGCCATATCTCCGCCACCCTGCCCTGTAAAGGCGACCGTGAAAACGCCCATCTCCCGCGCAGTCTCCAGAGCGAGATAAACATTCCTGCTATTCCCTGAGGTCGAGATCCCGACCAGCAGATCTCCTTCGACGCTCAATGCCTCAACCTGCCGGCTGAACACCTTGTCGTAACCGTAGTCGTTGCTGATGGAAGTCAGGACAGAGCTGTCTGTGGTCAAAGCAACCGACGGCAGGCCCCGTCGCTCGCGCCGAAAGCGGTTCACAAACTCAGCCGCCAGATGCTGCGCATCGGCTGCGCTCCCGCCGTTGCCGCACCACAGAATCTTGTTTCCCGCAAAAAAAGTGCGCGTCATCTCTGCGGCGATCCTTTCCAGGATGGGCCGCTGCGCGTGTAAGTTCTCAATCACCGCCAGATGTTCGGCAATCGCCTGTTCGAAAACTGCAGATGCATTCGGTGCTGTTGGCATCACGACTCGCAGGTACCACTCACAACAAGAGAAAACCGCTCAACATCTGCTTTATCATACTCGATAGATTAATGTCTGACCTCATGAAGCCCGTGCCGCCGCGCCCTTCGAGCCTCTCCCTGCACGGAGTTCGCTTTGTTTTCCTCGATCGCGACGGCGTGATTAACCGCAAACCGCCCGAGAGAGAGTACATCCATCACTGGGACAATTTCCAGTTTCTTCCCGGAGCCGAAAGGGCAATCGCTGCGCTTAACCGCTCCGGGCGCCGCGTTATTGTAGTAACAAATCAGCGCGGCATTGCCCTCGGTCTATATACGGGCGCAGATGTGGAATCCCTGCACACGCGCTTGCAGCAACATCTGGCTCAGCATGGCGCACGGATCGACGCGTTCTATTACTGCCCGCATGACAAACAGCAATGCGATTGCAGGAAACCGAAGCCCGGACTCTTCCAACAGGCCTTTCGCGACTTCCCCGGCGCGCTCCCTTCCAACAGTCTGGTGATCGGCGACTCAATCTCTGATATCCAAGCGGCTCGTAATCTGCGGATCCCTGTCATCTTCATTGAGGGCGATCCGAATACTCGAAAGTCTGGGTCGGATGAAGCTGCGGCGCTCGCCGACGCCGTCTCTAATTCTCTGGCGGAAGCCGTGGACAAATATTTGAACTAGCGAATCGCCCCATGGCGAACTGTCACCTGTGCGACTATAAAAAGAGTGGCATACTGCAGGGTCCCAGGATCGAGGCACTTCCCGTTGAAGCCTGTGAGAACAGATGTTCCGGTCGGATAACGACAATGGTTTTGACTGGTTCAGAACTTACTGATTATCGCGTGAGCTTACGTCAACCCTAATGCGCAGTTGTGTGATCATTCTCAACTGGAACGGATGGAACGACACCATCGAGTGCCTCGAGTCGGTGTTTCGCCTCAAATGCCCAGAGGTTCGCGTTCTTGTTTGCGACAACGGCTCTGCGAACGAGTCTCTTTCGCAAATCAAGAAATGGGCGAACGGTGAACTCCCAGCGCCCTGCGCCAACCCCCAACTATCCCGGCTGAGCCTTCCACCGTTTCCAAAGCCAATTCCATACATCGAGTTGACCCGTGACGAAGCAGCGGCGGGAAGCATGCGATCAGACGTCCCGCTTATCCTCATTCAGAATGGCGCGAATCTTGGATTTGCCGGCGGAAACAATGTGGGCGTGCGGTACGCACTCCAGGACCCCGATTGCGAATTCTTCTGGCTCTTGAACAACGACACCGTCGTCCGGCCAGACGCTCTCTCGGCCATGATCCAGTTGATGGAGCAGAACCCTCGAATGGGTATCTGCGGTTCGCTCAATCTCTCGTATTACGATCCAACCCATGTTCAGGTGGAAGGAGGATATCCGTATTCCAGGTGGACCGCCCGTGTGCCAAGGTCTCCCGAGCGCACCGTCGATCAACTGAACGAACCTCCCCGTCCGATGGATTACGTCCATGGCGCTTCCATGCTGGTACGTCGTGCCTTCCTCGAAGAGGTCGGCCTGATGGAGGAGTCCTACTTTATATATTTTGAGGAGTTGGACTGGGCCATGCGTGCGAAAGGAAAGTTCACGCTCGGATATGCCCGCGAAAGCGTGATTTACCACAAAGAAGGCGCAAGCATCGGTACGCACGGGAGTCGCTCTCGCCGCAGCCTGCTTGCGGATCAGTATCTTTCTCGCAACCGAGTGCTTTTTACAAGACGATTCTTGCCCTGGGCAGTACCATCCGTCGTGGCGTCCGTGTTTGCCGCAGCCGCTTATCGGTTGGTTATCGGAGATCCCGCCCGCGCCAAGGCTATGTTCTCATTCATGCTGCGGGGCATCACGGAAGATATTCCAACAAAAGCCGGGTAGGCTGGAATAACCTGCCCTGCTTCAGTGGCCGTGCCAATGGTAAAGTTGAGCTGTAGATGATTTCTCGAGGGAACGGAACAGCAACGCTGGTCTTCGACCGCCCATCCGCCGGGCAGGCTGCCGACCATCCCTCTGTCGAGCGCCCGTTCACAATCGTCTATGGTGCTTTCAAGGCGATGGGGGATCTTCTGAACGCTTCCCCTGTAATCGCTTCCCAACTGAACTCCGGACACAAAATCAAGCTGTTGCTTTTTCCTGTCAAGGCTCTGCGGGAATTTGCTGATCTCATCGATTTCGGACCAAATCGCGGCAATCTTGAGATCTTGAACATTCCCGCGTCAGGTGGCCTGAAGGCGCTTCGCGAATTTTGTTCCGTCGCGTCACGGCTCGATCCAGATTTGGTTTGGATTTCCCCTCATGCCCCGCGTGTAGTTGCCAGTTGGAAAATCCCGCTCCTTCTCTGGTTCAGCAAGAAGCGTTATTGGCGAAAGGCCCGAATCGCGGGAGCCAGCAGCGAGCGCTTCTCCTCATTGTTTGATGTCCGTGTTCCTGTGAACCGCGATCTGCCCTATCTGGAGCGCGAGCAGCTCGCGTTTTCTATGCTTTCAGACACTCAGAGCATTTCGCCGATGCGGCCCATCGCATTCATTCCTAAAATCCGGGAACTGCGAAAGGGTCCGCCGTTATACGATCTGCTGATTCACCCAGGTGCGAGCGTCCCCAGCCGAATGTGGCCGTATCAGCACTATGTAGAGTTGGCACGCTTGATTCCGTCATGTTACCGCAAAGTGGCCGTCGGTCTTCCGCAAGACATCGAGATGCTGCGCCGGTTCCTGCCGGCGGATGCGGGAATTGAATTCCTGACGGGCAATCTCGAACAGGCCATCACCGCGATCGCGCGATCGCGAGTGGTTCTTACCATGGATAGCGGCAGCCTGCATTTCGCGAAAGCTCTCGACGTTCCGTCCGTAGCTCTCTTCGGGAAATCTGATCCAGCGACGGTCATCAGTCCGGGAGGAAGGGTTCTGCCCATCTATGAGCGTAAATTCCCCTGCCAGCCGTGTGGAAAAGCTGGCTGCTCGCAGCCAGAGGCGTACTGCATCAACTCGATTTCACCGCAAACGGTAGCCGATGCATTGCTTCGTCTCCTCGAGGAACCGTCCCGCCCAAGATTTCTTGACGAGTAGCTAGAATTCGAAAATCGCCGGTTGCAGCCGGCCAATTTGTTGTCTGATTTGGCAAGCCGTCTCCGGCTTTTCCCCGTGTCTCTGGCGTATTTTGTCTCGTAACCGCCTCCCACTAGCAATTGAATGAGAGCCTGTAGACTTGAATGGCTCGCCATCTTATGCGTCTATGGAATTGTCTTCAGCGCCGTCGAGAATTCATTCCCCTGTTCGTTTGCGTCCTGTTCTTGTGCTGTACTTACGTTGTAGGACAGCAGGCCGAGAAGCCGAACGATCCCGCACCTGCCGCTCCTCAGCCGAGCGCCGCCGAAGCGAAGAGTTTCTTCGCGCGGTGGGCTGAATATTACCATCAGGACTGGTCGGCGGTTGTGCTTCTTCGCCGTCGCCGCACCGCCGCGGCGTGGCCTTCCCTCGCCGCTCGACTCTCCACCTTTTCCAAACTCGGACTGGTCTTACGGCGGTTCGCCGGTAATTGGTGAGCCGGACACGAACAGCTATCCGCTGATGACCGCCATCAACGGGGCGCGCAGCCGCACGAAGCTTTATGGATGGATCGATCCCACGCTGAACTTCAGCACTTCCACGAGCCGCAATGATCCCGAAGCGAATGATGTCTACTCGAATCGCTTCGAGCTGAACCAGATTGTTCTCTACGCCGAGCGCCTGCCGGACTCAGTGCAACGTGATCATGTCGACTGGGGCTATCACATTACGGCGTTGTACGGCACGGACTATCGCTACACCACGGCAAAGGGATATTGGAATGGCCCGTGGGTAAACGATCATCGCCAATACGGTTTTGATCCGACACTGGAATATGTTGATGTGTATGTTCCGCAAGTCGCGCAAGGAATGAATCTGCGCGTGGGACGGTTCATCTCCGTGCCGGGAATCGAGGCGCAGCTTGCGCCGAACAACTACATCTTCAGCCACTCGCTTCTGTATGCGATTGATCCGTTTACCGACACGGGCCTGATGGCCACGGTGAAACTCAATGATCAGTGGCTGGTTCAGCTCGGGATTACCGCCAGCCATGATGTGGCGATATGGACGCCGGATGCGAAGCCTTCCGGCACGGCGTGCCTGAGCTATACGACGGCGTCGGTGAACGACAATTTTTATCTCTGCGCCAATGGCATCAATGACGGCAAGTACGCGTACAACAACCTGCAGCAGTACGACGCAACGTGGTATCACAAATTCTCGAAGACCTGGCACATGGCGACCGAGACCTGGTACATGTATGAACGCGATGTGCCTGCTGTCGGAGGGCCGATCAAGCCCGAGACCGGCGCGAATCCCGCGTACTGCCTGCCGGGACAACCGAGTTGCACCGCTCCCGAGTATGCCATGGTCAACTTCCTGCAGAGGGAACTATCAGGGCACGACTTCCTGTCGTTTCGCACAGACTTTCTGGATGATAAGAAGGGACAGCGCACGGGCTATGCGACTCGATACTCGGAAAACACGATCATGTGGTGTCATTGGATCGGCACGACGATTCAGCTCCGTCCGGAATTGCGTTTCGAGCGGGCCTGGGACAGCAAGGCTTACGATTACGGACGGCGCCAGAACCAGCTGACCGTGGCCAGCGATCTGATTTTTCATTTCTGAAAAAAGCCAGCAGGGCTTCTTAGCGGCGTTGCGGGTTAGGTACCGTCACGCCGCCTTCGATCTTCGGAATACCGAAGTGACCGCCGAGGTGGGAAAGATCCAGCGGGCTGATCGAGCCGGAGACTTCGATAAACGTAACCTCCTCGGACCGGGCCAGCAGGATCGCGACATTGCTGACGGCGTCGTGGTCGAGATGAATCCACAGGTCCGTCGCTCGCGGGCCCCCATCCTTATCGTGGTTGTTCACCAGCTGCTTCCAGCCGGCGGCGTGGTACTCGTCCTTCAACAAGCGTAACGTTTGAGGATCGTACATCCCAGGTCCCGTAAAGCGGTACCGGTGAACGGACAGACCGCTCACGCCGGCGATCACCCGTCGGAGATCGTCGTCATCCGAATCGAGCTTGGACGCAAGCACTAGCATGGAATGGTCGAGGGTAAACTCGGTTTTCGAGGAAGCACTTTGCCGCAAGGCTTCCACCGCCGGGGGAACTTGCAACGATTGCTGAGCCTGGGTAAATCGAGCGGCGGAAATAGCGATCAATACGAGAAGCAGGATGCGGGAGAGCCTCATGGAGCGCCTCAAAGTTGGAACGGAATGCATTGCAGCCTACATCTAGCCTCGGCGAGAGATGATTGGCAATGCACAGGGGGTAATCGCCAGGTCATTTGCTAAGTGCATGTATTCACGAGGACTAGCCTGAGGAGTCAATCGGCGAAAAGGTTCGTTGTGGGGCGCAAGTCGAAACGGAAAGATGCGCTTGCACATGAAAAAGCGGCTACTCACCTTCCATCTCTTCAGCCATCGCCAGCATGTTGGTGACGCTGTTCCAATTCCTGGCCGTGCCGGTGACCTTCAGCAGCCTTTCGACTTGCGACCACGGCAGTTTGGACTTGCCCGCTCCGTCGGGGAAGTAGATGTACATTTCGCGGCCCTTCAGATGTAGTTCTTCCGGGTGCTCCTTGAGCTTTGCCAGATTGGCGTGGGCATCTGGACCGGGCTCACCCGCCAGGAAAGTGACCAGGATCTTGCCCGGCTCCAGTTCGGTCCGCTTCGCGAACGGGCTGGCGGCAATCGCCTTTCTCAACTCGTCGGTCGTTCGGAGGATCACTTCGGGGCGGAATCCGAATTTCTTCTCGATCGCATCCTGGATTTTCTTCCCCAGCTGCGCCTGGTTCTTCTCTTTGCTCCGAAAAATGACGTTGCCGCTTTGGACGTATGTGCGCGCGTCTTCGAGCTTGAGGCTTTCGTAGAGCGCGCGAAGTGCGTCCATTTTGATCCGGTTGTGAGCACCCAGGTTTACGCCGCGCAACATCGAGATCAAAACGGGCATGATCCTATTCCTTGGCTGGGAATCGAGGCTTTCCCGACATCATACTCGAGGCCCAAAAGCCTCGGGAGCCGGGATGGTGCCCTTCCGGCGCGAAATTGAACCAAGAGAATCACTTTAAGCGGGTGCGGCGTTCTCCCAGAATGGAGGGAAAGCCAAAGCGCGGCGTTTGCAGCCGCCCTCGTCGAAAGCAGATCTTTCCGGGACCCGCCATTCGGGACCGATCAGGAGAAGTAACTATGTCGGGACAAGTCGTTTTGTATTTCGAGGACCAGGCAGACGCGCTGCGCTTTGCCTTGGCAGCAGGGTCGGTGATGGCCGGCGAAGGCGCAAAAGTTACAACCGACCTGCTCGAGGAAACGGCGAGAGCCACTCGCATCCGCCTGGATGCAGTGAATTCCAGCGGCACGAAGAAACCGACCAACGGGCGCGTCGCCTAAACCGCAAACACTTCTATGCGGTGCCGGCGTTGGTGAACGCTTCGATTGCGTCGGTGAGCGTAGGGAACATCAAGAACACCGGCTCGACTTTGGTAATCTCGAATACCTTCATCACTCGCCGGTTCACGCCGGTGAGAGCCACGCGGCGTCCCGACTTCGTGCATGACGTATACGCGCTCACCAGCGAGCCCAGCCCGGAAGAATCCAGATAGGGAACGCCGGTCAGATCCAAAATCATGGTGGGAGCGCTCTCGCGCCGCACCGCATTCAGAAATGGCGTGACGTTCTCCATGGTAAGCGGACCGCGGAAGCTCAACACTCCCCGATCCAGACGCTCGATTTCTAACGGCTCAGATGCCACGGCGCAGCGATTCTAGGCTAGTTGGTAAGTAAGGTTCAAGTTCACGGGCGCGATAGTTACTTCCACTACTTCGGGACCTGTCCCGGTCTTTGTAATCTTTTTGTGTTTTCTCATTGCTGGTGGCTGCAATGCCCGTATGCGCGACTACGATTACAGCAACGGCATGTGGGGGGAAACGGACGATGAAAAGAATTGGAGACTCATACCGGCAGTCTTGAAGTCAGATCTCATCAAGGTGATTGCACCAGCCCCGCAAGGCATCCCAAGGGAACGCAAACCCGCATCCTGCTGAGTTCAGTCTTCGGGCCGTACGCGCAAGATGACGAGTTCGGCAGCCGCTCCATCAACCCGATGGAGCTTTATCACAATCAAGTCACGCGTGCCCAAGGCAGTTTTTCGCTGCGTATGTTCCATCGCTCCTGGGGCATCATGATGATCCAGGAGAATATTACCGCTCCCTGCACGGTTCTCGATTTCCCCACCCGCGACGACTTCGCCCGCGAACTCCAGACGCAAAAATACGACGTGGTCGGTCTTTCCTCGATCATCGTCAACATCGGCAAAGTGCGCGAGATGTGCCGGATGATTCGCGAACTTTCTCCGGGCTCGACGATCGTTGTCGGCGGGCACGTGGCCGCCATTCCCGGGGTGGAGAAGATGATCGACGCCGATCACATTGTGAAGGGCGAAGGCATCGCATGGATGCGGCGTTACCTGGGCGAAGACGAGAGCAAACCGATCCGGCATCCGGCAATCGTTTCGGGAATGCGTACGCGCATCATGGGAATTCGCCTGCCGGAACGCAAAGGCGCGACGGCGGCAACGATTATTCCTTCGGTCGGCTGTCCCATGGGATGCAACTTCTGCACCACGTCAGCGTTCTTTGGTGGCAAAGGCAAGTTCGTGAACTTCTTTGAGACCGGTGACGAGCTGTTCGATGTCATGAGCCGGATGGAGAAGGAACTCAAGGTCAAGTCGTTCTTCGTCATGGACGAGAACTTCCTGCTGCACCGCGATCGGGCCATGCGCCTGCTCGATCGCATGAAGGCAGCACACAAGAGTTGGTCGATGTCAGTCTTCGCCTCTGCGAACGCCATCCGCAAATACACCATGCAGGAGTTGGTTGAGCTAGGCGTGTCCTGGTTATGGATGGGACTGGAATCTCCGCGCGCCGGCTACAGCAAGCTGCAGGGGTCCGATACGCGGCAGCTTACGCGCGAACTGCGTGAACACGGCATTCGCGTCCAAGGTTCGACGATTATCGGACTCGAGCATCACACACCCGACAACATCGTCGCTGAGATCGAGCATGCGGTATCTCACGATACCGACTTCCATCAGTTCATGCTCTACACGCCGGTGCCGGGAACTCCGCTCTATCAGCAAATGGCGGAAGAAGGCCGGCTACTCGGCGATGTGGACTACGCCGACGTGCATGGACAATTCAAATTCAATTTCAAGCACGCAGCCATCTCGCGGGAAGACTCGAAACGCTTTCTCGACTGGGCATTCTGGCGTGACTTCGAACTCAACGGCCCGAGCCTGTATCGCATTTCTCGTACCTTGATGGCTGGGTGGAAGCGCTACAAAGACTCGCCGGATACGCGGGTGCGGGAACGCTTCGCGCGCGAGATGGGTCGGCTGAATGGCATTTACAGTTCGGCGCTCTGGGCGATGGAACGGCAGTTCCGCAAAGTGGATGAAGAGGTCAGCGGGCAAATTCACTCGCTGCGGGAAGAGTTCAGACGAGAGTCCGGAATTGTTTCGCGGATAATGCCGGCCGTATTGGGTCCGATCCTGCTATGGACGACGCGGCGGGAAGAGAAACGGCTGGCGCGTGGAAAAACCTATGAGCCGCCGACAATTCTGGAGAGAACAAACTGGGTGGAAGCTTAGCTGGGGCGGTACAACCTACCCGGTCCGGCGAGTCGAGAGCAGATCCAGGATCTCTCGCAGTCCCTGCCGGATGTGCTGGATCTCGGGCGCTGAGTGGGATGGGAAGGGAATGGCAACCTGCGTCTTGTCGGTCTTGTTCTCGGTTCGCAGTTGCTGGCGGGCACCGGAAATCGTGAATCCCTGTTCGTAGAGCAACTGCTTGATGCGCAGTACGCCTTCGACATCGCGCCTGCGGTACATGCGCTGTCCCGTGCTGCTCTTGACCGGCTTCAGTTGCGGAAATTCGGATTCCCAGAATCGCAGCACGTACGCCGGCAGGTGGCACAGCGTCGCGACTTCTCCGATGCGGAAATAAAGCTTGTCGGGGATGAGAACTTCATCCGCCTTCTGCTTCGCCGCGCTTTTCTTCCTCGCAACCATTGTCAAACGGTGAAAGCCACACCGTTCGCCTATTGTGACACAGGTCCCATGGCGTGCAGCAAAATTTCCTCCCGGTGTTGATGATGAAGTCAATGGCTTGCCCATGACGGCTCGAAGTGCGCATTTCGACCGGAAAAGGAAAAGCCCCTTAAGAGGTGCTTCTCTCAAGAGGCCAGTGAGAAATCGTGGTGTATGCGAGGTGTCGTCTCGCCGACGGTTAGTGTTTCTTCTTTTTTGCCTTCTTCTTCGTTGCCATTGAAGGTGCCTCCGTGAACGATTTTCCCTTGCAAGGGTTGACGACTTTGGGCCCTCAGCTTGTAAGACCAACCCTACTTGTAGTAGGCGAAGATCCTATAACCCAAGATATTGCGGCAGTGTGAATAAAGTGTCAATAGAATTCTGCAAAATCTACGCGGAAATTCTTAAAACCCGTCGTCGGTCGTTCGTCGTTGGTCGTTGGCCGAACCATCACGCCGCACCCGTCGCGCTTCGCGAACAACTCCTGGCCACCGGCTGGTACTATCGCCTCATGCGGCGCGATCCGATCGAACTTGAGATCTTCAAGAACCTGTATCACTCCATCGCCGAGGAGATGGGCGCCGCGCTGCGCCGGACGGCGTTTTCTCCGAACATCAAGGAGCGCCGCGACTACTCGTGTGCGGTTTTTGACGGCGATGGACAAGTCGTCGCCATGGGCGACCACATGCCGGTGCACCTCGGGTCGATGCCGATGTCGGTCCAGGCCGCTATTAGCGCGGCTCCAATGGAACCCGGCGATGTCGTCATGCTGAACGATCCGTTTCGCGGTGGAACCCATCTGCCGGACATCACGCTGGTCGCGCCGGTGTTTGTCGAAGCTCGTAGCCGGATGCGCCCGCGGCACCGCAGTCCGGATTTTTACGTCGCCTCGCGCGCGCATCATGCCGACGTCGGCGGCTCCTATGCTGGATCGATGGGATTGTGCCGCGAAATCTACCAGGAGGGCGTGCGCATTCCTCCGGTGAAGCTGATGCAGGCGGGCGTGATGAATCACGACATTCTGGCGATGCTGTTGAACAACGTGCGTACACCGGAGGAACGCGAAGGCGACCTCGGCGCGCAGGTCGCCGCATGCCACACTGGCGCTGAAAGGCTGCGCGAAGTCTGTTCGCGCTATGGCGTGGAGCGTGCCAGGCGCGCCGCCTCCGAGCTGCTGGACTATTCCGAAGAGCTGATGCGGACGTTCCTGCAGGCTGTGCCGGAAGGCGAGTATCGAGCGGAGGATTTTCTGGATGGCGATGGGATCAACGACAGTCCGATAAAAATCGCAGTCGCGATTCGCCGGAAAGTGCGGGACCGGGTCTCAGACCCGGTCGCGCGTCGCAGACGCGCTCCAAAACCGGTGGTGACCGTGGATTTCACCGGCAGTGATCCCCAGGTGGAAGGCAGCGTGAATGCCGTCGCCGCCATCACCTATTCAGCCTGCTTCTATGTGTTCCGTTGCCTGTTGGCGGAAGACGTTCCGGCAGCAGCGGGATTGATGCGGCCAATCGAGGTGATCGCGCCGGAAGGAACAATCGTCAATGCGAGGCCTCCGGCCGCGGTTGCGGGAGGAAACGTCGAGACGTCGCAGCGCATCGTCGACGTGCTCTTGCGAGCACTCGCGCAGGCGATTCCAGATCGCATACCGGCGGCCGCGGCCGGAACGATGAACAACCTGACCATCGGCGGCATCGACCCGCGCACGGGAAATCCATTCACCTACTATGAGACGATCGCGGGCGGTATGGGTGCGCG
This sequence comes from uncultured Acidobacteriota bacterium, assembly GCA_963700225.1. Taxonomy (GTDB): domain Bacteria; phylum Acidobacteriota; class Terriglobia; order Terriglobales; family Acidobacteriaceae; genus Sulfotelmatobacter. The sequence goes on from CAVOWU010000002.1 coordinate 745,094, forward strand.
CCCAGGCAAAGCAGGCATTTCCGGCGTGCACACCCACATGACAAATTCGCTGAATACTCCGGCAGAAGCCTTGGAGTACGCATATCCGTTGCGCGTGCGGATATATTCATTCCGTCCGGACAGTGGCGGAAAGGGTAAGTTCCCTGGCGGGGACGGTATCGTTCGCGAAATTGAAGTGCTTACCGACTGCGAAGTAACTTTGCTGGCCGACCGGCGTTCTCGAGGGCCATGGGGACTTTCCGGCGGCGCCGACGGTGCACCGGGAAAAGCTTTCATCACGCGCCACGATGGGTCCATCGAACCGATGCCCGGAAAATTCAGCTCGCGGCTGCGCAAAGGAGAACGCATCCGCATCGAAACGCCTGGAGGTGGAGGCTGGGGCTAAAATGTCGTTCGCCTTTGATACGCCCTGCGCTTTGTCGGAAAGGACTGCAATTTATGCATATTCTCAAGTCCGTAGGAGTCATGTCCGTTGCCAAAATCCTGGGTCTGCTTTACGGGTGCATGGGTTTGCTTCTCGCCCCCTTCTTTCTCCTCTTCGGATTAGTCGGATCGTTCGCAGGCCAAAACAATGTGCCCTTCGCCGGAGTCTTCGGCATCGTATTCGCCATCCTCATGCCGGTCATATATGGCGCCATGGGATTTGTTATGGGTGCGCTTGGAGCCTTGCTCTACAACGTACTCGCAAAATGGGTCGGCGGGTTCGAACTTGAAATGGACGTGCGACCGGCCGGGCCGATTGCGCCTTATCAGATCGTTCCCCCTGCCACCCCAGCAATCTAATTTTGCGGAGTCGATAATATGGCAGCCGAACTTGCCACTCACTATCTCGAAGAAGCGCGGCGCCAACTGCGCGGGCACAAGCGCATGGGCGAGGGCGCGATGTCGCAGTTAAGAGACGAGGACTTTTTCGTCACGCTCGATTCCGAGTCGAATTCCGTCGCGATTCTCGTCAAGCATCTCGCGGGCAACATGCGCTCCCGCTTCACCGACTTTCTGACCAGCGATGGAGAAAAGCCGAATCGCTTCCGCGACCAGGAATTCGAATTGACCGCCTCGACCACGCGCGCCGAGATCATGCAGTGCTGGGAAGAAGGTTGGGCTTGTGTCTTCCGAGCGATTGATCCACTCCAGCCAGAAGATGTGATGCGCGCGGTCACGATCCGCGGCGAACCCCACACGGTCTTGCAAGCCATCAACCGACAGATCGCGCACTATGCCCAGCACATTGGACAGATCGTGTTCCTGGCGAAGCATCTCCGATCCAGCGAGTGGAAGACATTGACCATCCCTCGCGGTAAGTCGGAGGAATACAAGACGGTGGCGCCGAAACCCTTCAAGCCTGCGAGTTAGCTCAGCGGCGGCTCAGAGTCCCGGTCCGAAGTACCGGTAGTGGCCAGTGATCTTCCAGTTGAAAAGAACGTCTTCCATCTTCGGGCCCTGGCCGATGTTATGGACAATCAGGAAGCGGCCGTTCCAGGGTGATTTCTGATCGACGACGATGCCGATGTGCGGCACATTTCCGCCAAGATCCCAGGTAACGAGATCGCCCGGCGAATAATCGCTTACACGGTCGGTAACGGGCAAGGACTGTCCCTTCCGCTGGAAGAACACCATCAAGTTAGGCACGCGTCGGTGATCGATATTCGAATCAGGACGGGCCAGCAACCAGCGCCGCTTGTTAGGGTAAGCTGCGAAGTTCTGCACCATGTCCTCGTGCACTTCCTTTTGTAGATCCACGCCGACAGCCCGGTAGGAACGAATCACTTCGTCAGTGCAAACGCCGGTGTCGGGTGGAACGTCTCCACCGGGATACGGGATTCGGACGTACTCCGAAACATAGCGGACGGAATGATGGGTACGCTCGATCGCGGCAGCCACGAGTCGACGGGTGAACTCGTCTCTTGCAGACGCCGATCCACTATCTAGAGCGAATACAGCGCTCCAATATCCGCCCGCCGCGAGCGCCAGCAGCAATAGGAAGGGCGACTTGGCCGCAAGACCTGTCCGCACGGTTAGAGTGTAACCTGAGCTGATACGACCATGCTGTTCAAAGCCTCACCTCTACGGTTTGGCGCCTTCGGCTTTTTTCGACTGGTCGGTCGCCGATTTCGGCCAAAGCGGGGCAAGAATCTCCATGCGCCAGAGCGGGCCGCCGGCGTACGACAAAGTCTCCGATTTTACGAACGCCGGAACATCTCCACCGATCATCCACAGGTGTGCATCGGGTGGCTGCTTTCCCACCAGAGGCGCAACCACCCCCGCAACTCCGCCGATATCAACCTTAATAACGTAGTGAGTCGCCTCGCGACTCGTCCCTCCGACTGAGAACGGCTCGGTTCCCTCCGAGTGTATGGAGAGTTTCACGATACGCGGCTTCGGTGTAGCGACGACCATCGAGAGTTGCGGCAGCGGCGCTCCCGGCGGGACATTCTTCAGAAACGTAACAACCAGTCCGTTAGCCAGATCGGGTGGGAGTTTGAGATGCTCGGCGTCCACCTTCTTGTTTCCCTTGTCGTCGGTGTACCGGACTGTGACTTGGCCGGTGGCGGCCACGATCGAAAGCTCGGTCGGCTGCTGAAATGCGGGACCTTCCTGGACCAAGTGGTAGGAAACCAGCTGAAGGTTGTCCCGCTGCGACGAAACGGTGGTTTCATCCTGCTTGGAACCGTCCTTGAAGCGAAAGGTTACTCGCGTCGTAAGCTGGTTACCGCGAGCCACCTGGGTGAGATCGCCCTCGGCCAGAGGATCTCCCTCCAGCGTACTGAGCGCCAGGAAGCCATGAATGACGCCTTCTTTGTAGCGCACGGCCACATTCGAAGCCGCCAACCCGTCAGACATAAGAAAAGCGGCGAGCATCAACCCGATTGCCAATTTTCGGAATTTAGCAGAACTCACAAATCCTCCAGAGCAAACCAAGCTTCGATGCGCTTTCTGTCAACGGCGCAAACCAGGCGCACACATTTTTTCAATGTACTGGCCAGCACCTTAATGTCTTTCCTCTACCCGCGCTCGCCGTCCACTGGGCCGAGCAGCGCAGACGGGTGTTAGAATCATACGTTTTGTGTTTGTGTAAGTTTTTGTATCGAATTAATAGGTGGTAATCATGGCAGGAACAATGCTGGCGGTGGTCAAGCCAGACGCAGCACCCGGAGCGGATGTCCGAGAGGTAAAGATTCCCGCATTCGGGCGCACCGATGTGCTGGTCAAGGTGAAAGTCGCGTCCATCTGCGGCACCGACCTGCACATTTATAACTGGGACCGCTGGGCCCAGAACCGCATTCATCCTCCGCTGATCCCCGGACATGAGTTTTGCGGAGAAGTCGCCGCTTTCGGCGACGAAGTCACCAGCGTGAAGGAAGGCGACTTCGTTTCCGCCGAGATGCATGTTGCCTGCGGCAAGTGCCTCCAATGCCGCACCGGCGAAGCCCACATCTGCCAGAATGTGAAAATCATCGGCGTCGACGCCAACGGCGCCTTCGCCGAATATGTCGTGATTCCGGAATCGAATATCTGGAAGCTCGATCCCGCCATCCCAGTGGACTACGCCTCGATCCTCGATCCGCTCGGGAATGCGGTGCACACCGTTCTGGCTGGAGAGATCGCTGCCAAAACCGTCGCCGTCACCGGTTGCGGGCCCATTGGCTTATTCTCGATCGCCGTGGCAAAAGCGGTAGGAGCGACATCGGTGTTTGCAATTGAAGTCAACGAGCACCGCGCCCGCATCGCCCGCGAAATGCAAGCCGATTACGTGCTCAATCCGGCGAAAGAAGACGTGAACGCAATCGTCATGGAGAAAACTGGCGGTCTCGGAGTCGACGTCGTGCTCGAGATGGCCGGGCATCCCGACTCGATCCGCACCGCCTTCGATATCGTGCGCCGCGGGGGCAGAATTTCTCTTCTCGGGCTGACCTCGAAGCCGATCTCGCTGAATTTCTCCGAAGACATCATCTTCAAAGGCATCACGATCCAGGGCATCAACGGACGCCGCATGTACCAGACCTGGTACCAGATGACGGCGCTGCTGAAGAGTGGCAAACTGGACCTGCATCCGGTGATCACCGACCGCATCCCGATGAAAGATTTCGGCAAAGCGATGGAGCGGTTGAAGACCGGAGAAGCCAGCAAGATCCTGGTATATCCCAACGGCGTAAAGTGATCTTCGCCGGACGCTTTCGCTGCCATGGCCTTTGTGCAACTCTGTACTCCCTCTGGTTCATGGTTTGGGAGCAGTAACCACGCAGGGAAATGGAACCTGTATCGGCTTCGAACCATGAGTCTCGACGCATACGTCCGCTGCACCTGCATCCGCGATGGCCGCGCGAAAAAGCCGCATCCGTTTCCCGAACGGTTCATGTGGGACGAATCTAGTTCTCCGTCGCTCACCGGCGATCCTTCGGAAGACGAATGGGAAGCCCACGACCAATGGGTGCAGGAATCGTGCGAGCACGAAGGGATTCTGGTTTCTGAATTTCTGGGTAATATCACGCGGGCGCAGCATGTGCGCGAATTCCTGCGCGGCCTGCAGGGAGATCCCGGGCCGAAATTTTCCATCCTGCTGAAGAAGGTCGTCTATGACGGCACGCACACCGGCGACTGGATTCCGATCAAACAATCCCCAGCTCTTTTGCGGGAAGTGAATCTTGTGTTGGGATCGAGCGACATCCTGACCCAGGGCGAGAAGGAATTCTTCGAAAGCATGAAGCGACTGTGCGACGCCAGCATCTTAACCGGCAACCCGATCGTGTTTTGAGTCGATCTTCTTGGCCACGGATCACGCGGATGAACACGGATTCATTTGCAATTCTGTTGCACCGCAATTGGCGGAGGCCAAACGCAGGACGACACGGCAAGGCTTAGACTGAACTTGTATTAATCTGCGTTGATCCGCGAAATCCGCGGCATAGAAGTTTTCGAGGCATTTATGAGCGCAGCGACCCGTACGAATCCACTTTCCTACCTCACCGAGCAACTCGATGAACTCAAGGCCAAGGGCACGCATTTCAAGCTGCGCGTGCTCGACGACGAGCAGGCGCCCGTCTGCACCTTCGATGGCAAGAGGGTCATCAACCTCGCCTCGAACAATTACCTGGGATTAACTACGCATCCCAAGCTGCGCGAGGCTGCGCTTGAGGCGACTCGCAAGTTCGGCGTCGGGTCCGGCGCGGTTCGCACCATCGCCGGAACCATGAAGATCCACATGGAGCTGGAGGAAAAGATCGCTCGCTTCAAGAACGTCGAAGCTTGCGTTGTGTTTCAGTCCGGATTCGCTGCCAATGCGGGAACTGTCTCTGCCGTGCTGGGCAAAGACGATTTCATCATCTCCGACGCGCTCAACCACGCCTCCATCATTGACGGAGCCCGCCTCTCGAAGGCCAAGATTCTCGTCTTCCGCCACAAGGATGTCGCGCACGCCGAAGAACAATTGGCCAGCATCAAGAACGAAGCCGGGAAGAAGCTCCTGATCACCGACGGGGTCTTCTCCATGGACGGCGACATTGGCCCTCTGCCCGGACTCTGCGATCTGGCTGAAAAATACGGCGCGATCATGATGGTCGACGATGCACATGCTTCCGGCGTCCTCGGCCGCAACGGCCGCGGCTCGATCGACCACTTCGGGATGCACGGGCGCGTTGATATCCAGGTCGGAACTCTTTCAAAAGCCATCGGCGCGCTCGGCGGATACGTCTGTGGCACGCGCGATCTGATCGACTTTCTCTATCATCGCGCGCGACCGTTCCTGTTTTCGACGTCGCATCCGCCATCGGTGGCGGCCACGTGCATCGCCGCCTTCGACGTTCTTGAAAACGAGCCCGAGCGTATGGAGAAACTCTGGGAGAATACGCGTTTCTGGAAGAAGGAACTCGGTTTGCTCGGCTTCGATATCGGCGGCAAGGCCACTCCAGCCAGCGAAACGCCGATTACGCCCATCATCATCGGCGACGGCAAGCTCACCATGGACTTCTCGCGTGAGCTATTCAAAGAAGGCGTGCTGGGCACCGGCATCGCGTTCCCCACGGTCCCCGAAGGCAAAGCGCGCATTCGCACCATCATGACCGCGACCCACACGAAGGAGGAGTTGGAACAGGCTCTGGGTGTTCTCAAAAGCGCAGGCAAGAGGATGGGAATCCTACCCGCTTAGGAGCGAAATCGTATCCCGCCCTTTTCCGTGCAAGCCTGCGATTACTTAGTATTGAAGACCGGTCTGGCCACTTCCTCCGGCAACGCGGTCTCCAGATTCTCCGCCTTCCAGCGCATTGCGGCCGTAATCCGCGTGCGGCCGCTGGGATGATCGAAGAAGATGAATTCCTCGACCGGACCGGGATCCATCTTGCGATACTCTCCCAGCATCAGATCGACGTTCGCCTCTCCGTCCGGTTGCCGGGCCGCGTTCAGTCCGTACATGTCCGCCTCGAATTCCATGGTGCGGGTGATGGTATTGGTCACCGGAGTCATGAGAAAAAAGAAAAGAGAGAAAGCGATCACCGCCAGAGGCAGCACTGCCACATCCGTGATCCCGCGAACCTCCCATCGCGCGCCCCAGCGCGCGAGAGCATAGGCGATCCCCCAATTCATGAAGGCGAAGCCGATTACGACCACTACCCCGAACATGACCAGCCCCTTGTAGGCATGGTTCAAAACGTAATGACCCATCTCATGTCCCATGGTCGTCTCGATCTCGGGAAGGGTGCAACGATTGAGCAGATTGTCGTTCAGCGAAATCCGCTGCGTGCTCCCGAATCCGCTGACATTGGCGCTAACGCGATTCGATTGCTTCGACGCGTCGAATTCGTAGACATCGGTGGCGGGAATTCCATTCGCCCGCGCCATACTGAGAATCGGATCCTTGATCTTCGCGTTTTCCAGTTTCTTATATTCGTTAAAGAGCGGCGAAATGTAGACCGGAGCGATCAGGCTGACGAAGGCGAAAAACACGATCGTCAAAGCCGCGCCCCACAACCACCAGCTCTTGCCCAACCGCCGCACCAATCCAAACAGCGGCACCATGAGAATCGCTCCCAGAACCAATCCGACACCCAATCCTAGGAACTGATCGCGCATCCACAGTCCGAACGTTTGATTCAGCAGGCCATATTTGTGCTCTCGGAAATAGCCTTCATAAATGGTCATCGGGAAGGTGAGGACCGACATGGCGATCATGAATTGAATCCAGTACAGCGCCGTTTGCAGGGACCGGAAGCGCGTGATCCGCTCCGCCAGATTGCGCATGCTTGCCGACCACTGGAAGCGCAGCAGCAGCCACATCACGAAAGCTGTCGACAGAAAATCCCACAAAATCAGCCAGTAACCGCCTTCGAAATAGGCGTTCGATCGCGCGCGCTCTGCGGGAGGCATCTTGGCCAGATAGGCTTCGACCGCCGCGTTCACATCAAACGGTTGCGCCATCGCGGTTGGGTTGCCTGCAGGAGGAGCAGCCGAGGTGCTGGTTTGCGCGGACGCTGCGACGGTCACCAGCAGAATAACCAAAAGAATAAATCGAGTAGCGCGAGCGATCATGGACTCTCCGTTGTCGTATGGAGTATATGCGTAGCTATCGGGTGTCGCTTATTCCGCCTGGTGGACGATTCGACCGCCCACGATCGTGGCCGCGACTTTTCCCGTGAACTGCCAGCCATCGAATGGAGTGTTGTGCGAAAGGGAGCGCGACTTCGCGGCTTCGAACGTCCACCGCTTCTTGGGATCGAAGATCGTCACGTCGGCGAAGTCTCCCTTCGCCAGCGAGCCGCGATGCGGAAGATCGAAGACTCTGGCCGGGCCTGACGTGAAGAGCTCAACGATACGCGTTAATGGAATTTTCTGCTCTCGATGCAGCTTCGTAATCGCCAGTGCCAGTGCCGTTTCCAGTCCCGTGATGCCGAAAGACGCCCGCTCGAACTCGACCTGTTTTTCGTGCGCGGCATGCGGCGCATGGTCGGTGGCGATCGCATCGACTGTCCCGTCAGCCAAAGCAACCAGGATCGCTTCCAGATCGCCAGCCGAGCGCAGTGGCGGATTCATCTTGAAATTCGTATCGTATTCGCCGACATTTTCGTCGATCAACGCAAAATGGTGCGGGGTCACTTCGCACGTCACGCGCGCCTTAGCACGCTTGCCCCGGCGTACAGCTTTCAGCGCATCGGAAGTCGAGAGATGCGCAACGTGCAGCCGCGATTCTCGAATCTGCTGCGCCAGCGTGACGTCGCGATCGACAATCGCTCCTTCGGCCGCAGCCGGCATGGCCCGGAGACCGAGGCGAAAACTCGTTGGACCTGCATGCATCGAACAGTTTTCCGTCATGCGTGTGTCTTCCGCGTGCTGCACGACTGGGAAATTCAACTCCGCCCCAAGCCGCAGCGCCATGCGCATCACGTCGTCGTCGAGAATGGGCTTGCCGTCATCCGTAACCGCAACCGCTCCAGCACGTTGCAGAGCGGCAAAATCCGTCAGCGTCCCACCTTTACTGCCACGCGTGGCGGCAGCGATGGGGAAGACGTTGACGACGGCTCCGCGCTCGGGATTGCGCAGCCAACTGACCCACTCCGCGGTATCGACCACCGGAGCCGTATTCGGCATGGTGCAGACCGAAGTGAAGCCGCCCGCAGCCGCCGCAGCCGTGCCACTGGCAATGGTCTCCTTGTAGCTCTGCCCCGGCTCGCGCAGGTGAACGTGAAGGTCGATGAATCCTGGGGCGACAATCAATCCGCGGGCATCGATTTTTTCGTCCGCGCCGCCACGAATCTTATTCGGCAGTGCGACTTCCGCCACGCGTCCGTCGCGCAGCAAGACGTCCATGGGCGCGTTGATCTTCGCTGCCGGATCAATCAGGTGCCCGCCCTTGATCAGCAGACTCTTGTGTTCCTGAGCGCTCATCGGACCTCACCCACACTGCTCTCCTTATCAACCTGAGGCGGACGCGCTTTGCAGGGCGAAGGATCTATGCACCTCTGCCTTGCATCAGGAAAATGCGGGGGGCCTTCGTTCCGCTCAGGATGACAAAACATGTGATTCATTTTGCCTTCCCTAACGCCCGCGCCAGAATTGCCATGCGCGTGGGCACGCCGTTGTGAACTTCTTCCACGATAACCGATTGCGGGCCGTCGGCGACCTCGGCCGTCAACTCCAGCCCCCGAATAATCGGCCCCGGGTGCATGACGATGGCATCGCGCTTCGCCAGCTTCAGCCGCGCGGTCGTCATCTGGTAGCGCGCAATGTAGTCCTGCAGTTTGATTTTTTGTCCTGCCAGCCGCTCTTTTTGCACGCGCAGCAGCATGACTACGTCGGTTCCGCGTAAGGCATCTTCGATGTGGCGCGTCACTCGCAGGCCAGGCGCCAGCGTCGCAGCCACGTCGGGCACGAACTCCGGCGGTCCGCACAGCGTTAGCTTGACTCCGAATCGAGTCAGGAGATGACAGGCACTCCGCGCCACGCGGCTATGAAAAATGTCGCCGATGATCGTTGCCTGCAGTCCCTTGAATGATTTCTTGTGCTTCAGGATCGTGACCGCATCCAGCAAGGCCTGCGAAGGATGCTCGTGCATCCCGTCGCCGGCATTGATAACGGGGATATCCAGATGGCTCGCCATCAGGTGCGGCGCGCCCGCCGAAGGATGCCGCATGACGATGCAGTCGGCGCCCACTGCGCGCAACGTGTATCCCGTATCGAGGACCGACTCCCCTTTTTCGATGCTCGATCCCGACGACTGCACGAGCGTGGTCATCGCGCCCAGAGATTTCGCGGCGAACTCAAAAGAGGTTCGCGTGCGCGTGGAACTCTCATAAAACAGAAGCACGATTCGCTTACCGCGCAGCAGCGGACGAGTCTTCTGCGGATGCATCCGGCGCGCCAGGCTCAGCAGGCTCTGGATTTCCTTCGTCTCGAGGTGCTCGATCCCGAGCAACGATCCGCGCGTGGGCTTATTCATCGGGAAAAGTGCAAACGGTGCATCATACGCGGCAGGCGCAGACCGCTGCAAGGGTGGATTCGCGTGTGAGAAATGATCAGGAACGGCGGCGGCTGAAGATGGCGGCTCCGATTGCGCCTCCCAGGCCCGATAAGACGACGGCTGCCAGGAATGCGAAGAAGATCCCCGTCAGCATCAGGAATTCCAGCCCCCCGGGCGTCTTGAAGCGTTCGAGGATAGACAGCACCTGTGGATCGCTCGTTTGCGTCGCGGCCTGTTGGACTCGCGCAATCATCTCTGTGCGCAATTCCGGCCCCTTATGCATGAAGACTACGACCGAAGCCTCCAGGATCGCGGATATCGCAAACCACAGCAGCCCGCCCAGCGCCCCCAGAGCCGCTCCCGTGGTGGGTTTGACCGCCATTTCGCGCCGGCCCTGCCGGTGAAACACCACGGCCAGAAATCCAACGCTGATCATCGCCACGAATGGATTCAGCCCCAGCGACATCAGCAGAGACGCCACGAGCGCCGCGAGGCCGCACGGCTTTAGCGCCTGCGACCACCGCATCGGCAACGCCAGCACGGGGACGGTCTGCGAGGCCGGAAGCTCCGCAGCGGATTCTGATGGAACGGCGACTCCGGCAAACGTTCCGACGGCTGCCACCGGTTCAGCGACCAAAACTCGAATCTGCGGCGCCCCGCAATGCGGGCAGAACGGCCTGCCTTCCTCCACCAGCTGACGGCATTTGTAACAGGGTTGTTCCATCGTCGCTCAGAGATGAGACCAAGAAGGGCTGGTTTGAAGTTACCGCAGGGTACAGGGCTGAGGCAAGAACAGCAGGGATGGAGGATCCTCTCGCCACCCCATCCGGCAGATCGTCCTAGATGTCGCCTTTCTTCCCCTGGGTATGCACGTAAACCAATGCGAAGCTCGATCCTTTGTTCGAATCGCCCGGTTCGACGGCCACGACGCGCTGGTTGTCCTCGGTGCCGACCTTCAGTTCGGTGACCGGACCCGAATTCTCATCGCACTTGAGCTCTTTGCTCTTGTTTGAATCCTTGTCGTCCGCCTCCACATCGACATTCCCGCCACGCTTTTCAGAGTGGCATTCCAGAACCTTGCCGTACTTTTTCAACTTGTCTCGATAGAAGTCGACGATTTTGCCGGGAGCATCTGCCGAAACATAGTTGGCGACCACCAGCTTCATTCCGAAGGCTTCCGTCAGGACGCTGAAATTCGCCTGGTCCTTGTTTTCATCTTCGGTCTTCAATTGCGCCCCTGGATAGAGCGGCAAGCCGACCTTCTTCGCGTCCGCGTCGGCGCCGACGTGCAAGTCGCCGACCGAGCTCTGAACATCGAAACTCTTATTTTTCGAATTCGAGTCCTGGGAGGCCGCGGGCAAAGTCAAACCCGCCGCCAAAACAAATGCGATTGCTGCATAGCGAAACATAGGAATCCTCCGTGAGACGAAGCGCCCTAAATATCGGCGTCCTTGCCGTGAGTCCGGACATAAACCAGCGAGAAGCTGGAACCGCTGCCCTCAGGCTCGACGGCGACGATATGCTGGTTTTCTTTGGTCCCCACTTTCAATTCAATGTTGACGCCAGTCGTACCTTCGCAAGCCAGTTGGTGCGAGTCGGAGTCGTGATCCTTCAAGTTCGTGCCAACGTCCAGATGCGTCGTGTGGCACACCAGGACATTGCCGTACTTTTTGAGCTGGTCCTTGTAGTAATCGACCACCTTGGCCGGGGAATCGTTCGACTCGTATTCGAGCGCGACCACCTTCAATCCGTAGCCGAATCCTGAAATATTCACGTTGGCGCTCTTGTCATCGCCGCTCGAATCTTTCACTTTCAAACGGGCGCCGGGATAAATTGCGATCCCGACATCCTGCGGATCGGCTCCCTTACTTACGTGAATGCCCCCCATCGGCGTATTGATATCGACCTGCTTATCCTCGCCATTCGTTTCCTTCTTCACATTCACGCTGCAGGCGGGCAGCAGCAACACCGACGCCAGCCCCACAACCAAGCAACTCACAAACTGAGATTTAGTTTGGCCCATGTGGAGACCCTCTCTTGGCGACGAGCGCGGGACGATCAAGTCCAGCGCCGCGCTCCGCGATATTCGGAATCGTGACCGGAAGATGACCGCGAATCGGAATCTCCCCGAATAGCGCCTTGACCGCAGCCACCTCAGAAACCGTTGCGTTCGAAAAAGTACACATGTAATTCTCGATCGTCGGAAAACTGCTCGCCAAATACGGATTGCCCATCGCCACGATCGCCGTCTTTGCCGCCGCGCGATCGAGCAACTGCTGCAACAGGGTCCCGGTCGCGTCGGCCATCGCCATCGAGTTCCCGACTTTGCCAGCCGTAGGAATCACGTAAACCGCAGCCACTACCGTTTGGGCCTCGTCGACCGCCTTGAGAACTTCCTCGCTCATGCCGCCGGCGATTCGCGGATCGACATAAATCACGCGCGAATCCGGAATCCTCGCATGAAACTCCCGTCCGAAAGCGCGGCCGGAATCCGTGCGGACATCGTCGGAAAAGAGCACAGCCACCACCTCGTTGTGCGTCTCCTCCCTGGTGGTATACGGAAGCCCTGCCTTCTGAGTTCCCTTTGATTTCAGCGGCAGCAACTTGCCGTTATCCCGCACCAGAGTGATGGCGGAATCGGCGACCTGCTGGCCAAAGGCAAGGTTTTCCGGCCTGCCCACAGAATTGGCAATCGCGTTCAAATCTACCGCGCGGGCCTTGTCCAGGCCCAGAGAAGCCTTTATTTTCAGGATCTTAAGCACGGAGTGATCAAGACGCGCCTGGGAGATCTCGCCCGACGAGACCGCCTTCACCATGGCCTGATACGAGGCCCCCAGATCGGCCGGAATCAGCAGCAAGTCGTTCCCCGCCTTGAACGCCTCGACTGCCGCACGGCCAATGTCGTTGGCAAAAAGATGCGTCAGCCCGGCCATGTCGAGCGCATCGGTCACGATCAATCCCTTGAACCCGAGTTGCTTCTCCAGTAGATCGGAGACGACCGTGGGAGAAATCGTGGCGACGTGATTGGGATCGGAGTCGAGCGCCGGCACGGTGACATGCGCCACCATGACCGAGTCAACCCCGGCGGCAATTGCCTGGCGAAACGGAGGAAGTTCAATCGACTCCAGATGCGCCTTGTCGACGTTGACGCTGGCGACCCCCAGATGCGAGTCCGTCGCGGTATCGCCATGACCAGGGAAGTGTTTGACCGTGGTGATCATCCCGGCTTCGTGCGCGCCTCTAATGTAGGCCGTCACCAGATCGCCCACCTGTTTCGGATCCTCGCCGAACGAGCGCGTGTTAATGATCGGATTTGCGGGATTTGAATTCACATCCGCGTCGGGGAAAAAATTCCAGTGCACACCGACGGCTCGCGCTTCCAGCGCGGTGATGCGGCCGAAATTTTCGGCATCTTCCATCTTGCCGTCCGCCCCAAACGCCATCGCATGCGGAAAGTTCGTGGTCCCCATCAACCGGGTCGCGACGCCGCGTTCAAAATCCGCCGCAAAGAGCAAGGGCAGCTTCGAATCCTTCTGCAAGCGATTAAGCAGTTCGGCCGCCTCGTACGGTTCGCTGCGCAGTAGGAACGGCCCATCCACATGAACCGTCATCGCAAACGATCCCACGTTGTATTTCTCCATGGACTCGCGCAATTGCAGGTATTCGGGGCTTTCCACGTTGAGGAAGCTGGCGCGGCACCAGATCATGAAGACCTGCCCAACCTTCTCTTCCACCGTCAATTTGTGCAGCGTCTTCTCCGCCCACTTGTCTCCTTCACGGGTCTCACGAATCAGGCTTGAACGCTGGTGCTTATCCTTGGCGAAAGCAGGCGAGGCCAGACAGGCTGCGAGCAGGAAGAACCCCAGGATTTTTCGCATGGGGAAACGATAGCAGAAGATCAGGCTGGCGGCGTCCTGCTAGCTTAAGGCAACCCGGAGATTCCATTTCTTGTTCGGCCTTTTACCCGAGAGACGGGCTTTCGTCAGCGCTCATCCGCGTCAATCCGTGGAGAAAAAGCCTGCACTCGATCGACAGCATCCTGTTGAACTGTTTGATCGTCCCCGAAGCCTTTGAGCCAGGTCACATCTGGCTCGCGTCGGAACCAGGTCATCTGCCGCTTGGCGTAATTCCGGTGGCCCTGTTGCGCAGCCTGGATCGCCTGTTCGCGGGAAATTTCTCCACGCAGAAGTTGCGTTGCCTGCCTGTAGCCGAGAGATGCCAACGGCCTCGCGTTCGCTCCGTAGCGGTCGATCAACACTTTCGTCTCCTCGACAAGGCCAGCATCGAACATTCGAACGGCGCGCCGGTTAATGCGCTCATAGAGCGCAGCCCGATCCGGATCAAGTCCCAGCCGCACAATTCGGAAACCCCGCAGAGGATCGCGCCCCTGCTGCCACAATTCGGACATCTTCTCCTTCGACGCCAGGCACACTTCAATCGCGCGGATCAGCTTTGGAGCGTCGTTGGCATGAACCTTCCCAGCGGCCTCCCGGTCAAGCCGAATGAGAATTCTGTGGAGATACTGGGAGCCACTGCTCGGCAGCTCGCTCGCGCAAGCGCTCCCTTAATTCCTCCGACCGCTGCGGGCCTGGGAAAAGACCTTCGAGCAGCGCCCGCAGATATAGTCCTGTGCCGCCGACCACAATCGGCAATCGATGGCGAAGCTTGATTCCTTCTAAGACCTCACGGGCCTGCCGCGCGTACTCGCCGGCGGTGACATCCTGTGTCGGCTCAACGTAATCGAAAAGATGATGCGGGGCTTGAGCGCGTTCGCTCGGGCTGGGCTTGGCCGTGCCGATATCAAACTCACGGTACATCGCCACCGAATCGCAGTTGACGATCTCGCCGTCGAATCTCTTCGCGAGGGTCAGAGACAGCGCCGTCTTTCCGCTCGCGGTGGGACCAAGGATGACCACCAGCGTCGGCTCTGCGGCCGCGAGATCGCGATGCGCCGCGCCCACCTTCAGCGCCAGCTCCAATGAATTTCGTGCCAGTAGCGAATCAAGGTGAGGATCAGCAACAGAAAGGCAATCAACAGCAAGCCCGTCGTCTCTGACGCGTAGACCGCGTGCCGGTGACGCTTGCGATCGTCCTGGGGAGAACTTTCAGGCACGCGGACATTGTAGCGCCGTAGGACGCGGCGTCGGCGGAATATGAAGCCACTCCATCGCGGCGGATGCACACCGTCCATCACGGATAAAGCGCCGCAAATTAGAATCCGCGGAATCCGCGGCAAAGAGGTCGCCGTCAGCCACCCTCCGGCAACCTGCTAAACTACGGCGTCGTGCCTCAAAACCACAGCAGAGTCGCTCGCTTTGGCGTTTTCGAACTTGACCTCAGCGCCGGTGAACTCCGCAAGAATGGAGTGAAGCTGCGCCTGCAAGGTCAGCCCTTTCAGGTACTCACCCTGCTGCTGGAGCGCGCGGGCGAAGTAGTCACGAGAGAAGAACTGCAGCAGAAGCTTTGGCCCTCGGATACATTCGTCGATTTCGACCACAGCCTGAACACCGCGATCAACAAAGTCCGCGAGGCATTGGGAGACTCGGCCTCCAGTCCTCGCTATGTAGAGACGCTGGCCCGCCGTGGATATCGCTTCATCGCACCCGTTCAAAGCGACTCGCCGCAGAGCCCAAGCCAGCCTTCTCCGTCCGTCAGCCAAGCTCCCGCACCTACCCACCCCTCAGTCGCGATCCATCCCGAACTCGAAGTTCCAATTCCTCGTCGCAGCCTCACTCGCGGACTCTTTGCCCTCATTCAGGTCATGTATCTGTGTTTTTACCTGGCTGCTCTTTTCCGCTTGCAGGCGATTCAGACCATCGCCGATTCCTTCCTGCCACCGTGGGGATCGATGACCTTGGCGGGTGCGGTGCTGGTTACCGCGGGCGTGGGCATTCCTCTGCGTCTTTACCTTATGTCGGGAGTTGGCTTCGATCATCGCCGCCTCGGCGAGAAGTTCCGCAAACTGTTCCCGTTCGTGCTCGCCCTCGATCAGTTGTGGGCCATCGCGCCGTTTCTCCTGATGCAGAAGATTGGCCTTGGAGCAGCCTTCGCCGTCAGCGCCGCCTTGCTCTATCTGCCATTCTCCGAACGAACGCTGATCCGCATGGCCTACGTCGAACCTCCGCAGAACTAAAGAACTAAAATAACGGAACCAGCCTCACCGATCGCGCGTAACTACGTCTAAGAGGCTGGGGCCACGGTGTGCTCGCTCGTCAGAAATCGTCGGAAGAGAATCGCAGAAAAGAGGATCGTATGAAGCAAGTTGCCATGAAACGCCTGGGGCTGCTCATTATGGCGGTCATTATGGTTGCGGTAATACCGGCCTATGCCGACGAATGGTCCAAGACTTATAGCCTGAACGGCAAGCCCGACCTGCGGGTTGAAACCTCCGACGCCGATATCCACGTCACTACATGGGACCAAAACACGATTGAAGCCAAAGTAATTACCACCCGCTACAAGATCGGCGAAGGCGGCATCCGCGTAGAAGAACACCAGAGCGGCGATTCGGTGGAAATTGACGTCCGTTACCCTCATCACAATTTCAATGTGGAATGGGGCTCGCACCGCGTGGACATCATCATTCAGATGCCGCGGGAGGGTGCCGTCAACCTGAGCACTGGCGACGGCAAGATCGAACTCTCAGGACTCAAAGGCACCATGGTTCTGCATAGCGGCGATGGTTCCGTGAATCTCGATGGCGTCGACGGCAAACTGCACGCCTCCACCGGCGACGGGCATATTCAGGCGGCCGGGCGCTTCGACGAGCTCGAACTCAAGACCGGCGATGGACACGTCGACGTGCACGCTGCAACCGGATCTTCGCTCGCCAGTAATTGGAGACTCGAAACCGGCGACGGTAGCGTCTCCCTGGAATTGCCAGCCGACCTGTCTGCCGACGTCGACCTGCACACCAGCGATGGGCATATTGACCTCGATATGCCGGTCACGACGGAGGGGAAGATTCGCGAGAACGAAATCCACGGCAAGCTCAATGGTGGCGGCAGCCTTCTGACAATCCGCACAGGAGATGGCTCGATCCACCTGAGAAAAGGGTGATCTGGCTCAGGCTCGCTTCAGTGCCCTGGGAACAAATCGCAGTGCCACGCGTATAGCCCGCCTCAGGGCTTATACTCGTGGGGGTTCCGCGGATTCATCATCATTCTCGAAGAGGACTTCATGGCAATCCTCCGTCTCTGCATCGTTGCGCTTGCAATAACCTTCCTTCTTACCCTCGCCCAAGCCCAGCAAGCCGCCACAAAGCACGAGCCCGCGCTCGACGTCACCTCGATGGATCGCAGCGCCGACCCCTGCGCGGATTTCTTCGCCTATTCCTGCGGAGGCTGGATCAGGAACAATCCGATCCCGCCCGACCAGTCGTCATGGGACACCTACTCGAAGATGCAAGACGAGAATCTCACCCAGCTCCGCGCCATCCTGGATGCGGCGTCGGCACCCGATCCAAACCGCAACGCGGTCACGCAGAAGATTGGCGACTACTACGCCTCCTGCACCGACGAAAAAGCGATCGACGCCAAGGGAGCGCAACCGCTCAGCGCAGACTTGGAACGCATTGCCAAGATCAACTCGAAGGCCGAGCTCGCGGACGCGGCCGCGGCCATGATCGATGACAACGTTCTTTTCCGCTTCGACTCGATTCAGGATTTCCGCGATGCCAGCCAGGTCATCGCCGACGCCGATCAAGGCGGCCTCGGACTTCCCGACCGCGACTACTACACCAAAGACGACGCGAAATCACAGGAGCTGCGCAAAGCCTATCTCGCCCACGTGCAGAAAATGTTCGAACTCCTCGGGGACAAGCCCGATGCGGCTGCGGCGGAAGCGCAAACCGTGATGCGCATCGAAACTGCCCTGGCCAAGGGTTCGATGACTCGGGTGGAGCGCCGCGATCCGAAAGCGCTCGACCATAAGATGGCCAGCGCCGAACTGGAGAAGATGTCTCCCGAGTTTCACTGGCAGGTTTATTTCGCCAAGGTCGGCGTGCCCTCGCTGGCGTCTCTCAATGTCTCGTCGCCCGGCTTCTTCAAAGCGCTGAACGAGGAACTCAACAAGGAAAGTCTGGCGGACTGGAAAGTCTATCTCCGGTGGCATTTGGTGCATGCCGACGCAGCTCATCTCTCTGCGCCCTTCCTCAACGAGAATTTCGCTTTCTTTGGAAAGACACTACGCGGACAGCAAGAACTCAAGCCGCGCTGGAAGCGTTGCACCGAAGATGTGGACGACTATCTCGGCGAAGCTCTCGGCCAGGCCTACGTCGAAAAATACTTCAGCCCGGAGGCCAAGCAACAGGCACTGAAAATGGTCAAAGAGATCGAGACCGCGATGCAGCAGGATATCGACGGCCTGCCGTGGATGTCGGCCGCGACCAAGCAACAGGCGCTCATCAAGCTGCACGGCATGGCCAACAAGATTGGCTATCCCGACAAATGGCGCGACTACAGCAAGCTTGAAATCATTCGCGGTGATGAACTCGGCAACGTGGAACGTTCCCGCAAATTTGAATTCGACCGCCAGCTGGCGAAAATCGGCAAGCCAGTCGACCACGGCGAGTGGGACATGACTCCTCCCACAGTGAACGCCTACTACAATCCGCAGATGAACGACATCAATTTCCCTGCTGGCGTTTTGCAGCCACCGGCATTCGATCCCACGTCCGACGCTGCTCCCAACTATGGCGACACCGGCGGCACGATCGGCCACGAACTTACCCACGGCTTCGACGACGAGGGCCGCCAGTTCGACGCGCAAGGCAACCTGCGTGATTGGTGGACTGATATCGACGCCAAGGAATTTCAGAAGCGTGCCGATTGCATATCGAGCCAGTATTCGACCTACACGATCATCGACGACATCAAGATCAACGGAAAGTTGACTCTGGGCGAGGACGTTGCAGACTTAGGCGGATTAATTCTGGCCTACATGGCGTGGAAGCAGGACACCAAAGGTCAGAACCTGGAACCGATCGACGGCCTGACGCCCGACCAGCGCTTCTTCGTCGGCTATGGCCAGAGCTGGTGCGGCGAAACCCGTGACGAAACCAAACGTCTGCGCGCCACCGTCGATCCGCACTCCCCGGAAAAATATCGCACCAACGGCGTGGTCTCAAACATGCCGGAGTTTCAGGAAGCATTCCACTGCAAAGCGGGTTCTCCGATGGTGAACGAGAACCGCTGCCGAGTCTGGTAATTAAGGTGTATTGGATTTCGAAACGGTGCGACCTCGGGCGATTTTAGCCCTCGTTCGCACCGAACAGAATTGCCCGCATCGAGACACTGCCAAAATCAAACCCTTCATACGGGTAGGAAACCGAGTCTTGCTCGTCGGTGCTTCCCATGCAATACAGCAGCGGCAGGTAGTGCTCGACTGTCGGATGCGCCGTCGCCAGCAGCGTCTCTCCCCACTTCTGCGGCGCGGCCAATGCGCTTACATCATGAGCGTCCACCGCAGCCTTGACCTTGGCGTCGAATTCCACGGCCCAGTCATACGCTCCATGCGGCTCATCCCATGCGATTCGCCTAAGGTTGTGCACAATGTTGCCACTTCCGAGAATCAGGACTCCGCGTTCGCGTAACGACTGAATCTCCCGTCCGAGTTCAAGATGCTCTTTGAAACTGCGGCGCTCGTCCAGACTCAACTGAAACGCTGGCACGTCTGCCTTCGGATACATATGCCGCAGCACGCTCCACGAGCCGTGATCGAGCCCCCATTTTTCATCCGGCACAACTTCCGGATTGCTCGCCACTTTTCCGGCTTCCACCGGCGCTCCCGGCGCCGGATACTGCACTTCGTAGAGTTCCCGCGGAAACCCGTAGAAATCATGGATCGTCTTTGGATGCGCGGACGTCAGCACGTGAGATCCTTGCGTCACCCAATGCGCCGAAACCACGCACACCGCCTTCGGCCTGGGCAACCCCGCGCTCAAGCCGCTCAACGCTTTGGTGAACGCATTGTGTTCGATCGCGTTCATCGGCGATCCATGCCCGACGAACAGCACTGGCATCTTCTTCAAAGAAGCTCTCTTCCCGCGAGAACGCAACGCGAATTTCCCGCGCCCTGGCTACCAACGATTTGACTAAGTTAGGAAGAAAACGATTCTGTGCGCGGAAGCGACGGGATTATTGCAGGTCGGCTTTGTCAGGATTGTAGTAGAACCTGAAACGCAGAGCGAGAAAAGGCCCAGTAAAGTCGCTCGGCAGCGGCGGAAATGGATTCGAAGCGGTGATGCTGCCCCACGCCGGACGATCCAGAGCAACGTCTCCTGAACTCGCGATCAGACGCATATCCGCGACCTTGCCGTCTTTCGTAATGGCAAACTCAATCGCGAGTTTGCCTTTTTTCATCTCTGCGGATTCCGGAATCAGGTGATACCAGTTCTCTCGTACGTCCTGCAAAATTCTCTGCAAGTACGGGCCGAAGTCCACGCCCTGCGTGTCGCTCAAAATGTCGAGCGCGCCCTGTTGCCGCCCGTGCGCTCCCGTGCCCAGGCCGAAATCGCCCTGTTGCCCACCACCGCCAGCTCGGCTCGCGGCTGCCGCTTGTGTGGCCTGTTGGATCGCGGACCCCGCGCTCATTCCTTCCGTGTACTTGCTGAAACTGTTGTCCGGGTGAGCCGGCATTTGCAGTTGCGCCGTTTGATTGCTGTCGAACTGCGGACGCGGCGCCGACTGCTGCGGTTGTTGCTGAGGCGGTGCCTGGTTCGCCATGGCCTGTGGCGCGGCCGATTGCGGCGCGCGCGGCCCGCTCGGTCCCGGAGCGCCCGGTGGCGGAGTCGCCAGAATCTTTCGCAATTCCTTCGGATCCAGCTCAGGATGCCGCGAAGTCGCCACACGGTCCTTATCCGACATCACATTCGTGTTCGGTCTGTGGGCCGGCTTTTGCAAGTCCGGAGGCAGCGCCAGGAACGTCACATCTTTATCGTGATTCGCGTTCACCGGCACGACCACCGCCGTACGCCATCCCACATACTTCTCAATCAGCGGCAAGTTCCACAGCACGATGAACAGCAGCAAGTGCGCGATGATCGAGAGCCACACCGCCTCTCGCCAGCGCGAGCGCTCAAGATCGTCCTGCAACTGAATGAGCAGGTGCGGCACGCGCGAGTCCAGCTCGCGATAGGCAGTTTCCCAATCATTGGTATCGTACAGGCCGAGCTGCTCGGGCTGGTTTTTCTCAGGCGGAGCGACAGGATCCTGGAATGGAATTTGCGTGATCGGCATGCGCTGGTTTCGCTGGTTCCGCCTGTCGTTAGAAACGAAATACACTCACGGCGTTGCATCCGGCCTTCGAGGAAGAAATGCAATCGGCGCGCGGTGCTCTAAAAGCTGATTACCCTTATTTTCGCATCTTTCGACAGATTCCGCTCCTCCTCAATCGAACTACGACTTCGGTGTGTAAACATATGTAAACAAACCGCGGATGTCTTAGATGTCTGCGAAATCAGGGGATGTGGCGAGAGATCTAATGTGGGGACAGCCGCCCTCGGCTGCACGCCGGGCGAAACCCGGCTGCTGGTCCTATGCAGAAACGCTCAGTGCTTCTTTCTCGCAATCCCGGCGAGATCAACTTTCTTCCCATGCTCGCGGATCGCCGCCACGATCTCCAGCGCAAGAGCCAGAGCGCGCCGTCCATCTTCCAGCGGCACCAGGGGCGTCGAGCGATCGCGCACCGCGGAAAGAAAGGATCGCAGCTCGGCATGAAGAGGTTCCTCGGAAGCCACCGGAGGCTTGCTCACCCCGATCTCCGGATTGACGGTGGGAATATTGGCAGCCCCGTCGTCCCCGACCGTAAAGACCAGGACTTCCTGTCGCCCGTAATCGAGGGAAACATACTGCCTCGGCTGGAAGAATCGCAGCTTGCGCACGCGCTCGGTCGAAACCCGGCTGGCCGTAAAGTTCGCGACGCAGCCCGATTCCAGCTCCAGCCGCACGTTTGCAATGTCCACTTTCCCCGACAAAATCGGCAATCCGACCGCCCGAACTTCCTTGACCGGCGATTTCGAAAACGCTAGCACGATGTCGAGATCGTGAATCATCAGGTCAAGCACGACATCCACGTCGAGCGATCGCGGCGTAAACACGCTCAGCCGGTGTACCTCGAAGAACATCGGATGCGTCAGCAGAGGCAGCGTCGCCCGCACTGCCGGATTGAAGCGCTCCAGATGCCCAACTTGGGCGATGCGCTTATGCTTGGCCGCCAGCGCAACCAGTTCGTCCGCCTCGTCCAGCGTCGCTGCCACCGGCTTCTCGATCAGCACATCGACGCCGGCCTTCATCAAATCCCGGGCCACAGAAAGATGATGCATGGTTGGAGCGGCCACCGACGCCGCCTGCAGCTCGCTATGGGTCGTCAGCATCTGCGGCACCGAGCCAAACGCCTTGCATCCAAACTCGCGAGCCACGGCGTCGGCGCGGTTCAAGTCGGGATCGACCACGCCCAGCAACCGCACCGGTTCTCCTTGCAGTTCGAGTTCCTTGTAAACTCGGGCATGGTTGCGTCCGAATACGCCCACGCCCACCACCGCGACGGAAATCGGATTTTTTGCAGGCAGGAAGAATTCTCGCTGGCTGGTTGCCGGAAAGAAATTGTAAACGCAATCGCAGGAAAGAGCATCAGGATTACCGCACGCGCGTTGCCCGCCCTCCCAGTGCATCGGCGCCGCGGCCACTTTGCACCAAGAAAGGACGGACAGCCCGCATGCGGACGATCGCGCTGCTGACCATCTCCAACATCTTCATGACCTTCGCCTGGTACGGACACTTGAAATACCGCGAGGTTCCGCTCTACAAGGTGATTGTTGTGAGCTGGCTGATTGCCTTCTTCGAATACTGCTTCCAGGTGCCGGCGAACCGCATCGGCTCCTACGAGTTCACCGCGGCACAACTCAAAACCATCCAGGAAGTCATCACCCTCACCGTCTTCGCCGCATTCTCGGTGCTTTATCTGAAGCAGCCCCTGCGCTGGAACTACCTGGCCGGTTTCGCCCTGATCGTCGCGGCCGTTGCGGTAATCTTCAAGAAGTGGTGAGCCAGAAATCGCACGGAGGATTTCGCCAAACAATCGCGCACGACAAGCGCCGAAAACTTGCGTCGTCCCGAAGCCCTTGCACAACCGTGGAAGAGTGGCGCTTCAGCGCCGCGTAACGCGCAAAATAAATGGCGGGCTTCAGCCGCTGAGGGTAGCCGCTTTCTTCAAAATCGCAATCTGCCCGGCGTGATAAAGCTCATGCTGCGCGATCCCATGCAGCATGTGATAGAAGTCGTACCGCTTTCCCGGAACCCGCTCCTGCAGCCGCGAATCCGGCAGCGCCGCCACGGTTTTGACAAGCTTGTCGTGGGTCCGTTTCGCTTCTGCGACGGCCCTGCGCCACGCCGGATTCCGTCACCTTGGAAACCAAAGGGAAATTATCCGTCCCTGTCGGCTGACATTTCTTTCCTTCGAGCCGGACCATCGCCACCTGATCCCAAACCGCAATGTGCATCACCAGTTCCCAAATGCTGTGTGCATCCGCAATGGGTCTGGCCGCAGCCGTAGCCGCGTCAACATCCTCGAGCAGTTCGAGCACGGATGGCCCGTGCCACGCACTCCCATCAAACGCGCGCCGCAACTGGTCAGCGATGCGAGCACCTTCGGAAATGGTCGCCGACTTCTTGGTCATTCGTCTTACTTCCGCCTCTGCCGCGATTGCGATCCCGGCCACATTCGCAGCGTCAATGATTTTCTGTCCATCCAGCAGCAAACACTTCCCGGCATCCACCGCCAGGCACGTCGCGCCTGCCGCTTGCATCACTTCAATTGTCTTCACTCCAATGACCGGCACATCAAACCTCATATCCTGGTTCGGCTTGGCGATCTTAACCACGGTTAACGCCCGGTCGAGCGTGGAGGCATCTCCGTGCAGCGATCGCATGATCTGTCCCGCGCGCTCGATTGTCGCGTCGGTACCCTCCATCGCCTCGACTGCAACACACGCCGATTCGGCGATCACCACGGTCTGCCCGATATCATGCTGCGCCAGCTGCCGCGCCACGCCGCGTCCGTACTCGATATTCTTGCGCTCGGCATCGCTGGGCCCGCGCGCGGTCAGGACGCCCGCCTTGACCAACAGCGGTTCAAGCAGAGAAGTTGAATTCTCGAGCGTAATGCCTTCATCTGCCAGCACTTTCGCCACCGCGCCTAGGAGCGAATCTGTATTGCGCGTCGTCAGCGAAAGCAGCAGCTTGGCCAGCCGCCAGTCCGGCCGGATGCTCGAAAAAATCTGCTTGTGCCGGACCTGTCCCGCCATGACCGCGCGCCGCACGCCCTCGCGCTGAAAGGTCTCAATCAGCTTCGATAACTCGCCCAGAGACAGCCAATGAACCGCTGCCGCGCCGCGCTCGCTGATCTCCGGAAAAGTTTCTTCCTTGATCGCGGCCACGACAACGTCATATCCCTGTGCCCGCGCCGCATCCAGCACGAGGAACGGAAACTTGCCGTTCCCCGCGATGAGTCCGAGCTTTTCTTTCTGAGAGGCCATGGAATAAGGCGCCGATAGACCGGCGCGGAGTCAGTCTAGCATTGGATGTCGAGGAAGGAATGTCGCTGTCGGCGCTGCGAACACTGACGCGCCTCAACTCTTACCTCACTTCTTTCCCGCCGAATCCCCATATCCCTGCCACACATACTCCAGCGCCTCGGGCAGCGTCTGTTGCCGCACCGCGCGGTCCACGTGTCCGGCATTGCGCGCGAATACAAATTGATAGTGATATCCCTTCGCCGCCAGCACTTTCGCCATCAGTTCGTTCGCCAGAACCCAGTCGTGCATGCCGTCGCGCATCGCGTTCGGATTGAACAGGTCCCGGTCCCCAACTTCCATCCAGAGTCGGATCGGCTTCACCGGGCTGTCAGGGATGAGATGCTCGTGAAACTCCCACGCGCCATGCGGCGTCTGCGGATTCGAAGGCCACTGCTGGTTGATGAATGTTCCCGAATACGTAAGCACCCGGTGATACAGCTCAGGGTGGTACCAGGCCATGATCAGCGCGCACGATCCTCCCGAGCTGCCGCCCATGGTCGCCCGGCCTTCCGGGTCTTTCGTGAGTTTTACGTGAGCTTCAGCTTCGACTCGCGGCAATACTTCCTTCTCCACAAACTCCGCATACACTCCCGACATCGTGTCGTACTCCAGACCGCGTTCGCTCCCCTGCGCGTCGCCGCTCCCGTTGCCGATCGAAATCGCAATCATCGCCGGGACCTTATGCAACGCGATCAGGCCATCCAGAGCCGTGAAGAGCAACTGGTCCGGACCGTCCGCCCCGACAATGAAAGGCGCAACGCTCCCCGCAGCGTATTGCTTCGGAACGTAGACAGTCACCTTCCGCGTATACGGCGCCGGATGGCTCGTCGTTACGATGAGTTTTGCGGGGTCCGCCGGATCGGGCGTTCCAAAAGTACCCGCATCCCGCGCAATGCCCGGATAGATCTTGCTATCCGCCGAGTTCATCGTGAACTCAATCACCGTGCCCTTGGGCACACCGTCATGCGCGGACATCTCGGGAGCTGGGTTGTGAGTTGGCCCGATGACGAAATTTCCGTCCGCATTCGCGGGAGGAATCGCCCCATCCGGCAATTCCTTAGCCTCAACATAACCAGGAGTTTTAGGATCTCGCGTCGGAGGCGCTGGCCGTTCGGCGTGCGCCGCCGCCGGGGTCTGTCCAAGGACTGGATGGAAAACCGAGACAAGGCTAAACAGAAGACATATGTTCAGAGTACGCCGAACGGAAGTCATGCCGCCATTGTGCAGCATTTTAGTCTTCAGTGGGAGAGTGATGACCCACCTCCACGTAGCTTGGAGCTATTTCGGAACCTGGTTCCCTCTTGGCGCAGAGAACTTTTGTCGTATCCGGTGCCACTCTTCGGTTGAGAACAGGCGCGGCCCGACCTCGATGAGTCGCGGCGTCATATTAAAGACCGCTATGCGCGTCCAAGGCCGGCCGTCCCGCATGCGCAGGCCTTTCTCATTCAAGTCGCTGACGATGCTGGAATATGGGAAGTCCTGCACCAGCAGCTCCATCATCAGCATCAGCGTCTTGTTTTCGAAGGGATCGATCTCCAAACGCTGGCAGTCCTCCGAGATGCGCAGGCCATAGGGGATGTCCTCGTTGAATGCGCCCTCGGTGGGAGCCTCCGATTCCGGCAGTTCGCGCCGCCACTCGATCGACACCAGTTGCCATCCCGCCGCAGTCCGCTGCCGGATGACCTCGGGACTAAACGGGCCGGAAATCACATCACGAACCCTCTCAAAGTGCGCCATGACAAGCCTCCCGGGATCGCTTCTCAGTTACGGCAATGAGCAACTTACCGGCCATAAATCCACGAGCCGTGGTGCCCTCAACCATCTTTCCTGCCAATAGAAGTTCGAGGCGGACGACAACCTCCGCTGTCCATTTCCGCAAACCCTTGTTCGCTTCTGGACGCCCCCGGAGACCGGCTTCAGTCGTGACGCTGCGAATTTGCGCGCCTTCCTTCTCCCAGGGCGGCAGAGACCTCGCGCAACACCGACTCGATCCGAACGATCTCGGCGTTCACTTGATGAATGGCTCGATCGGTGCGCTCGGGCACGTTGTAGTAGGCGATGATCTGCAGAGCATTCCGGATGTGGTGGTTCAATTCGACAACCCGCTCCAGTTGCTGCACCATCGCCTGATAGCGTTCGTGAATGTCGGTGAGAATCTGGAAGAGCAGCAAGCCAACCGCGAGTGCGACAGCGGCTCCTCCCAACATTAACGAGATTCGAGGGACGTAGCGATGCGTCACAAACCAATCGAGCACGCCACCGCTTAGGAAGATAAAGGTTCCGACCACCAGGGCGATTAGCGCCCGTTGTTGTAGGGATAGTGCCGCAAACCATGGCTGTTCAATGGATAACCGGACTGGAGGCCGCCCAAGGTCGGGAGACATGGGAGAACCCGCTGGCAGAAAATTCTAGGAGACTCGCCAATTCACCACAATGATTCCAATCACACTGTTCAGACCAGCCAAGCCAACTTACTTAATCACCCCGCGTTCCGAACTCTCGATAAACCGGATCAGCATCTCCACGTCCTCGCCGCGATCCGATTCCGACTTCAGCTTCTCCAGCGCTTGCGATGTGTTCATCTTCGACGCCAGCAGAATCTTGTAGGCGTGATGAATCTTCGCGATCCGTTCCTTCGTAAATCCGCGCCGCTGCAATCCAACTTTATTCATCAGGTAAGCGTGCGTCTCGCGCGCAGCCGATGTCATCGAGAACGGCAGCACATCCTGCGTAATCGTTGTCCCCCCGCCGATATATGAATGCGCCCCGATCCGCACGAACTGATGAACCGGGCACAGCGCTCCCACCACCGCGTATTCCTCGACAGTCACGTGACCGCCCAACGTTGCCCCATTCACCAGCATGGCGTGATCCCCGATCACGCAGTCGTGTCCGATGTGCGTATAAGCCATGATCAGCAGGTGGCTTCCCAACCTTGGTGAGCCCTCCTCCTTTGACCGTCCCCCGATTGATGGTCACGCACTCGCGGATCTCGTTGTGGTCGCCAATCTCCAGCCGCGTCGGCTCACCCTTATAAGTGACGTCCTGCGGCGCCATCCCGATCGCGGCGAACGGAAAAAATGCATTGTCGCATCCGATCTTGGTCGGTCCCTCGATCGCCACATGCGAGAGGAGCCGGCAATCCTCGCCCAACTCGACGTCTGCCCCAATCACGCAATACGGACCAACTTTGCACGAAGCAGGAACCTTAGCACCGGGATCGACAATAGCCGTGGGATGTACGTTCATGGTCAGTGAGAGGCGACGCAAAGCATCAGAAGCTCAAAAGGAGTTCCGTCTGTGGCCGTTTGTGTCCTCTGTGGTGAAAGAGTTTCGGCGTCGGAAGCTCTCGTAGGTCGATCAGGATTCGGCATCGCCGTTGCCGCCGCCATTCGACCCGCGCCCGCGCGAACTGTCGATCAGCTGGCACGACACGATCGCTTCGGCCACCTTCTTGCCGCCGACAAACGCGTAGCCCTGCATCTTTGCTGCCGTCATGCCCGGAACTTCGCGCCAGCCCCTCAATTCGACTTCGAGCCGCAACTGGTCACCAGGGCTCACTGGACGCCGAAACTTGGCGCGCTCAATTCCGGTGAAAACCATCACCTTGTCGCTGCGATCTTGCACTTCGGTCAGCAACAGCGCGCCGCCGGCCTGCGCAATCGCCTCCACGATCAGCACTCCCGGCATAATCGGCAGCCCGGGAAAATGCCCGTTAAAGAAAGGCTCATTGATCGTGACGTTCTTGATGGCCACGATCCGCTCCTTGCGCTTCAATTCGAGCACGCGGTCGATCAGCAGAAACGGATACCGGTGCGGCAGGATCTTCAGAATATCGTGGATATCGAGCGCGGCCTTCGTCTCGTTCGGCGAAGATTCCGGCACAGGGCTGCTCTCAGTCATGGTTCGTCTCAAACGGCTTGAAGATTATACTGTACGGCGGGTGCCCCACTTCTGGCCGAAGTTGCCAGAAGTGGGGATTTTGCTAGAGGGATCATGTCAAAAAAGAAACCAGCGCGGACCGCGGATCCTGCCTCCACATTGTGGTCCGAACGCCTCCACTACTTCGAAGATCGCCGTGACGCGATCGTGCAAACCATCCGCGAGTTCGTCGAGATTGAATCCCCCAGCGACAACAAAGCAGCCGGAGACCGCATGGGCGCGTTCCTCGCTGGCATCTTTGAAGCTCTCGGCGGGCGGGCGCACTTCCACCGCACTGGAGATTTCGCCGACAATCTGCAGATCGACTTTCCGGGACACGACGACGCCAAGCCGGTCCTGCTGCTCGGACACTTCGATACTGTCTATCCTCTGGGCACTCTCGCCAACATGCCCTGCAGACTCGCCGACGGCCGGCTGCACGGCCCCGGCGTGCTCGACATGAAATCCGGCATCGCGCTGATGCTCTTTGCGATCGAGGCTCTCCAAACCTGGCACAAGGGATTGCCGAGGCCGGTCACAGTTTTTCTTGTCTCCGACGAAGAGGTCGGCAGCAGCTCCTCCCGCAAGATCACCGAGGCGCTGGCCCGCGAATCCGCTGGCGTGCTCGTCCTCGAGCCTGCTGCAGGTTTGCGCGGAGCCGTCAAGACTGCCCGGAAGGGCGTCGGCGATTACACGCTTACAGTGAAAGGTGTCGCGGCCCATGCCGGACTCGATCCCGGCAAAGGACATAGCGCCATCCTCGAATTAGCGCGCCAGATCACGGCGGTCTCGAAGTTCAATAACTTGAAGCAAGGCCTCACGCTAAATCCCGGCGTAATTCGCGGCGGAACGCGCACCAATGTCGTCGCCGCCGAAGCAGTCGTTGAGATCGATGTCCGCATCAAGCAGGCGAAACAAGCCGCCGCACTCGATCGCAAGATGCGTTCTTTGAAACCGTTCGACAAACATTGCAAGCTCACTATCGAGGGCGGCATCAACCGCATGCCCATGGAGCGCACCGCAGGCGTCGCCGCGCTTTACAAGAAAGCGCAGACAATCGCCGATCATATCGCTTGGAAGCTTGACGAAGCCGCCGTCGGCGGTGGTTCCGACGGCAATTTCACCGCCGGCATCGGCATCCCCACGCTCGACGGTCTGGGGGGTGTCGGCGAGGGTGCCCACGCGGTTCACGAGAACATTCTGATTTCGGAACTACCCCGCCGCGCGCTGCTCTTAGCCGGGATGATCGAGACCGCATGAGCTGATCCAACTCGTGTCGGGACAGCCGCCTCGGCTGTCCGTCGGCCCGGGGTTTTGGGCCGCGGAAGGAGCGTGAGAACCATGCTGAAATTTATGGTGGTCGTATACCGTCGCCCGGACTTGACTCCATCGCAGTTCCGCCATCATCTGCAAGAAGTTCACGCTCCGCTGGTAAAGAATCTCCCCGGCCTGCGGGCCTACAAACAAAATCACGTCCTGCCCGATCCCAAGCGAAATCCCGGATGGGACGCGATCGTCGAACTTTATTTCGATGATTGGGACGCGATGGAAGCAGCCTGGGCCAGCCCGCAAGGCGCGGCCTCCGATGCCGATCTTCCGTTGTTCGCCGATCTGACTCGCACCACATGGTCAGTGGTGGAAGAAGTCACTCTGCTGCCGTGAACACCAGGAAGTAATCCATTTTGTCGGCTTTCACAAAGTCATAATGATCGAGGAGCTGGTATCCCGCCTCTTTCGCCTCGCGAATCACAACCTCGCTCCCGACTCCGTGATCCTCGCCGTTTCCATTCCGGTCGATGACGCCAATTTTCGCGCCGGGTTTCAGCGCCGGACGCAGGTTCCGCAGCAACTCCACTGGATGCGCCACTTCGTGATACGTCTTCAGCATTAAGACCGCATCCACCGAATTCGGCGGGATACGCGGGTCGTCGGGTGTGCTGAGAATCGTTTTCACATTCTGCAACTGCTCTTTCCGCGCCCGGTCTTCGATGTAGTGGATCGCCTCCGCATTGATATCGACGGCGTAGATCATCCCCGAACCGCCGACGCGCTTCGCCGCTCGCACCGTGAACCATCCGGAACCCGCTCCAATATCGGCCGCGGCTTTGCCGCTGGTAATCCCAAGAATATCCATCACCCGGTTGATCTGCAGCCGCTCGTCGCGCCCCGGAGAATCGAAAATCGACAGATCTCCTCTGTATGGCTCGCTGGTCTTGCGTTGCTCGCCGGACGACACCGTCGAGTTCTGCGCCCACAGCTGCAATCCGCCGCGTCCAAGACCGAAAGAACTGGAAAGAAGGTAGAGCGCAAGAGTGAGAGCACGAAGATTCCTCATGATGAGCACACCTCGAAAAAGCAGCCGCATTCCTGCAATAGACTTCCGGCCTCGCGATCCGTGAGCCGCGGCCCTTGGCGCTTAAGATGCGGCTTCTTTGACTCTGTGCACCGGGTAGCCTAGAATTTTTGCAGGCGAAGTAATCCCTCCGGATACGCTCTGCCACAGTCTGAGGAGGTTCCCCATGGAAGGCAAAATCGGTCTCACTGAGATCCTCTTCATTGTGGCCATCGCGCTGCTCCTCTTCGGCCCCGCCAAGTTCGCGTCACTCGGCAAGGGCCTGGGCGAGGGCATCCGCAACTTCAAGGCGTCGATGAAAGAGGGCGAAGAAAAGAAGGAAGAAACAACCAAAACCGAAGAAAAGAAGTCCTAACCTCGACGTTCCAGGCTGTATCTTCACAATCCCTTCCTGCGATTCACCGTCGTCATCGTTCCCGCAGCATCCGGTATACCAGCGCCACCGGCAGTCCCACCACGTTGCTGTAGTCGCCCTCGATCCGCGGGATCCACCGCGAAGCCATCCCCTGAATCGCATAGGCCCCCGCTTTGTCCATCGGCTCGCCAGTCGCAACGTAATCGCGGATCTCTTTCTCCGACAATTGGTCAAACGTCACGACCGTAGTTTCCGACGCCACTCGCACGCTCTCCGCGAGCCTGACACTCGAGGGTGCCCCACTTCTGGCCGCATTTGCCAGAAGTGGGGATTTTCCATCGGGCTGAGCCGCAGCCGCATTCTCGTCAGAAAGGACTGGACCGACCAGGCACACCCCCGTGATCACCTGATGCTCCCGCCCCGAGAGCATTCGCAACATGCGCGCAGCATCGTCCGCATCCGCAGGCTTGCCGAGAATCGACTTTCCAACCACCACGATCGTATCCGCGCCCAGCACCAAATCCTGCGGACGGCTCTTCCAAACCGTCAACGCCTTCTCGCGCGCCAGCCGCTCCGCGCAATCGCGTGGAGGCTCACCCTCGATCGGCGTCTCATCAATGTTCGCCGGCTGTACCGCAAACGAAATTCCGGCGTTACGCAGAAGTTCCTGCCGTCTGGGCGAAGCCGAAGCCAGAATGAGCATGAGAGGTTCGATTTTACTGGAAGGCCGTAAACCTACGCGTGGATCAACTCGATTCGATTTCCAAACGGATCGGAAATGTGGCAGCGCTGCATTCCGGGAATATTTTCGTCGTCCTGAACGGGAACGCCGGCCGCGCGCAAGCGTGCCCTGATGCCTTCATAGTTCGCGCAGCGCAATGCCGGATGAGCTTTTCTCGCCGGACGGAATTCGACTTCGACTCCAAGATGAATTTGAACGGGGCCGCTCGCAAACCAACATCCCCCGCGCTTCGCCAGTTCGACCGGCTTGGGCAATTCGTTCATCTCCAGCAGGTCACGATAGAAATGGCGCGCCGATTCCTCCCCGCCTGCCGGCATGGCGAGTTGCACATGATCGATGGCTACGAATGGATGATCAGCCACGCCTGCCCCTACCACTACCGAACCCCCACCAGTCCACGAACCGATTCGATCAGCTTGGCCGAATCATAACCAACTCCATCTTTGAAGACCGTCTCCACATTCTCCACGTCTTCAATCTTCTTCGATGGGTCGCCTTTGATCACCACCAAGTCCGCCTGCTTCCCGGCCGCAATCGTGCCAATGTGGTCCAGTTCTCCCAGGTACTGCGCGCCGTTGAATGTCGCGATGTGGATCGCTTCAATCGGCGTGAATCCCGCCTCTACCAGCAACTCCAGTTCGCGCTGATCCCCAAACCCGGGCAAATCACCGCCCATGCCGGTCGGATCTACGCCGGCAAGTAGCGTTCCGCCCGCTTGCACGAACGAGCGTTCGAATTGTTTTTCCAGCTCGTACGCTTTTCCCCAGGGACGCGGTGGACCATCCTTGCGTGGCAAATCCAGGCCAACACGAGCTTCCAGAAACTGATTGCGGGCTTCTTGCGACATAGCGTCGAGAATCCGCTGCTGCAGCGGAACTTTGCCCGGATTGAATAGCTCAAACACCGGCAGCGTTGAAGTGACCGCTACGTGATGTGATACCAGATAGTGAATCGTCTCCTGAATCGGTCCATCCTCGACCCGCATTTTGATCAGCTCCTGCGTGAAGGCTTCTTCGTCGGGGCATTCGTCCGGCTTCTTGCCCGAAAAGAATTCCGTATCCACGATCAGCCCGTGTTCGAGATCGTCGATGCCCAGGTCGACAGCTTCTTTGAATCCGATCGAGCACAAATGCCCGGTCACTTTCAGTCCTCGCCGGTGCGCCGCGTCGATCGCCGTCTTCAGGGTTGCGCGCGAGATGAAGTTATACGCTTTGAAATTGTCGACTCCACGATGTGCCCAGAAATTCACGGCGGCCAGCGCTTCATCTGGATTGCTCAGCACCGTCATCTGCGGAGCCCAGCTGCCCGGCCCTTCCAGGTAGGGACCGGTCACGTGTATATGCGGCCCGGGGACCTTTCCATCATCGATCTCTTTCTTCAGCGCCAGGTCCATGTATGGCTCGATGCTGCCCGCCGTCCGAGCCGTCGTGACTCCGCCCGCAAGATAGAGTCGGGGAAAGCTGATCGGCATCTCATGGAAGATCGCATCCCCAGCGGGATAAAACATGTGTTCGTGCATTCCCACCAGGCCGGGGATCACCGTGTAACCATGCAAATCCAGCACCCGCGTATCCTCTGGAAATTTCGCAGTCGTGAGATCACCCACCCACTCAATCTTCCCTCTATTGATCACGACCGTTTGATCCTCGCGCGCCGCCGCGCCCGTTCCGTCGATCACCCGCACGTGCGTCAGCGCGATCACCGGAGCATTGACTTTGACGAACGCTTGCACTGCGGGAGACAGAGTCTGAGCCGCCGCCAGCGAGCAGCAGCCAATCACGACGAGCGCGAAAGCAGTCCGCATGATTTTCCCCTAGATGTTCCTAAGTTTCGATTTCGTCGTCGCTGCCATGTGCGTAACGCTCTCTGCCATCCGCACTGCCATCGATGATCCCTCGCCCTCAACGGCATCACCGTGGACTGGCCCCTACGCCGCAACTCGCATTACCGTGGAAGAGAGGCCCTTTCAGGGCCGCGAAAAGCGCTCATGTCATGAAGTCGGGCTTTAGCCCCTGAGTTGCGAGGCAACCGAGGATAAATCAGCCAATGATCGGTAGCAAGCATTTCACCGGAGATGCGCGAACACGATTGCCCATTTCGTCCATGAGCAACTCAAGCACATGGCGCCCGGGCAGAGACTGCGAGCAGATCTCACAGTAACGAACGAGCCAAAGAGAATAACGGTCTTTACGCCCGGCATGAAGGTCAAAGACGTCGATGCCGTCGAAATCTACTCTGCGACGTATGAATGGCTGGCCATGTTTCGAGACTTCTGCCGAACCTCTGCAGGTTTCAAGGTCAGCTGACCGAACGGAGAGCAACTCCGCGCCCACCTGCTAAAATCAATGTTTACCGCTTCAATCATGGATTCCCAGCACATCCGCAACTTCGCGATCATCGCACACATCGACCACGGCAAATCCACGCTCGCCGACCGCCTGCTGGAGCTTACCGGGTCTCTGACCGCGCGCGAAATGCAGGCCCAAGTGCTTGACTCCATGGACCTCGAGCGCGAGCGCGGCATCACCATCAAAGCCCACGCCGTCCGCATGATGTACACCGCTCAAGACGGCCAGACGTACCAGCTCAACCTGATCGACACTCCCGGCCACGTGGATTTTTCCTACGAAGTCTCGCGCTCGCTGGCCTCCTGCGAAGGCGCGCTGCTCGTCGTCGACGCTTCGCAAGGAGTCGAGGCGCAAACGCTCGCGAACTCCTATCTCGCCATCAATCACGGACTCGAGATTATTCCCGTGATTAACAAGATCGATCTGCAGAGCGCCGACATCCCGCGCACCAAAGAGATGATCGAAGGTGCTGTCGGACTCGATGCGACTGACGCCGTTCTGATCAGCGCCAAGACCGGCCAAGGCGTGCCCGACGTGCTCGAAGCCATCGTGAAGCGCGTTCCTCCGCCGAAGGGATCGCCCAACAACCGGCTTCAGGCCTTAGTCTTCGACTCCTGGTTCGACGCCTACCGCGGCGTGATCGTGCTCGCCCGTGTTTTTCAAGGAACGCTGCGCAAGGGACAAAGAATTCGTCTCATGTGGAACGGGACCACCTTCGACGCGGAAACTCTTGGCGTTCTTACTCCCAAGCCCGTCGAGATCGATCAACTGCAAGCCGGCGAAGTCGGATTCCTCATCGCCAACATCAAGAATGTCGCCGACACGAAAATCGGCGACACCATTACTGACGACACCAACCCGGCCATCGAACCCCTGCCCGGCTTCGAAGAAATTAAGCCGATGGTTTTCGCCGGACTCTATACCGTCGATGCCCACGAGCACACGCAACTTCGTGAAGCCCTCGAAAAACTTCGGCTGAATGATTCTTCGTTCTTCTTCGAACCCGAAAGTTCCGCCGCTCTCGGCTTCGGCTTCCGTTGCGGCTTCCTCGGCCTGCTCCATATGGAGATCATTCAGGAACGCCTCGAACGCGAGTTCAATCTCGACCTCATCACCACCGCCCCCGGTGTTCGCTACAAGATCTACAAGACGGACGGAGAGATGCTCGAGATCGACAATCCCTCGCGCTGGCTCGATCCCAGCGAGATCGACAAGATCGAAGAGCCCGTGATCCTTGCTACGATTCTCACCAACGAAGAATACGTCGGCGGGATTCTCGCGCTGGTCGAGGAAAAGCGCGGCAAGCAGAAGACCTTCGAATACGTCAGCTCCTCGCGCGTCATGCTGCATTACGAATTGCCGCTGAATGAAATCGTTCTCGATTTCTACGATCGCCTTAAGTCGGTCTCGCGCGGCTACGCTTCCCTCGACTATCATCTCGCCGGCTATTGGGAATCGCCGATGGTGAAACTCGACATTCTGGTCGCTGGAGAGCCCGTCGACGCTCTCTCCATCATCGTGCACCGCGACTTCGCCTACGAGCGCGGCAAGGCCTTGGTTTCGAAGATGCGCGAACTTATCCCTCGTCAGATGTTCGAGGTGCCCATCCAAGCCTCGATTGGTGCCAAGATCATCGCCCGCGAGACCGTCCACGCCATGCGCAAGAACGTACTCGCCAAGTGCTACGGCGGTGACATTTCGCGCAAACGCAAGCTCCTCGAAAAACAGAAGGAAGGCAAGAAGCGCATGAAGCGCATCGGCCGTGTCGACATCCCCCAGGAAGCCTTCCTCGCCGTCTTGAAAGTGGGCGAAAGCAGCAACTGACGGCCTGGCCGCCGCGATTCCAGAGGCCCGACTCGAGGTGCCGTCCTTTCTATTTGCCCTATCCTGTCTCCCCCGCTAGCGCATACAATCGTTCGACCTAAGATGCCCCTCGCTCCCGCAACCCGTTTGGGCCCCTATGAAATCGTCGGCTCCATCGGAGCCGGCGGCATGGGTGAGGTGTATCGCGCCACCGACACGAAACTTGGCCGCGACATCGCGCTCAAAGTTCTCCCTGCGGAAATGGCGAACGATCCCGAACGGCTCGCGCGCTTTCGCCGCGAGGCGAAGACCCTCGCCCAACTCGACCACCCGAACATCGTCACCATCCACTCGGTGGAAGAATTCGACGGCATTCACTTCCTCACCATGCAACTGGTCGAGGGCCTGCCTCTCGACCGCCTGATCACCCAGGATGGACTGGCTTTCGACCGCATCGTGGAGATTGCCGGTGCACTGGCCGACGCCCTCGCCGCCGCGCACGAGAAAGGCATCGTGCATCGCGACCTGAAGCCTGCCAATGTCATGGTCTCGACTGAAGGCCGGGTTAAGGTGCTCGACTTCGGGCTGGCCAAGGACATCCGGACGGCTAACGTGAACGATGCCACGATGACGTCTGACAGCCGCACGCAAGTCGGCGTCGTCATGGGCACGCCGGCCTATATGTCTCCCGAGCAGACATCGGGCCGCCCGCTCGATCATCGCACTGACATTTTCTCGATGGGCGTTCTGCTTCACGAGATGGCGACCGGGCGCAGGCCGTTCGAAGGAAGCTCTTCAGCCGAGTTGGTCTCCGCGATTCTGCGTGACACGCCGCCGTCGGTCACCGACGTTCGTCCCGATCTCCCCAGCGATTTGGCCCGCATCGTCCGCCGCTGCCTGGAAAAAGATCCGCGCCACCGATTGCAAACCGCGCGCGACGTCAGCAATGAATTCCGCGATCTGTCGCGGTCTACTTCTCAGAAGGTCGCTACGGCCAGGAGTTCAACTCAGCGAGCAGCGGTAGTCGCCGATTCCGGGAGCGCCCGCGCCGCCTTGCGGGAAGACGAAGGTTTCTGGGTCGCGGTGCTGCCCTTCAAGTTCACCGGCAGCAACGCCGATCTCGCCGCGCTGGCCGAAGGCCTCACCGAAGACATCGTTACCGGGCTGTCGCGATTCTCCTACCTGCGCGTAATCTCTCGGAGTTCCACCGCCCGTTACGCCCATGATTCGGTCGATGTTCGCGCTGCCGGAAAAGAACTCGGCGCTCGCTACGTGATGGAAGGCAGCCTGCGCCAGGCCGGAACGAAGTTGCGGCTCGCCGTACAACTCGTCGATGCCACGACGGGCGCCCACTTGTGGGCCGAGAACTATCTACATGCTTTCGACCCGGAAGCGATCTTCGAACTCCAGGACGAACTCGTCCCCCGGATCGTTGCTACCGTCGCGGACACGCGCGGGATTCTCGCTCAAACCATGAGCGAAGCACTCCGGGGCAAGCCGCCCGATCAATTGACCCCATACGAAGCGTTGCTCCGCAGCTTTGCCTACTTCCAGCGGATCAATGCGGCGGAGCATGCCCTTGCCCGCTCCGCCCTGGAACGGGCTGTCGAGCAGGCGCCGGGTCATGCCGATGCCTGGGCCATCCTCTCGATCCTGTACCGCGAAGAGTTCACCCACGGCTTCAACCTTCTGCCGGATCCACTCGGACGTGCGCACGCGGCGGCCCGGCGTGCCATCGAGATTGCGCCCTCCAATCACTACGGCTATCACGCGCTGGCCTCGGTTGTGTTCTTCCGTCAGGATCGCCAAGCCTTCCAGAGCGCTGCCGAGCGCGCCATCGCGCTCAATCCGATGGACGGTTTCACCTTCGCCTACATGGGATCCCTCTTTGCTTACAGCGGAGACTGGGAGCGAGGCTGTCCCTTATCCGAAAAAGCGCGGCGCATCAACCCCCATCATCCCGGATGGTACTGGTTCGTGCCTTTCTATGATGCCTACCGCAAGGGCGAATATCGCGCCGCGCTCGAGATTGCCCTTAAAGTAAACATGCCCGGCTTCTGGCGCGCGCAAGCCGCGCTCGCGGCCACCTATGGCCAGCTTGGCGAGTTGGAGCTTGCTCGCAACGCAGTGCGTGAGTTGCTTTCCATACGTCCTGACTTCGCGTCTACCGTGCGCGCGGAACTCGAAAAATGGCACTACACGGAACTCGTCGAACACCTGCTTGACGGTCTTCGCAAGGCGGGGCTTGAGATTCCCACGGACAAAGGGAAATCGGTTCCTGCGCTCAATCCGTCCCATTCTTCCGCAGAGACTCGATCGGGACAGTTGCGCGCCGACGAGGGCTTCTGGGTCGCGGTGCTGCCCTTCAAATACAGCGGCAACAATGCCGAACTCACCGCTTTGGCCGAAGGGCTTACAGAAGACATCGGCACCGGTCTCTCGCGCTTCTCCTATCTCAAAGTCATTGCACGGGGATCCACGTCACGCTACGCCAACCAGGCCGTGGACGTGCGCTCGGCAGGCAAAGAACTCGGAGCCCGCTACGTCATGGAAGGCAGCCTGCGTCATGCTGGAACCAAAGTGCGCCTCGCCCTGCAGCTCGTCGAGGCGACGACTGGCTCTCATCTCTGGGCGGAAACATTCGAGCGCACGTTCACTCCCGAAACCATCTTCGACCTCCAGGACGACCTCGTTCCCCGCATCGTCGCCACCGTCGCCGATCAGTATGGAGTTCTGCCGCGCCTGATGAGCGAAGTGCTGCGCAGTAAAAACGAAGACTCCCTGACCCCGCACGAGGCCGTGCTCCGCACCTTCAGCTATTTCACTCGCATCACTCCCGAGGAGCACGCCGCAGTAGCGAAGATTCTCGAACGTGCTGTCCGCGAGGCACCCGATCATGCCGATTGCTGGGCGATGTTGTCCATGATTTATCGCGGCGAATTTGCGCAGGGCTTCAATGCCGGACCCAACCCGCTCGACCGCGCTCTGGCGGCTGCCCAGCGCTCTGTGGATCTGGCTGCTACTCATGCTCTCGGCCACTACGCGCTTGCAGCGGTCTATTTCTTCCGCAAGGAAAAGATCCCATTTCGCGTCGAAGCCGAGCGAGCCCTGACGCTCAATCCGCTGGATGCCTCGGTGAGAGCTTACCTTGGCTTGCTGATT
Organism: uncultured Acidobacteriota bacterium; assembly: GCA_963700225.1. Classification (GTDB taxonomy): domain Bacteria; phylum Acidobacteriota; class Terriglobia; order Terriglobales; family Acidobacteriaceae; genus Sulfotelmatobacter. The sequence continues at coordinate 784,293 of CAVOWU010000002.1, forward strand.
GCCTCGTCGGGTGAGTGGGACCGCGGCTGCCAGATGGTCGAGTCCGCCATGCAGCTGAATCCCAACTGTCCGGGATATTTCTATTTCGCTCGATGCTGCAATGGCTACCGGCAGGGCAGGTACGCCGAGGTGCTCGAGTCCGCAGCTCGTGTCAACATGCCGAACTACTTCCACACTCACGCGCTGCGCGCGGCCACTCTCGGCCAGTTGGGCCGGAGAGAAGACGCCCGGAGGGCCCTGCAGGATCTGCTTGCGCTTCGTCCAGACTTCGCCGCCGCAGCGCGCCAGGAGTATGCCAAATGGTACGACGCCGAGCTGATCGAACAGCTGGTCGAAGGCCTGCGCAAGGCTGGACTCGACATTCCCGACGAGCCGTCATCGGCGAGCGCGAAGCCCAAGACGGAAACGATCAGCCATGCCGGCTCCGTCACTCCCTCCATCGCCGTATTGCCTTTCGCCAACATGAGCGCCGACAAAGATCAGGAATATTTCTCCGACGGTCTGGCGGAAGAGATCATCAACCTGCTGGCGCATATTCCCGGCTTGAAGGTAATCGCGAGAACTTCCGCCTTTGCATTCCGGGGCAAGGAACAGGATATTCGAGGAATTGCCGATGCCCTTGGAGTCACGCATGTGCTCGAAGGCAGCGTGCGCCGCGCCGGCAATCGTATCCGCATCACCGGGCAGTTGATTCATGCAGCCGACGGCGCTCATTTGTGGTCGGAGCGGTACGATCGCGAGATCAACGACATCTTTGCCGTGCAGGATGACATCGCGGCGGCGATCGCCGGAGCCTTGCGTGTGAAACTGTCCGTTGAAGGCACAACCCAACGCTATGTACCCAGGCTGGCGGCTTATGAGGCATACCTGAAAGCCAAGTATCTGCAAGCCAGGGTTACGCCCGAGTCGCTCGAACTGGCCAAACGATGCTATGAGCAGGCAATTGAGCTTGATCCCGCTTTTGCACTGGCTCATGTCGGCCTGGGATATTACTGGACGACCCTGACGCATTTTGGCCGGATCCCCGCGAGCGAAGCTGTGCCGGCAGCGCGTAAGGAAGTCGAGCGAGCGCTTCAGATTGATCCCGCCCTCCCGGAAGCACATGCGCTCTTGGGCTTTCTGTCCGCCATGTATGACATGGATTGGGCTGCGGCCGAGCGGCACTTCGATTTCCCGCTGGCCCAGCAGGCGGGATTTCCCCTCATCCGGCCGATGTACAGCGCCTTTCAGTACCTGCGGGGAAATGCGGAGCAGGCGATCGCGCTGGCCGGGCGCACGATTGAAGAGGACCCGCTGGAATTGTGGCCACGGATGAATCTCCATGCCTATCTACAGGCAGCGGGCCGGGACAGCGAAGCTCTTGAGCAATTGAATAAGGTGCTGGAGTTGGACGGGAACCAGGTCGTGGCTCTGGTGTCAAAGGCGATGATCCATGCCGACCAAGGCGACCTTCCACAGGCGTTGGTGATAGCGCGGCGGGCCTATGCGGCTGGCGCGTGGTTTCCCGATACGATTGGAGTGCTGGCCGCCCTTCTCCGCCGCAATGGAGACGCCTCCGAGTCCCAGTCACTCGCCCATACACTCGGTTCCGGCGAGGCGCTCGGCGATGCCCGCGCCCATGCTCTCTTTCACCTGCTCTCGGGCGAACTGGATCAAGGAGCTGATTGGGTCGAGAAGGCGATCGAACAGCGTGATGCCTCCATGATCTTCTATCTTCGGTTTGTGGTCTGCAAAGGGTTGCGGGCCAGCCACCGCTGGCCGAAGATCGCGCGGAGGATCAACCTGCCGCAATCTTGATCACCGCGGCTGCTATTCGCCGGATGCCATCGCGGGATTGCAAAAACCGATTGTCAGAATCAAGCTTTTCGTTTCGGCTGCTGTCCGTCAGATCGCTGGAACCCGCTGAAATTGGGCCGAAAACGAAAGTCCCTGAGCCCGGAAATGTGCAAATCTCAAATCCGGAACGAAGGTCACTCTATTCCCAAACCGCAAACATGAATGCAGCATGAATTGCATAACTGGTTACTACTCATGGGGTTAAATGAGGGAAACTTGCGTTCGTGAAACCGGCCGTCCAGTCTTTGAGAAAAGGAATTCTGAACAGTGTTTTCAATTCCACAAGCTTTTCCACAGGACCGGCCACCATTTTCGCGGGTGCCTGCAAGCCCAACTTCCGACTGTACTTACCCCGGCTCCCCTACAGGGATTCCTGTATGCCACCATTATTCTTCGGGCGCCAGGCCACCCTCCGCCATCGACTCAAATCGTGTGCAATGCTTCAAAAACGCCATCCGAACTCGTCCGATCGGACCGTTTCTTTGCTTCGCGATAATGATCTCCGCCCTGCCTTGCAGTTCGGGATCGTCCTGCTTATAAACTTCCTCGCGAAAGATAAACATCACCAGATCGGCGTCCTGCTCGATTGATCCGGACTCGCGCAAATCCGCCAGCTGCGGACGATGATCTCCGCCCCGGCTCTCCGGAGCGCGGCTCAACTGCGAAAGCGCAATCACCGGAACGCTGAGTTCCTTCGCCAGCGCTTTAAGTCCTCGCGAGATCGCTGAGACTTCCTGCGTGCGGTTTTCGAAACGCTTGCCGCCGCCGGACATCAACTGCAAATAGTCCACAATAATCAGGTCCAGCCGCCCCTGTGCCTGCTTCAGCCGCCGCGCCTTGGCTCGCATTTCGCTCAAGGAAATTCCCGGCGTATCGTCGATAAAAATTGGAGCGTGCGCCAGCTGCTCCATCGCCCGCACAACTTTCTTCGTATCGTCCTGCCACAGCGAACCGGTGCGCATCTTGTGCGCATCCACTCGCGCCTGCGAACACAGCAGGCGCATCAGCAAAGCCTCGCGCGACATTTCCAGCGAGAACACGCCAACTACCTGCTGATCTTCAATCGACGCATTCTCGGCGATGTTCATCACAAACGCCGTCTTGCCCATCGAAGGCCGCGCCGCAATGATCACCAGATCCGACCGCTGCAAGCCCGACGTCATCTCATCCAGATCAACGTAGTGCGTCGCCAGTCCGGTAATTCGTTGGCCGCGCTGCAACAGGGCGTCGACCGATCCGAACGTCTCCCGGACGATCTCCTGCACGCCCATGAACCCGCGCCCAATGCGTTTCTCCGAGAGCTGAAAAATCGCTGCTTCCGTATCGCTCAGCACGTCCTCGGCCGAGTCCGATTGGTCGCTCGCTCGCGCAATCGCCGTGCTCGCCGCCGAGATCACTCCGCGCAACAACGCCTTGTCGCGCACGATCTTGACGTAATGCTCAATGCTCGGACGCTCCGGGACGCCCTCGACCAGGCTCGACACGTACGCCACGTCGCCGATCGGCTGCAGATCCTTATGCCGGTCCAATTCCTCGATCAGCGTGATCATGTCAATCGGCCGCGAAGACTCCGCCAGGTCGACCATCCGCGAATAAATCCGCCGGTGCGAGTCGAGCGAGAAATCCTCGATCCGCAAGTGCTCCGCGGCCTGGTTGTAGGCAAAGTTATCGAGCAGGATCGCGCCCAGAATCGAGCGCTCCGCCTCTACGTTCGCCGGAAGCGTGCTGATCGTGTAGTCGGAAGTTGCCAAGTTCGCTCTGCCTCGCGCAAATTTGCGCCGTGCATTAACGGGGATCTATGTAATTCGTCGGTTGGTTGCGCAGCGAACACATCCTAGCGCGACTCGGCTTGTGAAATTCGAAATGCCCTTTGGAAAACTCCGCACAATGCAATTTTTGCGGAGACGCAAATGCAATGACATTTTTCACGATGCCGCGCACAAGGCAGTATCTCACGGAGGCGAACACAAGGCGAACATCAACAGTCAGATCGGGCAGAGATGCTTCTACAGGGCCATGGCGGCCATCAAGCAGATCATAGTCACCACTTCGATGAGCAGCCCGTACACGGTCAGCCGCTTCGCGCGTGGAAATCGGGCAAAGACGCGGCTCATCCCCATCCCCACAACGATCATCGGTGAGGCAAACAGCCGGAACATACACGCACCGCCCAGCAAACCTGATCCCTGGCTCACCGCGGGAATGAAGAGCAGTCCGACCGACAGCGGGGCAGTAAGGCTCAGTCCAAGCAGAATCTTTGAGTAGATCGTGTACGCCGACTCCCACTTGTAAATCACCAGCACAAGAAAAAAGGTCACCACCAGCAGCATGCCACCGATGAATGCCTCCAGCATCAGATCACCGCCCGCATACATGCCGCCAGCAGCGGCCACATCAGCGGGATGGGTCAGGTATTCAAAGTAACGCACGACGATCAGGGCCGCCGACACCGCCAGAACTGTAGCGTAGCCGAAAGCTACCAAAACGAGTTGCGTCCTCCTGCCTATCCATTCCATGCAGGTAATCTTAGCCGGAGCTCAAGTCCCACAAGGCGTAACGAAGGTAATGGAGTCGCTTGCGAGTACCTCAGGAATGCGCTGGAACGATCGCGGTTTCGCCCCCAAAAATCGAATGCGGTCCCGGGCCAGCCACCCGGGACCGCACTGTTCGTGGATTCCTGCTCTGCCTTTGTCACCGCAATGCGGCGCAATGACTGCTTCAGCCCGGCAACACCCGAAGGCGGCACCGTATCGGCCGAGGCCAGTTGCCGATTCGTCATCTCGCGATCACGAATCCACAACCGCTGCGGTGGCCAGAAGCGTTTCCCGCTCCGAAGAGCAGGACGGGGAGGAGGCCGCAACGCCCGGGCAACCAGTCGCGCTGTCGCGCGTTTCTGGAAGTTTTTCCCCACGGCCATTCTCTTTCAAGAATCGCCGCCTGCCACTGGCTCTGCCGCAATCATCCGGCAAGCTCAGGAACTCTCACGTTTCGCTGAACCCACTCTTATCCAGATTGTCGCGCCGGGCAACACAAAAACCTTCCTCGCTTGTGAAGAAACTGTGGACGACGAGACTTCCCTGTGGAAGCCCGAGGAAAACTAAGAACGAATATTTTCAGAACGATTCTCCCCGCCCGCCCTTTCAATAACCTGCACACCATAAGAAAATCATGGGGGGATGGTGACGACGTTCTAAATTGTTGTCATTCTGCAGCGAAGAATCTGTGCACTCTGCCGGCCAGCAAATGGTGCCGCAGGCCACAAACCCACAATCAGCTCTTCTCCCTGGGCTTCGGAGGAACGAGAGTGTTGCGCTCCATATAACGCCGAAAATAATTCGCGGCCGTCGCCATCCGGCCCACCGCGCTCGAAGGCTCAATCACGGTACTTTCCGCAACAGCGCTCGTCTCGACACTCTTCTCCAGCTCGACAATCTCCGACGCCTTCCGCAAAAGTCCCCACGCTTCCCGATACTGCTCATACTTCGCTTCCGCGCCCACCGTGCACAACGAAATCGACTTCAACCCTCGAATCTCTTTTTCCGGAATGATGTACCACGCATCTTCCAGGATCACGTACGCCGCCACAAAATCGAACGACCCCGGCGGATACGGCTTGTGACTGCTGCACACCGAGCAGATATAGCCCGCGCCGCTCTCCAGCTTCGCAATCGTGCATTTCACCTGCACCGCCACAAACTTTCCCGGACGCCCCACCACGCAGTCATAACTCCGCGAGTCTCCCCAAGGCTTGCTCGCCGCCAACCCTTCCTCGCCCGCTCGCGCCAAAAACACCGACTCCGCCCATTCCCCCCGCTTCTTCTTGTCCTGAATAATCTTCCTCCGCCTCTTCATCCGCTCCGCTCCTCAGCATCTGTCATCCCGACCAATCTCTCCCCAGCTCTACTCTCAGCCTCTGTCATCCCGACCAAGCTCCCCCTAGCATCTGTCATCCCGACCAAGCTTTTGGATTGGCGCATGCCAATCCAAAGGCGCGTGGAGGGACCTTGCGTTCCCCGAATACCGGAAATAATCGCGACCCGCAAATGCGCCGATGCTCCCTAATCTTCTAATTGGAATTTTCTGAAAAGCGCAACGCAAGCAAATACCAAGAGAGATGAAGAAGCGACTCCCAAAACGGGAAACAAAGAGTGCCCCACTCCCAAAGGGTGCCCCTTTTCCAGCCGAATTTGCCGGAAGTGGGGATTTGGAAGCAGATCTGGAAGCACAATCCCAAGCGCCTCGCATCACCGTGGAAGAGCGGCCCTTCAAGGGCCGCGTAGAACACCCGACAATGAACCGGGCTTTAGCCCCGGTGCATGATGCACCCGGAAAACATGGCCAGGAGCGGACACTCCAGCCCGCTGATGTGGCGACGACCAAGCCGAGAAAGAATGCAGCCCACAACGTAAGTCGTGGGTGATCCGAAGAAAGGTCGAACAAGCTCCGGAGGAGCGGAAGAACGGCTGCGAAAGAAACACGGCCGAAGAAATCCCAAGCGCCTCGCATCACCGTGGAAGAGCGGCCCTTCAAGGGCCGCGTAGAGCACCCGACAATGAACCGGGCTTCAGCCCCGGTGCATGATGCACCCGGAAAACATGGCCAGGAGCGGACACTCCAGTCCGCTGATGTGGCAACGACCCAGCCGAGAAAGAATGCAGCCCACAACGTAAGTCGTGGGTGATCCGAAGAAAGGTCGAACAAGCCCCGGAGGAGCGGAAGAACGGCTGCGAAAGAAACACGGCCGAAGAAATCCAAGCGCCTCGCATCACCGTGAAAGAGCGGCCCTTCAAAGGCCGCGTAGAACACCCGACAATGAACCGGGCTTCAGCCCCGGTGCATGATGCACCCGGAAAACATGGCCAGGAGCGGACACTCCAGTCCGCTGATGTGGCGACGACCCAGCCGAGAAAGAATGCAGCCCACAACGTAAGTCGTGGGTGATCCGAAGAAAGGTCGAACAAGCCCCGGAGGAGCGAAAGAACGGCTGCGAAAGAAACACGGCCGAAGAAATCCCAAAGGCCTCGCATCACCGTGGAAGAGCGGCCCTTCAAGGGCCGCGTAGAACACCCGACAATGAACCGGGCTTCAGCCCCGGAGCATGATGCACCCGGAAAACATGGCCAGGAGCGGACACTCCAGTCCGCTGATGTGGCGACGACCCAGCCGCAAAGCGGCGAAAGAAGGCAGCCCACGGCGCAAGCCGTGGGTAAGCAAGTGAAACGGTCGAACAAGCTCCGGAGGAGCGAAAGAACGGGTGCGAAGGAAAACACGGCCGAAGAAATCCCAAAGGCCTCGCATCACCGTGGAAGAGCGGCCCTTCAAGGGCCGCGTACAGCACCCACAATGAACCCGGCTTCAGCCCCTGTGCATGATGCACCCGGAAAACATGGCCCGGAGCGGACACCCCAGTCCGCTGATGTGGCAACGACCCAGCCGCAAAGCGGCGAAAGAAGACAGCCCACAACGTAAGTCGTGGGTGATCCGAAGAAAGGTCGAACAAGCTCCGGAGGAGCGGAAGAACGGCTGCGAAAGAAACACGGCCGAAGAAATCCAAGCGCCTCGCATCACCGTGGAAGAGCGGCCCTTCAAGGGCCGCGTAAACACCCGACAATGAACCGGGCTTCAGCCCCGGAGCATGATCGCAATAGCGCGTTGTAGAGAAGCCATGCCGCATTCATGGAGCCGTTGAACAGGCTCTCGGCAGTACCGCTCGATGTGGGGATGACCCATGTCCTTGTTTCGAAAGGCATGCAACCGACGACGTAAGCCGTGTCGGCGGGTGGCCCACTCAAGCCCGCCTTTGGCTTGAGTGGGGGAGTTCGGCCGGCGCCGCGCCTCACAAGATTTCGTACTGATCTGAGAAAACTGTAGCAAACAAGAAAAGGCACGGCCGAAGCCGTGCCTTTCACTCCTACGTTTTCTCTGTGCCTCTGTAGTATGTTTACTCCGACGGACGAATGCGTCCGCCGCTACATGAGCATTTCTTAGTCCCTGACCCCATCCATAAACGCCCGCAATTTCCGCGAACGCGACGGATGCCGCAGCTTGCGCAGCGCCTTGGCTTCGATCTGGCGGATGCGTTCGCGGGTGACCGCGAAGCTCTGCCCGACTTCTTCCAATGTGTGCTCGCTGCCGTCTTCGAGACCGAAGCGCATCTTGATGACTTTCTCTTCCCGTGGAGTCAGCGTGCGCAGGACCTGTCCCGTCTGGTCCTTCAGGTTCACGTTGATCACCGCTTCCGCTGGTGAAACCACCGCGCGGTCTTCGATGAAGTCTCCCAGATGCGAATCTTCTTCTTCGCCGATCGGCGTTTCGAGCGAGATCGGCTCCTGCGCGATCTTGAGCACTTTGCGCACTTTCGCGACTGGAATATCCATGCGCTTGGCGATTTCTTCCGACGTAGGCTCCCGTCCCAGTTCCTGCACCAGCTGACGCGAGGTGCGGATCAGCTTGTTGATCGTTTCGATCATATGCACCGGGATACGGATCGTACGCGCCTGGTCGGCAATCGCGCGGGTGATCGCCTGCCGAATCCACCACGTGGCATACGTCGAAAACTTGTAGCCACGGCGGTATTCGAATTTGTCCACGGCCTTCATCAGTCCAATGTTGCCTTCCTGAATCAGGTCGAGAAACTGCAGTCCGCGGTTGGTATATTTCTTCGCAATCGAAACCACCAGCCGGAGGTTGGCCTCAATCAGCTCTCGCTTGGCCTGCTCCGCATCCATGTCGCCCTGGATGATCTCGCGCTGTGTGCGCTTGAGTTCCTGGAACAACACGCCGGTTTCGAGTTCGAGTTTTTCAACTTCGCCGCGAATCGCGCGCGACTGTCGGCGGTATTCTTTCTTCTGTTCTTCGCTGCGGGTCGCGTCGGCCTTGCGCTCGAGGTTCGTCGCCTGGCGATCAAGCGAACGCATCCCGTCGACGGTCTTGTTGAGCCGTTCAATCAGGCGCTTGCGCTCGGCGTTGGTGAATCCGAGCTTGCGCACCGCAATCGAAGTCGCGACGATCCCCCGAGCCAGCTTGCGCCGCGCCCGGCGATGATCCTTCGGCTTCTTGGTTTTCGAAACTTCCTTGAACTTCTCTTCGAGGACCTGGGCCTTCTTGTACAGCTTGGCCATGTCATCGATCTTGCCCGTGAACTCATTCAGGCGGTTCTGCAGGATCTCGTCCGTGATCTCTTCTTCGTCGAAGGTCACGACTTCCTTGATCGAGCGAACGTTCTTCTTGAGGTCTTCGCCCAGGGTGAGCAATTCGCGAATCACGATGGGTGAACGCGAAAGCGCCTTGAGCACGCGCAGTTGTCCGCGCTCGATGCGCTTGGCGATTTCAACTTCGCCTTCGCGCGTCAACAGCGGGACGGTTCCCATCTCGCGCAAATACATGCGGACGGGATCGTTGGTTTTTTCCAGCGCACCGGGGGTGAGGTCGAGTTCGACATCCTCCCCTTCTTCGTTATCTTCGAATTTTTTATCGAGTCCGGCAGCGGAAGGCATTTTGGGGCCTTCCAGGACGTCGATACCCTGCGTACCAATCGTTGTCAGCAGATCGTCAAGGTCTTCGGGACTGTGCACGTCATGCGGTATGAGGTCGTTGACCTGGTCATACGTGAGATATCCCTTTTCTTTGCCTGTGTCGATCAGCTTTTTTATGTCGTCGTACTTGTCATCAAGAGCCAAGAGGTGTCCTTAAACTGTCAATTCCGCTCCACAGGAGCGTGTGGTAAAGTTCCTTAAAAGGTGGGAATATGGGTCTTGCGGGATTGTGCGCCTAGCACAAACCTTTTGAGTTTAGCACACAAGTGCTTACCCGTCTATCGGTTGCCCGCTTTAGTGGCCCGCTCCCGCCGTTATTATAGAAATCCTAAATAGTTAGATGGCTTCTAAGGGCTATTTGTTTCAAGCACTTTTCCTGCTTTTTGCCCCTCTGAGCCCGTCTTCCGCCAGACTCGGATCCCGCAAAGCCCGGCTGATTCGCTCGAGCTCCGACAGCAGTTCCCGGAGCCGTTCTTTGTCTGCCGCGAGCCCTGGTTTCTTCAGCTCCTGCTGGACCTGTTCTTGCTGCCGCTTCAGGTGAATACGGCGCAGGGCGCGGACGGCGGCCTCCAAGACCTCGGCCGTCAACTCTTCCTCTTCTTTCAGAAGGATCGTTGCCAGCATGCGGCGCTCGCTCTCCGTGGCCGGTACTTCCAAGACATCGGCAACTTCGGGCGAGGCGTTCAACAGGCACTCGGCCAGGGACTCAGTGGCGAGGCCTTGATGCAGTCCCTCGTTTTGCAGAACGAACTGGGCCTGGCGAGCGGGATCAAATTCTTCTTCGGCGCCATCGCGGGCTGAGAGATGCTCGCTCCCAGCTTGGATTTGGCGGGCGGAGGCCAGAGCCCGGATCAGAACTTTCTCGGCATCGGTCACTTGCGCTTCGGCTGGAGCTTTGACTGCCGAAGCGGATCGGGCGGCTGCGGTATGTCTTAGCTCCTGCCGCAAGACTGCGGAATCAATTTGCAGCTTCTGCGCGATCTCGTGGGCAAGTTCGTCGCGCAGGATGCGGCTGGGGATGCGCTGAATGTGCGGCAAGAGATAGTTGATTGCCTTGAGCTTGCCTTCGCCGCTGCGGACGGGGAATTGCGAGCGAGCGCGCTCGATCAAGTAATCAAAATATTTCTGCGAGTGGCGCAGGGCTTCCTGGTAGGCGTCTTTACCTTTGCGGCGGATGTAAAGGTCGGGATCAAATCCTTGCTCGAGGGTTAGTACCTTAATCTGGAATTCTTCTTCGACCAGCAAGCCGATTGTGCGTTCGGCGGCCTTGGCTCCCGCAGTATCAGGATCGAAGTTGACCACGACATTTTTGCTGAAACGCGCGAGCAGCTTGGCTTGCAGCTCGGTGAAGGCGGTGCCGGAACTGGCGATGACATTCTGAAAACCAGCGGCAAAGACAGAGATGCAGTCCATCTGGCCTTCAACCAGAATCGCGTAGTCGAACTTCTTGACCCACTCTTTGGCCAGATCGAGATTGAACAGGACCTTGCCCTTCGAGTAGATCGGAGTCTCGGGGGAGTTCAGATATTTCGGGCCAGATTTTTCGTCGGCGGCCAGAGTGCGTCCAGTAAAGGCGATGACTTTCCCGGCTTCGCTCGCGATCGGGAACATGACGCGGTTGCGGAACTTGGAATACATCGAGGCGGTTGTTGGTCGTTGGTCGTTAGTCGTTGGCTTCGCGACTGCGCCATCGTTATTCTGACTCTCAACGTTATTGTCACTCCCAACTTTGTTGTCATTCCGAGCGGAGCGAGGAATTTGCTCCTGCTGACGGCTAACAGCTGACGGCTGAGAGCTGTCGTCCTGCTTCCAGGAAAACAATCCACTCTCGCGCAATACTTCTTCACTGAATTCGCCCTTGAGCCGATCGCGCAACAAGAAGCCGGAATCCGGAGCGTAGCCGATGCGGAACTTCCCGATCATCTCGTCGTTCAGACCGCGCCCAGCAAGATATTCGCGGGCTCGAGCTCCTTCGGGACGACGGAGACATTCCTGAAAAAACGCGACCGCTCGCTCGTGAACATCGAGCAACTGCCCGCGCATGCGAGCTTCTTTAGCTTCGCCGGGAGTCGAGTAGCTCGCCTTCGGGAGCGGAATGCCAAGCTTCTGGGCGACCATGCGGACAGCTTCAGGGAACGTGATGTTCTCGATTTTCTGGACGAAGCTGAAAACGTCACCGGAAACTCCGCAGCCGAAGCAGTGATAAAACTGGCGCGTCGCATGGACGGAGAAGGATGCCGTCTTCTCGCCGTGAAACGGGCAAAGACCGGAATAGTTCTGGGCCCCGGCCTTCTTCAGCTTGATGTAATCGCCCACGATGCGGACGATGTCCGCCTGCTGCTTGACCGTGTACGCGAAATCGCCGGGGTTCGCCATTTAGGAACGGAGTTCTCCGTAGGAAGTGTGAACCAGAAAGAGCCTGATGGGAATATAGCAGCGCGCTCGGGCTGCGGAAAAACTGTGGATTTCACGCTTATCCGTTTGAGTGCAGAGGAAAACCGGCACTTCTTGGCGCGAAGCTCCGGAATCCCTCCTCAACTTTCTCGATCTCCAGCCGATATGTCTGTCAAAGGACATACGCCTCATCATGTCTACTGTCGAGCAATACGCCTCGTCGATCGTTGAGAAGTATCACGTGGTTGCGGATTCGGAGTCGCCGTCGCATCGCGCCGCCGACGAGCTGATCGTGCTTATCAGCCGCTGGGCCAAGCCGTACCTGCAAGGGATCACGCTGTCGGGGGCGTATGCAAAGGGCACGGCGATCAGCCTGTCCTCTCACGTGGACGTGCTGGTCCTGCTGAACCCGGTACCGAACCGGGATATGCACCAGATTTTCTGGAATCTCTTCGAGTTTCTGACGGAGAACAACCTGCGCGCTCATACGCGCGATGTGTCAATCCAGGTTTCGTGCAAGGATCTCAATGTGGACTTGATCCCCTCCTGCCGGGACGGATCGAAATTCGCGAACTTGCTGTTCAACAAGAGAGTGGAGCGTTCAATTCAGACGACGGTGGGCCAGCACGTTCACTTGATCGCCAACTCTGGACGGCAGCAGGAAATCTGCGCGCTCAAGATTTGGCGCGAGCGCAAGGAACTGGACTTTCCTTCGTTGTACCTCGAGTTGATCACTTTGCACGCACTGGAGAACGAGCGGTTCGGGCACTTGACCGACAACGTCCATGCCGTGCTCCGCTATATTGCGAACCGGATTGAGCACGCGGTAATCGTTGATCCGGCCAACCCCGGGAATGTTGTTTCCGAGGATCTCTCGCGCGACGCCAAGCAGGTCATCGCCAAAGCCGCCTACGACGCGCTTTATGAAGACAACTGGAAGAAGATCCTCTGGTAGGAAAGGGGCGGGTCGTTGGTCATTGGCCGTTTTTCGGGGCTAGGTCGCGCGGCCGTCCAGCTCGCGGGCCAACTCTTCCAGTTGATTCAGGTCGAGATAGTGCCTGGTTCCCTCCGCCAGGTTCATGAACGCATATTCGCCCTTGGACGCTTCCTTGTATCTCGTTTTCACGATTACTTTTCGCTGCTTGGACAAACGAGCGTTGATGTTTCTTACCAGTGCGCTGGGATGGATGGCGGTGCCAATGAGCTCTTCCCGGCTGGGCGAATCGTCTGAAACGGGTTCCTGCTGCTGGGGTTCAATTTGGCAGATGTGTCGGGCGAAAGCCTGGCTAATTCTCCATTCGGCCCGGCTCGGCAAGGCCTCCATCGAGAAAAACTTCTGGCTGCAAGCTTCGCAGACTCCTGCGAGGGGTGGTTGCGAGCGCTTTACAATCCGCAGTCTACGCTTCGACATGTGACAGGGATGATACAACGAAAATTGAGCGCCCGGAAGCCAGCCCGGTCCATGGGAAACTTCAGCCCCAGGGGCAACTGTCATACCCTGAGCTCCACAACGGTCGCACCGCCTCCGCCTTCGTTTTGCGGAGGCTCGGTGACCGTTGCCACGTGAGGATGCCGCTGCAGCAACTGGCGTAGAGCTTTGCGGAGAATGCCCATGCCGCTGCCGTGGACAACTCGCACTCGCGGCAGTCCCGCAAGGAAGGCGCGGTCGACAAACTTTTCGACTTCGCGGCTGGCATCATCGACCGTCTGGCCGATCACATTAATTTCGCTGGGGACGTTCGCGCCCTCGTTTTCGAGCGAAACAGAAATGCCCCGTGAGCGCGCCGCTTTCACCGGAGTTTCCGCCGAGGGCCGCTGAGCACTCGTCAGAACTTCGGCGATGTCATCGCGCGCGATCTTCATCTTCAAAGCGCCCATCTCGACTTCGAAATGATCGTCGTCGATCTTGCGGGCGATGCGAGCGGAGCGCCCGGTGGACTTGAGCTTGACGGTGTCGCCCTCGGAAACATGCTTCACCAATTGCGGCTGTGCGTTCGGGTCTCCCCGATCGGCCCCGGTGGAGTGCGCGACGACGGTCGAGTCGAACTGTTCCCGAAATTCCCTGCGCAGCTTGGCAATGCGCCTCTCGGCGTCCTTGGAAAGCTTTTGGGCGGCGGCGCGATCCTGCACGGCGTTGACGGCCTCGCGCGCGTGATATTCGAAGTCGCGCAGCAGAGTCTCCAGCTTCTTCTCCATCTCGCGAACCTTCGCCTGCTGTTCTTTGCGGCCCTCGGCTGCGAGTTGGATCTTCTCGCGCTCCAGCTCCTGCTCGCGGGCTTTCAGACGAAGGCGTTCGGCGTCGGCTTCACGAAGATCGGCGTGGAGCTTGTCGAGGAACTGGCCGACATCGCGAGCCTGCGTTCCGAGCCGTGATCGCGCGCTCTCGATGATGGCAGGATTAAGCCCCAGGCGCTGCGCGATGTTGATGCCGGCGGAGGCTCCCGGCACGCCGACTTTCAATTCGTAGGTCGGCTCGAGCGTGGCTTCGTCGAATCCGACCGACGCGTTTAACACGCCCGGAGTATTCGCGCCATAGACCTTGAGCGAAGTGTGGTGCGTCGAAATCACTGTTATGCAGCCGATGCGGCCGAAGTGTCCCGCGATCGCAACGGCGAGAGCCGCGCCTTCTTCCGGATCGGTGGCAGAGCCGAGTTCATCGAGCAAGACCAGCGAGTTCGCGGTTGCAGTGCGCGAGATGAAATCGATATTGGTGACGTGCGCGGAAAATGTCGAGAGATTCTGCTCGATCGACTGGTAGTCGCCGATGTCGGCGAGAACCGCGTCGAAGACGGGCAGTTCGGCGCGATCGGCTGGGACTGGCAATCCTGATTGCGCCATGAGTGCGAACAGGCCGACGGTTTTCAAGGTGACAGTCTTGCCGCCAGTGTTGGGACCCGTGATGATTAGCTGACGGCGGTCGCCTTCGAGTTCCAAGGTGACGGGAATGACCGATCCGCCTTTCGCTTTCAGATTGCGTTCGAGCAGGGGGTGACGAGCATCATGCAGCAGGAGCCGAGCTTCGCTCGGCGGACGGCCGGGGCGTCCGTCGCCACATGGTTCGTTCCCAGTTGCCAACTTCACTTCTACGCAGTTGTAGTCTTCGGCGAATCTGGCTTTGGCGAATTGCAGTTCCAGTTCCGAGAGCACTTCGAGTGCGGCAAGAATTGGTTCGGCTTGCGCTCCAATGCGCTCGGTCATTTCGATGAGGATGCGATGAATTTCCACCAGCTCTTCTTCGAGCAAGCGCACCAGTTCGTTGTTCTGCTCGATAGTTTCCAGGGGCTCGACGAAGACGGTTTGACCGCTGGAGCTGGCGCCGTGGACGACGCCCTGCACGCGCCGTTTCTGCTCCACTTTGACGGGAATGACGAAGCGCTCGCCGCGGATCGTGATCAGCTCATCCTGGACCGTGCCGCCTTCGGCGAGCCGCCGCAAATATCCGCGAAGAGATTCCTGAATCGCGCGGCGCTGCTTTTCCATTTCGCGGCGGATGCGCGCGAGTTCTGGCGAGGCTTTGTCTTCAAGCGTTCCATCGGGCTGAATCTTGTTGCGGAACCAACGAACAAAATCAGCGAAGTCCACGATCTGCGCGGATAAGGAATGGACGCGGCGCCACTCTGACCGCATCGCCGCCGGCGGATGGTGCGCGATCTCGCGCCATTCGGCGGCGCGATCGACAACCAGAATTACATCGCGAATCTCGCTGGTCTCCAGAGCCACTCCGGCGATGCGGGATTTCGCGACCAAGTCATGAACGTCCACCAGACCGGAGAATTCAAAGCGGCCACCCACGCGGCGAAAGTCGCGAATCTCGCTGGTGAGCTGTTGCTGGCCCTCGATCCAGACGGGGTCGACCGACGGCGCGAGTGCCGTCAGACGCGCGTGGCCGAGTGGAGACGAAGTGTATCCGCGAAGAAGTTCGCGGAGCGTTTCAAACTCCAGCACTCGAGCCGAACTGTGGAGTAAAGCGGAGGACATCGCAATTTATGGTACAGGAGGCGCGGTTCGGAGAGATACGGAGAGAAACGCCGGAAAGAGAACAGGAAGCTGCGTTCCCACCGGCGACTAGCCGGCAGCGCCGGCAACCTGCGCGGCCGGCTCCATGGTCGCGGGAAGCCGAATCACGAAGAGCGCTCCGCCTTCGGGCTTGTTCTGGCAAGTGATCTGGCCGCCATGATCCTGAATCATGCCGTAGACGGCGCTTAAGCCGAGGCCTGTACCTTTGCCGACTGGCTTGGTTGTGTAGAACGGATCAAACACTCGTTCGGGATCGCGAATACCCGGGCCAGTGTCGGAGAACTGCAGCAAGATTTCGGCGCCCTGTTTCCGCGCCGTGACTTCCAGCGAGCCGCCGCCGATCTCTTCGAGGGCGTCCATCGCGTTCTCGATGATCTCTACGAATCCCTGGAAGAGCTGGTTCGCGTTTCCCACAACCCGGGGAAATGCCTTGTCAATCGCCAGATTGACGCGAATCTTGCCGGGCGTGCGGCGAGCCTCGAGCATTTGCGTCGCGCGGCTCAAGAGCACGGAAAGGTCGACCAGAGTTTTTTCTCCCGGCGCCTGCTGGGCGAAACTCAGCAGGTTGGCGACGAGATCGCGCGTGCGCTGGGCCTGGTTGACGATCTTGCGCACGAGCGTATTCTGTTCGTCCGTGAGCCGCTCCTTGGCCCAGAGCTGCTCGGAGTAGTTCATGACGGCGTCCAGAGGATGGTCGATTTCGCGCGCCGCGCCAGCGATCAGATTGCCGAGCGAAGCGAGCTTTTCTTTCTGGACCAACTGACCCTGCAATTGCTTTTGGCTCTCGTAGGCCCGGCGCGACTCGCGCAGCAACGACATCAAAATCTGGTCCTGCATGTACTGGCGCAGGAATACGCACGTCCCCAACACCAGCATGGCAGCGAGCACCGCGGAGATGCGAAACGCGCGCGAAGGCCCCGACGAATCGTCGATCAAAATCGTCCATGCGCCCAAGACCGGCAGCGAAAGAATCGCCAACATGGCGAGCTGAGGGACGAGTTTTTTCCAGCGGCGGTCAAGGTTGAACTCGACCGTCTTGAGATCCCATGACCGGGCAGACCAGACCGCGGCCGCCATCCAGGCTAAAGTTCCGATGAGGGGCACATCATACAAACTTCCCGAATAGTAGGTGTTGTCCGCAGCCGCCCGGTCGAGAAGCTGGGAATTGATGGCGTACAACGTACTGGCACCGAAAAGGTGCAGATAGAGCCGCCGCCATCCGCCCGAACTCGTCCACGACGCGAGCGCGAGGACTGCCAGCAGGAGAATGTTCTCAAGCCCATAGAGCCGGTCATAGTAGACGTTGTAGAGATGCACATTCAGCGCGACATACTGGTGCGGGAAGACGATAAAGGCATAAAGAAAAATCCACCATCCCAGCAGCATCAGAAAACTGAGAAGGCTGAGGAGAATCTTCCCTTCCTTTTTCTGCAAGTCCGGGCGCCAGGCGATCGCGGCGATAAACGGCACGGTGTGAAAAAAAAGAATGATGTCGTAGAAAAATGGATCTGGAATCGACTGTTGTAGTATGGCCTCCCGCACGGTCCATGCGATCTGGTTTGTCGCCCAAAGCAAGAAACCGAGTGTCGCGAGGGCCCAGAAACTGCGTTGCTGTCCGGGACGCGACCAAAGATTGATTAAGGTTGCACTGGCCGCCAGCACCATTAAAACCAAGCCGGCGAGGTCGGCAAACGCTGTCAGCGCCGGGCCTTTGTGCGCGACCAGAGACACGCCGGCAAAGGCCAGAGTGATTCCGGCCGCTGCGACAAACCAGCGGAGGCGTGAGAACAGACTCATCCGACCTCATTCTATGAGACTCAATTCAGGATTCCGAGGAACGCGGGGAGTGGTGGGGGTTACTTTAGTCATACGTCCGGGGCAGTGTGGTGGTTTGGGAGCGGGATTTTGGGGCTTTTCCGCAGATGCGGATGGCGATCGCGAACAATGGCAGAGGCGAATGTTCTAGAATTAGGGAGGAAGGCTGTCATTGCTTCCTCCGGTGACCTGCCATGGCATTCCCCGTAACCCGCCTTCGCCGTCTCCGCCGCACGGCGGAAGTGCGCAACATGGTGTGCGAGACGCGCCTCACGCCCGACGCCTTTGTCTATCCGATGTTCGTTTGTCCCGGGGAGGGCGTCCGCAAAGAGGTTCGGTCGATGCCGGGCGTGTTCAACCTGTCAGTGGACGAAGCGGTGCGGGAATCGCGGGAAGTACACGCATTGGGTGTGCCGTCGGTGATCCTGTTCGGCCTTCCCGATAAGAAAGATGACGTCGCGACTGGAGCATGGGCGGAGAACGGAATCGTGCAACAGGCGGCGCGCGCGATCAAGCGGGAGGTTCCGGGACTGGTACTGATGGGGGACGTCTGCTTGTGCGAATACATGTCGCACGGGCACTGCGGGATTGTGAAGGCATCGCCGCAATCCCTGGGCGCGGCTGTGGCCGCTCCGCCGGCCGCAACGACTGAATACGAAATTGTGAACGACGCGTCGCTCGAACTGCTGGCGCGAACCTCGGTGTCGTTGGCAAAAGCGGGTATCGACATCATCGCGCCGTCGGACATGATGGATGGCCGCGTGGCTGCCATTCGGCAGGCCCTCGACGCAGCCGAATTGATCAACACACCGATTCTTTCCTACGCAGCGAAATTCGCTTCAGGTTTTTACGGTCCGTTCCGCGAAGCGGCGGATTCCGCGCCGCAATTCGGGGATCGCCGCTCCTACCAAATGGACGGCGCGAATCTGCGCGAAGCCATGCGCGAAATCGAAGCCGACATCGAAGAGGGCGCGGACATGATCATGGTCAAGCCGGCCATGCCGTATCTGGATGTAATTGCCGCCGCGCGGGAACGCTTTGACTTGCCGCTGGCCGCGTATCAAGTGTCTGGCGAGTACGCCATGATCGAGGCGGCTGCGCGCAACGGGTGGATCGAGCGCGACCGCGTGATGATGGAATCGCTGCTCAGCATCCGCCGTGCGGGAGCCAGCATTATCCTCACTTACTACGCGAAAGATGCAGCCAAATTACTGAGGTTAGTCGCGTAACGGGGCACTCGCATGCGGTCCGTGGCGGGTAGTCACAGCAGGCTCTATGTCCCCGCTGCTCCTTGGCCCTGGAACTTCACTTCCACCTGCCTGCGGTCTTCGTCGGACACTTTGAACATTTCACGCGGCTTCAGGTTCATAAAGCTGGCTACGAACACATCAGGGATCTGCCCGATGCGGGTGTTGTAGGTATTGATATCGTCGTTGAAGAATTCGCGGCGATCGGCGATGCGCTCTTCGAGCTCACTGATGCGATTCTGCAGCTTGAGGAAGTTTTCGTTGGCTTTGAGCTGAGGATAGTTTTCGGCGACGGCAAACAACCCGCGCAATGCGCTCGCCACCTGGAGGTCAGCGAGGGCCTTTTGTCCGACGCTGGCCGCACTCATGGACGCAGTCCGGGCTTGTGTGACCGCAAGCAGCGTTTCTTGCTCATGCTGCATGTATCCCTTTCACGGTCTCGACCAAATTAGGAATCTCGTCATGGCGCTGTTTCAGCAGGACGTCGATATTGGACCAGGCGCGGTCGTTCTCGTTGCGCAGGCGAACCAAGCCGTTATACAGAATGACCGCGTAGATGAGAACGCCGGCACCGAACAGAAAAAACGCCAGCCCCGAAATCATGCTGCTGCCCATGGGCACCTCGGCTGTAATGCTTCAAGGTGCCAGCAGAGTGGGGTAGATGGCAAGTAGTTGGGCAGTGGACGACGAAAATCCCCACTTCCGGCAAATTCGGCCGGAAGCGGGTCACCCGATTCGTGACGGGTTGCGCCCAGGAGGGACAACCGAAGGCGGCTGGCCCTCACATGAGTCGCCCTTTAGTCTTTGCTGGGTTTCTTGGGGGTGATGTCGCAGGCCTGGCGGACCTGATCGATGTTCAGCCCTGCTGGCGCGAACTCCGCAATCTCCCGGCCGGTCCGCGTGGGCAGCGCCACGTTGAATACCTGCGCGCCAATCATGCCGCGAGTCGTGCCCTTGTCCATCGACAGGAAGTGACCGCGCACCCAGTTCCAGCCATGGTAGCTGTGCGTATCGTCAACCCTTACCTCGACTTCGAGTTGAGGCTGGCCCCAGAAGCCTGGTCGATTCGGAGGTGGCAGCCGGACGCCGGGATTGAAGTCGGCGAGTTTCAGCTTCCCGGACTCGCAGTAAAGCTCGACGCGCGGCTTGTAGTCTGGATCTTCCTTGAAGAAATTCTCGGCCAGCAGCTCGAAGCGGACCTTCTTGGCGCCCGACATCTTGTCGACCGATTGAAACTGCATCCACTTGCCGCCGGCGCTGACGCCATCTTGCTCGTCCTGATACGGGCTCATTGAGCCGCCCTGAGCAAACGCAGCGACCGTGCAAAGTGCGACGCACGCCAGAGCTGCCTTCAGCGCCAGCCCGGCGAAATTGAATTTACGAGAAAAGCGCGATTCGTTCACAATGTCCTCCACACAGCTATCCCTATTATTTGAACCCGAGTGGACACTGAAAAGTTGCACGCATGGTGCGGGGAGTAATGTCAACGAATGTCAATTTTCAGATCGAGATAGACCTGGGAGCGGTCATCGAACTGGCTGACGGACTTGGTATCGCTCTTACGTCCTTTATATTGAGCGTACACCTCATAATCGACAGCGGTGGAGAGCGCCGGGAAGCGGTAAGTGCCGTCCGGACCGACAATGTAGGTCTTCACGGTACGATTCCGGGTATTGGTGACGTAAACCACCGAATCGGGCAAAGGATTGTCCTGAGGGTCGAGCACCTTGCCGAACAGCAGGCGGCCCACCGTCTTCTCTTTCTTGTCAGGCGAAGCCCCGGACATGGCACAGAGGGCAATCACGACAAGGCAGAACAAGGTCACAGCTTTGATCACGGAGCGGGTGTGATTCATGCTGCTGCTATTGTCTCACGACGGCCTGCGGGCACTATTGGTTCGTTAGATGCAACCCAGTGTCTTCGCGTTCGTCGTTGTAGACGTGAACGGTCACGTCCTGAACCAGGCGGAGAGGCTTTCCGTCGGGGGACTTGAAGTGCTTCAGATCGGCTGTGAGGATGTAATCGGACTCGCCAGCAGGAATGCGTTGGGCAAACTCGCCCCGGTGGTCAGAGTAAACTTCCCATCGAACTTTTTTCGGTTTATCCGAGGCGCGGCGGATTCTCACCGTAACACCGTAAACAGGCCGGTCATCGGGACCCCACACCGTCCCGAAGATGAGCGCATACGGCTTGTCGGATTTCTGCGCCACCAGAAGGCCATCGCGCGAGCTGAGGACCGGCAGCACAAAGAGAACAACGAGAATGATACGGAACGACAACCTTACGAACCGCTGCTCGCGGGGATTACGAGTAGTCACCGTCTTCGCTTTCCTCCTCCTCGTCTTCGTCTTCCTCTTCGTATCCTTCCTCGACCGCTTTCAACTCGAGCGGGCTGGTCGTGACCACTTCAAAATCGGTCCCACATTCCGGGCAAGAAATCAGCTCGCCCTCGTCGACCTCTTCCTCTTCGACATCCAGATTCGTCTCGCATTCGGGACAAAGCACCATAAAGCCTCCCATGCCCATTAGAGCCTCCTGATAATATTTAGATTCTCCCTGCCTGTTGGTCAAGGGGCAGCGGCCGGGAGCCGAGCGATTTTCCCGAAAACAGAACAGACGCCCCTCCTGGATTCGCCCGACAAGGACTCCGTTCGAATGATCGATCTTTCTGCGAAGATACTGCGCCAGACCGTGGTTTTGCCGGTGATTTTGACGTTTCTCGCCCTCAACGCCGGAGCGCAATCGGGAAAGCCGACTCCCGAAATGGCCACCGACCCCAGGATTGACGCGGCTTTGCAGCAAATTTCGGCGCAACGGATTCAGGCCAACATCGAGAAACTGGTGAGCTTTGGGACACGATTGACGCTCTCCGCGCAAGATCCGGCATCGATTGCCTCCGGCCACGGAATCGGCGCGGCGCGAGAGTGGATCAAGGCGGAGTTCGAGCGCTATTCGAAAGATTGTGGCGGCTGCCTCGAGGTAAAGACAGACGCGTTCCTGGAAGAGCCCGCTGACCGCATTCCGAAAGCGACCGAAATCACCAATGTTTATGCGGTGTTGAAGGGTACCGACGCTGAGGGTGCGAAGCGAATCGTACTGGTCACCGGCCATTACGATTCGCGCAACAGCGACACGCTCGATGCGAATGGAGATGCTCCGGGAGCCAATGACGATGCCAGCGGAACGGCCGTCAGCCTGGAATGCGCGAGAGTCCTGAGCAAATTGAAGTTTCCGGCAACGATCATTTTCCTCACAGTCGCGGGAGAAGAACAGGGACTCAATGGGAGCCATCATTTCGCCAAGATGGCCAAGGATCAGAGCTGGAATGTCGAAGCAGTCCTGAATAACGACATTGTCGGCGGCGACAAGAGCGCGGAACAGGATCATTCGGTGGTGCGAGTTTTCTCCGAGGGCGTGCCCAACGCGGCCACGGAGCAGGACATCAAGCGGATTCGCGGCCTGGGAGGCGAAAGCGACTCCGGATCGCGGCAGTTGGCGCGCTATATCGCGGATGTCGGCCGGGCTTACGACACGGGCGTCAAGCCGGTGATGGTGTTCCGTCTCGACCGCTATCTCCGTGGCGGAGATCATTATTCCTTCAACCAGCAGGGCTATTCGGCCGTACGCTTGACCGAATTTCGCGAGGACTTTCATCACCAGCACCAGAACGTGCGCACCGAGAATGGCATCGAATATGGCGACCGGTTGAAGTTTGTCGATTACGACTACGTCGCCCACGTGGCGCGGCTGAATGCCGCTACGCTGGCATCGTTGGCCTCAGCGCCTGGGCCTCCAGCCAACGTGCATCTGTTAGCAAAAGATCTGGAGAACGACTCGACGCTGACCTGGGACACGTCTGCCGGCGCTACCGGGTATGAAGTCTTGTGGCGCGCGACGTCGAGCCCGGAATGGGAGCACGCGCAGGACGTGGGCAACGTCAACCGAATCACGCTTAAGCTTTCGAAAGACAACGTGATCTTCGCGGTGCGAGCATTCGACGGGGCTCATCATCCCAGCCTGTCGGTAGTACCGATTCCGGAGCGATAGCGGGCTGCGGTCGCTGGGTGCGAGTAGAATCAAACGAGAGGAAAATTTGTGCGTCGATCCGGCGAACCCATGACGTTGAGCTTTCCGCCGTTTACCAAGGCGGTGATCTGGCTTATCGGAATCAATACGGGTGTTTTTCTGCTCGTGGAACTCCTGCCTTTGCTTCGGCTGGGCATCGTCTCGGCCTACATCGGTTATTACGGAGGCTTAACACCGGTCGACGTCGTTCATGGATGGCTCTGGCAGCTGGTTACATACAGCGTACTCCATGAGGGCATCTTGCATTTGCTCGGAAACATGCTTGGCCTTTGGATGTTTGGATCAGCCATCGAGGGTGCATGGGGAACCCGACGCTTCTTGGAGCTGTACTGGCTTGGGGTAGTGGGCGCCGCTGTGACGACCGTGGCACTCTCTTATTCGCATTTGCTCGGCGACCCTACTCGCCCGACGATTGGAGCCTCCGGAGGAGTGTTCGCCATCCTGATTGCGTTCGGCATGTTGTTCGGAGACAACGAAATCATGCTGTTTCCGTTTCCGTTTCTTATCAAGGCTAAATATTTCGTTGGAATCCTGATCGTGGTTGAACTGGCTTTGTCCATGTCGGGCGCAGGGAATGTGGCGTATGTCGCACACCTGGGCGGACTGCTCTTCGGATATCTCTACGTGCGGCGCGGACCGAAAGCCGCGCTGGTGAATGTCGGATTCTCGGAACGCTATTACGGCCTGCAGAACTCGTATTACCGCTGGAAGCGGCGGCGGGCCGCGAAGAAATTTGAAGTCTATATGCGACAACACGACCGCGACGTCCATTTCGACGAGCACGGGAATTACATTCCGCCGGACGACGATGTGCACAAGGGCAATGGTGGAGGGAAGTCGGGGTGGGTGAACTAGGACCTCGGCCACGGATTTTCACAGATCTTCACCGATAAATCAGAATCGGTCGTCTCTCATCAAGAAAGAAGCTCCTACTTCTCCGCAGGGGCTTTCGGCGCGTAGCCTTCCATGCGTTTCTTGAAAAGTAACAGCACGCTGGGACCGAACGAGAGCAGCATGATCGCAATGCCGGTTGCGATGCCGAAACCGTTTACCGCCGGGGCAGAGCAGTCGTGCCGGCGGCGCATGATGACGTGGGCGGGCACGGCGATCAGGAGTTCCAGCACGCTTCCCCGGAACATCCATGCCAGGCCGCGCGTAATCGGGTCGGTCGAGTTCCGGCACAGGCGGTAGAACAGGATTCCCCAGACTAACCAGGGAATGGCGAACGCCGCGACGATCACGGCGAACTGATGAGAGTCCGGGAGGAAGTTGAGGAATCCTTCTCCCCACGCACCCAAGCAAATAGCAAGTGTAATTGCAACGGTGAGGATCGCCAGGAAGAGGCCAACCGTGAGCGCGGAAATTAGAATGTGGGTTCGCGGCTTGAGCCTTTTTGAAGTTGTGTCCGCACTCAGCCACAAGAGAAGAATGGCGCCGAGCATGACGACGCCGACGCAGATCCACGGGGTCGCTTCGGCATAGACCTCTTTGATATCGGCCACGCTGGAAGCTGAATTCGAAGTGATCAACATATAACCCGGTACGAGAAAAGCTAGAACCACAATGCCGTAGAAGAGCGTTACGATCAGTCCCCACTTCTTCATAGGAGTTCCCTGGAATTGCGGTGCGAGTATACGCTGATTCGCATTCGCTCGCAGTGTGTCGAGATATCGATTGCGTGGTTAGCTCACGAAATTCTGGAATGCAGCCAGCACAGTTTTAGTCAGGTCTTCGTGCTTCGCTTTGCCTTTGAATCCCAGGTCGTGACCGGCGCCTTCGATCGGCAGCAGTTTTGTCTTTGCCGGAATCATCTTCAGGGCTTGCTCCAGCTCGTCGATGAGCCGAAGGGATCGCGCGTGCCGCTGGACGAACAGAGCGGGCGTGTGAAGGTCAGGGAGATGCTGGGTGCGCTGCTGCTCGGGCTTGCGCGGAGGATGCAGCGGGTAGGAGAGCAGCAGCAGGCGCTGGCGACCAGGTCTGGCGCTTCTTTCGACAGTTCGGCGCAGAGCATGCTGGCTTGGCGTCCGCCGTAGGAGTGGCCACCGAGAAAGATCCGGCCGGGAGCGATTTCTTTCATCGCTGTGACCGCGTGCTTCAGTCCGGCTCGGTCGCGGGTGGCGTCGCCCGGTCCAGGCGGGCCGAACGGCCTCGTTTGCCGGAAAGGTAAGTCGCAGCGGAGGACCGCGATGCCAGCGGCAGAGAAGGTTTCCGCCAACGCGATCAACAGCGGCGCTTGGGCATTCGCTCCTGCGCCATGGGTGAGAACCAGAGCATCGCCGCTGGCAGGCGTTCGGCGAATGCAGCCATCCGCGAATGGGTGGATCGGTCGGACGGGCAAACGCCTCGAGCTGAACGTTGCTGGCCATCGCCGCTTTACCCTGGCTGGTTGAAAGATATCTCGCTCAGCGTTTCGTAGACTTTCACGATCTGGACTTCGTTGCCCAAGCGCGCCCAGCAGCGCAGCATGTCGGGATCTTCAAGCGCGGCGCGACGGGATTCCTCGGATTTCCAGTAACGCAGGAACACGTAGTGCGATTCGCGGTCGCGGAAAAGCAGGTCGCGCCCGTAGCCCTTCGCTGCAACAATCGACATGAGTTCCTGGAAAGTCTTCAGGGCGGAGACTTCCATATCGGGGACGGGCTCCCAGATAGCCAGCGAGAGGATCTCTTGCGGCATAAGTGAGGATTATAACGTGTGCCGAGGAGGTCGAGCTTGGCGCCAACCGGGTCTGAGACCCGGTCTCACACGAACTGCCCAATCAATTCCGTTTACGCTTTAATTCGGTGGTGACCCGCGCGGGATTCTTCGCGCCGCCTGAGATGCGACTCTGCGCAGAATGACGGCTCGATGAGGGACGGTTAGCAGCGGGATGAACGATGCTCTCGGTCTCCTGCTCGGTGACAACGTGGAGGCGCATCAGATTGGTCGAACCGGAAGCCTGGCGCGTCCCGGCCACCACACCCAGCACATCGCGCGGTTTCAGCAGGCCGCGACGAACGAGATCCTGCTCGGCCATGCTCACCATCTGCTCGGCGGAGTGCGCCTGGCGGCAGCGCACGGGACGGACTCCCCAGTAAAGGTTCATGCGCTGCACCACGGGCATGCTGTGGGTGTAGGCGTAGATGGCGACTTTCGGGCGAAACTTTGAGATCATGCGAACCGTGTTGCCAGTCTCCGTAAAGACTGCGATCGCGCCCATGGGAAGATCTTCGGCCGCGTGAGCGATCGACTCACAGATGGTTTCGGCTACCGAGAGTCCACGATGTTCGCGGCGGCGGCGGGTCTGGCCTAGTTCCGCCATGTTGCTTTCTGCTTCAACCACAATGCGCGACATAATGGAGACGGATTCGCAGGGATACTGGCCGCTGGCGGTTTCGGCGGAAAGCATAACGGCGTCGGTCCCATCGAAAATCGCGTTGGCGACATCGCTGGCTTCCGCCCGCGTCGGGCGCGGGTTTTCGATCATCGACTCGAGCATCTGGGTGGCGGTGATCACCGGCTTGCGCCAGACGGCCGCCTGACGGATCACGTGCTTCTGAATGACCGGGACTTTTTCCGGCGCCATCTCGACGCCAAGATCTCCGCGAGCCACCATAACTCCGTCGGCAGCTTCGAGGATTTCTTCCAGGTGATCGATGGCCTGGGGCTTCTCGAGCTTCGCGATCACGGGGACATCGCTGCCGTGCGCGGCAATGATTTGCTTGGCTTCCTTGATGTCCGCTGCGGTGCGGACGAACGACAGCGCAATCGCGTCGACGCCATGATCGATTCCAAACTCCAGGTCTTTTCGATCTTTTTCGGTCAGCGCGGGAATGGATAGCGCGACGCCGGGCAGGTTGATCCCCTTATGCTCGCCCAGCATGCCTCCGTTAAGCACATCGCAGAGCACATCTTTTCCGCGCACGCCGCGCACCTTTAGTTCGATCAAACCGTCGCTGAGCAGGATGCGGGCGCCAGCCGAGAGTTCACGGGCAAGATCGGGGAAGGTTGTCGAGATGCGCGTCGCATTGCCGGGAACATCCTGGGGGGTGATGGTGACGACTGATCCCGTCTTTAGGAGGACGGGCTCATGCCGTTCCAGCGGCCCCGTGCGGATTTTCGGGCCTTGCAGATCCTGCAGGATGCAGACAGTGCGTCCTTCGCGGGCGGCGGCTCGGCGCAGGCGCTGAATGTTGTGCGCATGATCCTCGTGCGTGCCATGAGAGAAGTTCAGGCGAGCGATGTCCATGCCGAGGCGGAGCAGGTCGCGCATGGCCGTTTCGGTATGGCAGGCAGGGCCGATGGTACAGATGATTTTGGCGCGGCGCGTGGCGGAGGCAGAAACACCTTCGGCAGCGGCGTTTTGTGCTGCTTTCAAATTTGTCCTCAGATTCAAAGGGAGTATTAGGTAGGTTACAACAAAAACCGGGGCTAAAACCCGGGGTAATCTGGCCGCATAACGCGGCCCTTAAAGGGCCGCTCTTCCACGGTACTCACCCGTCTGGGGCGTCCGGTTGGGCGGAGACCTTCTCAACCGAAGCGACATCCGTTGCTTTGACGGCGTACACAGAGCTGGTTGGTCCCTGGTACCGTCCCGGGCAGGTCGTCTCCAGGATATCTACGACGACGTCCTCGTATTCCACGTCGACGAATTTGATCTCGCCGGTCAGCACTTCGCCGTCATTCAGGCGAAGAACAACCTTGCAACCTTGCAACGGTTGAAGCTGAGTTATTGTCACGTGGCGACCGACCTTAAGCCTTCGTCGCATTCACCGCCGTGAGTTCTTTCCCCAGCATCGCTCGCGGAAACAGCAGGGCATTGAACTCCGCGCCCACCAGCACTACCAGGGAAATCATGTACATCCAGCTCAGCAACGCCATGGCCGCGCCCAATGACCCGTAGATCGTGGTGAAATCGCCGAAGTGCTGCAAATAGGCTCGAAATCCGACTGTCGCGGAAAACCAAAGTGCGGTTGCGAGAACTGAGCCGGGAATCACGCTGTGCCAGGGCTGGGTCCGGGGCACCGCATTGTGATAGATAAGGGCGATGACTGAGATGCTGGTCAGGGTGGCGATTGCCCAGCGCATCATTCCCCAAAGCAAGAGCACGTAGTAGCTGAAATCGGGATCAATGTAGGGAAGCAGGCGCGTCTCAAACTTGCTGCCCGACCGCAACCAGAAGCGTGGCGAAGGTCATGGGGACAAGGGCAAAAACGACCAACTCGAACGCGATCAAACGCTCTTTCACCAATCCCCAGGTCTTGGGCAGCTCGTAGCAACGGCGGAAGCCGTCCATCCACGAGATCATGACGCCGGAGGCGGTCCACAAGGTCACGACCGAGGTTGTGATCACCAAACCAATCGGATGGTGGGCGGCTCCCTTCAGATAGCTGACCGCAGTGCTACTGCCCGCGGGAAGGATGCTGCCCAGCGCGTAGGTGATTTCCCGCAGGTAGGGCGCGCCTTTGCGCCAGTTCGCCAGAAGGGATCCGACGATCAGCAATACCGGGAAGAAAGTGAAAATCGAAGAATAGGCCGAGGCCTTGGCGGTCGCAAACGCGTCGTGAACGAAGGCGCGCCAGAACGCCACTCGTAATAGGCGAAGAAGTCGCAGCATGCGCTGCTCTAGAGTAGGACCGGGAGGCACCGGCCGCAAAGAGGGAAGTTCGCGGGGTTCCTCAAGATGCAATCGCTGGGGGCTTGCGTGCATTGGTTGTTAGATGACAGGAGAAACGAGCGCGGGGGCGAATTTCTTCGCCCCCGAACCCATAATCTGCTTACTCTGCCGCCGGGAGTTCCGCGGTGATTTCGTCGGTCTCGCCCTCGTGGCGCATCATTTCGAGAGCGCGCTCGGCTTCTTCGTACGCAGCCGAAACTTCCGCCTGTACCTTGGCGGCAGCCTCTTCCATTTCTGGCGAGAGGCGCACGTTGCGGTAGTACTCCATGCCGGTTCCGGCAGGGATGAGGCGTCCGACGATGACGTTCTCTTTCAGGCCGCGCAGGTGATCGACCTTGCCGTTGATGCTGGCTTCGGTGAGCACGCGCGTGGTCTCCTGGAACGACGCGGCGGAAATGAACGAATCGGTCGAAAGCGAAGCTTTCGTGATGCCGAGGAGCAGCGGCCGTCCAGTGGCCGGCTTGCCGCCCTGCGCAATCACGCGCTCGTTCTCTTCGCGGAAGGCGAACTTGTCGGTCTGCTCTTCGAGCAGGAACCGGGTGTCGCCCACGTCTTCGACCTTCACCCAGCGCATCATCTGGCGAACAATCACTTCGATGTGCTTGTCGGAGATGTTCACGCCCTGCAGACGGTAGACTTCCTGGATTTCGTTCACCAGGTAAGCCTGCAGCTCTTTTTCGCCCAGCACAGCCAGGATGTCGTGCGGGTTCAACGGGCCGTCCATCAGCGGTTCGCCCGCCTTGACGCGCTCGCCTTCCTGCACGTTGATGTGAACGCCACGCGGAACCGAGTATTCCTTTTCGGTGCCGTTGTCGGCGACCACATAGATCTTGCGCTGGCCCTTCGAGACCTCACCGAACTTGACCGTGCCATCGATTTCGCTGATGACCGCAGTCTCGTGCGGCTTGCGGGCTTCGAACAGCTCGACCACACGCGGGAGACCACCGGTGATGTCTTTCGTCTTGGTGGTTTCGCGCGGGATCTTCGCCAGCACATCTCCTGGCGTAACGGTATCGCCATCTTGAATCATCAGGTGGGCTCGCGAAGGCATGAGGTAGCGCTTGCTGGCCTTACCCTTGATGACGATCGCGGGCTGGCGCTTCTCGTCCGGAGAATCGCCGACCACGTGACGCGACAGGCCGGTGACTTCGTCCACTTCTTCGTGGAGCGTGACGCCTTCCTGCAAGTCCTTGAACTGCACGGTACCGCCGATTTCGGTCAGGATCGCGAAGGTGTAAGGATCCCACTCAACCATTACCTGGCCGAGGGTGACCGGATCACCATCGTTGACCTTGAGCTTGGCGCCGTACACGACCGAGTAACGCTCGCGTTCGCGGTTCTTTTCGTCGACGACTGCGATCGAACCCTGGCGATTCATGACCACGAGATCGCCGGACTTCGCCTTGACCGTCTGCAATCCGATGAAGCGCACGACACCGTTGTTCTTGGCATCGAGGCGCGACTGCTCGGAAACCCGCGACGCCGTACCACCGATGTGGAAGGTACGCATCGTGAGCTGCGTTCCAGGTTCGCCGATGGACTGCGCCGCGATGACTCCAGTGGCTTCGCCCAGTTCGACGAGGCGCCCGGAAGCCAGGTTGCGGCCGTAGCACATGACGCAGACTCCGCGCTTGGATTCGCAGGTCAGCACCGAGCGAATCTTGACGCGCTCGATACCGGCTGCCTGAATCGCTCCGGCGAGGTCTTCGGTGATTTCCTGGTTGATATCGACCACGACGTTGCCGTCGTAATCCTTAATCTTCTCGAGCGAGACGCGGCCGACAATGCGGTCACGCAACGGCTCGATAATCTCGCCGGCTTCCACGATGCCTTGCACGTAGATGCCGTCGACGGTTCCGCAATCGTACTCGCTGATGATGACGTCTTGCGCCACATCGACGAGGCGTCGGGTAAGGTAGCCGGAATCGGCCGTCTTGAGAGCCGTGTCAGCCAGACCCTTACGGGCGCCGTGCGTCGAGACGAAGTATTCGAGCACCGTGAGACCTTCACGGAAGTTCGCCGTGATCGGTGACTCGATGATTTCGCCCGACGGCTTGGCCATCAATCCGCGCATGCCAGAGAGCTGACGGATCTGCTGTTTCGATCCGCGAGCGCCGGAGTCGGCCATGACGTAAATCGGATTGAGTTCGCCCTCTTTGTCGCGACGCTGCATTTCACCGAACATCTCGTCAGCCACTTTTTCCGTGATCGCCGACCAGATTTCGATGACCTTGTTGTAGCGTTCGCCGTTGGTGATGGCGCCGTCCAGATACTGCTGCTGAACGCTAACCACCTGCTTCTCGGCGTCGCGGACCAGGACTTTCTTGCTGTCCGGAATGACCATGTCGTCAATGCCGATCGACAAGCCGGCGCGGGTCGCAAACTTGAACCCGAGCGACTTCACTTCGTCGAGCATCTTGACCGTGACTTCAAGTCCGAACGTGAGGTATCCGTAGTTCACCAGCGCGCCGATACCCTTTTTCTTGAGCAGTCCGTTGATGTACGGCATGCCCTCGGGCAGCTGATCGTTGAGGATCGCGCGGCCGACCGTCGTGTTGATGAACGCCCGCTCAATGTGAACGGGATCGGTGTGAATGATGTCCTGATCGTCGTAGGCGGTGGTCAGGTCGATCAGATCTCCCGAGTAGCGGAGACGGATCGGGCTCAGGGTTTCGACTTCACCCGCGTCCAGTGCCATCAGCACTTCTTCAATGTTGGCAAATGCGCGGCCCTCACCCTTTGCGCCCGGCTTGGCTTTGGTCAGGTAGTAGAGACCGAGAACCATATCCTGGGTGGGCACGGTGATCGGCTGACCCGAAGCGGGAGAAAGAATGTTGTGCGAGGCCAGCATCAGCACGCTGGCTTCAACCTGCGCTTCCGGGGACAAGCGGAATGTGAACCGCCATCTGGTCGCCGTCGAAGTCGGCGTTGAACGCCGTGCAGACCAGCGGGTGAATTTTGATGGCCTTGCCTTCAACCAGCACTGGTTCGAATGCCTGAATGCCCAAGCGATGAAGCGTAGGAGCGCGGTTCAGCAGAACGGGGTGATCCTTGATGACTTCTTCGAGGATGTCCCAAACGATCGGCTCCTGCTGCTCGACCATTTCCTTGGCTTGCTTGATGGTCGTGACATTGCCCGTCTGCTCGAGCCGGTGATAGATGAACGGCTTGAACAACTCCAACGCCATCTTCTTCGGCAGGCCGCACTGGTGCAGCTTGAGCTCGGGACCGACCACGATAACGGAACGTCCGGAGTAATCGACGCGCTTGCCGAGCAGGTTCTGGCGGAAGCGTCCCTGCTTGCCTTTCAGCGTGTCAGAGAGCGACTTCAGCGGACGGTTGTTCGCGCCACGCAACACGCGGCCACGGCGCCCGTTGTCGAACAGAGCATCGACGGCTTCCTGCAGCATGCGCTTTTCGTTGCGCACGATGACTTCAGGAGCGTGCAGGTCCATCAGCTTCTTCAACCGGTTGTTACGGTTGATGACGCGGCGATAGAGATCGTTCAGGTCAGAGGTCGCGAAGCGGCCGCCATCGAGTGGAACAAGGGGGCGCAGCTCGGGAGGAATGACCGGGATCACGTCAAGGATCATCCAGTGCGGCTTGTTGCCGCTCTTGCGGAAGGCCTCAACGACTTTCAGACGCTTAGCGTACTTGAGCCGCTTCTGCAGCGAGCTCTCGTTCTTCATCTTCTCGCGCAGTTCGGTCGAAAGGCCGTCCGTATCGACGCGCTTGAGCAGTTCCTTGATCGCTTCCGCGCCCATCATGGCCTTGAAGCCGGCGGGACGGTATTGCTGATCGAGTTCGCGGAACTTGGCTTCGTCCTTGATAACCTCGCGCTCTTTTACCGGAGCATCGCCGGGTTCGACCACGACGTAGGCTTCGAAATAGAGCACGGACTCAAGGTCGCGCAGAGAAATATCGAGCAGGTGCCCGATGCGGCTGGGCAGTCCTTTGAAGAACCAGACGTGCGAGCAGGGCGACGCCAGCTCGATGTGGCCAAGCCGTTCGCGCCGAACTTTCGACAGAGTGACTTCCACGCCGCACTTGTCGCAAATCACGCCGCGGTGCTTCATGCGCTTGTACTTGCCGCAGAGACACTCCCAGTCGGTGACCGGTCCGAAGATGCGGGCGCAGAACAATCCATCGCGCTCGGGTTTGAAAGTGCGGTAGTTGATGGTCTCGGGCTTGGTGACTTCGCCATGCGACCAGCTCCGGATTTTCTCGGGAGAGGCCAGACTGATGCGAATGGCGTCAAAGTCCGCGATCACATTTGCCATTTCGAATGGGCTCGAACGAAACAAGGTGCTCCTCCGCTTTCCTCGGCTGTTACGCCGCCGCTTGCGGCACCTGAGAACAAGTGGCCAGTGGTCAGTGACTAGTGGCCAGCATCTCTTGCGGTCCGGACTGCGCAGGTGCTTCGCAGCCGGCCATTAATTCAGAACTTTGGCTCAAGGTCAGCTCGCCGGTGAACCTGATCGATGCTTTCTGATCACTGTCCACCGGCCACTGACAATTTTTCTTAGTCTGCCGCCGCGCTCGCCGTCGGCTTCTTCTCGGTCGCCTTGATCAACTCGACGTCGAGGCAGAGCGACTGCAATTCGCGAATCAGCACGTTGAACGATTCCGGCACGCCGGGCTCCATGGCAGCTTCGCCCTTGACGATGGCCTCGTAAATCTTGGTGCGGCCGTATACGTCGTCGGACTTTGCCGTCAGCAGCTCCTGCAGGATGAACGCCGCTCCGTAAGCTTCCAGCGCCCAGACTTCCATTTCTCCGAAGCGCTGTCCGCCGAACTGCGCTTTGCCGCCCAGCGGTTGCTGGGTGATGAGCGAGTACGGACCGATGGATCGAGCGTGAATCTTGTCGTCCACCAGGTGCGACAGCTTCAGCATGTAGATGTAGCCCACGGTGACCGGCTGTTCGAACTTCTCTCCCGTCATGCCGTCGCGAAGGTTCGTCTTGCCCGAGGTCGGCAATCCTGCGTGTTCGAGCAGCGCCTTGATCTCGCCTTCCTTCGCGCCATCGAATACGGGCGATCCCATGAACACGCCCTTTGCGAGGGTTGGCGCCACGGACTCAAGTTCTTCCTCGCTCATGTCGGAAATGATGTCAGACAGTTGCGAGTCTTTGAACAGCGCCTTCAACTCGCGGCGGATGGCTTCCGTGCGCGTGTTTTCCTGGAGCAGTTTCGTGATCTTCTCGCCCAGAACGAAGCCGGCCCATCCGAGGTGGGTTTCGAGAATCTGTCCCACGTTCATACGGGAAGGCACGCCAAGCGGGTTGAGGACGATTTCCACGGGCGTTCCATCTTCGAGGTATGGCATATCCTCTTCCGGCAGAATGCGCGCGATTACGCCCTTGTTACCGTGACGACCGGCCATCTTGTCACCGACACTCAGCTTGCGCTTCATGGCGATGTACACCTTGACCAGCTTGATCACGCCCGGCGGCAGTTCGTCGCCCTTGGTGAGTTTGTCTTTCTTCTCGTTGACGATCTTCTTGAGCACGTCGATCTGGCGAGACGTCATCTCTTCGATCTCGTCGATCTGCTCGTTCACTCGCGGATCCTTATCCGCATACTTGATGCGCTTCAGGTTGCGGGTCGAGATGCGCTCGATCTCGTCGCGGTTCAGGATGTTGCCCTTGGTCAGCAGGCGCTTGTTGGTGCGCTCGTCGTGCAGGTCGGCCTGCACTTCCTTGCCGCCCAGGATGTTCTCCAGGCGCTTGAGGCGCTCGTCGGTCAGAATTCGGATTTCGTCCGAAAGGTTCTTTTCCAACTTCGCGATCTGCGTGGCTTCGATGGCCTTCGCGCGCTCGTCCTTTTCCTGGCCCTTGCGCGAGAAGATCTTCACATCGACGATCACGCCCTCGATGCCCGGCGGGCAGTAGAGCGAAGCGTCACGCACGTCGCCGGCCTTTTCGCCGAAGATCGCGCGAAGCAGTTTCTCTTCCGGCGTGAGCTGGGTTTCGCCCTTCGGCGTAACCTTGCCCACCAGAATGTCGCCCTGCTTGATGCTGGCGCCGATGCGGATCACGCCCGCTTCGTCCAGATTACGCAGCATCGATTCGCTGACGTTTGGAATATCGCGGGTGACTTCTTCCGGACCGAGCTTCGTGTCGCGGGCTTCGATCTCGTACTCCTCGATGTGAAGCGAGGTGTAGTAGTCCTCTTTCACCATCTTCTCGGAGACAAGGATCGCGTCCTCGAAGTTGTAACCGCGCCACGGCATGAAGGCGACCAGGACGTTTCGTCCGAGCGCCAGCTCGCCGTGATCGGTGCACGGACCGTCAGCGATGATTTCGCCCTTCAGTACGCGCTGACCTTTCTTGACCACCGGCTTCTGGTTGATGCAAGTGTTCTGGTTCGAGCGTTTGAACTTCGTGAGCTGGTAGATGTCGCTACCGACTTCACGCGACAGCTGCGTGGGATGGTGCTCGCCTTCAACACGCACGATGATTCGCTCGGAGTCGACCGAATCGATGATGCCGTTGCGGCGGGCCAGCACCACGGCTCCGGAATCGCGGGCCGTGACGCCTTCCATTCCCGTGCCGACGATCGGCGCTTGCGCGCGGAGCAGAGGCACAGACTGGCGTTGCATGTTCGCGCCCATCAGCGCGCGGTTGGCATCGTCGTGCTCGAGGAACGGAACCAGCGAGGCAGCGACTGAAACCAGCTGCTTCGGGCTGACGTCGACATAATCGACTTCATCGCGGCTCACAAGCACAAAGTTGCCGGCCTTGCGGGCATTGACCAGTTCGGCGACGATCTTGCCCTTATCGTCGAGTTCAACGTTCGCCTGTGCGATCGTGTGACGATCTTCTTCCCAGGCCGAGAGATAGAAGGAGAACGGCTCAATCGTTGCCGGCTTCTTCCGCTTCTCTTTCAGCTCGTTGTTGATCTTCTCGATCTCATGCTTTTCCATGTGATCGCCGACTTTGTGGTCACTGTCGCCGACATTGACGACCGTGACGTAGTCGATCACGCGTCCGCCCTTGATCTTGCGATAGGGCGACTCGATAAAGCCGTAGTCGTTGATCCGCGCGTAGCAGCTCAACGACGAGATCAGGCCGATGTTCGGACCTTCCGGCGTCTCAATCGGGCAGATGCGGCCGTAGTGCGTGGGGTGAACGTCGCGGACTTCGAATCCGGCGCGCTCACGTGACAGACCGCCCGGCCCAAGGGCCGAGAGGCGCCGCTTGTGCGTGATCTCGGAGAGCGGGTTGGTCTGATCCATGAACTGCGAGAGCTGCGACGATCCGAAGAATTCGCGGATCGCAGCCATCACCGGCTTGGCATTGACCAGGTCGTGCGGCATCGCCGTCGACATTTCCTGGTACACCGACATCTTTTCTTTGATCGCCCGTTCCATACGGACCAGGCCGATGCGGAACTGGTTCTCCATCAACTCGCCGACCGCGCGGACGCGGCGGTTGCCGAGGTGATCGATGTCGTCCACCGCTCCGATGCTCTTGCGCAGCTTCAGCAGGTACGCAATGGTTGCGTAGAAATCGTCCGGATCGAGGGTGCGCTTATCGAGCGAGGTCGCTTCCTGGTTCTCGAACAGCTTGATGTTGAACTTCAAACGGCCCACGCGCGAGAAATCATATTTGCGCGGGTCGAAGAACATTCCATGGAACAGCGCCGTCGCCGTATCGAGCGTCGGCGGATCGCCGGGACGCAGCTTGCGGTAGATCTCGATCAGCGCTTCCTGCGGAGTCTTGATCGCATCGCGCTTCAGAGTCTGGCTGATAACCGTCCCCACGTCGTCGCGCTCGGGGAAGAACAGCGACATTTCAACGACACCGGAGTCGAGAATCTTCGAAACCTTGTCGGCGGTCAGCTCGGAATTCGCTTCCAGCATGACTTCGCCAGTGGTGGTGTCGACGACATCGCCCGCAGTCCACGCGCCTTCGAGGTCGGTGATATCGACTTCGATTTCGGTGATCTTCGCCTTCTGAATTTCCTTCAGAATCTGGGCATTGATCTTGCGGCCCGAGTGCGCGATTTCATCGCCGGACTTGTTCTTGATGCTGTGGGCGAGCTTCATTCCGAGCAGGCTCGTCGGCTTCTCGCTGGTCGGATCGAGCGTCCAGAAAAGCTTCTTGTCCCGAACCGCGATGCGGTCGGTGGTGTAGAAGGTCTTCAGAATGTCTTCGCCGGAGCGCAGGCCGAGGGCGCGCAGGAAAATCGTGCCCAGGAATTTGCGCTTGCGGTCGATGCGGACGTAGAGCACGTTCTTCTGGTCGTACTCGAATTCCACCCACGAACCGCGATAGGGAATGATCTTTCCCAGGAAATAGGTGCGGTTGTTGGCGGTTTCGAAGAACACGCCCGGCGAGCGGTGCAACTGGCTGACGATCACGCGCTCGGTACCATTGATGATGAAGGTGCCATTCTGCGTCATCAGCGGAACATCGCCGAAGAACACTTCCTGCTCTTTAATGTCGCGGATCGAGCGGTTGCCGGTCTCAGCGTCCTTATCGAAAATCGTCAGACGCATCGTGACCTTGAGCGGCGCGGAATACGTCATGCCGCGCTCTTCGCACTCCGCCACGTCATACTTCAGCTGCAATCCAACCGGGTCACCGCACTTGTTACAAAAGTCAGGGGTGTTGGCGTTGTAGGTTCCGCACTTGCCGCAAAGAACTTCGCCAGGATGGAACGGATCAGTAATGACAGTATTGCCGCAATTCTTACAAGTGGTACGGAGGTGATGCAGTCCTTTCAGGTGACCGCACTTGCACTCCCAGTTACCAATGGCGTAATCCACAAACTCAAGTTGTGATACGTTGCGGAAGTCGGTGATCGGGAAAACGGACTGAAACACCGCCTGCAAGCCGCCGTCTTCGCGCTCGCTGGGAAGTTTGTCCATCTGAAGGAAACGGTCATAAGACCGCTTCTGAACTTCGATCAGGTTCGGGATTTGGATAGTGGCCGGTATTTTGGAAAAATCAAAGCGTTTGCGGAAGGCATTTTTCATCGTTAAGAAACTCCCAATCTCACGCGCGGCCGAAGGCCGCGTTCAAACCGCGGAATGTATGGCGCTCATCGCGCCGCGGGACCTACTTACTTGCAGAGCCGGAACGACTTAGAACCTAAAAGACGACGGGGCGCCCGCAGGGACAGTGGTTCCCGCAGACGCCAACCGAGGCGTTTCGCCAATTCTGATTTGAACTCTTTCGCGCCAGTTCTTCGGCCTGTTTCCGCCCCGCCTGCCCGCGGAGCAGCGTGCCTTAAACTTCCCTCGCGAGACTCGCTCGCGCTCGAGTGATGCCCTGGGAAGCGACGTTATATAGATGCTAACATCGCCGCCTTGGGTTCACAAGTAGGAACGTGCAAGATAATCGATTTTGCACTGATCTTAGGGCATTCGCTCGGCAGGGAGCCACTACGCCAGAGATCCCTCGCAAAGATCGCTCGGGATAACGGCTGCGGGCTCCCGCTTCGCTCACGCCCGCAAGACGCCGACTACTTCACTTCGACGACGGCGCCAGCTTCAGTGAATTTCTTCTTGATGGTCTCGGCCTCGTCCTTGGAAACGCCTTCCTTAATGCTCTTCGGCGCTCCATCCACCAGCTCCTTGGCTTCTTTCAAGCCCAGGCTGGTGACTTCGCGGACGGCCTTGATCACGTTGATCTTGTTGGCGCCGACCTCTTTGAGGACGACGGTGAATTCGGTCTTCTCTTCGGCCGGAGCCGCTGCCGCTGCACCACCGCCGCCACCCGCAACCATCACGGGAGCTGCTGCTGCCGCCGACACGCCCAGACGCGATTCGAGCTTCTTGACCAGCTCCGCCGCTTCGAGCAGCGACAGGCCTACGATTGATTCTTCTAACTGTGCGAGATCCGCCATTTTGTTTCTCCTATAGTCTTTTCGTGGAGACGTAACTGGTTACGCCTCGTTTTTCGTCATCCTCAAGTCAGGTTTCCAGTGCGACCAGGCCCTGTTTCCTCCCGCCAGACAACGCTTGGAAAGGACCGCGCAACCCCTGAATTAAGAACGACCAAAATCATTTGGCGACTGAGCGACTGGGTCATTGGGTGATTTTTCAATCGCTCAGTGGCGCAATCGCAAAATCGCTCAATCTTTATGCTTCTTTGAACTTCTTCTGCTGGACGCCCTGATCGACCACCACGGCCAGGTTGCGACCGACCTGACTCATGACCGTCGCCAGACGCTGCGCCGGAGCATTGATCAGGAACAGCAGCTTCGAATACAGCTCTTCCTTCGAAGGCATGCTGGCAAGAGCTTCGATCTCTTTAATATTGATGACTTTGCCTTCGACCACGCCCACCTTGAAGGTGAATTCCGGCGTGTCTTTGGCGTACTTCGTCAGGGCCTTGGCCATCGCGACCGGATCGCCCGTCGTGTAGGCAATCGAGGTGACGCCCGCCAGATCCTTCAGCGCGCCTTCCACCTTGGTGCCCTTGGCAGCCTTCTCGGCCAGCGTGTTCTTGACGACCTGATACTTCGCGCCCGCGCCGCGCAGAGCCTTGCGCAGTTCGTAATCCTGGGCCACGGTCATCTTCGTATAAGTCGCGACGACTACGTTGGAAACGTTGCTCAGGTCTTTGCTCAGCTTCTCGACCTGCTCCATCTTCTTCGCTTTAGTAACCGCCATTTTCGAATCCTCGAATCTTTCTGATCTTGTGTAGGACAGACGCATTCGTCCGTCCAGGCGCTTCAGCGCCGGGTTATGCCTTTGCAGCCGTCTCGATCGGGGTTACATCCAGAGAGATCCCGGGACCCATCGTCGAACTCAGGTAGCAGCCCTTGATGTACTTGCCCTTGGCTACCGACGGCTTCGCCTTGATCACGCTGGTGATCAGCACCGTGGCGTTCTCAATCAGCTTGTCGGGCGAGAAAGAAATCTTGCCCACGGGGCAGTGGACGAGCGCGGTCTTATCGGTACGGAATTCAACCTTGCCGGCCTTCACTTCCTGCACCGCCTTGCCTACGTCAAAGGTGACCGTGCCCGTCTTCGGGTTGGGCATCAATCCCTTGGGACCAAGAACTTTGCCCAAGCGTCCGACGGATTTCATCACGTCGGGAGTGGCAATCAGAGCGTCGAAGTCGGTCCAGTTTTCCTTGGTGATCTTCTCGACCATCTCTTCGCCGCCGGC
This sequence comes from uncultured Acidobacteriota bacterium, assembly GCA_963700225.1. Classification (GTDB taxonomy): domain Bacteria; phylum Acidobacteriota; class Terriglobia; order Terriglobales; family Acidobacteriaceae; genus Sulfotelmatobacter. Next base: position 824,005 of record CAVOWU010000002.1, read on the forward strand.
GTAGTCAGCGCCAGCCGCTTCCGCTTCCTTAATTTTGTCGCCAGTCGCGATGACCAGAACCTTCTTCGACTTGCCGAGTCCATGCGGCAGAACCACGGTGCCGCGGACCATCTGGTCGGCGTGCTTGGGATCGACTCCCAGCCGCATCGTGACCTCAACGGTTTCGTCAAACTTGGCGTACTTCACTTTCTGCAGAAGTGGAACTGCATCCTGCAGAACATAGGGCCGCTTCTCGACTGCAGCGTGCGCCTTGGAGATATTCTTTCCTTCTTTTTTGTTCATTGCTTTTCCTTGTCTCCCACCGCTCATCGTTGGTTCGAAGAGCCGTGGTGTTTTCGACTTACAAAATTCAGAGATTCTGCGGTCGCGCCGTCGGGCGATTTGCCCGAGTTCAATGTTTTTCAATCACACACAGTCGCGAAATGACTCAATCACCCAACGACTTCGATTCCCATCGAGCGCGCCGTCCCGCGCACGCTCTTGATTGCGGTTTCGATCGATGCAGCGTTCAGGTCAGGCATCTTCTGCTTGGCGATGTCCTCAACCTGCTTCAGGGTGACCTTGCCGACTTTGTCCTTGTTCGGCGTACCCGACCCTTTGGCGATGCCAGCCGCGCGCTTCAGCAGAATCGATGCCGGGGGCGTCTTGGTGATGAAGGTGAATGAGCGGTCGTTGTACACCGAAACCACGACCGGGATGATCAGCCCCTCCATCTCCTTCTGGTTGGTTCTGGCATTGAACTGCTTGCAGAACTCCATGATATTGATCTGTGCCTGGCCAAGCGCCGGGCCCACCGGGGGCGCCGGAGTCGCCTTGCCCGCCGCGATCTGCAACTTCACATAACCTGTAACCTTTTTTGCCATGATCTCTCTTCCGCTTCAGTTCCGGGTCTAGGATTTTCGGCCCGAAATTCTAAGCTTGCCTTTCTGGAAACTCGAAACCTGAAACTTGACTGTCTTAAGCAACCTTCTCTACTTGATTGAATTCCAATTCTACCGGCGTCGATCGTCCGAAAATCGTAACCATAACCTTCAGCGTCTCGCGGTCTTCGTTCACTTCGTCCACGACACCAGTGAAGCTGGCGAACGGCCCTTCGGTGATGCGTACCGATTCCTGCTTCTCAAACTTAACCTTGAGCTTCGGCTTCTCGCGGCTGTCCGCAACTTTGTAGACGATGTGCTGCACTTCTTCGTCCGACAGCGGAGTAGGCTGCTGCCCGGTCCCGACGAATCCCGTCACGCGCGGCGTGGATTTCACCACATGCCACACGTGATCGTCCATGTCCATTTCCACCAGCACGTAGCCGGGATAGAACATGCGCTCGGAGGTGTATTTCTTTCCGCCGCGCACTTCGGTGACCGACTCGGTCGGGATCAGTACTTTGCCGATCTTGTCCTGCAGCCCGAAAGCCGCCACGCGGGACTCGAGAGATTCCTTGACCTTGCGCTCAAATCCCGAGTACGAGTGGATGATGTACCACTTCATGTTCGGGTTGCGGGGTGGCTCGGCAGTAGCGGTTGCTCCCTCCACGGGAACCTGCTGCCCGCCTTCGCCAGATGTCGTTTCGTTTTTTTCTTCGTCCTGCATATAAAGTGCTTCTTCCCGGCAAAATTCTTAGCCGCGTGCGTCTTCGAGTCCGATCAGTGCGCCTTGAAGAGGGTGAACAGATACGTCACGCCGTGCTGAATGATGTAGTCGATAATCGCGAAGTACAGCGCGAAAATGAAGACTGTGATGACCACTACCGTCGTCGTCCCCCGCACTTCCTTCCACGAAGGCGCAGTCACCTTGCGCATTTCCGTGCGCACGTCGTTGTAGAAGGACTTGACCTTCTCCGGCCAGGACTTTACCCGATCACCGAAGCTGCCGCCGGCTGCCACAATTGAATTCGCCATTTTCTTCGTCTCGACTGACATCTCTATTCCTGGCCTTGGCCCTTCTCTCCAAAAACTCTGGCAGGGGCGGAGGGATTCGAACCCCCAAGTTCGGTTTTGGAGACCGACAGTTTAACCGTTGAGCTTACGCCCCTGTTTCCATTGAGCTATTTTGCAATTGAGTCATTGAGTGATTGAAAAAACTTGGAGATTTCCAATCGCCCAATCGGCAATCACACAGTCGCTCAATTACTTCACTTCTTTGTGCGGCGTGTGCTTGCGGCATCGTCGGCAGAATTTCTTGAACTCCAACCGTTCGGTCGTCGTCTTCCGGTTCTTGGTCGTCGAATAGTTCCGCTCTTTGCAGTCACCGCATTGTAATGTCACTATTTCTCGGGGCATCTCAACAGCTCCTAGCTTCTAGCCGTCACCTCTCAGCTGTCAGCTTTCAGTAAAACCTAGCCATCCTGAACGGGACGATCCTGTCTCGTAAAGGATCCCTGCATTCTCTTCTATCCAACGGGGCGCGCCCGTTTTGCCGACAGCCAAAACCTGATAGCTGACAGCTCTTACTGAATAATTTCTGCGATCGTGCCGGCGCCGACGGTGTGGCCGCCTTCGCGAATCGCGAAACGCAACCCCTTCTCCATCGCCACTGGCGTAATCAGTTCGATCACCAGGCTGACGTTGTCCCCAGGCATCACCATCTCCGTACCCGCGGGCAACTCCGCCACGCCCGTCACGTCCGTCGTTCGCAGGTAAAACTGCGGCCGGTATCCCTTGAAGAACGGAGTGTGTCGTCCACCCTCTTCCTTCGTCAGGATGTAGACCTCTGCCTTGAACTTCGTGTGCGGCGTAATCGACCCGTTCTTCGCCAGGACCATGCCGCGCTCGACATCTTCTTTCGCAATGCCGCGCAGCAACAACCCAGCGTTGTCGCCCGCCATGCCTTCGTCCAACTGCTTCTTGAACATCTCGACGCCCGTGACTACCGTCTTGCGCGTGTCGCGGAAGCCCACAATCTCGACTTCCTCGCCCACCTTCACCTTCCCGCGCTCGATACGTCCCGTCACCACCGTGCCCCGGCCCGAGATCGAGAAGATATCTTCAATCGGCATCAGGAACGGTTTGTCCAGCTCGCGCGCCGGCTGCGGCACATTCTTGTCCACCGCCTCCATCAACGCGTCAATCTGCTTTTCCCACTTCTCTTCGCCGTTCAGCGCGCCCAGAGCCGACAACCGAACCACCGGCACGTCATCGCCAGGGAACTTGTAGCTCTTCAGCAACTCGCGCACTTCCAGCTCAACCAGATCCAGCAACTCGGGATCGTCCACCGCATCGCACTTGTTCAACGCCACTACGATGTACGGCACACCGACCTGACGGGCCAGCAGCACGTGCTCCCGCGTCTGCGGCATCGGACCATCCGTCGCCGCCACCACCAGGATCGCGCCATCCATCTGCGCCGCTCCCGTGATCATGTTCTTGATGTAGTCGGCGTGGCCCGGGCAATCCACGTGCGCGTAGTGCCGGTTCGCCGTCTCGTACTCGACGTGCGCCGTCGCGATCGTGATTCCACGCGCCTTCTCTTCCGGAGCGTTATCGATCGAATCAAACGACCGGAACTGGATCTTCGGATTGTGCTTCGACAACACTTTCGTGATCGCCGCCGTCAACGTCGTCTTCCCATGGTCAATGTGACCAATCGTCCCTACGTTGCAGTGCGGCTTTGTCCGTTCAAATTTCTCTTTCGCCATAACCAGCCTCTAGCTCCTAACTCTTAAGCTTGTCATCCTGAGCCGCAGATCTTGCGGCGGAGGATTTATGCAACTTCTTTCACTTCATGCCCATTCAGTATTGATACAACTTCTTGAACTTGTGCCGCAGCGCGATGTCGAGGCTTTCCAGCTTCGACAGATAAAACTCGCGCATCTGCGCCTGGTCCGACAGCGTCAGCGCCTGATACAGCTTTTGCGCATCCAGTCCCGCCGCGCCAGAACTCTCGAGCACCCGTTGAGTCAGCACCGCATCGAAGTCGCGAATACGGATTCCCTTACGATCCATCTGCTTCAGGAACCGCTCTACCTTCTCTGGTAAAAACGCCTGCTCGATTGCCGCTTGCAGCCCAGCGAATTCCTGCGTCTTCTCAACCTTGATGGCAGCCTGTTCGAATGCCACTGTCATCCTCGATCCTTAAAATAGATCCCTCGCAAACTGCGCTCAGGATTTCGGCTGCGGACTCTCGCTTCGCTTACGCCCGCAAATCGCCTCAAAATCACTGGAGCGGGAGACGGGAATCGAACCCGCGACCAACAGCTTGGAAGGCTGTGACTCTACCACTGAGTTACTCCCGCCCTTACAACAGCTATCAGCTTTCAGCCGTCAGCTCTCAGCAACAAATGCCGTTTCAAACTCTGCTTCGATCCTTCGCAAACATCGCTCAGGACTTCGGCTGCGGGCTCCCGCTTCACTCGCCGCAAATCGCCTCAACTCTGGAGCCGATGACCAGGATTGAACTGGTGACCTCTCCCTTACCAAGGGAGTGCTCTACCAACTGAGCTACATCGGCTCGAACTTTCCATCCCAGCTCTCAGCTTTTGTCCGCTTCGCTGTCGCTGGCGGGATGCATCACGTCCTTGCGCCGCAGCCAGCTCTTCACCGCGAACAGAAGAAGAACCGCCAGCGTTCCCGCTCGAATCCGCGCATCGCTGATTGTCATCCACGTCAGGACTCCAAGAATGACGTAGGCAATCAACGCTACCGAAAGGCGATTCATTCAGTTCCACTCAGATCCTTCGCGAAAAACGCTGAGGATCTCGGCTGTGGGCTCCCACCCTCGCTATCGCTCGGGTTCATGTCCGCAAACCGCTTCAACTCTGGTGCACAGGGAAGGATTCGAACCTTCGTACCTCGCTAGGAGGGACAGATTTACAGTCTGTTGGCTTTAACCACTCACCCACCTGTGCAGAAACTTTCGGGCGATGCGGCCGTCGCGCTCCGTCCGGCAGACCACGTTTCGCGTCCGCCGATCATTCACACAAACCCGCAGACCTCTACGCAGCACAAATAAAACTTCTTCGCTTCAATTTTCGCAAAACAGGGAAACCAGGGTTGCGCACAAGACAACTGCGAAGATCACTGCACGCCGGGAAAAGTCCGAATGGAGTGCGTTGGAAAAACCTGTTGCGCCGCTAACCGAGTCCGCCGTTCGCCGGATAATTCGTGTCTCAGTTCTCTGGAGCTGGCGAAGGGATTCGAACCCCCGACCCTCTGATTACAAATCAGATGCTCTACCGACTGAGCTACGCCAGCAATTCTGGGGAATCCCTGCGCTTCCGCGCAAACGAATCCCTCGGATCCCTTCCGAATGTCCGGGACAATTAGTTAAGTTATCACAAGGGCAACTGGGGGTGCAAGCAAAGGCCGTGCACCCTCGATTGCAGGCATCATCAGCACAAATCCCCAGCGGAACCAGCGGCCTTGAGCCGCCGTACCAAAGCCCATGCAGACCGCCAGAAGGCTCAGAAAGCATCGATTGGCGCGCTGGTTTGCCGTTACAGCATCGGCCGGCCTGCTGGCGGCGAGCGCTTGCGGACAAGCCGCTCCCGACTTCAGCCAAGCCGAAACGATGCTACGCCTGCTTCGCTCCTGCCACGACAACAAGGCATCGATCGCTGAATTCGATCATTTCATTTCTCTTCCGGGCACCGATCTGGTCATCGCACAGCAGAACATCTCCCGCCGCATTACCGCGAAGCAGTATCGGGAGATGCTGCAGGCGGCATGCTCCGGCAAGATCGCCGACATCAAGCCCGCGGAGCCCGGCGCGCGTGCACAAAAAGGTGTCACCGGTCTGACGCAGGATGTCGCTCACCTCAATCATTTGGGGCCGCGACCACATTTCTCTGCTTGAATCCGAGCCTCAAGGAACTACGTGGGAATCGGTCGATCGGCGACGCGGTGCCTCTTGCGCGCAAGTATCTCCCGCAGTCAATTTCGCTCGCGCCCAAACTCTATGTCGTGATGGGCGGGCGCGCCGGAGCTGCAGCCATCGACGATCAACTTTATTTTGACTTGCTGATCACGGCGTGGCGCGTTTCCCGCGGAACGGCAGCGCATCTGTCGCCCCAACAAGTCGTGGATTTCTTCGCCCACGAGACCCACCACCTGGGTTACGGCCAGATCCTGGATCAAAAGCGGGCAGCTCTCAATCTGAATCCTGCCGAAAGTCAGGCCTGGAACTTCCTGGTCGCCACCATGATGGAGGGCAGCGCGACATTGCTGATCAATGGACACGAAAGCCTGGCGGATCTCGAACAACAACCTGACGTCAAACCGTATCTCGCCAAAGTTCCCAGCCTGCTGCCAGCCATGCAGGACATTCTCCGCCACGCGCTGAATGGGCCGGTATCGGAAGAAGACTATGCGGAAGCCACCACTCCTTTTCTCGACATGGGCTATCACGCGACGGGGGCAACCCTGCTCGCCGCCATCGAAAAGAAGCGAGGCCTCGCCGGCCTGATGCAGGTAATGGCCGACCCTAGACAACTTCTCGCGGCATTCAACGACTGCGCGAGTGCATCGACAGTTCCATTCCAGTTTGATCCGGCATTGGCGCAACGGGTGGCTCATCTTGGGGACGCGAAAGTGAACGAAATGAAGACCAAGTAAACCGGCGTGCCGCTGGCTCCGCTTTCGAACCCGCAGTGCTATCATTTCATCCCTGACCGCTATTCATGCGAATTAGACGCACTCTCCCCATCGCTCTCGCGGTCGTTGCTATTGCCGCAGCGGTGACGCTCACCGTGGAACTGCGCAAGGCTGCTCCGCCCGAGCCCGCTCGCTTGCTGCCCGGAGCCGACAGTTTCTTGTACGCCAATCTCAGCTGGGTGCGCAGGGCAAATAGCGGAAAACCGCTGTTCCCCGTCTCCCATGATCCCGAGTACGAGCGGTTCATCCAGGAGACCGGATTCGACTATGAGCGCGACCTCGATGCGGTCGCCTTCGCCGTCCATTATCCGGTGAAGTGGCCTGGCGGAGGCACCGGCGGAGCCGCCCCCGAGCCGCGCTTCTCCGAGGTGTTTGTCGGACGGTTTGACGGAAGCAAGTGCATCGCCTACTTGAAGCGGACGGCGCAGTCGGTCGAAAACTACAACTCCATCGACATTTACACGATTCCACTCTACGGACGAACGTTTCGGATCGCGATGCTGGGCGTCGATACCGTTGCGGCCTCGAATCACGACGATCCCGCAGTGATCCGCGGCATCGTCGACCGCTCGCGGAGGCTGGCTTCTCCCTTCGGCGGCCCGGCCCTGCTGCGGAAGTATTACAAGCGAGTGCAACTGGCGAGTCCGGTATGGCTGGTCGCGCGTGTCGACCCGGCTGCTCCCGAGTTTGGAGGGTGGTCGAATCTTTTCGCCAAGCCGGCGGAGGTCGTGGTTTCCGCCAGCTACAACCCACTCCATCTCCCATTGCGTTCGGGTGTTCTGCATGTACGGGCGGAGGCTTGGGCCGCGAACGCCGACGACGCCCGCAACATCGCCGAAAAACTGAACGTGTTTCTGTCGATGTTTCACAGCGCAGAATCCTCGGTCGGATCGCCCGGCACCGATGCCGACGTCAAGGCGCTCTTCGAGAGCCTGCAGGTGCGCCAGGAAGATAGCCACGCCGTACTCTCGGCGACGCTGCCCACGGAATTCTTTCGAAAGCTCGTCGACTCTCCCGAGCAGATGCCAGCTCTGGGCCCTGCTCCGGACCAGTCTCGAAAAGACGATAAGCGGAAGTAAGAAAGCAGAGATCAGGGGTCAGGGAGCAGAGAAGAGTGATCGCTGGCCCGCGCCCCCTATTCTCTCGACCCCTGGCTCCTGAAACTATTTCCTCCCTCGAGCGTCTGATTTCAGATGAGCCGCACGCAGCAGGTACAATAAAAGCAGCATGTCCAGCCTCCCACTGCCGATCGCCGCATTCTTCGCCGGCCTGATTTCATTTCTCTCGCCGTGCGTGCTTCCGCTGGTGCCGGGCTACGTTTCCCTGATCTCGGGCGCCGGCGTGGAGGAACTGAAATCGCCGCAAGGCCAGCTGATGCGCCGGGTGATGGTGAATTCGGTTGGATTCATCCTCGGCTTCACCGTCGTCTTCATGACACTCGGGGCAATCTCGACCGAGATCGGCCAGGTCGCAGCGCGCTACAAACACACCCTGTCGATCATCGCAGGCGTGGTCATCATTATTTTCGGATTGCACCTGACCGGAATTTTCAAAATCAAGGCGCTCTATACCGACGCGCGCTTGCATAGCGTGAAGGGCAGCAGCACTCCCATCGGCGCGTTTGTCATCGGCTTCGCCTTCGCCTTCGGCTGGACGCCCTGCCTGGGGCCGATCCTGACCGCGATCCTCACGCTGGCCAGCGAGCAGGACACGCTCGTAAAAGGCATTATTCTTCTGGGAGTTTATTCGCTTGGGCTAGCAGTGCCGTTTCTATTGACGTCGCTCCTGATGGAACGTTTCCTGAAGTTCTACAGCCGCTTCCGCTCGCATATGCACGCGCTCGAGGTCGCCTCGGGAGGCTTGCTGATGGCGCTGGGAGTGCTGCTCGTAATGGGGCGGTTTACGCTCATTTCCAGTTGGTTGTCGTTCTTAAATCGTTTCGCGCTTTGAGGATCCAGATTTATGTCTTCCGTCGAAAATTCGCATGAGGTTCCGGTCGAGAATTCTCAGTGGTGCCCCAAGTGTGGCGCCGCGTTAGGAACAGAGAGAAGTAACGCCGAGGCAACTCCCGGCGCTTCGACGTGTGAAGCCTGCGGGACGCCGCTACAGCCCATGGTCAAGCCTGAGTACGGGGCTGCTCCAGTCCAGCCGGTTCAAGGAAAAAATCGCAATCCGCTGGCTCTTGTCGTCGTCGCGATTGTCGCCGCTGGCATGCTCTACATTGGCTTCCACATGGCCCGGCGCTCGGGCCCGGACGCTCCGACGATCCTCGGCCATTCGACTCCCGCTCCCGACTTCACGCTCGACTCGCTCGACGGCAAGAGCGTAAAGCTTTCCGACCTGCGCGGCAAAGCCGTCCTGCTGAATTTCTGGGCTACCTGGTGCGGCCCGTGCAAGATCGAAACTCCATGGCTGGTGGAATTGCAGAATCAATATGGCAGCCAGGGCCTGCAAGTCGTTGGCGTCGCGATGGACGATTCCGGCAAAGACGAGATCGCCAAGTTCGCCAAGGACATGGGCGTCAACTATCCCGTCCTGATCGGCAAAGAGGCCGTGGGTGACGCCTACGGCGGCGTGCCGGCGCTGCCCGAGAGTTTCTTTATCGGCCGCGACGGAAAGATTGTCGACCGGATCATTGGACTGAAGGGCCGCGCCGATATCGAGGATTCCATCAAGAAGGCGCTGAACACGCAAGCCAGCGCGGAGAAGGCAAGCCCGGACCGCGCGGTCTTGCAGGCTCAGAATTGACAATAGGAACGCGGCTGCGTTCCTTCTACTATTTGCTATGCCTTCCCGGCGCCGCACGCCCGTGACTGCAAGATCATGATTTCGCCAAAACGCAACCCGATGTTCGGTGCATTCTTCGTCCTGCTGGCCGGTGCGGTATTCGCGCAATCTGGAAAATCTCCTTCGGTTTCGATGGTTCCGGTCGGACTGGTCACGGCCCAGCGGGCGACGCAAACCATGGTCCCACTGAATTTCCGTGTGATCTCCGGCTTCCATATCAACTCCAACGCGCCGAAGTCGGAGTTCCTGATTCCCACATCGCTGAAGATGGACCTGCCCACCGACATTATCCTCGGCAAGATCGAATATCCCGACGGCCAGGATTTATCATTTCCGTTTTCGCCGGACGAAAAGCTGAGCGTCTACAGCGGAGACTTCACTATCAACGTTGCGGTGCATCCGTTGCACGCGGTCACGCCCGGGAAATATGTGATGCACGGCGTCCTGCGCTACCAGGCTTGCGACAACGCGCAGTGCTTCCCGCCGAAAGCTTTGCCGGTGAGCTTTGATGTGAAAGTCGTCAAGGAACCTCCGGCCCCACACAAGAATCCCGCGCAGAGCCCGCACGTGCATAACTAGCTTTCAGCCCATCAGCTCTGAATAACAACTTCTTTTAGCGCGCTTCTCTTTTGACGAAATCAGAATGCGGCCCGTAAGATTTTCGCAATGAAACGATTCCTGCTTTTCCTTTTCCTGACGGGCGTGACCGCGGTTTCCGCGGCGCAGATGCGCGCTACCGTCCTGCTCATTGACGATGTCACCGTGATCGACGTAAAAGGCGGCCCGGCGCTCACTCATCGCTGCGTGCTGGTGCGGGGAAACCGAATTTTCGCCGTCGTCGGTCCGGAAGATTGCGCCAAGGCGCGCCGCATCGATGGGGTTTCGATCGACGGCAAAGGAAAATTTCTTATTCCCGGCCTCTGGGACATGCACGTCCACATGGTCTTCGGCGACTGGTTTCCGCGCGGCAAAGAGGTCATCCTGCCGCTTTTCATCGCCAACGGAATTACCGGCGTGCGCGATATGGGCGGCGAACTCGACGTGCTGCAGCAATGGCGCAAAGAGATTCAGGCCAAAACGCTGCTTGGCCCGCGCATCGTAATGTCCGGTCCGATGCTCGATGGCCCGCAGCCTCGATTTCCCAGCTCCGTTGCCATCAAGACTCCCGAGGATGGGCGCCGCGCCGTCGATGATCTCAAGGCTCGCGGTGCGGACTTTATCAAGCTGCAGTCGTTGATTCCGCGCGACGCTGTCTTCGCGATTGCTGACGAAGCGAAAAAGCAGGGAATCCCGTTTGTCGGCCATGTACCCGATTCCGTGCGAGCGTCGGAGATGTCCGAAGCCCGGCAGAAAAGTTTTGAGCATCTGATCGGCATCTTCGAAGGCAGTTCGCCGCTCGAAGACGAATTCATCAAGGGAAAGAAAACTGAGACGCAATTTCTTTCTACGTACGATCCCAAGCGAGCGCAGGCGCTGTTCGCGCTCCTGGCAAAGAATCAGACATGGCAGTGCCCGACCCTTGTCTGGGAGCGCGGCGGCAACCTGATCGATCAGACTGACTTCGCGCACGACACGCGGGCCAAATATGCTCCGGCCTACTGGAAAGATGTGACCTGGAAGCGCTTCACCGAGGAGATCGTGCATGACTTCAATACGGACGATCTGGCCACGCGAAAACGCTTCGTCGAGAAGGAGCTGGAAGTCGTGAACGCAATGCACCACGCCGGGATTCCATTTCTTGCGGGCACCGATACGCCGCCCGGCGTCTATATTTTCCCCGGATTCAGCCTGCACGAGGAATTGCAGCGATTCGTCGCCGCCGGGTTCACTCCGCTGGAAGCGCTGCAAACGGCAACGATCAATCCCGCGAAATTCCTCGGCATGGAAAATAAACTGGGATCGATCGAGCAGGAGAAGTTGGCCGACCTAGTCCTGCTCGATGCGAACCCGCTCGATGACATCCGCAATACGCAGAAGATCTGCCGCCGTCATCGTCAACGGCCGCTATTTGTCTCGAGACGACTTAGACAAAATGCTCGAGTCGCGCAGAGAAAGCCGCGAGCGAAAAGTGACGGAGCACGCCACGATCTGCGGCATCATTTTGTGACCCTTCCCATGCAGCGTCCCATCGGTGTCACCGTCATCGCGATCCTGTTCTGCGGTGCTGGACTCTATCTCTGGATCGTCGGAGTCACTCAGCTGATTTTCCCGGGAACGTTTTCGCTGATGGCTGGAAAGCAATTCATGTATGGACTGGAACTCGCTGGTCCGTTCATGGCGCTTTTGGTTGGCTCCGGTTACGCAGTCGTCGCGTGGGGATTATTTCGCATGCACAGATGGGCACGCTGGGCCGCGATGATTGTCATGGCCATCGGCATTGGATGGCTCGTGCCGAAGATTTCCATGGCAGAACTCGGCGTTCCAGTGTTTTGGTACGGATTCCAGATCGCGCTGCGGGTTGCGTTTGCGTGGTATCTGTCGCAGGCGCCTTCGGTGGTGGATGCCTTCGCCGCGAAACGGCAACAAAGTTAACCACGGATCTCCACGAATTCACACAGATCAATTCTTAGTTTTCTGGGTGGTCCGCGAAAATCGGTGAGATCCGTGGCTCGGTCTTATTCCTCGTGCAATTCACGAATCCAAATATTACGGTAACGCACGGGATCGCCGTGATCCTGAAGTTGCAGCGGTAGCTTCTCGGGATGCTGCTTATACGGAGGGCGCTCGCCGTGTGCGGTTGGTCCAGTGAGCACCACGTTGTCTTGCGTCAGCACTCCGTTATGCAGGATGGTGACGCGCGCGGGGCGAAGGAGCTTGCCGTTCGCGGCAAAGCGCGGGCCGTGAAAGATGATGTCGTAGCTCTGCCACTGCGCTGGCGGACGCGACGCATTTACAAGCGGAGGATATTGCCCGTAAACCGCCGATGCCTGCCCGTCGGCGTAGGTTTTGTTCTGATACGAGTCGAGCACCTGCATTTCGTAGAGGCTCATTAGGAAGACGCCGCTGTTGCCGCGCTCCTGGCTCTCTCCGTGGGCGGGTGAGGGCTCGGCAAATTCGACGTGCAGCTGGCAGTCTCCGAAGGAATCGCGCGTGGAGATGTTGCCCGTGTCTTCGACGACTTCCATGTATCCGTTTTCAACCTTCCATTTCGCCGCTTTGCCGTCTTTGCCGACCCAACGCGACAGATCCTTGCCATCGAAAAGAACGACTGCGTCGGACGGAGCGCGCCCCGGGGTGTCCTGCGTGCTTGCAGTTCCGGGATCGATGACGGGAGGAGTGGGACGGTTGAGATCGTGGATCTTCCATTTCATTTCTGCTTGTGAGAATGAGAATTGAGTGAGGGAGAGTAGAACAAGAATGGCCAGGACAGAAGACTGTTTTCGGATCATGAGCGACCTCGCACCGGAGAGCATGATACCCGAATATTGTTTGGGCGCAAGGGCGCTCGGCTTGTCTGTTACGCTACTCGATCGTGCGCCGACCGATTCCAGAAATAACAGCGCCGAGCTTTGCTCGGCGGGACAGCCGAGGGCGGCTGTCCCCACATGAGCTTTTCTTGCCCGTCAACGTTTTGCTTTTGCCGGCTCTTTCTCTCCGACGCGTTTGCTGACGGCGAACGTCATCTTGCCTGACTTCTTATCTGCATCGACGACTACGTGATCGCCATGCAGGACTTCGCCGTCGAGGATCTTCAGCGCGAGCGGATCCTGAATCAGTTTCTGGATCGCGCGCTTCAGCGGCCGCGCGCCGAAATTCGGATCGTAGCCCTGCGTGAACATGAGGTCCTTGGCTGCGTCCGTGAGCTCCAGCGAGATCTTGCGATCCGCCAGCAGGCGGCGCACGTCCTCGAGGCGAAGCTCGATGATCTTGACCAGTTGCTCTTTGCCGAGCGGCCGGAAAACGATGATGTCGTCAACGCGGTTCAGGAACTCGGGCTTGAAGTGCGAGTGGAGCAAGTTCTGCACTTGCTGCGAGGCCTTCTCGAATTCCGCATCGGAATGAATACCGTCGGCCTGCAGAAGCTGCGAGCCGAGGTTTGACGTCATGATGATGATCGTGTTCTTGAAGTCGACCACACGCCCTTTGCCGTCGGTGAGCCGGCCGTCGTCCATCATCTGTAGCAGCACGTTGAACACATCCGGGTGCGCCTTCTCGATTTCGTCGAAGAGTACGACCGCATAGGGACGCCGGCGAACTTGTTCGGTGAGCTGTCCACCTTCTTCATAGCCGACATAGCCGGGAGGCGCGCCGATCAGGCGAGCTACTGAATGTTTCTCCATGTACTCGGACATGTCGATGCGCAGCAGCGCATGCTCGTCGTCGAATAAGAATTCGGCGAGAGCGCGGGCGAGTTCGGTCTTGCCGACGCCAGTTGGTCCGAGGAAGATAAACGATCCGATTGGACGTTTGGGATCACTGAGCCCAGCACGCGACCGTCGAATCGCGTTGGCGACACGCTCCAGGGCCGGATCCTGGCCGATCACTCGCTGGCGCAGGCGTTCCTCCATCGTGACCAGCTTCTTGACTTCGCCTTCGAGCATCTTCGAAACAGGGATCCCCGTCCACTTGGAGACGATGCCCGCGACGTCTTCTTCGTCGACTTCTTCTTTCAGCATGCGTGACTTGCCCTGGCTCTCCATTTGCTTGGTGAGCTTGGCGAGTTCCTGCTCGGCTTGCGGAATCTTGCCGTAGCGGATTTCAGCGACGCGCTCGTTGTTCCCTTTGCGCAGCTCAGCTTGCTCTTCGGTTCTCAGCTTTTCAATCTGCTCTTTGAGCGCACGCGTGCGGGCAATCAGATCTTTCTCTTTTTTCCAGTTCGCCTTGAGCGTATTGGATTTCTCGCGAATTTCGGCGAGTTCCTTTTCGATGACCGCGAGGCGGTCGCGAGAGTTCGAATCATCCTCTTTCTTCAAGGCCTGTTTTTCGATTTCGAGCTGCGTCGCTTTACGTTCGAGCTGGTCGATGTCGGTGGGAAGCGAATCGATCTGGATGCGAAGCGATGCCGCCGCTTCATCGATCAGATCAATGGCCTTGTCCGGCAGGAATCGGTCTGAAATGTAACGATGCGAGAGCGTGGCCGCAGCGACAATCGCGGAGTCTTTAATACGGACGCCGTGATGCACTTCGTACTTCTCCTTCAGGCCGCGAAGAATCGAGATCGTGTCTTCGACATTCGGTTCGCCGACGAAGACGATCTGGAAGCGGCGCTCAAGCGCAGTGTCTTTCTCGATGTACTTGCGATATTCGTTGAGAGTGGTAGCGCCGACGGCGCGGAGTTCTCCGCGAGCGAGCGCCGGCTTCAGCATGTTTGAAGCGTCGATGGCGCCTTCGGCCGCGCCGGCTCCGACGAGGGTGTGCAGCTCGTCGATGAACAGGATGACTTGGCCCTGTGAGTCTTCAATTTCTTTCAGAACTGCTTTGAGGCGGTCTTCGAACTCACCGCGATACTTTGCTCCTGCGAGCATCGATCCAAGATCGAGCGCGACCACACGTTTGTTTTTCAAAACTTCGGGAACGTCGCCAGAAATAATCCGCTGTGCCAGACCTTCGACGATCGCGGTCTTGCCGACGCCGGGTTCGCCGATGAGCACGGGATTGTTTTTCGTGCGCCTGGAAAGAACCTGGACCACGCGGCGGATTTCCTCATCGCGTCCGATGACGGGATCGAGTTTGCCGCGACGAGCCTGCTCGGTCAGGTCGCGAGCGTAACGCTCTAGCGCCTGGTACTTGGCTTCGGGATTCTGGTCCGTGACTTTTTGCGATCCGCGCACGACCGTGAGCGCTTTTAGGATCGCATCATACGTCGCGCCGTGACGGGCGAGGATCTGCTGGGCCACGTCCCGCTTCAGATGCGTGATCGCAAGCAGCAGGTGTTCGGTGGAGACGTACTCGTCCTTGAAGTTGGCGGCTTCCTTGAAGGCCTGCTCCAGGAGCCCGTTCGCTTCAGAGGAGAGTGCGGCTTGGGAAGCTTGTCCCGAGACCTTCGGCAGCTTTTCGATGTCTCGGTAAACCTCGCTCAAGACCGCTTGCGGGCCGATGCCGATTTTCTCGAGCACCGGCGGAACGATACCCTCTTTGTCTTCGAGAAGCGCGGCCAGCAGGTGGACCGGCTGCAGCTCGGGATTGCCATGCTCAGAGGCAAGGTCGTTCGCGCGCTGAACCGCTTCCTGCGCCTTCACAGTGAATTTGTCCCAACGGATAGCCATGGGGAAACCTCATATTCAGTAATTGGGAAATTTAGTAATTGAGTAATTTGATGGTCCGATTGTCGCTTGCGGTTTCAAATTAGTCGATTTCGAAATCTCGCATTGGAAAAAAGTTACGGGAGGCGGTCACCTCTGCCGCCTCCCATACTCAGGTGCAAAGGCCCGCAGGCTTTTTGCACCTTCTCGCGGCGCCGAAGCGCCGCTCTTCCACGAATTACGCGGCTTTGCTGGGGGCTTTGCTCTCCGTCGTCTTGCCTTCGATGGCCTTTTCGCTGCCGACGTTGACCTTGATCTGTTTCGGCTTGGCTTCAGCTTTCTTGGGCAACGAGATCTTCAGCACGCCCTTGTCGTAGTTGGCCGAGACGTTCTCGGTGTCCACGGTCTGGGGCAGAGTGAAGGTACGGGTGAAGCTTCCGTACTGGCGCTCCACACGGCGGTAATTCTCTTCTTTCTCTTCCTTTTCGATCTTGCGCTCGCCATGCACGGTGAGGGTGTTGTTCTCCACGCGCACGTCGATGTCTTTCTCGTCGATTCCTGGCACTTCGATCTTCAGAGTGACCTTGTGCTCGTCTTCGTAGACGTCGACTGCGGGGGCAAAGCTCGAGGTGGTGAGGGCTTCATCCCGGTCTCCGCCGGAGTAGGACTCGCGGAATACGCGGTTGATGCGGTCCTGCAGGGTGGCGAATTCACGGAATGGTTCAAAACGGGTTAACACGGTCATGGGTAAATCCTCCTTCGAAATATGTCTGGGTTGAACTTAGGCCGAAAGCGATCGAGCACCGCTCGATGACCGCGTCTGAGACTCGGTCCAACATGAATCTTGCTGCGCTTCGGTGTTCACTCCATTAGACGCTTAGTTAGCGTAAAGGAAGCATAAAACATGAGCGTATTGTTGTCAAGTTCAGCATAGTCTCCTATTTTCATCAAGTTACATGAGCAATAACGCACTTCAGATAAGACGTTTCGGGGACGTTTAGAAGGACAGGATGGTCTTTGGCTTGGCCTCGGACTTCAATCAGGTGCAGGGTGCGATGGGAGTCGAGTGCGGCGCCGCCGAGCATTTCAAGGAAATCCGTCTGGCCTACGTGGTAAGAGCAGGAGCAGGTGACGAGGATTCCGCCGGGCCGGAGCATCTTGAGGGCGCGGAGGTTGAGTTCCTTGTAGCCGCGCAGGGCGGCATCGAGGTCGCGCTTCGATTTGGCGAAGGCGGGCGGATCGAGAACGATGGTGTCGTAGTGGTGATTGGACGCGGAATAGTCCTTGAGCAGGTCGAAGGCGTTGGCCTCGATCCATTCGATCTCCTTGTCCTTAGTCAGAGCCTTATTCAGAGACGCATTCTGGTCGGCGACTTCGAGAGCTGGACGGGAACTGTCGACGCCCGTGACTTGATCGCATACCGGGGCGAGGTGGAGGGCAAAACCTCCCTGGTAGCAGAAGACGTCGAGCGCCTCGCCCTTCGCATATTGCGCGGCGGCAGCATAGTTTTCGCGCTGGTCGAGGAAGGCTCCGGTCTTCTGGCCTTCGAGCGCATCGAAATGAAACTGAACGCCGTTCATCGTGAAAGTGGTCGCGGTCTTCTCCCCATGCAAAAGGCCGGAGGGGCGCGGCGGAAGCGTCTCAAGCTCGCGAACCCGAGGATCCACCCGCTCGATGATCGATGTGGGATGAAAGGACTCAGTGAGTGCGGAGATGACCGTCTCGCGGACCGGGTCGGCGTCCATTGCCTGCGTGAGAATCTGGAGCGAGAGGATATCGTCGTAGCGGTCGACGATCAGGCCGGGAATTTGATCGGCTTCGCTGAAGATGACGCGGTAGGCGTTGGTGTCGCGGACGAATTTTTGGCGATATGCGATCGCGTCGGCAATGCGCTGACGCAGGAGTGCAGGAAAATCAACGACGGGTTCGTGCGAGATCATCCGGATCGCGATCTGGGACGAACTCGAGTAGAGGGCTGTGCCGAGAGGCTTGCCGCGCTGGTCGGTGACGGTCACCAGCGAACCGGGAGCGGCATCGTTCGCAGAGACGATGTCGGAGCGGTAGACCCAGACGTGGCCGGACTTCAGGCGGGTAGCGCCGCGGGGGGAGATCTTGATCTTGGGGAGAGCTGGGGTCACTCGCGCTTCTGGCATGGGGACATGTTAACGCCTGACGTCCCGTACCGTAGCCGGGAGAGCGAACGACTCTCAGCCAACTTCTTCCTTTTTCCGCCAAATCTCTAGGGCATCGTGACCGCGTGCCAGCATGCCTAAGCTTGGTCCTTGTGCGGGGAGAGACCACGAGATTGGACTCTCTGTTTCGTCCGCGTCGGGCGCTTCGGAAGTCTGGCCAGCCTTCAGCGGTTTGTTCGGGATGGTCTCGTACGCATATCCGGTAAGAAGAGTGGGGTTGAAGCCTTTGCCCACTGTCATCCGCGCCCAGCCGTAGTGGAATTCGCCGTTAATTACGAATTTCAGCCCTAAATAACGGTCGTAGACGCCGCCCGCCCACGGCCCCCCGGAGTATCGGCCGTAGAAGTAAGATCCGGTGGTCGCCATTCGAATTTCCAGGGGTTGGAAGTCCTGCTTCGGACCAATGGGAGCGCCAGCCTTCAAAGCTGCCGCCGAGTACGGATGGCTGGCGGCTGCCATTACCATGTTTCCAACGCCGCGCATGGAGCTTATGGAGAGCGCTGTGCCATGAGGTTCGCAGGAACAAAAACCAATGCTGAAATCGCCAATCCGGTCGTGATTGAGATCGAGGTGGTAGTGACTGGTAACTCCCCGCCCGATGGTCACATGAGCCTTGGTGTAAACAATCTCGGCCTCCGCGGTTGGGACAGTTGCCAGGAGCGTAACTCCGACGGCGCTCGCCGCCGTTGCGTAAGCCGCGATCATCTTGTCAATTCGTGGATTCAACTGTTTCCTGGACCCGCTTGCACTCCTCTTAGCAGAACTTGCCATGGAAGTAACCGCCTTTCACGCAACATCGTGGTTGCGAAATTTAGGGGCCGAGTCGACTTGAAACCGAATTCCGCTATCCAGCGGAAAAAGCAGGGCCGACCAGGAGGAGGTCCGGGGAGGGTCGGTTAAACCTCGCGAGTTTGTCACAGCTCAATGAACCTGTCAATTGGCGTTCATAGAAACGCAAAGGCCGAAACGGATTCTCACATCACTCAGAGTGGCAGGCTTGTGCAGCGTTGGCGCTAGCTGGCGGCTTGTTCGGTGGGAGTGGCGGCTGCTGCTTGTTTCGCGTGCGGGCCAGGACTTGCTTCGTGGCGGGCTAAATCCAGATCGGCCCGAAGTGAGTCGAGGGCAACCATGGGGAGCTCGGTGCCGAAGTTGTCTAGCTCATCTTCGGTCCAGAGACCGTTGAGGCGCATCGCTCCGGTGATGTCCTCGGGGAAAGCCTGGCGGTAGTCGCCTTCGCGGATGAGAATGTCACCGATCAGGCGTCCGGTGTGAACGTCGTAAACACGACGGCTGGACTGACCCCTCGAGGTGGTCAGGCAGAGGAACACTTCGCCAATTTCGTTGAACTCGGAACGGTAATACCATGCCTGCGGTGCGTCGATTTTGGGATGATGACGTTTGGGACGGGTCGTCGAAGGTTTCTGATCGAGGAGCTCTTTGGTCGGATCGAAATAAAGGATGCGCTGGCAGGAGTCGCAGACGATCGTCTGGTTGCCGGAACGAACTTCGTTGTACGTCTGGGGCCGCAGCATGACGCGGCAGGCCATACATTTCTGATCGCGAACTTCGGCGATGCCGCTGCCGCGGAACTTGGAGACGCGCTCGAAATGCCGTAACAAGTCTTCGCCGATGCCTTTGCGAAGCTGATCGCGCTTGGCGCGCCATTCGGTCAGCAGCTTTTCGTCTTCGGCGGTGCGCTGGCGGGCGTCTTCCTTTTCCTTCTCGATCTCAGCGGTTTCCGCCTTCAGTTCCGCCTGCGCGGCTTTAACTTCCTTGTCGCGGGCGTCGGCGTTGACCATCAACTCGAGGATCTTGTCCTCGTTGCCGGTGATTTCCTTTTCCGCGAACTGGATCTCGTGCAGCAGGGCTTTGTACTGCTCGTTGGTCTTTACGTCGAGGGACTGGTCGCGGTACTTGGAAATCTTGGTGCGAAGCTCGGAGATATTGGTGTCGAACTTGCGCCTGGCGGCTTCGTCGGCTTTGACGGCAGCCTGCGCTTTTTCGAGCTGCGCCTTGGTGCCAGCGAGCTTTAATTCGATCGCGGCAACGCGCTTGGGGAGTTCGGCGACTTCGTCCTGCAGACGGCGGATTTCCTTGTCCGTGTCTTGAAGCTTCAGGAGGTTTTCTATTTCTGGGAGCATCCGTCTGCTTTGATTCTAGCACGCGCGGGACCGCGAGTTTACGAGGGTTTTGCAGCCCAAACAAAACAAACGTCTCGCCAGAGAGAGCATAGGGGATCACAGGGGAAATCGACTTTTGTAGGGCAGCAGCCTGCATCGTGCAGGCGGGGGCTTGCGGGGTGTACACTTTTCGTTCGCCTGTGGGATCTGCTGTTTAACAACTCTCCTGAGAGGTCGCTTCGTGAAAAGACAGTTCTCTGCGTTGCCCTGCTTCGTCCTGCTTGCCCTTCTTGGATTTCTTACACCGAGCGCGATTGAGGCGCAGACAACCCCCACCAAGCCGCTGACCATTGAGTCGCTGTTTCAGCCGGGCGGGCTGGGCGGGCGAGGTCCGGAGACCATGGAGTGGAGCCCGGACGGAACGAAGCTCTCATTTGTGCAACGCGATGAAAAAGGCGAGACGGGCGACTTGTGGTATGTGGACGCCTCCACTGGTGAGAAAAAGGTGCTGGTCAGCGCGGCGAAGCTGGCGTCGCTCGATCCGGATGTGAACAAGGTGAAGAACGAGCGCGAGAAGGAGCGGCTGACGCGATATCACGTTGCCGCATATCTGTGGGCGCCGGATTCGAAGCATCTGATCTTCGATTCGCAGGGCCAGCTCTGGCTCTACGACTTAAAGACCGAGACGGCGGTGGCGTTTACGTCGGCCAGCGATCCCAGCGGCGACCCGAAGTTTTCTCCCGACGGCAGCCACTTGGCGTACACGCGCAAGCACAATCTGTACGTCCGTCCGGTGAACGGCAACGAGGAGAAGCAGCTCACGAAAGATAAGGGCGACGACCTGCTGAACGGCGATATCGACTGGGTGTATGCGGAAGAGTTGGGAGTGCGGAGCAATTATTTCTGGTCGCCAGACAATAAGGAGATCGTGTTCCTGCACATGGACGAAAGCAAGGTGCCGACGTATCCGATCACAGACTGGATCCCGACGCATCCGACGGTCGACCCGGAGAAGTATCCGAAGGTGGGCGATCCGAACCCGGTGGTGAAGTTGGGAGTCGTGGATTCGGATAAGGCGAAGGTTCGGTGGATCTCTCTGACCAGCGATGCGGATACCTACATTCCGCGATTTGGATGGGTGAAAGAGGGAGTGATCTGGGCAGAAGTGCTGAACCGCACCGAGGACAAGATGGACTTGTATTTTGTCGATGCGAAGTCAGGGAAATCGCGGCTGGTGCTGACCGAAACCACCCCGGGCGCGTGGATCGACTTTGAGCACGTGGAAGTGCGGTTCCTGAAAGCGAAGCCGATGTTCCTGTGGCCGAGCTGGCGCGATGGGAACATGCACATTTATCTCTACAGCTTCGACCAGCAGAATCCGATGGCCGCGGACGCCAAATTGGAGCGGCAATTGGAGCAGGGTAATTACGAAGTGCTGGGGATCGAAGGAGTGGACGAGACGACCGGAACTGTATTCTTTGGGGCGAATAAAGATGATCCGCGGCAGACGCATGTTTATTCGGTCCAGCTCGACGGGTCGGGATTCAAGGCGTTGACGACGGAAGAAGGCCAGCACTTCGCCAGCTTCAGCGACGACGGGAAACATTATTCGCATATGTATTTTGGACCGCAGGCAGCTCCACAATCTTCGCTTTGCGCGGTGGCAGGAGCGTGCTATCCGGTATGGAAAGCGCGAGATGAGATCGCGGAATACGGGCTCCGCGCGCCCAAATATCTCGAATTCAAGGCGGACGACGGGACGGTTTTATATGGGCGCTTGCTCCTGCCTCCGGATGGAGCGGCGAGCGGGAAAATTCCGCTGATCATTAACATCTATGGCGGACCGGCGGGGCAAATGGTGAGAAAAGGCGTGCCCGATGCGTTTGACGAAATTCTGGCGCGCAAGGGATTCGCGATTTTTGCAGTCGACAATCGCGGCACGCCCGGACGCGACCGCAAATTCCAGACAGCGATCCGGCACGAGTTTGGCGCGATTGAGCTGAAGGATCAGCTGACCGCGCTCGATCAACTGCTGGCGCAGTATCCGCAGCTCGATCCGGATCGGATCGGCATCTGGGGATGGTCGAATGGCGGATCGATGACGCTCTACGCCATGACGCATTCGGAACGGTTTCGCGCGGGAGTGGCCGTGGCTCCGGTGACCAACCAGGTGAACTACGACTCGATTTACACCGAGCGGTATATGGGATTGCTGAAAGACGACAAAGAGGGATACGAAATGTCGGACGTGACAAAAAACGCCGACAAACTGCACGGGGCGCTGCTGCTGGTGCATGGCACGAGCGACGACAACGTGCATTTCCAAAACAGCATTCAGATGATCAATGCGCTGATCAATGCGGGAAAGCCATTCCGGCTGATGATCTATCCCAACAAGACGCACAGCATCGCGGGGAAAGATGCGCGGGTGCATCTGTTCTCGATGATTGAGGACCAGTTTGAGCGGGAATTGAAGAAGGAGTAGCCAGCACTCAGTTGGGCTTGGATTCGGCGGCTTCGCGAAAGCGGAGCCGCTTTTATTTGTGCCGGCCTGATCCTCGGCGCGTCGTCTCTTTCGGCGAACTCTCTTTCGAAGAACTCGCTTTCGAGCTTTCCTTGGATGAGCTGTCTTTGGGCGAGGAATCTTTCGACGAGCTGTCGGACTTGGATTTGTCCTCCGACTTGTCTTTGGATCCGGAATCGCTGCTCGACGAAGAACCGGCCGACGAGCCTTTCTTGGCGTAGTCGGTGACGTACCAGCCCGTACCCTTGAACTGGACGGCCGGGGCGGAGATCATCTGCTCGACCTGGCCTCCGCATTCCGGGCACTTCTTGACCATCTTGTCGGAGAACTTCTGGATTTTTTCGAAGCGGTGGCCGCACTTCTTACATTCGTATTCGTAAAGTGGCATGAGTTGAGACGGTTGTGAGGGACTTCTTCGTTTCACATTGATTCTAGGGGCGGGAGTTCGGTTGCGTCAATTATTGCGGAGCAGATGGCTGTCGGAAAGGGAGACTCCCGGTACGCCGCGTTTATCGGCAGAAGCAGCGAGCGGGGTGTGAGCCATGAAGGCTCAACACCCCGGCTCGGCTTGTCTTGAATGGAAGGTTTAGTAGTTGGCAGCCTGAACGATCAGGTGATCGACGATGTGATGCGCTTCGTCGATGTGGTGCAACGCGCGATCCCGAAGACCTCGCACAGATGGATCGTCTTCTTCTCGTGCGATGTCATTGTGGGCCTTATCCAGCAACTCCTGGGCGCGATGAAAACGGCCAGCGCGTCCCATCCGCGCATCGACTGGAGGGTGGTCATTCAGATTCTTGCCGTCGTCGATCGCAGCCCGCTTAATTTCGTCGATGGCTTTGTCGATCTCGTTGATGGCGTGCTCTTCCTCTTTGTCCATGTGATTGGTGGCAGCCAGGTTCTCCAGATGAGCGCGGGCATGCCGCAGATCGGTCAGCGCGTGCAGATAGGCCGGATGCCGTCCCGGTTCCTGGGCAACGCTCAGCGCGGCGCAAGCGGCAAGAACAAGCACGAGTAGAGAGCAGTGTCGTGCAATTTTCATGGTGTCCTCAAAGCCTTTTCGGCGGAATGAACTTCGTTGGTTAATTCAATCCCAAACTGCGTGTTCCAATTCGCTGAAATTCTATCGAGCTCACCTGGCGGGATGAAGTTACCGCAGTACAGGGACGACTCGGGTCGCAGGCTGCGTCTTCGCGGCTGTTCGTAACCTCTGAAGGTGACACGACCTGCTTGTTCATGCTGACTAACCCTTGCCAATGGCTAGGGTTACCGGGGCGGGAGCAGGCGCTTAGGGGCGGAGTTGCGCCAGGCAGCGTGGATCGCCTTCGTCAGCGTATCTTTCTGCGCGGCTTTCAGCACTACGCTGGTGGCTCCGCCGCGTCCCCATGCTCCTTTTACCGCAATGAAGGCGTCGGGATAATCCTTGGTGAAATTGTGCTGGTCTTCGGGCGAGAGCTTCACCATGCCACACGTTGTGTCGGGATAGCCGAGGGTAGCGAAGATTTTTCCCGCCACGCGGAAATCGGGATGGTTCATGTGTTGGCGCTCTTCAGTTTCGGGGAGCGCAAGGGCGATGTTGCGGAAGCCCGCTGGAGTCATGATTCTCTCCGAAAAAAGCCTTGAACCACGAAGGGCACGAAGTTACATGAAGGCGGAACGATTCGGCAAGCGCGATTATTCGATCTGGATTTCACGCCGTGGGCAAGGCGAAACTGGGCAGTACCTGAGTTTAGAGCCCCACTTCGGGCAAAATCGGCCGGAAATGGAGCACCCAAGCTTCTACTTTAGAGATGACGGGGCGGTGGTAGACTTCCGGCCATGACGGATGGGAGCACGACTGGCCCGGCGCTGTATCTGGTGGGGACGCCGATCGGGAATCTGGAAGACATCACGCTGCGGGCGCTGCGCGTGCTGAAAGAAGTCGATGTGATCGCCTGCGAGGATACGCGGCAGACGCAGAAGCTGCTGAATCATTATGCGATCGCGACGCGGACGACCAGCTATCACGAGCACAACGAGATGACGAAGTCGGCGGAGCTGGTGAAGGAGATGCAGGAAGGCGCGAGCGTGGCCCTCGTGACTGACGCGGGGATGCCTGGCATTTCTGATCCGGGATACCGTCTGATCACGCTGGCGATTCGGCATCATGTGCCGGTCGTGCCCGTGCCTGGAGCGTCTGCATTTCTGGCGGCGCTGGTGGCGAGCGGGCTGCCCACGGATTCGTTTCGCTTCAGCGGATTTCTTCCGGCGAAGCGCGGCGAGCGGCGTGAGGTATTGGAGACGATCAAGCATTCTCCACGGACGCAGGTGTTCTACGAGGCCCCGCACCGGATCGTGGAGACGCTCGAGGACGTGATCGAGGTGCTGGGTTCCGGGCGGCATGTGGTTGTGGCGCGCGAGGTCACCAAGCTGCATGAAGAATTCCTGCGCGGGCGTGCGAGCGAGGTCCTGGAGACTCTGAAGGCACGTGAGGTTGTGAAGGGGGAGATCACGCTGCTGATCGGCAAGGCGGAGGAGAAAGATGCTCATGGAGCGGCGGACGCGGGCGTTCGTCTTAGCGTGCGGCAGAGAGTCGAGCAGATCATGGCGGAGGAGAAAGTCGACGAGAAGGCCGCGCTGAAGAAGGTGGCGAAGGAGCGCGGGAGTTTCGAAGAGCGAGGCGTATCGGGAGTGGCAGAGGGGGAAGTAGCCAAGCTTGGCGGGCCTAGAGCTGTGCAGCTTCTTTTTCCAAGCGAGAGCTTCATCATTCTGGCCCAGCGCGGTTTTCAGTTTGGCATACTCCAGCAGAGTACTCTTCAGGCGCCCGGTGTAGTCGCTTTTCATCTCGGGCAGGCTCACGATTGCAGCCTTGTAAATGGTGACCGCCTGAAAATAAAAAGTGTCGGCCTTTGGGAGTCTGCCTACAGCGGCATACGACCGCGCAAGGCTTGCGTTTTCGGAGGCGAAGTCGGCGTCGCGATCGCTTTTTTCATACGATTTTCTGATCTCGACTGCCTTCTCATACAACGGTATCGACTCGAGAAATTTGCGTTGACCATATAACGCGTGCCCAAGAAATACTCTTGAGTCGCTGCGCTCCAAGACTCGATTTTCCGGCAGTTGGTCCGAGAGTGCGACCGTTTCGCTGCACTTCTTCTCCGCTTCCGCGGCTTTGCCTTGTCTCACCAACTGATAGCAGGTTTGAAATGTCGGGTAGTAGTCCTTGAGCGCCTTGTTCTGCGACCGCGAGTATTTGGGGCTGGCAACCGACCACTCAACCCTCGTAACAACGGAGGCGGGCTGTCTGTCCTTGAGAAACGGCGCGTACTCCCATTTCTTCACTGCGTCGATAAACGCGGGTGCCAACATGGGATGTCCACTTATGAGGGTTACTGAACTTACCCTTCCGGTGGAGTCGATGATGATGTCCGCGACCACCGTTCCGCCTACCTGGGCAAGCTTTGCGAATGGAGGAACAACCGGCTCAACTTTCTTCGTTAGATTGTTGCTCGCAACCTCCGGTTCGACGCGAGTAGGCTTGTCTGCCGCAACTGCAATGACGGCGACGGCAAGAAAAAAGCAGAGCCGGACTTTCCACATAGGCGAAGACTGTATCAAAATCTAGCGAAGTAGAGGTGCTCCAGGTCGATCTTTGATCACCGGACAGCCGGGGGCGGCTGTCCCCACATGAGTTGTGCTACTTCCCTGCTAATTCTTTCTTAACGATCTCACTGACGACTTTGCCATCCACGCGCATGCCGGCGGCGTTGAACTTCGCCATTGCGTTCTTCATTACCGTGCCCATTTCTTTCATCGTGGGGGCGCCCATCTCGGCGATCGCGGCCTTCACTCCCGCCACGATTTCCGCTTCTCCGGCGGCTTTCGGGAGATAGCTTTCGATCACGACGATTTCGGCAGCTTCTTTGTCGGCCATCTCCTGGCGTCCGCCCTTGGTGAATTGCTCGACCGATTCCTTGCGCTGCTTTATCAGCGTGCTCAGGACGGCCTGGGATTCTTTGTCGTCGAGCGGGGACATCTTTTCGACGGTCTTGAGTTGCAGGGCGCTTTTCACCATACGCAACGTGGAGAGACGCGCTTCTTCCTTCGCCTTCATGGCGGTGACGATGTCTTTCTGGATCTGATCGACTAGAGGCATGTGAGGAATTATAGACGCTGCACGCACGGATGATACTGGACTGGGGAAGTCAACATCCCCACTCTAACGTCGCAAACAGCGCAACGTTAGGATGGGGCACCCTCGAGTTTTTTGATTGGACCAAAGCGGAATCTCCGGCATCAGATGGGCTGGAGGAGACAACCATGGGTAAAGTTGCAATTTGGGCACAGCTGGAAGCGAAGCCGGGCAAAGAGAAAGAGATTGAAGAGTTCCTGAAGTCGGCGCAGCCGCTGGCGGAGGGTGAGCCGGGAACGCTGAGTTGGTATGCGATCAAGATGGGACCGGGAAAGTACGGAATCTTCGACACGTTTGCGGACGAGAACGGGCGCAACGCGCACCTGAACGGCGAGATCGCGAAAGCGCTTTTCGCCAAGGCGAAAGATTTGTTCGCCACGCCTCCAAAGGTGGACAAGCCGGAAATTTTAGCGTCGAAAGGTGGACGGAAATAATGGATCGAGGTGTTCTTGCGAGGCGCCCGAATGGTCGGGCGCCTCTTTTTGCGTCCAATCTCCGACGATTCGCCGCCGCGTCGTAACAGCTCCGAAGTGTGCTCTGCGCGGGCACTTCCTATAAACTAGAGGACTATCCCTACTCATAAGGATTCAAACCATGTTGCACAAGAATCGTCTTTTTACTCCCGGCCCGACCCCGTTGTTGCCGGCGGCGCAGACGGCTATGGCGTCGTTTACCGCGCATCACCGGACCGCAGATTTTCGGGCTCTGTTTCAGCGCGTGCTGGCCGATATGAAGGAATTTATCGGCACGAAGAATGATGTCTTGATTCTGGCTTCTTCTGGCACGGGCGTGATGGAGGCTTCGGTTTCGAATCTGACATCGCCGGGCGACAAAGTGCTGGTGCTGACCGCCGGCAAGTTCGGCGAGCGCTGGACCGGACTGGCCAAGGCATTCGGCTGCAACGTCGATGTGTTGAGCCGTCCATATGGCCAGACGTTTTCTCTGGACGAGATTCGCGCGCGCGTGACGCCGGATGTTCGTGTCGTGTACGTGCAGGCCACTGAGAGTTCCACCGGAGCGCGACACGACGTGCACGGTATCGCGAAGATCGTGCGTTCCGCTGGAAACGATACACTTCTGGTGGTGGACGCGATCACCGGCCTGGGAACCACGCATCTCGATGTCGACGGCTGGGGCGTGGACGTGATCATCGGCGGATCGCAAAAGGCGCTGATGATGCCTCCGGGACTGGGATATTGCGCGGTCAGCGAGCGGGCCTGGAAGCGGATGGAAGCGACGACGTCTCCGCGGTATTACTTCGATCTGCGGAAGGAACGGAAGTCGGCCGCGAAGGGCGAGACGGCATACACGCCGGCGACTTCGTTATTCGCGGCGCTGGGAGCGGCGCTGGAATTCATTCGCGGGATGGGTAATGGCGATCTGGCCAAGGGACGCGAGGAACTGGTGAACAATGCCGAACTGTGCGCCGAGATGACGCGCGCGGGAGCAAAGGCGCTGGGATTGAAGCTTTATGCGTCGGCTCCAGCGGCCGCGTTGACGGCGATCTGTGCGCCGGACGGGATCGACTCCAGCAAGATCGTGAAAGAGTTCCGGGAAGCCTTCGATGCAGTCGTCGCTAACGGCCAGGGAGAGATGAAGGGGCAGCTGTTCCGCATCGCGCACATCGGCTACTACGACTATCTCGACACGGTGGGGATTCTCGGAGCGCTCGAACATGTGCTGGCGCGTGTGACCGACAAGAGCGTCGAATACGGCGCGGCGGTGCGGGCGGCGCAGCAGGTATATGCGGCCAGCACGGAGGCTGCGGTATCGACCCGGTAGAGCCTTCCGAAAGAGTCACACTGAACCGTGAAGGACACGAAGTGACTGCCGGAACTTCGTGTCCTCGATGAATGAGCCTCTCGCTGACGGTCCCCGGAAAGTCAGTTGATCGTAAAACTCATGGCCGGAGAGGTTGCGGCCAGCGTGCCGCCGCTCCCATATGCGCCCGAGCCGCTGGTCGCCGGATTAGTGACCGTAATCTGAACCGTGCCAGAACTCGCAATCGCGGAAGCGGGGACGGCAACGGTGAGTTCGGTTGCGCTCATGAAGGTCGTGTTTGAGGTCTGAGCCGCACCGTTCCAGTTCACGATGGCTTTCGCTCCGAAGTTGGTTCCGTTGACGGTTAAGATGAAGGCGTCGCCGCCAGCCGTTGCCGCATTCGGGTTCAGCTGGCTGATGGCGGGCGCGGTTCCAGCCACCGACGGCGTGGTGGCTTTAGAGCTATAGCCGCAAGCCATGGTCAGCGCGATTAGTGTAAGAAGTGGGATTGTTTTGAGTGTTTTCATGTTGTTCTCCAGGGGCGGGGGCCCATCGAGAACAAGTCTAAAAATTGGGCGCATCGACGGTGTCAGGGCGCTGTCAATTTGCCGTCATTTGGTTGTCATACGGATTTTCGAAATCGATTCCTGGTCAACCTCGTTAAAAGGAACTCATACGTGAAGATCATTGTGGCTGAAAAAATCTCGCCGTCTGCAGTGGCGGAACTGCACGAGCCGGGATGGACCGTGCTAACGGCGGATCAGTTGGACGGCAAGCTGGCCGAACATCTGGAGACGGCGGACGCGCTGATTGTGCGGTCGGCTGTGCAGGCCGATGCCAAGCTGCTGGAGCATGCTAAAAAGTTGCGGGTGATCGGACGGGCCGGCGTGGGCGTGGACAACATCGATCTGGAAGCGGCCACGCACAAGGGCATCGCGGTGATGAATACCCCTGGGGCAAATGCGGTCGCCGTGGCGGAGCAGACGCTGGGGATGATGCTGGCGATGGCGCGGCACTTGTGTCGCGCGGACGCTCTGATGCACGCGGGCAAGTGGGAGAAGAAATCGCTGCAAGGAACCGAGCTGCGCGGAAAGACGCTGGGCATTGTCGGTCTGGGACGAATCGGAATGGAAGTCGCGCGGCGCGCGCGTGCATTCGGGATGGAGCTGGTGGGGCACGATCCATTTGTGTCGGTGGCCGTCGCCAAGGAACAGGGAATCAGGCTGGCGGCGCTGGAAGAGGTGTATACGGCGGCGGATTACATCACGCTGCACGTCGGCCTGACTCCGCAGACGCTGGGCATGATCAATGAAGCGTCCATCGCGAAAATGAAAAAAGGCGTGCGGCTGGTGAATTGCGCACGTGGCGAACTGGTGAACGAGGCGGACCTGGCGCGGGGACTGCAGGACGGGCGCGTGGCCGCGGCGGCGATTGATGTGTTCGCCGAGGAGCCTCCGAAGAATTCACCGCTGCTGGCTCTGGCGAATGTAGTGCTCACGCCGCACGTTGGCGGATCGACGCAGGAGGCGCAGGAAGCGGTGGGCGTGCAGATCGCGCGGCAGGTGAAGGAATATCTGAAACACGGCGTGATCCAGAACGCGGTCAATGTGCCCTCAGTGTCGGCGGAAGAGTATGCAGCGATGCAGCCCTACATCGTATTGGCCGAACGCATGGGAGCATTTCTGGCGCAGGTATCCGAAGGATCGCTGGAGGAGATTTCGATCCGCTACAGCGGTCACATTGCGGAGTGGAAGACGGAGTTGATTCGCAATGGGGCGATCAAGGGAATTCTGAATCAAGCGTTAGAGGAGAAGGCGAATCTGGTGAATGCGGCGACGATCGCGCACGATCGCGGGCTGCGCGTGGTGGAGTCGCATAAGGCCAAGGCCTCGACGGGTGGTGCGGGAAGTGTACTGTCTATCTTTCTAAAGAGCGCGAGCGAAGAGCACATGGTGAAGGGAGCCGTGCTCCATGGAGAAGCTCCACGTCTGCTGCAAGTCGATGGAATTGATGTAGAGGCTCCGCTCGAACGGAATCTGATTTACATGCGGAACCGCGACGTGCCGGGCGTGATCGGGAAAGTGGGAACGATTCTCGGGGAAGAGTCGATCAACATTGCCGACTTCTCGCTGGGCCGGCGGAGCATCGAGTCGAGCGAGCAACTGCGGGAGGCGATCGCGGTCGTCCACGTGGACGGGAATGTATCGGAGCAAGTGCTGACCCGGTTGCGTGGGATTGCCGCGGTGCAGACGGCAAAAGCGGTGAGATTGTTCTAGTTGGCGTTTTTCACCGCTGAGAATATAGCGTCCGCAGAGAAAAACGAGGACTTTAGAACGGAAGATCCTTTTCGCAGGGTTAGAGAGTGAAAGTTTTGTTCTGCGTGCTCTGCGCTCTCGGCCGTGAAACTAAGATTCCGATTCGTCGCGCCGCAGCTTGCGGCTTTCGGCGAGCAGGGCCATCGAGTGCATCAGGTTCTGCAGGGTGACGATGCCGATCAGGCGCTGGTCTTCGACGACCGGAATAATGCTCGAGCTGCGTGCCGTGAGTTTGCGGAAGGCGGAACTGAGCGAGTCGTGGCGCAAAGAGACGTCGAAGATTTTATTCATCACGGCCTGGACGTAGCCGTTGCCTTCAGCCCGCAGCGCGTCGAGGATGCGGGCTTTCGAAATGACTCCGACCATATCGCTGCCGCGCACGACCGGAAAATCATCCTGCAGAGAGTGCACGGCCTTCTCGAGAGCGTCCTCCAACGTGTCGGCTGGGGACAGTGTCGCAAAGTCGGTCAACATCACTTCTTCCAGGCGAACGTTTTCGAGCACCGACTGAAACACCAGCGCCCGTTCTTCCAGCTGAGCGGCAGAGAACACGATCACTCCCACCATCGTCAGCCAGTTATCGCTGAACAATCCGGCGAAGACGAGCACCAACGCGATGGCGGTACTGATGGAAACGGCGCGGCGGGTCGCCGAGGAAATGTCCATCGTTCTCGAGAACACAGCTCGCACGATGCGGCCGCCGTCGAGCGGATAGGCCGGCATGAGATTGAGCGCGGCGATATAAAAATTGGCCCATACGACACTCTTCGCCAACTGTGACGCTTGCAGGAAAGGCCACTTCCACAGTTCGATGCCGGGAGCCGCAACGGTGATCACAGCCACTGCGAAAGCGCCAAGCGCGAGATTCACGAGGGGCCCGACCAGGGCAAGCCAGATCTCGCGCTTCCACTGCAGCACGGCGGGTTGCTTCTCGCTGCGGGATTCTTCGTAAAGCGCGACGCCGGTGATCGGCAACAGGATGACCGCCTTCGGAATCATTCCGACGCGGCGCGATGCCAGCATGTGGCCGCACTCGTGGGCGCCGACACAAGCGAGAATAATTCCGCAAAGCGCAAGATCGCGTGGTCCGTTGGCCGATCCCTGGTGCACGGCGTAATCCGTCCAAAATACAAACATGGGCAGGATCAAGAACGTCAGGTGGAGACGCACGTCCACGCCGAAAAGGCGTCCCACCGGAATGGACCAGCTTCGCATGAAAGATTCGCCGCTTTTATTCTACATGCATGGATATATGGATATATTGAATGGGGCACCCAAGGACGCCGGGCGATGCGCGTAATTGCGGGCAAATATCGAAGCCGTCCTCTGCGCTCGTTGCGGGGGATGGACATCCGCCCAACCTCGGACCGCCTGCGGGAGACGCTGTTCAACGTGTTGACGGCGGGAAATCCAGCGGCTCTGGAAGGTAGCGTCTGGCTCGATTTGTTTGCCGGCACCGGGGCGGTCGGCATTGAAGCGCTGAGCCGCGGGGCTAAAGACGTGCATTTCGTGGAGAGTTCGGCGCCGGCCGCGGAACTCATCCGGAAAAATCTTCAGAGCCTGGGCATCACTGAGGGATTCAAGATTCTGGAAGAGGAATTGCCACGCGCATTCTGGCGCATGGAGCGCCAGAAGGTAGCGGCCGATGTGGTGTTCATCGATCCGCCGTATCGCTTGAAGGATGCGTATACCAATACGCTGCGGGCGCTGGCGGATTCTTCGCTGATTTGGGCGATGTCAGTGGTAATTGCCGAGCACGAGAAGAAATTTGACCCTGGCGAGGAGTTCGGGCCGCTGCGACGGTTTCGGCACCTTGCGCAAGGCAGCACAGCGCTGAGTTTTTACCGCATGGGAAACGCAGCGGATTTAAGGATCTGAAGGGCAGTCCAGATCCCGGCCGCGCTACATGATCAATTCGTCGGAGCGGCGAACGATGGGATGCTGCATCTCCTCCAGATCGTTCTTCACCATGTTCAAACCGTAAACGCATCCTTCAAAATTCTTCGAGAGACTGGCAAACAAGGGTGCGACTTTCGCGTACTCGAAGTGCTCGAACTTGGAAACGATGTAGTAGCTTTCCTTGCCGGCCTTTACCCATTCCACAAAATTTTCAAGACGCTGGCGCCGCAGGCGGAAGTGGTTGATGCTTTCCGGGAACATGCCCGCCAAGAAAAGAGTGTAGTCGCCGATATGCTTGCGGACCTGGCGCTCGCGATCGAAGGATGGCGCCGGCCCGTAGACCGGGTCCGATTCCAGCAGCATCTCGCCTACGTCGGCGAGCTGTCGGTTCGACGCGTCTCGAACTTTGTAGAGTTGATCGGCTTCGCAGAATTCCGCGAGCAGGTGAGAGACGTAGGCTACGATCTGCGGATCACGAATTCCAATCTCTTCGGCATAATGCCGTCCCACTAAATCCTGAAACAGCTGCTGGAGCGGATGCGATTCCGGAATCATTTTTTCGGCCCCCCTGAACTCCGCACCCACAACGGAGTTTCAACCACATGCGTGTGTTGATATCCCAGTTTGCTGTGGTAACGCAAGTGACTTTTGTTTATCGGCATGATTTGTTTTCCTGATCACTTAGAAGAGAGCAGATGGGAAAGGAGTTGTGCGACGAATCCATTAGGAGCGGGTACCACCGATAGTAACGATCGCGTGAGATCCCTGTATTTACTGGCACTCTGAGCTTGCTGCTGCCAAAGACATTCTCACAAATCGAACGCATCGGGAGGTATCTACAAAACTTCGTTCGGAGGGCAGCTGTGGAAGCCAACTTTTTGCTTCCTTGTAGAATGGCGAGGCACGGAGGATTTCATGGAGCGGCAAAACTTTTTCGAGCGGCACGGCGTGGGAGCCGATCGTCGGCTATTCGCGCGCCGTGAAGGTAGGCGCATACGTTCACGTATCGGGTACCACGGCGACCGGCGGGGATGGCAAGATTGTTGGCGTGGGCGACGTTTATGCCCAGGCGATCCAGACGCTGAAGAATATCGAGAGCGCCCTGACGAAAGCTGGCGCCGGCATGAAGGATGTCGTTCGCACGCGCATCTACGTCACCAACATTGCGGAATGGGAAAAGGTCGGGAGGGCGCACGGAGAATTTTTTCGTGACATACGGCCAGCAACCGCGATGGTGCAGGTAGCCGCGTTGATCTCACCCGAGATCCTGGTGGAGATCGAAGCGGATGCAGTGGTGAGTTCGTAGCCCGAGTTCGTCGCCACGATCGCCCACAGTCGTGGACGCCTGCCGCTTTTCTGTACGGTCGGAGCAGATTTCCGGCTGCGATTTCGCAATTCTCTTGACAAGCGCTTCGCCGCGAGCATAATGCGTCAATCCCGTTCAGTCGGTCGGATCCGGCCCCGCTTTCTTACGCCGCCGGAGGAGGTGCTTGATGAGCGTTCTAGAGCTTTGCGACCGTGAGATTGCGGCGGTGGGCGTGGACGCCTCCGTTGCCGATGCCATCCACAAAATGCTCGATCACCACGTGGGCGCGGTGGCCGTGGTTGATAGCGAGTATCGCGTAGCCGGAATTTTCACCGAGCGCGACGTTCTGCGAAAGATGGCGCTCAGTCATGTGGATCCCAGAACGACGTCCGTGCGCGACCTGATGACTACGCCGGTCGAGATGGCGACACGGGGCACGGGCGCCGGCGAGGCGCTGAGCATCATGCTGGAACGGCACTTCCGGCATCTGCCCGTGGCCGACGACAATGGCAAATTGCTGGGCATTCTCTCCATTCGGAATCTGCTGGAGTGGCGCGTGGACGACCTGAGCCACGAACTGGACTCCCTCGAGCAATACGTTTCCAATGACGGGCCCGGAGGTTAATGCGGCGAGAGCCAAACCCGGACACTGCTGCGCGACTCTAAGTCGCGCCTTCCACAATTCATGTCTACCTACACCTCCCTACCCAGGACGATTGTCTTCGTGCGCTCCGTCGCTTCTGGCGAGTCGCTTTACCAGTCAAATTTCAGGAAGAAGAGGAAAGTCAGGATGAGCCGGATCTGCACTTTTGTATTTGCAGTTGCACTCACGTTTGCGGGTACTCTCTGCGTTGCACAGGCAGCCCGGCATGTGGCTGTGCATGCGGGTCATGTTCTCGATGTGAAGTCCGGCAAATTGCTTGCCGATCAAATGCTTCTCATCGAAGACGGAAAAATTGTCAGCATGGGACCTGCGTCGGACGCGAAGCCTGCCGCCGACGCCGTGCGGATCGACTTGCCTGACGCGACCGTGCTTCCCGGCCTGATCGATGCGCACACGCACCTCACCATGGAGCCGCGATTTGGCTACGACCAGCTTGCGATTTCAGTTCCGCGCCAGGCGCTGATCGGGGCGAAGAACGCCCGGCTTACGTTGCTGGCAGGATTTACCACCGTGCGCAACGTCGGAGCGCAAGGCTTTACGGACGTGGCTCTGCGGGATGCGATCAATGCGGGCGACGTACCCGGACCGCGCCTCCTGGTCAGCGGGCCGGCATTAAGCATTACTGGCGGACATTGCGACAACAACATGCTGCCGTTTGAATATCACGCGACCGATGGCGGCGTGGCTGACGGAATCTCGGCCGTTCAACACAAGGTTCGGGAGAACATCAAGTACGGCGCGGATCTCATCAAAGTGTGCGCGACCGGAGGCGTGCTCTCCCTAGGCGACAATCCGCAAGCTTCGCAGTACACACTGGAGGAGATGAAAGCCATTGTCGCCGACGCACACCGGCTCGGACGCAAAGTTGCCGCGCATGCGCATGGGGCGGAGGGAATCCGATGGGCGGCGGAAGCAGGAGTGGATTCCATCGAGCATGGGTCGTATATCGACGATGCCGGCATCGTGGCGATGAAGCAGCACGGAACCTATCTGGTCCCCACGCTCTATCTCGGCGACTGGATGATCGACAACGCCGGCCTGACGCACCTGCCACCCCCGCTTCTGGCCAAGGCGCGAGACGTCATTCCGGCGGCTCGGAAGAATATCGCGCACGCGTTCGCGAGCGGCGTGAAGGTTGCCTTCGGAACCGATGCCGCAGTTTATCCGCATGGGTTGAATGCTCACGAATTTGCCGTGATGGTGCGGCTTGGACTAACGCCACTGCAGGCGATCCAGGCCGCGACTGTAAACGCCGCCGATCTGCTGGGGTGGGCGGGCAAAGTGGGAACGCTCGAAACGGGAGCCTGGGCGGACATGGTAGCAGTCGACGGCGATCCGTTGAAGGATGTGACAACGCTTGAGCGCGTGAAGTTCGTGATGAAGGGCGGCGAAGTCGTGAAGAACGATTACGGGAAGTAGTATCCAAAAGCAACTTCCGACGGTAGCGGAGACCCTGCCTGCAGCGATTTTACTTTCAACACGACGGACTCACGCTGTCGTATCTCGATTGGGGAGGCGATGGTTCTCCCCTGATCGCATTGCACGCGCATTGGATGGAGGCTCTAACATTCTCCGCTTTCGCGACGGCCCTGCTACCCGATTGGCGGGTGATGGCGTTAGACCAGCGTGGCCACGGCCACTCCGATCATGCGGAAACCTACACGCGCGAAGCCTATCTCGGCGACCTCGAGGCATTCTGTCATCACCTTCACCTGGCACAGCCGGTGATCATGCTCGGTAATTCGCTGGGCGGCGTGAATGCCTACCAGTTCGCCGCGCGCCGTCCCGAACGGGTGCGGGCGCTCATCATTGAGGATATCGGCGCCGTGCTTGCAGACGATGTCAGCATCGTCCTGAGCTGGGAAGGAACGTTCAAGACGCGCGAGGCGCTGGCCGAGAAGATCGGTCCACGGCTCGCTCCGTACCTCGAAGATTCCTTTCGCGAGACGCCGGAGGGATGGAAGCTCGCCTTCGATCCCCGGGACATGATGAAGTCGCAGGCGTCGATCAACGGCGATCACTGGAAGGATTGGCTGGCAAGCACCTGTCCCGCGCTGTTGATTCGAGGAAGAGAGAGTCGCGTCACCAGGCAGGAGCACATGGAAGAGTTGGCCAGGAGGCGTCCGAATACGCGGCTGGTAGTTCTGGAGGGCGGCCATGTCATCCACGCCAGTCACACGGCGTTGTTCGTAGCAGCGGTGCGAACTTTCCTCAGTGAACTGTAGCCCCAGCAGTGTGGGCTCCTTGGCGAGGGTGGGGCAAAGTATGCAATGCCGCTTCTTCGCTAGCTCATTTACCTACCTACAAGCCGGCTTTTCTCAAGTAAAGGAACGTTTGCCGCTGGCAGTCCGTGCGGCTACCTGCGGGCCTGCTCGGTAACCCAGTCTGTCCAGTAGGATGAGGCGCCACTGGCTAGCAAACTCGCCTTCCCCTCGACCGCATCCACGAAGTTCGCGATCAGGGGCAAGTGCACATTGGAATCGGTGGGAAGTGTTTCTCGGCCGCCGGGCCAGATTAGCTCTGGCCCATTCAGCGGAGACATTTCCATCTCGCCTTCGGTGCCGCGGATGCGGCATTCGTCGCGGTTCACCTTCGAGTGCCAACGCACGTCGACCACCCCGCGAACACCGTTTTCATATTCGATCATTACCGTGGCGTTGTCTTCGACCGCATAGTGGTGGACTACGTTGGAAAGCTGACCGGCGACGCTGACCGGTTTGCCGAAAAGAAAGTTCAGCACATCGATGCGGTGAGATGCGATATCAAACAGCGGTCCGCCTCCGGCCTTGACCGGATCGAAGAGCCAGCCGCGATGTCCGCCTCCGTCGAACCACATGTGGTTGGTCAGTTCGGCGAAGACTGGCTTTCCGATCGCGCCTGCCGCGATCAGATCCCTGGCACGCTGCACTTTGGGATAGAAGCGGCGGTAATACGCGATGCCGAATTGCTTCCCGCACTCTTCCGCAGTCTTCACCATGGTCCGGGCTTCGAATTCGTTCATCGCCATCGGCTTTTCACAGAGCACGTGTTTGCCGGCGCGCAAGGATTGAATTGTTTGTGGCGCGTGCAGAAAAACCGGCGTGCCGACGTAGACCGCAT
Source organism: uncultured Acidobacteriota bacterium (assembly GCA_963700225.1). Lineage (GTDB taxonomy): Bacteria > Acidobacteriota > Terriglobia > Terriglobales > Acidobacteriaceae > Sulfotelmatobacter. The sequence continues at coordinate 861,609 of CAVOWU010000002.1, forward strand.
GAACTTCTGGATCGGCGAGAGCTTCTTCCAGCGTCGTGAAGACGCGAGTTTTGTAAGGAGCGGCTTTTGCCGGATCGCGGGTCACAAGACCGTAGAGGTTGCTGCGCGGTTCGGATTGAATGGCGGGAATGACGCGGCGGATGGTGATGTCGCCGATTCCGATGACGATCCAGTTGAGCACGCATCGAATATATCGCAGGTTGAATGGTCACCCAGAGAGAGTCGAGCTTCGCTCGACGGAAAGCCGAGGGCGGCCGTCCCCCATGGATCCATCTTCTACAAAAAATCAAAGGCCGGCTCTGGGCCGGCCTTCGAGTCAATTTCAAAACGCAACTACTTCTTGGGAGCGATCGCGTCTTTGGCGGCTTTGGCGACGCGGAACTTCACGACGGTCTTGGCCTTGATCTGGATCGGTTCGCCGGTCTGCGGATTTCGTCCGACGCGGGCCTTGCGGTGCGCCTTCACCAGGCGGCCGAGGCCGGGAACAACGAAGATACCGTTCTTCTTGGTCTCTTTGATAGCGGTGTCCGCGAGGTGCTCAAGAAACGCCGCCGCGGTTTTGTTGGGAAGCTCAGTTTTCTCGGCGAGTTGCCGAATGAGCTGTGTTTTGGTTAGACCTGAAGCCATACTTCCTCCTCGAAAAAAATCGGTTTAATACCAGCGGGGGTTATCTTATACCCGTGAGGCTGTGGAAAAACACCAATTTTACGGGGGTTTTATAGTTTGTACATGCGCGGGGGTGCGTCTTTACAGGCTTTGGAGCGCTTTAGAGTGCCAGAAGAGGCTTTCCATGCGCATCAGCGTGGTAACCGGCAGAGCTATGATTCACCACCGAGTCACAGGGGGCACGCAGAAAATCCTGGTCGTGAAAAAATCGCGGGGAAAACGAAGATCAGTTCTCCGTGACTCCGCAACTCCGTGGTGAAGCGGTTTCCGGGGTGCCATAATGCTTGTGGGAGCTATTCATTGAGTTGCGCTATTTGTGAAATCCGCAAGGAGAAGCGCTTTTGCCCCGCCGTACACGGACGGATTTGTCCGCAATGTTGCGGCGAACAGCGCGAAGTCACGCTCGACTGCCCGAGCGAGTGCCCCTATCTGCAGCAGGCGCGGGAGCACGAAAAACCGCGCTCGGCCGATCAAATCGATCCCGCTGGATTGTTTCTCCAGATCGAAGTCTCCGATCAGTTCATGTATGAGAAAGAGCATCTCTTGATGGGGCTGACATACGCGCTGGCGAAGGCCGCGCGCATCGACCGAAGCTTGCACGATCAGGATCTGATCGCAGCTTTATCTGTGCTGGCGAAGAGCTACGAACGCCGGATTAATTCGGGACTGCACTATGAGCAACCGTTGACCAGCGATTCGCAGCGTCGCGCGGCCGCCGAAGTCGAGACCATGGTGAAGGAGTACCGCGAGGCCGAGCAGAAACATACCGGCTACTCAACCCTGCGTGATTCCGAGGTGCTGAAGGCTCTCGTATTTCTCTCGCGACTCGGCGCATGGCCATACATCGGGGCGTCCGAAGTCGCGAGCCTTCGTCGAATTCCTGTTTGCACAGTTTCCGGAGAAAGAAGCTGCGGTGGTTACGCCGCAAGAGGCGGGGAGCCGGATCATTTTGCCTTAAGGCCGTCGTTGCTCGTCCGTCGTCGGTCGTTGACTTCAGGGACGAAGCGGCGAACGTCCTGTCCTGCGGGCAAAGCCTCGAGCAGTTCGCGCACCGTTTTCTTCAGCCCTGGATGCAACGCTTCGGGCGCAATCTCTACCACAGGCTCGAGCACGAATCGGCGTGCGGCCATAGCGGGATGAGGGATGGTCAATTCCGGTACCGTTACCATCAAGTCGCCGAAGAGCAGGATGTCGATGTCGATCGTGCGCGGGCCCTTTTTCTGGATGCGTTTCCGGCCCATCTCTCCCTCGATTTGAAGCAATCCGGCCATCAATTGTGCGGGAGTTTCTTCAGTCTCCAGAGCCACAGCGCAGTTCAGAAACCAGTCCTGCTCGGTAAACTCCACCGGCTCCGTTTCATAAAAAGAAGAAACCGCGAGTACGCGGCCGTGCGCCGCAAGCCGCCCGATCGCGTTCCGCAGATGAGTTTCGCGGTCTCCAACGTTCGATCCCAGCGACAGATAGGCGAGAGAATTCATTCTGATAGCCGTTTAGTTTTACTCTGAGAACATCCGGCGCACAATGGGCGAGGTTTGGCGACATGAAATACACCGCCGAGCCCAACTAAGGACCCATCACCTTGGTTACTATCGTGCCCGTTCCGCGCCCTCCTACAATCTCAATATGACGTTGGAGTCCCTGCTTCTGAGCCAAGATCCCGACCTGGTGCGGGTACTACGCCCCACTCTGGAGAAAATGTCGATCGACGTGGAGATCTGCCATGAAGCGCGGACCGGCTCCGACATCCTGATTTCCGACAAATTCGATGCCGTGATCGTCGACTGCGACGATCTCACCGGGGGCCTGGCTCTGCTGCAAGGCCTGAGGAATACCCCCAGCAACCGGAATTCGGTGGCGTTTGCCGTCCTCAACGGAAAAAGAACGACCACGCAGGAAGCGTTTGGCATGGGCGCAAACTTCGTATTGCAGAAGCCGATCAGCACCCTGAATGCGTCCCGTTGTTTTCATGCTGCCCTGAATTTCATGCTTAAAGAGCGTCGCCGGTATTTCCGCCAGCCGGTCAAGATGCAGGTGCAGGTCGTACTGGAAGGAAAAACCTTTACCGCGACCAGCACCAATATCAGCGAGGGCGGCATCGCGCTGATGTTGCACGAGGCAGTTCCAAAAGGTGCTTCGCCACATCTCAAGTTCTCATTACCGGGCTCCAACCTGCACATGGACGTGGAGTCTGAGGTCGCTTGGAGCGACGTTAAGGGCCTCGCTGGGTTTCGCTTTCAAAACGTTCCCAAGAGTTCGCAAGAGCAACTCGAACTGTGGCTCGACGACCGGATGGAGCAGGAATTTCCCGGCGCAAAAGAACGGCTTACGTCCGAGTCAGAAACCAAGCACTGAATTCCCTTTCCCGATAAACCCTTACTCCAGGGACAGTCGCTTTCGGCGACACTATGAAACCCCGTGCCCTGGGGAACCTTCTTTTGAACTTGCGCGTCTTTCCGAGCGTGGCAAGCTTATTCAATGGCTACGAATGACTTCCGCATCGCCAAGATGCAAAGAACGCTGCAGTGGTTTGAAAACGATGTCCCGCTCCTGAATATGCGTGTGAAAGATCTGTCGAGAGAGCGGCAGGAATCCGCGCAGAAGTTTGCCGCGGCGGTGGTTGATCAGGCTCGAGCTGAGCTGGAGCGCCTGATACGTGAGCAGCCGCAGGACGTGCATGATCCCGCCGAGCCTCCGTGCGAACCGGCAGACTGAAGCAAAGCCGCGGCACGGACCGTAACCCAATTCAGTTTTGAAGTTTGAAGGCGTGGATTTTACAGCGCCGAGCTGGCGCTCGCTTGCGCGCTGTAAGGAGCGCTGTCGTCCTGCGCTTCGTCGAATGTGACCTCTTCCCACAGTGTCTTGTCGCGCAGGATGCGCGAGACCAGGGCCGTGTGCATGGCGTGACCGGCGCGGTCCGCCACCACTTTACCCAGCATTTGCTTTCCCAGCAGCGCGAGGTCGCCGACCAGATCGAGCACCTTGTGACGCACGAACTCGTCGGCGAAGCGAAGCGGTCCGTTCTCGATCCCGTCACGCGTCAGCACAATGCAATTCTCCCGCGACGCACCGCGGATCAATCCCATATTGCGCATGGCCTGCTCGTCCTCGCGCGATCCAAAGGTGCGCGCCGCAGCTACATGCCGGAGATAACTGCCGTTCGTCAGCTCTACCTGAAAGGTTTCTTTTCCGATAAGCGGATGCGGGAAGTTGATCGAATAAGAAACCGAGTATGCATCCGAGGGGTAAACGGCGATGAATTTGTTCCCTTCGCGCAGCTCCAGCTCCCGGCAGATCTTCAAGTACTTTCGAGCACGGCGCTGCTTGCGGATACCCGCCTTCTGAATCATCTCCACAAAAGGCTTCGCACTGCCGTCGAGAATCGGAAGCTCTAGGTTGTCGAGCTCGATGATGGCGTTATCAATGCCGACGCCGATGATGGCCGAAAGCACGTGCTCAGTCGTGGAGATCAGCACGCCTTTCTTCATGAGGCTGGTGGCGTAGCTGACGCGGGCGACGTTGCGGCTGACCGCCTCAATTTCGAAACCGTCGAGGTCGGTGCGGCGGAAGACGATTCCAGTCCCCGACGAAGCGGGCAGCATGCGCATCGAGACGGGCGCGCCGCTGTGCAGGCCGATGCCGCTGCACTCCACCGCCGAGCGAATTGTCTGCTCGTAAGTCAGAAAGAGACCGATGGCAAACCGAAGAGTACAGACAGAGTACTGCCGCGTTCAGAAAACTGTCTGTGGTAAAAAAGACACAGTTCGTGGTGAATGAGGCTCTTTGCGAGGTCTACGCCTTGATCGTAAACGTTTGTAAATATTGCAGTTACGTTCGATGGCGGACCGGGCCCAGCAGAAATAGCGAACCTTGAAGGGAAACAATACGCCCGTCACAAGACCTTGAAGTGCGGCCTCTCAGCGCTTATTGGACTTATCTGGCTTGACGGGTTTATTGGGGTTATAGCCGGAGTTCGGATCGAACATGGCCTGATCGAGCCCCTGATTGATGGTCACCGAGTTGAGGAAGCGCTGGTTGGCCATGTCGCCATTGAAATAGCGCGTCACGTTATACGGAGCCATGATCCCGGAAACCGACCGGTAATTCTCATAGACTTCTTCTTCGAGATTTTTCTGACGGTCGACCGGGTCGCGCCACTCGAACGACTTCTTCACTGGAAGGTGCGTGTCGACATCGAAATACAGCGTTACGCTTTCATTTTTCGAATTGATCAGGGTCACTCGAAATGCCGGATGCTGCGCGGCGATCGCGTTCCCTTCAAACAGCAGGACGACGCTCGGATCGTTGACCCAGGTTCGCAGCACGGTATCGAGCGAGAAGCGGCGCCGGCGCAGGTAATCGTCGAGATCCTTCGGTTCGATTGCGTGAGCGCCTTTATAGGTGATCTCCCACGCCTTGTTTCCGACGTAGAGTTCGGCAATGTCACGCTCTTTCGTGAGCTCGACCCGCTCTTTGTCGGGGAACTCAGCAAAGCTCCAAAACACTCCGCCGCTCCCCGTAGGGCGGCCTGAGTGGAACCCGTAGCCGCGTCCCTGGCTCTCGCGGTCGCGAATGGTGAGGTACGTTTCTCCCCCCAGGGCCTGAATGCCCTGCTCGATGATGTTCTTGGCTTGAGTGGCGTTCTGCAAAGCCTCTTTGTCCACCGGAGTCTTATCTGACGGGGCAGCAGATGCGGATTTTGCCGCCGCAGGCGACGAGCTCTGCTGCGCTGCTGGAGGCGTGGCATTTTGCGGCTGTCCCCAAGCGTGGGAACAGACCGAACACACCAAAACCAGGATCGGGAAAAACTCTTTCATTCCATTTAAGGGAGTGAGCGCGTGCAATCAGAATTGTAGCGTTTTTCGTGGGATTTCTGCCCGCAGCCGTGAAGCTCCTCTCCCTGCTTGGATGCACGAAAAGTCCGGAATGCAAGCCGGGGAAGCCATTTTTCAGGCGTTTTCTCGCTCGTGACTAGCCGACCAGGACCGCGCCGCCATTAACGTTGAAGATCTCCCCGGTGATGAAAGCGGCGTGTTCGGTGCACAAAAACAATATGGGAGCGGCGATTTCCTCAGGCTTTCCCACTCGGCCCAAAGGGATGGTATTGCGAATTGCGTCTCCGCTTTTGGGATCGGCGATGGTTTCCGCGCTCATGTCGGTATCAACCCAGCCGGGAGCGACGCAGTTCACATAAATGCCGGCAGGCGCGAGTTCGGCCGCCAGGCTCTTGGTCAGGCTGATCAGAGCGCCTTTGGTCGCGGAATAATCGCAATGAAAAGCTTCGCCGCGCTGGCCGCTGGTCGAGCTGATCAGAACGACGTGCCCCGCCGGCCCACCCGAGCGCGGCTGAGACTTCATCTGCGCGACCGCGTGTTTGACGAGTCCGAAAACGCCATCGAGATTGATCGACAATGTCGAGCGCCATTGCTGATCCGACATGCGTTCGATGGGTACATCCTCAACGGGCCAGACGCCGTGATTGGCCACAAGGATGTCGACCCGTCCAAAGCGCTTCACCGCCTCTGCTACGAGCGCGCGGCCAGACTCTGGATTGTTCAGATCGCTGGCGATCGGGTAGCAGATTTCATTGCCACACTCTTTAGCCAAAGCTTCAGCCTGGTCGCGAGCGCTGCGATAACTGAAGGCGACCTTTGCACCGGCAGCGGTAAACATGCGAACAGTTGCAGCGCCAATGCCGCGCGATCCGCCTGAGATGAGAGCGACTTTACCCGCGAGAGAAAGAGGCACAGACATAGCAAACTAGGCTATCGTATAAGACCACGGAAGCATAATTGGCGGTGGGTTCGTATCAGGCTGACGGGTTCGTATCAGGGCATGCCTTCAGGCATGCCACAAAGCGTTAAGAATATGAACCCGGCTTTAGCCGCTGCGATGGAGCCATTGACGGCATCGCCGAAGCGATGATACGAATCGCGAGCGCCGGATGGATTCGTTACATCCCTGAACTCGACGATGTTCGCTCCGACTTTAGCCCGCGGAGCAACAGCCGCACGAGCATGCCGTCGAAGCGGGTTCCGCTCATCTTGGCAAGCTCATCGAGTGCCTGCTCGGGCGTGCGCGCCGAGGAGAACGACTGCTCCGTGACCATATTGGCGTAGGCATCGGCCAAGCCGATAATCCGCGCCCACAGCGGGATCTCTTCTCCGCGCAAGCCGTCGGGGTAGCCGGAGCCATCAAAACGCTGGTGATGATGCTCGATCGCCTCGCGCATCATCGAGGAGTGAGGCACAACGCCGACGATTTCCGCGCCGACATGAGCATGCATGCGTAGCTGGAAGAATTCGTCCTCGCCGAGCGGCCCGGTCTTGTTCAGGATGTGTTCCGCGACGAAGATTTTTCCCACGTCGTGGATACGGGCTGCGTAAACCAGATCGGCTGTCTGCTCTGCTGACAATCCCAGAGCGCGGGCCATGACTTCGCTGTAGCGCGCCACCAGATCTCCGTGGCCGGCGCTCTGCACCTCGCGCGATTCGGCGGCGCGGCTCAGCGACTCGATCGCTTCCTTCAGGAGTGGCGCATTGCAGCTTTCATCTCCGCCGCATAATTTGTACAGCGTCGTGGTCAGCTCTTCGAGCTGCTCCGGTCCGGTTCGCTCGCGCTGCAAGAAACCTTCGATGTAGGCGGAGATCTGCTGACGCTGGCGGGCGAAGTCATTGCCTTCCACGAACTCCTGCGCGGTTGAAACCAGGTTGCCGCCTGAGCGCTTGGAAACATACATGCCGGCATCCGCCACTCGGATGATGTCTTCAATCGAGAAGCCGTGCATGGGGAAACTGGCAACGCCAAAGCTGCCGGTAATGTTGTGTTCGCTGAGCATTGGATCGGTGGCGAGCCACTGACGCAGGCGCTCGGCGAGCACTTGCGCCTGTTCCGATCCCGTCTCCGGCATCAGGACGATGAACTCGTCCCCGCCGTAGCGCGCGACGACATTGGACTGGCGCGACTTCTGTTCCAGCAGCCGTCCCACGCGGGCCAGCACCAGATCTCCTTCGAAGTGGCCCATGCTGTCGTTCACTTCTTTGAACTTGTCGAGATCGATGAGCACCACCGAGAACGGGCGCCCGGAGCGGGAGGCACGTTTCCATTCCGCGGACAACGCTTCCCAGAAGAAGCGGCGGGTCTTGATTCCTGTTAGCCCGTCGGTGATCGACTGCTGCTGCAGCTTTTGGAAGACGAACGCATTGTGCAGGGCCGTGGCCAGCAGGTCGGCCAGCGTGTTGAGAATCAGAACATCCTGCGGCGAAAATGCGCTCTCGCCGCGGCTCTCAATGTTGAGCACGCCGAGCAATGACTCGCCGTAGGTGATTGGAATGCAGAGCACCGCGCGCGAGTCCGGCAGAATTCCCGTGAGATTTCCCGGCAAAGCGTTCTGCACCAGGGCCCGCTCGCCGGTCCGCGCGACCCGTCCGAGAATGCCGGTTCCAAGAGGAATTCGTTTGCCCGTAGCATGAGCCGTAACCCCGGCCTCGGCCTTGATCTCAACCTCTTTGGTTCCGTAGTCGAGCAAGCCGATCCCGATGTGATCAAAACTGAAGTTCTTCTGAATCTCACCGGCAATCTGACCCAGCATGTGAACCGGATCGTCGCTGGAAATCGCAGTGCGCGAAACATTATTCAGGAAGGCGAGCTGCCGTGAACGGCGTTGCTCCTCGGCGAAAAGGCGGGCATTTTCCACTGCAACCGAAACCTGCCCAGCCGCCGTGACTAACACGTCGAGATCGCGCTGCTCGAATACGAATTCCCGGTCCGGATTCATAGCGACCATGATTCCGCACGCTCTGTTCTCCATAAAGATGGGAACGGCGATCAGGCACTTCGCGGGTCGCTTCGGAACATGTGTGATTCCCAAACGCTGCCGCGCCGCTTCCAGTTCGGAACGGATCAACAGCGGTTCTCCCGTCCGAATCACATATTCGGTAAATGCATTGCGGAGCTCGCGGGTGCGTTTGGGAAGAACGCGATTGTCCCGGACCTCCAGCTCGAAGCGTATCTCTTCCATCTCCTGGAACGCGATGTAGAAATGACTCGTGTCGAAAATCTGTCCGAGCTCGGCTTGTATGGTGCGCAGGATTTCATCCTGATCCAGGCGCGAGCTGATCGCCTTCCCGATCTCGGTCAACAGTTCATATTCCTGCGTGCGCCGGTGTGCGTCGTGACTGACGACGTAATTTTCGAGTGTGAGTCCCAGCTGCAGAGTCAGCCCGATCATCAGATGAGGACCGGACGATCCAAAGGCGCGCCGCTCGGCATGAGGAAAGAGAACCACGCCGAAATTGTGTTCGCGGGTCTGCAGATTAACGGCAGTCAGGTGGCGGACTTCCGCCTCGGCCATGATGCGTTTGAATTCGGCGAAGGTGCCGACCGTAGCCACGGGAAGCGGCTCAGTCATCTCTGGAAGATTCTGCGCCGTAAGGATCCCGCTCCTGCGATAGGCGAGCTCGCAGACGTAATCCCCGGCCCCGCTTTCTTCCAAAGCATCCAGGAACCCCTCTGAGAATCCTTGCTGCACAGAAGGCAAGAGACCCCGCCAGCGTTCGCTGATCACGATGGCGGCGCGATCCATGTTCAACGCACTGCGCAGGCGCTCGAGCGCAGCTTGCATGCTCGGAATCAGGTCTTCGGCGAAGAAAAGCCGCCGCGGATCGACTCCTAAGGTCGAAAGAGCCAGCGTATTTTCCTGCACTGCGTTGCGCTGGTTTTCGAACAGGACCATCACCATGGCGATGCCGAGCAGCATTTGCGGTACCGGTCCGAACAAGCGGCTGGCATTGCCGAACATGTCGATGAGCGGATTCTGTAACTGGCCAACGCCCATCAGCACGCCCCAAAGCGCGAGTGCAATCGCCAGCACTTGAAAGCCGAGCGAGCCGCGCCGGTGGCCATTGAGCAGGAAAATCGCCGAGCAATATAGCAGGATCACGGCCAGACCGAGACCCAGCCGGATCGCCGGTTGCGCGTCCGGACGAAACGCGCCATTCACGATATGTCCGCGGAGCGTGAGCAGCGCGAGAATCACTCCGACGGCGCCAACTGCGGCGTCGTACCAGCGGAATTGCGAAGGGCCGCGCATCATGCGCGTCGAGACGAAGATGCACAGCGCCATCGCAACCAGAAAGAGCTCGCTTCCGAAGAAAGCCACGGACGATGACGGGAAATAATCGAAAATGTAGTGCAGCGAATACGCCGCCCACGCCAGCTGCCACGCGCGAAAATACTGCTGCCGGCTTTGCTCGTAGAGGTAGGTGAAAACGAGAAACAGCAGGCTCGAAACGAAGCCGGGGATCAGCACGGACGTGATAGTGACACTGTTCATAGGGTCTGCGAAGACACCTCTGGCCACACTTCCTGGCGCAGTTTCGGGGGGAAACAGTAATTGAATGGTTTCATACTGCGATACCCAAATACAACAGGATTTAAGTACAGTGCGGCGCTTCGATTTCGTTTTGAATGAGAAGGTTGCACGCAAAATCGATAAGGTAACCCAGCTTGACGATGGGGTAAACGGCCCGTACCATCGAAGGTCCAGCCCGACTCTATGTCCAATACCCTGAATTCAGCTTCGAGCATCAAGCCGCGCGTACGCTTCGCTCCGTCGCCCACCGGATTTCTTCATGTGGGCAGCGCGCGCACTTTCATCTTTAACTGGTTGTACGCGCAGCGGAACAACGGAACGATGATTTTGCGGCTCGACGATACCGATGTCGAACGCAATACCGACGCGTCGGTGAATTCGATTTTCGAAGGCTTGAAGTGGCTCGGGCTGGGTTGGGACGAGAAATACAAGCAGTCGGAACGAGGAGCTCTGCACCGGCAGACCGCCGAGGCGATTTTTCAGAAGGGCCTCGCGTACCGGGATTTCACGCCCGCACATACCGGGGACAGCGAGAAATCGGGCGCGCAGGGAACATGGCTCTTCAATCCCGGGATGCGGGAGCTTTCGCGCGAAGAGAGCGATCGCCGCGCCGCAGCCGGAGAGCCGTTCGCGCTGCGTTTTCGTGTTCCCCGCGAAAGCGGCCAGGTCGTGAAATTCAACGACGCAGTTTACGGCGAGCAAATGAAGGCGGGCGCGGACATTGAAGATTTCGCCCTGCTGCGCTCCGACGGAATGCCGACGTATCATCTGGCCTCGTGCGCCGACGACGCCGATTTGCGCATCAGCCACATCATCCGCGGGCAGGATCATCTCTCGAATACCTTCAAGCACGTTCTGATCTTCGAGGCTGCGGGCTTCGCGCCTCCGCAATTCGCCCATCTTCCGCTCCTCGTTGCGCCGGATGGAACCAAGCTTTCGAAGCGTCGCCACGGGCCGGTCGTCAGCGTGACCACCTACCGTGACGCCGGGTTCCTGCCGGAAGCGTTCATCAACTTTCTTTGCCTGCTCGGATGGTCGCCGAAAAACGATCGCGAGCAGATGAGCCGCCAGGAACTGGTCGACGCGTTTTCGCTCGAAGGCATCAATCGCGCGAACGCCGTAGTGAACTTCAAGGAACCCGCTGCGACTCCTGACGAAACGTTTGATCCCAAGGCCGTGTGGCTGAACGCGGAACACATTCGCGGGCTGGCGATAGAGGACTTGAGCCAGCGCCTTCTCCCGATCGTGCATGAGGCGGGATTCGCCATCACGCCCGAAAGAATGCTGCGGATCACGCCCTTGATTCGTGAGCGCATCAAGTTGCTGCGCGACGTTCTAACGGCGGCTGATTTCTTTTTCGTAGATCAACTCCCGCCTTACGATCCTGCAGAACTGATCCCCCAAAAGGGCGACGCAGCCATGGCCCTCAAAGTCCTGCAAAAGGCGCTCGCCGTATTGCCGAACGTAGAGTTCAAGCACGATCCGCTGGATCAAGCGCTGCGCATCTGCCGCGCAGGAACTCGGCGTGAAAGCCGGACAAATGTTTCAGCCCATCCGAGTCGCAGTGTGCGGACGCAAGAATGCTCCGCCGCTGTTTGAGACGCTCGAAGTGTTGGGGAAACCGGCGGCCATGGCTAGGATCGGGCAGGCGATTACAAAACTAGGCTGAATCGTTCACTTTTTCCTGCATCTTCAGCACGCCCACTCTGATCTACACGACCAGATGATCAGCGGGCGCGCGAGATTCCGGGTTGTGCTGACCATGGGCTCGTAGCCGGTTCCGCGGTCTTTAACTCATCGTCCGCGCTCGTCACTGGGCGCTTTGTCGTGTTGACATGAAGTACTTTGTAATGTAAAGTACGTTCATGATTCGACCCGAGGATCCCTTTCTTTGCGCGGTGCAGAGGCGCTGGATCCCCCCTGAAATGATGCACCCACCGCTTCTTGATTCCGCCGCGCCTGGCGGCCCAATCGAGCCGCGGTACGCGCTGCTGATCAACCCGTTCTATCCGAAGGACGCACACGCCAGCTTCGGCAAGCATGTGCTCACTCCGACGCTGGCCCTGACCAGCTTTGCGGCGACTACACCCAATCATTGGCGGGTCGAATATTGGGATGAAAATCTGCTCGACGGGCGGCCGCCGTTTCGTCCGATGCCGCAGGTAGTCGGCATCACCGTGCATCTGACTTTCGCGCGGCGGGCGTTCGAACTCGCCGACTGGTATCGCGCCCGCGGCTCGAAAGTGATCCTCGGAGGGTTGCACGTTTTGTCGTGTCCCGACGAATGCGCGCCCCACGCCGACGCGCTGGCGCTCGGCGATGGCGTCCAACTCTGGCCGCGAATCCTGCGCGACATCGAGGCGAACACTCTCCAGCCGCGATACGTCGCCACCTACGAGAACGACTATTGCGACGATCCTCCACCCCGGCGCGCAATTCTCCCCCGCCACAGTTTTCTGACGACCACCAGCCTCATCGCAACCCGCGGATGTCACAATCGCTGCGGCTTCTGCTATCTCGCGACTGACGGCCTTCGGATGCCCTATCGCATGAAGCATCCGCAGCAGGTGGTCGATGAGTTCGTGGCTGACGATCAGCCTTACGCGGTTTTCATCGACAACAATCTCGGATCGCGCCGCGACTACCTGCACTCGCTTTGCAGTGCTCTCAAGCCGCTGAATAAAATCTGGAGCGCTGCGGTAACGATCGATGTCACCGACGATCCTTCTCTGATTCGCAACATGGCGCTCGCTGGATGCACGGGCGTGTTCATCGGCTTCGAGTCGCTCTCCGACGACAACCTGGCCGCTTCGAATAAAAAGACGCCAAAGACCTCGGACTACGCGCGTCGCGTCCGCATGCTGCACGACTTCGGCATCCAGGTGAACGGATCATTCGTCCTCGGCTTCGATCACGATCGTAAAGACGTATTCGCGCGCACGGCAGAATGGATCGAAGAGAACCGGCTGGAGTGCGCGACCTTTCACATTCTCACGCCGTATCCGGCGACTCCGCTGTTTCGGCAGATGGAGGAACAAGGAAGAATCCTGCATCGCGACTGGAGTCTCTATGACACGGGGCACGCGGTCTTCCGGCCGAAGCACATGACTCCGGAAGAGTTGGAGCAGGGATACGCGTGGATCTACCAGCGTCTCTTTTCGCACGCGTCGATCTGGCGGCGCCGCCCGGAGCAGTGGCAGGCTGTTCCCCTCTACGTTGCCATGTCATATCTCTACAAGCGGTCGAATCGGTTCTGGCATCTGCTGATCAAACATGACCTGGTCAATCCTGTCTGGAAACCGCTGGTAGAGATGACGCGCTGGCGTCACGTCCACTATCGCCGCAAACTCGCGCAACTCGAGACAGCCGTCGGAGCGCCAGGTCAAGTCGTCTCGGCAGGCGTGTAAGGAATCGAACCCGTCGACCAAGACCCGATCCAGATTCTGTGGGTTTGGGTCGTCTTTCTGCCCAGTCTGGGAAACCACGTCGGAGCTTCTTGGAAAAAGTCCTTGACAATTTATACTGTGTGCTACATAGTGTGTCTCGCATCCTATATGGCGAACGGTACCACTGGCGGACCTGAGATCCTCGAGAACCTGAAAATGGAGCTGCGGCGGGGATGTCTCATCGTTGCCGTCCTGGCTCAGCTTCGGACGGAGCAGTACGGGTACACCCTACGCAAGGCGCTGGCCGACGATGGGTTGGCGATCGACGAAGGAACTCTGTACCCGCTGCTGCGTCGGCTGGAAACCCAAGGCCTGCTGGTAAGCCAGTGGCGTGAAGAGGAAAAGCGGAACAAACGTTTCTACCGGCTGTCGCCGGCGGGGGAACGGATTTTGGAGCAGCTATTGGCGGAGTGGCAAAACATCAACGCGTCGCTCGGCAAAATTCTTCAAGAGGCATAAGTCATGAGCAAAACAACCAGCCCTAATTCCATGGACGTCCTCGATCGGTATCTGCAAGCTGTCCGCTTCTGGCTGCCGAAGGCGCAGCAGCAAGACATCATCGCTGAACTGGCCGAGGATCTGCATTCGCAGATCGAAGAAAAGGAGACCGCACTCCGTCGCCCGCTGAGCGAGGTGGAAATGGATGCCATCCTCAAACAACGCGGTCGTCCCCTCTTGGTGGCGAATCGCTATCTGCCGCAACGGAGCTTGATCGGCCCTGTCCTGTTCCCGATCTACCTTTTCGTGGTGAAGGTAGTCGCGCTGTTCTATCTGCTGCCCTGGATTCTGGTTTGGATCGGCATGATGTCGTTCAGTTCGTCCTACCGCACCGAGCACACCGGTGCCGGATGGTTCGCCGCGATCGCCTCAGGGTGGGGCACCTGGTGGTACACCGCTTTTTTCGCTTTGGGCACAGTGACCATCGTCTTCGTGGCGATCGAGCACCTGCAGGCCAAGTCCCGATTTCTGGAGGATTGGAACCCGCGCAAGCTCCCCCCGGCGCGCAATCCCAACCAGATACGCCGTTTCGACTCCCTCGTCGAGGTTGTCGTCAACCTCATTTTCGGCATCTGGTGGATCGACGTCATGTCCTCGCTGGTCGTGCTGGATCACCCCGAGATAAGAGTCGTCCTGTCGCCGGTTTGGCGATATTTCTTCTGGGGCTTTCTTCTCTTGGCACTGATCAATGTAGTACTGGCGTGTGTGAATCTCGCGCGTCCTTACTGGACGGTGCTCCGGGCTAGCTTTCGTCTGGCCACCAACCTCACCGCATCGGCGCTTTTTTGCTGGATGACGAAGGCAAGCGTACTCGCTGAGATCACGGGCGCGAAGATTCCGGCCGCGCGGGCGTTTGAACTTACAAACGCCGTCAATGTGGGGCTGGGCAAAGTGTTTCCAGTGGTACTCGCAACCGGTGTGGTAATCATGATCGTAGACGCCCGCCGGATTCAACGCGTGAAAAGCGCTCGCCCTGTTCAGTTAACGGAAGTCCCTGTTGGGTCCTACTGAACTTCATGATCCATGCAGCGTCTCTGCCAGCCGGGTGAGACATCCGGCACGGCGAGCAGCAGTGATTCATATAGTTCGGAGTTGGGAATTTTGCGAGAGCACGTTAGCGCACGCGTGACCGCGCTAACGTGCTTTTTGCTTTCTTTGCGGTAAGATCAAGAGCTATGAATCCGTCAGCAGCCGAGGCCGAGACGGGTGAGAACACCTCTCCCGAGCCCCGCCCTTCCAATTTCATTCGCGAACGTTTTATCGAAGACTTAAAGACCAACAAGTACAACGGGCGTGTGCAGACCCGCTTCCCTCCTGAGCCTAATGGATACCTGCACATCGGGCATGCCAAGGCGATCTGCCTCGACTTCGGGCTCGCGGACGAATTCCACGGCCACACCAACCTGCGCTTCGACGACACGAATCCGGAGAAAGAAGACACCGAGTACGTCGATTCCATCATGCAAGACGTGCAGTGGCTTGGCTTCCACTGGGACGGGCTCTTCTACGCGTCCGACTATTTCGACCAGCTCTATGAATGGGCGATCAAGCTGATTAAAGACGGCAAGGCTTACGTCGACGATTTGTCGGCAGACGAGATTCGCAAGCATCGCGGTACGCTGACAGAGCCAGGGAAAGATAGTCCATATCGCAACCGTTCGGTCGACGAGAATCTGAATCTCTTCGAGCGGATGAAGGCTGGTGAATTTCCCGACGGGTCTCGGGTCTTGCGGGCGAAGGTCGACATGTCGTCGCCAAACATTAATATGCGCGATCCGGTGATGTACCGCATCCTGCATGCCGAGCATCACCGCACCGGAAACAAGTGGTGCATTTATCCGATGTACGACTACGCGCACGGGCAGTCGGACTCACTCGAAAAAGTGACGCACTCGATGTGCTCGCTGGAGTTTGCCGATCATCAGCCGATCTACAAGTGGTTCATCGAGCAGCTGGGAATTTTCCCGTCGCAGCAAATTGAGTTTGACCGCCTCAGCCTGACTTACACGCTGATGAGCAAGCGGAAGCTGCGGCAACTAGTCGAGCAAGGGACGGTACGCGGATGGGACGATCCGCGGATGCCGACTCTCTCCGGGCTGCGGCGGCGCGGGTACACGCCCGAGGCAATTCGCAACTTCGTGACGGCGGCGGGAGTCTCGCGCACGAATGGCATCGTCGAGCTGGCAATGCTCGAACACTTCGTCCGCGAAGATCTGAACAAGCGCGCGCCGCGGGTGATGGCGGTGTTGCGTCCGCTGAAAGTCGTGATCGATAACTATCCGGAGGGCCAGGTCGAGGAGATGGATGCGACCAACAATCCGGAAGATGAGAGTGCTGGCTCGCGCAAGGTTCCGTTCTCACGCGAACTCTATATCGAGCAGGACGATTTCCGCGAAGTGCCTCCGCCGAAATATTTCCGGCTGACGCCCGGGCGCGAGGTGAGGCTTCGCTATGGATACTTCATCACGGCCAAGAGCGTAGTGAAAAACGAAAAAGGCGAAGTGATCGAAGTGCATTGCACCTACGATCCGGCAACACGGGGCGGCAATGCCCCGCCCGACGGACGCAAGGTGAAGTCGACGATCCACTGGGTCTCGGCGCAACATGCCGTCGACGCCGAAGTGCGCATCTACGAAAATCTTTTCACCAAGGAAAATCTTGGCGACGTGGAGGAAGGCAAGGATGTTCTCGACTACCTGAATCCGAACTCGCTGGAAGTGATTTCCAACGCGAAGCTGGAACCATCGCTCGCGAATGCAGCGGCGGGCAGCCGGTATCAGTTTGAGCGGCTGGGATATTTCTGCGTCGATCCGGACTCAAAGCCAGGCGCGCCGGTATTCAACCGGACGGTGGCGCTGAAAGATACCTGGGCGAAGGTAGAAAAGAAACAAGGCGGTAAGTAGCTTCGCGAACGATTGCCCGCAGTGTTCCGCAGACGTTCGCTTCTGTCATCCGACCTCGATCTCACGAATTCCCACGCATCATTCAAATCAAGAAATGATCCGTGAAAATCCACGAGAATCCGTGGCTAAGAAGAAGTTGATTACGCCAGGTCGAACAACAACACTTCGGCGTTGTCTGTGCCCTTGATCGTCAGCTTGCTCTCTTCGCTGATCGCTGCGCCATCGCCCTGGCCAAGTTTCTTGCCATTCAGTTCGACCGAGCCGCGCGCGACCTGCAACCACGCGTGACGTCCGGATGCAAGCTCGTGCGTGACTTCTTCTCCAGGCTTCAGCAGCGAGACATACAACTTCGCATCCTGATTGATCTTCACCGATCCATCACTCGCTTCGCGCGACGCGACCAGGCGCAGCTTCCCGCGCTTCTCTTCCTCGGGAAACGACTTTTGCTCGTAGCTTGGCACGAGCGCGGCTCGTTCCGGCTGAATCCATATTTGCAGCAAATGCACCGCGTCGGTGGTCGACGGATTGAACTCGCTATGGCGAATACCGCTGCCCGCGGTCATGCGCTGTCCGTCTCCGGGAAGAATCACCGAGCCGGTTCCGAGGCTGTCCTTGTGCTCGAGTTTGCCCTCGAGAACGTAGGTGATGATTTCCATATCGCGATGCGGGTGCGTCGGAAATCCGTTGTTGGGCGCGACCCAATCCTCATTGATGACACGCAGCGAGCGAAATCCCATCCACTTGGGATCCCAATAGTCGGCGAAGCTGAAGGTGTGTTGCGTCTTGAGCCAGCCGTGATTTCCACCGCCGCGTTCGGCGCTGGGGCGAATCTGAATCATGGTCGTTTCTCTTTCCTGGGCTAGTAATTGACTGATAAACATTAGATGCGCGAGGGATGCAGGAAGGACCGAACGCAAAAACTGCGAAAAAATCGGGAAGTTCAGCTGAAATCGAAGTGCAGAAATGGGAAAAGGTGATGATTTGAACCCCACCCCCCTCCCCCACCCCTCTGGAAAGCCGCGACTGGCGCGGGCCCTGCAAAATAAGGCTGCAAAATCTTGAGCCCCAAGGAGGTTAGAGGTCAAAATCTTGAAAACAAGGAACTTGGCGGCGCTCGCTCCGGCGCTAGCCACGGCGCCGCCGTCACGCAGCATGCCATGACTGCCTCGAGGGGCACAAGGTCAGATGTCACATCGTGCCTCAGCTTCCCTGTGGATTTCTGCTTCACTTTCTGGCCAACCGGTCTCACCACAAAGGCGCAGAGACACGAAGAGGATTTTGCTTCTGAGTTTTCTTCTCCGCGGCTCAGTGACTCCGCGGCGAAAAGGTGTGTTCGTGATATGGCAAACTGGGAACTATGCCCCAACTCACGCTTGGCGATTTTGAACTCAGTGTCTTTTCGGACGGAACTTATCCTCTCGATGGTGGCGCGTTCTTTGGCGTGATTCCTAAGGTGATGTGGTCACGCAAGATGTCGGCTGACGAGAAGAACTACATCACCACGGGGCTCAACTCTCTGCTGATCCGCACCGGCAAGCAAACGATCCTGATCGAGACCGGCATCGGCAACAAGCTGCCCGACCGCATGGTGAAGTTTTACGGCCAGCCGGCGAAATTGCTTGAGAACCTTGGCAGCGCCGGCATTGCGCCTGACGACATCGATATCGTAATCAATTCGCATCTGCATTTCGATCATTGCGGATGGAACACGACGCGGGACAAGAACGGCAAGATCGTTCCGACCTTTCCGCGCGCGAAATATTACGCGCCCGAAGGCGAGTGGCAATACGCGCGTAAGCCGAGCGAGCGAGACTCCATCAGCTTCCTGCCGGACAATTACGATCCTGTGGTCGCGAGTGGGCAGATGACCCTGCTGAAAGGTGGCGAGGAAATCGTGCCCGGGATTTCCGTCGAAACTTTCCGCGGTCACACGGCGCACATGCAGGGCATCATCGTGCAAAGCGGCGGCCAAACAGCCTGTTACATCTCCGATCTGATACCTACGACGGCGCACATCGATCTCACATGGGGCATGGGATTCGATCTGTATCCGCTGGACACGATCGAGAGCAAGAAGCAGTACTACTCGCGCGCGCTTCCGGAGAAATGGCTAACCGTCTTCACTCACGATCCGAAGACGCCCTGGGCATACATCGAAAGGGATGAGTTGGGGAAAATGGTCGCAAAACCAGCTTCCCAAACCTCTCAGTGAGCCCCCGAGGCCAGAAAGTTCTCTGCCCGCTTGATGGCGCCCGCGTCTTCGGGATCGCTGCTCCCAGACGCTTTCAATTGGGTGAGGGCCTCGTTCAATTGGTTTCGTACGGCGGCATTATTCCGATTCTTCTCAGCCTCCTCAGTGAGCGTTAACACCCGTTCGCGCAGTTCCGCCGATGAGCCTGAGTTTGCCGGCTGGCCGCTATCATTTTGTTGTTTGCCTGCTACCGTTCTGGGCTTCAAGGCCGCGCGAGCCCTGGCGACGATCTCTCGGTCGCGCGGCGAAACGGCGCGACTCTCGTACCGGCTCAAGTTCGCTTGTATTTGCTGCCGCCGGGCCGCGTTCTGGGGAGATCCCGGATTGGCCGCGATTTCGCTCGCGTCGGTGTCGATGCTCACCATGCCCTTGTTGTATTGGATTGACGTGATGCTGGGATAACCGATCATTGCAATCGTCAGCACAAAAAACGGAAGCAAGCCGGCATAGGACTTGCCTGCAGACAGGTTCTTGCGCAGCGCATTGATCAGCACAATGAACAGCACGACGCCCAGCACGAGAAGTACAACTTCGTACCAAAACAGCCCGCCAATTGTCATGGGATCCCTCGTCGAACGGATTGTTCGCAGCCTCGAGCCAGCCTCGCCGCATAGACGCTGTTTCGAGTTGCGATTACCCCACGGAGCGTGGATGCTGACCACGCGAACCCGCGACTTCATCAGAGGGGAAGAAAGTTGCGAACCATAGTACACCCGGCGCCAGCCCAGGCAAGGGGAATCATCAACAGAGCATTAACCGGTGCCGGGCGGAATTGCACCTGTGATTTTTGCGCACCGGGTGATCGCACGATGATTTAGCTCACCCGACGGTTGTGACAAGAAGTGTAAAGTTTGGCTGAGTTTTTGTAATTTTCGATGCTCTCATGACGCACGCGTGCTACAAAAAGCCAATTCCAGCAACTCTGGGGCGCGCCGCGGCATCTTGAAGCTGTCGCATCTTTATCGCAAAACGCAGCCGCATTCGGCGGCTTTGAGGAAAAATCCAAAGCGAGGTTAATCATGAAGCGATTAGCAGTAGTTGGAAGTATTTGTGCTTCACTTCTTCTGGGAGCGGCGATGACCGCCCTGGCCCAGGACGAACACCATGACGAGAAGCAGGACGAACATCGTGACGCCCGGCAGGAAGAGCACCATGATCAGGTGCGCCATGACGAACACATGCGCCGGATCGACGATGCGCATTTCCGTCAGCATTTCGGACACGATCATCATTTCGCCATCCGGCACGTGACTGTCGTCGGAGGCCGTCCTCACTTCGCATACGGCGGCTACAATTTCGAGATCGTTGATGCGTGGCCGGGGGGATGGTCCTACAACGACAACTGCTACATCGACTTCGTCGATGGCGGATATTTTCTTTTTAACTTGAGGCACCCGGGAGTTCGGATCGCGGTTACGGTGCTTTAAGGAAACTTCCGGGTTCGATTGGGCGCGAGCCGCTAGTCCGGTTCGCGCCTTTATTTTGGTGGGGTGGTCAGATTTCGTGGGCGACGGCAGCCGCAGCACATAGTCTAGCTTCGAAGAAGTCTTCCACGCGGCTCAGGATCTCTGGAGCGCTCTTCGATTCGTAGATCGCTTTTCGCAGGCCCGCGCCGCCGGGAACTCCGTGGGTAAACCAACTGGCGAACTGTTTCATCTTTCCGACAGCGTCGGGAAGCTCTTCTTCGATCAGCATCCGGAAGTAGGTACGGATCATCTGGTAGCGATCGGATTCCGAGGGATGGTCGTAGAGCGGCGCTGATGTGGAGACAGCCGCCCTCGGCTGTCCGTCAAATTCACTGCCTGTATCAAAACCATTCGACCCGTGCTCGATGGGACGGCCGGGGCTGGCCAGCTGAACGTGGCCATTGCCGGAGACTGGGCTGAGGAATGCGTTCGCCCCTACTTGATTCATTGCGGCGCAGTACTGTTCGATCTGGCGGAAGATCCATGGATTCGACGGGGCCATGCGGCCGATCATCACCGCGTCGCATCCAGTTTGCGTGACCATGGCGCAGGCGTCTTCCGGCGTCCGGATATCTCCGTTGCCAATCACCGGAATCTTCACCGCATCTTTGACGGCGGCAATCCATTCCCACCGAGCCTGGCCGCTGTAACCCATCTCGCGCGTGCGGGCGTGAAGGGCCACGGCTGCCAAGCCGCAATCTTCCGCCATGCGGGCCAGGTCTACGCAGACGATTTCTTCGTCATTCCATCCGGCGCGAAATTTCACGGTGAAGGGAATCTTCACGGACGCACGCACCGCCTCGAAAATCCTGCCGATCGCCGGGAGATCGCGCAGCAGGCCTGAGCCTCCGTTGCACTTTACGACTTTCTTCGCCGGACATCCCAGGTTCAGATCAACCAGATCGAAGCCGAGTCCTTCAACCATCTTCGCCGCTTCGGCCATCACGTACGGATCGCTGCCGAAAAGCTGTGCTGAGATCGGGTGCTCGTCTTCGTAGAAGTGGAGATAGCGCTTGGCCTTCTGATCTTTCTTGCGGAGCACGCCGTCGGCCGAGGTGAACTCGGTCATGATGAGGCCGCATCCGCCCAGGTTGCGGATGAAGCGGCGGAAGACCGTGTCGGTGACGCCGGCCATCGGCGCGAGGACCGTGGCCGGAGAAATCGTGACGCTGCCGATCTGTAAGCTCGCAGGGACAGGCCTCAGTGGTTCTGCCTGGCGCACGACAGCGTCCGCCCCACCCGAATTGTCCCAGAACTTGCGCACAGCCTCTATTTTACTTGTTTTGCCCGGATTTCCAGTATGCGACAATCGTGCCGACCTGGAGTCTGGTCATGCGCACGATTCGCGAAATCCTGCTGACCGAATATATCGGGGCGATCCTCATCGCAGTCCTGATCGCCGATGCTTTGAGCGCTCTCATCTCCACCACCGTCGGACAAATCTTGTCCAATGTACAGTTCCGGCCGGCATTGAACGTCCATCGGTTGTCGACTACTTATTCAGTACTTTCCGCGCTCGTAAGAACTGCCCTGTTTCTGATCGCGGCGTATTTGATCGCGCGCTGGCTCTACCCGGCGAAAGGCACCGAAATGCCGCAGGATGCCAGCGGCGAAGAAAGAAGCTGAGGAACCATCCGCGTGCCTGAGTTCAAAATGCCGATCCGCCGATTCATCTGCCCCGTGATCGCGGCATACCTGCTGAACCTGGGAGTGTGGTCGCTGGTCCTGCAGGCGGAGCAGGTCGTCTTGTCCGAAATCACCAAGTTCCTGACCTGGGCCGCCGACCACTCTCCGGCCGGCTTTCCGCGCGTCGAGGGAACGACCTGGTCTGCCCGCATGATGGCTTTGCAAATGATTTTCTACGGGCTGCTGCCGATCGCGCTGGGCTTACTCCTGGGCTGGTGGGTCCTTAATAAGAAGCGAAGACGGCAGTTGCCGGCGTGACTTCTGCTCAAAAGAGAAAGCCCCTGCCTTAGCAGAGGCTCGATTTCTTAGGTTTATCCGCGCAAACCCGGGCGGCGAAGAGGTTAGCTCTTGGCCGGAGTCGCGGGTGTAGCGTCTTTCTTGGCGTACTTGCGGCGGAAGCGCTCGACGCGGCCGGCGGTATCCATCAGCTTCTGCTTGCCGGTGAAGAACGGATGGCAGGCCGAGCAAATTTCCACGCCGATGTCGCCTTTATGGGTCGACCGGGTCGTGAACGTGTTGCCGCAGGCGCAATGCACGCGCACTTCGTTATAGGACGGATGAATGGCTGCTTTCATTGGGGTTCAACCTCGATTCGGAGTATTAGATTCTACAGGATATCCACAGGATTCGGCAAACGCCGGGAGCTGTCAGCCATCAGCGATCAGCTCTCAGCAAAGACAATCGAATCAGACGTTTCCCAAGCTTACCGCTGAAAGCTGAGAGCTGACAGCTCAGAACCGAAACAAATAGCTGACTTTCACGAAAAACTGGCGGCTGTCGTTCATTAAGCCCTTGGCGGTGTTCGTGACGCCGCCGGGAATCCCTGGCGTTGCCGGAACGACGTTCAGGTTCTGCAGGTCGCTATTGTAGCCGACATAGATCGCGGTGCCCGGATGCACCAGGTAAGTGATCAGGAAGTCGGCGTTGAACTCCTTCTGGGTCGGCAGATACGTATAGGGAGAGCCCACGCCCGGCGTTCCGGCGAGCAGACCGTTGTATTGCAGAATCAGGCGCAGCGAAAGCTGCGGAGTGAATTGCCAGTTCCATTTGCTGCGCAGGATGTGGTCGTTGAAGATGCCGCGTCCCGCCCCGGGAAACTGGCTCTGCTCAAATAGAAATGTGCTGTTGGTCGTGCGCAGCCGGTCGAAGAGATAGGTGTTCTCGATCTTCAGCGGCTTCATGGGACGCAGGATTACAGAGGCCTTCGCAGTGTCCTGCCGGGCAAGAAACGGCAAGTTGTACGGCGTGGGAGCAGCCGGTGGAGTATCGGGCTCGGCCACGAAGTTAGTGCCGTCGCCCCAGTAGTAGCTCGCGTTGAGGGTCGCCCACTTCAGGTAGCCGGTCTGAAACGTGGCCCCGCTCTCGTGCTCGTGATAATCCTGATTTCCCAGAGCCCCGGGCGAACAGTACACCGAGAAACCGTAGAAGCAGAAATCCTGCGGACGCAGGCGTTCGCGGAATTCCTGGTACGGTTTCAGGATGATAATCGTCTGTCCCTGCCCGCGAACGATGAAATACGGCTGATAGAAAGTATCGAGCCGCAAGCCGGTGTGGTCGAAGTCATACCGAACGAAAACGGATGGGCCCCAGCTGAGGATCCATCCTTTCCTCGGCCGGAAGCGGTAATGGAAGTCCTGTGTGGTCTCGCGGATGTCGACCCGATTGATGAAGCCGGGAATCGAGACGAAGCCGGGAGTGACGTCGTTGTACAGCCCTTCATAGGAAAAATGCAGGCCGTCTCGCCGCAGGTCCAGCTTCTCCGCCGGTCCCGCATAGTAGTTGCCGTTGCCGCGGTTGCCCGAACTGAACGGGTAAAGGTTTGCCTCGCAATTGAGGTTCAGGTTGCTCGAGGTGGCCACAGCCTGGCCGTCGAGACTCAAGGTCGAGCTGAGTTTCAACCGAGTGTCGATGCCGCCTACGCGGTTGTACTCGCCGGTGGTCGGACATTCCCAGTCGGTGTACAACGCGCCCACGCTGGATTCGCGAAAGATGTCGCGGCTGGCGCGCGCGATGGTGAAGTACGAGCGCATCCCCGAAAACGGGCTATAGTCCGGGACGGCGAGGCCGGGACTTCGATCGTCCGTGCTCATCAGTCCGATCGAGTACGGCCCGTCTTTGCCTGTGAGGCGAATTCCCGCCGAAGGATCGCCAATGCTTCGCGTGAAGAACAAATCCATCGGCGTCCGAAAGAAGTCCTCGTTCTCAAGAAAGAACGGGCGCTTCTCGGGAAAGTAGACGGCGTAGCGCTGGTTGACCGTGATCTGCGGATCTTCCGACTCCACCTGGCTGAAATCGGGGTTGACCGTCGCGTCGATGGTGAAGTGGTCATGGATAACAAACTTGGCGTCCATGCCCGGCTGGCCTTGCACATCGGCATGCTGAAAATAGGGATTGGTGGGATCGCGGGTATCGAGAGCTCGGAATCCGCGCAGCAGGCCGTAAGGAATGAGTTCGATATCGCGTCCAGGCGAAATGCCTTCCAGACCGGTCAGAGTCGCGGCCTGTCCGAGCCGCCCCTGGATCCGCTGCGAGATCTGCGGCCAGAAAGCATTCTCTCCCTTCCGCGAAATGCCGCGATACAGAATGATGCCCCACTCCTGCACATTTCCAGCCGAAAAGCGCAGGCTCTTGAAAGGAATTGAGATCAACACGACAAAACCGCGGCTCGTCATTTTGCCGTGCGAATCCCACACCGTGTCGAACGACGTATCCCAATTTCCATTCACTTCGTCGCGTGAAGCTTCGGTCCAGATCGCGTCCCATTGCACGCCAAGCGGCGTCGTCTGGAAGGCATAGGCACGTCGGCGATCGTGAAACGTGTCGAGCATCACCTCGACCTGGTCGTCGTCGTAGATGTCTTCGCGGCGCGACATCCGGGCGCGCACTTTGGTCGGATCGTCGAAGCACACAAACACGATATACAGATTTTTCTGGTCGTAGCCGAGGTACGCTTCGGTGGACTCGCTGACCGCCTCGCCATCGTGCGGCGTGCGCTGCGTAAATCCGGTGACCTTCGCCATCCGGAGCGCGGTTTCTCCCTGCGGCTTCATGCTCAGAAAATCCTCCAGCGAGGGTCCATGCTGCAAGCGCGGGATCATCAGCGAAGGCGGAGCATTGGCAGGCTTCGGGGCCGGTTGCACATCGGGATTCTTGATCGGAGGCTCGGGCTCCTGCGCCGAGGGCGACGGATATTGCGGCGAAGGCGGAACTGGTTGCTGTCCAGCCGTGCCAGGATTTTCAGGAAGAGGCTGTTGCGGCTTGGACTGCGAATTCTGGCTTCCGGTCGATTGTGGTGAAACCGTGCTCGGCGGATGGTTGGTCGAATCCTGGGGAGACTGGAAAGGCGGCAGGGGAAAAGCTGCGGCTCGCATAGCTGATAACAGCGCAGCGATAGCCGCAAGTTTCGCTAAAAAATAGACGGTCCGACTCGTTCCTCGACGCAGACGCAAGAATCCCTGCTCCTCCTCCGACCCCCTATTTCGGAGAATTGGTCAAGATACACCATCGCAGGCGCACTGAACAGAAAAAGAGTGTTTTGTGCTGAAAGGCGAAAATGCGACTCAGAGCGGTGTTCCCTGTGGACCTCTGTGCCCCCGGCGTGCCCGGACACGTTAAGAGTGGTGAGAGCGAATCTAGAACCTAGAACAGAGAGCTCTGCCGCCGGTGCGGGGTGATCCCAAAATGATCGTAGGCGAGTTGCGTGGCTACGCGGCCGCGCTGGGTACGATCAAGGAAGCCGATCTGCATCAGGAATGGCTCGTAGATTTCTTCGATCGCGTCTGGCTCTTCGGCCAGCACCGCAGCCAGCGTATTCACTCCGACCGGACCACCCTGATATTTCTCGATGATGGTCAAGAGCAATCGCCGGTCGACTTCATCGAAGCCATAGTGATCGACCTCGAGCATCTCAAGCGCAGCCTTGGCCGTCGGCTCATCAATCTTGCCCGCGCCGCGCACTTGCGCATAATCGCGGACGCGCCGCAACAAGCGGTTGGCAATCCTGGGCGTGCCGCGCGACCGGCTGGCAATCTCTTTCGCTCCGGCATCGTCGATCTCGACGCCCAGAATCTCCGCCGAGCGCTCCACAATCACCCGTAGGTCTTCCGTCGTGTAGAACTCCAGCCGCAAAACGATCCCGAAACGCGAGCGCAGCGGGGCTGAAATCAATCCGGCCCGGGTGGTTGCGCCCACAAAAGTAAACGGCCTGACTTCCAGTGTGTGGGTGCGCGCCGAGGGCCCTTGCCCAATGATGATGTCGAGCTTGTAGTCTTCCAGCGCCGAATAGAGCAACTCTTCGAGCACTGGCTGCAGCCGGTGAATTTCGTCGATGAAGAGCACCTGCTTGTCCTGCAGGTTGGTGATGATCGCCGTCAGATCGCCCTTGATCTGTAACAGCGGCGCGGCCGTCGGCTGGAAATGCACGCCCAGTTCGTTGGCAATGATGTTGGCGAGCGTCGTCTTTCCCAGTCCCGGAGGGCCATAGAGCAGGACGTGATCCATCGCCTCTCCGCGCGACTTCGCGGCTTCGATCGCGACCGCCAGGTTCTCCTTCACCTTTTTCTGCCCGATGAATTCCCCGAGCCGCTGCGGGCGCAACTTCAGCTCAAACGAGGAATCGTCCTCAACCGGCGCGGCCGACACGATGCGCTCGCGGTTGGCCGTCAAATTGACATTGTTTTTGGCGGTGGCCACTGATTCGGATAGTAGAACGAAATGCGAAACCGCGCAATCACTGATGCGGGCAGAATCTAAGTCGTCGCATTGTCACTCCCAGCGCAGCCCCGTTGTCATTCCAAGCGCAGCGAGGAACCTGCTTTCTGCCGCGACCCGCAACGCAGCCAGCGACAGCAGGTTCCTCACGGCAAACCCGCCGTTCGGAATGACAAAGCTCGGCTGACAAGCCTCCTCCACGCACTTCGAACGGCTCACCGTTGTTTGAGCGCCCTGAGTGTGCCATCCTACGCGGTCTGGATTTCACACGGCGAGGCATCTCGATGGCATGCAATCCTGAAGTTCTGAAACACGTTCCGCTGTTCGCATTGCTGGATGAAGAAGAAACTGCAGTCCTGGCGGGACAAGTCCGCCTGAAGACGTTCGCCCCGCGGCAGCGCATCTACAAGATCGGCGACGCCAGTGGGCAAGCCTACGTTGTTGTTTCAGGAAGAGTGCGCGTATCCACCGTCGATCAGGACCACCAGGAAGTCGTCATCGACGAACCGTCTCACGGCGAGTTCTTCGGATTCGCGTCGATGCTGGAGCAGACGCCGCACCAGACCGAAGCGACCGCGATTGACGAGGCAGTGTGCCTCGAGGTCGACCGCAAAGATATCGCCGTGCTTTTGCAGCGCAAGCCGCTCGCCGGCATGGATATGCTGCAGGTGCTGGGCAAGCAATTTCATGCGTCGCAGCAACTGGTGCGGCTGCGGGCCAACCGGCATCCCAACGAAGTCATCGAGAAAGACGCGACTTTCGGGGAGCGCATTGCGGATCTGGTCGCCGGTTTCGGCGGTTCGTGGACCTTCATCATTACGTTCGCCGTCGGGCTGGCGGTGTATATGACGATCGACGCTACGCTCGGCAAAAAAGGTTGGGATCCCTATCCATACATTCTGCTGAACTTGTTCCTGTCGATGCTGGCCGCGGTGCAGGCTCCAATCATCATGATGAGCCAGAAC
Organism: uncultured Acidobacteriota bacterium; assembly: GCA_963700225.1. GTDB lineage: Bacteria > Acidobacteriota > Terriglobia > Terriglobales > Acidobacteriaceae > Sulfotelmatobacter. The sequence goes on from CAVOWU010000002.1 coordinate 889,570, forward strand.
CGTCAGGACACGAAAGACCGCCTCCGCGGCGAATTGGATTTCGACGTGAACCGCAGAGCCGAGGCCGAGATTCAAGGCCTCGCGCGCAAGCTGAACGTGCTCGGTGAAAAGATGGGTGATGTGGAAGAAATGCTGCGCGATCGTCTGGCGCGCGAGTAATCCTCCGCCAGGTCGTTCTCAATCCCGGAAATTCTCACGCAAGCAGGGCGGACAGCCGCAGCCGGTGCCCGGTCTCGCGGAGACGGATGTCCTTGCGCAATGGAGCGCGGACGGCCGATCCGTGCTGGTCTATCGCTGGTCCGAAATTCCGTGCCGCCTGGAGCGCGTCGAACTCTCGACCGGATATCGCACGCTCTTCAAGGAATTCGCCCCGCCCGACCGCACCGGACTTTTATCGATGCGCGAAATCTTCGTCACCGACGACCTGCAGTCGTACGCGTACACGGCCTATTACCAGGTGTCGAGCCTCTTTGTGTCGGAAGCGAAGCAGTAAGAGCTCAGAAAAATCGAACGCTTCGGGCGACAAAAAATAAGGGGCGAGTTCGCCTCGCCCCTTCGGATGAAATTAATTGGAGTGAAATTAAGCAGCCGGTTTCTTGGATCCGCTAACGCGTTTACCTACGCTCGTCGGTCCAGGGATCGTTCCCGTCAGAGCCGCCAGAAGCTGGGCTCCATTTGGAGTGCCGAGTCCCGTGCATGCGTCCCATCCTTGGGCCGCACTGAAGCTGCCGTTGTTGCCCTGGGTGATGTCGTGGAATCCGGACGCCTCGACAGCCTGAGCGTAGATAGTCGGGTTCAGGAATCCGACCGGCTTGCCCATCTGCTGGTTGAGGCGCGCGACCAATCCGGCCCACAAAGGAGCAACCGCGCTGGTCCCGCCGAAGACAGCGTTCTCGCCATCGACGCGAATGTTGTATCCCGTATTCGGATCGGCATCGCCGGAAACATCCGGTACTCCGCGTCCTCCGGCTTGAACCGTTGGCGCCGGAACATCGAAGCCCGTTTGGTATGACGGAAGCGGGAAGACATCGCTGACTCCACCGCCCGTTGCACCGCCGCTCGGTTGATCGTTCCAAACGGTCTCGTTGACAATCTGCCCGTTGGAAGCTTGCAGCGTTGTGCCACCGCAACCCAGCGCAAAAGAGCTGGACGCCGGAAAATCAACGTGGTTGTTGCCGTCGTTAACGCCATCGGAGGAACCGTTGTCCCCCGAAGCGACGCAGACGGTTACACCCATAGCCGCCGCGGCCTGGAAGGCCTCGTCGAAGTTGGTGAGCGCCTGCGAGGTCCATTGCGACTCGGCAGAACCCCAGCTGATGGAAATGACTGAGGGCTGATTCGTGCTGTCGTGGACCGCAGTCGTGATCGCGTCCAGGAATCCCTGATCCGTGTTCGGAGCGAAATACACGACGATCTTCGCGGCTGGAGCAATCGCGCCCGCTACTTCGATGTCGAGCATGACTTCGCCATCGGCGCTGTCGGGAGTGGTTGGGCTGTTCGTGCCACCATCGACGGAGACCGAGATGACTTGCGGCAAGTTAATGTTGAGCGAGCTGAAATAAGTGCTTAGATCGTCGAGCTGAAAGCCTCCTCCCAACTCGATAATCCCGATGCACTGACCAGTCCCATCCGCGCCCGGATAGTTATAGAGTTGGGCCACCTCGTTTGGGTCGTGCGAGGCGCTGGCCGCTGGAGTCTTGTGGCGTCCCTTCTCGGGCTGCTGCGCTCGCCTGAAATGGGGTTCTGCCTGTGGCCGGTTGTCGAGTCCGAACACTCCCGTGATGATGTCGGAATATTCCGGCGGCACACTGATGGCTCCAACCCGTCCGCGGAAATTTCCCTTGGGATGGCTGTATTCCTTCAATTCGACGTTGAAGGCTTTTTGAAGATTGCTCACGGTTCCGGAAACCATCACCGTACGGCGCGCGAGCTCGGTTCCGGTTTCGCGCACCTTCAGGCCGTATTGCTGAGCGAATTTCTTGATCTGTTCGACGTCGGCCGGATCAGCTCCGTGGGCGCTCTCGAACTCCTGGCGCGATATGTGCTTGAATCCGGGTTTTTCCAGCGAACTTTTCAGCTCCGCGCGCTTGGCCTCCGCCTTCGAGCGTATGCGGACGGAGACTTCAATCGTCTGGTCGGGATGCGAATTATGGATGAAGCGAGCTCCACGAACGGGCTGGCGCTCACTGCCTGGAATAGCTTCGAATTTTCGGTTGGAAGTCACAGACACTCCTTCGTTCGGGGGAGACAGACCGGCTAGGACTTGGGCGCGACTGGGAGTCGCATGGTGAGGGAAGTTTCCAGGGCTCGTCCCGCCGTTCAGATGGGTCCCGAATCGTTTTGACAGCATACCAAAACGAAGAGGATTATCAACCGCAAAACTTGAAAGTTCGGATTTCGGAAAATCCCCACCAGAAAGCACGCGGTTCGCCCGGGATCCTGTTTGACACTCCGCGCCTTGTGGCGAGCGCTTTTGAAGCTAGTAATGAAACCGGTAGCGAAGCTCGACATAGATTTCGCGCGGATTATTCCAGTGGAATCCGCCGAAGGTAAGGCTGTTGTCGTACTCGACGCGGCGATTCGCTACATTTAAAGCCGTGAGGGACGCGGTGAAGCGCTCTCCGAAGTCCTTTCCGAGCGAGAGATCAAACGTTGTGTGAGCGGGCAAATAGTCGCCCGGATAGGGTTGACCTGGAAATGCATTGCTGAAACCGGACCCGTAATAAACATTCGTCGAAGCGTAGGCGCGCCACGGGAGAGTTACGTCTCCGCCTACGTTGAGCGTGTTGCGCTGATCGTGATCGAGCGGAGTTAATCCCGGCGAGAACGAAAAATCAGTCAGTCCGCCCGTGATGGTTCCGCTGCCTTCGGCGATCTGGTTCGAATATGCGAGATGCACTTGCCCGCGATGCGCAAATCGCGGAGAGCGCAGCGTAAGTTCCCACCCGCGAATCATAGCTTGCGAAACCGTGATCGGAAAGAAAATACTCGACGCTCCGATGTTGTTGTGATCGAGAAAATTGCTGACGTTGGTTTTGAAATTATCGGCGTCGAGCACCCATCCCCGAAATGGAATAGCCACCCCAAACTGATGCTCTTCGTCGCGCTCGCCTTTCAGCGTGACGAATCCCAATCCCTGTTGCCCGGTGTAGTCGATCAGCGCGGGGCCGGAGACGGTTTCGATCGGCGGAGCTTGATAGTAGTGCCCGTAGAATGCGCGGAAGGTCCAATGCAGTTTAGGAACGGTGAATGTCGCGCCAAAGCGAGGCTGGATGGCTGTTTCCGTAACTGGCGCAGCTGCCGATGTCGCAGCAAAATTTCCTTCGGCAAAGCGCGTGGGCCGCATTCCCGCGGAAAGAGTGATCCAGGGAATGGGCGTGAATTTGTCGTCGACGTAAAAAGTCTCCTGATTCGCCGTGGGATGCTCCGAGTCCGCGATCGGCGAAGGCACGGGATTGTAGCTCAGCGGATTGAACACCGCCCCGAAGAACTGGTTGTCGCTCTGGTGAAAGCTGAGAAAGCCGACCTGCAGATCGTTCTTCTTGTAATTCGCAGCCAAGCTCGCCTGGCCGCCGGCGTACGTGGAGCTGCGGTTCTCGGTGCTGGCCACGGGATTGTCCGTCGGCAAGCTGCCGTAGTCGCCGCTGTTGTAGTGATAAAAAGGCGAGGCAGTAGTCATGAGATGCGAATTGAAAGTGTGCACCCACGTGAAAAGAAGGCCGGCATCCTTTTCAGTTTCGTTGTCGCGGAGGCCGATGCTGGGATATTGCGGAGTGAAATCGTTGGCCGCGATCGCTCCGTTTTCGATGTCGTTTGGATTGGGATCGTACGGAACCTGGAAGTAATCACGGCGAGCAGAAGTCATCAGACGAAGCTGATTGGAAGGATCGGCATTGAAGATGAACGAACCGAAGCCTCCAACGCCATTGACTGCGTCGTGAACGACCTGCGGAACCGGCGTCTGCAATCCGAGATCGCTGCGGTTGCCGTTGACGCTCGCGTAGTAGGCGAAGCGCTCCGTGTGGCTTCCGAAACTGAGGGCATCGTTAGTCTGGTAGAAGTTCCCCGCGCTGAGCACGAGCTCTGCTTCGTTGTTGCGCTCAAATCCGGTGCGCGGCACTACGTTGAAAACGCCATAGGTACGGTCGCCAAATTCCGCGCCGTAGCTGCCACGATTTACCTCGACGTATTCCAGATCCTTGGGATCGAACTGTGGCCCGACGTTCTGCGCTATCGCAGTATTGATCACCGGAATGCCGTCGAGCAGCCAAGTCGTTTGATGCCCGCCACGAATGTGCAGCATGTCGTGCGTCACGTAAGACCCCGGAACGTAGTTGGTAATCATCGCGAGGCTGTTCGATCGGTCGGCGCCGGGAGTTCTCGCAATATCGAACGCATCGACCATCGTGATTGGAGTCGCGGAATCCGTCGGCACAACATCCGCGGCGGCGGAAACGGTGACATTGGCATTCTCGGTGGCGATCTGCAGTTGAAAGTGCACCACCGGAACCGTACCGGAGATGACGGTCACATCCTCCGCGGTCTGTGCGAAGCCGCGGCTGGCAACGCTTATGGTGTAATCGCCCAGAGGCACGGCATTGAGCTGGAACTCACCGTTGGCATCGGTCGTGACCGATTTCCCCCAGTCCGACGATTTTGCCTTGAGCATTACCATCGCTCCCTGTACCGGGCGATGCTGCGGATCGTGGACAACGCCGCGGACCGCGCCGTAGACGTTGGCAAACGCGGAGATGCTGGTCAACAGCAACATCGGGATGACAAGAGCCGAGCGGTAATTCATTTTGCCTCCGAAGTAGTTGAGTTCGATTGCTTGGCACCAGCAGCGTTAATGCCGACTTTCACTTCTGCGGCATGGAACTTATCGCCGTTTTGGTGCGCGTGAATCACGACGCGGCTTCCAAGGACAACGTCTTTGATGGTCGCGGGCGCCGTGCCCTTGAGGAAGTGCGTCTCGCCGTCGAAGGCAACTACCTTGATGCGTTCCGTCCGCAGTCTTCACGGAGATGGAATGGTCGGTGACCTCGACCACAGTTCCCATCACGTGCGCCAGGTTGCCGTGAGCGTAGGCCAGCGCACCGAGCAACAGGATGGAAGTCAGAATCACTGTGAGCTTCTTCATTTCGTTTTCTCCGTGTGCGATTCATGGGAATGCGGTGTCACCGGCGCCGGGCCGCCATTCAGGAAGTCGTTTTCCTCTTTTTCTTCCTCCTGCTCAGCAATGCTTTTTGGATTGAACCGCTCCATATCGCGCAGTTCGTCCTGCGTAAGCTGCGGCAGGTGGCGAATGAACAGGACGAGCTTCCAGCTGTCCATGTCGTTGTCGGGATCGCCCCACGCAGGCATGCCGGTCCAGCGCACGCCGTTGTGAATGATGTAGTAGAGCTCGCCATCGCTCAGGCGCTGTGTCGCGTCGGACCGCATGTCGGGAACGCGCGGAAAAAAGCTGCGTCCCATCTCGGTTGCGCCGCTGCCGTCATTGCCATGGCAGGACGCGCAGTGATCCGCAAAGTGTCGCGCCGATTCGTGCAGCAGCTCTGGAGAGCTGGCGAATGGATTCTTGCCGTCGCGGGCCGACCGTGGCATCGACCACGAACGCAGCCTGCGAGCCAGCGCAACCTCCGTCGCCGTGGGAGCCCCACGCGCGCCGGGATAGTTGCCCTCCAGTCGCGACGCCCAGACTCCGGCCCCGGCGAGAACGAGAACCGTCAAGCCGATTTTGAGTTCACGAGACATCGCAACATGGTCTCCGGATAGATCTCCGAACGGGCAAGGTTTCCGAACTGCGAAGCAAATAGAATTGAGCCGTCAGCTCAGATCCAAATGTTTCGGGCCACGGAACACACATCCCACACGAGCGCGTTTGCTTCCGCAACAAAACGATTGAATTTAGGAAAAAAGAAGATTCAGCAGGCGGGAGGAGCGCGGGTGGATTGCGACGAGAAAAGCCGTGTGGCCGGAACGCCCGGCTGCGAGTCCATTTCGCGGGAGCTGACGTTCTGAGCGGAAACAGTCGTCTGCGACGGCTGCGGATACGCCCACTGCGAGGTGTTTACCCCGCGGCAGCAATCATGGTTGCAACTGCTGGCGCCGCTGACAGTGAGTTGCTCCGATACCAACGACGCCGAACCGTGACACTGATGCGCGGCTTTGCGGATACAACACGCATGCGGAGCAGCAGTCGCCGCCAGCGCAAGCGGAACAAAAGTTCCGGCAAGCGCGAACACCAACAGAAGTCGGGCGGTCAGTCGCTGCATGTGTCTTCGGTGAAGCAGAACCCCAAAACTTGCGTCGAGCATAAAGCAAAACAACGAAACGGCGCAAGCATGCACAGTGGTGCACGCCTTCGGGCGTGCCGTTTCTGCTCAGATGAGGAGTCGGCTTTAGCCGCTGGGAATCCTTCCCAAAATGCGCGGAGCATCCCCTCATTGGCAGTACGGACAAAAATGCAAATCGGATTGAAGCCCGCTCAGGCCTTACCGTTGATCTTGGCCCACCACCACCGGACGCCGACGAACAGGAATCGCCAGTCGTGGAAGAACTCCGGCGGCTTGCCTTCAAACGCGTGGCCGATGAACTGGAAAATCCATCCGAGAGCGAAAAGTGCGAGGGCATACATCCACAGTCGATGAACGAAGAACGACGCCGCAAAGACCGCGACCGACACCAGTATGGTCGGGATTCCGAGCGTGTGGCAGGCGCGATTCACCGGATTTTGGTGGCTCGACGAATACTGCTCGATCCACTGCTCGCTGCTGCGATTGCCTAGCATTGCGTGGAGATCATACACCCGGGATGACGAGCTTTGCCGGTACTGACGATTGGCCGTTCTTGAGACGCGTCGCGCCCGTCGCGCGAAGCGGAATCCAATAGATGTTCGATTCCGGACATACACTTCTGATTGTGAACAGGCTGCGGGCCTTCGGAACCAACTCCCTCTTGATCCTCAAAGAGATAGGCAAGGTAGGATTGGCGAGATCCTTGCGACTCGAGTGAGGGTGCAGTATAAGCCTCGGAGGCGGTCCCATGCGGATCTGGTTGCAGGACTTTCGCTACGCACTGCGGCAACTCCGCAGAAATCCCGGTTTCGCCTGCACTTCAATTCTCATTCTCGGCCTGGGCATCGGCGCGACGACCGCCATCTTCAGCGCGGTGAATCCGATCCTCTTCGAGCCGCTGCCTTATCCGCAGGCCGGCCGGTTGATGATGATCTGGGACGCGGACGGCGGAGCCCGCATCCCACAGACATTTCACACATATCGCGAAGTCGCGGAGCGCAATCGCGCTTTCGACTCGCTCGCGGTGATGAAGCCGTGGCAGCCGACGCTCACCGGGGCGGAGCAGCCTGAACGGTTGGACGGCCAGCAAGTCAGTGCCAGCTACTTCCGCACGCTCGGAGTTGCGCCCGCGATGGGCCGGGATTTTCAAGCGTCTGAGGATGTGCTCAACGGTCCGAAGGTCGCGATCCTAAGCCACACCTCCTGGCTTGCGTACTTCGGCGGAGACAGCGCGATCATCGGCAGCGGCATCAAGCTCGACGACGACAACTACACCGTCATTGGTGTGATGCCGGCCGGATTTGAAAACGTGCTGAGTTCCTCGGCGGAAGTCTGGACGCCGTTGCAGTACGACAGCGGAAACATCGGCTCGCAACAAGTGCGAGAGTGGGGGCATCATCTGCGGATGGTGGGACGGCTGCGCGGCGGCGTGTCGAAAGATCAGGCGCGAAGCGATCTCGACCGCATCGCGCGAACCCGCATTCCCGAGTTTCCGCGTCCGGCATGGGCATCGCTGGATCAGGGATTGATTGCGAGTTCACTGCAAGAAGACATCACTAGCGGCGTGAGGCCGGCTCTCATGGCCATTCTCGGGGCAGTCATTCTGGTGCTCCTGATCGCGTGCGTGAACGTCACCAATCTGTTGCTCGCCCGCGGAGCACAGCGGCGAGGAGAATTCGCCATGCGGGCGGCGTTAGGCGCCGGACGATCGAGGCTTATCCGGCAACTGCTCGCGGAGAGCCTGCTGCTGGCGTTGCTCGGCGGAGCCTTTGGAATGCTGCTGGCACAATTCGGCGTACAGGCGCTGTTCGTGCTCAGTCCGCCGGAACTGCCGAGGATCCACGCAATCCGGCTCGACAGCAGCGTATTCGCTTTCGCACTCGGAATTACGGCGCTCGTCGGATTGCTGATGGGTCTGATCCCGGCGCGCTATGCGTCCCGCAGCGATTTGCAAACCGGAGCTCGCCAAAGTTCGGCGCGCACTCTCGGCGGGCAGCAGTGGATGCGGCGCACGCTCGTTGTCTCGGAAATCGCGATCGCACTCGTCCTGCTGGTGGGCGCCGGCCTGTTGCTGCGCAGTCTGGGACGATTGTTCGCGATCGATCCTGGATTTGACGGAACCCACGTCCTCACGATGCAGGTCCAGGAATCCGGCCACCGTTTCGACGATGACGGCGCTCGCGCCCGATTTTTCACGCAAGCGGTCGAAGTCTGTCCGCCAGGTCCCGGGCGTCATATCGGCGGGGCTCACCAGCCAGTTGCCGCTGAGCGGCGATTTTGAAACATATGGAATCCAGTTTCAATCGGATACAAACGACCAACCGGAAGCTGGACTTCGTTATGCAGTGAGCCCCGGCTACTTCAACACGATGCACATTCCGCTCCGCCGCGGTCGCTTGCTCGATGAGCATGATGTCGCGGGCGCGCCCCAGGCAATCTTGATCAGCGAGTCGTTCGCGAAGCGTAAATTTCCCGGCCTGGATCCGCTCGGGCAGCGGGTTCGCGTGGGTCCTGACATCGGACGCGCGGACCGGCCATGGGGCACCATCGTCGGAGTTGTTGGGGATGTGAAGCAAACTTCGCTGGGACTGACTGACACGGATGCTTTCTACACTGCGACCGCGCAGTTCTCTTGGGTCGATCGGGCGCAGTCGCTGGTGATCCGAGCGCGCAGAGATGCCGCGGCGCTTACTCCCACAATCAAGAATGCGATCTGGTCGGTCGATCGAGATCAGCCTATCGTTCGCGTCGCCACGATGGACAGCTTGCTCGCGACGTCGGAGGCTCAACGGCGCTTCGTGCTGATCCTCCTTGAGGCGTTTGGCTTGGTCGCGCTGGTGCTCGCCGCGATCGGGATTTACGGCGTCCTCTCCGGCAACGTCACTGAGCGCATCCGCGAGATCGGAGTCCGCATCGCGGTGGGAGCGACGCGGGCGGACATTCTCGGGCTCGTAGTGCGCCAAGGAATGACGCTGACCGCTCTGGGCATCGCGATCGGCATTAGCGGAGCGGCTCTGGCGAGCCAGGCCCTCATCGCGCTCCTGTTCGGTATCTCGCGGCTTGATCCCGCCACCTACATCGGTGTCATCGTGCTGCTGGCGGGAGTGTCGGCCGTGGCTTGCGCCGTCCCCGCCTGGCGCGCCGCGCAAATCGATCCTGCCACCACGTTGCGAGGGGAATGAACTTCATCCTTCGACGGCTGGAATCATTGCCCCGAATTCAGCCTTAAACGGCCGCTCTCGCGAGGACAAAGCCGTGCCCTTGTTGAGGCACCCGCTACCCCCGTGGTAGCATCCCTTGTTTTGGCAGGATTGCTGGGTGGCCTGATCCGCTCTCATCCTCTTTCTTGGGCCGTTCCTTCCCACGCCTGCCGGAAGGAGTCCAACTTGAAAGTCTATTCCGGAGCAAACATCAGAAATGTCGCGATGGTCGGCCACGGGCACGCGGGCAAGACCTCGTTGGTATCGGCCATGTTGTACACCGCAGGCGCAACCCAGCGCCTCGGCCACGTCGACGACGGATCGGCCACCACCGACTACGACGAAGAAGAAATTGCCCGCAAGATGTCGATCTCGACCGGCGTCGCCGTCGTCGAGTGGGGCACGAGCAAGATCAATATTCTCGATACTCCCGGGTTCAGCATGTTCGTCCACGAAGCCAAGATGGCCCTCCCAGTCGTGGACGCGGCCATCGTCGTGGTCGATGGCGTCGCCGGCGTGGAAGTCGTCACCCAGCGCGTCTGGAATTATTGCGAAGAATATAAGACGCCGCGCCTGATCGTCGTCAACCGCATGGACCGCGATCGTGCCAACGCCGAGCGCGTGATGGAGTCTCTAATCGCGGCGTTCGGCCGCGATGTGATTCCCATCGAGCTGCCCATTGGCAGCGAAAAGAATCTGACGGGCGTCGTCGACCTTGTGCGCATGAAGGCCTACACCTACGAGCTCGGCGGAAACGGCAAAGGCAAAGAAACCGAAATTCCCGCCAACATGCGAGCGCAAGTCCAGGAAGCCCACGAGATGCTGGTCGAGCTCGTCGCCGAAGGCGACGACAAGCTGATGGAAAAATTCTTCGAAGCGGGCACGCTCGGCGAGGAAGATCTTATTCCCGCGCTGCACAACGCGATTCGTGAAGACAAAATCTTTCCCGTGATCTTCAGCTCCGGCCTCGGCAACATCGGCGCCGACCGCATCATGGATTTCATCATCGACTACACGCCCGCGCCCTCCGAACACGAATGGGTGCAAGGCGAGCCCGCCGGCAATGGCGATGCTCCGAAGCGCCACGAGACCGATGAAGAGCCCGTCTCTTTATATGTATTCAAAACCGTCTCCGACGCGTTTGCCGGCCGCATTTCCTACTTCAAGGTATTCTCAGGGGTTCTGAAGAACGATGCCACGCTGGTGAATTTCAGCCGCGGCCCGCAGGAAAAGTTCGCGCATATTTCAACCATGCAAGGCAAGACGGCGATCCCGATCAATGAATTGCACGCCGGTGATATTGGCGCAGTCGCGAAGCTGAAAGATACGCTGACCGGCGACACCCTCGGCGACAAGTCGGCCCCGATTCAATACCCTCGCGTGAAACTGCCGGAACCGGCCATCACCTTCGCCATCGAGCCCAAGAGCCGCGCCGACGAAGACAAGCTCGGCCCCGGTCTGCATAAACAGATGGAAGAGGACGCGATGCTCCGCTTCTTCCGCGATCCGCAGACGCAGGAGTTTCTGATCGCGGGCACCGGACAGCAGCACATCGAAGTCGTAGTCGCAAAGCTCAAGAAGCGCTATCACACCGAAGTGGTTCTGAAAGCTCCGAAGGTGCCCTACCGCGAAACCATTCGCGGCAAGGCCGACGTCCAGGGACGCCACAAGAAGCAGACCGGCGGCCACGGGCAGTACGGCGATTGCAAAATCAAGATGGAGCCGCTGCCGCGCGGTGGGCAGTTCGAGTTTGTGAACGACATTTTCGGCGGCGCGATTCCCAAGAACTACATTCCGGCCATCGAAAAGGGAATCAAGGACGCAGCCGCTCGAGGTCATCTGGCTGGCTTCCCGGTTGTGGACTTCCGCGTAGTCCTCTACGACGGTTCGTATCACGACGTGGATTCCAACGACATGTCGTTCCAGATGGCAGGCCGCATCGCCTTCCGCAAAGCGATGGAGACTGCGAAACCCACATTGCTTGAGCCCATCATGGCGGTCGAGATCACCGTCCCTGACGACTTTGCAGGATCGATCATGGGCGATCTCAACAGCCGCCGCGGCCGCATTCAGGGCATGGACAACAAAGGCGGCAATACGGTCGTCAAGGCCGAAGTGCCCATGTCCGAGATGCTGACCTATGGCGTCGAACTGACGTCAATGACGCAAGGCCGCGGCAGCTTCAACATGGAAATGAACCACTACGACGTGGTCCCCGGCCAGCTCCAGGAAAAGATCATCGAGAAAGCCAAGTCCGAGCGCGGCGACGTGAAGGAAGAAGAAGAGTAAGAGCAAGAGTAAGAGCAGAAAACCACGAGGGCCGAACCGATGGCTATCGGGATCTCCTCACTTCTGTTTGGTTTCGCTCACGTTCTTCGTCCTTAGGGTCATCGGCCACTGGGTCACCGATCGACAGATTGTAGCGCTACCTTATGCCTCGAGATCCTTACATCATCGAAGTGCACCGCAATCCTGAGGGCCGGACCGATTGACAGGGTGCCGAGTTTTGAAATACAAGCATCCTTACGAGGATCCTATGAAAGCCTTCCTTTCTGCCTTCCATGTTTTCGCCGTCCTTCTCGTCGCGCTCGCGTCTTTTGTCCACATCGCCGCTGCCCAGACCCAAACCTTCCCCACCTCCGCCGGGCCGGTCAAGATCACTCCTCTGAACCACGCCAGCACGCTGATCGAGGCCGGGGGCAAGACGATCTATCTCGATCCCGCCAAGCCGACGAAGCTCTCCGGACTTCCCAAGGCCGACCTCATCCTGATCACCGACATTCACGGCGATCACATGGACCCCGACTCGATCAAAGAAATCAGCAAAGCCGACACAGAGATTTTCGCTCCGCCCGCCGTGGTTCAAACCGTGACCACCGCCAAGCCGATCGCCAACGGCGAGACCAAAGTCTGGGGAGCTTTCTCCGTCGAGGCCATCCCCGCCTACAACCTGAAGCGCGGCCCCGCTCCGGGCAAACTTTTTCACGACAAGGGACGCGGCAACGGATACGTCCTCAACTACGGCGGCAAGCGCTTTTATTTCTCCGGCGACACCGAAGGCGTCCCGGAAATGCGTGCGCTCAAGAACATCGACGTCGCCTTCGTCTGCATGAACCTGCCCTACACCATGCCGCCGGAAGAAGCAGCCGACGCGGTGAAGGCCTTCCATCCAAAGATTGTGATCCCCTATCACTATCGCGGCTCCGATCTGACGGTATTTCAGAAAGCGCTGGAAGGAACCGGAATCGAAGTGCGCTTGCTCGAGTGGTATCCGAAATAAGAATTCCGCGCTGCACAGACCCCGGGTGCCCCATTTCCGGCCGATTTTGCCGGAAGTGGGAATTTTCAGCGCCCGGTAGATTTGAACGTGGCGCGTGCGGCATATCCAGCGCTGATCAACCCTCCAGCCAGCAGTGCCGCCGCGAACATATAGATCACTGCGTCTATGGTCGAGAAGTCCGGCTCGCGCGAAATCAGCACGAATTGGCTGATCATCGCGTAGGCAGCCGCGGCGCAGATCAGAAGAACGAGGCCGGCGCCGGCCGCCGACACGGTGCGGCTGATTTTTCCCTGCTTGCTCAGCCATCCGACTTGGCCGATAAAGAACCACCAGATCGTCGCCAGAATTCCCACGGCGACAACCGTCCAGGTATCATCGCGTCCTACCAGAGGCAGGGACATGGGCAAGTCGACACAGAAAAGAGGATTCCCGCCGCTCGCTGTTTTCAATCCCGAGAGCATCGTGATCAAAAAGAGAACCAGGTGAATCGCGGAGAGAATAATCGGCAACCGGAACAGAAAAGGTTTGTCGTGCTTCCCTGCGGTCATATCTGCCATATTAGAGGCCCAGGGTCGGTCGAGCTACATTACTTAGCCGCGAGGGGCACACTTATCTATCGGAGCCTTTGTGAATAGCAGCAGTAATCCGTTCTGGCGCAGTCCCGCGTGGAAGTGGGCATTGTTCGCCATCCTTGTTGCCGCTGCCGCCGCCCTGTTCTGGTGGCCTGCCCGCGCGGTGAAAGTTGAGCTGCTGCCTTTCACCGATTCACCGCCCGTGTGGGACGGATCGTATCCCTACCTGGTGATTCCCGCCGTCCCCGAATCCACGCCTTTAAAGTTCCACGCGTCGATCGCGATGATTTCTCCGACCGTGCGCCATGACAAGCCGGTGAACGAGTTCGACGTCGATCTGCACACCGGGCGATTCATCCTGCGGCAGACCGATCTGTTTGTTCCCGACCTGATGCCGTTATCACTCACCCGCACCTACATCGTCTGGGACAATCACAGCCGCGCATTCGGCATCGGAGGCAATCATCCCTACGACATCTGCCCCACTGGAACCAGATTCCCCTACACCTACATGAACCTGAATCTGGAGGACTGGTACCAGGTGTACATGCCGCGCATTTCGAAGGGAACAGGTTATGCGGATGCCGTTTTCCGACACTCGCAGACTTCGTCGGAATTTTATGGCGCGATGATTTCGTGGAATGGCAACGGCTGGACGCTGAAGTTTGCCGACGGCCGCCAGATCTATTTTCCCGAAGCGTACTACTCGAAGACCTATGCGCAAGGAGCTCCGACCGCGATGGACGATGGCCAGGGCCATCGCATCGAGCTGAAGCGCACGCAGACGCGCAACCTCAAGGAACTCGTCTCTCCCGGCGGCCATAAGATTATGTTCGACTACGATTTCTCCGATCGGATCGCCGAGGCCCGCGACGAGGATGGCCACGTCCGCAAATACTCCTACGATCGCGGGGGACACGTCGAAACCGTATCCAGCGAAGCTGGAGTCCTTTATCGGTTCGAATATGCGCCGCTGATGAACGACGCGGGATACGATCCGTGGCTTCTTACCACAGTGTTCGATGGTCAGGGCAATCCCTTTCTGCACAACAAATATTTCTTAGGTCGTGTTTCCGAACAGCAGTTCGCCGACGGCCAGACGCTCCTCTACGAGTACGCCTTGCAAGGGCGCGATGTACTCCAAACTACCGTCACGCTGCCAACCGGTGAGAAGAAGATTTTTCCTTTCCGCGATGGAATGTTGACCGAGCAAAAATAAGCGATCGCTTGCTCGGCTAAGAATATCCTTATGCCTTCCTGCCGGCAGCGTTCTGCTCGCCGTATCCGAGTGACCGGCATGGCAAAGAAGTCATCATCCGCGCTAAAGTGTTTACGACGTGAACAATCCAATTCATCGCACGATCCGCATCTTTCTACTCACTCTGCTCTGCTCCGTAGCCCTTCTGGTTTCTTCCTGCCACCGCTCGAAAGCTCCGGCGGCGAAGCGCTATGCATTCACCGGCCGCGTGATCTCGATCGACAGCCAGGCCGGATCCGCACTGATCGATGGCGACAACATCGCCGGTTTCATGGATGCCATGGCCATGTCGTACAAGATCAAGCCAGCCTCCATACTGACCCAGCTCTCAGCCGGCGATTCCATTTCCGCCGTGGTCGTCGTCGCTGAGACTAATCCCAAAGACGAGAATGCCGAGCCCGACTACTGGCTGGAGAACGTCAAAGTTACCGCCCACGCGAAGTCTCCGCCGGCGAAGGGCGCGAACTCGATGCACATCCCCGCTCCGGGCGAAGATGTTCCCGACTTCGCATTTACCGACCAGGACGGCAAAGCCATCTCGCTCAGCCAGTATCGCGGCAAGGTGTTGCTCGTCACCTTCATCTACACGCGCTGCCCGTTTCCCGATTTCTGCCCGCGTATGAGCGGCAATTTCGATGAAATCTACAAACAGCTTGGGCAGAATCCGTCGCTCGCCAACGCGCATTTGCTGAGCATCAGTTTTGACCCGGAGCACGACACGCCGAAAGTTCTGCGCGAGTACGCATTTTCCGTGGCTCACACCCACGACCCGGCGCTATTTCATCGCTGGGACTTCGCCGCTCCTCGTGCCGCAGATCTCCCCAGGATCGCCGACTTCTTCGCGCTCACCGTAACCCCGGAGGGCGGGCTGATCACCCACAACCTCAGCACCGCCGTCATCGGCCCCGACAGCAAAATTGTGGCCTGGTATCACGGCGGCGACTGGCAGGTTTCTGATTTAATAAAGGATGCCGCCGGCGCGCAGAAGTCTTAGAAGGTGGAAGGTCAGCGCTAGCGGTGCTTCAGGTGGAAGAGCGGCTTTCAGCGCCGCGTAAGGTGGTTGAATTGATTTGGGCTTTAGCCCCGGTTTGGCCCGACTTAGAGGAGCGAAAACGATCCATGAAATATCTACTGCTGACCCTCTCCCTCATGGGCATCATCGTCTCTTCGCTCGCTCTCCGCGAACACTACCGCGAATACGGAGACTCTCCCTGCAGCATCAATGAGCATTGGGATTGCGGAGTGGTTAATCACAGCAGCTTCGCCATGCTGGGTCCCGTCCCGGTTGCGGCGGTCGGCATCGCCGGATACATCCTGATGGGTCTGCTCGCCTTTTTTCGTTCTTACAGGCTCTTGATCATTCCAACATTCACCGGGCTGGCATTTTCTTTATATCTGGCGAATATCGAAGCGCATATCCTCGGAGTGTGGTGCATCTACTGTGTGATCTCGCTTGGCATCATTTCGCTGATGTCCCTGCTCACGCTCGGAACCATTGTCGCTAAGTTCTTCCGCCCTTCCCCGGCATAAAGATCCTGCGCAGGAACAAGGCACAACGGACAGCGAATAAAAGAACAGCAGAAGCCGGGCGCGTCCCCCCTCCGCAATTCGTCTGCGCGATCTTTCGTTGTCGCGACCGCTGCCACGCAATCAAGAGACGATCTGTCTTGCTTCGAACATAAATGGGGGCCGGATCATAACAAAACAGGCAGGTACTCGCACGAGGGGGCGATCCCCGCTTAGGTGCCCACCCGAGAACCGCCCCCGATTATTTGAATCATTCACGGTTCATGCGCGCCATCGGGCCGCAACCGATTTCGAGGTGGGGGAAATTCCAGGAAAGCTTACAGGAAATTTCTTAGCACTTTTGTGTAGTTGCGCGTCGGGATTTTTCCACAGGCGCTGTTGCCTCTACTTCTTCTTCGCGCCAATTTTTCGGTTGATGTCGCCGGCGAACTCGATAAAGAAATTCAGGGCCGAACCGTAGCCGGCCTGCCCCATCATGGCGTAGGCCCCGTCACTCCAGGGATTGCGCGGATGCGGCTTCCATGAACTCGAAACCAGCGCTCCGCCGAACGCTCCCCCATACAGCGCCCACTGCGGGCGCAGTTCCTGCTCGCTC
Source organism: uncultured Acidobacteriota bacterium (assembly GCA_963700225.1). Taxonomy (GTDB): domain Bacteria; phylum Acidobacteriota; class Terriglobia; order Terriglobales; family Acidobacteriaceae; genus Sulfotelmatobacter. The sequence continues at coordinate 906,298 of CAVOWU010000002.1, forward strand.
CGGTTGTAGGTAACAAAATTCCGCCAGATGGCGTGCTTGGTTCGCGGCCAGAAGCCCGAGCACCGGCATTGATCGTAGCGCGGCTCGTAGCGAAGCGCGGCATTTCCCAACGCGGCCAGACTGTTGGCGGAAATAAATTGTCCTTCCCGCGATGCAAATCTCTTGCTGTACCCTCCCCAACCGCCGCCCCACTGTGGCGGCACGCCGCGTGCCTGATCGATCGCTGCGCCGAACATTCGCTTCACGTAGTCGCTTGGGCTGACCAGCGTTTGCTGTAGATAAATGTCCAGGCGCTGCTGCGCGGTCATGGGGACTCTGGCTCTTCCTTTTTCGACGTACGCCCCGGTGAACCAGCCGGTCTCCCAGTCGCGCGCCTTGAATAGCGCCTGCTTCCCCGCGTTTTTCGTTGCTTCGGCGGCCTGAATCGTTACCTCCTTGGTCTTTTCTGCCGCAGCCTGGGCGGGATTCTCGCCTTCATCTTTTTTCGGTTCCGCAGGAGGCTGATTTTGAGGAGTCTGCGGTTCGGGAGTCGAGGGCGGCGCAGGCGTATCTTGCGCCGGAATCCTCCCGACTATCAGTGCGAGCAGCCCGAGGCAAAGGATGATTCCACGCAACTCGATCGCCCGCGTGCGAACTTTACTCAAAACTCTCACCTTCCCCGTTCGTTGCGGCCTTTGAAATCAATCTTTGCCGGTAATCCCTGCCACCCGCTAAACTCTCTTCGATGCACTCGCTCTACAACCGTGTTGCCGGACAAAGTGTCGAACGCTTGGCTGCTCTCAGCGACGGCATTTTCGCCGTGTCGATGACGTTGCTCGTGCTCGACCTCCGCGTTCCCGTCGGCGAAGCGATTCACTCCGAACACGATCTTTGGCACGCCCTGGTCGCGCTCTCGCCCCGCTTGATCATCTTTCTAATGAGCGTGATGACCAACGGCATCTTCTGGGTTGGCCAGCAGACTCAGCTCAACCACTTTGCCCGCGCGGACCGCAATCTCGCGTGGATTCACATCGCCTTTCTCTGCGCCATCACCTTAACGCCGTTCTCAACCTCGCTGCTTGCCGAGTTCATCCACTATCGCACGGCCCTGCTCGTCTATTGGTTCAATATTCTGTTACTCGGCGCGACCCTGTACTGGAGTTGGAGTTACGCCACCCGCGCGAGCCTTCTCGCCGATCACGTGCCCGCAGACATTCACGCCGCCGTCATCCGCCGCATCGTGATCGCCCAATCTCTGTACGCCGCCGGCGCCGCGTTGAGTTTTTTGAACACTTACTACAGCATCGCCGCCATCGTACTGGTGCAAGTGAATTACGCCATCGCTCCGCAGGTTCTGCTGGGGACTATTCTCGCGAAGCGAAGAATAGGAACAGACTTTCGTGGAACGAATAGGAAGAGTTCATTTGCGAAATGAGTTGCGTGGAAGAGCGGCCCTTCAGGGCCGCGTGAGAAGCAGGGAATGGAAAGGGCTTTAGCCCCTGACGTCCGCCGGATCCGCTCCGGGAACAGCTCGCACGGCTATCCGCCTGGAGTACCATGTTCCTGATTCCGTAACCATGAACGCCCGCGCTACGCTTCTCTCGACCGTGCTGTCTGTTTTGCTCCCGCTCGGAGCAGTGGCGCAAGCGCCGAAACCAGAACCCTCAAAATCGGAAGCTCAAATCCGCGCAGAGATGCTGTTGGAGCAATCCCACAAACTCTCCGACATCCGCTCGAAAGGTGCACCCGCATTCCGGCTGACCGCGACCTTCTCTTTCATCGGAAAAGATCTCGCCAGCACGCAGGGCACTTATACCGAAGTATGGGTCTCGCAGTCGCAGTGGTGGCGCGAAACGATCGTCAGCAACATCCGCCGCGTCGAAGTCGGAGGCCTTAGTCGCCGTTGGCTCCTCGACAGCGCTCCAGATTTTCCCGACACAGCCGGTCGCGTCTCCGAATTGATGACGATGTTTCCCCCGGGCAATCGCACGTTCGACTTTGAATCTGTCGTAGAAGACACCGCTGGATCAGCCACAGCCGAATGCGCCATCACAAAAGCTGGGCCTAAAGGCGAGAAGTCCGCATTCTGTTTTGAGAAAAAGAGTCACGCTCTTCTTCAAGAAGTCTCTCCCGATATCCGCCCGATGAATTCAGTGAACTACTCCTGCCTCTATGGCGTCTATCGGAAGTTCGGCGAATTCTTATTCCCGAGGGAGATGTCCTGCTTTGAAGAGAAACATCACAAGCTCGACGCGAAAGTGCTGGACATCGTTGCTGAGCCCTCACCCAACGCCGACTTGTTTAAGCCGCCGCCTGGCTCTGTGGAGCGCTCCGAGTGTGGGGGAGTTTCAGTGGCGCCCGTGCCAGTGTCGGACCCGTCCCCGACGTTTCCCGAAACGAAAGACAAGGCGAGCTCGGTCGGTTTGTCTTTAGTGGTGGGTGTCGACGGCAGACCGCAGGAAGTAAAAGTTCGTCGCTCTGGAGGCAAGGGCTTCGACGAGAATGCTGTACACGCCGTCAGTCGCTGGAAATTCAAGCCCAGCACTTGCGACGGCCAACCGGCTCCGGTTGAGATCAATGTGGAGGTGAACTTCGATCGCTTGCGCTAGGCGCAGCCTTCTCTCCTACCCTCGCTCGAACGCGTGCTTCTTCTCCAGCGCCTCGATGGCCTCTCGCCGCGCGGTCTCGAACCGCTCTGCCCGGTTCATCAATCCCGGCGTAGCTTCCGCCCATTCTCCATCGATTCGCAACAATCCCTGCGCCGCGACCAGCCGCGCCGTCACTTCAATCACATGTTCTGCCGTCGTCTGCAAATACTGCGCTTCGGCCGGATCCCCAATCCACACCTCTTGCGCTCGTGGGTGCGGAATTTGACTTCCGGACATCTCCAGAACCGAGCACCGTCTGCCAATACACTTTCCTCTCAATGAACTCCGCCATCGCCTCGTCGCTCGCCTTGCCAAACACCCACTGCTGCCGCTTGAAGTCATAATGGCGGCTGGAAAACGGCACCGGCAACAATTTCCCCGACTTCAGGAATTCGATTTGTCGCCGGTCCACTTCCTTCCGCAAGGCATTGATCACAGGAGCTTCCGCGTCTTTCTTCTCCAGCGACGGCATTACTTCCTTCACCGTCTGCGAAAGATTCACCGCCACCGGCGCGTGCAAACCATCCGAACCTTCCAGTTGCAGATCGCCGTGCAGCACCCAGAAATCCGCGCCCGACGTCGACGCATGAAACGGCCAATCCAGCTTCACCGTCAGCGGCAGCCCCGATAGCGTTACCCAGATTTTCTTCGCAGTCCCCGCTCCGCTCACAATTTCGCCATCTTCCTGCAGTGTCATGGATATGTCCTGATGAATAGGAATCTACCGCGATAAGAGATCGAGAACAATTTTACAGGGGCCAGAGGTCGTCAGGGGCCAGAGGTTAGTGATCTGAAGTCAGGGGCGCGATCGAAGCGACGAAGCACCTGGCTGCTGTCTCCTGTCCCCTGATCGCTAGCCCTCGTCCAGCGTCGCGCGCACCTTCAAACCCAGCTCGACTTTCGTGAAAGGCTTCTGCAAAAGCTGCACTCCCGGCTCCAGCACTTTGTGCTCTGCCACCATATCGTCCGTATATCCCGTCATGTAGACCACGCGGACTTCCGGACGGCTGCTCTGAATTTTCTCCGCCAGCTGCCGCCCGCTCATCCCCGGCATGATCACGTCGGTCAATAGCAGATGAATCGGTCCGGCAAAAAGCTCCGCCGTGCGAATGGCCTGCTCCGCATTCGGCGCCTCCAGCACCTTGTACCCATACCCGCGCAGAAACATGCGAGCCACTTCACGCAAATCCGGCTCATCTTCTGTCAGCAGGATCGTCTCGCTTCCGCCCACCGTCACGATCTGCCCATTCTTATCCAGTTCTGTTCGCGGGCCCGCTTCCTCCACCGCCGGCAGGTAGATGCGGAAAATCGATCCCGCCCCAGTTTCGCTGTCTACCTGGATGCTTCCGCCGCTCTGTTTCACAATCCCGTAAACCATTGCCAGCCCCAGCCCCGTTCCCTTGCCTCGAGGCTTCGTGCTGAAAAATGGTTCGAAGATGTGAGGCAATGTCGCCGAATCCATGCCGTGACCGCTGTCGGCAACCCGCAGCATGACGTATCGCCCGGCGGGAAGATCGAGGTCGCGCCCTTGCTCCGCGCTGATCTCCACATTCGCCGTCTCCATGCTGATGCGTCCTCCATGCGGCATGGCGTCGCGCGCATTGATGGCCAGGTTCATCAGCACTTGCTCGATTTGCCCGGGATCTGCCTTCACCGCCAACAGCGATGGATGCAGGCTGGCGATCAGTTCGATATCTTCACCGATCACCCTCGCCAGCATTTTTTCAACGTCGGCGACCGCCTCGTTCAGGTCCAGCACCTTCGGTTGCAGCACTTGTTTCCGGCTGAAGGCCAGCAGTTGCTGGGTGAGCGATGCCGCCCTCATCGCCGCTCGCCGGATCTGCTCCAGCCCGGTTTGAGCGCGCTCATCCACTCCGCTCGCCAGCAGCAACTCTCCGTGGCCCATGATGATGCTCAAAATGTTGTTGAAGTCGTGCGCCACGCCGCCTGCCAGCCGTCCGATCGCCTCCAGCTGCTGCGCGTTTCGCAGTTGTTCTTCCAGGTGCACGCGGTCGGTCACGTCTCGCGAGATTCCCCATGTGCGCACCCAGCACCCGTCGGCCACGATCCCAACCATGGTGTTGCGAAGGATTCTCTTCTGTCCTTGCGCGTCCACTTCCAGCGATTCCTGATCGGCGATGCGGTAGCCGGATTCGATGAATCGCTCCATAAACTGCCGCGTCGTACGGTCCTGCAGGATAAGAAAATCCGTCAGCGGCTTTCCCATCAATTCCTGTGCCGACGCCCGCCCAAACATCTTCGCCATGGCGTCGTTGCATTCCGCCATGTAGCCGCGCTCATGGCCCAGCCGAACCTGCTCCCCGGCCGGCAAGTCGCACCGCACCGGCGGGATGTATTCAATCCTGAAAATTCCCTCCGAGCTCTGTTCGACAAACGCCCGGTAGCGCTCTTCGCTTTCGCGCAGCGCGTCATTCGCCCGCTTGCGTTCCGTTATGTCAATCAGTAGCCCGCGCGTCAAGCGCTTCCCGCTCTGCGGATCGCGGACCACGACGGCCTCGTCGCGAAGCCACACCTCCTGCCCGTCCTGCTTCCTCATCCTGTACTCGACTCGAAAGGGCAGGCCCTCTTCCCAAGTGTCTTCCTGCAATGCGATCGGATGGTCCAGCGGATTGAGATGATTCCACCAGAACCACGGATCTGACATGCATTCATCCGGCGAGTAGCCCAGGATCGTTTTCACCTGCGGGCTGAGGAAGAGAAATCGTCCTTGCACTCCGGTCTCAGCCACATACGAGATTGCCGGAACCTGCTCCACCAGCTGTCGGTATTTCGCCTCAGCCTCGCGCAGCGCCGCGGTAGCTCGTCGTCCTTCCTCTTGCGACCGCAGTGCCGCGATCCCAAACGAGAGGTTGTTTGCCATCTCCTCCAGAAGCTCAACCTCGGAGGATTCAAACGCGCCCGCCTGATCGGCATAAATCGCCAGCACGCCAAAAGCTGTTCCCCCCGCGCGCAATGGCATCGCCAGCACCGCCCGGTACCCGCGTTCCAGGGCCGCTTTTCGCCAGGGCTCAAATAAAGGATCCTTCTCAGTGTCGCTGAACACACAAATCCGGTTTTCGCGGATGGCCGTGCCCGAAGGTCCGCGGCCTTCGGGAGTGTCGGACCATCGCAGCGCGATCGTCTCGAGGTATCCGCTGTCATGTCCGGCGTGAGCCACCGGACGGATGGTCTTCGCTTCGTCATGCTCCGCGTAAGCGATGCCCGCCATCCGGTACCCGCCAACGCCGACGATGATGTCGCAAATCTGGCGCAACAGTTCCGGCTCGCTTCCGGCTTGGGCCAGTGCCTGGTTGCAGGCGCTCAGCGCCCGTAGCGAACGGTTCAGGCGCCGCAGCTCTTTATTGACTTCACTGTCGCGATCGGTGTTTGCAGCGGAACGGTTCACGCCTTCCGGGGCGTGAAGATTGTTATGCGGATCTTGGGATCCCGCGGGTTGGGCCTTTTCCACCGGGGAACTCTTGGAGGGTGCCGCTCCCGTTGACTGGTACGACTGAAGTTTTTCCGGAGTCACAGAAATACCGCGCAAATTCTCCGCCATTTAGCGCGCGGTGGCAATAGCGGTGGCAATAGTGTACAAGTTTCGGCGGCGGCACAGTTTGGATTCTGGCTTCGCAGAAATTAGCCCGAAGCACGATTCCCGAACTGGCGGTTTACCTGGCCTTCTTCCGCACCTTCGTCCCCATCCGCAACAGTTTCCTCACGGTCCCCGTCGGCAGCCGCTTCATCTGGTCATAGAGCTCGGTCACCGCTTCGAAGAATCCCGCCATCGCTTCCAGACGATCGCGCGTATAGTCCGCCCCGACTTCCTTCGGATCCAGGTCGGCCAGGCATTGCCGCAGAATCTCCCGTGTCGGATCAATCTCGCGCCTCTTTCTCTGCTCGATCACCAGCCGGAACATCTCCCACACGTCCTTCATCGACTCGTAGTGCTCGCGCCGGTCGCCCAGCACATGCACCGCGCGCACAATTCCCCACGTCTCCAATTCCCGGATCGATGTGCTGACATTCGATCGCGCCACGCTTAGCGTTTCGGCAATCTCTTCGGCAGGCAAGGCTTTCGGAGACAAGTACAGCAACGCATGGATCTGCGCCACCGTCCGGTTGATCCCCCACCGCGTCCCCATCTCTCCCCAGTGAAGGATGTACTGCTTCTGCACTCCAGTCAGTTCGGGCATGTCGTTTCTTTCAGTACAAACTGAATATAGAGAACAACAATCCGCCAGTCAACCGCAAACAGCGTTTGCAGCCAGATTATGTGGGACAGATCATGTGGGAACAGAATTACGTGAGTAAAGATCAGGTGGGGACAGCCGCCCTCGGCTGTCCGTCGAGCGTAGCTCGACTCTTCCGCCGTGACCCCACACCCTGTGACTATAATTCCCCATCATCCTTGCGCCCCATCTCGCGGTCTCGTTCCCTATCTACATCCATCTCGGGCGCCACGTCATCCACCCTCACCTCTTCTTTGAAAGCCTCTCCTACGTCGTCGCCTTCGGAGTTTATCTCCGACTTCGCCGCCGCTTTGGAGATCCCCTCGTCACCCCACTGCGCTGGGCCGTGATCGCCGCCGCCGTCGCCGGAGCCGCTCTCGGCGCGAAGATCCTCTTCTGGCTCGAAGATCCGCAACTCACTTGGCAGAACCTGCACAACCCCGCTTTCTTCGTCGGAGGTAAAACCATCGTCGGAGCTCTGGCCTTCGGCCTCCTCACCGTCGAACTCGTCAAACGCTACATCGGACTTCACCAGTCCACCGGAGATCTCTACGCCATCCCACTCGCCCTCGGCATCGCTATCGGACGCATTGGCTGTTTCCTCACCGGCCTATCCGACAACACCTACGGCACTCCAACCAATCTCCCCTGGGCGATTGATTTCGGCGACGGCATCCCGCGGCATCCCACGCAACTCTACGAAATCCTCTTCCTGCTCGCATTGATCCCGCTCCTCTACAGAATTCAAATCGCGATCCTGAATCGAGGGAAGTCCCCACAACTGATGTGGCGACAGCCGCTCTCGGCTGTCCAGTCGAGCAAAGCTCGACAGCCTCTGCGGATCTCCTCGACCCTCTCCCTCCCCGGCGACGCCTTCAAACTCTTCATGGTCGCCTACATGTCATTCCGCTTTCTCTGCGACTTCATCAAGCCCTATCCGCGCATCTTCCTCGGCCTCGGAGGAATTCAGTGGGCCTGCCTCCTGATTCTGCTGTACTATTCCCGCGATATTGCCCGCTGGCTTCGCCTAGGTCGAATCAAGGAAGCCGCGCTCTCTTAACCCATGGAACGCTGGGCCGCCAACACGCTCCGCACTCTCGGCATCATCCTTACCGCTGGATTCGTTCTCGTCGTCGGCCTGTTCCTGGCGCTGCTTTCGCTCTGCGCTGCTCAAGGGGGCTTCGCTGGCGGTCGTCATCCCGACCAAGCTGCGGGCTATGCTTCCGGTGCCGTGCTCGTCCTCATCGTGGGCATTGCCGTCATCAGCACTCTGGCCCGCGGCATCTTCCGTTCAGCGGAAACTGCGGCGCCCGCTCCGTCCACAGTCTCTATTCCTTCGCTTTCCGCGGACACCGGGCCCCAGCGCGCGTTTCCCCTCCATCTTTCTCCCCTCAGCCGCAAAGCCATCGACCGCCTCGTCTTTGCTCTGGGTGCTCAAATCTTGGTCAGCGCCGCCTGCTGGATCTATGGCCAGCTTCATTTCTGGACCGCTCCTCGCACCTTTCAGCCCCACAACTGGACCCTGACCTTGCTCGCGCCCTTCATCCTCTATCACATCCCCTACGCTCTTCTGATCTACGCGCTGCTCAAGCACCCCGGCCGTATCGCGTTCTCCTATTCCATCGCGGTTCCCGCCGTGCTGGTCCTGCAATCGCTTTTCAGCCTGACCGTGGTCAGCTATTACTACGTTCACCATCCCGCGGGATTCGCTCTCTTCGTCATCCCTTGGGCGCTTCACATCGTGATCCTCGTACTGGCCTATCAAGCGATTCAGCAGGTCGGATTGCACCCCGAGCCTTCCTCGCTGATCATCGCTGCAGTAGTCGCGTTCTTTTTCTTCTCCGTCATCCACATCGCGACACCCTTCCTTTACCGCCTCACTTTGCGATAGCCGAAGGAATAGGGTGGTCCATCACCGCGAAGATGGTGCAGCGTGAAGATGGATCCGCGCGAAAGCGCAAGGCGATTCGAGAAGCCGGCATGAGAAAGTCTTGTCATCCTGAGCGGAGCCGTGACGAAGCGAAGTCACGGCGCAGTCGAAGGACCCCGCGTACCTCGCACTCGCCACCGCCCAGGCGGGGAATTCTCTTGTTGCTTCTTCCCAGGACTCGACCGAAATTCATTGAGTCCGCCTGCTCTTCTTGCATTACTATTTCCGCGACATCGCCCGCAGCTGCGAGCGGGGCATGGAAACTAATGGAACGCTGGGTCGAAAACACGCTGGCCACTCTCGGCATCATCGTTACGACGATTTTCGTGATCGCGGCCTGCGGCTTCGTGTTTCTCCTCGCGATCTGCTTCGGAGTGCTGAACAGTTCCGGAAGCTTCAATCGCGCCAACCCGCCGACGCCTTTCCCCAGTGGAGCTTACGCGATCATGTTCGTCATCATCGTAGCGGGGATAACCGTGATTTCTATCTTGGCGCGCGGCATGCTTCGCAGGACTCAACCCTCGTCTTATCCGCCGGGCCCGCTCGGTCCCGTACCGACGATCGCAGAAAGAATCGACCTAGGAAAAATCGCGCCGACAACGGTCGCGCCCGCGAAACCAGCCCCGCCCCCGGCCGTCCATGAAACAATCTCTCCTCCGAGAAACACCGTTCCGCTCAATCTTCCGACGCGCCCCATCCGCGATCTCGCCACCCATCTTTCACCGGCCAGCCGAATCGCCATTCAGCAACTCGCAATCGCCATCACCGCCAAAATCGCCGCCGAAGTCGTCCTCGGCCTCGTCGGATGGTATGGCGCTCTCGGCTCTCCGCGCGTGCCGTTCCCCGTCTACCGCTTCGGCTTTCTTGCCTGGGGACTCGCCGCCATCGCCCCGCACATCGTTCTGCTCTACGCTCTCGCCCGCAAGCCGGGGCCACGCGCCTTCGCGTACGCCCTGGTAATTCCGACGCTCCACATTCTTCTCGGAATCTTCGGCCATTCCGCCTTCCTCGCCTTTATCCTCCGGGCCGGACAGGTCGCCGCGCCTCTGCTCTCCATTGCCCCGTGGATTCTCGATATCGTCATCCTCTATCTTGCCTGGAAGGCGATTCGCCAAACCGGAATCCATCCCAATCCCGCCCGCCTGATCATCGCCTCGGTAGTCATCGTTTTCTACACCTCCCTGTTGCCAGTCCTGGTCGTAGTCCTGAACGGCCTTCAGCATTGACCCAAACGGGTGCCTCACCCTTGTCTCCGCGGTTTTTGCGGAGACTGGGTGGGGATTTTGACTTCCGCTTCACAAAAGGCGGATCGTTCCCAAACTCACTCAGATCAAGTAAGCTCCCAAAGCTGAGGCAGTCCCATGGCGAAAACCCGTCCCTACCTCTTCTACGACGTCGCTCTCTCTATCTGTTCGACCTGTTACCGCAAGGTTGAAGCGAAGACGGTATTCCAGGACGGAAATGTGTTTCTCCTGAAACGTTGCCCCCAGCATGGCTCGGAAAGAGTTCTCATCGCCGACGACATCGACTATTACCGCCGCTGCCGCGAGATCTTCATCAAGCCCCCCGAGATGCCTCTCGTCTACAACACTCCGGTTAAGTGGGGATGCCCCTACGATTGCGGCCTCTGCACCGACCACGAACAGCATTCTTGCCTCACGCTTGTCGAAATCTGCGACTACTGCAATCTCCGGTGTCCCGTCTGCTACGCCGCGAGCGGACCGGAACGCCAGCAGTTCCGCGATCTGAAGCAAATCGAAAAAATGCTCGACGCCGTCGTCCGCAACGAAGGACATCCCGACGTCGTCCAACTCTCCGGCGGCGAGCCTACCGTTCATCCGAATTTCTTTGAGATCGTGGAACTGGCGAAGGCGCGGCCGATTCGCCATTTAATGGTGAATACCAACGGAGTCCGCATCGCGCAGGAAGAAGATTTTGTCCGCCGTCTCGCGGACTATAAGGAAGATTTCGAAGTCTACCTGCAGTTCGATTCCTTCGAGCGCGAGCCGCTGATGCAGCTTCGCGGCGCCGACCTCCGCCGCATCCGCGAAGACGCTCTCGAAAAACTCAATCGCTATAACATCCACACCAACTTGGTCGTCACACTGAAGAAGGGTCTCAACGATCACGAAATCGGCAAGATCATTGACTTCGCGCTGCAGCAACCCTGCGTACGAGGAGTAACCTTCCAACCGATTCAAGACGCCGGCCGCCTGGAAACCTGGGTACCCGAGGGTGCCCCACCCTTGTCGCGCAGTTTGCGACAGGGTGGGGAGTTTGACCTTCCCTCAGCGGAAACGAGTGAGGTGACTGGCGCGGGTGCCCCATTTCCGGCTGGTTTTGCCGGAAGTGGGGATTCCCCCAAGACAGGCAAGTACGTCCGAAACTTCAATCCCGCGACCGACCGCTTAACTCTCACGGAAGTCCGGCGCAAAATCCTCGAACAGACCAACGTCTTCCGCCCCGAAGACGTCATCCCCGTCCCTTGTCACCCCGACTCGCTGGCGATGGCCTATGCACTGAAGCTGAACGGAAAAATCACGCCGCTCACTGGAATGATTCCCGCCGAAGTGCTGATCAACGGCGCAGCCAATACAATTCTGTACGAGCAGGAACCTGCAGTCCGCGACAACTTATTCAAACTGTTCGCCACCAACCACTCGCCGCAAAGCAGCGCAGGCACGCTCCGGGAATTACTCTGCTGTCTCCCCAAAGTTCTCGTTCCCGATGCCATCACCTACGAAAACATTTTCCGGATCATCATCATGCAATTCATCGACGCCCACTCCTTCGACGTCCGCAGCGTCAAGAAAACCTGCGTCCATATCGTTCACCCCGACGGCCGCCTGATCCCCTTCGACACTTACAATCTCTTCTACCGCGATGATCTCGAACAGACCCGCCTGGCCCCACTTCGCCGCAATGCCGAGACAGCCCTGGCCGCTATCTGACTGTGAGAAAAATAGAGGATCGATCCAGTTCATGTGGCGACAGCCGCCTCGGCTGTCTCGCGAGGGCGAAGCCAGCGGACCAAAGATGATCAACCGCGATCTATCATTGCTGTCCCGCGACGCTGTCATCCTGAGCGGAGCCGTGACGAAGCAAAGCGAAGTCGCGGCGGAGTCGAAGGACCCCGTGTTCCGATGCAGCGCCACCGGCCCACGCGGGGAATTTCCATCCGGAGAACCAAACGCTCATCGGAGGAAAAAAACGTGGCCATCTTTCCAGCCGGAGCAACGCCCTCGATAGCTTCTCCACTGTGCTGAAACTTTTCTACTGCTGAGAGCTATCGATGCTAGTTAGCTTGCGAGGTGGAGGGATCACTCAACTTGATCAGCTTGCCCTGCGGGTATTCTTCGGCAGTGAGCGGTACTTCGGGGTTGTGATTGACGATGGTCAGAACTTTTCCGCTGCGCACACCTTTCACGGTAAGGCTCTGGCTTTCCACTGCAACCACTCGGTATTCCTCGTCAAAGATTTCCCTCTTCGAGGCTTTCATACCTGATTGGGATGCAAAATCCGGGTTGAGGGGCCCCCTGTTTTTTTTCATAAATTGCCCATCAATTGGTCGCCACATTAGGATTTCTAAACCCCGGGGTCGCCTCAAAGTTGCCCCCTTTTTCTGCGCTGCTTTTGGGCACTTCAAGGTACATCCACTCCCGGCTCGAGCCACCAGGGGAAGGATTTCTTCCAGTATCCCACAATCGTAATCTCGTTGCTTGCGCGCGTTCAGTCTCTCCTCAATTCTGTAACAGCTCATCTACAATCGAAGTTCGCAATGGACATCGAGCGCATCGTCAACCTCCTGTTGCCGTTCCTTGCATCGGATGCCGACCAACTCCGCGCCAGAGAGATCGCTCCCAATATATCGATATACATCGATATATTGCTCCGCTGGAATGCGCGCATGAATCTCACCGCGATTCGCGATCCCGAAGAAATCGTTACCCGCCACTTCGGCGAAAGCCTCTTCGCCGCCCGCCAATTGTTCCCGGGCGTCGTTGATGTGGGGACTGCCGTCCCCGGCTGTCCGGCCGAGCAAAACTCGGCTGTCGTTCTCCATAACTCATCCGCCCGGAGCGGCGACCGTGGAAGAGCGACCCTTCAGGGCCCCGTCAAGGCCGCAAAAGAAAGCGCTTCAGCCCCTGCCGTCGCCGATCTCGGCTCCGGCGCCGGATTTCCCGGCCTTCCCACCAAACTCTGGGCGCCGGACATCTCTCTAACGCTGATCGAGTCCAATCAGAAGAAATCCATCTTTCTGCGCGAAATCACCCGCGCTCTTACATTGACGGACATCAATATACAAAACACCCGCGCCGAATCCCTTCCCCAAGCCTCATTCGACGTAGTCACCCTGCGTGCGGTCGAACGCTTCGACACAATCCTTCCCACCGCCGCCGCCTTGGTCGCCCCCAATGGGCGCCTGGCCCTCCTGATCGGCACAGCCCAGCTGACCAAAGCTGAGAATGCCCTCCCAAATTTCGAGCTAGACCAACCCAGGACAATCCCCGAATCGGCATCCAGAGTCCTCCTGGTAGGGATCAAGGGCAGTCCGGCCAAGAACCAAGATAGTTAACACCACGAGGAATTTATGGATAAAGTGGGAAATTCGCTATCTCATCGGCAGTGTGATGCGGTTATAATTGGCGTTTGTAGTTGTAAGTGGTAATTTATAGTAGATTTACTCTTTATATCGCCGACAACCATCCCTAGGGTCCTGGCTTTACAAAGTGTTCCTACAGGAACACTTCGTCGATTTTGGTGATGCAATAGCGCCGAAAGCCAACACGACCAGAGCGCGACGCCGTCGCTCCCGCAGCCAGCCTTGCCAGCTGCGCCAGAGCACAACACCCGAAGTGTTCCTACAGGAACACTCCCCACTTGCAGCCAACTGATCAGCGACATGGTGGTGGTCGCCCACTGCATTCACAATTAGTTGCAAATCTGACCACAGTGTTCCTGCAGGAACACTTCTCTCTGATGATGGCGACGGATCAACCGGCGGTATGAAACGTTCCCGCAGGAACATTGGACGCGTTTTGCACACAATTCACTTGCTTGCACAGCAGATCGTCATTGCATTTGAAATGCGAAGCGGCTTATGCTGCGAATTGACTCTGGTTCTCCTGACAATTCCATGGGACGCGTTATCGCTGTTGCCAATCAGAAGGGCGGCGTGGGGAAGACTACGACCGCCATCAACCTGGCCGCATCCTTTGCGGCTGCAGAAGTCAACACGCTGCTCGTCGATTGCGATCCGCAATCGAATGCCACCAGCGGGCTAGGCTTTGCCAAGGATCCTGATCGCGTCAGCTCGTACCACCTGCTGATGGGTGCAGCCACTGGCGAAGAGGCTCTGCTCACGACAGAGCTCGAGCAGCTCTGGCTGATTCCTGCGCACAAGAATCTCATCGGCGCAAATATTGAGCTGGTCGATCAAGAGGCGCGCGAGTTCCGTATGCGCGAGGCGCTCGCGCCGCTGCGTGATCGCTTCCAGTTCATCGTGCTGGATTGTCCTCCTGCACTCGACCTGCTGACGCTCAACGCGCTCGTCGCAGCTGACGCGGTGCTCATTCCGATGCAAGGTGAGTACTTTGCGCTCGAAGGCATCAGCGAGTTGCTCGACACGATCGAGCGCATACGCGCCGCGCTCAATCCTGAACTCGCGATCGAGGGCGTGGTGCTGACGATGTTTGATGAGCGCACGAACCTGGCACAGCAGGTCATGACTGAGCTGAAAAATTTCTTTGGGGAGAAGCTGTGCCGCACGACCGTGCCGCGGAACATACGGCTCGCAGAGGCACCCAGTCACGGCAAGGCAGCCTTGGTCTACGATCCGCGATCGAAAGGGGCGGAGAGTTATATTCGGTTAGCGAAGGAAATTATTGAGAGGCAGCCTTCAGCGCTCAGCTCTCAGCCGTCAGGTGAGACCTTCTCCACCGAGGAACACAGAGGTGAGGCTGCGGTAGAGGAGATTGCTCCGGCTGGGGACATGGATAAGAGCGCTTAGTATATTGATGCCCGTCTATATTTCATATAGATGGGCATCAATATATTTCAAGCGATGGAAATCCCTTCGCTGGGCCGGTAACGCTGTATTTTGGACATGGGGTCATTCGACTCCGCCGCGCTCAGGATGACAGGGGTGCAGGGACAGCAGGCTCCTCGCCTTGCTCGGGAACGACAAGAGATTGATTTCGCATGCGCTCACCATCGAGCGCCAAAGGAAAAAGACTGATGACTACTGCGGCGGCGGGGAATGTGGCGGGGCAATCAGGGGAAAAAGAGAAGACGGAAAAGCGGCGGGCTTTGGGGCGTGGGTTGGCTTCGCTGTTGCCAGGGCCGCGACCCGTCGCGCCGCCGGCTGCGCCTCCTTCTTCGTCCGCAACGGCTGCGGATTTGAGTGCACGCGCACAGCAGGTTCCTCACTTCGTTCGGAATGACAACGTTGTGGGAGAACGGATTGAGGGAACGATTCAGGCTGTAGTGGATGAGGCGGCGGAGGCCGAGCTGGACTCGGCTCGTCCGAGTCTCAGACCCGGACCTGGACATGCCTCCTCGCCCGCTGACGCGGGCGGACAGCCGGGGGCGGCTGTCCCCACATTTCATTCTCCGGGCAACGTGGAGTCCAACGACCCGATCACGCTGATGGCGCAGGCGGAGTCGCGCGTTCCGGGGAACATCGTTATCAACATTGCGATTTCCGATATCGACAAGAATCCGTTCCAGACGCGGTATGTGGGAGACGACGAAGCGCTCGAGGAGCTGGCGGATTCGATCAAAGCGAACGGAGTGGTGCAACCGATCATGGTGCGTCCTTCGGAGGAAGACGAAGGGCGCTACATATTAATTCTGGGCGAGCGGCGGCTGCATGCTTCGAAAAAAGCAGGCAAGACGCACATCCCGGCACTGGTGCGGCGGGTTTCGCTGCAGCAGGCTGCCGAGATGACGATCATCGAGAACCTGCAGCGCGAGGATTTGAGCGCGCTGGAGCAAGCGGAGGCGTTTCGCGTGCTCAGCAAGGATTTCAATCTCACACAGCAGGAGATTGGAGAACGAGTTGGATTGTCGCGCGTGTCCATTGCGAACTACATGCGCTTGCTGAAGCTGCCGCGGGAAGTGATGCAGCTGCTCGCGGAAAAGCGAATCAATTTTGCGCAGGCGAAAGAGTTGCTCAAGCTCGAGAATGACGATCAG
The DNA here is from genome assembly GCA_963700225.1 of uncultured Acidobacteriota bacterium. Lineage (GTDB taxonomy): Bacteria > Acidobacteriota > Terriglobia > Terriglobales > Acidobacteriaceae > Sulfotelmatobacter. Next base: position 922,284 of record CAVOWU010000002.1, read on the forward strand.
ATTTCGCAGGCGGCGCTGTATGCCGTGAAGAAGGGATTGTCGATCGAGCAAGTCGAGCGGCTGGTGCTATCGATGAACGGGCTGCTCGATCCATTTCCGGGGATGCCGGGACAGGTGGTGAAGAAAACTGGAAGCGGCGCACGGTGGGTGGATCCGAACGTGCGAGCGGCGCAGACGGACCTGGAGCGGATGCTGGGCGTGCGGGTACGGATTCGCGACCGCAAGGGGAAGGGCAAGATCGTGATCGAGTATTCGACTGTGGATGATTATGACCGCGTGGTGGAGATGTTGAGAGGGAAGAAGTAGGAGCAGTTTCGAGTTTCTAGTTTCCAGTTTCGGGTGCGGGCGGCCTTTGGCCGCCCTTTTTCGTTCTTAGGCACTCGATTGAGGGAATCAAGATGGTTAGCGGGTGGGAAAAGACAGCGTTTTCGAGGCCACTTCGAGAGGGCGAAAGTGGGAAGATGATCCCATCCGACACCATTTATCGTCTGACCGCTTGAACGATGGGGGTTTACTCTCTTGATTCTGTCGAATTGATCCTCTTTCGCCCCTTCGCGGCTGGACCTGCTCGACTTACATCGGCGCGAGGCTTCACACCCCTTATTCGGGGCCCTCGGCGTCGCCGCGCCTATTCCGCGTTCTTGTGCTCCGCCTCTGCACTCAATAAATATTGAGAGTCGATCTGGCGCCGACGACAGGGTCTTAGACCCGGTCCGACACATTCCGCATTCGCACACGCTTTCTCTCATTCCATCTCTCCAACCCGGCGTCGGACTGACATGATGACCCACGGCGTATTATTTTCGCGGCGGAGGATTTTCATGCGGAGACGAGAGTTCTTGAAGATGGCTACGGTTTGTGGAGGGGCGGCCGCTTGGCCGGCAGAGATCTTCTTCGCGGAACGGTCCGCTTGGGCAGCGGATGATGTGGTTGAGGGTGAGCCGATCGTATTCAATCAAGCGGGATATCTTCCCGACGCCGCGAAGCTCTTCACCCTTCGTCTTTCTTCGCCGTCATCTCCCTCGTCTTCTTCTGTGACATTCTCGGTTCGGCCTGTTAATGGCGGCGCGGTGGTGTTGACCGGGAAGCCCAGCGCGGTGCGCGAGGATGCCGCATCGGGAGATCGGGTGCAGGTTTGCGATCTTTCGTCCGTGCGCGCCGCAGGACATTACGTGCTTGAAACCGATGCCGACGGAGCGGGAACGAAGAAGAGCGCGCCGTTTGAAATCGGAAAGGATGTCTACCGGCGGGCGTTGTGGCTGCGATGCGCTCGTATTACGGGCAGCGATGCGGGTGCAGCGTCGATCTTGGAGATGGATACGCGCATCCGGCGTGTCATCTGGACGCGGCATTTCATGCATCGTCGGGCAAGAGTGGTCCATACAAGAATCATGGCGGATGGCACGACGCGGGAGACTACGGGCGGTATGTAGTGAATTCCGGGATCTCGACGGGGACGCTGCTCTGGACTTGGGAGATGCTGAATGGCGCAGTGCGGAAAATCGATCTCAAGATTCCGGAGTCGGGTGGGAAGATTCCGGATTTTCTGGCAGAGATCAAATGGAATCTGGATTGGATGCTGAGCTTGCAGGACGTGGATGGCGGAGTGTGGCACAAGCAGACGAGCGAGAACTTTTGCGCGTTCATCATGCCGCAGGACGATCACATGACGAGTTACGTGATCGGGACAGGTGCCGCTCCGTTTAAAAGCACGTGCGCGACGGCGGATCTGGCCGCGGTGGCAGCGATTGCGGCACGGTGTTACGGGCCGTACGACGATGCTTACGCGAAGAAGTGCGCGGATGCGGCGAGGCAGGCACTTGCGTGGGCGAGCAAGAATCCGAATGTGACGTTTGAAAATCCGGCGGGTGTGCGCACCGGCGGCTATGGAGATGATGACTGCCGCGACGAGTTGCTGTGGGCCGCGGCGGAGCTGTGGAGGACTACGGGCGATGAGGAATACCGAAAGGCGTTTGAGGTGGGGATTGGATATTTGCGCGCGGACGGCGGCCTGAAGATCAAGACTCCGGGATGGAGTGACCTTTCCGCGATGGCGTTGTGGACGTATGCGATGGCGGAGAGAAAAAGCGCGTCGAGCGAGTTGGTGGCGCAGATCCGCGAAGCCAGCGTACATGCGGCGGAAGAACTGGTGCGAAACAGCCGCGAGAATGGATATGGGAACACGATGGCGCCCGGGGATTATGTTTGGGGATCAAATGGAGTGGCGGGGAATCAATCGCTGCAACTGATCGTCACGGATCGTTTGCAAAAGAATGAAGGATTTCGCGCGGCCGCTGCGGAGAATCTGCACTATCTGCTGGGACGGAATTGCTGGGACTTGTCGTGGGTGACACAGGTGGGACGGAATGCGTGTATGCATCCGCATCACCGGCCGAGCGGAGCGGATGGAATTGCGGCGCCGTGGCCGGGACTGCTGTCGGGCGGACCGAATGCCCATCCTGCGGATCCGGCGGCGAAAGGGATGACGCCCGGGCCTCCCATGAGGATGTATCGGGATGTGGAGGCGGCGTATTCGATGAATGAGATTGCCATCAACTGGAATGCTCCGCTGGTGTTTTTGGTGGCGGGAGTGAATGAGGGGTAGGTTGGAAATCAGACTGATTGCAGAGGGCCGGGAAGTCAACGTCCCCACTCTGTCGCAAAACCCGCGACAAGGGTGGGGCACCCTCGGATCCGATCGCGCACCTCATCCCGGCGTCCGCTGATGAAGATGTATTGGGATGTGGAGGCGGTAATCGAACGCGACAAGGGTGGGGCACCCTCAAGTATTTCCGCGGGAGCGCATGGGCGATATGGGTGCTGTGCGCCCTCGCCTTCGATGTTGGAGCTCTCGGCGCGCAGCAGGCGGCGCCGATACGGTTGCATCCGGAGAATCCTCACTACTTTTTGCTCCATGGGAAGGCGACCGCGCTGGTGGGGAGTGGGGAGCACTATGGGGCTGTGTTCAATGCGGAGTTTGACTACCACAAATATTTGTCGACGATTGAAGCGGAGGGGATGAATTACACGCGGCTGTTTGGCGGATCGTATGTGGAGGTGCCGGGAAAGTCGTTTGGAATTTTGCGAAATGATCTGGCTCCGGCAGCGGGACGGTTTCTTGCACCATGGGCACGGAGCGATGCCGCCGGATATACCGGCGGTGGGAACAAGTTTGATTTGACGAAGTGGAATCCGGAATATTTTTCGCGGTTGCATGATTTTCTGGCAGAGGCCGACCGGCGCGGGATTGTGGTGGAGATTACGTTGTTCTCTTCGCAGTATGGAGAGATGCAATGGCAGATGTCTCCATTCAAACGCGAGAACAACGTGAATGCGACGGATGCAATCGATTGGAAAAAGTTGAACACGCTGGAGAACGGGAACATTCTGGCGCAGCAGGAGCGATATGCGAGGAAATTAGTGCGGGAAGCGGGGGCGCATCCGAATGTGATTTTTGAGATTGCGAATGAGCCGTGGTCCGATCGCCCGGTGCTGACAGACGTGATTAATCCTTACTTGTTTACGGGAAGGGATCAGTATCCGAACTCGGTGGATCTGCCGGATGAGGCGACGATGGCTTGGCAGGCGCGCGTGGCGGAATGGATTGCGAGCGAGGAAGGTGGACTGGCGAACAAACATCTGATCGCGCAGGACTGCTGCAACTTCCGGTATGCGGCGCGAGACCTGTTGCCGGGAGTGAGCGTCGTGAATTTTCATTATGCGTATCCGGAGGCAGCAACGCTGAATTATGGATTGGGGAAGGCGCTGTCGTATGACGAAACCGGGTTTCTCGGGCGCGACGATGAGAAGTATGCGCGGCAGGCGTGGAATTTCATGATGTCGGGCGGAGGCGTGTTCGACAGCCTGGATTATTCGTTCAGCGTAGGGCATGAAGACGGGAAAGATCTGGAGGCGAATGGGCCGGGCGGAGGGAGTCCGGAACTGCGGCGGCGATTGCGGGTGCTGAGCGAGTTTTTGAAGGGGCTGCCCTTGGTGGAAATGGCTCCAGATTACAGCACTGTGAAACATGCCGGAGGAGTTGTGGCACGCATGCTCTCCAGTTCCAAGGGTGAATACGCGATGTATTTGGATGGGAATGGTCCGGCGGATGTCACGTTCAGTTTGCCGGCGGGGACTTATGAATATTCCTGGGTCGACGTGGCGACTGGCAAGAGGAGCGAGGCGGTGGAGTTCGTACATTCGGGTGGGGAGAAAATGCTGGAGACGCCTGCATTCAAGAACGGGATTGCGATGCGGATGCGACGGCGGTAGGAATCAAGGTGGTTAAGAGGTGGGAAAAGTTGGGCTAGATTTGCATCCCATTGACGGCTTTGAGAGACGAGGATCACCCGAAATGGGGCTTGCAGTGGGAATGAATCGCTGAATTATGGGTGCGGACAGAGATGTTGAATCAAGATCTCCTCAGCGCGGTCGCGGAGCAGATGATGAAGGCGGACGAAGTTGTGGTCTGTGGCCGGATGTTTCGCGTGACCCGGACGGGAGCGGGGAGACTTCGGACATTTCGGTTTGCGATCGAAGGAAAAGAGTACCAGGCGATTGAGCAGAATGCGGAGAAGCCGAGCCGGTGGGGGAAACTGGCGCGGGAAGGACATCGGGTGGTGCAGTTGCGGGATGTGGCATCGGGAAAATATGTGGGGGTGGTGGTGGATGGGAAGGTGACGGAGTATTCGCGATGAAGACGCGAATTCGATGCGGCGTCGTTTTTATTTCATCAGATTGACGCAGTAGAGCGGATGGCGGAAATCGTGAAGGACGTACATTCGTTCGTTCCAGGATTCGGGGTGAGGACGGAGCCAGCGCAGCAGGTGAACCGGGGAGATTTTCAGGTCGCGATGCTCTTCGTTGAATTCGCGGATCGCGCAGAGTTCGCCGGTCCAGGGATTGTGGCAGGCGAATTCCGGGTAAATGATGTCGTCGAAATAGCAGTAGACGCGCGGCAGGCGAGTGGATTGGGGCATTTCGAACGCGGCGAAGGCAGACTTGGTGGAGCTGTAGTAATCCATGTCGAAAGCCACAAAGCCGATGGGATGAGGAGCGCTCGCCAAGGTTGGAACCGTCGCGTGAATGTCTCCGATGATGAGCTGCGTGTTCGGGCTGAGGCGCGCCCTTAGCTTAGATTCATCCATTTTGTAGAAGCCCCTCGACCAAACGTAGGGCAGGTCGCGGTAGTCGGTGGCGGGCGGCATGCCCTCTCCCGTATCAAATCCAAAAACTGAAATCTGGACGCCGAAGTAGTTCGCGACTTCGCGGGCAATGGTCTCGAGGGCCAGCAGACCGTCGCCGGCGGCGACTCCGAACTCGATTACAGAGATTCCGTTCAGGCCGAGCAGCTTGGCTTGTCGAGCCGCGTGAAAGGTGCCATAGGCATATTGAGCACGCGACCAGGCACCGTAGCGGGTACGCAGAGCGACGGAGCCGATGGGAAAGCGGCTCCAAAGCGATACAACTTTGGGGATGGCGGTCACAGAGTTAAGGAGAAGATCGCCGATCCGACTCATGGCCGGGATTCTAGCATTCGACCTGCGCGAGAGGATGCGATGGCGTGGATTTCCTGGAGAACTCCCTTTCTGGCTTGCGGCAGAGCTTGGGATATGGGGGGCCTTCGCTTCGCTCGGGATGCAGGGAGTGAGAATGGGGCGTCATGTCAGAAGCTTTGCCAGGCGCGGGTTGTGCGAGAGCCACGTGCGGGAATCGTCGTCGATGAGGGCGCCGGCCTTGATAAGCGTCTCTATCACCGGAATGTAGTCCTCTTGTTTCTGCTCATTGCTGTGCGCTGCTGACCAGATCGCTTGGCCTAGCGCTGTGCCACCGTAGGAATTCCTGGCTTCGAGATTGGCACCGTAGCGCAAGAGCAAGTCGATCGTCTCGAGGTGAGCTCCGATGACGGCCCAGTGGAGTGCGGATTGGCCGGTGTTGGCTTGGGCGTCGAGATCGGCTCCGTGGCGCAGGAGAAATTCGATTACCTGGTTGCGGCCGTATTCACAGGCCCAGAGAAATCCACGATCAAGTTTGGCTTGCGTTGCTTTCGCTGCGAGAGTGTCCTTTTCTTCGCAAAATTTTTTCACTTCATTGAGACGGCCAAGGCCGGCGGCGGATTCGAGATCAAGAGACGCGCCGCGGCTAGCTAAGAATTCGGCGGCCCGGATGCGGCCATTGGCGAGAGCGACATTGATGACGCTGGCTTCGGTGAATGCTCCGCGGTCGAGGAGCAGTTGGAGCAGGGCTTGCTGCAGGCCGGCTTGCTCAGGATGGATGCTGGTCGCCACCAGGGCTAGCGTGGTGGCATCGCCGCCGTAGATCTCGGCGGTGGCGTTGACGGCGGCACCGGAGTCGAGCAGAAGCTTTGCGATCTCGACGGCGTTTGCCGGAGTTTTCTGGCGATAGCCTTCGACGCCGTTGGCAGCGACGTAGTGCAGCAACGTGGCTTGATGTTCGCGCGTCGAACGAGCGAGGATCAATTTCGGATTCTTGCGTAGCAGAGCTTCAAGTGTTAGGAGGTCGCCGGTAATGATGGCATCCGCGGCGCGTTCGAATTTCGAGACTGGCGTGTGGATGCTAGAGAGGGCGTCGAGGTGTTTGGCGAATTTCGGCCAGCTTTCGAAACCGTGGGCGCGAGCGAGGATGAATTGAGATTTAGTGAGAGTCAATTTCGCGGATGATTTTTCGGACAGCGCGAATCGTTCGAGTTTGCTGGTCCAATGGTCGATGCTGACAGGAAGTTGCGGAGTGATGCTGAGGTTCGACAATTTCACCAGAGATGCGATCCAGTGGGTGATCCAAGACACGGAGGGCGGATCGGGCGGTCGAGTTGGCGGCGCGGGCGAAGTCTTTGGCGAGCTTTTTGTATTGGTTGAGATTGGGGCGCGGCGGTAACGGGAGAGCGTCTTGCGGTGGGAACATACGAACTCCTTTCAGGTGCATGCCTGGAGTCCGCACGAGGTCAGGCTGAAAGAAGGTTCGTAGCCTTCGATGATTTCAGATGAAGGTGGGCACGGCCCTTTCCGCGGACTGGAGGCGCCCTTCGCGCTCGGGAGTCAGGATAGGGGAGTTGGTGGGGAGAGTCAAATTCTTTAGCTACGAATTCTTCAACCACGAAGGACACGAAGTTACACGAAGGAATCGAAGCGCTGGCAAATGACAACAACGAGATCAAAATCCCCACCCTGTCGCACAAAATGCGACAAGGGTGGGGCACCCTCGATTTAAATCTTCAGCCGTTGATCAGAGCCATCATGTGTTCGGGGTACCGGTTGCCGGAGGCGGAGTCCGGGGGGAAGACTTCATCGATGCGGACGAGGTCTTCCTTCGTTAACTTCACTTCCTCGGCGGCTACGTTTTCTTCCAGATATTTTCTGCGCTTGGTGCCGGGGATGGGGACGATGTCGCTGCCTCGCGACAGGACCCAGGCGAGAGCGAACTGCGAAGGCGTGCAGTGCTTTTCCTTTGCCAATTCTTCGACGCGGCGGAGCAGATCAAGATTCTTCTGGAAGTTTTCGCCCTGGAACCGCGGGCTCTGGCGGCGGTAGTCGTCAGGCGCGAGATCTTCGAAGCGCTGGAATTGTCCGGTGAGAAATCCGCGGCCGAGCGGACTGTAGGCAACGAAGCCGATGCCAAGTTCGCGGCAGGTAGCGAGGACTCTGTTGCCCTCGGGATCGCGGGTCCAGAGAGAGTACTCGGTCTGGAGCGCGGTGATGGGATGAACTTTCGCGGCGCGGCGAAGAGTGTCTGGGCTGGCTTCGGAGAGTCCGACATAGCGGACTTTTCCATCCTTTATTAATTGCGCCATCGCTCCGACGGTTTCTTCGATGGGAGTATTGGGATCGACGCGGTGCTGATAGTAGAGATCGATCGTTTCGATGCCGAGACGGCGGAGGCTGCTTTCACAGGACTGGCGAACATAGTCGGGCTTGCCGCTGACGCCACGGACGCCGGGATTCTTGGGATCTCGGACGATTCCGAATTTCGTGGCGAGGACGATTTTGTCGCGCTTGCCTTTGATAGCGCGTCCGACGAGTTCTTCGTTGGTGTGCGGACCGTAAACATCAGAGGTGTCGAGGAAGTTGATCCCAAGTTCGAGAGCGCGGTGAATGGTGGCGACGGATTCGGCGTCGTCGCGTCCGGAGTAGAACTCGGACATGCCCATGCAGCCGAGACCCTGGGCTGAAACTTTGAGGCCAGTGCGGCCGAGTGTACGAGATTCCATGATGACTCCTTGCGGGAAGAATTCTAGTTGATAGATGCCGAGAAGGGGTGGAGGGTGCAGGTGGGAGGTTTCTCTGGAGCGGAAGTCCCCACTTCCGGCAAAACCGGCCGGAAATGGGGCACCCGCGACAACGAAAGAAGATCGAAATCCCCACCCTGTCGCACAAAACGCGACAAGGGTGGGGCACCCGTGAATACTTTAATTTGATTCTGAGTCGTGGAGGATTCTTGGGCATCTTTGTCTTTCGTGAGTGAGAGATCTTGGGGGATGTATGAGCAACGTACCAGCTTGGTTTGAGCGGAAGTTTGAGTTTACGTTTCCGGTGGAGTTATATCCCAATCTGCTGGCACGGTTGCGGGGGACTCCGGCGCGGTTGGAGGATTTCTTGCGTGGACGATCGAGGGAGATCCTGGTGAGGAAAGAATCAGGAAAGTGGTCGGCGCAGGAGCATGCGGGCCATCTTTTGGACTTGGAAGCCTTGTGGCTGGCTCGGGTGGAGGATTTTGTGCGGGGCGGCGAGGAGTTGACAGCGGCGGATTTGAAGAACACGAAGACGCATGCGGCGAATCATAATGCACGTCCGGTGGAGGACATTCTGCGGGAGTTTCGGAGCGCGCGGGCGGCGTTCGTCGATCGAGTTGCGGGGATCAACGTTACTGGATTGGCTCGGACGATGCTGCATCCGAGAATGAAGACGCCGATGCGATTGGTGGATCATCTTTATTTTGTAGCGGAGCATGATGATCATCATTTGGCGAGGGTGTTGGAATTGATTCAGGGATAGTTTCTTTCGCCGTTTCCCGGCTTGTCGGAGCTTCAATCGTATCTTCGGCGCCGATCCGTCAGCGCTTAGATCACTTGAATTCGTGGCTTCATATTGGGGAGGACTTCTCCGATTTTTGTGGCTCGGATTCCGGCGGCGTTGAGCGCCCTGGTTAACGCTTCACCGTCGGGAGTGGAGATCAAGAGTCCGCCTGCAGTTTGAGGATCGTACAGGATCGCGCGGAGATCGTCGGGGACATCGGGGGCGTATTCGACCAAGCACTCGGCGAAGTTACGGTTGTTCGTGAGGCCTCCGGGGATATAGCCGGCGTGGATGCAGGCCAGGGCGCCCTCGAGGATGGGGATTTTGTTGGCGTAGATTCTGATTGAGACATTTGAGGCCAGCAGTAGTTCTCTGGCGTGACCGATCAGGCCGAAGCCGGTGACGTCGGTCATGGTGCTGATGGAGAAGGCGTCGATGGCCGTTGGTCGTTGGTCGTTGGCTGTCGAGCTTTGCTCGACTGGACGGCCGAGGGCGGCCGTCCCCACATGGGCGGTTTCAACATTGGCCGTTCCCGCTTGTGCTTCGGGAGGACGGACGAAAGCGTCCGTCCCTACGCGAGCATCCTGGATGCCGGCTCCTGTAATTATTTCTGCGGCTTTTTTGTTTAGAGTGGTCATCGACTGGATGGCCGCGTCGATCCAGGGCTGCTCGGCTTTTCCCTTCTTGATTGCGGTGGAGATCACTCCGGTGCCTAAAGCTTTCGTGAAGATGAGGGCATCTCCGGGTTTTGCTCCGGCGTTCGCATAAATTTTCTTTGGGTGAATCAGACCGGTAACCGAGTAGCCGAATTTTGTTTCTTCGTCGCGGATGCTGTGGCCGCCGATCACGGTGCATCCGGCTTCCATCATCTTGGAGAGTCCGCCAGCGAGGATGTGCCCGAGAATTTCGATGTCTGCTCTATCCGGAAAACATACGAGGGCGAGCGCGGTAATGGGACGGCCTCCCATCGCGTAGACGTCAGAGAGAGCGTTGGTAGCGGCGATCTGTCCGAAGGTGTAGGGATCGTCGACGATGGGAGTGAAGAAGTCGACAGTTTGCACGAGAGCCTGGTCGGGAGCGACCAGATACACTCCGGCGTCATCGGCGTGATCGAAGCCGACTAGAACATTGGGGTCGTGTTGCCGGGCTAATTTCCCAAGCACCGTGTCCAGCACCGCCGGACTCAGCTTGGACGCTCAACCCGCGGCTTTAACGGACTCCGTTAAGCGGAATGGTTTTGTTTCTGGCACACAGGCATTCTACGCGGGGCGGGAAAACATTCACCACAGAGGGCACAGAGGAGGACAGGGGAAACCTTTTACCATTAAGGATACGAAGGTCCACGAAGGTAAAGTTCGTTCGGAAAATCCACGATGCGACATTGCTGGGTGTGCGGGTACATGGGGTTCTTCGCTGCGCTCAGGATGGCAGGGCTCACAACACTACTTCCCCGACGCTCTATTTCACTGTGACGTCGGTGATGGTGAGGTCGGGATATTGGTGGTTCCACTGGGCAGAAATGCTGTCGAAGGTCAGGCGGAAGGGCATGGTTTGGCCGGGGGCTAACGGAGCCACGCTGAGATCGACGGGCTCGAGATAGGCTCCGTTGGTGCGGACAACGCGGAGCGGGAGTTCTTCGCGCTGCGCCAGCTGGCCCAGAGAATCTTCGAAATTGACTTGGACCGTGACGTGGGTGACGGTCTTGTCTCCAGTGTTGGCGACGGTTCCGTCGATGTAGCTGACGGTCGCTCCAATGAAATTTTCGGCGGCAGACATTTTGAAGTCGGAGAGCTTGAGCTTCGTGATGTACGGAGATGGGGCCGTGACAGGCTTGGGGGGCTGGCGGAGGAGCAACGCCGCAGCCAGAGCGATGCCGATGACAACAACGACCGCGACGACGATGATCATGCGGCTCGAGTCGTGCTCTTCGGTGGTCGTGGTGGGCTGGCCGAGGGAGTCCATGGGGAGATTGTAGGACGTTAGATTTTCGTTGTCGATTGCGAGTTCCGTGGTTATGACTGTGGGCAAAGTGCAGAGGTCATTCGCTCCGCTCAGGATGACAATCTCGGGGGAATTTCTTTCGAGAGTCAAAAGTCCCCACTTCCGGCAAAATCGGCGGGAAATGGGGCACCCGCGTCGGGACTGGATCGATCTTTCGAGAGGCGAAATCCCACCCTGTCTCCGCAAAAACCGCGGAGACAAGGGTGGGGCACCCCTGCGCTTACTTCTCTCTTTCCGTCAAGAGTTTCTTCGCGTTGTCGTGATACACGTGCTGGAGGATTTCGTCGTTTAGGCCCAGGCCGTAGAGCGGCCAGTGGTAGGAGAACTGGTCGGTTTCGTAGAAGTGCTCATCTTGCGATTCGAGAATGCGGAAGGTGATGTGGTACATGTCGAGATCGAATCCCATGTCGGTGCCGTAGACGAGACGATCGGAATATTTCGCGTAGAAAGCTGCGGTGAAACGGGGGATGGGCGCGGTTTCAGCGTAGCGGGCGGAGATGTCAGCGTGGAGATTCGGATTGCGATCGAGCACTTCACCTAGGTGCGCGAGGTCGTAATCGAGATTGGCGAAGTGGCAAGCGATGAACTTTGTGTTGCGATGGCGGGCGAGCGTGCGCTCGAGGATTTCAATCATGCCCGCGAGATTGACGATGTTGGGCTGGTTGTCGAGGCGCCATTCATAGGCGTTCATCAGGCCGTCGTTGTGCTTATCCATGGGCTGGTACATCCAGATAGGGTCGGCGACATGGAGACTGATGGGCAGGTGGAGTTCGGCGGCCTTTTCCCAGACGGCGTCCATGCGAGGGTCGTCGGGATGCATGCCTGGGGCTTTGATTTTTCCCGATTGCAGACCTTTCCCCTTGTCGTGGATTTCTCCAATGCCGCGAGCGCCGGCGTCGTGACAGCGCACGAGTTCTTTTGTGGCGGCTGAGTCGAAGGCAGGCTGGTTGTATCGCGCGAGATCGAGGCCGCACCAGAGTTCGAAGCGATCGGGATGCTGCGAGTACTTCTGGTTGATATCGTTGAATTCTTTTCCGGTGGCCATCGTGAGGATGATTGTCTTTTCGACGTTGGCTGCGTCCATGTTCTGGAGCCAGGTGGAGATCTCGGCGTCGGTCTTCGCGTAAGGGTGCGAGTGCATGTCGATGATGGGGAATTTTGCTTTGGAGATTTGACTCACGGGGACTTTGTAGATGGAGCGCGGGCGGTAGTCCTTGAGGAGGAGCGTATTAGGATTGGGTCCGCTGGTTGGCGTTTTCTTTTGCGTCTCGGCGAAGGTGGAATGGGGGAGTGTGAGGGCGAGTCCGGCTAGATTTGCGGATTTCAGGAATGAGCGGCGGTTCATGGGTCTCCGGGTGCGCTGCGAATGAAATGTCTAAACCTTTTCCCGGACGAAGGCAAGGGATTGCTTTCGGAATACAAGATCTTTCAACACAGAGGGCGCGGGGGGAACAAAGGGGACGGCACGCGAGCTGCGCTCGCGGGACAGCCGGGGCGGCTGTCCCCACATAAACCGGACGAATGCGTCCGCTCCTGCGTGCTATTCGCCGCCTACGGTTAGGCCTTCGATGCGGATGGTTGGCGCTGCGACCGAGCCGCGGAATTCGAGGTCGTTGGCGATTTCGGAAATGTTGAAGAAGAGTTCTTTCAGATTTCCCGCTACCGTGATTTCTTCTACCGGGTAGGCCAGTTCTCCGTTGGAGATCCACATGCCGGATGCGCCGCGGGAGTAATCTCCCGTGACGAGATTTGCGCCTTGGCCGAGGAATTCGGTGACGTAGAGACCCTCTTTTATTTCACCGATCAGATCTTTGGGGGATTTCGATCCCGCTTGCAGAAAATAATTTCCGGGGCCGATGCCGGGAGTGCCGGCCAATCCGCGCGAAGCATTTGCCGTGGTTTGCAGGCCTAGCTTTTTCGCGGTGTAGGTGTTCAGCAAATACGATTTCAGAACACCATTTTCGATGACGACTGTGCGGCGCGTGGGAATGCCTTCGCCGTCGAAGGGGCTGGTGCCGAATCCGCCGGGGATGGTGCCGTCGTCGATGATGGTGACGTTGTCGCCGGCGATCTTCTGACCGAGCTTTCCGGCGAGGAAGGACGCACCGCGATAGACGGAGTCTCCGTTGATGCCTTCGAAGATGTGCTCGAGGATCGAGGTCGAGACCATCGGATCGAAAACGATGGGAACTTTGGCGGTCTTTGCTTTGCGCGCGCCGAGACGGCGGATGGTGCGCTCGGCGGCGATCCTGCCAACTTTTTCGGGAGCGTCGAGCTTGCTCAGCGTGCGCGAGACCGAGTACCAGTAATCGCGCTGCATCGCGCCTTCTGGTGTTTGAGCGATGGGGATGGCGGCGACGGAGCAATACGAGCGGCGGTATTCGCCGACGAAGCCGTGGGAGTTGGCAAGGACTTTGTGTCCAGTCGCGGCGTCGAAGGATCCGCCTTCAGAGTTCTTGATGCGCGGATCGAAATCTAACGCTGCTTTTTCGGCGCGGCGGGCGTAGTCGATGCGATCCGGACCAGGTAGTGAGTAGACGTCTTCGTGGTAGAGATCGAGATCGCCTTTGAGCTGGCCGAGTTGATCGGCTGCGGGAATGCCGCCGAAGGGATCTTCGGAGGTGATCTTGGCAAGCTCGAGGGCGGAGCTGACCATGCGGTCGATGCCGGCTTTCGAGAAGTCGGAGGAGTAGGTGCTGGCGGCGCGCTGTCCGAAGAAGACGCGGACTCCGATGGATTTAGAGCCGGATTCTTTCAGGGTTTCGACCTGGCCGAGGCGGACGAGCGTGGAGAATTCATCGCCTTCGCGGACTACACATTCGGCGGCAGTGGCCCCGCCTTTCATGGCGCGGGCGACGATGTCCTGGGCGATGGTCTTCAGGTCAGTTTCTAGTTTCGGGTTGCGAGTTTCGAGTTCAGTTGGCATAGAAGATCTTTTTTCACCACGAAGGGCACGAAGGAAAGCACGTGCATAGATCCTTCGCTTCGCTCAGGATGACGCGTGCCGGAAGGTAACGCAGCGCTAAACGCCGCTCTTCCAAATATTCCACATCACTGCCGGGTTCTGCCCGGCGGACAGCCGATGGCGGCTGTCCCTACATAAAACTTTCTTACTGCATGAAGCCGCCGGGATCTTTTCTGGCGGTGCCGCCTACTGTGAGGCGATCTATTTTTAATGTCGGGATGCCTACGCCTACTGGGACGGCCTGGCCGTCTTTGCCGCAGGTGCCTACGCCTTCGTCCAGCTTCAGGTCGTTGCCGACCATGCTCACTCGCGTCAGGACATCGGGGCCGTTACCGATCAGCGTCGCGCCTTTGATTGGGGCGGTAATCTGCCCGTTCTCGATCATGTAGGCCTCGCTGGCAGAGAAGACGAATTTGCCGTTGGTGATGTCGACCTGGCCTCCGCCGAAGTTCACGGCGTAGACCCCGTGTTTCACCGAGCGGATGATGTCTTCGGGATTGTCCTGTCCGGCGAGCATGTAAGTGTTGGTCATGCGCGGCATGGGGATGTGCTCGTAGCTTTCGCGGCGTCCGTTACCGGTATTCGCCATACCCATCAAGCGGGATGAAAGCTTGTCGCTCAGATAACCTTTCAGAATTCCGTTCTCGATCAGCACGGTTTCCTGCGTCGAGTTGCCTTCATCGTCGACATTGAGGGATCCACGGCGCCAGGGCATGGTGCCGTTGTCGACGACGGTGCAGCCTTCGCTGGCGACGCGCTTGCCGATCAAGCCGGCGAACGCGGAAGTTTTCTTGCGATTGAAATCGGCTTCGAGTCCGTGACCGACAGCTTCGTGCAAGAGGACGCCGGGCCATCCGGGACCGAGTACGACTTCCATGTCTCCGGCCGGAGCTTCACGGGCGTCGAGTTGCAGGATTGCCTGACGTGCCGATTCTTTGGCGAAGAATTCAGGATTCTTCTCGCTGAAGAAGAAATCGAGGGCGACACGGCCTCCGCCACCGGACGAACCGCGGGCGGAGTTGTTTTCTGTCTTGGCGATGCAGGAGACGTTCATGCGTGCGAGCGGCTGCGAGTCTTCGGCGAAGGTGCCATCGGAAGCGACGACCAAGATGTTGCGGAGTTCGTCGGCGTAGCTGGCGCGGACTTCTTTAATGCGCGGATCGTAGGCGCGGGCCGCTTTGTCGGCGCGCATCACGAGTTCAACTTTGGCGCTGATTTCGGCGTCGACGCTCGGGAGGGTTACGGGATAGAGGCTACGAGCGGCCGTTTTCTGGAATCCGGTGACCGTGGTTTTCGCGGGAGCACTGGCGATCAATGCAGCAGTGCGGGCGGCGTGCAGGATGCGATCGGAAGAAAGATCGTCGGTATAGGCATATCCGGTGCGCTCACCCGAAACGACGCGGACGCCGCATCCGGCGGAGATTCCCTGGCTGGCCGATTTGACCATCGACTCGTCGACCATCAATGAGGTCGAGGAAAGGTATTCGAAATAAAGGTCGGCGTAATCGCCTCCGGCAGAAAGGGCGGCGGAGAGATAGCGCTCAAGGTCGTGTTCGCTCAGGCCGTAGTGCTCGAAGAAGAAGCGGGCTTTGTCGTTCGTAATCTTTGTCTTTTCCACGTTAGTTAGATGCCGGCGAGTTTGGTGAGGACTCGGGGGCAAATCCTTTATAGGCTTGGACAGCCAGCATTCCTGTTGAGAGGGTAAGGGCCCACAGCGGCTAAAGCCCTCTCAGCTGAGCTTTCTTATGCGACCCCTGAAGGGCCGCTCTTCCACGGTGGTGATAAAGGTCCGTTCTTATGATTATCCCACAGGGACTCAATCTGATTGCATGGATTCGAGGCTTCCACAGGCACGGGAATAACCATGGTCATTCGTCACAGACAGGGGTGGGGCTTTTGTGAACAATGCGCGGTATGACTCCTGAGGCGCTCGGGCGGACGGTTGCGGATTTTCTGGCGGAGGCAGCTGGGGCGGTCGTGCTGGAGGATGGAGCGCTGGCGTTCGATCTGGCGCAGGCGCGGTATTCGATTTCGGGGGAATACAACAGGTGCCTGCTGCATTTGTGGTCGGCCGAGCGGAATACGGTGCGGCGGGTGCTGGATGCGGAGGTGAAGAATGGAACGCTGCGGCTGGCGGTGCAGCGGCTTGGGCAGGCGCGTCCGACGAAGCTGGAGATTTGCCGGGAGCGGGACCGGCGGTCTCCATCGGCTAAGAAGGTGGCGCGGGCGAGCTACGAGCACAAGTTGAAAAGGGCGTTAGAACGGCAGTTTCCGGGGTTTGCGATTACGAGGCTGACGTCGGGCGTGGACCTGGAGAAGTCCTTTGGTCCGATTTATGCGCGCGGGGTGCTGCGACAAGGGGAAACGGCTTACGCGGTTCTTGGAGTGAACGAACAAGAGACGCAGGGATCGATTGATGCGGCTTTGACGTTTGGGATCTTGTGGATGGATGTTTGCCGGGAAAATCCTCACTTCCGGCAAAACCGGCCGGAAATGGGGCACCGTCGGACTTGTTTGGTTGAAGGTCTCATCCTATTTGTTCCTTCTGGCTGTTCGGCCCTGGTGCGGGAGCGGATGGCGAATCTGAATCGGGCCGCGGCGAAGTGGAGATTATTTGAGTTTGATGAACGGCATGACGCAGTCGTGGAAGTGGATTGCACGGATCGGGGGAATGTGGCGACGCGGTTGGTGCACGCGACGAATGAGTCGGCGGCATTGGAGAGGTTTGCAGATTCGATTGCGCGGATCAAAACTGTTCTTCCTAATTGTGAGGTTGCGGTGAGGTCTCCGGCGGAGATTTCGTTTCGATGGCGCGGACTGGAGTTTGCGCGAGGACACATGGGCGCGGAAGCGGTGACGTTTCGCAGCAAGCAGGAGGTCGTATTTGGCGTGGGCGCGGAAGAGCGCGTGCTGGAAGATCAGAATTGGGCTTTGTTTGTGCAATTGCTGACGGCTTTGCGCGATGCGCGGCATCCGTATGGGCCGAGGGCGGAGCGGTTGTTCCGAATGCATCCGGAACGGTGGCTCGAATCGCTGGTGAAGACGGATGTGAGTGTGATCGATGAACGGCTGGAGGCGGAGTCGGTGTACGAGCAGGTACCAGCATTTTCTGCGGCGGACCGGGCGATGATCGACGTGCTGACGTTGACGCGCGAAGGGCGTCTGGCGGTGGTGGAGCTGAAAGCGGATGAGGATATCCATTTGCCTTTGCAGGGCCTGGATTATTGGGCGCGGGTGCAGTGGCATCACAGGCGCGGAGAGTTCTTGAAGTTCGGATATTTTGGCGGGCGGGAAATGTCGGCCGAGGCGCCGTTGTTATTCCTGGTCGCGCCGGCGTTGCATGTGCATCCCGCGACGGATGTCATTTTGCGGTATATCTCGCCGGAGATTGAGTGGGCGTTTGTTGGGATTGACGAGCGATGGAGAGAGGGAGTTCGCGTTGTGTTTCGCAAACGAAGTCGAATTCCCCATGGAGACACGGAGGGGCGGAGAGTTTCGGGGGAGAATTTTGCGAAGCCGGCTTAGGGAAGTCAAATTCCCCACCCTCTCGCAAAAAGCGCGAGAAGGGTGGGGCACCCCGCAGTTTCGGAGTTCCCCTCTCAGTGTTATCTCACTGCTGGTTGCGGGAATTCTTGTAGACGGTGCCGCCTTTCATCACAAAATCTACGTGCTCAAGGGCTCGGACATCGGACATTGGATCGGATTGCACGGCGATGATGTCGGCGTATTTGCCGGGTTCGATGGTGCCTACGTCGTTGGAGCGTCCGATCAGATCGGCAGCGCTGGAAGTTGCGGCGCGGATCGCCTGGGCGGGCGTCATGCCGAATTTCACCATGTAATAAAACTGCTTCGCGTTGTCGCCGTGCGGATAGACGCCGGCGTCGGTGCCGAAAGCCATCTTCACTCCGGCCTTCACGGCCTTCTCGAAATTCTCACGTTGCAGCCGGCCGACCATTTTCTCTTTGTCGATGTTTTCCTGCGGCAATCCGAACTTCGGCGCATCGTTCAACAGATAGTCGTCGTTGTAAATGTCCATGACGAGATAAGTGCCGTGTTCTTTGGCGAGGCGGATGCCCTCATCGTCGATCAGGCTGGCGTGCTCGATGGAGTCGATGCCGGCCAGGATTGAGTTCTTGATTCCTTCGGTGCCGTGAGCGTGAGCGGCGATCTTGCGTCCGGCCATGTGCGCGGTTTCGGCGGCAGCTTTGAGTTCTTCGAGGGTATATTGCGGCGCGCCGGGACTGTCTCCCTTAGAGAGCACGCCGCCGGTGGCGAGAATTTTGATGACATCGACGCCGTATTTCACCTGCGCGCGCACGACGTGGCGGAGCTGATCGGTGCCGTCGGCGATCTGATAATTGCGTTCTTCCGGGAACATGGAGACGCGAGTCTGCGGCGAAAAATTGTTGAGGTCGCCGTGGCCTCCGGTGATGGAAATGCCCGGGCCGCTGGCGACGATGCGCGGGCCGGGAATCAGCCCATCGTTGATGGTATTGCGGAGATCGACGGCGAGGAACGGCGGAGAGCCGACATCGCGGACCGAAGTGAATCCGGCTTCGAGAGTCTTGCGAGCATTGACGACGGCGAAGAAAGCGTGATCGAAGGGCGTGTCTTTGAAGCGATAGATTTCGTTGTAGCGGTCGGCACGGGCGCTGAGATGCGTATGGCAATCGATAAGTCCGGGCAGGACCGTGGCTTGGGAAAGATCGATCACGGTTGCTCCGGATGGGATCTGCACGCCGGCGCGGGACGAGACGGCCTTGATGCGCTCACCTTCGACGGTGATGACGATGTTCTCACGAACGGTATCACTGGTGGCATCGAAGAGGCGTCCGGCGAGGATATAGGTAGTCTTTGGAGCTGGGGGCGTGGCGCGCGCGGAGGTTTGAGTGAAAACGAGTGGATGAAGGAAGAGCGCGATCAGGCAGAATCCGGCCAATTTTTTCAAGGGAGTTTTCTCCTGGGTCTGAATCAGGGCAAGAGTGTCAGGGCGGGAGTTGGGATTTGTCAACTTGCGAGCGGCACGCCTGAAGGCGCGCGCCCGATACGAAGCTTCAAATCTGCGACTGCTTTAGCTTCCTTTGGTCGGGAGGTCAAAATCCCACCCTATCGCACAAAACGCGAGAACGGCGGGGCACCCTCGGGGTTTCATCACCTAGACACAAACGGACACGCGGATTAGTCCTTCCAGGCTCCTAAGAGACGGCGAACGTCTAGCAACTGGCCCAGGTGGTAGGCGTTGTGATCGGCTAGGAGCAGGGCTTCGCGCAGAATTGTTTGGCCGTTGCCCCAGGGAATGGGCGCGAAGAGATTGGTCTTCGGATCTGCTACAAGTTTCTGCATCGTCTTCAGGTCGGCGCGGAATTCCTGGACGCTCTTCGTCCACGCCGCGGCGCTCGGCGGGGCTGGGTTCTTGGGCCAGTAGTCGTCAGGCCATTTTGGAGCCTTGTATTTGGGATTGCGGCTGAAGTCGAGGATGTCTTCTTGCGCGATGCGAAGGTGCTCGAGGAGCATCCATGAAGAATGAGGGAAATTCTGAGGTTTGATGCCTCGGAGTTTTGGCGGGAGGTTCTTGATTACGTCATCGAATTTGGCATGGGCGCTGCCGCCTTTCAGAAGCTCGAGAAGATGCTGACGCAGAGAGTGGTTGGGATCGTTGGCTTTGGGCATGGGTCCTCTTGGAGGCGGATGATTTCGGTTAGATGGCGGGAGTGGGGCGCAGGATGCGATTGATCGAGGGCGCAGGGGCTAAAGCCCGTTCGATGTCTAGCGTGTTACGCGGCCCTTGAAGGGCCGCTCTTCTACGGTTCGTGGATGGATCTGGACAGCGTTCGCTTTTGCAAATCTTGATAAGCCTCTGATTGGTGCTTCTGAAGAATTAGCCGGGCTGCGCCCGGCGGACAGCCGAGGGCGGCTGTCCCCACATATGGGCATGCTGTACATGTTTTAAAACTGGACGGACGAATGCGTCCGTCTTTTCATGATTATTGATGAGCCGCGGAGGCGCTTGCGCTCGGGGCTGGTTCTTCAGACGTGCTGCCGATGGCGTCGCCGGAGAGGACTAGCTCTACGCGGCGGTTTTGCTGGCGGCCTTCTGCAGTTTCGTTCGAGGCGATGGGCTCGGTCTTGCCGAAACCGTGGGCCTCAATCGAATTGGAAACGACTCCCTGCTGCACGAAATAGTCCCGCACGGCCTCGGCGCGCTGCTCGGAGAGATTCTGGTTGTAGTCGTCGCCGCCGACGCTGTCGGTGTGTCCTTCAACCGCCAGGTGCAGACTCGGGTAGGCGAGGACGATGCCGGAAACCTTCGCTAGACGCTCGCGGGCTCCGGGAAGAAGCTCGAAACTGCCGCTGCGGAACAGAACATCCGACATGTTAGCGATCAGGCCGCGGGCGGAGTCGCGCGTGGCGAGGATCGAGTTGAGTTGCTGCAGGAGGCGGGCGCGAAGTTCGGTTTTTTCTTTCTCGGCTTGCTGGCGGAGATATTCGGATTGGACGGCAGCGGCTTTAGCCTTATCGGTTTCAGCGGCGAGAGCTTGCTGCTGGGCGACAGCTTCGGCCTTGGCTTTCTCCGCCTCTTCTTTCTGCCGCGCGGCTTCCGCGGCGGCGGCCTGGGCTTCGGCTTTCGCCTTTTCCGCTTCCGCTTTAGCTTGTTCGGCCTGCAGGCGGGCCTGTTCGGCTTGAGCACGAGCTGCCTCAGCGTCGGCGCGGCGCTTGGCTTCGGCGTCCGCATCGGCGCGAGCTTTGGCTTCACGGGCGGCGGCTGCAGCTTGCGCTTCCACTTCAGCTTTCTGCTTCACCGCCATGAGGCGCGCTTCTTCGGCGGTCTCGGTTGCTTCTTTCGCGGCGGCTTCGATGGCTTCCTTTTTCTGCTTCTGGCGGTAGATCTCTTCCGCGTGCATCAGTTGCTGACCGGCCTTGGAAAGAATGGCGGCAGCGTACTTGTCGGCTTCGGCGATGTGCGCGATGCGCACGGCGTTGCGCGCTTCGAACAATTCGAGCGGCGTGTTGCGGTCGATCCCGAAGATTGCGTCTTGAATATGAGAGTTCGTCGAAGAGTAGGTGCCGCGGGTGACGAGTTCATAAGTGGCGGCGATGTTCTCCGTAGCCGCCGCACTCGAAGCGGTCTCGATGACGACCATGTTGCCGGGCTGGGTCACGGCGAAATAAGGCTCGGCGGTGACGATCAAGCCGAAGGTCTGGAGGTCGGTGTAAGCCTTCACGTGAGCGCTGCCGCTTTTGTCGAGAGAAAGCTCACCGAGGTTGACGGGGCGTCCCTGGGGTGAGACCGCCCAGAGAACGTAGGTCAGATATTCAAGACCGAACTTGGTGGCGTCTTCGAGGCCCTGGAACTTGGCTTCGATTTCAAAGTTGGTCTTCTTGCCTTCGACTTTGGCTTCACCGGTGGCGCGTTGGAGCAAGTCGGTGCCCTGAAAATCGACTTTGGTCGATCCACCTTGCAGGCGGTAATGCATCGCCTTGGTGGTGCGAGAAACGGTGGGGGTGGGCACGAGAGCGGGCGTTGAAGCTGCCGGCACTGATTGGGCAGAGGCGTACACCGCAGCGAAAAAGATGATGGCCAGAGACAAGTTTTTCACGAGCGTTCTCGATCTGGGGGAGATGAGAGATTTCTAATCCTCTATATGGTGCGGAATTTGGAGAGGGAATGAAAGGACAGGAAAGGGATGGGACTTTGGTAACCAGGGCCGCTGGCCCATGCAAGCAAAAGGCCCGCCGAGCCGTCGCTCGTCCGGACAGCCGAGGGCGGCTGTCCCCACATAGTTCCTATTTCCACATAAGTTAGGGGACGAGTCCGATCAAGCCTTTTGTT
This sequence comes from uncultured Acidobacteriota bacterium, assembly GCA_963700225.1. Taxonomy (GTDB): domain Bacteria; phylum Acidobacteriota; class Terriglobia; order Terriglobales; family Acidobacteriaceae; genus Sulfotelmatobacter. The sequence goes on from CAVOWU010000002.1 coordinate 944,110, forward strand.
CCTACGACAAATGCTCCGCCTTGAGGAGTCGAGCTGATCGCGTTGAAGGCCGCGTCTGGCTGTTTCTTTGGGGTGATGCGGCGGGGATTGGCGGGCAGGCGGAGGTCGAGAAGAAAGTCTTGGGCTACCAAGAGAATTCGATTCCGCGTTTTGCGATCGTAGGCGACGGCGGAGAAGTAGGCTTGTGGATGGACGGAGGAAAGCTGCCAGGTCTTGCCGCCGTCGTGGGTGAGGGCCAAGTTGGGACCGTCGTCTTTGGGATGTTTGTAATCGCCTCCGGCGATGACTCCGTGGAGAGCGTCGCGGAAAGCGATGGAGAATATGCCGGCGGAGTCGGGGCCGTGGAGGATGGGAGTGTTGAAGACTTCCCAAGTTTGGCCGCGGTCGGGGGAGTGGAAGACGCGGGCAGCTTTGCCTCCGGTGGCGAACCAGATGTTGGGGTCGGCAGGGGCTGAAGCCCGGTCGTTCTTGGCCGCTTGACGTGGCCCTGAAGGGCCACTCTTCCACATCGCCTCACGCGGCTCTGAAGCGCCGCTCTTCCACGAATCGAAGATCGCAATGCAGGAGTTGCTCGCGGCGAATGCGCCTTCACCTTCGAGAGCTTCGGGGAGTTTCCCGGGCGGGATTTGATGCCAGGTCTGACCGTCGTCGGTGATCAGGAGTTCGAATTTGAGTTTGCCCGTTTCGTCCGGGATGGGATCGCCAAGGACCACGCCGTGTGTCGGATCCCAGAAGGCCATCGAGTCGAAAAACCCCTTGAGATTTGTGTTGGTGAATTGGAGCTGCCAATGCTTCCCGGAATCGATCGTGTGATAGATGCGGGATTGGTCGCCCGGTCCGGCGGACATGAGGAAAGCTTCGTCGGCGGAGAAAGCAACAACGGCGCGGAAGTCGAGCGTGGCTGCGCCGGGGACTTGAGCGGGAGTCCAGGTGAGGCCGGCGCTGGTGGTGCGAAGGTAAGTGCCGTGCGTGCCGCTGGCCCATGCGATGTTGCGCGAGACGACGCTAATGCCGCGGAAGCTTCCGGTTGTGTGGGACGACTGCATCAGCGCGGATTGCGCTACGGCGGCTGAGACGAGAGCGAGCAGCAGGACGATACGCATGCGGAATTGTCGCACGGGACAGATAGGTTCTCACCACAGAGGGCACAGAGGCGTACGGGAAAATACTACTGTTGGTTATTCACGCGCACTGAGTAGCGTGCCACGATCGCGAGATTTTTCGCGCAGCTCAGAATGACTGCTGCGGACTCACGCCCGAAAAAACGCGGTCACTTCGCGGTGAAGTCGGCGAAGGATGCCGTCTTGCCGATATAGATGCGCAGAGTGCAGCGCGCTCCGACGTGAGCGAAGGCTACCTCGAGCGCTTCGGAAGGCTGATCGACCTGGGCGGATTCCATGGGGGCACGGGCGATGTCCTGCTTTTCGTCGTAGGCTGCGCCGGGAGTGACGTTCTTATTTACAGCTAGTGTCCAGTTCCCGCGCGCGGGGATGGGATAGACCGAGTAGGCGCCGACGGGAATCAGAGAACTGCCGAATGAAAGTTGTGCCTCGGTGAACAACGTCATGGGCGTGCCGCCGGGAGTCCACGGCTTGCCGTTCGCAATCTTTTCTTTGTTGTTGGGGACAGCAATGTAACGAACATAAACCTGGCGTCCATCGTCGAGATTGCAACTGGTGGTGGAAGTCGCAGCAGAGCCAGACTGCGCGACCAGGCAGGGTGCCAACAATAACGATACGAGTACAGCTCTCCAGACGATTGTGGCGGACATGGGGTTGGAAAGCCTCCGCGCAGAAGTGTAGCGCCGGAAGGGCTTTTAGGGGAAGGGGTTTAGCGGTTGTTTCGTTTGGCGAAGTCGTGCCGAACTATACGGGAGTCCGCGGGGCTGCGCGCAGGATCCCGCCCTTGGCCCGAAAGGCGGCTGCGGTCGGGATGACGCGATTCGGGGAGCTACAGTTCATTTCCCTGACTGACGACGACGGCGGGCGCAATGGCACGTTTGGTTAGTCTCCTTCGTCATGGGTCTTCGGTGACGTTTCTTGGGGGCGGGGCGGTTGCTACCGTCGTTTGCAGGTGCCGGTGCGTCGGGTACCAAGCGAGGACGGATCGAATGGCAAAAGCAAAACTTACTATTCTTTATGGCGAAGGCGATGAGGACGTTTTGGCAAACCAGGCGGCTGCAATCGAAAAGGCCGGGCACACGGTCCAGAAGGCCCTGGGGCGCAAGGGGATCGACGAGGCACTGAAGAAATCCAAGTTTGACCTGGTGGTGCTGGGTGCGTCATTGACCCGGAATGACCGCCATCATTTGCCCTATATGGCGAAGAAGGCCAACGCCGACATCAAGATTCTGGTTCTGCACGCCGATGGCACGCGGCATCCGTATGTGGACGGCTGCACGGATACGGGAGCCAGCATCGAGAACGTGCTTGGGAAGATCGAGAGCATGAAGAACGCGACACCGGCTGCGGCGGGAGCGGCAGCGGGACGATAAGCAGGGGCGAAGCTAAAGGTTGGCTGTTGCTAGGCTTTGTGAATATTGGTTGGTTGTCAGAGGGCGGCCTTGCGGCCGCCCTTCTCCTTTTCCCTTCCGAGACGAATCAACTTCGATAGGAATCTATTTGGTTAACAGGTGGGACGATTGAGTGGTCGAATGGGACCTGGCTATACATCCAGGGAGGCCACAGGCCGCAAAGTGGGAAGGATAGAGTTTCTCAATTTCGTGTGGCCGAAAGAGAATCCGGATGGTAATAGTGGGAAAGATCGGTTGAATCTGTCGCCTTCTGTGCATGGGGGGAGGATCTAATCGAGGATGCGCGTAGGTTTGTGGATGGAAAGAGCTGGATTGGGCAGCCGCTCCAAACCTCCAAATCGCATCCAGACTTCTCCCCAGCTCTCTACGGCAGCGTGTTGGAAGCGGGACGACCGGCAGGTTTCTGATCCTTAGGATAGACAACCAAGCAGCGGCGCATGCCTTCGCCTTCGCTCTCGGTGTGCAGATCGGCTTCCTCACGGAGAGCGAGGTGGACGATGCGGCGCTCGCGCGACGACATCGGGCTAAAGGTATAAGGAGTTCCCGTCTGGCGCACCTTGTCGGCGGCAACCGAGGCCGCGGTGCGGAGTTCCTGGATGCGGAGCGAACGGTGATTCTGGCAGTCGAACGAAATCTTCTCGTGCTCTCCGGAAGGCAGGCGCAGCATTTCCAGAGCGAGGAGTTCGAGGGCGCGGAGAAGCTCTCCGCCACGATCGAGGAGAAGAGCGGAGTCGGGGCCGGAGAAATCGACGAGAATTTCGGGCTTCTCCCAATCGCGATTCTCGGGCAGTGGAGGGTCGACAATGATGCGGTATTTCAAGCGAAGGCCACCGTGATTGACGACGGCCTGGAGGAATCCGTTGATCTTGTTAGCGGCGGCGACTTTGTCGGGAATGGACATAGATTCAGCTTTCAACTATCAGCCGTCAGCTTTTGAGCTGGGCTGATGTGGAGTATGAGATCGTGTTGCGAAAATCTTAAAACGGAGCGCTATTCGGACCCTCGGGGGCTAAAACCCCAAATCCTTTTGATCGCCCGGACGCGGCACTCAAGCGCCGCCCTTCCACCTTGCCGATGTGAGCATTGCTCTCTCCACATTATCGTGGCTGAAAGCTGAGAGCCGACAGCTCACTTGTCTTTCTTGCGGGCGCGCTTGGCCAGCATCTCGCGCATTTCGCGACCGAGCGAGGTGCGGTTCATGACGGCCTGCTGCGCAATCGAAATCACATTGACTACAGCGTAATACAGGTTCAGTCCGGCCTGCAGGCGGAAGAAGATGAAGCCCATCATCAGCGGCATCATCACGTTCATCATTTTTTGCTGTTGCGGATCCATGCCCGCTTGCGGCGTCATGCGCTGCGTGACCAGGCTGCTGATGACCATCAGGATCGGCAGCACATAGATGGGATCGGCGGCGGACAAATCGTGGATCCAGAGCCAGTGGGCGTGGCGCAGATCGAGCGCCGTGCCGAGCATCCGGTAATACGCGAACAGAAAGGGCATCTGGATCAACATCGGCAGGCAGCCGCCGGCGGGATTGACGCCTTCCCTTTTGTAGAGCGCGCTGATCTCTTCGTTCATCGCCGCCTTGCGCGGATCGCGCAGGCTGTACTTCTTGTATTTCTCCTGGATCGATTTGATCTGCGGTGCGACGCGCTGCATCTTCAGCATGGACTTCATCTGCGTGACACGCAGCGGCAGCAGCAGCAAGCTGATGATCAGGGTCTGGATGACAATCGCCCATCCCCAGTTCGGGACCACGTGATGATAGGTCCACTTGAGCCAGAGGAAGAGCGGCTTGGCGATGATGCCCCACCAGCCGAAATCGACGAGGCCGTTGAGATCGTTGTCGGCGCCGGAAACTCCGGGCACAGGAATCTGTTGCAGGACTTCGAGTTCTTTGGGGCCGACGAAGACGCGCTGCGAGGTGGGGCCGTGCACGTTGCCGACGGCAGCACCCAGCACTTCGACGTTGGTTCTTTCCTTCTGATCCTTCTGCGAGTCGCGCGGGATGGACAGCGTGTTGCGCAGGGTCACCAATGAGGCAGAAGCGGGATCGTCGGGAATGAAGACGGCGGCGAAATACTGGTCTGTGGGGCCGGCCCAGTGGAACGGGCCGGGAATGGTGCCGCCGCCGCTGATCTTCTTGATCGCGAGGCGTTCGATGTTCTTGTTGTATTGATAGTCGATCAGCCCGGCAGCGTAGAAAGCAGGTGTGGTCTGGTCACCAAAACCGGAGGGCCAGGCAACGAGCGCCGGAGCGCTATTTCCTTTGAAGGTGACGCTGGCATCGACTTTGACGATGTAAGTGTGATCGAAGCTGAAGGTCTTGCGGACGGAGAGGACGTCGTCGTTGTATTCGAAGGTGATAGTAGCCGGTGCAGTCTGGTTGCCTTCGAGCGACGAAACGTAGAGAGCGGAACTGAGGCGGCCGCGAAGGTCCTCGTCATATGCCCAGAGGGAGAGCGGATGGCCGAATTGGGCTGCGGCCGCGGGATTGACCAAATCGAGAGGACCGGTCTCGGAGTCGTTATCGTACTTTTTCAGGATCCAGGACTTCACTTCGGCGCCGCGATTCGTGAAGGTGATGCGGTAGAGGTCATTCTCGATGACGGTCTCGGTCTCTTTCGCGGCCTGCTTGGAGGCTCCGGCAACGGGAGGGGCTGGCGAGACTAGCGCGGCGGCAGTCGGGGATGGCGCGGGCTGAGTCTGTGCAGGCTGCTTTTCCGGAGCTGCGGACGTGGGCAGATATTTCTTCAGGAGTGGCTGGAATAGCAACATCACGACGAAGGTGACGAGGAAGATGAGTAACAGGCGGCGTTCGCTGCCGGGCTCGTGTTGAGGATTTTGATATTCGGCCAAAGTGTTATGAGTTCCTCAGATTGCGCGGCGGCATGGGTGGCCGCCGTGGGTCGTTTGTCGTTCGTCGTTTGCCATTCTCGGATGTCGAACCACGGGGTCGTATCCACCCTTTGCAAAGGGGTGGCAGCGCAGAAGTCTCGCCAGAGCCATTAGGCCGCCGCGGAATGCGCCGAAGCGCTCGACAGCTTCCATTGCGTATTCGGAGCATGTCGGCACGTAGCGGCATGCGGGTGGAAACATTGGGGAAATCGCCCACTTGTAGAACCGGAGCAGGTGGAGCGTTCCGCGTTGGATTGGATTGTGCATGTTTATCATCGCGTGCCCGGTTGCCAGCGCGGTCTACCGAGTTCCCTCGTTGAGGCCTCTTTCGCCGCTTCGCGGCTGGAACGCATTTCGCTGGCCGCGCAGCTTTCCCAAGCTGCGCCGGTCCGGTTGCTAACGTCGATTGCTTCCGGCAGCAGGTTTCGCTGGCGACGCCAGCTTCTGACCTATGACTACGAATGCGTGGCGGATTTCGTTCAGCACTGATTCAAAGTCGACGGTCAGCAGTACCTTCTTCGGATTGATGACGACATCAGCGCTCGTTCCATGCGACGGCTGGCTCAGCCTCACGGCTTCGCGCAGGCGGCGCTTGATGCGATTGCGCTGGACTGCACCTCCCAGCGCACGGCCGACGGTGAATCCGACGCGCAGCCCAGGGACGATCACCGGTCTCGGTCCGGCAGTTCCCGGCTCGGGCCGCTGCCAATAGAACACCGTCATGGACGCCGAGAAATGTCGGCGCCCCTGCTTGTAGACGCGTTCGAAGTCGGCATGACGCAAGAGGCGAGCCGTGCGGGGGAACCTCGCCTTCGCCGAGGGCTCGACATCCTGATTCGATTCTCCGGGCACACTGGCAGTCACGGTGCCTCTAAATTTCTGCATGACTCACGGGTCGGCGGACAAGACCGTCCGCCCCACATGGACGATTCCGGGCTTCTTAAATTCTCTCTTAAACCCTATTCTCTAAAACCAGGTTTTACGGAGACCCGCTTGCGCCCCTTGGCGCGGCGGCGGGATAACACCTTCTGGCCGCCCTGGGTCTTCATGCGCGTGCGAAATCCGTGCTTCTTGGATCGCTTGCGCCGGTTGGGTTGGAATGTACGCTTGGGCATGAAAAGTAGCTGCTCCTGACTAGTTGGACGGTCTTAGGACAAACTGAAAGTATAAATCAGCAGGAGGGTTCGCGCCAAACGACGAGCACGGGACCGGGGCTAAAGCCCGGAGTTCGTCATCCCGGGTTCGCGGCCCTTGAAGAGCCGCTCTCCCACGGCGTGGCGACTTTCCGGGTAGCTTGGCGAATCTGCAGTCACGCTGTCAAGGAGGTTAGGAGAAGAACGCGCTGCCTTCAAACGGGGCTGCGGGTAAGGCGCAAGAAAGGGCAGTGTGATTTCAATCCTACTTATCGAACGCTCGAAGGCGTAGTCTGATACGGAAGCGAAAAGACGTCGAGCTGGCGGTCGACCGACAGCCGAGGGCGGCTGTCGCCACATTTTGAAATCTAGTTTTCAAACCTGGTTTTCAAATGCGGGCGCAGAGAAATTTTTCCGTATGAGAATTTCGCAGAAGTTTTGTGCGCGACTCAAATTTCTGCACACTCTTTGCGGCAGTTATATGCACGGTACTTGACAGCGTGATGGATTGGGTAGATGAATGAACATCACGAAAAAAATCCAGCCAGAAGATTTCCACATTGCGAAAATTTTTGTGCTAGTATGCCGGACTGGTCCTGCTTTTTGACTTCGTTTTGTAGTTAGCAGCAGCGCAACAGAAAACAGGCGCATTCCGCAGTAAAATTAACGGTTCCAGCTTTCCATAAAACGGCAGTTTTAGACAGGCGCTCTTTCCAGCCGCCAGGGCGCTGCGTGGTGAAAATATTTCATATATGTCAGCTCCAAGCACAACACTCTCCCCCAATCCGTGGGCACGAATTCTCGACGCGCTGGAAAAGAAAATCAATCGGCACTCATACGACACGTGGCTGAAGCCCACGCGGTACAGCCACTCGAGCGGCGGAATCCTGTTCGTCCGGGTTCCGACTGTCGAATTTCGCCACGCCGGCGACAAGTATGCAGATCTCATTCAAGAAGCAATCGATGTCCTGGGCCTCGGGTTCAATGATGTGAAGTTTGTGACGCCCGAGGATGACCCGGCGGCAACGCCGATGCGTCATGACGGCGGACTCTCGGCAGCTCCGGTAACTGCGGCTCCATCGCAGTCGCGGTTCGACTGGGACGGCGCGGCGCAGTTGAATCCGCGCTACACGTTTGACGCGTTCGTCATCGGCAGCGGGAACCAATTTGCCCACGCGGCGTGCCAGGCTGTGGCGGAGCGCCCTTCGAAGGCCTACAACCCACTGTTCCTGTACGGCGGCGTCGGCATGGGCAAGACGCACTTGATGCAGGCCATTGGGCACGAGATCAAACGTCGGATGCCACAGGCAGCCATCTGCTACGTATCGAGCGAGAAGTTCACGAACGACATGATCAACTCGCTGCGCTACGACAAGATGACCAGCTTCCGCGACAAGTTCCGCGGCGTGGACGTGCTGCTCATCGATGACATCCAGTTCCTGGCGGGGAAGGAACGGACGCAGGAAGAGTTCTTCCATACGTTCAATGCGTTGCATGAGTCGATGAAGCAGATCGTCATCGCCAGCGATCGTTCGCCGAAGGAATTGGCGGAGATCGAAGACCGTCTGCGCAGCCGGTTCGAGTGGGGATTGATTGCGGACATCCAGCCCCCGGACCTGGAGACGAAGGTCGCGATTCTGCAGAAAAAGGCAGAGCAGGAGAAAGTGACGCTGCCGACCGATGTTGCGCTGTACGTAGCGTCGAACATCCGGTCGAACGTGCGCGAGTTAGAAGGCGCGCTGATCCGGCTGGTCGCGCACTCGTCATTGATCGGCGCCGAGATCACGCTTCCCTATGCGCAGCAGGTGCTGAAGAACTTCATCGACTCGCAGGCGCGCAAGGTCACGATCGAATCGATCCAGAAGATGGTGGCGGAACAGTTCGGGCTGCGGCTTGTGGAGATCAAGGCGAAAAATAATTCGCGCGCGATCGTGTACCCGCGCCAGATAGCGATGTATCTGGCGAAACATCTGACAGAAGCGTCGCTTCCTGAGATCGGACGTCAGTTCGGCGGCAAGCATCACACGACCGTGCTGCACTCCGTCGAGAAGATTGAAGAGGTTCGCAAGAACGATAAGGATTTGAACAGGCTCATCAATAAATTGACTGAGCAATTAGGCGGATGAATCGCGCCCGCGATGGCGTTTTCCACTTTTCAATACAGTCTTCCTCGTACGCGGCTGTGAATGAGATGTGGAAGTTGTGCAAGGCACGGCAGGAATCGGAATCAGGGGCAAGTTACAGTAGGAGCTCCGAAGTGAATGGGACCGATTTCTAACATCAAGGGTGCAGCGGGAAGCCGGTGACAACAGGCGAGTTGTTCGAGATTTCCACTTCTCCGCAGCACCTACTGTTACTGCTGGTTTTATAGGTTTTGCATTTGATATAAGGGTAGTACTAGAAGTAGCACGGCAAGTCGCACTTTCGGGGAGACGGATTTATGCCGGTGGAAGCCGCCGTTGCCGCTGGAACGATGGAGATCACGGTCAGCAAATTCGAATTGCTGCGTGAACTGACCGCTACGCAAGGCGTGGTCGAACGCAAGACCACAATTCCAATCCTTTCCAATTATCTATTTGAGGCAGCGGGAGACCGTTTGTCGCTGACGGCGACCGATCTCGACCTGAGCCTGCGCACATCCTGCAATGCGAAAGTGAAGAAGGAAGGATCGTGTACGATTCCGGCGCGCAAGCTGCACGACTACGTGAAGCTGCTGCCGGATGCGGACATCACGATCAAACTGCTGGAGAATCACTGGGTCAGCATTCGCTGCGGGCGTTCGAATACGAAGATGGTCGGGATGGCGAAGTCGAATTTCCCGAGCCTTCCGGCGTTTCCCACGGCGGGAGCGATCACGATTCCCGCACAGGTTTTGCGCGGGCTGATCGCGCGGACGGGATTTGCGATTTCGAATGAGGAGTCGCGCTACACGCTGAACGGCGCCCTGATGCTGCTGAAGCCGGAGTCGATCACGATGGTGGCGACGGATGGGCATAGGCTGGCGCACTGTGAGCGGAGCGGCGGGAAATTCGATGGCGTTTCGGGCGAGATGAAGACGCTGGTTCCGAAGAAGGCGATGGACGAGTTGAAATCGCTGCTCGATTCGACCGACGCGGACACGATCGAATTTGCCAAGGATGAGTCGACTTTGTTCTTCCGCATCGGTTCGCGGCTGCTGACTTCGCGGCAACTGACGGGGCAATTCCCGAACTTTGAAGCTGTGCTGCCCAAGGACAACAGCAAGATCATTCCTCTGAACGCCGACGAATTAAATTCCGCAATCCTGCGAGTCGCGCAGTTCGCGGACGAGCGCTCACGAGCGGTTCGGCTGCGGCTGGAAAAGGGTGAAGTGAAGATTTCTGCATCGTCGACAGAAGCGGGCGAGTCGGAAGACTCGCTGGAAGCTCCGTACACGGGGGAGCCGTTGACGATTGGCTTCAACGCTCAATACCTGGTCGAATTCCTCAAGGCCGCAGGGACGAGCGAAGTGAGGCTGGAGCTGAAGGATTCGCAGTCGGCGGGCCAGCTGCGTCCGGCTGAAGGGGATGATTACAAGTATCGGTATATCGTGATGCCGATGCGGATCTGAAGTGGCAGCATGGGGCTAAAGCCCTATTGACGAAGATCTTAACGCGGGGCTGAAGCCCCGTTCCTCCACCTCTTTCCTTCGACCTTTTTTCCCTCCGCGTTTTTTCTTCTGCCTTCTTGCTTCAATCGCCGCCTGCAACCGCCATTTCGGAGGTTGTCTTTCTGCGCGTTGGTCCTATTCCAAATGCGCGAAGTGGCTTGACCTCGCAGCCTCCCTGCCTTACATTTGCACGCACTTTCAATTTCGGAGGGGCTACGTTATGCTCGACGGATTCAAGAAATTCATCCTGCGTGGAAATGTTGTGGATATGGCGGTTGGCGTGGTGATTGGCGCTGCTTTTGGCGGCGTGGTCACAGCGTTGACTACGGACTTGTTGACGCCGCTGATCGCAGCGGTTGTGGGTAAGCCTGATTTTTCGGCGCTCCACTTCACGGTTGGGTCGACTCTTTTTCCTATCGGCCATTTCGTGAATGCCTGCGTTTCATTCCTGTTGATTGCAGCGGCGATTTACTTCTTCGTGGTCACGCCGGTTAACGCACTGGTGGCACGGATGCGGAAAGATCCGGCGCCGGCCGATCCGACGACGAAGAAGTGCAGCGAGTGCCTGAGCGAGATTCCGATCGACGCTCGGCGTTGCGCGCACTGTGCTCAGCCGCAAATGGGGCGGGCTGCGTAGCTTCACGGATGCGCACGGATTCTTGCGGATGGAGGGCCCCGGACGAATGCGTCCGGGGCTCTATGATTTGATAGGGCTCCTGCGAATGTGGCGATGCCAACCTTTTTAATCCGTGGCTAGCACCTGATCCTTTGTCAGAAGTCCGAGCCGCTGTACTCCTGCATGATGGGCCACGTCGATCACGTCGGCCACAGACTGAAAGTCCACGTCGGCATCGGCGCGCACGAAGGCTACCTTTTCCGCCCGCGTTAAGTAAATCTGTGCGAGACGAGTCTCGAGATTGTCCCAGCGCACATCTTCCTGGTTGATCTTCACCGTGGGGGGCTGATCTTTTGCGGTCCAGAATACCTGGATCACTACAGTTCGCTCGACCCCGGACTCGGACTTGGCGTCTTTCGGAGGCTGCGGGATTTGCGCCTTTTCTCCGAGCTCCGGATCCATTGCGACGACGAGCATGAACATGATGATCAGCGTCAGCAAGACGTCGATCAGTGGAGTGACATTGATTTGCGGTCCAGACGGACCACCGCCTGCCATTGAGAAAGCCATGAGTGTTGCTCCTCTCGGGCACGCGCGTGTCTGGAGGATCAGACACCTGGACGATCAACGGAGTTCCCTGTCGAAAAATCTGTACGAGGCCAGCAGATTTCTCGCTTTACTCGAAATGAAAACGGGCGAGAGAGATTGCAGCAAGGTCTCTGCGATGACATGATGGAATGCGGTCGCACGAAGTGCGGCTGCTCATCATGGACTCGTCGCGACCGGTCGTTCCCGCCGTTTTTTTCTTGGCTGCATTCGCTCTATGCGCCCCGTTCGTATGCGCGCAAGATAATTACGAAATCCAGGTGTACGGGTCCGAGACGGTGGCGCCGCGCTCGACGATGGTCGAGATTCATTCGAACTTCACCGTGGAAGGCAGCAAGACGGTGGTCGACGGCATGCTTCCGACGAACCACGCGGAGCACGAAACGCTCGAGATCACGCAGGGCGTGAACGACTGGGCGGAAGTTGGCTTCTACGTGTTTACCAGCATTCAGCCGGATAGCGGGTGGCAGTGGGTGGGGGATCACATTCGTCCGCGCGTGCGCGTGCCTGAGAGCTGGCACTGGCCGGTGGGAGTGAGCATCTCGAACGAGATCGGCTACCAGCGGGCTGCGTTCTCGCCGGATACGTGGACGTGGGAAATTCGCCCGATCGTCGATAAAACGATTGGTCTCTGGTATTTCTCGTTTAATCCAACGCTGGACCGGTCGTTTCACGGACCGAGCGTAAACCAGGGTGTGGTGTTCTCTCCCAACGTGAAGTTCAGTTACAACTTCACCAAGAAGATTGCCGGCGGACTGGAGTATTACGGATCGGATGGGCCGATCACGGGATTTCTGCCGATGCGAGATCAGCAGCAGCAATTCTTTCCGACCATCGATGTGGACTTCGGGCCGCAGTGGGAATTCAACTTTGGCGTGGGATGGGGCGCTACGCGCTCGACGGACCACTTGATTGTGAAATGCATCATCGGACGGAGGTTCTCGTGGCCACCTGGGAAGGGCGTCCGGATGAAGACGGAGCCGTAAGGCCGCCGAAGGTGAGCTCGGAAGCTCCGCGCGAGATCCCTCCCTTCGCCTGAAATGCGGCTCCGGTCGGGATGACACTTTTCCAGAGCTGATGGCGCTTTTCGATGATGAAGACAGAGCCGTAAGGCCACCGAAGGTGCGCTCAGTCTGCTCGGAAGCTCCGCGCGAGATCCCTCCCTTCGCCTGAAATGCGGCTCCGGTCGGGATGACGCTTTTCCAGAGCTGATGGCGCTTTCCGATCCGGAATGACATTTATCCAGTTGTCAGCACTCTCTCATGCCAGTTGTGGCGATGGATCCGGTGGCGGCAGGTCCGGAGGCGGAGAAAATCCCGGCGGGGGTGGATATAGGACCAGGCTCAGCGGGCGATAGCGAGGGGCGAAGAAGTAGATCGAGTACGCCGGGAAGAAAACGATCGCCGGTACTGAGATGAGGGCGATCACGTAGAGGAAAATTGCGATTATGATGGAACCGACAACGACGGCTGCGGTGATCGTGAAAACATTCCACGTAAGGCCGGAAGTCTTTCCTGCGTAGACGGCCGCAATCACGACTCCCCCAACAGGCACGGCGATGATCAGGACAACGATGATCGATGCGATGCCGATGACAATGCCCGCTCCGATCGCCAGCACGATCTTCATCCCGACGTAAATAGCGTAGCCAGTTTTTTCGAGTTGAATCATCGTCCAGAGGCGGCGCCAGCCCTCGATTGGGCCGATATTTTCGAGCGCCATCTGCGGGATGACGAAATCCTTGGTGAACACCTGCACCACAGCCGCCGCGATCATGAACGCGAAGAATACGAAGAAGACAACAATCCCAGTGAGAACCAGAGGCAGAAGGTGCTCGCGCGGGGAATTGAACCATCCCATGCCGAACGCGAAGGCAGCAGGAATGCCAAGAAGCACAATCGCGCACCCCAGGGTGATAAACAGGTACCCCAAATGCCAGAGGAAATAGTTCCAGCCGGGACCCTGGCGGTGGGACCAAGACTCGCGGATGTGGCATTCTTTGGCCAACACGCTATCGAACAGGATGAAGCGCATAACGCTGCTGATGTAAGTCATCACGAGGATGAAGACAAGTCCGGTTACAACGAGGACTGCGATGAGAGAGCCGAGGATCGCGGGATCGATGTGCGGTAGGGACTGAGCGACAAAATGGCGGGAGGGTCCAGCGGGCTGCGGAACTTTGAAGTTCGTGGGGAAATTGAAACTGCCTCCAGAACCCATTTCACCGGCGAGCAGGCCGACGAATGCGAGGCGCGTCCATTGCCAGAACCGGAAGGGCTGAATGAGCTGTCGCTTGGTGTGCTGGAAAGCGAGCGCGATCGTGTCTACGGCAGAGATCGGCAAAGTTCACCTCTTAACTCTCAGGAGAAGGTACTGCGAATGCGGGATGTGGAGCAAATTGAATTGTGGGACAGAAATCGAAATCCCGACAGGACAGTCAAAGTCCCCACCGTGTCTCCGCAAAAAGGCGCGGAGGCACGGGTGAGGCACCCGCTTCTTACTCGTAACGAAGAGCTTCTACAGGATCCAGTTTCGAGGCGCGCATAGCTGGGACCAGGCCGCTGAAAACGCCGACTACGAGTAAGACTGCGGACGAGAGCAAGACCGTCATCATCGAGATGCGGAGATGAATGTCGCCCTGGCCGGAGTCGTCTTCGAAAAGCGGGCCCATCATGGGGAGCGTGCCGACGGACCAAGCGATGATGTAGGAGAGGATGACGCCGATGGCGCCGCCGAGCATCATGATCAGCAATGTTTCCGCGAGGAATTGAAGTTTGATGTGCCGCTTGCGCGCTCCTAACGCGCGGCGAAGGCCGATCTCGCGGATGCGCTCGTCGACGGAAACCAGCATGATGTTCATCACGCCGACGCCACCAATGCCGAGAGTGAGCGTGCCGATGAAAGTCAGCAGAACCTGGAGGCCGATCGTCAGCGCGTCAATGACCGGGCGGAATTCGTCGCGTCCGAACATCTGGAAAGCTTTGGGATCGGTCGGCGAAAAATTCTGTCGCGTGGCCACCGCGGCCAGCACCTGCGCCATCGCTTTCTTTTCGAATTGCGGAGCGATGGGCTCGAAGAGCATGACGGCGGCGTAACGCGTATTCCACAAATCCCCCGCGGCGGAGTATGGAATCCAGGAAGATTCGTCGTCACTGGAAAAATAGTTGCTGAGCTGGATCTTGCGGGCCATTACGCCGATGACGGTAAAGCGGACCCCGGAGACTTGCACGGTTTCGCCGACGGCGGGGCGTCCGCTGAAGAGCTCTTCTTTCAAGCGTCCGCCGAGGAAAATCACGCGGCGTCGTTCGAGTTCATCTTCGGCGTTAATCCAGCGGCCTTCGGAGGGGACTTCATTGCGCATTTCGCCGTACTCGGGACAGACTCCGCGAACCGGGGCAGTACCGACCATGCGGTCGCCATACGCGATGCCGGGGCGGCGAACGGTTTCGAGGCAAACATGTTTCACGAGTGTAGCGGTAGCCTTGACCATATCAAGGTCGGCTTGCTCAAGGACAACTTTCTTGCCGGCACGCTGTCCGCCGGGCTGCTCGCTGGTTTGCTGCGGCCAGCAGATGACGACGCTTTTGCCGAAAGCGTCAAAGCCATGGACGAGAACGGCGCGAAAGCTGCTGCCGTAGGCGATGAGAAGCGTCACCGTCGCGATGCCCCACACGATGCCAAGCATGGTGAGGAAACTGCGAGTGAGATTCCGCTTGAGGGCGGTCCAGGCTTCGAGAATGATTTCGAATAGCATGCTTGTCGTTGGTCGCTCGTCGTTAGTCGTTTGCCTGCGGTCGACGTTCAGTCATTGCTTTCAAGTCTTCGAGCATTTTCAAAATCTTTCGCCACAGGGGACACAGGGGAGCACAGAGGAAACCTCTACTTCATTTCATCCTCCGGCCTCGTAGCGGAGGGCTTCGATCGGATCGATGGAGGCGGCTCTGCGCGCGGGATATAGCGCGGCGCCTACTGCGATCGCTCCCAGGAGCCCGGCCGCAATCAGGCCCGAGCTCCAACTGGGGATCAGTCCCGCGAAAAAGTCCGGCATGGGGAGCATATTGACCAGCGCGCAAAATCCGAAGGCGACGCCGAGGCCGATGCCTCCGCTCAATAGCGCGATGATCAGAGCTTCGATGAAAAATTGGCGGAGAATCGTGCCCGCAGGAGCCCCGATGGCTTTACGGACGCCAATCTCCCGGGTGCGCTCGCGAACGGCGACGAGCATAACGTTCATGACTCCGATGCCGCCGAGCAGCAGCGTGACGATCCCTACGGCGCCCAGAAAAAACTTCATCCCATCGGTCATAGTCTTGAAGGCTTGCGCCTCCTGCACCGTGTCCCAGATGGGACAAGCTTCTTTGTCGCGCGGATCGTAGCGGTGCATACGGGCCAGCGCGACGCGCACCTCGTGTTTGCAGGCCTCGTGCTGCTCGACCGATTTCGGCGTGACTAACAATTGATCGAAAGTGGAATCAGTGCCGGGAGGTTTGTCCGGAAAGTCGCGGCGCATCGCGGCGAAAGGAAGGAAGACTTTGTTCACGTCCCATCCGTCGTAACTGGAGTCCTGCTTCTTCGTCGCCATGACACCGATCACGACGTAGGGAAAATCGTTCAGATAGATGTTTTCGCCGACGGGATTGCGGCCGGGGAACAATTGCTTGGCAGCATCGGAACCGAGGAAAGCGACGCGGCGGGCTTCACGCATGTCGTCCCAGTCATAGAAGCGTCCGGCACCGACATCGAGGCTGCGGATGTAGCCAAAGGGCGGATAGGATCCGGTGACGGTAAAGGCTGCGTTGTTGTAGTTGGAGTGAGTGCGGACGGTGTCTTGCTCGAGTTCGGGGATCGCGTATTCGCAGTCGGGCGATTCCGCCTGCACCACGGGAACATCGTCATCTTCCCAATGCACGATGCGCCCGGCATGCGTGCCGCCAGCCTGCAGGCTGGTGCGGCCGTGAAAGACAATCATCACGTCTTTGCCGAGATTTCGAGCCTGATCTTCCTGGCCTTTGCGCAAGCCCTCGCCAGCCGCGACCATGAGGACGATCGAGACAATGCCCCACGCGATGCCAAACATGGTGAGAAATGCTCGCAATTTGTGGGCCCACAAGGTCCGGAGCACGTCGAAAACGAGGTCCCGTAACGTCATGACAGTCTGTTGGACGGGGGCCAATGGAGAAGGTCATCCCCGGAATCGCTCAGGGTTAGATACGTAATAGGCTGGGGCTTTGTTGCAGGAAAATTGGTCGGGGGGAAGCGGATTCTTCCCTTCGGTCGGAATGACAAATGATGAGGGTGGAACTGTTTTTGAAGCGTGGCCGATATCTAACGTGAGGGCACTTGCCAGGCATCGAATTCTTTCAGCGCGAGCTCACACTGGGCGCGATGGCGCTCTTTGCGGTCGCGAATCTTGCGGTCAAGCGCGGGCAGGAGATCGAAGGTGATGTTGGCGGGTTGAAAGTTCCTGGGATCTGCCTGGGTTACATAATGGGTGAGCGAACCGAAGGCCGAGGCGCGGGGCGCGGGTCGCAGCGGCGTGCCTAGCGCGAGTCCCGCGGCATGAATTCCGGCTAACAGTCCAGTGGCAATCGACTCGACGTAGCCTTCAACGCCGCATATCTGGCCGGCGAAGAAAACATTGGGATGCGATTTCATCTGCAAGGTTGGCTGCAGCAGTGTGGGCGCGTTGATGTAGGTATTGCGGTGAATCTGACCGTAGCGCAGGAAACGTGCGTTCTCGAGACCGGGAATGAGGCGCAGCACGCGGGCTTGTTCGCCGAACTTCAAATGATTTTGGAATCCAACTAGGTTATAGGAATCCGCACGCAAATTTTCCTGGCGCAATTGCACGACGGCATAGGGCATTTTGCCGGTGCGTGGATCTTTCAGTCCGACCGGCTTCATCGGGCCGAAGCGTAGCGTATCGCGACCGCGGCGCGCGATCTCTTCGATAGGCAGACAGCCTTCGAAGTAGTTCAACTTTTCCCAATCGCGTTCTTCGACAGATTGTGCAGCTATCAGCGCATCGAGGAAGTTGCCGTATTCGTCTGGCGTCATCGGGCAATTGATGTAGTCGGCCGAACCTTTGTCATAGCGGGCGGCCATGTAGACGCGGGACATATCGATCGAGTCGGCTTCGACGATGGGGCTGATCGAATCGTAGAAATACAAGTGCGGATTGTGCGCGGCGGGCGAGTCGGATGGCTCAGAGGATGGAGCGCTCAGGCGTGCAATTTCGGCAGCCAGTGACTCGGAAGTCAGCGGCCCGGTGGCGATGATGGTGAGACCAGCGTTCTCGTCGATGGCAGAAACTTCTTCGCGGCGGATGGTGATGCGCGGCTCGCGGGAAATCGCTTCGGTGACTTTTGCCGCGAATACGATGCGGTCGACGGCGAGCGCGTGTCCCGCGGGGACCGAGCAGTCGCGGGCGATCTGCAGGAGCATGGAGCCGGCGCGGCGCATTTCTTCCTTGAGCAGCCAGGGCGCGGTGTTCTCGCTGTCGGACTTCAGGGAATTCGAGCAGACGAGTTCGGCGAAATCGGCGGTCTGGTGCGCTGGGGTCGAACGAACTGGACGCATCTCGAATAATTCGACGTCTAATTCGCGGCGGGCGCACTGCCAGGCGGCTTCCGAGCCGGCAAGCCCGGCTCCAATGATTTTGATGGATGGCATTCTTATTTTGACTTTGCCCGAGAAAGGCGTGGCTCGTGAATTTTCTCTCGTCTTTCCAGCATTTCGACAAACTCGCGGATTTTTCGTGCCTTCGTTTCTGCTCTCTTCACCGTTTGGATGCGAAAGAGCAGTGCGTAACGGTTGGCGCCGTCCAGTGAGCGAAAGAATTCGTGTGCTCGCGGACTCGCATCCAAGGCTCGCTGAAAATCTTCGGGAACTGATGCCGACTTGGGCGAATCATAAGCGGCGTCCCAGGTTCCGCTCTTCTTGGCTGCATCGATCGCTAGATGACCGGCCGGCTTCATTTTTCGGTTTGCGATCAAGGCGAGTGCTTTCTCGCGATTGATCTTCGACCAGACGCTTCGCGCAGAACGGGGAAGAAATCGCTGCAACCACGCGTCTTCGCTCTCGGCACGCTTCTGACCATCAATCCAGCCGTAACACAGAGCGACATCCAAAGCTTCGAGGTACGTTACAGACCGCAAGCTCGAGCCTTTCTTGGCGAGGCGCAGCCAAATTCCGGAAGAACTTTCGTGATTCGTTTCGAGCCATGCTGACCAGGCCGACTGGGTGGCAAACAATCGAGTCGGAGAGGCAGGATCGTTACGTTTTGCTTTCACTTTGAGTTTTCCGCCAACTGACGCAGCGCTTCCCCCGTTAAGAACACAGGGCGCCATTGATCGCGAAAGCTTGCGCCCAACGTCTGATAGACATCGATTGCCTGCTGGTTCCAATCGAGTACTTCCCAGTGTATCCCGTAGCATTGTTCGTCCCGGGCGATGCGTGCGACGGCCGCCATCAGCGCTTTTCCGATGCCACGCTTGCGAAAGGCTTCGCGGACAAAGAGATCTTCGAGGAACAATCCGCGGCCACCCCAGGTCGAGTAGTAGTCAAAGATTACCGCGTATCCGGCGGGCTGGGTATTCCACTCGGCGATGAGGGCGCGAAACTTTGGATGCTCTCCGAAGCCGTCGCGCGCAAGATCTTCTTCGCGCATCGTCACGGAATCGAGTTCGTGTTCGAATTCCGCGAGTTCGCGGATCATGGTGCAGAGGAGCGATACATCGTCGATGGTGGCAGGGCGGATCTCAAGCATATGAAGAGGATCTTAACTGGCGGGGTAGTTTGAGGGCTAGAGATGCAGGTCGTTCGGAACGCGTGAAGGCGGAGAGATACGAAGGGCGTTAAGCAGCCTAGGTTCCCCGATCAGTGCAGCACCGGAGTCGCGTCGGTACCGATGCAGACCCAGTTGCCGCGTTTGAGGAGCCAGGTGTCGACGAAGCGTTCGCGGCGCGTGTAGGGTTTGCCGCCTTCCACGCCCTTTACGCGCATGACGCCCATGGCGATGGCAACCGAGCCGTGGACGTGAACGCTGATGGATTCAGGCGATACCTGCTGTTGCTGCGCCGTCGGTTGCGGGGTCGAGGACTTGACGCTAGCGAGGAACTCCGCCTTGCTCTGTACGGATCCGTCATCATTCACAAGCACGATGGTGTCGTCGAGGATAGATTCCAGGGCCTTGGTGTCGCCGGATTTGTAGGCCTGATTCCAAAGTTGTTCGAGAGCGACGATCTTCGATTGCGTCGCCGCGTCGGAGTCGGTCTGTGCAAGAGCGCCGGGTACGGCGGCGCAGAGGCAGAGGAACAGCATTGCTGTCAGTCGCATGATCCCGATGGAACTCCCTGCCCGCAATGTAATGAGGATGTTGGATCAAGACAAGTATCTGTTGCTATGCGCTCTTAGGCGATGCGGAAGGGCTTACGCGGGGCCGACGATGGTCATCGCGTTTCGTGGAGGATCGGGGTTGCCTGGGCCGCGATACAGACCCAAGTGGAGTTCTTATAGACCCAGGTATCGAGAAAGCGACCGTGCCGCCATCGAGCTCGGCCATTGTTGAGTTCGCTTGAACGGTAGGTTCCGGTGGCGATCGCAGTATTTGCGAATATCTGTACGCTCATCGATTCGGTGACTACTTGTTCGACATGCGCGGTTTTCACGCGGGAGAGAAATTCAGCCTTCGTCATCAACGTGCCGTCGAAATCGACATACAGGAGCCCATTGTCGAAGAGCGAATCGAGCGCCTTGAGGTCCTTGAGCGATTCAGCCTGATTCCAGATGTGTTCGAGGGCAAGGATTTTCGAGCGCGACTCGGACTCGTCCGGGGCCTGCGCCCAGAGCTGCGCGAGGGCCGGGCTAAGGAGGATCAACACGATGCTGTACTTTGCTACGAGAAGCCTCATGTGCGGTATATCGGCAGCGGCAGGGAATTCTTGAGTGCCGGGAATCGTTCGCCGTGGCTACACAACGCAAAATGATTCCAGCGTGCACTATGATGGAAGCCGACTTTATCCCAGGAGGATTTGATGGCCCGCATTGGTTTGATTGAGCTGGAAAGCGCGCCGGCGGAGGTAAAGGAAATTTACGAGAAGGCGTTGCGGGGCAAGCCCGGCAACGCGCAGAAGGCGTTGGCTCACCGTCCAGAGATGCTGAAGAATTTTCTCCCGTTTTATGCCAGCGTGGGACGATCTCTCGATCGCAAGCTGTATGAATTGGTCTATCTAACGGTTTCGCTGATCAATGGTTGCCACTATTGCACGCAGCACCATGTCGCGTCGTCGAAGCGAGTGGGACTGACGGCGGAGGACTGGGCTGCGCTCAAAACTGGAGACTATTCGCGCTTTGGCGAGAAGGAACGGGCTGCGCTGACGTATGTCGAAAAGCTGACGCGAGCGCCGCATGAGATCAGCGACGCAGACTTTGCAGGCTTGAAGAAGGAATTTTCCGAGCCGGAGATTGTGGACATTCATCTTCTCGCGGGATTGGCCAATCTGACGAATCGCTTTACGGATCCGCTGGGGCTGGAAGTGGAGTTCCCGGAGGAGAAGATCTGAAGGGGATTGAGTAATTGGGACTTTCTGCGATTGGGTAATTGAAGACCGTGTAGCGCTATTGCTGATGTGCACGGGCTTGAACTTGTGCGCGAAACTTCGCAAGCTGCATTAGAGGATTTCGCGGGCGTCGCCTATCCGCTTGGTCACGTGTTCCCGGTCCAAGTATTCCAGGAGAGGGATGGCGTATTTGCGGCTGACTCCCGTCAGTTCCTTGAATTTCGCGACATCCATCTTCGGAGATTTCGTTTTTTGCGCCGCCACGAGCCGGCGCAATTCCTCGAGCGCGGTGCGATGGAAGACCAGATCGTCGGAGATCTTCGTCAGGATTTTATCCCGCAGCAGCAGGGTGACGATCTTCTGGGCACGGGCTTTGTCGACCTTGAGACTCGCGATTACTTCGTTGAGCGCGGGGACTTTCAAGCCTGCGCTGGAAAAAGCATCCTCGATTTTCTTCTTCGACTCGGCTTCGTCGTCCTTGAGCACAACGCCCTGGCCCGGCAGGCGGAGAAGTTCTCCAGCGATCTCGATTTTCCGGGCTTGCGTCAGAAGATTAATGGCTGCCGAGAACACCTCGGGAGAAGTTTTCACCTGCTCGCGTAGTTCTTCTTTCGCAATTCCTCCCACGAGTGGGTTGTTCTTGTGGAAGGCGGCGACTGCGGCCACGATCAGTTCCTGGAGTTCTGCGACTGCGGGCGCGTGGACGAGAAGATCTCCGATGCGCAGGACTTGAGCGCTTTTGATCGCGGCCGCTCCTTCATTCTCGATGGATTGTTTCGTCCATCCTGTTTCGGCAATCAGCCGCGCCAAGGAGATTCCCTCTCTGCCGCGCCTTTGAATCCTCGCGGTGAGGACCGATGGCCGACCGCCGGCGGCCATCGTCTGGAGAAAAATCGCGGGCTCGCGCGTGCGCAGCATGGGTGCGGCGTCGAGTACTTCTCCACCGCCGATGGTGATGACGGGCGAGAATTGGCGGATAATGAAACGGTCTCCGGGCAGCAGCAGGGCGGGTTCGGGAAGCTTCAGCCGTGCGAATGCATCGGAGCCTGGAGCCAGCTGCTTCATCCCGTGAAGAGCAATCTCGGCCACCGTCTCCATCGTGTTTGAGTGAAAGTGCACGCGGGTGCGGTTCTTCAAGGGGCGGGGTGCGGAGGCCAGCAGGCTCAGGCGAACGTCAGCGCGTCGCGTCGTTGAAAATGTAGCTGCAGGTGCGAGCGTCATGCCACGCGACAAGTCTTCGATCGTGGCTCCGGCGAGGTTCAGAGCGGTCCGCTGACCGGCGACGGCTTGGTCGGCGGCTCGTCCGTGGACTTGAATACCTCGCACCCGGACGCGCTGCCCGGTGGGAAAGATCTCGAGTTCGTCCTCCCGTCGAATGGTTCCCGAGATCAAGGTTCCGGTCACGACCGTGCCGAAACCCTTCATGGTGAAAACGCGATCGATTGGAAGACGCGCGAGGGCTGCCGCGTCTCTGGGCTGAACATCGCGGGAGGACGCAAGAATCGCTGCCTTCAGCTTCTCCAGTCCTGCGCCGGTCAAGGAACTCACGGCCACGATTGGGGAATCTGGCGGTTCCAGAAAAGTGCCGCGCAGGAAGTCTTCGACCTCGAGACGGACGACCTCGAGAGTATCGGCGTCGACAGCGTCGGATTTCGTCAGCACCGTGATGCCGCGCTTGACACCGAGAAGTTGCAGGATGTCGAAATGCTCGCGGGTCTGCGGCTTGATGGATTCATCGGCGGCGATGACCAGCAAGACGAGGTCGATGCCTCCCACGCCGGCCAGCATGTTGCGGACGAAGCGCTCGTGGCCGGGGACATCGACGAATCCCAGGTGCAGCGTTTCACCGCCGGCGGCGGGCAGGTCCAGGTGCGCGAAGCCGAGATCGATGGTGATCCCGCGGCGCTTTTCTTCCTGGAGGCGGTCGGCGTCGATGCCGGTCAGGGCCTTGACCAGCGCGGTTTTGCCGTGATCGATGTGGCCCGCAGTGCCGACGATGATGGATTTCATGCTGGGAGAATCGTAGCAGGACGGGCGGATTTATAAACACGGGGGCGAAATACGGGCGAGCTTTCGGAGCACCCATACGCGCCCCTTGAAGGGCCGCTCTCCCACGGTACTGCAAAGGTCGGTAAACGATCCGCAAGGCGGCTGGCAGGTTGCACAGTCGTTCATCTATGGGCGAATGCGGGTCATTCTCCCCAATCGCGATCGTTCATTTTCATGCATTCTGAGCGTTTTTTTGGTCTAAGACGGCCTATCGCTGGGCGGCCCAAAATGCGACAATAGAAGCTCCTCCCATGGCTACCTCTTTGACTTCTGCTTTTTCTCCGGAGACCCTCCGGCAGCATGGCCTGACTGCGGACGAGTACGAAAAAATCAAACAACTCCTCGGCGGGCGTGAGCCTTCGCTGACCGAACTCGGTATTTTCAGCGTGATGTGGAGCGAGCATTGCTCGTACAAGTCGTCGCGCGTGCATCTGAAGCGGTTGCCGACGCGCAGCAAGCTTGTGCTGCAGGGACCCGGCGAGAATGCCGGCATCATCGACATTGGCGACGGCTGGGCTTGCGCGTTCAAGATCGAATCGCACAATCATCCGTCTTTTATTGAGCCGTTTCAGGGCGCGACAACCGGGGTGGGCGGGATTTTGCGCGATATTTTCACAATGGGTGCCCGGCCGGTTGCGGTGATGGATTCACTGCGCTTTGGACCGATCACGAAAGCCGCGTTGCACGCGGCCGGGCAGCCGGGAGAGGCTGTCGCCACACAGAGCGAGATCCACAAGAATCATTCGATTCTGGAGGGTGTGGTCAGCGGAGTTGCTTCGTATGGAAACTGCTTCGGCGTGCCGAATCTGGGGGGCGAGACAAAGTTTGAGGCTTGCTACTCGGGCAATCCGCTGGTGAATGCGTTTGCTCTAGGGCTGGTGCGAAAGAACGAGATTTTTTATGCGCGGGCCGCGGGCGAAGGCAATCCTGTGATCTATGTCGGATCGAAGACGGGGCGAGATGGAATTCACGGCGCGACCATGGCGAGCGAGGAATTCAGCGAAGCTTCCGAGGCGAAGCGGCCGAATGTGCAGGTGGGCGATCCATTCCTCGAAAAGCTGTTGCTTGAGGCTTGCCTTGAGGCAATGCAGACGGGAGCGATCGTTGGGATCCAGGATATGGGCGCGGCGGGCCTGACTTGCTCCACGTGCGAGATGGGCGGGCGCGGAGGAGTGGGAATCGAGATCGAGCTGGACCGCGTGCCGCAGCGCGAGACGGGCATGACTCCGTACGAGATCATGCTCAGCGAGTCGCAGGAGCGCATGCTGCTGGTGGCGCAGAAAGGGCGCGAGCAGGAAGTTTTTCGAGTCTTCGAAAAATGGGGACTGGATGCGGTCGAAGTGGGTACGGTCACGAGCGGAAACCAGCTGCGAGTGCTGGAGCACGGGAAGGTCGTCGCGGAGATTCCGAACGCGGCGCTGACGGATGAAGCGCCGGTGTACAAGCGTCCGCTGGCACGGTGGGAGCCACCGGTGCCGCGGGAGATGCCGTCCGACATTCCCACTCTAGCCGCAAAAGACGCAGCTAGAATGAGCCAGCCTCCGAACCTTACTCGGAATTTGAAGCAGCTTCTAGCCAGTCCTAACATTTGCGGAAAGCGCTGGGTGTGGCAGCAGTATGACCACATGGTGCAGACGAATACGGTGGAGGCGCCGGGCGCTGGCGATGCGGGCGTGATCCGGATTAAGGGCTCGCAGCGTGGGCTGGCGATGGCGCTCGACGGCAACGGACGATGGTGCTATCTCGATCCGCGGCTGGGAGCGATGCATGCGGTCGCCGAGGCGGCACGGAAAGTCGCGTGTTCGGGTGCGACTCCAGTGGGAGCGACGAACTGCCTGAACTTCGGCAATCCGGAGAAGCCACACATCATGTGGCAGTTTTCGCAGACGATTGATGGGATCACCAAAGCTTGCGAGGAGCTGGAGATTCCCATTACCGGCGGCAATGTCAGTTTCTACAACGAGACGCTGGGCGAGGGAATTTATCCGACGCCGGTGCTTGGAGTGGTTGGGATTCTCGAGGACGTACACAAGGCGGCGAAGATGCCGTTCAGCGCTCCGGGACGCACGATTGTGCTATTGCATGCTGGAGAAGCTGGCGATATCACCGATGCAGAGAGCGAGTTCGGATCGTCGGAGTATGCCAAAGAGATTCTGGGAACGATTTGGGGATATCCGCCGGAACTGGATCTGGAGAAGGAAGCCGCGCTGCAGAAAGCGGTTATCGAACTAATTCAGAGCGGCGTGGTGGATTCGGTGCATGACTGCTCGGAGGGTGGCTTGGCAGTTGCGCTGGCCGAAAAAGGGTTTCACAAGGGCGTCGGAGCGCGGGTGAATCTGGCATCTGGCGGGCTCTTTGCGGAGTTTGTGTTGTTCGGAGAAGATGCAAGCCGAATCGTCGTCTCGTGCGACCCGGGGCAGCTTGCGCGAATCAAAGAAGCAGCAGGAAAGCACGGGATCGGCGCAGAAGCTATCGGAGAAACGATTGCGGAGAAGCTTGAAATTTCAATCGATGGAACCGTCTTGGTTTCAAGTACAGTGGCGGAGCTGAACCAGGCTTACGAATCCGCGCTCGAGTTGGCGTTGAGGACGGATCCGGAGTTAGTGGCGGCGGATTGAAATTCTTTCACCACAGAGGGCGCAGGGTCTCACAGAGGGAATACGAATCAGGGGCTAAATGGCGATTTCTGACAAATTTCATGATGAGTGCGGCGTGGTGGCGATCTTCGCCCATCCAGAGGCGGAGAAGCTGGCTTATCTGGGACTGCATGCGCTGCAGCATCGCGGGCAGGAGTCGGCAGGGATCGTGACGTCCGACGGGCTAGCGTCGCGGGCGCACAAGTCCATGGGTTCGGTGGCGGATATCTTCACCGAAGATGTGCTCTCGAAGATGCGCGGAACGATTGCGATCGGGCACACGCGGTATTCGACCGCTGGGGACTCTGCGCTGCTGAATGCGCAGCCGATTCTCGTGCAATCGAACAAAGGATCGATCGCCGTGGCGCATAACGGCAACCTGATCAACGCCGTGCAACTGCGTGCGCGGCTGGAGAGCCAGGGCTCGATTTTCCAGACCAATAGCGATACGGAAGTAATCGTTCATTTGATCGCGTTGTCGAAGGAGCACACGCTGCCTGAGGCGATGGCGGATGCTCTGCGGCGCGTCGAGGGCGCGTTCTCTCTGGTGATGATGAGTAATGACCGGGTCTTTGCGGTGCGCGATCCGCGAGGGTTTCGGCCGCTGGCGATGGGACGGATTCCGGCACTTGAGGGACAGAAGCACGATACGGTGGTTTTCGCTTCGGAAACTTGCGCGTTCGATTTGATCGGGGCCGAGTATGTGCGCGATGTGAAGCCGGGAGAACTGATCGTCGTGGGCCCGGAAGGCGTAAGTTCGCGGTTTTATTCGACGGCAGCGCCGCAATCGAGTTGCATTTTCGAGCATGTCTACTTCTCGCGTCCGGATAGTCTCGTGTTCGGCCGTTCGGTGCAGACCAGCCGCGAGGCATTGGGACGTCAACTGGCGCTTGAAAATGGAGTGGATGCCGATCTTGTGGTCCCTGTACCGGACTCGGGAGTGACAGCTGCGGTCGGTTATTCAGCGGAGAGCGGGATTCCGTTTCGTTTTGCGTTGATCCGCAATCACTATGTGGGGCGGACGTTTATCGAGCCCAGCCAGAGCGTGCGTGACTTTGGCGTGAAGCTGAAGCTGAATCCAGTAAGGTCACTGCTGGAAGGGAAACGTGTGGTGCTGATCGATGATTCGATTGTGCGCGGCACGACCAGCCGGAAGATCGTGCGCATGATCCGGAACGCGGGGGCGACCGAGGTGCACATGCGCATCTCCTGCCCGCCGACGATCTCGCCGTGCTATTACGGTGTGGACACGCCTTCGAAAAAGCAGCTGATTGCGGCCAACAAATCGATCTCGGAGATTCGTGACTACATCGGCGCGGATTCGCTGGCGTATCTGTCGCTCGAAGGATTGAAAAAGGCTTGCGGCGAGGGTGGCAAGATTTCCTACTGCTCGGCGTGCTATACGGGGAAGTATCCGACGGACATTGTGGACGTCGAGGAGATTCTTCCGGCCGCTGTGCGGCGGTAGTTTGGCTGCGGTGCCTACCTGATAAGCGGTGTTTCGACGGCTCGGACCGCAGATTCCTCGCTTCGTTGGGAATGACAAGCATTTTCGATGAGGCACAGGTTGCCGCGTGTCTTCTGATTTCTGGAACGATACGGCGAATACCGATTACGACGGCAGATCGAAACGAGATTCAAGCGGGCCGTTGCGCTCGAACCACTCGAGGGATCGACTGGAGATCGCGGATCACTTGCACGTCGTTCCATCCGACGAGTAGATCGCGAACTTGATCGACGATTGTGCCGCTGACTTCCAGAACCAACCATCCACACGGACGAAGAAGTGCCTGCGCTTGCGGGATAAGACGCGCGATGACCTCGGTCCCTCCCAGTCCGGCAAAAACTGCCGATCGCGGTTCGAATTTGCGCACCTCGAGCTGCACCTGATCCTCTTCCGATTCCCCAACGTAGGGCGGATTGGAGACGATGATGTCGAAGGGCGGTCTAAGGCCGTGGAGCAGGTCGGTTTGATGAAACTGGATGCGAGTTTCGAATTGATAACGGGCGGCGTTCGCACGCGCGATCTCCAGAGCGGTGGGAGAAATCTCGGTGGCGTGGATTTCGGCTTGAGGTAGCTCCTTGGCGAAGGCCAGAGCAATGCAGCCGGAGCCGGTGCCGACATCGCCGATGCGTCCTTTTGGACCTTGCAGGGCGAGCACGGTTTCGACCAGATGCTCAGTTTCCGGGCGCGGGATCAGCACCGCCGGCGTGACGATAAGATCCATTCCCCAGAATTCCTGATGTCCGGTGATGTATTGCGCCGGGACGCCGCGCGAGCGCTCGGAAAGAGCCGCCTCGTAGCGCGCGGCTTCATCGTTCGTGAGTTCGCGTTCGGGATGCGCGAACAGATAAGCGCGGTCGCAGCCCAGTGCAAACATGAGCAGCAGCTCCCCGTTCAGTCGAGGGGACGGGACTTTATTCGCAGTGAGAGTTGCTATAGCTGCCGCGAGGGATTGCTTGAGTTGCACAATCCATTTCACCACGGACCGGCAAGGGCGGGAAAAGAATCCGTCGCGAACGCTTTGCTAGCGCTCCTGTGGATTCAGACGGAGGATTTCGGCGTTGAGCACCGTGGCAAAAGCAACCCAGGCAGCGTAGGGGATAAAGGCATTGGCGGCGGCGCGGTCGACTTTACGAGCGGCCGCGATGTACGAGACGATCGTGCCTTCGAGAGCAAGAACGTTGGCCAGCGCCAGCGTAGGACGGCGTTCTCCGAAAAACAGCTTCGACCACTGGGCATTGGCCGCGAGTTGTGAGACCCAGAGGCGCAGCGCTGCCTTGCGCTCGCGAGACGGAGCTGCGCTCCAAACACGCCAGCCGGACCATGCGATGGAGGCATAGAGCGCGGTCCAGACCACTGGAAACACTGCGTCGGGAGGCGTGAAGCTGGGTTTGTTGAGGCTGCGGTACCAGGAGTCGCGGTTGCCATTGCGGCTCTGACGCGCGCCGTACCATGCGGCGCCGGCAGTAACGAGGCCGAATCCGGCTAGTGCGAGAAGAGATCGAGATCTAGCTGTGGACATAAGCCTTAGGTGACAGCCCGGAGTAACAAGGTTGCCCGCACTATTTCGAGGCTGCCTGCCGCCGCCACTCGTATACGAGATAAATCATCTGCCCAATGTGATGCTGTATGTGCGCGGCGCATTGCATGATCATGTCGAGACGGTTGGCGGCGTCCGTGCCAACCCCGGAGTACGCCTTTCCCCAGTCGTCGGAGGACTGTCTGCCGATCGTCTTGATGACCATCGCAACCGCGTCATCGAAGCGCTGGAGGGCTTCCTTTTTTGAGGGAGGGTTCGGATCGTTGAACTCTTTCGGGCGATCGCGTACGTAGCCGGTTTCAGCGATCTGCGCGCCGATGTAGTAATTCAAGTTTCCGGTGAGGTGCAGAACGAGGTGACCAAAGCTGTTCCCGTATGGAAATGGCTTTTGCCAGAACTGGACATCGCCGAGAAAAACGGCGAGTTCTTGGACGCGGGTTGCGTTGGTGGTATAGCGGCCGGCGAGAACGGCTGCGAGTGTGTTGTCGAGTGCAGACATTGTCTCTCTTATTTCGCGGGCGCCGGCGCTCGCGTCTTTCCCCTAGACCACGCTGGCGGCTTCCTGCTTCAGCTTTTCGGCCTGGTAGTGCGTCGTGAGCGCTTCGATTAGCGGCTGCAGCTTGCCATCCATTACAGCTTCGAGCTGATGGATGGTAAATCCGATGCGGTGATCGGTGAGGCGGTTCTGCGGAAAGTTGTAGGTGCGAATCTTTTCGCTGCGGTCGCCGGAGCCGACCATCGCTTTGCGTTCTTTCGCGAGGGCCTGCTGCTGCTTCTCCATTTCGATCTCGTACAAGCGGGAGCGCAGCACGCGCATGCCTTTTTCGCGGTTCTTGATCTGCGACTTTTCGTCCTGGCAGCTGACGACCGTATTCGTGGGAATGTGCGTGATGCGTACCGCAGAATACGTCGTATTCACGGACTGGCCGCCAGGACCGGAGGAGCAGAACGTGTCTATGCGCAGATCTTTGGCTTCGATCTTGATGTCGACATCTTCGGCTTCGGGAAGAACCGCAACGGTGACGGCCGAAGTGTGAACGCGGCCTTGCTGCTCGGTGGCGGGAACGCGCTGCACGCGGTGAACTCCACTTTCGTACTTCAGCTGAGAAAAGACCCGGTTGCCTTCGATGATGGCGATGACTTCTTTCAAACCGCCGGCCGACGAATCGGACGACGACAGAACCTCAACCTTCCAGCGCTGCGTTTCCGCGTATCGCGTGTACATGCGGAAGATCTCGGCGGCGAAAAGAGTGGCCTCGTCTCCGCCGGTGCCCGCGCGGATTTCGAGAATGATGTTCTTCTCGTCGTTGGGATCTTTGGGAAGCAGCAGGACTTTCAGTTCTTCTTCGACGGAGGTAACGCGCGCCTGCAGCTTGTCGAGTTCTTCCTGCGCATACGCGCGCATTTCGGGATCCTTTTCGTCGAGCAGCATGGCCTTGCTGTCGGAGATGCCCTTGGTCAGGTCTTTGTATTCGCGATATTTCTCGACGATCGGCGTGATTTCGGCGTGCGCCTTGGCAGTCTTCTGGTATTTCGCCGAGTCGTTGACGATATCCGGCGAGGCGAGAGCGTTGGTGAGCTCTTCGTAGCGGGCTTCGATTTGGTCTAGGCGTTCGAACATAACAGTCGTCGGTCGTCGGCTTACTCGCGCCAGCGCCTCTAGGCGACGGCCGTCAGTGAGTTGAGCAAACCTGCTAACCCTCTTCCTACTTGCGTCGCTAAAGCTTGCAGATGCTGCGATTGCTCTGCCGAGAGATATTGTAGCTTGCCGGCAAGTAGTATCTGTGTTTCGAGCTCCATCAGCGATCCTCGGGCATGAAAGAGGAATCGTCGAAATTCTTTGTCTGATCTGTGCCTTTTGCCTTCGGCAATGTCGCTTGGCACCGAAACGGCAGCCCCACGTATCTGCTGTGTGAGCCCGTATGGCTCATGCCCCGGAAATGCTTCCGTCCCACGGTACACCTGCAAGGCCAATTCTATCGACTGCTGCCACACACTCAAGTCTCGGAAGACGACGCGTTCATAATCCCTCCGAGTAAGACGTTATGCCAGGAAGGTTGCAAAGAATGCGGGATTAAAGAAATACAGTCATAGGCAGTTCCATTTTGGTCGGATCGGACTCTGGGATTGCCGACGACCGACGACCCCTACGCAATCACTAGTTCGCCGCCACGCTCTTTTTCGAGGGACATCGCTTTATCGAGGGCAACAATGGCGCACTGCGCCTGTTCGTCGGATGGAGGCTTGGTCGTGATGCGTTGCAGCCACAAGCCCGGTGCGGTCATGAGCGCGAAGAGCGATCCACGATGCTTGGCGGCAAAGCGGATGATCTCGTAGGAAACTCCGGCAATGAACGGCAGCAGGACGATACGGGAAGCGAAGCGCGCCCAGAACGTAGTGTAGGGGATCAGCATGTAGAAGCCGATCGAGATCAACATTACGGTCATCAGAAAGCTGGTACCGCAGCGGGGATGGAACGTCGAATACTTTTGCACTTCCGCAGTTTCAAGAGGCTTTCCATCTTCAAATGCAAACACCGTCTTGTGTTCGGCTCCGTGATATTCGTAGACCCGGCGGATATCTTTCCAGAGCGAAACGCCCCAGATGAAGAGCAAGAACAGTAGCAATCGGATGCCGCCATCGATGAGATTGAAGATGACGCGTCCACCAAGGGCGGGGTCGAGTTTCTTGAGCTCCGTTGCCGCCAGCAACGGAATGTACTTGTACATGAAGATGAAGAAGGCGATAGAGATTACGATATTCACCGCTGCCAGCCAGCTGCTAATGGACGCGGCTTTTTCGCGGCCTGTGGATTTGGACGTTGCCGCCGCGCTTTGCGCTGGCCGGACGGCCGAGGCGGCCGTCGCCACATGCTTTTTCTCGGTGCCTTCGTCCATGATGTCTTCGATGGCTACGTTGGCGGAAAAGCGGAGAGCGCGGTAGCCCAGAGTCATGGCATAGCCGAGAGTCATCACGCCACGCACGATCGGCCATGCCATCCATTTATGCTTCTCGGAAGGGCGCTCGAGGGGCTCGGTCATGGTAACGACCTCGCCCGAAGGCTTGCGGCAGGCGATCGCCCAGGCGTGCGGAGAGCGCATCATCACGCCTTCGAGCACGGCTTGGCCGCCGACAAGAGTTTCTTCTCCGCTCTCAAGGGCGGGGAGAAGCTGAACAGCGGCGAGAAATCGGAGATAGTGTAGAAAACGGCGCACGACTATTGGATGCTCCTTCGCGGGGCAAGACGCACCTTCTAGGTTACCACAGGGGATGCGTCGGTCAGAGCTTGGCAGTTGCGGTCTAACTGGTTACAAAAAAAGTACTTAGGGGAGGAAAGAGCCACCTTCACGCATGCAGGCATTGGCCACAACTTGCGAAGCAATCGCGGCCACGACGAAGAAGCTGCAGAAGACGTCTCTGGTCGCCGACTATTTCAAGTCCCGGACGGCGGACGAGGCTGCGGTGTCTGCCGTGTTTCTCTCCGGACGGCCGTTTCCCGTCTGGGAAGAGACGACGCTGCAGGTTGGCGGGCGCTGGTTGTGGCGGATTGTCGCCGAACTCGCAGGCAAGGAAGAGAGCGAGATCACGGCGGCATACCGGCGGCTGGGCGATCTGGGAGCGGTTGCGGGAGACGTGCTTCCCGAGCGGACCAACCAGGGTCTCGATGTGCTCGAAGTGGAGCGAACATTTCGGCAGATTGCTTCGACGCGAGGACCGGCAGAAAAAGCTGGGATCGTACGCGACTTACTGTCGCGCGCTACCCCGCTGGAGGCCAAGTACATCGTGAAGATCATGACTGGCGATCTGCGGATCGGATTGAAGGAGAGCCTGGTCGAGGAAGCAATTGCGAAGGCGTACGGCAGCACGCTCCCTGAGGTGCAGCGGGCCAACATGCTTCTCGGAGACATCGGCGGGACTTTGCGCCTGGCTGCGCTGGGGCGGCTGGGTGAGGCGCGGATGCGGTTGTTTCATCCGCTGGGATTCATGCTGGCGAGTCCGGTGGAATCGACGGAAGAAGGGTTGAGTTATTTCTCCGAGGCTGCGGTCGAGGATAAGTACGACGGCATCCGTGCGCAGGCGCATGTCTCCGGTGACGAGGTTAAGATTTTTTCGCGCACGCGGGATGAGATTACCGAGTCGTTTCCGGAATTGCCGTCGGCTCTGGCGGGGCTTCCGCAGGATGCGATTCTCGATGGAGAAATTGTGGCGTGGGAATATCCGGTGAAGGTGGAAAGTGCGATTGTCGATGGGCCAGCGTCGGAGACGCGCGAGGCGAAGGCTGAGAATCTGGGATCGGCGCGGCCGTTCAGCGTTTTGCAGCAACGGCTCGGGAGAAAGAAGGTCAGCGAGAAGATGCTCCGGGAGGTCCCGGTCGCATTCCTGGTGTTTGACATCTTGTATGCGAACGGAGAACTGGTGATCGACCGCCCTCTGCGAGAGCGGGCTGGGATTCTGGATGGTCTGCTGTCTTCGCCACGAAAAGAGCCTCAACACAGGAGGGTAAATCAGGGTAAACCAGGGTAAAGCCCAGGGCTTGCTTGTCTTCGACACCTCGCCCGAAAAAGAAGAGCCTGGTCCGGAAGCTCGCCTCATTCGCGCTCCTGTCTTTCGAGCTGCTTCGGCCGACGATTTGGAGCGGCTGTTCGTGGCTGCGCGGGAGCGTGGGAATGAAGGATTGATGATCAAGGATCTCGACTCGCCATACACTCCCGGAAAGCGCGGGAAGTCGTGGCTCAAGATGAAGCGGGAGTTGGCGACTCTTGATGTTGTGGTGACTGCCGTCGAGTATGGGCATGGAAAGAGGATCGGCGTGCTGAGCGACTATACGTTTGCGGTGTGGGAGGGTGAGCGGCTGGTCAACATCGGCAAGGCTTACTCCGGGCTGACCGATGTCGAGATCGCGGAAATGACGAAGTGGTTCGTCGAGCACACGGTCGAAGATCAGGGATTCCGGCGGGTGGTGGAACCGAAGATCGTTCTCGAAGTGGCATTCAACAACATGATGCAGTCCGACAGGCACGAAAGCGGATATGCGCTGCGCTTTCCGAGGATCGTGCGACTGCGGCCGGATAAGTTGGCGGAGGATACGGATACCATCGAGCGGGTAAGGGAGATTTACTCTAACCAGCAATCCTAGTTGCGACGACTGTCAGTGGCTGTGGTGATGATGGTGCTCTTCGCTTTCGACCACCGGAATCACGCAGCCATGGGCGGTTTCGCAGACGACGTGTTCAAACTGGATGGTCGTATGGTCGATGCGAAAGCCGTGGAGCAGACGATCTTTCACATCGCGCAAGATGCGCTCGCTGACCGAGGGCGGGATATCGGCGATCGAGATGTGACAAGAGAGCGCATGGGTCTCGCTCCCGATACTCCAAACGTGCAAGTCGTGCACGTCGTTGACACCTTCAACTTCGCGGATCGTGGACTCGATTTTTTCCAGCTTCATCCCGCGCGGCGTTCCTTCCAGCAGGATGTTCAGCGTCTCGCGAACGATGCCGAACCCCGACCACAAAATTAGTACGCCAATTCCCACGGACAGCGCCGAATCGATCCAGTAGTTACCCGTGACCAGAATCATCCAGCCACCGGCGATGACCGCGGCGGTCGAGAGCGTGTCCCCGACTTCGTGCAGCAAGGCACTGCGGATGTTGACATCACCGCCGGAGCGATAGAGGAGCAGCGCGATGACTCCATTCATGACGACGCCCGCGCCGGCGACCCACATCATCGTGCTGGCCTGCACGTGCTCGGGATGCTGCAGCCTGCGGAAGGCCTCATACAGGATGAAGAATGACACCACGACAAGAGAGCTCGCATTGACCAGAGCGGCCAGCACTCCGGCCCGGTGATAGCCGAAGGTCTTGGTCGAACTCGCAGGGCGCGACTGAAAGTAGACGGCGACCAGGGACAGCAGCAGGGCGAGAAAATCCGAGAGATTGTGCCCGGCTTCCGAGAGCAGCGCCAGAGAGTGGGCACGAATGCCGGCCACGACCAGTAACGCAATGTAAGCCAGCGTCACCGCCAACGAAATCTTCAGTACCTTCGTCGGGCCTCCCGCGCCATGAGCGTGGACATGCATTCTCTAAGTGTACGAGGGGCGGAGAGCGGCTTCAAGCGGAGTAGGACGAAGGCGCTCCTGTCCAGCTAAGAAACGGCTCCGGCCTTAGCGGGATTCAAGTTGCGGTGTTCGGAGCCGATGATCCTACTGCCTTCGCGATCCCAGGGGACGACCCTTTGCGCATTTCCTCTTTCCCACTCGGACCCCTGGTTGCAAGCGCGATGGCAGGAGTCCTGGAGCATGGACGAAATCGTTAAGGATTTTCTTATCGAGAGCGCGGAGAACCTGGACCGCCTGGACCAGGATTTGGTGAAGCTGGAGGGCGCGCCTTCGTCCACGGAACTGCTGGCCAGAATTTTCCGGACCATCCATACCATCAAGGGGACCTGCGGGTTTCTCGCCTTCGCGCGCCTCGAAAAGCTGGCGCACGCAGGAGAGAACCTGTTGTCTCGGCTGCGGGATGGCGAGCTGACGCTGAATGCGGAAATCACCAGCGGGTTGCTGGCCATGGTCGACGCAGTGCGCAGCATGCTGGCCAAAATTGAGGCTTCAGGACAAGACGGAGACGACGACTATGCGGCCCTCATCGCACATTTGACTCAGTTGCAAAGTGGCCGAGCGAATCTTCCTCCGGCAAATGTTTCTCCGGTGGATGTTGCGCAGAATGCGGATGCACCGGCATCGGGAGGACGTAACGAAGAGGCCGTGGTTGCGCCGCAGGCTGCGCAGCCCCGCGACACGGATGCCGCGGTGGAAACGATCCGAGTGGGAGTCAATCTTCTCGACCGGCTCATGAACCTGGTTGGTGAGTTGGTGCTGGCCCGGAACCAGTTGCTGCAGTTCTCCAACACCACGCAGGATGCCGGGTTTCAAGCGGTTTCCCAGCGCATGAACCTGATCGCCACCGAGCTGCAGGAAGAGGTCATGAAGACCCGGATGCAGCCGATCGGCAATGTCTGGAACAAGTTTCCGCGGATGGTCCGCGATGTGGCTCTCAGCTGCGGCAAAGACGTGCGTCTCGAAATGGAGGGGCAGGACACCGAACTGGACCGGACGATTATCGAAGCGATCAAGGATCCGCTGACGCACCTGGTGCGCAACTCCGTCGATCATGGAATCGAGCTGCCGGAGGCGCGGAAGCAGGCGGGAAAAGAGGCGTCGGGCGTGCTGAAACTCCGGGCTTTCCACGAAGGCGGGCAGGTCAATATCGAAATCAGTGATGACGGCGCGGGACTGAATGGAGAGCGTATCCGGCAAAAGGCGATCGAGCGGGGTCTCGTTTCGGCGCAGCAGCTGGCGCGCATGTCCGACCGGGACATCTTCAACTTGATCTTCCTGCCAGGATTCTCGACAGCCGAGAAGATCACGAATGTTTCCGGACGAGGCGTAGGCATGGACGTGGTGAAGACCAACGTCGAAAAGATTGGCGGCGCCGTCGACATCCAGTCCACGGTAACGAAGGGCACGACGGTAAAGATCAAGATTCCCCTGACCCTGGCGATTATTCCCGCTCTGATGGTGACCTCCGGAGGCGAGCGCTTCGCCATCCCGCAAGTCAGCCTGCTGGAACTGGTCCGCCTGGAGGCGGGAGAAGGCGGCAAGGGGATTGAGACGGTGCACGGGGTTCCCGTGCACCGTCTGCGGGGGCGGTTGCTGCCGCTGGTTTACCTGAACCGCGAGCTTCGGATTGAGCACGCCCCCGTCAAAGATTTGGGGACCGACAGCCCGACCAATATCGTGGTGGTGCAGGCCGACGGCCGCGAGTTTGGCCTGGTGGTCGACGAGATTACGGATACGGAAGAGATCGTCGTCAAACCCATGGGCAAGCAGTTGAAGGGGATCAGCGCCTATTCCGGCGCGACGATCATGGGGGATGGCCGGGTGGCGCTCATTCTGGACATTCTCGGGCTAGCCCAGAGGGCGCAAGTGATTTCCGAAGCGCGCGAGTCGGCGCTCGCCGAAAAAGAGAAAGCGGGCAAGCGGGACGACTCGCAGATGCACCGCCAAACTCTGCTGCTGGTGCAATGCGGCGACCGGGGGCGGATGGCGATCCCTTTATCGCAGGTCGCGCGTCTCGAGGAATTTCCTGCCAGTGCGATTGAAATGGCTGGTCCGCAGGAGGTGACGCAGTACCGCGGCCAGATTATGCCGCTCATTCGACTCTCCCCGGCGCTCGCTGCGACAGGAATGGAAACGGCTGCGGCTCCTCCGGAAGACCACCTGCAAGTGGTGGTGTATTCCGAGGCCGGCCGGAGCGTGGGACTGGTTGTGGATCGCATCGTCGATATCGTCGACGAGACGCTGGTGGTGCAGAATCCCGCCGAGCGCAGAGGCGTGCTTGGCTCCTCGGTCATTCAGAAGCGCGTGACGGACCTGCTCGATGTGCCAAGCGTCGTACGCGACCTGATCCCCGGCATGGCGGAATCGCGGGCACGAGTGTAGGAGAACGAGAGTCATGGGCGCTTCACAGCAGTTCTGCACGTTCTTCCTCGATGGCCATGTGTTTGGGACTCCGGTGCCAAAGGTGCAGGAGGTAATCCTGCATCAGGAGATGACGCGCGTGCCTCTGGCACCGGATGTGGTCCGCGGGCTGATCAACCTGCGGGGGCAGATTGTCTCCGCCATCGACTTGCGGCGCCGCCTCGGTCTGCCGGAGCGGCCGAAGGGCCAACTGCCCATGAACGTGGTCGTACGCACTGACGACGGCGCGGTCAGCCTGCTGGTGGACGAGATCGGGGACGTCATCGAAGTCGAAGAAGAGGCACTCGAGCGCCCGCCGGAAATACTGCAAGGCTTCCCCCGCGAAGTGGTCAGCGGGGTTTACAAGCTTTCCGGACGCCTGCTGCTGGCACTCGACATCGACCGGGTCGTGGACCTGAGCGACCTGAAAGCGTCCGATGGCAATCGCGAATTCTGAAATCAAACTTGCCCCCACCAGAGAGTGGAGCGGCTCAAGGAGAAATGGAATGAACAGCGGACGCGGAAGGAAAGCATCCCCACCCAGCCAGCCACGGACGAACCGGAACGATGCCCATACCTTCCAGCAGATCGTGGAAAATGCGCCGATCAACGTAATGCGGGCCGACGCCAGCCTGGTGATTCGATACATGAACGAGACGTCGCGGCGAACCCTGGCGAAAGTGGCTCACCTGCTGCCCTGCAAAGTGGAAGAAATCGTGGGGAAGTCGATCGATATCTTTCACAAGAATCCGGCCCTTCCCCGCCAGATCCTGTCGGATCTCAAGAACCTGCCTCACCAGGCCAACATCCGGCTGGGCACCGAGACGCTCAACCTGCAGATCAGCCCGCTCTTCGACGCGCAGGCCAAGTACATGGGTTGCATGGTGACGTGGGACATCGTCACCGAGAAGATGCGATTGGAGGCCGAGAACAAGGACTTCGCGGCCCAGGTGGCGGCGATCGGCAGAGCGCAGCCCGTCAGTCACTACGACATGAACGGCATCGTGGTCGACGTAAACCGGCATTTCGAAAAACTCTTCGGCCACACTCGCGAAGAGCTGCTGGGCAAGCACCTTAGCGTCTTCGTGGACGAGTCCACGCGGCAAGATCCGGAATACAAAGTGTTGCAAAAGGAACTTTGGGACAAGTTACGGAGTGGGGAAGCCTGCAATGGCGAGGGCAAGCGCGCCACCAAGGAAGGAAAAGAAATCTGGATCCAGTATTCCTACAATCCCATCCTCGACAGCAGCGGCAAGCCCTACAAGGTGGTCAATTATCTCCGAGACATCACCCAGCAGATGATGGCCAGCTCCGCCATCAGCAATACGATGGCGGTTGCCGAGTTCAAGATGGACGGAACCATCCTCACGGCCAACGAAAACCTCCTGCACGCCATGGATTACAGGCTGGACGAAATCAAGGGCAAGAACCACGCTATGTTTGTCGAAGAAACGCAGCGTCAAAGTCCGGCCTACAGGGAATTCTGGAGCAAGCTCAATCGCGGCGAATATGACACGGGCGAATACAAGCGCATCGGCAAGGGAGGAAAAGAAGTATGGATTCAGGCCTCCTACAATCCCATCCTCGATCTGAACGGCGTTCCCTTCAAGGTCGTCAAGTACGCCACCGACATCACGCGGCGGAAGCAGATCAACGCCGACTACGAAGGCCAGATTGCGGCCATTAGCAAGTCGCAGGCGGTGATCGAGTTCAACATGGAAGGCATGGTGATCACGGCCAACGACAACTTTCTGCGGACACTCGGCTACACGCTGGACGAAATCAAAGGCAAACACCACAGCCTCTTCGTCGAGGAGAGCTACCGGCACAGCGCAGAGTACGCGGATTTCTGGACCAAGCTGCGACGCGGCGAGCATCAGGCTTCCGAATACAAGCGAATCGGAAAAGGGGGACGGGAAGTCTGGATCCAGGCTTCCTATAATCCGATCCTTGATCTGAACGGCAAGCCCTGCAAGGTTGTGAAGTATGCCACGGACGTAACTCCGCAGAAGCTGGCGGTCAACGCCATGATGGCCGATGCCATGATGCTGGCGCAGGCTGCGGTCGATGGGAAGCTGGCCACACGCGCCGACGCGAACAAACACCAGGGGGATTACCGCAAGGTCGTCGAGGGCGTCAACAGCACGCTGGATGCAGTGATCGGCCCGTTGAATGTGGCTGCCAAGTATGTCGACGATATATCGAGCGGCCTGACGGAAGCGAAGGAAGTGCTGCAGGCAATGGCCGCCAACGACTATACCCGCCGCGTTGCCGATTCGAATCGGCGGGTGAAGATCACGGAGGTGTACAACGGTGACTTCAACACCATCAAGAACAACCTGAACGCCTGCATCGAAGGGCTGGCCGGGGTGGGTTCGGCGACCAACAAAACGGCCGACACGCTGCAAGACAGCATGCAATCGATCGCGGAGGATGCCAATGCGCTGCTGAGTTCGTCGCAGCAACTGGCAGCGACGAGCCAGCAGATGAGCAGCAATGCCGAGGAAACATCGGCGCAGGCGAACACGGTCGCCACTGCGACCCAGCAGGTGACGACGAATCTGAACAGCGTAGCCACCGGTGCGGAGGAGATGACGTCGACTGTGCAGAGTATTTCGAGCAATGCCGGCGAGGCGGCAAAGGTGGCTGCCGAAGCGGTGCGAACCGCAAACGGCGCCAATGCTACTGTCGCCAAACTGGGAGAGTCGAGCGCGGAAATCGGGCAGGTGATCAAGGTCATCACGTCGATTGCGCAGCAAACGAATCTGCTCGCGCTCAACGCGACCATCGAGGCCGCGCGGGCCGGGGAGGCGGGCAAGGGCTTCGCGGTGGTGGCCAACGAGGTCAAGGAACTCGCCAAGCAAACGGCCAAGGCGACGGAGGATATCAGTCAGAAAATCACTGCCATTCAGGACGATACCAAGCGGGCGGTGGAGGCGATCGGCAGCATTACCGGCATCATCAACCAGATCAACGACATTTCGGGAACGATCGCGACCGCCGTCGAGGAACAGAGCGCCACCACCAACGAGATGTCGCGCAATGTTCAGGAAGCAGCCAAAGGGTCGGGCGAGATTTCGCAGAATATTCAGGGAGTGGCCACCGCAGCCGAGAGCACGACTCGCGGAGCGCAAGATACGCTGAAAGCCGCGCAACAACTGACGGAAATGGCAACCGCGCTCCGCACCCTGGTCGAGCAGTTCAAATTGAGCGAAGGCGGCGAAACCGGCGCCGGTGAAAAGCAACGCCCGAAAGCGTGGGCGGCGCAGGCATCGTCGTAGGCGATCCCTGCGATTCCCTGTCTTGAACGAGGGTTCTGCGAGTGACGCAAAATAAGAAAAAGCGCGTGTTGCTCGTCGATGATTCCGTCGTCGTGCGCAAAGTTCTGGCAACGGCGATTGAGCAGGATCCTGACCTGGAAGTCGCGGGGATGGCGGGGAACGGCCGCATCGCCCTAGCGAAGTTCGCGGCTTCGAAACCGGACGTCATCCTGCTCGACATCGAGATGCCGGAGATGGATGGGCTGGAGACGGTGCGCGAGCTGCGCAAGATCGACATTCGAGTTCCCATCATCATGTTCAGTACGTTGACGGAACGGGGAGCGTCGATCACGCTCGATGCTCTTGCCCTTGGGGCAACGGATTACGTAGCCAAGCCGAGCAATCTCCATGGCGCGGCCACGTCCGAAACCATAAAGAGCGAACTGATTCCCAAGATCCGGGTGCTGTGCCGGCTGCCGGGAGTGCGAGGTAATCTGATTTCCGAGGTGAACCCGCCGATTCCACCCGTGGCCGGTTCTCCCCAGGCCCGGCTGCTTGCTCCCGCGCAAGTGGTAGTGATCGGAGTGTCGACCGGAGGGCCGGATGCGTTGGCGCGGGTGCTGCCTTGCTTGCCGGCGGACTTTCCCGTTCCTTTGCTCATCGCGCAGCACATGCCAGCCACGTTCACATCTATGCTGGCAGCCCGTCTCAGCGCGAAGTCGGCGCTGCCAGTACGCGAGTGTGCATCCGGCGAACCGCTGCTGCCCGGCTGCGCCCTGATCGCTCCGGGAGATTTTCACATGGTGGTGCGACAGGAAGCCGGGATCATCCGCGTGACCACGCACCAGGGACCAAAAGAGAATTATTGCCGGCCGTCCGTCGACGTACTTTTTCGTTCCGTGGCCGGCATCTTCGGTGCACGAACTCTGGCGGTGGTGCTTACGGGCATGGGCCACGACGGCGTGGGCGGCTGCGAGATGCTGCACGCGCAGGGTTCCCGGGTTTACGTTCAGGATGAAGCCAGCAGCGTGGTTTGGGGCATGCCGGGATTTGTTGCGAAGGCCGGCCTGGCTGACAAAATCCTGCCGCTACATCAGATCGGAGCGGAGATTGTACGTGCGACGACCCTGCAAATCGCCGCGAGAATGCAGAGTTGAGAAGCGGCCGCCGGATTTTCGAAGATCAGCTTTTGGTCAGACTGTCGAGATAGCGCTTGTTGTAGAAGGAGGTCGTTTTCTGTACGAACTCGAGGATGCGGAACATCCGCTCGCGGCCTTCGCGATTCATTTCGCGAAACTGGACGGCGACGCCGGAGCCGGGATCGAGTCTGGCCACGACACCCTCAGCGGTTAGAGTGGGATCGTCCATGGAGAATCCCAGCTTGATCTTGCTCCCTGCCGACAAGATCGTACTGGTCTCGACGTAGCAGCCGCCGAGGCTGACGTCGGTAATATTGGCGAAGATGGGAACGCCTCCGTCTTCCATCTGCACTTCGATCGTGACCCGGCACTTCAAGCGCGGGTGAGCCCGGCGATCTTTGTAGGTGAGCTCTTTTTGCTTTTCGAGATACATGCGGCGGTCCGCTTCAGCAAGAAGCTGTTCGGCGTCGTTGCCGTCTTCCGGGTAGACGGCGCGGCCAACACTGAGCGAGAGGATTTCTTCACCGCAGACTTCACTACCAGCCTGGCGTGCCAGGATGCGCATCTGTTCAGCCTTCTTGCCGGCCGCATCCCCGACGAGGCCGGGAGCGATGACGACGAATTCGTCTCCACCCATGCGGGCGACATAGTCATACTCGCGGCAACTGTCTTTCAGGGCTTGCGCGAACAGGCGCAACACGCGATTGCCTTCCAGATGGCCGAAGCGGTCATTGATCTGCTTGAAGCCGTCCATATCGGAGACCATGACGGTCAGCGATGAGTTATCGCGCTTGCAGCGGGCCAACTCGCGGTCGAGTTGAAGGAAGAGCGACCGGGCGTTGGGCAGTCCGGTGAGATAGTCGGTGATGGCAGAGTTCTCGGCTTGTTGAAACTTCAGCGCGTTCTCGATCGACAGAGCCATCTTGCCGCTGACGGCAAGCAGGATGCGCAGATGATCGGACGTGAAGGCATCGCGTTCGCCCCGGTATAGCGCGAGCACTCCGATGACTCCGGCAACGCCCTCCAGGGGCACTGCCAGCGCCGAGCGCAGTGTACTGAACTTTGAAGGGTCGTTCAGATATCCGGGCTCCACTGACGGGTTGCCGTTGATGATGGGCTTGCGATTGTGTGCCACCCAACCGGACAAGCCGTGCCCGATGGGAATGCGCAGTGAAGAAAACAGACGGTAATTATCGCCGTTGACGTATTCGGGAATGAGTTCTTGTTCGCGTTTGATATAGATCGCGATGGCGTCGTAGGGCACCATCGGTTTGAGCTTGACCGAAAAGACCGAGAGAGTTTCGCCGAGGCTGAGAGAAGCGCCGAGGTCCTGGCTCAACTCGAACAGGGCCTGCGCTTCCTGACGGGCGGCGGCAATCGAAGACAGGAAGGTGTTCTCGCGTCCAGCGTAATCCTGGGCGAGGGCGTTTTCGAATCCGGCCGCTGGCTCGAGGCCGCGCTCGATCTTGATGCCGGTCGAGAGCAGGGCATTCGGGTCTTCCGCGGATTTCGCGATGGCGAGCCGCTCCAGGTGCTGGTAGCGCCTTTGCAAAATCTCAACGACTTTTGGGTCGAACGACTTGCCCGATTCCGATGCGAGTTTTTGCATCACGTCTTTCAGCGGCAGTGCCCGACGATACTGGCGGTCGGAAGCCAGGGCGTCCAGGTAGTCAACCGCAGAAAGGATCCGCGCTCCGATTGGAATCTCTGCACCCTTCAGCCCCATCGGATATCCCGAGCCGTCCCATTTCTCATGGTGTGCGCGAACGATGGGCACGACGGGATACGGGAAGCGCACGCGTTCGAGAATCTCCGCGCCGACGAGAGTGTGAATCTTCATCTTCTCGAACTCTTCGGGAGTCAAACGTCCGGGCTTGGAAATGATGTGCTCGGGCACGGCCAGCTTGCCGATGTCATGCAGCAGCGCCGCCGCGTGCAGAGCCTCCAGTTCCGGGCCACCCACGCCAAGCTCTTTCGCTACTTCGATGGCATAAACGCGGACCCGTTGCAGGTGTTCGTGCGTCGTGTGATCTTTGGCTTCGATGGCCAGCGCCAGCGCCTCGATGGTGCGCAGATGCAGATTCGCCATTTCCTCGACGTGGCGCTTCTCATCCTCGAGTTTGCCCAAGTACAGGCGATATGAGCGATAAATGAGATACACCGCGGGCAGAATCAGGAGCGAAGTTTCCCAGTTAAACGTTTCGTTCAGCCAGGCGATTACGCCTGCGATTCCGGCACCGACGAGGTAATACGGGAACGACCAGAAATAGCAATCAACCAGAATGCGGGTAAGAGGTCTGCGTTCGGTGAGTGAGATGACCGCGGCGATCGATCCCGCATTCGCGATGAAGTACACCGTGGCCGCCAATCCGAGCAGGACCGGATGGCTTCCCACGAGCAAGTTCATTATCGGATGATGATAGGAAAGATAGGCGAGAGCGGTGGAGATGCTTCCCGCACAAACGTTGAACGTGACCTGAATGGCTTTGGGGCGTTCAGGATACAGGCATTGTGCCAGCATCGAGATGGCGCCCAAGATTAGAGTCTCGGTGAAGCTAAGTTCGAGAACGCCTATCAGGATGAAGAGGAAATTGACTGAAAGAGTTCCGGTAATTCCCGGCAGGTTTACCTTGAGCCGCGACGCCAGGATCGCAATGCCCAGGTAACAGATGAACTCGGCAATGTTCTTGCTGCTCTGGTGAATGCCGCCGTAGAGAAGAGTCCCCAGTCCCGCGATGACAACTAAAGTGATAAACAGCTTTGCGGGTAGAGACAGCCCTCTCCACGAGCGAGAGTGCTCGGGCAGACCAATAGCAATACTGGTTGCGCCAGTCATACGAATGAGACGGGAGCCGGGGAG
The DNA here is from genome assembly GCA_963700225.1 of uncultured Acidobacteriota bacterium. Classification (GTDB taxonomy): domain Bacteria; phylum Acidobacteriota; class Terriglobia; order Terriglobales; family Acidobacteriaceae; genus Sulfotelmatobacter. The sequence goes on from CAVOWU010000002.1 coordinate 988,596, forward strand.
AAGGCGGCCCGCACCCTCCATAGATACCAGCTAAGGTATTTAGAAACAACGATTTGGGAAGTCTTTCGGAAACTTCGGTAACTGCGCGGAGTGCGTTCAGAGGTTGACAAACGTGGGATCATTTGTGGCGCGAGGAATTCGACTGAGGTTTGAACGGATGGCCAGCTTACAGAGGACAAATCCAGCGCGGTATGTATGGGCAGTCGTCGCAAGCATGGGTCTCTTTCTCCCTTCACTCAGCGCAGAACCCATTTCCCTTCAATCACTTGTGACGCCCTCTACCGTGATCGAAAATGATGGGCGTCCAGTCAAGTTTGCGGTGCATGGGTTTATCGAGTTCCGCTCGCTGGCCGAACTCTTTCCTTATATCGAATCGCAAACCCAGCGCTGGAAGACAAGCACCGACTTCGATGAAACAGACCGTCGGCAACTTCGCCGCGATCTCTTAGGGCGAGGCATCGAGAGTCGCATGATTTCGATGGCGGATGAGCGACCGCTGGAGACTCTGATCACCCACACCCGAGATGAACTGCAGCGGGCTTTGGCACAAGTGAAGGAACCGACCCCGGACGGCTATGCCGAAGCATTTCTCGCTGTGCAGGAGAAGTGGAAGCATTCTTTAAATTGCTGGAGCGCTTCGCCATCCATTCAAGGCCGAGTGCTTTCGAACTGGTATCCGATTGAAGAAGGGATTCGATTGTATGGAGGGACTTACGATTCGACGGAGCACTTCTGGCAGGCCGTGAAATATCACCCCGACGACACCGTCGCAGAGTTGACGGATTTGCTCGGAGTGATGGAACGCCGGGATTGGAGTCCCTGGTTGAAGAGATTGGACGACGATCCCAAGATCTATTTGCTGAATGCTTACGCGGTCGAGTTTTTGCGTCACAACCTGACGGGCGAGCGTTTGCGGTGGTTTGGAGAGGAGATGGTCCGGCAATCAGTGCGATCGGACGAACATGCGCGGGCCGCTCAGCAACGCGGAACCAAGCCCTTCCGCTTCACCGCCTATGAGGAGAAGGTTTTGTGGGGCGATTTAGCCGACATTTTCCATCTGCTGTATCTCTTTTCGACGCCCGATGACCCGATTCGAAAGACTCTCGCCGAACACCATTTTGACGGGGTCTATCTGGAAGGCCGCAAGATGGGGTTCATCAGCCAGGAGTTCCGCGCACTGATGCTCGAAATCTGGAAGGTGAAATATCTAGAGATGCCGCGGTTCGGCGAGGTTATTCGCTCCATTCCGCTCGAAATCCGGTTATCGCATTTTCTGAATGATGGCGACTCGCCCGACATTCCGATTCCGGTTTATATCCGTTATCTGAACCAGATTCGCGACATGGCGATCGCCAAGGAGAAGACTTCTCCGAAGTAGAAGGCCAGGCTCTCGATTCTGTCTGTTCAGACGGAGTGGGAAACATCTTCCTCGGCGATGTCCTGATCGCCGTTCGTGGCTGCAACAGCGGTGGTGGAGGACTTTCCGCGCCGCATGGCAACAATGCCGGTGCGGACCATTTCCAGGACGCCGTAAGGGCGCAGAACTTCCAGAAGGCCGTCAATCTTGTCTTCGGCTCCGGTGATTTCGATCGTCAGCGATTCCGGAGCGACGTCAACCACCCGGGCGCGGAAGACGCTCGCCAGTTCCAGCACATGGGAGCGCGCTTCATGCGTGGCCGCGACTTTGATCATGGCAAGGTCGCGCACGATCGAAGGCTCGTTGGTGATGTTTTCTACCAGCATTACGTTGACGAGCTTGTAGAGATTCGCTTCGATGCGGCGCGCCTGATCGTGATCAGCCTCGACGGTTATCGTCATGCGCGAAACCTCGGGCTTCTCGGTTCGTCCGACGGTCAGCGAATCGATATTGAAGGCGCGGCGGCGAAAGAGCGAGGCTACGCGCGTCAGCACGCCCGGTTTGTTTTCCACGTACACCACGTATGTATTGAGCATTTCTTTATTCGTCCGCCGCGGTTTCGACAATCTTGCTGGGTCGCCGGATCATCTCGTTCAACGAAGCTCCAGCAGCGACCATCGGATAAACCGTATCTTCCTGCTCCACCACGAAATTCATCAGCACCGGACCGTCGTGCTCCCGCGCCGCGCGTACCGACGGCACGACCTGCGAACGCTCCGTAATCGTCATGCTCCGGATGCCATAGGCCTCGCCGAGTTTCGCGAAATCCGGATTGAGCAATGGTGTCGCCGCGTAGTTGCGCTCGTAGAAGAACTCCTGCCACTGGCGGACCATCCCGAGAAAGCCGTTGTTGATGATGGCGATGTTGACCTTGAGCTTTTCCTGCACCAAGGTGGCCAGCTCGCAGAGCGTCATCTGGAAGCCGCCGTCGCCGACGACCACCCAGACCTCCGCCTCCGGGCGGGCGACTTTGGCGCCGATAGCGGCGGGCAGGGCGAAGCCCATGGTGCCGAGGCCTCCGCTGGTGATCAGGCTGCGCGCTTTTTCATGCTTGTAATATTGCGCCTCCCACATCTGGTGCTGGCCTACATCGGTGACCACCACCGTGTCGCCGTCGCGAGTCTCGCGCCACAGGTCGTTGATCACGTGCGCAGCGTACAGATGCCCGCTGTCCGGCAGGTTCTGAATATCGCGCACGGCGGAATCGCCTTTCAGCTTGTCGATGAAGTCGAGCCACTCGCTGCGATCGATCGATTCGACCTTTGGAAGCAACTCGTGCAGCACTTCGCGGAGATCGCCAACCAGGGGCACATCTACTTTGACGTTCTTATTAATCTCTGCCGGATCGATCTCGATGTGAATCTTCTTCGCGTTCGACGCATACGTCTTGAGGTTTCCGGTGACGCGGTCATCGAAGCGCATCCCGAAAGCCAGAAGCAGGTCGGCTTCCTGAATCGTATGGTTGACCCAGGCTTCGCCGTGCATACCCATCATGCCAAGGTTAAGCGGATGTGCGGCGGGAAATGCGCCAATTCCGAGAAGAGTCAGCGCGACCGGAATGCCCGCGCGCTCAGCAAACTCGCGCACTTCCTGCATGGCTCCCGAGATGATGATGCCGTGGCCGGCAAGGATCACCGGCCGCTTGGCGTTGTGAATCAGGTCCAGCGCCTGTTCGTATTCCTTTGCCTCGGGAGACAGGTCAGGACGATATCCCGGCAGCTGGGGCTTGGCGGCTTCCCAATCGAATTCGCAAGTCGTCTGCTGGGCATCCTTGGTGATATCGACCAGAACCGGCCCTGGACGACCGGAGCGAGCAACGTAGAATGCCTCGCGAATGGTACGCGCCACTTCGCTGGCGTGGGTAACGAGATAGTTGTGTTTGGTGATCGGCAGCGTCACTCCGGTGATGTCGGTTTCCTGAAAGGCATCGGAGCCGATGAGCTTGCTGCCAACTTGTCCGGTAATGCAGACGATCGGCGAGGAATCAAGCATCGCCGTGGCGATGCCTGTGACCATGTTGGTGGCGCCGGGGCCGGAGGTCGCGACAGCGACTCCAACCTGCCCACTCGCGCGCGCGTAGCCGTCGGCCATGTGTGTCGCGCCCTGCTCGTGGCGCACCAGAATGTGATGGATATTGCTGCCCTTGAGCGCGTCATAGGCCGGCAGGATGGCTCCGCCGGGATAGCCGAATACGTGCTTCACGCCCTCGCGCTCGATGCATTCCCACAGAATGCTCGCACCGGTCATGCTCTTGCCAGCGGTCTTGTCCTTCATGCCGACCTTCCCATTACTCGGAATCTGTAGCCCCAAAAAGCAAAACCCACCGAGCCAGCGTATCTGGCGGGGCGGGATTCGGGAGCCTTCAGGATTTCTCTATGCTCAGCTCACTGCTTCCCTCCACACCAGAACGGGTGCAATCACTGCCACCCTGACAACCACGACACGAATTCGGTGTAGATAGCGGTTATGCATTGTGTTTCAAGCGGTGGAGAGATGGTATCGAAGCCAAACGCGTGCTGCAAGGGGAAAGTCGCGGGGCATAATCTGGCGAGTACTGTTTAGAGTCGAATCAGTCCACGTTCAATGTCCTGAGCGGCCTGACTGATATTCTCCGGCTTGCCGAGATCGCGCCAGTAATACTCATCCGCCCGAAAGGCGAGAATCTTTTCTCTCTGGCCCGCAAGCCGCAAATAAGAAGTGATGATCGAGAAGACGCCCTCTTCGGACATCATCGAAAGGAACCGGGGAGAGATCACGTGGACTCCGGAGAACGCAAGAGGGTGAGTCTTCGCAACCGCTCGAACCGTCTCGGTCGAGCCGTCGCGGCCCGCTCGTCTGCCACAAAGCTCGTTCTGATCATCAAACAACAAGTAGCGGGAAGTCTCGCGATCCTGCATGGCCAGCGTGGCGAGAGCCTTCCCGTCCTCGTGGACTCTCGTCATGTACTGGAGATCGATGGAGCTGATGACATCGACGTTGTGCAGGATGAAAGGCTCGTTTCCGGGCCGGAATCGATCGAGAAAGAACCATGCCGCCTTCTTCAGCCCGCCGCCCGTATCGAGCAAAACCTCTTCGCGCGAGATCTCGATGCGCATGCCGAAGTTGTCGTTCTTCTTCAAGTAATCGACAACCATGTCGGCGTAATGATGGACGTTGACGATAACGTCGCTAATTCCGAAAGAAGCTAGGCGGCGAAGGGTGATCTCGAGTAGGGTTCGTCCTGCAACTTCGACCAGAGCCTTGGGACGATCATTGGTCAGCGGACGCAGGCGCGTGCCGAGACCGGCGGCCAGAACCATGGCCCTCATTTCGCGGCTTTCTCCGCTTGGCTGTTCTCAGACGCCATTCGTTCCAGCTCGCGATGCTGGACGACGACTTCGACGCCAGTTCTGCCACGAAGCCGCTTCGCAACTTGTTCTGCGAGATAGACAGACCTGTGCTGGCCGCCTGTACATCCGAATGAAACCATCAAGTTCTTGAAGCCGCGTTGCTGGTAGCTCCTCACGCTGGCATCGACCAGGGACATCACGCTCGCCAGAAATTGGTGCACGCTTTCCTGCTGATTGAGATAGTCGATGACCGGCGCATCTCTTCCTGTAAGAGGCTTGAATCGGTCTTCGCGTCCGGGGTTGGGCAAGCTGCGGCCATCGAAAACGAATCCACCGCCGTTCCCACTCTCGTCTTTGGGAAGGCCGCGGTGAAAGGAAAAGCTGACAATGCGGACGACAAGATTGTCCGCGTCGGTGGCCAGGCCTTGCAATTTCTCCGAGGCCAGCATGCTATGGAAGGCTTCGAGCAGCGTCGGCAGCGCAATCGGCAGCGTTACATTGTGCTGCAGCCAGCGCAAATTTTTCAGCGCGTAGGGGACGCTCTGCAGGAAGTGCACCTTGCGTTCATAGAACCCGCGAAACCCGTACGCCCCCAGCGCCTGCATAATCCGGATATAAACGTACGCGTAGTAATGCTGCATGAAGGCTTCACGCTTCACATCGGCGAAACCACGCAGGGCTTCCAGATAATGATCAAGCAGCTGCTGACGCAGGTCGGGCGGCAGATCGGCTTTGGCGTCGTAAAGAAGGGACGCGACATCGTATTGTAGCGCGCCTTTTCGTCCGCCCTGGTAGTCAAGAAAATACGGTTGCCCGTCGCGCAGCATGATGTTGCGCGACTGGAAATCGCGATAGAGAAAGTAATCACGAGGCGCGCTCAAAAGGAACTTGGTCAGGCGGCTGAAGTCGTCTTCCAGCGCCTGTTCATTGAAGGGAATCCCCGCCAGCCGGAGAAAATAGTATTTAAAGTAATTCAGATCCCATGCGATCGACTGGCGATCGAAGCTTCCCCGCGGATAGCAGACCTTGTAATTGAGGTCGCGCCCAGCCTCGATTTGAAACCGCGGAAGTGTCGCAATGACCCTGCGATACGCCTCCACCACTTGCGGGGAAATCGCTTCGCCTTTTCGGGTTTTCGAAAGAAATTCGAACAGAGAAGTGTCCCCGAGATCTTGTTCGAGATAGGCGCCGTGATCCAGATCCTCGCCGTAGATTTCCGGCACAGGCAAGCCATGCTTGTGAAAGTGACGCGAGAACTCGAGGAAGGCGGCATTCTCTTCGCGCACGCCATACAGAATGCCGATAGCGCTGGTTCCCTTGGCAGTCAGCCGGATGATCTTGCGGCCCGAGCCACCCAGATCCCCCTGCACGGGTTGCACCCGCTCCACAGGCGAATGGAAATGCTGTTCGAAAAGAGTTTTGAGGACGTCCATGAAGTCTGCCGCCGCAACTCAGGGCGGCAATCCATCACCAAGATATCACCGAAGGGGAATCGCGAAGACGCGAGGCATCATCCTGCGAAACATCGAGAATGGAGGGATTCCAGCCAGCGATATCCGACGTCATTGCTGCCGCAGGGCGAGGATGTCGAACGCGCATTTGACTTCATCTTTGACGCGAATCGTCCCAGCAGCGGCGCTCACCGGGGCGATTCCGAAATCGCTTTGCCGCAGGGCGAATTCACCCGTCGCCCGCAACGAGCTTCCGTTGACGGATACTCGGGCCGACACCGGCATCGACTTCGTCGTGCCGTGCAGCGTCAGCTCACCTTTTAGGGCGACCCAGTAGCGATCGCCACTGCCGCTGGCAGTGACGCCGGAGCACTCGTACACAATTTCGGGGTAATCGCTGGTTTCAAGAACTTCCTGCCACATTCGGCGATTGATTTCGTCGCGGTCCTTATCGCTGATACCATCGGCGATCTCGAGAGAACTTGCCCGGATCCGCAGAGTCATCTGGGCTCCAGCGAGCGGGCTGCCGCCAACCTTGAATACCACGTCTCCCTGGAAATCGCGAATCGCGATCTTGGGACTGTGGCCGAAAGCAGACAGAAGCCCCGTCGCAAATACCTGGACCGAGAAACTGCTCTGGTTGGCGTCGATTACGTGGCGGACGGTGGCATCCTCCGGGAGCGGCGCGCTCGCATGCATGATAGTTTTTCCCCTTTGTTCAAGTAGCCGTGGCTGACTGCGTGCTTATCGCCTGCTTCCGGCCCACAACGTAGAAATTAAACTTCAGCTCGTCCTGCAATTTCAGTGTGCCGCCCGCGATCGACGCGATCCGAATACCGTAGTCGCTCTGCAAAAGGCTGAACTCTCCGTAGGCTCGAAACGAATCTACTCCAAACGCGACTTGCGAAAAGAACGTCTGACCGTTCGTCGCGCCGTGAAGAGAGAGCTTTCCCTCGACATTGATTCGGTTCAAGTTGTCCTTGAGACGCTCAGCCCCGATGTAGGAGCTCTCAAAGACGACCTCGGGGAATCGCTTGACCTCCAGGACGTCATCGTACATAACGCGGTGCAATTCGCGCCGATCCGATTCTCTCAAGTCATCCAAAACTTCAAGTGATCCAGACCGGATCACAACCTTGAGCGTTGCGTCACTCAGCGTATCCGGATAAAAACTTACATCTGCTTTCCATCCTCGGATCGCGATTTTCGGACTGTGAGCTACTGCCGAGATCAAACCGCTGGCAAACGCCTGGACCGTGAACTGACTTGCCTTTGGATCGATCGAATATTGCTCCTTTAATCCATTCTGCGGTGTCATACGCTGTTCGACCACCGACAGGCCGACACTATTCGGCACCGCGGTGAAAGTCCCCCTTTCTCGCCCAGAAATTGGGTCCCCACCAAGCCTTTGTGTACCCGATCGCGCTTACATCGATCGCAACTTCAAATAACGGTCGAGATCGGGCAAGGCGGCCTGCGCCAGATTGCCAATGCCGACTTGTCCCAGGTACTTGCGCACAAGCGGATTGGAAAGAATCAATCCGGCTCCAAATACGATGAACGCGACGCCACTGAGCATAAACAGTGTGTCTTTGTCCGTTCCTCCGTCTACATGGTTACCGTTTTCAGCCACGGCCGCCCTCCTCAAGTTGGAATTTAAGTTCCTCGGGTTTACTCACTGCCCTTTTTCCCAGGATCCTGTCGATTAAAGCCACAATCATCTGCACCGCTTCCTCAACCGCGGCGCCGACGGGTTCACTCAATCCCATGGTTCCTTCTTCGCCACCCAATGTGGCGGGTTCACAACCGACCAACAAGATTTTCTTCAGACCGCCGTTCATCGACTTAGCCATACGCAGCACGTTCAACGGATTCATGCTGTGGGCGTCGACGATCGGCTCGCTCGACTCTTCGAGCTTGCTGAGATCAGGCTCGACCAGCGATACCGTGCCTGGAGGTTGGCCGTGCGGGTAAGCATCCACGAGAACTGTCGTTTCATAGCCATCCTGCAAGGCATACGCAAGGTCGAGGCCGCGGATACCGAAATCGATGACGCGAACTCCGGCGGGAAACTCCCGAGTAGAAAGGCGCTTCGCGACTTCGACGCCGAACCCATCATCGCCGAGAAAAATGTTGCCAATTCCGGCAATCAGGATCTGTGCTGGTTGCATCGTGCTGGCGGACCGGGATTGTTCCGGCGGCAGGGGCTCGACTTCCCCGGCGTCAAAAAAGAAACGATGCCCCGGTTGCCGGAGCATGCCGAGATCGCGGCCGGGATCGTCCTCCAACACGACGCACACATGATTCTTGCCCTCGTAGTCCTGCTCGATACTCTCGATGATGGCGGTTTGCCCGGCCAGAGCGATGTCGAGGACGTCTCCACCTCGCCGCGGACGCAGACGAACGCGGTCTCCGACCTTCACGTCGACTCCACCGATGGCGACGCTATCGACCGTCGTCTTATCTTCCAGCAACTGCCATTCCCACTCGTTCACGGACGATCCTCCTTGAGTGGGCGCAGGCTGCGCACGGCGCCATGGAGTTTCATAAATTGTTCGGCAGGCATTGACTCAGTTCGATCCAGAATCTGGCGAGCGCGTTCGTCCGATTGACGAATTTCGTTTTTTTCCTCGTCCGTGAGCGTCAGGATACGCAATGAGAGAATCTCATCGATTTCGGTGCCGTCAAATAAATCGCCGGCGCTTTCGGGAGCGATCTGCGGATAATCGTAGAGAATGATCGGGGAAGCCAACATGGTGTCGCGCTCACCGGGATCCCCGATCAAAACCGGCCACCAGCCGGCATTTCGACAGCTCGCAGCGACATCTTGTAAGCCTTCGGGAGGTTCCAGCAGCGAAATGAATTCTCCGCCCTTCACGCCTACTACTGTGTGAGTCGAAACCAGAGAGTTCATCAATGCCGCATCCCGCGCATCTCGGTCGTCGCACGAGTTCTCGAACGGCATGGTGTTTTGAATGAAAAAAGTTACCTTGAACAATTCTCTCCGAACTCTCTCGGCGAAAATGTCAACCGCTCCCTGAACTGCCTCCTGACGGCGCGCAACCAGAGCATCCCCTTCGGAGTTTGTCTTCGTCTCAGCCGGATATTCGAACTCGTGGCGCTGGGTGTGCTGGCACAACTCTCCGAGCGCACATTCTGGTAACGCGACATCGCGCTCGACCGCCTCCTGCCAGCCGTCGGGCAGGGAGCGTGCGTTCGCTTCAGAAGATGACAACTTGGTTCGTATCTGCAGATGCAGGAATCGCAGCCTTGCTTCAATGCGTGTGTCGATGTCTCCATTCAACAGAAGTTCAGTGCGCGTAATGCAAACGTCCGCGCCCTCCGACCGCTCGCTGTAGGTTTCCGGATACACAACTCCGAAATTCCAGCGCTGGCGGTTCTTCACCGACGACGGACGGTAGGGATAAAGCATGTATCCCTCGTACAGCACGGCCTTCGCGATCTGATCGACGCGCGCCAGATTCATGAGCGCACCAATTCTTCCGCCTGCAGCATTCTTCCCAATGCCTGCTCCCATGTCGGGATGCCGTGCTTCACCTTGTAGTCGTAGAGCCTTTCGAAGACATCCCGGTTCAGGCGAATCCACGCGCTGTTGGGATAGTACGAGTCCATCATTTCGTGCCAGACCTTGACCGGCAGGCTGAAGCGCGCTTCCTTATCCCAGGAAATCGGCGCTACCTGCAAGGGACCGCTGTCCCGCGCATAAAACACCGTTCCGCTGAACATCACGCAGAGAGGCACCTGACCGTCTCCGAGTCCATGGAAGTATTTCGTCGCGCCGACATTGAAATCAAAAGTGCACGGCACTGGCAGATCGACGGTTGTCTCCCCGTGAAAAGGAGGGACGTTTACGTTCACGTGAGTCCACAGCAGATTACGCAGAGTTTGGCTCCAGCGCTCAGGTTCGCCGAAGAGATCGTGCAGCTTCCGCTGCTCTTCCGCCGTATAGCGGCGACGCGTGACCTCAAGTTGAATCTGACACCGCAGGACCACCGAATGAATCGTTTCGGACGGGTCGCTGTTGGTAAGGCGCAACTTAAGGGCGATGTTAGGAGAGGCCGCGAATTTAGCGGGTTCTGCGCCTTCGATTTTGAAGCCCAGGTCAGGCATGCATGGTTTCCTTCACGACTTCGGCTCTCGCGCGCAGCTCGGAGAAGAAATCGCCAATTTCTTTCCAGACTTCGGTTCCGCCGGACAATCCGCGCCAATGAATGCGAATCAGTCCGACGAGCTTGTAACAGGCATCAATGGGGACGATGTAATACTCCGCGGGGGCAACGCCTCTCGCTAATCCAACACGATTGACCAACAGAGCTTCGACGTCGGGCTCCATCTGGTCCAAAGCCGGATTATTTTGCACAATGCTGGTCCAGGCCTCGAGAGGCAGCAGGGACTCGGTTGCACCCGCCGGACTCGGATATAGCGCGCTTACACGCGAGTCCACACTGTTTTGAAAAAAGAAGGCGAGGTTGATGGGTATGAGAAGAGAATCCCACTCGGCGTCGCTGATTTTAAAATTGGAGAGGAGCCGGATGTCGCGTGGCACGCGCCGGTATTTTGTGCCCGCGCGGCTGCTGAACAGCATGGCGCAGGCATCGCAGGTGCAATGGAGCCTGCGTTGAAAAAGGTCAATCAGATGAGGGTGCGCGGGATGAAGGTCGGCGCTGCACATTTCACACTGCTCAACCTGCCGCCTTGGCCGGCGTGCGAACTGGCGCAGGCTCTCGAAGCCGTCCGACGTTTCGCGAATTTGATCCGTCTTCATTGGTGACCTGCCAGCCGGGCCGTTTCTAATCCATCCCGTCGCTGCGCATCAGCGCCGCATCGTGCAGCGTTGAAGCTGCTGTGGGATGAGCCCCGATAAGTTTCTCGATGGCAATAAATCCGGACGCAGCCGGTTCATCCAATCCTTCAACGACCAGAGATTTCAAATCGGGGGCGACTTCGTAGACGGCTTCTTCCACGATCGCTTGCGCGGTTCGACCGGTCGAACCGCAGGCATGACCTTCAACGCTGATCCGAACGCGAATGTCGCCACCATCTGCAGCGACGAGACTCGCCTCGGCCCCCATCTTGTGTAGTTTCGATTGAATCTGATGCAGTTTGTTCTCGACGCGGGCGGGCAACTCTTCAGGATGGAGACCGTAAAGAATCAGAAGGCTGCTGACCAGCGGATCTCGACCGAGATCGTCGATGATCCGCGCGCCCGGCTCGCCTGCCTGAAACACGACTTCGAGGAGTCGCTCGAGCCCAGCCCCATGGAGGTCCATGAGCAACTGAACGAGTTCCTTCGCGCTGGCACGGACGGCAGGGTCGGCGATGGTTTCCAGATCATGAACCAGCTCGCCGATCTTCTGTACTCGCTTCTGGAAATCCCTATCGTCGACCACTAAGCCTCCGTCCAATCGCTCGGAGCGGGAGCGACCTTCTCGCGCGTTTGTCCACGGACGCAGCTCCCGCTCGTCGCAATACAACCGACATCAGGGCTGAAGACCAAACATCGGCGAATGCCGCGTCTCCAGCGTCTTCCCGTTCCCCAGATACATATGCACGCCGCACGGCAAGCAAGGATCGAAACTGCGAACGGCACGCATGATATCAATCCCCTTGAACTTGTCAGGACCGTTTTCCTCGAAGATTGGCGTGTTCTGCACCGCATCTTCATACGGCCCCGGCGTGCCGTAGACGTCGCGCGGATTGGCGTTCCATGGCGTCGGTGGATAGGGATGATAGTTGGCGATCTTACCCTTCCGGATCACGACGTGATGCGAAAGGACTCCGCGTACCGCCTCGTGGAAGCCGCACCCAACGGCCTCGTCCGGGACCTTGAATTCGTTCCACGTCTTGGTCCGGCCCGAGTGCAATTCTTCGAGAGCCTGTTCTGCGAAATATAGCGCGGCGCACGCGGCGTAGACCTGAAAGTAAGTCCGTGCCCGGTCTCGCTCGATCGCGTTACTCCATTTCGGAATCTTCCACTCGAATTCCACCTCAGGCAGCGAAGTCGTTTTCGGGAGATACATCTTTACGCTGCTTCCGGTGGCCTTGATATAGCCGATGTCGACTAGGCCAGCCAATGCAGTTGCCCACAAGCGAGCGATCGGGCCGCCGCCGGTGTCGAGCGCGAGATGGTCGCCGGTTCGCTTGTCGAACCAGCGAGGGGACATGACCCACGTGTACTTGCCGCCGAAGTCACGTTTCTGCGGACGCGGGATCGTCGTCTGGTTCCAGGGATGATGCTTGTCCACCGGATTCCCGTTCGGATCGTTTTTCACGAACGTCTCCGAATTCTGCCAGTCATCGTAGAACGAACTGCCCAGCAGGATGCGGATGTTGAGGTTGATATCGATCAGGTCGGTGGTGACCAGTTTTCCGTCAACGACGACTCCCGGGGTGACATACATCTTTCGGCCCCAGTCGGTCATATTCTTGTAGGTATAGTCGCAATGCTCGGGATCGTTGAACGAACCCCAACAGCCCAGCAGGATGCGCCGCTTGCCGACTTCTTCATATCCTGGCAGGGCATCGTAGAAGAAATCGAAGATGTCGTCGTGCAGCGGAACTACTTTCTTCATAAATTCCACGTACTTCATCAGGCGCACTATGTAGTCGGTGAAGAGCTGGATCGTCGGAACGGTCCCAACTCCTCCCGGATACAGAGTGGAAGGATGCACGTGGCGGCCTTCCATCAGGCAAAACATCTCGCGCGTCATGCGACTCATCTGCAGCGCTTCCCGGTAAAAAGAGCCGGTGAACGGATTCAGCGCCCGCATAATGTCGGCGATTGTACGGTAGCCATGGGCGTTTGCACCCGGGGCAGCGGTTTTTTCCGCTTTTGCGAACACGCTTGGATTGGTTTCCTTGACCATCTGCTCGCAGAAATCCACGCCGACCAGGTTGTCCTGGAAAATATTGTGGTCGAACATGTATTCGGCGGCTTCGCCGAGATTGACGATCCACTCGGCGATGGCCGGCGGGCGCACTCCAAAAGCCATGTTTTGTGCGTAGGTGGCGCAGGTCGCATGGTTGTCACCGCAGATGCCGCAAATGCGGCTGGTAATGAAGTGCGCGTCCCGTGGATCTTTCCCTTTCATGAAAATACTGTAGCCGCGGAAGATCGACGAAGTGCTGTGGCACTCCGCGACCTGCCGGTTGGCAAAATCGATCTTGGTGAAAATGCCCAGGCTGCCCACGATGCGGGTAATCGGGTCCCAGTTCATCTCGACCAGATTTCTACCTTTGGTCGCGGCGTCTTTCGTCGGTGCAGTAATCGTGCTCATGTCGATCGCTCCTCTTCAGTAGAATCTGATCAGTAAGACCGTGGGTGGTAGCCGGTTGTAAGTTCAGCGCGCGCATGTCGCCACTTCGGCTCTTTATTAACCGTGGCCTGGGTCATGGAACGCAAAGCACTGATGGCGCGGCCATAAGCCCCGACCGCCGCTGAAGAGATCTTGGCCCCGGGCGGTTCATCCATGAAGGGCATGAACTTGTCCGGGAAACCGGGCATGGTGCAACCGATGCAGATCCCACCAACGTTCGGGCATCCTCCTATACCTGCCATCCAGCCGCGCTTTGGAACGTTGCAGTTGACGACCGGCCCCCAGCACCCAAGTTTCACGATGCACTTTGGAGAGCCGTAGACCTCGGCGAAATCGCCTTGCTCGTAATATCCGGCACGATCGCAGCCTTCATGCACTGTCTTGCCGAACAACCACGTTGGCCGCAACTGATCATCGAGCGGAATCATCGGCGCGCGTCCGGCCAACTGATACAAAAGGTAAAGGACGGTTTCCATGAAGTTGTCTGGCTGGACTGGACACCCTGGAACATTGACGATCGGAAGACCAGCCTTCGAGCTCCAATTCCATCCCAGATAGTCGGCCAAGCCCATGCAACCGGTCGGATTCCCTTCCATGGCGTGAATTCCGCCGTAGGTGGCGCATGTGCCGCAGGCAATCACCGCCGTTGCTTTCGGCGCGAGACGATCAATCCACTCATTGGTGGTAATTGGTTGTTTCGTGGTCGGATCGGTTCCGAGGGCCGCCCAATATCCTTCCTTCTTTATCTTCTCGTTGGGAATTGAGCCTTCCACCACAAGAACAAAAGGTTCCAGCCGACCTTCTTCCGCCAAATACCAGTACTTGAGGAAGTCGTCGCCGTTCTCGTATGCGAGAACGGGATTATGCAAGTGAACTTTCGGCAATCCCGGAATCGCACCAAGCAGTACATCTTCGATGCTCGGTTGAGTGGCCGCAGTAATGGAAACGGAATCTCCGTCACAGCCCAGTCCAGCCGTGATCCAGACTATGTGAACCTCCGGAACGGCCGAAGGATGCTGCGTGACTCGACCGTACGGCGCTGTCTCTGCTGCCATAGCTGGTCTCCTTTCGATTTTTCGTGAGGCAGTTTGATTTCGTGCGCGGACGATTCGGAGCGGGCCCGGCCCAACGCACACTAATACCTACAAAGACGGGTTCCTGGAAACCCGACAGGTACCCACAAGCACCTGAAGGGATTATTGATTGTCAGCATCGACAAAATCGATGTGGCTCCACAAGCGGGAGCCGCCTTCTTTTGCTTTGCTAGGAAGTAGTAGAGGAGGGTCAGGGATTTCCCGTCGGGCATCGGGGCAAGGTTGCATCCACGGAGGGCGAAGCTGATGCGCTCAGGCCGACTTTTCGCCAACGCTCCATTGAATCGCATGCTGAACCAGCTCGCGGGCGCTGCGCAGGGACAACTTCTCCTTAATGTGAGCCTGATAGGATTCCACCGTCTTGACGCTGATATGCAATTCTTCCGCGATGCGCCGCGTGGAGTGTCCCTCGCCGATCAGGCGGAACACTTCGAGCTCCCGGTCGGTGAGATCGGCCACGGACGCGGGGCGCCCGGCGCCGCGACTACCGATATAGCGCTGCAACATGCGATTTGAGATTCGTTCACTGACGTAGATTTCCTTGCTGAGAATTCGGCGGAGTGCGACCAGTACTTTCTCGGCTGCCTCCTGCTTCATGATGTAGCCTTGCGCTCCGGCGCGCAGTGCGCGCTCGGCATAGATCCCTTCGTCGTGCATGGACAATATAAGCACCGGAAGATCCGGATATCGCATGCGAAGGTCCTTCAGAAGGTCCAGGCCGTCGGGCCCGTTGAGCGAAATATCGACAATGAGGATGTCAGGTTTGGCAGTGGGCACTGCCTGGATTGCGTTGTGCGCGTCCTCGGCTTCTCCGCACACAACCATGTCCGGTTCGCGGTTAATCAGCAATGTAAGCCCCTGACGCACGATCGGGTGATCGTCAACCACGAAAACCCTGTTTTTCTTGGTTGTTCCGTTGCTCTGATTCATGCTGGTTACCTCAAAGCTTTCTCGCCGGTGAGCGGAAACCGGCACGTCACTGATGTCCCGCTCGGCTGTTCTTTGTGAATTTCGAGACTGCCGCCGATCACCCCCGTGCGGTAATTCATGATCTGCAGTCCCACACCCGTATGCGGAGTGAGCGGGCGCTCGATCCCGATCCCATCATCTTTAATCATCAAGGTTCCCTCGCTCTGGCTTCCGAAAAGACGGATCAGGATACTGTTGGCGTGAGCGTGCTTGACGGCATTGTTCACTGCCTCCTGGGCAATGCGGTAGAGATGCGTGGCCATGGGAGCGTCGTGAACCAGAACGGGCTGCTCGCATTCGAAGCGGCAGGTGATCCCGAACAGGTCCTCGACTTCGGAGGCGTGGAGCCGCAACGCCGACATGAGTCCATGCGCCTCGGAAACGACAGGCAGCAGTCCTCGCGATAATTCCCGAGTCTTCAGAATCGCATCGTTGACGAGATGAACAATCTTGGCGGCGTCGGCTGCCTCTGGAACCTGCCGTTCCACAAGCTTCTGCTCCTGCACCTTGGTCATAAACGCAATGCCGGTCAGATGTTGACCCAAGCCGTCATGCAGGTCTTGCCCGATTCTGCGCTGCTCGCGCTCGCTGATTTCCAGCACTGTTCTCTCCAGGCGTTTGCGGTCGCTGATATCTCGAATTGCGCTGGAAACCAAAACACCTTCTTCGGTCTCAAGCGGGCTGAGGCTGATCTCCACCGGAAATTCGTGGCCATCCTTATGTAAGCCGTACAACTCAACTCCTCCGCCCATGGGACGCACCCGCGGTTCGGCGAAGAAATTTCTACGATGGCTGGGATGTGATCCTCGCAGCCGATGCGGCACCAGCTTCTCGACTTGTGCCCCTAACAGTTCCTCACGGTGATATCCAAACAGTTTCTCCACCTGAGCATTGACCAAAACGATCGTTCCCTTCTGGTCGACGACCACAACTGCGTCAGGGGCTGCTTCCAGAAGTCCGCGAAAGCGCGCTTGCGCACGCCCTTGCTCGGTTACGTCAATGCCGGAGGCGATCATGTAACTGGGCGTCTGCTTGGCAGCCGGCAACAACGCTGCGGACCACGCAATCGTCCGCCGGCTGCCGTCGCGCGCGATCCAGGAGGTTTCGTACTCAGTGCGCGACTGAGTTTCGCCAAATTCGGCGGAAGACTTCTTGAAACCGTTCTTTCTCTTCGTCGATCAGAAACACGTTCCACACGTGCTGTCCGACGGTCTGTTCCAGCGATCGACCGCTAATCTGCTGACAGGCGCGATTAAAACGCACAATGCGGCCGTCGCGGTCCAGCACAACCACAAGCGCTCCCACCGTGTCGAGAATCGCTGAAACCACATTGCGCTCGTTTTGCAATTCCTCTTCCGTGCGCTTGAGATCGGTGATGTCAAAGCCAACGCCGTGAATGAACCACGGACGGCCATCGGGATGGCGGATCATTTTGGCTTCGCAATGAAACCAGATGACGCGCCCGTTGCGCGCAACCACGCGGTACGCCGACCGTAGCGGTTTGCCGGAAACAAACATCTCGGAGGCTTCCACGCTCCAGCGGTCTTTGTCGTCGGGATGCACCTGCCGGTACCACAACACCGGATCTTCAAGCCACTCTGCCTGGGAAAATCCGAGTGTGGCTTCGATCTGCGGGCTGACGTAAGCCTCGCCGATCCCGCGGTCGAGGTACGCCATAAAAACGACAGCGGGAAGTTGCTCGACCAGGGCGCGGTATTTGGCTTCGAGATTGGGAAGGGGAGCTTCCAGACTTGGAGTTTGGGGAAACTGCTCGAACAAATGATGAATGGCTTCCGATTCGCCGATATCGTTGCCTTGCAAGTAAGTCTGGGCGAGTCCGTTCAGGATCGATTCAGCCTCTTCCTGGTCGAGCGAGTCGTCTTCCGAAAGCGGGTTCCCTTCGTCCCCGGCGTTCCTCGTCTTCCAGAACGTGCTCATCAAAGCAACTCCAATTGCGCTTGCACTTTCTATCAGCCCTGAGAGGGCTGCGTCCGGCTTCTCCAACTCGGTTCTTTATTCAATGACGCTTGCGTGAACCGCCGAAGTGCGTGAATCGCCCGGCCGTAGGTCTGCACTGCTTGTGAGGACAACAACGACCCCGGGGGTTGGTTCATGAAAGGCATGAATTTATCCGGGAAACCCGGCATGGTGCAGCCGATGCAGATTCCACCCACATTAGGACATCCCCCGATGCCTGCCATCCAACCACGCTTGCCTACATTGCATTGGACCACCGGACCCCAGCAACCAAGTTTCACAATGCACAAAGGCGACCCGTACTCTTCGGCAAACTGCCCTTGCTCATAGTAGCCGCCACGATCACACCCTTCGTGCAGAGTGGCTCCGAATAACCAATCCGGACGCAGTGCTTCGTCGAGCTTGATCATCGGTGCCCGACCCGCGGCCATATAAAGGAGATACAAGATAGTTTCCATCATGTTGTCCGGTTGCACCGGACAACCGGGAACACACACGATGGGAATTTGTGCCTGAGATTTCCATTTCCAGCCGAGATAGTCCGGCAGTCCCATGCAGCCGGTGGGATTTCCTTCCATGGCGTGAATTCCGCCGTACGTCGCACAAGTGCCGGCCGCAATAATCGCCCAGGCTTTGGGGGCGAGTCGATCGATCCATGCGCACGTGGTGATGGGCTGGCCAGTCTCCGGATCAGTTCCAAAAGAAGCCCAGTATCCTTCGCTCTTGTTGTTCTCGTTCGGGATGGAGCCTTCGACGATGAGAATGAAGGGATGCGCCGAGTGGCCGTCGGCCGCCTCCTGAAAAGGGCGGACGAATTCGCTTCCATTTTCGTAAGCGAGAAACGGATTGTAGAACTTGACCTTCGGGATCCAGGGCAGAGCGCCCGTTACGATGTCCTCGATGCTTGGTTGCGACGCGCCGGTCATTGCGATCGTGTCGCCGTCACAACCCAGACCTGCTGTTAACCACAAGATGTCGATTTCTTTGATCGCTGCAACGCCCGCAGATTCCTCGCCCAGAACCATCGACTTCACCCCCGGCCCATTTTCCTCTGCGCCCGCGTATTCTAGCCTATTTCTGCGTTCTGGCGTCCACTGTGAGCGAACTGTCTCGGCGCTATGCCTGCAGCTTGCGAAGGTAAGGAACGCTGGCCTTCATCATATCGAGGTTCATTTCGACAAAATAATTCTTGATGCCGCCGATCTTGGCCGCGGCAAATATTTTCTGCCAATCCAGAGTGTCCTGGCCAACTGGCATGATCCTTCTTCGTTGCTGCGGACCAGCCCTGCACATGCATGGAAATGAAACGTCCCGGATATTTTGTGAAGTATTCTGCCGCGTCGAAGCCATTGCCGATGGTCGAAACCTGGAATTGAAATTTGACGAGTTTGGCATCGAGAAGCTCGAACAGGATGTCGTAAGTCCGTTTGCCATCGACCGTCGACAGTTCGAAGCCTTCATTGTGAAGGCCTTGTTGGATGCCGGCTTTGGCTGCCTTCTCGCCCATTTTGTTGTATTCATCTGCGGCGCGCTTCACGTCGTCCATTGTCGGCTTCTCGCCGGCGTCGAGGCTGGGAACGAGCATCTGCGTCAAACCGACGTCTTTGGCCCACGCGATGCGATCATCCTGATTCTTTCTGAGTTCGTCGATACCGAAGTGAGAACTCACACAGGTGATCCCTTCGCCACCCAGAATTCGGCGCAGCTCCGCTCCGCTGTATTTTGCGAGGCCGGCGAACCCCGAGTCGGCATAACCGACCGGCGAGCACAGCTCAATCGTCTGAAATCCCGCCTCAGAGAGCTGTTTGATCGTTCCAGGGAAATCTTTGGCGATCATCTGCCGAACCGGCCAGGTTTGACAACCAATTGGCATGCCCAGAGGATTGGCGCGAAGGCTCATCACGCCGGCAGAGAGCAGTCCCGCAGTTGCGGCTTGCGCGGTTGCGATTTTGCAAAACTCCCGTCTGGAAATCGCGGACATTAAGTTCTCCCGAATTGCTGACGATTTTGTCGATCGCTAATAAGACAGCTAAAGCTCCCACCCACTGCGGCGCTCCGGCCGGATGTAGTTCTGCGCAACATCCGAGTTGTTCGCTTTTAAGTTCGCGTGGTCCCACTGCAGCCGCTGGCCCGAGCGCACCGCAACATTTCCCAGAAGCAGCGTCTCGGTGACCAATCCTTCGAATTCGAAATTTCCGCCCGGCTTCAGTTTGCCGCCTTTGCATGCGTCGAGCCATTCTCGCTCGTTGCCCGGAGAGCGAGGCAGGGTCTTCGGCGGCTGCTGATAGCTGTCCATTCTTGATTGCGGAATCAACATCGGATTTGCTCCATTGAATCCGCATAGGATCTTTCCGCGATCCCCTATGAAGAGGAGTCCTTCATCTTCTTCGCCCGGTCCTTTGAGTGGACGATTTTCTTCAAGTTCTTCGGGTCGAGCAGGCTTCAACCCGCCGTCGTACCAGGTGAACCGCACGGGCGGCATGTCTCCGCGGGCGGGAAAATCATAGCGAATGATCGAAGCCAGAGGGTAGGTCTCGTCGTAGCGATCAGTGGAACTCGCTTCAACGCCGATCGGCGCTTCGAGCTTCAAGACTCGAAAAATGGTGTCATAGCTGTAGGAGCCCATATCGCCAAGGGCACCGCAACCGAAGTCGTCCCAGCCGCGCCACACAAAGGGAAGGTAAGCGTGGTTGAAGGGGCGCATCGGCGCTGGACCAAGCCATAAGTCCCAATCGAGACCGTCTGGGACTGGTTCGGTTTCTTTCGGACGTTCGATTCCCTGGGGCCAGAATGGGCGGCTGGACCAATTCTTGACTTCCCGCACCGGCCCGATGGCGCCGGACCAGATCCATTCGCAGAGTTGGCGAGTCGCTTCCGATGCCTGATTGCCAACTGCAATCTGAGTGGCCACGCCGGTTTCTCGCGCAATTTCGGCGATGCGTCGTGCCTCATAGATGGTGTGCGTAAGTGGCTTCTGGCAGAAAACGTGCTTGCCCTTTTTCATCGCAGCTGCCGATACAACTGCGTGCAAATTGTCTGTCGTGCAGACGACGACGGCATCGAGATCGTGTTCCTTCTCGAGAAGTTCGCGAAAGTTGTTGTATGCCGCGCAGCCACGCGACTGACCCGAACGCCTCTGCGTACCGTTGTAGGCGTCAACAATCTTCTGAGCAGGCTCTCGGCCTGCGACGCCGCCGGTGACGGCCAGGGAATGAGTCAACTGGATCGGCTGGTCGGGACTCAGCCAGTCCCAACCGCTGTCGACTCCAAGAAGCTTGCGGACAGAATTGCAGAATTCGTGCGTGCTCCATTGCGGATAATTCGCGGCGCTTCGATTGGGGTCGCAGACGGCCACCCCTTGTACGTCAGGCTCTTTCAAGAAGTGCAGCATGACGCGCATGCCTTGCGCTCCGACGCCGATGAAAGCGATGTTGACTTTATCGCTCGGAGGAACATAGCCAGGGCCCCCGAGCACGCGTCGAGGAACAATCGTAAAGCCGACGGCAGCCGCGGAGGCGTTTGCGATGAACTCGCGTCGTGACACCGAGTCCCCTGAGGAATTGCGAGGCTGAAACGGCTGCTTCATTGTCTCTCCTGACGCTCAACATACGCCTGCTTCGCAAGGTTTGCACGGAAAGCGTCTCAACCTTCCTCGGGCTTACTCAGGCGAGGCGCCGTGCAAATTCCACATCCGCTTTCATGTCACCGTTGATATCGCCTTCTTTTTCATATTCGATGGCGACCAAGTGAGCAAAGTCCTGGCGATGGAGCTCTTGCATGACTTCCGGAATCCTGGAGATTCCTCTCCCGAGTAATACGTTCACCTCGCCGCCGGAAGCCTCGATATCTTTGAGATGGACTAATTTCAGGCGTGGTCCAAGCTTGCGCAGCGCTTCTACGGGATCCTGACCGCAGGATGCGAAGTGTCCAACATCCGCAGTGGCGCCAACAGTGCTTGAAAGGTTTGATAATGCCTTCAGAACATCCTCAGTGGTTTCGTAAGCGAATCGCTGGCCTTTGAAAAAATGATTGTGAATTCCGAAGGTCAGCCCCGCCTGCGAAAAACTTCGATCGATACGGTTAAGAATATCGCCGGTGGCGTCGCCAGTTACGTTTTGAACGCCGAGAATCTTTGCGAATCGCAGCGCGTTGTCGAGATCCTGATCTTCTTTGATCGTCGCGCTGTAGTACGACACGCATCGAATCCCGGCCCGATCGAACTTGGCTTGAGCTGTACGGAATAGGTCATCCGTCGGATGGTTCATCAGCATGAACTCTCCGCGTGACATCTCGATCTCAGAGACCTTGAGCGCATTGAGTTGGACGATCATCTCATCCAGGGTGAGATTGTGATAGCTGTAGGTACCGATTCCGACGTTGAGCCTCGAAGAGGGCAAAGGCAATGCCGCCGCGACAAGTCCTCCCGTAGCCATCTTGCCGAAGTCTCTGCGGGTCATAGGATTCGTGACGAATTTATCTTGGCCGATCATGAATTCTCAGACTATCTTGGCTGACCCAATGGCCTTGGAGTTATGTCCGCATCGGCCATCCCGGTTGCCCAGCGAATCGCCCCGATAATCATCTCCTGAAACTCAGGTCTGTCCCATGTCTCTCGAGGGTGCCCGAGCGTCGTGTAGTATACGCGCCCTTTTCCATAGGATTTTGCCCACGCTACCGCGAAATCGCGGTCGGTGCGATGGACGTTCTTGTTCTTGAGGTCGATCTTGTCTGGATCAAGTCGCATTAACACGCGCACTTTGTCCCGTGAATAATTTCGCATCTGGTAGATCTCATCGCGCAGGATGAACGAGCTGGGCCACTGCTTCATCCCTGGGAATCCCGCGTCTTCTACAAGGATCGGCGCGTCGAATGTGCCCCATGGGTGCTCGTCGTAGTATCCGCCGATCATCTCTCCGTATTCAGGCCAGTCCACAAAAGTGATGGCCGCGCTGTGGATGCCGATGAAGCCCTTCCCGTCGTCATGGACGAAGGAAAGGAAGTCCGATTTCTGCTGAGCGTCCATTTCCGGGTCGCCGCCAGTGAAGAAAATGACCGCGTCGAAGCTATCCAAGTTCTTCGCGTTGTACTCCAGTTTCTTCTTGGTCAGCGCTTCGGTGTCCGTGCGAAGGGTGGTGTCCCATAAACCGGTCTCGTTTCCAAGGCGTTCAATTGTCGCCATGGCGTGCGACACCGATTCGTGCCGATATCCTTTTTCTTCCCCGATCACCAGGATGTGCTTTTTCTGCGGCTCGCCAGATTGGGCGGCTGAGAACGAGCAGAGAGCAACGAAAACGATAGTGAGCGTCTGCGAAAAGATCTTCACGATGGCTCCGCGGTTGAGGTTGTGGCTCGCGCCTATCACTCCTTGTTTAAGCTGACGGAACATCCACCCACCCCCGCGTCCGATTGCTTTGTATCTCGGCATTCAAGATCGTGAGTTGCCGCAAACCATCGACGAACTGCGGATATTCCGGCGCTATGCTGGGCGTTCGGATCGCGGCATAAAATCTTCGGAACACCTGCTTGAATGTGTCATCGTAGCCCTCGCTATGTCCGCCCGGTAGATCGGCGAAAGTGCGCGCCGCCGGCTTCAGCAACGAGGGATCTTTAATGAATATCTGATTGCCATCGTCGCGGTGACCGGCCCATAGTTCGTCCGGACGTTCCTGATCCCACGCGACCGAAGATTTCGTTCCGTAAATTTCGATGCTCAGCCGGTTCTTCCGCCCGGCCGAGACTTGGCTGGCCGTGACGCTGCCTCGCGTGCGCGTTCCCATGCGAAAAATGACAGCGCCGAAGTCCTCCGTATCCACCGGCGTTTCGATGTAGTCTTCTGGCCCAAGCAGCTTGTTGGCAAAGGTCTCGACGGAATGTTTGGGCTGCTTCCGCGTGGGATGGAACGTCTGCAGATCGGCACAGAGCGATTTCACCCGCAAGCCGGTGACGTGTTCGGCCATATCAAACCAGTGCGACCCGATGTCGGCCATGCAACGGGATGGGCCTCCAGCCTTGGTTTCGACGCGCCAGTTCCAATCCGTGTCGTAGAGGAGCCAGTCCTGGGAGTACGTTCCCTGGACAACGAGAATGTCCCCGAGATCGCCGGCTTCGCGCATGCTGCGCATTTGCTGCACCATGGGGTAGTAGCGCAAGTTGTGGCAGACACAATTTCGCAATCCTTTGTGCGCTGCGAGAGAAACCAACTCCTGTCCCTCTTCCACGCTGGTGGCCAGCGGTTTTTCGCACAGCACATGCTTGCCCGCGTTCAGCGCGTCTTTCGCCATGGAGAAGTGCTGCGCGTTGGGAGTACAAATGTGGACCGCATCGATCGCTGGATCGCGCAGGATTTCGCGGTAGTCCGTCGTAATCGTGGGGATGGAAAAACCTGTGCCCAGTTTTCGTGCCCCCTCCGCATTTCTTCCCACGATCGCTGCCGCCTCCACGGACTCAACGCGCCGCACGCCTTCAAGATGCACGCGTCCCATGAAGCCTGTGCCGAAAATGCCGGTCTTGATCTGATTCATCGTTGTCTTTCGCTCCTGTTTTCTCAATGCCGCGTCAATCCATTCAAATCGCGGACATTCGTACTAGGTCCACCAGGCAGCGCCTGGCTTTTCGCGGATGACGATGCTGTTTAAGAAGCTGGCCGCCTTGGTCAGCCCCTCTTCCGGCGAGAGCAAACTGTCCTCATGCTCGATGGAGAGGACATAGTCGTAGCCGAACATGCGCAGCGTGGAAATCAGCTCGCTCCAAAACTCGGTGCCATGACCATAGCCGCAGGTACGGAAGATCCAACTGCGCTCACGCTCCTGCGTATAGGGCTTGGTGTCGAGCACGCCGGTGCGTGGAAGATTGCTGGAGTAAATCTGGGTGTCTTTGGCGTGGACGTGAAAGATGGCGTCCTGCAGCACGCGCACGGCGGCGACCGGATCGATGTTCTGCCAGAAAAGATGGCTGGGGTCGTAGTTGCATCCAACATTCTTTCCCGCGATTGAGCGCAGTCGCAGCATGGTTTCCGGGTTGTAGACCACAAACCCCGGATGCATCTCGACCGCGATCTTCACCCCGTGGTCAGCTGCGAACTTCGCGTGCTCCACCCAATATGGAGCGACAACTTCATTCCACTGCCAATCCAGCACCTTGAGGTAATCGGGAGGCCAGGGGCACGTGACCCAGTTTGGTGCTGTCGCATTTGGCGAGTCACCGGGGCATCCCGAAAAATCCACTACCATTGGGACGCCGAGCTTTTCAGCCAGAAGAATCGTCTTGCGGCTCACTTCGCGATCCTGGTTTGCGCGATCTTTGTCCGGGTGCAGCGGGTTACCGTGACAACTCAAAGCGCTGATCTTTGCTCCGTGATCGGCTAGAACCTTCTGAAACTCGGCGAGTGCGGCTGAATTCTCGAGCATCGTGAGTTTGCAATGCGCATCGCCGACGTAATTTCCTGTGCCCAGTTCGACGGTGTCAATCTGGAGCGCTGCGAGTTTCTTGAGAACCAAACTGAGTGGCAGTTGCGACAGCAGGGGAGTGAAGACTCCAACGCGCATAACGGTGTTCTCTCCTTGAATTGAACGGCCTCATTCTATCGCAGCCGCCTTATGTTACCTTTTAGGCTTTGACGAGTCAGAGGACGAGTCCGACCGAGCCTTCCTGCGGACCTTCTGACGGAACGATTTTGTTTCAAGGAGACCTCGTGCGCCGAGCTCGAATCGCTTTACTCCTCTTTCTGTTCTTGCCTGTTCTCGTGGCCGCGCAGAATCAGCCGGCGGTGGATCCTTCGCTCCCGGCCCCGCCGCACGAAAAGCAGGTGCGTCTCAAGCATGTCCTCGTGATCGGTCAGACCAAGGGATTTGAGCACGACTCGGTTTCCGACGGAATGGTCGCCATTTATGACCTGGGCCGTGAGAGCGGCCTCTGGGATGCCACTCTTCGCACCGATGTCGAACTCATCACGAAGAAAGATCTGGGAAGAAACACGAAGAACCTCAACTACTTCGATGCCCTGGTTTTTGTGAGCACGACTGGCGAACTTGACCTCGACGACAACCAGAAGGCAGACATGATGTCTTTCATCAAGGAGGATGGTAAGGGCTTCGTCGGAGTCCATGCCGCACTCGACACCAATTACAAATGGCCAGAGTACGGCGAGATGATAGGTGGATGGTTCGACCAACATCCTTGGTCCACATTCAACGCGCCAATCATCAACGAAGACCCGAGCTTTCCCGCGGTCCGTCATTTTCCCAAGGCCTTCATCAAGTACGACGAAATCTATCAACCCAAGGAATGGTCGCGTGAAAAAGTGAACGTGCTGCTCAGTCTCGATCCTTCGAAACTGAACTATGCGAACAATCCCCGCGTGCATCGAACGGATCACGATTTTGCCGTTGCCTGGGACAAGATGTATGGCAAAGGGCGTGTCTTCTATTCAACCCTCGGACATACTGAAGAAGCATGGAGCGACCCTGACATCCGCAAAATGTATTTTGAAGCGATCAAGTGGGTGCTCGGAATGACCGAAGGCAGCACGGCTTCTCATCCGCGGCTGCAAGCGCCCGGGGATCAACACTGAGGATTCTTGCGATGAACTTCCAGCATTCGACTCGGCTTTGCAGTGCTCTGCTCGTGATGGGTTGCTTCGTGAGTCTCGCGGCTTCGACGGCGCAAACGCCTGCCAAGCCATCGAACGGCGCAGCACAAACAAGCCCGGCTGCTTCCAAATCGTATCCGCCGGAACTGGTGCAGCAAGGCAGCGCGCTGTTTCGGAAGGATTGCTCGTTTTGTCATGGGCGTGATGCGGGTGGAGGAGAGAGCGGACCAGATCTCACCCGCTCCCGTTTGGTGACGGCGGATGTCGATGGAGACAAGATCGGTCCAGTCGTGCGCAATGGACGGCCAGACAAAGGCATGCCCCCGTTCGATCGTTCGGATGATCAGATTGCCAGCCTTGCAGCCTTTATCCACACTCAGCAAAATAACGCGATTGCAGGCGCCGGCCGCAGGGGAAATGGCGGACGGAAAGGTGTGGATGTCTCAGATCTTCAAACCGGCAACGTCGAAGCCGGCAAGAAATACTTTGAGGGTGCGGGAGGATGCGCAACTTGCCATTCGCCGACCGGCGATCTTGCTGGACTCGCCTCGCGGTATCAAGGCTTGGAACTTGAGGAACGCATGCTCTACCCGCGGCACGCAAAACCGAAAGTGTCGGTGACCCTGTCCTCGGACGAAACGATTACCGGCGCTCTGGCGTATCTGGACGAATTTACGGTTGGACTTATCGGCCCCGACGGATCGTATCGGTCGTGGCGGATCCGCGATGTGCAATATAAGGTCGACCCGGCTTTGAATGCTCACGTGGAACAGTTCCCTAAATACACAGATAGTGACGTTCATAACTTGATGGCGTACTTGCAAACACTGCGCTAGTCGCGGAATTTACTCATGGTGCAAGAAGTTCGGAGGGCCCTGATCGATATGAATTGTGTGAGGCACGCATTCCTTGTTGCGGTGAGCGCGCTGATATCGCTCGCAGCTCCAGGCATCCTGTTAGCGCAGGGAGCCGATGATCCGATGCTGTTGCACCCGAAAGCCGATAGCTGGCCGGGCTACCACGGGGATTATTCGGGCAGACGTCACAGTTCGCTGGCTCAAATTACGCCGCAGAATGTGAAAGCTCTTGCCCTGGCTTGGGCCTTTCAGACGGACCAGACCGCGCCCATCAAGTCATCGCCGCTGCTGGTCGACGGCATTTTGTATTTCACGGTGCCCGACAACATTTGGGCGATCGACGCGCGCTCCGGCCATGCTATCTGGCATTACAACAAGCCTACGACCCAAGGCGAGCATATCGGGAATCGCGGAGTTGCCTTCTACAAAGGTTCTCTCTTTTTCTGCGCTCCGGATGCGCACCTGGTGTCCCTCAATGCCAAAGACGGAACCGTGCGCTGGAAAGTGGAAGTCGCTGATGTCACCAAAGGTTATTGGACCAGCATGGCGCCGCTCGTCGTCGGGAATCACGTGCTGGTAGGCGTGTCCGGCGATTTTGATAACTTGAGCGGCTATATCCGCGCGCTCGATCCAGAGACCGGAGCAACTCAGTGGCAGTGGAATTCCACGCCTCCGGCGGGAACTCCGAACGAAACAACCGGCGGAATGACATGGATGACTGGCACCTATGATCCCGATCTCAATCTCGTTTATTGGGGAACCGGAAATCCCACGCCTGTGCTGAACGGTTCCACCCGGCCTGGCGATGACCTTTACACCTGCTCCATCGTTGCTCTCAATCCGGACACGGGAAAGCTTGCCTGGGCTTTTCAGGTTTCGCCGCACGACACCCACGACTGGGATGCGGTCGAGACTCCGGTGCTGGTCGATGGAGATTTTCATGGCGAGCCGAAGAAGATGCTGATGCAGACTTCGCGCAACGGCTACTTCTTTGTTCTTGATCGCACGAACGGAAAGAACCTGTTGACCGCTCCATATGGGCCGGTGAATTGGGCCCTGGGAATCGATAAACAAGGACATCCAATTCCAAATCCTGGCAAGGAACCGGCTCCCGACGGACGGCTGATCGCCCCTGACGAGGGCGGCATGACCAACTATCGGTCGCCAAGCTTCGACACGAAAAACGGATTATTCATCGTCGAT
Organism: uncultured Acidobacteriota bacterium; assembly: GCA_963700225.1. GTDB lineage: Bacteria > Acidobacteriota > Terriglobia > Terriglobales > Acidobacteriaceae > Sulfotelmatobacter. The sequence continues at coordinate 1,016,817 of CAVOWU010000002.1, forward strand.
GCCCATCCCAGCTGGAGCCTCTATTTTGCCAAGCCTGCGGATGGAGTTTACGGTTGGGCGGGCGCAGATTACGACGTTTGGGGAAAAGGCGTGATCGAAGCCATCGACTACCAAACCGGCAAGATTCGTTGGAGCCACGAAGTCGGTCCAGGAGGATCAGGAGCGGGAGTGCTGACCACGGATTCAGGCCTCACCTTCACCGGCGACGCGATGGGCAATTTCCTGGCATTGGACTCGAGCGACGGCAAGACGCTCTGGCACTCCGGTTCCGGTTCTCACATCGTGAGTTCCCCAATCACCTACGAACTCGATGGCCGACAGTACGTGCTGACCAGCAGCGGCGGCGTAATGTTCGCATGGGCGCTTCCGGAGTCGTGATCGCGCCAAGAGACATTGGTGAAACACTTGCGGTCGGGGCTAGGTTCTTCCGCTCAAAATCCGCTACGGGCGCGCGTCCAACCAAGTCAGTTCCGTTAGATGGAGCCTCGATTCGGGGTCAGCAGAAAAGGATCGTCCGTAAAGTTTTTTGAACCACATTTGAAAGATTTCTGTACATAACCTCCCGCCTGGACTAATCCAGCACCAGCTTGCGAATCGCGCTTCCGATTAGCCTCATATCTATAAGAGGCATTGTCAGAGCCGTGAAGCTTCGACACTTAATCACAGCTGCTGTTCGGTAAGAAGCTGAGTACATAGCTATACTTGGCAGCGAGGGTACGGGGGCGTGCTCAAGAGAATATTTCCGTCTCGGTCATTGCTGGCGTCCGATCTCTCCGCTTTCCGACGCCAGGAATCGATCTTCATCATCCTCAATCTGCTGATCCTGGTCGTATTTTTTTCTCTAAATCTCTATTTCTCAAATTTGTGGGGAAGGCCGACGCCCGTTTTGACGCTTGCGGTCGCGCTCGGAGTTCTGTTCAAAGGGGCTGAATGGCTTTGGCTGCAACGACTTTCGGAGCCGTTGAAGCCCGCCGCCCTGGCGGCGCTGACATGGGCGTCGATAGCACTGAACATAATTCTTGCGTCGCTGCTGGGTGTTCTAACCAACAGCGAAGACAATCCTTATTTCGTCCTGATGGTGGTCGCAGTAATGGAAGCGGCCTTCCGCTTTGACCTGCTTCCGATTCTTGGCGTCGTCGCTGCAGTGAATGTTTCTCTCTTCGGGCAGATGTGGTGGTTTTACACGAAACATCCGCCTCAGATTCTCGGCGAATACTTTGAGTCCGGAATCACTTCTTTGTTGTTCGCCATCGTTGGGGTGGTGGTGTGGCTGCTGCAGGCCAACGTGCGCCGCAAAGAGATTCGTCTGGCAAACAACGTGCTTGAACTGGAGCATGCGCGCGAACAACTTTCGCGCGAGGAGAAGCTTGCCGCTGTGGGACGCTTATCGAGCGCAATTGCGCATGAGATCCGGAATCCGGTGGCGATGATCGCCAGTTCCATCGCAACGGCAAAGCAACTCTCGGGAGCGGAGCGGGAAGAAATGTTCGAGATCGCTTCCGAAGAAGCCGAGCGTCTCAGCCGCTTGACAACCGATTTCTTGGACTACGCCAGCACGCGCTCTCCAAAGCTAGCGAACACATCGATCGGCGACACCATCGCCTATGTGGCCGAGGCATCTCGGGCTCACGCCAGCAGAAAGGGTGTTCGCTTTGAGCTAAAGGTCCCGGCTGCTCTCACGGTGCTGGCGGATGAGGGTCAACTGCAGCAGGCGCTCATGAATCTGCTTTTGAATGCGGTGGATGCTTCTCCGGCTGGTCGCTCAATTGTGATACGCGTCCGGAATGGAGAGCGACGCATTCATATCGACGTAGAGAATGCGGGCGGCCCAATCGGCGCGCCGGCTCTCAGCCGGATTTTCGAACCGTTTTTCACGACCAAGCCCCGCGGAACGGGGCTCGGGCTTGCGATCGCCCGCAACATCGCGCGAGCTCAGAGTGGAGATCTCATACTGTCCGGCAATGAACCCGAGCGGGTCTGCTTTTCTCTCATTCTTCCATACCCCGGCGAAGCCGCCGAAGACTAAGCAGCGAGGAATCGAACGTGGGACGCATTCTAATCGTCGACGACGAACCGAACATGCGGCGGATTCTCGCCTCAAACCTTCGCCTCGACCAGCATCAAGTCTGGGAAGCCAGCGGAGTCGAGGAGGCGCGCCATAGTCTTTCGGCGAACGATTTCGACGCTGTCATCACCGATCAGAAAATGCCCGACGGAGAAGGATTGACCGTCCTGAGGAGCGCACATGAAAGCGATCCGACGTTGCCGGTCATTCTTCTCACCGCGGTTGCCAGCATTGAACTTGCGGTCGAGAGCATGCGCAACGGAGCTTTTGACTTTCTGACTAAGCCCTTTCAGCCTGAGGTGGTCCGCTCAACTGTAAGGCGTGCCTGCGAACGCACTCGCCTGGTTCGAGAAAATATCCTGCTGAAAGACGCAGTAGTTCGTCTGGAAGGGACCTCCGAAATCTACGGGGACAGTCCCGCCATGGGCGACGTGCGTGCGCGCATCTCGCGGGTCGCCCCGACTCATGCCACCGTGCTGATCACGGGTGAGACAGGGACTGGCAAGGAAGTCGTGGCTCGCGCGATTCATCGGAACAGTCCGAGAGCGTCAAAGCCCTTCGTTGCAGTGAACTGCGCCGCTTTCACCGAGACCCTCCTCGAAAGTGAACTCTTCGGCCACGAAAAAGGAGCATTCACGGGAGCAGACCGTCAACGTCAGGGATTGTTCGAGGCGGCTCACGAGGGCACACTCTTTCTCGATGAAGCTGGAGAAATGTCTCTCGCGGCCCAGGCCAAGTTGCTGCGCGTTCTCACCGATGGCCAAGTCTTACGCGTCGGTTCGACTCGACCCAGGCGTGTGGACGTCCGAGTGCTCGTGGCGACTCATCGCAATCTTGAGCAGCGAGTGAAAGAGGGACTGTTTCGTGAGGACCTCTTCTACCGGTTGGCGGTCGTGCCGATTCATCTTCCACCTTTGCGCGACCGTCATACCGATATTGCAGGTCTGAGCGATATCTTCTGCCACCACGTTGCCCTGGAACTTAAGATGGCGCGCCGGAGGCTCACTCCGGAAGCATTGGACAAACTTCAGCACTATCGCTTCCCGGGAAATCTACGCGAGTTGAAGAATATGATCGAACGCGCGTACATCCTGACCAGCAATCCTCAAATCGGCGCCGACGATCTGCCGCTGCTGCAGAAAGAAGGAATCGCAAACGGGAACGGCGGCGCTCATGCCAGCGGCCTCTCGATTCCCTTTGCGGATTCTTTCGATTTGACGGGTGTGCTCGAAAAAGCCGAGAAGGAACTGATCCTGCGAACACTGAACGCGACTCGCGGGGCGCAGGCCGAAGCTGCCCGGCGTATGGGACTTTCCCGCAGTGCCCTGGCCTATAAGCTCACCAAGTACAGCATCCGCTCCGCGGAGTAAGCCCCGACGTTTATCTGCCAGGGATGCCGTAAATCTGACATGAATCTGGTGGCGGCGGTAGGACTCGAACCTACGACCTACGGATTATGAGACCGTCGCTCTAACCACCTGAGCTACACCGCCACGGTGTCACGCAAGCTGCTGCAAACGCTGGGCTTCCGTTTAGCGGAGTACCGCTGATACGACACGGTACTGGCTGGGTTGTCGATGCAATTCTAGGTATGTGCCACTAGAAGGGTAGCATCTGCCTGCGCTCAGAATCATTTTACGTCAGAGCATACTTGAACGGGAAGCGGTACAACTTCTTCCTCCCATGGAGCCAGGTTGCAAGACCTTGCATCATCAGCGAGATATCGTCTTTCCGCCGCTTTTTTCGATAGAAGAGGACGCTGCCTGTGATCTAGAATGACGGGGCGGCAAAGCATCACCGTCTGTGCCCAGCCTGTTGGTCTCCCCTTGAAGCAAACTTTTCGTGTCGAAGCGAGTCTCCCCGATTTTAGCGCTGGGTTTCAGATCACAACAGCCTAGTCCGCAGGAGTTGCGGGATTCTTATGATCTTCCGGCCAATCCTTCGGGCCTTCCTGCTTCCTTGTCTTGTCGCATCATTCTCTTTTCTTCCTGCTCTTTCACAATCAGTCACGGTTAGCGCGGCTAGTCTCACCTACGAGAACCAGGCTCAAGGTACTTCCAGTTCAGTCCACAAGGTCACCCTGACAAATGGGCAGACCTCCGCGATTACTCTCAGTAGCATCAGCACCAATCTGGCGGACTACTTCGAGACCAACAACTGCCCATTGAGTCCGGCTACGCTGGCCGCTGGAGCAACCTGCACGATCTCGATTACTTTTACGCCCAGTGCCCAAGGAACGCGCGATGCAACTCTCACGGTCGTCGATGCTGGGCTTTCGAATCCGCAATTGATAACCCTGAACGGAAAAGGGACAGGGCCCATTCTCGAGTCTATTTCCGTCACACCCGTCACTGCTTCAGTGATCGTCGCGGATACGCAGCAATTTACGGCCACGGGAACCTATAGCGACGGGTCGACAAAGAACCTGACCACAACCGCCAGCTGGACTTCGTCGAGCACATCAACCGCGACGGTAGGGGTTCATACGGGACTCGCGAAGGGCGTCGCTGCGGGGACAGCCACCATTACGGCGACCTCCGCCAAAATCAGCGGTTCGGCGACGTTGACTGTCTCCGCTGCAGTCTTGACTTCCATAGCAGTTACACCTTCTACGCCGTCGGTTGCAGCGGGAAAAACTCAGCAATTCACTGCAACCGGAACGTACAACAACGGCACGACCAAGAATCTGACGAGCACGGCCACGTGGACGTCGTCGACGACCTCAATCGCAACCGTTAGCAGCAGTGGATTGGCTACCACCATTGCTCAGGGATCGGCTACGATTACGGCCACGTCTGGAACGATAAGCGGATCCGCAACCTTGACGGTGACGGCCGCGGTACTGACATCGATGGCTGTTACTCCCAGTACAACTTCGATCGGTGTGAGCAGCACGCAGCAGTTCACGGCGACGGGCACCTACAGCAACGGCACTACGCAAAATCTAACCACCACTGCCAGCTGGACTTCGTCCGCAACGTCGATCGCAACCATCAAAATTCACACCGGAGTGGCGACTGGTGTCAGCGCTGGAACTGCAACCATTTCCGCGAGTTTGGGGACGGTTCACGGCACCGCGACATTGACAGTGACGACGACAGTCTTAACTTCGATATCGGTTACTCCCAGCCCCGCATCGGTAGCTGCAGGCAACACTCAACAGTTCACCGCGACCGGGAATTACAACAATGGCACCACGCAGAACTTGACTACAACCGCAACATGGACATCGTCGAACCTTTCGGTTGCAACCGTAGCCAGTGGAGGCTTGTCCACAGCGATCGCACAGGGAACAACGACGATTACGGCCTCGTCAGGCACTATCAGCGGATCGGCAACGCTCACTGTCACTCCTCCTGCATTGATTTCGATTTCGATTACCCCCGCGAGCGCATCGATCGCGAAGGGGACGGCTCAGCAATTTGCGGCCACCGGAAACTACAGCGATGGCAGCACGCAGGTCCTGACGAACACCGTCACCTGGAGTTCGTCGCTGACCTCTGTGGCCACGGTTACCGCCGGCGGTCTTGCCACCGGCACCGGCGTAGGCGCGTCGACGATCAGCGCCACGTCCGGAACGATTACTGGGACTGCGGTGATCAATGTTGCAGCAGCCGTTCTGGTCTCCATCGCCGTGACGCCTGCGAACCCTTCGTTTGCCTTGGGCACAACATTGCCATTGACGGCCACCGGTACCTACAGCGATGGGAGCACTCTCAACATAACGAACTCGGCCACTTGGGGCAGTGCCAATACGAATGTCGCTATTGTCAGCGCTCAAGGCATCACCACCAGCATAGCTTTGGGCAGCGCCAGTATTACCGCTACGTCGGGCACAACTACTGGCTCGACCACAGTTACGGTCACAGCTGCGACACTCATTTCGATCGCGGTGACCCCCGCTATTCCGACTATTCCGCTTGGGGCAAGCCAACAGTTCACGGCAACCGGAACTTTCACCGATGGCAGCACGCAAAACATAACCGGTACGGTGGAGTGGAACTCCGGCACGCAGACTGTGGCGACCATCACCACGGAGGGTTTAGCCACAGGCCTGGGGCAAGGCGCTGCAACGATCACAGCTGAGTCGGGATCGGTGACCGGTTCAACCACGCTAACGGTTACATCGGTGACGCTGGTCTCGATTGCGATCACGCCGGCGGTAACGTCGATCGCGATGGGTACGATTCAACAGTTCACCGCGACTGGAAACTATTCCGATGGCAGCACGCAGAACCTGACCGGGACCGTGCAGTGGAGTTCGAGCACTCCAACAGTGGCGACGATTAATAGCGCTGGCACCGGGGCAGGTTTGGCTACCAGCCTGGGCCAAGGGTTGACGACGATAACCGCATCTTCCGGTTCCATCACTGGATCGACCACGCTGATGGTGACATCGGCGACACTAGTGGCGATCGCGATCAATCCATCCTCAGTAGCGGTCGCCCCGGGCACGACTCAGCAATTCACCGCTACAGGAACGTTCACGGATGGAACAACGCAGGATCTCACCCAGAGCGGAGACTGGAGTTCAACCGTCGCTACCGTCGCGACGATCAGCGATACGACAGTGACGGCAGGACTGGCGAGCACTCTAGGAGCAGGAACGACGACCATCAACATTACTTCCGGCAGCGTGAGCGGCTCGGCGACCATGGCGGTGAACCCGGTGACGTTGGTTTCGATTGCGATCAATCCGCAGAACCCAACCATTATTTTGGGCATGACAGAGCAATTTACTGCCACCGGCACATTCACCGACGGCAGCACGCAAGACCTTACCTCGGTGACGATATGGACGTCGTCAGCCGCGACCGTTGCGACTGTCGGGAACGCGGTCGGCAGCTACGGACTGGCTACAAGTTCCGGACAAGGCGCTGCAACGATTTCGGCAACGTCAGACTCGATCAATACCTCCACGACGCTGGCGGTGACGACGACCAGTCCAACTTTGCTATCAATTACTGTGACTCCGCTGACTGCCAGCATCCCGCTCGGAACCGGGCAACAATTCACCGCTACCGGCAATTACAGCAATGGGAGCACACAAAACCTGACGAGCGCGGTCACGTGGACATCAACCGTTCCCAGTGTGGCTACAGTCAGTAACAGCGCAGGAACGCAAGGTCTCGTGTCAGCGGTCAGTTCTGGAACATCGTCAATTACGGCCACATACGGCTCTCTGACCGGCTCGGCGAGCCTGACCGTTACGGCGGCAGCCCTCGTTTCGATCTCGCTGTCGCCTCAATCCCCAACGATTTCGTTGGCTACGAATCAGCAGTTTACAGCCACAGGCACATATACCGACGGCAGCACGCAGACGATTACGAATTCCGTGACCTGGAGTTCCGATATACAAGCGGTCGCAACGATCAGCAATTCCACGGGGAGCCAAGGGCTTGCCACGAGTGTCGGAGTGGGAACGGCGACGATTTCAGCTTCGGAGGGATCGGTGTCCTCATCGACGGAACTCACGGTTGTCCCTCTCGCGGCTCCGCAGACTTGGACTCTCCACGGTCCTCCCGGCAGGCGATCGCATTCCGCAGTCTACGATCCCATAAGTCAGCAGATGATCATTTTCGGAGGCCAGCAGACTGCCACAAATACGAACCTGAATGATGTGTGGCTGGGAGTAACTTCGACGACTCTAAGTGACAGTTTCACTGCGGAGTCACCATCCGGCACGGCGCCGCAGGCTCGATATGGCCAAGTCGCCACCTATGACTCGGTCAATAATCGCATGATGATCTTCGGAGGAAATCTAGGACCATCTTCGTGTGGGAACGATGTTTGGATTCTCTCCGGCGCGAACGGACAGAACGGAACTCCCGCATGGAGCAGTACCACCGCTTCTGGCGTTCCGCCCGTGCCTCGCGTCTATGCAGACGGTGTCTACGACCCCAATACGAACTCCTTGATTGTGTTCGGCGGGAACGATTGCACCTCGAATTACTTTAACGATGTTTGGGTGCTCAGCAACGCCAACGGATTGTCGGGGGCACCGACATGGACCGAACTCATTCCGTCGGGCACGGCTCCGCCGGCTCGTGAAAGCAGCACCGCCGTCTACGATTCAACCAATAACATCTTGATGGTCTATGGGGGAGATGCCGGCGGATCTCCGTTTGGGGACTTCTGGGTGCTCTCCAATGCAAACGGAACTGGTGGCACGCCGGTCTGGACGCAACTGCTGCCGACCGGAACGGCTCCTGCATCACGTACCGGCCACACCGCCGTTTTCGACAGCGTCAATGACCGCATGACGATTTTCGGAGGCACCACTAGCGGCGGAACTACTCTGAGCGACGCGTGGGTGCTGACTACCGCCAACGGAGTAGGTGGCACGCCGGGATGGATTCTAATTCCGGCGCAAGGTACAGCTCCGAGTCTGGCGTATCACACGGCCGTCTTCGATTCGGCGAGAGATAACATGTACGTTTTTGCGGGGATCAGCAGTCAGGATAAGCTGCAGGCCAACAATCACGCCTTCACCTTGGACGGAGCCAACGGAATCTCCAGCACGGGAGAGAAGTGGTTTCTTGGCGGGCCGGCGGTTCGGTACTCGCACTCCGCTTTTTATGACGCTTCCACGAACGCTCTGTTTGTTTTTGCCGGCCAACATTCCTCCATTAACGTGAACTTCAACGACTATTGGATGGAATCTCCCGCGATTGGATCTTCAAACATTCAATGGACCGTGGTCACTAGCAAAGGAAGCAAGCCCAGCGCGCGCTTCGGACACACCGGGCTCTATGACAGTGGAAGCGGCCGGATGATGGTGTTTGCCGGTGCCACGGGCTTCCCGGCGCCTTGCGTAAACGACTACTACGTTCTGGAGCAAGCAACCGCGCAGGATGGAACCTGGCTTTCGATCACGCCTGCGGGCACGGCTCCGCCGGTTCGTACCCGTCACGCCTCGGTCTACGACAGCAGTACGAACACGTTGATAATTTTTGGCGGCTACAACTGCAGCAGTACCTATTACAACGACGTCTGGATTCTTAGCTGACGCGAACGATTTGACCGGACAGCCCACTTGGATTCAACTCCAGCCGACGGGCGGCCCGCCGTCCGTCCGGGAGAGTAGTAGTGCGATTTACGACCCCACGACAAATTCCCTGATCGTGTACGGCGGGGATTCGGGAGGCGAGCCTGTCGGAGATATTTGGATCCTCTCGAATGCAAATGGTTCTGGCGGAGCTCCCGTCTGGACACAACTCAACCCAGCGAATGGTGGGCCTGTCCCCAGATCCGGGCATACTGCCACCTACGACAGCCAAAACAACATAATGACTATTTATGGCGGTTTTGACGGAACGAATATTCTTGGCGATGCTTGGGTTCTTTCGGGTGCCAACGGGCAAGCCGGCTCTGCGATCTGGACGCAGTTGCCTTCCGGGCAGGTTCGCCGATTTCATACTTCTGAATACGATCCGGTATCAGATCAGATGATTACATACGGCGGGGCGTCGGGAGTTACCCCTCAGGACCCGTCGTCAGATGTTTACACCATGACCGATGCCAATAACGTTCCCTGATCGCTTATGACTCATATGCGCACGTTTCGTTCTATCCGTCGCCGCTGGAATTGGATTTCGAGTAGGCAGATTTTTTCACCCTTGACGTGTTTCCGGCCCCGAATCACAATCTCGGCTTCGCACGTAGTAGCTTCGAAAACGGTGGTCCACAAAAGCGTGGTAACGAGCGAGGCGTAGGGGTTGGGATGGTCCGTAGTTTTTCGAAGTGATGTTCAACCAGCATCCTTAGTCGAGCGAGGTAAAGATGACGAATCGAAGAAATGAAACGGGAACTAGAAAACTCTTCGCGCAGCTCTCGGTTGTGTGTGTGGCACTGATAGCAGCTGTTCCTGGATTCGCCGGTACCTCAGCAGCAGTGTTTCCCACCGGTCTGACTTTCAGCCCTCAAACGTCGGGCACCGTTAGTGTGGCGCAGACCGCGACGGTGTACAACATCGGTTCGACACCCATCACGGTGACTGGAGTTACAACGTCCGTTTCTCAGTTCGTCGCCACCGGAACCGTCCCGGTTACCATCCAGCCCTCGCAATGGGCCAATTTCACCGTGACCTTCAATCCAAACTTGGCTAAGACTTTTAGCGGAACGCTGACCGTTACCATAACTGGCTTCCCTTCGCAGAAAGTTACATTGAGCGGTGTGGGAACGAGCACTACGGCGATCGCGTCTTTGAACGCAAAGTCCTTAACTTTTCCGAGTCAGACCCTCGGAAGCGCGAGCCCAACCCAAGCCGTGACGATCACGAATACCGGAACTACCTCGTTCAAAGTCTCGGCCGTAACGCTCACCTATCCTTTTTCCCAAACTGGTTTTTCGGGAGTTGCCACGACGATCGCAAAGGGGAAGTCTCTCACGATGCAAGTCAGCTTCTTCCCAACCGCGAGCGGCGTAACGAACGGGACGATGTCGATTGTCTATGACAGCCTGCCTCCCGTGGGACTGAGCTTGTCCGGGACTGGAGCCGCGCCCTCTTCACTGGCAGTCACCAATTACCCCACGCTGCCCAGTGCCACTCAGAACGCAGCGTACCAAGACACATTGACCGCGCAAGGAGGAGCGCCCCCTTACATCTGGACTTTAGCTTCGGGTTCTTTGCCGTCGGGACTGACTCTTGCCAGTTCCGGTACGATCACCGGCTCGCTGACGTCGAGCGTAACCACGGGGAGTTATTCATTCACAGCGACAGCTACCGACAGCAATCTGGCTACGTCGAGTGCGACACTGACATTGCCCGTCTACGCTCCCACTGGTGCGGAATGCAATAACATTATCTTCAACGCGGCCGACGGCTCAGGGCCGCTGGTCCCCATCAACGACTTAGGGACTGGCTATTACCTGGGAGTGGAAGAGGGAGGTCTCTACGCCAACGGGAGTAATGTTCGTCCTGCCGGTCACGATGCTTCTGGCGTGAGCATCTCTCAAGCGATCCAGCCTCTCGATAGCAATGGCAATCCGAGTCCAACCGGGAAGGAAGTGTTTATTTCTATCGGAGAATCGATTGCCCAGCAGCCGTTCATCGAGTTCATGATCCTGGCGAATGCCGATCCGAGCAAGAATCCGAACTTCGTGATAGTGAATGGCGCCACTGGCGGCGCGACTGCCTCGGATATGGCCTCCCTGAAAAGTAATTTCTGGAATGTAATCATCAATAACGACCTGCCGAACGCCGGAGTAACGCCGCAGCAGGTGGTCGTTGCCTGGATCAACGACGTGAATGGCGGACCGTCAGGAACGTTTCCGACGGACATGACAACATTGCAGGGCAATACGGAATCGATAGCCCAGAACCTGCTCACCAAGTTTCCGAATATCAAGCTCGCCTATTTCTCCAGCATTAATTACACCGGCTACTCGAACGGACTGAAAAACTTGAGCAACGAACCTTGGTCCTATGAGGCCGGCTTCGCTGTCAAGAATGCGATTCAAGATCAAATCAACGGCAATGCCAATCTGAATTTTGATCCGACCCTTGGCCCGGTGCTGGCCCCGTGGATCGATTGGGGCCCCTATTACTGGGCGAATGGCCTTTTGGCTCGGAGTGATGGCTTGGAATGGACCTGTCAGGATCTGCAAGCCGATGGGACTCATCCTTCGATTCCCGTGGGGCGCATCAAGGTCTCAACTCAGTTGTTGAATTTCCTGAAATCCGACGACACTGCGTCGATTTGGTTTCTAGCCCAATAGAGGCAAGACGCTGAGGGATCGGCCGATCAGGCCAGCGCGCCAGCTTCAAACCGTCGCCTCTCCGACGGAAATACCCTGCGCGTGATAAAAAACTATCTGACCGCTTATGAAAGCCATCGCCGTTATCCCGGCTCGACTCGCTTCCACTCGCCTGCCGCGCAAGATGTTGTGCCAGATCGCCGGGAAACCGTTGATCGGCGTCGTATACGAAGCGGTGCGTTCTTCGCCGCTGCTGGCCAACGTCATCATCGCGACCGACTCGGAAGAAATCATGGCGACCTGCCGGGAAAACGGATGGAACGCTCAAATGACTTCTTCGTCGCACCGTAGCGGAACCGATCGGGTGCACGAGATCTCCGGCCGCGAGGACGCCGACGTTTATCTCAACGTACAGGGGGACGAACCGCTCGTACGCCGGGAGCAGATCGCGTCGCTGTTGCAAGTGATGGAGAATCCGGCAGCTCAGGTCGGAACCTTGATGACCCCAGCCGCGGCGATCGATATCCCCAATCCAAATGCGGTGAAAGTCGTCACCGATCTAAACGGCCGCGCGTTGTATTTTTCTCGTGCAACTATACCGTTCGACCGTGACGCCGTGGGGCCACGCTACTTCAAGCATCTGGGGCTCTATGCCTACCGCAAGTCAGCATTGGACCAGTTCGTGACCCTGCCGGAATCTTCGCTGGAAAAGAGCGAGCGTTTGGAGCAACTGAGATTTCTGGAAAACGGAGTCGCAATCTATGTCGGCGAAACTCCACACGACAGCGTGGGAGTCGATACGGAAGAAGATCTGCAGCGGGTAATTGAAATCTTGAAGCGGCGGGAATTATGACCGCATTGATTCGAGAATCAATGCGACCTATCATGCGATTCGATAAGTTCTTCAGCGAGTCGCTGGTGCAATTGTTCCCGCGCATTTTGGCAAGTATCCGGCAGGCGCCCGCATCAACCAGTAGGGTCAGGCTTCGCTCCTTTTGCCCGCGCCTTAACGCGGTCCCACAGAGCTGAGATGTCTGGGATGAGTCAGTAATCAGGATATCGCACGGAGTCGTATCGCAGAAACGCAAAGCTCTTTTCAAAATCATCGAGCACGTGGGGATACTCGCGGCTTATGGTGAAACTGAAATGCTGTGCGCAGAAACCGGCGTAAGGCTGTCGGCATAGACGATGTCGTAACAAACATCGCCCTCGCACGATTTCCATGTCCAACTCGTGCCGCCAGGGGTGTGTCCCGGCGTTAGATGTGCCGTCACGGAAATCTGCCCAACTCTCAGAGTCTCTCCGTCATGCAACTCTTCCACATTCTGAACTGGTGCTATTGGACGCACCGCACCGAATTGCGGATCGCCTCGCCCTACTCCACCTTTCCGCATCACGGCCGCGCTCCACTTGCTCGCGATCACGCGTGCGCCACTCATGCGTTGCAGTTCGGCGATGCCACCGGCATGGTCGAAATGCACATGCGAATTCAGAATGATTTTCACATCCTGAATGCGAAAGCCGAGTGATCGAATGTTTTCGGCAATCTGCCGCGCCGACTCCGGCAAAGCGCCATCGATCAAGATGTGCCCGCTCGGTGAGGTGATCAGAATCGAGCTGAGGCCATGCGGGCCGACATAATAGGTTTTACCGAATATGCGAAACGGCTTCTGAGGGAGATTCCACTCGGCGCATTCCCTGCACGGAGGAGAAGAGTTCTGGCCAATCGCCGTACCAACCAAGGCCGCGAGCGACAGACAAACCAAGATCCAAAGTGGAAGGGTGTTCGGCTTCACATTTGTGGATGCGGGTGCTCCGTGCGCCCCCACTCCTCCGCCGCGGCCAAGCGCCGGGAAATCGACGGATGCGAGTGGAAGAACCACTCTACCCACTTCGAAGGAGTTCGCTCCGCCAGGTTCTGTTCTGCCAGCTTGTTCATCGACGAGATAAATGGTTCGACGCTCGCGGTCGTTTCGAAGGCATAGCGGTCCGCTTGCCGCTCGTTGAATCGCGAGTAGGCATTCATCGCCGGCATCAGAACGAACGACAGCAGAGCAGAAACCAGTGCTAGCAGCGGAAGATTAGCGAAGTCCGACAATTCTTCGAACATATGCTGGTCAACCGCATAGTGCAGGGTCCAGTTGGCAGCCCAGAATCCAAACAAAGTGATCGCAGCCTGCACGAAAATGCTCTTGAGGATATGCCGGTGCACGTGATGCCCGAGTTCGTGGGCAAGAACCGCCTCGATCTCTTCGGGCGTGTAGTTATCAAGAAGAGTGTCGGCCAGGATGATGCGGCGCGTATTGCCCAGCCCGGTGAGAGCAGCGTTCGCCTTCTTGCTCTTCTCGGAAAGCTTCCAGCGATATACACCCCGGACTCGCGTTCCGGCGTGTTCGCTCAACACGACCAGGCGCCGCCGCAAGTCTTCATTCTCCAGCGGCTCGAACTTATAAAAGATCGGAAACAATACCACAGGCGCGAGCTGCGCCAGCAAGATGAACAGGCCCATGAACAACGCCCACGCCAGCAGCCACCAGTGTTGCGGCCACTGCCGGATCGTGAAGTACAACAGCTCCACCAGGATTCCACCCAACACCAGTCCGACCAGAAATCCCTTAACTTCGTCCCACGCCCACGAAGCAAATCGCTGGTTCGAGAGCTTGAAGCTGCGTTCCAGCCGGAAGCCGTAGTAGTCGAGGCCGATTCCCAGAACCTTGCTGATGCCCAGCAGGAACAGCAGATAAACAAAAAGAGATACCGTATAGCTCTGAAATCCCCAACGGTAGGCAAGATCGCGCAGCCAGTCGGACCATCGCGTCACCAGCAGCACAATCAGAAATAGAAATCCGATGGCGAAATCGGCAATGCCCAGCCAGCGCCGGATTTGGTTATAACGATGGGCCTCAGGCGAATCGGCCTGCGCCACGACTGAATCGTTTGGCATATTCAATGGTGTACCGCTACGAGTATCGCATCATCCGAACCGAGCCGCTCACGCGTTCACGAAGCTCTCGCCCTGCACCAGAAGCTCGCTGACCAGCTCGGGCGACGCGGCCTCGGCATAAAGTCGGAGCAGCGGTTCGGTGCCGGAGGCGCGAAACAGCACCCACGCCTCGGCTCCATTTCCGTTTGTCGGCGCATCGAGAAAGAATTTCACGCCATCGAGATATTCCTTCTTCAACACTCGATAACGCCCCAGAGATTGCGTGCCGTCCGCACGCGCCCGCTGAATTGCATTTTGCTTCACATCTTCCGGAATATGCAGATCCCGCCGGCCATAATAATGAGGGCCGAACTCCCGCTGTAAGTCAGCCACCAGCTGGCCCAGCGGCTTACCCTCTTCGGCCATTGCGTTGGCCAGCAGCAAGCAGTTCAATACACCATCTCGTTCAGGGAGGAATCGTGAATAGCCGATGCCTCCGGACTCTTCTCCGCCCATCAGGATCTCGCCTTCCATCATCAGATCCGCGACGTACTTAAATCCAATCGAAGTCTCATGCAACTTGCGCCCGTACTTCGCGCAAATGCGATCCAGCATGCGGGTGGTGTTGAAGGCGCGCACCACATCGCCGGGCCATTTCTTGCGCTCGAGAATCCAGCGCAGCAGAACGCAGAAAATCTTGTGCGAATCGACGAAGCTGCCGTCCTCGGCCACCGCTCCAATCCGGTCGGCATCTCCATCAGTCGCGAGACCGGCATCGCACTTTTCGCGGACGACCGTTTCCTGCAGCACGGCCGTATGCGGTTGAATCGGCTCCGGATTAATGCCGGGAAAAAGCGGATTCAGTTCCTGGCGAATCGCCACGAACTGGACGCCACGATCGGCGAATATCCCCGACAGAATGCCGCGCCCGGAGCCATACATCGCATCGACCGCGAACTTGAATTTCGTTTTCGCGATGAGGTCCATGTCTGCAAAGGCACAAACAGCCTCGACGTAGGCCTTCTTTAGATCGACCTCCGCAACAGCTGCCCTGGTTCCTTTCGGAGCCGCGCCCGCAGCCAGCTCCTCCTCGATCTTCTTCATGATGGCAGGCGTGGCCGATCCACCAAAACTGCCCTTGAACTTCACTCCATTCCAGTTCCAGGGATTATGGCTGGACGTTACCATCACTCCACCAGCTGCGCCCTGCGTCTTCACAGCGTAGGACACTGCGGGGGTAGGCGTGTAATCATTGGCGAGCTTGACCGGAATCCCAGCCGCCGAAATCACTTCCGCGACGATCTGCGCTGCCCGAGGCGACGCAAAGCGCGCATCGTAGCCGACGATGACTCCGTGTTGCGCCTGCTCATACTTCAGGACGTATGAAGCAATCGCGGCCGCCACGCGCCGCACGTTTTCGAAGGTAAAGTCGTCGGCGATGATCCCGCGCCAGCCGTCAGTTCCGAATTTGATCTCTTGTGCCATGGATGAAGTTTCGCTGCTCCAGTTTCAAGTTTCGGGTGAGTCCAAACTCGTTTGCCATTCCTTCTTATTCGAAACCTGGAACTCGAAACGCAAACCTAAGTGAGTTTATGCATCTTCTTCTCGTCGAGATACTTCACAACTTTGCCCACATCCTGCGCATGCTGCCGCGTCGTAATCAGCAAAGCATCCGGGGTTTCTACGACAACCAGATCGGTGACGCCCACTGCCGCTACAAACTTTCCCGGAGCATACACATAGTTGCCGCTGGCATTTAGAAAAAACACCCCGGTACTGGCCACCAGATTGCTCTCTGGCGGAGTGCTCTTGGCCGCGTGATGCTCATGCAGCGCGGTCCAGGAGCCGAGATCGTTCCATCCGAAATCGGCGGGAAGGCAAAAAATGTTTCCCGCCCGCTCGCCTTTCGCCGAGCGGGGTTCCAGCACGGCGTAGTCGACACTGATGTTCTCGCACTTCGGATAGAGGCGTTTGAAGGTCGCCGCGAATTTGCGCGTGCCATAGGCCGCCGCGATTTCCTCGAGCAGGGCTGCCGTTTTCGGCAGATGCTCCTTGAGCGCGTCGGCTAAAGTTTGCGCGCTCCACAAGAACATCCCGCTATTCCAGAAATAATTCCCCGCGGCGACAAACTCCGCTGCCCTTTCAGCATTGGGTTTTTCGGTGAAGCGGCGTACATGCAGGGCGTCGCCTTGATACAGCGCTCCAGCCTCGATGTACCCATATCCAGTTTCCGCGCGATTCGGGCGAATTCCAAGTACAACGATATTTGCCCCTGCAGCCGCGATCTCAATCCCGCGCTCCAGCGTTTCGCGATACCGCTTTTCGTCGGCGATCACATGATCGGAGGGAAACAGTCCGATCACTGCTTCAGGATTCTCGCGCACTAACAGAAACGCAGCCAGGCCGATCGCGGGGGCTGTATTCCGCGCAGCCGGTTCGGCCAGAATCTGCGCCTTTGGAACTTTAGGAACCTGTTTCGTGATCGCAGATTGCAAGTCGCCATTGGTGATAATCCAGAATTTCTTTGCCGGAGCCATCGGAAGCAAGCGGGCCACGGTCTGCTGAATCATCGTCTGCTTGCCGTCGAGCGCCAGCAACTGCTTGGCACGCTTCTTCCGGCTCAGCGGCCAGAAACGCGTGCCGCGCCCTCCAGCCAGGATTACGGGATAGAAATTTGAGTTCTTAGCCACGGATGTCCATGGATCTCCAACTACTCGAACGAAAAACCTTGCAGTCGAAACTACATTCTTGTTTCCGGTTCGGGCAGTGCTTTGCCGGGCACATAAGCCCGCAGAAATTCCAGAGTCCACTGCGGACGCACTCCAAAGTGCCCGATCGATGCGGGAACTACGACCGCGTCCCCCTTCGCGAGGGTCACCGAATCCATTCCAGCAGCCTCAATTACGCCGCAACCTTCTACGGCCACCAGGATCTGCACTGAACTTTTCCCAGAATCATCCTGCGTCGCAAGGTGCAGCGGATCCTTCGCCTCAAACATATCCACCACAAAATACGGTGCCGCGACCAAGGGAGCGTACCGGTTCTTCCCATTTTGCTTGGGCGCGGGCCGCAGCACCTTGCCCGAGTTTACATTCTCTTTCACAGCGGCCATGCCGTCCTTCAGATGCAACTCTCGAGGACGTCCGTAATCGTACAAACGATACGTAGTATCCGATTGCTGCTGCGTCTCGACGATGACCGAACCCGGCCCGAGCGTATGCACCGTTCCGCCAGCCACGTAGATCATGTCGCCCGTATAAACATCGACCCAGTTGAGCGCCTCTTCGGCCCGATTCTCGTGAATCGCTACTTCCAACTGCGCGACGGTCACTCCAGGCTTGAGGCCCAGACCGATTTGCGAACCGGGTTTCGCATGAGCCACGTACCAGCATTCCGTTTTGCCCCACGGCTGTCCAACGCGCACAGCCTGGGCGTCATCGGGATGTACCTGAACGGAAAGCTTCTCGTGTGGGAAAAGAAACTTGAGGAGCAACGGGAATCGTTTGGGATCGCGCGCGGCTTCACCCACGAGTTCGCGCTGATACTGCTCGCTCAGCTGCGCGAGCGTTTTACCAGTTAGCGGACCGTTGGCGATCTTGCATTCATCGCCGCTCAGCCACGCCTCGCCGATCTTCTGATTGAACTTGTGGTTCGGATAAATCGGAGACAGGTCCTCGGTGCCCCACGGCCGCGGATCGAACCCCGGAAGCATCAAGAATGGATAAAGATTTTCCATGCGAAACGTGCGCCCACAAAAAAGACCGCTCGCAAACGGAACGGCCTTTGCCGAACCACATCAAATGTTTCCTCTGTTTCCTCCGCAGAGAGGCTATTAATTACAGCGCGCCGAAAAACTTCCGCATACGTTCCAATCCACGATCCAATTCAGCCTTCGAAGTTGCATACGACACCCGAATGTGCTCCCTCGTGCCGAATCCCTCGCCCGGAACCGTCGCCACGTGCGCTTCTCGCAACAGCCGTCCCGCCACGTCGGACGCGGATTTCAGACCGCCCCGTCCCAGGAATGCGGAAATATTCGGATAAGCGTAGAACGCGCCTTCCGGCAGTGTGCAGGTCACGCCCGGAATCGACCGCAACCCCTGCACCACATGATCGCGCAGCTGGATATATTCGCGTCGCATCTGCTCCACGCACTCCTGCGGACCTTTCAGCGCAGCCACCGCCGCCTTCTGCACGATCGAAGTCGGATTCGAGGTCGATTGGCTCTGCAGCTTTGCCATCGCACTGGTCACTGCTGCCGGAGCCATCGCGTATCCCAGCCGCCATCCGGTCATGGCGTAGGTTTTCGAAAGCGAGCCCAGCACCACAAATCGTTCTTTATATTCGCGCAGTGCACCGACCGAAAAATTCTTAGCTGTGTAGTTGAGGTAGACGTAGCACTCATCGGAAAGCACCCAGATTCCGCGTTCGTGCGCCAGGCGCACCACCGAAGTCATGTCTTCCGGGGTCATCACGGCGCCGGAAGGGTTCGACGGGGAATTCAGAATGATGGCCTTGGTCCGCGGCGTGATCAGCCTCGCCACCATCTCAGCGGTTACGCGAAAGCCCTGCGACTCGTCCGATTCCAGCAGCACGCAATTCCCGCCCGCGTACCGGATGATGTCCTTGAACGAGACCCAGTAGGGAACTGGCAGAATCACTTCGTCGCCGTGGTCGACCAGCACCTGAATCGCATTGAAGAGCGCGTGCTTGCCTCCGGTCGACGCGATGACTTCCTCGCGCCGGTAGTCCGAATCAAAGTCTACGTTGTGCCGGTGCGCGATCGCGTCGCGCAGCTCCGCCGTGCCAGCCACAGCTGTGTATTTCGTGAAATTTCCCTGAATCGCTGCAATGGCAGCGTCTTTGATGTGCTGCGGCGTGGAAAAGTGCGGCTCACCCGCGCCGAAATCGACCACGTCGATTCCCTGCGAGCGCAGCTTGTCGGCTTCCGCTACCACAGCCATAGTGGCCGAGGGTTCGATCCGGTTGATTCTTTCCGTGAGTCGTAACGCTTCCGTCGTTGCCGTGGTCATGCCTTCTTCTTCCTTCTTTTCGGGACTTCGATTAACTTCGCTTCCTTCAGCTTGTAGGCCGGATCCAGCTTCTCGCGCAGCTTCTGCTCTACCACGTCCGGCACCAGACCTTTCACCGGACCGCCGGCCTGCGCGACTTCCCGCACCAAGCGCGAACTCACATACGAATACTTGTCCGCCGGCATCATGAACACGGTTTCGAGCGTGGGTTCCAGCTTCCGGTTCATCAACGCCATCTGCAATTCGTACTCATAGTCGCTAATCGCCCGGATGCCTCGCAGCACGCAGATTGCATTCAGCGACTTCGCGTACTCAACCATCAACCCGTCAAACGTGTCGATCCTCACATTGGGGAGGTCTTTGGTGAGTTCTCTTAACATCTCCGAGCGTTCCGCCACGCTGAACATCGGAACCTTTTCCGAGTTCCGCAAAATCGCGACCACGAGTTCTTCAAAGATATTGCTGCCTCGCTGGATCAGGTCGAGGTGCCCGTTGGTCGGCGGATCAAACGAACCGGGATAGATAGCCGTGCCCTTATTCAATGGTTCTCACCGGAACGACGGGGTTCAGCAAATGAAGCAGCAGGTGCGTAATAGTAGATTCTATGCGGGCGGGACCAGGGATGGCAATTACCAACCCTTGCAAGCGGCTGTGTGGGGAAAGCCGCCCGGTGCTGTGCGTCGAGCCAAGCTAGACGCCACGCTTCAGGACCCCGATTGGGAGATCCGGGCGGGGCTCCGTGAGAAGTAGTCCCGCCCGGAGGCAACGATGAAGTTAACGCTTGGCCGCCGCGATTGGCGCTCTCACTGGTTCCGGGGGGGCGCTTGGCATGGTTGTGACCCTGCCCGTTGGCGTTGCTGTCGGGCCAGCCGCGGCTGCCGGTTGCGCAGGCGCAGCGATCAATCCCAGCGCCTTCCGCACCTCCGTGTCCAGCCTTGCCATTACATCCTTATTGTCTTTCAGGAACTGGCGCGCATTCTCGCGGCCCTGGCCAATTCGCTCGGACTTGTAGCTGAACCAGGATCCAGACTTCTCCAGGATGTTATTGTTCACCGCCAGATCAAGAAGATCGCCTTCCCGCGAAATGCCTTCTCCATAAAGGATGTCGAACTCTGCCTCGCGGAAGGGAGCGGCGACCTTGTTCTTGACCACTTTCACCTTCGTCCGAGACCCAGTGACCACATCGCCTTCCTTGATCGCCGCGATACGCCGGATATCCACGCGTACGGATGAATAGAACTTGAGCGCGCGGCCGCCAGTTGTCGTTTCCGGATTTCCAAACATTACGCCAATCTTTTCGCGAATCTGGTTGATGAAGATCAGGCAAGTCCTAGACTTCGAAACAGTTCCCGTCAGCTTCCGCAGCGCCTGCGACATCAGCCGCGCCTGTAGCCCCATGTGGCTGTCTCCCATTTCGCCGTCAAGTTCAGCCTTGGGCACCAAGGCCGCCACCGAATCGACTACTAGTACGTCAATCGCGTTCGAACGAACCAGAGCTTCGGTGATCTCCAGTGCCTGCTCGCCGTAATCTGGCTGAGATACCAGCAGATCGTCCACATTCACGCCCAGTTTCTTCGCGTAGCCGGGATCGAGCGCATGCTCGGCGTCCACGAACGCGGCCATGCCACCAGTCTTCTGAGCCTCGGCTATGACCTGTAGCGTGATAGTCGTTTTGCCGGACGATTCCGGCCCGAACACCTCCACTACGCGACCGCGAGGAAACCCGCCCACCCCCAGCGCGGCGTCGAACGAAATTGATCCGGTGGAGATCACCGAGATGGGGACGATGGCTTCCTTCGACCCCAACCGCATGATCGATCCCTTGCCAAACTGCTTTTCAATCTGGGATACCGCCAGTTCAATCGCCTTGCCCCGCTCGTCTGCCATGGAGTGGCTCCTTTATGAGTGCAGCATGAAACTGAATCTGGCCGGATTATACATATGAATCGAAGCGAAGAAAAGGCGAATCAAGAGAATAACCTGTGGAAGGTTCCGAAATGGGCAAATGCACTGACTTACCTCTGCAGCAGATCCACCGGCGCTGTCACATCGTGCACCCGGAAATACTTGGCAAGCGCCGGGTACTTCCGCGACACCGCTTCATACATCCCGTAGGCAACGTTGCGATAGGAAACATGTCCCGCAGGAGTAGTCCGCAGTTCGGAGATGTAAACTGCCTCGGCAAAATCCATTTTGAAGAGTGCCCGCTTGCGGAACGCCAGAGGAATCGCATACTGCGCATTTTCTTCTGCCTCGGGAGTCTTCCGCGCACTGAGCTTCTCGACTGCCGACTGCACGCGCCGCATCGCCGCCTCATAGCGCCCGCGTACGCCCGCGTCTTCCATGTCGAGCAGCATCTCGAAGCCATGCTGCGTGGTGAATCCCTGCATCACCTGGATGCACCGCCGGTGACGATGCATGTCGCGGAAGCCGCCCGTATCCATCAAGATGTCGAAGCGGAATTGCTGCCCGGCGCGGAACCCGCGGAGCATTTCATCGTGCTTGCCGCGATGCTTCAGTCCCAGATCGATGATCTCCCGCCGCCGTCTTTCGCCACCCACCTGCACTGCTTGCCGAATCTGCCGGTACGAATGATGGCAATGCTCGTAGAGCAGTGTCGTCGCAATCTCGACCTCGAGGGGCTCTTCGTCGAGCAAGTCCACGATCGCCTTCGAAGGCGCAACCGGCTCTCCAGCCATCATTTCCCGCGCTGCCTGCCGCAACTCCCGTCGCGTCTCCATCTCATACGGATTGGGATCGGCGTATTTCACCAAGGTCGGCGCCACACGAACCTCGCGCAACAGTTCCTGCTCGGCTTGCGCTCCCAATTCCGCGTCTACAGCTCGAATCCGCGCGACGAGACTCTGCAGCGACTCTGCATTCACGTTATAAGCCGCCCCGGTCGCCGCCTTCTTCAGCGACTCGCCCAAAACCCGCACTTCCTTATGCGTATGCGACAGCAGATGCGCCACCTGCGTCTCCAGCGTTCGCGCATTGACGATCTCTCCCAGCGAAGTATTCGTCGCCAGCGGCAGCAGATACCGCGTGATATCGAACGCCCGTGCCTTCAGCGTGCGCTCATACGCATCCTGCTTCATATCCGCCGGCTTCGGCGTGATGTTGATCAGGTACTGCGTCATGTGCGCCGACAGCGCCTCGTACTCGGCGAACAGAAAATCCAGAGTCTCGCGATATAACGCGCGCCCCTCCGCATCGGCACCGAAATCCGGCGTGTAATATCCACTCTTCTTGAAGTCCTGATAACGCGTCGAGCGCTCTTGCCCGTCCCAGCGTTGCTCGTCGGCCAGTTCAATTGCCGCTAGAATTGAGAGCCGCTCAATCGCCAGCGCGATGTGCGCCAGATCGGCAATCGACCGGTGCCCGTACTGGAAGTAGAAAGTATTGAGGAATTTTTCCGCCTTCTGGGTGCTGATTTCGCGCAGCGATTCCTTCATCGACAACGCAGAACGCGAGTACTTCGCCATCGCATACGCCTGGATCTCGGGCTCAACGCCGAACACGGCGAAGACCTCGGTCGAAGGCTCCGCCGCGACCGGCGCCGGAATTTCAGCCACAGAGCCGTCCGTTCCCGTCGAGCGCAGGGGCGAGCGATGCCCGGAATCCTTGTCGGTAGTGGAGGTGTTCTTGTTGGAAGGCTTGGGCATCGTCAGCACATTCGCATTCTGGGACATAAGAGTGTCCGAATGGTACTCGGCGCAGTTGTGGATAAGCAATGCGATTCGTCGAATCGACCGTTTAGATGAGAGGTTATGTGTAGGCAGGGCAACAAAGGCGCTAAGGTTAGGACAGAATCCATCTGCGACAGCCGGAAATTGAGTTGGAGAGAAGCAATAATTTTCAGTACCCTTCGAACCTTAAACGCAGATGTCCCCCTCTTCTATACAGATGAGTTGCCGTCTTTCAGTGCATTGCATCCGACACGTCGCCTTCAGGGCTGACAGACGAGTGCTGCATGGATGAGGTGCAACTCGTACTTCTTGCCCAAGCTGGCGATCGGAAAGCCTTCGAGCTTCTACTGGGTGCGGTTTATCCTTCGCTCTCTCGATACATCGTGGGTTTGGTGGGCAATACGGAGGCGGACGACGTAATGCAGGACACGGCGATCCAGATCCATAGGAAACTTCGATGGCTGAGGGAGCCTGCTTACTTCCGACCATGGGCGTATCGGACCGCATCCCGGTTTGCGATTGCTCATCTGAAGAAAGGTAAGCGCTGGGAGTCCTTCGAAGATCACGTCGAACTTGCGGACGCCCTGACCTTCCCGGAGGATTTTGAGGCTAAGTTCTTATGGAATGACCAGCTACAGGCGATGGCCAGCGAAGTGTCTCCCGCAAGCCGCGCCGTCTTCCTATTGCACTACCAGCATGGAAACTCTCTGGAGGAAATTTCTGCCATTCTGGAGATTCCAATCGGAACCGTAAAATCACGCCTTTTCTACGCCGTAAGAACTCTTCGCAAGAAATTCCCGAGAGAGGATTCCTATGAACAAGACCCCATCAGGTAAATCGGAGCAGCCAAAACCCGAGGCCTCGGTCCGTGACGCGCTAGACGCTGTGGATCGGTCGGAATTGAAGGGCCGAGTGCTGATTGCATTCGTCATCGCAGGAACGATTGCCTTGGCAATATGGTTCGACGTGGCTATCCGGAACTCCGTTGCGCCCACGAACGCCATCCTTATCCGGGCTGTGGCGATGATCGTCGCGATGCTGACCCTAGCCACAGTGAGACTTCGGAATGAGATGAGCAAGAACACTCGGGCCATCCTGAGAGCGATTGCTGAGATCGATTCCAGCACAAAAAAGAGGACATCATGATTCCACACCTTCCAAACGCGTTAACGACACATCGATTGCTATTGTTGCTCGTGCTCATAGCTATCACCAAGATTTCTTCAACGGCGATTTTGGTCCTTCTTGGCGACTATCGCGCGGCGCGTATGTCCTACTTTAGACGGGTCGTCCGAATAACTGGCAAGGTAACGCCACCGGTTATGTCGTTGGTGGCGGGTTTACTGGAGTTCTCACGCGGAAACGCAAGAGGAGGCTGGCTGTTTATAGCGGGTTCTTTCCTCATCGCAGGGTTCGCGGCCTTCGTGGTGGAGCTCCGCAGTCGTGGAAAGTTCTATGGCGCTGCCGATTGGATGCAGCGCTTCCTAACCCCAACGCAGGTGAAGCTCGCGTTACTAGCCTTTTTGAGCGTCATATTCATCCTCGCCATCCGTATCCGGTAGAAGAAACGGCATTCGGGACGGGGGCATCAATGCCGCTACAGAACGGTCAGCGACTAGAAACCCGGCGAGCTTTGCGGAGGCTTGCTCCTTAGTGTCAATTCTTCTTGGCGCGTATGGAGGCAGCCACCGCGTATAATCTTGCGTTCGTTCCACTGCTTTCACTAAACAATCATTCGGGAGAACAAGCATGTCCTTATCCGGACGCGTAGCCTTCGTCACCGGCGCCTCCCAGGGCATCGGACGCACCTGCGCCATTCGCCTGGCCAAGGACGGCGCAACCGTCGCCGTTGCAGCCCGCAATAAAGAGAAGTTGGACGACCTTGTCGCCGAAATCACCTCCGCCGGGGGAAAAGCGGCCGCCTTCGCCCTCGATGTCGCCGACGAAGAGCAAGTCAAGTCGACGGTGAAAGCCGTCATCGCTCAATTCGGCAAGATCGATATCCTGGTCAACAACGCCGGTATCACCCGCGACCAGCTCATCATGCGCATGAAGCGCGCCGACTGGGACGCGGTCCTTCAGACCAACCTGACCTCCGCTTATCTCTGCATTCAGCAAATCATTCCCTCGATGCTCAAACAACGCTGGGGACGCATCGTCAACATCACCAGCGTCTTCGGTCAGATGGGACAGGCCGGGCAGGCCAACTACTCGGCTTCCAAAGCCGGGCTCATCGGGCTCACCATGGCCATTGCCCGCGAGGTCGGTTCGCGCAACATTACTTGTAACGCTGTCGCTCCCGGCTTCATCGAAACTGCCATGACCGCCGTCCTCAGCGATGAATTCAAGCAAAGCGCGGTAAAGCAGATTCCGCTGGGCCGAGTAGGAACTCCGGACGACGTCGCGAGCGCTGTGGCATTTCTGGCCTCCGATGAAGCGGCTTACATCACGGGCCACACGCTGAGTGTGAACGGCGGCATGCTGATGGGGTAAGGCTTCACGACAGAGGACGCGGAGGGCCGCAGGGTGAAAACGAATTCTGAGAGTGAGCAGCCTTCCTCTGTGGTCAAAGGTTTGGCATTTGCCCAAGCCGAGTCTCCGGCCCAAATTGCCCAAGCTCGCGAGCTTTTCCTCGAATACGCAAAGTCCCTCGGTTTCAGTCTCTGCTTTCAGAATTTCGAGGACGAACTCGCTGGCTTGCCTGGCGACTATGCTCCTCCCTCGGGCTGCCTGCTTCTCGCAGAATACGAAGGTCAGCTTGCAGGATGCATCGCACTTCACGAGCTCGAGGATGGCATTTGCGAAATGAAACGTCTCTACCTGCGGCCGCAATTCCGTGGCAAGGGACTAGGCCGGACGCTCGCCAACCGAATCATCGCTGAAGCCCGCCAGCTCCGCTACCAGCGCATGCGCCTCGACACCGTCGAGCCCGTCATGAAAGATGCCGTCGCCATGTACCGCCGGCTGGGATTCCGCGAAATTGATGCTTACTGCGCCAATCCCATTGCGGGCGCACTCTACATGGAACTGCTCTTGTAATCGCGTCGAAGTTCAATCAAAATGTCCGCGCACAAAACAGAGGGATCATCCATGAAGAGAATTCTCTTGCTCGTGATTCTGTTTGCAACCGCATTCGCTTTCGCAGCGGACGGCAAAGCCGTCTCTTACAAGAGCGGCGACGAAACCGTGCAGGGCGTTCTCTATACGCCCGCGGGGAAAGGACCGTTCCCGGCGCTGATCGTCATCCACGAGTGGTGGGGACTGAACGACTGGGTGAAGGACCAAGCGTCGCAGTTCGCCGATCAAGGTTACGAAGCATTGGCCGTCGATCTCTACCGTGGCAAAGTCGCCACCACACCCGACATGGCGCACGAGATCATGCGCGGTGTCCCCGAAGATCGCGCGAAGCGCGACCTGCACGCGGCTTTCGAATTTCTCTCCTCGCAGCCGGATGTCAAAAAAGATCGCATCGGTGCCATTGGATGGTGCATGGGCGGCGGCTATTCGCTCGACGTTGCTTTGCAGGAGCCGACTCTTGCTGCTGACGTCATCAACTACGGACACCTCGCGACCGACCTCGACGCCTTGAAGAAAATCAACGCGCCGATCCTCGGGCTGTTCGGCGCCCAGGATCACGGCATCTCGCCTGATGATGTACGCAAGTTTGGAGAAGCGCTCGACAAGATGGGAAAGAAAATTGACATCAAAATCTACAACGATGCCGGACATGGTTTCGAAAATCCCAACAACAAAGACGGCTATCGTGGCGCCGATACCGAAGATGCACGGCAGCGGACGCTGGACTTTCTCGCCGCGACACTCAAGAAATGAAAGCCGCGTCCCGCGCGGGTTTCCAACTACACGGCCGAGTCAAGAAAGTGCTCGCGCGCGGATGGATTTATTAGACGATGTACAAGTAATCCCCGCTATTACGCGAAAATTTGTTTTTCGCCATCCATTTTTCGTATGGCACTATCGTCCCTCGTATGGCACAAATTTCCCACTTGCCAGAAGTTACCGCTCTGGTTACTATGACCCATCCTGAAATGCTCCCAACGATGAATATCGGCGAGACCATCCGCAACTACCGGCTCCAGAAGGGTATGTCTCAAGGCGACATCGAAAAGCGAACCGGCCTTCTCCGCTGCTATCTGTCACGCGTCGAAAACGGTCACACGATTCCTTCACTCGATACGCTCTCGAAAATCGCCGGCGCGATGGAGCTCCCATTGTCGCAATTCTTTTCCGAGCCTGGCCACAGCAACGGCTCGAAGGGGTTGCCCCAGCTTTCCGATGACGAAGTCCGCTTTCTCAGTCAGATCCGCCGCTACTCCACGAGTCTGAACGACAGCGACCGCAAGCTTGTCCTCGCCATGGTCAAGAAAATGGCGTCGAATTCCGCAAAGTAAGCTCTCAGCCGTTAGCTCTCACCATTCAGTCAAATCTAGCCAGTGTTTACGCCTTGTCCTGCGCGCGATTTCGATCGTCTCGACTCCGGGAGTTTTGCTGAAAGCTGCCTCCGAGAGCTGACAGCCTTACTTTCGTACCATGCCCCTTAGTGACCGAGGGATACCTCGCCTCGGTCGCGTCCGATCACTAAACTGTGCTTGGAGACTCCTGTGACCACCGACGAAGAACTTAATGTTCTCGACTCCCAACTGCGCCGCCTGAAGATCGAATACGAGATCTTCTTCAGTAATCCGACCAAGCGGCCGCCGACTGACGTCGAGTGGAAGGTGCTCAGCTTGCTTCGCAAGTTCTCCGATGGCGGCGGACGCATGAACTTTTCCCAGCGCTACCGCTACAACGAAATGGCGCAGCGTTACGCGCTCTACAGCGATCTCTGGCGCAAGAAGTCCCGTATCCGCGAGGAAGGTTACCGGCGCCCACAAGATGCGCTTCTTTCTGTGCAGGGAGTACGTGTTGCGGAAGAAGAACACAAGCCGCATCATCCTGTTTATGGCGTAAGCCAGACCGCAGCTGCAGCAGCTGGGGGTGGAGCGATTTCGGCTCCGCACTTTACGCTGCATAGCGTCGATCAGGGCGAAAAAGAACAGGTCGAGCGTCTCTACAACACGTTGGTCGCTGCCAAGAAAAAAGCTGGCGAGAATGTCACCGGCAGCATCGACTCCTTCACGACCTTCGTCCAGAAAAAGACCGAACAAATCCGCAAACAGTACGGGTGTCAGGGCGTCGAATACTCCGTCGAACTCGCCGATGGCCAGGTCAAACTGAAAGCCAAAGCGAAAACCTAGCAGGATCGGCGCTTTCCTGTCCTAGTCGATCCCGTCGTCTGCAATTCTCCCGAAAACCTTGTCCAGGGCGGATTCCGCCCACTAGTGACTTTCGACTCCGGGTCTTTATCCCACTGGCCTTCTGTTGAAGTGCGGTTAAGATGGCCTGCGCAGCTCACCGCATTTGGCACGCTCGACCCGGCCCCAGCCCTATGCAGCCTTGGTGGAAAGGCTCCACGACGAGTCCCGATCTTGGGCGACGCTGCAACCTAACTGATTGGAGGATTGAAAATGGTATTAAAACGAGCACTAACCTGCTTGTTCATGCTGACCCTTGCCTCTGGTGTGCTTTTGGCTCAAAGTGCTGATCTTAAAGTCGCCCACACCACGGCCTTTGGCCCGGTCACGCCTGCCGCTAAGCCCTCGCCCAAACTCACAACCATCTTCAGCAACCTCGGACCGACATCCACCAACGCCTACAACGACACCACCGGCTATTACATTCTCGGGCCAGACAACTCCGTTGGCCTTCCCGAGCAAGGGATCGGTGTTCCATTCATCCCCGCAGCCAATTCCCACGTTGAGCAACTGCAAGTCGCTCTGGGTTGGGAATCCGGAACTTCGCTCGTGAATGTCGGCCTCTACAGCGATAACGCCGGCGTCGTCGGAACGCTTCTGTCTTCGGGACATGCCTCGACCATCCCTGTCTTCGGAACCTGCTGCCAGCTGGTCACCGTCAACATCAAGTCCACCGCTGTGACGGCAGGAACGCAGTACTGGATCGTTATCACCTCGGATGACACAAATGCTCCGGACTTCACAGGCGTCTTCGCTGCTTCCAATCTGGCGATCATCGGCGGCGACGTAGGCCTGGCCGGATGGTTTTCCTTCACCACCAACACCCCGGCTGCTGCGGCTCGCGGCTCGGTCCCATAAACCGTTCAATACTTTCGAGAGTCAGGGCCGCGAGCAGATCGCGGCCTTTTTTCTTGAAGGAGGCTGGACGACGGGCCTTGGTCGTTGTTTGTTCTCAGCCCTCCCGAAGGCAAACGGCGTCATGTTGCTGATAGAATTTTTGGTCACTCCGCACTCATACCCTGTTCCGAGGCCGAGCATGTCCAGCACTCCGTCCAAAGTCCGCCGCGCCATCCTCAGCGTCACCGACAAAAACGGACTCATCGATTTTGCCCGCAAACTTTCGGCCCTCGGGATCGAGCTCGTTTCCACTGGAGGCACCGCCAAACTTCTGCGCGACTCCGGAATCGAGGTCAAAGACATTTCCGATCTCACCGGCTTTCCCGAGATGCTCGACGGCCGCGTGAAAACACTTCATCCCAAAGTCCATGGCGGAATCCTGCATCGCCGCGAAGATCCCAAACACGTTGCTGCGGTTGCCGAGCACGGCATCGAACCCATCGACATGGTGGTCGTCAATCTTTACGCCTTCGAGAAAACCGCAGCCAAGCCAGGTGTCGCCTTCGAAGAATTAATCGAGAATATCGATATCGGCGGCCCGTCGATGATCCGATCAGCGGCGAAGAATTTTCACGACGTGGCGATCGTAACCTCTCCGTCTGATTACGATTCCATTGCGGAAGAACTTTCACGCTCGTCAGGCATGCTCTCGCACGCGACAAAGTGGCGTCTCGCACAAAAAGCTTTTGCCACGACGGCTGCCTACGACTCCGCTATCGCCTCGACGCTGGAACGTATCAGCGCCGATTCGTTTCAGATTCAGTCCGATTCCAGGGCATTCCCGTCTAACCTTCGTTTCGCTTTCCACAAGACTCTCGACCTGCGCTACGGCGAAAACCCGCACCAGAAAGCCGCCATGTATTCCGACGGCTCGGGCGCAGGCGTGGCGAATGCCCGCCAACTGCAGGGCAAGGAACTTTCCTTCAACAACATCGTAGATCTGCAAGCCGCCTGGGATCTCGCTCAGGAATTTGACGAGCCCGTGGTCGCCATCATCAAACATACAAATCCCTGCGGCACCGCGACCGGCAAGACTTTGGCGGAGGCCTACAGGCGAGCGCTCGAATGCGATCCCGTCTCTGCCTTCGGCGGAGTGATCGGCGTGAATCGCCCTGTGGACGCAGAAGCCGCGGAGGAAATGCACAAGCTCTTCCTCGAAGTCATCGCCGCGCCATCATTCGATGAGGCCGCCAAAGATAAATTCATGTCGAAAAAGAATCTGCGACTGGTCGAAGTTGTCCCTGCGAATCAGAAATGGGCATTGAAGAATGTCTCCGGCGGCATGCTCGTGCAAGATGCCGACTCTCGGGTTCTCCAAGAGTCCGACCTGCGGGTCGTCACCAAGCGTCCACCCACTCCCGATGAAACTCGTGCTCTGCTGTTTGCCTGGAAGGTTTGTAAACACGTGAAGTCCAACGCCATCGTCTACGCCCGCGACGGCCAAACCGTCGGTGTCGGTGCCGGACAGATGTCCCGTGTCGACGCCGCCAAGATCGGCGCAATGAAGGCGCAGCTCCCGCTGAAGGGCACGGTAGCCGCGTCCGACGCTTTCTTTCCCTTTCCGGACGGGGTGGAAGAAATCGCCAAAGCCGGAGCCACCGCTATCATCCAGCCCGGAGGCTCGCAGCGCGACCCGGAGGTCATTGAAGCTGCCGATCGCCTGGGTCTGGCGATGCTCTTTACCGGAGTACGCCACTTCCGCCACTAGTCGAAGTGTTGATGTTTTCAATCGACAATCGAATGACGAATAAATCTCCCACGTCTTTACGTAATTTGACAGAGCAACCACCAGTGGTCCCTGACCTTCCGGTTTCCCTCGGCATCTAAGCTGCCAGTAGTCTTTAATTCCGTCCAACTCCCTCTCGGGTTAGAATAAAAGCACCTTCCCCGTAGCGGGTTTGCATCCAAATAAACTAAGGTTTTCGGAATCGCGCTTCGAGCGCCAGTCAGGTCGAGCATGAATAGAATTTTTCGCCTTCTTGTGATGATGGCGATGGCAACTGCCGCCGTCGCTCAAACCAGCCCGTCCTCGTCCGATGCAAACGCCGCCCAGCCCGACGCCAAGCCAGCCCCGTCGACGCCGCGTAAGCTCGACAAGTCCGCCGCCTACTACCACTACACAATGGCGCACATGTATGAGGAAATGGTCACGGCCTACGGTCGCAGCGACTTGGCCACCAAGGCGACTGAGGAATACCGTCTCGCCATCGAGGCCGATCCCTCGTCCGAATTCCTGACCTCCGCCCTTGCCGAGCTTTATGTAAAGACTGGCCGTATCGCTGACGCCGTCAAAGAAGCTCAGGACATCATCAAGCGCGATCCAAAGAATCTCGAGGCTCACAAGCTTCTGGGGCGCATCTACCTCCGTTCCCTCGGCGACATGCCTGGCGGCAATGGTTCCGACAACATCCTCAAGCTGGCTATCGATCAGTACGAACAGATTGTGAAGCTCGATCCCGACAGCGTGGACGATCACCTGCTTCTTGGGCGCCTCTACCGCCTCAACAACGATATGCAGAAGGCGGAAGGCGAGCTCAAGACTGCCATCAAACTTGATCCCAGCTCAGAAGAAGCCGTCACGACGTTGGCCATGCTCTACACCGACGAGGGAGACACAGGGCACGCGCTCAAGGTTCTGAGCTCGGTTCCCGATTCCGCCCGCTCGGCCAAGCTTTATGCCGCTCTCGGCGCTGCCTACGAGCAGCGTAAGGATTACAAGAGCGCCATCGATGCCTACAAGCACTCTATCGTCCTTGATCGCGACAACCTCGACTCGATCCGCGGCCTTGCCGAGAATTATCTGAACGACGGCCAGCTCGACGCCGCCCTTGAACAGTACAAAGTCATCGCTGACTCCAATCCGGAGGACGCGCAAACCTACATTCGCATCGCCGAGATTTATCGCCGCGAAGGCAAGTACGATCTCGCTCTTGAAGATCTGAAGCGGGCTGACACGCTCGTCCCCGACACCATGGACGTCCCTTACAGCATGGCCGCCGTTTACCAAGCTCAGGGACGTTATGACGACGCGATCAAGCTGTTGCAGGATCTGCTAAAGAAAACCGAAAAAGCGGAACTCGGATCCAGCCAGGCCGACCGTAACAATCGCGCCATCTTCATCGAGCGCCTCGGCATGATCTACCGCGATCAGGAAAACTACACCGCTGCCGTGGATACCTTCCGCAAGATGCTTGTGCTGGGTGACGAAAACGCCCGCAGCGGGTACCAGGAAATCATCGACACCTACCGCGAAGCTAAGGATTGGCCAAAAGCCACCGAAGTCGCCAAGGAAGCGGTGCAGAAGTTGCCGGATGACCGCGATCTCCGCATGGTCCTCGACGCGCAGCTAGCAGACATGGGACAGGTCGATCAATCGGTTACTGATATTCGCTCGATGATCAAGGGTGGCCCTGAGGATCGTGACGCTTACATTCGTCTCGGAATTATTTTCACCCGCGCCAAGCGCTGGAGCGACGCCGAAGAGGCTCTGTCGAAGGCCGATCAGCTTTCGACCAAGACGGACGACAAAGCCTACGTTTACTTCCTGCGCGGCGACCTCTATCAGCGCCAGAAGAACTTCGATCAGGCGGAAAGCGAGTTTAAGAAAGTCCTGGCGTCGACGCCGCCGACCGATCCGCAGGCGGCCGCTACCCTTAATTATCTTGGCTACATGAACGCCGATCGTGGTGTGAAACTCGATGAGTCCCTGAACTACATCAAGCAGGCGCTGAGCTTCGATCCCAACAATCCCGCCTACCTCGACTCGCTCGGCTGGGTGTATTTCAAGCTGGGCAAGTACGACCAGGCGGAAGACAACCTCAACAAAGCCGCGGCTCACATGGGCTCCGACCCGACGGTGCAGGAGCACCTGGGTGATCTCTACCAGAAAACCGGACGCCTTAAACTGGCTGCCGCCCACTGGGATCGCGCTGTCCAGGAATGGAGCAAGACGGTTCCCGCGGAGCAGGACAGCGATGCCTACGCCAAAGTCCAGCAAAAGTTGGACGCCGCGAAAGTAAAGCTGGCAAAAGAAGAATCCACGAAATAATAGAAACGTAAGTTTGTGGCCGGGGCTAAGACCCGGCCACGGCCCGCCAGGGCCGTGTTTTCTCCTCCTTGCTAAACTCGCCGCATGCCCCTTGATCTTTCCTCGACCATCAAGATTCGCGAAGCTTCCGTAGCTGACATCCCCGAGATCCTTCGTCAGCGTCGCCGCATGTATGAGGACATGAATTACAAAGAAGTCGGGCCCTTGGACGCAATGTCCTTGCTCTCATCGGACTTCCTGCGGACGGCGATTCCTACGGGCTCGTTCCGGGCCTGGTTGGCCTGCGACGGTGCACGCCCCGTCGCGGGAGGCGCCTTGATCATAAGCCCGTGGCCTGCCCATCCTTACGATCTCGAATGCCGCCGCGCCACCATCCTGAATGTCTATACCGATCCCGACTTCCGCCGCCGCGGCATCGCCCGCCGAATCATGCAAAGCATCATCGGTTGGTGCAAGCAGGAAGGCTTTGCCCGCGTCACGCTCCACGCCAGCGATGACGGACGCCACCTCTACGAATCCTTGGGATTCAAACCGAGCAACGAGATGCGCCTAAATCTTCGCTGAGCTCATCTGTCATCCTGAGCGAAGCGAAGGGCCCATGCGAGCGAGAATTGGCAGCGGCTCATAGAGGAGTTCGATAACCGGACGTAGCGGGGTCGCACATCTTTCACTCAACAATCAAAATTTAGCAATCAACGATGCTATTCTTGCCCCATGCTCGCCGCCTACGCGGTGCACGTCGAACGCTCCCGTGGACGCCGCTTCCCCGAGTCCCAGCACCCCTACCGCAACGATTTCCAGCGGGACCGCGACCGCGTCATCCATGCCCGCGCCTTCCGCCGCCTCGAAGCGAAAACGCAAGTCTTCACCCGCCGCTACAGCGACCACTTCCGCAACCGCCTTACTCACACGCTCGAGGTCACGCAAATCTCCCGAACCATCGCTGGGGCCCTCGGCCTTAACGTCGATCTCGCGGAAGCCCTTGCGCTCGTCCACGATCTCGGCCACCCGCCTTTTGGCCACGCCGGAGAAAAAGCCCTCGATGCCGCCATGCGCGAGCACGGACTTTCCTTCGACCACAACCTGCACGCGCTCCGTATCGTCGAAGATTTCGAGCAGCGCTACGCCGCCTTCCGTGGCCTGAATCTCACGTTTGAAGTGCGCGAAGGCATCATCAAGCATTCTCACGATTACGACGCAAACGAGCATCCCGAGCTGGCCGAATATCTACTCGATCAGCGTCCTCCGCTCGAAGCCCAGCTCATCGATCTCACCGACGAGATTGCCTACAACACCGCCGACCTCGACGACGGATACGAAGCTCATCTTCTTTCGCTCGAAGCAATCCGCGAAGGCGTTCCCGTTTTCGAGCGTTTCTACCGGCAAGTCGAGCAAATCTACCCTGACGCTCCCGCCAAACTGAAATTCAACGAAGCTCTCAAGCGCGTCCTCAACCGCTTCGTCGACGATCTGGTGAAGAACACGCAGAAGCGCGTGAATGAAGCGGGAATCCGTAACATCGAGGACGTCCGGGCCCACAGGGAACGCCTCGCGGCTTTTAGCCCTTCGGTCGAAGCCGACCGCAAGCAGACAAAGGAATTTCTCTACGAAAACCTGTACTACAGCTCCGCTTTGTCCGATGAAAAAGACGACGCCGAGCGCGTCGTCCGTGGACTGTTTAGCTTCTGGATGGATCATTCCGAAGCGCTGCCGCACAATTATCGCGAGAAAGCCAAAGAGGAATCGCTTCCTCGCATCATCTGCGACTACATCGCCGGAATGACCGATCCCTTCATCCTCGAGCAGTACGAGAAATACTGCGGGTAGTAATTTCCGTCGGCCGAATCTTGGCTTAGAACACTCCAGCAAGTCTGCGAATCCCCTCCCGAATCCGCGCCTCATTCATTCTCGAATAGCCAATCACAATGCCAGTCCGCTTGGGCTTCCGCAAGAAGTACGGAGAGATTCCATAAATCCGAACTCCTCGCGCGGCCGCAGCCGAAATCACAGATTCTTCGCTCACTCGCCGCCGTGGCCACAACACAATGTGAGCCCCAGCCCCATCGCCTGTCACCTCGACGCGGTCGCCAAGATGACTGCGGATGGCGTCCAGCAACGCTTCCCTTCGCTTCGCGTTTTCGCGCCGCACCTTCCGCAAATATCGCTCATACATTCCGCTCGCTATAAACTCGGCAAGTGTCTCCTGCTCCAGCGTTGCCGTATGCCGGTCGCACAGCCACTTTGCGGCGGCAAACGCTGTGACCAGTCCC
Organism: uncultured Acidobacteriota bacterium; assembly: GCA_963700225.1. Taxonomy (GTDB): domain Bacteria; phylum Acidobacteriota; class Terriglobia; order Terriglobales; family Acidobacteriaceae; genus Sulfotelmatobacter. The sequence goes on from CAVOWU010000002.1 coordinate 1,052,753, forward strand.
TTGGGCACCACCAGATATCCGATTCGAAGTGCAGAAAAAATCGTCCGCGAAAATGTCCCGATATAAATGACGCGCCCTTCGCGGTCCAAACCTTGCAATGACTCCAAGGGCTGTCCTTCGTAGCGAAATTCACCGTCGTAGTCGTCCTCGACAATCAAGGAATTCCGGCGCTTTGCCCAGTCCAGTAACTCAAGCCGCCGCGCCAGCGGCAGAATCGCGCCTGTTGGATACTGGTGGGATGGCGTTACAAAGACGATGCGAGCGTTCGGTGGTATCTCCGTGGGATTGATTCCTTCGCGATCCACCGTCAGCGGGAGCAGGCGCGCCCCCGCAGCCCGAAGGATCTCGGTCGTTCCCTGATAACTCGGATCCTCAATGGCAACCGGCTCTCCCCGTGCCAGCAAGACTCGAGCAATCAGGTCCAGAGCCTGCTGCGAGCCGTTCACGACGATCACTTGGGATGGATCGCTCACGACCGCGCGAGAACGCTGCAGATGATTGCAGATCGCGTCCCGCAAGGTCGTCTTCCCGGCTGCCGGACCGTAGTCGAATTCGGAAACCGACGCCCTGCGCGCCGAGCGCAGCAAAATGCGACGCCACATCTCGAAGGGGAAGGTTTCCAGGTCGCTCCGCCCGTAGGCAAAGTCATACGGCAGAGAACGGTCCGCGCGCACCGGAAAATTCATCCTGGTCCATGCCGCTGCGGCCAAGGCCCCAAACTTCGTCAGCCGAACCTTCGCGGAATACTCTGGCGACGCTGGCCGTCCCACCCGCACTCCGTTGCGCACGTATGTTCCGGAGCCGGCCCTGCCCGCCGCGAATCCTTCTGCCAGCAACTGGTCGTACGCCAGTAGGGCCACCGTTCTCGAAATCCCAAGTTGCTCCGCCAAGTCCCGTGTCGATGGCAGCTTCTGCCCCTCGCGCAATGTTCCCGACAGTATTCCTTCACGTAATCCCCGGTACACCTGCTGAAAGAGCGGTCCTCCCATTTTCAAAAGTGGTATCGTCAATTGCATAAAAAGTGGACCTACAAAAATACCACGACCTGGATCATGCTCGAACTGGAGCCGTTGATCAAAGCGAGTTCCAAGTGGAGACGAAAGATGCAGGTCGCACGAAATGTTCGGGGAAGTGTTTTGTTGAGTCCTCTTGGTGCTTATTTCTTGCCCGGCCGCGCTGCTGGCGCAGACGGACTCAACCGCGGCGAACGCTTCTCAACCAGCCGCCGCGAAGCATGATGGCCAGCACGATTTCGATTTCGAACTCGGCACCTGGAAAATCCATCTGAAGCGTCTCGACCATCCCCTGACTGGTTCGAACAATTGGACCGAATTCGATGGCACGAGTTATACGCAAAAAGTCTGGGACGGCCGCGCCAACATCGAGCAGTTTGAGACCAACAGTTCTGCCCGACATATCGAAGGTATGACACTTCGCCTCTACAATCCCGACTCCCACCAATGGAGCATCTACTGGGCAACAAGCAATAACGGAATTCTGGGCATTCCAACGATTGGCGAATTCAAGAATGGCGAAGGTGAGTTTTATGACCAGGAGCCCATTAACGGCAGAACCATCCTTGTTCGCTTCATCTGGTCGCGTATTACTCCGACTTCTGCTCACTTCGAGCAATCATTTTCCGATGATGGCGGCAAGACGTGGGAAGTGAACTGGATCACCGATCAGACGCGCGTCAGCGAAGATGAATTCAAAATGCTCGCGCAATCCAGCGCGCCGACACACGATCCGCAAACGGACGCGCAAGACGCCGGCCAGCATGCCTTCGATTTCGAATTCGGAAGCTGGAAGGCTCACCTTAAGCGCCTGCAGCATCCGTTAACCGGATCGAACACCTGGGTCGACTACGATGGCACTTCCGTCGTAAAGAAGTTATGGAATGGCCGCGCGAATTTCGGCGAATTCGAGGTCGGCAACTCGAGCAGTCACATCGAAGGTCTTACTCTGCGCCTCTATAACGCGAAGGTGCATCAGTGGCGTCTCTACTGGGCCAACAGCAAGAATGGGTCAGTGAGCATGCCGCCCACGACCGGCGAGTTCGCCAACGGCCGCGGCGAGTTCTTTGACCAGGAAGATCTCGGCGACCAGTCGATCTTCGTCCGCTTCGTCTTCTCCGACGTTTCCTCCACCTCGTTCCATACAGAACAGGCGTTCTCCACTGACGGTGCCAAAACCTGGGAGCCCAACTGGATTGCGACTTTCACTCGGGAGAAATAGCGAACGAGATTTTGATGGATGTAGGGATAGCCCTCCCGGCTGGTCCGTCGAACAATTCTCGACGCGCGGGTTTCTTCATCGAAATCGTAAAGAAGTTGATCCGTGAGAATCCGCGCAAATCCGGGGCAAAGGAGTTTTACTCGCCAGCGACTCGTGCGACCACATCAAACAGAATCCGCGGACCCCGCCGCACTTCCTCCACGCGAATCCTTTCATCGTTTCCATGCTCCGTGTTGCCTTCCTCATCGGTCGCGGTATAGGGAGTGAACCCGTACGCTACCATCCCCAGCGGCCGGTACCGCTGATTCTCCGTATATCCGCTGGTGATATGCGGCACCACCGGCGCCCCCGGAAAATACTTCCCCGATACCTCGCGGATCGCTCCATACAGCGCATTGTCCGTGCCGGAATAGTTGGCTACCTGGAACTCCGAATACAGCGGCTCAACCGTTACGTTCGGATCATTCACCACCCGCCGTACTGCTGCCAGCAGCGCCTTCGGATCTCCTCCCGGCAAGATGCGGACATCCAGATTCGCCCACGCCTCCGGAGGAATCACATTCGTCTGCTGCGATCCTCCCAGCATGGTCAGCGAAATCGTGTCGCGCAGGAGAAAGTTTAGTGACTCGTCACGCTCTAAGTCTTCCTGGAACCTCTTGTCTTCGACCGCCTTCCGGACATTCCTGTAATATGCAGCCCGTTCGGGCGGCTCGTACGGCGCCATATCCCGCAGGAACTCATCCACCACCGGTAAAACACGCAGGGGAGTTTTGTACACAAGAATCCGATCCAGTGCCCGCACCAGCCGGTTTGGAGCCGAATCCGGATTCGGCCTCGATCCATGCCCCGGCCTGCCATGCGCTACCACGTGCAGCCAGTATGTCGTCTTCTCTCCAACGTCGACGCCCACGTACTTCACTTTGCTGCCATCGAGAAGATTTTCGCCGCCTTCGTTGATCACAAACTCAGCATTTCCGAGCAGATCTCGCTGATGGTCGATGAACCAGTCTGTTCCTAAGTCCGCGACCTCCTCGTCTGCCACCGCCAGGAAAATGACGTCGCGGTCGAGCGCCACTTTTTCGCGCTTCAACATCACCATCACCACGAGTTGCGCCAGGCCTTCGTCCTTCATATCCTGCGCCCCGCGGCCCCAGATATAGCCGTCCTTAATCTCTCCGCTAAACGGCGGCACACGCCAGTGCGCTGCATCGCTCGTCACCACATCCATATGGTTCAGCAGGATGATCGGGCGCTTCATCTCGCTCGTCGTGTGCGGAATCCGGGCCCAGAAATCCCCGCGCCCCGCAGAGAATTCGAACGTCTGGTTCTCGATTCCTTCTTGATCGAGGATCTTCTTGTAGAACGCGACCGCCTTCATTTCGTTCCCAGGGGGATTCGTCGTGTCGATGCGCAGATACTCCTGCATCCACGTGACGGCCAGATCGGAATACTGTTGCAGATGCTCTATCGGAACCTTCGTGGAAGGCATCGCAGATTCTTCGCCCCACCCGAATCCGCAAAGTGAGTACACCATGATCCCAACCGCGACTGCATGTCGCATCATTTTATGGCTCTCCCCGAGCGGCCCGCTTTTGATCACCAAAAGTCCTCCCAGATTGGTTCGCCCAAACCAGCAACGGCAAGCGGCCAAAGACGCACCCAAAGTAACCTTCTTCTCCACGCAGTTTTTATATCAGGTTTGCCAAAATTACCCTGCAAAAGCCTTCGCACCTGTCTTTCCCTTCGGGAGATCGCTATAATACCCATAGTTATCAATTGCTTAGCCCTTCAACCCCGGCGGCGGATTTGGCATCTCACCTGTAATAGATCACGGTGGCGCCGCGGGATTGGGTGCCTCGAGTTCTAAGGGCCAGGCGTTGCGTCAGCGCCGGCCGGCTTCGCGAAACGGCGAGCTCTCTTTACCGCTTTCAGGGGACGCAATCAAAATTTCAAGCACGCTTCGGCGTGCGGCAGGGGAGCCAACGTGCTCCCAAACTTGGAGGAAGTCATCATGAACAACCGTCTCATCGTCGCCCTGCCTTTGGCCGCCGTACTCGCCATTCCGGCCCTTGCGCAGACCACCTCGTCCAGCACCGATCAGAGCCAGCCCGCTGCCGCTCAGTCGACATCGACTGAGAACGCAACTGGCAAGGCGCCTCTGGCCCCCCCATCCCGTGAAGGCTTCTGGGGACGCGTCAATCCCTTTGCCCGCAAGAAATATGTGCAGCGCCAGACCGAGCCGATTCGCGACCGCGTCAACGAGCTCGATGAGCTGACGGCCGGCAACGGCAAGGCCATCAAAGATACCGACGCCCGCGCTCAGGCTGGCATCAAGCTGGCCTCCGATAAGGCCAACGAAGCCGACCAGCACGCGATTGACGCCGGCAACAAGGCCACCATGGCGCAGCAGTCCGCGCAGCAGGTGACCACCCGCGTTCAGACCGTCGAGACCGTCGTCAGCAACATCGACCAGTACAAGGCCTCGAACCAGACTGAAATCCGCTTCCGTCCCGGCCAGACCGTGCTCAGCAAGAACGCCAAGGACGCCCTTGACCAGATGGCCAGCGGCGTAAAGGGACAGCGCGGCTACATCATCGAAGTGCAGGGCTTCTCGTCCGGCAAGGGCCAGACCGCCATCACCACTTCGCAGAAGATGGCAGAATCGGTCGTCCGTTACCTCGTGCTCAACCATGAGATCCCGGTCTACCGCATCTACCTCGTCGGGATGGGCAATGCTCCTACCCCGACCACCGATGACGCCGCGAAGTCGAAGCGCATCAGCGGAGGCCGCGTCGAAATCAGCCTCCTGAAGAACGACCTCGAGCAGCTCTCCTCCAACGGTGGAGCGCCTGCCATGAGCGCCGATCAAGCGCAGCAACCGAAATAACGATAGCTTGTGCGGGGACGGGTCTTTGATCCGTCTCTTCACAGCTTCGAACAAAGCCTTCCCCCTTAGCCCTTCGCGTGAGCGAAGGGCTCTTTTCTGTCCTATCCATGGGTGCGGGACAACCTTCAAACTCACCAAGAACGCCGGAACTTGGACCAAGACCCGTTCGACATCATGACGGGACCGTCGACCCGTTTGCGAGCATCACTCTGGTGCCCGGCAACGCATCTACGGCATCGGCACCAGATCTTCGATCAGCTACTGGCGAGCAATCTATAGGCTCGCCGGCTTCAACTGACGTGCAGCGATTCTGATCAGTCAGATCAGCTTGCGGTGACAAACAATCCGGGTGCCCCATTTTTCGCGCGTAGCTTGCACGAGGAGTGGGGCTTTTCTTCCCCGCGTTCTATACTGCTCCCGTTACGAGGAGCCCAACCGAAAGTGGATCTCTACCACTGGCTGCCGCCCGACGCCGTTAAAATCGTTCTAGTCCTCTTCCTCTCGTTCCTGATCGGACTCGAACGCGAAGAGCATAAAACCGCCGCCGGATCCTACTCCTTCGGCGGAGTCCGCACCTTCCCGTTGATCGGATTGCTCGGCTACTCGATCGCCCTTCTATCCGGCTCCCAGCTTCTACCGGTGATTCTCGGTTTCCTGGTCATTGGCGGATTTCTGCTGCTCTCCTACTGGCACAAGCTTTCGCGCGTCGAAACCGCGGGTGTCACATCGGAAATGTCCGGTTTGGCAACGTACTTGGTAGGTGCTCTCGTCTTCTATGACCACCTCTGGATCGCCACCGCCCTGAGCGTTGCTAGCCTCTTACTCCTCGAATTGAAGGCAGGCCTCGAAGCTCTTGCCCAGCGCACCGCCCCGCAGGAGATTCTCACCTTCGCCAAATTCCTCCTGCTTACCACAGTTATCCTGCCGATCCTTCCTAACGAGCAATTCGGACGCTTCCACCTCAACCCCTTCAAGACTTGGCTTGTGGTCGTCGCCGTAAGCACGATCTCGTATGGAAGCTACGTCCTCCAGAAAGTCACAAAGGAACGCGGCGGAGTCGTTCTCACCGCCTTCCTCGGCGGAGCCTATTCTTCCACTGTGACCACCGTGGCAATGTCTCGCCGTGCCGCCCGCGAGCAGCGCCCTCATCTTTTCGCTGGTGGAATTCTCATCGCCTCCGGCGTAATGTACCTGCGCCTCGTTGCTCTCCTGGCTCTGTTCAACCGCCACCTGGGAGCTATGCTCGCGCCAGCGTTCCTCGTTCTGGCCGCAGCCGCCATCGCCACCGGATGGCTCTGGTCCCGCCGTCCCGACGTCGTCCAATCTCAATTCAAGCGCGAGTTCGAGCCCGGCAATCCACTCGAGCTGACGGCTGCATTTCTTTTCGCACTTTTTTTTCTGGCAATGCTGGTAGCCACACAGCTAGCAGTGACCTATCTCGGTCGTGCCGGCGTCAACATTCTTGCGGCTGTCATGGGAGTCACCGACGTGGACCCCTTCATCATGGGCATGACTCAGGCCGCTGGCACACTCACTCCCTTAAGAGTGGCGGCCACTGCGGTTCTCATCGCAGCCGCCAGCAATAATTTGATCAAAGGCATCTACGCCTACAGTCTCGCGGACCGCGAAACCGGCAAACAGAGCTTGTTGCTCCTGATGGCCCTGGCCGCCGCAGGCCTAGCCCCGCTGTTCTGGCTGTAACTCCACAACCTCGCGGGTCTTGTCGCCCCGGCTGAACGAGGAATCTGCTTTGCCCTTGCTTCCCCTTACCCGGTTGCCCCGTCCATAATCCTGACCATGACCAATGTCAAGCTCGCGCTCCGCCAGTTCCGCAAGTCCCCCGGATTCGCCGCCACCGTGATCCTTACCATCGCGCTCGGCATCGGCGCGAACACGGCGATCTTCACCCTGGTTCACGCCATCCTGATGAAGTCGCTCCCGGTCGCAAATCCCGCAACTCTCTACCGGGTCGGAGACCGTGACGATTGCTGCATCAACGGCGGTTTTATCAACGACGACGGCGACTTTGATCTCTTCTCCTACGATCTCTATCGCCAACTGCTCGACACCACTCCCGAGTTCGAACAACTCGCAGCTTTCCAGTCCGGGCACAGCACCATGAACGTTCGTGTCGGAAATGCTACGGCGAAATCTGAGCGCACCGAATATGTCTCCGGCAACTATTTCTCGACCTTCGGTCTGGGCGCTTATGCCGGCCGTATGCTGCTGCCCTCCGATGATGTTCCCGGCGCCAGCGCCCGTGGCCGTGCTCAGCTATGCGGCATGGCAAGGCTCGTATGCGGCTGACCCGAATGTGGTGGGCTCGACGTTTTTTATCCAGAGCCGGCCCGTCACAATTGTCGGCATCGCGCCTCCCGGCTTTTTCGGAGACCGTATCGATTCCGACCCTCCCGCCCTCTGGATTCCTCTCAACGTCGAGCCAGTGATCGAAGGCCCAACCAGCATTCTGAAGGTGGCCGATTCGAACTGGCTCTACGTCCTTGGACGCGTGAAGCCCGGCGTCGCTCCGGGTAGTCTGCAATCCAAACTCTCCAACACTCTGCGTCAGTGGATGGTCACGCAACCGGGCTACACCAGAAACGGAGGCGACACTCAGATCCACAAGCAACATGTGATCGTCGTTCCCGCGGGCGCTGGCATTCAAAATCTTCAGCAGGAAGCGGGAGACGGTCTTCACCTGCTCACATGGATTTCCGCTCTCGTGCTGTTGGTCGCGTGCGCGAACATCGCGAATCTGCTTCTCGCCAAAGGCACGGCCCGCCGCGCCGAGACTTCCATTCGAACCGCCCTCGGCGCTGCCCGTTCGGTTCTGATCCGCCAGGTTCTTCTCGAAAGCGTGCTGCTCTCTGTTATCGGAGGCATTATCGGGATCGCTATTGCCTACGCCGGAGCCCGCATGATCCTGACTCTGGCATTTCCCGACTCAACACAGATTCCCATTCATGCCAGCCCGTCGCCAGTCGTCCTCGGTTTTGCGTTTCTCCTCTCGCTCATCACCGGAATCATCTTCGGAATCGTCCCAGCCTGGATTTCCTCCCATGCCGATCCCGCTGAAGCCTTGCGCGGAATGAATCGTTCCACCGGCGACCGCTCGCTCCTGCCGCAGAAAACTCTTATTGTCTTGCAGGCTGCCCTTTCGCTGGTCCTGCTCGTCGGCGCGGGCCTGATGACGCAAACTTTGCGCAATCTCGAAAAGCAGAACTTCGGCATCACCACCGCCAATCGTTACGTCATCCACATGGACCCGATGGGCGCCGGTTACAACATCGATCACATCGACGCTTTCAATCAGCAACTGGAGCGCGAATTCACGGCTCTCCCCGGCGTCAAGAATGTTGGAATCGCCCTCTACAGCACGCTCGAAGGAAATAATTGGGGCGAAGGAGTGTACATCGAGGGCCGTCCTAGTCCCGGCCCCGAAGAGCACAATGGATCGTCCTGGGATCGCGTTAGCCCACATTTCTTCGATACTATCGGCCAGCCCGTCATCCGTGGACGCGGTTTCACCGAACAGGACACTGCCACCTCGCGCATGGTCGCCGTCGTCAACCAGGCATTCGTGAAAAAGTTCTTTCCAAAGGAAGATCCAATCGGACGCCACTTCGGCACCATGGATCAGAAATATGCCGGGGACTACGAAATCGTCGGCATCGTCGCCGACGCGAAATACAACAACCCCCGCGACGACTATCGCCCGATGTACTTCCGCCCGCTGACCCAGTTCAATCGGACCTTCAAAGAAGAAAGCAATGTGACGGCCGAAAGCCGCTCGCTGTTCCCAAACTCGATTACGGTCCAATTCGCCGGCGAAGCTTCGTCCCTTGAAGCGATGGCCCGCCGCACTCTCGCGAACATCAATCCCGATCTGACCATGGAAGACTTCAAGTCGCTGGACTATCAGGTCGCCGACAACTTCAATCAGGAGCGCCTCATCACCCGTCTGACAGGATTATTCGGACTTCTGGCGCTGGCACTTGCTTCCGTAGGCCTGTACGGCATAACCACGTACTCGGTCGCCCGCCGTACCAGCGAGATCGGATTGCGCATGGCCCTCGGCGCGAATCGTGGCAACGTAGTCGCCCTCGTGCTCAAGAAGGCTCTTCTGCTGGTAGCCCTGGGCCTCGCCATCGGTATTCCCGTCGCCCTGCTCGGCGCTCGGCTCATGTCGACGCAACTCTATGGCGTTCGCACCTACGATCCGCTCACGCTGGCCGGCGCGATCCTGGTGCTGTCGGCCTTCGCCGCGCTGGCAGGATTCATTCCCGCCAGACGGGCAGCCAGCATCGAGCCCATGCACGCCCTCCGCACAGAGTAAAAATGGAAGGAGAGAATTTCGAGGATTGAGAGATAAGAATAGGAAGTGGGTGCCCCACCCTTGTCCTCCGGTTCTTTGGAGGACAGGGTGGGGATTTTGACTTTTCAGTGCTGTGCAACCGTGCAAGAGCGGCCTTCCAGGGCGATGTAAGAATGTCAGAAGGTTTGGGCTTCAGCCCCAGGAGATGCGCTTACTTGATCAGAAGCATCTTGGCGATCAGCCCCGCCGTCATCGCCCCCGCGCCCAGCAACGCGTTCCACTCCCGATGCTTCAGGTAAAGATCCATCGAGAACCCACCACCATCCCCGGAAGTGCTCGCGCGAATATTTCTAGGCAGCATCCGCGGAACCCGTCGCGCGTACTCCTCGAATTCCGGAAATCTCTCCCGCAGGAATTTCTCTTCGTCTCGAATCACCGGAAGATAGATCGCGAGGAACATCACTATAAGCACGACGCCCACCCACCAGCTCCGCGCGGCCACAGCGAATCCGATCCCGATGAGCAGCGACCCGAGATACAGCGGATTTCGCGTGTACGCGTACGGCCCCGAAGTCGCCAGCGCTTCATTCTTGCGCACATGCCCCGAAGCCAGCGCCCGAATCAAAAGTCCCGGCACGATCAACACCGCGCCCAGCGCGAGAAATCGCCACGTCGGCCGCGCCAGCCAGAAGTACAGCACGGCAAACGCGAATCCCAACGGAACCCGGATGCGTCTAGCCACGCGCGACCATTCAGCCATGCGTAGCCCCCGTGTGGGACGGTCGCTTCTGCCCGTCGCTCGCAAGCAGGCGGCGAGCAGCTTCCACGACGGCATCGACTCCGATCTCAAGCATTCCTTCGTCGGGCTGAGACTTGCGAACATGCGAAGTCGGGCTCGCCGGATTTCGCAACACCACGCTACGTGTCCCGTAAGGCCCGTTCCGCGCTGGATCCGTTGGCCCAAAGATCGCAATCACTGGAACCTGCAACGCTGCTGCGAGATGCAGCGGCCCTGTGTCCCCGCCGACAAACAATTTCGCGCGTCGCGTCAGCGCGATCAATTCACCGATGGTTGTATTGAAAGCCGTGGCCGAGCCATCGCCAGCCGCCTCCGCCTCGCGCGCCAGCTCTTCTTCGCCGGGGCCATAGTTCACGATCGACCGCAACCCAAATGCAGCGAGTTCGCGAGCGACTAGTCCATAGCGCTCCGCGGGCCAGCGCTTTGCTCCCCATCCCGCGCCAGGATTCAGGATCGCGAACTGTCGGACTCCCGCATCAGACAGGCGCTGTTCAACGTTCCTCTCGGCCTCGAAATCATGAGGAAATTCCACGCTCGGGACGCTGAGCGTTCGGCCAATCATCGCCTCGACGACCGAGAGATTCTGGTCAATCACATGCGCCCCGCGAGAGAGAACCCGCCGCGTGTACCACAAGCTCGCTGGAGATTCTCGCGGCTCGGTCGCGCCGTACACAACGCCAGTTCCCGACCAGCGCGCCAGCACGGCCGACCGCATTGCCCCTTGCAGATCGATGGCGACGTCGTATCTCGCCGCGCGAACATCATTCCAGACTCTCGCTATCCGTTCGATGGTTGGAATGCTGAACAAAGACTTTCGCCATCCAACGAGGTTGACCGTGTGCACCCAATCGACGAGAGGGCGCTGCGGCGACCGAGGCCCGCGCCGCGCCGCGCCCGCCGCGCACAAAAGTTCGGCCCAGCGTTCTTCGATCATCCATCCAATGCTCGCTTCCGGAAACGCTTCGCGCAGGGCCTGCGCCGCGGGCAGGGTGTGGATCACGTCTCCCATCGCGCTCAACCGCACGATAAGAATGCGCTCAATGTTCGAACCGCTGCCGGCCCGAGCGCTCAAGATTTCCTCGGAGAAAGTCGCGAGCGGATGATCTCGCTGGTGGAATGATCTTTCGGATCGCCGACAATCTCAACGCGCCCTCCACATTCGGCGACGGTGTCGCGCTCTGGAACGGAGTCGGCGCTGTAGTCCGTGCCTTTCGCCTGCACATCCGGGCGGATGTCGCGAATTATCGCCCGCACATCGAGCTCCGGGAAAATCACGACGGCATCCACGTCAGAAAGCGCAGCAAGAATTTCAGCGCGTTCGGCTTGCGGCATGACCGGCCGGCCTTCACCTTTCAGCGCGCGCACCGATTCGTCGGAATTAATGGCGACCACAAGTTTTCCGCCGAGAGCCTTCGCGCCGCGCAGGTAGCGTATGTGCCCTACGTGCAGCAGGTCGAAATTGCCGTTGGCCAGGGTGACGCGTTCGCCTGAGTGCCGCCACTCGTCAACGCGCCGTCGAAGCTCGTCGCGGCTCACAATTTTGCTGGGTGTACTCAATGGGGTCGTGTGGCCGGCGGCGTCTGCTCAATCGCATGCAGCAACTCTTCCCGCGACACGGTCGCTGTGCCGCGCTTCATGACCACGATGCCGCCCGCATAGTTTGCCAGTTGCGCTGCTTCTTCAGTTGTCGCACCCGCAGCTAAAGCGGCCGTGAATGCCGCAATCACCGTGTCGCCAGCTCCGGTCACATCCGCCACCTGATCCGAACCGTAGATCGGGATATCGACCGGCTTGTGTCGTTGATCGAACGCCGCCATCCCGTCGCGCCCACGCGTGATCACCAGCGACTGCAGCTTCATATGCGCCATCAACTTTTCGCCCGCCACAAGCAGTTTGCTCCAATCCTGCCCGATCCGGATGCCGAGCGCTTCTTCGACTTCGGGCTCGTTCGGAGTCGCCGCTGTCACGCCCGCATACTGCAGCATGCGATAGCGAGAATCGAGCACGATCGGTACCGATCCGAGTTTCCCCTTCTCCCGGAGTGTGCTTACGATCGCCGGAGTGGCTGCTCCATAGCCATAATCCGAGACCAGCAACGCATCCGAGGCATGCGCATAGTTCCGGGCGGCCAGATAGAGTTCGCGAGTCAGATGGCTGTTCGGCGCCTCTTCGGGTTCGCGGTCGATTCGCACCACCTGCTGGCGCGCCGTGTGCGTCATGCCCGCCAGAATGCGCGACTTGGTGACGGTGGTGTAGCTCTTATCCTTCAGCACGCCGCTGACGGCAATCTTTTTGTGGCGGAAGTATTTCAGTAACAAACGTCCGGGTTCATCATCGCCGACAATCCCCACCGGCAGAACGTTTACTCCGAGATCCGCCAGATTGTTGGCAGCATTGGCCGCGCCGCCGGGCAGCACTGTCCGCTCACGATGCTTCAGAATGAGGACAGGAGCCTCGCGGGACACCCGCGAGATTTCACCGAAAACGAATTCGTCGGCCACTAGGTCTCCCAAGACAGTTACGGTGATCTTGGGAAAGGTTTCGACGATCTTCTTGAGGCGCTCGCCTTCTTTGGGATGTTTGGTCATTCCGGTTCAAAACCACTAGCGCGGGCACCTTTCCGGTGTCGCGGGGCCGCTCTGGCTCCGCATGTTGGCGGCGCTACGAAGTCGATTCTCTCATGCGCCCTGCCTTCGTTCTCCAATCTTGCGCAGGATGGTATCCAGGGCGTTAGCCGCGTCGGCAAGCTCCATGCGCACCGGAACGACAGAGATCGGTTCCAGCGCCGAAAGGTACGGTCCCAGATTGACAGCATCTTTTTCCGTGGTAACGAATCCTCCAGCCTCGCTGCGTTCCTTCAATCTGAGTAACTCGCGGACGTCCTTTTCGGAATAGGCATGATGATCGCGATAAAAGGCTTCGGCTGCCGGTTCAATATTCGCGGAGCGCAATTGCAATACGAAGTTCTGGGGTCGCGCAATTCCGCAGAAGACGATAGGGCGCGCAGGAACATTTGTTGGCGCGATCCCACGCCGCACGCGCCAGACTGCTTTTCCTTGCAGCGGAAAAGACTCCGCAGATGCGCCGCTGGCTAGCACGACGGCGTCGGCTCGGCTCAATGAGCGCAACGGCTCTCGTAATCTTCCCGCGGGAAGTAGGCGGTCGGCTGCATCCTGGGGCGTCACCAGAACGATATCGAAGTCACGCGCCAAAGTCCGGTGCTGAAAGCCGTCGTCCAGTAAATGCAGTTGCAGGCCGAATCTGGACTCGGCGAAACGTCCGGCCTCATACCGATCTTCGCCGACGACGACGGGAACTTGAAGCTTGCGCGCGATCAGGAGCGGCTCGTCGCCGAACTGCTGCGGCAGGCCACCGGGATCGACCAGCAGCACGCCGCGGCTGGCTCGACCGTATCCCCGCGACAGCACATCGAACTTAACCCCTCGAGCCTTGAGCAAATCTCCCAGCAGGATCACGAATGGAGTCTTGCCTGACCCGCCCGCGGAAAGATTCCCCACGCTGACCACTGGTCCCTGCAGCCAGTGCGAGCGTAGGATCTTCCGCTCGTAGAGCGAATTGCGCGCTGCGACCACGCCTCCGTAGATGGTTGAGAGTGGATTCAATCGGTGTGCAGAGCTTGAGCTGACGCAGAGCCGCCGTGTTCCGTCAGCAATGAATGGAGTGCGTCAAGTGTCCTTGAAGTCGCGCCCATCTGCGACAGGATCGTCTCTTTCGCTCGGCGGCCGAGGGCCCGGCGTTCGGAATCGTCGTCGAGCAGACGCATCAGAGTGAGCGGCAACTCTGACAGGCCCACAATTCGCACCGCGTCGCGGCTCTGGAATAAGCTGACAATGTCGCGGAAATTTTCCGTGTGATTTCCAGTCACGATCGCAACGCCATGCTGCGCCGGTTCGATGATGTTGTGGCCTCCGCGGGGAACCAGGCTTCCGCCGACGAAAGCAACATCGGCCAGCGCGTAGAGCGCAGCCAATTCGCCGATGGAATCGACCAGCAATACGCCGCCGGCCAACGGCTCCCCCTGCCACTTGGTACGCCTGTGGGACGGGATCCCCATCTGCTGCAGCAGGATCGCCACGGTATCGAAGCGTTCAGGATGGCGCGGGGCCAGGATCATGACTGCGTGTGGATGACTCACGCGCAAATTCTCAAACGATTTGAGAAGCGGCGGTTCTTCGTCTTCGACGGTGCTGCCGCAGACCAGCAGCGGGCCTGCGCCCTCGGCGGCAAGCGACCGGCGAAGAGTCTCGACAATCGGAGGCGGCGCTGGCAATTTCACGTCGAACTTGAGATTCCCAGTGACCTGCACGCGTGCCGGATCGGCGCCGATTGATTCGAGCCGCATTCCGTCTTCCTGCGTCTGGGCGAGGAACAGGTCAACGTGCACGAGCATCCGCCGGAGAGCCCAACGAAAGCGCTTATAGCGCGGCCACGAACGGTCCGAGATGCGCGCGTTGACAACGGCAATGCGCGCTCCGCATTGGTGTACGAGCCGCAAAGAATTCGGCCAGAATTCCGTCTCCGCCAGAACGACCAGCTCCGGCCGCAGCGCGCGCAGGTAAGGCCGAATCGCCAACGCAAAATCCATCGGGAAGTAAAACACGTTTTCAGGGCCGAAGCGCTGCCTGGCCAGATCCTGCCCGGTATCAGTCGTCGTAGACACCACGATCCGATATCGCGGGAGCGTCTTGCGCATTTGCGTGACGAGTCCGCTGACCGCCAGCACCTCGCCGACCGACACGGCATGAATCCAAATCGTTCGTCGTGAAGATAAGCCGGCCGCTGACAAGAGGCGGGCAGGAACCTTGCCTGTGCGCTCGCTGAAACCGCGTCGGTATTTACCATGGCGCAGAACCTGGTAAAGCCAATAGGGAAGGCTCAGCAACATTCCCGATGCGAGCGCCAGACTGTAGAGAAAATAGCTCAAGCTGGAGCCATTCTAAACCGCCGGTTCCGCGGTGCGGTGGTCTGGCTTCTATAATCATGGAATGCGACATTTGTTCTTGCAGTCGAATCGGCGTTCGTTCGCGGTCGTTCTGTGTACTTTGAGTCTGACCTCAGCTTTGCTGGCGTCCAAGAGTTTCGTGAAGCCGGAGGCGAAGGCTGCCATCAATTATCCCGCTCACGATTTCCACCGCGACGAGAAAGTCGCGATCGCCGCCGACCCTTACGACAACCAGGAAAAGGCGAAGATATTTTCCACCAACTTCGCAGAACATGGGTTCATGCCGATTTTCTTCGTTGTGACCAACGATGGTGATCAGCCGGTGTCGATCGCCAACATGGAAATCACGCTGATTACTGCCAATCACTCGAAGCTCACGCCCGTTACGACGGATGATCTCTATCGCCGTCTCTCGAATCCGCAGTCCAGCACCCGCCCCAGCCCGATCCCGCTGCCCCACAAGGTGAAAGGCGGGCTCAGCAAAAAGGAGATGGACGAGATAGAGTCTTCGCAGTTCGCCGCCAAGGCGGTCGAGCCTCATACCACGCAGTCGGGATTCTTGTTCTTTGACGTTGGTGGCATCGACTCGGTTCTGCGTGGAGCAAGTATCGACATCACCGGGGTTGCAGATGCGAAGGGTACCGAGCTTCTCTATTTCGAGATTTTTGCCAATAAGTATCTGGACGCACCGCGCAATCCGTAAGCCACCAAGCGGACCTTTATAATCTTACTTCATGGCTTCCACCGTTGAGACTTCCATCGCCGCGCACCCGAAGTTCGAGCCGGTCATCGGACTGGAAGTCCACGTTCAGCTGCTGACGGCAACGAAGATCTTCTGTTCTTGCTCAACCCGCTTCGGTGCGCCACCGAATTCGAATGTCTGTCCAGTTTGCCTGGGAATGCCCGGCGCTCTGCCCGTTCTCAACCGGAAGGTGGTCGAGTTCGCGACGCTCGCGGCAATGGCGCTGAAGTGCCGTATCAACGAGACCTCGATTTTCGCCCGCAAGAATTATTTCTATCCCGACCTGCCCAAGGGCTATCAGATTTCGCAATACGACAAGCCTCTCGCCGAGTTCGGATTCATCGAAGTGCCCGCAGATGGCGGCAAGAAGAAGATCGGCATCACACGCGTGCATCTTGAGGAAGACGCGGGCAAGAGCCTTCATGAGGGATTTGCGGATTCCGAGGAGAAGACCGCGATTGATCTGAACCGCACTGGCGTGCCGCTGATCGAAATTGTCAGCGACCCCGACATCGCCACGCCCGACGAGGCCTACGAATATCTGACCCGGCTGAAGGAAATCATTCTTTATACCGGCGTCAGCGACTGCAACATGGAAGAGGGATCGCTGCGCGCCGATGCCAACATCAGCGTGCGTTCCCGCGGGCAGAAAAAATTCGGCACCAAGACAGAAATCAAGAATGTAAACTCCTTCCGCTTTATTCGCGAAGCATTGGAGTATGAAATCGGGCGGCAGATCGATGTCATCGAATCCGGCGGGATAATCACCCAGGAGACGCGCCTCTACAACGCGAACGAAGGCAAGACGTACAGCATGCGCTCGAAAGAGCAAGCGCATGATTATCGCTACTTTCCCGAGCCCGACTTGCTGCCGCTTGTTGTCGACGAGAAGTGGAAGGCCGAAATCGGGCGCACGTTGCCCGAACTGCCAGAGGCGCGGCGCGCACGCATGGTGAAGGATTACGGCATCACCGAGTACGATGCGCAGGTGCTGACGTTCTCGAAATCTCTGGCCGATCAATTCGAGCAGGCCGCAAAAGCCGCGAAGAATCCCAAGCGAGTTGCGAATCTTGTCCAGGGCGAGCTCATGGGCCGCCTCAAGGCGAAAGGCATTTCGATCGAGCAATCGCCGGTTTCGATGGCTGGAGTCGCGGCATCGGCTGATCTGGTTGAGGCCGGTACGATCTCCGGCAAGATGCTCAAGGATCTATATGACCTGTCGTTCGAGCGTGGCAAGGATTTTCCCGCTGTTTATGAAGAGGAAGGCCGGCCGCAGCAGTCTACTGACACTTCCGCCCTGGACAAGATCATCGACGAAATTCTCGCCGCCAATCCCAAGCAGCTCGAGCAATACCGCGCCGGCAAGAAAACTATGCTCGGTTTCTTCGTCGGGCAGGTAATGAAAGCCTCCAATGGCCAAGCCAGCCCCCAGATCGTGAACGAGTTGTTGGCGAAAAAACTAGAGTAGTGTCGTGCAGTTGAATATGTGGGACCGGATCTTCGATCCGGTCGCGGCCCGAAGGGCCGCTCTCGATGCAGCCGAAATACGAATATCGCCGTCGTCTCCCGCACTATCAAAAGGACGATCACCCGCTGTTTGTCACCTTCACCACGTCCCACCGCTGGAAGCTCCCTCCAATAGCTCGGGACATCGTGCTGGAAAACTGCGTTCACGAACACGGCTGCAAATATGAGCTTCACGTGGCTGTCGTCATGCCCGACCATGTTCACCTGATTTACTCACCGCTCCGCCGCGAAGACGGATGGAGTTACACCCTGCCCGAGATCATGAAAGCCATCAAGGGGCGCTCGGCGCGGTACATCAATATCGCCCTTGGCCGCTTGGGGCCTGTTTGGCAAGAGGAGTTCTTCGATCACGTTCTGCGGTCCAACGACAGCTTGTTGGACCGGGTGGAGTACGTTTGTCAGAATCCCGTACGGGCAGGGCTCGTGAAAGTGGAGGCCGAATATGCTTGGACTTTCAGAGGTCGAGTCCCCGTCCTATAAGTGAGTGCAGAGACAGACGGCCTGACGGCCGCCGACCGGGTCCCAGACCCGGTCCCACACAGGCAAAATCCATCGCCGAACCGTGACTTCGGTCATCTGCCTTTCTCTCACCCGCCCGGTAGCATGGAAACTGCCATGAAACTCAAGCTGGACCGCATCATCAGCATTCTTACCCTGGTGGCATCGCTGGTCGCCATCATCCTCGTTTTGAAGAGGCCTACGCCCGTTGCGCCCCCGCAGGCTCCAGCGGCGATCGCGCAACATGCTCAGTCGTTCGACCAGAAGATGGCCGATTTCCAGCAAGCCACAGAGCAGGCCCAGCCAACCACCCCGACCAACGCGTCGTCGAAGCCCGAAGCGGCAGAAGCGTCCGCGGCATCGCCAAACTCCAAACCCGAGGTCCACATCAATTCCGATGAAATCAGCGCCGTACTGGCGCAGTCTCTTGGCAATGCGAGCACTGCTGAGCTAAGCCCCGACTCGAGTGTTGGCAGCGCAGCACCCACCATCAAAGATCAGCAAGTCAGCTTTGATGGCGACGTCGTCCACGGGCAGTTTCTTACCGAGATCGCCGGCAAAGACGTCTGGATCACGATCTCCGGCCATCTCGGCGATCAAGGCGGCTATGCCACATTCGATCCCACGGAATTCAAAGTCGGAGATTTGAGCGTTCCCGTCTCGCTGGTCAATCCCACGCTGCAGAAAAAACTGGCCGAGCAGCGCGACCGCCTGAAGCTCCCGGATGGCGTCGGCGGTTTGAAAGTGGAGAACGGCGAGCTCGTAATGCAGGGGAAGTGATCTTACGGCAAGGCTCTACGACAAGCAGCGCCCTTGCGTGCAGGGACGAGAACGAAAGTTCGGCCCCACGCAACTTCAGGCTGGTACCACCCGGTTCTCAGCGGCGACTTTCCCGTACCATTTCCCTGACTCTTTGATCGTCCGCTTCTGCGTTTTGAAATCCACGTATGCCCAGCCCGAAGCGTTGGCTGAAGCCCTCGGCCCATTCAAAGTTATCGAGCAGGCTCCAGGCGTGATATCCGCGAACATCGGCGCCATCCGCAATTCCTTGTGCTAGTGCTGACAGATATTGCCGGTGGTAGTCCGTGCGACGCGCGTCGTGAATTTCTCCGCTGGCATCTGGACCGTCGTTGTACGCGCACCCGCTCTCGGTGATTTCGATGGCTGGCCGGTTGTAATCGCGGGTAATGCGCATGACCATGTCATAGAGAGCCTTCGGCCACACTTCCCAGGCGAAATCAGTCTTCGGACCCTGCTGTCCTCCGTCCATCTTGACCGGGAACAGCCATTCTTGCGCATGAGAGAACCGTTCCATCGTTCCTGGCGCGGACGCGATCGTACGGTAGTAGAGATTAATGCCGATGAAATCGAGCGGCGCCCGCGTCTTCTCCATGTCGCCCGGCTTGATGCCCATCGCCCTCTCCGGCAAAAACGTCAGCGCGTCGGAATAACGCCCCCGCAGCGCAGGATCGAGAAACCACGTGTTGGTAATGGCATGAGCGCGGTCGGCAGCGAGTTTGTCCGCCTCGGAGTCGCTGGCGGGCTCGCAGGGCGACATGCTGAAGGCCGATCCTACGCGGGCCGACGGCCGCACCGACTTGAGCGCATGAAATCCGGCGCCCTGCGCCAGATTGACCACATGCGTGGCGCGAAGAAAATCCAGAATGCTCTTGCGTCCGGGAGCGTGCGTGCCTTCGAGATATCCAAGATCGACGAAGGCATCCGGTTCGTTGAACAGAATCCAATCAGACACGCGGTCGCCCAACGCTTGCGTTACCAGCTGAACATAATCCGAGAAGCGGCCTGCGACATCCCGATTAGGCCAGCCTCCGGTATCTTCGAGCGTCTGTGGTAGATCCCAATGATAGAGCGTGACCAGCGGCCGTATGTGAGCCTCAAGCAGCGCGTCGACGAGGCGGCTGTAATAATCCATCCCTTTCGCATTCGCCGGACCCGATCCCGCGGCCTGAATGCGCGGCCAGGAGATCGAGAACCGGTAGCTGTTAAGATTCATCGCCCGCATCAGCGCGATGTCTTCGTGCCAGCGATGATAGGAATCGCAGGCCACATCGCCGGTGTCGCCGTTCTTGATCTTGCCCGGCGTGTGCGCGAAACGATCCCAGACGGATTCACCCTTGCCATCTTCTTGCCACGCGCCTTCGATCTGATAGGCAGCAGTGGTGGTGCCCCAGAAGAATCCTTTGGGAAACGAAGTGTTGCCGGACGCTTCGAATTGGAGTGCAGATTTTCCAGGTCCCGATGTGCCAGCTTTCGAGGAAACGCTGCAGCCAGAAAAGAATGCCGCGGGCGCGGTGGCAAGGGCGCCAGCGGTCAATGCAGAGTGCAGAAATTTGCGGCGCGTCAGACGCAAAACGGAATCAAGACTCCCTCGGGATCTCGACCAGACCGAAACAATTCAGTTGTGCTTGATGAATTTCCCGTTCTTCTGGCCGGTTAGGGAATTGTAAAGCGTCTCGATAAACGTGTCTTCGTTGATGAAGTCTCCCGAATATTTTTTCCAAGGAGCAAGCAGTTTGGCCTGCTTCATCTGGTCCATGGTCTTGCCCTGCTTTATCGCGCCTTGCACGGCGTCACGCGTTTCTTTCAACATCTTGAGATAGGCCCGCACGTCATCCAGGCTCGACACCGGTCCATGTCCCGGGATGATCTTCACATCGGCCGGCACCTGCGCAATGACCTTCTCCACACCATCGATCATGCCGTTGATGCTGCCGCCGCTATCGACGTCGATGAACGGAAAGCCGTAGGTCACAAAATCGTCTCCCATGTGAACCACGTTCGACTTGGGAAAGAAGATTACCGAGTCCCCATCCGTATGGCCGGCAGGGAAGTAGAGTGCGCGGATGTCTTCGCCGTTTAAATGCACTGTTACGTCGTGATCGAACGTGATGATCGGCAGGGCCCCTTTCGGCGCGGGCTTGTTTTCCATGTGAACCGAGCCGCCATTGCCTGCCGTGCCACCAGCCTCCAGCCGCTTGCGCACATTGTCCTGCGCGATGATGGGCGCTTGCTTCTGGAAGTATTCATTCCCGCCCGTGTGGTCGCCGTGAAAATGCGTATTGATGACGAAGCGCACCGGCTTGTCCGTGATTCCTTTCAGTGCAGCCTGAATCTTGTCGGCCAGCGGGGCATATTGATCGTCCACGATCACAATGCCGTCCTCGCCAACGGAGGCGCCAATGTTTCCACCCGACCCTTCCAACACGTACACCGTTCCGGCGACCTTGGTGACCTTGATCTGCACTTTGCTGAAGTCTTCGTCCTGAGCCATGCCCAGGGCGCAGAAAAGCAGAGAAATTCCGCTGAACAGCAACAACCGACGCAGGGTCATGATTTGCCTCCACGCGGACAAGCACTAGAAAGAAAGGGAATCATACCGCAAGCTAAAATCTCCTTGACCCTAACGTAACGTCAGACCGTAAACCTCGAGTATGGGAACCGTGGACCAGACCTACTTGCCGCATGAATTCGCGAAGCGCGCCGGAGTGACTATCCGCGCCCTGCACCACTACGATCGCCTCGGTTTGCTGAAACCGAGCGGACGGACTGGCAGCGGGTACCGGGTGTACACCGACCGCGACTTCGCGCGTCTGGAGCAGATTGTGGCGTTGAAGTTCATCGGATTTCCCTTATCCCAAATCCGGGACCTCCTTCGCCGCAAAGACATCGACCTGAGCGCTGCTCTTCGGCAGCAACGCGACATACTGGCCGAGAAGAAGCACCATCTCGAGCGGGCGATGCACGCGATTGAAAACGCTGAAAGGATCGTGTCGGCCGGAGGTGATCCCGATTGGGAGCCATTCCGAAAGGTCATCGAGGTGATTCAAATGCAAACCAGAAAAGACTGGATGAAGAAGTATTACACCGAAGAACAACTGGCCGGGCTCCGCAAGCGATGGACGCCCGAGGTGCAGGCGGAGTCCGAGCGCGGCTGGGCCGCTCTGGTACGGGATACCGAGTCCGCCATCGCTCGTCGAGTAGACCCAGGCAGCGAAACCGGCCAAAAGCTGGCAGAGCGCCGGGCTGCGCTTGTGGCGCTGTTTACCGGAGGCGACCCTGGCATGGAGGAAAACCTGCAGAAGCTGTCTGCCGACAAAGCTAACTGGCCGGCTAACTTCAAGAAGCCTCTGAGTGACGCGGTCGACAAATTTCTCTGCGACGCGGTGGCCGAATTGGCCAAAGTCAAAGCTTGAGAAACGATCGTTGAGGAGGCAAAGGTGCGGATTCCCCCGCGCCTTTGTTTTTACTCCGGACGCTGGCTGTCAAACATCTTCCAGAGCTTGTCTGCTGTCGCGCGATACACCACCCACCCTGTGCCCGCGTCAGAGGTTTCGCGGAACAGCAATTCCCCACGGCCATCGCCATCGGCATCGATGGCGTCGACCAAGTCGAGCCGCGGCGTTAGGTCTAAATGGAATTTGTCGGTCACTCCCGCGTACAGCGTGTGCAGGTTGTTGTAAATATCCGGATAAGCAACCAGCAGGATCGAATAATGCAGATCAGCGTTCACGTCGGCTGGCTGCGCAGCCGCAGGCGGCGGAGGTAGGTGCGCGTCGGCACTGAAAACGATGATCGCCTGATTCGAATTCCAGAGATCGTAAGGGATCATTTGCACATTCTCGAAGATCGGCTCGACCAGTTTCGCCGTACGCTTGGCTGGCAATGGATGTTCGGGCTTCGGAGTGATCCTGGCCTTCGCTTGGGCGGTCAGGTAAGCACGCAGCCTTTCCTTGGCAGCGTCCATCAATTGCTTCCGGCGATCACCTTCATCGCCTTTGATCCATTCATAGGCGAACGAGTGCGGCGCGGGGCCGCTGGCATCCGAAATCGCGGGAACCAGCTGCACATCATTCTTAGCGGCCGCGGTTTCGACAACCTTTCCCGCAGCGGCTGAAGCGGAGGGCCTCTCTCCCGGCTTGCTATAGCCGGGGATCTCGTCATCCGCAAACGATTCGGCAGGCTTTCCACGGCGCAATTTAGGACGAAACTTCTCCCCCGCGCCACTATCGGAAGCAGGGATATTTGCGCGATCATCCGTCTTGCTGTCGCTTGGCTTCGATCCCGCTGCCGTGGTTGAAGCCGAGCCCGGAGTCGTCTGACTTGGGGTCGTAGCTGGTGGAGTCGGCGGTGCAGTATCGGGAGCCGGAGTGCTCTTGATCAAGCGCGGCCGGTCGTCGTCATCTCCCGAACTGGTCGACTTTGGCGTGGATGCAGGTGGGGTAGTCGGAGAAGCCGGAGCGCTGCCTGAGTTGGGAGGATTGTTCGCCGGCGGCGAAGGCTTGCTCGCACCCGGATCGCGCGTGAGCCGCGGCGGTCCATCGGTATTGTCGATCCCGACCGGCGTGATGCTGGCCTTGCTGGCTTTTACAGGCTCTTCCATTCCAACCGGGTGCCACACGCCAGTCCCGAGCCATGGAGTCGGAGCATTGGTGGCATTGCTGTGCAGCGCGCTGCCCACGGTGAACAGGCCCAGGGAATTGCCGGCGCGTTCGCCTTCATAGACTGTGCCGGTGTCCAGCGCCATCGGTACCGGATCGGCCTTGTACGCCGTCGCATCCCAGAACTTGCCGTCGATCAGGATCGCGATCGGTACCAGCGAGGTCTTTCCGTTCGCTCCCATTTGCAGAACGCCCAGGGCACGCGGTCCGAGATCTTTTTTCTGCGAGACTTTCCGCTCTCCGGGAACAATCTGAGGACGTTCCTCCTGTGCCGTGCCGCACACCGTAAAGCACAAGACGCAGGCGGCCACTGCCACGAATGCTCGCCCACGAAATAAAATCCTGCGGTGTAAAATCGTCGGGACTGCTGCGGAAGGCGGCATGGCCGCATTTCTCGCGCTCGACTTCGACTTGCCCGGAGAAATTCTCATGAAGGTCAATGATAAGGCTCCCGACTTTACTTTGCAGGACGAGAACGGAAAAGAGATCGCGCTGAAGGATCTGCGCGGCAAGACCGTAGTTCTCTACTTTTACCCGCGCGCCGACACTCCCGGATGCACCATCGAGGCCTGCGAATTTCGCGACTCTTACAGAAAGATGCAGAAGACCGGCGCCGTGCTGCTCGGCATCTCCCCCGATACACCCAAAGCGCAAAAGAAATTTCAGGACAAATTCAGCCTGCCCTTCACCCTTCTGGCCGATGCCGATAAGAAAGTCGCCGAAGCCTTCGGAGTCATGAAGGAAAAGAATATGTACGGCAAGAAGGTCTGGGGCGTGGCCCGGACTACCTTCATCATCGGCCCCGACGGCAAGATCCAGCACATCTTCGAGAAGGTTAAGCCCGAAGGCCACGCCGAGGAAGTGCTGGCCTATCTCAAGGAGTCAGCCAAAGGCGCAGCTTAACTCTCTGTCGTTCCGAAACGGCGTTTAAGCCGTCGAGGAACCTGCTTTTCGCTTGCAGAGGCACGGATGCGGGGCCGGAAGCAGATTCCTCAGTCGAAAATGACAAGGAGAAGGGAACTATTCTGAGGGCGACCTCGTATCACAAAGCGGCGGCGTTCTGTCTCACCACTCGCTGGTTCAGGAGGATCTAATGCGCGGTTTCGCATCCTTCGTTGGAGCTTCTCTCATTCTTCTCGCTATTTCTATTGCTGCTGCAGAGCCTGCGCCCTTGCCACCGGACGAGCACGATATGGTCGTTATCGTCTTCAAAGATGGCCACCACCAGAGTTTTGCCGCGGCTCAAATCGCTCGCATTGATCTCAAGGCCGCCGAGGTCGTCTACAAAGACGGTCACCATGAAAAACTGGCAACGGCCATCGACCGCATCGAATTCGGCGAACCATCCCTGGCCGGCATGATGCCCTCCCGCAATCATTTCATCGGCAAGTGGGAGGTGGGCGAAGGCAACGGATCGAGCTTCTTCATCACGCTCGAACCCAACGGCGACGCCAAGAAAACGCTTGGCGAAGAGCACGGCACCTGGACCTGGGTTGATGGCGAAGCCCACATCGCTTGGGACGACGGCTGGCACGACGCGATCCGCAAGGTCGGCAGCAAGCACGAAAAGGTCGCGCACGAACCCGGCAGGTCGTTTGACGACCCGCCGTCCAACGTCACCACCGCCCGCAACACCGAACCGAGGCCGATCTAGATTTCGCCTCCGAGTGGAATCACGACCTATCGTTTCATTCCAAAACGGCGTCGGCCTATGGCCGATCGCATCCTGAATGCATAATGTGAAGACATCCCGCTCTTGTGAGTACGGCATCCCACCAACCTGATTGCGAAAGCAAGGGGGCACCACGTGGCTCGCTGCTCGTTCTGTGTTCTCGTCATTTTGCTGTTCGCCGCTTTCTCTTTTGCGCAGTCCTCGGATCACGTCGAGGTTTTTGGCGGCTATTCCTACATAAATCCGGACTTCACTTCAACGGTTCCGAGCGGTGTCTCGGGTTGGAACGTGTCGGGAACCGTCAACGTCATGCGCTATGCTGGGATCGTGGCTGACTTTTCTGGCTTCTCTCCAAACGGCGGCAACTCGGGTAATGTTAGCGCTCCATTCGCCGCGTATCATACGTTTTTGGGTGGACCACAAGCATCGATGAATATCGGCAGAATAAAGCCTTTCGCCCGATTCCTGATCGGTGCAACCCGGGGTAGCCTCACGCATCCGGACTCCCAATCTGGTGGTGATTTCAGCTATCTCACCTATGGGCTCGGCGGCGGGGCTGACATCGGGCTCGATCGCTGGTTTGCGCTTCGCGGGCAGCTGGACTGGTTGCACGTCGGCTCTCGGGGCAACGTGGCCAGGGTTTCGGGCGGATTGGTGCTTCGCTTCTGAACCTGCACGATGGCCTTCAGCCAGCGTCGCTGCGGTGGTCGTCGTAGCGTCGACAAGTCCCAGCGCCTGTTTGCAAGAGTTTGCCGCCACACTGCGTTAAGATCCGGTGATATGGACGACTTTCCTGACTTCATGAAGCATCCCGCCAACAGGATCGCCCGCTCCAATCAGGCGACTCCCGGGGTTGAGGGTTACGTGTTCGACGGCGCCGACGGAAGCCAAATGGCATTCTGGACCTGTGGTGAAACGGCGATCTCGACGGAGCATGTTCATGAGTACGACGAATACATGGTGGTTGTGCAAGGCTGCCACACCTTGGTCATTCACGGAAAGCAAATTGATGTAAAAGCGGGGGAGGAATACTTCATTCCACGCGGCATGCCGCACAGTGGCAAAGTTGTGTCTGGAACCAGAACGATCCACGCCTTCGGAGGCCATCGCGCCGACCGGGAGGAGTTTTGAGTGTAATCGCCTGGTTTCGTCAGTCACCCTGCGACGAGATTTCGCCAGACACTGCCACCCGAACGTCGCGGGGGATATAATCCCGGCGTGACATCGCCTATGAGACTGCCTCCGTTGCCTTTTTCCTATTCGTCGAGATCATGGTGAAGGAAAATGACAGTTCAAACCGGCGGTAAACAGCTGCTGATTCACGGTCTGGCGCTCATATTGGCCGGGCTGATCTGGGGTTTTGCTCCACCACTGACGCCGTATCCACGGCTGGCTCTGGGGGCGCACCTCCAGTTTGAAACGAACGGCCTGTTGTTCGTGGTGCTTGGCATTCTCCTGCTAAAGCTGCCCCACCGCGTCGGTGAGAAAGCGGTCGCAGTGATGGTGGCCTCGGCATGGTTGACGTGGCTCATGGCGCTCTCCGAGGTAGCCAATGCATGGTGGGGCGCAAGCCAGATGCTGCCCATCGCGGCCAAGCAAGCCGGCGCGGTTGGCGCGGCGCCCTGGCAGGAACTCGTCGTGAAACTGTGTCACATTCCCGCCGCACTGGGCTTAATTCTCTCGTGGGGACTTCTGATCATCGGCTTCGTAAAGCATCGCGAGCCTGCGGAATAGTTGGCTAGAAACCCCCGTCACAATCTACTGATGCGATCGGAACGCGCTATCGCCCGATTTCGTCAGTTGATCATCCTGCTGCCGTTCCGTCATTCCGCTGTGGGTGATAATGACCTGTGCCTCTCAAACTCACGACGCGGCTGCAATACTAGAACCTTCACCGTGGCCTAACAGCACTCCTGTACCGTCATGATCCGATCAGCTTACCCGCCGCTGGCGCTCCGAAGGACGAATACGAACCTGAGGCTAGTACGATCATTCCCCGCTTGAAAGACGCCAAAAACGTGGAGGACGTTCGTCGGATCGTCCATCAGGAGTTTCTACACTGGTTTGACGAAGAAGGAACGGCTGGTCCCGAATCCGCATACACTGCCATAGCCAATGACATTTGGGAGTTGATGGCACAGTAGATGAACTTGAGTGTAATCGCCTGTTTTCGTCAATTGAACCCGTGCAGATTTCTTCACCTTGACAAATCGCTCAGTTAGTTACATATTTTCACATCCTGTCAAAGTCCAGTTGAAGTCACGCTGCACTGACACAGAAGAATCTCTCCTCCCCTCGGGCCAAGCAAGTCAAATTTAATTTTCGATGGAGGACTTTGTGTCTAAGCATCCCAACGATTCTGCCAGCAACACATCCTCGAACAATCTTAGTCGTCAGACAAGTATTTATGCGATCGCAGCTGCCGCAGCGGGTGTCAGCATCTTGGCGCTTGCCAAGCCGGCAGACGCCGAGGTCGTAGTGACGAAAGCGAACATTCCGGTTACCAGTTTTTCGGGCGTCTCGCTCGACCTGAACAAAGACGGTATTGCCGATTTCAAGCTTTTTGTCAGCTTCTATAGTGCCGGCAGTTTCTTTTCGGACAAATTGATGGTCACGCCTCTGGCAGGCGGCGCGGACATTGGCGGGTCATCTGTTTATGCGTCCGCGTTAGTCCGAGGAGCAAAGATCGGCCCTTCGGCTCATTTTGGCTCTTTTCCGGAAATCGAGAGTTCGCACGCGAATGTGACCTTCAATCATTCCACCCGTCGATTTTTTGGTAAGTGGGGAGTTCATCAACGAAACAGCTATCTTGGCGTCAAGTTTCTGATTGACGGAAAGACGCATTATGGGTGGATTCGATTGACGGTATCCACCTCAGGTCCTCGCTCCTTAGTGGGCACAATCACGGGATACGCGTACGAGGCTGTTTCCAACAAGGCAATCTTGGCGGGAAGTGCGGAGAAACCCACAGCTCAGTTTCAGGTTTCCGGGGACATCCGAAATCAAGGTAAACCATCGCTCGGTCTGCTCGCCCTGGGGACGGAAGGCTTGCCGCTGTGGCGGCGCGAAGAAGCAATTCCTTCGCAGTAGCAGTTTCCCCACCGGGAGTGTGGGTGGATAGCTCCGTCGAATTGCGGATAGTGGCGTAACATCGCCATTACACTCAATGACCCTGTAGGGCCAATCTAAGTGAGTGAGATTGCCTGATTTCGTCGACCGGAGATCGGCAACTGGAGAATTGCGCTCTTTTCAATGGGCTTGTTGCACTGAATAATCCGTTGGCAGGGCGAAGATCGACGGGTCGGGCTCACCGTCCTTGATGTCGATCAGATCAGTTTGTTGATCACCAGCTCTCGGGTCTGGATCATGAGCTTCGATATGAACATCAGCACCGAGATCTTTTGAATACCACACTTCCCATGTGCGGGTTACCGGTTGTTGATTTCCCTGAAAAGCGCCGGGCTGAAAAAGATAAGTCGTACGTTGTCCCCAGCATTTTAGGCCGTTGATATTCCTGTTCCCCAATAACTCCGTGCGCACCGTCGCTCCGGGTGACGCGGCAAGTCGATACTGTGTTCCATCATACGGAACATAGTCCCAAGCGTACCTCTTGTCCACTGGCCGTTTGGAAACGATGTGTGCTTGCGGGTCGAGGTGGATACGTTCCATCGCTTGGGGGTCGAGGAGATTGACGTAATACACTGGACGGGCCGGATCTTCCGTCCATGGCAAATGCTGTTCGCTTAAGACCCTTCCTTCTCCGTCCCGGCCAATGCGATCTTCAGTGGTCACGGTGCGGCGAGTTCCACTGGAAAATACTCTTGTGAGCGTCGTTCGAGCTGTGGCCGTGAATGGTTTGTGTTTGCGGCACGAAACCCCAACCTCCTTCGGCATAATGACGCGCTGGGTGTCAGCGCACAACAGGACAGTCACCAGCGATACAAATCCCAAGCGAGCGAAAAGTCTCATCGGTACGGACTCCTATCCGAGAAAGCATATATCCACCTAACAATTGGCGCAAAATCTCTATTTCCGAACGTGCCGATGTGAAGCGGATCGAACGCACTCGAAATTTGAGTGTAAACGCCTGTTAACGTCAGCTATCCGCTGTTGCCTGCTGCCAGCCTAGCCAGAGCGCCTTTTCCGTTCTGAGAGCACGATTTTGCGTAACTCATCGGCGCATTCTTCCAGCCGCTCGTTTACAAGAACATAATCGTACCTGCGATCGTTCTCCATTTCATGGCTGGCCAGTGCCAATCGGCGTTGGATGACCTCTTCTGCATCCAACCCACGACTTCGAAGCCGCCATTCCAATTCGTGGGGGGCTGGTGGCAGCACGAAGATGCTCACCGTGTCAGGGGTCTGCTCTTTAACTTGTGACGCTCCTTGAACGTCTACGTCAAGCAACAGATCGTGTCCATGTTCTGTAGCTTGGTCTAGAAAGCGGCGGGCAGTCCCATAACAGTTGCCGAAAACCTTCGCGTGTTCAATAAACTCGCCCGCAGCGACCATCCGTTCAAACTCCTCGCATGAGATGAAGAAGTAGTCATGGCCGTCCCGCTCACTTCCCCGACGTGGACGTGTTGTATACGAAACGGAGAAATCCAGACCTGAGACGAGCCGCAGCAACAATTCAACAAGGCTAGACTTGCCAGACCCGGATGGACCCGAAATGATGAAGACTATGCTCATTGCTGCACTGGTTGCTTTGGAGGCGGATTTTACAGGTGGATGGAGGGGAGCACAAGAATCGCAAAGTTAACATTGCCCCATCGATAGTTGTCGTAATATCTCTATTACACTCATCGACGATTCCACCGAACTGCCCCTCCGGATTTACCATACTCCCGCATGCCGCGACCGAAAGCCTCATCGAGCCGAACTCCGATTCATCCACTCACGCGCTCCTTCTTCGTGCGCAACCCGCCACGCGTAGCCCGCGAGCTCCTGGGGAAAGTGCTTGTCCGCCGAGCAGGCAAACACCGCCTCACTGCTCGCATCGTCGAGGTCGAAGCCTACCTCGGAGAGAATGATCCCGCCGCCCATTCGGCTGCCGGCCCGACGCTTCGCAATGCTGTCCTATTCGGCCCTCCCGGATATGCTTACATCTATTTCATCTACGGCAATCATTACTGCCTGAACGTCTCCTGCGAGCCCGAAGGCCACGCCGGAGGCGTCCTCTTTCGCGCGCTGGAGCCGCTCACTGGGATAGAAGAAATGGCCGCTGCCCGAGGGATCGAGCTAGAGGGGGAAAAGGACTGGCCCAAGCTCACCAGCGGCCCCGGCCGCCTGTGTGAAGCTTTTCGCATTACGCGAGAACGCGATAACGGTACGGATCTCACTTCGCCGGCCAGCACCCTCTGGATCGGCGACGACGGTTTTAAAGCCCGCCACATCGCGACCACCCCCCGCATCGGCATCACCAGGGCCACCGAGAAACCCCTGCGCTACATCCTCTCCGGCAACCGCTTCGTTTCCGGACCGAAGGCCTTCCGAACTGTTGACAAGCGGGTGTAGACTGTCCTCCGGGTTTGGAGAGTCCAAAAGCCCTGCTGGATGCGGCTTTTGGCCTCCGACTTCCGCGGTTTGGGGAAGCTGCCGGTGGGCCAGATTTTCCGCAACTTCGGCAGCAGCACGAACATCTGACAGGTTAGGAGCCTCCGCGTGTCCGCTTTCACGCGATCCCGTTTCTTGGCGGCTGTCCTCATGGCCATTCTCGCTGCGCCCTTCGTTCGCGCCGCGGACGGCGGTTTCGTCGAGCACGCGCCAGGGTCCCCTTCCTATATTCTCATCGGCTTTGTCGGCGGCTTTGTCCGCCACGATAATCCGCATCAGGGGCCAGTGCTTTTTGCGCAGCGCGCTCAGCGTACTCTGCCCAAGAATTCCTATATTCACGTCTTCGAGAATCGTCACCGAAAGACGGCTTACAAAACGATCTTGCGTCTGCTCGACAGCAATCATGACGGCCGGTTGAGCGACGAGGAAAAATCCCAGGCCCGCATCATCCTCTTCGGGCACAGCTGGGGCGCGTCCGCTACAGTTTTGCTGGCTCGCGATTTGGACCGCGAAGGGATTCCCGTGCTCTTGACGGTGCAAGTGGACAGCGTGGCGAAGCCTTGGCAGCACGACGGCATCATCCCCGAAAATGTCGTCGCTGCCGCGAACTTCTACCAGCCGCATGGCATCATCCATGGCCGCGCGCATATTGCTGCTGCTGACGAATCAAAGACTCAGATTCTCGGCAATTACCGTTTCGACTATAGGCAGGCTCCGGTTCAGTGCGAGGGAACTTCCTGGTTTGACCGGACCTTCACCCCAAGCCACATGCAGAGCGAGTGCGATCCCCATCTCTGGTCGCAGGTCGACAATCTCTTGCTGCAGCGGACGGAGCCTCAACCTGGCACCGTGGCTGCGATCCCCGCGCAATAACACAAGCCTTCTCGCTCCACCTCATTGGTATCGCAAAGCGACCATCGGATCGATCCGCGTTGCGGCGTCGCGCCGGAATGTAGCAGGCCAGGATTGCCACCAATCCCAGACCAGCCGCCACGGTTACGAACGTCGCCGGATCGGGCGGCTTCACTCCATAGAGCAGGTTTGCCATGAGCGCGAGAGCAGCAGTGCGCCGAAAACGCCTTTCACGGAACCGGCCCAGCGCTAGCCACATCCCCTGGCACACTACGAGCATCAGAATGTCGAGCCGCGTCGCCCCCAGTGACATCGGCACGCCGATTCATGCGTCCGTAGTGATGCTGAATAACTGACCCCCCCACCCTCAAAGATTGGAGGGGCGGGCCTTTGCCGGTGTTTTTGTGTCCTGAAGACAACTCCCGCTCTGGATTGGGGTTCCAACTTAGGAGTACGATCAATACAGAGCGGTCCGCCCTCCTAGGCCCGGCCGCAGTTTTCGGTGGAGATAACTCTCATGCGGAAGCCCACCTTTTCGAACACTCTTCTCGCGACAATCGCTTCGATCACTTTGATGTGTGCCCCAATCCCAGTCCTCGCCCAGCATGGCGGCGGTGGTCATGGCGGCGGAGGCGGCGGTGGTTTCCACGGCGGCGGAGGCGGATTCTCTGGCGGTGGCTCCCACAGTGGCGGCTTTTCGGGCGGCGGTTATCATGGCGGCGCCTCCGGTTATGGCGGAGGACATGGTTTCTCCGGAGGCAGCTCGTACGGCGGCATGCGCGGAGGTTCGTCCGCGATGCGCGGCTCTGGCTCTTCCAGAGCCTGGGCGTCCGAAGGACAAGGAGTCCGCAATACCTCGCCCGGGTGGCACGGATTCGAACGATCTGGGAGCTCTAGCAGTATGTCCGCGCGCTCCGGCGGCGCCGGAATGGCCGGAAGATCCGCAAGCGCTGGCGTAGCCGGCAGGTCAGGCATGGCCTCCAACGCCCGGATCGCCGACGGAAACTTCCACTCGTTCGGCGGCGCGTCTGGATCTCGCAGCGCGGCTACCCTGGCCTCAGGCGGTCGAGTCGCTAGCAATTCGTTCAACCACGTCGGTTTTGTCGGCGGCAATGCTGCGTGGCGCGGCGCGGGCTGGCGGGCAGGCTGGGGAGGCGGTTGGGGTTGGGGATGGGGCGGTGGTTGGGGCTGCTGCGGATGGGGCCTCGGTTGGGGATGGGGTTGGGGCTGGGGATGGTGGAACCCGTTCTGGGCATGGCCTCCCTACTGGTACAACCCTTGGCTCTACGACTATTCCGCCTACATTTATCCGAACTCCTAGCGGAAATAGCCGGGCTTGAACGACCGTTGATTTGAGCGAACGGTTCTGAGTAAAGAGCCTTGATCAAAGAGGCTTGATGGATAAAGGCTCGATCAATAGATTGTCAATCAGGCGTGTGTTTCCGACGTAGGCGGCGACGGCGACTAATCCGCCGCCAGAGACGTCTTCGATCGGATCAAGAGTCTCCGGATTCACGACTTCGAAGTAATCTAGGCGGACAGATTTTTCCGCCGCAAACTTCTTGCGCCCCGCCGCAATCAGCCGGGCCGCATTTCGCTCGCCTTCTCTGACGAGATCCCGCACGCGCGTTAGCGACCGGTGAAGCGTCAGCGCGTGCTTCCTCTGCTCGGCATCAAGATAAGCATTCCGCGAACTCATCGCCAGACCATCCGGTTCGCGCACAATCGCTCCTACGACAATCTCTACCGGAAGATTCAGATCGCGCACCATCCGGCGAATGATCGCCACCTGCGCCGCGTCTTTTTGACCGAAGAACGCCGCATCCGGCTCGACGATATGAAACAGCTTGGCGACTACGGTGGTCACCCCGCGAAAGTGCCCCGGCCGCGAACGCCCGTCCAGTTTGCTGCTCAACTCCTCAACCGTCACCCAGGTAACGGCGCCGGCGGGATACATTTCCTCGACCGATGGTGCGAACAACAACTCCACGCCCTCGCGATCAAGCAGTTCGCAGTCGCGCTCAAACGATCGTGGATATTTCGCCAGATCTTCATTCGGACCGAACTGCGTCGGATTGACGAAGATCGATGCGGCCACTACGTCGCTTGCCGCTCGCGCCGCCCGCACCAGCGACAGATGCCCCTCGTGGAGAGCCCCCATCGTGGGCACCAATCCCAACCGCCTTCCGGCGCGCCGGATCGCCCGCGACGCCACTCGCATCTCTTCGATTGTTCTGCAGATTTTCAAAGGAAATTTGAATGTTGGGAGCAGCCGGCCTCGGCTGTCCGTCGAGCGCAGCTCGACTCGGCCGCCAGCATATTCAATCCCGAAACTTTCTAAGCCGAAGGTACCCAGCGGATAGCAATATGTGCCCCGTCGAGCAAGCCTCCGACGATCCCCTTATTCCGTCGGATCGCAACTCTATCCTGGTCAGAAACCGTCGTGCCACCTTCCGCTGCCGCGACCACTCGACCGTACGGCCAATTCGAAGGCGGCAACTTCGCCAGCGCTGGAAGCAACTCATCCGTCTTCAGAATGATTTCCGCGCTATCGGCCACATCCAGCAAAGCCACGCCGTCCGCTCGGACGATCAGATACGGATTCTGCCAGTTCTTCATGTCCTGCAGATGTTGCGTACTTCGCAGAATCCGCCGCGGGGATTGCCTGCAGAATGGCTTGCGGATCGGGTGTCGTGGCCGCACTCTCATGCGAACAAGCCGCAAGCATGAGACTTGCCACCAGAACCACTGCCAGACGCGCGCGCAGGAAGATCACAGTGCCGAGTCTACCTCACCATCACCGGGGCGTCGTGCTTTGCCGCCCAGACCAGCGCGACGATCCATCCAATCACGCTCCAGCCCAGAAAGAGGTTCAGCAGAAAGATCGCCAGCGTATCTCGCTTGTTCCGCGCCAGCGCAATGATCGACGGCAGAAAATACAGAATCAGCGGAAACCCAAAAAAGAATGGGAAGAAGAAAAGGTTTGCGAGCATCAATGGCCACCTCCCTCGTATAGCCTAGCACTGTCGAGTGCGCGAGTGAACCGGCGACTCATCCACAACCGGCTCACACCGGAAGATACGTAAAACATAACCGCGCAGTTCCGTTCGGCAACGCTGGGTCTTAATCTGTGTCCCCGGGCAAATCTCGAAGAAGACGTTATCGCCCCATCGCCCGTTTCCGAGCCAGCACCGTGTCGAGTCCAGCCTTCGTGTCCTTCGGCAGGTGATACGACTCCTCGTCCGATGGATACTGGTGCGACCGCACATCGGCCCGGAACGCCCGCACAGCATTCGTAATCAGCGCCGCTGCATCGCCATAGCGCCGCACGAACTTCGCCGGAGGCCCAAACGTCAGGTTCAGAATGTCGTGATAGACCAGCACCTGTCCATCGCACTCCGGCCCGGCGCCAATGCCAATGGTCGGCGTGCCGACTTCGGCGGTGATCATCGCCGCCACTTCCCGCGGAATTCCTTCCAGATACAGGCAAGCCACTCCGGCGCGGTCGAGCGCGACCGCATCGCGCATCAGTTGCTCAATCCCGCTCAGATTCTTTCCTTGAACCTTGTACCCGCCCATCACGTTGACCGACTGCGGTGTCAGCCCGATATGTCCGGCCACCGGAATCTCCGCATCAATGATGTGCCGGATCAAATCCGCTCGTTTCTCGCCGCCCTCGATCTTCACCACCTCAGCCCCGCCTTCTTTTACAAAGCGAGTCGCGTTGATGATGGCGTCTTTGGCGTCGATCTGATACGACCCGTACGGCATGTCCGCTACCAGCAGCGCATTTTTCAGGCCGCGCCGAACGGCTTTCACGTGATGCAGCATCTCGTCCACGGTGACCGAGAGCGTGTTTTCGTAGCCCAACATGGTTTGCGCCAGCGAATCGCCCACCAGCACCATGTCCACCCCAGCCTCGTCCACAAGGCGAGCGGCGGCATAGTCGTAGGCAGTGATACAGGTGATGGGTTCGTGGCGGAGTTTTTGTTCCCGCAGAGAAGCGGTCGTGACCTTGTGGCCGGATCCGTCGTAGGGACGGCCGATCGGGGTGATGCTCATGATGTCCTCCAGTGCCCCTCCGCCTCCGGCGGATAGAGCCTGTACACGCATCTTGGCGTCGACACCTTTTAGATGACGCTCCGGGTATTGTAGCGCGAAAAAAGCCCTAACACCAATGCAAAAGGCTGGCTTTAGTTGTGATCTAACAGGTGTTGTTTCTTGGACATACGTGGCACCGGCAGATTTGCAGAAACGAAAATAAAGGGAGGAGCGAACAGCCAAGGCCGAACGAACGGTCCTACGCCCCCACCGCGTCCTGCCCGCCCAGCGGTAAGAAGTATTGCGTGCCCTTGATCGGTTCGGTCACCTTGCGTAGAAGTTCCTGCAAATCTTCATTGCGATCGACGAAATCGATCTCAGAAGTATTCACGATCAGCAGATCCGACGACGTGTAGTGAAAGAAAAAATGTTCGTAGGCTTTCACCACTTCTTCCAGATATTCTTCGCTCACGGCTTTCTCGCCCGGCGCGTTCTTTTTCTTGAGGCGCTTTTTCAAAACTTCAGGCGTGGCCTGCAGATAAATCACCAGGTCGGGCGTCGGCAACTGCTCGCGGAAGTGGTTGTAATAACGGTTGTAAGTGTCGAGTTCCTGATCGGTCAGGTTAAGGCAGGCAAACAGCTTGTCTTTTTCGAAAATGAAATCGGCAACCACAACCCTTTGCGATTGCGGACCGAGATCGAGCGCCTGCAGTTGCTCAAAGCGCCGCACCAGAAACGTGAACTGTGCCTGAAACGCCGCGCCACGCTCTCCCTCATAAAACGAATGCAGAAATGGATTCGCTTCCGGTTCCATCACCCGCTGCGCATTCAATCGCTCGGCCAAAATGCGCGCCAGCGTACTCTTGCCGACTCGGATGGGCCCTTCGACTGCAATGTACCGGGGGAGTTCGAAAAGATTGGCCATGGGCTAGCGATGTTCTCGGAATTGGCAGGATATCTCGTATGCGTCTCAGTGGCAATTGCGGGAAGAGTTAACACAGAAGCGATTGTGACATTGAGCGATCGATCATTGAAAAAAGTGAACATAAAAGCTCAACTCTTTCTGGTTCCAATCGCTCAATGACGAATGGCGTAATAACTCAATGACTCGATCCTTTACAATCCCACCATGCTCGGAACCGTGTTCGCGGGAACGGCGACTGCTGGAGCGCTTGTCGCCGCTGGCTACCAGTCGATGTCGCCCACCGGACAATGGTACGGCCGCACGTTCACGGGTCTCGCGCGCGGATCAAAGCAACTCGCGCTCACCTACGATGACGGCCCCAACGATCCGCACACCTTTCGCCTGCTGGAAGTTCTCGCCCGTCACAATGTTTGCGCCACATTTTTTCTCATTGGGCGATACACGAAGCAGCGTCCCGACATCGTCCGCGAACTCGTCAAAGCGGGGCACATCGTCGGCAACCACACCTTCACCCATCCTTTATTGACTTTCAAGAGCAGCTCCGAAGTCCGCAAAGAACTCGCTCGATTGCCGCTCTACCTTGCACGATGCCATCGGCGAACACTCGAAACTTTTCCGTCCACCCTTCGGTGGACGCCGTCCCGCTGTCCTGCGCGTCGCGCGCGAATTGGGCTTGCAGCCGGTCATGTGGAACGTCACCGGCTACGATTGGAATGCGCCGCCGGCCGCCGAGATCGAGCAGAAATGCTCCAGAAGAATCCGTGGAGGCAATGTGATCCTCCTCCACGACGGTGGCCACAAAACAGATGGGCGCAGATCGTTCGCAGACAGTAATCGCAACCGACCACCTGATCGCGCGCTATAAATCCGAAGGCTACAAATTCGTGACCATCGATCAGATGATCGAAAGAAAAGTTTGTGTAGGCCGAACATAGAGGCTGCCCCACTTCCGGCCGATTTTGCCGGAAGTGGGGACTTGCGAATGACAAGGACTCTTCGAATGACACGTATTCTTCTTTTCCTTTTCTCTACCGCGCTCCTCGCTGCAGCCCAGCCCAAAGCCCTGTTCTATATGATCGACAATCCCAGTTCGGTGAAATCCTTCTCCGAACACGCCGACAAAATCGACATCCTCGTGCCCGCCTGGTATTCCGTCGATGGCAACGGCCTGGTATGGGGAGGCCCAAATCCCGGTGTGATGAAAACAGCCGCTGACCACCATGTCCCGGTCATGCCGATCGTCGCCCTAATGACCCAACTTGAGTTGCACAAGTTGCTCTCGACGGCCGACGTCGCAGTCCGCATTCATCAGCACGCTTCTCAGCGAATGCAAGAAGAACGGCTACAGCGGGTTCCAGATCGACTTCGAAAATGTGAATTGGACCGACCGCGACTTACTCTCCGCGCTGGTCGCAGAGGTGGCGGCCGCCCTTCACAAGGACAAATTGCAACTCACGATCGCCACGGTACCCAACGCTCCGGGCTTTCCCGGCAAGAGCGCATTTTCTCACTGGCTCTATGCCAACTGGCGCGGCGCCTTCGATCTGAAAGCTCTGGCTCAGTCCGCCGATCTCATCTGCCTGATGACCTACGATCAGAACACGCGATGGACCATGCCCGGTCCCGTTGCCGGATATCCCTGGACTGTCGAAAATCTGGAATACGCGCTGCAATTCGTTCCCAAGGAAAAATTGTCGATGGGTATTCCCCTCTATGGATATCACTGGTTCGCCGGCGATCCCGGCAAAGATGAAAAGCCGAATCCAACCGCGGAATACATCGGACAGCCCGAGATCGACGAATATATCGCGGCGTATCATCCGCGCGTGGAGTGGGACTCCACCGATCGTGTGTCATGGTTTTATTTCTACAGGGATGATATGCGCGACTGGGTTTTCTACACCGACAAGCGCGGATTTCAAGAGCGCCTCAACCTGGTCCGTGACCGGGGTTTGCAAGGGTTCTGCTCGTGGGTGCTCGGCACCGAGGACCCGGAGATCTGGAGTATGCTCCCCGCTCACAAGTAGACATGCCATTTAGTGAGCACCCGTAATGAGGTCGCAAGGAGGCGACTCTGTGACGATCCGCAAGTGATGCTCCGGCGAATTGGCGGGCCATTCGCCGCAAGGTTTGTCCATGACCGTAAGCATGCTGTTTGTTCTCACTTCGATTGCCGTACTAACCAGCTGCGCGCACCAAATCCCAAACAGGGTTACGCGGCAGAAGAGTACGAGATTTATTCGGCGTGGACGACGGCGCATTTTGCGCAGCGTCCGCCTGACGCTTGCGCCTTCGGTGAGTGTGGCAGAGCAGGGCTACATCCGAGGCAGAAAACAGGGCGGAAAATGGAGTTTTCAGAGCGTAGGTTGCGTTACCATCTTCTGATACCCAGTGGTTGAAGCGGCCGTCGGAGCGGCTGGGTACTCCGGCCGAGTCACGCGAGCCTCAGCCCCGCGCTGCCGCAAACGCCCCCTTCGCCGCCGCCACCGTGCGCTGCACATCTTCCTCGCTATGCGCGGCACCGAGGAACGCCGCTTCATACTGCGAAGGCGGCAAGTAAATCCCGCTGTCCAGCATGCTGCGAAAAAACTTCCCAAACGCTTCCGTATTCGATTTCGAAGCCGAATCCCAATCCGTCACCGGTCCGGACTGAAAGAACCACGTAAACATTGACCCGACGCGGTTGTAACACAGAGGAACTCCCGCTTCTTTCGCTGCCGCCGCCACGCCGTCGGCCAACTGTCCGCTCAACTTCTCGAGCCGCGGATAAATCTCTCCCTTTCGATCGCGCAACTGCTTCAACATCGCGCAACCGGCAGCCATCGCCAACGGATTGCCCGACAGAGTCCCCGCCTGATACATCGGTCCCAGCGGAGCAACCAGATCCATAATTTCTTTCGGCCCGCCGTACGCGCCGACCGGCAACCCTCCGCCGATAATCTTCCCCATCGTCGTCAAGTCGGGTTTGATGTTGTACAACTCTTGCGCCCCGCCAAAGGCCAACCGGAATCCGGTCATCACTTCGTCAAAGATCAATACCGACCGCTCCCGCTCTGTGATCAACCGCAGCCCGACAAGATAATCGTCCCCGGCCGGCACGCATCCCATATTTCCGACGACCGGCTCGACAATCACGCACGCAATCTGGTGCTTGTATTTCTGGAAGGCGTGTTCAACGACGGAAAGATTGTTGAACGGCAACGCCAGCGTGAACATGGTGAATTCGTCCGGCACGCCCGCCGATCCAGGAATTCCCAGCGTCGCGACTCCCGACCCCGCCTTCACCAGCAGAGCATCCGCGTGCCCGTGGTAGCAGCCTTCAAACTTCACAATGTACTTGCGTTTTGTGTAAGCCCGCGCCAGCCGGATTGCCGACATGGTTGCTTCCGTCCCTGAGCTGACGAAGCGGACTTTCTGCATGTGCGGAAACGCTGAAATCGCCAACTCTGCTAGGTCGGCTTCCGAAGGCGTCGACGCTCCGAAACTCGTGCCGTTGCAGGCTGCGCCCACGATAGCATCGAGCACATTCGCTTCCGCATGGCCAAGAATCAACGGCCCCCACGATCCGATGTAGTCGATGTATTCGTTTTCATCGGCGTCCCAGATGTGCGATCCCTTGCCGCGCACGATGAACGGAGGATCTCCTCCCACCGATTGGAAGGCTCGCACCGGCGAGTTGACGCCTCCCGGAATCATGCTCTCGGCCCGCTGCTGCAAGCGCCGTGACTGCTCAGTTTTTCGCGATGTGGTGGTCGGCATCGAATCCTCTCGACACGGAGAAAACAGATGTCAGAAGTTCCTGCGGATGCAAGCGAATACTATAGCAGCGCACGCCGCCGGGAATTAATCAGATATTCACGGTTCTGCAATCACTTTGCAACATCCCGTCGGTACCTTGAGGTCATCAAGTTGCCCTTCTAACCGGGAGGGTTTGAGGGGACAGTCTCGGGGGCTCCGGGCTGTCCTTTTTCCTTTCCAGGCCCACCTGTGTTCCCCGTGCCCTCAGTGGTGAAAAGCATTTACTCCGGGGAAGTTAACCACCATTAACCCCACGTCGTATAATCGCCCTCGATGATTACTGTCTCCAAGGAGGACTACCTCAAGTCCATCCTCGAAGCGGAAACCGAAGGCGAAGGAGTGATCTCCGCCCGCCTGGCGCATTTGCTGAAAGTCTCTGCACCGGCTGTGACCATGGCCCTGCGCCGCCTCAAGAAAGACGGTCTGGTGCGGGTCGAAAGCACCGGCGAAGTTCGCCTCACTGCCGAAGGACGCAAAATCGCGCGCAAGCTGACCCTGCGCCATCACCTGATCGAACGCATGTTGTCGGAAATGTTCGGTATGGAATGGTGGAAAGTCCACGACGAAGCCGAACGCCTGGAACATGCGGTCTCGCCTGATTTCGAAGCCCGGCTTTTGGCGAAATTAGGTTCCGGCGGCGCGTGTCCTCACGGCAATCTCAGCGAAATGGAGAGCTCGGCCAGCCGCCGCCGCCGTGGTCTGGTGCTGCTCGCCGATGCGGAACTCGAAACCAACTATGCCGTCAGTGGAATCTATGAACGCGACCGTGGTTTGCTGGAATTCCTCGAGCATCGCGGCGTGCGTCCCGGTGCCAAGCTGCGAGTCATCGAGCGGAACTATGATCAAACTCTGACGCTGAATACTCCGGAAGGGACCGTGTCTCTTGGTCCAGCGGCCTCCGAGCGAGTCTGGCTCTCTCCCGCCGCTCGTCACAAGCACTAACTCACAAGGGTGCCCCACTTCCGGCCGATTTGCCGGAAGTGGGGATTTTCATATCCGCCGTAACACAACCATGTTTCGGTAGATAATCTTTCCGTGGCTCAACTGGAGAATTTCCGCCTCAGGGTTTTCCGAGCAGTAGCCGAGCACCTCAACTTCCGCAAGGCTGCCGAGCATCTCTTTCTCACCCAGCCCGCCATCACTCTCCAGATCAAGGCACTCGAAAACGATCTCGGCGTTCGCCTGTTCGACCGCTCTGCGAACCGTGTCACTCTTACCGCGCAGGGATCAATCCTTCTCCGTTATGCAAACAAGATTGCACACCTAGCCGCCGAAGCCCAGCAGAAGCTAAGTTCCGACGACGGCCAATTCTCCGGCGAGCTGTCTCTCGGAGTCTCTACCACCATCGCCCAATACGTTCTTCCCCGCCTGATTGGAGCCTTCCTGAGCGAGCATCCCCGCGTGCAACTCTCGCTGCACAGCGGCAACACCGAAGAAGTAGTGAAACTCCTGGTCGACGGCAAAGTCTCGATCGGACTCATCGAAGGCCCAGCCCGCGAACGCGGCGTCCATGTCGAACCCTTCATGCGCGACGAACTGGTTTTGATTGCTCCCCCCAATTCCGACGCGACTCGCTTCTCGCCTCAGCAGCTCCTTGCTTCAAGTCTCCTCATGCGAGAGCAGGGCTCGGGTTCGCGTCGCGTGGTCGAAACCGCGCTCGAAAAAGCCGGATTCAAACTTAAGGACTTCAAGTCCGTAATGGATCTCGATTCCACCGAGGCTATCAAGTCCGCCGTCGAAGCCGGGCTGGGCATCGGATTCGTCTCGCGCTGGGCAATCTCCAAGGAACTGGAACTCGGCGCTTTGATGACGGCACAAATCCGCGGCCTGCAGATCTCGCGGGACTTTTCTTTGGTGACTCGTAGCGGCCCCGAGCAACACGGCGCCTCGGAAGCCTTCCGCGCCTTCGCCATAGAGCGCGGGCGCCTGCTCTCCGGTCCTTCAAGAAAGCCCCGTCCCGCCCGATAAGTCCGTCTTATCGCCAATTGATATTGCTGCTTGGACGCGCCCTGCCGCCCTGCCCCACACTCGTTCATGTGAACAAGAGGCTTTTCTTTGTCGGATTGATCCTGGCCGCCACCGGCCTGATCTCGCCGCCTTTCGCTCTTCTCGGTGGACTGATCTATGGCCTGGCGCTCACCCACCCGTTCCATGTTGAGAGCAAGCAGCTTGCGAAATTTCTTCTGCAAGCTTCCGTCGTCGGGCTCGGCTTCGGCATGAACCTGCGCGAAGTTGTCAGTGTTGGCCGCTCCGGATTCGTGTACACCGCCGTCAGCATCACCACGGTCATGCTGCTGGGATTAGGTCTCGGCTATCTCATCCGCGTCGGCAAGAAGTCGTCGTTCCTTATCGCCGCGGGAACCGCCATCTGCGGGGGCAGCGCCATCGCCGCCGTCGGCCCCATCGCCGAGGCCAACGAAGAAGAAATGGCCGTCTCGCTCGGAGCCGTTTTCATCCTCAATTCCATCGCGCTCTTCCTGTTTCCTGCCATCGGCTTCGCCCTCCACATGACGCAATCACAATTCGGACTCTGGTCCGCCTTGGCGATTCATGACACCAGTTCCGTCGTCGGAGCCA
Organism: uncultured Acidobacteriota bacterium; assembly: GCA_963700225.1. Lineage (GTDB taxonomy): Bacteria > Acidobacteriota > Terriglobia > Terriglobales > Acidobacteriaceae > Sulfotelmatobacter. The sequence goes on from CAVOWU010000002.1 coordinate 1,095,599, forward strand.
CCGCCCGCTTTGGCGCAGTCGCCCTCTCTATCGGCACAACGGTAAAACTAGCGCGCGCTCTCTGGATCGTTCCTCTGTCCATCGCCACAGCCGTTACTCTAAAGAGCAAGGCAAAAATCCAGTGGCCGTGGTTCATCCTGCTGTTCTGCATCGCGGCCCTGCTGAATACACTCTTTCCGGCCTTCAACCCCGCGTTCACGTTGCTCAGCCGGCTCGGCAGAATCGGACTCACGGTAACTCTCTTCCTCATCGGCACGGGGCTAAACAAAGACACGTTAAAGAAAGTCGGCGTCCGTCCCCTGCTGCAGGGCCTGACTCTTTGGATCATCGTGGGCGCCGCTACTCTGGCTCTGATCCTGGTGAACTGGATCCACATCTAGAAGCGAAAAGAATGGAACCGAGAAGAAGTTATGGATCGCGGGGTGCCCCACCCTTCTCGCGTCATGTGCGAGAGGGTGGGGACTTTGACTTTAGTATTTTGACCTTCAGTTTTCTCAGATCCGGGTTTTGACGCCCAGCGTCTTTGACGTTCAAACGCCGTGATCCCACTCACTGCCAACTTCCGGCCCATCCTTTACCGTGAAAATGCAGGAGGCTTCCGTATGCCCACCTCCGAGCCTCAACTGAACCGCTTCGAACGTATCCTCTTCCACATCGCTCTGGCGATCGGCATAGTTCTCGTCACCGTGCGCCTGGGAGCGGTCGCCTTTGTCTGGTACGCCCACCACGTCCGGTAGCGTCAGCTCTTCCCGAATTCCTGACACCTCGAGAAATCAGGCGCACTTGTCAGTTTCCCACTACAATCAACCCCGCATAACGCCAACGGGAATACTTCGCGCTCCAAGAGGTCATCCATGTCTTTCCGCTCGGTATTTCTCGCCGTTGTCATTGCCTTCGCTCTTATCCTTGCTGCATTCCTGATCAATCGCGCGCGGCCCAGAGTCGAGACCGATCAGCCCAGCGCAGACCTGGTTCGCGCCACCGGAAAGTGTGCGGAGTGTCACGCGCGCACGCAGTACTCGGTCGTTCACGAATACGAGATGAGCGCCCATGCCCGCAAAGGCGTGAACTGTCTCGACTGTCACCAGCCGGCCGCCGGACAGGAAAAGAAAGACCACCACGGATTCGTAATCTCCACGAAACTGACTGCGGGCAACTGCCGAAGTTGCCACGAGAACATCTATCAGCAGTTTCTGCATAGTCGCCACGCCGCTCCTTCCTGGGCCGCCATCTATGGCGAGAAGGGGCTCACTCCCGAACAGGTGAATTTTTCCGAAACATTTCAGCCTGGAGGCACCCGACGTCCGCCGCATCCTTTCGCCCAACTCGAAGGCGGCTCCGCCATGACCAGCGGATGTGAACAGTGCCACAGCGTCGGCAGGCCCAACGCCGACGGTACCATCGGCAACTGCACCGCTTGCCACACCCGCCACACCAGCTCCGTCCGCATCGCGCGCCTTCCCAGCACTTGCGCCCAATGCCACATGGGCCCAGATCATTCGCAGATCGAAATCTATGAAGAATCCAAACACGGCGTCATGTTCCAGGCGCAGGAACGATTGCTGAATCTTGATGCGCCTCCCAAGACTCTGACGACGCGCGATATGTTCGTACCAACGTGCGCCACATGCCACATGAGCGGCATCAATGGCATCGGCATCACTCACGATCCCTCGGAGCGCCTCTCCTACTATCTTGCCAACGCGATCACCGACAAGCGCCCGAACTACGCCGCAGCTCAAGCCAAGATGAAGCAGGTGTGCTCGCAGTGCCACACGCCTGCCCTGATCGACCGCGTCTACTCGCAAGCTGAACAGGTGGTCGAAGTCACCAACGGCCGCGTGCGGACAGCCCAGGATCTCGTTAACGGATTGCGCAAGGACGGAATGCTCACCGGCCCTCCATTCTCCCAGCCGATCGACTTCGTCTACTTCGATCTCTGGCATTACGACGGACGCACCAGCAAACACGGAGCTTTCATGGGAGGCGCCGACTTCGTCCAGTGGCACGGCAACTATCCCATGCTGCAAAAGACCGTAGAACTTCAATCCATGGCCGCCGCGCTGCGCAAGGAGCACGGCAAAGCAAAGTGAGAGCCACTGGAATGAGTCTTAGCTCCTCCAATCCAACTGGGAGTCATCCTGAGCGGAGCCGCACTTCAGGCGAAGCGCAGGATCCCGTGCCGAGCGCCGTTCCCCGCTGGTGGCTTCGTCCTCAGCTTTGGATCGAAGTGTTCGTGATCGCGAACGTCGGCTTCCTCACCTTCGACATCTTCCTAGCGCACTCCGTCAACCAGTTCCGCAATCAGGCGGAGTACATTCCTCTGTTCTTCTCGGCTTCTGCGCCAGTCGTTCTGCTCGTCGCCCTCGCTGCCCGTAACCGCTGGCCTGCCGCCTGGAAAGATCTCGGCTATCTGGTCGGATGGCTCGCCGTTCTCGTAGGTCTCACCGGCGTCGTTCTTCATCTCCAAAGCCATTTCTTTTACGAGCGTACTCTGCGGAGTCTGACCTACTCGGCGCCCTTCGCCGCGCCCCTGGCCTACACGGGCCTCGGATTCCTGCTCATCATGAATCGCATGGTGGACTCCGACACGGAAGAATGGGCGCAATGGGTGTTACTGCTCGCCCTCGGCGGGTTCCTCGGAAATTTCATCTTCAGCCTCGCCGACCATGCCGGCAACGGATTTTTCAATCCTCTCGAGTGGGTTCCCGTCTATGCCAGTGCCATCGCAATCGGATTCATGGCGGTACCGCTCGTCGTGCGCGTCACCCGGCAATACATCGACCTTTGCGCGGCGGTTTTGCTGTTGGAGGCTGGAGTGGGCCTGTGGGGATTCATCCTGCACGCCGCCGGAAATCTTCGCGGCCCGTCCGTGCATGCCTTCGACAACTTCATCTACGGCGCCCCTCCTATGGCCCCGCTGCTGTTTCCCAATCTCATGGTCCTCGGCATCATCGCCCTCTGGCAGCTCCGCAGCACAACTCGAACCTAGTCCGTTCTTGCTTGATCCTTCGGGTGCCCCACCCTTGTCGCGTTTTGTGCGAGAGGGCGGGGATTTCGACCGTACTGTCCTTAAGCCGCTGACTCTGGATTTGCGAGACTCCCCATCTGGTCAGTCAATGAACAGACTTCCTGGTATAGTTAACTATAGTTAACCAATTGTGCTGTATAGTTGTTAAGGCCCAGTCCAATCTGGAAAGCAGGTTTGGGGACCTGATTTGAATGAGCAATCGTGAAGAACCCGGCAGCCCAGCCTTCTCTGTCTCCGGGAAAATCAGCACCGCCGACAACCATTTGTCGCTGGAAAACGTGCACGGCTCCGTCGAAGTCCCGCATCATGAGGCCAGTTTCTGGGAACACTGGCGCGCCTTCGTCGGGCCTGCCATTCTTGTCAGCGTCGGCTACATGGACCCCGGAAATTGGGGAACCGATCTCCAGGGCGGCGCTCAGTTCAAGTACGGGCTCTTGTGGGTAGTTGGCCTCGCGAGTTTGATGGCCATCTTTATGCAGGTGATTTCTGCCCGCCTGGGAGTCGTCACCGGAAAGGATCTCGCCCAGTGCTGCCGCGATTGGTATCCCCGCTGGACACGCTGGCCGAACTGGCTGCTCAGTGAAGTGGCAATTGGAGCCTGCGATCTGGCGGAAGTTCTGGGCAGCGCCGTCGCTCTCAACCTGCTATTCCACATTCCTTTGCTATGGGCAGTGATCATCACCGGCCTGGACGTGCTTCTGCTTCTCGGCCTCCAGCGCTTCGGCATGCGCACCATCGAAGCGGTCGTCTTGTTGCTGGTCGCAACCATCGCCGGGTGCTACTTTATCGAGATCTTCGTTCTTCCTCAGACGCAGCCTAGTTTTCTGGAATTGGGTCACGCATTTCTAACGCCGCATTTTCGCCAGGCTGGCATGCTTTACGTGGCCATCGGGATCATCGGCGCCACGGTGATGCCGCACAATCTTTATCTTCATTCCGCTCTGGTCCAAAGCCGGCGCTTGCAGAAAGATGATTCATCGATCCGACGTGCCTTGCAGTTCAACACCCTCGACTCCACCGTTGCGCTCACGGTTGCCTTCTTTGTGAACGCCGCGATTCTGGTTCTTGCTGCGACAGTATTTTTCGGCAAGAGCGGTGTGGCAGTGTCGGGCGGACACTACGTCGCCTTCAGTCCCGACAGCGACTGGATTCGTGTTGCCTATCTGACGCTGGCTCCGTTACTGGGCACCGCATTCGCCAGCACCTTGTTCGCGGTTGCCTTGCTGGCTGCCGGTCAAAGCAGCACCATCACCGGCACGCTGGCGGGCCAGGTCGTGATGGAAGGCTTCATGCACTGGCGGCATCAAGCCCTGGGTGCGAAGGCTCATCACCCGCTCCCTCGCCATCCTGCCGGCGGTTCTGATCATCGGCCTGCGAGGCGACAGCAGCGTCACTGATCTGCTCACGCTGAGCCAGGTAGTATTGGCGCTGCAACTGCCTTTCGCAATGTTCCCACTGCTGCAATTCACCAGCTCCCGCAAGCGGATGGGGAACTGGCGGAACGGCAGCTTCTTGCTGGCAGCCGGTTGGGCCAGCGCTATCCTGATCACTTGCATGGATATTTACGGCCTGCCTGACTCCGTGAAGACTGCTTGGCAACTGATCATTGGCCGATAAACATTTTAGGAGATGGACAAGCCCCATGTACGACACGATTCTGGTGACGCTCGACGGCACTTCCACCGACCGCGCCATCATTGAACACGTAAAGCAGCTCGCCAAGTTCGCTCACAGCCGGCTGGTGTTGCTTCATGTCGCCGACGGATGGGCTGCCAGAACCTATGGTCCAGACGCTGTGAGTCCCGAGATCACCGAAGATACTGCTTATCTCCATCGGGTCCAGGCGGAGTTTCAAGCCTCCGGGATTCCGACCGACGCCGAACTCGCCTATGGCGAACCTGCCGAGCAAATTGTCAAATGGGTCGAGAACAAAGGATGTGATTTGGTGGCAATGAGTACCCACGGGCACCGTTTCCTCGGCGACCTGTTTCTCGGTGCGACGGCTACCCGCGTCCAGCACCGGATCAGCGTGCCGGTCTTGCTCCTTCGCGCGAAATAAGAAACGCACGATCGCGTTCCCATCACAAGTGGAGTTTTGATGATTCCGTTGGCCGCGTCTGAGCGCTGCGTGGCTCAGTTGGAACGTGTCGGATATCGATAGCTGTTCTTGCGTTCCGTCTTCAGCATTTTCTTCTCGGCTTTTTTCTGCGCCTTGGCGTACTTTTTCTGTGCCTTCGCCTGTTTGCGGTTCGCTTTCGCGTCGGCGCGAGCCTGCGCGTCACCGTTTGGCGCCGGCTGCGAGTATGCGGGAACGGCGCAGCCGATGGCCAACACCGCTGCGAAGATCAAAACGTAGTGAAGTTTCATAACCAATCCAACCTTGACCAGATTGTAACGCAAGGTCTATTTCCGGGTGCCCCATTTCCGGCCGGCGTTGCCGGAAGTGGCGATTTTCGCGGCCGTTCATCACGCCCAATGAGTTAAGGATTCTCCTTCGTGCACCTTCATACCCTTAGCTGGTAAATCAATTTAGATCCCGTCGCTGTATGCGCAGCTACGCATTTCTTATGGAACGAATTACACTATATAGTTTGCAATCTAAATCTGCCGCGCGCCGCTGCGCGCAACTGTCCCGCCAAGGATGGCCATCATGTCTGTGAATAGTTTCGGAAGCAAATCCAGCCTCAAAGTCGGCAGCAAAGAATACGAAATCTACCGCCTCGACGCGCTCGACAAGCAGGGCATCTCCACCAGGCACCTGCCGTTCTCGCTCCGCATCCTGCTCGAGAACCTGCTCCGCACCGAAGACGGGCGCAATGTCACAAAAGAGGAAGTGCGCGCCATTGCTGCCTGGAACAGCAAGTCGAAGCCCGAAAAAGAAATTGCCTTCACTCCCAGCCGCGTCTTGCTGCAGGATTTCACTGGCGTCCCCTGCGTCGTCGATCTCGCGGCCATGCGCGACGCCATGAAGCAGCTCGGCGGAGACGCCACCCTGATCAATCCTCTGCAACCAGTCGAACTGGTCATCGATCACTCCGTGCAGGTCGACGAATTCGGCACCGCCAACGCTCTGGAGATGAATGCTCTCCTCGAATTCCAGCGCAACAAGGAGCGTTACTCGTTCCTCCGCTGGGGCCAAACCGGATTCCGCAATCTCGCCATCGTCCCGCCCGACACCGGCATCGTCCATCAGGTCAACCTCGAATATCTCGCACGCGTAGTCTTCGTCCACGAATCTCCCGGCAAGCGCGTAGCCTACCCCGACACACTGGTAGGCACCGACAGCCACAGTACTATGGTCAATGGGTTGGGAGTTTTGGGGTGGGGCGTGGGGGGGATTGAGGCCGAAGCTGCGATGCTCGGGCAGCCTGTCTCCATGCTGATTCCGCTGGTGGTGGGAGTGAAGTTGACGGGACGCTTGCGTGAAGGGGCGACTGCAACCGATCTCGTTCTTACCATCACCGAAATGCTGCGCAAGCATGGCGTGGTCGGAAAATTTGTCGAGTACTACGGTCCCGGGCTGCGCGACTTGTCGCTCGCGGATCGCGCGACTATTGCGAATATGTCTCCGGAGTACGGAGCGACTTGCGGAATTTTCCCGATTGATAAAGAGACTCTGAAATACCTGCAGCTCACCGGGCGCAGTGCAGAGCAGATCGCTCTCGTCGAAGCTTACAGCCGCGAGCAGGGATTATTTCACGACGATAAAACTCCCGAGGCCGAATACTCCGAGCTGCTCTCGCTTGATCTTGCGACCGTGGAACCGTCTCTGGCCGGTCCGAAGCGCCCGCAGGACCGCGTCGTGCTGGCGCAAGCCGGAGAATCATTTCAAAAGGCGCTGCCTTCGCTGATCAAGCCGAAGTCTGCCGCGAAGACTCCGACTCCTGCTGCAGTCGCCAACAAGGAGCGCTGGGAGCAGGAAGGCGGAAGTCCCACTGCCATCGGCGTAGAAGATCCGAACGTTCACGAGCATGTGCCTGTATCGGTCAAAGATTCTCTGAAGCACGGCAGCGTCGTGATCGCCGCCATCACTTCGTGTACCAACACTTCGAATCCTTCTGTGCTGATTGGCGCCGGACTTCTCGCTAAGAAAGCGGTTGAGAAAGGTCTCACCGTTCCTCCGTATGTGAAGACTTCGCTGGCTCCCGGATCGAAAGTCGTTCGCGATTATCTCGAGAAAGCCGGGCTGCTTGCGTATCTGGAGAAGCTGAAGTTTCATCTCGTGGGCTACGGATGCACGACGTGCATCGGCAACTCCGGTCCGCTGCCCACGGAAGTCTCACAGGCGATCGACGACAAGGAATTGGTGGTCGCCTCTGTTCTGTCCGGGAACCGCAATTTCGAAGGCCGCATTAACTCCGAAGTGCGCGCGAATTATCTGATGTCGCCGCCGCTGGTCGTCGCGTTCGCGCTGGCTGGGCGCATCGACACCGACCTGCGCAAAGACCCGCTCGGCAAGGGCAAAGATGGACAGCCCGTGTACCTTGCCGACATCTGGCCGACCTCACGCGAAATCGACGAGGCTATGTCGCAGTCGATCACCTCTGAGATGTTTGCGAAATCCTATAGCGAAGTGTTTCAGGGAGACGAGCGCTGGCGCGGCCTTGCCGTGCCCAAGGGCGAAACCTATGCGTGGGAGGGCGATTCGACCTACATCCGCCGCGCGCCGTACTTCGATGACATGGCCGTCAAGCCCACGCCGGTACAGGAAATTACAAACGCGCGCGTGCTGGCGGTTCTCGGCGACAGCGTGACCACCGACCACATCTCTCCCGCGGGCTCGATCAAGAAAGACGGCCCGGCCGGAAAATATTTGCAGGAGCATGGCGTGAAGCCAGGGGACTTCAATTCCTACGGATCGCGCCGCGGCAATCATGAAGTGATGGTGCGCGGAACGTTTGCGAACGTGCGTCTGCGGAACAAACTCGTCCAGACCGAAGGCGGATTCACGCGCCACCTGCCGACGAATACCGAGATGTCGATCTTCGACGCTTCGGAAAAATATCGCGCCGACGGCACAGCCGCTCGTGATTCTGGCCGGCAAGGAATACGGATCGGGCTCGTCCCGCGACTGGGCCGCGAAAGGCCCAGCGCTGCTGGGCGTCCGCGCCGTGATCGCCGAAAGCTACGAACGCATCCACCGCTCGAACCTCGTCGGCATGGGCATTCTGCCGCTGCAGTTCCCGGCAGGTCAGAACGCCGAATCGCTCAAGCTGACGGGCGAAGAAGTGTTCGAGATCAGCGGCATCCGCGACGTGGTCGATCACTTCGCCGCCGGCCGCACGGTTAAGGTTCGTGCTACAGCGGGCGGGACGACGACGGAGTTCGACGCGGTCGTGCGCATCGATACTCCGCAGGAAGCGCTCTACTACGCCAACGGCGGCATTCTGCAGTATGTGTTGCGGCAGTTGCTGGCGGCGAAGCCGCAGCCTGTGGGCGCGTAATGCCGCGGGTTTTTTGAGCTTCGGCGCACTCCGAATCGGCGAATTATGAGGCGGAATTGGTGGTCGGCGGATCAGGCTAGCGTTTGGATCGGGAGGAGGATCTTCCTGCGGTGCTTCTGGCGTCGCGGCGGGGACGTCGGAGGGAGGGGTTGCGGGTGGCTCGGCGGTAGAAGCGCCTTCGAGCGAAACGACAGGCAAGACGGTGGGTGGAGGCTGCGGCGCAGAGGCTTGCGCAGCCAGCAATTCCTGAACGGTTGAAACCAGAACGCTGCTCTGCGACTTCGAAACCAACTTGCGGACGCCGTATTTCAGAACCTCAACCTCGAGGTGGGGAGAGAAATGCATGGTGTACATCACGATCGGAAGCGAAGGCAGAGCCAGGGAGATTTTCCGGGCGGCTGTGAGGCCGTCAACGCGGGGCATCGCCAAATCGAGAATCGCGAGATCCGGCTGGAACTCGAGGGCTAGAGAAACCGCTTCCTCGCCGTCCGCCGCCTCGATAATCTCGGAGTGATTGAGGCTTTCGAGCAAATGGCGGAGGGTCGTCCGGACAACCGGGTTATCGTCTGCGATCAGGATTCGAGGCGGCATGCAAGTCGGTCCAAAATAGAACGGTCGCGCGCCGCTCCCTGCCCTTTCGCGATTGTGTCACGCCCTTCGTAATTAACTCACGAACGAATTCGGTGCCGAAATACAGAGAACTGTGTAGTCCGGAGGGCCCGGAGCCCTGCTTCTAGAACTCCACATGGGCGCGGAAGGAGGGGACGACGACGGGTCCGCGGTCGCGGTTGTAGCCGGGATTGTTAATGTGCTGCACTCCTTGAGCGACGTAGATTCCGCGCCAGACGTGGACGGTGTAGTAGGACTCGAAGATATTTTCGCGGCCGTAGTTGAGATGGCCGTCACCGAGCAGGAAACCAAGGCCTCCGTCGGCGAGATAGTTCTGATGGTCCTTCTTGATTCCGTTGCTGACGAATGCAATGCCGGCCCGGTCCTGCTTGCGATGCCACCAGGCTCCATTGGCGCCCACACCTTCGGCGATCGTTTGATCGACTTCTGTATAGGCGAAGGATTCCGTCTTGCCGTTGTCCCATCCGACGCGAGCGAAAGCGGTTAAATACTTCGAGAGATTCTGTTCCATGTTCAGTCCGAAGCCGTACTTGCGCGTGATTTGCCAGGGATGGTCGGTGATGTTGGGCGCGGTGCCGTCTTCGGCGGCCTTGATGACCTGATCGCGATAGAGGCCCATATTGGCGGAGTTGGTATAAGCGAGAACACGGACGACGCCGGACTTCTTCGGGATGACGCCGTGACGCAATTCGTATTCGAAATTTTCGGCGTGGACCTGCCAGGGTTTCCAGACGAGATCGATGCCGTTGGCGATTTTGGGCATCAAGCCTTCCGCGAAACGAAATCCCCAGTTGCGGTCTTCGAAGTCGAGGACGGCGCCGACGGTGTAGCCGCGCGTATCGGCGGCGTAGTCCCAGGCGCCGTTATTGTCGGTGGTCCAGTTGATGAACTGGAGATGCGTGTCGGAGCCGACCGAATTGACGTCGAAGAAGTCGGGCATACTGAACTTGCCGAAGCGGAATTCGAGACGGCGGCGCGGCAACTCTTCGAAGAGCGAGAAGTAATTGCGCTGATTTTCGACTTTATCGTCGCTGAGCGCGAAGACTTTGTGGAACATGCCGCGTCCGAGATATGGAGCTTTGCTCAGCGACGGATTGCGGACGATATCGAGATCGGTGTTGCCGGCGAGGCCGAAACCGAGGCTGAGGGCTGCGCCTCCGGCCTCTTCGAGGTCCACTAGAAATTCGGTGGAATTGTTGAGGCGGACGCCGGTGTAGAGGGTCATGACACGCGACGTGGCCTTTTCGTAGTTCGGGCCCAAACTGTGCGTGCCGCTGTAGAGAGCGGGGAAATCCGGGTGCGTCTGGAAGATGAAGTTGGCCTGGCCTGAAAGCCAGAAGCGCGTGTCTTTGAAATGGGGCAGCATGGTCTCGGCCGTGTCATCGGGCGCACTGGGGGGATCGGCGTCGACAGCAGCCGCGGATTTCGGGGCGTCCTGCGGCGGTTGCGGCGGCGAGGATGCGGGCTGCTGTGCGCGGGCAGGCAGGGCGAAGGCAAGCGCCAGGATGAGGGCGAGCGCAAGGCGGAGACCGCGGGCCGGGGCCTTTTCCATATTGAAAATGAATTTCAATTTCAATTCCATGCCCTCACCGTAGTTCGGCCCGCCGACCGACTCTGTAGCGTCCGTCACGTGCCAGCGTGACTCCAGTCACGCTCTACGGCCTGACTTCACAAGGTTTCGTTTACGATTCCAATGCTCACTCATTAACTGCAATGCATATGCGATGATTAACTATAGTTAACTTCACAATACGATAAAACACAATAGCTCCGGAAGCCCGCGGTGCGACGGCGTTCTAGTTAGACCCACAGAATAAGCGCATTACCTTACACCGCTTCGGTTAAAGGACTGTTACTCCAGCGATCCCGCGCGGCTCACGGCGTCTGTAAATTCGGGACGCCGGAGTTAAAGGCTAAATGGCCGGGAGCGGAAGAGCAAAAGTGAGTCGATTGCGGAGAATGAGCTATCGGGCCGCGTCCACTGCTTCCACACTTTGAGAATCGTTGAAAGTCTCCGGAGGCTCGCAGCTACTGCTAGTATTCATAACGTCCTCCCATTTTTATTTTCGCGGAGACCAGCTTCATCTAAAATGGTATATATCATACCCCCCTAGGGTATCTGTCAAGAAGAAAATGCGGAGTAAATGGGGAAAGGCATGAAGGATAAACTGCCGGAAATCTCGAAAGAGAAGCAGAAGCTGTTTTCGCGCATCAAGCGTCTGGGCGGGCAAATCGGGGCAGTAGAGCGTGCGGTCACAGACGGAGACGAGTGTGCCGATATTCTGATGCTGCTGGCGGCTATTCGCGGGGGGGTGAACAGCCTGATGGCCGAAATCCTGGAAGACCATATCCGTCTGCACATCACGCATCCGGAGCGTGGGCCCGACTCTCCAGAAGAGTTGACCGAGGACCTGATTTCTCTGGTGAGGGCGTATTTGAAGTGACGGTCGGCGAGGAGCGCTTATCGGCGCTAAGGGCGCCTCTTTGTACTCGCGAGATCCTTCGCTCCGCCTGAAAAGCGGCTCCGCTCAGGATGACGCAGCATCTTTTGCTGTTGCTGCCAACCTTGCGTGTTTGACAGCTTTCCTCTTCAACCCCTAACCTGATTTTCGCTGAAATTATGAAAGTTCTTGTCTTAGGTGGTGGCGGGCGCGAGCACGCATTGGTGTGGAAGCTGCGCCAGTCGCCGCGCGTTTCCCAGCTCTATTGCATGCCGGGCAACGGCGGCATTGCGGATGAAGCGGAGTGCGTGCCCGGCGATCTGAAGAGCCTGGATGCGATCACTGAGCTGGCGGTGCGGTTGCAGCCGGATCTGACAGTGGTTGGGCCGGAACTGCCGTTGACACTGGGCGTGGTGGATGAGTTTAACCGCCGTGATTGGCCCGTGTTCGGTCCGACACGCGCGGCAGCGCAACTGGAGTCGAGCAAGAGCTTCGCCAAGGAATTCCTGCAGCGGCATCACATCCCCACTGCTCCGTTTGCCATTTGCGATTCAATCGAGCAGGTACGGGCAGCGCTCGGACACTTTCATCTCCCGGTCGTGGTCAAGGCCGATGGACTGGCAGCGGGCAAGGGCGTGGTGATTGCCAAGAGCAAGGAAGAGGCCGCAAGCGTGGCCGCGGAGATGCTCAGCGGGCGCATGCTCGGCGAGGCCGGAGCACGAGTTGTGCTGGAAGAGTGCCTGAAGGGCGATGAGCTTTCCTTTCTGCTCTTCAGCGACGGCGAGCGCGTGGCGCCGTTGGTGGCGGCGCAGGATCATAAACGCGTGGGAGACGGCGACACGGGGCCGAATACCGGAGGCATGGGAGCGTACTCGACAGCAGACCTGGTGGATGCGGGGATGCGCGACTGGCTGGTGAATCATATTGCGCGGCCGGTGGTGGCGGGGATGAAGGCGGAAGGGACGGAGTTCAAGGGTGTGTTGTATTGCGGTCTGATGATGACGGCGCGTGGTCCGATGGTGCTGGAGTTCAATTGCAGGTTTGGAGATCCCGAGACGCAGCCCATCCTGATGCGGCTGGAGAGCGATTTAGTCGAGGCCCTGGAGGCGTCGATTCAGGGGCGCTTGAGCGAAGGAGATTTCAAGTGGTCGCAGGATCCGTCGGTCTGCGTGGTGATGTCGTCGGGCGGATATCCGGGGACGTATGAGGTGGGGAAGCGCATTGACGGTCTCGATGAAGCGTCCGCGCTGGAGGGGGTGAAAGTGTTTCATGCCGGGACATCGAAGCGCGACGGGAACTATTACTCTGCCGGGGGGCGGGTGCTCGGAGTGACCGCGCGGGCTGCGAACTTGCAGACCGCCGTTGATCGAGCCTACGAGGCTTGCGCGAAGATCACGTTTGATGGAGCGCATTACCGTAAGGATATTGGGGCGCGGGCGCTGAAGAGGTAAAGCAGGTTTCAGAGTTTCAAGGATTCAACGTTTCGAGAAGTCTGTGCGATCGTCGTGCTTTGGTTCGTTACTTCGAGAAGGATGACAGGCAAGCAACTAGTACTTTGAGAGAGGACAATGAGCAATCCACTGGTTTCGATTGTGATGGGGAGTGATTCGGACTTGGAAATTATGCGAGAGGCGGGGAAAGCTCTCGATGATTTCGGGATCGCCTATGAGATTGATGTGACATCGGCACACCGGTCGCCAGACAGGTCCGCAGATTTCGCGAAAAAGGCGGCCGATCGCGGGATCCGGGTGATCATCGCGGGCGCGGGCGGAGCGGCGCACCTGGCGGGCGTGATCGCGGCGCATACGATCTTGCCTGTGATCGGAGTGCCGATTCCTTCGACTTCGCTGAACGGGATGGATTCGTTGCTCTCGACCGTGCAGATGCCGGCAGGGATTCCGGTAGCGACAGTTGCGATCGGCAAGCCGGGAGCGACGAACGCCGGGATTCTGGCAGCGCAGATGATTGCACTGGCGGATGCGTCGATGGCGAAGAAGCTTCACGCGCATAAAGAGAAGCTGGCGCGCGGAGTCGAGGAGAAGTCGAAGAAGCTGAAGAACTCGTAACTTGAGGCTGTCGCTTTGTGGAGTCAAAGCCCCACCCTCTCGCAAAAACCTGCGAGAAGGGTGGGGCACCCGCGTTTGGGACCGATTTCGCGCGGCTTGTTTCGCTCGCCGGACGGCCGACGGCGGCCGACGCGACTTGAATTCAGTTTGTCCGCATCAGCGGCTTGCGGGCGAATGGGGCGAGTTTGCCGAGAAACAGATTGATCACTTCGAGGTCCTGATCGGAAATCTGCTTGAAGCGGATGCCGACCCCGAGACCCGGTGTTCTGTGGGCAACCTCTCCCTGGGCCGCCACCTTGGCCTGTGCGATCCAGATTCCAATTTTCAGCCTGGTTCCGAGCTGCAACGGGATTGGCATTTCCACGTAACATCCCCCAAGACTGAGGTCCGCGACCGTTCCCCAGTAGGACGCGCCATTGTCGATGTGAATCTCCACCGAATTCTGACAGCGGAAACGGGGATGCTTGCGTTTCTCCACGAGTCCGGGCTGGTGATTATCGGAAGCGGCGGCGGGAAGCGGAAAATCCCATAGAGGCTTCTCCGGCGCGATGTTCAGCAATCCAACGTGGCCGGCTTTTGGAGTGCCGGGGGCGCCGATCCATTTAACGCGGAAGTGAACCCGCTTGGTGGCATAGGTGAGGCCGATGATCTCGTCTACGACGAGCTTCGCTTCGACTTCCGCCAGTTCGACGCCGAGGCGGCTGATATTCGCGGTAATGACTTTCTGGGAAAAGGCCGAGCCTGTGCTGTCGGTGCCAAAGATGCGCACCGGGACCTGGACTTCCAAGCGGGGCTCGCTGCGCTTACCCATGCCACCTGTGTGTCCTCCGAGCTTGCGTCAGAGGTTGAGATTTTAAACAGGGAGTGAATACGAGAGTATCCCGGACGGGTACGGTTCACAACAAAACATAGTTTATTGATTGGGTACCGAAGCGTGGGAGGCGGTCGCCTTACAGCTTCAATTCCTTCAAATACTCGCGGAATGGACCGCCCAGATCGCTGCGCTTGAGGGCGAATTCGACCGTGGCTTTCAAAAAGCCGAGCTTGTCGCCGGTATCGTAGCGGCGGCCTTCGTAGACGTAGGCGTACATTTTTTCCTGCTTGAGCAGCATGCGCATCCCGTCTGTGAGCTGGAGCTCTCCGCCGGCTCCGGTTGGAGTTTTGGCAAGGCAATCGAAAATGGCAGGAGTCAGGATGTAGCGGCCGATGATGGCGAGATTCGAGGGAGCTTCTTCCGGCTTCGGTTTCTCGACCATGTTGCGGATCTCGAAGAGCCGGCCATTGAATCCGGTGACGGGCTGAGCGTCGAAGACACCGTAGGAGGAGATCATTTTGCCTTCGACGACTTGCGCGGCGATCACGCTGCATTGCTTCTCGTCGAAGACGTTGACCATCTGCTTGAGGCAGGGGACGGGGCTGTCGATGACGTCGTCCGCGAGGAGGACGGCGAAAGGCTCGTTGCCGACGAGTTCCCGCGCCATCAGGACGGCGTGGCCGAGTCCGAGCGCTTCCTTCTGGCGGACATAGGCGACGTGCATCATGTCGGAAATGTTGCGGACGATCTTGAGCAGGTCGGTCTTCTTGCGTTCCTCGAGCATCTTTTCCAGTTCGTAGCTGACATCGAAGTGGTCTTCGATGGCCTGCTTGCCGCGGCCGGTGATGATAAGGATCTGGTCACAACCGGAAGCCATGGCCTCTTCGACGCCGTACTGAATGATCGGCTTGTCGACGACGGGAAGCATCTCTTTGGGTTGGGCTTTGGTGGCGGGCAAGAAACGCGTGCCCAAGCCGGCGGCGGGAAATACTGCTTTACGGACTTTCATGGTCATGCAGTCGTTGGTCGCTCGTCGTTAGTCGTTCGTCATGGAATGCGGGCGAACTGACCATTGTAGCTGGTCGGGTTTGCGTTGGGCATACGGGGTCTAGTGTAGGTGAACTCGCGCCCAGCCTGAAGCGGTTCATTATGCCTGCGCGACCCAACGGTTGGGTGCGTCTCGACCGAGAATTACGAAGTCAACATCCCCACCCTGTCGCCTAAAACTTGACAAGAGTGGGGCACCCCCCTGAGACGAGCCTCGGATTTACTTTCCTACCACTAGAACCACGAAGCTGTCCGGCAGGATTGAACGGCGCGGGTGGGGGCTATCGGTTGTGGGAGCCGGAGGGGGACCGAAGTCGGCGGTCACGACGAAGACGTTGTGCGTTTTCGCGTCGAGGGCCAGAGTCCGGGCACCTTGTTTGGTGGGAACATTCTCCGCAACGCTGAACTTGTCGGGCGATTCCTCTTTCACGACGGTGAGAACCGCATCTTGACCGCAGGAGGCGAACGCCAGTCCAGTCTCGTCGTCGAAGGTGGTGGCGTCCACGCCTTCGCCGATCGCGGGAGTGGCGAGGACTCTGCCGCTGTCGGCGTCGACGACCGCCATCATCTTGTTATCGCAACCGACGAAGAGACGGCGGTGTTTACGATCGATGGAGAGTCCGCTGGGCTCCGTGCAGGGAGCGAGCGGCCACTTGGACTTCACTTCGAGCTTGGCGGGATCGATCGCGACCAATTCACTCTTGTCCTCGATGTTGACGAAGATTTCTCCCTTGGCATCGCTGGCGGCGAACTCGGGCTTGCCGTCGAGTTTGATGGTGCCGAGGACTTTGCCGCTGGTGGCGTCGATGGCGGTGGAATCCTGGCTGCGTCCGTTGAAAGTGAAGACGCGCTTGGTGGCCGGGTCGTAAAGGATAGCGTCAGGATTGTCGCCGGCTTTCACTTTGCTGCCGATGGCGGCGAGGGTCTTGATGTCGAAAATCGTGACCGTGCCTTCGCGGCCGTTGCTGGTGAAACCGCGTCCAAGGTCGGGAGCGAGGGCGATGCCGTGAACGCCGGGTGTGTCGGCAATATCGCCGACCGACTTGCCGGAGTCGGTGTCGAGCACCATCACGTGGGTGCCGCGAGAGATGTAAAGACGGCGCGCGTTGGCATCGACGGTGAGGTAATCCCAGCCGCCCTCGCCGCCCGCTTTGTAAGTTGTTGTTACGTGATATCCCGGACCAGCCGCGGCCAAGGACACGGCCGCAAGGGACAGGCTGAGAATCGGCATCCACCATCGGAACTTCGAACTCATGACTTCCTCCTTGGAGTTGGGCGATTGCCGGCGCGCCGGGGCCCCTTCCCGTTTGCGCGGCATCACCTTGCAGCATCGAACCGAAGTAACTTTACCCTATTTCGGGCATCCGCCTAGACTTCTTTGTATGCAGGGAAACCAGGCACTTTCGACAGGAAATGGGAATGCCTCTCCCGTCGCCGATCCGCGAATGCAGCCGGCTCCGGACTACGGAACGCTGGGGCCGGGATCGGACATTTCTGCGACAGGCGTAGATCCGATTCAGAGGACTCCTCGCGGAACTGGAATGCAGCCGGTGCATCTGGTCGCCATCGTTGCTGGAATCCTTGGAGCGCTGGTGTGGGGCGCGGTGAGCAAAGGAAATCCGGTGTGGCCGGAATTCGACAACTTTTTCTCCAGCCACGAGGGCGTGCTCCGTTCGGCAAAAGACGCGCGACAACTGGATCGTCTCGAGCCGCAGAAGCAAGCGGAAACTTTGCTGGAGATGGCAGTTGCGCATTCGGAGGGAGCGTCCGAGCAGATTTCGTCGCGAGTGAATCGCTGGCAAGGACAGGTGCAGTGGAATTCGCAGATCGCTACTCTGACGACGGCCGCACTGAATTCCGACGACATGCGAGTGCGGGAGTCTGGCATCGAAGTGGAACTTGCGGCATATGGGCTCGCGAAGAACTCGGCGAGCCTTGAGCATGTGCTGAAACAGGTCGACTCGCCGGATCATGCGCAAAAGATTTGGGCGTTGTGGGCGCTCGGCTTGATGGCGAACCGCGGTGTGGAGACGGAACGCGGGGTTGGCGTTCTGATCGAGCATTTGTCGGATGCAGACGTGGCTTCGCGGCAATGGGCGGTAGAAGGACTGGCGCTGGCCGGAAGCGATTCAACGATTCAGCCTCTGTTGAAGGTGATGCACGACGATCCGTCGGCAGTGGTGCGCGAGAGGGCGGCCTGCGGCCTGGCGGAGTCGGGAATGTTTACGCCGGAGCAGCGGTTTAGCGCGATCCCGCAATTATTGGCGTACACGGATGATCCGTCACTCGACGCGCAAACGCACGGATGGGCGTTTCAGGCGCTCGGAGACATTACGCATCAGCGATTTGGGAATGATTCGTCGGCATGGCGTGCGTGGTATGCGAGGCAGGGCGAATAGTCCGCGCTGCGCTAACGACCGTTTCCCCTTTTACATCTTTGACTCGGCCCTTGAAGGGCCGCTCTTCCATGGTTGCGCCGGCTTTCTCTCACAATGCACAGCTTGTCGGCGGCCGCAGGTAGAAACGTCCCAAGGTACGTCTCTACGGTGCGGTCAAGATCATTTCCTTCGCTGACCACTAATCACTAGCCACTGTTTCCTTAATCTGCCATTTTTGCGACGTGGACGTCGAAGCCTGTTTTCGGCAGGAGAGATGTCAGCGAGAAGGCCTTGAATCCGTCGCCTGACACCTCAGTATGACGGTAGATTCCGGGCTCGCTCTCAATCGTCTCCTTGCGGCCGTCCATGTCTGCGAGGAAGGCCTGAGCCTGATCCATGTTGACTTCCATTGCTTTGGCACGCGTGACGACGGCCTCAGAAGCGTAGGAGCGCACCAACTTCGGCCAATATTTCGTGAGCAGATCTGTGCTGGCAAAGACGTCCGCCCAGATGATGCGGCCGTTCACCGCGACGACAACGCCAACGGCATTGCGATCGCGCAATTGATGCATGAGGCTTTGGTAGTTTTGCTCGATAGGCTTGGCAATCGCATCGACCTTCTTTTTCACCTCGGCATTTTCATTCAGCTTCGCATACGAGGTAGTCTGCGACATTTCGGTGTTCAGGGTAGGCGCAGAGGCAGTGACCTGAACGGTGACCTGCTCCTTCTGGGCAGTGACTGCGTCCCAAACGGCGTGCTGATCTTTGTCCGCCATAGCCTTGGAGCGAACTGACGGCTGCGCCATGATTGCCATCGGAGGCGGGGCTGGGGCGCCGTGGACAGAGCCCGCAACGCCGCCACCGTACATCGCTTCAGAAGCTCCGAAGTGTTCGCTGGTAGCAACCCAGCGTCCGGGCTCGACACAGAAGACGCTCAGATCGATGGGGTCGCTCTCCGCGGGAACGATGCGATCCTTTCCGATAACGCGATCCTGCTTCCCGCCGCTGACGATCTCGCCAGCGAGCAGAAGAAGCGGACGCTTGGAGTTGTTGACGAGTACGAGGCGATTGACTTCGGCGCCGTCGTGACGGATCGCGGCGGTGGTGTGCCGGCGCATAAGTCCTTGTACGCTGCCGGCTTCGCTGACCACAACATCGCCGGAGCGCAGGCCTTCATCCAGAGTGAGAAATTCGCTGGTGGGATAACTTTTCGCGGCGACGACAGGGAATACCGTGAGATTGCCGTGGCGAATGGGATCGAGGACTTTGTACCCCGGAGTGGGGGTTACTTCTCCGGCGTGCGCATCGCGCTGATTTACGACAACCAGCCCGGCAACCATTAGCAGGACCGTTAAAGCCAGAAACAACTTGGGACTCATAAACGCTCCTCCCGCATGGGACGGGCGCGCCCGCGCACCCAGGAGGATGTTTTGTCTACGCTACTGGCGTAGCGCAGACCGGGGCGCGCCGTCTGTTTCGACTACGAGGAAGGAACGGTGTTGGGTGCCGGCCTTGCGGGTGAAATTTAGATCGGACTGGCGAGCAGAATTGTTAGGAGGTCAAAATCCCCACCCTGTCTCCGCAAAACCGCCGAGACAAGGGTGGGGCACCCGTCTGCGTTGCGCGCTTATTCCGCCTTGGATGCTGCGCGGGCCGGCGAGCCTTCGGGTCCGGCCCTGAGGTATTGAACGGGCCACGACATGGCCTGACCCAGTTCGCGGGCAGCTCGCAGCGGCCAGTAGGGGTCGCGCAGAAATTCGCGGGCCATGATCACCGCGTCGGCTTTTCCGTCGCGGATGATTCCCTGGGCTTGCGTCGGAGCAGTGATCATTCCCACTGCGCCGGTCAGGATACTGGCTTCGCGGCGGATTTGTTCGGCGAATGGGGTTTGATACGCGGGCCCAACGGGAATTTTCGCCTGCGCAGCGTTGCCGCCGGAGGAGCAGTCGATCAAATCGACACCCAGCGGCTTGAGCTTGCGCGCGAGTTCGACCGATTGCTGAATGTCCCAGCCGCCATCGATCCAGTCGGTCGAGGAAATGCGCACGAACAGCGGCGCGCGCTCAGGCCACACTTTGCGGACTGCGGCGACGGTTTCGCAGACGATCCGGACACGGTTCTCGAGCGAGCCACCGTAAGAGTCCGTGCGCCGATTGCTGAGGGGCGAGAGAAACTCATGCAGCAGATATCCGTGAGCGGCGTGGATTTCGATCACGCGAAATCCGGCCTGCCAGGCGCGTTGTGCAGCTGCGGCAAAAGCGTCTACCACTTCTTGAATGCCGTCGATCGTGAGTGCCTGCGGCATTGGATAGTTGTCCGCGAAACGCAGAGCGCTGGGCGCGACAACTTTCTTCCATCCGCCAGCGCTTTCGGGGAGCGCGCCATTTCCGTCCCACGGCCGCCAGGTGCTGGCTTTGCGGCCGGCGTGCGCGAGTTGCATCCCCGCGATACTGCCTTGTTCCTGAATGAATCGAGTGATGCGGGATAGGAATTCGATGTGATCGTCTTTCCAGATGCCGAGATCCTGCGGACTAATGCGAGCTTCGGGAAGAATGGCCGTTGCTTCGGTGAGGACAAGTGCAGCGCCGCCAACGGCGCGGCTGCCGAGATGAACGAGGTGCCAGTCATTGGCGAATCCGTCGGTGCTGGAGTATTCGCACATCGGAGAGACGAAGACGCGATTAGGAAAAGGTGAGATCACGAATCTTGAGGGGATCGAACAAATGAGGCATAGATAAATATGTTACGACACGAAAAGCGGATTCCTCCGTTCCTCGCTTCGCTCGGGCGTCGGAATGACGAAGAAAAAAATCCCCACTTCCGGCAAAATCGGCCGGAAGTGGGGCACCCAGAGCACTACCCGAAGCCTCGCTGTTTATGCGCCTTCGGGGGAGTGCAACACACGGAAGGAGTTGCCGCCGTTGGACCAAACCAGCACGAGTGCATCCTGGCCCTTGGGAACGCTGGCCAGTGCTTGCTGCACGTCGCTTGCGGATTGGACCTTGTGGCGATTCACTTCGAGGATGATGTCTCCTTGCTGCAGTCCGGCATTGTCGGCCGAGCTGCCGGGCTGCACCTGCTCAACCACCGCACCGTGGATATCGTGCGGAGCCTGCAGCTGATCCCGCATATCCGGAGTCAGATTGCTGAGGCCGACGCCCCAGCGCATCTTGCCCTGGCCTTCACCCGAAGAGGACTTATCGTCGGCCGTGCGGCTCCCAAGCGCTTCCAGCGTAACCGAGATCTTCGTCGTCTTGCCTTCGCGAAGGACAGTGAGGTTGATCTTCGAACCTGGCTGCTTCTGTCCGACGACGACCTGCAGCTCGCCGGCGTCGGTCACCTTCTGACCATCGATTTCAGTGATCACGTCGCCGATCTGAAGTCCGGCTTTTCCTCCGGGCGAATCGGCGTCGACTTGCGTGACGACTGCGCCGCTCGCGTTCGAGTCGTCGAAGAACTTGGCGTTCTCCGGCGTGACGTCAGAGATGCCGATGCCGATATGGCCATGGCTGACTTTGCCATCACGAATCAGCGTCTCGACCGTTGGGCGGACGATCTGACTCGGGATCGCGAATCCCATTCCGGAGAAAGTTCCGGAAGGAGAGACGAGGAAGGTGTTGATGCCGATTACTTCGCCGCGAGCGTCAACCAGCGGGCCGCCGGAGTTGCCGGGATTGATGGCCGCGTCGGTCTGAATGAACTGGCCAGGCTTGCTGCGATCGCTGGGATCAGGATTCGCACGGTTCAATGCGCTAATGATTCCGCGTGTCACGGTGAAACGAAATCCGTATGGATTGCCAAAGGCCAGGACGGTTTGTCCCGGACGAACGGCCTTGGAGTCACCCCAGGGAGCACTGGTCATATCCGTTCCGTCGACTTTAATGACGGCCAGATCGGTCAGCGGATCGGTGCCGATCAGCTTCGCTTTCAGGATGCGGCGATTGCTGGTGGTGACGCGGATGTCGACGGCGCCATCGACAACGTGGTTGTTCGTGACGATATATCCGTCAGGCGAGATCACGACACCGCTGCCCATGCCGTGCTCGATCTGCGAGCCCTGGCGCTGCTGCATGTGCGGTCCAAAGAATTGTCCAAACGGGCCGCCCTGGCCGCCGAAGAACTGCTGCATGTCTTCCGGAATCTGCTGGCTCGCGTTGTCCGCCTTCGCGCGCGAGGTGACGGTGACGTTGACGACGGCGGGAGTAACCCGCGCCGCCAAGGTTTCCATTGCCTTGTCGAGCGCCATCAGCGCGCCCACGCTGTCGGCGTCGAGCGGCGCGGCAGCAGGAGCTGCTTCTGAGGCCCTGGCTGCGGCTGGTTTTGCGAATTCATAGGTTGTGAACGAGGCGATCAATGCCAGTGCAAGCACCGGCATGGCGAGGCGCCGCGTCCATTTCTTTGTGCTGTCGTTCCACCACTTTGCTGCGTTCATTTGAGGTATTTCCTTTCGAGAGTTGTTAAAACTAATTCGTTAGTTGTTGAATCTGAAGATCGCCCTTCTGCTCACAGATCAATTTCCTCTAAGTTTTCTTCGACGGAGTTTGCTGGCCGACCGGTTCGGGGACGAAGCGGAGAAGGGTGACCCGCCACATCTGGAACTGGTAGACCTGTTGGGCCGGAGAGTTTTGATCTCCGCCTTGAAACAGCACGAAGACGGTCTCACTGAACGGGATTGCGGTTCCTGTCGCGCTGGTCAGATGAAGCAGCCGATTCGGCTTCTGCTTCGAAACCACTGGATGGAATGCGGCCGCTGGTTGACGCTTTTTCAGCATTGTGCGAGTCGGTTCTTCGGTCAGCTTGGCTTGCGTCGCGCGCGCGGCCTGCGGAAAATCTTGCGGCGGTGTGATGTTGGCAGCGGCCGAAAAGTTCGTTGCGTGACCGTCTTCGAACCCGATCAGCCTGGGCGCCTTCGATCCGCCCATAGCGCAGGCGATGGCGAATCCTGCTACGAGTGAAACAGCAGGCTTCCAGCCACGGCCGCCCGGTTTCGGGCGATTCACATCCAATATTTGTGCCACGCGAGACGACGTCTGGCGAATGCGTCCCAATGCGGCCTGCGCCAGTGCAACGCTGCGTTGCAGGAAGCTGCGCTCGGCCAAGTGCGCGAGAGTTTCCGCATAGGCTCTGGGACTCGGAGTTTCTGCGAGAACAGCGTCGTCGCAAGCGATCTCGCGCTCGAGCGCGACTTGGTTTTCGATCCACCAAACGGCTGGATGGAAGAAGAATACGGCACGTACCAACTGCTGCGCGAGATTGGTCCAGTCATCCCAACGGCGCAGGTGCGCGAGTTCGTGCAAAAAAATCTGATTCAGTTCGGATACGGAGAGTTCCTGCATCACCCATCGCGGGAAAACGATCGCGGGCTTCGTCAGGCCAATCGCGGTGGGAACCCGCACTTTGTTGGAGGTGCAGACGATAACTCGGCGCTTCATTCCGGTGCGGCGAAGCGTTTCCTGCAAAATTGGATCCAGCGAAGCGGGATCGACTGGCGTGCAACTCCTGCGCAGAACGCGAAGATGCCAGAGGGCGCGGACGACTCCCAACAGGAACCATCCGGCGATGACGGCCCAAGCTCCGAACAAGTAGAGAGCCCAGGAGTCCGGCAGCGTGATCGCGGGCCGGCTTGTGGTTGCGGGGGAAAAGCCGATCCGCGACGATAAAGGACCAGTCATCACCGGCAGCATCGCAATGGCGATCAGGGCCGAAAACCAGATCGCGAATCGCGTGCCTGCATTCTGCCGCCGCGTAAATCGCAGCAGGACCGCGGCAAAGAGAGCAATGATGGTGCCCTCCGCCAGAGAACTTACGATCTGGAGAGCCGAGTACTGCGCGATGGCATGGAGTTCGAGAGTCATCGTCGGCTCTATTTGCTCCTCTCCAGCAACTCGCGAAGGCGCTGTAGTTCGTCGGGGTCGATGCTCTTCTGTTCGAGAATGTTCAGGACGAGCAATTCGTCGGAGTTGCCGAAAAAGCGGCTGACCAGGTGGCGAACTTCAAATCTGGAGGCGTCTTTGCGGTCAACGCTCGGGGTATAGACGTGAGCGCGCTTATCTTTCTCGTGCTTAACGTATCCCTTTTTCTCAAGAATGCGGACGATCGTCAGGATGGAGTTGTAGGCCAAGCGCAGGCTGGGCGGGCAAAGCTTGCAGGACCTCGTGCACGGTCGCAGAGCCCCGGTCCCAGAGAACGTTCATGATGCGCAACTCGGCTTCAGTCAGGGTTGCGGATCTGCTACGGGCCACCGAACTCCTCCTTATTCGTTAATAGTTTGACGAAGCAACTCAGAAAATGTCAACTAATTTGTTAGTTGCGCGAGGAGGTGGTGGAGTTGCCCGCGTGCGCCTGAAGACAATGATTGCAGATATCCTTTTAAATCAATTACATACCGCTAACAGATCAGCGACAACCGTCGCTTTGCTCGGCTGCCATGAACTTCTGATTCAGCAATAGCCCAAGAGTCTTTACGCTTTCCTTATGAAAATGTTGATACGTTCGGGCGGGCAATTCAGCCCTCCCCACCCGAAAGGCCCTGAGACCAGAAAGACTTAGGGTCTTTTCGTTTTTCTCGTACAGCAGCGTCCGTTCCGCTTTCCGCAAGCTATTGCTCGCGGGTGCACCGCGCAAGCTGGCTGCTCGTAGTTTCCTGAAGGCCTCGCGAAACCCGGCATAATTCAGAATTGTTTGTGATACCGGCCGTCGACGGCAACTCCGCCGAGTTGGTCGCGCTGCACGCTGACGGACCAACGTTTGTTGATTTGATATTCCCCCTGGACGATCTCGCTTCCAGGCTGCGACACGTCGGTCGAAAACGAGAAGAGCAGATTCTTCGTAACCCGCTGCTGGATCGCGATCCGCGCGGAGGGATTCGAATTTCCGCCCAGCGTCGGATCAATTTGCAGGCTCGATATCCCTGCGAGTCTCTGAACGCTGCTCGAAAGTTGGCTGGCCGCTTCGGACGCGACCATGGAATCGGTACTCTGGCTGCTTGCCGCCTGCTCCTCGGTAGTTTGTCCGCGCGCGACCAGGTTGATGATGTCGGCCGTGGCCAGGGGCGGATCGGACACGTACGAGGCGGTGAGCTTATCGAGCGGACCGCGCATGGTGAGAGTCAGATTGTATTGTTCCACGGTGGTCGTCACGGAAACATTCAGGACGGGGTGAGTTTCGTTGGGATTATCAAAAGTGATCAACCCGCGTTGCAGCTGATAGCGGACGTTGCGATAGAAGAGTTCTCCCGAGGTCAAAGTAGTGCGCCCGGTGATCACGGGATTGGCGGCGGTGCCTCCGACCTGGAGCGCCATTTGTCCGGCGATGCTGACCTGTGAGCTCACGGCGTTGAGACTCTGCTGCGATTGCGCGCTGATGGCGAGCTTGATGGTATCCGCGAACCCCGGCTGGGAGAGCCCGCCTCCCGTGCTGAACTGGTCGGCAAACTTCGACAAATCGAAATCGGGAGTGAATGACAAACTGTCGAGCAGTACGCGGCCGCTCAGCGTGGAGGCTTGCATCGTTCCGGTGAAAGCAAGATTTGCGTCGAGCAACGACCGTAATCCCTCGGGATATCGCAAGCGAATCGAACTTCCCTGCAGAGCGAGATTGAACCGCATGCTCGGCCTGTATGTGATCGAACCGCCAAGCGAGACGGAACCGCCGCCCATTTCTGCCGTCATTTTCGAAATTTGAGCGTGATCGTTGGAGATGTCGACCGTGCCGTTTAGGTTCGATACTCCGATCGGAGCATCCGCGGTGGTCAAGGTGACATTCTGAAGCTGCAGTTGGCCGTTGATGGCCGATCCCGATGAGCGGACATCGAGCGCGAGAACGCCGGAGCTCTGAAGGGCCGGAGCGAAGATCTGAAGGATGCGCACATCGACGGATCCCTGAGCGGTGAATGTAGGGGGCGATGTTCCGCGAATCGGGATGCGCCCTTGCGCGCGCAGAGAAGTGCCGGTGCCTCGCAGTTCGGCGGGCTGCAGAGTGACAACCGAGTCCGCATAATCGGCGCGGACCGGCTGCGAGATGCCGATCTCCAGCGAACGATATGTCGCTTTTAGAGTCGGAATTGAAATGTGCGCCTCGATCTTCGATGTATCTTTCAACGGCCCTTTCACCGTCGCATGGAGCTCCGCTTGGCCCTGAAAGCCGTCCGGAGCGCCGGAAGCGTATGCCGCCACGAGAGGCCCGAGAGGGATCGTTCCCGTGTCGATATTCGCTTCCGTCTGGAAATCACCGCTGAGACTGACCTTTCCGCGCGCATGAATCGCGGCCTGCGCCACCTGCGATTCGAGGCTCACGTCCGCCGTGTGCTGCGTAACATGCAGTTCGGCGTCGAAATCGGAGATCGTGTTCTGCTGGATTTGAAGCTGGGGGAGCCGGAGCGATGCTACGAGCTGCGGATCATCTGTCGTGCCTTCGCCGCTGAGCGAGGCGGAGAGAGTGCCGTTGATCCCGAGATTTTTTTCCTGCACGGTCTGCAGCTTTTGCAGCACGAGGGCAGGAGCCTCGATTTGCGCCTTGTACGCTTTCGTCTTGGGGGTGTAAGAAAGATTGGCATCGACCGTTCCCGCGGGGGCGGCGACCGTTAGCGTCGTAACGATGGCGTCGTTCTCGGTATGGAACTTTGCGGAGAGAGTTTGAATGGGCTCCCCGTAGGCATGGGCATTGGCGATTTGCGCAGAGCCCGAACCAGACGGGTGAAGTTGTGAACCCTCAATCTTCACGCTCGCAGACAGGTCGCCGCTGATGGGGTAGTGCTGCCTGGCCAGTTGTAGCAAATCCAAGATGCTCATCCGCTCGACTTCAATATGTGCTTTGATCGGATTCGAAGATTCGTAAGACCAGTTCTTCAGCCCTACATTCGCGGTCAGAGTCGCTTGTCCGCGGTGCGCGTTGATGAGCGACGCACTGTCTATCGCGATTCCCGACGGAGTTGCATGTAGCGCAATCTTTGCATCTTTCCATGCGCTGCCCTCGATCTCCAGGTTCTGCGCGTCCACCTGCGCAATGATGGCGGGCTTTTGTATCGATCCCTGCACGGTGGCATTGACTGTGGCAGATCCGGAAATGGAAGGAAACGGAGTTTGGTCCGCGACAAATGTGGAGGCCAGGGCCACGAGTTGATGCAGATTGTTCGCGCCTAATTTCAGCTGCAGACTCGAATGATTGCTGATCGTTCCCTGTGCCGAGAGCGTGGCCGAAGGGATCTGGATCACAGTGTCGTTCAGTTCAACGGTTTGGCGCGGACTGTCATAGATCGCGTGGATGGTCCCGTTCACCGGAACGTCCGCTGACGGATTCGAACGGCTGCTCGCCGATGCCTCTACAAACAGATCGGAACGCGCGCGCAGATTGTTGATCGAGCCCTTCCAGCCTGCCTGGACTCGTCCGCGAAGGGTCCCTGACAACGTTGCTCCCGGAAGTTGCTGCCGGCCCGCTGCCCGTTGAAGATCTTTCAGCGAAATACCGGACCAGGAAGCTTGAACGTCGCACTCCGGTGCCGCGTCCAAACGCTTGATCGCAGCTGTGGCCGCGATGCGGCCGCCCAGCGCTTCCAGACGTATGTCGCCCACCGTCAGATTTCCATCGAAGAGCCGATATGTTCCCTGCAGTCTTCTGGCTTCGACGCGTTTACCAGAAACGACGGCACTGAGGACATCACTGGCAAACTGTCCTTCGGCCAAAACATCTCGGAGCGTCGGCTGCGTTCCTAGCGGCGAGTAGCGGATCTTGCCGCTGAGGATTATGTCACCTGCCGGCTTCGACGGAGGCGAGAGCTCTGTGAAGTCCGGAGTGTGCAGACGAACCTGATAATCCCCTTGTGCTGTGGGTTGGGAGTACTTCTGAAGCTGGGCATGAAGGGTTACTGTGGAGGAGGCGATTTGCAAGTTCACTGGATTCAAATCCAGGTGATCGGAAGTCGCGCTGAATTTCAGAGTCAGATTGTGCGCGAGCGGCGTGTACTCGGCGTAGTGCAGCCGCCCGTTCTTATAAGAGAGCTCTCCGGAATAGCGCTTGGCGAGCGGCTCGAAATGAATGTCGGTTCCGAGGTCGTATAGGTCCGCTTCGAGAGGAATTGTTCGGTCGTTGTAGTCGACCTCCCCGTTCGTAAGCCGCGCGTGCTCGATCGCGAGATCGAAAACGTTTGTGCTGCTACCGCCCTGACCGGGCGGTGCTGCCGGGAGATTGTTCTTGCCGTCACGGTCGACTCGAATGTGAACCACGGGGTGATCGAGCAATACTTCGCGAAGGGCGACCTGCCTATGAATCGCTGAAATGATTCGCAGACGAACGGTGAGTTCGTCGGCATGCAGCAAGGGAGGCTGATCAGCGCTTTCAGTGCCGCGCAGTGTGATGTTATAGAGATGCGCAGTGAGCGTCCGAAGTTCGAAATCCAGGCTGGCGATTTCAGTCTTGCCGCCCGTGGCCGTGTTGGCGCGATCGATAATCTGGCGGAGAGCGAAGCGGTGGAAGCTATTGCTCTTCAGATAGAAATATCCGCCGACCGCCGCGGCAATAAATAGGATCGCGACTCCCGCTAGCGTTCGTCTGATGATACGTTTCCTCTTCATATCAGAACGCTTGACCGATGGTGATGTAATACTGCGTTGGATTGATCCCCGGAACTGGATTCAGGTTGCGTCCCACATCGATTCGCACGGGGCCAATCGGAGTCGAGTAGCGCAGTCCAAAGCCTACGGTATTCGTGTAATTGTTGGCGAAATTCCGGATGTTGATTGCGCTGTACACATTGCCCCCATCATAGAAAATCACTCCGCCAAGCGCTTTGTTTATGTGGAGAGGAAAGCGCATCTCGGAGTTCGCAATGAAGAGCTGCCGGCCTCCCACAGGTACGGTAACGTTCACACATCCGGTTTCCCCTTGCAATACATCGCAGAAAGGGACCAGGCGCTGCGGTCCGGCTTGGTCGATGGGAAAGCTGCGCAACGTCGTGCCGCCACCGGAGAAGAAGAGCTGGCTCGTGGGTACAAAACTGCCCACAAAAGGTGTAGCCAGGCCCAGGCGAATGCTGTTGGCAAATACGGCCGACCCGACGGGCCTGTAATACGCGTATTGACTAAAGAGCTTGGCGAAGTTCGCGCTCGAGCCAAAAGCGGTCGGTGTGATCCCGAGATCTACCGTGGAGAACATGCCGCGGTGCGCGTCGAGAGGCTTGTCTCTGGTGTCGCGAATCAGCGTCGCGGACAGAGTTGACAGCCGCACGTTCCGGTCTTGATCGAGGACCAGCTCCGGTACCAGAAGATGCGACAGCGCAGTCTTGTTGAAGTCATAGCGGAATTGCAGGCGAGTATTGGTTTTGCGGCTGATCACTCTCTCCACCTGGAAAGACAGGTCCCCGAGGGTTGCGGTGAAAAGAGGGTTTTCACTGGTGCGTTCCATCGAAATGCTGGTTAAAGATTGCCATTGAGATCCAACGATGTGCGGCTGGGTGTAGGCGGCAAGCGCTTTCTGATCGAGTCGCGAAAGCAGAATCGATGCGCTCGCGGTTTCCGCCAGGCCGCGCATGTTGCGGCGAGTGAATTGGATAAGACCTCGAGGACTGGCGAACGTGGACTGGCTGGGCGCGATCTGTTTGCCGTTCAACCCGATCGTGCCACCGCCTCCCGGCAAGGCGACAGTTCCCGTAGGTACGTTCCCACCGCGGTGCGAAACTTCAAATCCCAAGCCGTAAGTAATCTCATTGCGTTTGGCTTCGTGGACTTTCACCACAGCCATTTCGTCGGACTGGTCGGTGATGGGCTTTCTCGGCCCGACGCTCGACCAGTCGAAGATTCCCAAGTCGTAAAGGCGGCTTTCTCCTTCGAGCAGTTGCGCCCTCGTCATCGGCGCTTCGGTAGGAATTTGGGCAGTTTTGGCGATGAGGGACTCTCGCGTGTGCTCCTGGCCCAGATAAACGACATCGCTGACGCGCACCGATTGGTGTTCGGTGATCGCATAGATGACATTTACGTGCTCGGGATCAGCGGGCGCCCGAGTTACGGTGGCCTTCACATCTACGTTGAGATAACCCCGATCGAGATAGTTTGCGGAGATGCGATTGCGATCGTTGGTCAGCTTGCGCGGAGAAAACGGCGATCCGGCACGCAGTTGGAATCCTTTAGGAGCCGTCAACTGCTCGAGAGCAACGTGCTCGTTTCCAGAGACAGTGACGTCTTGGACGATGGTCCTAGGCCCCTCGCTGATGTCGAAATTGACGTCAGTCTTCCCGTCATGCTCCATGGTCCGGGAACTGACCTTGACGTCTTCGTAGCCCCGATCGCGGTACAGAGCCTCGATATTGCCGGCACTCTGCTTCAACAACTTCTCGCTGAGACTACCGTGAGTCCATACATGCGACCTCCTCACCGTGACCTGCGGCAGCAGTTCTTTTGTAGAGACGCCATTGTTGCCGCGAAAGGTGATGCGGTCGACTTTGTGCTTCGCTCCGGGATCGATGGTGTACACAACCAGAATCTCATCGGGCTTTTTCTGAAAGTCCGTGGTTACTTTGACCTCGTTGAAGCCCTTCTTCTCGAAATAGTCGGTCAAATTCCGTTGGCCCTCGTCGACCAAGTCCTGATCTACGGTTCCTTCCGAGAAGATCGGGATGAGTTTCTTCATTTGCCGGTTTGCCAAGAAAGGAACGACGGAAAGTTTGGCGCCCATGGTGCGCACCGTCACCACCGGTCCCACGTCCACTTTGAAGGAGATATTTACGCGATTGCTGGCGGAATCGTACTGCGGAGGATTCTCGTGGATGCTGCTGGCCCAGCGGCGCTGCTTCGACAAGGTTCTCTTCATTTGCGCCGTCGCCGCGCTGATGCGGCTCGGAGCATAAGGTTTCCCTTCTTTCAGGAGTGCTCCGGAGAGGCGTGCTCGCAAGGATTGCACGGCGTGCAGTAGTTGAGCGCTTTCGGGATGAGTGGGGCCATCGATCCGGACTGAACCAATGCGTGCCTGGTTGCCCAT
This sequence comes from uncultured Acidobacteriota bacterium, assembly GCA_963700225.1. Classification (GTDB taxonomy): domain Bacteria; phylum Acidobacteriota; class Terriglobia; order Terriglobales; family Acidobacteriaceae; genus Sulfotelmatobacter. The sequence continues at coordinate 1,126,416 of CAVOWU010000002.1, forward strand.
CTCGACGGCGAATTTCACGTTGACCAGTTGGTGGGCGTCGTCGATCGAAGTCTCAGCGTGAACCGTCGCCTGGAAATATCCGTTCTTGCGCAGGAAGTCCGCGAGCGCTTTTTCAGCAAGAGGAATGCGCGACGGATCGTATGGATCCTCGTCCGCAAGATTAGCGACCTGCAGCAGACGAATGTAAGAAAAACGAGCTACGGCTCCGGGGAATTCGACGACTCCGAGATAATACGCAGGCTCGAGGAGAAAATTGACGCGGAGTCCGGCGATTTCGGGCACCACTTCGACCCGGACATCCGCAAAGTTGCCGGCTTTTTTCAAGGCCTCGGCGCTTTGCTGAATCTTGTCGGCGGAATACGGAGAATCCGCGGATTGACTGACTAGCCGGAGGAGTGGCGTCAGGTCACGATGTGGATTTGCGATCAGGGAAACTGCGCTGACGTTTTGACCCTCGTAAGCTACCTGCGGAGCCTGGGGCGCAAGCTGCGCCAGCAGCGTCGCAGCGGAGATCAGCCAAAATCCCAAGAGCGACAAGCGCATAGACTGGCACCGAACCTGTTTCCCGGCGAGCAGGAATTTGCTTGTCCCGCACAGAGAAGAACCTAACGACTTAAGGCGAATCGCCGCCCGTGACGACTTGTGATGCGTATGTACCAGAAGAAGTTGTCGTTCCTGCGGAGCGAAGTTGACCTGCCGTGCCAGCCCCCCGATCAAACTCCGGCGGCTGAGTGATGGAAGTGTTTAATTTTACCGGATCGCTCTAGATGGAATCCGGAATGTTCGAGCCCCGGGCGGAATCAGGCGGCCGCCGGCCTCGCCAGCGATAGAAAAAAGGAACGCCTGCAAGGATCACGACCAGTCCCAACGAAGAGCGTACTGGCCGGACCATCCACAGGTTGACGGTCAACGCGATCGCTGCCAGCAAGAAGATCAACGGCGTCCAGGGATATCCCCAAACGCGATAGGGCCGAGGCAGATCGGGTTCCTTCCAACGCAGACGCAACAGGGCGATTGCGGTCAGAGCGAAAAAGATCCATACCGCGAAAACGAAGAGCGAATAGAGCTCCTCGAACGTGCCGCTGAGTGCGAGCAGTGCGGCGATCGAGCCCAGGAAAATCAGCGAACCGCTGGGCGCGTGCGAAGAAGGATGAACGCGCTCCGCGAACCGGAAAAATACTCCGTCGCGCGCCATCGCATACGGGATGCGGGCGCCCGTGAGGACGACGACGTGGAGAGCGCCGAGCGCGGATAGAGCCATCGCAATCGTCAGCCATGCTGCTCCGCGCGACCCGGCAAAGGATTGCACCACGTCCGACGCGATGTGTTGCGACGCGGCTGCCGACGTGAAAGATAAGGCGCGAAAATACGTGATATTAGCCATCAGGTACAGGCCGCCCACAACCGCCAGACCCAGCAGGATGGCACGAGGAATGTTTTTCTGCGGCTGCAGAATTTCTTCCCCAAGGTCGCCCAGATCATTGAATCCGTTATAGGCCCACATGGCGGGAACCAGCGCGGTCAGCAATGCTCCGAGCGTGCCAAGGCCAAACGGAGGGGCGAGCGTTGTGCTGCCGCTGCCATGTCCCGATCCGAAGGCCAGCCCTCCCACGACAATAACCAGGATCGTAGCGATCTTTAGAGCCGTCAGCAGAATCTGTACAGCGCCACTGAAGCGCACGCTGAAGTAATTGATGGCCGTGACGACCACCACCACCAAAGCGGCCAGGGGTTGCGCGGTGGTGAAGATGAGCTCATAAGTGCCGATGTGGCCGGTGAAAAGCGGTGTGGCCACGATGGGGAAAAGGAAACTAAGGAATCGAACGAACCCCGCGGCCAAGGTTGCCATCGCCACCGGGCGTTCCAGGAAAGAACTCATCCAGCCAAAGAGAAATCCCCAGAGCGGGCCGAGCCCACGGCCCAGGTAAACGTATGGCCCGCCGGATCTTGGAAACGCCGCTCCCAACTCGGCATAACAGAATGCACCGAACAGCACGATGAGCCCACCGAGAATCCATGCGGCCAAAACCAGCGTAGAGGAGCCAACGATGCGCGCCATGTCGCTGGCCACGAGGAAGACTCCGGTGCCGATCGTGTCGCCGATGACGATGGCGGTCGCTGACCACAAGCCAAGGCCGCGAACCAGGCCGGACCGGTCGGAATGGCTTTCGGAAGCAGCGGGCATGGGAAAGGGAACTCAGAGCCTACTCGCGGAAACTGGCCGGGTCAACCGCGTACGAACGAGTGGTCCGGCGTCGAGCGAACGGGTATCATCATTCCGAAATGGCCGCGCTGAAATTCATGCTGACCGAGTTCCCGTGGGATGAACGATATCGCGTCTCCGAGATTGGGGACGTGTTGACTCCCGCTCTCGTCGTGTATCCGGAGATAGTTGCGTCCAATATCGAATGCACGCTGCGCCTGCTCGGCGGGGACGCAACCCGCTGGCGCGCGCACATCAAGACGGCGAAAATCGGCTACACGTTGCGCATGCTCGTCGATCGGGGCATCCGGAACTTCAAGTGCGCGACGACGCTCGAACTCAAGACGGCCTGCGAAAACGGCGCTGAAGATGTGCTGGTTGCGTATCCGGTCATGGGCGCGAATGCGCGCCGCGTGCGCGAAATCGCGGATCATTTCCGCCAGGTTCGGATCAGTGTTCTTGCCGAGAACAAAGAACAAGTGCAGCAATGGCAGGGGAGCCCCGTCGGAGTTTTTCTTGATATTAATCCGGGGATGAATCGTACCGGCATCGAAGCGAGCCGTGCCGAGGAGATTCTCGCGTTGGTGCGCGAGGTCGATGCCTCGCGGCTGGAGTTTCGCGGCTTGCATTATTACGACGGCCAATACGGCGGCATGGACGAAGCCGAGCGGACCGAGGCAGCGCACGCCGGTTACGATCGCCTGATGGAATTGGTCGCCGAAATCCGCAGCCGCGGACTGCGCATCGCCGAGGTCGTTACCGCGGGTACGCCGACGTTTCCTTGCTCACTCTCCTACCAAGGTTTCAAAAAGGGCGACTTCATTCACCGGGTTTCGCCGGGGACCGTCGTTTATTGCGATGCCACTTGCCTGGCGCAGCTTCCCACTGAGTACGGCTATGCTCCGGCAGTGATGGTCATGGCTCGGGTGGTGAGCCATCCTCACGATGGCATCGTCACCTGCGATGCGGGGCATAAGGCGGTATCGGCCGATGCTGGCGTACCGACCTGTGTGGTCGTTGGGCACCCGGGGCTCGAGCCGCTTTCGCCCAGCGAAGAACATCTGCCGATCAAGACTGCGGGAGCGCACCGAACTCCACAAGTCGGCGAAGCGCTATTCCTGATTCCGCGCCACGTCTGCCCCACGGTGAACAATTTCGATTCCGCTGTTCTGGTGCGCGGTGGGTGCATCGAATCCGTAGAAAAAGTCTCAGCTCGCGGGCGCGAGGAGCCACTGCTCCGGGTTCCCGCAACTTCGAAGTAATTTCGTTTCACATAGTTAGCCGCTAGTGGGCGAATCTCGCCTTGTGATTCGGACGGATCACCGTCCGATCAGGGAACGAAACCTTCCTTCCCCCAGTCCCTCGCAAATTACTCACGATGACCCCAATTCCCTCCGGATGTCGCGTTACCTGTTGAACGCCGAAATCAATTCTCGGCCGAACACGGGAGACAGACATGACAACGCAAAAAGCGAAATGGCCATTAGTTCTGGTGATCGTAGGCGCGATTGCCGCATATGTGCACGCTCACCCGGCGGCGCCTCCAAAACCCGTCACGGTAACGGTGACGCAAGGAACGCCCATCGAGCTGCGCCTAGACCACGCCGTCAGCTCCAAAACCAGCAGCGCCGGAGAACGCTTTTCGGGCAAGCTGGCCAACCCCATCCTGCTGAATGGCAAGGTGATCGTGCCCCAGGGCACCGAGTTCTCCGGGACGGTGTTGCAAGCCGTTCCCGTAGGACGTCTGGCCGGCGGAGCGTCTCTGCGGGTCTCCCTGAACTCCTTCTCTCTGGATGGCAAGGAATACGCGATTCAGACCGCGCCGATTGTCCGCATCTCGAAAGGCCAAGGCAAGCGTACGGCAGAATTCGCTGGAGGCGGAGCTGCGCTGGGAGCCGCTATCGGGGCGCTCGTGCACGGAGGAAAGGGCGCTTTGATTGGCGCGGCCGCGGGCGCGGGCGCCGGGGCGGTGGGTTCTGCCGCAACCCTGACAGCGCATGATGTCGCTCTTTCAACCGAGTCCGTAGTTGCCTTCCACCTGGCCCAGGATGTCGTCGTGACCCCGAAACCGGCGCCGGAACCGGAACGTGCCGATGTGATTTCGAGGATCCGGAGCCTTTTCTCATAAGGGATCTGTGTGTGGGGGCAGCCGCCATCGACTGTCCGGCGAACGCAGCTCGACTCGATGTGACCCCGTTTTCCAGTGGCTGTCGCGTGTACGGGTGAAGGGCATCGACTTCGTTGAGGAGATCAACATGTTCTGCATCGACTGCGGTAAAGAAAACCTAGAGACTGCCCGTTTTTGCGCCGCCTGTGGAAAGGCCACCGCGTCCGTGGGCGCCAGAGTGGTTTCGACTCCAATCGCTCCCGCGAAACCAGGCTGCGTGCTGCAATCGATCGGAAACCAGATCTCCAGCTTCGCCAACACCGACCAACTGGATGGATTCAGCTTAGGCGACTTCTTCTCCGAGGTCTTCAAGAAGCGCGAGAGTAGCGAAGTGGATGATTACTTCGTTGTGGGAACCAGTCGCACGACACCTCCGATCGAAGATGTCTCGACAAACTGGCCCAAGCCCTGGTTCTTCTTCCGCGTGCTGCTCTTTCTCGGGCTGGTCTATCTCGGTTTCTACTTTGCCTTCCAGCAGTTCGAAAATCCCAAGCTTATTCCAGGACTGATCATGATGGGTTCGCTCGCCGTCCCGCTGGCGACGGTGATCCTGTTCTTCGAGCTTAACGTCCCGCGCAACATTTCGTTCAACCGGGTCCTGATGCTGGTGGCTTCGGGCGGCATCGTGTCGCTATTCGTCGCGCTGGTTGGGTTCAGCGTCTCCGATCTCGGCTGGCTGGGAGCTTCTCAGGCGGGCATTGTGGAAGAGATCGGCAAACTGCTGGCCGTGATCCTCGTAGCTAGGTCATTCAAAGGGAAGTACATATTGAATGGACTGCTCTACGGAGCGGCGGTCGGGGCCGGATTCGCGTTCTTTGAAAGCGCCGGTTACGCCTTTGAGTTCCTCGAAAAGAGCGGCAAGCTCGACGTGATGTTCAGCGTCATCCAGCTGCGCGCGATGTTAACCCCCTTCGGTCACGTCGCCTGGACGGCCATCGCCGCCGGGGCGTTGTGGCGGGTCAAGGGGGACAGGCCCTTTCAATTGAGCATGCTGTTCGACGGCGGGTTCCTAAGGACGATGTTCATTCCGATGATTCTGCACATGGCCTGGGACTCACCGTTCAGCTCGCCCTTCGACATTCACCTGTTCGCTCTGGGCGCGATCGGCTGGTTCGTTGTGTTCGGCCTGGTACAGCAAGGACTGCGCCAGATCCGGGATGAACAGTTCCAGATGTCCCAGGCCAAGGCCATCAAAGCAGCACTGATTCCCGGCCCGCAGCTGATCCATCCAACATTGCCGATGCCGGAAGGCAAGGTAGCCGAAGCCTAAATCCTGGTTCTAAAGCTATCCGAAGCAGCCTTCTTGCGGGCCGCTCTTTTTCTTTGACCCCTTTTCCCGACATTCGTCGCGCTAGTTAGTGAAGGCCGTTGATTGACCCCGGCCCACAGGTTCTCAAGGAGAGGCACTATGCAAAGCAAAGGCATGAAGGTCGCGGCAACCCTGGTAGCAGCCATGTTCGTCGTCGTAGTTGCTCTTCCTCACCTGGTCGACATCGACCGCTTCCGTCCCCAGCTGGAATCAGGCTTGTCCTCTTCGTTGGGACGGGAAGTCCACGTCGGGCACATGGAACTGTCGCTGCTCTCCGGCGGTGCGCGCGTCGATCAGCTTTCCATCGCCGATGACCCTTCCTATAGCAAAGACAGCTTTCTTCAGGCGAAATCGCTGGGAGTAGGAGTGAGCTTCCTGTCGCTGATCTTCTCCCGCTCGTTACACGTTACTTCACTCACGCTGGATGAACCACGACTGACGGCGATTCAGTCGGCCAGCGGCGAGTGGAACTTCGCCAGCCTGGGCGGCGCGAGCAAGCCGGACGACGACCCGGCCAAAGGTGGAGTTGCAAACTCGGTGATGTCGGTCGTACTGGATCGTCTGAAAATCTCGAACGCCACCATCGAGGTGGCCTCGCGCCAGCCCGGCAGCAAGCCGGCGACCTTGAAGAACGTTGATGTGGATCTCAAGAATGTCTCCTTCGACGGTGCGATGAACTTCGTGCTGTCGGCGCATACCGATTCCGGCAAGTTTGAGATCAGCGGAGAAGCAGGACCGATCAATCGCGCCGATCCTGACCAGACTCCCTTCCACGCCGACATCAAAGCGAACAAAGCGGACCTGGCGCAAATCGCCTCGCTCGGAGCATCCGGGCTCGCCGGAATTCTGAGTCTCGACGGAACCGTTACTTCCGACGGAGCAACGATCCATAGCGAAGGCAAAGCCACGGCCGACAAACTGCGGCTCGTGCCCGGCGCACAGCCGGCCCATCAGGAGGTTTCGCTTCACTATGCAACCGATTATTCGGTCGCGCAGAAGACGGGCGTGATCCGCAATAGTGAAATCATTGCCGGAAAGGGTGCTGCAGCACTATCCGGAACGTATGACGCTCACGGCAGGAACATGAACGTCCACATCAAGCTCACGGGCAATCAACTTCCCCTGGACAGCGTGGAAGGCGTTCTTCCGGCTCTCGGCATCGTGTTGCCAGGAGGTTCCAAGATTCATGGCGGCACGGTAACGGCGTCACTCGCTCTCGACGGCCCGGTGGACCGCATCGTTACGTCGGGTAACGTGCAGATCGCCGATGCGCGCCTTGCGGGATTCGATCTCGGCTCGAAGCTTTCATCCCTGCCGGGAATGAGCGCGGCGAAGAGCGGGGCGGAGCTCTCGATCACGAAATTGAGCACGCAGATGCGCATCGGGCCGCAAGGCACGCACCTTGGCGGCTTTGACGGCGTGTTCGCGGGCATCGGCAGCATCACCGGCGACGGCGACATCAGCGCGAACAATCATCTGCAGTTCAAGATGGTGGCGCATGTGGCCAGCGACGGCGCGGTTCGTTTCGGACTGAATCACGTTGGCCTGAAGAATCTGCCCAACGACGTTCCGTTTCAGGTGGTCGGAACCACCTCGATGCCGGTGATCATCCCCGATCTGAGCGGGATGGCGAGAAACTCGGCGAAGAACGTGGCTACGAGCGCCGCGAAGAGCGAGTTGAAGAAGCTTGTCGCGCCCGGAACCAAGAGTCCTATTGGTACGACTCAGCAGGCGAGTGCCAAGAAAGCGGGCTTCTTTCACCGGCTCTTTGGACGCAAGGATAAACAGCCGACGGCCGCGAACAGCATGCAATTGGCCGCACAGAGGAATTAGTTACTGAGAATTGGAAAAGCCAGAGATGCTTGGGCCGCCGATCTTCCGAACGGCGGCTATTTTGTTTCGCTGGACTTCGTCAGCGCCCGCGCCGCTCGATTCGCGATCAACCCGAAACCTTTCTGTTGTGCCTGCCTTCGAACTTCGGTCAGCCTGTTTCGTCCAGCGGTCCGATTTCCTGAGGCCAGCTCAACTTCACCCAGCGCGAGCTGAGCCTCGAGCGCATAACCGGAGTATCCAAGCTTCGCCGCATTTGTGGTGGTTTCCTGCAAAGCCCGAAGTGCATCTCCAGTCTTTCCTGCGGCGGCTTCAACCTGCGCGTCCACGATCGAGGCCCGTAAACGCACGGAAAAATCCTGGCTCTTGGCCAGCAAGTCATGAGCCGACGAAGTTTCTTTCTCAGCATCCGCAACCTGCCCCTGTGACAGCAAAATCCGCGCCAGCAGGCTGTCGGCAAGGATCTCATCGTCCCCGAGCCCTTCTTTCCGGAATTCGTCCCGGGCTTGCCTGAGCACGCTGTCCGCATCGGTTGCGTGCCCCTGCTCTACTTGCAAGATAGCGAGCGCCATCTGTGTTTCCGCGACGTTGCCCTTCTCGCCCATCTGGGTTCGCAGGGCGATCGATTCGTCATATTTAGCCTTGGCACCTGCCAGATCGCCTTCCGCCGTCAGCACGTCGCCAACGCTGAAGAGCGCGTACGCAACGCCACTCTGATCGCCGATCTGCTTCGAGAGCTCTCCGGACTGCTCGTACATCTTGCGAGCGCCTTTCAAGTCGCCCTGCCAGCGGAGAACTTCGCCGAGATTGTAGAGAGCTGTTCCAGTCCGCTCCTGATCGCCGATCTCACGCGAAGCCGCGAGTCCTTCTTCGAGCATCTTCTTGCCCTGCTTCAGGTCGCCCTGCTGAAGCGTGCGAGCCGCGATACTGCCCAGCACCGCGGCTGCGCTGTGCTTGTCCCCAACCTCGCGAAAGGTTGCGAGCGCTTCATTCAGCATCTTGATCGAGCCGGCGAGATCTCCCTGTTCTCCCAAGGCGTTTGCAAGATTGTTGAGAGTGGTGGCGATGGCCCGGTTGTCTCCGGTCTCTCGCTCAATGTTGAGGGCTGCGTCGTAAGACTTGGCAGCATCGGTGAAATTGCCTTGATCGAAGTGGACGATACCGATGATCGTTAGCGCTTTGGCGACTTCAGTGCGCGCGCCGGACGAGTCGGCGATATTTGAGGCCTCCTGGGCGCTGCGGATCGCGTCTTCAAGTTTGCCCTGCTTTTCGAGCGCTCGCGCATCTTGATTAAGTGCTCGGGCCAGCAACAATTTCGCTCCCAGATCGCGCGCGCGATTCGCCGCCGCTTGCGCCGCGGCTTGCTGTTCCTTGTACGCTCCCTTCACGTCGAAGACGTCTGCCTGTTGCAGATCAATGCGGGGATCGTCGCGATCCGGCGCCGGCAGCCGCCGCAAAGTGGCCAGGGTAGCCAGCGCTTCATCCACAGTTCGTCCTTGTTTTTGCGCCGACGCCAGTCTTAACCCGTACTCAATGTTGTCGGGGAAGAATTGGAAAAGCGTGTGATAGATTTCTACTGCTTTATCCCACTTGCGATTCAGCTCCCAGTCTCTGCCCTCGATCCACAACTGTTCTTCGTGCGAGAGACCCGACGAAAGATCGCGAGCTTTTTTGGATTCCGCGCGCGCTTTCTGGTCGTATCCCATCGCCTGCCAGGCATCGGCGAGCGCCGAATGTCCGAGCGCGTAATTCGGATCGGCAGCCACAGCCTTTTGCAGCAGATCGCGGGCTGCAATCGCATCCACGACTCGAAGCTTCGCGAGGCCTTCGGAATATAGCCGCACCGCCTCCGGATTCGATGGCAGAGAAGCCTGTACCGTCGCGGCTTCGCCCGGAGTGATGTCCCCAACTCCGAGCTTGCGCCGCAGATCCGTTCCAGCTTTTGTGGCGAGATCATCCAGCGAACTCTCGCTGCCTTTTTCCGAGATCGTCGCTGCAATCTCGCCGGTCTTCGTGTCTTGCAGCCAGAGATCGACGCGCACCTGCCCGGCCGCGGCTCCCTGATCGAGGTAAGCGCCGAGCACAACGTAATCGCTGCCCAGATATTTGCGGAGATGTGAGAGCGTGTCGGGAGCCAACGTCTGCTTTCCCGTTAGTCCCAGGTCCGTACTGGCGCGGGCAATGTTTTCTCCGGGGAAGGTGTGCAGCTTTTCTCCCGCGGCCAGCTCCGCAGTCAGCATTTCCGGCAGCGCGGTCGATACCCAGTCTGTATCCGCGCGTCCCGAGAGGTTATGAAATGGCAGCACGGCGATGGAGGGACGAACGGCGATTGCCGCGGTCGTCGATTTAGCTTCTTCGACGGGAGCTTTTTGGCGCATCTTCGCGATCACGACGCCCGCGACCACGATGACCGCCAGGGCAAGCGATGCAGCCAAGGTCTTTCGCTCGAAGCTTGATCCGCTGCGTTGCGGAGCCTCTCCGCGAAGCGCCTCGGCGACTTCATCCCCATTCTGAAAACGGCTCTTAGGATCGCGCTGAAGGCACTTCAGAATGACTGCTTCCCATTGCCGGTCGAGGTTTGGGACCAACATGTGCGGCGGCACGGGATCTTCTTTGATGCGTCGCACCGCCATCGACAGCGGCGTTGCATCTTCGAAAGCCCTCGTTCCAGTCGCCATCTGGTACAGCACCAATCCGAGCGAGTACACATCGGACGCAGGTGTCAGATCTTTTCCTTCTACTTGTTCGGGAGACATGTAGGCGGGGGTGCCCAGCACCTCCCCGGCGCCGGTAATCGAAGCTCCGCCTCCCAGGCTGACATCCTGTTTCGAACGCAAGGCCAGCCCGAAATCTGTAATGACCGCGCGCACTCCTTTCGGGCCGGGAACCAGCAATACGTTGCCGGGCTTGAAGTCGCGGTGCAGAACTCCGGCGGCGTGTGCAGCACCTAGACCTGACGCCATCTGCAGCGCAATCAGCCGGGCATCCTCAAGGGCAAGTCGCGGCTGGTTGCGGAGAAATTCCCCCAGCGTTTCTCCTTCCAGCAATTCCATCGCGACAAAGACAACGGAACCCGCGCTGGAATCTCCGGATGATCCTGCCGGATGCCGGAACAGTTCGAAGATTCGGCAAACATTCGGATGCGTGACCTTTCGCGCGAGATGGATCTCGCGCTTGAAGCGGTCGAGGGCGCGCCCATCGTGCAGCAATTCGCTGCGAATCGATTTCAGAGCGACACGCTCGTGCAACTCGACGTCATCTGCCTCGTAAACTTCACCCATCCCTCCACGCGCGAGGAAGTGCGTGATCCGAAATCGGTCGGAAACCAGATCGCCTGGAGCGAAGGCATGATTTTCGACAGACACAGTCGAAGAAGGAGTCACCCCGAGCGGAGCCCGAGAGAGCAGCCCTCCCGATTCGACGTGATGCGCCAGCAGTCGCTGAACTTCGCTCCGCACCAGGGGATCCTGGGCGGCTGAGGCGAGAAACGAGTTGCGCTCGGCAGGTGTTTTCTCGAGCGCAGCCTCAAACAGCGCCTTGACGTTCTCCCATTGCTCCGGCGTCAATTCCATAGCGCTCTTTCAAATCTGCGTGGAGCCAGGCTTTCGCCACGCTCCAGTCGCGCTTGACGGTCTTGGGGGAGACTCCAAGCACTTCGGCCGCTTCTTCGACGCTCAGTCCACCGAAGAAACGCAATTCAACTACGCGGGCCTGGCGGGGATCGATCTTCGCCAGCTGGTTCAGTGAATCGTCCACTGCCAGCAGTTCGTCGGCCCGCTCTTCGGCGAAGATGAAAGCCTCGTCCAGCGATACCTTTTTCTGTTCTCCGCCGCGTTTTTCCCGGGTATGCCCGCGCGCGTGGTCGATCAGGATTCGCCGCATCAACTGCGCTGCGATTCCGAAGAAATGAGCCCGGCTCTGCCAGTTAACCGACCGCTGCTCGATCAGTTTCAGGTACGCTTCATGAACCAGGGCCGTTGCCTGCAGCGTGTGGTCGACTCGCTCCCGCCGCATGTAGCTGCCTGCCAGCTTGCGCAACTCGCCGTACACCACAGGGATGAGCTTCGAGGCCGCACCATCGTCCCCGCGGGTCAGAGCCGATAACAGCAGCGTTACTTCTTCGCTCTCGCTCATAGCGGGAGCAGACATTCTACCCTCGAAAAGTCAATTTCGGGTGAAGAAACCTGACCATACCGGAGGGCACAAGAGCGGGCGGATGGAGGCCAAGTAGAATCGGAAGGCGCTGTTTGAACGGCCCGCTTCGCTCGACGCTTTTGCGTTCTAAGGATCGGCCCGTTCGGCACGCGCATCTGATAGGAGCGCATGGCAGATCGACCCTTGGGACGACCGCGAACCGGCTTCAGCTGGAACGTGCTGGTTCGCGCTTTGCGACATCGAAACTACCGGCTGTTTTTCGGCGGCCAGGGCATTTCGCTCATCGGCACATGGATGACCCGGGTCGCAACCGGCTGGCTGGTCTATCGCCTGACCGGATCGGCATTCTTGCTAGGGCTGGTCAGCTTCGCCGGGCAGATTCCGATATTGTTCCTTGGGCCGTTCGCAGGAGTCTGGGTCGATCGCCTGAACCGCCGCCGCGTCCTCATCATCACGCAAATATTATCGATGCTGCAGTCCTTCGCCCTGGCGATTCTCGCACTCATGGGCATCATCACCGTCACCGAGGTCATCCTGCTCAATCTGTTTCAGGGAGCGGTGAATGCGTTCGACATGCCTGCCCGTCAGGCGTTCCTGGTGGAGATGGTCGAGGATCAGCAAGATCTAGGGAATGCCATCGCGCTGAATTCGTCGCTGGTGAATGCCGCACGTCTGATCGGCCCGTCGATCGCCGGAATGCTGATCGCGGTGGTCGGCGAGGGCTATTGCTTTCTGATCGACGGTATCAGCTACCTCGCGGTCATCGCTTCGCTGTTCGCCATGGTCGTTGCTGTGCAATCGACGACTCGCGCTCATGAAAGCGTGCTCGCCGAATTGCGCGAAGGATGGGACTACGTGCGTGGCTTCCGCCCGATCTCGTCGATCCTATTGCTCTTAACCGTCATCAGTCTGGTCGGGATGCCTTACACCGCCCTAATGCCGATCTTTGCCGGGCGGATTCTCCGCGGAGGAGCGCACACGCTGGGATTCCTAATGGGCGCGGTGGGAGTCGGTGCATTGATCGGCGCAGTAAGACTGGCGGCCCGGACGACCGTGCTTGGACTCGGCCGAGTGCTTCCCATGACCGCGGCGGGTTTCGGCGCTTCGCTGATCGCTTTTGCCGCGTCGCGCCAGCTTTGGCTTTCGTTGATATTGCTGGTCGTCACCGGCTTCTGTTTCATGCAGCAGATGGCTTCCAGTAACACAATCCTTCAGACGATTGTCGAGAACAAGAAACGCGGCCGCGTCATGAGCTTCTACTCAATTTCTTTTCAGGGGATCGCGCCTTTCGGCAGCCTCATCGCTGGTGCGGCTGCGAGCCGGATTGGAGCGCCCTACACGCTCATGATCGGCGGAGCGATTTGTGTCGCGGGTGCAGCGCTGTTTGCCCTGCAACTGCCCGCGATCAGGAAGCTCATCCGCCCGATCTACGCGCAGATGGGAATTATCCCCGAAGTGGCGGAGGGCCTTCATGCCGCGACGGCTCTGCGGCAGCAGTCCGAGGAATAATCGCCGCAGCGCCAATTAAGACTGATGCCGGACATACCACGGAGCGCTGACGGTATGGATGCGTTCATTGCCGCGAGCGAGAAGCACCCATTCCAGAAGGCGTCCTCGTTGATTGTGAAGGAAATATTCGTACCAGCGGTCTTCCACCAGTTCCGGAATCACCACAACGATACTGCGATCGGGATTTTTCTTCGAAAGATCGAGCACGAACTGCACCACCGGAATGATGACAAAGCGATATGGTGACGGCAGGATGTGAAGCTCGGGTGGCTCCCTGCCTTCAGCGCGGAACGGCTGCACCACGTATTGTTGCCAATCGTCCTCAAGCAACTCGGAATGCTCATTGGGTTCGACGTGCAGCGCGATGACGGTGGGCGAAAGGCGAGCGGCAAATTCGATTCCCTGTCGAGTGATGTTGCTCCATCGGTCGACGGCGATGACCGCGATGGGATGTTGGTTGAGTCCCGGTGCGTCCACGGGAACCTTGCAAGTGGTCATGACTTTTACCGCGTGGTAATGCCGCCGCACAACAGAGAAGAAAACGATCGTCAGCGGAATGAAGAGCAGCGTGATCCATGCGCCTTCAAGAAATTTCGCAACCAATACGACAATGGTAGTGATACCGGTGACGAGAGCGCCGAGTCCATTCACGAACGCGCTCTTCAGCCAATGCGGGCCGCGATTCTTCCTCCAATGCATGACCATGCCGGCCTGCGAGAGCGTGAAAGCGAGAAACGCGCCTACGGCATAGAGCGGGATCAGTCGGTCGGTGACGCCGCCGAAAGCGACAAGCACTCCACCACACAGCACCGCCAGAACGACGATGCCGTAGGTGTAGACCAGTCGGCGCCCGCGGTAGCCAAAAACGTGCGGAAGATAATTGTTCTGCGCGATGGCGCGGCAGAGTCGGGGGAAGTCCGCGAACGCCGTATTGGCGGAGAGCGACAGAACAACAAGGATCGAGCCGATCGTCAGATAGTAAAAAAGCCCTTTGCCGAATACGGCGGCGGTGAGCATGGAGAGCACGCTCTGATATCCGGGCTGGCCGGGATCGGTCGCAGCAATCCCGTAAGTCTTAACCAGATAGGAGATTCCCGCCAGCAGCACCGCGAGGAGAAAAATTATTACGGTTAGGGTGCGCTGCGCATTCTTTACCGTGGGTTCTCGAAATGCCTTTACGCCGTTGCTGACCGCTTCCACGCCGGTCAACGCGGTACAACCGCTGGCGAAAACTTTCAGCAACAACCAGTAGCTCACCGCCTCCGTGATCGGAGGTGGGGGAGGAAGAGCAACCGCCGGAGTGGGATGTCCTCCACTAAGGACCACGCGGAAAATGCCAGCCACGATGGTGATGAGCAGGGTGCCCACAAAGAGATAGGTCGGAATCGCAAATGCGGTGCCGGCTTCGCGAACGCCGCGGAGATTGAGAATGGTGATGACGATGAGAATGCCAACGCACAGAGATACGGTGTGCGGCAGTAAAAATGGAACGGCCGAAACCAAGGCGCCGACTCCCGCTGAAATGCCGACCGCGGCGGTCAAAATGTAATCTGCGAGTAGAGCGGAAGCCGCGAGCAGGCCGGCAGGGGCCCCCAGGTTGAAACGCGCTACAGTGTAAGATCCGCCGCCCGAAGGATAGGCCGCGATGGTCTGTCGGTACGAGAAATACACGATGATGAGCAGCGTGATGATGGCGGCGCTGATGGGAACGATGTAGCGAACGCCCAGCAGGCCGAGAGGAATCAATAGGCTGAGTGCCGCTTCCGGACCATAGGCCGCCGAGCTGAGTCCATCGAGACCAAAGATCGGAATGCCCTGCACCGGGCCGATCTGCTCAGCCCGCTCGTCAGTGGTCTTGATCGGTTTGCCGACAACGAGATCGAGTATGTTCATGAAGGATGACTCTCGTCAGGATTTCGTAATCTGCAATCAACTTCCGGTCAGGTTTTCGAAACGTGGTCCGATACAGGCAGGCTTCTACAGAACCCAGAGAATAATGGCGGAGAGGGAGGGATTCGAACCCCCGGTACCCTTTCGGGTACGCCGGTTTTCAAGACCGGAGCCATCAACCACTCGGCCACCTCTCCGGCTACTTCGCGTATGCGAAAAGCGAGTCTGGGTAGTTTACATCAGGCTTGGAAGATCGAATAACGAAGTGGCGACTCAGTTCTGCGGCAGCAGTCCGAATGCCTTGGAGTGAAACTCCATCACCTCGGCGAAGTGCGAGAGAAAATACGTCAGGCTGTGGTCGCCGGGATACGCGTGGTATTCGTGGGTGACATGCTCGCGCTGCAGTTCTTCGTGCAGCTCCGCTGCGCCTTTTTCGAAGCCGTAGTTGTCATCCTGCCCGCAGTTGAAATAGATCGCCATCTTTCTCAGGCTTTCCGGATACTTCTTCGCCAGCAGCAGCGGATTATTTTCGTTCCAGTGGCGAACATCGATGGGTTTTCCAAAGACTGGGCCGAGGACACCCATGATCGGCACACCAGTTTGTGCTGCGGAGTCGAGTTGCTGCGGCGACTCGGCAATGATCGCCGCACTCTGCGCGCTCACTGCCGAAAAAAGCTCCGGATGCGCGAATGCGAACCGTAAAGCTCCGTACCCCCCCATCGAAATTCCGCTGATGGCGCGGCCCGCGCGTCCGGCACGGATGCGGTATTTGCGTTCGATCGCAGGCATGAATTCCTGCAGGAAAAAATCGCTGTAACGCGCTGAACCATCAGCCGAATTGACGTAAAAACTGCGGCGGCCCTCGGGAGCAACGATCAGAAAATCTCCCATCTTGCGTTGCTTGCGGAGATCATCCAGCAGAGTCCAGCCGCCGCTATTGAACAAAGTTTGCTCGTTGTCGCCCAGGCCATGGAGAAAATACAGGATCGGATAGCGGCTGGCAGGATGCTGCGCGGCGCCAGCGTCATACCCGGACGGCAAAAAAACGCAGTAATGAACGGGACGCTTGAGGATTGCGCTGTTGAGAGCGCTGCAATCGATGCGGCTTTGCGCGAAGGCCGATCCCGCAGCCAGCACGGTGCACAAAACAAGAAACCCACAGGAACGCCGGAGAGAACGCATCATGCCGATCAGTTTATTCGTAGCGCAGCGCCTGCACAGGATCAAGTTTGGCTGCGCGACCCGCCGGATATAATCCGGAAACCAGGCTGACCCCGGCGGAGAACAGAATTGCGCCTCCGACCAGCCACCACGGGACCGCCCAGAAATGTTCGGCTGGCAGAGACTGCCGTTTCAGATAGACGTTGGTGCCGAAATTAATAATCTGGCCGATTGCCCACCCCAGCGCGACTCCGACAAGGCCGCCCAGAATTCCCATCGCACCGGCCTCCGCAAAGAATAGCTTCTTCACGTCGCCGTCGCTGGCGCCGATCGCTTTCATGATCCCGATTTCGCGCCGGCGCTCGAGGATCGCCATCACCAGCGTATTCACGATCCCAATCGAAGCGACCATCAAGGCGAGGCTGCCGAAGATTCCAAGAAATGCGTACAGCACTCCGAAGAATTGCCGGAGGCCGCGGCTGGCGTCGAGAATCGAAAACGTCGTAAATCCCATTTTCTTGATGGCATCTTCGACAATCTGCACTTGTGACGGATTCTTCACTCGCACGCTGATCGACGAATACACCGGCTGATCGCTGACTGCATGCGAAATCTCTCGCAGATCGGTCGGCTGCATCACGTGCAGACCCTCAGCCAGCTTTAGAGGCAAAAATACCTTTGCCCGTGTGGGACCGCGCATGCTCTCGGGATCGAGATCCGAAACACCCACAATCTTGAGTTTCTGCTCGCGCGAAACCACCGAATAGGACGCGCCCGCGACATCCGCATCTTTCGCGTTCGCATCCGGCCTCAACGGTGTGGGCTGAGCCGGGGTCGACGCGCGCTGAGCATAGAGCAAGGTGAGATCTTTTCCCAGCAGCGGTTTCGCCAAGTCGGCTACGCTCGGCTCGGGCGCGCCCATCGCAGGAGTCATCCCCAGAAGTTCTTCGGCAAACGATTTTTGCAGCACTGCTTCGGGCGCCGTATCGCTGGTGAAAAAAGTTCCTTGCATCCCCTCGAATGCGTCGTTCGACTGCGCCGACTCGGGTAGCGCCGAAAGTATTGTGAGGTGAGGCTTGTCATCAAAGCGCAATTCGGCCTGGAAACGTATATCCGGATATGCCTCGCTCACATTCGGCATATGCTCGATCTCTACGCGAGCGGCTTCGTCGAGAACGCGACTTTCTCCCGGCGTGGGGCCGTTTCGTTCATCCTCTCGCCCCATCCCGCGCATTTCGCGCCGCGAGGTCACGACTACCGTATCGAACAAACCCGATTTCATAAGGCGGCGTGAGGCCATCTGTTGCAGGCCGATTCCGAGCGAGAGCATGGCGACCAGCGATGCGACTCCTACTGAAATACCAACCGTCGTCAGCGAATTTCTCAGGAGTGACTCCCGCAGATTGCGGAGCGCAAGTTCGGTGAGATCAGGAAGTTTCATGATCGACCTCCGTCTTTAGCCTGCGGTGTGTTTGGCTGATCGTCCACCAGTTTTCCGTCCGCGAGAAAAATCATTCGCTGCGCGTAACGCTCAGCCAGCGCGCGCTCGTGCGTCACCATCACGATAGTCATACCCAGATCGCGATTGAACTGTTGAACCATCTCCATGATTTCGGTGCCAGTTCGGCTGTCGAGATTTCCGGTAGGTTCGTCGGCCAGTAACAATTGGGGCCGGTTAATCAGCGCCCGCGCTAAAGCTGCCCTTTGCTGCTCGCCGCCAGAAAGTTGGCTTGGACGATGATCCATACGGGCCCGCAATCCAACGCGTTCCAACGCCTCTCGCGCCAGGTCATCCCGCTTGCTACGCTCGACTTCAGCAAAGCGCAGCGGCAATTCCACATTTTCCGCGACTGTCATACTCGAGATCAGATTGAAGGATTGAAACACCATCCCGACGACATGCAGCCGGTACTTTGCGAGCTCTTCGCGGGAAAGCTTCGCCAGATCGCGATCTTGAACGACGACGCTTCCCGAGGTCGGGCTATCGAGTCCGGCAATCAGATTCAGCATCGACGACTTACCCGACCCCGAACTGCCCAGCAACGCGACAAATTCTCCGGATCGCACTTCCAACGACACTCCGTCGACTGCGCGGATCAGAGTTTCACCCATGCGGTAATGACGGCATAGATTGTCGCTGTGGATCGCCACGGTGCTGCGCGCGGCGGAAACTACCGGGACGGTCGTCATGAGTTAACGAATTTCTCCTCGCAGCACACCTAAGGCATCGCCGGTCTTGACGTCGCCATTCTTGCCAGTCCCGCCACTGCCGTTTGCCAAGACTGCGTCTCCCTCGCCAGGAGCCAGAAACAGATTCTCTTCCACGCCATGCTGTCGCGTGTACAGATCGAAATAACGGCCGCGCGCTGCATAGAGCTGGGCATGAGTCCCGCGTTCCACAATGCGTCCCTGCTCCATCACCATAATCTGGTCGGCTCGCCGGATCGTCGAAAGCCGGTGTGCGATGACAAACGTGGTCCGGCCCTGCATTAGATACGACAGTCCCTGCTGGATCATTTCTTCCGATTCGGAGTCGAGGCTCGACGTTGCCTCATCGAGAATCAGAATGCGCGGCTCCGCAAGAATGGCGCGGGCAATTGAGATTCGTTGCCGCTGCCCGCCTGAGAGCTTTACGCCGCGTTCGCCTACGATTGTGTCGTACTTCTCCGCGAACGTTTCGGCAAATTCGTCCACACGCGCGATCCGGCAGGCTCGCATGATTTCTTCTTCGGTGGCGTAAGGCCGAGAGAAGGCGACATTCTCGCGAATCGTCCCGTCGAACAGGAACGATTCCTGCAACACAACGCCCAGCCGCGTGCGGAACGAATTGAGCTGCACCGTGCTCAGGTCCACATCGTCGACCCGAATCGTTCCTTTGGTCGGCACGTAGAACGCAGAGATCAACCCGATGGTTGTCGACTTTCCCGATCCAGAAGAACCGACAAGCGCGGTTACCGTTCCCGGTTCCGAGCGGAACGAAATGTCGTGCAGCACTTCGTGCGCTCCGTCGTAACTGAAACTCACATCGTCGAACTCAACTGTCCCGACAATATCCTGAAGTTGCACGGTGCGGCGGGGATCCTGATCTTCGGGCCGCTCCCGCATGATTTCCTGCGTGCGTTCAAGTCCCGCCAATGCCTCGGTAATCTGGGTGCCGATCGAAACCACTTGCAGAATCGGCGCCACCAAGAAGACGAGGTATAAGTTGTACGAAATGTATCCGCCGGGAGTCAGCGTGTGCCCCACCATCTGGCGCCCGCCCACATACATCGTTGCTGCGCCGACCAGTCCCAGCAGAACGCTGGCCGAAAGGCTCATCAGTGATGTCGCGGTGAGAGTGCGCATCACGTTTTCCAGCAGCCTGTGGACGCCGACTGCGAATGTCTTCTCCTCGCGCTCCTCCGCGTGATATCCCTTCACCACACGAACGCCGCCGAGCGATTCCGTGAGACGCCCAGTGACCTCGGCGTTGATTTTGCCTCGCTCCCGAAAGATTGGACGGATCGTCTTGAACGCACGGCTCAGCACCAACGCAAAGCAACTGAGGGATCCGACCGCTATCAGCGTCAGTGGAACGCTGGTGCGCAGCAGCAAAACCAGTGCAATGCTGGCGGCCACGATACCACCGCAGAAATCGACCAAGCCAGTTCCCAGGAGATTTCGAACGCCTTCCACGTCGCTCATGATGCGCGACACCAGCGCTCCCGTTTTGTTCGCATCGTAGAAAGCAACCGGGAGACGGGAGATGTGTTTCTGCACCTGCTCCCGCAATTCGGCGATTAGACGCTGGGCTGCCTTTGAAAGGAGTTGGGTGAGCGAAAACGATGTGACGCCTTGAATCAGCGTGGCCAATAAGACCGAGAAGACCAGGGGCCGCAGTATTCCGATCTGGCCCTTGGTGACTACGTTGTCGATCAAGAACTTCGAGGCGTACGGGAGCACGAAACCCGCAAACTTGTTGATCACCATCAGCACAAAGCCGACGGCGAGCAGTCCTCGCCGCGGACGCATCAGCTTCCAGACTTCAGGCCAGACGGCCTTCAATCGCTGGATCTTCGGAGGCTTCGCGGCTTCTTTTGGCGGGGAACTCAATCTACTGTTTGACTCCTTCGGGCCGGGATTCGCTTCATTTATTACTGCATTGTCACACATCCCCGGCAGGTCGCGCCGGGCGTCCTGTCCTGTGACATTGGCCGTCCCGCCGTTGTATGCTCGGTGCGTGCCCCGCCCGTCTCCTCCTGAGGGTTCGCCGACCCTGGGCCTGTTGCTGGGCCTGCTCATTACTTTGTCCGCCGTGCTGGCGTATTCGGCGTATATCACCTGGCAGGTGAGCGGTCTGCGCAAACTGCAGACTGATCTGGTCGATCGCAACCGCAAGGATTCGCTGCAGTTGCTGCGCATCCAGAACGATCTCAACCTGCTTGCGGTGGCCATGCGCGATATGGTCAGCAGCGATGAGCCCTATCCACTGACGGCCTGGTCGGCGCAGTTCCAGCGCATTCGCACCGATCTCGACGATGCGATGCGGTTGGAGGCCGGCTTCGCCACCGCCGGTCGCACTCCCGAGCAAAACGCGTTTCTGAGCAGTTCGTTTACGCAGTTCTGGGACGCCGTCGATCGCATTTTCTCCCTCGCCAGAGACGGCAAAGAAAAAGAAGCGCGAGAGCAAATCCAGCTTTCGCTGCAGGAGCGCCAGGCGGCATTGAGCACGGCCGTCGCCCGCCTGCTCGTGCAGAATAGCGAGAACGAAGAGCAAGCGGGACAGCGCATCGTCCAGATATATGACCGAGTGCGCACGCAGGTCTACGTATTTCTCGCCGCCACTCTGCTCGCGATCATTCTGAACGGACTTTCCCTGATTCGCTGGAACCGGCGCCTGTTCGCCAGGATGGCCGAAATCTCCGAGCGCCGCAGCGAACTGGCGCAGAAGCTGATCTCAACTCAAGAATCCACTTTGCGGTACATCTCGCGCGAGTTGCACGACGAGTTTGGGCAAATTCTCACCGCGATAGGATCGATGCTGCGCCGCGCCGGAACGCACGCGCCCGAGGGATCGTCCCTGAGAGCCGATTTGCAGGAAGTCCTGCAAACCGTGCAAACCACGCTCGAGAGCGTTCGCAGCCTGTCGCAGGCCCTGCATCCCGTTATGCTCGATGAGGCGGGACTCGAGAGCACTCTCGACTGGTACATTCCCACCGTGGAAAGACAAACTGGGATTGCCATATCCTATGAGAAGCAGGGCGAGCCATTTCCGGTCGATGGCGGCGCGGGCGTGCATATTTACCGTATCCTGCAAGAGGGGCTCAACAACGTTGCGCGCCACTCGGATGCGAAAGAGGCGTGGGTGCGCCTGCGTTTCAACCCCGCAACTCTGGAATTGGAAATAGAGGATCATGGAACGGGAATCATCGAACGTCCCAACCGCCGTGGCATTGGGCTGGTCGCGATGCGCGAGCGCTCAGAACTGATGGGAGGGCAGATAGCTTTTTCTCGTCCCTCTGAAGGTGGAACGTTAGTGCATCTGACCGTACCGAGGGAGAAAGCGGAGTCTTATGGCAAAGAAGATCACAGTGTTGCTCGTGGATGACCACAGCCTGGTTCGGCGCGGTTTCCGGCGCATGCTCGAAGATGAGTCCGACATGGACGTCGTCGGCGAAGCGGGCGATGGAGAAGAATCCATCAAACTCGCCAAAGAACTACGTCCGCATGTCGTCGTCATGGATTGCGCTCTGCCCGGCATGAATGGCCTGCAAGCAACGCGGCAGATCATTGAAAACTCCCCGAGTACCGCCGTTCTCATGCTGAGCATGCACACCGAGAGCACCTGGGTACGGCAGGCGATCGAGGCCGGCGCCAAAGGATACGTCCTCAAAGATGCGATGGACCTGGAGCTCAGCGCAGCTATCCGGAAAGTAGCTGCTGGAGAAACTGTTTTCGATCCGAAAGTCGAGCAGCGCGCCGCTCTCAAGGGAGAGCGCAACGCCGCTCTTACGCAGCGCGAACTGGAAGTGCTGCAGATGATCGTCGACGGGAAGTCGAATAAAGAGATTGCGACCGCGCTCGATCTCAGCGCCAACACGGTCGCGGTTCACCGCGCCAACATCATGAACACTCTGGGCATTCACAAGACTGCCGAACTGGTGGTGTACGCGATTCGCGCCGGGCTGGTGAACGTTCCGTGAATCGCCGGTCTTTCCTTGGAGGAATGGCCGGGATTGCAGCTTGGCCGCATCTCCCTCGCCTGCAAGCATTCGCGGCACAGGCCGGAGCGGCCAGCCTTGGTTTCAGATTCACCGACGTCACCACTTCGACTGGAATTCAGTTTCAGCACAATAGCGGAGCCTTCGGCGGGAAATTCCTGCCGGAAACTCTGGGCTCAGGATGCGCCTTCCTCGATTACGATCGCGACGGCTGGCAAGACATTCTGCTGATTAACGGAGCAGACTGGCCCGGTCACAAAAAGAATCGCACCACTCTTCGCCTCTACCACAACAACGGCAACGGTACTTTCACTGACGTAACAGCCCGCGCCGGTCTCGATGTCGAACTCTACGGCATGGGGGTCGCCGTCGGTGACTACAACAACGACGGCTTCCCTGACATTCTGATCACCTGCGTTGGGCAGAACCGCCTCTTTCGCAACACGGGCAAGGGTACATTTGTGGACGTCACCAACGCTGCCGGCCTCGGTAAGCGCGAGGGATTCAGCACGTCCGCCCTTTGGTTCGACTACGACCGCGACGGCCTGCTCGATCTCTTCGTCTGCAACTATGTGAAATGGTCGCCGGAGCACGACGTTTTCTGCAGTCTCGATGGAAAGCACAAATCTTATTGCACGCCCGAAGCCTACCGCGGAGCGACATGCTGGCTGTTTCACAATCGCGGTGACGGAACGTTTGAAGATGTCACTGCCGCAAGCGGAATTTTCGATAGCAGCTCCAAGTCACTGGGAGTTGCGTTGTTCGACGAGAATCACGATGGATGGCCCGACCTGCTGGTCGCCAACGACACGCAGCCGAACAAGCTTTACCGCAACCAGCACAACGGAACCTTCAAAGACGCCGCGGTCGAGGCCGGAATCGCCTTCAGCAGCGAAGGCAAGGCCCGCGCCGGCATGGGAGTCGACGTCGCCGACTTCGACAACTCAGGCTCGCCCGGCGTTGCCATCACCAACTTCGACAACGAGATGATTGGGCTGTACCGTCTGAGCGGGAAGAATTTCGAAGACATCGCGCCACAATCGGGAGTCGGCATCGCGTCCAGGAATAGCCTCGGATTCGGCTGCGCTTTTCTTGACGTGAACCTCGATGGCTGGCTCGACTTCGCGGTCGCCAACGGACACATCGACGAGACCGTGCGCAACATTCGCGGTAATGTCGGATACGCGCAGCCTCCCCAGCTTTTTCTGAATGGCGGGAAGGGAAATTTCCGAGATGTGGCCGCGGAAGTCGGTGGAAGTTTCGATCAACCCAAAGTTGGACGCGGACTCGCCTACGGCGACTTCGACCGCGACGGTGATCTCGATCTCCTGATCACCACCAACAATGGGCCAGCCTACCTCTATCGTAACGATCAGCTAGCGGGGAATCGCAGCATCCGCTTCCATCTAGTGGGAACGAAATCCAACCGCGACGCGATCGGAGCAAGAGTGCGCGTCTTTGACGGCGGGATCACCCAGTCTCGCGTAGTGAAAGGAGGCTCCAGTTACCTCTCGCAGTCGGAGCTTCCGGTGACATTCGGGCTGGAGAAACGCGACCGCATCGAACGCGTCGTGATTGATTGGCCCAGCGGTCGAACCGAGGAATTCAAGAGTCTCTCTGCAGGGCGCGCTTACGAATGCACGGAAGGGAAGGGAATCGTTCCGACAGAACGGTTACTGATGCGAGGTCGCAGTGCTTTTCACCATGCTACCCGCAGCCACCAGGTCGATCTCCACTGAATCGTTGACCTTCAAGAATAATGTGCTCGGATTCTTCATGCCCCACTTCTCATAAGGAACGGTGAAGTGAACGGTGGCAGTCCAGTGGTCGGCAGAAGTCTCTACCTGCGCCGGCACCGTGATCTCGCGATCGGCTCCGTGAATGCTGAAGATGCCGTGGACCATCACCGTTGATTTTCCGAGGGGAGCCACCGAGCCCTCGATGTGATCGGGCCGAAAAGCAATTTCCGGATACCGCGCGCTCTCCAGCACTTCTTTATGCATCTTGCGGTCACGCATTCCGCTGCCGCTGTCGCCGCTGGCTGCATCGACCACAATCGAGCCCGCTACTTTTCCTGTCGGCTCAATCTGTAATTCCCCGTGCTTGAGTTTGAAAGTCCCATGGACGGTATGGAGAACATCTCCCAGCGTAAACCCAACTTTCGTCTGAGCGGGATCAAGCTGAAATGCCGCATCCTGCGCTGCAGCCAGGCTGAAGCTTACAGGCAGCAAGGCAAATACCAGGAGTGTGCGCCCCAAAAAGCTCTTATATTTCTCGCTCATGCCTAAGCGGTCAGCAACCCCCATCCGAGAGTTAGGCCATCGACAGCCAGATGCAAGGGAGACAAGACTCCGACGTGCAGTTCGAGCATCCTTTTGAAGACATACGGACGCCTCTGGAACGCTCGCAGCGTTCGACGCTGCAATTTAGGTCGCCCATCGAGAAGAAGCATCAGCCGCGCCATGAGCAAAGGACGCAAGGCCAGCCGCCGGTGTTCGCGCTCGTAGCGCATTAAGTCTCCGCGCTCCAGGCAATCTGCCAGCACCATCGCCTGACTGAAGGCGAGGCAGAGTCCCTCGCCGGTAGATTGCGTCGACCGTACCCGAAGCGTCGCCAATGAGTGCCACATTCCCACGGCTCACTCGCCGCAGCCTGCATGTCGCCGTCAGTGCGCCCTTTTCGAGCGATCCATCCTCCGCACTACGCAATCGCGCTTGCAAATCGGGGAAGCGCTGCAGCGCTTCCTCTAATCGAAGCTTCGGATTTCGTGAGATCAGCGCCACGCATACCGCGTCCTTCGACACCGGCGTTACGTAAATCTCTCCCTGTACTCCCCAATATAGCTCCATGCGATCGGTCCAGGGCGCAACGCGGTAGTGTTTCCGAAAAGCGTAGCGGCAGTCTCTGGTTCGAAATGATTCGAGTCCAGCCCAGCGCCGCACGCGCGAACTCCCGCCGTCGGCGCCGATAATCCACCGAGCTTTCACCGTGCGATCGCTTAGGTGAACACCGTCCGCCGAGATACCCCTCACCGGGCTATGCCACAAGAAATCGACGCCGAGGCCGGCGGCGCGCTCTGCGATCAGCTGATGAAGCACAGTACGCCGCACTCCCCTTCCCGTAGCCTGACGGGGAAATTCCGCGTCGACAGCGAGTCCAGCGCTCAGAAAGCGAACGCCGGCGAAAGGATACGAATCCTCTGCCGGCACTGAAACTCCCAACTCCTCGAGGGCGGCCAGGCCATCCGGCATCATCCCTTCGCCGCACGGCTTGTCGATCG
This sequence comes from uncultured Acidobacteriota bacterium, assembly GCA_963700225.1. GTDB lineage: Bacteria > Acidobacteriota > Terriglobia > Terriglobales > Acidobacteriaceae > Sulfotelmatobacter. The sequence continues at coordinate 1,152,120 of CAVOWU010000002.1, forward strand.
GCATCTGTGCGCCGTCGGCCACCACCACGCGGAACCCTCGTAGCCGAGCCGCGATTGCAGCTGCCAATCCGGCAGGCCCGCCGCCAACTATGAAAACGTCGGTCGAATTCAGCAACCCCACCTCACCACTGCAAAAGTACAAGCTCCGAACAAAATCCCGGGCCCATCGCTGCCAGAATGCCCAGCGTGCCCGGCTCGGGACGCCGGTTTCTCATCACGTCTTCCAGCACCACCAGCACTGACGCCGAGGACAGGTTCCCAACTTTCTTCAAACAGTCCCACGAGGCATCGAGCTGGCCATCGTTTAACTCCAGAGCCGCGGCAGTCGCCTCCAGAACTTTCGGTCCGCCCGTGTGCAAGACCCAGCTGCCGATGTCGCTTCGCCGGTGTCCTTGCTCGGCTAGGAAGGCATCCACGTCGTGCCCCAAATGCTCGCGAATAAGCACCGGCACTTCCGGCGACAACGTGATGCGGAATCCTTTTTCGCTGACCTTCCATCCCATCATCTCTTCAGTGTCCGGGTAGAAGATCGATTTCGTTGCCAAGATTTCCGGTCCCGTAGCGTTCAATTGATCGCCAGTCACAATTACAGCGGCTGAGCCGTCTGCAAACAGCCCGGACGAAATCAAATTTGCGACTGACAGGTCCTCGCGCTGAATCGTCAGCGAGCAAAGCTCCACGGACACCAGCGCCGCCGCTTGCGAGGGATAGGCGCGAACGTAGTCCGCTGCACGCGCGATGCCCGCCGCCCCGGCGACGCATCCCAAACCAAAAATCGGCACCCGCCGGACGTTCGGCGACAGACCCATGCGGTTGATCAGCAGCGCATCAATCGAAGGGCTCGATATGCCTGTGACTGAAGTGAAAAACAGCGCGCCTATTTCATGCGGCTCCAGTCCTGCATGATGCAGAGCCCGGCACAGCGCTTGTTCTCCAAGTTCCTGTGCAACCTCAATCCAAACGTCGTTGGCCTGCCCCCAGGTTTTGAGTTCGTAATATTTTTCTGGCGGCATCGCGAGATGGCGTCCCTCTACAGTGACGTTGCGATGCAACCGTGCGAGCATTTGCGGATTGCGCAACTGGTCGCCCCAGTACTCTTGGAGTTTTTCGAGCAGGAATTTTTGAGGGTAGTAGTTCTTCGGAAACGCGCTCGCGGCGCTGGCGATTTTCATGTTGTGTTGGATCCAAGTCCAGGCACGGAGTCAGCGCCACTGCCTGCCGGACATCGTGAATAAAAAGTTAGATGTCTGGGCGTTGTCTGCGGTTGTACTCCCGCAAATCGTGCCTTCGTAGTCTATTGTCGCAATGGCCGGAGTTGCGGTTTGTCATCCAAGTGTCAAAAGAATTGGACGGGGAATGATACCGCGTCTAGCCGCCGAAAGCTCGCCGCGCGAGTCCGATGGCTTCGGACCAGAAGGCGCCGGGCGCATGCGCCGCTTCCACGACATTCCGTGCAGCCGCAACGAAAGCATCGATCTGCCGATCGGTTACTACCAGTGGAGGCGCGACTTTCAGCACCATGAAGTTGTTTCCGCACACCTGCGTGAGAAATCCGAAGTCCCGAAACAACCGCATGACGAGGATCTGTCCAAACATTCCGGCATGAACCGCGCCGAAAGCTTCGTATGGAATGCGCAGCCGCAACTGCCGCGGAGGCTGGAACTCGATCCCTATGAGCAAACCAATCCCGCGGACTTCTTTCACCATCTCAAAGTCGCGCGAGCACCTCGCCGAGCCGGTCGCGCAGATAAATGCCCGCGTCCGTTGATCGTTGTCCGAGATCTTCCCGCTCCAGAACCTCCAGCGTTGAGAGCGCCGCGCGCATGGCAAGACTGTTTTCGCTGAAAGTCGATGTATGTACAAATGCGCGGGGCAATGTCGAGTAGACCGAATCGCACACTGCGTTCGACATCAGCACGGCACCACACGGGACCAGCCCGCCACTCATGGCTTTCGCCAGAATCACCATGTCGGGTTCGACTCCGAAGTGATGCGCTGCCAGAAAAGGTCCGGTGCGGTACATCCCCGTCTGTACTTCGTCGAGCACAAACAGCGTGCCGTAACGCCGGCAAAGCAATTCCGCGCTTCGCAGATAATCCTCGTCGGGCACGCAGACGCCCGCTTCGGATTGGATCGGCTCGACGATGAATGCGGCAAAACGCTTGGTCTTGAGATCTCGTTCGAGCGCCGCCAGATCGCCAAAGGGAATCGAGGAGGTTTCCGGCAAGAGAGGACCGAATCCTTCTTTCCAGAAGCGATCGCTCATGAGAGAGAGAGCGCCGCAAGTCAGGCCATGGAATGCGTGCTTGGCAGAGATGATGCCGGCTCGCCCGGTGTGCGCCCGGGAAAACTTGATGGCAGCCTCCACGCCCTCGCTGCCTGACGAGCAGAAAAAGGCTTTATTGACCCGGCCGCCTGCCCGCTCGCACAGCTTCTCCGCCAACTCACCGGCAAGATCCGCAATATGCGTCTGGATCATCGCCGGTCCGCAGCGTTCCAGCTCGCTTTGCAACGCTCGCACCACATCCGGATGATTGTGACCTACGTTGTGAACACAATACCCCGACAGGAAATCAAGAATGCATCGTCCGTCCGCGGTGAACAATTCGGTCCCGACGCACCGCTCGTAGCGGACATTCATCTGCAGCAAATCTAAGAGCCGGACCCATTCCCGATTTACTCGTTCTGCGTACCGCTCTGATACGTCTTCCGGCTGGTCAATTTGAACTGCTGCACTCATCGTTTTCCTGCGTTACCGGGCAAAAATAACAACCTAAGGCGTCAGCGCGATCGAAGTCGGCGTCGCCGGCACCGGGTAGGTCGACACTGCTGTCAGTGTTCCCGTGCTGCCGTCGAGACTGAAAGACTCCACAGCCGGGCTCGACTGGTTGCCGACGAAAAGATACTTTCCGTTCGGATCGGTTGCGATAAAACTAGGCTGCGGTTTGGTGGCGAACGGCGAGGTGGTCAGCAAAGTAAGAGAACCATCCGAGCCAATCGAATAACCGGCAAGATTCGTAGATCCCTGGTTGGCTACAAACAGGTACTTCCCCGAATTGTCGATCAACAGAGAAACCGGCCCCGCGTACGACTCGCCGACCGGCGAGTTGGCCAGTGCCGTCAACGATCCATCCGAGTTCACTGTGAATTCGGAGATCGAATTGTCGATCTTATTGGCCGTGTACAGGAACCCTCCGTTCGGAGTGATGGCCAGTCCCAGCGGGTTATTTCCAGTTACATATGGAGATCCCGCGATCGGGGTCGAACTGAGCACCCCATTACTGACCGAAAAAGCCTGAATGGCGCCAGGCAGACCTATCCCCGTAACGTAAAGAACCCCGCCCGACGGAGATAGTTTCATGTTCATCGCACTCATCCCGATCGGGTAAGTGCCTACTGCAGTCAGCGCACCAGAACTGGAACTGATCGAATAGGTTGAAATATTGTAGGAACCCGAATTGGCGACGTAGAGGTAGGCTCCGGCCGAATCCATTGCCAGCAGGGTCGGCGCTGTTCCGGCAAGGGTTCGCGGCGTGATTTCCTGCAATGCCCCGGTCGAAGAGATCGTGAAAAGTGAAATGTCGCCTTCTCCGGAATTTGCCGCGTACAGATACTTGTTTGACGGATGGATAACGAGCGACTCTACGGCCCCTCCGGCGGTGATCGGGCTTCCTGCCAACTGTGTCAGAGCGCCTGAGTTCGGGTCCTCGCGGTACGCAACGATTTCACCCGCCGCGCCCCCAGGAATGGCCGCATACAAATACCGGCTGTTGGGCGTGCTGCAACTCACCAATATGGCTATGCTCCCGCAAACAAAGAACAAAGCCGCTGCTTTCTTTAGCATCCGTGACTCCTCAAGGAATTTTTCGAAAACGAAAGTCGGGAATTCGCCAGTCCAACCGTTAAGTTTTCTGGACAAAAGGTCGCATCAGGCGGTTCTACTCGCGACCCCTATCATACGGGACAGGCCCTTCCCCGCGCAGCAGCTTCAATCCTGTGCGATGCAGGACCGCTTCCGTCAGGTTGCACCATGGGGCCGAGCAAGTTCCCAGTGCCCCACGCCAAAGGCCAGTTCTCGGCCTAAGATTCATGCTCAAAAAATCATCTATCGGAATCATCTGCCTTCCGGCTAGTGAGCCGGACTGGGGCGGGGCGTCCCGGGTGCCGATGTTTCCGGCAGCCCTTCATCGGCTCCGCCGCGCAGGAACAATCTCACGCGGTCGAGATACACATAGACGACAGGCGTGGTGAAAAGAGTGAGCATCTGGCTCACGATCAACCCGCCCACAATGGTGATGCCCAGCGGGCGATGTAATTCCGAACCGGTCCCGGTGCCGAGCGCCAGCGGCAGGCCGCCTAGCAGGGCTGCCATCGTCGTCATCATGATCGGTCGGAAACGCAATACGCAGGCTTCATAAATCGCTTCCGCGGGTTTTTTGCCTTGGCCTCGTTCGACTTCGAGCGCCACATCGATCATCATGATCGCGTTCTTCTTCACCAATCCAATGAGCAGGATGATTCCGATCATTCCAATGACGTTGAGCTCGTTGTGAGTCAGAAGCAGGGCCAGAAGCGCGCCCACGCCAGCCGAAGGCAATGTCGAGAGAATTGTAATGGGGTGGATGTAGCTCTCGTAAAGCATCCCCAGCACGACGTAGACGGCGACCACGGCGGTCAGAATCAAGATTCCCTGACTGGCAAGCGAATCCTGAAATGCGGCTGCGGTTCCCTGAAAGCTTGCCCCGATCGTCGGCGGAAATCCGATGCTGCGCTCAGCCGTTTCGATCGCCTGGGTCGCCTGTCCAAGAGACACGCCCGGAGCCAGGTTGAATGAAATCGTCACCGACGGCACCTGCCCCTGGTGATTCACCGCCAACGGAGTGTTCGATGGCTCGTAGTGGGTGAAAGCCGCCAGCGGGATCGGCGTCCCGGCCGTTGACCGCAAGTAAATGTTCTGCAATGCCTCGGGAGTCTGCTGGAACTGCGGCGCAACCTCCATTACCACGTGATACTGGTTCAGCGGCCGGTACATCGTCGAGACTTGCCGCTGCCCAAACGCGTCATATAGCGCGTTGTCGAGAGTCTCCGGAGTGATTCCCAGCCTGCTGGCGGTATCCCGGTCGATTACCAGCTTCGCCTGCAGGCCCTTATCCTGCTGGTCCGAGTTCGTGTCGGTCAGCTCTTTAAGGCCTTTCATCTTCTGCAGGAGCCGCGGCGACCAGTTGTTCAGGTCGTCGAGATTCGAACTTTGAAGCGTGTACTGGTACTGTGCGTTCCCGAATCTTCCGCCGATCGTGAGATCCTGCGCTGATTGCAGAATCAACGTTGCTCCCGGCACCACCGCCAGCTTGCCTCGAAGCCGGTTGATCACATCATCGGCTGTCACGTTCTTGCAGGATTGCCAGAAATGCTGTTTCTTGCACTGCGCGCGCTGCTCCAGCGGTTTGAGCATCATGAAGAACCGCCCTTGATTGAGAGCGGTATTTCCTCCCGCGAAGCCCACCACGGAGTCGACTGCCGGATCCTTCATCACAATATCGACGTAGCGATGCATCTTGTCGCTCATCGATTGAAACGAGATGTCCTGCTCGGCCATTACGGCGCCCATGATGCGTCCCGTATCCTGCTGCGGGAAGAAGCCTTTGGGAACCATGAAGTAAAGGAAGATGCTCAACGCCGCCACCAGAATCGTTACCAGCAGCGTGATCGGCTGATTTCCTAGCACCCACTTCAGCGCGTGCGTGTAGGTGTTGAGCATCCCATCGAAGAACCACTCGCTCCCGCGATAAAAGATATTGTGCTTTTCTGACGCCGCCGGGCGCAGGAACTTGGCGCACATCGTCGGTGTGGTCGTCAGAGACACGAGCAATGACACGCCGATCGCGATGCTGAGCGTCACCGCAAATTCGCGGAACAGGCGGCCGACAATTCCACCCATCATCAGCAGGGGAATAAATACCGCGACCAGCGACACGCTCATCGAGACGACCGTGAATCCAATTTCGGCCGCTCCCTTGAACGCCGCCCGCACCGGGTCCATGCCGTGCTCAACGTAGCGCGTGATGTTCTCCAACACGACGATCGCGTCGTCAACCACGAAACCGGTCGAGATCGCCAGCGCCATCAGCGACAGGTTGTCCAGGCTGTATCCCAGCAGGTACATGCCGCCGAACGTTCCCACCAGCGAAAGCGGCACCGCGATGCTCGGGATAATCGTCGCCCGCACGGTGCGCAGGAAGGCAAACACTACCAGGATTACCAGGATCACCGAGATGATCAGCGTGGTTTCGATGTCTTTTACCGATGCGCGCACCGTCACGGTGCGATCCATGGCGATCGACAAATCGATTGCCGGAGAAATCGAGGACTGCAGAAACGGCATGAGCGTCCGCACCCGGTCCACAGTCTCGATGATGTTGGCGCCGGGTTGCCGGAAGACGATGATCAGAACACCCGGTTTGCCGTTAGCGAGCCCGATGTTGCGCCGGTCCGAAACCGAATCCTCTACATCGGCGACGTCACCCAGGCGAACCGGCGCTCCGTTGTTGGAGGACACAATCAGTGGACGGTATTGATCCGCAGTGAAGAGCTGGTCGGTATCGTCGAAAACATAAGTTCTCGATCCGTCCTTCACCTCTCCCTTTGCCGTATTCGCATTCGCGGCATTCAGGGCGTTTCGCACGGTGTCGAGGCCGACGCCTAGTTTGTTGAGCAGTGTGGGATTGACTTCTGCTCGGACCGCCGGTTGAGCCGCGCCTCCCACGAATACCTGCCCGACGCCGTCTACCTGCGCCAGCTTCTGCGCCAGAATGGAATCGGCGGCGTCGTACATCTGCGGCACTGTCAACGTGTCCGACGTCAGCGCCAGAATCAGAATCGGCGCATCCGCCGGGTTCGCCTTGCGGTAAGTTGGATTGCTCGGCAGGTTGGCTGGCAGCTGGCTTCTCGCCGCGTTGATCGCGGCCTGTACGTCGCGGGCGGCGGCGTCAATATTCCGGTTCAGATCGAACTGCAGCGTAATGCCGGTCGTCCCTAGTTGGCTCGACGAGGTCATCTGGTTGACTGCCGAGATGCGCCCGAACTGTCGTTCAAGCGGCGTTGCTACGGCGGATGCCATCGTTTGCGGGTCCGCCCCGGGCAGGGCAGCCGCTACGCCGATGACAGGAAAATCGACCTTCGGAAGCGATGCGACGGGAAGAAAATTGAACGCGAGAATTCCGGACAGCAGCAACGCCGCCGCCAGCAGCGAGGTGCCAATCGGACGCCGGATAAATGGGGCCGAAATACTCATCGTCTTAGTCTGCGGACATCGGCTCGTCGTGCGGAATCGGATTGCCGATGCGGTACCGCGAGAACCTTTGTGCCAGCCGGTCGAACCACAGATAAACCACCGGCGTGGTGTAGAGCGTCAGCAACTGGCTGAGCAGCAATCCACCGACAATCGTGATGCCCAGCGGCCGCCGCAACTCCGCGCCGGTGCCTGAGCCCAGCGCCAGCGGAAGTCCGCCCAGAAGCGCAGCCATCGTCGTCATCATGATGGGCCGGAAGCGCAGCAAACACGCCTGATAAATCGCTTCCTCCGGCGGCTTGTGTTCCACGCGCTCCGCTTCCAGGGCGAAGTCGATCATCATGATGGCGTTTTTCTTCACAATACCGATCAGAAGAATAATGCCGATCAGCGCGACCACCGTTAAATCGTTGCCCGTAATCATCAACGCAAGGATCGCGCCCACGCCCGCCGACGGCAGCGTCGAAAGAATCGTTACCGGATGGATGTAGCTCTCATAGAGGACACCCAGCACGATGTAGACCGTGATCACGGCTGCCAAAATCAAATAGGGTTCGGAGGCCAGAGAATTCTGAAAGGCTGCCGCTGTTCCCTGAAACGCCGCATGGATGCTGGGCGGCAATTGAATATCTTTCTCCGCCTGCTGGATCGCCTTGGTAGCGTCGCCCAGCGAGGCATTCGGAGCGAGATTGAACGAAAGCGTAACTACCGGGAACTGCCCCTGATGATTCACTGCCAGCGAAGTGCTGGTGGAAGTCATCTTCGTAAAGGTCGAGATCGGCACTGGTGCGCCGCTGGTCGTTACCGCCGCACCATTCGCCGAGGGCGCGCCCGTGTTCGCGGTTACCGTGCTTGGCCGGATGTAGATGTTTTCCAGATCCTGGGGCGATTGCGCGAAACTCGGCAGCACTTCCAGGACTACGTGATACTGGTTGAGCTGCGTGAAAATCGTCGAAACCAGGCGCTGTCCGAATGCGTCGTACAGCGTGTTGTCGATGGCCTGCGGGAAAATACCCAGCCGTGAAGCCGTGTCGCGGTCGATCGTGATGTTCGTCTTCAGTCCGTTGTTCAGCTGATCGGTCGCCACATCGCGCAATTCCGGCAGCGTCCTCAGCTTGGCCACGAGCTTTGGCGTCCACTGCGCCAGTTCCTGCGCATCGGCATCCTCGATCGAGTACTGAAACTGCGTGCGGCTCACCCGGTCTTCTACCGTGAGATCCTGCACCGGCTGCATGTACAGAGTGATCCCCTCAACCTTTTCCAGTTGCGGCTGCAGGCGCCGGATAATCGCCGAGGCATCGTCGGATCTCTCATCGCGCGGTTTCAGATTGATCTGGATGCGGCCCTCGTTGGGTGTCGTGTTCGTGCCGTCGACTCCGATGAACGACGACAGACTATCCACGGCTTTATCTTGCAGAATGACCTTGGCCAACTCCTGCTGGCGTTGCGACATCGCATCGAAAGATACGAAATCCGGAGCCTCCGACACGCCCAGAATCACTCCCGTGTCCTGCACCGGGAAAAAGCCCTTCGGGACGATGACATATAAGAACAGCGTGAGCACCAGAGTCCCAAATGTCACCAGCAGGGTTACCGTTTGGTGCTTCAGGACAAACTTCACCGTGCGCCCGTAAAACGCGATGATCCGGTTGTAGTACTCCTCGGTGACTTCGTAGAAGCGTCCCTTTTCGCCTTCCTTGCGATGCTTGAGCAGCTTGGCGCTCATCATTGGCGTCAGGCTCAGCGAGACTCCCGCCGACACCAGGATCGTGACCGCCAGCGTAACTGCAAATTCACGGAACAGCCGTCCCACGATGTCGCCCATGAAGAGCAGCGGAATCAGCACCGCAATCAGCGACACGGTCAGCGAAATGATCGTGAACCCGATCTGGCTCGATCCCTTGAGTGCGGCGTCCAGCGGGGAATCTCCCGCTTCGAGGAAACGGTCGATGTTCTCGATCATCACGATGGCGTCATCGACCACAAACCCGGTCGAGATCGTCAGCGCCATTAGCGTGAGGTTATTCAAGCTGTATCCGAGCAGGTACATCACGCCGAATGTTCCAATCATCGAGAGCGGCACTGCGACGCTGGGGATGACGGTCGCCGGCAAGATTCCGCAGGAAAAGAAACACCACCATGATCGACCAGCGCCGATCGCCAGCACCAATTCAAAATACGACGTCTTTGACCGATGCCCGGATCGTCGTCGTCCGGTCCGTCAGAATTTCTACTTTCACTGCGGTGGGAAGGGAAGCCTGCAGCTGTGGCAGCAGCTTCTTGATCCTGTCCACTACGCTGATGATGTTCGCGCCCGGCTGCCGCTGAATGTTAACGATCACCGCCGGCGTCAGATTCATCCATGCTGCCAGCTGATTGTTCTCTGTGCCATCGATCACGTTCGCGACGTCGCTCAGTCGCACCGGTGCGCCATTGTGATAGGCAACGACAATCGGCTTGTATTGTTCGCTGGAGAACAGCTGGTCGTTGGCTCCGATCGTATAGGACTGCCGCACGCCGTCGATCACGCCCTTAGCCTGATCGACGTTCGCCTGCGCCAGCGCGGCTCGCAGGTCTTCCAGACTCAGTCCATACGAAGCCAGCGCGGTCGGATTCGCCTGAATCCGCACTGCCGGCTTCTGGCCGCCGCTGATCGAAACCAGTCCGACGCCTGGAAGCTGCGAAATCTTCTGCGCGAGCGAGGTGTCCGCGAGATCTTCCACCTTGGACAAAGGCAGAGACTCCGATGTCAGCGCCAGCGTCAAAATCGGCGCGTCCGCCGGATTCACCTTGTTATAGATCGGTGGATTGGGAAGGTCCGTTGGAAGATAGGTCGATCCTGAATTGATTGCCGCCTGCACCTGCTGCTCTTCGACGTCGATGTTCTGATCGAGGCCGAACTGCAGGGTGATCACCGAACTCCCGAACGAGCTCGTCGACGTCATCTGGCTCAGTCCCGGGACCTGCCCGAACTGCCGCTCCAGCGGAGACGTCACCGACGACGCCATCACATCTGGATCAGCTCCCGGATAAAACGTCACGACCTGAATGGTTGGATAGTCGACCTCGGGCAGCGCCGAGACCGGCAGCTGCATAAATGCGACCCAGCCGACAAGCATGACTCCGACCATCAGCAGCGTGGTCGCGACCGGCCGAAGAATGAATAACCGTGAGGGACTCATGAACCTGTGGTCTGGCCTTCTGAAACGGAAGAGCCAGAATTCGCGCCCGGCGATCCGGAATCGCTGGCAGCCTTGTGCCGTCCGCCATTTGCCGGACCGAAGCCCGCCCCGGTGGTGGGAGCCGTGCTGCGTGGCTCAATGTGACTGCCTGTCTGCAGTTTGTCCTGACCATCCGTCACTACTGTGTCCCCGGGGCTCACACCGTCGGTGATCACCGTTGTGTCGCCCTGCGTGAGCGAAATCGTAACGTTGCGGTCTTTCACGGTCTTATCCGGATTCACCGCATACACGAATGTTCCTTGCGGTCCGCGCAAAATTGCTGCTGTCGGCACGACCGTGCTGTTCTTCCTCGTCTCCAGCAGCAGGTCCGCGTTCACAAACTGGTTCGGCCACAGTTTGTTGTCTTTGTTGTCGAAGACCGCTTTCAGTTTCGCCGTGCCCGTGGTCGTATCGATCTGATTGTCGATGGTCAACAATTTCCCGGTTGCCAGCTTCGTCTGATCGTCGCGGCTGAAGGCGTCTACTTCGAGCGTTCCGTGGCTCATGTGCTGCGAAACCGTCGGCAGCACGTCCTCGGTCAGCGTGAAGATGACGGCAATCGGCTGCAGTTGGGTCAGAATCAGCATCGGATTCGTATCCGCAGCGTGAATAATATTACCGGGATCGACCTGACGCAGCCCCACTCGTCCGCTGAAGGGCGCCGTGATGTGGCAATACACGATCTGCAGCTTCGCGTTGTCGATCTGCGCCTGGTCTGTGCGCACTTGCCCATCCAACTGGTCCACTGTGGATTTTTGGGTGTCCACCTGTTGCTGGGCAATACTGCCTGAAGGAATCAACGCCGTGTAACGATCCAGATTCAGCTTGGCATCCCGCAGCGTCGCCTGATCTTTGAACAACTGCGCCTGCATCTGCTCCAGTTGCACCTGGTAGGGCCGGGCGTCGATCTCGATCAGCAGGTCACCCTCGCGGACGTCCTGTCCTTCGCGGAAGTTTACTTTCATGATCTGGCCATCGACGCGGCTCTTGATATTCGCGGTGTTGAACGCCGTGACGGTCCCTAGACCCGTCAAATAGACCGGCACATCCTGCTTCTGGACGGGCGCGACTGCAACCGAAATGGCACGCGTAGCGGCAGCGTGAGCATTCTGGGTTTTCGAATCGGCCCCGCCGCTGCAGCCGAGGAAGAATGTAAACACCGCCGTGATTGCGCAGAGCATGGCCACGCGCGCGAATACGAAGGCGTGGCCTTTTCTTTCTTCGTAATGATTCATAGTCAATGGATTAGTCCGTGGCCGTTTCTCTCTCGACTCGGGCTCGACAGAAGGTCCGAGTATTAGACGTATGCATTTTAGTCTCGGTTGCGGCAACTCTACCCCGAAAAGCGGGAATTTCTTGAGCCTGCGGGGTCTTCCCTGAAATCGGCTCGGATTTGAGCCGGAAGTGAGGTTGCGTTAGCAGAACCGCGCCATTACAGGATCAACTGCGTCCCTAGGAGGGGTCAAGCACCGGGGCGTAGTTTTACATATCTTTACGCGCGTTGACCCACTATTTACGCGCGGGACGCGCTCAAAGCCGCTGGGACAGCATGTCGCGCCTCGTAGGCCGTAATTTCAGCCTCATGCTGGAGGGTCAATCCAATGTCGTCGAGACCGTTCAACAGGCAGTGCCGGACAAACTCTTCGACCGGAAATTTCGCGCAAAAGCCCTGTTCATCGCGTACTTCGCATTTCTCCAGATCGACGGTGACTGCGTAGTCGTCGACCTGTTGCGCTCTCTGCATCAGTGTCGCCACTTCGTCGTCGCTTAGACGCACCGTGAGGAATCCGTTTTTCGTGCTGTTGTTGGCGAAAATGTCGGCAAACGAAGACGAGATCACTGCGCGGAATCCGAAATCCGACAGCGCCCACACCGCGTGCTCGCGCGAAGAGCCGCAACCAAAATTCTTTCCTGCCACCAGCACGCTCGCGCCCTCATAGCGCGGCTCATGCAAAACGAAATCCGGATTCTTCGTCCCATCCGCGCCAAATCGCCAGTCATAAAAAACAAACTGTCCAAACCCGATCTTCTCGATCCGCTTCAGAAACTGCTTGGGAATGATCTGATCCGTATCGACATTGACCCGATCCAGCGGCGCCACGCGGCCGCGATGCACGGTAAACGGTTTCATCGAGATTCCTCGGTCTTAATTGACCCTTTCATTTCAAGATTGCTCTGTCATTTCGAGCGAAGGAGAATCGCCCGTTCTTGGCGATTCTGCGCAGTCGAGAAACTTGCTTCTCGCCGCAATCACCGAAATCTTATCCGCTACTGATACTTCCAATTCCGAATATCCGTGAAGTGCCCCGCGATCGCCGCAGCCGCGGCCATCATCGGACTCACCAGATGCGTCCGGCCTCCGCGCCCCTGCCGGCCTTCAAAGTTCCGGTTGCTGGTTGAAGCGCATCGTTCTCCCGGGGACAAAATGTCCGGATTCATTCCCAGGCACATCGAGCATCCTGACTCGCGCCACTCAAATCCCGCATCCTGAAAAACTTGGTGCAGCCCTTCCCGCTCCGCCGCCCGTTTCACCGCCTGCGATCCCGGAACCACCATCGCACGGACCTTCGCGTTCACATGATGTCCCTTCGCCACGCGCGCGGCCGCGCGCAGATCCTCAATTCGTGAATTTGTGCACGACCCGATAAACACGCGGTCGATCCCGATGTCTTCGATTCGTTTCCCGGGCTCGAGGGCCATGTATTCCAGCGCCAGCTCTGCCGCCCTTCGGTCGGAATCCGAGAGACTCTTCACTTCCGGCACCCGCCCCGTCACTGGCGCGACCATGCCAGGATTCGTACCCCAAGTCACAAAGGGACAAAGCTGCGCCGCATCGATCTCCACAACTTTGTCGAAAGCTGCGTCGCTGTCGGATGGCAGGCTTCGCCAGTACGCGACCGCCTTATCCCAGTCGCTCCCGGTGGGAGCGAACTTCTTTCCCTTTACGTAGGCGATCGTCGTTTCGTCGGGCGCGACCATCCCTGCGCGCGCTCCGGCTTCAATGCTCATGTTGCACAGCGTCATGCGCCCTTCCATCGAGAGCGCCCGTACCGCTGGTCCGGCGTATTCGATCACATATCCGGTCGCGCCATCAGTCCCGATCTGTCCAATGATTCCGAGCGCGAGATCCTTCGCGGTTACACCATCGGCCAGCCGGCCGCGCACGTCAATCTTCATCGTCTTCGGACGCTGCTGTGCCAGACATTGCGTCGCCAGAACGTGCTCCACCTCCGACGTCCCAATACCAAATGCCAGCGCCCCAAATGCCCCGTGCGTACTGGTATGGCTGTCGCCGCACACAATCGTCATCCCCGGCTGCGTAATCCCCAGCTCCGGACCAATGACGTGCACGATCCCCTGCTCCGGAGAATCCATATCGAACAGCCGTATCCCGAATTCTTTGCAATTTTTCTGCAGCGCCGCAATCTGCTTCGCCGCGATCAGATCGGTAATCGGAGTTCCACGGGGCTCGGTGGGAATATTGTGGTCGACAGTGGCTACGGTACGCGCGGGTTGACGTACCGGGCGTCCCGCAGCCCGTAGCCCGTCAAACGCCTGAGGTGAAGTCACCTCATGCACCAGATGTAAATCGATATAAAGGATAGGAGACCGCCCGGCAGGTTGAGCCACCAGGTGCGCCTCCCAAATCTTCTCGAATAATGTCTTTGCTGCCGCCATAGTTGCCGTTGAACGTTCGATGGAAGAAACTCTAATGTCTTAGTTTTTCATACCATTCCGGAGGTCGGCAAGCTACGGCAGCGGCGCCGGCCTGACCGGAATGCTGGGACGCACCAACTGCAACGCTGCAAAAATTACGATTCCCGCCACCAACAGCTTTCCCAGCGTCCTCATGGTTCGACCCCTTCCTGATTTGGTGGTACGACTCAGACCGGCTCTCGGGATTGGATGACGGAGTTCACCCGGAAGTCCCAACATTTCTCCGAAATCCCCCGCGCCGCGCTTGTGTCCCCTTTTCTTCGGCGAATTAGAGAAATCGCTTGACATAAAAACTACATGTGTAGTAGTAATGCATACACGAGTAGGAGAAGAACGGAATGCCCCAACCCAAGCTGGCAAAGCTCGAACTTCAAATCATGGAAACTTTGTGGACCCGCGGCAGCGCCTCGATCCGCGAGATTCAGGAAGCCTTCCCCGAAAGAGAGAGGCCTGCGTACACCACGATCCAGACCACGGTCTATCGCCTCGAAGTCAAGAAGGCGGTGCGCCGCGTAAAGAAGGTAGGCAACTTCCACATCTTCGAAGCCGCAGTCTCCCGCAACGCCGCCCAACGCAAGTTGATCGATGACTTGCTGGCTCTCTTCGGCGGGCGCTCGCAGCCAGTGATGGCACACCTCATCGAGTCCGGCAAACTCACGCTCGCCGATGTCAAAGAGGCCGAGAAAACTCTTCGCGCGCTTGAGAAAACTTCCGGCAGAAAGGACGAGTCGCAATGATCTCCAACGCTCTCCTGTCGTTCTGGGACGCGGTCGCTCCCGCGCTCGGCAACCACCTTTGGCAGTCGACGTTATTTGCCGTCGCCGCGGCGGTTCTCACGCTGATCCTCCGAAAGAATCAGGCACGAGCGCGCTACTGGCTCTGGATGGCGGCGTCCATCAAGTTCCTCATTCCATTCTCGTGGCTGGTGGCAATCGGTAGCCGTCTCGCGTGGTTGCGTAGCCCGGCGGAAGCGAAGCCGCCGTTGTACTTCACGCTGGAAGCGGTGAGTCAGCCCTTCACGCAGTCCACCGCATCCGTCATTCCAGCCGCCTCGAACGCCTCGTCCGCGATCGTACATTGGATTCCCACGATCTTTGCGGCAATGTGGCTCTGCGGATTCCTGGCCGTGGTTCTCGTCTGGTGGCTGCGCTGGCGAAAAATCTCTGCGGACATTCGAAGCGCAGTCCCGCTCCGTGAAGGACGCGAAGTGGAGGCCTTGCGCCGCGCCGAGCATGTGACGGGAATTCGCCAGCAGGTTCAATTGCTCTTATCGCGCGCAACCTTGGAGCCTGGCATCTTCGGCATGGCCCGTCCCATCCTCGTATGGCCGCACGGTATCTCCGACCATCTGGACGCACCGCACCTCGAAGCCATCATCGCTCACGAACTGTGGCACGTTCGCCGCCGCGACAATCTCGCCGCCGCTCTCCACATGATCGTCGAAGCTCTCTTCTGGTTTCACCCGCTCGTCTGGTGGGTCGGAGCGCGGTTGATCGACGAGCGCGAGCGCGCCTGCGACGAGCAAGTCCTCGAATCTGGCAGCGAGCGTCAGGTCTATGCCGAAAGCATTTTGAAAGTCTGCGAATTCTGTGTCGGATCCCCGCTGGCTTGCGTCTCCGGAGTTACCGGCGCCGATCTCAAGAAAAGGATGGTGCACATCATGACCGAACATGTCGTCCGCAAACTCGATTTCAGCAGGAAGCTCATACTCAGCACGGCCGGCGTTTTGGCGCTCGCCTTGCCGCTCGTCTACGGCCTCCTCAACGCGACTCCTGGTCGAGCCCAATCGCAAGACACGGCCTCAAGCCAGTCCGTACCTGCGTCCGATTCGTTCTCCATCAAGCCCACGGAAGGTTCAACGCAAACTCCGACCTACGCCGGCAGCGGAACCCATATGGTGAAAATGATGTTTGGTCCCGACGGGTTCATAGGGGGAAACATTACCTTGAAGGCCATCATTCAGGAAGCCTATGGAGTGCAAGCCAATCAAATATTTGGCGGCCCAGAGTGGCTCGACTCTGCTACCTACGACGTCACAGCCAAGCCCGACCAATCCGATCAATCGAAAGATGGTCCACCGAACCCGTCAGAGAGCCGCCGCATACTGCAAGCAATGCTGGCCGGACGCCTCGAGCTGACGTTTCATCGCGAAACCAAAGAGCTGCCATCCTTTGCTCTCGAAGTGGTTGACGGCGGCAGCAAGCTTCAGGCGGCCCAGCCCGCAGGCAGTTACGCTAACGAAGTCAAAGGCCCAGACGGACGGATCCTGAACACCTCGGCTCGAATGCAATTGGATGGAGGCCAGGTCGTTGGCATCGAGGCTCGAAGAATGTCCACCGCCGATCTGGCGGCGCAGTTGTCGAGCCAACTGGGCAGCGCTGTCGTGGACAAAACCCAGCTCAAAGGCGCTTTCGATTTTAATTTGCACTGGACCGCCGTCGCGAATGGAAATTCCAACGCCGCAGACAGCCCGCTCTTCACGGCCATCGAGCAACAACTCGGTCTGAAGCTGGAACCGCAAAACTCGCCGATGGAAGTTCTAGTCATCGACCATATCGAAAAGCCTGCGGAAGATTAGTATCCGAGGGTGCCCCGTCCTTGTCGCGGTGTATGCGACAGGGCGGGGATTTTGATCTTGTTTTTCTTGTTGCCGCCGAAGCTTTTCCACACCCCAACTGTGACATCTGACCTTGACCCTAATTTTCAAAGAGCAGATCATCGTCAAGGCGGAGGTGGTGCAATCAGAAATCTTGCATTGACTTCTAACTCATGTCTTTTCAAGATTTTGACCTCTAACCCCTAGCCGCTCAAGATTTTGCAAAGCATTTTTGCGAACCCCGCGCCAGTCAAGGCTTCTCGGAGGGGAGGGGGGAGGGGGGTACCCCTAACACCGCATACTTTCCCGAAACGAAACTCATCCCAAAGCGCGCAAAACCACTCGTTCCTCAAAATCTTTTCGCGACATTTCCACACCGGGAAACTTCAACGAAATCGTTCTTAGTGAATCGTCTGCTCGCTCTTCCTCACGCCAGGAGCGGTGGTCGATCCCTGAAACTTCTGTCTCGCCCAGCTTTGTGATCCACAGTCCCGAATGAATGTCGTTGAAGTACATCAAGCTATTCAACAAGGGACTATCGCAAGCTACCGAACACGGTTGTCCTCCCCAGGTGAACGGCAGATTCGGACGGAATCCTTTCGAATCGCCAGTCCAGAAGCGCGCGATCTCGCGTCCCTGCCGGTAGAGATCGCCGCGCAGTTCCCCGGAAATATCGAGCACGCGCGCGCCGCCGCTGTAGTAGCCCTCATACAGCATGTCGTTCGCCGCCCAGAAGTTGTGCGATCCGCCTTCCGGAACTTCGTATTGCGCCACTTCCTTCGGGTGTTTGATGTCGCTGACATCCATCACGTGACAGATCGCGCGCACCGGAATCCGGTCGCGGTCATCGAGATGAAAGATCGCGGGGAACACTTCGTCGCCGACGAAACAGATAATTCTTGTACCGGAAGACGCTGTGCGTTCCCGCGAGCCAGCCGTCGCCATAAAGCTCGTAGTGATTGAACTTGTATTGCGCCACCAATTTTGGATTCTCCGGACTTCCGCCGCTCATTCCATTTCCGACGTCCAGAATGATCAGTCCATCTCTCCAGTACGCCAGATATGCGAGTCCATCCTTCACCTGTAGATCGTGCAGGTATCGCCCGCTGGTCATCGATCCCATCTCAGTGCTGATGCTGACCGCAGTCGGATTCTCGGCTTGCCAGCGCGCGACTTCCTTCGGATGCTTCACATCCTGGAAGTCGATGACCCGCATCGATCCCGTCGCATCGTCGGTGAGGTAAACGTAATGACCATCGACATACGCACTGTGAACGCCCCCAGTCACCGTCGCAGTGTATTCAGACAGCACCTTCAGATGCGATGCATCTGAGGTGTCGAGGAACACGATGCCGTTCTTGCGGTTGGAGGCGCCTTCCCGCGTGAAGACGCCAACCTTCTCATCGGGAGTTGTGCTGACGTCGTTGATCAGCCGCGCATCTACCTTCAGCGTATCGAGCAGCTTCGGGTTCGCAGGATCGGCGATGTCGTAGACGAAGAGCTTGTCCGCGACCGTAGAAAGATACGCGTGATGTCCGATAATCCACTCCTCCGACATCTGCACGTCAGGCAATGGAACGTGCGCGACAACTTCCATCTCGCGCTCTACATTTCGCGGACGCACCACAACCGAGGCCGAAGCGCTATGCTGCCCGCTGCTCGCGGTCACGACATACGTTCCAGCCTTCTCCGCGACAAACGCGCCGTCGGGATAGACCGATGCTCCGGTTCCACTGATCGACCATCGCACAGGAAGATTTTTGCTCTCGCTATCTCCCGCGCTGAAGTGAACCACATCGCCCGTGCGCGCGTCGGCTGTTGCCGGAGTGATTGCCAGCTTGCGCGCGGCATCGCGGACAACTTGTACCTTCACCGAACCATTCGCTCCGTCCGCCGTCGCTTTGATCGTCGCGCTTCCCGGAGCGACGCCGGTCACTAATCCAGCGGCATCCACACTGGCGATCGACGGCTTGTCGGATGTCCACTTGATGGCCGCGTCTGCGCGAGGATTGCCGTTCGATGTGCGCGCGACGGCTGTGAGCTTCTCCGCGCTGCCAGCGACAATCGCACGCGTCAGCGGCTCGATTTCCAGCGCGCTGATTTTGGAGTTCGCCACATTGACCGTGGCATAGCCGGTTTTGCCCGCGATCACCGCGCCGACCGTAACCGCTCCCGGCGCGTGGAACGTGACTTCGCCGGATTCGTCCGCACCCGCGAGATCGAACGGTGCGGCAAACCACACGGAAACCTTCGCGTCGATCGGATTTCCAGCCGCGTCTTTGGCCGCAGCGCTGAATTTGACCTTCTGTCCGACCTGTACGTCGAGCGTGTTCGGCGTGATCTCCACGCTCGCAGGAGCCACCGATGTGGAAGCTGCTTCCTGCGACTTCGAAGCATCCTGGGATTTCATACCCGGCACTGAAAACGCCATCACCGCCACTGCGACTGCTAATGCGCTGCGCTTGAACATGCAAGCCTCCGCTAGAAATCTTTGTTGTCGAGAACTATTGCTTGGACGCTTCCGTCTTCCAGAAATCGATTCCCGCCGCCTGCGATCCCACATCGACCGTCGCGACGGTCTTGTAACTCTCCAGATCGATGACTTCGACCGTTCCCGGTTCTGACCCGACGCCTTCCACCGAGATGAACGCATACCGGTTGTCGGGCGAGACCACGATCCCATGGACCACTTTTCGTTGTGTCGGGATGCGCGCCAACTCATGGCCAGTCGCAGGCTCGAAGATCGACACCGACTGCCCGCGCTTGTTGGTGGCGATCAGCCGCCCGTCTTTCGTCATGGCCAGGTTGTAAACGCCGTTCCCGGCAGGGAAGCGTCGTGCGAGCGTCCAAGTGTCGGTATTGATGGCGACAATATCGTTCGACTGGTTGCAGGCCACATAGATGACCGAACCGTCGTTGGATGGTTGCGCCCACGTTGGAGTGCATGAGGTCTTGTGATCGGACATCTTCATCTCACCGGCATGAGCTGCCGGAGCACCAGTCATGCCCATTTCTTTGCCGGCTCCCAGCATGAAGTAGCGGCTCACTGCGAACTTGGTGGTATCGATCTCGACCAACATGTCGTCCATCATGCAAGCCGAGTAATGCTTAGTTCCCGCGTGATTCAGTCGCGATCCATGAGGCATGGTGCAGGTAGTAATGCGCTTGACCTCGATCATCGCGTCGGTAGCGACGACCGAGATTGACGATGGAATCATGTCGCCGTGAAAGTTGGCGTTGGCAACGTAGACGAAGTTCCCGTCCGGAGAAATGTCCGTGGTTGCTGGAAACATCCCAAGGCTCGTGTACTTGATCGCGATGTTGCTGCCCGCGCGGAATTTCCAGAGGGAGCCTTCGGGGCGTCCATGGCCTTGCGCTACGTATACGTATTGCTTGTCAGGAGAGACCGCGACGCCATGCGGGCCGTTAATGTCCATCGGCATCAATCCGACACGCGCCTCGCTCTCGATGCGCGCTCCACCCGGACCGAAGCGGATCAGCACAAGCTTGTCGGCGGATTCGCAGACGACGTACACCAGATAATCCTGAGTTGGAGGCTGCGGAGTCGATGCGGGAGTGGTTTGCGCTCGAAGACTCAGTGCAACCGTCAGGCAGATCAACGCCAGCAGGCCGATGCGAACTGCCCGGGACGGAAGAGTTCCTGGCTGCGGAGAGACAGCGGTCCCATTCATCATTTGGCTGAGCAGTGAATCCGATCGGCGCATCTAGCGAGGCGAACCCACGCGCCGAATGGCATCCAATCTACCACAGGGACTGAGAGAGAATCGCGAGGATCGTCGACCCAGCCTGACTACTTCGGACGGGTGATTGCTCCCTGCGAAGCGGAAGAGACCAGGGCTGCGTACTTGGCGAACACGCCCGTGGGATAGCGCGGCTGCGGCGCTTTCCACTCGGACATGCGCTGGCGCAACACGTCGTCGCTGATCTCGACCTCAAGCACCTGCTTGACTACGTCAAAGTGGATGACGTCGCCATCGCGCACCCCGGCGATTGGGCCGCCGAGCGCAGCTTCTGGAGAAACGTGCCCTGCCATCAAACCCCGGGTGGCGCCGCTGAAACGTCCGTCAGTCAGCAGAGCGACCGAGCCGCCCAAGCCTTCTCCGACGATCGCGGCAGTTACGCCGAGCATCTCGCGCATGCCAGGACCACCCTTTGGCCCTTCGTATCGGATGACAACTACATCTCCAGCCTTAATCTTCTTCGCGGTCACTGCGGCCATCGCATCTTCTTCGGACTCAAACACACGTGCCGGACCGCGCTGCTCAAGGCGCTCATGACCGCTGATCTTCGCGACACATCCTTCGGGGGCGAGATTACCCTTGAGAATCACGAGACCGCCAGTTGCTTTCAGCGGCTTCTCGAGCGGAACGATCACTTCCTGTCCCGGTGTTTCCGACGCGCGTTCGGCTTCGGCGCCGATCGTCAGTCCTGACACTGTCTTCGCCGATCCGTGCAGA
Organism: uncultured Acidobacteriota bacterium; assembly: GCA_963700225.1. Taxonomy (GTDB): domain Bacteria; phylum Acidobacteriota; class Terriglobia; order Terriglobales; family Acidobacteriaceae; genus Sulfotelmatobacter. The sequence continues at coordinate 1,173,420 of CAVOWU010000002.1, forward strand.
TACTTGCCGGTCATGAGCCGTTTCGCGAGCAGTCCAATGCCGCCCGCACGATACATATCGGCAGCAACGAATCTGCCCGAAGGCTTCAGGTCAGCGAGCAAAGGAGTCCGCGCGCTGATGGTTTGAAAATCGTCGATCTCCAATGGAACGTCGGCTTCGCGCGCAATCGCGAGCAGATGCAGCACTGCGTTGGTCGATCCGCCCGTTGCCGCAACCGAGGCAATCGCGTTTTCGAAAGCGTCGCGGGTGAGAATATCTCGCGGCTTGAGTCCTCGCTGCAGCACATCCATCACGACCTTGCCGCAGTCGAAGGAGATCTGATCCTTGTGCGAATCCATCGCAGGCACGCTGTTGAAGCCCATCGGCGACAAGCCGATCATCTCCATTACCGTCGACATCGTGTTCGCAGTGTACTGGCCGCCGCACGCGCCTGCGCCCGGACACGCGACGTCTTCCAGTGCCTTTAACTCGGCGTCGCTCATCTTGCCCGCAACGTTGGCGCCGATAGCTTCGTAGACGTCTTGAATGGTTACATCTTTGCCGCGATAGCTGCCCGGAGCAATCGTCCCGCCGTACAGCACCATGCCGGGAAGATTCATGCGCGCCAGAGCCATGGCCGCGGCGGGGATCGTTTTGTCGCAGCCGACGACACAGACGACCGCGTCGAACATCTGACCACGGCAAACGAGTTCGATCGAGTCGGCAATCAGCTCGCGGCTGACGAGCGATGCACGCATACCTTCCGTGCCCATGGTCTCGCCGTCAGAGATGGCGATGGTGTTGAACTCCATGGGCGTGCCGCCGGCCGCGCGAATTCCTTCCTTCACTTTCGCCGACAAACGGCGCAGATGGAAGTTACACGGCATCGTCTCAATCCATGTGTTGGCGACGCCAATGAGCGGACGGCTAAGGTCGGCATCAGTGAATCCAATGGCTTTGAACATGGAGCGCGCGCCTGCGCGGTCGCGCCCTTCGGTGATTCCACGACTAATGTGCTTGAGATCCATGGCTGAAAGATTACAGGACACGCAGTGAAGATGGGAACTGGGTTTCGGCTAAAACTCTAACCACGAAGGACCGAAGATTCACGAAGGATTCGTCCGTTTGATTTTCCTTGGTGAACCTTTGTGTCCTTCGTGGTTAGAAGTGTTGTGGAGAAACTAAAAACGGGGAACCCGCTTTGCAGGTCCCCCAGTTGCATGACACTGCCCAGTAGTCGTCATGCTTGCCCAGCTATAACAAACTTGAACCTATGCGCGAGCCGCGGCGCGCGCTTCTTCGATTGCAACACCTGCGGGGGGATGCGGTGAAGTCCAGGCCGATGAATGTGCCGCACCAGAGCCGACATGAATGACGTCCGCAATCGAATACCACTCGCGATAAAGCTGGCCGACCTGTTTCTGGTTGACATCAAGCGCGAGTGTGACTTGATGATCGTGCTCGGCCGGTTCGGCGTGCACCGCAGGTATGTCAAGCCCGCGCTTGGAAGCCGCGTTCAAGATGCGCATCAAGGTGCCTTGTGTGTTGCGATAGCGAATGTGAAATTGCATATGTGCGTTCCCTTGTTACTGTGTCGGTTCTTCTTCGAGCAGCATTTCCGAAAGCGCCGCGCCTGCCGGAACCATCGGGAAAACGTTGGCCTCGGGCGCGCAATCAAATACGAGCAACTCCGCTTGCGGAGAGCTTAGGAATCGGTCGATCTGATCGCCGGTTTCCTGCGAAACCGGAAACTCGCGCATCGCGTCTTCTTTCATCCGGAAGCTGTGAATCTTGTAGGCCTTCGCAATCTCGACGAAATCCGGATTGTCGCTCAGGTCGGTCTCAGCATAGTTGCGCTCATAGAACAATTGCTGCCACTGCCGCACCATGCCGAGATACTTGTTGTCGATGATGACCATCTTCACGGGAAGGCCGAGGCGGTGAACGGTGGCCAGTTCCTGGATGTTCATCTGAAACCCGCCATCGCCGGAGACGCAGAGAACGCAAGTGTCCGGCTTGGCGAGTTGCACGCCAACCGCTGCGGGCAATGCGAAACCCATGGAGCCGAGTCCACCGGAAGTGATGAAGCCACGCGGAGAAGAAGAGCGATAGCGCTGCGCGGCCCACATCTGATGCTGGCCCACGTCGGCGATGATGACACTGTTTTGCGGCAACCGGCTGAAAAGTTCGTCGAGAAAACGGATCGTCGGCTGCGCCAGTCCTCGAGGATCAAGTTCGGCTCTCTCCGGGCCACACGCAACCGCACGCCAGCCGGAAAAGTCAGGAAGAGTATGCTTCCGCAACTCAGCTTGGAACGCGGGAATCGTGTCCGCAAGATTGCCAATCACCGGCAGGTCGCAAGGCCGAACACGATCGAGCTGCGCGGGATCGATTTCGAAGTGAACGATCTTTGCATGCGGCGCGAAACGAGTTGGATCGCCAGTGACACGATCGTCCAAACGCGCGCCAAGGACGAGCAGCAAATCGGTCTCGTGCAGCGCGGTGTTGGCCGCGCGCGTGCCGTGCATGCCCACCATGCCCAGGTAATAAGGAGCTTCCGGCTCGACGGCCCCGAGCCCATGAACGGTTGCGAATGTGGGAATGTTCAGATGGTCGAGCAGGCGCCGCAGGTCGGTGATCGCTTCCGAGAGCTTCGCTCCAGCGCCGACCAGTGCGACCGGTTTCGATGACTGCTGCAGCATCGCCACGATCGTGTCGGTGAAACCTCCGTCGGCTTTGGCGTCGGCTGGACGCGCATGCGGCGTGAACTTGACGGGACCGGAGAATTCCTTCTTCGCCTTCAGCATGTCCGTTGGAATATCGATCACTACCGGGCCCGGACGTCCACTGCGCGCCCAATAGAATCCTTCGGCAATTACTTCGGGAATTTCGTCGATGGTTCGAACGAGACGGCTCCACTTGGTCAGTGAGAGCGTCACGCCGAATACGTCCGTTTCCTGAAATGCATCGGTTCCAATCAGTGCACTGCGAACTTGTCCGGTGATGCAGACAAGAGGAACGGAATCCATTTTCGCGTCGGCAATGCCGGTGACGAGATTCGTTGCGCCGGGGCCGCTGGTCGCCATGGCGACGCCAACTTTGCCGGTGACGCGGGCATAGCCTTCCGCCGCGAATACCGCGCCCTGCTCATGCCGCGTGAGGACATGGCGTACTCCGCTGCCGTCGAGCGCGTCGTACAACGGCATGATCGCGCCGCCGGGATACCCGAATACCAGGTCCACGCCTTCGGCGCGCAGGCACTGCAGAACGATGTCCGCTCCCTTAAGCATTCACCACCTGTTTGGTGTCGCTCGGAGCGGGAGCGGTCTTCTTGCCATCTTTGGGGAGCCAGCTCATCATGCCGCGCAGTTGAGCACCCACGATTTCGATGGGATGCTGCTTCTCTTTTTCGCGCAGCTGGTTGAAGTTCGGACAGCCGGCCTTGTTCTCGGCAATCCATTCCTGGGCAAATTTGCCGGATTGGATGTCGGCTAGCGTCTTCTTCATAGCCTGTCGAGTGGCGTCGCCGACGACCTGCTCGCCGCGCGTCAGGTCGCCGTATTCTGCCGTGTTCGAGATCGAATAGCGCATGCGGGCCAATCCACCTTCATAGATCAGGTCGACGATCAGTTTCACCTCGTGCAGGCATTCGAAGTACGCGATCTCAGGAGCGTAGCCGGCTTCTACGAGAGTTTCGAATCCCTTCTTGATCAACGAAGTGAGACCGCCGCAAAGCACAGCCTGCTCGCCGAAGAGGTCGCTTTCCGTTTCTTCCTTGAAGGTGGTCTGCAGAACGCCGGCGCGAGTCGAGCCGATTCCGTGGGCATATGCGAGCCCGAGCTCGTGAGCATGCCCGCTAGCATCCTGCTGAATCGCCAGTAGTGCGGGAACGCCACGGCCTTCGGTATAAACGCGGCGAACGAGGTGGCCGGGGCTCTTGGGAGCGATCATCACGACGTCAACGTCGTCGGGCGGCACGATGGTTTTGAAATGAATGCTGAAGCCGTGGGAAACGCCGAGCACCTTTCCGGGATGCAGGTAAGGCTTGATCGACTTCTCATAGAGCTCGCCCTGGGTCTCGTCGGGAGTGAGCACATGGATCCAGTCGGCGCGCTTGGCGGCTTCGTCGGGAGCGACAACGACCATGCCGTCGGCGCGCGCCTGTTGCGCGCTGGGACGGTTGGGGTCGAGGCCTACGATAACCTTGTGTCCGCTGTCGCGGAGATTTTGAGCCTGGGCGTGTCCCTGGCTGCCGTAACCGAGGATGGCGATCGTTTTGCCCTTCAGTGCCTCGGGCTTCGCGTCGCGTTCATAAAAAATAGTGACCACCAGTGTGCTCCTCTCGATGCTGCTCTTGTCGGACAAGGGGGGAATTGAAAAGCCCTTGCTGTTGGGGCTCGAACTGCGCCTGCAGAACGAGGCCTTGTACCGCAGACCGACCGGTCGGTCGGTATATGAGAAATGCTACCCGTCCGCCTTTCGAGTGTCAAGCGGGAAGTCTGGTTCGCGGGATAAGGCGTCCGAAGGGTTCCGGATGAAAAATGGATCAGCATATTTTCAATCTTTGATAGGCTTTCTTTCTTGAATATGCCGACAAACGGCGAGCTTCCGGACGAAATCCGAAAGCGCCCGCACACCAGGCACGAGGCTTCCCATGAATGACTTCGAATGTTTGGTCCCGATCTTGAATGTCAAGAAATTTTGCCGCTTCGATGGACTACTACGTCAACAAGCTGGGGTTCAGCAAGAAATGGGACTGGGACGATCCGGCGACATTCGGTTGTGTCGCCCGGGGGAAGATCGAGATTTTCCTGTCCGAGGGAGGCCAAGGACAGGCCGGTACATGGATCAGCATATTCGTGCAAGACGTAGACGCTCTGCATGAGGAGTACAAGAAGAGCGGCGCGACCATTCGCCAGCCGCCGACTAATATGCCCTGGGGGATTCGTGAGATGAATGTGCAGGATCCGGACGGTCACCGTTTTCGGATGGGCAGCCATTCCACGGGGCCCGTCGACGAGGAAGGCTGGAAGCGCTTCGGGGACATACAGCAGCCCGGAAAATGAAAGTCACTGTACGGCAGCGTGGAGACCGAGCGATCCGTTGGCTTTCCCGGCCGCAACTGTTTACCATGACACGCGATGGCACGCGAAACTCTGGTGGATTCCCGGCAGGAGATATTGCGAACTGCCGCCCGGCTGTTCCAGCAGCGCGGGTACGACGCGACGTCGATGAATGACGTGGCGGCCGCGCTTAAGCTCAGCAAGGGCGGGCTCTATCATCACTTTCAGAGTAAAGATGAAATCCTGTTCGAGATCATGAATCACGCCATGGAGATCACACAGGAGCGAGTGCTGAATCCGGTGCGGGGGATTGCCGATCCGGAAGAGCGGCTGCGGGCTTTGATCCGGCTGCATATCGAAGTCGTGCTCAGCCCGCGTGACCGGGAAATTACGGTAATGCTGCATGAGAATCATCCGCTGCCCCCTACGTTGCGCAAGCGGATCAACACAAGAAAGAAGGAATACATTCACTTCGTCGAGAGCCTGATGGCAGACGTGCAGCGGACTCGCCGAGCGAAAGGCGGCGTAAGCCCGCGGGCAGCAGCATTCGCGCTGCTCGGAATGATCAATTGGATTTATCAGTGGTACAAGCCCGAAGGCGACTTGCAGACCAACAACCTTATCCCGCAGTTCACCGATCTCGTCTTCGGAGGAATTCTGGCGTGAAATCGTGGTTCGGCGAGCTTGCCGAGATCGATCAGCAACGCGTCGCGAGTGGAAAACTTTATGGCGAGTTTCTGCGCACCGAGTCCATGAGCGCAGGGCTCTATGTGCTAGCGGCGGGGGCGACGGATGCGCAGCGTCCACACCACGAGGATGAGATGTACTACGTGGTTCGAGGTCGCGGACGATTTCGCGCGGGCGATAAAGACCGGGAAGTTTCTGCAGGGAGCGTGCTCTTCGTGGCGGCCGAAGTGGAGCACCGCTTCTACGACATTAGCGAGGAACTGGCGATGCTGGTTTTCTTCGCGCCTGCGGAAAGCTAGCCGAGCCCGCATTCGTCATGGAATACCAGATTCTCCCAATGCTGCCGGATCACTGGCCGGCAGTTCGCGAAATCTATAGCGAGGGCATCGCTACAGGCAACGCGACATTTGCGACCGAGCTGCCGGATTGGGAGAATTGGGACGCCGATCATCGCAAGGATTGCCGCTTAGTAGCGCTGGAGCCGGTGGAGTCTCCAAGTCAACCTCGAAGCGGCGCGAAGATGTTAGGTTGGGCTGCCCTGAGCTCTGTATCCCGCCGCCATGTGTACCGGGGCGTCGCCGAAGTTTCCGTCTACATTTCAGCGGCTGCGCGCGGACGCGGCGTAGGCAAATCATTGCTGCGAGCCTTGGTGCAGGAGTCGGAAGTCAACGGTATCTGGACTTTGCAAGCGGGAATCTTTCCGGAAAATGCCGCCAGCCTCGCGCTGCACAAGTCATGCGGATTCCGCGAAGTCGGCATCCGGACGGCGAATCGGAAAACTCGGTGATGTCGTGGCGGGACGTGAGCTTGCTCGAACGGCGAAGTACCAGAGTCGGTGTGTAGCCTAAGCCTCTCAATCTGCTACTTGTGCGACGGAATCCAGTAGACCTCTTCTTTCACCGATCCCTTATCCGTAAACCCGCGCCGCTTCAGGATCGCCTTGCTGTGCTCGATCATTTCCGGATGCCCGCAGATATAGGCAACCGTGTTGTTGGCATCGAGTTCCCAGTGGTCGGCATACTTGCGAAGGATGTCGTCGGCGCGGCCGATTTCGCCCGGCCAGTCGGCGTGATCCCATGGACGGCTGACGGTTGGCACATATTTGAACCAGGGCAGTTCTCTGTCGAATTGGTTGAGTTCTTCCAGATACCCGAATTCCCAAGGACGGCTCGCGCCGTTGAGTAAGTAGAGTTGGTGCTTGCCGTCGAATCGTCCTTCTTTCCAGTCTTTGGATAACGTGCGCACGTAGCTGACAAATGGCGCGACGCCGGTGACGGTGGAGATCAGAAGGTGGTTCGTCTTTCCGTTGGCTAAGTCGAGCGAGAATTTTCCTTTGGGGACCTTGCGCATCAGCAGTTTGTCGCCCGGTTGCAGTTTGTGCAAAAGCGGCGTGAGTGCGCCCTCAGGTACGAGCTCAAAGAAGAATTCGACTTCATCTTCGGCAGGCGAAGAGGCGATGGAATAGGGGCGCTCGACGCGCTTGCCGTTTTGTTCGACTCCGAGCGTAGCGTATTGGCCCGGGACAAAGTTGAACTCGCCTCCGCTGCGGATTCGGAACATCCACAAGTCCGGAGCGAAATCGACACGCTTCACAACTTGCGCGTGAAAAAACTTCTCATCAGGAATCGTCATCATCTCTCTCTAGCTGTCCAATGGCTGTCCGAGAATTCCTAGAACGTTCAAAGAACGGTACCTCGTGGAATTTTCCGAACAGAGTTTGGATGATTGACCGTGCGTACGCGACTCGGATTGCAAATAAAGGTCCAACCGAACGGTCGTACGGTGAATCGAGTTGCGATATCCTAGCGGGATTCCGGCCATTTGGGAAGAGGCATCTTAAACCTTTGTCGCTTTCCCGACCGTGAGTCGCTCGGTGCGCAGGCGTTTTCAGGTTAGCGAGCAGCGGAGCTCGAGGAAGCCTCCTCAGCGGCAAGTTGCTCCAGTACCGTTCGCATCGCGCGCAGGACATCTTCGGCGGCAGTAGCTTTCAGAACAAACTTCAACATTCCATCGGGAGTAAATTGTGCGCCCTTTTGCGATGAGACGAAACGCGCCAGGTGCTCGGGATCAACGGACGCATTCTGACGGAACTTAAACGTGACGAAGTCGCGCTTGCGCTCGATGGCGTTCACGCCGACACGCATGCAGAGGAGTTTGAGCGAGGCATAATCGAGCAGGTTACGCACGGCCGGTGGCGGAGGTCCATAGCGATCTTCCACTTCGGCGCCGACATCGGAGAGCTGCGATTCGGTTTCAACGCCCGCGACACGCTTGTACATTCGCAGGCGCTGGTTCTCTTCGGGGATGTACTCTGCCGGGATTCGAATGTTCAATCCCAAGTTGAGCTGGGTTTCAGCTTCGTCGGGAGCCGCTTCGCCCTTCATTTCGCGAACTGCACGGTCCAGCATTTGTGTGTAGAGTTCGAATCCGATGGCTTCGATGTGTCCGCTCTGCTCGCCACCGAGAAGATTACCGGCGCCACGGAGTTCGAGATCGAGGGCGGCGATTTTGAATCCAGCGCCGAGGTCGGAGAATTCTTTCAGCGCAGCAAGCCGGCGTCGAGCGATCGGAGTAAGCTCAACTTCCTTCGGGATGAGCAGATATGCATACGCTCGGCGGTTTGAGCGGCCGACGCGTCCTCGTAACTGATAGAGCTCGGAAAGGCCGAGGCGATCGGCACGATTGATCAGGATCGTGTTGCACAGAGGAATGTCGAGGCCGTTCTCGATGATTGTGGTGGCGACCAGGATGTCGGCTTCGTGATGCATGAAGCCCAGCATCACCTTTTCGAGCTCCGTTTCGCCCATCTGGCCATGGCCGACCATAATGCGCGCTTTCGGAACCAGCTCCTGCAGCTTGGCAGCGATCTCGAAGATACTTTCGACACGGTTGTGAACGAAGTACACCTGTCCGCCACGCTCGAGTTCCTGCTCGATGGAAGATTGTATGAGCTTGTCGTCCCAACTCGCGACCACCGTCTGGATCGCCATGCGGTCTTTGGGCGGCGTCTCGATGACGCTCATATCGCGCAGTCCGACCAGAGACATGTGCAACGTGCGCGGGATGGGCGTGGCAGACATGGTGAGCACGTCGACCTGCTTTCGCATCTGCTTGATGCGCTCTTTGTGGCGGACGCCGAAGCGCTGCTCTTCGTCGACGATGAGCAGTCCAAGGTCGGCGAACTTGAGATCTTTCGACAGAATGCGGTGTGTGCCGATGAGAATGTCGATCTTGCCGGCTTCTGTCTTCTGCAGAATTTCTTTTTGTTGCTTCGGATTGCGGAACCGGCTGATCATCTCGATATTCACCGGGAACGGTCCGAATCGCTGTTTGAAGGTTTCGTAGTGCTGGAAGGCCAAGACCGTGGTGGGCGCAAGCAAAGCGACTTGCTTGTTGTCGCTGATGGCTTTGAATGCCGCGCGCATCGCGACTTCCGTTTTGCCGTAGCCGACGTCACCGCAGAGCAGGCGATCCATAGGCAACGAGGACTCCATATCGCGAGTCACGTCGGCGATGGCCTGCGCCTGGTCTTCGGTCTCGTTAAATTCGAAGGCATCCTCAAACTCGCGGACGAATTCATTTCCCACCGGAAACGAATGACCTTGCGCCATTTTGCGCTGCGCATAGAGTTTCAGAAGCTCGTCGGTCATGTCCTTCATGGCCTTGCGCACGCGGGCCTTGGTTTTCGCCCAGGCTTGCGTGCCAAGATGACTCAGCGCTGGTTTAGCGCCTTCTGACGAACGGTATTTCTGAATCAGGTCGAGGCGTGTCAACGGGACATAGAGGCGCGCGCCTTCGGCATATTCGAGCAACATGAATTCTGCATTGCCATCGCCCTGATTGATTTCCTTCAGTCCCTGGTACTGTCCAATGCCATGCTCGACATGGACCACGTAGTCTCCGACTTGAAGATCGCGAAAGTCGGAAAGGAATGCCGAGACCTTGGATTTCTGCCGCTGCGGGCGCGAGGCAACGGTTTCCGATTCGTCGAAAAGGTCGCGGGCGCCAAAGACGGCGAAATGAGCATCGGGGAAGACAACGCCGTCGGGCACGTAGGCTTTGGCGAGCGTTGTGGTGTGAACTTCTCCGGCGAAGTAGCTGGTCTCGTCGGCGTAGCTCTCACCGCCCCGAGTACGGCTGCCGAGCTTAAAGCTCACGTTGTATTCGGTGAAGATGTCCGCGAGTCGTTCCACTTCTCCAGTATTCGGAACCGAGAACAAGACTTGATTTCCCGCTGCGGTGAGCTTCTGTACTTCTTCGAGCATCGCCGGAACTGCGCCGTGGAAGCGCGGCGTGGGTTGCGTGAGGATGGTGAGGGATGAGTCGGCATCTTCGCTGCGAGTGATTCCGAGATGTTCGAGGTCCGCTCCTGTCAGCGAAGCCATCCTTTGCCACCAGGCGTCGGGCGGAAGATAGAGATCCGTTGGGCGAACGAGGTTGCCGACGCCGCTGCGCTCGTGCGCTTCCTCGACGCGCGTCCAGAAGCGGTCGAACTCGGTGCGAAGGAGATCCGGTTCATCGATCAAGACGGCTGCGTGGGGAATAAGATCGAAGATGGTGCGGTCCGAGCCAGCGACGGGAGCGTAAAACTCCCAGCCCGGGAAAACAGTGACTCCGCCAGAACGCACGGCGGCTTCGACGATTTCTTGGTTGCCTATGATGCGCTTGCCGGAAAGTCGAGTGTGGATGGCTCCCAGCAGTTGATCGCTGACCGGAGTTTCGGTGAGCGGCAGCAACAGGGCCTCATCGATCGGATTCGAGGACCGTTGCGATGTGGGATCAAAGCGCCGGATCGACTCCACTTCGTCGCCGAAAAATTCGATCCGGACGGGACGCTCGGCCTCGGGTGAGTACACGTCAAGAATCCCGCCGCGCAATGCATACTGTCCCGGCATTTCCACGACATCGGAGGAGGCATAACCAACGGTGTTCAAATGCGAGAGCAGGTTGTCGAGATCGAACGATTCGCCGCGCCGCAGAGTTCGAGCGAGGTCCGAGTAGTATTCGGCAGAGCGTTGCAGGATGGCGGTCGCGGCGATCGGAGTGACCACGATCGATGCCTTCCCAGTCGCAATCTTCCAGAGGGCAGTCGCGCGTTCTTCCTGGAGTTCGGGATGGGGCGAAAGATTCTGGAACGGGAGCACATCTCGTGCGGGAAGAGCGACGACGGACTCAGGATCGCAGGCGGCGGTGAGCTCGCAAAATCCACGGAGGACGGGGACGAAGTCCTCAATCGCGCGATTGTCGTTGACGACGACAATCAACGGGCGTTCGGCGGCGCGGCGTAACAGCACGAGCAGCAGAGCTTTCGCCGTGGGCGACAACCCGGACACACGAATACGCCCCGTGCCCTCTTTGAGGTGGGAGGCTACACGCGTGAAGCCGGGAAGCAATTCTACGTCCGCGAAGAGTTCGCGGACGAAGGGAAGAAGCATGCTTTTCGATTTTAGCAGGAAGGAGCCTGTGACAACGGGGGAACGCGGTCTGGCCCGGCCAAGTTAGCGGTTCGGGAAGCTACAGATTTCCGGCTGGCGATCTCGATTTCAGCGTGCCGATTTTCCTTTGATGCTAAGTTCCGCCTCCGTCGACACGTCCGATAGGGTCATGTGGAGCGCATGCTGCTTCGGATCGTAGGTGGTTTTCAAGGGGTAGGTGCTGCCAGAGAACTTTGCCTCGGCATGCGCCGAGGGCCAGTCGTAGACCACAACCTCAATGAACTTCCACCACGGAGTGTACGAGCCTTCGCGCGCGTGGAATTTCAGGCGCACTGAGTTGGTGTCGGACTCGCAGTTGATGGCCTGGCGCAAGTATTTTCCCTGCTGATATTGAAGTGTGTGTCCGTCGTCGAGATAAAGTGCGCCGTAGCACCGCGATCCAGGATAGACGTGCAGTTCCAACGGACCGCTGGGCGTTTCTTCCGTGTCCTGAATCAGCGGTTGCATCGGCAGGATGCTCCCGCCACGCACATAAACGGGAAGCGTTTTCAGCGCCGGATGAATCGCGTGCGGCCCCGGAAAGCTGGTTGTGCCTCCTGTCTTCGCGATGTCGTTCGCCACGGCATCGATGGGCGGACCGTGCGGCTGAGGCGGCATTTTTTCGCCCGTCCAAAAGTCGTACCAGGTGCCTTCGGGGAATGACACTACATAGTCGTTCATCATTTCGCCGAATGGCGGCGGAGCGATCAGCAGATCCGGCCCGAGCAGGAATTCGGTATCAGCATTGTCGAAACCCGGAGAACCGGCCGCGTAGATCTCGGGGAATTCGAGGAATACCGGGCGCATGAGCGGGAGTCCGGTACGGGACGCCTCATCCGCGAGGGCATAAACATAAGGCAGAAGCCGGTAGCGGGTTTCGATGTAGTGGCGGCGGATGTTTTCCTGCTCCATGCCGTTGTTCCAAACTTCGTGCGGAAGACTGCCTTTGGTGGCATGATCGCGGAAGAACGGTGAGAACGCGGCCTGTTCCACCCAACGCGTGAGCAGGTCGGGAGAAGGCGAGCCGTTGAAGCCACCGACGTCGGCACCGACAAAGGAAATACCGCTGATGCCCAGATTGAGCACCATCTGCGTGGCCAGACGAAGATGATTCCAGGTTGCGGAGTTGTCGCCGGTCCAGGTGAAGCCGTAGCGCTGACCGCCGGCGTAAGTAGCGCGAGTGAGCACAAACGGGCGCTCGTCGGGGCGCAGTTTGAGCAGGCCTTCATAGGTGGCGCGGGCGTTCTCGAGACCGACGATGTTGTGGATTTCGGCGTGGGTGGCCGTGCGCGTGGCGAAGCCGGGCTCTTCGATGCGGTGAACAGTGTTCAGCGGCATGGTCTTGTCGGGGCCATCAAAGACTGAAGGCTCGTTCATGTCGTTCCAGAATCCAGCCACTCCGTCTTTCACAAAATTCTGATAGAGACCGCCCCACCATTCGCGCGTTTGGGCGCGGGTGAAATCCGGAAAGACTGCTGGGCCCGGCCAGACGACGCCGACGAATTCTGTACCGTCCGGATTTTTAACAAATTCATCGCCAGCGTGACCGGTGTCGTAGGGTGTGTATCCCTGATTCGCCGCGTGCGCGATATGCAGGTCGGTGATGTTGACGAGATGAAAGTGCTGCTTGCGCAGATCCGACACCAGTCCCGGAAAATTGGGAAAGGTTTTGGAATTCACGGTGAAGGGACGATTCCTGTCCTGGTAGTCGATGTCGAGGTAAACCACGTCGGAGGGAATCTTGTCGAGGCGAAGCCGGTTAGCGATGTCGCGAATCTGCGATTCCGGAGTGTAGCTATATCGTGACTGCTGAAATCCCAGCGCCCAGAGCGGGGGCAGCGGCGGCTTTCCCGTGAGATACGCGTAGTTCTCTACGACTTGCTTCGGAGTGGGCCCATAGATGAAGTAGTAGTCGAGCGGGCCACCCTCGGCGCCGAAGGAGTAAGCATTGCGCGCGGACTTGCCAAAATCGAACCAGGTGCGCCATGTGTTATCCAGAAAAATTCCATAGCTGCGAGTGCCGTTGATCGCGAGAAAAAAAGGAATGCTCTTGTAGAGGGGGTCGACGGATTCCTGCGGACCGATGTCCGTGTTCCAGAGCGAGTAAGCCTGCTCGCGGCGATCGAAGCCGCCGGTCTTGTCCCCCAGCCCGAAATAGTGCTCGTCACCGGGCATTTCCTTGTAAGTGGAAAACCCGCCTTGTTGAAATTTTGTGGGCCGACCGATAGCGTCGGCGGAAATGACGTTTCCGGCGAGATCGCGGATGACTAGTCGCGCGGGATTGCGCTCGATGCGGACATCGAGGGCAGCGGTCCGGAAACCAACAAAAGAGGAGTCCTGAGTTGCCTGCACAGCGACCGACTTGCTGCGGGATTCAGGAAGCACCGCCCATGACGCATCTTCCGGGAGAGAAGTTGTGGGAGAGATGCGCACGCGGATGACGTCGTTGCGAAGAGCGGTGATGCGAAGGTTTGCGGCGCCTGCCTCGATCTCAATGCCGTCCCGGAGAGCTTGCGAGTTCGTGACTGCGTCAAGAGTGACGGCCGATTGCGGAGTCGGAGTGCCCTGCGCATTCAGGAAAACCGAGGTTGCCGTTGCGATCGCGCACGTCAAGACGACAAGCCGCCGGCAAAAGACTGACATAGATGCGCTCTTTTCCAGACAGGATTTCCTTTAGCAGCAACATCATACCAACGCTTGAAGGCGGTTCAGCGATGCTTCGGGAAGAATCCACTTGACAGGGATCTGCGGGCAGTGTATTTAACCTAACAGTTATTTAACTGATAGGTTTAATGAGGCGATGAGCGATCGACTGAGCGAAACTTTTGGAGCCCTGGCGGACCCGACACGGCGGGCGATTCTGGCGCGCCTGGCTTCGGGTGAGGCCTCGGTGACGGAGCTGGCCGAACCCTTTGCCATGAGCATGCCGGCAATCTCCAAGCACCTGAAGGTGCTGGAGCGCGCAGGGTTGGTCGCGCGCGGGCGCGAGGCCCAGTGGAGGCCGTGCCGCCTGCAGGCCAATCCTCTGCAACATGTCGCCGGATGGGTGGAACACTACCGGCGGTTCTGGGAAGCGAGCTTCGACCGCCTGGACGACTATCTGAAAGAACTGAAAAAACAGGATTGGAAAAACAAGGAGAAGAAGCATGTCCGCAAACAACGCAAGAGTTAGCAGTGGCGCAGGGTTGGCAGAGTGGGATTTAGTTCTTACGCGGACGTTCGACGCACCTCGAGAAGTTGTGTTCAGAGCGTGGACCGATCCGAAGACATTGGCGGTATGGTGGGGGCCGAAAGGGTTCAGCAATCCGGTTTGTGAAGTAGACGCGCGCGAGGGAGGCGAGATTCGCATTCATATGCGTGCTCCCGATGGCGTGGTGTATCCGATGAAGGGAGTCTTCGAAGAAGTCGATGAGCCTGAGAGGCTGATTTTCATCAGCACAGCGCTGGATGAAAAGGGTAATTCGATGTTTGACGTGCTGAACACAGTGACCTTCGCCGAGGTCGGTGGAAAGACTTCACTGACTTTGCAGGCGCGCGTGATCAAAGCAACTGCAGTAGCGCCGCAATATCTCAAAGGGATGGAAGCGGGATGGTCGCAGAGCCTCGATCGCCTCGACGATCATCTGGGTTAACCCACAAGCAGAGATGGCGGCGATTTCGGCCAAGGGTTCGAGCAACTCAGCGCGCATTTGAATGAGCCTGGCGGCGTCGAGATTGCGATTCGCGAGGAGGAGAGCGGGAGTGCGAAACCTGACTCGGCTCGTAGACATGTCCCTGGACGGCTTCATGTCCGGTCCAAACGGAGAGGTCGATCCCATTGGCTAGGATCGGGAGAACGACTGATGCTTTCCGGAACGACAGATCTTGCGGGTGGGGCTCATCGAGCTGATGATGCCGTTTCGGTTCAATCGAGGAAATAGGTCCGAAACTGGCGGATCGATGCGATCCGCGTGAGAGGTTAACACCTATGGCTAAGACGAACATTGGTAGTAACGATCAGCAAATCCGAGACTTGATCGCTGAGCAGCATCGCGCGATATGTCGAAAGGACGTCAGCGCGATTGTGAGTCACTACTCAGAAGACGCGGTCGTCTTCAATGTGAAGCCGCCGTATCAGATTCGGGGTCGACGGGATTGGCGTCGCGTCTGGGAGACTTCGCTGTCTCATTTTCCTGCTTCGTTCGGCGCGGAAACTCGTGATGTGACGATCGTGGCCGCTGGCGATCTGGCGACGGTTCACTTCTTCTTCCGCTTCACTGGCCTGCCGGGTAGCCAGCCTTGGATACGCAACACGGTTGCGTACCAGAAACAGCGAGGCGAGTGGAAAATCGTGCACGAGCACTCGTCTGTCCCGTTTGATCCGGAGACCTCCAAGGCTGTATTTGAGTTCGAATAGCTCGCGAGATCATCCTCGCAGCAAGGGGCGCGTGAGACAGGTCGGGCCGCCGCTGCCATTGATGCAGATCTCGCTTCCCGGGAAGGTTCGAACATCAAATCCCGACTGGCGCAGCCGCTCGTTAGTTTTGCAGTTCTCTTCAATCGCGAGCAGTCGCTCCGCACCCAGCGACAAGACGTTACAAGCCAGCGTCTCGCGCTCGGAGTAATCAATCTCAATCAGGTTGAAGCCGCGGGACTTGAGCAGTTCGACGGTTTCGACCGCGAGCCAGGGCAAATCCACGAGCGCAGTCCGTTCATCCAGCAGGCTGATCAACGACATCAAGTGCAGGCACTCCGAGGGGCCCGGCCCATAGGGAAGCGGAGCGGACATGACCTCGACACCTTTGGGGGCAAGTATGCCTCGCATCTGCTGGATTCCGGTTGCGTTGGTGCGATATCCGTGTCCGATCAGCAGAGTCTTCGAATCGAGCCATACGATGTCGCCAGCCTCGGTCGTTCCTGGCGGAATGATCGTCGCGAGAGTTGGCACGCCAAACTTCTTGAGGAACAGCCCGTGACGCTCTCCCTCGATTACCCGATTGGTTTTGCCGGGACGCATAACGATCAGTCCGAAGTCGGTAGCAAGCGACGAGTCGTGCACATACACAGCGTCGAGCGAGAGATCGTCAGCCGCAGCAAACTCCACTAGTTCGGCTCCGGACGCCTCCAACTCGTGGCGTAAGGCATCGTGCTGCGCCTGGGCTTTGGAGAAATCAGGCGCGTGGTGAAATCCCAGGTCGCGCCAGAGAGCTGCACGTCCCGGCTGATCCCATCCGGCGGAACGTGGCGAACAGACCATCACTCGCTGGAGCGGGCCGACCATGGAGTGTCCGTTAAAAGCCAGGCCGGTGGCGGAAAGAGCGGGCAAGGGTGCCTCCTGAGAATTGCCTTTCGTGAAACGAAGAATTCATTCTAAGGCAAGGCAGGATGCGGCGCGAAACACCGAGGCAAGCGAAAACCAGCCGGGGCTTTTCGCCCTTACTCGACTTCGGCGAGAACTTCTTCCTGAGAAGATGAGAATGAAACGTGATCCTCGGCTGGAGGCAACAGGTCGCGGACGGCATGCTGTCCTTGCTGTGGTTGCCGCGCTTGTGAAGCCACTGACTCAGGTTCTTGCGCGCTACGGAAGACAGTTTCGAGAAGAACAATCCTGCGCGACCCTGGTCGCTGGCCCAGATGACATCCGCATGGCCGTGCAGGGTGACGTCTGTGCCGGGCAGGACACAGCGGAACTCCACGTTCGAACTCATGGGCACAGGTTCAGCGGACTGCAGCGCGAGACCATGCTCCCCGATATCGATGCTGATCGCTGAAAGAGTGCCGGTTTCCAGCTGCAGATAGATGAGCGTCTTGGCCTCGTAACGCGCCGACTGGCGGCGGTTCGTCTTCACGGTCTTTCTTCCTGCTTTGATCGCATCCTTCACGACGTCGGCTTCGAGCGGCCGATAAAGAATGCGGCTCGCGCCCGACTGGAATGCCTGGCCTGTGCCCGGCCATGCCCGGGTGGCTACAGCAATCAATGCAGGCTTCTGCGCCGGCGGCAACAAGTTCGCCATGCGAATTGCCTCGGCGGCGCCGGACAGGTCAAAATCCACGATGAGGATGGAGCATTGTCCGGTCGTCACCAGTTCCAGAGCTTCCTGCTGCGACCGGCAGTTGGTCTGCTCAATTCCAAGGTCTTCCAGGGTGGTTTCCAAGGTTTGAAGCGATCGTTTGTCGTGACAGAGTATTGCGGCAGACTGGCGCATGACCTAGAAAGTACGGGTCATCGCGACATGGGTAAATGTCACACCAGTAATCGCCCGTGTGGTTACTGAAGCACTCTGTAAAGTGAAGAAAATTATAAGGTTGTTCCTGCGTTGTCTGCCCACCAAACAGCCCTCTGGAAGCGCTGTTATAATCAAAAATTGCGCTCATGACTACGAAACGACTGATACGGTCCACGACGGTTTTGTCGGTCCGCCGCAACGGGAGTGTCGTGCTCGCCGGCGATGGCCAGGTCACGCTGGGCGAGTCGGTGATCAAGCATTCTGCTAAGAAGATACGGCGTCTTTATAACGACAAGATTGTTGCGGGATTCGCCGGTTCCACCGCGGATGCTTTCACACTCTTTAGCCGGTTTGAGGCCAAGCTGGAGCAGTATCACGGAAATCTGGGCCGGGCCGCCGTCGAACTGGCCCGCGACTGGCGAACCGACAAGTTCCTCCGTCATCTCGAGGCGCTTCTGCTGGTGAGTGACAAAGAACAGACGTTCTTGCTTAGTGGTCAGGGCGATGTGATTGAGCCGGACACGGGCATCGCGGCGATTGGCAGCGGCGGTCCCTACGCCCAAGCTGCAGCCCAGGCCCTGTCCGAGCACACGCAGCTCTCGGCACGCCAGATTGCCGAAGAAGCGTTGAAGATTGCGGGCAAGATGTGCATCTATACCAATGACAAGGTAACGATTGAAGAATTGTGAAACTCGTTGGCCTTGAGTCGTTGGTCGTTGGCTTTGAGTCTGACGTTGCCACGGCTAACTACTAACGACCAGCGACGAACGACGAACGACTGATTTATGGCCATTTATCTTCCATCCTCCGCCGAAGAAGAACAACTTGCGCTGGACGAACTGACTCCGCGCGAGATTGTCGTCGAGCTCGACAAACACGTAATCGGCCAAAAGGACGCGAAACGCGCCGTGGCCATTGCGCTGCGCAACCGCACTCGCCGTCAGAAGCTGACTCCGGAGCTCGCGGAAGAGATCATCCCCAAGAACATCATTATGATCGGCCCCACCGGCGTGGGAAAGACGGAGATCGCGCGGCGCCTGGCGAAGCTGGCGAATTCTCCGTTCTTGAAAGTGGAGGCTTCGAAGTTCACCGAGGTCGGCTATGTGGGGCGCGACGTGGAATCGATGGTTCGGGATCTGGTCGAGATCGCGATCGACAACGTTCGCGAGGAAAAGCTGGAAGACGTTGCCGACAAAGCGGAGTTGAATGCGGAAGAGCGGCTGCTGGACATTTTGCTGCCGCCGTCGCCTCCGCCGCGGCCCGAGGCCACTTCGACGACCGGCGGAGTCGTGATCGATGCCAGTACGGCCCTGACAGAGTCATCGGGTCGCACCCGCGAAAAGCTGCGACAGCAGCTGCGCGAAGGCAAGCTTGACGACCGGACGGTCGAGATCGATGTTCGCGAGAGGAATTTCCCGTCGTTCGAAATCCTGACCAATCAGGGCGTCGAAGAGATGGACGTCAACATTAAAGATATGTTGCCGAACATCTTCGGGCAGCGGACGAAGAAACGGAAGATGAAGGTCAACGAGGCCTTCGAATATCTGATCCAGGAAGAAGAGCAGCGGCTCATCGACATGGATCAGGTCACGCGTGTGGCCATCGACCGCGTCGAGAATTCCGGAATCGTCTTTCTGGACGAGATCGACAAGATCGCAGGACGCGAAGGCGGGCACGGGCCTGATGTTTCCCGCGAAGGCGTGCAGCGCGACATTCTGCCGATCGTTGAAGGAACGACGGTTAACACGCGGTATGGGATGGTACGCACGGATCACATTCTTTTCATCGCGGCTGGCGCTTTCCACGTATCTAAGCCGAGCGATTTGATCCCCGAATTACAGGGGCGCTTTCCGATTCGTGTGGAGTTGCAATCGCTCACGATGGAAGATTTCGTCCGAATTCTGACAGAGCCGAAGTCGTCTCTGGTGAAGCAGTACACCGCTTTGCTCGAAACCGAAGGTGTGAAGCTCGAATTCACTCCGGAGGCGCTGGACGAAATCGCTCATTTTGCCTTCCGAGTGAATGAGAGCACCGAAAACATCGGCGCGCGGCGCCTGCACACAATCATGGAACGCGTACTCGATGAGCTGAGCTTCGAAGCTCCGGAGAAGAAGGGGCAGCACGTCACGATTGACGCCGAATACGTCCGCAAGATGCTGACCGATATCGTAAAGGATCAGGATCTGTCGCGGTACATCCTCTAAGCAATCAGTGGATTTACTTCGGAGTGGCTGCGAGTGGTCCCACTGTCTCGTCCAGTTTCACTCGATGCCATGGACAATATTTCCAATTGGCCTGCACGCGTTCTTTTCCCGCCGGGCAGTATTTTGGCGGACTCAAGCTGGTCAGCGGCAGCTTCCATTCGAACACTTTATCCTTGCCCGCAATAAGTTTCGAAAGAACCAGCGAAAAACCTCCAGGAGACAAAGGATCCGCGATAGGCTTTGCCATCTTGTTGGTGGCGGCGAAGAACTACAACGAAACACTTAGGCGCTCTTGTCACTTTCGTCATCTTTTTAGTAAGGTGTTCTGCTTTCTCTTCACAGACCCATGAAAATCATCGACCGCAGCCGCCTGCAGTCCCTGATGCAACGCGAACAGAAGAAGTTTGTGGACGAGCGCCCAAAGTCGAAGGCGTTGTTTGAACGCGCGCGCAAGTCCCTGCTGGCGGGCGTTCCCATGAACTGGATGGTCAAATGGGCAGGAGCGTTTCCGCCGTTCGTGCGCGAGGCGCAGGGCGCGCACTTCTTCGATGTCGACGGGCACCGCTATACGGATTTCTGTCTTGGGGATACGGGTGCGATGACCGGACATTCTCCGTTTGCGACCGTCAAAGCGGCAGAAGATCAGATGCGGCGTGGGATCACCCTGATGTTGCCGGGTGAGGACGCAATCGTCGTCGCCGAAGAGTTGCAGAAACGATTCCTGTTGCCTTACTGGCAATTTGCGTTGACCGCGACCGATGCGAACCGGTTCTCGATCCGGCTGGCGCGGCAGATCACTGGGCGTTCGAAGATTCTGGTCTTCAACTGGTGTTATCACGGCACGGTGGACGAAACCTTCATCCATCTCGCCGCCGACGGAATGGCCGGCCCGCGTCCCGGGAATGTTGGGCCGCCGGTGAACCCGGTGGTGACCACGAAGGTGATCGAATTCAACGATGTTTCCGCGCTGAAGCAGGCGCTGGCTCCGGGAGATGTTGCGTGCGTGCTCGCCGAACCAGCGATGACAAATGTTGGAATCGTGCACCCACAGCCGGGATATCACGCGGCCTTGCGCGAACTCACGCGTAAGCACGGAACGCTTCTGATCATCGATGAGACGCATACGATCTGCGCCGGACCGGGAGGATACACGCGGGCGGAGAATCTCGATCCGGACGTGATTGTGTTCGGTAAGGCGATCGGAGCGGGCATTCCCGGAGCCGCGTACGGTTTTTCGGAGGAGGTCGCGGAGCAAATCGCCGCAAAGCAGGAACTCGAAAACTGCGACGTGGGTGGCATCGGCGGAACACTCGCCGGAAATGCACTTTCGCTCGCTGCCATGCGCGCTACGCTGACCAAGGTTCTGACCAAAGAAGCCTTCGACCGGATGATTCCGATGGCAGAGCGCTGGACCGCGGGTGTGGCCAAGGCGATTGCCGAAGCGCAGCTGCCCTGGCATGTCACACGTCTCGGATGCCGCGCCGAGTACCTCTTCGGACCCGAACCGAAGAATGGAGCCGAGGCGCACGACGCAATGGATTTTGAGCTGGAACGCTTCATGCACCTCTATGCCATGAATCGCGGAATCCTGCTAACGCCGTTCCACAATATGGCGCTGATGTGTCCGCAGACGGAAGCCGAAGATGTCGACAAGCATACGAAAGTCTTCCGCGAGGCGGTCGGGGAGTTTGGGGCGTAGCGTTCTGGTAGTCTGGACCTTCCGCATGAAATTCCCAAGGATGCTGCTGGCTCTTGGCGTGCCTCTGATGTTCACGGCGTGCGCGACCATCGCCCCGCCGCAGCCTCCGTCGCTCGATTTGCCGAAGCCTCCGGCCGATTTGAAGGCTTCACGCAAGGGTAATCGTGTCGTTCTCACCTGGACGATTCCGACTGTCACCACCGACCGGCAGACGATTCGCGCCGTTGGTCCTACACGCATCTGCCGTAGTCTGATCGCGTTGACGCAATGCGGAACTGCCGTGGGTGAAAGCCCGGCCAGTACCGTTCCGACCACCGCCAAATCTTCGAAGCAGAAACCGACCGTTTCGTATACCGACGCGCTTCCGGCTCAGATCGAAAGTGATAGCTCCTCTACGTCAGCGACGTATGCAGTTGAGGCCTTGAATCATGACGGGCGCGGCGCAGGACTTTCCAACCGCGTGCAGGTTCCTCTGATTCGCACGCTGCCGCCCCCGGGGGATTTTGCGGCAAAGGTTACCGGACAGGGGGTCGTGCTGAGTTGGACGGGCGACACTCCTCCAATGCAAGCGAACGTGCGTTATGTCTACCGTGTATATCGCCGCGGGCAAAATCAGAAACCGCAGACTCTGGTTGGCGAAGTTCCCCTGGGAGATGAGCACCGTTTCAGTGTTACGGATTCCGAAATCGAATGGCAAAAGACCTACGAGTACAGGGCCGAGATAGTCACGATAATCGCCGAGACGAGCAAGCCCGAGCTGCAGGTCGAAGGCGACGATACTCCGGAAGTTAACGTCTTTGCCGACGACGTGTTTCCGCCGGCCGTGCCCGCGGGACTGCAGGCTGTGTTCTCCGGTCCGGGCCAGCAGCCGTTTATTGATCTGGTGTGGGCTCCCGTTTCTGATGCAGATCTCGCCGGCTACAACGTGTACCGGCACACCGAGGGCAGTGCGGGCATCAAGATCAACGTGGACCTTGTTAAGAGCCCGGCCTATCGAGACCTGAGCGTCGGGCCCGGGAAACGATACCTCTACTCTGTGACTTCCGTGGACGTTCGCGGCAACGAGAGCGCGCGTTCGGAGGAAGCCGGCGAGGCGGTTCCGTGATTCCCCGCGCAGACATCGGAATTCCGCTGCACGGAGGAAATTTTCGCGGGCGTTCTGAAATTCGTGTTTAGATAGAGAGCGATGAAATATTGCCGATTTCAGTTCAATGGACAAGCTCAATACGGGTTGGTAGAAGCCGTGGCCGGGCGGGATGCGATTGTCCGGATTCTGCTCACGCCTCCCGAAGAGGCCGACGGGGATATGGAAGGATTGCGCACCCGGAAGATCGAGGCGATCCCGCTGGAGCAAGCGGTGCTGCTGCCTCCGGTGCGGCCGTCGAAGATTGTGTGCGTAGGCCGCAACTATCGGGAGCACGCCGCCGAACTGGGCCACGAAGTTCCCAAAGAGCCTTTGATCTTTCTGAAGGCCACATCTGCTCTGATGGCTCCCGGCGGGGTGGTGCGGCGTCCAAAGATTTCCGGGCGGGTGGACTATGAGGGTGAGCTTGGCGTCGTCATCGGGAAGACTTGTTACCAACCGGCCGCCGACGCGGACATTCGCCAGTACATTCTCGGATACACCTGCGTAAACGATGTCACTGCGCGCGACCTCCAGGAAAAAGATGGGCAGTGGTCGAGATCGAAGGGCTTCGATACCTTCTGTCCGGTGGGGCCGGTGGTGACGGATGAGATCGATCCGTGGGCCGGCGTCGGCGTGGGAACGCGCGTCAACGGCGAAGTAAAACAGGCGGGGAACACGCGTGACTTCATCTTCGCCCTCGATGTCGTCATCCGGTACATCGCGCAGGCGATGACGCTATATCCGGGAGACTTGATACCCAGTGGCACCCCTTCCGGAGTGGGCCCGGTCGTTGCTGGCGACAACATGGAAGTGACCGTCGATGGAGTGGGCACGCTGAAGAATCTGGTGGCTGACGAATAAGGATTACTGCAGCCGGAAGCGTTCGCGGATCAGGCGCTGCAGACGGGGTTTGTAGAGAAGGTCATAGGCGAGTTCCTTGTCCGGAAACATGGCGAGCGCGGCGCGCTTGGCGCCTACCGCCAATTCAGAGGCTTCCTCGATGGTGAGGTTGGGGTCCTGGCCGATCACGGACATCACCATGCTGATCATCAACTGCAGGCGACGGATCTTGCGTGCTTCCTCTTCGCGTTCGTGGTGGGTATCTTGCTCTGCTAACGGAAACCTTGCGCCGTCCCCGGCCTGCTGAGGAAGGTTCATGTTATCCCCTTTTGCGCGTCCCACAGCTTTGGATGACGCTGCCTGCTTCGGCGTTGCGCCATCGATTACGCCCATTCTGCCCTAGTCTCTGGAGAAATCAATAACCCAAAGGTGCCGTCTATGGCTTTATTTAAAGAAATCGTGCCGGCATGCGCAAACCTATGACGAGAATGGGCATCTATCGCCGATACTTTGCCCGGCCAGACCTTTGGCCTATAAGGGGAGTAGAATCGCTGGAATCAGTAAAGGATTCGGTTGTGGCCGGGTCCGGAATTGGAGATTTTCATGCCTGAATCCCTGAATGCTGCCGACGCGCAACGGCGCCCTGATCCGAACGAAAAGTTAGTTAAAGTGTTTGACTCGGAACAAGAGTCGGAAGCTCTGGTGGTAAAGGGACTGCTGGAGTCGGCTGGCATCGACAACGATCTCACTTCTGCGTCGCTGGTTCAGGATGCGTTCCCGGGACTTGGAGGGATGATCATCCTGGTGCGAGAAGAAGATGCGCAGGCGGCGAAGAAGGTCATTGCGGAACAAAGGCAGTCGGTGTTTGACGACGACGAGACGGCGGAGATCGAGATTATTGAAGACCCGCCACGGAAGGCGTAACGGAGCGGCCGTCGAGGTAAAACGAGACGGCTCCATCGAGATCGGTGCGGTAGACCCGGATTCCAGCGGCAGTCAATCGGTCGAGAGTTTCGGCGCGAGGCAATCCGAACGAATTTCCGAGCCCCACTGAAATAACTGCGAACTCCGGCTTGGCCGACGCTAGCAATTCCGGCGTGGTGGCATTGGCGCTTCCATGGTGGCCGACTTTCAGCAAGCTTGCGGTGGGATGCTCGATTGCAGCTACGCGACGTTCCACCTGCTTTTCGGCATCTCCTTCGAGAAGAACCGACGAATCGCGGTAACTCACCCGCAACACCATGGAGTCGTTGTTCTGAGGCTTAGCGCCAACAAACCAGTCGCGCGGCGGGAACAATACGCGGACCGTGGTACCGCCGAAGGCAAACTCATCTCCTTCCCATCGACGGACGACTGTTACCCCTAGCTTCAGCGCAGTTGTGAGCACATTTTCAAGTGCACGGCTCGGAGGCAACAGCCCGACCCACAACTCCTTCGGCTTGAAATTTTTTAGGACGGCGATCATTCCTCCAATGTGATCGGAGTGGCCGTGAGTGATGGCGACGGCATCGAGATGCGATATCCCGCGAGTCCACAGGTATGGAGAGACCACATCTTCGCCGAAGTCGAGTTGTGAGCCGCCGGGACCGATCGGACCTCCGGCATCCATAAGCAAAGTTTTGCCCTGGGGTGTGATGAGAAGGATGGAATCACCTTCGCCGACGTCGATCGAGGTTACTTCGAGGACGCTAGAGCGGGTTCGAGGGGCAGGCGGGAGGAAGGCCAGAGCGAGGGAAGTCAGTAGGGAGGCGGTAAGGCCGGCGCTGGTGAGCCACCCGCGGCGCCGTGCAGACCACATTGCGAAAACCATCGTCGTTGCTGCCAGGATCATCATCACGAGAGAAGGCATCGCTACTCGCAGGTCTGCAAGGCGCAAAGATCCCAAGCCGTGCACGGAGCCGGTGATTCCATCCACGGCTATTGAAGTCAGCAGAACCGGTAACTTGGCCAACCAGGGCGAGACGTACCCGATGCTTAGCGCTACGATTGCAGCCGGCATCATTAGCTGTGTCAGCGGGACCACGACGAGGTTGGCGGGTAGTCCGATTGTAGTTGCGCGATGGAAATAGTACGCCATGGGCAGAGCGAGCCCAATCTGCATCACTGCGGAGATGAAAACCAGTTCCCATGCAGCCAGCGCAGACCGAAACGTTGCACGAACTACGCGAGCGGCCCACTTTTTCCCAAGAAAAAGCGCGATGCGCCCAGAGATGAACTGCAGATCCACGCGGAACTGCGCGACGCGAGATGGCAACTGCGAGGCGTATTGACTCGAGTCCCAGTTGACGAGCGCCTGTTTGTAAAATTGCGAAGTACGCTGCAGGATCGGTACTCCGATCGCGGAGACGATTAAGACGCAGAGGAACGTCATCTGGAAGCTGGCGGTTAAGAGCTGCCGTGGATCGAAGACTAGAAGCGCCAGTGCCGCCGTGCCCAAGGCGTTGATCATGGACCGATCGCGGAACAGAAGGCGCGTTCCCAAATAGACAGCACACATGAGAGTCGCGCGCCAAACCGGTGCTCCGACTTCGGTGACAATCGCGTATGCAACGCACGATAGCACTGTCAGCATCGTGGCCAGAATCTCACCAAGTCTCAGGCGACGCAACGTCCAGAAGACGACGAAGGCGAGAATAGTCACGTTCATCCCCGAAACCACGAGGACGTGGTAGGTGCCCGAACGCTGAAAATCCACTCGCGTGTCGCGATCGATGAAGGCTTCCTCGCCAATCACCATGGCATCGATCAAAGCGGCCTCGCGCGATGGCCACAGTTCGTGCACCTCAGCGATCACAGAGCCATGGATACGGCTGCGCCAGGATGCGAATCGATTTCCTGAGAAGCCGGGAAGTAGCTCGACATCTTCTGCTTTGGCCGATCCCAAAGCAGCGATTCCGTGATCGGCAAGGTAACCCTGGTAGTCGAAGGCTCCGGGATTGCGGAAGTTGCGAGGCAGCTTAAGCTTCGCAACGAAACGGATGCGATCGCCATAGTGAAACATCTGCACCGGCGCAATCGAAGTGCCGGTTGACTCGGATGCATCTACGGGATCCTCAGTTATCGAGCGCGGACTGTAAATGCCGAGGCGAATGCCAGAATGAATTGCGACCTGTTGACCGGCTGCGGCTTGGATCTCCTCAGTCTCGACATCGAGTGTCTGCCTGATTTCGCCGAGGTTGCTTGGCTGCAGGTGGCCGTCTCGGATGACATGAGCCGTTATTTGGAACTCCTGCCGGTCGGCGAAAGACTGAATGCTAGTGTCGATGTGCGAACCGGTGCGCACCTGAACATGGAGCGCGCCCGCAAGAAAGAATGTTCCCAGAGCGAGCACCCATCCCAAGACGGATCGTCGGTGCGCAAAATAAGCAGCTGCTGCGACGAAGATTGCGCCTGCCGCGACCCACCACAACGCCGGACGCCATGCATAGACGCCAGCAACAATTCCCGACGCGTAGGCGACGACAGCCCAGAACATCGGATGGCGAGCTGCCTTGAACCGGAAGGTATGGGACGGAGGTGGCGAGGCCGGAGTCATCGTGCTCGAAAAGCGGTTCGGAGAGCAGTACGACCCGTGAGATCAAGCTTCAGCGTGCGAGATGGACGACGCTCTCGAGATGATAGGTTTGTGGAAACAAGTCCACCATGTGCACCTGCTCGATGCGGTACCCGGCTGCGAGCAGAATTACGAGATCGCGGGCAAGAGTCGCAGGATCGCATGAGACATAAACAACGCGTGGCGCGCCCAGGGTCGCTAACAATCGCGCCACGCGTTCTCCCAAGCCACTTCGGGGCGGATCGACTACAGCAAGGTCGGGCTTATGAATGTTATGAGGGACGACTCCGCCCTTCCCGTCTCGCCCCGAATTCTCCGTACGGGCCAGGTACTGCTCCGTTGTGGCCCGGATTATTTCTCCGTTCGAGGCCTGATTGTAGGAAAGATCGGCTGAGGATGTCTGTGACGACTCAACAGAAACGATGTGATGAATGTCACAAGACAAGGCTGTGGAAAACAGTCCTACACCAGCGTAGAGGTCGAGGGCGAGCTGCCCGGACTGGCCGGAGGTGACAATTCGCACGAGTTCGTCCGTCAGGTGCCGGTTCGTTTGGAAAAAAGAACCGGCGCTGACGCGATAGTTGGCACGTTCCGTCTTATAGATCAGATGCGAATCGCCCACGGTCACAAGGACTTCGGGCGTGCCGGCTTTCTTGTCTCCCGGATTTGGTTCGCGGAAGGCCACGACGCCGACAATTTCGGGAAGAGCCGCGCGCAATTCCTCGGCCCAATCGCGAACTGCTGCTCGGCGGGCCAGGCCCGCGCATGCGACCTCCAGCAATAATTGAGTGTCGCCTGCATTCGTGAAAAATTCGACTTCTCGCACTCCCATGAGGGACTTTTCCTCCACGTCCGCTCTGCCACAGCGATGCAATGCCGCGGTTGATCAGCGGCGAACTGATCGGGCATTGCTCGACTGCGAGCAGAGCGTGAGAAGCCATCCTGAAATATCCCGCCGCGAATGATGGACTGGTTTGGACCTGCAGGCGGGAGCGGTTGCGGTAATTCCACGGCGGCGAGGGGTGAACTTTGATCTCGAACGGCAAATCGACTTTGGCGGTGCGACGCAGGGTTTCGCGGAGGATCTGCGTCTTGATTTCAAGTTGATGTTCGTAGCTGGTGTGTTGGTAGTGACAGCCGCCGCACTGGGCGAAGTAGGGACAGTGAGGCTGAATGCGATGCGGAGATGGCTCGACGATCGAATCGACATGGGCCCGAGCGAATCCCGATTTCTGTTGAGAGAGCGCGGCTTCGACTTTCTCCCCAGCGAGGACAAAAGGGACGAAGACGGCTTTACCCTGTCCGCGGTCGTCCGCGGGCAAACGGGCCAGCCCGTCGCCACCGTAGATGAGCTTTTCAATTGTGAGGAGCAAGGCTTGATTCTATCTGACAAATCACAAAGACCTGCCGGCCGCTGCGCCGGAGGCCCAAGCCCACTGGAAGTTGAATCCGCCAAGATGCCCTGTAACGTCGACTACTTCGCCGATGAAGAAGAGGCCGGGAACCTTCCGGCTTTCCATTGTTTTGGCGGAGAGTTCGTTTGTATCCACGCCGCCTGCGGTTACTTCGGCTTTGTCGAAGCCTTCGGTGTCGGCGGGCGTGATGTTCCAGCCGTGAACTTGTTTCTCGAAGTCGGCTAGAGCGGAATTCGTCCAGGAAGTCGACGAGTGAAGTTCGAGCCAGCGATCGGCGAAGCGGTGAGGCAAGAAGTTTCGGAGTTCAGAGCGCAGTCTGGAAACGGTGCGTGGCTCTTGTGGATTGCGGAAAGTCGCCGTCAGATTCTGCTCGGGCGCGAGATCGATGCGGATAGATTCTGGTTTCTTCCAGTACGACGAAATCTGCAGAATCGCGGGACCGCTGAGGCCGCGATGCGTGATCAGCATCTTCTCGCGAAACTGCTGTCCGACGCAGGAAGCAGTTACTTCCAAGGAAACTCCTGATAGGTCGCAATAGTGAGAGCGGTCATCACTGTTCAGAACGAAAGGCACGAGGGCGGGACGCGGTTCCTGAATCCTCAGTTCGAATTGCCGCGCCAGATCGTAGCCGAATGACGTAGCGCCGATCTTGGGAATCGAAAGGCCTCCGGTGGCTACAACGAGGACTGGCGAATGAAATTCTGCATCGACTGCTCGCACAATGAACTGGTCCGCGCGAGAGACTTGTCGAATTCTCGTGTTTAGAAAGACGCTCACGCCGGCAAGACGGCACTCCTCTTCGAGCATAGCGAGAATGTCGCGCGCCGTGCGATCGCAGAAGAGCTGACCTAAGGTCTTTTCGTGATACGGGATGTGATGCTTTTCGACAAGTGCGATGAAATCCGCCGGAGTATAACGAGCCAAGGCCGATTTTGCGAAATGCGGATTGGCTGAGAGAAAATTCTCAGGCTGGCAGTGAATGTTGGTGAAATTGCAGCGCCCGCCTCCGGAGATCAGGATCTTCTTACCCAACCGGTCAGCGTGATCGAGCACAGCAACACGCCGTCCACGCTTGCCGGCTTCGATCGCGCACATCAAGCCTGCCGCGCCACCTCCGAGAATGAGTGCGTCGAATGAATGGATCACGAGGCTCACATATAGAACAGACTCAGGCGGGGCAGGCGATATTTCTCTAGGAGACGCTTGTGTACGTATTGTTTCTGCAGCTGATCAATCTGCGCCCCCGACATTTTTCGGCGGTAGGGAATGAGGTCGCGATCGGCCTCGGCACGAACTGAAACGATCTCGTCATCCGGGGTCGACGTCAGGAGGGTCGCGAATAGTTTCTCTTCGAGAACGGTCAACCGGCGTTCCAAATCTTCCAACCGCGAAGCGGGTTTCTTTCGTGTCTCTTCGGCTAACTGGCGCAATGTTTGCGCGGTCTGGATCACGAATGACGACGCATGATCCGCGATTCCTGGCGGTAACTTCGCGTTTTCCAGTCGATCAGCATTCCGTGCAAGGAAAGATGCGACCGTCTCCGCTTCGAAGCCGGGCGCCTGTGGCTTGGCTGGCTCCGCTGTAGTTGCTCCGATGGAGGCTTCCTTCATTGCTTCCGCGGCTGTAAGCACTTCCTGTGAACAGTAAGCGAGGCTGTTTACTTTCTTCGCCTTGGAAGGACGTTGATCGTAATGGTCGAATGCAGCGTCAACGCCGCGGAGCACCGCCTCCAACGGGATGCCCGCGTCTTTCCAAGTTTCAATCAGAGCCCAGTCCAGGGTTGAAAGCAGCAGGCCACCGCCGCGCCGCCGAAGATAGCGATCCTCAATTTCGGTGAAATAGTTGAAGTAATTTTCCACGGCGGGTTATCGGGCCGAACGCGAGGCGGGAGTGGAAGTGTCGCCGTTCTTGGACCTGTTAGCTTTCGACGACGGCTTTGGCCCACCCTTGGCTGCGCCCCCATCCTTCCGCGCTGTGCTATTGCGTTCCCAGATGATGCGCAGGCCTTGGAGAGTCAGGAAGTCGTCCACATTCTTGATGTACTTCGAACTGGTGCCAATCATCGGCCCCAGGCCACCGGTTGCAATGACGTGCGTTTCGGGCCCGAGCTCTGCAAGAAGAAGTTCGAGAATTCCATCGACGAGGCCGAGATATCCGTAATAGAGGCCGGACTGCAGGCTGCCGACGGTGTTTGATCCGATCACACGTGCCGGCTTGCGAATCTCAACACGAGGCAGACGTGCCGTACGCTCAAAAAGGGCGTCGGCGGAAATGCCAATGCCGGGGCAGATGACTCCGCCCAGATACTCGCCTTTCACGGATACGCAGTCAAACGTTGTCGCGGTGCCGAAGTCGACGATCACGCAAGGACCGCCGTATTTATCGAATGCAGCGACGCCATTCACGATGCGGTCGGCGCCTACTTCCGCCGGATTGTCGTAATGGACCGGCATCCCCGTCTTGACTCCGGGTTCGATGAGCAAGGGGCGCAAACTGAAATAGCGTTCACAGACTTGCCGCAAGATGGGATCGAGCGGTGGAACGACCGAGGAGACTACGATGCCGTGGATGCCTTTGGATTCGAGGCCCGCCATCGAGAACAAGTTGCGGAACAAGACGCCGTATTCGTCGACCGTGCTTCTGCGAGATGTGGCCACACGCCAGTTGGCAACAAGGCGCTCGTAACGGGGCGGATCGTCCGCGTGGCCGCTCGCCTGCACTTTGGCGACACGCGCGAATACTCCCAGGACGGTGTTCGTGTTGCCGACATCGATGACGAGAAGCATAGGTGGTTTGACTAAGGTTACTTTTCCCGGACTGTTCCGCTTAGAACCGTCTGAACTCCATGCGGAGTTAGAACCTGTAAGAACCCTCGCGGATCAAGACCTTTGGTGGTTCCTTCGAACATGGAGCCGTTTTCTTCGATGCGAATTCGCTTCCCATTTACCCAGGACGAATGCTCGGCAAATCTTCGCAAAATGGATTCTTTCGCATCGCGGTCTTCGATCACGCTGCGATATTCCCGGTCGAGTGATTTTAGCAAAGCAGCGACCAAGTCCACTCGGGACCACTCGCTCCCAGTAACAAGGCGCAATGAGATCGCAGGCAGATCCGGCGGAAAGCTTGCCTGGTTTACGTTGATGCCGATGCCCACCACGATGTAGCGCACGCGCGTGGCCTCGGCATGCATCTCGGTCAGAATGCCACATACTTTTTTGCCATCAATCAAGACGTCATTGGGCCACTTGAGGTCGGGCGCTACGCGGGAATTTTCGTGTTGAATCGCGGAATGCACGGCCAGACCAGCGGCAAGTGACAATACCAGGACTTCCGACGGGGGCAGGGCCGGTCGCAAGATCACCGAGCAGTAGATGCCGGTCGATCGCGGAGACTGCCAGGAATTGGCGCCACGGCCACGGCCTGCAGTTTGCTCTTCGGCCAGGAACACGCTGCCTTCAGGGGCGCCGTCGGCTGCCGCTGCCATGGCTGTCGTGTTGGTCGATCCGATCTTGTAAAAGTGATGAAGGTGCGCGTCGAAAATGGTTCCGCGCAGAAGAGGACGGAGAATTTCGGGCAGGAGAAGGTCCGGAACCGAGCGCAACTGGTAACCCGTGGCGGGGTGTCCCGCGACATCGACGCCCAGTCCCCGCAGTTGTTGAATGAGGCGCCAAACTTCCGAGCGATTCGAAGCAATTTCTTCCGCGATTTTGGTTCCACTGATAACGACGGTCGGGTGCTCCATGAGTAGGCGAACGATCAGGCCCAGCCGCGAATCGGACGACTGGAGTTGCTGGGGCGCGGAAGCGCTCGCCCGCGAGGACTTCTGGCTGCGAGTTTTGCCGATCTTGGTGATGCGGAGATTATGCGCGAATCATGGTCAAACGACAATCATTGCGGGTCGATAGCGGTTATGCGGGAACGACGCGCATGCTCATATCCACGGCTTGTGTCGAATGGGTCAGGAAACCGATTGAGATAAAGTCGACGCCAGTCTCGGCATAGGCGCGGACATTTTCAAGGCGAATGCCACCCGAACATTCAACGGGAATGCGCCGGCCCTCTTTCTGCGCGTCGGGTTTTGCGCACCGTTCGACCGCGCGGCGCACATCGTCTGGCGACATGTTGTCGAGAAGAATCGCCTCCGCGCCGTTGGCGAGCGCCTCTTCCAAGTCATCGAAATTCCGGACTTCGACTTCGATGGGCTGCGATCCACGCCGATTGCGGTGTGCGCGCTCCAGCGCCGGCGCTATGCCGCCAGCCAACGAGATGTGGTTATTCTTCAGGAGAACGCCGTCGGAAAGGTCGAGTCGATGATTCTGGCCGCCGCCGCATCGAACCGCGTATTTGTCGATCGCCCGAAGTCCGGGAGCGGTCTTGCGCGTATCGAGAATGCGAGCGTGCGTTCCGGCCACGGCCTCTACAAATTTGCGAGTCAAAGTGGCGATGCCACTCATGCGTTGCAGGAAATTCAGAATCACGCGCTCGCAGGAAAGGATGACGCGCGCGTTGTGTCTCACGACGGCGACAGATTGCCCCTTATGCAGGCGCACTCCATCGAAAATCTCAGGATGTGTGGTGACTTCATAGTGGGCGGTTACCGCACCGTCAAGGGCAGCGTAAACATCCAGAATGCGCGCCACACAGCCGATTCCGGCGAGAATGCAATCCTGCTTCGAGATGATGGTCGCGGAGGCGCGCTGGTTGGGATCAATGCAGGCATAGCTGGTCGCATCACGCGTGGCCCGGTCTTCGAGCAACGCATTCTCGAGAATTGCGGTAAGGCGTCTTGAGTTCCAGTCCATAGAAAGGAGCTAGTGATTAGTGACTAGTTGCTAGTTACGAACATCCTAATTCTTTCTGCTTACTCTTCGTTTTATCCTGCAGCACCAGAAGCTCCTGGCCTCGTCGGCGCAGGCCTTCGACCACTTTCTCCGGGGCCTTGGACAGAAATTGTTCGTTCCCCAATTGCTTCTGATTGTTGGCCAACTCTTTTTCGATCTTCTCCAGTTCCTTTTTCAGGCGGTCGCACTCGGCCGCGACGTCGATTTTTCTCTCGTAGATCACGTGGACGTCAAAGCGCGCCGTTCCCCGCGCGCCCGCCCGGTTTGCGAGAGACGTTTCCACGAAAGTGATCTTCTCAACGTTCCCCAAGCGTTCGACCGAACCATGATTCTGCTCAATCATCTTCCGGATCTTCGGCTCATGCGCGAACACCTCGATCGGCACCTTCACTTTGGGTTCGACCTTCAATTCAGCACGCAGATTGCGCACGCTGACGATCAAATCCTGCAGGATCGCCATCTCAGTTTCAGCAGCGAGATCAAATTGCTTCTCGTTGGCTTGGGGGTATCCTGCCAGCGCAATCGATTTGAGCGGAGGTTGGCTTTCGTAGATTGCCTGCCAGATTTCTTCTGTGATGAACGGCATCACCGGATGCAACAAACGGAGCGAGGCGTCAAACAGATTCACAAGGTTGGCGCAGGCGATCTTTGCGGCCGAGCTGTCAGCGCCTTCCTCAAAATTCAGGCGCGGCTTGATCAACTCCAGATACCAATCGCAGAACTCTCCCCAGAAGAAATCATAAATGCGGTTAGCCGCTTCGTGAAACCGGTACGTCGCGAGCGCGTCGTTGACGTCAGCAGCCACACGATTGAAACGCGAGAGAATCCAGCGATCTTCAAGGCTGGCCACTGCAAATCCCGCCACGCCGGAATTGTTTGCGTTAGAGGGGCGCAGGCCGGGTTCGATCCTGTCCACGTTCATGAACATGAATCGCGCGGCGTTCCATATCTTATTGGCAAAGGCACGGTATCCATCGGTCCGGCTCTCACTGAAAGCAATGTCGGTCCCCGGGGCTGCCATCGCGGCCAGAGTGAAGCGCGTGGCATCGGTCCCAAACCGTTCGATGATTTCCAGCGGATCGATTACGTTTCCCTTGGTCTTCGACATCTTCTGCCGGTCGGCATCGCGGACCAACGCATGGATATACACATGGCGGAAGGGAACGCTGTCGTCCTTCTTGTCCGCCTCGCCGCTGGCCTTCTTGATCACCGCGTCCTGCTCATGCCCTTGCATGAAGTGACAACCGAACATGATCATGCGCGCAAGCCAGAAGAAAAGAATGTCGAACCCGGTAATCAGCAGCGTGTTCGGATAGAACACTTCGAGATCTCTAGTCTTCTCGGGCCAGCCCAGGGTTGTGAACGGCAGCAGACCCGACGAAAACCAGGTGTCGAGCACGTCGGGAACTTGCTCCAGCCTTGCGCCTCCGCACTTCGTGCAAGTTGTCGGAGCTTCCCGAGCGACGATTACCTCTTTGCAGCCTTCGCATGTCCACGCGGGGATGCGATGTCCCCACCACAACTGGCGCGAGATGCACCAGTCGTAGATGTTGGTCATCCAGTTCAGATAAATCTGGCGGTAGTTCTCGGGGACAATGGTGATCTCACCACTTTCAACTGCCGCTTTCGCGCGCTCGGCCAGTGGCTTGATCTTGATGAACCACTGCTCTGACAACCGCGGCTCAATTACCGTTCCGCAGCGGTCGCACTTGCCGATGGAAAGCGCGTAATCCTTCTCACCGACCAGAAATCCTTGTTCCTGGAGGTCGGCGAGCACTCGTTTGCGAGCTTCGTAGCGGTCCAGTCCGGCGTACGCACCGGCGTTTTCATTCATGTGCGCGCGAGCGTCCATGACATTGATCTGCGGCAGATTGTGTCGCAGGCCAGCCTGAAAGTCGTTGGGATCATGCGCGGGCGTGACCTTGACCGCTCCGGTGCCGAACTCCGGTTGTGCGAGTTCATCAGTAATGATCGGTATCTCGCGCTTGATCAGCGGCACAAGAACTTTCTTGCCGTGGAGATGTGTGTAGCGCTCATCTTTCGCGTTCACAGCGATGGCCGTGTCGCCCAACATCGTTTCCGGACGAGTTGTGGCTACCGTAATGAACTCATCGGATCCGATCACGGGATAGCGAATCTCCCACAGTTTTCCAGCGACATCTTCGTGCTTCACTTCGAGATCGGAAATTGCGGTCTCGTGCCACGGGCACCAGTTAACGATGTAATTTCCGCGATAGATCAATCCCTGTTCGTAGAGGCGGACGAAGACCTCGCGCACCGCGTGCGAGAGATTTTCATCCATGGTGAAGTATTCGCGGTCCCAATCTACGGACGCGCCGAGGCGCTTCATCTGGTCGAGGATTGCGCCGCCGTAGAGCTTCTTCCATTCCCAAACGCGCTCGACGAATTTCTCGCGGCCCAGCTCGCGCCGCTTCTTGCCTTCTTTCTCAAGCTGCTTCTCAACCATCATCTGCGTGGCGATGCCGGCGTGATCGGTGCCCGGCAGCCACAAGGTGATGAAGCCGCGCATGCGGTGCCAGCGTACGACGATGTCCATCTGCGTCTGGTTGAGCATGTGGCCCATGTGCAGACGGCCGGTGACGTTCGGTGGAGGCAGAAGAAGAGTGAAGACGGGGCGAGTTTCGCCCTCCGGCGGAGTGGGCACGGAGAAGAGCTTTTCGCTGATCCAGTAGTCAGCCCAGCGCGTCTCGATCGCGCCCGGCTCGTACGCTTTGGGCAGTTCGTGCGGCATAGAAAAGTCAGCACTCAGCGGTCAGCAACCAGCCAGTCGCAAAACCGATCAAGATCAGTATTGACTGAGCGCTGAATGCTGAATGCTGAGTGCTGCTTCGATCTTACAGGCGTAGGAAAAGAAGGGTCAAACGAGAGGCGGAGTAGAGTCGCTGCCCAGGGAGAGCTACTTTTTCTTGCCCAGCTTGCGGGAAATTTCCTCGACGATCTTGGGGCGGAGATCCGCCAGGACACTGTCGACGATGCTGGCGATCGCAGGATCAGAGTCATCGGAAAACGCTTTAGCTTCCTCGGGACTGTTTTCTGCTCCAGCGGCCACGGCCATCGCGGCTGCATCATGAGAATCTGAAGAAGAGTCCTGATTCTGGGAGGGCTCTGTCTGCCGAGATGAAGTGTCGCTCGATTCGCGGACCCGCCTCCAACTTGCCCAAGCGGCGGCGGTTGTCGCCGCGATATCCGATTCTTTCTCTTGTCCGTCTTGTGCATTCTTTACAGCGGATTCGCCGGTAGTTGCGGGGATCGCGTCGGAAGAAACCTGGTCCGGAGCGGTATTGTCGGCAGGAATGTCACTCGTCGACGCGCTTTCAACAGGAGCAACGACCTCAGCAATCTTGGATTCCTCCACCGGGCGATCTTCATAAGTTGCCTGCGACGGTTGAGGATCGGAGCTTAAGGTCTGAACACCCGGTTCTTCCGCTACAGCAGCGGGAGTCGGCTGTGATGGAGCTTCGATGGTTTGCGCGGCTTCAGGCGCGGAGATTGATTCGGAAACTCCGGAGGGCGACGAATCCGTCGAGGCTACAGTGGTGTCGGGAACATATGGTGCCGAAACGGTTTCAAAGTCTTTCACCGCGGGGCTGACCGCTTCGATTGCCGCACTGGCGGCTTCGCTTATAGCCCGCGCAGCTTCTGGCGCCACCGTCGCGGGGCTCGGCTGGATCGCTTCTGACGCCACGGCTTCCGTCGAAATTGTGGGGAGAGCTACCTCAGTTGTTTCTGTTGAAGCAGTCGTGGCCATGGATGCAGAATGGCCACTGTCAGCTGCGGCAAAGGTGGTATAGGCCTGTTGCATCTCTTGCTCGAGCGAAATTCCATGGTCCTCGGGTGCAAGCGCGACGGCAACAGCAGTCCAGTGAGATGCTACAGTTCCGGATCCAACTCCCGCAGCCGCAGCCATGGTTACCGGTGCTTCCGAGGGCCGGCTGGGTACGTCGTGCGGCCACGATCCGTTTCCTGA
Organism: uncultured Acidobacteriota bacterium; assembly: GCA_963700225.1. Classification (GTDB taxonomy): domain Bacteria; phylum Acidobacteriota; class Terriglobia; order Terriglobales; family Acidobacteriaceae; genus Sulfotelmatobacter. Next base: position 1,210,495 of record CAVOWU010000002.1, read on the forward strand.
ATGTGCGTCCTGTGCAGCCACAGTCGCTGGCGTGTGGGTTGCATCGATATCGGTGGAGGCTGCCTGAGACACACTGGCCGCAGCAGGCACTGCTTCGACATTCTCGGCGAACGTTGCCGCCGGCACAGCCTCTGGAACTGCCTCGGCGGTCCGCACTTCTACATTCGCTTCAGGATTCTCGGTCTTCGATTCCACTGGAGCGGAGGATGCCGCTTCTTGGCGAGCTTCCTCAGCCTTGCTCTCCAGCATTTTTCCCTGAACCTGAGCAGCTGCGGCAGCTAACGCGGCAATCTCTTCTGGAGTCACATCTTTGGGCAAACCCTCCGGAGCTAGCGCGCCAAGATCGACCCGATCCTCACTCTTATCTTTTGGTTTTTCAGAGGGCCGAGGGTGGTCGATCACGGTTCGCAGATCCTTGTTTACCGGGTTGTACACGGCCGGATCGTCGGGATTTGTTTCTGCGGAGGCTTCCTTCTTCTTCGAGGGAAACGAGATACGATTTTTCCAGCCAGAATCGTCTTCAGCTGCCGTCTTGTCGCGGCCTTCCTCAATCGCGGCATTGGCGCGGGCGAGCCGGCCAGGTTTCGATGCCTCGGCCCGGGGAACGATCTTGTCTTCGAGTTTGCTGAGGGCGCTGAGTAACTCGCTGGCCTCAAAAGGCTTAACGATGAAGCCGTCGGCACGGACGCGCTTCGCCTCATCCGTCTTGAAGGGTTCCAGCTTTCCTACCGTCAGCAGCACCGGGATGCGCGCTGTTTCAGCGACTTCCTTTAGCCGCTGGCAGACCTCAAGTCCGCTATATCCCGGCATATAAACGTCAAGGACGATCAAGTCTGGCCGGTGTTCGCTTATTTTTTTCAGCGCCGCGGAGCCGTTATTGACGGTGATGACTTCATATCCCGCATCCGCGAGGATCTTCCGGCCCATATTCTGGGCGGTCACGCTGTCGTCGGCGAGCAGTATCTTCCTAGCCAAGAGATATCCTCTGATGAGGGGAGATATCGCGAAGGTAACCTGACCTTCAACCTAAGTCAATGATCTAAAAGGGAAGTAACAGGTTACTAGTGGTCAACACCTAGTGCGTGACGGAACCGAAGGTAACGACTTCAGCCCCAACGATCGAGCGCCGAGAGGAGTACATCAGAAGGGAACGATTTTCTTCAATCCCTTTTTTCTCTTCTTTTTGCTGCTGGAGAGATCCTGATCGGTGGCTGGTGTGGAATCATCCGACTTGGCACTTGCGGACGACGACTGGCCTTGAGCGATTTCGTTCACCTGCGCCGGCGGCGGGAGCGACGGATCTGCACCATCGGCGACCGGCTTTAGCTCATTCGGATCGGCGGGAGCAGTGGGCTTCAGTTCGTTGGGATCGGGGTTCGCCAAAGCGCCGGGTCCCGAACCGGTGCGCCCGAAGGGTGACGCGGCGGTGGAAGTGGCACTGGCCGCAGGGGCGGCGTCCGCCGCGCTCGGCTGGTCTGGCTTCACGATTTCGACAGAGGCACTCTTTTCTGAAACTCCCGCTGCAGCAAAAGCTTCGCCCCGAACGACATTCGTTGCTGCGACCGGTTCTGGATCCACCAACGTGGGTTCGCCCTTGTGGGCCGCTGCAGCTACGTCCGGGCCTTTCTTGATGATGCCCATGAACTTTTGCGCCATCGTGGTTTCGTTCCGACTGGCGAGTTCCGCCTTATTCTGCGCTACCATGCCTTTCGTTGGCCGTGGAACAGGCTGGTGCAGCGCGGTCAGGCGCCGTTTCGCGTCGTCGGAGCGATCCATCATCGGGTAGCGGGTAAGAATTTTGTCGTACGCCTGCGACGCATTCTTGGTCATCTCGCCGATGTAGCTGGATTTCATCTCCTCTTTCATGCAGCCTCGCGGCAGCAGGTGCGTGTCGCAGGTTGGGATGAGGCGAATGCGAGCAATCTGGCCTTCGTAATCCTGGCCCAGCAGGTATAGCGCCTCATCGGCGCGGCTATACAAGGGATACTTATCAACCAGCGATTGCAGGCGGGCGATCGAAGCGGGATACGACTGTCGCAGATAATAGAACCGTCCGATTCCGAACTCGCGATCGGCGAGCACTTCTTGCACTTCGAGAAGACGCTGTTTGGCCTCGGGAACCAGCTTGCTGTCGGGATACTGCAGGATGACTTTGCGATATTCATCCTCAGCGCGCTTGGCGTGGGTGTAGTCGCGATCGGCTTTTTCCATCTGCTGGTAGTGGATGTTGGCGATCTTCAACTGCGCTTCGGAGGCTTCCGGCATGTTGGGGAAGAAGATCTCGAAGTCGCTGTATTCCTGCTCGGCCTGAGCCAGGGCTGCGGTTCCACCCTCTGCGTACCAGGAGTCTCCGACGGCCAGCTTGGCGCGAGCGATAAACTCCGAGTCCGGATAGGTGTTGATCAGTGTCTGCAGGGTGAGGCGTGCTACGTCGAAGCGATTGTGCCGCATCGCGTCCATGGCCTTGTCGAAGAGAACTTTGTCAGGCTGCTTCGACCCGACGTTGGCCAAGGGGTTGACGGATTTCTTGTTGGTGCAAGCAGCGGTCAACGCCAGCAACGTCCCAAGCGCGACAAGCAACGAAATTCGACGTGACATAAGACCTCGAAAATTTCTTGAGTAGGGCTGGTTGTTCGACCGCCCGTCGAGCGACGCGACTTACGTTTTCCAAATGAGTGCGCCTGCCTCTTGACGCTACTCGACTGCTTAGCCAGGCCTTGCCCGGCAGGACCGGATGCGATTCCGATCTGACAACACTAAACTTTTTGCAGAGCCGCCTCGGTCGCCGCTTTCAGCAAAGCCTCGGCGTTGTTCTTTGGATCGCCTTTTCCGAACACGGCGTTGCCTGCTACTAAAATTTCTGCGCCTGCCCGGACCACATCGCCAACCGTATCGAGGGCTACGCCACCATCCACCTCGATGCGAAAGTGCAGGCCTTTTTGCCGGCGGATGTCCGCTAACCGCCGCATTTTGTGCAGCGTTGACGGGATAAACTGTTGCGCTCCGAATCCTGGATTCACCGACATCACCAGAACGTAATCCACAATGTCCAGCACTTCCGAAAGCGTGTCTACGGGGGTCGCCGGGTTGATCACGACTCCAGCCAGACAATCATGGCTCTTGACCAGGTGCAGCGTGCGGTTCAAGTGCCGGCAAGCTTCCTGGTGTACCGAGATCCAATCCACACCTGCGTCAGCAAAAGCCGGAATAAATTCGTCGGGATTCTCGATCATCAAATGGCAGTCGAGCGGCAAGTTTGTTGCTTTGCGCAGCGACTTTACCACCGGCGGACCGATCGTGAGGTTGGGGACAAAGTGGCCGTCCATGACGTCAACGTGAATGACACTTGCCCCGCCCTCGGCCGCGGCGTGTACGTGTTCGCCGAGCCGAGCAAAATCTGCGGAAAGAATTGACGGAGCCAGCTCGATCAAACCCGGGTGCCTCAGAACTGAGTTCTAGTAAGAAAATGCTTGCCGAAATTCTAACATGCTGGGAGCGGCGGCGAGGCGGTTCAACCTGCGAAAAGGCCGGATATATCAGGATTTAGCGGCAATGTCGCCGGTCGTCGGAGTGCGTAGTCTGCGTGCGTGTTACCCTCTCCGGGCGTGTCCACATTGTTCCAATTCACTCCGGCAGCGTATTCAGTGATGGCTGTGTTTCTCTGGGGCGCGGCTGATTTCGCCGGAGGCTTCGGTTCCAAGCGGGCCAATGCATTTGTACTTACAGCATTTTCACACATCTGCGGCTTCGCGCTGATGCTGGCAATTGCACTGGCTCACCCTGGAGCTTTCCCCGATGGCGCCAGCATTCTGTGGGCGCTCGCGGCGGGAGCAGTTGGTGGATTCTCGCTGGCCATTTTTTATCGCGCGCTCGCGTCCGGACAAATGGGTCTCACGGCGCCCATCGCAGCGCTTCTTGGGGCAGCGATCCCGACAATGGTGGACATTGCCCTGGAGGGAGCCCCGAGCCGATGGTCGATTGCGGGCTTTGGCCTCGCCATCCTCGCAATTTGGCTGATTACAAGGCCGGAGCCACAGGGGGAAAATGATCGGTCCGGGCGTCCAAAGGGAGTTGTCACTGCTGCTCTCGCGGGAGTTGGATTTGCAGGATTCTACCTTTGCATTCACCAGGCGAGCGGATCGCCGGCGTGGATCGCTGTTGTTTCCCGCGTGGGATCGTTTACCGCGACAGCGATTGCAGTACTGGCAACCCGTGCGCCTTTCGCGATCGACCGTCCGGCAGCGGCGTTGGGGATGGTCGCCGGTTGTTTTGATATCGCGGCCAGCGCCCTATTTATCTACGCCAGCCAGCGGGGACGCCTCGACGAGGCTGTCGTGATCACTTCGCTCTATCCCGCGATTACAGTTTTGCTCGCACGGCTGGTGCTGAAAGAGCACTTCAGCCGGTGGAAATTCGTCGGGCTGCTGGCCGCGCTGGCGGCTGTTCCGATGATCGCGGCGGGATAAAAACGGGTGAATATCCCCACTCTAGAATAGGGAACGGGGCCACGAATCGATCGACTGACTTACTTCGGTCCAAAATAGACATATGTCACTGCTTGAAATACGCAATCTAACGAAAGTCTTTCCGCATGGCGAGACGCCATTTGGCGGAAAGCCTCGGGGTGGGGTGCGTGCGGTCGATGACGTTTCGCTGGATATTAACGCGGGAGAGACTCTAGGGCTGGTCGGAGAATCGGGTTCGGGCAAGAGCACGCTGGGGCGCCTTATCCTTCGGCTGATCGAACCAACGTCCGGGAGCATTCGACTGGAAGGCCTCGATCTGCTGCGAGCCAGTTCGAGCGAGATGCGCCGCATGCGGCGAGACCTGCAGATTATTTTTCAGGATCCCTTCGCATCGCTCGATCCGCGGTACCGCGTGGAAGACATCGTCGCGGAGCCGCTGATCATCCATCGTGGCGGTTCAACCGACGATGGCGGGTCGCAACCGGCCGTTGGAAGCAATTCGGGACTTCGGCAGAGGGTTACGGAACTTCTGCGCGCGGTTGGCCTCGACGAGTCTGCGCGCACTCGTTATCCTCACGAGTTCTCCGGCGGACAGCGCCAGCGGATTGGGATCGCCCGCGCTCTGGCCTTGCGGCCGAAATTCATCGTGTGCGACGAACCTGTGTCGGCTCTCGACGTCAGCGTGGGCGCGCAGATCGTCAACCTGCTCGCTCGACTGCAGCGCGACTTCGGCCTGACGTATCTGTTTATTTCGCATTCGATGCCGGTCGTGCGCTATCTCTCGACGCGAATTGCGGTCATGTATCGAGGAAAAATCGTGGAGGTGGGAGACGCCGAGCAAATTGCTGAGCGCCCTGCACACGCCTACACGCGCAGCTTGCTGGAAACGACCCCGAAGTTACTTGTCTGAGGTTCCGCGCAGCGGACAGGTTCTTTCGCGGTCCGGCTGAATTTTATTGCAACGAAGGGTGATTGCATCCACTCTTATTGGAGTTTGGGAAAAACAACTCGATGGCAGTAACCAATTCCGCTCCTTACACTCTCTCCATTCCGCGTCCGGCCGTTTCCTTCCGCGAGTTGGCAGAACTGGTTCTCGGCTTCGCCGCTATCATGATGGTGCTGTGGTTGCCGACGCGCGAACAGCTGATTCTCGGCCCGATCGCGCTGCTGGCGCCCTTGGTGATGGTTCTATCCCGCCACCCCGGAATTAGCGAACTGGGCTTCGGTTGGCGGGGGTTAGTCTCCTCCTTTTGGATTCTTCCTGCAACGGTGGCGCTGACGATCGTCAGCTTAATGCTGGCGCGAAGCGCCGGCACTTACCATGCTCTTTACAAGGGCGATGTGATGCATGCTGGTGGTTACGTACTGTGGACGATTTACCAGCAGTTCCTTCTGCAGGACTACTTCATGCCTCGCCTGACGCGGATTCTCGCGAGCGATGCCGCGGTCGGCGTAGCTGCTGTCTTATTCGCAGTAGCGCACCTGCCGAACCTTCCGCTCGCGCTCGCTACGCTAGTGTGGGGAGCGGTGTCCTGCGCGTTGTTTCGCAGGTACCGCAGTGTGTATGTGCTCGGCCTCGCGCAAGGAATCCTCGGACTCTGCTTCGCCGTGTGCATTCCAGAAGCGATGCACCACCACATGCGCGTTGGTCTGGGATATTTTCGGTATAACTCGGGGCAGTGAAGGCAGGGCCAAGGTCAGGGATCAGGATCCGACATTCTGCCCTGCCGTTGCCTCTAGTAAAAGACCGATGATGCCTTTTTGATCCTAATCTCTGGCCCCGACATCTGTCTTTAGAACCACCACGACCATAACCAATCCACAAAAGTGTGCGTGATGGTCGAGGCCGGCACTCTCCTCTGATCCCGCCAAGCTCGACCGTAGAAAACGCCCGCGATGGTTGCGAGCAGCACGTACTGCCAGTTGAAATGCGTGGACCTCTTGTTGAAGTGGGATAGTCCAAACAGCGCCGAAGCAATTACCAGAGCGGGCCATCTTCCCACCCGCCTTTCCAGAAGATTCTGCACCCATGCTCGAAAGAAAAGTTCCTCCGGCAGGGCGACGAACACAAAGATTCCGGCCCAAGTCAGTGCCGCTTTGCCAAGCGCTGGGACGTTGGCATGGGGATGAATAAAGCTGAGCGCGGTCCCCACCAGCAGCACGGCGGGGGCGAAAAACGCCAACTGCCGCAAGCCAGTCTTCCAGTCGCTCCAACGAAAATAGAAGTCGAATCCGGTGCCGTTCAACCGGCGAATGCCCAGGAATGCGTACAATCCCGCATCCACCAATAGAAGATTTCCCAATCCGCGCAGCCCCGCAGGCCAGGCCGCATCGAACCAGCGCAGGTCCACAGCCAGCCCGAGCGTAAGCAGGATCAGAGCATCCCGCCAGTTGCCGCGTTGCTCCGGATCGGCGGCCGCTGCCTGCCCTTCGAGCCAAGTCATGACGCACGGCAGGGAGGCATAGAGCGCGAACCACTCCCATTGGAACATATGCTCCGAAATCGTTAGCACCGCATAGGGCAGGACAAGGAGAGCCGGTGCAGCAATGCGGACGATAGCCGGCCACTTTCCAATCGCACGGGACATGCGGTCCGCGCCAAACCCAAATGCCGCAGCCGGCACCAGTTCAGCTACAAGAATACTGGCGGCGAGCGGTGTGATGTTCAACATCGGCTCATCTTATCCCGGGTGGTAAGAGGCACGAAGTCCCGCAGCCCGGATTCGTTCCTGGCCCGACGCGGAGACACTTGCGTCGCAAGTATTTGTAAATTTTGCGATCTAGCGGGAGAATCTATTGTCTCGCTATCGACCACCGACTAGAATTCCATCGAATCATTGCCGAGGAGGCACTCATGGCCGCTGCTCCGGTCCTTCCCGTTTCTCCCTCGCCAGATCCGGCGCCACTGTCGGAAGGCGCTCGCATCGTCAATACGTTTATCGCACCATCGAAGACGTTCACCGACCTTCGCCGCAGCGCCAGCTGGTGGGGACCTTGGATTGTGATTTCCATATTCTCGCTTTTGTTTATTTACGCCATTGGACGGCAGGTCGGGTTCGAACAGATCAGCAAGAACCAGATTGCGCATTCCAAGCGAGCCGACCAGTTCGACAAGCTGCCGGCGGATCAGCAAGCCAAACAATTGCAGCTCTCGAGCAAGATTATCGGTTTCTTCGCCTACGGGAGTCCGGCTCTGATTTTGTTTTACTTCCTCATCACGACCGTTGCTCTGTGGACGACCTTCAAAGTCGGGGCCGCGGCGGAAACATCATTCGGCCAGGCGTATGCGATCGTTATGTATGCGAGTCTGCCCGGGATTATCGGGGCGATTTTGGGAACGATATCCTTATTCGCCGGCGTCAATCCGGAAGGCTTCGATATTAACAATCCGGTCGGAACGAATCTTGCCTATTACCTCGATGCAGATACCACCGGCAAGTTTGTGCGTGGCATGGCATCTTCGGTGGATCTAATCAGTATCTGGACAATTGTTCTGATCGGCATCGGATTTGCGTGCACGAGCAAGGTAAAGCGTTCGACCGCCATTATGATTGTCGCCGGCTGGTATCTAGTCTTTAAGCTGGTGACGTCGGCGTTAGGATCTCTTTCGTAATAGATTGCGGCCCGCAATCGTCCAGAGCGGCTTGGAGTTCCAAGGGTTGCTTGATGGCTTATCCGGCCATGCATTCGATCGCCTTCACCACGTCAGGCGGAAGCGTCAGTTCCAGGCTGGCCAAGTCCTGCTTCATGTGATCTGCGTTGGAAGTCCCGGTAAGTGGGAGAATTCCGACCGCTTGCGCGAAGGCGAAGACCACTTGCGCGGGAGTCGCACTCAGCTCTCTGGCGACATCCACAAAGGGAGCATGTTCGAGCACCTCGGGGTTGGCGGTGAGCAGCGAGAATCCCTGATAAATGATTTTGTATTCGCGGCAGAATGACCGTATCTCGCGGTCCCAGCCGAGTCGCGCGAAACATCGGTTCTGCACAAAGGCCGGCATTTCTGCTCCTGCCGCTTTCATTTGTTCCAGATGTTGCAAAGAAACATTGCTGACGCCGAGCCGGTGCGTTCGTCCGGCGTCGCGTTCCTTCCGCATCGCTTCCCAGACTTCTGTATCGGCCTCGGTCCAGTCATAGTTCGAGGACGGTCCGTGCAATAGATAGCTATCGACATAGTCGGTCCCCAGATGCTCCAGCGAACTGGCCAGCGACTGCGCGACTTGAACGGTGAGGCTCTCTGACGGATCGTAGGGCAAGCGGTGATCCTGGCCACGCTGATAAGTAAATTTGGTTTGAAGAAAGACCTCTGCACGCGTTAAAACCCCTGCCGCATAGGCCGAGGACAAAGCCTCCCCAACTCCAGACTCGAAATAGTGGCGCCGCTGGTTGGCTGTATCGATGCCTCGAAATCCTGCTTGCAGCGCAAGCATAGTCAACGAAGCGGTGCGGTCTTCCTTCCATGCAGTTCCGTAGAGAAAAGAAGGGATGAGCGTGTCCGGCATGGCGTCATTGTGACACGAGCAGATCGTGAAGATTTGGGCTGGGTGACCGTTCTATCCTCGCCGGTATATGCTTGAAGCCCCAGGAGGCTTCCATGAAGCAGTTTCTTGCCATCACCTGCTTTTTCGTCTGCACTGTCTTGTCTTTTGCCCAGGCCCCAGCCGCGACGGCGCCAGCCGCACCACAAGGACCAACCAAAGATCCGGTTGCATCGTCACTTCGCATCCTGCTCCAGCGTTCGCAAAACAATACGGTTGGAGCGATTGAGGCGATGCCCGCCGACAAGTTCACGTATAAGCCGACGCCCGACCAGATACCTTTCGCACATCTCGTCGTGCATATCGCACAGTCAAATTACTTTCTTTGCTCCAAGGCAGCGGACGTTCCTGCTCCCAAAGTGGACGAACTGAAAGAGGCCGATTCCAAGGACCAATTGCTTGCGGCTGTAAAAGCGTCCTATAACTTCTGCGGCGATGCCTTAAGCAAGATGGACGATTCGAAGCTGGGCGACAGCGTTGAACTTTTCGGTGGCCGGCAATTTCCCCGAGCCATGGCGGCGTTGGGCCTGGCCAGTGGTTGGGCTGATCACTACGGAGCTGCAGCCATGTATTTGCGGCTTAACGGAATCTTGCCGCCTAGCGCGCAGCCGAAGAAATAAACGTTGTTGTTCGGACCGCTCCTACCGTATCTGGACGAGTTCTTCTGCGGGCGCGGAAGGACTCGACGGTGCCGGGTTTTGCGGGGCGCGCCAGGAGTCGAAGATCGATACTTGATGAACGCACGAGACGGTGCAGTTCGGCGCGCAGGATTTCTCCGTCAGATATTCGCGGCGCAAATCCTCGCGCGTGTAGTTCTCCAGCGGAGTTCCGGGATAGCCGCGCTGCTGTGAGCAGTAGTGGACGAGTCCGTTCTCGCAAATGTAAAGATAGCGGGCTCCAGCGCGGCATCGCCAATCGTTGGGGAGACCTTTGGCAATGTTGTCCTGAAACGCGTTGATCCGGGTAAAGCTGCTTTTTTCGAGCGCTTGCATCTCGTGATAAATGCGGCGTTCTTCGTCACCCAACGGCTGCAACTGTCCGCTGCCATCGTGGATGATGCCAATGGTCGAAGTGAACCCGAGTTCGACTGCTCGTTTTCCGATTACCAGCGCATCCTGCGGATGCAAAATGCCGCCGCCGACCACGGAATTAATGTTCACGTGAAAGTCGGCGTGCTCGGCCAACAGTTGGAGCTTCTTATCAAGAACCTTCAGACTCTTTTTCGACACGTCGTCAGGATTGACGTTGTCGATGGAAATCTGCAGCCATTCCAGACCCGCCCGGTTGAGCCGTTGTATGCGCTCGGGAACCAGCAGGTAGCCATTGGTGATGAGTCCGGCGATCATGCCGTTGGCTCGAATGCGACGGATCACATCGTCAAGTTCAGGATGCATCAAGGGTTCGCCACCCGAGATCGTGACAACCGCGGTGCCCAGCGCGCCTAACTTATCGATGCGCCGATACATTTCATCAATCGGGACCGGCTTCGAAAAGTCATCGAACTCGTTGCAGTACGTGCAGGCAAGATTGCAGCGCCGCATCGGAATGATGTGTGCCAGCAGAGGATGGTCCGTCGATGCCAACGCGCTGACGGCCATTTTGGCCCCGCGCAGGTTACGGTGCAGGGCTTTGGCGCGGCGGCGCAAGAATGTAAGAGCAGAAGGCATGCGAGTGATACCTTCTATTACAACACAGGCATCGCCCTGTTGCATGCGCGGACAACAGCCTTCTGCAAGAATTCTGGGGCGAATGGCGGAAATCCGGAGTCGTCAGGCGATCCGTTCGTGCCCGGCCTCTAGCAGATTTTTCAAAGCGGAATCTACGAATTCTTCCTGGATCAAAACGTAATCTGTGTCGTAAGTCGACATTGCAAGGATCGGGATTTTATTGCCGGAGAGTGGCTCAATGAACGAGAGGAGCACTCCGGTCTGCGAGAAAGGAAAAGGTCCTTCGAGTTTCAGGCACATCCATCGGTGCGGCGACTTCACTTCTTCCGAAACATTTTCTGCAGGGCAGACGATCGAGAGTTCGTCATGTGTCCGCGTGATCGAAGTAAACTCACCCTTCGTCGCCCACAGAGGGACCGCGGCGTCGGGTGCGAAGCGGACGATCGCATAAGCACCGAGTAACATACGAAACTTGAGTTTGCTTTTATTTTGCATTCGGAAGTCTCTTGCGTCAGCCCTCGACCGCCTTGCGCACCGCAGCGCGGGCCAAAATACGAGTGGAGTCGAGGGTTGGCAACGGCGAAGATTCGGGAGTTACGAGCAGAGGAAGTTCCGTGCACCCAAGAACAACGCCGTCACAACCTTCATCTTTCAGCGAACGAATGACTTCGACGTAGTACGCCAGGGATCGCGGCAGAACTTGGCCGTTCACCAATTCATCGAAAATGATCTGATTGATGCGCGCTCTCTGTTCGGGACCGGGAACGCGGTGTTCGATTCCCGTGGCTTTCAGTGCGTCTCGATAGACCGGTCCTTCCATTAAGTATCGAGTGCCGAGAACGGCGAGCCGCTTGTATTGCCGCCGTTGCGCTTCGCTGGCTACTTCTCGCGCAATGTGGAGCCAGGGACGCGGTGATCGATGCTCTACAAGATCAAAGACCTGGTGAATCGTATTGTCAGGACAGATGAGAAAGTCGGCTCCAGCCCGCGCTAGTTTTTCGGCCGAAGCCAGCATGAGTTCAGCCACAGCTACCCAATCGCTGCGATCGATACTCTTCATGTATTGAGCGAGAGAAAACGAATGCAACGAAACTTCGGGATGGTCGTGCGGCCCCAGGGTTTGAGCTCCTTCGATCGAAATGGTGCGGTAACAGAGCGCGGCTCCTTCGGTGCTGCACGCGACGATACCGATGTGTAACATCAGGGTCGATTTCTCTAAAGCAGGATCCGCTCGGAAAGATTCACAGCGGTGTTTCAGCCCTTGATTGTAGCCGGAACGGGTGTATACGGGCTGGCAGCGCGATAGCGCTTTTCAAACTCTTCTCGGGTGCAGACCGTCTTGAGATCGATAACGCGGTCGATGGCCAGGATGCCGTCGAGATGATCGATCTCGTGCTGTAAGAGTTCAGAAAGACTGCGGTCGTCGCCCGCCTCGAACTCGAGAGTTTCGCCTCGGACATTCTGGTACTTCACGGTGATCTCCCGAGAGCGTTCGACTTGCATGAAGATCGAGAGAAAACTTAGACAGGCATCCCAAACGATAATCTTCTCGTCACTGTGCCAGATAATCTCCGGATTGATCAGCGGCCAAGGTTCCGCACCTGGAAGCTGGAGGAAGATAACGCGCCGCAGCACGCCGAGTTGCGGCGCCGCAATGCCGCGTCCGTAGCCGGTGTTGGATCGCCAGTGGGCCAGAGTGTCCTTCAAGTCCCGGATCAGGGTCACCACTTCCGCCGACGTCGCGTCCGTTACCGGGGTCGACTTTTCCCGGAGGGCCGGATTGCCGAGTTGAATAATGGGACGAACGGCCATGTTATTCAATTCACGAGGAGAGCGATGACGAATTAGCGCGCCACTGCCGCATCGAACAGACTCAAAAGCTCCAGCTTCTTTTCCGCAGGTAGAAACGAGGCCTCGAACGAATTGCGAGCTAGTTCACGCAGGTGCTCGTCGGTGAATCCGAAAGTTTCCTGGGCAATCTGGTACTCGTGGCACAGCGTCGTACCGAAGAGTGCCGGGTCATCCGTGTTGAGCGTGATCATGATGCCCTGATCGAAGTAATTCTTCGCAGGATGTTCCGCAGCCGACTTGCACACTCCAGTGCGGACATTGCTGGTTATGCAAATCTCCACGGGAATCTGCCGGTAAGCGAGCTCCTCGATCAGATCAGGGTCTTGCGCGGCGCTAAGGCCGTGACCGATGCGTTCTGCGCGCAGATTGAGCGCTCCCCAGATGGATTCCGGCGCCGCGGTTTCGCCGGCGTGTGCTGTCAATCGCAGGCCCTGATCTTCGGCGTACGCGTACACGCCGCGGAAGAGCTCTGGCGGGGCTTTCTGTTCATCGCCTCCGATGCCAACACCGACGACGTGCCGGCTCTTATACAGGGCGGCCAACTCGAACACTCGCTGTGCGTCTTCGACTCCGAAGTGGCGGGTAGCGTCAAAAATCCAAAGCAAGGAAACACCAAAATCGCGTGCTCCTCGCGTGCGCCCGCGCTCCATTCCTTCAAAGATGGCGGCGAAGTCTTGCTTGCGATAGAGGCAGACTCCAACCGCAACGTATACCTCGGCATGCAGAACGTTGTTCTCCTTGAGTTGTTGCATGAGCCGATACGTGACCAACTCGAAGTCGTCGGGCCCGCGAAGGTGTGCGCTGACTTCTTTAAACGCCATCAGGAAGCTGGGGAAGTCGGTGTAGCGATACAACAATTCGGTTTCGGCAAGGGTCGCCGCGTCGCCGTGTCGCCGTCGGAGTTCAAGCAACGTGGCCGGTTCGACGGCACCCTCCAAGTGCAAGTGCAGCTCCGCCTTGGGAAGCTGACGGATAAAGGCATTGGGCGGGCGGTCTGCGGAGGAGGCGGACATAATGTCAGATTGTAGATGGCGGCCGAAAGATTTGCGAGGAGGGCTCGGACATCATTCTCGAGACATTTCGTTTACAATCCGTTGTTCTTATTTGTCCGAGGGAGATGCCATGAAGCGTTCACTCGTCCGTAAGTGGATCGAGATCTCGATCTTATTGTTCACAGTGGCGACCATGTACGCCGCGTCGTCCGATCTTCAAGTGAAAACCACTTCCGGGGTGGTCGAGGGGAAAGACGACGGAGCCGTACACTCGTTTCTCGGAATCCCTTACGCTGCTCCGCCTGTGGGCGACCTCAGATGGAAGCCGCCGGTAGCTGCTGCGAAATGGGATGGAATCCGCAAAGCCACAGAGTTCGGTTCACATTGCCTGCAAGGAAAAATTTACGGCGATATGAATTTTCGCGACGGCGGGGGGAGTGAAGACTGTCTGACGCTGAACGTCTGGGTGCCGGCGAAAGCTCCGTCCAAGAAGCTGCCAGTGATGGTTTGGATTTATGGCGGCGGCTTCGTCGCCGGAACCACTTCAGAGGCAAGGCAAGACGGTACGCATCTGGCGCAGCAAGGTGTGATCGTCGTCTCAATGAATTACCGCCTGGGGGTCTTCGGGTTCCTGGTTCATCCCGAACTGGCGAAAGAGTCGGGTCGAAACTCAGCAGGAAACTACGGGCTGATGGATCAGTTAGCCGCTTTAAAGTGGGTTCACGAAAATATTGCAGCATTCGGAGGAGACGCGGCAAACGTCACCATCTTTGGCGAAAGCGCTGGATCTTTCTCGGTAAGCGCACAGATGGCTTCTCCTCTTGCGAAGGGCCTGTTCCAGAAGGCGATCGGCGAGAGTGGCGCCGCGTTCCACGGCAGCGGCCTGTCGTTCGAACCGCTTTCGCAACGAGAAGGGAAGGATGCGAAGCTCGTCAGCGAAAAGCTGGGAGTTTCGACTTTGGCCGAACTACGCGCCGTGCCTGCCGAGAAACTGTTGGAGGTTTTCGGCAAGCCGGGGCCTGAAGGGTTCGCGTTTGGTCCGGACGTCGATGGCTACTTCCTGCCGGAGTCGGTTCCAGCCATTTTCGCTGCAGGGAAGCAGAATGACGTCCCGCTCCTGGCTGGGTGGAACCACGACGAAGGCAGTTTCGAGGTTGCATTTGCCCCGCAAAAGCCGACTGCAGACAGCATGAAGACCAACGCGCAAAAAGAGTTTAGCGACAAAGCGGGAGAATTCTTGCGGCTTTATCCGGCTGGCTCGGACGAACAAACGCTTCGTTCGGCTCAGGATTTCGCGGGTGATAAGTTCATCGCATTCTCCACTTGGGACTGGATGGAGGCGCAGAGTAAGACTGGTAAGCAGCCGATTTATCGTTATCGGTTCGATCTCGGTCCTCCTGCTGCAACTCCGAACGCCCCAAAGATGGGAGCGTATCACTCTGCTGAGATTGAATACGTCTTTGGACAACTTGATTCGAAGGCAGATGTTCCGTGGCGTGCGGACGATCGTGAACTGAGCGAGGAGATGCAGAAATATTGGTCGAACTTCGCGCGCAGCGGAGATCCGAATGGTCCCGGCTTACCAAGGTGGCCGGGTTATTCGGCGGCGGACGGCTGGCAAGTGATGTTCCTTGACGCAAAGTCGAGTGCACACAAGGACGACTTGCGGGACAGGTATTTATTCCTGGCTACGCAGTGGGCGAAGTAGAGCGTCTACTTTTTCGCGAACTCGCTCCGGTGACGGCTGTACATGAAGTAGATCGTCAATCCGATAGCCAGCCATGCGAAGAAACGCAGCCAAGTCAGAATCGGAAGCCCGGACATCAGCAAAACGCAGAATAAAACGCTGAGCACGGGCGCAGCGATGCCGCCCGGGGCGCGGAATCCGCGGTGCCTGCCTGGATCCCGATAGCGCAAAATGATCACGCCGATCGAAACCAAGGCGAACGCGAAAAGCGTGCCTATGTTGGAAAGATCGGAAAGGGTGCCGATGTCCAGGATCCCAGCCGGAATGCCGACAACGAAACCGGCGATCCATGTGGCCGTCGAGGGAGTACGGAACCGAGGATGAACGCGCCCGAAGAGTTTGGGCAACAGGCCGTCCCGTGACATGGAGAACCACACGCGGGCCTGTCCAAGTTGGAACACCAGCAGCGAAGAAATCATCCCCATCATCGCACCGAACAGGACGCCGAGTTCGATCCACCGCAGTGTGTTCGAGCCCGTGTGAGCGACCAGAGCTTTCAGGCTGTTGGCTACCGGTGCAGCATCATCGAGCATGGACTGCCATGGCACCAGACCGGTTAGCACGACGGCTACCGAGATGTACAGGACCGTACATACCACCAGGGTCGCGATGATCCCGATGGGCAAGTCGCGCTGCGGGTTCTTTGCCTCTTCCGCCGCGGTCGATACGGAATCGAAACCGATATACGTAAAGAAAATGATCGAGCCGCCTGTCAGAATGCCCGACCAGCCTTGTGGGGCAAAAGGATGCCAGTTTCCCGGGTTCACAAAATGCGCGCCTGCGATGACAAACGCGAGGATCGCGGCGATCTTGAGGATCACCATAGTGTTGTTGGCTTCCGTGGATTCGCGAATGCCCCGCACCAGAACGACCGTCAAGATCATCACGATCAGAAACGCGGGAATGTCGAATCCAAAGTGAAGGCCGGGCGCGTAGAGGACGTTCCCCTTCAGATCCGTGAGGCCGCCGGGGAGGTATGCGGGCGAAATCCAACGCAGCGCAGGATGCCATCCGAACCAATCGAACATGCCAACGAGATGGGCGGCAAACCCCACGCTCACGGCCATATTGCTGACCGCGTATTCAAGAATCAGGTCCCAGCCAATGATCCAGGCGATCAACTCTCCCATCGTCGCATAGGTATAGGTGTATGCACTGCCCGCGATGGGGATCATTGAGGCGAGTTCTGCGTAGCACAGAGCAGTGAAACCGCAAACGATCGCAACCAAAACTAGCGAAAGCGCCAGCGCCGGACCCGCTCCCGGCCTGCCGAGCGTGGCATGATGCCGGATCATGTAATCGAGCAAAGGCGCGTTGAGTATCGACGATGTATCGAACTTCTGGCCTGCAATCGCGGTTCCGATGACCGTAAAAATGCCAGAACCGATCACTGCACCTATGCCAAGCGCCGTGAGGGAGAGCGGGCCGAGAGTCTTCTTCAGCCTGCGCTCAGGGTCTTCAGAGTCGGTGATCAGCTTGTCGATCGACTTGCAGCAAAAGAGCTGATTGTCAGAGGTGCGCACAACTTCTCGGGAGGGAGGTTGAGTGGTTGTCGGCTGTGACAAAGGGAACGTTTCTCCTCAGCGGCACAACTAGCAGTGAGCCCTCAGACGCCTGGCATTCGGCCGGAATCGGTCGGTGTTGAACCGACAGGCCAAATGCCAAGCGCTGAGCGCTGAACGCTGTCTTTACCGCTTCGCCTGGCCTCGGGCCAGTTTCTTGACCTTAGGCTTCTTCGATCCGCGAGGATAGTCTCGGGGCTTCAGAGGCTTTTCTGTCTTGCTCTTCTTGCGCGCGGCTCGTTTAACTTTCTTGCGTTCGTCTTTGCTTAGTTTTGTCGTGTTTGCCATGAATGAATTTATTTATCCTTTTCCAATCAGAAATTGCTGCTCAGAATGGCGGAAACTGGCCGAAGCGTTCTCCGGCACCGAACTGAACGGGATCTATGCCCGTTCCAGCTGGGCGTACTTTTCCACAAGCTTCTTTAAGCCGAAGCGTGGAAATTGTACCGTAATCTTGGCTTCTTCGCCTTCTCCTTCGCGCTGGTAGACGGTTCCTTCACCATACTTCGGGTGGCGGACTCGTTGGCCCGGGCGAAATCCGCGCTTGCCGGTGGGTTCTTCTACAGGTGTTTTCGGAACGGTAAACTTCTTTCCCCGGCTGGCGAAAAATTCGGCCATATTCTCGATCGAGTTGTAGGCGCGGGCTGCTGCCGTGGCTTTCGAAGTGCGAGCGCTATCTCGGGAGGCATCGCCGGCGTGCCAGGACGCGCTCTGATCCTCGTCCTCATAGGAATAATGAGTGCTTCCGGAGTCTTCCGATACCCGACTTCGCCCGGTTGGACGGCCGAAGGTTCCGGTGCTCGCTCGCGCTCTGCTGGTTCCCAGTTCCTCAATCAGAGGACCGGGGACCTCTTCTAGGAACCGCGAAGGAACGCTGGCTTCGGGTAGATCGGTTCCGTAACGGCGACGATAGACGGCACGCGTTAGCACTAATTGATCCATCGCGCGGGTCATGCCGACGTAACAGAGTCGCCGCTCTTCCTCTATATCCTCAGGAACGAGCATGGTGCGAGAGTGCGGAAAGAGTCCTTCCTCCAGCCCGCTAAGGAACACGAGAGGGAACTCGAGCCCCTTGGCCGCGTGCAGGCTCATCAGGGTGATCTGGGCTCGCTCGTCATAATCGTCCGTGTCCGCAATCAGGGCAGCGTGATCGAGGAACTGGTCGAGCGTCTCGGCGCGGTCGCGCGAATCCATTGCCGCATTGACGAGTTCACGCAGATTTTCAATTCGCGAGAACGCCTCAGGCGTGTCTTCCTCCTCCAGAAGCTTGATGTAGCCGGTCCGGTCGATCAGGAACTTGAGAATGTCTGCTGTGCTGACGGTCGGGACGGGGAATGAGTCAGTTTCTTCCTTCTCTTTGGGCGGCGCGCTGGCAGACTGCTGAGCGTCCGACTTCTCGTCTGACGGAACGACTTCGATTTCGGAAGACAGTTCGCTCTCATCGGCTGCCGCTCCGAAGTCAAATGAGAAATTGCCGAACTCCGTAGGATCGAAGGCAGTGGCGTTCTCTTCGCTGTCGATCGATTCCACAGCTTCAGCGGCGGGTTCCGGAGCTCCCGATGTCTCTGGAGAGGATGTGGGCGCCGCACTCTGATCCAGTTGGTCCGCGAAGGTCCCCGCCATCATTGCTCTGGCGTCTTTGATCAGCTGCCGAAAACTCTTGAGCGAAGCGACGGCACGAGGCGGCAACAACTGCCGTTTGACTGCCTCGCCAACAGCTCCCCACAATGATTGTCCTGTTTCGAGCGCCAAGTGCTCCAGCGTATCAATCGTACCTTTGCCGATCCCGCGCGCCGGAGTGTTGACGACCCGCAACAACGAGATTGAGTCGTCGGGATTCAGAATCACTTTCAGGTAGGAGATCATGTCTTTGATCTCGGACCGCTCGTAGAACGAGAACCCTCCCACCACGTGATATTTCAAACCGTAGCGCCGCATGGCTTCTTCGAACAGACGTGATTGCGAATTTGTGCGATAGAGCACTGCGGCGCGGGGAGTTTCGCCGTGCTCTGTGGCTTCTCGAAAGTATTTAGCGATTCGGTCGGCGGCGAAGAGGGCCTCGTTCTCGCCGTCCGGAGCCTCGTAGTAGCCGATCTTCGTGCCTCCCTGGCGCGAGGTCCACAGGTTCTTGCCTTTTCGTCGAACATTATTTGCGACCACAGCGGACGCAGCCTGCAAAATGTTTTGCGTCGAACGGTAGTTCTGCTCGAGCCGGATGATTTTGGCTTCCGGGAAATCTTTCTCGAACTCGAGAATGTTGCGGATATCGGCGCCGCGCCAGGAATAGATCGACTGATCTTCATCGCCAACGGCGCAGACGTTGTGCCCTTCGCCTGCAAGCATCCGCATGAGTTCGTATTGCGGCCGGTTGGTGTCCTGATACTCGTCGATCAGCAAGTACTGGAAGCGGCGGTTGTAGTACTCGCGCACCTGCGGTGCCGATTTCAGCAGGCGCACAGCTTCAAGCAGGAGGTCATCGAAATCAAGGGCATTCGCCTTGCGCAGTTCCTTGCGATACTCCTCAAACAGATGTGCAATCCTCTCGGTCTTAGGATCTGCTGACTGAAGGTACAACTCCTGCGGGTCAAGCATGTGATTCTTGGCCCATGATATGCGGGAGAGCACGGTGCGCGGCGTGAGTTGTTTGTCGTCGAGGCCAAAGCGTTTCATCAATCCTTTGACCACAGACTGCTGATCACCTTCGTCATAGATCACGAAGTTTTTCGTGTGTCCAATGGGCGGCTGGCCAGGCGTCGCGGACGGAATGCGCATCGCTTCGATATCGCGGCGCAACATGCGCACGCAAAAAGAATGGAATGTCGAGATGACCGGCTTGGCAATGCTCAAGCCACCCACAAGTTTTTCGACACGCTCTCCCATCTCAGCGGCGGCCTTGTTGGTGAATGTCATCGCGAGGATTGACTCGGGCATCACCCCTTTGTGCTCAATCAGATAGGCGATCCGGTACGTTATGACGCGAGTTTTTCCGCTACCCGCCCCGGCCAGAATCAATACCGGCCCCTCGGTAGTTTCGACGGCCTCGCGCTGCTGCGGGTTTAGTTGGTCAAGAAATGACAATGAGGAAATTGCTCCGGAATCGGCAATTCAATTTTACAGGGGAATCGTTGGCGGCGGGACGGGCAACGATTCGATCCGAGTTCCCGCCGTATTAGACAACTTTCAGATCCGAAGAAAAGGGAGGACGATTAGCAGGTGACAGTGGTGAGGAGAGATTGGCCGGGCGGAGAAGGAAAAGAAAGTCCCGGCCGTAGCCGGGACTTCTGTCTTACTCACGCGGCGAACTACGACGCGCGGCGTTGGCGGTCCAGGTTCTCGTTCTCATCCTGATTCTGGCCACCTTTTTTCTGCTGGTTCTGTTGGCCGGGCTGTCCGCTCTGCTGGTTGCCCTCACCGGTCTGGCCTTTTTGCCCCTGCTGACCAGACTGGGTACCATGTTGGCCGGATTGCCCGCTCTGTTGTCCACCCTGCTGGCGATTCTTTTCCATATCGTCTGCCATGAATAGTCCTCCCTTTTGCGCGTCTCGGCGCAAGTTCTTGATGTAAGAAACAGCTTTCGTTTAGTTGTCCGAAAGTCTCTTGGGGTTGTGATGAATGGCACGCTGCGCTGATTTAGTTGCCGATCTCTGAAATCTGCGGGGCTGTTTCCTTTGGAACTGCTGTCTTAAGCTTCTGTAGCTCATCCTGTGTTTTCGTCCAAGCGGAGGTGTTGCGTTTCGTGGAAACGGGAGCGTTGGGATCGCTATAGAAACTTAGAATATTGTCGCGCAGCTCGGGCGTGATCTGCGCGAAGCCGTTTTGCGCCAACTGATCGAGGAGATGCGCGTAAGCATTATCGGTCAGGCCATATTCACCAGCGTGAGTCATCCGTCCCGTGTCGAAATCGGTATTCGCTAGATGCAGTTGTTTCTGTTCAACTTCAGTCAGAAGACTCTTGTAGTTTTCGATGGTGTGGTCGACGCTGGCAATATACAAATCTTCCGTTTTTTGAGTGGGAATCTTGAAATCCAGCGCCTTGAACGGACCTACTTTCGGTACGAACTTGAGAAAAAATGCCAGAACGCGCGTTCCTGTTCCCGGACGCCGATAGCCTTTACCCCACTCCCGGTTGTAGTCTGCGCGCGAAAGGTAATAGCGAAACTTGCGAGAGTTGAAATTCGGGGTTTCGGTTACGATTTCTTTCTTCCGGGCCAGCAGGGCCACTCTCGTCATCTCAGGGAGGACGCGGCCGATCGCGCGCCGGAATGTTCCAATGGCGAGATCTTCGTTCGAAATTACCTGCGAAAGTGGAATTCCGTAGGTGTCCTGAAATGCCTTCTCTAACACCGGTTTGGAAACTTCAAATCCGATGAAATCGTGATAGCGATCTGACGTATAGCGATTCCGAGCCACCTGAGTCACATCGAATCCGAACTCGATTCGGATGTGAGCTTTGGGATTGTCTTCGTAGGTTACTTCCTTTCCAAATCTTCTTTTCAGCTTGGGGAACTCCAACGCAACCGCCTGGTTGACGGTGGGATGTCCGATGTTGTCTGCAGAGTAATGTGCGAGCGCCCCAAGAGCGAAAGCGTACTCCTCCAGATTGCTGGATTCGTTGACCAAGTTCACGATGAAGTCGCCGCTGCGAACGTAGTGGGTCAGATCGCTGAAGTATTTATTGCCAAAAGGGTAGTAGCCCATGTCTTGCACCAGTGATCCGCCATAGGCAAAAGCATGCGCTTTCCTGAGATCGTCCGGGCTGGCAGTTGGAAAACGCTGAAGGAGAAGCGGCTGAAGGTTGTCTTTCCAAACCAGGTCGACGACTTCTTCGTGTGAGAGCACCGAGTAGGAGTGGCAGAGGCCAACCAACGACAGGAACACTACGAAACGGAGCCAAGCCTGGCGAGATCTATGAAGATTGTGAGGGCGGAATCGCGTCACCGAAGAAGATTTCGACGTGATCATATTGTTCAGGGGTCGCTTGCGTCGAGCGTCAGAAATTCTTGTTTCCCCACAAATCCCCGCGCCGCCCGAAGGCTAACACAGGCATTCCTTAGTTGCTCACATTAGCTCAGAGTTGCTTTTCGAGCGTTTCAAGAGAAATAGTCGCCGGTTCGCTCGGCGTCGGGTGGGTTCCTGCACGGATTGCATCCAGTGAATCTCCGTCCAGCATACACAGATTATCCCCGGCGGCTACGAGATTAGCATTACTGACTTCTCATCACTGTGAGGGTAGCTTTCGAAGGCTAATCCCCGGGTTGATCCGAAGTTCCGGCTGGAACCATTCGATTGTGTTCGAGTGGACGCTTCATATAGGAGAGACAAATGAGCATCTGGACAATATTGTTTGTGATTTTGTTGATCGCGTGGATTGGGGGTTTCGCTGTGTTCCACGTTGCGGGTGGCCTGATCCACCTGCTTCTTGTCTTTGCAGTGATATCCCTGATCTTGCATTTTGTTATGGGAAGAAGTGCGGCGTGAAGCTGGGTCGCCAGAGCAATCGAGGCTAAACAGCTTGATGAGCCAGCGGCTTGCTGGCGCGAGGGCGTTCAGTCCGATTGCTTGTGGGTGCTCGTGCCAGCAGCACTGTTCTTTTGTGTCCGATTTCACTTTTCTGCGCAACCATAAGCCGGAGTTACGGCGCTCTAACCATTCCGGCGCGAGGTTCTTAGGAACCCATGCTCAAAGATCCGCTCTCGGATTTCAGTTCCGCGCGGGTTCACACGTTATCGCCGGCTCATGCTCCGAAGGTCGCAGGTGTCTAGGGCAGTGCAACGGGAACGGCTGGCAAGGAGAAAGTCAATGCGCATACGCAGTGTCCGTGCAATGTTGTTTGCATTCGCGATGTTGCTGATGTCGTCTGCATCATTCGGGCAACTTCGCATTTCGGTGAGTTTTCGGTCCACCGGCGCTGCCGGTGTACGAGCAACCTCTTTGCCCCGGCGACGGATACATTTGGGTGCCGGGTTACTGGGCTTGGGGCGACGATTATGACGATTATTACTGGGTTCCGGGCACTTGGATATTGCCTCCTGAGGCTGAACTCTTCTGGACGCCGCCCTACTGGGCGTGGGTGGATGGAGGCTTCGCTTTTTATGACGGCTATTGGGGGCCGCAGGTCGGCTTCTACGGTGGTATCGACTATGGCTTCGGATACTTCGGCGATGGCTTTGTCGGCGGACGGTGGGATCACGGCCATTTTTTCTACAACCGGGCGGTGAACAACATCAACGTTACCGAGATTCACAACGTTTACAACACCACCGTCGTCAATACGAGCGATCGGACGAATCGGATAAGCTACAACGGTGGCGATGGAGGCGTGAACGCTCATCCTACGCCGCAACAAGAGGCCGCTGCCCGCGATCGCCACGTTCCTCCTGCGGCAGCGCAGTTGCAACACGTGCAGGCGGCGCACGCCAACGCCGAATTCAGGGCGTCGGTAAATCACGGCAAGCCTCCAGTCGCGGCGACAGCACGGCCGGCCCAATTTAGTGGGCACGATGCAGTGCCGGCTCGCGAAGCCGGCGCTCCCTACAACCCGCCCGCCAATCGTGGAACAAACCCTCCCGAAAGCGGCCGCAGGGCTTCTCCATCGACTGCTGTCCATCCGAATGATTTGCCACCGATGGAGCACGCGGCTGCGCCAAACACGGGGAATCCGAAACTCGACCAGAAATATCAGAAACAACAGCAAAAGCTGCAGCAGAAGCAGGAGCAGGAACGCCAGAAGCTGCAACAGCAACAGGATCGCGAGCATCAACAGTTAGCCAAGCAAAACGCCAACGATGCGAGGAAGCAGCAGACCGAGCAGCGACATCAGCAACAGACGCAGCAATTACAGCAAAGGCAGACGCAACAGCAGCAACAGATGCAACAACGCATGACTGCTCCCCGGCCCGAAGCCAGGCCTCGATAAAAGGGCTCGGTGATGATTTACGAAAGCGGCGGGGCGTGCGCTGGCTGGCGGCGTCCCGCTATTGTTACTTTGTGACGGCGCCCAAATGGCGAAGGCTCGACCCAACCTGTGTCGAAAAGGAGATTACTGATGAAGAAGCCTGCTGTAACAATCACAACTTTGCTGGCAACAGCCGGTGGCCTCTTCGCAATCTACGTGTTTTTCACATCTCTCCCCGACGTGCGCCGATACATTCGCATTAGTACGATGTAACGATCCAGTGCGGCTGTCGATAAGATTCGTGCAATCAGGGCGCTCTCCAGAGAGCAAAGAGCCACGTACCATCGCACTCTTAAAGCTGCGTCTAGAGGCTCTGCGACCGCTAGACCTCTACGGACGGCTGTTTTAACATTTTGCCCGCCTACAAGAAAGCGAATCAGAATCGAGCTCAATCAGAGATCCGCGCAAATGATTTTCTACAGGAAATACCTTAGGGCTTCCTAAAAACAGTTCTGCTCCAATACGCCGAGCAGGCTCAGGAGTTGATGGGGCGTGAAGCGCGACTATTTAAAGAGTTGTTGATTTCTCCTCTATGCCTGCGGTCGTTGATGGAAGAGCTATAGTCAGTCGCGCGTCAGCACTCAATCCCGTAAGAATCGCATTTCGATTGGGAAATTCATAGACGTGGTCCTGCTGAAGCGGTTCCTTCCTCTTTGGGAGAGACGATGAAAAGATCGGTTATGAACGAACTGAGCCCAAACTCCACTGAGTCTCCGGCGAATGTTCCGAGCAATGGGAAGTCGAGGCCTGCGGATGGGTCTCTTGATTTTTCCATCGTTCTGGCAAGCCTCCAAAGTATGCGGGACGGCGACTTTACGGTGCGGCTTCCCGGTACATGGGTCGGTTTGGCGGGTAAAGTCGCAGACACTTTCAACGAAATTGTCGCGGCCAATCAGCACATGGCGCAGGAGCTTAAGCGCGTCGGACAAGCGGTCGGCAAGCAGGGAAAAACGCGTGAGCGCGCTCGCTTCCACGAATCTAGAGGTGCTTGGGGCGAGATGGAGATTTCGGTTAACACGCTGGTGGAGGATCTGCTTCGCCCTACCGCGGAAGTGACTCGAGCCATCGCAGCGGTTGCACAAGGAGACCTTACTCAGACCGTGCGGCTCGATGTGGATGGGCGTCCTCTGGAGGGTGAATTCCTGCGATCGGCGAATCTTGTCAACACGATGATTCAGCAGCTTGGGGTATTCACCGCGGAAGTGACGCGTGTAGCGCGCGAAGTCGGAACTGAAGGGAAATTAGGCGGACAGGCACAAGTGCCGGACGTTGCTGGAACATGGAAGGATCTCACCGATAACGTCAACCTGATGGCCAGCAACCTGACCGGTCAGGTGCGAAACATTGCTGAAGTCGCGACCGCTGTCGCGAGCGGTGACCTCTCGCGCAAGATTACAGTCGACGTTCGCGGCGAAATCCTCCAGTTGAAAGAAGCCATCAACACGATGGTTGATCAGCTGCGTTCGTTCGCGTCGGAAGTGACGCGTGTGGCGCGCGAAGTTGGCACGGACGGCAAACTCGGCGGGCAAGCCGTTGTGCCCGGTGTAGCCGGAACGTGGAAGGATCTGACAGACTCCGTGAACGCGATGGCAGGAAACTTGACTGCCCAGGTGCGTAACATCGCGGAGGTGACGACTGCCGTGGCGCGTGGCGACCTGTCACGCAAAATCACCGTCGATGTGAAGGGCGAAATTCTCGAACTGAAAGACACCATCAACACGATGGTCGACCAGCTCAATGCGTTCGCTGGTGAAGTGACGCGCGTCGCTCGCGAAGTTGGCACGGAAGGCAAGCTGGGTGGCCAGGCGCAAGTCCCCGGAGTCGGTGGCACTTGGAAAGATCTGACGGACAACGTGAATTTCATGGCCAGCAATCTTACTGGCCAGGTCCGCAACATCGCCGAAGTGGCAACCGCTATCGCCAGTGGTGATTTGTCACGCAAGATCACGGTCGACGTGCGTGGCGAAATTCTCCAGTTGAAAGAAACTCTGAACACGATGGTTGACCAACTGAACCGATTCGCGGGAGAAGTAACGCGTGTAGCCCGCGAAGTCGGCACAGAAGGCCGCTTGGGCGGGCAAGCAAACGTGCCCGGTGTGGCCGGGACGTGGAAAGACTTAACGGACTCAGTGAATTCAATGGCCGGTAACCTGACCGGCCAGGTTCGAAACATCGCGGAAGTGACGACGGCCGTCGCCCGCGGCGACTTGTCGCGCAAGATCACGGTCGACGTGAAGGGAGAAATTCTCGAACTCAAGAACACTATCAATACGATGGTCGACCAACTGAATGCGTTTGCCGGCGAAGTCACGAGGGTAGCTCGCGAAGTCGGTACGGAAGGAAAACTGGGCGGTCAGGCGCAGGTGCCCGGCGTGGCTGGCACGTGGAAGGATCTTACCGACAACGTGAACTTCATGGCCAGCAACCTGACTGGTCAGGTCCGCAATATCGCTGAAGTCGCGACGGCAGTCGCCCGCGGCGATTTGTCGCGCAAAATCACTGTCGACGTCAAAGGTGAGATTCTTGAACTGAAAGACACCATCAACACGATGGTCGACCAGTTGCGATCGTTTGCATCGGAAGTGACGCGTGTGGCGCGCGAAGTCGGTACCGATGGCAAACTTGGCGGACAGGCGCAAGTGCCCGGAGTCGCCGGGACCTGGAAGGATCTCACAGACTCCGTCAATTCGATGGCCAGCAACCTAACTGGCCAGGTTCGAAACATTGCAGAGGTTGCCACGGCGATTGCCAGCGGAGACCTCTCGAAAAAAATTACGGTGAACGTGAGCGGCGAAATTCTGCTGCTCAAAGAAACCATCAACACCATGGTGGATCAACTCAACGCCTTCGCGGGTGAAGTGACGCGCGTAGCCCGGGAAGTAGGAACGGAAGGGCGCTTGGGTGGCCAAGCGAACGTCCCCGGTGTGGCTGGCACGTGGAAGGACTTGACGGACTCGGTCAATTCGATGGCCGGCAATCTTACGGGCCAGGTCCGAAACATCGCGGAAGTAACGACGGCCGTGGCGCGCGGCGATTTATCCCGCAAAATCACAGTCGATGTGAAGGGCGAAATTCTTGAACTCAAGAACACGATCAATACGATGGTGGACCAGCTCAACGCCTTCGCCGGTGAAGTCACCCGCGTTGCACGTGAGGTCGGCACTGACGGCAAACTTGGCGGTCAGGCGCAAGTGCCAGGGGTCGCGGGAACGTGGAAGGATCTCACCGATAATGTGAACTTCATGGCCAGCAATCTAACGGGCCAAGTCCGCAACATCGCTGAAGTAGCGACGGCGATCGCGAACGGCGATCTTTCTAAGAAGATCACGGTCGACGTGCGCGGCGAAATCTTGCAGCTGAAAGAAACCCTGAACACAATGGTCGAGCAGTTGAGATCGTTCGCTGCCGAGGTGACTCGCGTTGCCCGAGAGGTAGGCAGCGAAGGCCGACTCGGCGGTCAAGCTAACGTCCCCGGCGTCGCTGGTACGTGGAAAGATCTGACCGATTCGGTGAACGCCATGGCCGGGAATCTTACGGGCCAGGTCCGAAACATCGCGGAAGTTACGACCGCCGTCGCCCGCGGCGATTTGTCGCGCAAAATCACGGTCGACGTGAAGGGCGAAATTCTCGAACTCAAGAACACCATTAATACGATGGTGGACCAATTGAATGCATTCGCGGCAGAAGTCACCCGCGTTGCGCGCGAGGTGGGAACGGACGGCAAACTCGGAGGACAGGCGCAGGTGCCGGGCGTTGCCGGAACCTGGAAAGACCTGACGGACAACGTCAACGTGATGGCGGTCAATCTCACCGAGCAGGTGCGCGGAATCGTCAAAGTCGTCACTGCAGTTGCGAACGGAGATCTCACGCAGAAACTGACCGTGAACGCCAAAGGCGAAGTTGCAGCATTGGCGGAAACCATCAACAACATGACGGGAACGCTCGCGACGTTTGCCGATCAGGTGACAACGGTTGCACGCGAGGTCGGCGTCGAAGGCCGACTGGGCGGACAGGCGAATGTGCCGGGCGCCGCGGGAACGTGGAAGGATCTCACTGGAAACGTAAACCTGCTCGCGGATAACTTGACGAACCAGGTCCGCGCGATTGCGGAAGTCGCGACCGCGGTGACGAAAGGCGATCTCACAAGATCCATTCAGGTGGAAGCAAGCGGCGAGGTGGCGGAGTTGAAGGACAACATAAACACGATGATTGACAACCTTCGGCTCACCACCGATCGGAACACCGAACAGGACTGGCTCAAGACAAATCTCGCCCGCTTCACTGGGATGCTGCAAGGCCAGCGCGATTTGGCAACTGTGGGTCGCATGTTGCTCTCTGAATTGGCGCCCCTGGTTAATGCGCAACAGGGCGTTATCTATCAGATGGAAACCGAAAATTCAGCTGGAATGGTCCTGCTGTCGGCATTCGCCGACGACGGAGAAAACGGGCACCTGCGAAGGTTGAGAATTGGAGAAGGCTTGGTGGGGCAGGTTGCATCGGAGAAGCGTCGAATGCTCATTTCGGACCTCCCGGAAAAAACAGTACCGATCCGGTCGGGTTTGTTTCAGTCGGTACCGCGAAATGTGATTGTCCTCCCAGTTCTTTTCGAGGACCGAGTGAAGGCTGTGATCGAACTGGCTTCTCTCGGTACTTTTACGGCTTCGCACCTGGCATTTCTTGAGCAGCTGACTGCAAGTATCGGCATCGTGCTGAACAGCATTGAAGCCACGATGCAGACCGAAGGATTGCTGAAGCAATCGCAGCAATTGGCGGCTGAACTCCAGACGCAACAGAAAGAGCTGCAGCAGACCAACGAGCAGCTGGCGCAAAAGGCACAGCAGCTTGCCGAGCAGAACGTCGAGGTAGAACGCAAGAATCAGGAAATCGAGCAAGCGCGTCGCGCTCTTGAGGAAAAGGCAAAGGAACTGGCGCTCACCTCGAAGTACAAATCGGAATTCCTTGCGAACATGTCTCACGAGTTGCGGACGCCGCTCAACTCGATTCTGGTGCTCGGGCAGCAGCTCAGCGAAAACCCGGATCACAACTTGACACCGAAGCAAGTTGAGTTTGCACGCACGATTCACGGAGCCGGTACTGACTTGCTCAATCTGATCAGCGACATTCTCGATCTTTCGAAGATAGAGTCAGGAACGGTGTCGGTTGAGGCGGAGGAGGTATTTTTCGCGAACCTGCTCGAAATGGTTGCGCGTCCTTTCAGGCACGAAGCAGAGAATCGCCGGCTGACTTTTGAAGTGCATGCGGATCCGCAGCTGACACGCAGTCTGGTGACGGACTCCAAGCGCCTGCAGCAGGTGCTGAAGAATCTGTTGTCCAATGCGTTCAAATTTACCGAACACGGTTCCGTACAACTCGATGTATCTGTGGCGCGCAAGGGATGGAGCGAGGATCACCCCATCCTCAGTGGAGCGGCGTCGGTCGTGGCTTTCGAAGTAGCAGATTCGGGAATCGGAATCGCTCCAGACAAGCAGCGCATCATCTTCGAGGCCTTCCAGCAAGCCGATGCGAGCACGAGCCGGAAATACGGCGGAACCGGGCTCGGCCTCGCGATTAGCCGCGAGCTCGCCAGCCTGCTCGGTGGTGAAATCCAGCTCCGCAGTATTCCTGGACAGGGCAGTACGTTCACTTTGTATCTGCCTTTGACGTACGTAGGCCCGTCCGCTTCGAAGCTGGCTCCGGCCGATTGGAGAGCTCCAGCCGCGCCGTTGAAATTGTCGAACATCGTTGTGTCAGAGCATCCGGTCGAGCAAATTGCCGATGACCGCGACAGCCTCCACCCTGAGGATGCAGTGCTGCTGATTGTTGAAGACGATCCGCACTACGCTCGCGTATTGAGGGATTTGTCGCGCGACAAAGGTTTCAAAGTTCTGGTGGCTCTTCGCGGCGCCGAGGCCCTGGCTCTTGCGCGAGAGTTCCATCCGACGGCGGTCTCGTTGGATGTATTTCTGCCTGACATGCTGGGATGGACTGTGTTGAACCATCTCAAACAGGATCCCGCAACCCGCCACATTCCCGTGCAGATGTTGACTCTCGATGAGGACCGAAATCATGGACTTGCGCGGGGCGCGTTCGCTTTTGTGACCAAGCCCACGAGCCCGGACGAGTTGGAATCCGCTTTATCGCGTATCAAAGAATACGCGGCGCCGCGCCGAAAGCGCTTGTTAATCGTGGAGGACAATCCGGCGGAGCAACTCAGCATTCGCGAGCTGTTGGGTTACGAGGACATTGATGTGGTAGTGGCTGCCACAGGCGCTGCTGCTCTGGAACAAGTCGCGAAGGAATCGTTCGATTGCGTCGTTTTGGATCTGCGATTGCCCGACATGACTGGGTTCGACATTCTGGAGCGAATCCGCGATATCCCCGATGTAAGCGACTTGCCGGTCGTTGTCTTTACCGGGAAGGAATTGTCGCCGGAAGAAGACGCCCGCCTGCACACCCTGGCCCGAAGCGTTGTGGTTAAAGGGGTCGAGTCGCCGGAGCGGTTACTGGATGAGACGGCATTGTTCTTGCATCGTGTAGTAGCTGATCTGCCTCAAGAAAAGCAAAAGATGCTGGATCGCCTGCATCGATCGGACGAGGCGCTGGTAGGAAAGAAGGTGCTGGTGGTCGACGACGATATGCGGAACATCTTCGCTCTCAGCAGCGTTCTCGAGCGCCGCGGAATGGCAGTTCTGACAGCCGGAACGGGCAGAGAGGCGATCTCGATGCTGGAATCGACTCCTGACGTGGCGATCGTCTTGATGGACATCATGATGCCTGAAATGGACGGTTACGCCACGATGCAGGTGATCCGCCAGAACTCATCGTTCCGCAGGCTGCCCATTATCGCTCTGACAGCGAAAGCGATGAAGGGCGATCGCGAGAAGTGTCTGGAAGCCGGGGCGTCAGAATATCTGGCGAAGCCAGTGAACACAGAACAACTGTTGTCGGCCTTGCGCATGTGGCTACACCGATGAGCCTAGGACTCAGCATCCCGGAACCGGAAGAACCCGGTGCATGCAGGCGGGGGACGACTGTCGAGAGATTGATGGGCACTGAAGAGAAAGTAAACATATTGATGGTGGACGATCAGCCGGGCAAACTGCTCAGCTACGAAGCCATTCTTGCTGAACTGGGAGAACATCTGATTAAAGCGACCTCGGCCAAAGAGGCGCTTGAAAAACTGCTAAAGACTGATGTGGCGGCCGTATTGATGGACGTCAGCATGCCGGAGATCGATGGATTTGAATTAGCAGAGATCATCCGTCAACACCCGCGCTTCCAGAAGACAGCAATCATCTTTGTCTCAGCAGTCCATCTTACGGACCTCGATCGACTGAAGGGGTACCAGCATGGAGCTGTCGATTACCTTTCCGTCCCGATTGTTCCCGAAGTGCTTCGCGCCAAGGTACGAGTCTTTGCGGAGTTGCACCGCAAGAAACTTCAACTCGAACGACTGAATGTCGCGCTCGAACAGCGCGTTGCGGAACGGACACAGCAACTGGAGCAGAAAGCTCTGGATTTGCAAAAGTTGAACAGTGACTTGGCGCAGAAAAATCAGGAACTGGACGCCATCGTGCACACCGCTCCAGACATCATCTTCAGCAGGCAAGCGAATGGCGCAAGAGATTACATCAGCAGCCGATTTTATGAATATACGGGTGCGCCGGCCGGATCCGCAGTCGGATTGGGCTGGCTAGAGTATGTCCATGCTGAGGACAAGCCGCATACCCTGACGCACTGGCTGCACTGCGTGCAGTCGGGTGAAGCGTACGAATCTGAATACAGGCTGCGCGGGGCGGATTCCGCGTATCGCTGGTTTCGCGCTCGAGCTGTCCCTCTGCGAGATGCGGAGGGACGCATTCTGAAGTGGTATGGAACCTGTTCCGACATTCATGACAGCAAACTGCTGGAACAATCGATCCGGAACAATGCCATAGAGCTGGAAAGATTGGTAGACAGCCGAACGTCGGAACTCCGCAGGCTCTCCGGCAGGTTGATGACGATGCAGGACGAAGAGCGGCGCCGAATCGCTCGCGAAATTCATGACGGGTTGGGGCAGGAGTTGGCTGCCGCGAAAATGATTCTCGATGGGATCCTTGCCAAAGATTCGTCGCCGACGGTGCGTCAATCAGCAGTGGAAGCGAGTCAATTGGTGGATCGCGCCATCCAGCAAGTCCGCTCCATCTCGCATCTCTTGCACCCGCCTTTATTGGACGAAGTCGGTTTGATCTCGGCGTTGCGTTGGTTCCTGGAGGGGCTGTCGGAACGGAGCGGAATCGAAGTGCGTCTTGAGGTGGATCCTTCGGATTTGGGGCGCCTCAAGTCTGAGGTAGAAACCGCGATCTTCCGCATCGTCCAGGAGGCGTTAACCAACATGTTTCGCCATTCCGGAGCGCATAACGGCCTGGTAAGAGTGATCTACCGCGATGGAAGCATCGTAGTAACCGTCCGCGATGATGGCAGGGGCATCGCAGAGCAGGTAATTCAGTTGCGGCCCGAAAGTGTGGGAATTGGTATCGGCGGCATGCGGCAACGCGTCGCCGAACTCGGAGGAAGTCTGAAACTGGCGAACGCCAACCCCGGGACTATTGTTGAAGTGATAATCCCAGTGCGCCGGCACGAGGCTGTCCGAGTGCCCGTCACTGCATAGGAATCTCAATTGCTCCCTCGAAGCATGAGGCTGCTCCAACATGCTTCAGCCAGCTTCGCTTAGAAGAATCGCGAGCATGGCGTGAAGAGGAAGCCGATGGTAGTCCAGCGGAAGAACTCCCTCTTTGCGAGGGAGCCCCCTCCGATGACGCTATTTACCGGACTGTGCTGCCACGACCAAAATGACCGACCAGAGAAACCAGGAACAGGACCAGGAAAACGATAAAGAGTATTTTCGCAATGCCGGCAAAAGCGACGGCAATGCCCGTAAATCCCAGCACTCCCGCAAGTAAAGCTACGACCAGGAATACCAATGCCCAATAAAGCATGAGTTCTCCTCCGATCTGATTTGAAATTCAAAATGAAGCCTATTCATCCCGAGAGTAAAGACGTCTGAAGCGACGAGGCATCCGCGCGGAGCTGTATTTTGCGAAAGGACCTGCTGTATGAGCTGCCAGGAGTGGATCGAACTTGGAAGGAGCAGGTGCCGGTCCGTCCCAGAGGACCGGCACCCGCTTTGGGGGCGTTGTGTCGAGTAGAGATTGCAGACTAAGACTTCTGGGCAACGGCTCACAATACTGTGAAGACTGTATCTTGCCCGAGTTCACGTTCGATTTCTCTATAAGGCCCGGACTCCAAGTTAAGGCCGAAAGGTCACGGCATCAGGAAGTTCCCCTTGATGTTTACTGCCAAACCCGGATAGGCGCGATTTCGTCAGGGGGTTAGGGTGGATGTCGCAGTTAATCGACGATAGAGGGTGCTCACTCGGAGCACAGAAGAGGACAAAAATGAAACGACTTTCTTCCCGATGGTCGAGATGTCTCCTGTTGTTGAGCATTTGTTCGATGTTCGTTGGCATGGGCTGGTCCGCCGACGACAAGGATGACTCCGATATTGCAAAGCGAATTGATGCGTCCGCCAAAGTTCTGGACGAAATCATGGCGACTCCCGACAAAGCTATTCCTGACAAGGTCATGAGTGGGGCGAAGTGTATTGCGGTGATTCCGTCAATGGTCAAGATAGCGGTCGGCTTCGGCGGCAACCACGGCAAGGGTGTCGCTACCTGCCGTACCGAGCACGGATGGAGCGCTCCGGCTCCTATCACTATTACGGGAGGGAGCTGGGGATTGCAGTTAGGTGGACAAGCAGTCGATCTCGTCATGGTTGTGATGAACGAGCAAGGGATGGAACATCTGCTTTCCAGCCAAGTTCAAACTAGGCGCCGATGCCTCGGCTGCTGCGGGGCCCGTGGGCCGCGATGCGGCAGCAGATACCGATATCAAAATGCGATCTGAAGTCCTGACATATTCAAGGGCGCGAGGTCTCTTCGCTGGCGTCGATCTGAGTGGCGCGGCACTGACGCAAGACAAGGATGAAACCCGGTTGTTATATGGGAAGTTTCAGCCGTTTGCCGACATCTTGAGCGGCAAAATCCGGCCTACAGCCACTAGTGCACCGTTTCTGGCTGCCGTTCGGAAATATTCGGCTCAGAGCAAAGAGTCGAGCATGAACACGAGTTCAACTGGTGACTCGGCAGGGAAATAAGCGAGAACTATCCTGCGTGATTGAAACAAGAATTGCACGACCGCATTTACCACTGGGAATAGGAGTAACAAGAGGGAGAGACTATGTACACGATTCTCGTAGTACTGCTGATTTTGCTGCTACTCGGGGCCTTGCCCACCTGGCCATACAGCCGCTCTTGGGGATATTACCCAAGCGGTGGCCTGGGCTTGGTTGTAGTTGTGGTCCTCGTTTTACTGCTCGCCGGTCGGTTATGAAAGGCGAAACTGCCCGGATATAAGACTGCAAGGGTGCATTCGTGAAATGGTGGGGACCTAACGGATCCCACCATTTTTCGTTTTATCTCGTTTCGGCAAGGTTTTCCGTCCGGTTTGGCGCGCGGTCCGCCGCGTTCTTTCTTTCTTCTGGTGTCGCTCCTGAGCCCTCCGCCAGCCCTTCTGCCGTAAGAGACTAAGCCAGACGGATTACAGCGTCTCCTGCAAGTGTTTACAGATGTGACCCGATACGACGGCTCTCTCTCTTTTTCTATCCTGACTACGCTGTTCGCGATTTCTGGATTCATGCGGACAAAAACTCTCGAGTTGTCTGAAGGAGATTAACCGTGGCGACCTGTGCGATTCCAGCGACAGAAGCGAATGTCATTGCCTCGACCGGCGCAAAGGGCCGTGATGATTCACAGATCAACCTGGTAAAACGCGCGCAATCCGGAGATGAGCAAGCTTTTGCGACGCTGTTTCAGCAACACAAGAACCGTGTTTACTCGGTGTGCCTCCTAATGACGAAGGACGTCGCTGAAGCCGAGGATCTGACCCAGGAAGCGTTTCTGCAGGTGTTCCGTACGGTCAGTTCGTTTCGCGGTGATGCTGCGTTCTCAACCTGGTTGTACCGAGTTGCGGTGAACACTGTGCTGATGAAGCTTCGCCGGCGTAAGTCACCGCCTACCATTTCGTTGGACGAGCCGGTGAACTCGGAATCTCCATCGCTGCACCGCGAGTTCGGCAAGAATGATCCGGAACTTAGTGGAGTCGTCGACCGGATTGCTCTGCGCCGCGCGCTTGAGGAACTGCCAGAAGGCTGCCGCACGATTTTTGCTTTGCACGAAGTTGAGGGCTATCAGCATCACGAGATCGCTCAGTTACTCGATTGCTCGATCGGCAACTCGAAGTCGCAACTTCACAAGGCCAAGCTGAAAATGCGAGCCCTGTTGTTCCCCAAGGCAAAGATTCGCCGACGGATCGCGAAGATCGCCGAGGCGAACCTCTCCGGCGCCTCTGCCAGATAACTTGGTTGCTGTCAGGGGCCGGAAATAGGGAATGGATTCGGCGGGAGTGATACCAGCGCAAAATGAGAAAGCATCAAATGAGTGATGCCCTCGGTTCTACTGGTTTCACCGGATTGCGACTACTCGGCGAACTCCCCTAACGTAATTTATTAGAGGAAAGGCACAGAACGAACGATGAGGCAATGATTTGGTGCCGCTCACGTGGGCGTCGCAGTTATTGGTGACCGAGAAAAGGCGAATCAATATTCCGTTTATGGGTGTTTAGCAAGCGAAAGCACTTGTTCTGCCACACGGAATGTATAGTCGTACCTGGTGAGCGAGCTTTCGCGTGATTCGAATACTTCTTGTCGATGATAATCCGGCCGTTCGTCGCTACTTGCGGGCGATCCTGGAACAACAGGAATCGTGGCAAGTCTGCGGTGAGGCGCGAAGCGGCGCCGAGGCATTGCATCAGGTGCTGGAAGCTCCCCCAGATCTGGTGGTATTGGATTACCAAATGCCCGATCTCAACGGAGTGGACGTCGCGAAGCAGATTTCTGAATTATTTCCGAAGATTCCGATTCTGATGGTCACCCTTCATCTCTCCAGACAACTGGCCGACGCTGCACGCGAAGCTGGAATCCGTGGAGCTTGTGCAAAGCAGGACATCGGGTCAGTCGTGGAAGCCGTTGACGTGCTCCTGCACGATAGGACCTATTTCCCGGTCATTTCGACGCCCCAGGGCGCTTGAATCCTCAAGCAGCTTTTCAGTACAAAGCGAGAGCCGAAATACAGGATTTCCTGTATTGGACGTTGAGTTCACAGAATTTAGGTTCGGTGGAGCATTTTGAGCTTCCCAGTACCTTGACACTCTGTGGTGTCGAATTTGCGGACTATTGGTCAGGCTGTCACATCCGTTCAGAGGTAAAATGTGGCGAATCGTCTGGTCGGTTTCCCTCCAAAGGAACTGAAACGGAATGACAATTCGCATACTCTTGGTGGATGACCACCCTATTGTCAGACAGGGTTTGAAAACCCTCTTGGAAGGCCATTCAGGCTGGGAAGTCATTGGAGAGGCTTCGGACGGTGCCGAGGCGGTAGAAAAGGCTAAGCATCTCAGTCCGGATGTCATGGTTCTGGACGTCACCATGCCCAGGATGAACGGTTTGGAAGCGTGCCGCGTCTTGCGAAGGCAGTCTCCAGCCCTGGAAATCTTGTTTGTCACGCAGCATGATTCGCCGCAGATGATGAGGGAAGCACTGGATGCTGGAGCCCGCGGTTACGTGGTGAAGTCTAATGCTGCTCGTGATCTCTTGGCCGCCGTGGAGGCGGTTAGTCAACACCGAGTGTTCACAGCGCTGAACGGGCGCAATGTGCCCGAATTGAGTTGAAGTTCGTCAAGTCTGGCAGTCAATTTTCCTTTGGAAAGGGCGGAATTATGAAACTCAGGATTTTGTTGGCTGACGACCATGAGATTGTGCGTCGCGGACTGCGGGCGCTCCTTGAGAAGCACGATGGATGGGAAGTTTGCGGCGAAGCCAGCGACGGACGCGAAGCTGTGGAGAAAGCGCTGCAGTTGAATCCTGATGTTGTGATCGTTGACATTGGCATGCCGAATCTGAACGGTCTCGACACCACGCGGCAACTTCTGCAACACGATCCTCATTTCAAGGTAATCGTCCTCACCATAACCGACTCCGACCAGGTAATTCGGGAGGCGTTGGACGCTGGCGCGAGGGGATTCGTCTTGAAATCCGATGCCGCTCGCGACCTTGTGTCTGCGGTGGAAGCGCTCCAGAACAAGCGCATGTTCTTTACTCCTCGCGTGAACGACCTGGTGCTAGCTGGTTTTCTGGAAAAGGGACAGACCGTTGCTCGCAACGAAGCTCCGAAGTTGCCGACGCTGACGGCACGCGAGCGTGAGATTACACAGTTACTCGCGGAAGGCAACAGTTCTAAAGAAGTGGCGTCTCTTCTGAACCTAAGCACTAAGACCGTAGAAACCCACCGCAGCAACATCATGCGGAAGCTGAGCTTTCATTCCATCCGTGACCTCGTCGTTTATGCGATCAAGAACAACCTGATCCAGATTGAATTACCGCCGCCGCCGAAAACTCCGGCAGGCCCGACGGCGGCGTAGAGCAGTTCTTGCCTGCGACGACCTTCGCTCACTGAAGCGTCCCCGCGACAGTGCACACCTCGAATGTGTGCAACCAGACATGCGTGCTCCAAAACCCCGCTTGAACCCTGACTTTCTGATGCTGGTTGAGGGTTTACGCATCGGTGACACGGCCTCAATGGAAAACGTGCACCAAGTGGCCGGTGTTTTCTGGCATCTTCGTCGGTCGCGACTACAGTAAATCCTGTATGCCCCTGCTGGGCCCTCGCGACCACTGATCGTAATTGCGGAAAAACTTACACGAACGCTTGAACCTGGCCGAGAAAAACCAATTGAAATGCAATGGAATCGGGGTTTGGCATGATTTGTGCTAGATAAAAGAGTTCAGACGAGACGCTCCCACAAATTGACCTTCGAAGACAAAGGCGAGAATTCTTCCTTGCGCCTGGGTTAGGAAACATAGTCATCAACTTGTTACGGAGGATCAGAATGTTTCGAATCCTGATTGCGGATGACCATGAAGTAGCGAGGCGCGGAATTCATACACTGTTAGAAAGCCATCCGGGGTGGGAGGTCTGTGCAGAAGCAGGAGACGGAAGAGAAGCGGTAGAGCTTGCAGTCAAAACCAAACCTGACTTGATATTGCTCGATATTGGCATGCCGAACCTGAATGGCCTGGAAGCTGCTCGCCAAATCCTGGCGGCGTCGCCAGATGTTCCGATTTTGATCTTGACGATGCATGATTCGGACAATGTCGTGCGAGAAATGCTGCGTGCGGGAGCGCGGGGGTTCCTTCTGAAGTCAGATGCGGGAAGGGATCTTGTTGCCGCGGTTGAAGCCCTGCAACTTCAAAGAACTTTTTTCACCACTCGCGTCAGTCAGATGGTCTTGGACGGCTACTTGGACCGGCGGAAACGGGATGACCATGGAGACGCTGAAGATGATTCCGGCGAGCTTCTTACCGCCCGCGAACGGGAAGTCATTCAGTTGCTGGCAGAAGGAAAGACCAGCAAAGAGGTCGCGGTGACCCTTAACCTCAGTGTGAAAACAGCGGAAACTCACCGTACCAACTTGATGCGGAAACTCGATCTGCATTCAGTCGCGGATTTGACTCGCTACGCAGTACGAAATGGCATTGTGCAGGTTTTCTAGATCCCCTGTAGTCGACCTCGAGGCCACCACTCCGGGATTTCTGGTCTCGTCTCACACCTTCCTTGACATAGAGACAATTACTTGCGCCGGTCAGTAGTTTGCGGGATAGACGTTTCCTCCACGGCTGCATAGCTTGGTCACTGAAATGATCTTCGCCAGGAAAGGAAATCCAATCCAATGCTTTGGACGATTGCCGTCGTGCTACTAGTCCTGTGGCTGCTGGGCATGGTCAGTTCTTATACGCTCGGCGGATTTATCCACATTCTTCTGATTCTCGCTGTTTTGGCTGTGCTGGTGCGGATCATCCAAGGGCGCAGCCCCGTGTAAAGGATTTTTCCAACGCATGAGAGTAAGTGTTTCGATTTCTTCGACTGAACTCGCGGAACATCAGCAAACTTTGTTGGTGAGTTGACATCTTACCGGCCGGTTGAGGAAACAAAGAATTGCCGCCCATCGAAGGGTTCGCTTTCATGACGAGACGGAGTTCCGAGAAGAGCGGAGAATCCCAAACAGGAGAATGGCATATGAAGAAGGATAGCGTAGAAGGCAAGGCGAAGGATATTGCGGGTCGCGTCGAACGGCAAGTGGGTGAATGGACGAATGATCCTAAGAAACAGGTGGATGGGACTGCAAAACAAGTCGAAGGCAAAGTCCAGCATGCCTGGGGCAAAGTCAAGGACGCTGCCCAGAAGTCGATTGATGACGCGAAATCGACTGCAAAGCCTCCGCAGCGAGTGCCGGATGATTCCGAAACCGAGGAACCGGCGACGACTCGAAAAGAGCGACGATAAGAATCGCGCGAAGAGAGGGGGGAGAGTTCTTTGGATTGCAGCAGAGTGCCCGATTGGGCACGCGGCAGCTGCTACATGATTCACCCGAGTGCTCAGAAACGGCAGATTGACTACGTTTAGGATGCGCTTACCTGAATTATGCACGCGGTTCGCCGTCCTGTTGGAGGTCCATCATGACCACGAAGAGAAGAGCCGCATACGGAATTTATCCCCGGCAAGCAGCTTTGCCGGAGGTTGTGGGTG
The DNA here is from genome assembly GCA_963700225.1 of uncultured Acidobacteriota bacterium. GTDB lineage: Bacteria > Acidobacteriota > Terriglobia > Terriglobales > Acidobacteriaceae > Sulfotelmatobacter. The sequence continues at coordinate 1,250,009 of CAVOWU010000002.1, forward strand.
CGTTGAACCAGGCAGGTTTCGAAAACACCGATATTTGCATGGTTCTTTCGCCCGCGCACCCCGACGCAGCGGCCGTGAGCGATACCAGTATCTTCGAGGTGGATGCTGAGGACAGAGCCCTCAGTGCTCGAATGATTGGATGGTTCTCAAAATTCGGCGCCGTGGTCATTCCGACCGTAGGTTTCTTCGTTCGATCTCAGTCGTACTTGGACGTTTTGGTCAGCGAGAAGACTAGCGAAACGCTCTCCCACGGCTCACGAACTCTGCTGGGGCTCGGATTCCCACAGAGTGACGCCGAGAGACTAGGTCACCAACTCTGCGATGTTGGGGCGCTCGTGTATGTTTCGTGTCCAGAAAGTTCTCAAGTGGATGGAACGATCGAGCTGTTGCGATGTGCCGGCGCCAGAGAAGCCGCGAGCTTCGATCTGATGAAGGCGGTTGCAGCCACCACTGCTTAGTGGTGTGCCCTTGAGGTCATCGTGGTCGGACTCAACTTGAGCCCTTCCGGAATTTTCTTCCTTCTCAAGACGACAAATCAGGCTGGGAGTATTTGAACCGGTGTGGCTGATTCTTGGGACTCATTAAGTTAGCAATTGTTGACTGAGAGCTTTGATGGCAAGAAAGTTGCAACAGATGCGACAGCACCCACTTGCGAGTAGGATAAACATCCGTCGGCTTGCTCTAGTCGGAGGGATATTTGTACATCAAAACGCGCAGCATCTGGATCGAGATCTTCGTAATCACTACGGCGGCCGCGTGTTTGCTCGGCCTGCTCGTCGCGACTTTGGGCGTCGCGGCCGGTGCGGCCCAGAGCGATCCTGACGCGCAGCAAACGCGAGTTCCTAAAGGAGAACAAGTCTACGAGGGCATGGTAACTTGCTCCCGATGTGAGGCTAAGCACTCGGCCGCTCTGGCCCAAACGGCGGATGTGTGCGTCCGCGTGTGCGTTCATGGCGGCGCGAAATTTGCCTTGGTGAACGCGGACGTCACCTACCTTCTCGATGGCGACTCGGCAACCCTTAAGAAACTGGCTGGTCAGCGCGCCCGCGTCGTGGGAGCGCTAAGCGGGAAGACGATTAAGGTTTCTTCAGCCGCTGCGCAAACCTAACCTGGCCTGTCGAATCATTCACTAGGCGCTATATTCTGAAAGCTATCGGCTGGAACTCGGAGCAATCTTCCACAGCTGTGCTAAGGCCCGGGCCGCATCCGATAAGGCTCGCTTTTCTGCGTTGTTTGGGGATTCTGACGGTCCAGTTCCTGCCCGCTGAACGATTGGCCGTCGGTAGTTTGAGCCCCTTCCGGTCAAACTAACCTCGTAGATGTCGCGTACCGCCGTTTCAAATGTGCGTTTGAGATCTTTTGTCATTTGGAGAATTTGTTCTGCTGTTTTGTTTGTCATCAGAGTGGTCATGTCTTCCTTGACGATCGTGTCACCAGAAATCTAGATTGCGTTCCCGTGCTCGGCAATACAGGCGCGGCCGCATAAATGACTGGCCGTTCTCTTAAGCACTTTGAACGTCATCGGGAACTTTACGCAGGGATCCAGAGAGGGATAGAAACCTTGAGCAGCGGCGGTTTCGGCGAACGTGCAACTTCTGAGGGCGCAGAGGACGTATAAACTCATCCTCCAAAATCAAGTCTTCTTCGATGTGGTCGGTTGTTACTTCCCGTCGGGCTTCGGTATTTTGCGCGAATCCACAGATTCGGTTGAGCAAGGAAGGTGAAAAAGCTATGGAAGGGAGACGAAACCCTTCCACAGTTCGTCATGCTGCACGCCTGGACCAGTTTTTGCCAGAATTGGGTTTGGATTCCGGGCTAGCGGATTCCTCGTTCTTGCCTTCGCCTTCTCCCGCTTTCAAATTGATTTCCTCTGCCAGTTGGGTCAACTTCTCATCCGCTTGTTTCTCTTCTGCAAGCGTCTGCTCGATCAGCGTGACGTGCTCGTCCTCGCCCAACAGTTTGGCAAAAGCTCGTACGGTTCCATAGCCGGCAATCTCATAGTGCTCTACTCGCTGCGCAGCCCCAATAATCGCCGCATCCATGACCGACTCGGTGTACTTCTCCTGCATGGTTTCGGATCCCTCTTTTACCAGGCCCTCCATCCCCAAACACTTCTTTCCGATGGGCTTCTCCCTCAGCATTTCGAAAATCCGTTCTAGCCGGGAGACCTGCTCAGAAGTCTGGCGCAGGTGCTCTTCAAACGCCTGTCTCAGTTGCGTGTTCGACGAAGATTTGGCCATCTTGGGTAGAACTCTTACCAATTGAGTTTCGGCATTGTAGAGATCCTTTAGCTCATGGACGTAGAGCTGCCGCAATGAATCCTTTCGCATGCTGTTCCTCCTATGGCGATTCCAACGACGGAGCGGGAGCGTCAGTGGGTATAGCTGGAACGGTATTTTCGTTGTCCCGGCTAAACAATACCTCGGATGCTGTAGGAAGGTGCTCGAATGGAAGACTGTGATTATTGTTACCGAGTCACAGCCTCGCTGGGGTTTCCGTTTGACCGTTCAGCTTTGTGATGCAGGTCTAAACCGAAGTGCGGTGCGGCGCGGGTGCCATCGATCTTGAATGGAACCTCAGTGCCAGCTCCGTCCTTCTGAAAAAACGGGTCAACCGGACGCAGAAGAATAGATTTCCAGCCCGTTGTCATTTGCGACAGCTTGGCGGTTAGCTTCAACATGCCATGAAAGTCGAACGTTTTGCCGTCCAGACTGTACTGTCCCGTCAGGTCAGCATGAGTACCAGGGATCTGGAAGTGAAGTGACGAAAACGCGAGGATTCCCTGGTTCAACTCGAACGCACCTCTCAAGTCGGAAGGAACGTTCATTTCGGGCTTCTCTCGTGCGAGCTTAGGGTGACCGAGACTGCGTATGCTCAAAGCATTGATTTTGCCCTGAACGCTCCCGTTGGAGAATTGTCCGTTGGGGATGTGAAAATCGCCGGCAAGTTTGATGCGGTCGGGGATGCTGGCTTCACCCGGCTCCAGATGCAGATCAGCTTTCATCTCCACGGTCCCAGTCATAAGCGGCGGGTCAGTCTTTACGCCGAGTTGCAACAGGTCTTGAATGCTGGCTTGATCGAGGACCACGTTCAGGGCGATGTCGTGCCCCTGACGACTCTTCATCCGCACGACTTTTCCACGGGCAGTAAAGGACGAGTTCAGGACGCGGGCTTTGACCGGATCAAGATACGTGTCGCCGTCTGTTCCGTCGACGATGGCGTGAAAGTCAGTATGCAACGGAACACGATGTCCGCTGACGGCCAAGCGGAAGTCAGGAGTGTCGGTTTCTCCGTTTACTTCGATACGACCAAGGGTTCCCGCATATTGTCCGGTGGAGGATAAAATCCCACCAATACCCTTAAGAGTACCGAGATCGGCGTTGGTGAAGGAATAGTGTCCGCTCAGCAGAGAATCGCGCGGACTCTCTTCGTTCAGGGGGCCGAAAAGGCCCGTTGAATGAACATCGCCGACCGGCTTCGGATTGATCAGGGTTGCGTCAAACTGTAGCGGCTGGCCTGGCCCAACGTCCTTCATTCGGAGGTCGCTAACATCGAATTCGAGCGGTGGCTTACCGGGTCGAGCCGTATTAATAATGATGTTGGTGTTCGTGCACTGTAAATGACTGACAACGATACCTATTTTGCCGCCGCGATGACGCAAGTTGGCCATCTCGTGTCGGTTATTTTTCGGCGGGATGTTCATCGTCAGTCTGTCTACATAGATCGTGTCCAGATGCATGGGCTCGCGAAACAGACTGCCCAGCGCCGTCTGGAAGCGAAATTCTCCAATCTCGAGGAGCGGTTGAATTCCGGCCTCCCATGGGTTTGGGTCTGTGGTGCCAAAGATTTTCAGTCCTTTGCCGTCCACATGGATGCCATTCGCCACCCAGACGTGGAGTTCTGCAAGTTCCACGCGGCTCCGAAATCGAGTCGAGAGTGTCTCGATGACCCGAGATCGAAGAATAGGCTCCGCGCGTGCGATCGCGATACGGATGCAGACGGCAGCGACCGCTAGAACGCCGACGGCGGTGCCGATGATCCAGCGCCATTTTCGTGATTTGCGCGGTGGCGGAGAGATGGACACTGGAGGGTTGATCAACGGGGTTGAGGGTTGCGCTGCCAAGCTTTAATGCTTAGACGGTAGTATATAGAAGATGCAATCAGGTCTTTCCTGCATCCGCCGCATGATGCGGGTCATGTTCGGTCAATTTCTATTAAAAGCCATACTTGGCAATGACTCTCTTCTCCTTCTTGCTGATGACGGCGATTGCCGCATGTTCAGCAGGCAGAGATAGAGAGATCGGCACGCCTGTTTCGAGATCCTGGATCTTGATCGTCGAATTGTCGGCTGAGTCCGACGCGAGCACGTAAAGCATCGCATCCGCTAGCGAAGTCGGAAATACCAGGACTCCGGCCGGAACCGGTGACAGTTTGCTAAACATAGGTGTGATGTTCAGCCGCGCTGTCACATACGCATAGCATGCAGCTGTTGCCTCCAGGTTCTCGCTAAGTTCGACCGGGTACGCAGTCCAAAAGACTCGTCCTTTGCCGTGGGGAATTTCCTTGAGCGTGGCGCCGTCCTCGAAGCGCACCGAGTTAAGCCAGTTCTGTTGCTGCTGGCCAAACATCAAAGGAACGGTGTGATCTCCCAAACGCAGAGAAGCATCGTGATAAACCAGAGGCTCGACGGCGGCAGCAATGCCGAGTTCAGCTGCCCGGTGTGCAACTTGCCAGTGCTCATCTCGATCTACAGGCCCGGTGATGAGGAGGCTTCCGCCGGAGTCCACATATTTCATGAGTGTGGTCCAGGCTTTTTCACCCAGAGCTTGCGGCGAGGGCAGAATCGCAAGCCTCGGCGATCCTATGTGCTCAATCTGATTTTCTGCGATCACGTAGGAAGTGAGGCCGTCCGAATACGACAGTGCGCGTACGGCGCGGCGTTGAGCCTCTAACTGAAAATCTGCCAGCGCTGAATACTGGGCGGCCTGCGAGGTGACAATCGCGATCGGAGCCGGCTGTGGATCGCGAAGGTGCTCCCGCAATAATGGCGAGAACTTGGCAAAAGCACGCAACAGTGACGCTTCGGGCTTCTCGGTGTAGTCGGTGCGCACTGCGCCGATCGGCGTTTCGTTACTTTCGGTCATGTCGGAATTGGTGTTCCAAAGCCACTCGATCGCGCCGGCCCCTTGAATGAAAGAACTTCCGATCTTTCGTTCCAAAAGCGCAGCTTCGTTTTCCGGAGTGCGCCGGGCAGTCTCGTCTAGATTCAGGCCCCGTTGCAGGCCAGTTTCCTGGATCAGCATCGCTTCACCGGGCTGCTTGGCTGCCAGAGAATCCCAGAGAATCGAATCATCCAGCCACCACGAATGGTTGGTGGTGAAATCCACCGATGCCCCCCAGAACGCCGGCGACAAGCGATCCTGAATCCCACCCTCGTCCTGGCCTATGGTGACCAACTGTTGAGATCCTGCCGCACGAATTGCGTTATGCATCCCTTCCGCCCATTCGGCAAATGATTCCTGTGTGAAAAGGTAGTAGTCGTTCACCCTGAGGGAGTTGATGCCCACGTACATGCCGCGGGGCAAGAATTCTTCTTCGCTCGGGAGAGAGATAGTTCCCGCGAGCGAATCGGCAGGAACATTCCAGATAGCAGCGAGCTTTGCCCGGTCTGGATAGCGAGCAGTTAACCACGCATTCCATGCAGACAGTTCGATCGGATCACCATTGGGCCGCGTCGTCCAGAGATGCTGCGAAAAGCTAGGCTCGTTGATCAGATCCCAGGCGAGAAAAGGTACGTCGTGGAACCGGGCAACGACCATTGAAATCAGAGTCTGTTCCCTTCGAACGGCCTGGGGATCGAGAAAAGCGTTCGTCCCTCCGAGTACGTCGGGTAAGAAAGCGAAGAAGTTGAATTGAACTGGCAGGCCATACTTGCGAACTGTCATTAAATAGGCCTCGAGTGTTCTCAACGTGCGCTCGTAAGGTTGACCGTTCTCGTCGCAGAACTTGTCCCATCCAGTCCACCAGCCGGTTCGGATCATGTTCAATCCCGCATCGTGAATCTGGGCGAGATCCCGATTCCATATGTAAACGTTGGGATGCTCGAAATAGAGCCGCTGCACTTCGCTTGACATATACGTCGTACCCACCACGGCTAAAGGATGGCCGTCGAGTTCGAAATAGTCGCGATTGACGGTGAGCCGAGGCCCCGAACGCAAGTATTCTTCATCCCGAATCCAGAAGCCTGAGTGATAGATGGCTCGTACGTGGTCGCCTTCTAACAGTTGAGCTTCGATGATGAATAGGCCTTTCCCACTCGGAGCAGGAATCGTCACTACTGCGCTCGGAAGGGCAACCGTCACGGTTGCACGATTAGAAGGCTCAGACTCGGGAAACAGAGTTACCTTAAGTGATAGAGCAGCCTTGGAGGTTTCCGCTGCTCGCCATACCACCTGCAGTTCAACCGGTTCACCGGGTAGATACAGAGGCAATATCGGCCTTGCTGTAAATTCTTCCTCGCCCTGCAGAGCGCGTCTCACAAGGGATTGAACGAGGCCGGCATTCTCGAAGAAGTCGTTGGAGAGGTCGGCGTTCACAAGAATCCAGCGGCCGCCGTCAAATCCATTGCGATAGTGATCGACTTGAATCGCTGGAGCTGACATCTTGCGGCCGTCCTGAATGCCCCATGCCAGCGTATCAAGTCGTGCGTCGATCGAACCAGCGGCCCCGCCTCTGTGATACAGGTCGACTGCGCTCAGTCGAATTACCGGGCTGAAGGCCCGCTTCCATTTGAATGCCGGAAGTTGCAAGGTGAGCTCCTGATTTGGCAGAAACTGCAGGCCATCGGATCCGGGAGTTTCTTGATACTGGTCGATCATGAGCGGCCGGATGAATCGAACACTGTAATCACGGAGATGCCAACCTTGAGTATCCTTATATGCAGCACGGGTGAACGGTCTGCCTCCGAAAACAATGAGGTTGCCACCTCTATCCAGAAATTGCTTGAGTGCAGGCCATGCGTTCTCGGGAAAGGCCGAACCGTAGGGAAGGACCAGAAGTCGGGACGAAGGCGCGGCAAGCGCCTCCGCGAGGTGATCTGCGTTCTCAAACCTCGCGCCTACAAAGAGACCGATGATTTGCTGAGAGGAAGGGGCGCTGGAATCGGCAGCCGGGAATCCCGCTTCACTCAGAACGACCGTGGGTCGATTTCCATCTTGGCCCTGTGCAGGATACTTGGCAAGCCAGAATAATGACAACGCTGCGATGATGATTCGTTTGCGCATATGGGTTTAGGCAGATCCGAGGAAAATGAGGATGCCAGAAACGAGTGAAGTTTCGGGCAACTGGGAACAGATGTCAAGCTACAGAATCGATTTTGTAGAGGCTGAATCCGCATTCTGTCGCAAGAAAAAAGCGCCCAAAGCTGACTCCACCGATGTATGATGGCGGCGTTGTCGCGTTCATACCGCTCGGAGGGTGGACACATCTTATATGGCGATCGCGGCCCCCAACACAGGCACATCAGCCACCGCTTCTGCTGCCGGACAAAGCTACGGCGCTCCGCTGGCTACGGTGACCACGCTCTTCTTCATGTGGGGATTTCTGACCTGCCTGAACGACATCCTGGTTCCGCACCTGAAGTCGATTTTTGACTTGAACTATGCGAAGGTGATGCTGATCCAGTTCGCATTCTTCGGCGCCTATTTTATCTTTTCGATTCCGTCGGCAAAAATTATCGACTGGATGGGCTACCAGCGATCGATGGTTGCTGGTCTGCTTACGATGGGTGTGGGTGCATTCCTATTCGTGCCTGCCGCGAGTGTTCCGTCGTTCCCGCTATTTCTTGGAGCGCTGATCGTTCTGGCTGCTGGTATTACCTGTTTGCAGGTCGCAGCAAATCCCTATGTCACGGTATTGGGAAAGCCCGAGACAGCTTCGAGCCGGCTCAATCTGACGCAGGCATTCAATTCTCTTGGGACGTTTCTGGCGCCATTTTTCGGCGGGTTGCTGATTCTGAGCACAGCCCCGATGACGATGGACCAGATCCGTGCGTTGGCGCCAGACGCTCTACAGGCCTACCGTTTGCATGAAGCAGCGACCGTAAAGACACCTTATGTAGGTCTGGGGATTACCCTTGTTCTGCTGGCGATTGCGATCGGGAGTTTCAAGCTGCCCAAGATCGAACATGCACAGCATAAAGTTGGGGAGAAGGTGAACGACTCGATCTGGAATCATCCGAATCTGATCTTCGGCGCGATCGGGATCTTTGTCTACGTCGGCGCGGAAGTCTCAATAGGCAGCTTTCTGGTGAATTATTTTGGGCAGCCTGAGATCGGTGGCCTGACGGAGAAAGTCGCTGCGAGCTTCGTCGCGTTTTATTGGGGCGGTGCGATGGTGGGACGTTTCATAGGGTCGGCGCTCCTGCAGAAAATGAAGACAGGCGGACTGCTTGGTATTTGTGCAGTCTGCGCAGCTGCTCTGGTCGCCATCTCCATGCTGACGAGCGGCCACGTTGCGATGTACAGCATTATCTTGGTCGGTTTTTTCAATTCCATCATGTTCCCCAGCATCTTCACCCTGGGCGTGGCAGAACTGGGACCCTTAACCGGTGATGGTTCCGGCGTCATGATCATGGCGATCGTGGGCGGAGCCATTCTTCCAGTAGCGCAGGGATGGATTGCGGATCAAATCGGCATCCATCATGCATTCTTCCTGCCGGTCATCTGTTACTTGTACATCCTGTTTTTCGCCTTGAGCGGTTCGAAGCCTAACAGCGAGCGTTACGCAATTGCATCATGAGTTTGCCTGCGTGCTCGCAAGGCGCGCGGTGGTGGAGAAAGCATGTGTAAAATGGCGGACTCGACGTTTGGTAAGATCGTTCGCGCGGAAGCAAAGCTACTGTTGACTCAAGCAATTTAAAACATCATGGTGCAAGTTAAGAAGACTGGTCACAAGCCTGAGGTGATCACCCTCAAAGCTGTCGCTCAATACTTGGGGCTCACTCCGGGGACAGTTTCTGCAGTACTCAACGATTCGCCGTCGGCCCGTTCCATCCCTCAAGAAACAAAGAATCGTATCCATGCAGCTGCTAAAGAGCTGAACTACCGCCCCAACTTTTTCGCGCGTACTCTTCGCAACAAGCGGACCTACACGATTGGGGTCATCGCCGAGGAAATTGGTGACTCCTACAGTTCGCCCATCATCAGCGGTATTGAGCAGTACTTGCGAACGCGCAATTATTTCTTCCTCACGGTGGTACACCGACACGATCCCGTGTTGCTCAATCGATATTCGCAACTGCTTTCGGAGCGCGGTGTGGAGGGCATCATCACCGTGGATACGACAGTCCAGGAAGCGCCGATGCTGCCTACAGTTGCGATCGCCGGTCACAAGAAGTTGAAGGGTGTTACCAACATAGTTCTCGACCATGAGCGCGCGGCAGTTCTTGCCTTGAATCACCTGAAGGAACTACACCATGAGCGCGTCGCTTTCATGAAAGGGAATCCGGTAAGTTCCGATTCTCAGGACCGCTGGGAGGCGATCTGCCGTGTGGCGGGGCAGATCGGATTAAGTATCGATCCCGAGCTGACCATGCAGATCGAAACCGACGATCCGACCCCCATGCTCGGATACCCGTATACCAAGCAGCTTCTGGCGCGAGGAAAACCTTTCACCGCCATATTCGCTTATAACGACATCTCGGCGATTGGAGCGATTCGAGCGCTTCAGGAGCACGGATTGCGTGTTCCTCAGGACGTCTCGGTAATGGGGTTTGACGATATCCCAGGTGCTGCTTTTCACACCCCGAGTTTGACGACCGTACGTCAGCCGCTGAACCGGATGGGAGAAGTTGCTGCGCAGAGCTTGCTCGAGCGGATTGAAGGGAAGAAAGAATATCCTCTCGAAATTGCCATCGAACCCGAGCTTGTGTTGCGGGAATCTACGGCAAAGGCGCCCGGACACTGCTAGCTTCCGAGTCAGCGGTGCCGCTTCCTTGTTGAGAGGCCTGTTCCGCGAAAGCACTCATGCCTGCCTCCATTGTGTTAAAGGCTCCGTCGTCGTCCAGGGCCCTCACCTTCGCTGCATATGTGGCGTTCGTGCCCATCGGGGTTGCAACCGTGCTTCTCGGGCCGATGCTGCCAACTCTTTCCGCCCGGTGGTCCCTGAACTACTCGCAGGCCGGCGCCCTTTTCACCGCTCAGTACGTTGCCTCTACGTGCGCGGTCGCTCTCTCTGGCGTGGTGGTTTCTGTTCGAGGATTTCGATTCGCCATCAAGAGTGGACTCCTGTTGATGGCTACCGGCTTGGCACTTTTGCTTTCCGGACCGAAGTCGCTCGGCATTATTTGCATCGCAGCCTATGGAGGAGGAATCGGGCTCGCGGTCCCGGCGGCAAATCTGATGGTGGCGGAAGTGAATCCGGAACGGCGCAGCGCGACCCTGAACTGGCTTAATTTTTGTTGGAGCGCAGGCGCCGTCTCGTGTCCGTTTATTGTGTCCACTGCCGCGAGATCCCAACAAATCCCACTTTTTCTGAGAATTGTTTCCGCCTTCTCATTGGTCGTAGCAATAGGAATCGCGCTGATGCCTAGTTCTGTTGTCGAGCCTGCGGCGACGCTGGATAACCGAACGAAAATACTGCCGCTCATTCGACTCAAGCGGACCGCGTTTCTAATTCTCGCGACAATGTTCTTCGTCTACGTCGGAACGGAAAACGGCTTCGGAGGCTGGGTGGCCTCCTACTCGAAGGCGCTGGGGAATCTGACTCCGGCAATGTCGCTGGTGACTCCTTCGTTTTTTTATGCCGCACTAACGTTAGGAAGACTCGTCGCTCCGCTTCTTCTCAAAACCGTCGACGAAATGAGCTTGGTGCGGACAGGGTTACTTTTGGCTTGCGCCGGAACTGGCGGTCTTTTGTTCTCCCATGGTTTGACAGGAGTGATGGTGAGCGTGAGCGCGGCGGGATTCGGGCTGTCGTGTGTCTATCCGATCACAATTTCGTTGTTTTCCCGGGAGTTTGGATCGGCGTCCTCAAGACTCGGTTCATTGATGTTCGTGCTATCGAATATCGGCGGCGGACTCTTGCCGTGGATTGTCGGCATCTCGTCGACTTGGGTGGGAACGCTCAAGGCAGGTTTGTTGATTCCATTGTTGGGATGCACCGCAATGTATGCACTGTATCTTCCGGGCTGGCAGCAACCCGCGAACGAGCAGCTAGGCTAGGGAATTTCTGTCCGCGGCAAGTTCAAGCGTGCGCCCTCTACGCCCCTACGAGCCTCGCGGCCAGGCGCGAGAGGCGGACGAGTCGGTAGAGTGGGAACAACGGCCTGGGAAATCGTATCGCCGCCCATTCGCCTGGTCCTGGAGTGAAAAGAAGCCGGGTGAGAAAGCGCAGACGGTCTGCTCGACTTTCGCGTAGTTGCAACATCAATCTGAAGTACGCAAACGACTCGGTGTCATGTGCGGTGCCGCCAGTGATCTGCGTTTCGATACGATTGGCCCACGATTTTGCAGTTGAGTCTTCCGGGAGAGCGGTCTCTGCCGCAGCGGGAACCTGCGCGCCTAACAGACTGTTGGCCAAAAGAAGACTGACCCGCATAATCCGGACAACTCCCAGGTCTTTCGCTTGGGAGGCGATGAAGTCCCAATTCACAGACGACAAATTCATAATGCGAGCCAGATCCGAGAGCCAAATTAGCCTTCCCCAGACGTGCTTGGCCGCATGCAGCGACAGGATGAGGAACAGGTCCTCTGCACAGGGGGCCTTCATAGAGCGACCGGCGACAGGAACCATTATGGCGCGTTGAAAGACTGCATTCAGATCAAAATCAACAGCGTAGAAGCGGGGCTGAATTGCCCACTGAACTTCAAGAAGATTGCGTCCGGCAGGGCTATCGAATGCGCATTCGTATCCCGAATTGAGATAGGCGTGCTCCTCCGGTTCGGACAGAAGCAAGTGAGGCTGGTAGCCGAGTTCTCGCAGTGCTTCGCGCACACGCGTCAGATCTTTCGCGTGAATCAGCAAGTCAATGTCGCCGGCTTGGCGCAGAGCGATGTCGCCATACACCGCCTCCGCCAGAGCGACACCTTTGTAAGGCAGGACGTCTACACCAATGGCTTGCAGGCGATCAACGATGCGAATCAGTTCGCGCGACAGGAAGAGCGCCTTGCGCAAGTTCATTTGATAACCTTGCGCGAGTACGTGCATTTCTTCCCGGGGAACCTGTTCTTGGACAGTCGAAAGCAGCTGATACAGAAGCGGTTGAAGCCCATGTACCTCAGAAAGGTCGAAGAGAAGTTTCCAGCGGATTGGTGAGCTTACGAGAGATCGGATGAATTCTGGTTGGCGGTGCCGCGGATCAGAGTCGCAGCTCGCTCTCAGCAGGGACCACTCGCCGTCGGGTATAGGAATGGCGCTGGGCATATGGCGTATCGGATCGCTGACGACGGCGAGCCCAGCTTACGCAATGGCGCCAGAAACAGGGGCGCCTGGAGAAGCGGAAATCGCGCGAATCTGCACGAGATTAGCGGCAACCCGCTTCTTCGCAAGCATGTTCGCCGACGGCACTCCGGTTCTTGCGAACGATTTCTCACAATCCTGCGAAGATGGTCCCCGCATGTTGCCCTCCATGTAGGCTAGGCCGGGACAACGCGTGCAGTTCGAAACATGTGTACACGAAGTACAGGTTGCCAGGTCCTTCACGCGGATCGAGCGCACCTCGTTCATCTGATCCGAGTGTCTCCAGATGTCGACGAAGCGCTGCCGTCGCACATTGCCGGTTGGAAATGGAAACTGTACGCAAGGGAAAACCTCGCCGTAAGGCGAAACGTAACACGCAGTGTGACCGGCGCTGCAAGGTGTCGCCTCAAGCTCACTCTCACCGGGCTCGGCGGGTATGGCGCAGAACTCATCGACGTCACCGACCAGCGACGCGTCGCGAAAAACCTGCCGCAGTTGATTCTGGTCAACCCCGAGGTTGAGCGTCGAACGGTTGCCGTCCATCATTGGTGTCACAGTGGGATCCAGGGTGCATTCGACCCCTAACTCCGTAGCCAGCGCGCGCACGCCCGTGTAGTCGCTCATGTTTTCAGTCATCAAGACGTTCGCAATGATGACCTTCAATCCCTGGGACTTGAGAAATCGGATTGCATCCAGCGAGCGCTTGAGAGAACCGGGAACCAGCGTAATCGCATCGTGCACCTGCGGCCGGTGCGAGTAGATGCTGATCTGGACAGATTCGACTCCGAGGTCGAGTAAGCGGGCCGCCTCTTGTTCGCGGATCAGGACCGCGTTGGTCTTGAGCTTTACGCAAAACATCAATCGCCGGGCATGTTCCAGAATCTCGAAAAAATCCTTGCGAAGGAAAATCTCCCCACCGCTAAGGGTCAGGATGAAGACACCGGCGTCGGCCATCTCTTCGAGCAGATGTTTGATCTCCGCCGTCGTCATCTCGCCGTGATCGTCATGATCGAGATAGCAGTGGACGCAGCGTTCGTTACACCGATAAGTCAAATCGAGCTGGACGTTAAGAGGTACATTCAGCCGCAACGCCTTCGCGGCCACTTCCTCCAGAAGTCCGCTCATCGCGATTCTCCGTCGACTGGAGTTTTTTGCGCGATCGGCTGCTCCGAGATGTTCAAGATTTCGTGGCTCGCCAACTCCCGCGCGAGGGTTTCTGCATCCTGCAGAGCCATTGCTGGCTCGACTGCAAACTCGCTGCAGATTCGCTGTTCCACAATTTCGTCCAGGGAGGTGCGCCCGTCCGCAGACTGCCATAGGATAGTGGCTGTCTTATTGAGGGTGAACAAAGTGGAATCCCGCCCCGACATGATCATCATCTCGCCGTCAAGGCTGCGCGCGGCGACTCGCGGATTACGCGCTACATAAAGCTTCGTCATCCAATCAACTCCCAAACCCGCGCATCGGGCACGAATGTAAGCCGCGACACGGGCACGCGGTTCACGAACTCAAATGCGGAATGAAAAATTGCCTGCACTAAGTCTTCATCCTCTGCGAAAAAAAGAAGATTAGCAAGCAGACATCGAGTCGCCTCGCCGGGTGCAACGGCGTCGATTCGATTCTCAGCGCCCTTGGCGAGCAAATAGAGCGCCGAGACGGGGGCTGATACATTCTCCCCAAGTTTGGCGAGTTCTCCGGTAAAAGGAGTTCCATATGCAACGTAGCCCTTATTCTGCGTGCGGACATAAGAAATCTCGTCGGTCAGGAGAGTGACGTCGGGAGGAGCGAGCCTTGAGATCGTCGTTTTGCCCGCTTCCGATACTCCCGCGAAAAGGAATGCTTTCCCGTTGCGAATGGCGCTCGCGGAGTGAAGCAGAAAGCCTCCCTGACGCGCGAGGATCAGAGTGTGGACGATCCGCAGGACGGCATCAATCGAGTAAGGATTGGCCGTCTGGCGAATCCACCCACGCCGTCTTGCCGGTTCCCATTCGGCGCGAAAGTCTCCTCGTTCCAACGCCCAACGCCCGTTGTGCTGACTCACGCGAACATCGGCATCCGGATCTGCAAAGGGGCTCGCGGTCAGATCGACATCGAACTCGATCTCGGCCTCGCCAGAGGAGTTGACGTATCCCGCATACCGGTCTTGGAGCATGGCCAGGAAGTTCGAGTCCACAGCGTTAATGCGGACAGGCATACCCCCGATTGTGATTACGAGGCTGAGACGTTCGGTTTCGGTGGTCAACTGGGTCAATGGAATTCTCGAATCAATCAACTCTAAACTTAGGACTCCTGACGCAGGCAATGTATACGGACTACGACGCGCGCAGCGATGTCCGAGCGTTGAACCAAAGCCGCGACTGCACGCTCTGAAACCCGCAGGGTCCTGCGAGGTTTGATGCATTGGCCATCGCGCAAAATGAAACAAACTTTGCCCAACAGTTTTTCCTGGTCGACCCGGGGGTCGGACTGCCGCATGGCGTCGCCGCGGGTCAAAACGCCGGAACTCTCGAAGTTCTTCGCCACCAGACGGTGCGCAAACAGCCGGCGATGCCTGTCAACCAGAACGATATCCCCCTCGAAGAGCAACGCAGCATTGATGCGCTCGATCATGAGGACATCTCCCGGCCAAAGTGTGGGAAGCATGCTCCATCCCGTCACTTGCAAGCGTAGGTTCCCCGATGACCGAAGCACTTCTGCGGCCAGTTCACACTTGAGCGAGTGCGTTTCGTCCAAAACAGGGAACATAGGTATTACGAAACCTTCGAATTAAACGTGAAACAGATCAGATATCCTGCCGACTTTTCCTGCAGAAGATCCGTAGTCTCTCAACTTGCCCAAAACAAGGCGAGGCTTCTTTGGAGATGAAAGTAGCTCTCCACTGGCTGGATTGAGTGGATTTTACTCCCTGCGTGGCACTCAAGCAATCTGTCCGCGAGGCCCGAGTCCAACCTTTTATCTAGCGCAACCGAAAAATGCCTGATTTCAGGCCATCGAGATAACGCGCGATGCGATCTCTTTTTTGAATGCAACGGATCATTCGCATTTTCGCTTCCACCCCTTACAATAGCGTGAACCCTCCTGATAGTGACATCATCAAGAGCAGATTGATTCGCAAGACCTTTAACGGAGGCATGGCAAAATCCTTTGGACGGATACGAAATAGCAGGGGGCATGGATTTAGGAGTACGCGAGAGCGTTTTGACGCTGGAGGAAATTGCAAACCTGGCTGCCGAGGGCGGTCAGGCAGCGGAGACGCTCATGAACCTGGTGGCGCTCATCGCCAAGAGGTTTAGAACTGACGTTTGCTCGGCATATTTATTGGAGCCGGATCGCGCCAATCTAGTCTTGGCGGCGACCGTGGGACTTCGCCGGGAGTGTGTCGGCAGCCTCCGGATGGCAGTTAACGAAGGTCTGACCGGGCTGGTTGCTGAGCAGGTTCAGCCAGTTGCAGTCAGCCAGGTGAAGAATCACCCCCGCTTCAAGTACTTCCGTGACGCGGGTGAAGATGCCTACCAGTCGTTTCTGGGAGTACCACTGATCGATCGCGGGATTCTGCAAGGAGTCCTAGTCGTGCAAACGGTCGAGGCGCGTGTCTTTAGCAGCGATGAAATTCGAATGCTGACGGAAGCGGCAACCCAAGTTGCGCCGGTCGTCAGTGAAGCGCGGAACCTTGACCGCTTCATCGCTCCTTTACAAGAAAGGCTGTGGGCCCTGGCTCGCAACCTGTGGTGGAGTTGGGACCACAATTCTTCCAGCCTTTTCCTCGATTTGGACCCGGCCCGGTGGAACGATCTGAACCACAAACCGGTTGCACTGCTGGGAGAGATGCCTCTCGCAAAACTGGAAACTCGGGCCGCGGAGCTCATGCTCCACAGCCGTGTGAACTACGCCTATCGCCGAATGCTGGAGTATCTCGAAGCGGACCGAACGTGGGGAACGAGACATGCCGGCGTCCTGCGGCCTCACCCGGTTGCCTATTTCTCGGCTGAGTTCGGATTGCATGAATCTCTTCCTGTTTATTCCGGCGGGCTCGGAGTGCTGGCGGGAGATCATATCAAGAGCGCTTCGGACTTGGATATTCCGCTGGTGGGCATCGGCTTGTTTTATGGTCAAGGATATTTTCGCCAGCGACTCGATATTAACGGTTGGCAGCGGGAAGAGTATCTCGAGACTGATGTCAATCAGTTGCCGATGGAAACGGCGATCGGAAAAGATGGCCGGCCTGTTGTGGTGGAAATCGAAACGCGCAGCGGCCGCCTGCAGGCGAAAGTGTGGCGGGTGAAAGTAGGCCGTCGCGATCTTTTCCTGCTTGATTCGGATGTCGACGGCAACGCTCCCGAAGATCGTGAACTCACTTCACGCCTGTACGGCGGAGATCTGCGAATCCGGATTCGTCAAGAGTTGTTGTTGGGAGTGGGAGGCTTGCGCGCCCTGAAGGCCCTTGGGATTTCTCCGGGCGTTCTTCACCTCAACGAAGGTCATAGCGCTTTTGCGGTGCTGGAGGCGATTCGCCTGCGGATGGAGGAGGAAGGCATCGGTTTTGACGCCGCGGTGCCGCGTGTTTCCCGCGAAGTTGTCTTCACGACACACACGCCGGTCCCGGCCGGACACGATCGCTTCGATGCCAAACTCGTTGAAGAGCACATTGGGCCTCTCCGCGAGGCTCTTGGACTTTCCTCGGAAAGTCTGCTTGGACTCGGTCGCGAGAATACGAACAATTCGGACGAGTTATTTTGCATGACGGTGCTGGCTCTTCGGCTTTCGCGACGCGCTAATGCCGTTTCGGCGCTCCACGGCGAAGTATCTCGCGCCATGTGGACGGGCCTCTTTCGGGGCAAGCCTGAGGATGAAGTTCCTATCGGCCACATCACCAACGGTGTGCATGTGCCCTCGTGGCTCGCGCCCCAGATGTTCCGTCTTTACGATCGTCATCTCGGCACAGATTGGCTGCAGCGTGGCAGCGAGGCCAAGACCTGGCTTGGGATCGAGAACGTCGACGACGGCGAGCTATGGGAGACTCACCTCAGCCTGAAATCGCAGCTCATCGAATTCGTTCGGAAGAGAGCCGTCGCTCAGGCCGAACGGCGTGGAGAAGCGCCGGACGTTTTGCAGCGGCTTGATCGTGTGCTTAGCCCCGATGCTCTGACCATCGGCTTCGCCCGGCGGTTCGCGACGTACAAAAGAGCCAACCTGATCCTCACCGATATTGAGCGGTTGGCTTCCATGGTCAACGATCCGAATCGTCCGGTGCAGTTTGTATTCGCTGGAAAGGCGCATCCGCTCGATGAGCCTGGCAAGCGAGTTCTGCAGCAGATCGCGGAGTTAATGCACGACTCGAAGTTCCGCGACAAGTTTGTATTCGTCGAAGACTATGACATCAATGTCGGACGCCATTTCGTGCAGGGCGTCGATGTCTGGCTCAATAATCCGCGAAGGCCGCTGGAAGCCTCCGGCACAAGTGGTCAGAAAGTCGTGCTGAACGGCGGCCTGAACCTCTCGATCCTTGACGGTTGGTGGGCCGAAGCCTTCGATGGCATGAATGGCTTTGCCATTGGAACGGGAAGAACGCACTCAAATATGAATGTGCACGATTCCCGCGACGGTGAGGATCTGTTGAGGACACTGCGCGAAGAAGTGATCCCACTCTACTACCAGCGTGATCGCGATGGCTTGCCGCGCGGATGGATCAAGAGCATGAAACGCACGATTCGAACTCTGGGCTGGCGGTTCAATGCTGATCGGATGGTGATGGACTACACGCAAAAGTGCTATGTTCCGGCTGCCGGCGGCACTTCCAGCGACATGAGGTCCAATTCGTAAGAACTGAGCAGACTCAGCGTCGGTTACGTCGCCGCTACGACTTGCCAATAATAGAAGCTCGCAATCTGGAGGTCTTTCTTGAAATGCTGCGGCGCAGAACCTCAGACCTTCCAGAACGAGATAATTGCTCCGCCGATGACGATCATGAAGCCTCCGACGAGGGCGGGAAGGGTCATCTGCTGGTGAAACCTGACTTTGGCGATTAGCTGCGCCGCTGCGAAGAAAAATACGACATAAACGCCCAATAGCTTTCCGAAGTCCCAATGCGGCAGGTTTACGACCACTCCGTAAAGAGACAGGACCAATACCCCTGCCGCCAGCGAAAGCCATCGCGACAAGCCGGAAGTCCGATGGACCGCCGACTGAAAAAAAGCGTCTCCGGAAACCTCCAGCCCTGCCGCGATCATCAGCAGAAGGAATACTCCTCCCGGAAGATCGAGGAGATGATCTAGAGCTCGCATAACTTTGACGTCTCCCGGTCAGTATGAAGTTGTGACAACCGCATCTTCTGGGTAGCCGGGCATGCCAAACTCAGGAACATCCAGGCCTTCCTCTTCTGACTCTGGAGCCACTCGCATGCTCTTCACTTTGTTCACCACCGCGAAGACTGCGAAGGTTGCACCGAACGCCCAGACTGCATACAAGGTGGCGCCCATCAACTGGCACCAGAACTGGCGAGTGTCGCCGTGAATCAAGCCGGTTACGCCCTGGCCTGCATTTCCTAAATAGCTTGTGGCTCCGACACCATTCCAGCCTGCGCCGTACGTTCCGTCCGCGAAGATTCCGACGCAGACAGCCCCTAGCCAGCCGCAGAAGCCATGCACCGAAACAGCTCCGCAAGGATCGTCAATGTGAAGGACTCGCTCATTGAAAAGAACGCCACCGCAAACCAGGCAGCCGGCGAGTACTCCGATGATTACAGATGACGTGGGAGAGACGAAGGCGCAGGGTGCAGTAATCGCAACCAGTCCGGCTAACATGCCATTACAGGCCATTGTGATGTCTGGCTTACCGAACAAGAAATACCAGATGAGCATCGCCGCCGCAGAACCCGCGACAGCCGCCAGATTTGTATTGATTGCCACGACGGAGATGCGGAGATCGGTCGCGCCCAAAGTCGAACCGGGGTTAAATCCCATCCATCCGAAAAGCAAAATAAAGGTTCCGGTTACGACATAAACGACGTTATGAGCGGGAAACGCGCGAATCTTGCCTCCCGGACCGAACTTCCCTAATCGCGGGCCCAGGACAATGGCGAGCGCCATGGCGGCGAATCCGCCGACGGCATGAACCACGGTCGATCCGGCGAAGTCAACGTAGCCGTGTCCAAGATTCATGGTCGAACCTAACTGTGAGAGCCAGCCGCCGCCCCAGGTCCAACAACCGGAGATGGGATAAAGGATCGCACCGATGAAAAGTTCGCAGAGCAAGAAAGCCCAAAACGAAATACGTTCGCAGATTGCGCCGACGATAATGTAACCCGCCGTCTCCATGAAGACTACTTCAAACAACGCCAGGCAGTTGCTTCCCGCGTCATAAGCTGGTCCGATGAAGAAAAAGCCTTTGCCACCGACGAAGCCCCACTGTCCGTGACCGATCAGGAATTTGTTGAGAGTGGGTACGCCCCCCAGGTTCACGGGGGCGGCGTTGATCGCGACAGCTCCGAACTGGAATGCATATCCGACTGCGTAATAAGCGAGAAAAGCGAATACATATGCCGCGAAGTTCAGCATCATCAAATGAGCGGCATTTTTCTTCCGAACCAATCCGCACGTCAGAAGCGCGAAACCAGCCTGCATGAACAAAACCAGATAACCCGTATTCAAAGTCCAGGCGAAATTAGTTGCAACCCGAACATGCCCTACGCTGTCCGCGAGTTTGGCGGCAAGCGGTTCTTTGGCGACTTGTGCCTGGTAGTCGTCAAAGTCTTTCTTGTTCTTAAGGTAGTCTGGCGCCGTCTTGTCGGTCGGTTCGGGGACGACGAAAGAATTGCCAGCAGCGTCGACGGCAGTTGTCTTGTCGCCGGTGGCCGTGCCCGCGGGATCGGGCTTGGGGCCGTCGTCGGCGAAACTGAATGCTGGTAGAACGGCAGCCAGCCACAGGCTCAACAGGATTTTGAGGCTGACTGATACCAGCGATCGGTGCAGAGAGCGCCTCTCTGCTCGCTTTGTCATTTTCGATGCTCCTTAATGTTTATCGTGCAAAACGACCCGTCCCAACAAAGCACTGACGGGTGACAACAGGTAATCGGCGTAACCCGTTACAATTCCGGCCACTTTTCTTCGGTTCTTTTCAAAGTGAAGCTTCATGGCAGGACACTACTTCGTGTCGCCGTGCAATGGCGAAGACGCTTCTAGAAAACTGAAAGAGTCTGTGACTTAAATTTCCACCAAACGCGGTGCGCCGCTGCTCGCATCGCGACTCATTCAGCAACGGATCGAATTCGGGCAATGCGCGAAAGTAAATCGAGGGAATAGCCGCGTCCAATAGATATTTCTTATCGCATTTATTTGAAAATTGCTTGGGCGTTGAATCGCCGGAAAAGAGGGATTAGGGATCTTTTCCGGATGAATCCGGGAGGCGCGGTCACTGTTATTGCATTCTCCGGAGCGGGGGTTTGAGGTCCAGTGGGCGCCTGTCGAGACGAAAGCTGTCGCGGGGTTTATGCTCAACGTGCCCTATTCTGCATTCGGCATCCAGTTGGTATACAACGATACGGAGTATCCGGGCGGGCGACCGTCACGAGTGCCAAGCTCTGGACCGCCTCGATTCGATCGGGGAGATTCCAGACTGAGAGCTGGGCCCAGGAAATAGAATGACTTTATGCAGCCCGCCGCCAACTCCGGCACGGAGGCACCAATTCCCGAGGTGGCTTCGAGTCTCCCTCGCGCAATCTCGGTGCAGGTTGGACACTTTCGTTGGATAATCTGCACTCTTCTTTTGTTTGGAGTCACCAAGAACTACATGGACCGCCAGGTCCTGGGTGTCTTGAAGACGACTCTTCAGCACGACCTCGGCTGGAACGAAATCGACTACAGCAATCTCGTCTTTGCGTTTCAGGCGGCCTATGCGGTGGGCATGGTTGTCGTGGGTCAACTTGTGGATCGCCTTGGCACGCGGTTGGGTTACGCGTTATCAATGATCTTCTGGAGTCTGGCGTCGATTGCTCACGCTGCCGGCAATTCTTTCTTCAGCTTCCTCGTGGCCCGCTCTGCTCTAGGCTTGGGCGAGTCGGGAGTTTTTCCAGCCAGCATTAAGACCGTGGCAGAATGGTTTCCCCAAAAGGAACGTGCCCTGGCCACTGGGATCTTCAATGCGGGGTCCAATGTGGGCGCGATTCTTACTCCCCTTGCTGTTCCTTGGATTACGATCCACTACGGTTGGCGCGCAGCCTTCGTCGCGACTGGCTCGTTGGGATTCCTTTGGCTGGTGTTTTGGCTGTTGCTCTACCGAAAGCCGGAAGAACATCCGCTCCTGTCACAAGCGGAACGCGACTATATCATCAGTGATCGTCCGAAGTATCAACCTAAGATCAAATGGGCGAGAGTGGTTTCGTATCGGCAGACTTGGGCTTTTGTGGTTGCCAAATTCATAACCGATCCCATCTGGTGGTTTCTTCTGTTCTGGATTCCGGATTTCCTCCAGCGCAACCACGGCCTCAAGCTGATGCAGATTGGCTTGCCCATCATGGTGATTTATATCCTTGCCGACGTCGGAAGCGTTGCAGGGGGGTGGCTGTCTTCCTCGATGATTCATCGGGGCAAGAGCGTGAATATTTCGCGCAAAACCGCAATGCTGGTGTGCGCTCTCAGTGTCGTTCCGATCGTATTCGCTTACCGCATGGAAAGCCTCTGGGGATCTGTATTGCTGATTGGACTTGCCGCTGCCGCGCACCAGGGCTTTTCTGCGAACCTGTTCAGTTTGACTTCAGATGTATTCCCGGCGCAGGCGGTGGGTTCGGTTGTCGGTATCGGAGGCATGGCCGGCGCGGTCGGCGGGATGTTGATGGCGAAGATCGTGGGCTATGTCTTGCAGTGGACTGGAAGTTACATGGTTCCGTTTGTAATCGCTGGTTCAGCATACATTGTGGCATTAGCGCTGGTTCAAGTGCTCACACCTCGACTCGAGCCCGTCGAGGTTGAATAACCCCTGTGTGATTCTCGGTGCTTTGGACGGCATCCCACATGTTTCCGCATGTTCACTATTGCCTGACGCCGTTAGTGTTGAGAAGCGGGATCGCCGGTCGGTGGTGGCGCGTGATCCACCGGTGCGGGTGGTCCAAGCAACTCCGTGAGAAGCGGTCTCAGCGCATCTGCCCAGACTTGATACCCCTTCACAGTTGGATGGAGTTTGTCTTTAGCGTTCATCATTCCATCGAATAGCCTTCTCTTGCTATCGGCCAGTTTGTCGTTGATGTTCAGATATCGAATCTTCTGACCGTCAGCCAACTTCGAAAGACTGCTGTTGATCCTGTCGATCAAGGGATTGAACGTTAGATTGTCGTTCCTCGGAAAGATTCCCATTACTATGATCGTCGCCGCGGGCGCTTTCTCCTGAGTCACCCGCACAATCGCCCTGAGACCTCGAGTGATATCGTCGGCCCGCTCGTTGTCTCCGCCCGGGGCCGATAGATCGCCAACGTTATTGGTGCCGGCGAGTAGCACGACAACTTTCGGATTGACTCCATCCAACTCCCCGTTGTCGAGACGCCAGAGGATGTTCTGCGTTCGATCTGCTCCCCATCCAAAGTCAGCCGCGTTCCAGCCGAAAAAACTCCGTCGCCAATTCGCGAGCAGATCTGGATAGTCGAGGGCGCCCCACCTTCTTGTAATCGAGTCACCTTCGAAGTAAAGATCGATCTGTGCCTGCTTTGCCTTTGCAAGCAACTGGGAATGAGCAACGAGAGAGTTTGCATCCGTCCGAAACATCGGTTGATCGGCCGGAAGTTCCCACGACGCTGGGTGATAGTTCAAGAAGCGATCGGCCCAGGGTATGAAGTACTTCCAGTTTGGGGCATCGGTGTGGCCGGCGTCATGCTGGCGCCACGCGAGTTGCCCATCGAGAAGCCCGGTATTCACTGGCGGCATTTTCGCGTTGCGATAGTCCTCATCGACTCCCAGATCCTTCGCACCAAGTAGCCGGAACGCAGAGCCTGCCGCCACTGTCGCCATGAAACTACCTCGCTGGTCGAGCCACTTCGCGTCCCCCATTTCGGGAACTCCGTAACTGATAAATGTCAGTCGCGGAGCGCACAGTGCAATCAGTTCGTTCGAGTCCACCGGCAAGTCCGCGGCATTCTTGCTACCGAACGAGGATTGCGCGGCACCGTACTTCAAGAAATTACCCGCCATCCAGTGGTATTCGCCGGGACCAGTCAGATTCTCCACTGCCTCTCCGAAATCACGTCTGTGTGGTTTAGCGCCGCCTTCGCCGGAGGAACCCACGAGCACAGCGGCAAAGCGCGTGTCGAAAGCCATGGTCACGAGCGCAGCTTTTCCATAACGGGAGACACCCTCGATGCCAACCCGCTTGGCGTCGACGCTCTTGTCCGTCTGCAGATAATCGAGAGCGCGGGAGGCACCCCATGCCCACGCTCGTAACGCACCCCAATCGTCCGGTTTTCGGGGCTGCCCCTTGTTCGTAAGGCCAATAATCCCTTTTGTAAGCCCTGCTCCTTTGTCCGCTTGTATCGTACTGGTGTCGAGAAGCGCATAACCCCAGCCGTTGGCAATGAGCTGTTCCGTCGAGGGCGGATCGCTCCCCAACATTTTCTTGAATTCGGGATGGCTTGCGATGAACTTCCGGATGGCCGCACTGCTGAACATGATCATCACGGGTACGGCAGCTTTCGCATTCCCCGGTGTGACTAGGGTCATCTCCATATCCACGTTGATCGACGGGTAGGCTGAGTTGTCCGCGTGTCCGACCAACTGCTTCTCAATGACAGGGAAGACACCGGTCTTTGAATTGCTTGAACTCTTCACGGTCCAGTTCACTGCAGGCACATTGGGCGGAATGCGACCGACGACCTCGCGCTCGAAATCTTCGATAATCTCTGGGCGCCGCTGCTTCCACCACTGTTCGGCTGATGTGACCTTTTGCCCTGTCTTTAAAGTGAGCGCATCGGGCAGACCTCCATAGGGGTTGGCGTTCACCTCATCATAGTTCGCGTGATCGGGATCCTTTTCGTTTCCGCTTGGTCCAGGACGGAGCGCCTTGATCCCCAGCTGATCCATCATGTTTTGATGGTCTTGTTCCGCCGTCCAATTTGCCGGCGGCGATTGCTGTCCCATAGCGATTTGGCAAACCAAGACAGCGAAAGCCGCAAACACAACCCTCGACAGAACCTGCTTTGAGCGCGCGGGCGGAATCATCTTCGACTCTCCAATAAAGATGTTATCGAACCCGTTGGGGATGCTGGTCTGCAGTTATAGCCCATCCTGGCGTCATTCAACCAGAGAGATGCCAAGTTCTCTCACAATTTGGATTTTTATCGGCAGATTCGGTTTACAGGCGGCCTCAACTTTCGCGGCGATCTTAAGTGTCCGTAGTGATGCAAGAACATCCGTATAGCCCAAGGGATGTACACTCGGACGGAATTGTCGACATGATCGGGAAGGAGAAACAAATGAAGATTGATCGATGTACAAAATCACTCTTGCTTGCCATTGCTGTCCTGCTGAGCGTAATTGCATTTCGCCCCTATATTGCACCGCCCCCAGTCCATGCGGACTCAGCAGAGGGACATTCTCTATACATCGAGCCTGGGGTGGCGATGCTTCGCGCTCCAGATGGCAGCCGCCAAGTGTTGGGTAAAGTGGTGGTAGATCTGCGGAACGGCAATATTTGGGGATTTCCGACACTCACGCAAGATCCCTATCCCGCTCCTGGAGCCAACACGAACGCTCCTACTTCCCATCCCTTCCTGCTTGGGAAGTTCGCGATCGCGGACGTGGACAAGTAGACCGGCACGGAAAGGCTCTAACCTACTTCGTCCGCCACGCGGGGAATCGGTCAATTGGTGAAACATCCCCATTTCACTCATTGACAGGGTGCCGAAGAGCTATCTCGTCAGGCTTCTTTGCGGGCGGCTCTGTTTCTCTATCACTCGTGTCTTAAAGCCTGCATAGGCTCTACGGCTGCGGCGCGGCGAGCAGGAGCCCAGCTTGCCACCAGTCCGACCAACATCAGCAGCAAAGCGGATGTTGCCAAGATAACTGGATCATTCGGATGCAAACCGTAAAGAAGCGATGTCACGAGGCGTGCTGATAGAAGAGTGGCGCCGATGCCGCAAGTGATCCCCGCCAGTGCAATCCATGTTGCCTCGCGCAAGACCATCGTGAGTACTTCCCGGGGCAGGGCGCCGAGAGCCATCCGAATACCGATCTCGCTCGTCCGTTGTGCAACGGAATATGCCATCACGCCGTAGACGCCCACGGAGGCAAGCGCCAGCGCGAGCACGCCGAACGACGCGGTCAGCGCGGCGATGATCCGCTCCTGTTGCATCGAAGCGTCAATCTGCTCTTGCTGGGTGCGGATCTCCTGCAGCGGCAAATCCGGGTCGATCGATTGCACCGCCTTGCGCAGCGATGGAGCGATGGACGCCGGACTGAGGCTGGTTCGCACTTCGTAGGTTGCTCCGAAGTCAAGGTTCGGCGTCTGCTGGTACGGCTGATAGAACATGCCGACCGGGTCCTGCTTGAGCGACCAATACCTCGTATCGCCGCATATGCCCACGACTTCGATCAAGTCGCCGGGACTGCCTTCCCTCGGATGAAAGTGAGCCAGGAAACGCTTGCCGATCGGATTCTGACCGGGGAAGGCCTTGCGCGCCAGGCTCTCGCTGAGAATGCCGACCTTTGGCGTACTCGCTGTGTCGTTCTCGTTAAAATCCCGGCCAGCCAGCATCGGTATCCCCATCGTCTGAAAGAAACCGGCTCCAACCGCATTATTCCAGGCGGACTGATCTTTCTCGGGGTCTGGGGTTTCTCCCTCAGGCAGAAAGTTCGCGTTCTCCATGCTGTCGGAAATATAGGACACCTCCGAGATGGTCGCGCTCTGTACGCCGGGCAAGGCGCGCAGCCGCTCTTCGATCTGATGATGCAGTTGCAGATCTTTCGGAGGGGGATAACGCGACTCGGGTTGTTGAATCGCAAACAACACGAGATGATCCGTGCGGAATCCGGGATTGATGTGGGCGAGTTGGAAGAGCGTTCCCACAAAGAGGAGGGCCCCCGCCACCAGCAATGTCGACAACATAACCTGGAAGCTGACGATCATCTTGCCGGAAAAACCCTTGCGCCGTCGCGTGCTGCCTGGCCCGGTGGCCTTCAGGCAGGCCCCAGCATCACTCCTGGTTGCGATCCATGCCGGCACTGTGCCGAAGAGCAACCCACTCAGCAGTGTGACGCTCGCGGTGAATGCCAGCACCGTGAAGTCGAGCGGCATTCCGAATTGTGACGTCTCCCAGGGATTCGCCAGCAGGGTTGGCAAGGCGCGGCAGCCGGCAAAAGCCAGGGCGACGCCGAGAGCTCCTCCGAGGGCGGAGAGCAATAGACTCTCCGTGAGCGCGCCGCGCAACACGCGAGCACGTCCTGCTCCGAGCGCAAGCCGCAAGGCAACTTCCCGTTGCCTCGCCATCGACCGCGCAAACAGCAGGCTTGCGATGTTGGAGCAGGCGAGGAGAAGCACGAGACCGACGACTGCCATCAGCACTTCGAGCGGCTTCGCGAACATCTGCTTCGAAAGGAACAATCCGCGGCTGCCGTCCTGCACGTCCAGTCGGGGAATGGTGGTGTTCGCGTCCGGGTGCAACGTTGAACGCACGACCGCGGAGAGTGATGTATCCAGCGCGGCCTGCGCGGTTACATCCGCAATACCGGCCTTGGTACGTCCCATGATGTTCAACCACCACACCTGCGGGCTCGATGCACCAAGCAGCGACCCATTCTTGCCGCGTGGCTCGACCAGCGGCTGCGAACTCAGGGGAAGAAAGATGTCTGGGCTTGACTGCACGCTCTTGGCGCCCGTGAACCCCGGAGGCGCGACGCCGACAATCGTGACTGGCACCATGTTGATTTTGATTGTGCGGCCCAGAACCAGCGAGGAAGATCCGAACTCTCGTTGCCATAGTTCTGCACTGATCAGAGCGACGATCGGCGCTCCGATCCTGTCGTCGTCGGCGAGAATGGGGCGACCGAGTTGCGGCCGCGCCTGAAGCTGATCAAAATAGTTTCCGCTGACCAATTCGCCCTGCAGGATCTGTGCATTGCCATCAAGCGTTGCATTCATCCTCCCCACGCCCTTGAACGCGAAAAGGTCTTCGAGCACATGGTTATCGCTTCGAAGTTGTTCATATGCGGGATAGGAGAATGATGCCGCGCCGATTCCTTCCGGCACGTTGTCCGGGATCCCCCAGATGTTTGAGACCGCCGTATGCTTGTCTCCGTGCCAATGGAGGAGGCGGAGTTGCTCGCCATGGGGTACGTCGAGCCGGTCGAGAAGCAGGCGCTTCATGACCGAAAAAATGGTGGTGTTGGCGCCGATAGCCAGCGCCAGCGAGATGGCCGCAATCGATGTGAATCCCCAGCTCTTGAGCAGGATGCGCAAGGAATAGCGCACATCCTGGACAACGCTTTCGACGAATGGCAGCCTCTTCTCGGCATGGTATTGTTCCCGAATTGCTTCCACCGCACCGAATTTCAATACAGCCTGACGGCGCGCTTCGCCAGGCGTCATCCCGGATCGAAGGTGCTCTTCTGTCTGGCGCGAAAGATGCTCTTCCATCTCCTCCAGAAACCTCTGGTCGTCGCTCTGGCGCGATGCCAGGTTGCGCAGGCGGGCGAGTAACCGTTTCAGCAGCCTCATGACCGTGTCTCCGCCTCGATCGAAAGGAACCGTGCAATGATGTCCGCCGTTTGCTGCCAGTCGCGGAGTTCAGTCTGCAACTGCTTTCTCCCGGCGCGGGTGAGGCGATAAAAGCGAGCGCGACGATTGTTTTCTGATGGCCCCCAGTCCGATTCGATGGCGCCCTCCTGCTCCAGCCGTAGCAGCAAGGGGTACAGGGTTCCCTGGTTCAAAGCCAGCTGGTCCCCGCTGATCTGCTCGATCCGCCGCGCGATTCCGTATCCGTGCAGTTGCCCGAGCGCGTCCAGCGTTTTCAGAACCATCAATGCCAATGTGCCTTGTTGAATGTCCGCTCTTGTCTTCATTGTCGATACCTTTTGGTTCCCTACAGGGAGTATAGCCAGATTCGTGTTGGAAAACAACAGGTATCTGGGGACACAAAAAGTTCGCTTGGGTACATGGTGCAGTTGCAGTGGCAGCTAAACGGCAGGTGAAGGTTGGAAGCAGTTGTGGCAGTGCAACTGAAAACGGCGGCATCCGGTTACTCAAGGCTTGCATTTCCCAGTGTTGGGTGTACACTCCTTCCGTTCGCGCAAGCAGGTTTGGTGTGCAGGTTATGACTTCATCGTTGAACGGCGTTATCTACGGCGCCACCACCAAGTGAGCAGAGAACGGTTCTTGGCGGGCCAAGAACAATTTGCTCGGGCCATGTCGATCAATTCAATTTCCGAGGTCAGACATGTCACGCAATCGTCGTCCAATCCGTACTACGGTCACCGACAGCCTCGACTCGTTTGTGAAGCAATATTCGATCGCCGCCGCAGCTGCCGGCGTAGGCGTCCTCGCCATGGCAACACCTGCGGCGGGCAAGGTTGTGATCACTCACGCGAACATTTTAATTCCTCAGTGCAACTGTCCGGTTTACCTCGACTTGAACAATGATGGAGTGAACGATTTCTCATTCAGGTTGAGCTATTCCAATTTCTCTACTGGCTACTATTTGCGTTTCTTAGACGTGAAGGGGCTAGACGGAGGAGGGGTGAAAGGTACCGGGCAAGATGCTTCCTGTCTATTGCAGGGAGCGAAGATTGGTCCCTCGGCGCACTTCTCGGCGACCCTGATGGAATCCTCGTTTCTCCGCAGCAATAAGTCTCGCGGAACGTACACCCGCAGCTTGCACGGCAAGTGGGGAGAAAATCACCCAAATCGCTACCTGGGAGTCAAATTCAAGATCGATGGAGCCACGCACTACGGATGGATTCGTGTCAAGGTCACGAGCTCTAAGGGTTCCCTCGCCGCGACGATTACGGAATACGGCTACGAGACGATTGCGAACAAGACCCTAAAAGCCGGCCTGTCAAGTGCCGACGCAGAGAATATTGACGCCGAACAAACATCGCCGCAACCGAAGGGTGCAGCCCTGGGAATGCTGGCCGCGGGTGCAGATGGGCTGGAATCGTGGCGGCCTTCGCCGGACAGCAAAGCATTCTGAACAACACAAAGGCTTTCCTCACCCCGGTCTTCAACGCTGGGAGTAACGAGTACGGCTTTTCGTCGAACGCTGGTCACTAGGCGCAACCCGCCGTTAGTAACAACTCGCGCCGAACGTCCCGCACCGCACTATCAACGCTGTTCTCCCCACCTTGCTTCCCGAATCCGCACCGTCTCCCGCGTCGTGCTTTTCCGCTTGCGCTCGCCCGTTGAAGGGTGGATGAAGTTATTGCGCATCGGCGACAGTTAGATCACTCACCTTTCTTCGTCGGTGTGCCAACCTGGATTGGTCTACTGGCCTTGCCGCTTGACAAAGATCTCTGTCACCCGGCTTGAGCCCACGGAACGTTTGTCCTCAACTTCTGTTTCCAGAATATAGCTTGCGGGGAAAACTGACGCGGAAAGTCTCTGCAGTCCAGACTGTCTGGCGGAGAGGGAGGGATTCGAACCCTCGGTACAGGTGTTAGCCCGTACAACGGTTTAGCAAATTCAACCCGTCCCACACCTATTGCGCGGAATGAATCATTTACGGTCACCTCAAGTGAGCTCAGTCGGGCAGAATCAGATTGTTCGGCAAATGCGTATGCACCTGAATATGCACCTCTCCCAACAGGACTTGAACCTAGAGCCGAGTCTGTAGCAAGTCGGCTTGTCACTCGGTCTGTGAGTGAACTCAGGCCCCATCCCAGCTACGCTCGCCACAATCTGTCGGTACCACCCTTCAAGCTGGCTGCGTTGGAGGAGCAAGGTGAAGCCGGATTCTCGCACCCGATCTTTATTACGCAAGACAACTGCGTTATTGACGGATATGCCCGCTGGGAACTTGCAAAGCGGAAGGGCCGACCAACACTGATCTGCTTTGAGTACGAAGGGACGTCAGAGCAAGCGCTCGAAGAACTGATCCGAAGGCACCGCCGATTTCAAGGTCTGACGGATTTCATTCGGATCGAACTCGCACTTGATCTGGAACCTTACTTCAAAGATAAGGCTCGGATGAATCTTCGGGATGGCGGGAGGTTCAAGGGTTTGTCAAAGTTGACAACGGCTGAAAAGGTTAATTCGAGAACAGAAATTGCCCGAGTTGCGCAGGTTTCGGTCGGTAATGTCCATAAGGTAAAACACATTCTGACGCATGCGTGTTCGGCGATAAAGGAAGCAGCGAGAACAGATGAAATCTCGATCAACCTTGCAGACAAGTGGAGCCATGAGCCAGATAGAAAACAGCAAGAACATCTGAGGCTTACCAGGATCAAGCGTGGCATAAGGAAGAAGGCTCAGCAGTCCGTGGCTGAATTAGCGAGCCTTGATAATTCGCAATCCAATCCTCGCATTTTCCGACTTTCCGATCTGATGGCAATGGCACGTGGCTTAAAAGAGGTTGCTCCTGAAGCCTCCAGGGAACTTGATTCCGTGGAAGTCAAAATCGTGGGCGGGCCGGGCAGAGCAATATTTGTGACCCAAGAGCTGATGTCCGCTCTTTCACGGCCGCGGGAGGCTTTTACTAAGTAATGGCTGAGAATCCAATCAAACAGATTTTGCTTGAGACCCGCGCTTACTGGGACCATGCGGGCACACCGGCGCACATTCGTGAAAACTTCTCAAAGATCATTAATTGCGGCACTCTGGTGCTTGGCGCCGAGATTTATGCTTCAAAGACCGAGTCGAAACTGGTTTTCCATACCTGCAAATCCAGATTCTGCGCAAGTTGTGGCCAGCGGGCTACAGAAGTCTGGCATAGGGACTTGGAGACCACTCTGCCCGACGTCCCCTACATCGGAATCACTCTGACGATCCCGATGGAGTTCCGGTCGATTCTTCAGCAAAACAGGCAGGTGCTTTATGGTGTCCCAGCTATGGGCGCAGAGGCAATCATGCAGTGGGCGAAGGCTCGGTGGGGCGTGCGTTTGCTCGTTCTTGTTGTACAGCAAACGTTTGGCGGATTCCTCACTTTCGTCCCTCATCTGCACGTTATGGTTTCAGCCGGAGGCTTGAACGAATCGAATAGCTGCTGGATACACCGCGTCAGGTTCGACAAAGAGGAATTGATGCGGGCCTGGCGTTACGCGTTGATAGCCTTTCTGGCAGAAGCGCACAAGCGAAACGTGCTCCGATCCAACCTCTCGGTTGAGGAGATGCGGAACCTTTGCGGAACACAGTTTCGGCGGCCATGGAACATTTTTATTAGCCGGGCCGGATCAAAGGTGTATCGGTTGCGGCATGACGGCCGATATATTCGACGACCGCCAATCGCGCAGCACCGAATGACAAGGAAGGGGAGTCATCAGGTCGACTACGTGGCGAAGGACACTAGAAATAAGCAGTTCGTTAACAAATGCTACACAAATGAGGAATTCGTCAGCCTTCTGATGCCACATGTTCCTGATCGCGGTCGGCATGCGATGCGATATTTTGGACTGCTTTCTCCGCGATCCAAACACCGAACATGGGCCGCCTTGTTTGTCTTGCTGAATCAACGAAAACGGCCGCATCCTCCCAGGCTGAGTTGGAGATGGTTGCGTCGAAAGACGTTCGGTATCGATCCTCTCTTGGACAGTTCTGGCCAACTTATGCGTAGAGTCGGTCGCCGACAACTGGAACCCGCTTGAACAATTGTACGGAGCCAACAAGAACTTCGAAGAATAAGAGACGCGGAGGAGGATTTTTATGGAGCGAGGATTACACTTTGTTCGAAAGTGGATCGAAGGTGAAGTCCACTACAATGATGGCCAATTCGCGGAGGTCCAGACAAACGGAATTCAGGGCATTGAAACTAATCTACTTCTAGAAACCCTTCAGATTCATCGAGAAGACACAGACGATACAGAATCAGAGTTCAAGCATCGGTTCCCTGTCGGAATGTGCCTGGATATTCTCACGACCACCGAGATTTTTGCTCAGCCGACCAACAGGTGCTCTACCGAAGAGCAAGACTAAGGTTCGGCCTCGGCGCACCAGTGCTGCCTCAATAAACCGGTGATCGTGCGAAAGTTTGCGATCCCAACCTCATTGTGGTTATTGCATCGGTCTGCTTGAAACGGATTTTTGTTTTTCCTATACATCGAGATGTTTACTCAGCCGACCAACAGGCTGTATACCGAAGAGCGGGACTAAACCTGGTCGGCTTAGCTACTCATTTATGGGTCTCAGAAGGCTGTGGGCTGGCTGCCTCCAATTGCCTTCGAACACGAAATCGTCAAGACGGTTTCGCTTCTGCGGAGTCAGTTGCTTTTGTCGCAACCTTTCAGAAAGCGTTGCGGGATCGCCAGGGTACCCGATGGCAGAAACAGTTATCGGTTCGTGGTCTTCAGGGATCGAGTACGTTTCTCGTGCTTTTTGAATATCGAATCCGGCCATCTGACACACTGCCAATCCAGAGGCATTCGCCTGGAACGTAAGATTCGCAATCGCCTGACCAACATCATGGAAAGCATGGCGATTGATCTCTCCATTGGAGGCGAAAGTCAACCGGGCGATGGATAACAGCAGCACCGGCGCGTTCCGTGCCCACCGGACATTAAATTCCAAAAGGCATCCAAGAAGGCACTGGAAGGCCTCCTCATTTTGCTGGGTCGCGACGATAAAACTCCAGGGCTGCTCGTTCATCGACGATGGCGTCCATCGTGCCGCCTCGAACAGACTTCCCAAGGTATCGGAATCAACGAGTCTGGATGCAAAGGCCCTCAGGCTGCGACGTTGCGCGAGCAAAGGATGCAGCGGATATCGCGTCGTAATGAGCTCCTCCACGACGTCGGGCGGAAGTGCGGCCTCATTGGGCATCGACACTCCTGGCGGGCGGGAAAGGGTTCGTTCGAGTCATAGACCTGCCTTGGAGCACGCGGCTTAGAATGCGTTCTTCGAGCGCGGCGAAACGAGCGCTGCCGCGGGTTCGAGGACGAGGTAAGTTGACGTCTTCGTCGAGAGCCACCCGGCCTCCTTCGATCAAAATCACGCGATCAGCCAAAGTGATTGCTTCAGCGACGTCATGGGTCACCAGCAATGCCGTGAAACTCCGGTCGCGCCAGATGTCTTCGATCAATTGCTGCATCTCAATTCGGGTGAGAGCATCGAGAGCGCCGAGCGGTTCGTCGAGAAGCAGCAAAGACGGGTCATGTACGAGTGCTCGCGCTAAAGCCACTCTCTGGCGTTGACCTCCAGACAATCTCGCGGGCCAGTCATTCGCCCTCTCTGCCAATCCGACCTGCGCAAGAACATTCTGCGCATCAGCCATTCGAGAAGAGTCGAGCCCGAGCGTTACGTTGGGGAGAATTCGTTTCCAAGGCAGCAGGCGGGAATCCTGGAACATGATGCGGACGTCGGGTTTCACCGATTCGGCCGCCGTGGATCCCAGGGTAATGCTTCCCGCATGGGGAGTTTCTAAACCTACAATGGACCGCAATAGTGTGCTCTTGCCGCAACCGCTGCGACCAACAATCGCTACAAATTCGCCGCCGGGGATCTCGATATCAAAGTGTTCGAGCACGGTTCGTCCGCCCAGGGCGATACACACGTCACTGATTGACAGGGATACGCCCCGAGTACGGAGATCATGTTCACTCACCCATTGCGATGTTGGCACCGATCGAGAGGAAAAGGTAATCGACATAGTCTCCTATCGCACCGTCTGGTAGGCCGCGTGCCAACGCAGCCAATAGCGTTCCAAACCTCTCGCCAGAAGATCGGCGAGTTTCCCTAGCAACGCGTACAAGAGGATTCCTACAACCATCACATCTGTCTGCATGAACTCGCGTGCATTCATGGTCATATACCCGATGCCGGATCGAGCTGAGATCGTCTCCGCTACGATCAGAATTACCCACATAAATCCCAGCGAAAAACGCACACCCACAAGAATCGAAGGCAGAGCTCCGGGAAGAATGATCTCCCGGTACAAGCGCCAGCCTGAGAGTCCATAGCTTCTGCCCATTTCGAGCAGACCGCGATCAACCGATTGAATGCCATGGAAAGTATTGATGTACACGGGGAAAAAGACGCCCAGCGCGACGAGAAAGAGCTTGGCGGTCTCATCGATGCCGAACCACAGAATCACTAGAGGGATCAGGGCTAGCGGGGGAATGTTGCGGATCATCTGGAGGGTTGTGTCGAGGAGAGTCTCGGCCCAGCGCAGAGACCCTGTGAGCAGGCCCAACACGAGACCCAGTCCGCCACCAACGACAAAACCCGAGAAAGCTCTCAACGTGCTGACTCGCACATGAGTCCAGAGTTCGCCCGAAGCAGCGAGAGTCACGAACGCGCTAAGTACCGCCCGCGGAGCCGGGAGAAAACGCGGAGGTAGCAGTCCTGCCGAAGATGCCCATTGCCATAGGAACAACAAAAGAACCGGTACTGCCCACGGCAGGGCTCGCCCGGCAACAGCGCGCATCCCCGTTTGGCTGGTGCTTGAAGATTGTTGGCGAACTCCAGGCATTGCTCCTCCGGCTATGGCTTCACTTGCGCGCGAGTTTCCGGGATCGTGGCGTCGCGGACATTGATGTGTTTAGGAATCAGCTTGAGATCGTAAAAGGCATCCGCGATTTGCTGCTGCTCCAGCATCACGGCGTCATTCACGGGCTTTACGCCATAGCCTCCGCGCGAAAGCGCCAGTTCGAGCGTCGGTTGATCCAATCCGATTTGTGGCTGGAGTAGTGCGGCGGCCTGACTCGTGTGTGTCTTTGCCCATTCATCAATCGCTGATATTTCTTCCAGCGCGATTGAAACCACATCGGGTCGCTTCTGCGCGTAAGCGCGCGCGGCAAGAAAGAATTGGTGGTTGCTCACCACCCCCTGACCATCGGCAACGATCCGGGCCCCAGTTTGTCGTTGGGCCGCAGCCAGAAATGGTTCCCAGATCACCCACGCGTCCACGCTGCCTCGCTCGAAGGCGGCACGTGCATCCGCCGGAGTCAGATATATGGTGTCGATGTCGCTGTACTTCAATTTCGCCTGCTCCAATAGCTTCACCAGCAAATAGTGAACATTCGAACCTTTGTTCAGGGCGACTTTCTTACCTTTGAGTTCGCTTACGCTTTTGATCGGCGAAGTTGCCGGAACTACGATGGCCTCGGCGGCAGACGCCGGTGGTTCGTTGCCGACGTACACGAGATCAGCTCCGGCAGCCTGGGCAAAAATAGGTGGTGCTTCTCCGACCGTTCCAAAATCGACGCTTCCCACATTCAGCCCTTCCAGCAACTGCGGCCCGGCGGGAAACTCGGTCCACTGAACTTCGACGTGCAGGAGCGCCAGCCGTTTCTCGAGCGAGCCTCGGGCCTTCAGCAACACGAGCGTGCCGTATTTCTGATAGCCGATCCGGATCACGTGGTCCGAGGGAACTGCTTTTTGTGCAGACGCGAGCAATGCCGTAAGCACAAGGACCATCATCGCGATCAATACAGTAGTCCGGATTCTTGTTCGCCTAGAATCGTTTATCATGTTCAGCCACCGTCCGTCGTCGCTTTCTCAGGAATAAAAGGTTGGCTTGGGAAGCTGATGATTCAACGCCCAATCTCCCAATTCACGAATCTTGTGGTCGACTGGATCGTGCAGCGTGTGAGTGCGCAAGTTCCGCCAGTAGCGGTCCAGTCGAGCGGGCCCGGCAGTCGCCCTCGCTCCCATCACTTCGAACATCTGGCTGGTGATTTCGAGTCCCGTCTTCGTGGTAATCACCTTTGACGCGGCAACATCCAATGCGCACTTGCCGCGCTGACCTTCGGTGATGGCATCTCCGCTCTCCCAGGCGCGCTGAAGAGATTCTCCGGCAATATCTGTAAGGGCCTGAGCTCCCTGGAGATTGACGAAGAAATGACCGTACTTTGCGAGGATGTAAGGATCCTCGGTGGCAGCATCGATTCCTGAGGAATTAGCCCACGGACGCGTTTGAGCGAGTGTGTAGTCGCGGGCTTCAGCCAGCGCGCCCTCAGCGAGGCCGAGGAAAATGTTGCTGAGTATGAGCTGCGCGATACAGGAACGCAGAGACGATCTGTTGCTGCCGAGTGGACCGGGCGTCTTCAGGAACTCCTCGTGCGCAGCCCGAACTTCGCGGAACTCGACAGTACCGCTGTCGGTTTGCCGCTGCCCGATGCTGTCCCAGTCTTCGTGGATGCAAATTCCCGTGCGGTCGGATGGAATGGCCGCCACCATGAATTTCTGATCTTCGACGCGAATTCCGGAGACGATTAACATGTCGGAATCCACCGCGCCAGAACAGAAACTCTTGCGGCCATTGATGTAGTAGCCGGCATCCTGATTGGGAGAAAGGCTGGTGCGCCGGTCAAGCGGGTTCAGGGCATTTCCCCAAAACCATCTGTTACGAACCGTTTCCGAGAACAGCCACTCGGTCTGCGATGAGGATCCATAGAGCGAAACCGACGCGAGCATCAGGTGTTGAAAGCCGAATAAATGTGCGATGGAGCTATCCACGCGGGCAAGGACCCGTATCAACTTCATCGTGTCGGCCCAATCCATACCCCAACCACCGAGACTGGATGGAATGATCAGATTGAGGAGACCGCTGGCACGTAACAGGTCCCGCTCAGCTTTTGCCGTGCCTCCGCGTCGATCCCGTTCGACCGCGGTTTGAACGAACGCTTGTGACAACTGATCGGCAATTTCGAAGGCATGTTGACGATGCGGTGCAGCAGTCGCTGTTTCACTCATTTCTGAAAGCACGACAGCCCTCCATTCTTCCTAAGGCCGAACTAGCTCTGGCGTCGAATTGCTGCTCCAGCAGCAGCGGTGCTGAATCGGTGTTGCTCCAGCAACAGTCAATGCTGGGCTTGCGCCCTGTCCTCTTACCGTAACCCCGTGAAAACAACAAATTGAGCAGTATCGGCACACCGTTGTCTTGGCACGAGAATTGCCAAACTCCTTTTGGGTTCGTACTACAAGAAGGGGTCGCAATTATGGAAGTTTTCTGGTTTTTACCGACTCATGGCGATGGCCGTTATCTGGGAAGCGCGGAGCAGGCACGCAGCGTCAGCTACGGCTATCTGAAGCAAATCGCTCAAGCAGCCGATGAACTTGGCTTTCAAGGCGTGTTGCTCCCCACAGGCAAGTCTTGCGAAGACGCCTGGGTGGTTGCTTCGACGCTCGTGCCAGTGACAACGAAGCTGAAGTTCATGGTCGCGATTCGTCCTGGCATAACCTCGCCGACCGCAGCCGCCCGAATGGCGGCGACCTTCGATCGTCTTTCCAATGGCCGGTTGCTGATCAATGTCGTCACTGGCGGCGACCCCGCCGAAGCGGTCGGGGATGGTGTGTTTTTGTCTCACGACGAGCGGTATGAGGTCACCGAAGAATTCCTCCAGGTCTGGCGCGAAGCGGTTGCGGGCAGAGCGATCTCTTTACACGGGAAACATCTGCGCGTGGAGAAGGCCAAGGTGCTTTATCCGGCGGTACAGAAACCGCATCCGCCACTGTATTTCGGAGGGTCTTCCAAGGTGGCGTACGACTTGGCGGCGAAGCAGGTCGATGTGTATCTCACATGGGGCGAGCCGCCGCAACAAGTCGAAGAGAAAATCAACGCCGTCCGGCGCCTCGCAGCTGAGCAGGGACGTTCCGTAAGGTTTGGAATTCGGTTGCATGTCATCGTGCGCGAGACTGAAAAGGAAGCCTGGAACGCAGCCGATGATCTGATCCGCTATCTCGACGACGAGACAATCGCGAAGGCGCAGAAAACATTTGCAAATTTCGATTCCGAAGGCCAGCGCCGCATGGCGCAGCTGCACAGTGGAAGCCGTGACAAGCTGGAAGTCAGTCCGAATCTGTGGGCAGGCGTTGGGTTGGTTCGCGGAGGCGCCGGAACTGCCCTCGTGGGTGACCCCGCCACTGTGGCTCAGAGGATGCGCGAATACGCCGACCTTGGAATTGAAACTTTCATTTTATCTGGGTATCCACACCTGGAAGAGGCGTATCGCGTTGCCGACTTGCTATTCCCTCATCTGCCGATTTCTTCGGCATCGGTTGCGCCGTCAGGAAACGTCACCGGACCCTTCGGAGAACTGGTTGCCAACGAATACGCGCCAACGGTGCCCAGCGTCCAAGCGCAGACTCTGCAGCAGAGCTAGTGGATGATCGACTCAGATCGAATGCAAAGGAGAAACCTTTGACGCGAAACAACTCTTCTATTTTGTTGACCGTGATGCTTGCGATTACGGCCGTGATCGGGACGAGTTGCGGTAGGACTAGCGCAAAGCCGAAGGTCATCAGGCTCGACTATGCCTACTACAACCCGGTCAGCCTGGTCCTGAAGAACAAAGGCTTCCTCGAGCAGGATCTCGCGAGCGATGGGATTGCTGTTGAGTGGACCCAAAGTCTTGGAAGCAACAAAGCATTGGAATTGCTCAACAGCAAGAGCGTTGACTTTGGCTCGACCGCTGGAGCCGCGGCCCTGATCGGAAAGGCGAATGGCAATCCGATCAAAGCTATCTACGTTTACTCTCGTCCCGAGTGGACGGCCCTGGTGGTTCGAAAGGACAGCCCGATCCAAAAGATCGAGGATCTGAAAGGCAAGAAGGTCGCCGTGACCCGCGGAACCGACCCGCACATATTTCTGCTGCGCGCGCTTCATGAGGCAGGACTCAGCGAGAAAGACATTCAGATGGTTGTCCTCCAGCATCCAGATGGAAGGATTGCTCTGGAAAAAGGCGACGTTGACGCGTGGGCCGGGCTGGATCCGATGATGGCCCAGACCGAGATACAGCGGGGATCGCGATTGTTCTATCGAAATGTGAACTTCAACAGCTACGGTGTGCTCGATGTGCGCGAAGAGTTTGCGCAGCTGCATCCCGAATATGTAAAACGTGTCCTCGCAGCGTATGAAAGGGCGCTGCTGTGGGCGATTCAGAACCCAGACGAATTCCGTCATTTGTTCGGTGCCACGGCGAAGCTCGACGATGCCGTCGTCACCAAGGTTCTGCAACGCACCGACTTGAGCAACTCCGCGATCGGAGACGACCAGAAAAAAGTGATTGCCGCGAGCGGCGATGTGCTGAAACAGAACAATGTCATCAGCAGCAGCGTCGACGTGAGCGCCACAGTTGCCAATCTCGTGGATCCGCAATACGCGCGAGATTTGGCCAACAAAAACCTGGCTCAGAAATGAGTACTGCCGGGCAAAATCGCGGGCTTCCCTGGAAAACCACAGGGGAGGTTGCGCGTGATCCCCTTCGCAGCCGGAAGAGGTGGGTGGTCGTCTTCCCGGACTGGCTGCTCGGCTGGATTGCACCGGTAGGTAGCCTCATCTTGTGGGAAGTGCTGGCAAGAGCCGGAGTTCTGCCGCCGAATTGGCTTCCCGCGCCAACTTCGGTCGCCCGGACGATCTACGAATTGGGCGTAGCCGGCGAGTTGTGGAAGCACGTCGGCATAACGCTAGCCCGAGTGCTAGCAGGATTCCTGATTGGAGCTGCGGCAGGAACATTGCTGGGGGCGCTTACGGGCTATGTGAGGATCGCTCGTAAACTGCTTGATCCTCT
The DNA here is from genome assembly GCA_963700225.1 of uncultured Acidobacteriota bacterium. Taxonomy (GTDB): domain Bacteria; phylum Acidobacteriota; class Terriglobia; order Terriglobales; family Acidobacteriaceae; genus Sulfotelmatobacter. The sequence goes on from CAVOWU010000002.1 coordinate 1,290,091, forward strand.
GCTGCAGTCTTTACGAAGTGTTCCCTCGATCGCTTGGGTTCCGCTCTTTCTCCTATGGCTGGGAATTCAAGAGACCTCAAAAATCGCACTCATTTCGCTGGGCGCGTTCTTCCCCGTGTATCTGAATCTTTCTGTCGCGATTCGTCACGTTGATCCTAAGCTGCTCGAGGTGGGTAGGCTGTATCGCCTGAATAGTTTTGAAATGATTCGAAGGCTGGTTCTTCCCGCGGTCTTGCCGGAATATATCGTTGGCCTTCGCAGCGGACTGGGCTTGGCATGGATGTTTGTTGTCGCGGCAGAACTCTTGGGCGCGAGCAGTGGCATCGGCTACCTGATGGTCGACGGCCAAATGACAGGGCGCGCTGCGATCATCTTAGCCAGCATCATCCTCTTTGCTGTTTGCGGCAAAGTCACAGATTGGATCGCGAGCGCAGCCGGAGCTACAGCTCTGGGTCAGAGAGCGCACTAGCTCACATCATGCAATTCTCATCGCCTTCATTGGAAACTACTGACTCAGCCGACAGCGACGTGCGAAGAATTATGCAGAACCGATCTCCTTCGCCCGGTGGAAGCCTTGAGATTCGTATCGACCGGAAAACCTTCGATAGTCCTCAGGGAAAACTGATCGTTCTGCAAGATGTCGCGATCGCGATCGATCCGGGAGAGTTCGTTTGCATCGTTGGCGGGAGTGGTTGTGGCAAGACCACCTTGCTGCGAATCATCGCAGGTTTGGAAACCGATTATGAGGGACGAGTTTCACTGGACGGAGAGCCGGTGAAAGCTCCTGGTTTGGATCGAGGAGTAGTCTTCCAGGAGCATCGCCTTCTTCCCTGGCTGACAGTGCACGACAACGTGGCATTTGGACTCGCCCCCACACCTCGGGAAGAACGAATCAAGAAAACTCGCCACTACATCAATCTGGTTGGGCTGGATGATTTTGAGCACGAATATCCTCGCCGTCTGTCTGGCGGAATGTCCCAGCGGGTGGCCCTGGCTCGCGCGCTCGCGGGTTGCCCCGAAGTTCTCCTGCTCGATGAGCCCTTCGCATCTCTGGACGCCCTCACTCGCGTCCGGCTGCAACGGGAACTGCTGCGCCTCTGGCAAGCTGAGAAAACAACCGTTGTCCTCGTCACACATGACATCGAGGAAGCGGTGTATCTCGCAGATCGCGTTGTCGTGATGTCTCCTCAGCCGGGAACGATTCGCGAAATCGTGCCCGTCGGATTGCGGCGTCCCCGCGAACGCACCGGGGAAGATTTTGTCGTGGTTCGCAAGCAGATCATGGATGAATTCTTCGCCCCTGAAGTCGCGACACAGTCTAAGGTGGGCATCGCGGAATAGACGGCAACTGGATGGCGGAGGTTACCGGCCCTTGGACAATTCTCCGTACTGGATCAGTCTGGCGCGGACAATGTTCCGGCTTATGCCTAGCAGCTTCGCTGTCTGTAGTTGGTTGCGATCGCAGAATTCATAAGCAGCCTTGATGACAGACGCTTCGATCGAGGCGTACAGATTGTCGGGCTCTTTTTCGAACAGCGAGAACAAAGCATTGCGAAGCTCTCGGTCTGGGGCCGCTGAATCGGGATTACTAGACTTGGTTTTCAGCGGCGAGAGACGCAGATCCTCGGTCCTCACCGCGTTCTCTTTGCAGACCAAAAGTGCGTGATGAATTACGTTTTCCAACTCGCGAATATTGCCGGGCCATGAATGGTTGGTAAGTATCTCAATCGCTTCCGCGCTCAATTGCGGATTTTTCAGACCCAAACGCTGACCATAGATCCCCAGAAAATGCTGTGCCAATGGAAGAATGTCCCCAGGACGTTCACGTAACGCGGGGATATGGAGCGTGGCAACCTGGAGGCGATAGTAAAGGTCCTCTCGGAAACGCCCCGCCGCTACTGCGTCTTCCAGGTTCACGTTCGTTGCCGCGACGACGCGGACGTCGATCGCAACCGGAGTACGAGACCCAAGCCGAACCACCTGCCGTTCTTGCAGAACGCGCAACAACTTCACTTGCATCGGGAACGGAAGATCTCCGATTTCGTCCAGGAAGAGTGTTCCTCCACGGGCCGCCTCGAACCAGCCTGCTCGGGCAACGCTCGCTCCTGTAAACGAGCCGCGTTCATGACCAAACAGTTCACTCTCGACCAGGCTCTCGGAAAAAGCTCCACAATTTATTGCCAGGAAAGGCCCATCGGCTCGCGAACTCAATGCGTGCAGGTGCCTGGCAATGAGTTCCTTGCCCGTCCCTGTCTCTCCCGTGACGAGCACATTCGCCGAACTGGGACCGATAAGATGAATTCTTTCCAGCAGGGCCTTCGATCGGAGGTCTTCAAAAACAAGGGCCGTCGCGCGTGAGGCCAGGGGCATCGCAACCGGCGCCGGAAAACTGATGAGCGGATTGGAAACCACCGACAGTGCCATGAGAGGTATCCCGTGCGAACCTTGAAGTTAGACGGGGGAGGGTCGATATACACTACTAAGCTCATGGACATAGTAGCATAAGGTCGGCGATACTGGAAGACATTCGTTGTCGTTGATGGAGTGGGAGGCCCTAACTATTTCCACAGTCGCTTTTCGGTAGTGTTGATAAGAGTTATCGTTCGGAAAGGGCCGTCGTTCCGCTCCGACACTCAATTCCCCCCCTCAGGATGTGTCTATGCATATTTCTGTGAAACAAGTTCCGTTCTTTATTTTGACGGCTTTGGCGCTAGCCTCGAGTGTTGCAGCGCAAAGCACGGCTGCGTCGGTACCGAGTCCGGCACACTTGGTCGTAGTGATCGAGGAGAACCACGGGTACTCGCAAATCATCGGCTCGTCGCAGGCTCCTTATATCAACACCCTCGCATTAGAGGGAGCATTATTCACGAATTCCTCTGCAATCGCGCATCCGAGCCAGCCCAACTACTTAGATCTTTTCTCCGGATCGAATCAGGGCGTCACGGATGATTCGTGCCCTCACACATTTTCCGTGTCATCGCTGGAGAGCGAGTTGAATGGGGCCGGACAAACGTTTACGGGCTATTCCGAGGGACTCCCGGCGGTCGGATCGACGGTTTGCACGTCGGGACTGTACGCGCGTAAGCATGTTCCGTGGACGGATTTCTCCAAAGATCTGACAGCGGACAATGAGCCTTTCACTAGTTTTCCGACGGACTATTCGAAATTGCCGACCGTGGCGTGGGTCATTCCGAATCTGGATGACGATATGCACAACGGAACCATTCAAGAGGGAGACAGCTGGCTGCAGACGCATTTGCTGGCGTATGTGAACTGGGCCATGACGAACAACAGTCTTCTAATTGTGACGTTTGACGAAGATCAGGGAACGACCGCCAATCACATTGCCACGATCTTTGTAGGATCAATGGTCAAACCCGGGAAATATGGGGAGAAGATCAACCACTACAACGTGCTGCGAACCATTGAAGACATGTACGGATTAGGGCATCTGGGCAGTAGCGCGAACGCAACCGCGATCACTGATGTTTGGCAATAGGCACTATACCTTCCGATGTCCACGGCCCGCCTGAATCCGTAGTAACGCGGCGACAAGAGCATCGATCTCTTCGCATGTGTTGTAGAGCGCCAGCGACGGACGGACACTGCTCTCGACCCCCATGCGTCGCAGGATCGGTTGAGCACAGTGATGTCCGGAGCGCACCGCAATGCCTTCCCGGTTGAGCGCTCCACCAACATCTTCGGTGCGAACGTCGTCGAGCACGAACGATAGGACCCCAGCTTTTTCGCCGGCGGTGCCGATGAGGCGCAGACCGGGAACCGAAAGCAGTCCCGCCGTAGCATAGTTCAGGAGTTCGTGTTCATAGGCCGCGATGTTTTCCATCCCGACTTGTTCCACATAGTCGAGAGCCGCACCCAGTCCGACTGCATCGGCAATGTTTCCCGTACCCGCCTCAAAACGCGCGGGTGCACTCTGGTAGGTGGTCTTCTCGAAAGTAACGTCCACGATCATGTTGCCGCCGCCGTGCCAAGGCGGCATATTTTCGAGGACGTCGAGTTTTCCATAGACCGCGCCGATGCCCGTGGGACCAAAGACCTTGTGTCCCGAGAAAACGTAGAAGTCACAGTCGAGTGCCTGCACATCGGCTCGCATGTGGGAGACAGCTTGCGCACCATCGACGACGACATGCGCGCCATGCCGATGCGCCATCTCCACCATCTCTCGAGCAGGAGTGATGGTACCGAGCGCATTCGACACGTGGCTGAATGAAACAATTCGGGTACGCGGTCCCAGCAATCTCTCATACTCTTCAAGGATCACTTCGCCGCGATCATTCACCGGCGCAACCCGCAATTTCGCTCCCTTTTCCGAACACAGTTGCTGCCAGGGCACGATGTTGGCGTGATGCTCGAGCCAGGTGATTACGACCTCGTCGTCCTTCTGAACATTGCGCCGGCCCCACGCCTGGGCAATGAGGTTGATACCCTCCGTAGTGCCGCGGACAAAAATAATCTCGCGCGTCGAGGACGCATTCAGGAAGCGGCGCGTTTTCTCGCGGGCGCTTTCATAGGCATCGGTGGCCCGCGCCGCCAGCGTGTGGGCCGCGCGATGAATATTCGAATTTTCATGCCGATAGAAATAAGACAAGCGGTCGATGACGGCATTCGGCTTCTGCGTCGTGGCGGCGTTGTCAAGCCAGATCAACTGGCGGCCGTGCACGCGCTCTTGCAGGATTGGAAAATCCTGGCGAATCAACCGCGGATCGAGCGGACGTTTTGGAGTTCCCAAGTCAGGGACGACGTCTGGCCGGAACTCCACCGACTCGATGCTGTCCGTGCGAAGTGCCGAGGATTCTCCGGATTCGGGCGACTTTGCACCTCCGCGCGGAACTGCAGGCTCCGAAACGGGCGGCAGATGAGGCGTAAGCGACGAGAATCCCGCTACGCTGGGCAACCCAGCGGATTCAAGCTCGGACGGCTCTCGAGTCGGCGTGGACGAAGGTAGTACCGGAACTCCGGGCGGCGACTGCACTCCCGGTACACCCGGAAACGAGAACAGACTGCTCACCGAAGGAAATGACGTCGGCGAAGAGAACGGCGCAGATTGTTCGGGGCCAGCGGACGAAACCGCAGGCTCGGCTGGAATCTGGGGTGCGGCGGAAGAGGAAAATCCCGGCAACGGCTTCGGAATCGTGGGTGACGACACGGGAGGAGTTCCGCTCACGCTTTGCGTCGTCGCAGCTGCGAGTGACCCTAACGGGGACGGCTCTCGAGTCGGCGTGGACGAAGGTAGTACCGGAACTCCGGGCGGCGACTGCACTCCCGGTACACCCGGAAACGAGAACAGACTGCTCACCGAAGGAAATGACGTCGGCGAAGAGAACGGCGCAGATTGTTCGGGGCCAGCGGACGAAACCGCAGGCTCGGCTGGAATCTGGGGTGCGGCGGAAGAGGAAAATCCCGGCAACGGCTTCGGAATCGTGGGTGACGACACGGGAGGAGTTCCGCTCACGCTTTGCGTCGTCGCAGCTGCGAGTGACCCTAACGGAGGCTCTGGACTTCCGGGCAGCGACACTCCGGGCGCCCGAGGAAACGAATACATCTCGTTGGCCGCGGGTATGTTGGGGCCAGCCGCAAAGGGATCCGCTCTCGAACGATCAAACACCCGACTTGGAGTCCCTGGAGCTACCGTAACGGCGGTTGTCGGAAACGATTGTGCCGATGCCATGTCGGCCCCGCTCGGTGTTGCCGTCAGAGGCGACGAAAGCGCGGTCGGAATCGATGGGAATGAGTACATTTCGCTTGACGCCGGAAGCAGGGGCGCTGCGGCCCAAGGCCCGGCGTCCGTTCCGTCTAAAACTTCGGACGACGAACCCAGTAGTCCCGGCGGCACGATGGCAGGCGATGCAAGTCCGGTCACACCTGCGAGCGAGGCGGCGATTGCCCGGAAATCTGCCTCGTTCAAAGGTCCGAAGGGCAAAGACGAAGGTGATTGCGGAGCAACTGGCTCTGACCGAGTGCTCTGAGACCTCCCGAAAGACAGAAACTCACGCGGCAGCTCTGGTATCAGTCCGGAGGGTGTAGAAGTCGCTGGTATCGCACCAAAGTCGGCATTGCCCGGCGGCGAAACCGGCGCAGCGGGCTGTGATGGCAAACCCGCGAAGAACTCGTTGGCGAGCTTCGCGATCATTGCGGGGTCCGGAAGTGAAGGAAAAGCGGCGGACAATTTCTCGTACTTCTGTGCATCCTGCACTCGATCAGCCGCACTTGCAGGTGCCAAGGCGTCCACCGCCGCTCGCTCACTTGTACTCGTGGTATTGGTCGACATTTACGTTCTCCAGAACGCCAATGGCGTCGTCCGTGAGGGCTGCGACCGAACAATAGAGGGAGATCAAATAAGACGCAATCGCTTTGTGATTGATGCCCATGAAACGAACGGAGAGGCTGGGAGACACTTCTCCGGGAAGGCCCGGTTGGAATAGCCCGATCACTCCCTGCTTCTTCTCGCCGGTACGCAACAGCAGGATGCTGGTCTTCTCGGCTTTCACTGCTACTTTGTCGCACGGAACCAGCGGGATGCCACGCCACGTCAGAAACTGTGAGCCAAAGAGATTGACCGTCGGAGGAGGAACGCCTCGACGAGTACATTCGCGCCCGAAAGCCGCAATGGCTCTGGGATGCGCCAGGAAAAAAGACGGTTCCTTCCAAACCTTGGCGATCAGTTCATCCATGTCGTCTGGCGTGGGCGCTCCCTTTCTGGTCTTGACCTTGAACTCCGGGGCGACGTTGTTAATCAGGCCGTATTCTGCATTGTTGACCAGCTCATTCTCCTGACGCTCTTTCACCTTTTCGATCATCAGACGCAGTTGCTCGCGGATCTGGTCATGTGGGCTACGGTACAAATCCGAGATTCGGGTTTGCACATCGAGAACCGTCGTGACGGCGTTCAGCGTGTACTCTCGCGGCTTCTCTTCGTAGTCTACGTAGATCTCGGGCAGGTCGACTTCCTCGTCGGGGCTGCATTCGATGGTCCGTGTTCCGGGGTGCGTGGGCTTTACCTTGTTAACACGATAAGTGCCGGCTTCAACAGGTACCCAAGACAGGAAACTGACCAGCCAGCGCGGCGTGATCCTCTCCATCATGGGAACGGTTTTGGTGACATTCGCGAGCTGGCGTGCTTGCTGCTCGCTCAACGTATGACGGACTTCAGCTTTCTCAGGCATGGATTAGCTCCTCTATGGCAAAAGGAATTCGTTGGCGGATGCGATGAGAGATCGGGATTGCGATTGTAAGGATGCAAGACCCTCGCCTTCGGAAAAGTAAGAGAGGGTGCGATGCATTATCAGTGACCGGCATCACGAAGATCGGGAGTTGAATCCCATTCCAGGAAGGCACGCACAACTGCCGCAGTGTCAATGTGTCCCGCCGCAATCGAGAATTGGACACACAAAATTTAGTTGGCCGAGAATTGCTGAGAAGATGTAACGCTTCGAGATATCCGAAGTCAAGTTATAAAATGGGAAATGTCGGCAATGCCCCTCCCTACAAGAGATCCGCGGTTTGGGGTTGCGATGTTCCACGCAACGGACAACAAAACTCAAGGCGCGGCCGAAGTAATCGTGAGCGGGTTCTCAAGCTGCGGCGGCTTGCGCCCTCGCAAATTTCTTGCGGGCCTGTGCGCGGATCATTTCGAGTTCTGTCTGCAGCCTGCGGATTTCTGCATCCAGTTCACGGAAACTCATGCAGGGTGTAGTGATCAGTCCCTCGGCCTTGGTGGCGCCGTAGCTCTTACTCCCGCTCGCCTTGACACAAACGTGAGCGATCTGACGTTTGGTTTTCGGTTCACTGTCGAGAAAGATGAGATCCAGGTTGGAGGTTTCCATGCGCGAATTATAGGCCAAAGTCTCTAGTTCGCTACCTGTGGATTTTTATCACATCTGAGAGGATTTGGCGCGTGGGAGGTCGTTGCAATTCCGGATTACAAGTTCGGCTGGGTTCAACGCGGAGCCTCGCGGTGCAACAATCATCTTCAGCGGATAGGGCTCCGACTAGGAACCGGCAGCGGCGGCATGCGCCTTGTAGAACTTTTTCTTGGCTCGGGAACGGATTTCATCGAGTTCCGCGTGCAATCGCCGGATCTCCGCGTCCAGCTCAATAAAACTGAAGCATGGAGCACTGACCAAACGGTCGGCCTTCATGCTGGCATAGTGCCGCTGGCTTCCGGCCTTCAGATAAATGCAGGCGGATGGCTCTTGAGTCTTCGGATCGCTCTCCAGATACAAGAAGTCGAGGCTCGATGTTTCCATAATGCGCCGATTATGGCACACAGCCTGCGGAAACGCCGGAACTAGAGTCCTAATCCGGTCGTAACTTACAGGGAACCTTTGTCCATTTCGCCGACCTGTTCCGTTTCGCACCGAAAACCTCCATTCTTTCATCAACTGCATGAATCTCTATTATTTCCATCGACAATATAGTAAACTGCGCGTGGTTCTCATCGAAGTGTGACTTTCGAGGACCGGATAATCGGGGGCGTGGGCAAAACCCATGATTCTCTTCATCGAGAAGACGTGGACGCTGTGGTGGACATTTGCTGTCCTGGCAATTCTCTACTGGTTCTACAAATGGCCCGCAGACGCCGAATCGGAAGCTTCTAACGCAGCGGTCTTTGGTGATGAAGCCCGAATGGTTTCCGCACAAGCCCACGCAAGAACTATGCCTCCCGACCCTCCATTCGTAGATAGCACCTGGTTCTGAAAATCGACCATGCACTCATGCGAACTCTCTGGCTCAACGCGTTTGCCATCGTTGCGGTAATGGTTGCGGTGACACTGGTCGTGATCAGGAACATCGAAGGGGATACTTCGAACCAGCTGCTAAACGTCTCCTACGATCCGACCCGTGAACTGTTCCAGGACTTGAATCACCAGTTCATCGCGCAATACGCCAAGCAGACTGGCAAGAAGCTGACCATCCAGCAATCCCACGGCGGCTCGTCGCGTCAGGCGCAGGCGGTTGTTGATGGCCTGACAGCCGATGTCGTTACCCTGGCCCTGCGTTCCGATGTCGAGGTACTTCACAAACGGGGTCTGATTGCCGATGGTTGGTCCCAGCGCTTGCCCGATAATTCCGAGCCCTACACTTCAACCATCGTTTTCGTCGTCCGCAAGGGAAATCCCAAGGCGATCAGAGATTGGCCGGACCTGGTTCGTCCTGAAGTCTCCGTCGTCACGCCCAATCCCAAGACTTCAGGAAACGGAAAGCTCAGTGTGCTGGCCGCCTGGGGTTCGGTGATCTACCGCGGCGGAACAGAAGAGCAGGCTCTGCAATACCTCGAGCGGCTTTACCAGCATGTGACCGTTTTCGACACAGGAGCGCGCGACGCAACCAACACTTTCACCCATGAGAAGGTCGGGGACGTACATCTGACGTGGGAGAACGAAGCTCTGCTGGAAACAGAGGAATATCGCGGCGATCTTGAGATTGTCTATCCGCCCGTGAGCATTCGCGCCGAACCCAGCGTTGCTTGGGTGGACGCCAACGTCGCTCGCCGGAAGACCGAAGCCTATGCCAAGGCCTACCTCGAGTTTCTATTCACCGACCAGGCGCAGGAAACCGTCGCCCAACACGGCTACCGGCCGATCAATTCCGAAATACTGAAGAAGCACGCGAACCGGCTTCCGCAGATCGATCTCTTCCCTGTTACCGTTCTCGCCAAAGACTGGGACGATGCACAGCAGAAGTTTTTTTCTGACGGCGGCATCTTCGACGCAGTCCATCTGGAGCAGGCGAAACTGGGGCAGGCAAAACAATGAAGCTCGACTACTCGTGGGGAAGCGTTCGTCACGATTTGCTCGCAGGCGTGACTGTCGCCGCTATCTCGCTGCCCCAGGCAATGGCATATGCCCTCATTGCGGGCGTAGATCCGCGCTTCGGTCTGTACTCCGCCATTGTGGTAACGCTGGTGGCCTCGATCTTCGGTTCATCGTCCCACTTAATCAACGGCCCAACCAATGCGATCTCTCTCGTAGTTTTCAGCGCGCTCGCCTTCTTTGATCCCGACGCCCGTTTCGACGCGTACCAGGCCATGTTCCTGTTGGGGATCATGATCGGCAGCATCCAGATTCTGATTGCTGTGTTCAAACTCGGCGATCTGACGCGCTACATCTCCGAATCCATCGTGATCGGCTTCATGGCCGGCGCCGGCACGCTCGTGGGGTTAACTCAACTGGGCAACCTGACTGGCATCCGCGACCGCGGCACCGGACAGCAGCATGTGCTCTACCGCCTCTGGCTTACCCTGAGCGGCGGCCATGTGAATCCGCGCGCCCTCGGCATCGGATTGGCAACGATCGTCCTTGTTGTTGTGCTGAGAAAATTGGCGCGCAAATATCATCTGCCCCAATTCGACATGCTCTTGGCCCTGATCGTCGCCGCCGTCGTGGCTGCCGCATTTGGCTGGTCGAAGCCCGCGCTCGACGGCAGGACGATCATATCCGTCGTCGGCAGTGTGCCCCGCAGTCTGCCTTTGCCCCATGTTCCTGAGATCAAATTCTGGTGGGTGAAGGAATTGTCAGGAAGCGCATTAGCTGTCGCTTTCCTCGGACTTCTTGAAGCATTGGCGATCGCCAAGTCCATCGCCAACACGACGCGGCAATCTCTCGATTACAACCGCCAGTGTCTTGCCGAGGGGCTAGCCAATCTCACCGGCGGATTCTTCCAGTGCTTGCCAGGTTCCGGTTCCCTGACCCGATCGGCTATTAACTTCCAGGCAGGCGCCGTGAGCCGCGTTTCAGGCGTCATGGCGGCGGGGACGGTAGCCTTGGTGGTAGTCGCACTCGCACCCTTCGCACGCTACATCCCCAAAGCGGCTTTGGCCGGACTGCTTCTGGTAACGGCTGCCAGGCTGATCGACTGGAAGCGCCTGAGCTATGCGATGCGCGCCTCGCGCTACGACGCGGGCTTGGTTTTGGTTACCGCCTTCTCGGCCGTCTTTATCAGCGTCGAATTTTCCATCCTCATCGGCGTAGCGTTATCCATATTGATGTTTGTTCCGCGTGCCGCACTCCTGCGCTGGTCCGAACTCGTGGTCAGCAGCGAACGCGTTGTGCGCGAGCGCTTGCGGGACGACCCGCCTTGCACGGCAATGCTCCTATATGACCTGGAAGGGGAGTTATTTTTTGGCGCGGCACCAGAATTGGACCGTTGCTTCGATCAGCTAAAGCAGCGGACGAAGGAAGAGAACATTCGTTTCATCGTCTTGCGTCTCAAACGGACGCGAAATCCCGACATGGTGTCACTGGAGCGCTTCGACCATTTCCTGCACGACATGCAGGCGCGCGGCGTAACGGTCATGTTATGCGGCGTACGCAAGGAGTTCGCTAAGGCCATGGCTAATCTGCGTTTCGCCGAGTGGCTTCCCGAGGACCGCGTCTTCCCGGAGGAAGACGAGAAGTTCTCGGCGACCCTCAAGGCGGTTCGCCATGTGTATGAGCTTTTGCAACAGAATAGCTGCAAACATTGCGGACAGAACGAATTAGTGAGCGCGGACCGGCAGCCTCTTTATTACTTGGTGTAGCGCGCGAGTTTGCCCGGGCTTAGCGAGGCATACCCCAGAAGGCCAATAGACTATGTAGTAGACTATTTCGGTTTCAAGTCGGAAACCCGTTCGATCCTCAGGGTGTGCAGATCTCAGACGGCAATCTTCGCTAAGAGGTTCTCTCATGTTGTGGAAAACCGACCCAACGTTTTATCCCTCCCCCAAACTTGCGATCCAGGCTCCGGCTGAGAAACTCGCATACGTAGCCGCGCTGAACGCCAACGGTAACAACCAGCCGGACGCTCTTGTCGTGGTTGACGTGGATCACAAATCAGACAAATACGGCCAGATCGTCGGCCGCGTCGATATGCCGAACGTGGGGGATGAGCTCCACCATTTCGGCTGGAATGCATGCAGTTCGGCGTTGTGCCCCTACGCTCCCCACCCGCACGTGGAAAGGCGTTATCTGATTGTTCCGGGCCTTCGCTCGTCACGCATCCATGTCATCGATACCAAGGAAAATCCGAAGCAGCCAAAGATTGTGAAAGTGATCGAGCCGAAGGACTTGGCGGAAAGAACTGGTTACAGCCGTCCTCACACCGTTCACTGCGGATCCGACGGCATCTATCTGAGTGCTCTCGGCTCGCCCAGCGGCGATGGCCCGGGCGGAATTTTTGCCCTGGATCACTACAATTTTGAGCCTCTCGGCCGGTGGGAAGTCGATCGCGGTTCTCAATACTTCGGCTACGATTTCGCGTGGCACCTGGGATACGACATTGCCGTCACCAGCGAATGGGGCACGCCGAATATGGTGGAGGACGGCGTAAATCCTGAGCTGCTGCTGGGTGGCAAGTACGGCCATAGCCTGCACATTTGGGACCTCCGCAAGCGCCGTCACCTCCAGGCTTTGGACTTGGGCGCGGAGCAGCAGATGGTGCTTGAGCTGCGCCCGGCGCACGATCCGACCAAGGCCTTTGGCTTCGTGGGCGTAGTCACGTCCCTGAAAGATCTCTCGAGCTCTATCTGGTTGTGGCATCGTGTGAACGAAAAATTTGAAATGAAAAAAATCATCGAGATTCCGGCCGAGCCAGCGGATCCCAGCCAACTGCCTCCTTTACTCCAAGGCTTCAAGGCAGTGCCGCCTTTGCTGACCGACATTAATCTTTCGGTAGATGATCGCTTCCTCTACGCTTCCTGCTGGGGCACCGGGGAGATGCGCCAGTACGATGTCTCCGATCCGTTCAATCCCAAGCTGACGGGCTCCGTGCATGTTGGCGGGATCGTGCGGCGTGCATCTCATCCTGCCAAGCCAGGCCAGCCGTTGAACGGCGGCCCGCAGATGGTGGAAATCAGCCGCGATGGCCGCCGCGTCTATTTCACCAATTCCTTGTACGCGGCCTGGGACAAACAGTTTTATCCCGACGGTATCGAAGGATGGATGGTGAAGCTCGACATTGCGCAGGATGGGCGCATGCAGCTCGATCCCAAACTCTTTGTGGACTTCGGCGAGCTTCGCAGCCATCAGGTTAAATTGCAGGGCGGCGACGCATCCTCGGATTTCTACTGTTACCCATGAACCACAACTGGCCATGGGTCGCCCTGGCGCTTCTCGGTGCCTACCACGGTCTGAATCCCGCCATGGGCTGGCTGTTTGCGTTGTCTCTTGGCTTGCAGGAGAAGCGACGGTCGGCCGTGATCCGAGCCTTGGTCCCGATAGCGTTGGGGCATGCAGTCGCGATCATGCTGGCAATCCTCGTTCTGCGTTTCGTCCAGAATTTTCTTCCCGTGAACATTCTGAAGTGGGGCGTTGCCCTGTTTCTTTTCGCGCTGGGTGTCTATCGGCTCTTTCGCGCGAGTCATCCGCGCGGAGCGGGCATGCGAGTCGGAGGAAAAGACCTGTTCTTCTGGTCATTCCTCATGGCATCGGCTCACGGCGCCGGCTTGATGCTCCTGCCCATTCTGATGGGAAAGCCGATGCAAGGCATGACTCACGCTACAACCGGAGTTTTTCCATCCTTAAGTGCCTCCGTGATTGCATTGGCGGTGCTGATTCACTCGGGAAGCATGTTGGTGGTAGCAGCAATCCTGGCGGTCTTATTCTTTGAGACTTATGAAAAGGTGGGATTGCATTTCCTGAGGCATGCGTGGCTCAATTTCGATCTTCTTTGGGCAATCGCCTTGCTCGTCGCCGGACTATCCGTCATCTTCCTCTGAATGAGCTCACTAAAACTTGCCGAAGAAATGCGCGGCGCAAACACATAATCGCGGCGCGGCCTAGAAAAATGTTCTAAACAACAAGAGGTGACACATCCCCACAAGGTTGTGACTCGGTCCGGCTCTCTCCTGACAATAAAGGCCTTCCACTGTGTAACACGTGGGCCAGCCACGCCCCTGCAACCTGGCTTGTCAGAATGGCAACCAGCACGAGAGTTGTATAGAACATCGCGTTGATAATGCCCGCATCGAAGGCAACACTGGCCAGGACGATCCCCGGACCGCCGCGCGCGTTTAAGGCGGTGGCCAGGTTCACTGAATCCCGAATTCCAAACCCGGCCATTCTTGCTCCAATTCCGGCTGAGGCCAATTTGACCAGCGATGAAAGAACAAGAAAAGTGACGAGCATCGAAAGCGAAAAGCTCCTGCCGAGATCCAGCTTGTAACCCACCACCGCGAAGTAAATCGGAACAAACACGGCGAGCGAGAATTCCGAAACAGCGGTCATAGGCTGAGCCAGTAAATCCCGGTCGGCGACGATCGCGTATCCCGCAAGGAATGCGGCAAAAACCAAGCTGATGTCTAACAGTGAGGCGATGGCAGAATAGGCCAGTAACACCACGACAATGTAGGCGATCGGCGACGTGGTGACGAGCACATTCCATCGCCGCCGGCTCGCCCTTGCCAGAAGCTTGGGAGCCACGAACAATCCCAGCCCGAAATAAACCAGAGTCAAAGCAATGTGGATCGAGATTTTTCGATTTGGCACGTTGCCCGACTCAGCCAGCGCCGTAGCAACAGCCAACAAGGCCCACAGCACGATGTCTTCAATCACCGCTACTCCCAGGACAAGTCGAGCAAAGCGGGTGTGCAGAATTCCGAGGTCATGAAGAATTTTGGAGATGACAGGAATGGAAGTAACCGCCACCGCGATACTTACCACCAGCATCAGGGGCAGTCTTGCTTGAGAGTGCCCTGCGAGAACGCGGAGCGGAATGAACGATACCACGCACAGCGCGGCCACAAACGGAATTCCTGTTCCCAGCGCGCCCAACCACGCCACCTGCCGGCGATCTTCCCGGTTAAACAGTCCCTTGGTTTCAGCGCCGGAGGCGAACATCAGCAGCAGCAAACCGAAATTGTAAAGGAAGGAGAGGACCGCAGCGTACTGAGCGCTCACAGCCGCACCTTGATGCACGGGCAGGATCGCCGCCGACAGAGTGGGAGCAAAGCGGCCCAGCAGGGACGGACCCAGTAGTACTCCGGCGAGGATTTCGCCAATCACCTTCGGCTGTCGCAGGCGACTGAATAAGTATCCCAATATGCGGGCGGAAGCCAGCAGCAGGAAGAGAAAAATCGTCAGGGAGCCGAAATCTGCGTTCGACATATTGTGGACGAAACCTCGTGGTGTGGATGCAGCCTTTGCTATTTCGGTCTACGTTAGGGGAAGGGGAGGGAGGTATGCCGGCTCGAACTTGAGCCGACCCAACAATTAAGACAGCTTAGCATACTTTGTCATTAATGTCTATAGGCTAAGTAGTATATTTGGACTCTCTCGCGGCTTGCCCGCAAGCCGGTTCGGAAATCAGGTCGGCCAGAGTTGTATTGTCGAAGATGCGCACCGAGGCATCGTGCAAGTCGATGAATAACTCACACAAAGCCTGGTGGCGTCGGTCGGAACTCAAGCCTTTGGCGAAGAAATCCTGGGAGTCGAACGGACTGCACGGGCCGTCAACCAACCGGATAATTTCACCGAGGCGAAGGTCTTTGGCGTCACGGCGCAACTCGTACCCTCCCTTTGCGCCCCGGACGCTTGCAATCATGCGGGCATTCTTGAGTTCAAGCAGGATTGACTGGAGAAATTTCACCGGTAACCCTCCCTCTTGGGCTATGTCGTGAACTCTGATTGTTCCCCGATCGCGGCGGGCGGCGAGAATCATCAAGGCTTGCAGGGCGTATAGACCTTTTTGAGAGACTTTAATCGAGCGGATTATGCTGTAGCCTCCCGGCCAACGAAGACTCCATCGGCAATCAACAACACTGCGGAACTCCAATCAATTCGTGTGACGACTTTGCAAGAACTTGCGCATCGGAGTCGACTCGCTCGAACTTGTCCTGTAGACGGAGCAAAAAAGATCGAATCATTGAAGATTTCCTTGACACTCTGACTGAGCCTCGTTATTGTTAACGCCGTGTTACATTACCATAATTTCTATCGACGTACTATAGATTGGTAAACAAATCGGCTCCCTCCCCCATCTGCCGATTGAAATCACACTGCGTCCGCTCGAACAAGCGGGACAGATTACGCGCAACAAACTCGTTCGACTGGAGTAAATGCTTTGGGGAAACTCATCCTGATTCGGCACGGACACACTCCTCTCAACAGCCACGGCAAAGAAGAGCGGTTGCGCTCCTGGCTTGATGTTCCGCTCGATGAACAAGGACTGCAGGAAGCGGTCGAAATCGCCGAGAAGGTGAGTGCCTTTCCCGTGACCGCTATCTACTCATCGGACCTGAAGCGGGCACGCCAGACCGCGGAAATGGTTCGCCAATCCACACAAGCGTCGGTCGCAACGACGGACGAACTCCGCCCGTGGAATCTGGGCATCTTCGGCGGCCAACTGCTGCGCGAAATCATCCCGTTCTTGAATCTGCTGAACGAGCGCCCCGATCTGCCAGCTCCAAACGGCGAATCGTTTCATCAGTTTTATGCCCGTTATTCCAGGAGGTTGACCGAGATGCTGAGTCTGGCGGAGCAATCGCGAGGATGTGTTGTTGTCGTCACTCACGTGCGAAATCTTCTCGCCGCCAGATCCATTATTGAACACGGAGATCGCGACCGCGTTCCAGTTCAAGGTGGCCCTCCTACCGGAACTTTGACTGTGGTGGAAAAAGTGAATGGCGCATGGAAGATGCAGGGGTGCGAGTCGCAGCCTGCGCTGCTCCGTTCCAGCGATTCTCTGGGTTTCGGAGAAAGAGATGCTCTGGCCAGTTAGCGCAGGGTCCGAGCATCGGGCGGCCCGTTGCTCGACGGTGCTGCTGTTCAGGAGAACCGAATGTCGACGCTGATAAGAATCCGTGCGCGGGCATCCCGAACAAGCTTCCGGGCCCCTTTGGTTTGGGCGCGTCATCTTGGATTGGACTCAAGCGATGTGTTCCTGGCATCGTATCCGCGCTCAGGGAATACGCTCCTGCGGTTTCCGCTGGCTGAAGCAGTCAGCGGAGCCCCGTGTTCCTTCCAGAACGTGCAGCGAATCGTGCCGGAGATCGGTGTTCACGTCGATGCCTATCCGCTGCTTCCCAGTGGTGGGCGACTGATCAAGACGCACGAGCGTTACCGCCGCAAATACCGCCGCGCAATCTACGTTGTGCGTGATGTCCGCGATGTTCTTCTCTCTGCCTTCTCGCGCGAAGCCGCCATGGACCTGGTAGATCCGGCCGCACTGGACGACTACATCGAGCCCTTCATGCAAGGCAGAATGTCTCGCTGGGGCGCATGGCAGAATCACATTGAGGAATGGCTGGGTTCTCCTTTGGCTCGCAGCGGCAATTTGCTGGTGATGCGATTCGAAGACGTCAGCAAAGACATTGAGGGTTCGGTTGCGCGCGCTCTTGGTTTCCTGTCGTTGCCAGCGGATCAGGCCGCGATCCGGAGGGCCTGCACGAATAATTCCATCGACAAAATGCGCGCCAAAGAAGACCAGTCGAGCACCCTGCCCAAGACGGGAGCACAAGCCGGTCGTTTGATCAATTCCGGATCGATCTATGGTTGGCGGCAGCGGCTCAGCCGCCCACAAGTCGCACTGATTGAACAGTACGCCGGCAAGGTCTTATCTCGCCTCGGATATGAGACGAGTCGATTCCGCGAAGCAACAAAACGAAAGCGGCCAGGACAAGAGTTCGCGGTCCTTGAGTCAACGCTGCAAAAGACGATCGATAAATGAACAAAACGAACGAAGTATCGAATCCGGAATCACACGCCGCTTGTGGCGGGGCGATCGGCGCATCGACGTCGGATGGCCCCCATATCCAGACGACCGAGATCTCGATGCTGCGGTGTTTGTACCGGAGCGTTGGAGGGAGAGTGGCAAAACTCCTGAGCTGGTATCGGTACTGAGGTCGAGAGGCGTTAAGTCGACACTGCCAAATCGCTGCGCCTTACAAAAGGTTTAGGGCCCTATCCGAGAACGTCATCTTCGCGCTTCCCCCTTCGCGAAGATAGGGAAAGTCAACTCACGCGAAGTCTACAAATTTAGGAGTCGCTATGAATCGCTGCATTGCATCACTTGCGTTTTGTCTTCTGGCTGCCGTTTGCATACTGGCAATCCCCTCTCACCACATGAAGAAAGTCGGCGCTGTATGTCCGACTTGCCCTCCGCCTCCGCCGCCTCCGCCGACGGTCGGCGAATTTGGTGGTCCTTTGGCCGGCCTGAATACGACGATCACAGGGTTGTTCAACGGCGGCTATGGAACATTTGTCACCAAGTGGGACCCGATCCGCGGGCTTGGTCCCGTCTCCACGGAGCCTGGTTGCTTCACCTGTCATGGAGCCGGCGTCAACGTGCTTACCGGTACTGCTGGCGACATCAGCACCGTCACCGGGACGCGCTACGGTAAGTGGAATTCGGATAACACCTTCAACTATCTCGATGGCAACGGAACTTCGCCCGAGAACGAGGGTGGTCCGGTCCTCCACGGCATTTCCAACTCCGCATTCGGTACGCTGCCGGGTTGCAACCAAATGACGATCACGTCCAATGGCGCCGTCGAATCGGGCACTACAGTCACAATTACGACGTCTGTCGCACACCTATATAAGAAGGGACAACTAGTCCAGATCGGCAGTGTGGGCGTTTCCGGCTACGACGGCATCTTTACGATTGCGAGCATACCGTCCTCAACCACCTTCACCTACACGAACACCGTTTCAGGGTTGGCGCCGTCGGGCGGCGGATTAGCACAGAACTTGCCGCACGAAGTCGTGCCCGCCGATGCAACCGTCGTAAACGAAGTTCGTTCGCCGCAGCTGTTCGGTCTCGGTCTGGTTGATAACGTTCCCGACTCGGCGATCACGGCTAATGTAGGAGTCAGCAAGAAATACGGCATCACCGGCGTCGCCAACATGGTGGCTGACGAAAACGGAGTCATCCGCCCCGGACGCTTCGGACAAAAGCTGGATTCGGTTACCCTCTTCCAATTCACTGCCAATGCCGAATTCAACGAACTCGGCATTACCACCAGCAACAGCCTGTTTGGCACTGCCAGCGCTTTCAACCCGAATGAGCATCTCCCGCAGGGGCAGGCTTACCCAACAGCGTGTCAGCCGGATGCGAACTCGCCGCAGGACGTCGCTCAGGTCAACATGATCAAGATGACCCAGTTCGAATCCTTGCTGGCGCCGATTCCTCCACAACCGCCAACCTCGCAGACCACCGCCGGCGCCGCCGTATTCGCGAGTATCGGCTGCAATATCTGTCACATGGAAAGCTTCACGACGCAACAGAACGTGACACTGCGGACGACGAACGGCAAGACGACTTCCGTCATTCCGTCGCTGAGCAACGTTACGTTCAATCCCTACTCGGATTTCTTGCTCCACAACTTGGGATCGAGCGACTCCGGTGGCATTCCGTTCCAGCCGCACGGCACTGGACAAGCAAGCTTGACGATGTGGCGGACCGCACCACTTTGGGGCCTGTCGAACATTCTGCTCAAGTCGGGTGGCCTGATGCACGACAACGCTTCGACTACCATCGATGCGGCCATCCGCAGGCATGGCGGCGAAGCAGCTACCGTGGTCGGCAACTACACAGCTCTCGATTCAACCGACTCGGCGAACCTGCTGGCATTTTTGGGATCGCTCTGAGTTCTGAGAGGAATCCATATCGAGCGACTCCCGGGAGGCCAGCTGCCCGAACTAGGCCCTCAGAAGGCAGCGACGGAGCAGTAGGCTTGAGTTCAGTGGCTAAACCACAAGTGCAGCCAAACCTCGACCACAACTGCCGCTAGCAAGGCCGCGTTTGTTCCGGGGAAAATCCAGCCTGATCCCAGCCACAAGTTTCGCAGCTTTAGAACTGAGACAAATACCGCAAGAGAGGCGCAGAGAAAAATCGTCCAAAGCTTAGGGACCGTAAATCGCGGGTTCGAGGAGGGAAAGTACAAAGCCAAGTGTTGCAGCAGCGATTCCGAGCAAGTATGGGCTTTTGCGATACCCCTTCGCTGTCGTATGCTCAGCGGTAAGCATAATCAAGAAATTTGCACTTACACATGAGCATCTCGCTAGCAAGCTGTGGTCTATGGTAAAGAAGCGTTCGGTTCGACGAGTCCAGAAAACCAAGAAACTAGCAGCAGTAGGACAAGAATGTCCCCACAAGACCGCTGCTCGAGATCTCGCGAGAGAGTTCCTCGAATCGATCAACCTTTCGCGGAACACGCCTGAGAGTGCAATGACCCTGATTCGATTCACCGAAGACCGTTACCTGCCGTTTGTCGAAGAGCACAGGCGGATCAGCACCTTCCGTGGCTATCGGAACATGTGGAGGCGTTACCTGAAGGCACGCTGCGACATCATGTTGCGTGAGTTCAGGACGGTCGACGTGGAGCGGATCCTTGATCAGTGTGAGATGTGGCATGTGGAGATGAAATGTCGTCAACGCATGATGCCCGTCGAATGCTTCCCCAACTACCCACCAGTCGAGGCGTTGCTCCAGTGCCGCCCTCAGAGCAGCTCTGGCCGTAGCACTGTCATCGACTATCAAGATACGGACCAAGCAAGACTCTTCCACATGGCCAAGCAGAGCGGTTTCGATGGAAAGCAAACTCTTAGTTTCACTCCGCAAGGGCGAACGATTGTGCCTCCTCAAACGGGAAGCCCCGGAACAAACTCTGCACCGGGGCTTCAGTAGAACAGTTTGAATTTGTGTCAGGCGGCGAGCGCCTCCGCGAAGTGCTCGCAAAGTGTGGTCTCTACGGTATAGGGCCTGACCACGATTGGTGTGAGCAGATAGGGCTTCACGATCTCTTGAACCTTCGGATAGAACTCCTTCTCATATCTCTCGGCGTCCGCTTTGGTCGCCCAGAGACTGATGGTGATCGCTTTCTCCTCTTTCATCCTCTCCGGGAAGAGAGGCAGAATTTCCAGAAAACCAACCTGCTTGTGAAGGATGGGAAGTATTTCGTTCTTTACTGCTTTCACGAACTCTTCTTTCTTTTCCGGCTTGACTTGGCAATCAAGAATACGAGCAAACATAGAGGTGCTCCTTTTCGTGAGATCGAACGGGCCTTTGCAGGCGGGGTCCTCTGGGGAGAGGCCAAGAACAAGCCCCAGGGAAGAGGGCGCAGGCCGCACGTCGCCCCTTATAGAACCTCTTTGGAAAAGAAGCAGTGATCGAGAATACCGACGGAAGTGACCGTCGACACAATTACGGTCTGCCACAATGCGTTGTGACACGCGTCACAAAATACGCGAAAGGCTTCGCCTACGAGAATCGAGTTGTAGAACCAATCGTCAGCGTCCCCGATTTGCTGCGTGCGATTGAACACCGTTCGTGCTAGCTACCATAGTCAAATCCGCCGAGGAATTAAAAACGCAGTGTAGCGAATTGTGGTGGCTGGCGATGTTACGACAAGCACTCTGAGGAATTGCCCTTAGATTTCGCAGGGCCGCAATATAGGACACGGCACCTTAGTGGGCGCTTTCGATCAGTTGCTCGATTTCGTGGAAAGTTTCGGTGGAATCTTCGATGATCGCAGTCGCTTCCTCGCCGTTATAGCAGACGTCATCTTTCTGCACACAAAATGTGATCATCGGTTTGCCGACGTCTACGGGAATCGGTGCATCTGTCGCGTAATGCCGGTTGATGAGGAGATTTATCTCCTGCTTGAACCGTCCAGTCGTGTCGGCAAAGTGGACTAGCGGAAGGCCGTCATCGGCCTTGCCCACCCATGTAGCGTGGCCGCGATACACCATTGGCTCAGAGCGCGAATCGGCGGGATGCGCAGCCACATACTTGCTGATCTTCTCGACAATCAGGGCCCGCTGCATCTCGCGAGCTTGCGCAGCCCACTGCTCTGCTCGATGAACGTTTTCTTCGCTCGCCTCCAGACTGACGACTGGGCAACGCGCAGGAGGATCCCGGTAAACATCCATCGCATGGCAATAAGCAATCACGTTCGCTCCGACAGCAACGCCAGAGCAATCGCGGTGGGGGCAAATCGCAATGACCTCCGGCTCTCTGTAATACCCCCAGAGTAGACGGGTGACACTAACCCGCATTGTGGGCAGCATCGCGATTGTCTGCGGTACGCCGAGCGACCGCTTGGGAGTGGCCCAGGTAACCTTACCGATCAGTAATAGCGGACGGCTGGGCGTTAATTCCAGAGAGTCATGAAGCAGGTAGTGCACTTTCAACAATTCAGGATTGCCCTCCCTGCCGGCAAGTTCTCCGATCCACTGCTTTACGCGAAGCAGGCGATCATCGGTGAAACGAACAGGCGCCAGGCAGTCGTCCCCTTTCCCCGGTAAAGCTTCGCAATACACGAGTACCCGCGTCCCTGTGGCCCAAGTTGGCAGAGAGGCCTGGCGACAGTCGATGACGTCTTTAGTGACGGTATAGCCCGGACCAAGCAAGGAATCTGGATAGTCCAACAAAACGCGGTCAACGCGATATTCGATTTTGCGTTCGAGTCCGGAAGTGCAACGCGGCTGATGGATCGCAAGTTTCCTGTTGATCATGCCATCAAAGAGGAAACCCTGCTTCTTTGCCAGACGGTCGGGATCCTTGAGTCGAGCCCGGAGCGGCGATAGGATCGAGTCACCAGCATCTTCCTGCTTTGCCAGGCCTGGGGGAATCGCTGCGATCCAGCCCTCGACCTTCTTTTGCCGCTCCTCGCTGAACTCAACTGGAGTGAGGCAACCTGGAAAGTTCAACTGTTCGCAGAACACGATCACGGTTCCATGTAGGGCAAAAGGCGGGGATGGCAGCGGTTGTCGGGTGCAATTGATGAATCCAGTATGCATCACCTTCTGTGAGAATTGGCCAAACAGCAGGCTGGAAATCGTGAAGTCGACACTCTCATTCACCGCAGACTTGCAGACGCCTTGAAAGACGGGGCCCAGTGCGCTGATCTCGCCGACGAACGCGATCGGCTTGTGGTACTTCAACATCTCGACGTTGGTAAGTCTCCGATGAATCTTTTCAAGAGCTGCATCGTTGCCTTCCACTTGTGCATGCAGACTTGGATTCCGCAGCAAGCAGCATAGGCAGAGGGCCAAATAGTGAAATAACCTGTAGCGGTTCGCTGCGATGATTCTCCCCGTGAGAGTGAGCATGCGCTCGGGTACGTCCGTGAGAAGACCCATAATCGATTGGACACCGCCAGCCCCACTTTCGGCAGCTCACATGGGTAACTGTTGTAACTAGGCGATTACACTCATTGAGGGTTGGCGAAAACGTTGGAAACGGGAACAAAGAAAATCCGCTTCTTGTCCTTCACCACAAAGCGTTCCAACGGGCGGAGACTACGGAGGGATTGGATCAGTGGTTCGAGACCTCGATTTGCTGTCCCGCGCTGTTCGAGGACCTGGAGTGCGTGAACCAGGGCCTTGGCAAATCGCTCCTTTATCATACGGTTTCAAGAGATAGTCAACAGCGTGCACTTCGAGGTAGTGGCTGAATCTGATTTCTAAGTTTTTTCTTGCCTGTGCAGATTCAGCCACTACCCACTTCGAATGCACGAATGGCGTGCGCATCGTGAGCAGTGACGAAGACATAAACGGGAGCCGGGCCGGTCGATGGCTCTTCCCCGTAAAGCTGTTTCAAGCGTGACTGGACACTGGTGAGTCCAACGCCGAATCGCAGGCGCGATCCCGGTTGCGGACCCGGGCCATCATCGCGGAGGCAGAGCGAAACTCTGCCGTTGTGCCGTTGCGCAGCGATCTCCAGTCGGCCTGTGTATTCGGTGACAGATGCCAGGGGAGCCGTCAGGAGCGCCGTGATTGTGTGGATCGCAATATGAGTTATAAACCTCGGCCCCGTCAACGGGAACCGCTTGGCTAGACCAATCACAAGCGGTGTGTACACCGTCCATACGTACCAGTAGACGAATTCGATCACAACGAACACCCAGTTGACATGCCCGCCATGAACTTTCGCCAGCACGATCTCCTGCACGGTGAACAACAGTCCTACAATCGTGTTCTTACGTCAATCTGCAAAAAGCGATTACGGGACTTTCCGACAACGACCTGCAGACACACGTGAAACTGTTCGGAGAAGACATGACGAAGCAGGGCGCGCTGATGCCGATTCTCGGAGCCACCGTCGCTAACGAGAAACGGGCCAGGAGTGACTAACCAATCGCTGGAGGGAAGCCGACTTATCGTTACCAATCTGGCCGACTTCCCCTACGCCTGTTTCGAGCCAACTTCCGAGTTGCCGACCAACCGTCAGGAACCGAGGATCGATGGGAATTCGCGTGACTGACGGCCTGGGCGCCAATAGAACGCTCCACGGCCACATAACGACTTCTGAACAATGAGCGCGAAGGTTTGGCAACAACCGAACGGACACGGCAGAGCAACGCCATCAGTAGCCAGCGGCTTTACTGCTGCCACTTCCCCGGCCATCATAGCCGCCTTGCAACGAGCCGTCGCTGATTAGGATGGCCTCAACATACCCAAGGACACCACGATGCGATTCGTCTACTTGATAGCCCATGTGTTTAAGCAGAGCGATCGTATCAGGGGAAACACCGCGATCGACATCCAGTTGGTCCGGTTTCCATTGATGGTGGATGCGGGGAAAATCGATGGCATCCTGTATATTCATTCCAAAATCAATCACATTGACTATCACCTGCAACACTGCCGTGACAATAGTCGGTCCGCCGGGGGCACCCAGCACCAGGAACAGCTTGCCGTCCTTCAGGATGATTGTCGGCGTCATTGATGAAAGTGGCCGCTTGCCGGGCGCGATCGCATTTCTCTCGCCTTGCACAAGGCGAAACGCGTTTGGTGCACCGGGCTTAGCGGCAAAATCATCCATTTCATCGTTCAGCAGGAAGCCCGCACCAGGCACGGCTACGCCGCTGCCGTAGGGGAGATTGAGCGTATAAGTGACTGCGACTGCGTTGCCCTTCTCGTCTACGATGCTGTAGTGCGTTGTATTCGTGCCTTCGTTTCCCGCAGGAAGTCCGGGGTTCACGAGGTCACTCGGTGTCGCGTGTTCAGGATCGATCGTAGCTCGTCGGATCTGCACATAAGCTGGGTCGAGCAGTGAAGAAATCTGGTTTTTCACGAAATCCGGATCCCCAAGAGAGTCGTTCCGGTCCGCAAAGTAGCGCCGCATGACTTCCGCTAGGTAGTGATAGGTTCCCGCAGAGCCAGCGCCGGTCTTTTCATAACCAGTGGTGCTCAACATGGCGAGCATCTGCAACAAACCAACACCGCCCGAACTAGGTGGCGGGGAAGTAATGATGTGGTAGCCCTTGTAGTCCCCTTCAAGCGGCGTCCGTTCAACTGCTTGGTAATCGTGCAGGTCAGCGAGAGTTGTTAGCCCGCCATGCTCCTTCATGGCGGCAGCGACCAAGTGCGCAGTTTCGCCATCATAAAAATCACTAGCTCCGAGACGAGCGATGCGATCGAGCGTACGCGCCAGTTCGGGTTGCCGGAACGTTTCCTGCCAGCCGTAGTACGCGCCTCCTTTGAGGAAGATGCGCTTCGAGTCTGGAAATTGGGAAAGCCGAGCCTCAGAGTATTTGTTTTTCCAGGAATACTCTTGATCGTGCGAAACTGAGAAACCGTTCGTCGCGAGATTGACAGCAGGTTTCACGAGTTCAGCCCATGGTTGATGGCCGTACTTTTTGTGAGCTAGTTCGAGACCCCTGACGGTACCGGGTACTCCCACCGAGCGCCATCCGACGACGCTCTCTTGAGTCAGCTCTCCACTTCCATCCAGATACATGTTGTGGCTCGCTTTGCCCGGTGCCTTTTCGCGGAAGTCGATAAAAGTTGTGCGTCCATCGGCCATACGGATCAGCATGAATCCACCACCGCCGATATTTCCGGCCGAAGGATGCGTTACTGCTAGAGCGAAGCCAACGGCCACGGCAGCATCAACGGCGTTACCGCCGGATCTCAAGACGGCCACGCCAACATCGGTGGCGAGTTCCTCTTGAGCGACCACCATTCCTTTGCGACCGTAAACTGGTTCACGAGCTCCCGCATCAGCTGCGATAAGAACTAGCGCCATCAGAAATGATATGAATCGCAGCGAAAAATCTCTCTTCATGGGCACGAATCATACAACAGTTTTAGGGATTTGACGTGCTTCTGGATCACTCGTATCGTCGCCCGATGACAGGCTGTTCATCGCCACCCGACGAGATTGTGCTTCTAGAAGGCACACAGGATCCTGGATGAAAATCGACTGCTCCTGTGGTGAAACTTCCTAGAAGCCGACTTCTGGCCCGGAATAACTTCCGGGTTGCCCGTTAACCGCAAATTACCAGGCGGACCCCCCGGCAATCTGTAGATGAGCTAGTGTCCCCGCGTCGATTGGTTACTTCACAAGCGTGAGCTTGAACACCCACCCCGCATTGGTAGAGGTGCCGCTGTTAATCCCGTAGAGGTTTCCCGCAGAGTCGATAACCAGTCCTGCTCCCGGGCTGTTCATGCCTGCTGCGAAAGAATGCAGGATTGTTTCCTCGCCTACCGAGGTCACCTCCCAAACTTTTCGCGACTTTCGGGATCGAGGCGCGTTTCGCCGCCAAAACCAACGGGGTGGATGCCAGTGCAAATAATTTCGATATTGACAAGTGATGGGGCGGGAGTAGACTTTGTAGCCGGTGGAGGTGCTAGTATGCCGCGAACCATCCCCGCCCGTCCTGCCGAAACAACCCCTGAAACGATTGACCATCGTGCGAAGTTGTATTCCCTCGCTGCGGCTGCTGCTGGCGTGAGTACACTGGCCCTGGCTCAACCTGCCGAGGCCGGGTTCGTCTTATTCTATTCGCTCGCTGCGGCGGCGGTAGCTTCGGTGAGCGTATTGGCCCTGGCGCAACCCGCCGAGGCCGAGATTATTATTACGAACAAAACCATCCCAATCCCAAATTGTAACCCTACCTACTATGGCCCATGCCCCGTGTCAATCGACCTCAACAACGACGGCATTACCGACTTGAAGTTTGAGATCGGCAGCAATTTCGGAGCCTCGGGAGGATTCTCTTATCTGTCTGTGAAAGGGATGGCAGGAGGCGAGGTTGTAGCGAGCCAGGGTGCACACAGGGGCTATGCGTCAGCGCTCATGCGAAGTGCCAAGATTGGACCGTCCGCTCACTTTGGGCGCGCGGGCAAATATTACCTGATGGAAGAAAAAGATTGCTTCGAAGGCAGCTGTTATCCTCCTATCGGTAAATGGGGAGGCGATCATCCGAATCTATTCGTTGGAGTTAAGTTCAAGATCGATGGGGCTATCCATTACGGCTGGGTGCGGGTGACAGTCAAGACCAGTACTAAGCGATACTATGTCACGGGCACGGTCACCGAATACGGTTACGAAACCATCGCGAACAAGCCTGTGTTCGCGGGATTGACCGGGAAGAACGTGCCGGACGATGAAGCAAGCGAGAGCAACGCCGGTCCGTCGCTTGGAGCGTTAGCGCTGGGCGCGGATGGTTTGGCCCTTTGGCGGCGCGAGGAAGCGTTGGTTCCCTAACATATTCGTGCGAAATGTTACCCTCCGGCACTTTGGTGTTTCTTCCCCTTACACTTCTATTTGTTGACTGCAGCAAAGCGGGGTTGCGACCCTCAGTTGACGTAATATCGCCATTTCACTCATAGACCTAGCAGCCAGACCTCAATGAGTGAAATCGCCTGTTTTCGTCAAATGACATTAGGCGGGACGTAGGCGCCCCATCTGCGCCTTGCAGAATCATTTTCCGCCGGGTCCCTGTGGAGTTGCCAGGGCCTTCCTTACTATTCATCCCCTCACGAGTAACTCGGAGAGTTGGAAAACCCGGTCCACAGTGACGGCCGCAACTCCGGTCGCGATCACCGTCACCATCCGGATCGTCAATCTCCTCGTAACTGTCGGGTTCTTGGTGGTTCGCCACACAATCGGCAGGTTTACAGCGGCGCTGGCCAAAGAGGTGAGCACGGTGGCGCTGCCAGCGAGCGAGGCGCTGATTTTTCCATGCATTGCCATCGTGGCTGCAGCAGCCGTCGTGCTCGCGCTGCTCACCAGACCGCCGAAAACACCAGTGGCGAACATGCCGGAGCTGCCGAAGTACCTGGTGAGTAGGGTTCCCACAACTTGTATCAAAATGAATACCATTCCGAACCAGATCACCTTTGAGACCGAGATCGGAGAAGTCAGGGTTAACGTGCCGGGTATCTTTTCCTCAATTCTGTGCTCCCGCCAGACCCAGAAACTAGCCACAAGGGTCATCGCCAGTAGCGGCACCAGGGTGGCACTCAGAGAACTGGGCGAGAAGATGGTTGCGAGAATCAGATTTCTGGCAAACATGGCGATGGTAGTCAACAGGCACAAAGTGGTCGCTCTATCCGCCAATCCAGTCTCTTGCAGCCGAGTACCCAACTCCGCCACGGTGGCGCTGCTATTCACCAGGCCGCCGAAAAGCGCGCTCAAATAAAGGCCCCGCGTGCTGTACATGCGCAGCAACACGTAATTCACAAATCCGATGCCCGCGATGGCGATCACACTGATCCATGCGTCACTCGGATTGAAAAGCTGCCAGGGATCCACGTAACGATTCGGTAGGACTGGGTAAATAACGAAGCCGATCAAGCCGAGCAAGACGGCGCTGCGAATCTCCGATGGCTGCAACCCACCAGCGAAGCGGCTGAGTTCGGTCTTCCATGCAAGGAGCATGGTCATGACGATCGCCCCCGCGACGGGAGTGAAGATGTGACCAAGGCCGACCAGGAGGCCGAGCAGGTAAATCACCATCAATGCCGCGGAGGTGGTGATCTCCAACGAGCGGTCGTTCAGAATACTGCGCGCGTTCATGGCCGCAACCATCAGGAAAACTCCGATCAAAGCTGCGACGGCGATGTTTTGTCCGATGAGGGATGCAAGCATGCCCAGCAGGGCGACGATGGCGAACGTCCTGATGCCAACGTCTTTGTTGGACCACTCGCGCTCCATGCCCGCCAGCATTCCGATACCGATGGCCACCGCCATCTTCAGCGCAACGGGAGTAGCCGTGAAATGTGCCGATTCCGCCTGCATTCTGCCGCTATGTCCTCATGACTAGTCGAATGCTAATACAGAAACCGACCTCAGTCGCGTTGCACTCAGATTCGCCGGTGAAAAGTCGCGATTTCAGTCATTGACAGGGGGTGATTGTAAGCAACTGGTTTTTCAAGGCACCGATGGTCTTTTATACGGAGCCACTCTCTACGGCACCGGGACATGTTGCTATGGCACAATCTTCAGCCTTGATAACGGCCTAAGTCCGTTGGTAGATACCGTCCCCGTGGCCGGCAAAGTTGGTAAGCAGGTCATCATCCTTGGCAACAGCCTGACCGGATCGACCAGCGTCAAATTCAACGGCAAAGCCGCGACGTTCACAGTCGTTTCGGACACCGAGATCAAGGCGACGGTTCCGTCCGGCGCGACCACCGGGACAGTTTCAGTTGTTACTCCCACCGGAACGCTCGTTAGCAATCCGCAGTTTGTCGTGACAAGGTAGCGGTCGTGAACGGACCCAGGGCAGAAACCCCCTTTCGGCTTCAGGGTCCGCGCTTGCCGCCTGGTGAAAAAAAACCCATTACGCTCATTGACCTGTGGCGTGAGTGTAAACGCCTGTTTTTCGTCAATCGATCAAGGTCGTCATGCGGTAGAAACTCTTCCTCGACGGTGACAATGTGAAAACACGTGCGCCACCAGATCACCGGATGATCTCATCGAGATCGATACAATAGAATCGCACGCCATCGAAACAGCAGGCGATACAAAAATAGGGCTCCGCGCAGATTACAATGCAGTGCCCGTCAACAAAAATATCAATGCCCGAAATTTGCGCGAGTCGCGATACCGGTATCGGCTTCCACTTCCCGTATTTCTGAGCCATAAGGCGGCGCGCCTCTTTCAAAATTGTCGCGATGCCGCTAGAGGCTGGCCGGCTCTGTTTACAGCGCTCAACTTCCAGCCCCGTCACCATGCCGTCGCGAATGAGAGTTTTCACCAACCTTCGGCAGCAACCTCCGACAACAAAACCAATCTCGACCTTGTGCCGCCCCTTCTGTAACCGATCGTAATCGAGCCACTTGAGCGAATCCAGCGGCTCAAATTCGGGCAGACGAACTTCGACATTTACGGAGTACTTGAAGCTTAGAACCGACTTCTTGGCAGCTTTCGGCATAAGACAATTATCCAATCTGTACTGGACTCTGCGGGCTCAGCGCTCCGGTTGAACTACCGGTTGCGTGGACTTATGCCCCAGCAAGCCACAGCGACCGATGCAGTTCATAGACAACATCTTAACGCCAGTGCAAACTCGATTTGGTGATTGGTGAAAAATCGCCATTACACTCATTGACCTGCGGCCGCCCTAAATGAGTGTAAACGCCTGTTTACGTCAATAAGCCGCCACATCCCCTAGTATGTTAGATTCCGCTCGTATGCTGAACTTCGACGACGAGCGATGGAACCATCTGAAGGGCGGCTACAAAACTCCGTTTGACCCGCGTCCTTCCTTGCGCAAACTTGAGAGTCAGCAGGACACCGCAACCGCTTGGCAGGAGTTGTGGGAGGACTTGCATCACCAAGGAGAGGTTGGGGACGCGTCATACGCCTCTATACCGGAACTCGTGAGGATTCATCGCAAAGGGAGCGCGGCTGACTGGAACCTTTATGCCATAGTGGCGATCATTGAACTGGCGCGCACGGAATCGCGGAATCCAGAAGTGCCGGAGTGGTTGCGGGATGACTATTTCCGCTCGATTCAGGAACTGGCTCAGATGGGCACCAAGGACATTTTGTCTGCCGACGAATCGGAAACTAAACGAGCCATCCTCAGCGTCATTGCGATTGCGAAAGGTCTGCGGACTCACGGGAAGTTTCTCGTAGCATATTCCGAGGACGAGTTGTCGGAAATGGAGTCATGATGAGTGTAAATCGCCTGATTGCGACATCTGATAAGAACGACGGCCTATCCTCAGCTACAGACTCCAAGCGGGCCGCTTACAACTGACCCAAACCCTAATGAAGAAGCCGAGAACTCCAAGCAGCACGGCAACAGCCGGACTGTGAACGCCTCCCAGTAATCCCCCGACAAGCGTGCCAACGAGCGCGGGAACAAAAGCGCGTTGGAATCCGATCTTGCGGAATAAAAACACATAGGCGATAGGTGTTGCGAGCATGCCAAAAATTCCACCGTAAACAGAGCCGACCCAGAGAACGGCGGAGTTCCAATCTCCAAAGTGCATCCCGGTGGTCTGGCTTCGGCCAATGAAGACGTTGAATGAAAGAATTATTGCCCCACAAATTCCACCTGCAATGAATCCCACCAGCACTGAGGCAAGGATACCCAGTGCCAGCTTGCCTGTTCTTAAGAGAAGAGTGTCGGGCACACGCATCTGCAACTGCCTCACGCCAGACACATTATGCCCGCATAGACCCATGCGCGTCTCCGTAACTGGCGTAACATCGCGATTACACTCATTGAGGGCGGCCATGGGGTCAATGAGTGACATCGCCTGATAGCAGAAGTTACGCGACAGGGGTCAGCAAATAGCAAGAGGTTGGGCCAGCTAGGGAAAGTGCTCGAATCGAATTGCTCAGCGGAAGTTGCTGAACATGACCACGTCTGTATTGAATTGAACAGCACGGGTGATGGCGATTTTCTTGCCGTCCTGGGACCAGTCGAAAGCCGCAATTGACATGGGCTCAGAGTCAAAATGAAGCAAGAGCACGGGCGGGCCTCCGGTTATTGGCTGCATGTATAGCTGTGATTTGCCCGAAGTGACAGAAGAGTAAGCCAAGCCCTTGCCGTCCGGCGTCCAGCGGATCTGTCCGGCATAGCGAGGCGCATCCATTTCCTTGACCGGAGCACCACCTTCAATACTCTGAATCACGAACTTCCGTCGCCGATTGGCGCCTTCTTCGTCGAGCCTGTAGTAGGCAACAGAGTGTCCATCGGGAGAAATAGCCGGGCCGAAAACATTGCCGTGAGCCAGTTCCACCGGCGCTCCACCGTCAATCGAAACTTTCATGATCTTGTCCGTGCTCTCACTCGCTAAATAAATAACCCATTTTCCATCAGGGGTGCAGGTGGGCCTGACGTCATTAGTTCCTGTCGTCAGCTGTTTGAGTTCGCCAGTCGAAAGACTCAGACGCCACAAGGTGTAGGTTTTGACATCCGGGAAGCGGGATGCGACCAACGTATTGCCCGGCCCGCAACCGGCCGCGCCCTGGTTATAGTTGTCGTGTTCGAGCACGCGAGTTCGCCCACTTCCGTCGGCTGCGCTGATGTAGATATGAAAGTCTTTGTCCAACTGCACAAGCTGCCGGTTTCCGGTCCAACTCAATCCTTCCATTCCGGCCGACTGTTCTCTGGAGATGGGCGTCAGGTTCCACGAGCTCTTTGGGTTGAGTGGGACGGGGCTGTCGCCGACGTAGATGATCGACTGCGGCCGGACCTGAGCGGTCACCAACGACCTCCCATCTCCAGACACGCTTAATCCCTGGTACGCATTCAAGTCGTTGCTGACCTTGATTGACGGGCCGGCTGGGTACGGCTGAAACCATATGGCGGTATTCGACGTGGCCAACGGGTCCAACTGGATGTAGAAAAACCCCGACGAGTCTGGTAGCCACGCGAGATCAGTGATTTTGTACGGTGGAATGAAAACTTTGACCGGCTTGCCCTCGGGGCTGATCACCATCGTGCGACGAAGAGGAACGTCCGGCTGATTGAATTGCCGCTCGAACACGGCGAGAAGATTTTTCGAGGACCAGGAAACAGAAGTGAGGTAGCCAGGGATCGGGGCCGAGAGAATTTCATGCTCCCCAGTGCCATCTGCATTCGCGATCAGCAATCGATCCAGCGCAGCGGGGGCGCCTCGGATATAGGCCATCCTGGTTCCGTCTGGCGAGAAAGAAGCAGCGCTGCTTACGTCGGTCACCACCAGGCGTGAGAGGCCCCCCAAGGACGGCGCGGAATACAAGTTGGCGGTCCCGCCGCTCAGCATGACGTAGTAAAGATAGTCTCCAGAGTTCGTGAAAGTAGCACCGACGATCGGTTCTTCTCGTTGGGGTACGACGACGACCTCGCTTCCTGTGGAGATCTGCTTCACCCGCAGGCTGTACTTTCCGTCTCCAGAGGCACCGTAGGCGATGAGCTTGCCATCGGCTGAGACGGCCGCAAATGCCGTTACTTCACCGTTGTCGGTGATGGGGCGAATTTTCATGCTGCGGGTGTCGACGGGCGGCGGGGGCGCTCCGTAGAATTTGTACCAAGCGAAAGCTGCTGCAACGACAAGCAGCAGCGCCGGGATGCTAACGACCGCCAAGGTACGATTCGGACGTCTGCTTTGCCCGACCAAAGCCGGGCTCGTACTGGAAATGTGCCCCTGAGCCAACGTTGGGTGAGAACCGGAGGAGCTCCGGCTCGGAAGCAACTCGCTGGGAATCCTTCCCGAACTGCTGTCGCGTCTGAGCCGCTGCAGGTCGGCCCGCATTTCCGCAGCGCTCTGATAGCGCAAGGTCCGGTCTTTTTCCAGAGCCTTGGAGATGATCCGTTCCAATTCTGCCGGGAGGCCGCGATTGAAGCGAATGGCGGGCGGCGGATCGGAATCGAGGATGGACTTGAAGATCACTCCCGAGCTTTCGCCCTGAAAAGGCAACGCTCCCGTCGCCATCTCATAAAGAACTGCACCAAATGAGAACAGATCGGTTCGTGCGTCCAATTCCTTCGCGCGCACTTGCTCGGGCGACATGTAAGCGATCGTGCCAACTGCGCTCCCTGGACTGGTCAAATGTTCTTCCAGCGTTACGGTGGGCTGGCCCGCTGCCTGGGATGCGTCGCCGGGTCCGCCAATAGGCTGCGTGACCTTCGCCAAACCAAAATCCAGGATTTTGGCGTGCCCACGTTTGGTCACGAAAATATTTGCTGGCTTGATATCGCGGTGGACGATTCCCACCGTATGTGCTGCGTCGAGCGCGTCGGCAATCTCGATGCTGAGGGACAAGATGGAATCAGTTTCCATCCAACGTCCGCCGATGCGATGTTTCAGGGTGATCCCGTCGAGGTATTCCATGACGAGGAACGACTGATCCCCGTTCTTGCCAATTTCGTAAATCGTGCAGATGTTAGGATGGTTCAGCGCAGAAGCCGCCCGCGCTTCACGGCGGAAGCGTTCGAGGGCTTGCGGATCATGGGCCACCTCTTCCGGGAGAAACTTCAGAGCGACGAAGCGGCCCAGTTCGATGTCTTCAGCCTTGTAAACCACTCCCATACCGCCGCCGCCGAGTTTCTCGACTATGCGGTAGTGCGAGATGGTTTGGCCGAGCATCGCACTACGGTATAGGATGCGTGACACTTCGGCAAGTCAATGAGAGCTAATGAGTTGACGGTACGTCAGGCGCTCAGCTGTTGATAAATCGTTATTACACTCAATAAGGGCGCGCTGGGACTAATCCGAACCCTTCTTGAATATCTCCGGTGGGCCTTCCTGCTCCGGTTCTGTTAAGAAGCTGTGTTCTGCATGAGCCCACTTTGCTAGAACTACACCCACGACGGCGGAGATTCCGGCTGCGATTCGCAGAGCATTTTCCACCATCAGTTGCATGCGGACCGCAGCGCTCAGCAGGCCGAGAACTAGAGCGATTCCAATCAGCCCGAACGCAACTCTGAATCGTCGCCGATTGAACTGTATGAGGTCCGCATCGGCACCTTGTGCAAGTTCACGCCGTCGTTTTTGCCATCTCGCACCCCATCCCGGCATGGCGGATATTCTATCGCCAACGGTCGGAATTAGTGTAAACGCCTGTTTTCGTCAATTGTGAAAGCTATGCAGATTTCTTCATCTTGACAACTAGGTAAGTTAGTTACATATTCGTACCTTCTTTGACAGTCGAGCTATGCTCGGCGGCTCCACCGATGCAAAGACATCTCTCCTCCCCTTGGGCCACGAAAATCAAATTCAAATCTGTGAATGGAGACTCCCGTGTCTACTCAGCGCACCGATTTTGCCAAGAAAACATCTCCAAACAATCTCAATCGCCAGATAGGCCTGTATTCGCTGGCGGCTGCGGTCGCAGGTGTAAGTATGCTGGCATTAACGGAGCCAGCTGCCGGTGAGGTAGTGGTCACCAAGAAGACGATCCCAATCCCGGCCCTTGGCTACGGCACACCTGTCTATCTCGACCTCAACCACGACGGTAAGACCGATTTCACTTTCTTCAACGCCACTTCCTTCTACAACGGCCATGACTCCGGCTCTGCCGTCGTGTGGATGGACGGAGGCAGCGTAGTAGGGCAACAACATCCATCCGCGTTGATGCGGGGCGCCAACATTGGACCATCGGCGCCCTTCCTACAAGTTAATTCTTATTCGATTCGGATCGAAGCTGGCTACGGCGTTAGATCCGGGAGCGATCGTCTGGTCGGCGATTGGGGAGGCAATCCCAAAAATCGATATCTCGGCGTTCGTTTCCTGATCGACGGCCAGACCCACTATGGCTGGGTGCGATTGACAATCATCACCGAGCCTGGCACGTCTTGGTCGGCGACGATCACCGCCTACGCTTACGAAACGGTTGCCAACAAGGCGATCAAGGCGGGAACTGCGGCGACAGGGGCAGCCGAGAGCCCGGCAGAGAACACCCAGAAGCAAGTCGGACCATCGCTAGGCATGCTCGCGGCGGGCTCGGAAGGCATGCGGCTGTGGAGGCGAGAAGAAACCTCGGTGCGTCCGTAAGACAGTCCCCCAACGAGATTGAGGCTTCGTACAGTCTCAGTCTCGTTGATTGTTGAAATATCGCCATTACACTCATTGACCCGGAAGGCCGGACCTCAATGAGTGAAATCGCCTGTTAACGACAGCGTATTGCTCCGCAAGCAGCGTAAAATCGCTGCGTTAGTCCTGGAGGGAGCGCCATGCAATCTCGACTGCTGGGGGTCATTGCGTTCGCGGGCATCCTTGGGGCGGGTGTCAGTTCCGCCCAGGAGGGAATCGCTGAGGTGCCTCTCCCTCAAAACATATATGGGGCAATTGTAGGTTGTGGAACTGAGGGCCAGGCCTACCTTTCTTCGATCGGTTATGAGTATTTCGTTCTACGCGTATCACTGGACGGATCGAGCCAGATTTTCAACCTTCCAGATAAGAGGTACGCCCGCGTAGTTGCGCCCTATGCCGATGGCGTTAATATCCTGTCTCCAAGGCTTCAACCAGAGAAGAAGAGGATCATCTACCACTTCGACAATCTGGGCAATTTGCTGGCGCGGCATTTCGTGTCGACTGATCTTGACGACACGATCATGGCCACCACCTCTTCCGGAACAACAATTTTGGTGGGTCGTCATAGGGCCTCCGAGAACGAGGACTGGGAGTACGGAGGGATCGTCTTGGACGCCAGCGACCGGGTCGTCAGTCACTTCAAACTTCCATCGCCTCCGGCAGGTGGAGGGTGGAGCTTCGGTCCTTTAGATCACCTAGATGAACCCCTGATGACGGCGGATGATAGAGCGGCCTACGTGGTGCTCCACTCGGATGAGCCGCTGGTCACCGAGATTGCGACGATCTCGGAAAGCGGTGAGCTTAGCGTCAAGACCCTTCCCGAGCCGATATTGGACGACCCGCACGATCACATCAAGTGGTTAGTCGGTCCGGGTGTCGCAGTCGAGATGTACTCTTTTCATATGGTCAAGGCTGGGCATTTGGTCGGGGGCCCAGTTGATCATTTTGATGAATACGACCTGAGAAGCGGCAAAAAAATCGCAAGTAAGACCGCTCGCATGGGCTCGGCCCATCCTTTCACCGCGGCATGCTACTACGGAGAGTCGGTTGCCGGACTGGGTAGCTCGCTGGATACGCCGGATGGGTCCTACCTGCGACTCCGCATCGCCACGCTTCACTAGTGACATGAGAAAGCTATTCGGCAGTCTGAGGTAACCTCCCCATTGCACTGATTGAGGGCGGCCAAGGGTCAATGAGTGAAATCGCCTGTTTTCGACAGTTACTTGCGAAAAGGTGCGCTTCGACCTACTCTTCTCACGGTGTACCTCCCTCGTCGACATAGGACAATTCTGGCAATAGTTTGCGTGTTGGTTGCTCTGATGGCGCTTGGGCTTTATCGCAGCCACATAAGACGCGCCGCACGTAATGCTGTGTTTCGAGTGCTGGTAGAGAGGCTCAAAAGCGATGCTAGCGACCAACTGAGAATCGGTGTCGATAAAGCTCAAGCGGTTCGCTTCTTTAGCGAGCATCACATGCAGGTCGATTTCCATTTGGGCGAAGCTTCGGGCAGCCTACAAACAACGGGCTGCGCACCATTCGGTTGCAGCAAGGATACGGCTCTGATTCAAGTACACGTCTCGGTTGATTCTCAGGGAACTGTCACTGACCATCCACGGGTCATAGGCATGTACACCGATTGCTTTTAGAGAGAGCCATCATTGTTGAAATATCGCGATTACACTCAGAACCCGTAATCGTGGCTTCACACCTGTTCCAGCAGTTGCTTGGAAGGAGAATAGGCAACCTTCCATCCGGCGAAGCAGCCCAAAATGCCACAAGCGGAGCAACGTTCTCCGAAATAGACCCAGCGAATCTCCCCGTCATCGTAGAGCGAAAAGCCAACTCCGACATTGGCACTCATAGAGCCACACTCGACGCACTTCCACTTCTCGGGTTTTGATTCCGCCCAATATTCTTCGCTGTCGCAAATGAAATGCTCTGAGCCGCAGGACGTGCATATTCGTTTTGCGCAACCTTCATCGTCGTCGGCAAACCGCGCAGCCGGAAGAGGCAGCAATCCGAGGTTAGATCGTACTGAGAGGCTCGGTGTGATTAATGATTGAAGTTTGGTGTTGTGCTGTGGGAAACTTGTGTCACTCGGCAAGCACCTTCCCAGAGGTGTTCCAATGACAAGCAGCGTAAGGTCAAAATTCAATTGTTGGATTTGCAACAAGCCTGTCGATCTTGAGACCACCAAAACAGATGATCGCGGCAATGCGGTACATGAGGAATGCTACGTCATGGTCTGCGCGTTGAAGAGAAACTCGCCGCAGGCCGATGAACCATCGGTGTCCTGATCAAAGAGAGGCCGCTATGGGAGACCACACGGCGGAAATAACGAAGGCATGTGCTGACCACTACCATCTCATCATTCAAGATGGTTACAGAACGATTACTTTTTGAGAGGGATTGAAAGCGCATGAACTGTACGTCAGAAGGATTCAGAACGAAATCCGAAGCACAAAATGCATTGACGCGCGCGACGGAAAAGTTCAAGCGCGAAGGCCGCATCAATGGTTGGAATCTTCTAGGTTGTATGCTTGCCGAAAGTGCGGTCGATTTCACATTTGGATTCCTAGACGGAACACGCCCACATCAGAAACCGGCAACCGGCGGTGGAAACCAGCAACACCCACACCCCAGATAAACCCTGACGCCGCGCAGCACGGAACCGCTGCGTGACCCAAATTACCTACAAGCGTATAATCCGCGTGAAATGCACCATACATGGCTGAAGGTGTTGAACGTCGTGGCCGTCGTGCTCATTCTTGTAATAGGCCTCCGCTTCTTACGTACGAACCGCTAGGAAAGACCAGACTAGGTCCTATGACGCTGAAGCTGGACCGAGTGCCGTGAGGCGTTGTACCTCAACGTTACCTGCACAACCTGCGGGGCCGCTCCCGGTGAGAAGTGCGAACTTACTTCTGGCCAGGCAAGAACCGACCCGCATCGAGGCCGTCGCGTGTGGCGGCCGCTATGTACTGGACAGGTGCCAATCGCGATTGGAACTTCTCGCTCGAATAAAATCGTTGATGGGGAAACACGTGCTATCTTCGACCTAACGAGACGTTTCGGTCTTGGGCGAGACCGTCGACATGTCGGAACGCAAGCTATCAAAAACCTATCGAAATCGAAATCGCAAGCCAAAGAAGGGTGAACTCGTCGGAATCAAAGGGCGAGAGGGCACCTTTGTCGTGGTCGATTTCTATATCGCGATGAGGGTGGTTGATCTTAAGGCGGTGGTGGCGAAGCCAGAAGCAGAGAAGATCGAAAGATGTGTGCCGTGGCCGAGCATTGTTTATCTAGATGAAACCTAAGCTCCGCGCCAGTCGAGCACAACCAGATCTCGGAGCCAAGGTTCCTTTGGCAGCGCATTCTGAAACGGAAAATGCAGCAAACTGAACCCAAAGCCAGATAGACAACTCCGTCCACCAACTCCACACCCCTGATAAGCCGTAAACGCTGCGCCGGACACCCACCTGTCAGCGCCACTGAGTGGTTCGGATTTCGTAACGCAATCGAAGATAGTAACCAGGACTGCGTAGGGCATGCGGCAAACTACAATTGGCGGAGAACGTGAGCAGCATGACGTCAGAAGAACAACGGAATCTCGATGTGGTTGTCAGACTGGCAGTCATCGTCGGGCACTGTAATGTGCTTTACGAAATGATGGAAGAGGGGAGCCAGCAAGCAAGAAGACTTGCCCTAGTTCGCGACATGGCCGCATCTGCTATGAAAGACCTAACAGAACATCAGCAGAAGAATGGAAAGATTGAAGCGAAAAGCGGGACAAGCAACTCGGCCCCTGCCACCGAATCCCAACCCCAGCCGATAGAAAACAAGCAACGGAAAACGTGGCAGAAAACCCCAACGCCGGTAGAACGGCCCGTCCACCACGCACACTAATCAATCACACACATAGCGACGAAGCCCGGACAGCGCTGACGTATCCCTTGGTGCCCGGATGCATCCCGCAGCGTTCGTCCGCGCCAGCAGGCCACGAATCGGCAGCGCACCCGGCACAGTGTATGCCCAGCATGATGCGAAGCGCAGGGCAACATCGTTTACCCAGCAAGTACCGCGCCGGGCTACTCCACGGCACTGCTGTGACCGCCCGGCGCGGCCCGGCCACTAACGACTCGCTATTGCGCTGTGTGTTGGTGCGTTACATCGAACGGCGCGCTGGTTTTCTTAAGCCGCAGCCGGGAACGGAGCAAGAAAGGCTGGCTCGTGCGCAGGATTGCATTAGAAGAAAATTCTTTCCGGCGGCAACATC
The DNA here is from genome assembly GCA_963700225.1 of uncultured Acidobacteriota bacterium. Taxonomy (GTDB): domain Bacteria; phylum Acidobacteriota; class Terriglobia; order Terriglobales; family Acidobacteriaceae; genus Sulfotelmatobacter. The sequence goes on from CAVOWU010000002.1 coordinate 1,330,069, forward strand.
ATCGGCTAAATCCCGGCATGCCCGATTCTTCCTCAACCGTCAACGCCGCGTCCGCGAAATGGTTTTCGGTTATGCTGCGGGCCATACAGCGGTGCGTTCGCCGCAGAGTTGGCAAGGACGAAAAAAAGAAAAAGCCCCGGAGGGTGCCGGGGCCGAAAAGTGAATCTGGGGGAAGGCTTACCTCGAAAGTGATACTACTTGCCGATGATTGCTCCAAGTATGCCCAGTCTGATTTCCACAGGGCTGATAGGCCTGTTCGGATTTCGTAACACAAATCAAAGTAGTAAATAGGGAAGAAAGAGAACCGAAGGATTCTGGGCGCCAAGGGAGTAGCCGTCATGCAGTCGCAGGCACAGAGGAGTAGCCGTGAATCCTACCCCGAATCTAACTTTATTCTCCCCGCCAAAAAGCAACCAACGGTAAGGCTCCCGAGAACGCTGTGGATGACCGTGGTACTGACACTGATTGCTATCTTAGCTATGGCCATCATCGCACTCTCACTGGGCATGTGGTGGGACAATAACCGCGCGCATAGTGTCGTACATCAACCGGCTGGCGCAGTAGGAGCACAGGTAGCGAAGGAAGACGCGCTTTGCTTGCTCTCCTTTTCGGCCTTTCTTCATGTACCGTACCTGCGCCACTCGATTACACGGGTTACAGGCAAACACACCGAGCCGCCTCAAATCGCCCACGTGCGCATGGGCCGCTGAAATCGCATGGCCATGCTTGCAGGCTTTCCGTTTCGGATTCGCCATCTTGGCGCGCGCCTTTTTCAAACAGCCTTATGAAACTGGGCGCTGGTGCCACTCCAAGAAATGTCAGGCGATGAATCGAGCAGCGTGATCCGCCAGGCGAACCCGAGTGGCCAATGAGCATAAGCTTAGCGAGAGCTGTAGGGTAAAGCGGGGAGCGCTCATTCAGCGAAGTAACCGCGCTGTTTCTGCGCTCACTGGATACTGAGTGAAATAGGGATGTTAGGTCACCGCGACTACTTTGAATCAACAGAGTCAGGCAGCCCGTGCATATTGGGCTTCGGCGCAAGCCAGGAGAGCCATCATTTCGTCTAGGGTAGCGATGTCGAACTGTCGCATCGAACTGGCCTGCTCCAGCCGGTCCCGCACCGATTGACGGGGATTGAACAACTTAAGGCGAATACCGTGGTCGTGCGCCCATCGCTGCAGAAACACGAGCATACCCAGACCTCCGCCTGCGATGCCTGTGACTTCCGAGAGATCGAGGACAATGACTCGGGCATCGCTTTGTAAATTGACCGCCTTGCGTAGCTCGAAAGCGTCTTCGCTCCGGACAATTCGGCCTTCGCATTCGATGACTGCCATCTCGCCGATGTTCTCCACATGGACATTCAGCATATTCTTCTCCTGCCTTTGGCGCCTGTTATGACTGCACGTGTCGGGCCATTGATTTGCAACTATATTTTGTGCGAGTCAGAGGGTCAATCACCCGAACTGCTAGGAGTTTTCGGCGGGGGACCATGAAAATTTGGGCTACAGCAAAGGCTGTATCTCAGCATAACTGCGGTAGAAAGCGAACCCGCTCCCGATTGATGAGCGTAATTGATTCCATAACAATGTCGGCTCCCAGCTCCGAGTAAGCTTTGGTGGTGCAACCAAGAGGCTCGGGAGAAAGGAGACGAACATGATGATTATAGGATGCGATTACTTGCTGAAAGATGACTTTCCGCGGATCTGGATGCCGAGCTGGGAGAATCGCGATCTGCGGCAACTGCTCTGGCACTGGCACCGGATGGTGCAGGCGCGCAGCTGGGCCATTGTTGCTTCCTTCGTAGGCGACTGTGGTTACCGCCGTTTCGGTGTTATCAGCACCGATGCGGCGCGCTTCTGATCGAAACGATGGTATGCTCAGCGGTAAGCATAATCAAGAAATTTGCACTTACACATGAGCACCTCGCTAGCAAGCTGTGGCCTATGGTAAAGAAGAATCGTGCAGCGGTAAAGCTTGGCCGTCTAGGTGGTAAAGCTACGGCTAGAAAACGAACAGCAAAACAGAGGACACAACAGGCCCGAAAAGCTGCGGAGGCGCGGTGGACTCAGCGCCGAGTCAGGTAAACCTGTGAAACGGGACCAATCTAGTAGGCTATTTTGTGATGTTGTAGGTCCGCAGACTTCGCCTTCGTTGTCCTGGATCGTCCTAAACTTGAGGTCCGATGACACGTAAGAAAAGGATAGCCAACGCCAGCTCAGCAACTCCGAAGGCTAAGGAATTGCCGCCTTCAGTTCTGAGCCTTATCAATGGGAGCATTATCGACATTTCCGAGGCCAGTGACTTCTACAAGAAAAAAGCCGAAGTCGCGACCTTGCTTCCGGACTTCGTAGAAAAGGGCTCAGAGTTTCGCTACAAGCTGAAGAATCAGTTCGATCGCTTTTATTTCGTCAATTTACGACTCTTTTTATTTCCGGCGATGAAACCAGCCGACATCCTCGCGGATGCCCTTTTTAGGTTGGGAAGGCAATGGGCCAAGACGGATTTTGGAAGGTTGCCATTTGCCGTTACCCCTACGGACGAATTTCTCCTCAACCAATGGGAATCGGCGGGTCAGTGGGATTCATACGTACACAAAGATTCCTGTATCGGCGAGGTCTGGTGGCACAACCTCGGGGATGACGGAAAAGTACATCCATGGGGCGGAGGTTCTATGACCGGCGACTTCGAGTTGCGGATCGATTGTCGTTGGGAAACGACAAAGCCTCCAACTGTGCTGATTCGGATTAAGGGGAAGCCGGCGGAAATGATAATGAAATGGTGGATGGCCGTGAATCCGAATAATCCTCCTGAGCAGGCTCCCGGACACGAGGATTTGCGTGAACGCGCAGCGACTATCCTAGACTCTCTAGTAGGAACCCTGAAGATGAATTTGAAACTTGTTCGTCCCGAAAAAGGCCGCCCTCGCGTTGATTTCGGAGAAAAGGCAGCTTATTTGCTGGACCACGAGAAGAAGCACGTGGCCATTATCGCGAAAGAGCTTTACCGAATGCCCGCGAATGCTGGTTCATCAGAACGCCGCCAATATTTTGATCGGATCAAGAAGGCAGCCAAAAACTACTACAAACTCCTTCGCAGTGACTATACGAGTTTGACGAAAATCAGGCTCCGCCAAAGAATCTTATGGGTCCCTCCAAATCCAAACGCCGTCAAGTCCGAATAAATCAACGGATTTTCTTCCCCAGAACAAATTCCGACGTTTTATTCCGCGGGTGCGATGCCTCTCAATCGGATACCTTGGCCACATGAAGGAGCATTCGGAAGACACCGCGGAAATTTCTGGTCAGCGTGCGTTATACGAGTTTCTAGACTGCAAGGAGCTAGCGTTGAGGTGGGATCTACCAGAGTCCTGGATCCGAGAACAGGTACGTTCCCGCGCAGCGGATCCTCTTCCACACATCAGGTTTGGCAAGTACATCCGCTTTCGCTGGGGTAGCCCCGAACTGGAAGGCTGGGCTGAGCGGCGTATAGTATCCAGCAGCAATAGGGTAGCGGGACGGGCTCTCGGAAAGGAGAGCACATGAAGGGAACCCGTCACCAAGAAGGATATCTGTATCGCAAAGGAAGTCTCTGGCTGCTTCGATACTACGATTCCGAGTTTGCAGCGGATCGTTCGGTTCGACGAGTCCAGAAAACCAAGAAACTAGCAGCAGTAGGACAAGAATGTCCCCACAAGACCGCTGCTCGAGATCTCGCGAGAGAGTTCCTCGAATCGATCAACCTTTCGCGGAACACGCCTGAGAGTGCAATGACCCTGATTCGATTCACCGAAGACCGTTACCTGCCGTTTGTCGAAGAGCACAGGCGGATCAGCACCTTCCGTGGCTATCGGAACATGTGGAGGCGTTACCTGAAGGCACGCTGCGACATCATGTTGCGTGAGTTCAGGACGGTCGACGTGGAGCGGATCCTTGATTCCATCGCCAGGGAGCACAGCCTAACGTCCACAACGCTGGCCCATATCAAAGCATTCCTTTCAGGAACCTTTCGATACGCGAAACGGCAGGGTGTGATTAATTCAGAAAATCCCGTGAGAGACGTGGCCTTGCCCAAAGGCAAACCTGCCGGCGAAACCCATGCCTATTCACTGGAAGAGATCGCACAGATGTTCAAGGTGCTCCCGGAACCGGCCTCGACGATCGCAGCGGTCGCGGCTTTTACGGGTATTCGCAAAGGCGAACTGCGCGGCTTGCTCTGGGAGAATTACGATGGAGAACAGGTATTGATCTCCCAGTCTTTCTGGCAGGGACATGCACTGGAGCCGAAGACTCGACAAAGCAAAGCTCCAGTTCCGGTCATTGCGCAACTCGCGCGACTGCTAGATTCGCACCGATGCTCGTCAGGCAATCCCGCGAGCGGCTTGATGTTTGTTAGCCCGGTGGGAAAGCCCGTCAACTTGGACGCCCTGGCGGCCGACATCATCGTTCCTCTCGTGACTAAAGCGGGAGTCCGGTGGCGTGGCTGGCATGCGTTTCGGCGTGGCCTGGCGACAAATCTTCACCAGCTTGGAGTTCCCGACAAAACTATCCAAAGAATCTTGCGGCACTCCAACGTGGCAGTCACGCAGAACTGCTACATCAAGACCGCGGACTCCGAAGTGGCGGCCGCGATGCAGCAATTTGAGCGATCTCTCGAATATGCACCTAATATGCACCCCCGGGGTGTTGAGAGAAAGCACCTGATGTGATCAACGGAAGTCACAGCGTGAAGTAAATCATTATGAATGCGGGCTTTAATAAATCTGGCGGAGAGGGAGGGATTCGAACCCTCGGTACAGGTGTTAGCCCGTACAACGGTTTAGCAAACCGCCGCATTCGGCCACTCTGCCACCTCTCCGGCCTCTTCTGCAGAGAAAATGATGCAAAAAGCAGGTACCACCTGCGATATTACACCACCCATATCGTCCGCGGCCAGCGAAACGAAGCTCGTTCCTGAAACACGCAAGTAAGTCAGCAACTACTCTTTTTGGCTTTTGGCCGCTGGGCGGGGCTGCGATTGTTCGGATGTTTGAGAAGGAATTTTAGAGGAAAACCGACAGGTACGGTCAGTTTCCGATCCCACCGAGGATGACAAAGCATCCCTTAGATCCTATGGCTGTACCCGGCAGGAGATGCATCGAGGTTGCGACAAGTAAAGTTCAGCGGGAGACAATCCCGTGAGCAGCGTTTTGTTTCGCTTCTTTTCAGAGGCCGGCACCGGCCGAGGTTTTTCGGGATTGCTGATGAATTCGTGAAGCAAGACCCGCACATAAACGCCTCTAGCGGATTTCTTGTTCGGGATTCGTAACGCAAAACATTCTTCGAAAGACTTCACCCGCAAGTCGTGGAGAATGTCGTTAATACTGAGGGGGAGAAGGAGTGGATCCGGAGGACTGCCCGACATGCGGGGGGTCTGGATATGTGGCGAAGCCTGTGGACTTGAACGGTAAGTCTGAGGGCGTCGCTTTTATCCGATCGAAGTGCCCTGCTTGTGGCGGCACCGGCCGGAAACGCTCTATCTCACCTACGACCGCAGGCTGACCGCACGGCCTGTGGTGCTTGCGAAACGTACGGAACCGGGCCGTCATGCTTCCCGTCCTAAGGAAGGCGGTCCGGGCCGGACGGTTCGTCAGCTTCTTAATCCCTGCCGGCGAATCCCTTATCGAGCGATTTTCGGATGTTTCCTCAGGCGATTCCTGTGGCTTTTGCTCTGGGACGGCGCTGCGACGATGCGGTTTCAAGTCGATTTCTCCCGTTGGCTTTCGCGCGATAAAGCGCCTTATCGGCGGAGTGCACAACGATTTCAGGATCTGATTTTTCGCTCGTAGAAGTGGCGACTCCAATACTGACTGTCACTGAGAGCGGCAATGGAGATCTCTCATGGGCCAACTGGCGAATGACGTGCCCTTTCTTCCTGGGACGGCTCGGCGCCTTTTCGTTGCGTCGATCCGGTCCCCTCTGCGTCTGGCGACGGTCGCCGCTGCGAGGGTGGAATTCGGATGCCTCGATTGCAAGCCGCAACCGTTCGAGGTGTTCCACAACGTCCGAGGTAGTCTTTCCTGAGAACAGAATCATAAATTCTTCTCCACCGCACCGATAAGCCTGGCCTCCGCCAGTTACCCGCGCTAACCGGGCCGCGACGAGTCTCAGAACCTGATCCCCAGTCTCATGTCCGTAGGTGTCATTAAATTTCTTGAAGTGATCGATGTCGACGACTGCGATCGAATAGGGCTCCTGGAGACGTAGAAGCGCATCGTTGAAGGCCCGTCGAGACGGCAGGGCAGTGAGTTCGTCGTGATAAGCGAGCAAATAGGAGTTCTCGATGATCGAGATTGCGAGAATGCAAGCTGCAGTAGCGGCATATGCGTTCGAGATATGCGGGGAGCTCGCGGAGCGCAGCGACATGAAAAAAGCGCCCAGCGACCAAAGAAAGGTACTGTCTGCCGGTTTTCGGCTAATCAGGAATCGACCCAAGAGAAACAAACCAGCCGCAGCAAACACCAAGAGCGCATAGTCCGGAAGGAGTACCGGGGCAAGATGGCGCGCATGCGAAGGTGCTGGAACTGCCTGCGCGCTTCGGCAGAGCACAATTACGACCACAGATTCGATAAATAAGCAGATGCCCACCGGAGCCGCGGCAGCCAGGGTAAAGCCGCGCTCCTGCATCCACGCGATCAGAACGAAGTTGAGGGGTACGAGAACCGCCACGGCCCGCACTGCGGTCTGCCCGGACGGGCCCAGTGAATGTTGACCTCCAAATACTGCAATCGCCTGTTGGGACAGGAGCAGCACAAATAGGGAGTAGAAGACTCGGCTGGAGTGGAATCGCCACGCCAGCAACATTCCCCCGAGCAGCCCGCAATAAGACAGGAAAATGAGTGCCGGCGGAGCGAGGGTCAACCAACCGAGAACTTCGAGTCCCATAACGGCGACCACCAGAACTCCGCCCGGTACGACAAACGATTTTAGTGTTTTCGCACTCCAAACCGGCAATATACCGCTCCCGGAAAAACCTTCCTTTCGAAATTATCTCCGTTGAAGCGCCCGCCAGGGATTGGCCTATTAGGTTCAGAGCGGGATAGGCCACAGTTAGGCCGAGGGCCGGGCTACTCCCAATTCGAAACGCAGGACTATTTTGGCGACCACATACCTTAGTGCGGATTAGTTTCGGCTACGTTTGAAGCATTTCTCACTAGACTGGCCTGTTCGATTAAGGATGGCCTCACATTTATGCGAATACTTATGGCGGAAGACGATGAAGCGCTAGGCAAATTCGTTCGACAAGGTTTGGAGAGTGAACATCATGTTGTAGAGGTAGTCACCGATGGAGAAAAGGCCCGCGAGGCCGCGGCGGGATCCCAGTATGACATTGTGATTCTCGATTTGAACCTGCCAAAGCTGGATGGAGTCAGCGTACTTCGACAGTTGAGGCTGAAGAAGCCCAGCGTGCCGGTTCTAATCCTGACTCAACGTGCGCGGGTGGAGGACCGCGTCCAATGTCTGGACACAGGAGCTGACGACTACCTGAGCAAACCGTTTTCGTTTACCGAACTTTCGGCCCGCATCCGGGCTTTGGCGCGCCGCAGTCATCTGCCGTCAGAGTCCGTGCTGACCATCGCCGATCTCAGACTTGACCGGGTCCAGCGGATTGTCGAAAGAGCGGGCCGGAAGATCGAGCTGACCACGAAAGAGTTTGCGCTGCTGGAGTATCTGATGCGCAATGCCGGGCGCAGCGTCACTCGCTCCATGATTATCGAGCACGTCTGGAGTCTTACCTTTGACACAACGTACTCATCTATTTCGATCTGGCCTCCAAACGCCGTGTGATTCAGCACTTTTACAACAATCTCTTGCCGCACGGGCACCTCTTCCTGGGACATTCCGAATCGCTTTACGGAGTTTGTGACGACTTTCGCTTGGTTCATTTGCCGGGAGCGACGGCGTACGTCAAAGGTGAACGCTCTCAGGCGGGAAAGTAGGAGATATGACGACGTCCACGGCGAAAGCAAGCTTACTAGCGAAAATCGATGGATTAAGCCAGATTCCGACGATACCGGCGGTACTCGCACCGCTGCTCCGCTACCTCGAACAGCCCCTGGAGCAATTGGACGTACAAAAAGTCACGGACATGATTGCGCAAGACAAGTCTCTGGCGGCGCAGTGTCTTCAAATGGCCAACAGCCCGCTTTTTGGCCGATTTCAGAAAGTAGATTCACTGCGCGGCGCAGTGGTTGGCCTCGGATTCCAACGAGTCAGTGATATCGCCATGTCGTGTGGAGTGCTCAACCTGACTCCCAAGAACAGCGCCGGCTTGGATCCCGTTGCGTTTTGGGAGCATTCGCTCGGCTGTGCGCTTGTCTGCCGTCATTTCGCGCGCAAGATTTCCTTTCCGGATCCTGGAAAAGCCTATCTTGCAGGCCTGCTGCACGATCTCGGCATCATTGTGAATCTCTGGATGTTGCCGACGGAATTCCGCTCGGCTTTTGAGCTTGCGCGTCAGCAGGGCATCCCTCTACATGAAGCCGAGCAATCCATTCTCGGATTCACTCACTGCGACAGCGGGCGGCTGCTTGCCAACCGATGGGAACTCTCGCCCGACCTCTGCGAAGTCGTGTCACTCCACCACGCTACCCAAGAATCCCATGAGCACGCCGGACTCGTCGCACTGGTGGAACTGAGCGATCTTCTCTGCCGCATGAGCGGGCTGAACTACGGTTACATCGAAAACCGCGAGGTGAACCTTCTGGAGCAAAGTGGTTTCGCGGTGTTGTCGCAGCAATGCAAAGACTTGCAAAACTTCGACTGGGCGCGGCTCACCTTTGAACTCGACTCCTATATGGACGAGGTCCACGCACTCGTCAGCGCCATATACCGCAAATGAACGAGACGAGCACAACCTCGCCTCAGATCCGAGTGCTCGTCGTCGACGACAGCGCATTCATGCGCACCGCTCTGGCCCAGATGATCGCCTCAGAACAAGGATTCGAAGTCGTGGCGACCGCATGCTGCGGATTGGATGCTCTGGAAAAGATCGCCGCCTTGGACCCTGACGTCGTCACTCTCGACGTCGACATGCCGAAGCTCGGCGGATTGGAGACGCTGCGCTTCATCATGAGTCGGTTTCCCCGGCCGGTCATCATGGTCAGCGCATCGACGGAGAAAGATGCTGAGATCACTTTGGACGCGCTAAGCGCCGGAGCCTTCGACTGCGTTCCCAAGCAGATGTCAACCGTGTCGCTGGATATCATCCATATCCGCTCGGATCTGATAGGAAAACTCAGAGCGGCCGCACTCGCCCGGAGGTTGCGTTCTGCGGATACACATTCGAAGAAACCTGCCCGAGCCTGCGCTGTTCAAGGAAGGCATCAGGCTTCTCTTATTCCCAGCATTGTCGCTCTTGGAACGTCGACCGGGGGCCCGAAGGCTCTTGAGGAGATTCTGCCGCAGTTTCCGAGTGATTTCTCGGTGCCTCTATTGATTGTGCAGCACTTGCCTTTTGGCTTTAGCGCAGCCTTCGCACAGAGGCTCAATAAACTGTGTGCTATCAGCGTATGCGAGGCGAGTCATCGGGAGCTCGCCCTACCCGGTGTCGCTTACATTGCGCCTGCCGGTGTCCACATGCGTGTGGAGCGTCGTGTGTCCGATTCCCGACCGATCATCTGCCTCGACCCAAAACCGGACCGAATCCTCCATATTCCGTCCGTCGATGTCCTCATGACTGCAGTCGCTGAGAATTACGAGAGCCGCGCCGTCGGGGTCATCATGACTGGAATGGGCTCGGACGGCGCAAAAGGAATGAGCGCTATCCATCAGCATGGCGGACTCACCATCGGTCAGGATGAAGCCAGTTGCGCAGTGTACGGAATGCCTCGGATCTGTGCCGAGCTCGGAATCCTGTCATATACGGTACCCCTCGCTGACATTCCTGGCCGCATTCTGCAGGCTACCCATCACCGCAAGCATGCGTGACAAACTGCTGCTGTTGCGCGCAGATCTCCGACGAACCGAGCAAAGAATGCACCCTCTCCAGCAGCACATCCGCGGAAAAGGGCTTCGCTAGACAGTCTTCTTTTCCCGTCGACCGCACTACGATCTGGTCGGCATAGCCCGTTACATAGAGCACTTTCAGTCTCGCATTTTCTCGGCGAAGAGTCGTGGCCAACATTGGCCCCGTTTGCTTAGGCAGAATTACATCCGTCAGTAGCAAAGTAACTTTGAAACCGGCATCTGCGTAAGCCCGTTCGGCTTCGGCGGCGTCTCTTGCGGTTAGCACCCTATATCCGGCCAATCGCAAAATCTCACCGGTGACTTCTCGCACAAACGTCTCGTCTTCCACCAGCAGGATAGTTTGTCCGGTCGCCCAGTCTGGGTGCGGGTAATGGAAGGGCACACCTTCCGGCGCTTCCATAACTTTGGAGCAGCATTCCCGATCAAGGGGGATTGCTGGATCAATGATGCAGTCTCGCATGCTGTCCTTCAAGCAGTTGGATTGCCATCGACGGTTTTAGCGAGTCTTACCGCAAGACAATGAATTAGAAGGATATGTTTAGGAACAACGCGCCGTTGACGATGAGGGGACGTGCGCTTTTGGGAATCTTCCGTGAACTGCCATGCCGATTCGGGACCGTTCGCTCGACGGCTATTTGGGACCGGTCAAGATCGTATCGTAAGGATCGAGTGCGATCTTGTGGCTTCCCAAGGGAGCGGGCAAACGGAAAGACGTCTCTGCGCCATCTGCGAATACGCGGCCCAGCAAGATAGGCTGCTTTCCTGCAATCACGGCGTAGACAGGAACCGAGGTGACTAGATCGGGGGGCGCGTCATTTTGCAGGATCGTGCCGCTCACGGTTGCTCCCGCCCCTTTGGGAGTGAACTTCACGCCTTTCAATTCCAGCTTCGGCATCGCGGTCCCGTTGATCCATCCGTCCAGAAACCATTCCAAGGATCTCTTTCCCTCGTACCGCAGTGAGGGTGGGAGTTCTTCTTCAAATACGGCCAGGAGTTCATCCGTGCCAATGGCCTTGCCTTCGTAGCGCTGACGAGCTTTCCGGAGAGCCCGCACGAAGGGTTCGTCCGTGCCTTGAGTGGCATGTCTGCCGTCTTGCGCTGCGGCATCCTTCAACATCGTGCGTAGCATGTGGAACAACCACGTTCCCCGCCCATAACTGATCGCCTCATATCCTTCCGGAAAGTGCGATGACAGGAGACGCGTGCCGAGAGTCACCGGCCCTGCTTCCTTCGGAGAAAGCCCATCCTTATTCTTCTCTGACAGATCGGTCCGATATTGCTCCATGAGACGCCGGAAACCCACTGGATTTTTTTCTTGCAACATCATGAGAGCGCAATAGTTGGCCAACCCTTCCGAAAACCACTGGTCGCGGTAGCTGTTCCAGGTAATCAGATCTCCCCACCATTGATGTGCCACTTCGTGCGCGGGGATCGAATGCTGGATCAGAATCCGGTATGGCTCAAAATGTAATTGTTCGCGCTCCTGGTCATTCAGGAATGCGTACGAAGAGAGAAACACAAGCCCCGGCCAGCCTTGGCTTTCGCGACCGGGCATCTGCGTCAGAGCTAGTTGGCTATACGGAAACGGACCGAAGCGATCGGCAAAGTATTGGATCGCTCGTGCAGCCGACTCTCCTACGTTGACTTCGTTCAGTGCGGGCGAAGGGGCGGGAGGGACTATAACTTGCGGTGGCCTCGCTGCGATCGGCTCCGAGGGAATTGGTTCGATAACACGAACGCTGCCGCTCGGAAAGTTCTTCTCAACTCCCTGAGTGGCGTACGTCTTAACTGCCACGTCACCGGCTTTGGTCGTAGCTTCCCGGTATTTTCCCAGGTTGAATCCTGCCAGAGGGATGGATCGCTCAGATACCCAGCGGGACATCTGTTGCCCGGCGGAGGCGGTGGCATCGTCTGCCGAAATCTGCGTCGGCTTTCCCGTTGCCACCAAAGTCCAGCCTTGCGGATAGCTGAACTTTAAGTCGAAATCTGCCATCTCAATACCTTGGTTCGGATACCAGGTTCCTCTTGCGCCCACATAGAGCAACCCGCTGCCCGCCTCGGCCAGTACCTCACCTCCGTATGTAAATTCCAGGGCGAATTTTTTCCCGGCAACTGCAGGCTCGGGCAAGATCACAGCTACGAGGTCATTTCCCTGACGCGACAACTGAGTGCCTTCTAGCGCAGGATTGTGGATGAACTCAACCGGGATTCCATCCAGTTTGACGCTGTCCATACGGAGGAACCGGGATAATTCGAACAACAGTGTCCGCGCTCCGCTACGACGCACTTCGCAATCCAACAAGGCCCGCGCATGAATCTCCTTGGGAGGCAGCACATCTGTCGCGATCTTGTAGCGAAGTATGGAAATGCTGTTCTCGTTCGTCTCTTCACTCTCCGGAAGGCGCGTGACGGACGGTTTGGTGTCATACAGTTTCGCCGGCGTTGGCGAAAAAGAAGTCCACACATCGTAGTAGGTGTCGCCTTTATCGGTTGTCTTGGCCTGTCCTACCTCGACAGCCTCCGGCGCCATTGAATCGAAGTAGACGTCGAACACTCCCACCTTGATCCCTTGTAAGCGGGCGTGCAGAAACCGGTCGGGCAGATTGTCTGTCGGCCGCGGGTCTGATGCCTCCCCCGAAGCCCCAGGGGCGCTTACCGGGAGCATCCGGCTGAAACTCATCATCAGGCGCATGGCATCGGCGCTGGACAGATTTCGAGCCGTCGTTCCCCAGCGGTCCACAAACTCTTGCTTGTTATCGGTCGCTCTCAGATCGGGGCGCATTTCTGCGACTGCGTCATCATTGAAGCGGAAATAGGCAGTGGCGAATCGTTCCTCCAAGATCGCCATTCCGGTGAACAAGCTCATCGAACGCCGTTCGACTGCATCCGGAGGAGTTAGCAGGATCTCGCCGTCTCCTTCAAAAAAAGCCCCAGTGGTCCGGCCCATGATGTCTTGGGTGAAACCAATTATTCCGTCGTCCATCGTGATTTGGACGGCACCCCTGTTCAGCGATGCTCCTCTTACCTGATACACGCGAGATGGATCGAGTCCAACCTGTCCAAGTTGCAGATAAAGCGACTCCGCTGGTTTGTTTGGTTGTCCTTCGGCAACTTCTCCGGAGGAGGGCCCGACGCAAATGAACAGAAAGAGCGAGCCGATCCAGAGAATTCGGTTCTTGAGTAGTACCTTCGTCACGTGGTAGAGGCGTCCTCTGTTGCTAGAATGCGCCTGAATGCGGTTTCGTGTCATCTTCTTCGTTCTATGTCTCGCGCCGATTTCGACCAGTGCGTGGGCTGACACCATTCATCTGAAAAATGGCAGGACTATCCTCGCCGATCATGTTCGTGAAAACGGAAATCGCTACGAATACGAGATCGGTGAAGATTCCTATGCCATTCCCAAGTCCTCCGTCGACCGAGTGGACGCAGGTGGACTTCCGGTTCACGGCAGCGGGGCAGCGAATGTGGCCGACCTTCCGGCGTTTACGCCGAGCGACAGCCTTGCGAACGAAGGCGATCTCGTCGGCAAGATCATCAAAGGAGACAAGGTTGACGACGAAGCACTTGCGGGCCTGAAAAGCAAAGGCAATGCCGAGCTAAGCGCAACCGCCGATTTCATTGCCGGGAAGTTCGAATTTGAGCACGGCAATATCGCACAATCTCGCGAATATTTTGAAAGCGCTCTGCGTTTCCAGCCGGAAAATTCGACCATCCTTATTTATTACACCGCGCTGTTGGTCCGCACCGGTAATGCTACCCAGGCACTGTCGTATGCACAGCAGGCTGCGCGGTCCGCGCCCGATTCGCCCGACGCCTACACAATGCTCGGATACGCGCAGTTTGCCTCAGATCACACCAAAGAAGCGGTAACCTCGTGGAAGCGCTCACTCGAATTGCGCCCTGATGCCAAAGTTCAACAGTTATTGGCTAAGGCTCAACGGGAACAAACAGTCGAGTCGGATTTCTCCCAAGGCGAGAGCAGCCATTTTGTCCTTCACTACGAAGGCCGGCAGACTACCGACGCGCTTCGCGCCCAAATACTGACGTCGCTCGAATCGGACTACGACGAACTGGTTCGGGACCTGGGCAGCCCTCCTCGTGACAATATTCTCGTGACGCTTTACACCGAACAAGCTTTCTTCGATGTGACTCACGCTCCAACTTGGTCTGGAGCGATCAATGACGGCAAGCTGCGCATTCCGGTAAGCGGGTTGAGTTCCGTGACTCCCGAACTAGCTCACGTTCTGAAGCACGAACTCGCGCATTCGTTCATAACTCAGTTGTCTGGCGGACGTTGCCCTCTCTGGCTGCACGAGGGTATCGCGCAACTACTTGAGCCGAAGAGCCTCGGCGGTGATGGCCGGCAACTCTCGCTTCTCTTCAAAACGCAGCGCAACATCCCGTTGAACGCTCTCGAAGGAAGCTTCTTGAACTTCTCCGGTGCACAGGCTTACGTCGCATATGCCGAATCGCTGGCAGCTGTTTCCTATATCAACGATACCTTCGGCTTGAGCGACATACAGCGTCTGCTTCAGCGTCTCAGTCAGGGGAATTCCACAGAAGCTGCTTTGCGGGCTACGATTCACTCGGATTACGGGCAATTGGAATCCGATCTTGCCCGGTATCTCGCCGACAAATACGGCGAATAATCGTCTGTCGCGAGCCCCGATTCCACTCCTCATGGTTTGCCCGACTTTCTCCATTGTGCTAGTTTCGGCTTTACCTCGAACTCGGCATGCATTCCCTCTTTCACTCCCGCGACAACGATGCAGTTCAGCCTGTAGAGCCCGTGCCGACCGTGTTTCCTCCGATTCAGGGTGCCGATATCGCCGCCCTCTTCGTCGGGAAGCGCATTGCGGGCGATTTCTACGATTCAATCCGAGTGAGCCCCGAGCGTGTCCTTATTGGCCTGCTCGACATGGCCGGACGTCGGGAGGACAATCGCAAGCTTCTGACTACCGCTCAGAGCACCTTTCGGACCGTCGGAACACAACTTTTTTCGGGTCAGGACATTAACGAAGCCGACGCCATGACGGAACTGTGTCTGCATCTCAACCGCGGACTGATCGAGGGCGCCGAAAAAGTTTTGTCCTGCCCAGCATTGATTGCTTGCTATCACGAGAAATTTGGCACTCTGTGCTATGCCAACGCCGGACACACACCGGCACTTCTCCGGGATGACAGCGGGATCGCGGAACTTGGTTCCACGGGTCTTCCTCTGGGCCTGTTCTCGCATGCAACCGCGGAAGCTCGAATCGTGGGTCTGGAGCGAGGAGCTTTGCTTCTCCTTGTGTCGAAGGGAGTTGTTGCCTGCGAGGGTCGCTACAACCGCTCGCTCGAAGAGTTCGGACTCGATCGTGTCAAGGGCCTCCTCGAGAAAGCCCAACCGGCTGGCGCGACCGATCTATGCGACTCTGTTTTGAGAGGAGTTGCCGATTTCAGCGAAGGAGCCCCGGCCTGCGATGACCGCACGGCCCTTGCCCTGATACGGACGGCCTAACTCTTCCCCAGCCAACTCGCATACCCTCAGCCGCGTCCAAGTAACAGGGGCGGGGCAAGTCTGCGTCGGAAGTAGTAAAATGCCGTATCGGCCCGCGCCCACCGATTGTCCGCAAGCCCAGGAAGCGTCGCGGACCAACAAACTTATGAAAAAATTCTCCCTGGTCGTTGTTGCCTTGGCGTGCATGCCAGCCCTTGCATCCGGACAAGTCGTCGAGGAAATCATCGCTCGCGTCAACAACCAGATCATCACCCGCTCCGAATACGCACGCAGCAAGGATCAACTCAGGGACGAAGTCAAACAGCAGGATCCCAACAACGCTGACAAGGTCTATGCTGATCGGGAAAAAGACGTTCTCCGCGACCTGATCGACCAGCAACTTCTCCTGGAAAAGGGCAAGGATCTCAGCATCACTGGCGATACCGAACTGATCAAGCAACTGGACCAGATGCGCAAGGATATGAAGCTGGATTCGATGGAAGCGCTTGAAAAGGAAGCCGAAAAACAAGGGATTTCGTGGGAAGATTTTAAGCAAACTCAAAGAAACCAAATCATCACCCGCAAAGTAATCGGCGAGGAAGTCGGCGGGCACCTTTCGATCACTAAAGAAGACGAGCAAAAGTTCTACGACGAGCACAAAAGTGAGATGGAGCAGCCCGAGTTTATCCGGCTTAGTGAAATTCTCGTTGTCCCCAAAACAGGGACGCCCGCTCCCGCACCTTCGGCTGACCCGAACAGGGCCGGTGCAGCCCCGTCACCTGCGGATGAGGCCGCAAAACAGGCTGCCGATGCTGCTGCGCTGAGCGCCGCCCAAGTAAAAGCCGACGACCTTCTCAAGCAAATTCGTGCTGGTGCCAATTTCGAAGATGTTGCCAAGAAAAGCTCCGATGGCCCATCGGCCGGTGACGGCGGAGCGCTGGGCATCTTCAAGCGCGGCCAGCTCGCGAAAGAATTGGAAGATAAGACGTTCTCGATGAAAACCGGGGAAGTCTCGGATGTAATCCGCACTAAGCAGGGATATGTGATCCTGAAAGTCGTCGACCACCAGATGGCCGGCATCCCGCCCATGAAGGACGTGCTGCCCAAGATTGAGGATGCGCTCTATTACCAGAGATTGCAGCCCGCTCTTCGAGCTTATCTCACGAAGCTTCGCGAAGATGCTTATGTCAAGTACACGCCCGGCTACATCGATACCGGCGAGAGTCCGAATCAGACCGAGCCGGTTGAAACGGGTGCAGCCAAGGAATCCGACGCCAAGAAGCTCGGCAAGAAGAAACATAAGAAGCTCGGCATCCTCTAATCTTGGCAAGCGGGCAATTGCTTTGTACTCGGACCTCCCATGAAAGATTTCTATATCTGCGACTGTGTGCGCTATGAAAACAAGATCGTTACTTCATCGTTTGTCGTAGTCGCCAAGCAGATCAAGCCCAAGAAAACCGGAGAACCCTACCTCGCGCTCACGCTTGGAGACCGCAGCGGCCAGCTTGAAGCGAAAATGTGGGACAACGTTGAGGAAGTTCTCGACGCTTTTGAGCAGGACGATTTTCTCAAGGTGAAAGGTCTCGTCAACAAATACAAGCAGCGCTTCCAGCTCACTGTTCACAAACTCCGGAAGTTGGGCGAGTCTGAAGTCGACTTTGCCGACTATCTTCCTAAGACCACCAAGGACATCGACGAACTTTGGAGAACGTTGACGATCTTCGTTGAAAGCTTTGAGAATCCGCATCTGAAGTCGCTGGTCCAGGCCTTCATGGCGGATCCTGAGATCGCGGCGGCATATCGTAATGCGCCTGCGGCGAAGACGTTGCACCACGCCTACATTGGGGGACTGCTCGATCACGTTGTCTCGCTTTTTCGTTCCAGCGATTTGATCTGCAAGAACTATCCTCAGATCAACCGTGATGTGCTTCTTACCGGTGTTTTTCTCCACGACATTGGCAAGATCCACGAGCTGACGTACAACCGCTCATTTACCTACACCACAAAAGGCCAACTGCTTGGCCACATGATCATTGAATTGGAGATGCTGCAAGCCAAGCTCGCACTTTTGCCGGGCTTCCCGGAGGAGCTGAAGACGCTGGTCGAGCACCTCATTATTAGTCACCACGGCGAGTACGAATTCGGCTCTCCGAAGCTGCCGATGTTTCCGGAAGCCCTGATGCTCCATTACCTCGATGATTTGGATTCTAAGATGGAAGCGATGCGTGCCCAGTTTGAGCGCGAGGCTAGTCTCGACAGCCCATGGACCAGCTACAATGCTTCGCTCGGGCGACCATTATTGAACACGGCGAAGTTTCTGGCTCCTAAGACGACTCCAGCGCCCGAGGCGTCCGCAGACGTCTCCAGCGCCGATTCCCACGAAGCATCCGAGGATTCCCAACTGCAAGTTCCGACCCTGCCGAGCCTCGAACCCCGTCGTTAAATTGATCTGCCCCAGCGCGATCGCCGAAGGTTGGTCCGTGAGCAATAGCCATTCCTCATTGGGATGAACTGTTGACTCTGTCCGGAACGAGGTCTGAGTTGCCCCCGGTGTCGTGCATCCATAGAATGGACTCCGGTTTCGGAGGTTACGATGCACCTGCGACTGACTCTACTCACCCTTAGTTTCTATCTGGCATTCGCTTCGCTCGGATGTACAAGCAAGCCCGCTGCGCCCGACAATTCGAATAATGCTGCCCCAACCACGGACGCCCAAAGTTCCGCGAATGGCGGCGCCATGGCGCCGAACAAGGAAGCTGACGACCGTAAGGAAAAGCCAGTTAAGAAGGAACCGCTCATTGTCCCGGCCGGAACATCCGTGACTGTTAGCTTGACCACGGCCATCGGTTCCAAGCTGAGCCAGGCCGGGCAGACCTTTACGGGCGTCGTTGCCAAAGGAGTCATGGTTGGTAGCGTGGTAGCAATTCCGGAAGGCGGACAAGTCAGCGGCACGGTTACCGACGCCAAGGCCCTAGGCAAGTTTGCGGGAGGCGCAGTACTTACCGTTCGCCTCGACTCGATCAGACTCGATGGCGTCGATCTTCCCGTACAAGCTGCTTTGCGCACATTTTCCGCAAAGGGCAAAGGCAAACGCACGGCTGTCATCGCTGGAGGGGGCGCCGCACTCGGTGGGATCATCGGCGCGATAGCCGGAGGAGGCAAAGGTGCTGCTATCGGAATGGCAGCCGGAGGCGGAGCTGGCGCTGGCGGCGCTGCGCTCACCGGGAATAAAGATATCGTGCTGCCCGCCGAGTCCGCCGTCACCTTCGAGCTTTCTCAGGCGCTGGAAGTGAAACGCTAAGATTTTGCGGCACGAACATTTTGCGTGTCGCACCCGCCAATTGGGGGACTGACTCTTGGGTCGCCAACGGAGCCGGCCATCTTGTGATGATCGACTTTACTCGTTTTGAGATCCTCACCTTCGACTGCTACGGGACATTAATTGATTGGGAGGCGGGAATCCTTTCCGTTCTTCATCAGATTCTCTCCAATCACGGAAAAGAGATCGATGATGCGACCCTCCTTCAGCTCTACGGGGACTTCGAACAGCGCGCGGAAGAGGCTCCCTTTCAACCGTATCGTGAAGTCCTGGCCTCGGTAGTACGTCAGTTTGGCAAAGAGCTCGGTTTTACTCCCACGCCCGAAGAGGTACGTTCCTTGCCTGACTCGCTGTCCAAATGGAGGCCTTGGCCTGACACCATAGCGTCGCTTCGTCAGCTTAAGGCTCGCTTTCGGCTGGCGATCCTGTCAAACGTGGACGACGATTTATTCGCCGCCACCCTTCCGCAACTTGCCGTTGATTTCGATGAAATCATTACCGCTCAACAAGCTCAAGCTTATAAGCCTTCTCGGAAGCTCTTTGAGCTTGCGCTGCGCCGCCTTAACGTTCCCGCAAAACGCATTCTGCATGTTGGCCAGAGCATCTACCGCGATGTTGTTCCCGCCCAGGCACTGGGCCTTGCAACAGTGTGGGTCGACCGTCAATCGGCCAGGGCGGGAATTGGAGCTGTCAAATCGGCGGAAGGGAACCCCGATCTTACAGTCTCAAATCTCAAGCAACTGGCCGCGGCCGCGATTCCTGCGCGTGAGCAGGGCAAATAGAAATGCCCAGCGCTCTCGGCACTGGGCATCCAGTCGCGAAATCAACCATGCGCTACAAGTTCACCGGCAGTTTTACGACTCTCTTCTGAATTGCCCACATTACAAGCTCTGCCTTGTTGTGGATTCCGAGTTTTCTCATGAGATTGAACTTGTGGGCATCCACTGTCTTGACGCTGAGTCCTAGCATGCTCGCCGCGGAACGCACGGTACGGCCTTCGGCAAGCAATTTCAGCACCTGACGCTCTCGCACGGTGAGAACTCGTTGTCTCGGAAGCATGTCATCCGTGGGCCATTCCGCGGGGAACCGTCGACGCGGTTCACGTAGCAGGGTGACTTCAGCTGCGGCGGTACAACGAACCATCGCCACTAGTTCGGGGGCAGATGTCTGACGTCTCGCGTGAGTGCTCGGGCGTTCTGAAGCGCTATCCGACGCATTATCCCCTTCGTCCGTAGTCAGAAAAAGCACTTTGCTGGTTGGAGATTCACGCAGAATTAGCTGTTCGGATTGATCCGGTTCACACTCAAAAATGTGTACGTCAGTGATTACGACCTGAGGTCTGTGCTCGAATACCGTGCGCAGAGCTTCGGCGGCATTCCCAGCTTCCGCCACCACTTCGATATCCGGCTCGTCTTCGAGTAGACGTCGCAATCCTTGGCGCAGCAAGACGTGATCGTGCGCTAAGACGCATCGAATTTTCGAGTCTTCACGGATCTGTGCGTGGGGAGACACACTTACTCCTTCTTCGCAGCCAGAGGAAATTGTGACGTGGCGCGGGTCCGTTTGGAACCCACAACGAAGACTAGGACGCTAAGGCATTGTACCTTGCAGTATGCCGTCCCAATCGGCAAAATCCACTTAATTCGGTATTTTTCCTAGCGCGGCCAGTACGCTCAACGTGACCCGCAATCGTATATCAAGTAGCATCAGGTACAATCAAAAATTTATGTTGCGCTACTTCACAGCGGGGGAATCCCACGGAGAAGCACTGGTCGCCTTCCTTTCCGGCATGCCGGCAGGATTGAAGGTTGACCAGTCCGTCCTTGATCGGGAGCTCTGGCGGCGTCAGCAAGGATATGGCCGCGGCGGGCGCATGAAGATTGAACGAGACTCCGCACACATCCTTTCCGGAGTGCGTCACGGCATCACGATCGGCTCGCCGATAGCTGTGCAGCTGGAAAATCGGGACTGGAAAAACTGGCAGGAATCGTTGCCCGTCGGGGATGGCGACCCCGCAAAGCATAAGCGGGTCGCGTCTCCTCGTCCCGGCCACGCGGACCTGGCGGGTGCCTTGAAGTATGATTTTCCCGAGGCCCGCTACATCCTCGAACGAGCCTCCGCCCGCGAGTCTGCCGCCCGTGTTGCTATCGGCGCAATCGCAAAACTCTTTTTGCGCGAACTGGGCATCGAAATTCTCAGCCACGTGATAACCACGGGAAGCGTCTCGGTCACTGACCAGGTGCCGTGGGATAAAATTCACGCTCTCTACGCCCGCGAGGAGGTTCTCCTCAATTGCGCGGATCCCGAATTGGAATCGCAAATGAAGGAGGAAGTGGACAAGGTCCTGAGAACCGGAGATTCCCTAGGCGGCGTGTTTGAGGTCGTCGCTCATCAGGTTCCTCCAGGTCTCGGTACGTACGCGCAATGGGACGAACGTCTCGATGCTCTGCTGGCCGCCGCCGTGATGTCGCTGCAGGCTGTTAAAGCCGTGGAAATCGGGTCCGGGGTGGCTTCCGCTTTTGCTCCCGGTTCTCTCGTGCATGACGAAATCGGCTACGCAGCGAAGTCGGGGTTTACGGCCTTCTCGCGAACCCGCAACAACGCCGGTGGGATTGAAGGCGGCATCTCGAATGGCGAAGAGATACGTGTTCGGGGGTATCTCAAGCCGATTTCAACCTTGCGCCGTCCATTGCAATCCGTCGATTTCGCCACGCGCGAACCGGTCAAGGCAGCCTATGAACGTTCTGATGTGTGCGTCGTCCCAGCCGCTGGGGTGGCCGCCGAAGCGATGGTGGCGCTGACCCTTGCGCGTTGCGCACTCGATAAGTTCGGTGGTGATTCAATAACTGAAACCGTGAGGAATTTTCATGGCTACTGCCAACAGCTGAAAAATTACTGATGATCTATCCCATCGTAAAGTTCGGAAATCCCGTTCTCGAAAAGCCCGCAGAGCCGGTAACAGTCTTCGACGACGAAGTGCAGAAGCTCATCGAAGACATGTTCGAGTCGATGTATGCGGCCCACGGCGTCGGATTGGCTGCGCCACAGATCGGTATCGGCCGTCGCATCGCCGTCATTGATGTGACGTTTAAGGAAGATCCCGAAGCAAAACTCGTTCTGATCAACCCGGAAATCATTCACACCGAAGGCCGTCACACGCAAAGCGAAGGATGCCTCAGCATTCCTGATTTCCGCGAAAACGTTACTCGCCCGAATAAAGTGACGATCCGGGCACAGGACGCGAAGGGCAAGTTCTACGAGAAAACAGGAGAAGAACTGCTGGCGCGCGCTTTCCTCCACGAAACCGATCATCTCAACGGGAAGCTTTATATCAGCCACATCAGCGCTCTGAAGCGCGACCTCATGAAGCGCAAAATTCGCAAGCTGGTGAAAGCTGGCGAATGGTGAGAATCGCGTCGTTGTGGAATTTGGCGATTCTGCAACTTCGAGTGAACCATTTCCGAACTACCAAACAACCAGATACCCGGCAATAAAATGTCCCTGGACATCGTCTTCTGCGGAACGCCGCGGTTCGCGGTACCGACGCTCGAAAAGCTGGCCGCATCCGGATTCCGCGTTCGCCTTGCGGTCACTCAACCCGATCGTCCCAAAGGGCGCGGTCTTGAACTCATCCCTTCGCCCGTTAAGCAATCAGCGATTGCCCTTGGCATCCCCGTTTCCCAGCCCGATCGCATTAGGAGCAACGAAGAATTTCGATCGCAACTCGCCGATTTCAAGCCGGATGCGATCATCGTGGTCGGCTACGGACGCATCATTCCTCAATGGATGCTTGATCTTCCTCCCCTCGGCAACATCAATCTTCACGCCTCGCTGCTGCCAAAATATCGAGGCGCAGCTCCCATCCAATGGGCGATCGCAAACGGTGAAACCATCACCGGCGTCACGACCATGCGCATCGATGCGGGCCTTGATACTGGAGGCATCCTGCTTCAGAGCGAACTCCCAATCGCATCGGACGATACCGCCGAGACAATCTCTCCGGTGCTTGCGGATATAGGTGCTGATTTGGTCGTGCAGACTCTACAAGCGTTGCAGGACGGTGCGATCGAACCACAGCCTCAAGACGACTCGCGCTCCAGCCTCGCTCCAATCCTCAAGAAAGAAGACGGTCTTGTAGAATTCGAGCGCTCCGCCAGGGAAATATCGAATCGAATTCGCGGTTTTCAACCATGGCCCGGTGCATACACCAGGTTTCGCGGAAAGAATCTCCAGCTCCTGACTGCGCGCCCGTTCGCCGACGATCGCCCGCTAGCTCCGGCGGAACTCGTTGTCGACGCTGGACGGTTGTTCGTCGGCTGCGCTGAGAACACCTTGCTCGAACTCGAAGAAATCCAGTTGGAAGGGAAGAAGCGCTCCGCTGCGCGTGACTTCGTCCAAGGCTATCGCCCGAAGCCAGGCGAGAGACTGGGCTAAACTCTATTTGACTTTGAGTGCGGAAGTTGCACCCCACAAGGTCGAGGGATAAACCTTCTTCACGAGCCCTTCACGAGCCTAGAATCGCAACGATGCCTGTGTCTCCAGCGCGTGCCGCTGCCTTCGACATTCTGCTCCGCGTCGAGCGCCAGTCTTCGTATTCAGCAGAACTCTTACATTCGGCCCAATATGCAGATCTAGCCCATTCGGATCACGCTCTGGTCACTGAACTGGTTATGGGAGTTCTCCGCTGGCGTTCGAAGTTGGACGAGGAAATCGCGACAACTTCTTCTCAGCCGCTCGCCAAGTTAGACATCGAGATACTGATCGCCCTCCGCTTGGCCCTTTATCAGTTCCGATGGCTTACCCGGGTTCCGGTGCGAGCAGCGCTCCACGAAAGCGTCGAACTAGTGAAGCGCGCTCGGAAACGCTCGGCCGTTCCATTCGTGAACGCGGTCCTGCGCAAGCTTTCGACGCGGCTCCAAGAACACGAAGTTAACTCCGAGGAAATCTATTCTTCGGCCGAAACTCTGGCGGCAGCTTTCTCGCATCCCGTTTGGATAGTGGAGCGGTGGATCCGGGAATATGGGATGCCCGTTGCACGTCAGATTTGTTCGCACAATCAATCCATTCCGTCCACCAGCATTCGCTTGCGCACTCCTGATGTACAAAATGACCTCGTGGTCGAAGGTCTCACTCTAAAATCCGGGGCCTTACTCTCGTCGGCCCGTCGTGTATTAGCGGGCGATATCAGCGCGACTCAAATGTTTCAAAAAGGGCGAGCCGTAATTCAAGATGAAGCCTCGCAGTTAGTTGCTGCACTCCTGGGGTGCGCTGACCAAGGTCGTGGTTGCCGAATTCTCGATTGCTGTGCCGCTCCCGGAGGCAAGACGCTCGCTGTGGCGGATCTGAATCCTCATAGCGTCATTACAGCCCTCGAGATACACCCTCATCGAGCACGCCTGATGAAACGACTTTTGCTCTCGGACAGAACGATCCACTCGGCTCCGATCCAAGTCGTAATCGCTGATGCTCGTAATCTGCCGATCTCTGTGGCCTTCGATCGCGTTCTGGCTGACGTCCCCTGTTCCGGCACCGGCACACTCGCCCGCAATCCCGAAATAAAATGGCGGCTGACTGCCGATGATCTCGAGGAGTTGCACCGGCGACAAGTAGAGATCCTCCGCTCCGCACTGACAAAAGTCGCCCATGGAGGGAGCTTGGTCTATTCCACGTGTTCGTTGGAGAGGGAAGAGAATGAAGACGTTGTGGAGACAATCCTGGCAGAAAGCAGCGCTTTCCACTTGGTTGATTGTCGTTCCGAGCTTGACCGTTTGAAAGCGAACGGCGAGTTATGCGCCGACGCAGCGTCTCTCTCGCGCGGACCCTACCTTCGTACTGTGCCGGGCGTTCACCCGTGCGACGGTTTTTTCGCCGCGATCATCGAGAGAACCCTATAGAGGGTTTCTTGAGAACTTGCCTTCACCGCACTTCGAAACTAATCATCGTGCCCGCGACCACTCTTTGTCCCGCGGCTGGCGCTTGCAAGATCACAATGCTCGCGGGCGTCGGTTGTGCGGGAGGCCCTTGCGGCACCACCGGAGCCGCAGGATTCGTTCCGGCGTCGGCTGCGGTGTCCGACAGAGCAGCTACGCTCACATTGCCCAGTTTGAATCCGGCATCCTGCAGTGTTTGGCTCGCGCTTCCCAGCGGTTGACCCACGAAGCTCGGCATCACAAACGCCTGCGGTTCGGCCGCAGATGTAACCAGTAAGCTAATCTTGGGAGCCAATACCTGAGTCGCATTCGCGGGCGGACTTTGCGCCAGCACCTGGTCCGCCGGGATGCCCGATGTCTCGACCTGGGCTGTCGACGCGATTTCCAGGCCGCGACGTCGTATGTTCAAATCTGCGGCATGCTCACTCTGTCCCGTCACGTCGGGAATCACCACTCTCGTAGGTCCCAGACTCTGAGCGACTCGTATCTGCCATCCAGACCGTACCTTGGTTCCGGGCAACGGTAGTTGCGACATGACCCGGCCTTCGGGAATCTGTGGGCTGTAGTACTGCCGTTCGATCGACATCTGCAAGCCGACCATTGCCACGGCCTTTTCTGCCTCCGCAGGGGCCAGCCCAATCAAAGGGGGAACCGCAACCTCCTGCCCGTGTATCGCGAAGCGCATCGCTGTCAGAGCCGAGAGCATGGCCACAATCAGCAGGACCAGCGCAATCATCACGAATCGAAATGCAGATCTCATTCAGGAACCTGAGTGCTTGTTGGAATTATAGCCCGCATTGATTGCAGTAATTGTGTCCTTAGTTTCAATAACATACGGTTGTCAGGCCAGCGCCGCTGTTCCGCGGAGCATGGGCATCCGGCGACCGCCGACTGCAATCTAAACATGTGAACACGTTCTACCTTTGAGGTGTCCTATGGGCGATTCACTGGAGTATCATATTTTCGTGCGGCATTCGATTTCGGCCTCGCTGGTGCTTTTTGGTCTGGTCGCGGCGCCTGCGCTTCTCAGCACAAGCGGCCACGCACAGATTAACGGAGCCCCTGCCTCCGTCACGTCTCCCGGATTCGGCGGACGCGCCGTTAACGGAACTCCCTCCAGTGTGACCTCGCTCGGCCCTCGTGGCTATGCGCCCAACTCACGGGTCACTCTCTCGACATCGCCTCATGCACCACGCAATGGCGATGCCCAGAATCACCGCCATCATTCAGGGCAATATACCCCGTACATTTACGCCGTGCCGGTTCCTTATGCGGTCAACGACGGGGTCCCTGAGGACTACGCCGATGGCAGCGATGACGACCTCAACTATCAAGGCGGTCCTACAGTCTTCGATCGCCGCGGAGGAGGCGTACGCTCCTATGTTCCTCCGGCCGGGGAAGGTTCTCCAGGTGCTTCGGCAATAGGCGCAGTAGGCTCCTCAGGTCCGGAGCCCGCAGAGGATCCAACGTTACTGATTTTCAAAGACGGTCATAAATTGGAAGTCGGAAACTACGCAATCGTCGGCGCAACGCTCTTTGATTTGACGCCAGGCCATTCGCGCAAAATCCCGATCAGCGACCTCGATCTGGAGGCCACGCGCCAGCAGAACGACGCCCGTGGAGTGATCTTCCAGTTGCCGCCTTCGCTGCGAGCGAATTGATGATGCGCAGGCTCTTCACCATCGCCGTGCTCGCTACCATTCCGGCCAGTGCTGCGGCTCAACGATTTGGTGCCGCTCCTCATTTTGCGAGTCACACCTCGCCGCTATTCGCACATTCCCGCGGCAACTTCGCGGCTTCGTACTATCCGCTACCTCTTTTTGATCCGCTCTATTCGGACTATCTCTACAGCACCGGTTATCCCGTGGCATCTCAACCGCCCGTAATCGTGATGCAAGCGCCGCCGCCGGCCGCGACTCCAGACCGGGCAGTTCTCCCGACACAGCCCCTCCTGATTGAGTTACAAGGGGGTCGGTATATCCAACTGAGTGGCGATAAAGACTCCCGAGCGCAGATGCTGGATGACGAATCGGCGAGCACAGTTCTCCGGAAACCTGCAGTAGTCGAGTCCGTAGCGCGGTTGCAGCGAGAGACCACGCATGCTCTGCTGGTGTTTCGTGATGGTTCCCGGGAGGAAGTATCGAACTACACCATCGCCGATGGAGTTCTCTACGCCGGTGCGGACTACTACACTGCGGGATCGTGGAACCGCAAAATCGAACTCTCGTCGCTGAACTTGCCAGAAACTGTGAAGTTGAATCAGGGTCGCGGCCTTAGCTTCCACGTCCCTTCCGCTCCCAATGAAGTAATCGTAGGACCGTAAGCTGCCCATTCGCTTGCAACGTCGGTGATCTACTTACGCAGCGCGCGCGAATTCGACAGCACTTCTTCTTTTTTCTACTCTGCGTTCCCTCAGCCGTAGCATCGGTTGCTCCAACAGATAGTAAGAAGCTGTGGCCATTCCCACAGCTAATAAAACGAAATACAACGGCCGAGGATGGCTACCGTAGGCAAACAACTGCTGCCACAGGTACAGGCCGTAACTAATCTTTCCCAGCCAGGCCACCGGCTCCACGTTCAGGACCCAATAACATTTCTGCACCGCATGGATAAGCAATCCCGCGATTGAAAGATGAAGCGCCGGCCACCAAACCAGCAGCAGCAACGGCGTGGTATGGAACCGCAACATTCCCATGTGAATCGGCACGAGTACAACGGGGCAGATCATCAGGGCTGCCCACCACCCTTTGATTGTCGGAATCTGCGTCTCGAAAATCGCCACCAGGCAGCCGATCGCCAAAATGTCAGCAACCGCCGGAAAGGTCTCGTCTGCCCGGCCATGCAAGCCAAGGAAGTGGCACGTGACCCGGTAAATGGGTGCAAACACTATCACCACCACGGGAATTGTCACGCGGTACCGGTACCACTTCTTCAGCACGCTCGGCCATAAGAAATAGAACTGCTCTTGCACGCTGATCGACCACAGATGCCCAATGAACCAAGGGTGCGTAAAATCAAAATTCACCACGTAGAACATCGCAGCGGCCATGTGATACCAGCGCAAGTCGTGCCAGAAGATCACAAACACCGGCAACATGAACGCGATGGCCGCGGGTAAGATCCGATACGCACGTCGTACATAGAATCGTCGCAAGCGGATGGTTGAAGTCTTGCCGTATTCTTTGATCATCAGCGTCGTGATCAGGTATCCGGAAAGGACAAAGAAGATTCGTCTGCCGAGACTGGCGAATGCTCCTGCAACGATGGATTGGTAATGCACCTCCGCCCAGTGCCCCAGCACGACCAGTGAGATTGCAACGGCGCGCAATCCATCCAGCGACGGAATCCTCTTCATGCGGCGCAGCCTAGCAGTTCAAACCACACGCTCGCAGTGACATCCGACCTACAACTGACCTCTTTTGCTGTGGATTTCCCAACTCGGAACCAATGCGCGGGCGTGCCTCAGCAAAGTCAATGGCGCCGGGCGAAAGCCCGGAAATTCGTGGTATAATCAGCACAGTTCCCAGAGCGTATAACGTCCTGTAGAAACAATCAGTTACATGATTCCAGCCGACGAAAGAAACATCGGCGCCAAAGCTCGGGATCAAGCCTAGAGCTAGACTCGAAAAGGCCAATAGCCAACCATGCCAGACGATCAAAATCCTGAACTTCCATTGACTCCTCCTCCCGGTGGCGGCGACGGCCCGGGGGCGTTAAACATTCAGCCCGTCAACATTGAAGAGGAGATGCGCCGGTCGTATCTCGACTATTCGATGTCGGTGATTATCGGCCGCGCGTTGCCCGACGTCCGCGACGGACTGAAACCAGTGCACCGCCGCATCCTCTACACGATGCAGCAGATGGGTTTGCAGCCCAATCGCGCTACGCGGAAATGCGCCCGCATCGTCGGCGACGTCATGGGTAAGTATCATCCCCACGGCAACCTCGCGGTGTACGACGCTCTCGTTCGTCTCGCGCAGGACTGGTCGATGCGTTACCCGCTGATCTTCGGTCAAGGAAACTTCGGTTCCGTCGATGGAGATCCTCCCGCGGCCGACCGTTATACCGAAGCCAAACTTGCCCAGGTTTCGACTGCGCTTCTGGAGGATCTCGACAAAGAGACCGTCGACTTCCATCCCAACTACGATGGCAGTGAAATCGAGCCGGATGTTCTTCCCGCGCGCATTCCGAATCTTTTGATTAACGGGTCGGACGGAATCGCCGTCGGAATGGCGACCAAGATTCCGCCGCACAATCTCACGGAAATCGTCGACGCCACGATTACGCTGGTTAACAATCCCAACGCACAACTCGCGGAACTTCTGAAGTTCGTGCAGGGGCCTGATTTTCCAACGGCTGGCATGATCCACGGGCGCACGGGAATTTTCGAAGCTTACCGCACCGGACGCGGACGCTTCATGATGCGCGCCAAGGCCGCGATCGAGAGTGTAAGCAAAGATCGCCAGGCCATCATCGTCACAGAAATTCCTTACCAGGTGAACAAGGCTCGCCTCGTCGAGCGCATTGCGCAGCTGGTCAACAACAAAGACATTGAAGACATCTCCGATATCCGCGATGAAAGCGATCGCGACGGCATGCGCATTGTGGTTGAGCTGAAGCGCGGGGCCGAGCCGCAGATTGTTCTGAATCAACTCTTCAAGCACAC
This sequence comes from uncultured Acidobacteriota bacterium, assembly GCA_963700225.1. Lineage (GTDB taxonomy): Bacteria > Acidobacteriota > Terriglobia > Terriglobales > Acidobacteriaceae > Sulfotelmatobacter. Next base: position 1,359,470 of record CAVOWU010000002.1, read on the forward strand.
GCAGATGCAGGAAAGCTTCTCGATGATCCTGCTTGCTGTGGTCAATGGACAGCCGCGCGAAATGGGCCTGATCCAGACCATTAAATACTTCATCGAGCACCGCGTCGATGTTGTTCGCCGGCGCACTGCGTATCTGCTTGCCAAGGCAAAAGACCGCGAGCACATCCTAGAAGGCTATCTCAAGGCCCTCGACCATCTCGACAATGTCATCACCATCATTCGCGGCAGCGCTAACCGCGCCGATGCCCGCGAAAATTTGGTTCAGTACTTCGGCGGCAAGAAGATCGACATCAATGTAACGGGCCGAGCACCGAAGGTTGATTCTGAAAAGCCCTTCACCGCCAAACAGGCGGATGCGATCCTCGAACTGCAGTTGCATCGCCTGACCAAACTATCGATCGATGAAATTTCAAACGAACTGAGCGGGGTTCGCGAAAATATCGCGGAGTACGAATCGATCCTCGGTTCGGAGAAAAAGCTGCGCAACGTCATCATCAAAGAGCTCGAGGAAGTGAAGAAGCTCTACGGCGACGAGCGCCGCACGCGTATCGAAGACGAAGCCGCCGAGATTGTTCTCGAAGACCTGATCGCCGACGAGCAGGTTGCAGTTACTGTCAGCCATTCCGGCTACATGAAGCGTACGCCGATCTCCACCTACCGCATGCAGCGCCGCGGAGGTACGGGACGCACCGGGATGAAGACGCGCGACGAGGATTTCGTCGAGCATCTTTTCATCGCCTCGACGCACGCCTACATCATGATCTTCACGAATAAGGGCCGCGTGTACTGGATCAAGGTGTATGAGATTCCCGACGTCAGCGCCGCGGGCAAGGGCAAACACGTCGGCAACCTCATCGGCCTGCAGCCCGGAGAAACCACGAAGACCATGCTCGCCGTGCGCAATCTCGAAGAAGCCAACAAGTACATTTTCTTCGCGACCCGCAATGGTCTCGTCAAGAAGTCCGAGTTGCGCGAATTCATGCACGTGCGCTCGAACGGCATCAACGCCATCGGAATCGAGGAGGGCGACGAACTGGTAGCCTGCCGCGTCACCGATGGCAACCAGATCATCTTCCTCGCTTCGCACGAAGGCATGGCCGTGCGCTTTGACGAAAGCCACGTCCGGCCGATGGGACGCGCTGCTTATGGAGTCTGGGGCATCGATCTGGAAAAAGGTGACTACGTCGTAGGTATGGCCACAACGACCAAGCCCGACGCACCAGCGTCTCCAAAGGAAAAGGTCGAAGGAGAGCCGGAAGTAATCGACGCCTCTGTCAAAGGCTCACTGATTCTTTCGGTCACGGAAAACGGATTCGGCAAGCGCACCGCCGCCGAGGAATACCGCCTGACCAATCGCGGAGGCAAGGGCGTCATCAACCTGAAGACCACCGAGCGTGTCGGCAAAGTCGTCGGCATCGCCCAGGTGGATGAAACGTCCGAGGTGATGTTGATCAGCCACTACGGCAAGATCATCCGCATGGATTCGACCACGATTCGCGAATCCGGCCGCAATGCTCAGGGCGTTCGTCTCCTGAACATGGAACCCGGAGATCGGGTCGCAGCAGCAGTCGTAATCGCGCCAGACGGCGAACCAAACGGCGGAAATGGTGGCACGCTGATTCAGTAGCCTGTGTAGGGGCGGACGCCTTCGTCCGCCCCCGACGCGAACGCCGGTGAGTATGCCTGGTGTGATTCTTGCTGAACGATATGAGGTTTAGATCCGTGGAATCCCACTCTGCGCAAACAACGCGCAAGGATGGGGCATCCGACGCAAAGTTGACCGCGGGAGGTTTTCCCTCCGTGCCCCGGTGGTGACCTTAACGTTGCATTCAAATCCCCGGTCGGAGTATCGTTTTTCCCTTGCTCAACAAGTCTGCTTCCGACGTACTGGCCGGACTTGTTTTCTCCGCTAATTCGAACTTCATGGGGTGAGGTATGAATCAGTCATTCTTGCGGCGCACTCAGTTCAGCATCCTGCTGCTTCTTTCCGTCATCATTCTGATTGCGGCCGATAACAGTTCGATTCCCGCGCCGCCGGTCGCCAAAAAGGATCCGCACGTCACCGAGGTCAACGGACACAAGATGGTCGATAACTATTTCTGGCTCCGCGATAAATCCAATCCTGAAGTGCGCGCCTATCTCGAACAGGAGAACGCCTACACCGACGCGGTGATGAAGCCGACGGAACCATTTCAGAAGAAACTCTACGACGAGATGCTCGGCCGCATTAAGGAAACCGACGTCGAAGTTCCCTACAAGGAAGGCGACTACTTCTACTACATCCGAACTGAGGCGGGAAAACAGTATCCGATTCGCTGCCGCAGGAAAGGCAGCATGGACGCCCCGGAAGAAGTGCTGCTCGACGTCAACGAACTCGCCAAAGGCCAAGCGTTCATATCAGTGGCCGCGTTCGCGGTCAGTCCGGACGGAAATCTTCTCGCTTACAGCTACGACAACACGGGATACCGCCAATACACGCTCGCCGTCAAAGATCTACGAACTGGGCAGACCCTCGCGGACCATGCGGAGCGCGTTGGCTCGGTCGTATGGGCTAGCGATAATCAAACGATCTTCTACACGCAGGAAGACGCGGTTTCGAAGCGCCAGTACCGCCTCTACCGGCACGCGGCAGGATCGGCCGCCGCGGACTCCCTGGTCTACGAAGAGCCCGATGAGAAATTCACGGTCGAGGCTTACAAAACACGGAGCCAGGCCTTTATCTTTCTGGTCTCACGCAGCCATACCACCACCGAAGCCCGTTACATCCCGGCCACGCAGCCCGATGGGGAGTGGAAAATCGTGGAGCCCCGCAAGCCGGGTGTTGAATATTATCCCGACCACAACGGCGATTCCTTCTACATTCGGGTTAACGATACCGGTCGCAACTTCCGACTGGTCAACGCTCCTGTGACCGACCCAGGCAGCAAGAACTGGCACGAAGTCCTGGCGCACAATCCGGGCATCATGATTGATGAGACCGACTTCTTCAAGAATTTCTGCGTGTTGTACGAACGAGAGTCCGGTCTGCCACAGATTCGGGTCATCGATCTTCGCAACGGACAATCCAAGCGCATCGCATTTCCCGAGCCTGCTTATGCGGCTTACTCCTATGTGAATCGCGTTTATGACACTACGGATTTCCGGTACGGGTATCAGTCGCCGATCACACCGGCTTCGGTCTACTCCTACGATATGGACAAAGGAACGTCGACGTTGCTGAAGCAGAAAGAAGTTCCCGGCGGATACGATCCCAAGAAATATGAAGTCGAGCAGATCTACGCCGTAGCGTCCGACGGAGTCAAGATCCCGGTTTCAGTCTTGCACCTGAAAGGCGCCAAACTCGATGGCACTGGCGCCCTATACCTCTATGGCTACGGTTCCTACGGCATTTCCATCGACATGTTTTTCAACTCGAATTACTTCAGCATGGTCGACCGGGGAGTGGTGGTCGCGGTGGCGCACATTCGCGGTGGCGGCGAGATGGGCAAGGCCTGGCACGATGCCGGCCGCATGATGAACAAGAAGACCACCTTTACCGACTTCATCGCGTGCGCCGAAGATCTGATCAAGCGCGGATACGGATCGAAGGATCGCCTGGTCATCGAAGGCCGCAGCGCTGGCGGTCTCCTGATGGGCGCGGTTCTCAACATGCGCCCTGATCTTTTCAAGGCGGCCATAGTCGGAGTGCCTTTCGTCGATGTGATCAACACCATGCTCGACGAGACGCTTCCGCTTACGGTGGGAGAGTTCGAGGAATGGGGGAATCCGAAGGAAAAGGCGGCGTACGAGTACATGATCACTTATTCGCCCTACGACAATATCGAGGCGAAAGCCTATCCCGACATGCTGGTCAAGACTTCGTTCAACGATAGCCAGGTCATGTATTGGGAGCCGGCGAAGTACGTGGCCAAAATGCGGGCGACGCGGACAGACCACAATATCCTGATCTTCAAAGTGAATCTCAGCCCGGCTGGGCATGGCGGTGCGTCCGGACGCTACGACCGTCTGAAAGAGTCGGCGTTTGACTATGCCTACATCCTGACGCAGATGGGGATTCAGAATTAGTCACGGCAGACTCGGCTCTGCGATTCAAATCAGACCGGCACGAACGCGCCGCAAGAAGTCTTCTCCCTCGGCTTTTGCCTGTGCGAGCGTGGCAGGCTGATTTCGGTATTCCAGCGTGACCTCTTGCAGCATGAGGTCGACCGCATCCTTCGGCTTAAATCCGCTCGCGACCAATTTTCGAAGGCGTGCGGTGAAACTGTCGTGGCTAGCCGGCGCGAGACGGGAAAGTTGATCGGCGCATTTGTGATCGCGGAATTTCGCCGCCGCGAGGCGATCATACGCAGTTCTGGCTTCGGGATCGTTCAGCAGGGTTGGAACCGGGTAGTTCCATTCGCATTGCGAGCAAGTCCATCCTTGAAAACTTTGGTGTGACGTCCAAATCTGTTCCCGGGCAGTCTTTGCCTCCAGGTTGACGTGATTGGCACTGCGTTGTTCCACGAGCTGCACGACTCCCGCACAACGAAACTTGCGTGGCCCATGAATCTTGCTTTGAGGAATGATAGCCGTCGCCATGCAGGTTGGGGCGTATCAAGCACGGTTCCGGGGAGGCAACGGAGGTAGGTGACGACGGTTGGCGAGTCTATTTTGCAAAAAAATAATCGAACGATTTCACAGCCGTGAACTCGTCGTCACGGATGTCGAATACCGTGTAGAGTTTGGTCACATTCAGAATGTCGTGGACCTTCTGGCTCAGGTTGAGCAGCTTGAGCTCGCCCCCGGCGTTTCGGAGAGTCGTAAAGCAGCCCACCAGTTCTCCGACTCCCGAGCTATCGATGTAGTCCACGGCAGCCAGGTTGAGGATGATCTTCTTCTTGCCCTGCGCGATCAGCTTGTGAACCTCGTCCCGGAGTTCTCCAATCTCATCTCCCAGAACGATGCGGCCTTGGACATCCAGTATGGTAACGTGCGCGACTTCTCGGGTTTCGATAGTCAGGGGCATGAGTGCGGGCGCTGCGCCCGATGGCCGGAATGGTAGTGCCTCGAAGGTGGCAAGTCAATGGCTGGACGAGCAACCTTAGCAGGAGCGAGGGGGGTCGTTTACGAGTGGGCGCCGTGCGGTCGAGAGTCCAGTTCGAGTGCGGGCAATTGTGCGTTATCGCGGATTTCCTGGATCGGGGAAGTGATGATCGGGGTTGGGTATTCGGGGTGTCGAAATTCCAAATGCATGCCCCGCCCGACGTATTGCAGCTTCAACATCGAGCCACCCCAGGTTGAGCCGGAAATGGCTACCTGCACGGGCTCAGGGCAGAATTCGGGATGCCCCGACAGCAGGGCATCGCTTCCACCGAGCAGCACAGCGGTGTAGCAGTGGTGCATTGTCTGGATATGAAGGACAGTGGACGGAGGAAGGTCGTTCAGAAACACCCCCCCCTCGATTTCCGACTGGACGATGCCTCGGTTCACTTCGTCGGCCAGGTTGGGGTGCGGACTAAACATACGTATGACCGGAACTAAGGGTATCGGGTTTCGGCGGCCGGAACAAGAGTCCTTTCGGGGCAAAGACCCAAGCGAAAGGGCACAGACTTTAGACGGAGACAAGAGCTGCCAGGTTGCAGATATTGTGGATTTTCCATGGTCCCGTGCCCACACAGGTCCCTTCCCCAGACCCGGCTGATCAAACCCTGATAAAATAGTGAAAAGAAGGGGTTCCTGTTTTCAATGCCAGTTCCTGTCTCTCAGATGTGGACCGTCTCGAGCTATGTGATCCGCCAGAAGCTGGCCGGGCGCAAGCAATACCCGCTCGTGCTCATGCTCGAGCCGCTGTTTCGCTGTAACCTGGCCTGCGCCGGGTGCGGCAAAATTCAATATCCAGCCCACATCCTGAAAAAAGACCTCAGCCCAGAGGAATGTTTCCGGGCGGTTGATGAATGCGGCGCACCGATGGTTTCCATACCTGGTGGCGAACCGCTGATGCATCCCCAGATTGGCGAGATCATCGAAGGCTTGGTCGCTCGCAAGAAATACATCTACCTGTGCACGAACGCGCTGCTCTTGAAGGAGAAGATTCATCTCTTCAAGCCAAGCAAATATCTGACCTTCAGCGTTCACCTCGATGGCCAACGCGAAGAGCATGACCTTGCCGTCTGCCGCGAAGGTGGATACGACATTGCTGTGGACGCAGTAAAAGAGGCGCTCCAACGCGGCTTCCGCGTCACCACGAATACAACGCTATTCGACGGCGCCGATCCAAAGTCGGTACGGGCTTTCTTCGATGAGATGATGGATCTGGGCGTCGAGGGCATGATGCTTTCTCCCGGATATTCCTACGACAAGGCCCCCGACCAGAAGCATTTTCTCGGTCGCGCCCGCACTCGCCGCATGTTCCGCGCAATCCTCTCGAACCGGAAGAAAAACTGGAAGTTCAATTTGTCGCCCCTCTTCCTCGAGTTCCTGATGGGAAAGCGCACTTATCCTTGCACGCCGTGGGGCATGCCGACCTACAACGTCTTTGGTTGGCAGAAGCCCTGCTACCTGCTGCAAGACGGTTATGCGGAGACATTCTCCGAGCTTCTGGAAACGACCGAGTGGAGCAATTACGGTACCGAGTCCGGCAATCCAGCCTGCGCGAATTGCATGGTTCACAGCGGCTACGAGGCCTCTGCAGTCGATGCTATCTACAGCTCTTTCGGCGGATTCCTGGCTACTGTCAAGGCCACTCTGTTCTCGCGGTATCCAGACAGTGCGGCCCTGCACATGCTGGAAGAGCCGCAGGCGGCAGTGCATCCCTTGGTGCAGATCTCACCCACATCGAACTCATCTCCCTTGCAGGAAACCAGCGTTTGATCGGTGATTTCCTCTGTGCCCCCAGAGGCGAGTGATCTTGGAGATGCAATGACAGGAAAAGAATCCGGCCACATCGATCACGCGTCCCCGCAAGCCACGCCGCCTCACGCCAATGTGAACCCTGAAGCGCTGGAAGTGGCGCCCGGAGTGGAACGCGAACATCTGGAGGGCTGGATCCCGGCCCTGGCCAGCGAAGAAGAGCTGCGCATGGCCCTGGAAAAAGCATTCGACTACCGCGGTGACGTCACCATCACCCGCAAGGATGGATCCAAAATCGAAGGCTACCTTTTTGACCGTCGCTCCGGTCCCACTCTCAAGGATTCGCTCGTCCGCCTCTACCCGAAGAATTCGAGTGAGAAAGTGGCTATTCCATATTCTGATATTGCCGCACTCGCGTTCTCGGGCCGAGATACTGCCGCTGGCAAGAGTTGGGAAGCCTGGATGAAAAAATATGCGGAGAAAAAAGCTGCGGGCGACAAGGACCTGAGCCTGCACCCCGAAGCCCTCGACTAAGCCGCTCGGTAAGGGCTATTTGTGGCTGCTCGAGGTTTGTCCCGAAAAACTGAGCCCGCCAATCAGTTCCTCGACGTCGTCTTCGGTTCCCGCAATTACTGTGATGGAGACTGCATAGCCGTGCACCAGCATGGCCAGCGTCGATTGATGCAGGACCCTAGATCCAACATTCTTGTGAAAGTCGCCGCGGACCAGTGTCTTCGTCCCTACAGAAACTTCATAAGGTTCTTCATCGACGCTGAGTCCCTGAGCCTTAGCCACTTCCGTGAGCGGCCCGAAATATTGGGCAGCATCCTTCAGTCCCGGATAGGCCAACTGGTTCTCTGCTGCGATCAGAATCGAAGCGTTCACGTCTTCCGCGCGCGCATCCGGAGGCCGGGAAAACGCCGCCAACAGAACTCTTGCGCCCTCACTTGAAGCTGCAGTTGCCCCGTCGGCCGGCGCGGCGGCCTCCGCTGGTTCCTCCCGCGCATTCATTTCCTCAGTGCGAAGGACCCAGCCGGCCGGAATCTTGCACGCCAGTCCAAGCCTGTTGTTCTGATAAATACCTTTGATCACCGATCCGGAGTCGAGCGAGACGCTGGTCGCCGTCGAGGTTCGTTTCCCATGTTTTGCAGACGAGGACGACGACGATCCGGTGTCCTGCCCCACGGCGGCTAGGGACATCAATAGAACGATCGCAAGCATCAGCAGATTCAATCCCGCAAATCGAGCGATTCCTGGCAGTCGGCTTCTCATCGGCCCGCTACGTATTTCTTGCCTTATTCTTGATCCAGATTGGCGTTCCAACAAATCCAAATGCTTCGCGGATTTGATTCTCCAGAAATCTCTGGAACGCAAAATGCAGCTTTACGCTGCGGTTGGTGAAGAGCACAAATGTTGGAGGCGCCACCGACGCCTGCGTCATGTAGAGAATTTTCACCCGAGAACGCATCGGAACGGAAGCGCGCTCGAAGTCCACATGCTCAAGAAAACGGTTCATCTCCGAGGTGGTCACGCGCTTGCGCCGCTCGGTTGCGACTTCCTCGATAAGCGGGAAGATTTTCTCGGTCCCTTTTCCGCTCTGAGCCGAAATGAAGACGATTGGCGCGTAGTTCAGGAATTTGAGTTCGTATCGCAGGCGCTCTTCGTAAGCTTCCCGGTCAGCCGGCCGCTTGCTTTCACGCATGCGGTCTGCCTTGGTGGGACGGCCGGTTCTCTCTTTGCCGCTGATCACAAGATCCCATTTATTGACGACGATGATGATGGAGCGACCACTTTCGTGCGCGTATCCGGCGATCGATGCGTCCAGCTGACTGACGCCTTCCGTAGCGTCGATGACCAGCAGAGCGATGTCGGCGGCCTCCAAATGCTTGCGCGCCATCACCACCGAGAGCTTTTCGGCCATCAGGTGAGTCTTGCCTTTGCGGCGAATTCCTGCCGTATCGATGAAGCGAAACTCCCGCCCATTGCGCTCGACAACCTCATCGACCGCGTCCCGCGTAGTCCCGGGAATTGGAGAAACAATCGCTCGGTCAGACGAGGTCAAGCAGTTCAGCAGAGTTGATTTGCCCACATTCGGGTGTCCGATGATAGCGATCTTGACCTCCCTTATTGGGAGCTCGTCGGCAGCTTCGCTTTCCGGGCTTTCCGTCCGTGGCTCACCTATGACCTCTGCGTCTTCAGCGGGAGGGAGTGTTGGCAAGCTGGCCACGACCCCATCCAGCAAATCGTCAATCCCGCGTCCATGCTCGGCCGAAATGGGGAACATTTGCTTCACGCCCAATCGATGAAAATCGTCGATGAGAGACGCCTGCTTTGCAGAATCGACTTTGTTGACAGCCAAGAAAAGCGGTCGGTTCGCCTTTCGCAGCAGGCGAACAAGTTCCAAGTCAGGGCCGGCGAGTTCCGATCGCCCATCCACAACCATAATGATCGCCGCTGCTTCGTCGAGCGCAACTCGGGCTTGTCGATAGATCTCCGCCGGGATGAAGTCTTTCTCCTCCGGCAAAATGCCGCCGGTATCGACGATGCGCAGCTTTCGCCCTTCCCATTCCGCATCGCCATAGAGCCGATCGCGCGTGATTCCGGGTTCGTCCCCGACGATGGCGCGCCTTGACCCCACGATGCGGTTGAAGAGCGTGGATTTACCAACGTTAGGACGTCCCACGATGGCAATCGTCGGAATGCCTGCGGCGGTAGTGGCGAGAGTGCTGGTCGAATTGTAGGTAGGTTGCGTCAAAGTCGAGCCTGATGTGGGGACAGCCGCCTTCGGCTGTCCGCCGGGTCGAAGACCCGGCTGGCGCCGTACGATGCGCATGGCCCGAAGTAGCTATTATAGAGACTCCCGTGCCTTTAAGTTCCCAGCCCGCTTCTTCGACTCCTCCGGAGCGCTCCGTACCTGGCGGCACCGACGCGTCGCTTTATCAATTCTTCGGACCCGGCGGGGCGCTTTCACGAACGCATCCGGCTTACGAATTCCGTCGCGGCCAGCTTCAAATGGCGCAGGCCGTGGAGCAGGCTTTGGAAGAGAAGCGCCACTTGATCATCGAGGCTGGCACAGGCACAGGCAAGACGCTTGCCTATCTCCTGCCGGTGATTCGCTCCGGCAAGCGCGTCATCATCTCGACGGGAACTAAGAATCTGCAGGAACAGCTCTTCTACAAAGACATCCCTTTCCTTGAACAGGCGCTCTATGGTGAGGCGTCCGGGTCCCGTCTATCGGTCTGTTACATGAAAGGCCGCAACAACTATCTGTGCCGTAAGAAGCTCTACGATCTGACGGATCAACCTGTCCTCAGCGGGCTCGACGAGATTGAGCAGTACCGCGCGATCTCCGCCTGGGAAAAAAATACCGCGACCGGCGACCGCGCTGAGCTCGCCGAATTGCCTGAAGCCAGCCTGCTTTGGCACAAGCTCGACGCTCGTTCTGATGCATGCACAGGGCAGAAGTGCAGCGAGTTTGAGCGCTGCTTCATCACAGAAATGCGGCGAAAGGCGATGGAAAGCGACATCATCATCGTCAACCATCACCTGTTTTTCGCGGACTTAGCAATCAAATTGCAGACTGACGGAGCGCCCGACGCCGGTATCCTGCCCGATGCGGCGGCGGTAATCTTCGACGAAGCTCATGAACTGGAAGACATCGCCGGCAACTATTTCGGAATCTCGGTCAGCAATCTGCGCATGGAGGAATTGGTGCGCGATGTCGAAAATTCAATGCAGCATCACCGGATGCTATCGGCATCGCTCTCGGGTGCGCTTGGAAGCCTGCGAGACCGCTCGCAGTTGTTTTTCTCGCTGCTGCCGACCCGGGACGGCCGATTCGCTTTCGAGAGCCGTAAAGAGTTTCTGGAGGAAAACGGAGACGAATTTGTCGCCTTGAACCAGGCCCTTACACGTCTGGCGGGCGAATTGGAAGCCCTGCCGCAAAAGCCGGAGGAAATATTTAACTTTGTCCGGCGAGCCCAGGAAATTCAAGTGCAACTCAATTTCGCGATGGAATCGGAAGATCGAAACACCGTCTTCTGGATTGAACGCCGCGGCGGACGCAACAGCAGTCGGGATGCACGTGCGTTCAGCCAAGCTAAGAACTCATCGGCCGGCCAGCAGCCCTCAACTGCCGAAGGAGGCCTTCGTGGTCGCCAGCACGTGTTCTTGCAAGCCACGCCGATCGACGTCGGTCCGATCCTACGCGAATGCCTCTGGTCTAAGCTGGATTGCGCGGTATTGACCTCGGCTACTCTCGCCGTGGGTGGAGGCTTCGAATATATCCGTCAGAGGCTTGGTTTCGAGCATGCTCGCGAGTCGGTTCTGCCCTCCCATTTTGACTATCAGAGTCAAGCGCTGCTCTACGTGCCTCCCGACCTTCCCGACCCTCGGACGCCGCAGTTCACTTCGAGTGCATCCGATCGTATCCGCAAGCTGCTGGAGATTACGCAGGGGCGGGCCTTCGTGCTCTTTACCAGTTACGCGCAGATGAACGACATCTACCAACGCCTTCTGGGCGAAGTCGAATTTCCGATGCTGCGCCAGGGAGACGCGCCGAAAAGCGCACTGCTCGAAGAGTTTCGACTTACCCCCAATGCCGTCCTGTTCGCGACATCTTCTTTCTGGCAAGGCGTCGATGTTCAGGGAGAGCAACTCAGCTGCGTAATTATCGATCGGCTGCCGTTCGCTGTGCCCAGCGATCCGGTAGTGGCAGCCCGAGTAAAAGCAATCGACGCCGACGGAGGCAATGCCTTCTTCCAATACCAAGTGCCCGCCGCCGTGATTACGCTGAAGCAAGGCTTCGGACGCCTGATCCGTTCCCTACACGATCGCGGCCTACTGGTGCTCCTCGACAACCGCATTCTGAAGAAACAATACGGCCGCGTCTTCGTCGAAAGCCTACCAAATTACAAGAGAACCACGGACGTGCGAGTGGTCGAGGAATTCTTCGGAGTTGGGAACTGAAACCCAACCCCGGCGAGGGGTTATTGTTTCGTTTTGGTTTCTCTATCTCGGTATAACTTGGACCACGATCCCAGAGGGCTCGCTCTTGCTGTGATACACGCGCTCCGTGGCTTTCACAAAGTCCGTGGGCTTGGCCTCAGGAATGTTGACGAACTTCTGTGGGTTGCGATCAGTCAACGGGAACCACGAGCTTTGCACCTGCACCATGATCCGGTGTCCGCGGCGGAAGGTGTGATTGACGTCTGGCATCGCGAAGTTGATCTCTTCGACTTTTCCCGGCGTGAACGCCTCCGGTTTTTCAAAGCTATGACGGAATTTTCCCCGGAATGGCTCTCCTCGCACCAGCTGTTGATATCCCCCGATACTGAACTGCGGAGCCGGCACATCCTTTCGAGGTTTGTCTCGGTCTTCCGGTCGGGGTGCATCCTGCTTGCTGTCCGGGTAGTCAGTCGGATACACATCGATCAGCTTCACGTCCCAATCGGAATCCGTGCCGCTGGTCGATACAAAAAGTCGCGGTGAAACCGGCCCCGCGATGGTCACGTCTTCTTGTAAGACGGAGGTCTGGTAGACCAGCACATCCGTTCGGCTGTCCGCAAAGCGCTGGTCGGAAACCATGTATTCCTGAGGCACCTCTAGGGCTGGATAGTTCACGAAAGGTACTGGCTTCGCTGGATCACTTACGTATTCATCGAATGCCTGATCGTTGGCTGCCGGCGCTTCGAATGAAAGCTCACCGTTTGCGTGAAAATATAGTGCCTTGCGCTCGGCGCCTTCGGGCGGCCATGCGGCGTATCGCCGCCACACGTTGGTCCCAGTCTCGAATACGTAGGCTTTGGGGAGCTTGGCATCGCTCGCGCCTTTAAGATATTGTTCGAAAAACGGGAACAGGATGTTCTTCCGGTAATACTCTCCGGTATTCGAAGAAAATTCGACACGCCCCAAATGATCGCCGTCGTACCGCGCCCAGCCGCCGTGCACCCACGGCCCAACCACCAGCGCATTGAAGATTCCCGGATTGTTTTTGTCGATTGAATGAAAAGTCGTGAACGGCCCTTGCAAATCTTCCGCGTCGAACCATCCCCCGACGGTGAGGACGGCGCAATGGATATTGTTCATGTGCGGCGCCAGGTTGCGCACCTTCCAATAATCGTCATACGTATCGTGATTCATCTGGTCGTCCCACAAGAAGCTTTTGCTGTCGAGATACTTTTTCAAGTTTGATAAGGGGCCGGCGTTCAAGAAAAACTCGTAGGCGTCAGTAGTTCCCCAGTCGAACTGCTGCGGAGCGCTCGGCGGCAGCTGCGGGTTTTCCTGCGGTTTGAACTGGCTGTAAAAGTCGAAATTCGCATCCAGCATGAATGCCCCGCCATGATACGCATCGTCTCCCATGAAAAGGTCGGTCATAGGAGCCTGGGGAGAAGCGGCTTTTAGTGCAGGATGCGAGTCGATAATACTTGCCGAGGTGAAGAACCCTGGATACGAGATCCCCCAGATTCCCGCATTGCCGTTGTTGTTGGGGACATTCTTCAGCAGCCAGTCGATAGTGTCGTAGAGATCGCTGCTGTCGTCGACATCCTGTTTGGATTTCTTGTTGTCGATATGTGGCCGCATCTCGACGAAGGTGCCTTCCGACATGTAGCGGCCGCGCACATCTTGAAGCACAAAGATGTATCCAGCTTTGTCGAAATCTGCCGACGGCCCAAGTTGTCTACGGTACAAATCGACGCCATAGGGTCGGACACTATAAGGAGTGCGGTTGATCAGGAACGGGTAGGCATGCGATGCATCCTTCGGGACATACACTGAGGTGAAAAGATGCACGCCGTCTCGCATCGGGATCCGGTACTCGTACTTCGTGTAGTGCTCTTTGACGTCATACTCCGGTGTGTCCGGACGCGCCTGCGCGAAGAGTCCATTCGTCGCGATCACGGCGCAAAACAACATCCAAAATTTGCGAAATAACATGCATGCTCCTGGCAAGATTGACGCTTAGGCAAGCTACATTCCGCTGGGGAAGACAGTCAAGCGGATCGCGTCTCTCCGCCCTGCAAGCGGTACAATAGATGGTTCGCAAAGACCACCGCGTGCTGCATGTAGACGCGCCCGGCCAATTGGGGGAGCATGTTCGAAGTCACTGTCGAAGACACATTTGCCGCAGGCCACTATCTGCGCAACTACAAAGGCAAGTGCGAGAATCCGCACGGACACAACTACAAGATTCGCGTCACCCTGGCTGGCGCCGAGTTGGACAAGGCCGGTTTGCTGCTGGATTTCAAGGATCTCCGCGAGGTCATGAAACATGTCATCGAACGCCTTGATCATCAGATGATCAACGAGATCGAGCCATTCACGGTGATCAACCCGTCCGCCGAGAACCTGGCCAAATATTTCTATGATGAGTCGAACACGCGGCTACAGAGCGTAACCAAAGGCCGAGTGCGCGTAAAGGATGTGACCGTCTTCGAAACCGACACAACGACGGCAAAATACAGCGAATAATCCTTCGCTCTGCGCGGCGACCGTCCTCCATGGCAACCGGTCGCGGAGTTGGAAGGCTGGGAGCTGACCGCTGGTTAGTCATGCAAATCACAGAAATCTACAAATCGCTGCAAGGCGAGTCGACCTATGCCGGTCTGCCTTGTGTTTTCGTGCGCCTCACAGGCTGCAATCTGCGCTGTTCCTGGTGCGACAGTGAGTACACCTTCCAGGGTGGCCGCAAGATGGAAGTCGCGGAAACGTTGGAAGAAGTTCTACGCTTGAGTCCCGGCGGCGGCTTAGTCGAAGTCACCGGAGGCGAGCCGATGCTGCAACAGAGGGAAGTTGTTCCCCTGATGCAACGTCTGCTGGACACGGGTTACACGGTGTTGCTCGAGACCAGCGGCGAGCGGCCTCTACAATCTGTTCCGGCGCAGGTGGTCAAGATCGTCGATGTAAAGTGTCCCGGCTCAGCGGAAGGCGACACATTCTGCCTCGACAATCTGGAAGTCCTCACCACTCGCGATGAGATCAAATTTGTCCTCAGCAGCCGATCCGACTACGATTTCGCCCGAGAATTCGTGAAGAGGCATAACCTCGCCGCGAGGGTCAATGCGGTGCTCTTTTCTCCCGCGTTCCGTAAGGACGCTACCGGCGCCCGCGACAGTTCGCATTGTTTGCTCGATCCGCAGGCACTGGCCGAATGGATGATTGCCGACAACGTTTCCGCCCGGCTGGGCCTGCAGTTGCATAAATTCATCTGGGATCCTGCAGTCAAAGGAGTGTAAGCGGTAGAGAGTGTAAGAGATGACGACCTCAACCAAACCACGCGCCGTCGTCCTTCTCAGCGGAGGCATGGACTCTTCCGTTTGCGCTGCCCTCGCAGTACGCGACCATGACGCTGCCGCGGTTCACATCAGCTACGGCCAGCGTACCGAGGAGAGAGAAAGACAGTCCTTCTTAGCCATTTGCCAGCGGCTGAAAATTCACGACCGGCTGATGGTCCGAAACGAAGCCTTGTCATCCATCGGCGGCTCGGCTCTGACCGACGAATCGATTGCAGTGCCTGACGCCGAAGTGGTCGGTCAAAGTGTCCCCGTGACCTACGTTCCATTTCGTAATGCGCATTTCCTGTCGGTTGCTGTGAGCTGGGCCGAGGTCCTCGGTGCCGAAAAGGTGTACATTGGGGCGGTTGAGCCCGACAGTTCCGGATATCCCGACTGCCGGCCTGCCTATTACAAGGCATTCAACGAAGTCGTAAGAGCGGGCACGAAAGACGGGAAGATTGAAATCGTCACCCCGCTGATCGCTATGCGAAAAGTGGAGATCGTCCGTCTTGGCCTTGAACTGGGTGCGCCCTTCGATTTAACTTGGTCATGTTACAGCCGCGAGGATCGGGCTTGCGGAGTTTGCGACAGCTGCGCGTTGCGACTGCGTGCATTCGAGGCCGCAGGAGTGCCGGATCCGATCCCATACGCGCCTCGATAGAGATTTGCCGTAAAGTATTCGCGACAATCGATTCCCAAGTCTGGAATCGATTTGAAAATTAGCATTTGCCGGGAGGCAAAATGAAAAAGCATTGCGCAATTCTTCTATTCGTAGTACTGGCGTTGGGACTCTCCCTGCCTTCAGCCTTCGCCCAGGCTTCCGGAACCGTGAAAGGCGTTTGTAAAGACGCCCAGGGAAATCCCGTCGTCGACGGCATCGTGGTCTGGACCAATCTGGACAATGGGCAGAAGTACCCCCTCAAGACCAACAAGAAGGGCGAATATTTTTCCCTAGGCCTTACGCCTGGCAAGTACCTGGTCACCCTCTACAAGAACGCGGACGACCAGAAGGCGAACAAGGAAATGGACCACGTCAAGGGTTTCCAGGTACAACTCGACGAAAACAGTCTTGATCTTGACGTGAAAAAGGAAATGGAAGACACCGCCAAGGGCCAGGGTCTCTCGCCGGAGCAGTTGAAGCAGATGCAAGAGCAGCAGGCCAAGGCGCAGAAGGAAACCAATACGGTTAAGGCCCTTAATGAGAAGCTGAATGCCGCGAAAACTGCAGCCGATGCCGGAGATTTCGACACCGCTATCGCGGCTTTGAACGAGGCCAATCAGACGGACCCTTCCCGTGATCTAGTTTGGTTCAAGCTCGGAGACTACTACCGACTCTCCGCTGCCAAGCAGACGGATCCCGCTGAAAAGCAGAAGCGCCTGGGATCGGCGATTGATTCTTATCAGAAAGCGATTGATCTCAAGAAGGGCGTGGTGAACGATAAGGATGCGAACGCCGCAAAGAACATCGCCGCCTACTACAACAACATGGCGGAAGCCTATGCCAAATCCAACAAGGTGGATGACGCCGTAAAGACTTATGCCGCCGCCGCCCAGGCCGACCCGACCAATGCAGCGCAGTACTATTTCAATACGGGCGCGGTGCTAACCAATGCTGGCAAGGTGGATGATGCCCTCGCGGCCTTCGATAAGGTGATTGCCGCCGATCCCACCCGCGCCGACGCCTACTACTGGAAAGGCGTAAACATGATCGGCAAGGCGACGCTCCAGGGCGACAAGATGGTAGCTCCTCCTGGTACAGCCGAGGCTTTCCAGAAATATCTCGAACTCCAGCCCACTGGCACGTATGCAGATGCCGCCAAGCAGATGCTGACCAGCATCGGCGCTTCGGTCGAAACCAGCTTCGGCAAGAAGAAGGCGGCGACGAAGAAGTAGATCCAGCTTAAATACAACAACTTACAGTCTCAAGCGGGGGTGGCCAAGGGCCACCCCGTCTTGCTTTGAAGGCGGGTCGGTTACGAAGGACTATGCACTTGCTGTCCGTCGCGCAGGGAGGACGATCGCGGTACAGTGAAGTTACCTGATCTCTCTCCATTTCTGTGGTGCGTGCGATTCCAGCAAGTGAGGATGAATGGCAGCACCAACCATTGCCCCGATATCCGTTGAATTGGAAGGTTCGGCCGGAACCGGCCGGGTCGCGACTCCAGCCCTGCTTGTGGCCATGCTCAAGGCCGCTGAAAAGATCAGCGACCTGATTTTCTCGCCTGGACGTCCTCCCCAGGTCCAGGTTTACGGCCAAATGATTCCGGTTCAGGCGCCCGGGCTTTCCTTCTTGACTGCCGATGATACCCGGCATATCGCAGCGGATCTGATTGGCGATAACAAGCAAGCCATCACTACACTTCGTGAACATGGTGCCTGTGACATCTCCTACGGACTCCCCGGCGTTGCGCGTTTTCGCGTCAACATCTTTATTCAGCGTGGTAGTTGCGCGGTGGTGATGCGCGTCATCCCGACCAACATTCCCGATTTCACGTCGCTTCGTCTGCCGGAACAACTTTCTGAGGTCACCAAACTGAGAGATGGAATCGTGCTTGTCACCGGACCCGCGGGGTCTGGAAAATCTTCCACTCTCGCGGTGCTCCTCGACAGCATCAATCGTGAAAAGTATTACCACATCATCACGATCGAAGATCCGATCGAGTTTTTGCACAATCACAAGTGCTCCACAATTCACCAGCGCGAGTTGCACAGCGATACGCCCAGCTTCGCCCACGCGCTGCGTTCGGCGATGAGGCAGGCCCCTAAGGTGATCCTGGTCGGGGAAATGCGAGACCGCGAGACCATCGAAATCGTGCTCGAGGCCGCGGAAACCGGTCATCTCGTCTTCTCCAGCCTCAACACGATGGACGCCTCGAAGACGGTGGAGCGCATCGTCAGTTCGTTTTCACCCGCTGAGCAGCAGTCGGTGCGGGAACGTTTTGCGAAGTCCTTCCGTTACATCATCTGCCAGCGCCTCGTGCCGAAAGCTGATCGTAGTGGGCGCGTCGCCGCGTTTGAGATCCTGAAAGCGAATTCCCGCACTCGCGAGTGCATCGAAAAGGGCGAGCACGAAAACAACACTCTGCTCGATGCCATGAAAACCGCCTCATCCGAGGGAATGCAGCACTTCGACGGTGAGATTGCCCAGTTGGTCCAAGATCGGGTAATCGACCTCGAAGCCGGCTTGTCATTTGCCAGCAATCCTGCTGTGTTAGGCCAGGAACTCGCTCGATAAACGTCCGGATCTTAGATCAGAGCGCGATTCCGGGAATTTCTTGTTGGTCGGTCCGATTGCGGCAAACCTGTGGGACAACGTTCCGCGTGCCTCTTGCCATTTTGGACATCTTTTCCCCACCTTCCTCTATGATCTTTCCATGTCAGTCGCACCGGCCTCTGCGAACATCCTGAGTTTTGATGATGCCCGCCGTCTTGTGGAGAAGCATGCCGCGCTGGTTGAGTCCCGGGAAACCGAATCCGTCGATCTGCTCCATGCCGCCGGCCGCGTTTTGGCCGAGCCAGTTCTGGCAGATCGTGACATCCCACCGTTTCCGCGTTCCACCCGGGATGGGTATGCAGTTCGTGCTGCAGACTTGGCGCAAATTCCGACGACCCTGGAGATGATCGGAGAAATCAAGGCAGGTGAGGATCCAGGCAAGATTCCATCCCACCTTGGCAACAAACAAACTGTCTCCATCATGACAGGAGCACCCGTGCCCTCCGGCGCAGATGCGGTTGTAATGGTCGAATACACAACTTTGAATAGCGACCGAGTTGAAATTCGAAAGACTGTGGAAGTTGGCGAGAACATTGTTCCTCGCGGAGCGGAAGCCCGGCACGGCAATCCTTTGATTAGCGTCGGTAGCCGTCTGAATGATGCGGCGATCGCTTTAGCGGCGTCAGCAGGGAAGTCATCGCTGCAGGTGTACAAGCGTCCCACAGTCGCCGTTATCACCACCGGCGACGAGATCGTCGATGTGGATGCCACTCCCGGGCCAACCCAGATTCGCAACTCGAATGGCTACTCCCTCGGAGTGCAGGTACGGGCCGCCGGTGGTGATCCGCTAATTCTGCCGATAGCGCCTGACGAACCGCAAAGGCTGCGAAGTCTGATCGAAGAAGGCTTGAAATCAGACCTCCTCGTTCTTACCGGCGGAGTTTCAATGGGCCGATATGACCTTGTCGAGCAGGTACTCTCGGAAATGCACGCCGAATTTTTCTTTACGGGAGCAAAAATCCAGCCCGGCCGTCCCGTTGTATTCGGTAGCTGTGCGGTCGGAACAGGCGCGGATGTTCCTGCACTCGAAAAGAGGTCCACGTATTTCTTCGGTCTGCCGGGAAACCCAGTCTCTACGATGGTGACTTTCGAACTCTTCGCTCGCCCAATACTGGAAGCCCTTGCTGGCATGTCACCACGCCCGCTGACATTTGTTTACGCCAGGCTGAGGTCCGAAATCCGCGTCAAGCCTGGCCTGAGGCGTTTCCTTCCGGCAGTCCTTAGCGGCGAATTCGAGCATTCCCAGGTCGCACTCGTGCCATGGCAAGGCTCCGGAGATATCGCAGCGACCGCCCGCGCTAATTGCTATATCGTCATCTCGGACGATCGCGATCGAATCCCTGCTGGCGAGTTCGTCGCAATCATGTTGCGTTAGTCCTTACTCGCAGCAACATCGTCCCTGGTTTGCCTTCCCATGTAAGATAGGAATGAAAAGCAGTTCTCCCGCATGCCGAAGAAACTCTCGCACTATGATCGCGCGGGCCGTGCCCGCATGGTGGATGTCTCCGGAAAATCTGCAACCCGGCGGGAAGCTGAGGCCAGTGGCTTCGTGGCGATCAACCCTGATGTCTTGGCCGCGCTACCTCAAAATCCAAAAGGGGATCCGCTGGAAGTCGCCCGCATCGCAGGCATCATGGCCGCAAAGCGTACCTCCGAGTTGATTCCAATGTGTCACCCGCTCCCACTCTCCCTCGTTGATGTCGATCTGCGCGTATGCGAGAATGGCGTCGCTGTTACCTCCAAAGTTATCACTACCGGCGAGACCGGCGTGGAAATGGAGGCTCTTGTCGCGGTCAGCATCTCCGCTCTAACGCTCTACGACATGTTAAAAGCGGCGGATAAAGGGATCGAGATTCGGGAGATTGTCTTGGAGCGCAAGAGTGGGGGGAAGAGTGGCGAGTACCGGCGCCGGAAGTAGTTTCGTTACAAGAATCCATGGCTGACAACGTCAAACTGCTGGTGGTCGACGACAATCCGATGGTGCTGGGAATGCTCCAGCAGGCTTGGTCTCCGCTTGCGCAGGTGACTACCGCGACCGACGCGGCCGATGCCCTGCTGAAGGCAGTCGACGATGCTCCTGATCTGCTGGTGTGCGATTACCGCATGCCCGGGATGGATGGCCGGCAGCTTGTCGAAAAATTGAAGAGCCGTCCCGCCACTGCCAACTTTTCTACCGTGCTGATGGCGAGTAAAGCTGACATCGCGGAGCGGCTCTCTCCGCAGGATGCGGCCGACGATTACCTGGAGAAACCCTTCTTCCTGAAAGATGCAACGCGCCGCGTGAAGCGCATGCTCGACCGTATCGCACTCGAGAAAATGGCGAAGACCGCTCCCTCCGATGGTGTTGTCCGCGGAAGTCTCTCCCAGATGAACGTCATTGACCTCATGCAGTCGCTGGAGATGGGCCGCAAAAGCTGCCAGCTTTCTCTCAGCAACGAAGGCGACAAATGCGAGGTGTTTTTCGCCGAAGGCCAGGTCAAGCATGCCACCTACGGCTCCCTCGTTGGTGATGAGGCAGTATTCAAAGTTCTGCGGTGGACCGGCGGAAATTTCCAGCTAGATTTTGAGGGCAAGACTGACAAAGAGACGACGCAGCTCAACACGCAGGGACTGCTGATGGAGGGATTACGGCTGCTGGACGAATCCTCGCGTGACGGAGGAGGCGAAGCCGAGCCAGCAGCGCCGTCAGCCCCTGATGCTGCTCCTGCCGCCGCGAGCGCTCCCGCCGCCACGCCTTCCAGCACTCCTCCCGCCAGTCCGGTCCGTCGAAGGGAAGAAGAGGAAGATGTCCTCCTCGATGGCTGAAATTTCCCCGATTCTCACGGCCGCAGTTGTCACGGTCAGCGATTCCTGCGCTCGGGGTGAGCGTGAAGACAAGTCGGGGCCGGCAGTCGCACATCTCCTCGAAACATTGAAGTTCTCGGTCGCTGTCCGCGAAGTAGTCTCCGACGATCTCATTCAAATTCAGAATCTCTTGATACGCCTTGCGCGCGAAGTGCGGCTGGTCGTGACCACTGGCGGAACGGGCATTGCTCCACGCGACGTCACACCAGAAGCAACTGAGGCTGTGTGTGATCGCCTGCTGCCCGGTGTTGCTGAAGTCATGCGCAACGTTGGCAGAAAGCAAACGCCGTTCGCCTCGCTGAGCCGGGGCGTTTGCGGAGTGCGAGGCAAGGCGCTGATCTTGAACCTGCCGGGAAGTCCCTCAGGAGCCGTGGAATCGCTAGCCGCTGTAGCGGAGTTACTGCCCCACGCCGTCGATCTTCTGAGTGGCAAAACCGGGCACTGAGAGCGCCCGCTCAACAAGCCATTTTTGTTACTTCTTTCCCGGTCCCACGATCGCGCGTCCCGGAAATACTTCCGGCAGCATTTTTCCGTCGTCGATCACGACAGACCCTCTCACGAGTAGATACTTCACTCCGACACTCGGTTCCATGGGCTTTGCGAAGGTTGACCGATCACTGATTGTTTGAGGATCAAACACTACAATATCGGCGTCGGCGCTTTCCTGCAGGCGTCCCTTCTGGCGCCCAACGGGAGTGGAGCGTTCCAGCATTTGCGCCGGCATCAGGGTCATTTTGCGCAACGCTTCCATCAGGGTCAAAGTTTTTTTGTCGCGGACGTATTGTGCCAGTACCCGCGAATACGTTCCGGCATTGCGCGGATGGCTTTCCAATCCGTCGCTGGCGATCATGACCAGAGGATTCGGAATGATCGCGTCAACAATCTGCTGCGTGTTGGCGAAGATCAGTACCCATTGTTGCTTGCTCGAACTATGCAACTCCTCGAAGCGTTCCTTGGTGAGATGTTCGCCAGTATCCGGAAGGACGAGGTCGCCATAATCGATTCCGAGTTTCTCGCGCCAGCCAGGATTGAATACCGCTGAATTGATCGCGGTCATCCCGGCGATATACGGATACGCCTCGGTGGTCACGTCGAGCCCGCGGGCGCGCGCACCTTCAATCAGCGAGATGCATTCCAGCGAATCGCGCAAGCATGTGCTGTTGATGTGAACGATGTGCAGCGGTGCTCCAGTGATCGCAGCCGCGCCAATTACCTCCTCCACCGATTCGATCGCCGAACCGGGTTCGACCCGCCCCGCGCTTCGCATGTGGGTATAAACCGGCAGCTTGCGCTCGGCGGCGACGCGAAACATGTCGATGACCTCGAGTCGCGTCGCACCGGGGACGTACTGAATACCCATGCCGACCCCGAGGGCGCCGGCGTCGATCTCGTCGCGCAGACGTTGCTGAATGCGCTCAATCTGTTCGGGAGTGGCGGCCGCCTCGGTGGCCTTACCACTTTTGGGAAGAATGGTTCCGTCCTGCAACGGCTCGCCAAATACCAACGCACGCGCTGCCACATGGCTGGCAGTCGTACCGTAGTGGATGAGCGAATGTCCTTCCTTCGATTTCAAGAACTGGGCCGTGTCGGACGCTCCGATTTCCATTTCGAGCGCGGTAGTCACGCCATCGAATGCTTTGACACGCTGGCTGGCGAGATCCTGCGCGTGCTGGTGCAAGTCGATGAATCCCGGCGAGACGACCAATCCAGTGGCATTAATGACGCGGCGGCCCTCGAGCGTGCTGGCGGATATTTTTGCGATCTTTCCATCGCGGAGACCGACGTTGCGGACCGCGTCGAGCCCCGTTTCCGGGTCCATAACCCGGCCCCCTTCCAGAACTACGTCAAATTGCTGGGCGGAGAGGAAAGTTCCGACGAGTAGAAAACTACAAATCAGAAAGGTTCGCATGAGCGCTCCAAAACTAGCGATCATAGCAGGCGGAGAGTTCTGGTTTCGCGGACTGACACTTCTGTTTTCATCGCGTACACTGGCATTTCCCTTGAAGACGATCGGGCACATTCTGGCGCGGTATTCGGCTTGGATTCTGGGGCTGATGAAGGTGCTCGGCATCTGGGGCGTCTTCGTGATCGCCTTTGCCGACAGCGCACTGTTGGGCATGCCGGTCGATTTTGTCGTCGCCACCTATGTCTATCAGGACCGCAAGCGCCTGCTCCTGTACGTCGCGATGGCGTCGCTGGGATCGGCGCTGGGCAGCGTCCCGCTTTACATCATCGGCTATCTCGGCGGGGAGAAAGTTCTCCGCAAGCGGATTTCTGAGGAACGCTTCCTGAAGATCCACCGCTCGTTCGAGCAGCACGAATTCTGGGCGCTGATGTTTCCGGGGATGTTACCGCCGCCGATGCCTTTCAAAATCTTTGTGCTGGGCGCAGCGGTCTTCGAAATGCGATTCCGCGACTTCCTGGTGGCTATTTTCGCCGGAAGGTTTGTGCGCTTCGGAGTGCTCTCGCTGTTAGTACTGTGGTTCGGGCCGCAGATTATCGGACTTCTGGCTAGTCTGTTCAAGCGGCACTGGATTTGGATCGTCGCCGTGATTGCCGTAGGAATTTGCGTCTGGCTAGTCCTGCGGAAGGTCCAAGGCTCAAAACGGAAAGAGCAAGCGAATCGATAAATTCGCTTGCTCCATGTCATTAATTTTCCAGCTGATCCGGAAATCAGGCAGCGGCAATGTCATTGCCGGATCCGTGCATCCATCCCGAGATGGCGTGTACTAGCACCGGCGTGCCGAACATCGCGACCGAGAAGAACAGATCGCTCTCGAGCGTGCCGCGGAAGAACGGAATTCCAGCAGTGTAGGACATCATCAAGCCGCTGAGTCCACGCGGGTACATATTCGGCCAAGCCGCCCACACGGCAAAATTGCTGATCACGAAAAACGAAACGGAGCTAGCCAGGGCCGCTCCGATTACGCGCAACATGCCGGATTTCTCGCGCAACGTAGTGCCCAGCATGATGATGGCTGCGTACCAGGCCCAAGTCACGAGCGTGTCCCACGAAAGCACCGACGAATAGACGAACTTGGTCAGGATGACGTCCGTCGCCGCCAACAGCACGACAGGAATCCACATCTGGCGCCGCGAGCCTCGGGCACCAAAGAACAGCAGGGAAGCAGCCAGTGGAGTGAAGTGCCATGCGTGTGGCAGGACGTTCAAAGGCCCTGCGAAAGGAAGAAAGCGAACCGCGATGGCCAACAGGACGAATAGATAGGGCAGCATGAATCACCTCGACGATGAGTATCTATTCTGTGCGCTGGAGGCGCTGCCGTCAAGAGAGAGGATCATTTGTCACGGCGATGTCAACAGAGTCTCCGGCAAAGTTCTACCGTTGTCCGGGCTCCGGAACGACGATTTGCTTTGTGTCAGTTCCGTAAACGTCGCCAATGACGTGCAAATCTCTGTCGAGTTTCACGGCAGCCCCTAGGACGCGTTGGCCGCGATCCCCGCTGATCGCGCTTGGTATCCGGACATAGCGCAGATCCTGGAAGTGCACGATGTATCCCTCCTGAGGCCCAGGCAGGATTTCTGTCTCCGTTACGGGATACTGCGCCCAGTCCAGAAAAACGCGACCGATATACGATCCTTTCGCCGCGAGGGTGATCGGAGTTTCGTCAGGCTTGTAGCGAATCTCCAGCCGGCCCTCCGGATCGACCTCAGGACCGAGGGAGTCCACCGGGGCCAGGGCGAAGAAGGCGGGTGTCTCGATGACGCCGTCCCACTGAAAGGGATTGAGCCAGTGAGGATACGCAGACGCTCGCAATGGATCGGCGTCATTGTAGGTCCGCGCTTCCAGGGCATTGACTGCCCGGCGATGTTCGTAATCGCGCACTCCCCACATCAGCACGACGCCAATCAAGGCGAGGCTAGCCGCAAGTCTTCCGCGCGGACCGCGTTGCCTGACTCCGACTTCTGAATCGATCAGGGAGAACAAAGCTGGAACTACCAGGCCGAGAATCAACAACAGCAGCATGACTGGCTCGACAATGAACACGATGTCCCACGAATACCACTTTTCCGAAAACGGCCAGAAAGGACGCACGCCGTAGTTATTCGTGAAGTCGAGCAGGATATGGCTGAGTCCGGCGAGACAGGAATAGAAAAAAAGCACGCCCCATCGTGGGGGTAGCTTCGGATCGTTCGTCTTGCGCCCGCGGAGCCGCCAGATCAGATAGACAAAAGCGACCACGGCGATGGCGTCAAGCGGAACGCCCACGAACGAGTGGGTGAATCCTCGATGGTGAGCGAAGCCGAATGCCGGTCCGTGAAAGCGTCCGATTACGTCGAGGTCGGGAGCCTCAGCGGCCAGAGTCAGTGTCAGAGTCGCCAGCGCGCTCTTGCGATTGAGTCCGGCCCGCCCCATGCAGGCGCCGGTCAGAAAATGGGTGACGGGTTCCAAGCGATGAAGTTTACCCTAGTTTCTTGTTGGACCGTTCCACGGGAAATTGGCGCATTGCGCGCGTCATCGTGCCGGAACCAGCAGCGTGAGGCAGTCGGGGACCATCGTGAACTCCGCCGGAAGGCTCCCGATCAATTCTCCGTCGGCCTCGACGTAAATCTTCCGATGCGGCATCGTTCCCACCGGCTCGGCGTAGTCGCAGGAAGCCTTCGTGCTGTAAACGAGCTCGATCCCGGGGATGTTCCAGGTGCCACCGAGAAGGCATCGAGTGACATAGGCCAGATACGCGAGACGGCTGCCTGTGTGGCACAAGATCATCCGCATGTCGTCGCGATCGAGAGAGGCCCCGGGGGCGAACTCACGAATCACTCCGCCAAACTGGCGAATGCGGACGGCCAGCAGTTCGGTGACTTCCGCATTCTTTGTCGCGCTGGATCCGGTTTCGACATACCCCACTCGAAAGCGCGTCATCGCATAGGTGAACCACATGTGCCAGGCCCTGGCGTAGTAGGCGGCCATGCCAAGTCGCTGCTTCTCTCCGCTGTGCAGTTTGTAAAAAAGATGGGCGTCTACGCCGATCCCCGCCGTGATGATGAAATAGCGGGTTGTTTCGACGCCCTTCAGGTCTTGGCAGGTTACGCGCCCCAAGGCGACTCGGCGGGGCGTACCTTGCAGCGCGGCCTCTGCCGCTTCTGGCACGTGAAGCGGAAGTCCGAGATCGTGCGCCAGCGCATTGGCCGTTCCCATTGGAAGGATCGCGAGAGTGGTCGAGGAGCCCGCGAGCACCTGAGCAATATTGTGGATCGTGCCATCGCCGCCACAGGCGAAGATCGTGTCGCAGCCAGAGGCGATCGCTCGTCGTGCTTCGTCGCCCGCGTGGTCCGGTGAATCGGTGGGAACCAGTTCTGCTTCAACGCCGGCGCGCCGCAGGACTCCGAGCGCGGATTGCAGTTCCCGCTGGCGTTGCTTGCTTCCGCCGGAATCCGGATTGTAGAGCAACGCCGCCTTGCGCATAGGTGTTCGAAGCTGGATTGTACTTGAGGCAGCGAGGACAAAGACTGATCAGCGCGTGCCCCACTCCCACATGCCAAACGTCGCTTTCTGCGGCAGGGGGTGGCCGAGTTGGCGCGCCAGCATGGTGATCTGTCCGCGATGATGGGCATCGTGGGCAATCAGATATCCGACAAAGCCGGCGACGTCCGGGCGAAAGTTCTTAACGCGGCCATTCGTTTCCATGGCGCGGCTGATCATGGCCTCAAGGGCGCGACAGCTGCTCTCCAGAGCGCGACCGGCCTGCGCCGGCGTCACGCTCGCTCGATCGAGTTGCTCGGGAATCTCCTCGGCTTTGGCAGCCTTCAACCACATCACGCGCACGTTATGCATGTGGGCAACGATCGCCGCGATCGTGCGTCCCTTGCCATCGGGCGGCTTTTCGTCCCATCCCGGAGCCGGAAGATTTTCGAGGAGGTAGAGGTTGATGCGGTTATTGGTCTGGAACGCATTCAGCAACGCAGCCGGAAGTTGGCCGGTGTAGTTTTCTGTGGCGTTCTCGGCTGGCACGCGGGAGGCTTTCGGCATGGTTCACTCGCTTACGGACGATTCGGCAGGGGCTTAATTTGGCACAGGCTGATGCCGGCTTGCAAGCGCCGTCGTGGCGATTCGCCCGGCTGGCAGGGTAATTCGGCCCTATTGCAGTCCGCGGGAAATGCTGTAGTCTATGCGGACTTGTCTGTCTGTGGGGATCATTAGGATGAAAATTTCTGCAGCACTCTGGGCCGCACTTTCTGTTTCTGCCTTTCTTCCGATTCAGACGTTGGCGCAATGTACGCTCCCCGGAGTTCCGTCGACGGGCATCATCGACTCCACCTTCGACGGCTACGTTACGCAGAATGGTCCCGGTTGGACCGGCGCTGACGGAACCTACTCTCTTGTGCTGCCAGATGGGACCAACCTCTGGATGTGGTCCGATTCGTACATCGGCACGGTCAATCCCACGACCCGCCTGCGTTCCAGCGATCTTTTCAGCGCACACAACTCGCTCACCATCTTGAATCAGGCCACCGGATCGTGGGCCACAGTCGGCTACCCTCCGAAAACAACTTCGTATTTTGCCCCTGCCAACAAGAATGATTGGTTCTGGCAGGGCAGCGGCTACCTAACGCAACCTTCCGCCGGGACGTATCAGATCAAGATCATGTTGCTGGAGTGGACCGGCCTGTTCAAGCTTGTCGGACATTCCGTCGCCACGTTGTCGTGGCCCAGCCTCGCCATCAGTTCCGTCACTCCAGTCGCAGGACTCAATACGACGCTCGAGTGGGGGACGAAGATTCTGCACGAAGGGAACTATTACTACATCTACGGTCTGAAAGATCCCGGGACCGACACCAAGACTCCTTACGTGGCTCGAATGTCCTCGCTCAGTTACCTGACTAACGCCAGCAAATGGCAGTTCTGGAACGAGACGCAAGGCAAGTGGTTGGCCGGAGAATCCAACGCCACCGCGATGACCGGTGTGGCCGCGGTGACTCCCGAATATTCCGTGGACGCGATGACCTACAACGGCGGAACGTTCTACTTGATGGCGGGAATGGACCCGCAGAATCCGGCTTACCCGCTTTGGGACGCAGTCACGACCTGGTATTCCTGTTCACCCCAGGGTCCGTGGTCGAACAAAACGACGGTCTACACCGCGCCGGAAGCCGGAGCCAACGGCTGCAAGACCGGCACGCTCGTCACCTACAACGCGAAGGCCCACACCGAATTTACCGATGCCGATGGAATCCTGATGTCGTACAACGTGAATGCGAACGACGGTGCCGATTTAGTGTGCGCCAACGATTACAAGCCGCGATTTGTAAGAGTCCAGATTCCAGGCGTGACCGACACCAGCAAATAGCCTCGCAGTCGTCTGTTTCTCCGGGGCGTCCTCCTGAGCGCAGCCGCATTCCACCCGGATCGAAGCATCTCGCGCGGACATTAACTTCGCCGAGCCGTTATCGGCTTTCTCAGGGACTTTCCCGGGCAATATAATTCTCCTGCGATGCCAGCCACTAAGGACGTCGGAAAAAAGATCGAAGCCCTCCGCGAGAAGATCCGCCACCACGAATATCTCTATTTCGTCCTCGACAATCCCGAAATCAGCGACCTCGACTACGACAAGCTGATGCGGCAATTGAAGGATCTGGAAGCTGAGCACCCGGACCTCCTTACTCCCGACTCCCCAACCCAGCGCGTGGGCGGCAAGCCGCGCGAGGGATTCGTCAAGGTGCGGCATTCGTCGCCGATGCTGTCGCTCGACAACACGTACAACGAAGACGAGCTTCGCGACTGGGAGCGCCGGGTTCACGAGCTCAGCGGCCGCAGCGACGTGGATTATGTCTGCGAACTCAAGCTCGACGGCATGTCGCTGGCGCTGACTTACGAACAGGGCAAGCTGGTCCGTGGCGTCACGCGCGGCGATGGGACTACGGGCGAAGATGTCACCCTCAACGTGCGAACCGTGCGCTCGATTCCGCTGTCCATCCCGAAAGAACGGCTGAAAAAAGCTGGCGTTCCGGCTGACTTTGAAGTGCGCGGTGAATTGCTCATGCCCACCGCATCATTCAAGAAGATCAACGAAGAACGCGAAAAGAACGGCCTGCCGACATTCGCGAACCCGCGCAATTTCACCGCCGGCACGGTTCGCCAGCTGGATGCGAATATCACGGCCGAGCGACGAATGGATTTCTTTCCTTACATCCTGCTCGAAAACGGACGCACGTATTTCGACCGCCATTCGAAGACGCTCAGCGCTCTCGATGTGGCTGGATTCAAGGTGAACCCGAACCGCATGCTGGTCCATTCGATGGACGAAGTCTGGGCGTTCATTCAGCAATGGGAGGGAAAGCGAGACTCGCTCCCGTACGAAATCGACGGAATCGTCGTTAAAGTCGACCGCACTGGGTTGCAGGATGAACTCGGCTTCACCGGCAAGGCTCCGCGCTGGGCGATCGCTTACAAATATGCTGCCCGCGCTGGAATTACAAAGCTCGAGGATATCCGCGTCCAGGTGGGCCGCACTGGAAAGCTGACGCCGGTCGCGATGCTAGCCCCGGTGCTGATCGGCGGTACGACCGTCCGCAATGCCACGCTGCACAACATGGACGAGATCGAGCGCCTTGGCGTCAAAATTGGCGACTACGTACAAGTAGAACGCGGCGGCGATGTCATCCCCAAAGTCGCAAAAGTGATCGACGACAAGGATCATCCCCGGGGCACGAAAGAATTTGTCATGCCGGAGAAGTGTCCCGTGTGCGGCACGAAAGTTGTTCGCACCGAAGGTGAAGTCGACTACCGCTGCGTCAACGCAAATTGCCCCGCCAAGCTGTTGGGGACGATTTTGCATTTTGCTTCGCGCGGCGTGATGAACATCGACGGCATGGGCGACTCGCTTGTCAATCAGCTGATCGAGAAAGGACTGGTCAAGAATGTCGCCGACATCTACGACCTCACGAAAAAAGATCTGCTGAGCCTGGATCGCTTCGCGGACAAGTCCGCGCAAAACATTCTCGACCAGATCGAGAATTCGAAAAAGCTGCCGCTGGAGCGCGTCATCTATGGTCTCGGCATCCGCATGGTTGGTGAGCGCACTGCGCAATTTCTCGCTGAACATTTCGGATCGATGGAGGCTCTCGCCGGCGCCAGCGTCGAAGAATTGCAGGACGTGAACGAGGTTGGCCCCCGCATCGCCGAGAGCCTCGCCGAGTTCTTTAGCAATCCTGCAAATAAGAAATTAGTCGAGCGTCTGGGGAAAGCAGGTCTTGCGTTTAAAGGGCAAAAGAAGGAGCGTGGGACAAAGCTAGCAGGCAAAACGTTCGTCCTGACTGGCACTCTCGCGCATTTCACCCGCGACGAAGCCAAGAAGATGATCGAAGACGCGGGAGGAAAAGTCACAGGCTCAGTCAGTAAGAAAACAGACTATGTCGTCGCAGGTGCAGATGCCGGGTCGAAGCTCGATAAGGCGAAGGAGCTAGGTGTCGCGGTAATCGACGAGAAAGAAATGGAAAGACTTGCCGGCTAGCCTGTATTGTCATCCTGAGCGAAGCGACGGACCTGTGCAACTGGCCGGGAGTTCATATGTCCTTCGCGGCAAAGGACGCCGCTCAGGATGACACTATGTTCAGGGAGAGAAATAACCTACTTCAGCGCCGCCCGCATCTTCCCCCAAGTCACGTCCAGCGTCTCGGGCAAAATCCTCGTCTCGCCCACCACCGACACGAAATTCGCGTCCGCCACCCACCGCGGCAGCACGTGCATGTGAATATGCCCGGCAATGCCAGCCCCGGCGGCCTTCCCAATATTCATCCCGAGATTAATGCCATCTGGACGATATAGCTCCCGTAGCGCCGACTCCATCCTTTGCGAGAGCGCCATCATTTCATTTGCAGCCTCGACCGGCAGTTTCCGCAATTCGTCCAGGTGCGAGTAAGGGACGACCATCACGTGCCCCGGCGTGTACGGATACGCATTCAAAATGACGAAACAATGCTGGCCGCGGTACACGATGTGCGTTTTGGCATCATCGTTCTCCTTCGGCGCGTCGCAAAACACGCATACCCCGGTCTTCTCCGTGGAAGAAACGTAGGCATAGCGCCACGGCGTCCATAGGTAATCCATAGCAGGGCAGGTTAGCAGATGGGGAGAATCGGGGAAACTGGCATAGAAGCATTCGGCACTCGGGACGCCGCATTCAGGCCGGCATTGTTCCCACGCTCGAACAGCTGAGGGCTGACTGCCAGGTGCCGAATGCCCGGGAAAACACCCTGCCGTTCTACAGTCTTTACAAATTGAAACCTGGCTGTAACATGCGCCGGATTTGCGTTTGACACTGTTCGCGCGCGGTTGTTATAGTCGAAGAGTTCCCATTGGACGCGGGTTCTCTGTTAAACGTCCGACAGCTGGGATTGTCCAAGCTCACTCGCCAGGGTGGGCCCACCACAACCAAACGACTCATCCAGCAGTCCGCAACGCAGGCCCCGCATCCCATCATCAGAGAGGCATAACCTTGTTCGAAGAAACGACCGCCCCCCACTCCGATTCCACGTCCACCGTTGTCACTGAAGTTGAGCCGACAACTGACCAGCACTCTCCTGAACCGACCCAGTCTGCCGCAGGCAGCGAGTCTTCCGAGACGTCTTCGTCGACCGAAGATTTCGCCTCTGTGCTCGAAAGCTTCACCACTGAGGCCGAGGAGGCGGTCAGCGAAGATCGCGTCATCAAAGGCACCGTGCTGAAGCTGACCGCAACGCACGTGGTCGTCGACATCGGGGCGAAATCGGAGGGCATGCTCGCGCTTTCAGAAGTTCTCGATCATGAGGGCAAGCCCCGGTTCAAGCCCGGAGACGAAATCGACGTCATGCGTGACAAGGGCGAGGCCGAGGAAGGATACGTCCGCCTCTCGCACCAGAAGGCGCAGCGCATCCACGCCTGGGAAGAAATTGAGAAAGCTTACAACGACAAAAAGCCGATCAAGGCTGTCGTGATCGATCGCATTAAGGGCGGCCTTACCGTTGATATTCACGGCGCCCACGCGTTCCTGCCTGGTTCGCAAGTCGACCTTCGCCCGATCCGCAATCTTGATGGGATGAAAGGGCAGACGATCGAAGTCGCCGTCATCAAGCTCAACAAGAAGCGCGGCAACATCGTGGTCTCGCGTAAGGAATTGCTCGAAGGCGAGCAGAACGAGAAGCGCTCGAAGACGCTCGAGCATCTCGAGGAAGGTTCGGTCCTCACTGGAGTCGTCAAGAATCTCACGGAGTACGGGGCTTTCGTCGATCTCGGCGGCCTCGATGGCTTGCTGCATATCACCGACATGTCCTGGGGACGTCTGACTCATCCCAAGGACCTCGTCAACGTCGGCGATCAGATTCAGGTTAAGGTTCTCAAGTACGACAAAGACAAGCAGCGCGTCTCTCTCGGATTCAAGCAGCTCACGCCCGATCCGTGGCTCGATGCCGAGCATCGCTATCCCGAGGGCGCGCACGTTGGCGGCCGCGTGATCAGCGTGACGGACTACGGAGCCTTCGTCGAACTCGAGCAGGGAATTGAAGGCCTCGTGCACGTCAGCGAAATGACTTGGTCGAAGCGGATGAAGCATCCGTCGAAACTGGTCAACGTTGGCGATCAGGTCGAGTGCGTGGTGCTCAATGTCAATCCCACTGAACGCCGCATCTCGCTGGGAATGCGCCAGCTGGCCTCCAATCCATGGGATTCGCTCCACGAAAAATTCCCGGTCGGCATGACGGTCGAAGGGCGCGTCCGCAACCTCACTGACTTCGGCGCCTTCATCGAAATCGAAGACGGCATCGACGGCTTGGTCCACGTCAGCAACTTGAGCTGGACCAAGCGGGTGAAGCATCCGTCGGAAGTGCTGAAAAAAGGCGATCGCGTGAAAGCAGTGGTTCTCGCCATCGAACCGGATAAGCGCCGCCTCTCGCTCGGAGTGAAGCAGCTTCAGCCCGATGTCTGGGAGTCGTTCTTCGCAGCGCACCATGTCGGCGATGTCGTCCACGGTAAAGTCTTGCGTGTAGCCGCATTCGGCGCATTCGTCGAAATCGCGGAGGGCGTCGAAGGGCTCTGCCACAAATCCGAAGCCACCGATGAAAACGGACAGCCGTTGCACTTGGAGCCGGGCCTCGAGCACGACTTCAAGATCATCAAGATGAATCCAGAAGAGAAGAAGGTCGGCCTCAGCATCCGCGCCGTAGGCGAAGAAGCCTCGCGTTCGGAAGTCGAAGCCTACAAGCAGCCAGTGTCGAGCACCAGTTCGACGATTGGCGAACTGATCTCCTGGAAGCGCGCCAGCAACGAAAACAACTAGATCGCGTTTGCGAATATTTGAGGCCGCCTAAAAAGGCGGCCTTTGTTTTCCTTCGTGCCCTTCGCGGTTGCGATGTTTTTGACGATCAAGCCACGCATCCCGAGTTTTGGACGCTCCTGCCCGCGGTGTTCTAGAATCTTTAGTTTGCCCTAAATCATCTCTACTACTGAGGACGACTCTTGCCCGACACAATTTACGACGTAGCCATCATCGGCAGCGGCCCTGCAGGATACACCGCCGCCATCCGCGCCGGCCAATACGGCCTGAAAACTGCGCTCATTGAGAAAGACGGATTCCTCGGCGGTACCTGCCTGCACGTCGGCTGCATCCCGACTAAGGCGCTGCTGTTCAACGCGGAACTCTGGGATCACTTGAAAGACGCGAAAGAGTTCGGCATTGAAGGTGTCGACGCCCGCAAGCTCAACTGGGCCGCGATCCAGGAACGTAAGGGCAAAATCGTCGCCAAACACGCCAAGGGCCTCGAATTCCTGATGAAGAAAAACAAGGTCGAAACCATCAAGGGCTACGGCAAGCTGACCGGCCCGGCGCAAAACGGTGTACACACGGTCGAAGTTACGAACGACAACAAAGCGACTCAACTGAAAGCGAAGAATGTAATTCTCGCCACTGGTTCCGAAGCCCGAATGCTCCCCGGCCTCGAAGCCAACGATCGAGTGCTGACGAACATCGAGATCCTGAGTTTGAAGGAAATACCGAAATCGCTTGTGATCGTCGGCGCTGGCGCAGTCGGCGTAGAGTTCGCCTCGATCTACCGTTCTTTCGACTGTGAAGTGACGATTGTCGAAATGCTGCCGCGCCTCGTTCCCGTGGAGGACGAAGAAGTATCGAAAGAACTTGCCCGCGTCTACCGCAAGCGCGGCATCAACTTCCACACCAGCGCGAAAGTTGACAAGGTCGAAAAAACAAAATCGGGCGTTGCGGTCACGATCACAGTCGATGGCAAGCAGCAAAAGATCGACGCGGAGAAAATTCTGATCGCCGTCGGCCGCAAGCCGCGCACGCAAAATATCGGCCTCGAACGCACCAAGATCAAACCGGACCGCGAATTCATCAAAACCGATTCCTGGATGCAGACCTCCGAACCCGGCGTCTACGCTGTCGGCGACATCGTCCTCGGTACGCCGCAACTGGCTCATGTCGGAGCGATGGAAGCACTGGTCGCCGTCGCTAAAATCGCCGGTAAACCGGGCAAGCCGATCAATCCTGAGCACATTCCTGGTGCGACGTATTGTCACCCCGAAATCGGCAGCGTCGGCCTCACCGAGACCAAGGCCCGCGAAGCCGGATACAACGTGAAGATCGGCAAGTTCCCCTTTACGGCGAACTCGCGCGCTTCGATCGTCGGCCAGCACGAAGGCTTCATCAAGATCGTTTCCGATGCAGACTACGGCGAGATCTTAGGAGTTCACATCATCGGTCCGCAGGCGACCGAGCTGATCGCTGAAGCCGTCACGGCTATGGAGCTCGAAGCAACGGTCGAAGACTTGATGTGGACCATCCACGCCCATCCGACGCTCGCCGAAGCCATGCTCGACGCGTCGAATAGCGTGTATGGAATGGCGATCAACGCTTGAAACTCCCTGCCACGGGTTTTCGCAGATGAGCACGGAGCGTAGTCGGAGGAAATGCATTGTCATCCTGAGCGCATTGTTTGCGCGAAGGATCTATGCACCACCCCAGTGTCCTCTGTGGTGAAGATTTTGATTTTGCTGGATGTTGAATCCGTGTAGTGCGCGGTAAAGAACCTGATCTCCTTAGTCCAACTCGGCACAGTCGACTACGCCACAGGCCTAAGCCTCCAACAGCAACTCGTCGCCCTGCGTAAAGAAGAAAAAATTGGCGACGTTCTCCTCCTGCTCGAGCACAAGCCGGTCATCACGCTGGGCCGCAATGCCAAAGCCGCAAACGTAGTCGCATCCCCGGAACTCCTCACCAAGCGCGGTGTTGAACTCTTCGAATGCGACCGCGGTGGCGACGTCACCTTCCACGGTCCGGGCCAGATCGTCGGCTACCCGATCTTCGATCTCCGCGGATTTCGTGTAGGAGAGGACGCATTCGTCCGCCCCGGTAACTCACCGGCTCGCCCATCGACACTGCGCAAGACTCTAGGCGTGATCGAATTTGTCCGTCGCCTCGAAGAAGTCCTGATGCGCACCTGCGCCGACTTTGCCATCCCCACCCATCGCGTCCCCGGCCTGACGGGAGTCTGGACTGAAGCCGCGAGCAGCGATGCTCCCGTGGGGACAGCCGCCTCGGCTGTCCGGCCAAGCGAAGCGAGGCCGCCCGAAAGCGAAACCGAAGCTAAACTCGCCGCCATCGGCGTCCACATCTCCCGCTTCGTCACCTCCCACGGCTTCGCCCTCAATGTGAACACCGACCTCAGCTACTTCAACTTGATCATCCCCTGCGGCATCACGACAAAGTCGGTGACCTCAATGCAGCAACAACTCGGCCGTGAACTCGACCTCGATTCCGTAGCCGAATCCATCTCCCGCAACTTCGGCGTAGTCTTCCAAAGCCAAATGCTGTGGGTGGAAACCTTAGATGTCCTGCTCGGTCGCGCGGTCGGTGTCCCCATGAAGCCGCCTGAAGAACTTCGCCAGCTTCGCAATGAAGACGACAGCGCTTGGGCTTGAAATGCGCGTGTGGGTCCAGGCCTCAGGCCCGGACGCGAGTCGCGGGCTCGCCCTAGCCCCCGCCCCCATTCTCGCGATACCATCATTGAGCGCCTTCGGCGCCGCCTCGCATGGGGAATAAGAAAACGAAATCCAAAGCAAGCTCCAACGGCAAGCGTCCGCGCAACGGTTCTCGATCCACAGCAGCCCATGTGGCGACGGCCGCCATCGGCAGTCGGGTCGAGCGAAGCTCGACGCCTTCTTCCAACCAGAATCTCCGAACCTACGAAATTCCCGACTTCCGCCTAGAGCACCCCAACTTTACGGTTCATCAAGCCGTCGAAAAAAATAAAGACGGTACCGAGCAGGTTCGCTACGAAGTCGAGGGCGATCTGAATACGCCTGTCCCACCCATCCGCGACTCGAAGTATCTCGGCAAGCAGCAGGCGATTGAGATTTACCGCTTCATGCTGCTCAACCGCAAAATGGAGATCGCCCTCGAAAATCTCTACAAGCAGGGCAAAGTCGTCGGCGGAGTTTATTTCGGACTAGGCCAGGAAGCCTGCTCCTGCGCCTCCGCTTACGCGCTCGACAAGGACGACTGGTTTGCTCCCATGATCCGCAACCAGGGATCGCTGCTCGTCCGCGGATTCGCCGCCCGCGACACCATGATGCAGTACATGGCCAAGGCTGACTCGCCCACCAAGGGTCGAGATGGCACTTCACACTTCGGCGACATCGAAAAGCGCAATATGGTTTCGCCCATCTCGATGCTCGGTGATCTTATTCCCGTGCTCTCCGGCGTTGCGCTCGGGGCGCGCCTCCAGGGACGTAACGTCGCCGTCATGACCTACATCGGCGATGGAGGCCAGTCCACCGGCGTCACCTACGAAGGAATCAACTTCGCCGCCGTGCAGAATCTCGGCCTCGTGCTCTTCGTCGAATCGAATCTCTGGGCCTATTCGACTCCGTCGGAAATGCAGTACCGCTGCAAAGATCTCGCCGAACGCGCCATCGGATACGGCATTCCCGGCGTGATCGTCGACGGCACCGACGCCTGCCAGGTCTACGATGCCGCCCTCGAAGCCGTCGAGCGCGCCCACCGTGGCGAAGGTCCCACAATCATCGAAGCCAAAATGATGCGCATGAAAGGCCACGCCATCCACGATGCGGCCGCCTATGTGCCAAAGCCGATGTTCGACTTCTGGAAAAAGCGTGATCCCATCGCACGCTTTGAGAATTATCTGGTGAAAGAAAAGAAGTGGCTGACCGCGAAAGAAAATGCTGAATTGCTTTCGGAAGTAGAGCGGATCATAGAAGAAGAACGAGAGATCGCCGTGAACTCCCCCATGCCGACACCCGAATCAGCCGAAGGCGGCGTCTACTGCGAAGACGGCTGCCACGAAATCAAGCCAAAATACGGCACGCCAAAAGTAAAGAAGGGAACCGGCAGCTACAAAGCAACCGAAGCCGCCGTGCATCTGAAATAGCGCTTGTGGAAATCATGTTCACTCGTCACAGACACAGGTTTCGCCTATCTGCAATGCTCCCCACACATTGTCACCCCGAGCGCAGTCGAGGGACCCTGTGTTCAGCCAGGGAGTGGTATATGCGCGACGAGTACATCTATTACGTGTATATGATGCAGAGCACATCAAGACGCGCTCTGTACATTGGCATGACGAGTACCCTGCGTAAGCGCGTGTGGGAACACAAGAATCACATCCGTGATGGCTTCACAGACGACTACAACTGCACGCGCCTCGTATACTGGGAGAGTTTTGATGACGTTGCAAACGCGATTAATCTCGAGAAACAACTAAAGCGTTGGCGCCGTGAAAAGAAAGTGTGGTTGATAGAACGCAAGAACCCCGGCTGGAAAGATTTAGCCGCAGACTGGTACCAAACTGAATCGCAAGGTCCCTCGACCGCGGTGCTCGTTCACTAAGGTGAACGACCATCCTCGCTCGGGATGACACAATGTAGGCGGGAGCGGTTTTGATTATGTGCGTTGTCATCCCGAGCGGAAAAGAACGATTCGAAGAATCGTTCTCTGGAGTCGAGGGACCTTGCGTGTGCCTGGAATGCGGCGAGACTGACTGAAACTCTGAAACCTGACCCTATGCAACTCACCTACCTCGAAGCCATCCGCCAGGGAATCTGGGAAGAAATGGACCGCGACCCCTCCGTCTTCTGTCTCGGCGAAGACATCGGCATCTACGGCGGCGCCTTCAAAGTCACCGACGGATTCATCGACCGCTTCGGCCCCGAGCGCGTCATTGACACGCCCATCGCCGAATCTGCGATCGTAGGAGCGGCCTTCGGAGCCTCGCTCACTGGCATGCGTCCCGTCGCCGAATTTCAGTTCATGGACTTCATCGGCTGCGCCTTCAACCAGATCAGCAACATGGTCGCGAAAACGCACTACCTCTGGGGCGCTCCCGCTCCGCTCGTCCTCCGCGGCCCCAGCGGCGGATACGTCCACGGTGGCCCTTTTCACTCGCAGAATCCCGAGATGTGGTTCGTCCACAATCCCGGACTCAAGGTGATCTGCCCGGCCACGCCCTACGACGCGAAAGGCCTGATCAAAGCCGCTATCCGCGACAACAACCCCTGCGTCTTCTTCGAGCACAAATACCTCTATCGCCGCATCAAAGGTGAAGTCCCCGCCGATGATTATGTCGTTCCCATCGGCAAGGCGAACATCGTCCGCGAAGGCCGCGACCTCAGCATCATTACTTATGCAGCGATGGTCCACTCAGCGCTCGAAGCCGCTGAGATTCTCGCCAAAGAAGGCATCGACATAGAAATCCTTGACCTACGCACCGTCTCCCCGCTCGACCGTGAAGCCATTGCGCAAACGGTGAAGAAGACGAACAAGGTCATCATCCTCCACGAGCACTCCCGAACCGGAGGCCTCGCGGGAGAAATCGCCGCCATCATCAACGAAGAGGCCTTCGAGGATCTCGACGGCCCCATCGTCCGCATTGCTGGCCTCGACTCTGCGATCCCATTTTCTCCGCCGCAGGAACATCATTACCTGCCGAAAGTGGAAGACGTAGTCCGTGAATCCAGACGTTTGAAAGCCTACTG
Source organism: uncultured Acidobacteriota bacterium (assembly GCA_963700225.1). Taxonomy (GTDB): domain Bacteria; phylum Acidobacteriota; class Terriglobia; order Terriglobales; family Acidobacteriaceae; genus Sulfotelmatobacter. The sequence goes on from CAVOWU010000002.1 coordinate 1,398,687, forward strand.
ACTTACGTAGCCGCGGACGCATTCGTCCGCCAACGAAGGGGTTATGTGGGGACAGCCGCCCTCGGCTGTCCGTCGATCGCAGCTCGACAGCCCGCGTGTGGGTCCGGGTCTCGGACCCGGACAGCGCGAGCGTAGCTCGGCAATCCTGTGGAAGAGCGGCCCTTTCAGGCCCGCGAGAGCCACTCCTGTTACGGATGGGCTTTGGTCCGCTTCGTTCTCGGCGGAAAGAAACCCGTGACTCCTATTCGTCACTCCAGCTCAACTAGCGTCCCGCCCTGCCCATCTGCCAAAATACTCCCGGAGGCCTCATGGGCAGATTTCTTCTCGGTGTCATTCTCACGGTGCTGGTCCTCATCCTCGCTGGACTCGGTTTTGCTATGCTAGGCTTTTTTCCCACCACGGCGAACCGCGAACCGCCGCACTGGGAGCACCACCTCGCCATGAGCGCCGTCGACGCTTCGATGGACCGTCACGCTCCTCGCGTCAGCAATCCGCTCACGCCCACCGATCAAAATCTCGAAGACGGCATGAAGCTTTACACCATGAACTGCGCGCTCTGTCATGGAACCCTCGACCGCAAGCCCTCAACGCTCGCCACTTCCTTCTATCCGCCGCCGCCAAATCTGATCTCCGACCCACCCGACGATCCCGAGTGGCATATCTTTTACACCATTCGCACTGGTGTCCGTTACACCGGCATGCCCGCATGGGACAAGACTCTCGCCGATCAGGATATGTGGAAGATCACGATGTTCCTCTCTCACATGGATAAGCTCCCACCGGCCGTCCAGGAGTATTGGAAGACAAGTTTCAACGCCGTCCCCGCTGAAGAAACCAAACCTGACGAGAAGAAGGAAGACAAAGAAAAGCACGATCATCACTAGCGGCAATTCTCGGGAAACAAGATCCACTCTTGGAGAACCAGATCCACTGACGAGTCGTGATTTGTGAAAAGAAGGGCCCTTCGTATTGCAACCGGCGATGGCACCACCGTGGAAGAGCGGCCCTTAGAGGGCCGCGTTGAAGACGCCTCTTAACTCCCGGGCTTTAGCCCCCGTCCACCGACCCGTTATAATATCCGTTTGCGCCCAGCCCTCCTTTGGGGTCTGTGCGGTCATAGGAAGGAACTCATGCCAACTGACATCATCATGCCCCAGATGGGCGAATCCATCGTCGAAGGCACCATTACCAAGTGGCTCAAGAAGCCTGGAGACAAGGTCCAGCGCGACGAGCCCCTCTTCGAAATCTCGACCGACAAGGTCGACGCCGAAATTCCCGCCCCTGCTTCCGGCGTTCTCCAGGAAATCAAAGTTACCGAAGGCACAACGGTCGGAGTTAACACGATTGTCGGTACGATCGCCGCTGACGGCGAGGCTGCCAAGCCCGCAGCGCCCGCAAAAGCCGCGCCGGCCGCCGCTGCTCCGCCGCCGAAAGAAGAGAAGAAGGCTCCTGCTCCTGCGCCTCCTGCGCCTGCTGCTCAGGAAGAGGACGAAGAAGCTCGCTCCTCCCCGTTAGTTCGCAAGATCGCCCGTGAGCACGGCGTCAGCCTCTCACAAGTCTCCGGCACCGGACTCGGCGGCCGCATCACCAAGCAAGACATTATGCAGTTCATCGAGAGCCAGTCCTCGCAACCGGCTCGCGTAGCGGCGGATGCACCCGTCCGTCCTGCCGAGCGCAGCGAGGCGCCGTCGTCACCAGCGCCAAGCGCTCGCCCAGCTGCACCCGCTCCCTATCCTGGCGATCTCGTCCCCATGACGAACATGCGCAAGCTGATCGCCAAGCACATGATCGAGTCCCGCCGTACCAGCGCGCATGTTCATTGCATGTACGAAGTGGACTTCACCCGCATCGTCAACTTGCGCGCCAAGCACAAGAATGGATTCGAGCAGCGCCACGGTGCTCGCCTCACCTTCATGCCGTTCTTCGTTCGCGCCGCAGTCATCGCCCTGCAGCAGTGGCCGATCATCAATGCAAATATCGAAGGCGACAATATTCACTATCATCGCCATATCAACATGGGCATCGCGGTTGCGCTCGACTGGGGATTGATCGTCCCCGTCCTGAAAAACGCCGGCGACCTCAACTTCCTCGGCCTGCAGCGCGGTATCACTGATCTCGGTGAGCGCGCGCGCACCAAGAAGCTTAAGCCCGACGACGTCGAAGGATCCACCTTCACCATCACCAACCCCGGCCAATTCGGCGCGGTCTTTGGTTTGCCCATCATCAACCAGCCCAACTCCGCCATCATGGGTGTTGGCGGAATTACCAAGCAGCCGATGGTGATCACAGACAAAGACGGCAGTGATTCCATCGCCATCCGCTCCGTTGTTCATCTCACGCTCGGCTACGACCACCGCCTCATCGACGGCGCAGTCGCCGACCAATTCATGGCCCAGGTCAAAAAGAATCTGGAAACCTGGAGCGAAGAAGTCGGCTAAAAGTGGCGATACCAACTGGGTGCCCCACCTTTGTCCTCTGGTTTTTGGAGGACAGGGTGGGGTCTTTCACTTCCCGGCCGCAATATTACGGAGCGGCCACAGGCGTCACATTCACACCCTTCGCCCAAGTGGACGCATTCAAACACTCCACCGTTCCGTCGATGATCTTCGACATTCCGTCCTTGAACTTTTCCGGATCGACAATCTCCCGGTTCGCGACGGCGTCCACCGTAGTCAACGCATTCTCCAGAAACATCATGGCCGCATCTTTCTTCTCCGCTCCCGACTTGCTCGCGCACATGCCTTCTATGCCCGATACCAGTGCTGGAATAAATCCGATTCCTCGCAGCAACAGATTTACAAAATTCATAATCCCTCCTCGAAATATCGCCGCTTCCTGACTCTTCTCGATCTACTTCTTCTCGTTCTTCTTGCTGGCGCTGTCATGTGCCTGGATCATCGCTTTGATCTCATTTTGTCCTTCCCTCAACTCCCCGAGTTGGACCTCGGTCCTGATCCGCCCCTCGGTATTTGTGGCCGCAATCTGTTCAAGTCTCACCACCCTCGCTTTAGTGGACTCAATCTCCGCATCTTGCCTCGCGGTGTTCCGGGCATCTTGAATTACATATCCGGTGATCGACAAGGCAATCGCGCCCAAAGCCATCACCGTCCGGCTGTCAAACTTCAACAAGCGCTGCTCTCGGACGCCCTCCAGCTTTTTACTCCAGGACCCATCCAAAGACGCCGCGACTTCCTGCATTTCCGCTAACCGGTCCAGTACTTCCAGTTGGAAGTCCTTCGAGGTGTATGGCACTCCCGCGGCTGGCCTCTCTGCCCGGCTCCGCTGTCGGTTCAACACGTTGGTGTCGTTCATAGCGGAGAGTCCACGTGGAGCGCCGCTGCGTAGCGTGAATAGCGCGGCGGTGATGAGTTGTCCACCAGCGCCCCGTCGCGATTCCCATAGCCTTTGTCATTCACCATCGTGATCGCCGACGCCGTTCCATCAAAGCGAAAACCGTCATAGTTGAGATGTGCTTCCGAGTTGTAGATCTTGATATCTCCCGGCGGTGCACTCGCGTTCACGTAAAAGCCCAGCGGCTGAGTACCTTGGGGAATCATCGAGTCCGCTTCCATGTTCGCGAACACCAGATGATCGCTCGCCCCCTGCACGTACACCCCGTACTGATCGAACCAATTGATCAGCAAGTGCTGGAATGTCAGCCACGACTGCCCATTGATATTGATGACCGGCACATTGCTCAAAGCCATCGCCACAATCGGTTCCGCATAATAGGTTGAAGGATTTCCCACCGAGTACACATACAGGTATCCGTTCGCTAGGTAGAAGTCCCATTGCGCCGTCAGGTTCGCCGACGCAGCTCCAACCTTCTGTCCCCAGATCGATCCGAACAAGCAGAAATTCACTGCATTAAATGTTGAGGGAAGCGGCGCTTTCCACGCGTTTCCTGTAACCAGCACCCAAGCTGAAGATGGTACTGAGTAATATCCAGTCAAATTCGGCGCTGGCCCAGTTCCGTACGCATCAAATGCGATCGGACTCGCTTGCGTTCCCGAATAACCCGGAACCAGGCTCTCGTTCCAAGCATCTCCGCGCCGCAGCAACACCGAATCTCCCGGCTGCAGTGCCTGCGCGTTTGCCTTCGCCAGAGTCTTCCATGGCGCGGAAATTGAAGTCCCAGTATTCGCATCGCTCCCTGCGCTGGAGCTTACGTAATAAGTAGTCCCCCATGCGCTCCCACACCACAAAGCTCCTAAGAGTCCAACGATTACTTTCAATGTCATCCTGAGCGCAGCAGCGTGATTCGCGCATCGAATCGCGTAGCGGAGTTGAACGCCCTCGCGCTTGCTCGCGCCCTCACCGTCTTGGATAGGAATTCTCACTGCGCTTTTCTCCAGTTCGACAGTCACTCAATAAAAAGGCCACCGGCGAAGCCGATGGCCAACTCCTGAACGAAAAACTGAGAATGAAGCTGGGTGCCCCATCCTAGCCGCGTTCTTTGCGGCTAGGGTGGGAACGAAGTTTGTCTCAATGCAACAGCAAGTACGGTGCCGCCGAACTTGAATAACCGTCCGCCGGCCCCGTGATCGAACTCGGTAGCGCCCCGCTCGACGGCGTGATCGAGAACCCGTTCAGATGGTAGAAATCGAAGCTCCCGCTATCCCCGCCGAGGGTCATCGTCGCGCTCGCCACGTTCGCATACATCGCCAGGTAGTATCGTCCCGGAGCAAGCAGTACGCACGCCGATCCGCTCCAGGGCAAGCTGATGTTCGTTCCGTTTGCTGTTGCGTAGGCACTTCCCGCCACCGCTCCAGTGTGTACCAGCAGGTTATCCGTCCCTCCCGATGTCCCTTGGTAGATTCCGACGTCATACGTATTCGCGCTATTGTCTGCTGTCACCACATAAACGGTTACGTTGCATGTGTAAACCGGCGTTCTCAGGATGACTCCAAAGAGATTCGCGTGACTGGTCGTGGTGTTGAACCCAACTCCGCTCGAAGCCGAGAAAGCATTTCCCAACGGGGTCCAGTTCGACGTGTAAGTCCCGTCCACGTATGCTGTCGTCGCAATCTTCGTGGAGTTGTCATGAGCGACTGCCGTCGTCGCAGTCGGAGTTCCCGTGAACGCCGGCGACGTCAGCGGAGCGGCCCCTGTAACCTGTCCCACCCCATAATCTCCGCTTTGCGCCGTGACGGCTCCCGTCCTGCCAAACACGCTCGTTATCGCAGCGCCTCCGCTCGCCGGCGAATCCATCTCCGCTCGCATCCCGTAAGTTCCGGCAACGCTGTTCGTTGATTCCACTCGCCCCAGCACCTGCACGCCGGTAGGACGCGTCGCTCCACCATCGTGACAATCGCCGGCTGTCGCAACGCTCGCGGTCACAAAATCCCCGCTCACCGTCGCTCCGTCAAAAGAGCACGGAACATATCCGCGGTACGTGATCACGGCATTTCCGCTTGTCCCCGATCCATTGCTCACAATTCCGATCACTCCGTCTGTGCTCGAGGCTGCCGCCTTCACCGCGCATGCTGGACTCGCTCCGTTGTACACAGCCAGCAGATTCAGTGCAGTTCCCGCAGTCCCGTCATTGCATAACTCAAAGTTCTCCCGCCCTTGCGTGAGTGTGTCGAACGAAGTCGCCGCATAGATCGTTCGCGGCACAAGCGGTGAAGGCAACAACACTCCAATGTCGAATGAATTGTTGTTGAAAGGTTTAAGCACGCTCGCCGTGTCGATCGCCCATCGGATCCCCGAGCCAATCCAGAATCCCATTCCGCGTTGTTGTCCCGTCCCCGCGTTCTCGTTCCGCACGACGAAGTAATTGTCTGTGGCATCCCATCCCAGCCCTGTGCGTTCATAATTCGACGCACTCGGATACGTCCCGTACACATGCAGGCCTTGCGGATTCGTTCCGCTGTATTCGCCCAGGTCGTTCGCATCTTCCTGGAATAGATTCGAGAAGTACGAGCTTGTCGCGGCGGTCGCCACTTTCTGCGGCGTTCCTCCATTTGTAGAAACATAGAAGTTCCCGTCATTGGAAATTCCCAGCGACGAAGTCCCCGTTCCCGCAGCCCCCATCGCCGTTCCCGGAATCGGCGAACTCACCATCCACGGCCCCGCAACCTGCAGTTGTCCATTCACCGTGAGATTCCCGCTGAATGTTCCCGAAGTCGCCGTAATCCCGCCGCTGCCCGCATAGTTCAACGTGGTCCCCGAATCGGTCAGTGCGCTATCCCCGCTCACCGCCGTGCCACTTCCTGAATACATTGCAACCTGTGTCGCGTTTCCGCTGTTCACCGTTCCCGATCCGCCGCCGCTTCCACTTCCGCAATCCGATCCGGTTCCTGACACCACTCCCGTCGCACTCGCATGCAAGCATTGCGGACCAGTCCCCGTGATCGGCAGCGTGACCGTCCCGCCATTCACCGCCAGATTTCCATTCACCGTCACCGGAATGTTGAATATCTTTCCCGCTGCCGTCAGCCGCTCCAGGTAATTCGTACCGTTCGGAATCGCATTGATATATGACGAAATCGAAACGGGCGCGCCGATCGCCAGCCCCACATTCGCATAATTCACGCTCCCCGAATCCGTCCCCAGATAAGTGTCCGCCGCGTCTTGTGTAGGACGGTTCCCTGGAGTCGCCAGCGTTTTCGCTGGATTCGAGTCCACCAGCGTGAGAATCTCTCCGCTGTTGATCGATCCACTCTGCGAGCTCGTAAAGTTCAGCCGTCCCTTCAAATTTGCGGCGGCCGTTCCCGTCGTGATCCCGTACTGCAACACGGTTGCGCTCGGCATCGTGTTATTACCGTTCGAATTTCCCGCCAGGCACGACAGCCATTCGTTTCCGTTGACGTCGCTGCATCGCTGCGAAAATACCTGCGGCGACATTAGTCCCGCTTCCGTCGTAATAGGAGACAGCGAAGACGCTACCGCGTTGTCATCCAGGAATGTCGGCGAGGTCCCGAAGTTTTGCGAGTCCGAATTGTTCAGCGTGACGATTCCTCCCGGCAACCAGAACATTCCCGGCTGATAACTCATAGCTGCGACCGCGTAGCTGCTCGTGTTCAGGCTCGCCGTATCCGTGAATGAACAAAACGCCGACGCGCACTGCGCCACTGCTAACGCTACCGACCCGCACGCTGCCGTCGATCCTCCTGCGCATCCTCCCGTATACGGCGCGATCGCCGCATTCCCCGCGCCCGAATACCGCACCACGTCGTACGTTACCGTTCCCGTCCCCTGCACCCGCGGCCACGAAACCACAATGCTTCCCGACGGACTCGCGCTGTCCACCAGTGCGTATCCCGCGGTCAAACATTTCGACACACCCTCGCTCGTGTCGTGCACCACAAAGCAGTAGTTGTAGCGAGTTGTCTGATTTCCGCTCGCAGCGAACTCCGGCAACTGTCCAACCGGAAACTCTCCTCCATGAATCGAATTCCCGCCACTGTTGTTGATCAGCCCCGCCATCCCTTGTTTTCCGCCGCCCGGATAAAGAGGATTCGTGCATCCGCCCACTTCTTCGTACACATCGTCGAACTCTCCGCCTCCGTACCCTCCGCGCAGCGTGCCGTCATACACTCCCCACTGCCGGAATCCCTGGATCACCGAATTCTGAATGCGCAGCGTATTTCCCGCCCAGTCCGTCACTCCATTCCCGCCGCATTGCAGGCTCAGATTCAGATGGCTCAGCCACGCCACCGACGCATTCGTCCCAAACGGGCCAGGAAAATAAATTGACTGGCCACAATAGTTCGTCGTGCAATTCGGACCTTCGTCCAGGTTCATCGTGTCCAGCTTGAACGCCTGATCGTTGTCCACGACAATGTGGTTCTGCCAGCTTCCCCACGATGCGAACGACGTCTTGTCCGCCATGTGCAGGTCGTGAAGCGAGCTTGCCGTCGCATCATCTTCAATCGCCGCATCTTCTAGCGATGCAAATCCCGCGCTCGTCTGCGAGGCAATCGTCGTGAATCCGCCGCAGTTTACATCTGCATACGTGAACTGTGTCGCCGACGCGCTCGCCACCAGATGAATCCCGATGTAATGCGGATTGAATGTCCAATTGATGTCGACATAGTCGCCAGTCTGTACCGCGCCCACGCCGCTGTTATTGAGACTGATCGTCGACACGTTCGCTGCGCATGCCGTATTCGTAATTGGGATGCCATCGAAATTGTTTCCCGCCGCAAACCGGATCCCGCTCACCTCGATGCTGGCGAAATCATTCACATTCACGTGGTCCCCGAGAAACACGCACACCGACCGAGTCTTGCATAGCAATGTGGGCTTTCCCTCACCGCGCAACGAACTTTTGTTGCTCTGCACGTAGATCGTCGAATAGATCGGCAGCGCGTTCGCATTCGCCCCAGTCGGAGGAATCACGATCGCCGCTCCTGGAGTCCCTGCGTCGTTTAGCGCTTCCTGAATCCCGGCCGTCGAGGAACTCACGGTGTATCCCGCTGGATGGCTCCCAGCCGTCGTTGCCACAATCGTTCCCGTCGCTGCTCCCCCGGAACAGGTCCCGCCCGTCACCAGCGCCGCTTCTGCTGTCCCTGTGCCGGCCACGTAAACGTAATAGGGACGGTTCGTGTTGTTGCCTGTATCGATCCCCATCGGACACGGGCTCAAATGAATCGTGTTGCTTCCCGCCGTCGCCAGGCTGTCCGTTGGTGACTGCACCCAGTTCCAGCTCGCTGTCAGATACCGCACGTTCGCCAGGTTGTTTGTCGAAAATTGTGTCCCTTCCGGTTGCGCCACATTCTGGCTGGCCGTCGGCGTCGTCGAAACATTCCCCGTTCCGCCGCCGCTCCCGCACGCTCCCCACGTTCCATTGCCCAGCAGACAACTTCCAGCCGTCGCAGTCCCGCTCCCCAATTCATTCGCAGGCACAAGTCCCGAAATCAAATCCGCTTTCCCGGCCATGCCGAAATCTACATATTGCTTCGGGGCTGCTTGCAGCGGCGCCACCGGATTCGCCGGAAGAGTAATTGGCCCTGTCATGGTGCCGCCGGCGGTTGGCAAATAACTTCCCGCTCCCACATTCGCCAGGCTCTGATCTACGTAGGATTTGTTCGCGATGTCTCCGGCATTGACCGGCGCAGGAACATTCGGCGAAGCGGTAAATACTTTTGATCCCGTGATCGTCTCCGTTCCGCTGAGATGCACCACCGCGCTGTCGTTCGCCTTCGTCGACAGCTCCGAATTCACGTACTGCATCGAGACCGGCTGTCCCGACAGCCCCGATCCTGGCGTCATCCGCACTGCCGCCAGATTTGCCGGAGACGTTGTCGGTACCACCCACGTCTCGGTCTTCACCTCTCCTGGCCCGAGCTGGTACACGACGGTGTAATACACTCCCGCCGGAGTCGCTCCTGCATTCGGAACCAACGCGACGCTGAGCGCACCGCCCGCACCCAGCGTCACGTCGGTCGTCCCCGCCGCCACCGCCATCCCGCTGGCCGTCTCAAACGCGGGCCACGAAATGATCAAGCTCCCTTGCGCGGGTGTTCCGTCTGCCAAGAACACGCTATCTGCAACGATGATCGTCGCCGGCGAACTCTGTGGAGCGCCTCCGCGAGCCGGAAGCCCGAAGCCGGCAGCCATGACCACGACTGCCAGCGCCCAATAAAAAAGCCGCCCCATAGGGCGGCGGACCGCGTGACGCATAAATTGTTCCTCCAAATCCTATCTACGCAGCGGGAACTTTGATTTCCTACAGCCTCTCAGTGTCCTCTGTGGTAAGTCCGGACAGGGTGCCCCACTCTTGTCGCGATTTGTGCGAGAGGGTGGGGACTTTCGACTCTCCCAAGCACTCCGATGCCCAGCGTGAATCTCAAAATCCTCACTACTTCCTATTCCTTCGCTCCCAAAAACCTCTCCACGCTCTCCACGTACACCTCAGGAAAATCCGCCACCGGACGCTTCCTCTCGATCATCTGCATCGCGTCCTCCAGATCCCATCCCATCGATCCCAGCAGCGCCACCGCCATCATCGGTGCCCGATGCACCCCGGCTGCGCAGTGAATAAAAATCTTGGATTCCGGCGACTCCAGCGCTCGCAGCGCAAAGTCCACTCCGCGCCCGAACAGCCGCGCCGGCTTCAATTCGAAATCATCGTCTGTCGGATTCCACAGCACTTCGATGTCATGTCCCACCGCCAGCGGTGTGTCATCGAACTCGATCTGCATGTCGATGATGTGCGTGATCCCCGTCTTGGCGATTGCCGCCATATTGTCCGACGTCCATATCCCGCCCCCCACCGCGATCCGTTCCGTCAACCAGGTAATATCCATCCCTCTCCGGTGTGCCTTCTCGTGTGGAAGCTTGGGTGCTCCACTAGTGTCGTGTCTCGTGCGATTGGGAGGGGATTTTGACTTCACATGAACCCAAATCGCAACCCGCTCTTCTCGCCTCATTCTACGGTATCTCACGAGATGTAAATTCTTTGGTGTGGGTGCCCCACCCTTCTCGCGCCTTTTGCGAGAGGGTGGGGTTTTCGATCTCGTATTTCCCTCCACACCGTCACCCAACCGGAACCTCATTCTCCTCGTCCTGAGTCTTCGCAGCTTCCTCTTCGAGTAGCCCCTGTTTCACCTCCGCCACTTTCGCCGGGATCGTTACTGTATCTCCGCACTCCTTCTCATACTCATCCGCCGCCACCGGATCATCCGGGATATTCAGCCGCCGCAACAATGTCTGCGCCAGGCTCTCTTCTTCCGTCGTCGTCTCGCTCCCATCGGTTGCCGGTGGATAAATGCTCGCCATCTCCAGCAAGAACTTCACCGGTGCCAGTTGTCCAGTCTCGCCCTGGCTGATGACCGCCTTCGTCATCTTTGTAGCGTGCGTCCCCACCAGCTTGGAGAGCCCTTTCCGCACTTCCGCGGCATTCAACTCCTTCTTTGCTCGCGGTGCGCTCTTCTTCTTTGTAGCCGTCACGATATTCTTCGTTGCCGGTTTCTTCTTCTTTGTCTTTTTTCGCATCATTGCCCCATGACCCGCATTCCTTATGAATTCTTAACGCTTTTCGTTCCCAAAAAGGGAAGGCGCGCCTCTTAGGGCGCGCCCTCTGTAGGAGATTTCTCTTTTCTCACTCTCTAAATCCAGAATAGCAAATTGACCAGGGCCAACCGGAAAAATTTCAAAATTTATTTTTGCCGTCTTCACAACTACTTACGGAGAATGTGTGATTCCAGCCCTCTTGACAAGATTTTTTCGCTCTCAAATCACCTCGCCAATAATCCCACGTCGAACAAAATCTCGGTAAGCAGGTCCAACGCAATCGGAACGTAGGTTCGAACCGTCCTTTCCGTGCAGCCCAGCAGCCTTCCCGTTGCTTCCAGGTCATGCTCCTGCAGGATGTGTCGCGCGATGATCTGTCTCGAGAACTCATCCAACTTCTCCAGGCATGTTTCCATGTCATGCACGAAGATCACTCGGTCTTCGAAAGTCACCACCGTGTACGAAGTTACTTTCGCCCGGAAGAATTCGCGCCCCAGCAACGACGGCAACCTTCCCGTCTCAATCGAGTACCGGAAATATCGCCGCAGCATCGCTACCGCTCTCGCGCGATAGATCCGCCGCTGCCGCTCCTGTTGGTACTCGTAATATTCAAAGGGCCCCATTCTCGCCGTGTCTTCTGCGACGGTCCGGGAATTTTGACCCTCATCCGGGCGGGGATTTTCACACTCCTGCAGATCTTCCGATAGCTCCCCTGGTTGACCTGTTCTTGCCTTCGTGTCGTTTGCCGAGACAGTCCGGATCTCCTGATCTCCCAGGCGATCATCCAACTCCTCGGCTTCCGCTTCGATCCAATCCACTTTGTCGCTCATGCCGCGCCTCCCACCGCTTCGAGGTCCGGAACGTCTTCCTCGAATTTCTCGGTTCGCACCTTGTCGACGACGCTGGCTGTCTGCACCGGCAACCGGACATTGCCCGGCCTCTTCTTCGGGATCGGCAGATCTGCAATCTCCGGCTGGCACGTGTTGCAATAAACGCCCCCTCCGCCCTCGCGCACCCACAACCCTCCACACCGCTCGCAATACTTCAACTCCACTCGCACTTCGCCCCTCTTAAGATCGCCTTTCATGAATTCCTCCAGACTGTTTGAAATAAAATCGCCCCAAGGGTGCCCCACCCTTGTCGCGTTTTCTGCGACAGGGTGGGGATTTTGATTTCCTAAAGTTCCTCGATCGCGGGGATGTTGACTTCCCCTGTGCTCCTCTGTGCCCTCTGTGGTCAAAGCTGGTCATTCCAGCGCATCGGGTGCCCCACCCTTGTCGCGATTTCCGCGACAGGGTGGGGATTTTGACTCCCGGCCCTTCGAACTGAATCCAAAACGAAAAGCCCTGCGGCCGATTCCCGCAAACACCCGGGAACCGAACGCAGGGCTCGTTTCTCTTACGATGACCTGCTTGTTCTATTTAGTTTTTATGAGATCTTAAAATTCCTGGCCCTTGACTGGATGTTGTCGCGACACTCCTCTCGTCTATAGTTTTTGCGCGATCTCGTCGTCTACGCCCGCACTTTCCTGGCGCCGGAAATATCCTTCCTCGTAGCCCGACTTCAATACGCGCCCGTTTTGCATCACCACGCTCACTTTTCCCGTGAAGCGCAGCGACAACAGCAGCCGCTCCATCGACGCCGACAGCACTTCGGCCGATTTCACTTTCCGCCGAAATTCTCCGAAGTTCTTCTCCTCGTTCATGTTATCCGTGTGGCTCGTTCTGTCGTCTGTCATAGAGCGATTTGGCCCCTAGGATGTCGCGATCCTATAGCTGTGAATTTTCTCAGTCAAGGTTGGATGGACATTCGCCGCCTGTGGAAAACTTTCTCCCTTCAGCGACCGCTGATAAAGCTTTGCTATACTCCGCCTAATGAAGTTCAAAATCCTGCAAGATAATCTTCGTAAGATCCTGTGGGAACGCATCGAAGCAGGGGAACTAACTGGACTTCGCCTCGCCCAGCAGACTGGATTCAAGCAAGCCCACATCTCTAACTTCCTCAACCGCAAGCGCGGCCTCAGCATCGAGGGCATGGACAAGGTTCTCTCCGTCCAGCATCTTTCCGTCCTTGACCTGCTCGATCCCATCGAAGTCAACAAGCGCGCTTCCATCCTGCCTCCCAGCGGCGACGAGTTCGAAAACGTCCTGCTCACCGACACGTCGACCGCCGCAACCCAACCTCTCATTACCGCCGCAACTGTCGTCGAGATCCTCAAATTCAAGAAGAGCTTCCTGCGCAAGCTCAAGCCGGAGATGGAAGGCGACCGTTCCGCCTGGCATCGCTTCGTGCTCATCCGGCTCGATCCCAGGAAGGCCGTAACCATGGCGCCCCGCCTCAAGCCCGGAGCCACGCTCCTGATCGACCGCCATTACAACTCACTGAAGCCGTATCGCAAAAGCGAATTCAATATGTACGCTGTTCTGAAAAGCGATACTTGCGCGGTAAGCTACGTCGAAGTCGCCGGAAACCAGCTCATCCTTCGTCCCCACAACCAATCCTGCCCTATCGAGGCGCTGCCGATATCCGAAGGAAAATCTCCCTCCGACTACCTGGTAGGCCGCATCTGCCAGGTCAGCTCCGAAGCGTAAGTACATAGAGAGAGTGATGCGGGTGCCCCGCCCTTGTCCCGATGTATGCGACAGGGTGGGGATTTTGATCTATAGACCTAGGCGAAGTCCGAGAGCTTTGTCTTAGGGTACGGATTCATGCGCTCGGGTAAGTATCGCGTCGGATCAGGACACGGATTTATCCATGTCGTAAAAGCAGTGGAAACACGAAACGGCTGCAGCCGCTGCCAACACTGCGCCTATGCGGTGATTCCGATGGATGGCAAAAAGAGGGTGCCCCACTTCCGGCCGGTTTTGCCGGAAGTGGGGACTTTGCCGAACTCAACCAACTCTTAGAAGTTAATCTTCGCCGCTAACTGAACCTGTCTCGGTCCGACCGGCGACATCCGTGGGATGATCCCAAAACTCGGATCACCGACATTGAGCGTGCTGTCTCCGTACGGTCCCGGTGTGCCCAGACTGAACAACGGATGGTTGAACGCATTCTGGGCTTCAAGCCGCACCTCCAGCCGGATACCCTCATGCACATTCGACAACACGAATTGCTTGCTCACCGATAAGTCGCTGGTGAACGAGAGCGGTGTTCGCACCGATGAAATCGTCCGCGGCATGTCACCGAGAGAGAACGGGCTCGGTTGCTGGAAGACCGTGTTATCGACGAAGAACTGGTCCTGCCAGTCAGTCCCGTAATTGCGTCGTGGCGTTCCAACCAGATTCGGACGCTGTGAACCATACGTCGGGATTGGCGTTCCGCCGTTCGAAACCGTGACCGCCAGCGGTCTTCCATCGGAAATCATCCAGATCCCATTCGTCTTCCAGCCGCCAATCACCGCCTCCAGCACTCGCGGCATGTTGCCCAGCAGCGCCTTGCCGCGTCCAATCGGCAGATCGTAGCTGTAGCTGAATTTCAACACCGACGGCGTGTCGAACGTCGACAGGCTGCGCTCGAGCCACGGCTTATTCGGATCCTGCAAGCTGGTGAAGCTTCCCAGCCACGTCACGTTGTCGTCGCCGATCGACGCGTCATCAATCGACTTCGACCACGTGTAGTTGATCAGAAACTCCAGGCCGTTGCTGAAGCGCTTGTTCGCAGTCAACTGCAGCCCGTGATAAATGGACGTCGCAATCATCTGCACGTCCGTCGTCACGCTGGTGAATTGCGGGTAAGGAGTTTCCAGCTGATATCCCGCTACCGAACTCGACATGGAGCTGTTGGGATCGGTGATGATCCCGTAAAAGGGATTGCATGTCGGGCTGCAGCCAGGCGGATTCGTGTAGAGAGTATTCAGCGCGTTCATCTGCGGCGAAGTGGGACCGTAGTTCTCCACCTGTGGCCCCAGAACGTCCGGTTGGTTTGCGCCGCTGAACGGAAGATGCGTGCCTTTCTTTCCCAGATATTCGACGTCGAACACGACGTTCCACGGCAGTTGCCGCTCGACGCCAAAGCTCCAGCTCTGTTCGTAGGGAGTTAAATTCGCGGCGTGCGTGCGCAGCGGGCCGTTTGCTCCGTAGCCTACATCGTTCATCAATCCGAGAGCGCTTCCCGGCGGCTGAATCAATCCGTTGGGAAATGGATTGCCCAGGTGCAGGTAAGGCGTCGCGCCATCGTTGTTATACGTCGTGATCATGTTGGTGTACTGGTCATAGCCTTGTCCGCCGTAGGGCACCACACCGCTGGCGCCCGAGCGCGACTGGCCGTAGTAAATTCCGTAACCTCCGCGAACTACCATCTTCGGCGCGAACTGGTAGGCGAAGCCGAAGCGCGGCTGAAAGTCACTCCAATCCGTGACATAATTCGTGCGCGTTTTGGAATTGGCAAAGACTTCTCCGCCGAGCAGCGGCCGCGTCACTGCGGCGCCGCTGATCGGGTCGGTATACGAAATCTGCCCGCCGTTCAAGGGGCTGACCGCGTTCGGATCGAACCAGTTCTGCCGGTTGAAGCGATCGGTCCGCGGCAGAGAAACGTCGTAGCGCAATCCCACATTCAACGTGAGATTGTGCGTTACTTTCCAGTTATCCTGGACAAACGTCGCGTACTGATAATTTTCCGTAGCCGGCTGGAACTGGATTTCATAGAAGCCGCTTTGCACCTGCCCCATCAGGAAGCTGGCCATGTCATCTCCGCCGGCCACCGTGCCATCGGCGCATTGCGATGCAATCCCGACTGACGGGCAAACGGATGTGCCCCGATTATCGAAATTGAAATAGCCCAGCGGCGCATTGGTCTGAATGTAGTTCTGCTGGTGCAACCGCCCCTCGGCTCCGAACTTCAGTTCGTGAGCTCCGTGGACTTTACTGAGTATCCCGCCGAGCTGACCGGTCAGCTGCCCTTGCTTGTAATTGCCATAGGGGTCGTTTCCGGCATTCGGAAATCCGGCGGCGGCGTAGTCGTTGATGAACATCGCGGGAACGCCGTTGAAGCCGTTCGATTTCAAATACGAAGGAAACCCGAGCGCGCCGAGCGGATCGGAATTCAGGCTCGAGTTGTAGGCGAAAATCAGCATCGCGCCGCGCGTAATCCCAAACGTTGTGGTCAGCAGCAGCGTCGGATTAAACGTGTAGGTATCGTTGATCGAGAAAATATGTGCGGTGCTCTTATTGGCTCCGCTGCCACAGGGATCGATGAGCGTCTTGAAGCAATCAAAGGGGGTATTGGAGTTCCTGTCTTGGGAGTATTTCGCGCTCAGCAGGTTCTTCTCATTGAAACGGTGATCGATTCTCAGATCGAACTGGTCGTTCGAATTCGGAGTCGCTCCCGACGCGATCCAGTTGTTGTAGGGCGTAGCGCCCGCCATGTTCGGCGTCGGCAACGGAAACAGGCTCATCACCTTCAGCGCCACGGGATCGATCAGATTTCCAGCAACACCCGGGGCCGGCTGTAGATTCGCCGGCAGATTCGGATTGCCGGGGCTGGTATAGGTGGAGACGTTGTTGTAGGGAATGTAGGCGCTGCGGATGGGGCCTCCGTCAGTGGAGCTATAGAGACCGGAATAGGGATCCCACAGCTGCCCCGCGTTCAGTTGATTGCCCGACCCATCCAGACACATTCCGGCGGAATTAAACGATCCGCCCTGCGCCGAACAAATCTCGCCAAAATCTCCCGTGCGCTCCGCCGCGCTGGGCACGCCCGCGCGGTAGGTGCTCATGTTGCTGGCACGCAGACCTTCATAGTCGAAGAAAAAGAAAGTCTTGTTCTTCCAGATGGGACCGCCGATAGTCGCCCCGAAATCGTGCCGGTGGACTGGAGGGATGGGAATGCCGCTGCGATCATTGAACCAATCATTTGCGTCCGTGATCGTATTCCGGATGAAGTCGTACACGCTTCCGTGAAATGCATTCGTGCCCGAGCGTGTGACCATGTTGAGAATCGAAGCGCCAGAGAAACCGTACTCGGCGCTGAAGTTGGTCTGCTGCACTTTGAATTCTTCCACCGCCTCCGGAGAAGGAACGTAGACCGCTTGCGTGACTCCGCCGTTGGGCTCAAAGTTCGTGATTGACGCGCCATCCGACAGAATGTCGGCGCTGGCTCCGCGGCTGCCGTTGGATACGAAGTTTGTCGACCCGCAGTTGTGGCACTGATCGTCCATGTCCGTGACGCCGGGCGTGAGAAAGGTCAGCTCGGTCACATCGCGGTTAATCAACGGCAGATCGTTGATCAGCCTTCGATCGATGACCTGGCCGGTCACCGCATCTTCCGTGGCGAGGGCCTGACCCTGCGCCCGCACATCCACGGACTGTGCCGCGCCTGCAATCTTCAAAGTGAGATTGGCCGAAGGATTTTCGCTGACGTTCAACTTGATGTGCGTGCGGACGGTTTTTTCAAACCCCTGCATCTCCGCTGACACGGAATACGTCCCTGGAGGAATCGAGGCGAACAGATAGCGCCCGTTGCTGTCTGACGTGGCGGCAAACTGATATCCCTTCTGCTCATCGAGAAGAGTGACCTTGGCGCCCTGGATGACCGCTCCTGACGGGTCTGTCAGAGTGCCGCTCACTGTCCCGAAATAGCCTTGGGCGAACAGCGTCGCCGGGAGAATAACGGCAAGAAGGAAGAGAATCTGAACTGCCCGCTGTGAGTTTTGACGAAAAGAGATTGGCCCTTGCATCTGACCCTCCTGGGAAGCAGTCGCGCCGATACCGCCATCGGCGCTGGGTGCGGCGCAATCCTACGACAAAATCACGCCCGGATTCCAGTCGCAAGTGTGCGCAAGAAACGATTTAATAGATTTTCTTTATTGAATGACTCAGGGTCATTTGCCAGGTCAACTGTGAGCTATGTTTTGTTGGGTCGCAGGATGGCGGTTTGATTTTCAAGTCGTCGGAAGTCCGGAAAGTGCGGGTGAAATCTTGATTTTAGTGGGTGCAAACCAGTGGGTCTGGGATCCACGACTCGGGGTGCCCCACCCTTGCAATGAAATCTGGAATCTCAGATCACGTATGGACCATCGCTGAATTGTGCGCCCTACTGCCTCAGCAGGTTTCCTCAGCGCGCCATGCGGAAAGGAATCTGGTTCTCAAGGCTCTGGGCGAGTAGTAATATCCGCCCATGACTGAGCAAATCGGACTTGCCCTACTCGCCATTTCCTCTGTGGCCATTCTTGTCCTCAGTCACTACCTAATCAGAAAACTTGGTCGGAAGATTGGTGGTCAAATCGGCAGAACCCTTGGGCGGCTACTCCGTCCGGTTTTTACGCTCTATTATCGTCGGAAGGTCGTCAAACAAATGCAGGCAGATCGAAAAGCAAAGGGCCTACCGCCAATCGAGAATCCTTATACTTAATGCCCTGTGGAAATCATACTGACCCACTACCCCGTGCGGCCCACCCTTTCGCACAAAACGCGAAAGGATGGGGCATGCGTTTTTGGAGAAGATGTCAGCGGATAAAGCCAAGCAATTCATCTGGGGACGAAGGCAACGCCCTCTTATTTCAAATCCGCCAAATCCGCCTGCAACTGTGCCAGGTTGAATCCCTGCGGTGTCGTCTTTTTTCCCGTCAAATAATCGTTGCTCAGAATCGCGTAGGACTCATCGCAATACGCCTCCCAGAACGACCAGGTCATCACTTGCAACGCTCCCCAAGTCACGACCGTCACGCCGCGGGAGTCATACTCGACCACCGGGACAGCGTGCCCTCCCCACGATCCGGGCTTGCCATCGCCGGTCAATCCTCCCGGAGGCACCGACCACGGTTGATGATTCTGCACTTGCCCTTGCGCGCTGATCGGCAATTGCAGCCCGATGTAGCAGCCTCCGAAGATGTAAACGGAATCCATGATGTGCGCGTGGTTCGCCGGCTCCAGCGCCATGTACGCCCCAATCTTGTGCCCCGCGATTCCGCTCTGCCGCCAGTAATTCAATACGTCGACCTCAACTGCTCCGTTGTCGTTGGCGCCGGTCGTCGGGTTGTATCCTGTGATCGCCGAATAGGCGGCGACAATCTGCTTATCGGTCGGCGTGAACATTTTCTTTCCCGCATTCGCCGTCCACTCCATGAGCAGGTGCCCGGCGGCCGCGCAGGTGCAATCGCCAATCTGATCGTTGTCCATCATTCCCCACGACGCGCCCACCTTGGTGGTGAGGTCGAAATTCGCCGGAGGGACAGGCAGCGCCGCCGTCAGGTACGAAGCCAGCAGCAGCGTCCGCGGATCGTGCCGCGCCACCGACTTCCCCAGTTTCAGTTTCCTCGGATCGACACGCGTCGGATCATTCTTCATTGCTACGCTCTTGCGGGAATCCGGCAGCGACAAATCAATCTTCTTCAGAGCCATGTGGGATCTCCTTCGTCGAGAAATGTCAGATTGGAAATTTTGAAGGAACGCGTACCGGTTCGCCCGCCCGCTGCGCGTTCCCTCATCTGCACTGGAATGGGGGAAGGAAACTGCGTCGCGATCTTAGATCGCCAGATCACATCGCCGAAACAATGAATGGAAGTTGTTACGAAAAACGAACAAGAACTTGGGGGATTTTGAATTCTCCACTCCGGTTGAGCGCGTGGATTCCAGCAGGCTCCGAATTATCTCTTGCCGCTCGACTCACTGCACGTACGTCAGCACGGTCGCACCTGCGAACGGAATCGTCGATCCAACTTGTGTCAGCATTCCCGTCGTCCCATTGATCTGGAACGCCATCATGCCGCCGGCGCCGGCGGAGTAGAGATAATTTCCCACGAGATCGGTGGTCAGTGCCCCGGCTTGAATCGCGAACGGCGAGCCCGCAAGCGGAGTCAGGACGCCAGTCGTCGAATCAATGCTGTAACCGGAGAGCGTGCCGTCCAGCACATTGGAGACGTACAAGAACTTGTTGACCGTGGCGAGGGCGATGGGTCCATTGCCCGCGGAAAAAGGAGAACCAGGGACCGGGTTCAGAACTCCGCTGGGAGCGACGATCGAAAAAGCCACAACCTGGTTGGATGATCGCGTCGCCAAGTAAACGAAACTGCCGCTCGTGTCCACCACGATTCCCATTGGTAGCGCAGTGCCGGAACTCGCAGCGAAAGGAGATCCCGGCACGGCGGTGAGTGCTCCCGTCGAAGAGTCAATCGTGTACGCGAGGACACCTACGGGGACAGTATCGTCCGCCGCAAATAGAAAGCGATTCTGCGGATCGACCGTGAGATAGAGATTGTCACCGGCGAGGAAAGGAGATCCGGCCACGGTAGTCAGCGCTCCAGTGGCGTTCGCTGTCAGTGCGTCGATGCGGCCTGCATCGGCAACATAGAGAGTCTGCGTGGCATTGTCGACCGCCAGGCCGACGGAGATGCTTATCGGCTCCAACGAGAAAGGCGATCCCGCGACGGTGGTGAGTGCTCCGGTTCCCAGATTGACCGACCAGGCATCGATCGACGAAGGCAGATTCAGGCTCGCGGAAGGATTGGATACGTAAAGGAATTGATTGTTGAGCACGGCCATGCCCAGCGACGTGTTGGCTCCGCCGGTCGAGGTCGGCGATTCCAGCGCTCCCGTAGTTGAGTCGAGAGGGAAGACGTAAACCTGGCCGTCGAGTCCATTCGCGAACACATACTGCGGAGCCGCGCAGAACGCGCTCCCGCCACAGCAACCATCTTCCGGACAAGCGGTTGCTTTGTTCTTGCTGCTGCCGCATGCTGCCAGCGTAGCCAACGAAGCGATGATCAGAAATATCGTGGAGAGACGAAGAGGACGATTTGCCACATGCTCCTCCGGCTAAAGCGCCCGCGCGATGCGGACCATGAAGGGTCACCAGAAAACATAGCACCCCGCGGGCAAAATCGGCGAAGAAATATCGGGTGGAGAGAAAGTCCGCGTGAGAAGCGTTGAAAGATTTTCGCGGAAAAATGCGAGCCAGAGGTCAGATCCAGAAGTCGCGATGCGGAGCGCCCGGGCTCGCCGGACTCGCGCTTGCAGCGCGTCCCAGAGCGGGTTCGACACGGTTGCGTCCGGTATTCTTCGCCTGATACAGCGCCGCGTCGGAAGCGTGCAGCACTTTTTCGATATCGTCCGCCGCCTGTCCGGTGGCGACTCCCAGGCTCAGGCTGACCCGAACGCTCGATCCGCCCGCCATGATGTTGCAGTCGGCCACGTGAACTCGCACACGTTCGGCCAGTTCCCAGGTTTCGGTCATGCCGCAGCCAGGAGCCACAATCAGGAATTCCTCGCCGCCGTAGCGTCCGACTGCGTCGTAAGGACGGACCACGGCCGCGATGCCGCTGGCGATGATGCGCAACACATCGTCGCCCGCCTGGTGCCCGCGGCTGTCGTTAACTTTCTTGAAGTGGTCCACGTCGATCATGATCAAGCCTACGGGCGCCTGGTCGCGCTCGGCGCGCAGCAACTCGCGTTCGAGAATTGCGAGAATGGCTTTCCGGTTCCACAAACTCGTCAGGCCGTCGCGCGACGCTTCACGGCGCAGAGCCTCTCTGGCCAAGATCAACCGGTTTTGCGTGACCAGCTGCCGGGTGCTCGAGCAAACAAACGAGAGCAGCACCACGATGCCCGCGATCCACAGTCGTTCGCGCGCGATGCGCAGCGACATGAACAGGACCAGGAGCGGATAGATCAAGTAAAACAAATCCGCATAGACGCGCTTCTCGCGAACCGGAGGCTCCAGCGGAATCTGTGGAGCCTCGATCTGCTTCCATGTCACCGCGATGAGCAAGGGCGCAATCAACAGAGCGCTCCACAACAAATCGAACCACTGACCAGTTTTCAATAGCCGTCCAGGCCCGTAATAGTAGAGTGCGTCGACGCCGCCGGAGAGTGCGAGAAATGTTCCCATGCGTCCGAACAAGACACGCACATCCCGCGAGCGCGTGACAATCGCCCGTAGTATGAACGCTACGGCGACGAGGCTGTAGCCACCGAAGTAAGGAATCCAAACGGAGTGCGCCAACTCAGACGGAGATTCCGCCTTTGGAAGATAGAAAAAGTAAAGGTAGGCCGCGACGCAGACCAGCACTCCCTGTCCGAAGTCGAGCGCCATGAGCGCGTCGAGCCGCCCGGTCTCGTGATCGGGATCGAGGAAGAGCGCCATGGCCAGCGGCACGAACCAAAAGCTGAACAGGAGATTGGTGATCCCCATGATCGCCGGATTGCCGGCGAAGTCGTTGTACAAGCTCATCCCCTGGGCGATCATCCACACCAGATAGGCGGCCGTGCCAAGGTTCCAGAAGGCGCGCGCCAGGCCTTCCGAGCGGCGGCTCGCATCCCACAAGGCGCAAATCAGCAACGCTCCGACGGAGAACTGAATCGCATCCGAAAGCAAGGGGCCAGGGCTTTGCGTCCCAAGCGCCGCAGTGACACCGATGTGCGTCAGCCACAACAGGCCGGCAGCGGTCACGATGATGCGTGTTCGCGACAATGCGATCCTTTCCAGCAGCAATTGAACAGATGGCCTTGCGGGGAGGACTTAACCGAACCTGCGAAACGGGCACACAACCCCGGAGCCGCACGCCCCCGGACTGCTAGACCCATTAGTATGTGACATCGTAACCGCCATTTCGAGTGCCCATAGTACCGTGACTGCCGATTACGAGAGAGCGGAATTATGTCCAGTTTCTAAGCAACTCGGCCAGGATTTCCACAGTTTTTCCGAGGGCGGCAAGCTCGTCCGGAGACAGGCGGTCGAGATTCGAAGCAAGATCATCGATGCGAAACTCGCGGCCTTTTTGCAGAAGCCGCGTGCCCTTGGCAGTGGCGCGAATGCTCATGCGGCGGGCGTCATGAGGGTCGTAGGCAACGTGGACCAGGCGGCTGCGGGCCAGGCCAGCGACGATGCGGCTCATGGTCGGTGGCTTCACCTGCTCGGCGGCGGCCAGTTCGCCCAGTGTTTTCGGCCCTCCAAACACCAGCACCGAAAGCGCGGAAAGCCTTGCCGGACCTTCCCCGGTCTTGACATCCTGCTTGCGCAAGCGCCGCAGCAGGTGAATGGCCGTGGAGTGCAGCCGGTCGGCAACAGCCAAAATCTCCGGGCGATGAGCAGATTCCGGGGAGGGCCCCATTTCCGGCGCAGTTTGTGCATAAGAAACGGAGATTGTCGATTCCTGGCCGGCGCGTTTCCGGTGAGTCATGGGCTTGACTTCCGATCTCAAATATAGTTAGCTATGCTAACTAATATGCGAATGGAGGTCAAGACCATGACTGCTGCCGCAACCACTCCCGGGATCACCCGGCTGGGACAGATCCAGATCCGCACGCACGACGTGGAGCGTGCCGCCGACTTTTACGAGAAAACGCTGGGGCTGAAACTGCTCTTCAAAGCGCCGCCCGGCCTGGCGTTCTTCGATTGCGGCGGCGTTCGACTCATGCTCGACCATCCGGAGAAACCGGAGTTCGACCATGCCAGCTCGATTCTGTATTTCGCGGTACCGGATATTCAGGCGGCGTATGGTGGCCTGAAAGAGAAAGGCGTGCGCTTCGAAGACGAGCCGCACTTGCTCGCGCGCATGCCCGATCACGATCTCTGGATGACATTTTTCCGTGACAGCGAAGACAACTTGCTGGCGCTGATGAGCGAAGTGAGACGATCGTAACTTTGTTTTGTCATCCTGAGGCACGTTCCGCTCAGGATGACAAGGTTTGGGTTTGAGGCGTTCGCTTAGAGGCGGCGCTTTTCCATTGCCAATCACCGCAAGAGCCGCCAGAATCCTAGGCTATGAGCAGGAGATCGAAACACTATGACGCGCGCCACCCGGGCGAAGCGCCGGGCACTGCGCAAGACCACTCTTTCACCCACCGCTCGACACTGCCGCCGGAGAAATTCTTCCGCTGGCGCGGCGGCGAGATCACGCGGCTCGAGGCTTTCTGTGACGTTGTCTTCGGTTTCGCGCTCACACTGCTGGTCGTGTCGCTAGAAGTCCCGCACAGCTACAGCGAACTGATCACCGACATGCGGGGGTTCATTCCCTTCGCCATATGTTTTTCGCAACTGGTGATGATCTGGCTCACGCACTACAAGTTTTCGCGGCGCTACGGGCTCGAAGATTCCTACACCGTGTTCCTGAATATGGTTCTGTTATTTCTGGTGCTGCTCTATGTCTATCCGCTGAAATTTGTTTTCTCCCTGGTGTTCTCGCAGCTGACAGGAGGCGTATCGGGCAGTGACCTCACTTTGCACCAGGCCTCGGTGATGATGGAAATCTATGCGGTCGGATTCGCTTCGGTCTTTTTGTTGTTCACTTTGATGTATCTGCACGCTTACCGGCTGCGAGACAAACTAGAGCTGAGTGCGATCGAAGCTCTTGAGACGCAGGCGACGATGCAGTCCTGCGCAATCTTGTCGCTGATCGGCTTCGTGTCTCTGTTGATTGCGGTGCGGCATCCGGAATGGGCCGGTTGGCTCTTTCTCGTCATCGGGCCGGCCTTGACCATTCACGGCATGCTGTATGGGCGGCGCATCCGCGCGTTGAAGGAAAAATCCGCTGCGAGTTGAGGGACTCCGGACGCGATGGCAAGCCTTCCGTGCGCGTCCGCCTCTGCTATCATCGCTAGCGGAGTCATCCAAGGCCGTCATGAGCTTCCGCGTCATCCACCGAATGCAGGACGAAGACGAAGAAGTCGACGACCTCCCCGTCATTTCTGGAAGAGGAGAAGGAATCATGGAAGAAACTCCAGCCACAGGTTCGGCCGCTGGACGCCGTAATGAAGACATCGCACTCGATCTGATGAAGTTTGTCGCTATGACCACCGGCTACGGGCGCACCGCCTCCACGGGAGTTGGATTTCAAGGCACCGGATCCGCCGCCAAGCCGGAGGATTATGCCGCGCACCTGCTCGAGCTCTATGGCAAGTGCCTGGGGGCGGTCAGCGGGAAGAAGTAGCTTTCATTCGGGTTTGCCGTTGCATCCTTAACTAGATGTCGTCAAAACGGTGGGTCTCCGCTCTGCTGTTTGCCGCGATGGCGTTTTCGTCCGCTTATAGTCAAACGAAAGCGACTGCGAAGCTGTCGCCTGAAACGCCCGATTTTTCCAAAGAAGCCTACGTCGTGGAGCGCCTCTCCAGTCATATCAAGCTGGAATCCGACGGCACCGGCACTCGCGAGGTGGCGGCCGAGGTGAAGGTGCTCGCCGATGCCGGCGTGAAGGCCTTCGCGGTTCTGAACTTCACGTACACGAGCGCCAACGAAGTCGTCGAGATCGATTACGTACGCGTGCGCAAGCCCGACGGAACTGTCGTCAGGACTCCAGACTACAACATTCAGGATATGCCCGGAGAGGTTACGCGCACCGCTCCACTCTACAGCGATATCCACGAAAAGCACGTCGCAGTGAAGGGACTCGGCGTCGGAGACGTGCTCGAGTATCTCGCTCGCTACCGCATCATCAAGCCTCAAGTCGCGGGTCAGTTCTGGCAGGAATATTCGTTCACAAAAGATTGGATCGCTCGGGACGAACGGGTCGACATCAGCGTTCCGAACGGTAAGTACGTCAAGATCGTCAGCCCAGAGTTCAAGCCCGAGATCACCACAGAAGGCGGGCAGAAGATATACCGCTGGACTCATTCCAACCTCATCGTGAAGCAGAAAGATCCGGGCGAGATCCCGCGGCGAATTCCGCCGAACCCCGATGTGCAAGTGACCACGTTCGCCAGCTGGGAGGATGTGGGACGTTGGTATGGCGACTTGCAAAAGGATTCGTTAGAGGTCACGCCATCGATCCAGGCCAAGGCCAACGAAATTACGAAGGGGCTGAAAACCGACGACGAAAAAATCCAGGCGATTTACAGCTTCGTAGCGTTGAAGTTTCATTACATCGGGCTGGATTTCGGCATCGGCCGCTATCAGCCCCACGCGGCCGACGACGTCCTCGACAACGGCTACGGCGACTGCAAGGATAAGCACACGCTGCTAGCGACGATGCTAAAGGCGGTTGGGATCGATGCCTGGCCGGCGCTGATTCATGCGACTCGCAAGCTGGATCCGGAAGTGCCATCGCCCGCGCAGTTCAATCACGTCATCACGGTGGTGCCGCGCGGCGATAAATTTCTCTGGCTCGACACCACGCCGGAAGTTTCGCCCTACGGACTGTTGCTAACGACGCTGCGCGGTAAGCAAGCGCTGGTGATTCCGGCGAATAAACCTGCGGCGCTGATGACGACTCCGGACAATCCGCCGTTTCCGCAACGGCAGGAGTTCTCCATGCAGGGGAAATTGAACACGGAGGGGACATTCAGCGGACATGCGCAACAGTCGTACCACGGCGATGTAGAAGTCGCTCTGCGCGCGGCGTTCCGGCAAGTGTCACAATCCCAATGGAAGGAGGCCGTGCAGCGGTTTTCCTACGGCCTGAACTTCGCTCGCGACGTCAGCAATGTGAACCTCACCCCACCCGACGATCTGAGCAAGGCGTTCGATTTGTCCTACGACTACGAGCGCAAGAACTACAGCGATTGGGACAACCGCCAGATTGGTCCGCCCATGCCGCCCATGGGCATCGAGATGACCAAGGATTCGAAGAAACCGCAAGAACCAGTGCTGCTTGGCGGGCTGGGTGAAGTGGTGTACGAGACCCAGGTGACGCTGCCGGAGGGATACTCTGGGAGTGAGCCGCAAAACGTGGATCTGATGCGGCCTTACGCCGAATACCACTCGGTTTACAACATCGAGAATGGAGTGTTCTCGGCGACGCGGCGGCTGGTGATCAAGAAGAACGAAGTCGAACTCAGCAGCTGGGAAGACTTCCGCGACTTCGGCAAAGCGATCTCCGACGACGAGAACCGGTACGTGCGGCTGATCGGCGGGGGGATAGGGACAAGTGCTAGCGCGACACCCGGTGTGGACTTGGATCAAGAATTCCGCGATGCGTCCCTGGCAATGCAGAAGGGGGACCGCGGCCGGGCCCAGGAGTTGTTTGAGAAAGTTATCAGTAGAGATTCCAAGTATCCGATGGCACACCTCAACCTGGGAACCCTCTTCATGATGGAGAACAGGATGACGGAGGCAATCGCGGAATGGAACAAGGAGCAAGAAGCAAATCCGACTGATATACGCGTATTTCACGTGCCCGCTACCTATCTGACCCAGATGAACCGCCGGGACGATGCGATTCAGGCGTGGCACAAGGTGTTGAAACTCGATCCAAAAAATCACGATGCGGCGCTCAACCTAAGCAGCCTGCTGGCCTCCGAGGACAAGAACGCCGACGCTGCGATGATTCTTGAAGATGCTGTGAAAGGATCGCCGGACAGCGCGAGCCTCAACATGGCGCTCGGGGAAGCTTACGTAAAGAGCGGTCAGGCGGATAAGGGCATGCCTTTCATGCAGAAGGCAGCGCAGGAAAAGGGAATCGATCCCGCGACACTGAATGATGCAGCCTACATTCTAGCTTCGAGCAACACTCATCTGGAGCAAGCGAAGGAGTTCGCCGAGAAGGCCGTCGCCGACATGGATGCGAGCTCGGTTCAAGCCGTCGAATCGAATGACGGTAACCTTAGCCTCATCCTCTGCACTGAATTCCCGGCGGCTTGGGACACTCTTGGATGGGTGTACTTCCAAATGGGCGATCTAAAACGGGCCGAGGACTACCTCACCGCGGCTTGGACTCTCGGGCAGAACGCAGTTTCCGGAGACCATCTGGGTCAGACCTTAGCGAAGTTGGAGAAAAAGAAGGAAGCAACTCACATATATGAACTGGCGCTGCAAGCGGGCTCAATGCGAACGACGGAGTGGGGAATCAACAGGCAAGATCCGCCTTCTGCCTACCAAGAGAGGCATTCGCAGCTTCTCGCCCATTACGAGCGGCTGACGGGACGAAAGGCGCCGCCGATGATTTCGATCGACCGCTTGCCCAACGGGCAATGGACGAAGACGCCGGCTGACGAACTCCGGGATGCGCGCCATGCCCTGGTGAGTAAGACATCGCAAGTCTCGGGTGAAGGTGAGTTTTCCGTGGTGTTTGCGCCGGGCAAAGTCGAGTCGGTGACCTACCGTGGCGGCGAGGATGAGTTGAAGTCGATGACGGAAAAGGTCCGGGCGGCGCATTTCGTGATGGTATTCCCGTCTGGAAGCGGAGCGAAGATTGTTCGCCACGTTAAAGTTACTTGCACTGGCTCGTCAGGTTGCAACGCTGAAATGTTGCCGCCGGGACTTATGACGTTTCCGAACTGATAGGTTTCGTTATTTCAATCCAATAAGAAACCGCGCCATCGCTGGCGCGGTTTTGATTTTGCTGCGAGCGGAGGCGCACGCGGCCAAGCCGAGTCCTAACGGCGCTTCTTGCCTTTTTTCTTGGCGGGCTTCTTCGCTGCCTTCTTGGCTTTCTTCTTGGGTGCCTTCTTCGCCAGTTTTTTCTTCGCTGATTTCTTCTTTGCCGGTTTCTTGGCCGCTGGTTTCTTTTTTGCCGCCGGCTTCTTCTTGGCGGGTGCCTTCTTGGCCTTCGGCTTGGGCGGAGCCGGAGGTGCTGGTTTGGGGGCAGGAGGCGGTGGCGCGATCACGGGTTCCGGCTCGATCGCTTCAGGAGATCCCAGGCCGGGCTCTTCTTCCTCCTCTTCTTCCTCTTCGAAATCTTCTTCCAGCGACTCGCTGTAAGCGCCGCTGTCGCCGAATTCTTCTTCTTCGTCACGTCCGTAGAGCGTGGGATCGTAGAACGTCATTGCTCCTCCTGTTTCGTTGGCGGCCGGGTGCGGATACCCCTCCCTGGCTGCAGGCACGACTAAATTAAAAGACCACCGGAAAACTTCTGCGGGAACGGCGCCGGATTATAGCACGACGTTCGGTGCAGTCTGCAAGGACTGCAAACACAGGCTGCTCGCTATTGGGTTATCACAGCAGAGTAGGGAAAGGGAAGGGAAAAGGGCAAAAACACGCGATGCGTTTTCTCTTTTCCGGAACTCGCTTCGTGGTCCTACGCGAGATCAGTCGCTTGGCCTGAAACACGGCACCGCTCGGGATGACTCCTCCAACGCCCCGGCCGCTCAGTAAGCAGGACAAAAGGTCAAGAACCCCACCCTGTCTCCGCAAAATCGCGGAGACAGGGGTGGAGTAACCCGGCAAGTCCTTGTGCCTTCTGGTCTTCCGGCCGGGCTAGAATCATGGATCAAAACTGGTTGCGCCTGCGTACCATAACTTAGTACCGTGCTGCTAAGGTCTCTAGCAGCCTTGAGGTGCCCGTGGCTCTCAGCGCCGTTGATTCGATCACGCCCGCCCTGGAACATACCCGGCAGCAACTGTTTCGGCCGTTTCGCATCGGCCAGTGGACGAAGCTTGCCTTTGTCGGACTGCTGGCGGGCGAACTGGGCGCCAACGGATTAAGCCGCTCGAACTTTCAGCCCCCGGTGCATCCCGGAGGCGGGCCGCACCTGCCGGCCCTGGGATCTCTGGGCATCGATCACTTTCTGCTTGCTGGCATGATCGTGGCGGCGGTGGTGGCGGCATGCGCGGTGGGCATCATTCTGATGTATGTTGGCAGCGTCATGCGCTTCATTCTTTTCGACAGCGTCCTGTCGAAGGAATGTCACATTCGATGGGGGTGGAGCCGCAGGCTGGGCGCGGGCTGGCGCTATTTTGCCTGGAAGCTGGGCTACGTTCTGCTCACAGTGGCAGGGGCTGTCGTGCTGGTGGGAATTCCCGCCGGAATCGCGCTCGGGAATGGATGGTTTCACCAGCCCAAAGAGCATCTTCCGGCGTTCATCGCGTTCGGAGCCGTCCTTTTCTTGATTTTCATGGCTTTCTTTCTGGTGACTGCGGTGGTGTTGGTGCTGACCAAAGATTTTGTCATTCCGCAGATGGCCCTGGAGGATATCGACGTCACGGAGGGATGGCGGCGCCTATGGGCGATGATGAAGCCGGAACTCGGAGGCTACGCCGCGTATCTGGTGATGAAGATCGTGCTCGCGTTCGTTGCCGCGATCTTGACCGGCATCGCTACCCTGATTCTGGGATTGCTGATCGCGATTCCGAGCGCGGCGCTGGGAATCCTGGTGTTCCTCAACGGCAAGTCGGAAGGAGTGACATGGAATGTGCAGACGATTGCTCTGGCTGCGATCGTGGGCTGCATTCTGCTGGCGGCGTTTTTCTATCTCGTTTCCCTGATCTACGTGCCAGCGATCGTGTTCTTTCCCGCGTATTCGATCTATTTCTTTGCCGGCCGCTATCCGCGGTTAGGCTCCGTGCTTAGCGGATTGCAGGCGCCCCAGCGGGTCGTGCCGATCGCACGATGACCGCCGGCGGCCGCCTGCATCCATCACTCTTCTCACAAACAACGACGTTCTAGTTACTTTGCCAGCTGTCCGACGACCTCCGGCAGTACGGGCGTGCCTTCGATGCGAACCGCGTCCAGCAGGCTGGGGCTTAGCCCCAACGCCTTCACAACGGTCGGCGCGACCTGCATGGTAGTGGTGCCGTTCGAGACTGTCCGTGCCGCGAAGCTGGGATTGGATACCAGCAACATGACATTAGTATCATCATGCGCGAAGCCGCCGTGATCGCCGATCATCGACGTGCTGCCCGAGTAAGTCATACCCTCGTTCGGGGTCACGATGATGTCGGGAGTCCGCGAATCCTGGCCGGGACCCCAGCCGCCGACGTTGTAATTCGGCGCTATCGAGGGGCCGTAGTAGATCTCTCCCATCCCGATCTCGGTCGCGTTGCTTTCCAGGATTTGCACGGCAGTGGCGACGCTGACGCCTTTCTTGAGCCAGAGCACGGAGACGTCGTCTTCGGTGGCGCCAATGCCGGTTGTATTCAACGGCGACTCCGAGAAGGGAATCATGGTCCCCATCAGCGTTGCCGGGGTATTGCTGCCGTTGGCCACGTAACGGGTCGGGTCGATGGGTGAATCGCCATGCTTCGCCGTGATGATGAGCAGCGTGTTGTCGTAGATGCCGGCGTCCTTGAGACTTTTGACGATCTCGCCGATGGCGGTGTCCACATACTCGACCTCGCCAAGCAGCTCGGAGGAGGGCAGGGCAGCGGCGTTCTGGTAGCCGCCTGCTGCGACGCCGGCCTCGTTCACCGATTGGCCAACGTATACCGACTGGAAGTTCATGCCGAAGACAGCCGGCACGACGGCCGGAGCACCGGAGTGGGTCTTGCCCGCGATCTGGTTGATCAGCGCGTGTACTTTCAGCGCGTCGTAGCACTGGATGTTCTCAAAACTTGCGTTCCATGCGGACGAGCCAACTGTGTCGCGAATCGGATCGCAGGGCGCGCCCTGCAGGGTCTTAACACCCGGCAAGGGAACGACCGCCGAGCTGACTTCCGGAGAATAGTAGTCATCAAGGCCCTTTCCACCCGGGCCGCCCACAACCGAGTACGACGGGTGCTTGTCGATCCAGGCGGTATATCCGCCTGCGGCGTGGATGACGCCAAACATCGTGTTGACCCGGATAAAGTCCCACGGATAGACCGGCGCGCATCCCTTGGCAGGATCGCGCTCCAGCTTCCTCGGATCGATCGAAGCGACGCCGCCCTCGGTCAGTCCAGCGCCCGGTGCGCCGCCGTTCAGTTTCGTGTCGTCAAGGTCGATGCCTTGATCGTTGTCAGTGGTCGTTCCCGTCGGAGTGGCGTAAGGCGTACAGGTACCTCCCGCCAGGCCCGTGCCAGTCGTCACCGCCGGAGCATCGAGCAACCGGTCGAAGGCGACATCGTAATAAAGGCCGGTGGATTTCGGCGTTCCGCCCGACACCAGAGCCGCGATTCCAGGGAACGAGTCCGAGGGTTTGGAGGACGATGTATTCACGTAACTAATGCCTGTGTTGCTCAACGCCGCCAGATTGGGGCAATAGGGATGGCCGCCGTTCGCACCCGCGATTCCGTGCGCGCAATTGTAGAAATCGACCTCATGCATGCCGTCGATGCTCAACAGCACCACGTGTTTGATTTTTCCCGAACCCACGGTGCTGGTATCAGCCGCCGTGCCACGCGTAGACGACGCTAGCGCGATGGCCACCGCAATCCCCGCCAGGACGAACCGGTTTGTCTTCATAATGAGTGCCTCCACGAGAGAAGAGTATTTGCCACGGCTTGCCGCCAAACATTACGCGGCGGTGAATTCTTTATGAAATCTCTTTCAGGTTGTGCGAGCCAGACTTGCTCACGCTCCGGCTGGCGAGAAACCGAAAGAAGGGAACAAAGAGAAGAGCGCGGTTTATAGGCCCGCGCTCTTCCTTCTTCCATCTGCTGTTGGCGATGGCCGCATCCATCGCGGCGGCCATCGTTGAGGTTCCGCCTAGAACTTCGGCAGAACCTGCGTGCCTTCCTTGCGCACCGCATCCAGAGCCGAGGGATCGAGTCCCAGGACGTCGAGGATGGTAGGCGCCACTTGTACGGTGCCGACCGAAGCGCGAACCGTCCGTGGCTGGAAGGACGGGTTGGAGACCAGCAGGATGACGTTTGTGTCGTCATGCGCGAAGCCGCCATGCTCAGCCAGCTTCTTGGTGCTGCCCGAGTAGGTCACGCCGACGTTCGGGGTCACGATGATGTCCGGCGTGCGCGGGTCTTTGGTGGGATCGTTGTAGTTCAGCGCGAGGGAGGGTCCGTAGTAGATCTGTCCGAGCGCGATTCCGGTCACAGCGGCATTGGCTTCGAGGATGCTGACCGCTGCTAGCGTGTCGGCGGAGTTCGACAGCCAGACCAGCGAGACGTCATCTTCCGTCGGTCCGATGCCGGTGGGGTTGTTGGTTGATTCGGAGAGAGGAATGTAGCCCGCATTCGAAAGCAGGGTGACCGGCGAGGTGCCGTTGATCAGTTGCGAGACGTATCGGCTGGGATCGATGGGAGACTGGCCGTGCTTGGCAGTGATCACGATCAGGGTCGAGTCGTAGAGTCCCTGTTTCTTCAGCTCGTTCACGAATGCCCCAATCGAAGCGTCGACGAACTGGAATTCGGAGAACAGGGCCGCGCCGGGAGTGCCGGCTGCATCGAGATATCCACCAGTCGTGCTGTTGCTGGCTTCGATCAGCTTCTGGCCCACGCTCAGGGCCTGGAAGTTCATCCCGAAGACGGTGGGAACCTTGGTGGTTTTGGCGCCGTTGTGGTCCTTGCCATCGATCCAGTTGAGGACCGCGTTCACCTTCAGGCTGTCGTAGCACTGGATGTTCTCGAAGCTATTGGTCCAGGCTGTCAGGTCCGCGCCGCTATCGCGGATGGTGGCGCAGGACGCGCCGTTGGGGGTGGTGACGCCGGGAAGGGCGATCACGGAGGAGTTGATCTCAGGAGCGTAGAAGTCGTCGAGCGCGCTCGGTCCAATGCCGGAAGAGACCGAGGAGTAAGCCGGATGCTTATCGGACCATGCCGTGTATCCGCCAGCCTGGTGAATGACGCTGAAGATGCTGTTGGCGCGGACGAACTCCCACGGCCAAACCGGCTTGCAGCCATTGGCTGGGTCGCGGATCAGTCTCTGGGGATCGATGGAGGCGATGCCGCCGTCGGTCAGCCCCGCTCCGGGCGCTCCGCCGTTCACCTTGGTCTGGTCGATGTCGATACCCTCTTCATATTCCGAGGTGGTTCCGGTCGGCGGTGCACCGGCGGTGCAGGGGCCGGCCCCGAGTCCGTTGCCGGTGGTTTTCGCAGGCGCATCGAAGTTCCGGGAATACGCGACGTCGTAGTAGATGCCGGTAAGAGCCGGGCTTCCGCCGGTGATGATCGCGGTCAGTCCGGGGAATGAGTCCGAGGTCTTTGAAGTGCTGGCGGCAACGTAGTTGATTCCGGTGTTACCGAGGGCAGCCAGCGCCGGGCAAAAAGGTTTGCCACCGTTGACAGTGCTGATGCCATGAGCGCAGTTCAGGAAATCAACGGCATGCATGCCGTCGACGCTGATCAGCAACACGTGCTTGACGCTTCCGGAACTGGATCCTTGGGCTACCGCCGAGGACGCTGCCAGCAGTACGAGGGCCGAAATGCCCACACTGAGGCTTCGAGTGAACTTCATGGATTTCCTCCTGAGAGTTTGGAGACTTCTCTTGAGAATTAGCAGGTGAAAATCAACCGCGGGTAACAGCGGGATGAATGGAGTGTTAAAAACTATGATGGCTAGTAGGAAAACTGGCGCGATAGCGGAGGCCTAAGCCGCGGTCACTTCGAGCGAAAACACGAAACGGACACGCCCCGCCCGAAACCGTGAGTCGCTTCCGGGCAGGGCATTGTGTTTTTTCGATCGCGGCTACTTCAGGCTCTTCACATAGTCGGCGACAGCCTTGGCGTCGTCGGCGGCGACTCCGGACACAGCTTTCTTGTGCGGCGCCTTCTTGGCGTCATCACCCTTGGTGAGCAGATCGGTGATCTGGTCCGCGCTCAGGCTGGTGCCCTTCAATGCCGGACCCACTTTGCCTTGTCCCTCAGGACCGTGGCACATGGCGCACTTTGCTTTGTAGGTAGCGGCTCCGTCAGCAGCGAATGCCGGCGCGGCAATCGAGACCGCCAGAGTCAGGACAATGAACAGAACAATCAAGTTCGCAACTCTCATGGGGTTTCTCCTCGGCTCGGTGAAGTAAAAGATAAAAGAGCCAACTCGTGGGGATTCTACGGTCGTGGGAAAGATGTCGACTGTGATCTCACGCACGTGATCCTGTGAGGGAGCGGAGAACAGGGACCTTATGTGCCTTCAAAATCTTTCGACTGTTCCGGAAATGGGAAGCTCATCGAAGAAGTCAAAATCCCCACCCTGTCGCATAAAACGCGACAAGGGTGGGGCACCCTCGAGTCTTAATTTTTATTAGAGAATCTAGCGGGCGGGTTGGACTACCAGGATCATTCCTGGGTGCAGGACGGCGATGTTGCGGTTGTCACGCTTCAGGGCGGCGACGGTGGTGCGATAGGCGCTGGCGATCGAGTAGAAGGTTTCGCCGGACTTCACTTTGTGATGAACGACTGCTGTGTCCGTTCTCGCATTCCGCAGGGTCGCGATCTCGGCCGACTTGGTTGCGGGAGGTTTTACACTCGCGGTTTCCGTCTTTGGATGTTTGGACTTTGTGCGCGAGGCCGTGGCTTCTTCCTCGTGAGCGCTGGGCGAAATCGGGAGATGAAGGGCGAGGACCTTGCGCCCGTGGAGGCTGTCGCCGTGCAATCCGTTCCAGCGGCGGAGCATCTGTGGCGAGACGCCAAAATTCTCCGCGACGGTCTCGACCGTGTCGCCGTGATGAACCTTATAGCGGGTGATGCGGCGGGCGTAGGTGGCCGTGTCGCTCGCCGGATGCTTGCCGGGCGCGACCGGGATCACCAGGCGTGCGTCGGTTTCGAGTTCGTTGGCTTCGAGGTGATTGGCCTCTTGAATCTGCTTCGCCGTGGTGTGATAGGTGTGCGCCAGCGACGCCAGCGTGTCGCCGGTATGAACCGTGTGATAGCGCCACCACAGCCGCATGTCAGGAGGAATCGAGGCGATTGCGGTCTCGTACTGTTCTTTCGTTCCTGCCGGCAGGTGCAGCTCAAATTTCCCTTCGTGCGGAGTGGTCAGGCGCAGAAGGCTTGGATTCAGGTCCTGTAGCTCGCTGGGAGTGGAGTTCACGCACTCGGCAACCAGGCGAAGATCCACTGGATAGTTGACGGTTACGGTGTCGAAGTCTTCCGGACGCTCCATCACGACGCTATCCAACCCATACTGCGAGGGGTTCTTGGTCATGATGGTCACGGCCAGGATGATCGGGACGTAGTTCTTTGTTTCCTTGGGTAGGACGTTGCGGTTGTAGAGTTCCCAGAAGTCGGCGTATCCGGTGCGCTTTACCGCAGCTTGCACCGTGCCCGGGCCGGAATTGTAGGCGGCCATGGCAAGATACCAGTCGCCAAACTGGTTATAGAGATCCTTCAGGTGATGAGCGGCGGCGCGAGTGGATTTCTCCGGGTCCTGGCGGTCGTCGACCCACATGTTGTGGTTGAGGCCGTATCCGCGGCCGCGGCTTGCCATGAATTGCCAGATGCCGCGAGCGCCCACGCGCGAAACCGCGAGGGGATGGAATCCTGATTCAGCCTGTGCCAGGTAGATCAGATCCTGTGGAACGCCTTCTTGTTTCAGCGTCGACACGATCATGTCGTGATAGCGGCCCGAACGCGCATAGGCACGTTCAAAAACTCCGCGACCACGATTCGAGAAGTACGAAATGTATCCGGCGACCTGGTCGGTCATCATCAGCGGCAGGTCGGAATGCGTATTCTTGATCTCGGCTTCGGCCTTGGCCTTGGTGCGGGCGTCGGCGGCGGGCGTCAAGCCATTGGTCTCATCGATCGGAGCGGGCTCGGCCTTCTGCTGCGGCTCCTGCGGATTCTCCGCTTCGGCCGTGCCCCCGGGATAAAGATCGTTGACTCCCTTGACGATCCGCTCGAACTCCTTGCCCAGCCGGTCGTCGGAGCGTACGTCGAAGTTGCTGCCCAGCAAGTCGTTCAGTGCATTGTCGAAATTCTGCTTGGCGTCATCGGTTTTTCCGGCATGGTAGTTGTCGAGGCCGGTCTGGTATTCCTTCTCGACTTGAGCGATCAGGTCTGCAACGGCGTCTGTGGCCGGAGCCGGAGCAGTTGCAGCGTCAGTCGGTGCCGGCTTCTGGGCGGAAGCGTCTACTTGCTGTTGTGGCTGCGTCGTAGCTGGTGTCTGGGCCGCCGGCGTTGCGGCCACTGGTGTAGCTTGGACCTCGGGCTTTAGAGCGGGTGGATTCGCCGGGGGCAGAAGTGTGGCAGGATGCTGCGCCGATTGGCAGGCGCAAACTGCCAGAGTCAGGGAAGTGAGCACGGCGATCCGGACATAGAGGCTTAGGAATCGCATTTTCTCTAGGAGCGTGGCCTTCCCTGGGGTGTTAAATTCCCGTGAATTCTAACAAAATCGTACCTTCCAGAAGAGCTAAGGTCAATCGCTGAAAGCAGATCGAGACAGTTACTTTCGGCACGGGACGGAGCGGGTTACGCCGGCCGGACTTGAAATTGGGAGCTCCTCATTCTGGCTTAAGTTCAGATGCCGGGTTCGACGAGCACGCTCGGCGTCCCAAGGTCCCAAGACCCTGCTTCCGTTCAGCGTCCGGGAGCGGTCCTGATCTCAAACAGCTTGGGCCAGAGCTTTCCGGTGACGAAAAGCCGTTTGCCGCGCGCGTCGTAGGCAATGCCGTTGAGAACGGCGCCGTCGCCGTGCAGTTCGTGCTTGTCGATGATGCCGCCAAGGTCGATCCGGCCCAGGATCTTGCCGGTGCGCGGAGAGATGCGAACGATCTCGTCCGTCTGCCAGATGTTGGCGTAGATTTCGCCCTGAATATATTCCAGTTCGTTCAGATTTTCGACCGCGTGGCCGTTTTCATCGACTACATGGAGGCGGCGCGTGACGCGAAACGAATCGGGATCGAGAAAGCGGAGAAAGGCCGTGCCATCGCTGAGGATCAGATGCGTGTCGTCGTGCGTCAGTCCCCAGCCTTCTCCTTCGTAGGACAGCGTCTTGAGCAAACGAAAACTGAAGCGGTCGTAGACGAACGCTTTATGCGACAGCCAGGTCAGCTGAATCAGCGTGCTGCCCCAGTCGGTGAGGCCTTCGCCGAAATATTCGCCAGGCAGGTTGTAGTTCTGCAAGACCTGGCCAGTAGTGATGTCCAGCATGCGGAGTGACGACTTGTTGTTCAATCCGGTGCTTTCGTACAAGTGGCCGTCCACGTAGATCAATCCTTGCGTGAACGCGTTGGAATCGTGCGGATAAGTGTGGACGACCTGATAGCCATCGGCAGCACCGGGGCCCGGCCGGATCGCGAGCGGGAGAGCGACGCCGCAAAGAAGAAGCACCAGAAGGCAGGTGCGCCGGAAGATGAAGGGCAGAAACATGAAAGGAAATCGCACGGCCTTCATTCAGCGATCTTTATTCAGGACTCTTTGCAGGAATCGTGGACGCAACCGCGGCCACACACTTCCAGGTGCCGTTCATCTTTACCCAGGTGTCGATCGTGCGCTCGCGATGAACATACGGCTTTCCTTTTTCAATCCCTTTGATGCGGAAGATGCCCACGGCTACGGCGCTATCGCCGTACATCTGTACCTGATTGGTTTCGTTGATGGCTTGTGAGGGCTGGAAGTCGGGCGCCTTGATGCCTGCCAGATATTCCTTCTTGTTCGAAAAAGTTCCGTCGCTATCGAGGGCGACCATGGTGTCAGCCAGCAGCATATCGAGAGCCTTGGTGTCCTTGACCTCGATCGCGTGGTTCCACGCGGTTTCAAGGGCCAGGACCTGGCCTTCCTCGCTCGACAACCCGCGTTGCGGAAACAAAGTGATCGCGAGGACAAGTGCGAGAAGGCCAGCGGCAGCGGTAGCGAATTGTTTGAACATGATGGCCTCCCGTCTTTTCTCCCTCTGTTTACACGCGCCAGTAGTCCGGGCGCCAGGTCTTGATCGCTTGTTTGATGTCTTTCCGCGAGAGCTTCTCGTTCAGCGCGCGTTCGGCCAGCTTTGGCAGTTCGGCGTCGGAGGCGAAGCGCAATCCGCAAAGCTGGTCGACGGTCAGCTCAGAGATGCGCGAGCGCAGAGGCTCGGGAAGAAGCTGCGTCAGGCGCAGGCGCTCCTCGAGACGGATGACTCGATCCTGCACCTTGAGCGCGTAGAGCCGGATCTTGAACAGCATGGTCAGCATGGCGAGTGCGAGCAGGACGATCAAGCCGGCGTGAAAGTTGTCGCGAAAGTCGCTATGAGAGAGATGCGCGAAGAAGTGGACCAGCGCCAGGATCAGTCCGAGCACGAAGACCGGAGCCAGGAAAAAATGAAACGGCGGATCGAAGCGGGTGTGATTGGCGTAGGTCTGTGGTATTTTTTCGGCCATGAAGGGCCTCCTTGCAGGAAGAAGAGGAAGTGTAGCAGAGCGGGGGACGCCCGCGACGTGAACTTCCGCAAGGTATAATCCAGCGCGGACAGCAGAGTTCGACTGCCCGGAATCTTCCAGGGCTCCCGCGAATCCAAGTTCTTATGAAAGCCATACAGATCAAGCAAACAGGCGGGCCTGAGGTGATGGAACTGGTGGAGTTGCCGGTTCCCGTGCCGAAGGCGAATGAAGTGGTGGTGAAGCTGGCCGCTTCCGGAATCAATTTCATTGATGTGTATCACCGCGAGGGCCGCTACAAGGTGCCGCTGCCGTTCACTCCGGGGCAGGAAGGCGCGGGCACCGTCACAGCGGTGGGCGCGGACGTGACTTCGGTCAAAGTCGGCGACCGCGTGGCCTGGTGCCATCTGTTGGGAGCGTATGCGGAATACTGCGCAGTGCAGGCAGACCGGCTGGTGCCGATTCCCGCGGGCGTGACGGATCAACAGGCTGCGGCGGCGATGCTGCAGGGAATGACCGCGCACTATCTGTCGCACGATACCTATCCTTTGAAGAAGGGCGAAACTGCTTTGGTTCACGCGGCGGCGGGCGGCGTGGGACTGCTGCTCACACAGATGGCGCACAACATTGGCGCGCGCGTGATTGCCACGGTCTCGACCGATGAAAAAGCCAAGCTTGCGCGCGAGGCCGGCGCGGACGAAATCATTCTTTATACGCAGGCTGATTTTGAAGCTGAGACCAAGCGGCTGACGGACGGCAAAGGCGTACATGTGGTGTACGACTCGGTGGGCAAGACCACGTTCGAGAAGGGGCTGAACATTCTGCGGCCGCGCGGGATGATGGTGCTTTACGGAGGGTCGAGCGGCGCGGCGCCGGCGTTCGATCCGATCATCCTGACGCAAAAGGGATCGCTGTACCTGACCCGTCCCTCGCTGGGAAATTACATCGCGACGCGCGAAGATCTGGTCGCCCGGTCGAGCGCGATATTTGACATGATCAAATCCGGCAAACTCAAGTTGCGGATTGAGCACACGTATCCGTTGACCGAGGCGCAGCAAGCTCATCGAGACCTGGAAGGGCGGAAGACGACGGGGAAGTTGCTGCTACTGCCGTAGACTTCGTTCGTTATCTCCATTTTCCTTGTCATTTTTTCTTGTCATCCTGAGGGAGGCGAAGGATCTGTGCAGCTTGTCGACTGCGCCGATGCTTTCGGTGAGCTGCATAGGTCCTTCGGCGCAAAAGCGCGCCTCAGGATGACAAAGGTTGATGACGGGGATTTGAGTTAGCATTCACAGCAACCATTATGAAAGCCATTCGCGTTTCGCATACCGGCGGGCCTGAAGTCTTGGAGCTCGTCGAGATTCCCGCGCCACAACCGAAGGCCGCCGAAGCTGTCGTGAAGGTTGCCGTTGCGGGAGTGAATTCCATTGATGGCCAGTTTCGCGATGGCCGCTTGCGCACGCCCTTACCTTTTATTCCTGGACAGGAAGGCGCGGGAGTGGTCACGTCTGTTGGTCCGCAGACGCAATTCATCAGAGCCGGTGATCGGGTCGCCTGGAGCGGAACGCTGGGATCGTATGCCGAATATGTAGCTGCGCCCGAAGAACATCTGGTGCCGGTACCCGCATCGATCAGCGATGAGCAGGCCGCCGCGGCGATGATGCACGGGCTCACGGCGCATTACCTGGTCAACGATGCGCACAAGTTGAAGGTAGGCGAGACTGCGCTGGTGCATGCAGCCGCAGGCGGAGTTGGATTGCTGCTGGTGCAGATGGCGCGAGCGATCGGAGCGCGAGTCATCGGCACGGCATCGAGCGAAGAAAAGGCTCGGCTGGCGCGCGAGGCGGGCGCGGATGAAGTCATCGTCTTCACCAGGCAGGATTTTGAAGAAGAGGTGAAGCGACTGACCGGCGGCAAAGGCGTGGACGTGGTTTACGACGGCGTCGGCAAGGACACATTCGAAAAAAATCTGAATGTCATGCGCCTGCGCGGGATGCTCGTGCTCTACGGAATGTCGAGCGGGCCGGTGCCTCCGGTGGATCCCGCGAAACTGT
This sequence comes from uncultured Acidobacteriota bacterium, assembly GCA_963700225.1. Classification (GTDB taxonomy): domain Bacteria; phylum Acidobacteriota; class Terriglobia; order Terriglobales; family Acidobacteriaceae; genus Sulfotelmatobacter. The sequence goes on from CAVOWU010000002.1 coordinate 1,439,446, forward strand.
CGGAGAAGGGGTCGTTGTACATGGCGCGGACCACGCTCGCCCATTTCACCGCGACCCGCGAGGAATTGCTGGCCCGCACCAGCGCTCTGTTCAGCTTGATCGCCGCAGGCAAGCTTAAGGTGCAGATTGCGAAGAAGTATCCACTGGCCGACGCGGCGCAGGCTCATCGCGATATGGAAGCCCGAAAACTCGCGGGGAAGTTGCTGCTGATTCCCTGAAAACCCTTTGCCAGAGAGGACACGGATGGGCACGGGGGAACTTGCGTCGCTACCTGCGCGAATAGTTTTTCACGTAGGCTGGGACGTCTCGTGACGGGGCCAATCTTGCGTCGGTGATCGGCTCTCCTACCGTCGTGTCCAGCGGCACCACGCCCGCCCATGTCGGGAAGGAATAGTCTTCCTCGTCGTCGATTGCCGGCCCCTGGCGGACCTTCGCGGAAAATTCCTCGATCGGAAGACGCAGCACTGACGTCGCTTTGAGTTCGCGATCGTTGGGCTGGCGTACGTCGTCCCAGCGGCCCGGGATAATGTGCTCCGACAAAATCCGCAGCGCTTCCAATTTTTCTTGTGGATCATCGACCAGCATTGCCTTTCCCAGGACAACGACCGAGCGGTAATTCATCGAGTGATTGAAGATGGAGCGCGCGAGCACGAGTCCGTCGAGCAGTGTGACCGTGACGCACACCGGCACACCGTCTTTCATCTGTCGCAGCATGCGGCTGGCGGCCGAGCCGTGGATGTAGAGGTTCGCATCCTTGCGGCCGTATGAAGTCGGAATTACAAACGGCTGGCCGTCGACAGTGAAGCCGACGTGACAGAGGAAGCCTTCATCGAGGATCCGGTAGACGTCTTCGCGTTGATAGACAGCGCGATCGGGTTCGCGGACGACACGGGTGCGAGTGGTTGGAAGTTGGGTTTCAGACATTGCGGAGCGGGCTCCAGGCAAGCGCCAAGGATGGGTGAAGGAAAAGTGTAACACCGCGAAGTACGACTTCCGCCTTCCCTCGCGTTCGGGTTCGTCAGAAAAGATGCGACGTCAAATTCCCCACCCTGTCGCATAAATCGCGACAAGGGTGGGGCACCCGGATTTTTCTATCGCGAGCTCGATCCTTACCAGTTGATTTTCATCGCGAACTGGAACTGGCGTGGGTCGTAGGCGGCTGTGGCCTGACCGGCGTTGCTGAAGAGCGGGCTGACGGCGGCGACGTTGTACTTGTTGGCGATGTTGAACATATCGGCAATTAGATCCATGCTGAAGCGCTCGGTGAATGAGATGCGCTTGGAGATGCGCATATCGCCGAACGCGGTCCACGGAGTCACTCCCGCGTTACGGCCGAGATTGCCGTCAAGTTGCAACAGGGTCGGAACGACTCCGGTGGCGACGAAGCCGTTGATGCAGGGCTCCTGGAAGGTTCCACTGGGAGAAAATTTGGACGGGTAGACGGTGCTGCAGGCGGGATTGACGGTGGTGTTGGGCCGCCCGGTTAACGACGAGAGCTGAAGATTGTCTCCGCTGCCGGTGACGATGTTGAAGGGGCGTCCGGAGGCGATCTCGAGCAAGGGTGCCCACGTCCAGTCGCTCATTATTTTGCCTGCAAAACCGTGGCCGGAAATTTTTCCCGTCTGATACACACCGCTCAGCACGAAGCGGTGACGCTGATCGAACAGCGATGTCGATCGATCGAGGCCGGGATAGTAGCTGTCCTGCGGCGTGAGCGTGGATTCGAGGTCGGTTGAGTCGTCGATCGCGTGCGACCAGGTGTAGGACGCGAGGAACTCGTAGTGGCTGGCGAAGCGCTTGCGCAGGTTCGCACTGAAGCCGTGATAGACCGAGCTGCCGTTGGAGTAGTTGGCGTCCATGTCGCCGAAGGGCACGCAGCCAACGAAAGTGGAGGGATTGCAGTTGGCGTTGAAACCGGGGATGGTGCTCACCAGCTTTGCGGCCTGAGCGATACAGCCGAGCGGATCTCCGACCGACGCGTAAGCGCCGATAATCGAAGGATTCAAGCCGCCGGGCCGGAAAAAGTTCATCAGCGAGGCATCAACATAAGGATACGGCGAGGTTGCGCTGCCGCCCGGACTGCAACCGCTGACTGTGAACGGGCTGGCCGGTGTCGCACTGCTGCTGGCCAGCGCGTCGTAATAGGCGCCCTCGTAGTTGGCAACCATCAAATCGCCGCGAATCGTGTTGGCATTGATCGGGCGGTTCAGATGACGTCCGCCATTGAAGTTGTACGCGAGGCTGAGAGCGAATCCTTTGCCCAGATCTTCCTCGGCCGTGAAATTGGCCTGCTGCGAGTACGCATATACAAAACCCTTCGCTTGCGGATATCCGAAGGGCTGGAATGCGAGCGGCTGGAAGGTCGAAGGATTCAGATAGTTCTGATTGAGAAAAATAGATTGGGGGAAATTCAGCGCCTGGAATTGCTGCTGGTTCGGCAGATATCCAAGGGCTGCGGCGGTAGCCGGATTCAGAGTCGCGGCGCACGGATTGGCTGCGCTGGGAGCGTTGATCGGAAGTCCCTGGAAGATGGTGATCGCATTCAGGTTGCCGGGATTGCCGGCGCCGCTGCAGACCGACGTTCCGGCGAAAGCGAGTTGTCCGCTGGAAGAACCGTCGGAAGCGTCGCCGAGGAAATAAAGTCCCAGCAGAGGATGGTCATAGAACATTCCGTAGGATGCGCGGATGACGGTCTTGCCTGTTCCAAGAGGATCCCACGCCACGCCGATGCGGGGTTGAATATTGTTCTTGTCGGTCTGAATGCCTTTTTGCAGGCCGAGCAGATTGTAAGCCGATGCCGCGAGCCCTTGCGGTGCTTTGAAACTCGGCGGAATTTCGACGTCGTAGCGCACGCCGTAATTCAGAGTGAGGTGCTGGTTGACGCGCCATGAATCCTGCCAGAAGGCGCCGATCGGAACGTTGCGGAACGAATCGCTGGGACTGCCGATGCCCTGAATGAAGTCGCCGGGCAGACCAGCACCGTACGCTTGCACCGCGGAGAGATCGGGGAAATTCGGCAGCGCGGTGGGAGCGGGATTCACAAATCCCAGACTGGATGAGCTGAACGTTCCAAAGTCATAGACGCCGCCGTAGTTGACGGTGAAGGTCGCGGTCAGCGGGAGATAGTTGAAATCGGCGCCGAACTTGGTGTTGTGGCGGCCGATAGTCCACGAGAAGTTGTCGGTGAATTGATAACGCTGCTCGACGCGCTGGATGAACGAGTAAGGCTCGCGTCCGAAATAAGCGACGCCTGTGATGTTGACGGCTGGATCGGATCCTCCGGGAATCTTTGTGTTGTAGAAGTAAGACAAGCCGCGGCGTGCGTACTGGAAGCGGAATTCGTTGACCTTGTTCGCTCCGATCGTCCACGTATCCTGAAACACTCCCGTCACATCGCGATAGGTTTGCTGCGAAGTGCGCGAGTATGCGTTCTGCCCGAACGGTTGATCCTGCCCGCTCACTTCGATGCCGTTCACGGTGCTGGGGCTGACGTTGGCCCGGAAGGTCAGACGATGATTCGTGCCGACGTTCTGGTCGAGACGCAGCGAATAAAGACTTGTTCCTTCGAAGACCGGGAAGTTGCCCTCTTGCGAGGTCAGAGTCTGGTACGAGCCGGGAATGAAACAGGGTCCGGGAGGCGGGCAACTGGTGGGAAATCCGGAGAAACTGGAGAGGCCGCCAAGAGTCAGCGTCTCGACCAGACCTGTCGGCCAGGCCCCGTTGACTGCCATGCCCGATGAGGCGCCCGTCAGGCTTAGATATTGTCCGACTTCTTGCGCGTATGCGGGGCTGGTCGCGACGGTGGCGTCAACCGCGGGGTTTGCAAGGAATGCGACCTGGCCAGAGGTCAACTGAAGGTTCACCGTTCCCGGAGCTTGCAGAAAAAATGCAGAAGCGTCGAAGGGAGTCAGGCCGAAATTGCCTTGTCCGATGGAAGAAAATCCGGTTTCGTGTCGCCGCGTCACCTCGTACGAGAAGAAATAGTAAGTCTTATCTTTCTTGATGGGACCGCCGAATGCCACACCCGCCTGCACGCGCGTGTATGCCGGATCCGGAACGGTGCTGAACGGATTTACGGCCTGAAAGTTTCGATTGCGCAGGTAGCCAAAGACATCTCCGTGAGATTCGTTGGATCCGGAGCGGGTGATGATATTGACCACGCCGCCCGCCGCGCGACCGTACTCCGCCGCGTAGTTGTTGGTGATGATCTGAAATTCCTGCACGTCTTCTTGCGAGACCGTCGAACGCACGCCGTTGGTGGAATTGTCGGTGGCGTCGGCGCCGTCAACGTTGACCAGGTTCGAACGAGCGCGCTGGCCGCTCATGTTGAGTCCCGAGGTCGGGGCAGCACCGGTGTTGGGCGCGTTGTCGCGCACGACCTGCGAATCGGTGAGCGTGAAGTTGATGTAGTTGCGTCCGTTGATGGGAAGATTCTCGATACGACGTTCCCCGACGGTGTCGGTGGTGGAGCTGCGGGAAGTTTCAACAAGTTCTGCCTGGGAGCTGACTTCGACGACTTCCTTGCCGCCAGCGACCGTCAGTGCGACCGGCAGTTCGACAATTCCACCGACCGTGATCGAGACGCCGGTGTTTTCAACCTTGGTGAATCCTGGAGTGACGACCGTGACGGTGTAATTGCCCGGAGGGAGAAGTTGAGCGTTATATCCGCCCTGGCCGTCGCCGGTCGCGGTGCGCTCCAGACCCTTCGCGACATCCTGCACGGTAACGGTGGCGTTGGTGACGCCGCTTCCCTTGGGATCTTTCACGCTGATGTGCAGATCGCCCGTAGCGGAGCCGCCCTGCGCAAACGCAACGGCGGAGAATAGCAGGACAAAGAACGACAACGAAATTGTTTTCACAGTGCGGAGCATAAGATTCTCCCTTGAGCTCGCGGACGCGAGCAGACGGTGGGACGAATTCCCACGGCAGATTCCCGATGTACTCACTCGACGGTTGGACCGTTTAGTTGCCCGTCGGTTTTTATAACAGAACTATCGCTGAAAACAAGTCAGCAGTCAGTGACCCGTCGTCTCGAAGGTAACGCAGCGTTGATTTCTGAATAGTGGACTTCGAGGCGAAGGGTTCACATCGTGAGGCTTCACATCGTGGGAGTGTGTTGATATGGATTCTTAATGGATTTGCGGCGAGCGAAATGTGATTCCGCTCACGCGTCCGCCGTTCGAAGCGGAGAGAAGAATGTATCGGTTGATTACGACATTGCCGAAATGCGAACCGGAGTCGACGGATTTTGGAGACGCCCCAGCAGCATTGCGGAACCGTTTAGCTGCTCGTATCCATGGAGGATAGCCACTGCCGGCCGACCGAAATCAGGCCACAGCCAAGCGATCCGGATCCGGTAGACGGCGTATCTCGCATTGACGTGGAGCGCATGAGCGTTATCGGCGAGCTGGCGCGCTGCCTCAGCGGTGCGTGGGTCGCTGGCGGACAATGATTGATTCCCGATGTCGATGAGGAGTTCGGCATTTTGTCCAGCAGCCTTAACGTAAGCGGCCATCGCTAGTAAGCGCTGCCGCTGCACCTTGCGGAACTCCCGTCCGGGCAATCGGTGGCGCAAGTATTCGCGCTCGGCCGGGTCGATCAGATTGCGGAAGGCTTCGATATCGAGCGGTTGAATGCGCGTGGCGAGGCTCGCGTCTGAGGGAGCCTGCCGACGTCTGGAAATCGGGGCGTACACAAGGTACGCGACCGCGAGCACTGCGGCGATGACAAGAACATAGGCCAGAGTCATTGGTGTATGAGGCGCTCCAATTCGCGATTCCATTCGTTGAGAGTTTCTTCGTGATCCGGCGGCGCACCGGACGAAGACGAAGCTGATGGCGGATCTACCGGCGGGTCGTCGGAGCGATCCTGTGGAGGCTTTTTCGACCGTTTCTTCTTCTCAGGCACCAAGAGGTAATAGCACCAGATCAAAACGGTGACGTGATAGGTCCCCATGTTGGCGAAATCTTCCCACCCTCGATTGCGAACGATACCACCGCTGATGAGCGCCCAAATCGCAAGGTGTTCGCACCATACCAAGCCGGCTCCCAACGCGATGCCGAACGTTGGTCCGTCCCACGGAATGTGAAGCCATGCTGACAATACAAATAGGCAAACGATCAGCCCGGCAGCCGCCAGATAAATTGTTTGCGAGAGCACGTGCGCTCCGCCAATAAACCAAGGCGCATTGTCCGGCGCAGCATAGGCTGCCGCCACTGCTGCCAAAAGAACTAAAGCGACGCCTGCGCCGGATATGAGATTTCGACTCAGCCTGGCGATCGACGGCCAAGCATAGAGCTGGTGATGGGTTAACTCGCCGATCACGGCGAACTTCAGCATCCCCTCGAGAACGGTCCCGACCCAGAAAGCGCCCCACCACAAATTGGCGCTAACCTGGGGAGACATGTCGAGCGCGTAGAGACAAAGCCCTTCAAGACTCGCGAACGTCAGATACCAGGCAAAGACCGGGTGTCGCCTACGCAGGTCCGGTCGCATCAAAGCGACTAGGATAAGGCTGAGGATATGCGGTGCGAGCCAGAGGTAGTGCCAGAGCAGTGAGTGCGCCTGCAGCATGACTGTTCTGCAGCACTATACAGTCAATGCCACAGGCGCGCCAGATGGTTTCGGCCTTCGTCCGGTAATCGTAACAAACTAGTAAAAGTCGTTTTCCGGAGCCGATTATGGCTTACAAGCAGTACCATTGCTTCCACAACTCGTGGTGCCTCCCGTGCCGTCTGCGCGAACGACGGTTGGAATAACGAGGGAGTTGAGGATCAGTACGGCAGTACCTAGGACGAGTAGCACACGTTTCACGGTTGTTTCTCCTTTTGAACTGCGAATTGGAACGTGATACTTTCATGGCTGCCATCGCAGGCGCAACGGGCTTTTCGGCGCCCTGATCGTTCGGAATTCGTAACAAAATGACCCTGAAATCTGCCTTGCAGGATGTCAAGGAAACCACGCTGGCGGCCGTTTCGGGCCTGCTGGGCAAACTCGCGTACCTGGCATCGCTGCGCCGGCCACAGGGACGATACGAGCATTGGGGACTGGAAAGCGTGCACGGACCGGAGTCATCCGAACGGGCGCTGAAGACGGCTCACGTAGAAGTGGTTACGGGAGTGTTACGAGCTCCGTTGGCGACGCTGGTTGAGGATCTCGGAGAATCGAGCCGGGGAAGTGGAATCGCTGCTCATGCATTTGTCGAGAAGATGCGCGAAGATTTCGACGACTTGCTACCCGCTGGCCGGCAGGAGTCGCCAGCGGCGAGCCATCTTAGTTCAGTGCTGGTGGCGCTTTCGAAGTTGGAGAAGAATCGAGGGCGCGCCACTCGGTCAATTTCATAGCAACTCCAACGACCTGACCGAGCACTTCGGCTTCCTGCGGGTGACGCAGGATTCGAACTGGAACCGGAGACAGGGGATGCGGCTGCAGAATAATTTCTTCGCGGCGCATGCTGCACCAGCAGCAGGTGTGGCCTTCGCGAGTCTCCACAAAATAAATGGGACGTTCGTATTCAGAGCGCCAGGAGCCTTCAACCACGCGGTTCCGCGACTCATCCACCTGAATGAAACTGCCCGGCGGCAAGATGGGATAGAGGGTGAAGTCCTGCGTGCCGACATATCCGTAAGTGAAATCGGTGTTGGCAAATTGCGCGAGATAGGAAATCGGAACCACGCCCCACTGCTCCACCATGCGTCCGAGATTGGTGGTGCGGCGCTCGTCGAATCCGGGATCCATGCGGACCGGAACCTGGACAGAAGAAAGTCCGGCGAGAGCGTCGGAGACATGCGACTTCGGCGGCGAAACCAGTCCCAGATCGGCCGCCATGTTGTTCAAGTCGACGCCATACCACGACATGAGTTCGCGAAGGTCGCGCCGATAAATAATAGAGAGTGTATAAAGGCGGTAAATGCTGGGCAGAATGCCCTTGGTTTCGATATCCGAGAGGCGGCTGGGTGGAATCGAAAACTCCTCGTTGCGGTAACGTTCGGCAACGCGGGCACTGGAGTGTTCCACGTCGCGCATCGTGAGGCCAAGTTTTTCGCGTAATGTGCGAAGGCTTTTTCCCGCGGGCAGCACGGTGGTCCCCTCCCAATAAAAGTGGGGAGATCATATCAAAGGCGGAGCGCGTTGTGGTTACGAATCGAAAGCAAAATTTCGATGCGCACATTTTGTTACGAATTCCGAACAAGCGTTTCGCCGCGTCAGACTTGAAGATGCAGGGCCTCGCCGCAGCGAGCAGAGCGAATTCTGCGCCAAGTCCCGGTTTGTGGATTCCCCGTCCTTGTTCGGATTTCGTAACAAGCCTGTTTCCGAAATCAGGGAAACCCCCACGGGTTTCGCTGAGCCACGCGGACCAATCATTGACCTTCTTTACTCTTCACTTCGTTTCTAAAGCCCCTGCATAAACATTCTTCCCCAAAAACTGGATGACATTTGTCACGCCCGCTGCGTGATGCTTGGCACTGGCGCGTCGATCGAACTTGCCCGATGATGCCTTTACTGAGCGGGAATACAAGCGATCCCAGCAGAAAGCGCAAAGGCGCGGGGAGTACACGAAGATGATCGCAACCATGGAGAAGGCCGACAACCCAGTGCAATCCAACGCGGACATGGTCGTGGCCAGCCTCGAAGGCGTGAATAAGAATTACGGAAACATTCGCGCCCTGAGCGGAGTCGATTTCCGGGTGCGCGCCGGAGAAGTTGTGGCGCTGCTGGGACCAAACGGCGCGGGCAAAACGACTGCGGTGAAATTGCTGCTGGGGTTGCTGCAGCCGAACACCGGGAAAGCGCGCGTTTTTGGCGGCGACCCTACAAATCCCGAAAACCGGATGCGCACCGGAGCCATGTTGCAGGTAGGGCGTGTTCCGGAAACCTTACGGGTGCGCGAGCACATCGATCTGTTCTCTTCTTATTACCAGAAGCCGCTGCGGGTCGAAGAAATTCTGGCTGCAGCGGGCCTCGAGAAATTGAGCGATCGAAAGTTCGGAGATCTCTCCGGCGGGCAGAAGCAGCGCGTGTTGTTCGCGCTCGCCATCTGCGGCGATCCCGATTTGCTCTTCTTGGATGAACCGACGGTCGGCCTCGATGTGGAAGCACGCCGCATGTTGTGGGACGAGATTCGCCACCTGGTCGGCCGCGGAAAGACGGTTCTGCTCACGACGCACTATCTGCAGGAAGCCGACGCTCTGGCCGACCGCGTCGCGGTGATCAACAAGGGAGAAATCATCGCAGAAGGAACTCCGGCGACGATCAAGGCTCAGACCGCGGGCAAACGAATTCGCTGCGTCACAAGTCTGAACATCAGCACTCTTCGCCAGATTTCTGGCGTCACCGAAGTAGTGGAAGACCGCGAAGCGGTCGAATTGCATGCCGTCATTGCGGAACCGGTGGTTCGCGAACTGCTGGCGCGCGACGCAGCACTGTCGGGTTTGGAAGTCACGAGCGCCGGGCTAGAAGAAGCCTTCTTAGCTCTCACGCAGGACGGCTCGAAGAACGGGAACCATTCCAACTGACGCAGGATTACTCCGAAGGAGATTCCAAATGAGCACCGCCGCCATCACATTAAGCAATACGCAGATCCAGCGTTCCCCGCGTCATACCGCGACGATCTATCTGAAGGAAGCGAAGTACGAATTCCTCAAGAATCTACGATTGCGCATGTATACCGCGTCGGTGCTGAGCTTTCCGATCATGTTCTACGTTCTATTCGGGCTGGTGCTGAATTCGCACCAATCGATCGGAAGCACCGGCGTGGCGACGTACCTGATCGCGACTTACGGAACCTTTGGCGTGATGGGTGCGTCGCTGTTCGGAACGGCGGCGGGATTGGCTTCGGACCGCGGCCTGGGTTGGCTGCAGGTGAAGCGTGCCAGTCCGATGCCGCCGTTTGCATACTTCACCGCGAAGGTTGTGACCAGCATGATTTTCAGCGCGATCATCGTGATGGCGCTGTTCGCATTGGGCATCACGATGGGTGGAGTTCGGATGCCGGTCTCACAATTCGCGACAATGCTAGGAACGCTGGTTGCTGGTTCTCTGCCGTTCTCCGCGATGGGGCTCGCCGTCGGCTATTTCACGGGGCCGAATTCGGCGCCTGCGACCATCAACTTGATTTATCTGCCGATGTCGTTCTGCAGCGGGCTGTGGGTTCCTTTCATGTTCCTGCCGAAAGTTGTGAGGCAGATCGCTCTGGTGCTGCCGCCCTATCACCTGTCGCAACTTGCGTTGGGAATTGTGGGCGCGGGGAGTCACGAATCCAGTGCCACGCATTGGGAGGTGCTCGCGGCTTTCACCATGATCTGTCTGGGCGTGGCGCGTATCGGCTTCCAGCGCGATCAAGAAAAGATGTACGGCTAGGCAAGGTTTCAACGACGCAGGGTTTCAAAGTCATTTGAACCGGGTTCTTCACATGAGCGCGAATTCGAAAAAGTCGATGGGATGGTCGGGCGTCCTGGTTCTGCTCGGCCTGGTCGCTTTGATTGGTGGCCAAGGCTGGCTGGTGGTGCTGATCCCGGCAGCGATGCTGGTGTGGTACGGTACCGGTCCGGCACTCCGGAGTGGCCGGAATTGACTGCCGGGGTGAAAATAGACGTATGCCAATGATGTCTTTCGATCACGGGGAACGATGCGAGACAGGCAGTCCGTGGAAGCTGAAGCCTTGGGGAACGATTCTCAGGGACAAGGACCACGGATGGAGTCCTCTGCTCTGGATGCTCTATCTCGGGTTCTTTTTCATCGATCCGGTGATGAGTCATGCGGCACTGCGAATCTGGCTGCTCGACGCCCTCGGAGCGATCGTCTTCCTCGTTCTCTATTTCGGATTATTCGCCATTGAGAATCCGATTGCCATCGCTCACATCGGCGGGATGGTTCTGCTCGGCTTGCTCTATCAGCCGATCAATGGGGGAGCTTGCACGTTCTTTATCTTCGCGGCGGCAATGCTGCCGTTTTGTGTCGAGAGCAAAACCGCAGCAGTCGTCGGCTTAGCTACGGTTGGGGCGATCGGCGCCATCGAAGGGTTGCTGCTGCATGTCAACAACTGGGTTCTGTTCTACTCTGCGCTTTTTCCGGTGATCATCGGCGCGGGAAACACCTTCTTCGCTGAGCGCAATCGCATGAACCGCAAGTTGCGGAAGGCGAATGAAGAGATCGAGCATTTGGCCACGGTTGCCGAGCGCGAGCGCATTGCGCGCGACCTGCACGATGTGTTGGGTCACACGCTGTCGGTGATCACGTTGAAATCGGAACTGGCCGGCAAACTGATTGATCGCGATCCTGCGCGGGCGGGGAAAGAGATTCGCGAAGTGGAGGAGATCTCGCGCCAGGCGTTGACCGATGTCCGCGACGCGATTCGCGGATACCGCGCAAAGGGATTAGCAGCCGAACTGGCGCAGGCGAAAACTACTCTCGAGACCGCCGGCCTGACGGTGCAGTGCGATGCCGCGACCACGATGAAAATTCCCGCCGTCCAGGAGGGCGTGCTTTCGCTCGCCGTGCGCGAGGCCGTGACCAACGTCGTGCGCCACGCGCAGGCCCACAGTTGCCGTATGCGTCTGGATCAACAGAACGGTTCCTGCCGGCTGGAGATCCAGGACGATGGGCTTGGCGGTTCCGGCGCCGAAGGTAACGGATTGCGCGGCATGCGGGAGCGCGTCGAGATGCTCGGAGGTACGCTGGAACGTACCAACAAATCGGGCACGACCCTGACCATCACACTGCCGTTGAAAGAAGCAGTTGCCGTCAAACAGGGTTCTGAAAATTGAATCCCACCTCGAAGGAAAATCGCAAAACGATCCGGGTAGTTCTCGCCGAAGATCAGGGGATGGTGCTCGGCGCGCTGGCGGCGCTGCTGGAAATTGAAGGCGACATTTCGGTCGTCGCCAGAGCGCCCAACGGCAAAGACGCGCTGGATGCGGTGCTCACGCACAAGCCCGACGTGTTCATCACCGACATCGAGATGCCCCACATGAGCGGGCTCGATGTCGCGGCCGAATTGAAGCGAAGGAAGACGGGAACGCGCGTCGTCATCGTCACAACCTTTGCGCGGTCGGGATACTTGCGCCGCGCGCTCGAAGCCGGCGCCTCCGGATACTTGCTGAAAGATATGCGCGCGGAAGAACTGGCCGACGCTGTCCGTCGCGTGCATCAGGGATTGCGCGTGATCCATCCGGAACTCGCCACGGAAGCGTGGGCGGAAATGGATCCGCTCACCGACCGTGAACGGCAGGTGTTGCGGCTGGCCGGTGAGGGCATGGCCAGCGGGGATATCGCCGGCGAGCTGGGGCTATCCGACGGCACCGTGCGGAATTATTTATCGGAAGCGATCAGCAAACTAGGGGCGGGTAATCGCGTCGAGGCGGCGCGGATCGCGAGAACGAAGGGGTGGCTGTAAGTTTTTCAATCGCGTCATGCTGAGTGGAGAGAGTGTTGCTGTGCGCGCGAGATCCCTCGGCGCGCTGGTAAAAAGCGCGCGCCTTCGGGATGACGCAGCGTCCTCGATTTGACACTCCAAGTGAAGGGTGCCGCTCCACCTTCATGCGTCATCCCGAGCGGAGCCGTTTTTCAGGCGGAGCGAGGGATCTGGCGTGGGGGCTTCTCGGACTTCTTCTTCTATTTGTGAGGGAGAGATTGTTGCTCTGCGCGCGAGATCCCTCGGCGCGCTGGTAAAAGCGCGCGCCTTCGGGATGACGCAGGTCTGCCGGAGGGAACACTTCCAAAAGCTACCGCTTTTCTCCCGGCCCTCCGGCAATTCGCCACGCGTACATCAGGAATGACGTGGCCGTCAGATCGATCGCCGGTTCGTCGGTCGAGTAGGACTGCTCATTGTCTTTGTAGACGGCGCCGTTGCCATTGAACTTTTTGTAGACATCACCCCGGACCGTCGGACAGTTCACCATCCCATCGAGAAAACCGTAGGTCGCGAAACTGTTCGCGCCTTCGACGACCGCGCCTGCGAGTATTGGCGGCTGGCCGTTGGTCGATCCAACGATGTTGGCGACCTGATGCTGCATGCAGTCAGGGAACGTGTCGCCGTCGCCGACGGTGAAGGTCACCCCCCAGGCATTTGCGCCGGAGATGTTTCCCAGCCAGCGGCGAGATGCATTGGCGGCGTCATCGTTGTGGCGCAGATAGTTGTATTCCGAGGCCATGACGGAAAGCCCGGCGCCATGCGCGATGCTGTCGTAGGTGCCCCAGGGCAGGCCGAAACCGAACGGATCGCCGGCGTTATTGCTTACGGATTTCGCGATCTGCTTCGCGATGTCATTGACGAGTTGCTCCTTGGTGACGGCAAGACCGGTCGGACTTCCCGCCGACTCGATCGCGCGATACAGCTCAAAGTGCGCGAGGCCGCTCACGTCATAAAGATTGAGCGTGTCGGTGGCGTCGTTGGGGCCGGTGATGTAAGCGTGCGCCCAATGCGCCGCCAGTTGCAGATAGTGATTCGGATCGGAGTGGGGCAAGTCCAGACACTCGGCGCATTGGCGGAGAGCGAAGTAGAGTTCGGTTGCGCCGAGTTCAAGGTCGTCAGTCCACGCGCTCTCGGGATAGAAATCATAAGGAGCGGTGGTCAGCAAAGTTCCGGAGAACGAGGTATCGGCCAAATCGAAAATGTGCTCGGCGTTGAGCAGGCATCTCCGCGCCAGCTTTGGCTCGGTCTGCTGAAATGTCTGGAAGCATTCCGCGAAATCGGCGGCAAGGCGTCCGGCAAGGTTGGGACTGATCCGCGATCCGGCCGGGCCAGCCTGGAAGACGGGGCGATGCCGAATGTATTGGAATACGGGATCTTTACCGGCGTAGGTGTCGTCAACCTGCGGCAGTCGCCATATGTCGTGATCGCTGAGGTAATCGAAACTCTCGAAATCAGTGCCGATGCCGACCTGGTAGTAAAGAGTGCGGCTCGAGTCGTCCCACATCTTCAACAGCCAGTCGAGGCCGAAACGCGCTTCGGAGGTAAAGTCGGACATTGAACGATTGCCCATCTGCCTGGGAAAATCGCGCGCGCCAATCAGCATTAAGGCCACGACGTAGCTGTGGGTCTGGACGAATTTCAGATAATCGCCGGCATCCCACCAGCCACCTTCCGCGTCGATGGCCGCTCCGGTCGGATTGAGCGCGCCGATCATGTTGTCGTTGTCATCGAACACAGGTGAGCCGTAGACCGCGGCATTCGCATCATTCAGATGTCCGGCTGCGGTGCGCAGAGGAGTTGGAATGAAGTCGGCGCCATCGCGCTCGTTTTCGTAGAAGTAAAGATTGTTGGCGAGCGGCGTGGTGTACAAATTTTCCGGCGCGTCGACGCGGAAGGAAGACGATGTGGCCACGACTCCGTGGCTCACGGTGATCGTATAGCTGTCGTGCTTGCTCAATGTGAAATCGATCGGGTAGACGTAGAAAGTCCCCCACGTCCCGAGCAGGGCGCCAACCGTGCCTGACACTGCGGTTTGCCCGGTTGAGTCGGCGATGCTGAAGCTCGAATCGCTGAGCACCGTGGTCGTCATCAGAAAGGCGCGAGCGGGATGTCCAGCTTCGTAGCCGATCTGGTTTACGCGAATGTAGCTGCCGGCCGCGTGTGCCGAAACCGCGGCGAAACAGAAAAACACAACGACAAGAAGAGTGCGGGCGGGCCGGTGCTGCGGAGAAACCATGGTATTGCTCCCGGAAAGGCGATAGGCATCCCTCGCGACCATCACGGGGAGACGAGGGCATTGGTGCCGGAAAATCGTTCAATCCGGCCTATTGAAACGGTTGAATATTGCCTTACGGCTCAGCGACTGTCAAGGAGCAGAAGGGCTCCAACGCGGAGGATGTCAGGATTCGAGGTAGCAGTAACGCCGCACGCGCAAGAGCAGGAATAAGACGCCGGCGCTCACCACCAGACCAAGCAGGCCGTATTGCATCGCATCGATTGCAGCACGGTGACCCTCTTCCGCTGGCGGCACGCCGTTATCAAGCTGAACCCGAGGGCGTCCTTTCAGATTAGGGAAGAAATAGATTGGGATTATTGTTTCCGCGGGAACCAGCAAGGAAAGCTCGCCCTCGTTGTGCACCGGCGCGTGAACATAGGGACTCAGGTTCATCCGCTCGGGACTGCCTTCAACAGTGCCGTTGGCGGAGAGATCGACACTGCCCTTCTTTCCTCTTTTGAAGTGGACTTGTGCGACCTGAAAGTTGGTACGGCGGTAGGGCTGCCCTTCATACAGATGCCAGCGCATCCACGAGTTCAGGAATATCACCGATCCGAAAATCAGGAAGCAGACGATCGCGAGCGCGCAGATTGCGATACCGAGACTGGCGAAGCGAAACAAAATGGGATGCGAAAAAGGCTTTGGTGGCCCGGGGATGGGAACCGGCCTCGTTTTTGCCCAGGAAGACAATACCGTGCCGATGATGATCATGCCGGCGAAGACCACGATCATGATTTTCGGAAACCGGAACACCACCATGAACACACTAGAAGCGGCGATCTGAATAACAGCGACGATCCAGATTTTTGTGCTTCGCCGGGGCACGATCCCGGTGGCGCACATCGGGCAGGCCGATGCCGTGGTGTCAGTGAGATCGAGCCCGCAGTTCGGACATTTCCTGGTGGATGTCATCCGCGGCGATTACAGCATGAATCGGGGTCAGAGAATATTAACCGAGGTAATGACTGGGGTCGTTGGTCATTCGTCGTTCGTCGTTTGCGCCGCTCGTCTGGGGAAATGAAAGAAGGGCAACGTTTCGGCCGGGCATTGCGATGTGACTTTCGTGCAAAAGGGCGGGCGGAGTTTCACTCCGCCTGTTGAGACCCAGTTAGTTCTCGCGCACGACGCCTGCTTCTTGCTTCTTGACGGTCTTGTACGCCCAGGCCATGCGCGGCGTGTTGTGCGCAATGCCAATGTGGCCTTCGGGGTTGAGAACGATGATGCCGCCGTGTCCGTTGACGCGCTGCTTCAGGTAGTTCATCGCTTCCTGTGCCGACCATTCGGGCAGGTTTCCGGCGGAGATGCGGTCGGCGGTCCACTTGGCGAGCACCAGCTTCATGATGGGCTCGCCCCATCCAGTGGTCGAGGCTGCAGCGCTGAGATTGTCGGCGTAGCAACCGCATCCGATCAGGGAAGAATCGCCGAGGCGTCCGGGAGCCTTGTTCAGCGTGCCTCCGGTGGACGTGGCGGCGGCGATGTTGCCGTCGCGATCGAGCGCGACCGCGCCGACAGTATCGTGCGAGATGGTTGGATCGTGATCGGAGGGCGCGAACAAGTCGTTGCCGTCCGGCTTTGCACCGGTTTGCTTCAACTCGGCTTGCGCGGCCTGATAGGCGCGCAGCCGCTCGACTTCGCGCGGGATGATCAGATCTTCATTCTTGCAAAGCGCAACGCCGTGCTCGGCAGCGAATTTTTCCGCGCCTTCGCCGACGAAATAAACGTGCGGACTCTCGCTGAGAATCTTGCGCGCGGCGCGGACTGGATTGCGCAGGCGCTCGACACATCCCACGCCGCCGGCGCGAAGTGTGGCACCATCCATGATGAGGGCGTCGAGCTGGACTTTTCCGTCGCGATTCAGAAAGCTACCGCGTCCGGCGTCGAAGGTCTCGTCGTCTTCCATGATGACGACGGCCTCCTCGACGGCGTCGAGCGACGAGCCGCCGCGCTCGAGCACGCGCCATCCCGCCGCCAGCGCATTGTTCACGCCGCGAAGGTGGGCGTCGACCATGTCATCGGGCATGGCCCAGGCGCCGCCATGAACGACCAGAACGGGATCAGTGGGCAAGGAGCGTCCTTAGGAGTGTGATGCGACGGGATAGGATAGCACCGCCTCGGCACAGCAGACACGTCAGTCCTTTGGGAACTTTTGTGGCAGATGAGACGTGGGCAATCCGTTATTCGATAAATTATTCCTGCCGGGCACCATTCGGAACGTACAGAGCGTCTAAGCAAACAGATGTTAGCGGTTGGGCCGAGTCGCGTTTGATGAGGAGCCCAATGCATCTGCCGAATTTTACTTCTTCTATCCGATATTTCTTTCTCTTGTTGGCCTTCTTGGCTGGCCCGATTGCTGCTGCTCAAGACGGGCCGCACCCATGTGCAACGGCAGATGGTCCCGCTGATCTGACCCTACGACTATCCCTGAACAATGGACAAACCATCTTTCGAGAAGGCGAAATCATTGCGCTGACTGCGGAGTACTCGTCAACCCAGGAGAAGAAGTACAGCCTGAGCACGCGCGGGTACGACCGCAGCGGGCGCTTGGTCGGAACCGAAGAGTTCTGTCTTAATCCGGCAAGCGGTGAGGATCCGGTCGCCGATTATTTCAACGGAATAGGGGGATTTATGGGCGGTGGACTCAGTTCAGAACTCGATCCGGGTTCTCGGCCGTTCTCCGTCAGTCTCGAGTTGAACGAGTGGCTAACTTTACCGGTTGGATCATACAGGCTGAGCATTGAAGGTCATCGCGTGGTCATTCCTTCCGAGGACGGTCCCTACGCCCCGGGGGCACGGCCGGTGCCGATACGATCGAACGAGGTCGAATTTCAGGTGGTAAAGGCCGAGCCCGCCTGGCAGGCGGAACAACTAGCTGCTGCAGAGCATGCGCTCGACTCATCCTCTCCCTCTGGAGAGGAGGCAAAGCACGCGGCCAGAGTCTTACGATTTCTTGGATCCGAAGCTTCGACTCGAGAAATCGCTCGTCGTTTCTGGTCCAGTAATGACCAGCCGTTCGGGTGGGATCTGAAGTTCGGTCTGTATGGCTCGCCGTTTCGTTCCATCGTGATTAGTGCCATGAGATCCGCACTGAAAGATCCGCAGCACCCGGTAACGCAAGACTTCATCCAAAATCTGGCGACATTGGAACTGCAATCAGATCCCAAGATGCGTCTGCCGATTTATGACCAGCAGAATCAGGAGGCGTGGAACAAAGCGAGAGCCGCCTACGACGCGGCCATGGAGAAGCACGTATCCGGTTATATGTCTGAGGCGGCCGCTGTGTTGCAAAGCAAGACCGGGAGAGCCAGAGCGGTTTCGGTAAGCGAATTGTTGCAGTCAGACTCGACGTTAAGTCCGGCTGCAATCGCTCAATTACGCCAATTATTGCTGGCATCGTGGGATTCCCTTCCCATACGAAAACGTAACGAACTCATCCAGTACCGGTGGGAGCAGGTCGGCGGCTCGGAGTTTCTGCCTGTGCTGCGAGCGATCGTTGCAGGAGAGCCGAACCGGAACCACGATCTAGAGAAGCCTGATCGCGGAGCAGCGTTGCGACGCATTTACGAATTGGCACCGGACCAGGGGCGGGAATTGATTCTACGCGAGGTAGCATCTCCGAAAGGCGACATCGACATCGGTGTCTTAGGGATGCTTCCCGATCACGAACTGCCGCAGTTGGATCAAACGCTGATTGCGAACCTGCAAGGCGGTGCCGGGTCCGACCTCAGTTTTCAACTCGTCTCTAGATATGCAAGTTCGCACGGGCTGCCCATGGTCAGAGGGGTATACGAACCGCGGCGCGGTGAATGGGCTTGCAACCCTCAAGGAGAAATGCTGCGCTATTTTCTGCGTGTGAGTCCCGAGTACGGCATCTCTGAGGTTCGAGATGCCTTGAGCCGGAGGCAGAAGACCGGTTGTTACATGTCTCTGTTCAGCTCACTTGGTGAGGGTGTTCGCTTGTCCAAGATTGAATCAATTGCGACTAGCGCT
This sequence comes from uncultured Acidobacteriota bacterium, assembly GCA_963700225.1. Taxonomy (GTDB): domain Bacteria; phylum Acidobacteriota; class Terriglobia; order Terriglobales; family Acidobacteriaceae; genus Sulfotelmatobacter. The sequence goes on from CAVOWU010000002.1 coordinate 1,458,120, forward strand.
CTGAACGATACTTCGCTCGAGGTCACCACCGATTCGGCCGAAGCTCTCGGAAAGTATGGATCGAGCAAAGCTGAGGCCCCTCTGTGGAAACGGATGGAGAAGCTGCACGAAAGCGAAATGAAACCACCGAATCAGTCCGGCATTGGGCAGACGAGTCTTCCAAATCAGGATCTGCAGCGTGAGACGAGGCTAGAGCAAGTATTAACCCAGGCAATCGTGAGTGGACACGCTTGGTTCGTAACCGCGGATAGCGTTGAAAAGTTGAAAGACATCAGCAGTTCGCAAATGCAGCCGGAATTGGACGGCGAGCTCGCGGAGATTCGACGCGGCGACTATTCCTTGACCCTCAATTGGTGGCCCGACGGAACGCTGAGCTATACCGTGGGATGGTATAGCGGCAAGGGAATGGCCGGCCTCAAGGAGAAGCTCGCGCAATTTCCCCCCGGTACGCACCTGGAGATGGTTACCACAATCGGCGAGAGAAATCAGCACCAGAGTGAATTTGGCGAGGTGGCGGACGCAGCAGCTGCCGGTGGTTTGGTATTGGAAATTCAAACACCGAGGTAAACTTCTGGCGGGACGGGAAGAACGCCTCGCAACTTTGGAGGCGCTTCCGCATGCATGGGGGTCCTTCGCTGCGCTCAGGATGGCAAGAATACCGAGCAGCGAGACTACGCGGCTTGGCCGGAGCTCAGGCTTACTGGCGGGTCTTGGGTTCTGGTCCAGGTGTAGCGCATGCGGTGGATTACTGTGATCGTGCTCAGGACGGCGATCACCCAGAGGACTGGGGCCATGCGGTTGAACAAGGCTCCGAGGATCACTAAGACCAGGCGTTCGGGGCGTTCCATGAAACCTACGCGGCAGGATCCGATCAGGCTCTCGGCTCTCGCTCGGGTGTAGCTGACCATGATCGAGCTGATCATGACGAAGGCGGCGAGGACGACCCAGAAGAAGCGTCCGCCGCGGGCGTAGAAAACTAACAATCCCAGAAACTGGCTGGCGTCGCTATAGCGATCGACGACGGAGTCGAAAAACGCTCCGAAGCGGGTGACTCTGTTCGTGGCGCGGGCGACCTGTCCGTCGACCAAGTCGAAGAAGCCGGAGAAGATGATGACCAGACCGGCGTAGATGAACATGCGCTTCTGGTTGTTGGCGTTGGCCGAGCCGAACAGGATCGCTGCCCAGGTGTTCACGAGCAATCCCATGAAGGTGAGGACGTTGGGATTGATACGGGAGAGCGCCAGCCAGCGGACGATGGTGTCGAGAAGGACTCCGCAGCCGCGTCCGAAAGCGGAGGTCCAGGAGACGCTCATTGGGGACCTCGTGGCCGCAAGGATGGAACTTTAACCACGAAGGACACGAAGTTACACGAAGGAAAAACTTTCAATTTCTTCCTTCGTGTAACTTCGTGTCCTTTGTGGTTCATGAATTTGGTAGTCGGCTTACGCCTGTGCTTCTTTGGGCGCGTCTCCTATTTCGTCGTGGATGGTACTGAGCTTCAGGATCTCCAGCGTGCGCTTGCCGTTGGGCGTGACGACAACGGCTTCGTCTCCTACTTTCTTATTAAGCAGAGCGCGGCCGATGGGGCTGGTGGTCGAAATCTTGCCCGTGGCTACGTCAGATTCCTCGCTGGTCACCAGCTTGTATTCGATCTCTTCTTCTTTGGTGCTGTCGTAAACCTTGATGGTCGAGCCCAGTCCCACTTTGTCGTGGGGAATGTTGTTCATGTTGACCATCGACAGATCGGCGAGGCGCTTGCCAAGCTGGCGGACGCGCGCCTTGACGAACTCCTGGCGCTGCTTAGCCATGTGATACTCGGCGTTCTCGCTGAGGTCGCCGAGCGCAGCGGCCTTCTTGATTTCCTTCGGAAGTTCATGGATCAACTCGTGTTCGAGCGCGTTGATCTCTTCCTGCAATTTCTTCTTGATTGCGTCTGTCATGGATTACTAGCGGCCGGATCGACGGCAAGGCTTGAAACATTATAAACCCCGGTCCAGCGTTCCGGCCCGCGCGGGGAGCAGATTCCTCGCTACGCTCGGAGCGACACATTCTTCGTGAAAACGGCGTTTTTAGGCTGATCGCCGGAGATTACCCCCGTAATCTCCAGAATGTATTTTCGATTCTTGGAGGGAATCTTGCGCCCTAACATCGAAGTATGCGCAATAAACATCAAGAAATGTCGGATCTTAAGATCCGGTTGGTGCTGGCGGTCATCACGATTTTCGCGATGATCGTTCTGGCCGGCACCTATCAGGGGAACATGGTGCGGGGTGCGGCGTCGGGGCCGGTGCCGAGAGTTACCGCCATCACGCAGGTCACGCACGACGGCTACCGTAAGTCCAACCTCCTCGCCGACAGCTCGGAGCTCTATGTGACGGAGTTGCCCGCGTCGGATCGCGTGATTGCCAAGGTGGCGTTGCCGGGCGCCGACCGTTCGCTGGTGGCGAGCTCATTGTCGAATTTGCAGGCGCTGGATTTATCGCCGGATCACTCGAAGCTGCTGGTCTCCTCGAAATCGAAGTCGGGCGATAGCGAATTCTGGACGCTGCCGGTAGCGGCTGGCGCTCCGGAACGGGTAGGCGAGCTGACGGGCCGGGACGCGAGCTGGTCGCCGGACGGAAAACAGCTGGCGTTCGCGAAGGGTTCGGTGCTCTACGTGTCGAGCGCGAACGGCGGCGAGGCGCATCCGCTGTATACGGCGAGCGGATCGGTATTCGCGATTCACTTTTCGCCGGATGGAACGAGGCTCCGGTTCACGGTCAGCGATACGGAACTGAATACGACCGCGCTGTGGGAAGTCGGGCGGGATGGATCGCATCCGCACGCGTTGCTGGGCGATTGGCCGTTCAAGACGACGGCGTGCTGTGGAAGCTGGACGCCCGATGGGCACTACTACATTTTTCAGGCGAGCGAAACGATGCCGAATACGACGTCGGTGGTGACGGCGTTGTGGGCGTTGTCGGAATCGGATGCGGCGCCAGTCCCGTTGACCGCCGGACCCATGTCGTTCGGAAACGCTTCGTCGGCTCGCGACAGCAAAAACATCTGGGCGATCGGAGTTCAGCCCACGGTGGAAGTGGTGAAGTATCTGCCGGGCAAGAAGAAATTCGTTCCGGTAATTGCGGGAATCTCGGCGACCGATCTGGATTTTTCCAAAGACGGCAAGTGGGTGACGTACGTCGCGATTCCGGACGGAACGTTGTGGCGGGCGCGAGCCAACGGCTCGGACCGGCTGCAACTGACTGCTCCCGGCGAGCGAGCGGCGCTGCCGAAATGGTCGCCGGATCAGAATCAAATTGCATACGTCAGCCTGAAACCGGGCGAGTCGTGGAAGCTGTACCTGGTGCCGTCGCAGGGCGGAACGCCGGAAGAAGTGGTGCAGGAAGCCGGCAGCCAGATCGATGCCAACTGGTCGACGGATGGATCAAAGCTGATGTTTGGAGACTTTGCCCACGATGCGGGAGGCTTGAGCATCCGCGTTCTCGACTTCAAGAGCCACAAGACGGAGACGGTGCCGGGATCGCAAGGGCTGTTTAGCCCGAGGTGGTCGCCGGATGGGCGGTACATCGCTGCGCTTTCTCCCGATAACACAGCGTTGCTGCTCTTCGATTTTGAAACGCTGAAATGGTCGAAGTGGATTACGGCTGCGGGATCGGTGAACTATCCGGTGTGGTCGGCGGACAGCAAGTATCTGTACTTCGACGATCTTGTGGATGACGCGGAATCGATCCGGCGGGTGAAGGTCGGAGAGAACCAGGCCGAGCCGGTCTTTGTGTTGGAAGCATTGGACCGCTATATGGGCGCGCTGGGCATTTGGAGCGGGCGCGCGCCGGATGGTTCGTGGATGTTCGTGCGCGACCGCAGCACGCAAGAGGTTTATCAGTTGAGTCTGGAATTGCCGTAACGGGATCGCGAGGGATGCAATCATGTCGAAATGCTTAGACGCAATCCGCCGGCCGGGTCATGGCGGGTACGTCTTGATGTTGGCAGTGCTTCTGCTGTTCGGGGTTTCGGTCCGAGAGGCGCGTGCGCAGAGCTACGAAACCAGCGCGTCCGACGAGCGAAAGGTTCTCAGCCGGGTCGATCCCGACTATCCCGACGCTCTGAAGAAGCTCTACATCGGCGGGGTCGTGCGCGTGGAAGTCGTTGTCGCGCCCAACGGGGCTGTAAAGAGCGCGAAGCTGCTGGGCGGAAGTCCGATTCTCGGGCAGTCCACGATGAAGGCCATCAAGCAATGGAAGTACGTGCCAGCCGGGTCGGACGAAACACTAACGGTGAAAGTGGAATTCGATCCGCACCGGTGAGAAATTGACCGTCAGCGCCGTCCCCCGCGGAACTCGTTGAGATTTTTCCAATTTGCCCGGGACTTCCGTCCTGGGCTTCCTTTTTGCGCCCCTTGGGAGTTCCTAATGCCCACTGACTGCTCATTTTCGCAGTCAGATTTCTTCCCAGCTTCTCCTTGATTCCGGGCGGCTGGACCTCGCTTCAAATTTCCGGTCAAATATCCGGACGTTCGTCTGTCGATTGAGCGTCTCCTCGTTCGACGTTTATATAGAGGCTGGACTGAGGGGTTTTCAAGCCCAGCCTCAAACCAACACCAGGAGAAACCACAATGCGAGTCATGGTCATCGTAAAGGCGAGTAAGCAGTCCGAGGCGGGCGTTCTTCCCAGCACAGAGGGCCTCATGAAGATGATGGAATACAACGAGCAGCTGGTAAAGGCAGGGATTCTGCTAGGAGGCGACGGGCTGAAGGCGAGTTCGCACGGCAAGCGGGTCAAGTTCACGGGCGAGAAGCGCACCGTAATCGATGGTCCATTCACGGAGAGCAAGGAACTCATTGCCGGCTATGGGCTGTGGCAGGTGCGATCGATGGAAGAGGCCGTGGAGTGGGCCAAGCGAGCTCCATTTGAGGAAGGTGAAGAGGTCGAGATTCGTCCGGTATTCGAAGCGGCGGATTTCGGCGAGAATCTGACTCCTGAATTGACGAAGCAGGGCGAGAATCTGCGCGAACAGACCGCCGGGAAAAAATAATCTTTTTTCTAAATTGAGTGTCGAACCGGGGATTTCCCATTCGACGTATAGATAGAGCGCGGATATGGGAAGCCAATGGCACCGGGATCCAGCGCCCCAGCAAAACAAAAGTGAGTGAACTTAACGAGGAGACGCGATGAAATTCCTAAGCATCTATAAGGCGGCAGAACGGACCACCCCTCCCAGCCAGGAGGAAATGGAAGCCATGGGCAAGCTGATCGAGGAGGGAATGAAGAAGGGCTGGCTGGTGGCGACCGAAGGTTGCCTGCCTTCGGCGCTGGGCGCGCGCGTGCGGCGAACCGGCAGCAATTTGAGTGTTACCGACGGGCCATTCACTGAGGCGAAAGAGGTCGTGGGCGGCTTCGCCATTCTGAAGGCGAATTCCAAAGCGGAAGCTATCCAGCTTGCCAAAGATTTTCTCAAAGTGGCTGGAGAGGGCGAGTGCGAACTGCGCCAAGTCTACGAGCACAACGCTGCAGATCCGAGTGTGGCGTCTTGCCAAGAGGCGGCAGCGGTTGCGCTGAAGCGATAGAAATGATGTGATCGGTGGTTGTGGAGACTACCGAGACTCATCGCGCGATTGAGGCGGTTTGGAAGATCGAGGCCGCCCGCCTCATCGCAGGCCTCACGCGAATCGTGCGCGACGTGGGCCGGGCCGAGGAACTTGCCCAGGATGCCCTCGTCGCTGCACTTGAACAGTGGCCGAAGTCAGGTATCCCGGACAATCCGGGAGCCTGGCTCATGGCGACCGCGAAACACCGTGCGATCGACTTCTTCCGCCGCAACGAACTCATCGACCGCAAACACGAAGAACTTGGCCGCGAACTTACCGAGCGGGAAAACACGGTGCCCGACCTGGCGGCTGCCATGGATGACGACATCGGCGATGATCTCTTGCGGCTGGTCTTTATCGCCTGCCATCCAGTGCTTTCGACCGATGCGCGCGTTGCACTTACCTTGCGTTTGCTGGGCGGTCTGACCACCGACGAGATCGCCCGCGCGCATCTGGTCGCGGAAGCCACCATTGCACAGAGAATTGTTCGCGCCAAGCGAACTTTATCGGAAGCGCATGTTCCTTTCGAAGTGCCACGCGGCGCCGAGTTCACGGCCCGACTTTCATCGGTTTTGCAGGTCATCTATCTCATCTTCAATGAAGGCTATTCGGCGACTGCCGGCGATGACTGGCTGAGACCCGCACTGTGCGAAGAGGCGTTGCGGCTGGGGCGAATTCTTTCAGGTCTGGTTCCGAATGAGCCGGAGGCGTTTGGGTTGGTCGCTCTGATGGAGATTCAGGCGTCGCGCTCGAAGGCTCGCGTGGGTCCGTCCGGAGAACCGATCCTGCTGCTCGACCAGGACCGCGGGAAATGGGACCGCTTGTTGATCAGCCGCGGCCTGGCTGCGATCGAACGGATCGAACATCTTGGCGGGATGCGCGGGACGTATGCGATCCAGGCCGCGATTGCGGCTTGTCACGCACGAGCCACGACCGCCGGCGAAACGGACTGGGCGCAGATTGCGCGGCTCTATTCGGATCTCTCGGAAGTCGCGCCATCTCCCGTCGTCGAATTAAATCGTGCGGTCGCTGTGGGGATGGCTTCCGGGCCCGCGGCTGGGCTGGCGTTGGTCGACGTACTGCTCGATGATCCGGCGCTGCGCGGATACCATCTGCTGCCGAGCGTTCGTGGCGATTTGCTCAAGAAACTCGGCCGCTTGGACGAGGCTCGTGCCGAGTTCGAGACGGCAGCATCGATGACGCGAAATGCGCGCGAGAGGGATTTGCTGATGCGACGGGCGCAGGAATGCGCGGCTCCGAATCGCTAACTCAAAAGCTTTCACCACGGGGGCAAAGAGCACCGATCCCTGGCCCCTGACTTTCTGAACTTACGCCTGGAATTCTGAAGCTTCGGGGAAGCGGAGGTTGCACTTGGCGAGCGTGAGGGTGAGGAGCTCTTCGACCTTGGTCTCTTCGCAATTGCGGGCCATAGCCAGCTCGCTGACCAGGAGGTAGCGGGCGCGCTCGAGCATTTTCTTTTCGCGGAAGGAAAGCGGCTTCGCCTGGTGAAGAGCGATCAGGCTCTTCAGAACGCTGGCGACTTCGAGCAGCGATCCGGTACGCATGCGGTCGGAGTTTTCTTTGAAGCGGTCTTTCCAGTCTCCGTTGCCGCCATTTTCGCCAATGGACAGCAAGTCCAGCACCTTCTGGACCTCGCCGTTCCGAACGACGCGGCGCAGTCCTACGCTGCCGGCGTTCTGGCAAGGGACCATCACCTTCAGGCTGCTGGCCTTGATGTGGAGCAGGTAGAACTTCTCCACGGTCGGACCGATGGACCGGCTGGCGATCTGTTCAATGATGCCGACCCCATGATTGGGGTATACGACCTTGTCGCCGATGTGGAAATTTAGATCGGTACCGCTCATAATTCGGACACCAGAAGGCGAAGGGTTCGAGGGGAGAAGCGCTGAAAACTACTACAAATATGCTACTCCTCGGGAGACGGGAAGGCAAGCTGGGGCCCGCCGATAGCGGGTGCTTCACTGTAAGTTGTTGATAATTAGCCTGCGTATTTGGGTTAGAACGATAAAACATTTGTTCGGAGTAACTCCGGCGTTAACGTCATAACGCGCGGTTTTCCATCCAGCCCTGAAGGATCAAGATCGCGGCCATCCGGTCGACGGCTTTGCCGCGCTTTTCGATGGACAGGTCAGTTTCGCGGAGCAGGCGGTTGGCCTCGGCGGAGGTGAGGCGCTCGTCCCAAAGGTGGACCGGTAGTTTGAAACGCTTGCGCAGATCTTCGGCGAACTCCTGTATTTTTCCGGCCTGGATGCCCTCGGCTCCGCTCATGCGCAGAGGCAGGCCGACCACGATTTCCTGGACATCGTATTCGCGGATGACGCGGTTGAGGAATTGGAGATCGTATTTCTTGTTCTTGCGGTGCAGGGTTTCAAGGCCTTGCGCGGTGATACCGAGGGGGTCCGATATGGCCACTCCGATACGCCGTGCGCCGACGTCGAGGCCGAGAACGCGCCGCGAGTTCCTTTTTTCGTCTGGACTCACCGGGCGATTATAGGCGGTAACCCCCGGCGGGTTACCGATGTTCGTCTGTCGAGGCGAGAGCCGGCAATCCGCGGCGCTCCGCGAGTGCGTACTTTCGACATGAAGAACATAACGGAGACCCTCGGGATCGGGTCCACGGCGCCGGACTTCAGACTGCGTTCGGCGAATACGCGTGAGACATTTTCCTTATCGGCAGCAACGGCGCGGGGCCCGGTCGTGCTGGAATTTCTGCGCGGCACCTGGTGTCCGAACTGCCGACGGCGCATGGCCGAGCTCGCGAAAATGAGTACTGCAGTCTGGCAGGCCGGAGCAACTCTGGCTAGCATTGCGGCGGAGAAGCGCGACGGCATGTGGGAGCCGGAGAAATATCTACAGTCGCACCCGATGCCGTTTCCTTTTCTGCTGGACGAGGACCGCACCGTCGTCAAGGTCTACGGCGTGTATCACCGGATTGGAGTCGATGCCTGGGACATCGCGCATCCGGCGACGCTGGTGATCGATCGGGATGGCCGCATCCGCTACATCTTCAAGGGAGAGAGCCAGAGCGATCGATCGCCGGTGGATGAGGTCCTGAAGGCGCTGGAGCGGACGAAGGGAACGAGCGCGAGCGGTTAGCAGAGCGGAGTGAGAAGCCCAGGCTGCACTGGTGCCTGCCTTAGAGTGCTCGCGGTTTTGATGCGTTCAGGGGAAATAGGTTTTGGTCGGCCGTTGTCACATGCCAGCACGGAGTTGCGCTCCGCGGACAGCAGAAGGCGACTGTCCCACATTAAGACTCTAATGACCGCGCATGGCTTTGCGGTAGGCGTCCACGTTCTTGTTGTGTTCTTCGATGGTGCGGGCGAAGCGGTGATGGCCCTGGGCGTCGGCGACGAAATAGTAGAAGTCGGTTTGCGCCGGGTGCATAGCGGCTTCGAGGGAGCTGCGTCCGGGATTGGCGATCGGCCCCGGAGGCAGGCCGGCATTGCGGTAGGTGTTATAGGCCGAAGAGAAGCTCATGTCGGCGTGGTGGAGCGCGCCCTGGTATGTTCCCGCAAGAAGCTCCGCATAGATGATGCTCGGGTCGGCATCGAGAGCGATGCGTTTAGCCAGACGGTTGTAGTAGACGCTGGCCACTTCGGGGCGCTCTTCCGGAACTGAAGTTTCTTTCTCCACGATCGAGGCCATGGTCACGACTTCATACAAAGGTCGAGCGGCGACGCTTTCCGCGGTTCCTTCCGCGGCTACCGAACTCGAATTCGCGAGAAGCCCGATCTGCGTTGCCACCTGACGGAATTGCTTGACCATGGCGGCCGCCATTTCATGCGTGGTCATCATGCGGGAAAACTGGTATGTGTCGGGGAAAAGGTATCCCTCGAGGGAATGGGCGTTGGGCGCGATGTCGGCAATCAGCGAGGTATCCGACTGCGCGACTTTCAGAAAATCTTCAGCGGGGCCGAGTCCGGCAGCTTCAATGGCGCGCGCGATGTCGAACATGGTGAAGCCTTCCGGGACGACTACGGTGTGAAAATAAACGTCGCCGCGGCGAAGGCGCTTCTGAATGTCGATGATGTTGGCAGGCTTGTCGAAAAGATATTCCCCGGCCTTGAGCGATCGTCCGTGATGGTAATAGTGCCAGAGGATGAAGGCTTCCTCGCTGCGGATGACACCAGCGTTTTTCAGTTCGAGGGCGATGCGGCGGGTGGAGAATCCCGGGCGCAGCATGACAAACGTCTGGCCCGACGGCTCAACCGGCGTCATCAGGGCCCAGGCGAACCAGGATCCCCCTGCGACGATCGCGATGAGGAAAAGCCAGAGAATCTTTCGCACGGTAGCGTCAGTTTAGACGATAGAGGTTCGAGGACAGACCTGACGATGGTGATGCCGCCTTTGGTAAGCGGGTACGCACCCGGTTTCGTTTTCTCTCGAAATACGAAGTCAAAATCCCCATCCCTTCGGCCCTACTCAGGGCAGGCTCTGTCTCCGCAAAAGGTCGACGAGACGAGGGATGGGGCACCCTCGATTCGACACCTGATCCGCCCTTAAATGACCGTTTTCGACCCGTACTCCCTTTGCAAACCAAGTAGTTACGGTTTTGAACCCTTTTGGACGCGATATACTCAAATGTTCGCAGGGGCATCTTTATAAATTCATGAGACGTAGCTCGCGCATTTGGGCCGTAATCTTACTGTTGGGACTGCTGCCCGCCACGGGCTGTCTGTTCCGAACACGTCCGGTGGAAGACCAGTACTCCAAGGTCCCTCTCAAGGAATCCTCGCAACAGGGGCTGATCGACAGCATCAACCAGCAAGCCGACGCCATTCAGTCGCTGAAGGCGACCGTCGACATTGACAGCTCCGCCGGCGGCATCAAGAAGGGGCACGTCACCGACTACAAGGAAATTCGCGGCTACGTGCTGGCGCGAAAACCGGACTGGCTGCACATGACCGGGCTGATGCCCATCGTGCGCACGACAGCGTTCGACATGGTCAGCGACGGACGCGATTTCAAGCTCTGGATTCCTCCCAAGAACAAGTTTGTGGTCGGCAAAGACCAGGTAACGGCGCTGAGCACCGACCAGCCGATGGAGAATCTCCGCCCGAAGAACATTTATGAGGCGCTGTTAATCCGGCGAATCGATCCCGACACGGAGATTGCTGTCCTCGAAAACGGCTATGACATTCAGCATGACGCCAAGGGACATCGCGTCTTGCAGGATGACTACGAGCTGACGGTCATCAAGAAGGCCGACGGAGGCTGGAGGCCGGCGAGGAAGATCATTTTTTCGCGCACCGATCTGAAGCCACACCGGCAATACATCTACGGCGACAACGGCAAAGTCGCGACCGACGCGCGCTATGCAGAATATAAAGACTATGACGGATTTAGCTTCCCGTCGCGCATCGAGATCAAGCTGCCCGAAGAAGAGTACGACCTCACGATGAACATGCTGAAGGTAGAGATCAACAAAGCACTCAGGGATGATCAATTCGTGCTGGCCCAGCCGCCGGGAGCGGTGGTGGTTCACTTGGACTCTCCGCAATCGAGCTTGGTAGTGCCGCTGGAGCGGAAGTAAGGTCGCTCCAGCTGAGGTGTCAAAGTCAAAATCCCCACCCTGTCGCACAAAACGCGACAAGGCTGGGGCATCCTCTCTGCTTCATCTTCTATAATCCAACTGTCTTCTGACCTTCCCTATGATGAACAAGATGGTGGTTGCGAATCTAGCGCACCGGCCGACCCGGTCGATCATCACCGCGAGCGCGATCGCGCTCGAAGTCGCGATGATTCTCCTTGTGGTCGCTCTCTTCTACGGTTTGCTTAACGGATCAAAAGAGAGCCAGGTCGGGGTGGGCGCGGATCTGATGGTGATGCCGCCGGGTTCGTCCGCCCTGGTGGGTATGTCGGGAGCGCCGATTCCGGTGAAGGTGGGAGAAATCCTTCGCCAGATGCCGCACGTTCAGGTGGCGGCGCCGGTGATCTGGGCGTTCAGCCAGAAGCCCTTGGAGATTGACTACGGCATCGATCTGTCCAGTTACGACGCCCTGCCTCCGAAGTTTCGATATATCTCGGGTGGACCCTTCCAGGGGCCGAACGACGCTATCGTCGACGATTTTTACGCCGGAATGAATCACAAGAAGATCGGCGACACGGTTGAGATCTTGAATCATTCTTTCCGCATCTGCGGGATCGTTCCGCACGGAAAAGGCGGGCGCAAGTTTCTGCCGCTCTCGACCATGCAGGATCTGATTGGCTCCGAGGGGCGCGCTTCCGTTTTCTACATCAAGCTCGATGACCCCACGAGTGCGGATGCTGTCATCAAAACGATTCAGGAGCGGCCGGGGATGGAGAAGTATTCGGTCCGGTCGATGCAGGAATATTTGTCGATGATGACGCCCGACAATCTTCCAGGATTCGATCTCGCGATCAAAATCGTGATTGGCGTTGCAGTGGTGGTCGGATTCCTGGTGATCTTTCAATCGATGTACACCGCCGTCATGGAGCGCACACGCGAGATCGGAATTCTCAAATCGATGGGCGCTTCAAAGTGGTACATCGTGAACGTGGTGCTGAGGGAGACTGTTCTGCTGTCGATCGTGGGCATTGTCGCCGGCATTCTTATCAGCTTGGCCACGCGCCGCGCGATCATGTTCGAAAAGCCCGTGCTGCGGCTGTTCTGGAGTTATGCGTGGGTGCTGCGGGCAACGGGGATTGCGGTTGTTGGTGCGCTGGCGGGAGCGTTATATCCCGCGTACAAAGCAGCGCAACGCGATCCGATCGACGCACTGGCGTACGAATAGCGTTTGTTACGTTGCCTTGTCATCGAGCCGCCGGTTTTGGGCGCCGAACGATGTATGAACTTGCCGGCAACATCGTCCATGCCGAGAAATGCATGGGCTCTTCGGCTCGCAAAAAAGCGCGATCCTCGGGATGAGATGGGCTGGAACCGCTATCAGTGTTTTTTCTTTGTAGTGGGTTTCGGTTTGAGTGTCCTGGCGTACTCGTAGCTCAGATCCAGATACTTCCTGAGTTCTTTCGTCTTTTCGAGCAAGTCGTCAGGGACGGCGACGTATTCCTTCATGACCGACCCGTAAGCCTCAAAGAGAGTCGTCTTGTACTTCTTCAGGAATTTCTCGCGCTCTTGTTCAGGAAGTCGAATGGCCAGCCTCGACTGATGCAGCAGGGTAAACATGTTGCCGTTGTGCGAGGTGTAGGGATTGGCGTCGCCCTTGCGCTCAATCGCAGGATTAGTAGCGAGCAGCGCTTCGTAGAGCGCGGTCGGGTCGTCGGTGGCGCTTTTCTTTTTCGAAGGCATTGTGCTTTCTGGGAATTCGCCGGGATGGCGGGTAACAGGCCCCGCGTCCCGCCGCATACCAAATCGACCGAAACGCTAGGCGCCCAAGTACTGCACGTGAACGTAGGTGCCGAGTCTGACGTTGTACGCCAGATACCAGCCGTCGTGATCCGGATCTTCGTAGATTACGATGTCGTCGCCAGCCCAGTTCCAGTCGTTGCAAAAGCCGAAGTCAAAAGAGGCAACGCTGAAATAAAAGCCGCCGAACCAGAAACGGCCGGGACCGCCTCCAGCAAGGTGCCAGACGTGTCCACGGCCAAAGCCGCCGGTGAATCGGCCGTGTTCCCAGGGATGGTCGAGATGGAAGCGGGCATCGTCACGTCCAGCGTCATGACCGACCCAGGTGCCGTTGTGATGAACGTGCGGAGCTTCGGGGTGACCCGGGTCGTCGTGGAGCGCAGGCGCCGGGTGCGCGGGAGTTGCGTGAGTGGCGGGCGGACCATGTTTGGGGATGAATCCGCCGCCGACAGCGTGTCCGCCTCCGCCGTGTCCGCCATGTTGTGCCCAGAGGGGAACGCAAAGTACGAGGGAGAGAGCGAAAATCTTTGGGACTGACTTCATGACAACACCTCCGTCGGATAACTTACCATCGAGCGCTCGGGATTAACGCGTCGTTGACAATTCTTCGTAGACTAAGCTATCTTAAAGACTTTGGTAGTCGTGTGGTTGCCCGCCTGATGGTCCTGGCGTCCTCGTCAGGGGAATCAACGAGCGGTCTTCTTTCGCAGCTTTATTCAATCTGGGAGAACTCTGATGTCAACCTATTTCCCCAAAGAGGGGGAAATTGTGCGCAAGTGGTACGTCGTGGATGCAGACGGGCAGACGCTCGGGCGCCTGGCTTCACAGGTGGCGCGCATCCTCATGGGCAAGGAAAATCCGCGGTACACGCCATTTCTGGACACCGGCGATCACGTCATCGTGATTAATGCCGAGAAGATTCGCACCACCGGAGTGAAGGCGGAGCAGAAGCAATATCACCACTACACGGGATATCCGGGTGGCCTGCGTACTGAGGACTACAACAAGCGGATCATCCGCAAGCCGGAAGCGATCATTGAAGCGGCCGTGAAGCGCATGCTGCCGAAGAACAAGCTGGCGGCGCACATGCTGTCGAAACTGAATGTGTACAAGGGCGACAAGCATCCGCACCAGGCGCAGAAGCCGCAGGATTTGAAGTTGGAAGTACGCGAATATAAGCCGCGGAAAGTCGCGGTTTCGTAAGAGCAGCTACGAGCTTAGAGCTACGAGCGGCGCGAAATCCATATTTGAAAGGTTAAGGGTCGGAGGCAGGTGTTCCGTCAGGTTGCTCGGAACTCGTCGCTCATGGCTCAAGGCTAAAAATGGCAGAGTTAGTTCAATACTACGGAACGGGACGCCGCAAGACGGCGATTGCCCGCGTCTATTTGCGTCCAGGGAACGGCGACTTCAAGGTGAACGGGCGCGCGTTCGAAGAATATTTCGTGACTCCGGCGCAGCGTTCGGCGGCGAAGGCTCCGCTGGCGTCGTCGGAGACGGCGGCTTCGTTCAACGTGATCGCCAGCGTGCTCGGCGGCGGAGTGCGCGGCCAGGCCGATGCGGTAAAGCTTGGCATTGCTCGCGCGCTGATGCAGTTCAACGCGGAGCTGCGCAAGAAGCTGAAGGCTGAGGGATACGTCAGCCGTGATTCGCGCGGCAAAGAGCGCAAGAAGTACGGACAGAAGGGCGCTCGCAAGCGGTTCCAGTTCAGCAAGAGATAGTTTCGAGTTTCTGGTTTCAAGTTCGAGTGCACGACGATCTCGAAACACGAAATTTGAAACTGTGGTTTTTAGGTGTTCAATTCTTCCCGAGCCTCGCGGCGCGGGGACGGGAATGGCAATCGGGAGACAGCTTCAAGTTTCCGGTTTCGAGTTTCCAGTATGGGTCGCATCCGTAAGGGCCTGCTGGAAACATGAAACTTGAAAACTGGTTCTCCTGATGCAGACTAAAGAGGAGGTTGTTTGGCTACCATCACCATGAAGGAGTTGCTCGAAGCGGGCGTTCACTTCGGGCATCAGACAAAGCGCTGGAATCCCAGGATGAAAGAATTCATCTTCGGAGAGCGCAACGGGATTTACATCATCGACCTGCAGAAGACGCTGAAGATGTTCAAAGAGGCGTCGAAGTTTGTCCAGGATCTGGCGGCCGACGGCAAAATTGTGCTGTTCGTGGGAACTAAGCGCCAGGCGCAAGACGCGATCGCCGAAGAGGCGACCAAGTGCGGCGGGTTCTACATCAACCAGCGCTGGCTGGGCGGACTGCTCACCAACTGGGTCACGGTGCAGAAGTCGGTGAAGCGGCTGAAGGAGCTCGACGAGATGGCCACCGATGGCCGCTACGAGCTGCTGCCGAAGAAAGAAGTCATCAAGCTCGAGCGCGAGCGCAAGCATCTGCAGGCCAACCTGGCCGGCATCAAGAATATGAACCGGTTGCCCGACGCTATCTTCGTGATCGATTCCAACAAGGAACAGATTGCGGTTCGGGAAGCCCGCAAGCTGGGCATTCCGGTGGTCGCGGTAGTCGATACGAATTGCGACCCGAGCGAAGTGGATTACGTGATCCCCGGTAACGACGACGCGCTGCGGGCGATCCGGCTGTTCACCTCGAAGATTTCGGAATCGATTGCTGAAGGCGCGCAGTTGATGACCGACAAGCAGGTGGCTGACATGCAGGCTGCTTCGGATGCAGCGCAGGCTGCGGCGGACGCGGCGGGCGAGTACGTACCTGAGGAAGCGGCGGCCGTGGATGCTTCCGAGGACATCAGCATGGAAGAAGTGCTGGGTCCGGGAACGCACAAGAAGCCGGTGGCTACGGAAGAAGCTGATCTGCCGAAGGTCGAGAGCCAGACGGTCTAAAGAGCGGTCGTCGGTCCTTAGTCGTTCGCGGTCGGTGGAACCGACAAACCGGGCATTGATATCTGACCCGCGCGGGTCGTCCGGCGCGGGTCGTTCTTTATAGAGTCGAGTTTCAGGTTTCCAGTTTCGAGTGGCCTGAATGACGACAGCATCTTATCCACTCGAAACTAGAAACGTGAAATTGGAAACTTTATGGGTACTACTACGGTGAATATTTCAGCAGCGCAAGTGAAGGATCTCCGGGAGAAGACCGGAGCTCCCATGATGGATTGCAAGCAGGCCCTGACCGAAGCCAAGGGTGACATGGAGCAGGCGGTTGTAATCCTGCGAAAGAAGGGCGTTTCGGTGGCGGCGAAGAAGGCAACGCGGGTGACGAGCGAAGGATCGGTGGGGAGCTATATCCACGCCGGCGGCAAGATTGGTGTGCTCGTCGAGGTGAATTGCGAGAGCGACTTCGTGGCCCGTACCGACGACTTCAAGGAACTGCTGCACGACGTCGCAATGCACATCGCGGCCAGCGATCCGAAGTACGTTCGCAAGGAAGACGTCACGGCTGCGGATTTTGCCCGCGAAAAAGACATTTTCCTGGCGCAGGCGATTGCCAGCGGCAAGCCGGCGAACATTGCCGAGAAGATGGTCAACGGCAAGATGGAAAAGTTCTACGAGGAAGTTTGCTTGCTCGAGCAGCCTTTCATCAAGGACCAGACCATCTCGATCGGACAACTGATCGCGGCCAAAATCGGCAAGCTCGGCGAGAATATCGCCGTTCGCCGGTTTGCGCGGTTCAAGGTGGGCGACGCGGGCGAGACCATCGCGATCACCAAGCCTACAGAGCCGAAAAGCGAGTAATCTAACGGCGCCCTTCGGGGCGCCTTTTTTATGTCCTTGTAGCGGGAGAGCCGGGATTCCTCGCCCCTCGTTGTCGTTCGGGGATGGGAATGACAAGGTTCGAGTTCGGTGCATTACACTAGCCACTGACCACTAGCCACTAACAACTGACCATGACTACTGCTCCTGCCTTCAAACGCGTTCTGCTCAAGATATCCGGTGAGGCTTTGGCGGCGAACCAGGGCTTCGGCGTCGAGGTCAAGCGCATTCACGAGATCGCAGCCGAACTCAAGGACGTCCACAAACTGGGCGTGCAACTGGCGATCGTCGTGGGCGGGGGAAATTTCTTCCGCGGCGTTGCCGAGCAGGCGAAGGATATGGACCGCGTCTCCGCCGACCAGATGGGCATGCTGGCTACCGTGATCAACGCGCTCGCGCTGCAGGACGCGCTCGAAAAGCAGGGCGTGTATACGCGCGTGCAGACCGCGATCGAAATGAATCAAGTCGCCGAGCCGTTCATACGCCGGCGTGCGATCCGGCATCTGGAAAAAGGCCGCGTGGTGATCTTCGCCGGAGGAACGGGGAATCCTTACTTCTCGACCGACACGGCGGCTTCGCTGCGCGCCATGGAAATCAAAGCCGACGTTATTTTGAAAGCGACCAAAGTGGATGGCATTTACGACGCCGATCCGATGAAGGTCGATGGCGCGAGGAAGTTCAACCAGATTACCTACATGGACGTCCTCAAAATGGGGCTGAAAGTGATGGATTCGACGGCGATCAGCTTGTGCAAGGACAACAATCTGCCAATTATCGTGTTCAGCCTGAATCAGCATGGAAACATACGGCGGGTGCTGCTGGGCGAGAAAATCGGATCGATGGTGTGCGCGTAGAAAAAGTGAAGAAGCAATAACCACGAAGGGCACGAAGGTTCACGAAGGAAGACTTGACTCACTTCGTGTTCTTTCGTGTCCTTCGTGGTTTACGGTTTTTGGATGGTTGCTGGTGCGGGTTTATAATTCGACGTTTTGGTTGTGCAGGACGGAGCGGAACTTATGGCGATCATGGCTTCCATTGCTGGGCTGAAAGAGACCTACGGACAACTGAAGACGCGCATGGAAAAAGCGGTCGAGGATTTCCGCAAGGCGATGGCGGCCACGCGGACGGGGCGCGCTTCCGTTCACATGCTGGATGGCGTGAGCGTCGACTATTACGGATCGCAGATGCCGCTGAACCAGATTGCCCAGGTGCATGCGCCGGAGCCCCAGTTGATCACGGTGCAACCGTTCGATCCATCGTCCCTGCCGGCGATTGAGAAAGCAATTCGCTCGGGAGAACTCGGCTTGAACCCCATGAATGACGGCAAGTTGATCCGCGTGCCCGTGCCTCCGCTGACCCAGGAGCGCCGCCAGGAAATGGTGAAGCACCTGCACCGCGCACTGGAAGAGCACCGCACCGCGATCCGCAACATCCGGCGGGATGGCAACGACGCCATCAAGAAGGCGCTGAAAGACAAGAAGATCACCGAAGACGAAGAAAAACGCTCGCTCGAAGAAATTCAGAAGCTGACCGACGACGAAATCAAGAAGATGGAAGAGATGAGCAAGGCGAAAGAAAAGGAAGTTCTGGAACTGAAGTAGATTCGGCCCATTGGGCCGTTGACTTCCTAAAACGTCAAAATCTCGAGTTCTCCCCAGCGGATCGTCGCGTGACCCGATCTGAGGCCGGAAGTCCTCTCAACCTTACTCACCGAAGTACATGTACTGCCATCTCTCCCCGTGCGTTTTCCTGATAAACCAAGCTGTTTCAATTAGATAGCTTCATGCCGCGATTTGGGTCATCTGTACGCCGGTTACGCGACATTCCCAAAGATACTGTGTTTCCATGAGGGTGAAGGAACTCACGGCTTCCCCCCGGACTTACTTCACACATAAAACTTTAGCTTTTGGGAGTCTGCCATGAAGAAATTTCTAGCACTTGGAGTGCTGCTCGCACTCACGATGATTGGGTTGGGATGTGGATCGTCGTCAAAGTCCTCGACGCTTTCACAGAACACATCCGGGAACGTTTTCCTTACGGGAGAAGATGCGCCACTGTCGTCCGTTGTGAGTTTCAACGTGACGCTGAATTCGGTGACGCTCAACGGCAGCGGCACCACGGCCACCGTGCTTTCGACGCCGACGACGGTCGACTTCGCCCGATTGGTGGGCCTGCGTTCGCCGCTGGCCTTCAATTCCGTTGCTGCGGGTACTTACACCAGCGCAACCATCGTGCTGGCGAGCCCGGTGATTACCTACGTCGATATGACGCAGACTCCGCCGGCTCTGAACACGATCAACGGGACATTCCCGAACAATCAGAATCCTTACACGGTCACCGTGAACTTTCCTACGCCGATGGTGGTGACGGGCAACGGCCTTGCCGGCTTGAAGATGGATATGGATATCCGGCAGTCGCTTGCAGTTGACAGCAATGGCCAGGTGACTGGCGCTGTAACCCCCGTCATTTACGTGAAGGCGACAAAGGCCAGCGATCCCGACGGTCAAGTCACCGATCTGATGGGCGGCCTGGTTTCCGTAAATGCTTCGAATAATTCGTTCGTGCTGCAAGGGCCCTATGGCCGTCAGCTGACGATCTACGTGGGCAACTCCACGCTCTTCAACAGCGGATGGAACATCAACGACATGGCTGCTCCGGCTTTCGTAGCGGTGCAGGGTTACTTCCAGGCTGACGGCAGCCTGATGGCGACCGGCGTCGAAGTAATTACGACGGCGCACTCGTTCATCTCGGGCCGAGTGTTGGCCGAGACGACGAACTCATCGGGCCAGGTGCAGAACATCACGATGTGGGTGGGCGAGACGGGCGCGGACATGGTCAGCGACGTGGACACCATCCAGACGGTCGATGTCAGCGCAGTGACCACGTACGACATCTGCTTCATGGACAACATGCTGACCAACGCCGTGTTCAACGACACGTCGGTGGTAGTTGGGCAGCGGATTTTCATCGGCGGCAGCTATGTCAGCAGCGTCTTTACGCCGGCGATGATTTCGTTGCGCCTCCAAGGCGTGTACGGCTTGTTCGTTCCGGGCAGCGCCGCGGTCAACAGCGGGAATGCCGGTTCGTTCCAGCTTTCGAACAACGGACTGGTTGGCTATTCGGTGGGCGGGCCGGTTACGGTGAATACGTTCAGCGGAACCGCGTTCTTCAACCTGAGTGGACTGAGCCAGCTCCAGACTACGACCACTGCGATTCCTGTGGTGGCGCGGGGCCTGTTGCTGAAGGACCCGGTCAGCGGAACGCCCGAGGTGTACGCGGGATGGGTCGCGACGCCGCCAAGCAACTAGCAGAAACGAGTTGTACAACCGCGGACGGCCCTCGGGCCGTCCGCTTTTTTCTTGCCTGGAAAGTCTTGTCGAGCTTCGCTCGACGGACAGCCGGGGGCGGCTGTCCCCACATGACCTCGGCAGCTTTACGAACTTCAAGCTTCGCCAGTGTTTGCTCCCCTATAATTGTGGTTCATGAAGACTATGGTTCATGCCGCGTGCCCCCACGACTGCCCCGATGCTTGCGGGGTGCTGATTACCGTGCAGGACGGGCAGGCGACGAAGATTCAAGGGGACCCGGAGCATCCGGTGACCCGTGGGTTCTTGTGCGCGAAAGTGGCGAAGTATCTGGACCGCGTTTATTCGCCCGACCGAGTGCTGTACCCGATGAGGAGGATTGCTCCCAAGGGACCTGCGGCCGGTATTGCGGAGTCGGATCGCCCCGCGCAACGACGGAGCTTGGCTCCGGGCCGGATCGATGATCCAGTCGCACACGAGAAAGTTCCACGCGAAAACGTTTGGCAGCGAATTTCCTGGGACGAAGCTCTGCATGAGATCAGCTCGCGCTTCGGGGCGATCAGTGAACAGTTCGGCAGCGAAGCCATTCTGCCTTACTCCTTCGGCGGAACGCTGGGTGCCCTCAACAGCGCGTCGATGGATCGCAGATTTTTTCACCGCCTCGGAGCTTCCCAACTGGAGCGCGCAATCTGCTCGGCTGCCGGTGAAGCGGGGCTGGAATCGGTTTACGGCGTGAAGCTGGGGACGGAGCCGGAGCAATTCCGGCACTCGAAGTACATCATCGCGTGGGCGTCGAACATTCACGCCAACAATGTGCATCTGTGGCCGTTCATCGTGGAAGCGCAGCGCAAGGGCGCGAAACTGGTGGTGATCGATCCCTACCGCACGCGCACGGCAGAATGCGCCGACTGGTACTTGCCGATCAATCCCGGGACCGATGCAGCGCTGGCTCTGGGCATGATGCACGTCATCATCGGCGAAAACCTGCACGACGCCGATTACGTTTCGAAGCACACGCTGGGATTCGAGCAACTGCGCGAAAAGGTGAAAGCATATCCGCCGGAGCGCGTGTCGCACTGGACGGGAATCGCGGCCGGCGATATTCGGAAACTCGCTTGCGAGTACGCAACTGTGAGACCGTCGGTGATCCGGTTGAACTATGGAGTGCAGCGCTCCGAGGGCGGCGGGATGGCGACCCGCACCGTTGCGATGTTGCCGTGCGTGACTGGATCGTGGAAAGAAGTGGGAGGCGGCCTGCAACTCTCCACTAGCGGAGGCGCGCAATTCAACACGGCCGCGTTGAAGCGTCCCGACCTCATGCAGGCCGCGCTCGGCCGCGAGGCGCGCACCATCAACATGGTCGAGCTGGGACGCGTGCTCAACACCATGAACGATCCGCCGGTGAAGGCACTGTTTGTCTACAGTTCGAATCCCGCGGCGGTTTGTCCGCGGCACGATGAAGTGGTGCGGGGATTGCTGCGTCCCGATCTGTTCACCGTTGTCCACGAGCAATTTTTTACCGACACGACGGACTACGCCGATATCGTGCTGCCAGCGACAACTTTCTTCGAGCACAAAGATCTGCAGAAGGCTTACGGGCACTACTACGTGCAGGTGTCGAATCAGGCGATCGATCCTCTGGGCGAGTGCCGGTCAAACGTTGAACTCTTCCGGGCGCTGGCCGAGCACATGGGATTTGAGGACCAATGCTTCCGCGAAACTGTCGACGAGATGATTGATCTGGCTCTGCAGTCAAAGGATCCGTGGCTACAGGGGATCAGTCGCGAGCGGCTGGAGCAAAGGGAAGTACGGCTGAATTTCGGAGATCTGGGGGCAGGGCGCAGGGAACAGAGTGCCGACGGACAGCCGGGTGCGGCTGTCCCCTCACAACCAAGTCCGGCTCCATCGTATCCAGCTCCATTTCTTCCGTTCGCGGAAGGGAACTTCCGCACGCCTTCGGGCAAAGCCGAGCTTTACTGCGAGGCGCTGAAGGCTCTGGGGCTGGATCCGGTAGCAGAGTTCACCCCGCCTTCCGAATCGCGGCATTGGAAGAAAGCGGGCTCGCTGCCGCTCGAGCTGCTGGCGCGTAAGGCGGACAATTTCCTCAATTCGACATTTTCCAACCTGCCTTCGGTGCAAGAAATGGAGGAACCAGGCTTGCTCGAAATTTCTGAGCCCGATGCGCGGGCTCGTGGAATCGCCAACGGCGATCGAGTGCGGGTTTTCAATCAAAGAGGGGATATACTGCTGAAGGCTCGCGTGGACGGTCGAGTTCAACCCGGTGTGGTATCGGCGAGGTTGAATTGGGCGAAAATGACGCCGGGTTTTCAAAGCATCAACAGCCTGACCTCAGAAAAACTTACCGACATGGGCAACTCCGCCACGTTTTATTCCGTCTTGGTTGAGGTAGAGTTATCAAAGCCGAAAATCAGTAACCAGTGATCAGTGGCCAGTCCGGCGAGCTGCCTGCCAGAATGTGGATTTTCGGAAGCAACCGAGGGATTTGAATCTGAGAGTTGCCGGTTTGGACGCTTTCCCTTGTACTACCGTATAATTGCAGTTTTCTTACATCCCAGAGGCTGAGGTCGTAGCGATTCCTTTTCGCTTTCATTCGGAGAACCTTGTTGTGTCCAAGAGCGCCTGCGTTCCCGGAGGCGCGTCGGTGCCATCTCGTTCATTTCAACGGTTTTGGCAGACAATCGGCCGGCGTGCTTGCGGGTTCGGGATGCTTCTGGCCATGCTGCTCATGATGGCTGCGAGCCTGGCCTGGGGACAGAATGATGTGATCTCAGAGATTGATGTGACGGGCAACCGGCGCATCCCTGCCGACACCATCCGCGCCCGGATTTTCACCAAAGCCGGGGACGTTTACGACGCTGCCGCCCTGGAACGCGACTTCAACTCACTCTGGAATACGGGCTATTTCGAGGACATCAAGTTCTCGCGCGATCAGACGCCGAAGGGCTGGCGCATCATCGTTCAGGTCAAAGAAAAACCCACGATCCGCGAAATCAACTACGTCGGCACCAGTTCCGTTTCCAACAGCGACATCCTCGACCGCTTCAAGCAGGACAAGGTCGGCCTGGTGGTCGAGAGCCAGTACGATCCGACGCGCATTAAGAAAGCCGAAGTCTCGATCAAGGGATTGCTCTCCGAGCACGGGCGCCAGTTCGCCACCATTCGCACCGAGATCCGCCAGATTCCTCCGGCCGCGGTCGGGATCACCTTCGTCGTCAAGGAAGGCCCCAAGGTAAAGGTCGGCAAGATCAAGTTCGAGGGCAACAAGGCGATCAAGAGCCGCGTTCTGCGGGCGGCGATGAAGAACCTGCGCCCGGTTGGAATTCCGCACTCGATCTTCCTGGAAAACATCTTCTCCAGAACCTATGACGCCACGAAGCTCGAGGAAGATACCGAGCGGGTGCGCGCGGAATACCAGAACCGAGGATATTTCAAGGCGGGCGTCAGCGATCCCAAGACACAGATTCACGACACCGGACACAAAGGATTCCACATTCCGCTGCTGCAGTCGGGCGCCGGCAAGGCCGTCGATCTTACCATGCCGATCGAAGAAGGCGAACAGTACCGGCTGGGCAAGGTCACATTCAAGAACAACAAGGCGATCTCCAACACCAATGCCTTGCGATCGCTGTTCCCGCTCAAAGACGGCGACATTTTCAGCCGCGAAAAGATCGCCAAAGGCCTGGAAAATTTGCGGAAGGCGTACGGCGAGTACGGCTACATCAACTTTACGGGCGTGCCTTCGACCACGTTTGACGACGAAAAGAAGCTGGCAAACCTCGAAATCGATATTGATGAAGGCAAGCAGTTCTATGTCCGGCGCATCGAGTTCCAGGGAAACACAACCACACGCGACAAGGTGATCCGCCGCGAACTGGCTCTCGAAGAGGGTGGGGTCTACAACTCGCGTCTCTGGGAACTGAGCCTGCTTCGCCTGAATCAGCTTTCATATTTCGATCAGCTCAAGCCGGACGACCCGAACGTCACCGACAAGAAACTCGACGAAAAAAATGGGCAGGTCGACCTGACCCTGAAGGTCAAGGAAAAGGGCAAGAACAGCATCGGACTGAATGGCGGTGTCAGCGGGCTCGAGGGCGCATTCATTGGTCTGAACTACGCGACCAACAACTTCCTGGGCCGTGGCGAGACGCTGCAGATGCAGATCAGCCTGGGAAACCTGGCTCGCAGCGTGATGTTCGGTTTTACCCAGCCCTATATGTTCGACCGGCCGCTGCAGTTCGGCTTTACAGTGTTTGGCAATAGGGTCAGCTACGACCAGGCCCGGCAACTTTCCATTTTCAGCGGGCAGAACCTGAATCTGCCCAGCGCGATTTTGCAGAACCTGCAAAACTACTCGCAGTCGAGCGTCGGGTTCACGACGTCGTTGAGCTATCCGCTGCGGCGTTCGTTCAAGCGCCTTGGCATAACCTATTCGCTCGACCGCTCGACATTGCTGCCTCTCAGCACCGCGTCGAAGACTCTGTTTGACTTCATTGCGTTCCGGGGAATTTCCGGACCGAACGCGGTAAACGGAATCATCACCAGCAAGATCTTCCCCAACTTCTCGTTCAATACGCTGGACAGCGGAATTTCACCGCACCGTGGCCATCAGATGACGGTCGGAACGGAGTTTGCCGGAATCGGCGGCACTGTCCGATCGATCCGTCCGATCATCCAGTACAAGCAATTCATTCCGATGCAGAACCGGCGGAATGCGGTCGGTTTCAACGTGAGCGCATCGTACATCAGCGGTTACGCCGGCCTCGTGGCTCCTCCATTCCAGCGCTTCTACATGGGCGGAGAAAACGATATTCGCGGCTTCGATATCCGCTCGATCTCGCCGGTTGCCTTCCTGCCGAGCGCAAATGCAATCACTCTGACCAACCCGGACGGAACTCCGGTTTTGAAGAATCCAGCAAATCCGCACCAGGGAAACTGGACGGTCCCTATTCCGGTTGACCAGATTGTCTTCCCCGGCGGCGATTTGAGTGTGTGGACGAACCTCGAATACCGCATCACGATCGCGGGTCCAGTGGCGGTGGCTCCATTCATCGACACCGGCATTGATCCAATCCTGCGGCCTTCGCAGTTACAGATCGCGACGGTGCAATACGATCAGGTGATCAGCACGCCCTTCGGTTGCCCGCAGCTCGATTCCGGCTACAACTGCGTGGGCGGCAAAACCTTGAGCCCCATACCTCCGCAAAATCTGCAGGTGCTCGGGTCGACGAACTGGCAGCCACGCATCTCCACTGGCATCGAATTGCAGATGTTTTTGCCGGTAGTCAATGCGCCATTCCGCATTTACTGGGCCTATAACCCGCTGCGACTCGATGAACAGGCTAATCCGCCCATTCCGATCACGCGCAGTATGTTCCCGGCGGGAGCGGCCGGTGACTATACCTATCATCTTGCGGTGAACTCGTACGCCCCCAGTTTCCTGCTGAGAGAGCCGCGGAAGACCTTCCGCTTCACGGTGGCGACGACGTTCTAAGTAGCGGCGAATCGCAGTTTTGCACAAGGATCGGCGCGGCTGGTAGTGGGCGGTTTTGAATTTTAATGCTTTTCCCAAAGCTGACCGGGGCGAATGACCTTGCAGTAATAGCAGGCGCTGTTTTCGTTGTCGTGGTTGTACCAGCGGTGTTGCGCACCACGGGACTCGCAATCTTCGCCTTTATCTATCCATGCGCAGATCGACACTGGCAGCAGGATTCGGAGGTTTGTCCGCCAGCCATACGGATGCGTCCAGCTAAATCGGGAATTAAAGATCACGCTGCGACTCCCACTGCTTTACGTTCCAATAATCCCACCAATTCCTCTAAACTCCAAACGTGATCCGTTAGGCCAGCTTCCATCGCGGGGGTGACCCTCAGCGTTTGGTGAACCCGGCAGAAATTGTAATACGCATGGTAGATCGCAACCATGTGGCAATGGTTCTCAAACTTTTTGGAGAACGCATTCGTGGGCTTGGTGGGTTTGGTGGTCGAGGAATCGTTAAAAATTCAAAACCGCCCACTACCGCGCGGCTAAGTTGTTTGACGGGGTGAGATGGGGATCACTATAATGTTGACGATCCACGCCATCGACTGAAACTAAGGAGTGGACGGCACGCCCCGCATGCCCGGCGTGTGATGCTGGCGATCTAGGCGCCTTTTCCGATGGCGGCCGCTACCGCAGCGGAAACCTCATTCAGTGCGGCCCAGCGTTGACTGAAGAAGCGATCTGAGAGCGAAGATTCGAAGTCATTCCCGGAACCATGTTCCAAGGAGTTCAACCGATCCAATGAAAAGCAAGTTTGTGGGTATTCTTCTGGCTGTTGCGGCGACGTTTACGTTCACCGCATTGGCCCAAACCGGCAGCGCTGCCACACCGTCGGGTACGGGAACCGGAGCTGTTCCGGCTTCAGCGCCTGCCACCACCGGTCCCAGCACGGGAACGAAAGTTGGAACCATCAACATTCAGGACGCCATTTTCGCCAGCAACGAAGGCCGTCGCGACGGCGAGGCTCTGCAGAAGAAATTCGAGCCCAAGCAGGCGGAATTGAAGAACCAGAACGACGAGCTCGAAGCCCTGAAGAAGCAGCTCAGCACGCAGCAGGACAAGCTGAACGAAGAGGCTTTGGCCAACCTGAAGAAGCAGATCGAGAGCAAGCAAAAGGTTTTCGATCGCGCCGTCCAGGACGCCCAGGAAGATTACGGCAACCAGAACCAGGAAATCGCCGGCCGCATTCTGCAGAAGATGGCTCCGCTCATCGTGAAGTATTCGCAGGACAACGGATTCGGCATCATCGTCGATACCTCGAAGCCGTGGCCGCAGAGCAACGTGCTGTGGTGGGGTGAGGCGGTCGATATCACCAAGGCAGTCATCGAAGCCTACAACGTGCAGTCTGGCGTAGCGGCTCCGGTAGCTCCTGCGGGTGGTGCGGCGAAGCCTGTGGCTCCCAGAGCTCCGGGTGCCAGCACTACGCCGAAGCCGACGGCTCCTCCTTCGAAGTAATCACACCGACACCTCGCGTGTCGGAAAAGTTCCAGCAGGCCGCGTGAAAACGCGGCCTTTTTTTCTTTTCCACGCACCTCTGGTGCGAGCTGTCGCGGTGTCCAAAGCAGCAAACACATTTTCACGCTGGAGGACACCATGTTTGCCGATAGCTTGCTCGAAACTTCGTGGGCTCAACGCGGCCGCCGCAGCTGGACGACTCTGACTTCTTTCGGGCTCCAGGCGGTTGCCATCGGATTGCTGCTGATGATCCCGATTTTGCAGACCGTGGGATTGCCACTGGCGCGCACGGTTTCCACGCCGATCAGCATGGGACGAGTCGATCCCGGACCCGCGCCGCAAGTTCACGGTGTGCGGGCGACCGGTGTGCAGATCATTCCGTACACGGGCACGATCATGTTGCCGAGGCGTTTGCCCACAGGAATTCCCAAAGACGGCGACTCGACTCCGACAAGCTTCGGCGGAGACCCGGTTAGCGGATACGCAGGGATGCCGGTTGTCTCCGGTCCAGGCTTCCCAATTCCATTCAATGGGACAAGAGCTCTGCCGGTGGCTCCTGCTCCCGCAACTGTCCGACAGTTCCGCACGTCGAGCATGCTACAGGGAAGCCTCATTCGCCGTGTGGAACCTATGTATCCGCCGCTGGCCAGAACTGCACGCATCCAGGGCCCGGTTATTTTGGCAGCAGTGATCAGCAAGGCGGGTGCGATTGAAAACCTACGCTTGATTTCCGGTCATCCCATGCTGGTGCCGGCGGCGATCCAGGCGGTCAGCCAGTGGCGCTACAAGCCCTACATTCTCAACGACGAGGCTATCGAAGTAGAGACGCAGATCACGGTGAACTTCGTGTTGGCGGGGAACTGAAGCCGGTCCATTTCCGGCTTGTCATCCTGAGGCGGGCGTAGTTTGCCCGCCGAAGGACCTGTGAACTCGCTGCCACCGCAGCGTGTCGATAGCGAGCGCGTGAGATTCGGATAGGAGTAGCCCCGGCGTAACGTGGGCACGAAGGCGCATGCCGCTATAATCGCGAAAGTGGCAACCACTGCAGAAATCCTGAGCCGCGTGGCGACGCGTCCCACCTGGGCCGACGTTTCGCTCGCCACCCTGCGACAAAATTTTCGCACCGTGCAGAAGCATGTTGGAGCAGGTGTCACGGTGTGTGCCGTGGTAAAGGCCGATGCTTACGGCCACGGTGCAGTCGAATGTTCAAAAGCGCTGGAGGCGGAAGGCGCGCGCTGGCTCGGCGTTACATCCCTGGATGAGGCGATCCCGCTGCGCGAAGCCGGAGTGCGGGCCAATATCCTGCTGATGACGGGCTTCTGGCGCGGTGAGGAGAATGAGATTGTCCGGCTGCGCCTGACTCCCACGGTGTGGGAACCGTGGCATGTTGAATCGCTGGAAAAGGCGGCCTCTGCGCTCGGAGTCGCGCACCATCCGGTGCATCTCAAGGTCGACACCGGTATGGGGCGTCTCGGCGTCGCCGTCGATCAGCTTCCCGCCTTGCTCTCCGCCCTGCGTGCCGCGAAACATCTGGTGCTCGAAGGGCTTTCGACTCATCTCGCATCTTCCGAAGTCATGGACGCGCCTTCGGTTGCCGAGCAGGAACGCAGCTTCGAGATCGCTCGAGGCATGGTGCGCGACGCGGGCATCGAACCTACCTTCGTTCACATGGCGAATACCGGCGCTGTGATTTCGCGGCGCGAGACCTGGAACACGATGGTGCGTCCGGGAGTCGCACTCTACGGATACTATCTGCCTTTTCAGCGCGCAGGACGCGAAGTGAGCGGCGGCACGCTGCGCCTGCCCGTCAAGCCGATCCTTACGTGGAAGACCCGAATTCTCTCTTTGCGAAATCTTGGAGCCGACCAACCCCTGGGCTACAACGGCACCTATGTGACAAAAGCCCCCGCGCATATTGCGGTCCTGCCAGTGGGCTACGCGGATGGCTACAATCGCCAGCTCTCGAATCGCGGACGCGTCATCGTTCGCGATCACTACGCGCCGATCGTCGGCCGCATCTCGATGGATCTCACTTTGGTGGATGTCACCGGCATTCCCGGCGTGGCCGTCGGCGATGAAGTGATTCTGCTCGGAGTGGCCGACGGGCTCAGCGTCGATGCCCTCGAGCACGCCGAACTCGCGAACAGCACTCCCTACGAAATCCTCTGCAATATCTCGAAGCGCGTGCCGAGAAGGTATCCTAGCTAAGAGTGGTCGGTCCCTAGTGGCGTCTCTCCGTTATTGATTTCTGCGCTTCCATATACTTCCGCAGCACCGCATTGATCGTCGTCTGATAACCGCGCCCCTGTTTTCGAAAAAACTTCAGCACATCGGGATCGATGCGCAGCGTGACCTGTTTCTTCGGCCCCGGCCAGATGATCGCGTTCGCGAAGAAATCGGGACCGAGTTCGGGACTATCAGAGAGATCAATTTCCTCGTCGCGCATTGCGTCAATTCGTTTCCAATCCGTTTTGGAGGCTCTTTTCGTATTCTTTGCGCTCACGCTTGGTCGCCTTTCTAAGAGAGATAACGCGAATCGTTTCCGGATCTCTTTCGGAGAAGACGATCTGCACGGTGCGGCCGCAAATTCGGCCCAGCCCACGCCATCGTCTTTCTCCGTAGTCCTCCCGGGTGTCCGGCTCTGCTAGGACAATGCCACGAAATATTTCTTCGATGTCGTGAAAATCGAATCCATGCTTCCGGATGTTCGCCCGGTTCTTGGCCGGGTCCCATTCAAATCTCATTGTAACTCCAAATGTAGTTACATCACATCGTTACTTGGAGTCCGGGCTTCTGACTCGCATCGCATACTCTTCCTGAGCGCAGGCTTGTTTCGGTGACGGATGTCACAAGAAGGCGCGACAAGCCTGTGGAAGTGCGGATTATGGAAGTATGCCGAGGGTTTACTCGCCCTCTAACACTCCGCTCACCCGCCAAAGCCAACCGCCAACTGCCAATTCCAACCGTTGACTGCATCCCGCCCAAAGCCGCCCGCATGGCTTGTTAGACTAAAAGGTTCAGCATGCCTTCTCGTTACGCACAATGGATGTATGACTGGGAACACCGGTTGACCTCGGTGGACAACAACCGCGTGGTCCGTCCACTGGAGTGGGGCGTGGAGTGGGCGCGGGATTGGCCCTGCCGCAACGGAGTGCGTCCCGGGCAAGTGCCGGAGAATCCGGAGAAGTTTCTGCTGGATTACAACCGCCGCATCGTCGCGGCCAGCGATGAGTTTTATTCGTACCAGAAGCCCACCGATTTCCGGCTGGAGAAGCGCGAAGTCCAGGTTTTCTCGACGCGCGAAGTGCCCGACCCAAAACTCGAAGCCAAAGTGAAAGGCACGTTTGCCGAGTTCCTCCGCTTTACGTCGCCCGTTCGGACTCCATATCCCGAAAACAATTTGGTCAACGCGCGCTGGTTTCCAGCCAAAGGACGCCGCGCGATCGTTCTATTGCCGCACTGGAATTCTGACGGCGTTTCCTACGTAAGCCTCTGCCGCATGTTCAACCTGATGGGCATCGCCGTCTTGCGGCTGAGCATGCCGTATCACGACATCCGCATGCCGGCAGAAATTAGGCGCGCTGACTATGCCGTCTCGGCCAATATCGGGCGCACGCTCGACGCGGTCCGACAGGGAGTGGTCGACATTCGTTGTTGCTTTGACTGGCTTGAGCAGCAGGGATACAGCCAACTTGGCATCGTGGGAACGAGTCTCGGCTCGTGCTACGCGTTTATCGCGGCTGCGCACGACCCGCGAGTGCGCGTTGCGGCGTTTAATCACGCGTCCACTTATTTTGCAGATGTGGTCTGGCATGGCCAATCGACGCGGCATATCCGGCAGGGAATTGAGCAGAAGATCGATCTGGAGGAATTGCGGAACGCCTGGCTCGCGATCAGTCCGATGTCTTATTTCGAGCAATTCGCGCGCTGGCCAAAGAAGTCGCTGATCGTGTATGCGGCGTACGATCTTACGTTCTTGCCGGAATTTTCACGGCAGGTTGTCGACGAGTTCGCGCGACATGGGCTCGACCATAAAGTCGCCGTGCTGCCGTGCGGCCACTACACGACCGGGGAAACTCCTTACAAATACATGGACGCGTGGCACCTGATGTCGTTCTTGCGGACGGCGTTCTAACCCATTGGATGAACCACGAACGATGCGAAGCATGGCGAAGTAAGGTCTTGGAATTGTTCCCTCGTGCGACTTCGTGTCCTCCGTGGTTCAACGCAGTTTAGAATGTTCTCGTGGAGTTAGCTGATTCAGCAAAACTCATGGCTGTCTTGGAGTTCCGGCACGGCGAATTTGTCATCAGCACAGATCAGGCGCGGCTCGATCTGGAAATGATTTACGGATTCCTGACGAACTGCTATTGGGCGAAAGGGATTCCGCGCGATGTGGTCGCCAGATCGATCGAGCACGCGCTGTGCTTTGGGATTTATGATGGTAACGGCACTCAGGTGGGCTTTGCCCGCGTGATCAGCGATTTTGCCACGATTGCTTATCTGGGCGATGTCTTCGTGCTCGAATCGCATCGAGGGCGCGGGCTCAGCAAGTGGATGATGGAGTGCATCATGCAGCACCCTGCGCTCCAGGGATTGAGGCGCTGGATTTTGCTGACGCGCGACGCGCACCGGCTCTACGCGCAATTTGGGTTTACGCCTTTGAAATCGGCCGATCGCTATATGGAATTGCACCGGCCTGACGTTTACGAGATCGGGAAAACAACATGAAAAATTCCGCAATGTACCGCCCGCTTTTCGAGAGTGATCCGCAAATTGCCGCGGCGATCGATAACGAGACCCGCCGCCAGCACGAAGGCCTTGAACTGATCGCGTCCGAAAACTTTGTCAGCGAGGGCGTGCTCGAAGCCGCGGGATCCGTGTTCACCAACAAGTATGCCGAGGGATATCCCGGGAAGCGTTATTACGGCGGATGCGAGTTCGCTGACGTCGTCGAGAATCTGGCGCGCGACCGGGCCAAGCAGTTGTTCGGTGCCGAGCACGCCAATGTGCAGCCTCATGCGGGATCGCAGGCCAACATGGAGGCTTATGCCGCCATCCTGCAGCCCGGCGACACTATCCTCGGCCTCAACCTCGCGCACGGCGGTCACCTTACGCACGGGCATCACCTCAATTTTTCCGGGAAGACCTACAAGATCGTTCCTTACGGCGTCACCAAAGAAACGGAAACCATCGACTACGATGCCCTCGAAAAGCTGGCCGAGCAGGAGCGTCCGAAGCTGATCATTGGCGGAGGGAGCGCCTATCCGCGCACCATCGACTTCGCTCGCATGCGCGAGATCGCCGATAAAGTCGGCGCGCTCTTTCTTGTCGACATGGCGCATTTCGCGGGACTCGTCGCCGGCGGCGCGCATCCTTCGCCGGTGCCGCACGCTCACATCGTGACTTCGACCACGCACAAGACTTTGCGCGGGCCGCGCTCTGGGATGATTCTCTCCAAGGCCGAGTTCGGTCCGGCCATCGACAAGGTCGTATTCCCCGGTATGCAAGGTGGTCCGCTGGTCCACATCATGGCCGCAAAGGCTGTGTGCTTTCTCGAAGCGATGCAGCCTGAGTTCCGCGACTACGCGCGGCAGGTTGTCGCTAATGCAAAAGTGCTGGCGCAAACACTGGCCGACGAAGGCTTCCGCATTATTTCCGGCGGAACCGACACGCACCTGATGCTGGTCGATGTCTTCTCGAAAGGCATGCTGGGCAGCGAAGCGGAGAAAGCGTTGGGCGAAGCAGGAATCACCGTCAACAAGAACGCGATTCCGTTCGACACCAATCCTCCGATGAAGCCGAGCGGCATCCGCGTGGGCACACCGGCGCTGACTACGCGCGGTATGAAGGAAAGCGAGATGCGCCAGGTCGGCCGCTGGATCGCCGAGGCATTGCTACAGCGTGCCGACGCAGCCGTGCTGACCAAGGTGAAGAAGCAGGTGCTCGATCTGTGCGAGGCATTTCCGCTCTATGCCGATCGCCGCGCAAAAGCTCAGGCCGAGGTCAGGGCGTAATTCCTCTGTGTTCCCCCGCTGCCCCTGTGTTTAAATGCAGTCGGTGAAGATCGCGATCGACATCCGGCGGATGAGCGAGTTTGGCGTCGGCACCTACATTCGCAATGTGGTTCGCACGCTGGGCCGCGTCGACCACGAGACGCCGTATTATCTGGTGGGACGAGCCGCAAAGGTGCAGGAAATCGGGACGCTGCCCCCTAACTTTCACACGGCTCCGCTGCAAGCTCCCGACCGTACCATCCAGGGATATCGCGAATTTCGCAGCGCGCTCAGGAAACTGAACT
This sequence comes from uncultured Acidobacteriota bacterium, assembly GCA_963700225.1. Classification (GTDB taxonomy): domain Bacteria; phylum Acidobacteriota; class Terriglobia; order Terriglobales; family Acidobacteriaceae; genus Sulfotelmatobacter. Next base: position 1,491,392 of record CAVOWU010000002.1, read on the forward strand.
GCGACCTGGTTCATATCCCCAATCTTTTTTCCGTGCCACGGTTCCTGCCCTGCCCGTACGTCATGACAGTGCACGATCTGCTGGAGCACATGTCACGGGCGCGCCAGCAGACTGGGTTCTGGGAAACCTGGCATCTGCAGATGACCAAACGCGTCTTGCGGGGCGCTGCGCGGATTTTCGCCGTCTCTAACTTCACCAGAACCGAGATCGAAAAGCTTTTCGGTATCTCGCCTGACCGCATCGAAGTCGTCTACAACGCGATCGACGAGCGCTTTCTTCACGGACATGCCAGCGCGGCCGATCGCGAGTTAATTGCGCAGCGCTATCAGGTGACGTATCCCTTCCTGCTCTACGCCGGCCGCATCAGCCCGCACAAGAATGTCGTACGCATGATCGAAGCGTTTTCGGCGCTGAAAACCGAGTTGGAAAAAGATGGGGCCTATCCCGATCTCAAGCTCATCATCATCGGAGACGATCTCTCGGGCAATCCGGATCTGAGGCGTACGGTGGTCCGGAGCGGCGTCCAGAACGACGTGCGCTTCCTGGGCTTCATTCCCATCGATGTGCTGCGAATCTTTTACGACGAGGCGAAGATTTTTGTTTTTCCATCGCTCTATGAAGGCTTCGGACTGCCTCCGCTGGAAGCTATGGCGCACGGAACTCCGGTCGTGACCTCGAACGTTTCGTCGCTGCCGGAAGTGGTGGGCAACGCGGCGGTCATGGTGAATCCCGAGAATGTGTTCGAGATCATGCGTGCGCTACACCGCGTCCTGATGGACCGGGCATTGCGAGACCGGATGAAAGATCGGGGATACAAACAGGCCACGAGGTTCTCGTGGGAGAACTCGGTGCGCCGCGTGCTTGACGTGTACCGCCAAGTCGCGCAAGATGGCCCGCGCCGCGCTGCCAAGGAAGCTGCGGCGGACTGAGTTTGCGCATGTCTTGAAATGGACGAAAGCGCCGGAGCGGCATCCCAGCGCGCCCGGCATCCGCGCTCGCTACTTCAGAAGAGGCTGGCCGGGAGACAAGATTGCAAGCTTGTGCAGCTTGGCGGTGATGCGCGCCTTGTCGGCGTCGGTTTTGGCGGCGGCCAGGCGCTTGCGCAGTTGGACGATTTTGCTCTTGCGGGTACGGCGCCGGCGAATCTCCGGCCGGCGGCTCGGTGCTGACATGAGTTGCTCCTGAAATGAACTGAGAGTTAGGGCAGCCGGACCTGTAACTCGAATGCGCCGGGCTGCGTTCTAGACGGACAATTTATTTGAAATCAGTTGGCGCGAAGTGTCAATGACGGAGGGAAGGAAAGCCGGCGGCCGGCGTTTACACCAGTCGGAGAAAGAAAACTGTTTTGGCTTCCGGATGATCAGGCGCAGGATGATGAGTTCAGGAGGCCATTGCGCGGCGTCGCTGGACAGGCAACCAACACCTCGGTAGCATACGCGCATGTCATCTGGCGCATTTAAGCCGTTTTTCCTGATCGCTGTCGCTTGCCTGATTCCAGTCTCGGCTCAAGAGGCGAAGACTCCAGACCAAATTGATCAAACCGTTACGCTATCGGTCGCTGAGATGAAGCGCCAAATGATCTCATGCAAACCGCACAAAATCTCGCGGGGATTGCTTCCTAAAGGTACGGTCGTGCCGATACGGGTTTCGATCGACGACAAGGGAAAGATCGTGGGACTTAGCCCCGTTGGGCGCTGTCCAGTGGGCTGTGGGCAGCTGGCCGAACCAATCGTGTCTATCAAGAAGTGTAAGTTCGCTCCTCTAACGGTGGACGGCCACTACGTACCGTATTCGGGGAACGTGGAACTTATCGCGCCCTGACTCATTGCACACTTCGGGCGAGCTACCCAGTGAAAGGGCATTCTTTCGAGCGCCAAAGAAAACTTTCAAAGGAAAACCGGTCCGTTGCTGCACGAATCGCGGAGATATAATCTCCGCGATTTCATGCAGATCGCATCATTGTTTTCCGGATTGAAGTTTACCGGATTGAACCAACTCGTCGTGTCGCCACAATGGCAGCGCGTCCGCACCGAGCGCGAGCATGCCCAGCGCCGGTCCAGCATCTCTGTCGCGGGCGTCATCGGATGGGGCCGCGCTCGCGCCAGGTAAGCCCGCGTCGCAGGATTTGTTGGCGACCGTTTCATAGCCATATTCCGTGATCTCGGCTGACATCGGCGCTTTCGTGCTTGTCGTTACCGTCACGCGTATCCATCCATAGTGAGTCTTCCCATGAATCAGGAACTTCACGCCCAGGAAACGGTTGGGATGATTTCCTCCCCAGTCCCCAAAGAGATGATGTGTCGCTGAACGGAAAACCGTGGCATAGGATGAGCGCTCGAGTTTCACGCTGAAACTCAAGAATTTCCCCGATGACCCTATCTTCGCTCCCCGAACCAGAGCGGATGCGGAACTCTCGAAGCCTCCTCCGATCACCCCGCCTCCAGTTAACGCCTCGACGCCTATTTGCGCATTGATGTTTTGCCCGTATCCGTAATATCCGAGCGTGAACGAAAAATCAGCGATTCCGTCGTGATTCAAATCGACCTTGACCGGGCAAGAGTGAAGCCCATCACACCGGGGAATCGGTATGTTCTTGTTGGTGATGACGACTTCCGACTGTGCCGGCTCCGCCAACGCCAACAAGCCAACCGATGCGGCCGCCGCCGCCATTCCATAAACCTTCAATCGGCTGTCGATGCTTTTTGAGAGAGATACATCCCCCGGGTTCGTCGAAACTTTGCGAGCCATAACTCCTCCTTATAACGTTTTACGAGGGAAGGCGGCGAGCATAGCTCGCGGCACCGGGCGCGTCAATCGCTAATTTTTTCTTTCAAGCTGTCGGGAACCGGAAGGCCCACACTTGCCCTTCTCGAACGACACGACAGTGGTAACAAGCGCTGTGAAGGCTGTCCTCGTTGTACCAAACGTGGTTTGCGGCAATTGAGTGAAATTGAGATTTTTCAACAGCGCCAGAAACCATCGCACTATTTGCGCTTTGAATGTGCGGGTGGCGGCTTGCCCAGCGGGGTTTAGCACTGCCCAAATACCACTCACTGGCTTCTGTCTGATGCGGGGATGCTAATTCTGATCGCTGGCGATGTGATGCGTTCCGCGACGTGGAGAAACCCGGAACACAAAATTTGCGCCCAAACGAATGCCGTTCTGCGGCTGCACTGCGGCATTCGAGCCCAAGAAGTGCGCCCGCAGGTAATCGACATTAAAGCGAACAGCGTAGGAGGGGGAGAGGTTGCGTTCAATCCCGGCCCCAACTGCCCAGGAGAAGCGTGATTGCCATCCCCTGTAATACACCCCGTTCACCGGAACGGAGCCATCCACCATGCTCATGCCCCCAAGTGCACGAACCAGGAAACGGAAATTATGTCTGCTACCCGCAATAAAAACCGGACCTGCGAAGGCGCTCAGAACAGAGCTGGTATGTCCGGACTCGAGATCCCTCCCGGCACGAACATAGCTGGAATCCAAAGTCGCCGCCCAACTCGGATTCAAGTTGAGCGTTCCGCTAGCTTCAACGCCGTTCAAACGGACCGCCGGCTTCCCTGAAAAACCCAAGTTCAGGTAGCTGTAACCTACAGCGATGTCACCCGGAGTGATTTCGGCAGCAGGCGCGGGACCGCTGCGGTCATCTTGCGCGAATAAATGAGTAGCGAGCGCGACCGAGAGGATGGTCAACTTTATTAGAAGCCGCAAATCACTCCTTTGATCTTTCAATGCCATTTCAGTGAACGCTTAGAACAGCGGTTCCGCTCACATCTTGCATGGTCGCGGTCACAACGGATCTGCCAGAGCTGCCGCTTTTTGCTACGCCTCCGGTCAGCGTCGCTACGTCTTGCTCGGAGGATGTCCAAGTTACCCAGTTGGTCACATCCATGATCGTGCCATCGCTGAAATCAGCCACGGCCCTGAAGTTGGTGGAACCGCCCAGTTTCAGGGCGACAGCCGAAGGCGATACCGTCAACGAACTGGCCTTGGCGCCGGTGACGGTCAGCTGGGCTGATCCACCCTGCCCATTAAACACTGCAACAATGGTCGAAGTTCCGGATGCGAGCCCGCTGGCATCGCCGGCGAAGATGGTCGCGACCGAGGGCTGCGACGACGTCCAGAAGGCGAAGTCTGTCAGGTCTTGAGTTTTGCCATCTGCAAACGTTCCCGTCGCAGTGAAAGCGACGCCCGTTTGCGCGGGGATGCTGGCGGTTGCGGGCGAAACCTGTATCCCGGTCAGTTGAGGGTTGACCACAATCGCGCTGGTTCCCGTAACTCCGCCGAATTGTGCGGAAATCGTCGCGCTTCCTCCAGCGACCGCGGACACATTGCCGCCATTGTCGACCGAGGCGACTGCGGCGTCCGAGGAACTCCAGGTAGCGTTGTCCGTGATCACCTGTGTCGTGCCGTCGCTCAGGGTCGCGGTCGCAAAGCAGCTCAGCATTGTATCGGGCGCCATTTCGGCAGTGGACGGGGTGACGGAGATCGAAGTGATCGTCGCAGTCGACACGGTGAGCGGCGCTGAGCCAGTGACTCCGTTGAAGGTGGCGGAAATGTTGGCTGTGCCTGGACTGACCGCAGTAGCGGTAGCTGTAGCATCGATCGTGGCGACCGCAGTGTTATCCGAGCTCCAAGTCGCATCGCTCGTGATGTCCTGAAAAGTGTTATCGCTGAAATGGCCAAGCGCGCTGAAATCCAGCGTGGTCGCCACCGCAATGGTCTGCGCCTGCGGACTAACAGAAATGGACACGATCGTGGCATTCGTAACGGTGAATGGGGTTGACCCAGTGACGGACCCCAGTGTGGCACTGATGGTCGTCGTTCCGGGAATCAGACCTCTCGACATACCACCGTTAACGATCTGCACCACGGCCGTGTTGGAGGATGCCCAAGTCACCTGCCGGGTCAGATTCTGAACGGATCCATCGGAATAGTTGCCGAGCGCATGAAATTGCTCGCTCGTCGAAACTGCGATGCTCCCGTTTGCCGGCACGATCGAGATCGAAGTCAAGGTAGAAGACTGGACGGTGAGCGATGTGCTGCCAGTGATTGAGCTGGAGGTCGCCGAGATCGTGAGCGAACCAAGAGCGAGAGCCGTTACCAGTCCGCCAGCGTTGATTGACGCGACGCTCTGGTTCGAGGAACTCCAAGTGACAGACCCAGTGATATCCTTCGTGCTTTGATCGGAAAATGTTCCCGTGGCCGTGAACTGATTCAGCGTGCCGAGAAAAACCTGCGGATTGACCGGGGTTATGGCAATCGAGACCAGAACCGCGTTGGTAACCGTGAGCGTGGCAGAGCCTGTGACTTTTGACAAAGTTGCAGTGATCGTTGATGAACCGGTCGAATGGCTGGTCCCCAAACCAGAACCTGAAACTGTCGCCACGTTGGTGTTGGAAGAAGACCATGTGACCGAGGCAGTAATATCCTGAGTCGATCCATCCCGATAGTGGCCGGTAGCGGTAAGTTGTTGGGTTTCCCCCAACGGAACAGAGGGACCGGAGGGCGTGATTTGGATAGATTGCAGGTTTCCGCCAATACCCGGGGCGAAGCTGCCCGAGCCGCAACCGTTCAGCAAGCCGAGGCACAACAAAGCAGCGCAGGCTGCATGTGCCTTCACGAAGTTTTTCCATCTATTCGATCCGGAAAATCTGGGCATTTCAGATGAAGGGTCGGAAATCATTATGGGCAGCCAAAACCTTCGGCAGAAACCTGTTAAATCAGAGATTCTGTTCCACCCCATTTGATGGGCGGCGAGTGTCTTCATTGTAGGGCTGGCTGCTGGTGGCAAACAATTGCACGAACGTGTACGTTACTTCGGATTTTCGAGAGAGTTCTGAAGGGTTTACCCTATCCGGCTCATCCGTTCGTACAGTCAAACCAGCGTCACATTCGCGAGATTGAAGAAGAAATACCGGAATACAAGGAAGTTTGTGGCAGCCGGACCTGTAAGCCGAATTCGCGGGCTGCGTTGCAAACAGACAAGTTATTTGAGATCAGTCGCTGCAGCGTGTCGATGATGTCAATTTTGGCGGTGATGGCAGCTTTTGCGTCACACCGGTGTCACAAGTGCGGTTGCGGTTGATCGGAGACGGAGGGCATGGGCAGCTTCCGGATTGCCCGTCATCCAGGATGAGTTCGGCCGCAGGCCAAACGAAGTTCTCTAAATTTCCGATTGGACAGTGCAGCTCATTTCTTCAGCTCCGCGTCCCAGTTCGTGACCAGCACCAGCGGCGCCGCGCTCTCGGTGATCGAGTCCACCACCAGGAATCTGCCATCGCGCGCGACGTCGTACGCCTCGGTTGCGATCGAGTGGCGAATGCGGGTCGTAAACAAGGGTCTGGCCGCGCCAATCTGCACCTCCTGGCCATGCGTCTGGATATCTACGGCCGTCAGCTTTCTATAAGGATCAACGTAGTAGAGGATTTTGCCGTCCTTGCTCCAAACTGGCTGCGTACCGCCGTCTTTCGAGACCTGGTACTTCGCTCCCGGATGAGGAAAGCGCGTGAGGTAGACCTGTGATTGCCCAGATTCACTCGACTGATAGGCCAGCCAGTCATTGGAGCCGGGCTTGAGTCGTGCGTTGCCCAGGTCATCCACCGGCTCCAGCACACTGAAGGGTTCGAGGCCGGGCGCGAGCGGAAAGGCTTTCAACTCGGCATTCGCGAGGTCCCCCGTTTTGGCCTCTTCATAGAGAAGCCACTTTCCGTCGTCGGTCACATCTTGGGGCATGACGTCGCGATCGGACTTGATCAGAACGCGTTCGGGCTGAGATCCGTCCACCGTCACCGCGTGCAGTTCGTTATGGAAGACGGTTTTGAAGAAATCGAAGTAAAGAGTGCGGCCATCCGCCGACCAGACCGAAGCATCCACGTATTCATTGGGTGCAGAGACGATGCTGCGGGTTCCTCCAGCCAAGTCCCAGATCCAAAGCGGAGAGTTGCCAAATTGGCTCATCACCGGCGTCGCGATGTGAGAGCCATCGGGAGAAATCCGAGTAGGGCCATAGACTGTCGGTTCGGAAAGCTGGGAAAGCTCTTTGCCCGCGGCATCCATCCAAAGGTGGCGATCGCCGTTCGGGCCCGTGCCCAACTGGTAGAGCAACGTGCCCTGCGCCGAAAAGGAAACCACGGACAAGGCGGTGATTTCGTCGGACGCGACCTTATCGACGACGGTTACTGGATCGCCAGAAAGCTTGCCGCTGGAAGGGTCGAACTTCCAGGCCAGAAGCGACCCGTCGCGCACCGCCAGCAAGCGCCCGGAGGCATACTGTGCGCCGTAGAATTTTCCTCGCAGCAGCAGTCGGGTGTCACCGTCGAGCGAAGCCAGGCGAACTTCATTCTGATCACCCGCGTTGCCGTAAGGGCTGTTCAGAAACAGAAAATGTTTCCCGTCGGGGAGGAAGGAAGGCCATCGGTCCGAGACATTGGTGGAGGCCACGGGAACGCCTGTGACCGGCTTAGGCTTTCCACCGGCCGCGGGAACCTGGAAAATCGGCCCTCCGAACATCGGCGCAAAAATGATGATATCGCCGCGCCCCCAGGATCCGCCGCGGGCTTCCGGTGCGTCACAGATCGGAGTGGGTGAGCCGCCGTTCAGATCGGTTCGCCACAGCTTGCCCCGCATGAAAAACGCCACGGCCGTGCCATCTGGTGACCAGAAGGGAAAATAGGCATCGTCGGTGCCGGGCACGGGCGTGGCCTCGAGCCGGTCGAGCGACCGAAGCCACAACCCATTCTTGCCGTCCTTCTGAGCGATGAACGCGAGTTGCGTGCCGTCAGGAGAAAGCGCCGGAGCTCCGCTTCGGTAGAGCGTTTCGAACCGCGTTCCGTCGGGCGGAAGAAGATTCACTCGCAGCACACGCCGCCGCGGTGCAGGCCACACCAGCGCCAAAGTCAACGCAATCGTCGCCAGCGTGAGAACCGCAGTGGCTGCAAGCCATAACTTGGAGCGCGGCTTCGAAGAAGGCAGGGCCGGGGCGCTCGTCTGCGAAATCGAGGTCCCAATCCATGCCAGCTGCAGTTTGACGTCGTGCGCCGTCTGGATGCGCTCGTCAGGATTTTTCTCGAGACAGCTCCGCACTGTGTAATCAAGGGCCGCCGGTGAAATGGGCTGCACGCTCGCTAGCGGCTCAGGATCTTTTTCCAGGATTGCGCTCATCACGCTGAGCTGGGTTTTGCCCTCGAAGGCGCGGCGTCCAGTGACCATTTCATAGAGAACGCAGCCCAGACTGAAGACATCGCTGCGGGCGTCGGAATCTGCTCCTTGCAACACCTCCGGAGCCATGTATTGGAACGTCCCGACGATCGAACCTTTCTGGGTCAGCGGGGAGGCAGCCGAGGTCAACGACGCGAGGTTCATCGTCGGCGTGGAGGGAGTGAACGTACCCAAAGCTTGAGAGGCATTCGGCAACTTCGGTTTTGCCAGCCCAAAATCCATTAGCTTGGCGCCAGCTTGTGTCAGCATGATGTTCGCTGGCTTCAGATCGCGATGGATAATGCCTCGTTGATGCGCTTTCTCAAGAGCCTGCGCGATTTCTATCGCAATCTTCAGAAGTTGATCGATTGGCAGCGGACCTTTTTGCAGGCGGTCGGCCAGAGTCTGGCCCTCCAGATACTCCATGACCAGAAAATCCGTGTCGCCCTGAGTGCCGATGTCGTAGAGCGTGCAGATATTGACGTGTTGCAGCGAGGAGATCGTCTTGGCTTCGCGCTCCAGGCGTTGTTTTAGTTCCGGATCAGAGGAAAGATGCGCCGGCAAAACCTTGATGGCGACGGTACGGTCAAGACGCGTGTCCACGGCTCGGTACACCTCACCCATGCCGCCGGCGCCCAGCGGTGACTGGATTTCATAGGGTCCGAGCTTCGTGCCAGAGGTAAGGGCCATCCGTGCGTGAAATTATAGCCTTGAGCAAGCCGCCACAGTAGGGTCGACGACTCTGGGGTGGGTTGTCGGCGATTCGGAGTTGCCACTCTGCGTTTGTCCGCTTTTGTTCAGGTCCCGGTTTCTCGGGACTCGCAGGTTTTCAGACAGAGGCAGAACGTCCGAATCATTGGAGCGCGTCACACCGGCGTCACAATTGTGTTAACGGCTGTGTAAGTAATTGAAAATAAGGGTTTGTGGCAGCCAGACCTGTAAGCCGAATTCTGTCCGCCGGATTGCTCCTGCGGGACGGCCATTCCTCTGGGCCGCGCATTACTGTGCGGCTCTAGCGACCTACCCGGAGGTTTGACGCACCGAGCCGGCACGTGTCCCGCCGTCGCTTAGAGCTCTGAGTGATGCCTCAAAGCCCTCAGCGACGGCGGTACTTCCTCCCTATTTGGTCTTGCTCCGTGTGGGGTTTGCCCTGCCCGCTGCATCACTGCCGCGGCGGTGCGCTCTTACCGCACCTTTTCACCCTTACCCCGGCGTCGCCGCCCGGGCGGTATATTTTCTGTGGCACTTTCCGTCCACCAGGCTTGAACCTGGCGTCCCGGACGTTATCCGGCACACTGCTCTGCGGAGTTCGGACTTTCCTCTCCCCACGCCCGAAGACGCGAAAAGCGACCGCCCGGTCCGGCTGCCTACAGGCATCATTCTATACGATACGGCCATTCGGTCGTCGGTCCTGGATTCGCTTCTTGGATCGTCAGTCGCTCCCTGGAACGGAGCAAATTCCGGACGATCCAAGCCTCCCTTTTTGCCATCCTCCGCGAACCGACGCTGGTAGACTTATCCGGGGCCGAATCCGCTGCAGAGTCCCAGGACTAACGGCCGAATAACCTCGATCGCATCATGAATTACGCCGAAGCCATCCGCGTCGCCCTGCAGTCGCTGTGGGCGAACAAGCTGCGCTCGGTCCTCACCCTGCTCGGCGTCGTCATCGGGGTCGGAGCCGTCATCGCCGTCGTCACCTTTGTCTCCGGCATCAACGACTACGTGGCCAAGAAGATTTTCAACCTCGGCGCGGACGTCTTCATCATCTCCAAGATGTCGCCGATCGAGACCAACGTCGAACGGTTCCTGGAAGCCGAGAAGCGCAAGAACCTCGAGATGGAAGACTACGAGGCGGTGCGCGACGCTTGCCAGCACTGCGAGGAAGTCGGCGCGCGCATGAATACCACCAGCCGCGTGAAGCACAATGAACAATCGATCGACGACACCAACGTGCAAGGCATCACTCCCGAAATTGCCACCATTCTCGACACCGACCTGACTTCAGGACGAATGGTGAACGAGACCGATCTGAATAATCATTCGTTGGTCGCTGTCGTCGGCACCGACATCGTCGAGCATCTTCTCGGCGGGGTCGATCCGCTGGGCCAGGAAATTCGCGTGAATGGATGGACCTACCAGGTCATCGGCGTCGGCAAGAAAAAAGGCAAGACTCTCGGCCAGAGCGCCGACAATTATGTGCTGATCCCCATTACCGCCTACCTGAAAGAATATGGTGCGCACAACGACAGCATCAGCGTTTGGGGAAAAGCGTCGGCGACCGGAGCTCCGTTGAGCCAGGCGATCGATGAAGCTCGCGTCGCGCTGCGTGCCCACCGTCACGATCAGACTGGAAAGAACGACAGTTTCGAAATCGAGACCAACGCCAGCCTGCTCGGAATCTGGTCAGGCCTGAGCAACACCTTCTTTATGGCGACGATCGGCATCGCCGGCGTGTCGCTGCTGGTGGGCGGCATCGTCATCATGAATATCATGCTGGTTTCGGTGACGGAGCGGACTCGCGAAATCGGCATCCGCAAGGCGCTCGGGGCGCGGCGTGACGATGTGCTGCTGCAATTCCTGATCGAGTCGGTAATCCTTGCGCTTGCAGGTGGCGCCCTCGGAGTTCTTTCCGGCGTCGGTTTTGCTGAAGTCATCACCGCGATCATCGGCATGCCGTCGTCGATCAAAATCTGGGCGGTCATGGCCGGCCTGACGGTCGCGGGCAGCGTCGGGGTATTCTTTGGAGTCTACCCGGCGCGCAAGGCGGCGAAGCTTGATCCGATTGTGGCCCTAAGATTTGAGATGTAAAGAATTGAGTAATTCAGTGATTGTGTGATTAGCGATTGAAAGTCAAAAAGCAGTCGGCGCCACGTTTTCAATGACCAAATTACCCAATCGCAAAATCGCTCAATGGCCTGAATCGCTAGGTTCCTATGATGCGCAAGAGTGAATTCGGTGAAATCGTTCAGATGGCGACGGACACGATCCGCGGCAACAAGCTGCGTTCCGGCCTGACCGTGCTCGGCATCGTCATCGGCGTCGCCGTCGTGATTGGTGTTTCTTCAATCGGCCGCGGACTTGACGACAACGTTCGCGACCTCGTCGCCAGCATCGGATCGAATGTCATTTTCGTCTTCCACCTGGACTTCTTCACGTTTGGCCGCATGACCGAAGAAATGCGCACGCGCAAGGAGCTTACCTATGACGATGCGCTGGCGATGCGCGATCTGCCGCACGTGAAGGCAGTTTCGGCCGGGCTTCGAATCTTTCGCCCCGAGTTGGGAGTCGGCAGCTACTCGGTGAAATACCAGGACAAGAAGGCGAGGCACACGATTATCGAAGGAGACATGGCGTCGGCCAAGGACGTGTTCGACTTGCCGATGGCCAGCGGCCGCTGGTTCAGCGACTTCGACGACGAGCACCACTCGCCGGTGGTTGTCGTCTGCTACGAGACGCAACACGAGTTGTTTGGCGATACCGACCCGCTTGGGAAAGAAATCAATATCGAGGGCCGGCTGTTCGAGGTCATCGGGACCGTGGAGAAGATCAAGTCCGTCTTTGGCGGCGGAAAAGATCCGAACGACAACCGCGTCATCCTGCCGCTGAAGACTTTCAAGACCCTGCATCCGGAGATGAAGCAGCACATCATCAGCGTCAAGGCCACTTCGCACGACGATATGCCGAAGGCAATGGACGAGATCCGGGAATTGCTGCGTCGCCGCCGGAAGGTGGCTTTCGAGAAGTCGGATAACTTCGCGATCATGACCTCCGACTCGATCTCCGATGTCTGGAACCAGCTCACCGGCGCGCTCTTCGTCGGAATGTTCGCCATCTCGAGTGTCGGATTGATTGTCGGTGGCGTCGGCGTCATGAACATCATGCTGGTCAGCGTGACCGAGCGCACCCGCGAGATCGGCGTCCGCAAGGCCATTGGCGCGCGCAAGCGCGACATCCTCCTGCAATTCACTCTTGAAGCGATCATGCTCACGGCGGTGGGCGGCGTCATCGGCATTCTCAGCGGTGCGGTGATTGTCTGGGTCATTCCGGAAATCTGGCCCTCGTTGCCGGCGCGCCTGTCGATGTTCTGGGTCACGTTCGGATTCAGCTCCGCCGCCGGAGTCGGGCTGGTCTTCGGCATTTATCCGGCGTGGAAGGCGGCCAATCTCGATCCGATTGAGTCGCTGCGCTATGAATAAGTTCCTCCGCGCTCGCGCATGATGCACTCCCTCGCCACGATCTTTCAGGTTGTCGCCGTCCTCGGCTGCCTTGCCAGTTCGGTCTACTACGGGATGTGCCTGGGGAGCGCGAGCCGCTTCCTTCGCGCGCGAAGAGCGGAGGAGGCCCGCGCTGAATCTGTCGAAGGAAATGCTCCCGCACAACTTCCACCGGTTTCGATTCTGAAGCCGCTCAAGGGTACCGATCCCGACATTTATCGGAGTTTTCGCAGTCACTGCCTGCAGGATTATCCCGAGTACGAAATCATTTTCGGTGTCAGCGATCCCGCCGATCCCGCGGTCGCCAGCGTTGAGCAGTTGCAGCGCGAGTTTCCCGATCGCGCCATCCGCCTGATTGTCTGCCGCGAAAAACTTGGCGCCAACGTCAAAGTCAGCAATCTTCACCAGATGCTGCAGAGCGCCCGCTATCAACATCTGCTGGTCAATGACAGCGACATTCGCGTCGAGCGCGATTACCTGCGAAACATCTTCGCGCCGCTGGCCGACGAGCACGTCGGCATGGTCACTTGCCTCTATCGCGGCGCTCCCGCGGGTACGTTGGGATCGAAGCTCGAAGCTTTGGGAATAAGCACCGATTTCTCCGCCGGCGTGCTGGTCGCGCAGCAACTCGAAGGCGGTCTGCATTTCGGCCTCGGCTCAACGCTCGCGTTCCGGCGAAGAGACCTGGAACGCATCGGCGGATTCCTCTCGATCGTCGACTTCCTCGCCGACGACTACGAACTCGGCCGCCGCATTTCCGATCTTGCATTGAATGACCACGCATCGGACGGGAATCGCTTGAAGATCCTGCTCTCCGGGGAAGTGGTTGACACGCATCTTCCCGCCTACGATTTCAGCGGATTTCTCGCGCACCAGATGCGCTGGGCGCGCGGCGTCCGCGACGCCCGCCTCGGCGGCTACATCGGATTGGTTTCAACATTCGGATTGATGTGGTCGCTGCTGAACCTGATCGCAGCTCACGCGGCCCCTTGGTCGTGGGTGGTTCTGGCAGTAGTCTTCGGATTGCGAATCGCCGTCGCGATCGCGGTAGGGAAGTCCGTGCTGCAGGATGACAAACTGCCCGGTCAACTCTGGCTGCTGCCCGTGCGCGACCTGATCGCGGTTGGAGTGTGGCTAGCCAGCTTCGCCGGTCACACGGTCGTTTGGCGCGGCGAAAAGTTCAGGTTGAAGAACGGCCGCCTGAGCCAGATCAAACGGTAAACGGCATCACGCTCAAACCGTCGGATGCTCAGTTCTGAGGGTCGGACTGCAAGCCCCGAAGGGGAGAAAGAATATGCACGACCGTACGAAGTCAGTTGCCGGAGATCAACTCGAACTTCCCGTCGCCGAACAATCGGTATCTTCGCCCGCGCCATGAAATCGTGTTGCCGAAAAATCCGGCGATCCAGAAACAAAATCCCATCGCATCTTCGATCGGCAACAGCAGCCAATTCACTCGCGCCTGCAGTACCCGCTCCGCAACGAAATATGCCGCCAGCGCGCGCACGACGACCGCGACCGGCAACACCGGCCACCATGCCGGCGAAAGTGCGCAGACCAGCAATGCGATCGGCAACGGCATGGTGAACAACTGGCCCACGTATCCCGACGGACGCGAACGCCGCGTGCTCCGAGCCCAGCGCAACCGATGCGCAACATTTTCTTTGAACGACGTGGTTCCGATGTGATGCTCGATCACATAGGACGACAAGATCACGCCGTGTCCTGTCTCGGCCGCGAATTTACCGACGACAAAATCCTCCGCCAGGTAATCCTTGACGCGCGCAAAGCCGCCGATGGATTCGAGGACGCGCCGGCGTGCAGCGATGGTCGGCCCCACGGCGAAGCGCATGCCTTCGAGCATCCGCGCAACCAGAGCGCTTCCCCAGAAATCGGTATTCATTCCGGTGGCTTCGAGGCGCGACCAGAAACTCGCTCCGGGCACGGCGCGGTACGGGCACGTCGCGACTCCAAGATGGCTGTCCTGAAATTCCGCCGCGATGGTGGGCAGCAGCGCCGGGGTGACGCGCACGTCGCTGTCGCTCATCACCACCAGGTCGTTGGCGGCCGCGGCCAGCATGCGCTCGAGGCTGTACACCTTGGCGTTGGGATACGGCGGCTCTCCCGTGAGCACGAGCCGCGATGGAATTTTCGGATACGCGAGTTGCAATCGGCGCACAACGGCCACAGCGGGATCGACTTCATCGCGCACTGCAAACAGAATTTCGAACGCCGGATAATCCTGCTCAAAAAACGTTCGCAGATTCGACTCCAGGTCGAGGTCGAGCCCGGCGAGAGGCTTGAGAATGCTGATCGGTTCCGCGCCTCGCAGCACTGCCGGCTTCACTGCCAGAAACCGTTCCGCCGCCACCATCTGCAGCACGGAATAGACTAGCGATCCGCAAAAAATGAGAAGGAGAATCCCCGCCAGGATCTTGCCTGGACGCATGTGAGGAAGCAGCAGAAACAGCGCGCATCTTGCGCCTGGAAGCATTGAGACCGGGACCGGGAGTCATTATACCTAGATGCCCAGACCGGACTCCTGGCTGTCGGAAACGACCGGGCCAGCAAGAGAGATCGCAGCGGAATTCGATGCGTGATTGAGCGCGGCGCGAATCTTCTGCGAAAGCTGCCTCAGCGTGTAGGGCTTTTGCAGGAAGTTCGTTTCGAGGTCGACCACTTTGTGGTCGAGCACAGTCTTGCCGGCATAACCGGAGACGAACAGGAACTTCATGTCCGGGCGAACCGGGCCGAGTTTGTTCGCCAGTTCGCCGCCGCTCATGCCGGGCATGACCACGTCGGTGACCAGCAGGTGGATAGTCGAGCCGTTGTTTCGCGCGCGTGACAGCGCGTCGACACCATCCTTGGCTTCGATCACCTGGTAACCCTGCAGGCGAAGGAATTCTGCCGTCGAACGCCGCACGGCCTGCTCATCTTCAACCAGCAAGACGGTTTCGGTTCCGCGGCACTCGCTTCTCGGCTCGAAGTTGGCCTCGCTCGAGCGGGCTCGGCCGGAGACGCAGGGCAGGTAAATCTTGAACACTGTGCCCGAGTCGGGTTCGCTGTAGACCCAGACGAAGCCCTTGTTCTGTTTTACGATGCCGTACACCGTCGCCAGACCGAGGCCTGTGCCTTGGCCGGAGGGTTTTGTCGTGTAAAACGGCTCGAAAATATGCGGCAAGCTCTCGCGAGGAATGCCGGCGCCGTCGTCGCTGACCGTGATCAGTGCATAGTGTCCCATGGGAATCACGGCGGGCTTTCCGTGGATGTAGTCTTCGTCCAGATGCAGGTTCTCTGTTTCGACGCGGAGATGGCCGCCCTGGGGCATCGCGTCTCGCGCATTTGCGGCCAGGTTCATGAGGACCTGTTCGATTTGCATCGGATCGACACGCACGCATCCCACACCTGTCCCGGGAGCGAAGCTGAACTCGATGTCTTCGCCGATCAAGCGCGGCAATGTCTTCGCAATTCCGGCGACGACCTTGTTCAACTCCACCACGCGCAGGGCCTGTGGTTGCTTGCGGCTGAAGGCCAGCAGTTGCCGGGTCAATTCGGCTGCGCGCCGCGCCGCCAGCAAGATCTCCTGAATCTTGGCTTCGAGTGGGCTGTTTCCAGGGACGGCGTCCAACGCGAGTTCGGAATAGCTGGTGATGATGGTGAGCAGATTGTTGAAGTCGTGGGCGACGCCTCCGGCGAGGCGACCAATCGCGTCCATCTTTTGCGCCTGCAGCAGTTGCGCTTCGAGCCGCAGGCGATCGGTGAGATCGCGTCCGTTGGAAATGAAGTACGCGATCTGACCTTCACTGTCGCGCACCGGGCAGATGCTTTCCTCCACGTAATACAACTCGCCGTTCTTCTTTCGATTGACCAGAATTCCACGATAGGAATTTCCGTCGAGCAGCATCTTCCACATTTCCTGGTAAGTCTCGGGGGCTTGTTCGCCAGACTTGAGAATGCGAGGAGTTTTTCCGCAAGCTTCCTCGCGGCTGTAGCCAGTCAGAGTCTCGAACGCTGGATTCACGTATTCGATGACCCCACTGCGATCCGTAATCATCACCGTGTCGGCCGACTGCTCAACGGCTCTCGACAGCTTCCGCAACAATTCCCCGGTGCTTTGTTGCTCCTGCCGCAGAGAGTGCAGGGCGATCGCGCTGCGGATGGTGCGCACCAACGTGGCTCCATCCAGTTGCGATTTCGGCAGGCAATTCCATGTTCCCGAGTCGATGATCTCGGCAACGGTCTTTTCGTCGGCATCCTCGGTGAGCAGGATGAAAGGCAAGGAGACTCCAGCCCGAACCAACTCCCCCATCATGCGCTGCGCTTCCACGTTTCCGGTTTCGTGCTCGAACAGAACCAGTCCGTAGGACTGCCGGTGCAGCATTGCCTTGGCTTCGTCGATCGAACGGGCGTGGTCGAGGTCGGCGGCGAGCGTTCCACGAGTTCTCTCGAGGATCTCGCGGATCAGGAAAAAGTCTTCTTCCTGATTGCCCACAAGCAGCACGCGGAGTGGCAGGGAAGCGGGTTTTGCAGCAGTCAGCACCGAGGAAACTCCCTCAGTTGTTACCATCGGACTCCGGCGGCTTGAAGTTTAGCCAGCTGTAAATCATGTGATCGGTGCTGGCCCGCCTTGAAACGCTCTTGTCCGTGCCTTCTTTCGTCCCAAGGGGCCACGCCGGTCCCCTTTTCCGTGTTAACCAATCCAGATTTACCCCGTCTAACCTTCGATATTGCCGTAGGACTGTCGGTGTTTAGCCAGGGCTTCCTGGTGAAAGATCGACGGAACATCGGATCGGGATTACGCGTACAAGGCACTAAGCGGTATTGCGCCTCAATCAGACTCGACGTTTTGGGGGATGTATGGAAAACGGGGAAAGGTCTAATGGTTCGCTCCGGCCGGTCGATCGCTACGATGTCGGCCACGTGCAGGAAGTCATCCGGCAGGCGCACGAGGAACTGCGTCTACTGTTGCAGCAGCGGGCAGAGATCATGAAACGTATCGGCACCGTCAAGCAGACGATCTCCGGTTTAGCAAATCTGTTTGGCGACGGCGTCTTGAGCGAGGAACTGATGGAACTGGTTGACCGCAAGAACAGCGGCCGCCAGCCCGGTTTCACCAAGGCGTGCCGGATGATTCTCATGGAAGCCCACCGGGCCATGACGGCCCGCGATCTTTGCGATTACTTCCAGGACAAAATGCCTGACCTGCTGGCGCGCCACAAAGACCCGATGGCTTCGGTGACGACCGTGCTGAACCGGCTGGTGGAGTATGGCGAGGCAGAAGCTGTGATGGTGAGCGGACGGCGCGCGTGGAAGTGGGTCGCAGATGTCCAGACTGCGCCACTGGTTGCGACTGCGGAAACGCGGCTGAGTTCGAACGTGGCTTGATCCCGGCAGTTTCTCTTTGTCGTGGTGCGGAGGCGAGGTGCCCCCGCGACAGCCGGCGGCGCTACAGTTATGCCGGCGGCAGCAACATTCCTTTTTCCAGGTGCCTGGTCACGTGCGCGTAGGATGCGGCGTGCGGATCGTGCGTCACCATCACGATCGTCTTGTGAAAATCTTCATTCAGGCGTTTCAGGATCTCCAACACTTCCGTAGCTGAATGGCTGTCGAGGTCGCCGGTCGGCTCGTCCGCGAGTAACAGAGTCGGATCGCTGACGATGGCGCGCGCAATGGCGACGCGCTGCTCCTGTCCACCAGAGAGCTGCTTGGGCAGATGGTGGACTCGATCTTCAAGGCCAACCAGCTTCAGCGCGGTCATCACGTGGTCGCGGCGCTGTTGGGACGTCAACTTGGTCAACAGAAGCGGCAACTCAACGTTCTCGAACGCCGAGAGCACCGGAATCAGATTGAATGTCTGAAAGACATAGCCGATGTGCTCGTTGCGCCACCGGGCGACCTGGGAATCGGAGAAACTGAAAATATTCTGTCCTTCGACCAGCAGCTCCCCGCCGGTGGGGCGGTCGATGGCCGCGATCATATTCAGCAGCGTCGTCTTGCCCGATCCGGACGGACCCATCAGAGCAAGAAACTCACCTTTGGCGATGTCGATGGAGACGTCGTCGAGGGCCGTCACTTGAAAAGCATCACGCTTGAAGATTTTGCTGACACCGCGGACCTGAACGACTCTAGTGCCCGTGGCAACGTTGGTTTCTGCGATTGTGCTCATGATTGCCCCTTAATTTTAATTTTGTCTCCGTCCTTCAATGTTGCCGGCGCAGTCGTGATGACGCTCTCACCGCCGACCAATCCGTCGACCAGTGCACCGTCAGCCCGCTGGCCCGTAATGTGAACCTCACGTAGCACGGCCTTGTTGTTGTAGAAGATGAATACGATCTTCTTGCCATCCTTATCGCGAATGGCAGTGGAGGGAACGAAAACTCCGGACGGTCCTTTGTTGTCTTTGGGCGTCTCGTTCGCCAGGAAGCGCACCGTCGCGTTCATTTCGGGGCGCAACTGGACGTCCGGGTATTTATTCGGATTCAGTACCTGCACCTTGATCTGAACGGTAGCTTTCTGCCGGTTGGCCTCGGGAGAAATCTGAGCTATCTGACCGTCATATTGTTTGTCGGGATATGCGTCGGTGGTGACAATCCCTTTCTGATTCGGTCCGAGGCGTGCGAAATCCGCCTGCGCGATGTCGAGCTCCACCTGAAGATCGTTCAGGTCGGCGAGAGAAACCACCGAGCCTTGCGGACCTCCTGCGGCGGCGCTGGCGAACTGTGCGGTAATCAACTCGCCTTTTTCCGCGGTGCGGTCGAGAATCGTGCCGGTGACCGGCGCGCGAATGATAGTGGCGTCAAGTTGGGATTTCGCATAATCCAGCTGGCCCTGGGACTGCGTGAGCGCGCCCTGGGCGCGCAAGAGTTCTTCGGGACGAGGCCCGATCTTCGCTAACTCAAAGGCCTTTTGCAGAGAGTTGACGCGCTGTTGATCGGATTCGAATTTTGCCGTGGCATCGTCGAGTTGCTGCCGCGAAACCACGCCGCTTGCCGCCAGCTCTTTCGTGCGGTCGAGCGTGATCTTGTCGTTCACCGCTGTGGCGCGGGCTTCATCGAGATTGTGTTGCGCCTGTTGGATTTCTTCAGGACGCGATCCGTGCTGCAGCTCTTCCAGATAAGCGCGAGCATTTTCGACTGCGCCCCTGGCCTGTTCGTAGTTCGCGCGGAATTCCTGATCTTCCAGCCGCACCAGCACCTGGCCTTCTTTTACCTTGTCTCCCTTTTCTACGCCGATCCATTCCAGGCGCCCAGTAACCTTGGAGTTCACATTGATGGTGTGATGAGCCACGATGTATCCGGTAGCGGAGAGAACTGTGCCGCCGACGTCATTGCCGCTGGTTTCGGCCGAGGCTCGAACGACTTCGACTTCGGGCGTGTCGGACGAAAATGCGCGGTAGGCCAGGGCAGAAAGCCCCAGAAGTATGATGAGCGCGATGCCGCCGATGATGTAGCGGCGGGCCCAGGCCGGTGGTTCTCCGCTGTGGTCGCCGCGCTGGGAACGGTCGATGCGAAGGCTCTGTAGATCTTCGTGCTTGGTATCA
This sequence comes from uncultured Acidobacteriota bacterium, assembly GCA_963700225.1. Lineage (GTDB taxonomy): Bacteria > Acidobacteriota > Terriglobia > Terriglobales > Acidobacteriaceae > Sulfotelmatobacter. Next base: position 1,511,342 of record CAVOWU010000002.1, read on the forward strand.
ATCGCCATAAGAACGGTTACGGCTCCAATTCCTCGTAAGTTTCAACTTCCCTTTGCTCACCGAGTGCGAGGGCGAGACGCCGGCGTTACTAGCTCCGTAGTGCGGACAGAATGTTTTGCCTGGCCGCGTGCCACGCGGGAGCGAGCCCACCGACAAATCCCATGATCAACGCGAAGATCACGGCGCGCATCGCGACAGCGGGTGTGATTCGCAAAGAGAAAACGACCTCGCTGAAGGTGACCGCGTTCGATGTTCCCGTCTGCATCCCGTTGAACGGGAGCATCAATATAATTCCCGCGATCGCGCCCAAAAGCGCGAGCAGCAGCGATTCGAGAACGAATGACGTCAGGATGGCGGGGCGCGAGAAGCCGATAACACGGAGGGTTGCGATCTCACGTCCGCGATACGCCACTGCTGCGTACATTGTATTCATGGCGGCAAAAATCGAACCAATGGCCATGATCACTCCCACTACCCAGCCGATCACCTTGATCGGCGTTCCGGAACTGGTCTGCTTTGCGTAGTAGTCGTTTTCGAGCACGCCTTCGAGTTTCAGCCGCTGGTCGTCGCTGACGCGATTCTTGAGCGCCTCGGCAGAAATTGGATCGGTGGCGCGCAGGTACGCGGACGAATAACCGCCCTGACGATCGAAGTCCGACGCCATCTGGTTCACGTCGCCCCACACTTCCGATTCGTAGGCCGAACCGCCTGCGTCGAATACCCCGACAACTTTCCAGGATCCTTTTCCGAACTGCATGGTGTCGCCGATATTGGCATGAGAAAAACGATTGCGAATGGAATCGCTGACCACAACTTCGCGCTGCCCAGTTTCGAACCAGCGGCCTTCGAGCAGCTTCACTTTCGGTTGGCCTCCCGGTCCATCGGGCAACTGGCGCATCTCGAGGCCATCAGGCATCATGCCGCGAACGGTGACGTTGACTTCGCCTGTCCCATCTTTGCGGGGCAGAACGATGACGACGACCCACTCGCCGGAGGCCATTGGCTCACCGTGGCTGTCTTTGGCAATTCCCGGCAGCGTCTTCAACGTAGGAAACAGGGAGGCGTCGAATCCTCCGGAGAGCTCGGCTTCCGATCCCTTCCGGAGCACCAATACATTCTTGGAACTGCCGCTGCTGACGAACGCGCGGTCGAGTCCGGCGATCAGCGCCATGAGAAAGATGGCGGTCGTGACCGTGAGCGCGATGCCCAGTGCGGTCATGGCGGTGAGTCCCTTGCGGAGCCGTAGATTGCGGATGTTGTAGCTGATCGGTATCGCCATAGTTGACTCTTCGTTCCGTCGATCTCTTCGTTTTGAAAATCAGGCCGCGTTACCCGCGCGGACTATCCAATGTGGCGCAATGCTTCCACGATATTCATGCGCGATGCTTTGTACGCGGGCACATATCCGCTGACCAGCCCGAGGACGACGGCGATCAGCAATGCGAGCCCCGCAGTTACCCCATTCACTTTCATGTTCAGCGGGATGCCGAGCCCGATGAAGCTGTGGGTCAGACCCGTGATCACTGGAATCGCAACCAGAACTCCGAGCAGTCCTCCGGCCAACGCCAGAGCCACGGCCTCGCTGACGAAGATCGACATCACGCGCTGGCGTGTGAAACCGAGCGTTTTCAAGACGGCGACTTCGCGCGTTCGGCTGCGCACCGACATTGCCATGGTGTTCGCGGAAACCAGCATGATGGCAAATACGACTGCGCCGCAGATACTCAGGATGAATGCCTTGACGTTGCCGAGAGAGGCGACGAATCCCAATTGAAACGCCTTCTCGCTCTCGGTCTTGGTCTGCAAGGGCGAGTTGTGAAACATGTCGTCGATGGTTCTAGAGGCTTCCGCAACGTGTTCCGGCGAATCAATCTGGGCGGAATACCATCCGGCCTGACCCTTGAACCACGGCACGGCTTCTTCCAGATCCTTCGCATTGAAGTACAGCGCGTTCTGCGGCGGATCGCGATGGTAGATGCCGCGAATCGTCAGGTCGAGATTGGCGGGGAAGATGGTCCCCTGCAAGGTGACGCGGTCACCAACCTTCCATCCGTACTTTTTCGCGAGAGTGATGTCGACAATGGCGCCGGCGCGGTCGTGCTGCCAGGCTTTGAGCTCGTCCTCGGGAATGATCTTGTCGGAAGCGACTTTCAGGTACTCGTCAGGATCGGTGGCGAGTTGCGCAAAGAAGTGCTCCGGCCGGTCGTCGATGTAACGACCTCCAAACCACGTGATCGGAGCCACGGCTGATACGCCTTGTACGGCGCGAATTTTCTCGCGGTAATACGCCGGCAGGAAGAATGCCAGGGAAACGCGGTCGCGGATGACGAGCCGCCGCGCCGCTTCGGGCGCGACCTGGTCCACATAGAATGAGCGCCAGATGCAGATCATCATGGTCAGCAACAGCAAAGAGAAGCTGATGCTGATCATGGTCAGCAGGCTGCGGCGCTTATTGCGAAATGTATTGCGAACGATAAAACTGCCCAACGTCATACATCACCCGATGTGGCGGAGTCCATCCACAATGTTGATCTGCGATGCGTGGTAAGAAGGCAATGCCGCGCTCAGCAATCCGACAATGCCGGAAGTGAGCAGGGCCAGGGTAAAAATCTCAGGCGTCATGCGCAGCGGGAAGAATGTGAGCTGCGCCGCGTGCGAAAAGGCATAGACCAACAGTGAGCCCAGGCATGCGCCGAGAAGTCCGCCGGCCAGGGACAGAGCCACGGCCTCACTCACAAACAGTCCTAGAACGCCGATCTTGGTAAAGCCCAGAGTTTTGAGCACGGCCACTTCGCGCGTGCGCTCGCGGATCGACATTGCCATGGTGTTGGCGGAGACCAGCAAGGTGGCGAAGACAACGGCCGAGCAGATACTTAGGATGAAGGCTTTCACGTTGCCCATCATGGCAACGAATTCCAACCCGAATGCTTTCTCACTCTCCGCTTTCGTGGGCTGTGGCGAGTTGCGGAACATATCGTCAATTTCTGTGGCAATCTTGCTCACGTCGGACGGAGAGCCCGCGAGAATGCTGAAGGTGCCGGCCTGACCTTTGAAGAAAGAAACGGCCTCTTCGACATACTTGGAGTTGAAGTACGCCGACTTATTGTCGGGCGTGGAGTGGAAGATTCCGCGGACATAAAGTTCGAGGTTCACGGGATAGATATCACCCTGTATGTACAGGCGATCACCAAGCTTCCATCCATATTTCGCTGCCAGCGAGTCATCCACAATGACGCCTTGGCGGTCGCGCTGCCACGCCTTGATCTGATCTTCCGGCATCTGTATATCGCGGAAGACCTTGAAGAACTCGTCGGGATCGGTGCCAAATTTCGGGAAAAAGTTCTCGGGCTTCTGATCTTTGTATATGCCGCCGAACCATGAAACGGGGACGACCGCGACCACTCCGGGAATAGCGCGAATTTTTTCCCGATAGTACATGGGCAAAGTGAAGGTCAGAGATACGCGATGCCGGACCACGAGCCGCTGGGCTGACTCTGCACTGCCGTCGTCGAGGGCGAAGGCGCGCCAGAGAGTCATCATCAAGGTGAGCAGCAGCAGGGACAGAGCGATGCTCAAGACCGTGAGGATGCTGCGGCGTTTGTTGCGGAACGCGTTCTTGGTGACAAATCGGGTTAGGGTCATCGGCGAACTCCAGGGAATTCCGGGAACCGGGAGCAGGAGGTAGGCGCGCCCGAACCCCCACAGGATAGACGAAGAACCTCGTCAGCTACAACCGCATCGGAGTTGATTCGCAGCTCGTTCAAGAAGCCCTTCCCGCGCAGCAACTATCGCCATTGCCATGCTCTCTTGCTGCAGCCGGAGCCACAAGTGGAGATCGTCATCGCGTCCGGATGACAAATGTCACACAAACGCACACATAACAATTACAACGGCGAATGCGGAGTGAAAGTTACGCGGCGATTCTTGTTCAATGTGGAAGATACAACGGAACGTAACTCGTATAAGGGGCGTGCTACTAGTTGAAGCTGCCTTCGTCCGCCGATGGGCCGTAAAGCGCGGGGACCGGGGCCTCGTTGAGCCGCAGATACACGGTCAACTGGCCCCGATGGTGGGCGAGGTGGCTGAAGACGGAGTCGGCAATCATGGTATGGCGCGGATTCTCATTCACAACCTGGCCGGCCACCACTAACTTCCATGGCTTCAGCAGGTGTTCGTCGGTGGTGTTCTGTAGAGCCCCGCGGGCTTCCGCGAGAGACGAGTCGAGAGCGGCTACCAGTTCCGAACGAAAGGTCCATTCCAGAGGCTTGAACTTCGCTGCGGCAGGTGATCGGAGGTCGAGCTCGTCCTGCTTCACCATGGACACGATCCACGCGGGCATCGTGGCAATCAGGGAAGCGAGATATCCGAGAGGCATCGACCTGGGATGTGGCTTCCAGTCATTGTGTCCTTCGGGCACGCGTTGCAGAGCGAGGCGGGTGCTGGCGGCTTCGCGTTCCAGTTCCGCGAGGAAGAAATCGGTCAGCTTCATGTTCGTTTCTCCGGCGATCCGTCTTGAGCGGCGGAATCGACGGAGTGAACGGTAGCAGCCGTTGAGGACACATTCAGTCCTCAATGTATGGAACAATATCGCGCATGTTGCAAACTTCCGCCCGTCTGCTCCGGCTCCTGTCTCTTTTTCAGGCACAGCGCTACTGGTCGGGGATGGAACTGTCGCAGCGTCTTGAGGTCACGGCGCGAACTCTACGGCGGGATGTCGACCGTCTGCGCAGCCTGGGATATCCGGTGCATTCGACGTCGGGAATTGCGGGCGGCTACCAGCTCGGCGCCGGTGCGACGTTGCCGCCGTTGCTGCTCGAGGATGATGAGGCGGTCGCGGTTACGCTGGGATTGCGAACTGCCGCAAGCGGCGGCGTGTCGGGCCTGGAGGAGGCATCGGTGCGCGCGCTCTTGAAGCTGGAGCAGGTTCTGCCGCCGCACCTCCGCCATCGAGTGGCGGCACTGAATCGATTCATCGTACCGCTGGAAAGTCGCGAGCCAACGGTCGACGCGAAACTTCTGTCAGCGATTGCCGGAGCGTGCCGGGATCATGAGGGAATCCGTTTTCAGTATCACAATCGCACTGGAGCTCCGAGTGCGCGCGTGGTCGAGCCGCACCGTCTCGTGCACACAGGATATCGCTGGTATCTGGTTGCCTGGGATCTGGAAAGAAAAGACTGGAGAACCTTTCGAATTGATCGGATCGAAGGCAAGCCGAAGACTTCTACTCGCTTCCAGCCGCGCAAGCCGCCCGAAGGGGATTTCGCGAAATTTGTTTCGAAATCGCTGTCGCAGCTGCAGTATCCATTTCGCGCCCGAGTGACTTTGTATGCGCCCCTCGAAAGTTTGGCCAAGCGGATTCCGCCGTCGGGAGGAGTTCTGGAGGCGATCGATCAGAAATCCTGCATGCTTCACACGGGATCTCATTCGCTGGAAGGGATCACGATCCATCTGTCGTTGCTGGGAGTCGGATTCCGGGTCCACGAGCCTCCGGAACTCATCCAGTACATTCGCGGCATGGTCGACCGTTTGGCACTCGCAACCCGCGAATAGCCGCACCAATACTGGCGATTCCTACCCCTTCTTCGGCTTACTTTGGTAACTCGAAGCCTTGCACCAGCAGCGATATGCTAGCCGTAAGCTAATCCGGAATGTCCGCCGGCGCAGGTCTGTCGCGAAGAAGCGAGAGGCATGTGATGGATGGGAGTCCATAAGAAAAAATGTCTACGAAAATCGGCCACTTTGAGATTTTGAGTGAACTGGCGAAATCGCCGACTGGCGTCGTCTATAAAGCCAATGACCCAGAGAGCGGGCAGACGGTCGCCCTGAAAGCCATTCAACTGAGCGCGTTCGGCGAGAGCGCGACGGCTCTGGAACAGGCGCTGCTGGCCGAAGCCGAGGCTACCAAGGTTCTGAGTTGTCCCAACATAACGAATGTGTACGGCGCGGGCCAGATCGAAGGGCAGTTCTGCGCGGCCATGGAGTACGTGCAAGGCAACAGCATTGCCACCATGCTGGCGCGAAAAGAAGGATTCTCCATCTGGGACTTGCTCGACATCGGACGCCAGCTAAGCAGCGGGCTCGACTACGCGTCTTCGAACAACGTGGTGCACCGCAGCCTCGAGCCTTCCAAAATTATGTGCGGCTGGGATGGCACGGTAAAGATTCTGAGTTTCGGCGTATCGAGCGTGGGCGACTTCGTGCAGCACGCCGAGGGAGTTTCCTCGATCCTGCACTACATGTCTCCCGAGCAAGTTCGCGGCGAGGCGATGGATGGCCGATCGAACCTGTTCAGCCTGGGCGCGATGTTCTATGAAATGGTGACGGAGCGGAAGGCGTTTGACCGCGAAGATGTGGAATCGCTGCGGCAAGGCATTCTGGAAAGCACTCCGGTTGCGCCGATCCATGTGAATCCGAAGATTCATCCTCTGTTGAGCGACCTGATTATGAAAGCGCTGGCGAAGGATCCAGCCGAGCGCTTCCAGAACGGCCGCGAGATGTTGGACGAACTCGAGAAATGCAAAGAGTCGAAGCCAGCCGCTGCGAAGAAAGCGGAAGCGCCCAAGGGGCTGATCGCGCCCGATAAGGCTAAGGCCGCGGCGCCAGCGAAGCCTGTTAGCGCCCCGAAGCCTGCTCCCGCAAGACCGGCTGCTCCTTCGGCTCAACCTGCGCGCCCTGCGAATCCAGTCTCTGCGCCGGTGGCAAAGGCGCCTGTAAAGCCAGCGGAGAAGAAGCCCGCCGCACCGGCTGCAGCAGCAGTGGTGCGGCCCGCGAGTGTGGCCGCCTCAGTGTCGAAGGTGGCTGTTCCTAAGGCGGCTGCCGCGGCTGCTGGAATTGGTTCCTGCGGCGACGCCGCGATCCATTCGCGAGAAGTGCAGGAGATCGACCTTTCGGGCCACACCATGGAATCCCCGGCGGAGCCGACGATCGAAGCGGCGGAAAGTTCCTCCGAGTATATGTCGGCCGCGGTGCTCGATGAGCCCGAGGTTGAAACGTTCGAGCCGCAGGTGGAAGATGATGGGCCAAAGATCACTGTAGATCCGATGATGGCGGAAGGCGGGCCGAGGGGAAGTACGGGCACGAGCTTCTCCGAAATCTCCGAACTGCCACCACTCAAGGAGAGCTATACTCCTCCACCGCCCCCGCCACCACCGCCAACAGATTTGCGTCCACTGCAGTCCGCGCCGGCGGCCACCATGTTTAAGGGTGGTCCCAATGTCGATGAAAAGCCGAAGGTTCAGCCTCGTGAGGTCGCAGAAAAGGCCATCAAGGAGATCAAGAGCGTACCTCCGAAGCTGATGCTGTATTCGCTTGCCGGAGCCGCTGCCTTGATTGTGGCAATCGGTATCGGCATGACGATTTACATTCACAATCTGGGCAGCGATGACGATTCCGGAGCAGCGCGCAGTTCTGTGCCGGCGACCGAAGCTCCCGCACCGGCGGCCAGCCAGCCAGTTGCGTCGAAGCCGGTGCCTCAGGCTCAAGAAACGCCCGCTCCGGTTGCCCAGCAGCCAGATGAAACTCCAGAACCTGTGGCTCCTGTGGAAAAGCGTGGAGCGTCCGCGAAATCGCGCAATGCAAAGAAAAAAGCTGCCGCGGCGCCCGCGATCATTCTTGGGCAACTGGCGGTTGATTCCACTCCGCAAGGCGCCCAAGTTCAGGTGGATGGCAAGAGCGATCCCAGCTGGGTTACGCCGTTTGCGATGACGAACGTTCAGCCCGGACAGCATTCGGTCACGATCAGCAGGCCGGGCTACATTACCGATACGCGCACTCTGGATGTGACGGGCGGCAACCGGTCCGCAGCCATGATCCATCTCACGCAACTTCTGGCGACCCTGGTGGTGAAGAGCGAACCTGCAGGCGCCAGCATTTATGTCGACGGCAAAGATGTCGGAGCGAAAACGCCGGCGCAGGTCAGCGTCAACAAGGGCCAGCACGTGGTGCTTGTCCGGATGTCGGGCTATATCGACGAAACCATGAGTACGCAGTTCGTGCTCGGACAGACTTTCAATTTTTCCCCAACACTGCGGGCGCTTGGCAACGTTGACAGCATCAAGACCGTGGGCAAGATGTCGAAGTTGTTCGGTGGCGGCAAGGGAGACGCAGGCCAGGCCACACTGAGCATTCATACGCAGCCCAAGGGAGCCCAGATCACCGTCAACCAGCACATGCTGGATAAGAACTCGCCGGTCGACGTAATGATCGATCCCGGCAACTACGTTATCGACATTACGATGACCGGGTACGCTCCCGTGCACAAAGTCATCACCGCCGACAAGAAGGGCAAAGTGGTGGTGGACGAAGTGCTGCAGCAGCAGTAGAAGGGGCGCAACGTCGCAAGGCTGATTGAATCACTTGGTATGAGCGCGCCAGAGCTCTAAATCCTTGCGCAACAGGGATATACGTCTCACGTTGCCTCGTTCTGAGGCGACTTAAGCCACAAACTTCCCGGACCAATTCTCATTGACGTGCGCGGTTCAATTCACAATCAATTCACAATCCAGAAACTTCCGAGAAACATTGGCGGTTTAACGTCAGTCTCCGACACCTTAGGTACCCGTCTGAATGCAGCCAGCAGGGCGTGGCGTCTGCAAGACGGGGCAGGGACAGGAGAATCTATGACTGAGAAGTTGAATTTTGAAGCCCCCAAAAAAGCGATGGCACTGCTGCTGGCACTGACCATCACCCTGGGACCAACCGCAGTGCCTGCCTTTGCGGCTGGCAAACCAGCATCTACCGCCCCGACGACGGCAACGCCGATCCAGCATCTGGTCGTGATTTTCAACGAGAACATTTCTTTCGATCACTACTTCGGAACGTATCCGTACGCGACCAATCCGAGCGGTGAGCCGAGGTTCGTGGCCGCGCCGAACACGCCGACTGTGAACGGCCTCTCGAACGCGCTCCTCAACGCGAACCCCAATTTGAATACGGCGAATGGCACAGGAGCTGCGAATCCCTTCCGGCTGGATCGTTCGCAAGCGGTCACAAATGATCAGGATCATGCCTACACACCCGAGCAGCAGGCGTTCGATGGTGGGCTGATGGATTTGTTTCCGCTCTACACGGGGACGGCGGGGCCTCCTCCTTCTGGTTCGGGAGTAACTCAGACGAATGGCTTGGTCATGGGTTATTTTGACGGCAACACGGTAACTGCAATGTGGAACTATGCGCAGTTCTTCGCGCTGAACGACAACTCCTATGGCACGACTTTCGGCCCGTCGACTCCAGGTGTGGTGAACACGGTCTCCGGACAAACGAACGGAGTCATCAACACCCTGAATGGAACTGGCGACGAAGTCAGCGGTGGCAGCGATGGTTCGCTGACGCTGATCGGCGATGCGGATCCGCTGGGCGACGTATGCGCTTCGCCGACCCGGGCGCAGGCCACGCTGGGCAGCAAGAACATCGGCGATCTGCTGAATGCCGGGGGCGTGTCCTGGGGATCGTTCATGGGCGGATTCAATCTGAACACCGTGAATCCGGACGGATCAACCGGATGCAGCCGAACATCCACGGGACTGGCCGGAACGACTGGCGATTACGTCCCGCATCACTCCTTCTTTAACTACTGGACGTCAACTGCGAACTACGCACACACGCGGCCGGCCTCAATCAATGAGATCGGGTGGGGCGGAGCCGCCAATCACCAGTACGACATTGCGGATTTCGTTACGGCCGCTGAAGCCGGCAAGCTTCCCGCAGTGAGCTTCCTCAAGGCGCCGGCATATGAAGACGCACATGCCGGATATTCTGATCCTCTGGACGAGCAAACGTTCGTGACAAGGATCGTGAACCTTCTCGAGAAACTGCCGACCTGGAGCAGCACCGCGGTCGTCATTATGTACGACGACTCCGACGGATGGTACGACCACCAGATCGGGCCGATCGTAAACCAATCCACTGGTCCCTCCGATGCGCTGACCGGACCGGGAGCTTGTGGCACAGCCACGAGTTCACTGCCCGGCCTGAATCCAACAAACCTGCATGCGCTTGGCCGCTGCGGATACGGGCCACGACTGCCATTGCTCGTCATCTCTCCGTGGGCGCGGCAGAATTTCGTGGATCATACCGTGACCGATCAGACTTCGGTGATCCACTTCATCGAAGACAACTGGCTGGGTGGACAGCGGATCGGGACCGGGTCCTTCGACTCAATCTCGAATTCAATCAGCCAGATGTTCGACTTCACCAAGATCCGGAGCAATGGAACTCTGTTCCTGAGCCCGGACACGGGTGAGAAGCAATAAGCACCGGCTGACTCTTCGCAACGATGAATGCAGGCATGCGGTCCGCAAAGGCCTCATGCCTGCATCTCGCTTTCCTTGGATATTTCTGCGAATATGACCGCCAAGGGGACCACTTCAGATTGCGCCTGACCAGACGATCTTTCCTGCAAGGCAGCGGAATGGCTGCCGTGTCCGCAGTTTTTCACCAGGCAGGTTCCCGCGCCCCGGCACCCAAGTTCCGCACCCAGCTGAATGTAAGTTCGCTGGCTCAGTTTGTTGATCCGCTGCCGGTGCCCCAAATAGCGCAGCCGAGTGGAACTCGTACGAGCCCGCTCGATCCTTCCGTGAAGCTTCCTTATTACCGAATCCCCATGCGGCCATTTGAGACGAAGCTGCACCGCGATTTGAAACCCACACGGCTGTGGGGATATGGCGGAGCTTCGCCTGGGCCCACTTTTGAAACACGGACTGGCGAAGGGTTGCTCGTGGAGTGGGCGAATGAGTTACCCGACAAACACTTTCTGCCGATTGACCACAGCATCCACGGAGCAGAGGCAGATAAGCCGGAGGTGCGGACCGTAGTTCATCTCCACGGCGGGAAGACGCCGCCGGACAGCGACGGATACCCTGAGGCGTGGTACCCGCCGGGCAAGTCCGCCGTCTGCTACTACCCGAACCGTCAGGATGCCTCGATGTTGTGGTATCACGACCACGCTTTGGGAATTAACCGTCTGAATGTCTTCGCTGGTTTGTTGGGGGCGTTTTTCGTGCGGGATGAATTTGAAGATTCTCTGACACTCCCTCGAGGGAAATACGAAATCCCGCTGGTCATCTACGATCGCATTTTGGATTTGGAGTCGCAGCTGAACTATCCGGTCTCGCCGGATCCGGACAAGCCCTGGACTCCCGAAGTATTTGGCGATGCCATTCTGGTCAATGGAAAGATTCTTCCTTACCTGGAGGTAGAGCCGAGGAAGTATCGCTTTCGAGTCCTCAACGGCTCGAACGCGCGCTTTCTCCATCTTTCATTTTCGAATGGGGGCAGCTTCCATCAAATCGGAACTGATCAAGGATTGCTTCCAGCGCCCGTGCAACTCGATCGGGTTTTCCTTGCGCCCGGCGAACGCGCGGACCTGATCGTCGATTTTGCCGGATCGGGCGGCAGCAATGTTGTGCTCAAGAACGATACGCTCCCCGTCATGCAAATTCGCGTGGCGAAAAACGGGTCGCTCGACTCCAGCGTCCTACCGCAAAAACTACGCGCTGTGTCTCAACTTGCCGAGTCTACAGCGACGAAGACGAGATCTCTTAGTCTGGTTGAAGTCGACGATCTCAAGCAGAGACCGGTGACCATGTTGCTCAATAATGCGCACTGGAGCATGCCGGTTACTGAAAATCCTGTCCTGGATTCGACTGAGATTTGGGAATTGGCCAATACCACCGACGATTCGCATCCAATTCATTTGCATCTCGTGCGCTTCCAGATTCTCGATCGAAGAAGCTTTGATGTAGCGGCGTATTGGACCACGGGACAAATGAAGTACACGGGACCGGCCGTGCCGCCGACTCCGGGCGAAGCAGGCTGGAAAGATACGGTTCGTGCGGATCCCGGAATGGTGACGCGGATTATTACAAAGTTCGAGGGCTATACCGGTCGATACGTGTGGCATTGCCACATCCTCGAACACGAAGACAACGAAATGATGCGTCCCTTCGACGTGATACCGGCGCGATGAGGAGCCTGCCGATTACTGCGGCAGCTTGAAGTTGACCGTGACCTGGGTCTGGATCTCGAGCGGCTCGCCATTCAGCAGATAGGGTTTGTACTTCCACTGCTTAACCGCGTCTGCAGCGGCTTTCGCCAGTTGCGAATCTCCACTGATCACTTTGATGTGAGTGATATTTCCGTCCTTGGAAATTGTGGCCAGCAACTGCACTGAGCCTTCCGTCCGCATGCGAAGGGCGGTCGGAGGATACGAAGGCGAAACTTTCTTGATCAACAATCCTTGCGAAACGCCCTGCGAGATGGTCAGAGATTGCAGCACCGGTTTGATCGCGCTGCCATTGCTAGCTATGAAGTTTGGCGGCGGAACCGACGCATCCGGAGCGGCCATCCCAATCAGGCTGGGAGCCGGTGCATCCGCTGTGGCAGCCTTCGACTGCGATGGTTGCTTTCCACCCTTGACCATCATTGGAGCAGCTGCTGGAGGCGCCGCCGCTACGGTTTTAGCCGGAGCGGACGAAGTAGAACTGGACGGCTTTGCGGGAGTCGGGGTGGAGTGCAAAGTGATTTCTTGTGGTTCAGAATCAGCATCGTCGGAGGGTGCGCTCGCAGACGGTTCGTTCACGGGTGCGGCGCTCGGTGTGGGTGGGGGTACCACCGGCTTCGAGGCTGCGGGCGAAACGCTGGCCGGCTTTGCGGGCTGCGGAGCTACCGTCGAGGGCGTCGTGGCAACCTGTGAGGTTGCCGGCTCGGAGGCATGTCCCTGGAAATGATTCCAGCCGACATAGGCCACAGCGGCGATGACCAGGGCTGCGACCGCTCCTATCAGGATCTTCTTGCTTCCACCCTTGGATTCGGTTTCGGCATTGGCTCCGCCAAAAGTAAACGACGGCGCTGAGCCGACGAGCGCGGGCGAATCGCTGATCGCGGTTTCCACAGGCTTTTCGAGAGGGGCTTCCGCAGGGGCGATATCTTGTGGTTTGGCAACTACCGAAGCTTCTTCGATCTTGCGAGCCGGAGCGGGTGCGCTTGCGGCCCCGCTGGTCGCGATGGGCGAGCCGGCCGTGAAAGCGGGCTTGGCTGCGACCGGCGCGGGTGGCGCGGGCAATGGTTCCGCGTGCGGAACGGAAATGGCTTCGATCGGGACGGCTGGAGCTGGTTTCGCAGCGGGCTCCTCGATGTCAATTTCGAGTGGCTCATCGTCCTGCACGATGGGTGACGAACTAGCGGCCGCGGCTGCAGGCCAGGCCGGCGGTGCACTGGGCTTGGCCGCAGGAATGTCGGCCGGCCGGGGTGTTGCCACGGGCGGAGGCGCAACCGGAGCTGCTGGCTTCACGGACGAAATGGGTTTGAGCGGAGCAGGTTTCGGCGGAACTGGCGCTGCCGGCTTCGCCGGTGCAGCGGCCGCAGGTGCAGCAGGAACCGCGCCGGGAACTTTGGCCGGTTCGCTCTTGCGCAGGAGCCCGCGAGCCACGCGCAGTGTTCCTTTGGCCTGCTCAATATTAATGGGTTTGGTCAGGACGAGGTTTGCGCCAATGCGAAATGCTTTGGCGACCCCCGCCTGACCCTCCACGACGGCTACGGCAAGCGACGTCTGGTTGGACGACGAATTGCGCGCGCTTTTGAACAACAGGGTGGCATTCTGCTCGTTATCGCAGTCCACCACGACAGCGTCGAAGTGTTGGCCCATCAGCTTCTTAACCGCAGCGAAAGGTTCGATGCAGGCCTCGACGTTGAACTCGAGCTCGCTCAGGACCTGCGTCACCGTGCGAGCGGTTTTTTCATCGGGACAGAAGAGAAGAGCTTGGTAACCCATATCAAAGCCATCGTAGGTACAGGCGTAAGGACCATCAAGTTACGCAGGTAATTCGGGAGACCCAGATTTCTATGGTTTCCGTGAAATTGCTGCGCGAAATTCCCCAAGGCTTACTTGCGGACATGTGCGGCGGTAACGACCCAAGTTTGTCGCATACAATAGCGGGCCATGACTTCACGGTTGCCGCTGTGGCTCAAGATCGGGTGGACGATCTGGCTGATCGTTTGGGCCCCTATCTATTGGCGGCAATATGGGATGCAGAATTTTCTTTTTTTCTGCGACATCGGGAATGTGCTCATCGGGATTGGTTTGTGGCTGGAAAGCCCGCTGATCTTTTCCTGGGCGGCATGTGGGCTGCTCTTTTTTCAAACGCTATACACCATCGATCTTGTGGGAGCGCTCCTCCTCAGTCGCCACATCATCGGCGGAACGGAATACATGTTCGATCCGCACCTGTCGCTGACGGTTCGACTCCTGAGTTTGTTTCACGTGGTAACTCCGCCGTTGCTGCTGTGGGCGATTTGGCGTCTTGGCTATGACCGGCGCGGATGGAAATTTCAGACCGGCATGACGTGGATTGTCGTCACGATCAATTATTTCTGGCGCCCGGAGCAGGATGTGAATTGGGCGCGCGGATTGTTCTTTCACGAGCAGCATGCGGTTCCAGGGCCGGCCTATCTGATCAGCTATCTAATTCTGGTGCCACTCTGCGTTTATTTTCCAACGCACATGTTTCTGGCCTGGCTCAGCCGCAGATCGCGGTCACGATAGTCAGGGGCAAGAGCGTGATCGTAATTCCCGTTCGCAATCGTTGGCGTGATAGCTCGATCTCGACAGCGACTTAGGTAACATTCCCGTTCATAGAAACGCAGGCTACACTCGCAATCGTGGAAGGAATTCATGGCCGATCCGAGTGCAGCGATACCGAAGTGGGTGAAGATCACGATCCGAACCGTCGGCATAGCAAACCTCATCCTCGTCGTGCTCGGCACATTGTTTCTAGCGGATTCGTTCCGCTTCTTTCTGACCTACACAGCGGATCCGACGACCCCTTATTTCCATTTCGCTTTTATTGCGATAACGCTAATAAACGTGGCTTTCCTTGTAATCCTTCTGGTGACTGCTGTCCGATTCATCCAGGGCAGAACATCTTCCATCAACTCATATTCCCTTGTGGTATTCGTCCTCGTTGCTTACGGCTACGCAAACGGCGTTCTCTGGCGAACTGGACGGGGAATAGGAATGAGCATTGCTGCCGCAACGGGAGTCGGCAACCTGGGGGTCGCGCCCTTTGAGTTCTGCTTTTTGGTGCCGTATCTATATCCACTGGCGTCCATCGTTCTGTTGCAAGTCCTCAAACGGAGCTGTAGTAATCAGCATACCCTCGTCAGTGCGGGGCGATAACCCCATAAATCAAAGCGGTCAGCTCCTCACGCAGAGGACGCCGTTTCCTCCCCGCGGCTAGCGGGTCTTGCCGGATTCTCCCGGCTGCTTGCGCAGAGTCGATTCCGTGGGCGGGTACTCGATCGATCCCTTGAATGTAGAGATGTCGTCCTGGTGAAAGTCCGGAAACGGCAGCTTCTTTCCATCGCGCAGCTCCGCAATCTTCTGCGCGGCGGTTTCTGCTTTTTCCTTTTCCACTCCTGAATCACGGCTCAAATATAGGGTCTGTGCAGGAAGCGCCAAGCCTCCGCCAGCATCTTCGAGCACATCCATGATACGCAGCAGTAGATCCTCGCGGACCGCAGTGTATTCGTTGAAATCCCGGGTCAACACATAAGAAAGCAGTTCGATACTAAGAGAACTGCCGCCAATGTCCACGAGTCGCACGCGCACGGTCTGCGTTTCGACTTTGGGATGGCTGTAGAGGAGTTTGCGGATTTCGGAGAGAACGAAACGGACGTGATCGGCTTTGCTTTCGGGCCGCAGGCCGAGCGTGGTCTTGAAGAGGATCTTATCGCGCCGGCTCAGGTTCTCCAGGTTGATGGTGGCGACAGTTCCGTTGGGAATCGCAACCAGTGTGCGTTCTTCGGTTCGGATGCGGGTAGATCGTAGTCCGATATCTTCGACCACGCCGGCACGATCGCCGAAGCGGCACGTATCACCGACCCGAAAGACTTCATCCCAGAGAACAGAAACGCCGCCAAAGAGATTTGCAATCGTCTGCTGCGCACCGAAGCCGATGGCCAGGCCTCCAATGCCGAGGCCGGCAAGCGCAGTGCTCATGTTGAAGCCGAGGTTGCCGAGGATCGCGAGAACGCCGAAGCCGAAGATTACCGCCTTGAGGATGCGCTCACCCAGCAGCATGAGCGATCCCGTGCCGGCATGGCCGCGGGCCAAGGCACGGCTCCGCACACGCCACAGCGACCAGCGCACGACGCGCCAGACAATCCAGGTCACGCTGATAATGAGGGCGATGGTCGTGATCTGGTAGTAATAGTGCCGCGGAAGCAGGGGCATCCCCAGGTAGCGCGCGAATGCTTGATGCACCAGAGTGCCCGCAAGGAGCCAGGCCGGAGCTGAAACGGAGCGCCAGCTAGCGACTTCAACCTGCGCACGACGCCGGGCCCACCAGCGCACGGGAATTTCCAGCAGCACCAGCAGTAGCCAACCGAGTCCTGCGGCGACAGGTACTGCGATCAGCAGCGCCATCCACTGCCATAAAGGCACGCCGGCTATGTGATGTCTTACCAGCACGCTGGGCAGTTTTTTCTCAACTTGCCGCGCCTCGACTTGATCGTAGAGTTCCGAAACTTTGGTGAGAGTGTCGGCGGAGATCAACCAGATTTTGCCGGCGCTCGGATCTGCCACGCGCACCAGTTCGAGATCATCCTCGACATCGCCCGACGACATCGTGCCCAGCTTCTGGCGGCCGAGCGGAACGCCCTCTTGAGGAATTCCTTCCGGCTGGGTGAAGCCTCCTACGCGGATGCTGGTCGCAGCGGGGCTGTTGAGCACCGCGTAAAGCTGGTTTGCGATTTGCTCGCCTTCGGATTGGCGCCGCGCGGCGCTCATCTGCAGATATTGGGCCGCAATGCTGTAGTTGCCAGACTGGGCGGCTTGCAGGAAGCCGATGACGGAGCCTGAAGGCGTTGTACGGCCTAGTTGGTCGCTGGGGGAATTAGCGCTGGTTGTCGTAGACGACGATGGCAGTACACTGCTGAGCGGGGATTGTGCCGCCACAGTAAGCGCGGCAAGCACAGAAAACACCAGGAGCAACCGCGTCTTGGGGAATGAGGACATCATTAGTTCTCCTGCCCGGTGCCCGTTGGGCCTGCGTAATTCGTCCGCTAGAGGTTGGATCGATTGTATCGGAACGCACCGGCGCAGGATGCCAGCCAGAAAAACCGTTTCATCCTCGCTTCGGGCGGTAGATATGCGTGCTGGTGCCAAAAAAAACTTCGGCCGCTTCCATCACCGTTTCCGACAGCGTCGGATGCGGGTGGATGGTCAAAGCGATATCGCTGGCGAGCGCCGCCATCTCGATCGCGAGCACGCCTTCGGCGATCATCTCACCAGCCCCTGCGCCCACGATCGCCACTCCGAGCACGCGCTCGGTTTGTGGATCAAAAATCAGCTTGGTCATACCCTCAGGACGATCAATCGTGACGGCGCGGCCGGAAGCGGCCCATGGGAACCTTGCCACTTTGATCTCGCGATTTTCTTTTTGAGCCTGCGTCTCGGTCAGGCCCGCCCACGCGACTTCGGGATCCGTGAACACAACTGCGGGAATGGCGTTCGGCTCGAAAGCGACTTTGTGTCCGGCGATGGCTTCGACCGCGGTCCGGCCTTCGTGCGACGCCTTGTGGGCGAGCATCGGTTCACCCACGACGTCGCCGATCGCGTAGATTGAGGGATCGTCAGTTTGCAATTGCTTGTTGACCTGAATGAATCCCTTCGGCCCGACCTTGACTTGCGTCTTGTCGAGGCCAGGAATCTCAGAGTTCGGCTTGCGGCCCACTGAGACAAGCACGCGATCGAATACTTTCTCCTGCTCGGTGCCATCTTGCGCCTTCAGAATCGCGCGAATGCTCGAGCCATCATCTTTCACCGAGGCCACGGTGGTGTTGAGCAAAATAGCCTCGAACATTTTTTCCAGGCGCTTATGCAGGGGAAGAACGAGATCGCGGTCGGCCCCGGGAAGCAGGCCGGGGAGCATTTCGACAACAGTGACGCGCGTACCCAGCGCCGCATAAACGGAGCCGAGTTCCAGGCCGATGTATCCGCCGCCTACGACCAGCAGGCTTCCCGGAATGTCTTCCAGATTGAGAGCGCCCGTGGAATCCATCATGCGAGGCGTATCAAGCTTCAAAGTTGGAACGATAGCGGGACGGGAGCCGGTCGCAATGATGATGCGGTCAAAGGTCAGCGACTCTTGCGAGCCGTCGGCTTTCGTGACCTTGAGCATCGTCGAGCTTTCAAACGCGGCGCGGCCCTGAATGTAGTGAACTTTGCGCTGTCTGGAGAGGACACCGAGACCCCCCGTCAGCTTTTTTATGACGTTTTCCTTGAACGAGCGAAGGCGCGCGAGATCGATCTTGGGCTCGGCGAATTCAACACCCCAGTCTTTGGCCTGATGTGCTTCTTCCAGAAGCTTGGCGACATGCAGCAGCGCCTTCGACGGAATGCAACCGCGATAGAGGCAAACGCCGCCGGGATTTAGCTCTGGATCGATGAGCGTGACCGTCATGCCTAGATCGGCGGCAAGAAATGCAGCGGCGTATCCGCCAGGACCGCCGCCGACAACTGCAATATTCAGGGATTGTGTGTCAGACATGTGTATGAAAAGGTTTCAAGCTTTCAGAGTTTCAAGGTTGCAAAGTCCGCACTTCGCATCATCCGAGACCTTGAAACCTTGGAACTTTGAAACCTGCTTTCCTATCCTTGCACCGACAGCAAAAATGGCTGTTCGAACGCTTCCGCGATCCAGCGCAGGAATCTTGCCGCATCCGCTCCATCGATCAGGCGATGGTCGTAAGACAGCGAGAGCGGAAGAATCAGCCGCGGCTCGAACTTACCGTTGATCCACTCGGGCTCCATCCGCGACCGCGACAGGCCGAGGATCGCGACCTCCGGATAGTTCACGATGGGCGTAAACCCAACTCCGCCGATGCCGCCGAGATTCGTAATCGTGAATGTGCCGCCTTCCATGTCAGCGGGAGTTAATTTCTTATCCCGCGCTTTCTTCGAAAGCTGCGAGAGGGCAACCGCCAGCTCAACGATGTTCTGCTTATCGACGTCCCGAATCACGGGCACGAGCAAGCCGCGATCCGTATCCGCCGCGACACCGATGTTGATGTATTGCTTGTAAACGATTTCTTCCTTGTCGATATCAATGCTGGCATTGAACTGCGGGAAGACCTTGAGCGCAGCGGCGCAGACTTTCAAGGCGATTGCGGTTACGGTCATCTTGCCACCGGCTTCTTCCGCCTTGGGGGCGAAGCGCGCCCGCAGTTGCTCGAGTTCGGTGATGTCGGCGCGGTCGTGCTGCGTGACGTGCGGAATCGTATTCCAAGCTTCCGCCAAATGCTCGGCGGTCTTGCGGCGAACACCACGCATCGATACGCGCTCGATTTTTCCCCATTTGCCGAAGTCAGGAAGCTGCGGCTGGGCGAAGTGTCCGGCGCGGGGAGTTGCCTGAACGGCAGTCGCGGCCACGGCCAATAGCGACTTGGCGTAATTCTTGACGTCGTCTTCACTGATGCGCCCGCCGGGGCCTGCGCCTTTGATCTCGTAAATATCAACCCCAATTTCGCGGGCGAGGCGCCGCACGTGAGGCGCGGCAGGAACCGCCTGGCGGTGCTCCGTGCCAGCGACCTTTCCTAACTGCGCGGGCATGCTAAACGAGGGAAGGGGAGCGTGTGGTTGATCGGGAGGCAGCGCCTGCTCTTCTGTTTTTCCTTCGGCGCGAATGGCCGCTTGAAATGCGAGGCGCGCGCCATGCTGCCCGGAGACATGTTCCACGGGAGCCGAGCGTGGACGGGCGGGAGTTGCCGCAGCCGCACCACCTTCGAGAGTAAAGATCACCTGGCCAACTTTGATCTTCTCGCCTTCCTTGACCTTGATGTCTTTGACGACGCCGTTGACCGAGGAGGGAACTTCGACGACGGCCTTGTCAGTCTCCAACTCCATGACCGGCTGACCTTCTGAGACTTTCGTTCCTGGCGAAATCATCAGGCGTACGAGATCCCCTTGGGAGATGTTTTCACCAAGTTCGGGAAGCTTAAATTCGCTGGGTCCGGACGCCGGAGCAGCCGAGTTCGGAGCGGGGGCTGGCGAAGACGGAGCCGGTTTCGTGTCGACGGCAGGTGGCGGCGATGCCGCTGTTTGTGTGGCTGGCGTCGGAGTAACAGATTGAATGGAAGCGGCGGAAGCAGATTTCCCCTCCGCGCCATCGACGGTGAATATGACTTGGCCGACCTTGATCTTGTCGCCCTCTTTAACGCGGATCTCCTGCACGGTTCCGCTCACCGACGACGGCACTTCCACAACCGCTTTGTCGGTTTCCAGTTCCATGACGGACTGTCCCGCGTTTACGGTCGCGCCCGGCGCAACCATCAGGCGTACCAAGTCGCCTTGTTCGATATTTTCTCCCAGCTCGGGAAGCTTGAATTCAATCACCGCGTATGTTCCTCGTGTATGTCGTGATCTTCGGCGACAGCGCCTGAAGGCGCGATCCATCCTGTCGCATTTGCGGCACGCCTGAAGGCGTGCCCTGATACCAACCTTAGCTGATTGCCGGGTTTACTTTGTCCGGATTAATTCCCAGTTCCTGAATCGCGCGCTTGACGACATCGGTTCCGATCTTTTTCTCGCGAGCCAGCGCTCCCAGGGTTGCCAGCACGATGTGCTTCGCGTCGACTTCGAAGAAGTCGCGCAATGCCGCACGAGCTTCGCTGCGACCGAATCCATCGGTTCCCAGGGAGACGAGTTGCCCGGGCACCCACTTACCAAGGCTTTCCGGTAGAACCTTCATATAGTCGGAAGCTGCAATGAACGGGCCTTGCGCATCCTTTAACGTCTGCGTAACGTAAGGAACTTTTGCAGGCTCGGCGGGATGCAGCATGTTCCAACGCTCGCAGTCGTTGGCGTCGCGGTAGAGTTCCTTGTAGCTGGTCACGCTCCACACGTCCGCGCCGACTCCGTATTTTTCTTCCAGAATCTTCTGCGCCTTCAGCACCTCGTACATGATGGTGCCACTGCCCAGCAATTGCGCCCGCAGTTTCGCGTCGCTCTTGGTCGAGGTCTTGAAGCGGTACAGGCCTTTTAGAACTCCCTCGCGAATATTGCCTTCCGTGGGCATGGGAGGCATCGGCAAGGGCTCGTTGGTGACGGTCAAGTAGTAGAAGATAGATTCCTGATCGATGTACATCCGCTTGATGCCGTCTTGAATGATGATGCCGATTTCGTAAGCGAATGCGGGATCGTAGGCGTGCAGGTTCGGCACCGGCAGCGCCAGCACATGGCTATGGCCGTCCTGGTGCTGCAGACCTTCGCCGGCAAGAGTGGTGCGTCCGGCCGTGCCGCCGATGAGGAATCCGCGGCATCGCATGTCGGCCGCAGCCCAGATCAGGTCGCCGATACGCTGGAACCCGAACATCGAATAGTAGATGAAGAAGGGAATCGTGTTGATTCCGTGATTCGCATAGGCAGTTCCCGCCGCGATAAACGAGCACATCGAGCCCGACTCGGTGATGCCTTCTTCCAGAATCTGGCCGTTCTTGGCTTCCTTGTAATAAAGGAGCGTGTCCATGTCGACCGGTTCGTAGTTCTGGCCGACGCTGGAATAAATTCCGACTTGCCGGAAGAGGGCTTCCATGCCGAACGTGCGCGCTTCGTCGGGAACGATGGGCACGATGTACTTGCCGACCTCCGGATCGCGTAGCAACTTGGCGAGCAGGCGCACGAACACCATGGTCGTGGAAACTTCGCGGCCGTCGGTGCCTTTATGAAATTCCTCGAAGTGCGCGTCAGGGACGGGCTTCAGCGGAGTGGCGCGCATCTTGCGTTGCGGCATGTATCCGCCGAGTTGCTGGCGGCGCGCCTGCATGTATTTAATCTCCGCGCTGTCGTCGGCCGGGCGATAGAACGGTGCCTCATGCAGTTCGTCGTCCGGAATTGGAATTCCAAAGCGCGAGCGGAACATCTCCAGTTCGTCTTCGTTCAGCTTTTTTTGCTGGTGGGTGATGTTCTTGCCTTCGCCAGCTTCGCCGAGGCCATAGCCTTTGATCGTCTTGGCGAGAATAATGGTCGGCGCGCCAGTGTGGTCGAACGCCGCGCGGTAGGCTGCGTGCACTTTAATCGGATCGTGCCCGCCGAGCCGCATGCGTGCGAGCTGGTCGTCCGAGAGATGCTCGACCATCTTCAGCAAACGGGGATCCGAGCCGAAGAGGTTCTGACGGAAATAAGCTCCGCTTTCCACAAAGTATTTCTGGTATTGGCCGTCGCTGACTTCGCCAAGCCGCTTGACCAGCAGGCCGTCGCGATCGTTCTGGATTAGGGTGTCCCAGTCCGAGCCCCATATAACTTTGATCACGTTCCAGCCGGCGCCGCGGAAAATCGCCTCCAGTTCCTGGATGATTTTTCCGTTGCCACGCACCGGGCCATCGAGGCGCTGCAGGTTGCAGTTGACCACGAAAATCAAGTTGTCGAGCTTTTCGCGTGACGCGAGCGTGATCGAGCCGAGAGATTCGGGCTCGTCCATTTCGCCGTCGCCCAGGAATGCCCAAACTTTTCCGCCGGTGGACTGCTTGAGTCCGCGATTTTCGAGGTATTTGATGAAGCGCGCGTGATAGATCGCCTGGATCGGCCCCAATCCCATCGAGACTGTGGGGAACTCCCAGAAATCCGGCATCAGCCAGGGGTGCGGGTACGAGGACAACCCTCCGCCTTGCTTGAGCTCGCGGCGGAAGTTCTGCAGCTTTTCTTTCGATATGCGGCCTTCGAGGTAGGCGCGGGAATAGATGCCCGGAGCCGCGTGGCCCTGAAAGTAAACAATGTCGCGGTCGCCGTTTTCGGTCTGCGCCCGGAAGAAATGATTAAACGCGACCTCATAGAGGGTCGCGGCGGAGGCAAAGGTCGAGATGTGTCCGCCAATGCCTTCCTGGATCTTGTTGGCGCGCACGACCATGGCTAGCGCATTCCAACGGACCAGACTCTTAATACGCCGCTCCATCTCCTGGCTGCCCGGAAAAGGAGCCTGTTGCTTCGAGGGAATCGTGTTCTGGTAGGGGGTGGTCGCTGTAAAAGGAAGGTTTAGGCCGGCTTCCCGCCGAGCGTGTAAAGCCAGTTGCTGCAGTAAACGGCCGGCCCGGTTGGGTCCACCGTGAGAAAGAACATAGTCCAGGGAGTCCACCCATTCCCTGGTTTCCAACACTTCTAGGCCGTCACTTTCGGTCTGAGACACGTCTGGTTTCTCCATCGAGGAATGCGCAATACTCCATCATATTCAATCGCGCGGATTTTTGCTGGCGGAAGGGCGCAAAACCATGAAGGACGCGAAGTTTCACGAAGGAAGGCCGAGGAATCAGAGCGTTTGTGAGGCTGGAGTCCTTCATCGTTGACGCCGACTGGCGGAGGAGGCAGACACCATCTGAAGGCAACTAGTTTAGAATTCGTATCGTCGGGCCCCGATTGTGGAGGTCTTCATGCTGCGGATCGTGCTGCTGTTGCTAGTAGTGATTGTTGCCATCCTCCTTGTTCCCCGGTTGCTGTCTCGATCGGCAGCGCCAGAAGAGGGGACCGCTGCTCCCGATTTCACGCTGCCGTCGCAAGAAGGTACATCCGTCAGCCTGAAGGACTACCGCGGCAAGTGGGTCGTTCTCTATTTTTATCCAAAAGACCAGACGCCGGGTTGTTCGCGTGAGGCGCACAATTTCCAATTGGATCAACCCAAATACGCCGACCACAACGCGGTGGTCTTGGGAGTGAGTGTCGACAGCGTCGATTCGCACAAGAAGTTCTGCACAAAGGAAGGGCTGAACTTCAAGCTGCTCGCCGACACCGAGCACAAAGTCACGGACTCCTACGGATCGCTGACAAATCTTGGATTGGTGAAGTTTGCAGCGCGGCACACATTTCTCATTGATCCCACTGGCAAAATTGCGAAGGTGTACACCAGCGTCGATCCCGCGAAACATAGCGAGGAAGTGCTGGCCGAACTCAGTCAATTGCAGAACACGAGTGCCGCCGCGCGATAGCTCTGGAATTCAGTCTCCATGCTGGTCAAAATTCCTGGCCGCTTTGTCTCCGCACGAAACGAGCACTCTTCAATAACCGAACTGAAGCGGATTCGGACCTCTCGGGCGGCGTAAACTAATCAAATGGCGACTGCGGCTCCGAATCAGGTGGGCGATCCCTCGGGTCAGCGCAGCGAATACCGCTTCCCGCCCGGCTTTCAGCGTAATCTTCTCTGGTTCGCGTTTCGCAAGTTTCGTCCGGCAAATCCGATCCTCCTCTTCCAGCACCTGGCCGATGAATATGGAGACATCGCGCACTACAAGATCGCATGGAACCACATCCTCTTCCTGAATCATCCCGATTACATCCGCGAAGTGCTGGTCGTGCAGAACGATAACTTCATCAAGGAACGCACGGTTCAGCGGACGAAGATGTTGCTGGGCGAAGGCATGATCACCGCCGAGGGCGCACAGCACCGCAGCCAGCGACAAGTGGCGCAACCGGCGTTTCACCGGCAACGCATTCCTGAATATGCAGACATGATTGTTCAGGAAGGCGTCCGCATTAGAGATCGCTGGCGGGACGGCGAGCAGCACGATATTGCTATCGACATGATGCATCTCACGCTGAATGTCGTGGCCGGAACGCTATTTGCGACCGATCTTCGGGATGAGGTCGATGAACTTGCCGATGCGATTAATCGCATCATGGGCCTCTACAATTTCCTGGTGATGTTGCCCGCGGCAGAGTGGTTGGTGCACGTGCGTCCACCCGGACTGGCGGCGTTTGTTCGCGCCCGCAAGCGAATCGACGCGGTCGTTTATCGCATGATCGAGGCGCACCGGCAAGCGGGGCATAACGGCGGAAGCTTGCTGGACATGATGCTGGCCGCTTCGCCCGACCCGAGCGCCGCCTCAGAACAAGCGCTCCGCGATCAGGTCATCACGATTTTTCTTGCTGGCTACGAAACGGTGGCCAACGCGCTCGCATGGACCTGGTATCTGCTGTCTCAGAATCCGGAATGCGAACGCCGATTCCACAACGAGATCGACCGCGAACTGCAAGGCCGCCCGCCGGCATTCGAGGACGTTCCACGATTACGCTACACCGAAATGGTTTTGGCCGAGTCGATGCGGCTCTACCCACCCGCATGGGCTATGGGCCGATACGCCCGCAAGGATTTTCGGCTCGGCGACTTTTCTCTTCCGGCTAAGACGACCGTTCTGATTAGTCAGTACGTCACGCATCGCGACGAGCGATTCTTCCCCGATCCACTTCGCTTCGACCCGGAGCGCTTCACGCCGGAAGCCAAAGCACGCCGCACGAAGTTTACGTATTTTCCCTTCGGAGCAGGGTTTCGGCAATGCATCGGGGAGTCGTTCGCTTGGATGGAAGGCGTGTTGCTGCTGGCTACTCTGGGGCAAAAGTGGAAGCTGAAACTGGTTCCCGGACACCGCGTAGAACCGGAGCCGCTGATTACGTTGCGTCCAAAATACGGTATGAGAATGCTGGTGGAAGCCCGCAATCGACCCAGCCACGCGTGATGGACCTACTTGTCAGCCAGATACATTTCAGCCACATGCTGCGTGATCTTCCCCGGCTCCGCGTCCGCCAGATTGGTCAGCGCTATCACGGTGAGGTGATCGTCCACATAGCGGTCGATCGCGGTCTCGAATCCCTGCCACGATCCGTCGTGATGAATGCAGCGATGTCCGCTTCTCTGGTCAATGAACCAGCCGAAGCCATAGTTACCTGAATTTGCCTGGCCATTCTTCAACTTCACCGATGTCCACATCAGGTCGAAGCTGGATCGCTTCAAGAGCTTGTCAGTGTATAGAGCGGCGTCCCACTTTGCGAGATCGTTGATCGAGAAATATAGACTCCCGTCTGCAGTCGTGTTCACGACCGGCGACACCCATTCCTGATTCTTCAACTCGCCTTTCACAAGCCGGTAGCCGGCGGCGCGGTTGGGAACGATATCGGCCTCACTGATGATCCGCGTCGAACTCATATCGAGCGGATGGAAGATCCGCTGCTGAAGGAAGTCGCCATAGAACTGTCCGGTTACGCGATGAATGAGAATGCCGAGCGTGACATAGCCGAAATTGCTGTACCCCCAGTTCGTGCCCGGAGCATAGGTCAGCGGGATGCTTTCGATCAGTTTCAATTCCTCATCCTCGGACCAGTCTTTGCGATAGTTGAAGTTCTTCGGATAGTCGCCAAACCCTGCGGTGTGGCTCAACAGTTCGCGGACGGTTACATCTTTCCAAGCGGGAGGCGCGCCGGGGAAGTATTTCGTGAGCGGATCATCGAGGCCAATTTTGCCTTCCTCCACCAGCATCATCACTGCGGTCGCTGTGAACTGCTTGCCGACTGAGCCGGACTGGAAGATCGTCTCGGGCTTGACTGGAACCTGCAATTCCAGGTTGGAGAGCCCGAATCCTTCGGCGCGAACAATTTTTCCATCTTTGACCACCAGGAGAGAGAGGCCCGGAATGTGCTGCCGCTGCATCTCGGCTCTCACGTATTCGACAACCGCGGCATTTGTGGACGCGCTTTGGGCGTTCGAGATGCAGGCAGCGAAGAGGATCAGACCAGCAGATCCGGCGAGTCGGAGAAGGTTCATTGTTGTCGGGAAGCGCTCCTGAGCGTCCGAGTTTACAAGGACGAAAGCTTCCCAACAAGACTGCCGACTCCGCAGGCGCTATTTTGGTTCTCCGGACATTTTTGCAAGACGATGAACGCCCGAGCGGCGGAGCGCGAACAGAATGGCCCAGCCGACCAGTCCGGCGGCGTAGAAAATCACCAGCAGGAGCGCGAGTGTCGGGAAAAAGGTGAGGTGTGCTGCCTCCATCGGCACAACCGGATTTCCATCGGAGAAGGATGTCTGAATCGTCCTTGCTTTTTCAAGGGCCAGGACGATTCCAGCAAGAATGATCATCATCAAAACGGCGGTTGATTTAGGAAATCGGAATTCGTTGCGCATGGTGAACCTCCTCGTAGAAATCGATACGCCGGCGTGAGCTCCGAATACGGCACGCAGATGCTCGCGCAGTGCGCCATGGATCAGCCCTGTGATCTCGCGAATGAAGAATGCGATCGGCGCGATTGCCCCTTTGTGATTGAGATCGGATCGAACATCCTCAAAAACGGAGAGCATCTCGTCGGCGAACTGGCGGCGATGCTCCGCCGGATAAAGCCGTAGCAGATGCTGATAGACGGTGATCATGGGTCATCTCTCCCTGGCGGCGACCCGCAGACTGGCGAGCCGCGTGAGATGCTTCATCCGGTCCACTTCGAGTTGCAAGTTGCGGCGTCCATGCGGAGTCAGCCGGTACGCCTGTCGGCCGCGCGAGCTTTCTTCCTCTTCAAAGCGTTCGATCCAGTCGTCATCGAGCAACCGGCGGAGCGCGCCGTAGAGAGTGCCTGTGCTGAGCACGACTCGTCCGTCGCTCATGCGTTCGACATCTTTCAGGATGGAGTAGCCATGCCGGGGCTGTCCCGCAAGGCTCAAGAGAATGAGCAGAACAGGTTCGGTCAGCGGCAAAGCCTCCATATGATCTCCTGCGACATGTCGTTAAACGCCATATTGCAACAGTAGGCTTCTTCTGTCAAGAGGGAAGTCGTACGTCGAGGGTTAAAGGCCTCAACCACGAGGGGCACGAAGTTACACGAAAGATTTGAAGTTCCTTTCGTGATACTTCGTGCCCTTTGCGGTCAAGCTTTTCGGCGGACTATGGAGTCACGGTAATCTGCTTACCCGAGTACTGCACGACCTTGTCGGCCTCGTCCGCAGAATTAGTTCCTACGCCGTGGTTTTCGCTAACAAAGACGACGCGGAAGCTGCGGCTCTCAAGCATTCCCGGGAACTGGCCCTTGCGATCGCCGATGGTCAGGGCCTTTGCGGCATCATCCCAATGCAGAGGGATGGTCGCGTAGGCACCCTTCTCGTAGTTGTAGTTGTCATTTTCGTCTTCGTAGAGAGTGAAATCGCCGTCTGCGCCGCGATAAATGCGCAACTCAATCGGATCGGCAGGCTTCTCGGTGGACCATTCTTCGTCCGGGCCCAGCGGAAGAATCGAGCCCGCGCGAACGTACAACGGCAGACGCTCCAACGGGGCGATAGCATTGATCATGCGCCCGCCTCCGAGCGATGATCCCGTCCAGAAGTCGTACCATTTCGCCTCCGGCAGGTAGAGTTGCCGCGTCGTGGCGGAAGGTTCGGTCACGGGATTCACGAGGAACGCTGGGCCGAACATGAACTGGTCTCCCACGTTTTCGGCACGTGGATCGCCGCGGAAATCCATCACCAACGGCCGCATCGGCGTGTAACTTTGGCTGGTCGTCTTCCACGCGAGCGAGTAAATGTACGGCAGCATTCGATAGCGCAGGCGATCGAAATTCACCAGAATGTGTTGCGCATCCGGTCCGTACGACCACAGTTCGTTTCCATCCGGCTGGCGAGTTCCGTGCACACGCAAGATGGGATTGAAGGTGCCGTACTGAAACCAGCGAACGAAAAGCTCGCGAAATCCCGGATCGGTTGTATTGCCGAAAACGAATCCGCCGATGTCGGTCGTCCAGTAGGGAATCCCAGACAGCGCGAAATTCAGGCCCGCGGGAATCTGGCGGCGAAAGCTGAACCAATCGGAGTTGATGTCGCCCGACCATGCCGTCACGCCGTTCCGTTGCGATCCTGCAAACGCGGAGCGCGACAGGATGAATACTCGTTTCTGATCGGAAGCGCTGCGCTGGCCTTGATAGACCCCTTGCGTGTCGAGCAGCGGATAAAGATTCACGAGCCGATTTCCGCTGCCGGCTACAAGCTTGTGATTCAGCAGAATATTTTCTTCCTGGCCCTCGGTTTCCGGTTCGGTCGTATCCATCCACCAGGCGTCGGCGCCGATGCTGAACAAGCCTTTATTCACCAGGTCCCAGTAATACTTGCGTGCCTCGGGGCTGGTCGCGTCGTACACGGCCATGGCATCGGCATGGTACGGAGGCTTCGCATATTTGAACTTGTCCACGAACCAGCCTTTGCTCTGCATGTAGTCGTAACTCGTGGAACCCGGTTCAAAGAACGGCCAGATCGAAATCATCAGATGAAAGTGTTCGTCGTGCAGTTGATCGATCATCCCTTTCGGGTCGGGATAGTTCTTGTTGAAAACGAACTCGCCTTTCCGATTCCACCAGAACCAGTCCTGCACGATGTCATCGACGGGAATATGCAGGTCGCGATACTTTTTGGCGATCGCCAGGATTTCGTCCTGCGACTTATAGCGATTCTTGCATTGCCAGAAACCGTACGCCCACTTGCCGAACATGGGAGTCTGTCCAGTTAGATCGCGATAGCTGGCGATGATCTTGTCGAAGTCCGGTCCGTACAGAAAGTAGTAGTCGATGACGTCGGCGACTTCTGAGCTGATGTAGAGATAGTTGGCAAAGCGGTTGTTAAATCGGCTGCGCGAAGTGTTGTTCCAGAAGATGCCGTATCCCTTGCTCGAAAGCATCAGCGGCACGGCGATGTCGCTGTTGTCCTGCGAAATGTCGACCGAATCGCCGCGGTAATTCCAGACTCCTGCCTGATGCTGTCCGAGCCCGTACAGCGCTTCGTGAGAACCGTAGATGTTGACGAAGGATTCAGCGCGGTAAGTGTCTTCTCCATTCACCTTCTCGGGAGTCATGCTGCGCGCCGCTTCCTGAACGAGCGAGCCGCCATTCACCTCGGCGTAGGTGATGGCTCCATCCTTGCGTGTGACGGTGATCTTCAGCAGAGAAGTGCTGAGGACGACGGCGTCGTCCGTGGATTGCATCGTGAACTTCGCAGCCGGCCAGCTTTCCTTGATGACGACGTAGTCCGGGCGCTTCGGGAACGAGGCGGTCGGCGAATACGAAACACGAATCACCGAGTCGGAGCAGATCTGCAGTTTCAACGTACCGGTAGCCATCGTGAAGACCGCGCCATCCGATTCTTGCTGAACCTTCTTGACGGGATTCATCGCGGTCCATTGGGCGTTGGCCCGACCGGGGCAAAGGATGCAAAGCCAGACGCCAATCGCGAATACTGCGAGAAATTTTAGAATTCTTCTGTCTTTCATGATTGCTGTCATCTCCATCTAGCTCTAATTGACGACCTCGAGAGGGACGCTCGACGTGTCGGCCGAACTTGATCCGACCATCACATCGAACAATCCCGGCTCAACAACTTTATTCATGTTGAAATCGATCAGCGATAGATCATCGGGCGTCAGTGTGAACTCGACGGTCATCTTTTGTCCGGGTTCGAGGCTGACACGCCTGAATCCACGCAATTGCTTCACGGGACGCGTCCGGGAGGCGACTCGCTGATGAATATAAAGTTGAGCGACCTCGTCACCGGCGCGGGATCCTATATTCGTGATATCGACCGAAACTTTTGCGTTGCCGCCGGTATGAATCGTTTTCGGCTCGACTCTAACGTTTTCGAACTTGAATTGTGTGTAGCTCAAGCCGAACCCAAACGGAAAGATCGGTTCGCGTCCGTCGAAAAGATAACTGCGGTTGCGGGAAGGTTTGTGATCGTAGTAATCGGGAAGCTGTCCGACGGACTTGGGAAAACTGATGGGCAGTTTTCCGCCCGGATTCACATCGCCGAACAAAACGTTGGCGGCAGCGGTTCCGCCCATCTCGCCGAGATACCAACCTTCGAGAATCGCGGGAACGTGTTCTTTCTCGTAGTTGATCGACAGTGGCCGTCCGTTGATCAGGAACACAATCGTTGGTTTTCCCGTCTCAACGATTGCCCGAACCAGAGCTTCCTGCGAGCCGAGCAGATCTAACGAGTCGCGATCTCCGAGATGCTGTTCCGACCAGGCCTCGCGATTCGTGCTCTCGTTTTCTCCGACCACAACGATCGCAACGTCAGCCTTGCGCGCGGTGGCAGTCGCGCTTTGAATGCTTTCGGCATCGGCCTTGGGGTCAGGTTGTTCGACTTTATTCTCGTACCAGGCCGCCCAACCTTGCTTGCCAGTCGTGATCTTGCAGCCTTCCGCGTAGAGCACTTTGACGCCGGCAGGCACGCGCTTGCGGATGCCGTCGAGAATGCTGACCTGGTTTCCAGGTCCGGGGTCGCGGCTGTATCCGCCCAGGTGAACGTCCGCCGCATTGGGCCCGATCACGGCAATCGTCTTCAGCTTCTCGAGATCCAACGGAAGCAGATTGTTTTCGTTTTTTAACAGCACGATCGATTTCTGCGCTACCTTCAACGCCAGTTGTTGATGCTCCGGACTATTCGTGATCTTTTGTGCATAGTCAGGATCGACATAGGGATTGTCGAAGAGCCCGAGCCGGAACTTGGCTTCTAGCACGCGCTTGACGGCTTGATCCAACTCCGCTTCTGGAATCCTGCCGTCACGGACTTGATCAACCAGCGTCGCGTACACCGAGCCGTCGGACAGATCGAAGTCGACGCCGGCGGCTAAGGCCTTCCGCGCGGCTTCTGCAAAATCGCTGGCTACATGATGCGTTTCCACCAGCATCTGCAGACCATTTCCGTCGGACACAACATATCCGCGGAATCCCCACTCTTGACGCAAGACTCGATCGAGCAGCCAGGGGTTGACGTGCGAAGGAATACCGTCGATCTCGTTGTAGGAGGCCATTGCGCTTCCCACATGAGCCTCTTTCACCGCGGCCTCGAAAGGGACGAGAAAGGTCTCGCGCAACTCGCGCTCCGAAAAATTCGCAGGGGCCGTGTTCGTACCGCTTTCCGGTTGACCGTGCGCGGCGAAATGCTTCATTGTGGCCATCACATGATGACGGTCGATTGCCAGGTTCGTGCCCTGCAGTCCGTTGATCGCCGCCACTCCCATGCGCGCTGCCAGATAGGGATCTTCGCCGTAAGTTTCTTCCGTTCGGCCCCAGCGCGGGTCGCGCGACAAATCGAGCACCGGGGAGAATGCCTGGCTGACTCCAGCGGACGCCATTTCATCGCCGGCAGCGCTAAAAGCCTGCTGGACCAACTGCGGGTCCCACGTGCTGGCGAGCCCCAAAGCCTGCGGAAAGCTGGTGCTCCCATAAGCCATAAATCCGTGCAACGCTTCGCCTTGAAAAATTGCCGGAATACCAAGCCGCGTTTTTTCCTTCAGGAAACGCTGGGCATTGTTGCGGGCGACGGCCGCATCGTGGGCGCTAAACTGCGCATCCTCGCGAAAGAATTTCGCTAGATTCTCGAAGATCTGCTTTCCCTCCAGATCTTCGATTGGATGCGCTCGCCGCCGGCTTCCTGCCAACTGATCGACCTTTTCTTCCAGCGTCATGCGTTTCAGCAGATCCGTGGCGCGCTCTGCGGCCGAAAGCTTCGAATCGCGGTACGCGGGGGTGGATTCCTGGGAGAAAGAGCTTACGAGGAGCGCGTTGAGAAGTATCACGACAAATAGAAGCTGGCGAGAATGCATAAACCTCTCTCCAAGTGTGGCGTCGCCCTGCAAAAAATCGATTTTCCGTTAACGATTACGAAAACTTACACCGCGAAGGATAGCACGGACCGGAAGGAGTGGATGTGAGCTGCGGTGGGTGACGCGGCGAGTATCAGAGATCGATGATTGCGACGATTGCGGGGGAGATTGGAGGCGCGGGTCGGAATCGAACCGACGAATAGCAACGTCTTGTCTGCTTTCTATTCGCCGAGCGAGCTAACCGGTTGTCGCACCTAGGCTCTGCGCAGATCGCCGAGACTACCATCCTGACCCAAATCACGCTTGTTAGCCCGTGCCGTGACGACAATGCCGCGCTGGCATTCTCCAGCAATCCCCAAATCTGGGTATTCGCCGGTTCGCCGGCAGTGGTAGCCAAAAAACCACTTATCTCGCGATGTGCCAGTTTTTCAAGTCCGGCATAGTACGTCCATGAACGCCGGAGCGGACAAGTCGCGTGAGGCAGGGAGCGAAGCGGAGACACCCGAATCCAGGGGGAAGCGTACTGCCTCACGCGCGCGGCGAATCGTAGCGAACCTGCTGCTGATTGTGGGGCTGGCACTCCTAGGAATCTATGTGTCAGCCCGGATCCACTCCGCGTACACGTCGCGCGCCGCTATTCAGAAATTTGAAGAGCAAAAGAAGCCGGCACTGGCGCCGGTTCAGCAGGAAGAGAAGCGGAACCCCGAAGAAAAAATTTCGGCGCCCAATTTTCTGACCTGGTCCGAGAAGCGGATTCAGGGATATGCAGACAGCCTGAACCAACATTTGGACACGCCTGTGGCTGTACTGCGGATTCCAAAGATTCAATTGGAAGTCCCGGTTCTGGAGGGAACCGACGAGCTGACTTTGAACCGCGGTGTGGGCCGAATTGAAGGTACAGCCCGAATCGGGGAAACCGGAAACATTGGGATCGCAGGCCATCGGGATGGATTTTTTCGCGGTCTGAAAGACATCAAAGTTGGCGATCAGTTGCAAATGGAAGAGCGGGACGGAACTGTGACCTACGTGGTCGACGAACTCAAGATCGTAAAGCCGACCGACGTTGAAGTCCTGGAGCCGAGATCGAAGCCGTCATTGACGCTGGTGACTTGTTACCCGTTTCACTACATCGGCTCGGCACCGGAACGTTACATCGTTCATGCATCACGCTTGGATTCTGAAACACAGAAATACAACTCAACTGGGCAGGGCAGTTAGAACCTTGCAAATGAAAGAAGAAGGAGAATAGTCATGAACTCATCATTGAAACAGAACCTGGGGCGGATCTTCGCGGTATGCCTGCTTGGCATGGCGATGGTCGGAAGTTCGTTTGCCCAGGTTGAAACCGCAACCAGTGTCACCGACGGAGAAGGCACGAAGAACGTGAAGGTCGAGAGTGGAGAAGTTGTCTACGTCTCCGGCCACGATCTGGTCGTAAAGAAAGATGATGGCAAGATCGTTCACTTCGCCAACATTCCCGACAGTGCAAAGGCAAACATTGACGGCAAGGAAGTCGGCATTCACGACCTGAAGCCGGGTATGAAGTTAGAGCGCACCACGATCACCACGGTCACGCCGAGAACGGTTATGACGGTGGAAAGCCTGACGGGCAAGGTGTGGCACGTGAATCCGCCGAGTTCGCTCATTCTCACTCTGGATAACGGAAAGAACGAGCAATTCACTCTGCCGGATGATGCCAAGATCACGGTGAACGGTCAGCTCACGGATGCATGGGGATTGAAGAAGGGTATGATCGTGTCGGCCACGCGAGTGACTGAGTCGCCCGAAACCGTGATCTCCCAGCAGACCCAGGTGACGGGAACTCCGGCACCGCAGGCGCCAGCGCCAAACAAGCCGATCTTGTTTGCGATGGTGATGCGACCCGCCATTCCAGCGGCTGCTCCGGCTGCACCAGCGCCGGCGGCCACTCCGGTTGAATTGCCGGCCACTGGAAGCTTGCTGCCCTTAATCGGGCTCATGGGTCTGGTGGTGGTTGGTTCATCGCTTGCGCTGCGAGTGATCCGTCCGACCGCGTAGTCGAAATAGAAGGACCGGATTCGAAAAATCCGGAGCGGTGATCCGAATCACGGTCCTTCTTTTTGTTAAGTTCGTTTCGGAGAACTGCAGGCGATGATTCAGTTGTACAACGCACTCGGCGGAGGTTGGCAAGAGCAGTAGCCCATGATTGCCTGGCGCAGACTTGCACGGTCGATTGTGACTAGGTTAGCTTTCCGAAACGGCATTTTCTGCAGTCTTGGAAGACGCGCTGCTTTTCGGGGCTAGAATACAGACGAATCGCCACGACGTTGAAAAGAGAAAGCATAATGACTGACGAATCCCGCATTCGCGTATTTTGCGTTGATGATCACCCGTTGTTACGCGAGGGCATCGCTACGCTCATCAACAACCAGCCGGATATGAGAGTCGTCGGCCAGGCGTCCAATGGCCAGGAAGCGATTGAGGGGTTTCGCCAACATCTCGCTGATGTTGTTCTGATGGATATTCGCCTTCCAGATATGAGCGGCATCGATGCCATGGCAACCATTCTGCGCGAGTTTCCCGAGGCCCGCGTCATCATGCTCACTACGTCGGAAGGAGACGTGGAGATCCAGCGGGCGCTGGAAGCAGGGGCGCGGAGTTACATGCTCAAGAGCATGCCTCCCAAAGAACTGGTGGACACAATTCGACAGGTCCACGCGGGGAAAAAGCGAATCCCCCCGCAGATCGCAGCGCACCTTGCCGAACACTATAGTGACGAAACGATCACGGCGCGTGAGGTGGAAGTCTTGCAGCAAGTTGCGAATGGGAATCGGAACCGCGACATCGCCGAAAAGCTGTTTATCTCAGAAGAGACTGTCAAGGTCCACGTCAAGCACATCATGGAAAAACTGGGAGCGAACGATCGGACGCAGGCGGTTTCGATCGCTGTGCGCCGAGGAATCATACATTTATGAGCTTTGTTCCCAACGAGATACCTCGATAGTGGTATTCAGAAAGTCCTACCTTTAGGGATTCGGCTCACCTTCAAAATTGATAGCCTGACTGGGAAACTGGGCGAGTTGGCCCAATTTCCGGAGGCAAATTGCAACAACCTTATTCCAAGTATCCAGGAGGCTGGCCTGGATTCGCGCTATGGCTATTGCGCGCAGCAGTCGGAAGCACGTTGCTCGTGCAGAGCTCGATTTGTTTGAGCCAGCAGCCCGACATCCGCGCAGCGGCGTTGGCATCTTGCATTTTGGCGATTATCGGCGGCGGAGCGCTGATTATCGGCTTTTTGACTTCGATTGCCTGTGTCCTGGCGATTCTAGGCGGTGTTGGCATCACCCTGTTGGTACCTGCGTCTGGGAATTTGAATCTGTTCAGCGCGAACCCGCTGACATTTGATCTGCTCGTCATGTGCCTGGTGTCGGGCTTGCTCGGCCCTGGCGCGCTGTCTCTGGATGCGCATCTGTTCGGGCGGCGCAAGGTTGTTATACGTCGTTCTTCTCATTCGGGGATCTCAGGCACCTCGAACCCAGGGATTCCTGCGGACTCCCGCGACTCGCATGTGGGCAGCATTTCGCCGTACAAGCAAGGCTCGTCAGCCTCTCGTCCACCACTTTCCTGACCTCCCAGCGCATTAGTCTCGCTCGACTCCCCCTCTATTTTGCGTGGGTGAAGCCATCGGTACGCCTACCACTTTGTGGTACCTCGTCGGGACCATTGTGAGGTACTCAAGAAACCTCCTATGTCGGGATGTGCGTTCCGACTCAAGCCTTCATAGTTACATGTGTGGAGCAGATGGTTAGAACAAGTGGGGATCAGAGCTCTGACCACTGCGCCGCCCGGATGCGTACTCGTTTCGCTTTGGCGCGACGGATCCAGGCGACACACGGCTTCTTAGCAAGCAAAACTCATAAATACTTAAGGAGAATGACAAATGAAATCTAGATTCAAAGCGATGTTTCTTTACGCTCTTGTGGGGTTGATGGCTCTGACCAGCCTTGTCCCACTCAAAGCGCAAGAGGCAAATAATTCGGTTCCTGTCACCATGACGGTCACTGCGAATGTCGCCAGCGACAAACGCATGCCTGTTATCAATCAGGACGACGTGGTGGTGAATCAGGGCAAGGACCGCGTGAAAGTCACGGATTGGGTTCCTGCCAAAGGCGATCGTGCCGGGTTGGAGCTGTTCTTCCTGATTGACGATGCGGCCAGCTCGAGTCTTGGATCGCATCTGAACGATCTGGCCGAATTCATTAAGGCACAGCCTGCCGCGACTGCGGTTGGTGTCGGCTACATGAGGAACGGCACGGTTGAGATCGTGCAGAACTTTACTACAGATCACGAGGCTGCGGCCAAGTCTCTGCGGCTGCCTCTGGGTTATGCGGGCGCATTCGGAAGCCCGTACCTGTCGGTGATCGACTTGATGAACCGATGGCCGGAGAGCAACAGCCGTCACGAGATCGTGATGGTAACGGACGGAATCGATCGTGCGCGGCGCGGAATATCGTGGCGGGGATTGTCTATTAATCCCGACGTGGATTCGGCCAGTGACGTAGCCATGCGGACCGGCACGATCATTCATTCGATCTACACGCCGGGCGCGGGTCACTGGGCTCGCAATTACTGGCGAGCGACCAGTGGGCAGCTGGGAATTTCAAAACTGTCCGATGTGACCGGTGGCGAGTCCTTCTTCCTGGGACTGCAGACTCCGGTGAGCTTCAGGCCGTATCTGGACCAGTTGCAGCGGATTCTCGACAATCAATATCTGTTGAGCATCTCGGTGACGCCGTCCAAGAAAGCTGACTTGCAGTACGTCAAGCTGAACACTGAGGTCGCCGGTGTCGACTTCGCTGCCGCGGACGCGGTTTGGGTAAAGCCTGCGGCGAACTAGTCAGAGCGTGAAACAGCGCGGCTCTGAAATGGGGGCAGTCGTATATCACGACTGCCCCTATCATTCTGGCCGTTCTTGCGGTGGTTGCGGCACAGCTACACCTGATCACAGCGTAAGCACTAAGAACTGTGATGACGTTGACCCGAGTCGGTTGATCAAACTGCGGATTGATTATCGGATGGTCGCTTTACGTTTTTTCTGTGGAGCAAACCGCTGAGCCATTGAGGCCAGCGGCGACTGGAAGTTGTTTCGAAAGCCACATTTCCTGGGACGGAGAGTTCCACTTCGGTTCCAGCTCCCGTCCGGCTAAGAACCTGCAGGCTTGCCCCAACTCTCTCCGCGCGCTCGCGCATTCCGGCAAGGCCCCAGTGGCCCTCACGGCCGGTTTGCAACATGTGAGCATCGATTCCGCGGCCGTCGTCTCGCACAAGCAAACGCAGACCGCTTCGGGCGTATTCGATTTCAATCTCAATTTTCTTGGCTGAGGCATGCCGGAATGCGTTGATCGCGGCTTCGCGGCCAATCCGGTAAGCTTCATCCCAAATTCCTCGGCGCAAAGGACGGGGCGTGCCTTCCACCACGACGCTGAAGTCGACAAGATTTCCGCCTGGAACTTCCTCACAGATTTGCGACAGAGATTGTTCAAGGTCATCGGCTTGGGGATCAGCAGAACGGAG
The DNA here is from genome assembly GCA_963700225.1 of uncultured Acidobacteriota bacterium. Taxonomy (GTDB): domain Bacteria; phylum Acidobacteriota; class Terriglobia; order Terriglobales; family Acidobacteriaceae; genus Sulfotelmatobacter. The sequence goes on from CAVOWU010000002.1 coordinate 1,549,277, forward strand.
ACTGAGAATTGCACTTCGACCTTGCTCTCCCACCTGTTGCATCAATTCGATCACGCGCTCGACGATCGGCTTGGCCGGTGAGTCCGCTGGTAGTCGATCATTCGCGACGTCAAGCTGCATGCCGGCACTGAACAGTCCCTGCAAAAGCGTGTCATGCAAGTCCTGGGCAATACGGGTGCGTTCGGAAAGGCGCTCCTCAAAACGGACATTGAGCATGCGGACTACCTGCTGCATGCGCAAGCGATAAATCACCAGCGTCACAAGCCCAATTCCAGCGACGAGCGTCAGCTGAAACCACCAAGTTTGCCAAAGTCTCGGCTCGATATTGAAGCCGATCGACGCTTCCGAGCCGTTCCAGATTCCGTCACTATTGCTTGCGACAACCCGGAAACGGTAATTTCCGGCGCTGAGATTGTCGAAGGTGGCTTCTCTGGTTTCTTCCGGTTCACTCCAGCCCTTATCTAGGCCGTCAAGGCGGTAGCGGTAACGGACACGCTCGGCATCCGCGAGGCTCAATCCAATAAATCGAAACGTAATTTTCTCTGGTCCCGGTGGAACTCGAATGGAGCCCCGGAGATCGAAGGGATTCCCATTCGCCAGCACAGCTTCGATTTGAACAATGGCTGGCGCGCGATTCATTCGCTCACGCTCCGGGTTGACGACGGAGACGCCATGGTTGGTCGAGAACCAGATGCGTCCACGCGAGTCCTCGACGACTGATTTGAATCGCCTCACGCCCTCAGTGCCATACAAACCGTCTGCAACGCCAAATTGTCGTGTTGCGCTCTCGGTCAGAGTTTCATTGCTGGAGCGCTTGACCTGCAATACGCGATTGGCTGTCGAAATCCAGAGCCATCCATTCGCGTCCTCCACAATTCCGAGTATCGGCTCGCGCAGGGACTCGGGCTCTCCGTCGAATACGCGTATCTGTCCGGCCTGTAGGAACGCGAGTCCTTCCACCGTGCCGATCCACAGGACTCCGCCCGAATCTTGCAGTAGGCAATTGATGTCCTCCGACGGCAGTCCGTCAGAAACTCTGTAGGTTCGCCAGCCGCTCTTCGACATCGCGCTGAGGCCGCTTGGAGTGCCGAACCACAACGTTCCGTCCGCCGCTTCGGCGATCGACGACACTGTGTTCGAAGCCAGGCCATCTTTGGTTGTGTAATTCGTGAAGCGGCCATTTTTCAGTGCGCTCACTCCGGCTGTGAGCGTGCCGGACCAGATTGTGCCATCGCGGGCTTCGAGAACCGCATAGACACTGTTCTGGGCGAGACCGTTCGCTTTCGTATACGTCGTCGAGGTCATCGCGCCGTGGATCGATTGCAGATGAGTCAGGCCACCTTCCTGTCGTCCAATCCACAAACTATCGGGCCGAGTGCTGGCGATGGAATAAGCGACATCGTGGGAAAGTCCAGCAGCAGTAACGGGAGCGTATTTGCCCCCTTTCAGCCACCACAACCCGCCTTCGATCGGCGCGATCCAGGTGTAGTCTTCAGAATCGACGTAAAGGGCTCCCGTGCTTTGCAGGGCAGGAATAAGGTAGGTGACAAACGGACTGTCCCGGAGAAGTTCGAGCCGCTGCGCACCACCGATCCAAAGATTGCCTTCGCGATCTTCGAATAGGGCCTTAACCGGAGTCGCAGCGGACGGCACTGCTTGCGCGAACGAGGCAACGCCCTCTGCGTTGACCCGAAACAGTCCACGAGTCGTTCCGATCCAAATATTGGAATCGCGATCGCGGATCATGGAAAGCACTTCGAGATCTGGAAGAGCCGCAGGAATTCCGGCACGTGTGAGTTCCTTCCCATCCCAGTGCATCACACCTTTATTCGTGGCAACCCACAAGTCCGAATTTGAGAGCGGGAGGAAGCAATTGATCCGTAAATTGGGGATCGCCGCGGCCGCGGCAGAAACACGGCCTTGCTGCAGGTAATAAAGTCCTCGATCTTGCGTGCCGAGCCAGATTCTTCCATCCGTAGTTTCAGCCAGAGAAATCACTGCGGCTGTAGGCTCCATTAAGCGATGAGGGGCAAGACCGGTCGACCAACTGAAGGTTGAAGGCGCTTCATTGCGCGATTGCCCCGACGCGAGAGACTCTGAAGCTGCGGTGAAATTGTCTCCATCCGCCGTCAGAATCCCGATTGCCAGAGATGACAGCAAGACATTGTTGCTCGCACCTGGACTCATTGCGGTGATGCCATTTTCGGCCTCACCCCGCATCAGGGTGAAGTTGCCATCGCGGTAGCGCAGAAGCTTAGTATTCTGCAGCAGAATCCAAAGGTTGCCTTGCTTGTCCGTGAGCAGCCTTCGCACGGGACCGATGGCGAGCGAACCCGGCCTCGCACGATCAAAGCGGCGAAAAGAGAGCCCATCAAACCGCACCAGCCCTTTATCTGTTCCGATCCAGAGATAACCGTCGGAAGTTTGGGCGATTGACGAAACAGTCCCGCTCGGAAAACCTCGTTCGGTCCCCCACGTGTCATGCACGTATTGCGACAGAGTTCGGCTTGGATCAATCGCAAACGCGGACGATGCGCAGCACACGAGCGCAACACCGGCGACCAAGCTGAACAGCGGTCGCACGGAATCCCCGTTACGGAAAATATTGGAACGTGTCGATGACAACTTCACCGCCTTGCTTGAGGGGATTCTTGTCGCTTGCGACCACGTAGAACTCAAGCTTCACCTTTTCCTGACCCGGAGAAGGAACGCCGGCGGTGAATACATGCTCAGCGATCGGCTTCGTGCTGCCTGCACGAGTGGTCTGGAAAGTCGCACGACCTGATTCCCAACGCATGGAATGCGTCAGAGTACCCGCGGGCTCCTGGAACGGAGACACATTCCCTGGTATATAAAATGGCTGAATGCCATATTGCGCATTGTTCTGATTCGAAGCATCGCCCCACCGGCTGATTTCGAGATCCATCTCACGGTAGTACTGGTCTCCATGCCATTCGTCGAACGTATACATGCTCAGAACGGCTGCGGGCTCGAGGTGCGAGATGTCGCGAACAACTATGGCGTAAGTTCCATATCCCAGGCTACGATTCAGCGCCAGCTGCGCACAGTACCATCGACCGCCACGGTTCGTGATCCGCATATGCAGCGCGCCGGCGTTGTCTGTCCACGCGTTATCCGGATCATAAAGGTTGTTGGTGCCTCCACGGTCGCTCGCGATGGTTCGTACGGACCAGTCATAGCCGCTGAACGTCAAGGATTTTGTGGGCGCGAATGCAGGGGGACCGGTACCTTTCACAGTCGCAACCGAAATAATGGAACCCCCAGGCGTAGGAGCGATATCCATCGTGGGGGGAGGATGATACCCCGCATCTACCAGGAGCGCGGCATACTCGAACCCCATGTGAGTGGCTGTGCTCCAGGTGGAATCCGGTTGAATCTGAACGAACGGCCGGTCGTAGTAGGGCTGTACCCACCAGGGTCCGCTTCTCGCATATATAACGATTTGCTGTCCTGCGCGTGCGCCATGGACGCGTCCGGAAATAATGTCTACTTTATCTTGGCCGCCCTGCTCCGCTGGCGGAACCTTGGTAAATTCGATTGAGGGTGCTTTGTTGCCTTGCCGCGATTGGCAACCACCGAGGGTGATCGCGAGCACCAGCAACGCCCAGTGAAGCTTCATCAGATGGAGCCTTTCTTTCATATAACCCCCGATGGAGCGCTGGGAACTCACTCGACCGGCCTCTAACCGCCTAGACTACTACAGCAAACTGACATTCCAGAGATGATACCGGCCTGGATCTCCGCAACATGGGGGCGACCCGATGGAAGGACTCTGTGGATTGCGGAAGGAAAGAGTAGTACGAATTCGCGCAGGAGGCAAGGCGGCGCCGCTGCTATACGGCAGCGACAATTTCCTTGCCTCTCTTGCCGAGATCATCGATTAGGCCGCGATCGGACAAATCCATTGGACGCGAGTGTTTCCAGTCATAGTGGACAAGTTGGTGCACCCGATCGACCACTTCCCGGTCACGCACTTCGATGGCAAGCTCCCTCCGGCTGTTGAAACTGCCTGGAGCAAGATTGATCGAACCGATGATAGCTCGTGCCCGGTCTGCATACATCAGCTTGGCGTGGAGTTTGAGCCCGTGGACCCTGCGAATTTTTACGCCAACGTCATCGAGGATGCGGAGTCCGGCCACGCCCTCAATGAGTTTTTCGTCCTTTAATGTATGGGCAGGACGCGCCATGATGTGCACTTTGACGCCGCGACGCTTTGCCCGCACGAGGTGTTCGATGATGAGAGGATCCTGATAGCGCTCGTTCTGCACCCAGAGCGAGTGCTTCGCCTCGTCGATAAACTGCGAGATGCGCTGTCTCGCATTTCCAACGCACCAGATCATGTGCGAGCTTTCTCCCGGATTGAAATCGCGCCGTGCCCAATCTGCCTCAAAACATTCGCTGATCTCCTGCACCTCGTGCGCGTGCGATGTGACTACAGCGTAGTCGCGGGTTTCGGTCAGGTTCTTCGTCTCCCAATTCAGCGACATGATCCAGGCCGCTCTCTCATCGACGATCATTGACTTCTCGTGAGTTACCTCGAAAGCCGGCGCGCTGTCGATGACTTCGACCCCCGCTTCGGTGAGTTGTTTGTGTGTTTCCAGGTTCTGGCTCTTACCGTCACGTCGAGCAGGGTTCAGCATTACGCGTACCCGCACGCCACGGCGGTGCGCCTTGATCACGGCTGTCAGAATATGGGGATCCGAGAACATGAACATCTTGATTCTCAGAGTAGTTTTGGCCTGATCGATCGCGTCCAGGATCGGGCGTACCGAATCATCAGGGAAAGCAATTAGGTATCGCGACACTGTTGTTTTCTCCTCTGCCGCTTATGCCAGCGCAGGCTGCGGCACAATGCTGATCTGTGAACCGTCTTTCACGGTTCCACTTTCAAACTGGGTCCGATGCAAAGCTGCATAAATTCCGTTCGTCGCAATCAGTTGTTCATGGCTGCCTTTCTCTGCGACGGAGCCTCCGGAGATCACAAGGATCTCGTCTGCATCACGAATCGTGGCTAATCTGTGTGCAACGGTGATGACCGTGCGTCCCTTCATCAGCCGTTCCAGCGCGCCCATGACGAGCCTTTCCGACTCGGAGTCCAGAGCCGCGGTAGGTTCGTCCAACAGCAGGATGGGGCTATTTCGCACCATGACGCGCGCGATGCCGATGCGCTGCCGCTGACCGCCAGACAGAGTCAGGCCGCGTTCTCCGACCATCGTGTCGTAGCCGAGTGGCATTCGGGCGATGAACTCGTCGGCATCGGCGAGTCGGGCGGCTTCGATGATTTCTGCTCGCGTTGCGCTGGGCCGCCCGAAGGCGATGTTCTCGAGGATGGTTCCTGGAAACAGAACTGTGTCCTGCAGCACATAGCCGATGTGATCGCGCAAGTCGTGAAGCTTGTAGTCGCGGACATCGTGTCCGTCGATGATGACCTTCCCAGAGATTGTGTCGTAGAACCGTGGAATCAGGCTGAGCACTGTAGACTTTCCGCCGCCAGTCGGTCCGACGATTCCCACCATTTGTCCGGGCCTGATGTGGAAGCTGACATCCTTCAACACTGAGCCGCTGCCGGGATAGGCGAAGGCGACGTTCTGGAAAGTGATCTCGCCTTTAATATTGCGCGGTTCGATCGCGTCATCGCGTTCGGGGATGATCGCATCGGCCTCAAGGATTGCACGGATGCGTTCGACCCCAACCGCAGCTTGAGCGATTGCATTCGTCGTTGTCGCAAGATCCTTTACTGGTTTGAAGAACTTCGTGAGATAAGACAGATAGACGGTTAAGGCGCCGACTGTCATAGCTCCCGCAAGGATCAGATAGGCGCCGCGCCACAAAACGATCGCGATGCAGAGCGCAACCATGACGGCCACCACTGGCGAGAGCAGCGACTTGACGCGACGCGCCGCGAGGGCAGCATTTACCGTAGCGATGCTCACATTCGAAAGTTGCTCTTCTGTGATTTTCTGGCCTTCGAATGCCTTGATCACGGGCATGGACTCCAGTGCCTGCTGAACGACGGCAACAATGTTCGCTTGCCGGCTGCGGACCGAGTGCGTCGCTTTCTTTACTGCCTTCTTGAATCGGGACACGAAGAACAGCAGAAACGGCATCACTGCCAACGCAACCAAAGTGAAATCCCAATTCAGCCAGAACATGAGCGCAAGCATGCCAACGATAGTTAACGTGTCGACCAAAATGCCGAGCGTTGATGAGGACGCGAAGGCCTGTATGGTTTGGATGTCCGTTGTAATCGTGCTCAGCAGGTTGCCAACTTGGTGCGTGTTGTAATAGCCGAGAGACAGGCGCTGAAGGTGGTGGAACGTCCGAACGCGTAGATCATGGGCGACATATTGGCCTACGCTCTCGGTGAAGTAGTTATCTATGTATCCGGCGATGGCGCCGATGCCGGCAATGAGAACGGTGGCGATCCCCGCCAGCAGGGCAACATGCATTTTGCTCTCGGTACCAAGAGCGGGGCCAAGCAAGTCGCGCCACCATGAAGGTAGCCGGTGACCGCCGGCAACATTGTCGATGATGACCTTCAATGGCCAAGGGGCTGCCAGGCTCATCGCAGTCTCGATCATCATTGCGGTGAGAATGATGAAGAGCATCCCGCGATACGGTCGGACGAGTTGTCGGATCAGGCTCAACATAAGGGGATCCTCACTTCGCCGTCTGCATAACGGCGGACACAGCCTGCGGTTCTCCATTTGCCGGTATCGCTGCTTGGGCAATCCTGGTATCTCTCGAGGTCTGCGATTTCGCAACATCTTCCAAGTGAATGACGGTCGCGGCCGCTGTGAATCTCACTTCGCGTTTTGAATCCGTCATTCTGGGCTCGATTTCCGGCATGAGGCTGGCGTCTCCCCGCTTGGCGATTGCCTCCAACGCGGCCACCCGCAGGATCCAATTCGGATTCTTACTCGCTTTCGCCAGAAGTTTTCCGGTGCGGGGCTCAGGATCCGTTGCGAGAGCCGTAATCAATGCAGCTTTTGCAGCTGCGCCGTCCTTGCGGTCCTTCATAATTGTTTGCAGGGCTTCCCAAGGCATACCGGCGAACGGGATATATCCGATTCCTTCGTTGAATCCCATCCTCGCAACTTGTCTAGGATCGTGGAAGACTTTCATTTCCTGGGAGATCATGCCGGCGTCGTTTTTCCTCTCACCCGTGAAAATCTCGTAGTAGGCGTCGTAGCACGCAGGGTCATTCAACAATCGCAAGGCATGTGCGGAGGCCATCACGACTGACAAGTTCTTGTCATTGAGTGCCTGCTTCAGGCTCGCCTCCACTCCTGTCGCGTGCATCTGGCCCAAGGCCGTCGCAGCTGCCGCGCGGACATCGCTATTGGGGTCTTTCAAGGCCTTTTCGGCGAGTTCGACCGCATGAGGGTTGTCGGAGATGAGCCCAAGGACTCTAACTGCAGCCACCCTCTGCCCGGTACCCCTTTGCGCAAGCGCTGTTTCGAGAACAGGCCAACCCTGGCCAGCCGCGATCTGCGCACAACCGGGAACAGTCAGGGCGTTAAAGAGAAGGATGAGAACGTTGCGGGTGACAGCTTTCGCCGTCAACCTTTCCTTTGAAATGAAGGGCAAATCATGCAGTCCTAGTGTCAAATTCAGCCGCGAAAGCACATGTTCAATAGTGGTCATCGGCCAATCTCCCGAGCCTGTCGCGCAGCTTCTGCCTTGAGTTCCTCCACGCTGACGGTGTTTGAGTTGAGTGCGCCGTGTGTTGCTTTGTCCGCAGCCGACGTATTCCTGGCGATAGATGCCTTTTCAGCGTCGATTTTCTTGTCCGACTCGTGCTGCGCATCGTAGACAGCTGAGATTGCATCCAGTCTTGAAATCATCTGTCGGGTAGCCGCTAGCTTTAAGTCCCGGGCCTGCTCGGGGGTAAGGGTTCCAGCTTCCATTCCTGCGGAGATCTTTTGCAGTGCGGCGTGAACATCGCGAAGCAGGCCATCGACATTTGCGGTGTAGTCCTGAGCCAGCGCGGCCGCCTCGCCATTCTCAAAGGCCTTCGACACGGCCGACTTCTGCGCAGAGGCGGGGAGTACTGCAAGAATTATGAGAGCCAGACACATTGTGTTTTTCATTGCATCATTCCTATGAGTAGTTCCTTTTCTTTGTGTTCTCAATTTTCTTAATTGGTGTAGAAGCGGCGTTTGTCAATCTTCAGAGCCCGAATTTTGGAATCCAGTGTCGACGGCGGCATTCCAAGCTTCACCGCCGCTCCCGACGGACCGGACACCCGGCCCTTGCATTCCTCAAGCGCCGTTTCAATGAGTTCTTTCTCCTGCGAAACCATCTCTTGCCCTAGCGGCCGCGCAGGATAAGGCTGCGCGGCAAGCCAGCATTCATCGACCGAGAAGCTCTCGGACTCACACATAATCACCGAACGCTCGATGATGTTCTGCAACTCACGAATGTTGCCGGGCCAGGAGTAGGCCTGCAGCCGATCCAGGCTCTTCTTCTCGATCTGACTGATCTGTTTCCCGTTCTTTCGGGCAAAGCTGTCGACGAAATACTCGACTAGCAATCGAATATCTTCCCTCCGGTCTCGGAGGGCAGGAACTTCTACCGGAAATACATTGATGCGGTAGTACAAATCCCTGCGGAACGTGCCCTCTTCAATGGCGGCCGGCAAATCCCGGTGCGTGGCGCAGACGACTCGGACATTGGCCCGGATCGTCTGATTGCTGCCGACTCGCTGAAACTCTTTCTCCTGAAGGACGCGCAGTAGGGCAACCTGGGTTTCAGCCGGAAGCTCTCCGATTTCGTCCAGAAAGAGCGTGCCTCCCTCGGCCAGTTCAAAGCGTCCGATGCGGCGCTGCATCGCGCCGGTGAAGGCTCCTTTCTCGTGCCCAAAAAGTTCGGAAGCGATCAGGTCTCGCGGAATTGCGGCGCAGTTCACGCTCACGAATGGGCGATTCGCACGATCCGATTGCTTGTGGATGGCGCGGGCAATCAGCTCTTTGCCGGTGCCAGTCTCGCCCGTGATCAGTACCGTAGAGTCAGTTCGCGCCACCTTCGCAACTCGCGCCAACACTGCCCGCAAACGAGACGACGTACCGACAATCTCTTCGAACATCGACTTCGCGTCGATTTCTTTCCGTAGGACAAGATTTTCCTGCTGCGCCGGCTCCTTTGAGGTTTTGTGCTCATCGATGTCGATCCGAGTGCCGCACCAACGGACGATCCGGCCATGTTCGTCGCTCAAAGGAAACAATTGGTGCAAGAACCATCGGTATTGCCCATTCTTGCTTCGCACGCGGGCTTCAGCTTCAACGCATATCTCGTGCGTCATGGCATCGCGATACGAGCCGAGGAGACCGTCAAGATCGTCGGGATGAATAATGACGCGTAGCCGCTCGCTTGGCGAGACGATGTCAATCTTTCCGAGATACTCACGCGCCGCACGATTGACAAACGATAGAGCACCACTCGGTTCGAGCATGAACATGTGCTGCGGAACGACGTCCATAATTTGCTCGATGTGCCGGGCACGCACGCGGACCGAGACGTCTGCATCCATCAGATCATTAAAGGACCGGATGTCCAGAATCGGACCCGCTGGGCGGCGGTCGGTGTGAATCACGCGAAAGTCACGCATTTCTCCGGCAGAAATCGAGGCTGTTTCAACGTCGGCACCTGGATAATTCATCGCACTCTCCACAACATCGTGTTTCTTCTTGACTACAAGAGACACTATGCAACCTGATGAGTGGAGGGCGCATCCCGCGATATGCGGTTTTTTAAGTACTGCTGCCGAGTGTGGGTGGAGTACCACTTTCTAGGTGCGTTCCCAGATGGCGCGGGTTTGCACGAGCTATATATAAGCGAGCCATCAAAACGAGCGAGAGCCAGTGAGCTTTTCTTGTGTGTCGGTTCGCCCAATACCAAGAAAGCGGTATTTCGACATACTCCACTGGCGAGTTGCGGTGCGAGTTCGGATCACGCAGGTGAATGGATGCCGACCGAATGCCGAACTGCGCCAGTCCCCGCTAGGAAGAAAGCATTCTGACAGTTACGGCACATGTGCAGTCGCTATCGCTATCCCGCTTGTGGCGATCAGTTTCGTGGACGAGAGACCGACTTCGCGCCGCGAACCGAGGGGTATGAGCCGATACGAGGCGTGCGACCACCACCGCAACAAAGAAGATGCCGGACATGCTCTCAAGCGCTGCAACGTTGCGCACGTAAGGGTTGACCGGCACGATCCCTCCATAACCAACGCTGGTCAGAGAAACCATGCTGAAATAGAGCAGCGTCGCGTTCTGCGTGTATGGAATTACCTGGTTGAATGCATGGTCGAGGAAACGGTTCAGGATCCAATACACCTGCGAATAGGCCGTGGCGATTACGAGATAGCTGATAAACGCCTGCGAGATTACGCCCCGCGAGTTATGGGACGGCGTGCGGAATTGGGCAAAGATCGCCCACAGAATCGTGCACGAGAAAGCCAGACCGACGATAGGGGACATATTCGCGTATGGCTTGCTCCGGTCGGCGAAGGCCTCGATGATCCTCGTGACCATCCAGACGACCGCTAACGGAATCACGGTGCGGCGAACGATGGCAGCATTTGCTACGTAGCGAATACCGGTAAGAACCATTGCCAGCACCGCGATTCCGAGCACTAACCCTGCATGAGGGTGGGCATCTGCTAAGGGCGAGGCAAGTATCTCCAGGATCAGTGCCCCCATCAGAAGTTCGACAACGTGCCGCGAGAAGAACCTCGATCGTACGAATTTGAAGTGCATGAAAGTGCTCCTTACTCCTGTTCTGAACGTCGAGGTTCTCCAACTACTCCACAGGCGACCAATCGTCGGTTGGATTGAACTCCTGAATCGAGGCAGCGATCTTTGCGGTATCAGGACCGAAATCAGTCTCGTAGACCGTTCCATCCTGGTTCGTCATGAAAGTCATGACGCCGGTTTCTGCATACTTAACCGGGGTTGCCAGAATCGCGAAGCCGCCGGTCATCCTGCCATTTATGACGTAGTCCTTGGACCCAGCATGAGCATCGTCGCCTTGAGCCATGAGCATGCGTAAGGCATAGCCGTCGATCACCAGAGTCTCGCCGGTAGACAGGGACGTCAGAGAAGACTTGGGGAGGTCGCTGAGACTGGACAGTGGACTGGGACCCCGCTGTTCCGACGCGGGCCAATACAGCCCATCCTGCTTACCCTCGCTGCTGATGATCCGCTGCGCATATTGAGAGCCATTATCGATAAAGTAGATCTCCTGCGCAGTAGCAACTGCGGCGCAAGCGTCGATCGCCAGCAGTTCGTTGCGCCCGATGTTGCGTGCCCGCACTTCTTCCGCGCCTGCCACGCCGTCGAAGTGCCATTGCCCAGACGAATTTTTCGCCAGCGGCACTGGGAAGGAAAAGTTGTCCGCTCCTATGTAGAGCATGCGGCTCCCGTCGCTCATGTCGACCCAACGATTCATCTTTTCGTACTTGGAGGCGAAGGCCTGCATAGCTGCCTTATCCGAGTCCTTGTCTCCAGCACTGAGGATGGCCTTGGTATCCACGCCGAGAATTCTCTCAAGCTTGTCTTCGTCGCCACTCTTCGCCGCGTTGACCAGTGCGGCGCCAGCCTCGGCCGAGGACTGAAAGGTCACCTGGCCGTCTCCCGCCCGGGCCGAACTATTTGTCTCCAGTCGCAGGACCACCAGTGCGACAGCGACAAGCGCCACCGCTCCAACCACGACCTGCTTCCACTTCTTCGTCGTTTTCTTAGCATTCGATTGCATTTCTAATCTCCTTGGAAATTCTTGATTTGTTTTTCTACATCCTGACTTTGTTCTTCGGGCCGATTAGCGCCGCCGTCCGCCGCCGAAAGAGCGTGCGGCAGGCATGTGCTGTCGTGCCATGTGCGGCTGGGAGCGGCGTCCTGCCATACTGTTCCAACCGCGGTTACTCTCAGCGCGGTTGGACGCGCCGTTTCCGCTGAAGCGCGAACGATTCTGTTCAGCGCCGGCAAAATGGTTGGCTTGAGTGCGATTTTGGGCGAGCTGACTGCTCCCACTGTTCGAGCGCTGCACACCACCATTGCCGCCGATCAGACCGTGATTGCCGTTCTGGCCGCCATTGGGTTGGTTTTGAGTGGGCCCAAATCCAGGCGTATGTTGAACGCCACCGTTGCCACCGATCAGACCGTGATTTCCATTTGCGCCACCGTTTGGCTCATGGGCTGGACCCGTTCCGGGAACGTCGTTGTGCCACCCGCCGTTCGGACCGAAATAACCATTGGGGTGGTATCCGCCATTCGGACCGTAGTGAGTGTCAGTGCCCGGATGGTAACCGGTTGCCCCACCCCAAGGGTGGTAGCCGTTGTAGTGGTTGTTGTTCCAAGTGTGGTTGTTGATGTAGGTGTTGTGGTTGTAAATGATCGTGGTCGAACCGCCACCGCCGCAACATCCCCAGTTCACTCCCCAGGCATGCCATCCCCAACCTAAACCGCCGCCGCCCCAACCACCACCGCCAAACACGGCGCCGATCGTGATGCCGCTACCAAAGTAGAGGCCAACCGACGCAACTGGCATCGGCGGAGGTATGTAAAGTGGCACTACGACGGGCGCGCCGAACACGATGGCCGGGTTGTACTGCGGAACATAGACAACCTGCGGGTTCGCCGGCTGGATCACGACGGTGGTCGGCGTAGGCTGCGTGACGATGATCTGCGAATTCGATTGCAGAGTACCCGCCGCTTGCGCCTTCGCACGCATCACTTGCACTGCCGCCATCACATCATTCTGTTGATTCGCGAATGCCTGCCCGAGGCTCGACGTCCACGAGAGGTTATGAGCCAGGTTGTCCAGCACCGAAGGGAACTGCGTCAAAGCCTTAACGCTGGGATCCCAAGGCTGCTGATCCACGGCTTGCGCCAGAGCCGCGCCGGTCAAGTTCTTATTTTGTTGTAGCCAGTCGTCGGCATACGCGACCTGCTCTGGATTGGAGGCTGCGGCGAGGACCTGCGCGACTAGAGCATCGGGGTAAAGAGCGATGGGAGCCACCATCGAGTCGAGCTGATCCGCTGACAGAGGCATCGGCGTTGGCTGAGACGGGGTTGTTGGCTGCGAGCCGGTTTGCGCAGTGTAGCTCGTTGTCGGCTGCTGTTCCGACTGGGGCGCAGATGCCGTTGCCGGATTCGGGTTTTGATACTCAGTCTGGGTTTCAGTAGGAATCAAGACTGGCTGAGATTGGTAGACCGTTCCGGTACTTGGAGGAACTGGCGTGGCCGTGGTGGCACGCACAGCTTGCCAGGGCGCATGCTTCCCGTGAAGCCCGTACGTCCCTGACATCTGGTCTCCATAGATCTGTCCCGAAAAGTGAAGAACATTTCGGGTCACCGTATTGAATCTGATGTTGTGTCCCTTGATCTCACCTTGAATGGGACCTGATTGCACCGGACCTTCGAAGTATCCCGTGATCCGGTCGCCGTATTGGGCGATTTGGATGTGCTTCACGACCGTGTCGCCGTTCCCGGTATTGGTCGAATAAATCGTCCAGTCTCCTTGGACATTGTCCGGCGAGATGTCAGCAAGAGCTGTGTTGCTCATAATCAGCGACATCAGTGCAAGAACCGCCGCGCTCAGTGCCGCGCTAATTTTTTTCATGACTTCCTCCAATTTCATTACGCGACTTATTAACTGCCTTGTGTCGCTCGCTCATGAGTAGTGCAACCGGGGAGCCAAACTTAACTTGTGTATTTTGCTGGGGTTGCGAGAGTTGCAACTCCCGAGGAGTTCGGGAATTCACGAAATCTCATGGAGGACGCTAGGAAGGGAACCTACTGTAGAGACCAAAAAATTGCGCCGACTGTTAAACATCCAGAGTGGCACAATCCGGTGGAGGATGAAGGGCCCGCCCCGGGATGCGGAACGAGCCTTTCACACAAACGAGCGTCAGCGGGGTAGTTCGCCTGGGGACGCAGTCGGTTGAACCGACGGCGTGACCCGCGACAATTTGGTCTCGGCCGAACCTGTCGTTCGATCGGGCCGCGTCCGCCTCGATTGAGGCTTGTCGGGAGCACCAGGATTCCGCGGCGCCGCTGGCGGCTGGTTCGGGCGGGTTGGCTTGTTCCCACCCGGAGCCGATGGCCGATCAGGCCTCGTCTGACCTCGATCCGGCTTATTCGGCACCCCGGGCTTGCTCGGAGGTGCCGTCGGGCGACCCGGTGTCGGCTTTCCTGGGTTCGGCATCGGTCTGCCGGGCGCACCTGGCTTAGCCGGCGGCGGCCGGTGACCGTCCGGACGATTTCCGGGATAGCCCGGTCTCGGAGCCGGAGGCAACGGTGGCCGATAGTGGGGCGGGCGATAGCGCCAATCGCCGCGATAGCCCGGACGATACGCCCACGGGATCGGTCGTGGATGATACCGCGGATGCGGTGGATGATAAGGATTCGTCCAGCCACCCCAGTACCCGTGATTGTAGTAGGCGCGCCGCGCTCTCCAGTTCCATCCCCACCCATTCCATCCCCACGGGCGATTGTCTACCAGCAATACGCCGATCCCGATTCCCGCGTGGAAGCTGATCATCGACGTCGCGACCATCGCGCCGGGTGCCGGACGAACGTATACGAGAGTTGGATCATATTGCGGCACGTAGACCACTGTTGGATTCGCCGGCTGGATTACATAGATCGTCTGTCCCGGCGACTGCTGCACGTCCACGCGTTGTTGCGAGTTGCTGCGCAGCGCGCCAGCGTCATACGCCTGAGCGCGCAGCCGCTGAATGGACGCTGTGACTGCTCCCTGATCGGCGGAGAATGCCTGACCGATCGCGGCGTAGTCATCAATATGCTGAGCCATCATTGACAGCACTCGAGGGAAATTCACCAGCGCGATAAAAGCCGGATCGAATCCTTGTTTCTCGGCAGCGTCAGTCAATGCCGTGCCGCTCAGGCCGGGATTGGTCTGCAACCAGGCATCGACATCCAGAATCTCCTGCGGATTTGTCGACGCCGTAGTGATCTGAGATAGCAACGCATCCGGATAAAGCGCAACTGGAGCCAGCAGTTGATCGAGTTGCCCCGGCGAAGGAACTGCAGTTTGCGCCGATAGAACTGGGCTGAGGCTCTGCAAAAACATCAGCGCGACTAATAGTAGGGTCACAGTAGAATTTGACTTCCGTCGCATAGTCTCCATGCTCCTTAGCTGTTCGACTTATTCGTCGGCGATTTCTTGTTTAGTTCGGCCAAGAGTAACTTGGCCGATGGGGGAGCTTGCACCTCGTTGTTGAAAACAATGTCGTGTGCACTGATTGCTCTTCCATAGAGTTTCTTGTTGGCGGCATTGTCCGGGCGAAGGGTCGAGCCGGTGAGCGAAATTCCGGCAAAGAGTCCGCGAGCCCGCGAATACGACAGGATCTCGGCTCTCAATGTGATGTCCGTCTCCGCCGATACGTTGCGTCCGACCGGGCCAGCCGCTGCGGAAACGTCGCCGCCCAGTTTCACTTTGCTGTCAAGGATGCTGCGGGCGGATCGAGGACTCATCAACAGCAGCACGAAGTCAGTCGCCTGGCCGCCGAGCTGGAGTCCGAAGCTGCCACCTTCGAGCGCCATCATGGTTGGCGCGCCCCATGGGCCCTTGAAATCCTGGCCGCCACGGCAAGTCATCACGCCTCTTCCGTAGCTGCCTCCGAATCCAAAAGCGAACTTAAGGACGGAAGGCAGAACGACAACGCAATCTGCTTTGTCGAGGACACTCTGCGGGATATCGTCTGGAATATTTAGGATTTCCTGCACGACTTGTCCTGCATTCTGCACGCGGTCCTGCTCTTTCTGTTGCGCGAATGTTGGGAGGGCGATGGCGATAATGAGTAGCATCACAACGTACGTTCTCTTCATGGTTTTTCTCTCTTCACAATGATTTGCTTTCGCGCAATGGCCTTTGCATCTGCACTTCCAAAATGCAAACTATTGAAACTAGGGCGCCTGCCATGAAGTCGAGCTCCCGAGCTGATCGGAAATTTTCGAAAGTTCGTGAGGCGGCGATGAAGCTCAATGATTCAGAGGTTCGTCAAAAGAGGGAGGATTAGGAAGAACATTCGTGGCGAGAGCTGACGGTAATTGCTGGAGAATAAGGAGCCAAGACCTTAGCGGTAAACAGGCCAGACGAATAACTTTGCCACTATCGAGCTCGCGCGGCGCTGCCGGAAGAGCGAATCGTGGTTATCGGGGCTGCTGGGTTTTCGGCCGAATCGCCAAATGTTCTCGTCGGCTTAGCAAGTTCCAGCATTACCGTGTCCGTCTCCGGAAGAATCTCATACTCAGACTTGCGCGGAATCTCGATCCACTTTCCCTCGTGGTACTCAACTGAACTGTCGTTGATCTTAATTTTGCCTTTTCCCCGGAGTAAACAGAGAGTTACAGCAGTGGATCGGTAGCGAAAGGCTGGGCTGTTTGCCATTACGTACGCAAGACTGCCAAACTCCGCATCATCGCCATGAACATCTAGGCGACGACTTGGGCGCCGATGCTCGACGACTTCGATTTTGGCCATTGATCTCGTCATTGATAATCGCATACAGAACTTTCAGCTGGTAACCTTGCAACTACTTTGCCGAATTCTGAACTAAATCAACTACTGCAACGGCGGATCGAGCATTCCCTGAAAGGATGTTCCGAGAAACTTGCCGTTCGCGTCGAAGTTCCAGTTGAAGATAGCGGATCCGGCACGGGCGCAGGCATGGCATCCGTCGATGAGCGGATAGGCGACCGTGAACTGAATTCCACCGCCAGGTCCGGCTTGTGAGTTCGGCCAGATCTTTCCGTCTCGATCTCCCGGCCAAACGTCAACATGCGGAAACTGACGTTTCAGATCCTGGTACTGCGAACTTCGCTTCATGCTTTTGACATCGAGCAGCTTAAGATCCTCAACGTCAATGATGCGCGGCTTTCCGTTCACCAGCAAAAGACCGTAGTTGGTGTTGGCCCGTAAAGGATAGGTCATCCATGCGAAGGCCACTGATCCCTCGTCTTGAAATCCGGTCATGACGCCAAACTCCCCAGGATTCTGTTTCGCAAGGTCTCGCGTGAATTGCACTGCATCGGCAGGAGCGCCAGCTTTTTTCATTTGCGCGATCATGCATTCGCTGTGAGAAGACGATGATTGATCGCACGCTGCGTGAGCCGTCGTCATGAACTGCGATGGTAGCTGCCACACAGCCGAAGGCCCAATCTTTGCCGGCGGAATTTTCGATTGTGCAAACAAGTTTGCTGCCAACAACAGAAAAACGAGCCATTGATAGGCGTAGCGCATGTTCTTCCTCACTTTTATCGCGGAGTGTCGAAACTTGGGATTCTTCATGGCCCTGTTCCGCGCCGCAGCGCCTGACAACCCGTCGAGAGTCGCAGGCGCTACGATACGCCAGTTGCGATTACGCTGCATCGCTGGCTTGGGTGCGGCGAAAAGCAACGCTCGCGCCCACGGCCAGTAGTCCAACGAATCCCACCAACGGCAGCGGGCTGGCCGTCGTCGGCAGCGCTGCAACAGGAGCAACGGTGTCAACCACTTCAGCGATCTCGACTTCCTCGCCGCTCGGTTCAACCGCCTTCACGGGAGTCTCAGCCACAGGAGCCACCGCCTGATCATCTCGCACGGTTAGCACAGGTTGCTCCACGTTCTGAGCGATCTGCGTTGCCCGCGCCTTCGGATAAACAAACTCCTGTCCGAAATTATCTCCGGGATAGAACCACGCCCGGATAGCTTCGGGAGTGCCTGTCGGTCTTTCGGAGAACTTCACGACCGTGGCGCCCGTTGGACGCAGCCGGTAGTTCGGAATGGCGAGGATGGTTGTGATCAATTGAGAACGGTCTCCATTCCATATCTGGACGATGTTCCGGTTCGCTGGACTATCCATTAACTGGAACCAATACGTGCCCGGTTCGAGGACCGTTCCCGCGACTTCTACCGCCTCAGGGAAGGTCATTTTGGTTGCTTTGTTCCACGGGTCGGCTTTGGCGCTGCTTGAGACAAACAGGGTCGCCAGAGCGACGAGGCAGAACGTGATCATCTGCAGTTTTTTCGATTTCATTTTTCTCTCCATTTACCTTTCAAGTTTGTTTCCGAAAGCTCATGGACGAGGATGCGATCCTGTGTCCTCCCCGTCGCGAAAGCGCGGCGATGTCAGTCTCTGGAAACTAGTTTTATTCTTCGATACCTTGTGGGCCGAAGTTGTACTTACACGATGCAAGGCGAGAGCCAAACTCAATAGATTGAAAACACGTGCGTTAAGGAGATTTCAATTCACGATTCTCTCGGAAAGTCACGAGATCTCACGACGGAACAGGTTGCCTTATTCGTAAAGCGGGCGAGAGATTAGCAGTGGACCTTACATAGAAGTTTGAGAAGTCTCTCCGTCGACTGAAACTAAAATTGGAACTGAAAAAGCCTGCAGCCTTTGAGGTTGCCGGCTTCTGTGTTTGACAGGATCGAGATTGGAGACGAGGGAGGGGACATCACAAAGGAACTTCAGGAGAAATATCAGTTGGAGGCTAACCGCAAGCTAGACAGGCAACTGCAAAGGGAGATTGGAGGCGCGGGTCGGAATCGAACCGACGCATAAAGGTTTTGCAGACCTCTCCCTTACCACTTGGGTACCGCGCCCCTGCTCAATACCTCAGCGTTCCGTAACGGAGAACTTCCATCTGCGGAGCACGAGCAAGACAAGAAAATCTGGAGCGGGAGACGGGGGTCGAACCCGCGACATCGACCTTGGCAAGGTCGCGCTCTACCACTGAGCTACTCCCGCTTAACCTGAAAATTATACCGCATTCGCCGATCCAAGCGCCTGTTTCCGGACGGCTTCGGTTACCGGCGTGATCGCGGTTTTTGCTACGCTAGTTCCACTTCAATCTTCTTCGCCGCCCGGTCCAGCTTGACGATTCGAAAACTGCGAACTTGCCCGGCGCGAACCGGTTCCGCCTTTGGCGGTCCACCGGCGCCGCTCTTCCATCGCGCCTGCAGCATGGAACTCAGCGATGAAAGATCAGCCTTCGATTCCTTCGGAGCCTCGGCCTGCGCTGGCTTTGCGGCAGTAGCCTTGCACGTAGCGTGAATGCCGTCGCCAAGTTCCACGCGCGACTGGGCACCAGAATCGTCCATTAACCGGCCAGTCACGATGTCGCCTTCGTTGTGCTCGGCGAGGTATTCGTCGATGCCGGTGGGCACAAGCTGTTTCATTCCCAACCGCATCTGCCGCTTCTCGAGGTCAATCGCCAGCACTTGAGCCTTCACGCTTTGGCCCACGCGAAGCACATCCGCAGGCACATTGATTCGCTTTTCGGCGCTGATGTCGCTGACGTGGACCATGCCTTCGATGCCTTCAGAAAGCTGCACGAACGCACCGAACTTGGTGAGACTCGTCACCGGGCCTTCGACGGCGGAGCCGATCACAAATTTCTGCGATATGTCAGCCCAAGGATCTCCCAACGCCTGCTTGAGTCCCAGTGAGATGCGGCGCTCTGCGGCTTGTACTCCCAGGATCACTGCCTCAACTGTCTCGCCCGGTTTCACAACGTCGCTGGCCTTTCTGATCTTTCCCTTGGCCCACGACATCTCGGAAATGTGAATCAGTCCCTCGATCCCGGGCTCCAGTTCGACAAATGCGCCGAAGTCCATAAGGCGGGTGACAGTGCCGCGTATGCGATCGCCGGCTTTGTACTTGCCGGCGACGGCATCCCACGGATGCGCCAGCAACTGCTTCATGCCCACCGAAATGCGCCGCTTGCCGCCTTCATTCGCCAGCTTCAGAACTTTCACTTCGACCTGCTGGCCGACGGAGAGCACGTCAGAGGCTTTGTTTATCCGGCTCCAGGAGATTTCGCCGACGTGCAACAACGCGTCGACTCCGCCCAAATCGACGAAGGCTCCGTAATCCGTCAGGCTGCGGACCGTTCCGCTGACTACATCACCTTCTTTGATCTGCCCGTACAGCCGGTCCCGGGCGGAACGCTCTTCCTCTTCGGCCACCGCTCGGCGATCGACGACGACGTCTTCATCCGCGACATCGAGTTTGATAATGCGGCAGCGGATCTCCTGCCCCACGAACTTTTCCATGTCAGCAGCTTCGCGCACGCCACTACGGGAAGCGGGCATGAACGCTCGCACGCCAACATCAACGCTGAATCCACCTTTCACGACAGCGGTGACCGTTCCGAGGATGGACGTCTTGTCGGCGAAAGCCTTTTCGAGAGCCGTCCAATCCATCGGACGTTCGACTTTGAACCGGGAAAGCTCATAATAGCCGTCGAGGTCGCGACCTTTGACGGTGACCAGGGCCTTATCGCCCGGCTTGAGAGTCTCGCCTTGCAGCGCCGCCAGCGGAAGAATTCCTTCCGACTTAAATCCGATGTCGAAAAATACCGACTCGGCGTTCACCGCGATGACCGTGGCTTCCAGTTGTTTGCTGCCCTCGGCCTTGCGCGAATGACTCTTCTGATATTGAGAGAGAATGTCGCCGAAATTTTCCGTGCTTTCGGTGACCGGTTGGATTTCAGGGGTTTCCGGGTTGGACATGAAGAATTACAGCCTCGTCGCGGGATGAACCATCAGGATAACATTCCGACACACAATCGCAATTCGCAGCGCCCGCCGTCTAATGGGATACCCACTGGGGGTCGTCTTCCGGCTTCACAATCTGCCCGTCGCGCATGTGAATGATGCGGTCGCCGTACTTCGCCGCCTCGGGATTATGCGTGATCATCAGGACGGTCTGTCCCAACTCCTGATTCGATCGTCGCAGCATGCTGAGAACCACGTCGGAGTTCTTGGAATCCAGGTTGCCAGTCGGCTCGTCCGCCAGGACGATGGTGGGCTTGTTAATGAGCGCGCGCGCCAAAGCGACGCGCTGCTGTTCTCCGCCCGAAAGCTCCGAAGGACGGTGACCAAGGCGCTTGCTGATGCCCAGAAGCTCGGTGATACGGTTGAAATGGGCTGGATCGCGGTCGCCATTCCCGGAGATCTCTTGTGCCATCAGGATGTTCGAGCGGGCATCGAGCGTCGGCAATAAGTTGAACTTCTGAAATACGAATCCGATCTTGCGCTTGCGCATGCGCGTGCGTTCGGCATCGGAAAGGGACGCGAGATCGTCCCCATCGAGCACAACGCTGCCACCATCGGCCCGAGTGAGGCCGCCGAGCAGATAAAAGAGGGTGGATTTTCCGCTGCCGGAAGGGCCAACGACGCTCACGAACTCGCCTCGCTGGATGCTGAAGGAGATCCCGCGCAGCGCTTCAACTTCAATTTTGCCCACGTGATAGGTCTTACGCAGGTCTTTTGCTTCGATGAATGCTCCGGCCATGCCTGGCAAGAATCTTACACGAACCGGCTTGCGAGCAACGGCCTCCAGGGCAGGCAGACACTCCTGTGCATCGGTTCGTGTATTGAAATCCGAAGTCTTGCCGATTCAGATCAGGCTGCGCCGATTTGATTCGCAACTTGCGGGATGCGAGGCTGTTGCATGCGCTTCGGCCCGCGCTTTCGAATCAGCAGCAAACGCACGCGTTCCAGCAGATCGGCGGGCGCATACATCCCCTTGGTGAGGAAGACGTCGGCCTGCGAGGCATGATCGTAGATGCGAACCTTGCTGGAAATCAGGATCGCAGGTGTTTGCGGCGATGCATTTTTGATCTTGGCGATGAGTTGGGGACCGTCCAACCCAGGCATTGCCATGTCCGCGATGACCAGGTCCACGCCGCCCTGAAGGAATCGGGCCAGCGCGTCCTCGCCTCGCGCGAAACTTGCGACGCGATATCCACGCGTCTCCAGCATGATTTTGCGGTGGGAAAGGGACTGCTCGTTATCATCGACACACAAAATCGTGCGCTTAGGTTTCATCAGCCTTCCGCATTCCCCTGGTTTTCATGCCCGAGAAACTCGCGCGAACCAGGAGAAGCTTTTCTCGATATGAAGAATGTGAGAGCGAGAAGGATGCTAACGGGAAAAAACTTCACTGTAAAGTAGCGCCGATGCCAATGGAACTTTTTGGCTATTGATTTTGTGAACAGCCGATGCGCGGCAATGTTTACCGCAGCTTGCGCTGTATGCGTCACAAGAAAACTTCGCCGCGGATGACTTCAATTGCATTGCCTCCGACGCGAACGTTAACTATCCGGTTATCGCGCCGTGATGCGCTCACGAAAATCCGGCTCGGCCGCTGCATCTCCACTCCCTGCTCAATCAGCACTCGGCGATCGGGTTCAGCCACTCCATGCGCCACCATCCATGCAGCCGTGCAGCCTGCCGCGGAGCCAGTTGCCGGATCCTCGCCGTTGTAGAAAAGCATCCGCGCGTGCAAACCAGCCGCAGGATCGATGGTTTCCCGCGCCACGAAGTAGATGAACTTGCTGCCTGTCTTCTCCAGGTACTCGCTGGCGCGATGCAGATCGACGCGCAGCTTCTGAATGATCGCCAGTGACCGCAAGGGAGTCACCGTGAACGGAAGGCCCGTCGAAACTGTCTGGATCGGAAATGACGGATCGAAATCGTTCAGGCTCAGCCCGGTCGTACGCGCCACCGCTTCGCGTTCGTGCTCGATACCGAAGACGGGATCAACCTGCGTCATCTCCCCGAATGCCGGCTCATTCTGGGGGTCTTCGAAAGTCACCGGAACTTTCCCGACGTTGAGCTCCAGCAGGATTTTCTTTGCTCCACTTTTGCCGCGAAGAGCAAACGCCGTTCCCAGCGTCGGATGTCCGGCGAATGGCAGTTCTTCCTGCACAGTGAAGATTCGCACGCGCACGCCGCGTTCGCGTTCAACCTCCGGATCGCGTGGGAGAACAAAAGTCGTCTCCGAAAGATTCATCTCCATCGCGATGGCCTGCATTTCGGCGTCGCTGAGACTTCGTGCGTCCGAAATTACTGCCAGCGAATTTCCTTGCAGCGGGTTAGCCGAGAATACGTCCCACTGCGCCATTGCAAACCGCCGCGATTCTTTGCCCATAAGCCGCCACCGGCAGCCTCATTTTGGCTGCAAGGGAAACGATGAGAATGGTCTTCTTTGCGATGCAAGAAATGATGAGTGAATCGCCGGTGCCGCGCGGCTTGTGGCGTTTGACACCGGCATCTGGCGCGCCTATCCTAAACAGCATGTCTAACCCTTTCGCCGCCAGCGCAACGTGTTGTTGTCGCCTGACGCCGGCGTGTGGGTAGGAACTGAGCGAGATCCTTCCCACCCACCCGGCAAAGCGGGTGGGTTTCGTTTTCATCCGCTCTTCCAGGCTTGGCGCCAGACGGGCCGACTTTCGAAATATTAGATCAACGAATTCTACGAAGGAGAAACCGATGAGTACAGCAACCGCGAATGAAACCCACAGCGTTCCCAGGATCAACGACACCGCGCCTGACTTCACCGCCGAAACCACGCAGGGTCCCATTCACTTCCACGAGTGGATCGGCGACGGCTGGGCCATTCTTTTCTCGCATCCCAAGGATTTCACTCCCGTCTGCACCACGGAACTGGGCACGATGGCCAAGCTGCAGCCGGAATTTGCCAAGCGCAACGTCAAGATTCTCGGCCTGAGCGTCGACCCTGTCACCAACCACGCCAAGTGGGCAGCCGACATCGAAGAAACGCAAGGCGCGAAAGTGAACTATCCCATGATCGGCGACCCGCAATTGAAGGTCGCGAAGTTGTACGGGATGCTTCCGGGCGATGCCGGCGAGAGCTGTGAAGGCCGTACCGCTGCTGATAACGCGACCGTACGAACCGTGTTCGTGGTCGGTCCCGACAAAAAGATTAAACTGCAGCTCAGCTATCCCATGACAACTGGGCGCAACTTCGACGAGTTGCTTCGCGTCATCGACTCGATGCAGCTTACCGCGAAGCACAAAGTCGCGACACCCGCGAACTGGAAGAACGGCGACGACGTGATCATTGTTCCAGCCGTATCGAACGAAGAAGCGCAGCAGAAATATCCCGGCGGCTGGAAGACGCTGAAGCCGTATCTGCGAGTGGTCGCTCAGCCGAAATAAGGGATCGCGAGTTGTGCAGATTCAAACTAGGCCGCGCGATGCGAAGTGAGCGCGGCATTAGTCTGTGAGCATTTGCCGGTGCGAATGGCGTTTGTTAGTGATGAAATGAATCGACCACGGATTGGAATCCGATCCGTGGTCTTCAATTGTCAGGTTGCGGAAGCGCATGCGGTCCGGTGATCGTCCCGGTCTTCAAAACCGGCGTAGACCAAGCTCGACTTGGCCTGGGTGGGTTCGACTCCCACTCGCTTCCGCCATTTCTTCTACCGTCGTTGGCGGAAGCCTGATCCAAACACGGCTCCGATCCTCAGTTCCCGCCCAGAACCTTGGCCGCGGCTTCATACGCCTGTTGGTACTGCTGATGATATTGCTCATAGTCGGGAGAGGACGGATCGTAGGCCACGTACCAATCCTCGGGATAGATTTCCAGAATCTGCGTCTTCATTCGCAGTGCAAACGGCAGAAGATCGACCATTGAGCCGACTAGGCCGGACCCTTCAGGATTGCTGTCCTTCCGGGTTTGCAGTTCGAGAGCGACTCTCCCCTGAAATCTGTGGAAGTTCCGGCACCAGTCGACCGCGCAGGCCGAACCGCGTTCTTCGTTACGCTCATCGTCCATCGTCAAGCTTTGACTTCCGAACGCGATTCCGTTGCGCGTGGCGCGTTCGGCCACGGCGTCGGCGAAACCGAGATCTTCCGGCTGACCAAATGAGTTGATCCCCACCATCAGCTGCTTGGGGGAATTCAGAGATTTTTCGTAGTCCAGCATGTCGAGAATATATTTGCGCCACACCCCCGGCGAAAATCCGTGATCCCTCAAGGCAAACATGCAGGCAGGATAAGTTTCGCCACCACCTCCCAGCCCGAAGCGGATGTAGCCAACCAAAGGATTCGAACCGTATTTCTGCACGGCCGCCGCCATGAATGCCTGGTAGTTCACCATGAAATCTTTTTCCCAGAACACAGGGACGCGGCCGAAGTTGGGGCATTCAACGGAATGCACTTTGGAAAAAACATAGTCTGGCGTGACCTTGGAGCGGCCGCCGTAGCCGGTCGCCCAGGTAATGAAGTTCACGCGCTTGCCGGCCGCGATCCACGGCGCAATGCGCTCATCCACCGTAGACCAGTCGTAGCGTGGGTTGGCATTCGGACCGCGGTCAATCTCGTTCCAAACCAGATAAAAATTGGCGCCACAAACGACCGGATTGTGAACCAGCAACTGTGCGGTCTTTGCCTGCTTCTGGGGATCGGGAAACATGATCGCAAAAAGGCCGTGAGGAGCGTCGGGCACTGCGACCGTGGGAAGAGGGTCCGTACATTTCGGCAGCTTTGTGCTCAAGGGGGCGGTCTTCTGGGTGGTTGGCTCTTGACCGGCGGACAGCGCAACCAGGGCGAGCATGATCAACAATGAGAGCCCGAGCACTTGTATGAATTTCGATTTCATCTTGCCGCTCCTTAATGCCTTCAGCGATTCTACGACGGATTCATTGTGAGAACACGGTACGCGGCGAATCCACTCGGCCCATGGCGATTCACAATTGGAAGAAATCATTTAGAATCACAGCGCTGCGGATCAAAACGGTGACGCATCTTCTCTGATGCGCCCTCACGGAGGTTCGCCGCGACAAATCAATGGCGAAACTTTCCATCAAGCCAAAACGCGATTGCATGTGGGATCTGGTTAGCCTGGGTGAAGTGATGTTGCGTCTCGACCCTGGCGACGAACGCATTTCTACGACTCGCCATTTCCGCGCCTGGGAGGGCGGCGGCGAATACAACGTTGCCCGCGGCCTGCGGCGCTGCTTTGGAATGAATACCGCGATTGTTACGGCCCTCGCCGATAATCCGATTGGACGCCTCGTTGAAGATCTCATGCTGCAGGGCGGTGTCTCTCAGAAGTATGTCTGCTTCGTGCCGTATGACGGAGTTGGCCGCGCCGTGCGCAACGGATTGAACTTCACCGAACGCGGATTCGGAGTGCGTGCCGCGGTTGGGTGTTCGGACCGTGGACACACCGCTGCCTCGCAGTTGAAGCCCGGCGAAATCGATTGGCAACAGATCTTTGCCAAAGAGGGCGCTCGCTGGTTTCACACCGGAGGTATCTTCTGTGCCCTTTCGGAAACGACACCTCTTGTCGCGCAAGAGGCCATGGAAGCCGCAAAGCGGGCCGGCGTGATTATCTCGTATGACCTCAACTATCGCGCATCGCTTTGGAAATCGATTGGCGGCAAATCCAAAGCTCAGGAAGTGAACCGACGACTCGCACCTTATGTGGATGTGATGCTGGGTAACGAAGAAGACTTCACGGCCGCGCTGGGTTTTTCTGTTGCAGGACTCGACGAGCATCACTCTAAGCTTGAAGCTGCCGGTTTCAAGAAGATGATCGAATCCGTGGTGAAGGAATATCCCTCAATGGCGGTGATTGCCACGACTCTGCGAAACGCAAAGACGGCGACCCGAAACGATTGGGGAGCGCTCTGCTATCACGATGGCGAGTTCTTTGAAGCGCCCGTTCGCGAGGATCTGGAAATCTACGACCGTGTCGGCGGCGGGGATTCGTTTGCATCCGGCTTGATCTATGGATTCCTCGCTGGAAAAGAGCCGCAGTGGGCGGTTGAATGCGGCGCCGCGCATGGCGCCCTGGCCATGACGACTCCGGGTGATACGACCATGGCCACCATGTCAGAGGTTCTGCAGGCGATGACGTCTCGCACCGCAAGAATCGAGCGCTGAAATTTCTTCTGTGCAACTCTGCGTTCTCCGTGATGAAGGATTTTGAGAATGAATATCGAAGCAGTAATCCGCAGGATAGAAGAGATAGGAATCGTACCGGTAGTACGAGCGGCGAGCGTGCAAGAAGCGAACCGCGCAGCTGAAGCGATTTGTGCCGGTGGTATCCCACTTGTCGAAATCACGATGACGGTTCCTAACGCGATCTCCGCGATCCGCGAACTCGCGCAGCAGAATCGGAAGGATTTTCTGATTGGCGCGGGGACGGTAACCAGCGCGAGGCAGGCGGAAGAGTGCTTCGAAGCGGGTGCCCAATTCCTCGTCAGTCCGGGGCTTGCCATCCCGGTATTGGAGGTTGCGAAGGCCCACAAAAAGCTGGCGATTCCCGGAGCCTTGACGCCAACGGAGTTAATGAACGCTCAGGAACACGGTGCGCGGCTGATCAAGATTTTTCCCTGCGGAAATGTGGGTGGCGCGAAATACTTGAAATCTTTGAAGGCTCCATTCCCGCACGCTCGCTTGATTCCCACCGGCGGCGTAAATGCCGCCAATGCCGCCGAATTCATCGCTGCAGGGGCTTTCGCACTGGGGGTAGGCGCAGACCTGGTCGACGTCAAAGCCCTGCGCGAAGGCAATCTGGAAAAGATCACGTCCGCTGCCCGCGAGCTGGTCGATGCGGTAATATCCGCGCGTACGAAGCACAACGCTTAGACACGTAATCGTGGCGTCTTTCCTGGTGCAATTGCCAACGGCGGGTTCGTTACTGGTTAACCCCGCTAGCGAGCACGCCGCCATCCACGGGCAAAATCGTACCGGTCACGAAGCTGGCGGCATCCGAAGCGAGAAACACCGCCGCGCCCACCAGTTCGTCCAGTTCGCCAAATCGAGCCATCGGCGTCCTCATCAAGACTTCATTCCCTCGCCCAGTTCCGACCAGGAGCTTCTCGCTAAGCGGCGTTCGAAAATATCCAGGCGCGATCGCGTTGACGCAGATTCCGTGCTTCGCCCATTCCACCGCCAATGATTTCGTCAGGGAAGCGAGCCCTGACTTGCTCGCGCTGTAGGCCGCGACTTCAAAAAGTGCGAGGAACGATCCCATCGACGCGATGCTGATGATGCGTCCATAGCGCCGCTCGATCATGTGACGTCCGAAGACTTGGCATGTCCGGAGAGTGCCTGTCAGGTTCGTATCGAGAATCCGGTTCCAGTCCGATTCCGGGTAATCGAGTGTGGGAGCGCGCTTGGTGATGCCGGCTGCGTTGACGAGGATGTCGACTTTACCAAACGAGTCGAGGCAAGCTTTGAGCAGCTTCTCGAGCGAGTCGCGGTCGGCCACGTCGCAGGTCACGCGCAACGACCGCTTGCCGAGGGCTTCGATCTCGTTGGCCAGGGAGTCGACAAGTTCCATGCGCCTGGCGCTCGAGACCACATCCGCGCCAGCCTGCGCCAAGCCAAGCGCAAGCGTTCTGCCGATTCCCGAACTCCCTCCAACCACTACCGCGACTTTGCCTTCCAGATCAAGCTGCTTGTAGCCCATAGTTCCTCGAGAGTGTTTATGCGATGAGTGTGAACTCTATCCGATCAGCTACCAGTTAAACATCGTTCCATCCAGCTTGCGGTTCACCGGCAGGTACGCTCGCTCATACGGATACTTGTCGGCGAGTTTCTCATCGTAATCGACGCCCAATCCCACCGTGTCGCCCGGGTGCAAGTAACCGCTGTTGAACGAGTATGCGTGCGGAAACACCTCATCCGTCTCCGGCGTGTGTCGCATGTATTCCTGAATTCCGAAATTGTTGACGGAAATATCGAAGTGCAACGCCGCCGCCATGGCGACCGGCGAGAGATCGGTTGCGCCGTGGCATCCCGTACGCACGTGGTAAATCTCCGCCAGTGCCGCGATCTTCTTGAGGTGTGTCAGTCCGCCACCGTGAACTACGGTCATGCGCAGATAGTCGATGAGTTGTTCCGTGATGAGAATATGTGTATCCCACACTGAGTTGAAGACCTCGCCTACGGCCAGCGGGATGGTCGTGTGCTTTCGAATCAGCCGGAATCCCTCCTGCAACTCGGCAGTCACCGCGTCTTCCAGCCAGAAGAGATGATAGGGCTCGAGACTCTCGCCCAGTCGCGCCGCTTCAATCGGGGTCAGACGGTGATGTACATCGTGCAGCAGGTGCAAATCATCGCCGAATTTCAGGCGAAGTGACTCGAACAATTTCGGTACATGCAGCAGGTACTTTTCAGTCGACCATGAATTCTCCGGAGGCAGTCCCTTTTCCGCGGGCTCATAGAAAAGTTTGTCTCCTGCGACTCCATATGTCGAAGGCAGCCCCGGAATCCCTGTCTGCGCCCGAATCGCGAGATAACCCATCTCTTTATATTTCGCGACCTGATCCGCAGTCTCCTCGATATCCCGTCCGTTCGCGTGCCCATACACCATGACCCCGGTTCGGCTCACCCCGCCGAGCAAGTTATAGACCGGCGTTTTCAGAGCTTTGCCTTTGATATCCCACAGCGCCATATCGATGGCAGCGATTGCCGTCATCGTGACGGGACCTCGACGCCAGTAGGCGCCGCGGTAAAGGTATTGCCACAAATCTTCGGTCTGGAATGGATCGCGACCAATGAGGCAAGGAATCAAGTGGTCTTTCAAGTAGGAAGCGACGGCCAATTCCCGGCCATTCAGGGTCGCGTCACCCAAACCGTAGACTCCGTCATCGGTATAAATCTTGAGGGTGACGAAATTCCGCCCAGGGCAGGTGACGAAGACTTTGGCATCGGTGATCTTCAAGCGGCTCTCCTCAATCCTGAACCCACGAGTGTAACCAAAGCTCAGATTCGGCGCACCAGTCCCCGCTCCGTGGCTTCAGTATTCCGCAGCAGCAGCAATACTAAAATCATCCCGACGAAAGGAACGACTCCAGCCATGATGATGATGGGATCGAACGAATGCGTTCCCATCGCCCGCCGGGCATCCGAAAAGTATCCGATCAACTTGAACGCGGCGATCGTCCCCAGCCCGGCGCCGGTCCCGGTTATTCCGCTGACCGAGGCTACCGACTCGCTGTTAAACAAATCCGCCGGCAACACATTTGCCATGGTTGTAAATCCGGCATAGGTAAACGTGACGATGGCAAACAAGAACGCGATGGCATAGAGGTTTGTCGTGAAGATCGTCGGAATCAGGAGGAGCATGCCAATGCCGCCGTAAACGATCGGGACTTTGCGCGCGTTCCCCAGTGACATCCCTCGACGAATCAGGTATCCGGAAAGACCGCCAGCGACAAAGCTTCCGACATCAGCCGCCACAAACGGAATCCATACCGCGATCAGACCGCTTCTTAGCTCAATCCCCTTCGCGACCAGATAAATTGGAAACCACTCCGTAATAAAGAAGAAGACGGGATCGGTGAACGCCTTGGCGATGATTGCGCCCCAGGTCTGCGGAAGCTTCAAAAGGTCGCTCCATCGCGGGCGTTGGCGGTCCGCGCGAGGGACATCGGATTCGCGCTTCTCAGCCAATAACATCGCGCGTTCAGGCTCACTGATCCGCTGGTGTTCCTCCGGCGGGTAGTAGAGCCAGCGCCAGGCAATCAGCCACAAGAAACCCAACACCCCGGGTACCGCAAACGCCGGACGCCAGCCCCAGCGGAAGTAAATCCACAAAACGATGAATGGAGCGATCGCCCCGCCAATCGATGACCCGCTGTCGAACAGCGCCGTGGCCAGCGCGCGCTCGCGCTTTGGAAACCATTCCGACACCGCCTTCGTTGCGGCCGGCCAATTCGCCGATTCGCCTGCACCAAGCAGAAACCGAAAGGTTGCAAAGCTGTAGAAACCGCGAGCGAGAGAAGTCAGCATCGAGACCACGGAATAAAAAATCACGGTCACGGTGAGCCCGCGCCGCGTACCGACACGGTCCATCAGTCTTCCGAACGCGCTTTGGCCGATCGAATACGCAACGCGAAACGCGATTGCGAGATTCGCATAGTCCGAATTAGTCCAGTGATATTGGAGCTTAAGATACGGAGCAAGCAGGGAAAGAGTCTGACGGTCGATGTAGTTGATGACCGTAGACGCGAACAGCAGGCCGCCGATCCACCAACGCAACGACGAAATCGGCTTCAGTGCTCGCGCCATCGGCGGGATTAACCTGTCCGTACTTACGAACTAACCAACGGATGAGACTTTCTTGTCGAGAGCTTACTGAAGCGCCGGACTCAGCATCGAAGCCGAATTGCGGTCCAGATAGACCGTCGTGTTCGGGTGCGTTCTGAGGATCGAAGCCGGGGCCATCGGGCCGATCTCCCCTTCCATACACAGCTTTACGGCGTGCGCCTTGCGAGCATCGGGCACGGCCGCAATGATCTCGCGCGCCTTCAGGATTTGCCGCACCGACATCGAAACGGCGCGGGTTGGGACTTGGGAAAGATCGGCAAACCATCCCTCGCCAACCTGCTGCCTCCGGCACGCCTCGTCCAGTTCCACGACGATGTACGGATCTTCCGTCTCGAAGTCCGCGGGAGGATCGTTGAACGCGAGGTGCCCGTTCTCGCCAATCCCGACAAACGCGACGTCGATCGTATCCGATGTCAATTGTTTTCCAATATCTCGAACGGCGGCATTTAAATCCGCGGCGTCGCCTTCTACCAGGTGATATTTCGTCATCCCGGTTTTCTGGACGACTCGCTCTAGCAACATTTTCCGGAAGCTGCCTGGATGTGCCATTGGAATTCCGACATACTCGTCCAGATGAAAGGCTTCTACCTTCTTCCATTCAATATCGGGGGCCTTCGTCAGAGCTTCGAGAAATGGGAATTGGGAGGCGCCGGTCGCAACTACGATCCGGCATCGGTTGCGCTCATGAATCGCACGCCGCATCGATGCGGCCGCCTGGTCGGCTGCGGCTAGGGCAAGGGAATTAGCGTCGCTGAGTAGTTTCTGGATCATCAAAAGTTTGTGAGAGCCGAACCGGTGCGCTCGGAATCGCAAATTATACAAGCCCGGCGGGCGGTTAGAGTGGACCGATCCTTCGTGCCTCAATTTCTTGGTTACAGCGAAACTGATATAGTCTTGCGAAGATTGCAAAGAACAGCAGCCACACCGAAGCAAGCTCTGCTATGAACGCGTTCCTCGATGGAGATTTCCTGCTTTCCAACGAAGTCGCCCGTCGACTGTACGGCGAGTATGCGGCCCCGCAACCGATCGTCGATTATCACTGTCATCTTCCTCCCAAAGATCTCGCGGAGAACCGTCGCTTCGCGGATCTATTCGAGATTTGGCTTGAGGGTGACCACTACAAGTGGCGGGCCATGCGCGCCAACGGCGTCCCGGAGAAATACATCACCGGCGATGCCAGTCCCTATGAGAAATTCCTCGCTTGGGCGCGAACCGTTCCCTACACGCTGCGCAATCCCCTCTATCATTGGACCCACCTCGAACTCCAACGTTATTTCGGAATCAGCGATTTGCTCGATGAAAACTCTGCTCCGAAGATATGGGAGAGCGCCAACGTGACACTCGCAGGGCTAACGGTCCACGAGATTCTTAAGAAATTTCGCGTGGAAGTGGTCTGCACGACCGATGATCCCACTGACAACCTGCGCCATCATCAGGCGATCGCGAAGTCGAGCCTGCCGACTCGAGTCTTTCCGGCGTTTCGACCTGACAAGGCCCTTGCCGTCGGGCAAGCCGACTTTGCCTCTTGGACTGGCAAGCTTGGTACAGCCGCGAATGTCGACATTTGGGATCTAAACGCTTTCCTTGACGCCCTGCGCAAGCGTCACGACGATTTCCATTCTCTCGGTTGCCGTATCTCGGATCATGGCTTGGATTACTGTTTTGCCACTCCGTGTTCCGACCAGACCGCAGCGGGAATTTTCTCGAAAGCCCATCAAGGAAAATCGATTACTGATGAAGAGCGCACCCAGTTCGCTTCGTTCCTGATGCTGTTCTTCGCTCGCCTTGATGCCGAAAAAGGATGGACCAAGCAATTACATCTCGGCGCCCGCCGCAACGTAAACTCGGCCGCCCAGCGCCGCAACGGTCCTGACACGGGCTATGACACTGTCGGAGACTTTCCACAAATCGGCCCTCTCTCCGCCTATCTCGATCTTCTCTCCCGGGAAAATGCGCTGCCTCGCATGATTCTCTACAACGTGAATCCAGCGGACACGTTTTCTTTCGCTACTCTGACCGGCTGCTTTCAGGACGGCGGCCAGCCCGGCAAAATTCAATATGGCAGCGCCTGGTGGTTCCTCGATCAGAAAGAAGGCATTGCCGCCCAGATCAACGCGCTCTCGAACGTTGGCCTGCTCTCTCGATTTGTGGGCATGGTGACCGACTCGCGCTCGTTCATGTCCTATCCGCGTCACGAATACTTCCGGCGCGTGCTCTGCGACATCGTCGGCCGCGATGTCGCGCAAGGCGAATTGCCCAATGACGACCGCCTCTTGGGCAGGCTCATTCAGGACGTTTGCTACCGGAACGCTCGGGAATACTTACATCTTCCGAATTCGAAGTAAGCTGAGCGCCGCCGCGGTTTCCGAGCCCGATCAGCTAAAATACTCAGACAGCAGTATTGCTGCAATTGTCCAAGCTGAAGAGGGAAGTAGTGCGTCTTAAGGGTCTAGTCATGCAATCACGGCGCGGTATCCGAATACCCGTCTCTCTGCTCGTTCTCTCGATTTTCCTGCTTTTTGCGGGTGGTGCTCGCGCCGACACCGCCGCGTTTGATCTCATCGGCCCAAGAATTGAAGTTCGCGTGCAACGTGAGGGAACGACTCTTCCCATTGCCGAAGTCCCAAACCTGCAGCCCGGTGACCGCCTGTGGGTGCATCCCGATCTTCCAGACAGCCAGTCTGTGCGCTATCTGATGGTCATTGTGTTTCTTCGGGGCGCGACCAACCCTCCGCCGGACTCCTGGTTTACTCGCGTCGAAACCTGGAGCAAGCCCATTCACGAAGAGGGTGTTTTCGTTATGGTCCCGGCAGAAGCGGAGGAGGCTCTCGTCTTTCTGGCGCCGGAAACCGGCGGCGCGTTCAGCACTCTGCGGACCGCGGTTCGGGGCAAGCCTGGCGCTTTCGTCCGTGCGGCACAGGATTTGCAACAGGCCAGCCTGGATCGCCAGCGATTGGAAAAATATCTGGAGGCTGTCCGCGAAACCTACACCGCTACCGCCGATCCCGAGCAGTTGAAAGCTCATACCACCATGCTGGCTCGCAGCCTGAACATGAAGCTCGACCAGCAGTGCTTCGATAAGCCCAGCGCCCAGCAGGTGCCCTGCCTAACCCAAAATACCGATCAGTTGGTGCTCGACGACGCGCACAGCCAGACCATGGTTGCAACGCTGACTTCAGGAGCTTCGTCCGATCTGCTGGCGCAGATCAGTTCTACTCCGACGGCTCGTGGTGGCTATTACAGTCCATATGTCGGCGCAGTGGTTGATGTCGCGCGCATCCTCAGCACCACTCACACGGCGCAATACCAATACATTCCAGCACTGGCGTTGCCCAAGGAAAACGAACTCAACTTACGTCTGAACAATCCACCTTCATTCCGCAACCCCAAGTCAGTGATCGTGATTGGTCTGCCTGCGGTGCGACCATCCCCCCCTCCCCCCTGCGCGCGGTCGATCCCAATCAAGTGTCTTGTGCCGGCAAGCCTTCCATTCTTCTCCAGGCCGATGGCGCCCCTCTGGTTTTTGGCACCGATCTTGCCCACAACTTCATTCTGCATGTCGACATGAAATCGGGCCCTGGCATCGACCTGCCGGCAACGCCGGATCCGATGCGCGGCGGGTTTGTGGTCGAAACTCATGCCTTGCAATCCGCCAATCTCAACGGTGAAATCACGGGAAGCCTGCGCGGTATGTGGGGGTTCCACGCCTTTGACGGGCCGCACTATCGCCTGCGCACCTCGCGGCCTGCGCAGTGGATCGTCGCTTCCAAGGATGCCAGCGCATTGATCGTGGGCCGCGAAGACACGCTTCATCTTCAGTCGGCCGACGCCTGCTGCGTCAGCGAGGTCATCGTCAGAGACGAGCAGGGGAAGAGCCTGACCACGGAGTGGAAGAACTCGAGGGCGGACGAACTCGAGGTGAAAGTCCCGCTCCAGAAAGCCAGTGCGGGATCGGTCACTATGATCATTAAGAAATTCGGCCTACCTGATGTGGATGAGATCCCGCTTCACACCTATGCGGAGGCCGCTCGGCTTGACAGCTTCGGCATCCACGCGGGTGATGCCGACGGTGTTCTCAAGGGCACCCGCCTCGACCAAGTTGAGGACCTCGACGTGAATGGCATTCTCTTTAAGCCCGATTCGTTAGCGCGAGCCAACCAGGTCGACGAACTAAGGTTGAGCGCACCCGATGCCACCGTCCGGACCAAGCTTCACACCGGCGATGCGATCGTCGTCCATGTCACTCTAAAGGACGGTCGCATGCTCGATGTGAAGACAGAAGTTTCAGCGCAGCGTCCAGCGGTCAGCATCCTCACCAAGAGTGTCCAGGTGGATCCGGCATCATCGCCCTCTGCCGTTCATCTCGGTAGCCAGGAAGAATTGCCGCAAGACGGACGTCTCGATTTTTTTGTGAAGACGCAGGAGCCGGAAAACTTTCCGCCGACGGAAAGGATCGAAGTCGCAACTGCGGATGAATCCTTCCGCGTCATGCTAAGTTTCAAGGACGGGAACCTTACGCTGCAAGATACCAAGACCGTGCTTGCTGTTCTCGATCCCATGAAACTCCTTGGTCCGTCCGCGTTCGGGCCTCTCAAGTTCCGTCCGATCAGCGGCGACGGTATCAATGGCGATTGGCAGGCCCTGGTGAATCTGGTGCGCGTCCCCATGCTGAAAGCGGTTCACTGTGTGCCGGGCGCAGAAAAACAATGCACTCTGAGCGGGGACAAATTGTTTCTGCTCGACTCGGTAAGCGCCGATGCCGATTTCGCCAACTCGGTTACCGTCCCCGAAGGATTCGTGGAAGACGCGCTGGCGATCCCGCCGCCAAAAGGAAAGACGCTCTATATCAAACTCCGCGACGACCCAGCCACCATCGACACCGTGGCTTTGCCCGTTCCACTACCACAGCCGTAAGCGATCCCCCGTGAAAGAACGGCCCTTTAAGGGCCGCGTAAAGCCGCTTCAGGACGAACAGGCTTAGCCCCGACGCTTCAAGGGCTTCACTCGCGGGCGATCGCGATATACTCGGCTTTCATCCATGGCCAACATCCTCTACGGTGTAAACGGAGAAGGCGCCGGCCATTCTACCCGCGCCAAAGAAGTCCTCACTCATCTCGTTGCGGAAGGTCATAAAGTTCACGTCGCATCCTTCGACCGAGGCTTGCAAAATCTAAAGTCCAACTTCGACGTCACCGAGATCTACGGATTCCGCTTCGCCTACGTCAACAATCGCGTGCGTTACAAGCGCACCATCGCCAGGAATCTGATTACGGTTCCCCGGGCTGCGAAGAGCCTGTCGCGCCTAAACTCTCTCGTTGATGAAGCTGAGATCGATCTCGTAATCACTGATTTCGAGCCGCTCACTTGCCACGTCGGGCACAAGCGCGGGCTGCCGATCATCTCCATCGACAACCAACACTGCCTCACGAACGCAATCGTTTCGTACCCAAAGCAGTATCGTCGCGATGCGGCTGCCGCCAAGATCGTGACCAAGCTCATGACCCCACGCGCAAACGCCTATCTTGTCATCTCGTTCTTCACTGCTCCGCTTCGCAAGCGCAGAACGTTCTTGTTTCCTCCCCTGCTGCGCCAGGAAATCCTCACAGCCACTCCCACGCAGGGTGAACACGTTCTGGTTTACGTGACCTCGCCCGCGCCGGCCTTGGCCAAGCTTTTGAGTTCCGTGCGCTGCGGTTTTATCGCCTATGGATTCGGGCGCGAAGGAAAAGATGGCAACGTTCTCTACAAGAAGCCTTCACTCGAAGGATTCTTCGCCGATCTGGTGAGCGCTCGGGCCGTGATCGCCAACTCCGGATTCTCCCTGGTCACGGAAGCCCTTCACTTGGTCAAGCCTTATCTTGCGGTTCCAGTCAGCCACCAGTTCGAGCAGATATTCAACGCTTACTGGCTTGAGAAATCGGGATACGGCGCCTACTGGGAAGACTTGAACAAAGAGCGTGTTGAATCGTTTCTCTACAACCTACCGCACTATCGCGAGTCTCTTGCGGCGTATCCTCGACAAGGCAACCAAGCCTTATTCGCCAAACTGGACGCACTTATCACTAGTCTTACCAATACTTAACAAGACCACCTGCGGGTGTACGAAAGTAACGTGGGATTGCCCGCCCTCCGCGCTACCATCTTCTTGAGCACGCCGTTTCCCCCGGACGGACCGTTGCCGGAGGCTTTCCATGAGAAAACTGTTGATGCTCCTGGCCGCCATTGGACTCTTGTGTGCCGGATCTGCCTTAGCTCAAGATGATGCCCCGTCGCTGGGGGACGTCGCTCGCCAGTCGCGCCAGCAAAAAGTTCAGAAAGACGCGCAATCGCAGACCAAAGATGCGTCCGCAAAGAGCGCGCCGAACAAGGACGCGCAAGCTTCTGGTTCCGATGCCAAGGATGCTCCCGCCCCAAAGGCGACTCACGTTATCACCAATGAAGAACTGCCTCATGGCGGTCTCGCGGCCGATTCCGGCCGTAGCTTTGAAAGCACTGACAGCTCAAAGGCGTCCGATCTCCCACCCGCTTCCGGCGACCATAATGCTCAGGCCGACCAGTGGAGATCGCAGATTCTGGCTCAGAAAAACTCCATCGCATCTCTGCAGCAGCAGATTGACAGCGTCAACGACTCCGTTCACTACCTGGGCGGCAACTGCGTCGCTAATTGCGTGGCCTGGAACGAACACCAAAAGCAGAAGCAGGATGAAGTGGAAACCATGAAATCGCAGCTCGCGGACCAGCAAAAGCACCTGGAAGAAATGCAGGACGCGGCTCGCAAGCAAGGATTCGGATCTTCCGTCTACGAGCCCTAGAACTCGTGACCATCAAAAGTGAACGCCGCTGCGGTGCAGCGGCGTTTCTTTTTGGAAACTGGAAGCTGCAAGCTGAATTACTACTTCTTCACCGCGTAGGGGTTCGCGTACTTCAGGACGGTCGACAAGTCGATTCCACGAATGATGTTGTCGGAATGGTAGAAGAGTCCCCACGAATCGATCGTTGAATTGTCGGGAAAGATACAAGCCTCAAGGATCTGGTCGATGCCTCCCGACGAAACCCACCCTCCACCAGCCAGAGCAGTCGCGCCAATTTCGGCTCCGCCGAGCTGTGTGCAATAGTATGACGCCGGATTTCCATTGCCTTGCCCGTTCCAGGGAACTTCCGCGTAATAGGCAAGTGCGGCCAGGGTCGGCTTGGTCGAGAACAGAGTTTGCAGAGAAATATGAATGCGCGATCCGTCTGCGGCCAGCGTGTACTGGCAAAAAGATTCTTCTCCTGTCAGCCACAACCAGTCCTGTTCCGGATTGTTCGTCCCATACACGGCATTGCGAAGCTCGACCAGCCCTCCCGTCGATGTGCAGTAAGCCTTCCCCTGTTCTACGATCGACAGCTTAGCCTTTGTCTTCGTAGTTTGTGCCGCCGCCTGGAAAGCACCACAGAAAGCCAGAATTCCTCCAACCACCGCAATCGCTCGAATTACGCGCATGACATCCCCCTTCATTGTCGAATTGAAATCGTCGTAAGACGCAGGTTGCTAAGTCTCGCCCGGCACAATCTACACAGCCACTGTCTGACGAGCCGCAGCGGCAGAGACGTTACCGCAAATATCACTCAAAATCAGCCCGCGAAGTCTACCACGCGTGCCAGCCCTCCGCTTTATGTATTTCCCACTGCGCCCCTATTTCCCGCGTCTGCAGGCCTTTCCCACCGGATGCCATGACCAAGGGCCATAAATAGAGACACATCCGCCCGGAGCGATCGAGAGAATTTCGATTCGCCTCTTCGATTTTTCAGATTCCCCAAAATCCCCGCGCCATGCGAAATTAGTTCATGGCTCTGGTCGTCCGCCCTTCGCCCATTCATTCGGTAGGTGTGTACACCTCGACCCCCATTCGTAAAGGGGCCAGGGTCGTCGAATATGACGGCGAGCGCATCACTCTTGAGGAAGCCGATCGCCGCTACGATGGTGTTTCCCGCACATACCTTTATGGACTGGACGACGGGAAGACCGTGATCGACGGGGAAGGTATGGGCGCCTATTTGAATCATTCCTGCGATCCCAACTGCGAGGTGGACGAGATCAAGGGCCGGGTGTGGCTCTTTGCCATTCGCAACATCGCCGCAGGCGAGGAACTTGTCTGGGACTATAACCTCTATGACGACGAAGATCCCGCTCCGTGCTACTGCGGTTCCCCAAAATGCCGCGGCACCATGTATTCCCGCGATTGGATGGCCAAAATACGCCGGCGTGAAGCCCGCAAAAAGAAAAAGCTGGAAGCGGCTGTGAACGGAAAAAGCAAAGCTTAAAACGCGAGAGAGACGCCAGTATGGCTCGGCCGCAGAATTCCTTCTCTAGCTTCAAGGCTTCAAAGTAAGAAAGCCCACCGAGTACCCATTTAGCGTGAGCGTCATCTGCGCGGCGGGCGCGACCGAGCTGGCTGCGGGACCATTCGTCACGCTCGTATTCTCGTCGATCGTGAGCAGGCTTCCGCTGGAAAACTGTCCCAGTGCCGAAACGTCGACGGCCACCGTCTTCGAAACTCCTGGACCATTATTATCGGTGGAAGCGTTCACCGCGTGATTCGCGACCATCACGACCACGCTGTTGTCGCTATTGATTACCGCCAACGTCTCGAGATCAGTGTCGTCGGTTGACGTGGACTGCAGCAACTGTGATCCCGCGCTTGCCGGAAACATCTTTCCCAGCCAGTAGTCGACCCAATAGCTGAGCTGTAGCGCATCCGTGTTGTAGTTGACTTCCCCATATTGCTGGTCTGCACCGAAATCCCAATGATAGAGAGCCTGCACGCCCGCCTTTCCCAACTGCGAGAAGACGTAAGGCCGCCACGCCGCAAAAAACGGACTCGATCCCCGCAGGTCATCCACAAATACCTGGTTCGGATTGCAGGTGCTCATACCGTTACTCGCTGCGTAGTCTGCATTCACATTATTCTCGGTAACCCACACCGGTACGGTTGTCAGTGCTGGATTCGTCTTTAGCTGCGTGTAAATGTCTCCCACTTCGGTCGAAAAACCGGGAACCGTCTGAAAAATGGTGGTGTCGGTGTCTTGCTGGTTGCACGTGGAATAGAAGTGCGTTGCCAAGACATCGACATGCGCCGTAACGCCAGAGACGAAAGCCGGAAGATATTGGTTTGCCAGTCCCGAATAATCCCCCAGCTCGACCGCCGCATATTTCAGCGATGAATCCACCGCCTGCATCGCGGGTACCACCGCGTTGTAAAGCTGCGTGTATTGCGTCGACGTCAGATTGTTAAAGTTCGGTTCGTTATAAATTCCCCACCAGGTGATCGGCAGCCCGCTCGGCGAAGCATGTTGCCCATCCGGCGCCGAAAATCCTCCGGCGATGTTGTAATAGCTGACCAGATCCTGGGTGTAGGCAGCGAACTGCTGATAGGTGGGATCCAGAAAGTTGTGATTCGCGTCGTACATGAAGGCCGGCGCGTCCGCGATCTGAAATTCCGGACTATGATCCCCGACCCCGAGCACCGGTTGGGTGATCGCATCGAGGACGGTGAAGTCCCACGTCGATGCGGTGGTCTCTGGGACTCCCTGCGAGACTCCCTGCAATCGAATGTGTTGAGGCGCCAAGTTACCGAGGGTTGTGGTCGCCGCCGGATTCAATGTGAAGAACTGATAATCCCACTCCGCTGGCTGAAATGAAGTGGACATTGCCAGGCCGAAAGCCCCGGCGGTAGTGTTGGAGACGGTTATCGTCGCATCGGGGGGCGTCGTGCCTCCGCCTCCTCCACTTCCACCACTATTGTTATTCGAACCCATCCCGCCCCCGCCACATCCCAGAGCGAACGCGAGGAAAGCACACAATCCAGCCAACAGCAAGATTTTCATGACCCGAGATTGTACCTTAGCGATATCGAATTCCCCCGGTGATCCTGAGTGCCCTCTGTGGTGAGTCTTGGTGGTTAGCCGGCGTTATTCCGCAATCATCTTCCCAAGAATTTCCTTGAGAATTTTCGCCGCCACTGTGGCTGTCATACCTGCCACATCCTGCACCGGGTTGAACTCGACCAGATCGGCTCCCAGGATCTGTCCCTCGATTGCATGCAAATGCGCAATCGCTTCGCGCACTAACATCCCTCCCGGCTCCCGGTGAGAAATTCCTGGCGCAAAGGCAGGATCGAGCACATCCATATCAAATGTGATGTAAACGGGCCCGGTGGCCTTCAACTTCGCATAAGCTGGCAGGTCCCCCATCTCCACGACATCCACTCCGAACTTCTCTGCCTGTTCTCGTTGATGCCGAACCATCGTCCGAATTCCTACTTGCACCAACCGCTTCACCAGCCCGGCTTCCATGATTCGCGCAAATGGACAAGCATGGGACAGCCGGTTTCCCTCAAATTCGTCATACAAATCCGGATGCGCATCGAAATGAAAGATTGTCAGTCCTGGATGCCGCCGCGCGAACGCCTTCACAATCGGGTAGGTAATGGAATGATCCCCGCCCAGCGATACTGGACGCTTGCCGGCGTCGATCAGCGCACCCACTCCCGACTCAATCGCGGCGAATGCCTCCTTCTCGGAAAACGCCAAGTCGCCCGCGTCTGCGAAAAGGCCGGCCTTGCGCAAATCCACTCCCAACTCCGTCCACTTGTTCGAAGCATCGCAGGCGAGCGCCTCCCGAATCTTCTCCGGAGCCTCTCCCGCGCCGCGCAAATACGAAGACTGGCCGTCGAACGGAATTCCCACCAGCACTGGAACGCCCATCCGGATCCCGGGGGCTCGAGAGCTACGGGCAACAGCAGAGGCTACTTTCGTTTGACCTACGGCTTTCACCTTAGGCCTGTGAATTTCTTTTGATCTTCTGTTCATATTGGATTCACGCTCCCGTAAACACGACCCAGCTACCCTCCGTGAGTAGTTTTCTCTCAGGAGGAGATTTATGTCTACGCCCGACTTCCTGGCGAAAGCCAGGCAGCACGTTACCGTTGGCGCAAGCCTTGTTGCGCTCTTCGCCAACTTGGGAACGCCTCTATCCGCCAATGCTCAAGACGCTGCCGCGCAGATTCAAACCGCCAGCCCTATCAAACACGTCATCGTGATCATCGGTGAAAACCGCAGCTTCGATCACGTATTCGCGACCTATCAGCCCAAGCCAGGCCAGACCGTCTCCAACTTGCTCTCCAAAGGGATCATCAAAGCAGATGGAAGCAAGGGACCAAAATATTCTCTCTCCGCACAATACAGCGCCCAGGACACCACGACTTACGCGATCAGCCCCTCGGGAAAGACCCTGTACAGCAACGTTCCTCCTGTGGTCGCCGGTGGTCCCACGACTCCCTATTTCTCCTCTGTGGCGTTAGCTCGTGAAACCGAGCCTCACATGCTGACTCAGAACGCTTTATACGATCTGACCATCGGAGGTACTGGACTCGCCGCATACGCCGTGCCCGACACCCGCATCCCCAATGTGTTGGACCTGCCCGAAGGCACTTTCCCACTGACTCCCGCGGTTCCGTACAGTTCCTATGCCAACAGTCCGGTGCACCGCTTCTATCAGATGTGGCAGCAGACGGATTGCAGCGTCGCAAACATCACCAAGACCAACCCCAGCGGTTGCTTGAATGATTTGTTCCCTTGGGTCGAAGTCACGATCGGTGCAGGCAGCGATGGATCCAGCGGTTTCACCACGCCGCCGACCAGCTATCTCTC
Source organism: uncultured Acidobacteriota bacterium (assembly GCA_963700225.1). GTDB lineage: Bacteria > Acidobacteriota > Terriglobia > Terriglobales > Acidobacteriaceae > Sulfotelmatobacter. The sequence continues at coordinate 1,591,883 of CAVOWU010000002.1, forward strand.
TACCGGTGAAGGTTCCACCTCGATGGAATTCTTCAACGTGCAGAAGGGTGATGCTCCGTACTTGAAGAGCCTCGCCGACCAATTCACCCTCAGCGACAACTTCCATCAATCTGTTATGGGTGGAACCATGGCCAACCACATCGAGTTCGGCTATGCGGACTCCATCTGGTTCAGCGACGGAAACGGAAACGCTCTGGCCCCGCCGGCCAACCAGATTGAAAACCCGAATCCTCAACCGGGAACCAACAACTGGTATGACGCCGACGGTTACGGCGGTTCGGGCGGCACGGGCGGTGGCAGCTATGTGAACTGCTCCGATCTCTCGCAGCCCGGCGTCCCGGCCATCGTGAACTATCTGCAAGCGTTGCCGCGCCCGGTGGAACCCAACTGCGACTCCGGCCACTACTACATCCTCAACAACTACAATCCCGGCTACAACGGCGATGGTTCGTCTGCACTCTCCAACTCGCCTTTCACCGTTCCCGGCAGTTCGGTTCGCCATATCGGCGACGCCCTGCTCGAGAAAAACATTTCGTGGAAGTATTACGGTGACGGCTGGAACGTTTACGTGACGGATCCGCTGCAAGCGAACCCGTTGGACACCTATTGCACGATTTGCAACCCCTTCGCGTACGCCACGGACATCATGACCAATTCCAGTCTGCGAACTGCGCACATCGGAGATTCGATCAACATCTACGAGGACATCGCGAAGGATACGCTGCCTGCCGTTTCCATCGTGAAGCCCGGCTGGCCGTCTGATGGCCATCCTGCTTCCTCGAAGCTCGATGTCTTTGAAGGCTTTGCCGAGAGGTTGATCAGCGACCTGCAGCGTCATCCCGCGCTGTGGGCTGACACGGCAGTCTTCGTCACCTTTGACGAGGGCGGCGGCTACTATGACTCCGGTTACATCCAACCCGTCGACTTCTTCGGCGACGGCACCCGTATTCCACTGCTGATCGTTTCTCCATTCAGCGCCGGAGGCAAGGTCAACCACTCGTACTCCGACCACGTTTCGATCATTAAGTTCATCGAACGGAACTGGAGTCTGAAGCCGTTGACCGGCCGCAGCCGCGACAATCTTCCAAACCCGAAGGTCGCCGCTTCCAACCCGTACGTGCCGACGAACAGTCCTGCCCTCGGCGATCTGTTCGACGCCTTCGATTTCAGCCACTAAGCTGGATTCGATACCGCAATGCAACCCGGCCAGGGATTTCTCCCTGGCCGAGTTTCTTTTTGTCGCCTGTCCACCAAGCTCTGTAACACTCCTTTAATCAGCCTTTCATAGAATCGTCTTCGCGCCGCTCCATAGCACAGTTCAAAATGCTTCGCCGATTCCTTGCTAGGATCGAGAGCTTCCAAAGGATTTTTCTTGAGTCTCAGTCGACGTGAATTGTTGAGAATGGGAGCCTACGCGGGCGCTGGCATGTTCGCCCGTGCCCGGCTCGTCCAGGGCCAGCAGATGTCGATGCCAGGCTCATCCGGTCCACACGTGCATTCCAACGGTGCAGCGCCCGTCGTTAATCCGGCCCAGCTTCAGAAGCCGTTGCGCCTGACGCCTTACGTCGATGTTCTCCCTGTTCCTCCCGTGATTCGTCCCACAGCCTCCGGATCGCCGGTCTCGATTCACATGCGCTCGTTCCGCCAAAAGGTGCACCGCGACCTTCCGCCCTCGACGTTGTGGGGATACAACAATTCCTGGCCGGGTCCCACCTTTGAAGTTCGTCGCGGCCAGCCCCTCACCGTCAAGTGGATCAACGAATTGCCCTTGAAGCATTTCCTGCCGATCGACACCACCATTCACGGCAGCGAGGAAGGCGTGCCCGAGGTGCGGACCATCACTCACGTACACGGAGCGCAGGTCTTGCCGGAAAGCGATGGCTATCCCGACTCGTGGTGCACTCCTGACGGGAAACTCGGTGCCGTTCCCGCAGCCAATCCATCACATTATCCCAACGACCAGGCCGCCACTACTCTCTGGTATCACGATCACGCGCTCGGTATTACTCGGCTCAACGTCTATGCCGGACTCGCCGGTCTCTATCTGATTCGCGATGACGAAGAGGATGCTCTGAATCTGCCCAGTGGTCCCTACGAAATTCCGCTACTGATTCAAGATCGCAGCTTTGCTGCCGACGGCACTCTTCTCTATCCTCCCGCGAACAGCGGCACCCACCCCATGTGGATGCAGGAGTTCTTCGGCCAAACCATTTGCGTGAACGGCAAAGCCGCGCCATTTCTCGAAGTCGAGCCGCGCAAATACCGTTTCCGCATGGTGAATGGTTCGAATGCGCGTTTCTATCATCTGACCCTGGTTCCTGCCGACGAAAACGGCCAGCGCAACGGCAGACCTGTCGACGCCCCTCCCTTTCGCCAGATCGGAACTGACGGCGGGCTTTTGCCCACCCCTCTCAGCCTGCACTACCTCATCGTTTCTCCTGGTGAGCGCTTCGACCTCGTGATTGATTTCTCCGAGCACAAGGGAATGAATCTCGCCCTGCTCAACGATGCTCCCGCTCCTTACGCGCGTGGTGGAGAATTCGTCGCTCCCGAGGTTATGCTCTTCAAAGTCACCAAGCCGCTTGCGGCCAAGGATACGAGTTCGCTTCCCGACTCCCTCGTTCCCTGGACTCCGATGGATCCAGCCCTGGCGGTTCGCGAAAGAACGCTCGCCCTTACGGAAATGGACCGCCCGGCCGACGGCTACACCATGATCGGACTGCTCGGAATGAAACATTGGGACGACCCCATCACCGAGGATCCCAAAGCCGGCACAACAGAAATCTGGTCATTCGCCAACACCACCGGGGATGTTCACCCGATACACCTTCATCTCGTTCAGTTTCAGGTGCTCAATCGCCAGGCGTTCGACGTTAAGACTTACGTGCAGACCGGCAAGATCAATTACGCCGGCATCCCCATGCCGCCGGAAGCCAATGAACGTCCCGCCTGGAAAGACACGATCAAAACCTACGGCGGACTCATCACGCGCGTCATCGCAAAGTTCGATCTTCCCGCGGGAACGGTCGCCAAGCCCGGCGACGAGTTCCGCTACGTCTGGCACTGCCACGTCCTCGAACACGAAGACAACGAAATGATGCGGCCGTACAAGGTTGTCGCCTGAAGTGACAAGTTCGTTCTTGATTTCCCCTGTGGTCCTCTGTGTCCCCTCTGGTGAATGATTTTCCCGGCTCCGAATCCCCCAATCGATCGTCGGCATCCGTTATCCTAGTAATGCACTCATATGCCTAAGACAAAGATTCCCGGCGCCGCCGCGATGGCCGCGTCCCGCAACAACGGCTCCAATCCCGAACGCGAACGAGTCTTCGCCGCCTACCGCCAGTTCGGATACCTCGAAGGCGATCTCGATCCGCTTGGCTTCCTTCGCCCGCGCCCCACGCCCGAACTCGAAGACGACGGCGAATACGCGCGCGAAGCTCGTGGCATTTACTCCAGTACCATCGGCGTCGAGATAAATCACCTCTACGCTCCGGACCGTCGCCGCTGGATCCACGAACGCATGGAAGCGCCGTCCCAAGGTTTCGAAGTCACTCCAGAAGATCAGCAGCGCATCCTCGACCTGCTGATCCGTGCCGATGTCTTTGAGCAGGTCATGCAGCAGCGATATCTCGGCAGCAAGCGCTTTTCGTTGGAAGGCGTGACCGCCCTGATCCCGCTAGTCGACGAGGTTCTCGACAGCGCCTCGCGCCTCGGCGCCATCGAACTCGTCATGGGCATGAGCCATCGCGGCCGGCTCAACGTCATCGCCCATGTCGCGAAGCGTCCGCCGCAGGAAATCTTCGCCGGATTCGAAGATGTCGATCCGCGCAGCGTTCTTGGTTCCGGAGACGTGAAGTACCACATGGGCGCGACGGGTGAATATGTCACGCACAGCGGCGGCAAAGTTCATATCCATTTGGTGTCGAATCCAAGCCACCTCGAGGCTGTCGATCCTGTCACCGTGGGACGCACTCGCGCCAAACAGGACCGCACTGGCGAGGGCGGCCGTGGAAAATATCTCCCGCTTCTGGTTCACGGCGACGCAGCGTTCGCCGGACAGGGGATCCTCGCCGAGACCATGAATTATGCCGACCTTCCCGGCTATACCGTCGGCGGCACGATTCACGTCGTCGTCAACAATCTCCTCGGCTTCACAACCAGCTACACCGAAGAGCACTCTACGCGCTTTGCAGCCTGCATCGCGCGGCGTCAGTCAATCCCGATTTTCCACGTCAACGCCGAAGACGTCGACGCAGTCGTTCGCGTCGCTCGCATGGCCGTCGAATACCGCTATCAATTCGGCACCGACGTCGTCATTGACCTCATTGGGTATCGGCGCCACGGTCACAGCGAGGTCGACGATCCCACCATTACGCAGCCGTTGCTCTATAAGAAAATCAAAGAGCATCCGCCGCTCTGGGAAATCTACGCCGATGACATCGGCGCTTCCGATGCCCAATCCAAGGTTGCTGTCATCAAAGCGGAATTCGAAGCTGCCCAGAAAAAAGCCGGCAGTCTCAAGCATAAGCCCATGCTCCGCGAGCTCCCCAAGTATTGGGGTAAATATTTCGGCGGCATTCACCGCCCCGAGTTCGAAGTCGAAACGGGACTCTCGTCCGAAGAATTGTCGGAGCTTACCGCTCGTCTGACCACATATCCCGCGGACTTCCACATTCATCCGAAGGTCAAGAAGCTTCTTGAGCAGCGCGCCGAGATGGGTACGGGCAAGCGCCCCGTCGACTACGGCATGGCTGAGGCTCTAGCCTTTGCGAGTCTTGTGAAGACAGGCACGCACGTTCGCATGTCAGGACAAGACTCACGCCGCGGCACTTTCAACCAGCGCCACTCCGTTCTCATCGACATCGAGAATGAGAACGAATACGTGCCACTCGAAAATATCGCTGCCGATCAGGCCCGCTGCGAAATCTACAACTCGACACTCTCCGAAGCCGGAGTTCTCGGCTTTGAATACGGCTACAGCCGCGACTATCCCGAATCGCTCGTCCTGTGGGAGGCCCAGTTCGGCGACTTCGTAAATGTCGCGCAAGCCATCATCGACCAGTTCATCAGTGCGGGCGAAGCGAAGTGGAACTTGCTATCAGGCCTTGTGATGTTGCTGCCTCACGGCTACGAAGGCCAGGGCCCAGAACATTCCAGCGCCCGCATCGAGCGCTTTATTCAACTCGCGGCCAAGCACAACATCCAGATCGCGCAGCCTTCGAACGCCGCACAATATTTCCATCTCTTGCGCCGCCAGGCCATACGGTACTGGCGCAAGCCCCTCGTCGTGTTCACGCCGAAGAGCATGCTGCGTCATCCCGACGCCAGTTCGCCAATCGAAGACTTCACCCATAAGAATTTCTTGAATGTCATTCCCGACACGACGGTTGGAGAAGCTGACCGCATCCTGATCTGCACCGGAAAAATCGGCCACGAACTGCAAGCGGAACGCAAAAAAAGGAACGACACAAGCACGGCAATCGTCTTCCTGGAACAGCTCTATCCTTTCCCGGAAGAAGAAGTCGTCGCCGAGTTCAATCGCCACGGCAACAACGCCGACATCGTGTGGGTCCAGGAAGAGCCCGCAAACATGGGAGCCATGTTCAATATGCTCCCGCGCCTGAAGCGCATCGCCGGCGATCGCCCCGTGCTCAGCGTGAAACGCAGCTCCGGTGCCAGCCCAGCAACAGGCAGCGCCAAAGCCCACGAAGTCGAACAAAGAACGCTGCTGACGCTCGCCTTCACGACCAAGTAATGGGCAGAAGCGACTCATGTGGGGACAGCCGCCATCGGCTGTCCCGCTAAGCGCAGCGAGGCTGCGCCTCCAACTTAACTCCAACTAAAAAGCAAAATCAGCAGGCGATCAATTCGCGCTATACTCTTTCCCCAAGAGAAACCCTCAACGACTCTTCGAGGAACAATATTCATGGTCCGCACTCTTTCGACGATCGCAATCATTCTCTCGGCGGCCGCGTATTCTCTCGCTCAAAGTCCCGCCCCCGTCACCTTCACCAAAGATGTCGCGCCCATTCTTCAACAGCATTGCCAGACCTGCCATCGCCCGGGAGAGGCTGCACCATTTCCTCTGCTGACCTACGAGCAGGCGCGTCCTTGGGCGGCCAGCATGAAGCGCGTAGTGAAACAGAAGATGATGCCGCCGTGGTTCGCCGATCCCGCGTATGGACACTTCTCGAACGACCGCTCCCTGACCGACAAAGAAATCACCACGATCCTGGCATGGGCCAACGCTGGCGCTCCTGAAGGCGATCCCGCGGACATGCCTGCGCCCGCAAACTTTGTCGAAGGCTGGGGCATTCCCAAACCGGACGCAATCTTTCAGTTGCCGCATCCCTATTCGGTCCCGGCGTCGGGCATGGTCGAGTATCAATACGTGATCTTGCCCACGGGCTTCACCGAGGACAAATGGGTGCAGGCCGCGGAAGCTCGGCCCACTGACCGCTCGGTGGTTCATCACATCATTGCGTACGTCCGCGAGCCTGGATCGAACTACTTCAAGGGCCAGAAGACCGGAGTCTTCTTCGAAGCCCCGCCTCCCAAGCAGGATGAGAAGAACGACACCAGCGCGCTCCCCAGCGATTTCCTTGTAGGGTACGCTCCGGGTCAGAATGCGGAAATTTTGCAGCCCGGCCAAGCGAAGCTGATCAAAGCCGGATCCGACATTGTCCTAGAAGTGCATTACACGCCTAACGGCAAAGCCACCACCGACCAGGCGCGGTTGGGAATCATTTTCGCGAAGCAGCCGCCGAAAGACCGCGTGCTGACTCTCTCTGCTGTAAATGGCACCTTCAAGATTCCGCCGGGAGATCCGAACTACAAGGTCGACGCTTCTTTCGAAGTCCCGCGAGACGTGAGGCTGGTTGCGCTTCATCCCCACATGCACACCCGTGGAAAAGATTTCGAATATCGTCTGAAATTTCCTGATGGCCAGACGCGGACTCTCCTGAAAGTTCCCGCCTACAACTGGCACTGGCAACTCTGGTACAACCTTGCCGAGCCGATCACTCTTCCCAAAGGAACAACCATCGAGTGCACCGCGCACTTCGACAATTCTCCTGACAATCCGGAGAATCCCGACCCCACCAAGACCGTGATTTGGGGTCAGCAGAACTCAGACGAAATGATGGTCGGTTTTTTCAACCTGGTCTTCGACGCCAAGCTGCCAGCGTCCGACCTGCTGCCTAAAGGCGAGTCAAAGGTCGCAAAGAACTAAGTTTGATACTTAGAGGGCCCGAGTAGGAGCGGACGCCTTCGTCCGCTCCCGAGCAAAGCGAGGTGGACGGCCAAGGAGCCTGCACTCCACCGCAGTTTTCATCGAACCTGCTTAGCATTGTCATCCTGAGCGAAGCGAAAGATCTATGTAACCTTCCGGATCACACTCCTGCTGTGTCGTACCGACGTCCGCGTCGAATGTTAATCTAGCGTTCCGACTCTTACATGGCTCGCTCGCCCCAACCCCTCCGCATCGCCATCGACACTGGAGGCACCTTCACCGACTGCGTGTGGACAGATCCGAAAACGCGTCGACTCAAAATGCTGAAAGTCTTCTCGACTCCGGCCGATCCTTCGCAGGCCATCGTCGATGCTCTGAAGAAGATTGCGCCAAGGTGCGAATTCGTTCTCCTCCACGGCACCACCGTCGGAACCAACACGCTTCTCGAGCGCAAGGGTGCCCGCACGGCGCTAGTCACCACCGCCCGCTTCGAAGACGCCATCGAGATTGGACGCCAGGCTCGCTCAAAGCTCTACGATTTTTTCTTCGAGCGCATCGAGCCGCTAGTCCCCAAAGAGCTCCGCTTCGGGATCCACGAACGCACGTCCACCGAAGGCGAAATCCTGACCGCGCCCGCCCCTGAGGAATTGCGTTCACTCTGTGATCGCATTGCATCCGCAAAGCCACAATCCATCGCCATCTCGCTACTCTTCTCCTTCGCAAATCCAAAAAGTGAGGACGCGATCGCCCGGGCTCTGGAAGGGCTAAGCGTTCCCCTCTCGATCTCTCACCAAATCCTCCCAGAATTTCGCGAATACGAGCGCACCTCGACCGTGGTCATCAATGCCTACCTGCAACCGGTGATGCAAAACTACCTGCGGAATCTCGAGGAATCCTGCCCCAAGAACGTTGATCCAGATGTGGAAGAGCGGCCCTTCAGGGCCGCGAAAAAACGAAGCCGAGACCGAGACCGGGCTTTAGCCCCTGTCGGCCCACGCATCTTTGTCATGCAATCCTCCGGAGGCATCACTGCTCTTTCCACCGCCGCACGCGAACCCGTCCGTACCGTCCTCTCCGGACCCGCCGGAGGCGTTGTCGGTGCGGCCGCCACCGCGCCCGCCAGCGGTTTCGACAACATCATCGCCTTTGATATGGGAGGAACGTCCACCGACGTCTCCCTCGTCGAGGGCGACATCAAAACCGCCAACGATGCTCAGATCGCCGGACTCCCGATCGGCGTTCCCATGCTCGATATCCACACTGTCGGGGCTGGCGGAGGCTCGCTGGCTCGCTTCGACGCTGCCGGAGTCCTCCGCGTCGGCCCCGAATCCGCTGGAGCCGATCCCGGTCCCATCTGCTACGGCCGCGGTACCCAGCCAACGGTCACCGATGCCAATCTGCTCCTCGGCCGTTTGCAGCCGAAGCGCTTTCTCGGCGGCGAATTTACTCTCGACCTCGACCGTACCCGCCGGATGACGCAAGAGTGGCTCAAGAAAGCCGGCTCGAATCTTACGCCGGAAAAATTTGCCTACGGCATGATTCGTATCGTAAACGCCACCATGGAAAAAGCCATTCGCGTCGTCTCCATCGAGCGCGGACGCGATCCCCGCGGGTTCGCCTTGGTTGCGTTTGGCGGCGCCGGAGGCCTCCATGCCTGTGCGCTCGCCGAGGCTCTGAGCATCCCGCACGTCGTCATTCCAGCGTTCCCGGGTGCGCTATCTGCTCTCGGTATCCTCGCCAGCGATGTGGTCAAAGACTATTCGCGGACGATCCTGTGGAGAGTCGATCGCGAAATCCCGCATACAAAATTGAATCAGGAATTCGCAGCCATGGCGAAGGCCGCGGCAAAGGACTTTCGGAATGAATCCTGGCAGGGAACTCCGCGTTATCAACAGACCGTCGATCTCCGCTATCGCGGCGAGGGATACGAGCTGGGCCTTCCCCTGACGAAAAATCTACTCCGAGACTTCGAGCAGGAGCACCGCCGTCGCTACGGCTATGAGCACATAAATCGCGGGATTGAAATAGTTACCCTCCGCCTGCGGGCGATCGTGGAATCGAGGTCAAGTCATAGGGGGGCGGACGCGTTCGTCTGCCCAAGCCGAACAAAGCTCGGCAAGCTTTCCACGGCCGAAGCACCCGTCCAATTCGAAGGCAAGAAACTGAAGACAAGGATCTACTCCAGGGAAGAGCTCCAGCCAGGAAAGAAATATGCCGGCCCAGCCATCGTCACCGAATACAGCGCCACCACGGTGATCCCACCACGAAAGGGTTTCCAAGTAGACAAAGCAGCAAACCTGATCGTATCCCTCTAAGGTTTTCCTGTGTGATCCCGTGTCCCCGGTGTTGAAAGATTTTCACCCGGATTGTTAAAATCCGATGAAAATCTCTCGTCCGGGCCGGTCACACCCCACTCGGCGCTAGGTACTAAGTACCGCCTTAGATAAAATGATCCCGTGAAACCAAGCATCTTCGTCGTCGAAGACGATCCCGACATTTCTCGCCTCGTGCGCCATCACCTTGAAAATGAGGGTTTCGTTGTTCGCATCTATCCCACTGGATCCAATGTTCTTTCCGATGCCGAGCGTCAGCGGCCGGCCATTTTCATCCTGGACATCATGGTTCCCGGCAAAGATGGCCTCGAAATCTGCCGCACCATCCGCCAGACCCCAGGTCTTTCCGCAGTGCCGGTAATTTTTCTCACCGCCAAGAGCAGCGAGGCCGACCGCGTTCTCGGTCTGGAACTTGGAGCCGACGACTATATCGCCAAGCCCTTCAGCCCGCGCGAGCTTGTGGCCCGTGTAAAGGCCGTTCTCCGCCGCTTCGAGCGCCCTTTGCCACCCAGCCCGATGACTGTCGGCGAGATCGAAATCGATCCCTCTGCCATGACCCTTACCGTTCGCGGTGCGATGGTTCCAACCACGGCCACGGAGTTCCGTCTGCTCGACTACTTTGCCCGCCATAAGGGACGCGTTTTCAGCCGCGACCACCTCCTCGATTCCGTCTGGCGCGATACCGCCTACGTGACACCGCGCTCGGTCGACGTCTATGTTCGCCGCATCCGCGAAAAAATCGAGCCTGACCCTGAGAATCCGCGCTACTTGAAAACCGTCCGGGGCGCCGGCTATCGTTTCGAGTCCCCGAAATGACGGGAAGCTTCCAGACGAGGAGATGGTTCGAAAGGAGCATGTGAAGAACCGCATTTTCTTCAAGCTGCTCGCCGTCTTCCTGATCGTCATCGCAGCGACCGCAGCCATCCTCGACGTTATGATCGGCAATGCGTGGGAAGCTTCGCTGCGCGGCGACATCAAACGCAGTCTCACCCAGAAGACGATTCTGTTCGCGCATCGGGTCGAAACCGATCACACCCACTCGCTCGCCGACATCGCCGCGCAGGAAGCCCAGGCTGCCGGATCTCGTGCCACCATCATCGACGCGTCCGGCAAAGTTCTTGCCGACTCCGAGGCCGATCCAGCCGGAATGGAGAACCATTCCACTCGTGCCGAATTTGCCGCCGCACTTTCCGGTCAAACCGGCCAGACCGAGCGCCGCAGCGCCACCCTTGGCATCCCGTTTCTTTATGTCGCAGTTCCCATCTCCGGAGGCGCAGTCCGTCTCGCCTATCCACTTTCCGAGGTCGACGCCGTACGAGCCCAGGTTCGCCGCCCGTTGATCCGCGGATCTCTTCTTGCGTGCCTCGTTGCCTTGCTGATCGCGATTACTGCCTCTGTTTGGACTTCCCGCCGCCTCGAACGCATTGTCGATGTGGCCGCGCGCATCGAACGTGGCGATCTCCGTGCCCGTGTCGATGATGCTCCGCACGACGAGATCGGACGGGTCGCCGCCGCGATTGATCGCACCGCGGGACAGGTGGAGCGCAGCTTCGCCGCTGTCCGCTCCAGCCAGCGCCAGCTCGAAACTCTGCTCAACAGCATGCAGGACGCCGTTATCGCCGTGAGCTCCGACGGCCTCGTGCGTTGGGCGAATCAGCCCATGGACCGGCTGGTTCCGCAGCGCACACGCCTCAATGCTCCCGTGGTAGAAACCATCCGCGATCCCGATTTTCTGGCCACCGTCAAAGCGGCAACCACCACCAAGGAAGTAACGACCGCGCGTGCTACTTCTATTGTTCCCGGCCGCGCCTTCGATGTGACCGCCGCTCCACTGCCTGATGGCGGCGCCGTCGCCGTTCTCCGCGATCTGACCGAGACCGAGCGCGTGGAAAAAACGCGCCGCGACTTTATCGCCAACGTCTCTCACGAGCTGCGTACACCGCTGACCTCCATTCAGGGATACTCCGAAACTCTGCTCGATACCATTCCGGAAAATTCCGGTTCCACCCGCGAGTTCCTGGAAATCATTCGCAAGAACGCTGCCCGCATGTCGCGCCTTACAGAAGACCTGCTCACGCTGGCGCGAGTCGAATCCGGCGAAACCCGCTTCGACACCGAGCCTGTGGCCCCAATCGAGCTGCTCAACGACGCAGAAGAAAGTTTCCGCGAAATTGCCCGCGGGCAGGGAGTAGAGCTTCAGATCATTGACGCGCAGGGAAGTAGTAGCTCTGTCGAATCTCTCCCACCAGTGTTGGCCGATCGCGAAGCGATTCACCAGGTGTTTTCAAATCTGATCGACAACGCCATGAAATACGGCCGCGCTGGCGGACGCATCGACCTTGGCGCCCGTTCGGCCGAACGTGGGATTGAATTCTATGTTCGCGACCTGGGGGGCGGCATTTCCTCGGAGCATCTGCCGCGCCTGTTCGAGCGCTTCTATCGCGTGGACAAAGCCCGCTCCCGCGAATCCGGAGGCACCGGCCTCGGGCTCGCCATCGCCAAGCACATCGTGCGTGCCCACAGCGGTTCCATCCGCGCCGAAAGCGAGCTCACCAAAGGCAGTGCGTTTCTGTTCACTCTACCCACGGCCTAGACACATGTGGAGACGGCCGCCTCGACCGTCCAGCCGGGGCGTAGCCCATCGAAGACCCAAGCCCTAGCCGGGCATTCCTCTTGCGCCGGCGTCATCCAGACAGGAGCCGTTTTTCAGGCGCAGGGAAGGAGCTCGCACGCATCGAAAGCGCGCATTCCCGGACGTCCTGCCATGTGGGGATTGCCCGCATCCATATTCCTCTTGCATTTGTTGTGTCTTGCCCGAGAATGGTCTTTACTAATAGGTAAATGTGATTGGCCCGAGCGAAAAAATGACGGAAAATTCACAGCTTGTTAACCGCAGTTCGGATGGAAGATTCTATGCTTAGCCGTTGGCCATCCGATCTCATGAACGGCAGAGTAGCGGCGACGCTTCCAGGAGAGTTCCTCGTCGTCCGCGTTCTCGCCCGGCGGATACACTGATGAGCACCGCGATCAAGAGCCCGACTCCCGAACCGGCCCACCACTACCTCGTGCGCCGCACCGTCGAAGCCTGTCACATGGCCAAAGAAGCTGCCGGAGCGGCTGCCGAAGGCATCGCTACCGGATCGAACGCTCTTCTTAATTCTCTGCGTCAGCGTGAGCGCGAGCTCGATACGCTCGACATGGAAATCGATAGCGGAGTCACCACCGCCATTACTGAGGTCGGCCCGGCTGAGGCTCGCGAACTCCTCGCCTGTATGAAATTCATGATCGGTCTGGAGCGGATTGGGGATCTTCTGCTTAGCTTCGCCAACAGTGCCCAGTCCGTAAGCGGACGCATCGACTCCGAGGACACTCGCGACCTCACGCAGATGGCTACGATTCTCGAAAAAATGCTCGCCGACTGCGGCAGCGCGTTTTCTGCCCGCGAAATCGGCAAAGCCGTCGACGTCCTCCGCGCCGACGCCGAGATGGACCGTCTCCGCAATCTCATCTTCCTCCGCCACATCGAGAACCCGGAAAACGTCGCCCGCCAGGCCAGCCTGCAAGTCATCTTCATGACGCAGTCTCTCGAGCGCGCCGGCGATCACGCCAAAAATCTCGCCGAGGAAGTCTGCCATTTTGTCAGCGGCCACACCGTCCGCCATGTCCTTATCGCTTACGACAAGCCCGTCGAACAGATGTTCATCGACTATCTCCGCCGCCGCGATCAACACCACTAAGAAGAAGAACGAAGAAAAGAGTGCTCCACCCTCGTCTCCGCGCGTTTTGCGGAGACAGGGTGGGGATTTTGACGTGGATTCATGTGGTTGAGGACTTAGTAACGAAAAACAGTAACGGCCCATGGACATGAACCACAGAGAGAAATCGAATGCCTGCACAAGCACGCAAGAGCGGACCTTCAAGGGCCGCGTAAGTTTAGGAATTGAGCGCGCTTTAGTGCCCGCGGCCGATTTCCGTGTGAAACGAATCTCATCTCGCATTGACACGCTCACATCTCGCCTCTACCATCCGTTCAAATCCCGATCGGTGATTTCACGCGCGGGTGTGAACCCACTGATCCCATCAAAGGGCGTCCAATGAAAAATTCCTACCGTAGGCAGCAAGCTCCGAACTGCGATGCTCGGCAGCAACGCGGCACCGCGCGTATAGCGCCAGTGTTCGCAATTCTCCTTGCGGTTGCTTTGGGAGCGCTGGCCGCGCCCGGATCGCATCCTCAGGATCGCGATCATGATCACTTCATCTTCGTTTCGCGCGAACGCGTCGCTCGTGATTTCGGTGGAGGCAACGGTGGCCGGCCATCACCCGACGCGCAATGCGAGGAGGACTCCGTCGCCGTCGGATTCCACGTGCAGACCGGCGAATACTTCAATACTGCATGGCTCGACTGCGCCCACATCGATCGCGATGGAAGGCTCGGAGACGACCGGCGCATGACTGGCAGGACCGGCAGTCCGGGTGGACGCCCGGTGCATGACGCACTTTGTCCGGAGCATTTCGCATTGCGCGGCCTTCGCGGGCGTACGGGCGCCTCGATCGATGAAGCTGTCGGACAGTGCAGTCCCCTTCATGAAATCGCAGCTCGCGTTGACAATCCCCGGATCGAATGGACTCAGCCCGTCATGCGTCCCAATCCTGGAGGACATCCCGCGGAAGCCGCGTGCCCGATGGGCTCTGCGGTCACGGGCTTCCGCTCTACCAGCGGCGAATATATGGACCACTTGTGGATCGTGTGCTCAGAGCTCCGTGCCGGCGATCACAACCGTTAGGCGCACTGCTCGATTGATTTGGCGTTTGCAGGGGTGGGTGCGACTAGTGTGTGCTCGACCCCACGTTCGCCTCTGCGGATCAGCAAAATCGCTCCCAGGATCGCCACGGAAGCCAGTACCACTCGCAATGTCAGTGGTTCAGAAGCCAGCAGCCATCCCAGAAATACGGCCACCACTGGATTGGCGTAGGTGTGCGTGGCAACCAGCGCCGGTGGACATCGTTGCAGCAGCCACGTATACGCCGTAAAGGCTACGATTGATCCGAAGACGATCAAGTATGCCAGGCCAAGGATCGACTTGAGAGAAACCGCCTGCCACTGCAGCGAATGAAACTCGCCAGTCGCTCCTGCGGCAGTCAGCAGCATGACCGCGCCACAAATCGTCGGAAGTGCGGTGCGTCCGAGTGCATCTTCCGGAAGCTTGAGCTTGGGCGAGATCACCACCCCCGCAGCCCACGATAGCGAGCCCACCAGCACGGCAATGAGGCCGAGCAAGCTCGAACCCTTCGCCGACAATTCCGCGCCAGTCAGCAGCGCTACACCGCCTGCCCCAAGACCCAAGCCCATCGCGCTGAGCCGGCTGATCTTCTGCTGTCCACTGGCCCACGCAAGCACCAGGATAAACATCGGCTCGGTCGCAATCAGGAGCGCCGCGAGCCCTGAGGAAACGTGCTGCTCCGCCCAGTGTAGCGAGCCATGTCCGATCAAAAAGAAGAGCGCGCCCAGGATTGTTCCCGCAATCCAGTGCTCGCGCTTTGGCCGGTATCCCCGCGCGTAGGCCCAGGCCAACATCACACTCCCCGCCACGCTGTGGCGAATGCCCGCGGTCACGAGGGGTGGAATGGTTTCCACCGCGTAGCGAATCGCCAGATACGTCGACCCCCAAACGATGTAGATCGCCGCGAAGGCGAGGGCCAGCTTGATCGACTCGGTGCGACGCGTGTCGCCACTCCGCGGGTTTGGTTTGGCCACGATCACGGGTCTACCTCCTAATGTTTATCATCTTGCCGCTGCGGATCAGGACCTTCATTCGGGTAGGATTCTCAGTTCGCATGATATAACCTATAAAACTAGTATCAGCGGTTATGTCGATTCTAGGTTCGCCATATCTAACTTGTCAAGATGCTTTTAATGGTTAGATAATGGGCAGGTCCAGTTGAAGGAGCGAAATATCCAGCAAACCACGAAAGCGTCGGAGCGCCGGCCGCTTCAGTTCGATCTCTGTGGAGGAGCCTTATGCCTGGACTTCATTAACACGCTCGACGACCGCTATAGCAACGAGCCAGAAGAACTGATCAAGAGCTACATCGATCTTGCTCGCTTCGCCGAGGATGCCGAAGTCCTGCCCCGCCAGCAAGCAGACCGTCTGTGCGCTGAAAGCATCGCGACGCCGGAACGCGCAGAAAAAGTGCTGGCCGCGGCCATCGAGATGCGCGAAGCCATGTATGCAGTCTTCTGGGCACTGGTCCGGAAGACGACGGTGACGTCCTCCGCGCTCCTGGTACTGAATCGATACATCCAGTCAGCGGCGCAACACGAGAGCCTGATTCGGCAAGGGCCGCGCTTCGAATGGCGATTCGACGCTTCTCCGAGGGATCTGGAAGCTCCCTTGTGGCCGATCGCAAGGTCGGCGGCCAAGCTGCTCGCTTCCGATCATTTGCAGTTTGTGCGCGCCTGCGCCTCGAAGACTTGCGAGTGGCTGTTTTTGGATGAGAGCAAGAATCACCGCCGCCGCTGGTGCGACATGACGAAATGCGGAAACCGCGCCAAGGTCCGCCGCTTCTACAAGAGGAAGAAGGCCGAGGAGTAGTCGCGCCGCGGACTACTTGGACGGGCGGTCCTGAACATCGAAGCCGTAGACGGACAAAATCGCACCAACCTTCTCGCTCTTGATGAACGAAAGGAACTGCCGCGCTCCTTCCTTATTCTTCGACGCAGCGAGAATCACGCATGCCTGCTCGATCGGTGGATATTCGCTCGCGGGAATCTCGACGTAACGTCCTTTGGTTTTCATATTCGGCGACAGAGCCAGCGAAAGCGCAACCACCCCCGCGTCGGCCGCTCCCGACACCACAAACGACGCTGTTTGGGAAATGTTCTCTCCCAGCACGAACTTGTCTTTCACCGTGTCGTAGATTCCTTCTTTCTGCAAAGCTGATACTGCGGCCTGTCCATAAGGCGCGTGCAGCGGGTTTGCAATCGCGATCTTCTTGACGCCGGGATCGAGAAAAACCTTCAAGCCCGAATCGATATTGATTCTCGAATCATTCGGCACCCAAACCACGATCTTGCCTTTGGCGTATGGATAATAACTTTCGGGTTCAACCAGCCCTGCGCTCTCCAGTTTCTTCGGGTAGTCCAGATTCGCAGAGAAGAACATATCGAAGGGAGCCCCGTTCTGAAGCTGCTGGAAGAAGTTTCCTGACGAGCCATACGTCACTTTCACCGTTTTGCCCGTTTGCTGCTGGAACTGCGCCGCCACATCTTGCATAGCGAATTGCAGATCTGCTGCGGCCGCAACGGTGATCTCCTGCGCGGCGCACAAGCCACAAGCAAGAGCGAGGCCCAGAAGCGTGATGCAGAGTCTTGTTCGGATGTTCAAAATGTTCTCTCCTGCTGTGATTCAAATCGATCAGCCATTCAACGATGGACTCAGCTCACTGCACATCCACAACCTTCAGGCTCGTGACTTGCCGTATCCACCGAGCCGGCCTCTTCTCGTCGGGGATGATAATTCGATACGGACCTTCCTTGGGATCGAGCGGCTTTCCGTCTTTCAAGAAGGCCAGGATGATCTGCTTGTCAGTAAATCCAGGAGCCATTTCCGGCAGCGCAATCACAACTCGATACCCGTCGGCGGCTTCCACAAGAAGGCAGGCCGCAAGCCTCTTGCCCCGCAGCGCTTCCCCAAAAACGATTCCTGCCTTTTCCAGAACCGCCTTGAGAGCCACCCCTTCAAAAGCCGCGGAGACGTCGTGAGCGGACGCCTGCACCTTGACGTGTGGCAGGGCCTCGAGATCCGCGCGCGATAGTACGGTTTGCTTCCCGTCGTCGTTTTGAACGGTAAGTCGCTGGGCATGACTCGCCTGCAACGTGAGAACCCCGACAACGGCGAGGAATAACCAGCCTCTTCTTATCGAATACATGTGCGTCTGCCTGCTTTCGCCCGGCCGTGGAATTGATGGGATCATACTAAACCGTATCGAGATGGACAATAAAACCGTCTGATCTCCACGAGTCTCCTGCTCCACGACCGATCCTTGATAACGGAGCAGAACTACTTATGCGTTTCGAGAGTGATCACGGCATTTCTGCTCCCGGATACGACTTTGGCTGCGGCGCGGGCAATCGGCAGGCGCCCTGCGGACGAAACCTAGTGATATCAGTTGGATGCCCGCGACCCACCGTGAAAATTTCTTCATACTGTCCGGGCAGGGGAGCTTCGTTATATATTGGTTCGCCACTTCTGTTAAGAGTAAGGAGAGTCCCCGATTTGTCTTCTTAACCCGGGTTAACCGACACGGGTTCCCCCCTGGACAACGGACTGAGGCCACGGAGATTGCCATGAAGTTATTCCCGCTCGTACCGATCGTTGGGGCACTATTGTCTTTCGCGGCCTGCGGAGGTGGGACTGGGGTAAGCACCGGGACCTCTACCACCTATACGATCAGCGCGAATGTCTCAGGGCTCAATTCGGGCGCGAGCGTCGTGTTGCAGGATAATAGCGGCAATAATCTGACAGTCACTGCGAATGGGACGTTTGCCTTTACCACCTCCATAACCAGTGGCGGCGCTTACAATGTCTCGGTCCTCACGCAGCCTACGGGACAAACCTGCACTCCCAGCAATAACAGCGGAACCGCGACCTCAAACGTCACAGTCGCCGTTGCGTGCGTTACCACGACCAGCCCCACCTACACCATCAGTGCGGCGGTGAACGGGCTTGCCGGCGGGAGCCTGGTATTGCAAGACGACGCTGGCCAGCAGTTGACCTTTGCCGCCGGCGGCACGCAGACCTTCTCCAACTCCTATACCAGCGGTGCCACGTATTCCGTGTCACTGATTTCGGAGCCTGCAGGCCAGACTTGCTCTCCGAGCAGCAATGCCACCGGAACAATTACTGCCAACGTGACGGTCACCGTCACCTGCGTCACCGTTTCCACGACAGACACGATCAGCGTTGCGGTCACCGGCCTTACTGGAACGCTTGTGCTGCAGGACAGCCAGAGCGACTCGCTTACGTTTACCACGAACACGACGCAGACATTCGCGAAGGCCTACGCCAGCGGTGCGACCTACTCAGTTACGATTCTCACTCAGCCCACGGGACAAACCTGCACTCTGAGCAGCAACTCCACCGGGACCATCACGGCAAACATCACGGTAACGGCCACCTGTGCAACCAACACGGTGAACGACACCATCAGTGTCGCCGTCACCGGACTGACTGGAACGCTGGTAGTACAAGACAGCAAGTCCGACAAGCTGACCTTTACGACGAATAGCACCCAAACCTTCGCAACCTCTTATGCGAGTGGCTCAACCTATTCAGTCACTGTGCTGACGCAGCCCGTCGGACAGACCTGCACGCTCGGCAGCAACTCCACCGGGACCATCACATCCAACATCACGGTAACAGCAACCTGCACCACGAACCCCGTGAACTACACGATCAGCGTAGCGGTCACTGGTCTTACTTCCGGATCGCTGGTCGTACAGGACAGCAAGTCCGATACTTTGACCTTTACTTCCAATAACACCCAGACGTTCGCCAGCACGTACGCCAGCGGCTCAACGTACTCGGTGACGGTCGAAACTCAGCCTGCAGGCCAGACTTGCACTCTGAGCAGCAATTCCAGCGGAACCATCACGTCCAACACAACGGTGACGGCGACCTGTGCGGCCTCGGGCAGCGGCTTCAAGCTTAGCGTTGCGGTGACCGGGCTTTCCGGAACCGTGACTCTGGAAGACGATCAATCGAACACATTGACCTTCACCAGCAGCGGCACCCAAACATTTGCCAATAGCTATGCGAGCGGCGCCACCTACACCGTCTACGTGACGAGCCAGCCGTCTGCGCAAGCTTGCACGCCGACCTACTCCATTGAGACGATCACGTCCAATGTCACTGTCTCAGTCGCCTGCGCAACCGGATCGACACGAGCTTTGGGCACCATCAGCGGAGTGTCGAGCGTTTCCTGCACGGGCTCGATTAAGAACGGCGTCTGCCAGCAGATGACAGTTTCCTGCCCCGGCGTTCCCAACATTTTCGCGTACGTGAAGACGAACACTCCGACCGGAACTATTCTGGGGACGGCCACCTATAACACTGGAACCGACGGCAACGGCCTGTACGAAGACATCTTTACTTTCGGCAGCACTGCCGTGGGCAACGTCCTGGCCGCAGGCTTCACCACCGTCCAGATTTCGTGGGGAACTCCTTTCAATCAGAATCAGCCGAACGGCTGGGCAGAGGGTCCGGGTGGCGTGCTCGCGTCGGCCTGCCGTTACGCCACGGTTACGAACTGGATTTACACCAACATTCAAAACAACGCGAACATTCCGATGTGCGCTACGGCCAACAGCGGCGGCGCTGGAGCCCTCGCTTACGCCTTGTCGCAGTACCCCACCTTCGATGTTCTCTCCATGGCCGAAGTGACCAGCGGACCTCCGACGGGCCGTCTTGACTGGGGCTGCGGATGCACGGAGGGCAAGCTTCCCGTGCAGTGCGGGTCGAGTACTACGCTGGGCACTTGTTTTGGAACTTCGGATGCTCCGGTTTGGGATCCCGCTTACAATCCCAACGCCGCGGCTGGTTCGGGTGTGTGCTCCGCTGCGGTGAACGGCACCCTGCCGCCCGGAGGACTGAACTTCTTCCTGGGTGACAGTGTCGAAGCGCCAGGCGCCACCTACAGCTTCCCCAAGACCTACGTGAACCTGGTATTTGGCGGCGCGGACAGCAGTTCCGCCATCCCGATTGGTCAGGATTGGTTCGACAACATCACCACTACGAAAGCACAGGCTTGTGTGGCGGGCGGCGAACATTCGCTGGCCAATACGCTCGCGGGTGCGCAACAAATCGCCAACGACCTGATCGGCCTCTGCAAGCTGCAATAGAGAAATGGACCAGAGCTTCGAATCCCCACCCTTTCGCGGCAGCCGCGACTAGAGTGGGGATTTTTCTCGTCTAACTTCCTGATCCCACCTGCTTCTATCGCCGCAACATGCAGAAAACAAGGATTTTGTCAGATCGATCCGAAAAAATGCGAGTGATCCTTAACCCACCTCTCCGGCGCGCGCCGGAGGCCGTTTACAATCGGGGGCGCCTCGGTCGCGCGCGCCCCAGAATCCCGCGCTGCTGCCCAGTCAACGGAGGGGTCTCGTGATCGTTCGCCTTTCATTCTTTGCAGCCGCAGTTCTTCTTCTGGCGCCCGCAGTACCCGCACAGAACGTTGTCCACTACACCACCACCAACGACAACGTAAAGTATTTGTTCGCGACCGCCGAGCCCGTGCTCCGCTTGAAATCCGGCGACATCCTCGATACCAACACGCTCGATTGTTTCGGCAACGGCATCAAGAAGCCCGGCGACACCATGAGCATGGCCAAGGGCGACAATCCGCTGGCAGGTCCTTTCTATGTGGAGGGCGCGGAGCCCGGCGACACGCTCGCGGTAAAGATCCTCGATTTGCAAGTCGATGGAGATACAGGCGTCGGCGCGTTCTCGCCAGGCTTCGGATCGATCAATGCGTCCCACTACACGCCGATGCTCGAGGCATCGCCCTTGCCCGAGCGGCTGTGGTTTTATCACATCGATCACGCCGCGAATACGGCGACGTTCAAGGCGATAGATTCGGATTTCTCGGTGAAGATTCCCATGCATCCGTTCTTCGGCTGCATCGGCGTGGCTCCGGCGAACGGGGAAGCGCGCAGCTCGATCGTTCCTGCCGAGTTTGGCGGAAATATGGATTCTCCCGAGGCCAGCGTCGGCAACACCGTCTACTTTCCGGTCAATGTCAAAGGTGGTCTCCTCTATCTCGGTGACGGCCACGCGGCGATGGGCGATGGTGAAGCGGCAGGGTCAGCAGTTGAGGTTCCGCTGAGGGCGCGCGTCCAACTGAGCGTGATCAAGGGACGCACGATCGAGTGGCCGCAGTTCGAGAATGACGAGGCCATCATGACCGTCGGCGCCTACCGCCCGCTCGAGGATGCCACTCGCATCGCGCTGACCGAACTGGTGCATTGGGTGCATCGCGATTACGGATTGTCGGAACTCGACGCGTACGAATTGTTGTCGAAGGTTGGGAAGTTGCATCTGAACGAAATGGTCGACCCGAATTACGTGGTGGTCGCGTCGATTGACAAGAAGTACTTGCCGGCCAAGAAGAAGCCGTAAGAGACCGCTGGTTTTCGGCGCAAAGAAATCCCCACTTCTCTCGACCGGAAAAGTGGGGATCGTGCTTCTAGCCTTTTACGATCTTCTTGCTGCCTGCGTCCCATACGGCGACGGTCTTGTTGAAGTACGAGAAATTCGCCAGGTGGCAGCCGATCGCGGCGTTGTTGCCGAAAATTTCGTTCTCGGCAACCGGCTTGCGAGTGCGAACCGCGTTGTAGAAGTTCGCCTGGTGATCGACCGTGTCGCTGTAGCCGGGAGGATTCGCGTACGCTTCGCCTTCCGCGTCCACATCCCACTTCAGGGCCACCGGTTCGGGATGATCCTCGTGCCACTTCTGCAGGTACTGGTTTCTCAGCGCCGCCGGCCAGCCATAGATCGAATAGCCTTCCGGCTCCGGCCGCGTGTCCTGCGGTTTGTAGCTCAAGGTCGCGTCTTTGATGATCATCGTGCCCTTGGTTCCGTAGAAGCCGATGAACTCGCCACCGTCGTTATTCAGATTGCAGCGTAACGTGACACGGAAGTTCGGATAGTCGTAGAGCGTCTCGATGAGATCGGGAAATTCGCGGCCATCCTTGAAGTGGAAGAGTCCACCGGAGGATTGCGCGCGCTGCGCCGGTTCGGTGATTCCGGTGATGAATTGAATTCCCGACAGCAGGTGAACGAAGAGATCTCCGCCCAGGCCCTCGCCGTAATCGGTGAAACAGCGCCAGCGGAAGAAGCGGACCGGATCGAATGCGTGCTTGGGCGCGTTGCCGAGGAAAGCGTTCCAGTCGATAGTTTTTTCGCTGGCGTCGGGCGGAATCGGATAGACCCACGCACCGCTCGGCGAATTGCGATCCCAGTAAGCGTTGATCGAGAAGACCTCACCGAGCTTGCCGGAATCGTAAATCTCTTTCGCTTTCGCGTAGAGCACGGAACTTACGCGCTGGCTGCCGATGGCGACCATGCGATTGTGTTTGTGCGCGGCTTCCATCATGGCGAATCCGTCCTCGACGGTGTGCGACATGGGTTTCTCGCAGTAGACGTCTTTGCCCGCGGCGCAGGCATCTTCGAAAATGCGGCGATGGTTGTGGTCCATCGTCGCGATCAGAACTGAGTCCACATCTTTCCGATCGAGGATTGAGCGGTAGTCGCGAGTGGCAGGCACGTTCGGATTCTTCACCGATTCCTGCGCGGCGATGTGGCGGCTGTCGTAGAGGTCGCAGACGGCGACGCACTGAATGCCTGGAACGTTGAGAGAAGCTTCGAGGTGTTCGCACCCACGGATGCCGGTGCCGATCGATGCGAAGCGGATCGTATCGCTGGGCGCCACCGGGCGAGCCGCAGCGGAAAGCACGCGAGGTTGCAAGATATTCTTGGCGATGGTCGTGGCGGCGATAGCGCCGGTACCGAGCTGAATAAACTGACGACGGGAAAAAGGATTCTTAGCCATCGAAATTTTCGCCTTCCGGCGTGTCGGCTTGAACTATGCGAGCACGCGCGTGAAAAACATATTACGGCTGGAGATTATCCCACAAAAGAGCCTTGAAAGCTAAATCGTTATTCTTGGGCTATTCAATCGTTTTTGGAAAAAGCTCGAAAGCGGAGCTTTGCTTCCTGCGAGTTGCCTCGAAGCGGTATCCGGAAGCGCAACCAGCATTGCGCATCCCGCCGTCCGCGGTCTTGGGCTTTGGTAACTTCGCCTAGCCCGCCAGCGACTGCCATACTTTGAACAGCCTATGTCAGACGACTTCGAATCATCGGCGCGCCTTCTTCCACCACCTAAACGAGAGAAGCCTGCGACGCCCGAGAAGACCGATCGCCCATTTCGCGTGAAGTTGCGCGGATCGGTATTGGTGCTCGTGCGGTTGCCGAACAAACGTTCGGTGCGGGCGGCTATTCACCAACTCTCAACCACCGGTGGAGTGATTCACTTCGAGAAGCCGCTCGATGAGAAGCTCGAGGTCGAAGTAATTTTTCATCTGCGCGAGACGACGATCCGGGGCAAGGCGCAGATGTTGTTTCCCATGTGGGCGACGCAAGGGTGGATGCAACCCTTCCGCTTTGTGGACATCTCGGACGCTGACCGGGAAAGTCTCGATACGAATCTGAAATCGTTCGTAGGAGAGGCAGCAAAAGCCAAGAGCGCGGCCGCCGGGTCGTAAGGCGAGATCGATCCATTGAAGTTCAAGAGTTTTTTCTTCCAATTCTCCAAAACCTCAACGGCGAGACGCGAGAGAAGTCCCTTCCGTGCTTTGTTCATTGCTGATTGAAAAGGGACGCTTAGAGTGCGGGACTGGTTGCGCTTTGCGAACCACCTCCTGCGTTGAGGACGGTAGAGGACCTGGGACAGGTGTAGGAAGGCCACCAACGGCGGTTCGCTGGCAAGGTTACCCTCGTTACGTTGGTGATGTTTCGTGATGGCACTATGATCCCGAAATAGGAACAATCCATGAAACGACTCAGCTTTCTGGTCTCACTCACGAATAATGATAACGACTATCAGCAGGAGCAGGCTGCGGCGGCGGAGAAGACCGCGCGGCGGCTCGGCGTGGACGTGAAGATCATTCACGCGAACAACGACGCAGTGGCGCAAAGCCAGCAACTGCTTCACTACGTGCAGGATTCGTCGGTGGCACGTCCGAGCGCGATCTTGTTCGAGCCCGCTGGCGGAACGGCGTTTCCGCAGGTGGCACGCGCCGCCGCGGCAGCCGGAATTGGATGGGTCGTGCTGAATCATGAAGTGGATTACGTCCTTGAGCTGCGACGGCTCTACAAGGTGCCGATATTTACCATCAGCTCCAATCACGAAGAGGTTGGAAAGATCCAGGGGCAGCAGTTTGCAGCGCTGCTGCCGAATGGCGGCAAGATTCTTTACATCGAAGGCCCAGCGAACAGTTCCGCAGCGAAAGAACGCACGGCGGGAATGAACCGGACGAAGCCGGCGAACATTCTGGTGAAATCGATGCGGGCGAACTGGACGGAAGAGAGCGCGCACAAAGCCGTGAGTTCATGGCTGCGCTTGAGAACTTCGCAGGAAAGCCACGTGGATCTGGTGGGTGCGCAGGATGACAGCATGGCGGTGGGCGCGCGGAAAGCATTCAGTGAGATCCCGGAAAACGAACGAGCGCGTTGGATGAAAATTCCGATTACCGGTTGCGATGGAATGCCCAAGACTGGCCAAACCTGGGTGCGGAACGGGACGCTGGCGGCCACTATCTTCATTCGCCCGAATACGGACTTGGCGATCGAGATGTTGGTGGAAGCGTTCAAGAATGGGGCACAGTTGCCGGAGAGCAAGATTACAGAACCGGAGTCAGTGCCAGCTTTGGCCGATTTGGCGGCTGCGGGAAAATTGGCGAAATCGGCGAAAGTCTAGAAGGCGGCTTTCAAAGTTTCACGTTCCAAAGTTTGGTGGGTCTCGGGTCAGAAATGTGAGGCGCCCTTTACGGGCGCCTTTTGTTCTTGAGTGTGCGACCTGAAGTTTTCGTGGCGCAGCGGTCCGGCTGCGCCATCGTTGTGCGGACGAATGCGTCCGTCCTCACTTGAGTTGACTAGCCTTCCATTGTGGAGACATCGCCTGCATCTGTGCCTGCTTCTTTCGCTTTCAGGAAGCGGCGGAGGATTTTGCCGGAACGGGTCTTGGGAAGCGATGCGACGAACTCCAGAGAGGATGGCGTGGCGATCGGACCCAGTTCGCGGCGCACGTGCTCGATCAGCGTAGTGGCCAGGGAGTCTGATGGGACGTGATCGGCACGAACTTGTACGAAAGCTTTGATCGTTTCTCCCTTCAACGAATCGGGAACGCCGATGGCAGCGGCTTCGGCGACTGCCGGATGCGAAACCAGCGCGCTCTCGACTTCGGCAGTGCCGATGCGGTGTCCGGCGACGTTTAGAACATCGTCGGAACGACCGAGGACGGCGATGTATCCGTCCTTGTCTTTCATAGCGACGTCGCCGGTGACGTAGTATCCGGGGAAAAATTTCCAGTCGCGCTCGTAGCGGGCAGGATCGTGCCACACAGTGCGCAACATGCAGGGGAACGGGCGCGTGAGCACGAGGCGTCCTCCAACACCGGGAGGAACAGGTTTGCCGTCTTCGTCGAGTACATCGGCTTCGGCGCCGGGGACGGCGACGCCAACTTTTCCGGGTCGCATGGCCATCGAAGGCGGCGTGCCGAGCGCAGGACCACCTAATTCCGTTTGCCACCAGTTGTCGATCACATATCCCCATTTGCCATCGCCCGCGAGGTGGGTTTGCGCCCAGCGCCAAGCTTCGGGATTCAGCGGCTCTCCAGCGCAGGCGATGACGCGGAGAGTGGTGAGATCGTGGGCGGCTGGATAACTCTCTCCATAGCGCATGAACATTCGCAGCGCGGTCGGAGCCGTGAACATTTTCGTGACGCCGTATCGCTCAACGATTTCCCATGCGAGTCCAGGGTTGGGGTAATCGATGGCGCCTTCGCGGAACAGCGTGGTGACGCCGGCGCAGAGTGGAGCATAGACGATGTAAGAGTGTCCAACGACCCATCCGATATCGGAGGTGCACCAGAAGAGGTCGCGTTCACCGACGTCAAAGAAACTTTTCAGATGATAAGTCGTGCCCACCATGTACCCGCCGTGAACATGCACGACGCCCTTCGGCTTGCCCGTCGATCCTGAGGTGTAGAGCAGGAAGAGAGGATCTTCGGAATCCATGGCTTCCGCTGGGCAATCGGGTGGAAATTTCAGGAGATCGTTGAAGTCGATTTCACGTGGAGAAGAGATTTCCGTCTTGGCGCGGGCATAGACGATCACTCTCTCGACGCACTCCAGAGCATCGAGAGCTTCATCGACGATCGCTTTGAGCGCGATGGTTTTGCCGCGGCGGAAGCCAACGTCTCCGGCGATGACGATCTTGGCCTGGGCGTCGGTGATGCGATCGCGCAGAGCGGTGTGACCGAGTCCGGCGTAGACCACGGAATGGATGGCGCCGATACGAGCACAAGCCAGCATGGCTATCGCACCTTCGATCGTGAGAGGCATGTAGATGATGACGCGGTCGCCTTTGACGACTCCTAGAGATTTCAGACCATTCGCGAAACGGCATACCTGGCGATAAAGCTGCCCGTAGGTGACGATGCGTTCGGTGCCATCCTCGCCGAGCCAGATGAAAGCCGCTCGATTACAGCGATCGGAATTCGCGTGACGGTCGAGCGCGTTGATGGTGATGTTGGTCTTCGCGCCGGTGAACCACTTGTGGTGGACGCCGTCCCAATCGAGAACCTTTGTCCACGGCTGTGACCATTCGAAATTGCGCGCGTACTCTGCCCAAAAAGCTTCTGGATCTTCGAGCGAACGCTCGCGTTCTTCGTTCCAATTCTTTTGAAGAACGTTATCGGCGACGATTGCCGGGGCCGCGTACTCCTGATCCATGGTGAGCAGATTAGAGATGTTTTCGGGTTTCGAGAGGGGAAGCGCGCTCATGCAGACCTCCGAGCGGTCGAATGCGTTAAAGACGAAGGGGATTCTGCTGCGATCGGAATGACCAGACAGTGATTCAGATCACAGCAGGATGTGTTCTTGAGCCAACCAGCGAGAAGTATCACTCACACCGAACGATTGGGAAACGGAAATCTGGCTTCCCGAAATCTACGACGCGATCCGCGTCAAACAGGATGCCGAAACGATTTTCTTTTGATGACAAAAAATGAGCGAACGATCGTTCCAATTCACTGCGACGGCGCTGCGCGTGATGTAAGTCACAGCAATCGGTGATTGCCGGCACATCCTCAATCCTTGCTTCCCGCCTAGTGTGACTTCCCATCGCGTCCGAATCAGGACGAATTGGTTGGGCCCTGAAACTGAAGCAAGCTTGAGTCAGACGAAAGGCGAGCCCCAACGTTCTGCGAACCCGAACCAGTAGGTCTGTGCGGCGATCGCGTTTAGAAGAAATCGTTCCCGGCGAAGAAGGAGATAAGTCATGCAGAAGTTGAAACCATGGATTTCCAGCGCCTTAGTGGTGGCTTTGTCAGTTGCGCCTCTGTTGGCGAGGGCGAACGACGGCGCCGATGCGAAAGCCAAGTCAGAAATAGCCGCAGCTGCGCAGCCAGCGCCTGCTGCTACTACAACCGTGAGCACTGCAGGAGCGGCCGCGAACGTCACCGCCTTGCTGGGCGTGCTGGTGATGAAGGGAGTGCTGGCACCGGCAGAGGCAAACGCGATTCGGAACGCGGCTCCGGAAGCGGAGTTTCAGATGCTGGTGGAAGCACTGGCGCGGAAGGGAGTAGTGAGCGCGTCCGACTTGTCGGCGATCACGCCTTCTTCCGCTGCACCGGCGGCGACTCCGGTCGCAGCAGCGGCGATTCCGCCTCAAGCGCCAGCGCCGAAAGAATCGAAGCCGGCCGGGCCCGCGGTGGTGGCGGCGATTGCTCCGTTGCGAGTGTTGCCGGTCGATCCACCGGTAAAGGATGGTCTCAAGGCTGCGTTTACCATGGGGCCCGTGAAGATGACCCCTTATGGCTTCTTGAAAGCAACCGGAGTGTATGACACGAGCAATCCAAATGGCGATGACATGCCATTTCCGGGACTATTTCTGGCGACGCCTTCGATTACGAGCACTGGTCCGACGCTGGATCCCAATTTTCATTTGAAGGCGCGTTCGGCGCGTATTGGAGCCAACTTCGAGTGGCCGGATATTTCCAGCAAGCTGACTCTCACGGGCCGTCTCGAAGGCGACTTCGAGGGTAACTTCACCGAAGTGGACAACCGCGACGTTTCGTCCATTCGCAGCAGCCAGTTTTCAATCCGAAACGCCTGGGTGCGGATGGATTATGCCGCCAGCGATAAGACGGACATCTATTTCGAAGGTGGACAGGACTGGACGCTATTCGGATCCAGTGCGCTGCCCAATCTTCTGGAAACTACAGCATTGGGTTACTGGTACGGAGACGTCTATGAGCGTTCTCCGCAGTTTCAGATCGGGGTAGTACAGAAACTGGGTGGCACGGCCAACTTCAAGCTTGCTCCGACCTTTGCGATCATGATGCCGAGCAGCAGTCAAATTGAGAAGCTCGGATCGAACGGGTTGGCAGGCCAACTGGCTCAGGCCGAGCGCGAGGGCGCAGACTCAGGCCGTCCGGAAGTCGAAGGCAGAGTGGCTTTGCAATTCCAGCTGGACAAAGCTCCGGCAGTAGCTCCGGCGCAAATCATCTTTTCGGGAGTCGAGGGCCGGCGCACATCGATCGTTCCAACCGCGGCCCCTGGGTACAGCGCGATGCCCGCCAGTTATTTAGCTGCCTTCCCCAACGGCTTTACCGCTTCCAGCACCATTTGGGGAGGACAGACAGCGGTGCAACTGCCGACTCGATGGTTCACGCTGGTGGCGAGCGCGTATCGCGGAGGCGATCTGCGCTTTTTCTTCGGAGGCCAGGTCAACAGCTTTGCCACCGACACGTCTGGGCTCACCAATATCCAAGGGCCGTTCCAAACTCTCGATGGCGGTTGCCTGGTTGCAGCCGGATGCGCAGTTCTCGGAACCAACGCTACCGGACAGGTGGTGGTAGCTCCGCAGAAGCCGATCCACGCATTTGGCGGGTTCGTCAATCTGGGCCTGCCACTTTCGCGTTGGTTTAACGCCGATCCGAAAGGGCGCAACGCTGGCTGGCAGCTGTATCTACACATGGGCAAGGACCAAGTCGCGAGTGCAGACCTCAAGAATCCCGGCTTCACGGCCAACGCCAATATTCTGGCTCCGTTGCCGCTCAGAATGGGCAAATTGGCGGCGGCTACGCTGTATTACAAGATGAATCCTTACGTCACGTTCGGGTTTGAGCAATCGATCTATGCCACGCGACTCATTTCTGGCGCTGACTATACGATTGCCGGAAAACCGAGCAACGAATGGCAGGACCATCGGAGCGAGTTCGGACCGATCTTCACCTTCTGAGGTCAGAAGGCCGATCAAATGTCATGTCCGCAATCCAGGGCAGGCCTCTGAAGGCGGTGAATCGAGCCCTGCTTTAGCGGGACCGGATTAACAATAAACCCGTTGTACAGAATTGGCTTCGGGTTCACAATGTAGCGCCTCGGATGGTCTCGCTCGGGCGCGGTTTAGAGTCTGCGGATTGAATTGCGAAGAGTCAGGAGTTGCAGTGATGAATCAGCGCAGGATCGCCGCGGTGCTCGCCGTCGTGTTGTTGCTCGCAATCGGGGCGAACGCCGCAATCAAGGACAGTCACATCCGGATCACAGTCGTCGATTCGGAAACCCGGTCGGTGACCATTGACGATAGCGGCGTGCCCAAGAATTGCGACGCCGTCAACTTCGATGCTTACTGCCACAACAGCAAAACCGTGCAGGTGACCAACACTCTGCTGGTGCAGGAAGGAATCCAGCGCCCATTCCGGATCGCCTGCAATGTAGATACAAAGTGGTCGAGGTGCATGCCGTTGCGTAGAGGAGAAAGTTTCGACGCGAGGCTGGAAAAACATGGCATCCTCGTGTATTTTGCGGACGACAATGGAAAGCTGCGGAAGCAGTTGTACACTTTCGTCGCCGCAGAGCAGGCTGCTTCACTACATGCTGCGGCAATGACGGTGGCTGGGACATCAGCCGCTCCGGATGCGCAGTCGGCAGAAGGCGGTGGCCAGGCAGCGTTGTCGTTAGCGAGTAGTCAGAGTGCGGCTTCGGTGAAGTGCAGTTTCACATCGACTCCGTCTGGAGCTGAAGTCACCGTGGACGCGCGATATGTGGGCAGCACACCCTCAGTACTCAGCCTGGGCGTGGGCAACCACGCAGTTGAGGTATCGATGCCGGGATTCGCAACGTGGAAGAGGGATCTCAGCGTGTCCACGGGGTCGAATCTGACGGTGAACGCCGTTCTACTGAAGGCGCAGTAGAGCGATCCGATCGGGAGAAGCTTTTGTAGAAGCCAGCGCAGAGGTTGCGAAGTCGAGCGCCAAACTCGGGAAGGAAAATATGGCAAACGCCGCAAGAAATCTGGATGTCGTGCAAGGTAAACAATATGAGGCGTCCCAGTCCACATGGGACGAAATTGCAGAAAGCAAGCCGTTCAAGGATCTGATGGCGACGAAGAAAATATTCATCGTGCCGGCCTTCATCTTCTTCGTCGTGTATTACTTCGCGTTACCGGTGCTGGTGGGATATGCGCCCCTGTTCATGTCAACCAAGGTGATTGGGCAGGTAAATCTGGCCTACCTGTTTGCCCTGTCGCAATTCTTCGTGGCCTGGATCATCGCCGGGCTTTACGTACGAGCGGCAAACGATTTCGACCGTCTCGCCAAAGACATTCTTAATAAGGCCGAGGATGCAAAAGGAGGCAAGTAATCCATGTCCAATATTCCTCTGATTATGTTTCTGGTGTTCATCGCGATCACCCTGGGCATCACGTATTGGGCTTCAAGGCGATCGGCGGGCGCGAGTGCTTATTTCGCCGCAAGCCGGCAGATCAAAGGCTGGCAGAATGGAATCGCGGTGGCCGGCGATTACATGAGTGCCGCGTCATTCCTGGGGATTGCGGGCATCATCGCGTTCCAAGGCTACGACGGATTTCTGTTCTCTGTGGGCTGGCTGGTTGCGTATCTGACGGTACTGCTGGTGATCGCGGAGCCTCTGCGTAACGCGGGTAAATATACGATGGCCGATGTGCTGGCTTACCGGCTGAAACCAAGACCGGTGCGGGCGATGGCGTCGCTCAGCACTCTGACGGTCAGCACGTTTTACATGATCGCGCAGATGGTAGGTGCGGGCGCACTCGTGAAACTGCTGCTCGCTGGAAAGGTCACGTACAACGAAGCGGTGATTGGAGTGGGCGTTCTGATGATCGTCTACGTGGTTTTTGGAGGCATGCTGGCGACCACGTGGGTGCAGATCGTGAAAGCCGTCCTGCTGATGGCGGGGACTCTCCTGCTGAGCATATTGGTGATGGCTCACTTCCATTTTAGTTTTGGAGAATTCTTTGGCGCCATCTCGCACGTGAGTTATCACGATGCGAAAGGACAGGAAGTGGTCAAGGATTTCCTGACTCCAGGGTTGCGATACAAGCCGCCTTACGGGCCGCTGGATTTGATCTCACTGGGACTGGCGCTGATCTTCGGGACGGCGGGATTGCCACATATCTTGGTGCGGTTCTACACCGTACCCGACGCGAAGACGGCGCGGCACAGCGTGGTGTGGGCGATGGTGCTGATCGGAAGCTTTTACATAATGACGACGTTCCTGGGCTTCGGTGCGGCGACGATCGTGGGTCCCGATTTCATCAAGACCCACGGAGGCACGAACATGAGCGCGCCGCTGTTGGCGAATGCCTTGGCTGGATCGGTTTTCTTCGCGTTTATTTCGGCCATCGCGTTCGCAACAATTCTGGCGGTAGTGGCTGGATTGACGATCAGCGCGACAACATCTTTTTCCCACGATTTCTGGACGAACGTGATCCACAGCGGGACCGAACGAAAGCCTGGGGAGGAAGTGCTGGTGGCGCGCATTTCGGCATTCGTAGTAGGCGCGGTGGCGATTGCGATTGCGATAGTGTTGGGGCCGACGGCCAATGTGGCGTTTCTGGTGGCACTGGCATTTGCGGTAGCAGCTTCGGCGAATCTGCCGGTGATCGTGCTGTCGATCTTCTGGCGGCGATTCAACACGATGGGAGCAGTTTCCGGACTGGCGGTGGGACTGCTCGCGTCAATCGGATTGATCCTGGTGAGCCCGAGTTTGATGGCGATCGATCCCCCGACGGTGACGGGGACTGCGCGCCATTTGATTCAGGCGAAGGCGTGGTTTCCGCTTGAGAATCCGGGGATACTGAGCATCCCGTTGGGATTCCTCGGAGCCATCGTGGGGACACTGATCAGCCACGAGCCAACGTCGCAGCACAAATTCAACGAACTGCTAGTGCGATCGAATACCGGGCTGGGCGCGGAGAAGGCGGGGGCGCACTAGGAGCTAGCGCGAGGAGCTAGTGGGTAGTGCTGAATGCTGAGTGATCAGTGGCCAGCCTCGGGCGATCGGATCCGGGGCTATCTCCACCTCTCACAAGATACGAGAGAAATGGGGGCACCCAGCTCGGGGCTCGAGTTCCAAATTCTTTTAAGAACATCGAGAGACTATTTTTCTGCCGCG
Organism: uncultured Acidobacteriota bacterium; assembly: GCA_963700225.1. Classification (GTDB taxonomy): domain Bacteria; phylum Acidobacteriota; class Terriglobia; order Terriglobales; family Acidobacteriaceae; genus Sulfotelmatobacter. Next base: position 1,624,722 of record CAVOWU010000002.1, read on the forward strand.
ATTCTTGAGGGAGGGTAGGGATCCCCTTCGAACTGTCGGCGTGACGCCGGCGGGAGTGGTTCGCGAATATGCTAGGCTTTGAGTCGCGGGCCTATAGCTCAACGGTTAGAGCAGCAGACTCATAATCTGTTGGTTCCAGGTTCAAATCCTGGTGGGCCCACCAAAGCCATCCACCTTCCCTTTGACATTTGGATTGAAAAACACCCCTGCTGCGGGACTGATAGGGGTGTTCGACGTTTGCGAGGGCTCGGCCAGAGGGCTACTTCGAAGGCTGCTCCGTCGCAGTCCTAGAACAGGGAGCAAAGCCCTGATTGCCGCACCGGTCAAGGCTTGGGAAGGATCAGCAGAGCTCCGAGAGCGATTAACCAGTATGGGGCGCGACGGAGACGAGTCGTTGACACTCACTAACCACGGAATTAGAGTGGCGCAAGGTCCACAAAAAGAAATCAGAAACCCGGTAGGAGAGCGAACATGCCGTCGAAGCTATTCATGGCGGGGGCTTTTGTGTGTCTGGCCACGGCCTCTATGCTTGCGCAGGATCCCACCAAGGTTGAACCGAAGCATTACAAGTTGGATTTTGAAAACGAGCGCGTGCAGGTGGTTTCGGTCCACTACGGGCCCCACGAAAAGTCTGTGCTGCACGATCATCCTGGTGGCGTGGTCGTGAGCCTTACGGAAGCGCATCTTCGTTTCACCGATGAGAACGGGAAAGTGCGCGAGGTGTTCTCCAAACCGGGCGAGGTGCGGTGGTATCCTCCGTTCAAGCATAGAGTGGAGAATTTGGGGGACACGACGTACGATGCGGTTTACATTGGCGTGAAGGGCAAACTCGCGGCGGCCAACGCTGCAAAAGACCCGACGAACGCACTCGATGAAGAAACCAGGAAAATGGTCGCGGAATATCTGCTGGTATCCGGAAAACCCTGAGCGCGACGGAGAATCCGAAGCCGTGTCTACCGAGGCACGGTTTTCTTATTTGAGCGAGAGCCTGAGTTCTCATCCCTTCCCGGGTTGGAACATTCGATGACCGCGCCTGCCAAAGAACTTTCTTCGCACTGGAAGGCGGCGTTTCTGCTGGGGGCCGTTGCCTTCTGCTCGCTGATTTACTTTTACGAAGGCGGAGGGTGGAACCAGAACTCCCGCTTTGATCTGCTGCGCGCGATTGTCGAGAGACACACGCTGCAGATCGATGTCTACCACGAAAACACGCAGGACAAAGCACATTTTCAGGGGCACTATTATTCGGATAAAGCTCCCGGACTGGTGTTTCTGGCTGTGCCCTTCGCGCTGGCCGCCAGGCCTGGATTGCGAGTTATCGGAATCGATCCGGAGTCCGCACGCGGCGAGTTTCTCTTGTCGTACATAGTGACGGCGTGCGCGGTGGCGCTGCCGACTGTGCTGGCCGGTGTGTGTCTTTTCTTCTCGGCTTTGCAATTTGGCTGTGGCTCGATCGGAGCCGCGCTGACGGCTTTGGTGATGTGCATCGGAACGCCGATCTGGGCGTACGGGAGTTTGTTCTGGGCGCACGCGTTAGTGGGGGCTTGCCTGGTGTTTGCGTTTGCCTCGGCGCTGAAGCTGCGGGACAGCGCCACCGCTAATGGAGAATTTCTGTGGGCCCTTACGATTGGGGTGGCTGCGGGATGGGCGACGGTGACGGAATATCCGGCGGCGCCGGCGTCGGCTATGCTGGCAGGGCTTGCGTTGGCGCAAGTGTGGCGACGAGGGAGTGCTGCACGGTGGCGAGTGATTGCCGGAGTGGGAGTTGGAGCCATCGTGTGTCTGGCCGCGTTGCTGGGTTATTTGCATGCGGCGTTTGGATCATTTCGTCCGAGCTATGCGTACTACGATCCGAGTTCATTCTCATTTATGCAACAGCAGGGGTACATGGGACTGACGTACCCGCATCCCGACCGTCTGCTGAAGCTATTGTGTGGATGCTCACGGGGGTTGTTCTTCGCCTCGCCAGTGATGGTCGCAGCTCCCGTCGGATTGTGGTGGTTATGGAAGGAGAAACGCTTCTCTTCCTTCGCCTTGGTCGCTGGGGCGATCGCTTTGTACTATTTCCTTTTCAATGCTTCGTTTTATTGGTGGAAGGCGGGTCTGACGTTTGGTCCGAGATATGCGGGAGCGGCGATTCCGCTGATGTGCCTGGGGCTCGCGGTAGCCTGGGAGCACGCGTCGGCCGGATGGCGTAGCGTGATTGTCGGGCTGGCGGTGTGCAGCGTGTTGGTCGCGCTCATGGCAGTCTCGACGACTTCTCAGCTGGCGATGCAGGACAGTTGTCCGATCGTCCATTCTGTGTGGCCGGGATTTTGGGCGGGGAAGATGGCGGAGAATCGCGAGTCGATGCTGACGGTTGCTGAAGCGGGAGGAAAGTATGGAGCATCGAATCTGGGTCTGTTGCTGGGACTTCACGGCCTCGCGAGTTTGATCCCGTTGCTGGCAGTTTGGGGAGCGGCGGCAGTGGCGTGGACGCGGATTGAGCGGCGTGCGTCCGTGTAAGATAGATTTATAGAAAATCGTGATTCATCGAGGGACTTATGGCGCATACAGTGTTTTGCGTGAAGTTTAAGAAAGAGATGCCCGGACTGGACGAGCCTCCGTTCGACAACGAACTGGGGAAGAAGGTGTATGACAACGTCTCGCAAGAAGCGTGGAAGATGTGGACAGAGCACTGCAAGATGTTGCTCAACGAGTACCGGTTGAATCCGGCGCGGCGCGAGGATCAGGAAGTCATCGTGAAGCAGTTGGATATGTTTTTCTTCGGCGAGGGATCGGCCAAACCGAAAGAATACGTGGCACCGAAGGAGCAGGGCTGACCCCTCTTTCGGTATCAGGCTTTAGCCGGTTCGGAGCCACCGGATTCGCGCAGGAATGGAAGCGCGTGAAGGGCCGCTCTTCCACGGTTCTGAAAGGCCTGATTAATTTCTTGCAAGTTTGGCAGATACCTTCCTTCCGATTCATTCTTCCGATTCATCCAAGAAGAGGCGGCATTCGGGTTGTTAACTCAGTCGCGCTGCCCATTAACTCCACTAAGGATTTTCTGCAAGGCAATTCCGCGCGACCGTTCTCTCTGCGTTTTTAGGCTTTGTTTACGCATGGAGGTGAACGGTGAAATATGAAAAAGGTTTCACACTCATGGAGATGGTGATCGTGGTTGCTCTGATCCTGATCATTGCGGCTATCACAATCCCAAGTCTGGTGGATTCGAAGATGAATGCGGATGAGGCCTCGGCTGTTGGCTGCATTCGATCGATCAATACGGCGGAAGTGTCGTATCAGGCGGTTTATGGAGGGTATGCGGACACGCTGTCGAATCTGGGTGGAGCGGAGCCGTGTACGAAATCCGCCGAGACGGCGTGCCTGTTGGACGATAGCCTGACCGGAGGCGTGAAGGCGGGATACAAATTCGCAGCAGTGGGGGGAAATCGCTCGGGCGGAATGAACACGACCTATGTTGTTGGCGCGGCGCCTGAAGTCTTTGACCATACCGGGAAGCGACTATTCTGTTCGACTGAGAAGGGCGTGATTCGTGTGGACCTGAATGCAGGAGGGAGCACGACTCCTCCCGATGCGCAGCAGTGCATGCTATTCAAGGCATTGAAGTAGGAGTTGGGCGATAGCCCGGAGCGGTGGATCCCGCTCCCGGGCGTTTATTGGGTGGCTGAAGGGTGTACATCTATCCCTGGGTGAGGGAAACGGTGAAGATCGCTCCTAAGAGGGTCCCGAGGAGGAGCGCGGCGGCTTGGGCTAGAACCGGTCCGAATTGCCCCGCCTTGGGTGGGAGTGCAGTGCAGGACCAGTGAGGGTGCGTGTTTGTGCGAGCGGATTTCATGGGATTGTCCTCTCCTGTCGTGAATTTGGGTTCGGCCCTGGAGCTTGGATTTCGAGTGCTCACTTGATTACGCGACAAGAGGGGGAAAACGGGGTCAGAGCGAAACGTGGTGCGTTTCCGAGGTGGAAATTGCGCTGCGGAGGCAGGGCTGAAGCCCGATCGATTTCATCGTCCTTTACGAGCCCGTCGAAGGGCCGCTCTCCCGAGGTTCTGCCCGTTCTTATTCCACATGGTTAGTGTGCGGTCGGTTACTTGCGAAGTTACCGATGCACCAATATTGATGCAATGTTAATCAATCCGTAACATTCGGCTGATAGAACCGAGGCATGGATCTGCACGTGTACGACACGTTGATCCTCTCGGACCTGCACCTGGGTGCAGAGACGAGCCGCGCGCGCGAGGCTACGCGCGTTCTCAAGGAAAATCGCTTTCGGCGGCTGATTCTTCTGGGCGACATTTTTGCCGACCTCAACTTTGCCCGCTTGACCAAAGAACACTGGAAGTTCCTCGGCTATATCCGGAAGCTTTCGAACCCCAAGCGCGACATTGAAGTGGTCTGGGTGGAGGGGAATCACGACTACGGGCTAACTGACATCATGTCGCATCTGGTCGGTGTGCAGGTGTACCAGGACTACACGTGGGATTATCGCGGACTGCGACACATCGCGATCCACGGGCATCAGTTCGATGGATTTCAGGTGAACCGCGTGCGGTTGAGCCGGTGGGGAACGTCGCTGTACTTGCAACTGCAGAAGCTGGATTTCAAGAGCAAGCCGATTGCGCGGATGATTGACCGGTTGAACACGCGATGGCTGCGAATGTCGGAAAAGGTAGCAGCTGGCGCGCTTGCCTACGCGAGGCATCGCGACGCCGAACGGATCTTCTGCGGACATACGCATCAGGCGCTTCATGTCGAACAGGGCAGGCTCGATTATTACAACTCTGGCGGGTGGGTCGACTCACGGCTCACGTATCTGACGATCGACGAAACGGGGGTACAGATTCATGAATACGACGAACGAGCTGACGATCGTGATTCCGGCGAAGAACGAGGCGAAGCTGATTCCGCTCTTGCTGACTTCGCTGACGAAGCAGGATTACTCGAAGATGTCGAGTACGAGAGTGTTGGTCGCTGACGCGAACTCGACGGATGGAACTCCGGAGATCGTGATGAGCTTCCGTGACAGGCTCAACGTGAGCGTGATTCGAGGAGGGATGCCCTCGATCGGGCGGAATCACGGAGCTGGGCTGGCGGACACTCCATACATTTTGTTTCTGGATGCGGATATCGAACTCGCGGATAGATCGTTGATCCGGCGATGCGTGAGGAAGGCGCAGAAGCAGCAATTGCATTGCATGACGACGAACGTCATATGCCGGGACGGGAACTGGGTCGACAAGGCGTTCTACGCAGTGAACGATATCTTTCAGTACCTGTCGTACCTGCACCGTCCGTTCGCGACCGGAATGTTTATGCTCTTCGATCGGAAGAAATTCTGGGAGCTAGGCGGGTTTCACGAGCAGATATTGTTCGCGGAAGATTACCGGCTAAGCCAGCAGGTGGAGCGCAGCCGCTTTGCGATCGTGCGCGGAGGAGTTTATACGACGAACCGGCGCTTCAAAAGAATGGGGCATCTGCGGGCGGGGTGGCTGTTCCTCAAGACAGCGGTAAATTATTGGAACGAGAAACACTTTCTGCGCGATCACAAGTATTGGGCGGAGCCGGATAGCGCACCTCCACGGTCCGCGTAACTGGAGTTTGTTGTGTGGCCACGAAAACAGGATTCAGCCAACCAGCTGAATCCTGGTTTGTTTTGACCTGAAGGTGGGCTCAGAACCGAATCACGAGACCCGTCGACAGCCGAATGTTGTTTTGGTGTGTGCCGAAGAATCGCGTCTGCACGTAGTCTCCTTGAAAGCGCCAGGCTACGAGTCGAATCAGCCGATAGTCGAGGCCTCCGCCGAGTGCAGTCGCGAAGGATGTATCGGAGCCCGCCGAGTTGGCATTGACGTGGCCGACGCCGAACATGGCCTCGCCGAACGGACGAAATCGGCCGACCGAAGCGGAGATGCGCGGTCCAAACAAAATGTTGCGCACGTTGACGTTCGTATTAAATGTTGCACCGCAGTTGGGGATGGAGACGGGGCACGCAGCTCCTGGAAAATTCTGCGAGCCGTAATGATCGCTGAAATCAGCGACGATTCCGACGAGGGGAAGAACTTTGCCTTCGACAGTCGCTTCCCATCCGTTAGTGCTGGCACGGTCAATCGAAGAAAGATCCGTGTTGTAGTACGAATACCCGAAGAAGACGTTCCCCGACGTCGGGATCTGCGCGGCAGCTAGAGTTGTGAAGAAAAAAAGTGCTAGGAATAAAAGGACGGTTTTGCGCATGAGGCTCCTCCTTCTGCGTTCCTAACCCATGGAAACGCGGAAAGTTGTGGGATGCGGAGCCAAGAGAAATCGGATGGCGGTGAATTTAGAGACGCTGACTCAGAATCTCCACACAATTCCGGTCGACGCGCGGTAATCGTTCTGAGTGGCGCTGGCGTAACGGGTGTGCATGTAGTCACCCTGGAATCGCCAGGAGAAATTCTTAAATCCCAACTTGTAGTCGACACCGCCGCCTACGTCGATGAGGATCGGATTGTAGACGAAGCCGCTGGAGTCCAGGTGGCGGATGCCGGCCATGGCATCGACGAAGGGGCGCCATCTTCCGATATTGCCGGAGAACCGAGGACCCGCGACGGCGTTGTATTGGGTGACGCCGCCTCCGCGGTAAAAGCCGCTGGCATCAAGCACTAGACCTATGCGCGGAAAACGGGTGAAGGGAAGCGCCTCGAACGAGCCATTCCAGCCACGATAGCTCTGCTTGTTGACGACGTTAGTGAGCTGGGCGTAGGAAACTCCGGCGTAGACGTTTCCGTTGGGAAGTAGCCCGTTGAATTGTGCCGACATCGGAAGTGAGAACAAAAGGCAACCAATGAACGCCAGCACAATGGCAGCAGTTTTCGACACGAATTATTCCTCCCCGGCGGTCGCGCCGGCAAAAAACGGCATTTTAGTCAACGAAATCCTTTAGATGCAGTGTACCGGATGGCCAAGATGTCCCGGGGGACAAAATTTGTCCGCTCATCGGTTTGGCCCGCCAAATGCACGTTCAACGAAAATTTATCAGATATTCATGGTGCCAAAACCACCCGACTTTCGTCTATCTACTAACATGCAAACTATGGAAACGATTTGGCAAATATGGGAGCAGCCTACCGGGGCTGCCTTTGGCATATACAAGGAGTCGAAGTTGAAGCTGAGTCTGGAAACTCGAAATCGTGGCGATGTCATCATTGTTCATTGTCAGGGGCGCATCGTGTATCGCGATGAGGCCGCCGCCCTGTCGCGCACCGTGGGGGAAGCCCTGCAGCGGGGGAGCAAGCTGGTGCTGGAGTTGAGTGGTGTGCGCTCGATGGACAGCGCCGGCATCGGAGAACTTGCCTTGTTGCAGACCTGGGCGCAGGAGCGAAACGCGGAGTTGAAGTGTGCGGGAGCCAACGAATTGGTTCGCACGTTGCTCGGCCTGACCAATCTGGACTCGGTGCTGGAAGTTTATCCCACGCTCGATGCGGCGCTGGAGTCGTTCCCGGACGTGCGGGTTTGTGCGGATTGCTAGGGTAGCGGTTGCGGATTTCAGATCGTAGATTACAAATCCGGGATAACTGAAGTTAGAAGTGGGGGCGAGAGCTGCGTGCTCCGCTCCCGTTTTATTTGTGCGATCCGACATTCTCGCACGGCTGGTTGGTAGTCAGACTTCAGTTCTCACGCTGAAACCGGTAGCGTCCCTTGCGCTCCACGGCGACCGCCTCGGCTACTTTCAGGAAGGCTCGAGCCGCGTGCGAGAGATTCGCATCCTTGCGGTAGATGAGGCGTAGCTTGCGCTTCAGCTGCAACTCGCGAACCGGGATCCGCACAAGTTCACCACGCGCGATCTCCGTTTCCACACTGATTTCCGGGACCAGAGCCACTCCGTTTCCCATCGCCACAAATTGTTTGATGGCTTGGAGCGTGGGCAGTTCCAAGTCCATGTGCAGCGGCGTTTTGTGGCTCTTGAAGAGCTGAATGACCTTTTCGCGGTACGGCGACGATACGATGTGAGCCACGAAGGATTCCGCTCCCAGCTGACGAATGCTGACCTGTGATGCCGATGCAAGCGGATGTTTCGGGGGCACGACGAACACGAGTTCGTCGAGAAACACAACAACGGAATGCAGGCTGCTCTCCTGGGGCTCGTATGAGAGCACGCCGAATTCCGCGTTGTAGCGGAGGACGTCGTCGGGGATGTGGCTGCCCAGCGCGCGCTCGACCGTGATCCTGATCATCGGATGCAGGCGGCGGAACTCGGCTAAGACCGGCAGAAGATAAAGTACTGTAAATTCATTTGCGGCGATGACGAGTTTGCCTTTTTGCAGTTCGCGAAGCTCAGAAAGGGATTCGGCAGCTTCAGTTCGGAGATTGATCAACTTCTCGGCGTACTCGTAGAGCACCTTGCCCGCGTCGGTGAGAACGCCCTCCCGGGAAGAACGGTCAAAGAGGGCCTCGCCGAGCTCCTCCTCCAGCTTGCGGATGGTTTGACTGACGGCCGATTGCGTGCGGAAAAGCTTTTCCGCGGCGCGCGAAAAGCGGCGCTCACGGGCGACGGCGAGAAAGACTTCCAGTTGGGAAAGGTCCATGGGGATCCTTTAATTGAATGTCGACAGAGTATTAGCGTTACTTATAGTAGAAGACCATCTAATGATTAGTAAAGAAATATAAGTTTTGCTTCTATCCGGAGAATCTCTACCATAGAGGGGATCATCCGATCGGGCTGGTGATCCTGCCGAGGCGTTCTCGCTTCGACAGCCGGCGGCATGCCGGGCTACGAGGAAATCATTCCATGAGTGTAGAGCAAGCGCGCATTACGGTCTTCGATACGACTCTTCGCGACGGGGAACAATCTCCTGGCTGCAGCATGAACCAGCAAGAGAAGTTGCGTCTGGCGCATCAGTTGGACCGTCTCGGCGTGGATGTGATCGAGGCCGGGTTTCCCATCGCCTCGGAGGGTGACTTTGAGTCGGTGAAGGCGATTGCCTCGGTGATACGGCGTCCGGTCATTGCGGGCTTGGCCCGAGCCTGCCGTCCGGATATCGACCGCGCGTGGGAGGCGCTGAAAGGCGCGGCCCGTCCGCGGATTCACGTATTTCTGGCTACATCTGACATTCACCTTCAATACAAACTGCGCATAACGCGGGATCAGTGTGTGGCGCAGGCGCGGGAAGCGATCCAGTTTGCCAAGTCGCTCTGCGACGATGTTGAATTTTCGCCGGAAGATGCGACTCGAACCGATCCTGATTTTCTATGCCGGGTGTTGGATGCGGTAGTGGAAGCGGGGGCGACCACGCTGAATATTCCCGATACCGTTGGGTACACGATTCCTTCCGAGTTCGGAGAGTTGATTACGACGATCCGGCAGCGAGTCAAAGGAATCGAAAATGTGACGATCTCGGCGCACTGCCACAACGATTTGGGCATGGCGGTGGCAAATGCCCTGGCCGCAGTCGCGGCGGGAGCTCGCCAGGTCGAGTGCACGATCAATGGGATCGGGGAGCGGGCGGGCAATGCATCGCTGGAGGAAATTGTGATGGCAATGCGAGTGCGGCCCGACCGGTATCCGTACGAGACAGGCGTGATCGGCGAGCAGATTTTCGCGGCCAGCCAGATGCTGAGTGAGATCACCGGCGTGCCGGTCCAACCGAACAAGGCGATTACCGGGCGTAACGCATTCGCGCACGAGGCAGGTATTCATCAGGACGGAGTGCTGAAGAATCCACTTACGTACGAGATCATGACGCCAAAGTCGGTAGGTGTGCCCGATTCGAAACTTGTCCTGGGCAAGCATTCCGGACGGCACGCTCTGAGCATCCGTTGCGAACAGCTCGGGTATCAGTTTGACCGGCGGGCGTTGGATGACGTGTACCGGAGATTCGTACGGCTGGCGGATAAGATCAAGCACGTGGAAGATCATCACCTGCTGGAGCTGATCCGCGACACTCACAAGCCGTCGGGTTCGGCGACTCCGCTGATCGAGCCGATCGTTCCTGCGAATGCGGCCGTCGTGAATGCCTCGACCAGTGAGCCAGAAAAGACATTTGCCGTCGCGGCACAGGCGAACGCCTTCGGAGTGCCGTTGCCGGTTCATGGCGAGTCCCATCACGAGCAAACCCAGCAGGAAGATTATCTTTGGGGAGTGTAGAGATTGTGTGATTCAGGGATTCGGTCATTAGAGCCGCCTTTAGTGGCGGCTTTCTTTTTTCCCGAATAGAATTGCCGATTACCAAATTCCTCATTGATCAAAATACAAAATGAAATTGAACCTTACTGTTTTGCCCGGGGATGGGATTGGGCCGGAAGTGACCGATCAGGCTGTGGCTGCTTTACAAGCCGTGGCCGCGCGCTTTGGTCATCAACTTGAACTCCAACAAAAGCTGATTGGCGGCGCCGCGCTGGCGGCGGTGAATGACCCGTTGCCTGCTGACACAATTGGGGCTTGCCTGTCGTCGTCTGCAGTGTTGTTGGGGGCGGTGGGGAACCCGGCATTCGATCAGAATCCTGGGCATCTGCGGCCCGAGGCAGGACTGTTGAGGATCCGCCGCGAACTGGGAGCCTACGCGAACCTGCGTCCAGCGGTATTTTTTCCGGCGCTTGAGGATTGTTCACCGCTGCGGGCGGAAGTGGTGCGCGGAACCGACATTATGATCGTTCGCGAATTGCTCGGAGGTGCTTACTTCGGGCAGCCGCGTTCGATCGAGGGCGAAGCGGGCTCACGCGTTGCGGTCAATACCATGCGTTATGCGGAGCATGAGGTCGAACGCATCGCGCGCGTAGCGTTTGATCTGGCGATGAAACGGAAGCGGAAAGTTCTTTCGGTGGATAAGGCAAACGTGCTGGAGTGCTCTCGCCTTTGGCGGGATGTGGTAACGCGGATCGCAAAGGATTATCCCGAGGTCAAGCTCGGGCATCAGTACGTGGATTCGGCGGCGATGTTGCTGGTGCAGCGGCCGGCGGATTTCGATGTAGTGCTTACTGAGAATATGTTTGGAGATATCCTCTCGGATCAGGCGGGCGGAGTGGTGGGCTCGCTTGGACTGTTGGCCTCGGCGAGCATTGGAGGCCCAGTTGGGCTCTATGAGCCGGTCCACGGGTCAGCGCCGGATATCGCCGGGAAGGGAATCGCGAATCCACTCGGAGCGATCCTGTCGGTGGCGATGTTGTTGCGGCATTCGTTTCAGTTGGAACGGGAAGCGAGTTCGGTGGAGGAGGCCGTGTCTGCTGTTTTGTCGAAGGGTGCGCGCACGGTCGACCTGGCGAAAGGACAGTCCGCAATTTCGACGACTGAGATGGGGCAGAGGGTCGTGGAGCAGATTCGGGCTTCCGCGTAGAAAAACTTCAACCGCAAAGGGTACGAAGCCTCACGAAGGAAAACATTCAGCGAATGTCTTCTGATTCGAGTCTCTAATCCATCTGAGATTTAATTTCTCATTTGCAGACTTAAGAGTCAGACTTAAGAATTGCCGGAGCCTGTGCGTTTCAGTTCGGCAGGGCGAACGGTCGGCAGGGGCTCCGGTATCGGTACGGTGGGAGCGGGCTCGCGTTGGTACTTTCCGGTCAGGTTATTCAAACGGATATGCAGAATCTCCTGAACCATGCGTGAGCCGTCGATCAGAGGGTTGATGCGAGTTCCGCCGCTATGTCCCCATGCGACTGGGACTTCCTTTACTTTGAAACCGAACTTGCGTGCCAGGAAAAGAATCTCCGGGTCAAATCCCCAGCGCTCAATTTTTTGCAGCGGAAAGATCGCCTGGACTGCCGGCTGTTTGAATGCCTTGAATCCGCATTGTGTGTCTTTGAACTGAAGTCCCAGAGCAACTCGCAGTAGAAGGTTGAAGATGCGGCCGAACAGCTGACGGTGCAAGGGTTGCCGCTGGGTTTGGGTTTCGGCGCGCAGCCAGCGCGAGCCGATGGCGATATCGGCGCCTTCTTCCAATGCCGCGAAAAGTTTCGGCGCTTCTTCGATCGGCGAGGACAGGTCGGCGTCGCTGAAGAGAACGATCCGGCCGTGGGCGTGGAGCATGCCGTTGCGCACACTGAATCCTTTACCGCGGTTCCCGGGATTCTCCACCAGCCGAAGAATGGGATCTTTGACTGCAAAATCGCGAACAATTTCTGCGGTGTTATCCCGGGAGCCGTCGTTCACGACAATGACTTCGGCGTCCCAACCCTGGGCATGGACGTAAGACAGGACGCTTTCGAGGGTTGCTCCGAGACGGGCACTCTCGTTGTAGGCCGGAATGACGATGCTGTAAGTAGGCGGCAAGGGAAAATCTCGGTTCTCGGCTTTCTGTTCACAGCCCTATTAACGCTGGGGCATCCGCATTCAAATGCAAGAAACCGTCCTATTCCATTGTACTTTGTGATTTGCGACTTGCGGAAATCAGAATTCCCTGCGCGTTCGCTGAGGACTGTCTCACGCCACCTGGCGTTTTTGCTCGAGCATGGAAAAATATTCGGCAACGAGCTCCGCATCCCAGAGGCCGCGGCCGGCTTCTTCTCGCATGGTCTGTGCCGCTTGCTCATGAGTGAGAGGTGCTTTGTAGGGGCGAGCGGTGCGAAGCGCGTCGTAGACGTCCACGACCTGCAAGACTCTCGGGAGCACTGGAATTTCTGCAGCGGTCAATCCGTCAGGATAGCCGGATCCATCCGAGTGTTCGTGATGATGACGGATGATAGGGAGTACAAGCCCGAGCGAATGCAGCGGCTTGCAGATGTTCTCGCCGGTAATGGGATGGAGCTTCATGACTTCCCACTCGGCCGGCGTGAGATCGCTGCCCTTCTTAAGAATTTCATCGGGCACGGCGATCTTGCCGAGATCGTGGAGGTATCCGCCACGCTTCAGCGCGATGAGCGAATCTCCGTCCATGCCAAGGTGACGGCCGAGCTCGACAGCATGAACAGACAACCGCTCGCAGTGACCCTCCGTGTAGGGGTCACGGCCTTCGACGATCAGTCCGAGCGTGCAAAGGACGGAATCCGCGGTTTCGAGCTCATCGGTGAATTCTTTGAGACGCAGGAGAGACTTGACGCGGGCGATGAGTTCTTCAGCGAGAACCGGCTTATTCAGGAAGTCATCGGCGCCGGCCTCGATGCCGCGCACTTTGTCACTGCTGTCGCTGAGGCCCGTGATCAGGACAAAGGGAATCAGGCGCGTGGCGGGATTGTCTTTGAGACTGCGGCAGAAGTCGTAACCCGACTTACCTGGCATCATCACATCGGAGAGGATGAGATCGGGTAGCTGGCGGCGGATCTCGGCCTCCGCCTGTTCGGCGCTGGCGGCGGTGACGACATCGTATCCCCGAATGGTGAGCAACTGGCTCATCAGTCCGGCGATGCTCGGCTGATCGTCGACGACCAGAATACGCGAGCCACGACGCCTTGGTAGAAGATCTCCCATGTCTGGGTAAGAAGCGGCTTCCCCATTCGAAGTTGTCCGGGCAGTCGAGCGCGGGCTACGGAAAGGGGAGGTGAGGCTCATGAAAAAATCGTTTATCTACAGTCGTAATTTTACCGCTATTTTTCTTCCTTCGCTTGGATGATGCCAAGTTTTTGGAACAGTAACACGGGTTAGAAGACTTTGCTATTCCCACTTCGGTACCCCATGTTTTGCGTATGTGACTGGCGACCTTGTGTTTGGGATGAGTTCGTGTCTACTCTCGGGTATGCGACGGAGCGTGAGTTTTCGCGTGGTCGGTTGTTTTTTGTGGCTTCTTCTCATCAGCCCGATGGCGGATGCAGCCCCTAAGGTTCACGTCATCAACTTTGGGAAGTGGACGGTGGTCCAGTGGTTTCCAGGGTCGGCAGAATCATCGGTTCCGCTTAAGATTCGGGCCCTGGTGATCGACGGGCGCGTGAAAGAGTACATCCTGGGATCGCCGCATGAGGTTACGGATCGGCTATTTGTTGTGCGGCGTGTGTTTCGCTTGAACGACAGCCTTCCGGAGGACTCCCTACCGCGCTGGCAGTGGCAGCGCGGCGGATGGTTGCTGGTCGATCGTCTGACGGGCCATGTGTCTACAGTCAACCTGCCGGAGTTCGATGTTTTGTATTCGCCTTCCGTCTGGTATCGGGACTATGTGGCGTACTGCGGAGTTAACGACGACGGGAAGAAGACCTACGAAATCGTGGCGCAGCTCAGCCGCCGTAAACCGGTCTTGAAAAAGCCGCTCTCCGAGGGTGTGCCTGATGACGCGATGCCTGATTCGGCTTGTCCCGCGCCCGATTGGCAGAGGGCTCCAGTGCGCGTCAGCTTTCAATCAGCGACCGGCGAGAAGCAAACATTTGCGATTCGAGGGCATGTAGTGGACCTTGTAAATGATGCTGAAGAGGAAGATGAGGCAAAGTAAAGGTCTTCCCTACTAAAGCCAAAACCGGGCTCAAATCGGCCGCCTCGCCAAAGAACTGAAAACCCTGAACTTAGTCGCCTGCCGTCTCTACTGCTGGGAGTTTCCCGGCAACCGCCTTCTCTTTCACCTTCGCACTGGTGACGAGGATGACCGATAGGACGACGATTGCGCTTCCCATCAGGATGAAACGGTCCACACGTTCATGCAGAATCAACCAGCCGAGAAAAACGGCAACCACCGGGTTGACATAAGCGTATGTAGATACCTTTGACGTGGGGACGTGCTCCAGCAGCCAGATGTAGGCCGTGTATCCGATCCATGAGCCACAAACAACCAGGTAAGCAACGGCACCGAGGCCACGGGCAGTCCAGTTGACGTGGTGAAGGTCTTCCGCGAAGAGTGCGAAGACGAAGTTGCCGACGCCAGCCGCGACGATTTGCCATCCCGTGGCGCTGAAGACATCTACCCCGGATTGCCATCGTTTAGAGAGTACCGAGCCGAGCGCCCAGCTGAATGAACCTCCGATCAGACTGATCGAGGCGATGAGTTCGCGGCGTCCGAGACTGCCTGCGCGGAGCTGAGGCCAGACCAGGACGAATAAACCCGCAATGCCGAGAGCGAGTCCCGCTTTGCCCCGGCGAGAAATATGATGGTCGCCCAAAAGAAGCTGGTCTAGCACCAAGAACCAGAGTGGAGTGATCGCGATGATGAGCGCTGCCAGACCGGAAGAGACGGCGAGTTCGGCATAGGAGAGAGTGAGATTGCCTCCCATGAGAAGTAGCAGGCCAACGATGGCTGCGAGCGCGATCTGCCGCGGAGAGTAGAAGACCTTGCGTCCGGTGGCGGCGCAGACGGCGAGCATCACAACGCCAGCGACAGAAAATCGCAAGCCGCACATGAGCGCGGGAGGGATCGTCTGCACGGCTATGTCGATGGCAAGGTAGGTCGAGCCCCAGAACAGATACACCAGTCCGAAGGCAAGAATCACCATCCATCGGCTTGGGTGTTGAGCAGAGTGCATCGCTTCAGGAGAATAACAGGCGAAAACTACTAACGTTGGACGAGAGCGGCCCCGACTTCGATTCTAAATTGAGCAGAGGTTGCGAGGCGTTGCGGAGAATGGTTACTTCAGCTTTTCGTATTCTGATCTGGCCGTCGTAAGAATTGGAATGTCGGGGTCCGCATCTTTCCAGATGGCGAAGAAATCCTGATAGGCCGTTCTTGCTTTTGCGTTGTCACCCTGAAGTGCGTAGGCCCGAGCGAGATTGAGGTGCGCCAAGGGATATTCCAAGGCAAAGCCAGCCGCTCCACGATGATCGAGAATGCGTTGAAATTCGGTCGCAGCTTTCGTGCCATCGTGCATCTTGAGGTAGGCTGTGCCGCGCCAAGAAATGGGACCCACACCTGCGCCGCGCGGACCCGTTCCCAGTTCGTAGGGGCGAAGAGTCTCGAGCGTGCTGATCGCCTCTGTGAGCTGATTTTTCTCGATCTGTTGAATGCTTCGTGCGAAGGGGATGGCTACTAGCTGAATGAACTGATTCTCGGGAACTTCGCGCCCGGCGGCTTCGAGGATGGCCGCCGATTTTTGGAGGTCGCCGGCGGCGGCTAAAGCTGCGGCAGCACCGGTAACGGCCTCCGGGTCGCTCGACAGCTCGAGAGCCTGAGAAGCTTTCCGCCGGGCATCCGCCGGGTATCCGAGCAAGGCGTCATTGCTAGCTTCTAAGGTCAGCAAGGAGGCGGCGAGGTCCTTGGCACCCGCACTCCTGGCTTCCTGTTGAACGCGCTGCCACAGTTCGTGCGAGGCCTTGACCTTGCCCTCGGCGGCCTGCCAGGCCGCATGAAAGAGAAGCAGGAAAGGTTCGTTGGATGTGCCCTTTTCCAGTTCCAGTTCATGCTCGTAGGCGGGGCGGTCACCGCGGATGTGGGCGAGATCGATGAGCACGAAGTGAACGCCGATCCCGTCGGATTTGTCTGCTATGGCTTCTTCTGCGATGCCTTTGGCTTCATCGAAGCGGTTCAGGGCCTGATAGGCCGAGGCCATGTTGTCATAAGCATAAACATCGTGTGGATTGATGCGGTGCGCCTGACTCGCGAGGTCGAGTGCTTTTTCAGGTTGCGCCAACTGTGAGTAAAGGAGAGCAGCGTTGTCATAGGGCGTCGTATCGCGCGGATAAGTCTGGCGCCACTCGGCATAGGTCGCTATGGCCTTCTGGGCGTCGAGCGTGACCGCTGCGTAGTAGTGCGCTTGGATATACAGCTTCTCCCTCTCGCTGGCGCGATCGCGGAGTTCATAGGCTTTCTTAATCGCCAGGGCACCTTCCGTATTGTGACCTGTATTGCCGTAAACGACTCCGAGCGTCGCGTAAGCCATAGCGAAATTTGGATCCAATTCCACCGCTTTTTTCAGTTGGGGCAGGGCCGCATCCTCTTGCATCTTCTGATGTTCATCGTGGCCGAGGCTGAAGGCCTGCAGAGCTTCCAGGGATGAAGTCGTGGCCTGTTCCAGCGGAGTGGCGAACTGTTGCACTGAGGCGAGAGATTCGCCCATCTTTTGGCGAAGATCGGATGCTGCCTTATCGAGCGACTTTAGCACCTGCTCCTTGCTGTCGACTTCGACCTGCTCGCGAGCGAGCACATCCCCGGTTGACCCGCTGAGGGCCGTAAGTGTTACCACATAATGATTTCCAAGGCTGGCAATGGTTCCTGTCAGCATGGCTTTGATACCCTGACGCTGGCAGATTTCGCGAGCAACGTCGTTGGTAATGCGCTCGTCGGCAGGCTTGCCCATGAAGCGCAGAGCCTCGCGAATTCTGGACTCGGGAACGATATTCAAATATGGCGATTGTTCCAGCTGAACGGCCAACGCCTGCTTCAGCGTGCCGTCGAAAACGGCGTCGCCCGTGGTGTTGACGAAGTCGGCTAGGAGAACACTGTCTTTTTCGGTTAGCTTGGAGGACTGTTTCGAGCGCAAGAACAGGCCGCCGGCGATGAGAACTGCGATTAGCACTACGGCCGCCGCGATGAGAAACTTCCGCCGTTTTCTTGGCGCGGTTGTTGCGCTTACGAGCGATGAGGATGTCACTGCCGGCAACGAAGGAGTGGAAACCGGAGCGTGTGATATAGCCGCAGCGGATGGCGCGCTCGGAGCCGCTGGCAGCGGCGGCTCCTGAACTGCCGGCACGGAGCCAGAACTCGTGGCGACAGCCCGGCCGCTCTCAGTGTCGCGCTTGAGACGCTGCAGGTCGGCGCGAATGTCGGCGGCGCTTTGGTATCGCAAATTGCGGTCTTTTTCCAATGCCTTGTTGATGACGTCCTCGAGCTTTGGGGGAAGGTCGGGATTCAGGCGAACGGGAGAAACTGGGGCGCGATCTAGGATCGCTTGGAAGATCAAGGCTGAGGTTTCCCCGCGAAATGGGAGAGCTCCGGTGGACATCTCGTAGAGCACGACTCCGAAGGAAAAGAGGTCACTTCGAGGGTCGAGTTCTTTTCCCTTGGCCTGCTCGGGCGACATGTAAGCGACAGTGCCCAAGGCAGAACCTGGGCTGGTGAGATGCTCTTCGGTGGCTACGGCGGTGGGAGCGGTGACATCAGGAACGGCTGCCGAATCGCGCGAGCCCGATTTCACCTTGGCGAGACCGAAATCGAGAATCTTCGCGTGTCCACGCTTGGTTACGAAGAGATTTGCAGGCTTGATATCGCGGTGGACAATGCCTCCGGCGTGGGCGGCGTCGAGAGCATCGGCGATCTCGATGCCCAGGGACAGGATGGTCTCCAATTCCATCGCCCGGTTGCCGA
This sequence comes from uncultured Acidobacteriota bacterium, assembly GCA_963700225.1. Lineage (GTDB taxonomy): Bacteria > Acidobacteriota > Terriglobia > Terriglobales > Acidobacteriaceae > Sulfotelmatobacter. The sequence continues at coordinate 1,642,837 of CAVOWU010000002.1, forward strand.
TCAGATGCTTGAGGGTAATGCCGTCAAGGAATTCCATGACGAGGAAGGTGCGTCCGCCGTCCTCGCCGATGTCGTAAATGGTGCAGATGTTGGGATGGTTCAGGGCTGAGGCGGCTTTGGCTTCACGGCGGAAGCGCTCGAGCGCCTGATGATCTTGGGCGAGGTCGTCGGGAAGAAACTTCAGAGCGACGAAGCGTCCGAGACGGGTGTCTTCGGCTTTGTAGACCACACCCATACCGCCGCCGCCGAGTTTCTCGATGATCCGGTAGTGAGAGATGGTCTGATCGAGCAAAGAAAGATCCCGTCCGTGGTGAGCAATGCTAAGGCGGGAGAGTCGGGAAGTCAAAAATTGGTCGAGCTTTCGAGCATCTCCGGACCAGAGTAGGGCTCCCCGGTACAAATGGAATGCGGACGGAAATCGAGCACCACCTCTACCAATGCGTTCTCTTCATCCAGTCGCTTGTCTAAGGCGTCGGGATTGGGATTCTGGACAAGATCCGGGAATTTCCGGGAGACCCGTTCCCACCCCTCCGATGTGTAAACGTCGCCTGCCTTGAGTGCGAACTCATCAAGCACTCTCGCCTTTGTCTCAGGATCTACGCCAACAACATCAACGTGGCGCAAACGGAATTGCTTACCTTCATCGACGTTGACAGTCAGGTTTGCGATCCGGGTTTCGTCCTCGAAATCTGTTTCCGGCACTCCCGTGTAGTTGATGTAGCCCTGAGAGCCGTAGAGGCGTCGAAGCGCGTCCAGCCCTTTGGCGATTTTCGAGCGGCTGAAGATTTCGCCACGCTGAATGAGGAAGAGGTCACGCAGTTGCTGGGTTGGGAAATAGGTGGCATTGGCGAAGCGGATTTCATCGAGCCGGTACTGCGGGCCGGTTTTACGAACCGAAACCAGAATGTTGTATTGCCCCGGGTCATCGGTTTTCTCCACCGCTTCTGCGCCGATCTCAGCCTTGAAGTAGCCTTCGTTCTGGAAACTGACGCGTGTCCTCTCAGCGGTTTCGTCAGCGACCATTGACATCCCGTGAGCCAGAGCGTTGCGGTCGATCATCATCCCGCGGGCCAGTCGCACGATTTGATCCTCGTCCTCTTGCGGCAATAGGGAGTCGTTGCTGAACGTGATATCGCGGATCGGAGCCTCGATTTGAGATGGAGACACCGGGTGCGGAGGGCATTCCTGGGCCGAGACCCAGGCCATAGAAGTAACGGATGCGACGAACAGGAGACAGGCCAGCGACATAACGCACCTCGTCTGGTTCACCAAGTTATATGTCCGTTGCGCACGAAGGGTTGCTTGTAGCACGCTGATCTGCGGCGGACTCACCTTCGACCTGGCGACGGGCAGCGATACCCGCCCCTTGTCCTGATTATTGAAACCTCTGCGTTACTTTAGGGGGTTACGCTAGCCCCCGCTTCCCGCTATAATGAGCTAGTGATGTCGACCGCCTGCGATGCTGCAAAAGAATCCCAACTCGCATTTGCCGGAGTGCTGGCTGCACTGCCTGGTTTGTCCGCGGCGGTATCGGGCCAACTTGCCCTCGCGTCTTCGTCCCAGCCTCTTCGGTAGCGACTAATCCATCCTCTGCCTGATTCGCCTTGGCCGCTTTCATCTGAAAGCGAGCACGCTTGAACCTGAGCTGCACCCGAGGTCCGATTCAATGACAACTGGCCGCGAACCGGCGGCTACTGCCTTACGGAGGATTTCATGAGCGCACAAACCATGACAGCAACCATCGGTTCCGAAGTTCGGAAGCCAAGAATCAAGACCGCCCTGCCCGGGCCCAACGCCAAGCGCGTGCTCGAGGGCGATGAGAAATACATTTCGCCCTCGTATACCCGTTCGTATCCACTGGTTGCAAAGAGCGGGCGCGGGATCGTCGTGACCGACGTCGATGGCAACGAGTTCTTCGATTTTTCCGCTGGTATCGCCGTGACTTCTACCGGCCATTGCCATCCGGAAGTGGTCGCTGCCATTCAGAAGCAGGCGGGTGAACTCATCCACATGTCGGGAACAGATTTTTATTACGAAAACATGGTGGAACTGGCGGCGCGGCTGTCGAAGATCGCGCCCATGCCCGGACCGCACCGTTTCTACTATGGAAACTCGGGCGCGGAGGCAGTTGAGTGTGCGCTGAAGCTGGCGCGGTATCATACCAAGCGACAGCAAGCGATCGCGTTCTTTGGCGCTTTTCACGGGCGCACGATGGGGGCGCTTTCACTGACCGCCTCGAAGCCGCAGCAGAAGCGGCGATTCGCTCCTCTCGTTCCCGGCGTAACGCACGTGCGCTATCCCGATGTGTACCGCGGATGTGTGGGCGGGACGCAGGAGGCAGATAACTTCGCGCTTGGCTGCGCGCGTTTCATCGAAGAAAAACTGTTCAAGACGACGCTCGCTCCCGAAGAAGTCGCCGCAATTTTCGTTGAGCCGGTGCAGGGTGAAGGCGGATACGTTGTCGCACCAAAGATCTTCATGCAGGAGCTGCGGCGCATCTGCGACCGCCACGGCATCATGCTGGTGGTGGACGAAGTACAGAGCGGCATCGGGCGCACTGGAAAGTGGTGGGCGGTGGAGCATACTGGAGTTCAGCCCGATATGGTCTGCATGGCGAAGGGAATCGCTTCAGGCATGCCTCTCGGCATCACGATGACGCGCGCCGAAATCATGGACTGGGTTCCCGGTTCCCATGCGTCAACGTTCGGCGGGAATCCGGTTGCCGTGGCTGCCGCCCTGGCGACTCTCGATGTGATCGAGAAAGAGCACCTGCTCGAGAACTCAGCCGAAGTGGGAAATCACATCATGAAGCGCATGGCGGACTGGCCTTCGAAGCTGAAATTGGTGGGTGACATCCGCGGGCGCGGGTTGATGATCGGCGTGGAGATTGTGAAAGACAAAGTCACGAAGGAGTACGGCGCCGCCGAGCGGGATCGGATCGTCGAGATGGCGTTCGAGCGCGGAATCCTATTCCTCGGATGCGGTCCAAGCACGGTCCGGCTGTGTCCCCCCCTGATTGTCACGAAAGAGGAAGCTGACGTCGCGGTGGACGTGCTGGAAGAGTGCATCAAGACTGTCGGCTCTTAGGTAAGAACCGCTCGCACGGATTTACGAGGACTCCCACGGATATCAGGAATTTCATCCGTGGGAGTCCTCGTTTGTTGAGTGTTCCTGATTTGGGAAAATGGATCTTATAAGACCCCCTGTTGTGCGCTGGGTCACATCCCGCCATCAATCATTTCCGTACTCTGACCTGTGGAATTATTGCTTCCCGCCGGGTTCACGCGCTTGGTCATTCGATCATTGGATTGGCTTGCCCATGGGCTGCTGCCAGCCGACAAAAGACCTCAGCACCAGCGGACGGGTGCACGAGGAGAAGAAGACGCTTACTTCCACTTGCGCGGTCTCGGGTATGTCATGGTGGCTCGCAACTTTCGATCTCCGCGTTACCGAGGTGAGATCGACCTGATCGGGTGGGACGGCGATATACTTTGTTTTGTTGAAGTTAAAACGAGAACGTCGCGAGACGTGAAGACGCCGGAGGCGGCCGTGGACCGTCATAAGAGGCGGGAAGTGGCTCAGGTCGCGCGGGATTATGTGCGACAGTTTGCACCAACGTGCCAGTGGAGGTTCGATATTGTAAGCGTATACTATGCCGGTCGAGGATCCCGCCCGCACTTTGAAGTTTTTCGGAACGCCTCCCTGGCGGCTTAAAATATGAAGTTTGCCTTACCCCCTGGAAAGGAATCAGTAACGTGCCGGAACTGAGAAAAGATCCTATTGTTGGACGTTGGGTCATCATTTCGACGGATCGTGCGAAGCGCCCAACCGATTTTGTACGCGAGAACATGAAGATCAAGGGGGGATTCTGTCCCTTCTGCTACGGCAACGAGAGCAAGACGCCGCCCGAGATTCAGGCATACCGTCCGAACCCGAACGGAGGGCCCCCGCCACAACGCGATACCCCGGGATGGACTGTGCGTGTTGTGCCCAACAAGTTTCCGGCCCTGGGGATCGAAGGCAATCTGAACCGGCAGGCCGAGGGCATGTTTGACCGGATGAACGGCATCGGGGCGCACGAGGTCATCATCGAAACTCCCGACCACACTGCGAACTTAGCGACGTTGCCACCAAAGCGGATCGAAGACGTTTTATGGACCTTCCGCGATCGCATTCTGGATCTGAAGAAAGATCGGCGGTTCAAGTACATCCTGATCTTCAAGAATCATGGGGAAGCGGCTGGGGCTTCGCTCGAGCATTCTCATTCGCAGCTCATCGCATTGCCGATTTTGCCCATCAACGTGACGCAGGAGCTCGAAGGGGCGAAGCAATATTTCCTCTATAAGGAGCGCTGTGTGTTCTGCGACATCATCCGCCAGGAGATGGACGGCGGCACGCGCGTCGTGGCGGAGAATGAAAACTTCCTGACGCTGGCGCCGTACGCCCCGCGTTTTCCGTTTGAAACCTGGATTTTGCCCAAACAACACGAATCGGCGTTTGAGAACTCGTCTTCGCACATGTTCGAAAATCTGGCGCGCGCGTTGAAGGAGTTGCTCGGCCGGGCCGACCGGGTGCTCGACAATCCTCCCTACAACCTGGTGATCCACAGTTCCCCGGCGCAGGATCCGACGAACGATCACTATCACTGGCACATCGAGTTCATGCCGAAGCTGACCAAGACCGCGGGATTCGAATGGGGCACCGGTTTCTATATCAATCCGACGCCACCCGAAGAAGCCGCCAAGTTCTTGCGTGAGGCGAACGTGGAGGAAACTGCGGCGGTTCCGGCCAGATAAGCGAGAACTTAAAGGAGTAAAGAATGAGGGCACGGCATAGGTCGCCGTGCCCTTTGCAGTTTTGCCGGAGAGAGAAGAACCCGCGATTCCTCGCGAGCCCACGTTATTGAAAGTTAAGATAAGCTCGCGATCCGGATGGTTTGTCATGAAGTTGTAAATTTAAACTCGAGCAAGCCTCTCGACGTGCGTTGACGACCAATCTCCTTGATCACTAGTATGGGCTGCTTCTGAGGTTCCACATGAAACGCTGGCTGCTTGTACTGTTCCTTGCGGGATGCGCGTTTGCAGCTTCCGCTCCCTCCACGCTGATTGCGAACGTGTCCGGCCGGACGACGGTGAGTCTCAACGGATCGTGGCAAGCGATCGTGGACCCATTTGATAACGGCAAGGGAGCAGGCTTTTTTCGGGACCAGAAGCCGAAAGACAAGAGTGACCGCGTCGAATACAGCTTCGATGCGTCCCCTCTGATGAATGTTCCGGGAGACTGGAACACACAGCGCGAGTCGTTGCTGTTATATGAGGGGCCCGTGTGGTACCGGCGCTTGTTCAACTATCACAAGCGCGAGAACTCGCGAGTCTTCGTTTACTTCGGAGCGGTGAACTATATAGCTTCCGTCTACTTGAATGGCGAGAAGCTGGGAGATCATGAAGGCGGCTTCACTGCATTTGACTTCGAGGCGACGTCGCTGCTGCGGGAGGGCGAGAACGATCTGATCGTCGAGGTGAGCAATGTCCGCCGCGCTGACTCCGTACCAGCGCTGAAGTTTGACTGGTGGAACTATGGCGGGATCACCCGCGACGTGATGCTGGTCGAAGTGCCGTCTGTGTTTATCCAAGACTATTGGGTACAGTTGGCGCGCGGCTCAGAAAATGAAATCTCCGGATGGGTGCAGTTGAACGGTGCGCAATCGGGACAGAAGATCGTTCTGAAGATTCCGGAAGCGGGCGTGGAGGAAACGCTTGCCGCCGACCCGGCGGGTCGAGCTACCTTTCACGTCCGAGCGAAGCTGGACTTATGGTCGCCGGAGCATCCCAAGCTCTATGACGTGGTCCTAGCCAGCGGCAGCGATACGATCCACGATCAGATTGGCTTTCGGACGATCGAAGTGCAGGGCGGCAAGATTTTGGTGAACGGCAAACCGATATTCCTGCGTGGGATTTCGATACACGAAGAAGCGCCGTTTCGCGAAGGGCGCGCTTTCAGCCCCGAGGATGCGCAGACGCTTCTTGGCTGGGTGAAGGAATTGGGATGCAACTTCGTGCGCTTTGCGCATTATCCGCATAACGAGAATGAGATTCGGCTTGCGGACCGCATGGGGCTGCTGGTTTGGTCGGAGATCCCGGTCTATTGGGATATCGACTGGACGAACCCTGCGACCCTGGCGAATGCTGAGGCTCAGCTGCGCGACGAGATTGCAAGAGATCATAATCGCGCGTCGGTGATTCTGTGGTCCGTGTCGAATGAAACTCCAGTCAAGCCTGAGCGCCTGACATTTCTCACCCAGTTGGTGCGAGATGCACGAGAGCTTGATTCCACGCGGCTGATTACTTCCGCCATGAACCATGTTGAGAATACGGGCCCCGATGAACGAACACTCGCAGATCCGCTTGGCGACGTTCTCGACGTGCTGGGATTGAATGAATACTTGGGCTGGTATGGCGGGCGTCCGGAAGATGCCGACAAAATACAGTGGAAGTCGACTTGGAACAAGCCGCTGATCGTCAGTGAATTCGGGGGCGGTGCGGTTTACGGACGTCACGGCGAGCCAGATGAACGGTGGACGGAGGAGTATCAGCAGAATCTGTTTCAGCACCAGCTTGGCATGGCGAAGCGGATGCCGAACCTGGCGGGCATGACGCCATGGGTACTGATGGACTTTCGCTCGCCGAATCGAATGCTTCCGGGCGTGCAGGATTATCACAATCGCAAGGGGCTGATCTCGAATCGAGGCCAGCGCAAACTCGCTTTCTACACGCTGCAGCAGTTCTACAAGATGCAAGAAGCAGGGAAGTAGAGTCGTGGCATCTGAGGGGCGACCTGGGTTGAGACGCCGTTCAGTTACTGTTCAACACCACCATCACGCGTGCGAATTTCCAATCACCGCTGCTTTCGCGATGAAGAATCCTGAGAAGTTTTCCGTGTACTTCTTCAACTGGCCTGCCGGCAGACGCTCGATATCCTGCGTCAAACAATCCCCACTCGAATGCCCAGTCGCCGGCGACCTGCACGTCCCGGATATCAGGCTTGTAACTCACCACCGCGAAACCGGGAGAATCAGCGAACGAATGTTTGTCGGTCGCATAGATCGCCGCTTTGCCGACATCGACAGGACCATCGGACTGGAGCCGCACAGCATCGTTTGTCCACTCGGATTGAAGCGCCGATGGATCGCTCAATAAGGTAACCCGCTCATCGAGCTGATGTAACCGCTCAATTCCGGCCAAGTCGGTTTGACCCGTGGTAGTAGTACTGCTCGATGACCCTTGGCGGTTGAACGCCCGGTCCACACCGACACCAAGGACAAGTGCCGATAAGATCGCTAAGCCCCAGTAGCTTCGCGTGGTCCACATCCATACAGGTTACACTTCCGCGAATCTTCGCAAGGGTTCGGGACGCCCAACCGTCAATCATCTACTCGTTCGGGAGCGCAGCCCGAGAGAGGTAAGACGCAGCCCGCGCCTTACCTCTCTCTTGCTTAGACCGGATTGATTGGATCGAATCGCGAAAGCGGAACGCGCTCTAGTGATGCCCGCCGCCGTGCCCACCCGCATGACCGCCGCCCCGATATCCGGGGAGCGCGTGCTCATTCGTCGGTTCATGGCCAGCGCCGCCTACGTTCCCTCGTCCATCTCGCGCCTCGTTTGCCTGGAAGTGGTTGAAGCGCTCCGCCCCGCGCCCCGGCAGTGGTCCAACGTAACCGTGATGGGGATCAAAGCGGTTGTCGACATGTCCGTAAAAGCCGTGAGGGCCGTGAAACCATGGGCCAGCTCCAAGAAACACCCCACCCACGAACCAATCAGGCCCGTAGTAGCCGTAAGGAGCACAGTCATATGGGGCATAGTCGAAGTACCCGTACGGACACACAGGAGCCGGTCCGATGTTTATTCCAACCGAAACCTGGGCTGGCGCCATTGATGCACAGCATATAAGGCCAGCGACGAGAACTGCGAAAGCAAGCGCAGTGACTTTGAACATGATTCCCCCTTTGTTTGTTCAGAGTTTCAAACTGGACAACTGAGGGTCAGCATAATACCCACGGATCGGTAACGGCAAACCGGATACCTTCATGCGCAGCAACATTCTGTCCGTATTCTCCGACGCAGGTTTCCTCGTGAGATAGACATAGCGATTCGCTAAAGAGGCCGTTGAAGTCAGCAGGTACTCTTGGAAGCAGATCAGCCTTGGGTGCGATCCTGTACTTCCTCGTGCCAGGCCATCTGGATGGCTTCCAGCTTGCCTTCGTTCGAGGCCTTGGGATCGCCGCCGAAGTCGGGCAGTTCCGTGACGTAGCGATGCAAATCGGTGAAGCGAACAGCAAGCGGATCGAGCTCGGGATGAGTCTCGGAAAGCAGGATGCCGAGATCTTCGGCGTCGTCCCAGGTCAGTTTCTTGGGCATCTCAGTGCTCCTCAAGTTCTCGGGTTGCAACTTTGCAAGGTTTCAGAGTTTCGCATCCGAGCTTGAAGACTTGCAACCCTGCAACTTTGAAACCTTGTTCTCAGTGTTCTTCCGATACGTAGTTGCGGTTCCACGCAGGAATTTCCACGACGACTTTGCCGGGCTTGGTGATTTGCGCCTGGCAACCGAGACGCGAGTTTAACTGGAGATCGGCGGCCATGTCCAACCGGTCGGCTTCATCGTCGTCCATCGGGGAAAGATTTTCGGCACCTTCTTTTACCCAGATGTGACAGGTCGTACAGGCATTGTTGCCGCCGCAGGCATGGTCGAGCGCGATGTGATTGTTCAACGCCACATCAAGAATGGACTGCTCTTTGCCGTGATCCTGATAAGGCAACTTGCCATTCTCGAACTGGACCGTTTTGCCTTCGGGCAGGAATGTGACTTGAACCGTGTTTTCGCCGGGGGCTTCTTCGGTAGCGGTTCCCGCGCCTTGGGTTTTTTCTTCAGACATTGCTCACCTCAATCTTGTTGTCATCCTGAGCGAAAGACCCGTGTACTTTCCAGCCAGTTGCATAGGTCCTTCGCAGCAAAGAACGTCGCTCAGAATGAAAGTGCAAATGTTATTCGAACTCCGCTTTCGCCATTGGATGCGGGGCGGTTGGGCCTTCGCCCAAGTCCGTCTCGTCCATATTCTTGCCTTTCAGGGCCGACGAGACCGCAGTGTCCATCATCAGTTCGGCCAGTCGCATCGTGCCACGATTCAATGCATCGATCGCCTTGCGGATCGCTCGATAGTCATCTTCAGCGTTCACCGACGCCAGAGCCTTTTCCATTTTGGCAATCTGTTTTTTTTCGTCAGTCGTGAGATGGCCCCATGCCGCGCTCTTCTTGCCCTTCTCGAGTGCCGCAAGGATGGTTGCGGTCTCGTTTCGCGCTTCTATCACCTGGCGGCGGCGGAAATCTTCTTCGGCGTTGTCGAAGGAATCGAGAATCATGCCTTCGACCTGCTCGTCTGTCAGGCCGTAGCTCGGCTGGACTTGGATCTCAGCCGCTTTGCCGCTGCGCTGCTCGCGCGCGGAGACATGCAGGATGCCGTTCGCGTCGATCAGGAATTTGACCTCGACTCGCGGGATGCCCGCCGCCATCGGAGGAATGCCCTTGAGATCGAAACGGGCGAGTGAGCGACAGTCTTTAGCCAGTTCCCGCTCACCCTGAAGAACGTGGATAGCCACGTTGGCCTGGCCATCCACCTGCGTCGTATAGAACTGTGTGGCGGATGCGGGAATCGTCGAGTTGCGCAGGATGATCTTGTCCGTAACGCCGCCAGCGACTTCGATGCCGAGCGACAGTGGAGTTACGTCGAGCAAAAGCATGTTCTCGGTGGCTTCGGAGCCACCGCCAAGGATGTTCGCCTGCACGGCCGCGCCGAGAGCGACCACCTCGTCGGGATTCAAATCGGTGTGCGGTTCGCGATGAAAAAGTTCCTTCACTAGCGCTCGGACCTTAGGAATGCGCGTCGATCCGCCCACCAGCACAACTTCGTCAATCTGCTCGGGCTTCAGGTTCGCGTCTTTCAGCGCCTGCTTGCAGGGGCCGACGGTGCGATCGATGATCGGCTGAATCAGCTGTTCGTATTGCTCACGAGTAATCTCGCGCAAGTACCGCTTGCCGCCCGGGAGGTCGATGTCCAGCTTCACTGACGCCTGCGAAGAGAGTGCGATCTTGGCGTCGATCACGGTCTTACGAATGGCTTGTACCGCCTCCGCGTTGCGGCGGAGATCCAGGCCGAGATCACCACGAATGTCGTCAAGTGCGATGGTGATCAGGAGATTATCGATATCGTCGCCACCAAGGTGCGTGTCGCCGTTGGTGGCGATGACTTCAAATATTCCGTCATGCAACTTGAGGATTGAGACGTCGAACGTACCACCGCCGAGATCGTAGACGGCAACGATGCCGTTCTGTTTCTTGTCGAGTCCGTAGGCAAGGGAGGCGGCCGTAGGTTCGTTGACGAGGCGCAGCACTTCAAGACCAGCAATGCGGCCAGCATCCTTGGTTGCCTGGCGCTGCGCATCGTTGAAGTACGCGGGAACAGTGATCACAGCTTTCGTGACCGGGCCACCGAAGTAGCGTTCCGCGTTCCGCTTTAGTTGACGAAGAATGAGTGCGGAAATCTCCGGAGGCGTAAAGGTCTTGTCACCGAGCCTGATACGAAGCACCTCGCCCGCTTGCATGTCATCTGCGAGGCGGAATGGAAAGAGCTTCAGTTCGTCCTGAATGTCTTCGACACCGCGTCCCATGAGGCGTTTGATCGAATAGACGGCGCGTTCCGGAGTTTCGATCAGATTCCTGCGGGCGGAGTTCCCGATGACCGGCTGATTATTCTGGTCGAGCGCGACCACGGAGGGAACGAGGTTCAATCCGTCGTCACCAGGGATGACGACAGGAACTTCCCCCTGCATGAATGCCACCAGGGAATTGGTGGTGCCCAAATCGATTCCGACGATGAAATCAGCTGCCATCTCTAGATTATTTATTCCTCAAGCGCCGCATTCACATCTCTCACCAGATTGCGGATGTAGTTGCGGCGGTTTAGTACATCCACCATTTTGCCGATCGTTGCAGCTCGCTCGCCGGACGCCGAAGGGCTGTGATCGATTGACGCGTCCCACTCTTTCCAATAGGCCTGCAGTTCCTTGAGCAGCGATTCGTTCTTCGCCTCAAGGGCGAGCTTGTGCTTCGTGATGTCGTCGGTCAGAGAAGAATCGTTATCGCCCATCTTCTTGTTCATGCTGAGTTCTTCGAGCTGCATGTTTAGCTCGAAAACTTCTTCCAGCAGATCTGGCGGGACGATTTGCTTCTTCGTCTCACCCGTGGCTCGTGCGTGCTCCGTTGCAGTCTTTGACTGCTCTTCCAGTTCGACACCTTCGAGCCGCAGCAGATATTGCGTGCGCTTGATCGGGTCGCGCAGCGTCCGATAGGCGTCATTCAGGAGCGAGCTCTGTTCCAGACTCCACTCCTGTTCCTGGCTGCCGGCGCGGGCGTTCAGATCGGGATGAAGCCTGCGGCTCAACTCGTAAAAATCCTTCTCGAGTACCGCGACGTCAAGATCAAGCTTCGGCGGGAGACCGAAGAACGAGAAATAATCCACTGGAGCCGGGGGTTGGACCTTTCCACACGAATCGCAAAAACGCGCGGCACGCATGGAGCCGCACGACCAGCAGGAATGTGTGTCCTCTGGAACGGGCTTCGCGCCAATCGTCGTTAGAGCAGAACCGGTTAGAGAAGGCTTAGTCGTCACGTATATTCCTTACACTGCCTCGCGCACGAGTCGCGTCCAAACTTTAGCCGGTGCGAGCCCCAGGGCGCCATATCTGGGCAAGGACGATCGCGCCGAGATCCAGACACCGCGGGCGTGGCGCCCGCGCCACACGATCAGGCGGAAAACGAAGTTCCGCAGCCGCACGACTTTGTAGCCTGCGGATTCACGAAAACGAAACCCTGCTGCATCAGCGTTTCCTGATAGTCCAGGATCATGCCGTGCAAGTAGATGAACGACTTCGGATCCACGAAAACCCGTATATCACCAAACTGAAAGATGCGGTCGCGCTCACGAGGCTGCGAATCGAAACGGACGTTGTAGCTCAACCCCGAACATCCGCCCCCCTGAACACCCAGACGCAAGCCGCCCTGCTCTGGCGAGATGCCTTCCTTGGCCATCGCGATGCGGACCTTGGCCAAGGCGTTTTCCGTGACCTGGATCCCTTTCGCGGTGGCTGCGGGCGCGTTTTGCTCGGTTGCGGTCGTCATAGTGGTCTAGCTGTGAGCAGCGAGCTGCGAGCAAACTAAAGATCGCTCACTGCTCGTTGCTCATTCCTGATCGCTCGTTCCTACTTTGCTTCGGCAGCGACCGGTTTTGACGTCTCCTGCTTTTTCTTCCAGTCACCGATTGCAGCGCGAATTGCGTCTTCCGCCAAAACCGAGCAGTGGATCTTCACGGGAGGAAGCGAAAGCTCCTTCACGATATCCATGTTCTTGATGGCGAGAGCTTCATCCACCGTCTTGCCTTTGACCCATTCGGTCGCGAGCGAAGAGGACGCGATGGCCGAACCGCAGCCGAAGGTCTTGAACTTCGCGTCTTCGATCACGTTGGTGTTCGGGTTGACCTTGATCTGCAGCTTCATGACGTCGCCACATTCGGGCGCGCCGACCAGACCCGTGCCCACGTCGGCGCTTGACTTGTCCATCGAGCCGACGTTGCGGGGATTATTGTAGTGATCGATGACTTTGTCGCTATATGCCATTTCGTTTTCTCCAGAACTCTTGAATTCAAACTCTTAGTGAGCTAGTTAGTGCGCTTCTCCCGCCCACTTCACGTCTTTCAGGTTGATGCCTTCTTTTGCCATCTCGTAGAGCGGGGAAAGCTCGCGGAGACGTTCGACCGTTTCCACGAGGCGGTCCGCAACGTAGTCCACTTCGGCTTCGGTGTTGAAGCGTCCGATGCCGAAACGAATCGAGCTGTGCGCCAAGTCGTCGCCCGTACCGAGAGCCTTCAATACATAAGAAGGCTCGAGCGTCGCGGAGGTGCACGCCGATCCGCTGGAAACTGCAATATCGTTGATGCCCATCAACAACGATTCGCCTTCCACGTAAGCAAAGCTGATGTTCAAGTTGCCAGGCAGGCGATGGTCCATCGAACCGTTAATGTAGGTCTCGTCGAGGCGATTCATGATGCGGTCGCGCAACCGATTGCGCAGTCCGGCGAGCCGGCAGGATTCCTGCGGCATCTCTTCTTGTGCAAGAGCGCATGCTTTGCCGAGTCCGACGATTCCGGGCACGTTGAGAGTCCCCGAGCGCATACCACGCTCGTGACCCCCGCCGTCAATGAGCGCAGAGAGCTGTACGCGAGGATTCTTGCGGCGCACATATAGAGCGCCGACGCCCTTGGGGCCGTAAAGCTTGTGGCCCGTGATCGACATGACATCGATATTCTGCTTGTTCACGTCGACGGGAACCTTGCCGATGGCCTGCACGGCGTCAGTATGGAAAATCACGCCGCGCTCGCGACAAAGCTTGCCAATCTCGGCGACTGGTTGCAGCACGCCGATTTCGTTGTTGGCCGCCATGATTGTCACCAGGATCGTCTTGTCGTCTATGGCGCGCTTGAGGTCATCGAGATCAATCAAGCCGTCCTTCTGGACCGGCATGTAGGTAACGCGGTATCCGTACTTTTCGAGCCGCTTGCAGGTGTCGAGTACAGCCTTGTGCTCGGTAACCGCGGTGATGATGTGGTTGCCCTTCTCGCGGTACATCTCTGCGACACCCTTGATCGCTAAGTTATCGCTCTCGGTCGCGCCGGAGGTGAAGATGATTTCTTTTGTGGTTGCGCCCACCAGCTTGGCAATGCGCTCGCGCGCGGTCTCGACGCCCTCTTCGGCTGCCCAGCCGAACGAGTGGTTGCGGCTAGCCGAGTTGCCGAATTTCTCTACGAAATAGGGCAGCATTTCTTCCAGCACCCGCGGATCCATCTGGGTGGTGGCGTGGTTGTCCATATAGATGGGCAGCTTCACACCCTTCGCGTTGGCGTGGTGCGTTTGCGATAGTGCCTGGGGAATTTTGACATCCGTGCTCATTGATTGCTCTCCTGCTTCGTTAATCTCTTTGATGAATCTGCTGTCTTTAGCGGTTCATCCGATCGTAACCAGCTCAGCCGCTTTGGGGGCCGGGCTCGCAGCTTCTTCCGGTTCTTCCCGCATGTGCGAAATCTTAATGCGCTTCAGTACGGCTTCAATGCTCTCGTTCACTTTGCGCAACGGCTCGCGGATATTGCAACGGTCGCTCTGATCGCACTCGCCGCGCACCGTGACGCACGAGGTGATGAATAGCGGCCCGTCGATCGCCTTGATGACCTCGAAGGCAGAAATCGTGTGCGCCGGTCGTGCCAAAGTGTAGCCACCGTTCGTGCCGTGCTGCGATTGCAATAGGCCAGCCTTGGCCAGTCGCTGCAGAATCTTGGCCAGCGCCTCGGGCGGGATGCCGTACTCGTCGGCCACGTCCTTGGCGCTCCGAGAACCCTCGCTCGAGCGCTCGGCAAGGTGCTTCATTGCCATGAGGGCGTAGTCCGCTTTTTTAGTGAGCTTCAGCAACCCGGTTCCGTGAATCCGATCAATTCGGTCGCCTATAATAGCGACCTTTTTCGTCGGATTTCATTCTACGGCAGTTCGGCCGGTCCCGGCAAGTCAGGACAGGCAACTGCCGAAAAAGGGGTTTCAGCGGTAACTTTAGGCTGTTGAGCCGGTTAGCTTTATACGGTGAAAATGGTCGGAATTCAACGGCTGCAGGTTTGGCTTGGGCGGCACCGGCGTGTTACGAATTCACGACAGAGTAACCGCTAATCACTTGACAACCTGCAAAGCCGTTCTAAAATACCGGAAAATTCCGGTGAAACTGCCTCTTCTGTCCGGGGCCCTTCCGGATTTATGACCTCAAAGTCACCCGCCCCTCCGCAACGCGCAGATGTCAAGCCACCATGCAAGCACCCTCGCGTACAAATTGTTAGCCGCGACGAGGACTCTGAGTTCGTCGAGTGCAAGGAGTGCGGTGAGATCTTCGAATCAAGCGAGTTCAAAGACATGAATATCGAAGAACGTACGCAGGAGAGCGAGATCTAAATTTAGGTGTGCGAGCGACACCACCGGGCGAGCGCGTCGAATCCCTGAGGTCTTTCTAACGCAGAAGCATTCCTGCTTCCGCCGAAAAATCCATCGCAGCGAAATCTTTCAAGAGGAACTTGGGATAGGCAGCTGCGGCAATCATAGCCGCATTGTCGGTCGAGAGTGGCCGGGACGGAAAATACACGGGTAAGCCCTGCTTGGCGCCCTCGCGCTCAAATGTCTGGCGCAACTCCTGATTCGCGGCAACGCCACCGGTCACAAAAAGCGTGGCTACATTGCATGCCTCGGCTGCAGCCAACGTTTTTCCAACCAGGTCTTCAACGATCGCGCGCTGGAACGAGGCCACGAGATCGAGCGTGGCCTTGTCGGTGTGAGCGAGATAGTCGTCGAGTTTTGGTTTCGCGATCTTCACCAATGCTTGTCGCCGTGTTTCCACGGCTTCTTGCAGGTTGTGCGATTCGACATAGCGCAACATGGCGGTCTTGATGCCGCTGTAAGAGAAATCGAATCGCGGACGTTCGGAGTTGGCTGATACAGCTTTCCCGTCGTTTCTGCCCCGGCGGTCGCGATGCTTGATTTGGGCCGGAGGGAACTTAACGGCTTTGGGGTCACCGTGCGGCGCGAGGCGGTCGATGACCGGGCCTCCGGGATATCCCAATCCAAGAAGCTTAGCGACTTTGTCGAAGGCTTCGCCGGCGGCATCGTCGCGGGTGTGGCCAATATTCTCGTAAGCCCACGAGGAGTTATTTTCAGAAGCGAGGTAGAGGTGGGTGTGTCCGCCCGACACGACGAGGGCCAGCACCGGAAATTGCAGGTCCGGATTTCCCTTTTGCCTCTCCTCAAGGAGCACCGCGTGAATGTGGCCCTCGAGATGGTTGACGGCGATCAGGGGTTTCTTGAGCGCGAAGGCTAAAGCCTTGGCATAGCTGATGCCTACCAGGAGAGCTCCGGCGAGGCCCGGACCCTGGGTCACCGCGATGGCGTCCACCGACTCATAAGTATGTTTCGCCTCTGCCAGAGCCTGGCGGACTACCGGAACAATGGCGCGCAGATGTTCTCGCGAGGCGAGTTCCGGGACAACTCCTCCGTAAGGCTGGTGGGTCGCGATCTGCGACGCGACGACGTTCGACATCAGTTGCTCGCCCGAACGCACAACGGCAGCGGCAGTCTCGTCGCAGGAACTCTCGATGCCGAGGATGTAGGTGTCGGGCATGTGCCTATATTATTAGAAATCCCGATGGTTGATTCGATCCAACACGTATGGGACTCCAGCGGAATGAAAGACGCCGCATCGGTCGTACAAACCGTGCGCCGGAGCGGATTCCAGGCGTATCTGGTGGGAGGATGTGTGCGCGACCTACTGCTTGGGCGTGAGCCCAAGGACTACGACGTCGCCACCGACGCGACGTCGGCGCAGGTTATGGGTCTCTTCCCGGAGACCTATGCGGTGGGAGCGCAGTTCGGAGTTGTACTCGTACCCCAGTCGTCGAAGGAGTCTTCGGAAAGCCTGGGGCAAAGCTCTCAAGCGAAAGCAGTGGAAGTGGCGACCTTCAGGAGTGATATCGGTTATTCCGACGGGCGGCATCCGGACGAAGTGCGTTTCAGCTGCGATCCACGAGAAGACGTAGCTCGTCGCGATTTCACCATCAACGGGATGCTCCTTGACCCCGTGAGCCGGGAAGTCCTTGATTTTGTGGGCGGGCGCGATGATTTGGCAGCCGGGATTATTCGCACAATCGGCGATCCGGAAAAACGTTTTGCCGAAGACAAATTGCGGATGCTGCGCGCGGTGCGGTTCGCTTCCAGATTCGAATATCAAATCGAGCCAGCGACCTTTGCGGCGATCCAAAAATTGGCTCATCAGATCCATGTTGTTTCGCGCGAACGAGTCCGCGATGAATTGACGCGAATGTTGACCGAAGGGCACGCTCGCAGGGCGTTGCTACTGCTCGACGAGAGTGGGCTGTTGCGAGAAGTGTTGCCGGAGATTTCGGCCATGAAGGGGGTGGCGCAACCGAGGGAGTTTCATCCCGAAGGCGATGTGTTTGTTCACACTCTGTTGCTGCTGGAAAACCTGCCGCATCCTTGTCCGTTGACTTTGGCGTGGGGCGCCTTGCTGCACGATGTAGGGAAGCCCGCGACATTTCGCGTGGCCCCCGATCGTATTCGATTCGATGGACACGTTGAGGTGGGAGTCAAAATGGCCGAAGAAATTTGCCAGCGTATGCGCTTTTCGAACGACGAAGCTGAGCAAATTCTCGCACTCGTCGACAATCACATGCGCTTCGGGCAGGCGACGCGGATGAAAGAGTCAACGCTGAAGAGATTTCTTCGGTTGCCGGGATTCGAGGAGCATCTCGCGCTGCATCGTGCGGACTGCCTTGCCAGCCATCGTAATCTCGCGACCTACGAATTCGTGCAGCGGAAACGCTCTGAGATTCCGCCAGAGAAGATTCGACCCAGGCCTTTGGTGACCGGAGACGATCTGATTGAAGCGGGACACGTTCCGGGGCCAAGATTCCGCCAGATTCTGGAGGCGGTAGAAGACGCACAACTCGAAGGGAGGCTGTGTTCGCGAGACGCGGCCTTGGAGTTCGTTCTCCGCGAATTTCCGCTCTGAGGCGGGGCGCAGGCTTCTTCTTGACAGTGCTAAAATTAAAGTTCCTACCGCGTGTTTCGTTCGGTTCATGGATGAGGAGTTTTACTTGCAGCTGGCTGGATCAGAACTAGAGAAGATCGTTGCGCAATCTTTGCGGCAGGCGCCCCCGGCGCAGGCCCCGTTGATGGCTTGGGCGGTGGTTTGCGGTTCGGCAGTGGCCGAACGTACCCAGGCGTTGAATTTCGAAGACGGTGTCTTGCGCGTGGAAGTGCCGGATATGGGATGGAGATCCGAACTGCAGATTCTGTCTCACCGATATCTCGCCGCGATCAATCGATACACAGTCGAAAGCGTGCGCAGGATCGAGTTCGTGGTTAGCCCCCAAGTTCCCGTCTCTAATGATTGCCGCTGAATGACCGCTTCCCAGTATGAAAGTCACTGACAAAGACGTCTCCTACGTCGCGGAACTTGCCAACCTCGATCTGAGCAGTGAGGAGAGCAGTGCCATGCTTCGCGACTTGAATTCGATTTTGGACTATATCGATCGTCTCAACGAACTCGATACTTCCGACGTGCCGCCGATGGCGCAGGTCTCGGACAGATATGGAGTTGACGACGCGAGACAGGGCAGTGAACGGTTTGCGTACGCGAATCGCGACGATATTCTCGAGGGGCTGCGGAAGTCCTTGCCCCATGACGAGGCGCTCGCGAACGCTCCCGATGCGGATGAAGACTTCTTCCGAGTTCCGAAAGTCATTGAGCGATAGCCTCCAATAGGAAATTGGCGATGGCCCACAAATGGATCTGACCTCACTCACGATTGACGCGGCCCGCTGCGCTATTCAAGAGCGCTCAACGACCGCGCTCGCGCTGACGGAGGCTCACTATGCACGCATCCAGAAAGAAGACGGGCAGATTGGCGCGTTTCTGACCCTGTCGAAAGAGCGCGCCCTTGAGCAGTCGGATCGCATCGATCGGATGGCGGCGGAGGGCAGGACTTTACCGCCTCTGGGCGGAGTGCCGGTGGGCATCAAGGACGTGATGAGCACGCGCGGCGTGCGTACCACTGCAGGATCGAAGATTCTCGAGAAGTATATTCCTCCCTACGATTGCACCGCGGTGGCACGGATGGAAGCTGCCGGGGCCATTGTGCTGGGCAAGATGAACTGCGACGAATTCGCTATGGGTTCGTCGAATGAAAATTCCGCATACCATCCGGTGCGGAATCCGCGGGATTTGAGCCGAGTGCCGGGGGGATCATCCGGAGGTTCGGCGGCGGCGGTGGCGGCCGACATGGCGGTCGTTACATTGGGATCGGACACCGGCGGTTCGATCCGGCAGCCGGCATCGTTTTGCGGCGTCGTGGGCCTGATGCCGACGTACGGGCGAGTCTCGCGGTACGGGCTGATTGCATTCGCGTCGTCGCTCGATCACATCGGCCCGCTGGCGAAAACGGTGAAAGACGCGGCCGTTGTGCTTCGCACGATAGCGGGCCGCGATCCGATGGATTCCACATCGGCCGACGTTCCTGTGCCGGATTATGTCGCCGAACTAGACAAGCCGGTGCGCGGTATGAAGATCGGAGTGGCGAAAGAGTACTTCGGTGATGGCTTGGATGAAGAAGTCCGCCAGGCCGTGGAATCAGCGATTGAAAAGCTCAAAGTGCTCGGGTGCCAGATTGTGCCTGTTTCCCTGCCTCACACTCCGTACGCGATTCCCACGTATTACCTGATCGCGACGGCAGAGGCTTCCTCGAATCTGGCGCGTTACGACGGGGTTCGCTACAGCCATCGTGCGAAGGGCGTGAAAACGCTGTCGGAAATGTACCGCCGGAGTCGCGACGAGGGGTTCGGCGCCGAAGTGAAACGCCGAATCATGCTCGGTACCTATGCGCTCAGCGCAGGCTACTACGATGCTTACTATTTGAAGGCTCAACAGGTGCGTACTCTGCTGACGCGCGACTTTGAAGAAGCATTTCGCAAGGTGGATGCGATCGTGACACCGACCAGTCCGACCGCGGCATTCCGGCTTGGCGAGAAGTCGAATGATCCGCTAGCCATGTATCTGGCCGATATCTACACCGTGACTGCGGATTTGGCGGGCATTCCCGGGATTTCGATTCCATGCGGTCAAACGAAAGAGAAATTGCCAATTGGGCTGCAGATTCTTGGGAAGCATTTCGATGAGTCAACGATTCTGCGGATCGCGCACGCGTACGAGACAGCGGCGTAGTGGGACTGTGCCAGCCTCAGTCAATCGGTTGGTAGTAGCTCTCTCCCGTACAGGACCGGCAGAGAATTTTTCCTTCGCGCCGAACCTCCCGGCGAAAGTTGATCCCTTCGCCGCAGCGCTCACACACGATCCGCTCACCCTTGTAGCCCGGAAACTCCTCCGGCGGAAGATCGACTTTTACCCACTGAGTCGTAAACAGATCCTCGTCGGACATTTCGCGATACGCGAGCATCTGCTGCTGGTTCTTGTTGTCGATCTCAGGATGCATTTCGCGAGCGAGAGCTTTGGAGGACTCTTTGGCAGCGACGCGGATCGCCTTGCCCGCGCTTACGTCGATAAAGGTAGCTGCCATCTTGCCCCAATCGCGGAACTTCAAAGCTCGTTTGCCGAGGCGGCAGCCGGTCACAACCCCGACTGCATCGGTTGCGCAGCGATCGATCTCAACAAATGTGACCAGGCGCTTGCGGTCTTTCCCATATGGATCGTCAATCGCAAGCTTCTGCAGACCCAGCATGGCGAGGCGCACACCGAGAACCTGTCCGGCACAGAGATGTCCGTGGGCTTGTTCAGCGGCGCGAAGATATTCGTCGAAGGATTTCACAAAACGCTGGCAGCTCTCAGCAGTTAGCGTTCAGCTTAACACCTCAAACTGAAGGTTCAGTAGTCTAGGAATACGTCATTTTCTGCGCCAGCGAATGCCGTCTTTGGTGATCTCTACCAGGATGCCGGCTTCGGCGAGTTCGGTGCGGATTGCGTCGGAGGCTTGGAAGTCGCGGGCTGCGCGGGCGGTTTTCATTTCGGCAATCTTCTTTTCAATGTCAGCGTCCGAAAGCTGTCCGGACTGAATTATCGCGCGCAATTCTTCGCTGACATTTTTTTCACGGCCCTCGCTCAGCGCCCAGTCGAAGACGCGCTTCATCTTGGGTCCATCGTCGTCATCGAGCACGGCGAAGATTTCGTCGAACTTGGCTAACGCAGCGAGCAACGGCGGGACATCATCTTTCCTGATTCCGCCAGCGTCGAGTGCGGCATTGGCCTGGCGAACCATTTCGAAGATCGCAGCTTGCGCCTGTGCGGTGTTGAGGTCATCGTCAAGGGCGGACTTCATGCGTTCGACGGTCTGCGCTGCAAGAGACTGCATCTCAGGGCTGGCTCCCGGCAAGAAATTGCCCGTGGTCAGGCGCGACCGAAAATTTCGCAAGCGCTCGACCGAAACCGCCGCCTGGGTCAGTCCATCGAAAGTAAAGTTCAGTTGATTGCGATAGGGAACCGAGGTCAGCAGATAACGAATCGATGAAGGCTTGTGCCCCCTGAGAACAAGATCGCGGAGGGTAAAAAAATTCCCCAGGCTTTTGGACATCTTCTCGCCCTCAACCAAAAGGAAGCGAGCGTGAAACCAGAAATGCGCGAAGGGCTTGCCCGTAAGCGATTCCGACTGGGCGATTTCATTTTCGTGATGCGGGAAAATCAGATCTTCTCCACCGGCGTGCAGATCGAAGCTCTCTCCGAGTTCGTCCATCGACATGACCGAGCATTCGAGGTGCCAGCCGGGACGCCCTTTGCCAATCTTTGTGTCCCAATACGCTTCCCCCGGTTTCGGAGCTTTCCACAAAGCGAAATCGCGAGCGCTGTCTTTATCGTATTCATCGACATCGACGCGTGCGCCGTCGAGCATACCGCTGAAATCTCTTTTTGAGAGCTTGCCGTATTCGGGAAACTTGGCGATGCGGAAATAATACGAGCCATCATCGGTGCGGTAGGCGATTCCCTTGTCCACCAGCCTTGCGACAAATTCAGCCATCGCTGGAATGTGTTCGGTGGCGCGAACTAGCGTGGGCTGTTCGATCCCGATCATCGCCGAATCTTCGAGAAACGCTTTTTCGTATTTTGACGTGTACTCCTGAACGCTGACGCCCTCTCGCGCCGAGTTTCGAATGATCTTATCGTCCACATCGGTGATGTTCATGACATGCCGGACGAGGTATCCGCTCTGCCGAAAATACCGGCGCAGAAGATCGACCGCGACGAAAGTGCGAAAGTTGCCGATGTGCCCGTAGTCGTAGACGGTAGGCCCGCAGGCGTACATGCGAACTTCGGAGTCCCTAAGAGGCCGGAACTCCTCGATCTTGGAAGACATCGTGTTAAACAGGCGAAGGGCCATAGTGAGTTGGAGCGTCGTCAAACGAACCTAAGATTCTAGGATTCACTGAAATGCGGGTCAAATCGGATCAGACATCTTGAATCAGACAACTGGCGTGCGTGGCGCTGGCAAAGAGTGCGTGTGTTCGCGAAGGCGTTGCTGCACGAGAATGACATAATGCAGCGCTGACACGATGGTAAAGATAAAGGTCGCACGCAGGAAGACGGTACGCGCGATCCACACCCAGCGCAGAGGACGAATCTCAAGCAGAAGCACGAAGAAGACCGCCGCTATCTGTGAAAAAGTATTGGCCTTGCCAAAGATGCTCGGGCGGAAATTTCGCAGCCCGGCTATGGCAAACAATACGGCGCTGGCGGCGAGAATAGAAATATCGCGGCTGAAAACCAGCACAGTAAACTTCCACGGAATCTTGTGCAGGATCGACAGAATGAGAAACATCGTGCTCAACAGAAGCTTGTCGGCGATCGGATCCAGATATTGGCCCAGTAATGTCTGTTGATGAAGCGTCCGGGCGAGCAAGCCGTCGAGGCCATCGCTGAACCCCGCGATGACAAAGACCACCAGAGCCCAGAGATAACGTCCATCCACCAGATGGATGACGATGAACGGAACAAAAATCATCCGCAGGAGAGTGAGTTGGTTCGGAGCAGTAAAAATCTGTGAGAGCTTCAAGCACGCTCCTTCGAAGCATGCATTGTGGGGTCGCTGGCACCGTCGGCCGTCATTCCGCGACCCTGAGATGCGAGCACGGCAGAGGGGAGAAGGCCTGTCTTCGTCAGAAAACGTTGGGAGAGAGAGGGCAGGTTTCCGTCCGCGAGGTCGAGTTCGAGGCGTTCGATCCGATGCATCGGGAAGAACACGACTGCGGGCGTGAACGGTTCGCCGTCCCGGACCATTAACGTGAGGTCTTCAAAGGATGCGAGTTCGGCTCCGCTCAGGCTGAGCCCCTCCGCTGCCAGAGCAAGAATCATTCCCCAGAATTTTTCCCGCGGATTGCACAAGGTGGCGATCACGAGTGCGCCGGGCAGGAACGGTTCACTTTGACTGCTGCTATCCCGCGGCGCTTCCCCCGGCACGCTCTTTCCCATGGGAAGATTGTCGCCGGGACACGCTTGCATTGCAAATGCAACGGCATACCGAACGGCGAGATCCCGTTTGCCCTGACCCGGAGCCTTGGGTAAGCCGAAAGACTCCGGTATGCTGTGCGGACATGCAACCTGATCGCTCGACCCCGGTCATCGAATTCCGCGATGTTTCGTACTGTGTGAATGGCACGCAGGTGCTCTCCGAATTGAATCTCCAGGTAGCTGGAGGAGAGACTCTCGTTCTGTTGGGACGTAGCGGGTCGGGGAAGACAACGACACTGAAGCTGATCAACCGCCTGGTCTCGCCCACATCCGGAGAAATTCTGGTTAATGGGACGCCGAATGGGCAAGGCGATATTATCCGCCTCCGGCGCGGCATTGGATATGTCATCCAGGACGCAGGTCTGTTTCCGCATTTCACAGTCGAGCGGAACATCGGACTTGTCCCGAAGATCGAGGGCTGGCCCGATGAAAAGATTCGTCAGCGGGCGCGAGATCTGATGCAGCTGGTGGGGCTGCCGCCCGAAATGGCGTCGCGATATCCGCATCAGTTATCAGGCGGACAACGGCAGCGAGTGGGCGTAGCCCGCGCGCTCGCGGCCGATCCTGCAATTCTTTTGATGGACGAGCCATTCGGTGCGCTCGATCCGCTTACCCGCGACGAACTGCAGCGTGAATTTCTTCTGCTACAGCAAAGGCTGCACAAGACGGTGGTTTTTGTAACTCACGACCTTCGCGAAGCCTTGCGGCTCGGAACGCGCATCGCATTGATGGAAGCGGGAAAACTGGTTACGGTTCTGCCACCGGCCGAATTCTTGAAGTCGACCGATCGCTGGGCAGAGGCCTACGTACGGGCCTTTGGAGATGGATTGGAGTCGGCTGCAAATCGGGGAACGTCATGAACGTCATTCGATTCATACTGCAAAACCATACGCAGGTCTTGGAACTCACCTTGGAACATTTGTGGCTCGTCGGAGTGTCGACAGCGTTTGCGACGCTGATCGGTGTGCCGCTGGGAATCTTGATTTCTCATCGCCCACGATTGAACAAGCCGGTGCTTGCGAGCGCGAATATCATTCAGACCATCCCGAGCTTGGCACTCTTTGGCTTTTTGCTCCCGATGCCGTGGCTCGGCGAACGCTCCGATCGGTTGGCAATCCTGGCTCTCACCTTGTACGCGCTGTTGCCGATCATTCGAAATACATTCACGGGAATTTGCGGGGTTGATCCAGCGGTGGTGGAAGCGGGACGGGGCATGGGTCTCACCGAGTCCCAGCTGCTATTTCAAGTGGAGTTGCCGCTGGCGATGAGCGTGATTCTCTCCGGAGTACGAGTGGCGATCGTGATTTCGGTAGGTCTGGCGACGATTGCGGCTGCTATCGGCGCGGGGGGCCTGGGAGAATTTATTTTCCGTGGTCTGGCCATGGTCGACGACCGGGTGATTCTCGCGGGTGCCATCCCGGCGGCGGTTCTGGCGCTCTCCGCCGACGTTGGCGTGGGATGGCTGGAGAGGCGGCTTCGTCCGCGATGATGCGTCTTCACTCAAGCCTGTGCGCCACAGTGCTATCCGCGGTCAGTCTTCTGCTGTCCTCTTGCGCGCCGTCGCATGCCGATCGGATTGTGGTTGGATCCAAGAATTTTACCGAATCATTCATACTTGGCGAACTCATCGCGCAGCAGATCGAAACTCATACCGATCTAAGAGTTGAACGCCGCTTTTATCTGGCCGGGTCGTACATTTGCCAACAGGCGATTCTCGCCGGACGAATCGACGTATATCCCGAATACACCGGCACTGCGCTCACAGCGATCCTGAAGCAGCAAGCCACAGGCGATAAAACGGACGTGTACCAGCAGGTGAAGAGCGAATATGACAGTCGGTTCGGGCTCACGCTCGGTCCAGCCTTCGGTTTCAATGACACCTTTGCGATGGAGATCAGAGGCGCGGACGCTCGCCGGCTGAACATTCAAACTCTATCGCAAGCGGCGAAGTTTACTCCGCAATGGCGCGCGGGATTCGGCTACGAATTTATGGAGCGTCCCGATGGCTATCGAGGTCTAGCCGCAGCGTACGGGCTGCGCTTTGCAGATCCACCGCGCATCATGGACTTAGGTCTGTTGGCGCGCGCCCTGAAAGATCACCAGATTGATCTTGCGGCAGGCAACGCAACTGATGGGCTCATTCCGGCGATGGATTTCTTTGTTCTCGCCGATGACAAGCACTACTTTCCTCCATACGAAGCGGTGCCGGTGATTCGAGAGCAAACTGTGCGGCAGCATCCAGAGGTAGCCCGAGTTCTCGGTGAACTCGCCGACAAGATCTCAGACGTCGAAATGCAGCAGATGAATTACGCGGTGGATGGGCAGCACCGCGACCCGCAAGTTGTGGTACGCGAGTTTTTGAGAGAGAAACAACTAGCGCCGTGAGATCGCATTGGCGTTGGATCTCAAATCGTGAGCGTTCCCGTTAGAGTCAGTACGGCTTTTCCTTTTAAAACAACTCTCTCCCCCACCGTTTCGCATAATAGTTCTCCTCCACGTTCGGACAACTGCCGCGCGTGCAAGAGCGACTTTTTCAGCCGCTTTGCCCAGTACGGAGTCAGCGCACAATGTGCCGAACCGGTCACGTGATCTTCGGGCACGCCGTAACTGGGAGCGAAATAGCGCGATACGAAATCGACGTCCTCCCCCGGCGAGGTCACTGCCACGGCGTACGGATGGAGTTGTTCAAGGAGCGCAAAATCTGGAGCAATATTTCGGATTTCGTCAGCCGAATCGAACACACCGATCAGAATGTCATTCACTTCCATCACTTCCAGTGGCGGCGTTCGTAAGCCGAGGGCGAGATTCAGTCCCGGAGGCACCTTTGCACAAGGCTTCGGATAGAGTGACGGAAAGTCCATAGATAGAAACTCACCGTCTTTCTTAACGGTCACGTCGCCGGCGAAGCGGAGGAGGAATCTCACAGTCTCGAGCCCAGGCTGAAGGACACTGAACAGCACGTGCGCGGATGCGAGAGTAGCGTGGCCGCACAGCCGGACTTCGCAGCGGGGCGTGAACCAGCGCAGTTCGTAGTCTGTGTCTTTCCGCACAAGAAATGCCGTCGCAGAAAGATTATTTTCGGCAGCGACTTTGCGCAGGGTCTCGTCATCTAACCACGCGTTCAGGATGCAGACGGCTGCGGGGTTGCCGCTGAATGATTTGCCGGTGAAGGCATCGACATGGAAAAGGGGAATCTGCATCTTCTTGATACTAAATTGCCTAAGAGTACCTGAAATTCGAGGATGCGAGGTCGTTGCGCCCGTTGAGAGGTGGTGGTAATCTTTCTCACCCTCGCCGCCGGGAAGGTAAGAAGGCCGTCCCGCGCGGAGTACGGACGTTTCCAAGTTAGGGCACCCCCGCAGGTTCCAAATCTGGCCGTGAGTTAGAGATGCCGTTTCGTCGTTTTCGTCCACTCGATGCAAAGGAGGCCTGAATGCTCGCTGCCCAAAGAGAGTCCGCCATTGATCGCGTGCTGCTCGAGAGGATCTCCGATGCCCGGAGCCGAAGTGACGCCCTTTTCGACATCGTGCAGACCGAGGCCATCTACGACCGTCCGATTCCGGAGCGGCATCGCATCGTTTTTTATATCGGACACCTTGAGGCCTTCGACTGGAATTTGCTTCATGAAAACGTTTTCGGTCTGAAGAGCTTCCATCCCGAATTCGATCGACTGTTTGCTTTCGGTATCGATCCGGTCGGAGGTGGATTGCCCAGCGATCAGCCTGCGGACTGGCCATCGCTCGCAACTGTGCGAGACTACGTGCTCAAGATCCGCGCGGCGCTCGACGAAAAATTGTCAGAAGTAGGAGTCGAATCCGGTAAGCGCATGCGCGACGGTTTCCCGCTGGAGACCTTGCTGAACGTCGCCATCGAACACCGGTTGATGCACGTCGAAACCTTGGCGTACATGCTTCATCAGCTACCAATCGACCGAAAAATTCCGCAAGCGAGTTTGTCAGTTCCCGCTACACCTTACGTCTCCCCGACAATGATTGAAATTCCGGCTGGAACCGCAACCCTTGGACTCGATCGCGATTCTGGAAAGTTCGGCTGGGATAACGAATTCGCTGCCCATCTAGCGCACGTCCCCGCTTTTGAAATCGATCGATACATGGTGACCAATCGCCAATTTCTCGATTTCATCGACGCGGGTGGCTACGAAAAGCGGAGCCTCTGGAGCGATGACAATTGGAACTGGAGGAACGCCCAGGGCCTCTCGCACCCAGTGTTTTGGAAGCGGTCGAGTCACGAGTGGCTCTATCGCACAATGTTCGAGGAGATCGCGCTTCCTCTGGATTGGCCAGTTTATGTCAGCCACGCCGAGGCTGCGGCGTATGCGAGATGGGCGGGCAAGGCGCTTCCAACGGAAGAGCAGTGGCACCGGGCAGCCTATGGCACTCCGGACGGAACCGAAAGGCAGTATCCGTGGGGCAGCGAAGTTGACTCGGCAAGTTTAGGGAATTTTGATTTCCAGCGCTGGGATCCAGCACCTGTGAACGCGTATCCACGCGGCCAGAGCGCATTCGGTGTGGAGGGTCTGCTGGGCAATGGGTGGGAGTGGACTTCCACGTTTTTCGCACCTTTTCCAGGATTCGAAGCATTTCCATTTTATCGGGGCTATTCCGCCGACTTTTTTGATGGCAAGCACTTTGTCATGAAAGGCGGCTCTGCGCGCACTGCGGCGTGTATGCTGCGGCCTTCGTTCCGCAACTGGTTTCAATCGCACTATCAATACGTGTATGCGGGCTTCCGCTGTGTGAATTCCAGATAGAGGAGTAAGTCATGCTTGTTCATGCGATCCCAGCCAACGTTTCCTACGAGTTTGCCGCCGACGTGCGCGCGGGACTCACCCGCCTGGACCAGAAGGAGCTACCTTCGAAATACCTCTACGATGATGTGGGGTCGGCATTGTTCGAGGTGATCAGCCATCTGCCAGAGTACGGTCTTACGCGGGCCGATGAGAGACTGTTGCGCCGGCATGCCTCAGAAATTGTGGATCGAGTGGCCGGACCAGTCGCTGTCGCCGAACTCGGCAGCGGAAGCGGAAGAAAGACCCGGTATTTGCTCGAAGCATTTTGTCGGCGGCAGCGAACTTCCTACTATCCAGTTGAGATATCACACTCAGCATTAGTGATGTGCGAGCGGGAACTGAGTGATATTGACGCGATCAGCATTGTCGGCTTTGAGCGGGAATACCTCGATGGGTTGCTTGAAGTGGCAGCGTACCGGAAGCCTGGCCAGCGTCTGTGTGTGCTATTCCTGGGAAGCACCATCGGAAACTTCGACCGCGCGGCCGGAGTGAGGTTCCTGTCCGATGTTCGCTGCATTCTCCAGTCCGGCGACGCCTTGCTGCTGGGCACCGATCTGGAGAAGCCCAGCATGCAACTTCTTCAGGCATACGATGACGAACTCGGCGTGACGGCTGCTTTCAATCTCAATCTCTTGTCCCGCGTAAATCGCGAGCTCGGGGCTGATTTTGATCTGAGTCAGTTCGAGCATGTCGCGAAGATTAATCCCGAAGCGCGCAGTGTCGAGATGCATCTCGAGTCCAAGCGGCGGCAAATTGTGAACATCCCCGCGTCAGAGGTCGTCGTCGAGTTTCAGGCAGGCGAGACTATCTGGACGGAAAGCAGCCACAAGTATTCCGCGGATGAGATCTTTCAGACTGCCCGACGTGCCGGATTTCGCTGCGAAGTGCAATGGATTGACGAGCAGTGGCCGTTCGCGGAGAACCTGCTCATTGCAGAATGACAGCAATTTGAAAACGAGCCTTCCTTCTCGGTAGTATTACGGCCTTCGCCATGCACGCAGATTAATGGCGCTAACCACCATGCAAAAGACGTTGGCGGGAATGAAGCCGAGTTGTTCAGTGCGCAAACCGATTACGCACATGATGACGCTGTTCACTCCGGCCAACGCCCAACCTTCCCAGCACCGGCGTCCGACCAGAATGGTGGACGCAACGGTTAATACACAAGAGAGATAATCAAGGCGAAACACGAATGCGGGACCTCCGACCATCATTCTGAAGGAAGGAAGTGGTTGTTGGATGTGACTCGGCCCTTTCGTTACATGACCGAGGTCACTTGACCGGGAGTCGGGATCGTTTTGGAGGAATGAATGGCGAATCAGTGCACACACCTCGACCAAATTAAGATCAAGAGCACGAAAACGCACGTCTGTGAAGACTGCGTGAAGACCGGTGACACTTGGGTGCACCTGCGCCTGTGCTTAACCTGCGGACACGTGGGATGCTGCGATTCTTCCAAGAACAAGCATGCAACCAAGCACTTCCACAAAGAGAAGCATCCACTGATCCGATCCATCGAGCCCGGCGAGGCCTGGGTCTGGTGTTACGTGGATCAAATGGGTGTCGGTGAAATCGATTCCTAAGTTCGTGCTGGTCCCATTTTGCATCTGAAATTGCAATATTGACGCGACCGAACTGCCTGTTTGAGTATCTAAGACTAAGCCAGCTGTTCACCCTTGGATTTTCTCGTTCCGCGGAGAGCGATGCCGAAACCGATCCTGCTGACGGTCGATGATGACCCCGATGTATTGCGGGCGATCGAACGCGACCTTCGCTCTCAATACGGAGCCGACTATCGTGTGATCAGCAGTGATTCGCCGGTAAGCGCGCTGGAAATCTTGAAGGAACTGAGAGTGCGCAACGACGGCGTTGCGCTGCTGCTGGCCGATCAGCGAATGCCTAATATGGACGGCGTTGGTTTCTTGCAAGCGGCGCGAGAGATATTTCCCGATTCAAAGCGAGCGCTCCTGACTGCATACGCCGACACCAATGCCGCCATCAGCGCAATCAATCAGGCCAGCCTCGATTACTTTTTCATGAAGCCGTGGGACCCGCCCACGGAGCACCTGTATCCCCAGCTTGATGATCTGCTAGATGACTGGAAAGCTTCTTATCATCCGGCGTTTCAGGGGATTCGAGTATTGGGGACGCGTTGGTCTCCGCGATCTTACGAATTGCGCGATTTTCTGGCGCGCAGTCACGTGCCTTATCAGTGGATTGACGTCGAAGCTTCTGCGAATGATCTCGAGACCAAGCGGCTGCTGGAAGCTCTGGGGCCGGATGCCAGCGATCTTCCGGTTGTTCTTTTTCCGGATGGAGCGAAATTACTCCACGGGGCGCCGACCGAAGTGGCGCAGAAGGTGGGGCTGCGGACTCGTTCCGACACCAGCTTCTTCGATCTTGCGATCGTCGGCGGAGGGCCTGCCGGTCTGGCGGCCGCCGTCTACGGTGCCTCCGAAGGACTAAGAACGGTGATGGTCGAGAGGGAAGCGCCCGGCGGCCAGGCCGGAATGAGTTCGCGAATCGAAAACTACTTGGGATTTCCCAGCGGACTCAGCGGTGGCGATCTCGCGCGACGTGCAGTTGTGCAGGCCCGGCGCTTTGGAGTGGAGATTCTCGCCCCTCAATCCGTTGTGAGCATGCGAACCGAGGGATCCTATCGGATCGTCAAGCTGGCCGATGGCAACGAAATTTCCTGCCACGCGCTCATGATTGCAACCGGGGTGCAGTGGCGGCGTCTGGATGCTCCCGGAATCGACCGTTTGCAAGGGGCGGGAGTCTACTACGGCGGGGGTGCGACTGAAGCGCTGGCGTGCAAGGGTGAGATTGTCTACGTCATTGGCGGCGCGAATTCGGCTGGTCAGGCCGCGATGAATTTCTCGAAATATGCCGAGCGTGTGGTTATCCTGGTCCGCGGCGACGGTCTTTCCAGCACCATGTCGCAATATCTCATCGACCAGATTAACGAGACACCCAATATTCAACTGTGGAATCACGCGAGCGTGGCGGAAGTTCATGGTGAAACTCACCTGGAAGAGATTTCGATCTTGTGTTCCGACACCAACAAGGTGGAGCGTGTCACAGCGAGTTCGATGTTCATTTTTATCGGGGCTCTGCCGCGGACGGATTGGCTCGGCGACATGGTTGTGCGCGACGAGCGCGGATTCATTCTTACTGGCCCCGATCTGATGCAAGGCGGACAACGTCCCAAGGGATGGACTCTCGAACGGGATCCATTTCTTCTGGAGACGAATGTTCCCGGAGTTTTTGCGGTTGGCGACGTGAGGCATGGATCCGTCAAACGGGTCGCTTCTGGAGTTGGCGAAGGATCGGTTGCCGTGCAGTTCATACATCAGTACCTGAGCAAGGTTTAATGGCCGACACGTCCGAACTCTTACGAAAAGTCCCCGCCTTCGAAGGTCTCCCCGACGACCAGATCGCCTGGTTTCTGAGCAAGGCGCAAGAGATCCGTCTAAAAGCGGGTGAGGCGTATACGCGACAAGGGGCGGCGGCGGACGCGATGTTTGTACTTCTGGAAGGTGAGTTCCAATGGCGCGGCGAGATGGCTGGCGAAACGGTCGTCATTCCGATTTCAGCAGGGGCGGTCTCCGGAGTGCTGCCGTTCTCCCGCATGAAGAACTACACATTGAGCGGACGCGCGCTGACGGATGGCTTGGCTCTGCGATTTGCGACTTCACTATTTCCTGAACTCGTACAGAAAATGCCCGAGCTCACGACGCGCCTCGTGGGCTTGATGTCAGACCGGATTCGCGAAACCACCCGCTTCGAGCAGCAGCGAGACCGGCTCGCTGCTCTGGGCAAGCTGTCAGCGGGATTGGCCCACGAGCTGAATAATCCAGCCTCTGCCGCAAAACGAGCTACCAGCCAGCTTCGCGATCTCTTGAAGAAAGTGCGAGACGCAAGCCACGATTTGGGCCGCCGGGATCTGACTGCGGCCCAACGAGCGGAGATCGAGAAACTCGAGGCGTCCATCACGCAGGTGGATGGCCCGCCGCCCGATCCGCTGACAGCCAGCTCGCTCGAAGAGCGGATCGATTCTTTATTACGCAGCCACGGCCAGAACGATCTTTGGCAACTGGCGGCCGACCTCGCCCGCAGGAATTTCAAACCCGCCGCACTGGAACAATTGTTCGAGACGCTCGATCCGGGTACTGCCCGTGCAGCTCTGGTGAGAATCTCGGCGTCGGTGGAGATCGTCGGCCTGTTGAATGAAATCGAAAGCAGCACAACCCGAATTTCAGATTTGGTCAAGGCCATCAAGGAATACACGTTCATGGACCAGGGGCCGGTTCAAAACGTCGACATCGTTAAAACGCTCGAGACCACGCTTACGATCCTGAATCATAAATTGAAGAAGGGGATTGCCGTTCAGCGCGACTACCAGCCGGTGCCGATGGTGAACTCGTTTGGAAGCGAGCTAAATCAGGTCTGGACCAACCTGATCGACAATGCCATTGACGCGATGGGTGGGAAAGGTGAACTGCGAGTCCGTACCTATCGTGAAGCCGACTGCGTGGTTGTCGAGATTGGCGATAACGGCCCTGGGATTTCTCCTGAAGTCGAGGCTCACATTTTCGAACCTTTTTTCACAACCAAAGCAGTGGGCGAAGGCACCGGCCTCGGGCTCGACACGGTTCAGCGAATCGTGAAAAAACATCAAGGCACCATTCAGGTTCGATCTAAGCCGGGCAATACTCTCTTCCAAGTGTGGTTGCCGATCACGCAAGTCACTCGCTAGTCCGACTGAGGCGTAGAAATCCGCAGTTTTTTCGAAATTCAAATAGTCTCAAGAAGGGAACCCATGAATTCCGGATTCGTTTTGCTGCTGGCCCTTGGAATTGGGATCGTTGCGGGTTTGCGATCTCTGACCGCGCCTGCAGTGGTGGCGTGGGCAGCGCGCCTAGGCTGGATTCATCTTGCAGGCTCTCCACTGAACTTCATGAGCTCAAAATGGACGGTAGCGGTGTTCACCGTTCTGGCTTTAGTTGAACTCGTGGCCGATCAGCTTCCGGGTACTCCGCCAAGAACCGCGTCCGTCGGACTATCGGCGCGAATCCTCACGGGCGCGCTGTGCGGAGCGTCTCTCGCCACCGCGGGAGGTGCAAGCCTCTGGCTGGGTGCGGCGGCCGGAGCCATCGGCGGAATTGCCGGTGCCTTCGGGGGCTATCAGGCCCGCGTCGGACTTGCTCACGCTCTGCGCGTTGCTGATTTTGTCATCGCGATTCCGGAAGATATTGTTGCCATCGGACTCGGATTATTTCTCGCCTCGCGATTTTGAGAATGTCATAACAGCCGCACTCCGTCGTCTGACTTCAGCAAGGAGCGGGAATGGGAACTTTGCAACACTACGATGCCATTGTCATCGGCTCGGGACAGGCGGGCACGCCGCTTTCCACAACGTTAGCCGAGGCGGGCATGCGGACCGCGCTCATAGAACGGAAGCATGTGGGTGGTACCTGCGTGAATGAAGGATGCACTCCAACAAAAACCATGGTAGCAAGTGGGCGCGTAGCCTATCTGGCGCGCCGGGCCGCGGACTATGGAGTGCGTACCGGACCAATTAGCATCGACCTTGAGAAAGTACGCCAGCGGAAGCGCGATATTGTGGACAAGTTCCGCGACGGCAGCCAGGGACGGATCGAGAAAACCGCAAACGTCGACCTCATTTTCGGGGAGGCGAGCTTCAGCGGATCCAAGACAGTCACAGTCCGCTTGCACGATGGTACCGAGCGCACGCTATCCGCTCAGCGCATCTTCATCAATGTTGGCACACGCTCCGCGCAACCCAGATTGGACGGGCTCGGTGCGGTGTCATTCCTCGACAATATCTCCATCATGGAACTCGGAGCAGTTCCCGAGCACCTTTTAGTTTTGGGTGGAGGATATATCGGTCTGGAGTTCGGGCAACTTTTCCGGCGCTTCGGGAGTCGTGTGACGATTATTCAATCTGCGAATCAGTTACTGACGCAAGAAGATCCTGACGTGGCGGACGAAGTCACCAAAATCCTGAGGGAAGACGGGATCGAGATAGCCGTTAATACCAAGGCGACGCGGGTAGACCAATCCGATGGGAAAATCCGGTTAGAGATCCTCTCCGGCGAGAATTCGACGACTCTGAACGGCTCCCATCTACTCGTTGCTACCGGACGCGTGCCGAACTCCGATACCCTCAATTTAAACGCAGCCGGAGTCCGCACCGATCCACACGGTTTCATTTCAGTCAACGATCGTCTGGAAACTGGAGTCGACGGCATCTATGCCCTGGGAGACGTCAAGGGCGGCCCAGCGTTTACGCATATCGCATACGACGACTTCCGGATCGTCCGTTCGAATCTACTTGAGGGAAAGAGCGCATCGTCGAAGGGACGACAGGTGCCATACTGCCTTTTCATCGATCCGCAGTTGGGCCGCATCGGCCTGACGGAATCGGAGGCTCGCGCGCAGGGCCGCAACATTCGCGTGGCAAAGCTACCCATGACGTCGGTTGCTCGTGCAATCGAAGTCGACGAAACGCGCGGCTTCATGAAGGCCGTTGTGGATGCCGAAACCAACCAGATTCTCGGCGCCGCTGTTCTCGGTATCGAGGGCGGCGAAGTGATGTCCGTACTCGAGACCGCAATGATAGGCAAGTTGCCATACACCGCGTTGCGCGATGCTACTTACGCTCATCCCACGCTTTCCGAGTCGCTCAATAATCTGTTCATGGCGATGGATCGCGCGTAACGTATGTGCCGGACGCTTAAGAGTGGGCCACTGAGGATCGGAGCCGAATGGACGTCCATCTGATAGACGGAACCTATGAATTGTTCCGTTACTTTTACGCGGTGCCTGCGAGCCAGGATCCTTCCGGCCAGGAGATCGGTGCGGTTCGCGGTGTTCTCGGTTCCGTGCTGTCGATGATCGAAGGCGGCGCGACCCACCTCGGAGTTGCTACTGACCACGTAGTCGAATCGTTTCGAAACAATCTTTATCCCGGTTACAAGACGAGCGAGGGCGTGCCTCCGGAACTGCTGTCGCAGTTTCCGATTCTTGAGGAAGCTCTCATGGAAATGGGAGTCGTCGTGTGGCCGATGGTCGAATATGAGGCGGACGATGCGCTCGCCTCCGCTGCCGCGAAGGCTGCGCTAAACGAGCGAGTGCGTCAGGTCTTCATCTGCACACCGGACAAAGATCTCAGCCAGTGCGTAGTGGGGATACGCGTTGTACAACTGGACCGTCGCCGCAACATCGTGCGCGATGAAGCAGGCGTGGAAGCCAAGTTCGGGGTCAAGCCGGAGTCGATTCCCGATTATCTTGCGGTTGTGGGCGACAGCGCAGATGGCTATCCCGGAATCTCGGGATGGGGAGCGAAAGCAGCGGCTCTTGTGTTATCCAAGTATCCTCATCTTGAAAATATTCCGAAGGACTGGATGGCGTGGAGTTCAGAAATACGGAGGGCTCGCCCTTTGGCCGAATCTCTATTCAGTGCCTGGGACGACGCTTTGCTGTTTCGTACGCTTGCCACTCTGCGGCTGGATGTGCCTGTTTTCAAAACTGTCGATGATCTCAAATGGACTGGGCCTCGCGCCGGTTTCACGAAGTATTCTCAGCGGCTGAAAGCGCCGGAACTTCTGCGTCGCGCGTCGGCCAAGACCAAGTACCCGGCCGAGACGCCGGCCGGATGATTCCAACATCCGCTTGTCAAATCCCGCGTGATAAAATGCTTTCAGCGAGTTGAAAGCTGTAAGGCGTGGAAGCACGGCAGTAGGCGCGTAGCTCAGTTGGTTAGAGCGCTACCTTGACACGGTAGAGGTCAGGAGTTCGAGTCTCCTCGTGCCTACCATTTATCTCATTGAATCCGCTCAGTCGCGAGCCGCAGGTTCTTCCCGAGTTTGGCCAACTCGTCACCATTGGTCACCAAATCCGAAAGATTTTCGACTGCCTGGCGCTGCGCTTGCGGAATCGAGATTGTGTAAATTTCGAGGGTAGTGGACATCTTCGAGTGACCCAACTGCGCTTGCGCCTCTCTGAGCGTCCCTCCCGCTTGCTGAAAAAGCGTAGCGTGAGTTCGGCGCAGAGTATGCCAGTTGAGCCAGGGCATCCCGAGCTTGCGTCCGACCGGCTTCAAATGCTGATGAAGCAGGTTGGTATCGCTGAACGGAGTGCCATTGCGGGTTTGAAACACCAGATGCTCCCCCGATGCAGCTTTCTCGCGCAGGTGCATGGCGTTTTGTAGCGCACGACTTTACTCCGTTCGCAGCGCTTGCATTGTGCGCCGCGCGGTCGAAAACTGATGCCACGAAATGCCCTACAGTTTTCCGTCAGTGTGATTTCCGATTCTGCGCCACCGTCTAAGAAATCGAAAACCGACCTGGGAACCCGCCGCTGCGCCATGTGCCTCAGATCTGCAACATTAACTACTTCAGATGAGTTCACCGATTTAAACATCGTTAGTTGACATCGCGTTGATGGAATTCAGTGTGCTCCACCTACATAGTTCGCATAGCCGACAACCACAGTTGACGTTATCAATACGAGCAAGCTCAACCCGACCAGGAGCTTCGTCTTGGTACCTGCACCGTTCCATTCTTTCAGCGCAATGCCCCATAAGGTACTGAAGATGATGATGCTGGCCATGTGCAGTGTCCAACTAGAGAACTTGAAGCGCCCCATCTGCGTTTCCCCCATCGTGTAAAAAAAGAACTGCATGTACCACGTCGTTCCAGCGAGAGCTGAGAACAAATAATTGGGGAGCATCGGGGCCCTTAATGGGACTTCGCCTTTGACTGCTACTGCGACTGCCATCTCCTCTGCGGGTGCATCTGTAACAGCTTCAAGAATGTGTTCTTCACTTCGTTTCGGAACCTCTCCGCGAATCTCCGATTGAAAGTATTGATGGCCAGTATGATTTCGGAAGTTCAGAACGACGCACCAAATGAAATTCGTCGTAAAGCCGCCTGCAAGTACCACCACTAGAACCGGGAGACCCTGCCAGAGTGCCGCGGTTCCATGCTGAACAGTGAGCGCTTTAATCGGATCTCCAGCTGCGAGACCATATGCAAAACAAGCACTCATGACTCCCGAGAAAGTCGCGACCAATAGTCCTTTCTTCAGATCGAACTCTTTGATCGATGCTCTTTTCTGTTCATCCGACATCTCCCGCTCTTTCGAAACTCCAGCCGCTCCCGCGACTGCAATTCCCAGCAGGCAAATGGCAACACCACCCAGAATGATCAGTCCGGAGCGTGTTCCTAGAACTTGACTCGAAAACTCGCCTCGGAAGATCGGAGGCATCAACGTGCCAAACGCGGCGGTGTATCCAAGTGCGACTGCCATCCCTAGCGACATGCCGAGATAGCGCATGGTCAGCCCGAACGTTAATCCGCCGAGTCCCCAAAGCACGCCGAAGAAGTACGCCCAACAGATCGCACTGCCAGGCGCCTGGTGCAGCACCTGATTGAGGTCGCGGGTCAGTGTCAATGCCAAGAGCCATGGCGCGATGATCCAGCTGAAGAACCCGCCAACGAGCCAATATGTTTCCCACGCCCAGCTCCTCACTCCACGATAAGGTACGTAGAAACTGGCGGACGCGAGACCACCCAACCAGTGAAAAAACACCCCCAATGCCGGGTTAGGAATCATTTGCCTCCTCGAGACGGAGCTATAAGTGGAAAACCTCTTGGAGCGGTTGCATCGCACGATCCGGCAGTGCTCCATCCGGCTGGACGAAGAAGTCGCCCATCTCGCGTTGCCATCGCTCATTCACTTCACGTCGTGCCATGCCAGACCGCGCCCGTTCGAAATCTTCGGTTTCCAGATATCCGACCAAAAGACCGTCTTCTCGCAAAAAGAGCGAATAGTTATTCCACCCGGTTTCACGCAATGCGGCCAGCATTTCTGGCCATACACTGCGATGGCGTACCTTGTATTCTTCCAGCCGCTCAGGCTTGACCTGCAAGATAAAGCAGATGCGCTGCATCGGTCTCTCCTTAACGCAGATTGGCTTCGGACAAGCCTCCGTCCACGGGGATCCGTGTCCCGCAGTCTTGCCGCTCTGATCTCCCGCAAGCCACACGATTGCGGCAGCACAATCTTGCGGGAGAATCGGTCGTTTGGTGAGTGTCCGCTGGGCGTAAAAACTGGCCAGCTTATCTCGGAGATCGTCCGTAGACTCCGATTCGGAAAAGCCGATCTTGTATTTCTGCAGCGATTGGATTACGCGGCCACGAGGGAACATCGTCGAACCGGCTACGACCGTCGCGGGCACGATTCCATTCACCCGAACGTGTGGACTCAGCTTGATGGCAAGCTCACGAATGAGATGGTTTAGGGCTGCCTTACTCGTGTCGTACGCTTCGCTTCCTTGTTTTGGTACACCCGCGTTCGCAGAACTGGTTGGGACCATTGCCGCCGGCAGATTTTGTTCTTTGAAGACCAAATCAGTTTGCCGAGCGAGGAGATGGTTTCCAGTCACGTTCTCAAGGGCAACCTTGATCAAGACAACTGTGGTTCGTAGAAAGACATTCAAAGACTCATCACGACCGGAGGATTAGTCCTCACCAGCCCACTTGGTCTGTAAACTCGGGGGCCGCACCAAAGTTTGCATCACCACGCAATATTGTTCTGTTTTCTCCTGCAATGCACGCAGTTGTTCCGGTGCTGCCGTAGGCGCAGACACATCAAAATGAAGGCGAATGCTTTCAAAGCCTACCGGGACGTCTTTTGAAATGCCGAGGGTACCTCGCAGATCCAAGACTCCCTCCACCGTCACCTCAATGCGTTCGGTCGGTATGCCCATCGCCGCAGCTACCATCTGACACGTGATCTGCGCGCAAGCTGCCAGCGCCCCAAGCAAAAGGTCACCGGAACAGGCCCCGGCACCGGCGCCTCCAACTCCCTTGTGTGCTTCGGCTTGGTAGATCGCGCGTCCGATGTCGACCGAGCATGCCACCGGAACGTCCGTCTGTCCACCTTTCGCCCGCAGTGTGATTTGCGAGGTATTCGGGTCGCTCCGGTATTGGTCTTTCAACGGCTTTTGAAGGGATCGAATATCCATGGCAAGATCGCTCCTTACAGTATTCTTGGCATTTTCGACTGCGGCGACCGCTTCGGCCAAGCCATCTTGAAGCCGATCCATCTGCATGCTAGCATCTCTCCACCTCAAAGGGAGGCACATGCCAAAATTCGTAATCGAACGGGAAATCCCAGGAGCCGGAAGTCTGACAGAAGTTCAATTGCGGGAAGTCTCCCAAAAGTCGGTCAACGTTCTCAAAGGAATGGGTCCTCAGATTCAGTGGCTCCATAGCTACGTAACCGGCGACAAGGTTTACTGTGTCTACCTTGCGCCCGATGAGGCGACTATTCAAGAACACGCCAAGCGCGTAGGCCTTCCTGCCAATCGCGTCTCCGCCGTGCGGCGACTCCTTGACCCGACCAGCGCAGAGGCCAGTGCCGCGTGAACGTTTC
Organism: uncultured Acidobacteriota bacterium; assembly: GCA_963700225.1. Lineage (GTDB taxonomy): Bacteria > Acidobacteriota > Terriglobia > Terriglobales > Acidobacteriaceae > Sulfotelmatobacter. Next base: position 1,682,323 of record CAVOWU010000002.1, read on the forward strand.
GGAGCATCCGGCTCTTCGTCGCCAGCGTCTGTCCGTAGCCTAACGCGAGGGAGATGCAGGCTCGGGCATCAGCACCTCTTCAATTGCTTTCTCGGCCGGCAAAGCCCAACCTTCCTGCCAGGCAGCCGCGCTTGCTATGGCGGTCAACGTCTGCCGCGCCGTGCGCAGACTTGCTTCCAGTTTGGCTTGTTCCGCCGGCGTGAGCGGAGCCCCGATGTTGTGGCGCAGTGCGGCCGCGGCTCCCGCTAGACGCAACGAGCGCTGGGCTTCGAGTTGAACAGCAGCCGCGCATGCGAAGCACTCCAGCAATCGCGCAATTCCGCGTTTGTGATCCAGTTCCTGGAAAAGTTTTATACTCTCCCGATACATCGAGTGCGCCGTATGGAAATTCCCTTGCTCCCTCGCCAAGCTTCCCAAGTCAGCGAGCGTGCCGGCAATGCCCCAACGGTCATCGACTTCCCGAAAAATTGCCAGGCCATTTTCGTACAAAGTTCGTGCGGCTGCCGAGTCTCCCTGATCGCGAGCGACATCTCCCAGGTAGTTCATGGACCACGCGACGCCTGTAGGATCTCCCAGCTCTTGGAAGATTGAGAGACACTCCGCATACAAGGAGCGCGCGCGGACATTGTCTCCCTGCAACTTCATGATATTGGCCAGGTTACTTAGAGAACGAGCGACGGCCTTATGATCGCCCAATTCTCTCCATAGCTCCAGGCTCTCCGCAAGTAGAGAGTGCGCCGCCGTGACGTCGCCCCGATCCCGAGCAATGACTGCCAGCGCGTTTAATGAGACGGCGATGCTCTGCTTGTCATCCAACTGACGCGCGACATTCAGATTTTCGGTGATGAGCACCTCTGCCGAGGCGTAATCCCCCTGCTCCAGCGCCAGCACGCCGGCGGCAAAAAGAGCGCGAGCCCGCGTCTTTGTGGGAGCTGCCGCACTTGGGAGTTTCAACAATTTCCCCAGCCTGTCCCGGCCTTCGGCGAGATACTCGCGCATCTCCCAAAAGCGAAACAGGGCTGCCCCGAGACGCAGGCCCCACTCCGCATCTCCGGTTTCTGTCAACCATTCCAAGCCCGCGCGAAAATTGTCGTGTTCCAGCGCGAATCGCTCCAACCATTCGGCGCCTTCCGGTCCACTCTGCTCCGTAGCCTCTTCCGCCAGCACCAGGCAGTAGGCCGCGTGGGCGCGCTTGGTCAAGGCCTGCTCTCCGCTTGCCTGCAGTTTTTCCAGAGCATACTCGCGAATCGTCTCCAGCATCACGAATCGCGATTCACCCTGCGCTTGCTCGATCTGCTGTACCAGGCTCTTGTCCACCAGGGAGGCCATGCCGTCGAGCAGATCCAGATCGAGATCACCTTTGGTATCGCACACAGCCTCGACACCTTCCAGGTTGCATCCTACGAACACCGACAATCGCCGGAAAAGCTTCTGCTCTGGAGCACTCAGCAGATCGTAGCTCCAATCCATCGCGGCACGAAGCGTCTGCTGGCGCTGAGGAAGGTCCCGCGCGCCGCCCGTAAGTAGCTGCAACCGGCTCGCCAGGCGTGTCCGCATGGAAGAGGGCGAAAGAACTTTGACCCGGGCCGCTGCGAGTTCGATGGCGAGAGGCAAACCATCCAACCGGGCGCAAATTTCGACGACCACCGCCGCGTTTCCCTGGTTCAGTTCGAAATCTGGCTTGGCGGCGACGGCGCGCTGCACGAACAGCGCCACCGCAGGGCACCGTGACAAAAGTTCCAGAGAAGGCGTTGACCGTAAATCCGGCAACCCAAGCGGCGGCACGGGAAATTCGTGCTCCCCGTAAACATGCAGCGCGGCTCGACTGGTTACCAGGATTTTGAGATTGGGACCCGCGGCCAACAGGTCTGCCACGATCGGAGCTGCCCGAACCAACTGCTCGAAATTGTCCAGCACCAGCAGCGTTGGAGGATGCAATGAGTTCTGTAGATTCTTCTTGAGTATTTCGAGCGGCGACTGATCCCCTGCCTCCCGGATTCCCAACGTCTGTAGAATCACAGAAGCTATCATGCCGGGATCGCCCACGAGGGAGAGCGAAACAAAATGAGTGCCACCCGGAAAACGCTCGACCAAGGCACCCGCTACCTGCACCGCGAGGCGCGTCTTACCGATTCCGCCCGGACCTGTGACCGTGAGCAGCCGGACGTCATTTCGCAGCAGGAGTTCTTTGGCGGCAGCTACTTCTTTCTCCCGCCCCACAAACCCGGTTCGCTGCACTGGAAGATTTATTGGGCGGGTCTCGACTTGCTTGACCGGCTTTTCCGAGAAGCGGTCGCGAATGGCTGCAAGTTCCCGCGCGAAAATGGAGACGTAACCCGGGCGGGGGGCCGGCTTTAGCGGCGCGTTCGTGGTAATCGGCATGTGCGCCATTCCCGTTTCCCGCTTGAGTCGCTTAAGTTCCGAGCCAAGATCGGCCGCGTGCTGGAATCGTTTGTCGCGTTTTTTTTCCAGTGCCCTTGCGATGATCGTGTCCAGAGCGGCGGGTAATGACCGATTCACGCTGCTGGGTGCGGCTGCTGACGCGTTAAGGATCGCGTTCATCATCAGTACACGATTCTTGCCGATGAACGGTCGTTGGCCGGTGGCCATCTCGTATAGCACTACCCCCAGAGAAAACAGGTCGCTGCGCGCATCAATCTCTTCTCCGCGCACTTGCTCAGGAGACATGTAAGACGTTGTGCCGGGAATAACTCCAGCCAGTGTCAGCGATTCTTCCTCGGACTCGTCTTCTACGGGAGTCACCTTGGCTAACCCGAAGTCCAGGATCTTTACCCGCACCTGGCCGATGATGAAAATGTTCCCGGGCTTTATATCCCGGTGGATGATCCCCTTGGCGTGGGCCGCGTCCAGGGCATCGGATGCCTGAATCCCAAAATCCAAGAGCTCCTCGATCGAGGTCGGCCCTTCGCGGATTCGCTCCTTCAAGCTCTTCCCTTCAAGTAACTCCATGACGATCACCGGCTGGTGATCATGTTCTTCCACCTCGTAGATTGTGCAGATGTTCGGGTGATTCAAGGAAGAAGCGACGCGGGCCTCGCGCTCAAACCGCTGGAGGGTTCGCTCGTCATGCGCCAGGCTCTCCGGCAGGAATTTCAAAGCTACGCGGCGTCCTAAACGGAGATCCTCCGCTTCGTACACCACGCCCATTCCGCCGCTGCCCAGCTTCCCCAGGACGCGATAGTGTGAAATGGTCCGGCCCAGCACCGAGTCGCCAGCTTCTCGCGCCTCAGTTTTGGCAATCGCCTGCGCCGCGACCTTGATCGCGGGACGCTCCAGGAAGCCGCCGAGGTTCCGGTGTGAGGTGAGGAGGGATCTTACCTCCTGTTCCAGTTCGGCGTCACCAGCGCACTCCTGTCGCAGAAATTCGTCGCGCCGGTCGGCAGGCACTGCGAGTGCAGAGTGCAGCAACTCATCGACTCGTTTCCATCGTTCAGGATCCATCGCCGGCTCCCCCACCCATTTCCCGGTAGAGCCAGGTCCGAGCCGTGCTCCAGTCGCGCATCACAGTCACCGGCGACACCTTGAGGACTTCAGCTGTTTCCTCCACGCTCAAGCCTCCAAAGAAGCGCAGCTCAACCACCTGCGCCTTTCGCGGATCGATGCGGGCAAGAGCTTGCAAAGCATCATCGAGCACGACCAGATTTTCATCTCGACCGCCGCCGAGGACCGCCGTGTCTTCCATAGCAACATGCTGGACGCCGCCACCGCGCTTCAGGTTGTGGCGCCGCGCGTGGTCAACCAAAATCCGTCGCATGAGTTGCGCTGACACCGCGAAGAAGTGGGCGCGATTCTCCCAGCGCATGCGCTTGTAATCCACCAGCCGCAGGTACGCTTCGTTGACCAGGGCAGTGGCTTGCAGACTGTGGCCAGTGCGCTCCCGCCTCAAGTAGTGCCCGGCGAGCCGTCGCAATTCGTCATATACGATCGGCGTCAGTTGATCGAGGGCGTTCTGATCCCCGTCGCTCCACGCGCGGAGCAATGTGCTTACGTCGCCCTCGCGTGGCGCTGTGACCGGATCGCTCAAACCCCATGCCCTCCCGGGCGCCCAAACGTCGCCAATTATAGCCACATCGGCCGCCGCCCCATCAAAGAAAGTACGAACGAATGATAGTTTCCGCCCGCCCCTTACGCCTATTTAGGTGTAAGGGCAGAGTGACTGTGCCCAATCCTTTTTCGCATCTTTGCGAAAAGCTACATTTTGAGGAGAGTGCTATGACGACACGAATCACGAGTCTTATCGGCAAATCAACCACGAGCATCCTGCGCTTGGCGATGCTGAGCAGTCTTGTCGCGGCCGCGCCCCTTTTCGCGGGTGACCGTGCTGCGACCAACCATTCCGCTCACGAGCAGGCTGCACCAGCCACGCTGGTTCAACTCGTTCGCGCCGGTACAAAGCAGTACATCAACGTCAACAGCGCCACTGCTGCCGGCTACGGACCATTTCTGGGCTGCGTCGCCGGTACTGACCACGGGGCCATGGGCGTGCACTACGTCAACGCCACCCTGCTCGGCAATCTCACTCTCGACCCCACGCAGCCCCAGGCACTCATCTACGAGCCCAACGACGGCAAGATGACACTCGTGGGCGTCGAGTTCATCCTCGACTCGGCGACCTGGCTCGCCGCCAATAACAACACTCCTCCCGTACTCGACGGGCAGGTCTTCAATTTCGTCGGTGCTCCGAATCGCTTCAACATCCCTTCGTTCTTCGAGCTTCACGTCTGGGCGTGGCGCGATAACCCACAAGGATCGTTCGTGGACTGGAACAATGGGGTGACTTGCGAGAATCAGTAGATCAATGAGAAACGTCTCCTCATGGCCTGACCGGTCTTTCGCACCGGGAAGGCGTTAGCACGATGCTTCGTCGGACACTTGTCCGCGGCATCTCCTGAGGGTGTGGGGATGTGGAAACCGTGAAGCGTTTTCCATATCTCCATGCGTGCCGGGAATTTTCTTCGGCTGTTGCGAGTCTGTGACGTTGAGATCTGATCATCGAACGCTTCGCCAATAAAACTGAGAAACGAGGGATTACCATGCCGAAATTCGTTATCGAGAGAGATATTCCGAAAGCGGGCAGCCTGTCGTCGGAGCAACTGCAGGCGATATCACAGAAGTCTTGTGAAGTCTTGCGAGAGATGGGTGCCGAGATTCAGTGGGTTCACAGCTATGTCTCGGACGACAGAGTCTACTGCATATACGTTGCTCCCAATGAAGACGCGGTACGTAAGCACGCCGAGCAGGGCGGTTTTCCGGCCAATCGAATCTCGCGAATTTGTTCGGTGATCGATCCGACAACTGCCGAGTAGCCGCACAATTATGGTGTCGCCACGCTGCGCGCGACAGATCCTCGACGCGCCCAGCGACGCCTGGCATCTGCCTTCGGTCCGGCGAGGGGAAATGGGTTGGCGATTTGTGTGTCCGGATAGCGACCGCAGATTGATCACTCCGTCGTCGACGGCATATCGAAGGTCGTCCGGTTCGACGGAGCGTCGGCCTGCGGTCTCTGTTCCTTCAGGAGAGTGCGGCCCGACGCTGTCAGCCGAACAACCGAGCGACCATTCACGGGAGCCGTCTCCACCAGCCCACGATCATTCGCGTCTTCCCAGACCGGTAGCCTCGGGCAGGATGTGCGCCACGCTTCAATGGTCTCTGGATAGGTGCGTTGCTTACGCCCTATCCACTCCAGCAGATCAAGAATGAGATTCTCAACAGTTTCGCTCATGGGAATCACTATTTTACTTCCGGGATTCCTCAGTGATCTGCGGTCCTCGAAAGTTGCTTGTCGCGCACACGACCAACCAGTTATTAGATACCACTCGACATACTTCGAGTCAGACGTTGTCCTCGGACCTGTGTCGCTGCTGCGACGGCGTAGTGCCGCAGACACAGAGCCGCTTGCGGGTTTGCGCAGGAACTCCTTTACCAGCTATGGGTGTTGGTTTGGACCGCATCTTGCTTCTTAATTTGCTCGCTGGGCCGGTCTCCGGGTTTATAGTTCACTGTCCCGGCTTGAAGGAATTATGAAGCGGATGTCGAGAGTTTCCGTGTGGGCAGTGGTCGCCGCGGTCCTGGCCAGCGCAGTCCTGCTCGCGACGGCGGTGATGTGGCGCAGTTCGCGGGCATTCCGGACGGCAGCCGAAGAGGTGCGGAGCCAACGCGAGTTCCGGTTTGTGGTCCGCCCGTTCGAGCCTGCTCCGAATCCCGGATTCGAGTCGGTTAGATCTCCCCAGGTTTTCCTGCAAGCAGCTCGCTTTCTGGATCATCTCTTTGTCGCCGGACCTGCCGGCTTAATGGAATACGACCCAAGCGGCGTTTTGCGGCATCAGTATGCGGTCGGCAGCGAGCTACCCGGATCTCCTTTGGTCGCGTTGGTCCAGGTTGTGCTCGCTGATTCTCGGGAACCCGAACTTGTTCTCGCGACTGAAGGCGACGGACTTCTGGCCTTTAACGGAAGGGATTTTCGCCAGATTTTGCCCACCAATCCCGAGGCGCGGGCGGTCACGGCGCTTCTGCCAGCTGTTTCGGGCCATCTTTTGATCGGCACCAAGAGGCGCGGAGTTCTGGTCTACGACGGAAAGCGCGCTACCGTTCTCCATCCCATGCTGGACGGGCTCTACGTCACCGCTTTGTCCGGAGACGAATCCGATTTGTGGATTGGCACGTTGAATCGCGGCGTCCTTCATTTCCATGCGGGTCAAGCTGAGAGTTTCGGCGAGACCGATGGCCTGCCCGATCCGCAGGTGCAGGCGCTGGCTGTTTCCGGAGACACCACCTATGTTGGCACCGCGACTGGAGTCGCCGTCTTCCAAACCGGCCGCTTTTCGCGGGTATTGGCGCCGGGAGTTCTCGTGACTGCATTACTAGCCACGCCCACAACACTCTATGTCGGATCCGAAGATCAGGGCGTAATCACGATGCCCCTCGAAGGCCGCCGTCCCGATCCAAACCTGGGGCAGGGAAGCGAGCTATCCGAAGTTCGGCAACTGTTTACTTCCGGAGATGCTGTTTTCGCGATTACCCGCTCCGGCGTTTACCGCAAGTCTGATCACGCTTACGGTTGGGAGCGGGTTTTGCAGTCTGGACCTGCGGTTCTGAGCGATCGCAATATCTCTGCGCTGGCCGCTGATGCGAACGGACAAATATGGGTCGGATTTTTCGATCGAGGACTGGACCTGCTCACGGCCGACAATGGTCGCGTCCGTCACATAGAGGATGAGCACGTTTTCTGCGTGAATCGCATCCTTCCGGAAGCAAAGACGGGTACGACCAACGTTGCTACCGCGAACGGGCTGGTGCGCTTCGATGAATCCGGGGCTGAACAACAAATCCTGACCCGTGCCGACGGGCTGATCGCCGACCACATCACGGACGTGGTCGACTACCGTGATGGACTGGCGCTCGCTACACCTGCGGGCCTGACGTTCCTTGATGGCACTGGCGCACGCAGCATGTATGCGTTCCACGGCCTGGTCAACAACCACGTGTATTCGCTCGGCGTTTCCGGCGACGAACTTCTAGCCGGAACGTTGGGAGGGATTTCTCAGCTCAAGCAGGGTGACGTCCGCGTGAACTACACGACGGCGACTTCCAACCTGAAGCACAACTGGATCACTGCCGTCGTGCGAGTCGGGACGGAATGGATGGTAGGTACGTACGGCGCGGGTGTCCTCGATTTGGATGATTCAGGGAGATTTCACTCGTTTGAAACTGCCTCGGGCCCGCTGGAGATCAATTCGAACGCAATGCTGGTCACATCCAGCTACGTTTTCGCCGGGACTTTGGGAGACGGCTTGTATCTTTACGATCGCCAGTCGGGGCGCTGGTCCGTCATCCGAGACGGGCTGCCTTCATCGAATGTCACGGCCTTTGCCTCGGCAAATGGCTACATCTACATCGGCACGGATAACGGTCTAGTCCGAATCCCCGAGCAGAAATTGCACCCATGAAACGTTCTCTCGTTCTCTCGCTTGTCGTGTTGTTGGTTCCCGCGCTGGTCTTTGCCGACGCTGGTGTGCTGATTCCTCGGGACAAGCAGCAGCCGAATCCGGCGATTCTATCGCTCGAAGAAATGGAAATCACCGTGCGCATCGATAACGGAGATGCCCGGGTTTTCGTGCGCCAGGTCTTCGCCAATCACACTGCGGCGATTGAGGAAGGGAACTACGTATTCGCGCTGCCCAGTCACGCGACGATTTCCGACTTCGCGACCTGGGACGGTCCCGTACGTTTGCCGGCCGTCATTCTCGAACGCAAGCGCGCTGAAGAGATTTACAACCAGCTCAAACAGCAGTCCGTCGACCCTGGACTTCTGCAAATGGGAGAGCGAGGCGCCGAGGAAGCCAAGCGCAGTTCGGTTTTCAGCGCACGGATCACTCCCATCCTGGCGTATGGGACGAAGCGGCTCGAGATCGAGTATCACGAATCGATCCCGGTTGAGAATTTGAAATCCTATTTTGCAATTCCTTTGCGGCCCGATGCTTATTCGGCGCAGGCCGCAGCCCATCTCCGTATCAATTTCGAGCTGCACTCCGCCTACACCATTCGCAATTTTCAGGCGGCAGCGAAGTCGTTTCCAATGCAGCTCGATCAAAGCACTCCTCATCTTGTGCAGGGACACTTCGAGGGACAGAACATCAATTTGGGCGAAGACTTTGTCGCGACGTACGATGTTGATCCCGCTGCGTCCGACACGTTGCAACTGCTGACCTATAGAAATCCGGTCGCTGGGCAGCCATCGCCGACGGAAACCTCGCCGATCCGCAGCACCAATGAGCATGGTTTCTTCGAGGCACAAGCGCTGCTTGGCTTTGGAGGGGCGACCTCAACGAGTTCATCGAGCGCCGAGGCCAAGACGGTGATCGTGCTCTTTGACACGTCGTTATCGATGCAATGGGAGAAGCTGGAGCGGAGCTACCAGGCTCTCGAAACCCTGCTGCACACACTGCAACCGCCGGACCACTTCGGGTTGGTGCTCTTCAACACGGAAACGCAAATGACGCCCGTGAGCCCGGCCACTCCCGCGAACATTCAGCGGGCCATCGATTCGGTTCGATCCAGCCGTCTCCGGGGTGGCACCGACCTGCAACTCGCGCTCAAGACGGGGCTGGAGCAGGCGGCTGTGCCCGAAGCGAGGAATGCTTATCTAGTGATTCTCAGCGACGGCGGAGCGACTCGCGGTCCCATCCTGAACAGAAAGCTGGCAGCCTGGTACGCTTCCGCACGGAAGCAGCTTACCGAATCACAGCGTCCGCGCACTTACATTTTCGCTGTTGGTGATGATGCCAATCTCCCGCTTTTTCACATGCTGGCGCAGCAAGATGGCGTGCTTGAACAAGTCCTCTCGACCGAACCGATCGAGTTCAAGCTGAATTCGTTTCTCTCAAAAATTGGCCGCAGCCCGGTTGGGGAACTCGATCTTTCGATCGCGCCGGAAAGTTCAGTCGACAGCGTCTATCCGCTGCAGGCGTCGGTGTTCTCGGGTTCGCTTGCATCGTGGGTAGGCCGCTACCAGAAGCCGCAAGAAAACGTCAGCTTCACGGTACGCGGAGTCCGTGATGGCGGCGCCGTTGAGGTTTCGGGAAAAGCGAACCTGCCGCGAGAATCGTTCGAGCACCAGCAGTTGCCGCGCATCTGGGCGCGCGCCCGCGTGGATGCACTGTTAGCCACAATCGAGCGCGACGGCGAGGACCAAGCTTCCATCGATGAGATCATTCGCCTCGCGCGCCAATACAAGTTCGTCACGCCATACACATCGTTCCTTGCCGTCCCGCGTGCGCTGCTGCGCCCGAGGGTCATCCGCCCGGGCGATCCAATCCTTCGCGTGAAGACCGACGAGTCGATTGTTTCCGTCGTCGCCCTCTTTCCCTTCGGACTGGTGCAGCCCCTTCGCCATCTCACGTCGGAAGACATCTGGCAGACCCGCTTTCTTGCGCCCACGGATATGCAGGACGGCACCTACACGGTGCGGCTCATTCTGCGCGACCAGGTTGGTCACACGTATCGCGTGTCCAAGACGTTTGTCATTGCCAGCAAGCCGCCCATCGTTCAGGTGAAGCTGGATCACAAACGATTTCAGCGTGGCGAGGCCGTAAACCTGAAAGTGACTGCATCGGAAACCACGCGCACTCTGGTTGCGCGAATGGATGGAGCCGTACCGGCATCTCTCCGGTGGGATCCGCGAATCTCCGCCAACGCCGGCGTTCTTCGAATTCCCGAGCAGGCCGTCCCCGGCACCTACAAGCTGACTGTGACCGCCGAGGACATCGCCCACAACATCGGTACAGGGGAGGTGCAGATTGAAGTGCTTCCTTGATCTACGGTTACGACGCATTCGATTGGCCTTGCTCGCAGTTTTCGCGGTGGCGATCGGCGGTGCGATCGCCGCGATGGGTGAGTTGCCCGCGTGGATTCGCAACGTTGAAGCCAACTCCGCCATTGAGGCGGCTCTCTTCCGCATGATGCCGCTGCCGAACGGCGCGGTCGCTTTTCGACGTCCGCCGCGCGAGACTCGTCCTGCGCTTGGGGAACTGATCAAATCGCAACCGCGGCAAGCCGACCTCTATTCCTTGCGGGCGCTGGAAGACGAACAGCAACTCGATTTCACCGCCGCCGAATCTGATTGGAAGGCATATGTCGACAATTCCTCCGACAAGATCAGTGCGCAACTCTCGCTCGCCGATTTCTACGACCGCCGCGCGCGCCCTTCCGATGAAATCAAGACTCTTTCGTTGGTTGCGGCTGTGCCATCATCTGCCACCGAGAAGCTTACCGCTCCCTCGCAGGAGCGCTCCTGGCAAGCATTTGAGAACATCTTCCGAATCATTCAGGCTCAAGGCTTGTCGAATGACGTTTCGATTGCCCAGTACCATGCGTGGATTAAGCGGTATCCAGCGGAGCCATCGCTCTATGGCCGGCTCATGGAGTTTCTCGTTGCTCACAAGGAATATTCTGCCGCATCAAGCCTGATAGACGACTACCGGAAACAATTTCCAGACGATCCAATCTTCCCCGTCAAGGCGAAGGCGATGGTGGAGTATCGCCGGGGCTCGGTTCGGGAAGGACTGTCGGTCTATGAGCAGAGCTTCCAGCCTCTTTGGGATCCACAGCTGGTGAAGAGCTATTTTGATCTCTTACGCGACACACAGAGCCTGCGCAAGTTTCGCGATGATGCGCGCGCGGCACTTGCCGTCAACCCTCAGGATCTCAAAGCGACAGCGCGCATCTTCTATTACTACCAACAGCAAGGCAACACAGAAGCCGCGCAGCAGGCAATCTCCGACTTCCGGCTGCATAAAGACGCAAGCAAGTCTTTGTGGACGTCGCAGGAACTTTACATCTGCGCGCGATTGTCGGAAGAGATTCATTCCTACCCCGAATCGGCACGCTACTACTTTGCTCTCTACAACAGCAAAGATCTCCCCAGCGCACAGGAGACTGCGATTGCCAACCTTACGAGCATTCTATTGACCGCTCCGGAGACGCCAATTCGCCTTGGCTCGGGCGAACTTTCGATGTATCGCGATATTGCAACGCTGGATCAGGGCCCCGGCTACCTGAATGGAATCGTCTCGTTGATCCTGAACACGACGCAAACCGTCTCTCAATATTCCGAAGAGGAGCAGCGCGCAGTTCCGTATTTCCATCGATCGCGAGCCGTTGAGTTGCTCGCGTTGCTGGACACAAAGTTTCCAAACTCTCAGCGGCGGCCCGAACTGCACGCGCAGCTGCTAGAGTTCTACGCGAATTCCGGAGAAAGCGATGCGGTCATCGCGCAAGGCCGCGAGTTCCTTACTACCTTTCCCAATGCTCCCGAACGCACTTCCGTTGCTCTGCTCATGGCTGATGCCTACGCGCGCAAAGGGAATGCCAAGGACGAGTTCGAGATCTACGATGCAGTCCTTCAGGAACTGGCTGCCAAGGTGCAAAACATCCCGCTGGGACAGGCCGGAGGGACCTACGAGTCGGCTGATCGCTATTCTTCCCGCCTTTCCTATGCAGGTCCGGCCACGGCTGACACGGAAATAGAACAGGATCAATCGGACGAGCGCTCGCCAACCAACGCCGGTCCGCGGCGCCGTGCGAGTCAATCATTCCAGTTGAGCGCAGCTGATTCACCTGCGCAATTAGCGGGGCCGCGTTCGCCGGAATACGCGCAGGTGTTGGACCGGTACCTGGCCAGGCTTTCGGAGATGAAGCAAATCCCGGCGGCGCTGGGAGTTCTGCGCCGCGAGATCGATCGCAATCCTCAGGATCCGGGTCTCTATGAACGTCTTGCAGTTTTTTTAGACCAGAACCGGTTGGGCTCGCAGCAAGAAGATGTGTATCGCCTCGCCATGTCGCACTTTTCCGACAAGTCCTGGTACGACAAGCTCGCTCGTTTCTACCTTCGCTATAAGCGAGAAGCAGAGTTCGACCAACTGACTCGGGACGCGGTTGCTACTTTCAAGGGCTCCGAACTTGAGCAGTATTTCAACCACGTTGTTGGAGGCAGTCCCGGTCTATATTTGCGGCTGAACCTCTTTGCCAATCAGCGCTTTCCCCACAACCCGGTGTTCGTTCGCAACCTGCTGGCTGCCTATCAGTCCCCGGTCACGCGCGATCCGGTTGCCTGGGAAGCGTTATTGCGCCAGCACTGGTTTGAAGACGCTGCCCTGCGCAACCGCTTCTTCGAATTCCTGTCCAGTCGCGGCAGGTTGGAGTCAGAGCTGACTGGCATACGGGAGATTGCCCCGGACGCCGCTGCATGGGAGAAGAATCCGGCTGCTGCCGAGTTCTTAGCCTACGCAGATTTGTGGCGCTCACATTTCGAAGAAAGCGCGCCGGTTTTCAAGTTGCTCGCCACTCAATATCCGACAGAGGCTGATGTCGCTCACACGGCGTCTTCGGTTCATCGCTCGCTTGCGTATTTTGAACCGGCGAACACAGCCATCGCCGCGAGAATCGAAGACAACTTTCTGCAAGCGAATCCTGGCGACGCCGAAACCTTGGCGAGAATCGGCGACATTTATGCTGACCGCGAGCAGTTCGCGCAAGCCGCTCCTTACTGGGAACGCATTCCCCAAGTCTCGCCAGGTCAGCCGGGCGGCTATCTGGAGGCTGCCACCATCTCCTGGGACTATTTTGACTTTGAGAATGCGCTTCGCCTGCTTTCTGAAGGGCGCGAGCGCTTGTCGAATCCGTCCTTGTATTCCTACGAGGCGGGAGCAATTTACGAGAACCAGCGCGACTATCCACGTGCAGTTGCCGAATATGTGAAGGGGGCTCTGGCTGCTCCCGGTTCATCGGCCGAACTCCGCCTTCTGCAATTGGCGCGCCGGCCAAGGCTTCGCGATCTCATTGACCGGAGCACATCCAACATCGCCGTTCTTCCAAACCCAGGAATGGCCGCCGTCTATTTGCGGGTGAAAGTGCTCGAGGCGCAAGATCGAAAAGTTGAAATGGGATCATTCCTCGATTCCATTGCAAACGGCACGACTTCCATAGAGCAAGCCGAAGAAATTGAAACGCTGGCGCAACAGAAATCGCTTGAACCGGTTCGGCAGCACGCGATTGAAAAGCAAGCTACTCTTACTACCGATCCAGTCATGCGTCTCCAACTGCGCTACGCCTTGATCCGGCTCTATGAGGGACGTAAAGATTTCAGCTCAGCTCAGAAGAACGTCGAGTTGCTCTATCACGAGAACTCGAAGATCCTGGGCGTCGTCCGCTCCACGGTGGATTTCTACTGGCGCATGAAGATGCAGCCGCAGGCGATTTCTGTCCTGCTGCAAGCATCGCGAGATGCCTATCCCGCGCTGAGCGTGCAATTTCTCTATGAAGCGGCCCGCAAATCGACCGAGGCGAAGCAATACCAGCAAGCGCGCGATTTGCTATCCGGATTGCTGAATGCCGCTCCTTACAATGGCGAATACCTCGCCGCCATGGCGGACACTTACGCACAATCAGGTGACGACCACGGACTACAGCAGTTTTACCTCGACAAGATCGCTGCGTTCCGAACAGCTCCTCTGCCCGCGGACGAGCGCAAGGCACAGATTGCGACGTTGCGCCGCGGGCTTATCCCGGCTCTCACGCGGATGAATAACTATGCAGCCGCGGTCGACCAGTACATCGAGCTGATCAACAATTTTCCCGAGGATGATTCGCTCGTCACAGAGGCTGCCCTCTATGCGCTTCGGTTCCAGCGGCAGCAGCAGCTCGTCGATTTCTATGCCAAAACAGTGAGCCAGTCTCCACGAGACTATCGCTGGTCGATGGTACTGGCTCACGTGCAAACGAATCTTGAGAATTATCCGGCGGCGATCGACACCTATGCGAAGTCCATCGCGATCCGACCCGACCGCTCGGACTTGTATATCGCACGCGCTGAACTCGAAGAACGTCTCATGCGTTTCGACGACGCGGCAGCCGATTACGAGCATATTTATCAGCTCGCCTTCAAAGATCCGCAGTGGATGGAGAAAGTCGCCGCAGTTCGCGCCCGGCAGGGCAAGGTAAAAGAGGCCGTCTCAGCCCTTCAGGTTGCTTTGATCGATGGCCGTCCGGAGAGTGCTACGAATTATTTCGAAGTTGGTCGCCGTCTGGAAAACTGGGGAATGCTCGAGCAATCGCGCAGCTTTGCTGCGCAGGGCGTCTCCAAGGCCGGTGTTGAACTGCTGGCCAGCGCTGAAAATCATAACGGAGCAAATCTATATGTCCGGATCATGACTCGTCTGCGGCAGCAGCAACAAGCGATGGATATTCTGCAGAAAGCCCTCGACGACTCGTCAGCGAGTCTTCCAGTCCTGAGAGAACAGATCCAGCGCCAAGGTGTCACCAGCCTCACGGATGCGCAGTGGCGCGAGAACGTCCGCCGCAACCGTATCGAAACAGCGCGCAATGGTATGGAAGCATCACTGGCAGAAATGGGTCGTGCCGTGAACACGTATTTCACTCCCGAGGAGCGGTTGGATTTTGCGCACTTTGCCGAATCGAAACGCAATGCGATGAACCAGGATGACGCTGAAAGATTCGCGATCCCGCTGGCCGCTAACGCTGCGCTTGCCGACCAGGAGGCACGATGGCGGTTCGAAGCGCTGATGCACAAGGCGGGGCTGCCGAATTCCTACCTGAACCCGCAGCCGCTCGTCGACCTGCAGCGGCGTCGAGGGCGCTTTGCTGAGCTTGGCTCGCAGATGGAGCAGTTCGCGGGGGCCGTACCATGGCAACAGCGCACGTCGCCGCTGGCGTCGGCAGCCGATGCATATCACTCCGCAGGCGATGAGCCAAGCGAGTTGCGCGTCCTCACCGGCATCTTTTCCTTGAACGGTCTTGATACAAACCGGCAGCAGCGCTTCTTCGAATTATTGCTGAAGACCAAGCCGGAAGAACTGGTTCGCATAGCATCTCTTTGGCCGGCCCCGGTGGGCGAGCAGGCGGCCAACTATGCGGTTGCTCACGGGAGTCCGGCATTTGCTCATGCCGTGGTCATGGCTCGCAGCAAGCCCCGCCCACCGGTGTGGAACGCTGCCTACAACGCGCTCGTGGGCTTGTATCTCTCCGAGTCGTCGGAGGACATAAACAGAGCCTTCATCTCCGCGCTAGGTGACGACCCAATCGGCGTGCGTTTGGCAAAGCCAGTTGATCGCAGCCAGCGGTTGGCGGGCGACACCTGGTTCTATTACGGCTCCCGCTATGGCGAATATCTGGGGTCCACCAAGCTGGGGAATCCCGACGATTTCCTGCCCGCGATTCTTGAGGAGAGCCCCGCGAGCGCATCGGGTTACCTGATCCTTGCCGACTACTACGCTGGCGCCGGCGACATGAAGCGCGCAATCGCCGAATACGATCACACTCTCGACCTTTCACCCGACCGGCCGGATTTATACGACAAGCTTGCGGTCGCTTATTACAAGCAAGGAGATCGTGCAGGGGCTCTCGCGCAATGGAAGCAAGCTTTCACCGCGTTATCGAAGCAGCTCAACAGCCCGCGGGTTCCCGAAAGCTTCTGGCGAGATTTCGGACGCACCTGCGACCAGCTTCGTTCGCGCCATCTCTTCTCTGAGCTCAAGCCGGACGCGGACGCAATCGTCCGTGCTTACCTTCGCCACAACGGAACCTGGCTTTCGAACGCGGTGCTGCATCCAGCCTTTGCCGCTCAGGGAGACTCCGCTGCGGCGACCGCGTGGCTTCTGGATGTAACCTCGTCAGCCCCAGATCCGGCGCGTGTTCTGGGCGACCTTGTCGACGTCTCTTGGATACCCCTGGAGCGACGTGCGCTGATCTACCAGCGAATTCTCGGACTGAACGAGAGCGCCTTGGGGAAACTCGATGGTCTCGAGCGCCAGAATGCTGAACAGGAATTCGCTTCATGGCAGGTGCGTTGGATTCGGTACTTGGTCCATTCAAAGCAATATGCAGACGCTGCATCAGCGATTGCCGCGCTGTCGCAGGAAACGAAGGATGCGCAGAGCCGCTTGCTCGTTCCGTTAGAACTGCAGGCCGCTGCGCGGCTCGGAAACCTGGACTCGATACTCGCCGCATACAACATGAACCCGCAGAAAACTCCACCTCTTGATGTTCTTCGTGTCGCGGCACGCCAACTCTTCGAAGCTGATGATAAGCAATCGGCGCGCAAGATCCTCGAGATGGTCTTTGCTCGCGAGATCAACGAACACAAGCTGGTGGCTGCAAACTTCCTGGGCTTGGCGGAGATCCGGCTCGCTTCTGGCGACACTGCGGGCGCCCTCGATCTACTGCGGCGGCTAGTTGTAGCCGTGGGGAATCCGTTTGAAAATCTGGATCCTGCGGCCGCACTTCTCGAGAAGACCAACCACAACGCCGAAGCCGTCGAATTTCTCGAGCAACTGGTGAAGTCCGCGACCTGGGACGCCTCGTATCGTCTACGTCTCGCCAAGGCAAAACTCGCTGCGGGCCGGGACCAGACTTCGGCTCTCGAGTCGCTCTCGTCCATCGCGAGCGCGGCGAATGCTTCATACGATCTGCGTCTCAACGCCGCGAGCGCACTCGGAGGAAGGACACATCAAAGCCTGGGCAGCGGCGAATTAGACCTCCTCGCCGGTAGTGGCGCGGTTAACTTTGCGGCTGCCGACAAGTTCTACTTCTATGAAGCTCGGATGAAGGCCGCCGAGCAGACCACGGATGTGCAAGCGAAAATGCAGCTTCTGAGTCATTGCGTCATTGACTTCCCGCGGCGGGACGCTTCTCGGGTTCCTTTGTTTCAAGCCGCAGTCGGAGCGCAATCGGACGGATATGCCCTTGGAATTCTCGAACCGATCTTACAGACGCCGTTCCTGCGCAATCCTGCCTCGCCGGTGATCAATGAAGAAGAGCAGATCGCAAGCTCTGGAGACGAATCTGGAGGCGAAGAAGAAAGCCAAGGTGGGGCAAACTCCGTGGGCGCGGCTGGTGCGCAGCTCTCCCGGGCTCAGCAGGCGCACTTTGCTCAAATGATCGCTGACGCGATGAGTCGAGCGGGCCGCTCTTCCGATGCGCTGTCTTACTATCAAACAGCCCGCCACTCCGAGAATTCACCTGCGGTTCGCAAAACGCTAGCCGCCAGAATTGCGGCAGTAAAATCCGCGTTGTCCGCCGAACGTGAAAACGCATCTCGCCAGCCGCTTCTGCATGAGGCTTTGGAGCAGGATCGCGTGGTTCGTCCTCGGTTGTTGGCTCGAGTCGATTCCGCATCTCGATCTGCAAAAGGAGGCCAGAACCCATGAAGCGCATCGCATTGTTACTGTGTGTCGCGCTTGCCTGCGCGGGCATTGGACGGGCGGCGTACCACGCGACTGTGCCTCCAGAACTACCACTCTCGAAATTTGTTCCTGCTGGCCCTCTTCTCTATCTTGAGGCGAAAGACTTCTCTTCTTTGCTCAACGATTGGAATTCCTCGCCGCAGAAAGCGGAATGGATTCGCTCCGATAGCTATGAGGTGTTTTCCCGTTCGCGACTATTTCTGCGGCTGAAGGGCGCTGGAGATCAGTTCGCTGCTGCGGCAGGCCTTCCGCCGGACATGGATTTTCTTTCCCAGGTCGCAGGGCAACACAGTGCTCTGGCGGTGTATGACATAGGCAAGCTGCAATTCCTCTACATCGCATACCTGCCTTCGGCCCGCTCGATGCGGACAACGTTGTGGCAAACACGCGCCAAGTTCGAGCCTCGCACTGCGGGAGGCGTGCAGTTTTACTTGCGCCGCGATACCGAATCGCAGCGGGAAGTGGCCTTTGCGGTTGCGGGGGACTACTTGTTGCTCGCCACTCGAGAAGATCTGATGGCGGGTGCGCTACAACTAATATCTGGCAAGCCGGACCGGATTGTCGAAGACGAGCAGTGGTGGGCGCAGTCAACCGCTGCTGCTGGGCCAGCGGGTGATCTTCGCATGGTTCTTGACCTGCAGAGCCTCGTTCCTAACGGTTATTTCCGCACGTATTGGGTGCAGAAAAATATCACAGATCTGTCTCAGTACTCAGCCGCCGTTTCTGATCTGTTCCGGACCGGCAAACAATATCGCGAAGAACGAGTGTTGATTCGAAAGAAGGAACCAGCGCCCGGCACGGCTCCCGAGAACGCAGCCGCGGTCGCGGATCTGATCAATCTCGTTCCCGACGATGCCGGCGTTTATGTCGCGTCAGCCGGCCCCATGGCGGATGCTTGCTTTGCGTTGCTCGAAACCAAGCTGCTGGCGCCGCATCTGGGGCCCGCTCCTGCTTCTCAGCTCGCGCCACAAGTGCAGCTCACATCCGGAGAGCAGGGCTCTGCTTCCGATCTCGAGACTCGCATCGATCAGGCCCCCCCGGAAAATACGTCTGAATCCCAATCCGAATCAATGTTGAAGACGTTGCTGGGAAAGACTTCGATACTTGCTTCACTTCAGGTCCAGTCAACTCAACGAGACCCGGGGGGAGTGTTCGTGAGGCTGCATTCTGCCGTGGTTCTCGCTGCCGCAACAGATTGGGACGCGTCGACGTTGCAGTCGGCGATCGCGGAATTTGTCCGGCCCGGACTGACGGCCGGTCAGTTCGGTATGGGCTGGCAGCCAAGATCTGGGTTCCAGCAACTCGACGGACTATGGCCTCTGGCAGTGGCTGTTCGTGGGAAGTACGTCGTAATCACCGACGATCCACTTTTGATGGAGGCCGTGCTGTCCAATTTCAGCCGTAAGCTCGATCGCAAACCAGCGGATTTTGTCGCCGGATTCAATCATCAACGCGAGCGCGCAAACTTTGTGCGGTTGACCGGTCTGATCGACCGTCCGAATGGCATCGAACGCGGTGGAGCTGCCGAGCGTCAACCGCGATTCTTTTCCGGAAACATGGCGAGTCTGAGCGCGACGCTGGCCGGTGTTTCGTCGGAGCGAATCGAAATTCACAACGATGGGGGCAAGGTGCGGCAAACCGTCACCTACGAATGGTCTCAGTAAAATACATAGCGCTGCTGTTAGTTTTCATCGCATGCGCGCCACGGACCGCGCGCAGCCGTCCGGCAGATGAGAGCCGCGAGGCTGGGGGTTCGCTCTTCGCGCAGTCTTCGGCGCGGGCTCTGGATCGGGAGTTTCCGAATCACGATATCTCCTACTTGTTGCTTGATGCCCGGTCTGGTCGGTTGCTCGCTTCACGATGGGAAGATCCTTATGCGCCAATTCCTTTGGGCTCCTTGACGAAGCCTTTTGCGGCCTTGGCGTATGGGCAACTGCATAACTTCCAGTATCCGGCCCACACGTGTCGCGGCTCTAGGACTGGTTGTTGGCGGCCCGGAGGGCACGGCACTGTCGACGTTACGTCGGCCATCGCCAATTCCTGCAACTCTTACTTTCGCATGCTCACCGCCGATCTGACGGCAGCAGACATGTCGGCGACTGCAGGCCGTTTCGGTCTCGACCCTCCGGATCAGGAAGTAAACGGCGCTGAACTCGCTGGTCTGGGCGCGAGCTGGCGAATCTCTCCCTTGCGCATGGCTCGCGCCTACGTGGAACTCGCGCATCAGCGTCGCATGTCAGGGGTGCAACAGATTCTCGACGGAATGGCGGAGTCTGCCCGCTCCGGAACAGGTGCCGGGGTTGATCGGGCGTTGCCCATGCCCAACGCGCTCGCGAAGACCGGTACCGCGATCTGCACTCATTCGCCGCATGCTCCGGGCGACGGTTTTGCGATAACTCTCATCCCGGAGGACGATCCGAAAATCCTGCTCCTGGTTCGCGTCCATGGAGTGCCGGGCGCTGAAGCCGCGAAAATCGCAGGACAAATGTTACGCCGGATTGAGGAATAACCATGCGCGGCGGAATCATCGGCTTCGCGCGAATCTGCACTCAACTGGCCGCAGTCGTGGCTTTAACCCTCGTGACGATCCAAGACCAACAAGTCGTATCCGCACAAAGAGTCGTTGCAGACGAACCCGGGGTCAAGGTTCGGATCGGCGTGCTTGGCCTTTTTCATCCGCGCGAATTCAGAATCTCGGCGACCGCCGGACACGCTTTGGTTCTGCGCGCCGGCACGCGTACTGTAGTCCTTGAGAACAGCTCTGGCCTGGACTTGGCGAATATTCAACGCTCCGACGCAGATGTACTTGTTCTCTCAGGACAGAACATTATTCGCGCACCCGCCGTTGCTGTCAGCGGACGCAACGGAGAACCGGTCGACTTCCTCCTCGCGATTCCCGGCAAGATTACGCGCCGCTATCACTGCTCTCTCGAAATAAAATCCGACTCAGCAAGCTTGGTTGCAATTGCAACCATGGATATGGAAACCGCCGTGGCCTCGATCGTCGCCGCAGAGAGCGCGCCCGATACTCCGGTCGAGGCGCTCAAGGCACAATCGATTGCAACCCGCTCCTACTTGTTTGCTGGGAGAGGGCGTCATCGCAAGTTTGACTTTTGCGACACCACCCACTGCCAGCTCTTGCGCGAACCTCCGCTACGAGGCAGTATCGTCTCGCAAGCTGTTGCCGATACTCGCGGCTTGGTCCTGTCTTACCGTTCCAGGGCATTCGCTGCGATGTATACGCGCAGCTGCAGTGGTCGGACCCGCACGGCGCAGCAACTCGGACTCTCTCCGGCTGAGTATCCTTATTACCCGGTGGAATGTGCGTTTTGCCGGTCCCATCCGTCACGCTGGACCACGCGAATCTCAGCCAAGGACGCGGCCGAATTGCGGAGTTCCGACGAATCGTCGCGTCTCAATCTCGTTCGACGCCTCGGATGGAACGTCGTTCCCAGCAACGACTTCGTCTCCGTGAGGAATGGCGATGAAGTTGTCTTGCAGGGAACCGGGCGCGGACATGGCATTGGGCTTTGCCAGTCGGGATCGCGCGCGATGGCCAAAGCGGGCGCGAGCTTCCGTGAAATCTTGGATCATTACTATCCGAACACAACTCTCATTGTCATTGCGGGACACTCATAGCTTTCGCTCTTACGCGGGCTTCCGATCGGAGAAGGTTTCTGAACTCGCATCCCAGAAAATCTTCTTGCCGGTCCAGTACGATTCGGCGGCCATCATGCAAGCCGCCGAATGCGCGAATCCTGCGTGTACTGTTGCGTGCGGCTGTTGCCGCGAGCGCATGCACTCGAACCAGTTCGCCATGTGTTCCAGACTCAGATCGTCAATGCCCATCGGCGGCAGACTCGTCTCGCCGGGTAATTGGACAAATTTGGATGCTCGTTTCTGATCGATATCGGAGTCGTCTTCGTGCGTGCCTTTCTCTTCCACAACCTGATAGCGCGGGCTGCCTTCGCCGCCGATATTGATGAGAGTCGCCTTCTTTCCCATGTACCGCGTGAAGCTGGGGGCATCATTGCCGAAGCTGGTCGAATAGCTCACCAGAAATCCCTTGGGATACTCGAGCAGAGCCTGAAACGTATCGGCCGTTTCGCGCCCGTCGTGCCATGCGAGGACGCCGCCATGCGAGACCACGGACGACGGGAAGTGATCGTCCATGAACCAGTGCACGACGTCGATCGCGTGACTCATCCACTGGTCGGGAATTCCACTGGAAAATTCCTTGTACAGCCGGAACTCGAAATAACGCTGTGGATCGAAGGGCCGCGCCGGCTTCGTCATGAGCCACGCGCTCCAATCCGTATCCTGTTCTCGAATTTGCTTCACCTCCGGACGTCCCCGCCAGCGCGGCCCGTGATAGTTCCAGACAATCTCAACTTTACTGACATCACCGAGGGCTCCGCTCCGCGCCACCTTTTGCGCCGCTACCTGATAAAGCTCGCTGCGATGTTGCGTGCCGACCTGAACGATGGTCTTGGCCTGAAGCACCGCATCGCGCGCAGCCTTCGCCTCCTCCAGAACGTTCCCCATCGGCTTTTCAACGTAGGCATCCTTGCCCGCATCAGCTACTAGTTTCAGGATTGGTGAATGCGTGTGTTCAGGCGTCGAAATCAAAACGCCATCGACATCTTTTATTGCGAGTAGCTCTTCGACGTGTTGCACTGCGCGCGGTGCTCTCCCGTAGTAGCCGGAGTTGGTCGCGACTGCTTGCGCGCGGTTTACGCTCCATAAGTCGCAAACGGCAGTCATCTCGACGTGATGACTGGTCTTGAGCTTGGATGCGATCAAGTCCAGGTCGCGACCGCGGCTGCCAATGCCGACATGGGCGAGCGAAATTCGATCGTTCGCGCCGACGATGTTCTCGTAGGAAAAAGCAGTTCGCGGCAGAACCGCGCTTCCGGCAATAGCCGCGGCGGACTTGCCCAGAAAATCTCGACGGTTTATCGAAGAGGAATTAGTCATGATGTCGCTCCACTGAGCCGAAGGTATCGCATCGGAAATCGGAATCGTAAATCGCTGCGCAACGCAAGAGCAGTGCAGAGCCCGAGCTCAGGATAAGAAAACCGAGCAGAACCGGAATAATCCGTCTCTGCCCGGCGCGAAAGCGCTCCCCACAATTTGTCTTTGCGTTATGATTTTATGGTTTTCGACGCCTCATCCCACGTGACCGGCTTTTGCCGGAAATACGACTCGTTCGCCATGTGGCAGGCAATGGCCGCGTGGTTGCCGAAGACCGCATCTTCAGTCACGCCCTTGCGCGACTTCACCGCCTGGAAGAACACGTTCAGATGCGGACGCATGTCGTCCCAGTCATGCCCTTTGTAGACCGTGTCTTCGCGGATCGGTTCTTTTCCGAGCTGCGGATCATGCTCCGCATGCCATTGTTTTACGTACTCCTCGCGCATCTTCGCAGGGAAACTGAAGCTGTAGTAGCTGGGATCGAGATCGATGCCCGGCTGGGGAGAGTACCTCAACTCCATCTCGCTTGCGTCGAGCAGGCCCTTCGGTCCCATGAAGCGCGCCAGTTCCGGCGTCTCGCAGCCTAGATCCAGCCGCACATAAACCGGAATCCCATGATAGTCGAAGAGCACGGTGTGAAAGTCTGGCATATCCCGGCCGTCTTTGAAGCGGACTATGCTGCCCATCGCCGTTGCCGACTTGGGCACTTCATTCCATCCCAGAGTTACGAGCATGCCGCTGATGAGATGCACCATCAAATCTCCGGCGACGCCTGTTCCATAAGCTCTCCAGCACCGCCATCGAGCGAAGTGATACTTGTTAAACGGAATCTTCGGTGCGTCGTTGAGCCATGTGTTCCAATCCACAGTTTCCGGAGAGAGATCCAGCGGTGGCGGATAGACCCACGCACCCGTCGGATCGTTGCGTCCCAGTGTGAGTTCTACCATTTCTATGTCGCCGATCGCGCCGCCTTTATAGAGATCGGCTGCGGTCGCACAGAGAACAGAACTTACGCGCTGCGAGCCAATCTGCACAATGCGATTGTTCTTTTGCGCCGCCTCGACCATCGCCAGCCCGTCGGCCACGTTGTGTGACATCGGCTTCTCACAATAAATGTCCTTGCCGGCATTGCAGGCGTCGACCACAACCCGCCGGTGCCAGTGGTCCGGCACGGCAGCGACGATGCAATCGATGTCCTTGCGATCGAGTAGTTCCTGATAATGCCGTGTGGTCGGCAGGCTTGGATTCGCTGTGATCTCTTTTGCCAACGTGTGGCGGCCATCGTACAAATCGGCGGCTCCAACGCACTCGATGCCAGGAATTGTAATCGCCCCTCCCAGCAGTCCGGATCCCTGCATGCCGATCCCGATCATTCCAAATCGAACGCGGTCACTGGGCGCAACCGCTCGCGGAAACGGCTGAGCCTCGAGCTGGATGGTCTTCGACACCAGCAGGCCACCGGCGGCGGCCGCCGCACTACCTTGCAAGAATGCACGTCGCGAAAGAATGCGTTTCATGCCAACCCTCCGATTTTGAATTTATCTGTCATCCCGAACATGCGTTTGGCGTGCAGCGAACGATCCGTTAAACCTCTCGCAAGAACCGAGCGTTTGGCTCACTTCCTTATTATTTTTTCAGCGGTCTGATGGCTACTTCCTTGAAAAACACAATGTCGTTGTCGCTATGATTCTGCAGCCCGAAATATCCGAAGTTCGGGCGCGGCCCGCGCTGTGGCTCGAAATCAAACTTGCGGTCTGGAACCGGATCTCCATCCTTGTAGTCCGTAATCTTCACTCCGTTCAGCATGACGATCGTGCGTGATCCGTCCAGTGTTATGTCCATCGTGTTCCACTCTGGCCCCGGCTTCCACGCTTTTGCCAGCGGCTTGGTCAGTGAGTAGAGCATTCCGGTCGAATGATATTCGTCCTCGCCTGACGTTTCCGGATGATTGTCGATCTGCACCTCGAAGCCGTAATGCACGGGCATCCACTCCTCACGGGGTTCCAGGGGAATGCGGATGAACACACCGGAGTTGTCGTTTTCGTCGCGCATCCGGTAGACGACGTGGATTTCGCAATTGCCTATCTTGCCTCCCGTCCAATAGAGCAGGCCCATGCCGCCGTGCGTGTGGATCAGACCATCTTCGACCGTATCGCCGCCCGGGCCGACGTGTTTCCATCCCGTCAAATCTTTGCCGTTAAAGAGCTGTTGCCATTTGCCGGGATCGCCCTTGCACACATTGTCATCCGCCGCGAACGACACCACCGCAAAACTTGCGAGCAGGAAAATACATGCAGTAAATCGTTTCAACATTGGGAATCTCCTGGATTGTTCCGCTTGCCTGCCATGGGACAGACCAATCTACTCGCACCCGGGCCCGGAATCAATCGGGACGATTGATGTTAATCCTGGCAAGGGAATATAGCTTCTGGCCTTCGATCTACGAAGATTTTCGTTGACACTACGAACGCCTTCGTAGTATTGTCCCTCGCATGACGCACTCTCCGCAAAAGCCAACATCTTCGGAACTGGAGATCCTTCGCGTGCTGTGGTTGCGCGGCCCATCGACCGTCCGCGAAGTCCATGACGCGCTCAGCGAGAAGAAGTCTCTCGGATACACGACGGTCCTGAAGCTGCTGCAAATCATGACAACAAAAGGCACCGTAAGGCGAAACGAAACACAACGCGCGCACGTCTATGAAGCAGGCCTGCCGGCCGAGCAGACGAAGCGGCAGTTCGCGGGCGACATGCTCCAGCGGGTGTTCGAAGGGTCTGCGAGCCAACTCATGATGCACGCCCTCGCGGGGCGCAAGGCCTCGCGTGAAGAGATCGATGAGCTCCGCCGGATGCTCGATGACTACGAGAGGAACCGCCGATGACCACAGCGATGACGACCACTCCCATCAATTGGATCTCTCCGAGCGCAATGCAAGCCCTGGGTTGGGCGCTATTGCACTTCGTTTGGGAGGGAACTGCCCTGGCCGCGCTAGCGGCAGCGGCGATGGCGATCTGCCGGCGCACACAAGTGCGCTATCTGCTCGGGGTTGTGGCGCTCGTTCTGATGCTGCTTGCGCCCGTTGCGACGTTGGTTTTCTATCTCCAACAGCGTGTCGATATTCCAGTTGCGAATGCTTCGCCGGCCGCCTTGCATCACGCGGAGGCTGCGAGCTACGAAACCGAGGCAAGCGATCCTGCACCGCCTTCCTCGATTCGATCCTCACTCAAAGCTCTCCCCTGGCTTGTAGAGGCCTGGCTGCTGGGAGTCGCTTTCTTTAGTCTCCGGTCTGCCGGAGGGTTTCTGCTGCTCGAGCGCGAACGCAGGAAGCAGTCCTCCGTTGTAGCCGATCGTGTACTCCAAATCTGCCACGCGATGCAGGATCAGCTCGGTATTGATCGTGTGATTCGCTATTGCGAGTGTGCGTGGTTGCAGGCGCCCGCGGTGATCGGATGGTTTCGGCCAGTCGTATTTCTTCCCGTGAGCGCGCTGACCGGGCTCTCGGAAGAGCAGTTGCGATCCGTGATCGCCCATGAACTGGCGCATATCCAGCGGCTCGATCCTTTTGTGAACTTGTTCCAAGTGTGCGTCGAAACCCTGCTCTTCTATCATCCTGCAGTCTGGTGGCTCAATAAGCGCATTCGCGCCGAACGCGAGCACTGCTGCGACGAAACAGCAGTCGCGATCTGCGGCAATGCCGTCGAATACGCCCGCGCGCTCACCATGATGGAAGAATGGCGCAGCGCTCCGGCCTTGGCGATGGCGGCGAATCGCGGACCGCTGACCGAGCGCATCGTGCGAGTGCTCGGACTCAAGACTCTCGGCACAGGGATCCGCGGAATCGGAATCAGCGGCAGCATCCTGTGCCTTGCGGCTGCGTTGATCGCCGGAAATGCCCTGCTGGGAATCGCGCACCCGAAATCCGCGCTTGCGGCAATCATTGCGCAAGCTACGCCAAGCCCGTCGGGTGCTGCGCCGCAACCGTCAAGGATCGCAAGCAGTCCGGCTGCGAAGCCTTCTCCCGCTCATCCGCAAAGCGAATCGCGGACCTCTGCGGGTTCGTATATCGACGAGATGAAATCTGCCGGCCTGGGCGATCTCACCATCGACCAGCTCATCGCTTTGAAGACGCAGGACGTCACTCCAGAATACGTCCGCGAGCTCCGTGCGCAAGGCTTACATCCCGATCCGGACACGCTGGTCGCGATGCGCGTGCAGGGGATCACTCCTGAATACATTCAAGAATTGCACGCGGCGGGTCTGAGTCCCGATCAGAACCAACTCATCGGACTCAAAGTGCAGGGAGTCGATGCCGAATACTATCGGGGACTGAAGGAAGCAGGCATCGATCCCGACGTCGACCGGTTGATCGGGCTCAAGGTGCAGGGAGTGACTCCCGAATACGTGCGTGAGCTGCACTCCGCTGGACTCGCGGTAAATGCTGATCAAGTCATCGGCATGAAAGTGCAGGATGTCACTCCGGAATACTTCAAGGAATTGCATACTCTCGGCCTGCAGCCTGGCGCAAATGACCTGATCGGCCTGCGCGTGCAGGACGTCACTCCGGAATGGATTCGCGGCATTCAAGCGCTTGGCCTGAAACCGTCGGTGAACGAGCTGATCGGGATGCGCGTGCAGGAGGTTACACCTGAGTACATCAAGGCGCTGCAATCGGCGGGTTACCAAGTCAACGTCAACGACATCATTCGAGCCAAAGTGCAAGACGTTACGCCCGAGTTCATCGAGCAGGCCAGGAAGCATGGCTTCAAGGATCTGACTCTGGACAAACTGATCCAACTGCGGCAACTGGGGATTCTGGACTCTAAGGCTGACCTCTAACACATTGATCGGCAGGGAATGCGCGAGGCTGCTTCCTCGCATGGGCGGAGAAGTGCGTCCGTCGCTAACGGATTCGATTAAGGAGATGGTTTTATGAGAATGCGTCGAACTCTTGCGTACCTGGTCTTTGCGTCGTGCATGATTGGATTCGTAGTCAAGAATCGGGCAGCCGAAGTCCGCAGCGGTGACTGGACGATCAGCAAGTCCGACAATCCGGGCAAGGTGGAGTTTTCTCTGATCGAACATCATCACGGCGGAACTTCGAGCCACCAGTCCGATTGGCTGGCGGCTTCCTTTCAGGGCGTTGACTTCTCGAAGTCTGGACGTCAGGACGTTCACTTCACGATTACACGCGATGCGGGCAAGATCGAGTGCGATGGCTTCCTGAATGACGGTGAAGGCGCGGGACTGTTTCACTTCCAGCCAGACGCGAATTATCCGCGCGAGATGCAGTCGCTTGGATTTTCGGTGGACGATGAAAAGCAGTTCAGCATGGCAGTGCAAGATGTGAGCCTGGCGTTTGCGAAAGAGATGAAAGGCGAGCACCTGAGCGATCTCGATGCCGATAAGCTAACCGCGTTCCGCATCTTCCGCGTAGATTCAGCCTTTATAGAAGCCTTGCGAGCCGAAGGGCTGAAGATTTCCGACAGCGACAAATTGGTGGCGTTCCGCATTCACGGCGTGACTCCGCAGATGATTCGCAGTTTGCATCAGGCTGGATATTCTCCAGATGAAGACACGCTGATCGCGATGAGAATTCACGGTGCGACTCCGGAATGGATAGAGGAACTGAAGAAGCGCGGCTACGATCACATTGAACTTGAGAAGCTGATCGCGTTTCGTATTCACGGAGTTTCGCCGGAGTTCATCGAGAAAGTGCAAGGACTCGGCTTCAAGCATCCTGATCCGGATGAATTGATCGCGATGCGGATCCACAACGTAACGCCGGAATACATCAGCGACATGCGCTCGCGGGGAATCAAGGATCTCAGCATCGATCAGCTGGTCAGCATGCGAATTCACGGGATCGATTAACGCTGCCGCGAATCGAACCGGGAATAGGAGCCGCTCCGAAGGGGCGGCTTTTGTTTTTCGTGCTTGTGGAAATATGACGTAGAAAAATTTTCAGCGAGAGGTTCATAGCGGGTTTTTTCGTAGTTTCATTTTGGGAAAAACGGGTTGTATCGTGTACCCCCTCCCCCCACCCCCTTTGGAAAGCCTTGACTGGCGCGGCTTCTGCAAAAATGGGCTGCAAAATCTTGAGCGCGTAACGGTTAGAGGTCAAAATCCTGAGAACAAAGGAGTTGTGGGTGTTTTTCTGCTCCTCCCGCTTGCCGCCTTTGCCTCGGCAATGATTCCTCAACTCGGGTTCATTGCGCAAGGTTAGATGTCACATGGCGCCTGTGGATTAGTCGGTCGTCACGCCGTAAGGAGCACGCATTCCCACCCGTCGAAAATCACGATGGTGGGGCAATCTTTCGGAAACGGGCCAATGCTTTCCCAGGTTTTATTCTTCGCGCAGGGCGGAGAGCGGTTCAATGCGGGCGGCGCGGCGAGCCGGGATGTAGGCCGCGACGATTGAAATGACTGCTACGAAAAGTGCGACTGCCAGGAATATTGCCGGATCATTGGGATGAATCGCGTAGACCATGTTGGTCATCAGCCGTGCAACGGTGACTGTCAGTACTAGACCGATGCTGCTGCCGACCAGGGCTAGCTTCAGGCTTTGGGTGAGAACCAGTTTCATCACGTTGCCGCGCGTGGCTCCGATGGCCATTCGGACGCCCAGCTCCTTCGTTCGCTCGCGCACCAGATAAGAAATCACTGCGAATAATCCGACGCTGGTGAGAACGGTGGCCAGAGCGGCCAGCCCACCTAGAAGAGAAAGAGCGAATCTCCAGGGATCTAAAGCTTCGCGGACGATCGACTCCATGGAGTCGACGTCCTCAACCGGTTGCTCCGGATCGACGCTCTGGACCGTCTGTCTCACCCTTGCCAATGCAGAGTTCGAGGTGTCGCGAGGGAGCAGAACGACCTGCATCGAGGGGAACGAGATTTGTTTGTAGATAACGTAGATGGAGGGCGGCGGGTCGTCTTCGACGGTCGCCCTCACGTCCCCGATGACGCCGATGATGCGCGAAGGAACCGGGGTGTCGCGGATGATGGTGATGTACTTTCCCACGGCGCTCTCACCCGGCCAATATTTGTGTGCGAAAGATTCGCTGACGATAGTCACTCGCTGGGCATGCGCATCGTCCGCATCCGTGAAATTGCGGCCATCGAGCACGGGAATCCGCATCAGCGGGAGAAAACCGGAATCGACAAAGTGCAGGGAGGCCTGTTCGTACTCTCCGGGATTCGCCGTTCTGCCTCCGATAGTCACGCTCGTCCAGAAATGATTTCCCTGTAGCGGCAACGGGTAGCCGAGGCCAACGGCCTCAACTCCGGGAGACTCGCGCAGGTTTTGATCGACCTTGGTGAAGAAACTGGCGACATCGTCGTTGTTCTGGTAATGGATACGGGGCAAACCGATCCAGGTAGCGATCAGGTGGTCGGTGCGAAAGCCGAGCGGCTGATTTTGCAGGTTGGTCATGCTGCGCAGCAAGAGACCCGTGGCGACCAGCAAGACGATGGACAGAGAAATCTCGCCGATGAGGAGAGTCTGGCGCAGGAACCGGCTTCCGGCATCCAGCGTAGTGGCGTTTCCGGAGGCGCGGAGGATGTGTTGGACATCGGCTCGCACGACTTTGATAGCCGGGAGAAGTCCAAAGCCCAGGCCGACGATCACCGAGAGAAGCGCCGAGAACGCCATCACGGCAGGATTGATCCGGATCGCAACAACATTGGGGTTGTAAGGAGCAAACTGGAGGAGCAACTGCCGTCCTACGAGGGCGAAGATGAGTCCGAGCAAACCGGAGACGAAGCCGAGGATCACGCTCTCAGCCAATACGTCGCGGAGGATTTGTGATGAGCTCGCGCCCAGAGCCATGCGCACGGCCAGTTCGCGGGTGCGTCCGCTGACTCTAGCGAGCATCAGGATGGCGACGTTGGAACTGGCGATCAGCAACACGAGCACGACGATGCCGAGCGCGAGCAGGAGAGATCGTCTGGTTTCGCCAACCAGAGCCTGTTGCAAAGGCATCACGACCGCGCCCGAACCGTTGTCAGAAGATGGATATTGGAGCTTCAATTGAGCGGCGATGCGATTCATGTCGGCGCGGGCTTGATCCAGTGTTACGCCCGGACGCAGCCGGCCCACCACGCCCAAAAAGTGTTGATCACGCCAAAGCATGCGGTCGGGACGGATTTGCTGCTGAAGTGGAATCCAGAGATCAGCTTCGTCATCCCCCTGTCCTGGCGAGATAAAGCTTAGAGGCATTACTCCAACAACGGAGTAAGGGTCGCCGTTCAGCGAAATGGACTTGCCGACGATCTCAGGGTCGCCATGGAATGCTCCCGACCAGAGGTGGTGACTGAGTAGCACCACATGAGGCGCCGAGAAACTATCTTCGTCGGGAAGAAAAGTACGGCCCAGCATGGGTTGCGCTCCCAGAATCGGGAACAGGGAAGGGGAGACAGCGACTCCTTCCAGATGCCTGGGATCGCCGTTACCCGTCAGGTTGTAGTGGAAGCCACATTTAGCTGCCAGGTCGGTGAAGGTCTGGTTCCGGGCGCGGAAGTCGAGGAAGTTGCCGGGAGCCACGGAGTCCATTTCCGCTTCATCGTCTGCCATCTTGCTTTGGAAAACGCTAAACAGGCGCGAGGGATCCTGATACGGCAGGGGAGTGATCATCACCGCGTGGATGATGCTGAAAACGGAGACGGTCGCGCCGATTCCGAGCGCAAGCGTCAGGACCACAGATACGGAGAATCCCCGACTCTTGACCAGCCTGCGAAGCGTTTGGCGGAGTTCAGTGAAGTGCATGGCTGCTCCGCCTTCAGTGAGACGAGTCTTCTGCGTCGGCAGTTAACTGGAGTTGGAGATTCTGGTTAGTGCCTTCTTCGATGTGAATCGACTTGCCGGCGCCTTCGTATCGCTGGAGGAACGCCGGGTCCATGAAAGCATTTCGGTCAATGTTTTCCATGGCGAACAAGGAATAGTCGCCGGGCGGAATGTTTGCCAGCACGAATGCTCCCGATTGATCCGTTGTGGCCACCCGATAGTATTCACCATTTGAGCGTCGAGTTGCATCGGGAACTAAAGCGACGGTAACCGAAGCGGCAACTTGCTGATTGTCCGAATCTTTGTAGACCGTTCCCTGGAGGCGTACGGCTCCGGGGCCGATACGAATTTCTGCCGGTGGAGCGTGACCGTGGCTTACGAGGATGCCTGCGCTGGCAGCGTCGCGTCCGGTCCGGACGTAATATCCGTCGGGCAGCGGCGATACCGTGAGTCCGTATTCTCCTTCGGGAACATCATGAAACGTGAATGATCCGTCGGGCTGAACGGCCACGCTGTCGACAGTTGCGGTTGCGTCAGCATAGAGCGGCTTGAGCGAGGCGAAGGATCTGGGTAAAGCTACCTTTCGATCGCCGTCGATTCGAACGTGGCCCGAAACGATTGCCCCGGGAAAGAGAACCAAGTCCGGCGCGTCTACAGGTGTCTCACCGACCGATATGTTGGCGCGTCCCATTTGCAGGTGGCCGGACATCGAGTTGTCGGAAGACTGCGCGACGATGGTGTAAGAGCCGGGAGGAACTGCGGTCAAGTCGAACTTCCCGGCGGGATCGCTTTCAACTTCGAGGGAATATCCGTCGCCGGCGAATTGAGACAGGGTGACGTCCGCTCCCTTGGCAGGAGTGCCGTTTGATGTCAGCACCCGGCCTCTGACGTGAACGGCACGGAACGCTGAGAGACTCAGATTGATGCCGCTCAACTCTTCACCGGGATGTAATTCGATGGCTTGCGCCTGTGCGGGATCAGCCACTCCAGGATAAAAAATCGGCACATATACTTGCGTAGGTGTCGGACCTCTGTCAACCGATCGTGGATTTACGGCTTTGAGATAGTACTGGCCGGGAGCAAGCCCCCAAATGCGGAATTCGCCACGGTCGTCGGTAAATCCGGTGCGGGCATCGGTGAATTCACGGTGTCCGTTGCGGAAATTGGCTTTCATGCTCTGAACGAGAACGCCGGGCATGGGCTCGTCGCGTTCATTCGTGATGTGTCCGGTGATAACGCCGGTGGGCATCAAGCGAAGGACGACGTCATCGAGGCTCTGCCCGGCACTGAGCGACACGGTAGTACCCGGATTGCGAGCGCCGTTGCGCGGGCCGCCCCCGCGCGCTGAACTTACATAGCCGTTGCGCGAAGCCGAGAGCCGATAACTTCCTGGGAGCAGCCCTTGAAATAGAAAGGTTCCGTCGGCTGCCGTGGTGGCGGAGTTCCACCCTCCGGATGCCTGGGCATTTTGCAAAGATACCGTGGCCGCATTGAGAGGTTGGGATGTTTTAGCGTCGATGACGGTTCCGCGGATGGAACCGGTGTTGCCTGTTTGCTGCTGCGGGAACGAAGGGATAGCGACGCTCAACAGAAGGAATGCGAAGGCGAAGCGGGAACGGCGAATCATAAATTCACAACCGTATTTCGTTGCTACTGTCCTAGCTTGTTGCATATATCACGAAATGTAAGTAACTAGGTGCCGATTATATCGAGCCGAGTTAGTGTCGCGCAGTATCAGACGAACAGACTCAGAATTGTCGGCTTGTATGGCCGATGACTGTGCAAGTTCTTTCATCTTGACAGCACCGCGTCAAGTGACCGATTCTCCGCTGAGCGAGGAGAGGATTATGCCGCGCAGTAAGTCTGCCCGCCCCAACGTGCCCGTGGTTTCCAACCGCATTGATCAGCAAATGAAATTCTATTCCGCCGCGGCGGTGGCTGCCGGCGTCAGTATGTTGGCGTTGGGCCAGCCAGCCCAGGGCGAAGTGGTTGTCACCAAGAAGACGATTCCGATCCCGGTGTCCAGTTACTTCTTTCCGCCACCAAAGCCTGTCCTGCTCGACTTGAACCATGACGGGGTCAACGATTTTTCGTTCTCCCTATACAGCTTTGCCTACCACTCGTTTGACATCGACTTGACCGTGCGGCCGCTGGACGGCGGCGCAGTGGTCGGAGCGGCGAACGCGGAAGATGGTTTCTACGCGTCGGCTCTGGCCCATGGCGCCAAGATCGGACCCTCGGCGCACTTCAGTTCCAAGGGTGGCGCCGACATCGAGCGCGCTCATGGCTTTAACGCCTCATCAAAGTACTCGCGCCATCTTTATGGCGATTGGGGCAACAATCCTGTCAACCGATATGTTGGCGTTAAGTTTCTGATCAAGGGCGAGACGCACTATGGATGGGTGCGATTGACAGTGAAGACGGAGCCTAAGGGTTTTTCTGCGACGATCACAGAGTACGCCTATGAAACCGTGGCGAACAAGAAGATCTCGGCCGGCAGCACTTCGACGTCTGCCAGCGAAAATCAGGCGCAGAATGAGGCGGAGCAGCGGATACGCCCATCGTTGGGCATGCTTGCCCGTGGCGCAGATGGATTGGCTCTTTGGCGGCGCGACGACGCGTTGATGCAGAACTAAGGCCTTCGCGATATTGTGCGTCGCCCGTAGTCGAAGTTAGGTTCCCATTTTCTTCCCCCGGAGTGGTTTTTAAAGTCACGCCCTAACATCCATGCCTCAGGCTCTAGCTAAGAAGGTTCTGCTCGTCGGCTGGGATGCAGCCGACTGGAAAGTCGCGACGCCCCTTCTGGACGCGGGGTTGATGCCGACATTGGATGGAATGATCAGCGACGGAGTGATGGGCAACATCGCCACCTTGCAGCCGATCTTGTCCCCGATGTTGTGGAATTCGATTGCTACGGGAAAGCGTCCACACAAGCACGGTATTCATGGATTCATGGAGCCCGATCCGCATTCGGGGGGCATCCGTCCGGTCTCGTCGACATCGCGCAAGGTCAAGGCGCTGTGGAATATCCTGACGCAGCGTGGCTACAAAACTCATGTGCTGGGATGGTTCGCTGGACATCCCGCGGAACCGATCAACGGAGTTTCCGTCTCGGACCTATATCCTCACGCGAGCGCGCCGGTAGATAAGCCCTGGGATCTTCCAACCGGCGCAGTGCATCCGGAAAAACTCCGCGATACTTTTTCGCGGCTTCGCATGCATCCCGGCGAGCTTACGGAAGAGGCGATTCTGCCGTGGATCCCGCGAGCAGCCGAGGTCGACCAGGATAAAGATCGAGGGCTGAATACATTTGCAAAAATCCTAACCGAAAATTGTTCCATTCATAATGCCGCCACCTGGATTCTGAAAAATGAACCGTGGGATTTTCTTGCGGTGTACTACAACGGAATCGATCACTTCTGTCACGCGTTCATGAATTACCGTCCTCCTCGAATGGAAGGGATTCCGGAAAATCGATACGAGATCTATAAGGATGTCGTGGACGGCGCGTATCGCTTTCACGACATGATGCTGGAGACGCTGCTCACGCTTGCGGGGCCGGAAGCGACCGTCATCCTGGTTTCCGACCACGGGTTTCACTCCGATCACCTGCGCCCGCGGAGTATCCCGAACGAGCCGGCAGGACCAGCGGTGCAGCACCGGCCTTTCGGTATTTTCTGCATGAAGGGGCAGCACGTCAGAAAAGACGAACGAATTTACGGCGCGACGCTTCTGGATGTGACCCCGACGGTGCTCACTCTATTTGGATTGCCGGTCGGCGAGGACATGGATGGACGCGTCCTGGTGCAGGCGTTTGAGGAGACTCCCGAGATCGAGCGGATTCCAAGCTGGGAAAACGAAGCTGGCGAATGCGGAATGCACTCGTCGGACATGCGGATGGACCCAGTGGCGGCTCAAGCGGTACTCGAACAATTCGTGGCCCTGGGATATATCCAGCCGCAAACCGAGAGCCAGGAAAAGGCGGTTGCCAGCGCGGTCCGCGAATGCAAATACAACCTGTCGCGCGATTACATGGATTGCCGGCGCTACCAGGATGCGCAGCCGCTGCTCGAGGACTTGTGCCGCGAGAAGCCGGAGGAGATGCGCTTCAAGCTGCAACTGGCGCAGTGTTATGTGTCGCTCGGCAGAAATCCCGAGTCGAGAGCGCTTCTGGAAGAAGTTCTCAAGTTTGAGCCCCAGAGCGCAAAGAAGAATGGCGATCAACCGCAAGATGCCAAGCCGGAGCCCGCCAAAGCACCGGCATCGCGGCCGTGGGCTGATTGGTTGATCGGCACCATCGAACTGGCCGACGGGAACGCGGAGAAGGGTCTCGCGTCACTGCTGCGGGCCGAAGCCGCAGAGCCACATCTGCCGAACCTCCATCTTCGACTGGGGGAAACGTATTTGCGCTGCAAGCGTGTGGAAGATGCCGGACGGGCGTTCCATCGCGCGCTCGAAATCGATGGAGATAGTCCCGAAGCGCACGTGGGACTGTCCATGGTCTACCTGCGGCAGCGGAAGTTCGAGGAAGCTGCATCAGAGGCGTTGATTGCCGTCGGCCTGCAGCATTTCTCTCCGCTCGGCCATTTCAATTTGGGGATTGCACTGGCCCGATTAGGCCAACGCGAGCGAGCCATCCTGGCGTTTGAAACCTCTCTCACGATTCTTCCTGGGCTCGCGGCTGCGCATCGCTGGCTGGGAGTGCTTTACGCTCAACCTGGCGGGGACGCGGTGAAATCAGCCCGCCACCGCTATCTCTTCGATCAGCTGAGGCGTCAAGGGCAAGAGGCGATGCGCAAGCGAGACGAAGAGAAGAAACAGCCTGCCTCGATCACGACAAAACCATAAGGGATTCTTATTCGCAAGAAAAAACGCCCAGACATCTTGCGATGTCTGGGCGCGGTCTTGTGGAAGTTAGTTCACGGTGAGGAAGATCGGTTTGTATCCGATTCCAACCGTTGATCCGCTCAGTGAAGTCTTCGTACCGTAGATATCCGTTTGCTTCTTGTAGGTCGACGGATAGGTGTACTTGGAGGTGGTGCAACCGCTGTTGCTGCAGGATTGCGCCGTGTCCCAAACGATCTGACCATCATCTACCGCGCAGGTATAGACGGTGCCACTGGCAACGCAGGGGCTGATGGAATGGCCGATGAGCCATCCGGCGACTGTATCCCAAGCCGTTCCAGATTCGTTGCCTTGGAGTCCGTCCCCGCCGCCCTGATCCCATGAGTACACGTATTGACGCTGCAGTCCGACACCGGCCCGGAGGGCGAGTGATCGCGCGACATAGCCGGCGAGCTCTTCCGTATTGCTGAGTTCGTTTTGCTTGATGCCGTGCTCGTCATCCCAGATCGGGTCTTTGGTGAGATTGCGCTTCTGAACTTCCGCAATCACATCGTTATACATCGTTAGGAAAGCCTCGGGGTCTTTGTTGGTCGAGGTAGTGCCGCGCATGTGGACGTTCACGACAGTGAAATTTGCCGCTCCACCCGCCGCAACATAACCGTCGAACCAAGTTGCCATCGTCGGACCGTGAGCCGAAGGACTGATCACGATCGCGTTCTTATCGATGGAGTGGATGATCGCGGAAGCGTCCTTACCCATGCGCACGATTTGGGCGGTGGTGCCGCTCCAGAAGCAAGTGCAGTCAGGCTCGTTCCACAATTCGTAGAAAGCAATCTGGCCTTTGTAGCGTGTGACCAGCGCAGTGATGAAGTCGGAGAAGTACGCGTCGGCTCCCGTGCCATCCGAGTTCAAATCGGTTGGGGCCGAGCAGCTATAGGATCCGGTCGGACCGCAAGGACTCCCTTTAGGAATGGAACCAGCCCATTTCGGGGTGTCGCCGATGGTGTAGAGAATGTCCATGTGCTGGGCTTGGGCTTTGCTCATCCAGTTATCGAGTTCTGCCCAGTTGTAGACGCCCTTCGCAGTTTCGACCTGCGCCCACTTGACGCCGTCATCCCAAAGACGAATGCCGCCGAGCGTAGCTACCTGCTTCAGGCCGTCGGTTGGAGGCCAGACTCCGAAGCCATTGAAGTCGGCTCCGAAAAAGGATTCCTGGATCGTGGCTCCGCCCGGTTTCGAACCGCTGGTAGCGGGGAGGGCTGCCTGCTGCGCCGGTTTGATCACGATCGAGGCTACGTCGGATTTAGTTGGATCGGCAACGCTGGTTGCCGTTACTCGCACGGTCGTATCGTCGCTGACTTTTGGAGCATGGTAAAGACCAGTGCTCGAGATCGATCCCGCGGAAGCGGACCAAGTCACTGCCACGCGAGGTGTGTTTTTCACCAGTGCAGTAAATTGCACCGCTTCTGCGGATGTGAGGGTGGCGACATCCGGCGAAACGCGGATGTCGATGCCTGAGCTGGAAGCATCCGAGCCGGCCTGTCCCAACAGAATGCTTGGGCAGAACGCGAGCACGAGCATGCCAATAATGGGGGAGAATTTCCTCATAACTACAATACCTCCAAAAAAATTTTCAGATCGCAAAGGAATCTGGCCAGTGACGACAACGCTATCTGAGCTGAATCAGACGAAGTAGGCTGAAACCCTATCCCGACAAATGAGGTGGATAAGGTTTTGTAGAAGAAATCAGCAAAGCTTGCAATTGGGCGAACGCCCTAACTCAGAAGTACAGCGCTCGCTCGGCCAGAAATGCTGGTTTCTTCAGGGCCATCATCGGGGTTTCCGATTTATGGGACAAGATCAGATATCACATCAGGCCTGTGGAATTCCCGTTTTTGGGTAGTAGGAAGGGCAGGTTTGGAGACGAAAGTCACATTCAAGAGGCGGGATGACGCCAAAGAGGGGAGGGGGACAAACCTTCGGTAACTTTAGGAGCCGCTCGAATCCCGATAAGTTGGCGGTGGAGCAGCTGCCTTTGAGGTTATTCCTGTGATCTTCCTTGCGATTTTTCTGAGAATTCCGCGGTTTCGCCGTGGGTACTTGACTGCAATTGTTCTATTTCTGCTGCTGGCGGCTTGCGGACGGGCCGCCGCCGATGCGTCGAACGCCCAGTCTTCGGCGTGTGGTCTTACTGACGAGGAGGCGGCCGGGCTAAGTGGTGATCCGGTCACCGACGTGCATGCCATTTCGGACTACAAGAAGGCAATTTCGGACCTACTCGCGGCCCAGAAGTTCAAAGAATTAGATTGCCTGGCCGACTCTGCCCGGTCCAGCAAGGCGACGTTCTCGGGAGGAATGTGGGTCGTTCACACGATCTATCTGGCGTTGGAGAAGCCAGAGGTGCATCCGACCGAAAAGGATTGGAAGACCCATATCAGCCGACTCGAGCACTGGGCTCGGACAAATCCAGATTCGATCACGGCGCGGGTCGCCCTGGCCGAGGCTTATATCAACTACGGTTGGACTGCCCGCGGCCAGGGTTATAGCGACACGGTCAGCAAGACCGGATGGAGTCTTTTCGATAAAAGCGCAGATCATGCAAAGAAGATTCTGGACGAGGCATCGAGCCATTCGATCAAGTGCCCGGAATGGTATGTCGCGATGCAAGACGTGGCGCTGGCACAGGATTGGACTCCGAGCGCAAAGTGGGCATTACTACAGAAGGCGGTCGCGTTTGAGCCGGGATATTACTACTACTACCGAATCTACGCGAACTCTCGTCTGCCGCAGTGGGGCGGGGGAGAGGGCGAGGTTGAGGAATTCCTCGAAAAAGCTGCCGACCGAGTGGGAGGAATCTCCGGAGACGCGTTATATTTCCACGTCGCAGACTCGCTGCTGTGCTGTCAGGATGAGCCACTCAAACTTTCATGGCCGCGAGTTGTAAGGGGATTCGACGCTCTCGAGAGGTTGAACGGGAAATCCGTGCTGAATTGCAACATTATGGCTCGCATTGCGGTGAAATCGAACGACGTGGGAACCGCGAACCGGATGCTTGCCCGGATCGGCGATCGGTGGAGCGATGAAGTCTGGGGAACGCATGGATATTTCGAACAGGTCAAGCAGTGGGCGAACCAGGTGACCCCGTACATCAATGCCAAGACACCAATGGAACAAGCGGCTGACGCGAACCTGCTCGCCCCCGACGGGAAGAAATACAGCGAACTAGTTTCAGGAACCATTCGAGCTTGGATTCCTGAATGCGTGAAATCCGCGACGGGCGGGCCTTCTGGCGAGTACAAGGTTCTGATCAAGATCGGGAAGGACGGATTGGTCGATCAGTTAATCACGGTCGGTTCGAGTGCCGTGGGCAGTTGCGTAAGCAGCAAAGCGAGTTCGCGCGGTCAGGCTTACCCGCCGCCTCCGCATCCCGATTATTGGGTGGTTTTCGAGCTGAGCCCCGAGGCATTGGCGTCGGGCGGGACAAACTAAGTTCACGGGGGCTAGAGCCGGTGTTTTTGAGCGGTTCTTGACGCGGCCCTTAAGGGCCGCTCTTCCACGGTGGCGACGGGCATCCGTGGTGACCCGATCAGCCGCTTGTCCACGGTGCCGCGGGAAAATCCAAACTCCTGATGAATATCCAGGGCGAGCGAATCTCAACGATCGCCCGCCGGCTCTGGATCTAATCTTCCACGGCCAGACGCGTTTTAGTGCGTGAACGAGACGTTCAGGCCTGTCGTGAAAATGAGGTCATTCTTCTTGGATCCGGTGGGCGGGTTGGAGACATAGATGTCGCCGAACTGGTTTTGCCAGCCGAACCACTTGCTGATCTTGGTGACGGTGCCAAGGTTGAAGGTTCCGCGATATTGGCCGGACTGCTGCAGGTCGGGATAAAAATCAAAGTTCTGCGTCAGGACGGTGCCCTTGCCGAGTTTTTGACTCAGCTCTTCGCCCAGCGTCAGAGCCACGAAGCGATTGGTGACTCCGTAGGAGGTGTAGACGGGCGGAGGACCGACTTGGAGCAAGGTTCCATTCGAGTAGGTTTCGTGCGTGAAGTTGACGCCGCCGAGGAAGTCGAGAGTCGTCGCATCGGACTTGATGGCGTGGTAGCCCAAGCCTCCCGTGTACACCTGACGGAGATCGAGGAACTGGA
Organism: uncultured Acidobacteriota bacterium; assembly: GCA_963700225.1. Lineage (GTDB taxonomy): Bacteria > Acidobacteriota > Terriglobia > Terriglobales > Acidobacteriaceae > Sulfotelmatobacter. The sequence continues at coordinate 1,722,846 of CAVOWU010000002.1, forward strand.
GGGCGTTGCTCATGAAATCCCCGGATGCGAAGGCGAACATCTTGGGATTGATGTTGCGGTCATAGCGAAGTCCGCCCTGAATCAGGTTGGCGACAGTGCTCGGGGTGGCCAGGTTATTCTGGGTGTCGATCGAACTTAAGTAGATAGTGATTTTGTCATTGAGCGTGGGATGGACGGCGTTGATGGCGAGCGCGAGGTTCTCGGTCTCGCTATTGCCGCGAGCCACGGAGAATCCGACGTTGGCGCCACCGGTCCATCCATGCGCCAGTCCAGGGTGTAGGGATTTGTCGTAGGCGGTCTGTTCGGCGTCGTTGCGAATGAGCGTGACATCGTCTTTCGATGCTTCGATGGTGCCCGAGGTCCTGGTCGCGATTTCAAGCTTGCCGTCGGTGGTTGTGACCGGGCCGACCGCGGTCTTCCCGCCCTTCAGGCTCACGTGCAGATCTGCGTCCGTTTTGATCTCCTGAATCGCATCGAACTTGAGCGTGACGTCGCCGGCCGCGTCGGTCTTCAGGACTAGCGTTTTGCCGTCTGATTTCACAACCGTTCCGGTCAGGCGATCACCATTTTTCAAGGTGACTTGATCCGCGAAGAGAGCCGATGAGAGTCCGAAAAACGCAATGAGGGTCAGAACTTGAAATCTACGCAACACGACCTACCTCCAGCTGGCAGAGTTTTCTTTGAAGAACTAGTTGGGAGCCCAGAACCGCTTTAGAACACAAATAGGGAAACAGAGACAAAGGGGCGGAGCACGCTGCCCGCGACACTACTCGACGAGGAGTCGGTCAGCTCTTGACGTCAGTCTTCTTGCTCTGGTCAGTCGAAGCCTGCGCCGGGGGATTGTCTTTCATGCCATCTTTCAGTGCACGAATCCCCTCACCCAGACCTTTGCCGAGTTCAGGCAGCTTTTTGGGGCCGAACACCAACAGGGCAATAAAGAAGATCACCAGCAGGTGCATCGGTTGAAATAGACCTTCCAACATCGGAGCCTCCGAAGGAACACAAGCGCGATTAGATCATACGCTATTCCGCAGGCATAGGGAAAGGTGCAGCCGGCCTAGCCCGGGAATACGACAGCATTTTCAATGTTTTACCCCATCTTGGGTGGGAGTTCGGTGAATCCTGCCACGGCGAGCCGTGATTCCTGTCACACCGTAGCGCCGTCGCGGGTGCGATTCTCAGACGAGGGCCTCGCTCCCGAGGTTACCTCCGTGACCTTACCTCCGGGTTCAGCGGCGGGCTATGTTTCTGAAGGGCTTTCCGATTCTGTGGTTTCGGCCACTCCTTGAAAAGCCGCTACCCGCAAGCCAATCCAAGAGTTGGGGAGTCCGGTGAGAGTCAAGGCGTCATTGTTCCTTCTCGTTTTCGTCTTCTTTGTAGGCGCGTTGGTTGCGCCGGCTTCCTACGGCCAGACTTCTGACACTCGCCCTGTGACCACGACCCAGCTGGTGGCTTGGTTGACTGGCGGGATTCCCGGCAGCCGGTTAGCGCATCTCGTTACCGAACGAGGACTGGCGACCTTACCGACGCAAGCCGAACTGCGGCAACTGGAATCGGCGGGTGCGGGGAAAGAGCTGATGCGCGCAGCGAGTTCGGGAAATGTGCAGTCGGCGAAGGTGGGCCCGGAGATTCCGGCAGGGTTGCTGAAAGCCGCGGCGGAGGCCCGACTACAGCACTATCACGAGGCTGAGATCGAATTGCGCGGAGTGATGGGCAGCGACAGCAGGGATTCTGCGCTGCATTTTGCGCTGGGACAGATGCTTCGCCAGCAGGAGCAGTGGGACGATGCCGACGATGAGCTCGAAGCGGCCCTGAAATTGATGCCAGATTTTGCCGAGAACCACAGCGCGCTGGCTTATCTTTTCTACCGGCTGGACGACGGCCCGAACGCGATCGCCGAGGCGCGTACCGCACTCAGCATCGATCCGAAAAACGCGGAAGCTTACCAATATCTCGGGCTGGGACAGTACTCTCTCGGCGATTATCAGGCCGCAGTTCATGCCTACGCTGAATCGCTCCTGCGCGACCGGGACAACGCCGACACTTATTACGACATGGGAATCGCTCTGCATGCAGCCGGGAATCTGCCGCGCGCGATCGCGGCCTATGAGCAGGCGATCCGGTTAAGGCCCGCTTTCTGGGAGGCACATTCGAATCTGGGGTTAATCCGGCACGAGGAAGGGAACCTTCCTGCGGCCACTGCGGAATATCTCGAGGCAAAGCGCATTGCTCCGGAAGAGGCATCGGTCCGAAACAACCTGGGAAACACGTATTGCGACGAGGGAAAGTTCGACGCAGCCATCACGGAGTTGAAGGAGCTATACAAGCAGCATCCGGAGTGGCAGCAGGGGCACGCTTGCTTGGCCAGCGCCTACATGGCGAAAAACGAGTATGACCAGGCCATCGCCGAATTGCGGCTGGCGGTACATGACAATCCTTCGGGAGCCAACGAGCACCGCATCCTGGGTCAGGCATTGCTGCTGAATAATCAACCGGAAGAGGCTTTGCACGAGCTACGGATCGCGGTATCGCTCAATCCGGATTCGGATGTCGCGCATCATTTGCTCGGCACGGCGCTATTCCAGCAGCAGGAACTGCATGCGGCCGAGAAGGAATTCCGCGAGGCGCTGCGGGTGAATCCTTCCGCCGACAATCACTTTTCGCTGGCAGCGTGTTTGATGAGCCTGGACCGCTATCAGGAAGCGCTCGCAGAACTGGAAATGGCCGCGAAACTCGATCCGGAGCGGTCGCTCTACCGGGCACGCCGCGAAGAGTTGCTGAAGCTGATGAAGGATCCGAGCTCGCGCTGAGGAGAAACGCCAGTCTGAGGCTGTCCGCTCGGCCACTAGTGGTTGTTGTACCAATGGTCGTAGGCGAAATTACGGCTCGTACTTACACTGAAGTCCGGGCGGATCCAGAACCAAGGGGAATTTACGATGGGAACGAACGCTACTCAATCCCAACACGCCAGTGGAAGTGGTGCCGCTCATCCGGCTTTGGCAAAGGAAGCCGTCGCACGCAGGGCCGAGGCGCAAGTTCCTGCGACTCCGCGAAAGCCCTCCGGATACGGATTGCCGTGTTCGAAATGCCATCTTTATTATCCTGCCGATCTCGATGTCTGCCCGACCTGCAAGCATAACGAGCGAGTCTCGCCGGTTGTGCCGAAGATTCCTGTGAAGTCGGCCCAGGCCGCGGGTGAGACCGTTCCCGACACTGCGGTTCTCGAGCAGGAGAGGGAAGAATTTCTGCGGCAGTTCAAAGCTCAGCTTCGTGAAGCTCATGCGGAAGTGGCAGACACGCCCGATGCAATCTGCAAATTTGGCGAGCATCATCCTGGGGAAACGGCTCCTGCCGAGATCTGTACCGGTTGCTACGAACGAATTCAGGAACGCGCGGACATATGCGAGGCTGCACTGCATATGGAGTTAAAGGAAGCGGCGCAGATCGTTTACGACGCAGTTTGGGCTGACTCCTCCGATCCGAGCAAGACGTACCAGAATGCTGCCAGCGCGCTGCTGTCGGAGTTGCGCAAACGCGCCGGCATTACCGCCGTACGAGGGCCGTTTCAGCCCTTGACGCACTAAGGGAGTCGGCTACGCACCCGTCCTAAGATCTGAGCGCTTCGCCGCCTTCCGCCCCGATTCATTCTGCTTTGATCGCGATCCATTTCTTTCCGGCGTACAGCTTGTAGCCCGCGCCATCTTCCACCAGTTTGAGCGGAACGGCGTGCTGCAGTGCCGGTTCGGTCTGTGATGCCTCGCTGAGGACATCGTTGTTGCCGACGTCCATGACAGCAAACTTGCCGTCCGAGGTGAAACCAAAACCATATTCGCCGGGAGCAAGCGTCGAACTGCCGATCGAGAGCTTCACTTCGGTGATCAGCAGTCCCTGATACTTCTGTTGGATCGCGGTCGAGTAGCCGGAGGCATCGACCAGCGCGGCTAGCATCATCTTGCCGTTGGCGAGTTGAAATCCCACGGCGTTGCGGAGTTGAACGGGCGCCTTTTGTCCGCGAAAGAAGAACTCCGCGGGAGTTGCTTTCTTCACGTCGTCGCTGCTGAGTACATGTTTGGACGCCTGCTGGGCCGAAGCCAACGCCCCGATCGTCAGAACCAATGCGCCGACGGTAAAACGGCGAGCATTCTTCATAGAAAATAGATCCTCGAGTTTAGAGATCGAAAATTGTTGAGGGAACTCTAAATCGTTCTGTGAGGCTGGCGCAAATGAGATTGCTTTCAGACAACCCCTTAACCACTAAGGACACGAGGCTTCACCAAGCAAAACTGGGCGCGCCGCGATTTTGGTTTGAACGCAAGATTCGGATAGTTCGCTTGGACGGTGCAGCTTAGGCTTTCATTACTATGACGACCAATGCCATACTCGCAACGGAAAACCCCGACGCCATGCCCGTGCAAGCATCGAATGCCGATGTGACTCGAGCCGATACTGCCCGCGACTCGCGCTGGCGCGCCGTTTTGTCGCGCGACGCGAAGCGCGATGGAGACTTCGTGTTCGCAGTTTCGTCGACGGGCATTTATTGCCGTCCGTCATGTGCGGCGCGGCGGCCGAGGCGCGAGAATGTTCAGTTCTTCAGCCGGCCGGAAGAAGCCGAACATGCCGGATATCGCGCCTGTCTGCGCTGCCGTCCCAAAGCGTTTCGTGGAAACACGGAGTCCGATGGCGTGAAGGCGATGTGCCGCTTCATCGAGCAGCATCTCGATGAGCCGTTGACGCTGGAGCGCCTGGCCAAGGAGTTTCATCAGAGCCCGTTTCATTTGCAGCGGCGATTTAAATCCGTTCTGGGGATCACTCCTCGCGCTTACGCCGACTCTTGCCGGTTGAAGATGCTCAAACGAAGCCTTCAGGCCGGAGATTCTGTAACACGCGCCATGTATGACGCCGGATATGGCTCCAGCAGCCGGTTGTACGAGCGCACGGCTTCACAGTTGGGAATGACTCCCGACAAGTACCGGCGCGGCGGCATCGCAGCGACTATCCGATATTCGTGCACGGAGTCTCCGTTGGGACGCATGCTGATTGCCTCCACGGAACGCGGCATTTGTTCGATTCAGTTCGCGCGAACCGATGGCGAGTTGCTCGAAGGACTCAAGCGTGAGTTCCCCTTCGCTGCCCGGAAAGAAGATAGAGGCGGCCTGCGGTTATGGGTGGATGCGCTGCTGCGGCATATGCGTGGGAAGGATCTAGATTCATCGCTGCCGCTGGATATTCGGGCGACTGCGTTTCAACGGAAGGTGTGGGCGTATCTGCAGTCGATTCCGTTCGGAGAGACCAAGTCCTATAGCCAGGTCGCGAAAGGGATTGGCCGGCCAACGGCAGTTCGAGCGGTGGCGCGCGCTTGCGCGACGAATCCTGTAGCAGTGGCGATTCCGTGCCATCGCGTGGTTCGGGAAGATGGCAGCATGGGCGGCTACCGTTGGGGCATGGAACGCAAGAAGGCGCTGTTGGCGATGGAGCGGCGGCCGTAGAGATATGGGCGGTGCGGAGACGAAACGCCCTTGCTGCAACCGGCCTTCGCGCTACGAACGGCGAACTGCCAGGTAGTTCAGCAGCGCGACTACAACCGTTGCCAGTAAAACTAATGATTTGCTGAAGTCAGCGCCGGTCAGCAAAATCAGGCAGATCAGAACGCCCAGAGCCGCAATTCCAGAGCCTGCGGGAAGGCGGAGCCAGGCTGTTTCGGACTGCTTTCGCCGCAGCACAGGCACCGCCGCGCAGACTGCGCCGTAATAGAAGAGGCGGGAGACCGCGGAGAGGGTTACGTTCCAAGTAAAGCTTCCCGCCAGCGCCAATATCCAGCATAGAGCGGCGAAAATTACGATCGAGATGTGCGGCGTTCGGAACTTGCGATGCACGGCTGCAAACCAGCCGGGGAAGTCTCCCTGCTCGGCAAAGGCGAAGGTGGCTCTTGGGGCGGTGAGGAAGTTCGCGCTGAGGTATCCGTAGACGGAGACGATGGCTCCAAGAGCGACCAGGGAAGCGCCGCCGCGCCCCAAAATAATTCTGGCGGCCTCGGCTAGCGGTCGGTCTGTGTGCAGAGATGGCGGGAGAACGCCGACCACCACCCACTGAATTAACGTATAGATGATTGTGATGATTGCGAGTGCCACGAACAGGGCGAACGGCGCATCCTGCTTGGGATTTCGCGCTTCGCCCATGGGGTTCATCGCCGCCTCGTACCCCCCATAAGCGAAGAAAAGCAGCAGCAGCGAATCGCGCCAGCCGCTGAAGCTGGTGTGGGGAGCGGGCAGAGTTGTGGCTGCGTGAGTGGCCAGATAATATCCGCCTGCCAGAATGACGATGGCCAGCGGCAAAAGTTTTGCGGCGACGAAGACGTTGCTGACTAAAGTTCCGTCGCGGACTCCGCGATAATTCACGAGCAGCAAAACTCCCAACAGCACGGTGACGATCGTCAATCGAGGCAAGGGTTGCGTGGCCTGGGGCCAGAACTCCCCGAGGTAAATCACGAGCAGGTTGGCATTGGCGGCGCAAGCCGTGAGGCGAGTTAGCATCATCATCCATCCCACTTGCAGGCCGGTGAATCGTCCGAAGGCGGCGCGACAATAGATATAGGTGCCGCCGGTCTGCGTGAACTGGGAGGCGACCTCGGCGTAACAGGCGATGATGACTGCCATCGCAACGCCCGCGAGCAGTACGGCGAGAGGGCTGAGCTTGCCGAGGGAAGCGGCGATCTTGGAAGGCAGTCCAAAAATGCCGCTCCCGAGGATGCAATTGATCGTCAGCGCGACGAGGCTCCAGCGGCCGATGGCGCGAATTAATCCCTCGCTGGAAGTCACTTCCTGCGGTGTTGCAGGCATCGGGAGTTTGTATCACAAATTGCGGAGTCGCTGGAAAGCCGCGCCAGACAAGGGCTTTTCAGGGCTGGTGACCTTTGCGCGGACCAAAGTAACGGACGGGCTTACGAAAGCGCATGCCCGTGGGACATCTATTCCCTTCGCCTTGCCGATGAGATGTTGGTACGGCGAAAGAGAATGGCCATCGAAGACATGGAAGACCTACATCTCCGAATTGCGCGCGTTACCGACGACTTGCGCACGATTCAGCAAGAGCTGAATTGCGCAGCCATGCAGGCTCCGAGCGATCCCGAGCTCATGGAAGCCCTGAACTCGCTCTCGGAAACCGAGCCGATTGAAACCCTGCGTGTGGCGCTCGATCAAATGCGTCACTTCCTATGGTTCTATTCGGAGGTGATGAACAACGATCCCGAGCTTGGGGATAAGTTGCGGCAGGCCGGCACGGCAACCGCGGCGAGCGACGACAGCCCGAAAACAGGAAACGCCTTTCTCGACCAGCTTTCACGCGTGGATGAACTGATGCTGCTGCATCATCTGACAGAAGCGAAACGCCGGAAGCCGAACTAGATCGGCGGAGAGAGACGTAACAAGTTACGTCTCCTCTAAAAACCTCTGCCGCCCACGATTGTCTTGATTACGTTTCCCTCGGAACTGAGAACGTTGAAATCCGCCCTGGCTCCGGCGGCGAGCACTCCATAATTTCCCGATAAGCCAACGGCTTTTGCCGGATTGAACGTCGCCGCTCGCACCGCATCGCGCAGTCCCCAATCGGAAAATTTGGTTACGTTGCGCACGGCGCGGTCCATCGTGAGGACGCTTCCGGCGAGGCCGCCATTGGCGGTGCACTTGCCGTCTTTGACATCGACTTCGATCGGTCCGAGCATGTAGCGGCCATCGGGCATGCCGGTGGCGGAGATCGCGTCAGTGATCAGCACTGCGCGTTCGATCCCCTTCGCATGGAGGAAGACCTTCACGACTGCAGGGTCCACGTGAATCCCGTCGGCAATAAGGTCGGCGGTGATGCTATCGTCGCTGAGAACTTCCCCGATGATGCCGGGCTCGCGGTGATCGAGCGGGCGCATCGCATTGAATGTGTGAGTGGCGTGGCGGGCACCGGCAGCAACCGCTGCTTTCGCGACCGGCATTTCCGCGTCTGAGTGCCCGATACTGACGCACACTCCGCGCTTCGCCGCTTCAGGGATGACCTCCATCGCACCGGTAAGCTCTGGAGCGATCGTCAACATCTTCACGCGGCCGCGGGCAGCCTGCCAGAGACGATCGAAAATCGCGATCGTCGGCTCGACCAAATTCTCGGGCGGATGAACTCCGCGTCGTTTGTGGCTGAGAAATGGTCCTTCGAGGTGAATCCCCAAGGGTTGGGCCTCAACCGAATCGGGCGCTGCGGTCTCTGCCGCTTCAATCGCATCGGCCAAAAGTTCCAGCGCCCTGCAAGTCGCGTCGAGGGGAGCCGCTACCGTGGTAGGGAAATATCCTGTCACTCCGTGGGTGGTGAGAAATTTTCCGAGGCGAGGCAGATCCGAAGGGGCAGCTCGCATAACGTCGATCCCGGCTCCGCCATGAATGTGGATGTCGAGGAAACCAGGAGTGAGCGTGGCGTCGCCGAAGTCGACGAGCGGGTAGTCGCAGGAAGACGTTGTTCCCGCGAGAGACGACAGTTTGATGATGCGCCCATCTTCGACGACGAGCAGGGGGTGATCGATTTCTGTGGTGGGAGTGAAGAGGCGGCGAGCGGTGAATCCGGTTTTCATGGAGTTCGGGCGGTGAAGCAATATCGTAGCTGGGGCGGGTGTTTCGCACAACCGGCCAGGAACGCTGGCTCAACTGGAACTCGACTTCGAGTACTCCGCGACGCGAGGCCGCGCTGGGTGGATCGAGGCGGTCGGAGCGCCGCAGAATGTTATAATGCCCAAGTACCTCAGCAAGTTCCCAGACGCGCTAGTGTTCCTTCCGCGTCCTTGCAACCGTCGGGGAGTGGCTCAGCCTGGTAGAGCACCTGGTTCGGGACCAGGGGGTCGGAGGTTCAAATCCTCTCTCCCCGACCAATATTTTTCAATCAGTTACAGTGACGACCAACCGGGCACCTGGTTTCGGCTCAGGTGCTCTGGTCCTGAGACCCGCATAAATACTGCACCGCATCGATTCCGCGCGATGCAGCGCAGCCTACAAAATCGTCTACGGCGGCCCTGCATTGACAATTGGCCGATGAAACCTGCTGAAAGTTGCGGAATCGCGTGGGCCTGTTAGCGCGAACAGACCGGGGAAAGAATCTTGTCTTCGCTCGTTATCCTTCCTCCAACTTCAGCCCGCCAAATGGAGACTTACCGCCGAGCGAAGTGTAGAAAGCGAAGCCCACCAGCGCGAACATCAGGATCAGCGGTACGATTCCGACGTTGAAATACCATGTTGACGGATCGAGCGTCAGCACAAGGCCCCGCATGTTTTCGAAAAAGAAGAATGCGACCAATGCGAGGAGCCCGCAACGGAGAACGAGAACTCCAATCAGGAGCCATTCTGCCAATCCAACCGCGATCCACAAAGGCGAGAAACTGGCCTGTGATGAGGTGATGACCGAAAACAAGATAGCTGTAACCATCACCACAAGCCAATCACGCCGCAGAAGCAGTCTCATGAGGAAGAGTAGGAAGACTAACGCTAGAGCGAGCAACGTACCCGACGGCAGTCCGAGAGCCACATCTGCGATATCAAAGCGAGTCCCCACCAGAATGTGGCTAACAAGTGGTATTAACGGATGATCGGGAAAATGCCCGTGCCGATACGCAAACAACCAGGGAACCAAGGTAAACGCATAAAGGCCGGATGCAGCCATGCCCAACAGAAGGTCGCGCCCTACCAAAGCATCGCGAAACTCGCCCGCCAGCACCCGCGACCACGAAACCAGTGTGGTCGGCCAGCGTCGCCGCACGAGGGGCTCAAGCGCGATGTAGAGGAGCCACACGAATCCACCGACGAACAGGCCCCAGGCAACCCGGAGGACTAGCATTCCGATTTCCGCGGGATCGCTCACGTGATAGCCGAGATTGCTGAACATGGAAAAGCAGAAGACGAAAGCCGCAATGCGCCAGGCGCCGCGCCGGTCACCACGTCCGAGGTGAAGGTTTCTGCGCGCCAGCAGCGCAGCTCCTACGACAATCACAACCAAAAGGGTGATCAGGAACACCTGAACCACTTTTTCTCCGCTGGTCGGCTGATAGGGCTGGCTCCGGCCCGGACGCGTCCAAGGCGCGATCAGCTCGAAGTAAACTGGCTTGCCGCGATAGGCCGCGGCTTCGATACGCATGGGGGTGCCGGGAAACTCGTCCAGCGCACCGGTCCAGGCAACCCGTGAATCGGCGTAGTTTGGCGGTGTCCATTGAGGTGCAGTCGGAGTCCAGCGGGCGAAATCGTACCCTGCATCGCGGAAAACTGTGACCCAATCGGCCGGAGGTGCGCCGTTTTTTTCTGGTGTTTCCACCTGCGGCGGCACCAGGACCAGTTTCAGCAGCCGTCCTTTCGGGCTGAGATGCACAATGCTGGCGCCTGCTTCCTTCAGAGCGGGATCTTCTTCGTCGGCGCCGAAATCGCTGAAAAAGCTAAATGTGTACAGCGGCTGCGAGCTGGTTCGGAGGTAGTAATATAACGGGCCTACTTCATGCTTCCAGCGCGTCTGGACGGGCTCGCGGTGTGCTACGTACTTGAAAAAATCCTGATCGGTGACGAAGTCCTGCACGCTGTCGGCCGGCGCTCCGGGATATCCCAGATTGTAGACGATGTTCTGCGCTCTTTCGGCCAGTATGGCGGGCGGCTTATCCATGGGAACGAATCGGACGATCTGAACGATCGACATGGGGCCGGCCATCAGCAGCAACCCTGAAATAACCATCGCGACGCAGGCCCAGGCAACTGCTGGACGAAGACCCTCGCTATCACCGGCGGCCGCAACCATCTCGGGTGAAGGCGTCTCGCCCGCTGCCAAAGCAGCCGCTAACGGATCGCCTCCCGGTAACGCCAACGCCACCTGCAACGCTGAGGCAGGACGGCTTCGCGGTTCCTTCTCAAGACAGCGCAGAATCACTCGCTCGACCACTGGATTGATGTCTGACACGAGCGACGAGGGATGGGTGAACGAGCTTTCCTCCTGTTTGCGCAACAACTCGCGGATCGTCGCCCCTTCGAATGCGCGCTTTCCAGTAAACAGTTCGTAGAACACCAAGCCTAGCGAATAGATGTCGCTCCGAGCCGAGGCATCTTTGCCGGCGACCTGCTCGGGCGCCATGTATCCGGGAGTGCCGGCGCGAGCTTCAGCGGCATTTGCGTCATCTCCCAGAACCGCCAATCCGAAATCCGTGATGCGAGCTTTACCTCGCCCGTCGATCATCACGTTAGCCGGTTTCAGATCGCGATGGAGCACGCCGGTTTCGTGGGCAGCGGCAAGCCCGGCACATAGCTGACGGGCGATCTCCAGAGCTTTGTCGGAAGGCAATCGCCCGATACGCCGAAGCAGCGAGCCGAGGTCCTCGCCGTCAATGAACTCCATGGAGAGAAAGACCTGGCCATCGACCTCGCCGATATCGAACACCCGGCAAACGTTGGGATGTGAGACTTGGCGGGCGATCCGTACCTCGCGATGGAAGCGGGCAAGCGCGGCAGCGTCCTGCGAAATGCTGGCAGGAAGAAATTTCAACGCTACGACCTGGCCAAGCTTGAGATCCTCTGCCCGATAGACTTCGCCCATGCCGCCGCGTCCTAACAGGCCGACGATGCGGTAGCGTTCCAACAACATCGCGCCGGGGACAAAGCGGGCGCCATCAACGGAACTGCTGGAAGAAACTGGCCGGGATGAACGCGGGCTGGGCGGCGGCGAGGCGGGGGAACCGGGCGCGCTCACTACCGTGGCCGCGGCGTGATCTACTACCGCTACTCCGCAGAATGGGCAGGATGAACTCGCTTCCGGGATCGGAGTCTGGCACGCTACGCAGCGCATGAAGTTGCTGCCCATAGTACCATCGCCCGCTTGCTTCTATGCTCGCTCAGCATGAACACCGCATTCAGCTGTTGTAAGCAGGCGATTGCACTCCTGGAGCGCTTTTTTCGGGAGCGTTGATTCGCCGAATAGGATTTCGTCGATTCGATTTCTTTATTTCACCATTCATTCGTCTTAGAAAATGTAGGCGATTTTGTAGCTGCAAGAGCACACGACTTCAACGGAGATCAACAAGAATTGCCGTCGGGTTACCAAACGGTTGAATATTAATCAATTACAATCAACAAAATTCCACAAATTTGAATAAGGTGTGGAATGTTCGGGACGAGGGGGTCGGAGGTTCAAATCCTCTCTCCCCGACCAATTCTTGCAACGATTTCTGGCCCGACTGTACACTTTCAACAGGGATCCCCGGAAACTAGTGAACGTCCCGTCTCTCACAAGGTTCTCTCCCCGCTTTGTCTAGTTTCGTAGCTATCGATCATGAATAAGTGCGATCAGCCACGCCCGGCTCGTTCTCTCTCAATCGATAAGTGTCGCGATGGAAACTAAACGCCTGAGCCGGTGTTATTTCGTGCGAGGCAGGGGGAATATGAGCGCTAATTGGAGAAAGATTGTCCTGGCCGCCGTCCTTATACAGATCGGGTGCGGAACGCGCAACTTGTGGGGACAGGAAAGCACCGGGCAGTATTCGGTGCTGCACATTCAGCATTCTGTGACCACCTCGAAAACCGGCTTTCCGCAGTTTCTCTATATGTATCACCTGCTGGACGGGGCGACGTCGACGGGCGAAGCACGTTCGCTGACCGGGACCATTTCGCTGCAGAATTACAGTTCTAATTTCAGCGAAGTCCTGTGGTTACTGGCTTACTGGGAGCGCAAATGTCCAGTGGACGATCAGAGTTTGGCAGGCGCGAATTTTATCTGGAGCGATATTCTGAAAAATCCTTCGCGGTCGACTTCCGATTTTCCAGTGAACCTTAATTTTCCTCGTCCCTTACCAATGACGGGGTGCATAGGATTTGTTTTCGGCGGCGGGCCGCTCGTAGCGGGCAAAGTTACAATGTCGGCCGACCTGAACCTAACGTACAAAGCGTCGCCCTCTGCGGTGAACACGGTGGTCGACCTGGCCGGCGAATATTGTTTTGGCCAAAACTGGGGTTGCCAGAATGCGACGACCGACGACACACAGGGATTCGCGGTTCCGATCACAATGCCGGCCGGGCATCTGGTTGAGCTGTTCGGAAACATCTCCGACAGCACATTTGATGGGACGCAGAACTTCGGTCCGCTACCCACGGGCAAGGCGTGGGGCGCGGTCAATGATTTTTACCTGCTTCCCGGAGGGTGTGGAGAATTTGGGGAGAACGTCGACAGCCAGGGTTTCCCAAATCCAACGGAGCTTACGACACTGTACAGTTGGCTGCCGGAAAACGCCATGCATCTGGAAAGCGTGCCCATGGACTATCAGATTCCATCGGACGAGACCGGCAGGGCAACGCTTCAGAAACCAGTAGAGAGAATCTTCCCTGTTCCTGTGACGGTGAATGCCGGAGATTGCGTGGTTGTGATTTACGGCAGGAAGGGTGACGGAGCGACCGACAACGAGACCCAGGTCAAGGCTCTGCTAGCGCCATAGAATCTGCCCGATCTGCCGAGTTTTGTAGGACTCTAGGTTGCAATTCCTGCTGAGCGGTAAATCTCAGCGATGTAGCGCATGTCGCGCAGACCTTCTTCTCCGGGCGACTGCGGCTCCAGTCCATTTTGGATGCAGTGAGAGAAGTGTTCGGCTTCGGCCTGGAAGTGCGATGGGTCGCGAGCCGGATTGAGCTCGTCGAGTTTCGTGCCGGAATATTCGGCGCGCAGCCGCAGTCCTTCATAGACGAACGCCGAGTCGACTTCGAGCCAGCCCTTCGAACCGTGGACGCGATAGAAGCCTTCCATGTTGGCGCCGTAAGTTGTGTTGCAACTGGCGACGACGCCGGAAGGAAACTTCATGGTCCAGGAAACATTCTCCTCAACTTCCTTGAAGCGGCCGTCGTGATCGATGACCGACGCATTCGCTTGAATGTGCTCCGGTTCTTCGCCCGTCAGATAGCGGCATGCGTTGAGGGAATAGATGCCCACGTCGAAGAGCGGACCGCCGCCTGCCATTTTCTTGCTGAGTCGCCATTCGCCGGGGCCGATGTTGAAGCCGAATGTGCTCTCGATGGCTTGCACCTGGCCGAGTGCGCCATCGCGAATGAGTTGAATCGCCTTGAGGTTGGTCGGTTCATAGTGGCAGCGATAGGCGATCATCAACTTGACGCGGGCCGCCTCGCAGGCCGCGATCATTGCCTCGGCATCGGCCACGCTGGTCGACATCGGCTTCTCGCAAAGTACATGCTTGCCGGCTTTGGCGGCGCGGATCGTGTACTCGGCGTGCATCGAGTTGGGCAACGCAACATACACCGCATCTATGTTTGGGTTGCGCGCGATTTCATCGAAGTTTTCGTAGTTGTAAATGGAGCTTGCCGGAATGCCGAACTGCGCGGCGACGCGATCGGCTTTGTCCCGGTGGCCGCTGACGAGGCCGGTGATCTGTGAATTCGTAGTGTTACGCGTGCCCGGCATGAAATGACCGGCGATGCGGCCGAGGCCGATGACGCAGTAACCAGTCTTTCGGGCGGCCGGAGCCTGGGCACGAAGATTCGGAGCGAACCGCGCTGCCATGGCGAGCGCGCTGAGTTTTGTGAACTCTCTACGTGTCAGATTCATGGTCGATTCTCGCTTTATGTTGGCCAACTATACCTCAGTCCAGAATTATGGGTCGATGGCTGACACGGCTGAGAAGAATCGCTGTTCCGCTCCGTTGAAGTAATGCGCCAGAACGCATCGGTGATGCGGCGCAATCGTGGCTTCGAACTCGCCCCCTTGCGAAACCTGTGCCGGGGAAAGAGTGCCGAGCGAGAAATTTGGGAGCCGCCCGAGGGCCAGCCACAGCGCAATCTGCTCGATGATCCAGTCATTCGCGGAAGGATAAGGAAGAGCGGTGGAGCGATCAGAATCGGTCACGGCATCCAGGACTGCAGGGTGAATTTGCGGATCATGCAAGTTATATTCGCGACCGCTCAACTCCCGGCCGCAAAGCAGGCGCCAGGCCAGGCCTAGATAGTTGTCACGCAGGCCGTTCAGACTATTCCAAATGCCATGATTCAGCAGACAGACGCCGGAATTGAAGGGCGGAACATATCGCAGACCCTCGCTGCGGGCGATGTATTTGAGAAGCAGTTCGTCGACGTGGTTTGGATTGTAGCCAATCTGGCTTCGCGTCGATCTGGTCTCCTCTCGCGCGTACCAGTCGTGTGTCGAATGCTCTTCGAAAAGAAGATTTACGTTGTTGAAGAAAAACGTGTCGCAATCCAGGTAGAGGAGTTGATTTAGGCTGGGAAGCGGCAGGTGTTCCAAGGCCAGAAATTTGTGGAAGGTCGGGTAAAGCGACAAGATCGATCCGCGCGCATGTGCTCGCCGCAAGAACTCCTCGTAGTCTCCCAGGATCTGCACGTGAACGTCGCGCATTTCAGCCTCGCGCAACAGTTCAGTGCTTGCGCCATTAAAAAGAAGCAGCCAAACTGGAATCGCCGGGCTGTAAAGTCGCAGGCTCCGAATGCTCTGAATCCACTGCTTCTCGCGACTGTCGTCAGGAAAATGTGCCAGCGAATAATAAACTAATCTCACGATCACCTTCCGTACGCAATCTTGACAGCGGATGCAGACAACCGGCGATCTCGAGTCGATCGACTTTCTTACCCTGAGTTTCGGATTGCTGCAAAGTCCTGTAGTTCGGAAATCGTAACAAAAATCAAAACGCCGATCGCTCGCTCAATAATCGAGCGTATGCTTTTCACGCCCAGCGGTGGTCCTACTTCCCCTCAAGTAAGTCACTTGCTTCTTCCAACGCAGTGAGGCATTGCGCGCCGAGGCACCGTCAGCAATTGCGCATTTCCACGGGGGGAGCACTGTGTCCGCGATTCAAGCCTTCTCGACGTCAGCGTATTCGGCATGGAATGTTCGCCCATGTTGTAACGGAAGCGATCGTTTGAAGGATTGAAAATGGGTAGTCCCGTTTCACTCGAGCGGGCCGCCATTCGGAATTCCGGTCTCTCCTAAACCTTGGCTGAGAGCGAACCCTCACTAGGAATGGAGAACTACCATGAGCGATGAAAAGAACAGATCATCTATCAGTCTAGCCGACGATTTCTTATTCGGAGAGCTTCGTCCTGACCATAAGGTGCCGGCTACTCCTGCACCCCCGCCGCCGCTTGGCCCACTCTCAGCATTTGTCGGAGATTGGGTCGGGAACGGTTTCAACACCATCTTCCGGCCCGATAGCACGGCTACTCCGACTCCACTGCCGAACCCAGTACCGCCGCCACCACCGCCGCGTGACAATATCCTCGAGTTGAACCTGACTTCGGAGACCCTGTCTTTCTCTAAGACGCTCGGGTCGGTTCCGAATCGCGGCACAGGGACGCAGCCTGACGCGTTCCTCAACGGAGTGCCGTATGTGCAGACGATCAACGACATCACAATCCACGGCGAAAAAGTTGGGATCCATTTCGAGCCGGGAATGTGGATTCACGTGCCCTCAACGACGATCCCGGCGTTGGGAGAAACGGTCACCCGCATGGCATCGATACCGCACGGCACGACGATCGAGGCACAAGGGCTGGTCACGCCCGCGCAGGCGGGTCCGCCGAACATCGCTGCCGTGGACATCACGCCGTTCCTGACTGCGAACAATGCCACCAAGATCAAGTTTGCCAGCCAGACCGCCAGCAATCCGAATACACCGAGAATTCCGCAAGACCTGGGTCCGTTCATTACGCGCGGCACCATCACGCAGGCGATGCTGGATGATCCGAACAGTTTGTTGCGGGCACATATCAGCAAGCAAACCATCCTCAGCACAACGACCGTTTTTATTTCGACTGCTCCGCCACCGCCGCCTGGTTTGTTTGGCGGGGGAACCGACAACATTGCATTCCTGCTGGGCCAGGCGAATGCGGCCGCGCCCAACGCTCAGTCCACGCAGATGATCGCCGTTTTCTGGATCGAGACGGTTCAGGCCGTCCTGGAGGTAGGACCGTACAAGGTTGGAGATCCGCCAATCCTCGTCAGAGCCAAGCCGAGTATTGCGGGTCAAAAGGTGGCAAGGTTTTCCGTGACGCCGCCGTTCGATCTCGACGCGCCACGCAAAATTACAGTGACGTTCACGCAGATTCAGTACACCCAAACTGTTTTGCTGAATTTCGCTACCCTGACTTGGCCACATGTTTCGGTGAACACGCTTGTGCCCGCCGACGACATTATTGTTCCTGCCTCTGTCTGGAAGTGAGATGACCGGTGCAATGTGGTGGCGGCTGTGAGTAGGGCAGCCGCCTCTTCACCGAGACCCGGAACTATCGGCAACGCGCGGTCACGACGAATGCGTCTTGATGTGTCGCCGACCAGTCATTTCTTAACTTCGGCGGGCCAGTTCGTTACCAACTGGAGTGGAACTTGCACTTCTTCCTCGGAGTGGTTCAGCAGCACGCGTTTTCCATCCGAGGAAACGTCGAACGTTACGCCGACTCCGGGCATCGCGGCATGGAAGAGACGCTGGGGCGTTCCGATTTCGATGTCCGAGCCTTTCGCGGCGATCGGGCAGACGAAAAGGTCCTCATTCAGGCTCACATAGAAAAGCTCCTTACCGCTTCCACTCCACGCGGGGTAGGCACCGCCACCGGACGATACTTTCCATTTCCCTTTGCCCTCCGGAAAACTCGTGATGTAAGTCTCGTCTTGTCCGGATTCATCGGACACGTAGGCGACCCAATGCGCGTCGGGCGAAACTCGGTAGGAGAAGATGTTGGATTGCGTCGAAGGAGGCTGGACCACTGCGATTGGCTTGCCGTCTCCGGTGGCTGGCCGTATCCACAGGGAAACCATTTTTTCGCCATCACCCCAAAGGTAAGTGATGTATTTTCCATCGGGTGACCAGGATGGGTAGTGGTAGTTGTTCTGTTCGGAAAAGAGTGTCTTCTCGGAACCGCTGCCGTCGGCGGCCTTGGAGCGGATTTCAACGTTGCCTCCGCCCGAGGTGACCAGCGCTGAAAACATAATCGTCTTGCCGTCCGGGGACCATGCAGGCTCCTGCACTACCTGCGGATCGAAGGTGATTCGCGTTTTCGTTTTGCGCTCCAGATCGAGCGTCCAAATACCGAGCTCGCTGGCGAATGCCAGTCTTTTGTTATCCGGCGAGAGACGCACATCACGCACGTCAACCACAGTGGGCTCATGAGGATCGTACTCGGCAAGCGCCTTGCCCAAGCGATCGAACCACACAAAGCGGCTCTTAGCTGAAGTGGCGCTGCCTGGTTGGTAAATCAAGAGTCCGTTTTGAGAGACAGCAAAAATGCTGCGCCACACGCCAACGTCGTCGCGGACGCTATTCACCAGCGCGGTAGCTGATCCCGATAAGGTGCCCGACTGTGGATCGAAGGGCTGGGCCACGAGCGCGGTATTGGCATGGTAGAGAAGATAGCCGGAGGCATACTGCGCCGCAGAATCGGTGGCCACGACCAAGTGGGTCTCGGTGCTGTCAACGGATCCAAAATAGATTCCGTTTTGTTTGGGATCGCCACCCGTGTGATTGGTAGCGAAGAAAATAAAATGCCTGCCGTCAGGTAGACACCACGGCCAGCGATGCGTATCGTGTTTCGTTTTATCAAGTATCGTGGCCGGAGTTGGCGTGCCGCCCAGCGCGCTCACTTTTTCCAGCGCGCTCTGAAAATCCGGGGCAAACACAATCTCATCGTTGGTGCTCCAGCTTCCTCCTCGAGAATTTGGCGCATCGGCTACGACAGCAACCGGTCCACCTGTGGCGGCGATCTTCATCACCTTCCCGCCCGCGAAGAAACCGATGTAGCGGCCATCCGGAGACCAGAAGGGGTGCGCTGCTCCCGGCGTGCCGTCGAGCGCTTGTGCCGAGTCACTGCTGAGGGGCCGGACCCACAGCAGCTTGGTTTCACCAGAATGGGCGACAAAGGCGATTTTGTCGCCTTGTGGCGAAAGCACGGGCATGCCTCCAGCGTCGCCCGTCGCGTCGAGGGCAAACTTGTCCGGCGGCGGAATTTCGGCGTGGATCGATACCAGCTCCGCGGAGGATTTCGCCCATCGGTATCCGAGAAATGCGGCGAGAGCCACGAACGCTAGGACCAGTGCGGATACGACGCCGGCCCATGACTTATTGAATCGCGGCGATGGCTTGGCAGATTCGGCTGGCTCGGAATCGACAAGCCATCGCAGGTCCATTGCCACGTCGTGCGCAGACTGGAAACGGTCTGCGGGATCCTTGGCGAGGCACGCACGAACCACGCGATCGAGCATGGGCGGAGCCAGCGGCTGGCTAGCTGTGATGGGCTCCGGATCTTTCTCGAGGATGGCAGTGAAAACGCTGAGTTGCGACTTGCCTTCGAACGCGCGGCGTCCGGTCACCATTTCGTAGAGGACGCATCCGAAGCTGAACAGGTCGCTGCGAGCGTCGGCCTCCGCGCCTTGCAGAACCTCTGGCGCCATATATTGGAAGGTCCCGACGATAGAGCCCTTCTGCGTCAGCGGCGACGTGGCAGCCGTCAGCGAAGCCAGATTCATCGTCGGCGTTGAAGGAGTGAACTGCCCCACGGCCTTCGACGCAATCGGCATTTCAGGCTTGGCGAGACCGAAGTCCATCAGCTTGGCGCCCGCTTTCGTCAGCATAATGTTCGCCGGCTTCAGATCGCGATGGACAATCCCCTGTTGATGGGCCTTCTCCAGGGCTTGTGCGATTTCGGTTCCGATCTTCAGAACTTGTTCGAGGGGCAGCGCGCCTTTCCCCAGGCGCTCGAAAAGGGTTTGGCCCTCGAGATATTCCATCACCAGAAAGTCGGTGCCGTCCTGGCTGCCAATGTCATGAAGCGTGCAAATGTTCGGATGCTGAAGCGCGGAAATGGCCTTGGCCTCGCGCTCCATCCGTTGTTTCAATTCGGGGTCGGAAGAAAGATGCGAGGGCAGGACCTTGATGGCGACGGTCCGGTCGAGGCGGGTGTCTTTGGCGCGATAGACTTCACCCATGCCGCCCGCCCCAATAGGAGAAAGGATTTCATAGGGACCGAGTCGAGTACCTGCAGAGATGGCCATGGGCGCCGTAATTATAGCCTGTGTCGACCGGCAGAAAGGATATGGCGATTACGGTTATCTCGATGGGTCGGCCCGAAATTAGGCGTCCGCGGACGAAAGAGAATCAGCGAGATTTTGCCTGCGTGGCAGAAATCGCGCGGTTCAGCTTGCGGACATTCTCTTCGAGCACCTCAGTGCGCTGGTATTCGCGTCCCTGGGCCTTCCCGAGCGAGACGCGCGAATTGCGGTGGACCATCGGGCTTGTAACCGGGCTCCCCAGTCCGACATGAATTTCAGTGACGCCGGTGCGTTCGATGATGGTGGCGGCGTTGCCGTGGCCGATGCCGCCGCCGGCCATGATGGTGATTCGTCCGCGTGCCGCCTTGACCAGCCGGGCGAGCGTCTCGACTCCTTGCAAGCACGATTGTTCGCCGCCTGAGGTCAGGAGCCGGTCCGCCCCGGTCGCGCAGACGTCGTCCAACGCTCGGACGAGGTCCGATGTCATGTCAAACGCACGATGGAATGTGACGGTGAGAGGCCGCGCCAATTCGACGAGTTGCCGCGTTCGATGCTCGTCAATGTTGCCCGCCGGCTCGAGAATGCCAAGAACGACTCCATCGGCGCCGGCAAGCTTGGCAACCTCTATGTCGCGCTTCAGGATGCCAAACTCTTCTTCCGAATAGCAGAAATCACCGGGGCGAGGCCGAATGATGGGGTGCACCGCAATCGATAGCCGGGACCGGACCGCCTCCAGCAGTCCCACGCTCGGGGTCACGCCGCCTTCGAGCAAATCGCTGCACAACTCGATACGTTGTGCGCCACCGCGCTCTGCCGCTACCGCGGACGCGACCGAGTCGACGCAGACTTCGATGAGCACTTGTTCCGTCATGGTCTGTTTATGAAGCCCGCACGATTCGTCCAGCGCGCGTGCGAAGGCGCTTGCGATGACTACCGCTGACGTTTCCGGCCGGGCAACTTCATTCCGGCAGGCCCAGCCTGAGGCCACAGGAGTCTACCAAATGAGCCTTGGCAGACTCCCGCGTTGTGGATTCGTTAGAACGCGTAATGCAAGCTCAGCTGGATCTGACGTGCCGGAGACCGCACGCTGCTGATCAGACCGAAGGTGCTGTCCTGCACATTGTTATCGGGGTTCCCGTAGCTGGCGATGTTGAAGATATTGAAGAAGTCAGCACGGAAGCCGACCACCTGCTCGCGCCAGACGTGGAAGTCTTTGAAGAGTGAAGTATCGACCTGGCGGTAACCAGGGGCGCGCTCGGTATTGATCGCGGCGGTGCCGAAGGCTGGCAGGCCATTGTTGTAGGCAACGCCGTAGGCACAGACTCCGTTGTCGGCGCCACTGCACCCAACGGTAGAAGGATCTGTTCCCCACCAATTATTGATCGAGCGGTTGTGCACGGTCAGATGCCTATATTGGTTGGCACGAGCCTGGCCGTAGGAATTTGTGTTGCTGTTATTCGGGCTGTTGATGGTGATCGGGAAGCCCGAATAGAGGAATGCGGAAGTGGAGAGCTTCCATCCTCCCAACACAGCATCGAGGAACGGATTGGCACCGCTGCCGTAAGTTCTGCCTCGACCGTAAGGCAGCTCGTATACGCCGACGAAGTTCAGACTGTGCCGCACATCCATGCCCGACGGGCCGTAGTCGGCATGGCCGTTGTATCCATCCTGATAGGCGCCATCGGATCCGTTGATGTTGGGCGTTCCATAGTTGCCGGACGAGTTGGTCATCGCCTTCGAATAGGTATAGTTCAGCGTGTACTCAAGTCCATGATGAGTACGCTGGCGCAGGGTCAGCTGGCCGGCGTTGTAGTTCATGATGGCTTCGGACTCCGTAATAAGCAGGATTCCGCCCTGCCCGACAAGCGGGGCATATGGCGCCACCGCCGTCCCGCCTTGAGCGATGGTGATGGCCTGCGCCAAGCTGAGCTGATTGCCATTCCGGTAGTCGGCCAGGTGATCTCCCACTTCTCCGAGATAACCGGCACTCAGCGACAATTGCGACGTCAGCGCATATTCGGTGGTGAGACTGAACTCGTTGACGTACGCGGGTTGCATATTCTGTGGCCAGGTCGAGTAAGTGGTTTGTGGAGTGAACTGCTGGGCGAATCCGTCTTCGACGGTGAAGGGGCTGCCCGAGGTCGTCCCCGTCGGTGTGGTGGCATTGACGCTGCTGCCGAGTGCGAAAGGAGGACTCGAGGTCAGCCGCTGATTGAAAGCATTGCCTTCAAAGAAGCTGGTGGCGCCGTACCCGCCACGAACCACCAATTTCGGTGATGCCTGGAAGGCGAACCCCAGTCGCGGCATGATCTGCTTATAGTTCGCGTTGTAGCAAGCGCGAGTGGGGCAAACCACTGCTCCGGCGACTGCTCCGACGGGTACTTGGCCCGCGTATTCCACGGTGCCGTCCGGAAGGACGTTAGCGGTCCGGTTGTTCACTTCATACCAAGGCTGATCGAACTCATAGCGCAGTCCGAGATTCAGCGTCAGCCTTGAGGAAGCTTTGAAGTCATCCTGAATATAGCCGGCGGTCCGCCATTGGCGGTTTCCGACGAGACCGACCGTCGACCCAATCTGATTGTTGTACACGCGGTCGAGCACAAAGTCTGCGGGACCGTACCCGCCTCCGCCCGTGGATACATTCGTGTTGCTGGTGAAGACGCCACTGTAGTTGAAAGTTCCAAGGAAGCCGAAATTGGACGCGTTCAGGTAATTCTGCTGGTAGCGCGTCGCCTGCACACCGATGGAAAGGAAGTGGCGCCCGTGCTGCCAGGTGAGGTTGTCGTAGTAGTTGAAAGTATTGTCCCGGAGGATTTGAGTGTTGGCGTTGGTGCCCAGGTAGCTGGCGTTATTGTTGAGGCTTTGTCCGGAGAAGCCGGGATAGAGCTGCGCGCCGGTGAAGGGAATTCCAACCTTCTGATCGCCGGTCAAGCCAAAATTGCCCGAGGGATCGGTGGGGATGCTGTTATCCCAGCGAACTCGCGTGAAGCCAAAGCGAGCTTCGTTGACGATCGTCGGCGAGAAAGTGTGAACCCAGCTGCCGCCCCCCACGTGCGTTGGATACACGTTCTGGGAAGGGAAAAACACCGGGATGATTGCGGTAGACCCGTCTTTGCCCGTGCCCTGAGAATAAAAGCCGCTGAACTTGTTCACGTTGCCGGGAGTGAAATCGATCTTGAAATCTTCCTGGTTGTTCTTCACGTAGCTGGTCTGGTGGCCCTGGTAATTGTTCTGGAGCAGGCCATCAGTGGGAGTCGCGTTGGGCAGCGGATAAAGATTGGGATGCGCGAACAGATATACGGCTACCGGGTTCAGAATTGGCAGACCTTGGTCGCCCGCATATGGCGTGAAGTTGTTCTGCGTGTCATAGAGCTGGATGCTGCTGCCGCCTTGGGCGAGAAGCGCTGAGAAATCTCCGTTGCGCATGGCCTGAGGCAGAACACTAGCGGATTGGATACCGCCTTTGTGGTAGCGCGCGCCTTCGTAGTCGACGAAGAAGAAGAGCTTGTTCTTGATGATGGGCCCGCCGAACGTGCCTCCAAAAATGCTCTGGGTGTAATCGTTGTTGGGCGTGATCGGGAAGGTGTGGTTGTTGCCCCAGGAATTGGCGTCGAGGTTGTGATTCTCGAGCAGCCCGTAGGCGGAGCCGTGGAGGCTGTTGCTTCCGGACTTCAGGATCGTGATGATGGCGCCGCCGTTGGCGTTCCCGTAGGTAGCAGGAGCGTTCGCAGAGATCACGCGAACTTCATCGATCGCATCGGGCGCCGGATTGTAGGCGATCAGGTTGTTCTGCGGCTCGTTCAAGTCCGCACCTTCGAGGGTGTAGTAGTTCGCCTGCGCGCGATTGCCATTAATCGAAGCGGTGCCGTTGTTATAGGTCTCGCGCTCGATCGCGTTGTTGCCGGTCATTCCCTGAGGGTCGGTGTCGATGGCTCCGGGCTGATAAAGCGTCAGAGACGAAAAGTTCCGACCGTTCAACGGGATGTTTTGGATCTCGTTGGCCGAAATCGTGTTTCCCAGAGATGAGTCCGTCGTATCGAGAATGGGATGAATCTCTTCCTGGACAACGACCGTGGTAGAGCTTCCGATTTTAAGGGTGGCGTTGATCTTTACCGTTTGATCGATTTCAAGCGGAAACGCAGATTCGTGCTGGGCGACGAATCCCGTCGCCTCGATGGTCAGCTTGTAGCTTCCGATGGGCAGAAAACGAATGGAGTAGACGCCGGAGGCGTTGGTCAGCGCGGTAGTCTTAACGGCCGTCGCCGTGTTTTCTGCCGTTACGGTCGCTCCAACCACAATAGCGCCGCTGGGGTCAGTTACCTGGCCGGTGATGGTTCCGGTGACGGTTTGCCCGAACGCTGGCGACAGACAAAATAATGCGGTGAGACAGATTCCAAGAAGGCAGCGGAGCACGTTTATTCTCATGGATTTCCTCTACTGGCCCTAGGCGGGCTTCCCCCGAAGGGGAGAATCGAAACCTATTTCGGATGGGCTCGAAAGGTGACGCTAAACAGTCTGATTACGTACTGTCAAGAACAAAATGATCGTTTTAGGCCAATTCGATCAATTGCTAAGACTTATTATCGGCTGTTCGCCCATAACAGTGATTTTAGTGACACTTGTGGCCACAGTGGACGGGTTTCGCTGGGACAGGAGGAATGCTCCAAACGCAACGAAAGAAGCCCGATCCGAAGACCGGGCCACTTGGGGGGAAGGCTGCTACGTTCGATCAGGCTTGCTTAGTGTTTGTCAGGCGCGCATCCCTGGCTCACGTTGGTCAGAGTGTTGTCTTTCGAGGTGATGTGGCAGTCATAGAACCGGCCACTCGAATTGTAGGTTGTGTATTCCTGTGTGCTCATGGCTGGACTTACGTCGGTGGCCTTTCCAGAATCGTTGACCGAACTGAAGGCACGCAGTGATCCGTTTTGCGTGGTTTTCTCGTTCAAGCTGTAGACCTGCGACGTGCTTACGGTGAATCCGAAGGGCGATGTGCTTACGGGATAAATGAAGTCCACGGTGATGGGGAAACTGAAATCGGTGTGATTGACTACCGTGCCGCCGTGTTCCGAAACCGTGGTCACCGACGAAACTCTGTTTTCTACCGACGTCTTCTGGTTGAGGACGGTGAAGTTCACCGTGTCGAAGTCGATCGCCTGGGTGCTATGGAAATGTTGGTGTTGCTCGACGGTGGTCGAAACCTTTCCGTGGGAGGTGTTCACGTACCCGGCGATAGTGAATTTGCGGTCCGAGACCACGCCAATCGTTCCCGTCACGGTGGAGGTGCCCTTCAGGTTCTCTTTCACAATCGGCGAGGGAGCGGCGAGAGTATTCTGCGTCATCGCTCCCGTAACTTGCGTTGAACCCTTATCGAGGAAGAGCAACAGGGAAGCGGTCTCAGCGAAATATCCGTAATCGTTGAAGAGGCTGAGCGACACTGTATGCGGGGTTCCGTTGCTCAGCAGACTTGCAAAGGGCGTAAGGTCGACCCGGTAAGGCACGAACTCGAGCGTCTGGATTCCAGGTGAGGGCACCCACTGATCGGGAAGGAAGCCGGTGTAAACCCACGCAGAAACCGGAGAGATGCCCGCCGGTTGACCATCGATCGTGATTTCCGTCTCGCGGAAATCGGTGTTGCCGCACCCGTAGACTTCGTTGATGGCGCTGAGGTCGTTGGGGAAGCAGCCGTACCATTGCTCGTCGGCCGACTGGCTCTGCGAGATTACGTCGAGGTAAGCGCGCTCCACGTTAGTGGGAAGCGTGAACGTTGTGGAGAACTGGTCGGTCGGCAAGTACACATACGCCGGAAGATTGAATCCTCCGCTGCCGTTGGACTGTTCCACGGGGAGTACTACGTCCGGGATTCCTTTCGGCGCGGACTCGCCTTGTTCCAGGGGATAAAATTCCAGATCCGCATCGACCGTGAAAACTCCATTCAATGTGTTATACGGGGGTGGGCAGTCTGTGGTGCAATTTCCCAAAACAATGGTGCCTGCCTGTGGCGCTGCCAGCAGGGCAGAATAGTCGGTCACATCGCGCTCAACATGCCATGTGTTCGTAAGAACCGCGAGAGGCTCGGGAGTGGTTCCGAAGTAGACGTTCGTGTTGCCCAGGAACATACTGGCAGTGCGATCGAACTGCGCGCCGCCGTTCTCGCTGAAGTTCGCCTCGAACACGACTTTCTTCCACGGTCCCGTGCAACTGGCGGGAGGAGTAAATTGGAAGGTCTGCGTAGTATCGGAAAAAAAAGCGAATGTGTAGCCGGTGAAAAGCTGCACTTTGCAGGGCTGTCCGTGCGGTCTCGGAACGACTGGGTCCGCCGTCACTTCGAATTGCGTACCGATTTGACGGTTCGTGGCCTGCGCGAGAGCGGCAGTGGCAGTGGGAATTACAAACAATGAGAGCGCTGCAACGATGAGGGAGCTTCGAAAACAAAGGTTCGAAGGATTCATAACCGGCTCCTTGAAGCAGATGGGTGCCCGACGGGAAACATCTCTCGATCGGGGAACCACTTATCGCATCGAACGCGGCGAATTGTCAAGATGAAGATGATTGCATTACGCTGTTTCGATCATTCAGGTGCTCTGTAAGAACGATTTTGCCCAACGTCGCTTGGTGTTTTCCGATACGGATCGAACGATCGCAAAAGAATTGAGGCGAAGGTGAAAGCACGGAATCGAGCGGACCAAATCCTGCGCGAACTGCGCCAGGAAGGCAGCGTCTCGCTGGAGGATTTGCTCGCGCGGCTGGGGGCTTCTGCGGCGAGCGTGCGCCGCGACCTCGTCAAGCTCGAGGCTAAGGGCCTGGTGCGGAGGACTCACGGCGGAGTGACGCTGGTCGAACCGTTGCTCTATGAACCGTTCCGCTACGATTCGCTATTTCAAAACCGCGAGCAGCATCGCACGGCTGAGAAGCGCCGGATCGGCCTCACCGCTGCGGAACTCATTCAGGAAAATGAAACTGTTGGGTTTACCGCGGGCACGACGGCAACGCACGTGGCGCGAAATCTGAGGAACAGGCACAACATTCGCGTCATTACCAACGCGATCAACATCGCGATGGAGTTGAGCAATTGTCCGGGCCTGAAGACGTTTGTCACAGGCGGTTTCGTGCAGTGGGCCGGATCGTTCTCGCTGGTGGGGCACGCGGCCATCACTTCATTGAGCGACGTTTACATGGACAGAGTGTTCGTCAGCGTTTGCGGCATCGACATTGCGCGAGGTATCACTGTGATCGAGCCTGAAGAGGGCCTGACGTTTCGCACGATGATCCAGCAGGCGAAACAGACCGTCGTCGTGGCAGACTCCAGCAAGATCGGTATCGTGAATCCCGCACTGATCTGCCCTTTGTCCAACATCCACATGCTGATCACCGACACGCGCGCCACGGATAAGGCGATCGCCCCGTTCGTGGAGCGGGGCATTGAAGTCCAGCGAGTCTAGCCGGGTCGGTCCTTTTGCGAAGCCTCAGTGAGTTACATCTCCAGTATGAAAAAGCTGGAACTCGCGGATGTGCGCCTCGGCAGACGAAGAGAGAATATTCAAGCGAACGCGAGTCGCGGTCACCGGCGCGAAGTGATCGATCTTCTTGTGCCCGATCGCCTGCCCGCGGAAGACCGTCGTCCATTTTCCCTCTTTAAATACTTCAATTGAGTATTGCTGGATATGCTGCCCACTATTGAGCCATTCCATGGTGAGCGCTTGATCGAAGGTGTTTGGCTTTTCGAAATTCACTTCGAGCGTCGCGTGATGCGAACCCGCCGGTGCCGACCAAAAGGTGTCGGGATTGCCGTCGAGCGCGAGTTCCTGCTCCGGAGTAGCTCCGATGTGTTTCGTCTCCAGATTCTTGCCGTAACGTTGGCGAATCGCTGCTCCAAATTCCTTCAGCCGCTCCACGTCCGCGTCGGGCAACAATCCGCGGCGATCGGGAGCGATTCCCAGCACGAGCTGCCCGCCGCGGCCTACCGTCTGTTCATACGTAGAAATTAGTTCCGGCAAGCTCTTGAGGCTGGCTTCGTCATTCGGATGCCAGAACCAGTGGCCTTTGCGGAGTGGCGTGTCGGCCTCGACCGGGCGCCATCGCAAATACCCGTGGCGGTCAATGACGTTCCAGTTTTCGTACAGGATCCTTCCGTCTTCGTTTCCTACCCATCGAATATCGCCGTATTCGAAGAGTCCGACGTCGGCGAACACGAGCGCGTTGGGCTGATAAGTACGCAGTTCCTCGATGATGCGGGGAAAGTTGTAAACATGACCGCCGCTGCCTGCGCCGTCCAGCCAAAACTCCTCGAGATCCCCATAGCCTTGCGCCAGCTCGTCCAGTTCGGCTGCATAGTATTTGTCGTATTCGGCGAAGTTGCTGTAGCGAGGCTCGTGACGATCCCACGGAGAAAGGTAGACGCCGAACTTGAGGCCATATTTTCTGGCGGCCTGCTCAACCCGCTCGACGACATTTCCCTGACCGTTTTCCCAAAGGCTGCTCTTGACGCTGTAGTCGGTCTGCGCGGTCGGCCAGAGACAGAATCCGTCATGATGCTTGGCGACGAAGATCACATATTTCATCCCAGCCGCTTGTAAAGCCTGCATCCATTGTTCGGGATTGAATTGCGTGGGATTGAAGACTTTTGGATCGGCGGTGCCGTCGCCCCACTCGCGGTCGAGGAAGGTGTTCGGCCCGAAGTGGATGATCGCGCCTATCTCGAGATCCTGCCACTCCACCTGTTGCGGCGAGGGCTTAAGGTCAACGGCATTCTGAGCGAAGACCGGAGCGCAGAGAATAAGGACGATCAGGAGACGGTGCCGCAGAGACGAAAGGCGAGACATAACGAAAAGCGTAGCATTCCCGCTCGCGGACTGCATCCAGATCAAGA
The DNA here is from genome assembly GCA_963700225.1 of uncultured Acidobacteriota bacterium. Taxonomy (GTDB): domain Bacteria; phylum Acidobacteriota; class Terriglobia; order Terriglobales; family Acidobacteriaceae; genus Sulfotelmatobacter. The sequence continues at coordinate 1,751,743 of CAVOWU010000002.1, forward strand.
CTTGCCTCCGCGAATTGGTTTCGCGGTTCATGTTTTCGGAATGGATCGGCGGACAGTGACGAACATCTCGCAATGATTAGGGTTTCGGTGTCGGTGCCGTAAGCAGGTCAACGAACATGTCATAGAACTTTTTCTTATCGAGATCGACTTGGATTTCGGCCATCGGTCCAACGGTCCTCGGTTTGTCCTGATCGGTCCAACTCAGAGTGCTTCCATAACCCGCCCCGCGACTGAGGTCCACGTCCAGATAGCGCATATCTTTCGCCGTGATCAGGCTGGGATCGAGCCAGGCCAGCGCTGCGAGTTCATCCCATAGATAGTTGTACTGGCCGCGAATGTGCGAGTACGAGCCGATATACCGAGCCGCCGGCGACGTTCCTTTCTTCACGCGATCAATCAGATCCTGCGTCATTCGAGTCTTTACCGAGATGTCAACGGTGGTGCAGACGATCTTCTTCCACGGTGCCGTAAGCACGGCATGTGATGCTTCGGGATCGAACCACAGATTGAATTCATGCCGCGGGTTGTTGGCAAATTCTGGATCGTCAGTGCTCGGATTCAGACTACCGCCCATGAGCACCAATTCCTTCGCGAGACCCGGGAACTCAGGATCAATCGTGGTGGCGAGCGCCAGATTCGTCATCGGTCCACCGGCGTAGATCGTGATCTCGTGCGGATACTTATGCACCATGCGAACCAGGAAGTGCGCAGCATCTTCGTCGAGCGGCCTGGTGGTGGGCTTGCCTTCCGGCATTTCTCCGAGCTGGTCGGGAGGGTGATAGAAACGCGGAGTCCAGGCTCCGACCCATGGCACCGAGCCGTACTGTCGCTCCCAGAGTTCGGTGTCTTCTTTGCGGCGCACTAGCGGATACTCGGCACCCGCAACGACGGGAATATCGGTGCGGCCAATGAGTTCGAGCATGCGCAGTGTGTGAGCAACTTCCTCTTTGAGCCAAGCGTCGCCGGTCACAACGGTTACGCCTAAGACTTGTGTTTGCGGCGACTGGATCAGCAACAGAATCGACTGCTGGTCTGTCCCTCCTGGACCCGCGGCATCCTGATCGATAATCAGCTTGCGCTTTGCCGATTGTTGCTGAGCGGCGGACGACAGGCACAATCCGAGGATCGTGAGGAAAATCCACGTCGGTTTAGGCATTCGATGAGTTCGCATCGTTTTATGTTTTGACACAAAGCATTGCATTCTATTTGCAAGGGAGTGTGAGCGCCAGCAATATTCGAATACGGCGCAACGTAACTTTTCGACCTCAAAGCGCAGGAAGGTATACGAAGTAAATGAGCAGCAATCTCCGTTGCCGAGTTCGGATGCGGCGAATAGAATTCACGCTTGTAAGCGCGCGATCTTCATGAGTCTTCTCCAAACGCAATTACGATCGGACGATGGTGCGCGCACTTTTGGCAGCCTCCGTGGAGGTCTGATCGCGTTGTTTGTTATTTTCTTTCTTTGCTGTTCTCTGCTCTGTCAGGAAGCCGGCGATGGCGCTTCAGTGAGTGGGACCGTGCGCGATCCGAGCGGGAACGCCGTCGCGAATGTCGCCGTGCAGTTGAAAGCCAAGGATGGAGGTCAGCATCTTACCGTGCATACCGACGCGGCAGGGAAGTATCACTTCGCCGCACTTCACGGAGGTGTCTACCTCTTGAACACCGCGATGAGTGGCTATCAGGACGGCCAATCCCCGCCGATATTTCTCGCTCCAAGAGAAGCGAAGACTGTTGACCTGACGCTGGGTGCATCCAAAACTAAAGGCAACTCAACCTCTGTCACACAACCTCAGTTTTATGATGAGCCGCAATTTACCGTCGCCGGCGTAATGGACACAACAAATCTCGGCGGCCACGGTTCCGACACGGTCGTGCGAACCCGCGAAAAACTTGCCGAAGAAACCGTGACTCTCGGCAAATCTGCGGGTGGGCCGTCGAGCGCGACGGCTGCGGAAGAGAAACTGCGACGAGAAGATGTCGCGCGCGATCCTTCGAGCTTCAACGCGAATCATCGGCTCGGCCAAGTGTTGATCGAGAATGGCAAACCAGCCGAAGCGGTTTCTTATCTGGAACGCGCAGCGAAGGCTGATCCCGGCAACTACGAAAACTCGTACGACTTGGCACTCGCGAATGCGAATGCGGGCAACTACGAACGCGCTCGCGAGAGCGCAAAGAGCCTGGTTGCGCTGCACGACAAGGCCGAACTCCACCACCTGCTCGGCGACGTGGAAGAAAAGCTGGGAGATCCTCTCGAAGCCGTGCGCCAGTACCAGCGTGCCGCCGAGTTGGATCCGAAGGAGCCGTATCTTTTCGATTGGGGATCGGAACTGTTGCTGCATCACGCACCGGAGCCAGCCATCGAGGTCTTTACCAGAGGCAATCATTTATTTCCGCGCTCGGAAAGGATGCTGATCGGACTGGGAGCGGCGCTGTTCGCGCACGGTTCGAACGATGAGGCGATGAGAAGTATCTGCCAGGCGTCGGATCTCAATCCTGATGATCCTTCGCCGTATCTTTTTCTGGGAAAGATGCAGCGTGCCGAGGCCGCGCCGTCGCCAGAAGTTGTAGAAAAGCTGCGTCGCTTTGTGACGCTTCATCCGGAGAATGCCGAGGCGAATTACTACTACGCTTTCGCACTATGGAAGCTGCGGAAAGTGCAGCCAGAACGGGCGTCCGTAGAGGAAATAACGGCTCTCTTGGACAAATCTGTGCAACTCGATCCGAAGCTGGCCACGGCCAGCCTCCAACTAGGAATCGTTCACTTCGAGAGCGGCAACTCCTCGGCGGCGATCTCGGACTATCAACGAGCGATCGAGATTGATCCGCATATGGAGGAGGCGCACTATCGTCTGGCGCAGGCATACCGTCAGAGCGGGGAAGCTGACAAGGCGAAGGAAGAAGTGAAGCGGTACGAGGAATGCGTGAAGGAATCGGCGCAACAGACCGATCGGGAGCGGCACGAGATACGCCAGTTTGTGTACAGGTTGCGCGACCAGCCTTCGCCCGAAGCCCGATGAACCGCCATGCTCAGCGTGATTCCGAACTCTTGCCTTAAGCCTTGAACTGTGTATAATCCCGCTCCGTGGTTCTGTAGGTAAATCGTCCTTTGAAAGTTGCAGTCCCCGGGGGGATCTAATGTCCGAAACACATGAAGATAGCTCGGCCAGCCGCGTTGCAACCTATTTTGTGTTCATCTTTCTGGTTGCGGCGATCATCGAGACGGCGATAGCCACCTTCGGCAGATAGCCAGAAATTCGTCGGGTCGTTTCCCTAGCTCTCCTGATCTCTATCGAAAGCCGGGCGCACGCCGCCGATCGCGGCTGCGCTCTGTGTCTGCGTGTGTTACACTTTTCAATTCATAAAAACAAACGGTTGCACGCGCAACAATCAATCCAACCATGCTTTTTTCCAAAGAATATGTGGGCTATCTGGCCCGCGAAGTCACTAAGAAATTGATTGCCGGAAAGTTTATCGAAACCGCGGCTGTGCCCGCGGTCACCGAGCGTGTGAACGCCGCCTTGGTCGACGAACTCTCGCTCGAAGACCGCATCAATGATGAGGTTCGAGTCATTCTGGAAGCCTATTCCGACGAGATGCGCAACACCGGCGCTAACTATCAGGAAATGTTCCGCAAGGTAAAAACGGAACTGGTCCGCAAGTACAAGGCGGTGTTGTGAGACTGAGCCGAGACAAAGTCAATGTGCTGGCGCGGGCCGTCTCTGATGTGCTGAAGCAGATGGACGAAGTGGAGTTCATCGAAGACCCGAACACCATCCGGCAGGAAACCCGCAAAATTCTCGAAGACCTGCTGACCCAGGAAGCCAGGATCGACGTTGCCGCCCGCCAGAAGATCGACTCTCAGAAGCGAACTATTCTCGAAGGCTCGCAGGAGTGGGACATCCTTTACCGCAAGTACTACAACGAGGAAGTAAAGAAACTCGGCGTGTAGGAAGGTCGCGGTAGAATTTCGACCTGACATACTTGTTTTGGTAACCATGGGCGAACTGCTCCGTCTGTAGCTGAGGAAGCGGAGGCTTCAATGAAGCTTAAATTCTGCCGTTTGGTAATGTTCGCCCTGATTCTTGGCGTCACCTCGGTTTCTTCTGCGCAGGATCTGACGCCCCCGATCCCGAAGAAACTGACGCTGCACTCAAATATTTTGAATGAAGACCGTGTGATCTGGGTCCGCACGCCTCACGGATACGATCAGAGCCCGGATCCCTATCCTGTTCTGTATCTCACCGACGGTCCCGGGCACATCAACGAAATTGGCAGCACCATCGACTTTCTGGTTGGGAACAATCGAATGCCGCCCCTGATTGTAGTTGGTATCGCCAATACCGATCGCACCCGCGACCTCACGCCAACCCGCTCGGATGACAAGGCGCCCGATGGAACGATAGCCTTCCCCACCAGCGGTGGTGCCGATCGCTTCCTCGATTTCATCCAGAACGAACTCATGCCGGAGATAGAGAAGCAATACCGAATCGCACCTTACCGTATCTTTGCCGGGCACTCGTTCGGCGGCTTGCTGGCGATCCACATTCTGACCACCCGCCCAGACATGTTTCAGGCTTACATCGCTGTAAGCCCGAGCTTGCAATGGGACAACCAGGGCACGCTTCACGACGCCCAGAAATTCTTTGCCGGGCAGACGAATCTCAACAAGATCCTGTTCTTCTCCCTGGCCAATGAGGGGGCGACTCCCAATCCAATGGGAGACGGTTTTGAACAGCTGCAGAAGACGCTCAGTGCGAGGGCCCCGAAGGGCTTTCGTTGGGATTCCTCACGCTATCCGGATGAGGACCATGGGTCGACCGTTTTGCGAGCTCACTACGCTGGATTACGCACGATTTTTGCCGACTGGCAGGTCGAAATCGATCCGCGCACGGGCATCCCGATAGGTGGCCTGGACAGTCTCGAGAAGCACTATCGCGATCTTTCTCAGCGCTATGGCTATCAGATTCCGCCGCCCGAAAACCTTCTCAACCGAGTGGGGTACGGGCTGATGGGGATGAAGAAGTTCGAAGAAGCGCTTACCGCTTTTCAGCGGAACGTTGCCCTTTATCCAAATTCGGCCAACGTGTATGACAGCCTTGGTGAGGGCTATGAGAGTGACGGTAAATTCGACTTGGCAACGAGCTCATTTCAGAAGGCCATTGAACTGGGCACGAAGGCGAACGATCCGAACCTTTCTGCGTACAGCGATCACCTGAAGCGCGTTACGGCGGAAACGAAAGCAGCGTCAGAAAAGGCCGCCGGACATAGGTAAACTCCGGTGACGAAACAGGGAAGGGGCAATATTCTTGTCCAGCCGCGTTACCGACTTGAGAAGCGTCATTCAGCATGCCGCGGCTGAGGCTGGATTTGATCTGGCCGGGATTGCGCCCGCGACGGATCCTCGCGAGCTGGAATATTTTCCGGAGTGGATTGCCGCCGGACATGCTGGCGAGATGAAGTATCTGGAATCGCGCGATGATGATGGCGCTCTCAAACGCTCATCGCTTGCTCGAGTAGCTCCCTGGGCTCGAAGTGTGGTGGTCTGTGCGATCAACTACAACACCGCCCACCCATATTCCACACAAGTGCAGGATCCCGACCGTGGATGGATCTCGCGCTACGCCTGGAGCCGCGAAGACTACCACGATGCAGTTCTTCTCCGCCTGAAACGCGTCGAAGCCAGAATTCAGGAAGCCGCATCCGGACTTGAACCGCCGGTGGTTACGCGCAGCTACGTCGATACGGGTCCAATCGTCGAGCGAGTGTTTGCGAAATACGCAGGCGTGGGATGGATAGGGAAAAACACCTGCATCATCAATCAGAAGGTAGGCTCGTGGATGTTTCTGGGAGTGATTCTTACTTCGCTTGAACTCCAATACGATCTGCCTGCGCCCGATCGATGCGGCACTTGCACTCGCTGTATTGACGCCTGCCCGACAGATGCTTTTCTCGGGCCTCATCAACTGGATTCCAACCGTTGCATCGCCTACCTGACGATCGAGAAGCGTGGCTCCATTCCAGAAGACATACGGACCGGAATCGGCCACCACGTTTTCGGCTGCGACATCTGCCAGGATGTCTGCCCGTGGAATCGAAAGGCTCCATCTTCAACCGCGAACGAATTCCAGGCGCGTCCCGGTCTGGTCAACCCAGCGCTGGAATGGCTAGCCGAGATGTCGGCCGAAGAGTTCCGCGAGACGTTCCGGGGATCTCCCATCCGACGTACGAAGCGCTCAGGCCTGCGCCGCAACGCCGCCATCGCCATGGGGAACAGCGGCAAGCAAGATTTTCTGCCAGTTCTTGAGAAGTTGGCCGCTGATCAGGACGAAGTAGTGGCAGAGAGCGCCCGATGGGCGATCCACCAATTGCAAAAGGCGACCGACTAGAAATAGCCGTCCTCCCCGGACAGCTTGGCCGCAAAAAATGTAATGTTCGCTTGCCATTCGCTATTTTCCAATCCAACGCTTTTGACCTTCCGTAACTGGTCTTTTCGTTTTGTAGCAACTAATCTTTCGCTAAAGGGTTCTTATTAAGCAGGTTAGACTTAGAAGTCGAAATTATCTGGGGTAATGTTTGATTATGCTTTTACGCCACATTCAGACGATGCGGCGCGCAGTGGGTACCTTGTTTGTGCTCATGTTGGCTTGCGCTGGGATGGCTCATGCTTCGGCAACCCTCCTCCTGGAGGAGCCATACGGCAAGTTGGGATTCTTTACGGCTACCGGCCATGCCGCGGTCTACCTTTCTGGCGTCTGCGCGGACAATCCGCTCGTCCTGCGCCGCTGTTCTCCCGGAGAAACCGGAGTCGTTCTCAGCCGATATGACGGCGTCGCCGGGTACGACTGGGTTGCCATCCCGCTGATCCCATACCTGTACGCGGTCGAAAGCCCTAAAGATATTCCATTGTTTTCCGACGCGAAGATGACGTTGTTCCTTCGCGACCGTTACCGCCGCAAGTATCTGGAAGACATCGCACCCGACGCAAAGGATGGCGGAGCACCCGGAGGAAACTGGTACGAACTGATCGGCTCCTCGTACGATCGAACGATTTACGGCTACGAGATCGCCACCACCCCGGAGCAGGACGACGCCCTCATCCACAAGCTAAACTCATCTCCGAACGAGTCACATTTTCACTTGGTTTCAAGGAATTGTGCTGATTTTGCCAAGGACATTCTGAACTTTTACTACCCGAAATCGCTGCACCGAAGCGTAGTGGCGGATGTCGGCATTACGACTCCGAAGCAGATGGCGAAGATGCTGACGAAGTACACCGTTCGGCATACTGAGCTGCAGTCTTCAAGGCTCGTGATTTCGCAGGTGCCGGGAAGCATGCCGCGCAGCACAGCGGTACACGGAGTGGTTGAGTCGTTCTTCAAGGCGAAGAAATACATCGTGCCTAGCGCGGTGGTCAGTCCCATCTTTGCGGGCTGTGTCGCTGCCGTTTATGTGGGAACAGGAACGGGCCACTTTGAACCGGGACGCGGTGCGATGGTTTTTATAGTCGGAAGCAATCCGGAACCTCCACTGGACCGCGAAGATCTTCGCGCCTATCGCGAGGAGTTGAAACATGTGCTGGCTGGAACAAACCCGGATAAGCTCAATCCGAATATCGATAAAGCGTGGGAGAAACTGCAGGCTAAGTCCAAGACTGAAGTGGACGCTCAGGGTCGCCCGTTTCTGCAAATGCAAGTGGGAGATAGTTTAGTGCGGGTTGGCGTCTCCGCCGACAATGTCTTGGACGGACATGCTCCTCCGCAACTCGTGCGCCAGCTTCTGGAAGCGCGGCTGCAATCCGAACTCAGCGGACGCTCCGCTCATGGAGTTACAGAAACTGAGGTCGTGCGCGATTGGGATCTGCTTCAGAAAACCATGGACGGGCACAGCGATTCAGCCCTGGCCAGCCGTCTGACACAACGCTCCGAACTTCCTCTCGGGAACCAGCCCTAGACCCCGGAAGCGATCGCTTCTACGGGTAAACTCGCGACGTAAACTTACTCGAACAAACGAAAAGGCCGCACTCCGAAGTCCGGCCTTCCAGCTTTCGTGAAATCTATTGCTGTTCTTGCGGAGGATGCGGAACCGTGCCCGGAACCGGAGGCTGACCTGCCTGCTGTTGCTGGCCCTGCTGGATCATAAGCTGCCGCTGCTGCATTTCTTGCAGCATCTGCTGCGGAGTCTTTACGCCGGGCTGATCCGGATTGGGATTGGCAGGCGGTTGTTGTTCAGCCTCAGCGGGCTGACTATCCGCATTGTCATCGGTGCCGTTGTCGTCATTGGCCTCGGCATCGTTCGCGTCCGCCTGTTGATCTTGATCCGCAGGCTGCCCATTGGCCGCTTGCGTCGTTCCAGGCGGGGCGTCAGGTGATGCCGGGTTGGGATTCCCAGTGTCAGAGCCCGCTTTGGGTACCAGGACAACTCGGGTCAATACGGCGTCATTTCCCGGAGAGCCCAACAGCACGTAATTGAAGCGGGAGCCGTTTAGTAAGTCTGCCAGCACGTCGCGGGCTGGTCCGGGGCCCAAATGTGTGACCACCCGTTCGGGTGCCGCAGGAACTTCAATCTCAGCGCCGGTTTGCTTGCGCACGGCTCGCAGGATGTCGCCCAGCGTCGAGTTCGGAGCAACAATGGTGAGCTGGCTGTCCTGATAACTGACCTGCGGTGGAACCGCCGCGATCGAATCCAAAGGAACCTGCTGGACGGGACGACCGGTCGGACCGGACGGCAAAGGAGGCAACTGCGCTTTCTTGGTTTTCGTCTTGTGATGGCTCTGGCTTTGGACAGAGTCGGCGCGCGCCTCGACGACACCACCTGTACACAGGACGGCGACGCCCATTACCAGAAGGACGCTCAGTTTCTTGAGTTCCAATCCCGTGCTCATCACGACTCCTGCTAAAGCCTGGTTTCGGGGGACACCGCGAGGTTGCCTTACCGGAATTCTAGCACCGGGATGGCTCAAAGGAACCGATGGCTTTTCACTCTCCACCGGGTAGAACGTCCTAAGGCTACTCTCTTGCAGGCTGGCAGCGGAATGGCACGAACGGGGGCGAGAAAAACGGCGAGCGCAAGTCAACCATTTCGGGCGGCAGAAAATCTTAGCAGACGACGGATTGCGAGCGTACACTGTGCCAGGGCGTCCAACTGTATGAAAGTAAAGGCGGAATCACCCATGAAACCGGCACATCGTCTTTGCGCCTGTGCACGTCCGATTGTCCTGTTTTCCGTTGCCTTTTTGAGTTCGACCGCGGGAGCTCAAAGCTGTCAAACCTCCGGGGAACTGGACGAAGCCGCACGTACCTCCATCAGCACTGCCGGACAACGCGTCTTCGATCTCGCCGCGAAGGGCGATGTCGCGACCATGCGCCAGAATGCAATCCCCATCTTAGCCACGGACTTCGGCAAAATCGAGGCGTCGGTTAAAGATCACCAGCCGGACCTGACTGGGGCGCAGGCCATCGTCAAATCTTCATTCCTGCTTGATGCTTCGGGGGCTGCTCAGGACCCGCATGCTGAGTTCCTGTGTGGTGTTTTCGGAAAGAATGGCCAGACTTCAGGCAGCGCTGCTTTCTATTTCGACAATCTTCCGCCCGGCAAGTATGCAGTGGTGCTGCTCGATGCATCGTCCGCGAAAGGCAAGACGATGTTTTCGGAGATCCTGCAACAGTCGGGAGCCGACTGGAAGCTGGCCGGCCTCTACGTTAAGTCCGCCGAAATTGCTGGACACGACAGTAGCTGGTTCCTGGATCGCGCCCGCGAGTACAAAGCAAAAGGCCAACTCCATGATGCATGGTTCTATTTCGTCGAAGCTATCGACTTGGTTTCCCGCGGGATGAGCTTTATGAGCACGCTGGCAACCGACAACCTGTATGACGAATCTCAAAGTTTGCGGCCCAGCGACCTGCCAGGTGGAGGAAAGCCAGTCGATCTTCCTGCAGGAACGGCGACGTACAAACTCACCTCGGTCTTTCCTGAAGCGGTGCGCGATGATCTTGATCTGGTCGTAACGTATCAGACAGCGGACGCCGCCAACACTACTCAGGCGTTTCAAGACAACACCGCGGTCATTAAAGCGCTGGTCGCAAAATATCCGGAAGTTCGACAGGCGTTCGCGGGCGTCGTCGCGCGAGCGGTCGACCCGGGAGGCCGAGACTTCGTAACGCTGATCGCGATGAAGGACATCAAGTAGAGAACGGTAATAATTTGGGCAATTCGATGATGCCTGGCAAGAAATCGATGGCTGCGCTTCTTCGAAGGGACGTAAGGTTTTCTCTTTGTCTGCCCTGTCTGATCCTCGGTATCGCGGGGATCAATAGCCTCGCGCAGAATCCTCTGGCAGCGGGAATACCATCTGGAAAGAAAATCGAAGCATTGCTTTCAAGCGGCGATCCACGCCTCGTCGCCTGGGGCGCTCACTACGCGCTTGCATCGAAAGATCAAACTCTCATACCGCACGTGCTCTCATTGGCGGAGGAGTGGGAGCCTCTACCTGTGCCGACAGAAGACGATAGCTCCGCCGCGGGCCTCACATCGATTCAACTGGATCAACGCGATGCGTTGGCCGCCGTGCTGGACACGCTGATCCAATCGAACGCCGTCGTTCCCGCCAGCGCGCTGCGGAATCTTGCAGGAGACTTTCCTAACCAGGTTGCCATATTTCTCGCGCGATTACCGCCGGAAGACTCGCAAGCGTTGGATCTCGAGTTCTATCACTCCGATCCCAAAACACACGGCGAACGCAATCTGCAGTACATGGGCGGAGCTTTGCTCGCGCAAGCGCCTCCGCCGGGCTTTGCCGCCGACGTGCTTTCCAGCATTCACGGTCGCGCCACCATCACGATTACAAGTCCTACGTTCAAAGCTGAAGCCCTCTATAGGGGCGGGGAATCCGGCAGTTGTTTCCCTGACGACACTCACAAAGATTGGCCGCGATTCGGCGTCTATGAATTGTCAGAGGGCAAGATGCAAGGCGGTTTTGTTCTGATTCCGGGCTCGGATCCGGTTTATGCGCTTCGCTCCGAGACGAACCACTACCGAGGCAATCGCTGCGAGAATTTCACGTTCCTGGTGCTCGGTCCCGAGCAGCGGCGCAGCTTGATCGCGCGCATGCTGGCGACTTCGCAGGACGACATCGAATGGAAGATTGAGACGACGGATACGATCCAATTCAAATCGAACGAGCAGTTCTACCACGAGCTTCAGGAATTCATCAGCGCCGAGCAGCAGAAGTATCGGGAAACGGCGTCTGCCCTGGTTGGAAAGAATCTCATGACAGCCTCGGAACAGGAGGAATCGCTTCCGCAGCTCGACCTCGCATTCAATGATCAGAGAGGTCCGGGGTATTCTCCGATTCCTCTTCCGCCTTCTCTGCCTGCTCACGTGACCTGGCCTGACCAGCGCTAACCATTGCGTCGCGAATAAACCCCAGGGTTACGAATCGGGCGCCTGCTCGGCCACATTTTCCAGCAAACATTCTTGTGGTTCTTTGTCGTCGCGCAGTCCAAGGAACACCGGCGCGCGCAATTTTGGACCGCTGCCCTCGCTGGTCCCACCCGTCCATTCGGCGTATTCGATCTCCGCCACCAGTTCCGGTTTCACCCAGCTGACTTTCCGCAGCGCCTCTACTTCCCCATAAAACGGGTTCTTCTTCGTCTCCAGCTTCCTGAGCGTTTTCCAAATTTCGCCCAGGGATTTCTGATTGAATCCGCTTCCGGCTTGTCCGACATGAATCAGCCGTCCCATCTTGTCGTAGAGTCCAAGCACGAGCGATCCGAAATGTTCACGGCTGCCTTCGGGCTCGGTAAAGCCTCCAACCACGCACTCCACGCGATGCCGGATCTTGATCTTCAGCCACTCGCGGCTGCGGCGCTCTTCGTAGAAACTCACTCGCTTCTTCGCGACGATCCCTTCCAATCCCTTGGATCTTGCGACCTCAAATAGCGCCTTGCCTTGCTCTTCGTAGTGATCGGAATAACGGAGCGAGTTGCCCGTCTTGACGATGGACTGCAGCTTCCGTTTGCGTTCCTCGAGTGGAACTTTGCGCCAATCTTCTCCGTCGAGGTAGAGCAGATCAAACGCGTAATAGAGCACAGGGACATCCGCATTGGCCACGGCCCGCTTTCCGCCGGGGCGAAATCCGGTGCGCTGTTGCATCAGACTGAACGACGCTTTCCCTTCATCGTCGAGTGCGACCACTTCTCCATCGAGGATGGCAGTCTTCGCCTTGACGGATTGCGCCATATCCTTCAGTTCGGGATAGCGCGCGGTCAGATCGTTCTGATTACGCGAAACCAGGCGTACTTTGCCATTTTCAACGAAGGCAACGGCGCGATAGCCGTCCCACTTGATCTCAAAAAGCCATTCCGGACCGTCGAATGGCTTGTCGATGGACTCCGCGAGCATCGGGTGGATGGTTGTGGGCATCGGCCGCTTTACCGGACCATGATTCTGCCGAGGCGTAGCGGAGGTTTTTGGAGGAGGAGCAACTGCTCTCACCACAGAGGTCACAGGGGATTTTGTTTTAGATTGTTCTTTAGCGCCTCCCCTCTTTTCCTCTGTGTCCCCTGTGGTCAGCGTGCTTTTTTTTTTCTTCTCGACGCGAGCTATCGCATCAGCGAGCCATGCGGCTTTCAGTTTTCCTCGGCCGGCGGGATGGCTCTTCCATTCTCGAGATCCGGCGTCCCCGGCGATCTCATCCATACTGCGCTTGCTGAGCACTGACTCGTCGATATCTCCGGCGTCGTATCCCTCAACAACCTCATCGTCATGCTTCTTAATCATCAGCCACTCGTTGCCCTTGCTTCCTGGGCGGCGGCCCTTCATTTTGACGAGCGCGAAATCACCTTTCAGTCGCTTCCCATTCAACCGGAATTTCAAGTCCCCCTTGGCCAACATCGCGACCGCGTCGGCCTCAGTTCCGGGGACATATTTTCCGTTCACCGGCACAGGGGAGAGCGGCTGCCAAGTGCCCACGTCCCACACCATCACGCTGCCGGCACCGTAGTTGCCCTCAGGAATGTTTCCCTCGAAATCGAAATACGAAACGGGATGATCCTCGACCTGCATGGCCAGACGCTTGTCCGCGGGATCGAGCGACGGTCCCTTCGGAACCGCCCAGGATTTCAGCACGCCTTCCATTTCCAGCCGGAAGTCGTAGTGCAGGCGAGTCGCGTCATGCTTCTGAACGACAAAGCGATTGCCTTTCTTTTTTTCGACCTTTGGCGGAGGCTCGGGTGTGTCTTCAAACCGCCGTTTCCGCTTATATTCTTCGAGTGCCATGGTTGTGGTTCCGAGCGCCATTCTAGCAAGTCGATTTCTCGAACGCCGTACATTCGCCACCTTAGCCAAAGTGATCGAGCCGATATAATCGCGGTCTTGATCTGTCGCGACTTCGAAACGAGAGATTTCCAAATGATTCTCGACTATTGAGTACCGAGTACCGGAAACGGATCCATGAAGCGTGAATATCCCGAATCGCCGCTGGTTGGCGTCGGCTCGATCATCATCGAGGGCGACCGAGTCCTTCTGGTCAAGCGTGCCCATCCGCCAATTCAGGGGCAGTGGTCGATCCCTGGAGGAGTTCTCGAAGTCGGAGAGTTGGTGCGCGAGGCTGCAGTTCGCGAGGCGCGCGAGGAAACCGGACTCATCGTCGAGCCCGGAGATCTGTTGGGCGTCTACGACCGCGTTCTGCGAAACGCCGAGAAGCGGGTCCAGTACCACTACGTGCTGATTGATTTCCTCTGCCGCCGGGTTGGAGGAGAGCTTCTCGCCGCCAGCGACGCCGCCGAAGTTCGCTGGTTCACGCGCGAGGAATTGCCGGAGCTGAAGTTAGCCGAAGACACGCAGGATGTGATTCGCAGGGGATTTGCAAAGCTACGACGGTGAATCTGCCGGATTGGGAATACCGTCGTCCTCCCACTCGACATTGCACGAGTGGCAGCGCCATGCTCTCCGGCGCAACGGGAGGGGCACGCCGAAATACGCGGTGACATACGCGACCGGTTTGTGCAGTTCCTGAAAAGAAACATCCAGCGACTGGCAGCTGGGGCAGCTCGGCTGCAGGTACTCACCCGTGCCCACGGCATCGAATCCCTCGGGAATTGGCTGGCTCAGGATTTCGTTCGCGACATCGGCATCGCCAGGTTCCACTTTCAATTTAACTCCGCCCATCAAGTTGGACCAGAACCAATCCAGTCGCACCATGTTGTCGTCCACGAGCGCGCACTCAATCCCGGCGGAGTCCAGACAGCCCTTTGCCAAAAGAGCCTCAGGCAAATCGCGAAACTGTCGAACCGTGACCATGCGTCGCAACTCGAGTTCGCCCTCTGAATCGGAAATCTCCTCCGATGGCGGATCCGGCGGAGGTGGATCGCCGGGTTGAGGACCTGTGCGCTTTGGACGCGACTCTTTGACGATTACCGGAGCCTCCTCGACGAAAGCAGGCATCAGTCCCCGTTTTGCCAACTCCACTTTGAGTGCTTCTTTGGCAAGTTCGGTAAGGTCGAAGGCTTGACCGGCGACTTTCTCCAGCTCTCCGTCCATCTGTCCGGCATAGAACTCCGCGAGCCGACGTCGCTCCTGATCAGGATCGATGTTCGCCATGGCAGGGGATCATACTCCAATTGGGTCTACCGTCATTTGCTGGGCGAATAGCTTGGGCGGAAAATAGAACGGCCCGCAAGCACTTGTGAGAACAAGGCCTGCGGGCCGCCCGGTGGACTGTTTGGGATTGACCAAGAGGTGGTCACTCTAACGTGGCCTCTTCGGCAACTCCGGGTCCCTGATAAACGCCCTTGACCGACCTGCGTCAGCGCGTCCATCCTTAATCACCGGTAGTGTGCGGGCTGTAGCTCTCGGCGCAGTCCTTGCGAATTCCGCGCCCAAAGCCCCGCTTAGAGCAACCGCTCTAAGTCTCAGCCACCTCACCTGGTCTTTGGATACATCTACAACTGCCTTCAGAAATTGTCATCCGACCACCTCCTTTCCGGTGTAAGCGCAGATTAGTACGGAACGCGCCGCGGCGTCAATCAGGAGAAGGAGGTGTACCGCTGGAGGCAACAGAAACAGGGAAAAACTGTCGGCATCTTGTTCACGGCAGTCCAAAAGCGTAGACGGCGCTGCCTGCCGCGATGGCGACGTATTCTTTTCCGTCCACGGCAAAAGCCATCGGCGGTGCATAGACCGCTCCCCCCATCTGGAAGTGCCACAGAGTTTTGCCGGACGCCGCATCAAATGCGATGAAGTTTCCTTCGGCATCGCCGCTGAAAACCAGCCCTCCCGCCGTGGACAGCACACCTGACCAAGTCGGCGACGTGTGCTGGAACTTCCATTTCACTTCGCCCGTGGTCGGATCGATTGCCTTCAGAAACCCCAGATAAGGCCTGGCCTCTTCGGAAGGGAAATACGCACTGCCATAAAACGCGTGTCCGGCCTCGTACGGCTGAGGAGCCGTACTGAAGATGTCGCACTGATCGCGCGCTGTGACATAGAACAGGCCAGTTTGCACGTCGTAGGTCGGCGCCATGAAATTTGTGGTTCCGAGCGCGCCGGGACATACCGTGTGTCCCTCGAGAGTCGGCGAAGCCTCTTTCTTCGCGACCGGACGCCCTTCGGCATCCTTGGTGTCGCTCCACGTCTGCTTGCCGTATGCCGTCGCCGAAATCAGTTTTCCGTTCGTCCGATCGATGAGGTAGAAAAATCCATTGCGATTGGCTTGAGCGATCAGCTGCTTGCCGCCAGCATCAACCATCACCGGAACCTGAGTAGCGTCCCAGTCATGTTCGTCGTGCTTGGTGAACTGGAAATACCAATTCATCTTGCCGGTATCGGCGTCGAGTGCCAGCAGGGAATTGCTGTAGAGATTGTCTCCTGCGCGCCCCTCGCCACGATTCGAAGGCGAAGGATTTCCCGTCGGCCAGAAAATCTGATTCGTCGCCGGATCATAGGTTCCCGTATTCCACGCCGGTGCTCCGCCCACCTTCCACGAATCGCCTTCCCACGTATCGTGTCCCGGTTCGCCAGGACCCGGCACGGTATAGAAGCGCCATTTGCGTTGGCCCGTGTCGGGATCGTAGGCGTCGATGAATCCCCGCACGCCGTATTCGCCTCCGGAAATTCCAATCACGACAAGATTTTTCACGACCAGCGGAGCAACCGTAAAGCTGTGGCCAGTGCGATAGTCCGCGGCAGTCGCATCCCAGACAACGTTTCCCGTCTTGGCATCGAGGGCGATGACGTGGGCATCCAGCGTTCCCAGAAATACTTTGTCGCCGAGAATTGCTAACCCACGATTCACATGTCCGCAGCATGGACGAATGTCGCTCGGTATTTGCCGCTGGTACATCCATATGGGGCGACCGGTGCAGGCGTCGAGGGCGAAGGCGCGATTATCCTGCGCCGTCGCATAGAGGACTCCGTCGACCGCCAGCGGCGACGTCTCAAGCTTTCCTGTTGCGCCGGTCTGATACACCCACTTCGCGACCATGGCGTGGGCGTTTGCCACGTTGATCTGGTCGAGTCGGCTGAAGCGCTTTCCGGAATAGTCACCGGAATACGTCATCCAGTTTTGCGGCTCCTTGGAAGAATTCACGAGCCTGTCGAAGGTGACCTGCGCGTCAGCGGGGAGCCCAACGAGCGCGAACAGGCCCAGCATGACCAATCCCGCCATGGCCGCATTCCTCGCCCAGCGGTGGAAGAGCGTCCCTTCGAGGGCCGCGATAGAGATGCAATCGATGTTGGCCTTCAGACCCTGTGTTTCGTTGCGTAGGTTCATTTCGCCCTCACGCTGACTAGGAAGGCCAGGATGTCATCCAGATCTTTTTCGCTGAGGGTGCTCATGCCATACGCTGGCATTGCCGACTCCCGTGTCTTCCGAAACGACCGCAGCTTGTCTTTCTCCAGCAAATGAATCTGCTCGCCAGTGTCCATGATCTGAACCGAGAAGCTGTCTTCGTTCAGCGTGACGCCCTTGATCTCTTTTCCATCCGCTGTAATGACAGTGACGCTCTCGTATTCTTGCGGAAACTCTTTTGTCGATTCGGTCAGCCCCCAAGCCAGCCTCTGGCTCGGATTGCGCACCGATTCAATGAGTGCCGCACGCGTGCGTGAAGCGCCCACGCTCGTCAGTTCCGGTCCAAGTCGCCCGCCTCTGCCGTCGACCATGTGGCAGAGCGAGCAATTCGCGTCGCCATAGAACAATTCCTTGCCGTGGGCCGCATTTCCCGAGGCACTCGCCGGAGCTTTCACTTCCTGGCTGCGGATGTAGGTGATGATCTGCCAGATCTCTTCATCGGTCATGCCGACGCCTTGCCCGTTCGTCCCGTTTGCGGGCATCGCGGTCCCAGGAATCCCGTTGCTGATGACCTGAAACATGTCGGCATCGGTGTGCGTGTGCTTCTTTTGCGCCCGGGTGAGATCCGGCCCGCGGCCTCCGCCTCGCGCGCCCAGTCCGTGGCACAGGGCACAATTGATGCGGAACTCGTACTCCCCCGCCTTTGCCGCTTTGGCATCGCCGGCAAACGGGTTGCGGTCGTCTGCGGCGTGGGCCACGGTTGCCAGAAACACGAATCCGACCAATGCTACGAGCCAACGTGTGAACATGGATCGCCTTCCTCGGAAAGTTGCCGCATTCTACGACATCAGCCTAGCAATCCAGCTTTGGAAATCGCGGCATCGCGCGAAAACCGATAGCCGTCCCCGGCCGTACATGTCCGGGAGATATCTGCCGCCTGCACTTTCGGGTATCTACACTGAAATCCTGCCCCGCGAATGCCGATCACTGTAATGGCGGCGGGCAATTTCCTTACGCTGGCAAGTGATTGATCCTTCAGCCTTTCCAGTGGAAGGCTTGAGCCTGCGGCAGGCCTAGATGAGCCAGCACGCGATAAGCGAATTCGCGGGCCATCTCATCTAATGAAGCAGGGCGGTAATAAAACGCCGGAATCAGAGGAAAGATCGTGGCTCCGGCATCAGCCGCCCGGTACATGTTGCGGATGTGGATTTTGTTGAGCGGAGTTTCGCGCACACAGAGCACCAGCGGGCGTTTTTCTTTCATCGACACGTCGGCCGCGCGCTCGATCAGTTGGGCAGCGACTCCGTTCGCGATGCGGGCCAGAGTGCCCACGCTGCATGGAATAACGACCATGGCATCAGCGGGATAAGAGCCGCTGGCGACGTTCGCACCAATGTCGGCGTTCGATTGAACGTGAATTTTGCGCGCCGGGCGTTTGCTCGAATTTCCGGAAGAAGTCCCGAGGATTCGGCCGACAAGATCGGAGCGGCCCTTCAGGCCAAGTTCTTCCGCCATAACGCGCAGGGCGCTGTCGGAAGCGATGAAGTTTACCGTCTCAACGCGCTTGTCGCGTTCGACGGTTTGCAGAAAGTGCCGCAGGAAAATAGCTCCGCTGGCCCCGGTGGTCGCGATGATCAGGTTTTTCGGCGGGTAATTGGGCAATGTTGCCTCGAAGTTGGAGCATAGGGAGGCTTTGCCACAGAAGTCAAGACGGGCTCCGGTTTCGAGTCGGGTTAAGAATCAAAAATGGCGTCAACCTCCAATCTCCGGTCCCGCCGCAGCGCAGCGCAACTGCACGCGCTGGCCGGAGTGGAGCGCGAGATCCGGGTGCAGGATTCCCACAACCGCCGCAAGTATCTGCGCGATTTCAATCAGGCGTTCCGCAACTACGAATCCGTGCTCGACGCCGAGCAGTTTCGAGACGCGGTGCGAGCTGCCGACATAGTTCTGGTTGGCGACTACCATGCCCTGCCGGCGGCGCAGCGTCAGGCTGCGCTACTGATGGAGCAACGTGCGCTGGCGGGTGATCGTCCGGTTGTGTTGGGAGTTGAGACCATCTTCGCCCGCGATCAACACATTCTCGATGAATGGTGGCGCCGGGAGATCGACGAGCAGGAATTTCGCCAACGCATCCGATTCGACCTCGATTGGGGATACGACTGGGCCCCGTTTTACGAACTGCTGGTCACCGCGCGCGATCACGCGGAAGCTCTCTACGGTCTCGACTGCATGCCCCGCGAAGATCTGCGAAAGATCGGCGCGCGAGACCGTCACGCTGTCGTCAAGCTGGCGGAAATCCGGGAGCGCCATCCGAATGCCATTATCTTCGTGCTGTTCGGCGAATCGCACCTCGCGCCGAAACATCTGCCTGCAGTTCTGAAGCGACAGATGCCCGAGGCTCGCATTGTCACTGTCCTGCAAAACATCGACGCGCTTTACTGGCGCGCGGCTGGAGAACGGGCCGACAAAGTGGAAGCAGTCCGCGTCAACGACAATGTTCTCTGCGTGTTTAATGCCACGCCGCTCGAAAAATATGAAAGCTATCGTCTGTTTCTCGACCAGTGGAGTCGTTGCGATGACGGTCCGGATTTCGCTCCGACCATCTACAATCTGATTGATAGCCTCGCGCGATTCCTCGATATCAATCGCTACTCGCCGCACAACGGCACGCAACCCAAGTTTCTCGTGGATATGCTGCCGGAAGTCTATGGCAGTTCGTCGGACGCAATGTTGCGCCGGTTGCTATCCCGCAAAGGCATCAGCGAGCAAGATCGCGAGTCCCTGCTGACCTCGGTTGAGCAGCGCGGCAGCGCCTACCTGCCACAGGTCAATGCTTTCTATATCCGGGAATTTCAGATGATGCATGCTGCCGAAGATGCGACCCGCTTTCTGCATCATGCTTGCCAGGGATTGCCGCGCAGGCTGAACGGAAACTTGCCGATTGAAAACGGCGAATCCGAAGTTCCCGATCCCAGCGACGATTGCTTCTATTCTCGTGTCATCGAACACGCGGTGGCTTACTTCGGATCGCGTGTGCTCTATCCGTCGCGCCCCGCTCCATTCGCTGACAATGCATCGCAACTCTCCCGGGCTGGTTGTGAGAAAGCGGCACATGCAGCTGTCGAGGCAGACGCCGAGAGGTTCGAAGCTACCGCCGAGGAATGGGGTTATCGCATCGGGAGTCAGATCTATGACGCTTATGTCTCCGGCAAAGTGGCTCCCAGCGCCGTGCGCCGTCTCTTCCTTACCCATCTCGATGAGCCCGGCATAGCCCGTAAGGTCTGTGGCACCGTGATTTCCAAACTCCGCTCGATCGCCCGCCCGCAAGCGCGCGCCGCACACGCCTGAGTTTCCCCCTGCGTTCCTCCGTGGTGAGATCTCCGCGGAATGCTAATCTAGAACTCGCCTGGTGAATGCCGAGGGTCGGGCTCTGAGCTTTCCTTGAACGCCGAATCCATCCGCCAACTCTTCGAGCAAGTACGCAAGGGAACGATCACTCCCGATGACGCGGTCGACCGCCTGCGCCACCTGCCGTTCGAAGATCTCGGCTTTGCCAAAGTCGATCATCACCGTGCTCTGCGTGCAGGCATGCCGGAAATCATTCTGGGAGAAGGGAAGTCTCCTGCTCAGACTGCCATAATCTTCGCGCGTTTGGCGAAGCACGGTGGCAACATATTGGCAACTCGCGCCAGCGAGAAACAATTCGCCGCCGTAAAGAAGAAAGTGCGCGGCGTCGAATACCGCGAACTGGCTCGCGCGATCATCTTGCAGAAAGATTCTACAAAGTACGGCAAGGGTGTGATTGCCGTGGTATCGGCGGGAACGAGCGACATTCCAGTCGCAGAGGAAGCGGTCGTCACCGCCGAACTGATGGGAAACGAGGTAGAGCACTTTTACGACGTCGGCGTCGCGGGTATTCACCGGCTGCTGGCAAATCGCGAAGCTCTGACCAAGGCGCGAGTCGTTATCGTCTGCGCCGGTATGGAAGGCGCTCTGCCCAGTGTCGTGGGAGGCCTGGTCGGCGTTCCCGTCATCGCCGTGCCCACCAGCATTGGTTACGGTGCATCGTTCAAAGGAATGGCTGCATTGCTCGGCATGCTTAATTCTTGCGCCTCGAACGTCAGCGTCGTAAACATTGATAACGGTTTCGGCGCCGGTTACGTCGCCTCGCTCATCAACCGCTTACCTTGAATTCGTAAAAAAGGAGTCGCTATGCCAGCCACACTCTCTCCGGAAGCAAAGCAATTGATCGACCGCCCCAACTTCGCGCACTTTTGCACGCTCATGCCCGATGGCTCTCCGAACGCAACGCCAGTCTGGATCGGACGCGATGGTGACCAAGTCATCATCTGCACCGGCGAGAACTCGCTGAAGGGAAAGAACACGCGCCGGGATCCTCGCGTGGCGCTTTCGATCGTGGATTTCAGCAATCCGTATGAAGAGGTTCAGATCCGTGGACGCGTCATCGAGCGCCGCCCCGATCCCGACCTGAAGGTGATGGACGTGATCTCGCACAAGTACACCGGCAGGCCGTTTCCGATGCGCCAACCTGAGGGGCGAGTGGTGCTGGTCATCGAGGTAGAGAAAGCGCGTTATACCAAGCTGCCGTTCGAGCACACGCCGCCGAAATAGCTACGAGGCTGGGAGCCTGCGCCGTTGCCGGATTATCTGAAGCAGGCGAAACGCTAGGGCTAAACAGCTGGCAGCTAGCCAGACTGCGCTGGAGACAGCGAGGATCGGAGTGTGCTCTCCACCGAAGAGAAACACTCCTGCCAGCAGCGCCGAGCTCGGAAGAACGAGCAGCGCGAAAGCCAGATCGACACGGTGTTTCCTTGGTAGCAGTCCGCTCCGGTACCAAGAGAAGAGGTCATCCAATAACCGTCCAGCCAAATACCAGCACACAAGCCCGACCAGCCAGCAGCCAAAGAATCTGAACGTCAGGTTCATCCTCGCTTTGCCTCTTCGCGCGGCAAACTCCGCTGGTACGACTACTGCAACGGCCGGAAGATTGATGCCTTCGGCGAAGTCCAAAAGATCGATGACATTGGCTGACGGAATCACGGTCCAGGTCCTGATCTCGGTTCCGTCACGAAGAACAGTAAGGAGTCGGTGCGATTCTGGGGCCCAGGGCGCCCATGTGATCAAAAGCATCGCGACAGTTTGAACCAAGGGCAGCCAAAATCTGAACCGCATGGCGTCAGATTAGAACATACGGTCACACAAGAGAAAAGGCGCGGCGGTTTCGCCACGCCCTTCTCCGTGCCACCGCACCTTACGACTTACCTGCGACCTGCAGCTTGTTCTCCACGCTGAACGCTCCAAAAATCTGTCCGGCGCGGATTCCAGCGATATTCTTATCGGCGTTGTTGTCGACCGCTCCATACAGCGTCACGTGTCCGTTCGCGACGATGATCCGGATCGGGCGCGCAGGGTCCATGGCGTACCGGCTCAACACCGGGTCGCGATAGATCGCTTGCATTGCTCGCAAGCGGATACCGTCGTCAAACGTCGAGACCGGAGCAACCGAGACATTGTCGATCACGTCTTTGACTCCGGGCATGTTCGCGATATCAGCCATCGCTTCATCGCGGCCAATGCCGGTCCGATCCTGTCCCTCCACCGTCACGACGCCGTCTTTGACGCCGAGAGCGAAGTAGTCGAACGTGTTGTCATAACCGACGCGCACGTATGTCAGCTTCGTCGCCAATTTGTCTTCCAGCTGTGCATCTGAAATGTTCGGACCATCCACCGTGATCAGGTTGCGCACTCCCTGCACATTCGCAGTCTTGCGCGCGAGCCTGGCGGCATCCAGCTTGCGCTGATAGAGATCGACTGTGCCGGTGAGCGTCACGATTCCATCCTCGACGCTGGACTTCACATTCGAGAACTGATTCTTCGATGCCATCTTGTGCGCCACCACGTCCTGAATTTGCCCGTCATAGCGCGAGGCTGTTCCGTTCTGAGCCACAAGCGTTGCGCTCAAAAGCCCGACCGCTAGCAGCGAGCCCGCCATTGCCATCCAACTTCTTTTTCCTCGTACAGTCATAAAGGTCACCTCCGACCTTGACGAATCTTTACTAATTAACTGCATGGTTAATTCTTTGGATGCAGTGGAATATTCGCGAGATGCATCAATGCGAGCGAAGCGTAGCGATCCCCATGACCGCATGAACGCAACTTTTGCAGCTGGAATGGGTTTATGAATTTAGGTCGCGAGAGTTGATCTGACGCTTGTTCGTCTTCCTAGCAAGGGGCGAGTTCGTTTGGATTACTTCCCCACGCTGGACCAGTCCGTCAGTAAGACCGGTTGTCCATTCTTCACGATCGTCGGATAGACGCTGTCGAATCCCTTGTGGTCGGCGGGTCCGTAATTCAGCATGAGCTTTGGGCCCAGTCCCATATTCATTTCGTGAATCGACTCAATGCCGGAGATGAATTTTTCGCGTGACAGGTCCTTGCCCGCGCGCTTCAATCCCTCGACCATCACCATGGCGTCAACGAAACCCTCAAAGCTTACAAAACTTGGCGACGCCGAGGGATTGTATTTCGCCAGATATTTGCGATAAAGCTCGACGGTGGGATAGTCGGTTCGGTCGTAGGGAGGAATGACCTGCGTGATGATCGTACCCTCCGCGTCCGGACCAGCCTCCCTGATGAACTCCTCGGTCCCAACGAAAGACACAGTCAGAAACTGCGGACGCCAGCCGTCCGCATGCGCTTTTTTCACGATGGCCGCTACAGGTGAGTAGGGTCCGACGACGATGACGGCCTGGGGATGCGCAGTCATAATCGCCGTGAGTCCCGCATCCACGTCCGTCGCGTTCCGTGCAAAGGTTCCCAGTCCTACTGGCGTGGCGTTATGTTTTTGCAGCGCGAGCTTCACGCCATCGAGCACCGTCTTGCCGAATGCGTCATCCTGGTAGAGCACACCGATCTTGTGGATGTTGTTCTCCCACAGTTTGTCCACTTGTTCCCTGGTCTCGTCGTAATAACTGGCGCGCACATTGATGACATAGCGCTTAAGTGGTTCGTAGAGCATCTGCGCTCCGGTGAAGAGTCCGACGACCGGAATCTTTTCCTCTTGCGCCATCGGCACGTAAACCTTCGCGGTAGGAGTGCCGACAAAAAATCCGAGCCCAAATACGCCTTCCTTCGTCATGCGCTTGAAGCAAGCGGGTGCCTTTTCCGGATCGTAGCTGTCATCGAAGGCGAGCAACTGGATCTTGCGCCCGAAGACTCCGCCCTCATCGTTGATGGCATGCAAATAGATCGTCGCCCCCATCACGGTCTGCTGCCCCAGAAAATGTGTGGGACCGTCGAGCGCCGAGCACGAACCGATCAGAATGCTGTTGTCGGTGACGCCGGGCGTCTGCGCGAGCGAAGAAGAGATAGCAATTCCAAGGGTGAACAGCAGTAAAAGCGCGAAGCGCGAACCAATGTCGACAGCCCCCGTCCTAAGGTGGCGCATGTGTGACTCCCTCTCGCCAAGTGGTTCCCCCGCACCGGGCTACACTTGTTGAGGTTTCCAGGCTATAAACGTGCGTGAGATGCGTATGGTCATTTTGCCACGCGAAATAGCCCGGCGCTATAACTGATCGACTACCAGAAGTCGTTGCCCTTTCAGCAGGGCAAAAATACCCTCCCTTTTTGGTCGGCGCCATTTCAGGATTACCCCCGTAACTTTCGGCTCGGTGACCGGCGATCTACCCTGTTTACTGCGAATTTCAGAGGGGGATTTCGCAGAATGGGCGAACGTGTCACTCAAAACGGACAGCAGGATCTCGCTCGCGCGAGCCGGCTGAAAAAAGCCCTGGAGAGCGGCTCTCCACCCGCCTTTCTGCCCCCGGAAGTTTCTCCAGTAAACGGTGCGTGTTCGAAAACATCGTGCCCGGCCCCTCCCCTGCCCGACGGTGCCCAGCACCTGCAAGGCACAGCGGAACACGCACAGTTTCTGGAACAAATGTCCCAGGCATCGCCGGATGCGCTCTGTATTGCAGATCTCAGCCATCACGTGCTCTGGTCAAACGAGACATTCGCGCGGATGTTTGGCTATGGCCCTGCCGAAATTCTAGGCCGGCCGCTGGAAAGTCTCATCGTTCCTCCAGACCGCTTGGCCGAGTCGCGATGGATCGCCGAGACGCTGGCCAAGGGTGAGCGCATCACGCTTGAGACCAAGTGCAGAAAGAAAGAAGGAACCCTGCTGGAAGTTTCCGTCTCCTGCGCGCCCCTTTTGCAGGATGGGAAGATGGTGGGCTTCTACGCGGGATACCACGATATCTCTGACCGCAAACGCGTCGAGGCGCTCAGTTCCGCGCTCTACCGTGTCGCCGAAAAAAGCAGCGGGGCGCACGATCTGCAGCAGTTCTTCGCGGCCGTCCACGGCATTGTGGATGAGTTGATGTATGCCCGGAACTTCTACATCGCGTTGTACGATCCAGTGAACGAGCTGATCACTTTCCCCTATTTTGTTGACGAACAGGATGCCGCTCCTCTACCAAAAAAACTGGGGCGTGGTCTCACCGACCATCTCATCCGCACCGGAGAGCCACTCCTTGCCACGCCCGAGGTTCTGCAGGCCATGGAAGACCGCGGCGAAGTGGCGCGCAACGGCTCGCGCTCTCTCGACTGGATGGGTGTTCCTCTTCGCGTCAATAGTCATACCTTCGGCGCGCTGGTGGTGCAGACATACTCCAAGAACATTCGTTACGGAGAGCGGGACAAGGAGATTCTCACCTTCGTGTCGCGTCAGGTCGCGAGCGCGGTGGAGATCAAGCGAAACGAGCAGGCATTGCGCCGCTCCGAAGCTCGCTACCGTTCTCTGGTGCAGAGTTCGGTGTATGGCATCTACCGTTCCAGCCTTGAAGGTAGGTTCCTCGACATCAATCCCGCGCTCATCACCATGCTCGGGTATGAATCCGCAGAACAGGTTCTGCTACTCGATCCGGAAAAAGATGTGTTTGCGCAGCCTCAGGAACACGCGCGCCTGGTCGACGAATTCCGGCGTAGCGGACGTCTGGACGGGATCGAAGTGAAGTGGAAACGCAGGGATGGAAACACGATCACGGTCCGCATCAGCGGACGAGCCGTCAGCAGTGCCGATGAACCCGCCGACGTGCTGGAAGCGATCGCCGAAGACGTCACCGATCGCCGCGCGCTCGAGGACCAGTTCCGCCAGGCCCAGAAAATGGAAGCCGTCGGACGGCTCGCAGGCGGCGTCGCCCACGATTTCAACAATCTCCTGATGGTGATCAGCGGATATGCCGAGGTCATCCTCGCCAAGCTTCCGCTCGAAGACCCACTCCATGAAAAAGGCCGTGCGATCCAGCTGGCGGCGGATCGTGCCACCACCTTGACGCGCCAGTTACTCGCCTTCAGCCGCAAGCAGTTGCTGGAGCTGAAGGTCGTCGACGTGAACGCGATCGTACAGGACATGGAACGGCTGCTGCGCCCCTTGATCGGCGAGAACATCGAATTGGTCACGCTTCTGGCTCCCACGGCTGCACACACCCGAGCCGATGCCGGCCAGCTCGAGCAGGTTCTGATGAACCTTGTCGTGAATGCCAAAGACGCGATGCCCAGCGGAGGCAAGCTCACGATTCAAACACAAAACGTTGTGATGGACGAAAGCCATCGTCGAGACCAGCAATTCATCCGTCCCGGCGTCTACGTCATGCTCTCCGTCGCCGACACGGGCATGGGGATGGATAGGGAGACCCAGTCGCGAATCTTCGAGCCCTTTTTCACAACCAAGGAAAAAGGTAAGGGAACTGGACTTGGCCTCTCCACCGTATATGGAATCGTCAAACAAAGCGGAGGCTATGTCATGGTCCAGAGCGAACAAGGGCGCGGAACCGCTTTTCAAATCTACTTGCCACAGGTGGAAGGGACGGCCGAGAAGCATGCCACCCCGGCGCCGGACCCGGCGCTCGGCGGCACCGAAACCGTCTTATTGGTGGAGGACGAAGAATCGGTCCGCCAGCTCGTCCGCGATACTCTGGCGGCAAAAGGCTACCAGGTATTAGAGGCCGAAAGCGGAGAAGCCGGCCTGGCGGAGGCCGCGCGTTATCAAGGCACCATCAGTCTCGTGATCACCGACGTCGTGATGCCGGGCATCAGCGGCCGCGAACTGGTCAAACAACTGGCTCAGTCGCGTCCCGAGGCGAAAGTTCTCTATCTTTCGGGATACACGGAAGACGCAATCGTCAGTGACGGCTCGATCGAGAGCGGCACCGCCTTCCTGCAAAAGCCGTTTAGCCTGCAGAGCCTGTCCCGCAAAGTCAGGGAAGTGCTGGGCTAGCGCAGCTTTCCAACGCCCAGCCGTTCGGAGAATTCCGTGCTCCTTTTGGCTCCATGCAACTTTTTCCCAATACAAGCGTCATATTTAGTTGAAGATATGATGAAGATGAAATCTGTTCGGCAGCGGCCCGCGTATAAACAAATGGGATTCCCATGTTGATCAAGAAGGCGGAAGACATTCGTTCCTCGGAGATCACTCCCAAGAGCTTGTACCTGGACCGGCGAAAATTCCTGGCCGCGGCAGCAATTGCCGGAGCCGCTGCAGCTACGGGCATTGGACTGAGCGAAGCTATCAACCCTTCCACCACGGTGCTAGCGGGAAACAAGATTAACGGCCTTCAGAAGAGTTCGTTCAGCACCACCGAAACCATCACGCCCTATAAAGACGTCACGCATTACAACAACTATTACGAGTTCTCGACCGAGAAAGACGAGCCTGCCGATCTGGCGAAGAATTTCCGCACGCGCCCGTGGAAGGTGAAGATCGATGGCATGGTCGACAAGAAGCAGGAACTCGACGTCGACGAGATCATCAAGATGGCCCCTCCCGAGGAGCGTATCTACCGTCATCGCTGCGTCGAAGGATGGTCGATCGTCGTGCCCTGGGTCGGGTTTTCATTGAGCGAACTCATCAAGCGCGTGAATCCCACCAGCAAGGCGAAATATGTCGAGTTCACCACGCTTCTGGATATGAGGCAGATGCCGGGCCAGCAGCGGCCGGTTCTCCAGTGGCCTTACGTCGAAGGTTTGCGCATGGACGAAGCTATGCATCCGCTCGCGCTGCTCTGTTTCGGAATGTACGGCGAGGATCTTCCTAATCAGGACGGTGCGCCCATCCGCATCATCCTGCCCTGGAAGTACGGTTTCAAGAGCGCCAAAGCGATCGTTCGCATCCGCTTCACGGACAAGCAGCCGGAGAATACCTGGAATCTTTCCGCGCCGCGGGAATACGGCTTCTACGCAAACGTGAATCCGAATGTGGACCATCCCCGCTGGAGCCAGGCCAAAGAACGCAGGCTCGGCGAATTCTTCAAGCGGCCGACTTTGATGTTCAATGGCTACGATCAGGTCGCGAGCCTGTATAGCGGCATGGATTTGAAGAAGAACTATTAAGGCAGGGATCGGGGGCCGTTCTCGAATCTTCGGGATTACTTGCCTCTAGTCCCTGACCCCTGGCCCTTGCTCTTGCATGCATCGCTACCTCAAACCCGTCCTCTTCCTCGCCTGCCTCGTGCCGCTGGCGAGGCTCGTCTGGCGCGGATTTCATGCCGGACTCGGCGCCAACCCGATTGAAGCCATCACGCATAGCACCGGCAACTGGACACTGATTTTCCTGCTCGTCACCTTGTCGATCACGCCGCTCAGAAAACTCACGCGGCAGTATTGGCTCATCAGTTGGCGGCGCATGCTCGGTCTGTATGCGTTTTTCTACGGCACGCTGCACTTGATGACCTATGTCTGGCTCGACAAATTCTTCGATGTCCAGGAAATGCTGAAGGATATCGCCAAGCGCAAATTCATCACCGCGGGCATGACTGCCTTCGTGCTGATGATCCCGCTCGCGCTGACCTCGACGAAGTGGGCAATCCGCAAGCTGGGGAAACGCTGGCAAATGCTGCACCGCTTGATCTATTTCAGCGCCGCCGCCGGAGTGATCCACTACATCTGGCTGGTGAAAGCGGATTTGAAGAAGCCGCTCGAGTACGCAACCGTGCTGGGGATATTGCTCTTGTACCGCGTTGTCGTATGGATCGCTGCAAGGGCAAAGCGCGGTGCTGGGGTCGGTGCGGCTTCAAGGGTTGAGGTTTCGGAAACGCAAGCTTAACCACGGGATGTACGATCGAAGATAGGGGAACAAAAAATAGGGCGCGGCTTTAAGCCGCGCCCTGCTTCGTTTAGCGTGGAACAATCTTCTACTTCAGTTTCTTAAAGGACGACTTTGCTCTGATCAAAGGCCTCACGAGGAACATGTGGGGCTTGGCCACTGCCGAGGATGACGCACTGGGATTCTGCACAACGAATACTCCCAGAGAAACCTGGCCGGTCGCATTGTCGGTCTCAATAAACGGGAAGGTTGTGCCATCCACGGTGTAGAACGTGAGACCAAAGCCACCGTTGAGAGTAGTGTTCGAGCTGGTGCCGGCGGTTGCCGCAAGCTGACCGCGCCCGTTTGAGTCCGGCGTTGTGTAAGTTCCGCTGAGCGCCAATCCGAAGTTTGGCCCGACACCCGCAGCGTTTTCGTCGATGATGCCCGTTATCGCAGCCCCGCTGGAACTAGTCGCAAATTCGGCGATGTCGTCTACTTCGGCGCTGCTGGTTTGGTTGAAGCCCGAAAGATTCAGCCCATACCCCGCAGACGTCGAAAATGTCGTGGCAGTCTGAGTGTAAGCGGCACCGGACATGATTCCGGAATCGTCAATTTCCAACAGCAGCAAACCTCCGCTGGATGGATAGGCCGCATATTCCGTGCCGCCGACAAAATTGGAGAAGCTGCCCAATGTATAGCGGCCCGTTCCCGCAGCTGTGTATTGCGCCGAGAACGACACCGGTGCCGCCGATATGTTTCCGGCGTCATTAACGTCCTCTGTGGAAGCGGTGGTGATATTGCCCGCGCCGTCAGTCACCATGAAGCCGCCCACGGCGACTGGAGCCGAGATGCCTCCCGCAAGGGTGAAAGCCAACGCTCCGGTCGGTACCGTGGTGCTTGTTTGCGAGTACGCGTCCCCAGAGGAGGTTGCGAATTGATCCATTTCAATCAGTTTGAGATGGTTTGCGTCAATCGCGAAGGCGTCGAAAGTAAGCGTGCCGAATGGTCCTGTGGTCAACGTCGTCGAAGGTGTAGAAGACGGACCAAGGACGACCTCACCAGACAGCGCCTCATTCGCATAAGCCAGGCCGCCGCTGTTGGAATCCTCGAGTCCACTCAATGTGCCTCCGCTTCCTATGGCGAAATTCCCAACAGTTGCAAAGGAAGCTCCGCTGCTGAAGTTCGCTCCGGTCATGCTGAACGCGTACGATCCGGCAGGCGAAACACTGGCGGTTTGTGCGTCGATCGTTCCGCTGCCGGTAGCGGTGTTGTCGAACTCCGTAACCAGTCCGTGGGAGCTGTCTTGCAGCACGAAATCAAGAACAATGCTGTTACCGAGAGGAGTGGTGACATTTAACGTGGCCTGGCCTCGCCCGTCGACGCTGACCTTGTAGGTGCTATTGCTACCGACGGCAAGATTGGCCACCGGCGCAGTAAACTCCACATCATTCATATCAATCGCGCCGCTGGTGATGCCCCCTGTTCCGTTCGCGGTAATGGTCCCGGCGACCGCATATGGAGCTCCGTTGCCGTCAACGCCTGAAACCGACACAACATACGTGCCATTCAGGTTGCTGGCGCTGAAGCTGCCGCTGGGCGGCGGTGTTGGATTGATAATGCTGGAAGCGTTGCCGCAGCCGGCGAGAACGGCGAGTGCGGAAAGTGCGATCGGTAGGGCCATCGATAGAATAATGCGATTGCGAAGCGACATAGGGGTCCCCCTCAACGAGTGGTTCACGCAGACTTCGATCTTCTGATTCCAGATTAGCACGCGTAAGTTGCCGCTTGAGTTAACCCGAACCTTGAGAATTAGTAGCGCGCAGAAGCGCGAATTCTGAGGATTTACATCTCTTTACGATTGTTGAAATGTTTCTGACAAAACGTCTTCGGCAGGCAACCTTTTACGGATGCACTTCAGCCTCTTGTCCGGCGAGTTGCCGCAGGGAATCCCCGTAAGGCGCGCGCGCGATGCCTTTTTCGGTGACGATCGCCGCCACGTATTTTGCCGGGGTCACATCGAAGGCCGGGTTCTCGACACCCACGCCATCCGGCACCATCTGTTTGCCGGCGATGTGCGTTACCTCTTTGCCATCACGCTGTTCGATCGGAATTTGGCTCCCGTCAGGGCAAGCCAGATCGACGGTTGAGATCGGTGCGGCCACGTAGAAAGGGATTCCGTGTTCCTTCGCCAGGATCGCGACCGTATAGGTGCCAATCTTGTTGGCTACATCTCCATTGGCCGCGATGCGGTCGGCGCCGACCACAATGGCTCCAATCTTGCCCTGCTTCATCATCGCGCCCGCCATGTTGTCGGAAATGACGGTGGTGGGGATGCCGTCTTTCATCAGTTCCCACGCGGTCAGACGCGATCCCTGCAAGAACGGCCGCGTCTCATCCGCATAGACGTGAATCTTCTTGCCCTGTTCCACCGCCGCTCGAATCACGCCTAGCGCCGTTCCATATCCTGCGGTCGCGAGTGCGCCCGCGTTGCAGTGCGTCAGCACTCCGCCTTCGTTCGGCATCAGCGTTGCGCCATGACGTCCCATCGCCTGGTTCGCCGCGATGTCTTCCGCGTGCATGCGCTGCGCTTCTTCAATCAGTCCTTGCTTGAGTTGCGGGATTGGCCGTATGCGAATGCGCTCAAACTTTTCCTGCATGCGCCGGATGGCCCAGAAAAGATTCACCGCCGTGGGCCGCGTCTTGCTGATGAGGTCGCAGATCTGGTCGAAGTCGCGCTTCAGATCGCCCGTCGATTCTGCCTTCGAATTATTGACGCCGAGCGCGATGCCCATGGCCGCGGCCACGCCAATCGCTGGAGCGCCGCGCACCACCATATTGCGGATCACGTCCGCCACCTGCTCGTGCGTCCTGCAGGTCACATACACTTCTTCCATGGGCAGCTTCGTCTGATCGATGAAGCGTACCCCTTTGTCGGTCCATTCAAGAGTCTGAATCATAGGAATTTAGTAGTTGGGTGATTACGGCATCGAGCGATTGAAACGCCGGATGGCTCAGTCACTCAATGTTTGTGCGCCTCGCAACGGCTTTTCGGATGATTAGTGACCGCCGGCCTACCGCAAACTTCGCAAACTGTCGAGACAGCGGACATGCTGGGTTCGGTATCGTCATTCTGCAGCACGTGCTCTTTGCGCACGTCATTGGCGGTGAAGATCGAAATGAATGACGCGGGCGCGGCCGCCTTCTCAACATTCGGGCGCCCTTTCGCTTCTTCGCGCTCCACCAGGCACATTACGCCGGCGACCTCGAATCCAAACTCGCGTGCCGCATCAATCGCTTGAATGGTCGACGCCCCAGTCGTACAGACGTCATCGACAATCACTACCCGTGAGCCTTTTTCGCGGAAGCCTTCGATGCGCTGTCCAGTCCCGTGCTGTTTTTCCGCTTTGCGCACCAGAAATCCATCCAGTTCGCCGCTGACAACCGAAACGGCCACGACAATCGGGTCCGCACCCATGGTCAGCCCGCCGATCGCTCGCGGCTTCCACCCACGCTGCCGGATCTCCTCCAGGAAAACTTCCCCGGTAAGACGCGATCCTTTGGCGTCGAGTGTCGTCGTCCGGCAGTCGATGTAGTAGTCGCTGGTCCCGCCGGAAGAAAGTTTGAACTCGCCCAGCCGAAACGATTTGTGCGCCAGCGTCGTGAGGAGTTTCTGTCGCGCAGAATGCATAAAAATCTACGATATCACGTGTTAACCTGAACTTTTGGGGCTATTCCACGACCTTCGTGGTCGGCGTCTCGCCGGACTCTGAATCGAGGTATGACTTTGCACGCTGTTCGCAAGCTTCGCTCGTCTCATTCCCTTGTTCTTTTACTTGCAGTCTCGGTGCTCTCGCTGCCTCTACTAGCCGAAGGCACGCGTACCTGGGAGCAATCCAAGTTCGATGATCTGGTTAAAGGTACGGCGGACGGCATCGCGATTCGCAGCACTGGAGGCCTCGAGCTCGCGCCGTCGTTCAAACTCCTGTATTCGACGCCATCGACCTACATCTGGTCGATCGCGGCCGACGACGCGGGGAATGTCTACGCTGCCACCGGATCTCCCGCGCGCGTCTACCGCATCACGCCTGACGGCAAGTCGACCATCATTTTCGAGCCGCAGGAGTTGCAGGTGCAAGCGCTGAAAGTCGGCCCCGGTGGAGTGATCTTTGCCGCCACTGCTCCCGACGGCAAGGTCTACAAAATCGAGCACAAGCCGGGCGAGAAAAACGAGCCTGCTAAGTCCGCCGACGCTTCCCAGAAAGATGCAGCGAAACCTGCGCTGGATCCCTCTTGGAGTTCCTCCGTCTACTTCGCGCCCGCAACGAAATATATATGGGATCTCCTCCTCGACAAGCCGGGCAATCTTTATGTAGCGACCGGAGATCACGGCGAAATCTACAAAGTCACTCCAAAAGGTGAGCATTCGCTTTTCTTCAAGAGTGACGAAACCCACATCCGCGTTCTCGCTCTGGACTCGCAGGGAAACGTGATCGCCGGCACCGATGGTAGTGGCCTGGTCTATCGAATTTCACCGGCCGGTGAAGCCTTCGTGCTTTACAGCGCTCCGAAGAAGGAAATCACCGCACTCGCTCTCGACCGGGAAGGCAACATCTATGCCGCCGGAGTCGGCGAAAAGCGCGCGGGAGCCTCATCGTCCTCGGGCGCCACATCTTTACTGCTTACAATGGCGCCCCCTGCGCCCGCGTCCCCAACTCCTGGAACCGGCCCCGTGCCACTCGTTTCCTCGACTCCTACCATGCAGATCGGTTCGTTCCCATCGGCCGGAGCCGGTTCGAGCGGCGGTTCCGATATCTACCGCATTGCTGTGGACGGTTCGCCTTTGCGGCTGTGGTCCTCGCACGAAGATATCGTCTACGCTCTCGCCTTCGATTCCAGCAATAGGTTGCTGGTAGGCACGGGGAACCGCGGCCATGTGTTTGCGATCAATGGTCCTGATGAATTTTCTGATCTGCTGAAGGTGCCCGCATCGCAGGTTACCGGCTTTGCCAAGGCGCCCGGCGGAGGCCTTTATGCTGCCAGCAGCAATCTGGGCAAGATTGTCGTGCTCGGTCCCGGGCCGGCCAGTGAAGGCTCGTACGAAAGCGACGTTTTCGACGCCAAGATTTTTTCTCGCTGGGGCCGCGTCGAATTTCTTGGCGCGGGTAGCGTTGATTTACATGCCCGCAGCGGCAACGTCGATAATCCCGATCGCAACTGGAGTCCGTGGAAGCAGGTCGATTTGAGCAAAGGCGCGGAGATGGGAGTTCCCGCCGCGCGTTACGCGCAATGGAAAGTTGTCCTCCACGCCGGAGCCACAAAGCCCGCGGTCGACGCGGTTACGTTGAACTACCTGCCAAAGAATGTCGCGCCCGAGATTGACGATGTTACGGTGCAGATCGGCGTTCGCTATCAGCCTCCATCGAAATCCATCGGGCTCACGCTCGGCGCCGATATCAGTGGATCGTCCGGGGTTCATTTCGATGCGCCCGTTCCCAGCACGCATGATCGCGATTCAATCGGCGTGAAGTGGAATGCCCACGACGAGAACGACGATCAGCTCGTATACTCCGTCTTCTATCGCGGCGACGGCGAGTCTCGCTGGCTGCTGCTGAAGGACAACCTTACTGACAAAGCCTATTCTTTCGACGCCAGTCTGTTGCCCGATGGAGGCTACACAGTAAAAGTAATCGCGTCCGATTCTCCTTCGCATTCTCCCGGCGAGGCGCTAACCACTTCACGCGAGAGCCGTCGCTTTGAAGTCGATACGACTGCACCGCGCATCGAGAATCTGACAGCGTCTCAGGAGGGGGCGCAGATTCATATCCACTTCCGCGCGGAAGACGGTTTTTCGTCCATCCGGCGCGCCGAATTCTCCGTCGACGCCGCCGATTGGAAATATGTAGATCCGGTTGGCCAACTCTCGGACGCAAAGACGGAAGACTACGACTTCAAAGTTCCACTCGAAACCGAGAAGGACGCTGCCTCCGAACACGTCGTAGTGGTCAGGGTCTATGACAAGTACGACAATATGGGCGCGGCCAAGACGGTGCTGCACGGGAAGTGAACGAGTAGAAGATCAGCCTAGAAATCTAGTTCAGTTGCTTTCACTCGGCGTCATCCTGAGCGTAGCCGTTCTTCAAGCGGAGCGAAGGATCTCGCGTGCATCCGCACAGCATTTGATCCGCAACTGAGCCGCACCGTACGCTTCGTGCTCGGCCGAATCCCTTGTCCTCTTTAGAATCGGGACATGTCCGAAAGGCCTCTTTCCGTCAGGCAACTCATCGCGCACAATCATTCTCGTGATGCGAGGCCCCGGATCAGGCTGGAAACTCCCCCTGTTGCTCTCGATTCTGTTTACGCAGATCGTTTGGCTCACGGCCTGTTCCGGGATCTCAACTTCTTCGACGGGTTCTGGTGGCACGGGTGGATCCGGAGGCTCGGGAAGCAACAACGGCGGCACGGGCGGCAGCAATCTCGCCTGTAACGTGATGTCCTCCGGCCAGACTGCCAGCCTCAACGGATTCGTGCCGTTCACCAGCGGCAGTTTGTGGAACACCGATATCTCTTCCGCGCCCGTCGATCCCAATTCCAACACCATCATCACCAACTGGGTCGGCCCAGTGAACCTGCATCCCGACTGGGGCACAGATCCCACCTACGGCATTCCCTATGTGGTGGTCGATGGCACCCAGGCTCTCGTCAATGTGAATCTCGGAGCGTATCCGAGCGAGAGCGATCCCGGCCCCATGCCTGTTCCGTCCAGCGCTCCGGTCGAGGGGGGATCGTCCAGCACCGGAGATCGCCATGTGCTGGTGCTCGACAACGGTAATTGCTTTCTCTACGAACTCTATAACTCGTCGGTGAATTCCGACGGAAGCTGGAACGCCGATTCGACCGCCGTGTGGGATCTGCTCGGAGATGAGCAGCGTCCTTACACCTGGACTTCTGCCGACGCGGCCGGCCTGCCGATTTTCCCCGGACTCGTGCGCTACGACGAAGTCGCTTCCGGCAGCATCAAGCATGCTTTTCGCTTTACCCTCCCCCAAACCAGCGCAGCATTTACTCCCCCGGCATCCCACTGGGCGGCGACGTCGAGTGATCCGACGGCGCCACCCATGGGGATGCGGCTGCGCTTGAAGTCCAGCTATGACATTTCCGGCTTCGACACGCAGATGCAGGTCATCCTCACTGCGATGCAGCACTACGGGCTGATCCTCGCGGATAACGGAAGCTCGTTATTTGTGACCGGAGTGTCCGACAGTCGCTGGGGCTCCGATCTCGATTCGCTAAAGACCGTGCCGGCGTCGGCGTTTGAAGTCGTGCAGATGAGCCCGGTCTATACCAGCGCCAACTATCCAACCGGCGCAGCGCCCACGGTGGGCAGCTTTACGGCTTCTGCTTCGCACGTTTCTTCGGGAGGCAGTGTGACTCTCTCGTGGACAACCGGCAGCGCGGACTACGTAATCGTTTCTCCCGGACCGGGCGCGGTTCGCGACACGAGCGTGACCGTCAATCCGACGGCGACGACCACGTACACCCTCTACGCGACGAACCAATATGGCCGCACAACGGCTACGGTCACCGTAAGCGTGCCATAGCTTTACTCCGCCGCCAGATATACATAGCGGAAGACAAACAATACGGTCAGAATCCAGATGACCGGACTTACCTCTCGAAACTTTCCTGCAGCGACTTTCACCAACGTATAAGAAATCAATCCCAGGCTGAGGCCAGTAGCGATGCTGAATGTCAACGGCGTTGCTACCAGCGTGACGAACGCAGGAATCGCCTCAGTGAATTCAGCCCATTCGACGCGCCCAATCGATTCGGTCATCAACGCGCCCACCAGAATCAATGCGGGTGCCGTCGCATACCCGGGAATCGCCGCCGCCAGCGGAGCGCAGAAAGCTGCCAGCAGAAATAGCGCAGCAGTGAAGACGTTCGCGAGCCCGGTCCGCGCTCCGGCCGCGACTCCCGCAGCACTCTCGATATAACTCGTCACAGTCGACGTTCCCGCCAGCGCCCCAAACACAGTTCCGACTGCGTCCGAAATCAGCGCCCGGCCCACGCGCGGGATCTTCCCGTCCTTCACGAATCCGCCCTGCTCGCAAACTCCTACCAGCGTTCCAACGTTGTCGAAAAGATCCACGAAGAGAAAGACAAAGATGATCTCGAATAGTCCCAGGTGCAGGGCGCCTCGCAGATCGAGCTGCAGCCACGTCGACGACGGATGCGGCCATGAAAAAATCGACTCGGGCAGCTTCGACATATGGCGCAGAATCCCCAGTCCGGTCGTGGCCAGCACTCCGATCAGGATCGCCCCCGTCACCTTTCGCGTCATCAGGATCAGCATGATCGCCAGCCCCAGGCACGCGAGTTGAGCTTCTCGATTTCCAAAGCTGCCGAGGCTAACGAACGTTGCCGGATTTGCCACTACCAGGTTCGCGTTCCGCAGCCCGACGAAGGCGATGAACATCCCAATTCCGCCCGCGGTCGAATGTTTCAGGCAGTTGGGAATTCCATTCACGATTTGTTCGCGGACTCGCGTCACCGTAAGAATCAGAAACGCCGTCCCCGAGATGAAAATGACGCCGAGCGCGGTCCGCCACGGCACATGCATCCCGAGACACACGACGTAGGTGAAGTACGCGTTCAGCGACATTCCTGGCGCCAGCGCGATCGGATAATTCGCGTAGACGCCCATCACCAGGGTCGCGATCGCGGCCGAGGCGCAGGTAGCGAAGACGACGCCCTCGATCGGTACTCCTGCTTTCGCCAGAATTTGCGGATTCACCACCACGATGTACGCCATGGTGATGAACGTGGTCAGCCCGCCGAGAAATTCGCTGCGGACACTGGTCTGATTATCTTTGAGATGGAAGTAGCGTTCGATCAAACGGGATCCTTCCCGATGTTGAGTGACGACGAATGAAGCCGCCATTCTACGGCATCCCCACGCCAGTACTGGAAATCGATTTCCTTTATGACGACGATCAGGAATTGGAGGGCATGTGAGGCAGCCGCCAGCGGCTGTCCGGTCGAGCGGAGCTCGACAGCGCAGTTTTTCCGAAGGAAGGGGATCTATGTAGGAATGCTCTCGCCGTCAGCAGTAGTCTGCGAGGCTTTTGGTAGGCTCTCGCTGGTGATCGCATGAAGTTCGCCGGCATTCCGCAGTTCCGGGAACCACCACGCCCAGAGAGCAATCACGATCAGCGTGCCAACTCCGCCCAGAACAACTGCGGGCACCGTTCCAAACCACTGGGCGGTGACGCCCGACTCGAACTGCCCAAATTCATTCGATGTTCCGATGAAGATCATGTCGACGGCCGTGACACGGCCACGCATTTCATCCGGAGTCGCTAGCTGCGTCAGCGTCGCTCGAATGATGACGCTGATCATGTCGCTTGCGCCCAGCAAGAACAATGCGATCAGAGAAACCGTCAGGCTGTGCGACAGGCCGAAGATGATGGTGAAGATTCCAAATCCACCGACCGCCCAAAGCAGGGTGTGTCCAGATCGACCTCGTAACGGTCGGTGCGCCAGCGAAACCGCCATTACCGCCGCTCCCACTCCCGGAGCCGTGCGCAGCAATCCCAGTCCCCAAGGCCCGGTGTGCAGGATTTCCCGAGCGTACACCGGAAGCAGCGCGACCGCCCCGCCCAGCAGCACCGCAAACAAATCCAGCGAGATCGCTCCCAGGATCAGCTTCTTATTCCAGATGTAGTGCAATCCGGCGAAGACCGTCTTGGCCGTCATGGGCTCGCGCGGCCGTGCTTTTACTTCCGGCTTGATGCGGAAGGACGAAATCGTTGCCCCGATTGCCGTGACCGTTGCGATCACATAGACCGCTGAGGGTCCGTGAAAGGCCGCGTAAACAATGCCCCCAAACGACGGTCCAAGAATCGTTGCTGCCTGAAAGATGCTGGCGTTCCAGGCCACTGCGTTGGGAAAGTGCTCAGTCGGGACAAGTTGCGGAAGAATCGACCGGCTGGCCGTAGCGTTAAATGATCGCACCACGCCAATCAGGATCAGAACAAGATAGATCGACCGGATCGAAGGCGTGCCGCGTTCGGACAGTATCAAAAGCAGGGCGAAACAAACCGCATAGCCCGCATAACATGCCGAGAGCACCTTGCTCCGTTCGAACCGGTCGGAAGCGTGCCCCGAGATGGGGAACAGCAGAATTCCGGGCAGAAACTGCGCCAGCCCGACGTAGCCAAGATCCAACGGACGTTTCGTGATCTCGTAAACTTGCCATCCGACGGCGACCGCCTGCATCTCGACCGCTGCCACGATCAGAAATCGCGCGATCTGGAACAGCACAAACCCCGGGTGGGTAAAGGCGGCGCGTCCGGCCCTGGCGTCGTCGTTGGCTGGCATCTTCTTCTAATTTGACATAGAAACCTGAGGATATGCAGGCCATTTGGAAAGCGCGCAACGAGGTGGTTCTGCCGTTAGGGCTGTATCAAGCCACGACCGGGGCGTTCGAGATCCCCGCAGTCCCGAATACTCGTCGGTACCGCTCAACCTCAGATTCTGGCCCCAGCGCCTTGGCATAGTTGTCGGAGAGTTTCACCGCAGGTCGCCCTTCCACGCTCGAGACTTTGCAGATCAGGCTGATCGGATCGAATCCGTCGCCTTCATTCGGATTACATCCCCGGAAGTCATTCGTCAGCAGTGTTCCCCATCCGGCGCTGAATCGGATGCGCCGGTCGGCCGTCCATTTCCGGGGATCGCGGAAATCAGCCGCGCTTTGGAAATCAGACGGACGCACACCCTTCGCAACCGCTCCGCCAAAATACGCGTGCAGCCCAAGAATCGCATCGACGTCCAAAGTGTCGGACGCGATGACTAATTTCTCACTGGGATCCCGTCCCCGCAATTTCAGCCAATCGATATACTCGTCGCCGGCGACAAACGGATCCTTGCTGTCGACGCGTTGCCCCGTCCAGTCGGCTGCCCAATCCGGAGCGCCTGCGAGAAATTGTGTCGTGCCAAACGTATCCGGGAGCATGACCCGCAGGGCCCCTTCATAAGTCTGCCGCCACAAGTCGAGCACGCGGTATTGCGAATCCTTCAGTGCGACGTCGTCCGGTGCCAGGGCTGCCATCACCATCGGAATTTCATGCGCATTGGTTCCAATGGCTTCCAGGTCATGCTTGTGCGCCAGGAAGGCATTGGAAGTCCCGATAAAATTGTTGCCAAGATTGGCCGCCATCGCGACCACTACATATTCCTGCCACAAGAAACTGTGACGCCGCCGCGTGCCAAAGTCAGCCACGCTCAATCCCGGGACGCCGCGCAGCCGTTCGATTTTGTTCCACAGCTTCGTCTTCGCCCGCGCATATAAAATGTCGATCCCGAACTCGCTCAGCGTCTTCAAATGCGCACGCGTCTTCAGTTCATCCAGAATCGCCAGCGCGTAGAGTTCCCACATTGTCGTTTCGGTCCACGCCCCTTCAAATGTCAGATGGATCTGCCCGTCGCTAACCCGCAGCTGGTAGTCGGAAAGCTGGAAGTCATTCTCCAGCCATTCCAGGAACGCCGGCTCGAAAATTCCGCGGTGTCCATAAAACGTATTGCCGGCCAGCCAGACCAACTCCGATTTTCGGAATCTCCGCCCGCGAACATGTTGCAGCTGCACCTTCAGTTCTTCGACGTGAACGATGTCGGCCATGCGAACCGCAGGATGCCGGTTGTACAGCGAGAAGGTCACGCGCGTCTTGGGAAAATGCTTCCAGATAAACTGCAGCATCAGCAGCTTGTAGAAGTCGGTATCCAGCAGCGACCGGATGACCGGGTCGAGTTCCCAGTTGTGGTTATGCGCGCGTTCGGCGAGGTTAATGATCATCAGAGGAGAGCGGCCACAAGACACCTAGAGGATAAGGGAAAATGGCGGTTTCAAGCTACCGAAGTCAACCTATAGACCGCGATAGGTTCATATGGGGACAGCCGCCCGGCTGTCCGCCGAGCGAAGCTCGGCTTCCCGATCAGAGCGGAGCAGGGGATCGCTAGCTCTTTACCGCAGCGGTC
Source organism: uncultured Acidobacteriota bacterium (assembly GCA_963700225.1). Classification (GTDB taxonomy): domain Bacteria; phylum Acidobacteriota; class Terriglobia; order Terriglobales; family Acidobacteriaceae; genus Sulfotelmatobacter. Next base: position 1,792,665 of record CAVOWU010000002.1, read on the forward strand.
GCTTCCAGGCCTTCAAACACTTCCTCCGCTCGCCGGAGCGCGTGCTGCACGTTCTCGCAGATGTTTTCTTTACCTATCACTTCCGCGAACTCTGCCTGATGAATCAGTTGCGCCGGTTGCTCCCGCGCCCCGCACAGAATTAAGGTCCGTTTGCTGGACTGCAATTCTTTGGCAACTTCTTCGATGGCGAAGAGCCCCGTCGCGTCGAGGGCCGTCATATTTCTTAGCCGCAGGATCACGACTGGCGGCAGCCGGTGAAGGTTCTCCGTCACCGCATGAATCTTGTCGGTCGCCCCAAATAGAAACGGCCCGTGAATGCGGAAGATCGTCGCGTAGTAGGGAATGTCTTTGTCCTGCAAAATATGCACGCGGCCGTCCTCGACGTAATCGTCCGTCACCTGAGAAACCGTCGTCGTCGACGCGACTCGGCTTATAAACAGCAGCGCAGCCAGAATCATCCCAGCTTCCACGGCAACGGTAAGATCGGCGAACACGGTAAGAGCAAACGTTACCAGCCAGATGCTGATATCGGTCTTGGTCAGCTTGAGCAGTTGCGGAATCTCCCGCCACTCACCCATGTTGTAAGCCACGACCATCAGAATCCCCGCCAGCGCCGCCATCGGCACGAAGCTGACCAGAGGCGCGGCAAACAGCAGAATGCACAGTAACGTCAGCGCGTGAATCATTCCCGCCACCGGCGATTGGGCGCCGGAGCGGATATTCGTCGCTGTGCGGGCGATCGCGCCCGTAGCTGGCAAACCGCCAAACATCGGAGAAAACACGTTAGCCACGCCCTGTGCCATTAATTCCACGTTGGGGTTATGCCGGTCATTACTCATGCGATCGGCGACAACCGCCGACATCAAAGATTCAATCGCGCCCAGCATCGCGACTGTGAAAGCCGGCCCCAGCAGTCCATGAATCAGATCCGTCCGGAATTTCGGAATCTGCAGATGCGGCAGCCCACCCGGGATTCCACCGAATCTCGTTCCAATCGTCTCGACAGGTAGTTTGAAGAAGTAAACTGCCGCGGTTGCCAGGATCAGCGCCACAATCGGCCCCGGAATCCGAGCCGAGACGCCGCGGCAGATGATCAACGTCAGCAGGGTGAAGACCGCGAGCGCCGTTGCTTCGAACGAGAGCGTATGAAAGCTGCCAGCCAACGCCTCCATGCGGAGCCAGAATACGCCCGGTACTTTGTCGAGATGTAGCCCAAAGAAATCCTTGACCTGCGTGCTGGCGATGAGCACCGCAATGCCGTTCGTAAATCCGATCACCACCGGCCGCGGAATAAACTTCACCGCCGTTCCCAGCCCGGTGAGTCCCATGATGACCAGCAGTACTCCGGCCATCACCGTACACATGAAAAGGCCGTCGACTCCGTGCACCGCGATGATCCCGGCAACCACGACAACAAATGCTCCGGTTGGCCCTCCGATCTGAGTCTTCGATCCGCCCAGTGCGGAGATCAGGAATCCCGTGATGATCGCGCAATAGATCCCAGCCTGCGGCGTCAGCCCCGAAGCGATCGAGAAAGCCATTGCCAGCGGCAACGCGACCAGGCCAACTGTGACTCCGGCAATAAGGTCGAGCAGGAACTTGTGCCGATCGTATGTCCTCAGGCAGAGAACAGACTTAGGAAGCCAGTTTTCGTTCAAGAAACTACGCCCCATTTTTACAGTATGGCAGGCTTCGAGGGAATCGGGTAGATGCCGGTGCGGGCACGGCCGAATCAACAGACTATGTCCCATAGAGAAGTTGCCGGCGACGTCTCTGCCGGCAGCGCGAGCGCAGAAGAGCGGCCCTTCGCGGCCCGCATGAAGAGAACTGAAATCGAACCTGCTTTACCCGCTGAGTGGCCGTCTTCACGGGCCGCACCTTATAGAATCGCACCATGCAGTTCGTGCGAACCTTTGGCTGGCTGGCGTGTGTGGTCTATTCGACCATCCCATCCTTCTGGTTGATGGTTCATCCCCGTGCCCATCGCTGGCGAGCACGCGTGCGTTCTCCGTTCCGCGTTCTAATCCCTGCATGGATCACGATGTGGGTTGGGATGGGCGCACTGACGGGTCCCTGGCGCACGATAACGATCTACGCCACTCCCTGGAGCTGGATTCCAGCGCTCCTGCTATTCGCCGCGGGCATCCTTATCTACTCCCGCGCCGGAGCCCATTTCAGCTGGGCCCAGCTCGGCGGCCTGCCCGAAGTTCGCAGCGGTCACGAGCAGAAGGGGTTGGTCACAACTGGCATTCGTGCCCGTATCCGCCATCCGGTGTATCTCGCGCACCTCTGCGAAATGCTGGCCTGGAGCGCCGGCACGGGACTGATCGTCTGCTGGCTGCTCACCGCATTCGCCATGGCTACTGGAGCAGTCATGATCCGGATGGAAGACGCGGAACTGGAGAAGCGCTTCGGAAGAGCCCATATCGCCTATCGCCAAAATGTTCCGGCGGTGTTCCCCAGGTTGCACAACTGATCTCCCTTTCATTTCCTCGTGAGACGGCCCCTATAATAGAAAAGTGCCATTTACGCTCTCTCACGCGGCCGCCGCGTTGCCCCTTCGTCGTTTTCCTCTTATCCCATCGGCTCTTGTGATCGGCACCCTCGCCCCGGATTTCGAATATTTTCTTTTGCTCATCCCGATGGACCGGTACGGCCACACCGTGCGGGGCCTGTTCTGGCTTACGCTTCCAATCGCGCTGCTCGTCCTTTGGACGTTTCATAACTTCGTAAAGCTGCCGGCCAGCATGCTCTTGCCGGACTCGATCCAGCGCAGGCTGGTCGGTCACCTCGACGAATTTCAATTTCGAGGCCTCGGACGATTCCTGCTGATCGTGATCTCGATCCTCGTGGGCGCATTCACTCATTTGTTGTGGGACTCGTTTACTCATCGGACGGGCTGGTTCTACCATCACTGGGCTCTGCTGCGGCAGACGGTTCAAGTGCCAATCCTCGGGCCGCTTCCGTATTACAAACTTTTCCAGCACGTCAGCACCATCCTTGGACTTGGGATCGTGTTGGTGTGGTTGGTCTGGTGGTATAGGACGACAAAACCGGCCGATCATGCAATCGCCGGGGCTCCCTCGGTATCGCGCCGATTCGCCACTGTTGCCGTGCTTGCCACCGCAGCGTGTGCCGGAGCCGTAATCAACGGCGCCATCGCCGCACGAGGCCCCGCAGGGCATTTCAATTTCCGCGAGTTCGTGGTCGAAGCCGTGGTGACCGTTACAGCTCTAGCGTGGTGGGAACTCGTGGCCTACGGAATCTTCTACCGATGGACTCGGCCGCTCCCAACGCATCCCGTCCCACTCGAATCGGACCCGACAGGAACGGACTGAACCGGTTGGAAAATCATCATCATCGTTTTAAAGACTCACGATGACCTTATAATCCGACTTGGCTGAACGCCGATAGCTGACGGCTAATAGCTTTCCCATGCGCTTTGAACTTTTCATAGCCCGACGCTATCTCCGTGCCAAGCGAAGGCAGGCTTTCATCGGCATCATTACCGGCATCTCCGTCGTCGGAGTCGCTGCCGGAGTGGCTTCGCTCGTCGTCGCTCTCGCCATCAATAACGGATTTCGCCAGGATCTCCAGCAGCGCCTGCTCGGCTCGACCTCGCACATCAGTCTGCAGCGCATCGCCGACGACGGCATCAAAGACTGGCCGACGGTGATGGACCGCCTTTCCAGGCAGCCGCATGTTGTATCCGCTGCCCCTGCGATCTTCGAGCAAGTCCTGATCTCGCGAGGTCCCCGCGCCCGTGGAGCCGTGCTCAAAGGCATGATTCCCAAGTACGAGCGCAAAGTCGGGGACTTGCTCAATTCCGTGACGGAAGGCTCCGCCGCCGCGCTGGAAGAACAAAATCAGCCGGAGGCCACCTCGACTCCGCCCGCCGATCAGTCTCCCGACTCCTTGGCCGCCGTTGCCCAGCGCGTGGCCGCCATGCCGCCAATCGTTCTCGGCAAAGATATGGCCGACAACCTCGGCGCAACTGTCGGGTCTGTCGTGACCCTCGTCAGCCCGCAGGGTGAACTCACTCCGTTTGGGACCGTTCCGAAATATGCTCGATTTCGCGTGGTTGGAATTTTCCATTCGGGCTTTTTCGACTACGATTCCAGTTGGGCGTTCACTCGGCTCTCGGACGCCCAGCGCCTCTTCGGCCTGGGCAATCTGATCTCAGTGCTCGAGTTCAAGATCGACGATCTCGATCAGGCGGATGCGATTGCCCACGAGATCGAAGAGGCCGCCGGCCCAGGCTACATGGCCACCAATGCACTCCGGCAGAACAGCGCCCTCTTTAAGGCTCTCAAAACAGAACGCCTGGTCACCTTCATCACGATCGGCCTCATCGTCTTTGTCGCAGCCCTCAACATCCTGATCAGCCTGATCATGATGGTGATGGAGAAGACAAAAGACATCGCCGTCTTGCTGTCGATAGGCACACGCAAAGCACAGGTTCGAAATGTCTTTATCGCGCAGGGAGTTCTCATTGGCGTGATCGGCACCGTGATCGGCCTGGTTCTTGGCTACGCCATCTCTTACGCCGGGGGCCACTACCACGTCATTCAGCTGTCGCCTGAAGTCTATTCGATCGACTATGTCCCATTCGCGCCGCGCGTCGTCGATGGAGCTTGGGTGGCGTTGTTCGCAGTGCTGGTTTCCTTCGTAGCGACGCTCTATCCATCGTGGTCGGCTGCACGCATCCTCCCTGCGGAGGCCCTCCGTTATGAGTGAAAACCTCGGCGTTCCGCTGTGTCGTCTATCGTGCGGCTTTGCCAGTAACATCTGTGATCTGAGTCACATGACGGCCATCAGCTCGCATATAGAGTTTCCAAAAGGCCGCTTAAGTTTGAATGGCAGGAATATGTCCGCGAACTCCGTCGATACTGCTACGGCTGTAGCTTTTCATCTTGAAACCTGCACCTCGACCGGTCATTGGAACGAAAGAGACTCACTGTGCATCTAACAAGTGTTGATTCCATGCTTCGAGTGGAAGGCCTGAAGAAAGTTTTCCGGTCCGGCGAATCGGATCTGGTGCTCTTTGAGAATCTGTCGTTTGAGGTGAAGCGGGGAGAAATGCTTGCGATCGTGGGAGAATCGGGCGCGGGAAAAAGTACACTTTTACACATCCTCAGCGCTCTTGATCGTGCTTCTGCGGGTGACGTATACTGCGCCCACTTGCGAGTAAATTCGTTGTCTCAGGACGAAGCCGCAGCCTTTCGCAATCGGGAGACCGGCTTCGTATGGCAGTTCCATTACCTGCTGCCGGAGTTCACGGCGGCGGAAAACGTTGCCATGCCGTTGTTGCTCCGCGGGCAGACATGGCAGCAGGTCGAACCGGAGGCTTCACGCTGGCTGCGTGAGGTCGGTTTGGAGCAGCGGGCGCATCACCGATCCGGGGAGCTTTCCGGAGGCGAACAGCAGCGAGTTGCACTTGCCCGCGCGCTCATTACCGGGCCCAAGCTTTTGCTGGCCGATGAGCCCACGGGCGACCTGGACGGACAGACGGCGGAAGCAGTTTTTGCTTTGATTGCGCGGCTACATCGCGAGCACCAACTCACCTCCCTCATTGCTACGCACAATTTGTCCTTCGCCCGCCGCTGCCATCGTGTACTGAGGTTGCAGCGGGGGCATGTAGAAGAGATCTCGCCGGAGTCGCTTCCGGCCTAGACGTTTTACGAATAAATGGCAACATTCGTAAGACAAAGTGCAAGAATATGGCAGGAAAGTAAGGCCCGAAGGAAATCCACAGCGGTTCCTTCGGTAACGTGATCAAAGGGTTAGTGAGCCGTTTCGGTACTTGGGTTTCGCGGCCTTTTGATTGCATAATGTACTAATAAGGTCGGGCCACGGTTCAGGTCGGGCAGACAAGTTCTTCCGGCCGGGAAGGTTCAGGGGGAAGGGCAATATGTTTGAACGCTATACGGAGAAAGCCAGGCGCGTCATCTTTTTCGCACGCTACGAAGCCAGCCAGTTCGGGTCTCCCTATATCGAGACCGAGCACCTGCTTCTCGGATTACTGCGTGAAGATAAAGCCCTGACCAACCGATTCCTGCGTTCCCACGCGTCCGTCGAGTCCATCCGCAAGCAGATTGAGGGACATACCACCATCCGCGAGAAGGTTTCGACTTCCGTCGACCTGCCGCTCAGCAATGAATGCAAACGCGTTCTTGCCTACGCTGCCGAAGAAGCCGAACGCCTTTCGCATCGCCACATCGGCACCGAACATTTGCTGTTGGGTCTACTGAGAGAAGAGAAGTGCTTCGCCGCCGAGATTCTTCACGAGCGTGGTTTGCGCCTCTCGACCATCCGTGAGGAGCTAGCCCGCACTACGCAGGAGAAAGCTCAGCCGCAGCGCCAGCGTGAAAGTTCACTTCTGGCGGAATTCTCGCGTGATTTGACCCAGGCTGCCATGGACAGCCAGCTCGATCCATTAGTCGGCCGTGAGGGCGAAGTCGATCGCGTCATTCAGATTCTGTGCCGCCGCACCAAAAACAATCCGGTGCTGATCGGCGAACCCGGCGTTGGAAAAACTGCCATCGTCGAAGGCTTGGCTCAGCGCATCGCCGATGGCGAAGTTCCCTCATTCCTCGCGGATAAGCGCATCCTGGCTTTGGATTTATCCCTGATCGTCGCCGGCACAAAATATCGCGGCCAGTTCGAAGAGCGCCTCAAGACCATCATGAAGGAGCTGATGGAGTCGCAGAATTCCATCATCTTCATCGACGAGCTCCACACGCTGGTCGGCGCAGGATCCGCCGAAGGCTCGCTCGACGCCGCCAACATCCTGAAGCCCGCGCTATCCCGCGGAGAGATTCAGTGCATCGGCGCGACGACGCCCGGCGAATATCGCAAGTCGATCGAGAAAGACCGTTCGCTCGAGCGGCGCTTCCAGGCCGTAAAGGTTCCACCTCCGAACGAAACGGACGCGATCAAGATTTTGTTCGGGATCAAAGACCGTTACGAGAAGTTCCACGCCGTCACCTATACCGACGACGCCATCAACTTCGCGGTTTCACACTCGAACCGCTATATCCCGGATCGCTTCCTTCCGGACAAGGCCATCGACCTCGTTGACGAAGCGGGAGCGCGCGTGAAGCTGCGCCAGACGTCGCTTCCCGAGGAACTGACGGAAGTCCAGAAGCGCATCAAGTTCATCGTCCATCGCATGGAAAACGCCATCGCGAACCACGAGTTCGAGAAGGCGCGGTTCTACTCAGACGAGGAGCGGAAAGAGCGCGAGAACCTGCGCGCCCTGCGCGAGAAATATCACCTCGACGAGTCCTCGACCGGCGTCGTCAATCGCGAAGATATCGAAGACGTGGTCTCGCGTTGGACCGGCGTGCCGATCACCTCGATTAAAGAGGAAGAAACGCAGAAGCTGCTCCGCATCGAAGAAGAGCTGCACAAGCGGATCATCTCGCAAGACAAGTCGATCAGCGCCCTGGCTCGCGCCATCCGCCGTTCGCGCGCCGGACTGAAGAACCCGAACCGCCCCATCGGCTCGTTCCTGTTCCTCGGACCCACGGGCGTCGGCAAAACGGAAGTCGCGCGCACCCTGGCGCAATTCATGTTCGGCACCGAGAAGGCTCTGGTCCGCTTCGATATGTCCGAATTCATGGAAAAGCATTCAGTGTCGAAGCTGATCGGTTCGCCTCCGGGATACGTCGGCTACGAAGAAGGCGGCCAGCTCACCGAACGCGTGAAGCGCGCTCCTTATTCAGTGGTCCTGCTCGACGAAATCGAGAAGGCGCATCCGGATGTCTTCAACATCCTGCTGCAAGTATTTGAAGACGGCCAGTTGACCGACGGTCTCGGCAACACGGTCGACTTCAAGAACACGATCATCATCATGACGTCGAACATCGGCGCCCGCCACTTGCAGCGCCGTGAAGGCTTGGGTTTTGCATCGACGAAAGAAAACGACATCGCCGACAAAGTCGAAGAACTCGTGAAGAACGAGGTCAAACGGACCTTCAATCCCGAGTTCCTCAACCGTCTGGATGAAATCATCATCTTCATGGCGTTGAGTGAGGCCGACCTGATCCAGATTCTGGAGCTCATGGTCAACCAGCTCAACCAGAACCTGGCGCAGAAAGCGATCACGGTCACGGTTGCCGACGAAGCCAAAAAGTGGATCCTCAATCAGACTCTGACCGACCGCAGCTACGGAGCTCGTCCTCTGCGTCGCGCTTTGCAGAAGTACATCGAAGACCCGCTGTCCGAGGCGCTGATACAAGGCACCATCACCACGCGCCCCGCGTTCATCGAGGTCTTCCTCGAAGACAACAAGCTGTTCTACCGCCCGGTCGACTCAGAAAAGGCGGAGGGAGTCCTGTTGTACGAGAACTAGTCGTGGACCGGCGAACGCATTCGTCCGCCTGCGAAGCGAAGCGAGCATTACGAAAATAGAACCGCCCGGCCCCGGGCGAAGTCGTCCGGGGCTCCCTGATTCGCATATCGCAATCTCGATATCGCGGGTCGTGTGAGGGCAAGACGCCAATCCGCCCCACTCCTGTACAATTTTTCCGTGACCCTGCGCGCGATACTTCGTCTGGCTGCGGCTCTCGTCGTTTCGCTGGCTATCGCCGTCTGGGCCGAACCCATTTCGCAGCTCAAGCCCACCGGCTACGTTAACGATTTCGCCCACGTCCTCGATCAGGGCACAGCGACTCAAATCGAAGATATCTGCCACCAGATCGACGACAAAGCGCACGCGCAAATTGCGCTCGTAACCATCAACACACTCGACGGCTCCGATATTGAAAGTTACGCCGTCAGTCTCTACAAGCAATGGGGCATCGGCGCCAAGTCTACGAATCACGGGGTCCTGATCCTCTACGCTATTCAGGACCATCGGGCGCGCATCGAAGTGGGATATGGGCTGGAGCCGATCCTGCCCGACGGCAAAGTCGGAGGTTTTCAGCGCGAAGCCATTCCGCTGATGAAAAGCGGGAACTACAGCCAGGCGCTGCTTCTGGTCACGAGCCGCGTAGTGGACGTAATCGCCACCGACGCCGGCGTTCAACTTACCAACACTCAACCTCGTGCTCCCGCCCAACCAGTGCGCGAGCCCAGCGGGGGAATGTCGTTTGGCGGCGTCATCGTAATCATCGTTGTTATACTCGTTATCCTTTTCACTCCGCTGCGTAGCATCCTGTTCTGGATTCTTTTTTCCAACATTTTCGGCGGGGGCGGTCGCGGTTACGGTGGAGGCGGCGGTTTCGGAGGATTCGGCGGCGGGGGCGGTGGTGGCGGCTTTGGCGGCTTCGGTGGTGGCAGTTCGGGCGGAGGCGGAGCCAGCAGCAGTTGGTAGCAAGCGAGGACGCAATGATTCCTGACGACAAGATCAATGAGTTTGTGAAACGAGCGCGCGAAGCTTGCGGACCGAACCTCGAAGTCATCATTCTTTTCGGCTCGGCAGTCACCGGCGAGTTTCAACCTGGCCTTTCGAACTTAAATCTTTTCTGCGTCCTCGGCGATAGTTCGTTCCCGAAGTTACAAGCTCTGGCGCCAGTCGTGAAGTGGTGGACCAAGCAGAAACAACCGCCTCCGCTGTGCATGACGCGAGGTGAACTGCAACGTTCCACCGACGTTTTCACCATCGAGTTGCTCGACATGGTCCAGCACCATCGCGTGCTGTTTGGCGACGATGTGCTTCAAGGCTTGCGGATAGATACGCACCTGCACCGCGTCCAGGTGGAATATGAGCTGCGCGAAAAGCTCATCCTCCTCCGTCAGCACGTACTCTTGGCGGCGGATAGCGACTCGAGGCTGTACGATGTTCTGCTGCATTCGGCGCCATCGTTCGCCACGCTTTTTCGCCACGCGCTCATCGTACTTGGAGGCGAAGCGTCGTTGGGACGCCGCGACGCGGTGAACCAGTTGGCGAAGCAGGTCCAGTTCGATGCGTCCGCAATTCAGCAGGTGCTGGATATTCGCGAAGGCAAGGCGGACGCCAGGAAAGTTGACGCCAGCGATCTCTGTTCCCGCTATCTGGCGGCGATAGAAAAGGTCGTAAGCGCGGTCGACAAAGCGCTGGATACAGGAAATTGACTCGTGGAGGCGCGGACCCATTAGCCTGCCCTGAGCGAAGCCGATGGGTCCGTCCTGCGAAGCGAGCGTGATGTATCAGTAGCGCTCTGAAATCTCCCGGAAGAACACGTCCCGGGCTACAAGATTCAATTGAGGAGAACGTTATGAGCAAAGCACTGATCGCGGTCATCGTAGTGATCTTGATTCTCGGCTTCATCGGATTTGCCTTCTTTGGACAGTACGTGAGCGTCAAGAACGCGCTCGTCACCAAGAACGAAGCGGTCAAGGCTGCCTGGTCCCAAGTGGACATCGTGCTGCAGCGGCGTGCAGACCTGATCCCCAATCTGGTTGAGACGGTGAAAGGCTACGCGCAGCAGGAGCAAACTGTTTTTGGAGATATCGCCAAGGCTCGCTCAGCGTTGCTTTCTGCCGGAACTCCACAGGATAAGATTGCCGCCAACGGCCAGTTGGACGGAGCGCTGGGCCGCCTGCTCCTCATCGTCGAGAATTATCCGCAACTCAAGTCGAATGAAAACTTCCTGCGCCTGCAGGATGAACTCGCGGGAACGGAAAACCGCATTGCCGTCGAACGCAAGCGCTACAACGACACGCTGCAGGACTACAACACCTACGTCCAGCAATTTCCTAACAGCGTCTTTGCCGGATGGGCCGGTTTCAAAGCCAACGAGGCCTATTTTGCCGCCACCGAAGCGTCGCGCCAGGTTCCCAAAGTGAATTTCGCCAACCCGGCTCCGCAGAGCACGCCGCAGCCAGCACCGGCGCATTAAAATTGTTCGGAAGGGCAGGAGGCCCCATGACAAACCTGAAACATATGAAGTCGATGCTAATTCTCATCGCTGGTCTCCTGCTCTTCGCGCCGCTCGCAGCGGCGCAGACGCAACTCATTTGGCAAGGCCACACCTGGGCGGTGACATTCGGCGGGATGGCAGGCGTCGCTCCCGGCAGTCCGCGCAATGTCTCCATCGACTCCAAGGGCTATCTTCATCTGAGCATCAAGAATCGTGGTGGCAAGTGGACCGCTTCCCAATTATTCACGGTCGACAATCTCGGTTTCGGAACCTACCAGTGGGTCGTGGAGGGAGATGTGTGGGATATGGATTCCCCCACCGTTCTGGGACTGTTCCCGTACGGACCGGAGAACGGGATCGGCATCGACGGCTCGAACGAGATTGACATTGAATTCTCCCAATGGGGCAACACCTGCGCCTGCAATGCCGATTTCACGGTCTACCCGTCCATCTATCATCGCGGACAGTCGAGCTACAATCGCGATTTCACCGTCAACAAAGGAAAGCAGCTGACCACTGCGCGCATGCAGTGGAGTTCCTCGAGCGTGATCTTCACCATCATGAGCGGAGATCAGCCGATTGGCACAACCGCGGATGTGCTTCAGACCGCGACCTTTCGTCCTTCCGACACAGGTGCCATTCCGCAGCACCCACTTCCCGTGGGGATGAATCTCTGGGCGTTTAACGCCCTGCCGTCCACAGACCAGTCTGTAGTCATTCGAAGCTTTCAATACGTTCCTTAGCCGGCGCAGTGCGCGCCTCTACCCTCTTAACCGCCCGGACGAATGCGTCCGGGACGCCATTAAGTTCTTGCGACCTTTCCCCTGCGGCAGCAATCGGACTCTTATGCATACGATCAACATCGCTGAGAAATTTTCCAAAATTTCGGAATCCTACAAGCCTCACATCGCCGCTGAACTCAACGGCCAGATGGTCAAGCTGGTCAAGTTCGATTCCCCATTCGTCTTCCATCACCACGACCACGAAGACGAAATGTTTCTCGTCGTTAAAGGCCGCTTCCGGATGGAGTTCCGGGACCACTCCGAATGGATCGGCGAAGGCGAATTCATCGTCGTCCCGCGCGGCGTCGAGCATAAGCCCGTGGCCGAGCAAGAGTGCTGGGTCATGCTCTTCGAGCCGGCTTCTACGCTGAACACCGGAAATGTGGTGAACGAGCGCACGCAGCACGACTTGCAACGAGTCTGAGGGCAGCGGTCCGACGTAACGCTCCTCAGGGATTTTCCCCTGTGATCCCGTGCGGTCTCTGTGTTTAAATTTCAATTGCCCATGGAAGTGACCGTCTATACCGCCTTCTGGTGTCCCGATTGCCGCGAAGCCAAGCGCTTCCTGGCGAAGAACAACATCCAGTTCAAAGAAGTCGACATCGAGTCGACCCCCGGCGCCGCCGAAGAAGTGGTCAAACGCACCGGCAAGCGCGCCATCCCGCAGTTCGTCATCGACGGCGAATGGGTCCAGCCCTACCGCCCCGGCCGCGGCTTCCTCTACGAAGAGATGTCTAAGCGCCTTGGAATCAAGTCCTAACCGTTCCCTGTGCCCCTTTTGGCGAGGATTTTTCCTGAGTTCGTTGTAATTCCTGGTCCCCCTCTTTCGTGCCATGACACACGTTCATCCCCTTCTGTACCGTGGCAAACCCGCGCCAGACGGGCGAAGATGAACACTCCAAGTTAGTTCGGCTCGTCTGGCGTTGAAGCGCCAACCGGCTGAAAAAGAATGACTTGGTGGGGAGTTCCGAAAGCGCCGTTTCGAAGCCCATGCCCGACACCCAGATCAGCGACGCTGTACCGGCCGAACCCGACCCTGCGGGAACCAATTCCTCGCAGGAATGCAACGTATCTGAGAGCTGGACGGAAGTGATCCAAGGGGTCCTTGGCGTTCTGCTGCTTCTCGGCGCAGTAACCATGGTCTTCTATTACGCGCCCATGGCGGTTCAGGGGCTTCCACCCGACGACCTTCAAAAACAAGTTCACGATCTCAGCGCGCAGGTGGAGCAGCTCCAGCAAGAGCAGTCCATGCCCGCCGTCGTTCTGAATCGTTATCGAAATTCGATCGGCTATATCTATGGCGTCTACCAGGTAGGTTTTCCCAACCAGCACCCCGAGATTCGCGCGCGCGTATCCGGCACGGGATTCCTCGTGGGCAATGGATTGGTGGCTACGAATCGCCATGTGGCCCAGCCATGGTATGGGGATTCCGATGCGCAGAAGCTGATCGATCAGGGAGCCACCGCCGGACTCGAAAGCCTCGTCGTATTTTTTCCGGGCTCGCCGACTCCGGTGAGCTTGTTGCCCGCTTCGGCCTCGAAGACGTCGGATTTGGCGGTCCTGCGCGCGGAAGATCCTGACCTGATCCGCGGCCTTGCCGTGCTGCCTCTGGCTAAGTCTGCGGGATCTCCCGGCCAACTCGTCACTGTCATCGGTTATCCCATGGGCATCGCCGGCATGGTTGCCAAGTCGCCGTCGGGAATCTATGAACGTCTCGCATACCGGCACAACGACATCAGCGCGGCCAGCGAACTCGCCGCGCTTTCGCTGATTCGTCCGTCGACCACCTGCGGACATCTCGGCGACGTCGTCGGCGACAAGTTGATCTACGACGCTCCCACCGCCCACGGCGGCAGCGGCGGTCCAGTCTTCAACGTCAAGGGAGAAGTGATCGGCGTGAACTCCGCCTACATGGACGGATTCACCGGCGGCACGCTCGGCGTCTCCGTCGATTCTCTCCGCCCGCTGGTGCAAGAAGCTCAAAGCGCAAAATAGTCGCCGGGCTTGACCTCACCGAAGGCTCGGTTATACCGCCATCATTTTTTCGTCCGATTCCGCAAAAAATTGATTCCATGTTGGTTGCGCAGAATCTCACTCGTTTGATCCTCGCAAAATGTTGCGCTGAAACGAGTTAAGCCCAAAAATATTGCAAACCAGGGAGTTAGCATCGCGGTTCTTCTCCGCATAGGTTTCTCGGGTCAATGGGTGTAATGGCGACGTTTCAACATCGCCCTATCAAGAAGAACTGTTTCTGACTAGAATTTCGAGCTAGCGATTCCGGGAGGCAAATCTGTGACGACTCTGCGAGGCGTCCTTGGTACAGTGGCCGCTATCCTTGTCGCCGTGCTTGGACCCGGGCTGGTTTTAGCCTTCCGGGGTATCAATAATTCCAAAGCGACAGGTTTGGCAGCAGTCGCAGGGTGCTTCGCAGGAAGCCTTTTCTCCCCTTGGTTCTGGATTCTCGCGGTCTCGTTTTTTGCATTCTTCTTCGCGGCAGGTCAGCTCGGCAGCAAGCCGCTGAGAATCCTTCTATTTTGGGTTCCAGTTATCGCTGTCTGGATATTTGGACTGTGCATCTTCTCCCTACTCACATTCGCCTGGATACATTTCAGGAGAGGGTAATTGTCGAAACCAAGGCGATAGCGCTCATTGACGTTAGTCAATGATGAGTGTAATGGCGATGTTACACCAACCGTCCGAGGATACACCCCGGTTCAAGTGTATAAGAGCCTTACGAGGCCGTTCGTGACGCTCATCCAGCTTGTCACTCGGAACACATTGCGTAACAAGCGTCGCAGTGTCTTGACTATCCTCAGCCTCGGGTTTTCCTTCCTGCTGCTCACGTTGATGATGACGATATGGAGAACGTTCTACATCGACCCTTGGAGCACGGTCTCCGCCCGTCACATCGTCTGCCGCCATCGTGTTTCTTTGGCCGTTCCTCTGCCCACGTATTATCGGGAAAAGATTCGCTCTATCCCCGGCGTGGTGGATGTGATTCCGTTGAACCTTTTTGACGCGGATTACAAAGGCGCTACGGAGGACGATTTCGCCAAGGTTGGCACCGATCCCAACGAATTTCTGAACGCTTATCCCGAGTATCAAATTCCGCCAGACCAAGTGCAGGCGTGGCAGAAAGATGCAACGGGCGCGATTGCAGGCAGCGAGTTGGCGCAAAAGCACGGATGGAAGCTGGGAGATCGTCTTACCATTGAGGGCGGGCAAATACCGGTAAATTTGGAACTCACCCTTCGTGGGACGTTCACGTCCCCGTTTCCGGTTCGGGGCATTTACTTCAATTGGTCGTACGTGCAGAAGGGGGCGCGCTACGAAAAGGATCAACTCTATCTGATACAGGCAGATTCGCCTCAAAATGTGGGCAGGATTTCCGCGGCGGTCGACAGCATGTTCCACAATTCTCCTGAGCCAACCCGGACTGAGGCTGAAAAGGCTTTTATGGTTGGTCTCGTCTCGATGTACGGGAATGTTAAAGCGTTCATCCTCAGCATAAGTCTGGCAGTCTTGTTCGCGGTGTTGCTGGTGTCCGGCAACACCATGGCCATGTCAATCCGTGAGCGAACCCGCGAAGTCGCCATGATGCGGTCGTTGGGATTTGCGCCACGTCTTATCCAACTCCTGTTTCTGGGAGAGACGACAACTCTGGCCCTGTGCGGGTGGCTGTTCGGAACGGTCATGGCCTATGGCTTGGTTTTTGCGGTGGTTCACTCCCGAGCTGGCGGACCTTTTGCCGTCTTATTGAAGATTCCGGCGACTACGCTTGCAGTCTCCGTGCCTCTGGCTGGCCTTGTAGCCATTATCAGTACTGTGATTCCTGCCTACCGTGCCTCTCGCATCAACATCGCTCAAGGGTTGCGCTACGTCGGCTGACTGGACGGCTTTCCTTTGCTTGCGCACTCGTTGTTTGCGAACTGTCGAAATCAGGCGTTTACACTCATTGACCTTGGGATGATGAGTGTAATGGCGATATTACGTCAATGGTCTGGTTCGGTTGCTTATGACAGATAGTCAGTCCACAAGATCACCTCGCGGCTGAACCATCACCAGCGTGACGCGGACCGAACTTCTCGCCGAAGAAGTCGCCTTCATTCCAAGTCGGCACCTCGTCGTGCTGTGCAACTTCAAACCCACCAAGAGGTTGACTCCGGCCGCTCTCGGGCTGCGATCTGATAGCCGGCCGTGCAAAGCCAGGGCATGAGGGACGCCTTTAGGAGGCAGAGTTTCACTCGTGATCTCCTTCGGTACAGAAACGGCAGTAATCATATCCCATCGAGCCAATCGTCGACGCAGTTTGCCGCCAGCCTATCAATGTGATTAAAGGAAAAGTTAATGAGTGTAATCGCGATTTTTCGTCACCTATGTGGGGAATCCTACGTAACATGACTGCAACTGTCGCCGCTCTCTAAAATCGGCTATATTCTAGAAGGGCTCTTATCCCATGAGACGAGCGTGCCTATTTAACGTGTTTCTCGCGTTGACTTTGTCTGTTGGTTCGTCACGCGGCAACGCACAAAGAGATGGCATCGATAAGACCATTCTCAATGATTTTCCGGGGTTTCACGTATTGACGGTGCCGGAGCGCGATCCTGATACAAAAGCGTATGTTCTGGCTCACTTCTCGAAACGGAATCCGAGCGTTGTTCGTGCGGATTTTGATGGGGACGGGCATCTCGATTACGCAGCACTGCTAAAGAGCGAAAAGTCAGGAGTAGCCAAGTTCGTGATTCTGCTCTGCTCGGAGAACGAGCAGTGCAAAAAGGCTTGTGACGAAGATATAACGTCATACGCGGGTGAGGCTTTCATTAAGGCCGTTCCCATTGGGCGACGTGTCTCACAGACCGAAGCAATAGACACCAAAGACAACCCGACGCCTGTAAGGCTTAGCTCAACTGGGATTGAACTAACGATTTTCGAGAAGGTCACAGTGGTCTATTACTGGAACACCAAGCACAAAAAAATCGAGACGATTCAGACCGGGGATTAGCTCGATTGTTGAAAACAGGCGTTTACACTCATTGCGGTTCGGAGCTGGCCGTCCCGGTCAATGAGTGTAATGGTGATTTTGCGACAAACATCGCCAACGGGGCGCATTCACGAAAAGATCCGCCTCGGTAGGTGCCACGCTTTCGGTTTTGTCTGGACCGTACCCGTTCTGGAGCAGTCTCGACGCTTACGCGCCGGCGGTCATCGCCTTCGCGGTAATCTGCTCCTTCAATTCCGGCGAGCACTTCAAGGTTAATCCGCAAAGATTACAGCGGATCAGGAAGTTGCCGCCGAGCGGGATCACAGGAATAAAGAACAAGGTGAACCAGCGCTTCGATTCCATCGCAGTGAAAACGGTCGTGCGGCTGCACTTGGGGCAGGGATATTGGACTTGCTTGATAGGTTTCGACTTTGTTCGTATACCAAAGAGAAAAAACATGCCCTTGCTCCTTGCTCGGTACTCTGAGCCCATTCGAATGGCACGATAGCATGGAGCAGGACGATTGGCTGCGGTACGAAAGTGACGACCCTGTCGGTGCACTCAGGCGTTCGCGGTTACCAGTGTGATGGCGATGTTCACTAATTGACCATCTGAGACGTGGCGACTTCTCCGCCTTCATCGACTTGCCCGCTTCCCGAACGTAGGATTCTGCCCCAGTGATCGGCCAAACCATCTCGCACTACCCCGTCATCGAAAAGCTCGGCGGCGGGGGATGGGCGTCGATTATAAAGCCGAGGACGTGAAGCTGCATCGCTTCGTTGCCTCAAATTTCTGCCCGACGAGATCTCCAAGGACGCCCAGGTGCTGGCCCGTTTCGAGCGCGAGGTGCAGGCTGCGTCGGCGCTGAATCATCCCAACATTTACACCATTCATTGATGAGAAGGAGACCTCGAACATGAAGCCGAATGAACCCAGCCGCACAGCCCTGATGATCGCCCGACAACGAGCTGCTCATCAGGTGCTCGATCGTGGCGCAATCCTCGATGACCCATTTGCCATGAAGATTCTACGTGAAGACGAAAAGGATGTCCTTCAATTTGCGAACAAGCACCCCTTGGCCAGCATCGGACGTCTGCTCACCACCGCGCGAAGCCGGATTGCGGAAGATGCTCTGTCAATAGCAGTCGAAAGAGGAGTTCGGCAGATCGTCATCCTTGGCGCAGGACTCGACACTTTCGCTCTCCGGAATCCCCATGGCGCACGACAGATCCGTATCTATGAGGTGGACCACCCCGCGACGCAGGCATGGAAACGCGAGCGCCTAGCCGAAGCTCAAATCGGACTTCCGCCATGGCTTATTCTCGTGCCAGTCGATTTCGAGCAGGACGATGTGGGAGAGAAACTCGTCGCCGCAGGTTTTCAGCAGAACTCGCCCGCGTTTTTCACCTGGCTCGGGGTTGTGCCATATCTGACACAAGAGGCTATCGGCCGCACTCTCGACTACATATCGTCAATCCAGAACTCGGAGGTCGTGTTCGACTACGTGGAACCTCCTGAGGCATTCTCGGAAGAGCTAAGGCAAATAGAAAAAGAACGAGCCGAACAGCTTAAGAAAATTGGTGAACGTTCGGACAGCCGTTTCGAGCCAGCTGGCATTGCAGCGATTCTTCGCTCGCGTGGATTTTGTGCCATCGAAGACATCAATTTTCAGGAGATCGCGTCCAGGTTCGGCGGGGCCGTTCAAGGACTTGCGCCCGGACACGCTGGCGTCCATGTTGTTCACGCTAAGCACTAATTGAACGCGGTCATCTATTGCTATTCAAATACAGAGTCAATCCACGCCGAAATATCCGGCTCATATGTGGACGGATGCAGCCCCGACATCTTTTGTGTTCGCGGTATTTCGACAGCGTCCCACTGACATCTCGGACCGTTACCTCCGCACCGTCCACAGACGTGCTCTCTATCGGCAAAATAACCAGATGAGAGCCGGCGCTTCCGTGAAACCAATGCGGAGGTTCAGGTTTCGAGCGTGCTCACGCGTCTTGCGTTCTAGGTCGTGCCATCGCATGGGCGGTCATCGCCGTCACTTTTGCGCTCTTCCTTCGTCTCTGGCAAGTGTGGTATCAAAAGAAAAAAGCGAGTTTCACGGGGTAGCCATCCCGGAGTGCAACACGGATAGCTACTGTTAACGGGCGCTTTCATTCATTGAGAATGTACGATCCAGGGTCAATGAGTGAAACGGCGATTTTTCGCCAACTGACGGCGATCGCTCCGTAAGCCTTTCGATGATGAGTTGCGCCAAACCACGATGCCCGCACCAACGATCTCAGCAGATCAAGCGTACGAACTGATAAGGTCGAGCGAAGCGAGACTCATAGCGGTAGATGGTCTTCCATGCTCTGGGAAATCGACCTTGGTCGCCGGACTCGGGATTGAGTGCATGCCGATGGACGATTTCTTCCTGCCGCCGTCGGAATGGCCTTCGAGAATCGTTCCGGCGTTCCCATTTCCGTTCTACCGATACCAAACGTTTCTGTCCGCAGTTGAGAAACTCGCCGTAAGTGGTTCCTGCGAATACTTACCCTTCGACTGGGAAAGGATGGAGGTCAGCCAGCGAGCCAGGAGAGTCGATTTGGCAGCTGGCCCGGTCGTGGTTGAGGGCACCTCTTCTTTACATCCCAGAATCACACCACTTTATGACTGCCGCTTCTTTGTCGAAAGTCACGAGGCAACTGTCCTTCAAGCTGTTCTGGAGCGGGACGGAGATTACTTCGAAAACGAGTGGCGAACTCTCTGGCTGCCAAGTACCGCGATCTATATGGAGACGAACCCTGGCAGTCGTGCGGATTTTCTGATCGCGGGACGTGGAATGGTCAATGAGTGAAAAGGGCGAGTTTAGACCAACGATCATGTCGCGGAACCGCCAACTTCCACTGGACTGAATCTCATTGTGGACTTGCTGTGTTGCAAAAGCGGGAACTCGTCACGACGCCATAGCGGTAAATCCCTCTGCGCCGAGGGCGAGCGCTCCATTTGTAAAACAACAGGAGACCTGGAACTAGGGGCAAGTGTCTATCCTCAATTCTCGTTGGTCCCTGGGATTATCTTCGTCCGCGCGGCGGCAAGGGCGTGCATTTCCTTCCCCAACTTGCTGCGATTGATCGCAAACTGGATAAGCAAGTTGATAATGTTGCCGGTGACCCAGTACAACGAAAGTCCCGAAGCGTAATGCCACAGAGAAAAACCCATGACCACGGGCATCAGAATGGCGAACATCCATCGCTGAGAGGAACTCATGCCTGGCGTGGGCGTAATGCACTGCGTCAGAATCATGCTCCCAGTGATAAGGAGAGGCAAAATGTGCAGTGGATCCGGCAACGAGAGGTCAGTGAGCCATAGCCAGTTCGCCTGGTGCAACTCGGCAGGCGTTCCGAAGCACACTGACATAGGCAAATAACAATGGCGTTTGCAAAAGCAAGGGCAGACAACCGCCAAACACATTCGCCCCCTCGGTTTGGTAGAGAGCCATCATCTCCGCGTTCATTTCTGCCCGCTTCGGGTCGTTGAGTTTGAGGTGTGCGTAACGTTTCTTAAGAGCGTCGACCTTGGGTTGAATGCGCATCATCTTCAAAGAGGATTCCATCGACATCATTCGCGGCCAAATAATCATGAGATTGAAGATCACGGTTAGAACGATGATCGACCAGCCCCAGTTGCCGATGCCATGATCGTGGAGAAAGCGCAGTGCGAGGTAAAGCGGTTTGGCTATGAATGTTAACCAGCCAAAATTGCCCGGAGATGCGACGGACTGACCGCCAGCCACCGGCGAGGACCCTTTGGCAATCTCCGCATGAACCATTTGCGACTGCATCTGACTGCTAGAAATCGGCGCGGATGGTTTGGGCTGCGAAATGTATTGGTAGCCGAAGAAAAGCATGAAGACCAGCAAGAGAGAGCTCAGCAGAAAGCGAATATCGCCGCTGCCGCCGGGATGCCGGGGGTCAAAGTCGGGCTTATGAATTTCAGCCATAGGACACCTTTTCCCTCCGGGACGATGGCCCGGAGAACCGTGGGAAGAAAAGCGCATGCATGGCCACAAGAGATAGCCATGCGCTTCTAAGCCACTGGAATCAGGAAAAGAGCGGAGGAGGACGCTGGAAGGAAGGAGCGAGACTTGGGCCGCGAGCTAGCACATACAATGGCGCGCCAGTCCAACGATCTCTCCGGTCCAAGGTTGGAACCATCCACGACGGCGGGAGGGCCTTCAGGCAGGCGGAAATGACGCGGCTGATCGACTGCGAGTGCGAAACCACGAATATGAGCAGGAAGGCAAGCAGGAGGACGGAGATCATCCCGCTCATCCCCGCGAATAGAAGGGACTGATGGTAGGGAAAGCAGAGTACAAAGAAGCCGAGTAATTGCGCCGAGGCCGATCGCCAGTAGCCCTCAGGCTTCGTCACGTGCATTTCCATGCAAGGCATTGTATATCAGTGGAAACCGGCCTACGGAAGGTTCCGGAAACTCAAGCGCTCGTTTCTGCGGGCGTGAAGGAGCCAGTCCTCCAGTCGCTGCCTTTGACGCAACACCGCTCACTCAAATGAGTGCCAAGAGTTTAGAGTATGAAAGATGCATCGCCACTTCCCGTTTATATCGCTATCTCTCGTTTTTCTGTTTCTCGCCATCATTGGCCTAGCCCAAAGCCCTCCGCAAAGTACTCCCTATTGGGCTTACTCTCTTAACCCAGCCTCCGACGCCGCGGCTCCGCAGCCGGATGACAAGCCCCGACATCTCCCAAATAGCGACGCCGCATTCACGATCGCGCAGACTGAGGATCTCTTCTTTGTTCCCGATTGGCATCCGTCGGGACATCCGGCGATGCCGGAGATCGTTGCTCACGGGAGAAAGCCCGAGATCTATGCGTGCGGGTATTGCCACCTGCCGAACGGGGAAGGGCGTCCGGAGAATGCCAATCTCGCCGGTTTGTCCGCTGGATACATCGTCCGCCAGATTGCCGATTTTAAGAGCGGCGTGCGCAAAAGCTCTGAGCCGCTGCACAAACCTGTGGCTGCAATGATCGCGTTCGAAACCAAAGCTACCCCTCAGGAAATCCATGCCGCAGCGCAGTATTTTTCGGAGCTGCATCCGAAGCCATGGATCCGCGTGGTTGAAACGTCAACCGTCCCTAAGACTCACGTTGCGGGATGGATGCTGGTGCCCTCGAATCCCGCTGATACCGAACCGATCGGCCAACGCATCATCGAGACTCCGGAGAATGTGGAGCGGACCGAACTGCGCGATGACACTTCCGGATTCGTCGCATACGTTCCAGAGGGCAGCATCGCAAAAGGGAAGCTGCTCGCGACCACCGGAGACGGCGGCAAGACGGTCGCATGCGCCAAGTGCCATGGGCCGGGATTGCGCGGCAGCGGCAACGTTCCGGGCATCGCCGGCCGTTCGCCGAGCTATATCGTTCGACAGATGTATGACATTCAATCCGGCGCCCGTGCGGGAGTGGCTTCACGGCAGATGCGCCCGCAGGTGACGAAGCTCACGCTCGACGACATGATTGCCATTGCCGCCTTTGTCGCGTCGTTGAAACCGTAACGCGCGGGACGGGTCGCGTCAGGCGGCTGACTTTGTGCGACTGCGAGGAAAATCAAAAGCCCCGCCCTGTCCTCCAAGTAACGGAGGACAAGGGCAGGGCACTGGTTTCAGCCTTGCTGCGACTCGCTTAGAACGCCCACCGCAACGAGAACTGAATCAACCGCGGGTTGCCGTTGGTCTGTACGATCTTGCCAAACGGGCTGCTGGTCGGATTCGCCAGATACTGTTCGATATCCGTGACCGTCGGGTCCGCGAAGTTCACGTGGTTCCATAGATTGAAGAAGTCGGCAGCAAAGCGCACGTCTTGCCGCTCTCCAATCTTGAAGTGCTTCAGGAACGACACATCCCAGTTTTGCTGGAACGGTCCGTGGTACAGATTGCGTCCCAGATCTCCGAACCCAGTGGTGCAGAAGTTTCCGGTTGGATCGGAAGCGCACTGCGTGGGATACAGCAACGACGCTGGCGTAAACGCTGACGGATTCAAATACCCGTTCGCCACGCGCTGGTGCAGATCGCCGGTGGCCAGACCGCTGCCAATGGTTGCTCCCGGCGCGAGGCTGGCCCCGAGCAGCGGAGTGCTGCCTTGTCCCAGGAACCCAGTTCCCGCGCTCGAATCGTAGATCGAGAACGGCAATCCCGTCTGAAAGATCGAGACTCCGCTAACTTGCCATCCGCCAAATGCGGCACACCTCATGCCGGTTGCATGCCGGAAAATCGGCAGATCATACGCATAGCTGACCGAGAGCCGATGTGGACGGTTGAAGTCAGAAATGCCTCGCGACGCATTGATGTTGCTCTGATCGTTATACGCAGTATTGAACGCGGTGTTTCCCGTTGACGTGGCGTCGATATTTTTCGAGAAGGTGTACGCCGCCTGGAAATAACTCTGGTTCCAGCGCCGCGACAAGGTTGCTTGCAGGGCATGGTAGATCGAGTACGCATCGTTCGCGAAAATCTGATACCCGCTGTAGCCGTTCAGTCCCGGCGTGGGCGTGCGTGCAATGGCATTCGCAAAAGTATTGGTGGTGATCGTGTAGCTGTTGCCGCTGGTGTCGGTGACCGTGAACGGATTCGCCGGACTGGCGTTCACCGACTGGATTGCGTCGCGCGTTTCGCGCAAGTGGATGCCCCGGGTTCCAACGTATCCCGCTTCCAGCACCCAGTTTTTCCCGAGTTCCCGCTGTACGGTCAGGTTCCACTGCTGCGTGTTGGGCACTACGAAATGCCGCGGCACCTCGAGGACAAACAGGTTTTGCGTCGAGTTGACGCCGGGCCCCGTGCATCCTCCGTAGGTTGCCGCTCCATTGGTATCCGGAAAGCTGGTCAACTGCGCCAGGCAAGGCAACCACGCGCCCGACAGTTGTCCAGCCGCCGGAACGGCGTTGGGATTGACCGCAGGTGTTCCGGTGAAGAAGTCCGACATCGTGAATCCGGGCGTCTGTCCGAAAAATACGATCGGGATGAACGGGGACTGGAAACTCAACTGGTCGACTGCCCCAACGTCTTCGCGTACATAGTAGATGCCATACCCTCCGCGCACCGTGGTGGTGTGGCGTCCCATTACATCCCACGCAAATCCCACGCGCGGTCCCAACCCGGTCGATACGCTGTTCTTGAATGTCGATCCGGCCGCGGTCCCAGTGAGTCCGGAGACGCCCAATTTATCGACGCAGCTTGGATAGATAAACGGATACGTCCCTGATTTCGTCAGGTCTGATTCGAGATTTCCGATGTGGCAATCGCCGTCAGTCCACGCACCCAGAAACTCCGTACGCAGTCCGGCATTAACTGTCAAAGTTGAAGTCGCCTTCCAGTCATCCTGCGCAAAGATTGAGGAGTTGCTCTGCTTGTAGGCGTGGTTGTAGACACCGCCGCCGCCAAAGCTGAATTCCGGCGTGCCGCCGACAAAATTGCCGAAGTCGGACGTTGCCCCCGTTTGGGTGAAGAAAAGTTGCCCGTTGAAAACCTGCGGGAACTGTTTGGTCAGCCTGACGCGAACGTATTGCCCGCCAAACGTCAGCGTGTGTGCGCCATGAACCCAACTCAGGTTGTCCACAAAGTTGTAGTTGTTTTGATCTTGCGCCTGGTTTGCCTGCGGCGTTGGTCCGAACTGAAATCCCGAAGTCAGAAACGTGAATTTATAGATGCTGCTAGTCAGATTATCGGTCGGCCGATCGATCCCAGCGTCGCTCACAGTTACCGGATTCACGTTAATTGCGGTGTTGTTAATGTGAACCAGCCCGAAGCGAAAATCGTTGACCAGGCGCGGTGAAAAAACGTGAGTCTCCGAAATGATGAACAACCGGTCGTGAATTGGCAGCTGATAGGGGAAGTTCAGATCGGTTCCGCTGGCCGCGCCGCCCAGCGAAGCCTGCAAGCCTCCAGCGCCAAAAGGAATGTCCTGCTCCGAATCCGAGTAGAAGAAGCGGGCCGCAACCGAGTCCTTGGAATTGCGGAATTCATGATCCCAATTCGCCGTGAACTGATCGTCGGTGAACTTTCCGGGCTTGCTGACTGTGAACTGAACGAGATTCCCTGGCAAGGTTCCGGCAGGAACAGTGCTCGGAAGAGGGAACAGATATCCGTTCGCAGGCGCTCCAAACTGGTTGCTCTGAAACGCCAGCAGACTTACGGCCACTGGATCGGCAGTCGGCACTCCGAAATCCGCGGCCAGGCTCGCCTCCGCCGCTGGACTCGTTCCTCTGTCTGCCGCCGGAATATAAGGAATGAACGTGCTGATCAAGGTTCCCGGTGAATCTCCACTCCTCTGCCGCGTGCCCTGATAATTGATGAAGAAGAATCCCAGCTTTCCTCCGGGACTCACCGGGCCACCCAAACTTCCTCCGAAAATATTCTGCTGAATCACGGGCCGCGGCGATCCGCTGCCCTTCAGGAAATACTCGTTCGCATCCAACACCGTGTTGCGGAAAAATTCATAGGCGTCGCCGTGGAAATCCAGCGTCCCTGATTTCAGAATCGCGTTAATGTTCCCGCCGCCGTTGCGTCCCTGGCTGGCGTCATAGAGCGACGTTTGCACCTTGAATTCCTGGATGACGTCTGGATTCGGCAGAGGAGTATTCGTCAGTTCCGCGACGTTGTAATCGGTTACGCTGACGCCTTCAATTAAATAGTTATTATTGTCTTCGCGTTGCCCGTTCACCTGAATGCGTACCTGGCCCCGACCCAGTTGCGCCGCGGCGTTCAATTCGCTCTGCGCGCCGGTCGACAAAGTCAGCAACTGCTGGAAGTTCTGAGTGGCCAGCGGCAGCGCCCGGATCGTGTTGCTCTCGACCGCTTCGCCTGTCGTCGCATCGCTCGTGTCCACCGTCTGCACTTCCGCCTGCACTTCAATTTTTTGCTGCACGGACTGCGTTGTCAGCTTCGCGGTCATTCGCGTTGTCTCGGTAACGCGGACCACCACGTCCGAGATCTTTCCTTCCGCGAAGCCAACCGACTGAATGCTGACCCTGTACGTTCCTACTGGCAGCAGCGGCGCAGTGAATGCTCCATCAGTCCCGGTTTTCACCGACCTCTCCAGCACATTTGTTTCCTGATTTGTGATCCGCACGTCGGCGTTGGCTACCACGGCCCCGCTCGGATCCTGCACGGTCCCCGTGATGGCTCCGGTGGCGCCGCCTTGCGCGAAGGCCTGCACGGTCAGCGCCAATGCGACGACACTAAGAACAATAAACCTGATCGAAGAACTTGCCATGGTCTCTCTCCCCACTGCCAAAAGCTTGGAATTTAGATTTTGTCTACTTCAGCGTTCTGAATGGGAGGCATCGACAACAACGGGCAGAGCTTGGCTTGGCATGGACGTGCGCCGGCCGCTTCCGGGCGCGACTTCCGGGAAAGAATAGCTCTTTCGCCATAGCCTTATGGATACAACTCTCCCTATAAATGCCTTCGTGGAATGAGGGAAGCTTACCGAATCCGGGCGGCGATTTTCAAGTGCGGATCTCGCGCGATCGTAACCGGAAGCTTTTTCATAAATAGGAAAGTGGCCCGCAGTCATAGCGGTTGGTGGAGGACACGGAAGAGCGCGGCTAGCCCTCGCCGAACTCCCGGTACCGCGCGAGGACATCTCGCTGCGAAACAACTCCTTCCAGTAGACGGAAGTCCGCGCGGCTTACCACTGGCACAAGCGGCCACCGGTCGACGTAGCGCAAAGCCGTTTCCAACGGGTGATCGGGATGAAGATAAGGAACGTGCAGAATTGGCAGCAGGGGCGCCAAACTCGCCGCGCCTTTGCCTTCGCTTGCCATTACCTGCAGGTGTTGCTTGCTGACCAGGTTCCAACCGCTGGGATTCAACCGAACCAGCAGTTGATCGTTCGCGGCGCGTTCGGCCTTTTGCAGCGCCTGATCCACGGTTTCGTTCGCATCGAGAACCGGATCTTCCACTTCCTGCATGGCATCTTCGACATGCAAGACGTCTTCTTCACGCTGTTCTTCCATCGAGGGCAGGTCCAAGCCCGTCCTGCCGCGTCAACAAGTCAAAAATCGCCATCGGCTGCAGCCCGCGCGCGATCACGTAGGCGAAAGTGTTGGCCACGATGACTGGGACGATGATCGAATAATTGCCGCTGACCTCCAGCACCATGAAGACCGACGTCATCGGCACCCGCAGGAATCCCGCGAACAGCACTCCCATACCAACCAGGGCATACGTTCCCGGAGATCCCGTCAGATGCGGCAGCAATGCGTGCTGCGCTCCGCCCACGGCCGCTCCCAGCATCGCGCCGATAAATAGTGTCGGTGCGAACATTCCGCCCGGCGTCCCGCTGGTGAAGGAAAGCAGCGTGGCAATGATCTTCAATCCCGCCAGCATCGCGAGAAACTGCCAGGTGAACTGCCCGTGCATCGCCTGATCGATGTACTCATATCCGGCACCCATCACTTGCGGGGCGCCCAGCACCGCGATCACTCCGATCAGCAGTCCGGCAATCGCCGGTTGAATGTACTGAGTCCACCGCGGCAGTGATTTGCACCACGGGCGCATCGTGGCAATTCCGCTCGAGAATGCCACCGAAGCCAGGCCGCCGGCAACGCCGAGAATTGCGTAGGCCAGCAGTTCCGATGGCCGCTTCAACTCAACCACCGGGATCCGAAACAGCGATTCCGATCCCAGGAACCACCGCATGACGACAACACTCGAAACGGCGGACAAAACGACAGAACCCAGAATGCCCGCCGTCCACCGTCCGATCACCTCTTCAATCACGAACAGCACTGCGGAAATGGGAGCATTGAAGGCGGCTGCCAATCCCGCCGCCGCCCCCACCGGAGCGATCAGTCGCATACGGTCGCGCGACAGCCGCATTTTTCGTCCCAGCACGGAGGCGAGACACGCTCCGATTTGCAGCGAGGGATCTTCTGGGCCCAGCGAATGTCCCGACCCAATGGCAAGCGCAGCCGTGATGAACTTCCCGACTGCGGTCCGAAACGGAATGTGTCCGTTGTAGATGTACAGCGCCGCTTTGGTTTGATTGACGCCGCTTCCGCGAGTCGTCGGGAAGAAATGAATTACCAGGAACGCGATGACGAGCCCCGCGAGGCTCGGCGCCAGCAGCAGTCGCGAGGTGGAAAGCACGGTCCCCGTCCCCAACAAGTAGAGACGTGCCCAGTCAATCGCAAAACGGAAACACACTACCGACAATCCGGAGAAAATTCCGATGAATACAGACAAGACCAGAAAGAACCGGTCTTCTCGGAACACGGTTCGCCACAGCGCTCTCCGAGCAGAAACCGTCACCGCCGGCTGCGGCGGCAACGATCTCTTGTCCTCCAGTACTTCCATTTCCGTGTTGGATTGCAAGTCCACTCTAACTCCCTTGTGATTTTGCGATTAGCAGCAGCGCCTTGTCCTCGCCCGCCGGAGGCCCGCACAGAATGCTGGTCTGGCGCTCGATACGAAACACCAGGTCCATCGCGGAATCCACCAGTTCTGGATTTGCCCGCAGCCTCGCCTCCGTCATTTTCGACTTCATCTCTGCCCATTCGTCGGCCAGGCTTGCCGGTGATGTTCCTCCCCGGGGAGAGGCACTCTTGGGGACGGCGCAGGTCTTCAGCCGCTGACCTGCAATCGCAAAGTCGTCGATCACGATCCGGCTGCGCTCCTCTGCTGAAATCTGCCGGCGGAAAGGATTCATCTGCAGCACCATCTCCGTCATCTTCAGCCGCTCGGCGCTCTGCGAGTCGTGCGGATCGTAGGCCACTGCAGCCTCCAAGTAGTGTTGCGCCAAAGGATATTGCCCAAGCTGAAAGGCGGCGTACCCGGCGCCTGCGAGATCAGCCTCATTATGCTTGTCCGACCGCAAACTCACGCGGTACGCGGCAAGCGCGTGATCGTAATCCTCGGCGCGCAGAAACAAATCGCCAATGCGCTCCTGTTGCGTGGGATCCTCGCCCACGTTTTCTGAAAGGGCAATCAACTCCGCCTGGGCCTGCGCCTTATCGCCGATCTTGAGCAAGAGCTCGATGAGCTCAAAGCGCGCATCCCTCCGCTTCCAGTCATGCTCTCCAGGCCACGACCGCGTATACGGCATCGTGGTAATAGCGCACTGCTTCTTTCGTCTGCCTCTGTTGCGCCGCGATGCGCGCCAGTTCCAGGTTGACCAGCCCGTCTTCCGGTTCTCGATCCCACAGGTTGAGCAGGTACGCCGACGCTTCCCCGGTGTGCTTCATCCCGATCAACGCCTCGGCCAGGTTCAGTTGATAGGGATAATCGTCGCGCGAATAGAGCAGTGCGGTGCGAAAATCAGTGACCGCCGCGGCAAAACTGTTGGAATTCAGATCGGCAACGCCGCGGTTGAACCAGCGGTTTCCCAGGGCCTGCCGCTGAGCGTGATACACCTGCGACAGCCCGCTCACGAACAGAAAGAAAACTACAAGCGCCGCCGACAACATGGCCAGCATTACCGGTTGCTGCCGGAGATAGTAGCGGAAATTGAAATGCTTTCGCTCTGCCATGTCGTGCCCTTGCAATTCGAGTTCGATGAACCCACTCATAATATGCGGAAAGTTAACCTCAGGTTTCAATCCAGCGGAAGGAGTACACAGGCGGCCCTTGGTCCGGGCCGCCTGTCAGCGGTCAGCGAGCCATTGCGAAGTGGTCGACCCGGTTCTGCGCCCAGCATTGATCGTTCTCCTGCGTGCAGAACGGTTTTTCCTTTCCGTAACTGATCGTCTTGATGCGGTCAGCCGAAATACCTTGTTGCAGCAATGTGCTCTTCAGGGCTTCTGCCCGGCTGGTTCCCAGCGCAAGGTTGTATTCCTCCGACCCGCGGTCGTCGCAATGACCCTCCACAACCACTTTGATCGCTGGGTGTTGTAGCAGAAAGGACGCATCTCCCTGCGCGGTGGGCGCCTGGTCCATCCGGATATCAGCCTTGTCGTAGTCAAACAACACGTCTTTTACATTTCTGGCGAACAGGTCCTCGTCCGACGGTGACGGAATGGCCGCGGCAACCCTCTCGTTGACCGTTACCCGGGTCGACGCGTCCTGCGTTCCTCCAGGTCCTTTGGCGACCAGGTTGTATGTCATCGATGCACTTGGCGTAACGGTTTTCGACCCCGATGCCGGGAGTGTGCCCAGCCCGTCAATATGGATGTCGGTGGCGTTGTTTGTCTGCCAGGTCAATGTCGTCGTTTGTCCCTGCTGAATAACATCAGGGTTCGCTGCCAGCGTTGCGGTCGGTGTCGGCGGCGCCGGTGGCGGTGGCGGTGTCGCTTGAGCTACTTTCTTGCTGCACCCGGAAAACGACAACGCACCCCCAAAAATTGTGACGAGCGCTAATGACTTCCAATTCCTGTGTGTCACTCGAATCCTCCTCAAATAGAGTTAAGTCTGAAATGGCGGAAGGACTTGCTCAACGTCAGCAGCCATGAAAGAGACGACCACACGGACAAAGTCCCTTCCGCGACTGCGACACAGAACTGAGTTGTTTGGAAGCGACTACTCGAAGGGAATCAGCAGCGAAGAATGCGATTGTATCCGGCGGACAGGCTGCCCGCATCGAACTCTGCAATCGAACCCGCCGCCCAAGAAATCAGGACGAGAGCATAACTGAGCCAGATTCGCAGCGCGTTCAAGCCGGAGTGCATGATCGCACTCCGCAAACCAGCCGCCGCCCGCGCCGCCAGAAGCGCTGTAACCGGCCCATGCACCACGGAATACGGGCCCTGCATTGCCGGAAAAAAGAAAATCCCCAGAACGCAGAAAACCGCTACGACGGCCAGAGCACACCCAATTCGTCCAAGAGTCATAAAACTATTACTTATTATACTTGGACTCTCATGTTTTTCAGCCGCGTGCTGGTTCGAGAATCAAACTTGCCAGCCGAATCCCGGCTTCATCTTCCGAATTCATCTGGACCTGTGCAGCCATCCCGGCTCCCTGATGTTTTCATCTTGAAAGCTTCGCATACGGGCCGCGAGGATCGCAGCCCGTCCGAGGTATCCAACGATTTTATGCTCGTCGGAGCGATCCACGACCGGTAAGCGTCCGATGTCGAACCGCAACAACTTTGCCGCTGCTTCGGAGACCGGTTCATCCGGATACGCGACCACGAGATTCGTGGCTCCCGCAGCCTCGACTGTGATCGCGCCGGAGGAATCCGTGTCCAGCGCCTGCAAAATGTCGCCTCGCGTAACAATCCCAGCCAGTCTGCCCCCACCATCCACAATTAACAGCGCCTCGTGACGCGCTACCGCCGGATCGTGGCGCGCAATCCGCTCGGCCACTTCTCCCACCTTTGTTCCCGCCGCGATTACAGGAGCGTCCTGCTCCATCGTTTCGGCCACCGTGGCCTGTGCCAGCACATCCGCCTCGTAATCCTGATGTACGCGGAGTCCGCGCCTCGCCAGTTTTTCCGTCATGATCGAACTCCGCGGCATGAACAGCATTGCAATCCCGTCGGCGATTACGGACACCAGCATCAGCGGCAGCACCGA
Organism: uncultured Acidobacteriota bacterium; assembly: GCA_963700225.1. Taxonomy (GTDB): domain Bacteria; phylum Acidobacteriota; class Terriglobia; order Terriglobales; family Acidobacteriaceae; genus Sulfotelmatobacter. The sequence goes on from CAVOWU010000002.1 coordinate 1,823,797, forward strand.
GTTGTAATCGCGCGTGATCTCGAATGCAAAAATGATAAAAGAGAACGTCGCTCGCGATGCCGCCCCAAATACAGCCCCCATCGCTACCAGCGCGAATGCTCCCGGCGACAGATGAGCGCTGGGAAAAACATGATTTCCAATAATCGCGAAAAGCGCGCCCATGGCCGCACTCCACATGAACGTCGGCGCCAGCAAACCGCCCGACGTGCCCGATCCCAGTGAAATCACTAGCGCGGCAAACTTCGCCGCCATCACGATCAGCAGCAGCTTCCACGCGAGTTGTCCGTTCAGGATGTCACCGATCGTGTCATATCCCACTCCGAAGACCCGCGGCACGAAGTAGCCGATGATCCCCAGCGCCAGTGCGCCAATCGCCGGGAACCACAACGCGTCAAATGGAAGCTCCTCGAAGAAATCTTCCACCCAATAAAGAGTCTTGCTCAGCACCACCGCCGCCAGACCGCAGATCGGCCCCAGCGCGAGATAGAAGAGCAACGCGTGGGGAATCCCGAAGTCCATCAGCCCGACCTGAAACATTGGCCCGGGCCCAAGCAACTGCATGTGAACTGCGGTAGCCAGCGTGCTGGCAATAACCAGTGGAATAAACGACCGCGACTTGAATTCAAACAGCAGCAACTCGATCGCGAGAATGACTCCGGCGATCGGAGTGTTAAAGGTCGCCGACATTCCCGCTGCCGCGCCGCATGCCAGCAATACCTTCCGCTCGACCGCGGTCGTGTGCAGCACCTGTCCTACCAGCGAGCCAATCGCTCCACCCGTTTGAATGATCGGGCCCTCCGCGCCAAACGGCCCACCCGTCCCGATCGCAATCGCGGCGGAAATCGGCTTGAGAAGTGCGACCTTTGGCTCAATACGGCTGCGGTTCGTCAATACCGCTTCCATCGCCTCCGGAATGCCATGTCCCTTGATCTTGGAGGATCCGTACTTCGCCATCACCCCGACGATGAGGCCGCCAATCACGGGCACCAGAATGACCCACGGTCCGAAGTGATGCGACCCTACACTTCGGAATGTCGTCGACCATTGATGAAAAAAGAAGAGATTCGTGAACAACCCGATGAGCTTGTAGAGCACGTATGCAACCAGTCCAGCGATAAGCCCAACTCCCGCCGCAAGAAACGAAATCAGCACAATGCGAAACTGCGCCGGTGGCGGCAAGAGCGGCGATGCGCCCGTAGGCGTGGGAGTTACTGCATTACTGGCCGTTGTCATCGCGGAGCTGCGGAAGAGCGGTGCTCTGGCGCGGAGAAAAGCGGAGATATCAAGCGGGATTTCGCTCCCGCAGTCGTTTCCTGCCGTCTGGTGCCGATTCCGTGCCTCCTCTTTTCTTTGCCGTCATCACCCGCCGCAGCGCAGCCGACAGCCTGGGTCCAGCTGTTCGCAGTTGTTCATGATGATGCGACGCCAACTCTGCCAGCACCCGTTCCCCTTTGGCCGTCAGCGCGAGCAACACCTCCCGCCGGTCGTCCTGCGCGCGCTCGCGACGAACGTAACCGCCGGCCTCGAGCCGGTTGATTAATTCCACCGCGCTGTGATGCTGGATCTGCATCCGGTGCGCCAGTTCCCGGATTCGCGGCCGCATTCCCACCGGCATCCCTTTGATCGCCAGCATGAGTTGATACTGCTGTTTCTCGATTCCAGCCGCCTGTACGGCGCGCTCGCTGAAATGCAGAAATTCGCGAATCTGATACCGGAACTCGGCCAGAGCCCGATAATCGGCCAGGGAGAGCTGTGTCATCCCCGGATTGTATCGTGCTCCGATAGGCTATGGATATTATATCGTATAACGATATAATGCAAATCAATTGCACACGAGCCGCCGCGATCTGCCGAGGGGGCAATCGCGCGAAGCCCCACTTCGCCACGTATTTTTGGGGAGGTGGGGCTTCTGTTTGGGGTTACCCTGAGCGGTTCTGTACCCCTGTGGTAGGTGCCCTAGCACGATTTCCCGCCATCCATTTAGAATCCTTAGTCCACATCGGACAGGAGCCCAACCGTGATTCCCCGCTACACCCGTCCCGAGATGGCACGCATCTGGAGCGACGAAAATCGCTTCCGCACCTGGCTCGCTGTCGAAGTCGCCGCTACCGAGACCCTGGCCGAAGCCGGATTCGTCCCGAAAGACGCGGCCAAAGCCATCCGCGAACGCGCCGACTTCCGGGTCGAGCGCATCCACGAGATCGAGGCTGAGGTCCGTCACGACGTCATCGCGTTCACGACCGCGGTAGCCGAGATCGTCGGGCCGCACGCCCGCTGGTTCCACTACGGCCTCACGTCCAACGATGTCGTCGACACCGCGCAGGCCCTGCTCATCCATCAAGCATCACAAGTCATCGCCCAAGACTTGCAGCGCCTCTCTGAGGTGCTCGAACGCCGGGCATGGGAGTTCAAAGACACGCCCATGGTCGGCCGCACGCATGGCATCCACGCCGAGCCGATCACATTCGGATTCAAGCTGGCCAACTGGTATTCGGAGACGCAACGGAATATAACGCGCTTTATGGCCGCAGCCGAAGACATGCGCGTGGGAAAGTTCTCAGGAGCGGTGGGAATCTTCGCGCACCTCACGCCGGAGCTCGAGGAGAAGATCTGCGCCCGCCTGGGATTGAAAGCGGCCGCAGTCTCGTCGCAGGTGATCCAGCGCGACCGTCACGCTCATTATCTCGGCACGCTGGCCGTGATTGCCTCGACCCTGGACAAGATTGCGACTGAAGTTCGGCACCTGCAGCGGACGGAGGTACGCGAGGCCGAAGAGTTCTTCAGCGAGAAGCAGAAGGGATCGTCGGCGATGCCGCACAAGCGGAATCCCGTGACGCTGGAGCAGATCAGTGGACTGGCGCGCGTGGTCCGCAGCAATGCGCAAGCGGGGCTGGAGAACGTCGCCCTCTGGCACGAGCGCGATATCTCGCATTCGTCGGTCGAACGCGTGATCCTGCCGGACTCGACTACGCTGGCCGATTATCTTCTGACGAAGACCACTAACGTCATCGACACGATGTTCGTCTATCCCGAGCGTATGCGCGCGAATCTGGAGAGTACCCGCGGGCTGATCTTCAGCGGGCAGCTTCTGCTGGACCTGGTCGAACACGGCGTCAGCCGGGAAGACGCCTACCGCCTGGTCCAATCCCACGCCATGCGCGCCTGGAAGGAGGGCCTCGACTTCCATCAGCTGGTGCTCGCCGACAAGACCATCACCGATAAGGTTCCGCGCAAGCAGATCGAATATGCGTTCGATCTCTCGCGCCAACTAAAAAATGTCGACAAGATCTTCGCGCGGGTGTTCGGACAGAAGAAAACAAAAGGGAAGACCCAGCAGAAAACACGCGGAAAGCGGCGCTAAGGTCAGCTGGGGACGGTGGATGCGCTCAAACGGCGGGCGAATTCAACCTGATCGATCGCGTTTAGAATTGTGCTCGCCGAATCGCGACAATCTCGTGCGGTGCGCCATAGCCGCGAACGTGAGCCGAGGCCGAAACTTCATAGGCCTTCAGTTCATCCCAGCTCCAGCGACTCGGCCTGTGAGGCGAGCCGCAGGAACAGTACAGCGTCCACTCTTTCCACGCACCCCGAGCCATCGGTATCAGATAGGAACCATTCCGGTACGGACTGAACCCGATCAGATAGCGCGTGCCGCACTTCGGACACTCAATGCAATGACGAACCCGCCAAGCCATAACAAGCACCGATAGAGTGATCAGTGTCCGGTGAATCGTGGCTGATAGTAGCGGCAAAGATCACTGGCCGCTTCCCACTGACCGCGAATACTGGCCCCTAATCACTGACCCCCGATCCCTGACCCTAACCCAAGCGGCGCGCTGTATCTCCGACCTTAGCGAAATGGATGCCGCCGAGGTGGACATTTACGGACTTCGATCCCATTGGGCTGGACGTTTCCGGACCTCGCTGCTCGAGCGCAAGTCAATCTTGGAGAGCGGTCCGAAAACGTCCAGAATTTGGGGAAGAGACGACTATGATGAATCGACTGGCAGGGTGCCCGACTTGATGACTCTGGACTCGCAGGTATGTTCGCGCGCGCGGCTATCGCGCGATCCGCGCTTCGATGGCAAGTTTTATATCGGAGTGGTCGGCAGCGGCGTGTACTGTCGCCCCATCTGTCCTGCTCCCACCGCGAAAGAAAAGAACGTCCGATATTTTCCGAGTGCGGCTGCCGCTGCGGAAGCTGGATTTCGCCCGTGCCTTCGCTGCCGCCCGGAGAGTTGCCCGGGCACGCCGGCGTGGCTGGGAACCTCCAACACCGTTTCGCGGGCTTTGCGCTTAATCGATGAGAGTGGACTCGAAGATGGCGGCGTCGAGCTTCTTGCCGAACGTCTCGGTGTTGGCTCACGCCACTTGCGCCGATTGTTCGTTCGCCATCTCGGGGCGACACCCACAGCAGTCGCTCAAACCCGCCGCTTGCACTTTGCCAAGAAGCTGATCGACGAAACCAAGCTGCCGATGCAGCAGATCGCCATCGCCTCCGGATTCGGCTCCGTGCGCCGCTTCAACGCCGGTATTCACAACGTCTACCACCGCACGCCAACGCAGATCCGAAAGCTGGTGCGGCAGAAGGCGATCCAGCCTGGCAATCAATATCTCTTCCGCCTTCATTTTCGCCCGCCGTATCACTGGCAGGGGATGCTGGAGTTTCTCGCCGCTCGCGCGACGCCGGGCGTCGAGTTGGTCGAAGGTTCTGCCTATCGTCGCACCATCGCGACCAACGGATACGAAGGACACTTCGAAGTTTCTCCCGATCAGTCCCACGATGCGCTTCTCGTGCGCATTGATTTTCCGGAACCTCGTTCGCTCTTCCACATTGTCGAACGAATTCGCGCGATGTTCGATCTCAGCGCCGATTGGACGTCTATCGTCAAAACTTTGCGCAACGAGCCCGCGCTGGCCGCGAGCGTGCAAGCCGATCCTGGGCTCCGCGTCCCCGGCTGCTGGAACCCGTTTGAACTTACGGTCCGCGCCATTCTCGGCCAGCAGGTTACGGTCAAAGGCGCGACCGCTCTTGCCGGACGCATGACCAGCGCTTTCGGCAAGACCGTTTGCCGGCCCCAAAGGCCTGACGCACCTTTTTCCTTCTCCCGAGAATCTGTCGACTGCAAAGCTAGCGTCCATCGGGTTGACGGGCGCTCGGGCAGAAACCATTCGTTCGCTCGCTCGTGCGGTCGCGAGAGGCAAGATCAAGTTCGAGGGAGTCGTCGACTCGGAGGGATTTCTGCGGCGGCTCTGTGAAATTCCCGGCATTGGTCAATGGACCGCGCAATACGTTGCCATGCGTGCCTTGGGCGAGCCTGACGCGTTTCCTTCCAGCGATCTCGGACTCTTGCGCGCTCTCTCGCTGACCAGCGCTCGCGAACTTGAGCGCTACGCGGAGCCGTGGCGTCCCTGGCGCGCGTATGCAGCCATGTATCTTTGGCGGATTCCTGTGCAGCAGAAGCGAGCCGCCCAAGCGGGCAATCATCTCAGCGTAGAAAAAATTGGAGCGTGGAAGGGCGTCGCTTCGGCACCGCGAGTAGGCGTCAATGGAAGAACAGGGCTTTAACCGCGCGCCTTCAATCCAACAACGGCCGCGCCGATCCGCCGAGCAGCGACGAGTTCATGTTGAAGATGTTGTGATGCCCCTCCGGCCCACCCCATGCAAACATGATCGAAACCATCGGGAATCCGCCGGCCCGCAGCGTCAGCCCGCCAGCGTAACTGTGCCGGAAGTGGTCGAATCCCAGATCGCCGCGCGTCAGGGCGACGCGCCCTTCATCGGCCATGAACTTCAGTCCAAACGGGCCCCAGATCGAGTGCTCGAAACTTTCCTGGAACAACAAAAGGTTCGGCGCGCGAAACCGGTAGTCCTGATAGCTGCCGAGCGACATCGCGCCGTTGATGTCCGATCCGCCGAGGGTTTGCTGGAAATAAAAGGGCACGGCGCTGGTCGCCGAATTGATGGACTCCGACAGTAGGAGACGGAGGTTGATCGACCCGTTCAGATTGCGAGAGTGCGAAACCGCCGCACAGGTTGCGCCAGACGGTGCGCACGAGTCCGGGCCGGTTCCGTCGGTACTCTTTGCTGCTGACTGCGTGTAGCCATACAGGAAGAGAGTGTGATTCAGATCGATGGTCCAGCGCTCGAACGAATTTTCCGAACTCGATGGCGCGAAGAACTCCTGAAAGTTCCCCGAGTAATTCAGCTGAACATAGTCCGCGATCACCGGCTTGATCCGAAAGCCTTCTCCGAGCTGGATAAATCCCGGTTGGTTGGTCAGTCCCGGCGCTGTCGCGTTCGTGTATAAGGTGTAGATCGAAGGAACTGACTGTCCGCTCGCACCGCGGATATTCACGAAGCGTCCATTCACTTCGCCAAGCAGCGCAAGATTCAGCTTGCGAATCGATGCCCATTCGAACACGGGCTTGATCGCGTTTGCTCCGACAATCGTTTGCGTCATGCCGAACACCGACGCACCGGACAATGCGGTATCGTTGCCGAACCCGAAGTAGTTCAGCTTGTTGAGTGAAATCGTCTGCGCGTAGAGATTGAATACCGTGTACGGATGCAGCGCCAGCGTCGGCTTTTTCGGTTTCTTTGCCGTATTCTCCGATGCCGCAGTTGCAGGCCCGGCTGGCGCAGGTTCCAGCACTTTGATCGTTACTGCGGGAGTGTGGATCAGCGTCATGTAGCCGCCGGCGCGCCAGGAGCCGTTCGTGGCGCCCACTGCATCCGCGTCCCAATTCATTCGCCAGTCCTTGGTGTTGCGCGACTCGGAAAAGGCCATACCCAAGCCGAATCCGTTCTGTGGCGGCATGCTTCCCGCCGCGATATGCAACGGATGGTCTGTAAACAACTCGATTGCGCATCCCGGCGCTGCTTTGAATCCGCCTTTGCAAGAATCCGCAACGCGCTCGCTCTCGCGCCGGAAATCCGCCTGCAGCCAGCTTTCCTGAGCTAGCGCCTGAGGCGCCGTTGCGACGACTGACGTGAGCCACAACAGCACCACTCCACTCCAACGCATGCTGCCTCCTGCGACTATGTTTTCGGGCGGTCTTTTCGGACGGACTTCTTGCCGCTGCGTTTCTTCTGGCTTGCGCTTTTCCGTTCTGCGCTTTCGTCGGCAACCGCTGCAATCTCGATCGTGCGCTTGCGCTTCGGAACAACTCTTATCCGCGCGAACGCCGCGTCCAAGTGCGCCTCATGGATTGCCTCGGTCACGTGACGGATGTACTTCGCCGCTTCGCCCTCGGTCTTGATCGCATTGATATAGATCTCGCTGTGGTAGCGCGATGGCAAGCGCTTTTCGGCCTCGTGCAGGTACTCCATCTGCGCCTTCAGCAGGGAAGACACCGGCCGGTCCGGATTAAAGGCGCTCTTTGGCGGCCTCGGCACATGAATCAGCATGATCGTTACTCCTTACGGCGCGCTGCTGCGCATCTTTGCTATACGTCAAAGTCGGGGCAATCGGTTCGCATCACATCCAGCGACAGCAGATTTCTCGCAGGATCAACCGCTCCGGAATTCGGCTCAATAAAAACATCCGCGTTGGTCTCGCGCGGAGAACGCGGCGAATAGTCTCCGAGAAAGAACTTGGTCACAGTTGCGGGAATCGAGGCATGGTCGAAGACGCGATTCACGATCGTTCCCGCCGGAATCCAGGGCGAAACCAGAATCGCTGGCACGCGCACTCCGAGGCGGTCGAAGGCAAATGGCATTCCCGTTCCCGTGTCATTCACCGACGCGGTGAACTGGTCCGGCGGGCATGCGGGAGGAACAACGTGGTCATAAATCCCCCCGTGCTCGTCGTAGACGATCAGCAGCGCGGTGTTCGGCCACAGCGGCGAACTCTTGACCGCTTTATAGATCGATGCAATGAAGAGTTCTCCCGCCTGCACGTTGTGATCCGGATGCTGATCGTTGGCTACTTCCTCACCGCTGTCTCCCTCGTGATCGTTGAAGTTGGGCTCGATGAACGAATAATCCGTCAGATTCCCCTTGGCGCAGTCATCCAGGAATTGATCGTAGGTGCCAAACAGTTCGGGCTGATTCTGCAGCAGGTTCGTGATCTCCATCGTCGAGCTGGTCGTGTCGTAGTAGTAGAGCTTGGACGTGTGCTTCGGATTGGCGCCGATCAGCCGGTCATAAATGCTCTTAAACGGCTCGTTCAGGTAAATCAGATTCATGTCGACGCGCCCGAACGATGTGCCGTAATGCGCGAACGCGCGGTTGCAGATCGTCGGACCCGGAATCGACGCGAACCAGCGATTGAAGACCGCGAATTGCAGCGCCAGCGTCGTCAGCACCGGCAGTTGATTCTGCGCGAAGTAATACATGATCTTCTGCGAGTGCCCGACATCCTGCTGCTGGTTGAAGTAGCTCTTCACGAATCCCTGCATGTTGGCGACGCGGTTCGGATCGGTGCTTCCGCCGAAAATCTGCAGATCGACCGCCGGAAAGTGGTGGTCCGGATCGGGCTGCAGTTGCGCCTGAAACTCCGCCAGCGGTTGCGCCGGCACTGGATTCCCATTCGTGTCCGGATTGTTCAGGTCGGGCGTGACTCCGTCGATCAGCGGGTTCACCGCTTTGAGCGATCCCAACATGTGATCAAACGATCGGTTCTCCATCATCAACACGACGATGTGCTGCAGTTGGTCGAGTCCAGGCGGCATTGAGAACACTCCTCCGGTGAACGATGAATAGTGCTGTCCAACGTATAAACGTTTCCTGGGATCCCGCGATAGACACAGAAAGGCCGACACAACTCTGGACGAAGTCGTGACGCGCGCCGCAAATTTCGTGCGTAGTTACGAATTCAGGACAAGCGCTGTATCAACGCTCGGCAGGATCGTGGCCGGAGGGCGCAGTAGCTAACCTGTTGACAAAATTAGCTTATCGCGATTTTTTGACGGCGCCGGGTGCCCCACCCCTCTCGCGAATTTTGCGATAGAGCCTGCCCTGAGCGAAGCCAAAGGGTAGGAATCCAGATTCTCATATGCCAGGGACTCTGACGTTTCCGACCCAATCCGCGAAGAAAGCGTCAGAGAAAAAATGAACTTGGCAGCTCCGTGGAAGAGCGGTCCTTAAAGGGCCGCGATAAAGCCTCCAACAAAGAAAAAGGGCTTTAGCCCCTGTGGTACCGGGTCAAGCCGGACTACGCCCGAGGCCGACGAGTACGGATAATCTTCCGGCCTTGCAGCCAGCCGCGCTCGCACGGGATTTCTCCAGATGTATTCCTGATGTTGCTGGTAATCCGCAGGATCACGAACGCGATGATTCGTGAAACTCGCCTGCCACACGGGAAGCCGGGATTTCAGTCGATACGAAAATCCTCCTTTGATGAACTGCACGGCCCGCTCCAGCGAAATCTCCGGTGCAGGCGTCATCAATACGTGAATGTGATCCGGCATGATCACGAATTCATTGAGACGGAATTTTCCTGTGTCGCGGTAGTGCGCGAGAGTGTCGATCAGAAGTTTCGCGGTCGTCTCCCGGCGAAAGATCGGTTGGCGTTGGGCAGTGATGGTGGTGATGAAGAAGGTGCGGTCGCAGTCCATTTCGAGATGGTCGCGGGACGCCAGAGTCTTGTCTGTGAGAGGAGTCACAAACAGCGGAGCATGTGTTTCAGAACGGGACTGGCGGTATGGAGCATAGCGCTTTCGGCGCGACGTGAGAGCAAAAAATGGAGCCGGCCCTCAGGGACGGCAGGAACGCCCCTCCGACTTCGAAAATCGGCGTCAGAGCGCCGTGGAAGAGCGGCCCTTCAAGGGCCGCGATCGACCCTTCCCAAAGAAACAGGGCTTTAGCCCCTGTTCTCGGGCCACGAGCGAGGTTTGTTCGGCATTCTCGGACAACGGCTCACAGGGCCTGAAGGCCGCTACTCTGCGCCGCACGCAACGCGGCCCTTGAAGGGCCGATCTTCCACGGGACTATCGGCGACACGGCCCATGACGAATGTGTTGCAGGGATCGATTGGTGGAAGAGCGGCGCTTCAGCGCCGCGACAGCAGCGTCCACTAGGGAACAGGCTTTAGCCCCTGTTCTTGGTAAGCGAGAGTTGCTCTGTTCATTCCGGGAGAACGATAGACGTGGCCGAAGGCCGCGCCATTCTACCGGCCGCAACGCGGCCCTTGAAGGGCCGCTCTTCCGCGAGGTTATTTGCGCATTGCTCTTAGCGATGAGATGGGAGAGGAGAAAACCAGGGCGGACGACTGTGCGTCCGCCCGCCACGAGCGTCCTAGCTGCAGCCGCTGGTACTGCCGCAGCTTCCGCATCGATAGCAGCTGCCGTTTCTGGTCATGATGCTGCCGCAGAAGCTGCAGCTCGGAGCGTCGCCTAGATCGATCAGGCCTGCCAGTTGGTCGGCGGCGTGAACGGATCCGGAACCAGTTCGCAGATCCCGGTTCTCACTTCTCAGCGATGCCGAGGAGCTTTCCGCTTCCGCGATCCCTTCGGGCGCCGGTGCGGAGGATGCTCTCAGCCGCAGGTTTTCAAACAGCATCTGTTGCTGGCCGGTGAGGAAGCGCAGTTGGAGCCAGCGGAAGATGTAATCCATGATCGACTTGGCGTAGCCGATGTCCGGATTGCCGCTCCAGCCGCTGGGTTCGAAGCGGGTGTGGGCGAACTTCTCGCAGAAGAGTTTCAACGGCACGCCGTGTTGCAGCGCGATCGACACGCCCAGCGCGAAGCTGTCCATCAGGCCGCTGACCGTCGATCCTTCTTTGGCCATGGTGATGAAGAGCTCTCCGGGATCGCCGTTGGGATAGAGGCCGACAGTGATATAGCCCTCGTGATCTCCGATCTTGAATTTATGCGTGATCGAAGCGCGCTCCTCCTGCAACTTGTGGCGCATGGCGCGCGGAGGGGCGTTGAAATCCTCTTCTTCGACCTGAGGAGCGGCCGCGATGCGTGCGTCGTCTTTCGTGGAGTTCGCAGTCTTGGATCCGGCGGCGCTCAGCGGTTGCGACTGCTTGCATCCGTCGCGATAGATGGCGACCGCCTTGATGCCGAGCTTCCAGGCTTGCAGGTACGACTCCATGATGTCTTCGATCGAAGCGTTGTTGGGAAGATTGACCGTCTTCGAGATCGCTCCGGAGATGAACGGTTGCGCAGCGGCCATCATGCGGAGATGTCCCATGTAAGCGATGGAGCGCGTGCCCTTCGCCGGCTTGAACGAGCAATCGAAGACGGCGAGGTGATCGTCTTTCACGTGCGGCGCCCCTTCGATGGTCCCCGTGGCGTCGATGTAGCTGACAATGGCGTCGGTCTGCTCGTGTGTGTATCCGAGCTTGAAGAGCGCGGTGGGCACGGTGTTGTTGACGATCTTGATCATGCCGCCGCCAACCAACTTCTTGTACTTCACCAGCGCCAGATCCGGCTCAATGCCAGTAGTATCGCAGTCCATCATGAAGCCGATGGTGCCGGTGGGGGCTAGCACTGTTACCTGGCTGTTGCGATAGCCGAACTTTTCGCCGTGAGAGAGAGCTTCGTCCCAGCAGGCTTTGCTGGATTCGTAGATGCTGCTGGGGACGTTGTTTTTGTTGATGCCGTTCACGCTTGCGCGGTGCATGCGGATGACGTCGAGGAACGGCTCGCGATTGATGTACCAGCCGGGGCAGGCTCCGCCGGGCATGACATTCGATCCGAGATTGGTTTCGGAGAGATTCTTTTTTGTCGCTTCGGTTGCGGGGACCAGCGGCTCGCATTGTTCCGCGATTCTGCTGCTTTGCAGATAAGCTTCGCCGCACATGATGGCGGTGACACAGGCGGCATAGTCGCGTCCGGCGTCGGAGTCGTAGGGAAGCCCGGCGGCCATCAGCAGCGCGCCGAGGTTTGCGTAGCCTAAGCCGAGCGGACGATAGTCGTGCGAGTTCGCCATGATCGCTTCGGTCGGATATCCGGCGTTGTCGACCAGAATTTCCTGGGCGGTGATCAGAACGTCGACCGCGTGGCGATAGGCTTCCACGTTGAACGTGCCGTTGGGCGCGAACTTCAGCAGGTTGAGGCTGGCCAGGTTGCAGGCGGAATCATCGAGGAACATGTACTCGCTGCAGGGATTGCTGGCGTTGATGCGAGCCGTGTTCTTCGAAGTGTGCCAGCGATTGACCGTGGTGTCGTATTGCATGCCAGGGTCGCCGCAGTGCCATGTCGCTTCAGAAATTTTGTGCAGCAGCTCTTTGGCTTTGTACGTTTTCACGACCGAGCCATCGGTGACGCTCTTGGTGGAGAAGTCGGTGTCGCGGACGACCGCGTACATGAAATCGTCCGTAACTCGGACGCTGTTGTTGGCATTCTGGAAGAAGATGGAAGAGTAGGCGTCGGAGTCGGGATGCGAACCGTCGTATCCCATGGAGACCAGGGCATGCGCCTTGGCTTCTTCTTTCTGCTTGCACTCGATGAATTCGATGATGTCGGGATGGTCGACGTTGAGGATGACCATCTTGGCGGCGCGGCGAGTCTTGCCGCCGGACTTGATGACGCCGGCGAACGCGTCAAATCCTTTCATGAAGCTGAGCGGGCCGCTTGCCGTACCACCACCGGAGAGAGTTTCGGTCGATCCGCGCAGAGGCGACAAGTTCGTGCCGGTGCCGCTGCCCCACTTGAAGAGCATGCCCTCGGTCTTAGCGAGAGTGAGGATTGAGTCGAGAGAATCTTTCACCGAGTTGATGAAGCAGGCGGAGCACTGTGGCTTGGAATAGCCGGTGACGCCGAATTCGACACTCTGAGTCTTGGGATTCCAGTGCCAGTTGCGGCCATCGGAGTTGGGCTCGATGCGGTCGCATCCGACGTTGAACCAGACGGGCGAGTTGAAGGCCGCGTACTGGCGAACGAGGATGTGCACGAGTTCGTCGTGGAAGGTCGCGCCGTCGTCGGCAGTGCGGAAGTAGCCCTGCGCCATTCCCCAGTCGCGAATGGATTCGGCGACACGGGCGACGAGCTGGCGGACTCCGGTTTCGCGCTCATTGGTGCCGATCTTGCCGTGCAGATATTTGCTGGCCACGATATTGGTCGCAGTCATGGACCAGTCTTTGGGGACTTCGACGTCCTTTTGCTCGAAGATCACGTTGCCCTTGGAATCGGTGATCTGAGCGTGGCGGAGATCCCATTCGACTTCGTCGTAAGGCGAGACGCCCGGCTTGGTGAAGAGGCGGCGGAAGGAGAGGCCCGGGGCCTTCTTCTTGGGGACGGCGGGTGTCGCGGCGACAGGGGACGAAGCGGCGGTTGTTTCGGTCGTGGTCTTGAGTTCGGGCATCAGTTCTCCTAATTAGATTCTATGGGTGGGGCGACCGATTCGGGCGTCTGGGGACGCGGGAATCGGGTGAAGCGGAGCGTTCATTTGTAAAGATCGCTGATTCTTCAGGGGCTAAAGCCCTTTGATTCTAGCTGCTTGCGCGGCGCTCAAGCGCCGCTCTTCCGCGGTGCTACTTAGCGCGACATTCCCCTCATGGCTTAAAAGCCGGAGGGGAGCGGGGACGGACAATGAATGTTGGTGGCGGCACCGGAATCGAGATGCTGGGCTGTTGAAGAGGACATTGGTCCAGCGTCGTTCCCGCCTTGCGTTGAAATCGTGGCTTCGACAGCGTTGGTGAAAGGAATTGTCCGCTCCACGAGTGTCGGTCCCAGGGCGCGTCCTGCATTCGTTTCGTCGAAGAGGCTGCCCTGATTCTCGTCCCGCGGGATGAACTCGGTGGCGGGAGTCAGTTCGAGCGAGGTCGCGAAATGAGAGCCGATGCCGGTGGCGCGCTCTGCGGAAGAGACCATCCACTGATTAAGAGCGCTCGCAACGCTGCGGCGCTGGGAAAGGTCTTCAATAACGACGAAACGGACGAAATAGCGTCCAGACTCGAGTTGCGCGCGCATTGGATTCTGCCGCGAAAGCATGCGGTCGAGAACGAAGGCCATGTCATCGGCTTCGAAAAATTGGGTAACCGCCAGCATGCGGGCAGCGGAGGCATGGCCATCGAGTTTGCCTAAAGCTCCGCTCGCTTCGCTTTGCGCGACGGCTCCTTCGACTACGCTCAGGGCAGGCTTTGCGCCCGCCGCCATATGGGTGATCTCTTCGGCTAGGGCGAAGACGCCGGGCTTGCTGGGGACCAACAGGAGGCTGTGATGCGACTTGCAGCGGAACCAGCGCGACCAGTGAAGGCGGCGATAGTCGAGCGGACGATCGAAACCGTGGCGCGCCAAAGATTCTGAAACGAGGCGAGTTAGACCTTCCATATCGGGCTCCTGATTCTGCTGCCGCGCCGGAGAAAGGAAGTTCCCTCAACTTCCGGCGTGCAGGTACTCGTACTGATTGCTACTGCGGACGTACCGCAATGTGTCGACTCCGGGGGAGGGACGGAGACGGCCACCGCACTTTTTTCGGCTTCCGACTCCCGCGTTTGGCTTGCAGAAGAGCAGAAGGCTAATTGTTCTTGAGCTTTCGGCGCCGGGCTTACGGATCTGGAAGCCCGAGCGCCTGAGCCTGTCCTGCCTGCGGAGATGCCGAGTCACCTCTGGCTGGCACCAGCCGCAGGAACTGCGTTTACTCGTCAATTCCACCCCATTCCCGTGAGGTGGAATTAGTTGCTTGGGATTGCAAACTTACTCCCGCCTGTAGGGCCTGTCAAGAGAGAAACACAATAGGTTGTATCCCTAGCAATGACGGGCTTGGTGCGCGGTTGAAGGCGCGTTTTCCACACCGGAAAGAACAGCGGCGCCATGATTCGTTGCGAAGGGGCCGGAGTTCGAGTTCTTGGTTGCTGGTTCATGATGTTTTTCCACAGCGGCTAAAGCCGAATTCTTTTGATCTGCGTTGACGGCGCGACTGAAGTCGCGCCCTGATACGAAGCTTGCGTGTGGCACGACTGAAGTCGTGCTCCGATACGGACCTTGCCTTGAGTGTCTGGTACGAAGCTGTCGACATGAACTGGGCACGGCTCACATCAGGCTCATGCGGGACGAGGTTGGGCGAACTGGCTGGGGAGATTTGCGGCGAACGCGAGGAGGTCCATCGGACTCGGCCCGGCGCGGATCATTCAAACGCGAATCATTCAATCGCGGATCACTGAGGCGCGGGTGGAAGCGCGTGTCCTTTACTTTGTCCACCTTCAAGGTTTCGATTCGGAGAGGTTCAAAGCGCTGAGCTTCGTGTCCCCGGACTTCGACACTCATCGCATTAGAGATGGATGGCGGGCCGCCCTCGCCGTCAGCCAACATGGTCACGTAGATGTCTTCGAAAATCTGGCGGGGGGCGATGCTGAGAACGCCATCGAAAGATTCGACCAGATAGTCGCCCCTTCGGCCGCAATGCTGACGTCCGAGATGGTCGATGAAACTGAGAGCGGAGCTGAGTTGCTTGGCCTTGACTAAGAATCGTGTGCGGTAGGTTTTCCATTCCGAAGGCTTCATGGCGCGCTGACCCGTGTGCTGCATAGTTTGTGGTTGAAAGACTGATCGCTGCCGTCCCCACCTGACGGGACTGGAACGGGCAGCTAATTTTCTGTGAGGGCGAAGGTGAATGTACGAGCGAAAAGCGCGCGGGTCAATTCAGTATTTTTGGTGCAATTGAGGAAAAAGATGGCTGGTGATTCTCGCGGATTTTGAAGGGGTCAAGCGAATTTTTCTTGCGATGGTACAGTGCGCCGCTGCGACCTTTTCTGTGAGCATGGAGCGAACACGCAGAACTTGCTGTCGCGGGCGACCGGATTGTCCACAGGGCGTGCACAGGAAATGCAGAAACAGTGGTCAGCGCTTAGTGCTCGAGGTTTGAGCATAGTCGCGAGTAGTACGCGCAACGAGTGGCGGAAAGACGGCAATGCAAGAAGGCCCTTGCTTCCGGCAAGGGCCCTCCCTTATTGGTGGACGCTAGTGCGATGAGCGCTGCACGCAGGTTGCATCGGTCCTTCGCTTTGCTCAGGATGACAAGACGTTGCGAATGACAACTTCGTCTGCGCTCGCTTCGCTCGCGGGGCGGACGAATGCGGTCCGCCCCTACACGAGATCTAGCGATGCGCCAACGCGGGTTCCTGCGCGCCTTTTCCTGCTTTGAAAGTGGCGAAGCGCTTGTTGATCTCGTCCCAGTTGACGACGTTCCACCACGCGCCCAGATATTCAGGGCGGCGGTTGTTGTATTTCAGGTAGTAGGCGTGCTCCCAGACATCGTTGCCGAAGATGGGATAGAGGCCTTGAGAGATCGGGCTGTCCTGATTCGGCGTGGACAAAATCTGAATTTCACCGCTCGGCTTGCCGGCGAGCCAGACCCATCCGGAGCCGAACTGCTTGACGCCGGCGTCGTTGAACTTCGTCTGAAAATCCTTGAAGCTGCCGAAGGTCTTCTGAATGGCCTCGGCGATGGGGCCGGTGGGATCGCCACCGCCCTGGGGCTTCATGATTTTCCAGAACATGGTGTGGTTGACGTGGCCGCCGCCATTGTTGCGGACGGCGCCGCGGATGTCTTCGGGGATGGCATTGAGGTCGCGGATAAGGTCTTCAGCGGATTTGCCGGCAAGTTCCGGATGCTTTTCGATGGCGGCATTCAGATTCGTCACATACGCGGCATGGTGCTTGTCGTGATGCAGCGTCATCGTCTGCTTATCGATGGTCGATTCGAGTGCGTCGTAGGCATACGGTAAAGGGGGTAGTTCGTGAGCCATAATTGATCATTCCTCCAAACTGTTGAGATGACGGGAGACGGCGTTTCGATGCAAGGGTTCGGTGGAGATTATAGCTCGGGAGGGCTTAATGATGGCGTGCGTCGTGCTGGGGACGAAAGCAGGTTCCTCGCTTCGCTAGGGATGACGCGGCTTTCAAAATCGCGGGGTTATTAGAAGCTCTGCAGCTCTGTTCGCGCTACTACTTTCTCCCCAGCAGGCGGATTCGCGAGGTGAAGGCGCGGCCCAGACAGGCGCTGAACGTGGGCTCTGGATGGCTGACAGAATCGATGACGTTGTTGACGACGAATGGATCGCAGCGGCCCGTGATGTTGTCGAAGCCTCCACGAACCGCCAGGTAGTATCCGAGAAGATGAAAGCGTTTTTCCAATTGCAGATTGAGAGAGGCGTAGTCGGGAAAGCGCTCGGCTCCGGGCAGACTGATGAGTTGCTGCTGGGGATTCAGAAGGTTGAAGGGAAATCCGGTGCGAACTTCCATCGAGTAGGCGACTTCGAGCTGATGAACGACGGGCAACTTGAATAAAGGAAGGTATCCCCAGGAGAGAAAGCGGTTGGGAGTGTCCCAGGGATAGGGCCCGGGAAGCTGGCTGCTGAGAATTGGGCTATCGACATTGAAGTCGAGAGCCTGATTGGAGTGCGTACTGGAGCGGGTGTAGGAGCCCATCAGCGTGTAGGCTTCGCGGAAGTTGCGGCGGAGCGTGATCTGGAAGGCTTTGTAGTGATCGTCGCGGGAGTTCTCGAGCACGAAGTCGCCGCTGGCAGTGTCGTTGCGCGTGTCGTAGACGAATCCGCGGGAGCCGCGGCGATCAAGATATTCAGCCTTGACGTAGATCGAGGCTGGAAGCTTTTTCTCGAGGCCGACGCTCCAGTTGATGAAGCGCGGAGAGTTGAGTGCGTTGGCGTCTGCGCTGAAAGTGGTTGCGATCGGGCCGGTCGTGGTTACGCATCCGGTGCTGGTGGTGCAGTTGGGGTTGACGGAGAAGAACGTGTCTTCGCGACCTCCGGCATATGGGCGGGCGATCAGGAAGATCGGAGTTTCCTGGTAAATGAGGCCGATGCCCGCGGAAATCTTGGTGTGGCCGGAGTTATCGAGAACGTAGGTTCCTGCGAGGCGGGGAGCGAATTCCGCATGGCGTACGATTTCGTCCCAATCGAGGCGGATGCCGGGCTCGATGAGAAGACGGTTGTGGATGCTCCAGCGATCCTCGACATAGGCGCTGAATTCCGCGTTGTACTGCTCGTGAAGCGGTGCGGGCGTAAAGGTTGAATACCGCGTGCAGGGAAAAGATGAATCCTGGAGCGCGGTCAGGCACAGATCCGGCGAGCTCAGCGTGTTGTTTCCGCTTAGATAAGAGACGGGAAGGCGCGCGAACTGGGCATCGTAGGCGATACGGTCGAGATCGGCGCCGAATTTGAAATCGTGGCGGCCCAGCCACTGGTGCGACGGAAGGAAGAGATTCACCAGACTTTGAAATCGGCTGGCATTGGTATGCAGATCAAGATAGTAATTTCCACCCGCGGTATCGACGTTTAGGAAATAAGGAACTGACCCGTAAGGGGCGAGTTGCACGTTGTACTGATCGAAGCCGACTCCGGTTTCCAGAAGTTCGCCGCCCTTGAAATAGTGCTGGTCCTTGATGCTGGCGATGTAAGCGGTCTCGATGTCCTTTGGATTCGACAGCTGCGGGCTTTGCGGCGAGAGAAAAGCGTACTGATCGTGAAGATAGTTGAGCAGAAAGCTAGTGGTCAGGATATTCCGGCTGGTGAGGTTGGTCTGAAACTTGGCGAGGTCGCCGATGCGGAGAGAATGGTCGTTGTCGGCGCCGATGGGAAGCTCGGTGTAGATCGTGTTGTCGTACTCGCCATCGAAAGCGTTGTAGAACCAGATTTTTCCTTTCTCGATCGGGCCGGAGAAAGTGAAGCGCGGAAGAAACTGGTCGAAGCGCAGTCCGTGCTTGTCCTGCACAGAGGGGATGAAGTCGGTGGCGTAGAAGCGGAAGTGATCGTCGCCGATGCCGGTGTTGAGGCTGAGAAGGCCGCCAGGCCCCTTACCGGCTTCGGCGGGCTCGCGCGAGGATTCGACCTGGATCGAGCGGAAGGCATCGGTGCTGACGCGGACCAGAAGTTGTCCGTTGCCTGGCTGAGTCACGTTGAAGCCGTCGAGCAGCGTTTCGGTCTGGTAGGTTTGCGCACCGGCGACGTGGGGCTGGCCGCCTTGATCCTGTACGACTCCGGGAATGAAGTTGATGATGTTGCGATAGTCGTTGGTGGCGGGATAAACGATGTTGATCACGTCGAGGCCGCTGATGCTCTCCTGTGAGGAGATTTGAGCGGGATCGATTTCGAGCGGTGATTCGTGGACATCGACAGTCTCGCGAACCTCTTGTTGGTGCGAGATGGCGACTTCGAGGGTAGACGTCTGCGTGATTTGCACGAGCGGTTCGTCCACCGCGTAGTAGCTTTCTTTCTCGACGTGGAGTTGATACTGGCCGGGGACGACTGTCGGGAAAAAGCAGCGTCCGGTGAAGTCTGTCTGGCAGTGTACGGCGGGCATTTGCGGCGATTGCAAGGTGACGCGCGCGGAGGAGACGGCGACTCCGTTTTCATCGACGACGGCGATGGTGGGCGCGGGGACCGACTGTGCCGCGGCGGTGCAAACAAAAGCGAAGATGAAGACCAGAGCACGCATGCGGTAAGAGTCATTCTACGATCGTTTTGGGCGGCGTAATCTCCCCAGCGCTCTTAACGCTTTGAGCTTTCCCGTTCGAATCTTCCGGCAGTTCTGCTTAGACGCTAGGGACCCGGGCACGGTAGAGTGTTCACTGGTCCGACGGGTCCCGATTCCCTATGAAATCGTCACACGGCAGCATGTTGCGAGCTATCGCGGTGTTCAAGTTTCTGAAGGCTGCGACGCTCGTCGCAGCCTCTCTGGGGGCGCTCCGTCTGCTCCATAAAGACGTGGGCGCATTCGCAGAGCATTGGGTCCGCTTCCTGCACCTCGATCCGGGAAATCGGTACGTCGAGGCCGGGCTGGCCAAAGTTTCGCGTTTGAGTCCTGCGCAAATCAGGAACTTAGGGCTAGGCGGATTGTTCTACGCCGCGTTGTTCCTCACCGAGGGCACAGGCTTATGGCTGCGCAAACGGTGGGCGGAATGGCTTACGACAATTATCACCAGCACTCTTATCCCGCTGGAAATCTACGAAATCTGGCGCCGTCCCACTGCCATGAAGGTCGTCGCGACGGTGATCAACGTGGCGATTGTGGGATATCTGATCTACCGGATTCGTCACGACGACGGCTCACAGTAATGCAGTTCGTGTACGGATGTCTTGGACGAGTTTCTTCGTGAAATGGTGATTATCTGCGGCTGTGCGTTGCTTTGGGCTCCGGTTCCTTTCCCGCGCGGAGGTACGCTTGCGGAGTGGTTCCGAGCATCGTGCGAAACATTTGAATGAAGGCGCTCACGCTGTCATAGCCCACCGCGATTGCCGTATCGGTGACGGAATTTCCTTCGGCGAGCATTTCGAGTCCCGCGAATAATCTGGCTTGCTGCCGCCAACGGCCAAACGGCATCCCCAGATCAGAGAAAAATGCGCGCATGAAGGTTCGTCGCGCCATTCCTGCGAAGCGCCCCCACTCGTCCAGGTTGCGGCGGTCGGAAACATCCTCCAGAAGAGCGCGAGCGACTTTGACCAATCTCGGATCGCGCGGGAGCTGCAGGCGGAGAGGCTGTTGATCGGGACGCCCGATCTCGTCGCGAAGAATGGAAACCATGCGTTTGCGCGCCGGAGTGAGCGGCTGATACGGATCCCACTCGCGAATCCGGTGGACGATTGCGAACAGTAAATCCGATGAATTGATCAAGCATGGTTCTTTTGGCAGCCCGCGACATGCTTTCGGCGAAAGATAGACCATCGACCCTGCCGCCTTTCCTACCGAACGCGCAGCGTGCAGGCAATCCGGAGGAATCCAGGCACACCGATGGGAAGGAAACATCCAGCGTTCGTTCCCGGCTTCGATGACCAGCAGACCCGCAGTCAAGGCGAAGAGTTGACCGCGGGCGTGGCTGTGGGGAGGCGCCCAGTCCTCCGTCCAGCGGCGGTTGAAGGCGAAGGCGAGCGCAGGCACGCTGCTCTCGGCGAGACGGCGGAGTTCTTCCAGCCGGATTGAAGCTGAAGTCTTGCGGCAATCAGGTTGGCCCTTTTTCGTCATAAATCGCCACGATCCCGTTAGCAGGCAACAGCGACTGCCGCTACATTACGAGGCATGGTATGAGAAAAGCAAGATTGAAAAAGGGGTGAAGTTCATGAACGCAGCCGTTCTTCACGCGACGGGAGAGCCGCCGCAATTCGAACCGTTTCCCGATCCGATCGCGCAGGAAAACGAGGTGATCGTAAAAGTCCGCGCGGCCTCGATTAAACCGATCGACCAGCAGATGGCGAACGGTTCCCATTATGCCCACTTCCAGGAATTGCCCGTCGTCTGCGGCTTGGATGGAGCCGGGCACCTGGACGACGGCAGCAGAGTGTTTTTCGCGAGGCCGCGGCTGCCATATGGCGGGATGGCGGAGAAGACGGTGGTACCAAGAGAGCAGTGCTTTCCATTGCCAGATGCCATCGACGACGCGACTGCGGCGGCGATCTTCAATCCGGGGCTGTCGGCATGGGGAACGTTGGCGTGGCGGGCGCAATTGGCAGCCGGAGAAAGAGTGTTGATTCTCGGCGCTACCGGAGTGACTGGAAAGCTGGCGATCCAGACCGCAAAGCTTCTCGGAGCGGGCCGAGTTGTGGCGGCAGGACGAAACGAAGAACAGTTGAGCAAACTGCATGAACTCGGCGCGGATGCGACCATCCAGATTGGCGAGTCAATGACGAAGCTCACCGAGGATTTTGTTCGTGAGGCAGGAGAACAAGGGTTCGACGTGATCGTCGATTATCTTTGGGGACGTCCGACCGAAACGTTGCTGGCGGCGATCACGCGGAACGATTTCAAAGCTGCGTCATCCCGAGTGCGTTTGATTCAGGTGGGCGAAAGCGCGGGTGCGGCCATTTCGCTTCCCGCAGCGATACTACGCAGTTCTCGGCTGGAAATGCTAGGAGCGGGGAGTGGGAGCGCTCCGGCGTCCCCGGAAATGTGGAAGGATGCCATTGGGAGGCTGATGGCGAACGTCGAAAGCGGCGCGTTGCGAATCGATGTCGAGCAAGTTCGCCTGGCTGAAGTGGAAGAAGCCTGGACGCGTCGATCGCCCGGAAGAAGAATCGTTCTGATTCCGTAGAGTGAATTTGCGTTTTTAGGACTTGGTGGCCAGGTATTGGCAGACACGTTCGATGGTGTCGCGCTGGCCGTTGTTCAGAGTGAGGAATTCGAATCCGTAGCGGAGGCCCTGACGGTAGCGGACAATCGCGCGCACTTTGATGGGATACGGGGTCAGAGGCAGCGGGATTTCAAGAGTTACGATTTCGCCGGGTTCGAGGCTGCCGGTTAAGGTGGCTCCGATGCCGTCTTGCCCCATTTCGGTGGAGCGTCCCCAGCAAGTGCGAAACTCTCCCGCTTGAAACATCTTGACCTGTAGCCGGACGTCGATGGTAAAGCGGGGGAAGCGGCGGGTGTAGGTGACCTTTCCGGAGGAGGCTGGAATTGAGGAAGCTGCGCCCGACGTTGCATCAGCGCCAACTCCTGCGGCCGCGGCTTGAGCTTTCTTTTCTTTGCTCATTGAGAATATCGACTCGGCAAGTCTTTACTGACTTCAAGGTCAGCTCTTGCAATGCAATCCGCTAATTGCCGTGCAGCAGGTATCCGGGTTCCAAAGGCAGTTTGCCGCCGACTTTCACGACCGCGACACTACTGTTGATGGCGTATACGTCCACGACGCCGACGGCGCCGGGGATGGATGCGACTTTGTTGACGAGATCCTCGTCGGAATCCACGACCATGATGGCGGGATGGCCCATCCGGCCATGATTGGCGGCGACAATGAGTTCCTTTACGTCGGACTCCGGCAATTCGTAGACCTTTTCCAGCAGCACCTTCATCTCCGGAACTGCCGGAGCGCGCATGATGAATGTGACCGATTTGCCATCGGGCCAGCGGTTCGTCTGGCCTTTCGAAACCTTCACTAGATCAGGCAACGTGATGGCAGAGACGGAATTTGCCTTGTTGGAAACCAAGGCGAGGTCCCGCGCCGCAGCGAGCGACACAGCGGAGCTAACAAATAAGGAGACGATCAGGATTCGACGGTAGAACACACTCGCTCCCCACAACAGGAGATCTGCCATCTGATTTTCATGGAAATTGGTCATCGGCTCAACGTAACTAAGGTCATGTACTCCGGAAGCAAGGGTGTACAGGGAGTGGATTAATTCTGCGAATTGAAAAACCATAAAAGCATCGTTTTGTTCGATTTATAGGCGAATTCTCGGGTTTTATGCGTCTGCATTTTGGGGGATTGGCAAGCGGCTGGGGATGGGGTAGGCTAGTGCTTCTCAGACTCATACGAGGATCATCCCCCCAATGACGAATCGTGTCGCCTACGCCCCGCAGGATTTCCAGAAAATGTGCAAGCAAGCTGAGAGAGATCACGAGTCGAAAAAACTTGTGGTGCTGATGGAACGGGTGAAGCGGCAGATTGCGGAGCGCGAACATCCTAGTCTGAAGATTGATGTGTCGAAGCATTCCGTGGTCGGCGGAGATACCGGTCTGCTGCGGCTGCCCAGCCGCTCGGTTCCATTCGAGAGATAGAAGCAGGACGATTCCAGAAGTCCATCCATTTTTCAAATACCAGCGAGGAAAACTTTTCTCTTTCCACACGCTGATTTGCGCTAAAATAACCCAGCTGCCGTATCGAAATTCGCCTTGAAGTGGGCGAGTGCGGGATTTCGGATTGCCTTCCCCCAGGAGGTAGTAGATGTACCGGCCTTACACGAATTCTCAAGCGGATTTTCGTCCGCTTGCAGACGTTCAATCTCAGTTGCGCGATCTCACCCAGGATTTCACGACCTCTTTCAACACAGGCAACTACGATCAGGCTGCAACCCTGTTCGCCACCGATGGCGTGCTCATGGCTCCGCAGTATGAAGGCGCTTACGGGCAGAAGTCGGTGGAGCGGTTGCTGCGTCAAATGGGAGAGGCTGGGTACAGCGATTTGCGCCTGGAAACGACACGCGTGGATCATTCCGGGGACATGGCGATGGAACTAGGACGTTTCTCCGTGGTGGTTCACCAAGCCGATGGAACGACGATCCCAGAGCGGGGAAAGTACGTGAAAGTGTGGCGGCGCCTGGGGGCGTGGTTGATCCTTGCGGATTGCTGGAGCCGGACCGCGCAAGTGGCGAGCGATCGCGCGGCCTGATGGCCAGGGCGGACTGCAAGTTCGCGGAGAGTAAGATCCGCACATCGGGAATGGAGCGGGCGCGGATATGAATCAGGAACACGGGGCGACGCCGTTAGCGCAAGGCGCGCATGGGGCGGGAGAGAAAGCGTCTGATCCCGGGCAGTACTGTCCAAACTGCTCAGAGAAACTGCGCGAGAGCCGCTGCAAGTTGAAGTGTCCCCAGTGTGGGTTTTATTTGAGCTGCTCGGATTTCTACTGAAGAAATATTGTTAAGTGTTGATCGTTGAATAAACTCTTCCTGCTTTTCCTATCTTCTCACTGAAGCACCTCGGCTTGATCCCGGCTTCGTCTCACTCAGTAACCAGAATTTAACAATCAAGAATTCCCGCCAGTGACGCATCAAGTGCAGTCCGTCTACAATGGCAAACGCGACATCATTTCAGAGAGACTTTAGGAGAACGTCATGCAACGCAAGGCGAGCGCGGTTTGGAAGGGTGGTTTGAAGGACGGCAAGGGAACAATTTCAGCTCCGGGCGGGGCATTGAACAATACGCAATATTCGTTTACGACGCGATTTGAGAACGCTCCCGGGACAAATCCCGAGGAATTGATCGCTGCCGCACATGCAGGATGTTTTTCGATGGCGCTTTCGGCTCAGCTGGGCGGCGGGAATCTTACGCCCGAGAGCATTTCTACCACGGTGACACTCTCGTTTGAGAAGCTGGATTCGGGATGGACGATTACGGAAAGCCACATCGACGTTGTGGGGAAAGTTCCGGGCGCGGATGCGGCGACCTTCCAGAAGTATGCGGAAGCGGCAGAGAAGGGATGTCCGGTGTCGAAGGTTCTGAACGCGAAAATCACGATGACCGCGAAGCTGGAGTAGACGCAGTCGAGCTGCGCTCGACGGACAGTCGAGGGCGCCTGTCCCCACATGAATACTTTTCAAGCCAGGCCTCGGCCGTTTTCAAATAACGAACTAGCAGGTTTGCATGAGCTTGTGGAACGATCGGGACAGGTGGTCCGCGCTCTGCTCTGGCGGGGCGTGTCCGATTTGTCGCCGAAGCGAACCACTCGACGTAGTGGCGAAGCTTGAGTCTTGCTGGGTAACGATGGGGGAATCGGGGCCGGTTCGTGGTTACGTCTGCCTCGTCTCGCAAATCCATGTAGTCGAACTGCACGATCTGCCGGAAGCAGCCGCGTCGGCATTCATGCGGGATGTGCGGAGGGTTTCGATGGCGGTCGCATCGGTCACGGGCGCGGTGAAGATGAACTACGAAATTCACGGGAATTCGATCCCGCATCTACACATGCACTTCTTTCCCCGGTATCGTGGAGATCAATTCGAAGGGCAACCGATCAATCCAAGGTTAGCGGTGCAGCCCGTGTACGCTCCAGGGGAGTTCGAAAGAATCCGGGATGCTTTTGTAATCACTTTGGGCGCACACTAACCCAAACCCCCGCGGTTGGGCGAGGTTTGACAGGTGGCGTTGCGTCTGTAGAATAGAAAGGTTGGTCTTCCTGATACGGCGGCCTCAGGGTCGCCGCTGCAATGAAAGTCCACTTGCCATCGTGGCGGAATTGGCAGACGCGCATGGTTCAGGTCCATGTACTCGCAAGGGTGTGGGGGTTCGAGTCCCTTCGATGGCACCAGTAGCAGTGTGCAGTGAAGAGTGGTCGGTGATTCGTTTGCGGAGTCGGGCTTAGCTTTCATCTTCCTCCTCTCTCTCCTGTTTCATCTTCGTCCCTCGAGCAAAGTCCGCCCATATCGCAACCACTTATCACTATCCACTATCCACTCGCTGCTATCCCTGAACCCTAGTTCTTATTTCCTGACCGTACCGCAGTTTGTCTATGCAGAAACCCGGAAATGGGGCACAATGCAGGGCGGAGTACGGAGGCCTGATTGAAGATTTCGCAAAAGGGGCTGTACGCGCTGCAGGCGATGATGACGCTGGCGCGGCGGCATGACCAGGGGGCGATCAAGATCCGGGAAATTGCGGCGGAAAGTGATCTGCCGGAGAAATTCCTGGAGTTGATTCTTCTGGAGTTAAAGAACGCACGCATCGTGGATAGCGTGCGCGGGGCCAGAGGCGGGTACCAGCTGCGGCGCGATCCAGCTGAGATTCCCTTGAGCGACATTATCCGGCTGGTCGACGGGCCGCTGGCGCCGTTGGGAGATGCCGAGCAACTGCGAACCTTGATCGCGAAGGATGCCGACCATCGGGCGCTCTATGAAGTATTTCTGGCGGTGCGCGATGCGGCCGCCAAGATTCTCGAGAACACAACCATCGCCGACATTATTCAGGGCCGTGGGCCGAAGGGCGTTCGGAAGCGCGCGCAGCCGGAAGAAAAGAAGAAACGGGCGGAGTCCTAGCCACAGGTGCTATGGATTGAGCTTCGCACTCCAGTTCAGAATCACCGACATGGGAGTCCCTTCCGTCTTGAGCTGCGTATTGATCAGGAATTTCTGACCATCGCTGCTGACGTCGTATGAAAATAGCTCGGACGTCGCCACCATCTCGCGCGGATTGGCCTGGAAGAGCGGCACTGGGGCCCCGGCATCAAAGTTAGTTCCAGTGTTGACCGGTGCTGCCATCATCTTGCTGTCGGCCGACAAGTAGAAGAGCTCCTTGCCATCGCTGCGCCATCGCGGCTGATCTCCACCCGTATTCGATACTTGCCATTTGCCCTTTGCGTCGGGGAAGGAGCTTACATAAATTTCCCATCGCCCGCTCTCGTTTGAAGAGTATGCGACCCATTTTCCGTCGGGTGAGAAGCGGCCGCTCTTCACCGTCGAACTTGCTTTCAGAAACTGGGTTGCCTTGAGGTCCGGAAACGACAAGTACCACAGATCGGAACCTCGTCCGTAGATTACGTACTTCCCATCGCGCGACCAATCCGTCGGAAATCGATCCGGGCCATCCTGAGGAATGACCTTTTCGTCTTGCGCGCCGTTCGCATCCTTCAAATACAAGTCGAATTTGAGGTCACGATTGGACGCGAAAATAATTCGATTTCCATCCGGACTCCAGACGGCCAACGAATCCAACGAGGGATCGAATGTCAGGCGCCTCGCGCTCCGGTTTTCAAGATCATAAGTCCAGATGTCGGTGTTCTGGCTGGCAGGATCGGTCGTATCCGATGCCAACACCTTTCCATTGGGCGACAGCATGACATTGCCGTAGATGCCGGGGTTCAGCGCGACGCCAATCTGTTGGCCTTTCCGATCGAACCATAGGACTTGAGATGCCCCGGAATCTGCGTTTCGCTGGGCTACCAGCAGGCCAGCGCTGGAGGCGGAAAAAACTGCTTCCGAAATTCGTGGAAAGAATTGAACATCGGTAAGAAGGGGAACAGCTTCTCCGCTCAGTTCGAACTTGTTTGTGTCAAAGTGTTGCGCGAACAGTGTCTGGTCCCGATAAAAAATGAGATATCCCGGAGCGGCGTAAGTCGCGTTGCCCTTGGCTTTGACGACGAGCCGCTTCTCATTGGAATTCAAAGAGCCCACGTAGATGGAATAAAGATCCGTCCGGCCAGACAAGTTGATCGCAGAATATAAGTAGTGATTTCCATCTGGGAGGAAGACGGGCCAACGATGGCTGTCTTCGGACAAGCTCTTGTCGGGAACCGTGACCTGCGTAGGTGTTCCGCCCGCAGCCAAAATCTTGTAGAGACCGACCCCAAGCGTTCCACTTGGAGTGAGAAGGATGACGCCGTCTTTGTTCCAGGTACCTCCGCGACCGGTGGGTGCATCGCAGAGGGTCTGTACCGGTCCGCCCGACAAACTGAGTTTTTTCAGCTTTCCGTTGGCAAAGAACGCGATCGAGCCTCCGTCGGGAGACCAGAACGGAAAATTGGCGCCTTCGGTGTTGGCCAGGGCGGTCGCATCCGGCGAGCCCGGTTCGTAAATCCACAGCACGTTATTTCGGTCAGACTCTTTGTGCCCGGCAATCGCTACGGTGTGACCATTCGGAGCGATGGCGACAGAGCGCGCTGCGAACGCCAGAGGTGCAGAAAAATACGTTGTCTGCTGGGGAACTCGCGATGCACGCCACCAAAGCAGGAAGGCAATGAGCAAGAGAGCGAGCCCGCCGGCGATTGCCCACGCCAACAGCGCGTGTTTGCCGACTTCCTTTTCTTGTTCTTGCGACCCGGGCACCGGAGTTCCGCTTTGCGCGATCCACTTCAACTCGAGGGCGACATCGTGCGCGGTCTGAAAGCGGTCTTCGGGATTTTTGGCAAGGCATGCTTTGACGATGTGTTCAAACGCCGGTGGAGTCAGAGGCTGGATGGCAGAGATCGGCTCCGGTTCCTTCTCCAGAATGGCGCTGGCCACGCTGATCTGACTCTTGCCTTCGAAAGGCCGTGTGCCGGTTGCCATCTCATAGAGAACGGCTCCGAGCGCAAACAGATCGGATCGCGCGTCCGCCTCTTTGCCCTCAATCTGCTCGGGCGACATGTACTGGATGGTGCCGATCAGGGTGCCAGCGGTCGTGAGCGGAGACACCGGACTCGCCTGGCTGATCGTTCGAGCGGCCGATAAGAGAGGAGCGGTCGAAACACCAGCAGCAGAGTTGGCTGTCGCGGACTTCGCCAGGCCGAAGTCCATCAGTTTCGCGCCGCTCTTCGTCAGCATGACGTTGCCCGGCTTCAGATCACGATGCACGATCCCTTGCCGGTGCGCCGCGGCCAGCGCTTCGGCGATCGCAATTCCAATCTTCAGTGTTTCGTTGAGCGGCAACGCGCCTTTGCGAAGGCGCTCTGCCAGGGTTTCTCCTTCGAGAAACTCCATCACCAAATAATCGGTGTTGTCCTGCGATCCGATGTCGTACAGATGGCAGATGTGCGGATGGTTCAGCGAGGAGATCGCCCGCGCTTCGCGTTCCATACGTTGTCTCAGTTCCGGAGACGACGAAAGATGGGAAGCGAGAACTTTGATCGCGACGGTTCGATCGAGGCGGGTGTCCTTTGCGCGATAAACTTCGCCCATGCCGCCAGCGCCCAACGGCGACTGGATTTCGTAAGGACCGAGTTTCGTGCCGGCAGCAAGAGCCATGGGTGGGCGCCATTATAGCTCTGAGGAGTGTCGGCGCAACGCGACAGGTTTGGCTGATGTCTAGGGGAAGTCTGAGGCGGCTTCGCCCGCTGCGATACCGCCTCTCGATTGTTGGGGCTTGGGACGGCCTTAAATCATGCTCTCCAGCCGCACATAGCTCGCTTCCATGCCATGTTCCATACCGGTCGCCAGCATTGCGGCGCGCGTCTGCGCGTCGGGCAGAGTCATGCGCATGGTCATCAGCGTGCCGAAGCCATCGGGATCGAATCTGGTTTCAACGTGATTGTCCGGCGTGGGATCGGGCAGGTGCATGCGCTCCACGTGGACGATCTTGCTATAGGGTTGGAGTTCGACAAGTTCGCCGGTTATATAAAACCCCTGACCTTTTTTGTTCGCCCACTCATAGCGAAACTTGCCGCCGGGCCGAGCCTCATTGATGCAGACGGGCATGGTCCAGCCCTCGGGGCCGAGAAGCCACTGCTGAATGATTTTCGGATCGGTGTGCGCACGGTACACGGCTTCGGGCGGCGCAGCGAAGTGCCGCGTCACGACTATGTGTGTATCGCCTTCGGTTTTCAGCGTCATCTTGGTCGTTGTCATAGTGTTCATCGTCTTTTTCCTTTTGAATTTGGTTCCATGGCGGCCAGAACTGCATCGAGGCGGTCGTAGTTTTTCTCCAAGGCTTTTCGCAACATGGCCAGCCACTCGTCCATTGCTTCAATGCCGGCCTTCGCGAGCCGGCGCGGGCGCTTGGCGCCGTCGACCCGTTGGACAATGAGTCCCGCCTCTTCAAGTACTTTCAGATGCTGGGAGATCGCGGGTTGCGTCATCTCGAAGGGCTGCGCGAGTTCGTTCACGGTCGCCTCACCCAGAGCAAGCCGCGCCAAGATCGCCCGGCGTGTGGGATCGGCGAGAGCGGAGAAGGAAGCATCCAGGTTGAAGCTCTGAGACATAAGCAAGATATTATATAAGCAAAAAATTATATGCAAGCCAAATCTGATTTCTCTTCAAGATTTCGTCGAGGGGCAGTGCTGCAGGATCGTAAGTGAGGCGCGCGGAGCGGGCCGTCTGGAAAGTGGCGCTTAGCGCCGCCTATCAACGTTCTCCGAGCAATATCGTCGTCGACGCAGTGGTATTGTTCGCAATCGCCAGGTCCGGAACATCATCCCCGTTGAACTCGGCAACCACTGCACAAAGTGGATCTTTTCCCGCCGAAAAAGTGAGCGCTTTGGCGAATAGTCCGTGCCCCTGGCCGAGGAGCACCGAGATCGTGTTACTGCCGGCGTTCGCAGTCACCAGGTCCGGTTTACCGTCACCATTGAAATCCGCAACCGCAACCGTCTCAGGAATCGAGCCGGTCTGCGGACTGACCGCCGCAGCTTTGAATCCTCCCTTGCCATTCCCCAGCAGAACCGTGACGGTGCCTAAATTCGGGAAGCCGTTATTCTGGTTCGAGACGGCAAGGTCTGAAATTCCGTCGCCGTTAAAATCGCCAATCGCGATCGAAAGCGGCTCTATTCCAGTGGACGGCTGCGCCTTCACCTGCTTCAGAGTGCCGTCTCCGTTCCCCAGAAGGATCGTCACCGTCTGGCTGACATAATTCACCACGGCAAGATCCGGGATTCCATCGCGATTGAGATCTCCCACGGCGACGGCCTCCGCTCCTCCCGAGAGCACGATATTCGTCTTTTCCGTGAACGTGCCATCTCCATTCCCCAGCAGAATCGTCACAGAGCTTGTACCCGGGTTCACCAGCACCAAGTCCGGTTTGCCATCGCGATTGAAGTCTCCAGTTGCAACTACGAATATCCCCGTCGCCGATACCGGGGAGAGCGCATCGAACGAACCGTCCCCGTTTCCGAGCAGTACCTGGATCTCATTTGCATCCGGAAGCGAAATGGCGAGATCGAGTTTTCCGTCGCCATTGAAGTCGGCGGCCACGGCGTTGTTCACATTCTGACCAGTCACGCCAACCACCGGCCCCGCTTCAAAGGTGCCATCCCCGTTTCCCAGCAGTATGGTGAGGTCGCTGAAAGACGTAAAGATGCTGTAGACCGGAACAGCGATGTCCTGCTTGCCGTCTCCATTGAAATCACCAAGCGCGACCGATTGCGGAAACGGATTCGTCGCCGGATTGCTTGAGTTGGTGAAGTGTATTTTGCTGGCAGAAGGTTGGAACTTCACAGACTGGCTCCAACCAGACAGGCTGATCGAAGCAACTAAGGCGATGGTTGCGGGTCCAATTCTTGCTAGCGAAATTCTCTTCATGGCGCCTCCATCTCAAGTCGCATACTCATGCAACAACCCGACATAAATTGAAAAGTTCGGTGCAGCACATCACCTGCTCGCGACAGTATTCTTTATCCTTAACGAAAAATCCGGCAGGATGCGACTGCATCCTGCCGGGAAGAGAACTAGCGACCCACGCAGCCTACGGAGCGGCCGTGGTCCATTTGTGGACGAGATTGTAGGCATTGACGGTGCCGATGCCCGTTGCAAAATCCCATCCAGTGGTGGTGCCGTACGCAGGTTTGTACGACGTATCGGACGTCGAAAGAACGCCCTCTGCGCCGGAAGGAATGTAGCAGTTCACGGTACCGTGGCAATTCACGTCCATGTCGCCCAGAGTTACGTCGTAGAAGACGCAATCACTGTTGGCGCCATTGCCCAGAGTTGAGTTGCAGCTGGACTTGCCGGACTTGCCGTATTCATTGTTAGCGAGCGCGTAATAAACCACGTTCGGGTTGCCTTGACGGCCTCCGACCTTTTGGTTTACGAGCGCTTGCATTCCGGCGAGGATCGGCGAGGAGAACGACGTTCCGCCGCCGCCGGACCAGTCGACCGGCGCGCCCGAGCAGGATCCGCCGCCGGTCGTGTCGCAGAATACGTAGAAGTGTCCCCAGACTCCGTTAGCGGCAAACAGGGAGACGTCTGGGACATCGCGAACGCCATCTTTCGGATTTCCCACGAGCTTTTGCCATGAAGGCTTAGCGTAGCCTTTGCAAGTTCCGCTGACGACGCCAGAGGTCGAGGGTGTGCCCGTTGCGCATTCGCTGGGACCACCGCCGCCGCCGATCGTGTCGAGGAACCCTGCTCCGGTCGCGCTGTTGCAGAATCCGTCGGCACCGTAGGGTGTCGAATATCCTTCAACCGTGCTGATCAACACGCTGGCGCACGAGTCGTTCCAGGGAATCTCAGGAACGTAGGAAAGAGCCGACTCGAAGGTCGGACTGTTGGTGGCACTCCAGTAGGTGCTGTTCTCGCCGAGATAGCTGTCGCCGAAATCGGTACCGCCGACCGATACATTGTAGGGAGACTCGCCCCAACCAGTGACATTAATGCCGTGGAACGCCGATTCGTACGGGCGATCGCACTCGGCGGCAGCAGCGTCACCAGCGGACACGAACACGGAGACGCCTTCTGAGACGGCTTGCTGAAACGCCGAATTGAAGGAAGCCTTTAAGGCGGCCTGAGTGCCAGCCTCGCAGGTCCCGTAGCTCATGCTCACGATCGACGGCGGAGTGGACTTGCCGTTCAGCAGGTTCTGGACGGCGATCAACCCTCCGAACGTTGTGGTGTCGGCACAGGAGGCCAGTTCGACCGTCGCATTGGGGGCAGCAGCGCTGGCCCATTGCACGTCGAGCGAGGCTTCATCACTGTCTCCGTTCAGCCCGGGATCGATGCAGTTGTGGGACTTGGCGGTCTCCGGATGTACCTGGGTAAATTGCCCACTGGTGAAGCCGGTGAGTCCGAAAGTCTGACGGAATGTGTTCCAGTCGGACAAATTGGCGTCGGCGTCTTCCACAACGACGACGGTCTGGCCCTTGCCGGTTGTTCCTTCGGCGAAGAGAGGATTCAGGTTGTAGATGGTCGCGAGATCGCCCGGCACGACGGCGTAATAGGTGAATCCATTGATCGCGACGGTGTATTGCGATTTCTTTTTGTACATCTTGTGCGGCTTAAAATCGTTGAGCGAAGTGATCCCGATGATGGCAGGAGCAAGCGCCGCCGGAATTTGCGGATCATGTATGTTCGAGATGTGACTCTCGCCGTTCACCTGGAGTCGATGAATCTCGGTCTGGAAGGCATCGCGCACCATGCCCGCAGTGCCGGAGAAATCGATCAGCACACCGCTCGCATAGCGGACATTGACCGTGAAGCCGTGGCCTTGCAGCCAGCGAATAATTGTGTCGGAGTCGGACTTGGCCAACCCGTAACGGTCTCCGAACTGCTCGGCAGTCAACCACTTGTGGTAACTGGAGGAGCCCGGCGTTTGCAGGTCGGTGATGTACCTCTCGAGTGCGGCTTCCTGTTCGGCAGGACGCCGCAGAAGTAGCTGCAGATGCTGCATCGAAAGGCTGTCGGGAACGCGGCCCAGGTCGTTTTTCGCGACCGCATCGGGGTGCGTGTTGCCAACCAGAGTAACGCGGCTGGATTCGTTGATCGCCGATGTGATCAGCGGGCGAGCGGGTTGCACCTCGCCGAATGCAAAATTCAAGTTGACGATGAAAGCCAAGGCAATGGCTGCGAACCGGAGAGACAAAGCAAGTCTCATTTAAAATCTCCTTAATTTTCGAAGCGTTTGAAATCTGGACCGCCTGGGGGAATGCCAGGGGTACGGGGTCGCCCCAAATCCCGCTACTGGCAGCCATCACGAGCGGACGACGGCATCGGTAAGTAAGCCATTAAATGGGGGGCGGGTCAATAGAAAAGCGTTCAAAAATTCGTCTGGATGGAGACTATCGGCCTAGGGAGGAAAGTACTGAATTGTCACAGTTGTGCGCCTTATTTCCCCCATGCTTTTCCTCTTGCTGGTACGACCGTCGCGCTACAGCCTCGTCATTTATTAGAAATCCCCCATTTCCTTCGTTTGACCGTGGCCGGATTCCTGAATGAGTAAAATCGCCTGTTCTCGGCAGTTAACAACCCTGTACGATACTTTTCGAAAGGTGTATGTCCACTAGCCCATGACAGACTGGTTCGCGCGCCCTGTCCTACACGTAACCGACGTTGAGGCCTCGCTCCGCTTCTATATTGATCGACTCGGCTTCACGAGTCCCTGGAGCTACGACGAGGATGGCAGAGTGCATGTCGCGCAGGTCGAGCGGCAGGGCTGCGCGCTTATTCTGGCCGACACCTGGCCGGAGAAGATTGGCAAGGCGCTGATGTTCATTTCCTTGAACGCCGAGCCGGAGGCGCAGATCGCCGCGTTGGACTCGCTGCGCGCAGAACTCGAGGCCAATGGCGTTCCGGTCAAGGAGGGTTCGTGGGGTTATCGACTTCTGGTGGTCGATGATCCCGACGGCAATCAGCTCTTCTTCAACTATCCGGCCGAGACCCCATCTGGCAAGAGTAACGGCGATGGAAAGTAATGGTCCGGCCTCGCCGACATGGCGAAGTTTTTTTCGTCCGTGCCGTAGTACAGACGTGCCGGACACTTGAAACTAGTAGCGTAAGCCCTTGCTGAGCGGAATTGGAGTTCTCGAGCGTCTCGATGGTTGAAGGGGACATCTGATTCAGACCCGATTGCTACTGCATGTCTCGTGTACCCAACCACATAAGGATTTTGCGGGTATCTAGCGGGCCGACAAGGTTTCATCCCACTGACTTTGTAACATCCCTTCTCCAACAATGGGCTCGGGCGTCACTCAACCCAAGACAGAATTCCGAGTGCAATTCTGAAACTCCTTGCCAGACGCGGGAAGTGCGGGATTTTCACAGCGCAGGAACGATGCCTGCTTGGCCGAGGAATATCGATTTCCCGGGATGAACCACGCTCAAACCCGCGTCCATTGCGGCTTCTGCGAAAAGCGCGTCGGCGGGCTGCACCATTTCCGGTCAGGGGGCTGTGAACGGCGTGCACTCGATTGAAAAGACGTGTACTTACAAACGCGTATTTTTCGTTGACGGGGAAAATAGAAGGAGTACAACAAGATCGTTCTTTGACAGCTTCTTAAGTTTTTCCGGTTGGTGCGGCGTCCGGGGCTCAAGCGAAGTCACTTTCCTGATCGCAAGATTGGGAAGGAGGGCAAGCAAGGGTCTATAGCAAAGCGCTGGTCGAGGCGAACGAAGAAGAAATGTTGAAGGCAGGATAGAGTTCCGAGGCGTAGGGTAGGTTTATCCGGTTGGCGGTGAGCCCGGAGCCCAAGCGAAGATCGCGCGTTGCGCCCCGCAAGGGAGGCGACGAGAGCAGGTCGAGCAAGGGTCAAACGCGAGCTACTGGCCGAGACGAATGGACCCCACATCACCTCGGAACTCTCTTACTTTTGGCTGTCGTTAATCGTTGGTCATTCGCCGCTGGCGACCCCGATTCTGAGTCTCCTTCCCAACGGGTCATTCCACTCAACCTGATTCTTCCACCGCTGATTGGCGGTTCTTGGCTAGCTGACGGCTTTCTTTTCGAATTGCCTCAGTCCGACGACCAACAGCAGGAGATCGAAAAAGGACAGCACGATTAGGATCGCCGTGGTCGAGAGATGCGGAACCTGCGGCACCAGCGCGGCGCGCAAGCCTTCACTGGCATAAACGAGCGGATTGATGAGGACCACTTTCTGCAGGATCGGAAAATTCTGCAGCGCACTCCAGGGAAAATAAGTGCAGCCGAAGAAGATCATGGGCGTGATCACCATGCTGAACATCAACCCGATGTGCTGCTGATTCATACTGCAGCCCAGGGCAAGGCCCCCGCTGGCAGCGAATAAGGCGACCAGCAAGATCATCGCCACAAATTTCAGTGGCGCGTGGATGCTGATATCCAGACCACGCCCCAACACAAGCCACGCGAGGGGCAAAACCACCAACCCGGCCACGATCGCTTGGATCATTCCGGCCACTACCTTTTCGATCGCGATCCAGGAAATATCGATGGGCGCGAGCAGGCGGTCTTCGATCTCGCGAGTCCATTGAAATTCCGCGATCAACGGCATACAGACGGCCCAGATTCCGGTGAATACCATGCTGATGGCGATGATGCCGGGCAGAAGGATGCTTTTGTAGATGGCCGGCATGTAGCCGCTGCCGACCATTACGCGTCCGAAGATAAAGACGAAGAGCAGTGGCTGCAGGAAAGTCTGAAACGTGATTTGAATGATATTACGGCGCGCGACGTGGGCGTCGCGGGCCAGCATGGCGCCAAAAGCTTTCCAGTTCAATCGCGCAAACTCCTTCCCGTGTGGTGCAGGAACAGGTTCTCCAAGCTCGGTTCGGAAATGTGGACATCGGAGAGTTCGGCGCCGGCGGCGACGGCTACAGCCGCGATTTCCGGAATAAGCGAGCCTCCGCGGTCAGCATAAACATCGGCGCCTGTGGTATCCAAGGCGCGAACTTCACGCACGCCCGCCAACGACTGGAGTCGCTGCAGCAAATCCGGCGTCGGATTGCCAAATTGCAGGCGGAGAAGGTAGCCACCCGGGATCGATCGCTTCAACTCACCGGGGGTGCCGACAGCGATGACTTTGCCGTGATCGACAATGGCGAGACGCTGGCAGAGCGCGTCAGCCTCTTCCATGTTGTGTGTGGTGAGCAGGACCGTTTTGCCGAGCTGGTTATATTCGCGAATGATCTCCCAGAGCAGGATGCGGGTCTGCGGATCGAGGCCAGCACTGGGCTCGTCGAGAAATAAGACCTGGGGATCGTGCATCATGGCGCGCGCGATGGAGAGGCGCTGCATCATGCCTCCGGAGAAGCCCCGAACCATCTGGCTGGCGCGATCCGTGAGCTTAAACTTTTCGAGTAAGGCATTGGCGCGCTCGTTGCGTAACTTTGCCGGAATGCCGAAATAGGCGCCGTGGAAGATGAGGATTTCGCGCGCGGTCAAGGAGAAGTCCGGATTGGGGCGCTGCGGCACGACTCCGATCAGGCGCTTAACCTTGGCTTGTTCCTGCCAGACTTCGTGATCGCCGACCCAGGCCCGGCCGCTGGTGGCGTGCACGCGAGTTGTGAGCACTCCGACCGTTGTGGATTTGCCCGCGCCATTCGGGCCGAGCAATCCGAAAACTTCTCCGGGACGGACTTCCAGGGTTAATCCGTCGAGAGCGGCAATCTGAGGCTTGGGCTGCTTCGAATCTTTCGCATCAGCCCGGCTCACGAAGCCGCCTGCGGCACCCATCGGAGGCGCGGAGCTGAAAACCTTGCGCAGTTCTTCGGTACGGATGCCGATGGCCATGAAATGAGATCCCTGATGATGCGGGTGAGTGTTGGAAGTATATCGCAGGTGGAAACGGCGCAAGTGCGATGTTAATGGTTTGCGGCGGGCGAGAACGCCCGCCGCTACAGCCGGCAGGATGCCTGGGCTACGATTCTAGTCGACGTGTTCGCCTTCGGCGAAGCCGGGTTCCGCGGCAGGCAGGACATCGCGCTCGCCCGCGATCCATACGTAAAGTGTGGGAAGCAGGAAGACGCTCATCACCAGCGCGGCCATCAGGCCGCCGACAATGACAATAGCGAACGGGCGTTGCGAGTCCGATCCAATCGCGTGAGAGGTGGCCGCGGGCAGCAGTCCGAGAGTCGCCACCAGCATGGTCATCATGATGGGACGCAGCCGCAAGACGGCGCCCTCGACCGCAGCGTCTTCGATGGTGTAACGCCGAACGCGCAACTGGTTAATGTACTCGAGCATGATCACGCCGGTCTGCACGGACACACCGAAGAGCGCAAGAAATCCAACTCCCGAGGAGACGCTGAAATTCGTGCCGGTGAAAAGAAGCGCAAGCACGCCGCCGACCGGAGCGATGGCAACGTTGGCCATGATCAGCATCGACCATTTGAACGATTTGAACATGGTGTAAAGAATGATGAAGATGATGAGGATGGTGATGGGCAGCACAATCAGCAAGCGCGCGTTGGCTCGCTTCTGGCTGGCGTATTCGCCTTCCCACTTGAGGTGATAGCCGGTGGGCAACTTCACCTGATGCGTGACTTTGTCGATGGCTTCTTCGACGGCGCTGCCAAGATCGCGCCCGCGCACGCTGTATTTGATCGCAATGTAACGCTGGTTGCCTTCGCGATAGATCTCGGAGCCACCGTCCGCGATCTGGATTTTGCAAAGCTGAGCCAGAGAGACACGTTCTCCGCTGGGCGATAAGAGGCGGATATTCTCAATCGCCTCTCTGGTGTCGCGGTATTGCGGGAGGTAGCGAACCATCAAATCGTATCGGGCTTCCTGTTGCAGTACTTGCGTGAGCGCATTGCCGCCGACCGCGGTTTGAATCGCGTCTTGGACGTCAGCGACGTTGATCTGATACCGCGCGGCAGCGTCGCGGTCGATCGTGACGTTCAGGTTCGGTTGACCGAGGACGCGTAACACTCCCAGATCCTCGATCCCGGGAATCTTGCGCATGATAGCGACAATTTCGTCGGCCTTGTCTTCCAGAGTCTTGAGATCATCGCCATAAACTTTCGTGGCGAGTTCGCCCTTGACGCCGCTGACCGCTTCTTCCATGTTGTCTTCGATGGGCTGGGAGAATCCCCAGACGACGCCGGGAATCTTGTCGAGTTCGCGCTGCATGGCAGCGATGAGTTCATCCTTGTCTTCATGGAAAATCGGACGCCAGTCTTCTTTCGGCTTCAGATCGACGAAGTATTCCGTGTTGAAAAAGCCCGTAGTATCCGTACCGTCATCGGGGCGGCCGACTTGGCTGGTGCATTGCGGAACCTCCGGGAAGGAACAGAGAGCAATACGCGCCTGGTTCATGACGCGAATGCCTTCGTCGGGACCGGTACTGGGAGCGAGGGTGCCGCGTACCCAGAGAGCACCTTCATCGAGATGAGGCAGGAATTCGGATCCGATGGCACCGCTGAAAGCGAGAAAATTTCCTCCGACGATCGCGAGCAGGGCGACGCTGACCGTGATCGCGCGATGACGAATTGCCCAACGAACCGCAGTCCGGTAGCACTTGATCAAGAAATTCATGACCGGGTTGTGCCATTCTTTTGCGCCCTTGGAGAAGGCGAAGCTGGCCAGTACCGGCGCAATGAGCATCGAAAAAATAAGAGCGCCCAGCAGGGCGAAGGCAACCGTCCAAGCCATCGGCTGGAAGAGGCGGCCCTCCACGCGCTGGAGAGTGAAGATGGGAAGGTAGGCGGTAATGATGATGCCGATGGCGTAGAAGACCGGGCGCTGCACTTCGTGGGCTGCATTTCCAATGCGCTCGATCGGCGTTTCAGTGTCATGCGCAAAGCCCATATGCCTGACGATGTTTTCAATCATCACCACCGCGCCGTCGACCACCATGCCGAAATCCAGAGCTCCGAGCGAGAGCAGGTTCGCCGGTACTTGTTTCAAATCAAGGCAGATCGATGCGAAAAGCAGAGAAAAAGGAATCGTTGCCGCGACGATAATTGCTCCGCGGACGTTGCCGAGGAACAAGAAAAGGATGATCGAAACCAGGATCATGCCTTCCGTGAGATTGTGCAGCACCGTATGGCTGGTGAAATGGACGAGATCGCTGCGGTCGATGAAAGGAACGATCTTCACGCCGGGAGGCAGGATGTGATCGTTCATTTCCTGGATTTTTTCGTGCAGAGCTTTCAGCGCGGGATCTGCGGCGGCGCCTTTGCGGAGCAGCACGATCCCTGAAACAACGTCATCGTTGTCGATGATCTTGCCATCATAGTGCTGGATGGCACCATTGGGGCCGTAGGGGCAAGAACTGCACGCGCGAGAAAATTGGCCTAGACGAATCTTTGGTCCTTGCGAGACAACCGCGATGTCTTTCACGCGGAGTGGCGTACCGTTCTTGGTGGTGATGACGGTCTGCTCGATGTCGTGAACATGATCGACCAGGCCCACTTCGCGGACGTTGATCTGCTGCAGACCTTCCTGGATGAAGCTTCCGCCGGCGTTGGCGTTATTGTTCGCCAGTTGCTGCTCGACCTGAGCCAGGCTCAGCCCGTAAGAAACCAGCTTGTTGGGATCGACGCGAACCTGGTATTCGCGCGTGGGACCGCCGAAACTGGAGACGTCGACGATGTCCGGAACTGACTTGAGATTTTTCTCGACAACCCAGTCTTCGAGATACTTCAGCTCCATCGGGTCATATTTCGGATTGCTGCTGTGAAGCGTGAAGAAATAGACCTGGCCGACGGGGCTCCAGTCGGTTCCCATCTGCGGGGTAACGTTCGGCGGCAGCGTGACCTGGCTGAGGCGCTCGAGAACGCGTTCGCGATTCCATGCGTTGTCGGTGCCGTCTTCAAAAATCAGCTTCAGATCGGACAGGCCGAAGAGCGAGAACGAGCGCAGGTGCACCACGCCGGGAATGCCGTTCATGGCGGTTTCCAGGGGGACGGTTATCTGTTGCTCAATTTGCTCTGCCGAAATGCCGGGCCACTGGGTGATGATCTCGACGTAGTTGTCGGCGACGTCGGGGTAAGCCTCGATAGGTAGATTGTGGAACGAAATGATTCCCCAGACGAACAGGACGAACGCCAGCCCGAGGATGAGCAGGCGGTTGCCGAGCGCGAAATCGACGACGCGGCGAATCATCTATTGCTCCACCGTATTCTGCAGATCGAGGGCGTTGGAGACGACCTGATCGCCTGGCTTGATTCCAGAGACGATTTCCTGCTGGTTGTTGGGTAGAGTGCTGCCGGTCACCACTTCCGAACGCCGGAAGCGGCCGTTGCCTAGCGGAGTGTAGATCCACTCGCGGTCGTGCAGGTGCAGGATCGCGGTTGCCGGAATCGCGGCGTGCGTCTCGGGCTGTTTCCCATAGAAAGTTGCGGTGGCAAACATCCCGATTCGAATCATGCCCGGATTTTTCACCTCGATCCGCACCTTGGCGGTGCGCAGATTGGGATCGAGGACCGGCAGGATGTTATCAATACGCCCCTTGAGCGTCTGTTTCGGAAAAGCGTTCAGGTGAACGTCGGCGTATTCTCCGACGTGCACCGCATCAAGATCATTCTCGTAGACGTCGCAGACGATCCAGACGTAGGAAAGATCGGCGATGGTAAACGGGTTGGGTCCGGACAATCCCTGTACGCCGGAAGCGTTGGTCACTTGTTGATCGGTAATGACTCCAGAGATGGGTGCTTTGACATCGACGATTCCCGAGGGATGCTCTTTATCTATGCCGAGAAGACGCAACTGTTCGGTCGCGGCATTCAAATCTGCGCTGGCATCCGCTTCGGCGCTCTGGGCTGTCTCGAGGGCGCTCTGGGCGATCGCACCCTTGTCATAGAGAAGTTTCGCGCGATCCAGCTGGATGTGTGCTAAACGCTCATCGTTTTGGGCCTTGATGAAGTTCTGGTACGCGCCGGACACATCAGCGCTTTGCACGCGCAACAGGACCTGCCCCTTTTCCACCGGATCGCCGAGCCGGGCCTTGATTTCGACAACACGGCCTGAGGCGAGAGAGACGACGGGAACGGCCCGGATGATGTCGGGCTGAACGACTCCAGTCACATTGAGAGCAGAGACCGCTTTGTGCTCTACGGCGGTCACGATCGGAAACTGGTCGGCGTGATCGACCTTGAAATTGCTGGAGTCGAGGTCCGGCTCGACGGAAGCCTTGGGCGGAGCTTCTGCCTGCGGATTGGCTTTGCCACTGCTGCAGCCGGCGAAACCAACGATCAGCGTGAAGATCGGAAGCAGGAAAAGAGTACGGATGGAAGGAGAAATTTTCATGGGATCACCTCGCGTCCCACCGCCATGTTCAACTGAGCGGCGGCGGTAAGATAGGCGCCGACCAGATTCACATAGCTCAGTTGGACGGTGCGGTAGTCGCTTTCTGCATTCAAGAAGTCCAGCAATGAAGCGCCCCCATGCTGGTAGGAAAACTGAACTGTGTCGCGCACGCGCACCGCCTGCTGGAGATACTGGCGTTTGTAAGGTTTCAGAAGTTCGATATTGCTGTTGAGCACCGCAAAGGCGGAGTCCACGTCGCTGTAGACCTGGGTCTCAACGCCCTGACGAAGTTTTTCGTTGCGGTTGATGTCGATCTTCGTGCGCAGCTTCTCGCCCTGGTTCTTGTCGAAGATCCGAAGCGGAATGCTGACGCTGGCTCCAAGCGTGTTCAATGCATCGGGGTTGTTGAACGATCCATTGTGAGTGAACCAGACTCCGATGGTCGGATCGGTGGATCCATCCGCCTCGGCGAGTTTGTAGTTGGTCTCGGCCTGCTGCACGGACAGGACCGCGGCACGAAGGTCGGGTCGAGCATCGAGTGCGTCTTTGCGGTAGTCATCGAGGGCG
Organism: uncultured Acidobacteriota bacterium; assembly: GCA_963700225.1. Lineage (GTDB taxonomy): Bacteria > Acidobacteriota > Terriglobia > Terriglobales > Acidobacteriaceae > Sulfotelmatobacter. The sequence goes on from CAVOWU010000002.1 coordinate 1,866,037, forward strand.
AGAAGGTCGCCGGCGAAATCGAAAACGCCATCAACATCGAAGCTATCGACCGCCCTGTGGTCGTCGAGCAATGCCAGCAGGTTGATTTTGGTGGTGCGCAGGTTGACGAGGGCGGTCTGCAGATCGGATTCGTACTGGAGACGCTGCAGTTCAAGGCGGTCGAGATCGATCTGGGCGATGTCGCCGGCCTGAAAGCGGTCGCGGCTGACTTTCAGGATTTTGTCGTAGTACTCGAGATTGTCTTGCGCGAGCCGAAGGACCGCCTTCGCCTGCAGAATCCCGACAAAGGCACTCCGCAGATTAAAGATCAGGTTGCGTTCGGAGTCGGAGGTTTGCGCCGCGCCGATGGCAGTTCCTTGCTTGGCAGCTTCATAGCGGAGGTTGCGTTTGTTGCGGCGCTCGAAAAGATAGCTCACGCCGGGCGAGATAAAGGTGCCGGCAAAGGGCTGCCAGACTCCGTGGCTGGGCGCGATCTGCGTTCCATCCGCGGAGAGCGTGAAATCAGGATTGGGCCGGAGGTGCGCAGTGATTTCCTCGGCTTTCAATTCGTCGATGTTCAGCTTGCTGGCCATCAGGGTCGTATTGTTCAGCTCGAAGTTCTGCTTCACCTGATCCCAGGTCCAGACCTGAGCCGCGGGCGACGGCTGAGGGTCACTCTGGGCGCGTAGCGAGACGACGCCGATAGCCACCACTAACGCTAGATTGAGCGATATCCACCGCATCAAGAACTCCCGCCCCTTTTCTGATTTACGCGTCGAAGGCAAAGCGCCTGATCTGACAAGTCGGATACCGCGGCGGTTTGCCCGCAGTCTCAACTATGTCGTTTTCCGCGTAACAATTGCGTAAAGGAATCGATAGGATCGCCTTGGTTTTCTTCTGCGACGTATCAGCGATCCAGCGAACTACGCGAGGAAGGTTTTCGGAGGGGCTCGGCCCGTCCGCTCGACGACGGGTGCCAGCCGGAGTAAACGTCGGAGCAGCCTGCTGATGGTGCCACTCCTGGGCGCTCGCAGTGGAAAAGCCCGAATGCACAACCAGGGACGGCGGACTTTGCCATTTCCAGGCAGAAGGCTTGTCACAGCTCTTGAGACAGATGCTGCGCTTGCTGCTGGGCGATTCTTCGAACTCCGTGCGCATCGCGCGAAGATCGTCGGTGGCCGATATCACGGGGAACAGCATTACCAACATGCATCCCAACGCCAGCAAGCACTGAACCGCGGTAACGACACGACCGTCGCGTACGCCTCTCGAGTCGCGCCACAGCCAGTAGGCTGGCAGCGCGAGCAGGAGCCACGCGAGGTTGAGCAGCAATTCCATAAGAGCCAAGATATGGCGAGAGCGGGAGCCCTGATAAAGACCCCCGGAAGCCATTAGTTTTGCAGAAATAGCGAAAATTAGTCAACGTGACCTCGGTGACGGGTCACTCCGACCCCGCAAGATCGCGCGGCCCTAACATTCCTACACAGAAGCGATGAAACTGTGGGAGAGTAGGGACACGGGTTCCAGGTTCCGGACCGCAGGCGCGAAACCAATTTCAGGTGGGTCAGATGGCGAAGATCTCAAGCAAGCTGCGGACTACAACCTCGTTGGTTGTCCTGCTCTGCTCGGTCGGGATGGCGGGCTGCCAGCTCGGGTTGGCGCAGGCGGGAAACGAACGCGTTGACGGTCAGGAACCAGGAGCGACGGCGGTGGGCGAATCTTCACTCGTCATCGAGAATGACTCCGAACTGCCAGATACTTATCCGCACGCTCATTATGAGGTTCGATTTCACGCTCGAGGCGGGGTTCCCGTGTTGCATTGGCGGGTGGAAAGAGGAGCCCTGCCACCCGGCTTCAAACTCGAGGACAACGGTTTCTTGCACGGCGAAGCCGAACGCACTGGGGAGTTTCAATTTACCCTTGCGGTGCGAGACGGTGGTAGTCCGCAACAGGGCGTCCAAAAGGGATTTGTGCTGCGAGTGCGTTCCGGACTGATCCTGAACTGGAGCAATCCGGCGCGTGTAAACGGCAATCGAATCGAAGGAAGTGTCACCGTTGCGAACGTGACCCCGGATGACCTCGACCTGACCTATGTCGTGATGGCGGTGGCGAGCAATGGCCGGGCGACAGCAATCGGCTATCAGCACTTCGTGTTGCGGCGGGGAACGAAGGGAATGGAATTGCCGTTTGGCGAGACTCTGCCCCACGGAGGATATGTAATTCACGTCGACGTGGTGGGCGAGGTTGTGCCGAAAAAGCTGGTTTACCGCGAACGGATGCAGACCCCAGGACCCCTGCAGGTGAACGTCGGGCCATAACGCGAAATTGCCCGCCTAGCTGCATGGGACCGATGGCCTATCGGGGTCATCTGAAGTCACGAGATTAGGTGATCCAGATCACGCACTGCTGTGCGGGAAATAACCCAAACCATAACCAATCGCCGCCCTAGGGAAAATTGATCCCCCCTCTCCGTGGTCATAAGGCGTTTGTTTGTATGGGGTTGTGACGCCCTTAGAATGGAGCTGACACCCCCGGCAAATGGCGCATCAGTTGCCAATCCCATGTGTGGGCTAAAGGCGGACCGAACAGTGAGAGCCGCTACTGCCCAAGGGAGGGTTCCGATGCGGGCTCCTTATGGTTTAAGCATTCTGGATAACTGCCTTTCGTGCCCAGTACGAGGCGAACATCTTTTCTGCAATCTTTCTCCGCAGGCGGGACAACGGCTGAACGAAATCAAGTCGACTGCCGTTTATCCGAAGGGCGCGATGCTCTTCATTGAAGGGCAGCAACCGCGTGGCGTGTTCGTGCTCTGCGCGGGAAAAACGAAGCTCTCGACTTCGTCCCGCGACGGCAAGACGATCATTACTAAGATTTCCGAGTCGGGGGATGTTCTGGGCCTGAACGCCGTGATTTCCAACCGTCCCTACGAAGTAACCGCCGAGATGATGGAACCGGGGCAAGCCAACTTTATCCCGCGGGATTCGCTGATGCACTTTCTGAAAGATCATCCGGAAGTGGCTGTCCGGATCGCCCAGCAACTGAGCCGAAATTACTACACTGCGTACGAAGAGATCCGCACGCTGGGATTGTCTGCTTCGCCGTCTGAAAAGTTTGCCAAGCTGCTGCTCTCGTGGTCGAGCAGGACGATGCAAGAGGATGGTTCGTCGCAGGTCAAGATGACGTTGACCCACGAAGAGATTGCCGAGATCATCGGCACGACAAGGGAGACGGTCAGCCGGTTGTTTTCGGAGTTCAAGAAGAAGCAGCTGATGCAACTGAAGGGCGCGACTTTGATTATTCGCAGCCGCACTGCGCTGGAGAAGATTGTGCAGTCGTAGTTGGGCGCCCAATCGAGTGCGATGGCGATTACGCTTTTCGTGCCGGAGGCGTACCACCGTGGTGTAAGTTTCTGCGACACTTCGGTTCGAACGGCTGCGCACTCGCTACGAAAAGCGGGCCGCACATTCACGAGGCATTTCCATCCGTGGGATGCGCTCTGATCTGCTGACGCTTCCTACGGAGGCAATTACCAAAACTTTCTATCTGATTGACTGTTGGGTGCGGTCGGAAGAGAATTTGTGTCGGGGGACGCGATGAAGCCTACACGTCTGGGTTGTCTGTTGGTGCTTCTGGCCAGCACAATGACACTGGCGCAAACGAATCCTGTCCCATTTGTTAACCAGCCGCTTGTGCCAATGAGCGCCGCACCTGGCGGGTCTGGCTTCACGCTTACACTCAATGGCACGGAGTTTGTCGCTGGTTCTGCCGTCATCTGGAACGGCACGGCGCTGACGACAACTTTTGTCTCCGGCTCGCAGCTGACCGCAGCAGTTCCCGCATCTGACATCGCGGTACCTGGCACAGCAACCGTCACAGTGTCGAACCCGGGGCCTGGAGGTGGCACATCGAATGTAATGTATTTCAACGTTTACAGCCCGACTTCCACACTGACGTTTGCGTCCCTTTACTCTGTCGCCTACTACGGCCCGTTGGTAGCAGCGGACTTCAACGGCGATGGAAAGATTGACTTAGCGTGGGTAGGCCCTGTAGGGACTTCTGGAGTTTCTGGGATTTGCGTTCAATTGGGCGTCGGCGACGGCTCCTTCCAGACGCCTGTATGTGCTGCTGGGACCTTTTCCACTTTGAATTCAATGATAGCGGCGGATTTTAATCGCGATGGAAAGATCGACCTGGCCGGCGTTGATGAGAATGGTCTTCACGTTTTGCTTGGCAATGGTGACGGCACGCTTCAGGCCGAGATGGATTTCACAGGTGGGCCTAGTGGGTCACAATCGTTGGCTTTAGCGGCAGCCGATTTCAACGGCGATGGCAAGCTCGACCTAGCCGTAGCGAATGCCCCTAACGGGATAGCTTCTTCCGGTTGTGTATCCATCCTGCGAGGCAACGGGGACGGCACATTCCAATCCCATGTCGACTATGCTCTCGGCACACCTGGGCTTTATTCAGTGGCCGTGGGAGAGTTCAATGGGGACGGTTATCTCGACTTGGTGTCTAACAGCGTGATCCTTCTGGGCAATGGGGACGGCACGTTCGGGTCACCCCAGCCTCTCCCAAGCACGGCTGGAGAGCAAATAATGACTGCTGATGTAAACGGCGACGGTAAGCTCGATTTAATAGAACTTTCTCCTGAATCTGAATCGGAGGCCGTGTCCGTCCTACTCGGTAATGGTGACGGGACTTTTCAGCCTGCTATTAACTATGCAGCCCCGAATTATTTTCCGTTTGCTGGCGCAGTCGCTAACTTCAACAATGGCAAAGTTGACTTGGCTGTGGTCAACAACCAGAATCCGGGATCCGCTTTCATCTTTCTCGGAAACGGGGACGGGACTTTTCAAAGCCCGGTCGATTTCGCAAGCGGTCCTAACCCTGCTGCGCTGGCCGTGGCGGACTTCAACGGAGATGGCAGGACTGACCTTGCGGTTATGGCGCAGGATAGTCAATTCAATGCCAACCTCACGGTATTGTTGCAGGGCACGTGGCCTGCGCTCCAATCTGGTCCCCCCTATCTTACTTTCGCACAGCAGGCCATCGGCACGACCAGCCCACCGCAGGATGTCACGCTAACGAATTCTGGTACCGCAACGCTAGGCCTATCGAAAATCACAATAACTGGAGCCAACGCTGGCGACTTTGCCCAGAACAATAACTGCCCTGCTACTCTTGGGGTCAACGCGAACTGCCAGATTATCGTGACGTTCACGCCTACGGCGCTAGGAAATCGAACAGCGGCTGTGAGCATAAGTGACAATGCCCCGGGAAACCCACAGACCGTTCCCTTGACGGGCACGACCCCTGCATACCTGTCGCCGGCAACTGTCACTTTTCCTAGCCAGTACGTGGGGACGTCCGGCCTGCCCCAGAGTGTGCAACTGAACAATACCGGCAATACTGCGCTCGCCCTCACCAGCGTGACCGCAAGCCCGGGTGATTTTGAGCCCCTTAGCACCTGTGGCAATTCCGTGGGACCCGGATCAAGTTGCTCCATAGGCGTTTTCTTTGATCCGACCACGACCGGCATTCGGAATGGAACGCTAACCGTCATGGACAGCGCGAGTGACAGCCCTCAGACGGCATCGCTCACGGGTGTTGGGCAGGATTTCTCTTTGGCTCCCTCCGGATCATCGATGGCAACAGTTTCGCCTGGTCAGACTGCCAACTATACGGTTTCCGTTGCCCCAGGCGGAGGCTTCGATCAGACCGTGCTGCTGAGTTGCGGCGGAGCGCCGGCGCAATCTACGTGCTCATTGCCCACCTCGCTTGCACTCAACGGTTCTGCGCCAACCACGGTCTCGGTTACCGTGACGACCGCGGGAAGTTCGGCAGGGCTCACGCAATCAAGAAGCGGCCCAGGGATTGTTGGTACGTTTGGAGTATGGGTGACGCTCTCTGGCACGCTGGGCTTGGCTATTTTGGCGAGCCTAGGTAGCTGGCGTCGTGCTCGGTGTTCGCAATGGACCTACGGGTTAACCTTGCTATGCCTGCTTATAATTGGAGTGACCTTGTCAGCGTGTGGCGGAAGTAATGGCGGCGGTGGGGGTGGCAGCGGAACGCAGGCAGGCACCTACAATCTGACCGTGACCGGCACCTTCACCTCAGGCTCAACCACGTTGACTCACAGCACAAAGCTGACTCTGATGGTGCAGTAGTTGTTCTTTTTTGCCGATAGAGGTCGCAGCGCGGTCTTGTTAGAGCCTTTAGTGAGGGACGTGTGAGACCGTCAACCTGCTGCTCTCCGATGGAATTGCTGTTTTTTGACCCTTTCCGCCGCTCGCGTATAATCGCGCCCGATGGCGCTCACTTCTGGAACCAAGCTTGGGCCCTACGAAATCCAATCTCTGATCGGGGCGGGCGGCATGGGCGAGGTGTATCGCGCCCACGACTCGCGGCTTGATCGTACGGTCGCGATCAAAGTGCTGCCGGAATCCTTTTCGGCGGATCGCGAGCGCCTGCAGCGTTTTTCGCAGGAAGCCCGAGCGGCCGCGGCGCTCAACCATCCCAACATACTTTCGATCTTCGATATCGGCGAGGAAGCGCGCGCTCCCTACGTCGTATCCGAACTGCTCGAAGGAGAAACGCTGCGTGAGCGGTTGAGAAATGGTCCGCTGCCTATCCGCCGGGTCGTCGATTACGCGATCCAGGTTGCGCGTGGGCTGGCGGCGGCGCATGAGAAAGGCATCGTCCATCGCGATCTGAAGCCGGAAAATCTTTTCCTGACCAACGATGGCCGGGTGAAGATTCTGGATTTCGGTCTGGCGAAGTTGATCCGCCCCGAGCCAAGCCCCAGCGGCGATGCGCCGACCGTGCAGGTTGCGACCGAAACCGGACTGGTTATGGGAACCGCCGGATATATGTCGCCGGAGCAGGTTCGCGGAAAGCCGGCCGATCATCGCTCCGACATTTTCAGCTTTGGCGCGATTCTCTACGAAATGATTTCGGGTAAGCGGGCGTTCCATGGTGAGAGCGCTGCCGACACCATGAGCGCCATTCTGAAAGAGGAAGCTCCGGAACTTTCCGAGACCACGCGCAATGTTCCTCCGGGGCTGGACCGGATCGTCCGCCACTGCCTCGAAAAGCATCCGGCGCAGCGCTTTCAGTCGGCAGGCGATCTGGCATTTGATCTCGAAGCTTTAACAGAGTTGTCGGCCGGCGGGAAGTCGGGTGCGCAGGCCGTGGTAGCGCAGGCCGACGCTGCGGATTCACGGATGCGATTCGGGTTGGTGGCCGCTGGGGTGGTCATCGCCGGCGGATTGCTTGGACTGGGTTGGTGGCTTGGCCGAGGACAAGGCGGATCCGCTCCGCCGGAATATCAGCAGATCACATTTCGCACTGGCTCGATCGGCAACGCCCGCTTCACTCCCGACGGCAGCATCGTATACACCGCAGCGTGGGACGGCGGCGACGACCAGCTTTATCTGGCTCGCACCGATGATAATGGCGCGCGGGACCTGGGCCTAAAGAACGCCGACCTGCTTTCCGTCTCGAAGAGCGGAGAACTCGCGATCCGTCTCAACACGTCTTTCTATGCGGGCTTTGCCCGCCTGGGAACGCTCGCCCGCGTTCCTCTCAATGGCGGCACTCCGCGGGAGCTGCTCGACAACGTACAAGATGCCCGGTGGGCGGCCGATGGAGAGAACATGGTTATCGTCCGCTTCGCGCGGGAGACCTCCCATTGGCGCCTGGAATATCCCGTTGGCCACGTTCTGCTCGACGGCATCGATTGGATCAGCGATCCCGCGATTTCTCCGGATGGCAAGTGGATTGCATTTTCCGATCACGAAAATCCCGGCGGCGACGATGAAGGATCCGTTGCAGTCGTCGACATGGCAGGACACGAGAAGAAACTTTCCTCGGGGTTCGTCTCCATCGAGGGAGTGCAATGGTCTCCGTCCGGTGACGAAGTCTGGTTCACCGCGACTCGCAGCGGAAGCGCCACCAACCTGCACGGTGTGACCTTGTCTGGCAAAGAACGCCGCATCACCAATGTTCCGGGAGGCATGTGGCTTGAGGACATGCTTAACGGTACAGCGCTGATGATCACCCACCAGCAGCGTATCGGCATTCGCGGATTGGCGCCGGGCGCGAAAGAAGAAAAGGAATTGGGATGGTTCGGTTGGTCCCTTGCCCGCGACTTCAGCCAGGATGGGAAGAAGGTCCTGTTTGAAGAAGAGGGCGAGGGTGGTGGCCCGAACTACACGGTTTTCTTGCGCGACACGGACGGATCGCCGCCGGTGAAGATCGGCGAAGGCAGTGCGATGGCGCTCTCCCCTGACGCGAAATGGGTGGTAACCAGGTCGTCGAAAGGCGGTCCGCTCAAATTAGTGCCGACGGGAGCCGGTGAGGCGCGCACGTTGACCCACGACAACATCAGCTACTCCACAGTGCGCTTTCTGCCCGACGGAAAGCGACTGATCGCGGCCGGAATCGAAGCCGGCCACGGCGCTCGTGATTACTTGATCGATCTGAACACGGGAGACGCCAAACCGCTAACCCCAGAGGGAATCCGTGGCGTTTTGCTATCGCCCGACGGGCGCAGCACTGCCGTGCTCGGGCCAGAGGGCAAGCGCGGCATTTGGCCGATTGAAGGCGGCGGATTCCATCCGATACCGGATCTCGATTCGAAATACGGTGTTTCTGGATGGTCGCCGGACGGAACATCGTTGTACGTGTCCGTGAATCGAATGTCTGAAAGAACTGCGAAGCTGTCGCGTGTGAACATCACCACGGGCAAGTTGGAACCTTGGCGAGAGTTCGGGCAGGCTACTGCCCCCGGAACGAGCGCCAGCCCGCCACATTTCTCTAGCGACGGTAGCGCGTACGAATACGTTTATGTGCAAACGCTATCGCAGGCGTTTGTGGTCCGAGGATTGAAGTAGATTCTCGTCGCGCCCGGTGCGCCTTCCTTATTTTGCGATCGTCAGAACGATCACGCGATCCACTTCTGCGGCCTTTGGCTCGGGCAGCTTCAGGATGACGCCGTCAGGGTTTTGCGTGAATTCTGCTTTGGCGCCGTCAGACAGCGATTGAGCGGCGGAAATTTTTCCCGCGATGGGCGGCAGCGCCAGCAACGGCGATCCCCAACTCAGCACATGCACGTAAATCTTGTTGTCCTTCTGCGTGGTGACTCCCCAGTCTCCGGGCGGGACTGGTCCACCGCGGGTTCCGTAGATTGAGTCTCCATACTTTGAGAGCCACTCGCCGACTGCTTGCAGACGCGTAATGAATTGCGGATCAATCTCTCCGTTCGGGTAAGGTCCGATATTCATTAGCAAGTTGGAATTGTTTCCCGCGCTGCGTACTAACCTTCGTTCCAGATCGGTCGCACTCTTGTAGTTGCTGTCGCCGATATTGAATCCCCAGTTGTCATTCAGCGTGTCGCAACTTTCGAGTGGAAGTTGGTTGCTGACGTAGTTGGTATTGAAGCCCGCGGTGTTCTGGCCCGGGAGATCGCGCTCGAAGGTCTGAACATCTTCTCCGGGCCGCGGTGTCTGGTGATGATTCGGAATAATCAGCGCGGCAGGCTGCAGCTTGTGAATGAGCGCGTAAGTCTTGTCGAGATGCCAGTCGGCGTCGGGCTTGTCCCACATGCCGTCGAACCATATGCCGCCTATAGGGCCGTAGTTGGTCAGCAACTCGGTGAGCTGGCCGTCCATATAATTGTCCAGATAGGCATCCCAGTCGCCGTGATCGGGGCGGCCATTCTTCCAGTCGGTCGCTCCTCGCGGATAGTAGTCGGGATTGTGCCAGTCCAGCTGCGAATAATAGAAGAAGAGCTTGATGCCCTGGCGACGGCATTCCTCGGCCAGCATCTTCAGCGGATCCTTCTTATAAGGTGTGCGCTGCACGATATTCCAGTCGGAGATCTTCGAATCGAACATCGCGAAGCCGTCGTGATGTCGCGATGTGATGGTGATGTACTTCATCCCGGCAGCCTTGGCCAGCGAGACCCAGGTTTTGGCGTCGAATTTTTCAGGATCAAAGAAAAGAGGCAGACGATTGTATTCGTCGACGGTCAGCTTGCGGTTATGGAAGACCCATTCGCCGTCGCCGAGCACGCTGTACACGCCCCAGTGAATGAACATGCCGAATTTCATGTCCTGAAATTCGCGTCGCGCCTGAAGATTTTCGGGCGAGGGCTGGTCGCCGGTCTGAGCCAAGGTGTGCTGAGACGCGAAGGTGCAAATCAAAAGCGCCAGAACGAAAACGAATCTCCGATATCGAATCGCCATGAATGAGTCCTCTGGGGTTGCAGCTTATTCTCTACGTAACCCTGTGCCCTGTGTGGTGAAGTTCAAGAAATTCCATGTGGATATTAGCACTCGAAATGCTCTTCCGATCTTTTCCGCTAGAATCTAACGCAATCAAGAACATCAATAAGGAGTTGCCCCATGGCGAGCCAAGCCGGATTAATCCAGATACCCAGCCGTTATTCTGTGGACGAAACCCTGCAACGTCTGCAGGCGGCTTTTGCAGAGAAAGGCCTGCACGTATTCGCGCTCATAGATCACAGCGGGGAAGCGGAGAAAGTCGGACTCAAGATGCAGCCAACGAAAGTCCTGATCTTCGGCAGTCCGAGGGGAGGCACGCCGCTGATGGTAGCGGCTCCGAGCCTGGCCATTGATCTTCCGCTGAAGGCGCTCGTTGCCGAAAGCGCGGACGGCTCGGTTTCAGTCACGTATAACACTCCGGAGTATCTCCAGCAGCGGCATGGCTTCCCGGCCGAGTTGATCAAGAATCTTGCCGGCGCCTCCGCGGTGATCGCAAAGGCTGTGGAATAATGCTGGCGGCGTCGGAGCAAGCGTGAGCGATCAAGCGAATCTCAATCCGAATCGGGCACGCGACCATCTCGCGAATGAGCGGACGTTCCTTGCATGGGTGCGCACGGGAGCAGCGGTTGTCGTCTTCGGATTCGCGATCGGCCGATTCTCGATTGCCATACGGCAACTGACGGCTTTGCAAGGACACAGCGTCCGAACCGCGGGACTATCGGTGTGGATCGGATCGGGCACCATCGTTGCTGGAGTGGCGCTGGTGATCGCGGGCCTGGTGCGATACCGAACCACGAAGAGGCAGCTGGACTCGGACACGTTCGAGCCGGCAGGCTTCTTGTTGAATTTGGTTACAGCCTTGACTGTCGTGATGGGGTTGGCGCTGGCCGCGTACCTGATCTACACAGAGAAAGCTCTAAGCTAGGCGGATCGGTGAGCGGCGACGAGGGGCGGACCCTCTTTGCCCACCTTAACTCTTTTCAAGATTTTGGCTGTAAAATGTTCTGCCCCTAGGACTACTCCGCGATTTCCGCTGACCAATGATTTCAGTGGACCGACAGGGTGGGGGAAATCCCTCGACGAGAGATCGACCGGGAAGATATCGACGTTTCGTTCGGTGGAGAAAAAGAACGGAGCGTCCCGAGGTTGAATGGCGAACGATCAGGAAAAAGAGGCGGCGGCCCGCGCCAGCCTGCGCTTTATTAAGGACGGACAAGTCGTCGGTCTCGGGACGGGTTCGACCGCCGCGTACTTCATCAAACTTCTCGGCGAGCAGGTGAAGCAGGGGCTGCGCGTGCGCGGCATTCCGACATCGGTGCGGTCCAAAGAATTGGCGCAGGGCCTGGGCATCCCGCTCACCACTCTCGATGAATGCCAGGAGATCGCGGTTACCGTTGATGGCGCCGACGAAGTTGATCCGCAGCTGCGCTTGATCAAAGGCGGAGGCGGCGCGTTGCTCCGCGAAAAAATTGTGGCGTCGGCGACGAAGCAGTTGGTGATCGTTGCGGATGCGTCCAAGCAGGTGAAGATGCTGGGAAAATTTCCGCTGCCGGTGGAAGTGATCCGGTTTTCGCAAGCGCTGGTAGCGAAGCGGATCGCGGCCCTGGGTGCCGATGTGCAATTACGCATGGATGACTCCGGCAAGCCTTTCGTGACCGACGAGAACAATCACATCCTGGACTGCCGCTTTGGCGAGATACCCGATCCAGATGCACTGGCGCGGCAACTGAGCGACATGCCGGGAGTTGTCGAGCACGGATTGTTTATCGGCATGGCGAGCGTGGCGCTCTTGGCGCGCGGCAGCGAGATTATCGAGTTGAAGCGATGAGAACGGCAAGAACAGATTCGTCGCTTCGCTCGGAATGACAAAGTGTTATGGCGTCGGAAGCACAAATTCGGGAATGGAGTGGGACTTCACGGAGACGCGTGCCACGCTTCCGCACGCAGGTGCCCGTCGACGTCACGGTTATGCGATCGGGCGTTCCCGACAAAGTGCCGGGACGCTCTGTGAACGTCGGCGAGCGCGGTATTGCCGCCATGCTCGCAGGCGAACTGCAGCCTGGAGAAACAGTGTCCGTTGAACTCACGCTGTCGCCGTCAGCCGAACCGCTGCGCACCAGCGCCACTGTGAAATATCACGACAAGCTGCGCTGTGGTTTCGAGTTCGTCGCGATCTCAGCGGAGCAGCGGGTCGCGATTCGTGATTGGGCTAAAGAAGTGAAGGCGGAGACTGAAGTTGGCGCGGTTCCCCACGCCAGAGTCAACCGCGTTGTCATCAAGCACCTTCCCGCCAACCAGGGTTCTTTCGGCGGCGGTGGGTTCTCGGGCAGGCCGAAAAAAAAGTCGAGTCTCATCGGATGGATCATCGTGGTGGTGGTAGCTGCATTTCTAGCAGGCGTGTTCTGGTGGAGATGGAATCGGGGCTGGGAAGAACTGGAATCCGGAATCAAGGGGTCAGAAGCTGCGTCGACCGCGCGAGTGCAGGTTCAAACTGAAGCGATGCAGAAGCTGCTGGTCCACCGGGTCGATCCCATCTATCCGGCGGAAGCAACGCAGGAAAATTTGCAGGGGATCATCGCACTCGACATTGTGGTCGGACCCGACGGTTCGGTCGTGAGCACGCGAGCGCTGAACGGTCCGGACATATTGGCACGGGCGGCGATGGATGCGCTGCGCTGGTGGAAGTTTGAGCCCTATCGTGTGAATGGCGAGCCCGTGACCGTAGAAACGACGATGGCAGTGGAGTTTAAAAGGTGAACGATGGGTTTTCGCGACTGGTCCTTTATTCAAGGATTGGCAGGGACTTCGACTAGCGATCAGGAGATCTTTTTGCGGAGCGCGTGCAGGACGACCGCGCCGCTGATTCCGAAGCATCCGACAGCTCCGAGCGCGGCGACGAGCATCAGATTTGCGCTCAGATGAAGATGGTCTGCAAAGACCGCGGCGAGAGCGAACAGCAATCCCAGCACGTTCAGCCATAGTGGAGCCCGCACGGGTGCACTCAGATCTTTGCGCAGCCGGAGTTGCAGCAGAAGCGCAGCCAATCCGATCGCCGCCACGACAACCAGCGCCAGCGGGCTCGAAAAAGCGGGACGGCTGGTGTAGATGACAACCAGCCCTAGCGCCAGCAGGAGCAGTCCGGCGGCAATGATGCCCCAGCCACGAGGCTTGGGCTGAATCGGCGAGTTGGCAGGATCCTGAGACAAGGAATTCCGTCCCAAGTTATACAAGCAGAAGCGATCGTTTTCAAATCCGCGCGCTCAAGCTCTTAGCTCTGATGTGACTCTCGACTTGTGCCGTTCTTATTTCCTACGAAAATCTGCCCACTAAGCGCCCGCCAGCCATTCCGCCTGGCGCGGGTCTCCGTTATGCACAGCATAGAGCACAAGTTCGACGCGCGTGGAGATACCGAGTTTTTCGAAAATGCGGAAGAGATATTTCTTGATGGTGTGCTCGCTGAGATTGAGTTCGCGGGCGATCTGGCGGTTCCCGAGCCCCTCGGCGACGAGTGCCACGACCTGTTCCTCGCGCGGGGTGAGCAAGCGATCTCCGCTTGAATTGAGCACGCGCAACGAAGGAACTTCCGAAATCAGGTCCATGACATAGTTGAGTTGTTCGGTATTGGCCCAGATCTGCCCACCAGCAACGCGGAGAATGCATTTGCAAAGCAGGCGAAGGTTGGAGTCCGTAATCGAGAAGACGCCACGCACCCCGGAGCGGAACGCGGTAACAACGAGTTCCCGGTCGAACGAGTCGGACAGAAGTACTTGGGCAATCCCAGGATGAGTGAGATGGAATCGGCGCAAAACCGCAACGGTCTCGGAGAAATTCGCCGGAGCCACGGATAGGAGCGCCACCCTGGGCAGATCGGAAGTGGCGGCCTGGAAGATGGAGATTATTTCCATCGTGCAGGTACTGATGTGGAACTCGGGACGTCGGCGAAGTGCGCTCGCAAGCAGTTGCGCCTGCATACGATTGGAGTCGGCAATGAGGACACCAATCGCGTCGGAAGTGGCGGCGGTGAAGCTCATACGGCTGTTCTCCCTGAATCAGCAGAGAAACTGATGGAGCGATTGTAGGAACACCAAACACGATCCACAAGGAAAGCGGACACAAAATGTGGACGCGACTCTCAAAATGGGAATCGAAATTTTGCTCGATGATCTGCGAGTTTTGAAAGCGGCGTACTGTTGAAATCGGAGGGGCAATTCATTGGAAATTGCAGTGAGCGGATCACGGTTCGAATTATCCACAAAGCGATGATGAGAACGAGCGCGAACGGCAAGGGTTCTCCTTCAGGGCGACTGCTACAGGTATCGAATGCGAGCGGCAGGTCGTGGGCGTTACTTCATTCTGGGTGATGTGGCAAACATGCAAGTCCACTTTTGTGGGTAGTCCAAACAGTTACGCCTCGAAGTTCTTCAATTACGGAAATTCTTGAAAATCCCGGATGTCCGCCGAGAGAGCGGCTGTTCCCGCCTGGGAAAGGCCGTCCACTTTGGTTGACCCAACGTTCCACATCTTGTTGCGCTGCGCCGAGTCCGATACGTTGCACGTAGCAGTCAGGAAGCAGTGATCCTGGCAGCGAAAGCCACGGCGAAGGCCGACATGAAGATTGTTTCCTACACTCGTGCGATTCATCATCATGGCGGTGCTGTGTTCGCATTATGGCTGGGTTGCGTTCGCACAGGAGAAAGCAAACCTGAGCGGAAACCAAGAGGCATCCCGTCCCGGCTTAACCGGTGCAGGAACGGGAGGCGACAGTGCAACGGGTGCAAAACCTGGAGGAGCGGACGGCAAGGAGAACCTCTTGCTCGGAGGGAATCGCCGTCCGCTCTACCGGCTGCAAACAAGCGATGTGGTTGAGGTGAGCTTTACGGTGGCGCCGGAGTTCAACCAGTCGCTGACCGTGCAGCCAGACGGCTATGTGATGTTGAAGGATGCCGGGCTGGTGGAAGCCCAGGGGCTGAACCTTGAGGAGTTCCGTGCAGCAGTGGAAAAGGCCTACCAGGGATATCTGCACGACCCGCAGGCTGCAGTTGCGCTGAAGGATTTTGAGCATCCTTACTTCATTGTGGGAGGCGACGTTACTAAGCCCGGCAAGTACGAGCTTCGCTCCGACACGACTGTGATGGAAGCGGTAGAGATTGCCGGAGGATTCACGCCAGCAAGCGAAACATTCGCAGGTCGTGCTGTTCCGGCGGGTGAATGATGATCTGGTGGAAGCGCGGCTGCTCGATTTGAAGAAGATGTTGAAACAGGCCAGCCTGAAAGAAGACTCGCATCTGCGGCCGGGAGATATGGTGTTCGTTCCGCAGAACATGATTTCGAAAATCGCCCGTTTTCTGAGTAAGCCTTCCGTCAGCATGTACATGAACGCTGCACAATTCTAAGAACATCCTCCCTCACTCGCGTGCCAGACGGAGACCCAATTCGCGGGCGGACGCAGCCAGCAACGCCAACCATACGTGAGCTGGCGATGTTGTTGTTCCGCCGGCGAAAGGTCTTCGTCTGGGTTTCCGGAGTGGTATTCGCAGCCGCGGTGCTCTATGCGCTGTTCGGAACGAAATATGAGGCGAACATGAAGGTACTCGTGCGCCGCGGGCGGGCCGACGCGCCGGTGAGCGCTGGGGAGAACGCTCCTTTTGATTTGACGAGAACCGCGACAACGGAAGAGGACTTGAACTCGGAAGTGGAACTGTTGAGGGACGACGAGGTGCTGCGAAAAGTGGTCGAAGACACAGGCGTGGGAGGGCGCGATTGGTTTCACTTTCTCCATTTGGGAGAGGGGCACTCTCAACGTATCGAGCGGGCGGCCCGGCGACTGGCAAAGAAGTTGGATGTCGAGGCGATGAAGAAGACAAACCTGATTGCGATCAGCTATCCCGCGGACGATCCGCAGGTGGCCGCGAACGTCCTCCGGTCGCTGGCAGCCATTTACCTGGAAAAGCATATGACCGTTCATCGCCCCAACGGAGAATTTCATTTCTTTGAGCAGCAGACAGCCCAATCGAGGCGGCAATTGGAGGAGTCGAAGGGACGTCTTCTGCAGTTCACCAGCGGGCAAGGAGTTGTATCGGCCGCACAACAGCGCGACTTAGCACTCCAGAGATTGAGTGAACTGGATGCGACCGCCCAGCAGACGCGAATCGAATTGGCAGAGACTCGGCAGAGAGTCTCGGAACTCGGACAGCAGGTATCGACGCTTCCGGAGAGAACGACCACGCAGGTTCGGATTGCTGACAATCCGGAATTGGAGAAGGCCCTGAAGGCGAGCCTGCTGGACCTGCAATTGAAGCGAACCCAGCTGCTCACGAAGTTCGAACCGAGTCATAGGCTCGTGCAGGAAGTTGGGCAGCAGATTGCCCAGACGCAAGCTGCGATTTCTGCCGAGGACCGTGCGCCTCTACGGGATGAAACCACCGACAAGAACACGAATTACGAATGGGCGAAAGGAGAATTGCAAAAGGCCCAGGTGCAACTGAAAGCATTGGAGGCTCGGCAGGGGGCGACCGGCGCACAGGCAGTGGCTTATCGCGCAATCGCGGAAAAGCTGGGTGAGGCCGCGATCACGCAAGACGACCTGCTGAGTTCGGAGAAGGCAGCGCAGGAGAACTATCTCCTGTACGTGAAGAAGCAGGAGGAAGCCCGGATGAATGATGCGCTTGACGAACGCGGCATCGTCAACGTGGCGATTGCGGAGCAGCCCGTGGCTCCTCCGCTGCCAGTGTGGTCGGTGTGGTCCGTGTTGGTGATCGGTCTGATGGCGGCTGTAACCGCAGGAAGCGGGGCAGCTTTTACGGCGGATTATCTGGATCCGGCATTCCGCGACCCGGACGATGTGCTGGCGTACTTGAACGCTCCGGTCCTGGCATCGTTGCCGCGAGAGGCGCGCGGGAGGCTTTCCGCATGAGGGAATTGCGATGAGTACGAGGCTGCTGGGGCTTGCCGATGTGACGCCGGCGGCGGAACGCGAACCGATCTCGCCTGAACGAAGAACGTTCCGTACGGGCGGATGGGATCCGGAAAGATTTGCGCGCGAGCAGATTCGCGGTTTGGTGCGGCAGGTGTTTGCTTCGACTCTGCCACGGCCAGTTCGGCAGGTCGTGTTCAGCGCGGTCGAGTCGGATACGGACTTGCGCGGTATCTGCATGCGAGTCGGAGAGAGCCTGGCGCTGGAAACGCTCGGAAGCATCGCCGTCGTAGGAAGACATCCGCAAATCGTTGCTGGAGAAAATATCCATTGCGCGAGCATGCCAGCAGGCGTGGATGAAAATCGCGGTGCTCCGCTCCGTGGCGCTGCCTTGCGATGGCGAAGCAACGTGTGGCTAGTGCCCGTCCAGGAGGACGACAAAGAGGGAGTGAGCACGGCGTCGGTACACAAGCATCTCGCACAGATTCGGAGCGAATTCCAGTATTCGATTTTGCAAGGGCCGCCGGCGTCATGCAACGAGGCGACCGCGATGGCGCAATTTGCGGATGGAGTCGTGCTGGTTTTGTCGGCGCAACGAACGCGGCGGGCCACTGCCACCCAGATCAAGAGGATGCTCGAGGAAGCGGAGGTGAGAATTCTCGGAGCCGTGCTGACGGATCGGGAGTTTCCGCTTCCGGAGAGACTTTATCGGCGACTTTGAGAATAGGTGTGATTCTTTGCGGGTGGCCGATGGAAGGTCGATGTGTGCAGTCCAGATTGATGTGATCAATCGGAACGGAGCCGAAGTGTCCACGGTGCTTCTCAATTCTAGGCAGAATGTCGAGGACTCGGAGTGGGCACGATTGATTCCCGGCGACGCGCCCGCTTCTCACCGGCCGGGCAAGAAACCTTCGCAATCGGTGAAGCCGTTTGTTCTGGACAAGGAGGCGGCTCTTGTGCCCGAGGATGCAGGGACCTCGGCAGAAAATGCCTCTACGGCTGCTGGTGCCTGCGCCATTGAGGAGGCGTACGGGAGCGCGGTGGTTGCGATCGATGGCGGCGGACTGTGTGATGGTCGTGCTGAGTTGGCTGATTGTTGGAGCGATGTTGGTTCCGTTGCGCCTGCTGTTTCCGAGAGTGTACGGCTTTGCGTACGCCGCCGGTGCGCCGGTCTCATTGCTCGGGATTGCACTCTTGCACGCCTCATTAATCACGCTGATGGGCTATACGGAGGGACTGCACGCGGAAGAGCTCGATCTGCAGGCACAAGCGCGGATCCTCGCGAAGTCCGTGTTGTGGGCCACAGCGGTCTTGTGTTTTGCCTACGGGTTACAGGGGGCTCCATGGACGATCGGAGGATTGTTCTGCGTAGCTGGCGTTCTGGATTTCGGCGCGCTGTGGGCCTGGCGACGGTGGAGCGACGAGCGAGGCCGCGACGCTCGAGGGCGCGGGGATGCACGAAATGTGCTGATCGTGGGCGCTGGACGGGTCGGCCGGCGCGTGGCGTCCTATGTTGAACAACATCCGGCTACAAGAAGGAAGGTTTGCGGATTCCTGGACGATCAAAGCCCGCTCGGTAGCGGAGTGATTGGGCGCATTGGGGATCTTGCCCGAGTGGCCCGGCAGCGATTCGTGGACGAAGTGATCCTGGCAGATCCACAGAATTGCGACGTCACTCGCCGGATTGTGGACGCGGCGCGCCGCCTGCGACTCGATGTAGAAATTGTTCCCGATCTGTTCGGATGCAGACCCGTGGAAGAGCAGTTGGCGCGGGTAGGAGGAACTCCAGTAATTTGCCTGCATGCGGAGCGGCTGCCCGCGGCCGGGCTTGTACTGAAGAGACTTGTGGATGTGTTTGGTGCGTGCCTGGCTTTGGCGGTGCTGTCTCCGCTGCTGGCGGCGATTGCAATTCTCGTCAAGCTGGATTCCCGGGGGGCTGTTCTCTACTCCGCACAAAGAGCAGGCAGGAAAGGCAGGTCGTTCCGCTGTCACAAATTTCGCACCATGGTGAGTAACGCAGATGAGTTGAAAGACCCCTTACGGCTGGGCAACGAACGGTCGGGGCCGTTTTTCAAGATGGCGGCGGATCCAAGAATTACGCGGGTGGGGCGCTACCTGCGGCGATACAGCCTTGATGAGTTGCCACAGCTCTGGAACGTGGTGAAAGGCGAGATGAGTTTAGTGGGTCCGAGACCGCATCCGCTGGATGATTTTGCAGGCTATGAAATTGGACATCTGGGTAGGCTCGACGTCACTCCGGGAATTACCGGGCTTTGGCAGGTCACTGCGCGGCGCGATCCTTCGTTTCGCCGAGGGATCGAATTGGATCGAGAGTACATCCGAACCTGGAGTTTGAGCTTGGATTTGCAAATTCTGTTGAGGACTTTTCGGGCGGTGGTGTGCGGGAGCGGGGAGTGATGCCGGCTTCGTCGGGAGCGGTGTCGGCGCGCTGGCCTGGAGAGTTTGGGGTCTGGGGTGCCAAAACTTTCTTGCGGCCGTTGCAAGTCTTTATCGCCGCCCCATCGCTCCTGTTCTTGGCTGCGTTGACGGCGATGCTGTTGCGGCATCCGGATGTGCAGTTTTACGAGATCGACCGAGTTGCGTTTGGACTGCTGGTCGTCGGGGTAGCGGTCAGGGCTGCGGTCACGCGGCAAATGGTTTTTGTTGCCGAGCGCGCGACCTGGCCGATGATTGGCCTTGTGGCGTTGGCTTTCGTCAGCATCGCGGGACAGCCCTTCGATCAACGAGACGTGGAGCCTGTTGGCGTCGAAGTTCATCGTTCCGTTTGCCCTGTTCCATCTTGCGGGATTGATCTTCACGACGGAGAGCCGGTACCGGCAATTCGAGATTTTTGCCCTGGTGATTCTGGCCTATCTCAGCTTTACCGCGATCGCTTTTCTAGTCGGCGCTCGCTCCTTGATTTTTCCGCGCTTCATTCTGGATGAAAGCTTGGGGTTCCACAAAGACCGGGCGCGCGGACCGTTGCTGCAGGCGGTCGCCAACGGGGTTTCGCTGAACCTGCTTGCCTTGCTCGTTCTGCAGGGATATCGGCGTGGAAGTGTCCGGGGAATAAAGGTGCTGGTGGTGCTGGCCTCGGTCCCGGTCGCGATTGTGGCTACGATGACGAGGGCTGTATGGCTGTCGTTTGCAGGATCCGTGCTCGCGCTGATCTTCCTATCAGGGAGACGCGCGTTCTGGCGCGCCTGTCTCGTCCTCGTGATGACCTGCGCTGCGGGCTTTGTCATCCTACTGAACTGTGACCACTATGCCAGCGAACTCGGTGACCGCCTCGCGGAGCGCGGTCCCATTGACTATCGCCAAGCCGTGTATGCCGGTGGATGGGACATGTTCATGGATAGACCGTGGCTGGGTTGGGGTTTTCACCAGATGCCGGCGGAGTTGCCGCGGCACGTGAGCGGATACAACGAAAAGATTCTGTATCCGCACAATACCTACCTCGAATTGGTAGTCGAACACGGCTTGCTGGGGCTCTCACTCTATTTGTGGCTGATGTGGGAGATGGTGAAGTTGGGTCGGGGTGCAATTCCGTCAGGAGAGGAAAATGGATTCCTGGGGCTCTCGTTTCACAGGGTGTGGCCGGTCTTGTTGGCCGTCTACTGGGCGAATGCGGCGATGGTCGTGATGAGCTACCAGTTCGTGAACGGGTTGCTTTTTGCGCTGGCCGGGATGCTGGCCGCGCAGCGGCGGCGGGCCCAGGAAGGGCAGCCATGCTGACGATCGCTTATCTGGCCAATCAGTTTCCGTGTGCGGTCGAACCATATGTCGGCGAAGAGATAGAAGAATTGCGGAGACGCGGGATTCGCGTCGTGACCGGGAGTGTGCGCAAGCCGCCAGCGGGAGCCGAGGCGCCAGAAATCGTGTTGCAAAGGCTGTTTGGAGTCATCGCCGCGCGAGCCGCATGGTTGTGCATGCGGCGCTGGAGGCGGATGGTTCCATTGATTGGCCGTGCATTGC
Organism: uncultured Acidobacteriota bacterium; assembly: GCA_963700225.1. Taxonomy (GTDB): domain Bacteria; phylum Acidobacteriota; class Terriglobia; order Terriglobales; family Acidobacteriaceae; genus Sulfotelmatobacter. Next base: position 1,887,190 of record CAVOWU010000002.1, read on the forward strand.
TGGGAGGGCGGGAGAATCCGTGGCGGCGTCTGAAGGCTCTCGCTCACACGTTTCTGGGAGCTTGCTATGCGGTACAACTGGAGGACCGCGAAGTCGATCAGATTCACGCCCATCACGGATACTTTGGATCGTGGATCGCAATGGCGGCCGCGCGGTTGATGGACGTCGGCTTCAGCATGACTCTTCACGGATCGGACCTGCTGCTGCACGGGACTTTCCTGGACGTGAAACTGGAGCAGTGCACGTTCTGTCTTACGGTGTCGGAGTACAACCGGCGTTACATTCTGCAGAATTATCCCGAGGTTGAACCGCGAAAAGTGTCGGTCGCCCGCTTGGGGGTCGATGTGCCCTGGCTTTCAGTTTCTCATCCGTTCGCGGCTAAACCTCGTGGTGAACTGTTCACCCTGCTCGCAGTCGGGCGACTGCATGCGGTGAAGAATCATGCTTTTCTGGTGCAGGCTTGCGCTCAACTGCAGGCGCTCGACATTTCTTTCGAATGCTTCATTGCCGGGGGCGGGCCGGAGCGAGGCCGCTTGGAATCGCTCATCCGGAAGCACGCACTCGAAGGGCAAGTTACTTTGCTCGGGCATATTCCGCGTGAGCAGATGGATTCGCTGTATGAGCGGGCCGATGTCGTGGTTCTGACCAGTCACAGCGAAGGCATTCCGCTGGTTCTGATGGAGGCGATGGCGCGCCGGAGGATCGTGTTGGCTCCGGCGATTACGGGAATTCCTGAACTCGTCGTTGCGGGCAGGACGGGATTCTTGTACGAACCGGAATCAATGGAAGATTTCATCGATCAGCTGCTTCTCGTTCATTCTCTGTTTCGAGCTGAACGAAGTTCCGAGAAGCGCCATTCTTATCCCCACCTTCGTTCGGCGTCCAAGCTGGCGGAATGGGTGCGCTTCGGCGCCCTGGTGCAGGTTCGCAACAACTTTAACCGCGAGACGAATCTGGAGTTATTCGGGGACTTGATGCTGCAAAGGATTGCAGCGCGGCCCGAGAGCGTGGCTCATGAGAATTTTGTATTGCAACAAATATAACTTCCCGTTCAGCGGGACCGAGGTCTATCTGTTTGACCTTATGGAGTTGATGCGATCCCACAGCCACGATGTAGCTCTATTCTCGATGGCTAATCCTCTCGGCGAGCCGACTCCCTATGATCAGCACTTCGTGCCATACATCGATTTCAAGGCGCGTTCCGGCTGGGGGAAGAAGGCGAAGCAGTCAGTGCACGCGGTCTACTCAACTGAATCCCGGCGGAGGATTCGGGCGATGATCAAGGAGTTCCGGCCTGATGTCGCGCATGTGCGGAACGTCTATCACCACCTCTCGCCGTCGATCTTGTGGGAATTGAGAGCGCAGGGTGTTCCGGTCGTTTATCACGTGAACGACTTCAAGCTTCTGTGTCCGAGCTACAACTTCGTGTCGCAAGGGGAGGCGTGCGAGGACTGCAAGGGCGGAGCGTTTTGGCACGCGCTAGGGGCGGGATGTTATCCGGGGAAGGGTGCGCGGATGACTCTGGTTGTGGAAGCGTACGCACATCGATGGCTCGGAACCTACCGCAAGTGCGTCGATCGGTTTCTCGCACCGAGCCAGTTCGTACGCGACAAATTTGTGGAATATGGATGGGATGGGGCGCGGTTCGAGGTGTTGCCGCATTTTCAGCGACTAGGGGACGAAGGACATCACGAGAGCGGATCGGAATGGCCCGATTGTCTACGTGGGCCGGCTGTCCGCGGAGAAGGGCGTTGCCGATCTGTTGCGCGCGATGCAGCAGATTCCAGAAATGCGGCTGGTGATTGCCGGAGACGGGCCGCAGAGGTCTGAACTGGAGCACCTTGCGAGATCGCTGGAATTGGCGAATGTCGACTTTGTGGGACAGGTTGGGGCGGAGGAACGGGATTCGTTGATCGGGCGTTCCAGATTCACCGTGATGCCTTCGCACGCCTACGAGACGTTGGGCAAGACGATTCTGGAATCGTACGCGCAAGGGCGCGCTGTAGTGGCTTCTGATACGGGATCACGGAGAGAGTTAGTTCATCAGGGAGAAACGGGTCTGCTGTATCGCTGCGGCGATGTGAATCAGTTGGCGCAGTCGATTCGAGCATTGGCATCGGATCCGGAGTTGGCTGAGCGGATGGGGCGCACCGGGCGGGAGTGGGTCCGGGATCACCACTCACCGGAGAATTACTACAAGCAGCTGTTGAGTTTGTATGAGAGGTTGCCCGCGAGAAAGACGGCGCAAGGCAAAGAGCGCTTGCCCGCGAAACGGAACTTGTCGTGGAAGAAGCTGCCTGGGCATGCGCCGCACCCGTTGAGAAGTCCGATTCCTGGAGAAGAGCGACCGAGACTTCGTGTTGCTTTCATTGGCGGGCGCGGAGTGATATCGAAATATAGCGGCATCGAAGCCTACTACGAAGAAGTCGGAAAGAGGCTTGCGGAAATGGGGCATGAAGTGACCATTTACTGCCGGAACTACTTCACTCCATCGTTGGCAGAGCACAACGGCATGCGACTCGTGCGATTACCAACCATCCGCACCAAGCATCTGGAGACGGTGATTCACACTCTGCTCAGTACGGCGGATGCTCTCACACGCCGATATGATGTGATCCATTTTCACGCGCTGGGGCCGGCGCTGTTCTCATTTGTCCCGCGGCTTTTAGGAACCAAGACTGTGGTCACGGTGCAGGGGCTGGATTGGCAGAGAGGGAAATGGGGAAGATTCGCTTCGACTGTCTTGCGGTGGGGCGAAAAAGCTTCGGCGCGACTTCCGAACGCAACGATGACCGTCTCACGAGTATTGCAGAAGCGCTATCGAGAGATCCACGGGGTGGAAGCGTTCTACGTGCCCAACGGTGGAGTGCTACGGCAACGAAACACCCCGGAGAAAGTGTTGGAGTGGGGATTGGAACCGGGCAATTACGTGCTGTTTCTGGGAAGGTTTTCGCCCGAGAAGGGATGCCATTTGTTAGTGGAGGCATTTGAGCAAATCCAAACCGGACGTGAAACTGGTGATGGCGGGGGCCTCGAGTTACTGCGATGACTACAGCCGCGAGTTGCGGGCGCATGCCAGCGATCAGCATCCGGATGCTCAACTGGGTTTCGGGCGCGATACTGGATGAATTGCTGACCAACGCCATGATTTTTGTGCTGCCGTCGGAGATGGAAGGGTTGTCCCTGGCTTTGCTTGACGCAATGGGTGCAGGTCTTTGTGTTCTGACCAGCGATGTGCCGGAGAACCGCGAAGTGGTTGAAGGGGCCGGGTTTACATTTCAGCGCGGGAATGCCGCGGATCTGGCGGACAGACTACGCTTCCTGATTCAGAATCCGGCGGTGCGAGAGGCCGCTGGGAAAACTGCGAGAAAACGCATCGAAGAGGAGTATCAGTGGCAGAGGATCGCCGAGGAAATTGAAGCTGCCTATTTCAAGGTGCTCGGGTGGAATGTGCGGGATGCCGCGCCAAGGAAGCTAACCGGCGGTGTACGATCCATTCATGAACAGGAAGTCGGAGAACGTCGAGCGGGATAACGAGCCGAATCGTCTTTGCGGGTGCGGCACATCGCATTGCGTCGGGTACCCAGGCACCAGCTAGCGTTCTGGAAGCTGAAATAGTCACAGCACATTCAGCGGTTTCCTGTCTGGACGCGCCAGGGCGGAACATAACGAAGCCACAGAGGGACGGGCCAAGCCCGTCCTTTTTTATTACAATCTAGGGTTCGACTCGTTCCAGGTGAGCGGCGGTTGCATACGCCCGGGGAGCAGCTATTTTTCGCATGCAAGATCGCATACTGGTCACGGGGGGCGCGGGGTTCATCGGCTCCAACTTCATCCTGCACTATTTGAAGGAAGAAGCTACCGCACTTCTCAACCTGGACAAACTAACCTACGCTGGGAACCTGCATAACTTGGAAAATGTCGGCCACGATCGGCGCTACGAGTTTGTGCAGGGCGACATTGCTGATGCCGGCGTCGTGCGGAATTTGCTGCAGAAACACGAGCCCAACGCGATCGTCCATTTCGCCGCGGAGAGCCATGTCGATCGGTCGATTCGAGGGCCTGAGGCGTTCATTCGCACGAACATCGACGGGACTTTTGCTCTGCTCGAAGAGGTGCGGGAATATTGGAACGGTCTTGCCGACGGGGACCGCCAGCGTTTTCGATTTCTGCACGTGTCGACAGATGAGGTCTACGGCTCTCTGGGCCCCGAGGATCCTCCGTTCAGTGAAACGACTGCGTATGCGCCGAACAGTCCGTACGCCGCATCGAAAGCTGCGTCGGATCACTTGGTGCGTGCGTACCACCACACCTACGGACTTCCGACGCTGACCACCAATTGTTCCAACAATTATGGGCGCTTTCAGTTTCCGGAGAAGTTGATCCCGTTGATGATCCTGAATGCACTGGAAGGCAAGCCACTGCCTGTCTACGGAGACGGGAAGAACGTCCGCGACTGGCTTTACGTGGAGGATCATTGCGAGGCGATACGAACCGTGCTGCGCGGCGGGCGGCCGGGTGAAACTTATAACATTGGCGGATGGAATGAAAAGCCGAACATTGAGATTGTGTCGGCCGTTTGCGATCTGGTGGACGAGATGTCGCCCCGCCCAGGAAGTTCGCGCCGGGAATTGGTGACATTTGTGAAGGATCGCCCGGGCCACGACCGGCGATATGCGATCGATGCACGCAAGATCGAGCGGGAATTAGGGTGGAAACCGAAAGAAACTTTTGAAACCGGTCTTCGAAAGACAGTGCGCTGGTATCTTGAAAACCAAGCATGGGTTCTCGACGTAACCAGCGGAAGCTACCGCCAGTGGATCGCGACGCATTATTCCGGTTAGCTGCCGGCAACAGCAAATCACGGACAACTGACTCAATTATGAAAGACACGCGCTATAAAGGCATCATTCTGGCGGGCGGATCCGGGACACGTCTCTATCCCGTGACGCAGGCGATGGGAAAGAGCCTGCTTCCCGTGTACGACAAGCCGATGATCTATTACCCGCTATGCACCCTGATGCTGGCGGGAATTCGCGAGATTTTGATTATCTCGACGCCCGAAGATCTGCCGAAATTTCAAATCTTGCTGCGGGACGGCAGCCAGTATGGGATTCATTTGCAATATCGCGCGCAGGCCCGCCCTGAGGGCATCGCACAGGCTTTTCTTCTGGGCGAGGAGTTTATCGGGGGAAGTCCCAGCGCGCTGGTGCTCGGCGATAACATTTTCTACGGGCATGATCTCGCGAAGGATCTCCGGGACGCGGCCGAGAAGGCGCACGGGGCAAGGGTTTTCGCGTATCCGGTACATGATCCTGAGCGCTACGGAGTAGTCGAGTTCGATGCGAACGGACGCGCGCTGAGCATCGAGGAGAAGCCGAAGCAGCCGAAATCGCGATACGCGGTTACCGGATTGTATTTCTACGATAGCCAGGTGGTTGAAATAACGAAGTCGCTTAAGCCGAGTGCCCGCGGCGAACTGGAAATCACGGACGTGAATCAGACGTATCTGAAGAAGGCGCAACTGGAAGTCGTCGTCATGGGACGGGGGATGGCATGGCTCGATACCGGGACCCACGAGTCATTGATGGAGGCTGCGCTTTACATTCAAGCTATCGAAAAGCGGCAAGGTCTGATGGTGGCGTGCCCGGAGGAAATCGCTTATCGATCCGGGTACATTACTGCCCAGCAGGTCGAGCAGATTGCAAGTTCAATGAAGAACAGCAGCTACGGGATGTACTTGCTGCAACTGCTAAGGGAAAGGGTATTCTGAGCGCGGGCCGCTAACGCCTTCCTGCTATGGACGCAATTAAAATAATCTCAACATCTTTGCCTGAAGTGTTGGTCCTGGAGCCAAGAGTTTTTGGCGACGAACGAGGATTCTTTCTGGAGAGTTACAACGATAAGGTGTTTGCGGAAGTGGGGATCAAAGGAAGATTTGTGCAGGACAACCATTCTTTTTCGACGAGGAATGTATTGCGTGGGCTGCACTACCAGATTCAACATGCGCAAGGAAAATTGGTTCGCGTGGCCGAAGGAGAAATTCTCGATGTTGCCGTGGATCTGCGCCGGAGTTCCCCGACATTTGGCAAGTGGGAGTCAGCCCGGCTGTCTGGCGCAAATAAACGCATGATGTGGATTCCGGCCGGGTTCGCGCACGGGTTCCGCGTCGTTTCTGACACTGCGCACGTGCTTTACAAAGCGACCGACTACTATGCGCCCGAATTTGAGCGCACCCTGGCGTGGAACGATTCCGAATTGAAGGTCGAATGGGAGTTGGAAGGCCAGCCTGTAGTCTCTGCCAAAGATCAACGCGGCGTCGCCTTGCGGGATGCCGAGACCTTCGACTAGCTGCCGGAAAATCAAACCAATGAAAGCAATCATATTCGGCGCGACGGGCCTCTTGGGGAAGGCTCTCATGCGCGAATGGAGCGGCGACCAGATCGTTGGTCTTGGCTCGCGCGACGCCGACATTCGCGACGCGGAGCAAGTCAGGAAAGTGGTGAGAGAGGTTCGACCAGATTGGATCGTACTCTCCGCCGCATACACGGACGTTGATGGATGTGAGAGCGATCCTGCGAAAGCATCTGCCGTGAATCGCGATGGTGCCGTCAATGTCGCCGAGGCGGCGAAAGATGCGGGTTCGAAGCTCCTGTTTCTGAGCTCCGACTACGTGTTTGACGGTAAACACACTTCGCCTTACGAAGCGGAGGAGGCACGAAATCCCCAGAGTGTTTACGGACGTTCAAAGGCGGAAGCCGAGGTTCGACTGCTGGAGACCTTGCCGGATTGCTGCATCGCGAGGACTTCCTGGCTTTTTGGTGTCGGCGGGAAATGTTTTCCCGACACCATTTTGAAGTTGGCAGCGAGTCGTCCGTCGTTGGACGTCGTGAATGATCAGCTCGGCTGTCCGACTTACGCAAGCGACCTGGCGAAAGCGATTATCGAATTGTGCCGAAAGAATGCATGCGGAATTGTCCACGTGACGAATGGCGGAAGCTGTACGTGGTTTGAGTTTGCCCGGAAGATCGTGAAGAGCGCCGGACTTTCGACGGAAGTCAGACCTGTAAGCAGCCAGCAGATGGCGCGTCCAGCGCCTCGTCCGGCGTACTCGGTTCTATCTCCAACCAGCTTGCAGCGGTACGGCATCGTAATGCCCGATTGGGAGAGTGCGTTGCGCCAATATTTGATCGCGCGAAGTAGTTGAGTACTCCCATTGCTTCGCTCGAAGCGGACTGTTAGGATTCCGCGGGGTTCACGCCAAGTGAAGGTCATCCAGAACTACATCGGTGGGAAGTTTGAGGGGAGCGGGCGCGATTTTGCCGACGTGAATCCGGCGGATGGAAGTATCGTCGCGCAGGTCACGGAAGCGGACGAGGCGCTGGTCGATGCCGCAGTGCGATCGGCGCGGAAGGCGTTACATGGCGCATGGCAGGGAGTTAGCGTCCGAGAACGGGCTGCTCGGCTGTACAAGGTCGCCGATGCGATCGAGGCGCGCTTTGATTGTTTTGTAGCTGCTGAAGTTGCCGACACCGGCAAGCCTATTGCGCTAGCTTCACGTTTGGATGTTCCACGGGCGGCGGCTAACTTCCGCGTCTTTGCCGACCTGATCAAGACCGCAGGCCTGGAATCCTTTCAGACAGAAACGCCGGACGGTAAGAGCGCTCTGAACTATGCGGTACGGAAACCATTGGGCGTAGTGGGGATCATTACTCCGTGGAATCTCCCGCTGCTCTTGCTGACTTGGAAGGTGGCGCCGGCGTTGGCATGCGGCAATGCGGTCGTGGTGAAACCTTCGGAGGAGACGCCGGCAACCGCGACCTTGCTAGCGGAGGCGATGCAACAAGCTGGGATTCCGGACGGAGTCTATAACGTCGTACACGGATTCGGCCCGAACTCAGCTGGTGAATTTCTGACTCGTCATCCGGATGTGAATGCAGTTACTTTCACCGGTGAATCGCAGACAGGCGCCGCGATCATGCGGACCGTTGCTGCCACCGTCAAGCCTGTTTCGTTCGAACTCGGGGGAAAGAATGCAGCGATTGTGTTTTCCGACTGCGATTTCGAAGAAGCGGTGAGCGGAATCGGCGACGCAGTATTTCTCAATACGGGACAGGTGTGTCTCTCTGCCGAGCGAGTTTACGTGCAACGCACGATTTTCGATCGGTTCATTGAGGCCTTGAAACACAAAGCTGAGAGTCTGTGTATGGGTTCGCCGCTGGATCAATCCACACAGCTTGGGCCTCTGATTTCGTCGCAGCATCGGGAGAAAGTCTTGTCGTATTACCAGTTGGCGCGGGAAGAGGGCGCTACAGTGGTTGCCGGAGGTGGCGTTCCTCGTTTTGGCAACTCTCTCGACAATGGATTCTACGTGCAACCGACCATCTATACTGGACTGGCTGAGTCCGCACGGTGCGTGAAGGAAGAAATCTTTGGGCCGGTGTGCCATGTCGCGCCTTTCGATAGCGAAGAGGAAGCGGTGAACATGGCGAACGATACGAAGTATGGGCTGGCGGCATCGATCTGGACGACTAACTTGAAGCGCGGCCACCGAGTCGCGCAGCAGATGAAGGTGGGCATCACCTGGGTGAACTGCTGGTTCCTTCGCGATCTGCGAACGCCTTTTGGAGGTGCGGGAGTGTCGGGGATCGGCCGCGAAGGGGGACTTCATTCGCTGAATTTTTATTCTGAGCTAAACAATATTTGTGTTCGGCTCTGAGTTGCGTCGATTGGTGCTGAAGTTCAACATGGGGAAGAAGACCGAAGCAAGAGTGGTCGAGGGAAAGGCGACGCCACGCGGCAAGTATCCGCATATCAAGCGCGCGGGCGACTTTCTCATCGTCTCCGGCACCAGTGCTCGCCGAGCCGACAATACGATCGCGGGGGCGGAAGTCGACGAACTTGGAACGACACACCTCGACATCCGGTTGCAAACGTCCGCTGTGATCGAGAACGTGCGCGACATCCTGCGATCTGCAGGTGCGGATCTCTCGGATGTTGTGGAAGTGACGTCGTACCTCGTGAGCATGAACGATTTTGACGGATACAACGAGGTCTACGGTAAGTATTTCGACCACGATGGCCCTGCCCGGACCACTGTTGCTGTCCACCAGTTACCGCATCCGAAGTTGCTGATTGAAATCCGAGCCGTCGCTTACAAGCCGCAGATATAGGAGCCACGATGCCGTCCATCAGAGATTTGAAGGCCTTTAATTTTCAGCACTGGATCGAAGAGAACAAAGAAAAGTTCAAGCCTCCTGTGGGCAACGCGCAGGTCTGGGAGGACGGCGAGATGATGGTTACTGTCGTTGGAGGACCGAACCAGCGAAAGGATTATCACGATGACCCGACAGAGGAATTCTTTTATCAGTTGAAAGGAGACATTTTTCTTCGGCTGATGGAGAGTCCCGGCAAGCCGCCGATCGAAGTCCCGATCAAAGAGGGAGAAATTTTTCTGCTGCCCAAGCACATGCGGCATTCGCCGCAACGGCAGGCAGGAAGCATCGGCGTAGTGGTCGAGATGCCGCGACCCGAAGGCGCAGTCGATGCATTTGAATGGTACTGCCAGAATTGTCATCAACTCGTGCATCGTGCGGAGGTAAGGCTGAAAAGCATCGTTCGCGATCTGCCGCCGTTGTTCGAACAGTTCTACGGCAACGAGAGCCTGCGCAAATGCAAGCAATGCGGCACGATTCATCCGGGCAAACATTGAAGATGCCGGTCATCGACATTCACAATCACTTCTTCCCGTACACGTGGCCTGATCTGGCGGCGCGGTACGGCACGCCCGACTGGCCTTGGATCAAACACACCGAAGCCGGCAAAGCCGACATCATGGTGGGTGATCGATTCTTCCGCCATATCTATTCAGCGTGCTGGGATCCGCAAGTGCGCCTGGGGGAAATGGACCGCGACGGCGTTGACATGCAGGTGATCTCGGCGACCCCAGTGCTGTTTGCCTATGATCGTCCGGTTGAACATGCACTCGATTGTGCCCGCTTGTTTAATGACGCTGCGATGGAACTCTGCGCGCAGGGCAACGGCAGACTGAAGGCCCTCTGCCAGGTTCCGCTGCAAGATGTCGATGCCTCGTGCAAGGAACTCAGTCGCTGCATGAAAGCAGGGCATCTGGGTGTGCAGATTGGGAATCATGTAGGGGAGAAAAATCTCGATGATGCCGGGATTGTGACGTTTCTGCATCACTGCGCCAACGAGGGAGCGGCTGTCCTCGTCCATCCGTGGGACATGCTGGGGCAGCCTCGGATGCCGAAGTACATGATGCCATGGACGGTCGGCATGCCTGCCGAAACGCAACTGGGGATCGTCGCCATGATTCTCAGCGGGGCATTTGACAAACTGCCGGCGAACTTGCGGATATGTTTCGCGCATGGAGGAGGAAGCTTCACATTTTTGCTGGGACGGCTCGAGAATGCATGGCATCACCATCCGGTCGCGCACGGCTTTTGTGAGCTTCCGCCAAGCCGGTATCTGAGCCGCTTCTCGGTGGACTCGGCAGTGTTTGATCAACGCGCACTGCAGTTTCTCGTCGATACGATGGGAGCTGAGCACGTGATGTTGGGCTCGGATTATCCGTTCCCACTGGGTGAACACAGCGTGGGATCGTTGATTCGCACAAGCCATCTGCCCGCCGACACCAAGGGATGCATGTTGGGCGGAAATGCAGAGGCATTTCTTAATCTCAAGCAGCCGCAGGCTCCGAATGAAGCGGCCTCTTCGCGGCTAGCAGAAGCAATCGTCCCTAGAGGCGATCAACTCACCTACAGTTCGTATCTCAAGGTCCCAGAATTGCTTGAGCTGCAGCATCCGCAGTCTACTCCGCAACATCATGATGAGCTCCTGTTCATCATCGTTCATCAAACGTATGAATTGTGGTTCAAGGAACTCCTGCACGACCTTGATGCAGTGGTTGGAAATCTGCAGGCCGCGGGAAATAGTGCGCAGTCGCAGGATGACGTCTACGAGGCAGCGCGCCTGTTGCGCCGTTGTACAGAGATCACGCGTGTGCTCGTGGAGCAATTCACGATTCTCGAAACGATGCTGCCGACGCACTTCCTGGCGTTTCGCGGAAAGCTCGAGCCCGCCAGCGGCTTTCAGTCGGAGCAGTTCCGAGAACTGGAATTTCTCTGCGGCCTGAAAGACGAGAAGATGCTGCGGTACCACAAACCGACGCCGGAAGCGCATGCACAACTCGAACGCCGGCTTCGGGAGCCTTCGCTGCGCGATGTGTTCTTCGGCGCGTTGCGCGCGATCGGCAAGCTGGAAATCAAGGCCAATGCGAACGAGCAGGAGGGATTTGAAGCGCGAGCGCGGGCCGTCCTCGCACTGTACCAGGACGAGCGCAGCAACCGTCATTGGATTGACGTTTGCGAGCGGCTGACTGAGTTCGACGAACTAGTGGTGAGTTGGAGATTGCGACACATTCAGCTTGTAGAGCGTGTCATTGGAGTGCGCATGGGCACGGGCGGGAGTCCGGGATCGTCCTATCTGAAGCTCACACTCGACAAGAAATTCTTCCCGGAGCTCTGGGAGGCGCGAACGTTGCTGACGGAATAGAGAGCTTTCGCCCTGGCATCGACATTCGTTCCACTTTTCATGAATCCGAAGCCCGAAACAATTACGCTGGTTGGCGCGGGACTTAACGGTCCCTTACTGAGCCTGGGCCTGGTACAGCGCGGCTTTAACGTCGAAATCTACGAGCGGCGCCCCGATATGCGGCGCGTGAATTTGAGCGCGGGCCGGTCCATCAACTTGGCCCTGTCCACTCGCGGCATACATGCTCTGAGAGAAGTGGGACTATGGAGCGAAATGCAGAAGATCATCATCCCGATGAAGGGAAGAATGATGCACTCTGCCGATTCCAAACTCACGTTTCAGCGATACGGCAAAGACGATTCCGAGGTGATCAACTCGATTTCGCGCGCCGAATTGAATATCGCCCTGATGAACGCCGCCGAGTCGCAAGGGGTGAAGATCCATTTTCAACAGCGCTGTACCGGGGTGGATTTGAGGTCCGGGAACATCGAAGTTCAGGATGAGCAAGCCGGGGAGAATCGAACCGTCGAGTCGAGTGTCGTCATCGGTTGCGATGGCTCGGCCTCGGCGATCCGCGGCGAGATGCTCAAGCGAAATCGCTTCAACTTCGCCCAGCAATTCCTGGATTATGGATACAAGGAGCTCACAATTCCGGCGGGACCTGGTGGAAGACACATTTTGGAGACCAATGCGCTCCACATTTGGCCTCGCGGCAACTACATGCTGATCGCGCTGCCCAACGTGGACGGCACTTTTGCGTGCATATTGTTTCTTCCCTTCGAGGGGCCAGATAGCTTCGAGGAATTAAGAGCTGAACCCGAAGTCAAAGAGTTTTTCCAGAAGAGGTTCCCAGACGCGATCGCCGTGATGCCAGACGTGTCTGCCAATTTCTTCGCCAACCCCACCGGCTCGATGGTGACGATCAAGTGTTCGCCGTGGCATGTTGATGGACGCGCGCTTCTGCTAGGCGATGCAGCACACGCAATCGTTCCGTTCTTTGGGCAGGGAATCAATTGTGGGTTCGAGGATTGCACGACACTACTGGAATTGCTGGACCGGAACGGCGCCGATTGGGAAAAGGTTTTCCAGGAGTTTGAGGAAGCGAGAAAGCAGAACACCGATGCGATCGCGGACCTGGCCGTGGAGAACTTCGTGGAGATGAGAGATCGCGTGGCCGATCCCCGGTTTCTTTTTCGCAAGAAAGTTGAGTTGGCTCTGGAGGCAAGGTATCCAGATCGATTTGTTCCCAAGTACGCGATGGTGACGTTTCATCGCATTCCGTATTCCACTGCCCTGCGACGTGGGCAAGTCCAGGACCGCATGTTGGCGGACCTCTGTGATCGAATTGAAAGGGTCGACGATCTCGACTGGAACCTGGCGGATCGGCTGGTCCGCAGCGAACTCACTCCTCTGGAGCTGGCTTGAGCGAAGCAAAGTTTGAATCTGGCCACGAATTCGCAGCGACGTTGGATGCACGGGATCCCCTGGCGCATTTTCGCCAGCGCTTCTGCATCCCTAAGACAAAGAGCGGAGCGGAGTGCATCTATTTGTGCGGACATTCTCTTGGATTGCAGCCCAAGAGTGTACGTGACGTTCTCGACCAGGAATTGCGCGACTGGGCGGATCTAGGCGTAGAGGGCCATTTCCATGCGAAGAGTCCATGGATGCCCTATCACCGACTGCTGGCCGAGCAGACTGCGGCGCTCGTAGGAGCCATGCCGGTGGAAGTGGTTGTCATGAATTCTCTGACCGTGAACCTGCACTTGACGATGGCGTCTTTCTACCGGCCGACGGCGCGGAGACATAAGATTTTGATTGAGCTCGGGGCCTTTCCGTCGGATCAGTACGCAGTCAAGTCACAGATTCGCTTTCACGGATATGATCCCGAATCGTCGCTTATCGAACTGACGCCTCGAGAAAGTGAATCGTGCCTTCGCGACGAGGACATACAAGAGTTGATCGAACGCGAGGGCGAGTCGATCGCCCTCATTTTATTGGGCGGCGTGAACTACGCCACCGGGCAGGCCTTCAACCTGCCGGAGATTACTCGGGCAGGACATCGGAAGGGATGCGTTGTTGCGTTTGATCTGGCCCACGCGGCGGGGAATATTCCTTTGCGGTTGCATGATTGGGGACCAGATTTTGCGGTATGGTGCAGCTACAAATACCTAAATGGCGGCCCGGGATGCGTTGCGGGCTGCTTCGTTCACGAACGGCATGCACGGTCGTGGGACCTGCCGCGCTACGCCGGTTGGTGGGGTCACGACGAGAAGGTCCGATTCCAGATGGGTGCGGACTTCCAGCCAATGGCTGGAGCAGATGGCTGGCAGTTGAGTAATCCGCCGATTCTGGCGCTGGCCCCATTGCGAGCGTCGATGGACATTTTCTCGGAGGCGGGAATGGATCGCTTGCGCGTGAAGAGCGTCTCACTCACGGCCTACATGGAATTCCTGTTACAGCAACGGGGCTTGGATAAGTTTTCGATCGTCACTCCGAGTGAAAAGGGTCGAAGAGGAGCACAACTCTCGCTCCGGATTGCGCAAAAGGGCCGCGCCTTTTGCGAGAAGCTGGCCGAAGAAGGGCTCATTGGGGACTGGCGTGAGCCGGACACGTTCCGAGTGGCTGCCGTGCCGTTGTACAACACCTTCCAGGACGTTTGGCGATTTGCGGAACGTTTTGCGACCGCCTTTCAGTAACGGCCGCGTTCCACTTTCGTCCCCAGCGGATCGCGTTACCTCGGTAATACCTGTGGCGCATCACTAGGCAAATACAATTTGAAACGTGGGGAGTGCTCCGTTCCAGAACGGCCGGAAGTGGCTGGTTGGGATCTTCGCCGTAGTGTGCGTGCATGCTGTGTTGTCGTTGCTCGCTCCGCGCGGGTTCGCACTCACGGCGTTTGGCGACATTCTCCAAAATGTGGTGCTCTGCTGTGCAGCCCTGGCATTTCTAGCCAACATTCGCATCGCTTCGCCAAAGTCCAGGCTGTTCTGGGCGCTGATGGGTCTCGGGCTGACCATGTGGCTGGCTTCTCAGGTGATGTGGACTTACATCGAGGTCTATCTGCGGCACGAGGCGCCAAACCCGTTTGTCGGGGACGTCGTCTTGTTCCTACACATCGTTCCAATGATGGCTGCAGTGGCGATCCAGCCGCACTTGCAGCAGGACGACCGGACAATTCGCGCCGGGACACTCGACTTCGTGCTGCTGCTGACGTGGTGGCTCTTTTTATATCTGTTTGTTGTTATCCCGTGGCAGTACGTGCATCCGTCGGAAGCGGTGTATGGCCGGAGTTTTGATCTTCTTTATGTCAGCGAAGAACTCGTCCTGGCAGGCGGCCTGCTCTTGGTATGGCGGCGAAGCCAAGGAGCGTGGCGAAAAATATATTTCCACCTTTTCGCGGCGACCCTCCTTTATTGCGTCGCTTCACTCATGGCCAGCGAAGCCATCGACCTGCACCTTTACTACACGGGCAGCCTGTTCGACGTGCCGCTGGTGGCTTCCATGGCCTGGTTCGTGCGCATCGGATTCCTGGCCTCCGAAGCCGACACACAGACTCCCGTCGCGGATTCACCGGTACGCGGTTTCGGAATCTGGAAAGCCCGGCTCGCGATGGTGGCCGTGTTTGTTACTCCTCTGATGGTGGCTTGGGCGCAATTCGGCGGGAACGTTCCGCAACGGGTTCGCACGTACCGTTTGTTTCTGACTGTGGCCGTCATGCTGGTCATGGGAGTGCTGGTATTTTTCAAGCAGCATTTGCTGGATCAGGAACTGCTCAGCCTGTTACGGCTTTCGCGCCACAACCTCGACGAAATGTGCCGATTGAAGGATGAACTGGAAAACAAAGAACATTCGCTGCGGTGGCATAGCCTGGAGCTGCAAAGAAAGAATATGGAGTTGCAGGAAATTTCTTTCACTGATGTGCTGACGAGCGTCTGGAACCGGCGGTATCTGGAAGAGATTCTGACTTCTGAAGCCGGGCAGGTTCTGCGAAATTACCAGAGAGCGCGCGGTGCTGAAGTCAGGAAGATGGATCATCGTGATCTGGTGTTCATCATGGTGGACGTGGATTTCTTCAAGCAAGTGAATGATCTTCACGGACATCCCGCCGGAGACCGATTACTGCAGTTGGTCGCGCAACGGCTTTCGACGGTGGTTCGCAAGTCGGATGTGCTGGTTCGCTGGGGCGGGGAAGAGTTTCTGATCATGAGCCGCTCGGCTGATCCACAGGGAACGCCGGCGTTTTGCAGCCGTGTGTTGGACGTGATGTCATCCGAGCCATTCGATCTCGGCCACGGTATCTCAGTGAAGAAAACGTGCTCGGTTGGATGGGCGGCGTATCCGTGGTGCCGCGGCGCGTACGAGTCATTATGTGCGGAAGAGTGCATTGCCCTGGCGGATGCAGCCCTATATCGAGCCAAGGCCCTTGGCAGAAATCAGGGAGTGGGGATCGTTCCAAGCGAAGCCGCAAGTCAGAATCCTGCCGCAGTTAATCTTCCATCGGTGCGGGAAGGCAATTCTCCGCTCGCCCGCACGATCCGAACGGAATGTCCTGAGCCCGGGTCTCTGGGATTGTTGACGGATTCGGTAGAGTCGAAGTCAGAACTGCACTAGCCTCTGAAATATCCCGCCGCCACAGCGACTTGACCTGGGTGTGCACCTTGACTACATTGGGTAGCCGGCTCTCATGCCTCGAGGCATAACTCTTCATGAATGCAAAGACCCCTTCGAAGAAGACTGGCCTTCGTCAGAAGGCTCAATTGATGTCTGCATCCGAAATTGAACGGACGATGGTACGCCTTGCCTACGAAATCGTCGAAAAGAACGGCGGGGTAAAGAGCTTAGGACTCGTCGGAATCCGCCGCCGTGGCGTGCCCATCGCCGAGCGGCTCGGCAAAATCATTACGCGCATTGAGAATGCTCAAGTGCCCGTGGGCACGCTGGACATCACTTTTTATCGCGACGACTTGTCGACCCTTGGTCCAAAGCCGGTCGTGCAGGAAAAAGAGATCGGGTTTGAGATAGAGGACAAGAACATTGTGCTGGTCGACGATGTTCTGTTCACGGGACGTACCACACGGGCCGCACTCGATGCGCTTTTTTCACACGGCAGGCCGCGGCGCGTACAACTTTGCGTATTAGTGGATCGCGGGCATCGGGAAATTCCCGTCGAAGCCACCTATGTGGGGCGCCATGTGCAAACCACGATGAACGAGGTTATCGAGGTCAAGCTGACGGAGATCGACGACGCGGAAAAGGTTCTTCTGATGGAAAGATAGCGATTGTTAGTTTGAGAAATAAAGGACGGTGGATTTCCCACCGTCCTTTGATTTTGTGGAGCGGCTTCAGGCAATTCTTGTGCAAACCGCCTTCGTTTGCGTGTAGAGATTGAGGACGTCGTGTCCCATCTCGCGGCCCCAACCGGACTGTTTATAGCCTCCGAACGGCATTGCCGCGTCGAAGATGTTGTAGCAGTTGATCCACACGGTGCCGGCTCGAAGTTGTTCCGCCATGCGGTGCGCCTTGCCGATATCGTTAGTCCAGACTGCGGCTGCCAGTCCATACTCGCTATTGTTGGCACGCGGGATGATCTCCTCCGGGTCGGTGAATGGCATCGCGGCTACTACCGGACCGAAGATTTCTTCCTGCACGACCTTCATGCTTTCTCGAGTGTCCACGAGTACCGTGGGCTCGACGAAATACCCGCGATCGCCAGCCCTGTGTCCGCCGGCGACAGCTTTTGCGCCCTCGGAGACGCCGGACTCCAGATATCCGCAGACGCGGTTCAGTTGCTCTTCTGACACCAGCGGACCCATTTGGGTGTCAGGTTCAAGTCCTGAGCCGACTTTGATTTTCCTTGCGTGCTCGGCAACTCCTTCCACCACCCGATCGTAGATCGATTTCTCGACGTATAGCCGCGAGCCGGCGCAGCAGCACTGGCCATGATTAAAGAAAATGGCGCTCGCTGCACCTGGGATTGCAGTCTCCAGATCGGCATCTTTGAAGACGACGTTGGGAGATTTGCCGCCCAATTCCAACGACACTTTCTTGAGGTTACCTGCGGCTGCGTGGACGATCAGTTTGCCCACTTCGGTGGAACCGGTGAAGGCGACTTTATCGACGTCTGGATGCGCGGCCAAAGCGGCACCTGCAGTCTCACCGTAACCGGGAACGACATTCACTACACCTTCAGGGAAACCGGCGTCCATGATTAATTCGCCGAGACGCAGCGCAGAAAGCGGCGTTTGCTCGGCCGGCTTCAGGACGACTGTGCAACCCGTGGCGAGGGCAGGTCCAAGCTTCCATGCGGCCATCAGCAACGGGAAATTCCACGGGATGATTTGCCCGACCACGCCCACAGGTTCCCGCAAAGTGTAAGCGAGATACTTCGCGCCGGGCGTGTAGGGAACGGAAAGCGGAATCGTGTTACCTTCAATTTTTGTAGCCCATCCTGCCATGTAGCGGAACAGGTCGACTGCGAGCGGAACATCGGCGGCTTTGGCAATGTTGAGCGGCTTGCCGTTGTCGAGGCTCTCGATGTAACCAAACTCCTCGGTGTGTTGTTCGAGAAGATCGGCGAGTTTCCAGATAAGGCGCCCGCGCTCCGAAGACGTCATTCTGCGCCACGGGCCGTTGTCGAATGCATTGCGAGCGGCCTTGACGGCCTGGTCAATGTCAGCGCGATCGCCTTCTGCAACTTGCGCGAGAACCTCTCCAGTCGCTGGATTGTACGTGGGGAAGGTCTTGCCTGAGATGGCGTCGACCCACCGGCCGTTGATTAGCATTTTGCGTGGCGTGCCGATGAATTCCGCGACGCGCGGATGAATTTGCGGCGAGACTGCGATGCCCATAGTTCCTCCTTGGTCAACATGGACTTGCAAGAGAAGATGATGCCGGGCGATAAAAAGACTGCGGGTATGCTAGCGCTGGAGAGAAACAAAAGCAACGCCCGGCAAATACCATGATATTGCGTTTGCGAAATCGATTTCGGCGATGAGGTTGAGCCTTACTCGCCGTACGGGACCCAGATGTTCTTAACCTGCGTGGCGTGCTCGAGGAACCAGCGTCCCTCAGCTACTTTCGGATCGAACCAGTCGATAACACGCCCTTCGTTGGTCCAGACCTGCTTAAGATTTCCAGTTGACATGGCTTTTGCGGAGGCGACCGTCGTCTCGTCGCCATAGCACCAAATGGTATCGACGTCATCGTGCTCCGCGAGGGTCTTGAGGAGTTGCGAGACGTATCCGGTAACAATGTTCAGCGCGCCACCGGGAAGATCGCTGGTGTCGAAGAGCTGATAAAGATCGCCGGCAATGAGCGGATATTTTTCGGATGGAACGGCGACTACGGTGTTGCCAACCGCAAGCAGCGGCATTACGAGGGAAAGGAATCCGAGCAAAGGCGCATCGGTCGGGCAAATCACTCCGGCAACGCCAATAGGTTCGTTCATCGCGATGGCAATATTGCGGAATGGCGGGCTGTGAACTGCCCCGTCGAATTTATCTGCCCAGGCGGCGTAGGAAAAAATTCGCTCGACACTTAGGTCGACTTCCTTCGCTGCTTGTTCTACGCCGACAACGGCGGAGAGGCGGTTGGCAATCTCGCTTCGACGCAGCGCAAGATTCTCCGCGCAGTAATACAGCACTTGTGCGCGATTGTGCGCGGTCGCTTTTGCCCATCCTTCGGCCTTACGCGCAGCTTCAACGGCGTTGCGAATGTCCTTACGATTGCCGAGCGGAGCTTCGCCCAACAGTTGGCCGCCGGCGGAATGCACTTCCATGCTGTATCCGGAGTCGGGACGCGCTTGTTTCCCACCGATATAAAGCTTTACGGTGCGGTCGATGGCGGGTGTGCTGGCGTCGGGTGTTTCCTTCGCGTGTGGAGCAGAAATTGCGTTTGCCGCAGGCAGCTTTGGAGCTTGCTTGAACCACTTCGGTTCCATGTATTCGAGCAAGCCTTCTTTGCCGCCTTCACGGCCGTATCCACTCTCGCGATATCCGCCAAATCCGCAAGCAGCGTCGAACAAATTCGTGCAGTTTACCCAAACGACGCCAGCCTTGATTTGCTCCGCGACTTGGAGGGCGACGTTGATGTTCTCGCTCCAGACGCACGATGCCAGACCATAGACCGTGTTGTTCGCCAATTCCACGGCTTCTCTTGGCGTGCGGAATGTCATCGCAGCGAGAACCGGACCAAAAATTTCCTGCTGCGCAACAATCGACGTTGGTTGCACATTGCTGAGAAGCGTCGGTGGATAGTAGAAGCCACGAGCCGGCAACACGACCTCCGGTTGCCAGCAGGTTGCGCCGTCTGCGATGCCTTGCGCCACCATTCGCTGAATGCGATCCAGTTGAACCCTCGCCACGATCGCCCCGATATCGATCGCTTTGTCGAGCGGAGGACCGATCCTAAGGCTGCTCATACGCGCCTGAATCTTGAAGAGCAGCTTTTCGGCAATGCTCTCCTGCATCAGCAATCGCGAGCCCGCGCAGCAGACCTGGCCCTGGTTGAACCAGATTCCATCAACCAGGCCCTCCACCGCGCCGTCGAGGTCCGCGTCCTCAAAAATAATGAAGGGAGATTTTCCGCCGAGTTCAAGCGAAAGCCGTTTGTGGCTGGCAGCGGTCGCTCCTCGAATCGCGCGTCCCACTTCAGTCGAGCCGGTGAACGCAATCTTGTTCACATCGGGATGGTTGACCAACGCCTCGCCCGTTGTTCCATCTCCGGTCACGATGTTGACAACTCCGGCGGGAAGACCAGCTTCCTCGCAAAGCTCGGCGAAGGCGAGTGCGGTGAGGGGAGTGAATTCTGCAGGCTTCAGAACAACCGTATTTCCGGTGGCCAGGGCAGGTGCGATCTTCCACGCCAGCATCAGGAGCGGAAAATTCCATGGGATGATCTGGCCAACGACTCCGCAAGGCTCGTGGTCAGGAAATTCCTGGTTCAGTAACTGCGCCCAGCCAGCGTGATAATAGAAATGCCTCGCGACGAGCGGGATATCGATGTCGCGGCTTTCCCGGATGGGTTTGCCATTGTCGATGGTCTCAAGCACGGCAAGCAGCCGGGAATGTTTCTGTACAAGACGCGCGAGGGCATAAAGATATCGCGCACGGGCGTGTGGAGTCAGGGTGCGCCATTTCGGATACGCGGCGCGCGCGGCCCGAACTGCGGCGTCAATGTCAGCCGCATTGCCTTGGGCCACGCTGGCCAATTTCTCACCATTCGATGGGTCGAGAGTATCGAAGTACTCCGCCGCCGCAGGATCTCGCCAGGTTCCATCAATGAAGAGATTGAATCGCCGTCCATGGC
This sequence comes from uncultured Acidobacteriota bacterium, assembly GCA_963700225.1. Taxonomy (GTDB): domain Bacteria; phylum Acidobacteriota; class Terriglobia; order Terriglobales; family Acidobacteriaceae; genus Sulfotelmatobacter. The sequence continues at coordinate 1,908,049 of CAVOWU010000002.1, forward strand.
GTTCCAGCCATCCTGCTGCTTCTTTCGGGTCTTCGGGAGCGGGCCCGTACTCCATGCTGATGAATTTCTCGGCGATGCTCATTCGGCTCGTGTCTTCCCGTCTCAGAAGTTTTTCCTACGCAATCGGGTGCCGATATTCAGCAGAGTATCGCCCGGTTGCGTGATGCTCCAATTGTCGTTCGATATCCCCGAGCAACCCGCTCGCACCAAAGCGGAACATTTCGGCCCGAAGCCAGGAATCGCCTAGCTCTTCCTTCATCATCGCCAGCCAATCGATGGATTGCTTGGCGGTCCGGATGCCTCCGGCAGGTTTGAAGCCGACGGCCATTCCAGTCTGTTGGGCATACTCGCGGATCGCGCGCACCATCACCAGGCTCACGGGCAGCGTTGCGTTGGTCGATTCCTTTCCGGTCGAGGTCTTAATGAAATCCGCTCCCGCCATCATGGCCACGAAGCTGGCACGCGCCACATTCCGCAACGTCAGGAGATCCCCCGTTCCAAGGATCACCTTCATATGCGAGGCGCCACAAGCCTGCTTAAACTCGGCGACCTCGTCGTAGAGTGCTTGCCAGCGTCCGCCGAACACATGAGCTCGCGTGATCACCACGTCGATCTCGTGGGCGCCAGCTTCGACCGACCGGCGAATCTCGGCTACTCGCTCCGCAAGCGGAGAAAGTCCCGCGGGAAATCCAGTAGAGACCGCGGCAACATGGATCCCGCTTCCTTCCAGCGCGTGGAGCGCCGTTTCGATGAACGTGTGATATACGCAAATGGCCGCGACTTTGATTTCCAGTTTTTCGATTCCGAGTCTCTCTGCCAGTTCGTGCTGAATCGGCCGACGCCCTTTGGCGCACAGGCGACGCACACGCTCATCGGTGTCGTCGCCAGAGAGTGTGGTCAAGTCCATGCACGAGATCGCCCGCAAAAGCCAGGCAGCCTGCCAATCTTTCTTTACAGTTCGGCGCGAGACCTGCGACTGGGTGCGGCGCTCGACGGCGCTAGTGTTCACTCGAACTTCCTGCACCCAATTCAGATCGAGCGGAATGCCCGCATTCGGCAGAAGCGCACGAGCGTTCAATGTCGCAATTGTATTCGCGGCAAACGGATCGCCCGTTTTTGCTTGGTGCTCTGAATCGCGCGCGAAGTAGGAGTGTCTCTGATCGCCTGACATTGGATCTGCCTTCGATTGCGCATGCCAGTGAACTTGGAAAGCGCTTTCTTGAGCTGTAATTGTACGGCAGGCAATGCAACATGGCGAGTTCTCGAGGTTGTCGTCCGAAAGCCGTCGGAAGGAACCCAACGGAATCACCAGCAAAGGTTTACAATGGCGCACGATTCGCGAGTCACAATTCGCAGATCACAATTCGCACCCCAAGAAACTCTCATGGCAGGCCCTTCAACACGCAAGACGAATCTCTCCACCGGGATCCGCAGAAAGCTGGAACGCGCTGCGACCAAAGTGATGAAGAATGCTCATGCACCCTATTCGAACTTTCATGTGGGAGCCGCGATTCTGCTGACGAGCGGGAAGATTTTTTCGGGCTGTAACGTGGAAAATGCTTCCTACGGGATGACGAATTGCGCCGAGCGCACCGCGATCTTCTCGGCCGTTGCGGAACTGGGTCCGAAGATTGAGATTCAGGCCGTCGCGGTGGCCAACGATCACGGCGTCGCTTGTTCTCCCTGCGGCGCGTGTCGCCAGGTTATCTACGAGTTCGGTCCGGATGCCACGATCTACTTCCAGGGCGCCGAAGGTCCGAAACAGGCGCATATCACCGAGCTTCTTCCGGAAGGATTTCGGCTCCAGTGAACCAATCAACATCCGCGCGACAATCGTTCCGAGCAATAGACGTCATCCGCAAGAAGCGAGATGCAATCGAATTGTCGCGCGAAGAAATTGAGGGCCTCGTCAACGCCTATACCAAAGGCGACATCCCCGATTATCAAGTCTCTGCCTGGCTGATGGCGGTCGTATTGCGGGGCATGACTCGCCCAGAAACGGCTGCGCTGACCGATGCGATGCTGCGGTCGGGCGAGGTGCTGGACCTGTCATCACTGCCCGCGAGAAAGGTCGACAAGCACTCTACCGGCGGTGTGGGCGACAAAACGTCACTAGTTCTGGCACCGCTGGCAGCGGCAGCGGGAGTTGCCGTCCCGATGATTAGCGGGCGCGGCCTCGGACACACGGGCGGAACGCTCGACAAACTGGAAGCAATCCCCGGATTCAATGTAAACCTGCCGGTGTCCGAGTTCCGCAGAGTTCTCGAGGCTTGCGGTTGCGCGATGATCGGACAGACGGCTGAGATCGCGCCCGCCGATCGAAAGCTGTACGCCTTGCGCGACGTGACTGGCACGGTGGAGAGCCCCTATCTGATCTGCGCGTCCATCATGAGCAAGAAGCTGGCGGAAGGGATCGACGCACTTGTCCTCGACGTCAAGACGGGCTCGGGCGCTTTCATGAAGAACGAGAAAGATGCGGCATTCCTCGCCGAGCTCATGGTGGAGACCGGAGAGCGTATGGGCAAGCGAGTGGTGGCGCTAATCACTGACATGGATCAGCCGCTGGGCAACATGATCGGCAACGCACTGGAAGTGGTCGAGGTGGTGGAGATTCTCCGCGGCGCCGGTCCCAAAGATTTGCGGGAGCTGTGTCTGGAACTGGCCGGATGGATGTTGCATCTCGGAGGGGTCACCAATACCGTTGCGGAAGGGAAACAGCAAAGTGCGCAACTGATTTCTTCCGGTAAGGCACTCGAGAGATTCCGGCAGATGGTGGAACTGCAAGGCGGTGACGCGCGAGTCATCGACGACGCGAAGAGGCTTCCCCAGGCCAAGCACACGATGGAGGTCAAGAGTGAGAAGGCAGGGTATCTATCCTCGATGCAGTGCGAGCAGATTGGTACGGCTTGCGTGATTCTAGGCGGAGGGCGCGAGCGCAAGGAAGATTCGGTCGATCCAGCTGTTGGCATCGTCCTGCACAAGAAAGTCGGTGATCGGGTGGCCAACGGAGAGTCGATCGCCACGATCCACTACAATGCGGAGGTCCGCGCGGAACGAGCCCGCTATCTCATTTCGTCAAGTTGTGAGATCGGTGCAGCGGGACCGCCAACGAAGAGGCCGCTGGTCCACAGAGTTATCGGAAAGTCCGGGGGAGCAAACTAAATGGGACGATTCACCGGAATTCTTGGTCTGCTGACGATGCTGGGCCTCGCTTTTATTTTCTCCACCAACCGGCGTGCCATTCGTGTGAAAACCGTGGCTTGGGGCCTGAGCCTGCAGATTGTCTTTGCCATATTTGTATTGCGGGTTGATGTTGGCCGTCGAATGTTTCAGGTCATCGGCGACGCCGCCAACAAGGTGCTCAGCTACTCGTTCGTCGGTTCCGAGTTTGTCTTCGGACCGCTGGGCAAGCAGTCCTCAAACATCGGATTCATCTTCGCTTTCCAGGTGCTGCCGGTCGTCGTTTTCATCTGTGCGCTTTTCGCAATTCTCTACCACGTCGGCGTCATGCAGATCGTTATTCGCATCGCGGCTTGGCTGATGATCCGCATTATGGGCGCGAGCGGCGCGGAATCTCTGAATGTCGCGGCCAGTATTTTCATGGGACAAACGGAAGCGCCGGTCACGATTCGCCCGTTTCTGCCGGACCTTACCCGTTCCGAGCTCATGACTGTGATGACCAGCGGCATGGCGCACGTTTCCGGCTCGATTATGGCCGCGTATTTCGCATTTGGCGCCGAGCCAAGACACGTGCTCAGCGCCGTCATCATGACCGCTCCGGGAACGATCTTGGTTTCGAAAATGCTTGTGCCGGAGACTGAACAGCCCAAGACCGCCGGCAAAGTAGTCATGAGCCAGGCCGAAGAGGAGCGAGAGAAACATGAAAACCTGCTGGGCGCCATTGCGCGCGGCACCAGCGACGGTTTGCACATGGCGCTCAACATCGGTGCCATGCTCATTGCTTTCCTGGCACTAATTGCCCTGGTTGACGGCATCATGGGTGGTATACACAACCACCTGACATGGTTTCCCGCAAGCGTCGAAGGAATTCTTGGCGTGATCTTCTCGCCCATCGCATGGGTGATTGGCATCGCACCGAAAGACTGCCGTGCCGTGGGCAATCTGCTTGGCACGCGCATGGTGCTGAACGAGCTCGTGGCGTTCTCGATGCTTGGCCCGCAGAAGGCTGTGCTCGATCCGCGCTCGTTCACGATCGCGACATTTGCGCTGTGCGGCTTCGCCAATCTCAGTTCGATCGGAATTCAGATCGGTGGTATTGGCGCGCTGGCACCGAATAAGCGAGGCGAACTGGCGCGTCTCGGATTCCGTGCGATGCTGGCTGGAACCATGGCCAATCTCATGTCGGCTTCCATCGCCGGTATGCTGCTTTAGAAAATTCATTACTCAACTTCAAATTAAGGATCTCGTCTCGTGAAGCGACATTTCATGCTGTCCGCCCTTGTGGTCATTGTGTTTATCGCTAGCGGTTGCCACCGCACAACAACGCGTGATCATTGACACGGATCCGGGGGTGGATGATGCATTTGCGATTCTGCTGGCGTTGAACTCTCCCGAACTAAGAGTGGAGGCGTTGACGGTTGTACCCGGAAACGTCGACGGACGACAGGGTCTGGAGAATGCGCTGAAGATAGTCTCCCTCGCGGGGCGATGCGACGTTGCGGTTGCCGGTGGAGCGACACATCCCCTGAATCAGAAATTGATCACAGCACAATACTGGCATGGCCCGAACGGTCTCGCGGGAGTCGAACTCCCCGTTTCGAAATGCAAGGCCGATCCGCGATTCGGGCCCGATCTAATCATCGAAGCGGTGCACAAGTACCCGCATGAGATCACGCTGATTCCCGTAGGTCCGCTGACAAATATTGCATTGGCTGTATCCAAAGACCCTTCGATTGTTCCGCTCGTCAAGAACATCGTGATCATGGGTGGCTCGATTACCGGAGGAAACGTGAACGGCGCCGCAGAGGCGAATATCTATGGTGATCCTGAAGCTGCTGCGATTGTGTTCAATGCCGGATGGATGGTGACGATGATCGGTTCTGATGTTGGGGAGCGCACGCTAATCATGCGCAAAAACATTGCAGACTTGCAGTCGGTGCATGGGCCGGAGAGCGACTTCGTCGCCAAACTCGCGGATTTCTATCTCACTCGGTCGGAGAAGAGTGGCTATCAGGGTGCGGCAATGTACGATCCACTTGCCGTGGCGACAGCGATCGATCCGACTCTGGTGACGCTGAAGGATATGCACGTTGACGTGGAGACTAGAGGCGAGTTCACGCGCGGTGAAACGGTTGCCAACAGAATGGGCTCCAATGAAAATAACGTGCTGCATGGCGATCACTACGAAATTGATGGTGTGATCGAACTGAAGCCGAATGCACGCGTGTGCACGGCCTCCGACGCCGACCGATTTCTGAAGCTGTTCATTAGCAGGCTTAAGGGGAAATAAATTGCCGTCGCCTTCAACCGTTGGCGCGAGCGACCAGCAGAATCGCGAGAACATAGAAAACGAACATCAAGCCAAGATAGAGCTTGGCTCGCGAACCCGCGCCGGCAAACTCTTTCCATGCGAAGATCCCCCAGAGGGCTCCAACCATCGGAGCCGATTGTCCAATCGCGTAGGAGATCGCGAAGCTCGTCGATTTTCCTGCGACCACGTTGAACACTGTGCCGATTCCCCAGATCACTCCACCGAAGAGACCCAATAGATGCCCCGAAGCGGGGGCGCGGAAGAATCCGCCGAAGCCCACAGGCTCGCCTGCGAGTGGGTGTTTCATAAAATAAAGATTCCAGATAAAGCAGGAAAGCAGGGCGCCAAACGTGAGGAAGACGGCGGAGCTGTAAGGTGTCAGAGGATTCCCGCGAGTCGCTCCGTAGGCCACAAACGGATTCCACAATCCCATCAGCACTCCTGAAACAACGCAGATCATGATGCTCTTGCGTGAGGCTGAGCGGCCACTGCCCAAACTTCCGAATGCCTTGCCGTCAAGGATGACGGCAATCAACGCGCAGGCCACGCCCAGAGCCAGGTAAAGCGCGAGGCCTTTGGGCTGGAGAATGTAGCTGAGCACGACCCCAACCACCAGTGCGATCCCGATGGAGACGGGAAGGGCGACGGCGAGTCCCGCCATGTCGATCGCTGCCACGAGAAGGAGGTTCGCAAGATTGAAAATTGCTCCTCCAATCATGGTCCACAGGATGTTCGAAGTGTCCGCGGATTGCACGTTGTTCAGAAAGCTCGAGGAGTCATGGCCGGTGCTCCCCATGGTGAACGCGAGGACCAGGGAAATCAGAAAAATGCCGATTGCATAATCCCAGTAGAACAGCTCAAACCGGTAGTTTTTTACGCCTTTATAAGTATTGGCCCACGAACCCCAGCAGATGGCGCTGGTAATCATCATCAATAGCGCAACAGTCAAACTCGGCGGCGTGAACATTGCGTTCTCCCTTGAAAGACGTGTAACTCTACACTTCTTTAGAGCGAGTCACAAGTCTTCGCGATGGATGGTCGTCTGCTATGCTTACGCGCGTGCCGCGCACTTTCTTAGTCGATACAGACACTGCTTCAGATGACGCTGTTGCTCTGATCATGGCAATGCGCGCGCCCGACGTGCGCGTTGCAGCCATCACGGTGGTCGCGGGTAACGTGAATCTCCAGCAGGCGACGCGCAACGCGCTCTACACAGTTGAGCTTTGCGGCGCGACTGTTCCCGTTTACTCGGGCGCAGAAAGGCCTTTGCTGCGCCCCTACCAAAACGCGACTTGGTTTCATGGTCGCGATGGGCTGGGTGATCACGACTATCCTGCGCCGCGCCGGTCGGCTGAATCCAAGCATGCCGTCGACGCCATCATCGAAACCATCGACGCGAATCCCGGACTTGTACTAGTTACCTTGGGTCCGCTGACCAATGTAGCTCTGGCGATCTCAAGGAAACCCGAAATTGCCGGTATGGTCAGCCGTTGTGTCGTGATGGGCGGGAATCCTTGCTGCGAAGGCAACGTGACTCCGGCGGCCGAATACAACATATGGGTCGATCCGGACGCGGCGAGCATTGTCATGCGCAGTGGTCTTCCTATCGAACTAATCGGCTGGCATCTCTGCCGTGGTGAGGCGGTGTTGAGCGGTGCCGATATCAAACACGTCGAAGGATTCCAGAGCAAGCTTGGCCATTTTGCAGTGGAGTGCAACAGTCACGCCCGAATCGCGCTAAAGGTGCAGACGGGTGAGGATGGAATTTGCCTGCCGGATCCAATCGCGATGTGCCTGGCGCTCGATCCTAGCGTCGGAACCGATTGGAGCCCGCATTACATTGACGTCGAAACGGAGAGCGAGTTAACGCGCGGGATGACCGTGGTTGATCGTCTCAACGTGGCAGACGACGAACGCAATTTCGCAGTGTGGGAGCCGGCGATCAAGAAGGGTCGAGCAAAAGTCTGCTGGACCATCGACAATGAGAGATGGAAGGAATATCTGTATCGCGCCTTGCGCTGAACTTTAGCCGTTGACTTGCGCGTAGGTGGCCCGCCGCAGAAATTCTCCCTGACCGGCGCGGCCGAGAAACTTGTCTCCTTCAACGACAACTTTACCGCGCGACAAGACCGCATCGGGCATTCCGGTGACCTCAATCCCTTCGAACATCGAATAATCTACGCGCATGTGATGCGTCTTCGCGCTGATGGTGTGCTTGCGCTTCGGATCGAAGATCACGAGATCGGCATCGCTCCCAACGGCAATCGTGCCTTTGCGTGGATAAAGCCCAAACAGCTTGGCCGGCGTTGTCGAAACCAGTTCGACGAAGCGATTTACGCTGAAGCGTCCGCCGGCAACTCCTCCGGAATAGATCAGGCTCATGCGGTGCTCCACTCCCGGCCCCCCGTTCGGAATCTTAGTGAAGTCGTCGCGTCCCAATTCTTTTTGTTCTTTGAAACAAAATGGGCAATGGTCGGTCGAGACCACTTGCAGGTGATCGCATTTCAATCCATTCCAGAGTTTTTCTTGGTTCCATTTCTCGCGCAGGGGCGGAGTGAAAACGTACTTTGCTCCTTCAAATCCGGGTGCTTCCATGTTTTCGAGAGATAGATACAAATATTGCGGGCAGGTTTCGGCGTAAACGGGCAGTCCGCGGTCCCGAGCCTCGCGCACCTTTTCAAGCGCGTCGTTACAGCTCAGGTGGACGATGTAGATCGGCGCTCCGGCCATCTCTGCGAGCGCGATGGCACGAGCAGTCGCTTCCGCTTCCGCGGTCGTCGGCCGCGTCAGCGCGTGGTATTTTGGAGCCTTCTTTCCCTCAGCGAGCGCCTGCTGCACGATCACGTCGATCGCGCTCCCATTTTCGGCATGCATGCAAACCAGGCCGCCGTTCTTCGAAGTTGTCTGTAGCGCTTTAAAGATACTGCCGTCGTCCAGCATGAAGACACCGGGATAGGCCATGAAAAGCTTGAAGCTAGTAACGCCTTCATGGACGAGATCATTCATCTCCCCGAGTTGTCCGCCGGATACGTCGGTCACAATGCAATGAAAAGCATAGTCGCAAACGGCCTTATTCGAAGCTTTACCCATCCACGTGTCGAAGGCCTGCCGCAATTGTTGGCCTTTGTATTGGATCGCGAAATCGATCAGCGTCGTGGTGCCGCCGAATGCCGCTGCCCGCGTCCCGGTTTCGAAATCGTCTGCGCTGGTGGTGCCTCCGAACGGCATGTCGAGATGAGTGTGGACGTCAATGCCTCCGGGAAGCACCAGGCGCTCATTCGCATCCAACACTTTGGTGGTGTTCTGGAGCGGCAGGTCCGATCCGATCGCGGCGATCCTGCCGTTCGAGATCGCAAGGTCAGCTTTGTAGGTATCGGTTGCGGTGACCACGCAACCGTTCTTAATGATCGTGTCGAAGCTCATTACGCCCTCCGCCAGCACCCCGAAATGAGAAGAGAACTATGCTACACTGCCGCCCTTTAGTTCTTCACAGTCAGTCTCTCGGATTTCTTCGCGAAAGGGACCAGCCATGCAATTCGGTATCACCCTAAAACCCGATATTTCAGTCGAGCGCATCGTCGGCTTGACGCGCCAGGCTGAGAACGCCGGATTCGAGTACGGCTGGATCTTCGATTCCCATGTGCTGTGGAAGGAATGCTATCCGTTGCTCACGATGATGGCGACGAATACGCAAAGGATGCATCTGGGGACGTGCGTCACCAATCCCGCAACCCGGGACATGACGGTAACGGCGAGTTTGTTCGCGACGCTGAATCTCATTTCCGGTGGTCGAATGGAACTGGGTATTGGCCGGGGCGATAGCTCGCGCAGGGTGCTGGGTAAGAAGCCCGTGAGTTGGTCACAATTGGAAGCATCGGTCAAGGAGTTTCGTGATCTGACTTCTGGAAAGGAAGTACAGCACGACGGACAGCCGACGCGACTCACCTGGGCGCAAGTTCCTCCGCGAGTTTGGATCGCGGGATATGGGCCGAAGGTGCTGCACATGGCGGGAAGAGTCGCTGACGGCATCATTTTGCAGTTCGCCGATCCCGCGTTGATCTCGTGGTGCATGAGTTTTGTGAAAGACGGGGCTCGTGCGGCTGGACGTGACCCGAATCAGATCGAAGTCATGGCTGCTGCGCCGGTGTGGGTTTCGGACGATCTGAATGTCGGTCGCGAGCGAGTGCGCTGGTTCCCGGCGCTTGTATCAAACCACGTTATGGATTTGATCCGGCAGTACAAGCCCGAAGATCTTCCGCCTGAGCTGACATCCTACGTGCAAGATCGAGGCCACTACGATTACCAACACCACTGCGAAGTTGACAGCGACAACGCGAATTTCGTTTCGGACGAAGTTGTAGACCGGTTCTGCCTTCTCGGGCCGCCCGCTGCTCATCAGAAGAAATTGCGCGAGCTCGCTTCTGCCGGCGTGACCCAGTTCAACATCTACCTGATGTGTGGGGATGAAGAACAAAATCTCGAGTCCTATCAAAAGGAAGTAATGCCCGAGTTTTTGAAAACGAAAAGGATTTAGCGGGATATTAGGCTGCGGTCTTCGGGGCGAGAGCAGGATGCTCGGGAAATCGCATCATTGCGTAGTAGGTCACGAACGAAACCGCAAACCCGACAAACCAGGAATAGTCATAGAGAGCCCGGACGGAAGGAACCGCCAAGCCCGCCAGCGCGGTGCCTGCTCCCAGTGCCAGCGCGAAAACGGCGCTCCAGTTAAATCCGTGCCGATATTCGTAGAGGCCGCCCCTCAGGTAGAGATCGTCCACCTGCAGGACTCGCCGCCGAATGATGAAGTAATCGCAGATCATAATTCCCGCAACCGGTCCGAGAAAGGCGGCGTAGCCGCCCAACCATCCCAGAATAAATGTCCGATAATTGGAGAGCAGCTTCCACGGCATCATGGCGACTCCCATGAAGCAAGTGATGATGCCACCGGTACGGAAGTTGATGCCTTGCGGCCATAGGTTAGAGAAATCGTTCGCGGGTGACACAACATTGGCGCCGATGTTTACGTTCAGCGTTGCAAGAAGAATCGCGATCAGCGAGATCACGACGGCGACGGGTGAGTGAAAACGGCTGAGCAACTGCACAGGATCCCAGATTGCCGTTCCATAGATCACGACTGTCGCGGAGGTGACGACGATTCCGACGAATGCGTATAGTGTCATCGTCGTCGGCAACGCGAGAGCCTGTCCGACGATTTGTTCCCGCTGGTTGCGCGCAAATCGGGTGAAGTCAGGAATGTTCAGCGAGACTGTCGCCCAGAAACCAACCGTGCCGTTCAACGCGGGAATCAAGAATTTCAGGAAATCGGGAAAATTCGTAAAGCGAGACGGAACTGAAAACATTGGACCGAAGCCGCCCGCTGCGTGATACGCCCATCCCAACAGGAGCAAACCCACACCAAGTAAGACTGGTGCGCTGATGCCCTGCAGCATTCGGATGTATTCGATTCCCTTGAGTACAACAACCAGATTGATCACCCAAAAGACAAAGAAGCACACAGCAGCGCCATGCGGGAAATTTTTCCATGCTGGGATGAGCGTCGCCAACAATGTGCTGATGGCTTCGCCCCCGATCCAGGCTTGGATGCCAAACCATCCGCAGGCGACTAACGCGCGCAATACCGCCGCAATGTTCGCGCCGAGCACGCCGAACGACGCTCGAGCCAGAACGGGGAACGGGATTCCGTACTTCGCTCCGGGATGCGAATTCAAGAGCATGGGCCCCAGCACGATCACATTTCCGATGAAGATTGTCGCAACCGCTTGTTTCCAGTTCATTCCACCCTGGATCAGGCTGGCGGCCAGCATATAGGTCAGGATGTTCACCGACATCGAGATCCACAGCGCGGCAAAGTTGTAGGTACCCCAGTGCCGTTGCGCCGCAGTCGCCGGGGCGAGATCGTGGTTGTACAGAGGGCTAGATTCGATGCGGGAGCGGAGTTGAGTGGAATCGGGAGTCGTCATCGGTCGCTCAGGCCCAAATGATGTTGCATGGATCAGTCGGCGGCAGCCGAGGTCGCGCTCTGCGTGGTGATTGGGCCATAGCTCTCGGGTCTACGGTCACGAAAGAACTGCCACACCTTGCGTACTTCAGAGATCATGTCGAGATCGAGATCAGCGACGACGACTTCATCTTTGTCCCGGCTGGCCTGCGCAATGATTTTGCCGCGCGGGTTACAGAAATAGCTCTTCCCGTAAAATTCACCAATGCTCCACGGCTTTTCAATTCCTACGCGATTGATCGCCCCCACAAAGTAGCCGTTCGCGACGGCATGAGCCGGTTGCTCCAGTTCCCACAGATACTCTGACAACCCTGCGACTGTAGCGGAAGGATTGAACACAATTTCAGCCCCGTTGAGACCTAGAATGCGCGCGCCCTCGGGAAAGTGCCGGTCATAGCAGATGTAGACTCCTACACGGGCATACTTCGTTTCAAATACGGGATAGCCCAGATCTCCCGGAGTGAAATAGAACTTCTCCCAGAATCCGGGATGGCAGTGCGGGATGTGGTGCTTGCGGTACTTGCCGAGATATTTCCCGTCCGCGTCGATGACCGCGGCGGTATTGAAGTAGACGCCGGGCATGTGCTCTTCATAGACCGGGACGACGATTACCATCTTGTGCTTCGCCGCAATCTTCTGCATGAGCTTCGTAGTTGGACCATCGGGAACTCGCTCCGTCAGTTCATACCAGCGCGCATTTTGTTCCGCGCAGAAATACGGCCCGTAGAAAAGCTCCTGCAGGCAGAGGATCTGTGTCTTCTTGCGCGCCGCCTGTTCGATGAGTTTCATGTGCTTGTCGAGCATGGCCTTGCGGATTTTGTCGAGCGGGCGCTCGGTGCTGAGTGCGTTGCTGGCTTGAATCAAAGCGCAGCGGACAATGCGGGGCATGGAATCCTCCACAACTCAATGTCGAGGAACGAAACTATAGCAGAATCGTCCGCGGGACTCACCAAATGCCCACGCTCCTGCCGTTGACACGGTGCGGCGCGCTGAATAGACTCGCCCTTCCGCTCCCGGATAACACCGACGATCATGCCAAAGCGTCCTCGAATCGCAGTGGTTGGCAGCGCGAACATCGACCTCACGACTTTTACCAATCAGTTCCCCAAACCGGGCGAAACCATCTTCGGCCAGAAATTTGATCTCGGCTTCGGTGGCAAGGGTGCAAATCAGGCGGTTGCGGCACGCCTGTGCGGCGCAGAAGTATTTATGGTCGCCCGTGTGGGGAGCGATTTGTTTGGCCCCGCGACGATCGAGAATTTTCGCAAGCAAGGAATTGATCCCACTCACGTGAAGCAGGTCGAAGGTTTGTCGAGCGGTGTGGCGCCGATCTTTGTCGAGCCAAGCGGACAGAATCGCATCCTCGTGGTGAAAGGGGCGAACGACGCGCTGAAACCGGCCGATGTAGATGAAGCCGCGGACGTGTTGAAGTCCGCTGACTGCATCGTTCTGCAGTTCGAGATTCCGGTGGAAACGGTCTATTACACGATCGCATTTGCGCGCAAGAATGGAATCCGATGCATTTTGAATCCCGCTCCAGCCCAGGCTGTTGACATGGCGGCGCTGAAAGATCTCGATTACTTTGTCCCGAACGAGAGTGAGGCCGAGACGATCACGGGTTCGCCAGTAAAGACGGTCGAGAGCGCGAAAGAGTGTGCCGCCAGGTTGCTCGAGGGAGGTATTCGACGCGTGATTATCACGCTGGGGGCCAACGGATCACTTCTGGCAGGCCGCGATGGCTCCGAACACGTTCCTCCGTTCGCGGTGAACAGCGTCGACAGCACTGGGGCGGGTGATGCGTTCATCGGCAGCTTCGCCGTTTTTTTGGGAGAGGGCATGCCCGAGAGGGAAGCGGTTCGCCGGGCGAATCTTTATGGCGGCCTCTCCACGACTGGCGTTGGTACTCAAAAATCGTTTTACGACCGCGCGCGATTTGAGCGGGAGTGGGTAGCACGATCGTGAAACAAGACGGAGAGGTTTTGTTCGTGCTCCGAAATTTGTCCGCCGAATGCCCGCCGCATTCCTCGTTTCATTCACAAAGCGTGACTGACGAGGCCGAAAAATTAACATTGCTGTAACAGTCCGCTCACGAATCAGAGCCGTCGATCGGCATCTCTCCATACGAAAATTCTTGACTTAGCGAGGATAGGCAATTTATAAGCCGTGTCTGCGGTCGAATAGACCTCCCAACTTCACGGGAAGCGGGAGGGTCTTTTTCTTTTGGGGCAGACCGCCGAAAGGCAACGGAAATGTCGAGCAAAAAAACGCTCTTTGCGGTGTGTTGTTGCGCGCTGGTTAGCCTGCTGACTCCACTTCTCTACGGTCAAACGACCGGAAGTTTCTCGGGAACGGTTTCGGATAATTCCGGCGCAGTTGTTGCAGGGGCCAAGGTTACGGTGACGTCGCAAGCCACGAACATTGCGCGTGATGCCGTTACGGACGACTCCGGTCACTACACCGTGCCACTGCTCGGCGTTGCCGACTACACCATCAAGGTCGAGGCGGCGGGGTTCAAGGTTTCTGAAGCCAAGGATGTTCGCCTCCAGGTGGATGAGCATCGCGAGCTCGATTTCAAACTTGTTCCCGCATCGGTCAGCACCAACGTCGAAGTAAACGCTACGGAAGTGGTGGTGCAGACCTCGAATCCTACATTGGGCCAGGTCATCACATCGCAGGAAGTATCGGAACTGCCGCTGAATGGACGCGATTTCGTTCAGCTAGCGACGCTTACCCCCGGTGTCACGCAGGAGACGAATCCGAACAGCTTTTTCAATGGAGGCCCCAGCAGCGAAGTTTCGGCTCGCGGAACGTATTCGCTTTCCGTCGGCGGCTCGCGCGCTCAGAGCACCGACTGGCTATTGGACGGCGTAGACAACAATGAGTTGACCGCCGGTGGTATCGCGATTCTGCCTTCGATCGACGCGATCAACGAATTTAAAGTCCTGACCTATAACTACTCTGCAGAGTGGGGCACCCGCGCAGGCCCGACTGTCCTGGTCACGACCAAGTCCGGTTCTAACAAGTTGCACGGCTCGCTGTTCGAATTTTTCCGTAACACAAAGCTGGACGCCCACACCTATTCGTTCGGTATTTCTTCTCCGAAGGAACAGTTCAACTTGAACCAGTTCGGTGGCGCTCTGGGCGGGGCAATTCAGAAGGATAAAACATTCTTTTTCCTCGACTACCAAGCCAAGAGACAGCGACACGGAGTCCCATTCTCAGGCGTCATTCCGACACCTGCGATGATGGGAGGTGATTTTAGCGCCGACCCGTTCGGGCTTGCTCGCCCCGGTTTCGCTCTCGGTGCGCCGGCCGCAAATGCTGACGGTTACAGCAACCTGGTGAACCCCTATACTGGAACACCGTTCCAGTGCGACGGTTCTGGAAATCCCCTTTCGACGAGTGATGGAACGCAGGCCGCCGGCACGTCTTGCAATAAGATCCCGATCGGTCTCGCAGGCAGTGGCGGCATGGCAGATCCTGCTGGCCTTGCCATGATTAACCTCTACCCACAGAGCAACGCGAGCAACGCTGGGCTGGGCTTCAACTACGCTAACACTCCAACAAGGAAGCTCAACGAGGGCGAGTTCGATATTCGTCTCGACCACAACTTCTCCAGCAAGGACTCGATTTTCGCCCGATTCAGCTACGATCAGGCGGTATCGTTCGTTCCAGGCGGTTCACCGGGATTCGCCGAGGCGGGGGCGTTCGCCAGCACGCAAGACATCACCAACCACGGCCGCAACGTGGCCGTCTCCGAACAACATCTTTTCTCATCCAATACGATCAACCAGTTCACCGCCGGATTTAATCGAATCTTCAATCATATCTCGTCGTTCGGAACCGGCACGTGCGAAGCCGCGCAACTCGGTATTCAGGGCGCGGATCTGGGAGCTGCCTGCGACAGCATTACCGGCTACCCCGCAAGCCTAAACCAGTCCTCGAAGGATTGCGTGGGATGCGGCCTCAGTTCCACACAGCTCACCGGTTACTGGTCGTTGGGCGATCGAGGCTTCTCGCCGTTCCAGGGAGGGACCAACGTCTTTTCGGTGTCTGATTCGCTGGACATCATTCGCGGCCGTCACCACTTCACATTTGGCGGCGGAATTCGTGCCAACCAGATGAACGTACTGACAAACGGTTTTGGAGACGGATATTTCCTGATGTTCGGTGGATCCGGCTCCTTCACTGGAGATGATGCCGCGGATCTGCTGCTCGGGCAGGTGGGCGGGTCCATTCACGATCAGACTTTCCTGGGTGCCACAACCGGACGACGTTGGAAAATGTACCGTCCGTTCGCGGAAGACGAGTGGCGCATCACGGATAACTTGACCCTGAACTTGGGCATCGCGTGGTCGCTGACTACGCCAATTACCGAAGCCGAAGGCCGTCAAGCGAACTTCAACTACACAACCGGACAATATCTGATCGCGGGCTCAGCTCCGGGGATTGCCGGTTGTACGAATTGTGTGCGCACAGGTGGAAACGTCGGCATCCAGTTCGACAAAACGGCTTTTGAACCTCGTATCGGCATTGCCTGGAAGCCTTTCGGCGACGGGAAGACTGCGGTTCGCGCCGGATATGCTATCTATCACGACTCGGCTTGGAGTCAGGGTGCGCAAGGTCTCTGGCAGAACCCGTCGTACTACGCGGAAGTCGACAACTTCAATTATTTCCCGGGTTTGCCTTGTCCCTATGCAAACGCTTTGTCTGCCGCTCCTCAAAACTGCGGTTTGCAGCTCAGCTTCCTGCAGCCGAACCTTCAACCGATTCTGTCCGCTCCGAACCCGGACAGCTTCACGGGGACAATTCAGACGCAACCTCTCAACTTCAAGCAGGGGATGGTGCAGCAATTCAATTTGAACATGGAGTACCAACTGCCAGGCGAAGTGGTTGTGACCGCGGGTTATGCTGGTGCCCGCAGCACGCACATCCTCAACGATGGTCTTAACCAGAACATTGGTTCTCCGACAGCGTGCGCCGGTGGGCCGAACGCAACCGCCGGGTTACACGCTTGGGATGCGGACCCGGTGGAACTTACTTTCCCGCTCCGTACGGAGAGTTCACGTCGATCGATAACAACAGCGACAATGGCCGGGCTCACTACGATTCGTTCCAGGTCAAGGCAGAGAAGAACGCGCGGCACGGGCTTTATGCTCTATTGAGCTACACTTACTCGCGAGCCTTCGACTCCGGATTCCCGGATGGTCTTGGCACGCTTCCCGGAGCGATGTACTGGCCGCTTCCCGGGGCTCAGAAGTTGGATTGGAGCTTGTCACAGATCAATCTCAACAACCAGTTCACTGCGAGCGTGCTCTATGATCTGCCGTTTGGCAAAGGAAAGAAATTCGGAAGCGGCTGGAACGGCTTGACCGATGCGGTCTTTGGGAACTGGAAGTTGAATGTGATTGAGAAGGCGACTTCCGGCTTCCCGCTGTTCGTGGTTGCCAGCAACAACGGCAACTTCAGCGGTTCTGGCGTGAACTTTGCCTGGAACGGCAACAGCTTGAATCGTCCCAACGAAGTGGGCAATCCGAGTGTCGGTGGACCGGAGGGCGGAAGAACAGACTGCCCGGCGCAGGTCCACACTCTCCAGAATTGGTTCAATCCTTGCGCCTTTGCGGACGCTCCAACTGGTGAACTGGGCGATGCGTCTCGGGCGCCATTGTATGGACCCCGCTTCGTGAACACGGATTTTTCCGTGATCAAGGATTTCCCGCTCTCGTTCCGCGAGGGAACGTTCGTGCAGTTCCGCGCGGAGTTCTTCAACTTGTTCAATCATCCCCACTTCTACCTACCGGGTACCAGTGCAGCGTCGATGCAAGACGTGGATAGCCCGTCCAGTTTCGGAGTGGTTAACAGCACGTTGAACGATCCTCGATTTATTCAGTTCGCCCTGAAAGTAGTTTTCTAGCGAACGAATTGGTCACCGCAAGTTCATACGGGCAGGCTGAGCGAGGCTCAGTCTGCCTAAGTTTTTGCTGCCAAGGATTTGAAGGGAGAGAACTTCATGCTGCAACTCCGCGAGGTGCGGACGGTCGCGCTCATCATCGTTTCATTGACGTCTTTGTCGTCGGCGCAGAGGATTAAGGTCGTTGTCGACCAGGATGCCAGGGGGCCCGGAACCAGCGACCAGCAAGCCATTCTGGTGTTCCTGCAGTCGGAGAAGTTCGACGTTCTCGGCGTCACCACGGTCAGCGGCGATCAGTGGGTAAAGGAAGAGACACAGCACGTGCTTCGGCTGCTGGAGATTGCGAAGCGCGAAGACGTTCCTGTATATCAGGGCGCGGAGTTTCCGCTCATCAACTCAAAAGAAGAGTCCGAACGCTGGGAAGCTCTCTACGGCAAGTTCGAGTACAAAGGCGCTTGGACTGACAAGTTCAAGGCCAACCGCTCCATCGTCTACGAAATGCCTTACCACGATCCCGAGGTCGTTCCGCCGATGCCGGAAGGTGAGCCCCATCTGGAGGCGCATCCCGGGACTGCAGCAGAGTTCATTATCCAGATGGTGCACAAGTATCCCGGTGAAGTTGTGCTGTGGGCGGGCGGCCCACTGACGAACTATGCTCTTGCTCTGAAACTTGATCCCTCAGTAGCAACTTTGGCGAAGGAATTCGTACTGATGGGCGGCGGTCTCTATGCAGACAAGGGAGCGATTGATCCAGGCGCACTCGATGCGCGGCGCGAATTCAACTGGTGGTTCGATCCTGAAGCCGCGCGAATCGTTCTCCGCGCTCCGTGGAAGAAGATGACGATCACTCCCATCGACATCTCCGTGAAGACACGCTATACAACTGAGATGAAAGCGGCCATCGCCAAGGCGGACACGCCGATAACTGCGTATCTGGACAAATATTCCTTGCCCGGTTACATGTGGGACGAAATCGCGGGCATCGCGCTAATCGATCCCTCAATCATCACGGGCGAAAAGAAGCTGTACATGGATATCGACATTGATCACGGCGCCGGCTACGGCAAGACTCTTTTTTGGGGAGCTTCGGCCTCCGTGCCTCCGTACGAACGCCTGGCTAACGTGCAGTTCGACATCGACGCCGAGAAATTTTACAAAATCTATACGGACCTCATGACCCGGCCTCCAGGAAAGAAGTAGAGGGAAAGCTGCGCAAGCTTCCACAGCGGTTAACGTGAAGACGCCGCTCTTTAGGGCCGCGTAAGAGCAGCTCGAAGAATCCGGGCCTTCGACCTTGTGGTTGAATCGTCAACCGTCGATCATGAACGCGTGTCCAAAATGAAATCTTCTCTGCTTTCGTTTTTTCTGATCGCAACTCTGTGCTCCGCGCAGCCGCGGCGCAAAGTCATCATTAATGAAGACTGTTCCGGACCTGGCGGGAGCAACATGCAGACCCTGCTGCTGCTGATCCAGTCTCCACAAGTTGAAGTTCTGGGCATCACAGTCGTGAGCGGAGATCAGTGGCGCGATGAGGAAGTTGCTCACACGCTGCGACTGCTCGAGATCATTGGACGGACTGATATTCCGGTTGTTCCCGGCGCCGCCTTTCCTTTGGTTCGTACGCGGGAGGAATCGCAACTCTGGCAGGAGCGTTACGGCAAGGTTGCCTATGCGGGCGCTTGGGATGACCGCTGGTGGCACCAGTCTTCAATCATACCTCCGCTTCCGGAAGGCTCCCCCGCCACCAAGCCTGTTGATGAGGATGCTGCCCATTTCCTGATTCGCATGGTGCGCAAGTATCCGCACGAAGTGACGATTTACGAAGGCGGACCGATGACCAATACGGCGCTCGCGATCTTACTTGACCCCGAGTTTCCAGAGTTGGCGCAGGAGCTGGTATTCATGGGAGGTAGCATCAGTCCCCAAACCGACAATCCAGAATTCCTGAACAATCCGCGACATGAGTTCAATTTCTGGTTTGATCCCGAGGCCGCTGCTGTCGTCTTGCGTTCGCCATGGAAGAAGATCGTCTGCACGCCGACGGATATTTCAGTCAAGACTCACATGACTGCGGCGCTGGTAAAGGAGATCGGAGCTAGCGGAACGCCCGCGGCCCGCTACGTCGCCAAGTTCGCGATGTTGACTCCTGGCGCTGACATTATGTGGGATGAACTAGCCGCGGCCGCCTGGATCGACCCCTCTCTTATTACCAAGAGCGAGACACGGTACATGAGCGTCGATCTGGACCATGGCTCGGGATACGGAAATACTCTGACGTGGGCCACAAGCAATCCTCCGCGGCCAGCGGCCCAGAAAGTTGAAATTCAGTTCGACCTCGATGCCGACAAGTTCTATCGCATGTTCGTACGGTTGATGACAGCGCCTACTCCGCAGTGAGCGCAGCCTACGTTGGCGCTGGCGTTGAGAACGGCATACAATAAAAGCTCACGAATCTTTAATATGTCTCCTATTCCGGACGATCTAAGTACAGTCAAAGACGACATGATCGCCTTCATCGAAGGCCACGGCATGCGCCGTTTTCACGGCTTCGTGGACTACGAAGAAGTCCAGTGTGTCATGTGGGATACCGCTGACAATCCCGACGGCTGGAAGGATTTCGTCGAACTTGCGAAAGCGGCCGGCGCTCCGTTTCTCACGATGCACGCATGGACTCTCGAGCGTACTGAACTCGACGAGATGGTGCAGCGCCTCAGCAACTCCGAATTTACTGACGGTGACGACGTCGAAGACGCTCGCTGGCTGCGCGCGCATGTCGGCAAGGTCGGCTATCTTCAGCTGGGTTGGGCCTACCAGGGGTCAATGTTTCTCTGCGAGGTCAGCACCGAATGGTACGAGCGCTACCAACATCTGCTCGAGGTGTCGGACGAATTCGGTGGCCTGACCATGGATGAGCCCGACCAGGACGAAGAAAACTAGGTCTCTGATTTTGATCCTGTGGGACCGGTTCCCAGACCCGGTCGCCGAGCAAGGCTCGGCAGTCGAAACCTGTTCTCCCTCAGTTGCATCATCATCGCGGTAGTACACTGCTACTTCCCATGCAGTGGATGCAAAAGCCAACAGACCAGACCTTGGTCGATCCTCTGATCGCGGTGTTGCGCACGAGTAAGGCGTTCAGCGGTTCAACGATCCCCAGGGCAGCTCATGTCCTCGCGCCCCTTCTTGTCCGCCGCGGAATTACGAACGAGGACGCTGCACAACGCTTTCTTACTCCATCCATCGGACATCTTCACTCACCGGATCTGATGTCCGGCCTGCGCACGGCCGTCGATCGTCTCGACGCGGCGATCGAGCGCAAGGAGCCGATTCTGATCTACGGCGACTACGACGTGGACGGCACCATGGCGGTCATCATCCTGAAGACTGCGATAGAACTTTGCGGAGGCACCGCGGACTTTCACGTCCCTCATCGCATTCGCGAAGGCTACGACATGCGCGATGATGTGATTGAACGCGCTGCCGCGGCCGGCATTCGCTTGATCGTCAGCGTCGACATGGGTATTCGAGCCTTCGCTCCAGCTGAAACGGCGCAGCGTCTTGGGGTCGATCTCATAGTGACCGATCATCACTTGCCCGGGCCCGACGGTGTGCCCAGGGCCTTGGCCGTCATCAATCCGAATCAGAAAGGCTGCGAGTATCCCTACAAGCAGCTTTGCGGAGCCGGTGTCGCGTTCAAGCTCGCGCAGGGACTGATGCAGCGCCGCCTGGACTCGAAAGATCACAACAGGCTGTTGCTTTCGTTTATGAAAGTCGTGGCGATCGCGACTATTGCCGATGCCGTACCGTTGACCGGCGAGAATCGCGTCTTCGCTTCGCTGGGGCTCGACGCGCTGCGGAGGGCGGTCAATCCCGGGCTTAAGGCGCTGCTGGAAGCTGCGCAGATTTCTGCCAACCGTCCGCCCACCTCAGGGGAAGTCGGCTTCCGCATTGCTCCCCGCATCAATGCTGCCGGCCGCATGGATGTCGCGCGCGACGTTATCGAACTCTTTAGCGTTAAGGATCCGGCACGCGCCCGGGAACTCGCCGCTAAACTTGACCAACTGAACACCGACCGCCAGGAAGAGGAGCGAAGGATCCTCCGCTCGGTCGAAGAACGGTTCGCCAGCGATCCCACTTTGTGTGACGCCTACTGCATTGTCGTCGACGGAGACGGATGGCATCGCGGCGTCATCGGCATCACCGCGACGCGCATTGTTGAGCGCTACAACCGTCCGACCGTCGTCATATCCCGCGAAGGCGAGGAAGCATTCGGTTCT
Source organism: uncultured Acidobacteriota bacterium (assembly GCA_963700225.1). Classification (GTDB taxonomy): domain Bacteria; phylum Acidobacteriota; class Terriglobia; order Terriglobales; family Acidobacteriaceae; genus Sulfotelmatobacter. The sequence continues at coordinate 1,929,744 of CAVOWU010000002.1, forward strand.
GGCCGGTCGATTCGCGCGTTTCACTTGCTCGAAGCGATCGAATCCTGCGGAAGTCTGTTTTCCCGCTACGGCGGCCATTCCCATGCCTGTGGCTTCGCAATGCCGACGGCCAATGTGGAAGAGCTCCGCAGTCGCCTGGACCAGTTCGCCCGCGCTCGATTGAAGCAGGCGGATTTCGATCCGATCCTGGAGCTCGACGGGGAACTAAGGTTGACGGAAGTTACGCACGATTTGTTCCACGCGCTCCAACTGCTGGAACCGTACGGTATCGGCAATCCCGAGCCGGTTTTCGCTGCGCGCTCGGCGGAGTTGGCGGCCCCGCCGCGAATTCTCAAGGAGAAGCACATCAAGCTCAAACTGAGGGCAGGGCAGCCGCTAGCTGAAAGGTCTCGTGAATCAATGAGGGCAGAGGCTTCCGAACTTACTGCGGCTGCAGTTCTTGCCACCCCGCGCTGTCATCCGGACGGCGCAGCCATCCGTCGCAGCGACAAGGCAGCCGCAATTTCAAAGGGCGGCTTGCCGGAAATCGAGGACCGGGAACTCAGAACGAAGATTGTTTTCGATGCTCTCGGCTGGAACATGGCGGAGCGCCTGCTGCTGACACCACTTCTGGCCGGAGATCGAGCTGATATCGCTTTCACTATCGGACACAATGACCACCCTGAATACGGCGGCCTGGAACTGTCGTTGCGAGATTTCAGACCTGCCACTACCACAGGTGATAGTGCCCGTCCCGCTGCGCCATCTGCACGCTGACGCCGAATAACGCCGCCAGGCGTTCCACTTGAAGAATCTCTTCCTTTGGGCCGTCGGCCACAATCCGTCCGCGGCTCATTAGCACGACTCGTTGAATCTCCGGAACAATATCAGCCAGCTCGTGGGTCACTAGAATGATTGCCGTGCCCGCCTTTGCCAGCGCGCTCATCGTTTGACGAACGTTCTGTTGCGCCGACAAGTCCAGCGAGTTACAAGGCTCATCAAACAACAACGCACGCGGTTTGTGTACGAGGGCGCGGGCGATCAGCACGCGACGCGCCTCTCCCGACGACATCTCGCATACCGGCCGGTCCGCCAGATATGAAATCTTGAGCTCGGCGAGAGATTCGTCAGCTAATGCACTTTGCTTGGGATCAACCAAGTGATTCGGATAAATGGCGGTGCTGCTGAAGAAGCCTGACAGCACGACATCCCGCCCGCAGGAATCCCCTGTACACGACAGCATCAGGTCGTTCGACACGATGCCCAGCCCGGCTCTCAGCTTGAACACGTCCCACATCTCTTGTCCGCAGATCGACATCGATGACTCCGGACGCACTACCGGATAACATTCGCGGGTGATGGTCTTGATCAGCGTGGATTTCCCGCAGCCGTTTGGCCCCAGAATCGCCACATGTTCGTCGGCTCCAACGCGGAGGCTGAAGTCATCGAGAGCAATCTTCTGCCCCCGCATGACACGGATGTTGTGAAGATCAAGCAGAGATGGCGCGTCAGAAGGGTTCATCGCATCCAAAGTGAACATAGAGTGTAAATCAGGTCAGGTGACGGAACTCGGTCCTGGCTCAGAACGCCGAGAATTGAGAACTGGTCTACCATTACACTGGACCCAGATGCCGCTGAAGATCTATCGCCTCCGACGCCTGCTGGCTGCGACCGCCATATTGCTTACATTGATCGTCGCGGCCATGTATTTCTACGCGCGTTCCCAGGCGACGAATGTCTTGAAGACGATTCCGGGCAGGATTGGATTCGACATCAAGCAAACCGCCAACGGGTTTCAATACTCCCAGTCCGACGGGAAGCGAACGCTTTTCACTATCCAGGCCAGCGACGTAAAGGAATTCAAACTAAATGGCAACGCCGAATTGCATAAGGTCAGCATCATCCTGTACGGGCGCGATTCGTCCCGTTTCGATCAAATCTACGGCGACGACTTTGCCTATAACCAGAAGACGGGTGATGTCAGCGCGAAAGGCGAGGTCCAGATCGATCTAGTCGCGAATCCGGCGGGCCTCACCAGTCCAGATCAAACTACTCCGAAGGAACTCAAGAATCCGATCCATCTGAAAACGCGCGACCTGGTGTTTAACAAGGACACAGGAAATGCGTCGACCGATGCGCGCGTCGAATTGCGAACGCCCCAGGCCAGCGGTTGGGCTGTGGGCGTGAAATACGCGGGCAAGACAAACGTGTTAACACTGTCATCACAGGTTCACGTCGAACTGAGCGGACCTGATGGCGGCGTTCTCGAAGCCGAACATGGTGTCGTTACCAGCGATCCTCGCACCATTGTGCTGGATCACCCCCGGCTAGATCGCGAATCCGGAACCATGCAGGCCGATCAAGCAACGATTTATCTGGATTCACAAAACCAGGTCGAACGCGTGCTTGCCGCGGGCAACGTCACGTCGCAAACGCATAGCAAGTCATCTAAAAACAATGACAATGTCAAGAAGCCGGAGGACGTCCAGAGTCGAGCGGACCACGCTGATTTCCAATTCTTGCAGGGACAAGAGCTGCTCCATACGGCAACACTGACCGGCAGCGTTCACATCGACCAGGGTGGAACGCAGCCGGTGCATGGCGATGCTGGACGCGTCATCCTCGATTTCGCGGGCGACAACGAGTTGAAGAGGGTTCACGCTCTCGACGGCGTTCGCGTGACCCAGACCGCTGTCGGCGACAGCAATCCGACTGACGGCAAGGCAGGGAATTCGCCGCAGGAGTTCCAGTTAACCGCTCCTGCGATCGACTTTGACGTAGTCCAAGGCAACCTTCTGCGGCACGCGCAAACAGCGGGCGCGGCACAGATCACCATCACCCAATTGCCCCAGGCCGCCGGCTCGCCTCAAACTTCGAAAGCGGAACGAACCGTGGTCACGGCGGGAAAGTTCGACGCCGAATTCGCTGTCGCCGAGGGACACAACCAGATAACCAGCGTCCACGGCGCACCCGATGCTCGCATCGTCAGCTCGTCTGACGGACAGCCGGAGCGGGTCAGCACCAGCGAATCAGTCGACGCGGCGTTTCTCCCTCAGGGTGGCATCCAGTCGGTCACCCAAAAGGGAAACGTCGTTTATTCCGATAGCCAGGCGCCAGATAAGAAGATGCAGGCTTGGGCGGACCTGGCTCGCTACAGTCCTCTCGACCAGATGCTCGTGCTGACGGGCAGCCCGCGCGTGGCGAATGGCGGCATGCAGACCACCGCCAACAGCATCCGGATCAACCGTGCCAACGGCGACGCTCTGGCCGAGGGAGACGTCAAAAGCACCTATAGCGAGCTGCAGGAGCAGCCTAATGGAGCGCTGTTGGCGTCGTCTTCGCCGATCCACGTGACGTCCCACAGTATGACGGCCCACAACAACACCGGAGTCGCGCTTTACACTGGCAAGGCACGTCTATGGCAGGACGCCAACGTCATCGAAGCGCCCTCGATTCAATTTGACCGGGATCGTCGATCGGTCACAGCGCAAGGCACGCCGACCAGCCCCGTGCAGACCTTTCTCGTCCAGGCGGAAAAGCCCGAAGCAGCGAAGACGGAGCCCAAGCCGTCGAAGAAGTCTTCCTCGCCGGCCGAATCCAGCCCCATCTCCATCACCGGACTGAAGCTCACCTATGCAGACTCCGAGAGGCGAGCCCACTATGAAGGAGGCGTTGTAGCCAAAGGTTCGTTGTTTACCGCCTCCGCGAAAACGCTAGATGCCTACCTCATGCCGCATGGTCAAAGCACCAAAGATCAATCTCTCGCTGGTCCCGGCCAGCTCGATCATCTGGCCGCCGAGAGTGGGGTCGTGATCCAGCAACCCAAACGGAAGGCAGAGGGCGAGAAGCTGGTGTACACAACTGCTGATGACAAGTTCGTCTTGACGGGCGGACCTCCCAGCATTTTTGATGCCGAACAAGGCAAGATTACCGGGGTTTCGTTGACTTTCTTTAGACGCGATGATAGGGTGCTCGTAGAAGGCGAAGCAAGTACTCCTGTGGTTACGACGACGCGAGTGGCCCAATAATTGCGATGCGGACTCTGGCCACAGAAGAGATTGGCAAAAGCTATCGTGGCCGCCGCGTAGTCAATGGGGTCAGCCTGAACGTCGAGCAGGGCGAAGTGGTTGGATTATTAGGCCCTAACGGCGCAGGCAAGACCACCACGTTTTACGCAATTGTAGGCCTGATCCCTCCCGATACTGGCCGCGTGCTGTATGACGGTCAGGACATCACTGACGTCCCGATGTATCTACGGGCCCGTCAGTATGGCATCAGCTATCTCCCGCAAGAAGCTTCGGTTTTTCGCAAACTGACGGTAGAAGAGAACATCCTCGCGGTCCTAGAGGCGCAGCGGATTTCCTGGCACGAGCGCCGCGAGAAGATGGAAAAGTTTATCGACGAGTTGGGACTGGAGCATATCCGCCAAAATCGCGGGTACGCTCTTTCCGGTGGAGAACGCCGGCGCGTGGAAATTGCCCGCTGCCTGTGCATCAACCCCACCTTCATTTTGCTGGATGAACCGTTTTCCGGGATCGATCCAATTGCCGTGCTTGACTTGCAGAAAATCATCAGCAACCTGCGAGCCAGCGGCATTGGAGTCTTGATCACCGATCATAACGTGCGCGAAACGTTGACGGTCACTGACCGGGCGTACATCATCGATGACGGCAGAATTTTTCGTCACGGAAAGCCCGAGCAATTGGCCAGCGATCCGGAAGTAAGAAGAGTGTATTTGGGGGAGAGCTTCTCGCTGGTGTGAGAACGCAGTTTCAAGTGTCGAGTTTCAATAACAGACTCGTGAAACTTGAAACATGAAACTCCAAACTTGAAACTATGGTGTTGTTACAGCACAAACTCAGCGTAAAGCTCTCGCAGCGCCAGATCCTGACTCCGGGTCTGGTGCAGATGGTCTCTGTCCTGGCGCTCAACAAGCTTGAGCTCAAGGACATGATCAACGCCGAGATGGTCGAGAACCCGGTTCTCGAGGAGTTGGAAGACTCCGTCCCCCTGCTCGACGAAGTCGGCAAGAAGGAAGAAGACCGCGAGCGTGCCGCTGCTGCTACGAACGAAGAAAACCCCATCACTGCTGTTGAAAAGAAGGATCCGTTCGAAGAAATCGATTTTGGATCGTTCTTTCAGGACTACCTCGATCCCGGCTACCGCACTCACAGCGAGATGGAGGACATCGAGCGTCCTTCCTTTGAAAATTTCCTTTCGAAGCCAAGCAATCTGACGGACCACTTGGCTTGGCAGTTGGGAGCTCTGAGCCTGCGCAGCGAGGTTCGCGAAGCTGCGGACCTCATCATCGGCAACCTGAATGAGGACGGCTACCTGATCGCGAGTGATGACGAGTTGCTGGGAGTGACTCCACCTGCGACTCCGGAAGCCGACGCCGTTACCGCCAAGAACATCGTCAGTGAGGCGCAGGCGCTGGGAATTGCCGACGCTGCCCCGGATGCGGAAGTTGAAACCTCTGACGCGGCAGCAGAAGTAGTCACGGCCTCAACCGAGTTTGCGGATTCGTCGGATTTGGATCCCGCATTGAGTTCCGATCCAGCCTTAGCTGGAAATACGACATTCTCTTCTGCCGCTGAACCCCGCGCCGAAGTGTCTTTTTCATCGGCATCCGGGAATGGAGCCGCTGCGGTCGCACCAGCTCCGGAGCTGCCCGCCCGTTCCGCCTCGACCTTCAAACCAAGATTTACCGCTGCGGACTTGCAGGAGGCCTTACAAGTCGTGCAGCAACTCGATCCTCCCGGCGTTGGATGCCGCGATCTGCGGGAGTGCCTGTCGGCGCAACTTCGCTTTCATCAGCTGCAGCTGGCGCAGCACAAGAACGGCAACGGTACGGCTCAAGTGCTGCAGGACGCTATGGCTGTCGTCGATCAACACCTCCGCGGCCTGCAGAACAAGCAGCACAAGGAAATTGCCAAGGCCATCGGCCGGCCGATTGAGGCTGTCCAAGCCGCGCTCGACTACATACGCACTCTTGATCCGCGCCCCGGCCTGCGCTACAACAAGGTCCAGGCCCGCCTGATCGAGCCTGATGTTGCTTTCGTGAAGCACGGTGACGAGTGGCTGGTCATCATGAACGATGAAGACTTGCCGCAGCTTCGCCTGAATCCGGCGTACAAGAAGCTGGTCACACGCGACGGCACCAACGAAAAGAGCACGCGCGATTACGTCAAAGAGCGCTACAAGAGCGCCATCCAGCTCATCAAGAATATCGAGCAGCGTAAGCAGACGATCACCAAGGTCTGCTACTCCATCGTCGCCCGCCAGCAGGATTTCCTGGAACGCGGCATCGATCAACTCAAACCCATGATGATCAAGGAGGTGGCCGAAGAAATCGGCGTGCATCCTTCCACGGTAAGCCGTGCAGTCGCCAACAAATACGCCCACACACCACAAGGCGTATTCGAGCTGCGGTACTTCTTCAGCGAGAGCGTGCAAGGTCCTGAGGGCGGCGGCACTTCACTGCTCATCCTCAAGCGCCGCGTTAAGAAGCTGATCGAGGAAGAAGATCCCAGCCGTCCGTTGACCGACGAGCAGATCACCCGCATCCTGCAGTCGCAGGGCATCCAGGTGACCCGCCGCACGGTGGCCAAATACCGCGAAGATATGCGCATCCCGAGCACCCATCAGCGCCGGGTAAAGAAATAAAACGTCGTTAGCTGCTAGTGGTTGGTCGTCGGCGAACCCGCTGACGGCTGGGGCTTCGAGCTAACGGCCAGCGAGTAACGACCAGAATGCAGTGCCCGATTTATCTCACCGATTCAATTTCTAGGAGGGGCGCTCATGAATGTGGAATACACAGGAAGACAATACGAAGTTACCGCCGCTATCCGCAAAGAAGTAGAAACCGGCCTCACAAAAATCCGCAAAATCCTTGGCGACAAGTTCGAAACCAAAGTCATCCTCGCTGTCGAGAAGCACCGGCATAAAGCTGAAATCACAATTACACCTCGAAAAGGTCCGCTGGTCGGGCTCGCCCAAGCGAAAGACATGAGCATCGCCGTCAACGAGGCCCTCGATCATCTCGAAAAGCAGGCGATCAAGTACAAAACCCGCTGGCAGTCGAAGAAGCGTTCCGCCCGCAAGCACGAAGAGGTCAAGAAGTGGAACGGCCATTCCACGCAGGAAGACGTTCAGACCGTTGTCGGCCTGTCCGAGAAAACCGCAGTCCCGGTGATGGTCCACAAATATCCTGCCGTGGCCAAGACGACCGAAGTTCACCTGATCCGCTCCGACGAGTCTGTCGCCATGCGCCCCATGACGCTCGAAGAAGCGATCAAGGAAGCCCACTTCAAGGATCGAGACGTCTTTGTCTTCCGCGATCCCAAGGGTAAAGTGATGGTGCTGCACCGTGCCCGCGACGGCAAAATGCAGCTGATCGAAGTTCCATAAGAAGTTTCTGGAAAGCGGAGCCCCACTCTTGTCGCGTTTTATGCGACAGGGGTGGGGCTTTTGACTTACTGGCCCATTCTCCTCCGCAGGCGTATGATCCTCCCGCCGTTCAACCCACCTCAATTCAGGAGATCATTATGAAGAAGTTCTACGGGATCTCGTTTTTCCTGTTGTTCTTGGCTCCAGCTCTGTTCGCGCAAGAGCATTACACCGAAGGCCCGATCTGGCGCGTCCAATTGATTCGGGTCAAACCCACCCAGATGGATGCCTATCTCACGAGTCTCCGCCAATCCACCAAACCGCTGATCGAAGAGGAAAAGCGTCAAGGGGTGATCATGGACTACAAGGTCTTCCTGAAAGAAACCAAGGCCAGCCCTGAAGATTGGGACATCGCGGTTGCAATCGAATACAAGAATCATGCGGCGATGGACGGCTTGGCTGCAAAAGGCGAGGCTGCGCGCGATAAGATCCTGGGCGGCAAACAGGCTGCGCAACAGTTAGGAGAGAAACGTGCCGAGATCCGCGAAATCATTACCTCGGACCTGCTGCAAGAGATTTTCCTGAAGTAGCTACTGGGATATTCTTGGAATCCGAAGCCCCATCCTTGTCTCTATTTTGCGGCGGGGTGGGGTTATCACTTTGGATCCAAAGTAAGAGATCATTTCTGCTGCAGCGTAATCCCCGCTGCTTGAACCGATGTCCCACACTTGCCCTCGCGCAGTCCATCCAGAAACGTTTTCACTTCCAGCAGCGTCAGTTTCTCGGTTGTTCCGGCAAATCCCACTCCAGCAAAATTCATATGCGACGCACCGTCGATTACACCCAGCCATTTGCATCCTGCAGGCAGGCTGTCGTACGGAATCGTGCGCGACTTCCAATCGCCATCCAGAGATCCGTCCCGGGTTCCCGTCAGCATCAGCACCGGCTTTCGGATTCCGATCCAGGCATCCTTGGGAAACATCGTCCCCGGCCCATCCGGCGACAGCGCCACATAAGCATCGAATCGATCGAGGCTCTTCACGCCGAGCGAGTTCTTGGCCCCGGCTTCAACCATTACCGTCCGAGCGCCCATGGAATGCCCGAGCAGCGCGACAAATGGCGCCTTGCAGGAGCCAGCCGCCCACTTCAAGGCCGCGCCAATATCCATCATCCGCGCCTCGTATGCGCTGGGATCGTTTACTAATTCGTTTAGTCCTTTCTTCATTCCTCCGGCGTCTCGCATGTCGGACCGCAGTGCCGCACCTCCGCTTTCCTTGTGTCCGATTACGATTGTGCGCCAGCCATCCTCCCGCATCCCCACGGCTAGATACTTGTATCCATCCTCGTTGCCACCCGCTCCAGGAGAGATCACCGCTAGCGGCGCGCAGCCCGCATTGCTCGGCGAATACACGCGCAGCGGCGTTTGTGCTCCATCGGATCGAGGCGCCTGCACCAACTGCTGCCCGCACGCAACCTGCGTCACGACAGCGAGAAAACACGCGACCAGAGCTGTTTTAGGATGCATCCGTCTCAGCGGCCTCCCGATGTCGATTCTGCGGACAATCTCACTCAGAATAGAACACTGAGACGGCGTGAGAGTTGCATATGTATGTACGCGAGAATCGCGAATAATTGCCTGTATTCATACGTTTTAATAGCTACATTCTCCATGCTACAATCCGCCGCTAGGGGAGATTTACCATGATCGTCCGTGCCTGCCGCAAGCATTCTCTTGTTTCGGTTTTTCTGGCTGCTTGTCCATTTCTAGGTGTCGCGCCAGCGATGCATTCCCAAGCTACTCCCCCGGCCAAACTCTCCGTACACTGGGAGGAACTCACTGCCTCCGATTTCCGCGAAGGCATCCAGCGGGCACAAGGAACTTGCCTACTTCCCTTCGGAATCCTGGAAAAGCACGGCCCACATCTTCCTCTTGGCACCGATCTCCTCGATGTGCGTTATGCCTCGCTGCATGCGGCCGAGCAGGAGTATGCAGTGGTCTTTCCCGAATACTATTTCGGACAGATCGCCGAAGCGCGCCACGAACCAGGCACCATCGCCTATAGCCGTAGTATGCAATTGGCATTGCTGCAGGAGACTACCGATGAGATGGCCCGCAACGGCTGCAAGAAAATCCTCATCGTCAACGGCCACGGCGGAAACGAGTCTCTGCTTCCGTACTTTGCGCAGACACAACTCGACAAGCCTCACGACTACGTTGTCTATGTCTTCGACGAACGCACTCCGGACAAAGGGGGCCCGGCCAAGAAGACGAAGATCGATATGCACGCGGGGGAAAGCGAGACTTCGAAGATGATGATTTCGCGGCCGGACACCGTCCACATGGACCGCGCCACCAACGAATCCGGCGCCGACCAGGCTCGCCAGAAGCTCCCTGCCGATGTTTACACCGGCATCTGGTGGTACACGCGCTTTCCGAATCATTACTCAGGGGAAGGAGCAGCCGCGAGCAAAGAGCTCGGAGAGTTTCAGATGAACTGGTGGATCGATTCCGTCGCGAAGGCGATTAAAGCAGTAAAAGGAGACGACGTCAGCCCCAAACTCCAGAAAGAGTTCTACGAAAAGAGCACGCACCCACTCGACACGCAGCCGTAGCTCAAATCGTAGTGCTGCTCCTCGGAACGACACGGCGCATTCCTATGAGCTCCCAATCAGCACGCCGGTAATAAACACCAGCACGCCACCCAGTCCCACCTGCAGCGCCGCTGTGACCCAAGGCGTATCCATATAGCGCCTGCGGATCCAGGTGATCACGCCCAATTCTGCGACGACCACTGCCCCGGCGGCCCACAGCGCCGCGCGAAAGTCGTGAATCAAGAAAGGCAGCGTGTGCCCAATCCCGCCGACCGCCGTCATCGCGCCGCAGATCAATCCGCGTACCCACGGATGCCCACGCCCCGTCAGGCTGCCGTCATCGGATAGCGCCTCCGCAAAGCCCATGCTGATGCCCGCTCCGGCCGATGCGGCCAGTCCGACCAGAAATGCATCCCAGCTCTTGTGGGTGGCGAATGCCGCCGCAAAAACCGGAGCCAGCGTCGACACCGACCCATCCATCAAACCTGCCAAGCCCGGCTGCACAATTTGCAGAACAAACAGCCGCCGTTGTGCGACCTCCTCGTCCGCTTTCACATTGTCCGGCAGTTTCTGCTTGTCGAGTTCCTGCGCGCGCTCTTCATGTTCGCGCTCCTCATACGCGAGATCGTCCAGCAACTGCCGGATGCTTGCATCCTGCGTGCGCGCGGCTGCCTTTTCATAAAATCTTCGCGTCTCGACTTCCATGGTCGATGCTTCTTTGCGCACGGCCTCAATTCGCAGCGGTCGTACCAGCCACAGCGCCGGACGCTCCACGAACCCGCGCACATCCTGCCGCCGGATCAGCGGAATATGCTCGCCGAACTTCTTCTGGAAGAGTTCCAGCAACCGTCGCCTGTGTCCCGATTCTTCTTCGCGCATCCCGTCAAACATCGAGGCCGTGGCCGGATAATCCTGCCGCAATCCTTCAGAGAAATCGGCATACACGCGTTCGTCCTCCTCCTCAAGGGCGATCGCCAGTGCCAGTATTTCGCGTTCCGTGAGCTCTTCGAACTTTTTCATGACGCCATAGCTTACAGGCCTCACCACGCCGTAGACAATGTGGATTTCTCATTTTAGTCAGCCTGAATGACTGCGTACCTTGGCAGTATCCGAGTGAACACTCGCAGCCTGAAGCGGCCCTGGCCCTGCGATGCTACTATCCATTAAATGAAGCTGCGGAAGTCCTCCGGATCCATTCGAAAAGGTTCGAAGAAGGCAAAGAAACGGTCTGCCCGCCAGCCCACGCCGGAACTGGTCATCATTACCGGGATGAGCGGTTCGGGGAAGGCCTCGGTCTTGAAAGCCTTCGAGGATCTTGGCTACTACTGCGTCGACAATCTGCCGGTCGAACTGATCCCCAGCTTCGCCGAACTGGCGCTCCAGTCGCGTGACATTCGCCGCACCGCTCTGGTTGTCGATGTTCGCGAGGGCTCGAAGCTTGAGAAGCTACCCGGAATCCTGCAGTCCGTTCGCAAGATGATTCCGACGAAAGTTGTCTTTCTCGAGGCGTCCGATTCAATCCTGCTGCGACGTTTCAGCGAAACCCGGCGGCCGCACCCCCTCGGCACCGACTCTCCGGTGAAGACTGCGCTCAAACAAGAACGCCGGCACCTGAGCGCCATCCGCCGTTACGCTGATTTTGTTATCGACACCTCGAAATTCAACGTTCACGAACTGCGCGCGCATATCAACGAGCGTTTTCATGAACAGTCAGCTGAGAAAAGCATTCTCGTGTCCTGCGTGAGTTTCGGCTTCCGCCAGGGCGTTCCCGAAGACGCTGACCTGGTGTTCGACGTTCGCTTCCTGCCCAACCCGCACTTCGTTCCTGAATTCCGGCCGCTGACGGGCCGGGATCCTAAGGTCGCAAAATACATTCGCTCGTTTCCCCAGACCCGTGAATTCATCTCGCGCATCTCCGATCTTCTCGTATATTTGCTTCCGCACTACATCCACGAAGGAAAAAGCTATCTGACGATCGCCTTCGGATGCACCGGCGGCCAGCACCGCTCCGTGATGATGGCTGAGGAAGTTGGCAAGCACCTTCGCCGCTCTGGATACCGAGTCAAAGTGGTGCACCGGGATAGTCCCGAGTGACGTTCAGATCTTCCCGACCGCCTGCGGAGACGTTCAGAGCGATCCCGCAGGAGAATTGGGAGACCCAGAGCACCGGAAACGTCATTCTCCCGGAGCCCGACTCAAGTAAAATAAGGCCTTGCATTTCACCTCAATTCCAACGGCGGCAAGCGATTGCGGCCCAGACCGCGCGGGAGCTCCATGCGGCAAGTAATGCGCCTCGTCCGCTACGTGCTTCCGTTTCTCGTGCAGTTGCTGCCCGGCGTCTTCCTTCTGGCTGCAGTAGGCTTTCTCGAGGCTTTTCGCCTGGTCCTGCTGAAACCAGTCCTGGATCGTGTACTGAACCCGTCATCCGGTTCGGAAAATATCATCCTGTTCACGATGCCGCAGACCGGGCAGCCCATTTATCTTCAGCGTTTCGTTCCCACGCACTTTCATAACGCGTGGACAATCGTCGCCTATGCGCTGGTGGCTTCGACTGTGCTGAAAGGGATCTTCGACTACACCGGCACTTACCTGGTGAATCATGCCGGTTTCGGCATGATCACGAACCTTCGCAATGACCTGTACAACTCGGTCTTGCGGCGCTCTGCCGCGTTTTTTCAGCAGCACACCACTGGCACGCTAATCTCGACCATCATTAACGACATCGAACGGGTGCAGTTCGCGATGTCGAGCATCCTTGCTGAGTTCTTGCAGCAGTTTTTTACCTTCCTCTTTACGGCCGTTCTGGTCGTCGTTTTGGGTGGAAAGCTGGCCTGGGTGCTGGTGGTATTCATTCCAATCATCATTTTTTCTGCAGTGCGCATCGGCCGCCGCGTCCGATCCACAACGCGTACGGGGCAAGACCAACTTGCCGACGTTCAGAACATCCTGCACGAGACCATCACCGGCAACCGTATTGTGAAGGCCTTCGGAATGGAAGGCTGGGAAGTCGCGCGCTTCCGCAAAGCGGCGCAACGACTATTCCACGCCAACTTGCGATCGGTTGCTGCGGCGGCCATCAGCTCGCCCTTAATGGATATCTTTGGAGCGGTAGCGATCGCCTTGTTGCTGCTATTGGGCCGCCAGCAAATCGCTCACAACGAGCTGACTCTCGGAGCTTTCATCGCCTTCGTCGCAGCCGTACTCAGCATGTACAACCCTGTGCGGAAGTTTGCGGTATTCAACAACAGCTTTCAGCAGGCGCTGGGAGCTTCATCCCAGTTATTCACGTTCATGGACGCCGAGGATGTCGTACTGGAGAAACCCAGGGCGAAAGCGCTTCCACCTTTTTCCAAGAGCATTCGATTCGAAGGCGTCTGCTTCTCATACCAGTCCGATGGCGACGACTCACGGGAGATTCTGCGCGGAGTAGATCTCGAGGTGAAACGCGGTGAGATTCTCGCGGTGGTTGGGTCCAGCGGCGCGGGCAAGAGCACGCTCGTCCATCTGCTTCCGCGTTTCTTCGACGTAAGCGCCGGGTGCATTTTGGTCGACGGTAACGATGTTCGCGATGTCACCCTGGCGTCGCTGCGCTCGCAGGTCGGTATCGTTACGCAAGACACAGTCCTTTTCAACGATACGGTCCGCAACAACATTGCCTACGGCCAGCCTCACGTTCCATTGAAGGACGTCGAATCCGCGGCCCGCGCCGCACTCGCTCACGACTTCATTCTGGCCCTTCCGTCGGGGTACGATACAGTCATCGGAGAGCGCGGCGTACGGCTCTCTGGAGGCGAGCGTCAACGCTTGGCCATTGCACGGGCGCTGCTCAAGAACGCGCCTATTTTAATTCTGGATGAAGCGACTTCCGCTCTCGACAGCGAGTCGGAAGCACTGGTACAGTCCGCTTTGCACAATCTAATGAGCGGACGAACGGTCTTCGTCATTGCGCATCGCCTTTCGACGGTGCGCCGCGCCAACCGGATCGTCGTCATCGAGAATGGAACCATCGCCGAAATCGGAGCGCACGAAGAATTGATGCAGCAGGTTGGCACATACCGGCGTCTTTACGAATTACAGTTCGCCAATGCCGATGTACCCAAGGCGGTCGCAGGAACCTAAGAACAAGACACACTATGTCCATACGCTCGATGACCGGTTTCGCGCAAGTTCGTGGCGAAGTGCAAAGCAATGCGAGTGCCTCCTCCAATCCGTCAGGTGGCAAGCTCGCTTTTGTCCTGTCTCTGAAATCCGTCAACCATCGCTTCCTCGATCTGCACTTTCGTCTTCCTTCCGGCACCGATTCGCTCGAAATGCTCATTCGCCGGTTGCTCAAAGAAAAGATGGCTCGCGGGCACGTCGAAATCTCGTTGAGCCTGGAACGAACCAGTAACGAGACGTTTTCCTTGAACCGCGAAATCGTCGGCGGTTATATAGCGGCCTTCCGTGCGGCAGCGGCGGAATTTACGATCGCGGCGGAGCCCGACCTCAACGCTATTCTCCGCCTGCCGGGCGCCCTCGAATCAGCGAATGAAACTGCCGATGGAGAACTCGAAGCCGCAGTCATGGCGAAGGTTGGCGACGCGCTCGACCGGCTCAATCAGATGCGCGAGGAAGAAGGCCGTGGCATTGCACGCGAGCTTCGCGAGCGCATGGCTCACCTTTCCGAGGCCAGCAAGAGCGTGCACCAGCACCGCCGCGCCGTTCTGCAGAACTACGGCGAACGGTTGCAATCGCGGCTGCAGGAACTCCTGGGGGCGAGTGTCGACAAGGAGCGCGTTTTGCAGGAAGCCGCGTTGCTGGTTGATCGCAGCGATATTCAGGAGGAGATCGTGCGTCTTGAAACCCACGTGCAGCATTTTCTCGGATTGCTAGAACAGGGCGGCGAGATCGGGAAGAAGATGGACTTTCTGCTTCAGGAAATGAACCGCGAAGCCAACACGTTGCTGTCGAAGACATCGGGCCTCGCCGGCGAAGCGCTTAGAATTACCGAGGCCGGACTGGCCATGAAATCAGAGATTGAAAAATCCCGCGAGCAGGTGCAGAACCTGGAATGAGCCCATCGCAAAAACCTTTGGTGTATATCATCTCCGCGCCCTCGGGCTCGGGAAAATCCACTCTCACCAACGATCTGCTGAAGCTCGTTCCCAACCTCGAGTTTTCTATTTCTTACACCACGCGTGCGCCGCGCGGCAGCGAGCAGAACGGCAAGCATTATCACTTCATCTCGGTCGAAGAATTTGGAAAGATGATTCAGGCCGGCGAATTTCTTGAGCACGCAAGCGTTCACGGAAACTGCTACGGCACCGCACGCCATTTTCTGCGCGAAGCAGGGCGGAAGGGGAATGACCTGCTCCTCGATATCGATGTGCAAGGCGCCGCGCAAATCAAGCGCACTCTGACCGATGCCATCAGCATCTTCGTTCTTCCCCCGGACCGCAAAACTCTGGAGTGGCGACTGCGCAATCGCAGCGAAGATCCCGAAGATGTCATCCAGCGCCGTCTTATCACGGCAAGCCGCGAGATCGAAGAGTACGACAAGTACGACTACGTTCTGATCAACGACAAGCTGGAAGAATCTTGCGAGCGGTTGCGGGCGATCGTCCTTTCCGAGCGCTTGCGGCGATTGGACCGGGAGTTGACCGAACAGGAGAGGAAAACCATCGAACTGGCGAACACGTGCAGGCTGGCCAATGCTCGCGAGCGGGTTCAGCCCATCCTGTTGTCCTTTAGTGCGCCAGCGACCCCTGCAAGGTCTTAGGATTCGCGGTATCATTTCAGAGGCGCTGAGAACCAGCGCCAGACCGGAAAAACAGCCCGAAGCGGAACAAGCCCGAAAGCCGGTCATGTTCTGCGGAACTCGTCGATGGACGTTCGGCACTGATTCGACTTCGAACTTGTTTTCTAACGGAGACTCTCATGAAGTTGATCGAAGGCTTCGACAGCAACTACCGGTATATCTTGGTCGCGGCACGCCGCGCTCGCCAGCTTCAGTCGGGTGCGCCGCCGGTGGTCGACACGAACTCCCGCAAGCCCTGCCGCATCGCGCAGGACGAGATCCGCGCCGGCAAGGTGAAGTGGGAAATTCCCGAGACTCGCTCCGCCGCCGAGCAGGCCGCTGAAAATCTCGACAAAGCTCTCGGCCAGGACTAAAAGGCATCGTTGATTTTCTGTTTGTTGACGGTCAGGATTTCTGACTGCATTCGGAATTTCGATCAACAACCAAGAATCAGCACTCGATAACCATGAAGATCGCCCTCGGCGTCACCGGCGGAATCGCAGCTTACAAGGCGGCGGAGATCGTGCGCCTGCTGCAGGACCGAGGCATCTGCGTGCAAGTCGTCATGACCCGCTCGGCGCAGGAATTTGTAAAGCCTCTCACCTTTGCCGCTCTCTCCGGAGAAAAAGTCATCACCGGCATGTTCTCGCCCGGCGAGGAGCATGAACCGAATATTGATTCTGCCATCGAGCACATTGCGGTCGCGCAGTCGATTGACGCTTTGGTCGTCGTTCCCGCAACGGCCGATCTTATCGCTCACTTTGCTCAGGGAATCGCGACAGATTTCCTGACCACGCTGTATCTGGCGACGACAGCTCCCGTCGTCGTTGCGCCAGCGATGAATGTGAACATGTGGAATCATCCGGCGACGCAGGCGAATCTTGAGATTCTGCGCAAGCGCGGCGTCCGGATTGTGGAGCCCGGGACTGGTTATCTGGCTTGCGGTATGACGGGCGCCGGACGCCTGGCCGATAACGACGCCATCATTTCCGCGGTGCTGGAAACTCTCGGAGCTTTTCAGGACCTTCAAGGCGAGACCGTCTTGATTACCGCCGGACCTACCCGCGAGAAGATTGACCTGGTGCGCTATCTCACCAACCGCTCCAGCGGACGCATGGGATATGCTCTTGCCGGATCGGCGCTACGCCGGGGGGCCCGGGTGTTTCTGGTTACCGGCCCAACCTCGCTGACTCCTCCGGCCGGCGCGGAGGTTACGCGAGTCGATTCCACCGAAGAAATGCGCGACGCCGTGCTGAGCCTGCTTCCGCAGGCCAGCATCGTTATCAAGACCGCTGCTGTTTCTGACTATCGTCCCAAGTCTGCCGCTGGGCAGAAACTCAAGCGCAAGGGCCCGATGACGCTGGAACTCGAAGCGACTCCAGACATTTTGAGAGAGCTCTCCCTTAAGAAGACATCGCAGGTGATTGTGGGCTTTGCCGCCGAGACTGAAAACGTCCTCGAAAACGCCCGCCAGAAGCTGGTTTCGAAGAATCTCGATGCGATTGTCGTCAACGACGTTTCCCGCGAAGGCGTGGGTTTTGATTCCGACCGCAACGCCGTCACTATCATCACCCGCGACGAAGTCGTCGAGATCCCGGAAACCACGAAGTGGGAAGTCGCGCAGCGCGTCCTCGATCAGGCCATCCGCATTCTCAAATCCCGCAAGTCGCCTGTGAAAGCCTGACCTCCTACCCGCTTTGTCATTTCTAGAAGCGGAGCGACGAGGAACCTGCTGTTCTTCGCCGATATCGCGAACACGCCCGGATCGCACTGCATTACAATCAAACCACCGATGCCACGTACTCTTGAGCCAGATTTGCGCCGCGCCCTCGCCGAGCGAGTTCGCTACTGTCACGAGATGGGCATTTATGATTTCTACCGCCGCGAACCGACAGTCTCGGAATCCGTCCCAGTTGCCGACGAAAAAGAGGACCCGGCGTTGTCGCTCACATTCCAGGAACAGCGAGAGGAAATGACCGCAAAGAGAGCTGCCGTAGTTGCAAAGTCTGCCGACGAAACCACCTTCGAAGTTATTGCTCCAAAGCCCGAGCAGGGCGTCACCGATCCGGTTGCCGCACTCAAACTGATTCGCGAGGATCTCGGGGACTGCACCCGTTGCAAGCTTCACGAGCAGGGCCGCAAGCAAATCGTTTTCGGCGTCGGCAATCCGCATGCGGACTTGATGTTCGTCGGGGAGGGTCCAGGCGCCGATGAAGACACGCAAGGGGAACCGTTCGTGGGCCGCGCAGGTCAACTCCTGAACAATATGATCAAAGCGATGGGCGTGCGCCGCGAAGATGTCTACATCGCGAATATTGTGAAATGCCGTCCGCCCGGCAATCGCACTCCCGAACGCGACGAATGCGAGACTTGTTCGCCGTTCCTTATGCGTCAAATCGCGGTGGTTAAGCCCAAAGTTGTCGTTGCCCTAGGCGCAGTAGCGGCGAAGAACCTGCTGGCCATCAATGCTCCCATGTCCGAATTGCGCGGCCGCTTCTATGACTTCATGCCGTCAGGCGCCCGCAACAGCGATCCGTCCTGGCAAGGAGCCAAGCTCGCCGTGACCTACCATCCCGCATTCCTTCTTCGCGATCCGCGACAGAAAGGCGAGGCCTGGAAAGACTTGCAGATGGTGATGAAATATTTGGGATTGAAACCGCCAAGCCCAACCGCGTAGGGACGGCCGCATTCGCCCGTTCCGCGAGAGAAGCGAGCCAGTCTTCGGACCAACGCGAGCCGTAGTTTATCCTTCCAATCGATGCCCGAATTCTGCGATGTAGCTCTCCCCGTGCCTCTCGACATGGTTTTTACCTACCGTGTCCCCGCAGAAGCCGCGCCGATTGTGGGTGGACGCGTCCTCGTCCCCTTCCGCCAGCAGCGCATGACCGGCGTCGTCGTCGAACTGCACGACCGCAAGCCTTCCGTCGCTACGAAGAATGTTCTCAGCGTGCTCGATCCGTCGGCAGTCCTCGACGACCAACTTCTGCGTCTCGGACGCTGGATTGCCGACTATTACCTCGCTCCCATCGGAGAAGTGTTCCGCACCATGCTCCCTCTGAGCGCCGAATTTAAGCGTGTAGTCGGCTACCGCATTACCGAACAGGGCCAAATGGCCCTACATCTCGCAGGCATGTCGGGATCGTCCGCGCGTTCGCAGAGAACTCCCGAAGACCAGGCGGCGGAGTTCCGCGTGCTCGACTATCTTTCCGGCTCCGATGGCGGACTCGTTCGCGAGCAAAGCCTGCGCTCAGCTACCCGGGTCTCGAGGCCCATCCTCGCTGGTATGGTCCGCAAGAAATGGCTGAGCCGCGAAGACATTTCGGCCCCACAAGTTGCGACACGCACCATCAAAGTTGCCCTGCTCAAATCCTCTGAAAGCAAGCTGAACGGCAACCAGCAGAAGCTTATCGACACGCTCGCCGCGGCCGGTGGAAGAGTTGCGGTCGAAAACTTGCAGGCTCTCGAAGTGCCGCGAACGACGCTTGGCACGCTGGTCAAACGAGGCTTGATTGAAATCATCGAGGAACCTGCCGGGTTCACCGTTTCCAATGCCAAACCACGTCCGAATCTCTTCGATTTCAACCTGAGCCAGCCACAGCAAGCCGCTCTCGCTCGCGTGCGCGAAAGAGTGGCAATGCACAAATTCTCCGGAATGCTGCTGCACGGCGTAACCGGATCTGGTAAAACCGCGGTCTATCTGGCGGCGATGCGCTCAGTCCTCGAAGCTGGAAGGTCCGCGATCCTGCTGGTTCCGGAGATTGGCCTGACACCAGCAGTCGCTGCCGATCTGCACCAGATTTTCGGCAATGAAGTCGCCATCCTGCATTCCGCGCTTTCTGATCGCGAACGCGCCGAGCAGTGGCACCGCATCAAGCGCGGAGAAGCCCGCATGGTTGTCGGCACGCGATCCGCGGTATTCGCTCCGGTGGCCGATCTCGCTCTCCTCATCGTCGACGAGGAACACGACTCTTCTTATAAGCAAGAAGAAACACCGCGCTACCACGCGCGCGACGTTGCCGTGATGCGCGCCAAGATGGCGAATGCCGTGGTTGTGCTGGGCTCCGCCACGCCCTCGCTCGAATCCTATTTCAATGCAAAGAAGAACAAGTACGCGCTGATCGAACTCCCCGATCGCGTTGAACAACGTCCTCTTCCCGAGGTCGAGATCGTCGACATGCGCCTCGAATTCCAGGAAACCGGGCACGAACAGGTAATCTCGCGCAAGCTTGCCGCCGAGATTAAAGACCGCCTTGAGCGTAAAGAGCAGGTCATGGTACTGCTCAACCGCCGCGGATACTCTCCGGTCGTCCTCTGCCGCACCTGCGGCAAAAAGCTTGAGTGCAAGAATTGCGCCATTGCGCTCACGCATCACAAGCGCGAGCACAAGATGGTCTGCCACTACTGCGGTTACACCGCGCCCGTGCCCAAAGCATGCGTGCACTGTGGCAGCGAATACGTATATTTCCTCGGTACCGGATCAGAAAAGTTGGAAGAACTGCTGCACGGCATGTTCCCTCAAGCCCGCATCGCCCGCCTCGATCGCGACACGGTCCGCAGCCATGAAGATTTCGAGCGCGCGTTGAGCGGTTTGAACGAGGGCGAACTCGATCTCCTCGTCGGCACGCAGATGATCGCCAAGGGCCATGACATTCACGGCGTAACGCTGGTCGGCGTCGTCGGAGCCGACGTCGCTCTCGGCTTGCCTGACTTCCGCGCCGCCGAGCGAACTTTTCAATTACTCACGCAGGTTGCGGGACGCGCCGGGCGTGGCCAGTCCCCGGGCAAGGTCATTCTTCAAACCTATTTTCAGGATCACTATGCGGTCCAATACGCTGCCCGCCACGATTTCGTCGGCTTTTACGAGAAGGAACTTCAGTTCCGCAGTTGGATGCACTACCCGCCGTATTCCGCGCTGGCAAACGTCCTTGTACGCAGCGACAAACTCGACGACGCACTGCAATGGTCCGGGACGCTCGGCAAATGGTTCGATCAAACCCGGCACGAAGGAGTGCGTGTGCTTGGCCCAGCCGCGGCCCCGATTATGCGATTGAAGCGCGACTACCGCTATCACTTTGTCTTAAAGTCGCCCAGCCGCGAAAAGCTGCACACCACTCTGCGCGCCATGCTCGCCTACGCTGCGAAAGAGAAAATCCCGCGCACGCAAGTGATCGTCGATGTCGATGCCCTCTGGTTAATGTGAATCCATTTGGAGATAATGTTGACCGTATGTCCTCGAAACCGCAGTTTTTCCCGGATCCGGCTGGGTGGCGTGCCTGGCTCAAGAAGCATCACGCTTCCACAGACGAACTCTGGGTCGTTTCTACAAGCGCGACTCTCGAAGGCCGAGCATTACCTGGCCAGAATCCGTCGACGGCGCGCTTTGCTTTGGTTGGATCGATGGAGTCCGCAAAAGGATCGACGCCTTCAGTTACAAGATCCGGTTTACGCCTCGCAAGCCGCGCAGCACCTGGAGCGCTATCAATATCAAGCGCGCGACCGAGCTTTCTAAGTTGGGATTGATGCATCCGGCGGGACTGGCTGCATTTGAGAAACGAGAAGGAACCAGATCGGCGATCTATGCCTACGAGCAAAGAAAGACCGCTCGACTTCCACCCGCTTTCGAAAAGCAGTTCCGTGACTCCGCGGAGGCGTGGTCCTTCTTTCAGGCACAGGCGCCTTGGTACCAAAGAACGTCGATCTATTGGGTCATCAGCGCAAAACGGCTGGAGACCCAGGTCAAGCGCCTGGCATTGCTCATGAGCCATTCCGCAAGAAACAGACCTCTTCCAGCGCTGGATCGTTCTCGTCCGGCGAAAACAGGGAAGACGTGAGTCTCGAATACCGGGCTGCGCTCTTACTTTTCGCCAATCTTTCCCCGAATGACTACAACCGACGCAGCGGGTACTTCATACTGAGAGTCTTTTCCCGCGGTCAATTTCGCTCGCGCAATCGGTCCATCCGGATCAGCCCAGCCCTTGGTATAGGTGACCACCGTGTGTTCCGCTGCATGCTCCGCGTGGGCCATGAACCGCGTCTGCGCGGGATGCCAGTGATACTGCTGACTCCCGAACGTCGCGATCTCAACCTGTCCGGCAAAGCTTTCTTCCCGACCGGACTCCCCGCGGAATGACACCCGCACCTTGTGTGCCGTTTGCTGATCCCGATTCACGAGCATCAGAGACCACTGCCCATCGGGACGCTTTACCGCGTACGCGGTCACCAGTTCATGGCCGGCGCCGTCTTCGAGGTCGCTCTTTGCCGGATATACATGGTGCTCGGCGCCATCGGGTTGTGCCCACTCCTGATTAATGAGCTGAGCCACGAAGAATTGCGCGAGCCGTTGCTGGATCTCATAGTTACCGTTGATCGTGAACATGCCAAATGTTCCCGGAGAGCCGCTGCATCCCGGCTCCATGTGCAACGGTAAATAATGGAAAAAATAAACGCCATTGCCGCCGGCGTTCAGGAACGACCCGATGTAATCGGCCAGCCATATTCCGGCAAACATGTCTTGAAACGTCTCGCTCGCGCCCGACGACAGATTGCCCTCCGTGATGAACATCGGCACGTCCGCCGGGATCCCGTCTTCATGCCATACCTGCATGATGTGGCTGACCAGTTCCGGTTCGTCATACAACATTCCCCACGGTATTCGGCACGGTTCGTACGGATAGTGCTCGAATGAAAAGAACGCCAGATCATTCATTCGTCCATGCTGTTTCAAATAGTCAACGAAACGGCCAAGCCACGAAACCTTGCCGTTCGCATCCGGCCAGACTTCAATATCGCGGTTCACTCCCTGAAACGACGGGCCGCCTAGCTTCAACGTGGGATCGACCTTGTGCAAGGCCGTCGCCCATTGCAAGTACAACGCGGCATAATCCTCCGGCAGCATGTACTGGCCATCGGCCTCTTCGCCCATCTCTACGTAGGAGATGGGATACTTCCTCTTCTCCACATAGGCAATCTCAGCAGCGGAATTCTCCGGCGTCTCGTAGAGCATTGCGACGGGAATCATTGCGGGCAGCCCACGCGTCACACCACTTGTGAAGAAAAGATCGAATCCCACCTGCGCCTGCGTGGTCGGGCCTAGATCCGAAGCTTGGTGCCATGGGTCCACCGATGAGCAGTAGGTCGTGGTCTGTTCCTGGTCCGGCGTGTGCCTCAGGATGTCATGAAATGCTCCATCCTTTGTCGTTGTTCCCAGATAGATCTCGCGAATCGCGTACCCAACACAATTCCGCGGATCGCTTGCTCCGCCCGCACCGCAGGTATTAGAAGATTCGGTCATCCAGATTCGGACAAAGCGAACGGGCAAAGTGCTCCCCATCAGCCGCAACGTCTCCGTCCCACCTTTTCCGCTGTCTACGGCGCCCTGAAGAAAGGTCTGCCACACCCCCCGTGTAGGTGCATGAATCGGGTCTTCGCTTCCTGTCCAGTACTGCACCTCGTAGACCTTCGCAAAAGGTTCTGCCCACGCAATGCGGATGGTGTCGACCTGCTGCACTTGTGCCAGGTCAAGCACAACCCATTGCGGATGCAGCGCGTCACTCTCCCCCGTGAACCGTTGCGTCAGGTATGGATTACTTTTCCAGAAACTGTCGAGATCGCCGTCGGTGAGCCGCGAGAATCCAACGTTGTCCGTGCCATCGTTGCGCGTGAAGCCGCGCCGCGGCAACCCGTAGCCGTAGGAGTAGCGGATGATCTCGGTGGGATTCGCCGAACCGGTGAAATAGCCTTTGCCCGCCGGATCGCTCCACGTCCCCTGCGGATTCCAATGCCAGGCTTCAACCGCGAGTTCAGTATTTTGTCGATAGGTTACCGGCTGCCATCCGGACTCCTGTGTCTGGCCAAGCGTCGGCTGCAGCAGATCCTTGTCGATTGCCTCGACCGAAATCCGATCGACTCCTGCACCGAGCGTCTCTTTTGGCACGAAGTGATTGGTGGCCTTGGTGGTGTCGACCTCAACCACTTGCGCGGAGATGAAATTGACGTGGAAGACCGCGAGAAGAACCGCTGCGAATAGAGAAATTCGATTCATGACGCCAACATATTAAAACGTTTCAATACAGGAGTCTAGTATGCTCGGCGGGAGAGTCGGCTACTTCCAATTCATCTCAAAAGGAGAAATCGTGAAAGTCAGTACGAGCATGACAGCCGCCAGCAGCGCGAGAATCCAACGGCTGGCGGGCAGGGAAGGGAACTCCGGGGCTTGCTGCTGCCGGTAAGTGAGAACGTTCATCACTATGATGAGTCCTGCCCACACTCTCCAACCAACGTACATCCGCCCCAGATAAACGAGGACGATTACCGTGACCCACGAAATCACTCGATGCGCCCCTGGCGCCAGCGCATACACAATGTGTCCACCATCCAACTGGCTGCTAGGCAGAAGGTTCAGCGCAGTTGCAAACATACCGACCCACGCGGCAATCGCCGTGGGATGCAGGTATACCCGGCCCAGCGGCAGCGGCGAAATCGCGTGCCCTGGAACAATGCCGCGGAATGCATCGTGCACCACATAGAAAATCTCAGGAAATCCGAGGCGAAGGTCCGACGGTCCCATTCCGGCGACGAGCGGCTTTGAAAGGGTCATTGCCACCGCAAGCGTAGCGACCGCTACCGCAAATCCGGCGATCGGTCCGGCGATACCGATATCGAACAGCGCGGCTCTGGATCGGATCGGCGCCTTGATGCGAATCACGGCCCCCAGCGTCCCAATCAATGTTGGCGCTGGAATGAAGAATGGAAGCGTCGCCCGCACGTCATAGTAGCGGCAGAACAAATAGTGTCCCATCTCATGCGCCAGCAGAATCGTGAGCAAAGTTGCCGAAAAGGGAATCCCGAGCAGAAGACGCGAAGGGTGTGCCAGTACCCATCCCACCGGAAAAAACGGTATGTATTCGTCTCCGGCCGCGAACGGAGGCAGGTTGTGGAGGAAATTGAACTCCATGCGCGCCCCCACTACCAGCGTCGTAAAGCAGGTTGCCAGTAGCAGCAAACCGTGCAGCCAGTAGTGCTCCCGGGGTGGAGGGCCCACCGGCAGAGGCAGAGCATGGTAATACTCGAGCGTGGATGTAGGAATCGGGGGATCGGGTTCAGGCATGCAAATCTTCGATCGAAATCTGGATCAAGATTCTTTGATGCTACTACGACCCATGAGAATCAGTCATTTATGAGCCTTTTCCACCTGCATCAAATGTCATTTCCATGGCACATCCGGGCTATTACGAACGGGCTATTTTGGCTGTATCAGGAATGACTTAAGATGTAGTGAACGTTAGGCGCGGTTCCGGGCCTTTTTGCCCGATCCCCGACGGAAAGCCTGACGCCGTCGATCCGAAAACTCCCTCCTCGGCAAAGCAATCCTCCCCGGCAAGAATCCTCCCCGAACTTGGTAACCCAAAATGAGCTTGGCTGCCCCGATTTCCGCTATCGAGGTTCGGTCGACTAGGGCGGCGATTTCTGTCGCTTGGTCCGAACTCCGTCCACAAGATCTCCCGCGCTGGAACAATATTCTTCGCAGAACTGACGCTCCGATTTACCAGTACCCATTCTGGAACGAACCCTACCGCCGCATGTGGGTGACGCCTCGCTATCTCTATTGGGGCGACGAGCGCGATCCGCTGGCTCTTGTAACCATTCTTTCGGTTGGATTCGGTCCGACTAAGATTGGCCTCGTCTTCCGTGGGCCCGCACGAATTGCTCCTTACTTTCCTCTGACTCGAGGGATGTTTCGTCAACTTTTCGACTGGGCAAGCCTGAACGGCTTCATGTTCCTCCGCTTCACGCACTCTGACCCGGAGGTCCTGACAACCATCGCATCCGCGGGAAACGCAATCGATTCCGACGCTTTCCCGTATCTATTGGACTATCCGGTCTTGTCCGAGGACTACATTGTCAACCAGCACGACAGCGAACAAGAGACTCTGGCTAGCTTCGATCGCGAGGCGCGCCGCAAGATTCGTCGCGGCACCGAAGCCGGATATCAATTCCACTCCACCGATTCTCCCGCTGCCCTGCAGCAGGCATGGCCGCTCTTTCAGGATTGCGCCGAGCGCAAGCACTTTCGCCTGGAAAGGCCTCTTTCGTTCTATTCGGATCTCATGAGCGGAGCGCAAGCCCACAACCGTGCCCGTCTCTACACGGCATCCCTCGATGGCAAAGTCGTGGGCAGCACGCTCGTGTTTCGCGATCGCACGACCGCGCACTGTTCATTGGCTGCATTTGACGCTGAACATCGGAACTCGGCCGCGTTCCTGCACTGGCACTCGATGCGGGATATGTATCGCTTGGGAACGAGCCGCTACAACTTTGGTCCGGGCCCGGGCTCGCTGGCTCGTTTCAAAGGCGAGTTCTGCCCTTCCCCGGTTCGGTATCCGGGCCCACTCACGATTGTGTTGAAAGAAGGAGCTTTTCGAGTGTGGGGTAAGGCGTTTGTTCCGATGGCGAAGCAGCTTCAGCCGATGCTTCGCAGTCTCGCCTTCCAGCGCTCAGCATTGTCGCGCTAATGCTTAGTCGATTGACTGCAATTCTTTGCCGGGCTTGAATCGTACGGCCCGTCCCGGTGGGATCGACACTTCCGCTCCCGTTCGCGGATTCCGCCCGATGCCCGTCTTGCGCGGGCGCACGTTGAATACACCAAAACCCCGCAGCTCAATGCGGCTTCCCGCCGCCAGCGCCTTCTTCATGCTTTCGAAGACGGTTTCTACGGCTAACTCAGCCTTGGTCTTGGTGATGCCGGTTTTGGCCACCACTTCATTGATGATGTCGAGCTTAATCACGAGAGACTCCCGGTTGCAGGGTCAAGATGGTGCTTCAAGTTATTGATGCTAGGGGAGATAAGTGAGATTGTCAACCCGAGCATCTATCCCGTAAACTGGCATGCACCCAGCCAGTTGAAATTGAGTAATTGTGGAATCGGGCAATCCTGTAATTTCTGTCGGCATCGAGCCAAATGCCACACCCGAGAGCTTTTCAATTACGCAATGGCAAAATTACCCAATTACTAAATTCTTTCAAGGAGCTCCATGCTGAAGAGCGACCGCTGGATCCGCAAGATGTCTCAGGAACACGACATGATCAATCCGTTCTCCGAGAAGCAGGTGCGTGAGGGCGTGATCTCCTACGGACTTTCCTCGTACGGCTACGATCTGCGCGTGGCGGATGAATTCAAGATATTCACTAACGTAAATTCCTCGATCGTCGATCCAAAACACTTTGACGAGAAATCCTTCGTGACCGTGCAGACCGATATCTGCATTGTCCCGCCGAACTCATTCGCGCTGGCCCGCTCGGTCGAATACTTCAAGATCCCGCGCAGCGTGCTGACGATCTGCGTCGGCAAGAGCACTTACGCGCGTTGCGGCATCATCGTCAACGTGACACCTTTCGAGCCCGAGTGGGAAGGTTTCGTCACGCTCGAAATCTCAAACACGACGCCGTTGCCGGCCCGCATTTACGCCAATGAAGGCCTCTGCCAGATTCTCTTCTTCGAGTCCGACGAAGTCTGCGAAATCAGCTACGCCGACCGCAAAGGCAAATACCAGTCGCAAAAGGGAATCGTTCTACCCAAACTGTAGACTTAGATTTGAATCGGGGCGCACAGCTTCAGCCGTGCCGCACCAATTGGTGTATATGGAAGAGCGGCCCTTCATGGGCCGCGTCAGAATGCTAAGACCTATCTTGAAGAGTTAGTAGAAGCCAGAAACTTGAAACGCTGAAACTTCGAAACCTGCTTACCGCTGGTTCTCGCCCTCTTTGAACATGTACTTGATCGCGGGTTTATAGATCATCAAGTTCGGATCACCATTCTCGCGATTCACCTTGATGCAATTCCGGTCATACCACTCGATGATGCCACGCACTTCCTCGCCATCGCGCAGCACGATCACCATCGGCGTCCGCGATTGCATCTGCTTCTGATAATAAAAATTCTCAGCGTTGGTCTGCTCGGGAGGCGCCGGCTTCTTCCCGCCGGGTCCGCTCACTCCGCGGTCGCCTCGATCGGGGCGATCTCCCCGCTCCATGCGCTCCGGGCGTTCGTGCCGCTCCGGCCGTTCGCGGCGCTCCTGCATCGGGACCGGCGCTGCATTGTGATTTCCGTGATTTTCGGGGCGGGGCAGGGTCGGACGAATCAGCTTGCGGTTGGCGAAGTTCTCTCGGTCGACGGATTCACCGCTTGTTACGGGATCCATAGTAGTTTCCTTCATGGTGGCGCTACCTTGGGTACACGCATTCGCGCTGATCGAACTACTCGTTGGGACCCGATGAAATTCAACGACGAAGGCGTGGGATTTACCCTAACCGTACCATAGGACTCTTTCTCTGACAATGATTCCTTCGTGCCATCTCGCGAGTGTGCCAAATCTTGCATACCCTCTACAATATCGATCTTCCACTAACTTGTATTTGAAAGATCTGCTCCGTGCCGTTCCTTGCCGCTCATCGTGACGACCGCGACCAGCGACGCCACCAGCAAGACGGTCCACGCCAGCACCGGAGGAAATCTTCCGCCATAGCGCGTCTCCATCAGCTTCGCTTGCAGCACGCCATTCTTGGAAGAGAAGAGATTTCCCAACTGATATGCGAGCCCAGGAAACGTCCCGCGTACCGGCGCTGGAGACAATTCGTTGAGATGCGCCGGGATCACGCCCCAGGCCCCTTGCACCATGAACTGCATGAGGAATCCGCCCAGTGCGAGCATCGGGATTGTGCGCGAATACGCCCACAGGGGAATCACCGGAATCGATAACAGTGCTGCAATCGCGATCGCACGACGGCGTCCAATCCGCTCCGACCAGTTCCCAAATACAATGCCGCCGACCAATGCCCCGATGTTCGCGATGACGGCGACGAACATCACTGCGTGCGGTCCTAACTGATGGCCTTTCGTCAGGAACGTCGGATACAAGTCCTGCGTCCCGTGACTGAAAGAATTGAATGCAAACATCAGTACCGTCATCAGAAGAAACGGACCAATAAACTTGACGACATTCTTGCCCAGCGCCGGCTCTGTTTTCTTCGCAACGCGTCCCTGCAGCCACGCGGGCGACTCATCAACCTTTGTTCGGATATAAATCACCAGAAACGCCGGCAGCGCGCCAATCACAAACATGCCGCGCCATCCCACGTACTCGAAGGCGATTCCGTACACCAGGGCCGCCATCAGAAATCCGACCGCATATCCCTCTTGTAGCAGCCCGGAGAAAAATCCTCGCTTCTCCGCGGGCAGAGTTTCGAACGCCAACGCCGCGCCCACGCCCCATTCGCCGCCCATGGCAATTCCGAACAGCGCTCGAGTGATGATGAATACCTTCAATGAGGGGGCGAATGCCGACGCCAGTTCGAACACCGAGTACGCAATGATGTCGATCATCAGAGTCACACGCCGTCCGAAGCGGTCCGCCATCAGGCCGAACAGAAACGCA
This sequence comes from uncultured Acidobacteriota bacterium, assembly GCA_963700225.1. Lineage (GTDB taxonomy): Bacteria > Acidobacteriota > Terriglobia > Terriglobales > Acidobacteriaceae > Sulfotelmatobacter. The sequence continues at coordinate 1,958,910 of CAVOWU010000002.1, forward strand.
CCCACCGGCCGAAACGCCAGCGTGATGAATACGGCCTCCGTTACGGCGGAAACCTTGGTCTGGAACTGCGCAGCCAGGGCGCTGATACAAAACGTTAGAATGAAAAAATCAAACGCATCCAGCGACCACCCCAGAAAGCAGGCGATGAAAGTATTCCGCTGTGCTGCCGTTAATCGTCGAAAGTTTCCAATAAATTCCATGCCCGAGATCCGTCCAGTTGTTCCGTGTTTTCCTCTGTGAAAGCCAGTGTCCCCCGCGGTGAGAGCTTTCCCGCCCACAAAGTCCAGCGGATGCTAGCATAAGGTTTCATTCGAATACCGACATTTTTCCATGCCCGAACTCGATCTTCCGCAACGCCAGGCCACCGATACCTTGATGCTCACGGGTTTCTGGTATCGCGCACTGCCCGCCGACCGCGTCCATCGCAATCAGTTATCGAAGGCCACGCTGCTTGAGATTCCTCTCGTTATCGGCCGCGATCGCCAGGGACAGCCTTTCGCTCTGCGCGACGCTTGTCCCCATCGCGGCATGCCTCTCAATTGCGGTAAGTTCGATGGCGAAAATCTCGAGTGTGTATACCACGGCTGGCAGTTCGACGTGCATAACGGACAGTGTCAGTCGATCCCTTCGCTCACCTCCGACCAGACTCTCAAGATTGACCGAATCTACGCCGGCAGTTACCCGTGCGAGGAGCAGGACAATTTCGTTTGGGTATTCATCCCCGATCCGGGGCCGTCGGGTGCCGGTTTCGCCAGGCCCGAAGAAGCGCCCGATGCAGCGCCGCAGGTCGAAAAATTCAGCGACAAATATAAACTCGCCTACCTGCAAGCTGAAATGCCGGTCAGTATCGACCACGGCATCATCGGCTTGATGGATCCCGCGCACGGACCCTTTGTCCACCAAGGCTGGTGGTGGCGCACCCAGCACAGCATTCACGAGAAGAAGAAAAACTTCGAGCCTATCCCCAACGGCTTCCGCATGAGCACGCACACGCCCAGTTCAAACTCTGCGCCCTACAAGCTTCTCCGGCTCTACGCCGACGCCGATTCCATTACGACGACCATCGACTTTGTTCTGCCGAACATCCGCACCGAAACCATTCGCGCCGGAAAATACTGGTTCTCCAGCCTGACCACCGTCACCCCGATTACCCGCAATCAATGCCGCATCGACGTAGTCGCTGCTTGGAATCTTTTTCGATGGGTCCCGTTCGTGCCCGAGCTGCTGAAATTTGTTTTTGGAAAGTTTGTCGAGCAGGATCGCCGCACCATGGAACTGCAATCGGAAGGCTTGAAGCACAACCCGCACCTTATGCTGATCGACGACGCCGACCGTCCCGCGAAGTGGTATTTCCAGCTGAAGGCAGCCCATCAGGAAGCCAAGCGCACCGGCGCCACCATGAAGCACCCCATGAGCGGACCCGTCACGCTGAAGTGGAGAAGTTAAATCGTTCGCGACTTGTTGCGACGAATTTCGATCTAGGGCTTGCACTCGTCCCGCAGCGCGTACGTGGGATCGAGCCAGTGCATGTAGGTTTCCATCGCATGCCAGCACACGAGACTGTGTTTCGCGAAGTCAGCCGACGAAAACGAACACTCAACATCGACATGATCGTATTCCAGCAGCAAGGGAATATGCGGCGGCAGCTTCGGCACGATGTCCAGCGTATTCACGATGCGCCACGAGACTATGGGAAGTTGGTCAAAGGCCCGAGCAAACTCCAGATTGCCGACGCGCGGCGAGGCAAATGTGCAGGAAATGCTGATGTCGAACTTGCGCTTCGAAGCATTCTCCATCACGAACAGCGTCGCCAGCGCCGAGCCTAGGCTATGTCCCGTTACAACCATGGGTCGCCGCTTCCGTTCTTCGGTTCTCGATTTTCTGGTTCCGCGCGCCAACTCGCGGCTGGTCGCCAGTTGGTCGAGTTGCTCTGCAAACGATCCCGCGAACGTTTCCTCCGCAGCTGCAGGTGCGCCCTTTGCAGTCGCCATCACGGCGCGGTCCTCGGCCAGCGGACGTTTTACCACTTTGAGTGAGGTGTAAATCCTGTCGAACCCGCTCGCAACCCGCCCGGCTAATGGAACCTGTCGAAATGGAGTCGGGAGTGCTGCCGCATCGTCGATCCATTCCATCGCGTTTTCGGTGCCGCGAATCGCGAGGATGCGCGTGTCGGGATCGTCGATCTTGCGGCACAGGATGCCGTAAAACTCCGGTTCTTTGAAACTAAGCAGGAAATCCGACATGTGGATCCATGCCCCAAGTTCCCATCCGGCGGGGATTCCGGCGGGCTCCGGACGCAAAGGATCTCCTCCTTGCGGGTTGCGGTACATCGTGTAGGCAGCCTGCACAAACTGGCCGTAAAAGAGCGCTAGTTTCGGATCGAGTGGCTCGGGCATACAGACCTCCTCAGATTCATGTGGGTCAATTGACGCGCGGGGTCCGGTGCAACAACCAGGGATGACGTACGAAATCCGTTGAAGGAACACCGTACAGGGTTAAACGGGGAAGATCGGAACAATGTAAGCCGTGGGACGGCACTCGTCAAGAAAACTCTGGGTCGTTACTCCACGAGCCAGTCCATGGCTGCTTCCCGCGTTTTGAAGATCGGCAGCTCCCGTTGCGAGAAGGTCTTGAAGTTTTCGTAGAAAACGTGCGGCAGGCTTTCGGTCCCGATCCACGCGGACCGCTTCACAAAAGGCCGGTCGAGCACCAGAACCTTCTTGATCTTCGTGGCGACTTCCTTGTCGATCCCGGCCTCGGTAAAATCCGCCAGGGTCAGCATCGAACCGGGTGCGTGACGCGCGATGTGAGCGTGAACCTGGTCGAGCAGCAACAGAATCTCCTTCGCCAGACACTGGCTGAAGTCGATAATAAAAATTGCGTGCCCCTTGTGCTTGATGAAGCGCAGCCGCTCTTTCACGGCGTCATCTGAAATCACGCGAGCAATCCCTCCACCACGCTATAAACGTCATTCAGTGCGGCATCCAGCGCGGACGCATCTTTCCCTCCGGCCTCTGCGAGGTCGGGACGCCCTCCGCCCTTGCCGCCTACCTTCTGCGCCACCGGGCCAATCACTTTGCCTGCTTGAACGCGCGAAGTAAGATCCTTCGTCACGCCAACAATCAGCGCCACATTTCCATTCGACGCTGATCCGAGCACGACTACGCCCGATCCAACTTTATCGCGCAGCTGATCCACCAGCGTCCGCAGTTGGGCCCGCTCCAGATTGTCCTCGCGGTGCGCCAGTACTTTCACGCCCTTCACTTCCTTGATCTTCTCGACGACATTCGCCGCCGAAGACGAAGCCGACTTCATCCGGACTTGATCCAGTTCGCGCGTCAGCCGCTTGATCTCTGCGTCTTTCTTTTCGAGTTCCGCTTTGAGTGCCTCCGCCGGAGAGAAAGATTTTTCGCTGTCGGAAGCTAACTCCGAAGCGGGTGCCCCATCCTTGCGCGCTTTTTGCACAAGGGTGGGAGACACGAACGCAGACACGACGTTCTCGAGCTGATGATCCTTGCGGAAGTGTTTCAACGACCCCTCACCCGTGATCGCCTCAACCCTCCGCACTCCTGACGACACGCTTCCTTCTTTCAGAATCTTGATCAGCCCAATCTGTCCAGTCGCAGCGGTATGCGTTCCGCCGCAAAGCTCGGTCGAGAAATCGCCGATCTTGACCACTCGAACCTTGTCGCCGTACTTCTCGCCGAACAGAGCCATTGCGTGGTACTCGTTGACGGCCACATCGATCGGCACATCCGCGATCGTCTCCACCTTCCGATCGCGCAGCACTTCCTTGTTGATGATGTCCTCGATGTCCTGCAGTTCTTCGTCCGCGACGGCTGTGAAATGCGAAAAATCAAACCGCAGATGCCCGGGCGCAACCAGCGACCCTGCCTGCTTGACGTGCTTGCCCAGGACTTCGCGCAACCCGGCATGCAACAGATGCGTCGCCGTATGATTCCGCATGGTCGCTTCGCGGACATCCGTATTCACGACCGCATCAACTCTGTCCCCCACGCGAATTGGAGACTTCGCAACCACCTGATGCGCTCGCACTCCCTGAATCGGGTAATAGCAGCCTGTGACATCGGCAACGACGGCGTTGTGATCGTCGGAATAAAACCATCCGCGATCTCCCACCTGCCCGCCAGCTTCCGCATAAAACGGAGTGTGATCGAGCATGACCTCGCCCTCTTCACCAGCTTTCAACTCGCGTACGCCCTGCCCCTCGTGAATGATCGCCAGTACTTCGCATCCGTCAGAGCGAGTTTGACGATATCCCTCAAACTCCGACTTCGGTAGGGACTGGTAAGCCGGATTCGCCGTCTGCTTCGCCGCACCTTTCCATGAAGCGCGAGCGCGGGACTTCTGCTCGTCCATCGCGTGATCGAAGCCAGCGCGGTCAAACTCGATTCCCTGATCGCGCGCCGCGTCCTGCATGAAGTCGAGAGGCATCCCGAACGTGTCGTAGAGCTTGAATGCGTCCTCTCCGGCAAGTTTCTCAGTAGAGCTCTTCAGAAGCGTCTCAAGTTTTTCCAACCCGACATCCATCGTGTGAGCGAACCGAGTCTCTTCCACCTGCACCGCTTTCGACACTCGCTCCGCGGTCTCATCCAATTCCGGATACGCATCCCGCATCAGGTCTCGCACCGCGAAGACCATCTGATACAGAAACGGCTTGGTTTGCCCCAGCAACCGCCCATGCGTAATCGCGCGCCGGATAATCTTCCGCAGCACATATCCACGGCCTTCGTTCGAAGGTGTTACGCCATCGGAGATTAGGAACGTCGCCGCCCTTGAGTGGTCAGCAATCACACGGAGAGAAGCTGCCGACTTCGTGTGTGCTTCCTTGTTCAGTTCCTTCGTCAGCGATGTCCCAGTCAACTCCGCCGCTCGCTTGATCAGCGGTGTAAACAAATCGGTGTCGTAATTCGAAATCACTCCTTGCAGCACCGCCGCGGTGCGCTCCAGCCCCATGCCTGTATCAATCGACGGCTTCGGCAGTGGATGCAGTTTTCCCGATGCATCCCGGTCAAACTGCATGAACACCAGATTCCAAATCTCAACGTATCGTCCGCAGTCACACGGAAAGGCACAGTCAGGATGCCCCTGGTCCGATGCGGCCACTCCCATGTCGTAATAAATCTCGCTGCACGGACCGCAAGGGCCGGTGTCGCCCATCTGCCAGAAGTTATCCTTCAATCCCATCTCGTAGATGCGATCCTTGGGCACGCCCTGCCCCGCCCATAAGTCGTAGGCCTCGCCGTCGCGCTGCAATCCACCTTCGCCGTTGAACACCGTCACATATAGCTTGTCTTTCGCAATCCCGAACCACTCCGGAGAAGTAATCAGCTCCCACGCGTAGGCGATCGCATCTTTCTTGAAGTAGTCGCCGAACGAAAAATTTCCCAGCATCTCGAAAAACGTGTGATGCCGGTTGGTGAAGCCCACATTCTCCAGATCGTTGTGCTTCCCGCCGGCCCGCACGCACTTCTGCGAAGTCGTCGCCCGCGAGTAGTCGCGCTTCTCCAGGCCAAGAAACACGTCCTTGAACTGGTTCATCCCTGCGTTGGTAAACAGCAAAGTCGGATCATTCGCCGGGACGAGTGACGACGAATGCACCTCCTTGTGCCCCTTCTGCACAAAGAAGTCCAGGAATTTTCTGCGGATTTCAGAGCCTGTGAGCATGGAAACTCAATTCTAAATGATCGCGCTCAAAACAAGAGGGCACGGAGAACGCAGACGTAGTCCTCTGCGTCCCGCTGTGCCCTCTGTCGTGAAAGTCTTCTTTCGCGCTACTTCACGGCGTCGACGGTCTTCTCGGTGCCCTTCTTGACGTCGTGGCCGACGTCCTTTGCGCCCGTCTTCACCACGCTGCCGGTTTTCTTGGCGACTTTCTCCGTGGCCTTGCCCGTTTTGTCGGCGGCCTTTTCGGTATCTTTCCCGGCGACTTTGGCGCCCTTCTCCGTATCTTTCGCCGCGGTCTTGGTTCCTTTCTCCGTATCCTTAGCCACAGTCTTGGTCGCATGGCCAGTCTTTACCGCGGCCGTCTTCGCGCCCTTCTCGGTGTCCTTGGCCGCGGTCTTGGTCGCGTCCTTCATCTCCGTGCCAGCGCCCTTCTTGTCAGTGCTTGTGTCCTGAGCAACCATGAACGGGACGGCACTCAATAGAGCGGTCACAAGTATCCCTGCCAACTTAGTCTTCATAAGTTTTCTCCTCGTGCTACTGAGATCGATTTTGGAGTATGCACGATTTCCGGAGCCGGCGCAATCCGTCCGCGGAACTGACTTCACGGCTCCGAAGTTTCCCCTTCCAGCGCGGTCAGAGTCTCATCGTCCACAGCCCACTTCTTTAGGATCGTGAATATCACTTTCGTCCCGAATCCCGCCCGCGCCAGTTGCCGGAAAATGCGTGCCGTCTGCTTCTGATCTTTCGGTTTTGCAGCCGTTTCTTGCGAAGATATTCGCGCGCCTGCTTTTCTTCGCTCACGCCATCGTATGCCGTCTCTACCGCCTTCTCGATGACCTCCGCGTGAACCCCCCGCGTTTTCAACTCGGTGATGACCCGCCTGCGTCCCAGCTTCTGATTGTCCCGCCGCATCGAGGAGTAGTAAGCGGCATACTTCGAATCGTTGAGATATCCCTGGTCCTTGAGGCGCCGGATCACCAGTTCCACCAGTGTCTCGCCATATTCCGACTGGGGCTCTTCGATCCGCACCCGCATCAGACGCTTCAGTTCGGCAACCGTTCGCATCCGCCGCGCTAATGCTCCCACCGCGTACTCGTACAGCTCATCCTCGGAATACTGCTTTCGTTTGGGACGCGAGAACGCCATAAGCTAACGATAGCGCAAATCGTCAGGAGGTGTCCTGTGAACGTCTTGGAGCAGGAGTTGAGTGCTATTGAGTGCAGAAAAAAGGGCGCGCTCGATGCGCGCCCATCCAAGGAGATAACCGAACCAGAAGTTGATGTTTCGAGCCTTTTGAGATGTGAAACCTTAAAACTTTGAAACCTTCCTTACCGTCCTCCAAACCCTGCCGACTGCATCGACTGCCGCGAAATATCGGCTGTCGAAGCGATGCCCTGCATGCGCAGCTTGAAGTCGTCCGCGTTCGAAGCGTTCTCAAGAGCCGTTTCGTAGTTGACCAGCCCCGCCTGGAACAGATCCCACAACGACTGGTCAAACGTCTGCATTCCGTATTGCGAAGTGCCTGCCGAGATTGCGTCGCGAATCGACCGCGTCTTTTCCGGTACCAGCACGCACTCACGAATGTAGGCCGTATTAATCATCACTTCCACCGCCGGCACTCGCCCTTCCGAATCGCAACGCCGCACCAGGCGCTGGCTGACAATAGCCCGCAGTACCGCCGCCAGTTGCATGCGAATCTGCTTCTGCTCCGGCGGAGGGAAAATCGAGATCACACGGTTGATGGTTTCTACGGCGTCCAAGGTATGCAGAGTCGAGAAGACCATGTGGCCCGTTTCTGCCGCATGCAACGCCGTCGAAATCGTTTCCAGGTCGCGCATTTCGCCGACCAGAATGACATCTGGATCTTGACGGAGGGAAGCTCTGAGCGCCGCGCCGAACGACGGCGTATCCACGCCAATCTCGCGCTGGTTGACGTATCCTTTCTTGTCGCGGTGCAAGAATTCGATCGGGTCTTCAATCGTGACAATGTGCTCCGCGCGCGATGAGTTCACGCGGTCGACCATCGCTGCAAGTGTCGTCGACTTTCCGGAACCAGTCACGCCGGTGACGAGGATCAGTCCGCGCGGCATGTCGCAAATCTGCTCGACCACCTTCGGGAGGAACAACTCGTCCAGCGCACGAATCTTGGTGGGAATGACGCGGAGCACCAGTCCCACGTTGCCACGTTGCTGGAAAATGTTCACACGGAAGCGTCCCAGTCCGGCGACGCCGTACGCCATGTCGATTTCCGTGGTCTCTTTGAATTTCTGCTTCTGCCGCGCCGACATCATGCTGAACGCCATGTTCAGCATGTCTTCGGCGCTGATGCGCGGCTGGTCGGTCAGCGGCACCAGTTCACCGTCAATCCGCAGGTGAGGATAGTTTCCCACCTTCAAATGCAAGTCGCTGGCTCGCCGTTCCGTCGCAATTCGCAGCAGGTCATCAATATTCATGTAGGCAGTCTCACTGGCCGTGAGGGGCAGAAATCTTTCATCCAACCAGACCGAGCGAAAGGCTCGGCTGGCAAGTCGCGCCACCCTCAGGGCTCTCTCCAACCATGATGACCCGAATCGTCACCTTCCCCAAGATGACCTAGGTAATGCCCCGACTTCGGCAACTGGACCACTCCCTTGGGGCAATTGCTCAGTGTGCAGGAAGTACTCGCCAGCGATTCCTCTTCTCGATTCTCGAATTCCTTAGATGCGGGCGCCGATTCGTTCCGAAGCTCCATGGTGGCTCGGGGCTTTCGATCCTTCGCCATTCCACTTCCGCGCCAATCCCTCCAGTTGCGCCAGCACCTTCTCAATATCTTTCATTCGATCGGTGATGCCGTAGGTCACGGCGGGCGGAATCGTCGGCTCGTAATGCCGGAAGACAAATCCTTTGTCTTCGAGCGTGCGCAGTCTCTCAGTAAGAACGCGCGCTGAAATCCCGGCCACGTTCTTGCGCAGCACGCCAAAGCGCATCGGTCCATTGGTACTCAACGACCACAGGATGTGCATTGTCCAGGGCCGGGTCAACAATTCCAGCAGCCCGCCGATCGCGCACGGGGATGGTTTTTGAGCAGAGGGTCTCATGGTGGTTGCCGGATACCAGGTTACTCTAGAGTTCCTACTATGAAAAGAGCTGATAGTTATTTATTGTAACCATAGAATGTGCTCACTCATCGAACGCAGTGAAGTCGGAGGGTCTCAATGAAATTACTTCGTGTCGATTCCAGCGCGCGCCACAACTCAGTTTCGCGGCAGCTTACCAGCCACTTTGCCGAAGCCTGGCAAAAGGAAAATCCCCAGGGAACCGTGATCGAGCGCGACCTCGCCTCCACCACGCTTCCTCAAATCACCGACGAGTGGGTGCACGCCATCCACACCGACCCTGCCAGCCTCACGGCCGAGCAGCGCCAAGTCCTTGCCATCTCTGACCAGCTTGTCGACGAAGTGCTCGCGGCTGACACCATTGTCATTGGCGCTCCCATGTACAACTTCGCCATTCCCGCGCTCTTGAAGGCATGGATCGATCAGGTCGTCCGCGTCGGAAAGACAGTCCTGTTCGCCGGAACCGGACCGCAGGGCATGCTGAAAGGTAAGAAGGTTTACGTCGTCACGTCTCGGGGCGGCGCGTTCCGGCCCGGCACGCCCACCGAGCGCTTCGATTATCAGGAGCCGTATTTGCGCCACATCCTGGCGTTTATCGGACTCACCGACGTGACTTTCATCCACGCGGAAAATCAGAAGCCCGGGGCGCAAGCGGAACTGAGCAGAAACGCCGCCGTCGCACAAATCCAGCAGTTGGCTACCGAAGGCGCGGCCGTCGCGCGGTGACGGTTCGAAGAATCGAGCGCGGTCCTGGCCCCGGTGCATAAAAAAGCCGCCCGAGCAGGGCGGCTTCCGGAAAAGCAAGAACCTACGCCGCGGTCTCCTCGGCTGCCGGTGGCATAAACGGCTCATCGTAGCTGCCGCCGTAGATCGACGGCACTTTCGATCCCATGGGCCGCAGGTACGTTGCCAACTCGCCGCGGTGGTGAATGCTGTGGTTGTTCAGGAATCCGAGATACAGCACCGCCGGCAGGTTGAACACACCGTAGAAGTCGATTGGCGTCATCAGTTGCTCCGCCGTCATTCCCGCAACCCGCGCGCAGCCGCGCTTGATGTTCTCGTCATACCACGCGACAACTCCCGCGGATGTCTCTGGCTTGGTTTCAGGGTTAGCCATGGTGAAGCTCAGATCGGCAATGCCGTCGAGAAATTGAATGTCAGTATTCGCCAGGTGCCATGCCAGATCCTTTGCGGTCCGGCCATTGGGATCGTGACGGTATTCCGATTTCTCGTCGGGGATGGCGGCGATGACGCGCTTTGTGCTTTCTGCTTCGCGCTGAATGCCATCGAGCATCATCGCGCAATATCCAAGAGCAAATTCCGGAGTCATTCCTTGCTGGGACATGTTTCCTCCTTCTAAATTGTGACGGTTGTTTTGTTTTCTTCGGGGCTAACAAGCCAAAAGGGGCGCCGACCGTAAGCCGCGCCCCTCTTATCGAATTGACCAACCGGATTATACGCCGACCGGCTGCTTGGTGCGTACTGGAACCGGCGTCAGCCATCCGTGCCGGTCGCTTTTTTCGCCACGCACGATTGCGTAAAATTCCTTCTGCAACACCTTCGTAACCGGACCCATCGCTCCCTTGCCGACTTTGATCTTGTCGACGGACCGGATCGGCGTAACCTCGGCTGCCGTTCCGGTGAAGAACGCTTCATCGGCGATGTAAAGCATTTCACGCGGGATCATCTGTTCCACGATCGGAATGTTCAAGTCGCGCGCGATCTGCAACACCGAGTCGCGTGTGATCCCAGGCAGCACTGAGTTGCCTAGCGGCGCCGTGATCAGCTTGTCGCGATGCACCAGGAAGATGTTCTCGCCCGAACCTTCGCTGACGAACCCATTCTTGTCGAGTGCGATACCTTCCACGTACCCGTTCGCGATCGCTTCCATCTTGATGAGCTGCGAGTTCATGTAATTCGCGCCGGCTTTGGCCATCGCGGGAAGGGTGTTCGGCGCGAGCCGCGTCCACGATGAAACGCAGACATCGCACCCTTCAGTCTCGCCGCCGAGATATTTTCCCCACGGATAATTGCAGATATAAACTTCGACCGGACAATTGAGTGGATTCACTCCCGCGTCGCCGTATCCACGAAACACGATCGGCCGTATGTAGCACGGCCACGCCCCGTTGTGCGCAATTGTTTCGACCATGCCCCGCACCAGCTCTTCGTGGCTGAACGGCACATCCATGCGGTAAACCTTCGCAGAGTCAAGCAACCGCTGCATGTGCTCACTCGCACGGAAGATCGCCGGCCCATTGGGCAGTTCATAACAGCGCACGCCTTCGAAGACCGAAGAGCCGTAATGGATGACGTGCGACATCACATGGATTTTCGCGTCGTCCCAGTTGATGAGCTTGCCATTGTGCCAGATCTTGTCGGTCTTCTGGATGGGCATTCCAACTCCTTCGAGGTCAGAGTGTGCAACGAGGCGGATAGTCCTGCAGCAGCGCAGCGAGGGGTGAACCCAACCCACGTTACGCCTAATTATAGCTGACGGACGCTAGGCAGCCGGCGTGCACAGCGATGTTTCGCCACGATCGCATCGCTGGTGGTCACGGACAGATCTTCGCCTCACTCGAAAACAAACGGGGCGGCTGGCGCCGCCCCGCTAATGACCAATGACTAACGACTGTGCTTACGTCCCTTCGCTCCAGCCAGCCAGATATTCTTCTTGTTCGGGCGTGAGGCGGTCGATCTTGATGCCCATCGACTCGAGCTTCAGTTTCGCGACCCGCTTGTCGAGTTCATCGGGAACCTTATAGACCGTCTTTTCTAGTTTCTTCGAGTTTTTCACCATGTATTCGACCGAGAGCGCCTGGTCGGCGAAGGACATATCCATCACGCTGGCGGGATGGCCTTCGGCGCTGGCCAGGTTGATCAGGCGGCCTTCGCCCAGAAGGTTGATCTTGCGTCCGTCTTTGAGCGAGTACTCTTCGACGAAGTTGCGCGTCGTACGCTTCGACGACGACATGGCTTCGAGCGCCGGGATGTCGATTTCAACATTGAAGTGTCCCGAGTTCGAGACGATTGCGCCGTCCTTCATCAGGCCAAAATGTTCTTTCGTGAGCACGCTCTTGTTGCCGGTGACGGTGCAGAAAACGTCGCCGAGCTTGGCGGCCTCGGTCATCGACATAACGCGGAAGCCGTCCATCACGGCTTCGAGTGCCTTCGTCGGATCGACTTCGGTGACGATGACTTCAGCTCCGGCGCCGCGCGCGCGGCTGGCGAGACCGCGGCCGCACCATCCGTAGCCGGCCACGACAAACTTCGATCCGGCGAGCAGGAAATTCGTTGCGCGGATGATGCCGTCTAGAGTGGACTGTCCGGTGCCGTAGCGGTTGTCGAACAAGTGCTTGGTGTCGGCGTCGTTGACCGCGACGATGGGGAACTTGAGCACGCCTTCCTTGGCCATCGCGCGCAGGCGGATGACGCCGGTTGTGGTCTCTTCGGTTCCGCCGATCACATGCTCGAGCGCATCGGTGCGCTTGGTGTGCAGAATCGACACCAGGTCGGCTCCATCGTCCATGGTAATGTGCGGCTTGTGGTCGATGGCGGCGAGGATGTGGTTGTAGTAGGTGTCGTTATCCTCGCCTTTGATTGCGAAGACGGGAATGTTGTGGTCGCGGACGAGGCTGGCAGCGACGTCGTCCTGCGTGGAAAGGGGATTTGAAGCGCAGAGCACGACCTCGGCTCCGCCATCGCGCAGGCAAATCGCGAGATTCGCGGTTTCGGCGGTGACGTGCAGGCAGGCGGAAACGCGAATGCCCGTTAGCGGCTGGTTCTTGATGAATTCCTTGCGGATGATCTGCAACACCTTCATGGACTGGTTCGCCCACTCGATGCGCTTCTTACCAAGATCGGCCAGTTCGACATTCTTAATATCGCAATTTACGGCTGCGGTTGACATGCTTTACCCCTTCAGTGGCACGCTTAGAGCGGCAAAAAAATTAGATTTTGATTGCTTGTGAACGACGTGAGCCTGGACATATTTTCGCAGAATCCTGGCGTTTCGGGAACCAAGAACCGTGCTGAATTTTTGCTTTTGGGGATGCGCCTTTCGGACGACTCCGGAGTTACACCTCGGTTCCTGCGAAAAACTCACCCACAGAGGTCACAGGGCAATCGATCTCTCTTGAGCCGTGACCCTGTGACCTCTGGGGTGCAAAATCTGCGGCGCTACTTGCGGGCGCCGGCTGGTTCGCGAAGCCCAGCATCGCTGGCCAGCTTAGCCGCTTTGTCGGTCAGTTCCCAGGTGAAGTCCGCATCATTGCGGCCGAAGTGGCCGTAAGCTGCGGTCTTCTTGTAGATCGGACGGCGCAGGTTGAGCGATTCAATAATCCCGCGCGGCGTCAGCTTGAAGTGCGAGCGGACGATGTCGGGAATGATTGTCGGATCGACTTTCTCTGTACCGAAAGTTTCAACCAGGATGCTGACTGGATCGGCAACGCCGATGGCGTAGGCCAGCTGCACCTCGCAGCGATCAGCAAGCCCGCCCGCGACGACGTTCTTTGCGATGTGGCGCGCCATGTAGGCAGCGGAGCGATCGACCTTGGTCGGATCTTTTCCGCTGAAAGCGCCGCCGCCGTGACGTCCCATGCCTCCGTAGGTGTCAACGATGATCTTGCGTCCGGTGAGGCCAGTGTCGCCCATGGGGCCGCCGATGACGAAGCGTCCCGTAGGATTGATGTGGTATTTCGTGTCTTCATCGAGCAGGTGAGCAGGAATCACAGCCTGGATCACGTGCTTCAAGATGCTGGAGCGAAGCTCATCGTTGGATACGGTCTCGGCATGCTGCGTCGAGATCACCACGGCATCCACGCGGAGAACTTTTCCGTTGGCATCGTATTCGACTGTGACTTGGGATTTGCCGTCGGGCCGGAGGAAGGGAAGCATTCCGTTCTTGCGAACCAGCGCGAGCCGCTGGGTCAGCTTGTGCGCGAGAGCGATGGGAGTCGGCATCAGCTCCTCGTTCTCGTTCACCGCATAGCCAAACATCATTCCCTGGTCGCCGGCGCCACCGGTATCCACGCCCATGGCGATGTCGCCGGACTGTTTGTTGATGCTGGAGATGACGGCGCAGGTGTTGCAGTCGAAGCCGTGAAGGGCGTTGTCGTATCCGATGGACTGGACCGTGCCGCGGACGACCTGCTGGAAGTCAACGTAGGCCTTGGTGGTGATTTCTCCGGCGATCATGACTAGGCCGGTGGCAGTCAGAGTTTCACAAGCGACGCGGCTGGAGGGATCGTCGGCCAAGCAGGCATCGAGGATGGCGTCAGAAATCTGGTCGGCGATCTTATCGGGATGGCCTTCCGTCACGGATTCGGAAGTAAACAGATAACGGGTCTTGGATGGCAAGTTGTAAGTCTCCTTCGCTGCACGCTTATTTTGATGCCGCCGATGGCATCGCGTGTCATGCATGTGTACTGCGGAAAACCTTGGGACTCTTGAATCGAGAGGGCGCCTGGGAGATCCACGCGGCGAGGACGAAACGCCCTCGCGACAGCCAGCAAGATGCTTGGCACTACGCGATACGGAAATCCTATGAAAAGGCTACCAGAGCGACTTGGAGGGCGCAACGAGTTTGGCCCTAAATGATTGAGCGTGAATTAAATAGCGGAATTGTGCGGGTGGATGGAGGGAAATGCACGGCCAGCGGAGGGCAAGTCGGGCGTGATCTTTACGATGGTTTGTTTCGATCTGCACTGGATGTTTCGAGATTACGGCGCCGTTTTCAGGCCCGAGCTGTCGAAGGTAAGAGTTTTTACTTCGGACTCACTTCCTTGCGGAGCGATTTCTTTGCCGTTGACCAGGAAGCTGACCGCGGCGGCGTTGCCGACCTTGACTACGAATTCGTTGGAAGCTCGGAACGTGGTGTTCGCCGGAGCAATAAGAGTTTCTTCGGCGACCACCTGACCATCGGCGACAACGGAGATCCATGAATTTTCCGAGGCGCGAACGACCAGGGTCAGCGAGCCCGACGAGGATTCCGTCACTTTCGGAAGCGGTTTGCCGAAGTTGTGCACCGTGACATCCGTTCTGTCTTCGACATCGGGGTTTGCAGCTGCCGACGTCACGGCTGCTGGCTGTGGAGACGTTGCGTTCAAAGTTTGAGACTGCCCCTGAGCAGCGCCCGGCGCAACGGATGCTGACGACGAGACCTCTTTCTTCGCCGGGGCGGACTCAGAGTGCACGACGCGAGCGTGACGCGACCACAGCAGGAATCCGAGGATCGCGACGACTGCGGCGGCCGCGATCAGCCTCCACGGAATTTCGGGAGAGGACTTTCCCGAGAAAGGCTTGCGGGCGGGGCGGACGTCTTCCGCGCGGGGGAGATGCAGCTCGGGGAGCTCTTCGACCTGCACCGCTGGCTCGGAGGCTGCGGCGGGCTGGTTCTTAGTTATAGCCGGGGGCTTTTTCGCTGCCGGAGGACGAGGTTCTGCCGGGCGCTCCGGCTGCCAGGCTTGTTGCGCTTGCACCTGAGCCTGGCGGACACATTCGAGATATTCGGCAATTGCCTCTTCGGAGTCGAGTCCGAGATGCTTGGCATAAGCGCGGATGAACCCTTTATTGAAGACGCCTCCGGGGAGCTGGTCGAACTGTTCGGCTTCAATTGCCTGGAGCATGCGCGGGCCAATTTTGATGACTTTGGAAACGTCATCGAACGAGAGCTCTTTGCTCTCGCGGGCCTTGCGAAATTTGTCTCCGAATGCACCCATGTGGATTTGGCCAGCGATGTTGGGAACATGATAGGACAAGCTGTGAGCGCACGCTACAGGCAAGAGAGTAATGGGGTAACTTTCGGGCATCAGCGCAGGAAAATTCAGGTCTGGGAGAAGAGGGCGGGAAAATCCAGGCGATCTCGAGCGACTCCATTGATTGTCAGCTACTGATCTGCGCGGTTCACAATCTGTTCGGCTTTCTTGCTGGCACTTTCGAACGTGGGAGCTACGCCCCAGCCGAGGACTTCAGCCGGCTTGCGGCGGCGGACGACATAATAGTAGTAAGGGGAGACAACCAATTTGTCGGCGACAATTTCTGACCAGTAATTTCCGTTACGGACGGAGATTCCGGAGTGGATATCACTGGAATCGAACAAATGCAGCCGATGGGCGTCCACAATGGCCTCCAGCATTTCGGTTGGTAACGCCCTCATATCGTACTGGCAGAGCCCGATGATGGCTTTATCGGGAAAATATCCATCAACCAGACCTTCGTAGTCGAGGAACCGGTCGCGGTCGTCGCATTCCTCGAAAGTCCAGGAAGGTTCCCCGGCAACGCGGAAGGCAGTGAACCCCTTTTCCAGAGCTTCGCGTAGAGAACGCATAAGCATGTCCATCATCGCGCGGGGTTCGAATTTCCCGCCCGGGAAGTAGACGTCCTCCTCGTGGAGGATTTCGAGAGCGCCGCTGCGGATCGCGGCGTCAGTATCGATGCCAAGGAAGCGGAGATCGAGGAGAAGGCGCCGGCCTATGTGGGGTTTCTGGGCGCAGAAACAGCGCTCGCCCAGTCGCAATCCATCGGCGATATAGGGAGCGAGGATTTCGCGAAGAGATTCTTCGTTGCGGTAGAAAACGCAGGTGTGATCGCCGTGCTTGAACTGGAAGAGAGGAGAATGCCGCAGCATTTGCCGACCCCTGATCAAGAATTCAAATGACGTACAAGGATGGCGGTCGCCCTACCGGTTGGGTCAATTTATCACAATCTGGATCGGGACTGTTCCGTTAGCAGGGCGGCCGACTAAGAGCGCCAGATTGGACGGTCACATCAAAATCGCCGCGGCAGTGAATTTCGCCTATTGAAGCGGTTTGCGAAGGACGACGGTGAATTGGGCTGTGCATGTCTTGGATGGATCGTCGAAGGCGTTGCCGGTGCGGCTGCCTTCCGAAGCCTGGAAAAACAGGCCGGTCTTTACCTTTGTTGGCAGTCCGGCGAAACGAGCTTTGCCGTCGATGTTGGTCCCAACCTCAAGATCGAGCTTGTGGAAGTGTCCGTAATTGACCCGGACGGTGATTTGTGCGGCGTAGACCGGTTTGCCGTTGGTGTCGTTGATGGTGAATTCGGCGGAGCATGGTCCGATGGCGCCGTCGACGACTGGGACGGAGTGAGGATCGGGAGCTTGCTGAGCACAGAGAAGCGAGAAAGGCAGCAGAACGAGTGTGGATAGAGTGAGTGCTCTGGCGGATGCGGCGAGTTTCATGGATTAGAGAATATCTCAAGAGCTGGGATCGAGACGGCGTCGGGGCTTCGTTAGGGGCCGGGTCTGAGGCCTGGCCCTCCACAAAAGTCATTTATCGCAGAAGGAAAAGGGCTACATGCGGATCGGAAATATATGATCGGTTGGCATTTGGGGTTCTGGTTACCAACGTTCATTGCGGGTGTACGAAAGCGACGCATATAATTTTTGAACGCCACCTATCTAGTTGAGGAACAAACGGGATTTCCATGCCTGAGGCCGGCACTCAATTGACCCGCCAGAACCAGGAAGTGACGATCTTTCACGATGTGGCGAAGGCGCTGACGTCGTCGCTGGACCTCGACTCCATTCTCCAGACCATTATGGACAAAATGGCGGAATATTTCCGTCCGGACACATGGTCGTTGCTGATGGTCGACGAGGGGCACGACGAGCTCTATTTTGCGATCGCTGTGGGTGACAAGGCGGAAGCGCTGAAGAACGTCCGGTTGAAGATGGGTGAGGGAATCGCCGGGTGGGTTGCGAAAAACGGGGAAGCCCGGGTCGTGCCGGATGTGAGCGCGGATCCGTTCTTTGCCAGCCGCGTGGACGAGACGACGAAGTGGGAAACGCGGTCGGTGATCTGCGTCCCGTTGCGGTCGAAGCTGCGGGTGCTGGGCGTGATCCAGTTGGTGAATGTGGATATGGAGCAGTTTCGGCAGTCAGGATTGTTCTTCCTGCAGTCGCTGTGCGACTACGCCGCGATCGCTATCGAGAACGCGCGCTGGGTGGAGAAGATCCAGGAACTCACCATCACTGACGATTGCACCGGGCTCTACAATGCGCGGCATCTTTATAAGACGCTTGAAACTGAAGTCTACCGGTCGTCACGATTCGGATATGAATTCAGCGTGCTGTTCATCGATCTTGACCATTTCAAGTCGGTGAACGATACACATGGGCATCTGATTGGAAGCAAGCTCCTGGCCGAGATTGGGTATCTGGTGAAAGCGCAGTTGCGGCTGATTGATTTCGCGTTTCGGTACGGCGGGGACGAGTTTGTGGTGCTGCTACCGCAGACAGGAAAAGATCAGGCCCTGGTCGTCGCCAAGCGGTTGCGCGACGCAATGCGAACAAGTTGTTTTTGCCGGGACGAGGGATTGAATTTGAATGTGCGCGCATCGATTGGACTGGCAACGTATCCGCATGATGCGCAGACCGCGCACGATGTCATCCGGCAGGCAGACGGGATGATGTATGTGGTGAAGAATTCGACGCGGGATAATATTGGAGTGGCGCAGAGAGGGATGCTGAGAGAGTAGGGACAGTACTCAAATCTCGGTACTCAGACCCCAGCTTTTATTTGTCTGGTGGTGCCGCCGGTGGTGCCGCGGGTTTTGGGTCAGGCTTCCAGGGGTTGGGATTGTCAGGAGCTTTAGGATTGACGCCGAAATCCCAGACATAGAGATTCATTCCTTCGCTTCCTTCCATTTCAACTAAGGCATATTCGCCCGGCGTGAGGGCTTCAGTGGGCGTGAGCTTGAGCCATCCGCCACTGACGTGCGTGATTGTAGTTTTGACGAGGTGCTGCTCCTCACTGATTTTCCCCGTGACCTGGCGTTTGACGTTGCCGATGATGCGCTTGCTGCCTTTGACTTCAGTGCGGATGATGCGGAAGCGGTCGAAGGGCACGATTGCCTGCTGCGGTTGTTGGGGTTGCTGGCGGGAATCCGCCTGATCCGCGGAGTGGTCGGCCTGGTTGGGGGCATCGTCCATATTGATGTAGAGCGAGGGTACGTCGACGTGAGCCTGGATTTTGGCATGGGCGCCGTCGATTTCGATGCTCTGCTTGAGTCCGGCGATGGGGTTGATGGCGCCGCGGAAGATGTTTCCCTTGGTGTTGCGATCGATATCGCCGGCGGTCTGCTGGACTTCGACGAGCTGAGGCTCTCCTTGAAAATTATCGAGCAAGAAGACGCCGGAGTTTTCGGGAAGGCGTAGTCCGGGGGCGACTTGTGGGAGCAGGGCTTCCTGGCGCTGACTTTCTTCTTCGAGTTCTTTGTCCAGTTGGACGGCCTCGGGTGCGGAGGTATTGGCGACCCGATCCTTTTCATATTTCTCGGTGGCGGGCCAATCGACGAGAGAGTTGGGAAGTTCCTCCCAGTCTTCGCGTTCTGAACTGTAATAGCGGATGCGGTTCCCTTTCACCTCATACTTGTCAACGAGCTGATAGGAACCGTCCTTGAGGATGAGGCGGTGAACCGTACTATTTTGCGCCGAACTGAACGCGGGGATGGTGAGCAAGACGGCGAAGAAGGCGAGAAGCGCGGCTAGGGATCGTAGATGATGAGGCGAGAGCATCAGTGTTGCTTCTAATTATCGTCTTGTCTGGAGGCGGAGTCGAATCGAGTAGCTCCATCTCGTGGGGACGGAATCGTAGGTCGTGAGCCCGCATCGCGTGCTGCCTGAGATCGGCGAGACAAGAGTGGGTCACGCAATCCTTATGAGGTCTCTTTAATTTCACTAGTCATGGTCCGCATACTTCGGAACCTTCAACTGATCAACAGTAAGGGGGCGGTTGTAGTATGCTGATGCACGACTTCGCCAGCGCACTGAAAAAATGAAACGTAATTTGCTTCCCTCAAGTGTGTTTGTTCTGCTGTGTAGCGCGGCCGCCTTGGGCCAATCCGGTCCGGTGATTGCGGCCTCTGGTGCTGGAGGGAACAATTCACAGGCGAATCAACCGGTCTCCTATGCCTCGGTGAGTCAGCTGAACGGATTGCTGGGCCAACTCGAAGCGACCTCGAAGAGCACGCAGTCCGACCTGGTGAAGCTCCGGATCGAGCACTGGAAGGCTGACAACTCCTATAAGAAGCAGGCGCTCGGGAATGTGGATTCTGTCCAGCGGAATCTGCAAAGCGCGTTGCCGGAAATGATCTCAAAGCTGCGAGCAGCGCCGGAGGATTTGCCGGCAACTTTCAAGCTCTACCGCAATCTCGACGCGCTGTATGACGTGCTGGGAGGAGTGGTTGAGGGAGCGGGAGCGTTCGGATCGAAGGACGATTTGCAATCGCTGTCGAACGACCTGAGTTCGTTTGAGGGGACACGAAAACAGCTGGCCGAACGCCTGGAGAATCTTTCGTCGGAAAAGGAAGCGGAAATTGAACGGCTGCGCGCGGATTTGAAGACGGCGCAAGCGGCGCCGGCGGAGCCTCCGAAGAAGGTTGTGGTGGATGATACCGAGCCCGCGAAGAAGCCGGTGGTAAAGAAGAAGCCGGTTGCCAAACCGAAGCCGACCACACCTCCCGCAGGTCAGACGCCGACTCCGGCGCAGACGAATCCGCAGTAGTTTTCGGTAATTCCTCGCGAGTTAAAGTCAATAACGCCCCACCCTGTCGCATATCGCGGCTAGGATGGGGCACTCGACCTCGGGCGCATTTGGTGGACGCGAATCTGGTAATCTTCCGAGCATCTAGATTGAACCTGGCATGAATTTTCATCATCACATTTCTGCGGTCGTAATTGGGTTCGTCATCCTGTGGGTGGTGCTGCTGGATGCGTTCGAGACCGTGGTGCTCCCGCGCCGGGTCATGCGGAATTTCAAGCTGACCGCGTATTTTTACCGCCGGACATGGATTCCATGGCGGCGAATCGCAAGCCACATCAAGAAAATTTCGCGCCAGCAGAACTTTCTCGGTTATTTCGGACCATTGTCGTTGATTTTGCTGCTGGGATTCTGGGCGTCCGGACTGATTTTTGGCTTTGCACTGATCCAGTACGGAATCGGCGGACATGAACAGCTCAGTAGAGAGCCGCTCACGTTCGGGAAGATCGTCTATCACAGCGGAGAGACATTCTTCACGCTGGGGTATGGAGACATTGTGCCGACGTCAGGGCCGGCGCGCGCTCTTTCGGTGTTCGAAGCCGGGATGGGGTTCGCGTTTCTCGGCGTGGTGATCGGATATATCCCGGTCGTGTATTCGTCGTTCTCAAGAAGAGAGATTCAGATTTCGATGCTGGATGCGCGGGCGGGATCGCCGCCATCGGCAGCGGAGTTGCTGTTGCGGTTGGCGGGGAGATCGGAAGATCCAGGCATGGATCAGAAGGTGCTGGATGACGTGTTGCGGGATTGGGAGCGCTGGGCGGCGGAGTTGCTGGAGTCGCAGATTTCGTATCCGGTTCTGTCGTTTTTCCGGTCACAGCACAGCAACCAGTCGTGGCTGGCGGCATTAACGACGATGCTGGATGTGACGTCACTGGTGTTGACGGGGATTGAGGGAGTGCATCCGGGCCAGGCGAAGTTGACGTTTGCGATAGCGCGGCACGCGGCGGTGGATCTTGCGCAAGTCGTGAATGCGAGACATGATCCGACCGCTCCCGACCGTTTACCGGACGACGAGTTTGAGGTATTGCGCGCCTCGCTGGAAGCGGCGGACCTAAGGTTGCGCGGCGACGAATATGGTCGGGAGAAACTGGCGAAGTTGCGATCGATGTACGAACCGTACGTGCATGCGACCGGTCGGAACCTGATGTTGACGCTGCCGGCCTGGAGGCACGTGGAGAAGACGCGCGATAACTGGCAGGCGGGGCCGTGGGATCGAGTCATCCAGGCCCGAGGGTTTGGCGGTTTTAGGTCAGAAGCCTCAAGCTGCCGCAGTGCGTCCGCTGGCCGGGGAAGATCATTTTTGAAGGTCTTGCGTTTCATTTACTCGTTGTCGCCGAGGAGATTCTTGAAGTTTCGCTCATATGCTCAAGCCTGCTAGCCAAAGACCTGCCACTGGCTGCCTTGCGCGTTTGTCCTGCGTGCTAACATCCTTCGTTCAGAACCTGAACTCATGAAACACACGGGCGAGAACGTCGTGCGGATCGAGGCGGAGGCGCTGCGCGCGCTTGCGGATCGGATTGGCGGTCCGATGGCTGTGGCGTTTCAGCAGGCCGTCGATCTGATGTTCGGCTGTGCGGGACGCGTGGTGGTAACCGGGATGGGAAAGAGCGGGTTGATTGCGCGGAAGATTGCGGCGACTTTGAGCTCGACGGGTACTCCGGCGCTTTATCTGCATCCGGTGGAAGCGCTTCACGGAGACTTGGGGATGGTGGTGCGCGGGGATGTCGTGCTGGCGCTTTCAGCAAGCGGGGAGACAGAGGAGATTCTGGCGTTACTGGCGACGATCAAACGGCTGCGGGTACCGCTGATTTCGATGACGGGAGATGAGATTTGCGGAGTGGAAGTTTCGCAGAATCAAAGTCAAAATCCCGACCCTGTCTCGGCGAAATCGCGAGACAAGGATGGGGCACCCACATCTATTGTTTCTACTTTGGCATCGGCGGCGGATGTGGCTTTGGATTGTTCAGTGGCGCAAGAGGCTTGCTCGCTGGGACTCGCACCCACCGCTTCGACTACCACGATGCTGGCATTGGGCGACGCACTGGCGGTGACTTTGAGTGAGAAGCGCGGGTTTCAGGAGGAAGACTTCGCAAATTTGCATCCAGGCGGAAAGCTGGGGAAGCGGCTGGCGCGGGTGGAATCGCTGATGCATTCGGGGGACGCGCTGCCTTGTGTTGGTCCGGCGACGAAAATGCCCGATGTAATTTATGAAATGTCGCGGAAGAAGTTGGGCGTGACGGCGGTCGTGGAGGGAGAGCGGTTGGTGGGGATCATCAGTGATGGAGATTTGCGGCGCCTGCTGGAGAAGCGCGGGAAGGATGTAATGGATCTGACGGCGGGTGAGGCGATGACGAAGAGTCCGAGGACCATTGCAGCTTCCGAGTTTGCCGCAACAGCGCTGGCGCTGATGGAAGAAAAGAAGATTACGTCGCTGATGGTTGTGGACGGCGCCGGCAAGTTGGAAGGGATTGTGCATCTGCACGATTTGTGGACAACGGAACTCGTTTAGGATTGAGTTGGGCCATCGAGTCATTGTGCGATTCGAATTGACTGAGTCCTTTTGCTTCTTTTGTATCGCACAATCACCCGAGCTCCCAACTGCTAAGTGAGGTTTCTATGTATCACTACGATCCGAATACGGCCCTGGAAGAATTGACTGAGGATGCGACTCTGCCTAACCCTGTACATGTGCGGGATATGATTCTGCGCAAACATCCGTCGACGGATAAGGCGCTAGAATTGAACCGGCTGTTCCTGGAATATCAGAAGTCTTTCGGGGAAGCGCAAAAGCTGGGGAAAGAGATTCTGAAGCAGCTCGCGGGGTAGCATTAGCGCGCGAGCATGATCCTTTCAGCCTAGCAGTCAGACTGCATAATAGGCTCGTCGCCAGAAAAAGGCCTCTCGGGATGACGAGCGTCGAACGCATTATCAGCGATTTCTAATTTGACTGCGACGAGTGGCCGTAGATAGCTTGGTGGCCACCCTCCCGCCCGCCAAGACGCGAACGAACATAACGATTTCCTCAGCAGTAAAGTCCCGCGCACGGTTTCCGATGTATTTAGCGGAGGCCGACTGTGAAAGCAATTCCTATCTTCCTTCTCATGCTAGCGATCCCTTCGTCGGCGCAGTCAGCGCCCGATCTGACGCTGCATCCCGGCGAAACCTGCTGCGAAAGCAGAACGCTCCTTTCCACAACCGGTGCCCAATCGAATCCGGATTCGGCCGTGGAAAAGCAACTGGACAGTTTCATTCCGAGGCCCTATCTGCTGTTCGGTCCAGCCTTGGGCGGAGGCGGCTACCGCCCCGTGGCGCTCCTTTTCGAAGCAGGCATCAACGTAGAGAGCCGTCATTTTGTAATGAACGCAGAAGGCGCCTACGACAACGATCGAAAGACCAACGACGCCGATCAGCCGAACCCTAACGGCCATGACCGATATCTGCAGGGCACCATCGGCTTCCGGCCACCGAGCTTCCCCCGAGCGCTGCGATTCCTCGGAGAGCCGTCTCACTGGTACATCGGAGCGGGCTACCGTTGGAGCCAGCTCTCCACGACCAATTATGTGAAGGGTTCCAACCGCCCCCAGTTCGGGGGAGCCTACGACTTGGTTTTGCGTTCCTGCTCAATCTGCCGCCGCGATTTCTCCATGCGTGTCGCGGTGAACTACTTCACCGCTGGCAACGACTGGCAGAACGGCAGTCATGGCGTCGAAGTGGATGCTATCTTCCCAACGCCGCGCGAGGATCGGCACTGGTTCTGGCGGCAACGCGTCGAAGCCTACCACTTCCATGGCACCGTGACCGATCCCACCAACATCCCGCTTGCTCAGGAGGAGCGCTCGCAAGGGGGAATGGACTCCGCCGCCGACTTCGGGCTCATGTACCGTTTTTGAACCGCTCCCGATCAGGGAATGCAGTTTCGAAAAATCTTCGCTTTCCCACTACGGGGCTTGGATCCCCGTCGGTTTCGTCTTATCTTCGCCTTAGAAGTTCCAACAAGGAGGCATGAACGTGGACCGGGCCAAGATAGACCGATGTCAGAAGGAACGGGAGGCCAAGGGGCGAAATGCTGGTAGGGAGCGATACCCGTTGGCTGAAGCGATTCGTAGCGGCAAGCGGATGAACATCAGTCATATAGATCCGACGCCGGATAAGCTGGCGCTGATTGGGAACGAGGCGCTGCCGGACGACGATCTCGACTCCTCCGCGAGGAAGCCGGGGATGCTGGTGAGCGATGCTTACAGCGCCGACGACGTTGTGGAGCGCCACCCGTGGCTAAAAGATCCGCTCCTCTGCCAGTGGTGCGCGGCAAAGATCGAGGGCGCGAAAATCATGGTGCATGCACTCGAGGAGCACCCCGATGAGGTCAGCTTCGAGGAGCAGGTTGACTGGATTGAACAGATTGAAGATCAGCCGGAGATGCGGGCCTCGGCGCTTGCCGTGTTTCTTCGCGACCAGAAGGAACGCAGGACGGTTCTGGCAGCGGCGCGTCGACTGAACCTCACCCCTAGCGGATTCATCGCCGGCGCGCTGCGTTTTGTTCTGGACCACGGTCTGCGCGTGCGCGAAGACTGCGGACCATTGCAGTAACGATTCCCAGGATGAGACGTGCTTCATGCCGAGGGAGCCGTTTCCCCATTCAGGGCTGGCCATCCACCGGGCCGTTGCGGCACAATGCTGAAAAAAAACGAAAATCGCCTGCGATTGGTTCCTGAAATCCGCGACAGAAGGAGCGTTCCTCGGTTTCCTTTCGTTGGAAACTAAGAACGTTCCACCTGTCCGGCGGTGGCCGATGCCAGCCCGGCTCTGTTTTGAGCGAGGCAGTTCCGCAACTGGGCGAGGCCCTGCCCGCTGCTCGTTCCCGCTTTTCGGGCGCCTCACTCGGACTCGATCTCAACCTGTCCCCCGCAGCCAGAACTCATATCCTGATCATTTACAATAGCCAATTCCCTTTAGAATCCGGCGGGTGACTGTTGCTCGGCACTCGCGACTCGGGACTTGGTACTCAAACTTATGCGTCGTTGGTCAGAGTTGTTCATTCCTACTTTGCGCGAGGCGCCGGCGGATGCCGAAGTGGCTTCGCATAAATTTCTGGTGCGAGCCGGGTATATCCGGCAGCTCGCCGCGGGGATTTACTCGTACCTCTTTCTAGGCAACCGATCGTTTAACAAAATCATGGCCATCGTGCGCCAGGAGATGGACAAGATCGGGCAGGAATTCTTCCTGCCGGCCCTCCATCCGCGGGAGATCTGGGAGGCTTCGGGGCGCTGGGCTCTGATGGGCGAGAACCTTTTCCGGCTGAAAGACCGCAAGGGCGCGGATCTCGCGCTGGGCATGACCGAAGAAGAGGTCATGACTTCGATTGCGATCAAGGAGCTGCGGAGTTACAAGCAACTGCCGCAGATCTGGTATCAGATTGCGCCGAAGTTCCGTGATGAGCCGCGCCCGAAATCCGGCCTGCTGCGCGTACGGCAGTTCATGATGAAGGATGCGTACTCGTTCGACATCGACGCTGCCGGGCTGGATGTTACTTACAAGAAATTTTATGAGACCTACTGCCGCATCTTTGACCGGTGTGGGCTGAAGTACATGGTGGTGGAGGCAGACTCGGGAGCGATGGGCGGGAAAGAATCGCACGAGTTCATGGTGCGGACTCCAGCGGGCGAGGACCAGATTGTGAGCTGCGACGGTTGTAACTACGCGGCGAATATGGAAAAGGCGACGTCGAAGCTTGAGCCGTGGGGAGATCTTGCGCCGGAGGGCGATGGCAAGCCGCTGGAAGTGCATACGCCGGGGCAGAAGACGATTGAAGATGTCGCGAAGTTCCTGGGGGTGTCGCCGAAGAACAAGATCAAGACTCTGGCCTACATGGCAGAGGAGAAAGATGAGAAGGGCAAGACAAGGCTGCGCGGCATTGTGGTGCTGATGCGCGGGGATCATCAGTTGAATGAGGCCAAGCTCAAGGCGACCATTGCAACGGCGCCAAGACCGATGGAAGAGGCGGAGATCAAATCGCTATTCAAGTCTCCGGCAGGATATCTGGGGCCGGTTGGAATTGAATGGGCGAAGGATCTGAAGAAAGACACCGAGAAGCCTGTGTTGTTCGTCGACAAGGCACTGGAAGGCCGGACGAATTTAATTGCCGGAGCCAATAAAGAGGACTACCACCTGAAGAATCTGACGCCGGGTAAAGATTTTCATCCGACGGCGTATGTGGATTTGCGGGCGGTCACGGCCGGCGAAACTTGTCCGAATTGCGGGAAAGCCCTTCGAATCGATACGGCAGTAGAAGTCGGACACATCTTCAAGCTTGGCTACCGGTACTCGGAGTCGATGGGCGCACGAGTGCTCGATAAGAACGGCAAGGAAGTGATGCCGATCATGGGATGCTACGGGATCGGGATCGAGCGCATCCTGACGGCGGCCGTGGAGCAAGGGAATGATGAGAACGGCTTCTGGCTGCCGGCGGCGATTGCTCCATTTGAGATTGTGGTGGCTCCGGTGAATGTGAAGGATGAAGCGGTTCGCACGGCTGCGGAAGATATCGCGAAACGGCTCGAAGGAGCCGGATTCGACGTAATTCTCGACGACCGGGACGAGCGGCCGGGGGTGAAGTTCAAGGACGCGGATTTGGTCGGGATCCCATTTCGGGTCACGGTCGGAAAGAAAGTTACCGAAGGTACCGTCGAGGTCGTTTTACGTTCGACTCGCGAAGTACGCGATGTTACGATTTCCGCGGTCGTCGAATATTTTCAGGGAGTGCTCGGCCGGACGGGATGAAGGAAATCCAGTCCTGCGGGGCGGATTGCAGGACATGGGAACAGTTAAAGCATTTGTCGGGTTTCTGGCGATCGTTGCCGCCATCTACGCCGGATTTCAGATCATTCCGCCGGAGCTGACCAACTACGCCTTCCAGGACGACTTGAAGAATATTGCGATGGTCGGTGGGTCGAATCCCCACGAAAGCGACCAGCAACTGCAGGACGCGGTGATCAGGAAGGCCGCGGAACATTCGATTGCGCTCACGCCGGAGCAGGTGATTGTGCAGAGGATCGGCACGCCGGGCCTGCCCGCGGTTTATGTGGCTGCGGATTACAGCATTCCGGTAAACCTTCCGGGATATTCGTTCACGTTGCATTTCACTCCATCGAGCGGGAACCGGGGCACATAGACCTCGGTTACTCCCCGATTCAACGTAATTTTTCCAAATAGCCGAAGAATGCAGTTTCGCGGTGCGAGGTTTCGTGCCCTGCGGAATTGTGTCGTCGCTTCTCAGCGCAGGGCGCCCTTGCGCGAAAGGGAAGTAAACGAGGAGTCACCGTTCCATGACGTTCGTAACCTTGTCTTGAGGTTACGACGGACCTAACATCGCCGTGGGAAATCAGTGTTTCTGCGCGAAAAAACGTCCGGGTGGAGGCGGTTCATGAGTAAGGTTCGGGCGCTCCTGAGTTTGATGGTGGTGTTGTTGATGGCGTCGCTGCTGGGTTGCAGCGGACACTATACCTGCGGAACAACATTCGGAAGTTCCAGTTGCACAGCGACAGGAGGAGGACTCTCGCAAGGTGGGAGCGGAACCAGCGGAGACGTCGCCGTGTTTGATTTCTTCTTTGACTCTGGACAACTGGATGGAGCCAGCCTGGATACGGCAGGTGTCTTCAGCGTGATCCCCAATTTCGTGAGTCCTCCGCAGGTATCGAGCGGTATTGGCGGGATGGTCATCGTCCAAAAGCAATGGCTGTATATCTCGTTTAACGGCAGCCCGGAAGTAGAAGGCTATTCCATCGACGGCACGACCGGGGCTTTGACCGCGATTACCGGCGGCCCCTTCGTTTCCCCTGACACGAATGCGATGGCTTCTGATCCCGCGGGAAAGTTCCTGTTTCTACTCGGCGCGGATGCTGACGAGGTCAGCGTTTTTACGATTAACCAAACTGGCGGAGCGTTGACTCTGGTTGGCACCTATCCGGTTGGGGTTGGTTTCGCAGAACAGGTTACGACGGACGGTCTGGGCAAGTTTCTCTACGTAACGGCGGGTAATCTCGGGGGCTCGGTGGCTGTGTTTTCAATCGGATCTACCGGCGCTCTTACTCCTGCTGCGGGAAGCCCATTTGCCATCAGCATCGCGCAGCTCAAGGGAGAACCGAGCGGCAAGTTCTTGTTAGGAGTGACCGGAAACGGGGCGAATAACGGTTTTGCCAGCGACAACCACGTTTACGTCTATTCCATTAACCAAACTTCAGGGGTAATTACGCCAGCGGCGGGGTCACCCTTCGCAACGACGTACACTCCGTCCACCCTGACGGTTCATCCGAGCGGAAGCTTCGTTTATACGTTCAACCAAACGGTAACGGGCACTTCTCCCACGGAGGGATTCCAATTCAACACAACCACGGGCGCGCTGACGGAAGTGACCGGTTCACCTTTTACCGCTCTTACGGCACCCGCAGGACAGTTTGATCAGAGTGGCCTTTACCTTTTCATGCATCCGAGTACGAGTTTGTCGGTGGCGAGTGTCAACACCACAACGGGCGCTTTGACTAGCATCAGTTCACCCATCACGAGCATCGGATCGCCTGTTGGCTGGGCAGTAACGGATCCGAACTAGAGGCTGGCAAAAGATTCGCCCAGGCGACGAGTCTGCCGCGAAAGGCAATTTGAAGACGCAAAGTTAATCTTTGAGAGACTCGCATGTCCTGCGGGTCTCTTTTCGTTCCTGGGGGTGGGGTTACAATAAGTAAACCTCTTTCATCGGCCAAGCGGCATCGAAGTGTCGTCTGGAGATGGAGTTGTGGATTATTCCGGCAGGTTGCAGGGTATTGCAAACCTTTTTTCGCGTCCCTACGTCTCAGTGAGAGTAAGCGAGATCTCCGAGGGCGTCATCGATTTGAATCGTTAGGTCGCCGAGAGCGCCCAAACTCATGACCATCAAGATCAGAATCCCGAAAGGGAGCGAGGATAAGTCGGGTAAGCGACTGCGCGGGTTGCCGCGAGATCCGTTGCTGCGCGCGGCGCTGGTGGTATTTCTGATCCTGGCGGTATCGTTCGCTGGTCTGTTTTCCTACTTCTACATCAAGTACGACCGGATCATCGAAAAGCGGTTCCAGACACCGGTATTCGCTAGTTCGGCGAAGATCTACGCGCTTCCGCGGGTCGTAAGGGACGGAGAGAAGATTGACGTCCGGGAGATTGCCGCGGAACTGCGGCGCGCCGGATACTCCGACCAGGAGGGGCAGTCGAAGCTGGGGATGTTCCATCTGGGCGGCGCAGGGATTGAGATTACGCCGGGGCCGGAGTCGTATCACAGCCCCGAACCTGCGCGCATCAGTTTTGAGGATGGGCAGATCAGCCACATTACGAGCCGGGGGACCGAACTTTCGGCATACGAACTGGAACCGCAACTGGTGACGGCGCTTTTCGACGCGGAGCAGCGCTCAAAGCGCGAAGTCGTCAAGTACAACGAGATCCCTCCCGTGATGGTGCAGGCGGTGCTGGCGATCGAAGACCGCAGATTCTTCGAGCATAGCGGAGTGAACTTCCTGCGGACGTTTGAAGCACTTTGGGAAGACGTGCTGCGCCAGAGGCGGGCGCAGGGTGGGTCGACGTTGACACAACAGCTGGCGCGCGGATTTTTTCTTACTCCGGAAAAATCAATTAAGCGCAAGCTGACCGAGATGATCATTGCTGAAGAGCTGGAGCAAAAGTTCAGCAAACAGCAAATATTCGAGTTCTACGCGAACTGGGTGCCGCTGGGACAGCGCGGATCGTTTGCCATCAGTGGGCTGGCCGAGGCGTCGCAATCCTATTTCAATCGGGAACTGAAGGATGTGACGCTGCCGGAGGCTGCGCTGCTGGCAGGAATCATTCAGCGTCCGAGTTGGCTGTCTCCCTACCGGCATCCGGAACGTGCCCTCGAACGTCGCAACCTGGTCCTGGACGCGATGGTCGAGACGCATGCCATCACGCGCGAACAGGCGGACAAGGCGAAAGCGGTCCCGCTCAAGCTGGCGCCTCCGAACGTGGAAGCCAGCGATGCTCCGTACTTCGTGGACATGGTGCGCGACTCGTTGGTCAGCAAATTCAACGAAAACGAGCTGAATGATTCGTCGTACCGGATTTACACAACGCTAGATCCCGACCTGCAGAAGGCGGCGGCGCAGGCGGTGGAAAGCGGGATCAAGCTGGTCGACGACCAAGTCAAGAAGATGCGGACCAAGAAGGTGAAGGTCGGCAAGAAGTATGAGATCAAAGTCGAGCAAGGTCCGCAGGCGCAGGTGGCTGTAATTGTCCTCGACCCGCATACGGGCGCTGTCCTGGCACTGGTGGGTGGACGCGACTACGGATGGAGCCAGCTGAACCACGCAGTGGCGAAGCGGCCGACGGGATCGATTTTCAAACCCTTTGTTTATGCGGCAGCGATGAATACAGCGCTGGACGGATCGCAGAGTGTGCTGACTCCGGCCTCAATAGTGACGGACGAACCTACAAGCTTCGCCTACGGCGACCAGATCTACGAGCCACGCAATTACAAAGAGGAGTATCGCGGCGAAGTGACGCTGCGATACGCGCTGGCCAATTCGCTCAACAACGCGACCGTGAAGGTTGCCGAGCAGGTGGGCTACGACAAGGTTGCGGATCTGGCGCGGTTGGCGGGAATCGCTTCCGTGAAGGCAACGCCCGCGATGGCATTGGGCTCGTACGATGCGTCGCCGCTAGACATGGCGGGAGCGTATACGTCGTTCGCGAACGACGGGGAGCGGCTGTCGCCGATCCTGCTGCGGTCGGTGCGGAACGGCAAGGGAGACGTGATCGCGAACTACAACACGGACCGCAGGCAGGTGCTCGATCCGCGGATTGCCTACGTCATGACGAACATGATGGAAGGCGTCATCAACAACGGTTTGGGATACACGGCCGTTCGGCTGCGAGGGTTCACTCCTCCGGCCGCAGGCAAGACGGGCAGTTCGCACGATGGATGGTTCGCGGGATACACGTCGAACCTGTTGTGTATTGTCTGGGTGGGATACGACGACTATAGCGACATTCGTTTGAGCGGGGCCATGACTGCGGCGCCGATCTGGACCGAGTTCATGAAGAAGGCCGCAGTGCTTCCCCAGTACTCCGACATGAAGGAGTTCTCGCAACCCTCGGGGGTGGTAGACGTCGAACTGGATAAGACGACGAACCGTCTGGCGACGCCAAATTGCACGGACGACTATGTTTCCGCGTTCGTGGCCGGAACGGAGCCTCGCGACACCTGCGATGAGCAGGCCGGAATGAAGGGATTTCTGTCGCGCATTTTCGGAGGCGGGGATAAGTCCACAATGCCCCAGGCGCAGCCACAGGCGGGGGTGACGGAGGATCCGAATAATCCTCAGGACCCGAAGAAAAAGAAGGGGTTCTTCGGGAAGATTGCCGGGATCTTCAAGGACGACAAGAGCTCGGCTCCGGCCGCGAAACCTCCAGATAATACTCAGGCTGCGCCCCATTAGAGTTGTGAGGGAACTCCTCGCTCCGTCCGGGCAGCCTTCGAACTCGCGGGCAACGGAAGACCCCGGGGCTTAAGGCCCACTAGCAAAATCCTCGCCGGGGGGCACAAAACTATGGCAGAATAGGCGCAACAAGCTGGGGGTGGCCTATGTCGTCCTGCCCGAGAGTTTGGTTGGTTCCCGCCGCGGTCTTCGCTTTTTGTCTTTGTGCTTTTTCAACTGCCTTGTCTGCGCAAGTTGCTTACTCCGAACAAGTCCAGATCAAGCCGCCATTGATACGGCTGACCGATCCTCCTCCGCCGGACGCGACTGCGGCCGATCTGCAGGCGCGCGCGGACGAGTTACGCTCAGAGAAGCTCTATCTTGACGCGCTAGACTATTACCACGCCGCGTTGACCAAGGAGCCGCACTCGGCCGGCTTGCTCAACAAGATTGGGATTACCGAACTGATGATGCAGCGTTACCACGAGGCCAAGAAATCATTCGAGCAATCGATCAAAGCTGACCGCATGTTCGCGGATGCTTACAACAATCTCGGCGTCGTGTTCTATGAAGAGCGGAAGTACGCTGCGGCGGTGAAGGAATACCGGCACGCGATTTTGACCGACGCGAATTCGGCCTCGTTCTACAGCAACCTGGGAGCCGCGCTTTTTGCGAAGAGGGATTTCGAGCCGGCCGTGCTCGCGTATCAGAAGGCTGTCGAACTGGATCCAGATGTATTCGAACGGACGTCGCGCGGCGGCGTTCAGGCGCAGTTGCCGAGCCCGGAAGATCGCGCGCGCTACGACTATACGGTCGCGAAGCTGTACGCCAAGATGGGCTTCTCGGATCGGTCGTTGGAATATCTGAGGAAGGCCATGGAAGAGGGTTACAAGGATTTCAAGAACGTCTATAAAGATGCAGAGTTCGCGGAGATACGCAAAGACAAGCGTTTCACCGAACTTGTATCGACGAAATATCCCGCGTTACCGGAATAAGCCAACAAGAACTTCCATACAGGGCACAAGATCACACGGCTGAACGCTGTGATCTTGTTCGCCATCCTGCTCGTGATGCGCCGGGAAAGGTTTTACAACTCTTTACAAAATTAGACGGTACTTGGTGGCGTTCGGGTGTTTAATTTTTTCACATACTCCTGAAAACAACAGGGTGAGTAAGGAGAAACGGTAGCCCATCGGATGCTGACCCGAGCACGCCCCAAGCAAGCATCCGGTGGGTTTTTTATTGCGTGAGCGGCGAGTGGTGAGCGAGGAGCGTTGATTTTCAGCAGGGGCTCCTCGATACCTGCTGGTTTCTTGCAGCTCGCGGCTCATCACATTTCAGCTCATTCTTTCACTTGGGCTGCGCTCGCCTATATAGGCTTCCACAATCTTCTTCCACTTACCTTGAGCTTTCAGGATGTATTCAACTGCGTCGCGAAGGGCGCCATCGCCTCCGGAGTTGGGGGTGATGTAATGCGCTTCTTTCTTCACTTCGGCGCGGGCGTTCTTGACGGCGATGGCCAGCCCGGCGGCCCGCATGGCGGGGAGGTCGATGATGTCGTCGCCGACGAAGGCAGCTTCTTCCGAGTTGAGCCCAGCCTCCTTCAAGACTTCTTCGAACGCGGTGCGCTTGTCGTGGATGCCTTGGCGGACGTATTCGAGTTTCAAGTCGCGAGCGCGCAGGGCGACAGTTTCGGAGATGCGCTTGGTGATGAGTCCGGTCTTAATGCCGGCGAGTCGCGCGAGGGAGATCGACGTGCCGTCGTGGGCGTGGAATCCCTTCGCTTCGATGAGGGACTGGCTGTGTAGACCGAATCCACCCTGGCCAGCATGCATGTTCGACTGCTCCTGGGTCTTTTGATCGAGAGCGCTTTGCTGCGCGCCCGCCGGGGCCGGAAAGATAAAAAGCTTGCCGTCGGTGAGCACGCCATCAACGTCGAAGAGCAGGAGTCTGATCTTGCGCGCGCGGGATTGACCGGAGGGTTTGGGCATCGGCGGAAATTCTAACAGGCGTGGTCGGCGCCGGATTGCTCAACTTAGGGAGCCCTCAAATCTTGATGATCGTGGGAGAGTCCTCCGGTATAATCCTGCCGCCATAGTACGAAAGGAAACCTTCCATGGTGTTCTTGAATCGACTCCCGTGGGTGGCCGCGCTGCTGCTTATCGCCTTCTCCAGCGAACCCGCAAGAGCAGCTGAGCCTCCCTCAGATTTGTGCTCGCTTCTGCCGGTTGCGACGGTAAGCAAGACCCTCGGATACGCCTACGGTTCTCCGAAAAACAGCGTTGCTCCAGCGCCGTTCCGAAACACAAATCAAGGAACTGATTGCACGTACGGCTCCGGGTTACGCCTCGTGTTGTTCCGTGTGTACGTTGATCCGTCGCCATCGGCATCGGCTGAGCTTTTCGCGAAGCTGAAGAGTTACTTTGCAGACGGATCAACTGTAGTAAGCGGAGTAGGGGATGAAGCTTATTTGGACAAGGAGCATGGACTGCATGTCCGCAAAGGCAAAGTCCGTTATTTTCTGGATGGTGCGGGCACCCCCAAACAGAAAACCGACCTCGCGGCTGGGATTGCAGGGCAACTCTGAGCCAAATTCGTTTACTCAACGCCGAATCTCGCGAAAGTCGTGGCGCTCCCCGGGTGATAGTGTTTTCCCTGTGAATCAACAGCGCCTCTTAATTTTCGCAGGCAAATGGCACAATTGCGCCCGTTCGCTTACCTTCGCAGTTTTATCGAGCCGCTAGGGTTGCCGAGTAGCGGCTGCGCTAACTGGCAGCGCCTTGATCTTGACGTTCCCGCGTGCCTCAGCTTCGCCCGTGTTGGTGTGGAAATCAACTTCGTCAGCTTTGAGCAACACACTCCCAAGCGTTACTTCACATTCGGCACGGCAACTCAATACTCCAAGTTCGCTGTATACACTGATCCCCGTTACTTCGATCCTTTGCAGTTGTGGGTTTTGATCTATCCGTAGCGCGTAGGTACCCTTATACGTTGACTTATTGCTTGGACCGGTCGGATTCGTCTGGACGAACAGGAAGGGAGTGAAAGTGAAGAAGATCACAGCGCAGAGAGGAATTTTAGCGTTCATAGCAAAACCTCCAGCGGACCGGCCGAATCCTATCAGGAGTTCTTGCGGCGTTGCTGTGACTAGGCTCACCCTGAAGCCAACAGGCGTTTCGCACGCATGACTCTCGGACATTGACCGAGCTGATGAGTGTGTCTGTACAGGCGAATGGTTGGCGAAAGTCTGGTTTCGGTCTAAAATATCCGGATGCAGTCCCTTCCTGAGTCGCTGGCCTGGGCACATCCTCTCGTGGCGGAGTGGTTCGTCGAACGGTTTGGAACTCCGACTGAGCCACAGGAGCAAGGGTGGCCTCACATACTTGCCGGGCGGACCACGCTTATCTCGGCCCCCACCGGATCAGGCAAAACTCTTGCCGCGTTTCTGGCTTGCATTGACCGACTGGTGCGCAAAGCGCTGGCTGGGCATCTGAGCGATCGAACGGAAGTTCTCTATGTTTCTCCGCTGAAGGCGCTGGGAAACGACATTCAGAAAAATTTGGAGATCCCGCTTGGCGAAATTCTCGCCCTTGCGGGCGAGCGCGGACGGCTGATGCCGGAGATCCGGACAGCTGTTCGCACCGGCGACACGCTGCAGCCCGAGCGGCGGGCGATGCTGAAGAGGCCTCCGCATATTCTGGTGACGACACCGGAGTCGCTCTACATTTTGCTGACTGCCGACAAGAGCCGAGCGATTTTGCGCGATGTAGAAACGGTAATTGTCGATGAAATCCATGCTGTCGCCGATGACAAGCGTGGAGCGCACCTGACGCTCTCGCTCGAGCGACTAGACGCGCTGACGCATCGGCGTCCGGTGCGCATTGGCCTGTCGGCGACGCAGAAGCCGATTGAAGATGTAGCTCATTTTCTGACCGGAACCGGACGCGCGGACCCGGTGATCGTCAATGTCGGACACAAGCGGAAACTGGATCTGGGAATCGAGGTTCCGCCGATGCCCCTGGGCCCCGTGGCTTCGAACGAGATGTGGGATTCGATTTACGACCGCCTGGTGGAGTTGGTGGGGCAGCACCGTTCGACGCTTGTGTTTGTGAACACGCGCCGCATGGCGGAGCGCTTGTGTCACGAGTTGGGCGAGCGCATGGGCGAAGAAAACGTCGCTGCGCATCACGGCTCGCTTTCGCGCAAGTTGCGGCTTGCGGCCGAGAAGAAATTGAAAGAGGGGCAGGTGCGAGTGCTGGTGGCGACTGCCTCTCTGGAGTTGGGAATTGATGTGGGCACGGTGGATCTGGCGGTGCAGATCAATTCTCCAAGGGCGATTGCAGTGGCGCTACAGCGCGTGGGGCGTTCGGGACACTGGCGCGGGGCCATTCCGAAGGGAAGATTCTTTGTCACGACTCGCGATGACTTGATGGAATGCGCGGCGCTGGTGCGGGCGATCCGGCTGGGAGATCTCGATCGGCTGATGATTCCGGAGGCTCCGCTCGATGTGCTGGCGCAGCAGATTGTGGCGGCTTGCGCGGCGGAAGAGTGGGATGAGGATGAGATGTTCGCGCTGGCGAGGCGGGCCTATCCGTATCGCGAACTGAAGCGCGAGACGTTCGATTCGATTCTGGAAATGCTCTCTGAGGGGATTGCCGCGAAGCGCGGGCGATATGGGGCCTACGTGCATCGCGATCGTGTGAATGGTAAGTTGCGCGCGCGTCGCGGCGCACGGCTGGCGGCGATTACTAGTGGTGGGGCGATTCCGGACAATTCGCTGTACACGGTAGTCGCGGAGCCGGATCAGGTGGTGGTGGGAACCGTAGACGAAGATTTCGCGGTCGAGAGTAGTCGCGGCGACATCATGCTGCTGGGAAATACTTCGTGGATGATCCATCGCATCGAAACAAATTCGGGGCGCATGCTGGTGCAGGATGCTCACGGAGCGCCCCCGACCGTACCGTTCTGGAGAGGTGAAGCTCCGGCACGGACGCAGGAATTGTCGGCGCACGTCGGCGACTTGCGGGAGAAGATCAGCGAGAGGTTGCCCCGAACTTCGCCAGTCGGATTTTCGGCGACTCAGCCGGAAGTAGCGGCCGCTGTCTGTGGGCTGAAAGAGGAGTGCGGTCTGGACGATTCCGGGGCAGAACAGTCGATTGAATACATCCTTCAAGGGCGGGCTGTGCTGGGGGCGGTGCCAACGCAGACAACCGTGATCGCCGAGAGATTTTTTGATGAAGGCGGCGGAATGCAACTGGTGATCCATGCGCCATTCGGCGGGCGGATCAACAAGGCCTGGGGACTGTCGCTGCGAAAGCGGTTTTGCCGCGGATTCAATTTTGAGTTGCAGGCAGCAGCCACAGATAACGGATTGAACATCGCATTGGCGGAGCAGCACAGTTTTCCGCTGGGTGACGTCTTCCATTTTCTGCAGGCGGAGACGGTGCAGCCGATTTTGGAGCAGGCCGCCCTGGATTCTCCGATTTTTGGGACCCGATGGCGGTGGGATGCGAACCGGGCGCTGGCGCTGCTCCGATTTCAGAATGGCAAGAAAGTTCCGCCACAGATTCAGCGGATGCGGTCGGATGATCTGCTGGCGTCGGTGTTTCCGGATGCGGCGGCGTGCTTTGAGAACATCGAGGGCGAGCGGCAGATTCCCGATCATCCCCTGGTGGGCGAAGTCATGAAGGATGTGCTCACCGAAGCGATGGATATCGAGGGGCTGAAGAATCTGCTGAGCGGGATGGCTTCGGGGGAGATTCGCGTTCTGGCTGTCGACACGCCTGTGCCGTCGCAGTTCTCACATGAGATCTTGAATGCGAATCCGTATGCGTATCTGGATGACGCTCCCTTGGAAGAGCGGCGGGCGCGCGCGGTGAACATGCGGCGAGTGCTGCCGGAGTCGGTGCTGGAGGAAGTAGGAGGGCTGGATCCGGATGCGATTGCGCAGGTGAGGGAAGAGGCCTGGCCCGATGTACGGGACGCGGATGAGTTGCATGATGTTTTGCATACCCTGGTGGCGCTGCCGGAGAAGTCGAGTCGAGCTTCACTCGACTGGACGGACGAATGTGATCGTCCGGACACTCGCAATGCCCAATGGCATGGATATTTCGAGAGACTTCTGAACCAGAGACGGGCCGGACTGGCTGTCGGGGCAGATGGACGACGGTACTGGGTTGCGGCGGAGCGAGCTAGGAGCTTTCGCGCGCTGTTTCCTACGGCTCGGATCGAACAGGAGTTGGCTGACGTTGAGACTGGTGAGATTTCACGGGATGACGCGTTGCTTACGCTGGTGACGGGATGGATGTCACATCTCGGGCCTGTGACCGCCT
This sequence comes from uncultured Acidobacteriota bacterium, assembly GCA_963700225.1. Classification (GTDB taxonomy): domain Bacteria; phylum Acidobacteriota; class Terriglobia; order Terriglobales; family Acidobacteriaceae; genus Sulfotelmatobacter. Next base: position 1,997,051 of record CAVOWU010000002.1, read on the forward strand.
CGCAGCTCGGGGATGCTTTGGGTCTGACAGCTTCCGATGTGGAAAAGGCTTTGCTTCGAATGGAGGCCAGCGGAACCGTTCTGCGTGGCAAGTTTTCCGGCAATGGTGGGAGTTGGACGGGAGCTTCGGCTCTGCATGAAGTCGAGCCGCACTCGGTCGGACAGCCGGGGTCGGCTGTCCGCACGGATGTCGCGGCGCGAGAGACGGAGTGGTGCGAGCGGAGGCTGCTGGCGCGGATCCATCGGCTGACGGTCGGAATGCTGCGGAAACAGATTGAGCCTGTTACTGCGGCACAGTTCATGCGGTGGCTGGCGCGATGGCAGCATGTGGCTCCTGGATCGCAGGTTTCCGGGGAGCGCGGGACGCTGGAAGTGCTGCAACAGCTGCAGGGGTTTGAGATTCCGGCCAATGCGTGGGAGCGTCAAGTTTTGTCGCGGCGGATCGCAGATTACGATCCGAAATGGCTGGATCAGCTTTGTCTGACTGGAGCGGTGGGGTGGGGACGGTTGTCACCGCATCCGGCCACGTTGGAGTCGGGTGGGGAAGATTCGAGCGCGCCGCGGCAGAGACGCGTGATACCGACCAGCGTGGCTCCGATTACGTTTTTTGTGCGGGAGGATGCGGACTGGATGGCTTTACGTCAGCATCCCCACCCATCCGCAAACCGGGGAGAAGCGGGACACCCTGCGTCAGAAGACTCGCGCGGGCTCAGCCACGGGGCGCAGCTTGTGCTGGAGTTTTTGCGGCAGCGAGGAGCTTCATTCTTTGCCGACATTGTGCGCGGAACGGGAAAACTGAAAGCAGAGATTGAGACTGCTCTATGGGAGTTGGTCGCTGGCGGCTTGGTGACGGCCGATGGATTCGACAACTTGCGGTCGCTGATTGATCCGAAACGGCGCGCGGGGCAGGGAAGTGGAAAGACGACACGGCCGCGGCACAATGCGGGGCGGTGGGCATTGCTGCATGCGGACGCGGCGGTGGAGCGCCCACGGGCGGTAGAGGCAGCCTGCTGGATGCTCTTGCGGAGGTATGGAATCGTCATCCGAGATCTGCTGGCAAGGGAATCGAATCTGCCCCCATGGCGGGAGTTGCTGATGGGCTTCCGGCGTCTCGAAGACCGAGGAGAGATTCGCGGCGGACGATTTGTCGATGGATTTCTTGGAGAGCAGTTTGCGTTGCCCATCGCGGTGGAGTCGGTTCGAGGGATGCGGAATCTGCCCCTGAGCGGAGAGACGCTGACGCTGTCCGCAGCCGATCCGCTGAATCTCGTGGGCATTCTAGTGCCGGGGGACAGAGTGCCAGCGATCTCGGGCCGGTCCGTGAGCTATCGAGATGGAGTAGCTGTAGTTGCGGAACCTGTGGTCCCGATAGGGGCTGTGGCGGGATAGCTTTGGGATCAAAGCGCTGTGGCTAAAGCCGTGCTTCAGAGACGTAATCGCGGCCCTAAAGGGGCTGCTCTTCCACGAGAAAACATCCTCCACAAGAAAAAAGGTCAGAAGCTTGATGAGGGGGTCCCCCAAGCCTCTGACCGGCGATCTCGGCTAGAACTTCTCGAAAGCGCTTCCCCCATCGCTTTTGCCGAGCATCCGCACTTTCACGATAAGCACTTGGGTTTCCAATCGGAGAAGGCGTTCGCATCACCCCAGCAACATGCCCTAAACATTCGGCCTGCAATGATTTAGAGCTGCCGCAGGATTGATGCGCAGGGGCGATTCCCCACCAGGGGCGATCGAATTGCTATCTGATCGGATAGGTCGACTAGCCGTTCGGATATTGGAAATCCTTAAAGTCGGGCATGCAATTCTGCTCGCTCTGTGATATCAAGTTCTGCACGGAGCGGGAGACCTGATTGCGGCCTAGACTACTGGTGATAGCGGGACCTTCGAAAGACTCAACCATTCCGCTGCCCGACGGAGAAGCCACGATTGGCCGCGACCCAGCCAATTTGGTGGCCGTCATCGATCCTTCGGTTTCCCGAAAGCACTGTTTGCTGCGCCGGGAGGACGGCCGGTTCCAGATCAAAGATCTGGAGAGCCGGAACGGAACCCTGGTGAACGGCCTGCCAGTGAAAGAACAATGGCTGCGACACGGGGACGAGATCGCCACCGGCGACTCGGCGTTCCTGTTTCTCTTAGACGAGGACGAGCAGACGCCGGCAGTCAGCCGCGTGGAATTCGATGATCGCCGCCCCACTGCAGAAACCAAAGTCATTTATCCCAAAGAAGTGGTGTATTTACAGCCCGAGCGACTGCTTCGGGAACTCCCGGCGACTTCGCAGGTGGCGCGGAATTTGAATGCGCTGCTGAAGATCAGCCGGGTGGTGCATGCGATCCGCGATCTTGAGGAGTTGCAGGCGCAGTTGCTCGATCTGATTTTTGAGGTGGTGCCCGCGGGCCGAGGTGCGATTCTTCTGGCGGAGGGTGCGGGACAGGAGTTCAACTGCCTGTATGCCCGAACGCGGCAGGTCGGCCAGCCACAGTTGGTGCGCGTGAGCCGTACGATCGCTCGCCAGGTCATGAAAGAGAACGTGGCGATTCTCGGCGTCGACGTTGCGGCAAGCGGCGCATTGCGCGATGTGGAGAGTCTGGCGGCCTCGGAAGTGCGGTCTTTGTTGTGCGTGCCTCTGAGCGTGTTTCAGCGGATGATCGGGTGCATTTACCTGGACAGTACGAACGCCGCGAACCGCTTTCATGAGGATCACCTCCAATTGACGGCTGCGGTTGCTGGAATTTCCGCGGTAGCGCTCGACAACGCCCGGCGGCTGCAATGGCTAGAGCAGGAGAACCAGCGGCTCACTACGGAGATCAGGCAGGAGCAGAGCCTGGTGGGTGAGAGCGCGAAAATGAAAGAGATTTTCCAGTTTCTCGCACGGGTTGCGCCCACCGATTCGACTGTGCTCATTGAGGGGGAAAGCGGCACGGGCAAAGAACTGGCGGCCCGCGCGCTTCATCGAAACAGCCATCGCGATACCAAGGCGTTCATGGCGATCAACTGCGCGGCGATTCCCGAGACTCTGCTCGAAAGCGATCTGTTTGGACACGAGCGGGGCGCGTTTACAGGAGCAGCCGGTCTCAAGAAGGGGCGGCTCGAGGTGGCGGATGGCGGCGTTGTCTTCCTGGATGAAATCGGAGAACTGGCTCCGACGCTGCAAGTCAAACTGCTCCGGGTTTTGCAGGAGCGCGAGTTTGAGCGTGTCGGTGGGACTCACACGATAAAGGTTGACATCCGCTTGATTGCAGCTACGAACCGCCCCTTAGAGGAGGCTGTGCGCAAGGGGGAGTTCCGTCAGGACCTTTATTACAGGCTGAACGTGGTGAGGCTGACGATGCCATCCCTGCGCGACCGCAGAGACGACATTCCAATGCTGACGCGTCATTTCGTGGAGAAGTACGCGAAGCGGTGCAAGGTGAAGACAAAGCTCGTGTCGCGCGAAGCGATGGCCGCGCTGGTGAATTACGAATGGCCGGGAAATGTGCGGGAACTCGAGAATGCGATCGAGAGGGCATTGGTGATGGGTTCGTCGGATACGGTGCTGCTCGAAGATTTGCCAGAATCTTTACTGGAGCAGACGCCGCCGGAAGAGATCCACGAAGGGAAATATCACGCGAGCGTGAAGGAATTGAAGAAGCAATTGATTCTCGACGCGGTGGAACAGACGCGAGGAAATTATGTGGAGGCGGCGGGAATTCTGGGAGTGCATCCGAATTACTTGCACCGCTTGATTCGGAATCTGGCATTGAAAGAAGAGTTGAACCAGGCACTGCGCGGCAGGGGCAAAATGTCGGGTGGAGCGGCATAGAACGCCGCGTTTCTACGGCAGAGGTAGCTGCAGCAAGCGGGCGGGATCGAGGTAGGTGCCTTGCCAGCGGACGGCCACGTGGAGATGCGGCCCGGTGGCGCGTCCAGTGCCGCCGCTCAGCCCGAGCAGTTGGCCGCGTTTCACTACGTCTCCTTCCTTTACTTTAAGTTCTGACATGTGGAAGTAGAGAGTCAGCAATCCCTGTCCGTGGTCAAGAAAGACGCAATTCCCCTCGAAATATAAGAAGCGCGCCAACAGAACGGTTCCGGAATTCATTGCGGCGACGGGAGTTCCGGTGGGCACGCGGAAGTCGAGACCGTAATGCGGGCGCTGCGCCACTCCATTGAAGATGCGCTGCGAGCCGTAGACATCGGAGATCGCGGCGTCGGCGGGAGCCGTGAACTTGCCTTCCCACTCGCGATCGGTAGTGACGCGGTTCAGGTAATCCTGCTTTGTTTTCTGATCTTCGTCGATTTGCTTGAGTTGCTCGGGAGTCGGCTCGGTGAATTTCTTCCCGACAGCGAGTTCGACCTTGATTTTTGGATAGTTGGCGCCAGCAACCAGGAACGGGTGCGTGAAGGTCAATGGGGCTTTGCCGATGAGTTGCTCGCCTGTCAGCGCAAGAGTGTATTTTCCAGGTTCTGTTTCGAAGTTCACACCCGCCAGCGCGAACCATGTTTTCGTGGGCGCGTCGTAGCTGAAAATGAGTTGGTGTCCGAGCCAGGTTCCCCTTAGGGAAGTAACCTTGACAGGGGGCTTCACTTGAAAAAGAACCGGGGCACCGTTGACCAGCTTTGCGGGTTGAGCGCGGACGGTCCAGGTGGCGGCGGAAGCGGGGAGAGTCAGTAAGAGAATAAGAAGTGCGAGTTGCAATGCGTGCAGCGGGCGCGACATGGCTTCGTCTTGCCCCGACAGTCCCGACCGTCCCCACATCAGTTGATTCTGCGAAGATATCACCCTCTCAGCCTAGCATTTCGGGCGAATCGAGCGATCTATAATCCGGGAGATGCGAATCCGAGTGTTCACCGGGTTGTGCGTTGCGGTGCTATGTGCGATCAGTGTGGGGCAATCGGCGGGCACACCTCTTCACGCTGACCGAGTGGTTGTCCTCAAAAAAGAACGCACGACTGCAATTGCTGAACGGCGGGAAAATCATCAAGAGTTACAAGGTTGCCCTGGGTGGAAATCCAGTCGGACCGAAGACCCGGCAGGGCGATCACAAGACTCCCGAAGGGATGTACATTCTGGATTCACGCAACGCGCATAGCCAGTTCTACAAGTCGATTCATATCTCGTATCCAAATGTGCGCGATCGCGCGGCTGCTCGCGACAGCCACGTCTCACCGGGCGGCGACGTATTCGTCCACGGATTACCGAACGGCTACAAATGGGTGGGCGCGGCTCATCGACTGAAGGATTGGACCGACGGATGTATCGCGGTCACCGATGAAGAGATGGACGAGATATGGTCGGGGGTACCCGATGGCACGCCCATCGAAATCCATCCTTAGATTCCTTCGCCACTTTCTCTGCTATTTCTTTGGGCCCGACTTGATCCCGAAGATTCGCAGCTGCGAGTGGCTCGCTACGAAGACCTCTCCGTTGGTGACGACGGGGACGAGATTGGAGTTGCCGGTGGTGTTGGGCCATGTTCCGGCTTGAATTCTGGCGAGCTGCTTCATGGAAGATCCCGTTATGGATTCAGGATTGAAGGCGTACAGATAGATTGGATTTCCTTGCGTGTTGGTGGGCCGAGAAACCGCCCAGATGATCGGATTCGAAGTTCCATTCGAAGAAACACTGGTGAAGAATCCCGGGTCTTGCACACTGCTGACGAGAGCGGGCGACTGAGAAACCTTGGTCAATGCGGCTTTCGGCGAGGTCTGCACTTTGAAGACCTGAACTATGCGTCCGCCACTGGTCACAACGCGGCCGAGTCCGTCGGAGGGATCGACAAAATACGATTGACCGCACCAACAGCCGTTAATGCTGTACGTTGCGAGGACGTTGTTCTTCTTGGTGGAGTATCCACCGAGCGAATCTTCATTCATGAGGAAGAGACTTCCAACCTTGCCGGCAGCAACCGCCATGTGCGGGGTGGAACCTGGCTGGTCGGGAAGAACAAGGACGCCTCCTGAGCCGAAATCGGCATCGGTTTCATCGAGTGAGGCCTGGTTCGAAGGCGTGAACAAGTCGAGGACAGTCGTCAGGTCAGACGAGACTTTGACAACACTCTCCTGGATATTGCTGACACCGTCGTAAGTCGTTCCGGAGTAGTCGGAGTTTCCGGTGACGAACAGAATGTTGCCGGAGTCGTCCGTTGCGGGGCCGTAGCCGGACATCCAGATCGATGAGAGAAAGAAGTCGTCCGGTGAAGTTGCTTGGATGTCGAGAACCTGATTGGCGGGAAGAGGTGTCAGGGAACCAGTCGACCAGCCAAGGAGCCATCCACGGGAAAGACTGGGGGAGTAGTCGCAGAAGCTGCCAAAACCCGCATAGATATTGCCGTTGGCAAGCAGCAGGCCGGGACGCTGGCGCTGGTAAGTGGCATTGAAGTTGAAGATCGTGCCATCCAGCAGTGTGTGAGAAGCGACGACCAATTGTGCGGTGACCTTGTCGGTGAGGCTGCCGAGATCGAGAGCATGAATCCGGTAGGCAGGGCCGGTGGTGTCCTGGGTGTAAATCATGACGTAAAGAGTGTTGCTGCTCAGATCGATAACGGGTGTGGAGTTGATACCGACATTCGGTCCGTTGTTGTTACAGCCGAGAGGAGAACTGACGGGCTTGCCGAAGTTGGGGTTGAGCAGAACCTTGCCGCTCTCCGCGTCGATCGCGTAGACGGTGTCGCCTTCGGTGGCGACGTAGACGACATCATGCAGCCCCTGACTGTTTCCCGCGGTGATGTTCACGGCAGGAACGAAGAGCGGCTGGCCGTCGACCTGATCGTTGAGGGCCACCATATGCAGCAGGCCGAATGAAGAACTGCCCACATTGGTGGGAGTCAGCACGGTCTCGTGCGAGTTCCAGCCGGTACGGTTGTTGTCGACGTGATAGGTGGTTACGGCTTGGCCTGTCGCCAGGGAGGCGCAGACGGCGAACATCGACAGCACAACCGACACGCGTACACTCGGGGAGCGAAGTGACATGGTGGCAAGTTCCTTTGGGTCCAAGAATTACAAAGATTAAAGATAATGTTGCTAATGCGCTCGCTTGGAGAAGCAGCGCCAAAACCGAACGAGCTTACGGCATGGGGGGCAGAGTGTAAATGAGAAGATGTTCTCTAGCCGAGGCCGCCAACGTTTGCTTATCTGTGCAGCTTCTTGCAACATGGTGCACTTGTTTTTAGAGGAGGCCGAATGGGCGGCGCCGTGGTGACGGCCGTGAAGCCCGGTCCAGAACTCGTTCGCGGGCTGAATACCTGGCACGCGACGTCGATTGTGGCGGGAACGATTATCGGAAGCGGGATCTTCCTGGTTCCGGCCGAAATGATGCAGGCCGTCGGTTCGGCCGGTCTGGTCTATCTCGCTTGGATCGTTGGGGGCTTGCTGTCTTTTTTTGGAGCGCTGACATACGCCGAACTTGGCTCGGTTCGGCCATATGCCGGCGGAGAATATGTGTACGTGCGGGATGCGTATGGTCCGCTGCCCGGATTTCTCTATGGCTGGACATGGTTTCTGATCGCGAAGCCGGCTTCGATTGCGAGCGTGACCGCAGGACTTGTGCGCGTGCTAGGAACGTTTCCCGCGTTCAGCTTCTTGCCGCTGACGCTGTTCTCCTTTCATGTAACGCCAAGCCGCGTCCTGGTCATCAACTATGGCCATCTGGTGGCGATTGCCGCAAACGTGCTGATCACGGGTTTGAACTATGTCGGTGTGCGCAAAGCAGGAAATTTTCAATTCGCGTTTACAGTGCTGAAAGTGGCGATGATCATCGGGATTTCCTTCATCGCGCTGACCGCGGCTGGCGGTTCGTGGAGCAATTTCGGAACCAGCTTTGCGGGCGCGAAGGGCGGAATGGCGGGATTCATGGCGGCGCTGGTCGCCGCATTGTGGGCTTACGATGGCTGGAACGATTTGAACATGGTGAGCGAAGAGATCCAGCGACCGGAGAGGACGATTCCGGTCGCTCTGATTGCCGGAGTAGGTTTAGTCGCTGTGCTTTATATGGGAATGAATGCCGGCATTCAACGCGCGCTTCCAGCTACGGCGATTGCTCAGGCTGCAGTTCCGGCGTCCGCGGCGAGCGAGGCGGCACTTGGGAAGCTCGGAATCTCTCTGGTTTCGATCGGAATGATTATTTCCATGCTGGCAACCTTGAATGGCACCGTCATGAGTGGGGGGCGCGTTCCGTTTGCGGTCGCGCGCGACGGATATTTATTCAAGGCATTGGGTGAGGTTCATCCGAAATTTCACACGCCTGCGCTGGCTCTCGTGATTCAGGGGGCGGTAGCCATTGTGTTAGTGCTGGTGGGCGGGGCGTTCCGGGAATTATTTTCGCTGGCTATCTTCGCCGAGTGGCTATTCTATGTGGTAGCGGCAAGCACAATCTTCGTGTTTCGATGGCGTGAGCCGGATGTGAAGAGGCCATATCGAACGTTGGGATATCCCTTCGTGCCTGCGCTGTTCATTGGGACGGCGGCGGTCTTACTTTATTACACGTTTGCGAGCAATCTCAGAGATTCGATCGCCGGGTTGGCGGTGATTCTGCTGGGCGTACCGGTATATTTCTGGTTTGCCAGAAGGAAACGGCTTTCATCGCAGGCAGGCGCTATTCGGCGCTGAGGATGCGCGAATGCATCTCCTCAGACAGTCACCGCAGACTTCGCCTCGATCATCGACGCGACCTCCGCTACCCGCCGATACGACTCCAGTCGGTCCTCATGTTCGTAAGTATCGGTCACGACGATTACTTCGTCGGCCATCGTGTCACTTGCCAGCTTTTCGAGTCCCGCCTTTACCGTTATGTTCGATCCCACGACCGCCGCGCCCAGTTTGTTCTCCACTGCAGCGCGTTCTAATTCGTTCTCCCACAGGGGCTGCATGGAATCCACGGGCGGCAACAACTCAACCGGCTGGTTTCTGATCAGTCGAAGGAAACGTTGCTGCGGAGTGGTGAACAACCGCTGCGCCGAAGCGTCTGTCTTGGCTGCAATGACCTGCACTGCAACCATGAAGTGTGGTTTCTGCAGAAGCTCGCTTGGCTCGAACCGCTCTCGATAGAGCCGTGCAGCCGCATAAAGATACTCAGGTGCGAAATGTGCCGCGAAGGCGAATGGCAATCCCAACATCGCAGCCAGCTGCGCGCTGAAGCCGCTCGATCCCAGGAGGAAAATTGGAACGTTGCTTCCTTGCCCGGGAATCGCTTTCACTGCTTGACCGGGCCGTTCGGGGCCCAGGTAGGTACGGAGCTCTTCCAGAAGAGCCGGGAAATCGTCACCCGTTTGTTGCAGAGTTCTACGAAGCGCTCTCATGGTTTGAAAATCTCCGCCCGGAGCCCGTCCCAACCCTAGATCGATTCTTCCCGGGAACATAGCTTCCAGGGTTCCAAACTGCTCCGCCACAACCAGCGGGGCGTGGTTCGGTAGCATCACCCCGCCACTGCCTACTCGTATCGCTTTGGTGGCAGCTGCGATGTGACCGATCAGCACCGAAGTCGCAGAGCATGCTAAACCGGGGATCGAGTGATGCTCTGCCAGCCAGTAGCGCTTGTATCCCAACTGCTCGACGCGTTGCGCCAGATCCACGGAACGGGCGATCGCGCTGCCCGTTGACTCACCTGCTCGCATACCCACGAGGTCCAGCACCGAAACTGCTAATCCATTGCTCATGCTGATTGGATGAGACGGCGAGGAAAGCGATGCGACCGCACCGGCTCCAGCATCAGGCGGATCTTGGCGGCCTGCAAAGCCCACGGAATCGAGCTCGGGCAGATTTATCTGCTCGCGAAACTCTCGTGTTTTCAGAAAGTTCGCAGTTGATCCAGAATTGACTTGTCCGCGATTGATCTCGCGCCTGATTTCCTGCATCTTCATCTAACAGCGAACGCCTGAAAGGAACTATGAAACCTCAACTGTGCCGGAATGCACCGTGCGCTGCCAGGCTTCCTCGTCCAACCCTCACTTCAGCTTCTCGCATCGCATCCGGCCCGTGTCGCCGGGAACAGCTCTGTGTGGCAGCTCAGGGGTTCGCCCGCGCTGGTAGTTGCCGTTCTCGTTCTTCTCCTGGGATCGGGTCGGCTTTTCGCGCAACAGATGTCAGGCGGCGATCAAAGCTGGCCGCAGAGCGATTCATACAACGCACCGTACACTCCAGAGCAGCAATCGGGTTATGGCCAGCAGCAAGGTCCGGTTCAGCCGCTCAACGCCGGGCAACTCGAACAACTCGTGGCCCCTATCGCGCTCTATCCAGACACTCTGGTGGCGCAAGTTCTGGCGGCATCGACCTATCCCGGTCAAGTAGCAGACGCCGACCGTTGGCGGCAAGGTCAAGGCTCCACTCCCCCTGAACTGATCGCGAACGGCGCCGACGTGCAGAACTGGGATCCGAGCGTGAAAGCGTTGACGGCGTTTCCCCAGGTGTTGGCGCAGATGGATCGAAATCTGCAGTGGACCACGGACTTGGGCAACGCCTATTTCAACCAGCCGCAAGATGTGCTCGAAGCGGTCCAGGTGATGCGCCGGCGTGCCCAGGCAGCGGGAACCTTGCAAAGCACTCCGCAGCTCTCGGTGCAATACAACCAAGGCTACATTCAGCTGATGCCGGCGAATCCACAGATCGTGTACGTGCCGACCTATAACCCGTGGACGGTTTACGGAGATCAAGTCTCCCCCTATCCAGGATTTTCGCTTCTGGGCGCTCTGGGATCATTTTTCGGCTCGTCGCCTTTACGGTTCGGGTTAGGAATCGCGATGAGCGCTTTCACTCATACGCCATGGGGCTGGCTGGCGTGGGGGTTGAACTGGTTGGCGCAGTCCGTGTTCTTCCACCAGTCGGCCTACTATTCGCACAGTTCTACTGTGGCTGATTGGGGATTTCGACACGATGGTCTTTATGCCTACTCGGGCAGAGGAGCGTTTGAGCGGCGTAGCTTCGACCGAGTTTCCGACGGTTTCCACCGCTTCGGGGGTGGATACAACGGCAACCGCGGAGAAGGATTTGGACGCGCCCCGGGTCGATATGCGGAAAACTGGCGCGGAAATTCCGACCGTGGCTTCCACTCTTTTGGAAGTGGATATGACCGGACGCCTCATCAAGCCTACAACCGCATTCAAGGATCCGAAGGCAGGCAGCAGTTCGACCGCCAAGCCTCAAGCTCATTTTCAAATCGGAATACGGAATGGAGCCGTGCTGGGGTTGGGATGCCCCGCGGAGGTTCGGCGCCCGAGTATCGAGCGTCGAACTCCGCATTCGATCGCGGCGGGTTCGGAGGGCGATCTTACGGCAATTTCGGAAGCAAGGATTTCACGAGCCGGGAGCTTTCACACGCCGCCGGAAAGCAAGCGCACTCGGGTGGCTTCCATTTGTTTGGTGGCGGGCGCGAGCCGAAGAGTATGACCAGCCGGGGCTCCGGGGGCTTTCATATGGGCGGCGGCGGACATGCCCCCAAGAGCTTCCACGCCAGCGGAAAGAGTTTCGGCGGCGGCCACTCGCACGGCGGCGGCCACTTTGGTGGCCATGGCGGCGGAAAGCATCACGGCTGAGGCTAGTGGCCCGTGACTGGCCGTTGCAACTCGCCCTCGTACGATTTCGTTCTCAGGATTCGGCACGATGATTAGGCGAACAGCCGGCCCTGCGGAGTCGGTCCGCACTCGAATGGCTCGGCACATTCGGCATCATCGTTCTGTACGCGGTTGAGACGGGTGCTCACCGGATAGCAACGCATCCGTTGAGCGTCGTAAGGCTTCAGAAGGCCGGATGCCGTGCTTGCATCGAGCATTCCAGGATCGAGCCAAAGATCATAGCTGTCCTCATACAGGATGACCGGCATCCGGTCATGAACGACCGAGGTTACAGCGTTCGCCGTCGTCGTTAAGATCGAGCACGTCTCCACCGTCTTTCCATCGACACCCCTCCAGCGGTCCCAAAGTCCAGCGAACGCGAATAACCGTCCGCCTTCGACTTCAAAGCAGTGCGGCTGCCGGATCTTGCCGGTTTTCTGCCACTCATAAAATCCGTCGGCCGGGATGATGCAGCGGCGAGTTCTCAACGCATCGCGAAAAGCTGGCTGCGTGGCAGCCGTTTCCGACCTGGCATTAATCATCTTCGCGCCGCCGGAAGCGTCTTTGGCCCACGACGGGATGAGTCCCCATCGAACTAATGATAATTCGCGCTGTGGAATCTTCGGGTGCTGGCGAATGATGGGGACCGGCTGCGTGGGCGCGATGTTGTAGCGCGGAGTCCAGTCTTCTTCGCCGGAGACCGTGTCGAAGTGTTCCTCGATAATTTGTTTTCTACGCGAGAGCCGGTAGCGTCCACACATTGGAGGCAATTATGGCAGATTGAAGTGCTGGCAGCTTGAGACGAGATCGAGAGCATCTGGGGAAATGCAACCGAATAGCTCCAGATATCAATAAGGTCGAGAGATTTGGTGGACCTGGTCGGGATCGAACCGACGACCTCTTCCATGCCATGGAAGCGCGCTCCCAGCTGCGCCACAGGCCCACTGTTTTGGGGGACACTACGAGCTGTCCGTTGCGGACGGCCTTAAGTATTCTCGCTGACCTCAGTGAGATAGTCAACGCGAGAGAGAATCGTGCTAGAAACGCAGAAATCTGGAACCACGAAGGAAACGAGGGCGCGCACGAAGGAAAAATTCTGGATGAGACAATTTCTTCCATTTCTTCCACAGCACTTTTCTGCCATAATTGATCGTGCACCCCACCTGCACCATTTTTCAAAAACAATTTAGAGCGAGGAAGAGATGCCAGCGAAGTACATCTTTGTAACCGGCGGAGTTGTGTCTTCACTCGGCAAGGGCTTGGCCGCGGCTTCGATCGGCTGCCTGCTGGAGAGCCGTGGGATGAAGGTCAACATCATGAAGTTCGATCCCTACCTGAACGTGGATCCCGGAACAATGTCGCCGTTTCAGCACGGCGAGGTTTTCGTGACCGACGACGGGGCGGAAACGGACCTCGATCTTGGTCACTACGAGCGCTTCACGCACGCCAAACTTTCCCGCGACAACAACTGGACAACCGGGCGGATCTACGAGCAGATCATCGCCAAGGAGCGGCGCGGGGACTATCTCGGCAAGACGGTGCAGGTGATTCCCCACGTCACCAATGAGATCAAGGCCGCCATGAAGAAGGTGGCGCAGGACGTCGATGTGGCAATCGTCGAGATTGGCGGCACGGTGGGTGATATCGAGTCGTTGCCGTTTATGGAAGCGATCCGTCAGATGCGGCAGGAACTGGGCCGCGAACACACTTTGTTTGTACACGTGACGCTCGTTCCTTTTATTGCGGCGGCGCAGGAGTTAAAGACCAAGCCGACGCAGCACTCGGTGAAGGAATTGCTGAGCATCGGAATTCAGCCGGATATCCTGCTGTGCCGCACCGACCGGTTTCTGGCGAAGGACATCAAATCGAAAATCGCGTTGTTCTGCAACGTGCCCGATGAGGCCGTCATCACGGCGAAGGATGTGGCGTCCATTTATGAAGTGCCACTGGTGTTCGCCAATGAAGGCGTCGACACCCTGGTGCTGAAGAATCTGCACCTGGAAGCGAAGGATCGCGACCTGTCGAAGTGGGAAGACATTGTCCACCGCGTGTACAACCCGAAGGACACGGTGACGATTGGAATCGTCGGTAAGTATGTGGAGTACGAAGATTCGTACAAATCCCTAAAAGAGGCATTGGTGCACGGATCGCTAGCCCACAACCTCAAGCTGCAGATCAATTGGATCGAGGCCGAGGGCTTGGAAACTGCGGAAGGAGACAGCTTCGAGGCGCAGCTTGAAGGGTATGACGGAATTCTGGTTCCGGGTGGCTTTGGCAAACGTGGCATCGAAGGAATGCTGAAGGCGATCCGGTATGCGCGCGAGAAGAAGGTCCCATACTTCGGTATTTGCCTCGGCATGCAGACAGCGTGCATTGAATTTGCGCGAAATGTTGTCGGACTGGCGGAGGCGAATTCGAGCGAGTTCGATCCGGCGACGCCACACCGCGTGATCTATAAGCTGCGCGAGTTGCGCGGCGTGGAGGAACTCGGCGGAACGATGCGGCTCGGAGCTTGGCCTTGCAAGATTGAGCCCGACACGCTGGCGTACAGGATTTACGGGAAGTCGGAGATCAGCGAGCGGCACCGCCATCGCTATGAGTTCAATCGCGAATACGAAGAGCCAATGACTGCGGCAGGATTGCGCATTTCCGGATCGACGCCCGACGGGACTTATGTGGAAATGGTGGAATTGCCGGATCATCCGCATTTCATTGGCTGCCAGTTCCATCCGGAGTTCAAGTCGAAGCCGCTCGAGCCGCATCCGTTGTTCAGCACGTTCGTGGGCGCGGCCTATGAGTACGGGCTGAAGCGGCGCGCGGAAAAGGACACGGCTGCCGTCGAGATGTTTCACCGCCCGGAGAAGGTAAGAGTCTAGCCGGGATCGGACATGACGACCGTCAAGATTCGAACCATCGCAAGCCGATGAGCATTTCCTTCCAAGTCGGGGATATCCACGTTGGTTCCGGCGATCTCTTCCTGATCGCCGGGCCATGCGTCATTGAGAACGAAGAGCACGCGATCCGGATGGCGGAGATCATCAAGGGCGTGACCCGTGCGTTGGATTTTCCTTTGATATTCAAAGCGAGCTACGACAAGGCAAATCGGACCTCGATTCGGAGCTTCCGCGGGCCCGGCCTGAAGGAAGGCCTGCGCATTCTGAAGAAGATCAAAGACCAGTTGAACCTGCCGATCTTGACCGACGTGCACGAGGCGGCCGACGTAGGCAAAGTTGCAGAAGTGGCTGACGTCTTGCAGATTCCAGCGTTCCTCAGCCGCCAGACCGATCTGGTCGTGGCGGCTGCGCTGAGCGGTCGTGTCGTCAATATCAAGAAAGGCCAGTTTGTCGCGCCCTGGGATATGCGGCATGCGGTCGAGAAGTGCCGCGACGCAGGGAACACGCAGATCTTCTTGACAGAGCGCGGTGCAAGTTTCGGATACAACAACCTTGTCGTCGACATGCGGTCGCTGGCGATCATGCGGAAATTCGCTCCCGTGGTGTTCGATGCGACGCATTCGGTGCAGTTGCCGTCGTCACAGGCCGACGATAAAGGGCCGGCGGTGAGCGGCGGTCAGCCGGAATTCATACCCGTACTCGCGCGGGCGGCCGTGGCGGCCGGAGTAGACGGTGTGTTTATGGAAGTGCACGACAATCCGAAGGAAGCGAAATCGGACGGCGCGAACGCGCTGGAGTCGACCAAGCTGCGCGGCGTATTGAAGGAATTGATCGCAGTGAAGAAGGCGCTCGATGAGGCGCACGCGACGCCATAGCAATGTTACTTCTTCGCTATTTTGATTTTGCAGCTATCAAACACGATCCAACCGTTTTCACCTCCACGATCAGCAATGCTTGAACTGTCCGCTAGGCAAAGAGTCTGGGAATCATTGAGCGAAAGTTGCCATCTCCGCTGTGTGTTAGATTGAAGTTCTTCGCATGAAACACGTTGCCAACTGGGCTTTGAACATCGCTTCCTCGCGAGGGGCCAGCTATGCCGATGTCCGCGTGGTTGCGCAGCGGAGCCGCGCTCTGACCACGAAGAACGGGAAGGTCGGAAGCGCGCTGGACTCGGAGTCCGTGGGCATGAGCGTACGCGTGATTGCCGACGGGGCCTGGGGATTCGCAGCTTCCGCCGAGTTGGGGCGCGGAGCCGTAGAGGCAACCGCGGCGGAAGCGGTTGCGATCGCGCGGGCCTCGGCGCGCGTCAAGCGAGAGGATGTTCGTCTCGCTCCCGAGAAGCCTGCGGTTGCGGATTGGGCCACGCCCTACAAGATCGATCCGTTCACGGTATCTGTCGAACAGAACATCGAATTGCTGCTGAAGATTGACGCCGAGTTGCGGGCCGTTGCGGGCATCACGCTCGCCGAGGCGAATCTCAATTTCAACCGCGAGGAGCAGTGGTTCGTTTCGTCCGAGGGAGCGGATATTCATCAGACGAAACTCTCGACCGGCGCGGGATACGCAGCGTATGCGTTTGCTGGGAATGAGATTCAGAAGCGGTCGTATCCAAATTCATTTGGCGGGCAGTGGCAGAACAAAGGATACGAACTGATCGAGGAATTGAAGCTGGTGGAGAATGCGCGGCGAATTGCGGAAGAGGCAGTCGCGCTGCATAAGGCGGACCAGTGTCCCGAAGGGAAGTTCGATCTGATTCTCGACAGCTCGCAGCTGGGATTGCAGATCCACGAATCGGTGGGACATCCGATCGAACTGGATAGCGTACTGGGGATGGAGGCGAATTTTGCCGGAACTTCGTTCTTGACTCTCGACAAGCTGCGAACTTTACGCTACGGAAGCGACCTGGTGAACGTAGTAGCCGATGCGACGCAAGAACATGGCCCCGGGCTGGGAACTTTTGGATACGATGACGAAGGCGTGGCGGCACAGTGCACGCCTATCATCACGAATGGGCTGTTCACGGGCTATTTAAGTTCCCGCGAAACCGCCCACACGATTGGCGAGAACCGATCGGGCGGAACGCTGCGCGCCGAAGGATGGAACCGGCTGCCGATGATTCGCATGACGAACATCAGTCTGCTGCCGGGGCAAAAAGCGCTGACTCTCGAACAACTGATCGCATCGACGGATCACGGAATTCTGATGCAGACGAACCGATCGTGGTCGATCGACGACAAGCGCTACAACTTTCAATTCGGTTGCGAGATTGGGTGGGAGATCAAAGGCGGCAAGCGCCTTCGGATGGTAAAGAATCCGTCGTATTCCGGCATCACCACCGAATTCTGGAATTCATTGGACGCAATCTGCTCGCGCGATGAGTGGACCCTGTGGGGAACTCCGAATTGCGGCAAGGGACAACCACAGCAGGTGATGGGGACGGGCCACGGAGCGGCGCCGTCACGGTTTCGGGGGATCAAGGTGGGAAGCGCGTTTAAAGGGAATTAGTCACCACGGAGACACCGAGTCACATCAGAAGCTCCAAGCAAGTGCTGAAAATGCTCACGAAAGAACAAGCCGGAGACATCTTCGACCGCATCCGGAAATTGTCATCCGCGGATGAGGTCGAGGTCTACATTTCTGGCGGCCGGTTTGCGCTAACTCGTTTCGCCAATAACACCATCCACCAGAATGTCGCGGAGGAAAATCACGTTGTTTCCGTGCGCACTGCATTTGGAGGCAAGACGGCGCGGGCGTTTACCAACAGGCTGGATGATGAAAGTTTGCGGCAGGTCGTTCGGTCCTCGGAGAGCCTGGCCAAAGTGCAGCATTCGGATCCTGACCTGCTGCCGATGCCTGGTTCCGAGGAGGCTTCCGGCAAAGCGCGCAGCTCTGCACAGGTACCGTCGCGGCACTTCCCACAGACCGCGGCGATCACTCCCGAGTTTCGCGCGGATGGCGTTGGAAAGATTGTCGGTGTCGCCGATCGGCACAAGCTTACGACGGCGGGGATTTTTTCCAGCGCGGAGTCTTTTGAAGGAATTTTCAACTCGCGCGGATTAGGTAACTGGCATATCCAGACCTCAGCGGAGGTTTCGATCACCATGCTGGCCGCGGATTCTTCCGGATGGCAGAAAGCAAATTCGCCCGACATCGCGAATCTCGACCCGGTGATGCTTGCCGAAGTTGCCGCGAAGAAGGCCGTCGATTCCGCGAATCCACGAGAGATTCCGGCAGGGAAGTACACCGTGATTCTGGAGCCGGCCGCGGTGCTCGACATTGTCGGATTCATGTTTTGGGATTACTCCGGGATGGCGATCCTCGACCAGCGTTCGTTTCTGGCGGGACGGATCGGCACGAAATTGTTCGGCGACAACGTCACGATCTGTGACGATGTTGCGCATCCTTTGCAAACAGGATGTCCGTTTGACGGAGAAGGCGTTCGTCGGCAGCGAGTTGCACTGGTTGAAAACGGAGTTGTGAACCGCGTGGTGTATGCGCGTGCGACGGCTGAGAGGATGAAGCGTTCCGAATATAAAGACAAGGTTGGTCCGATCGAACCGACCGGCCACGGCTTTTCGCTGCCGAACGAGATGGGAGAGATGCCGCAGAACATCGTGTTCTCTCCTGTAAGAGATCCGCAGACGGTCGCGCAGATGATTGCGTCGACCGAGCGTGGAATTCTGGTCACGCGGCTTTGGTACATACGCGAAGTGGAGCCCTTCGAGAAGATGCTGACCGGGATGACGCGCGATGGAACGTTTTATGTCGAGAATGGACGCGTGCTGGGCGGAGTGCGCAACTTCCGGCTGAACGAAAGTCTGATCCACATGCTGTCGAATGTAGAGGCGATGAGTGTCCCGGTGCGGTCGTGTGGAGAAGAGTCGTTTGACATGGTGGTCCCGGCGATGAAGGTTCGGGATTTCAACTTTACGGAAGTAACGAAGTTCTAAGCAGCAATGGGCATTTAGCCCATGGCATTTTGTCGATCCCGGCGGTGGCGCGGAATTCCCCTTACGCTTCTCACAGCCCGTGAACTCCGAAGATCGCCGGAAATTGACCGGGAATTGACCCGAAAATGACGGGCCGGGACGGTCTGTTTCAGGTTCAACTCTGCATTCGAAAAATCCTCTAATCCATTCAAAGAAAAGCAGTTAACCCCCGCTTGTTCCATGACTTCGGTAACTTTGTTTGTTTGATTCCGGGGTGTACGCTGCCCTTGAGTTGAGCAGAAAGGCCGCGCAGCGCGTGGTCGGAAGGAAGGTCGCTCCAAACGTGGCAGCGGAAGGCACAGCACCGATGACCGAGGCGCAGATGAGCGCGGCCCAGTATGAAGACATGCAGGGCGCGGCACGATTTCCGCTGCATCTTTCAGCGTCGGTGAAAACGCAGGGCAGCGCGTACCTGGCAGAAACCGAAAACATCTCCGCAAACGGCGTGCTGTTTGCGATGGATAAAGATGTGCCGGTGGGATCGATGGTGGACTTCACGATTTTGCTGCCGGCTGAGGTGGTTGGCTCAGGACGCAACGTACAGATTGATTGCCGCGGGCGAGTCGTGCGCAGCTTTGACGATCGCGGACGCCGCGGCGTCGGTGTGGTGATCGACGAATACCATTTTGAGCGGATCTAGGCGCAAGGGAACGAATGGCTACCATTCCGGTTAGCGTGGAAGAAAATTTCGGAGGAGGCGAGGACAAGGGGCAGTTTGTCCGCGTGATCTTGGCCGATACCCAGGCCATTTTCCGCGCCGGCTTACGAAAAATTTTCGCGCTTGAAGATGATATCCGGGTCGTTGGGCAGGCTGAAACGTTGCCGCAAACCCAATCCGCAGTCGCGAAGTTCTCCGCCGATGTGCTCATTTTCGAAGCTGCTCTTACGCCGACTCCGGTGGAAGCAGTGGCGGATCTGTTGCGCCAGAATCCAAAGTTGCGAGTTGTGGTGGTGACGCCGGGGGCGGACGAAGATTTGACGCTGGAACTGTTCCGTCGCGGCGCTCACGGCATCGTGTCGCGTGAAGTTGAACCTGAGTTGCTGGTCGAATGCCTGCGCAAGGTGATGGCCGGGGAACCGTGGCTTGACAGCCAAGGAGTTCGCTGGGTGATGGAAGCGTACCGCAACCAGAATACCCGCACGACTGGAGCGCGTCCGAAAGTGCAGCTCACACCGAAAGAGACATTGATTGTGTCGTGCGTCACCCAGGGCATGAAGAACAAAGAGATTGCTCTGCGGGTGGGTACGACAGAGCAGGTCGTGAAGAATTACCTGCGCAAAGTATATGACAAGCTTGGAGTAGCAGACCGCCTGGAACTCGCACTCTATTGCTTGAATCATCATGTCGTGGACAACACAAAAGTGCCGGCGTTGCCGACACCGGCAGCCAACAACGGCACCGCAGCGAGTGCGGCGGCAGCGGGCGCATCGGCTTCGGGCAGCTCCGCGGTTTCTCCTTCGACTCCAGCCGATACTCCTGAGAAGCTCTCTTAAGAATTTCTTCGCACAGGTTGTAGCTCCTCAAGTTGCGGTATCAACGACATCCCCATAGAATTAGGAAGCACGAGATTCGACAGTTTCTAAAGAATCGTTTTCCTTCCATCCGAATCAAGCCGGAGAGATGGCCGAGTGGCTGAAGGCGCACGCTTGGAAAGCGTGTTTAGGGGAAACTCTAACGTGGGTTCGAATCCCACTCTCTCCGCCAGCATTCTACCCCGCATAAACACTAGCGATTGTCATTGTGCGCACTGCCGCTGTGCTAGAGGCGTTGGACGGGCTGACAAGCGTAGTGAGCACCTATGTCACACAGGCACGCGACGGTGACAACGCACCGGCTAGTATTCATATTCCGGAAGAAGCACTAAACGCACTGAACAGCATCGCGGACTCGTTCAAGCGTATCGCGGACGCCATGGCAGCCAAGCAGGGGTAGGGTGGGTCAAAATCTTGAAAGAGGTTTCCCCAAAAGGCCCGCTGTTTCCCAACCTTACATGAACGTTAATTTCTCAAAATAAGAAACTTTATTGCAAACAAATGAGCATTCATGTCAATGAGTGTAATCGCGATTTCTCGCCAATTCGGGACTTGGCCCTCTGATGGTGGGCCTTCGGACGAATGAATCGTGGTCACAACTTATTATTGTTATCTATTCTGGAACCGCCCCCGCCCGTGATGGGCGTGCTTCTTGAGATAGCAATTTAGGGATTGAACTTGAAAACTACACCATCATTCATGGAGTTGCCGCCGAAGAGAGTTGTGCCAAAGACAGCTCCGGTTGAGTCTACATAAACTCGGCCCCACGGAGTGCCTCCGTCAGTCCCGCCAGTGAAACTATAGAGCACAGTCTCATTGCCTGAGGAGTCCACCTTGTATATGGCGCCAGAGTTCACGATACCGCCAGATGCTACGCCATATAGATTACCGGCCAAGTCCCGGTCCAATGGCCCACTGACGGTCGACGCATCCGCCGGAGGTGGCCCGAACGCGTGCAGGACAGTCTCAACACCATTGCTAAACTCGAATACGGTCCCGCAACCCGCACTAGAGCAGTTCAAGTCGCCGCCAGCAGAGGTGGTGCCATATAGAATTCCTGCCGGGCCGAAGGTGAGATCGCTGGCCGGGACATCGCCGTTCGGGCTGGGGGGAACCCCAAAATCGAACAAGTCCGTGAAGTTTCCCTCCGAATCGATCTTAAAGATACATCCTGAATTATGCGCCCCGCCTTGCGCTGCTCCGTATAGGTTTCCCGAAGAGTCTATGATCGGGCCGCCAGCAGCACCGCCCTCTCCTTGCGGGTCTTCAGTGAATGAGTAAACAATTGATTCTTTCTCTTTTGTGTCGATTTTGAAGAGAGTTCCGGCACCTCCATCTCCTCCGGCAATTGTCGTCCCGTAGAGATTCCCGCTTTTATCGCGAACCAGATCGTTGTCGGGATACTCACCATCGCTTCCTCCGGTGAAAGCGTAGAGCACGGATTCGTGCCCGGTGCTGTCGATCTTGAAAACGGTTCCAAGGTTCGACGGGCCGCCTGCCTCAGTAGTGCCATAGATGTTCCCTGCCGTGTCACGGATCACCGACCTTGCCGGCTCACATCCGTCGTTCCCGCCCGCAAAGCTGTAGATGGACTTGAACTTTCCGGACAGGCTGATCTTGAAAACCGTTCCACATCCTAGTTTCCCTCCGAAGTCTGTGGTGCCATATAAATACCCATCTGATCCGTGAATCAATCCACCGAGTGGAGTTTCGCCGTCGGGCCCGTGGAAGGTGTGAAGCACCGTGAGGGTCTGACTGAATGTGAAGCTGCAGAATGCGAGGACGAAATATAGGCTTGCAGCGGCGCTGCGCCGCAGTGACACGATGGAAAACATCGGAGTCTCCTTGACATGGCGAATACGCCAGAAGCGGTCTAGGGGCCCGGAGAAAAGAGGGAAGGCGAAGCGGAGGCATGTTATGTCAGAAGGGTCGCGCATTGCAAGCACAGCGCTAAAATTTTCTTGGCGGAGACAAATGTCGTTGTCAGGCGATTTCACTCATCATCCCTCAAACCGTTCCGGCCCAGATTACACCCCAATCGTAAAGCCCTTAAATTCCCGTGCTAATTCTGTGCTAGAAACCCTTTATTCATGTTTTTTCTTTGCTTTTATATCATTGAAAACTTAGTAAGTTACTGATTTTTAAAAAAGGCGGTCGAGTTCGAATCCCACTCTCTCCGCCATCCTTTTACCCCGCATAAACACTAGCGATTGTGATTGTGCGCACTGCCGCTGCCAGCCCCCAATCCATCCTTGCCTGTTCGTATTAACTGTGGTTAACTAATGATAATAATCTCTGGTTAATAGATCAGACCAGTGACCTTTGCCGCTCCAGGGCAGACAAGTGGGGTATTCATGGCGCGGGCAGCGCATTTTGCTTTTCTTGTGCTGACGGTGGCGTGTCTTCTTCCGGTTAGAGTACTGGCACAAGGCGAAACCACCAGTGCGATCGTCGGCGAGGTAAAGGACGCAACTAACGCTTTTGTGCCGGGCGCCGCCGTGACGATCACCAATCACGAAACCGGTCTGAAACGTAGCGCCAGGACCGATGACGCAGGCCGGTTCAACTTTCCTCAATTAAAGCCAGGTACCTATTCGGTCACAGTGGAAGCGCGAGGTTTCGATCCGGGGCAAAATGACAACGTCGTTTCGGGTCTGGGCCAGAAACAAACCGTGGATTTCACTCTTAAGGTTGCCCGATTCAATGAAGCAGTCGAGGTGAGCAGCGAGGCTCCGCTGATCAATCCGGAAAATGCCAACACATCCACCACCTTGAATGCCTCCGCCCTAGAGGATCTGCCAAATCCGGGTGGTGATCTCACCTACCCGCTACAGTTTGCACCGGGCGCCCTGATCAACACGGCAGGCAGCGGCAATGATTTTGTTGGCGGTACAAACGGCTACGGCAATGTGGAATTCAACGGCCTGCCTGCCCTCTCCAATGGGTACATCGTTGACGGGCTGGAAACGAACGATCCGCTTACCAACCTCAACAGCGGCCTTTCCACCAATCTCGTGCTGGGGCTGAATTCCATCTCAGAGGTGACCGTCAATACTCTTTCCTATGCCGTGGATCAAGGACGGTATGGCGCATCCCAGGTCAACTACGTCACCAAGTCGGGCTCGAATCAGTTTCACGGGAATCTCTACGAACTGTGGAATGGTGCTCGGCTGAATGCAGCCGACTACTTCACCAATGCAACCCCGGGGAATCACAAGCCCGGAGCGACCGTCAATCATTTTGGGGGCAGTCTGGGCGGGCCGATTGCGCACGACAAACTCTTCTTCTTCTTCGACAGCGAATGGGTTCGGATCGCGCTGCCCATCGTGACGCCCACGACAGTTCCCAGCGCGGCATTCCAGCAGTACGTGCTGCAGCAACTCCCACTGGGCGGAACCGACTCCGTAACCGGATCAGCCTATGCGCCGTCGCCGCAGTCAGTCTCGTTCTATCAAAAGATGTTTTCCCTGTACGGGAACACCGGCGGAACGCCTCTCGCGGTGCTCGGATGTCCATTGAACGCGGACGGCACTTCGGCCTCGGGCAATCCACCGAATGGAAACGGTTGCGCGAACCGGCAAAGTGTGTCGCACTCCAGCGATGACCACGAACAGGTGCAGACGGTCCGGGTCGACTACAACATCAACCAAAAAGACACGACCTGGTTTCGTTTTCAGGCGGACACGGGTGTACAAGCCGCTTACACAGATCCGATCAACTCTTTGTTTGATGCGGTCTCTCCTCAGCCTCTCTACTCGTTCGCAGCGGGCTACACCCACGTCTTCTTACAAAATCTGGTGAACTACTTCAATCCAGCGTTTTCATGGTACGAAAGCTTGTTTGGGCCTGCCAACTTGCAGAACACGCTCGCGGCATTTCCGATTGTTTTGCAGGGCAGTGGTGCCAATGCACCCTTCACCACAATTGGAGGGCTCGACAATACTTGGGTACAGGGCCGGAGAGCCTCTCGCTTCTTCATCAACGACAACCTCGCTTGGAGCCATGGTGCTCACGAACTCCGGTTTGGCACGAACACCCGAATCTTTCGCTTGAATGACTATGACTTCGGGCAAGGTACAGTTCCAACCGTGGCCTATACGACTCTGCCGCAATTCATCTATGGAGTGGCATCTACCGCAACCCAGACTTTTCCCTTGTCGGCGAACGAACCATTCCGCTTCCTCAATCTCGATTTATATGCGCAGGACACTTGGAAAGTGACGCGGAAGCTTACCTGGACATTCGGCGTACGCGACACATTCAATTCGAACCCGCTCAATCCACACGATCAAATCGCGCGTCTGGACGGTTCTTTCAGTTCGATCTCGCATGATGTGAATCAACCGTTAAATGCGGCCATCCAGACTCATCTCGGCAATTTGTTTTCGTCCACACCGCTGGCCATTCTGCAGCCGCGAACCGCGATCGCTTGGCAGGTTGAGCCCAAATCTGTGCTGCGAGCCGGTTTCGGAATTTTCAGTGATATTTTGCCGGGCAGTGTTGCCGACTTGGTTGGTACGAATCCGCCTTACGACAAAACTTTCCAGGGAGGTCTGCTGGGTACAGTCGGCGGGACTGCCATCGCTCCGGTAGTGCCGAACAGTGCAGTGGATGCAACTGTCGCCGCAAATCAAAGATTTAGTTCCGGATTCCCTCAGGGCCAGCTTTCGTGCGCGTCCCCGCAGGCAGATCCCGCCACGTGCCTCCCACCCGTCGCAATCACAGCGGTGCCCACTGGTACCCTGCATGCTCCGTACTTCATGGAGTGGAGCTTAGGAATTGAACATCAATTCGGAACCACGGCGAGTTTGCTGGCACGATATGTGGGAACGCGCGCTGTGAACCAGCCCTACCTAACTCAAGTCAACGGATACCAAACGGTTTGCCAGGGCTGCTTTGCGCCATTTCCGTACTTAAAGCCAACTGATCCAAGATTCAGCGCGGTAACCCAGCTTGCCACCGGCGAGAACAGTCATTACAACGGCCTTCAACTCACCGCGATGAAGCGCCTGGGGCACGGCCTGCAGGGGCAGGTCAACTACACCTGGAGCCGTTGTATGGATACGGTCTCGAATGGAGGATTCCTTCAGTTCTCCGCGGGAGGGATTCTTTCTCCGCTGCCGGGAGAACTGGCCCGCGATTACGGTCCTTGCGACTATGACATCCGGCACAACCTCAACGCCGAATATGTGTATCAGTTGCCCATCCACCTTCGGAATCACCAGTTGGCGCACGTGCTCAACGGCTGGCAGATTTCTGGGACCATGTTCTGGCACAGTGGGGTGCCGTTCTCCGTTCTGAGCACACCCTATTCGGCCAACGGAAATGGCATTGTGCAAGGCAGTGGACCGCAGTTCGCAAGCTTGGTTCCTGGCGTCCCGCTCTACGAGCATCATCCCGTCGCTGGTATAACCCAACCGGGCACCCTCCAGTGGCTCAATCCGGCCGCGTTTGTTTCTGCCGTTGATCCGAGCACTGGACAGTGTTACGGGGGCGATGACCCAGAGCATTGCCAATTCGGAAACCTCGGCCGCAACGCCCTGCGCGGCCCCGATTTTGTCTGGAATGACTTCTATCTCACGAAATGGTTTCCGGTGCGCGAGCGGGTGAAGCTCAGAGTAGAGGCCCAGTTCTTCAATGTATTCAACCATCCGAACTTTGGGCTTCCCAGCATGGCGCTGGCTGGGATTCCGGGAAAGCCTTCCACACAAACTGGATTTGGAGCACTTACGTACACAACTTCACCGCCGACCGGACTTCTGGGAGTGGGGTTGGGCGGCGATAGCAGTCCACGCATGCTCGCGTTTCAAGCACGCCTTGAGTTCTAAGCGTGACCCTGAGGGTGGCGAGCAGATGTCAACGGCTCGGGACTTTCCTCGCGGTTAGCACTGTTTTTCGTTCACCAGGTGAGCTTTGATTTTCCGGCCGCGCGGCATTCTTAGCGTGAGACTCTTACCCTGGAAAATAAGCTCTACCTCTTTGTCCTTCGCGGAAAACAGATCATCAATCTCATCGATCACGGGCGTTTCGTACTCTCCACAATATGTTCGGTCGGAAACGCGAATTGCAAAATAAAGCATGTAGTAGTGGATTTGAGGATAGCGGCTGACAAAATAGCGGTTTTCCAAAACTTTTCGTACACTAAGCAGCTTTCCGATCCTTTGGCTTTCACCTGGCGAGCTGGGCGGGGGCGCTGAAGCTTGTCCGTACGTCGGGGCAACAGCCACGGTTGCGAGTAAGACGAGTAGTAAAACGCTGCGTCCTGGTTCCGTGTGTGCCATCCCGCACCTCTCGCGGCTTCTCGTGCTAGAGCTGCTCTCGATGTTGTTCCAAGACGATGCGCACCAATTGACTGCGTGTCCGCACGCCAGTCTTGGAGAAGAGTTGTTGCAATGTTGCTTTGACCGAACTCTCCGACACCCCGATTCGTGCCGCAATCTCTTTGTTGGCAAGTCCTTCGAACACGCAGGAGAGCACCTGCCGCTCACGCTCGGTGAATGGCTTTGCTCGATTGTCCTGAGGGGTTCCTACCTCGGGTTTGAGGACTTTATTCAGGTGCTCCTGCTCCAGCCATACCTTGCCAGCCATCACGTCGCGGATTGCCTGCGTCAGCAATGCGGCGGAATCGTGTTTTCGAAAAACTCCGGAGATTCCAGAGCGGATCAGCTCCGCAGCCACCTCTGGTTCCACACCCGCGGTCACGACCAGCGCTTTTCCGTGGAATCCTTGTTCCTTTGCCAGCCGGAGAAACTGCCGGCCGTCACTCTGCCCCAGATCGAAATCAAGGAGTACGACATCGATCTTATTGCGTTCCAGAATCTGGAGACCTTCTCCAATTGTCCCGCAATGGGCTACCTCGAATCCCGGCTCCGCAGCGAGCAGTCGCCCCGCACTCTCTCGAAACAACGTGTGATCATCTAACAACAGCAGGCGCACTGTGTTTGCCGCAGCTTCAGGCATTTATCACCTTCTGTTGTGCGTGGCCCAGGGGCACGACTGCAGCGAAGCGGCAGCCCTCCAATGTTGGCTCGTAGCGGAGGTCACCACCAAAGCTGCGCATGATTGCCCTGGAAACATACAAACCGAGGCCGCTGGACTCGGCGCCACGCTGAAAGGGGCGGAACAGGTTTTCCGGTGCAGCGATACCCGTTCCAGTATCTTCGAATCGAATTGTGACCGCCTCATTTCCCTTCTGCGCCGTGATACGAAGTTCCTTCTTCTTGCTTGAGGCCATAGCCCGGCGACTGTTCTTGGCGAGATTTAGGAAAACCTGAATCAGTCCGTAGCGGTCAGCCCAGACCAATGGCAATGATTCCTGAACGTCCCAGTGCACATCGATCTTCGATTCGTGGTAGGCGGCTTCGATCAGTATCCGAAATTCGTCCACTACCGAGGTGAGTTCAACCACGTCCCCGTTCTGCGCCGCGGCCGAACCTAACTCCAGGGCAGATACTCTTTCCAAGCTCTGGATCAAGCCTCCCAGAGCCTTAAAGTCCTCGTTCGATTCAAGAGCGTTCACTCGGGAGAGGTTTTTATGCACGACGAGAACCGCACCGCAGAGATTACGAATTTCATGAGCCACGGCGCTCATCAAAATTCTCGTATTCTTCAACAAATGGTCGAGGCTGAGATCCTCGCGATTTCGCAGGTCCTCGGAAAGGTCGACAATAATAGCCGCCAGTCGGGGGCCCGATATTGTGCTGTAAGTCGAAAACCAAACCCCTGCCAGAAAAACTTCCCCATCGCTCCTTTTGCCCGTGCACTGCAGAGTCGTTCGAAATACACGTGGCTGCTGGGTTCGGAGAACAGTTTGCAAAGCCGGGAGATAAGAATTGATTCCCTGACCCTGCAAGGGAGGCCCTTCAGGAGCGAGCAGGTGTTGAGAAGCCTCATTAGCTAAGAGAACGCTACCACCTGAGTCGATTGTGACGATTGCCGCTGGACTGCTTTCAACGAGCGAACGCAACTGCTGCTCAGCGTCTTCGCGCAGCTTGATCTGGCTCTCGAGTTCTTCGACGTGCATCAGCGCAATTCGTCGATTGCGGATCAGTTCTGAAATGAAAAGTCCGGTACCTAGAAATCCTGCTGAGCTAAACAGCAGGCGAATCACAGCTTCATTCTCAGGGAGGTTGCTGAAAGCTTCCTGCAGAACCGCGCACACCAATGCAACCCCGATGATCTGAATCCTTGGCAGGAACCCACCGAGAATCATGATGGGAAATAGATAAAGGAATCCCAGAGAGATGTACGGCTTTGTTGCCCAGTCAGCCAGCGCAATCGCCGCTATCGAGAGCGCAGCAACAACGATCAGTGTGGCGCGGTTGCCCGATGCATAGATGGACAGAATGTTTCTCATGGGCCGTGCGTAGATAGGCGGTGGGGCTTTCATTGCCATTCTAATGGTGCGCCATCTTCGCTACGCCAAGAAAGTGCCGTTCAAGAAATGGCCGAAAGATAGGCTTCCACTTCGCCGAAAGATAGTGTTGCACGCTGAAAGATAGAGTGCCCCTTCGCGGGCGGCGCCTGCACAATGCCCCTGTCGCAATCCTGCGCTGCATCTCTGGGTTCTGAGAGGGGGTCGAAGCGAATCGATCGACTCCGCATTTACAACGTGGAGCAATGAATGATTCGCCGAGTCGTTGATTTTGCCCTTAGTAACCGACTTCTTGTGCTGGCCTTCGCACTGATGCTTTTCGGCGGGGGCATCGTGGCTTTTCGGGACCTTCCCATTGAGGCCTATCCCGATGTCGCGGACAACTACGTTGAAGTGATTACGCAATGGCCGGGGATTTCGGCGGAACAAATCGAGCAGCAGGTCACGGTTCCACTTGAAGTCGTGATGAATGGTATCCCGCATGTAGTCCATCTGCGTTCGTTTTCGCTGTTCGGACTTTCTGACCTGAAGCTCATTTTCGACGACGAATCGGACAACGACTGGAACCGGGAGAGGGTGCTGGAGAGATTGAGCCAGGTCACCCTGCCGCCGAACGTGGTGCCACAAATGGGCACGGACTGGAGCCCTGTCGGTCAGATTTATTTTTTCACACTGCGCAGCACCAATCCCGCTTATGACCCGATGGAACTGAAGTCCATCGAAGATTGGGTCATTGAAAAGAATTTCAAGGCTGTGCCGGACGTTGTTGACGTGGCCAGTTTCGGCGGACCTACGCGTGAATACCAGGTTCGCGTCGACCCAAACAAACTCGTCTCCTACGGCTTGAGCCTGGCCCAGGTCGAGCAGCAACTCACCAACAACAACGTCAACGCAGGCGGAAGCTTTATCCAGGAAGGACTGCAGCAGATTAACGTGCGCTCGGTGGGGTTGGTCGACCGTGCCCAGGACATCGAACGCACGGTCATCATAACCAAGAATGGCACGCCGCTCCGGGTGAAGGACATTGCCGAGGTTTCGCAAGGTCCAAAGATCCGTCTTGGCCAGTTTGCGAAAGCTATTCATCGCGAAGACGGGAAGATCGTCGACAACGACGATGTCGTTTCAGGCATCGTGCTGCTGCGGAAAGACGCAGCGGCGGACGTGGCTTTGCGAGGCATTCACAAGAAAGTGGAGGAACTGAACAAGCATATTCTCCCTCCAGGCGTGAAGGTTGTGCCCTTCATCGACCGCAGCGATCTGGTTCATTTCACCAGTCACACCGTACTGCACAACCTTCTGGAAGGAATGATCCTGGTATCGATCATCCTCCTTATATTCCTCGGCAATTTGCGAGGCGCGCTAATCGTGGCGGCCACAATTCCGTTTTCGTTGCTGTTCGCGTCGATTTGTTTGGACTTGAGACACATTCCCGCGAATCTCTTGTCTCTCGGCGCGCTGGATTTTGGCATGGTGGTCGATGGCTCAGTGGTGATGATTGAAAATATCGTGCGCCACTTGAGTCTAAAGAATGGCATCAAGACGCCAAACGAACGGATCGGTGACGCCTCCCACGAAGTCCAGCGCCCGGTATTCTACGCGATCGCCATCATCATCACCGCTTACTTGCCGATCTTCACGCTGCAGCGCGTAGAGGGACGGTTATTTCACCCCATGGCATGGACCGTGGCGTTTGCGCTGCTCGGGGCATTGCTGTTTTCGATTGTGATTGCGCCCGTGCTGGCTAGTTTCGCCTTCGCCAAGGGAGCACAAGAATGGCGCAATCCAGTCATGGAGTTCTCCATCAAGTACTACCGGATCGCAGTTCGGTGGGCCATTCATCATCGCGCGCTCACGGTTGGTACCGGAGTGCTCGGGCTTTTCATCGCTCTGTACCTCGCCCTCAGCGGCGTTATCGGTTCCGAATTCTTACCTCATCTGGATGAAGGTGCGCTCTGGGTGCGTGGCACGCTTGCACCGAGCACGGGGCCGGACGAGGGTATCCGAGTTTCAAATCAGGCGCGAATCATACTTTGCTCATTCCCCGAGGTTCCGCAGTGCACCAGTCAAACCGGGCGACCAGATGACGGCACGGATACGACCAGCTTTTTCAATACCGAATACTTCGTCGATCTCAAGCCGAAAGAAGAATGGCGGCCGATTTTTCATGAGAACAAAGACGAATTGATCGCCGCCATGAATCGCGAGCTCAACAAGATTCCGGGCGTCGTGTGGGGCTTTTCTCAGCCCATTGAAGACAACATGGAGGAGGCCGTCAGTGGAGTGAAAGGTGAGTTGGCAACCAAGGTCTACGGCGATGACCTGAAAACTTTGGAAGAAAAGAGCGACCAAATCGCCAGGATCATGGGAAGTGTTCAGGGAATCGAGGATCTTGGAGTTTTTCATGTGCTAGGTCAGCCCAACCTGAACCTTACGGTGAATCGCGACGCGGCGGCTCGTTACCAGATCAACGTCGCAGACGTGCAGGATGCAATTCAGACCGCCGTGGGCGGTAACGCTCTCACCCAAGTTCTCAAGGACGAGGCACGATACGACCTGGTATTGCGTTATCTCCCGAGATACCGCGACACGAAGGAAGCAATCGAGAGCATTCGCCTGCTATCCCCGTCCGGGGAGCGCGTCTCGCTGGCACAGCTCAGCAAGATCGAAGAGAAGGATGGCGGTTCCGAAATATATCGTGAGGGCAATCAACGCTATGTTGCCATTAAGTATAGCGTTCGAGGCCGCGATCTGGGCGGCGCCGTAGAAGAGGCGATGAAGAAGGTCAATGAGCAGGTCAAACTCCCTCCCGGCTATCACATCGACTGGGAGGGGGAATACGAAAGTCAGAAACGAGCGGACGAGCGATTGCTTATCGTTCTGCCGATCACGATCCTGCTCATCTTCATCATCCTTTACACGATGTTCAAGTCCTTTAAGTGGGCACTGCTGATTCTTGCCAATGTTGCCATGGCTCGAATCGGCGGTCTGCTCGCCCTTCTGATTACCGGCACCAATTTCAGTGTTTCGTCGGGCGTTGGCTTCCTGGCCCTGTTCGGTGTGTCCGTGCAGACGGGAGTCATCATGCTGGAGTACATAAATCAGCTTCGGGCACGGCGCTATTCCATCGAGGATGCTGCAGTGGAGGGGGCTGTGCTGAGGCTGCGGCCCATCATGATGACCATGCTGGTAGCGACTCTCGGGCTGCTGCCTGCAGCGCTCTCGCACGCGATCGGTTCCGATTCACAGCGCCCCTTTGCAATCGTCATCGTGGGAGGTTTGATTGCCGACCTGGTAATGAGCATCTTTCTGCTGCCGACTTTATATGTGTGGATTGCAGCTGAGCGCGATGCGCTCCCCGCGTCCGAAGAAGGGTTTGATGTGGGCGAGCACGTGGACTAGAGCCGATGATGCTATGAACCTCTTGGTGAGTGTCGTCGGCATAATCCTCGGAGTCTTCGTTATGGTTGCACCGCAACGCGCGGCCGCTATCTGGGGATCGGAGCGACTGCTGAAATTGGATCCCTCGCGTAGAGTCTTGTTCCTCCAATGGTACCGGGTGTTCGGTGTCATCCTTTGTTTGGCAGCGATACTCTTCGCGCTTGATACTGTTGCGTCTCGTTGATTGTTTTTCGAATGCGTGCTAAGCGGAAGTTAACCGTTGTAATCAGGCGTTAACACAAGCTTGCGCCTTCTTGAAAGGTCAATGGGTGCCACGGGGATGTTAAGTCCAAAAACAAAAAGCGAAGACCGAGTCGGGATGCGTCTATTCCCGGGCCTCTCTTTACCTCGAAGTCAAGGTTTCTTCTCGACGCCACAGCGGCATGCCTTCCCAGCCCAAGGCGAGCATCCCGAGTGAAGGATGACGGGGTTTCTCGGCGATCGCTTGGGCTGCATCATCGGCCGCGTCAGCTGAGGCCAGGCCCGCGCCGAGACTCTTGTTGGCGATAGTTTCGTAGCCGTACTCTGTGATCGTCGCGGTCATAAAAGGAGGTGGCAAGGGACTAGTGATACTGATCGTCATCCGTATCCACCCGTAATGGATTTTGCCGTTGATCTTGAATCTCACGCCGACAAAGCGGTTCGGGTGATTCCCTCCCCATTTGCCGTAGAGCTTCTGCGATTGCGGAAAATCTTTCGAGCCATAGACCGCAAATGAATCCTCGATGGTGTCCTTGCCACCCGCGAGGAAGTGGTCCGAAGCTCCAATCTTTGCTCCGCGAAGCAGAGCCGAGGCATATGGACCGCGTCCGCTGGCATGGCCGGCAGTTCCGACAACGCCTCCGCCGTCCAGTGGCGTCACTTTCAGGCTCCTAACGTTGACAGAGTAGTCGAAGGTTGAGAGCAGCGAGATCTTGAAATCATTGACTCCATCGCCATTCAGGTCGATCGAAACACTACACGGTGTGACCTCGAGACACGATGGGATCGGGATATTCGTGTTGGTGATCACCACCTTCGCTTGGGCGGGTTGCGACAATGCCAATGCGCTCACGCCGGCAGCGGCCGCCGCCAGCGAATAGAGTTTCGCGCGGCGATCAAGAAATGCATCGATGGGATGGGCGGGGCGAGAGCAGGGCACAGTACACCTCCAGCGCTAACAAAGTGTAGCCGCTGCTTATCTCTTGTCAACACGAAAGTTTCTGCACCTACATCCACCATTGGTTCGGCAGTCCAGCCGCGCCTTTAAGCCTAAGTGTCGCTAGCATGCGATTACAATCAAAATCCCAAAGGGTGAAGCTCGACGAAAGCCGTTCTTTGCCGCGGCGCAGGTCTTTTATCGCAACCTTAAGTGCCAGCGTCCAACGGCGTCACCGACGACAGTTAGGCGAGTTAAGAGCAGCCCGACTACGAAGTTGACGACGCCAACGAGTGCTAGGCGAGGACCCGTCAGGCGGAAGACAAGATCGATTCCCGTCGCCTTCGAGTTGTTCAATGGAAAGATCATGCTAGTCAGGGCCAGAACGAAAGCGGTAGCCGTAAAGAGAACAAGTGCTTTTGCTACCTCTAGACCGAGAAGGAAGGATTGCCGACAACTCATCAACGGCCCGGTTAAAAGAGTAAAGATATAATCTCCTCGACAGTCTCATGGCCCTTGCTGCCGGAACGATTCTTGGGCAGTGCGAAATCCGCTCACCCTTGGGTGCAGGCGGAATGGGAGAAGTCTATCGCGCGCACGACACCCGGCTGAATCGTGAGGTCGCGATCAAAGTGTTGCCCGAGTCCGTCAGCTCTGATCCCGAACGGTTGCGCCGCTTCGAGCAGGAAGCGCGAGCGGCTGCGGCGCTGAATCATCCCAACATTCTTGCGGTTTATCAGATGGCGACGCACGAGGGTGTGTCCTATATGGTTACGGAGCTGCTTGAGGGCGAGACGCTGCGCGAGCGGCTCCTGCGCGGAGCGATCCCGTTGCGCAACGCAATAGATTACGGAGTGCAGATCGCGCGCGGTCTGGCGGCGGCGCACGAGAAAGGCATCGTCCATCGCGACCTGAAACCGGAGAATCTCTTCCTGACCAGAGATGGACGGGTCAAGATTCTCGACTTTGGTCTGGCCAAACTTGCACTGCCACAAACCGCATCCACCGATGAAAGGACGGTTACGCTGCAGGGAACTGAACCGGGCGTGGTGATGGGGACAGTGGGATACATGTCTCCGGAGCAGGTGCGGGGACAAGCGGCCGATCATCGCTCTGACATTTTTGCCTTCGGCACGATCCTTTACGAGATGGTGACGGGCAAGCAGACATTCCGCAAGCCAACGTCAGCGGAAACCATGACCGCGATATTGAACGAGGATCCGCAGTCCGTCGCGCAGCTTGCGCCGAGCACGCCGCCTGGTATACAGCGCGTGGTGCACCGTTGTCTGGAGAAGAATCCAGAGCAGCGTTTCCACTCCGCCCACGACCTAGCCTTCGCGCTGGAAGCGATGTCTGATTCAGCCATTTCTTCTGCGAATCGGCCGCCACTGCAAAAAAGGGAGAGGTCGAGTCTTGTCAGAACCTCAATCCTAGGAGCGACGGCCGCTGCAGTCTTGGGAGCGCTCCTACTAGCGTATTTTTGGACGCGGCCTGAAGCTATACCCAAAGTCTCAGACTACGTCCAGCTTACGCATGACGGCCAGCGGAAGCAGTTGGTCGCAACCGATGGTTCCAGGCTTTACCTCCTATTAGGTACAGACCTCGCCCACACCGCCGGCGCGATTGCGGTTTCAGGCGGTGAGCCGACACGCATTGCGACACAATCGCCCGACATGGCACCAGCGGGCCTGTCGTCGAATGGGTCCGAGCTTCTACTGATTGAGGCGAAGGGCGACCCGCCCTCAGGTCCGCTCTGGAGTCTGCCTGTTCTTGGTGGCTCGCTTCGCCGGTTAGGAGACACGGAGGGGAACGCCGCCGCGTGGTCGCCTAGTGGCACAATGCTCGCGTACGTCAGCCGCACCGACTTGTTCCTGGCAAAGGCCGACGGCAGCGAGGCGCATAAGGTCATCACCATGAAGGACACTTCTGTGATCGACAATCCCGTCTGGTCCCCCGACAACGCGCATTTGCGATTCGCTGCCTGGGATAGCGTTCGCGGCATAAGCCCGCTCTGGGAAGTCTCGGTGGATGGGACGGGCTTGCACCGCTTGCTTCCAGCCTGGAACAAACCGAGCGATCGACTGTGCTGTGGCAAGTGGACGGCAGACGGAAAATACTTCGTCTTTGGTGCGCGCGGCCAAATCTGGGCTTTGCCCCGAAAGACCGGTTTCTTTGGCTCCGAAACAAAACCAATCCAGTTGACTTTCAGTCCGCTGACGTTGGACACGCCGCTTCCGAGCAAGGACGGCAAACAGCTATTCGTGGTGGGCAGAACTTTCCGCGGACAGTTGGTGCGATACGACTCGAAGTCTGGCGAGTTCTCGCCATTTCTAGGAGGCATCTCCGCCGAGTACGTTGACTTCTCGAAAGACAGCAAATGGGTTGCCTACGTCTCGTATCCCGAAGGCACACTGTGGCGCAGCCGTGCGGACGGGAGCGAACGCCTGCAATTGAGCTATCCTCCCGGTTATGCCGTAAACCCTCGCTGGTCGCCCGACGGCAAGAAGATCGTATTCTTTGAAATGCTGACAGATAAGCCAGCGAGAATTGTTGAGGTTTCCGCTGACGGAGGCAGCCCGCAGCAATTAATGCCGGACGATCCTATATCGCAATGGGACCCGAACTGGTCGCCGGATGGAAGCAAGATTGTTTTCGGCGGTACTTCCGAGAGCGCTGCGTCGACCATCTCCATCCTCGACTTGGCCAGTCGCAAGACTTCACCGTTGCCTGGATCGGACGGGTTATACGGCCCCCGCTGGTCGCCGGACGGTCGCTACATCGAGGGTTTGTCGGCTGATGAAACGATCGTTTTTCTCTTCGATTTTCAGACCCAGAAGTGGACGCAGCTTGCCAAAGGCGGCTTCGCCTGGCCCAACTTCTCGAAGGACTCGCAATACCTCTATGTTCTTTCTGGTCATGGAGGCAGTTCCGTGCTAAAGATTCGGCTGAGCGACGGTAAGGAAGAACAGGTGGCAGACTTGAAGAATTTCGTCTATGCCGGCCACTTTACCGATTCTTCGCTGTCCCTCACTCCCGACGACTCACCGTTGCTGTTTCGCGATGCCGGAACTTCCGACGTCTACGCCCTCGACTGGGAAGAGCCGTAAACAGCACTTCGGGGGCGGCCTGCTCACCGCTTACCAGGCATTTTCTCACGCTCTGGAAAAGACAACGACCAGGACGCCTCCGGCGTGCAGCGTTACTGCGCGGGCTATAATTACGCCCACGGATGGACCTCACCCCTGGCGCGAAACTTGGTCCTTACGAAATCCAGTCCCCGCTGGGCGCGGGTGGCATGGGTGTGATCTATAAGGCGGAGGACACTCGCCTCGGCCGGTTTGTTGCCCTCAAGTTTCTGCCTGATAGCGTGGCTCACGATTCCGCGGCGCTGGAGCGCTTTCGCCGCGAAGCTCGGGCCGCGTCGGCCCTGAACCATCCCAATATTTGCACCATTCACGACATTGGCGAACACGATGGCCGCGCTTTTATGGTCATGGAGTTCCTTGATGGTCTAACGCTGAGCCACTTCATCGCAGGTCGTCCAGTTGAAACAGAAAAGCTTCTCCCCATCGCGATTGACATTGCGGACGCTCTCGACGCGGCTCACTGCGAAGGCATCGTGCATCGCGACATCAAACCTGGAAATGTTTTCGTAACGCGGCGCGGCCACGCCAAGATACTCGACTTTGGTCTGGCGAAAGTGACTGGCAAGACCGCCGCGTCCAGTAGCGATGCTGAAACAATCGCAGATTCGGATGCCCTGCACTTGACCAGTCCTGGAGCGATGTTGGGAACAGTCAGTTACATGTCGCCTGAACAGGTGAAGGCCAAAGACCTGGATGCTCGGACAGACCTGTTCTCCTTCGGCGCCGTGCTCTACGAGATGGCAACTGGCAAGCTCCCGTTCGAGGGATCGAGTCCGGGAGAGATTTGCAGTGCGATTCTGCGCGATGAACCTCCACCACCGTCTCAGGTAAATCCGCAAATCGTTCCGGGGCTGGAAGCAGTCATCCGAAAGGCCCTGGAGAAGGACTGCAACCTTCGCTATCAACACGCCTCGGAGGTGCGGGCCGACCTGCAGAGGCTGAAGCGCGATACCGACAGCGGCGGTTATCAAACTCCTGCTGCGTCTGCGCCGGCAACGACACCATCCACCTCGAAAGTGGCAGTTGCGAAACCGCAAGAGGTGACCGTGCGGATGCCTGCCACGAGACTGTGGCTATCCATCGCCGGGTTGGTAGCTCTGTTAGTGGCGGCCCTGATCGCTCGAGGTATTTACTCTCGGATGGGCGGGAGGCAGACTCTCACCGACGCAGACACCGTACTCCTGGCGGACTTCACGAACAACACGGGCGACCCGTTGTTCGACAGTACCCTGAAGATTGCGCTAAATGTGGCTCTCACCGAATCACCCTTTGTAAACGTGCTTCCGACTGACAGGGTCAGTGCCACATTGAAAGAAATGGGTCAACCCGCCAATGCGAACCTCACCGCCCGTGTAGCCCGTGAGCTTTGCCAACGAGCGCGAAGCAAAATGTACATCGCAGGTTCGATTGGCAGCGCGGACAGCAAGTACGTCGTGACCCTGAGCGCCGTGAACTGCCAAAGCGGCAAAACCGTAGCCCATGAGGAAATGACTGCGGCCGGCAAGACAGACGTCCTCGATACGATCGGGCGAGCTTCCAGGAGATTGCGCGCTGAACTGGGAGAGCCGCCGTCAACGGTCCAGAAGTTCGACGTGCCCTTGTCAGAGGCAACGACTCCCTCTCTCGAGGCACTGAGCACATATGCGAGCGCCTTGAAGGCATACAACGAACAAGGAGTCCAGGCAGCTCTCGCGCTCGATCAACACGCCATTGAACTTGACCCTAATTTTGCAATGGCGTACTACGACGTGGGCGACGGCTACTACAGCCTCAACCAACTAGGGCGCGCCAGCCAGTACTACACGCAGGCGTTCGAACTGAGGCAACACGCCAACGATCGTTCAAAGCTCATGATTACTGGGAACTACTATTCCACCGTGACGGGCGAGCATGACAAGGCGGCGCGAACTTTCCACGAGATGATTGAGACCTACCCGCGAAGCGCGACAGCGTACTTCAGTCTTGGCGAAGAGTATGCCGCCTTGGGGCAATATGAAACCGCCGCTGAAATGACTGCCAAGGCGCAGGAGCTTGGCCCCGCCGAAGTCCCTGCTTACTCCAATCTGGTTGGTTATCAATTGGCGCTCCAGCGCTTCGGCCAGGCCCGCGCAACGATTGACCGCGCGAAGGTCCACGACATGGATGGCTATATGTTTCGCCTTCCGCTTTATGCGATGGCATTTCTTGGCGGCGATTCCCCAGGTATGGCAGAACAGCAGCAATGGCTCACCTCTCATCCTGATACGAAGCACTATGCTCTTTCGATCGCGTCCGACACCGAGGCTTATAGAGGCAAATTGGCGGCAGCACGAGAGCTAACCAAGCGCTCGGCAGAAGCCGCCATCACGGCTGACAGCAAGGAAAATGCGGCGATCTGGTGGGAGAATGCCGCCTTGCGCGAAGCGGCATCTGGAGATGCGACGCATGCGGTGCAAGATGCCGCCGATGGACTTAAACTGGCTCCTGAGAGTCAGGGAGTGGCTGTCGAAGCCGCGCTCGCGTTTGCTATGGCCTCGGAGAATGGCCGAGCCCAATCCTCGGCCGAAGAGTTAGACAAGCGGTATCCGCTGGATACCCAGGTGCAGTCACTTTGGCTGCCTGCGATTCGCGCACAAGTGGCGCTGAATGGAAAGAACCCAGCCCAGGCACTTCGCGTTCTGCAGACGGTTGAGTCACCTATGGAGTACGGGATGATCGCGTTCACGAACAACCCTTCGTGTCTATATCCGACCTACATCAAGGCTCAGGCTTATCTGGCTTCAGGAGAAGCCACAGACGCCGCCACCGAATTTCAGAAGATTATTGATCACGCCGGCATGGTTTGGAATTGTGCAACGGGAGCATTAGCCCATCTCGGTCTGGCGCGCGCAAATGCGCTGGAATCGAAGAAGGCGAACGGCGCAGTCGCGGACGCCGCCCGTG
Source organism: uncultured Acidobacteriota bacterium (assembly GCA_963700225.1). GTDB lineage: Bacteria > Acidobacteriota > Terriglobia > Terriglobales > Acidobacteriaceae > Sulfotelmatobacter. The sequence continues at coordinate 2,036,001 of CAVOWU010000002.1, forward strand.
TACGCGCTCTGAGCCAATACAAACAGTTCCTTGATCTCTGGAAAGATGCTGACCCCGGCGTTCCCATCTTCGAGACGGCAAAAGCCGAATACGCAAAGCTACTCTAGCCAGAGTTTATGTCCGAAGGAATACTCGACTCATGCTTTGCTTTTTCCTGGCGGATGACGGGCAAACCGGAAGCTAACTGTTGAAATCAGGCGTTTACACTCATTGACCCGTGGCCGTCCTCCATGAGTGTAATGGCGATATAACGTCGACCAGCGGTGGCGCAACAGAACGGCGCCCCGACTTCACCGGTCTTCTGAATCGATTCAGAGTTGGCTGACCACTCAACGCGAATTTGCGCTGGTTGCAGACGGGGAGGTCCGTGTTTGCAGCCAGTTGAGAATTTCCTTTTCGAGCGCAATGCGATGATCGGAGAAGGGGTGATCCGTGTCCATCGAGATAGTGGTGACATCCGCCGGGTGCAAACGACCGAGCGCGGCAACCAACTCTGTGCCTTGGCAATCGGGAGTGTCGTATTTCGCGCTCAGGAGTAGAATCGGCACGTTCTTGATTCGCTCCGCGCTGGTTTCAAGACGCCAGTCGTAGCCCGACGCCAGAATTTCCTTTGCCATATCGATGTCGGTGTAACCACCCATCCTGCCTTCGTCGTCGTCAAAAATGCTGTGAGCCGCAGCAGCGAATTTGTCCGGAGGCACCTTGAAAATCGGGATATCCTGCGCCGGATTCCACGGTGCGAGCAGTACGATTGCAGCAATGTTCGGGTGTGCGGCTGCAACGCGCGCAGCCGCGAAGCCACCGTAGCTGTGCCCAATCACGATGAGGCGTTGAGTATCAATGTGAAACTTGGCAACAACGGCGGGATCTTGCAGGAAAGCAAGCGCGGAAATTCCGTCGTCGACACCGCCAGCTTGCGTGAACCTTCCCGGACTACCCCATGAACCGCGGTAATGAAAAGAGAGCACGTTGTATCCGGCGCGGCGGAGGGTTTGTGCGATGTCCAGGTTTTGTTCGTTGCCGGGGGTACCGTGAAGATTGAGAACGGTGGGATGGTTTTCGGAGCCTGCTGCCGCGTACATCACGCCGTTCATCAACACGCCGCCGCTGGGAATCCAGACTGCTTCATTGCGCGTTGGGTTTGCAGCGTCGCGCGGCGGATCGCCGAAGATGGCGCTCGGAATATTGCTGGGCCGGCTCTGAGCCAATATCGGCAGCTGCAAAGATGGGAACGCACTCACAATCGCGCACCAAAAGATCAGAATTTGTCTCTTCATCGTCATTATCCTAAAACGAGGAAGTCAGAATATCATTCGCTTGACTTGGTAAGAGTGTCGGCGGCGGGGAAGTTCCATGTGTTCATTTTCGATCTGACCACGAACAAATTTGTGGATAGTGGCTGTTAACAGGCGATTTCACTCATTGACCATAGATCTGCCTGGCCCAGAGCGTTTGCTTGCGTGACGGGATTCGGCTGAATGATTCCCCAGAACCTCTACTGCTAGCTCATGGCTCCTGGAGGCAGGCGCGAATGATGAGCAGGGCGACGATGGTTACAACCGTTATGAGGACGACCCAACCCGCGTCGCGCCAAACCATCCGTCTGATGATTTTCGGCCTCCAAACCGGTCCCGGGCCTCAGCCAAAGTTCCGCTACCCACGTTTAGCCATAGTACCTTGCCTTCTACCGTTCGCAAAACAGATCGCCGAAGCCGTTCCGGGCCACTCGCGCAGAGCTCCAAACTTCAGATGTTGAAATCAGGCGTTTACACTCAGGACCCAGCTCAAGGCCACAATGAGTGTAATGGCGATTTTTCACCAACGAGCCCCACGCATATACTTGTGCGGTCCGAGCAGCGAGGACTGATGGCGCATCATGACTTAAACCAACTTCTGAACTCCCTACTGCCGTTTGCGAAACGGATGTTGGAGGAGCATGGCGAGTTTTACCCATTCGGAAGCACGATGAAACCCAACGGTGAGATTGTGGCTGTGGGTGCGTATGACGGGGACGAACATCCTCCTTCACAGAACCTTATTGACTTCATGACACAAGCCTTCAGCCAACAAGCCAAAATGGGGCAACTTCGGGCGGCTGCCATTTGTTACGACGTTAGTACCATTCCGCCGCGGCAAACGGAAAAATGTGATGCTGTGTGTGCCAGCTTGGAGCATCAGTCAGGCGAGGCTGTTAACGTCTTTGTGCCATACCAGAAGGGAACCGACGGCAGTATTAGATACATGCAGTTGTTCGCCACAGCTCGTACTCCCCAGTTTTTTGTACTGCACAAAACTTCCTAGAGTTTCATCACGACAACCTCGCCAAAATGGCTGTTGTAAACAGGCCCTTTACACTCATTGAGGACCGGCGCCTCGGTCGATGACTGTAATCGCGATTTTTCACCAATTGACCGGAAACTATTGTGCAAAGTCTTTGAGGAGAGACGTCACCCAATCTCTAATCTGTTCGTCAGAGCGGCCCATTGATTTAGCAATCCATACGTCGTCGTGCAAAGTTCCCAATGTCTGAATCTCCTTTGCGTACTTTGAGCGGACCCAGAGCGATTCAAAGGCTTGCACGTGTCGAAGCGGATCGTCAGCATTTCGTAGAATCTCTCGTGCCGTTTCCTTCGCGACCCTGAGCGCAGCTTCTCCGATCGTGATCTGAGTCAAGCCAAGCTCGTTCAGCACTCGTGGGAGCACTTCTGCAACTTCAAAATAGGTTGGACGTTCGAGAATCGCCAAACGGAGTGTAGCTGGACCATCAAGACCCGCTTCTAGCGCATCCTGCGCGATCTGCGGCATGTCGGCAGAAGCGATAAGGTCTAATGCGATTCTGGCCTCGATCTGTTCTCGATCAAAGGGCACGCCGCCATTTTAAGCTCGATGAGGGTTAGCTGACGAAATCAGGCTTTTACACTCATTGAGAAATTGACTGTTGGTCAATGACTGAAGCAGGGATTTTTCGCCGGTTAACGGTCTGGTAGGCTGTCGGAGGGGGTATTCCGATGAGCACAAGACTCTGTCTGGGTCGGTTCTGACAACAAGGACAGTGACCAAAACTCCAACGGTAAGCGACCAAATTCCGTGCTAATTTTGTGCTAGAAAATCTTTTTTCATGTTTTTTCTTTGCTTTTATATCACTGAAAACTCAGTAAGTTACTGAATCCAAAAAAAGGCGGTCGAGTTTCGAATCCCACTCTATCCGCCATCCCCTCTGTTTCCATAGGAGTGCCGTGGCCTGTACTACGACTGTATGGTTTTGAGGTATGGTTCGCCTTCTAGACGCAAGACTCTGAAGGAGCTTCAATCTGAGATCACCATCCTCCCGGAGCAATCTTAAGATTCGCCTCCGGCTCGAACCTCTCTGATCTAGAGATCAAGCATGATCCATGTTGGGGCATGGTCGCTCGCGTTTTCCTGCCCACGCGCCCATCGGTCAACACCACCGTCCACCAGCCGGTCTGACAAATTCGGTGAGAGCAGAAAGTGATCGAGTCGCATGCCTTTGTCCTTCTGCCACCGTTCAAATTTGTAATCCCAGAATGTCCAGAGCGGCCCGTCCGGATGTAGCTTCCGCATGGCGTCAGTCCAGCCTTGAGCCAGCAAACGCGCAAAGGCCTGTCGGCTCTCGGGTTGGATCAAAGCGTTGTTATCCAACGATCGAGTCGGATAAATGTCTTGCGGTGTCGGCACGACGTTGTAGTCACCGGCCAGCACCACGGGTGCGCCGCTCGCCATGAGTTCGGCAGCGTGCGCAATGAGGCGCTCAAACCAGGCCAACTTGTAATTGAATTTCGGTCCAGGCTGCGGATTTCCATTGGGGAGGTAGATGGAAGTGATCAGAACTCCCTGAACCGCCGCTTCAATGTAGCGAGCTTGCCGATCTTCATGATTAGGATCTTCAGAATTTCCCGGCAAGCTTGTGCGAGTCACCACGGGTGCGTGGTTTCGGGCGAGAATGGCCACGCCGTTCCAGGAGCGCTCCCCTTGCCAGACTGCTTCGTATCCGAGAGTCCGAAGGGCATTCACGGGAAAGGCTCCCTGCTCTGCCTTGAGTTCTTGGAGGCTCACCACGTCCGGTTGAGCTTTCGCTAACCAAGCCAAGAGGTTGTCGAGCCGCTTATTGATGTTGTTAATGTTGAAGGTGGCGACTTTCACCGAATCTCTTTTCTGCACCTGTGTTTCCGGTTGCTCCTAAAAGGAGCAACCGAGATCGTTGTTTCAGAGGTCGGGAATGATAAAGGACATTATCATTCCCGAAAGGCTATCGACTGCTCTGGTCTGGTTCAATGGGCATGTCGGACAAAAAGTACCCGTCCGAACTATTCCCGTCGGACGGTAAGATTGTATCGAGAGGTAATTGTGCGAGCGGAAGACATCGTCGGCATCAGCCTTTTCGGATTGTTGTTTTGTGCCATTGGGGTGACTCTTTACGGGTCACGAACCATTCTCACGCCAAGACAGCAGGCAGCTTGGCGAGGTTGGGGACTAAGCGTGATTAGTGTTGCTCTCGTTGCGTTTGGGTTGGTGAACTTTCAGCTCATCCACACCTCGCCACGCCCAGTAGTCGAAGGAAATCTATGGGACATTCGGGAGGAGTTTAAAAACGGTTTGACCCGATTCATGATTACGGACGCGACTGGCCAAGCCGTCATGGTGTTGTGCCGTTATAGAGTGCCGGGTTCTGTGCAGGGAGAACGGGCGCGGGTGCGGTACGTCGCGTACAACAACAAGCTGGTGGAGATGGACATGCTGGGCGGGCCCTACGGGGCGTGGCATCTGCGGGAGTCGTCGGGCGAAAAGGGTTACTGGGCTTGGGTGGTGATCGGAATGTTTCTTGGACTTCTTGCGTACCACCAGTTCACGAAGACCAGGCCGGGGCAGACGGCGGCACGATAAAACTGCGTTGCTGTTGCGTCTGTGATGGTGGAATTGAGCCTTAGAGGACGGTCGACTTTAAAAGGGATAAAATACACCGTCGCGTTTCAACAGTCCCGGCAGGTGGTGTCAGATCCAGTCCCTATTCGTGAAGAAGGCTTACCTCCCGCCGAGTTTCAGAAACTCGCCGAGCACAGAAGCCCTGCAACCCCTACGAATAGATCCCAGGCGCCTCGTGTCCAAGCTTCTGCACGTACTCAACGTACGACCCAGGATAAACAGTAGGATTGCGGTCCGTGCCGCTCTCGCCGCCCAGTTCCAGCACACGTGAGCCGAGACCGCGCAGGAACATGCGGTCATGTGATACGAAGATCATAGTGCCCTCAAAATCCTTCAGCGCGTCCACCAGCATTTCCTTGGTCGCAAGATCCAGGTGATTCGTCGGTTCATCGAGCACCAGGAAGTTCGGTGGGTTGAAGAGCATGCGTGCGATGGCCAGCCGCGATTTTTCTCCGCCGGAGAGTGCGCGGATCTTCTTATCCACATCGTCTCCGGAGAACTGGAATGCTCCTGCCAGGTTCCGCAACGCGCCGATACTGTCCTGGGGAAAATCCTGTTGCAATTGTTCGGTGACGGTGAGATCGGGATTGAGCGTGTCTAAAGATTGTTGCGCGAAATAACCCATATACAGGCTGGCGCCGAGCCGCACGCTTCCCGCATCGGGAGCACTGGCCCCGGCAATCATTTTAAGAAGCGTAGTCTTACCAGCGCCGTTTCTTCCCATGACGGCCCAGCGTTCTCCGCGGCGGATGGTGAGATTGAATCCTTCATAAATCACACGCGGGCCGTAACTCTTGTGCAGATTCTCAAGGACAGCTACCTGTTCCCCGGATCGAGGAGGAACACGAAAGTCGAATTTCACGACCTGCCGTTTTTTAGGCAATTCGATCTTCTCGATCTTGTCCAAGGCCTTAATCCGGCTTTGCACCTGGGCCGCTTTGGCCGCATGCGTCCTGAAACGATCAATGAAGCGCTGTTCCTTGGCAAGCATGGACTGCTGCCGGGCAAACGCCGCCTGCTGATTGCTCTCTCTGACCGCGCGTTCGCGCTCGTAGAAGTCGTAGTCACCCGAGTAGGTGATGATTTCGCCGCCATCAATCTCTGCAATCTTTGAGACCAGGCGATTCATGAACTCGCGGTCGTGCGAGGTCATGAGCAGCGCGCCGGAAAATGACTTGAGGAACTGTTCCAGCCAGATGATGGACTCGATGTCGAGATGGTTCGTCGGTTCGTCCATCAGCAATACATCCGGCATCCCGAGCAAGACCCGCGCCAGCGCGACCCGCATTTTCCATCCGCCGGAGAGAGCGCCCACGTCGCCGTCAATCTGATCGTCTTTGAATCCCAGACCGTGGAGCACTTCACGAGCCTGCGATTCGAGCGCGTAACCGCCTAAGTGCTCGTACTCCTCCTGAACGTGACCGAAGCGCTCAAGGATGCGGTCCATCTCATCCGCCTTTTCGGGGTCGGACATTTCCCGTTGCAAGGCTTCGAGCTCATGGTGGAGATCGCCGACGCGTCCGCTGCCTGCGATCGCTTCATCTAGGACCGAACGGCCCTGCATTTCCTCGACGTCCTGGCGAAAGTAGCCGATCGTCAACTTCTTGGGGACCGAGACCGCGCCTTCGTCGGGCGTTTCCTCGCCGACCACCATCCGGAAGAGCGTTGTCTTGCCCGCGCCATTGGGACCGACCAGCCCAACTTTTTCCCCGGGATTCAACTGAAACGAAGCATCCACGAAGAGCAACTGCTTGCCATACTGCTTATTGATGTTTGAGAAAGAGATCATTTTGAAAGAGCAACTCGCGGCACCGTGCCTCTTCCAGTGTAGCTTGGGCGGAAAATTGCCGGCCTGCAGTGGCAAGTTGGATTATTGAAGGTTTGCCCGTTACTCGTCCGTTGGGTTCGATGAACGAGCCGGGTGTTTGGGGTCGGTAAATTTGAGCAGTTCGATGGGCGCACCATTTTCGACGATGAACGCTACGCGAACGCCGTGGGATGGGGTGTTCGGAGGAATCAGGATTTCGCGGCCAGCAATCTCGGACGAGAGGTCGGTCACTTCAAAAGCGACGTGCGGCACTCGCCGGACGAGATCGGGAACCGTCGCATCCGCTTCGAAGCGCATCCATTCCACGCCGAATTCGCTCTTCTGGTGACTGACAACGAAAACTTTCAGGTGTTTCAAGTGGGTCTCCCCAGGCTTCGATTCGCTAGTGGGGATCCCGATGTGGTGATACCGGCGCATTGTTTTCTCTACCGAAAGAACTGGCGCAACATTCTACTTTATTCCTTACCCGAGCTACACGCTGCCGCCTTCACAGCTGGGAGCAATCGGGGCAGCAGCAGATTCACGTCAGTTCCTCCATTCAGAACATCCCAACCGGTAAACACTACGATCAGGCTTTGCCGGGGAAAAACCATCAGTTCCTGGCCGCCAATTCCAGTTGCCATCCAGGCATACTTGCCGTTCAGCGGAATCAACCACCAACTGAACCCGTAATAGAGTCTTCCGCCCTCCACGGTATATGGCATGGGGACGTGGGGTGCGACCGACTGTTTCACCCAATTCTCTGATACGATTTGTTTGCCTTCCCACAATCCATTATTCAAATAGAGGAGCCCAAGTTTGGCTAAGTCCTCGTCGTTGAGATACAAACCTCCTTCGGTATCCACGTTGCCAGCATAGTCGCGCTTCCAGTAATGCTTGATACCAAGTGGAGTGAAAAGATATTTCTGCGCGTAGGTGTCAATGTCCTCTCCGGTTTCTTTCTGAAAAACGTAGGCGAGCAGTTCGGTGTCAGCGCTGCTGTATGTGAAATTCCGGCCCGGTTCTTCGACGATCGGTTCGTCAATCGCGTACTGCACCCAATCGTCGCTGGCCTCCATGTGAACGAAATCGTTCTCCGGCATGTCAGAGTTTTCGGGATAGAACAGTTCTTCCGAGTTCATTCCGGAGGTCATGGTCAGGAGGTTTTCGACGGTCATGTGGCGCTTATAGTCGTCCACATGTTCCACTTTCGCCACATCGAAATACTTCAGGACAGGGGTCTCCAGGCTGGCCTTGAAATCACCGCGCGTGATGGCGACGCCAAGAACGACGGAGGTGACGGTCTTACTGACAGACTGCAGCGTGTGCAGGTCAGTCCCGTGGTAATAGGGGTGCCACTCGGTATCGAAATAGTTGTAGCGTCCGGCAAGCCGCGCGTTCAGCGGACCTCTTGTCTTAGCCTCTTTGGCGTAGATTTGACCGTAATCATGATGGTATTGCCCTGCGAAAACCTCCGTGCCGCAACGGAAGACCCGGAAGCTGTCTGTCATGGCGTACTTCCCACTGGCGATGTCCGCGTCGAGATCCTTCAATGTTTTTTCGTCGAGTCCAACACTCGCAGGTGTTCCTTTCGGCCAACCCTTCGTCGGCCAGGTTACGGCAGAAGTGGGTGAACCTGTTTGCCCAGCCGCGAGCAAGCTTGCGGCAGCAAACAAGACTAGAGAGGGCACAAAGACGAGCCGCTCGACCGTCTTATTCATGATTTCGCTCCAGGGCGGTCGGGAGCCGGGGCCGGCAGAAACTCACGGAACCGGCGAATCTCCGGAATTATAGCGTGACCAGCGTGTAAACGAACAAAGCCAGTGGATCGTCGGCAACCCGGAAGTAAGCCTCGAAGAGGCTCCCGGAAATCGCTCCGATGGTTTCCGCTCATGCGCTGACACGTTCTGCCTCTCCAGTGTAGCGTGGCTGCAAAATTGCCAGCCAATGTGTGGCACTTTGGGGACCAGTAAGCAGAAATCAGGGATCGCAAAATTCACCCTTGACATTGCCCAGACAATCCACTACCATATGGTTGTGGATCGATTAGGCACAACTTTCGCCGCTTTGTCGGATCCAACCCGGCGGGCGATGATCGAGCGACTCTCCCGTGGGCCTGCCTCTGTGCATGGATTGACGGAACCGTTCGCACTCTCGCAGCAGATGATTTCAAAACATATCGCCTACCTGGTGCGGGCGCGGATCGTGATCAAGACGAAGCGTGGACGAGAGAGTGTGTGCACGCTGAGGCCAGAGGCGATCAAAAAAGTCAGCGACTGGGCGTTCAGCTATCGCCGATTCTGGGAAGAGAGCTTCGACAAACTGGGTGTAGTCGTGAATCAAATGAAGAAAGATCAAATGAAGAAAGAGGAGGCCGGAGATGACAAAAGGCACGGTGAACGAGACAGAGCGAATGGTCGTCACAAGAATTTTTGATGCCCCACGCGAGTTGGTTTGGAAGGCGTGGACCGACCCGAAGTACGTGATGCAGTGGTGGGGGCCGAAGGGTTTTACTTCGCCGGTTTGCCAGATGGATTTTCGCGTGGGAGGAAAATATCTCATCTGCACGAGAACGCCGGATGGACAGGACTTCTGGCATGGCGGTGAATACCACGAGATTGTTCCCCTGGAAAAGATCGTTTCCTCCATGTACTTTTCCGACGCGAAGGGAAACAAGGTTGAGCCTGCAGAATTGGGAATAGAACATGAGGCTATCGAAGGTGCTAACGACGTGATTCTGTTTGAGGATCTTGGAAACGGCCGGACGAAAGTCACCTTCATTGGCAATGAACCCATGGAGAGCGCGAAAAATAGCGGTCAACTGGAGGGCATGAACCAGGTACTCGATAAAGTTGCTGCGGTGGTTACGAAGCTGGCGCAGGCGAAATAAGATGTTGAAGCTTTGATTGCGAAACTCAATCGTGGAGAAAGAAATGAAAAAAATACCGTTTCTCGCTATCGTCCTGCTGGCATTCGCATTTCCCGCCCATGCCCAGGATGCGATGAAGAATGACGCGATGAAGAAAGATGCAGCCGTCAAACCTGCCGACCCCGAATCGAAGGTCGTGCTGGATTCCTGGAACGAGGTTGGCCGCAAACTCATCGCCATGGCCGAGGATTTTCCTGAGGACAAATACGACTTCAAGCCCACGCCGGCGCAGCGCAGCTTCGCTGAGCAGTTGCTGCACGCGGCAGGATCAATGTATTACTTCACCAATCCCGTGATGGGGCAGAAGCTTCCCGCGGCAGAAGACCCGAAGCGCGACCAGTACAAAACAAAGGCCGACATCGTCGCATTCGTAAAGAAATCCGTTGCCGACGGCGCCGCTGCCATTCAGTCAAAGGGCGAGAAAGACCTGATGCAGACTGTCGTATACGGTGACCAGAAAGCGCGCGTTCTCGACATTGCCTACGGCCTCATCGAGCATAGCGGTGAACACTACGGCCAGCTGGTTGTGTACTACCGCCTCGCAGGTCTTGTGCCGCCGGAGTCGCGGCCCAAGAAGTAAAGCTCAAGAGACCAGGTACCCCGTCCTTATGGCGAAATGCGGAGACAGACGGAACGTACCCCAGTTTCTTTGGCGGCGAGATTCCATCTCAATGGTTCGCCTTACACAAACCCTTTGGCATCCAATCATGGACCATCGTGGTCGGTGGCTGCGAAGACTGATGGAGGATGAGGACGATCGAACGACGCCGCTCCGTGCCGATGGCGGTGAGATGCATCGATAATCCCATGGGAACGATAATTGCAGGTTCCCCAACTCGACCGATCTGCATGCGGCCATCGGAGGTCTCCAGGCAGGTTTCGCCTCCCACTGCGTACCAGGCCTCCGGGCCGGAGTGGACGTGCCCGGGCGCTGTCATTCCGGGGGTGAAGTCCGCCTCCATCAACTGCGCCGTGTAGTTTTCTCCTGCCAGGATCGGAAGCGGACCAATTTTGGCAATCGGATTTCCGTGGGCCGACTTCCAGTTCTTGTCCTCGATGGTCATCAACCACACTTTGCCAAACGACTCGACCACCACACCTCGCGGCCCCTGGTCTGCTTGCGCCGCAATGCGGGTTGGATACGCATCGAGATGCCAGAATACCTGCGCTTTGGTGAACTGACCTACGGGATTGTCCGCGAGAATCCAGCACCCGATCTCCTGCGTTCTCGTACTCACTGGTTTGCACGGATCGCCCGGCGTGGCGACCCCTTGCGCGGTCAGTTGTGTCCCTGGGAGAAGGAGCAGACAGAAAAATAGATAGAAAAAGAATGCGCTCTTCAATCGCACCTGTCGAATCATCGATCTGAACCTCAAAGTCATTGGTAACTGTCAGGGACGGATTGTATCCGGACAACATGGATCCGTCCGCAAAGAAATGTTTTCGTAAGGATAGATTTCGAGGAATACGGGGACGGAATGCAGAAGGCATGAGGACGACTGGGCGTTCCCGACGTATTTTGTCTGGGTTAGCTGTCATGACGATGTCGTCTAGCCTATTTCGTCATGACGTTGTGTTCCTGCAAGAACACTTCGCCCCGCCGTCCCGCAGAAATCTGGGAGGGGCAACCTCCGTGGGAATGGTGCAATGCAAAGATGGGCCACCCGCCTGAGGTTCAATCGGGCAGAAGCATTTTGCGGCGCAGGGCCTGGTAGCGAGGGTGGGACCGAAGACGGCCTAGTTTGGGCTCTGTGGCAAGATACAGCGCGATGGCATCGCGGTCCTCGATGGCTTTCTCATACCAGTCCAGCGCCTGTTCCACCTGTCCCAGGCCCAGGCACATGATTCCGAATACGCCGGGAGCCACGTAACCCGATTGCGCGCGCTGTTCTATTTCCTTCAAGACAGCGGTCGCCTCTTCGCTCCGGCCTGCCCGCGAATAAAGATTGCGCAGCGAAGCCAGCACCCACGGGTTTCGCTCCGAAAACCCAGCTGCACGCTCTACGGCATCGACCGCCTTCTCGACCTTGCCTTTGAGAAAATAAGCCAGCCCGAGCATCCAGTGCGAAAAATAGTAGGTCGCGTCCAACTCGAGCGCCTTCGTCGCTAGGGTGATCGCCGTGTCCGGATCATCCCGGCGATACGCATTTTCCGCCAGGCCGATCACCGCCAGATGATAGAGCGGGTCGAGCTCCGCCGCCCGGCTGAACTCGACTTCCGCTTCCTTCAAACGTCCCAGAGGTTGGAGGAAGTGCATTGCGTAACAGAAATGGACTTCGGCGACGGCCGGGCCAAGCTCCAAAGCCCGCTTCATCTCACGCTCGGCTCCTGTCCAATCGTAGTCGTAGTATCCCAGCACGCTGCCCAGGTAGGCATGCGCAACCGGGAGACTCCCATCCAGCTCCAGAGCTTTCTCCAAAGCCCGTTTCGCGTCCGGCAAAATGCCGCAAGGAGCAGCCAGGCCCCACACGGCTTCGATGAACAGCAAGTATCCCACCCCAGCGTATGCGAGCGCGTACTTGGAGTCGCGTGCGAGCGCCCGCTCGAAGTACTCCCGGGCGACCCGAACGCTCTCGGGGTTGAGCCGGGCTGAAAGATGCCGTCCCCGCAGGTAGAGATTGTAGGCCTCCAGATCCGCGGTGGGCCGGTTCAGCAGCGGCTGGCCGCTCAGCTTGAGTTTCAGGGTTTCGACGATGGCCTGCGAGATTTCATCCTGAATCGCGAACACGTCGGTCATCTCGCGGTCGTAGCGCTCCGACCAGAGGTGGTATCCGTCCGACGCCTTGATCAACTGGGCGGTCACGCGGAGGCGACTCCCGAGTTTGCGCACGCCACCTTCCAAGATATATTCCACGTTCAGCCCCTGCGCGATGCTGCGGATGTCCTGTCCCTTTCCAGCGAACGCCAGCGTCGAGCTGCGCGCCGTCACTAGCAGCCCCGGCACCTTGACCAGCGCATTGAGGATGTCCTCGGCCAAGCCGTCGCTGAAGTATTCATTTTCCTTGTCGCCGCTGAGATTGGAGAACGGGAGCACCGCGATCGAAGGTGGGTTCGAGACGGGAGCCGCCGCGGCTTGTTTCAGCGCCTGCTTTACCTCCGCGATGCTCTGGAACCGCTGCGCCGGCTGCTTCGCGAGGCAACCGGCGACCACGCGCGCAACCTCCGGCGGCGCCTCCGTCAGCGGCGGTGGATCTGTGTGCAGGATCGCCGCCAGGATCGAGATCGCGTTTTCGCCGCGGAATGCTTTCCGCGCGCTGAGCATCTCATACAAGACCACGCCAAAGGAGAAAATGTCCGAGCGCGCGTCCACGCTCTTGCCCTGGGCCTGCTCCGGCGACATGTAATGAACCGTCCCCAAGACGGTATTTTCCTGGGTGAGCGTGACCGTTTCAGTGTCGTCGTCCTGGCGGAAACCTCCCTTGGTCGACGCTTGTGCCACTACTTTCGCCAACCCGAAATCCAAAAGCTTTACACCGGCCTTGGTCACCAGGATGTTGTCGGGCTTCAGATCCCGGTGCACTGTTCCTCTCTGATGCGCCGCTTCCAGCGCGTCGCAGATCTGCCCCGCGTATTCCAGGGCGCGCGTCAGAGGTAGGGGACCAGGTTCGGCCGGAGACAGCAGCGGATGCCCATTCACGAATTCCAGGACAATGAAATCGGGACCGACGTCGTAGATCTGACAGATGTTCGGATGGTTGAGAGCGGCGACGGCGCGGGCTTCCCGTCCAAATCGTTCCGAGTACTGCTCGGTGGAAACCTTGAGAGCGACCATCCGGTCGAGGCGGGTGTCGCGAGCCTTATAGACGACACCCATCCCGCCGGCGCCGATCTGCGAGAGAATTTCGTAGGGTCCGAGCGTATCGCCGACCGATAGCGGCATCATCCTGTTGGTCATTTTTTCGCTTCGCGAATTACATCGATTGTATATTCCAAACGGCTGGGTGGGTGGCCCGGGTTATTGATTGCCGGCAGACGCGGATCCGGTGGTTTGCAAAGCGTGGGTGCCACGAACGCAGGCGCAAACCCAGGCTGTTGCAAAAAACGCAAGGATGGGGCACCCTCAGCCGCGGTGATCTCAGCAAGAACCAAAGGGTGGGCCGCCCGCCCGAGGAGCCGACACGGCTATCTCATCGGTCAAGAATAGAAGTCTGACAGTCCCGCGCTGCCCTGTTCACACCATCACGCTTATCGGAATAGCAGCGGCGCAAACTCAACCAGATTCCGCCGCCCCACCATCATCGTGTGATTCCCCGGCGTCTCGATCTCGGTTACCTTCAGTCCCTTGGCCTTGAGCCACTCTCGCAGATTGCGATCGATCGCGAGCCGATAGTCCTCAGTGCCACATGAGACCCAAAGCAGATGGAGTTGCTCATTTGTTTTTGCATTGAGAGAGGGAAAATCTTTTTGAAACTCTTCGGGAATGCCACGTGCACCACTGAAGGAACCAATCCAAGAGAACCGGTCGAGATGATTCAGTCCAGTCAGCAGTGACTCTGAGCCGCCCAGCGAGAATCCGGCAATCGCCCGCGCATTGCGATCTTTGATAGTTCTGTATTCGTGTTCGACTCGCGGCATCACTTCCGTGAGCAGGGTCTCGCTGAACTTCTGAAAGTTGGCGTCGCGCAACTCTCTGTTGTCGAAAGCACCCAAGATTTTCATGGTCCCGTAGCTGAGCGGCATCACCACGATCATAGGCTTCGCCTTGCCCTGCGCGATCAGGTTGTCAAGAATCACGTTGGCGTGGCCCGACGCGCTCCAGCTTCTCGCGTCGAAACTGTAACCATGCAGGAGGTAAAGGACGGGGTACGACTTCTTAGCGGCAGAGTCGTAATTCGGAGGAGTGTAGACGTAGTAGTCACGGTCGTCCTGCGCGACTGCTGACCTGTAGAAATGATGATGGATAACTCCACGTGGCACGTCGTTCACTTCCCAGGGCAGCGAGAGCGGCCCGGGAACATGCAAGACATTCAATGAGAAAAGCAGGTTGGGCGTCAGTTCATGGTTGGAAGGGTCAGGCACGTCCACACCGTCGGCGGTGAAACCGTATGCGTAGTAGTCGGGAGCCAAGGCGGTAGTCGAGACGCTCCATACCCCTTGGTCGTCCTTCCGCATTGCCGTGGCGGCTGTATGGTCCCAATCACCCCAAACCTCCACCTTTCCCGCGTTCGGATCACGGAAACGGAAGGTAACGGTGCCATCAGCGTGTACCTCGGGCGAGACCAACGGTGCTGGCGGTTGAGCGGGTGGGGTCTGCGCCGCTTTGTCCTGCGCAGCGGTCAGGACTCCTAGCAACAGGAGGGCGCTTAGACAGGACTGCAAAAGGTGTGTAATTGATTTCATAAGTGCATCCCCCAAAACTGGTAGCGCAACGACAGGCGACCCGCCCCCTTTAACAGTGGGATTATTTCATCGGCTTGCCTTTTTCATTCTGAGCTGCAAGCCCATATCGGATTGCCGCTTCAAGCGTATCGATGTTTATATCCTTCAGAGCTTTAAACCGAATGCAATATCCGGTCACGCTCGCCTTGCCCAGCTTGTTTCCATACATTTTGGCTAAGTACTTCTTATCTTTGAGACCAAGAATATAAACCGAGATTCCGGTTTTGTTTCCGCTCACACCAATTTGAAAAAACTCTCTACTTTTTCCATTGGCATACTTTATTGCGTGAAATCCATATCCAATCGTAGGGTTGGAAACAGTATGATTTGCGCTGTCTTTGCCATCGAAGAACCATAATTTGCATTCTGGTGACACTTGAAGTGTGAGCCGATGCAACTCTCGCATGTCACTGCGTTTTGGCTCTGGTTGGCTGGTAATATACTTCTCGATTTGTTCTTGTACGTTCATATGTTCCGCTCTCCGGTTTTCGCGCACGAGATTATACGACGATTGATCCTTCTCCCCGTTATTCAGGGCGGGCGGCCCTGACCGCGCAAAAAACAACCACCGTTGCCAATGGGTACATCCACTAGATTCACGCAACAAGGACGAAAGACTACGAGATGCGAAAAGGGTTTACAAGAAAACCAAAAGCCGACGAGCCTGCGACGCCGGTCAAGAACTACATCACGCGGAGCGGGCTGGAGCGCCTCAAAGAGGAGCACCGGTTTCTGCTCACCCGGGAACGCCCGGCCGTGACGGAGGTGGTGGCGTGGGCTGCCAGCAACGGCGATCGCAGTGACAACGCCGACTATCGGTACGGCAAGCGGCGTTTGCGGCAGATCGATGGGCGGATTCGTTTTCTTACGAAGCGAATCGAAGCCGCGGAAGTGGTGGACCCGGAAGCTCCGAGAACGGGGCAGGCGGCGACGAGAGCATTCTTCGGAGCGACCGTCCGCTATGCCAACGCCGCGGGAGCAGAGCGCGTGGTGAGCATCGTGGGCACCGACGAGGTCGATCTCAACCGCAACCACATCAGTTGGGTGTCACCTCTGGGGCGCGCGTTGATGAAATCGGAAGCGGGTGACAGCGTAGTCCTTCAACTGCCGGGCGGGACAGAACACTTGACTGTGCTGGACGTGAGCTACGAGCGCATCGCCGTGGAACCGTTCCGTGAACCCGCTGGATCCGAGGCCTCGGCAAAGAGACTCCCTCGCCGACGCTAAAAGGGCTTTGCGGAAACTGCTCCCACGGTTTCCCGATTTGCGCCTGCCCGGTTCCCGGCGCTGCTGGTCCGAGGGCGCCAGGAGTTCCTTCTTAATCGCTTGAGACGGGCTGGCTGCGCTTTCTTGCTATTTTGCACAGCCCTGGTAATCGAAAATAGCGAAGTTTACTGTTTTCGTTCGCAAACAGATTGCCGAGCTCTGCTCAATTTTGATACCTACTGATGTCTCGAAAACCGCCGTGTCCTATTCTTCTCGGAGCACGTGCATTGGATCAACCCCGGTCGCGCGCACAGCGGGAAGCAAGCTGGCGGCTATAGCGACAATCGTCAGACCGCCGACCGCGAGAATCATGCTGGCAGGGTCAGTCGGTTTGAGGCCGAAGAGCATGGCGCGCGCTGCAGTTCCCGCGGCGGCAGCCAATCCGGTTCCCGCGACTAGACCAATCGCAAGCAGGCTCAGGGCTTCGCGCAGGATCATGCCGAGGATGTTGACCTTGCGAGCTCCGAGCGCGATTCTAACGCCGATTTCGTTTCTCCGCCGGACCACCATGTAGGAGATGATTCCGTAAATGCCAACCATTGCGAGGACCGCCGCGAGAATGCCGTAGAAACCGGACAGCGTGGCCATCAATCGCTCCCGCGTCAGCTTTTCCAGGACCGATGTTCTCAGTACGCTGAAGTTCAGTACGATGGCTGGGCTCACTTTTGCCGCGGTATCTTTAAACGATGCGATCAGCGCCGACGGAGCTTCGTTGGAGCGGATCAGGAACGTGGAGTCGGTGCCGGGGTCCGCTACTTGCTGCTCGGCTACAAAGATGATCGGGACCGAATTCTCGCGGAGGTCGCGGTACCTCGTGTTTCCTACCAAACCAACAATCTGGAATACCTCATCGGGCTTCCCACCCGATTGCTGCCGACCGAAAGTCTTGCCCACCGGATTTGCGCTTGCGAAAAAGTTTCGGGCAAAGTCTTCGTTAACAATCGCGACACGCGGGGAAGCCGGCGTGTCAGTCTCATTGATGTCACGGCCCGCGAGCATCGGAATTTGCAACGTCTGAAAATACCCCGGGCTTGTGGCATCGAAGTACACCAGCTTTCGAGAGATCGATGCACTCGGAATATCGATGAACTCGTTCCATCCATCGCCGCTTAATGGAACAACCGAGGTTTCCGCAGCGGAAAGTACACCGGGAGTATTCTTCACCCTTTCCAGCAATTCGCGTTTGTATTCCAGGCGATTCGCGGTGGCAACGTTGAGCGGCGAAAAATCGAAGTCGGCGATGAGAACGCCGTCCTGCTGGAATCCCGCATCGAGAGCCAGCAGATTCTTGAATGTTCGGACGAAGAGCAGAGCTGCGACGAGCAATACCAATGACAAAGCAATCTGTGAAACGATCAGCCCTCTGCGCAGCAGGAACCGTTCCCGTCCCGCGGTAAGGCCGCGTCCGCTCGCCTTCATCACCGAGCCGGGATCGGCCTTCGACGCCTGGATGGCGGGCGCGACTCCAACCAGCACGCAGGTGATCAGCGCAACTCCGAAGGTGAAAGACAGCACCCGCAGATCCGGATAAAGCGGAAGAAAAACGGGGTTCTGCGTATTGCCGATGTACGCGAGCAGAAGCCTGCCCAGCAACTGCGCCAGCCCGATCCCGATCGCGGCCCCGCCGAGGGCGAGAAGCAGGCTCTCGGCCAGCAATTGACGGATAAGGCGGAGACGTGAGGCGCCGAGCGTAAGCCGCAAAACCATCTCGCGCTGCCGTGCGCCCGCCCTGGCCAGCATGAGGTTGGCCAGGTTCGTGCACGCAATGAGCAGTACCAGTCCCGAGATGGAAAGCAGAACCCAGAGTGGATCCGCATACTGCTTTCGCAATGGAGAAGCGCCCGTGGCGGCAGGCTCAGCCTTCAAAGAGAAACGCAGATAGTCCTGTTTGGCGGCAGCGTCATACTCCGCGGGAAAAGTAGCCGCATAAATTCCCGGCGCGATCGAGGCCAGTTGTGCGGATGCTCGCTTCAAAGTCCATCCCGTATTGAGCCGGCCGATCGCTGCCAGCCACCACGTTATAGGGTCGGCCGTCCACGCTCCCTCTGCGTGAATTGCTGGTTCGCTGCAAAGGGGCAGGGCAACATCGAAGTTCCGGCCTACTTCGAGACCGTAAAAACTCGGCGGCGTCACCCCGACGACCTCGAAGGGACGTCCATCGAGCGAGAGCTTGCTCCCAATCACGTTACCGAGGCCACCAAATTCACGCTGCCAAAACGCATTACTGATAACAACTCCTCGGATGCCGCAGCCTCGATAGTCGTCGCTTGGCGCGATGAGCCTGCCCAGCATGGGCTGTACCTGAAGGACCTTGAAGAGACTCCCGCTCACCCACATCCCTTCGGCGTAGCGCGCCTCGCCGCCTTGTCCCAAGTCAAACCGCTCAGTACTCCAGGCAGCAATCCCGGAAAAGGCCCTTTGCTGTTGCCGCAACTGATCCCAGAGGGCGAAGGAGAATTCTTTTTGCCTGGCAACCGTGCTTCCGATCCGCCCCCCGTGAATCTCCTGGATGTCGGCTAGTTGCTGCGGCGAAGGCACGGGCAATGTGCGCATCAGAACGGCATCGATCAGCTCGAAAATGGCTGTATTTGCGCCAATGCCAAGCGCCAGGGAGAGAATCGCCACCACTGCAAAACCGGGGTTCAGACGCAGCAACCGCACCGCCTGACGAAGGTCATTCCCAAGTCCCGCAAAGAGTTGTTCCCGCGTGTCAAGGCCGGGAACTGGGGCTTCCGCCGAAGGCGAGAGCAAGGGGCTCAATTCCGCAACGAGTCTGCCGTCGCTCAATTCCTCCTTGAGCAATCGGTAAGCCTGATCATCCTCGACTCCATTACCGCGCATCTCGTCGTAACGGTCGGTTAGATGCTGAGACAGTTCTTCGACGAGCGAAGCCTCCCGCGTAGGATCGATGTTGAGCCTGGCGATCGCGGCCCGGACTTCCTTTGTCCAATCAGGCATGCTCTCCTCCCGTGATTCGATTCATCGCGTTAACAAAATCGACCCAGGAACTGCGCTGCTCCTTTAGCACTGTCTTACCCTGCGCGGTCAATTGGTAATATCGCCGCCTCCGTTGACCGGCCTTCTCAACCCACCGCCCTGAGATGAATCCCCGATCTTCGAGCCGATAAAGAAGGGGATAAAACGAAGCGACGTTGAACTTGAGGACACCATCTGACCGCTGCTCAATCAACTTGCTGATCTCATAGCCGTGCCGCGGACGATGCTCAATCAGCGACAGAATGAGCAGCTCCGCGCTGCCCTTCTTCAGTTGCTGGTCAAATAGTTTCACTCGCATATCTGGCATAGCGATATATGATCATCAAAGTGTACGTGAATGTCAATGCTCACCGCCTTTGAAACCCAGGATTCCGGGCTGGCTTTGGATTCTGGGCGCGTGACGGGCAATCCGGAATTAATGCCCACGATGGATTCTTAAATGGACGTCAGCCCGAAGTCGGTGCTGCATCGCGTAGGTTTTGCTCACCTGCCGGCGATCGAATGCGAAAAGCAAGGCGACATAGACGCGACATGAACAGCAGATGTGGAATTTGCCTGAAAGTTTGCCTTGGCCGGCACCGAGAGTGAGCAGCTTAGAACAGAGACAACCGGCGGGCGCAGTCCACCATCATTTGTGCCTCCCAAGGAGGACGCTGAGGGTTTTTGGGGTGCGTCCGATCGCTGGGAATCCGGCCGATCAGATTTAGGAACACTGCGGCAGAATGTTTGTACGCCGGAACGGGGTGGCGAAAGGCGACATTTCCCAGGTACTGCAAAGCGTCGGAAAGATTGTAGTACTCCGGGTCCGCGATCTCCCACAGCCGGTCTCGCTCGGCGAATTTCTCTGGCGCAAAGGCCGCAAGTCCCAGCAAGTAGTCCGATCCATATTCGATCATGTTGATTCCCAGGTCGTTTCCTGTGTAGATGCGAAAGTCTGGCCGGTGCGCATCGCGAACAGCGAGTCGTTCAAGTTCCACAAGACGGTCAAGGGAAGAGTGTTTCATTCCCTTGATCTCTGGGATGTCCATCAAACGCCGTACAGTTTCTGTTTCGTAGATCTCCCCGTTGGCGGCGAAGACCGGACCCAATTCAAACGCCAGCACGTGGGGATAGTCTCGACAAATATCTCGATAGATTTCCGCTATCTTTGCGGGAGACTTGCCGTGCAGGCGAGCAGTTTGGAACAGGATCGGTATGCCGTCGTATCGAACGATGGTGTCGATCTGCTTTCGATAAAGCGTGACAATGTCGTCGCCAGCATGGTGTTCGATGTATGCGCCAGCCACAAAAGGAACCCCCTTTCCCAGAGCCTGCCGCGTCCAACTCAGCACCTCTTGCTTTTCCGCATCACTCAAGTAATTCACGTAGCCGGTGTCCATGTTGACGGCATTCATGAGCCCGGCTTGATGCGTAGCAGTCAGTTGCTTGGCAATCGCGTCGACTGCGACGCGGCCATCTGGCTCATATGGCAACAGGGCAGCGGCGATCCCCTGCACTTTGCGTCGAGGTCGTTGGCGGCTGAACAACTCGTCAATTGTCATGCTCGGATTCACCATGACTTCGGGCATTGCGGACCAGAAACCGAAATCAGCGTTTCTTCGCCTCCTTCAGCTTATCGGCGAGATCGGAGTCCTTGTAGTATTCGTCCAGTGGATAGCAACCGGAGGGCAGTCCGATTCGCGGTGCCGTGGTGCAATCACTGAAGGTCCTGCAAAGGCGCTTGCGCTGAATCTCGCTCCCCTCTGACGCATCCCAGAGAAGCTCAGGATAAGCCAAGACCATCCGGCCGAGGCCCACGAAGTCGACCCATCCTTCGCGCACAGCGGCCTGTGCCACATGAGGCAGGAAGTCTTGCAAGTAGGTATACCCAGATCCAACCACGAGCAAGTTAGGGAACCGCCGCTTGAAGTGACCGGTGACTGCCATCTGCCGCGCAACGCCAACAACTGGATCTTCTGGTGGTAGATATCCATCGGAAGGTGGATACAGCGCCGGCCGTTGGATATGCGGATTGTAGTAAGGACTGCCAGCGGTGATGTTCACCAGCTGGATTCCAAGCTCCTCCAATAAAGAAAGAAAGCGCTCCGGTTCATTCAAATCGGTCTCCGTCGGATCGAGGCGATTTACGCCGAAACCCCAACGGTAAGGAAGTAGGTCTGGGCACGTTTCCGCAACTCCCACGGAGGATTTTCCGTTGGCACTCTGACTTGGGTCGGCGTGGAAGGGCACAGTGTCGATCGCTGACAGCCGAACACCGATGTGCAATCGAGGACAGAGCGAGCGAATGCCTTGTACAACCTCGCGAAGAAAGCGCGTGCGGCCTTCGAAGGTGCCGCCGTAACGTCCTTCCCGAGTATGAGCGCTCAGGAATTCATGACCCAAATAACCGTGACAATGCTTAATGTCCACGAAATCAAAACCCAACTGCCAAGCCATGAATGCGGCCCGATGGAAGTCTTCGATGATCGACTCGATTTCTCCGTCGGTGAGCAGAGGGTAATCGGGGGGCAGCCTCAGGCGCCGGTCCAAAAGTGGATGGTGATAGAGAATGCGGGGTTCCGGGCGGGTGTGTTCATTCGGTCGGCAGTACCGGCCGGAGTGGGTCAATTGCAAACCAATGACTAACCCATCATCACTGCCGGTTGTCAGAATATGCTCGCGCCTGAGAACAGCCAGCAAGTGCGCGATACTCTCTTGCGTGTGTGCGGCGGCGAGAAGCTGATTTGGATTGGCTCGCCCTTCGTGGGAAACCGCAACCGCTTCTCCACCCCAGATCAGCTTTCCGCCACTCAGGCCGAACCGCTGCCATCGCCGAACGGTCTTCTCCGAAGGTGCCCCATCCGGAGTCGCGTCCCAGCCCTCCATGGGCTGCACCGCGATGCGGTTACCGATTTTGAATGGACCGCGGTTCAACTGCCAGCGCAACGGCGATTCAGCTCCGGTCACGATCTGGGAATCGCAGGGAATCTGGAGGCCGAGGCCCTGCACGTGACTCTGAAAGCGTCCAACGTCCTTCAAGCTCCCCAGTCGGAGGATGGCTCCAGCGCTCATGCTGCCCTCCGCCGGCCTGGTAGAGCCAAAACAGCAATGCTGCCTAACAAGGCGATTCCTACCAAGACAAAGCAACTTTCGCGGTAGCTTCCAGTGGCGTCGCGTAAGCGACCGATCAACCAGGGCGCCGCCGCTTCTGCGATGCTGCCCGCGGTTAGGATCACGCCGAGCAATCTTCCCAAGATCTCAATTCCAAAGATTTCCGCAGTCATTAACGGAATTATCATGTAATCGCCACCGAGGCCAATACCAAAAATCGCAGCCGAAGCGTAGAGGATGAGATGTGTTTTTCCCAGGAACAGCAGGGGGATGCCCGCGGCGACGAGCAGATACGTCAGTAGCATCACGTACTTCTTGGAGAAACGATCAGCGAGCCAGCCCATAAGCAACCGGCCAGCGATACTGAAGGCCAACACAAGCGACAGGACGCTTGCAGCATCCCGCTGCGTGAACTGCCGGTCGAGACTCAAGAAAAGCTTCAGGTTCTGCTGTGTGCCGCTGACTGCTGCAATCGAGCACATACTCCCCAGAGTGAGCAGGTAAAACGACGCTTCCCTGAAGGCAGCCTTCGGACTCGGGGACCTGACCGCGCCGGCGTTCGTTCTCTTTTCGGGAAGTTCTTTCAACAGGAGCACCAGGGGAAATGAGGTAACCACGATCATGACGCCCAAGATCCGCAGAGCGGCCTGCCATCCGAAATGCTGCACGAGTGTGTGCGATATCCACGGGACAATCGCCCCTCCGATGCCTATCCCGAGATAGGCGAATCCCATCGCCTTTCCGCGCGATCGATCGAACCGCTGCGTCAACAGCACCTGGTTGGGAAGCGGGCCGCCGCAAACATAGCCCAGCGCGTTGAGCAGGTAGAAAAAGTAAAACATGCCAAGGCTTGAGATTGAGCCCAGTCCCACCAACGCGGCCCCCGCCATCAGTATGCCGATTATCATGACGCGACGCGGCCCAAAACGGTCCACAACCCACCCTGCGAGGAAGCCGAAGATGGGGCCAACGACGAGCTTGCTCAGCGCGTTGCCTGACGTCACTTGAGCGTGTGTCCAACCGAATTGCTGGACCATGAAGTCGTAATAGAAAGGTAGGCCCCACAGGGAAACGCCGACAATGCAGAAGAGCACCACAAAAGCTGTCGCCGCTGCCTGATACGCATCGCGCGGGCTTGCCGAAGCCTGAGTCGCGCTTTGCCCGGAGGTTCCTGACGACGCGCAGATCGATGCCTCCAGCGCTGCAGCACGTTCACTTTCGGGTCCGGTCACGGGGTGTCAGTTTAACGCAGCGGGGATTGATCCGGCCGAGATTTTGAACTCGGATCGCTATGTGGACCGAGGAATCACCGCCCGGGATCTCGATACCGCGAGCTCCTATTGGCCCGGTTACGGTTGCTATCTACAAGACCGCAGTAGCCTACCGCCAACTCAAGACCAAGTGTTGTAATCAACTGATTTACACAAGTGCGCGCGAGGAAACTGTTTTGGTTCCGGTTGATGAGTGAGATGGGACGTTTCGGACAACTCTGCTATCGTTGGTGGCGGAGTCGACTGGAAACCTGCCCTTCAAAGTCCCGAATGGGCGCCGGCTTCACGGACCACTCAGACCACAATGACCGAGACCAGGAGGGCTTGTGAGTTTCGCTAGAGTCTTCACGGTATGTCTTGCCACTTTGTTGAGCGTTGGCGTCGTCGCTGCGGAAAACCCTGCGTATGAGAAGGGCACGCTGACCATTGGCACTGCCTCAGGGCACAAGTTTTACAACTTGAGCGCGGGCCTGAAGGTCTACCAGATCGGTAACTGCGGCGACTTTCAGGATGGACAGGAAGTCAAGTTTCTCTTGAAAGAAGACAAGATTTACATCGCCCACGAAGGCGCAAAAGATTACAAGTGCTCAATCCAAGCCACGACGGAGTCACTTAACGCTAATTCTCCGGCTACCCCGAATGATCTGTCTGGCCCCAGCTATCTGAAGGGCACAGTTCTGGGCTACTCCGTACGCAGAGATATACATGTTTCGGGCGGCGGCAGTCCGGGAGGCACCGGTTTCCCCATCGGGTCCAGCACCCGCAAGGCTAGAGTTTATGAAGTGCAAGGCCCGGACCTGATCTACGAGGCGGACTACTGCGGCGCATTCCAGGCTGGGGAGTTTTCGCCCGGACAAGTGGTGGAGTTCCGCGTGGATAGCGGGGGCGGCCGGTTCTATATTCGCCACGATGGCAACAAGGAATACAACTGCCAGCTGGAAGGTACACGCAAGCCGGATGCGCCGCCAGCAGAAGCCGCTGCGGCCACATCCGTAGTTCCTACTTCCGCTGCCGCTCCTTCCACCGCGCGGCTTTCCATCGTCTCGGTCCCTGAGGGCGCCGACATTGAAATCGATGGAAACTTTGCGGGCAACACTCCGTCTGATCTGGAAGTCCCAGAGGGCGGGCGTTCCATCGTCGTCAAGAAACCTGGCTACAAGAACTGGGAGCGGAAGATGATGGTGGTCGCTGGAAGCAGCGTTCACCTGAACGCTGAGCTGGAGAAATCTACGAATCCTTAGCTGTGCGGAGTGCTATTTCGCGTCATCTTCCACTTTGTGTTATCGGGGTGGGATCTTAGCCCCCCGTTAGTCGAACTCAGTCGGCACTAGAACAAGTGAAGCCTCAAGCTGCCAGCCGCCGTTCCTCCGGCCGAGATTTGGCTGAAGTTCGCATCGACCTCATTGATCTTGATGCAGTGTAAGGACTAACAATGAAAACGCCCAGACTCATTTCGTGAGTCTGGGCAGCTTTCCCGTGATCGTTCTCGGTCAGGCGGATTTCTTAGCGGCTCTTACCTTCGCCCACCGAGCGCGTTGAGCGGCAGCAATCCTCTTGCGGGCGGAAGCGGACATGGTTCGCTTCTTGGGTATGGAGAGGACGTTGGTATGCTCCCCCCTCGCCTTCGCCCATCGTGCTCTCTGCGCAGCCGCGATTCGAGCTCTTCCGGCAGCAGAGATCTTCCCCCGGGTTGTTGTCCGTTTCACGTATGTCTCTCCGAAAGCGGAGAGCGCCGCCCCGATCGCCTTCATTTCTTTAGTCAACCGGTCTTGCTCTTGCTTCAACATCTGCACTACACCACCAAGGTTTGTCATTCTGAGGACCCCCTCCTCGCTCGCGATTGTAGCAGGACGGCTGGGGATTAATGAATGAAAATGGGGACTTTGAACCGGTTGTGCGGACTGCGTCCTGGTAAGTCGAGGCCTCAGAGATCGCTGCTTGGACCCCTAACAGAAAAGCCGCCCCTCGGGTGGGCGGCTTTTCTGTTGCCGGGCTGCCTAGATGGCCTATATCTAGACTCGCCCACGGTTAGTCGGGTACGGTGATTCTCAAGATTTGTCCTCCACCTGCAGGTAAGCCGAATCCCCAGTTCGAAACGTACAGGTTGCCATCCGGACCAAACGTAATGGCCGTCGGCAGCGCCAGTTGCATCGTGCTACCGTCCGCGATGAGCGTGTAGTTGTTCTTGCCGTCGACCCGAAGAATCTGCGCCGTAAATGGAGTTGGAAAGGGATTCCCCGTGGTGTTCTCTAGAACGTAGAGGCGGTGTTTGGAGTCGAACGCCAATCCTACGATGTCGCTGAACCCCATGTAGACGGTCGTGATCGCCCCTTCCGGAGTGATCTGCATGATTTTTGAGGAGCCGTCCTTGATGGGGAAGGTGTCCAGGTTCCCGACAAGAAAGTTGTGGCCATCGAACGCCAAAGCGGTCGGGACGATGTGCCCCTGCACATTCGAGATGTCGGCGACTCGGCGGATCGAGCCTGCCGGGGTTATTTCGTCCAGCTCTCCATGGTTGGGCTCAATCGTATAGAGCGCGCCATGAGACGCGATCATGCTGTACCAAGTGCCATCGGGTTCGAAATCGCCGGGATTGGGATTCGCCACCGGATGCGACTTGATGAACGCCGACAGGTTCGCGATCCCAACCCGTCTGCCATCGGGGCGGACGCGCAGTACTCCGTTGTCAGTGCCTACAAGTCCATGGGAGCACCCCGCCCCGGCGAGCACGGCGTACATTCTGCCGTGGAGAAATGCAACATCGCCCACACCGCTGACAAGACTGCCTTGCAGGGCTGAGGTCTGGCTCGAAGGGAGATTGTCGGAGACCGTCGTGACGGTCCCATCGGAGGCAACCTTTGATATCCGCCCGGTATACCCGCCGGTATAAGGACCGACCGGACTGGGAACTTGCGTGCACGTTCCGACGGTGGAAGTTGTCCCTCCGGAGCCGCCTTCGGCCACATAGAGATTGCCATCCGGACCGAACTTAAGGCCTCGAGGATTATTCAGCCCTGTCGCGAAGACGGTTATCGTTTGCGCGAGCACTGAGGGCGCAATTGCCAGGGCAAGCAAGCCCGGCAGCAGAAACAATCGTGAGGCGCTGGAAATGCTTCTCATTGGATGTCTCGCTCCTTGGATCTGGTTGATCCCGGGTCGGAGTTATCGCACCGACGCGGAGCACGGGCAATACAAAGCAAGTCACGCCGGAATCATTTCGAGGTCACAGCCCAAAATCATGAAACGATTCGTCTTTCCGGCTTGTGGTCTTGACAGCCGGACGGGTAAGGGGCAGAATTTGTCCGCGCTTACCCTGTTGCGTTCGTGTCCGCTGGGCCCTTTCACTCGAAATGATCCCTTCGACTTCTATGCCGGGAGTCGCACGCTTTGGACCATATGAGGTCGACGTGCGTTCGGGCGAGCTCCGAAAGTTTGGCATCCGGGTCAAGCTCGGAGAACAACCGCTCAAAATCCTAATCCTGCTGATGGAGCGTGCGGGAGAACTCGTTACACGGGACGAGCTGCGGAGCCAACTCTGGTCGGACGATACTTTTGTTGATTTTGACCACGGTCTCAACTCCGCCGTGCAACGCCTGCGCGAGAGTTTGTCGGATACCGCAGAAAAGGAGCAGTGGGTCGAAACTGTGCCCCGGCGCGGCTATCGATTCGTGGCTCCGGTGGAGTGGAGCAAACCGAACGGCTCGATTCAAACTCCGGTGTCATCGGAGGCACAGAGCGAGAAGCCGACCGCCGTGGTTCCACCACCTCCGCAATATCCAGAGATCGCAGTGAGGGATGGGTTCAGCTGGCGGTTCGCCGCGTTAGTCGTGGTTCTGGTACTAGCAGGAGCCGTCACCTTCTATCTCTACGTGCGCAGCACAGGAAAGGCCAAGGCGGCCACGATCCGGTCCATCGCGGTTCTGCCGCTGGAGAATCTCATGGGCGATTCTTCCCAGGACTATTTTGTCGATGGGATGACCGACGAACTCATCACGGCTCTCGCCGAGAATAGTGGGTTGCGGGTGATCTCCCGCACTTCCGCCATGCAGTTCAAGGGAGTTCGTCGGCCGTTGCGCGACGTCGCGCGCGACCTTGGCGTCGATGGCATTCTTGAAGGTTCCGTGTCCCGGTCGGAAAAGCGGGTACACATGACGGTGCAGCTCATCTACGCGCCGACCGACACGCATATCTGGGCGGAAAGTTACGATCGTGACCTTAGTGAGGCGGTGGCTCTGCCCACGGAACTCTCGCAAACGATCGCCAGAGAAGTAAGGCTGGCTGTCTCCAGCCCGTCCCCGGAGCGCTACGTTAATCCTGAAGCCCACGATGCCTACTTGCACGGACGCTATTTCTGGTTCAACGACAACGACGGCCCGGCACTGTCTTATTTTCAGAAGGCGATCCAGCTTCAGCCGGACTATGCGGCAGCCTGGAGCGGGGTAGCTGACTTTTATGGCGGACGCGCCGTGGAAGGCCTAATCTCTCCCCAGGAGGCCAGCCTTTATTGGGAGACGGATGCTCGCAAAGCCGTGGAACTCGATCCGTCGCTATCCGACGCTCACAATTCCTTGGCTGCATTCTATTTCTTTTCCGCTTGGGATGTTCCGCGCGCTGAATCAGAATCGAAGCGGGCAGTCGAGTTGAATCCAAATTCTTCCGAGGCGTTCCATATCTATTCCTACATCTTGACTGCGATGAACCGGGGCCCGGAGGCGATCGAGGCGCAAAAGAGCGGCATGGAAGCAGATCCCTTCGCGCGACCTTGGGCTCTGGGCTATACCTATTATCGTCTGCGGCAGTTCGATGCCGCGATGAACGAACTCCGTCTGCGCGAGTTGGCCAATCCGAAAAACGGCTTCCTGCACGATATTCTCTCGGACACTTACCACGCCGTGGGAATGGATAAGGAAGCAGTTGAACAGTGGGTGCAGAGTTATACCGTAAGAGGGGATAAGGATTCAGGCGCGGCAGTGCGTCGCGCCTTCGAGCGTGGCGGGTATCACGCGGCCGCCGAATGGCGGGTCACTGCGCTGAAGCAGGCCGCGCCCAAGAGTTACACGTCGTCGTTCTGGCTGGCCTGTGAGAACGCTCGCGCCCAACACAAAGAGGAAGCGCTCCAGCAACTGGAAAACGCTTATCGCGAGCACTCGCCCAGAATGATTTTTCTTGCCAATGAACCGGTTTTCGATTATCTGCATTCCGAACCTCGCTATCAGGCAATCATGCGAAGCATGAAAGTGCCAGTCAGTCCCTGAGGTCTGGTCGTCCGCCTTGTCCGATCAGCGCATATTTCGGCTGGCTAGCCGTTAGTTTGCGGGGCTTAACTTGCGGGTCCGGCAAAGAGCAGCAGATTCCCATCCGGATCCTTGACGACGAAATTCTTGGCGCCCCAAGGCTGCTTTTTCAGCTTCTGGTGAAAGGCGACCCCAGCGGTCTGAAACTCAAGAAAGAGCATCTTTGTGTCCTCCGCGGTAGCGACGGTCATAGACACCGACAACAGTTCCTCCCGATCGCGGACCGTCGACTCGATTACTGGTCGGGCGACACACCTGAGGTTGAGACGCGCGGCATCGCGACGCACCTGTGCATAGTAAGCGGGTTTGCCGTAACTGAATACAAGTGAGAAGCCTAACTTCTCACGGAAGAATTCGCATGATCGCTTGATATCGGCGACGAACAGTTGCGGCTCAGCACCAACAATCGTTGCTTTGGATGGCGCTGATTTGGATGGCGACGACCTCACCCTGAGCGACGTTTCCGAAAGCCCGGTCTTCAGGACTTGCCAATTATCGAAGCCCTGCTGTCTTGCGACCATTTCTTGTGCGTCACCGAGCGTAAAGCTCGCCGCAAGAATTTCGGCGTCGGTCATATTGAAGAAACGAGGCAACCGGGCGCGGATTTGTGCGGCGACGGGATAGTGGCGTTCGCGATGCCACCGCAATATGAGTTTGGCTTGTTTCTTAAGATTCTCTAGATTCGGCACGTAGGACCTCCACGATGAGATCGTAGGTGGGCATTGCCCTTCGGCGACGTGCCGTTGCTTCCTACATGCGCAAGCTGCAGTATCTGCGACGGCATCAACAGTTGTCAATTTCAGAGCGCTGAACGACGTTGAGCCGCACCTCGTATTATGTGATATCTGGGCAAACCTCGAATCCGAGCCCGGGCAACTTGGGCATTCGGCGAGGTGCGCTGGAGATCCGATTCAGTATTCGCGCACTTTATCGAACAACTGCGGCACAATCTCGAATTCCGCTTCTCGCATACAGACCATAAGCGCAGCGCGCTTGAACAATGATCGATTCCAATGTCGCATGTGAATCACGTGCGCGGCTTCTTCGCTTTCTACCGCGTCCTTTCCTTCACCCAAACGCAACTCAACGCGTGGGCTAGGCATGGGAACCGCCAACCGTTCTCCGACCGCTCGGCAGCTTGTAA
The DNA here is from genome assembly GCA_963700225.1 of uncultured Acidobacteriota bacterium. Taxonomy (GTDB): domain Bacteria; phylum Acidobacteriota; class Terriglobia; order Terriglobales; family Acidobacteriaceae; genus Sulfotelmatobacter. The sequence continues at coordinate 2,066,119 of CAVOWU010000002.1, forward strand.
TCAGGATGGATTCGGCCTCCCTCGGATGCGCGTTGTCGAGAGCGATGAGCTGTTGCGAGTAAGAACAGCCTGTCAGCAGTAAAACCCAGATCAGCGTCCGCATCCATCTCTCCATAGCAACACATTCAGGGTCGAGGCGAACGTGGCCTACAGAACCGAAGAATTCGTGACTGAACAAAGAGACGCATGCAAATGTCATTGGTCAACGGACTCCCGATCTTTGACCAATAATTTCCGCACGAAGTAAGGGTGGCAGCGAGGCAAAACACTTAGATACAGTCCAATCGCGGCGTCTTGTTTAGTCCAACAAGTTTTCAGCGGGTCACGAGCGAAATTGGGGGAGCGAGGGGTGAGTATTTCACTACGAGGGTGGCGCCGTACCTTAAAGCCATCGCTGCAAACCGCATGCACTTAACCAGCGCTTTATACAAGTGAGCGCGAAGAAAACTGCTTGAACTTTGGTTGATGGGTGAAAAGTGGATTTTGCAGCACCTATCGCGGTGACTGGTTAGGGTGACAGTCTCACTGATACATCCGGTGCTTCCGATAGAACTCGACAAGTTGCCGGAAGTGATTTCGAGCGTAAGCGGTATCCTTCCGAAAGAGACTCACCAGAGCAATCGCAATCATAGAAACGATTGCGAACACTACTGCTTGGATCACAAACAGCAGAAAGAAGCCCCCTACCCCAATCGTCATGTAGGCGGTGATCAATAGCAGCCCTCGGAAAGCCGGCAGCTCAGGCGTGGAGCATCGCCGCAGCGACAAGAAGAGCGCAGCGACAAAGAACACCGTCCCCGCGAGTGCGCCCTTCACCGCGCTCTCAGGTTGGTACCACCGCGCAATAAGTAGCGCAATTCCACAAAAGCAGGCGCTCCCAAGCAACACGATTGCGAGCGCGCAGTAGATGAAGACAAGGGGGTGAGGACGCCAGCGCGAAAGCGTGTTTGCGTCAGTCATACAAACGGGCTGTACCAACCTTCGTCAAGCGATGCTAACGTGAAGCGCTTCTCGGCTCAACAATTTCAATGGGCCAGAACCGGTTTCGCATGCAGTGTGCAAGCACGTTCTGCGGATGCCCTCCGGACTCATTGCCGATGTGTTTTATGAAACCGCCGCTTCTGTCCATCTGCCAGACGCTGCCCGCCGGCTGGCGACGTCGTCCGTTGGCTACCAGGTTGCGGCTCGCTTCGGTGTCGGAGTGTGCTCGGCCGGTCCAGATTCATCCGGCAAAGTGACCTACCCCAACCCAGTGTCTTTGATGGTAGTTATTTCTGTACGACGTCGATCATGTTGTCATCGGCATTCCGGTCAATAAGCTTGTTGTAAGGATCGATGCCAGCAAGGGTTGGTGGCTGATCGACGATGATCTCAAACGTCCGATGCTCCTCGGTGAGTTTTTCCTTCTTTAGATAGAGGGGCTTCTCCTCATCTTTCTTCCCGCTGAAAACACCGATTTCTATGTAGTCTGCGAGCGGAAGGGGCGTTTCTGCGCCGTTGCCGTCGGCCTGCGCTTTGCGCGACTCCACTTCGAGCGTGACCTTGTACTTTCCATCGGCAGTCTTCTGCGACGTCGCCGAGACAGCTCGGTTGTCGTAGAGAACGATGCGGTCGAAGCCGTCGCTAACCATGTATTGAAGTTCGGGAGGGGTTTGAGCGCGGATAGCGTCCACTAGCATGCGGGTATCGGGATAGGAAACCTCGAGCGAATTGGCGGTCCGGGGATTGTCGTGGGCGTCAACTTGGTTGTTGGCGTTGGCGTAGCGGTACTGCATGAGGAAGTTGTGCAACGCCAGATTGAGCTTATCTTCGCCGATGTAGTCCGCAAGAGTGTAGAGGATCTGACCGCCTTTTTGGTACCAGACGTACTGCTCTCGCTGAACCATAGCGAGCGGTGGTTCATGCCGAATCTCACCAGCGCGTCCCCGCAAATACGTATCCAGTTCGTGACGGAGATAACGGTGCATGAGGTCGCGGCCGTACTTGTGCGCCATGACCTGCAGCGCGGAGTATTCGGCGAGGCTTTCCGACATCATGTTGGAACCTTCAACGTCAGCTCCGACCAGTTGATGGGCCCACCATTGGTGGCCGAGTTCATGGGCGGTTACGAAGTAAGTGAAGTCGATATCAGTCGGCTTCTTCACGCGCTCGATGAAGCCGATTCCCTCAGAGTACGGGATAGTGTTGGGAAAGGACTCGGCGAACGTGCGGTATCGCGGAAACTCGAAGATGCGGTACTGGGAGAACTGGTAGGGGCTGTAGATGCGTTGGTAGTAGTCGAGGCCGTCGCGGGAACTCGCGAGCATATCGTCGACGTCGTACGGATGCGCAGCGTCGTAGTAGACCTCAAGGGCGACGTCACCGTTCGGCCCGTGATAGATCTCCTTCTTCACCTTGTAATGACCGGAGAGATAGGCAAAGAAGTCGAGCATGTGGGTCGTACCCATGCTGTATTCGAAGAAATTGCGGCCATCAGCTTGCCACTGGCGCTGCAGGTATCCGGGAGCCACGGCAATCTGGTCCGCTGAAGTGCTGACAACCGTGTGATAGGTAATCCAGTCGGACTCTCCACGGAAGAAGACATTGTTGATCGAGTGGACGGGATCGCCGCGGTGCGACATCTCTTCGAGAAGAGGGAGATGCTGTTCGCGGCGGCGGCGTGGGTCATCGAGTTCGACGTTTGTGTTGTAGCCGACATAGGGGACGTAGTCGGAATCGAAAAAGGTGCCGTTGTAGGCGAACTCCGGAGGTTCATTGCCGTCGCGGAAGCCGCGAGTCCGGTGACTGACGTTACAGGTGAGGGTGATGGTCTCACCGGGTGCCAGGGGCTGCTCCAGGGCATAGATGGAGTACATACTCCGCGGCGAAGAGCTGACGAGGTGAAATGGCCGATCAAACTTGAGATCGGTGACCGACTGTTTCTGATCGGTGATGTGGATTTGCGGGATCGGCTGGCCGGTCTTGTTTTCAAGAGTCATGCGGACGCTGCCATCGAAGGAGCGGCGCTCGGGATAGATGTTGATCGTGGCGTCGACGGCGGTGACTTTTGGCTGGGGAAGGTTTTCGTACTTCTTAAAGTTGCGTTCGTAGTCGGCCTGGATGCCACGGCGCGCGTCGGAGTCGAGATATTCGTTCAGGACGTGGGCGTTGTAAAAGTACCAGGAGCCTGCACCGACCGCGATGATGGCGAATAACAGCGCGACCGGGAGGAGCCTAGGGGCGCGTTGAAGCGCGAGGCGCGTACGTGCGCGCAACGAATCCTCTGGTCCACGACGCGCGAAGGCGATCGAGATGACGCCAAGCACGCCACAGATCCCGAACCAGTACGTGATCGACCAAAAGAGGGAAGGGACGAAATGCCCATATCCGTTCATGTCTGAATAGGTATAGGCAGGCGTCTGGCCGATCAGGTAGAGGGTGTTTTCCCAACCGAAACTGTAAAGGATGGGCATCAGAACGAACAGGCCAATCAGAATGCCGTAGCCCACAAATCGGTTTGAGACAACTGTCTGTACGAAGAGGGCGAGAAGGATAAAGGTCAGGATTTGCGGGAAAGTAACGACATAGAGTTCTTTGAAGTACTGAAGCAGTTCATAGTGGTAGTAACCCTCGATGGTCTGCATCGTAATGCCGATGAATCCGGCAAACGCGAGGAGGATGACTTCGACGACCACAATGGCAGTGAGGCGAGAGAGCCAATCGGTGGACTCCCGCATGGGCAGAGTGTCGTGGATGCCGTCGAAATGTGCCTCACGTTCCCTCCACAGAAGTTCCGCCGCGTAGAGGGCTGCCACAATGAAGAGGAAAAGAAGGGCGCTGCCTTCCACGGCTTGAACCATAAGAAAGGTCACAGGCCAGACGTTCTGCTCGGCGACGCGGCCGGCGAAATATCCGTTGTTGATACCGAACGCCACGATGAGGGCCACGAGAGCCCAGAAGACAATGTCGCGGAGAATATTCCGGACGCGAAGGCGTGAAAGCGAAAGATATTGGGCAAACGTCGTGGACGGAGTGAAGCGCTGATGAACCGACGGGAGCCGGGAAGCGACCAGGGAGCGGACCGGTAAGGCCTCTGCGAGTTCTTGCTCCTTCGCTTTCGCCGCACGGCGGCCCTGGGAGCGAGCAGTGAGCGCCTCTACCGACATCGGAAAAAGCGCCCAAACAATCCCGAGCGCTAACAGACCGACCGCGATCCAGAGGATGCGGTTATAGAGAAAAACGCCGCCCGAGAGGGCAGGCGACCAGGTGACATACAGCGTGTTCTTTTCGACGACTGTCCAGTAGCGAGTCACGTCGTTGAACAAGACGAGACCGATGGGATCGAAAATGCCGGACCAGAACCGCTCGAGCGAGCGCGTCGCAAAAAAGACAGTGATCCCAATAACGTAAAACATAAACAGAGCGACACCCTGCAGATAGACGACGAAGATCTTGCGGGTCAGCGCGGCGACTACGAAGAATCCACTGCCGATGAAAAATATCTGGACGACGAGGATGGAGAAGAACGGCTGAAGGTAGGCCCAGAGGTGATTGGGACCGATGCGGGTGTGGTCGGCCCATGGTGCGAACGTGCCTAAGTAGGTTCCGAACATCATGCCGGAAAATGCGAAGATGGTGGTGACGAAGGATCCAGCCCAGCGTCCACCGAGGTAGGCGAACTTGGAGATGGGTTGGGTAAACAGGATCTGGTAAGTGTCGCGTTGGAAATCGCGAAGGATCGCAGTTCCGAAGATGGCCGCGATGACGATAATGCCGAATAGAGACGCGCCGAGGTCGTTAAAAGCATTGGCGTAGGCGGAGTTCAGTAAGACCTTTCCATTGCTGTTGCCGATCGGACCAAAGCTTTCCGACGCCACGCTGAGAAACGAGAACGTGAGCCAGAGCAGAAAATAGACGTAGGTCGAGAAGCTTTTGAAACGAAACTTCAACTCGAAGGTAAGAAACTCCCAAAAAAGCGCCATGTAGGATCCTCCAAGTACGAAGCTTTAATTCGGCCGCTGGCGTTTGGACTGTTGCGAGAGATTGAGAAAATAGACGTCTTCGAGTCCGGAATCGACGGAGCGGAACCCGTCGCCAGGAGCGGTGTCCGCATAGACCCGAATCTCATGCTGTCCGCCAACCAGGTGAGTGGAAATGACGTGTAGTTGCGTCTCAATCGTGCGCACCTCGCCGTCGGTCGCGACCACCTTGGACCAGATCTTGCCGTTGAGCGCAGCCAGTGTGTCACTGGGAGAGCCTTCCAGCAGCAGTTCGCCCGAAGCAATGATGGCCATCCGTGGGCATAGTTGGCGCACGTCATCCACAATGTGGGTCGAGAGGATCACAGTGCGGTCGCTGCCCAAGGAGGAAAGAAGATTCAGAAATCGATTGCGTTCCGCCGGGTCAAGGCCGGCGGTAGGTTCGTCGACAATGATTAAGCGGGGATTTCCGAGCAGAGCCTGCGCAATGCCAAATCGTTGCTTCATGCCTCCAGAATAAGTAGATAGCGCCTTCGTGCGCACTTCCCACAGATTGGTCTGATGAAGCAAAGCATCAACCATCTCCTTGCGCTCACCCGATGAGGTCATCCCCTTCATGACCGCCAGATGCTGGAGCATGTCCTGCGCCGAAATCTTAGGGTAAACGCCGAATTCCTGCGGGAGGTATCCGAGCACACGCCGGACCTGATCCTTCTGGCGTAGCACGTCGATACCGTCGAGGTCGATGGTGCCGGAATCGGGATCTTGAAGCGTCGCAATCGTACGCATCAACGAGCTCTTTCCAGCGCCGTTCGGCCCCACCAGACCGAACATGCTGTTGCCGATGGAGAATGAGAGGTTCTTGAGGGCCTTGACCCCGTTCGGGTAAGTCTTGGAAAGATTGTTGATCGTTAGTGCCAAAGCTGCCTCCGCGTTCGAGAATGTGTCTCAGGCCGTCACTGGATAGCGCGAATGGGGACCTATTCTACTATCAATGGAAGGCGGAGACGTTCGCCCGAGAGGATTTCGACCTTAGATCTTGCTTTCCTTCCTTACGACTTCGGAAACCAACTCAATTGCTCCCCGCGCGCCGCAGGCGGTTTGTGAAGGACTTCCAGATCGCGCTAAGGTCGAACGATGAGCTGAGTTTAAGTTCTGCGTGAGTTGTGGGAAGATAGCGGCGAGGACTCGTTTGCCAATCGGGACGGATGATTGCCGGGGACGGTGGGAAGTGAGAGTTCGCCGTGCCCAGGAATTGCAGGGCCAACATTCCGCGATCGCCAATGCTTTGCACTTTTACCAGGCGGCCCTGGAATTCCAATCCGACTTGGCTTGCCGGTCGAGCGCACCGATCGATCCCGCAATTCCATTACGGCAGCAGATCGATTTGGCCGGCATTTGCGCCACGCTGCCTTCGATTCTTTCCCTGAGTGCGGAGCGCGGACCTGAGCCACTACGTTTCGAGGCGAGAAGGGTACAGCAGGCGGGAGAGCAGTACTGGCGCAGGATAATTGAAGTGGCACTCACACCAGGAGAGGCCGTATCAGTTGCCTCAGAAGATTTCTTTGCGCGCGCCTGCCTGCAGCCGATTGCCGAGAACCTCCAGTTGCAACTGCCGAAGGACGCAAACTACAACCAGAATGTTTGCCCTGCATGTGGCGGATTGCCACAGTTGGCCGTGCGGCGGCCCGAAGGACAGGGAGCGAGTCGGTCGTTGTGCTGCTCATTTTGCTTTTGCGAATGGCCGTTCCCGAGGATTGTCTGTCCCTGGTGCGGCGAAGAGGATAAGGAAAAGCTGCCTCACTATTCCTCCGAGGCGTGGAAGTATGTTCACGTGGAAGCGTGTGATAACTGCCAACGCTATCTTAAAGCGGTAGATATGAGCATCGACGGCTCGGCGGTTCCCCTGGTCGATGAAGCTGGCCTGGCTGTCCTCGATGTCTGGGCGAGCGGTCTCGGGTACGTAAAGATCATCCGCAACATGATCGGCTTCTAACGAAGCGTGAACATCCGGATCGCCATTTGGGCTGACACTCTGTCGAGCAGAGTTGGCTTTCCATATCAAATTCTGGGCCTGCTCCGTGCCGGATTTTTTGCTTATTCCGGCGCAATAATCACGCTTCCAGTAGAGACAAAATTTTACAGTGGCTGCAAGGTGATCCGGCTATGATCGCTTCAAGGACCGCGGTGCCATCGCGGGGGCGAATGGTCCATGATCACGTTGAGCGGGCGGATGTTTCGGCGTCTGGCGGTGAGCTTTTCTCTGGTGCTCGCTCTCTCCGGGGCTTACGCGCAGGTTGAGCCGGTCCAAACTCCGCCTTCGCCTCAAACTACTCCAGCGACGTCCGGGACGATTCTTGGCATCGTGAAGGCTGGCAATATGCCGATCCCGGGCGCAGCCGTTTCCATCTCCAGCGAATCTTCCTCCCAGAAAATTTCCACGTGGACGGATGTGGATGGCAGTTATGCGGCGCACCGTGCCTTCTTACGGCTCTTATACCGTGGCTCGTGCAGATGGTCGCGTTTGCGAACAGCACGCAACACGTTGTTGTCGACGCTTCCCACCAGAGTGTGCCGGCGAATTTTGAGTTGACACTACTGTCGCGCACGCACGAAGCGACTCCCCAGCCGCGACGGCCGGCCGGCCAGGCTGCCGCGCAGCGTGGATTTCAAACTCTTTCCGCGCTGCAAAACGCAGGCGGCCAAGACGCGAGCAGTAATCCGATTGGCGATGTGGTGCCATCCGGCATGCCGGTTCCGGGGATTGACCCAAACGGCGCAACTGAGTCGATCGCGGTTTCCGGCAATACTTCGAATCCGTTCAACTCGATGAGCGGAGATGAACTTCAGCAGCGGATCAATGATGCCCGCCAGCAGGGAGGCGGTTTCGGAGCGCAGGGCGGTTTTGGCGGACCCGGAGGCGGCTTCGGCGGAGGTGGTCCCGGGCGAGCCATGACGATCACCGGCCGCCGTGGCTTCGACATCAATCACCCGCACGGATCGCTCTACTACGGAATCGGCGATTCGGCGCTGAACGCTGCGCCATACGCGCTGGCAGGTGAACCCGCCACGAATCCGGCGTACGTGCAGAATAGTTTTGGCGGTTCCATCGGTGGCCCGCTCAACATACCCAAGATTTACCATGGCGGCGCGAAGACTTTTTTCTTCGTGAACTACAACGGAAAGCGCGGGGAGAATCCGTTTGATCAATTCTCCACCGTGCCGACCTTGGCCGAGAGGCAAGGGAACTTCTCGGGGACGAACTACACATCGGGACCGCAAGCGGGCCAGCCGGTGCAGATTTTCAACCCTGCGACCGGCACGCAATTCCCAAACAATACGATCACCCAGATCAATCCAGTTGCAGCGGGATTGTTAGCGTATGTCCCTTTGCCGAATCTGACCCCTGCGCCAGGAAGCTATCAGAATTTTCATTTCGTTACTTCGGCGAACAGCAGTAGTGACGATCTGAATGTGCGCATCAATCACACATTTGGGGCTGCTCCGGCCGGCGGGCGTCGCGGCGGGGGCCGCGGCGGCTCACGCAACAATCTTACCTTCGGGCTCCACTATCACGGAGCAGATTCCACCATCACGAATCCTTTCCCGAGCGTTGGTGGGAGCACGAGCGTTCGCAGTTTCGACGTGCCGATTGGCTACGTCCGAAGTTTTGGCAAATTGACGAACAGTCTTCGCTTCGATTTCAATCGCAGCCGCACTCACACGCAGAATCTGTATGCATTCAGCAGCGATATTGCAGGTACGTTGGGAATCAGTGGGGTATCGACCAATCCGTTTGATTGGGGATTGCCGAACCTTTCCTTCAGCGACTTCACCGGCTTACAGGACACGAACCCACAGCTTCTCAGAAATCAGACGTACACGCTTTCCGATAGCGTGGTCTGGACGCACGGGAAGCACAATTGGCGATGGGGCGCTGACTTCCGGCGGGTCGAGCTTAACAACGAAGCCAGCAGTAACGCGCGCGGCTCGTTTGTCTTTAGCGGAATCAATACCTCCCAGATCAGCGGTGGTCAGCAGGTGGCCGGAACCGGCTACGACCTCGCCGATTTCCTGCTCGGATTGCCGCAGCAGACTTCTGTGCAGTTTGGCGACAATAACTACCATTTCCGCGGTGACTACTGGGATTTGTACCTGCAGGATGAATGGAAGGTGCGCGGCAATCTGACGCTCAATGTGGGTGTCCGTTATGAATACGTTTCGCCGTTTACCGAAGAGAACAATCGAATCGCGAATCTGGATCTAGCGCCCGGCGTGCTAACGCAGCAACCTAACCTCACTACGTCGGCAGTTGCGGTAATTCTGCCCGGACAGACCGGGCCGTACAGCGGCAGCGTTCCCGCCAGTCTCGTCCGACCCGACCGCAACAATTTCGCGCCTCGCGTTGGGTTCGCGTGGAAGCCGTTTTCGAAAACTGTAGTTCGCGGCGGGTACGGCATCAACTACAACACGGGCGCCTATCAGGGGATCGCGCAGCAGTTGGCATTCCAGCCGCCGTTTTCGACGGCGCAAACGAACATCGAGTCGACTTCGTGCAATCTCACGCTGGAAACCGGATTTCCTCCGTCGTGTTCCGCCGCTGGCATCACCAACAATTATGCGGTGAATCCGAGCTATCGTCTGGGATATGTGCAGATTCGCAATCTAGATATTCAGCAGCAGCTTCGCCCGACTTTGCTGCTCAATATCGACTACACCGGAACCAAGGGCACCGACCTCGACATTCTGGAAGCGCCGAATCGAACCGTATCGCCGTTGGGAGGGTTTCAGATTCTGGTGCCGAACGTTCAAGCGTTCACCTATGAGAACTCTGTCGGCAACTCGGAGGCGAATGCAGGGTCGGTGCGCCTGCGCAAGCGATTGGCGCAGGGCTTTTCCATCGGCGGGATTTACACCTTTTCAAAATCGATCGATGATGCGTCATCCATTGGGGCAGGAGCTACAGTTGGATCCGGGAGTGCCGGTCTTGGCGCTGGTGGTACGGGAGCCGGAGGCGGTGGCACAAGCGCTTCGCCTGGCAGCGGGGCTAACAGCGTAGCGCAGAATCCATCGAATCTTTCTGGCGAGCGCGGGCTCTCCAGCTTTAATCAGACGCACAAATTTACTGCCGATTACTTGTGGGAGCTTCCTTTCGGACACGACAAGCGCTGGCTGACCGGAAATACGCCGCTGCGCGCGATCTTCGGCGACTGGCAATGGAGCGGGGATTGGACGATTGCGTCCGGATTGCCCTTTACACCCCGATATCTGGACCAAGCCAGCGAACTGAATGGCGGAACCAGCGGGACGCTCAGGCCGGATGTCGTCCCCGGACAATCCGTCCGGCTTTCGCACGCGTCGATTGCAGAATGGTTCAACACGGCGGCGTTTGTGGAACCACCGCAGGCAAGCCCATACGGCGACGCCCGGCGGAACAGCATTATCGGTCCAGGCAGCAAGGTCTTCGACATGGCGTTTACGAAGGTCATTCCGCTGAACGAATCCCGCGTGCTGGAAATCCGGGCGCAAGCCACGAACATCTTCAACATCCCAAACTACTCGACGATTGATACTTCGGTGAACTCGCCAACTTTCGGCCGCGTGACCGCAGTGGGTGCGATGCGGCGGATCACCATGACGGCCCGTTTTCGTTTTTGAGGAGAACACAGATGACTTGCAGTATGAGCCGATTGGCGAACAAGACCCTGGCCGTCGGAGTGGGGCTGGCTCTCCTGTGTTCCTCCGTGCCCGCGCAGCAGCAAGGGGACTACACCTTTCGGGTGCAAAGCGACTTGGTGCTGGTGAACGTGACGGTCAGGGACAAGAGCGGGAGTTTTGTTCGCGGCCTCAAGCCGGAAGACTTCACGATTCTGGAAGACAACAAGCCGCAGAGAGTCGTTTCGTTCGATGTGGAAAACATCGATGCCGTGGCGACGCAGGATGTGGCTCAGGCGAAGCCTTTGCCTGGGCAACCCACTCAACCTGCTCAACCAGCGAGCGCTACGCCGGCCGCATCGGATGCTGATCGGTTCAAGGATCGCCGGCTGATCGTGCTCTTCTTCGACCTGTCGGCGATGGAGCCTGACGAAATCGATCATGCGATCACTTCGGCTGAGCACTACGTCGATACCCAGATGGCTCCCGCGGATCTGGTCTCGATCGTTTCTCTGGGAAGTTCGTTGCTGGTGAATCAGGATTTCACGGATGATCACCAGCTTCTCAAGAAACAGCTTCAAGCCTTCAGCGCCGGTAGCGGACAAGGCTTCGAAGAAGGCACCACGGGTTCGACCGAAGGCACTCCGGATACGGGACAACCGTTTACCGCCGACGATACGGAATACAACATCTTCAATACGGACCGGCGCCTGGAGGCTCTACGCTCGGTCGCGGAAAAGTTGTCTCACATGCAACAGAAGAAGTCGCTGATCTATTTCTCCAGCGGGATGGATCGTACGGGAATTGAGAACCAGTCGGAATTGCGGGCCGCCACGAACGCGGCCGTGCGTGCAAATATGGCGATTTACACCATGGACTTGCGCGGCTTGCAGGCCCTCGTTGCCGGTGGGGAAGCGCAGAATGCCAGCCTGCGCGGCACCTCCGCGTATTCGGGTCAATCCTCGATCAACGCGTTGAATTCGAATTTCACAACCCAAGAAACGCTGGTCACTCTGGCAAGCGATACCGGAGGCCGAGCTTTCCTCGACTCCAACGACTTCAGCCAAGTTTTCAAAGGCGTGCAGCAAGATACGTCGACCTATTATCTGCTTGGTTATCACAGTAGCAATCCCGCAAAGGACGGGCGATACCGGCGCATCTCCGTCAAGGTCAATACTCCGGGCGCGAAGGTCGATTACCGGCGTGGGTACTACGCGCCGGCGGACTACCAGCACTCCACAAAAGAAGATAAAGAACTGCAACTCGAGGAAGAACTGGCGTCCGAACTGCCCACGACAGATTTGCCTTTATATCTTGGCGATGCCTACTTCCGGCTTGAGGCCAACAAGTTTTTTATTCCGATCTCGCTGGTTGTGCCGGGATCCGAAATTCCGTTCACCCGCAGCAGTGATCGCGATAAAGCGACCCTGGATGTGATCGGTATGGTGCTCGATGCCGAACACCATCCGGTGACCAGAATTCGCGACACGGTAAAACTCGCGGTTGATAGTTCGTCGGACATCCGAAAAAAGAATGTGCAGTACGATACCGGTATTAGCCTGCCTCCCGGGAAATATCATTTGAAGTTTGTCGTCAGGGAAAACGAAACCGGGCGCATGGGGTCGTTCGAAACGGATCTTGATGTGCCCGATCTGAAGACACCGTCGCTGAAGATGAGTTCGGTGGTGCTCGCGAGCCAGTTGCAGCCGGCGAAGAAGGGCGCGACTTCCAGTCCGCTTATTCGCGACGGCTCGGAGATTATCCCGAACGTAACCCACGTTTTTTCTGCAACGCAACACTTGCGACTGTATTACGAGGTCTACGATCCAGGTCGGGCAGTCGTTCCAGCGGATACGCCTCAGGCGAAACCGGGGATTCGACTGCTGACGAATGTCGCATTTTTCCGCGGCAAGTCCAAAGTCTTCGAAAGTTCCACGGTGGAGCTGACTGAATTGAATGCCCGCGATCGCAAGGCTGGGGTGTTTCAGCTCGATCTTCCACTCACCCCGCTGAAGCCTGGGCTTTATACGTGCCAGGTCAACGTCATCGACGATGCCGCCGGCCAGTTCAGTTTCCCGCGCCTCGCCTTGCTGATTCGACCCGAAGCCGCTGCTCCTGAAGCCCCTGCTGGTGTTCAGTAGCTCGGTTCTGAACAGCTACGGACGAGAGATAGTAGACTCGATAGAAATGTCCGGCAATCATTCGAGCTTATTTAATAGCCTGAAGGCAGTCATCTTCGACTACGGAGAAGTGCTCTGCCACCGTCCCAAGCCTGAAGAGATCAATCGCCTGGCAGGATTTTTCGGAGTAACGGTTGAACACCTGCCCGAAATCTGGGAGCGGAATCGCGGAGCGTACGACCGTGGCGACCTCACTCCGGAAGCCTACTGGTCGATGCTGGCCGAGGATGCGGGCAACAAGATGGGACCAGGAACACTCGAAGAAGTCTGCAAGCTGGATCTGGGTATGTGGAGCAACATCAATTCCGACATGATCGATTGGGCGCATCGCCTGCGCTCGTTGGGATTGAAGATTGGTCTTCTCTCCAACATGCACTCAACGATGGTGACACATTGCCGTGCACAATTTGACTGGCTCAAGCTCTTCGACTATGTGACGTTCTCGGCCGAGGTCCGTATGATCAAGCCCGATTCTGCCATCTACGAGCACACGCTTCGTGGTATAGGCGTATCTGCCTCGCAGGCATTGTTCCTGGACGATCGTGACATCAACATTCAAGCTGCTCGCGCTTTGGGTATTCATGCGATCCGGGTCCAGTCCATGGAGCAACTACGAAGCGACCTGCAGAATTTAGGATTCCCGATTTTGCCCTGAGGTCTGTCTACGGCTGGGGCGAACCCTTGACTTTTTGAAACTCCTGCATTTCTTGTGCAGCTTGCGGAGTTTTGACTTGCTTACGGTAAAGCGCAGCGAGCGCGAAGTGGGTTTGAGCAGCAAGTTCGCCTTCCTTCTCGACGGAAAGCAGGGCAAGCCATGATTTCTCCGCAGCGGCGAATTACGAGTGCGGTTAACAATCCACGTCTGATCCAATTTGCCGCAAGGCTCAGATTCTAAGATTTGCCGATCGAAAAAGGCTGAGCGCCATGCTCAACCCTCTTTTCTTGTGTGACTTCCTCTGTGATTCCTAAGAACGGATTCTTTACTCTTTTTCCAGGCAGATCTCGGGTATTCTTCCCAAACTATGATAACGATCCAAACGATCGACTACTCCGAGGCGAAGCGGGTAGTGGACATGATCGTCGAGAAGGCTTCGCAGATGCAGAAAGCCGTTGTGGTGGCTGTTGCGGATTGCCGCGGCGAACTGATTGCGCTTGCGCGCATGGACCGTGCGCCGGTGTCGTCCGTCGTGATCGCAATGAACAAAGCGTGGACGGCCGCACGAGCCGGCAAGCCGACTCAGGAGGTCGGCGAGAAAGTACGACACCCGGAAAAAGGCCATGACATCGCCTACTACGGCGATCCGCGGTTCGTTGGATGGGGCGGAGGTATCCCTGTTCGGATGCATGGCGAAATCTCGGGCGCTGTCGCCGTCAGCGGACTATCGTCCAAAGAAGATGCCGAATTGGCACAGCTGGGGGTGCAATTGCTCGAATGATTATTCGAGAATACGAGCCCCGAAGACTTTAGGAACTTGCATTGCCAATTCCAGCTACGGTACCGACACCTGCAGCGGGCTGGAATAGCTGCTTTCCTGCCCACTCGAGTTCACTGAGGTTGCGGCATAGTAGTAGGTCGTGCCGGCGGCAACCGTGTTGTCCGTGTATGTCGTACTAGGGTCCAAAGACGAATTGATTTTGGTATACGACCCAACCGCTGTGCCCCGATACACGTTGTATCCACTAACTGTAGATGTGCTGGGGATCCAAGAGAGACTCACGCTGTACTGCGGCGAAACACCGGTGCCGCTGAGAGACTCGGTACCCTTCGCACTGGTGGAAGTGGTAAACGTAAGTGTGGCGGAAGCGGACCCGCTCGCGGAGGGTGCGAATACGACATTCACTAGAGCACTCTGACCGGCGTTGAGCGTTAGCGGAAGCGTCAGGCCGGAAATTGAGAATTGAGAACTGCTGCTTGATGCGGAGGAGACCGTGACGCTGCCTCCGGTGGCGCTGATGGTAGTGGCTTGCGTGGTGGTACTTCCGAGATCCACGCTGCCGAAGCTCATCGATGTGGGAGAGACGGTCAGCTGGCCGCCGATCGTAGCGCCCGTTCCGTTCAGGGGAATGCTCAGTCCCGGCCCCGGAACGAAGATGCTGCCGGTCAGAGTACCCGAACTTTGCGGAGCGAAGGTCACGCTTAGGGTGACGTTTTGCCCCTGATTCAGAACTAACGGCAGATTCGGACCGCTCACTGAGAAGCCACTGCCGGTCGTCTGGAACGCGGTCAATGTTTCGACTCCTGATCCAACATTGGTAAGCGCGACAGAGAGCGCCGAACTGCTTCCCACAGATACCTGTCCAAACGAGAGACTCGAAGGCGCTGCCGTCATCGGATCGGTGCCCACTCCATTCGCGTGGAACCCGATTTGAAGGTTGGAATTGGAAGCCGTGCTGGTCACTGTGATTTCGTTGCCGACCCAACCCGTCGAGGTGGGGGCAAAGGTGATCGTAAGGCTGACGCTCTGTCCGGCCGCCACTATGGCAGGCAGATTCAGCCCGGAGACGCTGACTCCCGACCCTTTGGGCGTAATCGCCGAAATCGTAACGCTGGACGTGCCGGAATTCGTCAAAGTGACGGACTGGCTCTCCGCCTGGCCGACGAGGACCGATCCAAACCGAATATTGGCCGGCGAGCTGTATAGCTGTTGCCCGCTCCGGGCATGCAACGGCAGTATGGCAACCGAAAAGAGGAAAAAGACCAGGAAAACGGGACGAATGGAAAGAGGTTCACTGCTGGACTGGGGGAGTCGCATAAACAGAGTTTGCAATGTTTTGTAACGGACGCACAGATGCCGATAGGACATACCCTCCCGGCTGCTGGGCCGATGGCGAAGACGACAATCGGACACTGCGCAAGCTGATTGAGGCCCGGGGGCGGCGCTCCGAATGCCCCCAGAGTCCCTGAACTCTTCAAACTTTTCCGCTTGCCGCGCTTTCGTCCGAGCCTTTGAAGGGCTGTTCTGTGGCGATCGGGGAACATTTTGCTCCGCAAGTAGCTTCCTCCGGGGAGAGATGTCCTGCCGGGCTATACTCTTGCAACGGAGGCAAGTCTCTGTCCTTACCAATCGAAGATTACGCAATGATTGGCGACTGTCATACAGCCGCCTTGGTCTCAAAACAAGGTTCCATCGACTGGCTTTGCCTTCCCAACTTCGATTCTCCTGCCTGCTTTGCGGCCCTTCTGGGAACTCCCGAAAACGGTTTTTGGTCGATCTCGCCCGTGGAACCGATCCGGGCCATTCGCCGCCAGTACCGGGACGGCAGTCTCATTCTTGAAACTGAATTTGAGACGGCGACCGGATCTGTGAAGCTCATCGATTTCATGACGCTGCGCGAACGAATGCCTGCGCTTCTCCGCACGGTGATTGGCACCAAGGGCCAGGTTCAGATGAAGCTGGAGCTGGTGATCCGGTTCGACTACGGATCGGTAGTCCCTTGGGTTCGGCGGACTGAACACGGCATTTCGGCAATTGCCGGCCCTGACATGATCCGGCTCTGCACCGGTGTTCAGCTTCATGGGCAGGATATGAGGACGGACGCCGAGTTCACCGTCGCCGAGGGACAAGAAATTTCTTTCGATCTGGCCTGGTATCCCTCGTATGAACAAGAGCCGGCCGAGGTGAATGTCAAAACGGCGATTCAGAACACGGAAAAATGGTGGCGGGAGTGGTCAGATCGATGTGCCTACCGTGGTAAGTGGCGGGATGCTGTTTTGCGGTCGCTAATCACGCTAAAGGGCCTCACGTTTCTTCCCACGGGTGGAATCGTGGCTGCACCGACAACTTCCTTACCCGAATCGCTGGGCGGCGTGCGGAATTGGGACTACCGATTTTGCTGGGTGCGAGATGCCAGCTTAACCCTGCAAGCTCTGATTCAAGCAGGATATCTCGAAGAGGCGCGAGACTGGCGGGAATGGCTTCTGCGAGCCGTCGCCGGCAGTCCTTCCGAACTCAATATTGTGTACGGGCTGCACGGTGAGCGCAGGCTCACGGAATTCGAGCTACCGTGGCTGCAGGGATACGAGAAATCGGTGCCCGTGCGAATCGGCAACGCCGCCTATACACAATATCAACTCGATATATTCGGTGAAGTTACGAATGCTCTTTTCCAGGCGCGCCAGGCAGGGTTGGGACCGCCCAAGCATTCGCGGCACGAAGTAGTCCCGGCCATGCTCGAATACCTGGAGACCGGCTGGCTGCGGCCTGACGAAGGGATTTGGGAGGTGCGTGGTCCGCGCCGGCACTTTGTCCACTCCAAAGTCATGGCATGGGTCGCCGTCGATCGCCTGATCGGTTTGGCGGAACTGGGGCGCTTCGTAATCGACGTTGACCGATGGAAGAAGCTTAGGGCGGCCATTCACCAGCAAGTGTGCCGCGAAGGCTATGACGCAGATCTGAACTCCTTTGTGCAGTATTACGGAAGCAAACATCTTGACGCGAGCATCCTAATGATGCCGCTCGTGGGATTTCTCCCGGCCAACGATCCGCGGGTCAAGGGAACGGTTCGAGCCATTGAGACACACCTCATCGAAAACGGTTTTGTCGGGCGGTACACGCAGGATCCCGCGGTCGACGGGCTGCCACGTGGAGAAGGCACGTTTCTTCCTTGTTCTTTCTGGCTGGCAGACAATTACGAGTTGCAGGGCCGCCATGAGGAAGCCGTCCGGATGTTTGAACATCTGCTATCGATCCGGAATGATGTGGGCCTTTTGGCGGAAGAATATGATCCAGTCGCGATGCGTCAGTTAGGCAATTTCCCGCAGGCGTTCTCCCATGTTGGCCTGGTAAATACAGCGTTTCACTTGAATCCGCAGGCGCAGGCTTCCGCGAAGCCAAGTCCAGGGCGGACTTGAGCGCTGGCGCGTCAACCGGCGTTAGGCCGGGGGAATCTGAATGTTGCTCACGATATTCGAATAGCTGCTTTCCTCGCTGCTGGTGTTCACGGCAGTTGCCGCATAGCAGTAAGAGGTACCGTCGACCACAGTTGAGTCCGAATACAGTGTGGTCGTGTTCAGCACAGGATTGATCTTCGAATAAGAACCGCACGAGGTCGTGTAAACCGCCCGGTAGACGTTGTAGCCGGAGATGTTGGAGGATGTGCTCGCATCCCACGACAGGCTGACGGTGTGAGTCGGCGCGGCCGTGCCAGTGCCTGTGAGGGCTTCCGTCGACGTCGTCGGCGAGGCGTCGCTCGTTACCGTCAACGTCGCGCTCGCGGCTCCTGTAGTCTGTGGGCTAAACGTGATCGTGAAGGGCAGGCTCTGACCGGCAGAAATGGTCACCGGCAGAGAGAGCCCCCCGATCGAGAATGCGGAATTGTTCGTGCTCGCGGCGGTCACGGTTACATTCGCGCCGGTGGCCGTCAAGCTTCCCGAAGCATTGCCGCTAGTGCCATCGACAACGCTGCCAAGAGGCAGGGTTGCAGGCGAAACGCCGAGCTGCCCGACGGACGTGGTGCCGCTCCCGGAAAGCGCAACGGTCAGCGTGGCATCTGATGCATCAGACGTGATGGTGACGCTTCCGCTGTCACTTGCCGCTGATGACGGGGCAAACTCGACTGAAAACGTTGTGCTCTGCCCGGCCGCCAGCGTCACAGGAGTCGTGACGCCACTCAATGTGAATCCGGTGCCACTGATTCCCACTTGCGAAATCGTCGCGCTCGATCCGCCATTATTCGTGATTGTTTCCGACAGAGATTGATTCTTTCCGACGGTCACGCTGCCGAAGCTAAGAGATGTAGCAGAAGCTCCCAGTTGTGCGACGGCTGTGGTCCCGGTTCCCGATACTCCGATGGAAAGCGTCGCATTCGATGCGCTCGACATCACTGTGACATTGCCGTTGGCGCTGCCTGCAGTGGTTGGAGCGAAGGTGGCGCTGAAATTAGCGCTCTGTCCGGCAGCCAGAGTCATGGGAGCGCTCATGCCGTTCAAAGTGAATCCAGTGCCGCTAATCGTGATCTGGGAAACTGCGATGCTGGCCGCGCCGGAATTCGTAACCGTTCCGGAAAGTGTCTGGCTCTTTCCGACCGTCACGCTGCCGAAGCTGAGCGTGGCAGGGCTTGAGCTCAGAGCACCAACCGAAACCTGCTTGCCGTTGCTTGCGGTGCTGACGCCCTGGCAGCCAACTAGAAGCGCAAGGGACGAGAGAAACAGCGCAACCGCGACTGCTCTCAACGCGTTTTTCGAAGTGGTCGTTCTCGCAGCTGATTTCATCATAGTAAGCCAAGAAACCGGAACGTTTGGTTCCACTGACTGACCGGGGGACGGCTCATCCCCAACAGTTTCGTCCGACCTTCCGCGTTAGGGTAGATACCTGAGGTACATCCTGTTGGCCGCCGGACGGCCACTAAGTCCGGGCCTAGGGTATGTACCTGTATCGGTAGCCGTTTCAACGGGTGGCGCAGCCGGCCATGTCCTTTGGGACGTCGTCCCAATGCCACCTGTCGCTCGAAGGAGCTAAAGAACTAGGATCAGCTAATGCATTGCACCCAAGGCTCCCCCACCCCCTCCTATCCGACGGCGCGAAGGTATCGCCGGTTCGACCTGCAGTTTCCGGTCTCACTGAGCTTCGCTGCCGACGGGGCTCCTCGCGCGATCGAGGCGATCAGCAAGAATGTCAGCGTTGGAGGCGTGTTGATCGAGGCAGGGGATCAGGTCCCGCTGCGCACCCAAGTGAGCTTGATGATGAATGTGGTCGGCCCCCGGTCGCGGCGGCCTGTACGTCTAATGGGCGAAGGCGAGGTAGTGCGGGTCGAGCCGGCGGGAGCAGGAGCCGGATTTTCTATTGCTGTCGAATGCAGGCAGCCGATCGCGGAAATCGAAGAGTGCTTTCCCGCAGGCATGTGAAAGGATCCCGCTGCTGGAAGGTTGTTTTCGTCAACGACTCCCGCGGCCCCGTGGGCAAGAATGATGCGATGGAACACTCGGTCCACAAGAGTTGTCCCTCAAGCTGATCTCGAGGTCAGGATCCCGTGTAGAGCTGAAAAGGTGCCCAGTAAAAGGGTTTGCGGAAAGAAGGGCTCGACCGTAGCAGGGTAAGCTTTGCATGGCGAAGGGCGACATCGGGAGTCTCACCTTTTTTCAACTCGCCGTAGAGGTCGTCCATGAGCTTGGGAGACGAAACGTCACTCACATCCCACAAGGCTCCGATCACGTTGTGAGCGCCCGCGCGGACGAACGCCCACGATAGCCCAACCAGTCCTTCTCCCGAATACGCGCGCGTGCCTGCGCTGCGGCACGTGGAAATAGTGACCAGGCTGGCCCGCAAGCGGTGCCCGATGATGTCGCGGGCGTAGAGCTTGGAAGAATCATCTTCCGCACTCGTTTTGGAAAGCACAATCGCGGAGTCCAGCGGACTCAGCCGGCTGGCGGTTCCATGAGCGACGAAATGAATGTAGAAGAATCGCTCGGGCTTGCTGGCGAGGTACGCGGAGGGATTCGCCCGTTCATGTGAAAACACCTGCTCTTGGCTGGGCAGGAAGTGCTTCTTGATACTCTCCATCTCGATTGCGGCTTTCGGCAATGGAGGAAAATCCTCGTTGGGCGCGATCGCATCGCCGAAGAGAAGCAGGTTGCCCGTGCCTTTGTTGTGCGGGGCGTGAAATGCCTTCAACATGCGGAGCGAACTCGTGCTCGACAGCGTGACGTCCTCGATCCAATAATGCGGTTGTGGCTCAGAGACGAGCAACGTTTCGAAATTCAGGCTGTTCAGCGTGCCGTCAGGAACGATGAAAACTTTCCCGCCCTTCGCAACATCATTCGGCAAGAAATCTTTCGCGGGTTGCACCAGGACGCGATACAGCGCGGCGCCGTCGTCATTCGCGATTTGCGAAGACTCCCGCTGTTCGATGATGGCTTTGCGATAGCGCTCGACTCGGGTCTTGATTTCCTCAGCCGGGGGAAGTCGAAACAGCCCAGTCTTCTGTGGAGTGATCGCCCAGAGATAGGACTGCGCTTCTCCCAGCCAGTAGAAGAGGATCGTGCCTCCGGCCCCGCGCGCGATTTGCTGAGCGTTGAGCACATCGGGGGCGAATGACGTTTCTTTGGACAAGAATCCAAGTCCTTCAGACAAACTTCGGCCGCGGCTGAAATCGGCAACCTGCAAGGCCTCTGCCGTCTTGTCTTGGGCTACGAGGAAGTTGAGATAGTCGTCGTAGATGCGCGAAGCATTGGTCAGAAACGGCAGCCGCGAATCTTCATGATGAAGCTCGGAGCGCGCGCTCTCGAAGGTGGCCAGCGCGGTTCGATATTCGCGGTCGGCAGAGTCGGTTTGTTTCTCGTCCTCGTAGAGACGGGCGAGCGAACGCTCCGCTTCCCACTTCAAGAAGACTGGACAATCGGGAGATTGCTCGACCTCGCGAAACGCGTGTTCGGCAGAGACTTTGTCGTGGGCTTGAGCCGCTACGTGGCCCTGGACTAGCACCGGATAAACTTCGTCTCGCTTGTTCCCGTCAGCGCGAGCCATGGACAAGGCCTCAGCAGCATAACGGTTCGCGTCTTCCATTTTGCCGGCCTTCTCTGACACGAAAGCAAGGGCCTGTAGCGCGGTAACGATATCCCCTCTACTGTTCAGTTTCTTCGCAAGCCTAAGCGACTCTTGGAAATATTGCTCGGCGACGGTAAATTTGCTGGCATCAAGGTAGATGTACCCGGCATCTGTTAACCAACCCGCTTGGCTTGCTACTTCGCCCAGTTTTTCAGCCGTGTTCTTCGCCTCGATGAACATCCCCTCGGCCTTCTCTGGATCACCGAGCTTGTAATAAGCCCATCCCATGTTTCCTAGCGCGGTCTCTGCGATGTCGGGCGAGGATGCAGCAGTGGCGATCTCGCGCGCAGCATTCGCCCAGTCCAGCGCCTTGTCAAATTGAGTCAATTCATCCGCGGACCAGCTCATGTCCAAGAGAGCGTCGGCTTCCCAGAGCCGATCACCGCTGGCGCGCGCATAATCCAAAACGTGTCCGAAAGAGGTCTGGGCTTCCACATAATGGCCGCGCTTCATCTCGAGTGTTCCGCGCGCGCTGAGGACGTTCCCGCAAACGCGAGACTCGGAACCGGCGCAGAGCCCCTCCGCTTCCGAAAACTCCTGTTCGGCTTCTTTGAACCTAGCGAGCGACGTGTGGGCGAGCCCTTCAAGCCACCGTCTCTTTATTGCCAGTTCGCCAGAAGGAGGTGTCTGGAGGAGAGACAGTCCCGTCAGCATCTCCTCGTACTTACCCTGTCGATATTGAGCCCTCGCTCTGAGAATCGCGAATTCCCAGGCCCACTTGACGTTAACTCCCTGGAAGGCTGAATACCCCCGATCCGCCTCGTCTGCAGCAGTGGCTAAGTCACCGTGCATAAAAGTTTCTTTCGCGTGATCGAGCGCAGCCTGAGGGTCATGCTGCCGGGTGCAGCCGGGCAAGAGGGTAAATCCGAGGACGAGCGAGATAGTGAACGCTCGACAGCGAGATCGGCGATGTCGCTTAAACGGCAGCATACAAATGTATATTGCCGCTAGATTCTAGCTCCAATTTCGCAAGATGCAGTGGAGCGTTTTAAGGCTTCCCGCCCTTGGTGCCTCCGCCGCTCCCTTGCCCGTTTGCATCGAGCGCCACGATCTTTGCGCATCCTTTCGCCAGGCATCCCATCTCCAACCGGATCATAGTCAGGTGGAACTTGTACGCGTCATAGATTCCCTTGCTGGGGTTGCCCGGTTCGCGCTCCACTTGCAACTCTCCCAGAAAGATTTTTCCGAAGTGCGGCAGGTCGATGACGTGGCCGAACGGGGTTCCGGGAGCACCCTTCACGCCGCTAACCACAGAGCACTCGAGCTTGCCGCTTCCGTTCACTGCGGGGCGTCCTTCCGGATACTCGCTGGCGGCCCAATCGGGAAGATTCTTGGTCTTGGCAATCGTTTTATATTGATCTGAAATCCGGCCGAGAACTCCGGGATCGTCAAAATACGACCGGTCGTCCTCGCTGCGAGGGCCAAGGATGTCCAAACTCCGCTCCACTTCAACTTTGTGCCCTCCAATCCTCAGATTGTCGAAGCGTGTCCCGAGAAAGGTAACGGAAGGTACCTGGCCCGTTCCGTAAATGGGATGAACAGTCGAGATCTGCGCCACTACCCGATCGGCGGTAATCACGTCGAGCACGTTCAGATCCTCGAGCACGGAGGTCGCCAGCGTGGTGAAGCCGGCAATCTTTGAACTCGGATGTCCCGCCACCTGGGTGTAGCCGGACCGGTAGGAAAGAATGCCCTCGAAGCGAAACGGATCTGCCTGCTTGAACTGGTAATGTCCATCTTTGGGCAACTTCACATGTGCGCGGGGCTTGATCTCGTCTCGCAGCGGTTGCTCAAGCTCTGCGCTTAGAACATTGGCTTCCGCGTAGTAGTCGTGGATTGCTTCGAACATTGGTAGTTCGTTCGCTAATGCCGCCATATTTTTTGCTCCGTTTCGTCTGAGCTTATTTGTGATTTTGCAATTCAATCCGGAATCGGCCGAGATTTACACTTTCGCCACTTGAAGTTACGCCGTATACCGCCAGCGCGCCGGCTTCATGAATGGTGCCAGGAATATACAGCGATAACGCGTCATTCCCGGAAGCTGGGATTGAGCGCGACCATTCTAGCGTTCCCTGAGAGCTATACAAGTCTATTTTGTAAGAAGAATAACCGCTGTCCGGAGGAACGTTTAATGAGAGTCCGAAGGCTTGTCCAGGGTGTGCGGGGATCGAAATCGGCTCTGTTCCTCTCACATTGAGGTTAACCACCTCTGATGCCAAGAGTTGAGGACTATCGATCGCCTGCTGTAAGCGAGAATTGGCCCGGTTTTGAAACACCACCACGACTAACAACAGGGCAAAAACGGGGATGGACAATGCGGGGCGTAGCCAGGCAAGCCATCCGGTCCTTGCGGAAGAGGGATCGGGCTTTTGCACCGGCGAAACAAGCGGAGACTCAGCCAATATCACCTTGCTGCGTTCGATCAACACGGCGGCCGCCCGCAGGTCGAGCGCACAGTCCTGGCAGTCGAAGAGATGTTCTTCAAACTGTTCGCGCTGCTCCGGACTGAGCTCGTCGAGGAGATATTT
Organism: uncultured Acidobacteriota bacterium; assembly: GCA_963700225.1. Classification (GTDB taxonomy): domain Bacteria; phylum Acidobacteriota; class Terriglobia; order Terriglobales; family Acidobacteriaceae; genus Sulfotelmatobacter. The sequence goes on from CAVOWU010000002.1 coordinate 2,089,983, forward strand.
TTCGGTCGCTTGCTGCCGCACCGCCTCGTCGTGTTCCATGGATGGATTCTCCCTCCGATAATAGTGAGCGGCGGCACCAAACCGTTTCAGAAGATTTCTGGCGGCGAAAGTATCTCAAGATTAAGCTGCCAAATCATTGAAATAGAGCACCTTAATGGGCCACTAGCCTTCATCGAGTGCCGGATTTGCAAACCTGGGCCGCAGAGGCCGAATGCGTACTGATTGTATAGCGGCACCCCATTCCGATCGATTGACTTAGAATGACCCAGGATTTTTCCGGCTGGGCGGAGACTTTGGGGAGCAGCACAGGCCCGCGCCTGAAATTCCCGTTTCAAGTGCACGAACAAGTTAGTGAGAAAGGACCGCAAAGTTCCGTAGGACTGGACTGTACGGAGGGATAGATGGGAACTGGATTCAACCCAACGGCATGGATGACTTTTTTCTCGGCTCAGATTGGAGCCTCGGCGGGGTTGGCAGGACTGATATTTGTCGCCGTCTCGATCAACTTGAAGCGAATCGTCGAGTTGCCTCACTTGGTTGCTCGATCGGCCAAGGCTTTGTTCACCCTGATCGGCGTTCTTTTGACGTCCATCGTTTGCCTGGTACCGGGTCAGCCTTTGCGGGTGCTGGCCGGAGAACTTCTCGGACTTGGATTCGCCCTCTGGATCGCGACAAGCTTGGCAGAGCGAGGTACCGTGCGTGGAAACACCTACATCAACGGCAGGCAAAGGGTTAGCTATCTGATCGTCACTCAACTGTCCCTCGTGCCATATCCGATCGCTGGAGTATCCCTTCTTGCGGGATCCGGTGGAGGTTTGTATTGGCTGGTTGTGGCAATCAGCCTCTCCTATCTGGCAGCGCTGCTGGACGCATGGGTGCTGTTGATCGAAATCCAGCGGTGACGATTTGGTCGGGGTGGTATGCCAGCGTTCCAGAGTTGCGGTTCGGCCAAAATCTCGAATAGATTTACCGACCGGTAGACCGCCATTTCTAAATGAGTGTGATCCTCCTGGTTACGACAATTATCAGTTGCGCTTTGCTCGTGAATCGGGAGACTTGAGCGCCCGTTGAAATCGACCTACAATGCTCGCCAATCCGAAAACGCAAGAGACCATATGGGGAACGCAGCATTCTTGTTAGCGAGAAAAGAGGAAAGAACATGAGCACATCTTTTTCGAATCAGGCAGAGTCCAGACGGCGATTCTTGCAAATAGGCGTAACAGGAGCGGTTGCCGGATTGCTGACGGGCAGTCTGGAACTTGCGCTACCGTCGGAGGCGCAGGCGCAGAGCACGCTCACTCCGGATGCGGCGTTGGCTGAATTGATGGCGGGCAACCAGCGATTCGTTACAGGTCGCATGACTTCGAATGAGCACGACCTTGCGATTCTCAAGGAAAAAACGGTGGATAAACAGGAGCCGTTTGCCGCCTTGCTGTCGTGCGCGGATTCTCGGGTTCCTGTCGAACTCATCTTCGATCAGACCATCGGCCATCTATTCGTTACACGGGTGGCAGGAAATTTCGTTACCCCGGAAATCATTGCCAGCCTTGAGTATGGTGCCGCCGTGCTGGGCACTAGGGTGATTCTGGTCATGGGTCACGCTAACTGTGGCGCGGTCAAGGCGACGATCCAGGGCAAGGAAGTTCCCGGACAAATCAGCGCGCTTTTTCCGCACATTCAACCGGCGGTAGATCAGGCGGGACCGAATCTTGAAGCGGCTACCAAAGCGAATGCCAAGATCCAGGTGGCCCTGTTGCGGGAGTCCTCGACTGTGATCTCAGGCATGGTGAAGCAAGGCAAGGTCAAGGTTGTTGCCGGTTATTACGACGTTGGCACCGGTTTGGTGACAATTCTTGACTGAACGGATGGTGCCGAGAGGCGAGTGTAGTCAGATAACGCCGCATTCAAGCGGCGAAGCAACGATTCCTCGTTATTTTTGTGTCAATATCAGCGCCTAGTTCGAACCTCGGCCGTCATGTGTTTGGAGCGGCAGCTTTGGGCTTTGGCATCATCATCCTGACCTGGCACGACTACAACGGTTGGCATCTGGCGCGTTACATCGTTTACCCCGCCGCCGCTGCTGAGATCTTTGGTGGACTTGCGATTCAGTTCCGCCGGACCGCAAAGATGGGCGCAGTCGTCCTTGGTGCGGTTTCTCTTGTCTTCGCCTTATCGTGCGTGCCACAAATCTTCGCCGAACCAAGAATCTACAACAGCTGGGGCAATTTCTTCGAGCAGTTGTCCCTCTTTACCGGAGCGGCGATGGTTTATGCGTCCTTATCGTCGTCGTGGTCGCGCGAGTCGGTTAATCGGATCGGCTGCATTCTTATAGGTATCTGTGCCGCTTCCTTTACCCTCGAACAGGCGTTTTATCTCGGTGCTACGGCGAATCTGGTTCCGAAGTGGGTTCCGCCAAATCAGATGTTTTGGGCAGTAGCAACGACTGTTCTGTTCGCACTCGCGGCTGTGGCTCTTATCGCGAATCGAATGTCGCTCCTCGCTGCTCGCCTGCTGACAGCAATGCTGGTGATCTTTGGGCTATTCGTCTGGGTTCCGGTGATTCTTGCGGATCTCCACAATGGCGCGAATTGGGGCGAGACCGCCGAGACCTTCGCGATTGCCGGAGCAGTCTGGATTCTCGCTGATCTTCTCGGCGCTCACTTAGGCAAATAAGTTGACGGCCTGATCACAAATAGTTTGTGCTGAGTGAAAAGCGTTGCTACGGAACAATCTCGAATGCGGTCCCTCCGAGATTAGAGCCACCGTATTGAGTGATCCCGTACAGGTCGCCAATCGTGTTGAAGATCACGGCTTGCGGCACATTTCCATCGGTCCCATCAAAGTTGAAGAAGACACTCTCATTCCATCCGCTGCCGGATGCGGGCGTCATCTTGAAAACGATGCCATTTGCGTTTGAGCCGCCGCCGGAGGTTGTGCCGTAAAGATCCCCGGACTTGTCGAAGATCACTCCGCTAAATTGTGGATATTGTCCGTCTCCCGAGGCTCCGAAACTGTGGAGGATGGTTTCCGTCCATTTGTCGTTACTGCCGGGAGACAATTCGAATACCGTGCCGAAGCCATAGGTTCCTCCGGCACCTGTGGTGCTGTACAGATTTCCCTTCGAGTCGAGCACCAGTCCTGCAAAAGGGTTAATTCCATCTGTCCCGTTGCTGGTGAAACTGTGCAGCAATGTCTCGGTATATCCTCCTGACCCGTTCGGACTCAGCTTAAACACCGTTCCCGAATTGACGGACCCGCCGGTACCACCGGCTACTGTGGTTCCATACAGATTGCCCGCTGCGTCCATTAGAAGCGGTGCGGACGGATTCTGTCCGTCGCTGGTTCCTGCTTTGAAGCTGTACAAAATCTTCTCGGTCCACCCGCCGCCTGATTTCGGCGACAGTTCGAACACAGTTCCGCAGCCGAACTTCCCGCACTCAGTGCCATCCCCGCCCTGGTATGTGGTGCCGTAGAGATTTCCCTTTTTGTCGATGATTAATCCGGCTTGCGGCGATCGACCGTCGGATCCGCCGACGAAGGTATGAATGATTTTCTCTTTCCACGTGCTGCCCGCCTCTGGCGTCAATTCATATACGATGCCGAGTTTGCGGCCTCCGCCAAGAGGAGTGACGCCGTAGAGGTTGCCCGCGCTGTCCATCACGAGTGCGCCTTGCGGTGATTCGCCATCTCCAGCACTGGGATCGAAACTGTGAAGAATCTCCTCGGTCCAACTCCCGGCTTTTAACTCGTACACCGTTCCGTTCGTGTACGTTCCACCCATGAAGGTGACGCCATACAGATTCCCGGTTTTGTCGAAAATCGGGGCGCCATAGGGTTCGCCACCATCCCCGGGCCCATTGAACGTGTGCAGGACGGTTTCGGTTTGAGCCGTGACGCGGGGGCTGGCGAAAGTTGTCATCGCGCACGTCAGCGCGAATGCGCAAATCGTCGAGAGAGAGAAACTTTTGTGTCCCATCGCTACTTCCTTTCACTGCAACTTGCAGACTCCTTCCACCACCCCGACCAGCACGAGTATGAATCGGGCCAGAGGGAGGGTCAAGATGAAGGACTTTGCAGCTCGTTGCAAACTTTTTGGCTAACCTGTTCTTACATCGCCATCTTGCCCATCAACCGATATTCGAAAAACGGTTTCCGCGCGCGCTGACCTTCGCTCCCAAATGGAGACCTCCTGCAAAGTGGCTATTCGCGTCCAGAGGAGAGTGGCTATTGCAAACTCCACGGCGGTGCCTTAGTTTTCTTGATCCGAGACCACATGACTCAAAGCGCCACATTGCCCGCACGCTCGACCAAAATTTATCTGGGTCGTCATGTTTATGGATTGGCTGCCATTGGTTTCGGCGTCATCACCGTGGTGTGGCATGACTTTAATACCTGGCAACAGATTCGGGTACTCGGGGATGTTCCTCACCGCGAGATTCTCGTATACCTTGCCGCTGCGATAGAACTTTTTGGGGGCATAGCGATTCAGTGGCGCAGAACTGCGCGAATCGGCGCTCTCGCGCTGGGCACCACCTATCTGATTTTCGCGTTGCTCTGGGTGCCGTACATCGTCGCCACACCGCGGGTGTACGATCCGTGGGGTAACTTTTTCGAGCAGTTTTCCTTGGTCTCTGGGGCGCTGATTGTCTATTCCACGGTTGGGCAGAACGATTCGGCACGATTGCCGAGAGCGGCCCTGGTCGGATACTTTTGCTTTGGAATCTGTGTCGTTTCATTCACCCTCGAGCAACTCATCTATCTTGCTGGAACGGCAGCGTTCGTTCCAAAGTGGATTCCTCCCGGACAAAAATTCTGGGCGATAACCACAACGATTGCGTTGGGGCTCGCGGCCATAGCACTACTCTCCAGACGTTCTAATCTTCTAGCGTCGCGATTGCTGACAGTTATGCTGATCGGCTTCGGTTTGCTGGTATGGCTTCCGGCGCCTTTCGCCGATCCGCATGCTCTGTTTAATTGGGCCGGCAACGTTCAGAATTTGGCGATCACTGGAGCGACTTGGATTGTCGCCGACTTCCTCAGCCAAAATCGCTCCGCCTCGTCGGCCATTTAGTAAGGCACACCCGTCGCACTGTGGTGACTCCTTCCGTCCTTGGCGGATCGCAAAGCGGAATGCCTCAGGATTGATCCCGATAAAGAGCGCCCCAACTCATCGGTGAGCAATAGTGGTAAATGCGCGATGGCAGCAATTTTCGAACGCTGTGCAGATTCTTTCATCTTGACAACGTCTGCCGCAGGTTACATCTTGGCAGCACTCGCAGATACGGGCACTCGAGGCCATGCGCAGCGACGCGCTCCAAGCATAGAAGCGGTTCTCCTCCCCTCGGGCAAAGATCGCATTCCAAATTTTTATGGAGGACTTCTATGTCCACTCGGCCCACCATTTCTGCCAAGAAATCATCCTCAGAAAATCTCAATCGTCTAGCTGGACCGCATGCGGTCGCCGCCGCGGCTGGCGTAAGACAGTTGAATCCTCGACTCGACAAGATGATTGCGGCCTATGCGACGGCCGCGAGCGCCGTCGGACTTGCGCTTCTGGCAGCCGCGCAACCGGCGGAAGGGAAGATCGTTTACACGAAAACCTACGTATCGATCGGCCGAGGAGACACTGACCGCTACCATCTGGATCTTAATCGCGATGGCATCGGCGATTTCAGCATTGGTTTTTGTTCCTGCGAACCGGAGGGCACGAAGGCCGGCAGATGTGCCCGAATGCGCGGCTTTCGGACGGCAACTATGTGGGCAATTGCATCTTAAATGTTATCGGCGGAACAATTTGGGCCGACCTGGGTTTCTGATTCGAATTGGAGCTGTTTTGTATGGATAGCAGGCTAAGGTTCGGGCCTTTGCTACTCGCGGGAACGGTGGTGCTGGGTCTCGCTGCGTGGAGCGGCGCGACGGAAGCGGCTTCGCCGCTGGCCCCACCCGCATTCCACGGCTGGACGTGGATGAGCGGTTCCAACACTATCAACCAGCTGGGAGTTTACGGAACCCAAGGCGTCGCCTCCGCTGGCAACAGTCCAGGGGCGCGTGTGAGCCCTATTAGCGTCGCCGACCAGTCCGGCAATTTCTGGCTCTTCGGCGGATACGGCAACGACTCAGCCGATGCCCAGGGCGGAGACCTGAATGATCTTTGGGAATATAGCGATGGAGAGTGGACGTGGGTCAGCGGTTCGAACTTAACAGAGCAAGCGGGAGATTATGGAGTTCTCGGGGTTGCCGCGCCTGCCAACGTTCCGGGAGCACGCTATCAAGCCGTGAGTTGGATCGATGGGTCCGGAAGCCTGTGGATTTTCGGCGGACTTGGAATCGATTCGACAGGGACTCGTGGAAGGCTCAACGACCTGTGGAGATACAGTGCAGGCGAATGGACGTGGATGAGCGGAGCGGAAACCGCAAATCAAAGCGGTGAGTACGGCACGAAGGGTACCGCTGCTTTGTCCAATGTTCCGGGGGCGCGCGTCGCTGCCTCAACATGGACCGATGCGTCCGGTGCTCTATGGCTTTTCGGAGGGTTTGGTTACGACTCGAATGGAAACCTCGGAATTCTCAACGATCTGTGGATGTACAGCGGCGGCGAATGGACCTGGATGAGCGGATCGAAGATTTTCAACGAATTGGGGAGGTACGGTACCCGAGGAACGCCCGGACCTCACAATGTTCCGGGAGCCAGAAGCGATTCAGTTACGTGGATCGACATCGACGGGAATCTGTGGCTCTTCGGCGGACAGGGCAATGATGCGAGCGGAGCACGTTGCCGGCAATCGAGTGGAGCACTGCCATGTGACCTCAACGACCTTTGGGAATACAGTGCGAGCGAATGGACATGGATGGGAGGTTCGAAGGTCATCGCCGAACCGGGGGTCTACGGCGCGTTAGGCACGCCAAGCCCGAAAAATGTTCCCGGAGCCCGCGCAAATTCTGTGGCTTTGGTCGATCCGGCTGGAGATTTCTGGCTCTTCGGCGGATTTGGTTTTGACTCGACATCCACGACCTACGGCGATCTCAATGACTTGTGGAGATTTAGCGACGGCGAGTGGACTTGGATGAGTGGATCAAGCACCGCGGATCAACTCGGGCACTATGGGACAAAAGGGACGGGAGCGAACGGCAATGTTCCCGGAGCCCGTGATAGCTCAGTTGGTTGGATCGATGCTGCCGGCAACCTTTGGCTTTTCGGCGGCGGCGACTATCTTTCCGTCGCAGACGGCGGAAAGTTCAATGACCTTTGGAAATATTCCGGCGCAAAAACTCACGAATGAATCATGAGCCCTCCCGGCAGAAGCATGGCCTTGCGAAAAAAGAGTCCTAACCGTCGAATGGATCATCTCTGGTTACAAGTTCTGTATCCGGAGCAGCCCCATGGCAGCCAGTCCAAACTTCACGGCACCGCCCTCGTCGACCTCTCCCCCGCTAAATCTGGATCAGGTCGAGGATCTTCTGAAGCTGCAAAAGGCCGCTCAGAAAATCAACTCCATTCTCGACCTCGATCAACTCGTTGATAAGGTCGTGAACGAGGTTGCCCGCTCCTTCGGATGTCTGGATTCTGACATCTATCTGCACAACCAAGAGCGCGGCGAACTGTCGTTGATGTGCGCCCACGGCTGCACCGGCTGCGAGCTGCACGGCCCCGGCCACAGCCTGAAAATTGGGAAAGGAATGGTCGGATACGTTGCATCCACTGGCCAGATGCACTATGCGCCCGATGTGCGCCAGGATCCCTACTACATTGGCTGTGAAGAATCCACGCTGTCGGAGGTTGCAATTCCCCTTCATGTGGAAGGGCAGTTGGTAGGTGTATTCACTGCCTCCCACAACGAACTGGATGCCTTCAAACCCTGCCAGTTGCGGCTGCTTCAGGCCATGTGCAGTGATGTGGCAGTGGCCGTCCACAACGCCCGCCGATTTCAACGGGAACTGCGGCAAAGGGAGCAACTGAGCGGTGAAGCTCGGGAGGCCCGGCTCATCCAACAGGCGCTCTTCCCCAAGGCTTCTCCATTTATTCCTGGTTTCACCGTTTCCGGGCTCTCAATTCCTGTCGGCGCGGTGGGCGGCGACTGGTACGACTTCATCCCCATGGACAAAGGACGATGGGGACTGGTGTTGGCCGACGTTTCCGGTAAGGGAACCGCTGCCGCGCTGCTCATGTCCGCCACTCGTGGCATCTTGCGATCCCTGGCTGAGGCCGCGTGCACTCCGGGTGAAGTGCTGGCAAAGCTGAATCGCCTTCTCGTCGAGGACTTTCCTGCCGGCCGTTTTGTGACCATGGTATATGCCGTGCTTGATCCTGCGCAGCGGACTCTGACTTTCGCGAATGCGGGCCACCTGCGTCCGCTTCTGATGACCGGCAGTTCAGCCAAGTTCCTCGACGTCGAGCAAGGAATTCCCCTGGGACTGGGATCAGGCGATTTCTCGGAGGTGGAAGTGAAGCTTCCCCACGGGTTTCGCTTGGTGTTTTACAGTGATGGCATTACCGAGGCGGAAAATCAGTCGGACGAAGAGTACGGAGTGATGCGTCTTCAGAGACATTTTTCGCGAGCCGACGCTTCCGCCGAAAGTCTGCTGGATGATGTGCGCGCGTTTGCCGGCGGTTTGGGTCTGCGCGATGACGCCAGCGTCATCTTAGTGAAGGGGTAAACGAGTCACTGACGACCTAGCGGCGACTCGGCAGCATCAGTTCACGAACAATGTCCTGTCAATCTGAGTTAGTCTGCCGTCATTCTTGCGCTTCCGGCTGCCAATTGTTCACGCGCAAAGATGAGAAATTTAAGAACTAAAATGTGCCACAAGCCCGTAGAGTTACGGATCGTCTTGTCTTCCGATGCCAAAGAAGTTAGACCTGAGGAATCACCAACAGCCGCGATAATGTGATTCGCGGAAGCGGTCAGACTACGGTTTGCAGCGGTTCTTCGCTGCCGGTTCTTTCCTTCGCCGCAGTCTTGGGAATCGGAATAACCAGTTGTATTCGCGTTCCTGAATCGTCGGACTCAGCCGACTGAACCGGAGGGCAACTCTTTCGGTGATATGCGATGTTTTAAAATACCTATTTTTGAAATAGGTATTTTAGGTGTAAGATCCATCCTCATGGCGAACAACCCCGAACATCGCGATCTTTTTCCTGGCGCGCTGGAAGTGATGATTCTCCAGTCTCTTCGGTTGAAGCCAATGCACGGCTATGCGCTGGTGAAGCACATCAAGCAGGTTTCCGACGACCTGCTTCAGGTGGAAGAGGGCTCTCTCTATCCCGCGCTCCAGCGGATGCTGAAGGAAGGCTGGCTCGAAGCGGAAGCTGGAACCTCTGCCAAGGGTCGCCCCACGCGCATTTACCGGCTGACCGACGCGGGCATCCGCCACCTCGAAAAGGAAGTCGTCAGCGTCGAAAAGATGTTTGCCGGCATCACGCGCGTGCTCTCTGTTGTCAAAGTCTAGGAGGCCCACGATGCATTGGTTCGCTCAGTTTTTCTCCCGGCGTCGCCGCGATGAGGACATCTCCATTTCGATTCAGGAGCACATCGAGGAGCGAACTGAGGAATTAATGGCCGACGGGATCTCACGCAAGCAGGCCGAGCAGACGGCGCGGCGCGAATTTGGCAATGTGACTCTTCTCGAGGAGCGCAGCCGTGAGGTATGGCAGTGGCCGGCGTTCGACTCCATTCTGGCCGATCTGAAATTCGCTTTCCGGCGTCTGAGAAAATCGCCGGGCTTTGCCGCGACCGTTCTGCTCACGCTGGCCATTGGCATCGGCGCCAACACTACGGTCTTCAGCGTGGTCAACGGCATCCTTTTGAAACCCCTGCCTTACCCAGGTTCGGAACAGCTTGTTTCCTTGTGGCTGGACGCTCCCGGTGCCGGAGGACTTGGCGAATTTTTCCAATGGCCTTCAGCTTTCGGCGTCGATGTACTTCACTTTTTCTGAACAGAACCGAACCTTCCAGTCGATGGGGGTCTGGACGCCAAGCAACGCAAGTGTGACGGGCGTGGCGGAACCAGAACAGGTGCGAACCGAGATGATCAGCGACGGCGTGCTGCAGACACTCGACGTCCCGTCGGCGGTCGGCCGCTGGTTTGGTCAAGCCGATCAGGATCCACATGGCGGGAAGACCGTTATGTTGAGCTACGGCTATTGGCAGCGGCGCTTCGGCGGAGATCGCAGCGTAATTGGACGAATCATTCAAGTGGACTCGCAGAACAGGGAGATTGTTGGCGTCATGCCGCGCGGTTTTCGGATGGTTGATCGCGACTTCGATCTTTTAGTACCGCTTGCGTTGGATCGCAGCAATCAGAAGCTGGCTGGCTTTGGCTACTCCGGAATCGCCCGCCTCAAACCAGGTGTGCAACTCGCGCAAGCCGACGCCGACATTGCGCGCTTGATTCCGGTATGGATGGATTCCTACTCGAACGGCCCCGGCACGAATCCCCATTATTACGAGAGGTGGAGAATTGCCCCCGGCTTCCGTTCTTTGAAGCAGCAGGTCATCGGCAGCATCGGTGGTGTCCTGTGGGTGGTGATGGCGACCGTCGGACTTGTCATGCTGATTGTGTGCACTAACGTGGCGAATCTCCTGCTGGTTCGTGCGGAGTCTCGCCACCAGGAGCTCTCCATTCGAGCTGCGTTAGGCGCCGGCCGCATGCGCATTGCACGCGAGTTGCTGATCGAGAGCGTCTCGCTCGGGATATTGGGAGGCGTAATTGCCGTTGGCGTGGCTTTTGCGGGATTGCGTCTTCTCTTAGCGATCGGCCCAGCAGATCTGCCGCGCCTGAGTGAAATCTCACTCGATGTTCGCTCGCTCGGTTTTACTCTCGCGCTCTCGGTTCTTTCGGGATTGCTTTTCGGATCCATATCGGCCTTAAGATACGCCCGGACTCAAGCCTCCGGAACAATGGGAAGCGCAAGCCGGACGGCCAGCGCAGGCCGTTCGCGGCAGCGCTCTCGCAATGTGCTGGTCACGGCGCAGGTATCGATGGCGCTCATTCTCCTGGTAAGCGCTGTGCTTATGATTCGTACGTTCGCAGCGCTACGCAATGTTGAGCCCGGCTTCGCAGATGCCGAACACGTACAGACCATGCACATTTGGATTCCCGACTTGCTGATCTCCGATCCGCAAACGGCCACGCACGTTCAGAACGACATCGCCGACAAACTTGCCGCCATTTCGGGAGTCACTTCAGTTGGGTTCGCGGGCGCCGTGCCCATGGAAAACATCGATCCAAACTGGGACGAGATTCGCGTTGAAGGGAAGAGTTACGAAGGCGGGGAACCCCCGATCAGGCTCTTCAACTTCGTCTCACCAGCGTATTTCAGCACTATGGGGACTCGTCTGGTTGCCGGTCGCGACTTCACATGGAGTGACATCTACGGCCTTCGGCCCATGGTGATCGTGTCAGAGAATTTTGCGCGCGAGTCGTGGGGGTCGGCGTCCGCCGCCGTTGGCAAGCGTCTCCGGCAATTCTCGAACATGCCCTGGCAGGAGGTCATCGGTGTGGTCGAAGACGTGCGCGTACATGGCGTCGATGAAGCAGCGCCTCCCATCGTCTATTGGCCGGCGATGCTTAACGATCCGTACACGCCGAAGCCGACCATTGATGCGCCCCGCTTCGTCACGTTCGCGATTCGGAGCAACCGTGCCGGAACCGAAAGCTTCCTCAAGCAGGTGCAACAAGCTGTCTGGTCGGTGAACGCAAGCCTGCCGCTCGCGTCGGTGAACACCATGCAGGAGATCTACAGCCAGTCGCTCGCACGCACTTCATTTACGCTCGTCATGCTGGCGATTGCCGGCGCAATGGCGCTTGCCCTAAGTCTGATCGGCATCTACGGAGTCATCTCGTATGCGGTTTCGCAGCGTACTCGCGAAATAGGCATCCGCCTCGCGCTCGGGGCACAGAAGGGTGTGCTGCGATGGATGTTCGTTCGTTCCGCCCTCAAATTGACCGGAGTCGGCGTCGTCATTGGCCTCGGCGCGGCAGCCGCACTTATGCGACTCATGAAAACACTGCTTTTCGGCATTAGCCCGCTCGACCCGCTGACGTTCCTGGCTGTGCCGCTCGTCCTGGCCACCGCGGCTGCGCTCGCAAGCTATCTGCCCGCTCGCCGCGCTGCTGGAGTCGATCCAGTGGAAGCCCTTAGGGTGGAATAACTGAACCGCCGGTGCGCGGAAGGCTTGGCCTGAAGCCAGAACATCGGCATTTCCTTCGCTGTTCCCTTGGGCTCGTTGTGGAGTATTCCCAGTTCGCGCAGCCCTACGAGCCTGCAGGAGCGGCCTTAGCACTGGGCAGTCGTTTGGTCAGAAAAGCGATCTGGCCGGTATGGTGAGACTCGTGTTCGCAAACATGGAACCATTTCCAATAGATATTTATCTTATCGCTGCTGCCGAATTGCTCCGTATCAGTGGATAGAAGCCACTTGTCATCACGTTTGCGGAATTCAGCAAGGGAGTGTTCGCGAGTCTCGTGGAGGATGTTCAGGTAGTAGTCGAGGTCGTGGCCCTTGATGGCCTTGCGACCGGCATCTCCGAGGTTCATCGCCGGGTCCCACTTCTTTTTCACGTCGTCAGACCAGCTGTCCCACTTCTTATTTTCAAAAGTATTCATCCCATAATACGTCTCGGTTGCCGCGAGATGGAGTAAGAGCGCGCCGATGGTGTTGGCGTTCGCGTCGAAGAGATAGTCCAAGTCAGCCATCGTGAGGCCTTTGACTGATCGGGCGACAGCGGTTTGAATGTAAGTGAGCATGGAAACGAGAGTTCCGACCTGAGGGGTATAGCCCGGTTTGGGACCGATCACAAATAGGCCTGAGTCCTTCTCCACTTTTGTCTCGGGGGACTGGCCGGCAAGGTTAAGTCCGTACATTCCTGCGGCGAGTGCGGCCCCGGTAAGAAAGTGTCTGCGATTCGACGAGAGGGTAGGGCGCATTTTCGTTCTCCTGGCAAGGCGAATTTTGGTGGACACGCCACGGCTGTAGCCCTTGGGCACAATAGCGAGCGGACGAGGACTTTTTTCATGGCGCGGAAATTCTAAACCTGCGGTTGGACGCCAAGGCAAGTTTTATTCAAGGAGGATCGCAAATGTGCTCGACACAAAACATAGCTGGAAGACTGATGCAGGATATTGAGCGTAATCGTTTACAACAATTCAGAATGCCATAGTATGCCCGCTGGCAGAATTTGGGAGGGCTGTAGTTCCGGGACGCCTGTTCTACGGCGTCGACTCCTTCTCGAGCAATGCGTAACGGAAAGGCCTCTCCTCGTTGCTCATCAAGAAGCAGCCGAGGATGATCACACTTGCGACTGCCGCATAGGCACACCAAACCGAGGTAAATGCGTAACGTTTGATCCCCATTACGATCAGGACGATCGCCAGGTTGGCCGCACCGAAAGCTACCATCATCTTGATCTTCGAGAAAAACAGCGATCCGCAAGTTGCAATCACATAAACCACCGCGACCACAATGTTATTCGTCGCTTGATTGATATACACAATACTGTTTCCTTTGACGTACAACTGCAGAGGGAAGGCCGTCAGTGCCCACAAGATGTACAGCGTTGTTGCTCCGCCGAGCACGAGGAAGGGCAGCATCCGCCTGCGGCTGTTGCCGTCAGGCTCGAACAACACGATACTGAGCGGCAAGAGGAAGGGAAGTAGGCCCTGCGCATAAAGCATGAAGGCTGCACCCATGTCATGCGCTACCGCTGGCGAGAGGATCCCATCCAATCCCAGCCAGACGAACCCTTCGATGAACTGATGGATTGCGAATAGCAGCGGCAGCGCCGCAAAAAGCAGTTCGCGCCTGTGCTTCACCTTCGTCAACGTAACGACACCAACTGTGCCCAACACTCCGCTACCCACGAAGTTCGCTGTGGCTGAAAAACACATGGCTGTCTTTCTCCCCGGTGAGAATGATACCGCTCCTCTCGGAACGGCAAATTTCGATCTTATTTTTGGTGAAAAGGCTACAGGATCGTCAGCGGATAAGCTATCCTAACGATATGGATCATCTAGGGGTTCTGCGGGAAAAGATCGGCAAGCTCCGAGCCGAGATTGCCGACATTCGGGATTTGAACGAGCAGTTTCGACGTAGCGGACGGAACGGAGCGGATGCTCAAGGCGAGCACGGGCAGCGGAACGAACGCCTGCAGGCAATCCAACTTGAGCTGGTGCGGCTGGCGGACCTGGGCCGCCGAGTGGTTTCAACCGAGCAGATGAAAGAAACCCAGCGCTCCAAGATGCATCTCGTCAAACAGAAGCAGGCTTCTTAACGTTGCAGCCCGCCACAAGGGTCCGATCGGGAAGAACCCATTACTAAGAAGAATCTTCGCGAGTTTAGCTGGGGAAGAAGGCGCCTGTGCCGATCCAGAATTCAGCGAGCGCTTGCAGGTTTTTTTTGTAAGTGCGAGTGACCATGTATTCCTTTCCCCCCTCGACTCGAAGGCAGTATTCTCCCGTCGAAAGTGGCCTGATTTCTTCCACAAACGAGGTGTTTACGAGCACGGATCGATGGATGCGGATGAATCCATGGGTTTCGAGCCTTCCCGCCACAACCGAAATAGACTCACGTAGTAGGTAGGAACTCGCGTTTTGCTGAAGCCATACGCATTTCCCCTTAGCCTGAACGGCGACCACGTCGCCCAGATTGATAAAGAGAATCTTTCCCCTGACCTTGATGGCCACCCGGAGAGACTTCGGCTTCGCCGGCGCCTGCAACCCTGGTAAAGTCTCGATCGATCTCGCCGTTTGTTCTCCCGTGTCGCGTCCAATGACCAAGGCTGCAGATGAATGCTGTGCCACGCGACTAACGAGACCATCGCTGGCGCTTTCTAGACTCGAGACTGGCAGTCCGGTTGGACCCATCTTCAGAGTGTTCATCACGGTGTCCTACATCAGCGGCGCAGCCGTTCCGTCTGACCACCTGCCGGTGGGAATCATGAACACAACGATCGGCTCTGGAGCTCCATTGAACTGCGGGTTGAACATGACGGGAGAATTGGGCACATCTGCACCCCAGACCGCACCGTCCATGAGCGGCGTATAAAACATCAGGTGGGCCATATTATGGCCATCCGAATCCGTCAGGTACGCTTCCTTCGACATCATGTAGCACATTCCTCCTGGCTCCAGAACAGGCAGTTCTTTCTTCTGGTATGCGGCTCTGAGAGCATCGATGGTCTGCGCTTTCGATTTCCCAGCCAGAATCATCTCCGTCCTCTTGTACGTAATTGGCAGGACGGATCGCGCCGCCGGCGGATTAAAACAGAGCGGGCCTCGAACTCTGGGGTTCCAAAACTCCGCACCGTCGAAGGGGCCCATCCACGCCCGCTCCACAGCGCAGACGAAGCCGTTCTTGCCTTCGACGGCAGTCTGATACCCATGGCGTTCGAGGACCAGAATCGTTGCGTCGCGGGAAATGGCCTCTGGGGCCGCGCTTCGTGCCAAGGCAATCTCAGCATTGCGATCGGTCATGAGGTATTGATCGATCGGAGCCATAGTCGGATATGACTTTCGATGATCCTGCGCCCGTCCGGCCGCGCTAAAAACAATAATCAGTACGAAGCTTAGAGAGAAAATCGCAAGGAGTCTTTTTCGGTTCATCACTTCCCCCTGTCTTGACTAAATCCCACCGCAGGTGCTTCTGCGCTTCTTGCAGCAGTTGCTTACCGGTGCTGTTCGCATGCATACAAACCGGTCGGTACGTTGCCGCGCGCCAAACTGCTCCTTGAGACCGATGCGATCAGCCTCGCTTGCGGTTGCCCGGCGGGCGCAAGGAGCGCAACCAAGTCACGATGTTTCTAATCCCCGCCTTCATCACTTTCGGGTCCTGCGCATTCTTAGCCAGCGAGCTGTAGCCTTCGACCATCGCGATCAGCAAGCCAGCGGCGTTAGCAGGTTCCACGTCGTGGCGAACGCTTCCGTGGGCTTGGCCCTCTCGCAAAACGGAGGCAATAGCCTCGCGCCACGCATCAAAGACGATTGCGAGTCGCTTCCGAAATCCGGCGTGAAGAGGAGACATTTCTTGCGCCAGATTGTTCAGGGGGCAGCCACCTCGAACATCCGCCGGTCGAACGGATATACGTTGAACAACGCCGATCAGCGCGTCGATAGGGTCCTTGGGCGTCTGTAGAGGATCCAACCACGTGCCATGGAGGTCGGGAGCGATGACCTCATCGACCACGGCATATCCCAAAGCTTCCTTGCTGTCGAAGTGGTAGTACAGCGCGCCTTTGGTAACCCCAGCTGCGGCCAGAATTGTGTCCAGACTGGCACTCTGAAACCCCGCTCTGTAGAGCTCGCGGGATGCCGCCTGCAGCAGGCGCTCTCGCGTGCGCTCAGGATCTCGTAGCCTGGTCGCTCTCCGTTGTGGACTCCTGCGTGCCGCAAACATACCAACCAGTATGTATGTTAGCCATCGCGACGTCAAGCGAAACCTGTCACGCCCTCATCGCAATCCGGTTTTTGGTAGCCAGTGAGGGCCGAACTCTGTGCTTTGGTAGATTCCATCGTCAACTCAGCCACTCCAACGCTTTTCAGAAATTCGTCAATCACGTCTGTCTGTTGACGGCGCTTGTACGCTCGTTCCCGATTTCACCAAGCCCGTTGGTCTGTACCCAAACCAGTGAAGCGTATGGCCATCCGAGTGCTTTTGAAGATGTCGAATTGTGCGCGGAGAGTTGTCGATTTCAGAAGGACTGGTCCAGCGAATTTCAATGAGGAGAGATAATTCAATGCGATTTAAGACATCGAACGGGCTACACATGCTGATAGTAGTCATGTCTCTGGCACTGTCCAATTTGTTGCTGGTTGCTAACGTTTTCGCACAGGAGACCACCGGCGGACTGCAGGGAACCATTAAAGATCCAAGCGGCGCTGTGGTTGCCAAAGCACCGGTCGTGCTGACCGGCACCTCGCTGGGAGGCGCGAAAAACTTGGAAACCGACAGCAGCGGCTACTACCGCTTCGCCAACCTGCCACCTGGCGCGTACACGCTGACGGTGAAGGCCCGGGGATTCTCGGAATTGAAGCGTGAAGGTATCGCGATCGAAGTGGGACATCTTCCCACGCTGGATCTGGTTCTGGCCGTAGGCGCAGCCGGCACGGTTGTGGAAGTGAACGGTGAAGCGCCGGTGATTGACGTCACCACAAATACGAACCAGACCAATATCACCCAAGACGTAATTAATGACATTCCTCATGGGTACTCGTTTCAGTCGGTCATTCAGTTCTCCCCCATGGCTCGTAATGAACCTCTCATGGGCGCGTCGGCCGGCATGACCGGTAACGCCGGCGGTTCCCTTCCAGGCAGCAATGGCAACGGACTCAGCGTGGGCTTCTCGGTAGGTGGAGGATCGGATTCGGAGAACCAGTATCTGGTGGAAGGCCAGGATACGGAAAACATCTCGGGCGGCGCTGCCGCTGCTAACGTCCCCTTCCAGTTCATTCAGGAAGTCCAGGTCAAGAGTTCGGGCATCGAGGCGGAGCACGGCGGCGCTTTAGGCGGCGTGGTCAACGTTGTTATGAAGAAGGGCCACAATGCGTATCATGGCTCGTTTTTCGGTACCTACGAAGGCGACGCACTGAATGGCTCTGCGAATGGCACCTTGCGTTACGACCCGCTTGGTACGGCGTTCGGAGCTTCTACGAGTGGGCCGGGTTTTGACGACGATGTCGAGATCTACCAGCCAAAAAGAGATCATTACCGCATCGCTCAAGCTGGCTTTACCGTGGGCGGCCCCGTCCTAAAAGACCGCCTGTTTTTCTTTTTGGGAGTTGCGCCGCAATACAATTCCCTGGGTCGATCGGTGGATTTCACGAACACAGTAAACCCATCGAATGTGGGCCTTGGCTTGGGACTCCAAAACTTCACTCAAGACCAGCAGACCTATTTCACGACTGCCCGTCTCGACGCGGTTCTCACGCAGAAGATTCGCGTGTTTGCTTCGTGGCTATACCAGTACCAGCGCGAGAACGGGGACAGCTTGCCGACAGCAGATCCAATCGCGTCCCAGGCGGCGAATCCGAGCTATCTAAACTTCGCCATCAACAATCCGATCACGCAGTATTCGCACGGCCTCGGCTTCTCCAACCCGAACGCGACTTACAATGTGGGCGCCGATATCACACTGACCCCGAAAATCGTCGCCACCACCCGCTACGGCTACTTCTTTAATAACTATCACGACTTTGGCTGGCCTACCGCGGGCGTAGATCTGACTTGGCAAACCAGTGGAAAGGGCGCGCTGGACAACAATGGCAACCCCCTTCCGGCGAACCTAGCGCTGCCGGCGGGAACCACCACGGCTCCGTTCGATTCGACTTACACTCAGCTCAATGCCAGCAAGCACTACCAATTCAATCAGGATGTGGCGTTCTTCAAGAGCGGCTGGTGGGGCACGCACAACTTCAAAGCGGGCTACCAATTTAACAAATTGTCTAACGTGATTAACCAGCACGGCAACATCCCCTCACCCTTCGTCCGGCCTGGTGCAGGCCTCAGCTACACGCCCTCGACTGCCAACGGCGTCGCTAACTGCGCTTTGCTGGCGGCGGAATGGGTCAACCCGGCAACTGGCCAAGGAATTTGCGCGGGCCAGTACGGCTATGGTGTGGAGGCAGACGCCTCAACCGTGCTGAAAAATGCCGCGGGTAACCTCGTACCCGCCATCGACAATAACCATGCCCTATTCGTGCAGGACGCCTGGACAGTTGGGCATGGCCTCACCTTCAACCTCGGGGTTCGCCTGGAAAAAGAAGTCCTGCCGGCCCCTCCGGGAATAGGGATTGCTAGCATTAAGACCATCAACTTCTCGTGGGCCGACAAGATTGCTCCGCGCTTGGGAGTTGCATGGGGATCGCGGGACGGCAAGATGAAAATCTTTGGCAGCTATGGCGTCACCAACGACGTCATGAAACTGCTGCTCGCCCAGACTTCGTTTGGCGCACAGGCAGCCACGGATTGCTGGTATCCCATTGGTCCCGATTCGAGTGGCGGATTTAGCATCTCTGATTTAAGTTTTACCTTCGTAAACGGACAAGCTTGCCCGACGGGTCCCTCCAACCGCCAAGCCAACTTTGTCGGAGGCGTAATCCCGGCGACTTTGATAGATGCCAAGACTGGCGTTTCGCTGATTGAAAACCTCAACTTCCGTCCCGAGGAGCCGGTTGCTCCGGGCCTGAAACCATATCGCCAGCACGAGTACGTCGCGGGCTGGGACTACCAGATCAATAAGGACTGGGCATTCGAGGCCCGCTATGATCGCCGCCGTCTCGACCACGTGATTGAGGACGCTTCGTTGTCCGACCCCAGCGCGTTCGAAATCTACAACGTTGTCAACCCTGGCCAAGGCGTGAACAAGACCATAAACGGTTACGCCAGCTACCTGACCTCGCTGGGTGCTGCCTACGGCCCTGGCCTGCCTGCGTTTAACCCATCGGGCGCATTCGGCACCTGCACTGGGTGCCCAAACAACCCTCAGGCGATCCGCAACTACGATGGCCTCGAATTGCGGTTGGTCAAGACGCAGAGCCGCGGCTTCTCCGGAATGTTTGCCTACACCTACAGCAGCCTGTGGGGCAACTATGCCGGTCTCACCACCACTGACGAGACCGATTCCATCGGACGCAACTCGCCCGACACGAGCCGTTCCTTTGACGAGCCGATCTTCTACTTCAACGACAATGGCCAATCCAATGCCGGGCCTCTTCCGACGGACCGTCCAAACGCGTTTAAGGGCTATGCTTATTACACAATGCCCTGGAAGGGCGGGCTTAGAAACAACACCACAACCTTCGGATTGTTCCAGGTTGCCTACAGCGGCAGCCCGATGAGCGCCTTCACGGATGTAGGCTATGCCATCGGAAATGGAGCGGCCCCCCCAGCTGTTCTCGAGGGCTCGTATATTTTTGGCCGCGGCAAATGGGTGAACCCCACCCAGGACGCGTTCGGGAACGTCACACTTGGCACTCCCTATTCGCGCCGCACGCCGTGGTACAGCCAGACCGATTTCAACCTGCAGCATTCCATCAAGGTGAACAAGAACAACGAAGGCCAGGTGCTGAGCTTGAGCGCAAATTTCACCAACCTATTGAACCAGCACGCCATCACTTCGTACTGGGAGGCATTCAACTCGAATTACGTCGGTTCGTACCTAAGCCCAGGCGGATTTAACATTTTCAACGGTGCGCAGTTTTACCAGGCAGCTGAAACCGGATACAACGCGCAAGCGCTGGTCACCGCCGACGGTTTAGTTAAGAACAACTTGTTCGGCCAACCCAACCTGTGGCAGACCACGCGCCACATCCGCCTCGGGGCGATGTTCACCTGGTAGCGGAGAGCAGACAGCAATGCGCATCTGGGAGGCTCATTTTGAGCCTCCTTTTTTCGCAGGCACCGATCGCCGGCAAACCATACCTTGCGGATTGGGGAAGGGTAGCCCGTCAATCAGGAGTAAGCGCGAGTCGTCATAAGCCGACTTCGGGACCATTGGAGGCCGCCTTCTGCTAACCTCTGACAGCCGGTCATTCGACGGGATGTGCGTCAACGCCGGGCTGACCGATCATGCGTTTCCGGCGGCTTCCGGTAGGGTCGATTAGCAACGATGCCCTTGCTTTCCTCGATCGTAACCGTCTGTTCGGCGTTCACGTTTGAAAGTTTGTCCACCTGCCCGCTGGGCCATTGAATCTCAACGCTATCAGCTTTCGTTTGAGTGCCCAGGCCGAAGGTCAACACCAGTTCGCTCTGCGCCAGATAACTCGAACCCGAGTGGAGCATCTTCCACTGTTTGTCACTTCGCGTGACGACGCGGACAACCGCACCAATGCCGTCCCGGTTGGACTTCGTGCCTACCAGTTTGACGCGCAGACTGCGATTCGTCCCACCTTCGTTGTGAAACAAGTAGGCTGGCCCCGCATTGGTGGTCAGCAAAACATCGAGGAAACCGTCGTTGTCGATGTCAGCGTAAGCCGCGGCCCGCGCCACTTTTGGCGCAGCGAAGACATTGCCCATCTGCGTCGTAACTTCGGTGAATTTTCCCCCACCAAGATTGCGGAACAGATGCGAAGGCTCGGCGTAACTCACGCGCTTCTGCACACGCTCGATCTGATCTTCGATGTGACCGTCGGCGACGAAAATATCTTGCCAGCCGTCGTTATCGTAATCGAAGAAGAAACAGCCGAAACCCAGCGTGACCAATGTGGCGCGGCCGACTTCCGACTCCGGCGCTTCGTCGACGAACAGTCCGCTGCCCTCGTTGTGATAGAGCGAGACCATCTGGTTGGCAAAATTGCTGATCATGATGCTGGCGTGACCGCTGCGATCGTAGTCGGCCGCGTCAACGCCCATGCCGGCCCGCGCAATGCCGTCCTCGCTGAAGCCGATACCCGCGGCAATACCACGCTCCTCGAACGTTCCATTTTTCTTGTTCAGGTAGAGCTTGTTGGGCTGCGTATCGTTCGCTATCACGAGGTCGGGCCAGCCGTCATCGTTGTAGTCTAGAACCGCGATGCCCAGACTCTTTGAAGTGGGATCGCCCAGCCCTGCCTTCTCGGTTACGTCTTCGAACTTGCCGTCCCCCAAGTTGTGCCAAAGGCGCAACGACGTACCTTTGTACGACTCGGGCGTGCAGTACGACTTGTGCGCGCCGTCGAGCGTGCAATAGAGATCGCCCTGCTCGCTCCACTGCACGTAATTCGCGACCACGAGATCGAGTTTGCCGTCGCGGTCGTAATCTACCCAGACTGAGCTGGTCGAGAACTCGTTCGGGCCCCACATTCCCGCGGACTTGGTCACGTCGGTGAATGTGCCGTTGCCGTTGTTGTGAAAAAGGTGACTCTGGCCCAGCGCGGTGACGAAGATGTCGTCAAACCCGTCGTTGTCGTAGTCTCCCACGGCAACTCCGAGGCCAAACATGGGGACAGCCAGGCCTGCCTTGCGCGTAACGTCGGTAAACGTGCCGTTTCCGTTGTTGTGGTAGAGCTTAAGCGTAGTCGCTCCGCCGTGCGGGTGTCCTGGAAAGTCGTCGCCGTTGATCAGAATGATGTCGGGATAGCCATCGTTGTCGTAGTCGATGAACGCGCAACCCGGCCCCATGGTTTCCGGCAGCCACTTCTTTCCGAAGGCGCCGTTGTTGTGAGTGAAGTGAATGCCGGCCTGCGCAGTGATATCGGCAAAATGTACATTCTGGGCAAGGCTCGATGCGCTCACGAAGAAAAGCATGAACCACAGAGACACGGAGCCACGGAAAAAGCGAGCGAGGGCACTAACTTGAATTCCTCGACGAACTTCCCTTTGTGTTATTTCGTTCGGATGGAACATTTATCTGGAGCCCCCGACCGGTGACAAAGCAGTAGTCTCGCGATGAACGACCGCTTTCGATTTTGGCACGCTGTCGGTGATGGGTAGCGGCACCGAGACGTGCTCATGCACCGCTTGCCGCTCGTTATTATCCTCAGGATGAAGCTGGCGGTAGGGTCCGGTGATGGCTTGCGCAGACTCATCCGCTTTAAACCGCAGATACCGCGTCTGATGCTCCTTGGCGAGCTTGTCGTTTCCCATACCGCTGTAGCACAGCATCAGGTTGTAATGCGCCTGCAGGTCTTCCGGGTCGATGGCCAACACAGACTGAAACACCTTCACTGCCTCGTCGTACTTGCGCTGCAGGAATAGAACGCGTCCTAAGTCGTTGAGCGCTACCCGATCGCGCGGGTACTGGTCCAGCACGATGTGTAGTCGCTGGGCCGCGCCCTCATAGTTGCCGTCGGAACGCAGAACCCTGGCGTAGAAGTAATTCGCGCGGGCCAGTTTCGGGGACAGATCCAGCGCTTTTTCCAGAACAATGCGGGCCCGAGCCATGTCGCCCTCCTGCACCGCACAGCGGCCAAGATTGACCCAGCCGTCCGGATTGTTGGGATCCGCTTCGGCGATCTTCTGGAAGGCAGCCGCCGCACCTTTCAGGTCTCCTTGCAGGAAAAGGCCGATTCCGTAGTCGTTCCAGCGCTGCCATTCTTCTTTGAGGACAATCGTCTTCGGCTCGGTCGCTGGCGAGCTGTGGTCGACGACCGGAAGAGTCACTTCATTTTCTGCAACCGTGACGATGGGCAGGTCGGGAATCTTCTGCTCTTTCGACGAAACGCCACTCACGGAGGCGGTGAAGATCGTCGGACGGTCGTCATAATCCGGTGCGACGGCGTTCGGTTTCGTCGGGTCAGGCAGACCTGCGAAGGCCTCCTGCGTCCCGTACCACGTAAACTTGCGGTAACACAGCCGCGCATGCAGGGTTATCTTACTTCCCGCATTTTCAGGCACCCGCATGCGGTAATGCACGGTGTCGGCGGCGCCCGGCGGGATCAGCCTCACGTACACCACCGCGCGCGTAGCCCAGGCATTGCGTTTGTTGATGGGGTTGCCGTGCGCATCGATCTGCAGAGAACGATAAAAATGCGCGCCCTTGTCGACGGGCCCGTGGCCGTTGTCCTCTACCATGCCGCTCCAGAAGAGGGTCTGGCCCTTGTCGTCGGTTCCTTTGAGCTCCAGCCACGTGTCGTAAGCATCGACAGTGCCGCCTGGGAAGAAGTGCCCGACCTTCTTGGTGCGCACGACCACATCCACGCGCACCGTATCGCCCCGCCGCAAAGGCGGCTGAACGCGATTCAGCGGAGCAGTGATGGGAACGGCTTCGCCTCCCGCTTCGCCCGTGACTTTGCTCTCTGCCTCCTCGCCGACCGCGAACGTGGTGGACAACTCCGATTGTGTGGTTACACCGGCCTTGAGCGAAGCCTGCGCTGGAGACACAGCGAAGATGTCCACCGTTAGCGCACCGCTTTTCAGGAAGCCCTCGGTCAGCTTGAGCTGGGGCACGTCTTCATTGGCCGTTGGCACAGCCGTGTTCGCGCCAGGGAAGCGATGCGAGTGCACGAATCCGTTTACGTTGCCCGCATCCTTGGAAGCCTCCGCCGGCATATGGCAGTCGGCGCACTGCTGCGGCTTGGGAGGATAGTAGAACGATCGAGCACCCTGCCCGGAAACACCGCTCGCCTGCCAGTTGTCATACTCGTTAAAACCGCGGAACCAGCGATAGTGATTCACCGGCGCGTCGAGATGCACCTTATGGCACGACGAGCAGAATTCCGCCGTCTGCTCGCGCATGAAGGGTTTGAGAAAAACGCGCCGATGAGGCTCCGGATTCAGCCGGATAACGAAGTCATGCAGGGCTCGCGCCACGGGATTCTTCGTCGCCGCCAATTCGTGCAGCTTGGGATACTCGAGGTAAAAATCGGCCTGCCCCATCGTGCTCTTCACATTGGCGATGGAATGGCACATCATGCACCCCAACCCCGCTTGCGCCTCTGGACGGTGCACGATCTGCTTGATCGGCGTGTCCATCAGACCCGCATAGAGCACGGCCGGATCGTGGCATCCGCCGCACCATTTCGAGGGCTTAGTGCCGATTGTGTCCTGCATATACTCGATCGATTTGCGGTACCACTGATTGTTGAACGAAGAGAAATGGTGCGCCGAGCTGAACCACTGGTCATAAATATCTTCGTGACAGCGCTTGCAGGAATCTGACTCCATGAAAAATTTGCTGGGGATTTTCTGCTTCCCGTAAACCTGCGCCGAACTGGGGAAGAATGCGCCCTCCGGTCCGTCGCCTTCGCCATTCATGTTGTCGGGCGACATCGCCGGATTCTGGATTCGCCCGCGCCTTTGCCAGCTCTCGCGAATGTAACGTGCTCCGTAGCCAACGCCGGCGAGCAACGCGAGGCAGATCGCGGTGCGCAAAATCGAAGTGCCCGCATGCGAGACCAACCATCCGCGCCGTCCGAGTTGGTCGGCGATCAGAAGGCCGACTCCGACGAGCGAGATCGCGATATGCATGTAAAGCCAGTTCCACTCCGTCCTCGGCGTTCCGGTCTTAATGAGGATAAGTCCAAGAACTGCTCCGGCCGCCACCAGCAACCATCCCGCACGCGCGAGCGAACTTCCATTCCGCAGCACACGAATTAGCGCTGGAACGAGAAGGACGGCCGCAACCATTCCGCAGAAGGCGTGCAACAGCACCACACCCGCGTAGAAAACGGTCGGTTGCGGAAAGGCGTAGAGGTACGCGGCTGAGATCAGCAGAAATGGCAGCAGCCAAGACAACGCCCGGCCTGTGAAGTCGTGGGATGGTGAGTTTTCTAGCATGGGAAACAATCCGACACTTCTGGATTTCAGCGCCACAGTAACTGAAATTGCGTGTGCCCAAGTTACTCAGATAAGCCCGATGGAGGAATAACGTAAAAATACTAGTTCTGGAACAAGAGATGGAAACGGTTCCCCTCTGCCAGGCGCCATCTGCGGGCCAGCAAGCCACGAATTTGGTTGATAACCGCCGTGCGAGCATCATCCAACGCTCCCGTACCCGATGCAGATTGCAGATCGAGTTGATCCTCACTCTTGATCGGCACAAAGGGCATCCGCGGCCGCCCGATCTTCTCCGCGATCGCCTCAGCATCGATGTCGTCGCTCTTGTTCGTCTTTACGTCAGGCTTCACATCCTGCGCCGCCAGCAGCCTCACCTCGTGACCCTGCTCTCGCAGAGCCCGCCTTAGAAAACGCGCCCCTCCGCATCGTGGCCCGAGGTCGTGGCTGATAAAGCTGAACATAGCTATATCCTTCGTAGAACTATTCCCGATCCTGATCGAGATCTCGATTTGGGCTTTAACAGCGAGCAGGGTGAACTTGGGGGAGCCCGGGATTGTGCTTAGAGGAGTACCCGTCATCATTCTCTGGTCCATTGGACAGATCGGATATGTTGCCTGCGTTCCTGGACTTCTGGCTGCGTCTGCGTTGCTCGTCATTCCTGATATACCTCGCAAGGCTAGAGCGATCACGGCCGCCCTTAGTGTGGTCTCATGGATCATTCTTGTACTAGATTTGGCCCGGCTGAGGTCACAGCTCAATCACGGTATCTTGGGTGCTCAGTAGAGACCCCGGTTAGATAGTTGTCGAAGCATCGCCATTACACTCATCGAGGGCGCCATCCGGTCAATGAGTGTAAATCGCCTGATTTCGACAGTTATCGCAACGTCATCCCGGCTAGAGCGTGAGGAGAGGCCCGGAAGGTACGGACCCACTATTCGTGGAACTCAAGAACCAGATCCGATTACGGCGCGCCTGGTTTCATCAATTAACCGTGTCTCGGCTCACTTGTGTGATCGTCCGTCACCTTGATTACATTGCAGGGTTCGGCTGCCTAGGCAACAACTGCTGATATCGGATCCCTTTTTCGCCAGACGTCCAGTGCGCCGGCTCCTCTGGCCAGCATACCCAAGCTTGGACCTTGTGTGACCGGTGCATTACGCAACGCTTCATTCTTTGCCTCGTCCGCTGCCGGCTCTGCAGTCTGACCTGCCTGCAAAGACTTATTGGCAATCGTCTCGTACGCAAATCCGGTGAGCACAACACGACGAATCTGTTTCGCTACAGTCAACCGCGCCCATCCATAGTGGGCTTCTCCGTTGATGAGGAACTTCAGACCAAGGAAGCGGTTCTTAGCTCCGATCCACGGCCCGTTGGAGAAGGAGTTTGATCCGTACGCACTGTCGAGGGCCATGAAAACGCCACCGTAGTTTGAAGTTTCGGAAGTGAATATCTGTTCCGGACCGATGGTCGCACCCTTCGCTAAATCGGCGGCCCATCCCGGAACACCGGCCTGCTGGAGGACGGCGTTTCCTGGGACTGACAAACCAACCTGAAGTCTCGATCCATGGTCGAGGCAAAAACAACGGTTGATATTGAAATCGGTAACGCTGTCATGATTGAGGTCGAGCGCGTATGACGTGGTAATCGAGGTAGTGGTTTGCGTGTAGACGATCTTGGCCTCAGCGGCTGGGGCGGTCATGATTGCGACACCAGCTGCGGCGCTGGCGACGGTCGCGTAAGCTGCCGCCATTTTTTCGAATCGCGCAGCCAATTCACTCTTGGTTTTCAGAGCGTTGACTTTCGTCTCGGATCGATTTGACACGGCGAGGACCTCCATTCGTGTGAGCGCCGACTATATTCGAAATTTATCGAAACGCGAATCCATACAATCGCGTATGCAAGTCAGTGCATGGTTTCTGAACACAAGCGTCAGGGCCCAACTTCAACCAGTAGGAATGGGGGGCGCACGGTTGAAGCGCCCGCATTTTCGTCGGAAAGGGAACGGTTGTCAAGTCAGCTAGAAACCATCGGGAATCAGCTGTTTAACTTAGCGTGTGTACTTTGGCGCTCGACTCCGAAGTGGCTCTTTGGCATCGAGATGTTTGCGTCAGGATGCCTTCTCCTCTTGCCCCTATTGCCTGCTTCAACGGTTTGAAGTTCATACGGAGTTGATTGACGTAACTCGCTATTTCACTCAAAATTCCTTGAAAGCGCGAAGAGACGACGCAAGCTTGTGCTAACGCCTGTTTTCGTCAACCTTAAAACCCTGCACCGATTGGTAGTAGAGTTCTGCCCGTGGAAAACAAAACCTTTACCTACCAGTTCCGAGATGATTCTCCCCGTTCCATCACCTATGAATGTGGCGACACTGAACGCCTTACCACATCGGTTGAGGACGGAGGCCCATTTGTGTAGTGGAGCAGTTTTCTACATCACGCGAATGGCTGTGAGGGACGAGTTGAGATCGAGTCGGAATGGAGAGCAAGAAAGCGCGAACCAGCGCGGGAAGGCTTTGCGCACTAGTCGAATTGCCCCACTCAAGCCAAGACCGAGCTTGAGCGGGCCACCCGCCCGTTCGCTGCGTCTACAAGTGATTTCGCTGCATTTTTCAGCGAAACATCCGCGACAAGGGGATACTGGTGCCGATGGTCGCGGTTCATCGAGAAGTGAAATCTCCCAGCCGGATGCACAGAATCGAAACCCAATCCGCAGGGGTCATTAGGACTACCGGAATGCAACCCACTTCTACACTTGCGAAGCTGTTGAAGAGAGCCACAAGAGCTTGTCACAGGACTGCCGACGAGTTTCGATCCCAGTTGACGCACGCGATAGCGCTCGCGGTCATCACCGCTTCATTGCTGATGTTGGCATGCAGTGGCCCCGGCAATGGCTCGACACCCTCGAAGGTCAGCGCACAAACGGCCTGCGCGACACTGTCCGGAAAAACCATCGGAAGCGCAACGCTCACGACGTCGGTCGTCGCGGCCAGTGGAACTGCGCCAACCTACTGCAAGGTCAGCGGCACTATTGCGCCTTCGCTGAACCTTGAAATTCGCTTGCCGGACTCCTGGAACGGCAAGCTTTACTATGCTGGCGGCGGCGGCTACGACGGAGTGATGACGGAACTTGTCGTCCCCCCACTCACTCAGGGTTATGCAGAAGTCGTCAGCGATTCCGGACATCAGGGCGACGGAATGTCGGCCGCCTTTGCACTGAACGATACCTTCGCTGCTCAGCTCTTCGGCAGCCTGTCCGTGCCAACGGTCATGTCAACAGCCCTCAAGATCTTGCCCGCGGCCTATGGTGTACCGCCAGCCAAGTCCTATTTCGAAGGCTGCTCCAACGGAGGCCGGGAAGCATTGATGGTAGTGCAGCGAAATCCGAACCTCTTTGATGGCGTCATTGCTCGCTCACCGGGTTACAACTGGGTAGGCTTCATGGGCGCGTTCAACCGCACGGCAAAGGCATTGGCTGCTCCCGGCGGCACCTTCAGTGCCGCCAAAACGGCGCTGCTTGCAAAGCACGTGCGCGACGCCTGCGATGGCCTCGATGGTATTGTGGACGGCATTGTCTCGAATCCAGCAGCGTGTACGGAAAAAGTCGTGAACGTCGCAGCTTTGCGTTGCGCCGGAGGCCGCGATACCGGTGATACTTGCCTTTCCGATCCGCAACTCGCAGTCGTTAAATCGTGGACGACTGACGCGGTATTCAAGGGCAGTAGCAGCTTCCACAGTAGAGGTCATAACCTGACCGGCAACGAAGACGATCCGCAAGGCTTTGGGCTCTGGGTTTCTGGCGATGGTGACGTAAAGAAAGCCGGACAGTATATGTTTCAGGATACCTCGGTCAAATACGTCCTTGCGCGTGACCCCAACGCCGACTCACTGAAGTACATCTGGGATAAGAATCAGAGCGCACTTTACTCAATGGCGACGCTCGATGACGCCACGCAAACCGATATTCGTCCGTTCATCAACAATGGCGGCAAGTTGATTGTCTGGCACGGCGGCTCTGATATGGCGCTCAGTGTTAACTCGACCATCGAGTATATGGAGAACGTGACGAAGTCCGTCGGCGCAGCAAATGCCTCAGCGTCAACTCGGCTGTACGTGGCTCCCGGAGTCAATCACTGTGAAGGTGGGGTGGGACCGGACAAAACCGACCTGCTTGGGGCGTTGGACCAATGGGTAACCAAGGGGATCGCCCCGGGTACCCTGACCGCAGAGAAGCTGGATGCGAAGGGAGTGGTAACCCGCGCTCTGCCGTTGTGCCAATATCCGCAGTATCCCAGGTACACGGGCCCGCCCAATGACGCTGCGGCAGCCAAGTTGGCGACGAGCTATACCTGCACGTCGCCCTAATCCAGACACAGCTTCTAGTGGCGGTCGGCAAGATTTTGACAGGCCATTACCGGTAACGACCGTTGGGCAAACAATGGCGAGATTCGGAAGCCGTAACTTACGGCGGCCCCTTTCATACCGCCGATTTGCGCGGGAGTTAGGGGACGCTGAAAAGATAATTGGCGAAAAATCGCCATTACACTCATTGACCCCAGCCGGCTGGACCAGGAATGCGGATAACCTGCAGGGATTACTGTTGCAAAATCGCCTTTTCACTCATTTGAGTTTCGTAAACGTTCAATAAGTGAAATCACCTGGTCACAATAGTCAATTTCCGGATTGCCCGCCATTGGAGCAATCGAAAACGTAGTTTCTTTCAGGCGCAGAGTCGAATGGCGTTTGTCTCATGTGTGGTTGGCCCCATTATTCCTCTTTCAGAGCGCTCCCCAAAACCGGCTGTCCTCCGAGCGAGACATAGAAGCCCGAGAAAAAAAGAGTTAGCGGAAGATACGAAAAACCTGGACTGTTCGTAGGTCAGTTTGTCACCGATCTGGGAGCCAGTGTTCATCTCGGTATGCGATTCGGATGAGTTCGGCAGATCAGTGAAACGTACCCCATTCCCACGAATCGTCGATTGCCTCTCCCAGCAGATCCTTGACTAGACCCTTCAGTGTCGTCCGCTCAGCGCGGAAGGTGACTTCGCGCCCATCCTCTCCCTTGATGGGGAAACTCTTGGCGATGATGCCGTGGTCGGTCAGGTAGCGCTCAACTTCGCTGAGGCCGGGCTCCTCGCTGCGCCCGTACTGCCGGATCTTCTCGTTACTCGACCGGTGCGTCCAAGCGGTGATCGCGGTGATTTGGTCTGGGCTCATGTTCCGTCGATCCATTAGTGCAGTGCGCCTGAACGCCGAATTGCGCCTTTCGGGCCAACGATGAACGGAAGGTCGGATGCACCTTTTCCGCGAATCATTCAGCCCACTGGATGACATTACGGTTTAAGCCAACTTCGTGAAAGATTACATTGCGCTGGTTACAGTGGAGTTACGTAAGTTTGCGCGTCAAATTGCCGGGGGGGAGCGTCCGGGCAAGTGGCGGAAGCGGTCGCTGCGTATGGTGGGGCCAATGAGTGAAATCGCCTGTTTTCGCCCAGGTTACCAGATCTGTCATCGCTATAACCTGTTTATGCGGGTACGCGCAAACTCGGTAACTTCAGTACATATCCAAAAGAATCAACGCAGGACAATCCGGCATTGTTATTGGAATCATTACACTCCCTGACCCCTGGGGCGTGAACCTTGGTTTGCAACCAGTATCGCGATTCTCGACCCGAGAAAACCCTATCCTGCGGCGGGGAGGTGCGATCGTTCCATGCGCGGAAGGACACCCGAGTTGTCCTCCGGGCCGAATGCGAGGGTTTCGGCGAGGAGGACCGGTTCACGACTCAATGTGGCAGCTTTCCGACAGGGCTGCACGGAAAGTAGGAATGGTCGAAAGCGGTCGCTTAAAGAGCGGCCGCGCGCTCGTCTCTTCGCCAGATTGAAAGTCCATCGCTACCCAGAGCGAGCGCGCCCAGCGACGGACCGATTCGTTCCTCACGCTCTGTGGCTTCGTCGTCCGCAGCGTTGTTAGAGGCTAATCCCGCCAGGACGACTTTGTTCGCGATCGTTTCGTAGCCGTATTCCGTAACGGTGCCGGAGATAACGTCGCCAGTTACTTTGTTGCTCGTGAGGTTCACCCGAATCCATCCGTAGTGCGTGGCACCTTTAATTTTGAATTTGACGCCGATGAAGCGGTTTGGATGGTTGCCGCCCCAGTCTCCCTCCAGCTTGCAACCCGAAAATGAGCAGCTCTTTTCCTCCATCAAAAAGCTTTTTGCTGAGGTTCCACCGAAATGTGCCGACGGTCCGATCTTGGCGCTTCGCATAAGCGCCGAAGCGTAGTGGCCATTGACAACAAGAGCATTGCCGACGACGCCTTTCCCGGACAGATAAGAAACCAGATTCGAAGCCCCCGGATTCGAGTGAAACTTAAACTTCACGTCGTTCACGCCGTCGTGATTCAGGTCTATCGATATTCCCTTTCCTGTGATCGGGATATTCGTATTTGTGATGACCACCTCGGCCTCGGCAGGCTGCGCCAAAGCTAGAACGCTGACTGAAGCAGCCACCGCGGCGATGGAATACAGCTTCGCGCGATGATCCACGGCCTCGGAGAGAGGTGAATTGTTTCGCCGCAAACGTGCCATGAGTCCTCCGGAAGTAGCATCGGGAGGTTACCTTCGTCCGTCATAAGCCGTCAAGCGGAAGTTGCCGCCAGTTGATACAGCTTCGCTTACGGCTTGGACTCTTGCAGCAGTACAACGTCGGAATCCGTGTGCCCGCGGATCAAGCCCAGCCTGCGGCCGTCGAAAGACCAGTGAAAGTCGGTGATCTGTTCCGATTTGAAGTTGGTGAGCTGCTTTCCCCGCGAACCATCGAGAGGCTGGAGCCAGAGGTTATCTACGCCCTGATCACGGACAGGATAAACAACCGCCTTACCGTCATGAGTGAAGCGGACTGCACTCTCTCTCAGGAGCGGGCGCTGCAGATCCATAAGTTTCGTGTCCTGGGCGGAATCGACTGGAACTAACGCTAGCTGTTTCTGGGAACTCCCGGACCGAATACTTGCAAAGGCTGCCATCCTGCCATCTGGAGAAATGTCGAACAAGTGCGAACCTATGGGAAGCTCCGACAGCCTCTCCGGCTTGCCTCCGTCCAAAGGCACTCGGGTTAGCTTGAAGCCGTTGGATAGATCCGCGTAATAAACCCACTTCCCATCCGGCGAACACACGGTAAATTCATCTTCCTTACCATCGGTGAGTTGTTTAAGGTTGTCACCACCGGCGTCGATGCGCCAGACGTTTATTGTCTTCGCGTTCCTGGGGTCGATACGGGAGAACACGACGAAGCGGCTATTGCCACATGAAGAAGGGAGCCATGCCGAGCCAGTCGGTAGCGTCGAAGAAAGTGGGGCCTCGCTTCCGGTATCAGGATTGAGGACGTTCAAATTAACATGATCCACGATAATTTTCCCGTCCGGTGTCCAGGAAAACTCGTACACGCGGGCACCCGACGTAAGCTGCTGAACTTGGCCGCTGGCCAAGGCCGAGGCGGGCGTCATGTAGAGGTCGTAGTGAGCTTGGCTCATAACCGTGGCGAGCATCTTTCCGTTAGCGGAGAGACTGAGGCCGGAATAGTCGCCAACGTCGTGAGTTACGGCTCTGATCGCTCCCTCTGGATATGAGATTTCGACAATTTGATAGCGGGTAAAATTGGTTTCTTCGCCGATAGCGGTCGCCATCAATCCGCGGCCATCAGGCAGCCACGCAGGGTCATGCAGAAATCCTTCTTTATGTTCAAGGATCAGATTTTGTTTGCCACTAATGGCGTCGACTGCCACCACGCGGTTGCCTGCCCCGCTTCCGTAAGTGACACAGAGGATCGTCTTACCGTCGGGCGACCATGCTGGGTCACCGAAAAATTGATCCACGGTATCAGTGACTAGGTTTTTTCCCTCGCCGGTTTCGAGGGAATAAATCACCAGCCGGAACTTGCCTGGTTCTGGGCTGTTATACACGGAATACGCAACGCTGCGGCCGTCGGGAGAAAATGTGATGTTCGAGTCGACGTCTGTGGCGAGCTTTTGCGGTGTGCCGCCGAGCACCGGTGCCCGGTAAAGAAACTTCAGCGCTTGCGACGGCTCACTGCGGACAAAATAAAGATAGTTGCCGTCGAGCGAGAACCGAACACCCAGGTATTGCACGGGCTCGGGTGGCAGCACTTGCGTGTTGCTGTTGGTGGGAACGTTGCGCAGCCACAGGCTCTGCTGCCCTTTATCATCCACTACGTTCAGGATGTACTTACCATCGGGAGAGATAGCCACGAACTTGGCTTTGCCAGTCTCGGTAACCTTGTTGACCGAGAAATTCTGAAAAGGTGCGGGCCGGCTGCGGAGAAAAATGTAAACGCCATAAGCAACCGCCCCTACCAGCAATACCAGGATCACCCCGATGATGCCAACGGCTAATTTGTTCTGGCGTGCGGCGGTCACCACTGCTGAACTGCTGGTGTGCAACACCTGCGCGGTGGTTGGGGCGGCGTCCCGTTCGGCGCTGACGGTCTG
Organism: uncultured Acidobacteriota bacterium; assembly: GCA_963700225.1. GTDB lineage: Bacteria > Acidobacteriota > Terriglobia > Terriglobales > Acidobacteriaceae > Sulfotelmatobacter. The sequence continues at coordinate 2,123,670 of CAVOWU010000002.1, forward strand.
GACGGCACGGCTGGAATCAGCGTCTCGCTTCAGACGCTGAAGCTCCGCCCGCATGTCCGACGCATGCTGGTAACGCAGTTCACGGTTCTTCTCTAATGCCCGGGTAATGATGCGTTCCAGTTCCGCCGGCACGTCAGGATTCAGGCGTGCGGCAGAAACGGGAGCGCGGTTCAGCAGAGCGTCAAAGGTGATGCCCGAGGTGTCCCCGCGGAATGGCAGTACTCCGGTCACCATTTCGTACAACACCGAGCCGAACGAAAACAGATCGGTGCGGGCATCCAGCTCCTTACCTCGTACCTGTTCGGGCGACATATAGGCAACCGTACCCAACGCGGTTCCCGGACTGGTCAGATGCGGCTTGTCAGCGGTGCCAGTCATGGTTCGGGCCGCAGCGATCTGGCTCGAAGAACTGGCCGGGTTCGTGACCTTGGCCAACCCGAAGTCGAGAATCTTGGCGTGTCCGCGCTTGGTCACGAAAATATTCGCCGGCTTGATGTCGCGGTGGATGATGCCTTCTGCGTGGGCCGCATCAAGTGCATCGGCGATCTCAACGGCAAGCGATAAAGTGAGCTCCGTTTCCAGCGCACGCCCAGCAATCCGGTGCTTCAACGTCATGCCGTCCAGAAACTCCATGGCGATGAACGTTTGCCCGTGCTGGTCGTCAATCTCGTAAATCGTGCAAATGTTGGGGTGGTTCAGGGCGGAAGCGGCCTGCGCTTCGCGCTGGAAGCGGGCCAAAGCTTGTGCATCCTTGGAAATCTCGTCGGACAGGAACTTCAATGCGACAAAACGGTGCAGCTTCACGTCTTCGGCCTTATAAACCACCCCCATTCCCCCGCCGCCGAGCTTGTCGACAATGCGGTAGTGCGAGATGGTTTGGCCGATCATTCGGGAGACAGCTAGCTTTCGGGACGCTTCATCTTAAAGAGGCGGCAATGGCCAGTCAACGAATGATGAACTGCCCCGCGGGGCTGCCGTCGAGCTAGCGATATTAATCCCGGCTTGTCGGCAAACCTAACTTGGGATTTCCCGTCATGCACTCCGAATCTCCCCTGTGCCAAAACCAGTGAAGTACAATTTGGCTTCGTGTCTCAAAAGTCCGGCGCGAGGGCGCGGTTTTAAATGCGGTAACGACGCCGTAGAATTAGTGCCAATTCCACGAAAGCGAAAAACATGCGCCAGTACCATCACATCGGAATTCCTACTATTGAAGTGAAGCCTGGCGAGACCCACTTGAAACACCTGAAACTGTTTGTCGTCAGCCACGAGAAAAGCGAATTTGGCGTGGAGTGGATGCGTTTCGAAGCGGACGCGGCGGTCCCTGATCTCGTCCGGCGAGTTCCGCACGTCGCGTTTGAAGTGGCTGATCTCGCCTCCGAGCTTGCTGGCCGCGAAATCCTGATTCCTCCCAACAGCCCGTCCGACGGTGTCCGCGTCGCGTTCATCGTCGAAAACGGCGCGCCCATCGAACTAATCGAATTCACCGACCCCAACCATCCTGCCCGCCGCCAGCTGAGCAAGATGCTGATATAAACACCTTCCATCCAACATCTCTTAGAGTGAAGGCGAGCACTTGACGCCTTTCAAGAGTGGCCGGCTAAAGAGCTGAGTTCATCAAGCAAGTCTTTCCCAACTCCCACCTCCAAGCCAGCCTGACTCCCGTTTGTCGGCTATTCACCCGAGCGATTCGCAGCCTCTTTTCATTTGTCGGGGTCCTTTTCTGCACGTTCGCGATAGACGACGTGGCCTAGTCGGTCGCATTCATTCTCTTCGGCAAGGGAGATTACAGTCGGCTTTTCTCCAGCCGGAACTGACTCGCAGCGCAGATGATCCTCGAATCCGGGGGCCGAGAATATGGCGACTATGCTGGCGGGTTCGGTGCCGGTGTTCTTCAGGCCGACCCATGTATGCTGCGGAATGAACACCATTCCTCCCGCATGCAGATCGCGCTCCTGATCTCCAACATGAGCGCGGATGGTGCCTTTCTCGATAAGCACGATCTCGTCCTGCTCAAGATGCTTATGGGTTGGTATGGATGCGCCGGGAGGCATGTCTTCTCCGCCAACGAGCACCAGATGCTCGGAGCCATTGGCTTTGGGAGTGACCTTGAGAATGAATTTCCCGGGGTCAACCTCTCCTGGCTCGGGCCGCCAGAGACGCGTCTCGCCTTCATTTTTCTCCAGCATCAGTGCGGTTGCGCCAGCCTGCACCGGTTGCGATTTCTCGGGCTTGGTGGCCGCGACGCGAGTCTCCTTCCCGCTCACGAACACCTTCAGGGAATTCTCGCTCTCGCCCGATTCATCGGAGTATTCGTAGGAATCCGCTGAAACAACCCTCATGGTGTACCGGGTGTGATACACCTTCCCGCCAAAGACGCTGTCCCCAAGCCAAGTCCATACGTCGCCGCTCACCGTACCCGTCTTGTCTTCTGTTGCTCCTGAACTGTCGACTGCGTGGTATCGGTATGTCTTGGAAATCGGATCGTAGTAGACGAAGGAGGTGTCCGAGTATTTCGTCCCGGGTCGATAGAGTACTGTCTCGCAGATCACGGCGAAGCCGTCTGCCGTCCATCTGCAATCGTCAGTGCCACTGAATTTCATCGCTGGCGAGTTCGGCCCCATAAACCCTGCTTTCAATTCATCTTCGATCGTAAACTTGCCGACCATTACTGCCAGCTTCTTCACTTCTGGGCTCGGCGTTGTCTGGGATTGGGCGCAAGCCACAATTGCGATCGAGGCGCATGCCAGCACAAATGAGAGAAACCTCCGGGGGACACTCATTTGGATTTTCCTTTCAGATGCGCCACGGATGCTAGCACAAAACGCCGGAGGCGAGTCTCACCTTTCCCGACAAGAACTGGTCAGCTATCTATGGACTTGCATCTAGGTGCCTGTTGGTTGACAAACCGGAAGCTATCCAGAAACGGGCTTGGAGGAGATCGCAGCATTGAAGCCAATAGCATCAAGTTTCCCCGAAGCCCACTTCTGGCTCGTAAAGGTAGTCAGTCTGGGTTGTGAGCGTGCGCCTGATTTCAACACTGATCGGGCCCGCTATAATTACGCCGATGGCGAGCGATACCTTTCGTTCATGGGCGAACAGGACCGTGCTTCGCCCGGCCCGTGAAGAGCCCTACCTTTCGATCCAGGACATCGTCGTCTTCGTCCGCGATCTGGAAGTGAGTAAGCAGTTCTACCTGCAACAATTGGGCTTCGAACTCATCACCGAACAACGCCTTCCCACTGGCGAAGGCTGGATCGAGGTGGCCCCTCCCGACGGCAGCGCGAATCTCGCGCTAGTTGAACCAAAGCCCGACCAGCCGGAATACAAACTGATTGGCGGCTACCGCTGGGTCCTATTCATGACCGAAGATGTCCACGCCAAGTACAAAGAGTGGAGCGAACGCGGTGTCCGTTTCTTAACTGCTCCGGAAACGCCGGGGTGGGGCGGCACCTACGCGCGTTTCGAGGATCCGGACGGGAATGCGTTTGGACTGGAAGGCTTCGATGAAGTGAGGCAAAGCCTCGAATCGCGCCGGCAGGCGCACGCCGAGAAACTTGAGTCCGAACGCCGCATCTCCCAGGAACTGGAGATAGCGCGGCAGGTGCAGGCGCGGTTGTTTCCGCAGATTCAGCCGGAGTTGAAAACGGTCGAGTACGCGGGAATCTGCGTGCAGGCACGCCAAGTGGGAGGGGATTATTTCGATTTCCTGAATCTTGGGCCGCAGCGGCTGGGATTGATCATCGGCGATGTTTCCGGCAAGGGGATCGCCGCCGCTCTGCTGATGGCGAATCTGCAGGCCGGCCTACGGAGCCAGTCAGCGCTGGCCTTCGATGAGCCCGAAGCGTTGCTCCGGTCTGTGAATCGCCTGTTCTACGACAATACCGGCGACAGTGCCTATGCCTCGCTTCTGTTTGCCGATTACGACGAGGCGGCGGGCCGACTGCGCTACGTCAATTGCGGACATTTGTCAGGTCTGTTGGTAAGAAGCGACGGCACGGTGGATCGGCTCGAGTCCACCAGCACTCTGCTCGGCCTGTTCAGAGAGTGGAACTGCTCGATGCGAGAGCATGAGCTTTTTCCCGGGGACGTACTTGCGCTTTACACGGATGGGATCACGGAAGCCAGTAACGAGCAGGGACAGGAATTTGGCGAGCACTGCCTAGTTGAATCGCTCCGGCAACATCGGGACCTGCCGTGCCAGGCTTTGTTGACGGCAATCGTGGATGGTGTTCGGCAATTCAGTTGCCGGGAGCAACACGACGACATCACGGCGATCGTCGCGAAGTTCAAGGCTACAAGCTGACATGTCGTCGGATCGATCGGTTTTCACTATCATTTTTCTCGTTCCTTCGCTGGCAGCGACATCGATCACGCTAGCCAAATGCGTCCCTTCAGGTCGTCGCCAGCCGAGAGCTAACTAAACTAGCTAATTGACTTATATTTCTATATTGACAACTGGATGTGTTTGAAGTACATTGGTGATCCCCAAGTGAGAATCTGCTCTGGGCCCCGTCTAAGCTCACCCTGCGGTCGAACTCAAGTGAAATTTGCGCGATAGCAACTCCTGCAAGCATACGGAGACTTTCATGCAGCGCAAGCGACAGCACTTCCCACCCATCGTGGCTTTGATGACCCTGGCTATCACCTTCACGCTGACGGTATGCGCCCACGCCAAGGCGCGTGCCTATGGGGGTAGAAAATTTCTTCATCTTGACCCTGCCGGTGACCCCATTCATCCTTCACCGGTTGATCCTGCTAAAAGAAATCCGCAGCTTGCGACGAAAATGGAGTAGCGATGAAATACAGAATCTTCTCTCTCTCGACGATTCGGGCATTTGGGCTTTTGTGCGCCATGACAACTTTCGCAAGCCTCTGTGTCACGGCTCAAACTGAAACCGTCCTGCACACTTTCGATGGACCTGGGGATGGTAGCGAACCCTACGGTGCGCCGATTCTTGACAAGGCCGGGAATCTGTATGGCGTTACCTTTATGGGTGGAACTTATTTGAAGGGCACAGTGTATGAGTTGGAGAGCGGAAGTTGGACCGAGGAAATCCTTCACAGTTTCGATCCTAGTGCTGGAGATGGCGAATCACCTCAAGGAGCACTGGTGATGGATGGCGCGGGCAATCTCTATGGCGTCACTCCTCTGGGGGGACGTCGCAAGCTCGGCATCGTATACGAGTTGACGCCAGAGGAGAGTGGTACCTGGAAAGAAGAGATAATTCATACCTTCGTTGGCGGATCTGACGGTCGATCGCCGCAGGCTGGACTCATCCTCGACAAAAAAGGAAATCTCTACGGCACCACTTACCAAGGCGGGACCGGCACGAAATGCGGGGCGTTCGCGTGTGGAACCGTATTTGAACTGTCACCGAAATCGGGCGGCGGCTGGACTGAGAAGGTTCTGTACAGCTTTAAGGGAGGAACCGCGGACGGACAGAACCCGGCCGCACCCCTGCTAATGGACTCATCGGGCAATCTTTATGGAACGACCGAGGCCGGCGGTACTGGCGGGTCATTCAGTTCGGGAACGGTCTTCAAGCTCACCCCGAACGGCTTCGGAGATTATGCCGAGACAGTGCTGCACAATTTCCCCAGCAAAGCGACGGACGGGATTAACCCCTTTGCCGGACTGCTGTTCGACTCGAAGGGAAACCTATACAGCACCACAGGTGCGGGAGGAACCTACGGCTACGGCACGGTGTTCGAATTGTCTCCTGGCAGTCAGGGTAAATGGACCGAAACTGTCCTCCACAGCTTTGGAGCCCCGGGAGACGGGCAGGCCCCGCAATTCAGTGGAGTAGCCTTCGACAAGTCGGGTGATCTGTACGGCACAACCGCTGCCGGCGGCTCAAACGGAAACGGCATCGTCTTCAAGATGACACCCACCTCGGATGGCGGATGGGCTGAGAGTGTCTTCTTCAACTTCGACGGTACCGATGGAAATTTACCCCTAGGGGTGATCTTCAATGCTGCAGGCGATCTGTACGGAATCACTCAATACGGTGGCTCGAATTTCGGAGGGACCGCATTCGAGATTGTTCCCTAGTTAGGTCCAATTGGCGATGTATGAATCGAGCATCGGGAGGGTCAAGATACAAGAGTATGACCTCAATCGGTACAAACTCCTGGTTTCGTCAACTATCCGTGTGTTGCCTTCTTAGTTAGCGCTTGGCTCGATCACTTTCGTCGGACTGGTGATCCGCTGGGATACCACGTCGAGAACTTCTTCGGTAGGATTCGTCTTAGCAAGCAAAGCCCCTAACCAGCATTCATGACGCGTTACTCGTACCGCAGGGCCACCATAGGATCGACCTTGGTTGCACGTCGCGCGGGCAGGTAGGTCGCGATGGCGGCAAACGAAATCAGCACCGAGGCTGCCGCAACAAATGTCAGAGGATCCACCGGTGAGATTCCGAACACCAACTGAGCCAGCACCTGCCGCAGAACCCAAGCGCCCGTTAATCCCGCGACCGCTCCCGATGCGGCCATTTTCAAGCCCTGTTTGAGCACCATCCAGAGCACATCCCCGCGCTGCGCGCCCAATGCCATGCGCATTCCGATTTCACTGGTCCGCTGCGAGACCACGTATGACACGACGCCGTACACGCCAATCCCCGCCAGCACCATTCCGAAGACGGCAAACAAGGCGAGCAACCCAGTCGTGTAGCGCCGATCAGCAGTTTGCTCCTGCATGACCTCGTCCATCGTCGCAACCTCAGCGAAGGGAAGCTCAGAATCGATGGACCGAAGCTGCAGCCGTATGGGCGAGGCAAGTTGCATCGGATCCAGGCTGGTGTGCACCATCAGATACTTGAAGCCAGCGTTCAGTTCCGGAGTTTGTCGGAAAAGCGTATTGATGTGTGGCAAGGGAGGAAGTGCCAGCTCGCGGTTCTTTGAATTTCCGATCACGCCAATGATGGTGAACGGAACCGCCGACGCACTCGAAGCGAGGATAGGGTTGAAACCCATGCGAAACTGCTTTCCAATCGGATCTTCCAATGGAAAGTATCGATCCGCAAAGGCTTGGTTCACTAATGCCACCGGCGGGCTTGTATCCATATCCGACTCCGAGAAGTCTCGTCCTTTGAGCAGTGGAATCCCGAGAGTATGCAAATAGTGCGAATCGGTAACATTGAAGGTTGCGACAGGGGTATCTTCCAGTCGCGAAACCGTTCGTCCTACGATGGTGAAATTCTGGCTCCATTGATCGTCGAATGGATAGGCGGCACTGACGACGGCATCCTGCACTCCAGGCAGTTGCCGAACCCGGGCGACATATTCGTCACAAAATCGCGTGATACTGTCGCGATTAGGATAACGAACCGCTGGCAGGAAAAAATGCGACCTCAACAAATGATCGAGGCGAAAGCCCAAGTCCTGGCTCTGCAAGCGCAACAGGCTCTGAATCAGAAGTCCCATACCGACCAGCAGCATCACCGCCAATGCCAGCTCGCCAACTACGAATGAATGTCGTAGGCATTGCGTGCCACGCGAAGCGAGGTTGGAGCGTCCGCCTTCCTTAAAGGCTTCAGAGGGATTTACTTTCAGTCCGGTCCATGCCGGAAGTGTTCCAAAAATCAGGCTGCTTATGAGTGAAACTACAAAACCAAAAGCGAGAACCGTGAGATCGAGTCGCACTCCAGCAAGCTGCGAGAGTTTGGCGGGATGAGCATGAGCTATGGCGGTACATCCGGCCCATGCCAGCACCCCGCCCGTAATCCCGCCGAACAGTCCCAGCACCAGATGTTCCATCATGAACTGGCGAATGAGAGTCGGGCTGCTCGCCCCCATGGCGACTCGCACCGCGATTTCGCGCCTGCGGCTGGAATTTCTTGCCAATAACAAATTGGCCACATTGGAACACGCGATCAGCAGAATCAGAATCACGGCGCCCATCAGTAGGATCATGATCGATCGCAGACCGGAGACTTGCTCCTCCTGCAGCGGGCGGAGAATGACTCCCACCCCGCGATCGAGGGGATATTGCGCCGAAAGATTCAGCGCGATTCGTTGCAGATCAACATTTGCTTGTTGAATGCTGACTCCAGGTTGCAGGCGGGCGATGGTAGCCCAACCGCGCGAGCCGCGCTCGCTTTCCTGCCATACTGTCGGGGCACTGCCAGAACTGTAGGGGACGAAAGGAGTCCACAGTGCGACTTTGCCGTGGGTCGGATCGACGGGCCATTCAGAAACCTCCTCTGGCATGACCGCGATAATGGTATAAGGTTCGTCGTTGATCCGGATGCTCTTGCCGAGAATCGCGGGGTCGCGGCGAAAGCGCGTTCGCCAGAAGTTGTATCCCAGAATTGCTTCATAGTGATCGCCCCAGCGGTTTTCGTCCGCCTTGAACAAGCGCCCCATCAGCGGTTTCACGCCCAGGACTTCGAAAAACTCTGCCGAGACCAATCCCACCTGTAGTTGCTCAGGCTCGATCGAGGCGCTCCTGGTGCTGACGTTCTTCGGCCAGACGTCATAGACTGCGAACTTCTCGATTGTGCGGTTTTGGGTGGCAAAGTCACGAACATCCAGAGGAGAGGGCCCGGGTATGACCCGATCACCCTCCATTGCCAGGACTCGTATCAGACGCTCAGGGTCGCGGAAGGGCAACGGCCGAAGCAGGACCGCGTTCAGCACCCCGAACATCGCGGTGCTGGCGCCGATCCCAAGCGCCAACGTAAGCAGGGCAACGACCGTGAATCCTGGATTCTTGCACAATTGCCGGAGCGCGTAACGAAGATCTTGCGCCAGTCTGCCCATCTCAGGTCTCCTGCCTCTCATCGCAAGACTCTTACCAATCTAGTGCAAAGTGTAACCGCCTGACGGCAAAGGGCAGGGCAGCGCCCCCCGTCGACCCGTACCCCATGAAGGTGTCCACCGCTGGCGTTAGATGTCCGGACGCGAACAGTCACAGACGGTCTGTCGGATCTAAGAAACGACTCTGAATGCAAAAACAGTTTGTCAATTGTTATAACATCGCCATTACACTCAGAACCCCGACAAAGGGCGAACAGACGGCGCAAGATTGCGCTAACGCCTGATAACGTCAGCCTTCCGAATTGGTCGTAGAATAGGGCCGTGGGAGGTTTCCAAGTTGCGCTTACTGCCTTTGTTGTTTGTCCTTGTCCTCCTGCAGCCATCGTTTGCGTCCGCGCAGGATGATCCCTGTGATCCTCGCGCCCTTCTGCCTCGCACTGACCCCTCGTATGCGGACGCGATGGACCTAGCGAGAACGCTCACTAGGCATGACATTTCGGTACGTTGCGTGCTGCTCTCGAAAGAGGCCCAGATGTTTGAGGGTCAACTCGGGGCTCTTTTTTCCGAAGCGACATCGGTACCTTTGAAGCCCTGTTTCTTCCGCGACCAAAGACATGGGACGAGCTAGAGGTAGTCGAACAAAAAGAGCATGGCGGATTCACCAGATATTATTTCCGTGGTGTCCCGAAGAACTCCGGGGCTTGGGAGGGGAAATCCGTCTACTTCCTCAAACAAGGGAATCAGTTCCTTCACTCGCAAGACCCGAAGACGGTTACGAAGCTGCGCGAAGCCTTGCAGAGAGAGTAACAATCATCATTCGCCCTATTACAACGATGTAGGCAGAATATTCGATAGGAATGTTGTGCTTTGTCAGTCGAAAACCCGCGCCTTGTCCAAGGGGCGCAAGACGCGGGCAATTGATTTGCTTTCGCGCACAATGCTTACAAAGTGCAAGTTTGATCGGCGCTTAGCGTTGCGGCGGCGGCAGTTGTTTCTGAGAACTCTTACTTGTCGCCGTAGCAGAGTTGATCAGAGTCGCCGTCATCGTGGCGTTAAAAACTTCCGAGGAGAACCCGCCGTTATAACAGAACAACTCGAAGGCATCTCCATCTGACACCGTGAAAACGTCGGATGTACTTGACTGCACGTAGGTGCCGCCAGTGCCACTTCCTCCGTAGTTGTTGGTGGTCCCGTCGTTGTTCACACTCGTCGTGTAACAGAACCCGTCATCTCCGCTGGCAAGAAGCAGCAATGCAGATGACGACACAAAGTAAGTCCCGGCGGAGACAGCCGCAGTTTCAGCAACGAGCGCTCCGGGATAACCGGTGAGTGCGACACTTTTACCAACAGCGTAATAACCTACCGAGATTCCAGCCGGTCCTTGCGGTCCGGCGGGTCCAGTTGCTCCGGTGGGCCCAGTCGGTCCAGTCGGTCCGGCAGGTCCTTGTGGTCCGGCGGGTCCTTGTGGTCCGGCAGGTCCTGTTTGGTTCCATACAATCTTGTGTTCGGTCGCCTTGCATGTGGTGGTCGCGGTGACGATGCGAATAGCGCCGGTGGAGTTGGTGACGCAGCCGTAATAAATCGTCGCGGCGGGTTGGACTGCATTTCCCTTGGCAGGCGACTGAGCAAACGCGCCGCAAGCGAGGAGTGAAAACACACACAGGAACAGGCTGAAACGGGCCATACATCCTCCTTTGACTTTTCCGTCTTGAACTTCAACTCGGGGGAATGTTTGCTAGGGCCGGATACAACCGACGATTCAGCGCGGCGCTACTCTGCCAGACCTGCGGCAGTCTGTCAAACGAAATTTCCTGTAGGGTCTTTCGGCCATAGACAAGATTGGCGAAAAATCGCCATGGCGCTCATTGACCAGTGGTCAAAACTTTAATCGCCTTGTTACAACAGTCATCTACTCGTGGCCCGCCCCTTTCCTGATAATTGAGCGGTCAGATTATCTCCAAAAGGCAGACGCTCTTGGAAGGGAGAACCAAATGCGGGCCGCCCTATTGATATTCATGCTGTCGATGCCGCTTGTCCAACCGTCCGCTGAGCAGCAAGCGCCTTCGACAACCAATGCGGAGGAGTCGATCCCAGAGAAGCCAATCCCGCAGGATTCTCCGTGCCGTAGCCAGCCAAGGTCTCTCAGCGAACTCACCGCCTCGTTTAACAAAGGAAGGGCGCCCTCAGCACAGGAGCTAAAGGAAACTTGGGTCGAGGTCGGAAATTTTAACTACGGAATGCTGCCTATTGATGACGCAATACGACAGCCTCATTTCCGAAGTCTCAACTGCACAGGGATTATGAGAAAAAAGAAGTTTGAGTTTGCAATGATCGGTGGAGGTTATGCCTATGTGATGGAACTGCACGTAGTCAACTCCAGCGGATCATGGCGGGAGAGAATGAAACCAAATCACAAGGGCAGTGTGGAGATTTCCTTTTGCAGCGACGGAGACTGCTCTGCTCGGGATGTGTACTACTGCCGCCTCACTCAGGGTGGGACACTGGCATGCATCGATGGCCACAGCGGCAATGAATTCAGGAGAATGAAGGTAGCCGAGAGCCAGCTCTCCGGTGCGGTCAAGCCCTAGACGGTCGCGGATAGTTGGCGATAAATCGCCATTACACTCATCTCCCGGGAATCAAAACGGTTTTCCTTTTGCTCACTTGTGTAATCGCCTGATTACAACAGTCACGTGAAGCCTATCGTACTCTGCGAGACAATGGCACTATGTTGTCCTGCAAAATGCCGTTGTCTCGTGCCACAGTTCTCTTAGGGGGTGCTCTCGTTGTTGCATCCTGCCCCGCTTGGTCGCAGGACACAAACACCAGTCCGAGTCCCGTCCTGAGTGCGAAACAGGCTCGGGAGATCGGCGAATCTGCGCTTGTGCGCAAGTACGAAAAGGTGGTGCGAGTAGAGCGACCATTCAACGCCAAACTGGTAGCCGGGGTGTGGTGTCGCTCGCCCACCTGACGCCACTGAAGATTCTATGGTTCCACCTTGAAGTTGGGGAAACGAATTTCAACCATCCTGAGTATGATTTTTCCGTACTCATCGCCTAGCGACAATGCCACTCTACGGCAATCGGCTACACGCCGCCTTGCCTCATCTGTTTCGCCTTGTTGATTTAGGCAATCGGCCAGAACGTAGAGCGCCATTGGGTCCTCGGGGGTGTAGGCTAGGTTTTCCTCGCAATAACGTCGCGCTGCACTGAAATCGCTAAGCTGCAGAGCCGTGTTCGCCGCAAAGTGGCCGAGAGAACACATCCTGAGCCTGCGGTCCTGTCCCGCCTCTCCCATGTAATCATCCAACAACTGCAGCGCGCATTGGCCTTCTCTCCTAATTACGAACTCATTAACGCGGCAAATGAGATCAGTTTCCTCCGGCGGTCTGTTTGACCTTCGAGCGGGCTCCTCAACGTCCGTGGATTGGGGCAACGCCTTTATTTGCATTCGAAGTTTTTCAGCGGAGAGTCCCTTTTTGGTCAGCAACTCAGCTGCGAAGGTATGACCGGATTCGACCAGTCCCAACAGAAGGTGCTCATTCCGGATGTATAGATGATCGAGCTTGTCAGCTTCTGCTTCTGCCAAACCCAGAGTCTGGCGGGTTCCCCTACTTGGTGGCAGGTCGTGCGGCAGCATGTTTGGTTCACGCTGGGGAAGGTGAGCGTTGATCGTGTCGAGAATCTCGTTCCCAGAAATCCCTTCCATGACGCCGCTAATCAGGACTGGATCGTTTAGCAGAGCTAATAGAAGGTGCTCAGGCTCGATTTCTAGAGATCCAAATCTATCTGCCTCATGTTTTGCGCGAACTATCGTCCGCCTCGATTGCTCGGTGTATCGAAAAAACATGCCCATAGGCGCGGTTCGCAGTAATGCCGGATCAGTACCGATCATCAAGAGAATACAACACCGAAGCATCTCGCTGCGGCGATTGTTGACGTAACATCTCTATTACACTCATTGAGGACGGCCATGGGTCAATGAGTGTAAACGTTTGGGGCATAGTTCGCCACGGCGCCATTACACTCATCGAAGCCTCGAACCTTCTGCAGATTCCCGGCCGTCATGTTGCCATGCCCGGACAGAAGAACGAGCAGGGGATCGAACTCCAGCCGGAACAGATCGAGACATTAATCAATCAGGACCGCCGGGCCTGGATCACGCTGGCCCACGGTCTGCATGATGCCGCAACACAGGCGCTGCACGCTGCAGACACGAAGGACCCCGTGAAAGTGTTGGAGAGCGGTGACGCCATCGACAAAGCCTGCGAAAACTGTCACCAGACATATTGGTATCCGCACCCTGAAAAATCCTCGGCCAAGTAAACTCTTCAGAAGAGCGCCGACAGATCACTCATCCGGTCAGACTGATCAGGTTCAGGCTCGTCGGCAAACCGGAAGCGATCGAGAAAAAGGGAAAGCCGATATCTTCAACTCGCGGCGGCGAGAAGAGGATTCAGAGGGCCTGGTTCGGCGTGGTCTTACGCTAACGGTTCGAAGTGCGGGGACTGAACGCCGAGGGCAGCGAACGCGTCGTCCAAGGTGCGCGCGACGTGCAAGAGCGGGCGCGAGTCCTCGCTCATGATCTGGAACATGCGAACGAGACCATAAACGTGGATCTGCGGCGCAACAAGTACGCGCTGTCGTACACTCGCTTCGGGCATCGCCGGTTCCTGCTTTGCTAGCGAGTCCTACGAGGTTGACCAAATATGCAGGGAAATCCGTAAGCTGGCGCAAAATAATGCGGCCCGTTTTCCATTCGTGCGATCCTAATCGCCTCGCAAACGGGAGGCACGAAAATGTTTGAAACCAGTGGCACTACCGATGTAATGGAAAAGATTCTGTGGCAGAAATACGTACTCTGCTTTGCGGCAGGCTCCTTCGTTACGATGCTGATCTTCAACATATTCCTCATACCAAGTGCAAAGCGTGCTGCCGCTCAGTCCGCTGAAAAAGAGGCGCAACAGAAGATTTTCGCTGAACTGGCTAAGAACCCGGTGGAAGCGCAATTGGCAACAACGAAGGCCGCATTGCAAGCTGCAACCCATGCGCGCGACGAGTGCAAATCCAGGTTTGATCGCGAGACGATCCTGTACGACAGTAGCATCCCCATCGACCCGGGTAAAATCTGGATCATCCCCGCCGATGTTGTACCGATTGTCGTCGGCGATCACAGCGTCACTTTTACGCACTATGACGCTAAGACGAAGCGCGAGACTGCGCACTTCTATCCGCAGCGCCAATAGCCGATGCTCCAGCTTCATCAACTTGGTCATGAACACGCGGGCCAGCAGGGCGCGCTCGGTGGCGACCAGTTACCACATGTAGGCCGAGACAAGATCCTGCGGATCACGGCGGCGGAAGAAGTAGAGTTGCGCCAAGGAGGATCTCTAAGGTCGATCTTGCTTCGGCGAGAAAGTGCTCCGCTGCTACACCGCCGTCGAGAACATTTCTGTATGGATTGTTGTCGTAATATCCCGGTTACACTCATCGACGCGGTCGGCGAATTCTCAATGAGTGCTAAGGCCTAATTACGACAATTGACTTCTGGTTTGGCCGTAATCGAGTCAGGAACCTCCAGGAGCGATCGAACCGTTGTCCATCGGCTCGTCACTATACCTGCCGACCATGCCTTTACTCCTTCAACCGTACAAAAGGGCCCGGTGACATAGCACAACGGCTTCGCGAGAAATTCTTTCTCCGCAATGATCAAATTCGCGGCCAACTTGCGCTGACATAGACAAGAGGTCGAACTCAGATTCCTGAGGTTCTTCTTCGAAACGGAGGACTTATGAAAAAGCAATTGCTTATGTTTCTCGGACTCGGTCTGCTGGCCGCGACATCGGCTTTCGCCCAGAGTATCCCTCTCAAGGCCAATGTCCCTTTTAACTTTGTAGTCAGCGGGAGAACGCTACCGGGCGGCGAATATACAATTCGATCCGAAACGACGGATCCCGAACACGAATTCACTATCGCGGGGATAGGGCAAACTCCGAGCGTTTTCTTGTCCGTCCCTTGTTTGACCTTGAAGAGTGGAAGGCTTTCTAAACAGACCAAGCTGGTTTTCGACCGCTACGGGGACCAGTACTTTCTTTCCGAGATCTGGATTAAGGGAAAGGGTGTAGGCCAAAAACTCCTCAAGACCCGCCGCGAAGCCGAAATGGCGAAAAACAACAGCCTTCAGCAAACGGTAATCCTTGCAGAACTGCATTAGGACGGAACATACGATTTTCAGCGGGATTTGCTGGACTTATGTCGGGCAAGAACGGGGAGCGCAATCGTATCCTCCGGCCCGCTGTTGAAACTCGCACCGATGCTGGGTCGGCTGGAATGGCTCATTTCCCAACCGGCAATCGATTCGACCACAAATATTAAAGAGGAGAGACTTCGATGAAAACCGCACGTCTTGCAATCACCACTGCTCTGCTGGTCACCGTTACCTCGCTATGTCTACAAGCGCAGACGCGACAGCGCCCAGCGCTCGTGCACCTTACAGGTGTGATCAATGACTTTACACCGATCACTGCCGGTACCAGTCCGTGGGAACTTCGGGGTCCGTGGAGCTTGACGTTGAACCGGGAATCCCCGCGAGCAAAATTCTCTGCAACTCTGACAATGGAGTTGTCGGATTTTGGACAGACAGTCACTAGCGTGAATGCTGTCGACCGAGCGCAGCACACTCATCGCATCACCATGACGGCTGACACTGTGATTTATAACCCGACCGACTGCCCTGCGGCTCCACTTCAGACCCCTCCCTATACCACACGCATCGAGGTCACTGGAACAGCAAACATCGAGGCGAATGGGAGCCCAGCGCCGTTTGGGTCGTCGTCATTGCAGGTGTGCATCGCAGGTGGGTCGAATATGGAGTTTTCGAACATCACGCTGGTCTTTACCGGAGCGAGTGGCGCAACTGGGCATTTTGGGACGCAGGCGATCCACGGTCTTGTTCGGAAAACAGAGTAGCAAGAGAACTGGAAACCAGAGTCGCGAGGCAAAGAATCGACGAATTTGCAAGCAACAGTCGGTTTAGACGCTAGGGCGCTGCCGAAACATGCGCGTATTGGCATCGGAGACGGATTTCTGGTCGTCGCGATATCTTCCATTCCACGAATCATGATGGAACTTTGTCGATCCGTTTCCCGTTCTGGCAACTACGGCCGAGCTTGATTCGCCGCAAGATTGACCAGCAGTATTTCCGAGTCTTGTGACAGTCGGTCAAAAGCGACCCGCCTGCTATCGGGCGTGATGTCGAAGGTGCTCATAACTGCAGGACTGCTCAGCCGAGTTAAACGCCGTGAACGCATCGTGCTAAGGTCCAGCAACCAGAAGTCTTGTTCGGCTAGCGTGCTTCCCAGCATGTAGACCAATCCCGTTCCGTCGGGCAGAAAACGCGCACGGACACCTTCGCGCTGTACTCTGATCTCCGGTAATTTTGCCGACGTGCCATCCGGTCGTACAGCTAGGAGCGGCGCGAGCGTGAACGTCTGTGGTCCGCAATACACGATAAGGTCCCCTCGTGGAGACCAGAGGGGATCCAGGAAGGGTCCATTTGCAATCCGAACCGGCGCGCCGCCGTCGGAAGGTACCTTGAATAAGCCTTGTCCACTGTTGTCGCTGCCCGCCACGACAATCCATTTGCCGTCGGGAGACCAGGACGCTGTGCCCCGAACGTCAACATCGCCCGAAAGAGCACGGAGTTGTGTCCCATCCGCTGCAATGACGTGCATTTGTTGCTTGCCATTACGTCTCAGTGCAAATGCAACCTTACTCCCATCTGCCGAGACCGCGACTGGAGATTGAAGCGCGCCGTCGGAGCCCTTCCATATCTCCTGCATTTTTCCATCGCGATAATTCCACAATCCGTCAGCGCCGTCTCGCGAAGACAAGTAGAACAGCGATCCGCCTCCGAAGCGGGGTGCCCATGAGCGCGCGGTGGGTACCTGGAAAGCCTTAACCTCGTGTTCCTCGACCACGCGACTCGTAATCGGCACGCTCCACAAATTAACCTGAGGGTTCACCACACTCGCCGCAAGAAGTCTGCCATCCTCGGTCGCTGCCAATGCCGTGTACTCTTCCAAGCCGGAACTCACGCGACTCGCAGTTCGCGTTCTTAGGTCGAATGCCCATAACCATGGGCCGACCCCATCCTGGTTGTGGGCAACGAAAAGAATCGTTCGTTCACTAATCGGAGCTGGGTACCCAATGTCCGTGTTTAGATGAGTGAGTTGTTCTAATCCTCCGCCATCCGGTCGAATGCGCCACAGATCCATCTCGTGCGTTGCCGATCGGCCGCGCACAAAGTAGATCCAGCGGGAATCCTGTGACCAGATCTGATAGTGGTTATGTAGTCCGGGCTCGTTCTGCAAGATTAGGCGTCGATTCGTGCCGTTCCGATCCGCCACAAACGTTGGGTCACCCCCTTCCCAGGTGTGATAGACCACTCGGGTACCGTCAGGCGACCAGGCAACTTCGGCGGCCTTGTCATCAATAAAATTGTGTGGTGTCCCGCCTATTAGAGGCCATAGCATGAGCCTCCTCGCTTCGGTGCCGGCGCTCCACACTTCCGAGCCGTCGCCTGAAAACCCAAACGCACGGAGAGGTGCACGCGTGTCCCCAATGCGACCTTGAGTGAGATTCGTCGGGCTGTTTCCGTTGGTTTGCATCAGCCAGATGTCGAATGTACCGCTCTGGTCGGAAATGAATCCGGCGAATTTCCCATCCGGGGAGATGGCGGGGTTGATCTTGGCGCCAACGAAGTTTGTCAGCTTGGTAAACTGCGCACCGGAAAGTGGATTTTGGACATCAGGCTTCGGGCGATTGACAAACCACGCTCCCAATCCCACCACCAGCAACGCCGT
The DNA here is from genome assembly GCA_963700225.1 of uncultured Acidobacteriota bacterium. Taxonomy (GTDB): domain Bacteria; phylum Acidobacteriota; class Terriglobia; order Terriglobales; family Acidobacteriaceae; genus Sulfotelmatobacter. The sequence goes on from CAVOWU010000002.1 coordinate 2,141,293, forward strand.
GAGAGTCCACGGCAACCAGAGGTAACGTTTCGCCGTGGAAACCGTCCAAGGAATTGTTCGCGGACCACTGGAATCCGTGTCACGCTTCAATCGTTCCAGGTCAGTGCGAATGTCCGAGGCGTGCTGGTAGCGCAGGTTTCGATCCTTTTCCAACGCCTTATTCAATATCCGCTCCAGTTCCGGCGGCAGATCGGGATTCAATCGGACGGCTGGCGTTGGCGACGAGTCAAGGATTTCCTTGAAGATTACGCCAGTACCCTGACCACGAAATGGCGGCGTCCCCGTTGCCATCTCGTAGAGCACTGCTCCGAACGAGAAAAGATCCGTCCGTGCATCCAGTTCCTTTGCCCGTACTTGCTCTGGGGACATATAGGGTACGGTCCCGACGGTGGCCCCGGGGCTGGTCAGAGGCTCTTCGATCGTCACCGTTGTTTGCCCCGACACTTGCCGCTCGTTGCCCGGATCGCGAGTCGGATGCATCACCTTCGCCAACCCGAAATCTAGAATCTTGGCGTGCCCACGCTTGGTGACAAAAATATTGGCCGGCTTGATGTCGCGGTGAATGATCCCCGCCGCGTGCGCCGTATCCAAAGCGTCGGCGATCTCGATCCCCAGCGAGAAAATCAACTCTGTCTCCATGGGACGTCCAGCAATCCGTTGTTTCAACGTCATGCCGTCCAGGTACTCCATCGCTAGAAACGACTGATCTCCATTCCTGCCGATTTCGTACAGGGTGCAGATGTTGGGATGGTTCAAAGCAGAGACCGCACGCGCTTCGCGGTGGAAGCGGTCCAGGGCTTGCGGATCGCGCGCGACATCGTCGGGCAGGAACTTGAGGGCGACGAAGCGGCGCAGTTCGGTGTCTTCGGCTTTGTAAACCACACCCATCCCGCCCCCTCCGACTTTCTCGAGGACGCGGTAGTGTCCAACGACCTTGTTCAGTTGCGCTGGAGGAGGACTTGTCGAAGAGAGATTTGTCGCGGACGTCAGGTTCAAGATATCAGGAGCAGCGGCAGCTAGGAACTGACTGCCCGCCCGTTCATGGGAAGAAATCAGAGATTTCACTTCAGCGCGCAATTCCTGATCGTTTCCGCAGGCCACATCCAGAAACTTGGAACGCTCTTCGGCTGAGACACGTAATGCTTCTTCGAGAATTTGCTTCGCCCGCTGCCATTGGTCCAAGTTCATTCGGAGTGCCCTCTCGAAATTTCCCGATGAAGCCAGGCTCGCGCTGCTGTCCAATCGCGCTGCACCGTAGCAGGAGCAATTTCTAACACTTCGGAGATCTCGTTCAATGAAAGCCCTGCAAAAAACCGGAGTTCCACGACGCGACTCTGTCGCGGGTCAATTCTGGCGAGTGCCTGCAGAGCATCATCGAGGGCGAGAACATCTACTTGTGCTCGCTGCGGGGTCGCCATCGCATCCTCCAACGATAGCTTGCAGACACTGCCGCCGCGCTTCGCGGCTCCGTGGCGCCGCGCATAGTCGACGAGAATCTGGCGCATGAGCTGAGCGGAAATGGCGAAGAAGTGAGCGCGGCTCTCCCACCATGGAGGACTCGCGCCCACTAGGCGAACGTACGCTTCATGCACAAGCGCGGCGCTTTGCAGAGTGTGGCCTGCTCGTTCCTTGCGTAATTGATGGCGTGCCAGGCGGCGCAGTTCCTGGTAGACGAGAGGCAGGAGGGTATCTAGTGCCTCGCGGTCTCCGCCCCGCCACTTCTGTAAAAGTTGTGTGATTTCGCTCGGAGGTTCGCATCCCATGCGCGTCTCCCAATGGGCACACTTGTCCGATCAGCCTAGCTACCCTGCTAGTGCGTGTCAATTCGAACTTATGAGAAAACAGAAGCTCACAAGACTTCCGACGAAAGAACCCGCAAAAGGACCGGAGTAGGACTCTCGACGGTCTTCCGGGTATCACAACACACGAAGCCGGTACTGGATGATGAAAAGTCGCGATTTCACTCATTGTCGGCGCAAACCACTGCAATCGATTTCAGAACGGGTAAAGGAAGCGACCCTCGCGACCTATCCTTTCAAGCCGAGCGCGCCGCCTGACATTCAACGTGCCACCGGCTGTTGTTGAAGGGCGCGCGCCCCGTCTAAGAGTCCAAACCTTCAAGCGTCAGGGATCGAATGCGCTCGTCACTCAGGGTGGACAGCTCAGGTGGTGGCTCTGAATCGGCCTGGGTCGGCGACGTCTTCTTCATTTTGGACAGCCAGAGTCGCCTTATGTTTGGCTTCCTCAATCTGCTCCGACGTCATCAACTTGGTCATGAATCCGCGGGCCAGCATGGCGCGCTCGGTGGCGACCAGGTACCACATGTAGGCCGAGACAAGATCCTGCGGGTCGCGGCGGCGGAAGAGGTAAAGTTGCGCCAAAGCGAGTTGGGCTGCGGGAAGGCCAGCTTCCGCCGATTTTTCAAGCAGAGCCGATTCACTGTGGGAATATCCGTTCGCAAGCCGTTTTTCGGAAGAGAGGCTTCGCAGCGGAGGCACGGCTTCAGCTTGGCTTAGAGTCATGAACAGAAGCTCGATGCGGCTGGAAACTCCAAGCTTGTCAAAAATCCTGACCGATTCTGTAAGGAGCTCCCTTCCGATACCTCGCTCATGAACAGATCGACGCAGATTAGATCCAGTACCATCGGATGAGTTCGGCAGATCAGTGAAACGTACCCCATTCCCACGAATCGTCGATTGCCTCTCCCAGCAGATCCTTGACTAGACCCTTCAGTGTCGTCCGCTCAGCGCGGAAGGTGACTTCGCGCCCATCCTCTCCCTTGATGGGGAAACTCTTGGCGATGATGCCGTGGTCGGTCAGGTAGCGCTCAACCTCGCTGAGGCCCGGCTCCTCGCCGCGCCCGTACTGTCGAATCTTCTCGCTGCTCGACCGGTGCGTCCAAGCGGTGATCGCGGTGATTTGGTCTGGGCTCATGTTCCGTCGATCCATTGGCGCAGTGCGCCTGAACGCCGAATTACGCCTTTCGGGCCAACGATGAACGGAAGGTCAGTTCACCTTTTCCGCGAATCATTCAGCCCACTGGATGACATTACGGTTTAAGCCAACTTCGTGAAAGATTACATTGCGCTGGTTACAGTGGAGTTACGTAAGTTTGCGCGTCAAATTGCCGGGGGGGAGCGTCCGGGCAAGTGGCGGAAGCGGTCGCTGCGTATGGTGGGGCCAATGAGTGCAATCGCCGTCCATGAGAAGGCCGGTCGGAGTCAAGTCGGTGCTTCTGTTTTTTCGTTGAACAAGTTTTCTCCTGCTGAGTCGCCGCTGTCGCTATCCTTCCATCGCGCTCTCGAGGAGCGATCGGTTTCGCTCGGTGCAAGTTGGGTGTTCTCGTTTCAGCCGGTGCTGCCACCAGATTGTCGACCTCTGTTTCCATCTTAGGATGGAAGCTGGGCCAGGCGATTGACGCATCAACTGCTGGTTCCGCGCAGCCTTGAAGCACAAATCAGTTGGAAAGTAGCTCTCGAATCACGCGAGCTTTCTCGTCCAAAATTGAGAGGCTCGGAACGCCTTGATCCGTAACCTGCATCACGATGCGCTTCTACGAGGCTCTGGAAGAATTGGAACAGGCGTCAAGACCAGACAGAGTCAGTGCGTGAGTTCTTTACCAGGCGCTCCTGTCGTACGTAATACGCGGCCCGTTCAGCGGTAGTCGGCCGTGGTTTTAGGTAATAGGCACGATCGAAGCTGGCAATCAGCGCCAGCTCGATCTCATACTTGAAACATACCGTGGTCTCGGCGTCCATCACCCAGAAAACTAGCACAAGCCCGGTTGGTGGAGTCTGTGACCAAGGTCACAACTTTCAGATTTTGGTCGAGAGAAAGTGCCCCGAGCTTTTATTCTGCCGACCTACACCTTAGCCCCTTTTTATGCGACTCAAACTGCTATAGCACCCCCGTGCCGGGCTAAATGACGTTCAGGCCATTCAATTCCGACGTGCGCGAGCGTAGGGTAAAACTGCTGGCGGCTCGCAGGCGAGACTGGCGGTGACCGACTTGAGTTCACTGGTCTGTGCCAGTCGCCAGCCCAAGTATGTCCCGTACACTTGATGCTCTCATGGCAATCTCACGGCCTTCTGTCGGGTTAGTGTTTCTGGGCTGGTTGTCGTGGCGGTTGCGTCTACTGATTTGGGGTAACAACGTAAGTCGTTAGCTCCGCAGTTCTTCGGTTCCGGCTCGCGGTTCCAACACCAAAACAGCTCAGCGAGGCCTATAACACGTTGGAGCGGGCTACTCCCCACGTTTGATCCATTTCCATGCCTCGAATCGGAGTCTACAGTTGCGCCTGAGCCGCTTAACCATGGCGGTTGAGAAACGGGACCTATTAGCCTCGGGGGAGGACGGTCCCGTTTGTCTTTGGAAGTCAGCTCGAATGAGTCGCTCAGATCCCACCCGATCGTCAGCTTCTGTCCGGAAAAATTCTCGCCCTGCCGTATAGCTTTCATCAGATTGACTCCGGTGACCTGGTTGCGGGCAAGCACGATCTCTTCGCGAATGCCGGATTTCTATGACTGCGCCACCTTCGGAACTTTAGCGCCCTTCTCTCTCGCTTCGGAAAGGCCAATTGCAATCGCTTGTTCACGGCTTTTCACCATGCCACCCTTGCCTTAGTCTTTCGCACGCATCGTCCTGAATTGAGCGGCAGCTGCGGATTGGAACTTTTTTCGATCGACGCAAGTACCGCGAGAAGCTAGCTGCTTCCTTATTACGGGTTGCGGTCTAAGAGTCCAAACCTTCTAGCGTCAGGGATCGAATGCGCTCGTCACTCAGGGTGGACAGCTCAGGTGGTGGCTCTGAATCGGCCTGGGTCGGCGACGTCTTCTTCATTTTGGACAGCCAGACTGTCGCCTTATGTTTGGCTTCCTCAATCTGCTCCGACGTCATCAACTTGGTCATGAATCCGCGGGCCAGCATGGCGCGCTCGGTGGCGACCAGGTACCAGATGTAGGCCGAGACAAGATCCTGCGGGTCGCGGCGGCGGAAGAAGTAAAGTTGCGCCAAAGCGAGTTGGGCTGCGGGAAGACCAGCTTCCGCCGATTTTTCAAGCAGAGCCGATTCACTGTGGGAATATCCGTTCGCAAGCTGTTTTTCGGAAGAGAGGCTTCGCAGCGGAGGCACGGCTTCAGCTTGGCTTAGAGTCATGAACAGAAGCTCGATGCGGCTGGAAACTCCCAGCTTGCCAAAAATCCTGAACAGATAATTCTTGATGGTGTGCGGGCTAAGTTTGAGTTGCTCGGCGCTATTGCAACCTTGCGTACTCCGCCTGGGCCTGTTTCAGGACCGGCACATCCGGATCGGCGTCCTTCCACAACGCCAGGAAGTTTTGGTACTCGACTCTTGATTTCGCGGAGTCTCCCGAGAGAAGGTAAGCTCTGGCGATTCCCAGATGAGCGAGCGCGGCAATTGGTTCGTTTTGCACCAGTCCAGGATGGTTGAGAATCTTTTGAAACTCGGCGGCCGCGGCCGCGCCATCTTTAGCGGCTGTGAATGCCTGGCCGCGAAAATAAATCGGGTAAAGTGCGAAGGTGACTTCCTGCGCCGTTTGTCCCAGTTCGTAGGGTGTCGACTCGACCAGTGCCGCGAGTGCCACCTTGAAATTCCCTTTTCGTAGCGCAGCAGCTGCCCGGACTGCCGGAAGAGAATTGTAGGTTAAGGTGGTATCTTCCGGGAAGCGCTTGCTGAGATCATCCGCCAAGTGAACGGCGGAGGAATCCCCTGCCTGCGCCAGAGCAATGGCCGAAATAGCCGACACATCTCTTCCGTTCGAGAGCGCCAGGGCATGTTTGGCCTGCCGCGATCCCAGAGCCAGATTGCCGGCAAGAGCCTCTCGCACCGCCGCTTCGGCTTCATACTCTGCTGCAGTTTCTCTCTGTCCTTCTCGCAACGCCGACGCTGTAGCCTGGCGAGTCAGTTGTCTCGCCTTCGCAAACTGCCCGGCGTAGGCAGCGGTGTCTGATCCGTAATAAAAGATGAGATCTTCAAATCCAGGCTTTCCAATTACCTGCGACTCCTCGAGCGCCATCGCAGCCGCATCATGTTTCAAAAACTGAACCAGGTAGAGGCTGGCGTGAACAAATGGAGAGTCAAGGTTGCGACTCTTGGCGTCGCGAGCAACGGATTCGGCTTCGTCCAGGCGATCACAGTGCACATAGGCGAGAAGAAGATTCGAATAACTTTGCACAGCTCCAGGAGTGAGCTCCAGTGCTTTTTGGAGTGAGGAGAGACTCTTGTCGCTCTCGCCCAAGTAACCGTAGATGGTTCCCAGATTCGTGTATGCACTGGCGTCGCGCGGATAGATTTGAGTCGACAAAATCCCCGACTTTCGTGCCGCCTCGAAGTTTCTGGTGACCACCGCGTCGTAAAGCAGCTCAATCCCGAGTCTCTCGCGTTCGCCAACTCGAGCCCGCAATTGGTAGGCCTTCTCCACGTTTTCAGCTGCCAGGGATGTTTCGTCCATGTTGAATTCGTCGACGCCTAAGCCCAGATACGCCATTGCGAAGTTCGGGTCGAGGGTGATCGCGCGCTGGTACAACGCCACCGAATCGGCCGCGCGGTTCGAGGCCAGGGCCTGCCGGCCGAGGCTGTAGGCCCTCAGGGCTTCCAGCGACGGCGTAGCTACATCTTCAAGGGGTACGTCATATTTCTGGACGGAAGCCAACGATTCACCCAGTTTTCCGCGGATCTCTGAAGCTATTCTTCCCAAGGCATCGAGAACATGGCTCTTGTCGCTGGCCTCGGCTTCCGTGCTGGCCAGTAATTCTCCGTTGGAACAGTTGATGGCGTTCAAGGTAAGAAGGTAGCGTGTACCAATCTGCGCGATGGATCCATCGAGGGCAGCCTTGCTCGCCGTGCGCTGGCACACCTCGCGGGCCAGTCCGTGGGTAAGCTGGGCATCCTTGGGCTGCGACATGAGGGCAAGCGTCTGCCGCGTGCGCTGCTCAGAGAGCAGATTCAAGAACGGCGATTGCTCCAGTTGCGCGGAAAGACCTTGGCGCAACGTTCCATCGAAGACCGCATCTCCGGTTCGATTGTCGAAGTCGCCGAGCACGATGGTGTCTTTCTCCGTCAGCCTCGGCTTTCGCCCCGACCTCCAGTTCAATCCCGCCACGATCAAGATCCCGACCAGCACCAGAGCAACGGGAACCAACACTCTGAGGTCTTTGCTCCGGTTCCGCTCAATCACGACTCTGGATAACGAACGAGTCGCCACCACAATCTGTTCGTCACTCTTTCGTTCTTCACCCGGATCCTCCGGCTCTTCTTCAGGTACAGGCCGCACCTGCTGAGCGAAGCGATAGCCGCGTCCGGGCACGGTGATGATGTACATGTGATCTTGCGGTCGCTCTCCTAAAGCCTTCCTCAGTTGAAATACATGTTGCCCTAGATTGGACTCCTCCACGAAGGTATCCGGCCAAAGGATCTTCATGAGGTCGTCTTTGGGGACCACCTGCCCGCCCCGCTCGGTCAGGGCCAAAAGCAGATCGAAGGCTTTCGGGGAAATGGGGACAGGCTGTTGGTCGCGCAGCAAAAGGCGCTGTTCCAGATCGATCCGGAAGGAGCCGAACTCCAGCAAGTGCTTGACCGGACTGCCCATAGCAGTTCTTAAAAACTATTCAAACCGAATTCATCCTGTCTTAAGGACTTTAAAAGTGGGTAGCGGGCAAAATTCAGCCCGTTCGTGGATGCGGACCAAGAACCGCGTAAACGTGCCAAGCAATTTATCACGATTTCGGCGCTGGGCAAACAGGCTGGTTGAGAGCGTGACGATCCATAAAAGGACGGAAATCACGATCCAAACCGATCAGATTTTGATCATCCGGCGACGCCGTTCGACAGCCGTGTGGTGCGAGAAATGTGGCCGTGAAGTAGACGGGGTTCGATTCGACGACGCGGACACTGCTGCGGGGAGCTCGCACCCGATGCTGGCGAGCGGCACGATGTCTGACCGCTGGCATGTCTGCCTCATCGACGGAGAGCAATGGGTCTGTCTCGAGTCGCTATTGAGCTCACTGCCAGCGGAGAACAGAGCGGAACTCCGAGCCATGCTTCTGCGAAAAAAACTTTAGTCAACGCAACACTACTCGATGGAGGGACGATGAAAACTCGAATTGCACTCTCACTGTTTGCGTTCACCGTGGCGAGCCTCGGATGGGCTCAAACCTCGCCAAACAACACGACGAACTTCCCGATGATCGGGATCGTCCGTGGGCAAACCCTGCAAATCAACATTGCGGCCTACCCCCCCGACCCCTGTTTTGCGCAAATCGGTTTCCAGGATGCAAACGGCACTGCTGTGGGCACAAGTATGAACGTCACGCTGCAGACCGGACAATCGGCCTCTCTATCCGTGAACGCCAACACGCTAGTCAGCGAACTGGGGCAGCGGATTGAACTGCTGCCTACCGTTGTCCCCACCGCAGGCATCGTGAGCCAATGCGATGCCTCGGCGGAAGTCTTCGACAACCTGCTTGGTAGCTCCAGCGTTATCGTTCCCGGCACGCTCGGTTACGCGCCATCTCTGGAGTTTGCAATGTTGGGTGTGACGGAGCTTCAGACCGTCCGCCTGAATGTGGTGGCATTTCCTCCTGTCCCCTGCGTCGGCGAACTCAGTTTCGTCAACAACAGCGGTGTTCAGGTAGGGAACTTGCTCAACGTCCAGCTCGCCGCCGGACAGGCTGCCTCGCTCGATCTGCCCGGGAGCACTCTCGTCACAAAATTGGGGCAGCGTGCCGAAGTGCGGCCCGTTGTGACAGCGCCGAACGGCGGATGCGTAGCCTCGGCGGAGATCTACAGCAACGCGTTCGGCTTTACGACGGCATACATCCCGCCGGATCCGTGTAGTCCGTCAAGTGCGATTTGTTCCGCGTTTCAGCCCCAAGCGAAACCGAGAAAACCAGATGGCTTTTGAGGCATGACGCCACGAGGCGCTTCGCGCCGATGTTGGCGCTACCAATTCCTCCCCGGCTGTGGGGGACAGCCGGGGATGGCATTGGTCCGGTGGCTCACGAGAGTCAAAAAACAATCTTTCCCATGAAATCAATAAAGGAGAAACAGAATGAAATCTCACCACAGAAACTCGCAAACCAATCACTCTTCAACGACACATTCACCGGATAGGAAAATGACTCGGATCGGGCTCACGCTGGCCTTGACCGCGATCTTTCTGGTTAGCCTGGCCGCTCCCGCGTCCGCCTGCACCAAAGTTTCGGCTCCGAAGCTGGCACAGATATCGGCCGGAAGTACTGAGGTCTGGGGGCTCGATGCGGTTGGGGACGTCTATCAATACAACAGCACAACAAAAACCTTCAACGTAACCTCAGGGAATCTCGATCAGATCTCGGTGGGCACGGGCGAGAGTGTTTGGGGACTCAAGGGAGACAAGATCTACAAGTACAACTTCAAAACCAAGTCTTTCACCCTGGTGAAAGGATCTCTCGACGTAGTTTCAGCCGGCGCTTCTGGGATCTGGGGAGTCAACGAATCAGGAGGAGTGTTCTCCTACAACGGAGTGGCGTTCATTGAATTTACGAACGGAGCGATTCCATCGTCGGAGACCATTGCGGTGGGGGAGAATGCCCCTTGGATTCTTGACGCTGGAGGTCATCCTTGGCTGTACAACACCACTACGGGCTACTTCGACGAGACCAAGTCATCCACCCTGGTACTGAAACAAATCTCTGTGGGTTCGGATTTGAATGCATGGGGAGTCGATTACAGCAACGAGGTCTGGCTATACAACGTCAATACGGAGTACTTCGATCTTTGGCCGGACGTAAGCCTCGCTCAGGTTTCTCTCTTCAACGATGACACTCCGTGGGGAGTTACTCCAGCGGGATACGCGCTCAAGTTCACGGGTACGGGTTTTGCGGAGCAATGCCCTGCCGTGACGAACTTCAGCCAAATCTCGGCCGGAGGAACAGCGGCTGGCACCTGGGGGCTAACTACCACCGGAGGAGTCTACTTGTTCTAGTGCCGACTGAGGCGAACGGGTGGGCGCAACCAGCCCACCCGGATCACATAGTGCGGATCTTTCAATTGCTCAATTGCACAATGGCTGGTGTCTAAAATTTACTTCATGATTCCGACCTTAATGCTCTGTGGTCGCACTCCTAGCCCTCATCGCATCGCCGATTTCACGCATGAACCAGCGCATCGGAGATCGATCAGGCTAGCCAAGGCGTTCTGCAGTTCTCCGCACCGTTGGCGGCGTGATAAACGCGGTAGTTCCGTGTTCAGAACACGACGGCATCGATCAAAACCAGTCAAGATCGAGGTCTGGTAGTCTACGGATCCGAACCTTCCGCGTCAGGTGGCGGACTGACATCCTTCAGATGGAAAGTTCCGGTGGCGGCTCAGAATCAGATTGGGTCGGGAACGTCTTCTTCATCTTGGACAGTCGGACGGTCGCCTTATGTTTGGCTTCCTCAATCTGCTCCGGCTTCATTAACTTGGTCATGAACACGCGGGCCAGCATGGCGCGCTCGGTGGCGACCAAGTACCACATGTAGGCCGAGACAAGATCCTGCGGATCACGGCGGCGGAAGAAGTAAAGTTGCGCCAAAGCGAGCTGGGCCGCGGGAAGACCAGCTTCCGCCGACTTTTCAAGCAGAGCCGATTCACTGTTGGAATATCCGTTCGCCGGCTGCTTTTCGGAAGAAGGGCTTCGCAGCGGAGGCACGGCTTCAGCTTGGCTTAGAGTCATGAACAGAAGCTCGATGCGGCTGGAAACTCCCAGCTTGTCAAAAATCCTGAACAGGTAATTCTTGATCGTGTGCGGACTGAGTTTGAGTTGCTCGGCGATCTCGCGGTTGGTCAAACCCTCCGCCAGGCTGCGAACTACCTGGATTTCGCGCTTGGAGAGCAACTTCATTCCATTCGCGTTCGAAGCACGGACCGAGGGCGAACTCGCGAGAGCCTCGACGGCCAACCCCAGAGCGTGATCGTTCGCCCAGATCTTTCCCTGGTAAACGCTGCGAACGCACTCGCTCAACAACTCCAGCGGATCGTTCTTGCTGAATAGCCCTCTCGCACCCGCGCGAAAGGCCTTTAGAACGACTTCGTCCTTGGTAGAACCGAGCAGCAAAATGGAGCGGGTATCGCGATGAAGCGACCGTAGTTCGGTAAGGATTTCGAAGCCTTTCGAAGGCTGCTCGTCGAGTGTAGAACTAAGAACTAAAACGTCGACATCTTCGGCGACCACGGTTGCGACCAGGTCAGAAGTATCGGACTCGAATGGAGTCACTTCCAAGAGCGGATCACTCTTGAGCGCGTCGGCAAGCAGACGCGAATGAATACGTGAATTCTCGGCGACGAGAACTCGGATCATATCGTCTCCTTGGGCCCGTGATGACCAATCACGGCCCACGTTTCTGGAGTGGAATGAATGTTGACCCGCAGTCCCGATCTGGGAGGAAGGACAGTAAGGACTGATCCCCGAGAAATGATACCCAACTCCCCCCCGCAGTGCAAGAGTTTGTGACTTTTAGAGTTGCAATATATTGCATACATCGCAATATTTTTCATCTCGCAGCCGGGGCTATGGAAGTATCTGATTTGGCGGACCGGAAGTGCCGTCGGGCGACCTAGTCCTATCGCCAATAGTCGAGCTGGGTCTGAGAAGTCGCGTGAGTCAAGTGGATGCAGTCGCGGTTGCTTCCGTGGTATTTATAGAGAATATATTCTCTAAGACTAACGTACTTTTCCAATGGAAGTTCGCCCCTGTACGACTAGAGAACCGCAGTGTTGAGAGTATGTACCTCTTGCAGCAACATGCAATCAACTGTATTTTTTCTCTCCATCGGGCCGAACCCATATTGGGAACTGCTGTAATCCTTTCCCCCCAGCCGTCTAGTAAATGATCCGCAGTTTGTAGAGGAAAGTTCGGGCCGAATTGTCACCAAAGCTTTACTTGACAGGGGATCTGGGATAGGTTTTAATTCCTATCATAATGCTAGGGATTATGAGCTGCCGGCCCAGAAAGAAAGGGCGGCAAGAGAAGAAATAGGTTGCAAGAATTTGCCTATATGTGAGAGGCATTGCAATCACAGTGAATCGTAATTACGGTCACAGACCGTATCGCCGTGGTAGGCTAGTATCGCGAAGAGTTTGGAGCTTCCGTTTCGCTACAAAATCCGTTTAAGTGAGCGTCTCATCCCTCCCCGGTTCCTGGAGACGCCAGCTGGCGGTGATGAGCGCCGAACAAAAGCAGCGAGCATAACCACCCTCCGGCAAACAAAACAAGTCCTCCCCCCTAATCGATCTCCGTGTCAGAGATCGCAGCATCACCAATTTGCAATTCTTGAGGTCACTCCATGAGATGTGACCTAGAGGGCGAAGCTATGGCCACCAACATCCTGACCTGGCAATCGAGGGATCTGGCGCCCGTTGTCGGAACCGACACGGAGACCTGGTACGCGCTGCATACACGCCCGCGACACGAAAAGCTCGTGGTCCAGCGGTTGACCGAGCGCGGCGTGAAGACCTTTCTGCCCATCGTCACCGAAGTGCACGAGTGGAGCGATCGCAAGAAGCAGGTCCAGCTTCCGCTTTTCAGTTGCTACGTATTCGCCAAGTTCATGCCGAAACGAGTCGAACGCCTCAATGTTCTGCGCGTCGGCGGTGTACTCGGACTGGTCGGCAGCAGCGGCGAGGGCACTCCTATCCCCGACGGACAAATTGACGCCGTTCGCACTTTGATGGACGGGGCCATCCCGTGGTCGTCTTTCCCATTTCTCAAGATCGGGCAACGCGTTCGTATCCGTGGCGGTGCTCTGGAGGGTCTTGAGGGAATACTCGTTGCGCGCAATGGAAACCAAACGCTGGTGATCTCGATCGACGCCATCCAAAGATCACTGGCAGTTCGCGTCGAAGGATATCAAGTAGAAGCTGCCTGATATCGGTTTCACATTCCTACCTTGTACTTCGTCTACCTCTTTGTTCCAAGGAGCCACTGACCTGTGGCAGAAAACATAACTGAAACTGCACGCTTGCTCGTGGTAAGCCGGGAATCGGCCGTTCTTCGCCCACTCTGGTCTGTTGCGGAACCCAACTCGTGGCAGGTAGAAACTGCCGTGAGCGCATGGGATGCGATTGAGCGGTTGCAGTCCGGCGCCACTCCCCATTTGCTCTTGCTCGACCTGCCCCGCGGCGATGACGACTGTCTGCGCATCCTGCGCTGGATGCGACGGCTGCGTCCGGACCTTCCCGTAATCGTGATGTGTTCTCCGGAAGATGCCGGCCGAAAGAAGGAAGCCACTCGACTTGGGGCACAAGAGGTTCTGCTCAAGCCGTTCGACGAGAACCGGCTGGAAACTGCGATTCGCCGCCACCTGGTGCGGGTTGGCGAGGAAGATGCCGAGATCTCGAGCGAGCATATCGAGCAACTCGGTCCGGATTCGTTCTTCGTCAGCGCGAGCCAGATCACGCAAAAGCTGCGCGCCCAGGCGGAACTACTCGCGGAGGCAGATGTTCCGGTCCTCATCTTGGGGGAAGCCGGTAGCGGCAAGCATACTGTTGCCAGGCTGATTCACAAGCTGTCGGTCCGCTCCGGTTTTCAGTTCCTCCGAGTGAACTGTGCCGACATGCCGAGCGATCTGCTCGAAACGGAGCTATTTGGGAGCGAAGGAACGACCTCGCATGCTGGCCGGAACGGCGTCGGAAAAATCGAACGAGCCGAAAAGGGCACGATCTTCCTCGAGGAAATTACGGAGATGCCGCTGGCCCTGCAAGCCAGGTTCATGCAGGTTCTCCAGGATAAGGTTCTACTGCGACCAAGCAGCGAAAAAACGGCGTCGGTCAACGTACGCATACTGGCCTCGACGAGCGTCGGCATCGATCGAGCTTTGGCAGAGAGAAAGCTGCGGGAGGATCTGTACTACCGGTTGAGTTCGTTCACGGTTCAGGTTCCATCGTTGCGCCAGCGTCGCGGCGAGATCTCAGTTCTTCTGCAGCACTTCATGCACCAACTGGCGAGGCACTACGGGCTTCCTCCACGAGAGTTCTCTTCCAGCGTAGTGGCAGCCTGCCAAAACTATTCCTGGCCCGGGAACCTGAGGGAGCTGGAGAGCTTCGTGAAACGGTACATTGTCGCCGGGGATGCGGAATGTACGTTCAACCAAACCGAGGCGAGCTTCGCAATCAGCGCTGGCGCGGCGTTCGGCTCGATGTCGCCGGCGACAGAAGTGTTTGAGTTTCAAGCGAAAAATACCGAAGCGGACCAGTCGAGTCCAAGATCGCTGAAATCCTTGATCCAGAATGTAAAATCGGAGGCGGAACGAAGCGCGATCGGAACGGCTCTGCAGAAAACAGGCTGGAATCGCAAGGCAGCGGCGCGATTGCTTCAGGTCAGCTATCGAACGCTGTTGTACAAGATCGATCAGTATCACATGAGTTCCTCTGATCCTTTTCTTTCGCCGCTTCCGGCAAGCAAGTTTTCGATGCAGGGGCCGACGACCAGAAGCAACGGAAAGGGGTAAAACCGTGAACAGCAGACGCCGCTGGATGAGACGATCGGTTGTCCTCTTCGGATGTCTGATTCTGACCAGCGGAGTCTGGGCGCAAGCGCCAGCTGATAATGCACAAGAGCAACATGGAGCTAGCGGTCAGTCAGCGAATTCTTCGGGTACCGAGCCCCATGACGACAGTTTTGTAATCGGGAACGATGACGTCCTACTAGTTAATGTGTGGAAAGAACAGGAAATTTCAAAGTCTGTTCCGGTTCGTTCGGATGGAAAGATCTCGCTGCCACTGGTAGGAGAGGTACAAGCGGCAGGACAGACTCCGCTGAAGCTGGAGCAGGCCATCGCGGCGAAGCTGAAGAATTACATTTCCGATCCCGAAGTGACGGTGATCGTTCAGCAGATCAACAGCCAGAAATTCAATATCCTCGGACAGGTAACGAAGCCGGGCTCGTACCCGCTCACGAATTCTCCGACCGTACTCGATGCGATTGCAATCGCCGGCGGCTTCCGAGATTTTGCGAAGAAAAAGTCAATTTACGTTTTGCGACAAAATGCGGACGGCACCCAGGCGCGACTCGCGTTCAACTACAACGAGGTTGTTAAAGGCAAGAATCTGCAGCAGAACGTGAAGCTGCAAGCGCGCGACACGATTGTCGTACCGTGATCATGAATCTGGCCGATCCAATGCGCGTCCATGTGGTGATTCCAAAGCTTGCGATGTTAGGGCTGAGCGTAGTGATTGCTTCGCGCACCGCCTGGTCGCAGACGGACAGCACGACTTCACAGCAGCCGGTGCCCGCAATGGTGGGGGTGAACAACAGTGCGACGCCGGCGGACTCCTACACTCCGGACACCAACAGTGATCGCATGACGACTCCGCCTCCGGTGAGTGGACAAACGTATCCCATCGCGCTTACATCCGAGGATCGCGCAAATTACTTGCGTGGAGGATTGTCGTTTACAAGCGCATATTCGGATAACGTGTTAGGTGGATTGACCGAAAATCCGGTCAGCGATATTAGCTACTCGGTCGCGCCCATGGTGGCTTTGGACGAGACAACGCCGAGACTACATTTTGTCCTGACCTATGCACCTGGCTTTACTTTTTACCAGCGTACGAGTTCTCGCAACGAAGTCGACCAGAACGCTTACATCAGGTTCGAATACCGGTTGGGTCCGCATGTAACCTTGAGTGCAAACGACGGATTCCAGAAGAGCTCGGACGTTTTCAGCCAGCCGCCGAGCCTCACATCAGCCGGAGTTGTATCGGGTGGAGCGGAGGGCGCGAACTTTTCGGTCATTGCGCCGATTGCCGATCGTCTGAGCAATTCGGGAAGTATTGGCATCAGTGACCAGTTCGGTCTGAACGATATGATCGGAGCGAGCGGAACGTTTTCGAATCTGCACTATCCGGATCCAACGCAGGTCCCAGGTTTGTTTGATTCGAGCTCGCAAGGCGGGTTGGCGTTCTATTCGCACAGGCCCACGAAAGGGCAATACCTTGGGGTCGCATACGAGTACCAGAGACTGCTAGCGTATCCGACTTTCGGAGTGAACGAAACGCAGACTCACGCCCTGCTGTTGTTCTATACCTTTTCCCCAAGCTCCTCGAGATTCTCGTTGTCCTTGTTCGGTGGACCACAATACTTGGACACGGTTCAGCCCCCCCTCCCTCCCCAGCTGTTGCAGTCTGTCGAAACACGATCTTGGACTCCCGCCGCTGGCGCCAGCTTAGGGTGGCAGGGAAAGTGGAACAGCTGTGCACTCAGCTACACACACCTCATCGCGAGCAGTGGCGGGTTGAGTGGTGCCGTTCAGATGGACAGCGCGACAACGTCGGTGCGGCAGCTAATCACGAGAACCCTTAGCGCTTCTGTGGCAGGCGGGTATACTCAGAATAATGTCTTGGGCAATCCGCTGTTTGGACTGAGCAGCGGGCACACCATTCAGGGGAGCGCATCACTGCAGCAACTTCTCGGCCAGCATCTCAATGTTCAGCTAGGTTACTCCCGGATTCGACAGAGCTACAGCAACATCGAGGTCATATCGGCTGCTCCCAACACGAATCGGGAATTTGTGTCCGTTTCATATCAGTTTTCACGTCCATTAGGAAGATAAGTCATGGTTGATGATTTAGAAGAGCAAGGCGGGCAAGGGATCGACGTCCAACATTACCTGGGCGTGGTGCGCCGGCGCCATTTCCATTTTCTGATTCCGCTGTTCATCGGCTGGGCCGCTGTTTGGGCTGCGAGTTGGGTGCTCCCGCCGCGATACCAGTCAAGCACGCTGATCCTGGTCGAGCAGCCGACCATGCCCAAAGACTATGTAACTCCCAACGTGAATGACGACCTGCAGCAGCGGATGCAGAGCATCACCCAGCAGATCCTAAGCCGGACAAACCTTCTACACATCATTGACCAGTTCAACCTTTATACGATCGAGCATGCCCAGAGGTCAGCGGACGACAAGGTCGGACGCATGCGAAAAGACATTGACATCGAACTCGTTCGCGATGGACGGGATCAGATCACCGCCTTCAATGTCGCTTACTCATCTCGCGATCCACGGATTGCCCAACGAGTCACAGGCGAACTGACAAATTTATTCATCAACCAGAACCTCGAGGTGCGTCAGCAGCAGTCGCAAGATACCACTCAGTTCCTTGAGTCCCAGTTGGAGGCAGCCCGGAAGGACCTCGCAGATCAGGATGACAGAATCCGCCAGTTCAAGGGGCAGCATGTGGGCGAAATGCCTGGGCAGCTGGCGAGCAATCTCCAGATTCTGCAAGGTCTGCAAACGCAGCTTCAGAACGAAGAGGATGCACTAAACGCCGCCCGGCAGCAGCATGTTTACCTGCAGACCCTCGCGGATCAGTATCGCGCACTGCAAGGGCAGCCAAAGGGCTCGGATGGCGCGGCAATGGGATTGCCGGCGCTCGACCAACAATTGGAGAAGCTCCGGGGACAGCTGGCCGATCTCAGCTCTCGCTATACCGATCAGCACCCCGACGTTCGCAAGCTGAAAGAGGAGATCGGGCGGACTGAGAAACTGCGGGATCAACTCTTGGCAAGCCTGAAGAAGCAGAGTGCTGAGCCCACGGCAGACGGAACGGACAGTTCGGGCCCAATGAATCCTGGAACGGATTCGGCGCAGGCATCCTTACTAGCTCCAATCCAGAGCCAGCTGCGGTCGAATCAACTTGAAATCACCAACCGGGAAAATGCCATTACAGCTCTGAAGACGAAAGTCGACGATTATCAGGGACGGTTGAATCAGGAGCCGATTCGGGAACAGCAACTGGCTGATCTGACTCGAGGCTACGATCAGAGCAAGGCCAACTACGACAGTCTTCTGAAGAAGAAGAATGAATCGAGCATGGCGACGAGCATGGAATTACTGCAGCAGGGCGAACGTTTCCGGGTTGTGGATCCTCCCAGTCTGCCGCAAAGACCGGAATTTCCGAATCGCCTGAAGTTCTGCGTGATGGGATTGGGCATCGGGTTGGCCCTGGGAGTGGTCGTCGCTGGTACATTTGAGATGTTCGATGGTCGTCTGCACAATGCCAAGGAGATCCGGAAGTTACTGCCGGCAGATGTTATCGGCGAGATTCCGGCGATCGTCAATGTTTCGGACGCTCAAATTGCGAGGCGAAAGATGTGGCTCGGATGGGCGATTGCGGCCGTGGTCTTTGCTACCATATTGTTAGGTTCGGCGTTCAGCTATTTGCGCGGATAATCCCCGCCCCTTATGTACAAGCGATTTTACAATCTGCAGCGGAATCCTTTCGATATCACACCAGATCCGTCGTTTCTGTTTCCCACCAAGAAACACAATGAGGCGCTGGCGGCGTTGTACTACGGTGTCAAACGCCGCAAAGGATTCGTCGTCCTCACGGGCGAAGTAGGCACGGGAAAGACAGTCCTGGTGCGATGTCTGCTTCAGATCCTCAATCGCGCGAACGTAGCGTTTGCATACGTCTTTAATCCTGTTTTAAGCCCGATGGAATTCCTGCAGTACGTCGCGGGAGATCTCCGGTTAGAGACCGCCGGGAAGAACAAGACTGAGCTCCTTCTCGAACTGAGCAGTTACGTCATCGCGCGACACCAGAAGGGCCTGACGACGGTCCTCGTTGTCGATGAAGCACATCACCTTTCAACCGAGGTACTGGAAGAGATTCGACTCCTTACGAACCTCGAAACGGGAGAATCGAAGCTGTTGCAGATTCTCCTCGTCGGGCAACAAGAACTGGATCAGAAACTGGACTCCGTCGATCTTCGGCAGTTGAAGCAGCGCATTGCCCTGCGCTCCCATCTGGCGTCGCTGGATTTGGAAGAGACCTGCGGATACGTCTATCGCCGCTTGCAGATTGCGGGCAGTGTGAACCCTGGGGAAATTTTCCCGATGGAGACGATCGTCGAGTTGCACCGGCAATCCCGCGGGCTTCCTCGGCTCGTTAAC
This sequence comes from uncultured Acidobacteriota bacterium, assembly GCA_963700225.1. Classification (GTDB taxonomy): domain Bacteria; phylum Acidobacteriota; class Terriglobia; order Terriglobales; family Acidobacteriaceae; genus Sulfotelmatobacter. Next base: position 2,160,222 of record CAVOWU010000002.1, read on the forward strand.
ACTATCTGCGAAAATGCGCTCATTCATGGATATGCACGGCAGGCACGCAGCATTCCTGCGGAAGTAATCGAAGAGATCGCTGCCGATTTCCGATTAAACGTCTTACATCCGACTACGGCGGAGCTCGAGTTACCAGGGAACGCTTCCGCTGAAGTGGGACGGGCGGCGCAAACTTTGCTGGATCTGTATACACATCTTCGGAATGCGCAGGAGAGCAAAGCAGATCTGAGGATGATCGTCGGCGGAGGAACAAGGAAGAATGAGCCGTATATTTGATGCGCTGCAAAGGTCGGGCACCGAGCAATCCGGAGTTGAATATCCGGACATGGTGTCCGTGGCGACGGCAGTCTTCGAAGCGCCTCGCGGCCTCGAACCGAACGATGCAGCCGAAACCGAGGTCCGAACGGCGCCCCCAGCCACTCCAACTCCACAGGACCACGATGCGGCGGCTGAACTCCAGACAAAGGAGAATGCAAACCGCGCTCCGGCGTTTCCCACGTTGAATGTATCTGTCCCGCAGTCGAGCCGTCTCGTATTCTTCACGCAACCGGAGAGCTTAGCGGCCGAGAAATTCCGCTTCCTAGGTGTCCGTCTACGGCAGATGCGCCAGAGCCGGCCGCTCAAGAAAGTCCTTGTCACAAGCACCATCCCGGAAGAAGGCAAGAGCCTTGTTTCGGTGAATCTTGCCGGAGTGCTGGCTCGCCGCAAGGAAAGAGTACTTCTGATCGAAGGGGACATGCGCCGTCCCACTCTAGCTGAGCAATTTGGGTTGGGACGGTTAGCAGGTCTTGCGGAATGGCTCCAGGGTGGCCTCGAGACACCGTCGAACATCTACCATCTTGAACGTCCGGGCTTCTGGATCATGCCGGCGGGAGACCCACCACCGAACACGTTAGAGCTAATGCAGTCCGGACGGCTTTCGACGCTGCTTGGATGCCTCACGACGTTGTTCGATTGGATCATCGTGGATTCGCCGCCACTGCTTCCCCTGGCGGATACAACAGTTTGGGCCCGCTTGACTGACGGAACCCTGCTCGTAGCGCGAGAAGGAAAAACGGAAAAACGCCCCCTGGAACGCGGTCTCGAAATAATAAAGAGATCTGATCTGCTCGGGGTCGTCCTGAACGGCTGCAGCGATACAGATCACGACAGCTACTACCAGCGTTATTCACCTCCCGGATCGAAGTAAGGTTTAGATCTAAGTCTTAATGGCGATCTTCTCCCTTCATCAGCTGCACCCTAAGCTGATCGATGTAGGAGGTCTTGATCTTCAAGAAGAACCTTTTCCCGAGGCCGGTTTTTTCTGCTCGATTTGCACGCGCTCGCCGGTTCACGCGTGATGGCTGTGAGTATGGCGTCGTCCCTTTTGACTCCAAGTGCCAGACGGGTCTCCCGGGTTTCGACCGTTGACAAGGGGACAAGGCGGAGATTCTCGATCATGGTTCATTTCTCGATCTCCTCCGGTTCGTTTCCTCCGCTAATTTCGCCGTCTATCAACCGCAGCCTTACTATTGCACGCTCCGTGCCTTTTTCGATCTGGTTGACAACAGGCTACTTATCGACAACAGACGAGCTGAGACTCCGTCGGATTCCATCCACCTGTGTCGTAAATTGTACAAGTTTCTAACACCCCGCTTCGTTGGAGACGTATCGATGCGCATTTCGAAAGCCGGGACGAAACCCATTCTAGGCGGACTTGCGAAAACTGAAACCGCCTTCTCCTCACGCCGTGTGGATTCCCACGACAGCCTCGACGAAAGAGCCTTTCACAGGACGATTTCAGCCGAACAACGCAGAGCCAACCGATCGCACAAATCTTTCTTGTTGATGCTGCTCGATATCGGAGGGCCGACGATTTCAAAGGACGACCAACTCACTCTCGGGAGAATTCAATCTGCCCTAAGTCTGAAGTTGAGGGAGACGGACGTTGTCGGGTGGTATGAGGAAGGTTGCGTCGTCGGAATAATATTCACAGAAATAGCGAGTCATTCGAAGAGCTCACTTCCAGCTATCGTGACCGCTAGAGTGAGGGAAATAGTGAAGAGTTGCATTCCTTCCCGAGAGTTCGACCGCCTTAGTGTCTCGTTTCACCTTAGCGCCGAAGAGAGAGTTGCTGAGCCGGTGTCGCAAGGATCTCGATCGGGCGCTCACGAATACGGGGTGACCGTCTTAGGGGCCACTCCGGTAGTCCGAAGTCTTTGAATTCACAAGTGTCGAATTTGTGAGCTCGTTCCCCCTTCTTCCACTATTTGGGCCCTCCCCCTCGTTCATGAAGTATCGATCCTTTCGCTAACGGAGGCTGGAGTAGTGAAACCAACCGTCTTGGTTGCGGCGACGTCGCCGTGGTTCCCGACCGCCCGATTGTCCATGGCGCTCTCGAATGCCGGATTCATCGTTGACGCAGTCTGTCCACCTCGTCACCCGCTTTGTCGCACCTATGCCGTCCGAAGAGCTCACATGTATTACGGTCTGGCGCCCCTGATGTCGTTGACGCGTGCGATCGAGGCCGCCAAGCCCGATGTGATTGTTCCTGGGGACGACCTTTCTACGCATCACTTCCACAGCCTATATCAGCGGAATCGCTACCGCGGACAGAAAGGAGCGCAGATTTGTGCACTGATCGAGCGCTCTTTTGGTTCCTCGGAGAGCTTTGCAATTGTTTATCAGAGAGCAAAATTTATACAAGCCGCTCAAGAGGTAGGGATTCTCGCTCCGAAAACGGCCGCGATCGCAAATCTCTCTGACCTTCGAAGTTGGGCAATCAAAACGGGATTTCCAGTTGTGCTTAAGGCGGATGGCACTTCGGGCGGGGAGGGCGTAAGAATCTCTCAAACCCTGGAAGAAGCCAAGCTTGCTTTTCGAACTCTGCAAGCTCCGCCGCTTCTGGCGCGCGCGGCCAAGCGAGCTTTAGTGGATCGCGACAAGACTTTGGTCTGGCCATCGGTCCTGCGCCGACGCCACGTGCTAAGTGCTCAGGCCTTCGTAAGTGGCCGGGAAGCAACCAGCACGGTCGCCTGTTGGAAGGGAGCAGTGCTCGCGGGTTTGCATTTCGAAGTGATTCAAAAGAGATATGCGGCTGGGCCAGCCACTGTAATGCGCTTGATCGAGAATGCCGAGATGGCTGGCGCCGTCGAGAAGATGGTTCGTCGGCTAGGTCTTTCTGGCATGCATGGGTTTGATTTTATGATCGAAGCTCGCACCCGAAGGCCATACCTTATTGAGATCAACCCTCGCACCACTCAAGTCGGTCATTTGGCTCTCGGTCTGGGCCGCGATCTTCCCGCGGCCCTGCTATCAGCCGTCTCAGGGATGCCTATCCAACCAGCGCCGAAGGTAACAGAGAAGGACACCATCGCTCTGTTTCCGCAAGAGTGGATGCGAGATCCGACAAGCTCCCTTCTTCAGTCGGGCTATCACGATGTTCCTTGGGAAGAGCCCGAACTCATGCGTGCGTGCATCCAGCGGGGCCAAAGGCGAAATGTCCCGGGGTTTCAAGGCAAGGCGGGCGAGGTCGTATCCCCAGATCGCGGGTCCGATTATGAGAGTCTCTCGGAACCCGCTACCTGTGTAAGGCCAGTCACAAGGCAAAATCAGATCTGAACCCCGGTACACCGGTAATGAGCACATTGCAAAAGTCAGAGCCAAGGAGCCCGATCGTGAAGGGCATTGCAGAATCTACGGGCAGGAGAACGGAGGATGTGCGAAGTTCCGATTCCATCCTTACCGATGCGAAATGTGGAAGGACCACTGATTCTGCACTCATCGACGAAAGGTCATTTCGACGTTTGATTACGCTCGAGCGCAAGCGAACTGAACGATCGCGAAAGCGAATGTTGCTCGTGCTGGTGGATGCAGGAAGCTCCACACAACTTGACAAGCGCGTAAGGGCGCTCGAAGACATCATGTCTCAGCTGTCGACTTCGACGCGCAATACAGATTTGTTTGGTTGGTATACGAAGAACTCCATAGTCGGCGCGCTGTTTACCGAGATTAGCTTAGATGAGCGGGAAGGGATCCCAAGCACCATGATGCATCGCTTGAGTCAGATTCTGCGAAGTGGTCTGAATCTGAAAACCTCAAGCCAACTCACCATCTCATTTAATGTCTATCCAGAAGATTGGAATCAAGAGATGTCTCAAGGTAATCCGGCTCTTTATCCCGATCTTTCCTCTCATGAGCGAAGGCTCAAGGGCGCGTTCGCAATCAAAAGGATGATAGACATTGTCGGCAGTTTGGTCGCCATCTTGTTTTTTGCTCCCCTATTCTTGCTCGTGGCTGCCCTGGTTAAGTTGAGTTCAAGAGGCTCGATTCTCTTCAAACAGGAACGCATTGGACAATTTGGCAAGCCGTTCGCTTTTCTGAAGTTTCGATCGATGTACGCGAATAACGATCCCAAGATCCATCGCGACTTCATGAAACGCGTGATTAGCGGGGATCACGATAGAGGAAGCAAGATGATCGACGATCCGCGGATCACGCGGGTCGGAACTTTCCTCCGCAAGTCAAGCCTCGACGAACTCCCGCAGTTTTTCAACGTCCTGAAAGGCGATATGTCTCTCGTCGGGCCCAGGCCGCCGCTGGCTTACGAATGTCAGGAGTATGACATCTGGCATCGGCGTCGAGTTCTCGAATGCAAGCCTGGGATCACCGGCCTTTGGCAAGTCAACGGGCGCAGCCGGCTACTCTTCGATGACATGGTTCGCCTCGACTTGCAGTACGTAAGCAATTGGTCATTGTGGTACGACTTTCAAATTCTGCTGAAAACACCCTCCGCCGTAATTCTGGGCCGCGACGCCTTCTAGATCTCGGCTAGATCGCTCGAATATCAAAGGAGCACTCACGTGCAAAGTCAGTTGGTAAGTCCCATTGCTCTCGCTGAAATCGGAACAAAGAAAACCAGCCTAGCACAGGGGGAGAGATCGCCAATGAGAGGTACCTCCCGCTCTTTGGAAATCGTCCGAAGAACGAAAAGTCGACTGTGGATCGATCTGGACAATTCCCCCCACGTTCCTCTATTTTTACCGATCATCGACGAATTGCAGAAGCGCGGCATTGAATTGGTAATAACAGCTCGTAATATGTACCAAGTCTGCGAGTTGTTGGATTACTTCAAACTCCCGTGTAAGGTGATTGGCGGACATTGGGGTAAGAACAAGATCTTAAAGGTCTTGTGCAACTGCGTTAGAGTCGCTCAGTTGATCCCTACTATTCGCCGGGAGCGTCCACATCTAGCAATTTCCCATGGTTCGCGAGCTCAGGTACTCGCCTGCAAGCTCTTAGGTATCCCCACGATAATGATGCACGACTATGAGCACAGCATCAAAACCGGGTTCATCGAACCTGACTGGGTGCTCATGCCGGACGTAATTCCAGACGGATCCATGGGCAAAAAGCCTGGTCACGTACTGCAGTATCCCGGTCTAAAAGAGGATGTTTACATCCCCCAATTTCGTCCGGATCCTTCGATCTTCGCCCAGCTAGGTATTTCGCCGGACAATCTCGTCGTCACCGTACGACCACCGGCAACGGAGGCGCATTATCACAACCCCGAGAGCGAAGAGCTGTTTTCTGAGACGATGCGGCTCTTGGCTTCGAACCCCAATATCCGGGCCATAACCTTGCCGCGAAATGGGAGACAACGGCAGCAATTGCAGTCTCAGTGGGCTGATCTGATTGCCTCTGGTTGCATGATAATTCCAAGTTCACCTGTCAACGGCCTGAACTTGCTGTGGTTCTCGGATCTGGCCATTAGTGGCGGGGGCACGATGAATCGCGAGGCGGCCGCGCTAGGGGTTCCTGTCTATAGTATTTTCCGCGGGAAGATCGGAGCCGTGGATCGCTATCTTGCCCAACAGGGAAGGCTGACACTGCTGGAGACCACCGATGATGTCCGGAACAAAATCAGGCTTGTTCGTTGGAACCGGCCCCTCAAGCCCGAAGATCGCAACATTCCAGCGTTACAGTGCATTGTCAGCAACATCATCTCTGCTCTGACCTATCATCCCCGATTGGTTCACGCGATGGCAGTTGAGAGCGACCTGTCTCTATGAATACGTCATATGCTCCGTGTATAGACTATTCATCGGCCCCGATCTCTGAAGTTACCCCCAGAACGACACATTGGTTCGATCCGCTGAATGATTCGCGGTGGGACACCTTCCTACTGAGACATCGGAGGGCGTCAGTTTTTCATTCGTCCCCGTGGCTGAAAGCTCTCCAAAGGACTTACGGCTACGATGCCCTTGCGTGCACAACCTCCGATCCGGACGGCGAGTTGGAAAATGCGATTGTTCTTTGCAGAGTGAAGAGTTGGTTGACTGGGCACCGTCTTGTTTCGTTGCCCTTTTCGGATCATTGTGAGCCGCTTGTGGATTCACCAGAAGATGTGGATGTGCTCGCGTCAGCTCTCGAGGATGAAGTTCGCCGAGAGGGTTTGAATTATGTGGAGATTCGCCCGCTTCGGCGTTTCGACCTTAAGCTGGCGCTCCCTCGAACAACGATTACCTACGCCTTCCACAAACTGGACTTGCGCCGCAGCCTCGACGTCATCTTCCAACGTCTTCACAAGAGTTCGACTCAACGAAAAGTCCGGCGTGCCGAACGCGAGGGCCTGCGGTACAGCGAAGGTACCTCGGGCGAGTTTCTAGAGCAGTTTTACCGACTGTTCGAGCTTACCCGCAGGCGTCACCGGTTGCCTCCTCAGCCCAAGGCATGGTTCGCAAACCTGGTGGATTGTTTCGGCGATGCCCTCAAGATTCGCTTGGCCTCACTCGACGGATTGCCCGTTGCAGCAATAATGACAGTTGCGCACAAGGACACGCTCGCATACAAGTACGGGTGTAGTGACTTGCAATATAACAATCTTGGGAGCATGCATTTGCTCCTGTGGCATGCAATCCAGGAGGCACACTCCGATGGTCTGCACTTCCTGGATTTTGGACGGACCGATGCCGGTCAAGATGGCCTAGTCACATTCAAAAACCGCTGGGGTGCTTCACAGTCGATTCTGACCTATTCGAGGTACGGAAACTCAAGACGTTCAACGCACGCATTCGACCTATCGGCGACGAGGTGGAAGGCCAAGGCAGCAAAGTACGTGCTGTCGCGATTGCCAGCCCGCCTTGTTTCAAAGGTTGGTCAGGCACTGTACCGGCATGTTGGGTAACTAAGTCTGATCGGCTAGACGTTCGTTATTCTGATTAGATCCGGAGCGCTTGGTGACAATGACAGATGTAAGCCTTGCATCGATTCAACAGACTGAACTTCAAGACGACAATGTACACCGCTTGATTAGTTTGGCTGTCCACGGACTGGCACCGATGTTCGATCGGTATCGTCGGTTGTTCTGCTATCGACTGAAAGACGCAGAGCGGGGTATGGTGCAGGAGGGGATGTCTCGTCGGTACACGATGATGACTCTGATGGGCCTTCATCGCCTCGGGCAGCGAGGAGTGGATTCGCGCTTTGACACCAACGACATTCTCGAAGGCTTACTTTCGGATCTGTCGTGGGTCGATAACCTCGGGGATCTGGGTGTACTCCTGTGGCTCTGTGGTGTGGCTTGTCCCGAGCGGTTTCCAGCTCTGGCGTCTCGGCTGCGTCTTGAGACTGCTCTGAACCGTTATCGAGGGGGTAAGCAGGCAGTTACAATGGAACTTGCCTGGTTTCTCACTGGCCTATCCTATTGCGGGTCATCCCAACCAGAACACTTGGCTCGAATAGAGCCGATAGCGTTTGCAACGTACAAGCTCCTTACTCGCAATCAGGGTGATCGAGGTTTTTTCGCGCATCTGTCAACCTCGAAAAGTCTAGCCGGCGTAATTCGCGGCCGCATCGGTAGCTTCGCCGATCAGGTATATCCGATTTACGGAATGGCGCAATTCTCGAAAGCTTATCATCACGAAGAGGCCGCGCAGCTTGCACTCAAGTGTGCACTTGAGGTCTGTGCAGTGCAAGGTCCTATGGGACAGTGGTGGTGGCACTATGATTCCCGTGGAGGCCAAGTTGTGGAGGGGTACCCGGTCTACTCCGTTCACCAGCACGCTATGGCTCCCATGACATTATTCGGACTTGGCGACGTCATTGGCCACAACTTCGATGAGTTCATATACAAAGGCCTAAGATGGATAAACTCTAACAATGAATTGTCCTTTCAGATGGAAGACAGTGCGAAGAGGGTGATCTGGCGATGCATTCATCCTTCCAATCGATCGGTCAGCACATATGTCGCCGCAACGTTGGGAAGGTACTCCAAAAAAATGCAACACGATCGTGCCGAAGATTTGAAGGTTTTATTTGAATGTCGCCCTTATGAGTTGGGTTGGCTTCTCTATGCATTTGCTTCGCGCTGCCGGAAACTCTCTTCGAATCCGTCATTGTAGCAAGATCGAAATCGCGACTCGGCAGGTTAAGAATTTAAGGACAACCGAAACATGAAAATCTCAGTGATTGGCGCTGGTTATGTAGGGTTGACGACCGCTGCGTGTCTCGCCCAAATCGGACACGACGTTTTTTGCAGCGAGAGTGACGTCGATAAGCTGAACAAACTGCAGAGTGGGAGTATGCCCTTGTTTGAACCGCACCTTGAAGAAGTAATCAAATCGGTGCGAACCTCCGGGCGGCTGACCTTCGGATCCACCGCAGATGCGATTGACCACGGCTTGGCCATTTTCATTTGTGTTGGGACCCCTCCATTGCCAAATGGTGATGCTGACCTCTCCGCCATCGAGAGGGTCGCTCGTATGATCGCGAAGTGCGCACGCGGTTATCGGCTCGTCATCGAAAAAAGTACAGTACCAGTCCAAACCGGCTCGCAGCTTCGAAGGCATCTTACATTGCACGCCTCGAACGAAGCGCAGTCTGACGTTGTGTCGAACCCAGAATTCTTACGCGAAGGGTCAGCGGTCGAGGACTTCCTGCACCCGGATCGCATAGTCGTAGGGGTTGAGTCCTCTCGTGCCGCCGAGTTGATGCGCGAAATTTATGGCCCTATTCTTCATAGGGAATTCAATTGTCCGGTGCATTCGAACTGCAAAGCCTCAAGAGAGCCCTCGCTCTTGATGACCGATACTAACTCCGCCGAACTAATCAAGCATGCATCGAACTCTTTCTTGGCGATGAAGATATCGTTTATCAACATGATTGCGAATCTGTGCGAAGTCGTCGGTGCCGACGTGACCAGAGTTGCCGAAGGGATGGGGCAGGATCCTCGAATAGGCTCAGCATTTCTAAATCCTGGTATCGGGTTTGGAGGATTTTGCTTTCCCAAGGATGTGCAGGCGTTTATCCGAATTGCTGAGAAATCCGGCTGTGACTTCTCCTTGCTTAAAGAGGTAGAGAAAATCAATCACGGTCGGATCAATCATTTCCTTGAGACGATCCGAAGAGAGCTGTGGGTCCTGAGGGGCAAGAAAATAGCTCTTTGGGGCCTCGCGTTCAAGCCTAATACCGATGATGTTAGGTTTGCCCCGTCGATCGCCCTAATCCGGATGCTACTGGCGGAGGGTGCGGTCATAAATGCCTATGATCCACAGGCAATGGAGAAGGCGCGAGAGGTGCTACCTGAAATCAATTACTGCGCGGATCTGTATAAATCGGCCAAGGATGTGGATGCAATTGTGATCGTGACCGAGTGGGACGAGTTCCGCGATGCGAATTGGCGTCAACTTTCGTCGATCGTGGAGCATCCTTTGATCGTAGACGGGCGGAATATGCTCGACTCGAAAGAAATAATCCGTCACGGGTTTCACTACGTAAGCGTGGGCCGTTCTCCTGAGGGCCCGAATAAGGAACGATTGACGGAGGATCTGGTTCAGACGGAGAAGTTGGTATCTCCTCGTGGCGATCCGAGGATCCGACTGAGTAACTGAATCTGCAACGTCGCGGTTGATCGAGTCCAATCCTACCTCTAAACTATGGGCAAACTATGAAACTCTCTATTGTGATCATCTGCTGGAACGACTGGAAAGTCATCGAGAACTGCCTAAGGTCGATTTTCGATCCCAAGACGAAAACCGAGTTCGAAGTGATTGTTTCCGATAACGGCTCAACTGACGGTTCGATCGAGCGAATCCGTGCGCAGTTTCCAGCGGTGCGTGTAATTGAGAACGGTGCGAACCTGGGCTTCTCGAAGGGGAACAACGTAGGTATCCGCGAGGCTGCGGGGGACTATGTGTTGATTCTCAACCCTGACACTATTATTCACACCGGTTCACTGGATCGCTGGATAGAGTTCGCGGACCGGTACCCGGCGGCTGGTGCGTTCGGATGTAAAGTCCTGAATCCGGATGGGACGTTCCAGGGAACGGCTCGACCTTTTCCGACCGTTCGCCGAGCATTGATAGCGGCCTTTGGTCTTCGGTCGCTTGGATTTCTCGGGCGAGCATTTCTTTCCGACAAGTATGTAGGCTGGCACGGAGATCGAGAGCGGGAAATCGACTGGCAATCCGGTTGTTGCATTCTGGTGAGGGGCGATCTTCTCCGAAGCCTTGGCGGCTTCGACGAGAGGTTTTTCTTCCATTATGAAGAGGTCGACCTGTGCTATCGCGTCTGGGCATCCGGACATCCGATCCGATTTACACCAACGGTCACCATTACACATCTCGGAGGACAGTCCGTTGGGCGATTTCCGGTTCGCTTCGCGATCGAGACCACTCGTAACTGCTACCGGTATTTCTACAAGCATTTTGGAGCGAAAGGCGCCAGAAGGTGCAGGCTTGTACTTCTAGCGAATCTAAGGATCCGACAGGTCGGGTACGGGATTATGGCGTGGTTTAAGCCAAGTGAAAGTCTACGGCAACGGTTGGACATGTACCGACTGGTCATAAAGTGGAACTCTATGCTGGATCCCGTTCAATTCCTTGAACATGGTACAGAACCACAGATCCTTCACGGAGACTCTGTTCCGGCGTCTTCATGATGGTAGATTTAGCCCTTTCCCAATTATCAAAATTCCCTGAGTTGAGGTTTCGTCAATGCCAACATCTTTAGTCACCGGCGGTGCTGGGTTTATGGGGTCCCACGTAGCGGATTACTTGTTGCACATGGATCATGACGTAGTTGTCCTGGACGATCTGAGCGGAGGGTTCCGAGCAAATGTCCCAATCGGAGCGACCTTTGTGGAGGGGTCAATCACGAATCATGAACTGATCGATCAACTGTTTGACCGGCATTCGTTTGATTATGTGTATCACTTGGCTGCGTACGCTGCCGAGGGTTTGAGTCATTTCATCAAACGCTTTAATTACAATAACAATCTTCTCGGTTCCGTTAATTTGATCAACGCTTCGATAAACCACGAAGTGAAGTGCTTTGTCTTCACATCGTCGATCGCGGTGTACGGTGCGGGTCAAAGCCCCATGTCTGAGAGTATGACTCCAGTTCCGGAGGATTCTTACGGTATTTCGAAGCTGGCCGTCGAGCAGGAGTTGCGGGTGAGCCATGAAATGTTCGGTCTGGATCACGTTATCTTTCGTCCACACAACGTGTATGGAGAGCGACAGAATATCGGAGACCGATATCGCAATGTGGTAGGGATCTTTATGAATCAGTTGCTCCGTGGCGAAAAAATGACGATCTTCGGCGACGGGTTGCAGGAGAGGGCGTTTACACATATCAATGACGTAGCGCCCATAATCGCCCAATGTGTGGAATTCCCAGATGCAAGGAATGAAGTGTTCAATGTTGGAGCCGACACTCCCCACACCGTCAACGATCTTGCAACACTTGTTTCCGAATCAATGGGAATGCACTGCGATGTCGCGCATCTTCCCGAGCGCAACGAAGTCAAGATTGCCTACTCGGACCACTCGAAGGCAGAGAAAGCTTTCGGAAAGCGCGAAAAAAAATCCCTACGCGATGGCGTCACCGCCATGGCTTCGTGGGTACAAAAACACGGAGCCCGAGAAAGTAACGTCTTCGAGGGAATTGAAATACAAAAGAACATGCCGCCATCATGGGCAATGGTCGCTCGGGTGAAAGCGTGAGACCGGTGTTTTTCCCGAGCTGAGCACAGGAATCATGAGTTTGCGATCTCAAATTGGACGCGTTCGGCGGGCCGCTCTTGGGGTGTTTTATCGCCGCATGGTCTCTCTGTCTAACTGTGGACCGGTCGTATCATTCACTTTCGATGATTTTCCTCGCTCGGCCTGCTCTGAGGGTGGTGCAATCCTTGAAAGGTTCGGAGCGCGTGGGACCTACTACGTTGCGGCGGGGTTGAGAAATACTTCCACTGAACTCGGGGATCTCTTTGCCGAGGAAGACATCCGCTCTTTACTTAAAAGAGGACACGAGATCGGGTCTCATACATTCCGACACAGCTCCTGTCGTTCGATTGCTTTGTGGGACTTCGAATCCGATGTCGAACGTGGAATGAAAGGGGTCGAATATTTCACGGGGCAGCGCCCCGGAAATTTTGCGTATCCCTATGGCCACGTGACGCTAGCGACCAAGAAAGTTCTGGATGGACGCCTGGTCAGCGCCAGAAGCATCGTGCCCGGCTTGAATGGCCCCGAAATCGATCTAAACCTGCTGCGGGCTAACCGTTTGTATGGGGGGCTAGACGCTTCGGACCCCATCGGGCAGCTAATCTCACAGAACGTGGATCAGAAAAGCTGGTTGATCTTCTACACGCACGATGTGCGAGCTACGCCTTCTGAATACGGGTGCACGCCGGAACTGCTCGAATTCGCCGTGGGCAGGGCGACTGCCAGCGGAAATCGAATTCTAACGGTGGGTGAGGTTTTGTCCCAAATTGGAGCCGGGCTCGAAGCAAGGAATCAAGAGCCGCAGTTGACCTGCTAATCTGAACTCGGATCAATTTAAGTACTTGTGTGTGTTATGTTTGCGATGATTTCAAATCCGGCCCCTGGAACTGACAGCCGAAGGTTCACTGGGTACATGGCCCATCGATATGGTCCTAGTGGTACCTTGGCGATAAACCTCGTTGCCAATAGCATGCTTTGTGAGGAGGCCGACCAACGGCTCCCTCTAATCCAGACATGGAAGACCAATGAGCCGCCAATTCCCCCAAGCTCTTGCTGTATTCATTTTCGGATTCTTGCTCGCCACCAGCGCTTCCGCCACCACCGTAGGTGGAGGGACTTGTCCTTCTAGCTCGTCTTACATGAATCCTAGTGGAGTTGGAAATGCAGGCACGCTTTCCTCCTTCGGTATCACCAGTTGTTTTTACATCGACTTTGTGAACGGACTCGACACCAATGCAGGGACATCGGAGGCAGCCCCTTGGAAGCACGCTCCGGGAATGCAGGGTTGCAGCAACGCATGCTCCTCAAATACGCCGACCGGTGGAGTGGGGTTTATCTTTAAAGGCGGCGTGACGTGGGATTACACGACGCAACTGTGGACATGGAGCTGGTCTGGAAGTTCGGGCAGTCCAATCTATCTCGGATATGATCCCGGGTGGTATGCCGGATCCTCATGGTCACGCCCCATAATCTCTGGAAGCGGCCAGAGTTCGGAGCAAATGAGTATGGCCGGGGCATTCGTGAACGTAGACAATTTCGAGTTCACGGGTATGTTTAACAACCAGGCTTGCTGCTCTCAGAATGTTTGGGCGTTCATGGTAACCCAGACCGGAAATCGGAATATAAATCTCTACGAGAACTATTTCCACGGCGCAAACGTGGCGCACGATGGCATGCACTCTTCGCACTTTATTAGTTGGCCAACAAACGGTGATGACAATACTTCAACGACCCACCACAACGTTATCGATAACCGGGATTTTTGTACGCCAGGATCGAATGGCAATGGCCCGTGCTCGATGACCGCACAAGAGGGAGGGCCGCGCCAGATTTTCTTGCAGTACGTGGGCTACATGGGCGGAAGTAGCTACGTGATTGATAATCCGATCGATTTCCACAACAACTTGATCGAATGGCAAACGCTCTCCGTGGATGCTGGAACGGATCACGAAAACATGTTCGAGTCAAACGGCGAAACCGGTTCCGGAGCCGTCGTTTACAATAACGTCGTTCAGCACGGGTATAACTGCGGAGTCGTCGACTTCCAGCTCGGACCGAACACTGGGATAACGAGCTATGCTTTCAATAATGTCCTTCCTGACATGGATGGCTGCAATATGCAGCAGGTGTACGAGGGATTAGGAAGTGCGACGGGCACCGCGTACTGGTTCAACAACACGGCGGAGTCGGGACTCGATTCTGGCAACCCAGGAGGAGTCTGCGGGCGAAGCACAAATCCCGTTATGACTAGCAACGTCATAAACCAGCACTGCATCACGACGCTAACCGGTACCTCATGGTGGAACGGAACTGCAAACTTTACTACAGACCTAGCTCAATCCAAATCAACCGCTGGGGCGCAAGGATATTCAAACGGCGCAATCTATTCCTTCCAGCCAACTTCAGCCAGTGGTTCGACAGTCGGCACCGGAAGCAATGAAACCTCGCTCTGCAACACCATCGGCAGCGAAGCGACGACAAATTCTGCCGTGAATGCGGCAGCAAAGAGCGCCTGCTTGCAAGACACCTCTTACGGCGTGACGTACAATATTTCAAATCACACGATCACAGGAGTCGGGAGATTGCAGACGGTTAATCGTCCCTCCGGGCCCTGGGATATCGGAGCCTATCAGTTTTCTGGAAGTGGCCCAGCCGCGCCGAGCGGATTAACTGCCGTGGTCCAGTAACAAGGGCCAGCGAGGCTCGAACCTGACAAGCGTAACGGCCCCTGTTTCCGCGACGACCTCTCCTCTCTGCATGGCGTGCCGATTTGGAGTGTTTTAAAATGTTGACTCAGAGTCATCCAAGTGGGCGAGCCCCCGACTCCTTTTCGGCCTCGGATTCCCGACTAATTCTGGCATGACAGCTCAACAACTTGGTGATTGGGCGGAGCGAGTATAAGGCCGCGGACCGCCCCACAGGAAAACAAATGAATCGCTCCCAGTCCGTCCTCGCTCAGCTCAGCTTCAGCGCGATTAATAGACTGCGACTTCTGTCCGCCAGTCCGCACCTGGTAGTAAAAGGTATTGCTCGCCCGGCTATGAGAGTAGCTCAGCCGATTGCTCACAAACTTGGCGCAAGGCATATCGTCACAGCGCGCTCCTACGGCCGGATCTTGACTATGCCGGCGGAGCATTTCCTGCCTGCGACGTTGCAAGCTTTTCCTCAATTTAATCGCCCACTCAGCTTAACAGTTGAAGCTATCGCAACTGTCCGTCCCCAAAATTCAGAGTTAACCGTCGTTGACGTCGGTGCCAACATCGGCGAAACCGTGGCAATAATAGAGCAGCACTGTCCCAAGAAATGCTGGTTCTTGTGCATCGAACCTGACAGCGACCTGGCCGAGTTGTGCAAAGCGAACCATAGCAATAATGAACGTGTTCGCGTAGAGCAGCATTATATTGGAGAAGATGAAGGTGTTGCGGTGTCATTGGTTGACGATGGTCGTGCGAACCCCTCCGTTTGTTTGGCACTTGAGCATTTGACCCCAGAGTCCGTCCATACGCGATTGGTTCGGTTAGACACAGTCGCTTCATCCTTTGCAGGAGACCATGGATTTCTTAGTTTGATCAAGGTTGACACGGAGGGCTACGATTTCTCCGTCCTACGATCGGCATCAGTTCTGCTGACTTCGTATAAACCAACCATCTACTTCGAATGGTTTCCTCGGCTGTTGACGTCGCTAAAAGAAGAAGTTTGGGGCGGCTTCGAGTATCTGGGTGGACTCGGGTATCACTACTTTGTTTTCTTCACCAGCCAAGGAGACTTTTATTGTCAAACATCCCATCCGGATCGGCTTTTCCTCCGTAGCTTAGCGAACGTTACAACAAGAGGTAAAGGCATGGAGTATTTCGACGTGTGTGCGTCAACAGAGAAAATGGTTTGCGAGACACTAACTGAGCTGAGCATCTCCGAGGAATAGCGTCCAATCAGGAGTTCACGAAATGCGAGTCTGCTTTATATCCCATAGCTCGGGTAGGGGTGGGGCTGAGGAAGTCCTACTCGAGACACTCGAGTGCCTTAAGGAGCGCGAAGTCGAATGTCTTGTGTTCATGCCCGGCGACCTCGGTCTGGGTGAGGACCTGAAGACACTCGGCATTCCTTACCGGAGCCTGCCTTATTGGCCATGGATGGGCCACAACTCAGGTTGGAAACGGACTCAGGTCGCTGCTCGGAATCTTTTGCTGAGCATCCCCGCGGTTTGGCAACTCCGAAAGTGGAAGCCCGATCTCATTTATTCCAATACGATGACGGTTGCATTCGGTGCCGTCTTAGCAGCCATCCTTCGGCGCCCGCACGTTTGGCATCTGCACGAACTCGGATATGAAGACCATGGATTGACGTTCGACTTCGGCTCGACGCTTTCTTACAAAGTCATCAATTCATCATCGGCTTGTATCGCAGTTTCGCAAATCACCGCCGACGCGTTTGCGCGGCACATTGATCCCTCAAAGCTCACCGTAATGTTCCAATCCGTACATCGCAGACCATATTGGCCAGATAGTAGAATCTCCGGAAATGAAACTGAGTCCGTACCTCCAAAGCGGCATCGACTGCGGTGCATCATTGTCGGCAGGTTATCCGAAGGCAAGAGACAAGAGGATGCGGTGCGGGCAATGTCCGAATTGAGCCGCATGGGGGTTGACGCTGAACTCCTTATCATTGGGCGGAGCAATCCTGGATACCGGGAGAAACTGGAGCGCTTGGTCGGAGAATACAAACTTGAGGATCGAGTTTCGATCATCGGATCTGTCGTTGACCGGCTCCCCTACGTCCAGAGCGCGGATGTCGTGCTAATGTGTTCCAGGTGTGAGGCCTTCGGGAGAGTGACCGTAGAGGGCATGGCGGCGGGGAAGCCCGTGGTCGCGGCCAGAAGCGGGGCCAACCCAGAATTGATCCGAGAAGGCGTCAATGGCCTGATGTACAAAGTTGGTGACATAACGGAACTGGCGGAGAGAATTCGATACCTCGACGAGAACCCGGCACTCGCAAGGCGAATGGGTGCGAGCGCCCGAGCATGGACCGACGGAGTGTTCACAAAGGAGCGTTTTGCAAACGAATTATTACCGTTCTTGGAGAGCGTCGCAAACCGTCATGGTTCAAACGCCGCACCTCTGTCAGACGAAGGAATCGCTGTATGCAAGTAGTTAGTCCTAAATCAGAGGCGAGCGTCAGTCGGCGCTTCTTTTCCAACACACTCACGAACTATGCAGGGCAAGCCTTCATACTTATCCTGACTTTTGTCACAGCTCCCTACACTGTTCATCACCTTGGTCCGGAGCTGTTCGGCATCTTGGCTCTTGTTCAAATCACCGCAGGTTTTGCCGGCCTCTTGAACCTGGGCATTGGGCGCGCCCTGACAAAGTATGTATCCGAGCTTTTCTGGAAGGGCGATATTCAAGAGATCAATCGACTCTTTCAAACTGCTTGGGCGACTTGCATCATCGCGGGAGTCATCGGACTCGTCGCATTGATAGGGCCACAAGCAACGATCGGTAGGCTATTTTTTAAGGGTGGACCAGAAGTCAATGGCTCGGTAGTTAGCTTTGCGATCTATATAGCTGCATTTGGTTTATTCACGTCGATGCTCCTGGAGGCCATCTCGGCCTTGCCCGGCGCTTTGCAACGCTTCGAAATAGTCAATTTAGTAAATGTCCTTGCTGGAACAGTACGGTGCTTAGGGCCGGTGGTCGTTCTTGCACTTGGGTATTCGATTCGGGCGGTATTGATGGTTACACTTGCATCAAACCTCCTGGCGGTTGCGGCCTTTGCCGCTATCAGCCGCAAACTGATACCAGGATTGAACCTGATTCCAAGCTTTAGCCCGTCCGCATTCCGCAAGCTGTTTTCCTTCTCTCTCCCACTTCTTCTCTCAGCGCTTTTTGCTCTAATCGTCGCCCGCGTAGATCGTTTCATCTTGGCCTACTACATGCCCCTTGCAGCGGTGGCATTTTATACATTGCCCTCTTCAATCTCAGAGAAGGCAGCAGTTGGTGTAGCGAACATCACATCAGTGGTGTTTCCATTCACCAGCGAACTACACTCGATGGGTGCATACAACAAGGTTCATGAACTATATCTACGATCGACCAAGATACTAATGATCGTTACACTCCCTATTACGGCTGTGCTTGTAACCGTGCCAGGGCCAATCCTCCGCTACTGGTTGGGACCAGAATATGCAGCGCAGGGTGCCGTAGCTCTCAGCTTGCTGGGATTGGCAACCCTCGCTAACGCAGCCAGCGCGGTGGCCACCGTTAGTTCGTTAGGAGTGGGACAAGCATGGAGGCCGGCTGCTTACGCTTGTGCGTCGTCGATAATTAGCTTGGCGGCTAATCTATTGTTGATCCCCAAATATGGAATTAATGGTGCTGCAGTTGCAGCGCTGCTCCCACAGGCTCTCGTGGTTCCCTTTTTCGTCTACCAAGTCACTCGCATGCTGCAATTCTCATTGTGGCAGCTCATATCGCACGGCTTCTTGCGACCGCTGCTTTGCGCAACTGTTCAGGCTATAATTCTGTTCTCGTTGCGCCGCTACGTCGACAGTCTCCTTACGCTCATACTGCTGTGCATTCTGTCCTTCTGTGTGTATTGTGTACTCTCGCTTTTTGGGGCGATTACTCCGGAGGAGCGGAAAGCATTATTTCGGGTGCCGTCTTTCGCCGTTAGCGAACGCTGACCGATTTCTCGCTTGAGTTATGTCTGCTTGAGCGATCCAAACGAAGAACATCTTAAAATGGAGCCGCAAAACCTCAGATTCGGTGGTGGCGTACAGCATACCTTCCTCAGTCCGGTTGTGTTGCTCGCGATCCTGATTGCTGGGGTGGTGATATGCGTCTGTGATCGAAGGAAGGCCTTGCCTGCGTTTTTGCTGGCGGCCATATTGGTTCCACCGGACCAGGTGCTCCTCCTTGCTGGGATACACTTCCCAATGCTCCGGATCCTTGCAATCTTCGGTTTTGTGAGGCTTCTGCGCGACAAATTCTCACGGAACGAGTCGATCTTCAGTGGAGGATTGAACATCATCGACAAGGCGATAATCGCCTTGAGTTTGTTCACTCTGATCAACGGAATGTTGTTGTGGAGGGTATGGGCACAGTTGGTTTTCCAGTTAGGGAACCTTGTGTCGGCCTTTGGTCTCTATTTTCTGCTACGACACTTGATTCGCGATTCAGACGATGTGAGGCATGCGATCAAGGTTCTCGCAGGTGTCGCTGCCCTGGTTGCCGTGATCATGGCTTATGAGAAGTTCACCGGGGTAAACCTCCTCTACTCGACACTAGGCGGAGCGCGCGCCCAAGTCTTGGGATCGGATGTTGTTCGAGATGGAGTGTTAAGGGCGGCCGGACCATTTGGACACCCAATATTAGGTGGAACGTTCGGGGGGGTCTTGTTTCCGCTGTTCATCGGCCTCTGGTGGATGGATAAGACGGATCGCAAGTACGCCGTTGTGGGAATGGTCGCCTCGCTGCTAATTTCATTCTCAGCGAGCTCAAGCACGGCTCTGTTCGGTTTGATCGGGGGAGTTGTTGGACTTTGTTTTTGGCCGCTACGTCGGAGCTTGCGGATAATCCGATGGGGAGTGGTGGGAGCCCTCCTTCTACTTCATCTATACATGAAGTCGCCTGTCTGGCACTTGATCTCGGATATCGATCTGACCGGCAGTTCATCCTCTTATCACCGATACCAGCTACTCAATCAGTGCATTGTACATTTTGGGGAATGGGTTCTAGTTGGAACCAAGAGCTATGCAGACTGGGGCTGGGACATGTGGGACCTATGCAATCAGTACGTGGCCATCGCCGATCAGTCTGGGCTGCTGCCGCTTGTTAGTTTTGTCACGACTATCGTTTTTGCTTTCAAATACGTTGGAAGGGCTCGCATATTGGCTGAAGACCGCAAGCAACGACTGTTCATTTGGGCTCTAGGGGCCTCCCTTTTCGCTAATACGGTTGCGTTTATGGGAGTCTCTTATTTCGACCAGACGATCGTGGTTTGGTACTCTGTGTTGACTATGGTATGGGCAATGATGACTTCTGTTCGCATGGAGCGACGTCAGTCGACGCTCCTTAAGTCACAGAGTCCAGAATTGCGGGTGACTGCAGGCGACGTTAAAGAAGACCCTGTACTTTCTCCTCTGGCGGTGAGGTCTTGAGGCCCGTTCCGGTGAACGCTGAGGCCGGAGCTGCGGCAATCACCTTCGTCGTGGCTGTAAATAACCGAGATGTCTTGGAGAAGAACTTTCTTTCGTCTCCTTGCGTTGTTGCACCGCATCCTCATCAAATCATTCTTCAAGAGAACTTCAGTTCTGCGACGGTGGCATACAACAACGCAATCGACAAAAGCACCAATGATTTGATCATATTCTGCCATCAGGACATGTTCTTTCCTTCGTGGTGGACCTCGGGGCTTGAGCGGAGCCTCACATATTTGGAAGCCCAAGACTCAGACTGGGGCGTGCTGGGCTGCTGGGGTATAACGTCCGATCGCAAATTTCATGGCTATATTTATTCCTCCGGCATTGGAATAATCGGTGTCCCGTCCGAACCCATTGAGGTTCAAACCCTCGACGAGATCGTGCTTGTTATGAGGAAGTCTTCAGGCTTGCGATTCGATGAAGGGTTACCTCATTTTCATCTGTACGGGACCGACATATGCCTGCGAGCAATGAAGCGGGGAATGAAGAACTACGCGATCTCGGCTCTGTGCATTCACAACACGTATCAAGCATTTGACCTTCCACCAGAGTTTTTTGAGTGTTGCAGATTCGTTAAACGCATCTGGAACGAGTTCTTGCCGATCCAAACGACCTGTATCAGAATTACTCGATCAAACATTCCGCTCTACATTCGCAGATTGAAGCAGATGTACTTTAAGTACATACGACGTAAAGAACACAAAGTCATGCGGTCTGAAGACGTGAATAGACTCCTTGAAGAAGTCATGAGAAGCGTTTAACGTCAAAAAGAATCTCGGCGGCGCGATAAGCGGCCTAGATGATTGCGTCAACCTCGCTGTGCAAGTCTGCATACAATCTCCTTCACGGACTTAACTCTTATGCCTTCGAACTACCCTCATTCCGATTCGTATGTATTGCTGACAGCGGCATACAACGAAGAAGCACATATTGAGAACACCATCCGGAGTGTTCTCAAGCAAAAACTGCTGCCGCGGAGATGGGTGATCGCCAGTGATAATTCCACAGATCGCACCGAACAGATCGTTCAAAACTATGCCGATAAGAATGAGCTCGTAAAGCTAGTGCGCGTAACCAGGCCGCCAGGACACAGCTTTCGGTCGAAGATCATTGCTCTCCGAAGGGCCGAAGAGCTCCTGCGAGGAGTAGAGTACAACTTTATTGGGAACCTAGACGCCGATATTTCGCTCGAAGACACATACTTCGAGGAATTGACAAAACGTTTTCTGTTGTGTCCTGAATTGGGTTTGGCCAGTGGATTCGTGCACGAAGACAATGGATCCGGATTTCATAGTCGTTGGTTTAACAGCGTCAGCAATGTTCCCCACGCCGCCCAGCTCGTTCGCCGGGAATGTTACGAGGCGATCGAAGGATACGCTGTTTTGAAATATGGCGGAGAAGACTGGTACGCACAAACGTGCGCGAAGATGAAAGGGTGGAAGATCGAATCGATTCCGGAATTAAAGATTTTCCACCATAAGCACACCGGAGCCGGTAGTAGGCCGATCCAAAATTCATTTCGTTTGGGGCGAATGGATTACTCTTTTGGTAGCGATCCGCTCTTCGAAATTGCAAAATGCGCCCGTAGATTTAGAGAAAGACCTTACCTTGTAGCGGCGATGACGAGGATGTTCGGTTTTGCCTGGGGTTATCTGTCAGGAGAATCAAAGGCTGTGAGCAGAGAGTTCGAATCGTTTCTTCGTAAGGAGCAAAGATCGAGAATGTCGTTTCCAGATAAGAATCAACCTTCCACCATTCCTTTAAGCGACAGCGACGGGCAGGTCCCGTGAATCACATACTTCACGTTGTTGGTGCCCGTCCGAATTTCGTGAAGGCAGCTCCAGTGCTGCGAGCAATCCGGGAGAGGGGACTGCGGCAAACGCTGGTTCACACTGGGCAACATTACGACCGCAATATGTCGGATGTGTTCTTCACGGAATTGGAGATTCCCGACCCTGACTTCAATCTCGAAGTGGGGTCCGGCAGCCACGCTTCGCAAACGGCAGAAATAATGCGCCGTTTTGAACCTGTGGTCATCGACCAACGGCCCGATCTTGTCCTGGTATACGGTGATGTTAATTCGACCGTTGCAGCGGCATTGGTCTGTTCAAAGTTGCTTGTGCCTGTGGCGCACGTCGAAGCGGGACTACGATCATTTGATAACACAATGCCAGAAGAGATAAACCGCATTGTTACCGATCGCCTTTCGAACCTCCTGTTTACTCCTTCGGAGGACGGCGACGTTAACCTAAAACGTGAGGGCGTACGGCCCGAGTCGATTCACCGCGCCGGAAATGTAATGATCGATTCTCTGATACGTCTCTTGCCAGCGGCCCATAGAAGCCCGGAGAACGGAACAGGCAAACGCTTTGCTCTAGTCACGCTGCATCGGCCATCGAATGTAGACGATTGCGAGAATCTGGAACGCGTGTTGCAATCGATTGTAGACATTGGCGAAGAACTAGACATCATTTTTCCCGTGCATCCTCGAACACGGCAGCGCATTGCGCAGTTTGGAATCGGGGCCGAACGTCTACATTTGTTCGAGCCAATGCCTTACATAGAATTTCTTTCTATGCAGAGTCGCGCGGCTGTTGTTATCACTGACTCGGGCGGAATACAGGAAGAGACTACTTATCTGGGAGTGCCCTGTTTGACTTTGCGCCCCAATACTGAGCGGCCAATAACGGTTGAGATGGGAACGAATATTCTGGTCGGGGACGATAGAACCAGGCTCAGCAAAGAATTGAACAACATCTTGGCAGGTAAAGGTAAGAAGGGCACAATTCCGCCACTGTGGGACGGCCGTGCCGGCGAGCGGATCGCACAAGTGATCTGCTCGCTTTAAGCACAACAAGCAGAGCGACAACGTGTAACTGTTTGATTTGTATCGGGTTATGCCTCAGTTCCGCGGTAGCGTCTCTGTGCTAGAATCGTATTAAGTTTTCCCCCTTCAGTACTTGACTTCTCCTTCCCCTCGAATTTGAAGAGCAAAACAAACCTTTATGACTGATACCGTAATCATTGGCGCTGGTCCATATGGACTTTCCATTGGGGCACATCTTCGGCATCGGGGTGTCC
The DNA here is from genome assembly GCA_963700225.1 of uncultured Acidobacteriota bacterium. Lineage (GTDB taxonomy): Bacteria > Acidobacteriota > Terriglobia > Terriglobales > Acidobacteriaceae > Sulfotelmatobacter. The sequence goes on from CAVOWU010000002.1 coordinate 2,183,484, forward strand.
CGTTTCGAATCTTCGGACGGCCTATGGATAGTTGGCGGGCTCACATGCCGAAGGGAATGTTGCTCAAGTCTGATGGGTTCGCTTCGAACATTTCAGACCCAAGCGGTCGGCTCACTCTCGAAGCTTTCTGTGCAGAGCAAGGCATACCGTATTCGGCCACCGGGATTCCTGTGCGTCTGGATACCTTCGCCGAATACGGGCTTGCCTTTAAGGAGCGAATTCTGCCGGATCTGGAGGATAAGCTCGTTGTAAACGTTGACAGGGCAGAAGGGGGCTATCAAATTCGGCTCGAGGACGGCGAGTTGGTGATCGCGAAGAGGTTGGTTCTCGCGGTCGGGATTACCCACTTTGAGCACATCCCCGACACACTGGCGCATCTACCGTCGGAATTCTTGTCGCACAGCGGACGTCACAGCGAACTTGGCGTGTTTAGTGGGCGTAAGGTTGTGGTGATCGGGGCTGGCGCCTCGGCGCTCGACTGGGCCGGCTTACTTCACGAAGCTGGAGTGGACGTTCAGTTGGTCGCGCGCCAAAGAGAGTTGAAATTTCACGGCCAGCCTCCCAAGAAATCGCCATCGAAGTTGGATCAGATACGACGGCCTCAGACTGGACTTGGTCCCGGTTGGCGATCGAAGATTTACGCTGATTACCCGTCAGTTTTTCATCATTTCCCGCAAATGCTACGCCTCAAGATCGTGAACAGAGTTCTCGGCCCGTCTGGAGGATGGTTTATCAAGGAAAAAGTTGTGGGAAGGGTACCTCTAGTACTTGGTTATTCGGTTGAGCGGGCGGAGATCCAACAGGGCAAGGTCCGACTCCAGTTGCGAGCGGAAGACGGAACCGAGCGGGAAATGTCCGCAGACCATGTCATCGCCGCGACTGGATATAAGGTCGACGTTGAGCGATTAGGATTTCTCAACTCGGAAATCCGCTCCAATCTGAAAACCGTTAAAGGTGCTCCGAAGCTCTCATTACAATTCGAGTCTTCGATTCCCGGACTCTACTTTGCGGGAGTTGCTGCGGCTTCTAGCTTTGGGCCGGTAATGCGCTTCGCATACGGGGCGGATTTCAACGCACGCACGATTGCCAGATCGCTCTCGAAGGCGTTTATCGGTGAGCCACATCGAGGCCCTACCGCGCCGATGACCCTCACGAAGTAGGAAAGTGCGCATTACAAGCGACGGTAGACGTCGGGCAACTGTCGAACGCATGAAACCAGAGACAATAGCAATTCATTGTGGATATGACGGCGACCCTTCTACGAAGGCCGTAGCCGTGCCGATCTATCAGACTGTAGCTTTCGAGTTCGACAGCGCAGAACACGGTGCGGCGCTGTTCAATCTCGAGGTACAGGGGAATATCTACACACGGATTGGTAACCCGACAAATACGGTCCTCGAGAAGAGGGTTGCTGCACTGGAGGGCGGAGTGGATGCCCTGAGCGTGAGCTCAGGAATGGCGGCGATAGAGTATTCACTGATCAATATCGCCGAGGCGGGAAACAATATCGTTTCCCTGCCGCAGCTTTATGGCGCAACATATACTCTCCTTGCACATATTTTTCCCAAGCGGGGAATTTGTACGCGCTTCGCGAGGACAGATCATCCAGACGATGTCGAGGCTCTAATCGACGAAAATACGAGGGCCGTGTATTGCGAGAGCATAGGTAACCCTGCTGGAAACGTCGCTGACATAGAAGGGTTGGCGAGAGTAGCTCACAAACACGGTGTTCCGCTCGTAGTGGACAATACCGTAGCCACGCCCATCCTATTGCAACCGTTCCGGTATGGAGCGGATGTTGTCATTCATTCGATGACCAAGTTCATCGGTGGACATGGCACGAGTATTGGCGGCATGATTGTAGATGGTGGGAAATTTCCTTGGCGGCAATATCCGGATAAGTTTTACATGTTCAACCGACCGGAGATTGCCTACCACGGTGTGGTGTACGTGGACCACTTTGGCGATTCTGCCTTTGTCGCGCGCTGCCGCACGGTTTGCCAGCGCAATACCGGCGCCACGCTGTCTCCATTTAATGGCTTCCTCTTCCTGTTAGGCGTTGAAACCTTAGCACTTCGCGTCGAGCGTCATGTGGAAAATACACGGAAGGTCGCCGAGTTCCTGAGAGCTCATCCACTCGTTGACTGGGTGAATTATGCCGGCTTCCCCGATAATCCACTCTATCCGATGGCGCAAAAGTATCTGGGAGAAAGACGCTGCTCTCTATTGACGTTTGGGGTCAAGGGCGGGTTTGAGGCAGGGACGAAGTGCTTCAATGCCCTAACCCTGTTCAAGAGAATGGTGAATATGGGAGATGCTAAATCATTGTCGTGCCACCCAGCCTCGACAACACATCGTCAGTTGACTCCCGAAGAACAGGTTAAAGTCGGCGTGACTCCGGAAATGATTAGGCTCTCTGTAGGGATCGAGCATATTGATGACATCCTCGACGATCTTTCTCAAGCGTTAGAAGCAACGAAAAAGTAGAAGCAGTAGTTCGGTTGGAGGAGAATTATGCCGTTAATTATCGAAGGCGACCGGGTACCAAAGCAGTGGTTGAATCGCCAAAACCCGGGTGCGGACACGGCTATTCGTGGTCAGGCACGACTTGCAGATAGCATTTCCATCGCGCTGATTAACAACATGCCCGATGCTGCTCTTGAGGACACTGAATTCCAGTTCTTCAATCTTTTGGATACTGCATCCGGCAACAAGAAGGTGTACTTGAAACTGTATTCGTTGACCGGGGTACCTCGAACGGAACGCGGCGAACGGCACTTGAATAGCTTCTACCTTCCATTAGACGATCTCTGGAGCGATCACCTTGACGGCGTGATTGTGACAGGCACCGAGCCTCATAGTGCCGAACTGCAGAATGAGCCATATTGGAATTCGCTCGTACGAGTATTCGATTGGGCTTCCCGTTCAACGAATTCCGCGATCCTCTCGTGTCTTGCGGCACACGCTAGCGTGCTTCATTATGATGGAATTCGACGCCATCCTTTAAGGGAGAAGAAATTTGGAGTATTTGAAGCCGCAATGACTTCTGATCATTTGCTGATGACTGGACTACCTCGCACAATTCAATTTCCTCATTCCAGGTGGAATGAGATAAGGCAAGATGAGTTGAGTCCGTCGGGCTATTTCGTTCTCGCCAAGTCAGAAGACGCGGGGGTCGATTCTTTTGTGAAGAAAAGAGACAAAAGTCTATTTGTCCACTTTCAGGGCCATCCGGAGTACGGTGCTGAAACGCTCTTAAAGGAATATCGTCGAGACATCAAGCGGTTTTTGCGGGGCGAAAGGGACAACTATCCTCCCATGCCTCGCGGGTACTTCGATGGAACAGCGTTTCAGGTATTAGAGAGGTTCCGAGGGGTCGCTCTTTCCAATCGATGCGAAGGTGTAATCGACTCCTTCCCCGAGTCTGTACTTTCGGGGCTGAACCATCCGTGGCAATCTTCGGCGATTGCTGTGTATCGAAACTGGTTGGGTTACCTGAGTTCCCGCAAGATTGAAGCGTCCACTTTCGTGGGTTTCGGGCGATCGCGGGGTTCATCGCATCAGGCGCATAACGATGTGGCTTAGGCGGCAAAAACTCCATGGAATCGATTGAAAGGCGACTATTGGCGGCGCTCTTAGCGGTTATCAGGGCTCGCAGACAGGCGCCCACCAGTTCGGGGGGGGCTCCGCTCGGTGCCGCTACGGGGAACGTTGCTCCGGCGAAGGTTCGAGAGGCTCATTTTTCAGACTTCGAATCCGTCGCTGCACTCAAGCAACGCTGGGGTTTGGCGGCAGATTCGATCGAGAACTGGGAACGCTTGTGGAAAAACAATCCGGCTTTCGCCCAAGCCGGGCTTAAGCGTCCAATTGGATGGGTGCTCGAAGCGCAAGGCAAGGTGGTGGGTTACCTCGGGAACATTGCGCAGCTCTACCGCTACGGTGAGAAAACGCTCGTGTCGGTTACCGCACATGGCTTGGTGGTGGAGCCGCCATATCGTGCTCTTGGAGTGAGCCTAGTCGCAGCCTATTTTCGGCAAAGTGAAATAGATCTCTTCGTGTCAACCGGGGAGATCGCACCCGTTGGAAAGATTGGACGAGCCTTCAAGTCCGAGCCGCTACCACACGAGGACTATGAATCTGTCTTGTTTTGGGTTTTGCGACCCCGCCCTTTTGTCCAGGCTCTACTAAAGGAGCTGAGAATCGGGCCGACACTTTCGGCTATAGGTGGAACGCTCGCCTCTCTATTTGTTAGAGCTGATCGGTTTTTGCGTCGTCGGTGTCCTCATGGTGCTTCGGGAGATTTCACAGTGACAGAAATGGGCATTGGAGACCTCGGAGAAGCTTTTCAGCAGTTGTGGATAGAAAAGGTAAACGAAAAAACCACTTTGATCGCAGATCGTAGGCCGGCCATGCTGCGATGGCATTTTGAGGTTCCGGGTGATAGAGGCAGTGTTCGACTACTCGGCTGCTCTAAGAATGGGAAGTTGCTAGGGTACGCTGTTGTTCGCAATGAACCTGCGGATGAGACGGGCCTTCGAAGATCGACTATAGCGGACATGATAGCCAAAGATGGTGACCCCGCCATCATGCAGACGTTGTTAGCCGCCTCATATCGCCATGCTGAGCGAGCGGGCAGCCATATTCTTGAGGTACTGGGTTTTCCTCCGAGCGTCCGTAGAATCTGGGCTGACGGGCGTCCATATGTGAGAAAGTACCCGACCCCACTTTTTGCGTTCAAGGCAACGGACCCGATATTACACAAAGCGCTGTCATACGCAGAGACATGGTACGCTTCGCCGTTCGACGGGGATCTCACTCTCATACGGCCTTCATACTGCGATTCGAGAGATGGAATTGAATCTCGCAGGCTGCTAGTCGACGCTTCAGATGACTGCGAATCGCGCTCCGATGGAAATCGAACGAGTTCGTCGACCCCGGAAAATCTGACGGTGCACTAGTTGGCCAGCTTTTTAACAGGCGGTCAACAACTTTAATGCTCGGCACTTTTATTCATGAGGTGGCCTCATACATGCAAGCAACAGACATTGATCGTGAAATCCGTGATTTTATAGTTACGACCTTCCTCTCCGGCCGCGCCGACAGACTTGGAAACGATGGGTCACTCTTGGGGGAAATCGTCGATTCCACAGGCGTGATCCAACTCGTTATGTATCTTCAAGAACGGTTCTCAATTACAGTGATGGACGAAGAGGTTGTTCCGGCCAATCTCGACTCGATTGATCACCTGGTCGCGTTCGTCGCGCGAAAACTGAAAGGATCGGCAGATCGTAATTGAGTGCTCTTTGGCCGATCCAAACGGTTAACGAATGACGGACCTCTCTGTGCGAATATGTGACGTAGTTAAGCCTTGGGCTGCGCAATTGCCGGATCATCCGGCGGTGGTCGATGGCGACATCGTTTGGACATATTCGCAACTGGAGTCGATCGTCTTGAAAACGCGTTCTTGGCTTAGCTCTCTTGGTGTGCGGCCTGGCGACCGAGTGATGATTGTGGGCGAAAACAGCCGGGCGTTCGTGGCGCTTCTGCTGGGGGTGGCGAGTCTCGAAGCTTGGCCCGTGTTGGTCAGCACTCGGCTATCAGCGCAAGAACAAAGATCAATTCAAGAGCATTGCGGCGCGCGTCGCGTGATCTTCGCACCAGGCGTTGCAGGGAGCGTTTTGGAGCTGGCCGAACGACAAGGTGCGTTGATCGAAGAGGCCTTCGAACTGGGGGCGTTAGGTGTCGGACCCCTTAACGAAAATGTGTTCCCTGAGTCGTCCGAGCTATCAAGTGCTGACAAAGTGGCAGCGGTCATCTACACCTCTGGCACGACCGGAACTCCCAAGGGTGTCATGCTGACCCATGGGAACGTGCTCTTTATAGCGGCCGCGTCAGCCCGGATTCGCGCCCTGACCCGCCATGATCGAATGTTCGGCGTTTTGCCGATGACGCACGCTGTCGGACTCTCTGTCGTGCTTCTGGGCTCGCTTCTTAGTGGAGCAACCGTTTATCTTGAGCCCCGTTTCGATCCAATGGCCGCGCGGATTGCGATCGAGAAGAACAAGTTGACGGTCGTTTTGGGGGTCCCTTCGATGTTTTCACAGTTCCTCCAGTATGCAAAGTTGAGGGGGCTGAAATCGTTGCAATTCCCTGACCTAAGGATTATCTCGTCTTCGGGTGCACCACTCGATTTTGCGACCAAATCGGCCACTGAGCAACTCTTCGGAATGCCGCTCCACAACGGTTATGGCATAACAGAATGCTCGCCCACCATTGCGCAAACGAGAATTCAAGAGCCGCGGACCGACACTTCTGTTGGTTCATTGTTACCGGGTGTCGATGCAAAGTTCATTGGACCCGATGGAAGAGAAGTGGCACCGGGAGAGGTCGGAGAGTTGCGTGTACGCGGTCCAAATGTGATGAAGGGATACTATCGGGATGTTGAAGGAACGAGCGATGCCGTCGATTCTGACGGGTGGTTCAATACTCGCGACCTTGCGAAGTTGGAGGCTGGGAACCTCTTTGTCATTGGTCGCACGAAAGAGCTGATAATTCGCTCGGGCTTCAATGTCTATCCCGCTGAAGTTGAAGCCATGCTAAAAACACATCCCGCCGTCGCTCTGGCCGCCGTGATCGGACGCTGGGAGAGGGGCGATGAGGAGGTCGTAGCATTTGTGCAGCCCTTGCCGGGCGCCGTCCTTGAGGTTACTGACCTCGAGGTGTTCGCCGCCAATCGTCTCGCTGCATACAAACGGCCATCGAGATTCGTAATCATGTCGGCTTTGCCGATGACGGCAACCGGTAAGGTCGCAAGAAAAGAACTCGAACAGCTTTTTGTTGACGAGAAGCAATCTTCTGCAGTGCAGTGACTGAACTTTCGCAGATTGGATTTGACCAGAGAAGGTCGACGACTTGTTAACCCATTCAGCAATCGCTGAGCCGTTGGATCAAGCTCGAGGAGTCGTTAACGTTCGCCGTGCGCGCGAATCAGACTATCCCGCGATCGCGACTTTCATCGAGGAGTCGTACGGTGAACTGGCCCCGTTCAAAGCTCGAGAGCGCTGGAATTGGCAATTCGTAAATAATCCTTATCTTGGTGATGACACCGATTTCGTTCCAGTATGGATTGCTGAGACTAGCGGGAGGGTCGTGGGGCAGATCGCCGTTCAGGCGGGAGACATTGAAATCGACGGTGTAACGCATCGTGCTGGCTGGATCGTTGACGTGATGATCTTGCAGTCCTATCGCGGGCTCGGATTGGGACACAAGCTGTATGCCGAGGTCTCCAAGGATTGGCCGATTCTTGTTACTCTGACTATGGCCTTGGCGACCCGTCGTATGGCTGAAAGACTTGGTGCTGTGGACCTGGGTGAGGTGAAACTATATTCGCGCATTGGTCGTCTCAATGGTCGAACGGTGGAGCGCTTCCTTCGAATACGAACGGCCTACCATCCTCGCTTGAACTCATTGGCCCGCCGGTTGTGCCGTTATCTAATGATTCATCGACTGTTGTCTGGAACTGGCAATATTTTGGTTTCGATGAGAAATGCACTCGGACGGGCGCCCTCGCAACGTCGTGACACAACAATCTTCGAAACGGATCGATTTGGCCCCGAGAGCGAGCTGCTATGGCGGCGTATCAGTGCAGGTTTTCCGATAGCATTCGAGCGAGATAGTAAATTCCTAAATTGGCGTTTTCGTCAGTGTCCTCAACTCAAGTATCGTTGTTTCTTGGCATCGCGGAACGGCCTTCCGGTCGGTTATATCGTTCTGCGCGAGGCTGAATCGGTCGAACTGCCAATCGGCATCATCGTGGACTTGATGGCGGAGCGGCACGACGGAAACACGGTCAGGGACCTTCTAGCTTTTGCCCTTGAGTTCTTTGGCAATAATGTGGCTGCAATTCAGTGTGCGACATCCATTCCTGAATTTGCAGCGATTTTATCGAAAGCAGGGTTTCACTGCGTGAGGACCGAAAGGCCGAACTGTGTTGCTTCCGATGAATCGGTCCGGCAACGCCTCAGTGAGAGTTCTGCGGACTGGTTGTTCTCGAAGGCAGATCACGACTGGGATCAAATTCATCTCGCCTGACCCGCCTCATGGTCAGAATCGAGAGACCACCAAGCAGCGTTCCAAACGATGTGATTGTGTTCAAATATTGTGGTTTGAAGATGGGGTATTCGATTCAACAAAGAGGCAAGTTGAGGGCGCTCTGAGTCTACATACGTTACAAAGCAAGAACGTCCGAGCTGTCCCATTCGTGTCAACACCGAAGAAATGTCCCGCATGTAGTACAGCACCTCGCACGCCACAACGAGATCGAAGCGCGGCGTCGCCAAGAGGATAGGAGCACCAAAGATATCGCCGACGTCGAAAGTTGCTCCAGGACATTTCTGTCTTGCGCGTTCTACCGCTCTTCCCGATATATCGATTGCGTAAAGTCGATTGCTAAGATCCGCGAGTTTTGCTGTCTGGTGTCCTTCACCACATCCGATTTCGAGCAGGGTATGGACGGGACCAATTTGCTTTAAGATAAGGCGATTTGTTTCTTCGAACCGGAATTGTTCCGATTCATTCTCCATGTGCCAGGGGTCCTGGATTCGGTACAGCTGGTCAAACCGGGAATGGCGATCGCGGTAGTGGATCCCGCGTAAAATCCCGCGCGTCCACAAGTCCCTTAGGAACTTTTTCATTAGTCTAGCGTAGAGACTTGATCTTTGGGATTCAAGTGCCCGACCCGGCAACTGATTGGCCGAACCCCGAAGCGCAGCCCAATGGCTTCTGCGTGATTTGAAGGGGTTCCGCCACCCTTTGATCGGATGCGCGAATTCCGGTCGCATCCCGACACTTCTAATGTCCTCGATATTCCGCATTCTGCAGCGTATTCTTGCCGCGAGATACGTTCAATTGTCTGAGTAGGGGGAAAACTTAACGATGATCAGGAGAGCCCTCAAGAAACTTGCGAAACATCCGACGCAGCTAATCTCTGCAATCGCGAACGATCCTGTTGAGGTATGGATCCGTATCCACGAAAGGTACGATGAACGTCGCGAGCGCCAGACTCCGATCTTCAGTTATGAGGCCGACGGTGACTGGGAACGCCACCTTCACGAGTTGCTTGGTATCCCGTGGCCTTGCAACGCAACAGCAGAGTTCGATGCTCTATGGCCGATCGTGATCGAGGCCATGAGAGAGAGTGGTATCCGCGTTGGCCCTATGAGTTTTGGCACTTGGAACGATGGCGATGCTGGTCTTGTGCGGGCTATTTGGTGCCTCACTGCCCACTTGAAGCCGCAGAATGTGATTGAAACTGGTGTTGGCCACGGATTGACCTCCCGATTCGTTCTCGAGGGGCTGGAGAGGCAAAGAGCCGGACATCTGTGGAGCATCGACCTCCCTCCTTTGGATCCGGACCTAAAGCAACAGGTAGGGGTCGCGGTGGGGAAGAATCAGCGCGCGCGCTGGACCTACATCGAAGGATCGAGTAGACGAAGGCTGCAGCCCCTGTTGTCAAAAGTCGATCCGCTAAATCTTTTCATTCACGACAGCCTGCACAGTGAACGAAATGTACGATTCGAAATGGATCGCGCTTGGGCGAACCTGAAACCGGGCGGGGCGATCGTTGTCGATGACATCGACGCAAACTGGGGCTTTCATTCCTTTGGAAAAGCTCATACGGGCCATCGATCTTTGATCTGCGAGTCGGAGCCGCTTCATCCGGATCTCAGGAGACCTAACAAGAAAGGTTTTTTCGGAATTGTCCTGAAGGATCGCGCTGAAATCCCGGCGATTTCCAACCCATCCCGAGTTTAAGATTCTCTCTCACTCAATTGGGCTGCTTTGTGTGGCTCCCCTCGCGACCTCGCCTTTCAAACCTCTTGACCTCCGGACGTCAGCGGACTCGCAGCTGACAACCGCAGTTAGCTGGGAGAATTCTGCCCCGCCAGGAATCCACCGTCGAGGACCAGCGACTGGCCAGTCATAAAGGACGCGCGATCAGAGCACATCCAAACTACGGCCTCTGCAACTTCTGAGGTTTTTCCAAAACGGCCGATCGGATGGTAGCTCAAAACCTTCCGGTGAACTTGCGGGGCGCCAAATAGCCGTTCGGCCATGGAAGTTTCGATCACTGCGGGACAAATAGCATTGATCCGAATTCCACTCCGGGCAGTTTCCAAAGCAGCC
>CAVOWU010000003.1:0-12968 GCA_963700225.1 uncultured Acidobacteriota bacterium
TGGGGACAGCGCCTTTCTACGCTGCGCGCCCAGCATTACTAGTCCTCACCCGTGTGATGGAAGACATCTTGGGGCAGTTCAACTGTGGGGCCCTGCTTTCAGCAATGTTGAAGCCACTCCTGAGACCTCCATGGCGACGAATACGCTCGCTTCCTTATCGCCAAAGTTGATTTCGGTTGTCCCGCTTCCGTAATCGCTAACGTGGTTGACGCGATCGGGGTTGACGAACGTTTCCCTGCCGTTGATATCCTCAAACCTAACGAGCTTCATGTGAACCTCCTCAGTTGCACGTGCGCGTGTCCTTTCACTCTGCTTTCAGATAGGTTCCATATCCTGCGGCTTTGGAAACGCTTCTATCTTTGCTGTTTAGATTTCACGAACTCAGGACATAAATCCCCATCCCAACAAATACCAGGGGTATAGCCCAATGGCCCCACCGCTCTGCTGAACGCAGAGTGAGCAAGTGGTTTCCCAGCCATCTGCCCACGTAACACCACAGCGCAACCAGCGCGGCATACGCCAGCAGGATCAGCCACAGCTTCGACCGTCCCATGACGAAGAACGGGATGTACACGCTGATGTTGTCAGCCCCGTTCGACAACGTCAGCAGAGCGATGGACGAAACACTCTCCGTGCCGACCGACGGCTGTTCGGTACTGGTCCGGCGTGATTGCAGCAGGCGCTTGAGGCCTATCGCAACCGGCAGCACTCCCAGCCAATGAATCCACCGATGTGGTATTACCAAAGCGCCCCAAGCTGCGATGAGACTCAGGCCAACGATGGCCGCAAAGCCCACGTACTGGCCGGCCACGATGCGCCGAACTGGAATGCGACGGGCAAAGAAGAACGTCAGCAAAAACGCATCATCAATATTCGTGACGGCGAAAGTCGTGATGCTCGCAAGCAGCACCGACAGATATGCATTCACAAAGAGACTCTATCTTTATCCGCATCCTTCCGTGCCGAGGCCGACTGAGGGAATCGACGTTCTTCAAGAGCTTTCCGCAGCGTCTTCTGCCAATGTGCTCAACGGTCGCGAGCGCTGCTGACAGACTCCAAAAACCTGCGCGCCAGTTCGGCAATGCGATCTGGCTGCCGCCGGCGGATAGCCTCTCTCGGGATCAACTCTCCGCCCACGCCCAGCGCGACCGCCCCAGCGGCAATGAAGCTGAATGCGGTCCTCTGGTTCACTCCGCCTGCAGCAATCATCGGAACGCTGGGAAACATAGCCTTAAGATCGGCGATGTAGCTGTACCCACCGATGTGTCCGCAGGGCACAACTTTGACAAAATCCGGACCAAGCTTCCACGCAGCGATAACGCCGGTTGGGGTGAGGGTTCCAGGAATCACGACAACGTTCTGCTGCACGGCGAACTTGACCGTTTCTGGATCAAGGCCGTCGCTCGAAAGGAATTTCGCCCCAGCATCGAGGCAGCGGCGCGCGGTTTCTACATCGTGCACACTTCCTGCGCCGACGATCACTTCGGGCGTGTGCTCTACGACTTGAGAAATAACTTTGATGGCTTCGGGAACGGTCAACGTGACTTCGAGAATAGGAATGCCACCGCGGGCGATCGCTTCGGCGGCGAAAAGAGCATCCTCCGTCGTCGATACGCGGATGGAGGGAATGATCCCGAGTTCTTCGATCCGGCTTCGTACCTCTTGCTTGTTCAACGATCCGGCTCCTTGGGCGATCGGTGCAATGTTCGCCGTATGGACCTTGAGTGAAAGTTTACAAACCTCAATGTCAAATCAGGGCAGAGCCCTCGTACCCACCGCCTGCCGCAGCTGCTCCAGAGCGAGCAAGTATGAAGCGAGGGCCTGCCGGTAGGCAAGCTGCGTCGCCCGGTAGCTGCGCTCGGCATCGAGAAAATTCAGCAGGCTGGTGCCTCCATGCCGGTAGGCGTATTCGCTGATGTCTCGCGACCGCGTGGCCGCATCCAGATACTTCGAGAGATACAGCGACACCACCTTGTCATTGGTCCGCAGGCCCTGATAGGCGTCGTAGACATCGGTGAGGGCCTGACCGTTCGTTGCCTTCTCCAGTTCCTGCGCCTGAGTGACGGCGAAGCGCGCCCGGGCGATCTCGCCCTGATTACGATTGAAAATTGGCAGCGGAATGCTGCCATAAAACGTGGCGGCATTGATTCCGTTCACGTGCGAGTAGTTGCCCTGAACGGTCACATCTTGTTTGCCTATGGCTTTTTGCAGGGTCAGCTGGCTGTTCGCAGCGGTCACGCCTTGCTGTGCTGCGCGCAGGTCAGGGCGATTCTGCAGGGCTTTGAGCTGCAAGTCTTCGAGATTGCCTTTCACCGGTTGATATTCGAACGGCCCTGCGACGTCATAATTCTGAGCCACGGATTCGTAGCCCAGCAGCTGCCGCAGGTCTGACAGCGCCTGCACCTTTGCCAGCTGCGCCTGTTCGACGTCGCTCTCGAATTGCAATAGCTGCAGCTTGATCATCAGGTAGTCGTTCTCGCTGATGCCGCCTGCCTTGTATTGGTGCTCGCTGATATCGACGGTTTCCTGGAAGCTCTTGACATCCTTTTCGGCCAGTTCGAGGGTCGATTCCGCGAGTTGTACGTTGTAAAACAGCGTGGCCACTTGAAATGTAAGACCGCGCCCGTTATCCTCAACCAGCGAGCGCGTCTGGGCTGTGATATCTTTCTGCGCCTGCAGGCGGTCACGCCGCTTCCCGCCACGTTCGATCAGGTAGCTGAGTCCAATGTCGCCTTCCGTATTGTTCTGCAGATAATCGTTGGTTGACTGTCCGCCATAGATGCCAGGATTTTGCTTCGCAGGCGAGCCCAGAGGCAGATACTCCCAGTCGGCAAAGAGCGTGGGATTGGGCCGCAAGCCTTGCGTGATTTCTTCGGCTTCGCTCTGCTGAATCGTGGTGCGTGCCGCCAGCATGTTGTGGTTGTGCTGGAGCGCCATTTGGATGGCTTCGTCGAGCGTGACGCTGGTTGGCCCAGAACTTTGGCTGACGGCGGGGCTGGCCAGCGCGAACGCCAGCGTTACTGATCGCGATTAGATGGGCGCTAATCTTCCGGAAGAACACTGGATTATTCAAGGGCGGCCTCCGGTTCCGGAAGTTGATCTCCATCTCTTGCGATCCAGACATAAAACGTGGGGAGCAGAACAATGCTCAGCAACAAGTCGGAAATCAGTCCACCCACGATCACGATTGCGAAAGGCCTTTGAGAATCTGATCCAATGTCGTGCGACAGCGCCGCCGGCAGCAGTCCCAGAGTCGCCACCAGCATCGTCATCATGATGGGGCGAAGCCTCAGCACCGCTCCCTCCACTGCGGCATCGGGGATCGAGTAACCGCGGGCGCGAAGCTGGTTGATGTATTCGAGCATAATCACGCCCGTTTGCACCGAGACTCCGAAAAGAGCAAGCATGCCCACACCCGAGGAGACACTGAGATAAGTGCCGGTAAGCAGGAGCGCCAGAAAGCCGCCGACGCGAGCCAGGCCGACGTTCAGAAGAATGAGAAGCGCCCATTTGTAGGAGCGAAACATGGTGTAGAGAATGATGAAGATCACGAGGATCGTTAGCGGAACGATGAGAGCCAGCCGCGCTTCCGCCCGTTTTTCGCTCTCATATTCGCCCGACCAGCCAAGGCTGTAGCCCGGCGGCAGCTTCACTTTTTGGCCGATCTGTTTGATCGCGTCTTCGACCGTGGTTCCCAGATCGCGACCTCGCACGTTGAAGGTGACGGCCACGTACCGCGTATTGCCCTCGCGGAAAATGTCATACGCGCCATCCTTGACTTCGACGCTGGTTAATTGCGCGAGCGAGACGCGCTCGCCTGTGGGTGAGAGCAGGCGAACTCTCTCGATGGCTTGCTGCGTGTTGCGGAAGGGAGCCTGGTATCGAACCACAACGTCATAGCGCTGCTCGCCGATCAGTACCTGGCTCACGGCGTTTCCACCCACGGCGGTCTGAACGGCATCTTGTATGTCGGCCACGTTGATGCCAAAACGAGCAGCTTGACGGCGGTCGATGGTCAAGTCGAGATTCGGCTGGCCGAAATCGCGTAAGAGTTTGACGTCGTGCATGCCGGGGATATCGGACATGACGGCCGTAACTTCCTCGCCCTTCTGCTCAAGCGTTTTTAGGTCGTCGCCAAAAATCTTGAGGGCCAGCGAACCCTTGGTGCCCGTCATGGTTTCGCCGACGTTATCCTCGATGGGCTGGGAGAAGTTCCAGATCGCACCGGGATATTTTTCCAGCGCGCGATTCATGGCGGCGATCAACTCCTCTTTGTTCTTGTGAAATACCGGGCGCCATTGGTCGTGCGGTTTCAGATCGACGAAATATTCGGTGTTGCCGAATCCGCCGGTGTCGGTTCCATCGTCGGGACGGCCGGTTTGCGAGACAACCGTTTTCACCTCCGGGAACGATGCGAAAACATAACGGGCGTTGGTGGTGAACTTTTCTCCTTCCGAAAGGCTCGTGCTGTTGGCCAGCGTACCGCGGGCCCAGATGGCGCCTTCGTCGAGATGAGGCAGGAACTCCGCGCCGATGACGCCGCCAAAGCCCAGATAGAGCGTTCCGGCTAGGGCGGCGATTCCAACTCCGGCCACGACCCAGCGATGCTGAATCGCCCAGCGCAGCCGCTCGCGGTAGCGCGCAGTCAGATAGTCCATCACACGGTTGCGCCGCTCATGAACGCCATTTCGGAAAAACAGGCCAGCGAGCACCGGCGCGACCAGAACCGAAAATGTCATTGCGCCCAGCAGGGCGAGCGCGACCGTCCAGGCCATGGGCCGAAAGAGTCGGCCCTCCACGCGTTGCAGCGTGAAGATCGGCATATAGGCAGTGATGATGATGGCGATCGCGTAGAAGACCGGCCGCTGCACTTCGTGCGCGGCTTCGCGAATTGCCTCCGCCGGTGTTTTCTTAGTCGCCGATCCTTGTCCGTGTCCGTTGTTCAGGCGGCTCATATGGCGGACGATGTTCTCAACCATGACCACTGCACCGTCCACGACCATTCCAAAATCCAGTGCGCCCAACGACAGAAGATTGGCGGGTATATGGCTCAAGTCTAGCCAGATCGAGGCGAAGAGCAGAGAGAATGGAATGGTAAGCGCGACAATGAGAGCCGCACGTACGTTTAATAGAAACAGAAACAGGATCACGCTGACCAGAATCATGCCCTCTGCCAGGTTATGCATGACTGTATGGAGCGTGAAATAGAGGAGATCGCTGCGGTCGAGCATGGGAACGACTTTCACGCCGGGAGGCAGCAGGCCGTTGTTCAGTTCGTCGACCTTCTTGTGGATGGCATCAAGCGTGGGCTGCTCTTCGGCGCCTTTTCGCATCAGAACCGCGCCCTGAATCACGTCTGGCTCGTCGATGATGCGCCCGTCCTCCATGTGATTGGCTCTCGCCATGTGGCCGAGCCGGATTTTCGGGCCCTGAGTAACTTCAGCGATGTCTTTGACCCGCAGGGCAGTTCCAGTTTGAGTTTTTAAAACCGTGTCCTCAATGTCGCGCACGCTGGAGAACAGGCCCAGCGCGCGAACATTCATCTGCTGCATACCGACTTCAACAAAGCTGCCACCGGCGTTGATGTTGTTGTTGGCGAGTTGCTGCTCCACCTGGCCGATGCTTAGCCCGTAAGAGACGAGCTTGTTGGGATCGACTCGCACCTGGTACTCGCGTACCGTGCCGCCGAAATCGGAAACATCCACGACATCGGTAACGGATTTAAACTGTTTGAGCAGAACCCAGTCTTCGATCGACCTGAGTTCCATCAGGTCATATCGAGGATTTGTGCTGCGCAACGTGTACCAGTAGATTTGGCCGGTCGTGCTCCAGTCGGTTCCGATCTGCGGTTGAAGATTTTGGCCGGGAGGAAGGTTAACCTGGGTTAATCTCTCCAGGACTTTCTGGCGATTCCAGTCGTTCACCGAACTGTCGTCGAAGATCATGATCACGAACGACAGACCGAAAATCGACTCGGAACGCAGAAAGGTCATATGCGGCATTCCGGCCATTTGTATTTCAATGGGAATCGTAACTTGCTGTTCCACCTCCTCGGCGGAGCGGCCCGGCCATTGCGTAATGACCGTGACATAGTTGTCGGCGATATCGGGATAGGCTTCAACCGGAAGATTGTGAAACGAGATTGCACCCCAGCCGGCCAGCAGAACTGCAATGGCCAGCACGACAAACTTGTTGTTCAGTGCAAAGTCAACGAGGGCGCGAATCATTTCCTGTCCTGTTCTTGCGAATCGATACGCCTGCTCAGCCGCTCCTCACGGCTGCTGCTTTGAAATTTCCGTGAGCCGTACTCGTGAGGCCGGATATGTTGTCGGCGTCCGCTATTGAGCGAGCACGTGGTCCAAAACCAAAGCATTCGTAACTACCTGTTGCCCTGGCTTGAGCCCAGATTTGATTTCCTGCAGATTCGTGTTCTCGGTCAGTAGGTCCCCGCTGACGACTTCCACGCGGCGAAACTTATTGTCGGGCGCGGGAACGAAAACAAAATCGCGATCGTGCATCCTCAGTACGGCAGACGCTGGGACAATGGTGTGCATCTCTGTGGTCTGCCCGCGAAATGTCGCCCGCGCGAACATGCCCAGCCGCATGATTCCTGGATTCTCAACTTCGATGCGAACCTTGGCCGTTCGAATACTGGGATCGAGAATCATTCCGATGTTGCTGACCTTGCCTTTGAAGGGGTGATCGGGATAAGCGTTCAGGGTGATGTCTGCGGTGTCTCCGAGCCGCACATGAGGCATGTCATTCTCGTACACGTCGCAGACAATCCATACCGACGAAACGTCTGAAATCGTGAACGGACTGGGCGACGAGTAGGCCTGCACCAGCGCGGCATTCGTGACTTCCTGATCGGTAATCACGCCAGCTGGTGGGCGCAACGATATCCACCATGCCCATGGGCTTGTCGGGATCGTTGCCCAGGAGTCGAAGATGCTCGGTCGCGGTGGCGAGAGTGACCTTGGCGTCATCCTCGGTGTCCTGCGCGACCTCGAGGTCTTGCTCGGCGATGGCGCCGTGGGCATACAGGTCTACGGCGCGATTCAACTGCTTTCGCGCAAGAAGTTCGTCGGCAATGGCCTTGCGATAGGCGTCGAAGCCTCCGGCCACATCGTCGCTGCGAATCGTCAGCAATACATCGCCTTTTTTCACGGTGTCGCCAAGGCGCGTATGAATCGCTACGACCCGCCCGGAGGCCAGCGAGACCACCGGGACATTGCGAGCGACATCCGGTGTGACCGTCCCGGTGACCACCAACTCAGACTTAGTGGGCCGCTCGACCGCGGCGGCGAGCGGAAATTGGTCAGGATGATCCACAGTGAACAGTGCGGGATCCGCACCGGGCACGATGTTTGCGGGCGGCGGAGCTCCCGCCGCCGGGTCGGCATGCGCCGTGCAACCAACCAGCGCCAGCAAAGCAGCCAGAGAGAGAAAAAGAGAACAACGGAGCAATCTCGCAATGGGTTCCAACTGTCGAACGCTGCTCCGGTTCAGGTCGCGCATGGTCGTCGTCTCGTCTCCTTTTTCGCTTGGACTAGAACTTCACCATGATGGCCATTCGTAGACTCGGTTCATCCTTTCGTAGGTCGGGCGTCCACAAGCCGCCGTGCCCGCCCGAACTGCAGGCTGTCTGCGCAGCACCGAGATTGGCGCCTACTGGGTCGAACGGATTGCTGGGGTTGGCCGCCCATCCAATCCCGGTCGAACTTCCGTCGTTGCAGGCATAGAATTGTGGAGATCCATTGTTTCCCCCGTTGGGAGTGATCCCACCTCGGCCGGTGTAATACGGCTGCTGGGCCGTTCGATAACCGAACTCCCAGAGGAAACTGATGTACTGCTTGGGCATGTAGTAGAAGCTGACGGACGTATCCCAGGCTTTGAAAGGCAATCCCGGAGAGCCCGGGAAGTATGCCGATCCGGAGATCGCATCCGCTCCGTTGATGGGAGGGAGCAGGGTTAAATACCGCCCGGGATTGTCCAACACCCCACCACCGACAGTTACTGCGTAGAGGTCCTTCTTGAACCAGGTCCGGTCGTACAACATCCACCCGGTGAAGCTCTGCTTAGGCCCACCCTTTGGAGAACCGGAGGGGTTGGTACCGAGTGGCTCGTTCTTGTGGCAACTGACGCCGCCGCCGTATTCGCAGCCCAAGTCGCCGGTAAGTGAGAAGGCCATTTTGTCCACAAACTGGGTTGGACGGTCGTAATACTTAATCTCGATGCTGTCGTCGGTGTGGATGCGCGACCGGCCCAGCGGTGTGGTTCCGGTCCAGAGTGTGTCTTCGCCCATTCCGTAGTTGTTGAAAACCATGGAGACCCACGGCTTCGGGCGGTACAAGATCTGCCCACCGAGGCCCGGTTTTGTGCCGAGCCTGCCATACGATTGCCAGCCGTTGATGATCCAGGGCTCGATCTTCAGTTTGTCGGTGGGGAACCACTGGATGCGCAGTCCGTTAAAGAACCAGGGTGTGTTGGAGGAAACGTACGAAGGCTGGTACGCCCAGTTGTCAAAGTTGTAATAACTGAAAAGACCGATGTAGGAAACGAAGATCCCGGCATCGATATTGAGCCCGTGGTTAACATTCAGGTGATACCCACCATAGGCTTCAGCAAAATATTTGTACGCCCCGCGAAGGTCCCACTGGCCGCGTCCCGGACTGGCGTCGTTGCGGGGAGTCGTGACCCCAAACATACCTCCCAGAGTCAAGACCCGGCCGCGAACGTTCTGCCAGTGAAAATCACCGCCGAAACTGATCTGCTCTACTTGCACTTCGTTGGAGCGGAAGATCTCGGTCGAGCCCCCAAGGGTGTCGTCCTTAGGATGGTTGAAGCTGCTCACGAAATCGGTATCGAATCTGATTTCCGGAGTAAAGAATTTCGAATCCCAAACTGCGTCTTTATTGCGCGCGTTGCCATTCAGCCAGGTCCAATCCGCGTAGGCGAATGGAGCCGTCGGCTCCGGCTTTTCAGGCTTGGCGGCGGTATCGGCCGCTTGCTGCGCCACAGCGACGGCGGGATTGGCAGCCCCGGTTGCGGGAGCGGGAGCAGGCTCTATCCCTTTCGTCTCCGGTGGGGCGGTAGCCGCTGGCGCTGTAGCGGGCGCCTCGCGATTCTTCAATTTCGCTTCGAGTTGCTCGATGCGTGCCTTCATTACCGCCAACTCCGCGGCAATATCACGCGAGACTTCCAGGTCAGGCATGGCCGCGGAAGTGACTGCCGTGGCTTTGGCAGCCGCGGGCGCCGTGGTGTTGGTCGCGGCCGTGTCGCTTGCCACAGGCTGCGGTTCGCGCAAGCCGGCCACTTTGGGCAGAGCGTCCGGTTGAGTCGGGGTCTGCGCGTGACACCGCGCACTTTGACCAACGCCGAGGATCAAGACGAGCATCTGGAGGAAGGCTGAAACGGCTACCGGCTTATGCAATAGAGTTCTCATAATGTTCAAGGTTGAATCCTTTCCGGTCCAAAGTCCGGTTCAATTCACTCATTACTCAATCGCATTCTTTGCCGCCTCCCTTGCGGAATCGAATTACCATCACACTCGAAAACTCATAAGGAGCGGGTAAGAAATTCGTAAAGAACGAATAAGGTCTTCAACTTGGAGCAGCCTTATTCAGCAATCGGCGCGTGTGCTCTCGTGCCGGCATAACCGCTGCCAAATTTCCCAATTTGTTCCGAATCGCCCGCAGTCGAACAGGCGCAAACGGCGGAACGCCCTGTAGAAACATCTCAGTGCTGTTCCATCAGTCCAGGCAGATGGAATCAACGCCCCGAATGTGGTGAGGAGATTAGTATGCAGGGCATGAAGAAGCCGTGAAGATGAGATGAATAATTCAACTAGAGTGGATACGTTCCTTTGATTGACAGCAGGGAAGGAATGTCGACAACGGCGGGAGTTCGATCGGGAAGGCGCTAAGTCGATGTATTCCATGCGGCGCTGGAAGACCGATCGAGCGGATTACAGAACCGATATCCCAGCCAAGGCTCGGTCACAATGTATTTAGGTTTGGCGGGATCCTTTTCAATTTTCTGCCGCAGAGTCTTGACGAAAGAGCGGAGGTAGTCCAGTTCGGTGCCATATTCCGGTCCCCAGACAGAACGCAACAATTTCGTATGCGTAACCGGGGTTCCTTGATTCCTCATGAGCAGCGCCAGCAGCTCGAACTCAGTGGGTGTGAGGTGGACGACTTCTCCCTGCCGGCAAAGGAGACGACGATTGATATCAAGTTCCAGGTCACCGGCCTGCAACAACGTGGGCTGGTTGGCATCATCGACATGAAGCCTGCGCCACACCGCTCTTAGGCGCGCCACCAACTCGCGAAACCGGATCGGCTTGGTAATGTAGTCGTCCGCGCCTGCTTCCAGGGCTCTAACCATTTCGCTTTCGCCATCCTGCACTGTGACCATGACGATGCCGATCTTCGGCGAGTGCGCACGAATTTCGCGGCAGGCTTCTACGCCGCCAATCCCTGGCATATTGATGTCGAGCAAGACGAGGTCAAAGGCATATTTCGAGAGAATCGCGACCGCCTCTTCGCCGGTTTGCGCTTCGTCGATGGCAAACCCGCTTTGGGTCAGAGAAGTCCGAAGTACCCGGCGAAAGGACGCCTCGTCATCGACAATCAACGTGTTGAGCCGATCCGTGGTCACAGTAACTTTATTCTCTCTTCAGTCTGTGCTGCGCTTTGCTAATACACCTCTTGCAGACTGGCGCGTTCTCCAGTCACGACGCCCACTGCACAAGGCAGCGCCAGACGGAACACCGTATTCTGATTGGTAGTCGCGGCCGCCTCCAAATCCAAACTCCCGCCGTGCGCCTGAACGATCTTCCGAGCCACATATAAGCCCAACCCGGAACCTGGAGTCCAATGTCGCGTTTCGCTGCCACGGTAGAAGCGCTCGAAAATGTGGGACCGCTCACTGGGCCGGATGAAACTGCCACTGTTGGATGTCCGAATCGCCACCCAGTCATCCTGCGAGTTGATGCTGACAGTCACCGCGGCACCGGGGACGGAATATTTGCACGCGTTGTCCACCAGCTGTCGCAATGCCAACTCAATTAATTCGGGATCCGCCATCACCCCTGTGGCCTCTGCCTCTTTCAGAATGCAAACCTTTCGGTCGGTCCATTGGCTTGAATACTGCTCCACCACGACCGCAACCAAGTCGGCCATATCCGTGAATTCCAGTTTCGGTTTAACCTCCTCTCGATCCAACTGCGCGGTTCGAAGCAGCCGGGAGGTAAGCAAACTCAGGCGCGAAGCTTCATCCTCAACAATCTCTGTCAGGTCCAGTTGTTCCGGGCACAGGGGCCCGAGTTCGCGAAGCCCCCCGGCTGCGGCCACGATGGTCGCGAGTGGAGTCTTGAACTCGTGCGCCAGGGCATCAAGGATGGCGCCGCGAAACAATTCCGCATGGGCAGCGGCCGCGGCACGGCTGGCGGTGCGGAAGCTATGTGCCCTTTCCAGCATGGCTGCAGCCAGCGCGGAGAGAGGTCCCGCCGTCAGTTCCGGATCGCGCAGGCCTTCAAACCCGATCGCGCCAATCCTATTTCCCCCGGCGTGTAAGCATCGAATCAGAAGCCCGAAACCTGCGTCGTCGCTGTCCCGACTTGAGGAAAACGCGGCCCTCGTCTGATCAGCCAGGCTGTTGGGAAGACTGCCTGCGCAGTGAATCTCCGCTTTGGTCGCGTCGAACAAGCAGACCGACCGAAGACCAAAAATCTCTTGAAACATTTCGACTGATCTTGTGTTCGCGATCTCGTCGGGATCCAGTGCGAGTAGTGCTTGCGCCAGTTGGTACAGCCGATCCACCTGCTGCCGCTGGTGATCCGAGGTCGCGGCCTCCTTGCGCACCCGAGTGGTGAGCCGGGTGATGACCAAACCCGTCGACAGGAACGAAATCAACGCCAGGATGTCTAGCGGGTTCGTGACCTCAAAGGAGAAGAGCGGAGGCGTAAAGAAAAAATCCAGACACAGAACGGCAACCACCGAAACCACGGCAGATGAAGCGAAACTCCCTGCCAAGGACTGCAGAACAATCGCAATCAGATAGATGAAGCCGGTGACACTGAAATTCAGTTGAAGCCGATAGCACACGAAGGTGGCCAGCCCTATTAGAAGACAGCCAAGTACGGTGCGAATGACGAAAGGCCAGATTTTGTAGATTTGTCTCATAGCACCGCTCATATGCTTCACTCCTCTTCTCTTTGCGAGCCTAATCCTGTAATAGCGGCGTCACACGCGCCATCTGACTGCCAGGTGTCAACACGTTGTTTCGGTTGCCCCGAACGTGAAAGGCCGCTGACTGAAGACTCCAAACTGAATTGCGACGAACTTAGATTAGATTGGCGATTTGGAGTCGTATGCAAACGATTGCGCAGACAGTAAAAGCAGGGCGTGAACAGGTCCAATTCATATTTCTTATTGCGGCCATTAGACTCTCCAATGGCCGGTCGTGAGTTATACGATCTCTAAACCTTGATCTGCTCAAGGTAAACAAACAACGAAGATTCAGGTATATATCCTCAATATGGCTGCCGCGGCGTGAGACGCTTAGTGGTCTGGAAGGACTTCAGGCCTCGTTCAATCGGCTATTGGGCGCGCTTGAGACTCCGCTGTGGCGGAGGCACCAATAGCAGAACTGCCAAAGCGGAGAGCACGAGCCACTCGCGCGTCATGAGAAACGGATCGGAACAAGACGTTGCGGCAGGCCAATCACTTTGACGCGAGCCAACGTCGTACGGGTCAAGCAAGCAGGTCAGAAACCGCAAGAACCCAATTCCTTAAGTTAGCGCTTATGTGGGTGCACCCACTGCCCGGTTGTGTTATGGGTCCGTGCGAGACTCTGAATCCGGAAGGGTTGGAGTTCTTGTTCGAAACTCGGGGCCGAACTTGCCGATGCCCATGGCGATCGGCTGGCGCCGGTCGCGCTGCTTCTACAAACCTATTGCCGTGGGT
>CAVOWU010000004.1:0-304298 GCA_963700225.1 uncultured Acidobacteriota bacterium
CCCGCCCGGAGCACGTTAATAGAACAAATATTTGCGCCACTTGTCGTCGCTGCGACCCATGAGGCGCATGATGTGGCGGCTGGTATGGAGGTTGAACGCACGAGGCTCGCGCATCAGCTTCATGCCAGATTCCGTGGGAGACTGGTTGCCCTTGCGGCGGTTGCAGGGATGGCAGCAGGCGACCAGGTTCTCCCATGTGGAAAGACCTCCACGAGAACGGGGAATCACGTGGTCGAGTGTCAGTTCTCCAGAGGCCAGGATTGTGCCGCAGTACTGGCAGGTATTGCGATCGCGCAGCAGGATATTCTTCCGCGAGAGTGCGCGGCTTTGGTGCGGGATGCGGCGATACTCAAGCAGCCGGATGACCGAGGGCAGACGCATGGCGACGCGGGCCGAATGCAGGAAGTGCCCATTCTCCTCTTCGGTCATCGCGACGCCCTTGAGCACAAGCACCAGGGCCCGGCGCGCTGCGCAGACATTGATCGGCTCGTAAGACGCATTCAGCACCAAGACAGGCGCGAGCAGGGCATGGCCGTCTCCGGAGCGATGCGGCGCTGCCGGGGCAAACATGCCGGCGTGCCGGGATAGTGCGTCGTGTTGCATCCGTAGGGACATAAAGCTCAAAGTTTCGATATTTCGAAGTTTCAGCGTTTCAAGGTTTCAAGATCGTGCTGTCGCAAAGCTCCGCTTTCATGCTCTGGTTTGAGACCCAGCAACTCTGAAACTTTGAAACTTGGTTCCCCAGCCTCGACTGGCACGATTTCTTGATACTTAGATGCGAGTTTCAACGTTCTGGCCACGGTCGCGACCCACACTTTGGAAGCCCCGGCTCGACGCAACACGCGGGCGCATTCCGAGGCCGTGGTTCCCGTCGTATAGACATCATCCACGAGAAGAACTTCGCGGCCAGTGACTTCCTGGGAACGCGCAACGGCGAACGCTCCGCGCAGATTTTCGCGGCGCTGATGGCTGGTCAACCCAATCTGCGAATGGGTTTCGCGGGTACGCAGGAGGAGGTCGGCCGCAAGCTGCAACCTCTGCCCAGGGTAAGCTTTTAATGCCGCGCGAGTAATCAGTTCGGCTTGATTGAAGCCTCGCTCCCGTCGCTTCCCTTTGAAAAGAGGAACTGGGACGACCAATAGAGTCGCCTGTTCAAATGCAGGTTCGAGCGTGGCGACGGCTTCGGCGAGCATCCGGCCCAGCACATTGGCGGCTGGACGGACACCGTTGTATTTCAGCAGATGAATCAGCTCCCGCAATCCGCCGTCGTAGCTGCCATAGGCCACGGCCCGATCGAAGGGATGATCGATGCGCCGGCACGCGGGACACCTCCGCAGACCATCGGCGTCATAGTCCGAATAAGAAGAAAGCACTCGCTCTCCGCAAATCGCGCAGACCTTCCCACGCACCGGGTGAATGGCGTCCAGGCACTCCGGGCAAACGGGCAAGCGCGAAATATTCAGGAGGGGAAGTCCGCAAATACGGCAATCGGAAGGAAACAAAACGGAGAAAAGACCCTCGGCAGCGTGTCGGATCCAGGTCTCAGAAACCGACGATACCTTTTTGCAAACAATAGAGGGCCCAGCTACTGTGATTGTGGCCTGGTCAGCCCGGATTCGGTCCTCACTACTGCTGAAGACGGCCTCCTCAATCCGCGGAGAAGACCTCGCCGCGGCCAATCTCAATCTCTACGTTAGAGTATAGCGGCGACGAGCACCGCTAGGCAACGTTACGGTTCGGCGGTGCCGGCTGCCGCGCGGGTCCGACTTTCGGAACTTCCGGCAGACGTTTGAGCACCGGGGTGAAAATCAGCCGGTAATCCCGCCGGAAACATTCTCCACAGCGCACCGGCTGCAGAAGCAACAAGGGCAGGAGAAATCGCTCCGTCAGGGTTCGACGCCGCGAGCGAAAGCCAACTTCGCTGCCACAATCACGGCACTGGTATGGCGGGGAAAACGGACGATCGGGGGAGACACTCATACTTCACACCTCGAAACCACGACACGCGAAGCGGCGGAAAGATTGAGCCTATTTTACACCCTCCGGGGTGGGACGATTTGGATCCACTTTTGCACAAGCGCTCTCGGCAACCACCCTTCCAGCAGTGAGGTATACTCCCTCCGGCGTACAGGACGCCGCCCGTCCGCGGAGAGGACCGAGTCCACCTGAGGATTTCAGAACTCAAGGTTCATACGAACCTCCTTTTCGCCCGCTGCAGCGGACCCCGGGCATGACCTAAAGGAGGTCCGTCATGCCAAAGCAGTTCCACGACCGTTACTTCCCTGTTCGTCCTAACCTCGAGCAATTACGCCATCAAGCGAAGGATTAGCTACGCGCCATTCGCCGGATGGCTCCCGACGCTGTAGCGGAGTTGCGTAAACACCGTCTCGACATCGATCCGGATGCGGCCAAGCTGGCGGACGTGCAGTACGCGCTGGCTCGAAGCTACGGGCTGCCAAGCTGGGCGCGGCTGGTCACGGCCTGCCGTATGACGGACGCGATCTGGCGTGGCGATACGAACGCCGTGCGCGAACTGATCGTGAAAGATCCGAAACTATTGCACGAAGCTGCGCGCGGAGTGGCGGACAGCAATTGGGGTCCGCCGATGTCGTACGCGGCGAACGTTGGGCAGGATGAGATCATCACGATGCTGCGCGAGATGGGCGCGACAGATACACAACATGCGTTCGATCGTGCCTGCCTGCAGGGGAAAATCGAGACTGCAAGACGCCTCCATCGGATGGGGGCGCGCCCACTGCCCGGTTGCGTCATGGGTCCGTGCGAGACTCTGAATCCGGAGGGGTTGGAGTTCTTGTTCGAACTCGGGGCCGAACTTGCCGATGCCCAAGGCGATCGGCTGGCGCCGGTCGCGCTGCTTCTACAAACCTATTGCCGTGGGCCTCAGCCTAAACATCGATGCCTCGATCTGGTCGCGAAGAAAGACGTCGACCTTCCTGATACGCCCGTGATGGCCTTGCATCGCGGCCAGATCGATTTGCTGGAAGCGCATCTGGCGAGGGATCCGCAATTGCCGAGCCGTACTTTCTCGCTGGAAGAAATCTATCCCCGGGAACTGGGTTGCGGCCCAGATTATTCATATGGGCTGCATGGCACGCCACTGGCAGGGACGACACTGCTGCATATCTGCGTCGATTTTGACGAGATCGAAATTGCACGATGGTTGATCGCGCATGGCGCGGACGTGAATGCGAAGGCCGAAGTCGATCCCGATGGCTTCGGTGGGCATACGCCACTATTCGGTTGCGTGGTATCGCAGGCGTATCTGTGTGGACGGCAGCGGGACGCCGCCTTCGCCCGACTGCTGCTCGATCATGGGGCCGATCCTAACGCGCGCGCGTCGTTGCGCAAGCAGTTGCGGTTTGTGCCGGATCAGAGTGTGCACGAATATCGGGACGTCACGCCTCTCGCCTGGGGTGAACGATTTCATGGCCCGGGATCGCCGGGTCATACTTGGATCAGCAAAGAGGCGATGACGCTAATCGCGGAACGTGGCGGATACAGGTAAGAAAGGCGGGAAGCCCGAAAGAAAGGTCCCGGGGATAGAAAAGAGAGGAAATCAAAGTTCCCACCCTGTCGCCCGAAACGCGGCAAGTGCGGGGCACCCATGCGAGCGCACTTGTCTTGCGGCCTTGCCGCGTGCTAACGTGCGCCGTTCATCTGTTTTAGCTAAGTACAAGCAACGCAAACCATTTTGCTTCCATCCCACGCCATAAAAGGATCCCTCTCATGAGCAACTCCGAAGTCCAGAACGCACCGAAAAAACATGTTCCTTTCGTGCCCGAGAACATGAAGATGACGGAGTTCACTTGGAAAGCCATCCTTCTGGGACTCTTTCTGACGGTCATCCTCGGAGCGGCGAATGCGTACCTGGGGCTGCGCGCAGGAATCACGATTGCGGCGACGTATCCGGCAGCCGTGATTGCGATGGCTGCCGTGCGCGCCTGGAAGGGATCGCTGCTGGAAGAAAATATTGCCCGAACTGCGGGATCGATCGGAGAATCGGTCGCGGCGGGAGCGGTCTTCACGATCCCCGCCTTTCTGATTGCGAAGGCATGGCCGTCTTTCATGCCGAGAGACGCGTATTGGAAATCCACAGCACTGATGGTGGTGGGAAGTGTGCTCGGGGTTTTGTTCGTTTCCCTGGTACGCCGTGTGTTGGTGGAGGATCCAGAGTTACCTTTCCCGGAATCAGTGGCCGCATCGGAAATTCACAAGGCGGGCCAGAGCAGCGCCAAAGCGGCGAAGTATTTGTTCTGGAATGTCGGCGTCGGCGCGCTGGTCTTCATTCTCGGACGTTTTGGCTTGTTCGCTGCGGACAAGGATCTCCACTTCACCGTTGGCAGTCTGGGGCGGAGCCAAGTCCGGCTGGGTGCCGCAGGCACCACCAAAATACTTGCAACGGGCGGAGCCAGCATGATGCCGGCGCCGAGCGTGAGTCCGGCCTACCTGGGCGTGGGATACATCATCGGATGGAAGCTGGCCGCGCTCCAGTTTTCCGGCGGCGTTCTGGCGTGGGGATTGATGGTCCCGCTCCTCATGTATTTTCTCGGTCCGCACTTGAAGCAGTATCTTCCGGCCGACACGCCTGACGATTGGGCTACCATGTCGATCGCGGTTTGGCGGTACATTGTGCGGCCCATCGCGGTCGGCGGAATGCTGGTGGGCGCCGCTTATACGCTGTTCAAGATGGGACGCAACCTTACCGCAGGCCTGGCGAAAGCGCTGTCGGACCTGCGACAGTCGGCCGACGAGCGCGCCAAGCTGTCGCGAACGCAACAATACATGAGCTCGAAAGTCGTCTTCGGACTGATCGCCGTGACGTTTGTGGTGATGTGCGCCCTTTACATTCACATTTCAGGACTGGTGTGGCCTGCTGTCCTGGCCGCGGTGGTCATGCTGATCGTTGGCTTCTTCTTTGCCACCGTTTCCGGCAGCCTCGTGGGCATGATTGGTTCGTCGAACAATCCCATCTCCGGGTTGACTCTCTCGACTTTGATTATTGCCGCCCTGCTGATGGTCTCCCTGGGCGTTTCAGGGCTTCCCGGAGTCGCTGCGGTGCTCGGTGTAGCAGCTGTAGTGTGCGTTTCGTCCGCGGTCGCCGGGGAATTGCTGCAGGACTTCAAAGTTGGCTACATTCTGGGTGGCACGCCACGCACGATTCAGATCGCTGAGTTGATCGCTGTGGTCGTGGCCAGTCTCGTCATGTACTGGCCCCTGAAGATCTTGTACGACGGCAACATCGCACATGGCGGAATCGGGTTTGGCGATCGCGGGCTCGCCGCGCCACAGGCGGGATTGATGGCAACGCTGGCGGTCGGCATTGTCGGCGGAGACATGCCGTGGCCACTGATTGTGGTGGGTATCCTCTTTGGGATCGGGCTGATTCTGATGCAGGTGAAAAGTCCCATGCTGGTCGCGGTGGGAATGTATCTCCCATTTGAAACGACATTCGCAATTTTTCTGGGCGGAATGTTCCGATTGTTCGGCGATGGACTCGCTAAGCGCCGTGGGTACAACGCTGCACAGATCGCGCGTGTGGAGAACGCAGGCGTACTGACAGCTTCTGGACTGATCGTTGGTGAGGCTCTCATGGGATTGGTGTGGGCGGGATTGCAACTGCTTCCGGCCTGGCAATCGCCGCATCATCCGCCATCATTCTTCGAGCATCCCTCCTACATTGCAGGCATCGCAGTGATGATTGGCCTGGCGGCGTTGATGGCCCGGCTGCCAATCTCAAGTGCGGGCGATCCAAACGAACCAGCGCCACCGACGGCGATGATGTAAATCTTCAACTACTAAGGGCACGAAGTTGCGCGAAGGAAATCAAGAAGGCCTTCGTGGAGCTTTGTGTCCTTCGTTGTTTAATAGTGATTATGTCGATTTCTGAAAACATTGCGGCGATAAACGAACGGATCGCCAAGGCGGCGAGGCGAGCGGGCAGGTCCGCTGAGGACGTTGCGCTGATGGCGGTGTCGAAAACGCATCCGGCAGAACGAATTCGCGAAGCTTATGCTGCGGGGCTGCGGTTGTTTGGAGAAAATCGCGTACAGGAGTTTGCGGGGAAGGCTGGCGCGCTGAGTGATCTCTCACTGGCCGAGTGGCACATGATCGGACACTTGCAGACCAATAAAGCTGGCAAAGCGGCGGAGTTGTTTGGAGCGGTGGACTCGGTGGATTCGGTAAAGTTGGCGGAGAAACTGGATGCGTCGGCGCGGGCGCTGAGGAAAAAGCTGGGCGTTCTGATTGAAGTCAACGTGGGCGGCGAAGCGGCCAAGAGCGGGGTATCGCCCGACTCGCTGGAGTTAGAGCAATTGCTCGTTGCCGCCCCGCGATTGGAGGCTCTGGAATTTCGCGGGCTGATGACGGTGCCTCCATTCACGGACGATCCGAAACTGGCGCGACCTTACTTCCGGAAACTGCGCGAGTTGCGGGATTCGATTGCGGCGCGCAAGCTGCCATCGATCCGCGTCGATGTGCTTTCCATCGGGATGTCGCACGACTTCGAGATTGCGATCGAAGAAGGATCCACCTGCGTGCGCGTGGGGACGGCTATTTTCGGTGAGAGAGCGAAGGCTTAACTCCAAGGCACGGAGTCTTGCTGGGCGCTCTCGTACCTCGTCATCCTGCGGACTGCGTTTCTTGGCAGGCCTTAGGATGTGTGCACGTGCCTAGCGCGCCGGCGACGGTGGCGAAGTGCATGGGTCGTTCGCTTCGCTCAGGATGACAAAGGCGTTTGGATAACCAGCGTGTTTTGATGACAAGAGCGTTTTGTGTTGCCAGTAAGTTATGGTCGCGATTCACGAAAGCAGTACGGGCGTAACATTCGCGGTCAAAGTTCATCCGCGAGCGAAAAAGAATGCCGTTACTGGCGAGTTCGGAGATGCGCTGAAAGTTTCGCTGACCGCGCCTGCAATCGAAGGACGGGCGAATGATGCCTGCATCGAATTCTTCGCGAAACTTTTGAAGGTACCACGATCTTCCGTTACCATTGCGTCCGGCCAGAGCAGCCGGAATAAAGTGATTCGCGTTGCGGGAATTTCCGCTGCCGAAGTTCGGAAGCAGATCGGATAGAGGCCGCTTGCGACGGCAAGGCGCGCCTCGCGACATTCGGAGGTTTCGCCGGCGCAACACGACAGGAGCCACTTTGACCTTTTCCCAACGCTTCGAGGAAATCCGCACTGGATTTGAACGGCCGTTCTGGGTCGCCAACATCAGCGAACTCTTTGAGCGGCTTTCTTACTACGCGGTGTTCGCCGTGCTGGCCACCTATCTGCATGAGGGCCTGCATTTCGACGTCGAGCGGGCCAGCAGCCTTACCGGAATGTTTGGCGGCTGGGTGTGGTTTCTAGCCGTGATTGGCGGAGCCGTAGCAGACCGGCTCGGGTTCCGGCGAGCACTATCGCTGGCTTATCTGATTCTGAGCCTTGCTTATTTTCTAATGGGATCGATCGGATCTCCGTGGCTCGCTCCCTTGCGGAGTCACGTGCCGCTCGTGGGATTGGTGGCGTTCATACTCATTTTGCCCGCGCTGGGTGTGGCGCTGGTAAAACCGAGTGTGGTCGGGACCACAGCTCGCGCGTCCAAGGAAAACGTACGCTCAGTGGGCTACTCGATCTATTACACGCTGGTCAATGTCGGCAGCACTGCGGGGCCGCTGCTGGCCTCGTGGGCGCAAAACCACGGCATCGTGGAAAATGTGTTCCGCATCGCAGCGTTAAGCGTGTTCCTCATGCTCTTCGTGGTGCTGTTGCTCTTCAAAGAACCGCGCCGCGCCGACGAAGGCGATAAAGCCAGCCTTGCGCAGGTGGGGAAGAACTTTCTAACCGTGCTCTCGAACCCGCGATTCATGCTCTTCCTGCTGATCTTCACGGGGTACTGGATTGTTTTCTGGCAGGAATTTATCGCGCTGCCGCTTTACATCCGCGCTTATATTGATCCCCATGCTGACACGGCGCGGATTCTCGCCACCGACCCGATCGTCGTTATTTGCTTCACCATGGTGATCGGATTTCTGACCAAGCGAATGCAGGCGTTTCACGCGGTCGTGCTGGGAACGCTGATCACGAGCCTGGGTTTTGTTCTTCTGATCGTGCATCCGTCGGTATGGATGGCGGTCGCCGCGCTAGTAGTCGTCGCCGTAGGTGAGATCATCCAGCAGCCGCGGTATTACGACTACATATCGCGGCTGGCTCCTCCGGGGCAACAGGGAACGTATATGGGATTTGCCTTTCTCCCGCTCGGCATCGGATCGTTCATTGCCGGACCATTCAGCGGGTGGCTGATGCACCACTTTGGCGAAGAACTTCACCGCCCGCAGATGGTCTGGTGGTCGGTAACGGCCGTTGGCGTCGCCACAACACTGCTGCTGTGGATCTACGACCGGCTCGTTCGCGTGGACAAGAATGTCACGGCTTGACTTCCGTTTCGGCCTCTGGGATCATTCGCCCCCAGCTAGCGAATCGCAAGGAGGCTCTATGCCACATTATCTGCAGCAAGTTGCGTATTCCCAGGAAGGCTGGGGGGCCCTGGTAGCGAACCCGCAAGACCGGATCGAGGCTGTGCGACCCGCCATCGAAAAATTGGGTGGCAAGATTGAGGCCGCCTGGTTTTCCTTTGGAGATTACGACGTCGTGGTGATCGTAGACATGCCCGATAACGCGAGCGCCGCAGCAATTGCGATGGCGTTTGCCTCGGGCGGAGCCTGCAAGTCGGTGCAGACCACTCCGCTGATTTCCCGCGAAGAGGCCCTGCAGGCGCTGAAAAAGGCGAAGGAGTGCGAATACCGGCCGGCGACGGCCCCCGCTCGCGCTGCCTAACCACGACCAACGAGCAACTGGAGGCGGCCTGCCTGGGCCGCCTCTTTTAATCTCGGAACCGAATTCCATGCCAAGGCGAAAGTCGAGTCCAAAGGATGTCGCTGCACAGATTCGCCGCGCACTGAAAGACGGTGGCTCCGCCGAACATGCAGCCGGAGTCCAGTGGTTCTTCAAAGATGAGATCAAGTCCCACGGATGGTACACGGCTGCATTGCGGCGCGCAGCCCGGAGCTGCCGCGGCGAGATTCTGCGGGAGCATGATCTCGGTTTTCTAGTGGAAGTCGCGGACGAACTCTTTAGCGGCTCCGTGCTCGAAGAAAAAGTTGCCGCCGTGTTTCTCCTCGAGAACATGGATGCACAGTTCGGCGATCACGAATTCGTGTTGTTCGAATCCTGGCTTGATCGCATCAGCAGCTGGGCAGACCATGACGCGCTCGTGCACTACCTGATTTCGCCGATGGTGGTGACGAAGCCGTCGCGAGTGAAAGACGCATTCCGGTGGACGAAGTCGCCGAAGCGGTGGCATCGCCGGGCTGCGTGCGTGGCCCTGATCCGCGGCGCCCGAGCGAAAAAGTTGTTTCCCAAAATCGTAAAGCTTTCCGATCTGCTTCTGGAAGACCAGGACGACATGGTGCAGAAAGGACTGGGCTGGCTCCTGCGCGAGACCGCGAAGTTCGATGCGAAGCGAACAGTACCGTATCTGATGAAGATTCGCGGGAGGGCTCCGCGACTGGTGCTGCGGACGGCGTGCGAGACGCTACCTGAAACCGTGCGGAGGAGAGTGCTCGAGATGAAAGGGTGAGCGTGCCAGCTTCGAGGAGGGAAAAGACAGAGATAATCCCTCCGCAACTTGACATCGACCCTAGCCCTGCCGATATTGGCATTGGACAGAGTGCTGCACCACGGAATTTGAAATGACCTAGGCTTGCCGGGGTCATTTTTCTTTAGTGTCTAATCCCGTAGATATCGCCGATCCGCCCAGCCTCAAAAATAACTCAGCCAGGCGTCGCCGCGACGCTGCCGTACGCCGGCGAACCATCGGCACAGTGGATAGAGTGTCACCACAACGATTCCCCAGATCAGGTAGATGATGGGCAAGGAATATCCCCAGCCAGGCGGCGGAGTGACCGGAAACTGACCGAGTCCCGGCGATTCGAACATCCAATGCACCTGTGCATAGCGCGCGTAACAGACGAGGAGCGCGAGCAAATGAATAATCGGGATGTGCAGCAGGTAGTAGAACATCGGCACTTTGCCGAAAATGAGAGCCGGGCGCAGCCAGCGCGGAGTCGTGGCGTCGACAGCCCAGAGAAAGAGAGCCGCCGGGCCGAGGGTCATCAATAGAAACAGCAGGGACGGCGGATATTTTAGGGTGTTGAGAAACGACAGCACGGTGAAAACCGATGACCTCTGTGTGCTCCACGGCAGCGGATCGCCATAATGGTTGATCGCGCGCAGCAAGCAGAAAGCAGCCGTTAAGCCCAGGCCGAGCCGCAGGAGGAACGGCCGGCGGCGATTCGCAGGCCAGCTATAAATCTGTCCCAGTCCGTAACCGGCCGCAGTGACGCCAACCCAGGGGATCAGGGCATAGGCCACGAAGACGACGTGGCCCGGATGATTTACGAGGAAGTTCGGCGAATGCAGAATCGTCCAAAGCCACTTGGAGGATTCCACGGAATCGAACAGATTGTGGGTCGCAATCATCACAACGCCGAACGCCGCGACCGCCCATGCCGGCAGGTACACCAGGCCCGACAACACGATCATGGCCCAGCCCAGCGCCCACAAGACATTGAGTATCGTCACGTGATAATCGAAGTTGAACTGCCATCCCAAACAGCGAACGACAAACAACTCCAGGAAGATGAGCCAGAGGCCGCGCGTGAAGAGGAATTGCGAAAGCTCTTTCGTGGATTTGCGGCGGCGAGCGAGGAAGGCGCCTGTACCTGTGAGCAGAAAGAATGTGGGCGCG
The DNA here is from genome assembly GCA_963700225.1 of uncultured Acidobacteriota bacterium. Lineage (GTDB taxonomy): Bacteria > Acidobacteriota > Terriglobia > Terriglobales > Acidobacteriaceae > Sulfotelmatobacter. The sequence goes on from CAVOWU010000004.1 coordinate 10,810, forward strand.
CAGAAGTGAGTTATCCATCGAGTAAAAAATAGCGAGATCGTGGTCGTGGCCGGATCCGTCGGATTAGTGCCCGGGGGACCAAAGAAATCGCGGGTATGGTCGATCGCCATCAGGATCATGATGAAGCCGCGAACGATATCGATCGACTCGATGCGAGCACGCCGGCTGGAGACGAATTCGGGCGTGGCTGACATTCTCCGGAGTCTAACAAGAGATGGTTCGCGACACTGGGGAAAAAGCGACGAACCCGGGCTCTAACGCGCAATGCCCGCCTAAGCCTGAGAAGGCTGCCCGTCGCCATGGAACGGAGGCCCCCACTCTGGCTTTTCCTCGTTTACAATAGGGGTTTGCCCATGGACCTAGCTGCGATCCAATCTGCGCTGCGCGAACGCAACATCGACGCCTGGCTTTTCTGCGATCACCATCATCGCGATCCCATCGCGTACCGTGTGCTTGGGTTGCCCGCCGGTTTGATGGTGACGCGACGCTGGTTCTATTTGATCCCAGCCGAAGGTGAACCGCTCAAACTCGTACACAAGATCGAAGCTGGCCATCTCGATTCCCTGCCCGGCAAGAAGATGCAATATTCAGGATGGCAGGAACTGTTCGACAAGCTGAAGGCAATGCTGGCGAACTACCGCGACCTGGCACTGCAATATTCGCCGAACAACATCGTTTTCACGATTTCGCTGGTCGATGGCGGCACGATCGACCTGCTGCGCGGTTTGGGAAAGAATGTGGTCAGTTCCGCGGATCTGGTCGCGCAGTTCGAGTCGACCTGGACTGAAGAACAGATTCAATCGCACTTCGCGGCGCGAGACAGCGTTGACGCGATCGTCGCCGAGTCCTTCAAGGAGATCGGCAAGCGCGTCCGCAATGGCGGGACGAAAGAGCACGAGATCCAGCAGTGGTTCATGGAGGCATTCGCGCGCGAAAATCTTCTGACCGATGATCCGCCGATCGTGGCCGTGAATGCCAACGCCGGAAATCCGCACTACGAGCCGCACGCCAGCCATCCGGTTCCGATTCGCGAAGGCGATCTCGTTCTCCTTGATGTTTGGGGCAAGAAAAATATTCCCGGCGCGGTGTACTACGACATCACTTGGATGGGCTTCGTGGGTGGAGCACCTTCGGGACGAATCCACGACGTCTTCAACATTGTTCGCGACGCACGCGATGCCGGTGTGAAGACGGTGCTGGATGCCATCAACTCGGGGCGCCGGATCGCCGGATGGGAAGTCGATCGCGCTACGCGCGGGCACATCCAGAAGGCCGGCTATGGCGATTATTTTATTCATCGCACGGGACATTCGATCGGGACCGACGTCCATTCCAATGGAGCCAACATGGACGATCTCGAGATTCACGACGAGCGGCAGATTCTTCCCAATTCCTGCTTCTCGATCGAGCCTGGCATCTATCTGCCGGAGTTTGGCGTGCGCAGCGAAGTCAACGTACTGGTGCGCGCGAAGTCTGCGGAAGTAACCGGGAAAATTCAGCGTGAGATTGTGACGATCTAAATGGCAAATTCCACCACAGAAAAAGCAAAACTTGCTCCCGCTGAAACCGTGAGCGTCATGTCAGTGCTCGCTCCGGCAGTCGGCTGGCTGATACCGGGCGCCGGGCATATGATCCAGAAGCGCTGGATTCGGGGCGCACTGCTGTTTCTCTCGATCGTTACGTTGTTCCTGTTGGGACTGGCGATGCAGGGGCGCATTTATAAGGCGAACGGCGGAGACATTCTTGACATGCTCGGCTTCGTCGGCGATGTGGGTGCGGGCGGCCTTTACATTCTGACGCTGGTCAACGACTGGGGACAAGGTGCCATCGCCTTCGCCACAGCCGACTACGGAACGAAATTCATGATCGTTGCGGGCCTGCTGAACTTCATCGCTGCCGCCGACGCGTATCACATCGCCATCGGGAAGAAACAATGAAGAGGCGCCCAGCCATCAACTCTCGGCTTTCAGACAACTACCTCTCTCGGAGACAGGCGCAGTGACTATTACACTCAATCATTTCAGCGCGGCGCTGGTCTTCTCCCTTTTTGCTTCCATCGTCTTCGGCATCACGCACCGGGAAAACGCTCGCGACATGATTCGCTACGGAATCTATTGCTTTGCGATGTTCCTCGGCGGCGTGTTCGTGGCGGGCTGGGCGATGTGGATTTTGCGGAGATAGCATTCAGCTATAACCCGTCGAGTCTCAGCTGACTTGGCGAGGGACCGCTGCCTTTATCCTTCCCAAACAAACGCGTCAAACACTCTCTTCGAATCGAAGTTCAGCCGGCGATAGAGTGCGACCGCTTTGCTGTTGGCTTCGGTGACGGTAAGCGAGAGCAGCGAGAAGCTGCGCTTCCGCAGATTGGCGTTTGTGGCTGCGAGCAGCGACTCGCCGATGCCACGCGAGCGATATTCCGGGAGAACGCAAATCTGTGTCACGTGACCGACGTCTTTGCGCACTCGGGAACAGAGGATGAGTCCGATCAAACTCTTGGTCTTCCGGTCCAGAGCCACGAACGAGGACTCCGCATCGAACACGCCACATCCGGGGAAGCGGACAATATTGTTGAGGAATCGCAGAGATCCGCTCAGCGTGTGGTATTGATCGTTGATTTGCGCATCTACGTGGCCGCGGTACGACGCGGTGATGACGGCTGCGGATGGTTGGTAGTCGCTTTCCGCCCAAGGCCGCATTTCGACCTCGGGGTGCAGGGCGATCTTCTGCGGCGGCGATTTCTCCAGCGATAAGACCATGAACAGGCGCGGGTGGCGCTGAAATCCGGTTTCGAGAAACGGACGCGAAACCGCGTTGGCTTCGTGTGCCAATAATTGCGCTTCAACCCGGTGAATCCCAGGCGATTGTTGCAAAGTCTCGATGACATGCGTCAGCAGCCGAATCTCGACGGGCCGGGCGTCGGGCAGCCGCGTGCCGTTGGTGACATAGAGATCGCCAATCACTCCCTTGCTGCCTTCATACACAAAAAATGAATAGCCGAAGATGCGTCCGCGGTCGACGGCCGCATAGCCTGGCAGGATTTTCGCGTCGACATAGCGCAGAATCATCTCCGCGGAGCCCGAGTAATCCCAGGAGAGCAGACGCGACCAGACCTGCGTTTCGTCTTCGAGCAACGAACGCAGATCGACGGAAGAGAAATGCCTGAGGTCGAGAATCTCCAAGGGGCTCCTGCTGCGGCAGCCGGAGAGCGGCCAACATCGCGGCAAAAGTCCGAGTGTAGTTGGTTCGCAGAACGGAGGCAAACCCGGCGAACACAGGGCATTAACATCGGCTGGCCAGGCTTGCATCCGGTGTGCTAAGTCACGGACACCAGTGATTTATCTCACGCCTTAGGTGTTTCGCGAGTGTAATGCGCAACACGTGATGTCGGTTTGGATCGCGGTAACTCATTTGCCTGCATTTAGTTGCATCATCGGGAACTCTGAACCCGGTAGTGCTTCGCCTCACGACAATCTGTGACCGTCATCACACCGCATTCTTATTCTCGAAAAGCATAATCACATCCTGCGTTACTGAATCTCCGGAGTGATCGTTGGCTCCTATCTGGGGGATGGCGTGGCAAAAGGACGTGTTTCGATCGTCGTGGAGCGCTGCAAAGCTTGCGGCTTCTGCGTGGAGTTTTGCCCCACGCATGTGCTGGCACTCTCTTCCGCCTTCAATTCCAAGGGATACCATCCGCCTCATGTAGTGCATCCGGAAAAATGCAGCGGCTGCGACTTGTGTGGAATGTATTGTCCCGACTTCGCAATCTACGGAAGCAAAGTGGCGGCAAAGTCTGCTGAAGCTGCCGCGGCGGAAAAGGACGGAGGGAAGAAATGAAAGCCGATCCTCATGGCGTGTTGACGGGGACTCACTTTATCGACGGCGACCACGCCTGCTGCGAAGGCGCGCTGGCGGCGGGAGCGAGGTTTGCGGCGGGATATCCGATTACGCCCTCGACGGAAGTGGTAGAGCGCTTCGCGTCGCGCGTGCCGACGGTTGGCGGATGCTTCATTCAGATGGAAGACGAACTCGCGGCCTCGATCGCCTTGCAGGGCGGAGTCTGGGGTGGAGCGAAAGCCTTCACGGTGACCTCGGGTCCGGGATTCTCGCTGATGATGGAGCACATTGGTTACGCGGCCATGACCGAAACTCCCTGCGTATTTGTCGACGTGCAGCGCGGCGGTCCATCGACAGGACTGCCCACACTTCCGGCGCAGGCGGACATGATGCAGGCGCGCTGGGGATCCCACGGCGATTACGAGATCATTGCGCTGTGCCCGAACTCTCCACAGGAATGCTTCGACCTGACGATCAAAGCCTTCAATCTGGCCGAAGAATTTCGCGTACCCGTGATGTTCATGATGGACGAAGTGGTCGGGCACATGACGGAAAAGGTGGTGATCCCGCCTGCAGACCAGATCGAAGTGGTGCCGCGCAAGCATACGCGCAAGTCGGTGGAAGATTACCTTCCGTACGGGACCAATGGAGACATGGTCCCGGAGATGGCGCATGCAGGTGAAGGCTACAAGTTTCACGTGACTGGCTTGACTCACGACGAGCGCGGCTATCCGAACATGACGCCGCAGACGCAGGACAAATTAGTACACCGCTTGCAGAACAAGATTCGCAGCGCCGAGGACCGCATCTGTCTATTCGAAGAAGAATGCGTGGACGATGCGGACGTAGTCGTCGTTTCCTACGGGATCACGTCGCGAGTCGCACAACGGGCCATTGATGCGGCGCGCGAGCGTGGACTCCGAGTCGGCAAGCTACGACTCATCACCGCGTGGCCATTTCCCGAGAAGAAAATTGCAGATCTGGCGACGCGTGTAAAAGCCTTTGTAGTGCCGGAACTCAACCTGGGACAGATGGTACGCGAGGTCCAGCGCGCCGCAGACGGCAAGGCGAGGACGTTCGCCGTGTCGCACGCCGGCGGCGGTGTCCATGACCCTGACGAAATCCTGAACGCGATCGTGGAGGCGAGCCGATGCTGAATATTCTTAACGACGACACGGTGAATCCAGTCGAGCCATTCTTGCGCTCCGACCGCATGCCGCACATATGGTGTCCGGGATGCGGCATCGGCACCACCGTCAATTCTTTTTCGCGAGCGCTGATTGACTCCAAGATTGACTTGGAATCGCTGGCGCTCGTTTCTGGAATCGGTTGCACCGGGCGTGTTGCGGGTTACGTGAAGCTCGATTCCTTCCACACCACGCATGGCCGAGCGATTCCGTTTGCCACCGGATTGAAGTTGGCGAATCCGAAGTTGAACGTCGTCGTGTATTCCGGCGACGGCGATCTATCCGCGATCGGCGGAAATCACTTGATCCACGCCGCGCGGCGGAACATCGACCTGAAAGTTATCTGCGTCAACAATCTGATTTACGCCATGACTGGCGGACAGACCGCACCGACGACTCCGGGGCACGCCACTACGTCGACCAATCCATACGGAACGTTCGAGCCAGCATTCAATCTGCCGCACCTGGTCGAGGCAGCGGGTGCGGTTTACGTCGCGCGCTGGACGACCTTTCATGTTAGGCAACTGGCACGGTCGATCAGTGAAGCGTTTCAAAAGAAGGGATTCTCGTTCATCGAAGTCATTTCTCCCTGCCCCACGCTTTACCAGCGCCGCAACAAGATGGGCGACGGTCTCGACACCATGAAGTATTACAAGGAAAAGAGCAAGGTGAAGAACGGCGCTCCGACCAGCGAGGTTGGGCTCACGCTCAACGGCGAAATTGCTGTCGGCAAGTTTGTCGACCGCGACCGGCCAGATTACCAATCCATGATGCGCGCGCAGTATGTCGAGTCGCTCGGCGAACGCTACATCGAAGAGGCAGAAACGGAGTGCGTATGCGGCTAACGGAAATTCGGGTTGCAGGCTTTGGCGGCCAGGGGGTGATCCTCTCGGCGGTGGTGCTTGGCAAGGCAGCGTCGATCTATGAAAACGGCTTTGCCACAATGACGCAGAATTTCGGCCCAGAGGCGCGCGGAGGCGCATGCAGCGCGCAGCTCGTGGTCTCCGACACGCCCGTGTTGTATCCATATGTCACGCAACCGGACATCATGGTGATCATGTCTCAGGAGGCCTACAACCGTTTCGCGCATGAACTGAAGCCAGAGGGCCTGCTGATCGTGGAAGAAGATCTGGTGCGCGTTTCCAATCTGAAGGGCGACCCTAAGGTTTACAGCATTCCTGCAACGCGCATCGCCGAAGAACTGGGCAAACGCATGGTGCTGAATTCGGTGATGGTGGGATTCTTCACTGCCGTCACGAGCCTTCTCACCGCGGATGCGGTGCGGAAAGCTGTCGCGGACTCAGTGCCTCCCAGCTTTCGCGAGTTGAATCTGAAAGCATTCGAGAAGGGATTGGAATACGGGAATACCGCGCTGGCTGCTGCTCCGCCCAGGCAGGGACTGCAAGAGTTGACGTACTCGAGCGAGTAGCGGACTCCAACCCCATTGCAGTGCGAGTGAAGTCAAGACATCGTGCGATTACCTCTCCGCGGCTGCCTTCAGATTCGCAAGGCCTGCTTCGAAGTGCTTGCCCATGAAGCGGTCCATGTTCAGGAAAATACTCATGACCTTCATCGCGTAGACATTCGTGCCTTGCATCCTCCACGTGACGGTCGTGAGCGTTCCTTGAGGCTCGATAGTGAAGTCGTTGACGTTGTGAGCCTCGAACGGCTTCACAAAGTCCACCTTGACTGAAATATTGCGCGGCGGCTGAGATTCCACGATCGACATTCTTCCCCTGCCGGAACTGCCCGAACCAATCCACTCTGAAACCGCACCCTTGCCAGAGACAGGCCCGCTGTAAGTCCTGGTCAAAGTGGGGTCGTCTTTGTCCTGAGGCGCCCACACGCTCCAATTGTGGAAGTCATTGACGAGCGCAAATATTCGGTCCGGCGGTGCATTGATCGTGATGGAGCGCTGGATGAGAAACGTGTTGGGCTTAGACGCAGCGTAGAGGAGAACGCCCGCGATCAGCACCGCAACAATGGCAACAATTCTCAGGATCATCGGATCGTCCTCCGGGTCCAAACATTCGACTGAGCCTTTAGGACTGTCTGTCGAGCACCGATCAACACCTCTCAGCGATTCACGCCTGCTGCCGCAACCCAGTAATAATCCAGCCCCTGCGCCGCGTAGTGCCCCAAGAACGATACACGCCGTCCGGCAGTTCGTTGCGCAACATTGTCCATCCACGTAGTCGGAGCTACGAGCAAATGCTCGCCCGCGGGAATGTTTCCCGACTCGTAGCGATCGATGGTCTGGTTGCGATAAAACGCTAGCCCATATTCGACTTCGCGCTGCACTCCGAACACTGCAACGGGCAGCTTGTGCGTTTCGACGCTGGCGAGCTCGATGGCCAGCGGACGCGTGGAAAGTTTCTGATCGATGGCCGTGGTCCCGAACTTCAACACAGCCGCGACAGCCAGTACCACGGGAATGAGGGTGACAAAACGCAGCATACGCAGGCGGACGCGGCTGAGCAGCGTCAGTGCGATCGCGATGCACAGCACGAACGCGACTGCGAGCGCGAATACAAGGGGACGCCCTCCAGGCAAGCGGTGCTTGATTACGATAAAACCAACAAGCATCGCCGGCGCGACCACTGCGGAGGCCGCGAGCGCGTGCACGATCGCCAGCCATTTTGATACCGGTTGCTGCTGCTCCAGGCGGCGCAGAAGATAATCCGCAAGGAGTACCGCTCCGGCAGGAATCGAGGGAAGAATGTAGCCGGGAAGTTTCGATTGCGAGATCGAAAAGAAAACGACTGGCACCACGAGCCAGCAGCAAGCAAAGATGCGGAATCCCAATTCCAGATCCGGCTCGGTTCGAATTGATTCGCGCTCCGCCCACCAAGTGCGAACTGACTCCGCAAATGCCGCGATCACGAAAACAATCCATGGAGCCAGTGCAAGAGCAGTGACCGGGATGTAGTACCAGAAGGGCTCCGGATGATGGTAGAGATTGCTTGAGAAACGGGCGAGGTTGTGTTCGAGAATGAATTCGCGAAAGAACTGTGGGTTCCGGCTCTGAACCAACGCGTACCACGGCAGGGAGACAGCACAGAAAAGAACAACTCCAGGCAACCATACCGTTCTCAGAAACGCTCGCCATTGATGAGTTGCCGCTGCGAACGCGGCAATCACCACCACGGCCAAAAATGGAGCGACCGGGCCCTTGGCAAGCATCCCCAGGCCCATGCAGAAATAAAAGGCGGCCAGAAGGGTCCGACTTCCATTCTCCCGCCAGCCCCACCACGCCAACATCCCAATCGCGAAGGCAGCGGCCAATCCCATATCCATCGAGGCTGCGTGCGCGTAGCCGACGATACCCGCGCAGGAGGCGGTGATCAGCGCGGCATCGACCTCGACTCCGCGCCGAAACTTGCGGAAGAAGAGATAGACGGCGACGATCAGCAACGTCGCGTCAAGCGCCGACGGAATTCGCGCGGCAACGTCGCTGACGCCGAAGATGCTGTACGACAGCATCGCCTGCCAGTAATAAAGAGGGGGTTTTTCGAGCCACGGCAGTCCGCCAAGAACCGGCGTGACCCAGTCGTGGCGCTCCAGCATTTCCCGCGCTACCTGCGCATAGCGAGGTTCGTCCGCACCGATCAGGCCGAAAGCGCCCAAACCATAGAAAAATAGAAACGCGCAGAAGCCGGCAAGAAGTAAGAGGTCGGTACGGGTGCGAGCAGTCATGGGGGAATTGTTGATTTCTTGATTGTTAATTGAAGACCGGCTCGGTCCGGCACGGGATCGTATTCAACAATCGAGAATCAACGATCAACAGTTTATTGTACGGATGGCCCGCTTATTGTACGGATGGCCGGCTTATTGTACGGATGGCCCGCGGCCGATTTGCAGGATCACGCCGCGAACTGCGTCGGCGAGCGGACCGTCGACGGAGCATCCGCTCGCGCACTCGTGGCCTCCGCCGCCGAAGATTTCTGCGACCTTGGCCACATCGATCTTGCCCTTGCTGCGCAAGCTGACACGATACCGGCTGTCGGGCAGTTCACGGAAGAACGCCGCTACCTCGACTCCTCCGATCGACAAGACGTAGTTCACCAGGCCTTCACAATCCTCTTCGATAGCGCCGCAGCGCTCCATTTGTTTCTGCGTGACCCAGACATAGCCGATCTGGCCTTCGAGATTGAGATTGCGCAACGCTTCCCCGAGCAGCCGAATCTTGGCAGCGGAATGCGCAAAATAAATTCCACGAGCGCAATGAGCCGGATCGGCTCCCGCCAGCACTAATTCGCGCGCGAGAGCGAACGTGTTCTCATTCGTCCCCTGGAACATAAAAGAGCCGGTGTCCGTCATCAGCGCCGTATAGAGGCAGGTTGCGATTTCCGGAGAAAATTTCACGCCGGCTTCGCGCGCCAAGCGGAAGACCATTTCAGCCGTAGCCACCGCATGCGGATCGATCCAGTTCACGTGAGCAAAAGGACGTCCGCTGACGTGATGGTCGATGCTGATCAAAAAACGATCTTCGAGACCTTCCAGGCGCGTGCGGTGGATGCTGTCGCACTCCAGAATGATGGCCGCCTCGTAACTTCCGATCACGCGGCTCGACTGCACAACCTGATCGGCGAAGGGGAGCGATCGATAGATGCGGGGCACGCCATCGTGGAGCACGACATCGGCCTGCTTTCCCATGGCGCGGAGCACTTGGCAGCAAGCCAGCGCCGATCCGACCGCATCGCCATCCGGACGGGCGTGCGACGTCAGCACGAACCGTTCGTGCTGTCCGATCTGCCGGAGGACATCCTCGAGCATGTCGCTACGCCTTCTCTCCACGGGGTTCCTTGCGCTTCTTCATTCGCTTCTTGGAACGTGATAGTAATTCCTCGACCCGGGCCTTATCCTGCTCCGCGCGGTCGAGGCGGAAAAATAATTCCGGGGCGCGTCTCAGATGCAATCGCTCCACCAGTTCGTGCCGGATATATTCTTTGGCCGCTTCTAAACCCTCGATGCTCTGATCCGCATCGGCGTCGTCGCCTTCCACATGGACCCAAACTTCCGCCGAACGCCCATCGTCGGCGATGTGAACGGCCGTAACGCTAACCAAGCCGATTCGCGGATCGGCTAACTCGCCTTCGACCAGCGTTTCGATTTCTTCGCGCAGAGCTTCGCCAACTCGTCCGCGATGGTACTTCAGCCCGCGCTTCTCCACGATCCACCTCAGGTAAAACGCTTGAGAATATCAGAAAAGCAGTCCCTCGTGTGTGCCGTCGCTCCGCTATTGTCGCTTGCTCGGATCAACGAGAGTTAAGTACGGAGGTAACAATGTGTTAGGGGATGTTGGTCGTTGGTCAGTCGTCCGTGGGCGGTATCCCGATACGTCCCTACCGGCTCTGTGATCGTTCCGCCGAACTTCGCTCTGGCGGACAGCCGAAGGCGGCTGTCTCCACATCAGCAGCTTATAAATACTCCACGAATGAATCGGCGATGTCCGCACCGTGATTGTTGGCGATGCGCGTGGCCGCACGCTCCACTTTCTTCATCAAGCCATCGAGGTAGTCGCGGGAGGCTGAGATGCTGACGACACCGATGGTGGCTCTATTCCAGAGTTCCGCACCATCGAGTTCGGCGATCGACACGTTGAAGGTGGTGCGCAGCCGGTCTTTCAGACTGCGGACGACCTGGCGTCTGTCCTTGATCGACTGCGCAGCTTCGATGTGGAGTTCGAGGGTAAGGAACGCGATAGGCATGCTGTGAAAAGTGGCTAGCAGTCAGTGGGTAGCAAAACCACCGTCCACTAGCCACAGATGACTAGCCACTATTCTAAGCGATCACTTCCGCCGCGACCCGTGTCGTGACGAAGGCCTCGATCACGTCGCCGGCCTTGATGTCACCGTAGTTGGCGATGGAGATGCCGCACTCCATGCCATTGGTGACTTCCTTGGCGTCATCTTTAAAGCGGCGCAGGGATCCAACCTTGCCTTTGAATACGACCACGTTGTCGCGAAGCAGACGAACTTCGGAGTCGCGCTTGATCAGGCCATCGCTGACGCGGCAGCCGGCAACCGTTCCCACTTTCGGGATGCGGAAAGTCTCGAGGACTTCGGCACGGCCCTGGTAGGTTTCCTTGATCGTCGGCTCGAGCAAGCCGCTCATGGCGCGCTTGATCTCGTCTTGCAGCTCGTAAATGATCGAGTGCAGGCGGATGTCGACTTCTTCCTGCTCGGCCAGTTCCTGCGCTTTGCGCTCGGGCCGCACATTGAAGCCGATGATGATGGCGTTTGACGCCGAAGCCAACAGCACGTCGGTTTCGGTGATGGCGCCCACACCCGACCGCAGCAGCTTCAACCGAACCTTGTCGTTGGAAAGCTTCGAGAGCAGATCGCTCAGTACTTCGACCGAGCCCTGCACGTCGCCCTTGAGGATGATGTTCAGTTCCTTGGTGCCAGCGGACTTGATCTGCTCCGCAAGGCCTTCGAGAGAAACACGCGAACTCTTGGCGAGGGCTGCTTCGCGAGCTTTTTGCTCGCGATATTCGGAGATGCCGCGGGCCTTGTCGCGATCGGCGACGACTACGAATTGGTCGCCAGCTTGCGGCAGCCCTTCGAGTCCGAGGATTTCGACTGGAGTCGAGGGCGGAGCAGATTCGAGAGCCGCACCGCGATCGTCGAACATGGCGCGCACCTTGCCAAATACGTTACCGACAACAAAATTGTCTCCGGCGTTGAGCGTGCCGTTCTGCACCAGCACAGTGGCCACGGGTCCGCGACCACGATCGAGTTTGGCTTCCAGAACCACGCCGGTCGCCGCGCGCTCGGGAGTCGCTTTCAACTCGGCGAGATCAGCAACCAGGCAGATCATTTCCATCAAAAGATTCAGATTGGTCTTCTTCTTCGCCGAAACATCAACGAAGACAGTCTTGCCGCCCCACTCTTCCGGGACCAAGCCACGATCGGCCAGCTGCTTCTTCACCCTGTCGGCCATTGCGTCCGGCTTATCGATTTTGTTGACGGCGACGATGATTGGAACTTCGGCCGCGTGCGCGTGATCAATGGCTTCCACCGTCTGAGGCATAACGCCGTCGTCAGCGGCCACGACCAGCACTACGATGTCAGTGGCTTTCGCGCCTCGGGACCGCATGCGCGTAAATGCTTCGTGACCTGGCGTATCCAGGAATACGATCTCGCGCCCGAATGCAGGGGACGTCTTGTCCGTGATGCGAACTTTGTAGGCACCGATGTGCTGCGTGATGCCTCCCGCTTCGCCTTCCGCAACGCTGGTGAGCCGAATCGAGTCGAGCAGCGTGGTCTTGCCGTGATCGACATGGCCCATGATCGTGACCACGGGCGGACGAGTCGTGGCCTCGATTACCGACTCCTCTCCGCTCGCCGCAGCGGCATCGATGTCTTTTGAGGCTTGCTCTTCGAACGTAATGACGTTTGTGTCCGCCCCGAAGAAGCGGGCCATTTCGCTGGCCAGCTCCGCATCGAGAGTCTGGTTGATGGTCGCGAAAACACCGCGAGACAGCAAGCGAGAGATCAAATCTTTCGCGCGGATGTCCAGCTTCTCAGCAAGATCTTTGACGCTGATCCCCTCGGTGATCGTGATATTGCGCGTGATCGGCATGGGCTCATTCGACACCACCATACGCGGCGGCGGCGTGTAGCCCTTCATTGGACCTTCTTTTACCCCACGCGGAACGTAGCGCTGGCCAGGCCTCCGCGCGGGAGCTCCTGGACGGCTGCCCGGACGCACCGGCCCCGGAGGCGGAAGCCCTGGACCGACGCCCAGCGGACGCGGCCCCGTCGGAGCCGAACGCGTCGGATGCATTGGACGGCGCTCACCCGGACGCAGCGGCGGACGCGGAGCACCAACGCCTCCCGGTCCTTGCGGACGCGGGCGTTGAAAAATCGGCTGGCCGGGCACGGGACGCCCCGGCGCAGGACGCATCGTTCCAACCGGCCCACTCGCTTGCACCGTCGGAGCTACCGGACGCGGGGGCGGAGCCTTGTATACCGGACGAGGTCCAGTCTGCGGGACAATCATCCGAGGTGCAGGTGGTTGTGGTGGCCCTGCGACAACAGGAGGTGCGGCTGGGCGCGGCGCGATCGGCGTTTGCGGCGTTGACGAAGCCGATACGGAAGGAGCGGCGGACACGGGAGGCGCAACCACTGACGCCGGCGGCGCAGACGGCATTGCCGGGCGCGGCGGCGCGGCCATTGGTGGCGCGGGCGGTGCGACAGCGGCGGGCCTTTCGGTTGCGGGAGGGGCAACGATCGTCCGCACAGGAGGCGCCTGTACAACGGGCGCAGATGGCGGAATCAGGGGCGCTGCGGCCGGCGGAGGAGTGGGCCTCGCCGGAACGGGCGCAATCACTGGCTTCGCCACGACGGGTGGCGCTACCGGCGGCCGAACTGGAGGGGCAGCTACCGCTTCCTTCTTCTGGGTAATCGCCCTCAGCACATCGCCCGGACGGGAGATGTGCGACAAATCGATCTTGGTCTTGATTTCTTCTTCGCCGCGCAGTGTGCGCGCGGACCGCGCAGACGAACTCTGCGCTTCAGCCGAGCCGCGGATGTGGGCTCGCACTTTTTCTGCTTCATGCTCCTCAAGTGAACTGGAATGGGTCTTCTTCTCCGTCACTCCGACGTGCGGTAGCGCGTCGAGAATGGCTTTACTTTTAACTTCCAGCTCCCTTGCGAGATCGTTGATTCGAACCTTACTCATCCGGCCTTTCTTTTCCCCGCGTTAGGTCTTCATCGCAACCTCGCGGAGTCAGCTTGTCGCACTCGCAGACTTTCGAAAATATTTGCGCGTGCCATGGTTATTCGATTTTTTCAGGAGCAGTGCCGGCTTCCGGCTCATGCTCGGGATTCTCTGCGGAAGCAGTTTCTGCTTCTGGCGCTTCGGCGGGCGCGGCTTCTTCGAGAACTCGCTTCGACCGCCTCCGGTAACGCCTCTTCCGCCACTGCTTCGCCTTCGGCGACTGCGCCTTCCGCAGCCCCGGCGTCCAGGCTCGCGAAATAATTATTCACCGCGAGGCTGATTTTTTCCACTGTCTTGGGCCCGATGCCTTCGATCGCCTCAAGCTGCTCGGGCGTCATATCAGCCAGAGCTTCGACGGTGGTCACACCGGCAGCGCCGAGCTTCTCGACCAGACCTTCGCCCAAGCCAGGCACATTCTCGAGCGGAGTCGTCGCCTGCGGAGCCATCGCAGCCATCTGCTGCTCGACTTCCTGACGCTTCTCTTCTTCGCTCTTGATGTCGATCTTCCAACCCAGGAGCTTCGCGGCCAGCCGGACGTTCTGCCCCTTCTTGCCAATGGCAAGAGAAAGCTGGCTGTCGTCGACCACAACTTCGAGATGCTTTTCGCCGCTGTCGATCACGGTCACGCGGCTCACTTTGGCCGGCTGCAGCGCCTTCTCGGCGAAGGTAACCGCATCTTCATGGAACTCGATGATGTCGATCTTCTCTCCGCGCAGTTCGCGGATGATCGACTGGACCCGCATGCCCTTCATGCCGACGCAGGCGCCCACCGCGTCCACGTCTTTGTCCTTCGACATGACTGCGATCTTGGTGCGCTCGCCGGCTTCGCGCGCGATTGCGCGGATCACAACCGTGCCGTCGTAAATCTCCGGAACTTCTGTCTGGAACAAGTGCTGCACCAACTCCGGCGCCGCACGCGACACGACGACTCCGGGCCCCTTCGCCGCGCGTTCCACGCGAGCAATCACCACCCGAACACGCTCGCCGATGGCAAACGACTCCAGACGCGACTGCTCCTTGCGCGGCATGCGCGCTTCCGCCTTGCCGATATCGAAAATTACATCCGGACCTTCGACGCGTTTCACCGTCGCGTTGACAATTTCGTTCACACGACCGATGTATTCGTTGTAGACGGTGTCGCGTTCGGCTTCGCGCACCTTCTGGAAAATCACCTGCTTTGCCAACTGCGCCGCGATGCGTCCCAGAATGCCTTCAGTGACCTTAGGAATCTGCAACTCGCCGCCGACTTCCAGCGAGGGATCCACCTTGCGCGCATCTTCCAGCGTGATCTGCAGGTTCGGATCTTCCACTTGCTCCGGAGTCTCGACCACGGTCTTGACCGCAAAGGCGTTGATCTTGCCGGTATCTTTGTCCAGCTTGGCGCGCAGATTTTCCTGCGACTTGTAGTACTTGCGCGTCGCCATGACAATGGCGTCTTCGACCGCGCTGACTACAATCTGGGGATCAATACCCTTTTCCCGGCTCAGTGCGTCAATCGTGTTGTAAAGCTCGCTAGCCATAAAAATCAGTTCAACGTTTTAAGGTTTCAGAGTTTCACGGTCGTTGAATCCTTGACCCTTTGAAACATTGAAACTTAGATCTCTGGAACCAGATTCGCCTTCTCTACATTGGCGAATTCGATTTCAATCTTCTGCCCGGCCGACTCGCCCATCTTCTTGCGCGACTTGTGACTGGCCACGCTCAAATCCAGCGTCAGACGGCCATCTTTGAAACTCTCCAGTCGCCCTTCGAAGTGGCGGTTATTCTCCACCGGTTGCCGCGTCGTCAACTTCAAGCGGCTGCCGGCGAAGCGGCTGAAATCCGCCGGCTTGATCAACCTTCGATCAAGCCCGGGCGATGAAACTTCCAGCGTGTACGCGCCTGGCATGACGTCTTCCACGTCGAGAATCGTGCCAAACTCACGGCTGAAGTTCGCACAGTCCTCGTGCGTCACTCCGGCCAGAGGATCGACTCCTGCCGCAGGCTTATCCAGGAACACTCGCAACATGCGCGCCTTACCGCCGCCGAGGAACTCTACTTCCACCACTTCCAGTCCCCTGGAAGCTGCGACCCGGTCCGCGATTTCCCGCACACGTTCAACGTCAAGCGCCATGGATCCAATAACTTACTGGCGGATGGCTGCTACACCGGACGGGGCTCCAACTAAAAAGTGGGCTTGCGCCCACTGGTGTGCTTCGCCAAATGCCGGTACACAGCAGTTCTCAGATTCCTAATATACGCCCGTGGAGGGTAAAAAGACAAACGGCGGGAGGACATGTGAAACCGAGGATTTTGACCGCGATCGCCTATTCGAAGCAGTGAACTTCCGATGCCCGTGAGATAGAGCGCTTGGAGGACCCTTCGAGCATTTACGGGAGATAATCTAAGTGTAGGAACCAAAAAGGATTTTATCTTGGAGATCTCCTCTGAAGAGTCGCGTTGTCCCTTTCGTCCCGGCGATCCAGAGGTGTGCCCGTATTGCGGCCGTCGCCCAACCGGAGTCGAACCGGATGTTTATTCGGACGATCACATTTTCATGGAGGCAATTGGCGGAAGAAAAACGGTGCGCGTCTGCAAAAGGTGCAATGACCGATGCGGGGGGACATTTGAGGCCCAGAACCTCAACGAGACAATCATTCGCCTCTCAGTAATGCTTGCCAAGGTGGGTGTTCCTATCGCGAAGAAGGGATTGAAGTGGAAGAATGCCGTTTCCGCACCCGACGGACAGGTCTACAACCTTGTAGTGACTGAGAATGGTGTTCAAATCGAGTCAGCGAAGCCTCTTGTGGAACGAGACGATAACGACCCGAAGGTGCTGCATGTCACTGTAAACAACGATCCCGAGAGCCACAAACTTCTCAAGCAATTTTCCAATTCCAAGAAGTTTGCGCTTTTAGCCAAAGCTCCAGGCAAGCCCGCCCGTACTCAAGAGTCGAGTTTCAATCTCGATCTCAATAAGGTTGTCGGTTTGACGGCTCTCAAGATGGCACTTTCCTCGGCGACTCTTGTTTTTCCGGATGAGATTCCGCACTTCGAGAACTCCCGGCTTGATCTCGCCGATACCGATGGAAACTCGACAGTGAGATCTGTTGTCATCGATCATCGGGTCCACCGTTCTCTGGATGATTCACGGGATCCGCTGTGCCACACGATTTATATCGAGGAACGAGAAGGCATCATCCACGGAGTGGTGCAGTTCTTCGGGTGCTTCCAGGGATACATCAAGCTTTCGGATAAAGCATCCCGTCTCTATGAAAACGGACTGTTAGCGACGCTCGACCCCACAACCGGAGTGGAAAGATTCCACGAGATACATCGGCTAGGGATCGACAAGTGGACCGGCAACGATATCGTCGATCAGCTTTCCCCAATAAAAAAGTTCAACGCCTACGCCCGGCACCGTGGTGCGCAATCTGACGCGCTGGATGTGACCAGTGTGAAGAGTGAGGATGGAGTTCCGTAACCAGAGCAAAAAATTCGATCCCAGGCTTCTCAATGGACCGGCGATATTCCTGGACGAAGGAAGTGAGTACGACGTCATACCCAAGTGATAACGGAGATTTACTTGGAGGGCTTGAAACTCCTATATGACGCAATATCGCAACAGCAAATCCACTCAGCACCACCAGGCACCCCCATTTGCCTGATCTTCCGCCGCTCTCTACAATATTCGTTTACCCACAGCGCTGGGGAATTCCGAGACATTTATGATTCATTTTCCCGTTCCTGAGGCTCTTACCTTTGACGACGTCCTCCTGCTGCCTGCGCGTTCGGACGTTGTTCCCGCGACCGCGAGCACGCAGACGCAGCTCACGCGCAATATAAGTCTGAATATTCCGATTGTGAGCGCCGCCATGGACACCGTCACCGAATCGCACATGGCCATCGCACTGGCTCAGCAGGGCGGACTCGGGATCGTTCATCGCAATCTGACGATCGATCAGCAGGCCAACGAAGTCGACAAGGTGAAGCGTTCGGAAAGCGGCATGATCGTCGACCCGGTCACGATGCATGCCACCGACAAGGTTTCCGACGCGCTCGAGGTCATGCGCAAGTACAAGATTTCCGGCGTGCCGATTACCGAACATGGCAAGCTCGTCGGCATTCTAACCAACCGCGACTTGCGCTTCGAAACCCGCTTCGATATTCCCATCGACAAGGTGATGACCAAGAAAAATCTCATCACCGTACCCGTCGGCACCACGCTCGAAGACGCGGAGAAAATTCTTCACGAGCATCGCGTCGAAAAACTCCTAGTGGTCGACGACAAGTACAATCTCAAAGGCTTGATCACAGTTAAGGACATCCAGAAGAAGCTGAAATATCCCAACGCCGCGAAGGATTCGCAGGGGCGGCTCCGCGTGGGTGCGGCCATCGGCGCAACGGGTGATTTTCTGGAACGCGCGCAAGAACTGGCCGAAGCGAAAGTGGACGTGCTCGCGATCGACAGCGCTCACGGTCACTCTTCGAAAGTGCTCGAGGCCGTGAAGCTGGTGAAGTCCAAGCTGCCGCACATCGAACTGCTGGCTGGCAACGTCGCTACATTCGATGGAGCCTGTGAACTGGCTCGCGCCGGAGCAGACGGGATTAAAGTCGGCATTGGCCCTGGATCTATTTGTACGACACGCGTCGTGACCGGCGCCGGAGTTCCGCAGATTACGGCCATCGCGGAAGCGTATCGAGCTACGAAAGATTCAGGCGTTCCCATCATCGCCGACGGAGGCATCAAGTATTCGGGCGACGTGACCAAGGCCCTCGCCGCTGGAGCCAGTGCGGTAATGATCGGATCTTTTTTGCCGGAACCGACGAAAGCCCCGGCGAACTGATCCTTTATCAAGGCCGATCGTTCAAGTCGTATCGCGGGATGGGATCGCTGGGCGCGATGGCACAGGGATCGAGCGAACGTTATTTCCAAAGCACGGACGGCGGCGACTCGAGTTCTTCCGTCTCCGCTCCTGACGGCGAATCGAACCGCCTCGCGAAACTGGTTCCGGAAGGCATCGAGGGCCGCGTTCCCTACCGCGGCTCAGTCTCAATGATCATCTATCAAATGGTCGGCGGATTGAAGTCCGGCATGGGTTACTGCGGCTGCGCGACGATCGCAGAGCTATTGCAGAAAACGCGCTTCGTGCGGATCAGCGGCGCAGGTCTGCGGGAGTCTCACGTCCACGATGTCATGATCACCCGGGAAGCTCCGAACTATGCGATCGAATAGCGGCGCCGCGGTGGCGACCAACGAGCTGTCGCGGGGACGTCCCGCACTCGCACTATCGCATGCGACATTCATAGGTCTCCCACCCGCTTGAACACCGACAAGCACCACATTCTGAAAGCGTGGATCGCCGCTGTTCTCTGGTTGATCGTCATCGCCATCGAGTCGACGACGTATCTGTCCGCTCACAATACCAGCCGGATGCTTTATCCAATATTTCATTTCCTCTTCGGTATCGATCGGGCGGGATTCGAGCCCTGGAATTTCTTCCTCCGGAAGACGGGACATGTAATCGGCTACGGACTGCTGTGCATTTTGCTGTTTCGGGCGTGGCGGGAGACTTTACCGGAGCGAGGCGATCCCAAGTGGACCCTGCGCTGGGCTAGTATCGCTGTGCTCGGAACCGCTCTGGTCGCGAGCCTGGACGAATGGCACCAGAGTTTCTTACCTTCACGCACCGGGCGCTGGCAGGATGTTGTCCTCGATACTTGCGCCGGCATCGGCGCGCAGCTGCTGCTATTTCTTCTTTGCAGATGGTTCTGAGGTCTGGCCTCAGCTTTTCGCGTTCTCATTCCAGACATACAAATATTTCTCGTCGCTGGCAGTGGCGACCTTCCGTCTGGCCTTCCGCGTAGCCCGGTTGAGCGCCGAGCGGACTTTCTCCTTGCTCTCAGCGAGCCCAGACAGCGGCACCTTGAGTGCGATTCCTTCCTCAACCTGATCGAGGTCAGACAAAATCTGGTCGACGATGTGCTTGTGCTTTCCGTTTCGCCCTTGCGGTACATCGGGCACAGACATCGTCTTGAAGTTCATGGCGGGGGAGACGCGGCGGGTACTCATAAAACCACTCCTTGCCTTTTCCGTACTAACCTTAAACAAACGTAACGTAATCGTATCACTAAACAGTCGTTCGTAAAACAAAAACTAACCTATGCCAAATCGGAGGTCAGCCAATCCCACGCGCACCGACGGGAGTCGTTGATTCGCCACGCGCGGCGCGCAACCCTGCCTCCTTCTTACTGCCCTAACGAGTTCACCCGTATCGCGCGCGGCCTGTTAGGGTCGTCTCAGTACCTGAAGAGGAGTCAGTCCATGGGGAAAACGCATTTCGAGCAGGTTCCAGTGAATGTGGCAAAGCAAATCGCCGAAAAAGAAGCTTTCCTGTCTCGCACGCAGACGGTCTCCTGCGCGATCTGCAAGACGCCCGTCGAACTCGAACGTTGCAAGACAGATGAGAATGGCGACGCCATCCACGAAAGCTGTTACGTGGCCAAACTGACCAGGAACACCCCTCTAAAGCTGATTCGCACAAAGTCGGACGCCTAACGATCGTCCGGTTGAAGAATCTTCCACACCCTACCTCGGGCAACCGGGCTCATCCTCTTAACTGCTTTCTGCTGGACTCAAGCCGTCCTTAAGCTCCCACCGCTGAATTTCCTTTTCGCTCTTGACAGACATCGTCTCTACTGTTACACATTGTAACGCTACAATGACTAACACAAGATTGGCACGTCTAAAGAACCTGGGTGAGGTCGAGCAGAGCGTCATGGATTATCTGTGGACACACGGCCCTTCCACCGCCGAGGCTTGCCGCGAAGCATTGGCTTCGTCCCGGCCGATGAAGGACTCCACGATTCGCACGGTTCTGCGCCGTCTCGAGGAAAAGGGATATCTCACGCACGAGGTCGAAGGCCGGACTTTTATTTACAAAGCCTCAGACGCACGCCAGAATGTCGCGGTCCGCGCCGTCAAGAGCATCATCGATCGCTTCTGCGGCGGTTCAGCCGAACAGCTCGTGCTCG
This sequence comes from uncultured Acidobacteriota bacterium, assembly GCA_963700225.1. Lineage (GTDB taxonomy): Bacteria > Acidobacteriota > Terriglobia > Terriglobales > Acidobacteriaceae > Sulfotelmatobacter. The sequence continues at coordinate 31,575 of CAVOWU010000004.1, forward strand.
GCATGGTGGACAACGCCGTGCTTGACCGCAAACAGCTGGAACACCTGGCGCGCAAGATCGCGGAAAAGCAATCCACTCAAGAAACGCATTCGGGAAAAAAGGAAAGAAAACTATGACGCACATCATCTACTTTCCCTGGGTTACGTCTGTGCTTCCGGAACTCGCCAGCTCTGCCCTGCGCAGTCTCGTTTTGGCGGGAGTGGCGGGACTCGCGCTGGCTGCGTTCCAGAAGAAGACCACTTCTCTTCGCTTCATTACCTGGAGGACGGTCCTTTACGTGGCTCTAGCCATGCCATTCCTCGGACGCTTGCTGCCCACGATCCCGATTCCAGCGCCGGAATTTCTTCAGCAGGTAAGCGGGCAGTTCGCGCCGAGCACAATGAGTGAGGTGCCGCAGCATGCAATCGTATCGAGCCCTGCGATCGCGATTCATTCCACCCGAGTCCGCGGTGATGAGAGATCCCAGACAGTTCCGGCAGCAGACGCTTCTTCTGTCCAAGCCGTGCGCGCGTCGATCTCCTGGGGGACCATAGCGGCCGCCCTCTACACCGGCGTTTCTCTGTTCCTCCTGATCCGTTTCTTGATTGGAACCGTGTTCTCTCGCCGCCTCCTCCGCGCGGCCCGAACGATTGACGATCCGCAAGTGGCAAGGAAGCTCGCGTCTTGCGCTCAAGCCGCAAGCCTCTCAGTCGCTCCGAAAGTTGTGGAGTCTGAATTGATCTCCGTGCCGGTGACGGTCGGCGTTGTGCGTGCAAGAATCCTGCTGCCTGCCGGCTGGAGCGGGTGGGATGAGACCAAACTCGACGCTGTGCTTGCGCACGAGGTATCGCACGTGGCGCGGCGCGACGCCCTCACGCAGCGCCTTTCGTTGCTCCATTGCGCAATTTTCTGGTTCAGCCCGCTCGCGTGGTGGCTGGACCGTCACCTCGCAGTCCTGGCCGAAGAAGCCAGCGATGAAGCCGCACTCTCGTGCGGCGCCGACCAGAATGAATATGCACGAACTCTGTTGGGATTTTTCGAAGCACTGCAGTCCGCTCCAGGACGCGTGTGGTGGCAGGGAGTCTCAATGGCGAAAGCGGGCCAGGCAGAACAGAGATTGGAAAGAATACTCGCGTGGAAAGGAACGGTCACCATGAGTTTAAAAAGATCCGTTGCGGTTGCAATCATTGCGCTCGCAGTTCCAGTGGTTTATCTCACTGCAGCCGTGCGCCAGGTAAATCACAGCACGGAATTCGCTCAGGAACCAGCTCCGCCGGCCCCAGCGGGCGCCCCGCTTGATCCGCCACCTGCGCTCTCGGCTGTCCAACCACTCGCCGCTGCTCCGGCAGCCGGGATCGTTTCCAGCCCTGGCGTGCCGCCGATCAACCCGGTCGCTCCGGTGGCTCCGCCCGCGCCCGTCGCTCCGGTCTCATCGTGGTGGGCGCAGGACCACGGGTCGAAATCAAGCTACGGTCACGGCTTCTCTTATGGCTATGGCTACGACGACGAGCAGCGGTTTGTCATCGTCACCGGCAACATCGATTCGCTCACCATGTCGGGCACGTCAGAGGACGCGCGGCACGTCGAGAAGCTAAGAAAACAAATCTCGGGAGACTTTATCTGGTTCCAGCGCGACGAGAAGTCCTACATCATTCGCGACCAGGCGACGGTCGACCGCGCGCGAAAGTTCTGGGCTCCGCAAGACGAGCTCGACAAGAAACAAGAAGAACTTGGCAAGCAGCAAGAAGCCTTAGGGAAGCAGCAGGAAGCACTCGGAGAGAAGATGGAGCAGGTTCGGGTAAACGTTCCCGACATGACCGCTGCCCTCGACAAGCTCAAGGCAAAGCTGCAGAAGCTTGGCCCGAGCGCCACCATGGAACAGATTGGTGACCTGCAGTCCGAAATCGGAGAATTGCAGAGCAAGATCGGGGAGATTCAGTCGCAGGCCGGCGAGCAGCAAGGCAAGCTCGGCGAAGAGCAAGGGGCGCTGGGAGAAAAACAGGGCGAGCTCGGTGAAAAGCAGGGCGAACTTGGCCGTCAGCAAGGTGAACTCGCGAGGAAAGCCGCGATCCAGATGAAGGAATTGCTCGACGAGGCGATCAAGAATGGCACGGCTCGGCCAGAACCCGACGGAGGAGGAGCCTCGCTTTAAATTCAAGAAACAACACCTTCACAAGCTTCACAGTGGAAGAGCGGCCCCTCCAGAGTCTGCCCTGAGCAAAGTCGGAGGAGCCGCGTCCGCGTTTAGAAGAGACGGCCTTTAGGTTCCGCGATTTTGATTACGTTCTCTCGGCCGGCGCGACTAAGAGCAGCACGGCCGAAATGACCGCAACGCCTGCCGACAGATAAAACGGAAACGCCGGTCCATAGTGCTTCCACAACTCTCCCGTGATCAGGCTCGCCGCCAGCGTCGCAACGCTGCTAATGAAGAAATAAATCCCCAGCGCTCGACCGCGGACTTCCTGCGCCACGGTTTCCACCACCAGCGCTTTCAATACCGGCTGCGTCAGCGCGTAGTACAAGCCATACACGGCCATCGTGATCCAGATGGCGAGCGAGGACGGAGCTCGTCCGAAGACAAAGTAAACTCCGCCGAAAATGAGATAGCCGGCCGCCACAATCCAGCGTCGCGAGAAGTGATCGCTGAACCAGCCGGCGGGCCACGATCCCAGAGTGTAGGTCATGTTGAACACGAGCCCCAACAGCGGCGCCAGTGACACTCTGATGCCGACATTTTGCGCCCGCATCACCAGGAACATGTCGCTTGAATTCCCCAGCGAAAACAGCGTGACTGCGGTCAGGATCATGTAAAACGTGGCGGGCAATCGGTTCGCCGGCGCGACCGGAGCGGTCGGATTTTTGCTTCGAAACTTTGTCATCATTGTTATTCGTGATTCGACGTTTCGTCTCGCGAATTCCGAAGACGGCCACCAGCACCGCAAGTGAACCCGGAACCGCAGCCGCCCAGAAGACACTGCGGATTCCATAATGCGCGAGCAATACCAGTGCCACGAGCGGTCCCGCGATCGCTCCCGCCGAATCGAGCGACTGAATCAACCCGTAGGCGGCCCCCAGCCTTTCCTTCCCGACCGACTCGGCAACCATCACGTCACGAGGAGCTCCACGCACGCCCTTAGCGAGACGGTCCGTGAAGCGAATCACCAGAATGTGCCACCAAGCCGTAACCACCGCCAGCAGCGGCTTGACTACATTCGCAACAAAATATCCGGCGACGACGAGTGGCTTACGTCGATCGAGACGGTCGGAAAGATATCCGGAGAATAGTTTTGCGAACGATGCGACGCTCTCAGCGATGCCCTCGATCAAGCCCAACTGTGCAGGCCCTGCTCCCAGCGAAATCAGAAATGCCGGAAGGACCCAATAGGCCATCTCCGTGGCCGTATCGTTGAAGAATGAAGTGATTCCGAACGAGTAGATGTTGCGCGCAGCGGAGGGCTGAGGCTCGGGGGAGCGTGCAGACATACGAAGAGTTTTACCATGGTCTCGCAGGAGATACGCGAAGTCAGGCAAATCGGTGAGACGGGAATACTAAATGACGTAAAGCAGCATCGCGTTTCCAGCTGCAGCCGCATCGGCATAGTAGTGGGAGAGTTGCTGGAAGTAATCCTGAGCCAGTTCCAGTTCGCCTTCGTCCCGAACGGGATAAATTTGCGCGGAAATCATCGCCTCAAGATTGAAGCGCTTTGCCAGATCGTCAGGTGAAATCGAAGCCAGGGCCGCCGCGACCTCGCGAACCTGCAGCGCAGTTAAGAAACGTGCCGGCCCGTAGCCAAGATCGCCGCCAATCTCCGTGCCTCCAAGGATGGCGTTCCCCAGTGGAGGCGGTGCTTCCTCGGCCTTTCCGGTCAGCAAATAGTGCAGCACATGCCACGACTTCTCCAGATTCAGTCCATTCTCGTCGGAGCCGCCCTGAAGGTTGATTCCGCCACCCTGAAGCTCCTTGAGGATCAAGGCTCGCGCTCTCTCCTGTTCCGCCGGATCGCCCATGCGGCCGCTGGCGCGCGCCTTCATAGCTATTTCCTGGGCCCGGGCGAGCGCGTCCTTTATCTTCGCGGCATTCGCCTTCGCTTTGCCGTGCACTGCCGTGTGAACTGTTTTCGGATTCCGCTGGAATTCTTTCAATTGGAATGGCGTGATGGACCGGACGTGACCTCTCATGCCCATAGCGCCCTCAGTACATTGCGTCGTACTTCGTCACCACCCACTGTCCAGCTTCGTTCTCGACGGTGAGGGTGAACTGATCCTGATCGATTCCGGGCTGGTTTGGAGCGGCATTGCTCGGCCGCTTGCCGCGGTAGTGGAGAATCACCAGCGGTGGCGCTTCTTCCCAATCCGCTAGTTGCCAGGAGAGCAGCGGATGCTGCGTTTCCGACTGGCAAATATACTTTGCATATTTCTTGTGGTAGTCGTGCTCCCACTTGGCGAGCAGCTCGTCGCAGTGGCCATCGCGCAAATCACGCAGAAACTTGTTGGCGGCTTTCTCCGTCGAACGGTCGCGTAACGGGTTCATCTTGATGGTGACCGGCAGTCCCGTGAGAGGATCGTGATCCTCAGAGCGCGCCAGCACCGGCCCCTGATTGCTCAGCCACCAGAGATAGCCCACAAACACCATCACCAGCAGCGCTCCCGCGCCGACAGCAATGCCGATCTGTGTCTTGGTGAAGGCCATTAGGAAAGTTTAGGGATACGGCACACAGGGAGGCAAGATTACCAGCGGGAGACACGGTCGTACATGTACGAATGGGGATGTGCAAAAGAGAAAGGCACGGCTCTAGGCCGTGCCTTATATACACCGGGAGGGCGATCTTACTCTTTCTTGTCGTCTTCCTTCACTGGCTCGACGCCGCCGTCGTGTGCAGCCTGCGCCTCGGCATCTTCCATCGCCTTCTTGGCTTCGGCTGCCTTCTTGGCACGAGCTTCAGCACGCTTTTCCTTCTTTTCATCGAGGATCTTCTCGCTACCCAGCAGCTCGAGAAAAGCCTTGTCGGCACCGTCACCCTTATTCCAGTGAGTACGGATGATGCGAGTGTATCCGCCCTGGCGATCTCCGAACCGCGGACCAACCGTGTCGAACAGCTTCACAACGGCTTCATCGGTCATCAGGTAAGCCGCAGCCAGCCGGCGTGCGGCCAGATCACCGCGCTTACCAAGCGTGATCATCTTCTCGACGAGCGGTTTTGCCGCTTTGGCCTTGGGAACCGTCGTCTCGATGCGCTCTTCCACGATCACCGAGGTGACCAGATTGCGCAGCAGCGAACGTCGGTGCGCGGTGTTCCGTCCGAGTTTATATCCTGCAACTTTGTGACGCATAAGAACCTCAGTGACTAGTGGTGAGTGCCTAGTGGCTAGTCAGTCAGCCTTTACCAGCAACTGACCACTAGCCACTAACCACGGATTCTTACAGCTGGTCGTCCGGTCCGTAAGCGGACGCGGGCAACGGTACGTTCGACGTCGGTCCGGGCACGGCGTTGCCATGCTCGTCGATCTTCATGCCGAGACTCAGGCCCATCGAGGACAGAATCTCTTTGATCTCGTTCAGCGACTTGCGGCCGAAATTCTTGGTCTTCAACATCTCGGCTTCAGTCTTCTGCACGAGCTCGCCGATCGTCTGGATATTCGCGTTCTTCAGGCAGTTGTAGCTGCGCACGGAAAGCTCGAGCTCTTCGACGGAGCGGTTCAGATTCTCGTTGTGGATCTCGGGCTTCCGATCGTCCGATGATGACGTGCCGGTTTCGATCTCTTCCTCGAAGTTGATGAAGATGTTCATGTGGTCCTTAAGCAGCTTCGCGGCCAGGCCGATGGAATCGGCCGGCGTGATGGAGCCGTTGGTCCACACTTCGAGCGTCAGCTTGTCGTAGTCGGTGATCTGTCCCAGACGGGCAGCTTCGACGGTGTAGTTGCATTTGCGCACCGGCGAGTGAACGGAATCGATCGGAATGAATCCGATGCCGAGATCCTCGTCGAAATTCTTGTCGGCGGAAACGTATCCGCGGCCGCGCTTCAGCCGCATTTCCATGTCGAGCTTGCCACCTTCGCTGACCGTCGCGATGTAGACATCCTTGTCGAGAACTTCGACGTCGCCATCGGCTTCGATCATGCCGCTCGTGACTACGCCCGGCTGATCCGCGCGCAGGTAGATTGCCTTCGGCGCGTCGCCCGCGAGCTTGAACGGAATCTGCTTCAGGTTGAGGATGATGTCAGTTGCGTCTTCGACGACACCGGGGATCGACTGGAATTCGTGCAGCACGCCTTCCATCTTCACTGCAGTTACGGCTGCGCCTTCGATCGAGCTCAGCAGCACGCGCCGCAGGGCGTTGCCCACGGTTGTGCCGAATCCGCGCTCAAACGGTTGCGCCCAGAAAATGCCGTACTTGTCGGTGAGGCTGGAGGTGTCAACTGCGAGACGTTTCGGTTTCTGAAAACCCTTCCAAAGCATGTGTTTCTCCTTCGGCCGTTTGGCTCGGAGCTGACTCCCTGAATCGGTCCGGACTCAGGTCAAGCGTCAGCAGAGGCTGATCTGGCTCGAAATGTGGACCAAGAAACCGTCGTTGGTCGTTTGTCAATTGTCGTTGGCAAAACCGCCAACGACTAACAACCGTCGGCTAACGACGCCCTACTACTTGCTGTACAACTCAACAATCAACTGCTCATTGACCGGCAGCTGAATATCTTCGCGCTTCGGCAGCGAGAGGATCCGCGCTTTGTAATTGTCGCGATCCACTTCGAGCCAACTCGGCAGTGTCCCGTGGCTCGCGAATTCCTTCGCCAATTCGAGCACGGTGAGCTTCTTGCTGTTCTCGCGAATCGCTACTTCCTCGCCCGCGCTTACTTCGTACGAAGGAATATTGACCTTGCGGTTGTTGACGGCCACATGCCCGTGACGAACTAACTGCCGCGCCTGGCGCCGCGACTGCGCGAATCCAAGGCGGAACACTACGTTGTCGAGACGGCGCTCCAACTGCTGCAGCAACTTCTCGCCGGTCACGCCCTGAGAGCGCGCGGCCTTTTCGAAGTAGTTGCGGAACTGGCCTTCCTGGGTGAAGTAGATGCGCTTCGCTTTTTGCTTCTCGCGCAACTGCAGGCCGTAGCCAACGATCTTGGCCTTGCGGTCTTTCCCATGTTGTCCGGGAGCGAAATTGCGCTTCTCGATGGGACACTTATCGCTGAAGCACTTTGCGCCTTTGAGGAACAGCTTCATGCCCTCGCGGCGGCATAGACGGCAGACTGCATCGGTATAACGTGCCAAGTTTCTTCTCCTTTAGATGACCGGTTTACGGGTTTGGCTTCACCCTTCGTCCCGGACAAAATCGGTCGTCGGTCTTCGGTCGTTAGTTTCGATCTCGTTAACGACCAACGGCGAACAGCTATCGACGCTTCTTACACTCTTCGTCGTTTCGGCGGACGGCAGCCGTTATGTGGAATCGGCGTGACGTCACGGATCGATCGCACTTCAATCCCGGCAGCGGCCAAAGCACGCACGGCCGACTCACGACCGGATCCCGGTCCGCTAACTCGCACGTCCACGCTGCGGACGCCGTGATCGCGCGCCATGTTGGCGGCGTTCGAAGCAGCCTGCTGCGCGGCAAACGGTGTGCCCTTGCGCGAACCGCGGAAGCCCAGCGACCCCGAACTCTTCCACGACAGAACGTTGCCGTTCATGTCGGAAATGGTCACGATCGTGTTGTTGAAGGACGCCTGCACATACGCAAGCCCGTGTGGAACGTGCTTGCGCTCCTTCTTCTTGAATGTCTTTTTCTTGCCTTTTTTCTCTGGCGTCGCTGCTGCGCCGCCCGCTGCCGCTGGTTTTGCCATGAATCAGTCCTTAGCTCATTAGTCGTCGGTCGTTAGCCAAACCGAACGATGCATCATAACTTTCGAATCCGTTGCTCGCTCACTTGGTTCCATCCAGACCAGCTTTTGCCGAGAACCAAGAGCCAACGATCAACGGGGTCCTATGTCTTTGCCGTCGCCTTCTTCTTTTGCGCGACCGTTCCCTTGCGCGGACCCTTGCGTGTCCGGGCATTCGTATGCGTGCGCTGTCCGCGAACCGGCAAATTCCGGCGGTGGCGGAATCCGCGATAGGAACCGATTTCGATGAGACGCTTGATGTTCATCGAAACTTCCTTGCGCAGATCACCTTCCACCAAACCTTCGGCCTCGATGACCGTGCGGATGCGGTTGACCTCTTCTTCGCTCAGGTCGGAAACCTTCTTCATCGGTTCGACCTTCGCCTCGTCGAGAATGCGCCCGGCGCGCGGATGCCCAATGCCATAGATATAAGTCAGCGCGATGCTGATGTGTTTCTGGCGGGGAAGATCCACGCCTGCGATACGTGCCATTCCGTAACTCCCTGGCGCCGGATTTAGCCCTGGCGCTGTTTATGTTTCGAATTCACGCAGATCACACGCACCACGCCCTTCCGGTGGATGATCTTGCACTTGTCGCAAATCTTCTTTACTGATGCTCTTACCTTCATACTGTTCTCAGTTCCCGGTTCTCAGTTCCCAGCAAGCAGCGCTGAGGCAACTGTCCCTCAAGATCACTTGTAGCGATACACAATGCGTCCGCGATTCAGGTCGTAAGGCGAAAGTTCCACCGCAACCTTGTCCCCGGGCAGAATGCGGATGAAATTCTTGCGCATCTTGCCGGAAACGTGTGCCAGCACCTGATGTTTGTTTTCCAATTCCACCCGGAACATGGCGTTCGGCAGGGGTTCCAGCACCACCGCCATTACTTCAATCGCGTCTTCTTTGCTCATTCGCTCCTAGCTTCTAGTTACTCTTACTGCGTCAAAATCACTGGACCATCTTTCGTCACCGCAACGCAATGCTCGAAATGCGCGCTGAAACTGCCATCCACGGTAACCGCCGTCCACTTGTCGCCCAAAACTCGAGTCTCCGGCTTGCCTGAATTCACCATCGGCTCGATCGCGATGACCATACCTTCGCGCAGCTTGGCGCCGTGGCCACGCGCTCCGAAGTTCGGAACCTGGGGCTCTTCGTGCAACCGCGTCCCGATTCCGTGTCCGACAAACTCGCGTACGACGCTAAAACCCGCTGCTTCCACATGCTCCTGAACCGCAGCTCCTACGTCGCCGATCGAGTTTCCGATCCGCGCCTGTTCGATCCCGCGGTAGAGCGAAGCTTCGGTCACTGCCAATAGCTTCTGCAATTCAGGCTTCAGCCCATTTCCGACAGGAACCGTAATCGCGGCATCCCCGTAGTATCCATCGAGCACGACACCGCAATCGATCGAAACGATGTCGCCCTCTTTGAGCACCCGCTTTTCCGACGGAATGCCGTGCACAATCTCTTCATTCACCGACGTGCACAAAACGCAGGGATAATCGTAATACCCCTTGAACGCCGGCTTGGCCGCGAGTTCCTTGATCTTCTTCTCGGCGGCGCGCTCCAAATCCATGGTCGTGATGCCCGGCGCCACCAGCGTTCTGACATGATCGAGAACTTGGCGAACGATGTGGCCGCTATGCCGCATCTTGTCGATCTCACTTGCCGATTTGCACACAATCGCCATGCTTCGTTCTACGCGTGATGATCTTCGAGTATCCGGAAAATCTGTGCCGTCACTTCGTCCACGGGCAGATCTCCATTGACCGAAATCAACCTTCCGGTGCGCTGGTAATAATCCGCTACCGGCCGGGTCTGCTCCTGAAACGCCGTGAGTCTGGGCTGAATGACTTCCAACCGGTCGTCATTGCGGGCCTCCAGCTTCGTCCCATGCGCTTCATCGCATATTTCATCTTTGCGGGGCGGCTGGAAATGGACGTTATAGATCCGTCCACAGGTGGGACAAGAGCGTCGTCCAGTAATTCGGAGCAACAATCGATTATAGTCGACCTCGAGCCGGATCACAATTGGCCATGCCCGTGTCGGACGCGAATTATCAAAGAGCTCCCGTTCTAACAGCGCATCGAGCCATGCGGCCTGCGCCTCTGTCCGGGGAAATCCATCCAAAATGTAGCCGCGCACGCAATCCGGAAGAAGCAGCCGTTCCCGGACCATGTTGCAAACCAGGTCGTCGGAAACCAGTTCTCCTCGCGCCATTACAGCCTTGGCTGCGACTCCGAGCTCGGTTCCCCGGACTACATTCTCTCGTAGCAGGTCTCCGGTGGAAACCTGGGGAATTCCGTAGCGTTCCATGATGCGCTTTGCCTGGGTGCCTTTTCCGGCACCCGGTGGACCGAGCAGCACCACGGGACCTACTGCACGCGAGGTTTCCTGCGCCATCGGCTTGGCCAAAGCCTCCCGACCTCAATCTCCCCGGCGCCCCAGAACCACCACCGAGGTGCAGCAACCCCCACAGCCAATCCAGACATTTGTTACCAGATCCTGCGGCCGCGCACACGCCCGCTGCGCGGAGTAAACCCGTCGTAGTGGCGCATGATCAACTGCGCCTCAATCTGCGTAACCGTATCCATCGCCACGCCAACGACGATTAACAGCGATGTTCCGCCAAAATAGAAAGTCACACCCAAACCATTCGTCACCCAATTCGGCAGGGATTCGAAAAATCTCCCGAACACCCAGGGAAGATGGTTAAGGTGAATTCCCGTTATGAGCCACTCGGGAATAAACGAAATAACGATCAGATATAGTGCCCCCACCAGCGTTATGCGCGTCAGCACTTCGTTGATGAAATCTGCCGTGCGTTTTCCGGGACGAATACCTGGAATAAATCCGCCGTACTTCCGCATGTTGTCGGCAACTTCGCTGGGATTGAAAACGATCGAAACGTAAAAGTAAGCGAAGAAAATGATCCCAAGCGCATACAACAAGGTATAGAGCGGCTCGCCCCAACCGAGCATTCGGAACAGTTCGCCGAAATACCGGTTGTTCTTCATGCCGTAACCGATGGTCTGCGGCAACGTCAGAATCGAAGAGGCAAAGATCACCGGCATCACGCCGCCGGCATTGACCCGCAACGGCAGGTGAGTAGACTGTCCACCCATCACCTTGCGTCCCACGACGCGCTTGGCATACTGGACCGGGATTCGGCGCTCGCTGCGTTCCACGTAAACAATGAACGCCACCACCGCAATCATGAAGACGATCAGGAAAACCATCAACGGGAACGTCGCCGGACCCCAGGCGTTGTTCTTGGCCTTCTCGATCAGGTCCACCACTCCGCGCGGCAGTCCAACAACAATTCCAGCGAAGATCAACAGCGACATCCCGTTTCCTACGCCGCGTTCGGTGATCTGCTCACCCAGCCACATGATGAAAGCACTGCCGGTCGTCAGGGTCAGCATTGTCATCGCCAGGAACCGCCAGCTGGGATCAATAGCGAATCCGCCCTTTTCCAAGCCGATTCCGATACCGAAGGACTGCACCGCGCTCAAGATCACGGTGATGTAACGCGTCCACTGCGTGATCTTCTTGCGCCCGAGTTCGCCTTCTTTCTGCAATTTGGCCAGCGGCTCATAGACCACTGTCAGCAACTGCAGAATGATCGACGCCGTGATATACGGCATGATCCCGAGGGCAAAAATCGTCATCCGGCGGAGTTGGCCGCCGGAGAAGAGATCGACAAATCCTAGAAGGGAGCCGCTGGTACTGCTCTGCGTGAAGAATTGCTCCAGCTTGGCGGTATCGATTCCGGGCGTCGGCAAGTGCCCGCCCAGGCGATACACAAACAGCAGACCCAGGGTGAACAAGATCCGCTTGCGCAGATCTGGAATCCGAAAGATGTTCGCCAGCTTGTCAAACATTACTGCAAGACCTCGACCTTGCCGCCCGCCTTGGTGATCTTTTCCTGCGCCGACTTCGAGAACTTGTGCGCGCTCACCGTCAGCGCAGTCTTCAGTTCCCCGTCTCCCAGAATTTTGACCGGATGCTTGGTCTTGATCACGCCGGCCTTTCGCAGCACTTCCGGAGTAATCGTCGTTTCTCCGAGTTCCACCAGCCGCTCGAGGCTCACGATGTTGTATTCCTTGCGGAAGATGTTCGTGAAGCCGCGCTTCGGCATGCGGCGATGCAGCGGCATCTGGCCGCCTTCAAATCCGCGAATCATGCGCGAACCGGTGCGCGAACGCTGTCCCTTGTGCCCACGGGTCGAAGTCTTTCCCATGCCGGAGCCCATACCGCGCCCCACACGCTTGCGCTTCGTTGTTGCCTTTTTCGGTGCGTGAATATTGGATAAATTCATAAGTGAACCCAGTTCCAAAGTTTCCGAGCTTCAAGTTCAAAATCTCAAGTCTTTTGCGTTCCTTGAAACTCTGAAACCTAAAACCCGCAGTTAATCGACAAACTCCACCAGATGCGGCACCTTCGCTACCATCCCGCGGATGGCTTGCGTGTCAGGACGCTCAATCACCTGGTTCAGCCGGGTGAAGCCCAGCCCTTTGATTACCAGCTTCTGCTTGACCGGGGCACAAATCGCGGATCGCACCCACTTCAACTGAATCTTTCCGCTGCCCGAATTGGTTTTCTTTGCCGTCATTTCCAAACCTCAGTGGTCAATGGTTGATGGCCAGCGACCTGAATCTCACCGTCGTTGTGGGCCACTGATCACCGATCACTGGCCAACTCTTCTACAGCTCCTGCGCCGTCTTGCCGCGCAGCGCTGCCACGCTCTCTCGATTCTTCAACTGTTTCAACGCGTCGAATGTCGCCTTGATCACGTTGTGCGGGTTGGTCGTCCCGATCGACTTCGTCAACACATTCTGCACGCCGACGGAGGTCATGACCGCGCGCACCGCGCCGCCCGCGATCACGCCCGTGCCTTCCGGAGCCGGCTTCAGCAACACTTTGCCCGAACCGTATCGTCCGAGCACAAGGTGCGCAATGCTGGTCTGCGTCAGGTTGACCTTCATCAGATTTTTCTTCGCCGACTCAATTCCCTTGCGGATGGCCTGCGGCACTTCTTTCGCCTTGCCCGAGCCGTAGCCGACCACTCCAGCCGACGGATCGCCCACCACGACCAGCGCCGCAAACGAGAGATTCTTTCCGCCTTTGACCACCTTGGTCACGCGGTTGATGGCAACCACCTGGTCCTTCAACTGGAACGAACCCGCATCAAGTTTCTTAATCACTGTTGGCATTCTTTAATCCCAGCTTTCAGCTATCAGCTTTCAGCTATCAGCCTGCCGCCCCAGCCGATCGCTGAGAGCTGACAGACGAGAGCCGTCTTTAGAACTGCAATCCCGCTTCGCGAGCCGCGTCGGCCAATGCCTTTACGCGCCCGTGATAAATGTATCCGCCGCGATCGAACACGACCTTGGTGACACCCTTGGCCTTGGCGCGTTCGGCGATCGTCTTTCCCACTGCCTTTGCGGAAGCGACATTGCCGCCCGTGCGCCGATCTTCTTTCTTGCCTTCGGCGGTGCTGGCCGAAACCAGCGTGTTCCCGTGCAGATCATCAATGACCTGCACGTAGATGTGATTCAGCGAACGGTACACATTCAGCCGCGGTCGTTCTGCCGTCCCCTGCATCTTTTTGCGAATGCGGTCGTGTACATGTCCGCGCTTTTGGTTCTTCGTAATTTTTGTAAGCATGAAACTTGTCCTTGGTCGTCCGTCCTTGGTCGTTAGCTCAAGACTTTCGACGCCTGCAGCCCATCAGAACCCGCCGACCAACGACAAACGACCGGCGACTAACGACGATTATTTCGCTCCGGTCTTTCCGACCTTCTTCTTCAGGCGCTCCCCGACGTAGCGGACGCCCTTGTTCTTGTATGGATCCGGTGGACGCAACGACCGCATTTCGGCCGCAACCTGCCCAACCTTTTGCCGATCAATTCCCGACAGAGTGATCTTCGTCTGTTTCGGATCGACCGCTGCATCGACTCCGGTCGGCAACGGATACTCAATCGGATGCGAGTAGCCGAGGTTGAACACAACGGTGAGCTTGCCCTTCATCTCGGCGCGATATCCAATACCGACGATTTCCAGTTCCCGCGTCCAACCCTTGGTTACGCCTTCGACGGCATTGTTGACCAGCGCCCGCGCCAGCCCATGCACCGCCGACTGCGAATCGTTCTCACGAACCGCAAGAATGTGTCCGTCCTTCTGCTCGACCCTAATGCCCGTCGGCAGTGGAGTATCCAGCTTGCCCTTCGGTCCCTGCACCAGGACCGTATTTCCCTCAACCTTGACCGTGACTCCCTTGGGGATCGCGATCGGCTTTTTTCCAATTCGTGACATAAGCGTTCAGCTCTCAGCCTTCAGCTCTCAGCTTCCATCGCCGCCGCTATTACCGCAAGCTGACGGCTGATGGCTGGGAGCTTCTTGTCTAGTAGATCTCGCACAACAACTCGCCGCCGACGCCTTCCTTGCGCGCCTGCCGGCCGGTCATGACGCCGCGCGGAGTCGTGAGGATGTTAATCCCCATGCCGCCCAGCACCCGTGGAATTTCGCTGCGGCGCACGTACACACGGCATCCCGGGCGCGACACGCGCTCCACCTTCGAGATGGCCGCCTCGTTATTGGCGCCATACTTCAGGTAAATCCGGATGACCTTGTGGCCCTCTTCTTCGGTCGGCTTGAAATTGGAGATGTAGCCCTCTTCCTTCAGGATGCGGGCGATCTCCAGCTTCAACCGCGAAGCCGGAATATCAACTTTCTGGTGCCGGGCCTGGAGTGCGTTCCGCACTCGCGTCAGCATATCTGCGACCGGATCGGTCAACCTCATCGTTTGCTTCTCCTTCAGCCACCCGTTCGCTCCGCGTCGAGCGGAGAACCTGCAGCGGCGTGCTCTTCAATCGTTCGCCGTTCGTCTTTCGTCGTTGGCTTGCTCACTCACCGTTGCGAACGACCAACGGCAAGCGCCAACGGCGCACTTACCACGAAGACTTCGAAACCCCTGGTATCTCTCCAAGCAGCGCAAGCTGCCGGAAGCACAAGCGGCACATGCCGAACTTGCGCAGGAATGCGCGCGGACGACCGCACCGCTTGCATCGATTGTGCTTGCGCGTGGAAAACTTGGGCTTCTTCGCGTCTTTAACTCTTTTTGCTGTAGTTGCCAAACCTAGCTCCTCGCCTCTCAAAACCTTCAACCCTACAACTCCGCAGCCTTGAAACTTGCGCTTATGCGCGGAACGGCATTCCCATGTGCTTCAGCAACGACCGCGCCTGGTTATCGTTCGCCGCCGTCGTCACAATGGTCACGTTCATGCCCTTCAATTTGTCGACCTTCTCGTAAGAAATCTCCGGGAAGATCAACTGGTCGTGCAGGCCGATCGTGTAATTGCCGCGTCCATCGAACGACTTGGTCGAAACTCCCTTGAAATCACGCACACGGGGAAGAACGATATTGACCAGCCGGTCGAAAAACTCATACATCCGGTCACCGCGCAGCGTTACCATCGCGCCGATCGACTGTCCCTGGCGCACCTTGAAGGCCGCGATCGATTTCTTGGCCTTCGTGGTGATCGGCTTCTGGCCGGTGATCTGGGTCAGTTCATTCACGGCTGGATCGAGCACCTTGGCGTTCTGCGTCGCCTCGCCCACTCCCATGTTCACGACAATTTTGTGCAGCCGCGGAACTGCCATCACATTGGCAAGTTCCAGCTCCTTCAACAAGGTGGGAGCCACTTCCTTCTCGAACTTCGAGCGCAGGCGCGGACGCTCTTTCGCGCTATGCCGCGCCTGGTCAGGAGCTTTTTGCTCCTGCGATTCCTTCTGACCTTTTTTATCTTTTGCCATGTCGTCTTCAACTTCCTCTCACGGTTTCGGAGTGATTACCGGTTCGTGAGAATTCAGTAATTGTGTAATTGAAAATCGAACGCTTGTGACTTTCAATCACCCAATTTCTCAATTACTCAATCATTTATCTAGCGTCGTTCCGCACTTCTTGCAGACGCGAACCTTGCGGTCGCCGCGCACTTCGTGGCCAATCCGCACCGGCCCGCAGGTCGGACAAACCAGTTGCACGTTAGAGATCGCAATCCGGCTTTCCTGCTCGGCGATGCCGCCCTTGATATTCCGCTGCGGATTCGGCCGCACGTGCTTTTTAACCATCATTACGTGCTCGACCAGAATCTTCGCGTCATTCGGAAACACGCGCAGCACGCGCCCTTCCTTGCCCTTGTCCCGTCCGGTGATCACCTTCACGGTATCGTTCCGCCGGAGATCCACTCGCTTGTTTGCAGTGCTTACAGTTCTCATAAAATTCCTTGAAACCTGAAACCTTCCCTAGATCACTTCCGGCGCCAGGGAGACAATTTTCAAAAACTTCTTCTCGCGCAGTTCGCGAGCCACTGGACCGAATACGCGCGTCCCCACGGGCTCACCAGCATCGTTGATCAGGACTGCCGCATTCTGGTCGAAGCGGATATACGTCCCATCCCGACGCCGATGCTCTTTGCGCGTCCGCACGATGACCGCCTTCACGACCTTACCCTTTTGCACTTGGCCCTCAGGCGCCGACTCTTTCACGGCCGCCGTGATTATGTCGCCCAGCCCGGCATTCAATCCGGTGGACCCGCCCAGCGGCAGAATCATCTGCAGCTTGCGAGCGCCGGAATTGTCGGCGACCTCCAGCATCGATCTCATCATCACAGCCATGGCAATCTCCCTAACAGTCGGTTGTCATTCCGAGCGGAGCGAGGAATCTGCTTCCTCCGACCCCGAGCACAAGCCTGGCGCTAGCTTGCGACTTCCGTCGCCGCTTCCGGCACCAGCGCCGCTTTGCGCACAATGTCTTTCAGCTTCCAGCGCTTCAGCTTCGACAACGGACGCGTCTCTTCGAGACGCACCACATCGCCGACATGCGCCTGGTTGGTCTCGTCATGCGCGTAGAATTTCTTGTTGCGCGCTACCACGCGTCCGTAGAACGGATGCGCCTTCTTGCGCGTCACCTGCACCACAATCGTCTTCTGCATGCGGTTGGCGACGACTTCTCCCACCACTTCCTTGCGGCGGCCCTGCGGCTTCTGCGTTGTTTCCGCCATTATCGTTTCTCCGTTGCGGCCGAACGCTTGCGCTCGGCGGCGATCGTCTTCACCCGTGCAATGTCCTTGCGCAGCCCACGCATCTTCTTCAGGCTCTCGGTCTGTCCCATATTCAACTGGAACTTCAGCTTGAACAGCTGGTCAGCGAGCTCGCGCTCCTGGTGGCCCAGCTCTTCTTCCGTCAGGTTTCGAATTTTTTCTGCCTTCATAATCCGTTCCTAGTGTCTCGCCCCTTCGCGCTTGACGAGGGTCGTGCGCAGCGCCAGCTTGTGCGACGCCAGCCGCATTGCCTCGCTCGCGTCCTGCAGCGATACGCCTTCCATCTCAAACAGAATCTTTCCCGGCTTCACGACCGCAACCCAATGATCCGGAGCTCCCTTGCCCTTGCCCATACGGGTTTCGGCCGGCTTCTTGGTGACTGGCTTGTCGGGAAACACGCGAATCCAAATCTTCCCGCCGCGCTTCACAAAACGCGTCATGGCCACGCGGCTCGCTTCGATCTGGCGATCGGTGATCCATCCCGGCTCCAGTACCTTGAGGCCGAAATCGCCGAACGACAACGTCGATCCGCGCCACGCCTTGCCGGTCATGCGCCCGCGCTGCTGTTTCCGATACTTCACTTTCTTTGGCATCAACATAAGAGTTCTCTCGTTGTCATCCTCAGGCGTCGTCTTTCGGCGTCGAAGGACCTAGGTGAGCTGCGCGAAGCGTCGCGTTTTCTTGCAACACAATAATCGCGTGCCTAGCTCACTTCCCTATTAGAATCCGCCCACAGCCGCCGCTGGTTCGCGCTTCTTCTGCGGCAGGATCTCGCCCTTGTATACCCAGCACTTCACGCCGATCACGCCGTAGGTCGTTCTCGCCTCGGTAAACCCGTAGTCAATATCCGCGCGCAGCGTATGCAGCGGCAACCGACCCTGCAGATACCACTCCGAGCGCGCGATTTCGTTTCCGTTCAACCTTCCGCTCACGCGAACCTTGATTCCCTTGCATCCGAAGCGCAGTGCCGAATCCACCGCTTTGCGCATCGCGCGCCGAAAGCCTACACGCTTTTCCAGCTGAAGCGCGATCGACTCCGACACGAGTTGTGCATCGAGCTCGGGCTTGTGCACTTCCTGGATGTCGACAAAAATGTCCTTGCCTCCGGTACGCTTCTGCAACTCGCCCTTCAGCTTGTCGATTTCCGCGCCCTTGCGTCCGATGATGATCCCCGGCCGCGCCGTCTTGATAATGATGCGCAGCTTGTTGCCCGGACGCTCGATCTCGATCGAGCTGACGCCGGCCGACTTGAGCTTCTCCTTCAGCTCATTCTTCAGCTTCACGTCCTCGTGCAACTGTTTGTCGTAGTCCCGCTCCGCAAACCAGCGCGACTTCCACGGCTTCGTGAAACCAAGCCGGAACCCGTAAGGATGGACTTTTTGTCCCATTGCTTCTCCTAAATCAAACCTTTCAATCGCAGCGCGGGCGTCTCGCCCACGGACCGAAATTTTATTTCGCGGCCGCTTTCTTCTTTCCTGCAGTTTTCACCGCCGGAGCCCGCCGCCGGGCTTTCGCCGGAGCCGCTGCCGCTTCACCGCCGGAAACCGTCGCCACTTCGCCATTCTTCCCGCGCTCGGCCAGGACCAGCTCGATGTGCGCAATGCGCCGCTGGTATCGGTACGCGCGCCCCTGCGGCGCCGGACGAATCCGTTTCATTCGCGGTCCGTCGTTGGCTACTGCTCGTTTGACATAGAGATTGTCGAGTTCGACATCGAGCCCCTTCTCCGTTGCGAGAAAGTTCGCGTTGTCGAGCGCCGACTGCAGCAGCTTGCCCACATGCGATGCGACGCGTTTCTTGGTGAACAGCAAGGTGTTGCGCGCTTCTTCCACGCGCCGCCCCTTGATTAGATCCAGCACCAGTCGCGCCTTCTGGGGCGAGACGCGCAGGTAACGCATTTCAGCTCGAAATTCCATAGTCGTATCTCAGTTCTTGCTTGCTCGTCGCCCGCAGCTCAAACGCCGCGGATCGTTACGCCTTCGGCGCCGCAGGTGCCGCCGGAGCCGCAGCTCCCGGACCACCCGGGATACCCGCTGGCTTCGCTGCCACTTCCGTCGCCGCCTTCATCGAGTGACCCTTGAAGGTGCGCGTGAAGCTGAACTCACCCAGCTTGTGTCCCACCATGTTTTCGGTCACATACACCGGAATAAACTTCTTCCCGTTGTGTACCGCGATCGTATGTCCCACCATCTCCGGGACCACGGTCGAACGCCGCGACCACGTGCGCAGCACTTTCTTTTCGTTCCGCGCATTCATGCCTTCTACCCTCGCCTGAAGGTATGCATCCACGAACGCGCCTTTTTTCGTTGAACGTGCCATAAATTCAGCTCTCAGCTTTCAGCCGTCAGCTTCGTAGCCAACCGCTTCTAGACCGGCGTTCTCTGCCGGTAAGGAATCTGCCTTACTTGCTGCGCCGGCTCACAATGAACTTGTCCGTGCGCTTGTTGTTCCGCGTCTTGTATCCGCGCGTCGGCTGGCCCCACGGGGTCACCGGATGCCGCCCGCCGGAAGTCTTTCCTTCGCCACCGCCGTGCGGATGGTCGACCGGGTTCATCGACACGCCGCGGTTATGCGGACGCTTGCCGAGCCAGCGCGACCGGCCCGCCTTGCCGATCGTGACGTTCTCGTGATCGATGTTGCCGACCTGTCCGATCGTCGCCATACAGTCCTGAGAAATCTTGCGGGTCTCGCCCGAAGGCAGCTTGACCAGCGCGTACTCTTCTTCCTTCGCGACCAGCTGTGCCGAACCCCCCGCCGACCGCACCATCTGACCGCCCTTGCCCGGCTTCAGTTCCAGGTTATGAATCTGCGTGCCTGGTGGAATGTTCCGAAGAGGCAGAGCATTCCCCACGAGGATGTCCGCCTCGGGGCCGCTCACAACCTTTTGTCCGACCTTCAGCCCCTCGGGCTGAATGATGTAGCGCTTCTCGCCGTCTGCATACGCCAACAGCGCGATGCGTGAAGAGCGGTTCGGATCGTATTCGATCGTGGTGACAGTTGCCGGAATGCCGGTCTTGTCGCGCTTGAAGTCGATGATGCGCAGCTTGCGCTTGTGTCCGCCGCCGATGAACCGCATCGTCATGTCGCCGGAGTTGCGCCTTCCACCCGTGCGGGGCTTGGGCTCAATCAGCGGCTTGTGCGGGTTCTTCGTCGTGATGTCGTCGTTGACGATCGTCGTGCGATACCGCAGCGTCTGCGTCGTCGGTCTGTAAGTTTTTATCGGCATGTTCTGCTCTCAACTTCCGGTCGTTCGTCACTGCTCGATCGTCGTTCGCCACCCTTATCCGCCGGCCAACAAAGAACGGCCGGCGACCAACGACGGTTTATAGATTCTGCGCGTACTCCGGCATCTTCTCGCCGGACCGCAACCGCACGTACGCCTTCTTCCAATCCGGACGGTAGCCGGCGAACTTGCCGCGGCGCCGCTCTTTTCCCGGATACACGGCCGTGCGCACTGAATGCACTTTCACTTTGAAAATCGACTGCACGGCTTCCTTGATTTCCGTCTTGGTTGCCTTTGGAGCCACCTGGAACACCAGCGTGTTCTGGTTTTCCTTGATGGCCAGGCCCTTTTCGGTAATCACCGGACGGCGAATGATCTGGTATGCGCTCTTCATCAGGCTACCTCCGCCGCTTTGTCATTGCGCGAGCGCCGTCGGCGTTCCTGCGTCGGCTTCTTCGAGGCTTCGTCTTCACCCGACTTGCGGTGTCTCTTCGAAACCGAATCCTTCAGCGTCAACTGCAGCTTCTCGATCGCCGGATGCGAGAAGATCACGCGGTCATATCGCAGCAGGTGATACGGATGCACTTCGTTGCCCCGCAACAGTTCCAGCCCGGCAATATTTCGCGCGCTCAATTCCAGGTTCTTGTTTTCATGCTGAGGCGCTTCGACCACCAGAACCGTCGAATCCACTTTCAGAGAATTCAGCGCCTTGCGGAATTCCTTGGTCTTCGGTTCCTTCACGTCGAACGCATTCACTACGGTCAACTTCCCGTCGGCAAATTTCGCAGCCAGAGCCGAGCGCAGCGCGCCCAGCAGCTTCTTCCTGGGAAAGGCATAGTCGTAGGAGCGCGGCTGCGGACCATGCACCGTGTAGCCATGCCGCCACAGAGGTGACCGGATCGATCCAATACGGGCGCGCCCGGTGCCCTTCTGCTTCCATAGCTTCTTGCCCGAACCGGAAACTTCCCAGCGGCCCTTGGTTTTGTGCGTTCCGGCGCGCTGGGCTGCGCGGTAATGCTTCACCGCTTCCCAGAGCAGATCTTCATTCACCGCGCCGAAGATCTCATCGGCGAGATCGAATGTCCCAACCTTCTCGCCGCTCAAATTGTGTATGTCAATCGTTGCCATATGCTTCTCGTGTAGCGGCGGACGCATTCGCCCGCCTGCCTTCCTATGCTTTCTTCGCCGCTCTCTTTGCCGCCTTCAACGGATCGACCGTCGCCGAACCCGCGAATCCGCGGCGCTCTCGTGGCGGTTTCTTCGCCTTGGTGATCACGATGTATCCGCCTTGCGGTCCCGGCACGCTGCCTTCGACCACCAGCAGATTCTCGTCCTTATCGACGCCCAGCACGCGCAGGTTCCGCGCCGTCACCTTCTGATGACCCATGTGTCCCGACATGCGCATGCCTTTAAACACGCGCGACGGAAACGCCGAAGATCCAATCGATCCCGTAATTTGGAACATCGAACCGTGCGACTTTGGGCCACCGCCAAAATGATGACGCTTCACCACGCCCTGAAACCCTTTTCCCTTGCTGACTCCGACGATATCGACGAACTTCTCGCCGTCGAAAATCTCGACTAGCACGCGATCGCCAACCTTCACCGCTCCGTTGCCGTCCGAGGAAGGCTCAACTTCGAGCGGCACCTCGCGCATGAATTTCACCGGGGGCAGATTGTTCTTCGCCAGATGGCCTTTCGCCGGCTTCGTCAGCCGCGATTCCTTCACGAATTCGACTAGGCCGATCTGCGCCGCCTCGTATCCGTCCTTCGCAGCCGACTTATGTTGCGTCACCACGCAAGGGCCGGCCTGCAGCACTGTGACCGGGCGAACGTCGCCCTTCGAGTCAAACAGCTGCGTCATCCCAACCTTCTTGCCCAGAATTCCAGCGATCTTCGTTGCCATTTCCTTCTCCATCCAGCTTGGCTCGGTGGCTATTGGCTGGAAAGCTCTTGCTGCTGTCTAGCTGATAGCTGACAGCGGGGAGCTTATTTATGTTCTTTTCCGAACGCCTTGATCTCCACATCCACGCCGGCCGGCAGGTCGAGCTTCATCAGCGCGTCCACCGTCTGCTGCGTCGGCTCGAGAATGTCGAGAAGGCGCTTGTGCGTGCGGATCTCAAACTGCTCCCGCGATTTCTTGTCCACGTGCGGCGAACGCAGCACGCAATACTTGTTTTTCATCGTGGGTAGCGGAATCGGTCCCGCAATCTGCGCGCCGGTACGCCGCGCCGTCTCCACGATCTCGCCCGTCGACTGATCCAGAATGCGGTAGTCGTAAGCTTTCAACCGGATGCGAATTCTTTCTTTTCCAATCACTGTTTCATCTCTCTAACCCCTCCCGGCCATCCAGGAGGAAAGAACTTGCGGCAGGCTGCAAGCCGCGCTGTTGGCTACTGAATAATTTCTGCGATCGTGCCGGCGCCGACGGTGTGGCCGCCTTCGCGAATCGCGAAACGCAAGCCCTTCTCCATCGCCACTGGCGTAATCAGTTCGATCACCAGGCTCACGTTGTCCCCAGGCATCACCATCTCCGTGCCCGCCGGCAACTCCGCCACGCCCGTCACGTCCGTCGTTCGCAGGTAAAACTGCGGCCGGTATCCCTTGAAGAATGGAGTGTGTCGTCCACCCTCTTCCTTCGTCAGGATGTAAACCTCTGCCTTGAACTTCGTGTGCGGCGTAATCGACCCGTTCTTCGCCAGGACCATGCCGCGCTCGACATCTTCTTTCGCAATGCCGCGCAGCAGCAACCCGGCGTTGTCGCCCGCCATGCCTTCGTCCAACTGCTTCTTGAACATCTCGACGCCCGTGACTACCGTCTTGCGCGTGTCGCGGAAGCCCACAATCTCGACTTCCTCGCCCACCTTCACCTTCCCGCGCTCGATACGTCCCGTCACCACCGTGCCCCGGCCCGAGATCGAGAAGATATCTTCAATCGGCATCAGGAACGGTTTGTCCAGCTCGCGCGCCGGTTGCGGCACGTTCTTGTCCACCGCCTCCATCAACGCGTCAATCTGCTTTTCCCACTTCTCTTCGCCGTTCAGCGCGCCCAGAGCCGACAACCGAACCACCGGCACATCATCGCCAGGGAACTTGTAGCTCTTCAGCAACTCGCGCACTTCCAGCTCAACCAGATCCAGCAACTCGGGATCGTCCACCGCGTCGCACTTGTTCAACGCCACCACGATGTACGGCACACCGACCTGACGGGCCAGCAGCACGTGCTCCCGCGTCTGCGGCATCGGACCATCCGTCGCCGCCACCACCAGGATCGCGCCATCCATCTGCGCCGCTCCCGTGATCATGTTCTTGATGTAGTCGGCGTGGCCCGGGCAATCCACGTGCGCGTAGTGCCGGTTCGCCGTCTCGTACTCGACGTGCGCCGTCGCGATCGTGATTCCACGCGCCTTCTCTTCCGGAGCGTTGTCGATCGAATCAAACGACCGGAACTGGATCTTCGGATTGTGCTTCGACAACACTTTCGTGATCGCCGCCGTCAACGTCGTCTTCCCATGGTCAATGTGACCAATCGTCCCTACGTTGCAGTGCGGCTTTGTCCGTTCAAATTTCTCTTTCGCCATCTCTCTATCTCCTCGGCTTCCAATTACGCCGAAACTAAACCGTCGCCGTCAGCCTCGTAATACGCGCCAACGAATTCCTGTTTCTCGACCAGCTCCTCAACAATCTCCCGGTCGAACCGCGCGAAATCTTCCGAGTACCGCTCGCGAAAACTTTCGAGTTCGCGATGCCCACCCCAGAAGTCCCGCACCCGATACCGCTCATCGCTCCCGGTCTCCGACAGCGACTCGGACTTCACTTCCGTCGCGATGTAGCCGGGAGCCTGTCGCAAGAACCTCGCCCAGATCCCCTCGGCCCGAAAAACATTTACAAACTCAGCTCGCTTCGCTTCCCTGACCCAGAACCTGCGGTCGACTACGAACCGCGGCGCTGACTGTCACTTCGTCGTGCCTTGCACCTTCGCGATGATTTCCTCCGCGACGGATCGCGGAGCCTCCTCATAGCGCGCAAAGTGCATCGAGTATTCCGCGCGTCCCTGCGTCGACGAACGCATGTGAGTCGCGTAGCCAAACATTTCGGCAAGAGGAACGATCGCTTTGATGACTTGCGATCCCGCGCGATGCTCCATGCCTTCAATGCGTCCGCGGCGCGAGCTCAGATCGCCCATAATCGTTCCCGCGTAATCTTCCGGCGTCACAACTTCCACCGCCATCACCGGCTCGAGCAGCACGGGAGAAGCTTTGCGGGCCGCTTCCTTGAAAGCCATCGATCCGGCAATCTTGAAAGCCATTTCGTTCGAGTCGACGTCGTGGTAACTACCGTCGTAAAGTGTCGCCTTGACGTCAACCATGGGATAGCCAGCGAGAATCCCACCTTCGAGAGCTTCGCGAATGCCCTGGTCGATCGGCTTAATGAACTCTTTCGGCACCGAGCCGCCCGTAATGTCGTTGACGAATTCGTACCCAGTCCCCGGCGGTTGCGGGTCGAGATAAATCTTCGCGTGCCCGTACTGACCCTTGCCGCCAGTCTGGCGAATGTACTTGCCCTCGGCTTCCGAATGTTTCCGGATCGTCTCGCGATAAGCCACCTGCGGCTTGCCGACGTTGGCCTCGACCTTGTACTCGCGCATCATGCGGTCGACGATGATTTCCAGGTGCAACTCGCCCATACCGCTGATGATCGTCTGTCCGCTGTCGGGATCGGTGTGAACTTTGAAGGTAGGATCTTCCTGGGCCAGACGCGCCAGCGCCATCCCCATCTTCTCCTGGTCAGCCTTGGTCTTCGGTTCAACCGCAACCGAAATCACGGGAACTGCAAACGTGATCGACTCCAGCGCAATCGGATGATCTTCGTCGCAAATCGTGTCGCCCGTGCCGACGTTCTTCATACCAACCGCGGCACAAATATCACCGGCAAGAATCTCGCTGATCTCTTCGCGCTTATTGGCGTGCATCTTGAGCAATCGCCCGATGCGCTCAGTTTTTCCCGTGCGCACGTTCCGCACAGAATCGCCGGTCTTGAGTTGTCCCGAATACATGCGGATAAACGTCAACTGCCCGACAAACGGATCCGCCATGATCTTGAAGGCCAGCGCCGCGAACGGCTCTTTATCGTCCGCCTTGCGCGTAATCGCTTCCCCGCTGTCCGGATTGGTTCCGTGCGTTTCCGGTACATCAAGGGGAGAAGGCAGGTAGTCAACCACCGCATCCAGCAGCGGCTGCACGCCTTTATTCTTGAATGACGTTCCGACAACCACGGGGAACACCTTCAACGCGATCGTCGACTTGCGCAGCGACGCCCGCAGTTCGTCCGGCGTAATCTCTTCGCCTTCGAGAAATTTGTGCAGCATGTCATCGTCGTTTTCCGCGATGCTCTCGACCAATTGCGCATGGAAAGCCTCCGCCTTCTTTTTCAGATCGGCGGGGATTTCTTCCGTGATGTACTCGGCGCCCATCGTCTCGTCTTTCCAGATGATCGCCTTCATGGCAATCAGATCGACAACGCCGACAAACTTCGCTTCTTGTCCGATGGGAATCTGAATCGCGATGGGCTTCGCACTGAGGCGCTTGCGGATGGTGTCGACGGCATGCTCGAAATCAGCACCCATCTTGTCGATCTTGTTAATGAAGCAAATTCGCGGAACGCCGTACTTGTCAGCCTGGCGCCAGACTTTTTCCGACTGCGGCTGCACGCCGTGAACGGCGTCAAACACGGCGACGGCGCCGTCGAGCACGCGCAGTGATCGCTCGACTTCCGCCGTGAAATCGACGTGGCCGGGAGTATCAATAATATTAATGCGGATATCGCGCCAGGTGCAGGTCGTGGCTGCGGACGTAATCGTGATGCCGCGCTCCTGTTCCTGCTCCATCCAATCCATCGTAGCCGTGCCTTCGTGCACCTCTCCGATGCGATGCGTCCGTCCCGTATAAAACAGGATGCGCTCCGTCGTAGTGGTCTTACCGGCATCGATGTGGGCCATGATGCCGATGTTTCTGCAGCGTTCTAATGGAACTGTTCTAGGCACGACCGTTAACTCTTTCTGGGCTCCGAAATCAGCTTTCAGCTAAAACCTTTGTCATCCTGAGCGGCGTTCTTTCCCGCGAAGGGATCGATGCAATTTCTTACCAGCGATAATGCGCGAACGCCTTGTTGGCTTCCGCCATGCGATGAACGTCTTCCTTCTTCTTGATTGCGGCG
This sequence comes from uncultured Acidobacteriota bacterium, assembly GCA_963700225.1. Taxonomy (GTDB): domain Bacteria; phylum Acidobacteriota; class Terriglobia; order Terriglobales; family Acidobacteriaceae; genus Sulfotelmatobacter. The sequence goes on from CAVOWU010000004.1 coordinate 57,960, forward strand.
CCGCGGCTGTTGGCTGCGTCCAGTAATTCGTTGCTCAACTTGTCGATCATTCCCTTTTCGCCACGCGCCCGCGCGTAACTGATGATCCAGCGGATCGCCAGCGAAGTCCGGCGGTCGGCATTCACTTCCACCGGCACCTGGTAGTTCGCGCCACCGACACGGCGGGTTTTCACTTCGAGCAGCGGCTTGGCATTCTCCACAGCCTTCTTGAACAGCTTCAAGGCCTCGTCGCCGCCTTTCGACTCCAGGCGCGTCAAAGCCTCATAGAAGATGCCCTCTGCGGTGCTCCGCTTTCCCTGCCACATCATCGAGTTGATGAACTTCGTCACCAGGTCCGAGCTGTACACAGCATCGGCCGGAACGGTCCGTTTTGCGATATGTCCTTTTCGAGGCATAAAACTCCAGGTTTCAAAGTCTCAATGTTCCGGTGTTTCGAAGTTTCCGGGGCGACATCACCTTGAAACTTGAAACCTCCAAAACCTTGAAACTTGCTTTTATCCCTTCTTGGGCCGCTTCGCTCCATACTTCGAGCGTCCTTGCATACGGTTGGCAACGCCGACCGCATCCAGCGTCCCGCGAATCACGTGATACCGAACGCCCGGCAGATCCTTCACGCGTCCCCCGCGGATCAGCACAATCGAGTGCTCCTGCAGGTTGTGTCCCACTCCGGGGATGTAGGTCGTGACCTCAATGCCATTCGTCAACCGAACACGCGCCACTTTCCGCAAAGCCGAGTTTGGCTTCTTCGGGGTTTGCGTGTACACGCGCGTACAAACGCCGCGCTTCTGCGGACATCCCTGCAACGCAGGGCTTGCCGTCTTGTATCGAGGCCGCTTCCGGCCTTGGGCAACTAATTGGTTAAACGTAGGCACTCTTGCCACTCCTTAGCCGCGCGCTATCCTGCTCATCGCGCAGGCAGCGGACAGCTCAATTCCACTGTTCTTGACGCGCATCCGTGGGCATGGCCGGCTTCAATGCCAACCATTACTTCTCGCCGCGCAACTTTACTACTGCAAGCCAGCGCCGCAGAGATTCTGGATTCCCTTAAGACTTACGCCGCCGACGGTGGCGCCCGGCCCTAATTCCGGGGGCACTCCGTTTCGTCAGCCTTGCCCTGCATATCCTTCCACATAAGGGCGGAAGGCACCGCAGGTACGTTTCAGCGAGGAAAGTTTCCGAACCAGCTCAGCATTCGAAAACGCATTTCTCAACCGCTCAACTGCAAGCTCGCTGCACACAATCGCAGAAAGCCTACAGCACACAGCAAGCCTGGATGAACTCGCGGAACCAAACTACTATAGCAAGTCCCTGCAAACATCGTCAACGGATGATTTTGCATCCCACTCCACGGACGGTTTGGAAACGGAATTAGCAGTCGCCTCCCAGCATTTCATCGGTGAAATACCACCGACGCTTGCTGATTCTGCGTTCAGCCTCTACACTACAGGTTTTCCAATTCATTCGACAGTCCCGCCTGCGTTCAGTTCCAACGTCGGCCGTCGCAAGGTGCGAAGAGGGGTGCATGGGTAGGTTCCGTTTTCGCGGTTTGTTCCTGGCAGTTACAATCCTTTCTTTCATGAGCATCGCCGGCTGCGGCGGCAGCAAAAAAGCCGGCACCCCGCTCTTTGCGGGACACATCACTCTCACCCCCACCACCAACACTTCCCTGGTAACGGGAGGGACCCTGGTATTCGCTGGATCCGCGCAGAGCGCGTCGGGCACCAACCTCAGCACCACTATTACCTATACATCCAGCGATACATCCATACTGAATTTAGCTCCCAACGGCATCGCCTGCGCTGGTCACTGGGATCTTGCCTTTACAACCTGCACCCCGGGCGCGACGGGCCCGGTTACCGTCACCGCCAGCGCACTCGGAGCCACCAGCGTTCCCACGTGGGTTTTCGTTCATCCAGCCATCGATAACGTCACCGTCACCGGCATCTTGCTGAACGGTCTTCCGGTCCAGGAACCCTGCCTCTCCGGAACCCAATCCATGACGCTCGAGGCTCATGCCTTCAGCCAGGGCACCGATGTGACTTCTGCGGTTGGACCCTTTACCTGGTCCGCGAACAATCCTTCGGTCGTCAACCTGATCCCATTGGTAAACTCGGCCTACAATTTCCCCACAAATCAGGCTACCGCGGTGGCGAACATCCCGGGAATCACCCAGATCTACGCTACCGCCAGCGGCGTCACCAGCACTTCATTCCAGCAACCGCAGTACGCAAATTCCCAGGGAACGAACTCGCCCATTCTCGATTTCTTTTCGACGTGCCCGATACAGAACATTAGTCTCGAAATCGGAACCGCGGGATCGGGACAAACCAGCTTCGTGACTGCCAAGGGAGACTCCGAGGCGGTGGTTGCGACCCTTACCGACGTCGTAGGAAACAGCTCCCTTCCCAATACCAACGGCGGGGTTATCCTCAGCAAAGTTCCTCTAACCTGGACGTCTTCTCAGCCCGGCGTCATGACGGTCGGCAGCAGTTGCCTTGAAACCTGCACCATCACAACTGGCTCGCCCGGAGCTGGAACCATTACCGCTTCGTGCTCTCCTCCGACCTGCAATGCCGGATTTCCGTTCGTTCCTGCTACCCTCTCGACCACAGCGCAAGTTAACGCCTGTACTCAGTTCTTTCTGCCGAACCTTCCCAATCAGTCCTTCACCTGTCAGGAACTGATCCCGGTTCCGGTGTACGCGACCCCTCTCTTTATCGCGCCTTCTGGCAACACAACGCTGACGCCGCCGACCGGTTCGATTGCAGGAGTCGTCACTGGCACGCCGGGCTCAGCCTCTGTGCTCGCAACGACCACCAATTGTGCCAGTGTGATTCCCACTACGTGCAGCACATCCACCTACTATGTCTCCACCGCCAAAGCTGCTCCCGGCGCCGAGACGCCGATACCTGTCTCTCCGAACTCGTTCCTGTTCGATCTCGCGGGGGACAAAATCTTTATGGGGAGTGAATTCGGAGCAGAGATTATCAACCCGTCGCAATTCGGCACCGCGAACAACCCGTTCAGTTCGATCGGCACTGTGACCGGCAACGTGCTGGCGGCATCGACGAATGGCTTCGTCGCCGCGTTCTCCGACACCGTCCATACTCCCAATCAGGTGTACATCGTCAATACCCTGAATTCGACGACGCCCGCGATCGTTCCGCTGAACATCTCCGCCGCGACTGCATCTGCGTTTTCGCCCGATGGTCTGAAAACATTCGTCCTCGGCGCTGGCGGGACCTCGCTTTACGTTTATTCAACTGTGCAGGCCTTGCAAGGCCCAATCGCGTTGTCCGGAGCTTCGAACTCCATTGCTTTCTCCCCGAACGGCGCTTTTGCTTATGTCGCGGAAGCGGCCAATGGCGCGGTCTCAGCCAACGTCACGGCGTTTGCCAACTGCAACAACCAGGTCGCCGCGACTGTCCCTCTTCCCGCCAGTCCCCTTCTCATGAAAGTCTTGCCCAACGTTCATCTCGACGGCAAAGACTCGTACGGCAACCCAATACCCGACGGCGTTCACGTCCTCGTTCTCGACGCGACTGGCTTTGACATCCTCACCTCAACAGTTTCTCCGCCTGCGACCGGGACCCTTTGTCCTCAGGGATTGACCTTCATTAGTGGCGATCCTCTACGGCTCGCGCAACGGGTTGAGTTGGGCCAGGGCACTCTCCAGCCTGTGAACTTTTTCTCTTCGGCCGACGGCTCGCAGCTGTATGTCGCCAACGCGACGAGCTCTACCATCTTTGTTTACAATTTCCTCGTTGGCTCGGTCATTGGCGGCATTCCCCTCCTGAACAATGCCACTCCCTTGAGTGCAAGCATGTCTGTGGACGCGGGAACCATCCTCATTGCCGGCAGCGACGGAATGTTGCACGAGGTCACTACTTCTTCGGGTGGCAGCGATTTAGTCCAACTCGCATTTCCGAACATTCCCAACTACTTGAATGCGTTCTGTAATTTCACTCCGGCCTCCGGCCCCTGCGCCTTGAATGTATCTCTAGCCAAACCATAGGAAATCGCGGGCGGGAAGAATCGGAATAATTAGGAGCAGAGCGGGCGGAGCACCGCTTCGACCGGCGCAGTTAAGCAATGGGAAACAATGTGAAGCGACAGGGTTTGTAAGGCGTGAGTTGGGAGGAACGATCCGCTTGCGACTGAAGAACTGGACTGGCCACTATCTACTAGGCACTGCTTTCCAGATCTTTCCCTACGCTGTCGAGCACACCGTTGACGAAGTGCACCGATTCCGGAGTAGAAAACTTTCTTGCGATTTCGAGGGCTTCGTTAATGACTACCGCCCGTGGAGTGTCCCGATAGGCTAGCAACTCCGCCACCGCCGCTCGAAGAAGATTGCGATCCACCGCCGCCATCCGCTCCATGCGCCAGTGCTCGGCGTGCTTCTCGATCAATCCATCGATTTCGCCGACGCGATCGGTGGCCACGCGGAATAAATCGTCGGCAAATCCGCGCACCTCGGCGCTGGCGGATCCGTGCTCCGCCCAGAAAGTACGTCGCACCTGCTCCGCGTCCTGTTTGCCCATATCCGACTGAAACAGCATCTGCAGTGCGAGTTCCCGAGATTTGCGCCGTGTACCCATTGAGACGAGTCGTCAGTGATTAGTAGTTAGTGGCTAGTTTACTTCAGGAAGGAACTATCGGCGCTTCTTCGAGCTTTTCTTTCGTTTGTCATTCCTCGAGGGGCGAGCGATCCGCTTCTTGCTGACAGCTGAGGGCTGAGAGCTAATAGCTGTTTTCAGAGACGCCATTTCAACTGCAGCCAGCGCCGCTTCAAATCCCTTGTTCCCCATCTTCAGTCCGGCGCGGTCGATGGCCTGTTCCAACGTATCGCAAGTCAACACACCGAAAGCATGAGGCACGCCAGTTTCCTGCGCCGACTGCCCAATACCGCGCGTGACCTCGTTAACGATCACGTCGTAATGCGCAGTATCCCCGCGCAGCAGACATCCGATGCAGAGGAGCGCGTCATATTTTCTTGTCTCCGCCAAAGTCCGCGCCGCTGAAGGAATCTCAAATGCCCCCGGAACCCGCACGACATCGATATCCTTTTTCGCAGCCCCAGTGCGGACCAGACCATCGCAAGCGCTGAGAAGCAAGCGCTCGGTGATAAACGCATTGAACCGCGCGACGACAACGGCGAACCGCTTTCCGGACGCATCCAGCTTCCCCTCAATCGCGGACAACGCGGGCTCCGGAACCTTTTCGATCTTCAATTTGATTTTCTTCTCCGTGACTCTGTGTCTCGTGGTGAATCAGAATCCTCTGTGATCCGCTGCGTCCGATATGGTGAGTGCAGTTGAAGCTACTTGCCCTTAAACTGAGCGGCGCGTTTCTCCAGGAAAGCTCTCGTGCCCTCAGTCTTGTCCTCAGTAGCGCAAGACACGCCAAAGAGCACCGCCTCGAGATAGAGCCCCTCGGCCAACGTCATCTCCATCCCCTTATTGACGGCTTCCATCGCGTACTGAACCGCCAGCGGGGCGTTCGCAACAATCTTCGCCGCAATCGCTTCAGCCCGCGGAATCAATTCCGCCGCCGCGGACCACTTCATTCACCAGCCCGATGCGATGCGCCTCCTGCGCCGAAATCATCTCCCCCGCCAGCACCATCTGCATCGCCAGCCCCTTGCCCACCAGTCGCGGCAACCGCTGCGATCCGCCATATCCCGGGATAATCCCCAGCTTCACCTCCGGCTGCCCCAGCTTCGCATTCTCGCTCGCGAGCCGCATCGTGCAAGCCATCGCAATCTCGCAACCGCCGCCAAGCGCGAATCCATTGATGCAGGCGATCACCGGCTTGCCCAGATTTTCAATCAGATTGAGAACGTTCTGCCCGCGATGCGTATATTCCTTGCCGGAAACTGCATCGTGCTTCGAGAGTTCGCCGATATCAGCCCCGGCAATAAAGGCCTTCTCGCCCGCACCGGTAAAGATGACGACGCGAATCACCTTGTCGTTCTTGATGTCATGAAACGCCCCACGCAGCTCTTCCATGGTCGCCATGTTGAGCGCATTGAGTACCTTCGGCCGGTTCACGGTTACGTAAGCAATCGCGTTTTTCTTTTCGAGAAGTATGTTTTCAAAGTTCATAAGATCTTTTCACCACAGAGTCACAGAGACACAGAGAACTGCTATTGCCTCATTGTTTTCTCGGTGCCTCTGTGACTCTGTGGTGAATCGCCTTTCAATCCGTGAATGATCTGTGCACATCCATGGCTAAAGCTTCTGCGCCCGCGGCTTCTCCGGGTCCGCATAATCATAAAATCCACGCCCCGACTTCCGCCCGTACCAGCCCGCCATCACCAGCCGCTTCAGCAATGGAGGCGACGCAAACCGCCGCTCCTTGAACTCGTCATACATCACATGCGTGATGTAGTAAGTCGTATCGAGCCCGACGAAATCGAGTAACGTAAACGGCCCCATCGGATAGCCGCACCCCAGCTTCATCGCGTTATCGATATCCTCAATCGACCCCACGCCCTCTTCATACGCGCGAATCGCATCGAGCAAATACGGCACCAGCAGCCGGTTTACGATGAAGCCCGTCTTGTCCGAAGTCCGCACCGGGACCTTGCCCAGCTGCTTGGCAAACGCGTAAGCCGACTCGTAAACGTCATCCGCGGTAGCAATAGTCCGCACCACCTCGACCAGCTTCATCAGCGGCACCGGATTAAAAAAGTGCAGCCCAATAAATCTCTCAGGACGCTTGACCGCGGTTAACAACTCCGTCACCGAAATCGAAGAAGTATTGGAAGCAAAGATCGCGTCTCTTTTTACGATGCCATCGAGCGACGCATACATCTTCTTCTTCTCTTCGACATTCTCGATAATGGCCTCAATCACGATGTCGCAATCGCTAAGATCGGACTTGTTCGTCGTCCCTTTGAGGCGTGCACGGATCGCAGTCTTCTGTTCAGCTGTGATCCCGCCCTTTTCAACCGGCCGCTCGGCAAACTTCGCCAGAGATTTCTCAATCCCCGCAAACCCTTTGTCGAGATACTTCTGCTCAACCTCAAGCACGGTGACGTCAAATCCGGCAGTCGCGCACACCTGCGCAATGCCCGACCCCATCAACCCACAACCAAGCACTCCAACTTTCTTGATTTCCATAATTGCTTCCTTATATCAACTGCCTGTCACTCCGAGCGATGCGAAATACCCACACACTTCTGGCGCACACTCATTACACAGATCCTTCGCGGCAAAACTGCGCCGCTCTGGATGACAATAATGCTTGAGATCCGTGAAATCCGTGAAAATCCGCGGCAAGGAGGTTAGCTCATGCTCTCCACCACCATCGCGATTCCCTGCCCACCGCCGATGCAAGCCGTCGCAAGTCCATATTTCTTATGCCGCCGCCGCAACTCGTACAGCAGCGTGATCACCAGCCGTGTCCCGGTCGCGCCCAGCGGATGTCCAAGCGCAATCGCTCCGCCATTCACGTTCACCTTCTCGCGATCGAGTCCCAACTCTTTCTCGACGGCCAGATACTGCGCCGCGAAGGCTTCATTCACTTCGATCAGGTCGATGTAATCCAGATTCAGTCCAGCCTTCTGCAAGGCAATCTTCGTCGCTGGCACCGGACCACGGCCCATCAACTTTGGCTCGACTCCCGCAACTCCCCAGCTCACGATTCGTCCGAGCGGCTCCATGTTGCGCTTGCGAACTTCATCGAGCGACATGATCACGACCGCCGCCGCTCCATCGACAATGCCGCTGGCGTTTCCCGCTGTCACGGTTCCATTCTTGCCGAACGCCGGCCTCAACTTCGCCAGCCCTTCCATCGTGGTCTGCGGACGACGGTGATCATCCTCGGTCAGCGACTCACCCGTCGCCTCGCCCTTGTGATTTCGCAAAGGCACCGGAACCAATTCTTCCTGAATGCGACCTTCTTTATAACCCGCGTCCGCGCGCTGTTGCGACCGCAGGGCAAACTCATCCTGCGCCTGCCGCGTGATCCCTTGCTGTTCGCCGTACAACTCGGCCGTGTTCGCCATGTACGATCCGCAATACGAATCGAGGAGCGCCACCATCAGCGAATCTTCCAGCTTCCCGCCGGGAGCTAGCGTGAATCCATCACGCCCTCGGATCGTAAACGGCGCCTGCGACATGGCCTCCATCCCGCCCGCGAGCACGATCTTCGCCTCGTCGGTCTGGATCATCTGCGCCGCGCTCACCATCGCCTGCATCCCCGAGCCGCAGAGCCGGTTCACTGTAAGTGCCGGAGTCTCAATCGGAATCCCCGCCCGCAACCCCACGTGCCGCGCGCCATACAGCGCATCGCCCGACGTTTGCTGCGCGTTGCCGAATACCACGTGATCGAATTCTTTCGGATCAATTCCCGAACGCTCAATTGCGCCCTTACCTGCGACCGCGCCCAACTCCTGTGCGGTAAAGTCTTTCAGCTTGCCGCAATACCGCCCAAAAGGCGTACGCGCCCCGCTGACAATTGCAATATCTCCGGCTTTTAACATGATGATCTCGCAGAGCCCCAACCGGACCCGGTCAGAGCTGATTCGCCAAACTTGTCAGTGTAGCAGTGAGGGAAGAAGGTTGACCAGAAGCCCGATCCGATTGACCACGGAGTTACCGAGACACGGAGAGAAAAACTTGAATTCTTGAGGGATGCAAGCTGCCGGGGCCGAAGTCCGGGATTTAGCAGTTCTCAGTGACTCCGTGACTCTGTGGTGAAAGGAAGCCTACGCGACCGCGGTCGCAGCCAGGGCCGCCGGCCCCAGCGCTACGATCTTCCCAGGACCTTGCGTCATCGCCTGACTTAGCGCGTGCTCCGCGCGGTTGATAATCTCAGTGACGACATCGATAGGATCATACTCAGTTCGTATCACTGCTTCAGCCACTCCGGCGGAGAACTGCGCCGGCTGTGCCGGGGCCCCATCTTTTCCGGGCAGCCGCACTTCCGCAATAATTTTCCTCAGCTTCTCGATGGCCAGCATCGCTTCTTTCTCGGCTGTCTCGCCCAGCAGAATCGCGATCGTCGAAGTGTCGTAGCGAAATGCGAGATCGTTCGACCGGATGTTAGCGGCAAACAACTGACCCGCCCGTTCGATCATGCCTTGCACTTCCGCTTCGCCATATTCTTTGATCAACGCCGAGCTCTTGCCAAACTGGAGCAATACTACCGACATCGCTGACGCATTCTGAATCGCGCGCTTGCTCTCGGCCAGCAGCAAGTCGATATAAGAAGCTCGTTTCAGGAGGCCCGATTTCTCGTCGGTGACCGAAAGATTTTTCACCAGCCGGCGCAGTCCAGCATTATTCAGCGCGATCACCATCTGCTCGGCCAGCGTCTTGAGCACCACCATATCCGACTGCTGCCACGTCCGCGGGCGGTTGTGGATCAAGACCAAGAATTCCGACTGTCTCTTCTCCATCGCTGAGTGGGACGGCCAGAATCGACGACGCCCCTAGATCGCTAACCACTTTCTTGGCCGCCTGCAGCGCGCCCGCTTTGGGTGCATCCTGGATCGCCAGGGGTTCATGCCCTTCGATCACCTGTTGCAGGCACGCTACCAGTTCTCCAAGAGGTGCCGCGCCTGCCTTCTTTTGTCCCTCGGCGCAAAATTCGTCCATCGCGCTCGGCGGCATGCCTGCCTTGCCCATCGCCGCGATGCAGCGAGTTGCCTCCCAGTGCGCTCCAATCTCCTTAACGGCGGTACTCAAGACGGCCGGCGCTGTGCCCTGGTGATACAGCTTGCGCGTAATCTCCGCGACTCGCGTGAAGCTCCGGACATCCGCCGCTGGATCCGGCGCAGCAGCCACCGGCGCAGCCGGAGCCGCCGCGACCGGAGGCAATGGCGCCGATCCCGCATACCGCGGCGTTACACCCGCAGCGAGATACAGCCGTTGCAAATCTTCGTTCCGTTCTTCCTCACGCGGGAACAGCTCCTGAATTCTCTGCAGCCGTTCCACTGCCTTGCTACGCATCCCGTACTGCACAAGAATTTCCGCCTGCAGCATCAGATCCTGCAGCGTTCCCGCTCCCAGCGTCGGTCCCTCGGTCTGCGTTGGCTCATCCGGAGCCTTGGCTGCCGAGCTGAAACGCGACGCGATCACTTTGAATCGCGATTCATCTACTTTGCCCTTCAGCATCTGCAGCCGCTTCAGATGGCCGGGTTCATATGGATCGACCTCGGCCGCGCGGTCGAGGCACTCCGCGGCTTTCGCAAACTCAGTCGTGCTGCAATACAAATCAAACAGCTTCAGCAGTGTCGTGCAGTAGTCGTTTTCGCGGTTGGAAGAGTTATACAGCTCACTGAGGAACTCAAGAATCTGCGGCGAAGCCCGGTGCGCCGCGGTGATGTCCTCCATGATGGCGATGAACTGCCGCCGTTCCCCGCGACGCCTCTGGAATTGTTCCAGCTTGCGCGCCAGCTCCACCGCAGCCACATCCTGCTGCGCGTCCAGGAAATTCCCAATCAGCGCGATGACCTGTTGCACGCGCGCCGGATTCAGCTCAAACAGCTGCCAGACCAGCGGCTCTGCCTCGGCAAATCGTCCCGCAGCCACAAGGGCATCGGCGTACGTTTCGCGCAATGCCGGCGTCACCTGTCCTGAATTCAGCTGAGGTTCAAGAATGAAGATGGCCGCTCCGGCCTGTCCCTGGCCCAGCAGACTTTTTCCGTAAGCGAGGGCAATGCTTTGATCGGTGGAGTCTTCCTGATAAGCGCGCTCGTACCATTGCGTTACGTCGGCGCCTTCTGCTCCGGCAAGCTGCGCAATCCGCTGGAAGGCTCCCGCAGCCGCCTTCCGATTTCCCAATTCCGACGCCAGTTCTGCCACCCGCAGCAGGTTCGCTTGCGTCGCCTCGATCGAGACGATGCGATCCAAGATTTCGGCCGACTCCTGCTTCTTCCCGATCTTTGCGAGATCTTGCAGCGCGGCTTCATACGTACCGACCGCAAGCTTCTTGTTTGACCCCTCGAGCAACTGTCCAAAGCGGAATTTCTGTTGCCACGTCGGATTTCCGTGCCGCGCCAGCTTCTTATAAGTCAGGCTGGCGCGAGTGGCATCCCCCGCCCCCACCTGCCGTTCAAACAACTCTCCCAGCAGCTTCACCGCGTCCGCATTGCGGCTTAACGAGAGGCACAAATCGGCCGCAAGTTGCCGCACTACATCATTTTCCGGATCGTCCCGCAGGACCAGCAGGTACTCTTCAAGCGCGTCGGCGGTCTTCCCCTTTTGCAGGAGTTTTTCCGCGCGTTCCACGCGCTTCCCCAGTTCGGCTCGGTCCAGTCGTCTCGTAATCTCAGGCATGCACAGTTCGGGCGGAGTAAACCCTGCTCCGATTCTAGGAGCGCCCCCTACCCCCAGCAATGCGGTAACGCCCCCCCGCGATTACGAAGGTCACCCCCGCCGTTTTGAATTTTTGTAGTGGCGCCGAGCTCTGCAGTTCGCCGTTGCCTGGTGAGATCTATCGGTGACCTGAGTCACACGCCAAGGGTGGGGACTCAATTTTCATGCAACCGCAGGGCAGATAGACTGTATTCTTCGAACATTTCTTGACAGGCGGCGCGAGGTCCGAACATGACAAGTGAGCAGGAAACGCTTCTCCGCGAGCTTCAGGATTACGCCAAGACTGCCCTGAATGGCAAAGCGGTAATGGAGCACATTACGCGCCGGCTGCACGAGAAAATGGCTCGTTATAACTGGGTTGGCTTCTATCTGGTCGACCCGGCCGATCCGGGTGTTTTGGTGGTTGGTCCTTACGTGGGCAGCTTCACGCCGAACGCACGCATTCCACTCGATACCGGACTTTGCGGATCCGCAGCCAGCACCGGGAAAACAGTGATTGTGGATGACGTCACCAAAGATCCACGCTATCTGCAAGGATCTTCGATGGTTATCAGCGAGATCGTGGTGCCGATTTCAGTAAACGGTAAGCTCGCGGGGGAGCTTGACGTGGAAAGCTACTTTCCCGGCACCTTTACGAAAGCTGAACAGGAATTCGTGGAAGAGTGCGCCCGGCTCGCTGGAAGGTATTTAGGAAAGTGATAACCAGGAGTGCGGCGGAGCCGCCAAGCGACGAGTGGACATCGGAAGGCGGTAACTAGAACTGCCAGCGGCGTTCCTGGAGGCTTCAATCCTCTTTGCGTCAGTCGTTCTTCGTGTGTTCGTACCACGCCACCAGCGAATCTGTTTTGAATTTGCCTTCATTTAGCTTTCGCAATATGACGTACTCGTTTACGGGATGATCATCCCGCATCGCCTGGGCATTCGGGTCAGCTGACAACAGCGAGGACATCGACGTTTCTTTTTCCAGTACGTAGTTGAATTCCTGCTGCGCCGTGGGCGCGAATTGCCATTCCATGATGTCGCGAACCGCTGACTCGGGCATTCGTTCCACGAGTTCCGAAACTGTCCGGACGGGGATGGGTCGACTGCTGGCGAGAAACTGAAAGCCCCAGGTCGGGGAGTACTGAAACACTCGAACGTAAGGAAAAGATTCAACCAAGGCTCGAGCAACCGCGGTACGCACAACCGAGTCGCCTTCCGGCAGCCATTGCTCCAGGATGCCGTCTGGCCGCAGCCGTGGCCGGAGGATCGCGTAGAACTCCTTGGAGTAAAGCATGCTCGACCCCGCCGCCTCGATTGGAGGAGGCGGATCGATTGCGATAACGTCAAATTGCTCCGAGGACCGCTCCAGATAGCGCCGCCCATCGTCGATCACGACCCGCGCCAGCGGCGACTGCAGAAGCACGGGACCATCGGAGTGGTAATAGCCAAACACACGAGGGACGCTCGGCACTAACTCCACAGCGGTCGTTGGAACACCCCAAGAGAGCAGGGAGCGAAAAGTGGTGCCCATGCCAAAGCAAATGGTCAAAGCGTTTTGCGGCGGGTGGTTCAGAGATGCCATCGGCAAGTGCGCCATCAGCTTTGTCATCGGAGTCAGCGACGTGATGCCGACTCCATTGACCAGCAGAAGTTTTCTGGTGTCATTACTGGTGGCAACGACAGTTGCAGTGCTATCCCGCAGAACCTGACGGTTGGGAAATTGCGCGGCGTAGTCTTTGCTCACCCATGCTAATTGCAGAGCCAGCAATACGAGCGCATAACCCACCCAGCTTTGCCGACGTTCGCGTGGAATCGCGCTAAGCCATTGCGGATTTAGTCCAACCACAAGCCACGGAAGAGCAAAGATGCAGATCACGAAGTGTTCACTGGCGAAAGGCAGGAGCAGAAACCCCGAGAGCAACGGACCAAGGATGCATCCAGCGACGTTAGTCGCATAGGCGGTGCCCGCGCGATCTGGATCTCCCCCTGACCACCGGTCGACCAGCATGGGGGTAACGAAGCCCAGAACCGCAGAGAATGGCGCAATCCCAATGATCGGGCGCAGTGCGGTGAGCAGACGGAAGTGAGGGTCGCCGGCCGCCAGCGATAGAAATGCGCAGAAGCCCAATCCGAGCCAGATCAGTTCCGGCTCACCCGAATGCCTTTGATTCCAGCTGCGATAAATCTTGGATCCGATCAGAGTGGCAACCAGATACAGCGCTAGAATCGCAGCAAAGGCATACACCATCGTGCCTAAGTATGGAGTGAACTGCCTGATCCACACGACTTCCAGTCCCATGCTCGTCAGACCACCGGCGAACAGCAGCGCCAGAGGTTTCCAGCTGTCCTCGCGCGGATTACCAGATGTCGCTGCCTCGGCGCTCGCTTGAGAGGAAACAGTCTTTGGGACGACACCAATCCGCATTGAAAGCGCGAACGCCGATACGGCCAGCAATCCGTTAAGAGCAGCGCCAATTCTCAAGGTGCCGCGGAAGCCGTAGAGTTCAATCAGAAGCAGCGGGACAAGAGCGCCCGTAGTGGCGCCCACCACATTCGCAAGATAAAGATAGCTGAAGGAACGGGACGATTCCCCTTCGAAACTATGCTTGATCGCTTCCATGGCCAATGGAATGGTCGCGCCCATGCAAGCACACCAGGGGACGAGAGTCAGCGCGATCCAAACGCCGGACACCAAGTAATAAGTTCCAGACGAAGGAAGTCCGGTATGTTCCAGCAGCACACGGCCCGTCTGCAACTGGAGCGGCACGAGCAGGGCCGAGATTCCAATGAGTAACTCCGCCAGAGCATAGAGCCGCAATCCAAGAAACCCAGCTCGCTGCTCGTAACGGTGCATCAAACGTCCGCTGGCCCACGACCCCAATCCAAGGCCGGCCATGAACATAGACAGCACAATGGCGACCAGAGAACTCGTGACGCCGAATTGGGACATCGCCAAACGCAGCCAAACGATCTCGTAGAGAATTCCGCAGAATCCCGAAACGAAGAAGAAAAAGAAATACCACGTCATTGGACCGACCTCTGATGCTGTCCGCAACGGACAGATCGACCGGCGACCGATGCTCGCCCCAAACTTCGATCACATCACAGCCCGCATACTGTCACAATCCGTAAGTCCTAACGGACAATAACTTTAGTCACTCACCAACCTGGTAATGCGAGCCCTGTCGTCAGTTCTTTGCTGCAAGCGCTTCAACGCTGCGCAGATTATTTCGTCTTGACAGATGGTCCGGGCGCGGCTAGATTCCAGTTGCGCAGGACCAGCTTTTTGCCGGATCCCCTTCCTGCCGAATCCCCCGTTTATTTTCCTCCAAGGTTTTTTCAAAGGATACCGATCTCGGGAAGCTGTATCGGTTCCTGGGCCCCAGCGGTAAATGCAGAAATTCGGCCCCGTCCTGGAATGCTCCGAATCGAGAGGTGGCTACCATGCATATCCGATTGCTGACCGGCCTGATAATTGCGGCTGCGGTCCTGGCGTTGGGAAATCCCTGCGCCGCGCAAGTGAACGTTCCGACTTATCACAACGACAACGGCCGGACCGGGCAGAACATTCAGGAAGTGATTCTGACCACGAGCAACGTGAATGCGAACACGTTTGGCAAACTCTTTTCGCAGGCTGTTGACGGCTACTCCTATTCCCAACCGCTGTATATGCCGAATGTGGCCATTCCGAATGCGGGCACGCACAACGTGGTTTACGTGACCACCATGAATGACAGCGTGTATGCCTTCGATGCGGACAACAATACGGGAAGCAACGCGCTACCGCTGTGGAAAGTGAATTTCACGAATCCGTCGCTGGGTATCACGACGCTTTCCACCGGTGACCTGCATTGCCCGGACCCGATAACGACGCAGGTGGGAATCATGTCGACTCCGGTGATCGATCCAACCAGCAACACGATCTATGTGCTGGTGCGGACGGAGGAGACGGGGAGCTACGTCCAGCGACTGCATGCGCTGGATATCACGACGGGAGCGGAAAAATTCGGAGGGCCAGTGGTGATTGCGGCGACTGCAACGGGCACTGGCAAGGGATCGAAAGGCGGAGTGATTTCCTTTGATCCGTTGCTGGAGGGCCAACGCTCGGCGCTGCTGGTGCAAAACGGACTTGTATATATCAGTTGGGCGTCACTTTGCGATTATGGCCACTACCACGGATGGGTGATGGCCTACGACTCGCAAACCCTGGCGCAAAATGCGGTGTGGCTGACGACGCCGGATGGAGAAGAAGGCGGCATCTGGCAAAGCGGTAATGGCGTCGCTGGAGATGCGTCGTTCAATACGTTCGTCGCAACCGGAAACGGAACGTTCGACGCCGATTCCGGCGACAATGATTACGGCCAGAGTATTGTGAAACTCGGTCCCCCAGCGAGCGGAGCCTTCCCGATTCTCGATTATTTTTCACCCTACAACGGCACGACTTACGACATTACAGATCTCGATATCGGATCGTCAGGATTAACGCTGCTGCCGGATCAGACCGGACCTTATCCTCACCTGCTGGTGCAGGGAGACAAGGCAGGAGACCTTTACCTGGTCAATCGAGACAACATGGGTCACAGCAATTCCATGAACAACAATGAGATTGTGCAGTCGATCGCCGGGGCAACCCGGGGCATGTGGAGTTCGCCGTCGTGGTGGAATAACTACGTTTATCTTGGCGGTGAAGCGCAGTCGCTCCAAGCTTTTTCGTTCGATACATTAACGGGACTGCTATCGACAAAGCCCAGTTCGAAAACCGCGGCGGCATTCGGATACCCGGGGACGACGGTATCGATTTCATCCAACGGGACAACCAACGGAATCGTCTGGGCTCTAAACAACTCCGCTTACAAAACCACGACGGGAGAGGCAACACTGCTGGCCTATAACGCGACCAACCTTGCGAAGGAACTGTACAGTAGCAAGACGAAAGCCACGAGAGATAATCCCGGAGCGGCCGTGAAGTTCTCGGTGCCGACCGTTGTGAACGGCAAAGTCTACATCATGACGCAAAAGAGTCTGGTCGTGTACGGGTTATTGAACTAGCGCTATTGAGTTGATCCGCGACGGGGCCGATCGACCCCGTCGGCGCAAACATTTCGATGAAGCCAATCGCGTCTCATTTGGCGCGATAGACCGTTTTTCCTGCCACCATTGTCCACAATACTTTTGTGTCCCGCATTTCCTCCGGGCTCACCGTGAGGACGTCGCGATCGAGCAAAACGAGATCGGCGCGTTTGCCCGGAGCGATGGAGCCAATGGAATCCATGTTCATGGCTCTCGCGGAATTGCGAGTGTAGGCGTAGAACATGGCTTCGCGCGGCATCGCCTGGGAAGCATCGAGAACGCCTTCGTTTCCCTTGCGGGTTTCTGCCTGATAGGTCGCGCGGAAGATGTTTGCCGTTGAGACCGGCCAGTCGCTGGCGCCGGAGATCACGCCGCCATTGTCGAGGATGGAGCGCGCCGGATACTGCCACTTATATATGTCCGCGTCCACGTAGGGCTTCAAAATCTCAATCGTATCGTTGCTGGCTTCGGCCCAGAAGAGTTGCAAGGCGCTGATCACGCGGAGTTCGCGGAAGCGGGGGAAATCTTCGGGGCGGACGAACTGCTCGTGGGTTAGCGTGTGCGGCAATTCGGACGACGGATTGGCAGCGCGGGCCGCGGCGATGCCGTCGAGCGCGGCCTTCACGGCTCCATCGCCGATCGCGTGGACATGGATGATCAATCCTTGTTTGTCGGCGGCAACACAGAGCTCCGCGAACTTCTCCGGCTCGAAAAGCAAATCGCCGTTGTGTCCCGTGTTTTTGTAGGGCTTGGTGAGATGCGCGGTTTGTGAGGGAAATTCGGCGACGCCGTCGGCGAAGATCTTGATGCCTGTGATGTGCAGGTTGGGCACGTTTTTGTAGAGTTCGCGCGTTTTCTGTACGGTCGCGAGTTCAGCCGTAGGATCTTTGGCGAGCACCTGGGGGAAAGCGACGACTTCGGATGTGAGTTCGCCCCGATCCGCAAGCATTTTGTAAGCCTGCAAAACGTAAGCGGAAGCCAGGGGATCGAGCCACGCTGTGATTCCCAGGCTGTAGTTGTATTGCAGCGCGGCGCGTCCGGCAGCGAGCAACTCCTCGCGGGAATGCGGCGGCAGAAGCGGCTCGATTCGTTCCATTCCCGCATCGACCAGGAACCCGTTGGGCTCCATGTTCTTGTCGAAGCCGTAGTATGCGCGTTGGTCGGGACTGAGGGCGTGCAGAAACTCGGAATTGATTCCCGCACTTTTGAGCAGGGCGCGATTGGCCCAGGCGGTGTGGCCATCCATGCCTCGCAGAAGGACCTGCTGCTTTGCGTAGGCTCCAGTACTGAAATCGGCGTTGAGCACATCGGGATGGGACCAGAAGGCCAGCGGGAGTCCTTGAATTTCAAGGATGTCGCCACGCACTCCACGTCCCGATTTCCTGGCTTCTTCCACAAACGGAGGAAGCTGTTTGAGCGTATCTACCTTGTCGGTTGCGTCGGCCGCAATGAGCCCAAGCCCGCCATCGATAGAGTGGCTGTGGGAATCGATAAAGCCAGGAAAGAGTGTCTTGCCATCGAGGTCCACGCGCTCCGCCCCATTCGACACGGACTTCAGCACTTCCGGCAGAGTTCCGACCGCAACGATTTTGTCTCCCTTAATCGCAACCGCTTCCGCGTAGGGATTCTGCGGATCGGCGGTAAAGATTTTGGCGTGGAAAAAGACGCGCTCATCGGCGCTGCCTTGTGCCCAGACAGAACCAGTCGCGAGAAGAAATAAAATCAGGAAAAAACTAAGAGAACGGCCCAAGACTCGTCCCATGGATAACCTTTCCAAATCAACCTGCGCTGCCTGCAACCCAAGAAGAAACAGTCAATATACAACTTTCCGCTTTTTTTCGATCGCTCTAAAAAGTATGGGACGCCGCGCAACCTTTTCTTCGCGTCGGGGTTTCGATCACACAAGGACTCATGAGGCTCCGCATCGATTGCCCGGTGCGATGAGCTTTCATCTATGTTCGGCGTGACTATAAGAAATTGATAACGCTCTTTTCCAGGCCTTCCAACCTTAACTCTGTCACTCATCATCTTGATTACTACATTTCTCAAACATGAAAAGGGAGTTGTCCGTGTCGCGATATTGGAGAAGCATCCTTCTGTTTTTGTCTGCTGTCGGGCTGATGGGGCTGTTCACCGGTTGTGGCGGCGGCACCTCCAAGAGTTCCAGTGCCGGACCTGGCCAGTTCACACATGTCTTTGTTGTTTTCCCGCCACGCACGAGCGATCCGAATTACACGCACTTCATGAACACCGTGATGCCGGAGGCGGCGATTGAAGGCGTGACCGTGGGCAGTGCATGGATTTCCGCCGAGACCGGTACGCCCGGTCCAGGAACTTGCAGCCCGGTGGGCACCGACACTTGCCAGCTCGATGCCTCTGGATGGACGCACACCTACGATTGGTCCACGATCGACAGCGCGAATTCCGGGTGGTTTTCTGCGCAGTCGGGATCGAAGAAGGTAAACATCATTGTTGAGGGCATCGGCGATGCTGGGTCGAATTGTCTGCTGGACAACACCTGCATCAATCCCGTGACCCCGTACTATGTGACGACTTCGAGTTGGGCGTCGCACACGGGATCGGGAAATCAGGATCTGCTCAACGCAAATAAGGACGGTTGCACGAACTATCTCGGGTTGATCGCGACGTCAATGACGCGCGCTGCGACGGGACTGGTCACCGTGACCGAGGCAAATCACGGATACTCGAACGGCGACACGATCTGGATCGGAGGTACGACTCCTTCGAACTTCAATATTGCGCAGGAGAGCGTAACGAATGTCCAGGTAGTGTCGGCCACGTCGACGCTCACCATCACCGCAAGCAATAGCTTCCCGGTCGGGATGCAGGTTACGTTTCAGAATCTGGGCGCAGCGACGTTCCTGAACGGACAGACGGTGACCATCACGGGCGCGACACCGACTTCCTTTACCGCGACGTTTGCCTATTCGAATTACGGTCCGGCAGCCGAAACTGCGGGAACGGCAAATCCTCTGGGCGTCGCTGTACAGGGCGTGACCAGCACCACGTTCCAATATCAGACTGCGGTTACGACGGCCGGCAGCGCGACGACTGCGGGAACAGTCGTCAGCCAGCAACAATCGTGGCCCGTTCCGTATGAGACGCCATACAAAACGGCCTGGGAAGCTTTTGTGGCGGCGGCAATCATGCACTACAACGCCTCGGCAAATCTTTCGCAGATTTCGTACATGCGCGTGGGGCGCGCAGCGGGCGGGGAAGCGTACCCCGAATGCTTGTCGAACCTGGAGCAGATTCCCGCTCCGAATACCTACACAATGTCGGGATGGCTGCAGTACTACACCGACATTGATCAGCTCGTCGCCGGGCAAAATCCGAAGATGCAGATTCTCGATCCGCTGAATCAGGCGGGAAGCGGTCCGAGCGCCGACACGGGCTATGGCTCGCAAGAGGCGCAAACCGCGGTGACATACAAGAACGCTTCCGGGCAAACGAATGGGATCGGCAGCCAGGGTCTGCAGTCGAGCGACATCACGAGTTATAACGCCGGTGGGAGTTGCACCTCCGACTGGTGCTCGGCGTTCGACAATTACTCCAGCACCGGAATTCCGCTGGAACTGCAGCAGGCTGGGCTGTCTGCACCGGTCGCGATCTCGGGAACGAACAGCGCAACCGGCGATCTGCGACCGTTGCTGCCATTTGCCGTGCAGCGGCACATGACGATTCTAGAGCTGTATTCGCTGGATGCGTTGCTGGCATACGATCCGAATTATTGCGTTCTGCCTGCGGTAAACGGATTATGCGGCGCCGGCAGCGTGCAGATTCCAATCATTGCTCTGCCTCCGCAGGATCAGCTGCCTTACTTTCAAGCAGTGGGCCAGCCCGGACAGACGGGCGCAACCGGCGACGGATCATACGCGGCCGTCATCAACAGCACCGAAGGGCAACACTAGCTGCACACCGCATTAGTCGACGGTCAAGTCTTGCGCGCTTGTGGTGCCTCCGCTGGTGCAGCCGACGTCTCCGGAGTTACCCGCGGGCGTGTTCACCGTGACCGGGAAGGTTCCTGCGGCGGGAATCATCGTATTCGTCACCGTGACGGTGATCTGGGAGCTGCTGACGACGGTCGTCGCGAGTGTGGCGCCATTGAAGACTAGGACAGAGGAAGAAACAAACTCACTTCCGGTCGCAGTCAGGGTGAAGCTCGGCGGAAGCTGCGCGAAAATCATTGTCGCAGGTGAAATTGATTTCAGGACTGGTGCAGGACGCGCGCTCCCGCAAAGTGGGTTCAACGAGTTGCACCCTGGGCCGAGCGAGACTACAACCAGCAACAGGCTGAGGCGGATCATCCGACTGAAGGAAGGCATGGAGTGACCTGACTCTATCGCACGAACACCCGCCTTGTAAGTGTCAAGAGAGTTAGCCGGCGACCAGGTTCTCTGCTATAGCGTCCTTCCCAACCCTTCGTGGTCCCTTGACAGCTAGCGGAGCGAAGGCGGCACTTCCGGTTCGGCAGAGCCATCGGTTCTCGCGTCCGATGCGGCGAAGTTCATCCCCGACTTCGTGTTGTGATCGATGGCCTGGCCGCGTCCCATGAATAAAGAGAAATCGCCGCGCAGATCGATCTGATGCCCCATGCCCGTAAGCTGCTGGCGCACGTCCGTGGGGACGCGATCTTCGATCAGGACCTTGCAGCCGAGATCGAAGTTGCTGCGCACGGTGAAGCGGGCGGTCTCCATCGCAGCCTGCAAAGTCATGCCGTAGTCGACGACGTTGGAAACGAACTGCGCGTGTGCCAGCGGCTGGTTCGCGCCGCCCATGATGCCGAATCCAATGTGGTCGTCGCCACGTTCCATGAATGCAGGAATGATGGTATGAAAAGGACGCTTGCGTGGAGCCAGCGCGTCAGGCTTTGACGGATCGAGCATGAAGAGAGCACCTCGATTTTGCAGGGCGAATCCCATGCCGCGCACCGTGATGCCAGACCCGAAGCTCGAGAAGTTGCTCTGAATCAGCGACACAATATTTCCTTCGCGGTCGACGGCCGTGAGATACGTCGTATCGCTCGAGGGTGGAACTCCTGCTTCGGGATTGCAATTCGCCTTTTGTGGATTGATGAGTCCCGCGCGCTGTTTGGCATATTCCTTCGAGAGCAGGCCAGCCACCGGAACTTTGGCGAAGCGCGGGTCGGCGTTGTAGCGGGCAAGATCGGCATACGCCAGCTTCATGGCTTCAATCCGCTTGTGAATTTCTTCCGCGCTCAGCGGACCGGCCTTCGCGGGCTGGAATTGCTCCATGATGTTCAGCATTTCAAGCGCCGCCATCCCTTGGCCATTGGGCGGAAGTTCGTAGACTTTCCATCCTCGATAGGTGGTCGAGATTGGCTCGACCCACTCTGCAGAAAATTCTTTCAGATCGTCCGCTTGCATCGTCCCGCCGAGTTCGCGCTCGGTAGTGAGGATGGCTTTGGCGATCTCGCCCGAGTAGAAGGCCTGCGGACCTTCCGCGGCCACCAGGCGCAGAGCTTTCGCGACGTCGGCATTCTTGAAAAGCTCCCCCATCTTTGGAGCTTCGTCGCGGACGAGGAAGACGCGGCGGGATTCGGGATCAGCTTTCAACTTCGCAATAGAGGAGTGCCAGTCGGCGCCGATCAATTCCTGGACCGCGAATCCGTTTTCCGCGTAGAAGATGGCAGGGGCGAAGAGATCTTTCCAGGGAAGATGCCCGAAGCGTTCATGCAGTTTATTCCAGCCTTCGACGGCGCCGGGAACAGTCACGCTGTCGATGCCTTCGGCGGGCATCCGAGTGACATCCCGCGCCTTGAGATAAGTGATGGTTAGGCCATTTGGAGCCCATCCGCTCGCGTTGAGGCCATAGAGCTTGCCGGTCTTGGCGTCCCAGTAGATCGCGAAGAGGTCGCCGCCCATTCCGTTCATGTCGGGTTCCATAACGCCCAAAGTAGCGTTGGCTGCAATCGCGGCATCCACGGCTGATCCGCCGCGGGAAAGAATTTCTGCGCCAGCTTGCGATGCCTGCACTTGGCTAGTCGCGACGATCCCGTAGGGCGAGATCACCATGCTGCGCGCATTCGTGCGATCTTGTGCCGAGGCGGAGATGGCGAGCGCGAAAAGCAGGAATAGGGCGGCGGAAAATCGCGTCATTGCGGCTCCTTGGGTGGAAAAGCATTGTGATTGGACGGGCGCGGGGATGTCAATTGCTCCCGTTGAGTCGGCTGAGACGACCGTCGCGGCGTGAGTTCTTGCTGCACAACCAGTTCCCGAAGAGATGCCGGACGGCAAGATACACATGGCGGTTATAGAATCACTTTGATGTTGACCCAAGGATCAGCGGCGGTCCTCCTCTGCATGACACTTCTCGGAGCAGGGATCGCGTTCCAGAGCGCCGAAACCCCCATCCGTGCGCCAGCAAGTGATCCACCGGGGAGCGAAGCGTGCGCGTCCTGCCACGCCGAAATTTATAAATCCTATTCGAAGACCGCCATGGCAACGGCAAGCGGAGCGGCAAGCGACGGTCTGACGATTGGCGACTTCGATCATAAAGAGTCCGGAGTTCACTACCGCGTGTACGAGAAAGACGCCAAGGTTTGGATGAGTTATGAGCGTCCCGGAAAGAACGCGCTTCGCGGGCAGCGCGAGCTTCTCTATTTCATCGGGTCGGGCAAAAAGGGAAGAACGTACCTTTTCTCCGACCAGGGATTTCTGTTCGAAGCCCCGATCAATTGGTACTCGCAGGAAAAACGATGGAATATGACGCCCGCATATACCGAGGCGTCCGAGATTCCCATGAACCTTCCCGCGTACGTGGACTGCCTGAATTGTCACAGCAGCGGGATGCAAACTCCGGTTGCCGGGACCGACAGCAAGTTTGCCGGGAAGCCGTGGTTGCATGGAGGAATCACGTGCGAGCGGTGCCATGGCACGAACGTGAATCACTCAGAGGCCAAGGGCGCCATCGTCAATCCTGCCAAGCTTTCGCCGGATCGACGCGATGCGATCTGCATGGAGTGTCATTTTGAGGGCACGGTGGCCGTCGAGCAGCCGGGCAAGCACCTGTACCAATTCCAGCCGGGAGAGCAACTGTCCGACTACATCCATTATTTCGTGTTGACCGGAACTCGGGTCCGGACGCCGCGTGCGCTCAGCCAGTTTGAGGCGCTTTCGCAAAGCACCTGCAAACGGCAATCGGGAGAAAAAATGTGGTGCGGAAGCTGTCACGATCCGCACAGCGAGCCGCCTCCCGAGGAAAAGGCCGCCTACTACCGCGCCAAATGTCTCGCGTGTCACGGAGAAACATTTGCGGCAAAGCATCATGCGGACAAGCCCGATTGCACCCGCTGTCACATGCCCGCGCTGCCATCCAAGGATGTCGAGCACACCGAGACGACGGATCATCGGATCCTGCGCTATCCGAACGAAGCGCCGCTGCCCCAACTGCAGGTACGCGGAAAACCGCTGACTTCTTTCCCGGCTGGAGACGATTCGCTCGCGACCACTCGCGACTTCGCCCTCGCCTGGGAGACGCTGGCGCAGCGGGGCTTTGAAGGCGCTCCGCAGGAGGCGGAAAATTACTTGCGCTCGGCGGTGAAAGAGCGGCCCGACGATCCAGTATTGCTGTCGGCACTCGGATTCGTCGAACAAGCGCACAAGCACGATAGTGAGGCGAAGGATCTTTATGAGCATGCCCTGAAGATCGATCCGCTCTCCATCGATGCCGCCACGAATCTGGGAATCCTTGAGGCGCGATCTGGAAATCTGCAGCGGGCGGTCGATCTGTGGCGCGGGGCCTTCGAGCGAGTACCCAACCGGAGCGCGATTGGGGTGGATCTCGGGATCGTTTTCTGTGTAGCCGGGAAGCAGGAAGTAGCGCGCAAGTTTGTCGAGCGCGTCCTGGAATTTAACCCGGACAACGGGAAAGCGAAATCATTCCTCGAGCATCTCGGTCAGGATCCGCCGCAGTGCAAACCCTGAAGAACCGATGCCCGATTCCGAGTGAATAAGCTTCATTCGCAAGCCGATTCAGATTCTTGGGAAGTTCAACTAGAGACGTTCGACTAGAAAGGGCGGAAAATTACCAGATAGACCAGTACGACAACGCAAAGAGTCAGCACCAGGATCGACAGCTTCTCGACCTTCATCGTATCTTTGCGCGTTTCTGATTCGGCTGCCATGTTCGTGACAGGTCCAGTTTCCGCCAAGAACCCTACCGTGGGAATGGCTATTCCGTGGGTGGCACAGCGGTAACGTACCCAAAGTTCTCCGCCGCCTTTCGGTGATGCGGACACGAGGCAGCCGAAACAGGAGCTACGATTGAGCTCTCTTCCCTGCTCCGTTCCGCAATGCCAGGTAGGCAAACGTCAGCACTCCGACGCAAGCTAAGCCGCTCCACAGGTTGACTAACGGGTAAAGCCAAGTCTGCAAAAGCGCTGCCGAGACTCCGGCAAATCCCAGGACAGATCCCCAGATGCCAAGCGGCGAGCGCAGAGGCAGCGCCGCGAGTTCTTCGGGTGAGCGCCGGCGGCGGAAATTGATGTGCGCAGCCAGGGAGACCAGCCACGAAAGAATCATTCCCGTGAACGCGGCTCCGACGATGTACCGGAAAGCATTCTCGGGCGCCCATAAAACCAACGCCAGCGCGAACAAAATTCCGAACGACGAGTGCAACACCGCGTTCTGCGGAGAACCTTCTTGATTGAGGCGGCCGAGGCTTACGGGCGCCCACCCAGTGCGCGCTAACGAAAAGATCATCCGCGAGGCGACGTAGAGCGTGGCGTTCGCTCCGGACAGCGCCGCCGTCAGCACCACGAAATTCATAATCCCCGATGCGTGCGGAATCTTCACCGTGCGAAACGTCGTGACGAACGGGCTTTCGGT
Organism: uncultured Acidobacteriota bacterium; assembly: GCA_963700225.1. Lineage (GTDB taxonomy): Bacteria > Acidobacteriota > Terriglobia > Terriglobales > Acidobacteriaceae > Sulfotelmatobacter. The sequence continues at coordinate 83,212 of CAVOWU010000004.1, forward strand.
TACTCCCGCGTGGTTCCACGGCATCACACCGAGCAGAATCACGATCGCGCCCACGTACACAAACGTAAGCGTGAGAAACGTAATCCAGACTGCGCGCGGAGTCTCTTTGGTCGAACGCGATTCGCCGGTAGTAACGGCAACCATCTCGACGCCGCCGAAGCTATAGACCGCATAAGTCAGCGCGATCAGCGGCGACCACAAGCCCTTGGGGAAGAATCCGCCGTTCGCGTTGTATTGCGCCGAGACTTTTCCGCTCATCAGCAGGCCCGCACCTATCAAGATGAAAGCAACAATGGTGGCCAGTTTGATCGTCGACAGCCAGAACTCAAACCGCCCGTAGGAACCGACGCTGCGCAGATTAACAAACAGCAGAAGCGCCCCGAAGACGATGATCCATACATAAGGACGCACGCCCGGAAACCACGCTGACATGTACGTGGCAGCCGCGATCATCTCCGCGCCGATGGCCAGCGCTAGTCCGAGCCAGTATCCTGCGCGCGCAATAAATCCTGCGAAGGAGTTCAGATAGAGATCGCCGTAGACGCCGAACGATCCCGCAGCCGGATGGGCGCAGGCCAGCTCGCCGAGCGCCATGGCAACGGTCCAGTTAATAAACGCAGCGGCGACGAAGCTCAGAATCGCCGCCGGGCCGGCCACTTCCATCGCCGCTCCCGAACCCAGCAGAAGTCCGGTGCCGATCGAGCCTCCGACGGCCACCATCGCCATTTGCCCGGCGGAAAGCTGGTGCCGGAGCCCCTCTTCATGAATCTGTGCAGGCTGGATCTTTGGCGGAGAGAGCTCCGAAGGCATGCGGCACGATATCAAAAACCCGCGGATCGCCCAAATTCGGAGTGTCCCAATTCAAGGGATGCGCCGAGTCGCCGTGCCGGAAATTCATCGGTCGGCGGAGTCATTTCGTAGACGAAAAAAAGGCGCCGGAAGGGATCCGGCGCCTACGAGGTTCGCTTTGCAGGATGCGTGGTCCGCAAGGCGAGATCGAGAAAACTTTATTTGCTCTCGGCCACCGACGGGCTCGCGCCGAAATCACCACGGCGATTGTTCACCGCCGTGCGCGCTGCGCGCGTTGTGGGCTGATTGGCCGCCGCTGCTCCGTAACGTTCCAGCAGCACCGGCGCCATCGCGTTTTCGGCTTCTTTCACGAAAATCATCTTGTTTTCCGAAGCCATATCTACGCGAACGAAATCTCCTAGTTTCACCTGTCCAGTTGCGACCAGGTTGGCCAAAGGAAACACCAGGTTCCGTTCGATGGCCCGCTTCAAATGACGCGCTCCATACCGCGGATCGGTTCCCTCTTTCAGCAAGTACTCTTTCACGGCCGGCGTGCAGTTGAACACGAACTGGTTCGTGCCCGCAGCCATCAGCACGCGCTGCTGCACCATGCCGAGTTCGATATCCAGAATCTGCGACAGATGCTCATCGCGCAGCGTCTTGAATACGACCGTCTTGTCGATGCGGTTCATGAACTCCGGCGTGAACTTGCGCCGCGCCGCTTCGACTGCCGTCCGCTGAATCTTGTCGTCAAACGACTCGTCGACCTCAACCGCCTTCGGAGCGAATCCAAACCCGCCGTCTACCAGGCTCGTCATCTCGCTGGCGCCGAGGTTTGAGGTCATGATGATGATGCATTGCGAGAGATCGACGCGCCGGTTATCGCCGAGCGTCAACGTCGCCTTGTCGAGAATTCCCAACAGCAACTGCCAGAGCGAGTCCGACGCCTTTTCGATTTCGTCAAACAGCAGGATCGAGAGCTTCAGCTTCTCGGTGAACCACTGGTTCAGCGCTTCCTGCGTGAGCAGCGGATGCGTCTCGCGATGCCCCAAATATCCCGGAGGCGATCCAATTAACTTCGCAATCTCGTGCGAGTGCTGGAACTCCGCGCAATCAATCTTGATGCAGGCGCGCGAGTCGCCAAACAGCGATTCGGCCATCGCCTCAACCACACGCGTTTTGCCCGATCCCGTCGGTCCCAGGAACAGCAGGTTCCCCACCGGACGTCCGGGCGCATTTAACCCGGCCAGGAACATCTGGTAGATCTCGACCACCTTCTCCACAGCCGCGTCTTGTCCCACAATGCGGCGGCGTAGGGCGGAATCAAACTCTCCAGCATCGTTGCTGCGACGGTTCGGATCGAGCACTGTTGCGAGGTTCGTTCTCATAAGATCGTTTCCGGTCCCCCGGACGCTTTTCCCTTTCGGCCGTTTTCTTCGGCTCTCTTATTCCTATCGCCGGACTTTGTAGGCCTTCCTGCTTGTTAGATGCCTACTTTCTGGAAGTTCCCCAACATCCTTCCAGCTATGCCGCGCCCGACTGTCTGTAAATAAGCAAATGGCTGGCCACGCCCCGAGCCATCCGTTGCTATCGCGCAAGTACCACGTCCTTCACGGGTTAGCGCCACTCGAAGACAATTCCTGAGCCCTTCCGCCCCACCGTCCCCCACCATATGCGAAAACCTTTGCACCATCGCGGAAGGAACATGCTTGGTACGGTCCCTGTCGCGACGGCCGCCTCGGCCGTCCAAGGGATGCGAAGTGAGCGCACACCTCGCAAAACTCGGCCCCCAAAACGCCCACCAGCCGAAACCGGGAGCCCACGACTAGCACCCAACGACCGAAGGCCACAGACCAACGACAGCCTCCCGCGAACTCCCATTCGTACGCCTCCCTGCGTAACTAGCGACTCCGAAAACCCACCGCTACGATCGCTTCAGGTAGGGGGAGGATCGCTTGCGCCATCAGTCTTTTCGGGTCGTCACGGGAATTTCCTGTCTTCTTTTCGGAGCCGCCGCCTGGCACCTGGCTCCGCACACATCTTCAGAATTCGCTGCCGAAGCTCAGACGGCCAAGCCGGTCATTACTTCGTCGCAATCATCGGCTCAACTCCGCACCACCAGCGATACAGCCGGATCGGCAAAGCTTTCGATCCCCGATCCCCGGCCTACTCTAGCTGCCGGCACCGAGCTCTATACCGCCAAGCGCGGAGAGGCTATCCCGACGATCGCCCGTCATTATCTCGGCAAGACTTCTTATCTGACGTCCTCGGAACTGGCCGACGCCATCCGCGCCGTCAATCACAAATCCGACTCCTCGAATCTTCTGAAGGCCAACGAGAATATCATCATCCCCGGCATCCTCCCAGCCCCAATTACTGAAAAAACGATCCCGGTCCCGAAGGACTTTGAAGTCCGGGCCATTTACCTCACCGGGGTTATGGCCGCCAGCGATCACGGCCTGCGCATCATCAAGCATTGGCGGGAAGTCGGCGGCAACGCCGTCGTCTTCGATATCAAGGACTCCGACGGCAGCGTCAATATCCCCTTCGAGCACCCGCTGCTGGGCGAGCACAAGGTTTACATTCACGATGTACCCAAGCTGGTGCATTTCCTCCATCAGCAGAACATGCACGCCATCGCCCGCATCGCCATGTTCCGCGACGAGCACCTGGTCGTGACCCATCCCGAACTGGCCGTCCAGTCCCGCAAGAACCACACTGCGTGGCGCGAGAACGGCAAACTGGTCTGGACCGATCCCTCGAACCCCAAGGTGCAGGACTATGACATCGCCCTCGCCAAGCACGTAGCCCAGCTCGGCGTTGACGAAATCCAGTTCGACTACGTCCGCTTCCCCGCCGAAGGCGACCAGAAAGACGCCCAGTTCGTCTTCCAGAATGGCCAGCCGGAACTTGCTCAAGCGGGAGCCGAGCAAGATTCATGTGGTGACGGCCGCCTCGGACGTCCAAGCGAGGCGAAGCCCAGCGTTCCGACCACAGTCGCCGACGCGAAGCCCACCGGAGCCGCGAAGACGCGGAAATCCGCAACGCCGAAACAGTCGGCATGTCACGCCCCCCGCGGCCCGCAGCGCTCCGACGTTATCGCCGGATTCCTCAAGAAAGCCTATGGCGAGCTTCATCCGACCGGCGTCCTGCTCTCGCTCGACGTTTTCGGCGTGATGGCCTGGCAGCGCCAGGTTGACCTGTCGCACACCGGGCAAGACATCGTCCAGATGGCCCGCTACTGCGACGTTCTCAGCCCCATGATCTATCCGTCTCACTTCTTCGGTATGGATGGCATCGCCCACCCCGGCGACGAGCCCGCGCACTTCATCGGCGAGTCGATGGACCGCTTCGAGCTGATCACCAAGGGCAGCGGCGTCGTGATCCGTCCCTGGCTGCAGGCTTTTCACTGGCGGACGAAAACTTATTCCCCGGAATACATAAAGATTCAGGTGGAAACGGCGAAGAACAAAGGTGGCGTTGGATTCTTGTTCTGGAACGCCGCCAACGATTATTCAAAACCCTATGAAGCCATGCCGGAAATGAAGTCGGCGAACCTCAAAGAAGGATCCAAAGATAATCCAAAATATTTCCGCGGCGACGAACTGCCAGCGCCCACGGTGCAGGCAGCTCTAACCCGCTAGTCGTCCAATCGCAATCGGCAATCGAAATCGGCAATCGCAACCGGGCCCCATTTTTCGCGCACTTTGGCGAGAAGTGGGGCCTTCGTTTTTCGAAGTGCCTCCGAATCCCTGTAACGTTCCCCTCCCTGCGCGCACCATTCAATCAAGTTGTAAGAACATCCATCCGATTTGAAAGGAACACCCACATGGCTCACCCAATTCCTACGCTCGAAATCACCGTCAACACGGGCGACGACGATCTCCGCGGCGACAGCACTGCCACCGCCTACATCCTTGTCTCGCACGGCGGCACCACCCGCGAATATTCGACCATCCTCAAGAAAGAAACCGATCCCAGCTGGGGCAACAACAGCTCCAACGGTCCCATCCTTTGGAACCTGCCTCCCGGCGTCACGGATAAGAACATCAAGCGGTTCGGCATCCGCTTGCAGTCACACAACAATGCCGTCGAAACGGACGACAACTGGAACATCAACAGTGTGCTCGTCACCTATCCCGGCCCCGGGGGCGCGCAAGTCCAGCTGATTCAGGAAGCCGGAGTGCCGCTGTTCCGCCTCACCGCCGACCAGCCCGAATGGCAGACCACCGAAATCGCTGCCTAACGTACGAAAGGGGCGGACGCCGTCGTCCGTCCCGAAATTAATTTCGGGCGTGATTTGCCATTGCGGCGTTTGCAGCAGGATCCACGCCCTTCGCTTGTCATTCCGAGCCTAGCGAGGAACCTGCTTCCGCCTTATCATCCTGCGGCGCGGGGTTCGCGCCGAAGGACCTATGCAGTTCCCGCCAGCGAATCTTCTTTCGCCCCTTCGGGCTCGTTCCATCTTTTCGCGCGATTCACCCACCGCTTGCGCGGTGGGCTGCATTCTTTCGCTCCTTCGGAGTTGGCGGAGAGCTCACTGGCGGCTTGCGGGGAGGGCCTTCTGGGTGCGAGTTCACGTGGGTGCCCGGGTTTGCGCCGTTGGAGTTCCCAGCCGTCGAAAGGCGCGACGGCTGGGGGCATCCTTGGTATTGCCGATGCAAGCGTGAACAAAGAATGAGGGAATCTAGCTCTTCGTCAAATGCGAAGGCAAAAGCTGCTCCATCTGCTTTTCAGGGACGGATGTCTCGGCCGTGCGCTTGGCCTTGCGATAGACGCTGACCACGGCCATGGTCCAGAAAGGGACCAGGTCGACACCGGGCACCAGCTTCGCGAAAAACGACGGCAGAAATTCCCAGTGCCAGCCCAGCAGGTGAATCATCAGGGCTCCGACGCCGAAGTCGAGAAGGTCATCGGCGGGAGACAATGCACCTTCTACAAACATCGGGAAGACGGCGATCTGCAGCACGTCCGCGAGGAGCGCCACCAACATGGCGGTCTTGAACTTCGGGCCCGGCGAGATGGTGATGGAGTCGTCAGTCATGGGGATCACTGCTTTCCCCTATTCTAGACGACTTGGGGCCTGGCGGGGCTGGAATGTCAGAGTGGGATCAAGAGAACAAGATCCCAATCTGCAGACGACTCCTGGCGCCGGGCAAGCCCCCACTTGTCGTTACTTCATCGCCGATTTCATTGCCGATTTGGCGGTGTGGGGCTTCATCTCGATCACAATGACATCCATGTCGGTGTCACCCGTGTTTTCCGGCAGGTGAGTACCCGCGGGCGAGAACATCGCCGTGCCTGCAGTCGCGGTGAAGTCCTGCTTCTTGCCGTCGGGGAAGGTGAACGTACCTTTGCCGTTATTGAGGAAGACGGCGACAACGTTGGGATGGCTGTGCATCACGGACTTCTCGTGTGCACCGTAGTGAGCTTTCAGGATTCGCACCTGATCGTTTTCCGACATGACGCTGTAGTGCTTGGGATCGACTTTGACCGCGTCCTGGGCCGAGATCATGGGAACTGCGCAAAGACACAACGCTACCGCGTACAGCGCGACTCGCACACGCATGTTGGTCTCCTGATTGTTTTCTGGGATGAACAGATAATGCCCACAAGAAATGGACGAGACGAAGCCCCGGAAAGCCGACTCAACCTACTCCCTGAATCGGCCAAAGTCAACGGAAGATGTGGGAGAAGGGAAAGAAAAGGCCGCGGAGCGGATGCTCGGCCGCGGCCTTTCCTGACATTACCTGAGTTTTGATGGGGGGAGAGCCCGTGCCAAATGTATAACAGCGTTATATCTACAATGTCAATATAATCCTAGGCGCAAACGTTCGAGGAGGAATCATGCCGCGGCACCCGGATCCTGAACTTGAGGAGCGCATTCTGCAAGCTGCGGATGTGCTCTGGAGACGCGGAGGAGAACGGGCGCTGACTATGCGCGCCGTGGCGCAAGCAGCGCGAACCAATACGCCGGCCGTGTACCGCAGATTCAAAGATCGTCAAGATCTGCTTCGCGGGCTGCTGCTGCGGATTGCGGGGCGGATTCGCGAGCGCTTCCAACAAGGCCAAACCATCGAGGAGATGGCTTTGGCATACGTGGAATCAGCGCTGCAGACGCCGCACGAATACTTGTTGTTTTACTCGAATGCTCACGCGATGTCTCCGCCGAAGGGAAAACGTGGAGCGCGGCCGATCCGGGAATCGCGGCCGAATTTCGCACTTGTCGAGCAATTGCTGGCGAGACAATTGGGCGGACCTCCGGAAGACCATACGCAACTAGCGCTCGAGTTATGGGCCCTTCTGCACGGGACAACGATGTTGCTGCTCAGCAAGTCGATCCCGCAAGGTCATGAAGACGAACTGCGTGCAGCCTGCCGGGCAGCGGTGAATGCCCTCGTGGGCAAAGCGGCGCAGCAGAGAGTCCCGTCGAAACTGTAACCCAGCGCTCGCCGGAAATCGCCCCATCGATTCGTGCAAAGGCCGAAAACTCACGCCATTAAGCTTTCCCGCCACTCTGCCGATAGATGAAATGTCGCAATGGAAGGGAACCCGCGGGAATAAACGGCGCGGGCTCGGAGTGAAAACGTGGCGGGCACGACGAAGATTCTGCTGGTGGATGACAGCAAATTTCTACGACTGGCGACGGAACGTGCGCTCGCCCGTGCGGGTTACGAGGTCCTCACGGCAACGGATGGGGAACATGCCCTGGAAGTTGCGCGCGCGAAGCGGCCCGACGTGATCCTGCTCGACATGCTCTTACCGAAGATGACTGGACTCGATGTGCTGAGGGCGCTCAAAAGGGACATAGAAACGGCGCGGATCGCGGTGGTTGTGTTTACCGGGCTCTCGCAGAAGAACGCAGTGCGGCTGCAGCAGGATGGAGCCGTCGCCTACCTGGAAAAATCCGAGCTAGGACTGGAAAAAGGTTGCGACGGACTGCTTTCGGCTCTGGCCAAGATTGTGCGCGAGTTGCACCTGGAGGTTCCGGAGGGTCCATGTCCGAAGGAAGCTGGGGTTGAGTCCTGAGTGGCGCTCCGGACTTCGGCCGGCACTTTTGGGTCTTCACAGCCAGTAAGCCCGTACGCCAGTAACCACCAATCGTGTTACCTTTCGCGTTTTGGCGCACCCACAAAAACCGGCAAGGCAGAAATTCCCACAGCTGCCGGGAAAGCTCCATTGATCTAGCTCAAAATAAATCACTTACCGCCGGGAACTCCTGACGACCGGGCGGAGTCTATGTTATGTGAAGGTCTCAGGGCAATTCGCCGGTGGTCGGGACTGGCCGGGGTGTGAAATTTCGGGGCGCGGTTGGGTGGAAAATCCTATAATCAGGGGACGCCGTTATGGCGGGAGCAACCACCTTGGGAGATCTGGCAAGTGCGATAGGAGTACGGTCGCAGGAAGAAGCGGCGATCGTCGCAGAGTTGAAGGCTGGCTCGGAATCGGCTTACGCGTGGCTGATTGGAGAGTTCCAGCAGCCAGTCTACGGACTGGTGTACCGGATCGTAAACGACCCGGCCGACGCTGCCGACACAACGCAAGACGTCTTTCTGAAAGTGTTTCGCGGGATGAAGCATTTTCACGGCGGGTCGAGTTTGAAGACGTGGATCTACCGCATCGCGCTGCACGAGGCGGCGAACCGCAGGCGCTGGTGGTTCCGGCACAAGGCACGCGAGACTTCGATTGAGCCGGTGGAATCGGAAATGCCTGCACCGGGCGATGCCGAGATGCAGGTTGCGCTCACTGATCACGCGGATTCTCCGTTTGAGAACGTAGCGCATCACGAAGTTCAACAGCGCGTGGAAGAAGAATTACGAAAAGTTCCAGAGCCTTACCGCTCGACTTTGATTTTGCGGGATCTGGAAGAGATGTCGTACGAAGAAATTGCCGAGGTGCTGGAGATTTCGCTGGGAACTGTGAAATCAAGATTGACCCGCGGCAGAGACGCATTGCGGCAACGGCTGGCGCCGTATGTGCGCGAGGTTGGGAATGAATTGGGATTAACCGCTCCGGGAACAGGAAAAGCTGAAACAGAAACGGAAGAGCGGAGTGCGCGGTCGCAGGTTGCTGGAGGGGGTAGAAGAGTCGAGGTGATGCCATGAAGGGCACAGGGAAAATCACGGGACTGCAGTGCCCCGAGGCGAAAGGGTTGTTCTCGCCATATCTTGATGGAGCAGTGACGGGCACGGAGATGCTCGCGCTGCAGAAACACTTGTCGAATTGCGCAGAGTGCAATGGAGAGTACGAGGCCCTGCGGGGCACACAGCAACTGCTGATGAGTATGCCGCGACCGAAAGTTCCAGCGGATCTGGGATTGAATCTGCGTCTGGCAGTTTCGCGAGAGGCAGCAGAGGCCAAGCGGCACAGGTTCGAAGGACTGATGGTGCGCCTGGAGAATGCGCTGGAAGCGTTCATGGTGCCGGCGACAGCGGGCTTTGTCAGCGCACTGATCATTTTTGGAATCGCAATGGTCTATTTCGTGACGCCGGCTTCGCTGCAGGCGAACAACGACGTGCCGCTGGTCATGGTCAATACTGCGCCGGAATTGCAGCCGAGCGCGTTTGGCATGACCATGGATTCGATCGATGCAGATTCGCTGGTGATTGAGGCGTACGTGGATGCCAACGGGCGCGTGCAGGATTATCGGATTCTTTCGGATTCGAACGATTCCAAGGAAGTATTGCCCCAGGTTAAGCGAATGCTGATTTTCACGACGTTTCGTCCCGCGTTGTCGATGGGACGACCGACGGCGAGCCGTGCCGTGCTGTCGTTTTCGAAGATCAGCGTGAAGGGCTAAACAGTACTGAGAACCGAGTGCTGAGTACGGTCAATTGGTTTCGAGACAATATCAAGGGCGGAACGCTATGCGTTTCGCCCTTTTGATTTTCAGCCTTGAGGGTGAATCGCGTGGATCAGTAGGAACGTTCCTGCCGCGACGACTGCGGAGGCCGGAATGGTGAGCATCCAGGCCCAGACGATGCGCCCAGCAACTCCCCAGCGGACAGCCGACAGGCGGTGCAAGGAACCGACACCGACGATGGCTCCAGTAATCGTATGGGTGGTGCTGACGGGGATTCCCGCGAGCGCGGTACCGAACAAAGTGATCGCTCCGGCGCTCTCGGCGCAGAATCCTCCGAGAGGCTTCAGCTTGGTAATTTTCTGTCCCATGGTATGGACGATGCGCCATCCTCCGAAATACGTACCTAGCGCGATGGCGGCGTGCGCCGCGAGGATGATCGGCCATTTGAAGTGGCCCCAATTCGCGAGCATGTCTTCCTTTGACATGAAACCTGCGGTGTAGAGAGCGCCGGCAACGATGCCCATGGTTTTTTGCGCATCGTTGCCTCCATGGCCAAGACTGTAGGCGGCGGCCGACAGCAATTGAAGCTTGCGAAACCACCTGTCCACCGTCTGTGGGGCTTTGTTTTGCAAGATCCAATGGGCGGCGATCATGAAGACCAGCCCGAGGAACATACCCATGACGGGCGCAACAACGATGAAGATGAGCGTCTTATACCAGCCTTCAGGAATGATCACCGAAAACATTGTGCCGGTACCGGTGTGAATGGCAGCGTGCATCATGGCGGCGCCGGCGTATCCGCCGATCAGGGCGTGAGAAGACGAAGTGGGAAGGCCCCACCACCACGTCAGTACATCCCAGACGATCGCACCAAAAAGGGCCGCCATCACGACATATTGGTCCACATGTTCCAGGCGGATCATGCCTTTGCCGATGGTTTTCGCGACTGCGGTGCCAAGGAAAAAAGCCGCCAGGAAATTGAATGTGGCCGCCCAAAGAACCGCAAGACGCGGCGAGAGAACGCGGGTCGAGACTACGGTCGCGATGCTGTTCGCGGAGTCGTGGAAGCCGTTGAGAAAGTCAAAGATCAACGCGACCAGGATCGTAATCAGGACCAGTACGACGTCTCTATTCATATTTCAAGGTTTCAACGTCAGCACGATTCCACATTTTTCGAAGTTTCGGGTCTGGAGTTTTTCGAAACTTTGAAACACTTGGAACCTGATCTATGTGCTCTTCACGACGATAGCCTCGAGAACATTCGCGGCATCTTCGGCTTTATCGGTCGCGTACTCCAGCACTTCGTACAATTCCTTGAGCTTGATCAGCTGAATCGGATCTTTTTCGTTTTCGAAAAGGTCGGCGATCGCCCTGCGGCTGACGTGGTCAGCCATGTCTTCCAGACGATTGACCTCTTCGCAGTGCTCCATGACGTCGCCATTCTTTTCGAGCAGCGAGACACCCTTGGCCAACTCCTCGCACTGCAGGACGATGATTCCCGCCAATTCTGCGGAAACCGGCGGAGGCGTATGGATCTTGTACATGACGAGACGGAGGGCCGCGGAGTTGACGAAATCGAGCACGTCATCGAGCGACGAGGCAAGGCGGTGGATATCCTCGCGATCGAATGGCGTGATGAAACTCTGGTTGAGCTTGGTAATGATGGCGTGAGTGGCTTTGTCGCCCTTGTGCTCGATGGCCTGCACCTGGCTGACGCGCATGGCTAGGTCGCTCGGGTCGGCCAGGATAGAGCGGAGCAGTTTGGCTCCATCAGTAAGGTTGGTTGAGAGTTCGGCGAAGAGATCGAAGAATTTAGTATCGCGGGGGATAAGACGCATTTGTCAGGTTACTCGGGCACACTTGGCCTTAAAGACCCGGGTTCAGACCAGGAGCAGAGTAATATCTCACGCGGAGTGTGGAGCAGGCAAACGCGAGCTAACGACGCGGCCTGCGGTCGATTAGCGCGGGCGAACGGCGAGGAGTCCTGAGGCGAACGACACCGATCAGCACGAAAACTGCCGCCGAACCGTAGGCTACGGGCTGTAAGAAGCCCATGAAAAGATCGCCGAAATGCATTGTCGGATTATGGGCGCAGATGAGCAGGAAAGCATGTTACCGCCAGGCTAGAACTTCGGTGCCGAGTTGGAAAACTTCTCACCAGAGGGACACAGGGGAAAGTCGGACATCGAGTGGAACGGAGTCTAGTGCAGCATGTGTTGCCAGTTGAGGACCAGGTTGATGGGCACCGGGGTCGCGTCACCAGCGGAGCGGACCGCGAGGATGCGCTTGCCATCTGGCAGGATGGATAGGACGTTCACGTTGGGTGGGAGAGTTACGAACTCTTTGGGAGCCGAGAATTCGGGCTTGTCGCCGTTGGCGTGGATTTCCACTTCGTAGATTTTGTCTCCCTGCGCATAGCGGAAGTATTTTCCATCAGAGGACCAATTGCCTGGGCCGGCGACTCCGCCGTTTGAAATTTGCCACTTTGATCCCGCAGCCGGGAACGAAGTGACGTAAAGTTCCGGACTCCCCGTCTCGTCCGAGTTGTAGGCCACCCATTGTGCGTCGGGAGAGATTCTTCCTCCACGCTCGTTGTAGCGTGTGTTCAGCAGAGGGACGAGCTTTCGATCGCCTTGCAGGTCCATGTAATAAATGTCGAAGGCTGTCTTGGAATCCTGCTTCATAAAGATCGCGTAACGGCCATCGCGCGAAATATCGACCACGGAAAGACTGCCGTTTACATCGTCCAACAGCTTTTCTTCTTTGCCGGACGCGCCGAGGCCGCGGCGCACCAGCGAACTGACGTAGCCGGTGGTGGTTGCGACGAGCACCTCATGGCCGTCGGGGAGAATGACTCCGCTCTGACTGAGATCCATATCGGGAGTAAGGCGGTTTACAGTCTTGCGCTGAACATCGGCCAACCAGAGGCTGTCCCCATTCGAACTGGGACTGGCGCGATACAAAAGCGCGGTTTGCGTGCTGGACGAATATGTGCCATTTACATAAGGAGCGGGCTCACCCCAGTGCTCCAGTTCTTTGCCGGAGGCATCGAGCCACGCGAGTTCACGATTCAGCACGGTGGAAGTGCGGTAGAGCAATAGATGGTGGCCGACCGCAAAATAAGCCAGGTTGCGCGGATTGTAGAACTCGACATTCGCGGCGATCGGGATCGGGTTGCCTTTGAAGCGCTGGCCTCCGGGATCGAATTCCTGCGCGGTCAGCGTGCCTTCCCTTACATAGAAGAGATAGCCATCGCTGTAGACAACATTGGATCCGGCGGGCAGAATTTCTTTGGGCTGGCTTCCATCCAAAGAACCGGCAAAGACGCTGCCGACCGCATTTTTTCCACGCTGGACGTAGAGGAAATGCTTTCCATCGGGCAGGAAATAGGGGTTGCGGTCGGTGAACTGTGCGTCGTCTTTATCAGCGCGGGTGATTTCTACCGGCGTGCCGCCGCCATCGGAGACGGATTGGAGCGGACCGGCGATGCGCGGAGCGAAGATGATGGTGCCCTGCTCGTTCCAACTACCTCCGCGGCCATCGAGGGCATCACACAATGGTTGTGCGGGACCGCCGGCGGCGGGAATCTTTTTTAGCTTTCCGTCGGCGAAGAAGCCAAGATATTTACCATCGGGCGACCAGAACGGAAAGGCGCCGCCCTGCGTCCCGGCCAGCGGTGTCGCCTGGCCCGTGTCCAGGCGAAGTACGTAGATCGTGCTTTCACTGCCCCGGAAAGTGACACCTTTCTTCACCGCGCCAAATGCGATCTGCTCACCGTCGGGCGACAGCGCGGGAGCGCCGCCCATGATCGGAGTGAAGTCAACGCCCTCGGGTTGTTCGATAGTGGCGTGAACCGGTCGCTGCGCAGTCGTCAAACGATTGGCATAGATCAGAACGAGAACGCCAGCAGCGGCGGCAACCAGCCAGCCAGCGACCATCGCTACCGTCACCGCGGTAACGGTCTTCTTGCGGCGGGAAGTCACGACTGCGGGAGCACCCACTTGACTCCCGCCCGCGGAGATCCATTGGAGCTGGAGTTTTAAGTCGTGCGCACTCTGAAAGCGTTCATCGGGATCCTTAGCCAGGCAGGTGCGGACGACCTGCTCGAGCGCGGGAGGCGTCATGGGCTGTATCGCGGCGATGGAATCGGGATCTTTCTCGAGAATCGCGCTGGCCAGCGAAAGCTGGCTCTTGCCCTGGAATGGACGCTTGCCCGAGAGCATTTCGTAGAGCATCGCGCCGAAGGCGAAGATGTCCGAACGGGCATCGGCTTCTTTGCCCTGAATCTGCTCGGGGCTCATGTACTGCACCGTGCCAATCAGAGTGCCGGCTACCGTTACAGGGGAAGCAAGGTCGGCCATGGTGGCGGCCATCGTGGCCATCGACGAGACGCTTGGAGTTCCCGACTTTGGACCCGAGGAGAGCGCGTTGGGCTTGGCGAGACCAAAATCCATCAGCTTGGCGCCGCCCTTGGTAAGCATGACGTTGCCGGGCTTCAAGTCACGGTGAACGATGCCGCTGCGATGCGCTTTATCGAGCGCGTCCGCAATCTCGATGGCGATCTTCAGGGACTCATCTGGCGTCAGCGGCTTGCGTGCAAGACGAGCATAAAGGGTCTCGCCCTCGAGGTACTCCATGACGAGGAAGTCGACATCGCCCTGCGTGCCCACGTCGTAAAGAACACAGATATTCGGATGCTGCAGGCCGGAGATGGCTTTTGCCTCGCGCTCGAAACGGGCGCGCAGTTCCGGGTTTGAGTTCAGGTGGGTCGGGAGAACCTTGATGGCGACGGTGCGCTCGAGGCGAGGGTCGCGGGCGCGGTATACCTCTCCCATGCCGCCCGCACCAATGGCGGCTTGTATTTCGTACGGCCCTAGCTTCGTTCCTGGGACCAGTGGCATGAGTCGCGGGATTATAGCGCGGACCATGGCGGGCGAGAGGCTAAATTGATGATGGAATAGGGCCGTCGAAGATTCAGTCTTCTCGCAAGAGCTGAGAAATGGGGAACTCTACCCTTCACTACTCGATCATTTTCTTGGGGGCCATCAGGATTGGGTGAAAGAGGGCGCCGTCGATCCAGATAGTTCGACCGCGGTGAAGGATCCTTCCGGATTGCACTGCTTGCGGGTTTGACCCTCCGCTCTCAGCGCTTTAGACTGAGGGGTGTTCTCCGCTGATCTCTGTTTGCGGCCGAATCGGATGGCCGTCACTATTCTGCGGGAGGGATTCCTGAGTCGTTTCTTCGGTTTAGGTTTTGGGCTTCGAACATTCCTCGCTGCGGCCCTGCTGGGGCTGCTCGCGCCGTTATGTCTGGCGGACAATCCAACTCCCATCTCACTCGATACCAATGAGACCCTGTTCGTCGTTCTGACTGCGATGAACGCATGCGGTTACGACGTCGATCTGAACGTTTCCGATGCGCAGCGCAGGAATATTCGCGACGAGGTGCAGAAAAATCTGCGCGGCTCGGAAGAAGCACAAGCTGTCGTGACGCAGATGTGCGACTGGTACGTGGCGAATAAGGGAAGAGATCCGCAGCACGATCTGTCACAATTTGTATCTCTGGCTTTGTATCTGCAAGGGCCTCCGCACTTTCTGCCGCGCGTGAAAGAAGACGACCTGCCTCCGGACGCGAGTTCGCTCACGGGATTCGGAGCGCAGCTGGAGCACTTTTACGACAAGGCGGAGTTGCATTCGATTTGGGAGCGGCATCGCCCCAACTACGCTGCGCTTATCGAGCGCTATCACGTGCCGCTGGCGAAGATGGTCTTCGACGCGGATATCTATTTGAAATTGCAGTCCGGCGGATACCTGGGTCGAACGTTTACCGTTTATCTGGATTTCATGGGCGATCCGAACCAGGCGAACGCCCGCAATTACGGAAGCGATTACTACGTGGTGGTGTTTCCCTCTCCGGACCCGACCACCCTCGATCCGCTGAAGATGCCGCAGATCCGGCACGCATATCTGCACTATTTGCTCGATCCGATGGCGGAGAAGCATTTCACATCCGTCAAGCGGCTGGAACCGCTGTTACAGTCGGTGAAACGTGCCCCTCTGGAAGAAAGCTTCAAGACCGACATCTCGCTGCTGGTGACCGAATGCCTGGTGCGGGCGATTGAAATTCGAACCTCCGGCACCAAGCAAACTGCCGAGGCCATGCGACTGCAGGCCGTGGACGACGCGGTGAAGCAGGGATATATCCTGACGAAGTACTTCTACACTTCGTTGTTGACGTTCGAGAAGGACCCAGCCGGATTGCGGACTCTGTATTCCGAGATTTTGGACGCCATTGACCTGAAGCAACAGGAGAAAGCGGCGAATGAGGTACAGTTCGCCATGGCGACGTCGCCGGAACTGGTGCAGCTTTCACGCATGGAAGATCGCCACATCCTGGTAGCCGCTGAGAAACGGCTGGCGGCGGGCGATCCCAAGGGCGCGCAGGAACTCGCACAGCAGGCGATCGACAAGAAAGTGGGAGACCAAGGACGCGCCCTGTTCATCCTGGCGCAGGTCGCGGTTGCCAATAAGGATCGCGAAGCAGCTCTCGGCAATTTTCAGAAGGCCATCCAGTCAACCAAAGATCCGAAGGTTGTGGCCTGGTCGCACGTGTACCTGGGGCGGATTCTCGACATGAAGGAAGACCGCGAGGCCGCAATGAGCGAGTATCGCGCGGCGTTGACATCGGGAGTGGATTTGCCCGAAGTGAAAGCGGCAGCCGAGCGGGGATTGCAGCAGGCTTACGAGCCTCCGGCGAAACCGCAGTAGTGAAGCTGCCGGCTGACAGCTATACGGCCTGGATCCAGCCTGCTTGGGGTCCGCTGGGATAAAATGCACGTTGCAGCATTCTGACCGGATTTGAAATTCAAAGACGTTTGAGTCGAGGAGAAAGCATGAAGCGAGCAGCGATCGTGATCGCAGTGCTGGGAACGTGCGTTTGCAGTTGGGCGCAGGACAAGCCCGCAACCCAGACCGCGCCCGCGGGCCAGGCGGCAACGGCTCCGCAAGGAAAACGTCAGCCAGCAGCCAAGACACAGCCGGAGTTTGACGCCTACAAGGCAGCGCTGCAGTTGACCGATGCCGCGGCCGCGGAAAAAGCGGCCGACGACTTCGCTGCAAAGTTCCCTGACAGCGAACTGCGAGTCGTCCTGTACAAGGCAGCCATGCAGAGATATCAGGCAGCCAACAACGGCGACAAGATGCTCGAATTGTCCCAGAAAGCGCTCACAATTGATGCCGATGATCCTGAGGCGCTGGTAGGAGTCGCACAAGTTCTGGCAGAGCGCACGCGGGACACAGACCTCGACAAAGACCAGAAGCTGGCGGAGGCGAAGAAAAACGCAGAGCGTGCGCTGGTCACGGTGGACACCGACGTCCCGACCGCAGGCTATCCGCCGGAGAAGGTCGACCAGTTTAAGCGCTATATGAGGTCTGAAGCGTACGCTGTGCTCGGCACATTGGCGTCCAACGCCCACAATTATCCGGAAGCAGAGACGAACTTGCGGAAGTCGATTGACGTATTTCCGGAGCAGGTGGACTCGGTCGCAGTTCTCCGGCTGGCAGTCGTGCTCGACATGCAGAACAAGATTCCGGATGCGTTGAAGGTTGCCAATCAGGCGGTAGATCTCACTAAGGATCATCCCGATTCCCCTGCAGGCAAAGCGGCACGGGCAGAGCAGGACCGGTTGACGAAGCTGAGCAGCGGGAGCGCGCCGGGGCAGAAAAACTAAGCCACACTCCGCGAATTAGAAACGGGGCGGGAAGTTCGCGCAGGACATCCGGCGCGGCTGCCTCTAGACCGCTTTCCTTTTTGCCCAGCCCACCCATTTATGAAAGAACGCGAAATCACGGCGCTCGAAGAAGGGCTGGGCTACCATTTCCGGCGGCGAGCGGTCATTGAACAGGCCGTAACTCACAGTTCGCAGGCGCGAGAACAGGAAGCTCAGCAGGCCGGCGACAGCAAGTACAAGGTCAGCGACAACGAGCAACTGGAGTTCCTGGGGGACGCCGTGCTGGCGCTGGTCACGAGTGAGGAGCTGTTTCAGCGCTTCCCTCACTTTCGCGAGGGCGAACTTTCGAAGCTCCGGGCGCATCTAGTCAGCGAGAGGCATTTGATTCGCGTGGCGCAGCAACTGGAGCTGGGACACTACCTGCGGCTGGGACGCGGCGAGGAGAAAAGCGGCGGCCGAAGCAAGACGGCGTTGCTGGTGGACGCACTCGAGGCGATTCTGGCTGCCATCTATCTCGACGGCGGCTTGGAAGTTGCGCGCGAATTTGTGCAGCGGAACGTGATTGCTCCGGAACTGGAACGCATGGAACGCGGCGGCGGCACGCTGCCGATCACAGATTTTAAATCCGCGCTGCAGGAAGCCGTGCAGAGCCTGGGATTACCGCAGCCAGCATATGTGCTGGTGGAAGAAGCGGGCCCGGAACACAGCAAGACCTTTACGGTCGAGGCGCGATTGCACGCGAAAAGCAGCAAGGCCTCCGACTTTGTGGGGCGCGCGCAGGGCACGACGAAGAAAACCGCCGAACAGGACGCAGCGCGGCAGTTGCTGACGTTCCTGGCTTCGAGGACCAAAGGGACCGAAGAGAAAACGGTGATGCGCGCACCGCTGCCGGTGGAAAAGTGAGTTGATGGATTCGCCCGACCAGCCCGTTGTCGCTCCACCGCCTCCGATCCTCTCACCGGATGAGCCTCCGCATTCGTCGAACGTTCCGATTCCTGCTTATGCACCCATTCATCGCGCTGGACCCAGCTTTGGAAGTGATCTGATCAGTTCCCTGCAGTCTTTGATGGGCACGGTGGTGATCGCCATTTTTGTGATCACATTCATCGTGCAGGCGTTTCAGATCCCTTCGGAGTCGATGGAAAATACGCTATTGGTCGGCGATTACCTTCTCGTCAATAAACTGTGTTACGGAGGACACGGACTGGGAGATCATCTGATGCCGTATCAGCGCATCGCGCGCGGGGACATCATCGTCTTCCATTATCCGGTTGATCCGCAGCAACACTTCGTAAAGCGGGTGATCGGGCTGCCCGGAGACAAGCTTCGGCTAGTCAACAAGAAGGTATTTATCAATGGCAAGCCATTGGAAGAAACGTACGTGCGATTCCTGGAGCCACCGAATAATCTGTTCCGCGATAATTTTCCGCGCACCGACATTCCGGCCTATGGTTTGGAAGGAAAATGGTGGCTGGAAATGCGCAAGCTGGTAGAAGACGGCCAGCTCATCATTCCGGAAGGACACTATTTCGTGATGGGAGACAACCGGGATGATAGCCAGGACAGTCGATATTGGGGATTCGTGCCGCGGGAAAATATTATCGGCACGCCGCTGGTGATCTACTGGTCGGTGAAGGATTGGGACAGGAATCCCCCGGACACCGTGGGCGGAAGGCTGCATCATTTGGCGTACGCCGTGTCGCACATCTTTCAAATCACGCGCTGGAACCGAACGTTGCGGCTGGTACACTGAGGGAGTTTGGAACCTCGGGGTGAAGGGCCTCGGATTACGGAAGAATACCGCGGCCCGGAAGCAGCTGCTCCGCAGAGACGACATCACAATCGTGGCGAATAAAGAAGAGATCGCAGAAAAAGACGCAGCGGAAGAGAAGCCGAAGGAGACGACGGTCGAGTTTCTCTCGTCGCTCGCGGCGGTGCTCGTGACTGGGCTGTTCATTATCACATTCGTCGTGCAGGCGTTTGAGATTCCGTCGAGTTCAATGGAGCAGACGCTGCTGATCGGCGATCACGTTTTTGTGAACCGCATCCAGTTTGCTCCCCAGTCGAAATGGATCGGCCCGCTGCTTCCCTATCGCGAGGTGCATTTCCGGGATATCGTCGTGTTTCTGCACCCGCTGGAACCGGGACTCTACGTTGTAAAAAGGATCATTGGCTTGCCCGGGGATCATATCCATCTGCGGAACGGGGTTGTCTATCGCAATGGGGAAGCCCTCACGGAGCCATATATCGACGCCGACCGCGATACGCCTTCCGATGTGTATCGCAATAATTTCCCGGCGGTGCCTCCGACCGACGATCCAAATGTGTATCCGAACTGGATGGTGGATTTGCCGTCGTACATCCATGGTGACGACATTGTGGTGCCGCCGGATCATTACTTTGCGATGGGCGATCACCGCGGCGTGAGCCTGGACAGCCGCTACTGGGGATTCATTCCCAAAGAGAACGTGATTGGGCGGCCAATGTTTATCTACTGGTCGTTCGAGACTCCAGACAACCAGTACCGGAAGACCGCGTGGAGCGATCGTCTCCTCTTCCTGGGCAAAGTGGTTCTGCACTTCTTCGATGAGACACGCTGGAAGCGGACGTTCCAGGTTGTTCGCTGAAGCCCCTCGAAATGCAGTTGATGATGCAGTGAAGATCTTCTCCTCCAAGCGGCGCGTCGCGGCAGCAGCAGTCTTGATTCTGCTGGCGCTGTTTCTGTGGCGACCGGGTGCGTCCCGCCTGAAATCTCGCATCATTTTCTCCATCAGCGCCGGCGTGGGGCGTCCCGTGGACATCGGTACAGTTCACATACGGCTGCTGCCACGGCCGGGATTCGATCTGGAAAATCTGGTGGTCTATGACGATCCCGCGTTCGGAGCGGAACCAATTCTGCGCGCGAGCGAGGTGACAGCGAACCTTCGCCTGCTATCGCTCGTGCGGGGGCGGCTGGAGATTTCGCGTCTCGAACTCACGGAACCAAGCCTGAACCTGGTGCACAGTAACGACGGGCGATGGAACCTAGAAGCACTGCTGGAGCGCACAGCGCATATCCCGCTAGCGCCGACCGGGAAGGCCAAGACCGAACCGCGGCCCGGCTTTCCTTACATAGAAGCGACATCTGCCCGCATCAATTTCAAGAGCGGCTACGAAAAGAAACCCTACGCCCTGACCAACGCGGATTTTTCGTTGTGGCAGGATTCGGAGAACTCGTGGGGTGTCCGGCTGAAGGCACAACCGCTCCGCTCCGATGTAAGTTTGAACGACGTGGGATTGCTTCAGGTCAGCGGAACGTGGCAACGCGCAGACAGCCTTCGTGACACGCCTCTGCAGTTCAGCGTCGAGTGGAGACGTGCGCAGCTTGGCCAGTTCACGAAGTTCTTTACCGGAACCAACAAGGGATGGCGCGGCGAAATTCAAGTCGACGTCGCGCTCACGGGAACTCCGGCAAAACTGCGGATCAGCAGTACCGGTTCCATTGACGATTTTAGGCGCTACGACATCACTAATGGCGGGGCTCTGCGCCTGGCTGGCAGTTGCGATGGGGAGTACAGTTCGCTCACGCAGGAGTTTCGCGAGGTCTTGTGCAGCGCTCCCGTCGCACAAGGATTGATTACGTTGACGGGCGATCTCGGGCTTCCCGGTAGCCATCGCTACTCAGTGTTGCTGAGAGCGGAAAACGTACCAGCAACCGCGGCGGTAATGCTCTTCGAGCGCGCGAAGAAGAATCTGCCGGAAGATATGGAAGCGGACGGAACCGTGCGCGGAAGTTTTTCGCTGCAATCGGGTGTTGCAGCCGGACAGGCGGCTCGATTTGACGGACAAGGAGAAATCGCCGACTTCCGACTCTCTTCCGTTAAGGAGAAGGCCGAGCTTGGACCCCTGACAATACCCTTCTCACTCGCCGACGGCATGAAATCAGCAACTCAAACTCGCAGAAACACTCCGAGCCTGCAGCTTCCTCACGTTCCACACTTGGAATTCGGCCCCTTTGCGATCGGTCCTGGCCGCGCTGGCGCGACGGTTCGGGGATGGATCAGCCGCGCCGGTTACAATCTCGCGGTTGCAGGAGAAGCAGAGATTGCAAAGACTTTGCCTCTGGCGCGCATGATCGGTGTCCCGGCTCTAGTGACAGTGGCGGAGGGTACGGCTCAATTGGACCTGCAGATCGCGGGATCGTGGACAGGAGAGAGCAACGGATCTGCCTCGGGCTTTTCAGGACCGCAAGCAACCGGCACCGCGAAGTTGAAGAATGTTCAGATTCTGGCTCGCGGCTTCGCGGGGCCGCTGGAGATTGTTTCTGCGGATCTCACGCTCTCCGCGGATCGAACACGCGTCGCGAAGCTGAACGCCAAGGCTGCAGGGACGACCTGGTCCGGTTCGTTGGAAATGCCGCGCGGCTGCGGGCTGGGTTGTCCAGTGAAGTTCGCTCTCAATGGGAATCAAATTGCGCTGGGTGAAGTGACCGAGTGGGCAAGCCCCGGGCCGAAGAAGCAGCCATGGTATCGGGTTCTGGAGTCGAACGCGCCGCCTGGCCCATCAGTGCTGGCAAGTTTGCACGCCTCTGGACGCGTTACCGCAGACCAGTTATCGATCCGAGGAGTCACGGCGAGGCACGTATCTGCGAATGTGACGCTCGGAAGCGGGAAACTGCAGTTATCCGAATTGGATGCCGACTTCCTTGGCGGCAAGCACCGCGGCAACTGGGTAGCGGACTTCAGCGTCAAGCCTGCGGTGTGCAAGGGCAGCGGCAAGTTTTTCGGAGTATCCCTCGTGGGATTTGCGAACGCAATGAACGACGCTTGGATCTCGGGCACTGGTAATGCAAACTATTCAGTGAGCGGCAAATGCCCAGCGGAGTTTTGGTCCTCAGCCGAAGGGACGCTGAACTTTGATATGGAGGATGGAGCGTTTCCTCACGTATCGCTCGGGGACAATGCAGACCCTCTGCGTGTGACGTCTCTCAGCGGGCGCGCTGATTTGCGTGCGGGGAAGGTCGAGATCAAGGATGCGAAGCTGGATTCGCCCGAGGGAGAGTATGAAATCAGCGGCTCAGCTTCGTTGAAGCGCGACGTCGATCTCAAACTCACTCGGGTCGCGAACGGCGCGACCACGGCCGGTTACGCGGTCACGGGCACGGTTGCGGAGCCTCAGGTCGCGCCCCTGACGCGCTCCGAGCAGGCACGACTCAAGCCATTGCCTGCGAAATAGCTCTCACGGAACGTAAGCCGGCCCACGCAGGACCTTTCCTGGAAGCGCCTTCGTCATTTTTCCCTGATCGATCACGGGAACTCCGTTCACCAGCACGTATTCCATTCCTTCGGAAAGTTGATTGGGATTGTCGAAAGGTGGCGCGGTCGTGAATCGTTGCGGGATCGAAGATCACTACATCGGCCCACATCCCTTCTTTAAGGACGCCGCGATCTGTCAAGCGCATGCGCTGGGCAGGCAGTGCTGAGAATTTTCGAATCGCATCTTCGAGCGTCAGCACCTTTTCTTCGCGAACGTATTTGCTGAGGACGCGAGGAAACGTTCCATAGGCACGCGGGTGCGGGTGCGCCTGGCCGAGAATGCCTTCGGGTGAAGTTCCTTCCGAATCGTTATCAACCGCAACCCAAGGTTGCTGCAGCGCCAGGGTCACATCCGGTTGCGACATGCCGAAGACCGCAACTCCAGTCGAAGGATCCTGGATCAGGAAGTCGCAAAGCGCGTCGATTGGATCTTTGTTCCACAGCTTGGCGATCTCGGAAAGCCGCTTGCCTTGCATGGAAAGCAAGGCTGGGTTCTCGACGGCTCCGATCATGATTGCGTCCGGGCCGGGGATTTCCTGCCATTCATTGTCCCAGTCTCGCGACGGCGTGAGCATGTCTTTGCGGATGCGGGCGCGCGCGGCGGGATCCTTAAGGCGCTCGACGAGCTTCATTGTACCGCCGTCATGGGCCCAAGGTGGAATGAACGCGGAGAAGTCGTTGTACCAGGCGGTATAGGCATAAGTGTCGGCCGAGACATCGGCGCCTCCCGCACGCGCGGCATTGATTTTGGCGACGACTTGCGGCATGCGTCCCCAGTTGTTCTTGCCCGCGACTTTGATGTGCCAGATCTCGACGGGGAGATGGCCTTCGCGGCCGATGCGCAGCGCCTCGTCGATGGCCTCAAGAACAGAGTCGCTCTCATTGCGCATGTGGGTCGCATAAATGCCGCCGTATTTGCCGGCTTCCGACGCCAAGGCGATCAGTTCGTCTGTTTTCGCATATGGGGCTGGCGCATATTCGAGCGAAGTGGAAACGCCTACGGCGCCATCTTTCATCGCATCGCGCACCAGAGCCTTCATTTGATCGAGTTGCGCGGGTGTCGGCTGAACGTCGTTGTCGCCGAGAACCATGCGGCGAACCTGGGTTGCGCCCACATAACTGGCGAGATTGATCCCCATGCCCTGCTTTTCAAGCCGCGCAAAATACTGACGGAAGGTGCGCCAATCGGGATCGATCTTGTAATGATCGTACCCGCTGCGATCGGACTGGATGATGGCATCGTTCAGAGGCGCGATCGAACTGCCTTCGCCAGTGATCTCAGAGGTGATGCCCTGATAAATTTTCGACGGAAGATGCGGGTCGACGAGGATGGTCGTCTCCGATTGGCCCAGCATGTCGATGAATCCCGGGGCGACCACTTTTCCTGCGGCGTCGATGGTTCGTTTGCGAGGAGCAGCCGACAGATTGCCGATGGCGGCAACTTTGCCGTCGCGGATCCCAACATCTCCGGAGTACCAGGGGGAACCGGTGCCGTCGATGATGTGGCCATTCGTGATGACGACGTCGAACGGGGTCGCGATCTGGGCGGGCAGTGCAACGGCCGCCAGCAAGCAGAGAATCATCAGCAGTGTGAAGCGCATTTTGTTCGGCATAGAGCTTTTCACGTTCTCCTGATCTTTCGATCTTGGGTGTTTCCGTTCGCGAAAGAGGCGCTAATTTTGGCGCGCCCTTCTAGCGACTATTACACCGAGCAAACTCCAGATTCCCAGTGCCAGCCATTCGTACGCCGTGAAATGGCCGGGGACCGACGGAATCACTTTCATCAGCGCCATTGCGATCGCGACGATGAGCCCAAAGGCTGCTAGCGATTTCTCAGCAACGGTAAGTTTAACGATCTCCGGGCGGGAGTGCGAAAGGGCAAGGCAAGCAGCGCACGCGGCGGCCCATCCGATGGCACAAGCTACAGAGCCGACTTCTGTAATGGGGACGAGGATGGCATCTCCCAGCAGCATGCACACGCCGGTCGTGATGCCCACGCACAAGACCGCAACCGATGGAGTCTGGAATTGCGGGTGAATGGTACCGGCGCGCGGGGCCACCATCGAGCGCCGTCCAAGAGCAAAGAGCAGGCGGCTGGCGGCGACGAAGTTTCCGTTGAAACATTTGAAGAGAGAGAGCAGAGCTGCGGCGAGGATGATGTTCACGATCCATCGCGAGCCAACGGCTTGTTGAAAGGCGACAGCCGTCATGAACTTTTCGCCGATCAGAGGACGCCATGGAGCCACATACGCAACCGCCGCGACGATGCTTGAGTAGAAGAGGATGCCAGTGAAAATTGCCGTCCAGATCGCGCGAAAGAAGCCGCGGGCGCGGAAATCGGGGCTGGCCTCTTCCGCCGCCTTGCCAACCGATTCGAATCCAGTCATGAAATAGGGAACGATCTGGATCACCAGCAGAATCGAAACGATCGGAGTGTGTGTGAATAGCGGCGGGAAATTCGCTGGAGATCCGCGGCTAACGCCCAGACCGACAAAGATCACGAAGAGCGCAAGGGTGCCAAAGCTCGTCCAGTTCTGAAATGTGGCGCTGAGGCGAACACCGCGATAGTTAAGGATGGTGAGAAGCGCCGTCAGCCCCAGCCCGACGACGAGATGCGCGAGATATACGGGCCGCCCGGCGACGCGGTAGAGTTCAACTGAATCAAGGCCGGGAATAATATAGGCAGCGATACGGCCGACCGCAACGGCTTCCCACGGACAGACGATGAAGTAGGCCAGGGTCATCATCCATCCGGTGGCATAACTGATCGCGCGTGGAAATACTGCAGAGGTGTATGCGATCTCTCCGGCGGCGTCGGGCATAGCAATGACGAGTTTGCCGTAGACCCATCCGATGGGAAGCAGGAGAACTCCGCCGATCGCAAAGCCAAGGAGGGCGCCAAGAGCGCCGCCGCGCAGCAGCCAGTCGTCCATGACCACTAGCCAGCCCACGCCCACCATCGTTCCCCATCCCAGGGTGAAGTAGTCGGTGGCGCGCAGCTTGCGGGCGAGAGTGCTCACAGGATCCGGTGGCCTTGCTGAGAGGAGCGGCGCGAATTATAAAGCATTTGCATTGTGCTATGTTTGGGAGTTCTTGTTGACAGGCTTGCATTCTTAAGAAGAGATAGCCCATGCCTCGATATGAATATCGCCCGCTGACTCCGACGCCGGCGGCGGAAAAATCGTTTCTCGGGTGGATCGACAAGCTGGACCGGGAGTTCGTGAACCGAGACCCGGAACATCGCAGCGATGTGGTTCGCGACGAACTTCATCAGCTTTATTTGGGCCGCCCGTATGCGGTACCCGCTGGGAACCATGCCGAGCAGGTGCTGACGCATTCGTTCGATCCACGCAACACGACGCTCGAGCCGGAATACTACGGCGACGTGGACGCGGCGAAATATGCGGAACGTAAGCCGCTGATCTGGTTCTGGATGATGTTCGATCGATCTCCGGCAGGATTGAATCACTGGTTGGGATACCGCGTGCGCGCCGTGCTGGCACGGCATATTTTCAAGCACTGCGGAAAGAATGTGAAGTTCTTCCATGGGATCGAATTTTCGTACGGGTACAACCTGACCGTCGAAGACAATTGCACGATTCACAAGTACGTACTGCTTGACGATCGCGGAGAAATCATCATCCACGAAGGCTCGTCGATCTCCGATTACGCCAACGTGTACTCGCACTCGCACGATCTGAACGACGGAATGATCGTCGACAACCACAAGACGGAGATCGGACCGAAAGCGCGGGTGACGTATCACGCGACCGTGCTGAGCGGCGTCAGGGTGGGAGAGCATGCGATTGTGGGATCGATGGGAGTGGCGTCGAAAGACGTGTCGCCGTACCACATTGTTGGAGGGATTCCGGCGAAACCGATTAAGGTAAAATCGATCGCGCCGCAGGAGTTGCAGCGGGCTCTGGAGAGAAAATAGCGGCACTTCCGGCTCCCGGTTTCCCGCGCTAAATGCGGGTTTCGCATGGTAGTATCGAGTTCAGCCCTGCATGACACATCAACATCTGAACCTCACTGGCAGCCCAGAATTGCCAGCTTGCGTCTACGAACGCTGGGCCTCCTGAAAAATGACCGCTTTGCCTAAAACTCGCAAGCGCGTGCTCAGCGGCATGCGCCCGACCGGGAAGCTGCATCTGGGCAACTACGTAGGCGCGCTGCAGAACTGGGTCCGCATGCAGGACCAGTACGAATGCTTTTTCTGCGTGGTCGACTGGCACGCGTTGACCACCGATTACGCGGACACATCGCGCGTGAAAGAAAATTCGCTGGAAGTCGCGTATGACTTCCTGGCGGCTGGGTTGGATCCGGAAAAGTCGGTGATTTTTCTCCAATCGCATGTTCCGGAACATGCTGAGTTGCACTTGCTGCTCTCGATGATCACGCCTTTAGGATGGCTGGAGCGCGTGCCGACCTACAAGGAACAGCGGGAGAACATTAAAGACAAAGATCTGGGAACGTACGGCTTTCTTGGGTATCCCGTGCTGCAGTCGGCCGACATTCTGATTTACAAAGCGGATTGCGTTCCGGTGGGCGAGGATCAAGTGGCGCACGTGGAATTAACGCGGGAAATCGCGCGAAGGTTCAACGGATTCTACGGTGCTGCGAAGCCAGTGTTTCCCGAGCCGCAAACGCTGCTCACCCCCGCGGCGAAGTTGCCTGGTACGGATGGGCGCAAGATGTCGAAGTCATACGGAAACACGATCATGCTGGCCGATCCCGAACCGGTGATTCGTCAGAAGTTGAAGACGATGGTGACCGATCCGGCGCGCGTGCGGAGAACGGATCCGGGGAATCCGGACGTTTGTCCAGTGGGCGATCTGCATAAGATTTTCAGCGACAAGCAGACCATGGCCAAGGTGAATGAAGGCTGCCGGTCGGCCGGAATTGGATGCATCGAGTGCAAAGGGTGGGCAGCGGACGCGCTGGTGAAGCTGCTGAATCCCATGCAGGAACGGCGCAGAAAATTCGAGGAGAATCCTCGGCTGGCGTGGGATATTCTGGAAGCTGGGACGCAGAAGGCGCGTAAGGCAGCCGGAGAAACGATGAACGATGTACGATCGGCGATGGGGATGTCGCTGGCATACGAAGCGCCGAAGAACGCCGAGAGCCAGTGAGCTGCGAGCCGAGTGCATAGATCCTTCGGTGCGGTCGGGATGACAAGCGTGATTGGGAGTGCATGACTGAAGAAGTAAAAATCGTCGCAGGCGGCGAGTCAGGGGTAGTCTCACCAGCGATTGTCGCCGGTTCGTCCGCGAGCAGGCCGAAAGACTCCGCGAAAAAAGAAGAGAGCGATTTCCCGTTTGCCGTCGCAGTGACAGATGTTTATGAAGGGCCGCTCGACCTGCTGCTCGACCTGATCCGCAAGCAGGACATCGACATCTACGACATTCCGATCGCGAAAATTACGGCGCAGTATCTGACGTATGTCGAGAAAATTCGCGAGCTGGACGTAAACGTTGCGGCCGACTTTATATACATGGCCGCAGTGCTGATTCACATCAAGTCGAAGATGCTCCTGCCGCGCGATCCGATGGCTTCTCCGGAGGAGCAGGACGATCCACGGAACGAACTGGTCAACCGCCTGCTGGAGCATGAAAAGTTCAAGTCAGCCGCTCAGATGCTTCTGCAGAAACAGCAGATCGAAGACGCGGTGCTGACTAACCCGTCCATGAAGGAATTCATGGAGGCCGAAGGGACGGAGCCGGAACTCGCGGCCGACGTCATCGACCTGGTCAAAACGTTTCAGCAAGTATTGGAGCGGGTGCGGACGCGGCCTGTGCTGAATATCGACGAGGAGTCGGTGACGGTCGGGCAAATGATCGATTACCTGCGACGGCGCCTGTCGCTGGAGGACCGTCCGATCCGGTTGAAGCAAATGTTGATGCAGGTCTCTTCGAGGCAGGCGTTGGTCTGTATGTTCCTGGCGCTGCTCGAACTGGTCCGGTTGCAGGCGATCCAGGTACGACAGGAAAAGCTATTCGGAGAAATCGCGATCCGCAAGCACACGCACTTTGATGAAGTAATGAACGAGCGTGCTGCGGTGAGAGACGACTGGAAGTGAGTGATCAGTGACTAGTGGGTAGCGAGCTTTTTTCGTCTCTGCCAGAGCAAATTCCTGATCACTAAGTACTAGCCACTAACTATTTATGTCCTTAAGAGCGCAACTCGAAGCCATCATCTACGCGGCGGAGACGCCGATTACGCTGGAGCAAATGACCGCGCTGGTGAAAGAAACAGTCGTCGCGGAAGGCACTTCGGACGACTCCGAGATCAAGTCCCGGGTTCGGTCTTGCCTGGAAGAGCTGGTCGGAATGTACGGGTCTCCCGATCATGGCATTGAGATTCGACAGGTTGCCGGCGGATACCGGATGTCGACCAAGCCGGAGCAGCACGAAGTCGTGCGATCGTTCGCCAAGAGCCTGAAGCCACCGATTCGTTTGTCACTGCCCGCCCTTGAAACTCTGGCTGTGATCGCTTATAAGCAGCCTGTGACTGTGCCGGAGATCAACGACATTCGCGGAGTTGATTCCGGTGGCGTGATCGGCACTCTGCTCGATCGCAAGCTGATCACGACTGCGGGGCGCAAGCAGGTAATCGGACGTCCGATTCTCTACAAGACAACAAAAGAATTCCTCATGCGGTTTGGGCTGAAGGACGTGAACGAATTGCCCAGCATGGAGGAATTCGAGAAGTTGGTAGCGGAATCATTTCAGGCCGAACTGGTCCCGGTGGAAAGTACGGCGGAGGCCGAAGCGCCAATCGCCATCGAGAGCGGCAGTGAAATAGACAACGATCACTCCCATGAGATAGTTCCAGAAGCGGAGAAGGCCGGGTAGCAGCATCGTTCGGCGTTTAGTCCCTGCGGACTTGCTTTCTATTCTAGAAGCACCTAGCCGTTAAAGATCATGCCTCAAGAACGCTTGCAAAAGATTATCGCTGCTGCTGGCGTCGCCTCCCGGCGCAAAGCCGAGGCGTTGATCACCGCCGGCCACGTGCAGGTGAACGGCACAGTGATCACCGAGCTTGGAAGCAAAGCCGATCCCGAAGTCGATCATGTGCGCGTGAATGGCAAGCTGCTGCAGGGAGAGCAGCGGCACGTATACATTTTGCTGAACAAGCCAAAGGGGTATGTCACCACGGTCAGCGATCCGGAAAAACGGCCGACCGTGATGGACCTGCTTCGCGGCGTGAAGGGGCGCGTGTATCCTGTGGGACGCCTCGACTACGCCAGCGAAGGCCTCTTGCTGCTTACCAACGATGGCGATCTAGCGCATCGCCTGATGAAGGCGGCTTCGCACGTTCCGAAGACATATGTCGTGAAAGTGGCGGGAACTCCAAAGGAAGAAGCGATCACGAAGTTGCGCGCGGGAGTTTCGATCGCGACAGACGACGGAAAACGCGTGAAGACAGGACCGGCCCTGGTGAAGGTGGTCAAGGAAGCGACGAATCCGTGGTACGAGATCACTCTGATTGAGGGACGCAACCGCCAGATCCGGCGCATGTTTGAGGCGGTGGGACATCACGTGGAAAAGATCAAGCGCGTGCGTTACGGACCGTTGACGCTCGATGTGCCACCGGGGAAATTCCGGTCGCTGACGTTGCGCGAAGTCGAGCGGTTAAAATCTGCCAGCAAGGCCAATAGCGGAAAGAAATCTGCATAATCAAGAGCGGCAAGCATGAGCCGATTTTTTGATCTGGTATCGAAGCCGGCGCGGGACATGGGTGGCCACCTGCAAAGCCCGCCGCCGATACCGGTTGCGCCGGAAACTCGCCCGAGGCTGATCAGTCTCGACTCCAACGAGAATCCGTTTGGCCCGTCGGCGCGGGCGATTCAGGCGATGCAGTCGATCCTGTCCTCGACCGGCTATTATCCCGAAGACGACTGTACCGAGCTCCGCCGCAAGCTCGCCTCGTATCACGACCTGCCTTCCGAGCAAGTTCTGGTCACCGCGGGATCCACTGCTTTGCTGGGACTGCTATGCCAGACTTTGCTCGCTCCGGGGCTGAACGCGATCACCAGCGAGCGGTCGTTCATCGTGTATTCCATGGCCGTGCATGCTGCTGGAGCGCAACTGATCGAGACTCCCATGCGCGACGACGCGTTCGATCCGGACGCGATTCTGGCTGCAATCAACGAAGACACGCGCCTCATCTTCCTGGCGAATCCGAACAATCCGACGGGGACGATGCTGGATGCGACGGTAGTCGACAAATTCATCGCGGAAGTTCCTGGGCACGTCGTGGTTGTGCTCGACGAGGCGTACTACGAATTCGCGGTGCATTTTGCGGCGCGCCGCCAGGTCGAGTATTCGCGATCGCTGCAGTACCTGCGGCAGGGCACAAACGTTGTTGTTCTGAGAACGTTTTCCAAGGCACATGGACTGGCGGGGTTGCGGATAGGTTACGGTCTGGGGCCGTCCGAGTTATTGGCCTATTGTGCCCAGATGCGGAGCACGTTTTCGGTGTCTTCGGTCGCGCAGGCGGCGGCGCTCGCGGCGCTCGACGATCAAAAACACGTGGAGCGGGTTGTCCTGAATAACGCTACGCAAACACAGATTGTCGGGGTCGCGCTTTCGGAGTTGGGCTACCGCGTTGTTCCCACGGCCGCAAATTTTCTGTATTGCGATCTCGGTGAAGATGCGTATGGGGTCGCGGAACAATTGCGGGGAAAAGGCATCAGCGTGCGCCCGTTGGGAAGTTGGGGCGCTCCGACGTGCATCCGCGTGAGCATCGGAACAGGTGAGCAAAATCAGGCGTTCTTGCATGCGATGCACAAGATCGGACGGATGTCGCGAAGCGCTCCGTGAGTTGGAGCGAGGAGTTCGTGCCACATCACCGGTCTGAGTTCAGCCAACTCTCGTCCAGCCCACTCTCTTATTGCGACGCTGCGAGTTTCGCCGCGCCGTAGAGTCCGGCGTCGCTTCCCAAAAGGGCTTGCGTGATGATGGTCTTGCGGCGCGTATAGTTTGCGATTTGCGCGGATGCGCCTTCCTTCTTACCGTTTGGATCTTCAGGAGCGCTGGCGGCGTATACCAGCGAGCGCTCGCGCAATTCTGAAAACATTCTGGGAGCGAAGGCGTCCCAGGCACTGACCACGCCGCCGCCGATCACAAACATGTCAAGGTCGAGAATGTTGACGAGGTCCGCGAGCAATATCCCTAATGCCTGTCCGAAACGCTGAAAGATGCGCTGAGCGTCGACGTTTCCTTGAATCGCCAGGTTGTAAATCGACTTCGCGCTGAACTCGGGATCGGAACTGGCAGCCTTCGCAAGTTCCGGCGCCAAGCCGGAATCGATCGCCTCGCGCGCCATGCGGACTACCGCAGTCGCAGATGCATAGCGCTCGGCGCAACCGTGATTGCCGCAGCCGCAGGGGACGCCGTTGGGTTCGATCGTGACGTGTCCAAACTCGCCCGCCATGCCGCTCATCCCGTAGAAAAGCTTGCCGCCGAGCACGATCGCTCCACCAATACCGGTGCCGAGCGTCAGCATCGCCATATTATCGGCGTCGCGGGCCGCTCCCAGCCATTTTTCGCCGAGGGCGGCGACATTCGCGTCGTTGTCAAGAAAAACGCGGGCGCCGAGGCGACGCTCTATGATGTCGCGCACCGGATAGTCGGACCATCCGGGAAGATTGGCGGATTTGCGCATCATCCCGGCTTCTACGTCGATGATGCCCGGAACGCCGATGCCGGCCCCGACAAAGTTGCCGCTCCCGCGATATTGCTCGGTCAGGCGATGAATGGCGTCGCACATCTCGCCGATCACGAAGTCGCGGCCCAGCGCGACTTTCACGCCGAGGGTGATTTTTTCAAGCAGCTTGCCTTCCGTGGTTATCGCTGCAATGCGGAGATTGGTGCCGCCCATGTCGACACCGATGGCGTAGTCAGGCATAACGAACGAGGGTAACAGAAATTCATTTCTGGCACTTGGGGCAGTAGTGGCTGCTGCGGCCGGCGATGACCACTCGCTTGATGAGACTCTTGCAAACGAGGCAGGGTTCTTCCTCGCGGCCATAGACTCGATGTTGAAGCTGGAAGAATCCTTCTTCACCGTCGGCGTCTACGTAGTCGGAGATCGAAGAGCCGCCGAGCGCGATGGCCTCTTGCAATACCTCTTTCACTGCCGAGTGGAGCTTTAGCAGTTGGTCGTGAGTGATTGACGACGCGCGCCGGCGGGGACGAATGCCTGCGCGGAAAAGAGATTCATCGGCGTAAATGTTGCCGACACCACGAAGAAGCTTCTGATTCAGCAGCGCACTCTTGATTGGGGTTTTGCGGCCACGGAAGAGAGCCACAAAATGGTCGAGATCGACTTCCAGCGGCTCGACTCCCGTGGCCTCGAAGTCCGCGGACGCGGCAACGCTAAGACGGCCGAAGCGGCGAGGATCGACGAACCGCAATTCCCTTCCCGACGCTAACTTGAGGATCGCGTGCGTGTGCTTGACGATTTCGGCCTGCGGTTCGCTGACTTGCAAGCGTCCGGTCATGCCGAGATGAACGATCCATTGCGCCTTGGTTTGCGTGGAGCGGGCGTTCTCGTCTGCCCCTGCGTGCGCCTTGGATGAGCGTGCTTTCGATCGCTTCTGCGTCCCTTTAGGGCGCCTGCTCTCTGCGGGCACTGGCGCCCGCTCAACATGCTCCAGTTCGAACACGATGTGCTTGCCCATTCTGTGGACAGTCGCAATCCTCCTCTGTTCCAGCGTCGCAGCGATCTCCGGAGCAGGGGATTTCAGCAAGTCCGTTTTCTGGCCGAGCCAGACGGATTCGATCACGTCTCCGGTGACGCGCTTGGCGAGGCCGCGGGCAATGGTTTCAACTTCGGGGAGTTCGGGCATGGGATTACCGGATCACTGGGGCTAAAACCCAAAACAAATCGAATGGTCGTAACGCGACGCTGAAGGGCCGCTCTTCCACGTTTCTTCCACATTATTGTTATTTCTTCAGAAATGTTCCCTGATCGAGTTCGCGAAAGGCTTCCTGGAGTTCCTTCTGCGTGTTCATGACGATGGGTCCATACCATGCGACCGGTTCTTCGAGCGGCTTACCCGAAACCAGGAGAAAACGAATTCCATCTTCACCGGCCTGAACGGCGACCTCGTCGCCACGATCGAACACGACCAGAGATCGATTCTCCGCGTCTGCGGGGGGATGGGTGTCCGCCCATCCGACGCCTTCAGTCGGAACAGCTAGAGGACCCGAGGCGTTGCAAAACTTTCCATCCCCTGCGAACACGTAAGCGAAGGCGTGCCGCGTGGTCTCGACGGGAAGCGTCTTGCGTTTTCCCGGAGGCACGGAAACATCCAGATAAATCGGGTCGGCGGCGATTCCGTCGACAGGGCCGGACTTGCCCCAAAAATTTCCGCAGACGATGCGCACGTGCGTGCCATCGTCGTCGGTCACCTCGGGAATGTCACCGGTTTTCACTTCCTGATAACGCGGCGCGGTCATCTTCAGCGCCGACGGAAGATTTGCCCAGAGTTGGAACCCGTGCATGCGGCCCGTCGCGTCGCCCTTGGGCATTTCCTGGTGAATGATGCCGCTGCCCGCGGTCATCCATTGCACATCGCCCGATGCGATGGCGCCGTGGTTGCCCATGCTGTCGCCATGCTCCACGGTTCCGGCGAGCACGTACGTGATCGTCTCAATGCCGCGGTGCGGATGCCACGGAAATCCGGCGAGATAGTCCTCGGGAACGTCATTGCGGAAGTCGTCGAGGAGCAGGAACGGATCGAAGTCGTGTGTGTTTCCGAAACCGAATGCGCGGCGCAAATGAACTCCCGCGCCTTCGAGGGTGGGCTTGGATTTAATGAGGCGTTTGACTGGTCGGATGGACATGGGTTCTCTCTGGGAGTGTCTTGCTTTTGATGCGGCAAGCTCACTTAAGGACGCAGAGGAACACAAAGCAGAGGAAGTGGGAGCTCTAGCTGGAAATGCGAATGAAATCGGATGCGCCGCACTGACAGATGTCGAGCTCTTCCTAGTCTTTCAGAGGGACCACAGCGCTGCCGTCGCGGCAAAGGGTCGCGACCCGCTGCAAATCTCCATTCGCAGAGGGCACCGTCATGACCGGACCGTAGCAGTAAACGGCGTGCCCGGTGGCGGCGAAGTACCAGCGTCCGCCTTTCGAGTGCTTAGCCAGTTGTGACGTCGGTTGCCGCAGAGGTTTCTGCGGGGCAAGCGGACTGATGGGCAGACTGAACAACAAGGCTAGGGTCAGAACCTTCATTGTTTCCTGCTATCTTCGTTTTCTACTGGCACTTTCAACTACTTCGAGCCACAGAACGAATTAGGGTCAAGTTCAGCTATTCACAGCTTACTCGCGCCCTCTAGATCGTAACCAGAGAGCGGGAGCTATCGGCGATGTCCGATCCTTGCTTGCTCGGCATCTGGACCTCCGATTTCGGAGTCGCCGTTTGTTTCTGCAATTGTCGCGCACCTGCCTGGGAAGACGGGCCTTGCTCTGCTGGAGCCTGGGTCGACGGGGCCTGATTTGCTAAGGCTTGGTTCGATGGAACCTGGAGCGACGGGGTCTGCATCGCGGGATTCTGGGATGACGGGTTTTGCGCGCCGGCGATTTGCGATTGTGCTTGGGCGCGCTCTTCCTGGGCTTTCGTCTTGAACGCGGAGAGTTCGGTGCTGTCTTTGAACAGTTCGTGGATCAAGACACGCTGTGACTCAATCGTACGGCCCTGCTCCACGATCAGCATGGTCATGAGGCCGTAGGAAATCAGGAATAATACAACCAGGACCGGCAGCCAAACATGCTTCTTGGGAGCGGTTGGTTCGACTGCGCTCAGTTCGGAAGAATCGGCAGTCCCAAATTCAATTCTCACGTGGCACCCCATCGTTCGCCCTCTGGATTCTTGCAATGTGAAGAGTGCATCCAGAAAGCCAATGAGAAGACTCGCCGTAACCTGATGATAATAGGCACAATAGCCATATTTTCCCGAGAACTGAAGCATGCGCCAAGTGCAACTCCATGCACATTATGAGCAAGGAAGATTGGCTGAATCGGTCTCCAACCGAGCTAACCATTCGCGCGTGGTGACTTCGGTTACCAGCGTAATTTTTCGAGCCGCCCCCGCTGCTCCTAAGATCGGTTCAGGTAAGTATCAGCACACTACTGCTCTTTCTCAGGGATTTCGATCATGCGAATGCGTTATGTTCTGCTACTCGCTCTCTTATTCTCATATTGCATTGGACCTGTGGGAACCGCCCAAACCCAGCAATCCTCCAACAGTAACGGGCGCAAACTGCTTCAAAGGATAGATCCTCGCTACCCGGAAATGGCGAGGCGGATGAATCTAGGCGGCGTCGTTCGAGTGGTTGCCGATGTCGCGCCGGACGGAACCGTAAGAAAGGTCGAACCCGTCGGAGGTAGCCCCCTGCTGGTCCAGGCCGCCGAAGAAGCGGTCTTGAAGTGGAAATTCGCTGCGGGGGCCGAGTCCAAGGAAACTCTGGAGTTGCACTTTACCCCGTAAAGAGCTGACCGTTCAGCTTTCGGCACTGATTTGTCCGGGGAACCCGGATCGGGAACCCGAGCCGATGCTATTTGCCGAGCACGAGCTTGGCGATGGTAGCCAGCTGCATGTTCGACGTACCCTCGTAGATCTTGCCGATCTTGGCGTCGCGCCAGTACTTCTCGACCGGATAATCCTTGGTGAATCCGTATCCGCCATAGATTTCTATCGCAAGCGAAGTGACACGCTCAGCCACCTGCGAGGCGAAGAGCTTCGTCATGGCGGCTTCTTTCACGAAATTCACTCCGGCGTCTTTCATGCGAGCGCAGTTGTAGACCATCAGCCGCGCGGCTTCGATCTCAGTCGCCATCTGTGCAATCTGGAACTGGATGCCCTGAAAATCGGCGATGGCCTTGCCGAACTGCTTGCGCTCCACCGCGTACTTGCAGGCGAATTCCCAGGCGCCGCGGGCCAAGCCGATCATCTGGGCGCCGATGCCGATCCGGCCCTCGTTCAGCGTCTCGATCGCGATCTTGTAGCCCTTTCCCGGCTCGCCAATGACGTTGTCTTTCGGGACGCGGCAATCTTCCAGAATCAGCTCACAGGTGGAAGAAGCGCGAATGCCGAGCTTGTCTTCCTTCTTGCCGACGGTGAATCCGGGAAAATCCTTCTCGACCAGGAAGGCCGTGATGCCCTTGTACCCAGCACTGGGATCGAGCGTGGCAAAAAGCACGAATAGTCCGGCTTCTTTGCTATTGGTGATCCAGAGCTTGCGACCGGTGAGGACGTACTCCGAGCCTTTCAGCGTGGCGCGAGTCTGGAGGGCAAAAGCGTCCGAGCCGGAACCGGCTTCGCTCAGCGCGTACGCGCCTACCATCTCCGTCGCCATCTTCGGCAGGAACCGTTTCTTCTGATCCTCCGACCCCCAGCGCAGAAGAGCGTTGTTGACCAAGGTGTTTTGCACGTCGACGATGACACCGCTCGAAGCATCCACGCGCGAAAGCTCTTCCACCGCCAGGATGGCTTCGAAGAACTTCGCGCCACCACCACCGTATTGCTCGGGAATCTCAATGCCCATCAGGCCGAGCTGAAAGAAATCGTGGATGAGGTCTTTGTCGAAGATAGCTTTCTCATCCATCTCCTTGACCAGAGGACGGACTTTCTCGTCAGCAAACTGGCGGATGTTATCGCGGAAGAGGATTTCGTCTTCGGTCAGCGTGGTCAGTGGGGCGGGCGGGGCGGCTTGCAAAGTCTCGGGCATGGAGGCACCTTCGTCGCGGAAATCGGCGAACCGTTAATGTTAGCACCGTCAAACGAATCCCAAATTCATAAACCACAAAGGACACGAAGGCCGCGAAGGAACCCGGTCTGCAAAGGATTCCTTCGCGTGACTTCGTGATCTTCGTGGTGATAGGTCTTCTTGGGATCCGCAATTAACCGCGCTTGTAGACCAGCCTCAGCCCATCCGCTTGCAGGATGCGCTTGATCTGGCTGCGGGCATGCACCGACCACGGGCCGGACGTATCGAGCTTCACGTAGGCTTGCCAATGCTTGAGGGCTTTGCGAGGCTCGCGCAGCTTTTCAAAAGCAAGCGCGAGATTGTAATGGGCGTCCGCGTACGTCGGAGCCAGTTGCAGAGCCGTCTTGTACGTCAGGACCGCCTCGTGCACGCGGCCCGTCTCGTCAAGCACGTTGCCCAGATCAAAATAGGCGAGAGCGTAGCGGGAGTCCGATTCGATGGCCTGCCGGTAGTGCTTTTCGGCCAGAGCGAAATCCTGGCGGTTGTAATAAAGCGTCCCGAGATTGATGTGAGCCGCGGCGTGCGTCGGTTCGAGGTCGAGAACCTTGTGGTACGCGGCGATAGCCTCGGTCTGGGTGTTGGGATCTTCTTCGAGCCCAATCCCCCGTGCGAACCACGACGCAACCTCATGCTCGCGAGGACTCGGTTCCGAGCGGGGCACAGGCGTGCTGGTCACGACCTTTTCGCGCTCGGAGAAGTCCATCAGGAACTGCCCGGCAATCGGCTCCAGCAGCTTACCGTCGTGGCGGAATGCCACGCGATGCTTGCCCGTGGACGACGCCCCCGCTTCGAGCAATGGATTTTCCACGCCCGCGGATTGCTTGCGCATGGCATCGAGCGACTGTCGGATCACATTCGGGCGCACACTCATAGCGCACAAGTCGCGGATTTTCTTGAGTTCGAGGAGGTCGGAAAAAGTGTAGGCTTCGGCAGACGTTACGAGTCCCTTCCGCTCCCAGTTCGCCAACTGGCGCGGGGTGATGTGAAGAATTCTTAGTAAGTCAGCTCGACTGTACACGGGACCCGCTGCGAAACGCTCTCGCCTCGCGGCACTGCGTTCGTATCTATTATCTTCAACTTGCAAAATCAAAGCAACTGGTAACGGCGTGAAAACCTGTGGAGAACCTGGTTGATTTACATGCAGCAAGAACGGTGCAAAGACCTTAAGATCGCACAACTCTTGTCATTCCGACCGAAGGGAGGAAATCTGCTTCTGCCTACACGGCCACAACTGCGGCCTGATACTCCTCGTAGGTGCCCTTGAAGTCGGTGATCTTGTGATCGCTTTCGAAGTGCCAGATGCGCGTGGCGACTTCGTCGATCAGATCGTGATCGTGAGTCACCAGAAACACCGTCCCCTGATACCGTTGCAGCGCAATATTGAGCGCATTGATCGATTCGAGATCAAGGTGGTTGGTGGGTTCGTCGAGAACCAGCACGTTGGGCTTCTGCAGCATGAGCTTGCAGAAGAGCAGGCGGGCCGCTTCGCCTCCGGAAAGCACGTTGGTCGACTTGGTAGCTTCCTCGCGCGCAAAAAGCATCTGGCCAAGAATTCCGCGGAGTTCCTCGGTCACAGCTGCTCCGTCCCACTGATGAAGCCATTCGATCGCCGTGGTGCCAGTCTCAATGAGGCTGCGATGATCCTGCGCGAAATAACCGATCGAGGCTTCGTGCCCCCAGACCACCTTGCCGGAATCGACGAACGCTCCATCATAGCCGCTGGTTTTGCGTAGTTCGGCTTCCGGCGTTGTCGGAGAATTCGCCAGCAGAGCGTTCAGCAGCGTGGTCTTGCCGGCTCCGTTGCGTCCCATCAACGCGATCTTCTCGCCTCGCGTGATGCTGGCGGTGAAATCGCGTATGACTTGCTTTTCGTCATATGCCTTGCCGAGGTGCTCGACTTCGAGGATGTGCTTCCCCGAAGGACGCTTCTGCTCGAACTTGATGAACGGCCGCTGAATATTGGACTTCGCCAGTTCCGTAACCTGCAGGCGCTCAACTTCCTTGCGGCGCGACTGCACCTGGCTCGACCGCGTTCCAGCCGCGAATCGCGCAATGAATTCGTTCAACTGGGAGATCTTCTTTTCGCGCTGCGCGTTCTGCGACTCAATCTGCGAACGTACCTGCGTCTTGGCGACAACCATGTCGTCGTAAGTTCCGGTGTAGTTGATGATCGTCTCGTAATCGATGTCGGCAATGTGCGTACAAATGCTGTTCAGGAAATGGCGGTCGTGCGAAATTGTGATGACGATGCCGTCATAGACGTTCAGAAATCCCTGCAGCCAGTGAATCGAGTCGAGATCGAGATGGTTCGTCGGTTCGTCGAGCAGGAGCGCTTGTGGATGGCCGAATAAGGCCTGCGCCAACAATATGCGAACCTTCTGTCCACCCTGCAATTCGCCCATCTTACGCGCGTGCAGCTCCTCGGGAATATCGAGACCCTGCAGCAGGATGGCGGCGTCACTCTCAGCGGAATATCCGTCTTCTTCGCCGACAATACCTTCAAGTTCCCCAAGCTTCATGCCGTCTTCGTCGGTCATCTCGGCTTTTTCGTAGATGGCGTCGCGTTCTTGCATGGCGGCCCAAAGCCGCTTGTTGCCCATGATGACGGTGTCGATCACTCCGAAGGCGTCGAAGGCAAACTGGTCCTGGCTCAAAACGCCGACCTTGCGCGGGCGGACGACAGTTCCCTTCTGGGGATCGAGTTCGCCGCTCAACAGCTTCATGAAGGTCGACTTGCCGGCTCCGTTGGGGCCAGTCAGGCCATAGCGCTTGCCGGGAGTAAACGCGGTGGAAACTTCGTC
Organism: uncultured Acidobacteriota bacterium; assembly: GCA_963700225.1. Classification (GTDB taxonomy): domain Bacteria; phylum Acidobacteriota; class Terriglobia; order Terriglobales; family Acidobacteriaceae; genus Sulfotelmatobacter. The sequence continues at coordinate 123,409 of CAVOWU010000004.1, forward strand.
AAACAATATTTTCGCGCCGTAGCGCATGGACACGTTGGAGACTGAAAGCATGGTTCTGGCTTCTCTTTTGCTGACTACTGAATTTCTTCAGGAACTGCGAGGAATTCCGCCAAGACGGTGCGCAGCTGGAGTCATTAGAATATCACGCCAATAACCGCTTTCTCTACTCACCGAAGGGCTCGGGGGGGCGGGTAAACTCGAACCTCGCAACCACAAAGGAGCACGAAGTTACGACGAAGGGAAAATCGCTAAAACGATCTCCTTCGTGATACTCCGTGCCCTAGTGGCTTAGAGGTTTTGCTGAGTCAACTATTTTTGAGCTGGAGAGCCGCTGCTTTGTACCAACTGCTCCACCGGTCCCGTAACCTGCAATAGAAGTCCAGCAACCGGCTTCTTGGCCTGCTCGATCACGGCGAGTTGCTGCGTCTTCCACAAATCGGGCTCCGGCTGTCCGTTGTCCAAATAACCAAGCGCCTGCAGACCAGCCGCGGCGACCATCGCCAGATTTTGAGAGATCGCCACATCCTCCTCCAGCAGCGACGATTGGGCCAGCAACGGTTGCAGTTTGGCATCGTTATAACGCCAGAGCGTTAGCCACGTGCGGATCTGCGCTTCTGCAGCCTGATCCTTGTATCCGCTCTGCACGAACCGCTGCACCGAGTCCGCGAACTGGCGTGCGGTGTCGCTCTCCGGATACGCGGCGTCGATCATGTGATTCAAAGGCGCGTGGAAATCGATCGGGCCCTTTTCGTCGCTCCAGCGGTTGTAATCCTTCACCGGCTCGACGACGTCGGCCAGGACGCGCAGGGCTGTCACGTCAGCGCTTCCGGCCATGCGATGCAGCATTTGTTCGCGGGCGGAATTGTGAGTCAATCCCAGAGACTCCAGTTCGAGGCTCACCGCGTGCATGCGCGCGTACATCGAATTCGCGTCGATCACTTCCTGCGGAGACCAAAGCCGCTCGGCAATCGCCGCATTCCGTGGCCAAATGTGCGAATCGATATTCTCGGGCGTGACCCACTCAGCCCACTGGCAGGATTCGCCTCCGAGAATGAGCTTCTTTTGTTCGGGAGTAAGACTAGCCGCCGCGCCACTCATCGGATCTACCGCATAGTGACGTGCCGTCGGCCACATCAGGTCAAGATAGTATCCGTAAGACAGCAGCCCGCGATAACCCTCCTGCGCCGCCACGGCCAGCGATTGCTGCCCGCGCCACGACTGCACGACGATATTCTTCGGCAAATCTGGGTGCAGAATCTCGTCCCAACCGACCATGATTTTGTGGTTCTTCGCGACAATCTTTTCCAGGCGCTGGTTGAAGTACGCCTGCAAATCCTGATTGTTCTTCATGCCGTGGGCATGAATGAATTCCTGAATCTTCGGATTCGCGTCCCACTGCTTGCCGTCGACCTCATCGCCGCCGATATGGAAGTACGCGTCGGGAAATAGCTTCGCCATCTCGGCGATAAATTTCTCCAGGAACTTGTATGTCGACTCGCGCGTCGGATCGAGGATCGGGTCGCCGCTTTCAAGCGAGAACGGGCCGGGACCGCTTGCGAGGTCGGGATATCCAATTACCCACGAGCGGCTGTGGCCGGGCATGTCGAACTCCGGAACCACGCGGACGCCGCGATCATGCGCATAGGCGATGAGATCTCGGATCTCTTCCTGCGTGTAAAACATGCCGTCGGAACCCATTCCGGTGAGCTGCGGAAAGACTTTGCTCTCGACGCGGAATCCCTGATCGTCCGAAAGGTGCCAGTGCAGGACGTTCATCTTTACGGCGGCCAATCCGTCGACGTTGCGCTTTAGCACATCGATGGGAATGAAGTGGCGGCTGACGTCAATGAGCGTGCCGCGCCAGGGAAAGCGAGGCTGATCTTTGATCGTCACAACAGGTACGGCAAATCCAGCGGGCGTGATCTGGACGAGCTGCAGAAAGGTCTGCAGTCCATGCAGAACGCCGAGCGGGGTTGCCGCGTTGAGCTTAGCGCCGGAATCGGTGACCGTCAGTTCGTAGGACTCGTCTTCGCCGAGTTGCTGCACAGCCTCGCGTCCGCGATCAGCATGGACTTCTAGCATCGGCGCAGCGCCAGCCTTGGGCCAGAACGGAATCCCTGTCTGCCGCGAAAGCTGCGCGATGAAATCTCGAACGCCGCGGTCGAGCGAGGCATCGTGATTCCCAGTCGTTGCCACTGAGAAAGCTTGCGTAATTGCCAGTTGCCCGGAACCTGTCTGCACAGATGAGGGCATCGGCATGAGGTTGAGTTGAGTTTGCGCCATGGCGGAAGCGGTTAAGAACGCTCCGAGAAAAAGTACCGGAAAAATGAGGCCGATTCGCATAGTTGTCCTGAATTCATCGAAAGACGTTGACAGACACACGATCGCAAAACGAACCTGCAAGTTTATACCGGCTGGGAACTTCAGTGGGAGAGCGTGATCACCTTGGGGTTGGGATCCGCATTCGGAATCATCAGGATTTGCGTCGGCGAGACAACATAGAAGATCCCCATGGTCGCACCGCTCTGCGTGATGGTGCCTCGACCATCGGATGAGACAGAATAAGTGCCGGAGACCTGGGTCGACGCGGGACCGTACGGACGTATCGAAATGCTTTCGGTATCGGTCGTGCCCGAGACGTTGCCGGACCCATCGCTCGTAAGGGTGTCGGCTTCCAGGGTGATCGATTGGCTATTCGCCTGCCAGATTCCGCCGAAATATATGCCCGAAAAGGAAGACTTACTGAAGGGACTTCCCGACTGGTTGAGCAGCGAACCCGAGGTAACCTCTAGGTCTGTGCCCATTACGAAAGCCTGATTTGGGCCGGTTAGGTAAAGGACAGCACCGTTTAATTGGCCGGTCGAGGTCAATGTGACGCGTCCGTTTGCAGCAACCGCATAAGTTCCCGAATAGCTTGGGGCGCTCATGCTGCCTAGATCATTGTTGTCGGCGCTCAGAGTGAAGTTTCCCGCTCCGTCCCAAGTAATCAGTCCCACCTGCGCGACAGGTCCATCATCCCCCACGAAGGTAGTATCTCGCGATTGCAAACCCACCACACTTACGCCGTTTAGCGAGCTGTTGCTGTAAGAGCTACCGCCTTGTTGGAGGATTTGGCCTGCCAGCAGCGCACCATTTTGAATGTAAGTTCCTGTCTCCAGCGCGAGCAATTGCGAGGCATTTACTACGTAGAAAACCACATTCATCGTTCCCAGCCCGGCAACATTCAGAGCCACGGTGCCCCGTCCGGTCGTTGCGACGACCAGACCGCTCGCGCTGAATGTCGCCCCGCTAGTCACTTCACTCCCGAAATTCAAGTCGAGTTCGCCATTGGACAGATTGCCCGCGCCATCGGCAGTGAATACGCCGGCTTGGGCGGTCAGAGAATCGCCGGCCTCCCCGCCGAGCAGTTCGAACGCGTAATCGCCGTCGATCTTCGTAGTGTCGAAGGCGCTCGTATCCTGCTTTAGAAAAACGCCGGAGACGTCCGGTACGACCCCGGATTCCTGAGGATTTTCATAGACGATCGCGCTTCCGTTCCCGTCCGCCTGAAAAGCAACCTCAAATGTATTTGTGATTGGGACACCGCTGAAGCCGCTCAAAGTAACGGTTCCCAAATTGTTTGCGCTAAGACAATATGTACCTGTCACCGAAGCCGGCTGTGTTCCCGAGGCGAAAGCCGCTCCCGAATCCATGTAGCCGCTCGTGATGGTCCCGGCGCCGTCCGCGACAAAGCTTCCGACATAGTCGTAGAAACTTCCTCCTAATGAAGGTCCGGACAGCAGAAAAGCGTAGTTGCCCTGCAAGTTTGAATTCTTCGGACAATTCGCGGCGGTGATCTGCATACTTAGATTCCCGCTCGCGGTCGCACCCGCAGAATCATTGACGACGACCGTGAAATTCGTTGTCCCGACTGCGGATGGAACGCCGGCAATCACGCTGGCCAAACTCAGCCCCGCTGGCAAACTGCTCCCACTTTGCAAAGTGAAACCGTAGGACGGTACGCCGCCCGTTGCCTGCAAGTTCTCTGTATATGAGGTACCAACACTGCCGGAAGGCAGGCTGCTCGTAGCCAAGGCCAGCTGCGGCTGAACGATGATGCTGAGATTGGAAGTCGCGGTATTGGCAGTAGGGGTAGCGGAATCCACAATTTTGACCGTGAAATTATAAGTGCCAGGCGTAGTTGGAGTGCCCGTAATCGCTCCGGTTGTGGGGTTGATGGCGAGCCCCGCAGGCAGGCTGCCACCGCTGATACTCCAGGTATAGGGTGGCGTTCCCGCCGTCGCGACCAACATCTGGCTATAGCTCGCTCCCACGCTTCCCTGCGGCAGCGGGCCGCTCAGTATCGTAAGCACCGTGGGCAGGTTTTCCAGAATCTCCCCCTGTTGCTGCGCGAAGTTCTGCACAGGAGTTTCTGAGTCAACCACTATGAAGTTGATCAGGCCAAAATTGTTATTTGGATACGTGGGAACTCCGGAGATGACATTTCCGCTCAGTGTCAGGCCCGGAGGCAACGCGGCATACCACGTGAACGGAGGTTTTCCACACAATCCGGTCGTCGGCAAAGCGAAGCTGTACGGCTGAGTAAAAGTGGCGGCGGGCAGTCCTCCGAGGATGACCGCAGAAAGAGGGTTGATAGTGACGGCAAGGACACCTGACTTCGTTGGATCTGTAACGGAAGTCGCAGTCACATCCACTACGAGGGGGAACTGGGAAAAATTGTCGTTTGTTTGAAAGTTAGGGTAGGTATTGTAAACGGCTGAAGTCGCGGTCACATCGGTCAGAGAGCCACCTTGCCCCGGGCCGAGACCCAATGCGATCGTCACTGCCCATTGCACGCCCGCATTGTTGGGATCGTTAGTCACAGCCGCGGTGATGGGAAGCGTCTGATCCACGCAAATGGTCTGCGCAGCGCTCGGTGAAAGTGTGACCGTAATCGGTCCACTCGCAGCACTGATCGTGATCTGCAGCGAAGAGGCCTTCGCGGAATTTGCCAGCGAAGTCGCGGTAACTGTTGCTGTCGTCGAGGACGACACAGAAGCGGGAGCCGTGTAGGTCGCCGATGTCGTGCTCACATTGCTCAGGGAACCGGGGCCGGTAAGGCTCCACTTCACTCCGGCATTGCTTGCGTCATTCGCAATCGCTGCCGAGATGGTTACGCTCTGGCCCTGGGAAAGTGCGATGGACCCGTTCGAGGAACCGGGCGCCGACAAGCTGACACTGACGTTTGACGTCGTGGAAGATCCGGAAGAATTGCTCGATCCACACCCCGCGAGGAAAGCGGCGACGAGAATCAATACGGCGGAGAATCCGAAGGCACAGAACTTCACAAATCCTCGTCAGAGCAGCGAAACTGCCCCACTTTTGGGGCAGATGATATCACGTAAAAGGCAGCCTGTCAGTGGCTCCCGCCCAGCTCTCTCACTATTCCGCCCACGAATTGTTTGGCGTCGCCGAACAGCATGAGGGTCCGGTCTAAGTAGTAGAGAGGATTGTCGATGCCGGCAAACCCTGGGCTCATGCCGCGTTTGATGACCATCACCGTATGCGCCTTGTCGACGTCGAGGATGGGCATGCCGAAGATCGGACTCGACTGATCGGTGCGCGCGGCCGGATTGGTCACGTCGTTGGCGCCGATGATCAGCGCGACGTCAGTCTGCGGGAAGTCGCCGTTGATTTCGTCCATCTCAATGAGGCGGTCGTAGGGAATATCGGCTTCGGCGAGCAGCACGTTCATGTGGCCGGGCATGCGTCCAGCAACCGGGTGGATGGCGAAGCGAACTTCGACTCCTTTTTTCGTAAGCGCGTCATACAACTCACGCACCTTGTGCTGCGCCTGCGCAACGGCCATCCCGTATCCGGGAACGATGACGACTTTATTCGCCGCCAGCAGAATCGCCGCCGCTTCCTCCGGCGTGGCGCTGCGCACCGGCTTGGCTTCCTGCCCGCCCGCCGCCGAGGTCTGAACCTGGCCGAACGCTCCGAACAAAACGTTGGTAAACGACCGGTTCATCGCCTTCGACATGATCACCGAAAGAATGAAGCCGGACGACCCGTCGAGCGCGCCGGCAATGATCAGCAGCTTCGAGTTCAGCACGAAGCCCATGGCCGCCGCCGAAAGCCCGGCGTAGGAGTTCAATAGCGAGATCACCGTCGGCATGTCGGCGCCACCGATAGGAATCACCAGCAGCACTCCGATAATCAGCGAAATTCCCACCACCAGCGGGAACAACTGCTTCGCCTCCGGATGCAAAACCAGATAGACGGCGCTTCCGACCGCGACCGTGAACAGCAGCAGGTTGACGAGATTCTGTCCTTTGTATGTGATCGGCCGTTGGGGCAGAACTTCCTGCAGCTTTCCCGCGGCCATCAGGCTGCCCGTGAATGTCAGGCCGCCAAGTATGACTTCCATCGAGAGCACCGACATCATGAACTTCGGCACGTTGGGAGTGCGCAGATAGAACTCCGCCGTGCCGACGAGCGTCACGCACAGAGCGCCAAAGGCATGGCTGAGCGCGGTTCGCTGTGGGACCGCCGTCATCTGCACCATGCCGAGCGGAATCCCGATCCCCGTTCCCAGCACAAGCGCGATGATGATCCACTTCCAGTCGATGATGCCGTGCCGCAGCAGCGTGCCGCCGATAGCCAGCACCATGCCGATCTCGCCGGCCAGGATTCCGTGGCGAGCCGTCGCGGGGGAACTCATCCACTTCAGCGAGAGAATAAACAGGGCGCTGGCGATGAGATAAATGACTTCAATCACGTACTGGGTTCCGGCAAACTCGGGCGTCATATTAGGGCTTTGTCACTTGCGGTTTGGTGGGACGCGTGGTCTTGAACATCCTGAGCATGCGATCGGTAATGAAAAATCCGCCGACCACGTTGCTGGTTGCGGCAATGATGGCAATCACTCCGAGCACGGTCGCGAATGCGCTCTTCTTCTCGCCAACCAGAACGATCGCACCAACGACTGCGATCGCGTCCAGGGCGTTGGTCAGCGACATCAGCGGCGTGTGAAGAAGCGGCGACACGTGGCGGATGACTTCAAAGCCAATAAAGGCCGCCAGCATGAATACGAACAGCGCGTCGATCAGGTTGGAACCCATGCAAACCCCCAGTTCTCAGTGCTCGATACCCAGTTACGTTTCGTCCGTTCGGATTAAGTCGATGTCACCAATGCGGGCAGCTTGAAGAATTCGCGCACACGGGCGTTCACAATTTCGCCGCCGTTGGTAATCAGCGTCTCGCGGATGATTTCATCCTGCAAATTCAGCTGCAGCTTTCCGTCCTTCACCATGTACGTCAGATAAGTCATCAGGTTGCGGGCGTACATCTGGCTGGCGTGATACGGAACCGTACTGGCCAGATTGATCGCGCCAATGATCGTGACATCGTTCACCGTCACGGTTTCACCGGTGCGGGTCAGTTCACAATTTCCACCGCGCTCGGAAGCGAGGTCGACGATCACCGAACCCGGCGCCATCCCTTTCACCATATCCGCCGTGATGAGCACGGGAGACTTCTTCCCGGGAATGACCGCCGCTGTAATAACGATATCGCTGTCAGCTACCACGCGGGTCAGCAGTTCCCTTTGGCGGGCGTAGAAATTCTCGTCCTGCGCCGTGCCGTATCCGCGGGCGTCCTGCGCATTCTGAGCTTCAATCGGCAACTCGACGAACCGGCCGCCTAAGCTCTGGACTTGCTCTTTCGCGGCCGGACGCATGTCATAGGCCGAGGATACGGCGCCCAACCGGCGAGCGGTTGAGATGGCCTGCAGCCCGGCCACACCGGCGCCGATCACGAAAACCCGCGCCGGAGTAATGGTTCCGGCCGCCGTCGTCATCATCGGGAAGATGCGCGGCGACGTCTCAGCCGCGATCAACACAGCTTTATAGCCACAGCAAGTGGCCATGGAAGAGAGGGCGTCCATACTCTGGGCACGTGTGGTGCGCGGCATCAGTTCCACGGAAAACGATGTAATGCCTGCCTGCGCGATCTGTTGCACCACTTCCGCCGACCCGAGGGGTCGCAGAAATCCGATAAGAGCCTGGCCTCTCCGCATCATGGCAAGATCGGCTTGACCAGTAACGTCATTGGACCCATAGCAGAGCACCTGCACAATAATGTCGGCGGAACTGAAAACGGCGGAGCGATCCTGCAGAATCTTCGCGCCTTTTTCCGCGTAGGCAGCGTCCGGGTAGCCGGCCTGTTCGCCCGCTCCGGATTCGATCACGACTTCGATGCCCGCTTTGATGAGGTTGGGAATGACGACGGGAACCAGCGCAACCCGCCGTTCTCCGGGATAGCTTTCTTTCGGAACTCCGACGATCACGCGGCTCTCGTCCTTTCCGTGCAGGTCAGCGGTTCAGCGCCGCCTCGGCATTGCCAGCGGGTCCTGTTTCGGGGAGCAATCCTTTCACAGGACAGCCTGCGATTATGTGACACAAGTCACATCAAGCGGAGAAAAAGTGAACTGAAAACAGTAACAGATCGGCAGGTGGACTGGAAGGCGTGGTCAGAGAAGCATCGGACGAATCGCGGCACTCTACGCAAAGCGATAGTGCCAGACTCTCGCCGCGCCGATCAGATTCGTATCGTCTCCCAGAGAAGCCAGGGTCAACTGTGTCTTCTCCGCGGGGACGAATCGGCAGCCGCCGCGAATCACGGCGTGAATGCGATCCATGAAGAGCTCGGAGCTCTTCATCACGCTTCCACTGAGCACGATTGCATCCGGCGTAAACAGGTTGATCAGGTTCGCCAGGCCCAGGCCGAGATAGTAGGCCTCCCGCTCGACCACCTGAAGGGCGACCACGTCCCTCTGCTGCGCCAGTTCGCAGATGCGCTTTGCCGTGATTCCCGCGCGGTTCGGATAATCCGCAGGTGCATGGCTCTCGAACCAGGCCGCTATCGCCGGACCCGCAGCGAGCGACTCCCAACAACCGCGGAAGCCGCAGGAGCACGCCGGACCTGCCGGATCCAGCACCTGGTGTCCGACTTCTGGGTGAGCCCCGTCCACACCGCGATAGAGCTCGCCATCGAGAATAATTCCGCCACCGATTCCTGTCCCGACCGTGATGTAAATCAGCCGCTTCCGATTCCTTCCTGCGCCCCATCCCGCTTCCGCCAGGGCAGCGGCATCGCCATCGTTTTCCAAAGCGACGCGCAGGTTGAAGATTCCGGCAAGATCTTTGACCGGGCTCTTCCCTCTCCAGCCCGGAAGAAAATCCACGTCGCCGAACTCGCCGCGGATGGGATCGACAGGTCCGGTTGATCCGATCCCGATACCGGTGATCTCAACTCCAGCCTGGGCCGCAGTTTCGCGCAGCATGCTCGCGATCAGTTCAATGCCCGCCGCATACTGATTCGGGTCCGTCGGCGCCTGCATGCGGCAAAGCACCTTGCCGTCGTTGTCGACGATGCCCACCGCGATTTTCGTTCCGCCGATATCCACCGCACCGATCATAGGGATGTCTCAAACTTCATACATATACACACAGTCTCAAGGCGATCTTTGGGAAGGAGCGCTTGGCTTCTGATTGGTCACTCGACTGTTGGCGTTACAGGGCATCGGCCTGCTGCAGCAGCTTCTTCATGCCCGCCCAACTTTTTCGCGAGGACTCTTCCGGCGAGCCTCCGCCATTCCAGTGCGTCTCGAGACTGACGGCGAAATGGTATCCATCGCTCTTGAGAGCCTTGAACTGCCCCGCCCAATCGATCACTCCGCCGCCCACAGGGGCCCAATCGTATTTCTTGCCCTTCTTGACGGCATCCTTGCAATGGCAATGACCGATGCGTTCTTTGGGTAGCAGATTGTATCCGTCCGGATAAGGGATCTCGCCGCTGGCAGCCGCATTCCCGGGATCCCAGTTCAGCATGAAATTCGAAGCCTTTAAGGAATCCAGGACCTTGGCAGCTTCCGCCCCGGTGGCTGTATTGCAGGCCGGTTCGTTTTCTAGAACGAGAATGATTCCCTTCTTCTCTGCCTTGCCCGCCGCGTCTCGCAGTCTTTCATTGATGGCCGCGCGATAGGGTGCCTGATCCTCGAGCCGCCAGAAGTCGAAGCAGCGCACACGATCCGTCCCAAAGGCTTTCGCCATCTCGATGGCGCGCTCCAATACTTCGCCCTGTTGCTCCAAGGTGAAGTTCGCGCCGAAACTCCTGTCATCGCTGAATTTCGACTTCGGGGCGCCCGGCCAGTCGACTTTAAACAACGGGCTCGCGATATCCGTCACCTTGAGCTGATATTTTTCTAGAATGCGCCGGGCTTCAGCCACTTCTTTTTCGTCAAGATTGACGATGTTCTTTTTCCACATGCCCCGCAGCTCGATCCAGCCCATGCCGAACTCGTTCGCCGCAACTTCGCAGGAGTGGCCGAAGTCCTGAGAGATTTCGTCGTTGATAACCGCAACGCGGAAAGGCGAATGGAAACTGCTTAGCGCGGCCATGCGGGACGCGGCGGTAAGCGCTGTAGTCGCGGCCATTCCGGCCAGAAAATCGCGGCGGGATAACGAGGCGGGCATGGGAGTCTCCTCAAACTTCGCGGTCCAAGGTGGCAGCAAGGTTCCACAAATCTATCACTATCCAAAATGGAGGTGGAAGCGCGCAGCAATGGCGTGAGCAAAACGCGGCGAGATCAGCGGAAGGGCAAATCTAAGGAAAGACGTTCGGCGGGATTTTCGCACACAAAACAAAACGCCCGGGACTCAATTTGAGTCCTGAGCGTCTGTTGATCAGCCCTCCCCCAAGTGCTGCTCAAAAACTACTCTAAGCTCGGTCCCGGAAACCGTAAATGGCTCCCTCGTGCTATTACCAGGGCCAGCGCCTTTCGCGATTCTCGCGCGCAAAACAAAACGCCCCGGGCTCAATTTGAGTCCTGGGCGTCCGTTGATCAGCCCTCCCCCAAGTGCTGCTCAAGAACAACTCTAAGCCCGTCCCCCAAAACCGTAAATGGCTCCCTCGTGCTATGGGCGGCCCGAACGTCACAATGGATTCTTGCGCACAAAACAAAACGCCCCAGACTCAAATTGAGTCCTGGGCGTCTGTTGATCAGCCCTCCCCCAAGTGCTGCTCGAGGACTACTCTACCCTCGGTCTTCCGGAGGGTAAATGGCTCCCTCGTGCCATGTATGGCACGAACGTGTGGGCTATTCGGGGAAGCCGCCGCGCCTCAAACTGCCCGAAAACCGTGCAGACAAAGCGATTTGGCGCCTTTGGATCAGTTATCCACTGCCGACGCTTACCGGGGGTAACTGTCACCAAAGTTCCCCTTGGTAATTTGTACCTTATTGTTTCCCGCCGCAAAATCAACTTGCCTACCACTTCGCAGTCCAGCAGTTGTCGCTTCTTGGGGAGCAACGGCGCTGAACAAATCAAAACTTGGCCGGCTCGATGTGAGGAGTAGTAGATGTCCCGCAGGAAGGCGACAATTCTTTGTATTGACGACCACTGGAACGGACTGATCGGCCGCAAGATGTTGCTCGAACAAAGCGGCTATGAGGTCCTGGAAGCCACTGGCGGCGACGATGGACTCAAGCTGTTTCGCACTCGCCCCGTGGATGCCGTCGTTCTCGATTACCAGATGCCTGGCATGAACGGGGACGTCGTGGCCGCTAAGATGAAGCGTATTAACTCCAACGTGCCCATCATGCTCCTGTCAGCTTATGGTCCGCTGCCGCAAAGCAAGCTGAGTTCGGTGGATTCGTTTGTCTCAAAGTCCCAACCCCCAAATATCCTGCTATCCACTTTGAAACATCTGTTGGACAGCCCCCATAAACCGTTTTTCTCACGCTGGCTCGACCTTTGGAAGAGCCGGAATCAGGCGGTGACCCATTGAATCTGCTAAAACTACTCCTCCAGCGAGGTTGTACGCACCGGTTTTCCTGGCCTCGCGTCGATCAAAATGGACGGCACTATCAAATCTGTCTGTCCTGCGGAACAGCTTACGAATATGACTGGAGAAAGATGAGGCTCACCAGAAAACTGGTGACGACTGTACCCAGCAGGATTTCGGTAATCTCGCATTCGGCGTAATTGGCTCCGGCCCTGTCATTGCTGTTATCGCAATGATTATGTTCTCGAAACCACAATGACTCCTCCGCCCAGAACTCTGGCCCAGACCCGCGCCCCGCGCGTGAACTTGCGGGGAACCGTCTCCGCTTCGTTTCATCTGGAGAATGGCCGGCAACTCACCGGAAAGCTGCAAACTCTCTCCGTCACCGGAGGCTTGCTGGATCTGGCCGTCTATCTCGACGAGCGGATCAATATCTCCCTGATGTTTCGCTTCGGTCCGGGCATTTTGCAATCGAAAGCGCAGTTGTTGTTTCCGATGCGCGGCGGCATGGGGTACTTGCAGCCATTCCGGTTTACCCAGATTGGTCTCGTGGAGCGCAAGGCAATCGATGCCGAGGTCACGGCGTTACTCAAACAATCTGTTGCACAGAAGTTGGCGCAGAGCCGTGGATTCCGTCCGCCTCACTTCTATTTGGACTCCTTTTAAAATCTCCAGGCTCTCGAACGCACTATCGCAACCGTGAAGAAGCGCACCTGAGTTGCACTCGCTCTCTCGCGCCAGCGGTTTCATGTGACGGCCGCGAAGCTTGAAGGGAATTTCACTCCGAATTGACCCCGCATGAAATGTCCTCACTGAGAGAGAAAAATCAAAAGAGAAAATCGGCGTCGGATGTTTCGAGCGCGAGAGACAATTCTCGAAAGATGTATGCAGTTTCTTGCACTAAAGTTGCACACCGTGTGCAACTGTGAAAATCTCGGCCGAATCTCTGAATTTTCCTGTTTCCACGCAACGAAGGTCGTGTAGTATTTCCAACGTTCAAGGGCTCCCAGTTTAGTCACTCGGTTTCCGTCCAAATAAAAATTTAAGGCGTGACCCATGCGAGCGAAGACCTCTCTTGCGCCCTTTAGCGCATTTGTTTTTTTGTTTGCCTTGATGGCATCCTGCACTTTGATTGCGCAAGCTGACCCGAACACCACCCAGCATCCTGCGCCCGTTGCTCCCAGTTCGGTCACATCCACGACCATTCCGGCTTCGCTTTTTGACATGACAACCCACAGTGACGTTCTTACGGGAACGCCGTGGCCGACTCCGGCAATTTATGGATTGCGGCTCTGGGACACGGACACCGGTTGGGGGCAGATCAACACGGCCAACGGTGTCTATGATTGGACAAATCTCGACAGCTGGGTTGCCTCGGCAGCCGCTCACAACGATCAACTGATCTACACCTTCGGAATGACTCCAACGTTTGCGAGTTCAAAACCGAAGGATGCGACCTGCGATTACGGCCTCGGATTCTGCGATCCGCCAAACGATCTCAAGACCGACGGTACCGGGACCGATCAGCACTTCATCAATTTTGTCACCGCGATCGCCCAGCATGCTCCCACCATCATGTATTGGGAAATGTGGAACACTCCTCACGACATCGCGCAGTGGACCGGAACCGACGCTCAGTTGGTCCGCATGGTCAAGGATGCCAACACCTACATCAAGAAGTACATCCCGGGCGCCCAGATCATCTCTCCTGCCAACGGCCAGCTCAATTACAGTTATCCCTCTTCGAACTGCACCATGCCCGACAAGATGGGCGAATACTTGGCGGCGGGACTCGGCAAGTACATCGACATCATGGCGCTGCATACCTATTACACGACCGTGCCCGAAGATATTGTTCCCGTTGTGCAGTGTTACCAAAGCACGATGGCCACGTATAACGTCAGCTCTCTTCCGCTCTGGTCGACCGAGGGAGCGTGGGGATTCAACACCGACCTTCCCAACCCGACGGATCAAGCTGGATTTGTGGCCAGACTTTACCTTCTGCTTTGGTCGAACGGCGTGTTGCGCCATTACTGGTACGCCTGGGACGACGACAACACTGGGACACTTTCGAATAACGGCGTCATCAACTCCGTCGGCATTGCATACGAGCAGGTCGAGAGTTGGATGTCGGGACGAACCATGAGCACGCTGTGCTCCGAGAATACTGCGGGAATCTGGACTTGCGGTCTGACCGGACCCAATGGGTATGCCGCTCAAGCAGTGTGGTATCCGGGCGGCACCGCCAGCTACACAGCACCCAGCGAGTACATCAATTATCTGGACCTGACCGGGGCCACGACCAATATTGCCAGCGGTGCCATTGTAACCGTGGGTTCCGAGCCGATCCTGCTCCAGAACCAGACGCAAAGCTCGGGAAATCCCGACTTCGCGTTTAGTGAGGCAACTCCGTTCCCGGAAGTAAAAGTGGGCAGTACCGGCACCAGCGGTGCGATCACGATCGCGGCTCAGAATGGCTTCACCGGATCCGTAGCTCTGAGTTGCCCCGCGACATTTGGAAGCAGCAGCTGCACCATCAGTCCCACGACCGTCAGCACCTATCCCGCCACGGCTACGCTCGTGATTAACGGGACGAGTTTTTCTGCCGGCACCTACCAGATCGCATTGCAAGGCAGCTCGGGATCCATCACGAACACGTTCAACGTCCCCTTCAATGTAGGCGACTTCTCGATTGCCGGGCCCGCATCTCTTTCTGCCGCACCTGCAGCGCAAGCGACGGCCAATCTTAGCGTCGCATCCCTTTACTCATATACTGGCCAGGTCAACGCGACTTGCGATGCGACGGCTCTCTCCGGCGCGCAATGCACTCTGAGCCCGGCCAGCCCGATCACCATCGGCAGTGGCGCTACGGTTCCCGTTACTGCCGCCATCTCGGTTCCGAGCGGCGCGGTTTCCGGCACTTACAACATCACCGTCACCACGCAGGATGTCTCTGGCTCTCCTCAACATTCTCTGACCATCCCGCTCACGGTCGGGCCGGCCGTGCTGGATTTCGGGTTCGGTGCTCCGACACCGGCAACTCAAACCATCAACGCGGGCCAGTCAGCGACCTACACTTTCACTGTGATGCCCGTGGGTGCGTCGTTTCCGAATGCCGTGAATTTGTCCTGTTCCGGCGCTCCGGCAACGACACAATGCAGCTTCAACCCAGCTTCCGTCACTCCGGGCGCCGGTGCGGTGACCAGTGTGATGACCGTTAGCACGACCTCGCGTTCGGCCACGGCATCACGTCGCTTGAGCGGGACAGCGCTATTCTTCCCGTGGCTGGCGTTGCCGGGATTGATGCTGCTGGTCGCAAGACCGCGTCGAAATCGGCTTAAGAAATCGTCGCTGGCAGCGTCTTTGATCGCGTTGTTTCTGCTCGGTCTGTTGCTCGCATCCTGCGCTGGAGGAACCGGAACCACGCCCGCATCCAATACGAGCAGTGGGAACAACCCGCAACAAGGCACACCGGCCGGCACTTATACCATCACGGTGACTGGCACTTCGGGCGCAATCACCCATCAAGCGGGTGCCGTTACTCTGATTGTGAATTAGAAATGCGCGGGGAACTTAGGGGCGGGCAAAGCAGTTGCAAAGAATGGAGCCGACGAGCGGACTTGAACCGCTGACCTGCCGATTACGAATCGGCTGCTCTACCAACTGAGCTACGTCGGCCTGTGATCGATTCTAAATGGCAGGGTGGAAACCGTAAAGATGCGATCCGTCCGGATTCACAATCCATTACGCTAAGGCCGACTGCAGTTCCGCACGGGTCAGATCCTTTCGCCGGGCTACTCAGCTCGCGTCGCAACCAGCGCGTCATATTCCTCCTGCGATTGTCCCGGCAACAGCACCCACATCGTATACACGCCGATCGCAGTTCCGAACGGAATATTAAACAAGGAAATGAATGCCAGTACGAGCGCGATGACGCGTCCCCAGCCTTCGCGCTGCAACAGGCCCCAGCCTGCGAGAAAGCCGCACGCCGACTTCGCCAGAACAATGATGCCGAGAGTGGTCACGACGGAACTCAGGAAACCGGTTGGCACTTGCGGCGGAGCTCCCATTTCATGCAGGTGTACAAACAACGTGTTTCCGACGACGAGCAGGATCAGGCCGCCAATCGCATTGAACGCTGACATTGCCAGCCACAAAATGCCGAGCAGGTGCAGATGTTGTTTCACGCGCCCAGGCATCGAGCGCACCGCCACGATCGAACCTATGATCTGTTTGCCGCATTTGCTGCAAAATGACTGGCCTGGCTCTACCGCAGCCCCACATCCATCGCAGAACATTTTTCGCCCCCGTCCCTCGTGACTTGTCGGACAATCTTACGAAGAACCTTCTCCAGTAAATACGAAAACATCACAAAAGAGTTCCGTTCCAATGATTGAAATTGCAGGGAGGTTGCCGCGAACAGGTCAATCCTGAAAACGAAAAGGCCACCCGGCAACAGGGTGGCCTCTTCTTCAAGGGAGAATAGTTCCAACGGAGGCTTTGAAATTCCGTCAAAACTTTCTGCCGAAATCTTATGAGCCTAAAAACAGGGGTGTCAAGCGATTTTTAGGAAATAAATGTCTTTGTTTTCAATGATTTACATAATCGATCAACACGGCGGATATGTGTGCCAAATTGAGACAAAATGCGCTTTCCGAGGTCGTAAGCCGATCTTTCTAAAGCCACTTACCCAGGCTCCGAGGCCCTTTTAGAGAAGCTCCCGACGCTCCTTAGACCCCTCCGAAGCTCCGTTCTTCACCGCCGCCTCCGTCAGCCGCAGTGAGATGAACTCCATCTGTTCCGGCCGGTCAAACACCCGGTCGGGATAGAAACGCTTCATCAAAATGCGAATCCCTCCGAACGCAACGCCTGCGATGATCGCGAGTCCCGCGAGAATCGCGCACAGGATCACAATATTCAGGATGAGCATGTACAAGTCGCGGACTTGCGGATCGCTACTCGGGGTATTCCATGTGACGTTGGCTTCGTAGTTCACCATGCCCAGCAGAGACTTCGCATCGCTGTCGGAAATCCCTCCAGTCGCGATGGCAACAATCGGCCCTGTGCGCTTGACGAAAAACGTGCCTGCGCCGCCGACGGTCGCGACTCCAGCTTGCGGCTGCGCGAACTGGCGAGTCGCATCGATGCGGCGCAGATGATCGGCAGCGAGCTGTGGCGTCGGATACGAGATCAACATCAGTGTGGCTTCTCCGCTCGACGTGCTGTATTGCGCAATCGTGACCTCCGAGCTGGCGCCGAAGTCTACCAACTCCGCTGAAACCGGGGCTGCAATCGCATTCAGCGCAGCCGCTCCCATCACATATTTTTGCGTATTCGCAACGTAGCCGCGATGCGGCAGGAACTCGATAAACGTCGGCAGATTGCCGTTGTTTCCGACCGGACGCGGCAGCATTCCCGCCAGTTCTCGCAGCTGCTCGCCCGACATCGGCGATTCCTGGCTGAACTGCGCGTCGATCAATATGTGCCCGCGATAAAAAAGCGCGCGATCTCTCAGTGAAGATCCCTGGTCCCCGTAGTCCTCTTTCGTCATGTTGCGCTGCAGGTAAAACGTGTATGCGCCGAACGCCCCCGAAGCATCGGCGAAGCGCGCAGCGCGGATCTTCACCGTCCGCCCATCATCGCGAACATACGTCGCTGAAGCGAAATCGCTGAAGCGATATTCCTTCAATACTTCTGCGTTGGTCGCATCGGCTGCTGCGGGATCGGTGCTGGTGTGGACGGCTCCTTGCATCTGCCAACCGCCAAATTGTGGCGGCAGCAGAGCGGGAGAGCCGCTGGTGGCCGGGTTCGCCGCGAAAAGTAAGCCCGGGAAACAAGCCAAAACCGCGAGGAAACAAAGGACTCGGGGAAATCTCATGGGGATACGCTTCGGCAAAAAGCCCTGTGTATTAGACCACAAGAAGCCGAGAAAAGTTTCCTTCGGACGCAAAGTAATTGATTCAAAAGGAGATTCTGACTTCCCACTCGACCAGCCACCTTCGTGCATTTCTTCCTACCCTTCAGAGCTATTCACACAACGCGAAGCGAAGGGCAAACTGTCTTTGGGTGACGGAATGCCATCGGGTAGTGTGGGAATGAGCCAGCGCCGGGGAAATCGCATGAAAGCGGTTCTTCCCGTAAGAATTAAGGGCAAAGACAGCGCAGGAAAAGCCTTTGATGAACTGGCCCATACACTGGACGTTACGGCAACTGGCGCGCGGCTCGGTTCAGTTCGCCGAGAGTTAAACACCCTCGATGAGATTACGGTTTTTTATCGCCAGCGAAAATTGCAGTTTCGCGTGGTCTGGATCAAGAAGATGAAAGGTACCACTGAATTTCAGGTCGGGCTTCAGGCGGTGACGCAGGACAAGGAAGCATGGGGAATGTCTCAGGAGCAACAAAACGCGCCCGAGCCACCTATGGCAGCTTCGGCTTCAGGGATCGCGTAGAAAAGATCGCAGAAAGAGGAAGGAAAAGGGGAGAGTATGGGTTATCAATTTCGTAATCTTTGGTCGGATGAGCAGGGTCAGGACGTCGCAGAGTACTCGGTGATGTTGGCGGTAATCCTCGTCATCGTCGTAGGCACGGTCCGCCTGATCGGCTCCAATGCCAACAACGTTTTCTCGCAAGTGGGTAGCGCAATTCAGTAACGGCGCAATCTTGCTTACAGTTCGTGTCGAGTATGTCCCTGGCCAGCGGCTTTCCTGAGCTCGCTGGCCATTCTCATCGACCTCGGAAAGTTGCCGGGTACTGAGGTCACTTGCCCTGCCGGTCCTTTCGCTGTGCAATCTACATATGAGCCGCCTGTTTGGTTTTCTTACCCTGCTAATCGCACTCGGCGTGGGCCTCTATCTTTACGCCCGGCAGGCGCAAAGCTCTTCGGCAGCCGCCGGCGTGAACAATCCCCGAGCCGCAGTCGATATCGTCGGCGTTCGCTCCGACTTGATGACTATTGCTCAAGCTGAACGCGGTAACTTCGCACTCGAAGGCAAGTACGTCTCGCTGGATGAGCTGATTTCAAGCAAGTCCCTGAGCGTGGCTCGCCAGCGCCCTCCCTATACCTATACCGTCGAAACCAGCTCCTCAAGCTTTCGCGTGCTCGCGACTCGCTCCGCTGACGGTGCCCCAGGCACGCCGACGCAACTGTCGGTTGACGAGAACATGATTTTCCAGACGTCCGAATAGCCGGTTGCAGCCGGCTCGGGCGTTCTTCCGCAGCGTACAGTGTCGCCTGTATGTTTCCCCACCAGCAAGAGAGTAGGGTCGGAGGTAGTACTTTGTTTCGCCGAAACGTGGCGGAATAGGCTCGAGGCATACGTGGTGGATCGTGAGACGGAAGAAGCTGAGTTGTCGCGCCTCCGCAAAGAACAGAGCAGGGCGCGCAGAGACGAGGTCTTCGGGGGTCTAACCGCCGAGGAACGGGCTGCGTACGACAGGAAAGAAAGACGTCTTCGAGAACTGGAACGAGGTCTGTCCGGACGAGGCCAGGGGTTGAAACGAAGTTCCTCGAAATGAAGCCGGCCGGGGTTACACCCATGCAAAGATCTCGGCTCACGTCCGTCGGGCACCGCGACGTGTTAACTTTCTGCTGCGCTCCCGGTGCGGCGGTGATATTGTCGTCGAATTCGTCGCAACAGCAAGAAGAGATAGGAGATTAGAAGAAGCTTACGAGTGTTGTGCCGGCAGGAACTTCAACTGAGGATTCTCTAATTCACTCACTGGCCAGTAGCTTTGTCGAGCTTGCTGGCCATCTTCACGCCGCTGAGTCCGTCTACATATTTCGCGATGCCGCGATAGAGAGATTCGGCAATTCGCTGCCGGTATTCGCTGGTCTCAAGGCGGTGCTCGTCGGCCGGATTCGATACGAAGGAAATCTCCGCCAGAATCGAAGGCATATTCGCGCCAATTAGCACGATGAATGGCGCCTTTTTTACACCTCGGTTCCGGATCGCCGGACTCTTCGCGGCCAGTCCGCTATGCAGCTGCTCCTGCACATCCCCGGCGAATTCGCGTGACTCTTCGATCTTTTCTTTCAGCGCGATCTTCTTCACCAGATCCTGCAATTCGTAGATCGACTTTTCCGACACCGCGTTTTCGCGCGCCGCCACTTCCAGCGCTTCGGGCGACGAAGTGAAATTCAGGTAGTAGGTTTCCACGCCCCGAGCTGCCGAATCATGGCTCGAGTTGGCATGGATCGAAATAAACAAATCGGCCCGCTGCTGGTTCGCGATCGCCGTCCGCGTTTCCAACGGGATGAATGTGTCGTCCTTCCGCGTATAGACGACCTCGGCCCCCAGCCGCGTCTCGAGCAGTTTGCCCAGCTTGCGCCCGACTTCGAGCACCAGGTCTTTTTCTTCCAGGCCATTCGGCCCGATGGTTCCCGTATCGTGGCCGCCATGCCCGGGATCGATCACAATCTTGCCGATCTTCAATCCCAGCGCGCGGATCAGAGAACGATCGCCGCTCGCGGTTGGTCGGGCCTCACGCGCATCCAGATCTGAGGTCTTGCGGCTCGACACAATCCTCGACGAAGATTTCGCGGGCGGACGAACCGGAGCGTGCGTCTCCGCGGATTCCACTGGCGTCTCATCGTCATCATCGTTGTAAACGATCACTTTCGTCGGCGCCGGGGTCTCGCGCGTAGCATCGACTTTCTTCGGCAGATCGGGTACGCCCCGCTTCGTCGCAGCGGCGCCTTTCGCCACTACTTTCGTGTCGTCGCTGACGTCCTGGGTCGTGACTGGAGCTTTTCCTGCCTGAGCCTTCAGGTCTTCTTTCGGCGCAGAGGGCGCGTCATCGTCGCTGGCCGTTTCCGAATCGGCCCTCGATCCCGCTTTTGGCGCAGCTTCTACATCGCTCGCCGCCACTTCTTCTCTATTCGGCTTCGGACGCGCGCCTTTAGCATTGTTCTTGCCATGAATATCGATGATCAGCCGGTAGGGATTGGGCAGCAGAAACGCGTCGTAGTCCGACAGATCGTCGACTTCCAGCACAACCCGCGTCCGTCCGGGCTGAAATTGCGCCACTCGGATCTTCTTCAGGAATCCATCATCAACATCGAAGCTCTTTCCCACCAGCGTCGAGGCGAGCTTCGTATCGCGCAAGTCGAAAAAGATCCGGTCGGGATTCGGCAGCCGCTGCGATCCAAACTTGATCTCGCTCTCCAGGTCGATGGCCACTCGCGTGTAGTCTGGTGTCGACCAGTGCCGAATCGCCGTCACCCGAGGCAAGTGTCCCGCGCGCTGTTCGGATGCGTCAGGGGAGGAAGCGTCCCCGTGAACGTCAGCGTTCTTGGCCGCGGAGGTTGGCGCGTCCTTACTCTTGTCCGCGCTCCTGTCTGAAGCCTTTGCGTCAATCTCCTTGCTCGGCTTCTTTTTGGCCTCGGCCTTCTTCTCATCTTCATCGCGCTGCAGTTCGGCAATGGCCTGCTGCGCATCCGGTATCAGGCGGTTGTGCGGGTATCGCAGCAGAAACTCATCGAATACTGCACGAGCCTGCTCGGGATCGTTCAGATCGTCTTTATAGATTTCGCCGATGGTGAACAGCGCATCGCAGCGGTACTTGCTGCCGGGATACTCCTTGCGCAGGAACCGGTATTGCGCAATGGCCTCGTTCAGGATCTTGTCGTCATCGAAGCGCCGCCCCATCTCGACCAGCGTCTCGGCAACCGCCACCACACTGGGATCGGCCTTGGTCGAAGTCGGGGCGCCATAATAGACGTTCCGGTAGGCGTTGATAACGCGCTGGTAGTCGCGGCGCGTGCGCTCGGTCGTCGGACGCCCGTTCAGGGCTTCCCGCATCCGGTCGGCTGCGGTGAATCGATCCCGAGCCCAGGATTCACCGTGATGCGCGCGGGCATAAGCCGGCACTCCAGGTAGCGCCGCCAACAGCAGCACCGCTCCCCAGCCCAACCTACGCTGGTTCAATTTCATTTTCAAAGTCGCCGGTCCGTTACTGTCAAGATCCGTCGTTGCAGTTGAACTGCTAAGGTACCTGAGAGATTCCAAATAACAACTTGCCCTGAGTGCCCCATCTCCGGCCAATTTTGCCGGAAGTGGGGATTTCGATCCCCGCCGCCAAATTCTAGTAGAACAGATGCCGCGAACCTACTCCGTGTTGCTGATGTAAAGCACGCCCCTCGAATCCCGTTGAACGCGCACCGGATCGTGGGACGCTGTCGACGGCGAAAGGTCGAACCCCCCGTAGTACAGGTTCGTAATCCGCCGCACGTATTTCTGCGTTTCGGCATAGTGCGGGACGCCGGCACTGCGCGCCACCGCCCCTGATCCCGCGTTATAAGCGGCCAGGGTCAGATTCACGTCGCCGTTGTAGTTTTCCAAAAGCTGCTTCAGATGCCGCACTCCGGCATCCACATTCTGCGCGGGATCAAAAGGATTCTTGACGTTCAGCGAGCGCGCCGTCGAAGGCATCAACTGCATCAGTCCCATCGCTCCTTTGCGAGAAACTGCGTTGGAATTGAAGTTGGACTCGACCTTCACCACCGCCCGAACCAGGTTCGGATCGACATTGTGGCGGGCCGCTGCCATCACGATCGAAGCGTCGATTTCATCCTGCGTGGCCTGATGTCCGCGGGCATTCGCGGCTACAATCTTCGCGTTCGCCGACTGTTCCGAGTCGTGACCAAAATACTGGCTGATCTCCGCCGCCGCCGATCGCGCCGCCTGCATCGAAGCCGTGTTCGCAGAAGGCACCGGCTTCCAGCGATTCTCTTTCGTGCTCCAATAAACTAGGCCCGACCGTTTCGGCTGCGCAGCCTGCGGCTGCCGCCCACGCATCGGGGAGTCTTCCTCGTTTACATAGATCTTGCGGCCGTGCTCGTCCGAGGTAGTGATTCCCTGCGTCCGGCCGTCGCCATCAGCCGCCCACACTGCTGGCGTCATGAGTGAAAAGGAGGTCGCGATTGCCGTAGTGGCCGTCAGCATCAATGCGAGTTGCAGGCGCTTTCGCATATCCGGGTAGTCCTCTTTAA
This sequence comes from uncultured Acidobacteriota bacterium, assembly GCA_963700225.1. Classification (GTDB taxonomy): domain Bacteria; phylum Acidobacteriota; class Terriglobia; order Terriglobales; family Acidobacteriaceae; genus Sulfotelmatobacter. The sequence continues at coordinate 146,225 of CAVOWU010000004.1, forward strand.
CCAAAACCCTCACTGGGAAGGGATTAGACAGACTGAGCCCTTCCTTCTTCTACCCGGAACCTGACGGAGAACATCAACCAGAGTAGGTCGATTATAGGCGGGGGTCCGGGGCGCGGCAATCTCTCCGAAGGGTGTAGAACCAGCGGAGTAATTTTCCGCAAGCACTTGAAACATAGACAGATTAGCCTGTCCCAATACTGCGAGTTCAGGTACCCCAGGTAACCTTTCGGCAGGTTACCCTGGGCTGCGACGCCATCCTGTGGTCAGACTCTAACCAACATCGTCCGATTTCCCCGAACCGCCGCTGCTGTCGATCTCCTTTAGCATTCTCCTTACCTCGTTCAACTCCGCCTCCTTCCGACCCTTCAGCCACCGCGACCACCACCATATGACCGGCTGCATAACGACACAGGCGATCAAGAGCTCGCGCCACTCGTTTGGGCGCGCCTTCACATCAAGCCCGATCGTTCCCCAGTTCACCGCCGTCAACACTGCGCAGAAAACAAGCCAGCCGAGCCCCACATACACGGAGACCCGCAGCACCCGGATTCGAGCCAACGTTCTCCTCTGCCAGAGCTCCAGGAACCCTCGGGTTGATTGGCTGTCGGACCGCCACATTCCCCGCTGGAACCATATGCGGTATCCGGCTGTCACCACCACCAAAACGCAGACGCCCGTCGCCCACCCAGATCCAATCGAGCCAGCCTGACGGGGCAGGAACACCGCAAAAATCAGGAGCCCCACCAGCGCGACCCCGCTCCCTATGTTGCCGATCACGAAGCGCAATTCCTGTAGCTTGATCCTCCGCTGGATCTTCTGCTCAAGATCCGGCGACGCCCGCCCCACCGAGCTCCACTGCTCCTGCCAGCTCGCAAGTTCCCGGTCTTCGATCATGGCCTCACTCCCATCGCATCCTTTAAAGCTTTTCTCGCCCGGTTCAGTCGCACTGCAACGTTGTTTTCCGTAATGCCGACGACTTCCGCGATCTCGGCATGCGATAAGCCTTCGAGCATCAGCACAATCATCTGACGATGCACCACGGCTAGCGACTGAATCGCCGTCATAAGTCTCTCCCGCTGATCGGTTCGTGCCGCGTGCTCCTCGGGATGAGGCCGCGGATCGACCGGTTCGTCCGATTCTTCCAGTTCCTCCAGCGGCTGGTGCGGTGGCTTCCGCCTCCATACATGTGTCAATCCACGGTTGTGCGCGATGCGAAACACAAACGTGCGCTCCGAACACTCTCCGCGAAAATGGCCCAACGCCTGCCAGATCGCAAGCGCGATCTCCTGCACCAACTCTTCGCGGACGCCCGCCACCGTCTCGTAGCCGTAAGCCAGTCGCGAAATAGCGCCGCCGTGCTCCCGAAGGATCCGGTTGAACTGCTGTTCCAAAGCGCGCCGGCTTTCGCTCACGAGCGTGACCTCGCCGCCGGCTGATTTCGAGCGACGATCTCCAAAGAACACGCAGCATTACGAACAAAAGATCTTCCCAACGATCTCCTTCGCGTAACTTCGTGTCCTTCGTGGTTCAAGCCTTCCTCTCCCTCAAATCAGCCTGCGGTAACGGCGCTCTGTCCCACGACGTGCGATCGTCCCGTGCGATAGTAGCGGGTGAAAATCAGAGCGACAATGACCATCACGATTGGCGTGAAGACGCTACCCTCAGGGCCGGCAATCCCGCCAGTGAGCCAATGCGGACCACTCAGCACGGAACGAAACACGTTGCGGTAGGGCAAGATACCGCTGTCCGGAACGCCATAGAGGGTCTGTCCCCAATCGTAGGCTGCGTGAAATCCGACGGCGCACCACAGATTTCCCGTCCGGCGCAAAAACAGGCAGAGCAGCAGCGCGATCAATCCAGTCCCAGCCACACCGATTCCAGTCTCGTTCGGATTAAACGAGTGCCCGAAGGCAAACATCCCGGACATCACGAGCGCCGCCGGCCAGAAGCCAATTCCGGACGCGAGCGTGTACTGGATATATCCGCGACACAAGAATTCTTCACATAGTCCGGCCACCAGGAACGCGATGCCCCATGCCACGACCGACGACACAATCGCGGTTCCGTGAAGAGCAAATCCGACTATGCGAAACCCGTGCAGCAGAAACATCGCAAACAGCGTGCTGCTGATGGCCAGAAAGCCCGTGAGAGCCCCGATCCAGAAGTCTTTTCCCAGCGCCAGTGTTAGCGGCAAGCCATACTCTCCGAATCTCCGGTGCTCGATTTTCCCCATGATCCCGGTAGCGACACACAGAAGCAGGAAAACCATCCCTTCCATTCCAAACATCAGCAGTGGGGTGAGCGTAACTTCTCCCCCGTGCTTCTGGGCTTCCCGAAAACCTTCAACGCCGCCGTTGCGGATAAGAAGGAAGCCGCCAACCAAAACGACAACCAGGACGACAAAGATAGCCGCCCTCCAACCCGCTCTAAGCCCGCCCGGCCCGAAAAAGATCGCTTTCCACAAAGACGGTCTGTAAGCACGCATCCCGGGAACTTCCCTCGATAGGACGCCCACACCATCAGCCTTGAATTGATTCGAGAATGTCATGTCTTTTCCTCCCTGTACCGGTAGTCTCCGGGAGGCAAAAAACATTACACGGCAAATTGGGCGTGGAATTTCACCCGAACAGGTAGAAATTATTGGTGGTCTCGGAGGGAACGAGATCGATGGTTACGGAAGGACCGTACAAGCAAACCCGGCGTCACAAGTCTGGCCCCTGACCACTATTCACTACTCACTACTGACTCTTCACAGCTCCGTCACTTCTCTAGCGCCGCGGCAAATGCATCCAGCGACAAGGAACGCAAAAGATTCCGCCGCATCCCGCGCTCAACTTCGGCCAACCGGTCCGACGCCGCCGTGATCCATGCAAAATCCGCCGACTCCGCCAGCCGCTTCAACTCCGTCGCAATATCCGTATTCCGAATCAACTCCGGCGCACCCGAGTCAATGAACACCAGATCCCGCAGCAGCGAATAAAGCGTCCGAATCAGTGCCTCGGTCTTCGTCCGCCCCTCCGCCCCCGGACGGTACGACTCGGTGATTTTGAACAGTTCACTGTGCTCCCCACCGCGCAAAGCTGATTTCAGAATAGCCAGCGCATGATCCCGCGCCGCGATGTACGCCTCAAGATCGAAGCCGCGCGCGCGTCCGACAGCTCCCTCGCTCAACCGCGCTACCAGTGCCCGATGCGCGGGCTTCCACTCCGGATGCTGCTTGGCCAGATCCTTCTCGATTTCGTCCGCCGCCAGCGCGCCCAATGTAAACACCATCGACCGCGACCGGATCGTCGCCAGCAGTTCCCCCGGATTTTCTGTCAGCAAGAAAATCGTCGCGAACTCCGGAGGCTCCTCGAGTACCTTCAGCAGAGAGTTCGCCGCTTCTTTCATGAACGCGGAGTCGGTAAAGATGTAAACCCGTTCCTTGCCCTCGCCCGGGCGGTAATAGATCGTTTCGATCACCCGCCGCACCTGGTCCACCTTGATCATCATCTGCGGAGGATCCGGCGGAATCACCAGCACATCGGGATGCGTCTGCACGAACAGCCGCGTCTCCTTCTTATCGGTCTCGCGCAGATTTTCCCGCGCCTCGACAGCCTCGGCAAATCGCGCATCGAGATCGCCAGCCTGCGCAATGCGAGTGCAGTTGGCGCAAGTCCCGCAGAAATCGGGCAGCCCGTCGGTCGTAGTCGGATTCAGGCAATTGAGCGCCTGCGCCAGCATCAGAGCCAGCGTGTACTTGCCCGATCCCTGACCGCCGGCAAGCACCACTGCATGAGGAAAATGATCACGCGCCAGCATGTCGCGCAAGCCGATGAACAATTTCGGAATTTCCGTGAAAATCAGAAAACATCCCTAACCCTCTGTCATCCCGAGCGAAGTGAAGGACCCCATGCAAGCGTACGTTGCCCAAGGCTCTTCGAGGGGTTTCAACCACTGCTCCGAATATTTTCGACGAAACGAACGACCACGCAAAGTGCGATTTCCACTGTGCCCTCTGTGATGAAAGATCTCTTTAGGTGCTAACTCGCGCCGAAGACCATCAGCAGCAAGATAGCCCCGCCCAGCGCGAAGGGAACGCCCAACCCAAACGCGACAGCCCTCCCTCCAGAAACCCACTTCTCCCGAACCGCCAGCCACGCCAGATAACTCATCACGGGAAGATTCACCAAAACGGCAGTCACCACTCCAGGCGTGTAGCTTCGAAACAGCAACGTAGCCGGCAGATGCGGGACGAACACATTCACCAACATGGCCACGATGCCGCCAAACATCAGATACGACCAGAAACTCCGCGGGCCTTTCCTGTTGCTGAGATGCGTCACAGCAATCGCCGCGACTGTCAATACGATCAGCGCAGTCCGAATCTCAATCGTGCCGGGTGGATGAATCGGCAACTGGCCCGCATGCTGCGACGCCCAACCCGGCATCCAAACCGCTTCTTCCCCGTTATGCAGCGTCACGGCGATCGGAAACAGCCATTGCATCTTCTGAAAGCTCATCACAAGCTACCGAAGAACCGACCAGCGCAGCGGAGTTCCGCGTCCACCAATCCCCCGCATCTCCAACGCACCGTTCTCCACTCGAGCCTCAATTTTCTTCCCGTTAATCTCGACCCGCGAAAATCGCTTGGCTTCCTCCGGCGAGATCTTGAAACGAATGCTGTACGCTTCCTGCTTAGCTGGATCGTACCAACCTTCATATCCTCGTTCGGACTTCACAACTCCCAGCAAAGGCGATTCAAAACGGAAGGACGCGAGCGGCAAGTTCGGCGCCAGATTAACGCCCGACTCCGTAAACTCCAGTCCCATCAGCTTCGAGAGTGCATACAGCGGACATGCATGCGTATGCATGTTGAGAACCGGAAAATCGGTCCACCCAAAAGGTTTGCCCCCAGTCGTAGCCCCTGGATGTGCGCTCAACGCGGAATTCAGCACATCCGGCCCGCTCCAAGTCCCGTACCAAATCTCGGGATAAACTTCCGCGTGACGCGCAAAAGAATTCTTCTTCCACTCGTCCCACGCCATCGCACCATCGACACCGGCGAGCGCCCAGATCAGAGTCTGATTGAGCGAAGGCCACACACCGCCATTGACCTGCGTTCCCGGATCAGAATGCCATGCTCCACGCTGCGTCTGATCCGGACCTGCGGTCAGTTGAATCGCTCCGATCGGAGATACTTGCCGCAACTCCCGATCGATGCTTTTGACTAGCGTCCGCGTTTGCTCTTCGTTTGGAATTCCCGCGATCAGCGTCCACGGTTGCGGCTCGATCCACATGCACTTCTCGCCTAGCCATCCGTTGGCCGGTCCCATCCAGGCACGGCGAAACCAATTCCCGGTCCACTGCTTCCGCACCGCGTTCCGATGCTCTTCCGATTTCTGCCGGATCGGCGAAGTAATCTCATCCTTGGCCCCGGAATACGCCAGCATCCGTGCGTAGTAATCGAAAACGTACGCCGCCATCGCGGAGTTCAGTACGCTCTCGCCTTTTTCCACGACTTCCTTTGAGTCGGCTTGCGTCGTCCAGGCATTGACCAGCGCGTCGTTCCAGTCGTCCTGCAGCATGCGCATCAGGCCATGTTCGCCCGTCCGGACATCATCGATCAGATGCCGGTAGCAGCGAGCCAGCAGATTCCGCACCGACTCATGCCCCGCGCTCTTCCCATACACCGTGACCACGCTGGAGTCGAGAAATGCCGCGTTGCGTGTCGCCAGCACGTATTCGCTGACCGCCCAGATCAGCCACATCGGCATGTCGCTCGAATTGTCGCTGGTCGTCGGCATCGGCATGCCGTGTCCGACAAGGCCGTAAGGTATCGAACCGTCGGGCCGCACTTCGCTGAGCGTGTAGCGCAAAACTTCCTCCACCAGATTCGGATCGCTGAACAGAAAAGGCAGCGCATGCTGCAGCGGATCGCGCGCCGCGCCCTGAAATCCCATCACGTACTGATAAATGCTCGCCTGCGAAACGATGTGATGCTTGAAGAAATCGTCGTAGGTAAAACTGCTTCGCAGGTAGTAGTGATTCCACGTAACTTCGCGCTCGACCCAAGGCTCTTCCGGCGTACTGAATCGCAGTCCATGCCGCTTCCACTCCTCGCTGGAATTCCGCAGCGCACTGGAAGCACTCCGGCGATGCTTGTCGATCAGAGAATCAAAATCCGTGCCGGGCGCGACGTAACCATAGAGAAAAGTAAGAGTGCGGCTTTCTCCAGGCTTGAGTGAAAACCTTCGTTCGAGCAGCAGCGCACTCTCCGGACCAGTCTGTCCGAGGTCCCCATCGAGCTCGCTCGCCAGCCCCGCCGGATGTTCGACACCACCCGCCCCAAAGAACCCTTTACCGTTAGTTGTCATCCCGCTCGCAGGAGCATCGAGCGATACAAGGAACGTCGGCGGAGGATTGAGATCTTCGAACGCCGCCTCTTTCGGAGCTTTCGGGTCCGGCGCCGTCAGAAACACACTCGGATTCTTCTCGAGGGACGCAACCATTCCCTGAAAAATCCGCTCTTCGGCCGGATCCCGCCCCAGAAATATTTTTGTTTCGAGCAGTCCTGAGCCGTTCGCAACCGAGCGAATGTGATGAACGAAGCGCGTCCCAAAATCCCGTCGCGACTCGTGTAAGTTCTTGCCGGCGAATAAGTCGAAAAATGCCCGGAACGAAAACTGATAGACCTGGCATCCCCAGGTTTCGATCCACCGCAGATTCGATTCCGCCGCACTCGCGTTCGTAATCGACACCTGCGAGATCAGCACCGGATCGTCCCCGAACGGCGCGAAGATCGTCTGATCAACGGCATACCCGTGTCCAGAAATCTTCTTTCGGAAATAACCGATCTCCAAACACTCGGTCAAAGCTGTCGCCATTCCCCGGATAAAACGTGCTTAATGTTTTCGATCCGTCGGTCAGGTATCCGAACCCTCCGCCGAAATAGCCGCGCTCGGGCGCGTAATCATTGAGAAACTTCGGCGCTCCTTCATCCTGACGCACGCGAACGTGGCCGTAGTTCGACGCGATCGCCACAATTCGATCGTTGCCCACTTGATGAATATGTTCGGTCGCGCTCAGGATTCCGGGGTTCACCTCGGTCACGGCCTTGGGATCTTTGATCTGATCGCAGGTGTAATGAAATGCCGGCAGCCCGAACTCGTCCTGAATCCATTCGCCAAAGTATCCCGAACCAAAAGCCTTCGTCGGATTCAGTACCGCCGCCGCGCCGCCAGAATTCCGAGACGCGCTCCCCAGCACCCCAGGCACCATCTTGGCTGCCGCAACTGTCAGGGCAGTAGTTTCCAGAAATTTTCGCCGGCTAACGGACATTCTGACCTCGCCGCGCGGCGTTCATCAGCCCGGTCTTGTGAGCAACGATCTCGACGATCTTCGCATGCGTCTGCCCCGGAGTTCCGCGCGCATCCACGGTCACCACGCGTCCCGGCTCGCGCTTCGCAATCGCCACATATCCGTCATGCACGCGAATAAAGAACGAGCGTTTCTCCCGCTCAAAGCGGTTCTCATCGTGACCGCGCGCCGCACTCTTCAAATCCCGCTCATTCCGGCGCCGCGCCCGGCTCACGCTCGCATGCGGATCCGAATCCAGCAGCAGCGTCAGATCCGGCTGCAGATTCCCGCACAGCACCCGATGCAACTCTCGCACCGCATCGCTTCCCAGTCGTCTGACCGCTTCCCTGATAAGCCTCCGTCGAGTCCGTGAACCGGTCGCACAGCACAATCGCGCCCGCCGCCATCCCCGGCTCGATCACTTCCGCAATATGCTGCGCCCGCGACGCAAACATCAGCGCCATCTCCGCCAGCGGATCAAGCCCGGCCGTCCCCGAATCCAATAGCACTTTCCGGATCTTTTCGCCGGTGAGAGTTCCGCCCGGCTCCCGCGTTTCAACGACTTTATGCCCGACTTCGCGCAGCGCGGCCGCCAGCTTCCGCATCTGCGTGCTCTTGCCCGTCCCGTCGAGCCCTTCAAAGGTGATGAATTTTCCGCGCCGTGACATCTGCGGAATGATATCAGCGGGAGGACTCTCAGTTTGAGTTTCCTAACCACACAAGAATTACTGCTCCGACTAACATGATCCAGCCCAGACCAAAAATGATCCACGTCGCGACCGTAACCTTCCGCTGCCTCTCCTCGATCGAAAGCCCAGCACGCGACGCAGGTGCCTTCTCCCGCACCTTGAAATTACGAAGCCGCAACCAGATCACAAAGTCCACGAAAGCACCCACGATGCAGACGACGACCGGGAAACTGACCTTCATCGACCGACCCTCCCCGACGCCGCGGATGTTAACACCATTGCGCCGCTCGCTTCGTGATCCTTTTTGCCGTTCCTGGTAATGATTGATCCAATTCAGTGCGAGATACGCTCCCTGTACTCCCCCTCTCTCCCGCTGCTATAGTTTTGTATCGGCCGCTGTGGGATTGTTTCTTCGCAAACCATCGAGGGGGAAAATGAAAGCTTCCGGAATCCTGGGGATTCTCTGTGTCGCCGCGTGTTCAATTTCCGGTTGGTGCGCAAACGCACCCACCGTCACCATCTCCGTGGACGCCACCCACGCTCCCCGCAAAATCTTCCACGCCTCACTGAAGATTCCAGCCACTCCCGGCGACCTTACTCTTTATTATCCGAAGTGGATTCCCGGCGAACACGCTCCCGACGGCCCCGTCACTGACCTCGCTGGCCTTTTCTTCAAAGCCAACGGCAAGACTCTGAAATGGCGCCGCGATACTCTCGACGGCTTCACCATCCACGTCGAAGTTCCCTCCGGCGTCACCGAGGTCGACGCCGAACTCGACTTCCTCTCTCCCGCCACCTTCGAAGGCGGATTCTCCGCCGGCTCTTCCGCCACCGACAAGCTCGCCATCATCAGCTGGAATCAGGTTCTTCTCTATCCCAAGGGCTATAAGTCGGACGACATCAACTACGTCGCGAGCCTGAAAATTCCCGACGGGTGGAAATTCGGCACCCCGCTGCCCATTGCGAGCCAGAGCGCCAACGAGATCCACTTCGCCCCTGCGTCTCTGACCACGCTTGTCGATTCGCCGGTCATCACTGGAGAATTTCTGAAGGTCGTCCCGCTCGCGCAGGATCCTCCCACCGAAATGGATATCGCCGCCGACAGCGCCGCCGCCCTCGATGCGCCCTCCGAAGTTTGGGATCGCTACAAGAGCCTGGTCGATCAAGCGCAGAAACTTTTCGGCGCGCATCACTACCGCGACTATCACTTCCTCTACACGCTCAGCGACCACGTCGCGCATTTCGGACTCGAACACCACGAATCCGACGACAGCCGCGTCGACGAGCGCGCATTAGTCGACGACACTGCCCGTAAAATGTCGGCGAGCCTGTTGCCGCACGAGTACGTCCACTCGTGGAACGGGAAATATCGCCGCCCCTACGACTTGGCCACGCCCGACTACGAGCAGCCCATGCAAGACGATCTGCTCTGGGTTTACGAAGGCCTCACGAATTATCTCGGCTTCGTGCTCACGGCCCGTAGCGGCCTGCTCACCAACGATCAGGACCGCGACGATCTCGCCCTCACCGCTGCTCGTCTCGATCACCTGCCCGGCCGCACCTGGCGCAATTTGCAAGACACCGCCGACGCCGCGCCCGAACTCTATTTCTCTCCGCAGGCCTGGTACTCCTGGCGCCGCGGCACCGACTTCTACGATGAAGACACGCTCAACTGGCTTTGGGTCGACGTCATCATTCGTCAGCAGAGTAAGGGCGCGAAGTCGATCGATGATTTCTGCCATCTCTTCCATGGCGCGCCCAGCACCGGTCCCGCGCTCAAGACCTACACCTTCGACGATGTCGTCAACACTTTGAATCAAGTTGTCGCCTACGACTGGCGAGGCTTCTGGACTGACCGCCTCACCAATCATGGCCCCGGCGCGCCCCTCGGTGGCATCGAGGGCAGCGGATGGAAGATCACGTACGACGACACTCCTTCGGAAATGCTGAGCAACTCGTCAAGCATCTATCACTTTGTTCCCGCCGGCGCGGCGCTGGGACTTGATCTGCGTGAAGATGGCGGGATCACCGACGCCACCGAAGGCGAGATCGCCGCTAAAGCCGGCATCGGTCCCGGGATGAAAGTCGTTGCCGTCAACGGACGCCGCTTCTCTCCAGAGATTTTTCGCGACGCGGTCAAGTCTGCGAAAGGCGGATCAGCCCCGATCGAACTCCTCGTCGAAAACGCCGACTATTACAAGACCTACAAACTCGATTACCACGGTGGCGAGATGTACCCGCACCTGGTACGGGACGCCTCAAAACCAGATCTTCTGACCGAAATCCTGAAAGCGAAATAAGCGAGGATTTTGACTTTGATCGTATAGGACCGGGCCCATTGGCCCGGTCATGCGCAAAAGCGCCGCCTCTCTAGTCTCATAGTCCGAGTTGAGTCCCAACCGTGGAAGAGCGGCCCTTCAAGGGCTGCATTCAACGTGCCCAAGGACCAGCGTTGGGCTTTAGCCCCTGCGGTACAATCGCAACCGCCCATGACCACCATCCGCCTCGCTCTAATCCTCTTGTTGCTCCTGACTCGCGCCAGTGGACAATCCATCCTCGGCTTCACCCCGTCCTCATCCGCCCATGAATCCGACATCGAGAAGAAATTCAAGTCCATCCCCACTCCCGACGAAGAACGCCGCCAGCATCGCATTTTCACTCAGGAACCTCATGTCGCCGGATCGAAGCGCAACAACGAACTCGCCGAATACATTCGCGACGAATGGAAGAAGCAAGGCCTCGAAGACGTCATCATCCGCCGCTACGAAGTTTATGGAACGAATCCCAAGAGCGCATCGCTCGAAATGATCGCGCCCAAACACTACACCGCCCTCTTGCGCGAAACTCCTCTTCCTGGCGACGACGACTCCAAGAATCCCGCTATCAGCGGTGCATGGCTCGGCATGTCCATCTCCGGAGAAGTGACTGCCCCGGTCATCTACGCCCACAGTGGCAATCCCGAGGACTACGATCTGCTCCGCAAGAACGGCATCAGCGTGAAAGGCAAGATCGTCCTCGTCCGTTATTCGAATCCCTACAGCTATCGTGGATTCAAAGCGCTCACCGCTCAGCGCGAAGGCGCAGCCGCCATGCTCGTTTACAGCGACCCGCAAGAAGACGGTTATAAGAAAGGTAAGGTCGATCCTGACGGACCTTGGGGCTCGGAATATCACATTCAGCGCGGCGCCATCACCTACGACTTCATGGTTCCTGGCGATCCGCAGACGCCCGGCTGGGCCTCGGTTCCCGGTGCGAAACGCATTCCCATCGAGCAAGCGATATCCGCTCCAAAGATCATGGCCCTCCCGCTCTCATGGCACGACGCCAAACCGCTTCTCGAAAACATGGATGGCCCCGTCGCCCCCGAAAACTGGCAAGGTGGATTGCCTTTTCCATATCACTTTGGCGGAGATCGCGTGAAGGCCCATCTCAAGATCGAAATGGACAACGGCGTACAACCTTATTACGTGGTTGAAGGCCGTATCCGCGGCGCAGGACTCCCCGACGAATGGGTGGTCTTAGGCAATCATCGCGACGCCTGGGTCTTCGGCGGCGTCGATCCCTCCAGCGGCACCGCCAGCATGATGGAACTCACGCGCGCGCTCGGCCAACTCGCCAAAGAAGGCATGCGTCCCCGCCGTACCATCGTCGTCTGCAGTTGGGACGGTGAAGAAGTCGGCCTCACCGGTTCCACCGAATGGGGAGAACAATTCGCCGACGAACTTCGCGCCAAAGCCGTTGCCTACATCAACGTCGACGAGGCCACCTCCGGCCCCAACTTTCACGGACAAGCCGTCGCCTCGCTCGCGCCGATGCTGGTCGAGACGACTCGCTCGTTAGCAGATCCCTCCGGAAAGACTCTCTACGACGCGTGGAAAGAAACGGTTGCTCGCGAGAAAGCGGAAGGCAATCAATCCGGCCAGTTCAGCTCATCGGGAATCATCGACGACAGTCTCGCTGACACCCGCATCGGCAGTGGCTCCGACCACACTGTTTTCCTGAACTTCATCGGAGTGCCAGTCCTCGGCCTCGGCTTCGAGGGAGACTACGGCGTGTATCACTCCGGTTACGACGATTTTTTCTGGATGAATCACTTCGGCGATCCTGGCTATCGTTACCACACGCTGATGTCGCAACTCTGGGGCGTCACCGCCCTCCGCCTGGCCAACGCCGACCTGCTCCCCTTCGACTTCGCCACCTACGCTGCCAACATCCGCCAGTTCGTAAATGAGTTGTCGAAGGCCAACGAGAAGATCATGTGGGGACAGCCGCCCTCGGCTGTCCAGTCGAGCGAAGCTCGACATCCACAGCTCGACCTGAAGCCGATCCTCGACCAAATCGACGCGTTCGAATCCGCAGGAAAAAAGCTGAACGACTCTCTATCCCGCAAACTCGCCGCAGGTCATCTCGATCCCCAACAAGCTTCCGTACTGAATCAAGGGATGATGCAACTCGAGCGCAACTGGCTCAACCCCGATGGCATCCCCGGACGCCCCTGGTTCAAGCACATCCTCTACGGCGCTAGATTCACCTACGCACATCTGGAATTGCCGGGATTAACCGAGGCGGTAGAAAAACAAGATTGGCCCACCGCGAAGCAGCAAGCAGAAATTCTGCAACGCGCCCTCGAGAAGAACACCAACCTGATCGAACAGCTGAACTCCTCAGTGCACTAACCGAGAGCGTGCCCCACCCTTGTCTCGCGGTGTTGGGGAAACAGTTGGGATTTTGACTACGCCGCGCGCTCCCTATACCACGCGGATGAGCCCGTCGCGACTCCCCGCGCCTCTACTTCGCGCCTTTCATCTCCCGCTCCATCACCTTCCGCAGCGCCTGATTGATCCGCGTCTGATAGCGCCTCCCGCCCTTCTTGAACCATGCCAGCACGTCGGCATCAAGTCGCAACGTCACCGGCTTCTTTAGCGGACGGTAATATTCCAGGATTCGATCGACGGTTTCGTTCGCGTCGGCGGCGGACGCCATCAGAGTGATGGTACGCGGCTTCTTTCTCCGTGCACCGGCCTTGCCTCTTGACCCACCCTTCACCGCCGGATACGCCCTTCTGCGTTTTTTGGTATCTCGTTGCTTGCTCGCCATTTATCTCATTTTGTACGTACAATATTGTACTTTGGAATGTTCCTGCGGGAACACTGTGTAAAACCCGACGTTCCTTATCCGGCGAGGTCCGCAGCCAAAGCTTGCCCCTGTTCTTCGTCTTCCTGCATGAACGCAAATGCCTCCTGCGGCACCGGGTTCTGCCACACCGGCGCAAACGACTGCCGGTGGAGCGGCGTGGGGCCGAACTCGCGAATCGCAGCCAGGTGTTTCGGGGTGCTGTATCCCTTATGCGAAGCCAGTCCGTACGCGGGAAATACAGCGTCCCATTCGCACATCATGCGGTCGCGCTCTACCTTCGCCAGAATCGATGCAGCCGCAATCGAAGCCGACAGCGCGTCGCCGTGAATGATCGCCTTTTGTGGCAGCTCGCAGTCGATCTTCATGGCATCGACCAGCAGATGATCCGCTCCAGGCGCGAGCCGCAGCACCGCTTCGCGCATGGCTGCGCGCGATGCGTGATAGATATTGATCTGATCGATTCGCGCCGCGTCCACGGCTGCCACAGCCCAGGCGATCGCGTGCTCGCGAATGCGTCCCGCCAGCACCTCCCGCCGTTCCGCCGGCAGCAGTTTGGAATCGCGCAGCCCGCGCAGCCGGTACGCCGGATCGAGAATCACGGCGGCCGCGACCACGCAGCCAAACAGCGAACCGCGTCCCACTTCATCCACACCGGCCACGCGTAATGCACCCGACTCCCACGCCTTCTTCTCGTAGCGCTGTGTGCAGCGCAGTGTCTTGAGCAGGCGCAGTTTGGCCGCGGAAGTCGAGAGCGGACGAGCCAACGGTGCTTTGGGAGCAGAGTTCATCGCGAACGCAGGAGTTGCTTTCATCTTCACCGACCTCGCCGAATCCTGCAAGCGAAGATTCATGCCGTCGCTGTTGAAAACTAGTCAGCATTCTTCACGTAGAAATTCTTGTCATTCCGAGCGCAGCGAGGAATCTGCTTCCTGCCACCACGTCCCCCTCCACACCGGTAATGCCAGTTAGTAACCATTACTGCGATTACGACCGTACATTGCCCGGTCGGACATGTACTGGTAACTTGAGCTCGTAAGCACGAGGCAGCTTTGGAGAGCAAATTCAACACGTCGCCCGAAGAGGGATTGCTCACGAGCAAACTCGTCCACCTCGCTCTGCCCGTACGATGGAGCCTCGTGGGTGAAGAGGGACGCGGTCCCGCGGAGATGGCCTGTACGTACGACATTCATCCGCATGGTGCGCGCCTTCTCAGTTCGCGTGACGTAAACATTGGCGACCTGGTGATGGTCGAGCGCGGGCGCAACAAAGCGGTGTGCCAGGTGGTCTGGGCGGCCGATCCGGCTTCGCCTCTGCGGGGGCAGTTCACCGTACAGTGCGTCGAAAGCAGGACGCCGTGGGATGACGAACTGCGCCAGATGGAAGAGCAGTACCAGCCCGTGATCCTTGAGAGCGGCCAGCCGCGCCGGTTGTCGCGCGGCGTTCCGCGTCCGGAACAGAATCGGCGGCGAGGTCCACGGTTTTATGCGGAAGGGCAGGCCGAGGTGATTGATGGCGTACAGCGCGTGGCCGGTGAAGTGGAACAGATTTCTGAATACGGCGCCCGCATTATCGCCCCGGAGTCGCTGCGCCCTGGTACTGATTTCAGGCTCATGCTGAACATGTTTGATGTCAGCCTTGCACTCAAGGCGCAGGTGAAATATCTGGTCGACAACCTTGGCATGGGAGTAGAGTTCCACGAAATTCGGCGTGGCGATCGTCCGTTGCTCACCTACGTGTTGAGCAAGCTGAAGACAAGAAGAGTCGAGGAGTTCGCCCGAGTCGAGGTTGAGACCGAACCGCTGGCCGCTGCGGGATAGCGAACCGCTCGGCGCGCCTTCTGGCGGCCGACCTCCGGTCCGCGCAGCCATGCTATCCTTCGGCGCATGCGCTCGCTCCTTCGTGCCAGTTCTTTCTTCCTGATTTTTCTTTTCAGCATCCTGCCTCTCAATGCGCGCGTGGTCCGTGTCGAAATCTCCTCGCGTGCGGATGTCCTCGATGGCAAGACCTTCGGCAACGCGGGAGCTTACGAGCGCATCACGGGCCGCGTTTACTTCTCCGTGCCGGTGGCCAATCCGCACAACGCACGCATCGTCGACCTGCGCAACGCGGTGAACTTGAAAAATGGCGAAGTGGACTTTTCGGCTGACTTCATTGCTATTCGTCCGAAGGATTCGTGCAAGTCCAACGGTTCAATGCTTCTGGAAAATCCTAACCGCGGTTATAGCCGCATCCTTGCCCTCGTCGATGGCGGCGACTGGGATGCCGCCAAGGACGCGGGCGATGGATGGCTGCTGCGCAACGGCTTCACCTTCGCGAGTCGTTGGCTGGCAGTGGGACGCCCCGGGCAGTGACGCGCTGCACCTCTATGTTCCCATCGCCAGGGAAAATGGAAAGACGATCACCGGCCTGCTGCGCGGCGATCTCATGCCGTCGCAAGAGATGGCAGAAATCCCTCTTGGTCACTGGATCACCGGACGCATGGGCGGAACTGAGTATCCGGTGTCTGCGCCGGACGATCCGCGCGATGTGCTGACGGTGCGCGACTCGCGCGAGGCGCGGCGCACCGTCATTCCTCGTGCGCAGTGGCAGTTCGCACATACTGTCGACGGCAAGCTCACGCCCAGCGACCGCTTCATCCATCTCGACGGCGGCTTTCATCCCGGCAAGATCTATGAATATGTCTACGTGGTTGCCGATCCAGTCGTCGCGGGCCTGAGCTTTGCTGCCGTCCGTGATTTCGCTTCGTATTCCAAACATGCTTCCGACGCGGTAACTCCCGCGGTGCGCGTCTATGGCGAAGGCATTTCGCAGAACGGGCGCTTTCTTCGCGATTTTCTTTATGAAGGTTTCAATGCCGACGAAGATGGCCGGATTGCGCTTGACGGCGTTCTCGCCCACGTTGCCGGAGCAGGCCGCGGCAGCTTCAACTACCGCTTCGCGCAGCCGTCGCGCGATGCGCAGCCTACATCGTCCATCTTCTTCCCGACAGACGTCTTCCCTTTTACGGATCAGCCCGAGAAGATCCGGTAACGGGAGACGCTGGAGGGTTGCTCGACCGCGCCACTGCCGACAAAGTTGTGCCAAAGATTTTCTTCTCCAACACATCGTATGAGTACTGGGGACGCGCTTGCGCGTTGATTCATGTGAGCGCTGATGGCAAGCACGACGCAGAGATATCCGACAACGTCCGCATCTATCACTTCACAGGGTTGCAGCACTTTCCCGGGCCGTTCCCTCCGGCCAGCGGCAAAGGCGATCTGATGGGGCAGGAACCGCAGTCGCCACTGCCGATCAAATATTTCTGGCGGTCGATGATCGCCAACATGGATGCATGGGTGCGCAGCAACACTCTTCCACCGGTGAGCAGCTATCCGAGAATTTCAGACGGAACGCTGGTGCCGTTGCACGACTATGCTCTCCCAGCAATCCCGGGAGTAAATCGCGCGCACGAAGCGAATGCGGCGTATCGGATTGATTTCGGACCGAATTGGCGGGCAGGAATTCTCAGCGTTCAACCGCCGAAGGTTGGCGAAGCGTTCCCTGTCTTGGTGCCGCAGGTGGATGCCGATGGAAACGAAAGCGACGGCGTGCGTCTGCCGGAGATCGCGGTTCCGCTGGCCACGTACACGGGCTGGAACCTGCGCGATCCTTCGATTGGCGCGCCCGATCAGCGCGTTGCCTTTGAGGTGTCGGACATTCCATTCGCAAAGACAGCAGCCGATCGCGAGAAGACACGCGATCCACGCCGTTCGATCGCCGAGCGCTATACCAGCCGCGAGGATTATTTCATTCGATACTCAAAGGCGCTGGAGAATCTGATCCAGCAGCACTGGATACTACCTGAAGATCGCGATGCGATACTGCATCGCGGCGAGCAGGAATGGAGCGAGGCGACGAAGTAAGCGCGAGCATACGGCTCGAAGTCAAATTCCCCACCCTGTCCCGCCAAACCACGGCGGGACAAGGATGGGGCAACCTAGTTCGGCACCCGAGCTCCGACGACCGAGTCGGGCGCCCAGCGCATTCGAACTGGTATTAAGCCTTGATGAACTCGACGTCGAGCGTGATGGTGACTTCTTCACCGACCACGATTCCGCCGGTTTCCAGAACCGCGTTCCAGCCTAGTCCGAAATCTTTGCGATTGATCTTCGTCGTAGCCGAGAGGCCGATGCGGGTGTTGCCCCACGGATCTTTCATGGGCGGAGTCAGGTCCTCAACCTCAAATACAACATTGCGCGTGACCCCGTGAATGGTGAGGTCGCCGGCAACTTCGACTTCCCCCTCACCTTTCTTCGCAACGCGAGTGGACTTGAAGGTCAGCTTCGGAAATTTCTCGACGTCAAAGAAGTCGGCGCTCTTCAAGTGCGTGTCGCGCTGAGGTTCGCGTGTGTTGATGGTGGTGGCGTCGATGGAAGCCTCGACCTGCGAGTTCGCGACGTTCTCGGCGTCGTATTTCAACGTGCCGGTGACGGCGGTGAACTCACCCTTCACATTCGAGATCATCATGTGCTTGACCTTGAACTGCGCATGGGAGTGAGCGGGATCGATGTTCCAGGTGGTGGTTGCGGGTGCGGTGACGGTGCTCATGGTAAATCCTCCTGTCGTAAGATGCTCGTTATAACGACTAATGATGCAAAAAAAGTTACGCGACCTTTTCGCGGGCCTTTTCCAACAGATCCAGCAGAGCGCGCAGGCCTTCCCGGCCAAGATGACCGAGCTGGCTTTTGTGGATCTCGGTGATGGGCCCATCGAGGTCGCTCAGAAGCTTTAGTCCCTCAGCCGTAATGCGGGTCAGGACCATGCGCCGGTCCTTGGATTCGCGGCAGCGCGAGATCAGTTTGGCCTTCTCCAGGCGGTCGAGCAGCCGGGTGATGTCAGGATCGCGGCTGATCATCCGTTTCGCGATTTCGCTGCAAGGCAAGCCTTCGGGAGCGCCGCGCAGAATGCGCAAGACGTTGTACTGGTTCGGCGAAACGTCCCCGTCTCGCAAGACCTTTTCAGCGTTGCGTGCCAGAAGATCCGCGGTCCGGTGCAGGCTGACGAACACATCCTCTTCCAGCCCGCCAAACCGCCGGGGTGTAGCCGTCTTGGGATTGCCGCTCATCGAGGACGATATTACTCGTTATAACGACTATTGTCAAGACGGATAATTAAGCCCTTATCCAGGCCATAATGCGCGCGCCGCTGGTCAATGCGGCGCAGTCTCTCCGTTGATTTGAAACAGGGCTATGCGATTGCTCTGAGAATCCACTGCATAAAGAAGATGGCCGGCTTCGATCCACATGGCTGCGGGATGGCTGAAGTTCGCGTCCTTGATTGTGCTGGGATCAAATCTGTACAGCGGCTGGCCGTCGCGGCGAAAGATCTGAATCTGGTTCAGAGCCGGATCACTGACGTAGATTCTGCCCAGGCTGTCGACCGCCAAACCGGTATGTTGATCGACATAGCCGAGGATGACCGCGCGCGAGAAACGGCCCCCGGTATCGAGAACCTGAAGGCGGGTGTTTCCGGCATCGAGCACGAATAATTCATTGCCGGCGAAGACTACCTGAGTGGGAAATCGGAAGTCTCCCGGCCGACTGCCACCGCCGCGGCTTCCGAGCTTGCGAATCAGCTTCCCTCGCTTGTCCATGACAAAAATCAGGTGCGACTGCCGGTCCGACACGTAAATGCGCCCTGAAACCTGATCGATCGCAATCCCGGCCGGGGTATCGAAGTATGATTCGCCACCTCTGAGCTTCCCCAGGTAGCGGCGGAACTTTCCAGCCGAGTCATAGACAAGCACCGTTCTGATGCTCTGGTTGACGACGTAGAGATTGTCCTGGCCGTCGACGGCGAGCGAGATGGGAGATTGCAGACGCTCGCCGCTTCCCTCCAGGCGCGCGTATTTCGAGTGAACAAAGTCGAAGACGTGGATGGCTTTTGCGCCCGGATCGGCGACGAAGACGCGATGAGTCGAATCGGTCGTGACGGCGGAGGGCAATTGCAACGAGGACACATGATTCACGGGATCCGCCGGTCCGGCGATGATGTCAATCGTCCGATCCAAAACGGGGTGGGACGGCCGAACGTCCTCAGCCGAGGAAAAAACACGCACAAAATTTAGGATCGTGGAAGCTGACTCCACTGTTTGCGCGGCATCCGACGCGTGCGGAGAGCGTGCGAATGGCGCTTCGCGGCTGGGAGAGACGGAAAACAGGAGCAGTCCTGAGGCAAGAATTGCAGAGCAACATCGGCCGCAAATTGGACGCGAGAACATCGGTTAGCTCCGCGTTGCGAAGAGCACGAACTTGCCGCAGCTTCCCGTTCGAACATTCTTGCACGTTTCGCTGTCCGCCAAACTTTCAGTTCTGCACGTCGTATGCGAGCGAAACGATTCCTGAGCGGTAGATTTTATGCCTGACCAGTTTCAACCTGGCGTGCTGTGCAGGAGACGGCAGCATCGGGATGCCTGCACCCAGGACTACGGGCATGATGCTCACCTCGACCATATCCACCAGGTGCAAGTCGAGCATCGATCGGAAGAGCTGGCCGCCACCAAAGAGCCAGATATCCTTTCCGCTCTTTTGTTCCCCGGTATCGGCGCGCAGCGCCTGAATTTGCTCTGGATTCACGTCGCGAAAAATGGTGACGTTGGGATAGTCCACAGCCTGCAAAGTGCGGGAGACGACGACGATCTTCATGCCCTGCATGGACTTCTCGCCGAGCCGCGCAACCGCCCTTTCGTAAGTGCGGCGTCCCATCAGCCCGGTGTCGAAGCGCGCCCAGATCTCTGCGAAATCGACTTCCGGGTCTGCGACAATCCAATCGGCCTCGCCGTTCGGCCCGGCGATAAAACCGTCGAGACTCATTGCGACTCCATAGCGGATTTTCTTCATGGCGGAGGCTCCTCCCAAATGGAGAATAGAGTGTCACAATGCGGGAGAGATGAGAAGAGCCATGGCCGCGGCCGGGGCGGGCAATGGCTCGAGGCGGGCGTTTGCGCTGCGGGATGTGGCAGAATGGTTTTAACGCGGTGGGAGCATTGCGGGCGCGTAGCTCAAACGGATAGAGCATCGGATTTCTAATCCGGCGGTTGCAGGTTCGATTCCTGCCGCGCCTACCATTTCAAATCAATCAAGTTCAGCGAGTTGGGCCACGGCGCAAGCAGGGGCGCGGGGATGCGAGTTCACGGATCAACCGTGCGCGGACTGGATCAGACCGACACAGCAGCGAACGATCATCAGGCCGGCAAGGAACCTGACCCGGATTTTTCGGGCGGACGAACTCAGTTCAGCGCTAGAACAAGAACTTCAGCGCCACCTGGATCACGCGCGGGCTTACGTCCGACTGGATTTGGCCGAAGGTCGGAGATTCAATGTCGCTGACCGGCAAACGGAAATTGGTGTGGTTCAGCACATTGAACAACTCCCCGCGGAATTGCAGTTCTTTCGACTCCGTCAGCCTGATGTTCTTGAAAGCCGAGGCGTCCCAGTTTATGTATCGCGGCCCGAGGACTGCATTGCGGCCTTCGTCTCCAAATACTTCGAACCGGCCGAGGGGATCGGGTTGCAGTTGTTGAAAGGCGCCCGTGTTGAACCATTCGGCGACGGACCGCGGGCCGGAGTTGGGA
Organism: uncultured Acidobacteriota bacterium; assembly: GCA_963700225.1. Taxonomy (GTDB): domain Bacteria; phylum Acidobacteriota; class Terriglobia; order Terriglobales; family Acidobacteriaceae; genus Sulfotelmatobacter. Next base: position 167,000 of record CAVOWU010000004.1, read on the forward strand.
TTGCCAATCACGTTCGGGCGGTTGCTGGAAAATCCGGAAATTTCCGGCGCCTGGCCTTGCAGCGAAACATCGTTTGAATCGAACACAGTGAAGGGCGTGCCGCTCATCGCGGTAAAAATTCCGTTCAGCTGCCAGTTGCCGAACACTTTGCCATACCACGCGCTCGAGCGTTGCAGGAAAGGAATGCTCCACTGATAACTCAGCACGAACCTGTGGCGGGCGTCGAACATCGAAGGACCGCGCTCGGCCGCGAGATTGAATGGATTCTGCGCCAGATCGTTCTCTCCGGCGACGGGTTGCGAGGCTGAACCGGTAATATTGAAGGAAGATACGTCATCGATCGAATGCGACCAGGTGTACGAGGCGAGGAACGAGAGTCCACGGCCGAACCGCTTGCGCAGGCTGGCTTCCAACGCGTTGTAACTCGAGTTCGCGATGCCGGCGATTTCACCGACTGAGCTGTAGACGCAGTTCGGCTGCGCCAGAGTGCATCCGGAATACATTCGCCGCTGGTTCACATTATTTTCGTTCGAGAGCAGGTTGCCGCTTCCGTCAACGCCGGGAATGAACACTGCAGGATTCCCTTCGATGAATCGCGGCAGCCTGACTCCAGTAGTGCCGACGTATCCAACCTGCAGCAGCCAGTCCGCACCGAACGAACGTTGAACGTTCAGATTCCAATCCTGCGCGTACGGCAGATGCAAATTGCGCGCGACCACCAGCAGAGTCATCGGCTGGGGGAATGCCTGGCCGAATGGATCGGGCGTATAGAACGGATTGGCGAACGAGTTGACCGGAAAACTGATTTGCTGAGTCTTGAGGTACGGAGGCGAGCTAACCGGATCTTGCAGCGGGCCACCTTCGCCCGTGTAGTACGGCTCATAGAAAATTCCGTAGGCCGCGCTGACGACTGTTTTCGAATCTCCGCGCGGATCCCAAGCCACGCCGAAGCGCGGGGCAAATGCCGTCTTCTGGGTCGGAATCAAACCAGCCGGCACACCCGGATCGCCGGGATAAAGCAGTCCCGCCGGAGCATTGGGCAGCACTTTCGACTGGGCTCCGGGAACGAAGAGATTCACCTGGTTGTTGTTCTCCGTAGCAGGAAAAGGAAGTTCATAACGAAGTCCCACGTTCAGAGTCAGGCGAGAATTAACCTTGTAGTCATCTTGCGCATAGGCGTTGATGGCGCGATCGCGGATTTGGCGATCGAAATTACCGCCGCCTTGAAGAAAGACCACCGGATTCCCCGACAGAAAGCTAGCAAATCCGTCGCTATAGGGAAAATTCGCAAATACGAAAAATCCGTTGCTGGCAATTCCCTGCAGCGCGTTGATCTGGTCGCGACGATATCCACCACCGAACTTGAAATTGTGGCGGCCGTGAATCCAGCTCACAGAGCCCGATACGTCGAACGTGTTTTGAAAGGTGTTGCGCGGACCGGTGATGGGGTCGCCAACCGATGCGTATCCGCCCACCTGGATGAACGGAGGCCCCGCGGCCGAAGGCAGGGTTGGAGCGTACTGGAATCCCAGGTCGGTCGGCGACTCGTGATTCAGATGCTCATCGAGCAGGAACTTATTCCGGAGAAACGAGAAGCGACCAACAGCGATGGTATTGGACGAAAAGATGTGCGTATCTTGCGCGACGAAGTTTTGGGCGCGGTCATCTTCGCCGACCGGGAAGCCAGGGACATTCGCTCCGACCGGGGAAAGAGGATCTGTCGTCGGACCGCTGCTGTACATGTAGCGGAAATTCAATGAGTCCACACTGGAAAGGTACTGATCGAGGCGCACGCCAAACTGGTCGTTATTCTCGCTCAGGGTCTGCGTCGCGATGAATCCATTTGCTCCCTGGTTCGGCATCGGGAAAAACGGCAAGACATTCGTAGCAATCGGATCGATGGGCGTGAACAGAGTCATCTGGTTGAACGGCACCGGAGTACCGAAGAACGTGAGTTGCCCTTGCGGGTTGCTGCACAGACCAGTGCTCGGATCAAACGAAGCTCCAGACAGATCCGTGCACTCCTCCGCAAAGTTGCCCTGCCGTTCCGAGACAGACGGTACCGTCGCCGGAACGGTTTCACCCTGGCGATTGCGGAAGCCCTCGTAATATCCGAAGAAGAACGTCTTGTCCTTAACAATCGGGCCGCCGAACGTGGCGCCAAACTGGTTTTGCTTCAGCGGCTGGATGCTTCGGGTGAAGTAATCGGAAGAATCCATCGCGTCGTTGCGGAGAAATTCCCAAGCGGCGCCGTGAAACGAGTTCGAACCCGACCGCGTGACAATGTTGGTGGTCGATCCTGTGTTGCGTCCGAACTCCGCGTTCGCGTTGTGGCTGAGAATCTTGAACTCAGCAATCGCATCGATCGGTGGTTTGAGAACGAAGCCACCATCCACCGCGCTGACATTGTCGGCGCCATCGATCATGAAGTTGTTTGATTCGGGCCGCTGGCCATCGACGGCATACGCCTGGTTCTGTCGCGCCGGACCTCCGGCTTCGAGGAGTCCGGGCGTCAAAGGCACCACGCCCGGCTGAAGAATTCCGAGCTGAGAAAAGTTGCGCCCATCCAGCGGCAGGTCGAGAATCTCGTGTTCCATCACGGTTTGACCGAGACTGCTGACCGTGCTCTGCACCAGCGCGGCATCGGCGCTCACTTCCACCTGCTGCGTTTCCGCACCGAGCTTGAGATGAATGCTCACCGTCGCAGTTTCGTTGACGTCAAGGGAGATGCCTTGCTGCAGGTATTTCTGGAATCCCGGCGCGCGCACTTCTAACTGGTAGTGTCCGATCGGGAGTTCGACCAGGACGTACTCTCCCTGGCGATCCGTCACCGAAGTGCGAATCAAGCCGGTCTCAGTGTGCTTTGCGGTGACCGTCGCACCCTGCACGATCGCCGCGCTCGGATCCGACACACTTCCGCGAATGCTTCCCGTGATTTGCTGTCCTGAAACATTCAAACTAGTCAGAAGAGCCATCAGGAACAGCGTCAGCGTTCGCGCGCTAGGCATGCTTCTCCCCATTTGTCCTCACGAACCACAATTGATTTCGCAAAACAATTTCCCATCGAGCATTCTGGAGAACGCTCGCAAGAATTCGCCCACAGATAGAAGTGCGGCGATTATAGGGACGCTCGAAGGCCAGTCAATAATCTGAAAGGAGTACCTGCTTCGATCTCCGCGCGAAGAAATAAAGCTGAGCTGAGGGTAATCATCTCGTACAGCGCGAGGTTGGGGTCCAAGGCATGTACTTCACGAGTAAGCGCGGCCAGCATGCTCGATAGCGGTTGATCGGTGCGGATATTCAGGGCCGGTGCTGATACAAAATCCTGGCGGAGCGGCACGTAGAAGCAAGAGGTCGTCAAAAACAATGAGGTTCGGTCAAATGAGAATGGCCGTCTGGGTCAAGCAGTGCAATCGAGATATTGCGACAGCTAGGCAATTCGGGAAGGCTTCGTGGGAAGCCAAAGAAAATCCGAATGATGGTATTCCTCAATCGTATTTACTGGCTTGCGGGTGATAGCCGACTGGCATTGATACCCTAGCTCCCGTAGCAAAGTCCAAGTTGTCTCGCGACCCGCTTCCGAAGATTCAATGAATAGCACCGGCATGGCAGCAGCGACCGTCCGTTGCATACCCTTCAGCACACTGCCTTCAGCGCCTTCGACATCAATTTTTACAAACTTTGGATAACCAAGATCGCCGGATTCGACCAGTTGGTCAATTTGAACTGTTCTGATTGTAAGCAGAAGCGCATCGGGGTTCTTTCGATGCCAAACCAAACTTGCGGTGGACAGGTTCTCGGCAATTCGAATCACCGCCTCGCCACGCCGGTCGGAAGCCGCAAATTCCAGCAATTGTACGTTAGCGAGTTGATTGATTCTGATGCTTTCTCGAAAATCATCCACGTTTTTCGGAACAGGTTCGAAGGCGATGACACGCCCGGTGGGTCCGACGGATTTCGCCAGTGAAAGAGAAACGTAACCGATGTTTGCTCCGATGTCATAGACGGTGTCGCCCGGCACAACGTGCTCTCTGATAATCCGCTGCAAGTGTGGCTCATTGGTTCCTAGTAGATACCCAAGACGATCGACAGGCGAAACGCGGATCCAATATCCCGAAGCGAGTCCTCGAAGTATCTTGCGTGGCCTGGTTTCTCGTCCCAACGCCAAGACAATGCAGGATTTACCAAGACGACGAAGAATGGGGATGGGCATTGATTGCTTTTAGCATGATCCGCCGCAGGTATCAAACCGAGTGACTCGCGCCATTCTGGATGTAAGAAGGCGTTTACGCTTATTGACCTCGGACAGCCTCGATGGCTGAAGGGGCATCCCTCTAGCTTGCAGTCAGCTTCTTCAGTGCACTGCGCGGAAGAATTGATAGCTGAAAGGCCGAGCGCTCATCGCCTTGCTAAGTTCGCTTCCGACTTTATTCAACGGGATCGGCTTGTCGATATTGTTGAAGGCGCTTCCCTCAAGACCAAAATACAGAATCAACCGGTGTCCTCGCAGGGATAACTCGCCCTTGTGCACACCTCGGGTGTCGGCCAATGTGATCGATCCGGCTGGTGCCGTGATATGGACAATCTTCTCCGGGCAGACCTCTTGGACTTCACTGTCGCTCAAGTTCATCCGACTCGCCAAACGCCTAGTCAAGGGCCTCGTCGCCGGATTCGGGCGATGGGAACCTTTCACATAGACGAAATGCGGAGAATCAAGGGTTGTGTCGGTCAAGTTCACCCCGACCTTTAACCAACGCAAGCATCCTGAATCAACGTGGAACGGACGTGGCCGCAGACCAGGAGGGAGGAAATCCGTATCCCACCACATGTCCGGTTTTGTAATCACCGGGAAGACGCCGAGATAGCGGGTTGCGACCGCGAGAAGATAGGGATCGCACAAGAGACGCTGAAGATACTGATTTTCCAGCAACCGCTCCCGAGAGATTTCATAGCAAGAATATCGGGGATCGGATGGGTCGATTCCATTACTCGTCCCTGTATCAGCCACTGGAATTGTCGATTGGGTTCCGGGAACATGATCTGCCTTAAGAGGACCGTACGTTCGCGTCGTCAGCGGAGATGACAGAGCCAGCGAATATAGATCTTGAATTGCATCTTTGTTGAGCCGCGGCGGAATGACAACTACCCCGTCTTCTTTGAGGGTACGAACCACTTCTTCGATGCTCGCGTCCGAACTGCCAGCATCGGTGACGAGAGAAGTTCCATCCCAGTCGAAGCTTAAGTCGGGATCTTTTCGTTTCGATTCCAGAATCCTGAAGAGAATGTCGTTCGACCGCCCATCAGTGTATGCATAGAGCTTTTGCACGATATCGTTGGTTTCAGGCGTGGGCTCGCCAAGACGCCAGTATCGCCAAATCCCCCTGCCGAATGCAGCCACTTTACTCACTGATTTCCTGATATTTACCGGGCCCAAGCTGCCGTTTGTCGCCATTTCGAAAAGTATAAAGCGAGCTTAATCGGCTCTCGTTTACTAACAAGGAGCGACGGACGGTTCCGTTAGGCAGAATGCGAAAAGTTATCCGGACCATGAGGCTGATCCGAGCGTCAATCAGTGATTCGCGATTTGACGTCAACTTTGGGATTGTTCACGAGCTTTGGTTGCCGCGAATCGCAGTCGTACGTAGTCGGCCACCCAGCGTCCATCGGCATCACGAAGTTGCGGCTCCAAGACCGTCCGCACTTCCTGCAGATAGTCGCTGCGGGCTTCGTCGGAGAAGCCCTGAAAAAAGTTGAGAGCGAAAGTTTCCAAGTAACTAATGATGTCGCCCGGCAAAGGAGTCGGACGCGGGATGAGTGCAATGCTATCGACGCGAAACCCTGCGCGCTCTAGCCTGCGGGCGTAGTCGCCGGGAGTGGGGAGATACCACGGAACGCGAGCCTCGCCGTCAAACCCGCGGCGCTCCAGTGCTTGAACCGGAGCAGTCCGGATTTTGTGAAAGCAACCATGACCTCCGCATTCAGCAAATCCGCTTAAGAACTTGCTCCAGGCGGCGGGGTCAACCTCAATCGCTCCAAAAACTCGCAACCTTCCGCCCTTCCAGCTCATCTAAAACTTGACAACGATTCACTCAGGTCATAGGATGATATCCGGCGCAATCAAATAGATATTGATTATAAAGCACTTATCGAGTTTAGGAGGGATGTTCTATGTCGAAGATTATCGGAATTGACCTCGGCACCACCAATTCCTGCGTAGCAGTTATGGAAGGCGGCGAGCCCAAGGTCATCGCAAATGAAGAAGGAGGGCGAACCACGCCTTCCGTAGTTGGCTTTACCAAGACGGGCGAACGCCTCGTCGGCCAGGTGGCAAAACGGCAGGCGATCACCAACCCCGAAAACACTGTTTATTCGATCAAGCGGTTCATGGGACGCCGCTATGACGAAGTCACCGAAGAGATCAAGATGGTGCCCTACAAGGTCGTCCAGTCCGGCGACCATGTTGCCGTCTTGGCGCAGGGGAAGGAATACACTCCGCCCCAGATCTCCGCGCTGATTCTACAGAAGCTGAAGAAGGCGGCCGAAGACTATCTCGGCGAGAAGGTGACCGAAGCGGTAATAACCGTTCCGGCGTACTTCAATGACGCGCAACGTCAGGCGACAAAAGACGCCGGACAGATTGCCGGCCTTGAAGTGAAGCGCATCATCAACGAGCCCACGGCAGCCGCCCTCGCTTACGGTCTCGACAAAGGGAAGGACGAAACCATTGCTGTCTACGATTTCGGCGGCGGCACGTTCGATATTTCGATTCTTGAAGTCGGCGAAGGCGTGATCGAAGTCAAAGCCACCAACGGTGATACACACCTCGGCGGCGACAACCTCGACCAGCGCCTGGTGGATTGGCTCATCGACGAATTCAAGAAGGACGAAGGCCTCGACCTTCGTGGCAAGGGCAACGAGATGGCTCTGCAGCGTCTGCGTGACGCGGCGGAACGCGCCAAAATCGAGCTCTCCACCACGATGGAGACTGAAATCAATCTGCCCTTCATCACGGCGGATGCGAGCGGTCCCAAGCACCTGGTCAAGAAACTGACCCGGGCGAAGCTCGAAGGCATGGTGGAAGACATCATTCAGCGCTCGGTCGGACCGTGCAAGCAGTGCATGAAGGACGCCGGCGTCGATACCAGCAAGATCAACGAAGTTGTTCTCGTTGGCGGACAGACCCGCATGCCCCGCATCCAGGCGCTCGTGAAAGAGCTCTTCGGACGCGAAGGCCACAAGGGTGTCAACCCGGACGAAGTGGTCGCGATCGGCGCAGCCATTCAGGGCGGCGTGCTCAAAGGCGAAGTGAAAGACCTGCTCTTGCTGGACGTGACTCCGCTATCGCTCTCGATTGAAACTCTGGGCGGCGTTTCGACGCCGATGATCCCGCGCAACACGACGATTCCGACCAAAAAGACGGAGACGTTCTCGACCGCGGCCGACAGCCAGACCTCAGTCGAAGTTCACGTGCTGCAGGGAGAACGTCCGATGGCGGCGCAGAACCGGACTCTGGGCAAGTTCCACTTGACCGGAATTCCGCCGGCACCGCGCGGGGTACCGCAGATTGAAGTGACGTTCGACATCGACGCCAACGGCATCCTCAACGTGACCGCGAAAGACATGGCCACGCAAAAGGACCAGAAGATCACGATTACGTCTTCTTCTGGCTTGTCGAAGGAAGAAGTCGAGCGCATGGCGAAAGAAGCGGACGCGCACTCCGCCGAAGACAAGGCGCAGCGCGATTCGATCGAGGCCAAGAATCAGCTCGACTCGATGGTTTACAACATCGAGAAGATGCTCAAGGAGCAGGGAGACAAGATCTCCGGCTCCGAACGCGGCGACGTTGAAAACGCACTGGCCGATGCCAAGAAGGCGCTCGAGTCCAACGACAAGGCGCAGATGGATAAGGCTCGCGAGACGCTGACCGCCGCTTCGCACAAGCTGGCCGAGCAGATGTACAAAGCTGCTCAGCCTGCAGGTGGCGCGCAAGCGGGTCCGGGCGCAGGGCCGACCGCGGGTGGACCTGATCCGGGCAGCAACGGTTCGGGCCAGAAGAAAGACGAAGGCGTCATCGACGCCGAGTACGTGGACGTAGAAGACAAGAAATAAGCACTACGGCCACGGATCGACGCGGATGTCCACGGGATCAAGAATCCGTGAAGATCCGCGAGAGTCCGTGGCCAAGATTCTTTTTGGGGGAGAATCCATTGGACTTCCAGGTAAACAACGAAACCTATTTCCTCAGCCTCGCTGAAAATGAGCGGCAATGGCTCGTGATGGTCGAAACTCCGACCGGAACCCGGCAGATCCCGGTCTATGTGGACGAGGCGTGGGTCGAGGAGTCAACCCTCGTGGTAGAAGATAAAGACAGACGCAAGATTGTGAACTAAGAATCGAATGAGGCGCCTCGCCGACTTCTGTGCGCACGGCCCGGCGCTGCGCCAGGACTTCGAATGGCAACAGCAACCAAAAAAGATTATTACGAAATTCTCGGCGTGAAGAAGTCTGCTTCGGCGGACGACATCCGCAAAGCTTTCCGCAAGCTGGCGCGTAAGTTCCATCCCGACGTCAACCCGGGCGACAAATCCGCCGAAGAGAAGTTCAAGTCGATCTCCGAAGCCAACGAAGTTCTCAGCGATCCCAAGAAGCGCAAAATCTACGATCAGGTTGGCTTTTACTCCGACAACATCGATCCGGCCACCGCGGAAGCCTACGCGCGCGCCGGCGGCAACAGCGGAGCTGGCTTCCCCGGCGGATTTCAAGGAGGCGCCCAGCAGCCGGGAGCCCAAGGAGTTCCCTTCGATTTCGGTGGATTTGATTTCTCAGACCTGGTCAACAATTCCGGCCGCGGACAGAGAACGTCCGGCAGTGGCGGCAGTTTTCGCGACATTTTCGGCTCTATCTTCGGAGGCGGACGCGGCGCGCAGGCAGAAGAAGGCCCCGAACCCGGCACCGATCTTGAATATCAGGTCAATGTGCCTTTCTGGACGGCCATCCGCGGCGGCGTGATGCGTCTCAACATCACTCGGCAAGATGTTTGTCCGCAGTGCCACGGACAAGGCGCTCTCGAGGCTCCCGGCAAGTGTCCGGAGTGCAACGGTACCGGTCAGATCACCCAGACTGGCGGACGGATGAAGTTCAACGTGCAGTGCCCGCGCTGCCACGGTACCGGAAAGAATCTGACCACCTGTCCGACTTGCCATGGCGAAGGTACGGTCACGAATACCGAACCGCTCGAAGTTCGAATCAAAGCCGGCACTCGTGACGGGCAGCGCATTCGCCTGCCTGGCAAAGGCAATGCCGGAGCGCATGGCGGAACGCCCGGCGATCTCTACGCGATCATCCGCACCGGAGACCACCCAATCTTCCATCGCGACGGAGACGATATTTCCCTGACGGTTCCCGTAAGCGCGGCAGAAGCCGCGCTGGGGGCAAAGATCGAAGTTCCAACCATCGACGGCCGCGCCCTCCTGAAGATTCCTCCGGGCACGCAGTCGGGTCAGAAACTTCGGCTGAGGGAAAAAGGTGTGCCGTCGGCGACACGAGAAGGCGTCCGCGGAGACGAGATCGTCGAGATCACGGTAACGGTCCCGATGCCAAGAGACGAGCGGACAAAAGAACTGCTGCGCGAACTAGCGAAACTAAACCCCGAAGACCCAAGAGCCGACCTCTGGACGAAGGTGTAGTCCAGTCATCCGTATCTGCGGAAAAACTTGTCATCCTGAGGGCCGCGCTTCTGGCGGCCGAAGCACCTATACGATCTGCCGTCAGCCTCTCGGCAGTCGACGGCGATACACTTCCCTCAGGATGACAACGACGGGACTGACTTACTTCTTCTTGCTGGGATCATCCGCCGGATTGATGTAATTGATCTGCAACGGCGATGCCCCGTGAATCTGAATTACAGTCTCCCCCGAAGCCCCGGCATAATGGTGCATGGTTGGATCGACATAAATGAAGCTGCCCACCCCGAAGCTCATCATCTTGCTATCGTCGAATTGGTCCCCCATACCAACCTTGAGCGTGCCTGACAGCACAGTCACGTTCTCCCGGTGCGGGTGCGTGTGTGGCGGAAACTTGTAGCCGTCCGGCATTTTCAGGCGAACCGTGAAGTCGCCGGTCGCTGCCATCGGGTCCCCTTCCACGACGGCAAGTTGCGCTCCAGCGGGAACAGTCGGCGGAGCCGGCCCCCATTTCACCTGGTCGGGTGTGAAGGCGTTTTGCGCGAGGCACGGCTGCACCCCAGTGAAGGCAGCCAAAGATAGAGCGACAACGAGAAACGGTAATCTCATCGAACCCCTCCTGTGAAACTTCGCGGCATCATAAACACTCATGGAGGCGACCGCAACAATCGGCTTTTTCAGAAATCGCGGCAAAGAAAACGCCAGATCCCCCGCGTTCTGCTGTGCCCTCTGACGGGAACTGGGCGCCGGAAGCGGCAACTCGTTACTGTCGTCCCCCGCCTCCCGCTTACAAAATTTCACGAAAAATCCGAAAAAAATCTTGCATCTGTGGAAATTTCCCGTAATCTCACAAATGCGAACTAACTTCGCCGAAATGTCCGGGAATCGCATCCTACCCGGGAGCCGCGACACGAAATTCAAGGGAGACGCGGTGGTGAGAGTGAGTCGCTTCGAGGAGGAAGCCATAGAAATTGGCAACAGCTAGCGCCCCGCGTCAACAATCCGACAATCTCCAGCCTCTCGCTGCAGTCCCCAACCGGAAAAAATTCGTACGCCTCACGCTTTGGCCCCTGGTCGCCGCCACCTTCTTTATGGTGTCGGGCGGAACTTATGGCACCGAAGACATCGTGCATGGCGCCGGTTACGGACGGGCCATCCTGATTCTGCTCATCACCCCGCTGCTCTGGAGCCTGCCCACAGCCTTCATGATCGGCGAGCTGTCGAGCGCGCTGCCCTTTGAAGGCGGGTACTACGCCTGGGTCCGCCGCGCGATGGGCAACTTCTGGGGATTCCAGGAAGCCTGGCTCTCGCTTATTGCCTCGATTTTCGATATGGCGATCTATCCCACCCTGTTCGTCGCCTACCTGACCCGAATGTTCCCGTGGTTTCAGGAAGCGAATCGTGGGTGGTGGGTTGCTCTCGCGGTTGTCATTGCCTGCGCTCTCCTGAATATTGCCGGCGTGAAGGTCGTCTCCCTGACCTCGCTCTGGCTGTTCCTCGCCCTGTCGGCCCCCTTCGCCGCGATCGTCGTGCTCGCGCCCTTCAAGCTTGGAGCGCTGGCGAATGCAGTCACCAAGCCGACCACCTCAACGGTTGATATTCTCGGAGGCCTCCTCATCTGCATGTGGAACTACATGGGATGGGACAACGCCTCGACCATCGCCACCGAAGTCGAGCGCCCGCAGCGGACTTACCCCCGCGCCATGCTGGTTGCGGTGTGCATCGTGGCTGTCAGCTACATCCTGCCGTTCGCCGCGATGTGGATGACCGGCCTGAAGCCGACTGCCTGGGAAACGGGTTCGTGGGCGGACATCGCCGGCCTGATCGGCGGACCGCTCCTCCGCGTCGGAGTCGTGCTTGGCGGCCTGATCAGCGCCTTCGGCATGTTCAACGCGCTCGTAATGAGCTATTCGCGTCTGCCTCTGGCGATGGCCCAAGATGGTATGCTGCCGGCAGTTTTCGGCAAGCTGCAAAAGAAATCGCGAGCCCCGTGGGTCGCCATCATAGCGCTCGCTATCGGCTGGGCGATGTGCCTCGGCCTCGGCTTCGCCCGACTGGTCACGCTCGATATCCTTCTCTACGGCGCCAGCCTCTTCCTGGAATTCGTGGCGCTGGCGGTGCTGCGCTTCCGCGAACCGGAACTGCCGCGGCCGTTCCGAGTTCCCGGCGGGCTATTCGGAGCGATCGCCATCGGGATTCCGCCCATGCTCCTGCTCGGCTTCTCCGTAGTCCGCAGCGAGCACGAGCAGATCCTCAACATGAGCTCGTTCTCCTTCGGAATGATCCTCATTGCGGCAGGTTTCGTGGCTTACTTGGTTAACCACACGCTGAAGCCGCAAGGGTGGTCCGTTCCGGCGGCAAAGAAACCGCAACCGGCAGCATAGAAAATCAGGCCACGGATTTCACCGATCCTCGCGGATAGTTCATCCGTTTGAATCTGTGAATCCGTGGCCAGCTAGTTTGCGAGTAGCTCCTACAGGCTACGCCGCCGCTTTTGCTTGATCTCGAAGCATCTTCACTTTGTCATGCGCACGCTGGACGCTGTCTGCCTGCCTGCGCACAATCTGCGCGACATCTGCCGGCAACGGCTCCGACAATGCCTTCCGGTAGCTCTCCTTGGCCTTGTCTTCGCCCGACTCAACCGATTCGAGGATAGTTTTGTCTCCGCCGCCCATCGCGACTTTCGTGTCGATCCAGGCGCGATGCAACGCTGCCGCGACCGATCCCGAGGGCTTCTTGTCGGGCTTACCCAGACGCGAATATTCGTGCCGCAGCTCCTCGGCAAATTGACCGCGTTCCAGCCGCTGCTCGTTGAAAAAGGTCTTCAGGTCCGGCCGCTTTACATGCTCCGCCGCATCCTGATAGCCCTTTTGCGCGTCTTTACAAGTTTCGATGAGGTCTTCCAACACACTTAGAGTTTTGTCGTTATCCATGAATTTCCTCCGAGACTTTGATGCATTTGCGTTCCGTACGTTTGGCAGGGATTCTCCAAGGAACTAGGAAGAATTCGGACGGCTGCTAGAATCAGACGCGGGACTTCATGACCAAACGTAAATCCAAGGGTGCCTACATGATCTCGTCCGTTGCCGAGATGTATGGCATTCATCCGCAAACGCTGCGGCTTTACGAACGCGAAGGACTGCTCAAGCCCTCGCGCACCGAAGGCAACACGCGCCTCTACACCGACGAGGACCTGCAACGCCTGGAGTTCATCCTGTCATTGGCTCGCGATCTCGGCGTGAACATCGCCGGCATGGCGATCATTCTGCAAATGCGCGAGCGCATGGAAGAAATGCAGCACCAGATCCAGGAATTCGTGCAATACATCCAGCAGGAAGTCCTGACTCGCGCCAACGCCGCAGCCGATCCCTCGAAAGGCGCGATCGTCCCGGTCCGTCGGCCCATGGTCTCCCCCACCGTGCAGCCAAAGAAGCGGTAAGAAACGCAATCACAACAGGGCCGAAACCGCGGTCAGGTATGGAGGGAACCGCTAAAAGACTCATGGCCATTTTTCCACTGGGAGTTCTCGGCGGCGTCATTGCGGTACTGAGCTTGGATACCGTAGGCTCGTTCGCGTCACAACGATGGAAGATCCGCTATGCCCGACTTGCTCCTATCTCATGTCTTTTTTGGGCAACAGCTGCTGCGATTGCATCCCAAGCGGGATACCCGGACCTGATCAAGTCGATCGGCTTCGGCGCGCTTGCGGGTCTCATCGTAGGCTTGATTGACTCAACCCTCGGATGGTGGATCTCCTGGCAACTGGGGGCTGGACGATTGCCACCCCAATTAGTTACAAGTGAAAAAGTCGTGCGGATCATCTTCAGAGTTACGATGATGGCAGGCGGCATCGGAGGGGCTGGAGCTTTACTGCTTAGATTGGTCATCGGGTCGATCCAGAAATAGGACGGGGTGATCGGAGCAAGGTCAGCAACTTCTGCTACAGAGCTGGGGCGCGAATTCCCGGCTGGCCCGTCGCTCACGCCAAGCTTCGTTGCGCTAATTGCCAACTGCCAAGCGCTCGTTTTCGCGCGTATTATATGAGGTCCCTCAGCGTTGGCCCAAGCTGAGTGCTGACAGCTGAGTGCTGTAGTGCTCCCCTTCAAGCTTATCTATAGCGACGCCTACTACCTGCCCATCGGCAACCACGTCTTCCCCGCAGAAAAATATCGCCGCGTCCGGGATCGCTTAATCGCAACCGGTGTTGCCGAAGCGAACGATTTCCTAGAACCCCAGCCCGCGACCGATCAAGACATCTTGCTGGTCCACACACCCGACTACGTACAAAAGCTGAAAACCGGCACGCTCACCCCGCGCGAAGAAATGGAAATGGAAGTCCCTTACTCACGCGATCTTGTCGAAGCCTTCTGGCTCGCCGCCGGCGGATCAATCCTCGCCGCCCGCCAGGCCCTCACAGACAAAGTGTCGATCAGCATCGGCGGTGGCTTCCACCACGCCCACGCTGACCACGGCGAAGGATTCTGCATGATCCACGACGTCGCGGTCGCCATTCGCCGCCTCCAGCGCGATGACAAGATCCGCACTGCGATGACGGTCGATTGCGACGTGCATCAGGGCAACGGCACCGCCGCGATCTTTGCCGGCACGCGCACCGAAAGCGTTCCGCTCCCGTCGGTCTCGACTTCTACTCTCACGCAGCCAGCCGCCGCCAAGACCAAAATGCGTGGAGCTCACGCAGGCGACGTCTTCACCATCTCGCTGCATCAACATAACAACTACCCGCAGTACAAGCCGCCATCCTCGATCGATGTCGACCTGCCCGACGGCATCGGCGACGACGATTACCTCGCCTGGCTCGACAACGCCCTCAGTTCCGGCCTCCGCCAGTTTGAGCCTGACCTGCTCTGCTACATCGCCGGAGCGGACCCGTACAAAGAAGATCAGCTCGGTGGCCTCGAACTGACGATCGAAGGATTGAAAAAGCGCGACCGACTAGTCTTTCAGGTAGCCCGCGCGAAAAATATTCCGGTGATGGTCACCTACGCAGGCGGATACGCGAAAAACATAGAAGACACTGTCACAATTCACTCGAACACTGTGATCGCCGCAAAAGAAGTCTTCACCGCACCCTAAGGAATGTTGGCCAGAAGGCTCCCCCGTCCTACGTATCACAGCTTTTGCAAGACAGGGTGGGGATTCTGATCTCCGCAACGCCGCCTCTAATACATCCCTACCGACACTCTTACCACTTGAGGTGCCGAAGCAAAGTTGAGTCCCCAGTCCGTCTGGTCGCCATTCCAAATCCGAATCGGATGGAAATTTCCGGCGTCATACGTGCCTTCTTCCACGCGTACGAATTGGCGTTGCTTTCCCGACGCCGCATCGCTCACCCGAAAATCGACGCGGCAGAAGAATCCGGCAACCAGAAACTGATTCTCCCCAAGCTGCGCCACCAAGGCCCGGCCAGTGGGTTCAGGATTACCCCGAGGATCGCCCGATCCAAACTGTCCCAGTCCATACGACACGGTGACCGCCCATGGACCGAATTCCATCGACTGCCGGGGTTCTCCCTTCTTTTCGACGACGGCCTGCAACTTACCCTCAAAGTTCAGCCGCGCAATTTCGCGATCCATCGGCCCGACCAATTTGTAGTTGAGCGCGAACGGCGCCAGCGATTCTTCCGTAATGGACGTCGCTCCCAACGGAGCATTCGCATACTTGGTGTAATCCAGTCCGAACGGCGAGAATCCGATCGCCTGGTGCCCGAGCGCCGCAAAGAAATAAGGCGCGTAGGTCGGATCCTGCCCGGTTTCGGGAACCAACAGAGCGTTGTCGGAACGATGATAAAGATCCAGAACCTTCAGATACTGTGCATTTTCGTTCATGTAAATGTCAGGCGCGACCAGATCAATCGATGGAGCCGCTGCCTTCCAAATGGGGATCACGTTGTCGGTGGGCCCGCCGCTTTCATAGCTCGGAGGACGGCTCGGGACCAGTGGATTCCGCAACGCGGCATTGACATAGAGCGGCAATGGATACGCTGCCTTCCCTGCCGCCGCAACCTGCTCGATGTACCTCGCGACCGACCATGCATGAAAGAATTCTTCCGCGTCGTCTCCGAAGACTGCTTGCCAAGTTCCTTCAGCCAAGGTTTCTTTGTGCAAAGCGGTCAACAACTCATGTGGCACCGGGGATTCGAACAATTTCTGTGCCGCCGGCGAATAGTCTCGGACGCTGCCCCATGTCCCCGGCTCGTTCTCCACCTGCACCATCAGCACTGTATGTTCGGCATCTATGGCCTTCAGATGCCGCATCAGGGCCGTGAACGCCCGGATATCCGCTTGCAGCGCCTCGGCTGAATACGGTGACGGAGAATCCAGCGGACGTCCGTTGGCCCCCGTCATCAGCGGATACCGCTCCGGCGCTCGTTTCATCCACTCCGGCCGGTAATGCGAGCTGCCATTCTTCCACGTGCCGAACCACAACAGGACAAGATGGAGATGGTGAGCCCGCGTCTGACTCAACAAAGTGTCGACCAGGGAATAATCAAAGCGTCCCTGTTCGGGCTCAAACTGCTCCCAATAGACGGGCATCTCGATAGTATTGGCGTGCAGGTATTCGATTGCTGGCCAGACTTTCGGCATCATGGCCGGCCAGGCGCTTGAGTTGTTCACCTGCGCTCCCAGAATCAGGTAAGGCGCGCCATCGACCAGCAAGGCATAGCGCCCGTCCTTCTGCACGATTCGCGGCATGGGATGTTCACCGGCCGAAGGCTGCGCATGATTCTGAGCCTGCTGGGCCCCGGCCAAAGCACAAGTGGTCCACAGTAAAATGCATTGGGCGAGACGAAGAAAACGCCTGACTCTGGAACAATTCATCCGGCACGACCCCTCTGTTCTGATTTACACGGCTACTATAGGCCAAACCGGCGATCCCGAAAATGCCGTTCCGTCTCCAATTTTCCCGGCGCCGAAGGTGCGGTCGGTGAGAGCCCGGCGCGCTTGCCGGACACCCACCAGTAGGGACGCCTGCACTCTAGCGTAACCTCCAGCCGCGACGCGAAGATATACTTTTTGAGATGAACCTCACGGTTTCCGATCTTTCTCACAGCGAACTTTACGCTCTCATCATCAATGCGGTTGTGCCCCGGCCCATCGCGTGGGTGTCCACGCTCAGCGCCTCCGGAAACCGAACCTTGCTCCGTTCTCGTTCTTCAACTGCGTTTGCGTAGAGCCTCCGCTGCTCGCGTTTGCTCCGGGACTGCGGTCGTCCAAGCAATCCAGCTCAATTCACGGAGAAGCCAAAGACATCCTGCGCAACATCCGCGAGACCAAAGAATTTGTGATCAACACCGTCAGCTTCGAACTCGCCGAAGCCATGAACCTAACGAGTGGCGAATACGAAGCTTCCGTTAATGAGTTCGAGCTGGCCCGGGTTGAACCTGCTCCGTCGACTGTCGTCAAGCCTCCGCGAGTCGAGGGTTCGCCCGTGAGCTTCGAATGCAAGCTTTATCAAATTCTGGATTTCTCGACCTCGCCCCGGAGCAGCAGCCTCGTGATCGGAGAAATCGTCGCGATCCACGTCGCAGACGCTCACTGGAAGCAGGGAAAGCTCGACCGCGATTCGCTCGACCTGATCGGCCGCATGGGAGGAGTTCAATACACCCGAACCACACAGCGATTTGAGATGATCCGACCGAAAGTCGAATAAATCCTCCGTTGCGTCGTTGCAATACTGCCGATCGGGCGAAAAGTGTCACCGCTGTTAAAATAGCTAAATCCTATGTTTGAGAATCTACAGGAAAAACTTCAACGCGCCTTCAAGACGCTCCGCGGGCAAGCAACGCTCACCGAGGAGAACATTGACGAGGCGCTCCGCGAAATCCGGCTGGCGCTGCTTGAGGCTGACGTCAACTTCAAAGTCGTCAAGCAGCTGATCGACCAGATCCGCGCCAAGGCCGTTGGCCAGGAAGTTATGACCGCTCTGTCGCCCGGAGAGCAGGTCATCAAGATCCTGCGCGACGAACTGGTCGACATCCTCGGCAAAGACACCGCACGCGTGAAGTTCGCATCGCAGCCGCCGACGGTGATTCTGATGGCCGGACTGCAAGGCTCCGGCAAAACGACCACGTCGGGCAAGCTGGCGAACTGGCTAAAGAATGGCGGACACCGCCCGCTGCTGGTTTCGGTTGACGTGTACCGTCCCGCGGCGCGCGAGCAGTTGAAAGTGGTTGCGCAGGCGGTGAAAGCGCACATCTACGAAGGTCACGTAGCCGCGGACGCGTACGTCCGCGATGGCGAGGGCGAGAACGCTCGCCCGCAATCGAACTCCGCCGATGTGGAGCGACTGGCGAAGGAAGCGAGGCGCGAAGCAGTGGTTTCCGGTTGCGATGTGCTGATCGTCGATACCGCCGGACGCTTGCACATTGACGATGATTTGATGGACGAGATGCAGTCGTTGAAGAAGCTGCTGAATCCGTCGGAGATTCTGTTCGTTGCTGACGCGATGACCGGACAAGACGCGGTGCGCTCGGCCGAAGAGTTCCACAAGAAGCTGTCGCTGACCGGGGTGGTATTGACGAAGATGGACGGCGATGCGCGCGGCGGCGCGGCGCTGTCGATCCGGCAAGTTACGGGACAGCCGATCAAGTTTATCGGCGTCGGCGAAAAGTATGACGCGCTCGAGCCGTTTCATCCCGACCGCATTGTGTCGCGCATTCTCGGGATGGGCGACATCCTGTCGCTGATCGAGCGCGCCGAGCAGCAGATCGATAAGAAGAAAGCGCAGGAGATGGCGTCGAAGGCACTGTCGGGCGACGGCTTCTCGCTCGAAGACTTCCGGGACCAGTTACGGCAAGTGAAGAAAATGGGGTCGATGAAGAACCTGATGGGGATGCTGCCGTCGATAGGTCCGTTTTCAGGACTTCAAAAGGCTGCTGACAATGTCGACGAGAAGCAGATCAACCGCGTCGAGGCCATCATCAATTCGATGACCTCTCACGAACGCAACCATCACGAAGTCATCAACGGCAGCCGGCGTAAACGCATCGCCCGCGGCTCAGGCACGACCATTCAGGAAGTGAACAACCTTTTGCGCCAGTATGCCCAGATGAAGAAGATGTTCAAGCAGATGGGCAAGCCGAGCTTCGCGCGGAGGCTCGCAGGAATGAAGCTGCCAGGAATGTAAAGGCAGTGAATAGCGTAGTGGCCAGTCATCAGGGATGATCAATTCTCCGGCACGGTAAGCAGGACCAATCCTGTCTGCCGCTCCATCGTGACGACTGGGCCCACCGCATTTCCGTTCACATCCGCGTAGGAACCTTCCGGCAAAACGACCGTCTTGGCCGTGCTGTGGGGATTCACCAGCGCCAGGCCTCCTGAATACTTGCGTCCCCAGATTCCCTGCGTTTTCACCATCGGATCAGTCGGATGGCCGATAGGAATCGAATATTCGGGAAACAGGACCAGCGATCCGTAATCCTGCCCTCCGTCCAGGAATCCCGTCATGTACATGTAGGTGCAACCATTATTGACCAGCAGGTAGTTCGCAATCGCCCAGAGCCGCGCGGATTGCGGAATGTCCGCGCTGAGGTAGGACTCTTCGCCGTTGGTCATGTAGCAGACGCCCTTGGACTTCACGTATTGCAGCACGTCCATGATCTGCTGCCATTGCGTCGGAGGCGGGACATCGGGCGCAGAGCCGTAGTTGGTGAAACCGCGCTCGTCGAAGAGCAGATCGGCAGTCGTCATCAGACGAAGATTCACTTCGCGCGAATATCCAAACTCGTAGGAGACATTCACCTGCATGGTTGCGGTCTTTGAATAGTGGTGAACGTGGCTGTACGTTGCGGCTTCCCACTCGAGTTCGTCGTGCTGGTAGGCAGGATCATCCAATTTGCCCGTATACTGCTGCACCCAGTTGCCGGAAAGATCGTAGTGCCCGCAGCGTCCCCAGTTGGCGCTGGCCGACATGGTATCGACGGCGATCCCCTCAAAGCCTTGGGCGAGTGGTGCATCCACCCAGTTATGCCATTGATAAGCCTGCACCGCGGGATTAGCAAAATCAATCGGCGCAAGTGTCGTCGCACCAAACTCAAATGCCAGTGTCTTTCGATCGCACAGATACTCGAGCCAATCCGGATGATGCTGCTGGTACCACGCGACCGTGTTGGTGAAGTTGTCCACCGAATAAGGAATGTAAGCGGTGTTGTAGACGCCCGGAGGCTGCAAGGGATAATTTGCTCCCCAGACCATGTCCACGTGTCCGAGTTCATTTTTCAGGTCAGCGAGGTTGTAGTTGAAGACCATCTCCAGATGAATGCCGTCGGTCGTGTTCGGGAAGAACTGAGTGCGAGCCTTGGTGGAAGGTTCCTGCGCCAGGGAGATCGTAAGGATGCAGATGACACTCAGAAGCGTGTGCAGCGACAATCGGAACATGGGCCGCTCTCCGTAAATAAACGAACGCAATCGTAAGCAAACGAATCGGCTCGAAGCAATATACTCCGCGGCGAGGTGAGCTGCAATCATTCGTTTGGAGACGGAACCTCCACACGCCCGGGCTGTCAGGTATGGCATGATGGGCGAGCATGAAGTGGCGTTCGCTGGAAGAATCCGGTCCTGCAACTGACATTCGCCCGCTGCGGGAGATCTTTGCCGAGCGCAAGGAATTGATCGCGAAGTACGTTCCCGCTGAGACGCAGGCGATTCACGCGCAGGTTGTGGACGAACTGAAGGCTCGGCAGCTTGCGGCGAACATTCTTCCGGTTGGCGCGAAAGCGCCCGCATTCGAGCTTCCTGATCACGACGGGAAGATGGTCTCGTCCTCCGATCTGCTGGCGCGTGAACGTCTTGTGGTCTGCGTCATTCGCGGGCGATGGTGTCCGTTTTGTGTCGGGCAGATGGAAGCGATGAACCTGATTCTCCCACAGATCACAGACGCGGGAGCGGCGTTGGTTGCGATCTCACCGCAGACAGTGAAGCAGTCTTACTTCATGCATGATCAGCACAAGCTGCGGTTTCCGCTGCTGTCTGATGCGGGGAACATAGTCGCGCGCCAGTTCGGATTGACGTATCGTGTGCCGCCGGCGCAGGAAGCCGTCTATCGGCGAGCTTTCGTGAAACTGCCATTTACCAACGGCGACGACAGCTGGGAGTTGCCGATTCCCGCAACGTATATCGTCGACCGCGATGGCACGATCGTCTTTGCGTCGGCGAATGAGGATTACACCGAGCGGCCGGAGCCGGCGGAGATTGTGCGCTCTCTTCGCTTGTCATCATCAGGGAACAATGACCGCCTCGGCGGGGGCTAAAGCCCATTCTCGGCTAGTGTCAACGCGGCGCTAAAGCGCCGCTCTTCCACGACGGAAACTCCACTCCCACCCCGAAAGCGCCGCTCTTCCACCACTTTCGGTACACTGATACTTCATGCACTACATCTACGGCATCAACTCGGTGACTGAGGCGCTGAAGGCGCGCGGACGTGCTTTTGAATGGGTCGGAATGGCGAAAGAGCGCCACGATCTGCGCCTGCAACGGCTGATCGAAGAGTGTCGCAAGCTCGGCGTGCCGGTTCGATTCCTGCAGCGCACCGAACTCGACCGCATGGCCGGGAACGCGGCGCATCAGGGAGTCGTCGCGGTCACTTCCGCCAAGCAATACAACGATCTCCCTGACGTCATAGCCGCCAAGCGCGGCGAATATTCGCTCGTCGTCGTGCTCGACGGCGTGGAAGATCCGCACAACCTAGGGGCGATTCTTCGCACTGCAGACGCCGCGGGCGCGAACGGAATCGTCATTCCCGAACGCCGTTCGGCAGCTGTCACGGGGACGGTGACCAAGACTTCCGCTGGGGCGAGCGAGCACATGCCGATCGCGAAGGTGACGAACATCTCGCGCACCGTCGAAGAGCTGAAAGAAAACAGCATCTGGACCGTCGGACTCGACGAGCGCGCGACCCAGACCTACGACGCCCTGGACTACAACATGGACTGCGCGCTGGTGCTTGGCGGAGAAGGCAAAGGACTGCACGATCTGGTGAAGCGCAAGTGCGACTTTCTGGTCTCGATCCCAATGCTGGGCAAAGTGCCGTCGCTCAACGTGTCGGTGGCAGCGGCGGTTGTTTTATTTGAGATCGTCCGCCAGCGCCGAGCCAAACAAGGCGCATCCAACGAAGAATGAGGTTCCCGGAAATCAAGGCGTGGCTGAGGCCCTTGTGCTTCTTCTGTATTGCTCTGTGCTTCTGCCGTGAGCGCTTTTTCTCTCGATCGCGAAGCCTTCTCGATTACAAATTACGATCTCAACCTTCAGATCGAACCAGAGCAACATCGCCTGGGGGCGCGCGGAAAGATCACTCTCCGCAACGACACGGCGACTCCGCAGAAGATCGCCGTGCTGCAGATTTCGTCATCCCTCGATTGGAGGTCGATCAAGGCTGGCGGAAAGTTGCTGCAATATGTGACTCAGCCCTATGCCTCGGATATCGACCATACCGGGAGCCTGTCGGAAGCGGTTGTTACATTGCCGCAAGCGATCGAAGCGCACGGCACTTTCGAACTCGAGATCGCGTATGAAGGAGTGATCCTGCTCGACGCGACGCGACTGACGCGCATTGGGACGCCCGAGGACGTTGCAGCCAGCGCCGACTGGGATCAGATTGGCCGAAGTTTCACGGCGGTGCGCGGTGCGGGATATGTGGCTTGGTATCCGATTGCCACGGAAGTTGCGAATCTCTCGGAAGGTGAGAGCTTGTTTGAAGTTCTGGCGCGATGGAAGGCGCGGGAAACGGGATCCGAAGTGAATATTCGCTTCACCGATCCGAACATCGCAAGTGATGCTCAACCGCCAGTCGTGCTTTGCAGCGGCAAAGTTCTGCAGGGAATTACTTTTGAGGGAACGTCCAGGCTTCCCGTTGCTCAATGTGTGAATGGAGGCTCTGCTCCTTCGGTTCCATCATTCGTGATCGCGAGCTATGCGACCGTCACTCGACCCTCTTCGATTGTGTACCATCTACCCAGCCACGCGGTAGCGGCGGAGACGTACGCTGACTCTGCAGAAAAAGTGGCTCCTCTGATTAGTGATTGGTTTGGCGCGCCGCGCGAAAAGGCGAGAACGGTAGATCTGCCGGATCCAAATGCTGCGCCCTTCGAGAGCGGTGCGCTGTTGTTGACACCATTATCGAATTCGGATTCCAACCTGGCCGGACTTTCCGCCGCTCATCAGCTTACCCACGCATCCTTCTTATCGTTTCGTCCATGGATTGAGGAAGGTCTCGCGCATTTCGCACAAGCACTTTACCTGGAACAGCAGAAGGGACGTCATGCCGCGGTCGACTACATGGGATTGCACCGAACTGCGCTGAATAATGTTGATCAGCCAGCCACTATTCCACGATCGGAGGACGAGGTCAGCCACTCGCTGGTGAACACGTTCAACGAGGAGCTCTATCGCAGCAAAGCGATGTGCGTGTGGTGGATGCTGCGCGACATGGTTGGTGATGCCGCGCTCAAAAAGGCGCTGGCCTTGTACCGCCCCGAGCAGGACAAAGAGCCTTCCTACATGCCGCGTTTAATTTCCGCACAAACGCAGCGCGATCTGGAATGGTTTTTTGATGACTGGGTCTATCACGATCGCGGTCTACCCGACTTCAAAGTAGATTCCGCCTTCGCGCGCAAGACGATGGGGAATTCGTTCATGCTGACGATTACTCTCGACAACGTGGGTGCCGCGGGAGCCGAGGTTCCCATCATTGTGAAATTTACGGGCGGAGAGATCCTACAGCGCCTTGAAGTCCGCGCCAAGGGCAAGGCGACGATCCGTGTGGAAATGACTGGGGCGCCGCAGGAAATCGTCGTCAACGACGGTAGCGTGCCTGAGAGAGATATGACGAATAACTCTTTCAAGGTCGAAGCGCCGAGAGAATAAGTCTTCCACCACGGAGGCACCGAGACACGGAGGAATACGCCCCTCTCAGATCGGCGAGGCTGTGTCGGGAGATCTGCTCTCCCGCGGCAAACAGCGGGTTCCTCGCTGCGCTCGGAATGACAAGATAGGCGGGTGGCGATTCATATGTTGCAGCATTTGGCTTCCGAGGTTTGTCCGCGTCTCAGTGCGTCTATGCCGTCGTGATAAGTTGATGTGGTTTGTGCGGGAGGTAAGTTTGGCGTACATCCAGTTTCTCGGCGCGGCGGGCACCGTTACCGGCTCGAAGCATCTTATCAACACCGGAGATTACTCCGGCAACAGCGGGTTTCAGGTGCTCGTTGACTGCGGGCTCTTCCAGGGGCCAAAGGAATGGCGCGAGCGCAACTGGCAGAACCTTCCGATCGCGGCGAACCGGATCGATGCAGTCATCCTGACGCACGCACATCTTGATCATTGCGGATGGATTCCACGCCTGGTTAAAGACGGATTCCGCGGCGCCATCTACGCGACGCCCCCCACCATCGATTTGTGCGGCATCATCCTGCCCGACTCCGGCCACCTGCAGGAAGAGGACGCACGCTTCTATAACAAGACAAAGAAATCAAAGCACGATCCAGCGCTGCCGCTCTATACATTTGAAGAAGCGCAGAAATCTCTGGAGCAATTCAAACCGGTCCTCGCGGGCGATAGCCTGGACCTGTCTCCTGAAATATCGTTTCGCTTCGTTCGTGCCGCGCACATTCTTGGTTCGTGCATGGCTGAAGTGTCGCTCACGACCGACGGCCAAGCGCGGCGCTTGCTATTCACTGGTGACATTGGCCGCGTGCGCGACCACAAAGTCGCCCCCGGGAAAGTTGTGCACTCCGGTCCGCAAGAAGGCGAAACTGCCGATCTGGTCGTGATGGAGTCTACCTATGGGAATCGCACACATCCCAAAGAAGATCCTCTACCCGAACTGGCGCGACTGATTACCGCGGCTGCAAATCGCGGAGGCAGCGTCGTCGTTCCCGCGTTCGCGATCGAACGCACGCAGAAATTCGTTTTCATCCTCAAGCATCTGATCGAGTCGGGACAAATCCCGCGTCTGCCTGTCTTCTGTGACAGCCCGATGGCGATCAAAGCAGTTGAGATTTTCCTGAAGCACGACGAGGAATACAGTGACGAGACTCGCGACATGATCCGCAAGTATGGTTCCCCGCTGCAGTGGCCGGGGTTCGTGTTCGCGTCAACGCCGGAAGAGTCGAAGAAGATTAATGACGCGCGCATACCGTCCATCATTATTTCCTCAAGCGGCATGGTGACCGGAGGACGCATTCTGCATCATTTGGCGCAGCGCCTGCCGGATCCCAGGAACCTGGTGCTGTTCATTGGATTTCAGGCGCCGGGGACGCGCGGGTTTGCGATCAAAAGCAAATCTGCTGAAGTGAAGATCTTCGGTGATTTCGTGCCGATCCGGGCGCAGATTGAAGCGCTGGAACAGTTCAGCGATCACGCCGACCCGCCGGAGTTGTTGCAGTGGCTGCGGACATTTCGCAATCGGCCCGCGGTGACTTATCTGGTGCACGGGGAGCCGGATGCTTCTGCGCAGTTGCGGGAGCAGATGCAGACTGAGTTGGCTGGAAGGTTGAAGTCGCCCGGTATTTGGAAAAAGTCAGGGTCGCGTGACTGCTTGCAAAATTTCCCCAATACAGGGGACGCAGGGGCGTACAGAGCAAATGCATAGGTCCTCCGCTTTCGCTCAGGATGACAAGAGTGCGCGGGATGACACGGTTATCGCGCCGAGCTGAACTGGATTAGCGCTTTCAGTTTTCTGTCGGCTGCTCCAGAGTCGATCGAATGCGCCGCCAGCGGAATCGCGCCGGCGATGTGATCGGCTCGGCCTGCGGCTACCAGCGCGGCGGCTGCATTGAGAATCACGATATCGCGCCGCGGAGATTTCTCTTCTGCCAGAACCGCCCGGATGATCGCAGCATTTTGGATCGCATCGCCGCCGGCAATATCCTGCAGGGTCGCTCGATTCATCCCGAACTCTTCCGGCTCGATTTCATACGATTTAACCGAACCCTCGCGAGCCTCGGCTACGCGCGTTTTGCCGGTGATAGTAATCTCGTCGAGTCCATCGAGTCCGTGGACGACCAGCGCTCGTCTCAGCCCCAGCATACTCAAGGCTTCCGCCAGCTTTTCCACCAGATCGAGCGAATACACGCCCACGACTTGTCCGTTGGCGCGCGCGGGATTGGTCAGCGGGCCGAGCAGGTTGAACATGGTGCGCATGCGCAGCTCACGGCGTACCCCTTGCACCTGCTTCATGGCCGGGTGGAGATTGGGCGCGTAAAGAAAGCAGATGCCGACGTCACGCAGGCATTGCGCGGCGCGCTCAGGCGAGAGTTGGATGTCGATGCCAAGCGCTTCAATAACATCCGCAGACCCGCACTTCGAGCTAATGCTGCGATTGCCATGCTTGGCTACGCGGACGCCGGCGCCCGCGGTGACCAGCGCGGTGGCAGTCGAGATGTTGAATGTGCCGCTGGCGTCGCCGCCGGTGCCGCTGGTATCGATCAACGAATCTTCAGCAGAGGCATTAGCCAGAGCATCGCGCCCTGTGCCGGTGACTGCGATCGCATCAGCTGCGTTGAGGCGCTCGATGGGCAATGGAGCGGCGGCCGCGCGGATCGCTTCGGCGAAGCCAACAATCTCTTCGACGGTCTCGCCCTTCATGCGCAACGCGATGAGCAGAGCCGCAATCTGCGCGTCGCTGCACTTGCCGGCCAGCACATCTGCCATTACGACTCGAGCTTCCTCGCGCGTGAGCGATTGGCCGTGGTTCGCAAGGCGATGGAGAGCGTCGAGGATCATGTCGTTCCTGGTGGATAGCCTAGCATTTCGGTGCGGTTTGGGCACTCGGGGTACGCAAGACGAAAACCTTAACCACTAAGGACACAAAGTTTTCACGTAGGAAACCCTTCACTACTGGAGACACCGGGGTTACACAGGGTAGTTCAGGATTGGGACGCTTGAAAAGCGCTTAGGCGCTTGCTCAAGAACTCGCGCCAATCCGCCAGCAGGGCTGGCGTCGCGATTGCTTTGTCGAGCAAGGCGCGGTTGTATCTGTCCTCGACGAAGAGGCGGTTCATCTCCGAGATTGTGATGGCATGAGGTTCGCGGCTTAGCAACTCGATCGAGTCTCCGCCGGTCGCGGTTCCTTCCCGCTCGACGGAAAAGTAAAACCCGCTGCGGCCGCTGTGCTGGAAGCGTTGGACCATGTCGTCGCGTTCGAACTTGGCAGCCAGCTTGAAGCATGGCATGCGCGGCTGGCGGACCATCAAGATTGAATCGCCCATCTGGACACGATCTCCTATGTGAAGATCGGCTTCCGAAACACCTTCGGTCGTGAAATTCTCGCCGAAGGCTCCCCACGGGAGATCCGCTGACGGCAATTCTTTTCGCCAGAACTCGTAGTGCTCCGAAGGATAGCCGTACACGGCCTTGTAAGGGCCTCCATGTACGGTGAGGTCGGCCTGCCGGTCGCCATCGAGATTGAGGGTTCGCAGCCGAACCGGGCCGGACACCGGTTCCTTGAAAATCCCGGTACTGATGGCGTCGCCTTTGTAAATGATGAGGCGCGGCCGTCCGACGTTCAGGGAGATCAATTTCAATGACGCCTCCGATCCGGGGTGATGCTTCGGGCTCTTGAAGTTGGATGTTATTCGATCGCAAAGGGCGCAGGATTGCCGCCCATGCTTTTGCGAGATCCCTCCCTCTGCCTGAAAAACGGCTCCAGTCAGGATGACTCCTTGAGGAGAAATGTCCCTTGGCTGTTTGCCCTAACCCCCAGCATTCTATAAAATTGCAGGTTTGCTGCCCGCAGCGCGATGCCGCAAGCAGGATCCTTCCGATCTTTACTGAAGAGTCATCATTATGAAAATTCATGAGTACCAGGGCAAAGCAATCCTAAAGAAGTATGGTGTCACCGTGCCGCGCGGATCGATGGCCGCGTCGCGCGACGAGGCCGAGACCATCGCCAAAGAATTATTCGACTCGGGCTCGAGCGGAGTAGTGGTCAAGGCGCAGATTCATGCTGGAGGCCGCGGCAAGGGCGGCGGCGTGAAGATCGCCAAGTCGGTGGACGAAGCCGGCGAACTCGCGGGCAAGATGCTCGGAATGAAGCTGGTAACGCACCAGACCGGCCCCGAGGGCCGCATCGTGCGCCGCCTGCTGATCGAAGAAACGCTGCCGATCGACAAGGAACTGTACCTTGGCATTCTCGTCGATCGCGCCGAAGGCAAGCCCGTCTTCATGGCATCCGCCGCGGGCGGCATGGACATCGAACAAGTCGCCGCCGAGAATCCAGACGCGATTTTGAAGCAGCACATCGATCCCGGCATGGGACTAGAAGCCTTCCAGGCGCGTAAAATCGCATTCAAGCTCGGACTCAGCGGGAAGCAGATCACCCCCGCAGTACAGTTTTTGACCAACCTCTACAAGGCGTTCCTGGATACGGACGCTTCGCTGCTCGAGATCAACCCTTTCATCACGACCACCGATGGCCGTCTGTTCGCGCTCGATGCCAAGATCACCTTCGACGACAATGCGCTCTTCCGCCACGCTGACCTGCGCGAGCTGCGCGACATCACCGAGGAAGATCCGCTGGAAGTCGAGGCCTCGAAGTACAGCCTCAATTACATCAAGCTCGACGGCAACGTCGGATGCATGGTCAACGGCGCGGGGCTGGCGATGGCGACCATGGACATCATCAAGTATGCCGGTGGTATGCCCGCCAATTTTCTCGATGTCGGCGGAGGCGCCAACGCCGAGCAGGTCGCGCATGCGTTCGAGATTCTGCTCAGCGACAAGAACGTGAAGGCCGTGCTGATCAACATCTTCGGCGGCATTCTGCGTGTCGATACGCTGGCTACCGGCGTGGTCGAAGCCGCTCGCAAGACCAACATTAAGCTGCCGATCGTTTTGCGGCTCGAGGGCACAAACGTCGATGAGGGCAAGAAGATCCTGCAGAACTCGGGACTCAATTTCCTCGTCAGCGAAACGATGAAAGACGCGGCTGACAAGGTGGTCGCCGCCGCCCGCGGTACATTGGGCGTCACAGAGTGGAGATAAGGACGCAGGGAAAGAGGCTAGGCATCAGGTTGCATTGCATGCCGTTATCGAACTCATCCTGCAGCCTCCTGAGCCTGGCCCTGAACAGTGAGTAAGTGAGGACTTCTATATATGGCAATTTTAGTTAATAAAGAAACGCGATTAGTCGTGCAGGGCCTGACCGGGCGCGAAGGCACGTTCCATGCTAAAACCAGCGCTGCTTACGGGACCAAGATCGTCGGTGGAGTGACACCGGGCAAAGGCGGTACCACGCACGAAGGCTGGCCGATTTTCAACACTGTCCGCGAAGCCGTCGACAAGACGGGCGCCAACGCCACCGTGATTTTTGTCCCGCCTCCGTTCGCCGCCGATGCCATCATGGAGGCCGCTGACGCGGAAATTGATTTGATCGTTTGCATCACCGAGGGCATTCCGACGCTCGACATGGTCAAGGCGTGGGAGTTCCTGCAGGACCGGCGCTCGCGGCTCATTGGGCCGAATTGCCCGGGAATTATTTCTCCGGGAAAGTGCAAGATCGGCATCATGCCGGCGTCGATTCACAAAGAGGGATCGATCGGCATCGTCTCGCGCTCGGGCACGCTGACCTATGAAGCCGTTCACCAGCTCACGCAGCGCGGCATCGGACAATCGACCGCCATCGGCATCGGCGGTGATCCGATTATCGGCACCAACTTCATCGATGCACTGGACCTGTTCAACCGCGATCCGGAGACCGAAGCGGTGATCATGATCGGCGAGATCGGCGGGAATGCGGAGGAACTGGCCGCAGAATTTGTGAAGACGCACATGAAGAAGCCGGTGGTAGGATTCATTGCCGGGCAGACCGCGCCTCCGGGACGCCGTATGGGGCATGCGGGAGCGATCATCTCGGACGGAAAAGGAACTGCCGCGGAAAAGATCAAGGCTCTAGAAGCCTGCGGAATCCGAGTAGCAAAATCTCCAGCTGCGATCGGAGAGACGCTGGCAGCCGCGATCGGAGTCAACGTTTAGTACCAGGTGTCCGCTACCCAATGCAGAGTGGCGAAAGGAAGCGGATTCCTCGCTGCGCTCGGAATGACAAAAGGTTTATTGGTAGAACTATTTCATGGTCAGCGATGAATGGCTGACGACCGACGACCGACGACGTTCTTATACGACCAAGGACCAACAACCAACTTATGAAGACCCTGCAACGCACATTTACCATCGTGAAACCCGACGCCGTCCGCCGCAATGCCGTGGGCGACATCATCGAACAGTTCGAGAAAACTGGATTCCGCATCCTTGCCATGAAGATGCTGGAGATCTCCAAGCATCAGGCCGAGCAGTTTTATGCGGTCCACGCCAGCCGCCCTTTTTTCAACACGCTGACCGATTTCATGTCGAGCGGCCCGATTGTCGTGCTGGCTCTGGAAAAAGAAAATGCCATCGCCGACCTGCGCAAGCTGATGGGCGCCACCAACCCCGCGAACGCCGAGGAAGGCACGATCCGCAAGAAGTGGGCGACCAACATCGAACACAACGCGATCCACGGCTCCGACGCGGAAGATACCGCCCGCTTCGAGTTGAGCTTTTTCTTTGCGGGATACGAACTGGCAAAATGACGGCGATTTGCGGGCGTGAGCAAAGCGGGAGCCCATAGCTGTCATCGTTAGCGGAGTTGCCACGCGACGGCGACTGAGTCGAAGGATCTCTTTATGCCTCTAGTCCAAATCACCATGCTGCAGGGCCGCACCGCCGATCAGAAGCGCAATATCGCCAAGCGGATCACCGACGCTCTGGTCGAAGAAGCCGGAGCCCGCCGAGAAGGCATTATCGTTGCTTTCCATGAAGTCTCGAAGGAAAGTTATGCTTCCGGCGGTGAGCTGATGATCGACAAAACCAAATAGACTGCTGCGTTCGAAAGGCCCGATGAAACTCACTCGAATCTTGATCGCGGTGGTGTTCGCGCTCTGCACGCTGCCAATGGTCGCGCAACAGTCGAGTGACGAGAAAGCGGTCTGGAAGCTCGAGAGCTCCTATTGGCAGTACGTAAAGGCAGAGGATCTCACTTCCTACCGGGCATTATGGCACCCAAATTTCGTCGGATGGCCTTCCGTCAGTGTCGCACCGGTACGCAAAGATCACATCACCGACTGGATTACCTCCAATACCTCGAGGGGTCGCCATCTCGCTGGGTATTCCTTGAAGCCCGCAGACACGCAGACGACGGGCCAACTCATCGTCGTCTACTACTGGGTGACATTCGCATGGCTGGACCTAAGCGGAGCGCGAGAACCGCACACGCTCCGCGTCACGCATACCTGGATTAAGACGGACAAGGGATGGCAGATCATCAGCGGGATGTCGTCCCCTGAGACCGAAGCAACAAAATAGCTTCTTATCGCTACTGCTGAGGCGCAGAGCGGACGCCCTGGCCACAGAGCCTATCCGAGCGGCTCGAACAGATGTCCTTCTACGCGATCTGCGACCTTTGGCAGATCCTTTCTTGCATGTTGCAGGAAATGCGGCGCGGCGCGGTGGGCTTCGAGCGCGGCGTCATCCTTATATTGCTCGTAGATGAAGAACCGGCGCGACTCGGTCTTGTGCCGGTGCACCTGGTACATGGAACAGCCCGGTTCCTTACGGGACTGTTCCGTCAGCTTTTCAAAGAGTGCGGCAACTTCGGCTTCGTGCCCTACTTTCGCCATCCAGGTGACTGCCAACACCACCATCGTCTTGCTCCTCGCGCGGCAAGTGTGCCGGGGACGCAATTCTAGGCTTTCTTTGCCGCCGCCTTCAACTCAGTAACGAATTCGTCAATCAGGATTGTGTGCTCACGATCTGGACCGGTGGAAATCATCCCGGCCTTTGCTCCCGCTTCCTTCTCCACAAATGCGAGATACGCGCGAGCCTGTTTTGGAAGCTTTTCGTAGTCGGTGATCCCTTCGGTCGACGTCTGCCATCCGGGCAATTTCTCGTAAATACACTCGATCTTTTCGTATCCGCTGGCGTGCGCGGGCGCCTCGTCGGTACTCTTGCCGTCGATCTTGTAGCCGACGCAGACCGGAATCTCGGCCAGTTCGTCGAGCACGTCTAGTTTGGTGACGACGAGCCACGAGGTGCCGTTGATCATCCCGGAGTAGCGCAATAGGGGCAGGTCGAGCCATCCTGTGCGACGCGGACGCCCCGTCACCGCGCCATATTCGTTCCCGCGCTTGCGCAGATTATCGCCGGCATCGGTTTTGTCTTCGCTGGGGAACGGTCCCTCGCCGACCCGCGTGCAGTACGCCTTGGTGATACCGATAACGGAGTTGATGGCGTTGGGAGCCACTCCGGTCCCAATGACTGCGCCCCCGGAAGTCGCGCTCGAGGATGTCACGAACGGATATGTTCCGTGGTCGATGTCGAGCATCGTTCCTTGCGCGCCCTCAAACAGAATCGACTCACCTTGATTGAGCGCTTTGTTCAGCAGCACCGCCGTATCGCACACGAAGGGGGCAATTTTCTCGGAAGCCTGCGCGTACTCCGTGTACATCTTGTCAGCATCGACCGGTTCGGAATTGAATAGCGCGTGCGCGATCATGTTTTTCTCGCGCACCGCGTTTTCGATGTGCTTCTTGAGAAGCTTCAGATCGAGCAGATCGGCCACGCGAAGTCCGCGCCGGCCCATTTTGTCTTCGTACGCCGGCCCGATTCCGCGCGAAGTGGTCCCGATCTTCACGCGTCCCGGAGCATTTTCCGATGCCAGTTCAATCATCCGGTGATACGGCAGGATTACGTGCGCCCGGTTTGAAACAAAGAGATGGCCATCGACTTTCACCCCGGCCTCGCGCAGTGCTCCAACTTCCTTCAAAAAGGCCAGCGGATCGAGCACCACGCCGTTGCCGATAACGCTGCGGCAGCCCGCCCGCAGCACGCCACAGGGCACGAGCTGAAGAATAAATTTCTTGCCGTTGATGATGACGGTGTGACCGGCATTGTGTCCCCCGGCATAGCGGGCGACGACGGTGAAGTTCTCCGACAGGACGTCGACGATCTTCCCCTTGCCCTCATCGCCCCACTGGGCGCCAACAATCACGGCGGTCTTGCCTTTTTTCATTCCATCTCCGAACAGGCGAAATTCGAGCAGGCAGATGGCTGCTCTGCTCCCGGGTTCGCACACTCCTTGCCCGCGGGAATTCCTGGACCAAAAATTCTAGGGATAGACCGGAGAAGACGTGTACGAGTTATCTTATCGTGTCAGTGCGGGCGATGGCAACGCGCGGGGCGCAACGCCAAAGAACAACCTTGAACCACTATAGGGAACGAAGTTTCACGGGGAAAGGCGGCTCTGAGATTGCCCCTTCATGCGACTTGATGTCCTTCGTGGTTTAAGATTCTGCGGTACCAAAATTCCGATGCCGAAATTCGAAAAGCACATCTTCGTCTGCGGGAACCAGCGTCCACCGGGCAATCCGAGGGGATGCTGCGATCCCACCGCTGAAGCCCACTTGCAAAGAACATTCAAGCAGAAGCTCGCCCAGCGCGGACTGAAGGGAAGAGTCCGCGCGAACCAATCCGGCTGCCTCGATCAGTGCGAGCACGGGCCGACGGTTGTGGTCTACCCCGAGGCCGTCTGGTATGGACACGTCACCGACGCCGATGTCGACGAGATCATCGAATCTCACATCGTTAACGGGCAGCCGGTCGAGCGACTCCGTCTTGCCGACTCCTGCCTGAACACGGAAACCTGCGAGCACCGCAAGCCGCGCTCCTGAGATTGATCATGTAGGAACCCCAGCATCGGCCGTGCCTCGAACCAAAGTGCCGAGTGCTACACCGATCGAACCTCAGGCTATGCTCAAAGAGCCCGAAACTCTTTGCGGTCTAAATCTGTCCGCGAAGGCGGGTGGTCCGCTTTACTTTTCGTGACGCCGACCCTTACCGTAGTTCGCATGCCCGCGCATTTCACTCCCGACCTCTTCCGCTTTCTGACCCGCCTTAAGCGCAACAACAATCGTGACTGGTTCCATGCTCACAGAGAGGAATACGAAGCCTGCGCGCACGAGCCCGCTCTGCGCTTCATCGCCGATTTCGCGGCGCCGCTGTGCGAGATATCGCCCTATCTCGTCGCCGATCCCCGGAACTCGCGTGGATCTTTGTTCCGCATCTACCGCGACACGCGTTTTTCTGCCGACAAGAAGCCCTACAAGACAAATCTCGCCATGCGGTTCTCGCATCGCGGCAAAGACGTTCATTCGCCCGGATTCTATCTGCATCTCGAGCCAGGAGCATGTTTCGCCGCGTCAGGCTTGTGGCATCCCGAGCCGCCCACTCTGCTCAAAGTACGCAATGCCATTGTCGAGCGCGGCGAGGAATGGCGTCCCATCCGTAAGCTGCTCAACTGGGACGACGCCAGCAAGCTCTCCCGTTCACCCCGAGGCTTTCCCTGCGATCACGAATTTGTGGAAGACTTGAAGCTGAAGGATATGGGCACCGCGATCGAATTCACCGACGCCCAAGTGTGCAGTCCAAAATTCATGGCAACTTTCGCCGCCGCCTGCCGCAAGATGTCACCGATCGCCAAGTTCCTCAGCAGCGCGTTGGGATTGCAGTTCTGACAACCGGGGGCGCTGGCTTCGAGAGATGTGGAGACAGCCGCCGGCGGCTGTCCGTCGAGCGCAGATCGACTGCTTTAGCCAGCTCTATTTTCGAAACGCCTTTTGCACCAGTGTGTACCGCGCCGCCCCGATGAGCCCGCAGTCGTCGTTGAGAATAATCTTGACCGGCATGTCCTTCAGCAGGGACTCCATGCGGCCCTTGTCGAGAAAAGCATGAAGGAAGGCGGGATCCTTCATCTTCTCAACATTCCTGGCCGCGATGATGCCCGCGATGAAGATGCCTCCCGTGGTCATGTAGCGCAATGCGCAATTGCCAGTTTCTGCACCGAAGATGTTCACGAAGAGCGCCATCGTCTGTTTGCAAAGCGTAGATTTTCCGTCATGCGCGTGTTTCGAGATCAATGCCGGCGCGTCGTGGGTGCTGTGCATCTCGTCGTGTAACCATGCCGGCTCTTCCGCTTTGTCGGTGTCGCGAAGAAAATCGTAGATATTCTTGATCCCCGGCCCGGAGAGAACGCGCTCGCAACTGATGCGTCCATACTTTTTCTGCAGATAACTCAGCAGTTCGACCTGCAGGCTGTCTTTCGGCGCAAAATCCGCGTGACCGCCCTCGCATGCAAAAGGATGATGCCGGAATCCATCCCAGTACAGCCCGGCCATACCCAACCCGGTGCGCGCTGAAATGACCGCGCGATTTCCTTCCGCATCTTCCGATCCTTCGCTGAGCGTGACGAAATCCTTCGAATCGAGCGCGTCAATTCCGTAAGCGTATGCCTCCATGTCATTCAATAGACCGACGGAAGGTAGTTTCAACTGCGACGCCAGTTCGCGCGAATCAATCGTCCAGGGCAAATTTGAGATCTTGCTTTTTCCTCCACGCACTGGGCCGGCGACTCCGAAACAGGCGCTGTGCACCGGAATCTGCTCAGTTCGGATGAACTGCACCAGCACCTCTTGCAGTCCGCCATGCTCCTGGCTCGCGTAGGTCTTCTCGACAACGCAGTTGAGTTGGCTTCCCTCCGTCTGGAATGCGGCCAGCCGCGTGCGCGTGCCGCCGATGTCGCCTACAAGAATCATGGCTCAATCCTCCTCCACTGGCGCTCATCCGATGCCATCAACTGATCCGATTCCGCCGGACCCCACGAGCCGGATGCATAGTTTGGAAACTTCCGCGGAGGCAACGCCCGCCAGACGTCGAGCACGGGATCGACCACGCTCCATCCCGCTTCCACCATGTCGGCGCGCTGAAACAGCGTCGCGTCGCCGATCATGCAGTCGTAGAGCAACACCTCGTATCCGGTGTAAGCATCCGCTCCAAAATACTTGGAATATTCAAAGCTCATGTCCACCGATCCCACTCGCAACAGCGGCCCCGGAACCTTCGCTCCAAAGCTCAGCGCAATTCCCTCGGAGGGCTGAATCTGAATAACCAGCGTGTTCGTGTGCATCTTGTGCATCGGAGCCTTTTGGAAAAGCTGAAACGGCGTCCGCTTGAACTGGATCGTGATTTCGGTATGACGTTTCGCCAGCCGCTTTCCGGTGCGTAAATAAAAGGGAACGCCGGCCCATCGCCAGTTGTCGATGTTCAACTTCAGGGCCACGAATGTTTCGGTGCGCGACTCGGGATTGACGCCTGGCTCGGTCCTGTATCCCGGCACGCGCTCATCGCCCAGCATTCCTTCGCCATATTGGCCGCGCACGCTACGCTGCAACACGTCTTCGGAGTTCAGCGGCTGGATCGAGTGCAGCACCTTCGCCTGCTCGTTGCGGACCGCGTCTGCCTGAAACGATACCGGAGACTCCATCGCCGTCAAACTCAACAGCTGCATGACATGGTTGGGTACCATATCGCGCAGCGTTCCGGCATTGTCGAAGTACGCGCCGCGCCGCTCTACGCCCACGGTTTCGGCATTCGTAATCTGCACGTGGTCGATGTAGCGGCGATTCCAGATCGGCTCAAAGATAGCGTTATCGAAGCGGAAGACCATGATGTTTTGCACGGTCTCTTTGCCCAGGTAGTGGTCGATGCGGTAGATCTGGCTCTCCTGCAGGACGCTGCGGATGTCGCGGTTCAGAGTCTTCGCGGATTCCAGGTCGGTCCCGAACGGCTTTTCGATCACCACCCGCCGCCACCGGCCATCCTGCTGCTGCGACAATCCCGCCTTACCCAACTGCTGCACAATCGGAGCGAAAAATTTCGGCGCTGTCGCCATATAGAAAAGATAATTTCCCTGCGTGTGCCGCTCGGCATCGACTTTGGCCAGTTGCTCGCGAAGGCGCGTGAACGTATCGGGATCGCCGAAATCGCCGCGCTCGTAGAAAAGCCGCTGCCGTAGCCAGTCGCGGCCTTCCGCATCGTCGGCCGGCAGGAACTCGCTGAGCTGGTCGCGAAACGCTTCGACGCTCAGGTCATCGACGGACACACCCATTACGGCAAAATCGTCAGGAAGGAGCTTGGCTTTGACCAGATTAAACAGCGCCGGAGCCAGCTTACGCTTGGTCAGATCGCCCGCAGCTCCAAAGAGCACGAAGACGCAAGGGCCCGCTGCCTTACTGGCAGTCTGCTGCTCCAGGCCGGAGTTTGCTGGAATCGTTGCCGCCATGCTCGCGCGAACCTGCCACAGAAAAAGGAAGTGGGAAGCATTCTAGGGCAAGGGAGCTTGAATCTCCTAACCGTCGGGAATCGCGGCAGAAGTCGAGCCGGCCACGGCCGGGATAGAACCTCCGCGAGCAACGCTTGTGGGCGCTGCTCGCGATGCGGGACACAAGACTATTTGTAAGTGGCGTTTGTGCGGGCCAGCTCGTCGCGGTGAGTACTGAAGTCCACCATCGAGGCAAATGCTGGTCCGTCCAGCGGGTTCGCCTTGAGTGTGTCCGTCAGCGCGGCGTTGACCTTATCCAATCCTTCGGCGTTCGCCGTTATATAAAAAAGCCAAAACGTGTTGGGATTGGTCGTATGGATCGCCTCAGTGTCAACTTCCCACTCGTGAATCGTGCCGTCAGCCAGCAACTTATCCATCAGCGGCGCGATCATATTCTTGGTCAGCTTCTCGACCGCATCGCCCGGCGCATCTGCCTTCAGGGTGTAGGACGCCGCGCGGGTGTAGACCCCCTTCCACGATCCGGAATGCCAGTTGTAATATCGGCTGACGTAGAGGCTGTCCCAGTGTTTGGTGGCAGTGCCCAGAACAGGAGCCGCGGCCGAGCCTGATGTGTAGGCCTGATCCAGCACATTGAGTACTCCCGCCAGAGACATCGCCGACCACCAACCGTCGTGGGTGGATTGGTCAGGCTGATGAATCAGGCTCATGTCGTTCCCATAAGCTACGATCGTTCCGCTGGCGAACGCTTTTTCCATCAACTTCTCGTCCGCAGCGTCGCTCTTGGCCATCTCGGACCACTGTCCCCGGGGAATACTCCAGTTAGCCACATACGAGTACATCGGCGGCTTCTCTTTCGCCTCCGTGGTTTGCGCACTGGCTGGTGGGGCCGAGACTGCGGCAGCAGCACCCAGCACCAATACGCTTGCAACACCGGACCACCGTTTCAAGTTCATGTTTGTAATCCTCCGTCCTGACAGCAAGGATTTCGATTTGCTCTCATTGAGCGTCGTGAGTGTACACCCGCGCAACCACCGTGCGAGGGCCATTCGCGCAAGACTCGATCTGAGGCCGCGAACCGTGATGGGCTCTTTCATGATTTCAGTTTTCGTTCGCGGAGGATTTCACTACGAGAGCGTTCTTATTTCTCCGGATATGGCCCTTTGCTGTCGGAGTTTCCACTCGATTCGGCTGGAGCTGCTCTAAGATCGAAAATTGCCCCGCCGGTAGCCACGTTGTCCTTGAACCTATTCCCGGTAGACGTTGCAGAACACTGAATCGCAGCCCCGGAAGCAACGGAACCCACGATCCGGTTATGTTCAATTACGTTGTTCCTGCTGGCAGTACTCGTCCCGATCAACATCTGGAGAGAGAACCGTTCGTGCAGCGCGTTGTTGTTCCGCAGAATATTCCCTGAGATGATGCTCTCGGAAATATCGAGCGACATGCCGCTGAGCCCGTTCCCTTCAAACGTGTTGTCCGTCAGCGTCCATCCCAGGCCGTCAGCATAGGTTCCAGTGCGGTCGTTAAAGCTGCTGGTGTTTCCAGAAGCGATGGACGAGGCTCTCTGCTCATTCTTGTGAGGATAGTCTTCCGACAAATCAAGCCCGTCGTAGTGGTTGTGTCGCGTCTGATTTCCGATGAGCTGTATGTGAGTATCGTAGGTTCCGTCGCCTTGGGTACTGTAATTCTTCAGCCCGCTCTCGCCATTATTTTCTGTCTGGTTGTGAAGCACGGAAACATTTTCGGAAGCGGCCCAGGCAATTCCGTTGTAACTCGCATACCGGACATGATTGTCGTGTATCGCATCCTGCCTGTTCATGCGGCCATCATGCGGTGTGTGCCATAAAGCAATGCCGGCTACAAAATTCTTGCCGGCACGGAAATCGCACAGCGCCACTTCCGAAAACTGCACGTCGTACAGCAGGATCGAAATCAGATCGCCTGTAATTCGGTAGATGTGGGTCCCATCGGAAGCCGCAAGGATCGTCGGGCCAATTCCTTGCGATTGCTGCTGTTTCGAAACTTTGGGCCAGACGTCCCCATCCTGCAACTCAGGCTGATAACCGACCCCATCGCCAATCCGGTCCAGCGCGACTGGCGTGCCTGGATAACGCGTCGGGAAGTCTTTTGGAGCAACCGGAGTGAGTTTGGTGGCTGCTTGCATCTGGAAGTTGTTAAGAAAATTGCCCTCGCCCCCGTGAATGTAAAAGGCCATCCCATCGTCAATGATTGTGGATCGTTCTCCCGATCCCGTCAGAATCAATGGAGTCGTTCCGTCGACCGCTCCAGTCATCAGGAATTTTCCAGCAGGCAGAAACAGGGGTTTCATCGAACTATAAGCGCTCTGAAAGGCAGCGGTATTTTCCGTTCCGTACCAATACGTTAGTCCGGCTGCCGTGAAGCCTGCCGCTGTCGCCAGAGTCACGCGATTGGAACTGTTCACGGTCTTGATGGTTGTCGTGAGAGAGGCGTTGTCAGCACCGGCCCCAGTAATGATGATGGTTTTGCCTTCATCCCTGCCGGATGTGAATGACGCTGAAGCCGTCGAAAATGTAGTAGAACCGATATCGCTGGCTCCGTCAGCTCCGGTTGCGGCATCGCCCTTCGCGCCAAAATCCGTGACCGGAGTGAATCCCTCCGGCCGCTCCGAATGACGAAAATCCCACACAGGAATGCCGTTGCGATTCTCCAGCGAGTCCGTCCCCGCGTATGTAGGAGGGATGACAACAATGCCCGTGCCGCCACATGCGCTCATGGCCGACTCTATCGTCGAATACTTCAGTCCATCCACGAAACAGAGATGATTAATGTTTGGCGAAGGCTTTGCGGGCGATGCGGCAGGTACTTGCGCAAGGCAAACAGTACATTCCAAAAGAAGTAGGATGAGGATCTGCGGCCGCATCGTACTAGCATAACCCTTGCTTGGTAACTCGCCGGGCAGAGAGCTGCTTGGCCGCCCTTACTGTTGAAATCAGGCGAGTGCGATGATTATTTAGGGGCCCGATCTCGCGATCGCACTCACGACGTCGACACGATTCATGGCTTGATCTCAAATACTGTGCCCCGGTTCTGGCTGCCGCCTTCACTGGTTTTGCCGTCTGATAGAGATGTCCAATTCCGAACATGCTTTGTCGAGTTTGCACAGTCCGGTGTTGTCTCCTGATTCAAAGCCGGTTCATTTTCAAGGAGGTGCGCGAGACACGGTTGGCTAGATGATTGCCTTGACGAAGGCAGAAGGGTTGGGCGGGCACAGAGCGAGTCGAACGCAAACCTTACTTCAAGACTTTCGTTACGCGCTCAGGCAATTGCGCAAGAGCCCGGGATTCACAGCGGTCGCGGTATTGACCCTTGCTCTCGGATTAGGAGCGAACACCGCAATTTTCAGCGCGATTGATGCCGTTTTGCTGCGTCCGCTGCCGCCGATCGCAGATCGTTCGAAACTGCGTGACCATGCGGGACGTTTCGAGCAATCAGACTTTCAGACTGCTATCATGCGGCCATGTCCACCGCACAAACCTGGGATCCGGCGACCTATGCGCGAAACGCGAGATTCGTATCCGACCTAGGATCGCCCGTTCTGGAGTTGCTTGCACCAAGGGCCGGCGAAAAGATTCTCGACCTTGGTTGCGGAGACGGTGTATTAACGAAAAAGCTGGTGGATTTCGGTTGTGAAGTGGTTGCGGTGGATTCGAGCGTTCCGCAAGTCGAAGCCGCGAGGAAACTCGGCTTGAACGCATCGGTAATCAGCGGCGAAGAGCTGCCATTCGACGAAGAATTCGATGCCGTGTTCAGTAACGCGGTGCTGCACTGGATCAGGCGTGCAGATGTGATGCTGGCTGGAGTCTATCGTTCTTTGAAACCAGGTGGCCGATTTGTTGCTGAATGCGGAGGTCACGGTTGCATTCACAAAATCCGGACTGCTCTGGTTCAAGCACTGGACCGCCGCGGGTTTGACGGCGAGGCTCGCGTTCCGTGGTATTTCCCCACTCCCGGCGACTACGCCGCCAGGCTAGAGCGCGCAGGGTTTCGCGTCGATAGCATTGCACTCATCCCGCGTCCGACTCCTTTGCCGGGCGACATCATCAGTTACCTGGAAACTTTCGCCCTCAACTTTTTTCAGGGCTTCTCCGACGAAGCCCGCAGCGACTATCTGCAGGAAGTGCGGACGGTCTTGGAACCGCAACTTCGTGATACCGACGGACGCTGGGTCGCCGACTACGTACGACTGCGATTCGCGGCAACCAAAGCTCGTGAACAATCCCAAAGTTGACGTCAAATCGCGATATCACTGATTGACGCTAGTCCGCATCCGTTCGCAGTTCGGGTTCAGGGCTTAGGGCTCTCGGCGATGTGCCAAAGGACGCCCGAGGGATCGCTCAGATAAAGCACCCGCAGACCCCACGGCTGGATCTCAGGAGCCTTGCACATGATGCCAGGGTATTTCTTTGTGAACTCTTTCTGCTGAATGTGCTCCCACCATACGTCCGCATTCTCGACGGTTAGACTCATCATGAAGTTGCCCGCATGTTCGGCGACATAGAACTTCTGCAGCAAGAATCGGAAGGAACCGATCTGCAGCTCTGCAATATCGTCGTTGCTCCAGTTGATCGTAAATCCGAGATCGGTGTAAAAAGCCCTGGAAAGAGCCATGTCTCTCGCGGGCACGAACGTCTTCATATCGATTACGGGACTTGGAAGCATTGCCTTCTCCAGTTGGAATCATTCAAGATCGGGCCCTCGAAACAGGGATTTGACTTCGATGGACGACCGGTGATCGGGGTTGAAGTTCGCGAGGACGGCGGGCAGCGGTATATGAATAGCGAAACCTTTCTCGGTCGATGTTCTTGCCGATGCCTTGCGTCCGCGCGTGCCGAAATTCCATCAGCGGCACAATCCGTAGCCGATTGACCGTTTCCGCGGCTCAGCCCTCTTCCAGCCTCCAAAGCGGCTGACCACCCAGCGAGAGGTAGAAGCCCCATCCCGCCATGGCTACCACGCTCAATAACGCCGGGATCGAGGTCGACATGTACCAGGTCGAGAGGTCCGCGGAGAAGGGCACTCCCGCCATCATGTCAATCGTGAAGATCGCGCATACCAAGGGAACCAGGCCGAACCTCACGACGATCACAACAGCGATGGCATAGACGACGATCTGGGCGGGAAGCTCGATGGCCACATATGACCCGCTGATTCCACGTGGCACAGCAAAGATTGCGACGAAAACCAGCGCCGCGATCCACTCTCTGCGCAGCAAGACCTTCAGACCGAGGAGTACCAGGAAGAAAATCAGCGTGGTCTGAATCGACTGCGGCCATTGTTGCAACCACGCACCCAGTGCCACGCGGCCACCCATCAGAGCGTGGGTCGAACCCAGTGAAGGGGACGCGCCCAGGTGCACCATGGGGATGTAGCGAATCCAGAAGACGAGCATCCATACCACGCCGAGAGCGACGCCAAGCAGAATGTCGCGCCCGACAACTGGATCGCGCCAACTGCCCGCCAGGAGGCGGGTCCACGAGATAAGAGTCTTCGGCCACTGTCGCCTGACCCAAGGTTCGATCGCCATGTACAGCATCCAGGTGGCGCCAGAGAGGAATAACGCAGTACTGATGGCGATGATGGAAAGACCGAGCGTGTCCCCGACTGTTGGGAAATGGCTGCGGCAGACGAACAGGCCCATCTCCAGCAAGAACATCACGATTGCCAGACGAAGCGCGCCGGCACGGTCTCCCCGGCCATGGCGGTAGTTTCTGCGGGCAAGAAAAGCCGACCCGGTCAGCGCTGAGACTATCAGAATCAATCCGATGATCCTTCCCGCACGATCACCGAGGGATTTTTTCTCAGTGGTCTTCATGCGTTGCGGTTTGGTCCAGTCGCCGATGAGCTGAAAAAAGACAGGCTTCCCCTGAAATGCCGCGGCTTCGATGCGCAGGGGACGCGTGGTTCCAGGCCAAACACCAGTCCATGCCATGCGCGTATCGGAGACAGCAAGCGAGTTCCAGGTCGATGGAGTGGGTTGAAATTTTGCAGGATCCAGTCCGGCTGCGTTGAACAAGCCACCCCAGTCATAGGGCGAAGGGACGGTCGTTGGCGGGGTTGAAGCGCCTTTGGAAGCGTCGAGCTTCTGCGGCGGGATCGCTTGAAAGAACGTTAAACGCCCTTGGGGATCGAGCTCCAAGTTGATCATGCCGGACAAAACGGTCGGCGGGTCGGTCGCGGTCAGGATGCCCGGGGTCAATAGATTGTCGCGGAAATCGCTCGCCGACATGTCGTCAGGACTTTGCCGATACCAGTACTGCAACAGAGAAGGTCGCGACGCCAGCACCGCATCCCAGTCGGGATGAGGTTTGTCATTTTTCTCGACCGCATCCTGAAAATCACCGTCAATATCCAGACCGTAGGCGCTGTCTGTGGGCCGGCCAGGGTATCCCAGGCGAGCAACCATCTCATGCGCCTTCTGGGTGAGTACCTCGGGCGTGAGCTCCAGGCTCATCCTTTCAAATCCGCTGTAGTGAATGGAGTAATAAACGGCAAGCGACAGGCCGAGGAGGATTCCTGCGAGAACTGCAATCGCAACTTTCGGCCGCAATCCTTCCGTTTCTCCCGATGCCGCGACAAGTTGGGGAGACGGCGTTTCTCCAGCGGCCAGGGCTGCGGCCAAGGGGTCTCCACCGGGTAATGCCGCGGCGACCGCGAGCGCGGTAGCGGGGCGGGAAGACGGATCGTCTTCCAAACAGCGAAGAATCACCTTCTCGATAATTGGATCGAGATCCTTTACTACGGAAGAGGGCCGACTCGGCGTTCGATCGACGGGCCCCTGCAACGCCCCCGCCGTTTTTTCGGCGAAGGCGCGCTTGCCCGTGAAGACTTCGAAGAGAACCAGCCCCAGCGAGTAGATATCGCTGCGCGGACTGACTTCTTTTCCTGCGATCTGCTCGGGCGCCATGTACGCGG
The DNA here is from genome assembly GCA_963700225.1 of uncultured Acidobacteriota bacterium. Classification (GTDB taxonomy): domain Bacteria; phylum Acidobacteriota; class Terriglobia; order Terriglobales; family Acidobacteriaceae; genus Sulfotelmatobacter. The sequence continues at coordinate 210,796 of CAVOWU010000004.1, forward strand.
GAGTTCCGCTGCGAATTTCATTGCCGCGAATCTCGTCAGCCACTCCGGCCAATCCGAAGTCGGTGATCACGACCTGGCCGCGGCCATCAAGCATGATGTTGGCCGGCTTCAAATCGCGATGAAGCACTCCTTTAGCGTGGGCGGCAGCGAGGCCCGCGCAGAGCTGGCGGGAAATCTCAACGGCTTTGTCCTGTGGAAGGCGTCCGATGCGGCGGAGCAAAGAAGCCAGATCTTCGCCGTCGATATATTCCATGGTGAAGAACGTCTGGCCATCGACATCGCCTACGTCGTAGACGCGGCAAACGTTCGGGTGCGACACGCGGCGGGCGATGCGGACTTCGTTGCGAAAACGCTCGAGCAGACCTTCGTCGCTGGCAGCAGCGTCGGGCAAGAATTTCAGAGCGATAGCCTGGCCAAGGGTGAGATCGTCGGCGCGATAGACCTCTCCCATGCCTCCCTTGCCCAGTAACGCGATGATGCGATAACGGCCAGCGATCAGGCGGCCGGGAAGGAAACGGCCCTCGCTCACCATATATTCGGGGAAAGAAGACGTACGCGAGGATGAGCGGGAGGTGGGGCGCGGAGACGATCCGGACGGAGGCCGTTGAGGCAAGGGCGAGGTCGCAGTGGTGAAGTCGAGCGTGGCGACGTCATCAGTGTTAACTACTGGCTTTCCGCAGGAGGGACAGAAACGTGGATTCGCCAACAGTTCAGTTCCGCAAAACGCGCAGTTTGACATCGAAATTTTCCCGCTACAGGATACCTCAGGCGCTGTGAGACCAGACCTCGCGATAACCCTGCTCATTTCTCGACAACTGGGCATTTAGTATATCTTCGCTGCAGGAGGGTGCCATGCCGGACGCTTCAAAAAACACATTCGGATCGGCGGTGCCCGTATTTAGGGTCAAGGACGTAGAGGCCAGCATCGCCTACTACTGCGACATTCTCGGCTTCGAACTTCGATGGGGATCGGGCGATGGATTTGCCTGCCCCGCGCGGGAAAAGTGCTCTTTGTTCCTTACCAACGACAACCAGAGCCAGGGACGAGTGTGGGTGTGGATCGGCGGGGAGGACGTCGGCGCGTTACATGCCGAGTATTTGAAGTCAGGCGCGAAAGTCCGAAACCCGCCGAACAATTTTGAGTGGGCACTGGAGATGCAGATCGAAGATCTCGACGGCAATGTGTTGCGCATCGGCTCCGATCCAGAGAAGGACAAGCCGCTCGGCATTTGGCGCGATGGAGACGGGATTGGTTGGAGGCACCTGGGTAATCAGAAGTACGAGCGCGCGACTAGCACGAGTTGGCGCTCGTGCGGGCATCGGACTCGATTGTCCCGCCCCGAGAAATAGCTCTGCTTTGTATTACCATCCAAAATAATGACATCACGCTTGGGCGCATGGTTGCGCGATCCTTTAGTTCTTTTGTGTCTCACCGCAGGGCTGCTCGCGTTCGTCGTGCAGTCCGGCGAATTGGGCAGCGCCGACACGATGCACCGGCTGCAGACCACGCACTGGATCTGGACATCGCAGCCGCAGGTATTTCCCAACGAATATCCCGAATTCGGGCTGCATGGCCGCAGCGGGCAGATCTTCAGCTGGTACGAAATTGGTCAGTCCCTCCTGATGTTGCCGGCCGACATGATCTCCACTTGGGTTGCCAACTGGAATATTTTTTCGGGGTATCAGGATGATCCGGCTGTACGCAGCATCCTTGTCAGCTACAGCACGAACATTCTGGTGAATGTACTGACGGCGTTGGTCGCGTTCCGATTCCTCAGACAACTGAAGTTTGGGGTGAAAGAGTCAATCGCGGGAGTGTTGGCGCTGCTGTTTTGCACCACTCATCTTCATTACACGCAGAACATGATGGAGAACAACTACATCATGCTTCTGACGCTGGTGGGATTTTCGTATCAATACGAGTGGCTGCGCAGCGGAAGCCGGCGGGCGCTATGGATTGGATCTGGTGCGCTCGGACTGAACCTGCTCACGCGTGTCACGACTGGGCTGGACCTGATCGCTACCGGTATCTTTCTGCTGATCGTGCTATGGACCGAGCGGGTCCGGGGACGATCGCTGTGGTCACGCGTCATTGCGTACTGCAAGATTGCCATGCCTGTCTACGCCTTCTTCACACTTCTGGAACGCTGGTACAACTTCTATCGTTTCGAATCATGGACCCATAGCTATATCCCGGTCTTTGCGCAGGAGCAGCGATTGCAGGACCCAACTTTGCCGGCGAGTTTTCCTTGGAGCACGCCATTTCACGAAGGAGTGTTGGGCGCGCTGTTCAAACCGGAGAAGTCGATCTTCCTGTTCGATCCCCTTCTGCTCCTCGCGATCTTGCTCTTTGTCCTCTTGTGGAAGCGCATGGGTACCGAGGTCCGAGCATACGCGTTGACCTCGCTTTTGCTGTTGATCGGGTACGTCAGCTTGTATGCGCGTTATACCTACTGGTCGGGGGATTTCGCCTGGGGCGATCGTTACGTCTCGACTGCGGCGGAAATGGTAGCGCTGCTGGCGGTGCCGTTGCTGCTGAGCTTTCGTGCAAGCTTGGGCCGGTGGGTGTGGCGCGGCAGCCTCGTCTTGATTTTTGTCAGTCTTGTGATTCAGGTTGCTTCCCTTGCCTTTTGGCTGCCACTCGAGATTTATCAGATGGAGACGCTGGGGCATCCGACGTTTGTGATCGCTTTGCGCTTCAAGAATATTGTCGCGTTCGCTTTCGGCAAGATGGACGCCTGGGGCCTGAACACCGAGGCGATGGGGCAAGATCCGTGGGACTACGTGCACATCACCTGCTGGAATTTTCTGCCGTTTCTGTTGCGGCGCGTGGGGGCGGTGCCGGGGTGGGTGGTGGACACGGCGTTCACAGTGTGGTTCGCCGGACTTGGAGTGCTGGCAGCGGTTTTGTGGCGGCTACGGAACTCGCTTAGCGCGACGCCGTCACTCGACCGTAACTGACTTAGCAAGATTCCTGGGCTGATCCACATCGCAACCGCGGCGCACCGCGATGTGATAGGCCAGCAGCTGCAGTGGGACAATTTCCAGAATCGGCGACAATTCTTCCGGCGCGGGTGGGATGTACAAGACGTGATCGACCGATTCTTTGATCTCTTCGTCGCCTTCGGTCGCCAGCGCGATCACGACGCCTGAGCGAGCTTTCACTTCTTTCAGGTTCGAGATTGTTTTTTCGTAGCGCAACACCGAATCTGGATTGTTGGCGTCGCGGGTTGCGATCACGACCACCGGAAGGTTTTCGTCGATCAGCGCGTTGGGGCCGTGTTTCATTTCTCCCGCGGGATATCCCTCAGCGTGAATGTAGGAAATTTCCTTCAGTTTCAGCGCGCCTTCGAGCGCGATCGGATAGTGGATGCCGCGTCCCAGGAACAAAAAATCGTGCACCTTCTGGTAGCGCTTCGCGAGGTCATCGCAGTCGGCGTCCTGAGCCAGAACGGTCTCGAGCTTTCCGGGAATGCGGGTAAGTTCCAGCATTGCTGCGCGCGACTGCTCAGGGGTCATGACACCGCGCACCTGCGCGAGATACATCGCGAAAATGTAAAGCGCCGTGAGTTGCCCGGTAAAGGCCTTCGTCGAAGCCACGCCGATTTCGGGGCCAGCGTGCGTGTAAATTGTGCCGGCAGCTTCGCGCGTGATCATCGATCCGACGACGTTGCAGATGGCCAGCGTCTTTGAGCCTTTAGCCTTAGCTTCGCGTTGGGCAGCGATCGTGTCGGCGGTCTCGCCGGACTGCGAAATCACCAAAGTGATTGTGTTTGGATCGACGATGGGATTCCGGTAGCGCCATTCACTCGCGTAATCCACTTCCACGGGAACTCGGGCCAGGGTCTCGATCATGAACTTGCCGGCCTGCCCGGCATGCCAACTGGTTCCGCAGGCGATGATGTTGATTTTGGAGACAGCCGGAACTCGGCCTCGGTGATCTCCATTTCTTCCAGGAAAATGTGGCCGGTCGCTTGCGAAACGCGCCCCAGTGTGGTGTCGCGCACGGCGCGCGGCTGCTCGTAAATCTCTTTCAGCATGAAATGCTTGAAACCACCCTTTTCCGCGAGGATGGGATCCCAGGTGACGTGCTGCACCTGCCGCGAAACCGGCTTGCCATCGAAATCGGTGAGTTGCACGCCGTCGGAGGTGACGATGGCCATGTCGCCGTCACCGAGAAAGAAGATGTCGCGCGTGTGATGGAGGATAGCGGGAACGTCCGACGCAACAAAATATTCGTCATTTCCCAGTCCGATCACCGCGGGTGGCCCGTTGCGGGCGGCGACGATCTTGTTGGGTTCATCGGTAGAGATCACAGCCAGCGCAAAAACACCGGTGAGTTGTTTAACGGTCTTGCGTACCGCATCTTCCAGGGAAGGCCGGTTGCCATTCGACGGCTGCGAATATTTTTCGACGAGATGGGCGATGATCTCGGTGTCGGTCTCCGTAGTGAACTTGTGGCCTTCCTCGGTCAGTTTTTTCTTCAGGCTCAGGTAGTTCTCGACGATGCCGTTGTGTACGACGACGATCTTTCCAGTGCAGTCGCGGTGAGGGTGAGCATTTTCTTCGGTGGGGCGGCCGTGCGTGGCCCAGCGCGTGTGCCCGATACCGTAACTGCCGTGGAGGGGCTTCTGTCGGATGGCTTCTTCCAGATTTCGAAGCTTGCCCTCAGCCCGGCAGATCTCCAAGCCGCCTTCGCCGGAAACCGCGATTCCCGCCGAATCGTACCCACGATATTCGAGGCGACGCAGTCCCTCAAGGATGATGGGAACGACACTTTTCTTACCTACGTAGCCGACAATGCCACACATGGGGAAACCTCAACATCCGGCCGTACTTACTCAGCCAGGGAGAAACGGAATTCTTCAATGACGGGGTTGGTCAGCACTTCGCGGGCAATGCGTTCGACTTCGGCCTGGGCTTCATCGCGAGAAAGACCGCCGTCCAAGGTAAGTTCAAAGTACTTTCCCTGCCGGACGCTCTCCAGGCCTTTATAGCCCATCTTCTTGAGAGCGCCTTGAATCGTCTTACCCTGGGGATCGAGAACGCTCTTCTTCAAGGAAACATAGACGTAGGCTGTCATAAAGACAACATTATACGCGGGCGGCTGCGCGTCCCTTGGGAGGCTGGTAAGAGGAGCGTCTGCGACCTACGGGTCGAGGCGTTTCATCTTCTCGTCTAGATCCACCAGAGTGTCTTCCAAGAGCTTGCGATGTCGCGGATTCTGCATGCCTTCGAGCCGTTGAAGAACCTGCTGACGGGAGAGACGCAGAGTCTCCCGCTCGCGGGCGCGAGCCGCCATCTCTGGGGTGAGTTTGGGTCGCCGCTTCGAGGAGCGATCGACGGCTTCCGCCTGCTGCGCTTCGACAGACTTGCTCTCCCACCCTCGGGCCACGACGACATTATAAAGTTCCGCTAGCTGCGGTAAGTCGGGGAAAGAGATTGCGGCGGGCGGCGATCAGAATCGCGGGAAGGAGGTCCGGCCATCATACCTCGTTACCTCGTCTCGCTTATTTGTCGAAACAATTCGAGAAACCTTCGCCCGGCGAATGACAACGTGATTATAATTCCGAGATTTGCTTGGGTCCGCCTTTTGAGGGGGAGGCGGCGCGGGGGATTAGCGTGTTCGTTCACTCCTCAGGAGCGCGACTCGCGTTCGTCAGCTGGTTTTGTTGGGCCGACGTCAACGCGATGTGCGGCGCTCCAGATGTGCGCAGCGTTATTTGCACTCGCTCTCGCGAACTTCTCCTCGCGCGGTTGCGAGACCATCCATTCAAACAAGCCTTCATCAACGCAGCGCGCCGCACTGGATCCGATAAACACCAATCGGATTTTGCGGCAATCGTACGAAAAAATGCCGCGCCAAGAAGCGATGTCGCACGACCGATCACTTTTTTTCCATCAGAGATACCACAGCGGCAATTCCGCGAATCGGAGTTGTTGTGATCGACACTCCTGAGCGACGAACAGGGCGAGAAGAACTGCGGAGCACAAGCGAGAGCCTCGGCAACGAGATGAAGCGCATGCGCATGCTTCTCGACATAATCAGCCTGGTTTCGTCGAATTGGGATGTGCCGCAGATCTTTCCACGAATCTCCGCGCGAATTCGACGCGTGATGCGGCAGGAATATGCCAGCTTTGCTTTGCAGGATGCAGCCACTGGACTGCTGGTGCGTCAGGCAATCGACTTCCCTCTCGGAAGAGGCTTCACTTCGGATGTGCAGATCGCGACGAGTTCCAGCCCGTCCGCCAATGTGTTGCAGGCACACGCCTCCAAGATCTTCTCGAAAGAGGAACTGCTGGGGTTTGATGGAGAAGCCGCCAGGAGCTTTCTGGCGGAAGGACTGCAATCGCTATGCTGTGTTCCACTGTTGCGCCCGAGCGGTCCGCTGGGAGTGTTTGTTCTCGGGAGCACCCGGAAGGATGCCTTTCACCCGGATGATCTGAACCTGCTCGAACAGGTTGCCGCCCAGCTCTCGATCGCGATCGAAAATCGTCGCGCCGCATCAGAGATCGAAACCCTCAAGCGACGCCTCGGGGAAGAGAAGAAATACCTGGAAGGAGAAAGCCGCTGCGCGGGTGAGTTTGCGGAGATTGTGGGAGACAGCCAGGAATTGAGGCAGGTTCTCGATCAAGCGGCCACCGTCGCTACCAGCGATGCGACCGTGCTGATTCTTGGAGAAACTGGCACCGGAAAGGAACTCATCGCTCGAGCCATCCATCGCATGAGTCCGCGCAAGGATGGTCCCTTCATCAAAGTGAACTGTGCGGCGATCCCGACCGGCCTGCTGGAGAGCGAGCTGTTTGGCCATGAGAAGGGCGCGTTCACCGGCGCCGTCAGCCAGAAGATCGGCCGGATGGAAATGGCGGACGGAGGGACTCTGTTCCTGGATGAGGTAGGCGAGATTGCTCTTGAACTTCAGCCCAAACTGCTTCGCGTGCTTCAGGATCATGAGTTCGAACGCCTGGGCGGCAACCGCACGATCCGAGTCACGCTGAGGCTGGTAGCAGCGACAAATCGGCAGCTGGCCAAGAGCGTGGCGCGACATGAATTTCGCAGTGACCTGTTTTACCGGCTGAGCGTTTTTCCGATTCGGATTCCCGCATTGCGCGAACGACGCGAGGATATTCCTTTGCTCGTCCGCCATTTCGTGCGCAAATATGCTTCGCGCATGAATCGGCATCTGGAAACGATCCCGAGCGGAACCATGAAAGCCCTTGCCGCCTGGTCTTGGCCGGGCAATGTTCGAGAACTCGAAAATCTCATGGAGCGTTCGGTCATTCTCAGCGAAGGTGCGGCGCTCCGGGTTCCCATTTCGGAGCTACGCATACACCCTGAGGCCGAAGCCGAGCCTGCCGATCACACTCTCGACGACGCGGAACGAAGGCACATTGTCCAAACACTGCGCAAAACAAGAGGCGTAATTTCGGGACCCAACGGCGCCGCCAAACGATTGGGGCTCAAGCGCACAACTCTGCAGTCCAAGATGCGCCGCCTGAATATCCGCCGGAGTGACTACTCCGATCCGACCAGCTGATGTGACGACTAATCGGCGAATGCCGACCTCGCGGCAAACCAGCCCTGCATGGAGTAATCTGTCCGTTTCGGAACTCTTTCCAAACACGTGAGTTCCCACTCCAGAGTGGGAATTCCTGTTTCGGCACGTTACATGCATAGCCTCCTCGTTCTTGCCTCTGGCTGGCATCGGCCACATTTCAGCCTTCGAGGCCGTCCCCAGTTCCACAGAAGTCCGCGTCCTCAGCCGAGGCGGCGTAGTAATGAGGATTGTTGCTCGTGCATAAGCATCAAGCGCTCGCCCTGATTCATTCTGTCCTGGGGATTGAAACCGCGGGAGCGGTTGCCGCCCCTTGGCGCTACCGGTACAACCTCAATCGTTGGATCGATCCGCCGCGAGTCAATACGCCGCCAACCGGTAATCTGCTGGGTCAAGCCCGACCCCAGCCTCCTCCAACAATCGCGCCGGAACCAATCGCACCGCCGCATTGCGAGGAGATTAATCCCTTCTACCTGTTCGCCTGCCATGTGGAGTGGGAACTTCGGGAAGACACCTGCGCCGGATGGGAGCTGATTGCGGCCGCGCAGAGCGCGCACAGTGAAACACGAGCTCATGCTCGCGCCCTTCTCGCCGGTTCGAAACACCTGGCCGGAATGGGTTCGAGCGCAATTTCGGAATCCCGTATGACTCGAAAGCGACAGGAAAGCGTGGAAACGGAAATGAAAGCTCCCTACGGTCTGGAAATTATCGACAGATGCCATGAGTGCGGCAACACAAACCCGATGTTTTTCTGTGGATTCTCCCGCGCGGTCATTGATTCATTAGACGATGTCAGCCACAAGAGCACTCTGCCAGCCGGCGCGATCCTGTTTGTCGAGGGACAGGCCCCTCGGGGGGTGTTCGTTATCTGTTCAGGCAAGGTCAATCTCTCAACCACATCGCGCGAAGGTAAGATTCTGATCCTCAAAACGGCAATGGCAGGAGAGGCCCTGGGGTTGAGCGCGTCGATCTCCGGTACGGGATATGAAACAACGGCGGAGACGGCAACTCCCTGCCAGTTAAACTTCGTTGATCGGAATCATTTTCTGGATCTTATGCAGTGTCATAGCGAGATTGGAGTCCACGCGGCTCAATGTCTGAGCCGCGATTTCCGGGCTGCGCACCGCGACATTCACGATCTCGTACTGACTCGCTCCTCCAAGGGAAAATTGGCGAGGCTGCTTTTATCGCAATCTCCGATCGAGGAGGAAGAAACGGAGACTCGCATCCATTCCCTAATGACTCACGAGGAGATGGCGCAGCGGATCGGCGCCTCCCGCGAAACTGTAACCCGCCTCTTGAGCAACCTGAGGAAAAAACACCTGATCCGGCTCGACGGCCCCAGCTTGATTATTCGAGACCGCCGGGGATTAGAGGTTCTCGCGTCGTAGCCTTCCCCCGAGGCAAACCGGAGGACGGCATCTTTTGCTGGCCGTCCTCCGGAGCAGTTTTGAATATTGCTCCGACGATCGTTTGAGCGGAGATGGCGGAATGCACGCGGGAACTCTGATCAGCGATTTATTATCCGTGGTAGAAGCCGCGAGCGGCAAAGCTCGGAAGCCACAACACCTGGAGGACCACCCGCCTCCGAATTCGCCGCAGGAGATCAGCGATTCCGCAAAATCAGAGTCCGAAAAGCTCGCGCAGGCGCTTAGTTTGAGCACGGCTGACGGGGATCTCGGTCTGTTTTTTGTCGTCCATCCGCAGTTGGTACGAACTCTTGAACCAGGGGACGACCTCGCGGATTCGGTTGATGTTCACCAGGTAGGATCGATGGGCTCGCCAGAATAGTTTTGGATCCAGGCTATCGAGTAATTCTTCCAGCGTGCGGCAGTTCGATTCCCCTTCCATGCCGGCGGCGCCTGCGGTCACGACCGAGATCACGCCATCCTCAATCCACGCATAACAGATATCTTTCTGATCGACCAGAAACATACGTCCCACCGCCTTGAGAAGAATCTTGGACGCGGGCTGTTTTTGCGATTCCAGCATGCGGACCAAAGTCTCGAAGCGCTCGGCCGGGGCTGCGCTGGCACCCTGCTGTGCGCGCGCCTTCTGAATCGCCTGTGAGACTCGCTTCTTATCAAAGGGCTTCAGCAGATAGTCAACGGCATTTACTTCAAATGCCTTCACCGCGTATTGGTCGAACGCCGTTGCGAAGACAATCTTTGGGAGGGGAATTTTACGGTCGAGCAGCTTCTTGATAACTCCGAAGCCGTCGAGCCCCGGCATTTGGACGTCGAGAAAAACGAGGTCCGGATTGTGCTCTTTGATCAGATTAACCGCTTCGAGTCCGTTCTTGCCTTGGGCAACAACGTTCACGTCGTCGGCATTTTTCAGCAGGTAGGCAAGCTCGTCGCGGGCCAATTGCTCGTCGTCGACGATCACTGCGGATAGGGACATCGCTGCTCCGGGAACGCGGAACCTCTATACGGAGTATAGTGGCGCGATTTTCCCGGCGCAATGAAGCGGGAAGCCAAATGCAGACTGCTGCACCTGGAGCAGCTGAAACAGCGGTCGAACGGTTGCACGAAGCAAGCGTCGAACCAGGATTCGTCCCCCAGACGCGATGATTCCGATCAGCCGCGACCGATTACTGATGCTGCATCATTGCGCCCATATCCATCTTCTTGTAGTCGGAAGGAGGATCGAACAGACTCGCAGGCTGTGGTCCTTCTTGAATGTTGCGGAGCTCGCCGCTGTCGTTCTTGCCCTCCCATTTCACAGGGAACCGCACTTTTGAATCGAGCCAGACGGTTCGGGCCTCGCCGTTGGAGTTCGTACCTTCGTACTTGACCGTCTCACGTCCGTTTACCGTTTCATGGCCGACTTTGTGGCAAGTGCCACCTTTGTTGGCGGAAAGTTTGAGCCAGTCGCCGCAAGCGTTTTCCACATCACCGCTCTTGAAAAATGTGAACATGCCGCGGTTCTCCATCGCTGACGCCGGCATTTCCATGTACATGTGCTGCTTGGCCATCATGACCATGTAACTCTGGGTTGCTAGATTCATGATGAAGGCGCCACCCCCGTTGTCGCTGCCAGTTGCCTCGAAGCGCATTTTGTCTTTGCCGAAATAAACCTTCGTCAGGCCCTTGCCCGCTCGCTGGTTGTCGACGACATCCGCGGAAAATTCCGTCTGCGATACGGCGAATTGCGCCGCGACCAGCAACGCCACAACACACGAGACACGGATCATCCATCGAAGCATGGGAATTCTCCCCGTTGGTTTCTTGGTTTGATTTTTGAGGCTCGCCCCAAGCGTTGGGCTGAGCGGGAGCAGGATAGCAGAAGAGCGCGCCCGGATCACATCGCCGTGGGTGTCGCACGAGGTACGCAGATACAGGCCGCTTAAACGGCGTTTTCGAGCGCCAGCGCCATACCCATGCCGCCACTGACGCACAGCGTAGCAACGCCGCGGCGGGTGTTGCGTTTCAGCATTTCATGCAGCAGCGTAACCGTGATGCGTGTTCCGGTGCAGCCGATCGGATGACCGAGGGCGATCGCTCCGCCATTCACGTTAAGACGATCGCGATTGAAATTCAGAGCGCGGTCGCAGGCCAGCACTTGGGCTGCAAAGGCCTCGTTCAATTCGATCAGGCCAAACTCATGCAGTCGCAGGTTGTGCTTGTCCTGTAACTTCTGCAAAGCGGGTACCGGGCCGATTCCCATGGTTCGCGGATCGACGCCCGCGGAACTCACCGCAACAATACGCGCCAAAGGCTTCAGATTGTTCTGTTTCACAAAATGCTCGCTGGCAACCACCACGGCGGCTGCTCCGTCGGTTATGCCGGAAGAATTTCCTGCCGAGATCGTTCCGGTCTTCGAGAATACAGTCGGAAGTTTTGCGAGTTTCTCCAGGGTTGCATCCGCGAACGGATGCTCGTCGCGCGCGAAAACCGTCGTTCCCTTCTTGCCTTCGAGCGTGACAGGGGCAATTTCAGCTTCAAACCGTCCCGCTGCAATCGCCCGTGCCGCGCGCGTTTGCGACATCAGGGCGTATTCGTCCTGCTCGTCGCGGGTGATCTTGTATTGCTCGGCCAGAACCTCGGCAGTTTCGCCCATGACCATGTTGGCCAAGGGACAGAAAAATCCGTCGCGATACATGCCGTCGACGAGTTCCTGATTCCCGAGACGATATCCCCAGCGCGCGCCATCGAGATAGTAAGGAAGACGCGACATCGACTCGGTACCGCCCGCGAGAATGCAGGTGGCGTCGCCGAGCGTGATGGCTTGGTACGCCAGCGCGATCGCCTTCATTCCGGAGGCGCAAGCTTTGTTGACCGTGTAGGCCGGAACTTCCACAGGCACGCCACTGCGGACGGAAATCTGCCGTGCAGGGTTCGGCCCGCCACCGGCCTGGCGGGCATTGCCGAAGATGGTCTCCTCGATTTGCTCGGGACGCACGGCGGCGCGCTCAATTGCCGCCTTGGCCGCGACCACGCCCATGTCGGCCGCCGTCAGCGAAGCCAATGATCCGCCGAATTTTCCAATGGGCGTGCGGACCGCCGAGAGAATGTAGACGGACTGCAAGATCATGCCTCCAAACCGTTTAGTCTAGCAGGATCAACAATAATGCGGCCTTGCCATTCCGGCTAACCTTCGGCATAATAAGAGTTTGTCTTTACCTCGCCGGACTCTTCCGGAACAAGGAATACGTTTGTGTTAATGATTCGTCTGTCGCGCCTGGGTGCGCGCAAACAACCGATGTATCGCATTGTGGTTATTGAGAAGGCTCGTGCGCGCAACGGGCGTCCGGTGGAAGTGGTCGGGACCTACAACCCCCGCACCAATCCCGCCAGCGTCGAAATCAAGCGCGACCGCGTCGAATATTGGGTGTCGAAGGGCGCGCAGATGTCGGAGCGCGTGAACAAGCTGTTCACCAAGACTCCGGCTCCGGTCACCGCCGGCTCCGCCGCCTAGGTTCCAGTAGCCACCGGATTCCGGCCTCCTTACGGATAGCCTTCGTTTCCACAGCGAGAATTTATGACTGAGTCTTCTGGAGATGTTTGCGCGCTCGTCGAACTGATTGCGAAGTCGCTGGTCGACGCTCCGGATGAAGTTTTCGTCGAGAAGTTCGACGATGGCGTCATCGAGTTGGAAGTTGCCGAGAGCGATGTTGGCAAGGTGATCGGGCGCCAGGGGCGCACGGCCCGCGCTTTGCGCGCTCTGCTGAACGCTGCCGGATATCGTGCCCGCAAGCGCTATACGCTTGAGATCATCGAGTAGTGGGTGCAGACTCTGAGCCGTGACTCCTGATCCGAGCGGCGAGTTCATAACGCTGGCCCGAGTGGTGAAGACGCAGGGCCGCCACGGCGAGGTCGCTGTCGAAGTGCACAGCGATGTCCCGGACCGATTCGCGGAAGGAATGAAGCTGCTGGCGCTGGAGAAGTCCGGCGAAGCGCGTCGCAAGTTGGAAGTGGAGAGTCTTTGGCCGCACAAAGGCCTGCTGGTTTTAAAGTTTTGCGGCGTGGATTTGATGTCCGATGCGGAAGAATTGATCGGGTGCGAACTGCAGGTTCCGAGCACCGATCGCGCACCGCTGGAGCAAGGCTGGAATTACGTCAGCGATCTGGTAGGTTGCGCAGTTCTCGATCACGGGCTGGAAATCGGCCGGATCGAAGACGTTCAGTTCGGAGCCGGTGAAGCGCCGCTCCTGATTGTGAGCGCAGCTGGGAAAAAGTTTGATGTCCCGTTCGCCGATGCATTTTTAGAAGCTGTGGACATGTCGCATCGGCAGGTGCGCATGAGTCTTCCGGAGGGCATGCTCGAGATCAATGACCCGGATGACGGCGGAAGAGAAGCAAGAGCAGGCGGGTGGAGGCAAGCGGAGGAAACGGCAGCATCAGTGAGTTGTTCCGTGTTCCTTCTTGCTCCCTGTGGTGAAAGTTTTGAGTTCCGCAAATGAAGGCCGACATCGTCACCATTTTTCCGGACTTCTTTCGCGGGCCTCTGGATCACGGCATTACCCGGCGGGCCGGCGAGATGGGCCTGGCGAAAATCGAAATCCACGATCTGCGGCAGTTCACGCACGACCGGCACCGCACCGTGGATGACCGCCCTTTCGGCGGCGGCGAGGGCATGGTCCTGAAGCCGGAACCGATCTTTGATTGTCTAGAACCACTCGGTCTTGCTTCTCGTGAGCAGCGACTGGATGGCACTGCGAAGCAAAGCGTGATCGTGCTTTCGGCGCAAGGCCAGCCCTTCACGCAGAAGGTCGCAACGGAGTTGGCCGCGCTGGATCGGATTGTTCTGATCTGCGGCCGCTATGAAGGCGTCGATGAACGCGTGGCGGAGTTTCTGGCCGACCGTGAGCTTTCGATTGGCGACTACATCATCAGTGGCGGGGAATTGGCCGCCGCCGTAATCGTCGAAGCGGTAACGCGGTTGCTTCCGGGCGCGCTGGGTAACGAAGCTTCGACGAGGCAGGAATCATTCACCGCGCACGAAGACGCGGAAGCGAGCGCGGCGGACTCAACATGCGGCTCCGGCGGATTGCTCGACTATCCGCACTACACGCGTCCGGCCGAGTTTCGCGGGATGGCTGTGCCGGAAGTACTGATGAACGGCAATCATCAGGAGATCCGCAGGTGGCGCCGGGAACAAGCGCTAAAGAAGACGCTGAGGAACCGTCCGGACTTGCTGGAATGCGCTGAACTCGGCAAGGAAGACACGAAGATTTTGGCCCGCATTAAGCCGGACCGTCACTAACGGCTGGGCGCAATCAGGGCTCAGAAAGAATCAGAATCGAACGACGAAGGACTTAAAGATCATGTCAAATCTAATCATTGAAAAGCTGCTGGCCAAGACGAAACGCACCGACATTCCCCCATTCCGCCCGGGGGATACCGTACGCGTCCACGTGAAGATCAAGGAAGGCGACAAAGAACGCGTGCAGGCCTTTGAAGGCGTTGTGATCAAGCGCGACAACGGCCCGCAGGCCAGTTTCACCGTGCGTAAGATCAGCTTCGGGCAAGGCGTCGAACGCATCTTCCCGGTCCATTCGAAAGTCATCGACAAAGTCGACCTGGTGCGGTCTTCCAAGGTACGCCGAGCGCGCCTGTTTTATCTGCGCGGACTCCGAGGTAAAGCCGCCCGCCTGCGCGACGTCGAAAAGACGGCGCAGTAATGGATCATCGGCTGGGCGTAACATCTCACGACCGCTCAGCCGAGACTGAGCTGCAATTTTGGAATTCGATCGCGATGGCCCGCACCGAATGGCGCGGGCAGGTAGTTATTACTCCACCAAATTTCCCGACCAAGCCGAAGTCGCGCGAGTCCGAAGAAGTTCCTGAGTTGTTCTTCTTGTTCTGTTCGGCGTCGTAATCTTTGCGGGTTCCTACAAAAAACTCGATCTTCCCGCCTACTGCGATTCCGTCTCCTGTGGTAAACACGGACTGCGAATAGCCCCAAATGGTACCGTCGGTCGCATTCCTGAACTCGACTTTTGGTTTCTGCAGGATGGTCGAGGTCGCCAGTTTTCCGCTTCGAGGCAGGGTCAGCAGGTAGGCATCTCCCTCTATGGGCAGAAGAGGAGCATTTCGGTTCCCCATTTCCAGCACGAAGTTTCCACTGAACCCGGCGGGAATCTCGACCACAAGCCTGGAAACAGGCCCGTGTTTCGTGCAGGCAACGCCGATCACCAAGACAATTCCAACGAGAATCGCCGTGACTTTTTGCATCATCCCCTTACCTCTTGTGGGGAAGATGGAATCAGTTCCGACGGTTGCGGCCGAAAACGAACCGGAACCTGAGCCACAACCTCGCTTCCGCCAGCGCTTGAATTAACTTCTAAGCGACCGCCAATCTCGCGAATCCGTTCGGTCATTCCCGCGAGGCCGACGCCCCGTCCGGGTCCTTCCTGGCGAAGATTCTGAAGTACCGCAGCCGGCAGGCCGCAGCCGTAATCCCTGATCTTGAGAACGACGTTGCCCCCTACCGTGCTGAGACCGACATCGGCGCGTTTGGCCCCGGAATGCCGATGGACATTGGTCAAACTCTCCTGCAATACGCGGAACAATACCAGCTCAATCGATTCGGCAAAGCGTCTTTCACCGTCCTCGATATCCAGGTTCACGGCAATGCCGCTTCGATTGGCAAAACCTTCGACAAACCAGCGAGCGGCGGAGTTCAAACCGGCTTCGTCCAACAGAGGCGGATGCAAGAGATGGGAAATGGTTCGAGTTTCCGCGATGGAATCATCGAGTATCTTCAGGCAATCCAGCACGAGACCGTCGCCGGGCAATCGCTTCTCCAGCATGGAAAGTGCCATCTTCATGGCCGCCAGTTGCTGGCCGACAGAATCGTGAAGTTCCCGCGCAAATCTCCGGCGCTCTTCGTCCTGCAGTGTCAACAGCCGGGCGCTGAGAGCGCGCTGAGCGCCTTCCGCGCGTACCCGTTCCCGGACCTGATCGGTCAGCAGCTGATGGTGGATCAGGAACAAAACCAACGCAAAGAAAAGGCTGGTCGCGAGAACTCCAGCAGTCACCGAAAAAGAGCTGCGCTCCCGTTGCTCACGCTCCTCCAGGAGCCCCTGCTCCTGCTCATTCATGGATTGCAATAAATCATCGGTCGCATCCGCCACAGCAGTAATCTGCCGCACAATTGGAGCCTGGCTCTCCAGAGTCGATTTGCCGGACCTCTTCAACTCGATCGCTCGATCCATGAGGGTGATGCGCTGCTCGGTCAGTTCCACCAATTTGTTGTAATTGGCCTGATGGGCGACATTATCGGCAATCAGGTGCTGGATCGAAGCGAGCGAGTTCCGGACCTCGACCACCGTGTCCATCTGCTTCTGCAAGAATGCCGGGTCGCCGGAATCGACGTACTGCGATCGAAACCGCCCCGCCCGGGTCGAAGTTGCGGCGAACTGGTGCAGAGCCAGCTGCACGTCCCGAGTGTGCTGCACCCAAGCCTGGCTCGTCCGAAGGCGCGCAAAAGCAAAATAGGCCGCGAAGGTGCTTAGAAGAAGAAATATCACTGCGGCGGCGAGAGCCGTATTGGCTTTTCCAGTGGAAGACATGCCTGACGTGGTTTCTGTGTTTTTATTGTAAAGCATCGTCGACGATTCACGACCGAAGCGACGCCTTGCAAAATGGCTTTGAACTTCATCCATGATCAGAGAAGCCGAAAACGACTGGTCGGAACAGAAGTTCATCGCTTCGAGTTGCGCTAGGCGGCCTTGTTCATGGAAAGCGATCTTATCTGCTGACATACTGATGACGTATCATCTGACGCGGCTTGCGACGTCGGGCAACAATCCCTGAGACGCTTCCGTTCAATTGTGGTAGGAATCTCGACATGAACAATCTCTTTCGAATGCTGCTTGTGCTCATCGCCTGTAGCGGTTCCACCTTCGCGGCGGATGGCATCATTCAAAGCCGGTGGGCCGACTCTGATCCGCGGCTCGACACAAATCCGATGTCTTCGTTTTGGCGCGAGTCGGAGCCCACGTACATGGAGTTGGATGCGCTCGGCAAAATTGAGCCGAAATATCGGACCGAGATTCGGACGCGCTGGACGAAGCAGAACCTCTACTTTCTTTTCGTGTGTCCCTATGAAGAACTCAATCTGACGCCGAATCCGAATACGTCGGTCGAGACCAACGAGCTGTGGAATTGGGATGTCGCAGAAGTGTTCATCGGCGCGGATTTCAAGAACATCAAACAGTACAAAGAATTCGAGATTTCGCCGCAAGGAGAGTGGGTCGATCTGGATATCGATCTCGATCGCCAACATGATGCTAGCGATTGGAAATGGAGTTCGAATTTCCAGGTCTCATCCAGGATCGATAAGGCTGCTCACGTGTGGTATGGGGCGATGCGGATTCCGAATGCGGCAATCGACAGTCGCCCGGCAGTCGCAGGCAATACTCTGCGGATCAATCTCTTTCGTTGCCAGGGACCGGCCTCCAGTCGGCACTACATTGCCTGGCGGGCACCGATGCGCGACAGTTTCCACACGCCGGAGCGATTTGGCATTCTGGAGCTCGTGAAGTGAGGGCAGTCTTCACTTTGCAACGAAGGCTGTTCTTGGTGAGAGTAATCGTGTAGATGAGGAGACTTCGACTGCGCAGAGACTCGCTCAGGATGACATTTCTGACGCTAAGCTTTGCCCAGTGCTAGACTGTCGCGGCCTTCAAAACTTCCTGCAGGCGTTTACCAACCACGTTCTCTTCTCCGGGCTGCAACATCCAGACGCCGACGACAATTGTGTTCGGTCCCCCGGGCAAGCCCGCGCTCGCAGGAGAGCCCCCGGTCCATGGATTCAACTCTATGCGTGGAGTCCCTTGCTTCATTTTGTGCATCACTTCAATGCCAGTGATCTTGACTCGGCTCTGGTCATAGGTGATGAGGAGGTGGGGAACATGGTTGGCGACTTCAGGGATGAAGATTTGAGCTTGCACCGTCGGAATCGAAGTCACCTGTTTTGCGATTACATCCGCTCGGCGACGGTACTCCGCTTCCATCGCGGCATCGTCCTGTTTCAGAAACCAATCTACGGCGGCGACGAGGCCAACAATTTCCTCCTTCGCCACTTTCATGCCGCGCCCCAGGGTATTGGAGTTTGGGGAATTGTTTTTCTTCGCTGCTTCGATCAGGTCCTTTCTGCCCAGCAGCAAGCCTGTACACTGCGGTCCGCGAAGGCCTTTGCCCCCTGAAAACGTGACCAGGTCAAATCCCATCTGCGTGTATTTCCATAGATTCGAAATCGGCGGGACATCTGCAGCGGCATCGTTAAAGGAAGGTACTCCATGCCGACGAGCTACTCTTACCCAATCTTCACGGCTGATTTTGCCTTCAGCCGCGTTGAAAAAGTGGGCCATCACCGTGCGGTCATTGAACGCTTGTTCGTATTCCTCAAGGGTTTCGACCTCCACAAAGCGGATTCCGGAGTTACGCATCGCGTGCTCGTAGTCGTAACGATGAGATTTCTGAATGAGGACTTCATTCTTGAGGCCAGCTATGTCGGTGGGAATATCGACAACGGCTCGATCATTTCCCATGGTAACGCAAGCTGCCGTGCCCACCACGAGCGCTGCGGCGGCGCCAGCTGTGACCAGCGCAGCTTCGCAACGCAGATGCTTCGCCAGGTACACTCCGGAGGCATCGAGCAGTTCGTTGAGATGTACCGGCCTCTTTGCCGCCAGTGCAACTGCCGCCTGCACTTCATCGGGCATTGTCGAAGCTGAGAGAACGGTATAAGTGCCTGCTGCATTGATGAACGGGGTTACACCGAGTTTCTGGTAGTAGTCCACGGCCGCGATCGATTCTTTGCAAGCTGCCCGAGTTGCCAGAATCGGAACTGCAGCGAACGCGGCACTCCCTGCGGCAATGGTTTGTGCGCCTTTGCTCAAGAGTTTGCGCCGAGTAATCCGTGGCATGGCTGATCCTCCAGAACGCTCTTGGAATTTTGACAACTAATCTCGTGGATAATCGTCGGCCCGCGCTGGCAAAGACTCGCCTTTGTCGGGAGTGCTGAAATATTGGGGGCGGGCCTTCCCCCACTCCACCATGCTGAGACCGGAAGGATCGTACAAAATGCGGCCTGAGCGAATCGTCATGCGGGCCGTCAGTTTCGCGTTCCCGTCAAATCTGGCGACGCCACAGTCGATATAACTGAAATGACCCTTCGATAGTTCGAGGACCGCGATATCGGCGTCCTTGCCTACCGCCAGAGTGCCCAATTCGGGCCGATGAATCTCGGTCGCCGGATTCACGGTTGATCGGCGAATGATGTCATCCACAGGCACACCCATAGCCAGGAATTTTGACATTACGACGGTCATGCTGACTACGTTGTAGTCGCCTGAGTGTAAGTCGGTGGACATGGAATCAGGAATGAATCCTTGTCTCTGAGCAGGAACCGCATTGCGAAACCAGAAACTGCCGGCTCCATGCCCGACGTCAAAGATCACTCCACGCGCACGAGCCTCTGCCAAGGCGGGATTGATCTTGCCGTCGGCTAGAATTATGGGGAATTGCTGGGCAAAGACGTGGGTGTGAATATCGCCGGGGCGCATCTTCTTCAGCAGATCTTCGTAAGTTCTCTCTGGACGGGGCCAGAAGTCGTACATGACCGGAACATTCGCAAGCGTCGCACATTCAATAGCACGATCCACCGCAGCCCACGGCGAGTGCTCCGCATCCCAAGGCTCTTTCGTCCAGTAATGCGCAGTTTTTACTCCCACGATAATGTCCCGATATCTCGTGATCGTGGCGGCGCAAAGTTTGGGATCCATCTCGTCCAGACTTTGTTCCAGACCGCCTCCCATACCGTTCCCGACGATGTTCAGAAAAGCCAGAACGCGCACTTTGGCGCGGTCGATAACTTCCTCCTTCTCTTGCAGGAAGGTTTCGGCGCCTGCCGTACCTGCATCGACGATGGTGGTCACGCCAGATTGCAACGCCATATCCGCCGGGATGCCAAGAGGGAGAGCGTGCGCTCGGGCTTCCGGAGTGAACCAGTCGAGTGGCGCTCCTCCGTGACCGACATGGTAGTGAATATCGATCAGTCCCGGCGTGACTAAGAGCTTCGAAACATCCACAACCTTTCCGGCTTGGTCCGCGGGAATATCTTTTTCGACAGCGGCAATCTTGCCCTGGAATACGGCAACGTCGCGCACGTCGTCGATGTGATTGGCAGGATCGATAACGTGGCCGCCTTTTAACAGCAGATCATAACGAGGCTGAGCCTGCGCAAATGTAACGAGAGGAGATCCGATGACGATCACTAGTGCTGTGATGACCGAAAGTGATGTTTTCATGCGCGTCTGACTGGCCCCTGTGTGGTTTGTGTTGAAGCGAAAGTGTATCCACACGAGACGAGATTGTCATCACTGATGAAGAACCGGCTCCGGATGGGTTGTAAACCAGAGACGGGCTAGCGTAATCTGATCGGCTCCCTCGGGGTTCGGTCTCGCAAATTGGAGCGATCGATCGGGAAGGAATTATGGATCGTCGTACCTTTGTAAAGGCCGGTTGCATCGGAAGCGCTTCGCTGCTGATACAAGGTCTGGATCCAATGGCGCGGGCGAGTTCTCTTCCCGACCTCCCACCAATTGAACTGCACGGTCTGCCCGATTATGCGGCGTCGCCATTAGGGATGCCAGGATTGTTTCGTGGGCGAGTTGTCGAGATCCGCGAACCCAAGGCTATTGTGGGCAATCGGGTGACGCAGTCGATCGTGCGCCGTATGCTGGAACGTGCGATGACCGAACTGACGGGCGAGAAATCGATTCAGCACGCATGGGCGAAATTCATTGATCCGAAGGATATCGTTGGCATCAAGATCAATCCGTCGGGTGCTCCTGCCTGTTGTTCATCTCCAGAGATCATTCGCGAGATCATTGACGCAGTCCTGTCGGTTGGAGTGCCTCTGCGAAATATCGTCGTTTACGACCGATACTCGTATGAGATGGATATCGGTAGCTATCAGACGCTGTTGCCGACTGGAATTCGCATCGTTGGCATCCAGGACGCCTTCGCGAGCGGCGCAGTCGGCTACGAGCCGAATGTTTATTGCGATGCCAATTTCTTTGGTGAGTGGGAAACCCGATCCTACATGGCAGGGATTGTGGCCCACGAAGTAACGAAGATTATCAACGTGCCGACCATGAAGGACCACTCTGCATCCGGGGTTACTGGAGCTCTCAAGAACCTGGCCTATGGTACTTTCAATAACGTTGCGCGCACCCATCAAGCGCCGCATTCTTTTACAAACCCTCTGATCGGATTGCTCTGCACGGTCGAGCCGCTACGTTCGAAAGCCGTGCTGCATATCATGGATGGAATGCGCTTGGTATGGCACGGGGGGCCCCTCACGCAGGTCCAGGATTTCATCGAGCAGACAGGGATTCTGATGGTGGCCACCGACCCGGTGGCCATGGATAGCGTTGAACTGGAGGCGATCGAGAAGAAACGACGCGAACACGGCGCTCCCTCCGTCTGGGAACACGAGTCAAGCAGTATCACGCCCGACACCAACGTGTTCTTTCACGATGCGACCAAGAATCTGTTCTTCCGGCAGCCGGGGCATATTGCGGCGGCGGGGAAACTTGGACTCGGAATCTCCGATCTGAAGCAGATCGATCGTCGTCTTATCTCGGCCTGATGGTGACTACGGAAAGAGCTACGTCTAAGTCTCCACGTAACTGGCCCACCCTGCTCGGTGATAATGCCCGTACCGGTGGCCAGGGACAAATTCAGTCACATTTTCCGGAGAAGGCGGCTTGGCAATATCGTGCCGGCAGCGCGGTGCGGTCCGCTCCGGTGCTTCGAGAAGGAACTTTGTATGTCGCTTCGGTCAGCGGAGTGCTCCACGCGATCGACATCGGCACCGGAACATCCAAATGGAAGTTCCAATCAGCGGGCAAAGTGCATTCCACGCCTTCTCTCTTCGGGAACACAGTTCTTTTTGGTTGTGACGACGGCAAGATCTATGCTCTGGATCGGCATTCTGGGAAAAAACTGTGGGAGGCGGCAAGCGAGGCCGAGGTGTGGTCATCGGCGGTCATCCGCGATGGCCTTGTTTTCTTTGGGAACGCGGACGGGAAAGTCTACGCTGTCGACGCCGGGAGTGGTCACGAAAAGTGGTCCCAAAGCCTCCGTGGAAGGATTTATTCCACGCCGTATGCCGCTGAGCATCAGCTTTACGTGGGTTGCGGAGACGGCAAGGTTTACTGTCTCGCGGCCGATTCCGGAAGGATATTGTGGGGAACGCCTACGGGCAACGGCATTGATTCGTCTCCCGCAGTGGCTAATGGCCTCGTCCTTATCGGCTCTGAGGACTTTTGCGTTTACGCGCTGAACGCGAGCACCGGAGAAGTGCGCTGGAAATATGAAACGGGCCTCGGCATCTCGTCTTCGCCAGCGGTATCGGGAGATTTTGCTGCGATTGGCAGCAAAGATGGATTTCTGTACGCCTTTGATATTCAAACCGGCGAGTTGCGCTGGAAGACAGAGGTGGGAGAAGTGGTAACGGCATCACCAGTGATTGCAGACGGTGCGCTCTATATTCAGGCGGGAGGCTTGTTTGCCCTGGATCCGGCCAATGGAAAAATTGTGTGGAGAGCCGCCCTGGGGGCGGCAATCCAGTCCGTGCCCGTCCTAACGGGCGATGGTATTTATATAGCGAGTTTGAGCGGTGAGATTTATGCGCTTCGGTAAGCAATGGGCTGCAGCGCTCGGCATAGTAATTCTGTACGTCGGTTCGAGCGCGTCCCAGAGCTCAGATGGGCCAATTCTTGTTTACAAGGGAAAGTACGTCATGGGCACGGTCTTCGAGATCGCTGCTTATGCTGAATCTTCCGAAAAGGGTTCCGCCGCAATCGACAAGGCTATGCAAGAGATCGTCCGAATGGACGATCTGATGAGCAACTATAAGCCAGAGAGCGCATTGAGCAGGCTGAACCGTTCGGCTCATTTCCACCCTCAGAAGGTTCCACCCGACTTGTATCGTGTGATTGAGCAAGCGGTGCAGTTTTCGAAGCTCTCGGGCGGGAAGTTCGACATTAGCGTCGCTCCAATCGTAAACCTGTGGAAAGCTGCGTTGTCGGGCGACTCGTTGCCTTCGCTTTCGCAGCGACAACAAGCAGAGGATTGTGTTGGCTACGACAAGATCGAGTTAACTCCGCCGGACCAAATTACATTTCGATCTTCATGCATGCAGTTAGATTTGGGCGCGATCGGCAAAGGGTATGCCGTTGACCGCGCCGGCGAGGTGCTGCATTCCTACGGCATTCGCAACGCGTTAATCAATTCTGGAGGAAGTACGATCTTGGCCCTGGGATCGCCTCCCGGACAGCGTGGCTGGCTTGTACATCTGCGCGATCCTTCTCACAAGCTTGATCCCTTCGTAGTGCTTAAGGACCAAAGTGTTTCCACATCAGAGCAGACGGCGGTTTCTCTGCTTGCTCCCGAGTCCGCCGGGCATATTATTGACCCAACCACCGGAAGGCCTGTCGAAACTCAATTTGCGGTCAGCGTCGTCACCTCTGCAGGAACTCCTTCCGATGGGCTCTCGACCACGTTGTTGCTGCTTGGCCCGAAGGTTGGGAAGTCTTTGGTCGATGGCATGAGCAACGTCTCTGCAATCTGGCTCTCTCCGAAAGCAGAAATGGAAACAGTAACAAATGGACCGCCAATTTTTTTCGGGAAACAGCTGTGATTACTCAGTGCTCTAGAACGGATCGCATCAGTTTCAGGAACGTGCTTGTATTGTGCCTTTGCGTCATATTTTCTCCGTCCGCTTGGAGTACGGTGTTTGTGCAGTGGAACGACGCCACCTTACCTCCGGCGAGTTCGCTCGGAGTGAACCAGATCGTTCTTGTTTGGGAACGCGGTGTACCTGCCGCACTATGGGCGAATGCGCGCAAACAGGGATATCGAATATATGTTGAGGCGGCGCTAAACCAGGCGACCTCTGCAGCAAAAGGATGCGCGGAAAAGAGCTGCGCCGGAATTATTCTGAGGGTTCTCGAAGCAGAGAGCGCGGAAACCGAGAAATCCATCGCAACCTTGCGATCGGCTTACCCGAAACTGCGAGTTCTGGTGCTCAGCCCCACCGCGAAGCAGCCCAAGATGAGGGGCAGCCTCATCATCAAGCGCAATTCAGTGCTCGAAGTGTCAAGCCCGACCGCGCAACCATGGATTGATACGAATCTTGCATTCATCAAAACTGAGCAGCGGTCTCGCCGCCCGCAGATTCCGCTTTATACGTTTTCATGGGCCGATCAAGGGCCGCAAACAATCCTGACGGCTGATGATTATTCCCTAGCAGTCGCCGAGGCCGGTGCATTTCATGCTGATTTGGTCCTACAGTTGGACGAACATTTGCAGCAGGGCCTGAACAAGCGTGATAGCGAGGCTTGGGCACTCTGGAATCAAGTGCGCTCGACGTTGAGGTTTTGCGCCGACGCGGGTGCAGGAGGATTGGAGCCAGCCGCCAACGTGGCGGTGATCGTTGATCAGCTTGATCCGAGCGATGAAGTCGCGAATCTTCTGAGTCGCCACAATATTCCATTCCGGATATTTGTCGCCGGGGATTTGAAGACGGAGGAACTCGAGGGCTTCGATGTTGTGATCGTGTTTGCAAAACCTGACCTCGAAACCGTGAACCGGATTAAGAATTTGGCAGCGGGCGGCACAACTGTCGTAGCGGTGGATGCGCACGGCAAGTATTCATGGCAGAGCAGCCAACCAGTCCAACTAAACGAGCACACGACTTCGTATCCAGTAGGAAACGGAAGGGTACTCGAATTGGCATCGCCTGTTTCGGATCCCGAGACCTTCGCACAGGATATTCGCCGGCTTCTGGGCAAACGAAATGCGCTGCTAAGCCTTTGGAATGGACTCACTACAATCGCTGTGCCGTACAAAGACCGCGGCGCAAGGATGACTCTGCTGGAATTGGTGAACTATGCCGGAGAACCGCTTCGTCTACAGGTGCAGGTAAAGGGATTGTTCACGACGATCTGTTACGAGACGCCCGAGCATGGATATTGCAAGTCTCTTGAGTCTGTAACACATGACGGATTCACCGAATTCGTGATTCCGGAAATACGCATCGCGGGACGGGTACACCTGGAATCGCAATGAGAGCTCGTTTGTTTACGCGATTCCTAAAACGTACCCCTATCGAAACCTACGGATAAATAGCTTGTGGCGGTCGGACCGGTAAAGGCCTAGCACGTAAATGGCGGGTTTTGCCTTCGTGGAAAAAATCTGCTGCCTGATTCGCAGTACTGGAGCGCCCACCGGAATACCAAGAAGCCGAGCTGTGTGCGCATCGGCGGCGGTGGCGTCGATTTCTTCGTCAGCGTGGCCGATCTGAAGTCCGTGGTCATGTTCGAGCACAGAAAACAACGACGCGCGATCCAGCCTCGCCCGTCTCAGATCACCGAACTCGTCAGCCGATAAATAGCAGGTTTCGATAGCAAAAGGTTCATCCTCTCCGAGCCTCAGCCGCTCGACCTTAACCAGACGGCTGGTGAGCGGCAATGACAGGCGTGCCGCGATTTCCTGTTCGGTCTCAATGACTCCGATAGAAAGCAGCCTGGAAGAAACAGCGAGGCCGCGGCGTGACATCTCCTCCGTATAGCTCATCAGCTTGTTGAAATGGATCTTGGGTGGTGCGACAAATGTGCCCGCACCGCGACGCCTTACTACCACACCCTCCCGTTCGAGACCGGTAAGAGCGTGGCGAGCCGTCATGAGACTAACGCCATGAATCCGCGCGAGTTCCCGCTCGGAGTCTACGAGATCACCGGGTTTCAGAAGACCCTTTTCGAGCCTCTTGACGATGGTGGACTGGATCCGTTGGTACGCGGGCTCCCCGTTATTTCGGACGTGAGGCATCCAAACATTCTCCTACGCAGGTGCACCATACTACGAAGTGCTATAGTGCTCCAATACTAAATCGATTTCCTATTTAGGGAATACTCTCATCATGCTCGACGAGGAACGGAATCGGTATTGCCAGGTGGCGCTTCCTCAGTAGGCTTTTCGGCATGAATACGACAACGCCTAGTAAATCATTGATCACCAATAGTTTAGCATCGATTCTTGACGACGATCCACGTTCTTGGCGCTCACCATTCCACAGCAACGCCAGTCAACCTGGGGGTTTTGCCCGCCCAGGTGATAATACAACGATCTTAAATTCCTTCCATAATTTTTATTTTCTTCTTGACGACAAACCGTCATCCGCTATATAGCATGTCCGTTGCCATTTCTCTGTTATTGCCGTTGATCTCAGGAGGCTTGTGATGAGACGTTCGACTGCCCTTTGCTGCGCGCTGCTTCTGTTCGTAACGGTATTTGGGGCTTCCCATTACGGCTGGAGCCAGGAAGTAACGGCTTCCATCACTGGCACGATCACCGATCAAAGTGGTGCCGCCGTAACCGGAGCCACGATTACGGCGACGTCGCAGGAGCGCGGCCAGATTTATACCGGCGTGACCAACGAAAGCGGACTTTACCGCATCGCCCAGCTACCTGTTGGCTCCTACGCGATCAAAGTTGAAAAAGCCGGGTTCGCTTTGGCGTCCGTTCCGCCTTTCGTGCTTACCCTGAATCAAGTCGCCCGCATCGATCTAGCGATGAAAGTTGGTCAGGCCACCGAGACGGTGGAAGTGTCCGCGGGAGCTCCCGTTCTCAAGACTGAGACGACGCAGGTCGACACGATCATCAATGCCGCGACCAACGACAATCTTCCGCTGGCATCACGCAACTATGTTCAATTGACTTTGCTGGCGCCGGGGGCGGTTTCAACCGATCCCAGCAGCTTCAATAACGGCAACAACACCGGCGGTTACGGCGGCCGTCCGCTCATCAACGGCAATCGTGAGCAGGCCAACAACTTCTTGCTCGACGGCATGGATAACAACCAGGTGTCGGATAATCTGTTGGGTTACACGCCCGCCCCCGATGCGATCCAGGAGTTCAACCTGATCACCAATAACGCCCCGGCAGAGTTTGGAAACTTTGAAGGTGGGATCGTCAACGCGACCATCAAATCAGGCACGAACTCCTATCACGGCGATATTTGGGAGTTCTTCCGCAACGATGTTCTCAATGCCAACAGCTGGTCGAATAATTTACAGTACCCGGCCCTTCCTAAAGCGAAGATCCGCTGGAACATGTTCGGCGGAACCTTGGGCGGACCGATCATCAAGAACAGGCTGTTCTTCTTTGCCGATTACCAGGCGCAGCGGTTTGACATCCCGAGTTCGGCAGGTGCGAACACCATGTATACGGCAGCCGAGCGAGGCGGGGATTTTGGTGCCATCTGTACCGGCGGCTTCGATTCGACCGGCACGTGTTCGGACAGGGACTCGAATGGGAATGTAATTCACCAGTTGTACAATCCCTGCTCATCCTTCAGTGGTCTTTGCAATCCCACTTCCGCGGCGGCGACCACGCGGGCGATTTTCCCGAACAACCGGATTCCCGCGGCAATGATCAGCCCGGTGGCGAGCGCGTTGTTCGCATCTTCGCTCTATCCGGGGGTGGTCAACGGCAACCTTCAAAATAACGCGGTGAATGTCAGCAATTCCGCCTTCAACGTGGATCAGGGCGACTTGAAAATCGACTTCAAGGCGACGCAAAAGGACAATATTTCGTACCGTTTCACCCGGGCCTATCAGAACAACCCGTCGAATAATTCGCAGGAACTGTTGTCCAACTCCATTGCAACCACACCGATTTACAACACGGTCGGCGATTGGAGCCGGATGATCGGCAACAATATGGTCAACGATGCCCGCGTCGGCTGGAGCCATGTCACGGTGAATAACGGGACAGGCTGGGCATCGGGCGTAGGGCAGTTCGGTAATACGCTGGGCATCGGCGCTGGCAACCCGGGAACGCTCCCTGGCTTGCTCGCGATTAACTTCCACAATTCCGCTCTTACCAACCTCGGCACCACAGAGAGTACCGAGAACTTCGATGACCACGTGTGGCAGGCCGAAGATGCGATCGGTTGGTCGCATGGCCGGCATAACTTCAAGTTTGGCGGTCAATATTGGCGTCAGATCATCAACACATTCTACGCGGGAAATAACGGTCAACTGGGTTTCTTGGACTTCAACGGACAATTCACCAGTTCCGCGATTGGAGGTACAGGAGGTGACGGTGGCGCCGATTTTGTGCTTGGCCTCGACGACTCATTCGGCCGCGGAGTCAGCACCGGAAAGACCTGGCAGCAGGCTAGCAATGTGATCGGGATATATGCGCAAGACACCTGGCGCTTTACCGATCGCCTCACCCTAAACCTCGGCCTGCGCTATGATGCCCACAGCCCCTGGGTAGAAGCCAACAATCAGCAGGCGAATTACAACTTTGCTACGGGCAACATTGATCTTGCCGGCCAGAACGGAGCCAGCCGCGGTCTCTACGACGGCACCTACGGAGGCAAAGATTTTCAGCCTCGCATTGGTTTCGCCTGGACTCCCGCTGCACTGGGCGAAAAAACCGTCATCCGCGGTGCCTTCACTGTCTCGTCCTATTTGGAAGGGACGGGAACAAACCTACGCCTCACGCTAAATCCGCCATTCACTCCGGCGGAAATTAATTCGACCACTGCGTCCGGTGCTTTACTTCCTCCCACCGACACGACGGATGGAATTGTGGGGAGTGGAACATCAGCATCGTGCGCAGCGTTGGCGGGGTATGCCTGCTACGCAGGAGCCCTGCTGCGAGTCTGGGATCCGAAAGTTCAGCCCGCAATCGCGGATGAATGGAACTTCACTGTCCAGCACCAATTTGCAGGCAACACGACCCTCCAGGTCGGATACGTAGGACAGAGGGGAACGCACTTGATGGTTCCATTCGACTACGCCCAACGAGTGCTGTTACCGAACTCGTCCTGCGCTACACCGCCTTGCACGGCTCCGAGCCCATATTTTTCCGCCAACCCAGCGCTCTACAGCGTTCTCGGCGGGGGCACCCCGACGTCTGACACTCAGGGCGCGCTGGTTTCCGGCACCAAGTCTAATGGCACGATGAGATACAACGCATTGCAGGCCGTGGTGCAGAAGCAGATGACTCACGGTTTGCAGTATCAAGTCGCATATACATTATCGAGATGTATGTCAGACAGCACCGGATATTACGGCGCTTGGAACAATGCTCTGAGTGCCTCGGCATACTGGCAGAACGTCTATGACCAGAAATCGGAGTACGCGCCGTGCTACTACGACGCCACTCACGTCATTTCAGCTTATGCCATTTACGATCTTCCTTTTGGCCGCGGCAAGTTGTTGGGCAAGAACGCCAATCGGGCGGTGAATGGAGTGATTGGAAACTGGGAGATCAGCCCCATCGTTTCCTTCCGCACGGGCTGGCCAATGCCGCCGGGAGGAGCGGTGGACGAGTCTGGCACCTACAGCCGAGGAATTCGACCTGACTGCAACGGCGTTCCGTCTATTTCGAACACGTTCTTGCCAGGAGTTGGTCGGCAGTGGTTCGTCAACACTGGGCAAATCACGCAACCCGGAATTGGAACCTTCGGCAATTGCTCGCCGCAACTCGGAGATCTACGTTCGCCTCACTACAGCGACGTTGACCTCAGCTTGCATAAGGACTTTCCACTCACAGAGAGATTCCGGTTGCAATTCCGGACTGACTTCGTCAACGCCTTCAACCATGTCCAGTACAATGCACCGAGTATGGGTTTGGGATCCACGATGGGGCAGATTACCAGCGCCCAACCGCCAAGGAACATACAGTTGGCTCTAAAGCTCTATTATTGAACTCGAACCGATATTCGGAAGCCATATAATGATGCAGGTGTGAATCACGCCTGCATCATTTTTTCATTGGTGCGCGATTTCTCGGGGAGGAACTCCCCGCAAGCCCAAGTCAAGATGTATACATTCACCGGGAAAACAGCTTTCATTCTATTGTTCGCTGGCTATTTGTGGTCCGCATCGATCACATTCGGTCAACAAGCGAAAAGCCCTTCTGCACCTCAGCCTGTGTTATCTCCTGAGGAAGCACTCAGTCTCGCTGAGCAAGGACACTGTCGCGAGAATATTTCTGCTCTCAAGCGTGCCATGTCGAACCAGGTTGATTCCACCACCAAAAAAGAGGTTGGTGTGGTGGGGGTGCGGTGTGCTCTGGCAGTCGATGATCGCGACTCGACGCTGGACTTCATCCGCTTCCTGCATCAGCAGTTTCCGCTAGACCCCGATGTTCTTTTTGTCGTAGTACATGCTTATTCGGATCTCTCAACGAGGACCGCCCAAGATCTTGGCCGAACGGCTCCTGAATCGTTTGCTGCTCATAAGCTCAACGCCGAGGCTCTCGAAATGCAGGGAAAGTGGGAGCCTGCGCAGCTCGAATATGAGTGGATGATTCAGAAGGAACCGAATACTCCGGGTATCCACTTTCTGCTCGGAAGGCTGCTCCTATCGCGACCTGAGGCAGGGCCAGACGCGATAGAACGGGCGAAGCAGGAATTCCTGAAAGAGATCCAGATCGACCCCAACAACGCCGGAGCCATCTATATCTTGGGGGAGCTTGACCGGCGCGATCAAAAGTGGGATGAGGCGATCTTGCGATATACCCGGGCGGTCAAAATCGACCCAAATCTTGCGGAGGCCTACCTGGGTTGGGGGTATTGCCTGGTGAGTCTCAAGAAATACGAGGAGGCCATTCCGCCACTACGGACCGCAGAGCGCCTGATACCCGCGAATCCGGAGGTCCACCATTCCCTGGGTACAGCGCTGCAGCGATCTGGACATAAGGATGAGGCGCAGAAGGAGTTTGCCATTCATGAGAAGCTGCGCTCCGGAGGTGGAATAGAGAAGCCGGAATAGTCTCGTCCGACACATATCGAAACTGAATCAGCGCAGGGGTTCTTCGACCGTCAGAATCTGATCGGCGGCAACCTCGTGCAGAACTTGTTTAATACCGCTCGGCCACCGAATTTCCACGTCCTTGATGAGCCGGTTCTTTCCCAAGCCGAAGTGTACTCGGCTGTCGCTGGACGCGGTGTATCCGACCGCCGTTGTTACCTCGTTCCATTGAGAAGCGCCATCTTCCGTCGTAATGTGAATTTGCGCGCCGATGCCCATCCGATTGCTTTGTTTCCCTACGAGCTTGAGGAGAATCCAGTGATTGCCGGTTTCGGAGATGTTGCGCAGAATTTCAACCGGCCCGCCAAGAACGGTGACCACCGCGTCAATGCGACCGTCGTTAAAAAGGTCCCCAAAGGCGACGCCACGATGTGCAGCCTCTTCCTGGAAGTCTGGTCCGGCTGAAGCGTCGATTTCACCGAACTTCCCGTTGCCCAGATTGCGAAACAGGGAATTAGGCTCGGGATATCTGCGGTTGCCCAATTCGCTGATGTTGTCGAGCACATTGGCGCGCGCGACGAAGAGGTCTTTCCACCCGTCATTGTCGAAGTCAAAGATGCCATTCCCCCAGCCGGACATTTCCTTTGTGGCCTCCAGTCCGCTTGCATGAGTGAGATCGTCGAATTCCCCGTTGCCTTGATTGATGAGCAGAGGAAAAGTCTCGTGTTCGACCGCCGTGTACCAAATGTCGGGGCGGCCATCGTTGTTGACATCTTTAAAGTCAGACCCCATTCCCGACAGCGCCACACCGTCGGGAGCATAAGCCACTCCCGCTTGCGTGCCGACTTCTTCAAACTTTTTTCCGCCCAAATTGTGAAAGAGGAACCCCGGTGTAGTGTCATTCGCGACGAATGCGTCGAGGAAGCCATCACCGTCGTAGTCGGCAAACGATACGCTCATCCCTTTGCCCATATGCGACGAGATTCCCGTCTCCTGGGACACATCCGTGAACGTCCCATCCCCATTGTTGCGGTATAGCGAGTTGTGCAGCGGAGAGTAAAGCTTAGGATGGCAATAACCCCGAACTCCGCTCTTCACGTGACAGTAGGGATCCTTGTTCACCTCCCAAACGCAGTAGTTGACCACAAACAAATCCAGCTTGCCGTCGTTGTTGTAGTCGAACCAGCCTGCGCCAACGGACCACATCTTTTTGCCATTGATCTCGGCGCCAGCCAGACCTGCCTTTGCGGTGACATCGCTAAACGTGCCGTCACCGTTGTTATGGAAAAGCTGGTTGCCGGTTACGCTGGCCAGAAAGATGTCCGGTCGACCGTCGTTATCGTAGTCCCCGACGGCTACGCCCATACCGTAGCCCGCCCCCGCGAGTCCGGCGCGCTCGGTTACATCTGTGAACGTCCCATCGTGATTGTTGTGATAGAGACGGTTCCAGTAAGCCGGCGATTCCTTCTGCAGGGAAGGAATTGCTGCTCCGTTGACCAGATAAATATCCAGCCAGCCGTCACCGTCATAGTCGAGCAATGCAACTCCCGCGACCATCGTTTCGATCTGATTCTTGTTGGGTGTCGGCGAATTGCGGGTGATGAAGTTGACGCCGGCTCTTGCAGTAATGTTTTCGAATCGGATGGCCTGTGAATTGGGCGCTGTGGCCAATCGCAGAACGGTTAACCCGAGAGCGACAATGATGATGAAATAACGCATGAATACGACTTACGCCTCGTCGGCGCCGGCGGAATTAGCACGCAATGAAAGCAGATGCGCGAGTGGGAAGCCTGCGACAACCAGATTCTATCAATGTCGCGCTTGGAAATGTCAGTGCGCAGAGCGGGGCCGCGTTGGTTCTCTCCTTCGCCGAAAACAGCGATGCCACATAGCTTTGCTCTGGTTCTGACTTTGCTTCGGTCTTCAACGCCCCTGTAATAGTCCACCCACTGAGGTCGCGCCGCTTCCAAGGTCGAGCTTGGGCAAAGTATCGGTCAGCTTTGCTGCCGCCTCACTGGCTTGTTTCACTTGATCTCCCGTCAGAAGCCCGGAGAGGTTCTTAAGGTGTGCGTTGGCAGTCTTCGCCCCACGATCAGCAGCGGCCTTGTACCACATATACGCGGCGGAGTAATCGAGTGACACACCCTTTCCCTGCTCGTAGAGGTACCCAAGATCGAGTTGAGCGGGGGCGTAACCCTGTTCGGCTGCGACCCGAATCCATCGCGCCGCCTGCTGGTTGTCTCGTGTCAGGCCGGTCCCGGTGTAGTACATCCAGGCGAGATTTTCCTCAGCCGGCGCGTACCCGAGTTCTGCCGCGGCTTTGAACCAGGTTGCAGCTTGCTGATCGTTCTTGGGCATACCCTTTCCAAGAAGATACAGCGAGGCCAGATTACATTGGGCGGTCGGCTCCCTTTGATCGGCCGCTTTCTCGTACCAGGCAGCCGCCTTATGCAGATCTTTCCTGATCCCTTCGCCCCGCTCGTACATAGAACCCAGATTGTTCTGCGCCGTCGAGTGTCCTTGTCTGGCTGCATTCGAATAGTAAAGGAATGCCTGGCCATAGTCTTTCTTCACGCCCAATCCTTGCTCATACATGTATCCCAGCACAAATCCTGCGTCGGCAGATCCCTGTTTCGCCGCGTTGTTGTACCAATTCAGCGCCTTCTCGTAGTCTTTTGTGACTCCGCTGCCAGTCATATAAGACCAGCCGAGTTTGTATTGTGCCTTGGCATCTCCGTCTCGGGCCTGCTGCTTGAGCGATGAAATGTTAAATTCGAGCCCCTTGTGGTTATCGTTATCGCTAGTGGGATGCTGGCCTGTTGTAGTCATTGCGGAAAGATGAAGCGAAATCGATGACAGTAACGTCGATGCTAAGAGCACTCGCAAGTTCATGCCATGTTCCTCGAGTCCTGGATTCTCTCCGTCGAACAATTGCTGAGAACCTTGTGGTCGGCCGGCATTTCTCTCTCGACCTGACCGCATCTTTCAGGCTGCCGAGACTTTTCACAATGCAACGGACCACACGAGGTCTACACGAATGGGTAACGAGGTAAGTCGATGAGGGGATAGCCAGTTCATCGCGGTTTCCCGTAATTCCGGAATTCGTCGTGAGGCCGACTACTAACGTTGGCGGTGAACTAACGTCCAAGTGAAAGGTGAGGATCGTGCCGGACTCTCAGTTCCCTGCAATCATCCGCTTTGACGTCTTCGAAATCGACCTTCAGGCAGGTGAATTGCGCAAAGAAGGCCGGAAAGTCAAAGTACAAGAACAACCCTTTCGCGTTTTGTCTTTACTGTTGAAGCGGTCGGGGCAAGTAGTCACACGTGAAGAACTGCGGGAACAACTTTGGCCCGCCGACACATTTGTAGATTTTGATCACGGATTGAATAGTGCCGTCGCCCGATTGCGGGAAGCCTTGCGCGATTCCGCGGACAAGCCGCGCTTCATAGAAACAATCGCCAAACGCGGGTACCGATTTATCGCTCCGATTGAGGCAGACAATCAACCAGTTGCAAACGCCAGAGCTGAGGCTCAGGATCACACCCAGAACAGCAGTGATCGCTGGAATCTCTCAAGACTCAGTCTATTCGCTAGTCTTGGGCTGGCCTTGGTGTGCGTGCCTGTCGTTGTCCTCGTTTACCCGAAGACTCTCGCGCCCTCACAGGACAAGATCGAGGTCGTACCTTTGACCGCTCTGCATGGATTTCAGGCAACTCCCGCGTTCTCTCCGGATGGAACCCTGGTCGCATTCCGTCAAAGTGATGGTGCCAACAAGGCCGGAATCTATGCAGCTGCAGTGGGGGGAGAAAAGACCGTTCAGCTTACCAGCGACATGGGCGACTGCTGCCCCGCTTGGTCTCCCGACAGCCGCCGGATCGCTTTCAGCCGGTATTCGGATGGCGTTCTGAGCATTCTGACTGTCCCTGCTTTGGGTGGCGTAGGAGCATCGCTTGTATCGCGGGCAGGAGTCGATGGGTGGGGGACTGTCCTGGTCGCCCGATGGCAACTATGTTGCTTATGTGGCAAGCCCTTCGGGGGATCGAACCCGGTCCTCCATCTCATTCCTGTCACTCTCGGACGACAGTACGCGAGAGATAACATCCCCACCGCCGGGCTACCTTGACCGTTCTCCCATGTTTTCTCCAGATGGGAAGCGACTCGCTTTCATTCGTTCGACGATAGCCGGAGTGAGCAACGATATTTATGTGATGCCCACCAGCGGCGGTGAGCCCAAACGCCTCACTTTCGACCGCCGGCCGATCATGGGATCGCCGGCGTGGACTGCCGACAGCCGTGAAATTATATTTTCCTCGGATCGGGGCGTTGCCATAGGTCTGTGGAGAGTTTCCGCGATGGGGTGTGTCCCTGTCCCAGTTGCCGGCCCAGTCGGCGAAGCAGTTTGGCCGTCCATCCCAACAAATGGAAAACATACTCTCGTGTACGAGCAAGGAGTCTTTAAATCGAACATCTGGAGGCTCGACCTGCGAGACACGACACACCACGAAAGGGCGCCGTTGCCAATTGTTTCTGAAAAGGGGGACAAGATGCGTCCCGAACTGTCGCCCGACGGAAAGAAGGTTGCGTTCGAGTCGAACCGGCTAGGCTTTTGGGACCTATGGACTTGCGACGTGGAGAAAGGAGACTGCAACCAGATCACGTCTTTGCACGGAACAGCTGGCCGCGCCCGCTGGTCCCCCGATGGACGCTACATCGCATTCGAGTTCCATCCGAACGAGCACAGCGAGATCTATGTCGTCGAGGTGCCCGGAGGTGTTCCGCATCTTGTGCCGACTATTCCTGGAGCGGATAACCTGTCGCCGAGTTGGTCCCACGATGGGAAGTGGCTTTATTTCGCTTCGAAAATAGGCACGGAAGCTTTCCAGATATGGAAGATCCCTGTGCAAGGCGGGGCTCCAGCACAGGTGACCCGGAATGGTGGAATCTCGGCGGTGGAATCGACCGACGTGCGCTACATTTATTACTCCAAATTTGAAGAGGGAGGAATTTGGCGAATGCCGGTTCAGGGTGGCGAAGAGACCCACGTGCTCGACATCGATGGAGATGGCTGGCCAAACTGGGCACTTAGCTCAGAGGGAATATATTTCCTTAAATGGGCTAAGTTGTCGCATCCGACGATTCAATTTCTTAGTTTCGCTACTGGAAAGACTCATCCCGTATGGACTCTGGAACGAGAACCCGGGTGGGGCATCGGCGTCTCGAGCAATGGAAAGTCGATTGTCTTTACGCAGGGCGATTTCGCAGAGTCGAATCTTATGATGGTAGAGAACTTCAGGTAATTTTATTTCGGCTGGCCTGTGCTGGCTCCAGTAACCTCCTCCCGCTTGCTTAGTTCGCCGTCTGGGATGACCAATGCCACCCAAGGTGTTTCCGTTGAGACGACGCGCGCACGCCAGACAATTTCCTTTCGAGTTCTCCCCGACAAGTTGACATTCTGTGTCGTCGCACCTGACAGCACCAGATTGTCGCTGCGAATCGAAAATGTGTGATCCCCGGCACCGCTGGCTAGCGCACGTAACACGATTTCATTGTGCTCGGTAGCGTCGAAGGAAACCTTGAACTCCAGAACCTGCTTGGAACGCAGATCCAGTGAGTAAGTGGTTCCGGGAAGCACGGTGAGACTGGTGTGGTCGGCTCCATGCTGAACGGCGTAATGCCCCGCAGGCAGGCGTGCGCTAAATTCAGCTCCAGCCGGGCTGGGCAGCGAGATCAACTGCCCGCTTTGCTCTTCACGGAATTCGATCGGCTCGCGGTTTGCCGAGTCGACGAGCCCTCGAACGGTAGCAGGCACGCTGAGGTCGTCCATCAGCCAGATCCATTGTCCAACCGGAGCGGTCCAGACTTCCTTATAAGTCCAGCAGATCTGCGTCGGCCAATAGGGAGCATCGTCATAGCCCTTCGTTTCGATACCCACGGGAAGAGCGCCCACCATCTGGCCAGAACGAACGCTATAAAGCGGTGTCCAGTCGTAGCCCTCGCCGTACATCAGGCTTGAGGAGAAAGGGTTTCTGCCAACAAACCACTGTGCTTGTCTCTGGGCCAAGTCTTCTGCATCCAGGTCTCCACGCAGTCTTGCAGCGGCGGATAACGCCTTCGTCTGAGACAGCAGAACGCTGGAATTGCCGCGAAAGTCGAACCAAACCGGAAAACGCCGGAGGTACGCATCGTCACCGAGGCGAACTCCGCGATGGACCTCCTCGATATAGGAGTCGCGATCGGCGGCGCGTAGAGGAGTCCAATTCTTCTCCTGGGGGATGAGCCGCGCTTCGCTTTCGCGATAGACTCCGGCGGGTAGAACTCCATAAGGCAGATCAAAAGCAGATGCCGGCTTAAGGTAGTACTGCGAATGGAGGACAACAGCGGAATACCACTTCATCCAGTCGGCATGGTCCGGAAACGCCTCGCACAACTTGGTCAAGGCAACAATGGGTTCCTGCTCCTGTCCGAGGTGGAAACGATGAAACAGATTTTCGCGCTTCGGCCCAGTGTAGAAATATCCGGTTAGGGGAGTGGTCCAAGGTTGGAGTTTGCGCTCCTGCGATGCCAGAACTAATGCTCCAAGTACTGCGGCTTCATCTTCGTACTGTCGATCACCGGTCGCTTCGAAAAGTTCGACGGATGCAACTACGCCAAAGGAAATCCGCTCCAGATCGTCCGATGCGCCGTAGACTTCTGGAGGAGGGCCCACCGTTTTCAACCCTTCTACAGCATACTTCCAATCCTCCTTGGCAGTGGCCAAGCTGCGATTCGCGAGTTCCGGATCGCTCTCTTTCAACACCCGTGAGGCCAGCGCCTCCAGCGCGCTTACGCGAAAGTTCCACTCCGGATTATTCACCGCCTCACCATGACGATCATCCGCCGTACCCATGATTCCGTCTGTCCAATAGCTCACGAGTTGACCGGTACTCCGATAACCATCGCCAAACCGCGTTTTCAGAACCCAGTTCAGGCCCCATCGGCCTTCCTCAAGCAGACGATCGGTCAGATCGGGATCTTCCCCTTGACGCTTCAGACTCTCGGCCATGGAGAACGCTGCATATGCCATCGCCGGAGTGTGGCCGGTTGCGCTTAAGTCTCCAGCATCGTGATATCCCCCGTTTACGACGATTCGCTGGTCGCCGTGCGACGTGTAGATGTCCTGGTGACATCTGCCGTGGATACCCGGAATCTCCGTCCCGCAGCGCTCGCTGTACATGAAATTGATCGCCTTCCAGATGCTGCTCTTCCATGCGTCTTCGCCGATGCGGAACGGGCGAGTCAGAGTGTCGCCTGCGCGGATCGCGTAGCTACCGGGCTGGCGGACTTCCGAGAAATCGAGAACCTGATATTTCCCCAGGGCTGTGCTTACCTGCTGGATTGCTTTGGTTAGAACGAT
The DNA here is from genome assembly GCA_963700225.1 of uncultured Acidobacteriota bacterium. GTDB lineage: Bacteria > Acidobacteriota > Terriglobia > Terriglobales > Acidobacteriaceae > Sulfotelmatobacter. The sequence goes on from CAVOWU010000004.1 coordinate 249,042, forward strand.
TTGTCCAGTTTCCTGGTCGATCAAAGAGAACTGCGATGCTTCCAAACCGCTCGCGATCGCCGATTTTGAACTTCCCGTCGCGTATCCGCTGTGGCTGAATGCGATCTTGCCAGGAGCTACATCCCAACCTTCGACGTGATCGGCCACCACGCTCTGGAGTTCCAGATGCGCGACATCGAGGATTGTCCGATCGCCAGGATCCGGCAACTTCTTGGGCAAGCTGTATGCGAACTCAAGCGCCGCGACGCGATCGCGGTCGAGAGGAGCGATCTCCCAAACAATCTGATTCCAGGTATGGTTCTTGAGAATGATGGACTCGTGGCGGCCCTCATTGTAGTGATCGGGCAACTTGTGGACTCCATCGTTATGCAGCACCAGAGTGCAGGAGATCGCAGGTGCTCCGACGACATCCGGGTAGACCCACAGCGAAATGCGGTTGAATTTGCTCCAGTCCTCTCCGGCGAATTTCCGCGTTGCGACTAGATCCTCCCACTCACCACTGCCATCGACTTGAGCAATGTTGGAAGTCGAATGCATCCGCAGCACGTGGGATTTCGCGGTGTCGCCGGCCATGGTCCATGGCTCGCTTGCAGGGACTTCGACCAGCGTCATCTCTCCCGCGCCCGCGAACGACCACGACGTTAGATTCTCCATGTCGTCGAGCACACGCGAATCGAGAACCTTCTTGTGCAACCAGCGATATTCGGCTCCGTCTTCATATCGCGGCACCATTGGCATGGTGAGAGCCGTCCGCTGAGCTGACAATGTGGTAGGCAGAAGTAAACCGAAACACATGAAACTTTGCAGAGTACCCCAAAACCAAGGCGTCTTAGGCATTGAATCGGTCCCGCAATCTTGCGGCATTCGAATGATACCGCAATGCTTCGGTACCGGACGGAGCGGAAGTATTGAAGACGGGACGGGCGGAATGGGACCGCGCGATGCTGATTCCCTTAGCGGGGAAACTCATTCTGCTTGCTGAGGCACGCCGATGTCAGAACCACAATGAACGTCTACACTCAGGCGGTCAGCGAGCAAAAGCGCGCGGCCCATTCCAAGTGTCGTGAGAATGGTCCTAGCGTAGGAGAAATAAGCAGAAGTGAGCCAACTTGGACATTTGTGGAGATGGACGATACGATAACATCCGCAAAATCAGTTGGTTAATGGTGGGCGCTATAGGATTCGAACCTATGACTTCCACCGTGTGAAGATGGCACTCTACCGCTGAGTTAAGCGCCCGCGAGAGTCATTTCATTCAATCATTTGCGAGCGGTTTATGCAACTTTCGTGGAATCGCCCGCAACATGGGGCAGTTGGCTGTGGCTTCCTCGCGGCGTCCCCTTCCGGACGCGCCACAAACAGGCACTGGGTCAGTTGACCCACCACCCAACCCTGAGGACTTGGGCGCAGGGCCTTGGCGTGGTAGCCTTATTCGCGTCTCGGGGTCCCTCGGCTCGGGTCGAGAGTTTTTCCCGGCAATCTGTAAATTTTCATGGCTTTCGAATCCAAACCGAAACAACCTCCCCTATCTCCTTCAGGAAGAAAGACTTCCACAGTGCCCGAGGAGCTTGAAAAGTTGCAACTTTCGGATGAAGACGGGGTTGAAACTGGTGTGAGCACTGCCACACTGGATCGAGGCATGCTGATGGCTGCGACAACGTCGCAGGCAGCGTCCGGCTTTTCGCCGGCGATGGCGGGCGCTGAAGCGCTCTCCGACGCCGAGATCATGCTGAAGGCGAAGACGGGTGACCAGTCGGCATTTGACTATCTGGTGCAGAAATATCGCCGGCCGATGGTGAGTTTCATGTATCGTATGGCGCGAAACTCCGCCGCAGCCGAGGATTTAGCGCAGGAAGTGTTCCTGCGGGTCTACCGCTCGCGCGAAAGCTATGAAGCGAGCGCGAAGTTTACGACCTGGCTCTATCGCATCGCGACGAACCTGGCGGTGAATCACGCGCGCGACACGCGCCATGAGCGTCCCGAGGTTCAGGTCAGCATCGATGAGCCGGATGAGGAATCGGGCGCGACGCTGGAAGTGCCAGATCGGTCGTTGAATGCCGAGCAGTCAATGGTGGTCCGGGAGCGGATGCTGGCGATCCGCCGCAGGGTGGAAGCCCTGCCGGAACAGCAAAAGATGGCCGTGATCATGCACAAGTACCAGCAGATGGATTACAAGCAAATTGCCGATGTATTGAAGAAAAGCGAATCGGCGACGAAATCTTTGCTCTTCCGGGCGTATGAGACTTTGCGGGAACAGTTAAAAGAGTTTGTTTAGCATTTATTTTTCTTGAAGTGCGGTGGCGAAGAGAGTTGAGGAATAGCGGTATGAAATGCGATGAGATTCGAGAACGGATGCCCGAGGTAGCCGCTGGATTCAGCGAGACTACGGCGGACGAAAGCAATCATCTGGCAACTTGCAATACTTGCGCAGAGCGGTTGAAATCGATGCGCGCGACCATGGCCCTGCTGGACGAGTGGCAGGTTCCGGAGCCGTCGCCGTATTTCGATGTGCGTTTCCAGGCCCGCTTGCGGGAAGAGATGGCGAAGCCACAGGCGGGCTGGATGCAGTGGTTCCGGCGTCCGGTGATGGCAGCGGCCCTGACGGTGATCATGGGAGTGGGTGTTGGCTTGTTCTTTGCGCGAGGCAACGTACACAATCCCACAGCACCGATTGCGGATGCTGGGACGGGACCGGGGAGTGCAGTCGGCGATCTGCAGACATTGGAAAAGAATCACGACATGTATTCGGATTTCGAGTTGCTGGACGATCTCGATTTGCAGCAAGATGTCGCAGCCAATCCGTAATGTGACTGACAGCCAGTTGCGGATGGCGCGATTGGGAATTGCGGGCCGAGTTGAAAAGGGTCTCGTCACACGAAAGAGCAGCAATGAGGCGGGGGGGACACATTACGGAATTGACGGCGGTCGCCTGTCTGGCGATTGCTATGTCTATTCCCTTCCCCTGCGCCGCCCAGCGAGGGCAAGTCCGCCAAGCCCAGCAGGGGCATCCGGTGCAAGCCCCGAGGGCACAAGTGCAGCGCCCGCCCCAAGCCCATCCTCAGCAGCAAGGCCATGCCGGCGACTGGCTGCGGCGGTACAAGGATCTCCCACCAGAAGAGCAGGAACGCGCGCTGCAGAGTGATCCAGCGTTCCGGCGTCTGCCTGCAGAGCGGCAGCAGTTGTTGCGGCAAAGATTGAAGCATTTCTCGAGTCTGCCGCCGCAACGGCAGTTGCAGATGCTGAACCGAATGGAGACGTGGGAACATCTGACTCCCGAGCAGAAGGATCAGGCGCGCCAGCTCTACAGCCAGTTTCGTCAGCTTCCGCCGAACCGCCAGGGCATGGTGAGCGCAGCGGTGCGAAATCTGCGTTCCATGCCGCCCGAGCAGCGCGAGCAGATCATCAACTCCGACCGCTTTAAAAGCAATTTCAATGAACAGGAAATTGGTGTGATTCGGGGAGCCACGCATTTGCCGCTCGCTCCGGCCGAAGGCGCTGAAGGCGTCGAGCCTCAAGAATAGAGAAATCCGTGGCTAGTAAACAGTGGTCAGTGAATAATCCTGCCGTCCGATCTTTCTCCACTATCTATTCCGACGGACCAGCCACACAGCGCTAATCACTCGCCGCTAATTCATCAACGCCAGCATCCGCCGAATCGATAACGACATTTGACGAACCTCGTCGGCATCGGATGCCTTGGGCGACATCTTCAGATATTCCTCGAGGTCTTCGGCAGCGAGCCCATGCATTCCCATGCTGTAGCGAAGAAGGGCGCGCTGTTTCAGATCTTCAGCTGATTGCGGATAGATCACCAGAACCAGGTCGGCGATGGGCAGCGCCTTGCGGAAATTGCGCGTGGAAAGATAGACGGTCTTGAGATTGTTGAGCATGCGCGTAAGAATCTGGCGGCGGCTGATGGGAAGCAGAAATTCGGGGCGCAACGACATTTCGCCGGAGTAGATTTCGTCCAGACGGCTCTGGCAATCCTGACGGCTGAGGATGTCGCCGCGGTTGAAGCAATCGATCAGCGTCTCCTGACCGTCATGGCCGTAGTGCTTCAACAGGAAATGGCCGGGCATGCCGACGCCCACCAAAGGAAAGCCAACCCGCTTGGCAACTTCCATATAAAGGATCGAGAGCGTGATCGGGATGCCGAGGCCACGCTCGAGCACATCGTTGAGGAAAGAATTGCGGGGATCGTAGTAGTCTTCGCGGTTGCCGCGCAGTTTCGCCTCGTCGAACAATACCCGGTTCAGCGCGACGAGAGTCGGTTGCTCCGAGGCCAGCGCGGCGACTCGGCGCGCCAGGCCCTCAACGCGGCTGGAATATTCCTCGATGGCAAGGCCGGGATAATCCGTGCGCGCGATGACCAGCGCCGCCCGAATTAAGTCAATCTTGTCGTCTTCGATCTCAGGATTAACAAAAACGGAAAATGTTTCGACCAACTCTGCCGGGGCGGTGTAATGCATTCCCAATGCTAACAACGATCGCCGCGCAAGAAATTGGCCCGGATGTGCCACCACATGGCCGGATTCGGCTATGAGCGCAACATGTTGCGGAGAATAAAGAAAACATTGGCGGGACGCTCGCCCAGCCGCCGCATAAAGTACGGATACCACTCTGTCCCGAACGGCACGTAGACACGCATCCGCCATCCATCGCGCACCAGGCTCTGCTGCAGGTCGCGCCGGATGCCGTAGAGCATCTGGAATTCAAAGGAATCCCGCGCGATGTTCTCCTTCTTCGCAAACGCCTGCGCTTCGCGGATGATGTTTTCGTCGTGGCTCGCGATGCCATGATAGATACCGCTTTTCATCAGCATCTTCATCAGCTTGATGTAGTTCGCGTCCACGTCCGCCTTGCTTTCAAATGCAATACTCGCCGGCTCTTTGTAGGCGCCTTTGCACAAGCGAATGCGGATACCTTCGGAGAGGAGCGCTTCGACGTCGGCTTCAGAGCGCTTCAGGTAGGCCTGGATGACGGTCCCCACACTGTTCGCGTGTCCTGGCATGCGGTGTAACTCGTGTACGAAATCGAGGGTGCGCTGTGTGTACGGAGATCCTTCCATGTCCACACGCACGAAACCCGGCGGATTCAGGGATGCCGCCTTGGCGACGAGCCCGCTGACAATTTCACGCGACAGATTCTCATCCACGTCGAGACCCATGTGCGTCAGCTTAAGACTGATGTTGGCGTTGAGCCCGTTGGCGGCGATGGCATCGAGAATCTGCTGATATAGAACAGCACTTTCGCGGGCTTCGTCGGGATTGGTGACATTCTCGCCGAGGTTGTCGATGGTGACGCTCATGCCAGCGCGGTTGACAGCTTGTGTCACTCGCACCGCATTCTCGATTTGCGTTCCGGCAACGAAGCGCCCGGAAACGCGGCGCCCGAGGGCTGAGCGCTCAGCGAAATTGCGCAGAGAACGCTTTTCAGAAAGCCGGACGAAGAAAGCCCTCAACATGAGTTTCTGCCACCTCGAAATGAGTTGGGGTATGAATCGAGGGAAAAAGAATTGCGCACTTGGGTTAAGACCACAGAAATTTGTATCACAAACGAGAAGCGAGGGGCGTGAGCAGGGTCAGCCCCTCTGCCTCTTTACCAGGTGTAGTGGGCGGTGTAGGTGATCACCTTCTCTGCGTCGGGCGCGATGGAAACTGGAAACTCGATGGTCTGGCTATCCTTCTTCTGGAAGTCGTCGGATTTCGCTGTGACCTCCCAGTTTTTTCCGCGATAGAGGTGCTCGACCACACGCACATCGACTGGTTCTTTCTTGTGGTTTCGGACTTTGATCTCGAAGGTCTCGGAAGCCGAGTTCTTACCCATATCGACGGAGTAGTTCGTGCGTTTGCGTTCTCCCGCAACGTCGAAAGCGTTGCCGGTATAGATGCGGATAGTTTCATCGCGTGGCGTGTGGTCAATCGTATTCTCGCCCGTGAATTCGACCTGCCCGTCGTCGTTGCGGCGGTAGAAGCGCACGCGGCCCTTGGGCAGTGGCATACCAAGATGGTTGGCCTCTGAATTAACGAACTCACGCATCACCCATATCTTCGGATTCGACTCTGTGCCGTACGAGTGGTCGTTGCGGATGTTTTCCCAGTTCCACCCGTTGTAGCGGTTGAGATCGATCTTGGCTCCGTCGTAGATATAGAGCTGCCTGGTGGTCACACCCGCCGCATGAATGAACTCCACCTGCTTGGTCTCGCGGTCACGCAGAGTCGTGGTGTGCTCAAGAGTGTAGAGATGGTATTCATCGAAGGCCTTCTCCGTGACAGCGGGCTGCATCGCCCCGCCGACGTCTACCGCACGAGCCATCGCGTACACCGGAACTCCCTGTCCCGGCTGAATCTTATTCACATCGCCAGCCATGAGCTTGATGCGCGCGTTCTCGAACGTCATGCCGGTCCGGTTATCCATGGTGATCCAACCGACGATGTCGACTTGATCGCCTTTTTCCGGGGCGACAATGTTGTAGTCAGCCTGCCACTTCATTCCGCCCGTGACATAAGAAAACTCGGCGGGAAATTTTCCGGGCTTATCGGTTGCGACTTGCCATTCGAGACGCGGCTTGAGAATCGTCTCTGCCGTAAGGTCGGGGAAGATCGGCGTTCCGGGAAGACCGAAGCGCAGTTGCCCTCCGACCTCAATGATCGCCTCTTCCTGCTGGGCAGGATATCCCTGGTTGTATCCGTTGATATTGAAGTAGTCGGGGCGCACATATCCGCTGCGGATCACTTTGCCTTTCACAGTCGTGTGATCCGGCAACTCGAAGTCAATGGTCCGGCCTTCGTAGAGCGAGAGCAAGGAGAACTGCGAAACGGGATCGGCGCGGTAGTTCTGCTCCAGCACATTTACGAGGTGCTTACCCGCCGGGTCGCGCAGGATGACTGAGTCCGGCTCCAGCCTCATCGTGATGTCATTCACATTGATCTGGTTCACACCCGACTTCAGATCGAGCGGGATCTCCTGCCGAACCACGGCGAAATCCTGGTTGTAGATGGTCAGCGACGGCTGGGAAGCTTGTTGTGCAGCGAGGCCGCTGCAGAAGAGGAGAAAACAGACGAAGCGAGCACGCATGAATTGAGCCCTCCAAGTTGGCGCCTGGGAATTGCTCTAATTCTCGGCCGGATCAGGCTACCTTCGAAAGAACGCTGACGGGAGTAACTCTTGCGTGTCGCCTCGGGAAGCTTAACTCTTGATGCTTGAGGGAGATAAGAACCTCGGAGCAGAGGCGACCGAAACTAGCTCATTCCGGGGAAAACTTCACCTCTACTATTTCGTGGGACTCGTGAGCAGATGGCTCCCATCTCCAGCGGCGAACCGTATTCGCCGCGGCTTGCGCCAAGACTGGATGTCCACCCTTAATATCGACGGACTTGACGCTTCCGTCAGGCGCGACCAGAGCGTCGACTTTGACGGCACCCTGCAGCGCCATGCTCCGGGCAAGGGGCGGATATTCCGGCGCGGTGCGTGTCAACAGCTTCCTCGCAGGGCCGGCCTGCTGCGCCCTTAAACCCTGTGGCAATAGAACAGCTCCGCCGCATAGCGCAGCCAGGAGCAAGAATGTAAGGGAGCGACGTGCTCTCGCGGTCATTGGGAATCGAACTTGAGTTCTATCACTTCCCGGGATTCGTGAGGACCGGCTTCGAACTTCCAATGCCCAACTGCTGTTACGGCGCTCTGGGTAAGCAGCGGATGCCCTCCGATCACGGTCACCGACTTCACCGTGCCATTCGGCTCAATCAGCGCCTCGACCTTTACGGCGCCGTGAATGTTCATCGAGTGAGCGAGCGTGGGATACACGGGCGCGATCTTGACCAGAACCTTCCGGCTGGCATCGCTGGAGTCTTGGGCCCGGGAAGTAGTTGGAAACACAACAACGGCAGTCAAAAGGAGAATCCATACTCCACCCTGCCGCATCAGGGTCTTCATAGTGAGACCGAGTCTAAGAGCGGACCCATCCCTACAGAAAGATCACGAAGGTAACGGCACTTCTGCCTATACCTCTCGCGGCTAGTCCCCTTGAGCTTCCAGGAATTTCTCAACTTCGATGGCAGCCATGCAGCCGCTGCCCGCTGCGGTGATCGCCTGGCGATAGCGCCGGTCCTGGACATCTCCGCACGCATACACGCCATTCACCTTGGTGAAGACGTAGTTTTGCGTCTTCAGGTATCCGTCGGAGTCGGTATCGAGTTGTCCTTCAAACATCTTTGCGTTGGGCTCGTGGCCGATGCCGAGGAACAAGGCACTGGTGGGGAAGTCCCAGACTTTGCCGGTCTTTACGTCGCGCAATTTCAGGCCGGTGACTTCTTTGTGATGAACGTCGTAAACGTCTTCGACCACCGTGTTCAACAGGAACTGAATCTTCTCGTGGTGCTGCGCCCGCTCCAACATGATCTTCGAGGCTCGGAAGGTATCACGGCGATGAATGATCGTGACCTTGGTCGCAAAGCGCGTGAGGAAAAGAGCCTCCTCCATCGCAGAATCTCCCCCGCCGATCACGACGATTTCCTTCCCCGAAAAGAAGAAGCCGTCGCAAGTAGCGCATGAAGAGACGCCGTGTCCGATCAACTGCTGCTCGTGCGGCAATCCCAGCCATCGGGCAGAAGCGCCACTGGCAATGATGAGCGTCTGGGTGTGGACCTGCTGGTGGCCGATATGCAACAGAAACGGACGCTGGCTGAGATCCGCGCTCGTGAGGTGCGCCATGCGATATTCCGCACCGAAGCGCTCCGCCTGCTTCCGCATGTTCTCGACGAGTTGCGGCCCCATGATTCCTTCGGGGAATCCTGGGAAGTTCTCCACGAGCGTGGTCATGGAGAGCTGGCCTCCGGGTTCATGGCCCTCGATGACAAGCGGTTTGAGGTTGGCACGCGCGGCGTAGAGCGCGGCAGTGTGGCCGGAGCATCCCGACCCGATGATGACGACTTGTCTGGTTTCGCTCATGGATGATTTTCTAGCTGTAGATTGGATGGCCGGGTTCCGATTTTGATGCACTCGCACTGTTCGAACGCAGAATCGTAGCTCATTACTTGTGCGCGACAAACTGCCGGGTACTTCCGTTCGCCTTGTTCTCCTGGAAAATGGTCAACACATTCCCGTCAGCAGATATCACGAACCGGGTGACCTGGTTCACTTTACCCTCGTGCTTCACGGTTTCCTCGATCGTTCTCTCGTTGATCAGTTTCACCGAGACCAAAGCCCCGCTGATGTCTCCCTTGATGGGCGTTTCGGTTCCGTCCAGCTTCGCGGTATAGCCTTGGCCGGTCGGGTCGGCGAAGGTGAACTCATGGTCCACAAGTTTCATCGTTATCATCAGCGCATTCTCAGACCGCTTCAGACGTTTCAGGATTTTCCACGAGCCGGAGATCGCATGTGACCGAGACGGGCCAACTCCCAGCCTGCCCATGATGTCCTGCCCTGCCACGATATCCCCCTTCGCGTTGCAGCTCTCGGTCCACTCCTCAGTAGCCGCCTTCCCATCGGCTGAGACTGTCATTCTTAATGTTCCTACGATCTTCCCGTTTCGCTTGTCGGTCTCATCGGTCGTGCGCTCGTCCACAACCTTTACGCTGACCGTGTCGTAGCAGGGCTCCCCGGTGATCTTGTGGTCCTGACCATCCGCGGGAACATCAATCGGCGGGTCGCAACTAGTGCAGTGATAAATACCGTCTTGCAGGAGATAATCGTAATGCATCGTGGAGGGCTGGGAGTCGCTGTTGTCCAGCCTCCACGCGCCATCGAAGGGACTCTGTGCCATGGCTGGTGTGGACATCGCCGGCGCGAACATGAACGATGAGATCATCAATCCGAATCCAAGCGCGTGATTCATCTCCTGCCTCGCTGAATACACGCTACTTTTTCTCTTCCGCAGACTGCTTCGTCTTGACCGCTGGCGCCGTCTTTGGTTTGGGCTGGGGCTTCGACTCGCTGATGTTGGCCAGTTCCTCCGGCACTATTTTTTTCACGTTCAGAAGCGCACGATAGTTTGCCAGCACCTCCGACGCGCTGCGGAACAAGGGCTCATAAATGCTCTGATCGGGCGCTGGCCCCCCTTCTGCCGCGGAGCAGCGCGCAAGTGCCACTGAAGACTTGCCGAAGCGCTCCAGCCGAACGCGATTAACGGGAGTATTCGTAGCCAGCATCGTCTGCGAACTCACCACCGCCGAGGCACTGTCTTCCAGCGAAACCTGAATCAGATCCTTGGGATCGCGCACATGCAGCACCAGTGTTTCGATCATCATCTGGCCATCGTTGCTGAAGGAATACTGCACGCTCGAAAAGAGCGCCTGCACGGAGAACTCCCGCCGGATGCGGACATAGCTTGCGACCGACGGCTCGTCGGAAACATGGGTATTCTGCCCCACGGGCAGGAAGCTCGGCATGTCCACGAGCGTCGAGCGTCCGCGCGAAACCTCAAAGTCAGAGCCAAACAGCGGTTGCTTTGGAACACGCGCCAGAGCCGAAGCAATTTCCTTTTGCTCCTCGGCAGAGGGCGTGCATACGTTCAGCATGTTGACCTTGACTTGTGGCTGCTGGGAGGCAGCGTCGGCGGTCTGCTGCGCCGCAACTTGGGGCGCAACGACCGACACAAGAAGAGTCGTCCAGAGGGCGAAAACCGGAATTCTAGGCACGCCGGAATTCTAAATGAGGCAGACCGAAATTCTAAATTCCAAAACAGAGCGTGCGCCGCCTCGAACGTCGTAGAATCAAGTATGGCGAATCTGACGCTGGTTTATGGCATGAGGCTGCTGCCGTCTGAAGACGTTGCCGAAGTCGGCCACGCTCCGGTGAAACTTACGAATGGCCGGGAAGCGCACGTCACGATGCATGTGCTGGAAGGCAGCAAAGAAGACATCGAGAAGCAATTGCGCACGAGCCTGGAAGCATTCTTCGACCTCTATCCCGAGATCTGATCTGTTCGCGATCCGTCCCGATTCCGTCGTTCGGGGGCCGGGAATGGTTCCTCAAGGTCAATCTTGCAATCGCCTTATAATTCCTGTCATCTAAAGTGGTTGACGAAACGATGCAATGGTCCTATCCAGAACTGCGACGCAAGCTGATTGAGGCCGAGCTCTGGCCTCAGGGGCGAATGGCGCGCCTAGCCTGCTACCTCACGGCGTTGGCCGCAGTGCTCTATGCCTTGCAGTTGCTGCTTGGATTGTTCGCCCTCAGCTGGGGAGACCATCTCGGCGGCTGGGTCGGATTTCTCGCCTTTGTCGCAGCCATCCTTTTCTTCATCCTCGCTTTCCGCTGGGTGAAGAGGAGAATTCTGTGGCGCCTCCGAAACCGCCTGATCGTAACCTATGTGTTCATCGGGGTGATTCCGGCGGTCCTTCTCATCGCGATGGCAGGAATCACGCTTTATGGGTTGGGCGGGCAATTTGCTGTGTTCGTCATTACTTCCGAAATCCACGCCCAGCTTCGGAGCCTGGAGGCAGTGAATTCCGCGGTCACGAACGAATTGGCGGCCCGCCTCGAGCGCGGCGATAAGCCCACCGCGGAGTCTCTGGCCGGACTGCGAAAGCGGGATCCGTCCTGGGGACGACGCCGGGTCTGCGCCTGGGAGGGCGACAAAGAGCTGGTCCTAGGCACCGAAACTCAAGCCGATGTAACCATGCCTCGTTTCGCGAAAGGCAGCTTTCGTGAGATCGTTCGCGACCACGACCAGCTGTATCTTCGCGTCGTCTCTACGGTGCCGTTGAAATCCGGACAATTGACGGTCGTCACCAGCGAACCCTTCGACAAGGAACTCGTCGGCAAGATTGCTTCGACTCTAGGGGAAATCACCCTCTATATGTCGAAGATTGATACGGAGGAGGCACCTGCGAAGCCTGACGCCAAATCGGGCTCGTCTAGTGACGGTCTGCATGCCTTGGCCTCGACCGCTCCCCAAAGAAACCAACCGATTGTCATCGGTAATAACGCGAGCAAACAGAGTCCGCCAGTTCAGGAACAGTTCACGGTCGGCGCTTTGCCCGAAGCCGCAAACAGTTTGGACCATGAAATCTGGTTCGGCTCACTTCTGAGGGTGACAGATTGGAAAACCGGCGAGTCCGAACCCCAGGGCGTGGTCCTGCGGGTGAGCACACGTCCTTCGGTGCTATACGGACAGCTCTTTGCCGCGTTGGGAAGCTTTATCCAGGGCGTAACCTACATCCTGCTGGGAGTCGCGGCCTTCTTCGCAATCATCGAACTGATTGCTCTCATCATCGGGACGCGTATGACGCGCACGGTGACCGCTGCCGTCGCGCAATTGCACGACGCGACCAAGCACGTCGATCGCGGAGACTTCAGCCACCGCATCCCGATTCGTTCGGACGATCAGCTCGCGGATCTGGCGCTCTCGTTTAATTCGATGACGGAGTCCATCGAAAAGCTGATTCTGGAGCAAAAAGAAAAGCAGCGGCTTGAGAACGAACTCTCTATCGCACAGGAAGTGCAAGCGCAGTTGTTTCCGCGGCAAGTCTCGGAACTGGAATCGCTGGAAGTTCACGGATTCTGCCGCCCCGCACGCACCGTTAGCGGGGACTACTACGATTTTCTGACCGCCAGTTCTCACAAGCTGATTCTTGCGGTCGGCGACATCAGTGGAAAAGGAATTTCTGCGGCTTTGCTGATGGCCACGATTCACTCGGCGGTGCGAGCGTATAGCGTCGAGAGCCTGCCCCAGATGCGCGAACCTGTCGCAGTCGGCGCGGTCGCCGGTGCCGGGCGAGTAATGGCCGCGTGGCCCGAGGGCATCGAAGTTTCACCTGGAGCGCTGCTTGGCCTGCTGAATCATCAGCTTTACGAAAGCACTCCTCCGGAAAAATATGCCACACTTTTCCTGGGAATTTACGACGGCCGTTCCCACCGCCTTACGTACAGCAATGGCGGCCATCTGCCTCCGATTTTGATCGCCAAAGACGGCACCATTCGAAGACTGGAGGCCGGTGGCACGGTCGTTGGCCTCTTCGACAACATGACGTACGAAGAGGGCGCGGTCGATATGCATCCCGGCGAAATCTTCGTTGCCTACAGCGACGGCGTCACCGAGCCAGAAAATGAATTTGGAGAATTCGGCGAGCAGCGGTTGATCGAACTCGTCCGCGACAACCGTCACCTACCCTTGCCACAGATCAGCCAGATCGTGACCATAGCAGTCGAAAATTGGATTGGCGACAACGAACAACCAGATGACGTGACGCTAGTCCTCGCGCGCGCGCGATAATTTTCTTGAGCTTTGAAGGCAGGCGCCGGAAATGAGTCCACTCACACCAAGGCAATTTGTGAGTCCTACCGTGAATAGTTTTTCGTCTGATCGCCCTGCAGATGCCCGGGTCCGGCGCGCCCTTATTGACAGACGCAGCATCATGCAATACTTTGGTGCCTCGACTAGATAGAGAATATCTTTCGCGGGAGTAGCATAACCACGGCAATGCGCCGGGGCTCCATCCCGGAGATGACGGTTCGAAACCGTTCCTCCCGCCCCAGTTTTCGTGACAAGAAAGCCGCTGTCTCAGATTTTCTGTACTTTCCACTTCCCTCGGCGGAAAAGGATCGCGCTCGCACCGGCGATTGCTGCCTCGGCGATCACAATTGCCCAGAAAGCCCCATTCGATTGCATGTGCAGCGGAATCGCCAGCCAGTAAGCCAGCGGTATTTCCAGCAGCCAAAATCCGAAGAAGTTCACTATTGTCGGCGTGACGGTGTCGCCGGCGCCGTTGAACGCCTGCAGCATGACCATGCCATACGCATACCCGATGTTCCCGCAACTGATGATGCGAAGACACGCCGCGCCAAGCGGAACCACCGAATTATCACGGATAAACAGACGCACCACGGGCTCGGCAAACAATATAAATACGAGCCCGACAGCGCCCAGGAAAATCATGTTGTAGAAACCGGTTCGCCAAACTGCTTTTTCGGCGCGGTCTGGCTTGCCGGCTCCCAGGTTTTGCCCCACCAGCGTGGCCGCGGCGTTGCTAAGTCCCCAGGACGGCAAGATGGCAAAGATCACGATGCGGATCGCGATCGTATATCCGGCCAGAGCTGCCGCGCCGAACATGCTCACGATGCGCACCAGGCCAATCCAGCTGGTGTGTGCGATGGCAAACTGCAGAATTCCAGTCAATGACACGCGGACCAGCCGCCAAAGCACGTCGATCCGCACTCGAACCTGGCGTGCCAGGATTCGAATGCGCTCCGTGCCCTTCCACAGCCGGTAGAACTGATACAGCACACCGATGCTCCGCCCGATAAAAGTGGCCAGGGCAGCCCCGGTTACACCCAACCTCGGGAATGGTCCCAGACCAAAGATCAGGCAGGGATCAAGAATCAGATTGATGATGTTCGACACCCACAACAGCCGCATCGCGATAGCCGCGTCTCCTGCCCCACGGAAAATGGCGTTATTCAGGAACAGCAGCAGAACGGCGAAACTACCCCCAAGACAAATCCGCGTGTAGCCGCTGCCCACGGACACGATCTCCGGGGTGGCTCCCATCAACTGCAGAAGATTCGGAGCAAACAAGAAGCAAGGCAGCCCGATCGCCAGCGAAATAACGAGACCGAGAACGATGGCCTGCACCGCCGCCACGGCCGCGCCCTCAGGATCTTTCTCGCCGATGCGCCGCGCCACCATCGCAGTCGTGGAAAGACTCAGCCCCATACCCACGGCAAACACCAAGCTCAACAAAGATTCCGTGAGTCCAACCGTGGCGACCGCGTTGGCCCCGAGCCGCCCCACCCACAGGACATCCACTACCGCAAAGAGCGACTCCAGCACCATCTCAAAGACCATGGGCACGGCCAGCAGGAGAATGGCCCGGTTCAGACTTCCAGCCGTGTAGTCCTGATGCGATCCGCGAACCGCTTCGACCAGTGAAGCCCACAGAGAACGCTGCGGCTCCTTAGTTGCAGCTATCGCTTCCATATCAGCCTTAACCTTCTGCGACCGGCATCCGCAAGACCGAACGGAGACAGCGCTTTTCAGAACGAACAGAAATTTTCCAGTGAACTAGAGTGGTTATTACGGGAGGCGAATTAGCGAGGGATGGACATATGGTTCCTCAGCGTGGATCCTTTGGATTACTTGGTCCCCACAGGAAACGAACAACTGCCGGAGATTCTAGCGCAGGTTCTCATTCTCTTCCAGAAAGAAAAGCTGGGGCGCAAGATCCGCCGCTGACCGAAGGAGGTAGCAATGATGATCGACGCTCCGGAAACAGGTCGATCATGGGCCATTCGTGAGTTGGCGAGATCACAAAGGCAGCGCTTGCGATCTTCGCAAAGTCTCTTGCAGCAGCAATCCTGCCTTATTTCTTAGGAAGACTTAATACCCGCGCCGAGTAAGCCCCGTTCTTCAACGTTCCTCCGATGATCAATGGACCCAGAGGGGTGAACACAATCCCGCGACCATCGGATCGAACGTCATTCGTATCCTCGGCGATGGTTTCCCAGTGGTTGCCGCGCAGATCGAAGGCAAACGTCATTGGCGACATCTCGGCGAGTTTTCCCTGATCGTCGAGGAATTTGTAATCGTGGGGCGTAGTGGCCCCTCCCGAGAAAAACACTCTATGCTCTCCTCCGCCCGCCACAATACCGAATCGCCCCGTGCCAGGGTGCGCCGGGAGTTTGCTCCACTCAATCTTGTTGGGATCCTTTTTATCGATCTTTCCCATCCAGCATTCGTCGGAGACGACATATTTGCCGGAGGCAGCGTCCTTCCTTGCGCCATCCACGTAAACGATCGTCTCGTCGGCCACGCCGCCGGCATGGCCGTAGACCGGAGGACCGGGAAATGGCGTGCCCTGACTCCATATGTTCTTCTCGGCGTCATAGACCTGCACATTATTGACCGGTCCGTTCTTCGATCGTCCGCCGATTAGGTAGATGAACCGGTCATGAGCCTCTCCGATCACCGCGCTGTCCACGGGCACGGGCATGTCAGCTGCCCGATACCAGCGATGCTCATCCGGCAGATAGGAATTTACGTCCGCCACGGTAAATTGATTTCCTTCGGCATCTACGACATATCCACCAAACACAAAAACCTGTCCTCGGGTTCCGATCGCCGATGATGCGATACGTCCGGCGACCCCGGGAACCGCCCGCCCCTCGGCCCATTTCCCCGACTTGAAGTGCAAGACATAGGTCTTGTTGGAAACGTCGTCCCAGGTTTTCTTGATGCCAACTCCCATGAGAGAAAAAAGCTCGGTGCCGTTCTTCAGCACCGCGACGGCATTTCCAGTCACAGCGACGGGCATCGGCGGAATTTTTGATTGATCGGCTGCCAGCAGGAACACAGCGCACAGAACCGGTAATAAGAGAGCAGACGGTTTTTTCATCGCTGAGATATTACGTCTTTCGCGCGGACGGTGGCAAAGATAGATCGCCCTAGAACCAGGTTTTTCGCCGGTACTCGCGGTAGCCTTCCCCGAAAGCCGCCTCCAGCACTCGCGATTCGCGCCGCGCGCGAATCCCCTGTGCGATCACAATCACAACGAACAACAGCCACAATACTGGCCTCTGCACGACCATGACAACGCCCGCGATCAACCCCGTTCCGAAGACGTAGATTGGATTCCGAATCTTCGAGTACAGCCCCGCCGTGACAAGTTGTGCTTCACGTATGGAAAACGACTTTCCCAGCTGATAACGAGCGAGCGCGATAAAACTAACTCCCACAACCGCAAGAAACGTGCCAACGTACCGCTCGGAATTCCACGGCGTCGTCCATCTCACTAGCAACCATGCCAGGGCGCCGACTCCCACAATCTGCAGCAGGCTGAAGAGAGACCCGCGAGGCCTTTCCAAGGGAATTCCTATCCGTCCTATTTAAACAATCCCTGCCGTACTCCATGAATGAAATCGGTATACGCGGGAGTCTGCCCATTCGCGCGCATGTGACTGGCAATCTGGCCGCGGTGATACGCCGAGTGAATTACCACATGCGTCAGCACGTCGACAATGGCGCTGGTATACGCCTCTCCTTTGCTGTTCTTGTACGAAATGGTTAGCGCAACGTCGCCGGCCGTGATCAGGTCCAGGTATTCGAACCATAGGCGCGCCAACTTGGCCGCCTCCGCCTCGCACTGCGTCAAATCCGGCTCCGGCCATACCGGAATGCTCTGCGGCTGTTGCTTCAGACGTTCCAGCCATACCCGCTCGGCGGCGAGAATATGAGACATCAGCTGCAGCGATCGTGCGTTCTCGCTGGTATTCGTTCGTATGGCCTTCAGTACCTCTTGGTTTGCCCAGGCATCGTAGGCGAACTGGCGGCGCAAATAGTCAGCAAGATTCAAGACCTATCTCCTTAAGGAATTGCGGGTGCAGTTCCAGGCATCCTGCCCGCAAACCGCAACTCTTGTAACGATCCTTTCACATTTGAGGACTAAACTGCTTTCTTGGCTGCGGAAAAGTTAAACGCCAACACTCCAAAGATGGCACGCAAAGAAGCCTCTGATCGAAAACCCAAGCCCGAGGATGACGATCTGAACGCGCGATCGAGCAGCTCTTTGGATGCTGCGTCCCGCTCGAAAGCGGCCGGCGCCGACGACTTGTCCCGCCTCGCCCTCAAGGCATGCCTGATCGCGCGGGATGCCGCCTTCAACGTTCGCGACCTCCTTACCAACTCGTCCCGCATGGCTTTCCTGGCGATCAAGGATTGCGAAAAAGAGCTGGACCTGATCGAGCGTCAGATCGACGAGCGCCTGCCTGCCGCCATCACCCGGGTCAACGAAGCCCGCGCCCGCCAGTTGCTTTCCAGCTTGAAGTCTACGACTGATCTGGAACGCATCGGAGATCTGGTAATGAGCGTGGCGATGCGTGTCCAGGCCCGAAGTGCCAAAATTCCCGTCTCCGACGTGCGTCAACTTGTCGAAATGTCATCCGTCCTGCGCGACATGCTCGACCTGATTCACCAGGGATTTTCCACGCTCGACCTCGAATGCGCCCGTAAAGTGCTGCAGATGGACAAGGATATTGACCGCGTCTGTCATTCTCTGTTCCAGAAGCACCTCGCAGAGACGGTCGCACAAGGGGACACCTCTGGTTTCGAGATTCTGCTCATGGCCCAAGCCCTTGAACGTGCCGGCGACCATACTACGAATCTCGCTGAGGATCTTTACAATCTCATTGAAGGCCGCAGTCTACGGCATGTTCCGAAGAAAAAAGCGGCAAATTAGCCGGCGGTTCCCCACAAATTCATCTCACGTTAACCCAAGAGCAACATTCCCGCAACATTGCCCCCATAGAGTCTGGAACACAACCCTCTGACCGGAAAGCGCAGTGAGCTCGTGGGTGGCCTGAAGCAAAGCATGTACCTGCCAATGGATTCCTACGAGAGGGCCGAAGATCGCGACATTGCAGGCTCGCCTCGCCCTCTCATCTTCGTTGTGGAAGACGACGCGGATATCGCGCGTCTGATCTCGCACAACCTGCAAACCTCCGGATTCAACGTGCAAAGCTTCGTCAGCGGCGCCTCTCTTCTCACGGAGGCCGTTAGGGAGAAGCCAGCTCTATTTCTGCTGGACGTGATGTTGCCCGGCACAGACGGCTTCGAACTCTGCCGCCACATCCGGCAGACTCCGGCGCTCTCCGCTACTCCGGTCATTTTCCTGACGGCAAAGACCTCGGAATCCGACCGAGTGAGAGGACTGGAGCTTGGCGGCGACGACTACGTCACCAAGCCGTTCAGCCCGCGCGAACTGGTCGCGAGGATTCGCTCGGTGCTCCGCGGATTGGGCCAGACTCCTACTACCAGCGGCGTCCTGCGGCTCGGCAATCTGGAGATTGATATCTTCTCCATGACGGTGCAGGTCGACGGCCGCAATGTGCTCACCACCGTGCGCGAATTCCGCTTGCTGGAATATCTAGCCAACCATCGGGGGCGCGTCCTGACCCGCGATCAGCTGCTCGACGCCGTGTGGAAGGAAACTCCATTCGTCACCCCGCGCTCGATTGATGTGTACATCCGGCGCCTGCGCGAAAAAATTGAAAGCGATCCTCGCCACCCGCAATACTTGAAGACCCTGCGCGGAATCGGATACCGCTTCGAAGTGCCGAAATAGCGCGTACGCAAGCGCTTTCCCTGCGATCAGCCTCCTGTCGTGCATTCCGCCGCTGATTTCGCCCCACAGACCCGCCCCGTCGTTTATTCTGTCTTCCATCCTCAGCAATGGCCAATAAATCCAAGCTTCTGTGGAAGGCGGACGATCAGCAGGCCCGACTTGCGGAACTCACAGCGCCTTCGAACGAGCCGGCCAAGGACAATCCTCTGCGCCGGGACGTGCGCTCGCTCGGCGCGATTCTGGGACAAGCTCTGGTGGAGCAGTCCGGCCAGGAACTCTTCGATTCGGTAGAAGAACTGCGCCGGTTGCTGATTGAGCATCGCGAAACCGCACGGCGAAGCCCGGAGCAAGCGTCTCGCTCGGAACTCATGGCCAAGGCGCAAGCGATTATTTCCGCCATGGATTTGACCCGCGCCTACCAAGTGACGAAGGCTTTTGCTACTTACTTCGAGCTGACGAATCTGGCTGAGACCAACCACCGCAAGCGCCGGCGCCGCGCAGGAAAATTGGACCGCGAGAGCTCGCCCCTGACCGGTTCTTTTCGGGGAACACTGCTGCGCATGAAACGAGCAGGAATCTCCGCTGAAAGTGCTCTCGCGGCCCTGGATCAGATTCAGATCACTCCGGTATTCACGGCTCATCCGACGGAGGTCGCCCGCCAGACGATTTTGCTCAAGCGGCGCCGCATCGCCCAGGAACTGGGACGCCTCGACCGCCTTCCGCTCACCTTGGAAGAGGCCGAGACTTGCGAGAACAATATTCGCGCCGAGGTCACTTCGCTCTGGCAGACCGATGAAGTCCGGTTGGCGAAGCCAACTGTAGATGACGAAATTCGCATGGGCCTGCGCTATTTCCGGTTGTCGATCTTCGCCTCGCTGCCCGGGCTCTACGAAGAAATCGTGGAATCGTTTCGCGATGTTTATGGACTCATCCTCGACGAATCTTCCGTGCCCAACGTCATCCACTTCGGTTCGTGGATTGGTGGCGACCGCGACGGCAATCCGCTGGTCAAGCCTGAGTGCATCCGAGATGCCCTCGAGATGGCGCGCGCCTTGATCCTTCGCCAGTACCTCGACGACGTGGAAGCACTCAGCGATCGTCTCAGCTCTTCGCGCCGGCAGACCAGCATCTCCGAAGATCTGCTGGCGCGCCTGCAGCGTTATGAGCGCACAATTCCTGGAGTGCATCTGGCTTGGGGGCCTGATAATAAGGCGGAAAGCTACCGCCGCTTTCTCTCTTTCATGTTTCACCGCCTGCAACAGAGCCGCGAGGCCGCTGCTTCCGCCGCGGCATACAGTGACGCCGCCGAATTCGAGCACGACCTTTTGCTGGTGCGAAACAGCCTGCAGACACATCGCGGAGAACGTCTGGCCCAAACCTACGTCGGTTCTGTGCTGAGAAAAGTCCGCAAGTTCGGATTTCATCTCCACACTCTCGATATCCGCCAGCATGCCCGCGTCCACGCGCAAGTGCTCAAGGAACTCGGCCCTGCCCTTGAGCAGAGACCCGAGTCGGCTCAGGGCCTGGAACTGCTCGAGACTTTCCGCACAATTGCACAGGTGAAGCGCAGTCATCCGGCGCAATCCATTCGGAATTACATCATTAGCGGTGCGGAATCGGAATCCGATGTCCTCGCCGTCATTCGCCTCGCAAAATTAACCGGAGTTCAAGTTACCGGATCCAAGACCGACCCCGGCTTGATGCCAATTCCTCTCTTCGAATCAATCGATTCGCTGCGCTCCTCGAGCGCTGTCATGAGCCGTTTGTGGAGCGATCCTGAATATCAAACCCTGCTCGACTCCTGGGGGCGCTGGCAGGAAGTCATGCTCGGCTATTCCGACTCCAACAAAGACGGCGGCATGCTAACCAGCACATGGGAGCTCTACAAAGCGCATCGCGAATTGCATCAAGTGGCGAGAGAAAGCGGCATCAAGCTTCGACTGTTCCATGGCCGCGGAGGCACAGTGGGACGCGGGGGCGGTCCGACTCACTCCGCGATTCTCGCGCAACCGCCAGGCTGTTTTTCTGGTCAGATCCGCGTCACTGAGCAAGGCGAAGTCCTCAACTGGAAGTACGCGGACCCGGTGCTCGCCGAGTGGAATCTCGAGCTGATGATCGCTGCCAGCCTGGAAGCGCTGACTCGTCCCGGCGGAGATCCGTCCGGCCCTCCGCCAACCTGGGCAGAGGCCATCGAGGAGATGTCGCAGGAAGCCTACCGCGTCTACCGGCGCGAGATCGCCGACAATCCTGATACGCTGGAATACTTCGAGCAGGCCACTCCGGTCAACGAGCTCGACACCGCCCGCATCGGGTCGCGCCCCGCGCGCCGCAGCAAGGGAAGAAAGCTGGAAGATTTGCGTGCGATCCCGTGGGTCTTCGGCTGGATGCAAAGCCGATTCGCCGTGCCTGCCTGGTTCGGCGTCGGCTTTGCCCTGGAACAGTTCGCGAAGAAAAGCCCTGCCAGCGAAAGCTTGTTGCGCGAGATTGCAAAAGGCTTTCCCATGTTCTCGGGTATGCTCAGCAACGTGGAGCTCGGCATGGCCAAGGCTGACTTGGGAATCGCCCGGAACTATTCAGAGCTCGTCAAGAATGCGGCCATGCGGAAACGCGTATTCGCGATGCTGCAGGAAGAATTCCTGCGCTCGCGCCGGATGATTTTGCGCGTGACTGGACAGCGCGACTTGCTGGCGCGGAACCGTGTGCTGGCGCGCTCGATCCGGCTGCGCAATCCATATGTCGATCCCATGAGCCTGATTCAAGTGGAACTGCTGCGTCGAAAACAGCAGGGCCAGCCCAGTGCGGACCTCGAATACCCCATGGGCGCCACCATCAACGGAATCGCCGCTGGCCTGCACAACACCGGCTAATTGGAAGGTTTTACAGAATCCGTTGTTATTTCTTTCTCTTGTGGCTTGACGCCGGGACTCGCCTCGCGGGCAGCTCTTTTTGGTGCCACTCGCTTCGCCGCTTCGGCTCGTTTGCGCTCCTGGTAGCGGCGGTCATGGAACTGTTGGTCGGACAATTGTTTCTTCACCCATCTATCATGTCACAGTTTCCGGCCGCGCACGGCTAACGACAAGCCCCCAAGGCCGTCTGTAGTATGTTGTTCAGTCGGCTGGCGTGCGTCTGGTCTTCGCCATACGGAACTGGCATCTCCCAATATGCGTATCTTTCATTGCCCTGCTCTGTTCAATCCACAGTCAAAATCGTTCTCAAGAGGATATATGTCCATCTCCAAACTTTCTGCTGTGCTGGTCGTGACCCTGACCATGCCGACAGCTTTTGCCCAAAACATTTCCGCCCAGAACATTCCTGCGCAAAGCGCTCGTTCCGTTGAGGCCGCAAGCGCCGATCAAGCCAAAGAGGCCAAACTCGAGCATTTCGATCCGACGGCAGTCGACCCGACGCTCGATCCCTGCAACGACTTCTACAAGTACTCCTGCAACAAGTGGCTAAGCTCGAATCCCATCCCTCCGGACCAGGTTTTCTGGAGCACCGGCAGCGGCCTCGAGCTCTGGAACGAGTCGATCCTTCGCGAAACACTCGAGGCCGCCACTAAGAATGATCCAAGCCGCAGCGCCGTGCAGCAGAAGATTGGCGATTATTGGGCCGCCTGCATGGATGAGAGCGGCATCGAAGCTGCCGGCCTGAAACCGCTGCAGCCGGAACTCGACCGCATCGCGGCCTTGCAGAGCAAAACGCAGCTGACGCAGGAGATCGCCCATCTCCACCATTTGTTTCCCGGCGCCTGGCAACAGGGGGACGACCAAACCAACTCACCGTTGTTCGGCTTCACCGGCCAGCAGGATTACGACGACGCTTCCAAAGTCGTCGCCCAGATCGATCAGGGTGGGCTGAGTCTTCCCAATCGCGACTACTATCTGAAAACGGATGACAAATCGAAGGAACTGCTGACCAAGTATCGTGCGCACGTGAAGAAGATGTTCGTGTTATCCGGCGAGTCCGACACGCAGGCCGCGGCCGATGCCGGCATTGTGGTTGAACTCGAAACGGCGATGGCGCAGGCACAAATGGACAACGTCAAGCGCCGCGATCCCAAGAACATCAACAATAAGATGAGCCTGGCGCAGGTGAAGGCGCTTACTCCCTCTCTCGACTGGAGCGTTTATCTCAAGGCCGTAAACGCTCCGGCCAGCGATCACTACATCGTCACTTCACCCGACTTCTTCCGGGCCGAAGAGAAGCTGATCGCCGAACATCCGCTCGATCATTGGAAGGCATATCTACGCTGGCACCTGATTCATAGTGCCTCTCCGACGCTGACCAAAGCGATGGTCGACGAGAATTTTGACTTCTTCGCGCACACACTCGCCGGAGCCGAAGAGCAACTGCCACGCTGGCGCCGCTGCGTGCACGGCGCCGACCGCGATCTCGGCGAAGCCTTAGGACAGGCCTATGTCGACCGCGCGTTCCCGCCCGAGAGCAAGGCCCGCACGCTTCAGATGGTGCATTCGATCGAAACCGCTCTTGGCGCGGATATCGAAAGCGTCACGTGGATGTCTCCTGTGACCAAGGAGCAAGCGATCGTCAAGCTGAAAGGTATCGAAGACAAGATCGGCTATCCTTCGCACTGGCGCGATTACTCAAGCGTGAAAATCGTTCGCGAGAGCTGGGCGAGCAACGTCGAGCAAGCATCGTCATTCGAGTTCGAGCGCTGGGTCAACAAGATTGGCAAGCCGGTCGACCGCGCGGAGTGGACGATGACTCCGCCGACCATCAACGCCTACTACGATCCGCAGCTGAACACCATCAACTTCCCCGCGGGAATTCTGCAGCCGCCATTCTTCGATGCGGGGAAAGATGATGCGGTGAACTACGGCGCAATCGGAATGGTTATCGGCCACGAAATCATCCACGGCTTCGACGATCAGGGCCGCAAATTCGACGCCCACGGCAACCTGCGCGACTGGTGGACCCCCGAGGACGCCAAGCAATACGAC
Organism: uncultured Acidobacteriota bacterium; assembly: GCA_963700225.1. Classification (GTDB taxonomy): domain Bacteria; phylum Acidobacteriota; class Terriglobia; order Terriglobales; family Acidobacteriaceae; genus Sulfotelmatobacter. Next base: position 273,058 of record CAVOWU010000004.1, read on the forward strand.
GAACGCGGCAAGTGCATCTCCGACGAGTACACGCAGGAGGTCCCCGACGCCGGCCCTGGAGTCAAACAAAACGGCCTGCTGACTCAGGGAGAAGACACGGCCGACAACGGCGGTATCCATCTCGCCCTCAATGCCCTCGAAGCCTCGTTGAAGCAGCAAGGCAAATCGCTCGACGACAAAGGACCGGACGGCTGGACCTATCGCCAGCGCTTCTTCGTCTCGTATGCCTACTCATGGTGTGCGAGCATCCGCCCGCAAATCGCGAGCGTGATTGTGACCACCGATCCACATTCCCTGCCCGTCTTCCGCATTAACAACGTCGTATCGAACATGCCGGAATTCAAGCAGGCTTTCAGCTGCAAGTCTGGACAAAAGATGGTTCGAGCCAACGCCTGCCGAGTCTGGTAGACGACTCGAGAAAAAAGGGCCAGCCCGAATGGGCTGGCCCGATTTTCTCTGCGCATGGCACGACCTATGTGGAGAGGGCCGCCTCGGCCGTCCGAGCGAAGGCGCAGCCGAGCGCGATCTCCTCAAATCTCACCGGTTAATATCCTCCTTGTTCTGCAGCCGCTTTACATAATTCTCCAGATTCGATTTATTCGAATCGGGCGCCGACGCCAGCGACAGCTTCACTTCCTTCACAGCATTGTCAAAGTCTCCCTGCGCGCTGTACACGCGAGCGAGGCCCATGTGCGAAGTCCAGAAATCGGGAAATCTCTTTGCGGTCGAACGGTAGACGGCAAACGCTTCTTCTGCCTTCTTCTCGTTCTGCAGCTGCCGGCCATAAAAGTAAAGCTGCAGCGCGCTTCCCTTGTCGAGGGCTTTGCCGCGGTATAAGTTAGCGTCTTCTTTCCGTCCCAACGCATCCAGAATTTTCGCCTTGTTCATCAAGTTGTCAAAACGCTCTTCGGCCTGGATCGACTGATCCTCATCCTTCAGCGCCTCATCGAGATTGATCTTGTTGGCCAGAAAATAGCCCGCCGCATCGTCCCAGCCTTCCCAGTAATACTGGTTCAGGCCATACAGTTGCCGATGAATGCTCGCGGTAACAATCTCGTTCACGTTGACCTGCACTTTGAACGGCACCCCGACTTTGTCCCAACTCATGGTGACGACAGTCGAATCCGGCTTCACGTCGTTGAAATCATAGGCCAGCGCATCGTGCGGTTCGGCTGTCTGCGGCTTCACGTTCACACGCAACGCATCCTGATCCTGCTTGTAGGAAAAGCTGCCCCAGGAAGTCGAGTCTTTCGAGAAGATCACCGTCCACTGGTTTTCGCCCGGGATCATGTGCAGCCCGTACGTTCCCTTGTCGAGCGCCTGTCCCTCGATCGTGACCGGATCGGTGAACGTGATGGTCGTATTCTCATTCGCTCCCGCGCGCCAAACCTGGCCGTAAGGGACGAGTTTGCCCCAAATCTGCCGTCCATTGGCCAGGGGCCGGTGATAGTTAATCGTGATGTCGGTGACGCCAATGCGCTGCGTCACCAGAGCATGCTGGCTCTGCCGAGGCAGATTGAGCATCAAGGTTTCCCCGGTAGCGGTTTGGGCCTGGGCAATACTTCCAGCCAACAAAACAACACACAACAAAGCAAGCAGACGAACTTTGTGCATGGAAATCTCCTTCTCGCTGCCGGGATCCGGCAGCCAACGGTTCAAAACCTGGGTTGAAAGTCGTGGATCGAACACAAGTGGATCACAATGCTGTTGCGCTTAGACGGACGGGGTAAAACTATGTGAGCATGGCCATGACGGTGAGAGAATGGTCAAACAGGGTAAACATTATGCAGATCGATGAAATTACAGAGAAGGAATGTCACGAGATTCTGGCTCGCACTTCTATCGCCAGATTGGCCTGTTCCCTCAACGATCAACCGTATGTAATACCGGTAGGTATCGCCTATGAACCGGGCTACATTTATGTTTTCTCGACATTCGGAAAAAAGATCAGTTGGATGCGGACCAATCCAAAAGTCTGCGTACAAACCGACGAAACGCCTAGTCAGACCGAATGGGTGAGCGTCATTGCGACCGGGGAATACCAGGAATTGCACGAACCTCAATTCACGGACGAGCGCAATCATGCTCGCCGCATTTTAGAAAAAAGAAGTCAATGGTGGCTGAATGCTGTAGCCGCTCGCCGGCCCCAATTACCCGACGAAAAAATTGCTCCCATCTTTTTCCGTATTCGGATCGCCTCAGTCTCGGGGCTGCGTGGCGTATCGGAAGGCTCTTAAAGATCGCACCACAAGGCTCTTGACAATCCGAGCGCGTAGAAGCACAATCTCTAAAGGCGAATAAAAAGCGAAAACGCCTCCGACGGCTTCAGCCCCGGCGTTCCCTGAAATCTTCCGAGGAATCTTATGTCTTCCGCAGTGGTTTCCACTTCGGCGGCCCTGGGCCGCCCTTTTGTCTTTGAGGATGAAGCAGAGCTCAAAGTGTGCTCGCCTTCAGGCGTCAATCGCCGAGAGCCTGCCGGGGGCCGGGAATCCATAGTCCAAAGTTTTCAATCGACAATCAAAAATCAACAATCAAAAATTCCCCCGGCAAGCGTAACCCCAGCCTCGCGCCTGGAGATTCGTCCTGCTCCGGAAATGGTCACGAGCGGCATCCTCGCCCTCGACTCGCTCACCGGAGGCCTGCCTCGCGGATGCCTCACCGAAATTTGCGGTCCCGCCTCCTCTGGACGCACTACTGTCCTTCTGGCTGCCCTCGCCGCCGCAACCCGCCGTGGTGAGTACTGCGCTGTCATCGACGCCAGCGACGCTCTTGATCCCCACTCTGCAGCCGCTGCCGGCGTGGACCTCGACCATCTGCTCTGGGTACGCTGCGGAGAAGATTCGCCACAAAACTCGCGTTCAAAACAAGGCCAGGGCTCAATTTCTCGCGCGCCATATGCACGAGGATCCGTAAATTCTGTACAAGCAAAATTTAACTTCGATGCGAAGGAAAATATGGCGAGAGAAAATGTGTCTCGTCAATCCGAGCACCGCCTCGAACAAGTCCTTCGCGCCACCGATCTCCTGCTCGAGAGCGGAGGCTTCGGCCTCATCGTCCTCGACCTCAGCGACCTGCCTCCGCAGTCCGCCCGCCGCATTCCGCTGACCACCTGGTTCCGCTTTCGCCGCGCTGTCGAAAACAAACCCACAATCTTGTTGGCGATCGAGCAGCGACCCATCGCCGGAAGTTGCTCGACTCTATTGCTGCAGCTTGGAGCTTCCAGCACACAGTACTCGGTACCCAGTACTGAACGTGAAATTCAGGATGCGCAGCCCGCACACGCGCGACTACTTACTGGGCTTGAAATCGACGTGGAATTAACCCGCTCCCGACTCGACCGCAAACCCGCGCACTCTGTCGTGTTCGCAACCAAAACCGCCTGGGCTGGATGAAAAACAAACGGCTCAATGACTGAATGACCCAATGCCGCCATGCCGTTCGCCTGCATCTACGTCCCGAATTTTCCCGTGGCGGCCACATTACGCGCCGAATCGGAGCTGCAGGCCCATCCCCTTGCCATTCTCGAAGGCAAAGCTCCGCTCGAAAAAATCATCGCGGTCAACGAATACGCCAAGCGTTTGGCCATCGCGCCCGGAATGAGCAAAGCGCAGGGCGAACTCTGCTCTGAACTCGCCTTGCGTCCTCGCTCCGCTTTGCGGGAATCCTCCGCGCATGCGGCCTTGATCGACTGCGCCCAATCGTTCTCGCCCTGCGTGGAAGACGCCGCCTGCGACACGGTCCTTCTCGATCTCGCCGGCATGGAATCTTTATTCGGATCGATGAATAACATTTCACGCGCGATTTTCCATCGCGCCGCCGCTCTCGGACTCAAAGTTAATATCGCCATTGCTTCCAATCCCGATGCTTCCCAACTCGCGGCTCGTGGATTCCCCGGAATCACCGTAATTCCCGCTGGCAAAGAAGCAGAACATCTAGGTTCCCTCTCAACGGAAGTTTTATTCAGTGACCGCCTCAAAGATAAAGAGAAGAAGTCCGCTGACGGCCTGCTCGAAACCCTCTCCCGATGGGGCATCCGCAACCTGCGTGCTCTCGCTGCGTTGCCAAACGTTGCACTCAGCGAGCGTCTCGGACAGCAAGGCCTCTACCTGCAGAAGCTCGCGCGTGGCGCCGCTTCCCGCACTCTTGTCCCTATCGAAGCTCCTCTGATATTCGAAGAAGCCGTCGAACTCGAGCATCCCATCGTTCTGCTCGAACCTCTAGCCTTTCTGCTGAATCGTCTGCTCGAGCAACTCTGCGCCCGCCTGGGCTCGCGTGCCCTGGCCACGCAAGAATTGCGTCTCACCCTCGAACTTTCCAATCTTACCGGCATCGACGAATCCGAAAACTCCGGCATCCCCAGCGAGAGTGATGGAGCTAAGAATGATGTGGGTATGTGGGGACAGCCGCCCTCGGCTGTCCGGCGGAGCGACGCTCCGCTTGCCCACGGCCGCCACCCAAAATTCTCCCGCAAGCTGAATCTCCCCTTACCCATGCTCGACGCCAAAGTTTTCTTGAAACTGCTGCAACTCGATCTCAACGCACATCCCCCAGGAGCACCGATCATGAAAATTCATCTTGCCGCGGAACCTGCTCGACCGCGCTCGGCCCAGGGAGGACTCTTCCTTCCTCCGTCGCCCGAACCCGAAAAGCTGGAACTCACATTGGCCCGCATCGCTGGCATGGTCGGCGAGCACAAAGTCGGAGCACTCGAATTGCTCGACACGCACCATCCCGAAGGATTCCGCATGCGCCGCTTCGTCGCTGAAGTTGCCCGAAAAATTCCGCAGAAGAAAACTCCCGACATAAACGAAGCACAATCCGCCGTCACCGCTCTGCGCCGCTTCCGTCCGCCGCTGCGCGCCAACGTGACACTGGAAAGCGGTCAGCCTGCGCATTTGGTTTGTCGAAAAAAAGATGTACAAGGGGACGTGCTCTGGAAAGCCGGCCCTTGGCGCTTCTCGGGCGACTGGTGGGAGCGCGAAGCCTGGTGCCGCGACGAGTGGGACCTCGCCCTGCGCAACGGAGAGGCTGTCTCGTTCTATCGCCTCGTGCACGACTTGCTTGGCGGCGGATGGTTCGTGGAAGGAACGTATGACTGAACATTGGCAAGTGATGAGTGGTAAGTGAGTAGCAAAAAGCTTTTCTATCCCTGACCACTAGCCACTGATGTACATCGAACTTCACGCCCGTTCCGCTTTCAGCTTCCTCGAAGGCGCTTCCCTGCCCGAGGAACTGATCGCCGTATGCGCTCAATACAAAATGCCAGCCGTTGCGCTACTCGACACCGACGGTGTCTACGGCGCGCCCCGCTTTCACCTCGCCGCAGATAAAGCAAAAATAAAAGCTCACATCGGTGCCGAAGTATCGGCGAACTTGGTTTCGCCACGGAGTCACGGAAACACAGAGAAAACGAATCCACAATCAACAATCAAAACTCGGAATTTGAGTTCCTCCGTGACTCCATGCCTCCGTGGTGAATTCCGCATTCCTCTCCTCGTCGCCTCTCGTGCCGGCTACCAGAATCTCTGCCGCCTGATCACCAAAATGAAGTTGCGCGCCAAGAAAGGCGAGGGGGCCGTCACTGCGCGAGAACTCGAAGAGCACGCTGAAGGACTCATATGCCTCACCGGCGGCGACGAAGGCCCGTTCGCCGCAGCCTTGCACCAAGGCGGGATCGACGAAGCTAAAAAGCAACTCGATCAACTGATCGGAATCTTCGGCCACAAGAATGTTTATGTCGAACTCCAGCGTCACTTTCACCGCGAAGAAGAATCCCGCAACCGCACCGCCATCGACCTTGCCCGCTCCTTCCACCTCCCTCTGCTCGCAACCAACGGCGTGAATTACGCCGTTCCCAAGGCGCGCGAGCTTTGTGATGCTTTCACCGCCATTCGAAATCACCGCACACTCTCAACTGCGGGGCGCTTGCTTGCCCGCAACTCCGAACGCCACCTGAAATCTCCGCAGGAGATGCAGCAACTCTTCGTCGACCTACCCGAAGCGATCCACAATACGGTCGAACTTTCCACCCGCCTCGAATTCACCCTCAACGATCTCGGCTACGAATTCCCGCGCTATCCCGTGCCCGAAGGCGAGACCATGAATTCGTTCCTGCACCAAAAAGCATGGGAAGGCTTTCACACTCGCTACGGTCGCGCCTCGCAGGAAATGCAGGTCAAGGCCCGCCTGCAAATCGAGAAGGAGCTCGCACTCATCGAGAAGCTAAAACTCGCCGGATACTTCCTTATCGTCTGGGATCTCGTCCGCTACTGTCGCGAGCAAAACATTCTCGTCCAGGGGCGCGGATCGGCCGCTAACAGTGCCGTCTGCTACGCGCTCGGCATCACCGCCGTCGATGCCGTCAGCATGGAACTTCTCTTCGAGCGCTTTCTCTCTGAAGAACGCGGCGAGTGGCCCGACATTGATCTCGATCTCCCCAGCGGCGATGAGCGAGAAAAAGTCATTCAGTACGTTTACAAACGATACGGCGAACGCGGTGCCGCCATGACCGCCAACGTCATCACCTACCGCAACCGCATGGCTGCGCGCGAAATGGGCAAGGCGCTCGGTTTTGACCCCGAAACTCTCAACAAGATTTCCGCTGCCGTCGCCACATGGGAATTCCGCGACGAAAACGATGCGCTCGATCGCCGCTTCCGCGATGCCGGACTCGACCTATCCCATCCCCGCCTGCGCAAATATTACGAACTCTGCCTCGCCGTGCAGGACATGCCGCGACATCTCGGCCAGCACTCGGGTGGCATGGTCATCTGCCAGGGACAACTCGATTCCGTCGTCCCCCTCGAGCCTGCCTCCATGCCCGGCCGCGTCGTTGTGCAGTGGGACAAAGAAGATTGCGCGGACATGGGCATCATCAAAGTCGATTTGCTCGGCCTCGGCATGATGGCCGTTCTGAAAGATTCCATCAAGCTCATTCGCGATCACTATCACGAGGAAGTCGACCTGGCGCATCTTCCGCAGAATGACGAGCAGGTCTACTCAACTCTGCAGCAAGCCGACACTATAGGAATGTTCCAGGTCGAAAGCCGCGCGCAGATGTCTTGCCTGCCGCGTCTGCGACCCGTGCGTTTCTACGACGTCGTAGTGCAGGTAGCGATCATTCGCCCCGGTCCGATCGTCGGACAGATGGTGAATCCTTTTTTGCAACGCCGCCAGGGGAAAGAAGAGGTCACTTATGCGCATCCCTCGCTCGAACCCGTGCTGAAACGTACGCTCGGCGTCCCACTTTTTCAGGAACAGCTGCTGCGCATCGCCATGATCGCCGCCAACTTCACTGGCGGCGAAGCCGAGGATCTTCGACGGGCTATGGGATTCAAGCGCTCGCAAGCCCGCATGAAGGAAATCGAAGCAAAACTCCGCAGCGGCATGACTGCCAATGGAATTTCCGCCAAAGCCCAGGAAGAAATCATTCTCTCCATCACTTCGTTCGCGCTCTACGGATTCCCCGAATCCCACGCCGCCAGTTTCGCTCTCATCGCCTACGCCAGCGCCTATCTGAAGTGCCACTACCTCGCGGCCTTCACCGCCGCGCTGCTGAACAATCAGCCGATGGGATTTTATTCGCCGGCGACGATCGTAAAAGACGCCCAGCGACATGGCCTGAAACTGCTGCCGGTGGATGTGACGAAGTCCGAATGGAATTGCACACTGGAAGCGGTCATTGGTCGTCGGTCGTTGGTCGTTGGACCTGAAGATTTCGTGGGCACAGCCGCGGAGCGGCAAAAGAACGCAGCCCACGGGGCAAGCCGCGGATACGGTGCTAACCACGAAAACGCCAACGACCAACGGCAAACGACCAACGACCGTTCCCCCGCTCTCCGCATGGGCCTCCGCTACGTCCGCAGCTTGCGTGAAGAGGCCGCCCGATCCCTCATCCTCGAACGCACCCTTTCTCCGTTCAAATCGATCCACGATCTCACTCGCCGCGTCCCTGAACTTCGCAAACCCGAACTCACCACGCTCGCGGAAATCGGAGCGTTGAATGCAGTGGCTGGTGGTCATTGGTCAGTGGTTAATAAGAACTTTGTCATCCCGACCTCCGAGCGAACGCGAGGGGCGGAGGAATCTCGGTTTCACTCGAAACCTGAAACTCGAAACCCGAAACTCTCCATTCACCGCCGCGACGCCCTCTGGCAGGTTGAGCGGTCCGTCCGTCCCTCGGGCCCACTACTCGAAGCTCAACCTGAACCGGATGCTCCATCTCCGCTCGCGCCTATGAACCACGAAGAGCGGTTGGTCGCCGACTTCCACGGCACTGGGCTCACCGTCGGCCCGCACCCTATGGCTTATCGCCGCGCGTGGCTTAACGCCATGGGCATTCGGCGCGCCATCGACCTGCGCGATCTGCCCACCGGCAAGCGCCTTCGTATCGGAGGCTGCGTCATCACGCGCCAACGCCCCGGCACCGCCAAAGGATTTGTGTTTTTAAGCCTGGAAGATGAAACCGGGGTCGCGAACGCCATTATCCGTCCGGATCTGTTTCATCAGAACCGACTGCTGCTGACGAGCGAGCGATTCTTAGCCGTAGAAGGTATCCTGCAAAATCAGGACAACGTAATCTCCGTACGCGCCGAACGCGTACAGCCACTATTCGTGACGAAAGCTGAAACCGTTTCTCACGACTTCCACTGAGAAATCAGCGACCAGAGGTCAGGAGTCAGAAATCAACAATCAATCACTGATCCCTGAACCCTGGCCCCAGTCTTTTCACTTACCTGTATAACTCACTCTCCAAATCGAGCCTGACCCATCATCGCTCACCAGCAGCGATCCGTCTGGAGCCTCCGTCATTCCCACCGGACGTCCCCAGACTTGCCCATTTGGCAGCACGAACCCGGTCAGAAAATCCTCGTATTCCCCGGTGGCGTGGCCGGTCTGGTGCAGCGGAACGCGAATGACTTCATATCCCACGCGCACCGCTTTGTTCCATGATCCATGCTCCGACGCGAAAATGTCTCCCTTGTACTCCGATGGAAACTTGTCGCCCTGATAGAACGTGAACTCCAGCGAAGCATTGTGCGGTTGCAGCAAAACATCCGGTACGATCGCCTTGTCCTTCAACTCCGGATGTTTCCCCTTGTGCCGCGGATCCTGGTGCGCGCCCATATACCACCACGGCCACCCGTAGAATCCGCCCTCCTGCACGTGCGTGATGTAATCCGGCACAAGGTTGTCACCCAACGCATCGCGCTCATTCACAGAACACCACAACTCGCCCGTCTGCGGATTCACCTTGATCCCGCCGCCGGCATTGCGAATGCCGTAGGCATACACTTTCAATTCGCAATTCGCCGGATCGCACCACAAAATGTCCGCGCGATCTTTTTCGCCCGGATGCGTGTCGGGGTCATCCACATTCGATCCAGACCCCACTGCCACAAACATCTTTTTGCCATCCTGCGAGAATTCGACTGCGCGCGTATTGTGCCCGCTGGGCGGCAGGTCCGCAATGTGCTGCGACGCTCCACTCGCCTTCAGGTCGCCATTGTGATACGGAAACCGCAGCAGTTCACTCTCATCGCCGATATAAATCCACTGTGGATCGGGCCCCGGCGGATAAAACGCGATGCCGTACGGATGCTTCAGCCCTTCCGCAAAAACGGCCGTCTGCTCCGGCTTTCCGTCGCCCGTCATGCCGCGGAACACCATAATTTTCCCCGGTTCCATCTCTGCCAGAAAAATGTCGCCATTCGGAGCCGTACGCATCCACCGCGGATTTTCCAATCCAGTCGCAAACAGCTCGACCTTGAAACCTGGGAGAGCCACCGGCCAAGCGTCGTTCGGGCGCGCCACCACACTCGGTCCGTTACTGGATGACTTGGTGGCAAACGGCTCAGGCAAGTCTGCGACCGTGATCTTGCGGACCGTTCCCGGCTTCTCATAGCGGAAGTCCGTGAACGGCGCTTGCGGCGATGGATCTTTGATGGAGGCGGTCATGGCCGCCTCGGCCGCCGGGCTCGCCGCGATCGCCGTCACCTTGCCCGCCGCCATCGCTTCCACATAGCTCACTGCCTGCCAGCGTTTCTCTTCGGGAAGGAAGGCCCACGACGGCATCCCGTTATCCTTATCGCCCTTGGTGACGAACCAGAAGATCTCGCCCTCGGTCACGCCCTTGAGCTTGCCATCGACCAGCGACGGCACGTTGCCCGTGCCCTGTCCGGCCTTACCGTGGCACGACAAACAGTTCCGGGCATACACCGTTTTGCCTGCATCCACCGCAGCTGCTTGTCCCGCTAATGGGTTTTTCATCGCTTTCGCCGACGCAGGCGCATCGTGAAAAGGACTGTCTGCAGCCTGAAGCTTTACATTGAATGAGGAGAGAACCGCCAGCAGAACTGCAGCGCCAACCGCAGCTTGAGTGAAACGCATAGCTACCCTCGGAAGAAGATTTTCCCGCTTAGATTCCACGGAGAGTCTAAATGATGCGCTTCAAAAGTAGCTTTCTGCAATTGGCCCCCCTGACCAAGCGTCTGCCGGCAGTCGAATTCAGGGCGAGTTTTTCCGCCTCCCCAGCGATTTCCGTCGGTCCACATATTGTGAAACATCGAAGGGCGACGAACCCGGTGGTTCGTTATCGATCCGCAGAATCTCGTCCGAGCTTCCGTAGCCTCGGTCATAGGCGGTCTTCAGGACTTCGCAGGTCTTCACCTCGCTCCACTTCCACCGGCTAGCCGCCGTTCCCGCACGGCAAGAACAATACAGGATGTATTCATCCCGGCTCCCATCGACCGTGGGGATCAAATACGAGCCGTTACCGTACGGACTGGAGGAAATCAGATATCGAGTGAGGCATTGCGGACACTCGACACAATGGCGAATGCGCGGCATAGCAAGGTCCCGAACGCGGCCCTATCTTGTGAATCAGCTTCGCATCGAAAGTGGTCAGGCACCATACCCACTTGACTGGTTTTTAGCATGACCATTATGATCCGCGGGAATGAAGCGAGTCGCCTCCGGATTTCTCCCGATGATTGCGGTCGACCGGAAGGCCCCGCAGTCCCTCCATCGTCAAATCTACAATTCGTTCCGCGCGGCCATCGTCGATGGCCGTCTTCGGCCCGGGCAGCGAATCCCCTCCACGCGCGTGCTCGCCTCCGAAATTAGAGTTTCACGTTTTCCGGTTTTGAATGCCTACGCCCAGCTTCTGGCGGAAGGCTACCTCGAGAGCCGCGTAGGAGCAGGAACTGTCGTTTCCAGTTCTTTGCCGGGACAGCCGACGTCGAGCACGCCGGCGCAAGCAAGAAATTTGCCTTCCCGCCACGAACTGCGCTCCGTGGCCCAACGCTGCTTGCTTCTTCCCCGAAAAGAAGAATTCCCATGGATGATGCATTGGGGCCCGTTCCGCGTCGGGCAGGTCGCTTTGGATCTGTTTCCCAAACACCTCTGGTCGGCCTTGGTCTCGCGAAGGTGCCGCGGCATCAACGCAGAATCCGCTCACTACGGAGACTTGATGGGACACAAGGCGCTCCGGCGGGCGATCGCGAATTATCTGAATATCGCGCGATCGGTGCGGTGCGAAGCCGGCCAAGTCCTGATCGTCAATGGCTCCCAGCAAGCGCTCGAGATTACGGCTCGCGTTCTGTTGAACCCGGGGGATCGTGTGTGGCTGGAGGACCCGAGTTATCGGCTGGCTCGCGATGCCTTCACAATCAACGAATGTCATCCCGTGCCCGTGCCTGTAGATTCGGAAGGGCTCGACGTTCGCGCCGGGATCAAGAAATACCGCAAAGCGCGGGCCGCATTCGTCTCGCCCTCGCACCAGTTTCCCCTCGGTGTGACCATGAGCGCCTCCCGCCGTCTGCAACTTGTGGAGTGGGCACAGCATTCGGGAGCCTGGATCATCGAGGATGACTACGATAGCGAGTTCCGCTACGAGAGCCTGCCGATCGCCTCCTTGCAAGGTCTCGACGCAAACTCCCGCGTGATCTACATCGGGACTTTCAGCAAAGTCCTGTTCCCGTCGTTGCGACTCGGCTATATCGTCGTTCCACCGGATCTCGTTGACCGCTTTCTGCTGATGCGCCGGGTCATGGATCTAGGTGCGCCAACGTTGTATCAGGAGGTGCTCGCCGACTTCATCGAAGAAGGTCATTTTGCCCGCCACATCCGCAGGATGCGCGTTCACTACGGCGAACTCCGGCGCACACTGGTCCGAAGCCTCAGATCGACGTTCGGCGACAAGCTCGAGGCAATCGGGGATGAGGCGGGAATGCATTTGACAGTCATGCTGCCAGACACCCGCCGCGACGAAGAAATCTCCGCGCGCGCCGCTCAACAGAACCTGTCCCTCTGGCCTCTTTCTCGCCTTTATATGGAGCAGCCGCGTCAGGGATTCATCCTCGGCTTCGGAGGCGTCAGCGCGAAAGAGATCTCCCAAGCCGTTCGCAGGCTGCATCACTTGGTCATTCGGGAGTGAGAAGCTGACTACGGAGACGAGCAGCCCTTAAGCGAATTGCCGTGATCCTGGCGTCGCCGATTATGCGCAGATAGCAAACAGGTTTTTGGAGTTTCTACTGCCGGAGAGCAGCCATCGCGTTCAGCCTTGCGTGCGCTTCCTGAAGGTTCGGAGCCAGTACCAGTGTCTTGCGGTAGGCCTCGGCGGCTTGATCAAATTTGTGCTCCTGCTCCAGCGCCGAGCCCAGATAAAAATAGGCCATGGCATCGGGAGCGATCTTCAGGGCCTCTTCGAATTGCGAAGCAGCCTCTTCGTATCTCGCTTCTTTCGAGAGCATCCATCCGAAAGCGACTCGATGTCGCGCCGAGCTGGGATCCAAGCGGATTGATTCTTTGAAATGTGCTTCAGCGTCGGCGAAGGCGCCCTGCTGCATCTCGATGACAGCCAGATTGTTGTGAATCTGCCCGAGCATCCGTGCCTCTCCCGGATACTGCAGCGCCTGCAAGAAATATGCCGCCGCTTCCGCGACTTTGTTCTGCTGCAGGTCGATCGTGCCCAGGTCGTACAGAGCTGCGTCCGTAGGTTGATCTTGAACCGATCGCGTCAGATGATCGACGGCCTCGTCCACGCGTCCCTGCGCATAGAGAGTCTCCCCCAGAGTTCGTTCCATCAGGCAGTTCGATCCGGTGACCGCAATGGCGTGTTCGGAAATGCTGACCCCATCGCGCCAATAAGAAATATCTCGCGTTGTCTTGATGGCCAGAGCTAGCACTGCAATCGTCCCAGCCCCAATCAATCCATAACGCAGGTTCGGAACTCGAGTTCCCAATTCAGCAAGTCCCCAAGTGATCGCAATCAATATTCCCAGCAGCGGAACGTATGTATAACGGTCGGCGTGCGACAGATCTCCGACATGAACAAGTCCGATCACCGGGATCAGCGTCCCAAGATACCAAAACCATCCGACGGCCAGGTAAGGACGCTTCCTGATCTGCCACACCACCAGTACGCTAATTACACAGACCAGCAACAGCGATCCGGCGGACTGCCATGCAGAGAATCCGAAATATCGGAATGGATAAAAAATCGCTAGCTGATCAGGCCACAGCATTTGTTTCAAGTACACGCCGTAGGAGAACTCAGCGTTCGCGAGTCTCGACATAAACGGAACGACTTTGATTTCACTGTCGAGCGCTTGCGCCTTGACCGTAAGCACCGAACTGGCCACGGCCAAGATCATCAGCGGGGCATTTCTCCAAACACCGCAAAAAGAAGATCTTGGACGGCGAAAGCGCCGTCTCTCCATCATTCCGCGACGTGGAAGCACGGGTCAGCCGATCGAGCGGCCAGTAATCAAGCAGCAGCAACACGAATGGAACCGTCACCAGCATCGGCTTTGCCATCAATCCGAGAGCCAGCGCCAGGGCCACCAACAGATATCGGCCCACTCGCGGCTTACTGACATACCAGAGATACGCCAGAAGTGTAAGCAGCAGAAAGAAAGTGGACAGCACATTCTTTCGCTCCGCAATCCATGCAACTGACTCGAGTGCCAGCGGATGTACTGCAAATACCGCGGCCACGAAGGCACTCTTCCACACGGCACCTGTCGCGCTGCGCAACCAGAAAAACAGCAACAGCACGTTCAGCACATGAATGACGAGACTGGTCGCATGATGCCCGTGTGGATTCATTCCAAACAAGCTGACATCCATCAAGTGCGAGAGCCACGTCACCGGATGCCAGTTCGCCGCCTCTAGCGCGGTCAGCGCCCACCAAGCGTTGTGCAGGCTCAATCCCTGGCGCACGTGCTCGTTCGCCACGACATACGCGTTGTCGTCGACATTGATGAACTGGTACGAAATTACCGGAGCGAAGATCGCCAGCGTAACCACGGCGAGCAAGAGCGCTGCCAGAATGGTTGCTCGATCGAAATTGAATTCTCTGGTCATTAAGTCCCTGGTGAGACTGGTGCGAATCGAAGGCTGCGCCGCGAACATCTCTCGGCGCAGCAACCCGGGGCGTCGCCAATCCAACAACGCACGTTGCCGCTATTGTGGCCGCCGCTTTCCGCCGGAAACAAGTAACAATCGTAACTGTCGGAAAGGACAAGCGCGGTCGGCGCCGATTCGCGCAGGAATTATCAGGCTATGCAGCCTTAGGGTGGGCTTCGTCCTAGACCTGTAGCACGTCGCCATCGCGCGCTACCATCTGGTACAACACGGGGCTCACGATACGGCCGAGGAAGAGGCGCGAGATGAGTCCTGCGACAATGACGATGGCAAATGGTTTCTGTGAGTCCGAACCTACGCCGGTGGAAAGAGCCGCGGGCAGGAGTCCGAGGCAGGCGACGAGCGCCGTCATCATAATTGGCCGGAGGCGGATCAGCGACCCCTCCAGTGTGGCTTGTCGTATGCCCTGCCCTTCAAGGCGAAGCTTATTGATATAAGAAACGTCGATGATCGCGGTTTCCGCCGACACCCCCATCAGCACGAGCAAACCGAGAACAGAAGAGACACTGAAGGTGGTGTGCGTGAGTTTGAGCGCCAGCAGCGCCCCTACCGGTTCAGTCATGACCACACCGATGACCACTGTGACCGGGAATTTGAAATTGCCATACAGCGCGAACAGGATCATGAAGATCAGCAGAACGGCGAGCGGTCCGATCACCGCGAATTGCTCTCGCGCGGCGACATATTCGCTGTATTCCCCACCCCAATCCAGCCGGTAGCCTTGAGGCAGCTTGACCGACGAATCCACCGCCTTTTGCGCCTCGTCGACGGCGCGAGCCAGGTCACGACCCTCGATGCTGAATTGAACTCCGATATATCGTGAATTATTCTCGCGATAGATGAACGATGCGCCATTGCCCTGGTGAATCGTAGCCAGCTCGGAAATCGGAACCTGTTGCCCGGATGGAGTGGGCACCAGCAGATTACCGATGGCATGCTCGCTAGACCTGTATTCGGGCTTCATGCGTACTACCAGATCAAACAACTGCTCACCCTGGATCACTTGTGTCGCTGCCTGGCCGCCGACTCCGGCCTGGATCACACCCTCGACATCGGACACATTGATGCCGTAGCGCGCGATCTTTTCGCGGTTCACATCGATCTGAATACTTGGCTGCCCTAATTCGCGCACCACGGTGAGTTCGGTAAAGCCGGGGACCTGCTGCAGCACGCGCTTGATCTCGACTGCTTTGTCCTCGAGAACTTGCAGGTCTGGGCCGAAGATTTTCACGGCCAGCGCGCTCTTCAGGCCAGTCAGGGCTTCGTCCACGGCATCTTCTGCCGGCTGCGTAAAGTTGAAAATCACTCCGGGATACGATTCGACCTTCTTCTGAATCTCCTTGGTCAGCTCAGCCTTGTTGTGAATTGGTCCCTGCTTCCACGCAGCATCTTTGTAAGGTCTCAATCCAACATAAAACTCGCAGTTGAAGAACCCGGTGGGGTCAGTGCCGTCATCGGGACGAGCCAACTCAGAGCCGACCTCGGTCACCATCGGATAGCTCATCAGGATCTTGCGGATCTGCGGAGCGAATTTGGCTGCCTCTTCGAAGGAGATCGTGTACGGCATCGTGGCGCGCACCCACATCGCCCCTTCGTCCAGGTGTGGCATAAACTCTCCGCCGATAAAAGGAACCAAGAGAAGCGAAGCGCAGAAAATGATGGAGGCGAAAACCATCGTGAGATTCGGGCGGTCCAAACACCAGCGGAGCTCCGAAGCGTACTCGTCTTTCAGCCAGTCGTAGGCTCGGTTCGCTTTTTCCTTCACACCTTTAGTGAACCAGTAGGAGGCGAGGACGGGAACGAAGGTCAGGGTGAAAATCAGCGAGCCCAGCAGCGCCCATGACATCGTCTCCGCCATCGGGTGGAAGAGCTTGCCGGACGGTCCGCTGAGCGCATAGATGGGAATGTAGCCGGCGAGGATAACGGCAATCGAATAAAAAATCGGCCGGTCCACGTCGTGCGCTGCCGCGAGGATTACTTCGTGCAGCTTGTACTCCTGCCCGTGGCGCGCAGCCAGTTCGCGGTGAATGTTTTCCATCATGACGACTGTGCCGTCGATGATGATTCCGAAATCGATGGCCCCGATGGAGAGCAGGTTCGCGGGAATGCCGCGCGCGTGCAGGAAAATGAAGGAAAACAGCAGGCTGAGCGGAATGGTGAAAGCGACGATGATCGCCGCGCGGACGCTGACCAGGAAGAAGATCAGGACGATCAAGACCAGGCCCATGCCGAGCAGCATGTTGTGTTCCACCGTGTCGATGGTCACCTGCACCAGGTCGCTACGGTCATAGTAGGGTCGGACCTTCACATCATGCGGTAGTAAGTCGCGGTTGATCTCCTTGGTTTTCTCTTCGACTCGTTTGAGTACGTTCTGCGTCTGCTCGCCGGTGAGCATGAGTATGACGCCTTCCACCCGGTCGTCGTCGTTCTGGAAACCGAATTCCCCCAGGCGCGGAGCATGGCCGATGGTGACTTCGCCGATGTCACGGATGCGCACCGGAACGCCATTGTTGTTGCCCACGACGATGTCGCCGATGTCTTCGGTCTTGTTGACCAGCCCCAATCCGCGGACGTAAAAGAACTGCGAACCCTGCGAGTAAAAGCCGCCTCCGGCATTGGCGTTGTTGGCGGTCAGGGCATTGAGCACTTGCGGCATGGGAATGTGATAGTTGTAAATCTTGGCTGGATCGAGCAGCACCTGGTATTGCATCACCGTACCACCGAAGCCGGAATCGTCGGCTACGCCTGGCACGGACTTGTAGGCGCGCTCGATTACCCAATCTTCGTAGGTCTTCAGTTCTTGCGGAGAACGGTCCGGACTTTCGATTACATAGCGATAGACGAGGTTGGATGGGCTCGACAGAGGCGCCAGACTGCCGGTCACATTGGGAGGCAGGTTGGCGGTGGAGAGCCGTTCAAACACGACTTGCCGGGCGAAATAATTGTCCGTGCTGTCTTCGAACGTCATGATGACGTCAGACAAGCCATAGAGCGAGATCGAGCGCATGAACACCATGTGCGGCACGCCATTCATCTGCAACTCGATGGGCAGCGTGACCAGTCGCTCGATTTCCTCGGCCGCGTGGCCCGGCCACTGCGTGATGACTTCCACAAGGGGTGGTGAAAGATCCGGATATGCGTCCACCGGCATCTGCTGAAACGAAAGCGCGCCGGCAACGATCACGAGCAGCGCCAGCATCAGGATCAGGAAGCGCTGACGGAGAGCGAATTGGACGATGTGATGGATCATTCCGGTCCCGTCAGTGCTGCAGCGAGTTCTGGAATTGCAGGAAAAGACTGCCGTCCCCAACCACGCGATCCTTGGCCTGCAACCCACTGAGAATTTGCGTCTTCCCTCCCTGGCTTTCGCCGATGGTTATGACCCGCCTGGCGAACTGTTTCTCTCCAGTCTGCAGATAGACGTAAGGCATGTTCTGTTCGTCGCGAAGCACGGAGGAATCGGGGACAAACAGTGCGTTGGGAATCACGCCGGCTTGAACCTCAGCGGTTACGTACATTTCTTTCTTCAGGCGCTCGTCGGGATTGGGCGCTTCAATGCGCGCTTGCAGGGTGCGCGTGGTGGGATCAAGCGCCGGGGAGATGTAAGCGATTTTGCCCCGCAGCACGTCGGGGTACGATTCGTTGTGAATGGTGACGCTGTTGCCGACACGAACGTAGGCCACGTCATTCTGATAGATGTTGACGAGAATCCACACGGAACTCATGTCCGACAGCGTGAAGCATTGCGTGGCTCCGGCCGCCAGCAATTGCCCCGGGGAACACTGGCGATCCACCACCTCTCCAGCTACCGGCGAGTACAGAGGGATTTCCGGTGAGGGCGGCTTGGTGACGATGGTTTCCGGATTCGCGATGCCCAGGACGCGAATGGCATCGGCACTAGACTCGAAGTCCGCTTGCGCTTGCGTGCGGTTCGATTGAGCCTGCTCGAGATCAGCCTCGGCGATCGCGTGGTGGGCGTAGAGGTCTTGCGCGCGGAGGTAGAACTTGTCCGCGAGCTGAAAAGCGTCGCGCGCCTTGAGATAGGAAGCGCGCAGCAGCGAGTAATCCGGACTCGCAACGTACAACAGCGCCTGGCCGGCGTGCACGTGCTCGCCCTGCACCACCACCACACGACTGACAGGGCCACCCACCTGCGTGATGACGGGCGTAGTCTTGAAATCGTTGTATTCGACTGCTCCGGTCAAGCGGAGGATGCGGGGCAAAGGACCTTGCTCGACCGTCACAACCTGAATGTGGGACATCTGTCCATCAGGGAGCGAGAACAGTTCGGCTTTGGAATCGCGACTCTCAGCCGCGGAGAACGAAGTCATCTTGTCGGCTTGCTCTGACGATCTTCCGCAACCGACATGCATTAGGGTGATCGCAAAGAAGGCGGTCAGTACTTCCAGTCGATGACAACGCCTCCGGCGGACATTCATGGCAGGTTCCTCGTTCCTACGGCTTCCTTCAGTTGTTCGAGAGCGGTCATGTAAGCGGCCAACGCCTGGCGATATGCCAGTTCAACCGCCCGGTAGCTGCGCTCGGCATCGAGAAAATCCAGGAGACTGGCGGCTCCGCGTTTATATGCATATTCGCTGATGTCGCGCGAATCCTGAGCCTGCTTGCGGTAACCGGAAGTATAGAGTTGCACGACTTCGTCGTTGCTCCTCACCGCCTCATAGCCATTGGCCACATCCGAAAGAACCGTATCGCTCGCAGCCTGCTCTTGCTCCTTCGCCTGGGTAAGAGCGTAATTGGTGCGCGCGATTTCTCCCTGATTGCGGTTGAAGATCGGCAACTCAAAACTCGCAAAGAGCGAGGCGGTGTTCTCACCCGATACATGCGTAAAGTCATAAGTGCCATTTACGTCTACTTTACCGTTCGCTTTGGCGAGGAGAATTTGGCTTTGTGCCGCCGTGATTCCCAGTTCCGCTGCGCGATAGTCGGGGCGGTCGCGCAGCGCGTGCATCTGCAGGTCTTCCAGCTTGACCTCGAGCGGTTGATACGCTAGGTCCCCAATCACGTCAAAGTTGGCCGGCACCGCGTCATATCCCAGGAATTCCCGAAGCCCGACCAGAGCCTGCACTTTGGCTAGCCGGGCGGACGATACGTCAGTCTGAAACTGCAGGAGCTGCAGTTTGATCTTGAGATAGTCTCCTTCACTCAGAGATCCCGCTTTGAGTTGTGCTTCGCTGATATCGACCGTCTGCTGAAAGCTCTTTAGGTCCTCAAGGGCGAACTGAAGAGTCGACTCGGCCAACAGGACGCTGATGAACTGCTGACCCACATTGAATGCCAGCGTGCGCTCGGCGTCGGTGGTCTGGGCACGAGTCACCGCTGTCTGATCGCGGGCCGCCTGCAGGCGACGCTGCCGCTTGTGACCGCGCTCAAACAGGTAGCTGATCCCGACATCAAATTGCTGGGTCTGGTCCAGATTCGTTCCGGAGAAATCCTGCGGACTGAAAAATGGGACGAACTGGCTGTCAGCCCCGAGAGTCGGGTTGGGGCGCAGATTCGCCGTGATCTCTTGCGCTTCATTCTGAAGAATCAGGGTCCGGCTGGCCTTCAAGGAATGATTGTGCGCCAGCGCCAGATCGATGGCCTGATCGAGACTGATCAGCGTCGTATTCTGCCCGCTGCCCGCCCCCACTAGCAGCAGGAAGAACATCGCGGCCGGGGCAAATATCCGAAGATACCTGGAACGCATAAGGGTTGAATTCAAAGCGCGGTGGCTGCAACGCAACAGATTCTCGAGCGGGAACTCAAACATGACGAACGCTTCGCCAAGCTCGGTCGTCCGTATCATCCTCCTGGCTAAAACCGCGACTGAACCAAACGCGATCATTCTAATGCACAATGACGATCGGGGCGCGGCGCGGCCACGGATCTATACAACGGGAGCGGGGATTCCGTCGTCGCCGGCATTCGCCAAGGCATAGTCTATGTCGGCTCCTACGATGGCTATGTCTACGCGTTCAAAGCCGGCACTGGCGCTCTGGTGTGGAAATATCTCACCGCCGGCAACATTGCTTCGTCATTCTAGACCACGATCCACTGACGATAGATCAGCCGAAAACAGCGAGGGATGCTTTGGGCACAAATCACGCGCTGTGAAAGCGACGTTTGTCGATCTTCAGCATCTTGATTTTTGAATCCAGTGTGGACGGAGGCAATCCAAGCTTTGCAGCTGCGCCCGACGGGCCGGAAATCTTGCCCTTGCATTCGGCAAGAACAGATTCGATGAATTCCTTCTCGTGAGCGTCCATCTCATGCGGCAAGGGGCGACTGGGACGGCGCTCGGCA
Organism: uncultured Acidobacteriota bacterium; assembly: GCA_963700225.1. Classification (GTDB taxonomy): domain Bacteria; phylum Acidobacteriota; class Terriglobia; order Terriglobales; family Acidobacteriaceae; genus Sulfotelmatobacter. Next base: position 293,788 of record CAVOWU010000004.1, read on the forward strand.
GAAAGCCAACTTTCGTCAACCGAAAAATCCTCACCCTCACACAGAATCACGGAACGCTCGATCACATTCTGCAGTTCGCGAATGTTGCCCGGCCACGAATATGACTGCAATCGGTCCAGGCTCTTCTTCTCGATCTGCCGTATCTGCTTTCCGGCCTTCCTGGCGTAGCGGTCGATAAAATACTCGACCAACAGCCGGATGTCCTCCTTGCGTTCGCGCAGCGGAGGAAGCTCGATCGGGAAGACGTGAATCCGGTAAAACAAGTCGCTGCGAAATGCGCCGGCGCTGATGGCAGCCGGTAAGTCACGGTGAGTTGCGGCAATGACACGCACATCGGCGCGAATCGATAGATTGCCGCCTACTCGTTGAAACTCCCGTTCCTGCAGAACACGCAACAGAGCAATCTGAGTCTCCGCCGGCAGCTCTCCGATCTCATCGAGGAAAATACTGCCCCCCTCAGCCAATTCAAAACGACCCAAGCGCCGCTGCAGAGCGCCAGTGAAGGCGCCTTTCTCGTGCCCGAACAACTCGGACCCGATCAGGTCACGTGGAATGGCCGCGCAATTCACGCTCACGAAGGCCCGGTCCGCGCGGCCGGAGCGTTTGTGAATCGCACGGGCGATTAGCTCTTTTCCCGTGCCGGTCTCACCAGTAATGAGCACGGTCGAATCGCTTCGCGCCACTTTTGCAACCCGGGCCAGCACCTCTTGCAACGCAGGGGAAGTCCCCACGATGGACTCGAACATCGATACTTTGTCGATCTCTTCTCTCAGAACCAGATTTTCCCTCTGATCTCGTTCCTGAGCCTGCTTCCGGTCTTGGATGTCGGTGCGCACGCCGCACCAGCGAACGATATTTTCGTTTTGATCCCGCACCGGCACGATCTGATATAGGAACCAGCGATACTGGCCATCGTATCGGCGCATGCGAGCTTCCATCTGGAACGACTCTCCTCGCGACAGTGCCTCCTTGATCCCTGACTTGAGCTTCTCCACATCTTCGGCGTGCGTGACCAAATCAAGGAAATCGTTGGGTGGCATCAAAGGGATTGGACCGAAGTATTCCAGAGACGAGCGGTTGCCATGGGAGGCACTGGCATCTCGCTCCCAGATGAACATGTGCGCAGGAGCGAGATCTATAACCTGCTGCAGTTGCTGAGCATGCTCTCGTAGCATTTCTTCGGCGTGCTTGCGCTCGCTGATGTCATGGATGACTGCTTGACGGCCACCCTGAAACATTGGAGAGAGCAATACCTCTACTTGTAGTCTCTTTCCGTCCTTGCGATAGAACGGACGTTCGAACCGGAAAATGCTTCCCGCAATTTGCTCGAGCGGCATTCGATTCGGGGCGAGATCATCCGCTGAGTAGGTATCCCGGATGGACAGCTGGCCGATGTCCGCTGCGGTACATCCGAGCAGGCTGAACCCAGCAGGATTCGCCGAAAGAATCTTGCCGTCACTGCTCAACGAGAGGATCGCAACGGGAGAGAGATTGACCAAAGAAAGATATTTGGTCGCGCTCTCGCGCAGTTCCTCTTCGGATCGCTTGAGCTTTTCAAAGGCGCGGGCATTCGTGATGTCCACCGCAACTTGATCCGCGAAGATTCGGAGCCACGCGAAGTCCTGCTCGCAAAGGGCCTCGCGGCTGAACACGGCCAGGACTCCAAGAATCTCCCCGCGAGCCGTGAGCGGGTATCCTGCGAACGCACGGATTCCCTCACGCCTAGCCCATTCTGGATGGCCGATCCATTTGCTATCGGGTGCAAAATCCTTGATCAGAATTGGATTGCCGGATACGGCAATCTCGCCTACCTTTCGATGGCCTTGCGGGACCCTCCGGAATTGGCCATTTAGAAAGGACCAATCCTCTGCCGAAGCCTCTTTCGGCGCACCTGCGCTGGCGACTAGGTGAAGACAATAGGTGTGGTCGGCGCACTCCGCTTTACGAAAACATGTATCGCATATATCGCCGGGTAAGAGCACCCAAATGCGCGCCAGCGCCACGCCTGGCTGTGCGGCCAATCCACGCACTATGAAATTGACGACGTCCTGAACAGAACGTTCGCCGGCGACTGCAACGGCAAGAGAGAGTAGCGGTTCGGCCTGCACTTCAGCCGCCTCCAAGGTGCGCACATTTTATATCAATCGTCTGGTGACCGCCGCTGGCGTCGCGAGTCGGGCGGCGTCATTTCGACCGTCCGCATCACTGTGGGACGCTAGCCACTCCCGAAATTTCGGGACTCACGAGCCTTGTCGATGCCAAGAGGACTTGTAAACCACTGATTCTACGAAATAGGAATTTGGTCACGGCCATGCATTGTTAATTCACGCAGGCTGGTCGATGCAGCCCAAGACATCTTCGACGAAAGGTTTACTAAAGTGAAATTTTACAAGATCGCTCTGGCAACATTCCTTGGAGCGGCTTCCATCGCCGCCTCCGCAGCCGATAACGCTACTTCGCCAGGCCCCAAAGCATCAGGCAGCTCGACTTTTGCTGATCCTAGCACCAAGGATCACCATAACTTCGACGCACTTCAGATCCTGCAGCCCAAATCGGGCGCAACGGTATCTGGCACGACGACGGTGAAAGCCGTTGTACGTGTGGGCGCCGGGATCCGTCCCAAGTCGCTCCGCATTAAGCTCAACGGAAAGAATATTACCCGTCACGCCAAGGAAGAAGACTGCGGACCACAGGCCTGTCGGTGGGCCGTTGAACTCACCAAGGCTGATCGCCTGTTGAGCGGTCAGAATCAATTGGTGGCGTTTGCGCGTGGCGCCCACGACATCATTGAAGTGACGAATGCAAAGTTTGGTTACTACTACGGTCTGGGAGGCGGCGAAAACCAGCCCAACTATGTACCTTCGACCGTTGGACTCTCCCTCAATGCGGGTGGGGCTGAGCCGTGGGTCACAATGACGACGGGCACTCCGGCAAATCTGCAGGACAACCTTGACCCAACCAAGTACTCACTCCCGTACCGCGATGCTACGTTTCCGACTGCCAGTGACCCACCGTGCGGCAGCCGCTACCAGGTTGTCGTCCTGAACCGCAACAACCCAGCGGTTGAGGATGCTTACTGGTGTCTCGGCGATTCAGGGTCGCTGAAGACGAAGTTTGCGACGCTACAGGCAGGCGCGGAAATCGTGCTGGTCGGGACGACGTTGAACAACAATGCCGACTCCGCTCTCGATACGACCGCAATCGGAGGCACCAATTATTCCAGCTATCCCGCTGCCTGGCAGCCGCAAGGGTATGCGGCCATTGGAGTCTCAGGCGCGGCGACTGGCAGCGCGTACGAAGATTACTATCTGCCTGGCGATGTGGGCAAAGGCTACTTCACGACCCCCTTCGCCAATGGTCTGCTGGCAGTAGATCAGTTTGGCAACTACAACTTCCATGCCGGCAATGTTGTGCAATTTGAGATTTACCCGAACAATCCGAACAACAGCACCAGTAACGTCTTTATCACCTACAACGGCGGCGTTCATGGTTGGGCCGCGCCAGTCGGGTCAGCGAATGGGTTCTGGCTTCTGACATTAGACCGTGTAACGCTGCTGCCGATCGATGCAAGTACGACCAGCGGCAGTCTCTGTCAACCGCAGGGATTCGCCCAAAATTGCGGGCAGTTTTTCCCCACAGGCAGCTCGGACTCGACCACTGCTTCGCAAGCCGCTGGTAATCTCTACCAGGCGCTCAAACTGGCCACGAACCGTCAGTTAGTCGTCCTGACGACAGTAGGCCAGCCGCTCCAGAGTGCATCGGTCGCAGCTGACGTGGCTCCCATCATTGACTGGTACGGGGGATCTGGTTACACGTTGCAATCGCTCACGACTCCCACATCAACTTACACGCTAGTCGCTCCTGGGTTACAGATTGCGACAGGCTTGCCAGGGATGCTGAATCCCTTCTCCACAGGAGTGGTTAATTCTTCGTCTGCATATAGCCAGCAAGGTCAGACCGGTATTGTCCGCGGTGTAATGGCTCGCGACAACCAGAGCCTCTATTTTCCGTCCGTCGTGTCGCAGGAAGACGGGAAAGGAAATGCCTCGGATGCGAGCACCGTGAGTATCGATTACGACTTCTACTCAATCAGCACCCAGGCCCCCATCGACTGGCCGCTGACCGATACGCCGGGACACATCGCCGCTTATCACTATGCGAGCCAGCAGTTTCTCGCGTATGCACTTAACGAGAATGGAACGTACAGTGCCGACGTGCGCTGGTTTTATACGGATATCGTTAAAGGTCCACTCATAGCAAACGCGAATACGGACTTTGACTGTTCCGTAAATCCTGATATGCCGAATTGCAAATACCCCGGCGATGGCAACGGCTTTACCGTGCAAGACCTGGCGGACGCGAATGCGCAGCTTTACACAGAGGTAACGGCGTTCAAAGATACGTACGGCTATCTCGGAGACCCTGGCATTGGAGGCGTGATAAAGGGCAATGGCAACGGTGGTATGTCCGACGAGGTAATCGCGGCAACTTATGAGGTGCTGAACGGACAGGTGGGCGCGCTGCCGAGCACCAGCGTGAAAGCTTCATCGTACGATTGGATGAATCTGGCGGCTGGAGTCACATCGATCGCGACCGCCGCCCTCGGCCCGGAACTCCCAATCGTTGCGTCAGCAGTCGGCGTAACGAGTGGAATGCTCTGGTCGGGCTCGGCGCTTGACCCGTGGTGGGGGGCTAGCGCCTCCGCTACTCCCCCGAGTTACGAAAACACCTTCGATACAACCCTCGGGAACCTGCAGAACAACGAGACGAATTACGCCGAAGATCTTGCGAATTCGTACGGGGCCGCACTCAACAACATTTACGTCGATTGGGGGAAGCTGCAGGCGATTGGAGCCAAAACCGAGGATTCGAACTCCGGCTGGACCTTCAGCAATGCATTGACCACCAACAACGTGGCGGAACAGTTGGCAGGCGGCGTACGGCGGTCCATGTACCTTCAACTGGTGCCGCAGTTTTACCAGCTGGATGACTATCTACAGCAGCCGGTGTCAGACATCAACAAGCTCGGCATGTTTGAAAGCACCGCCGTTGACGAAGATCATCTTTACCACTGGAACAACTCTTGCAATGCTTCCTACCCCTCGACCACCACGTCGAACGGGTACGCCTATCGGACCTTTCCCTCGTTCACGAACATGGCCACGACCGACATCCTTGTGATCGGTGGCACGATCAACAATCAGGGCACCATGCAGGTGAGCGAGTCACTTCCTTCCGATTTGCTGCTGAATACATTGTTTGGAACCGGTGATCCGTCTTTGACGGGGCCCCTGAACATACCGCAGGATCTCGTATACGGGACCTCAGAGTTGACCTGGAGACCAGGCGGGCCAAACGCGGGTACATACGGTGGCGTTACCCAATGCTACCAGCCGGGTTGCTCCGACACGACGGAGCTTCCTAACCAAAGCGGCTGCATCGCCGCCCAGTAGCCCGCGCATTCGTGGTTTCAGCACTTAACCGCGGCCCTCCGGCGAACCTGCCGGAGGGTCATTTCTCCTTGCAGCGAGGGGACAGGAGCCTGCCCGACTCTCTTCATTGCACACCGCATTGGCATCGCGGCTATTTAGGTTACGGAGCCAGGACACAGCAAATAGGAAGGTATGGAGCCCTCATGTGGAAAGTTAGACGAGTGCAAGCTCAGGACCGAATCGTTTTGAGTCTCAGCGGCCGGTTGGAAGGTGAACAGTTGAACGAGCTGGAAAAAGTGTTTGCATCAGAACCTGTCTTTCAGAACTTGACCCTCGATCTGACAGGGATAAGACTCGTGGATCGAGACGCGGTCCGTTTCCTGGCCAATTGCGAAGCCCACGGGGCTAGCTTGCGGAACTGTCCGGCTTACATTCGCGAATGGATCAGCGCGGAAAATCAGTCAGAGAGTTCGTTCCGGAGTGACGTGCTCGCCGAACCTCCCGAATCTCGTGAATGTCCGCGTCCTGGAGAAAACAATAACGGGCGCTCTATTACTACGTCTCATCGTTCTGAGTTGAACTAGATATCGAGTCGTGTCGGGAAGGGCAGATTCGCGCGTTTTGCCAAGGTTTATCAGGACAATGCCCGACCCGTCCAACCTGTCGGGAACGCATCGAAAAAAAGGGCCAATAGACAGGGAATAAAGCCGTCCTGGAGAAATGATGGAGAATCGGCGAACGCGGTTATACCCTGTTCAACAGCCGCATTTGTTCGATGGATCCGAACGCAGAAGTTATTTAAGGAGGCTTATATGCCTATAAACTCGGTCGCTGCAAAGTTTCTGCGGATCGTGCCCCTCCTGCTCCTTCTGGTTGTGCCGGCTCCAGGCCAAGCGCAGGCTTCTAGCGGCCAGCCATCGAACACGAAAGCGATGAATTCCCTTGTTTCGAGCTCGAGTTACAACGTCGGGAAGTTCGTCGTCAGGATTGCTCAGGACAAAGGGAATCCGCCTCTGCTGCAGGTGTCGCATCAAGCAGACCCAGGACGCTTGCTCTGGGAAACGGTGTCCGGTCTTGCTTTCGTGGGCGCAGCCGAAGGGGCAGAAGAAATACGTGAGTTTGGAGTTCCGGAAGGCTCCTTCAAGATTCAAGACCGAATCGTTGAGCAGTGCGATAACCAGACTCTCGATAGCGCGGTGTTAGAAGGAACTCAGTTGGTTTTGCACGGCGCCCTGTCGGGTCAGGGTTGCCACGCTGGGTATCGTTTTGTCCTCACACCGGCCTCGGAGAATCAACTTCGTTTCACTTTTGAGCTAGAGGGGCCCGGCACCCAAGATCTGAATCGGCTCTATTTGCGTTATGCGTCGACGGCGGACGAGCGCTTCTTTGGCTTTGGCGAGCAGCTAACGTATTTTGATCAGAAGGGTCATGTCATCCCAATTCTGGTTCAGGAACATGGTGTGGGGCGCGGACTGCCCGTGGTGACTCCAATTGTCAATCTCACACAAAACGAGGGTGGTGGCGATCCCTATGCGACGGAAGCTCCGGCACCGCAGTACATCACCACAAAGCTTCGTTCATTATTCCTGGAGAACAAGGAATACAGCGTCTTTGATTTGCGCTATGCCGACCGGGTTGAAATCAAGTTTTTCGGAAGCGTTCTGGCTGGCCGGATTGTGTACGGAAAAACTCCCCTTGAGCTCATTGAGGAGTACACGTCATACAGCGGGCGCATGCGCCCGCTCCCCGATTGGATTCACCAGGGTGTAATCGTGGGCTTGCAGGGCGGCACGGAGGAGGTGCAAACAAAGGTCGCCGAATTGGACAAAGCTGGCGTGCCGCTGGCTGCATTGTGGATTCAGGACTGGGGCGGCCGCAGGATTACGTCCGTCGGCAGCCAGTTGTGGTGGAACTGGCGCCTGGACGGCTCGTACTATCCGGGTTGGGCCGATCTCGTTGCTGGTCTGGCGCGCCGCGACGTACGCATGATGATCTACATCAGCCCCTTCTTGGTTAATGCGTCCGGCCATAATGCACAATTTCGCGAAGCGGAGAAATTCGGATATCTCGTGAAGCAGGCGGATGGCGCGCCATATCTGATTCGGAACACGGACTTCTCTGCAGGCATGGTGGATCTCAGCAATCCCCACGCATGCGCGTGGTTGAAGGCCATCATCAAGGATGAGTTGATTGGCCATGCGGGCGCTTCCGGTTGGATGGCGGATTTCGGTGAGGCGCTGCCTTTCGATTCGTCGCTCTTCGGTGGGCAAAGTCCAGCGGTTTGGCACAATCACTATACGGAACAATGGGCTGCGGTCAACCGCCAGGCAATCGAAGAAGCTGGTCGCGCCCACGATATTGTTTTTTTTAACCGATCTGGTTTTACCCAAAGTCCGGGGAATTCCACCTTGTTCTGGCTTGGAGACCAACTGCAAACCTGGGACGAGTTCGACGGGATTAAGAGTGCGGTCGTAGGGCTGCTTTCGGGAGGAGTCTCCGGTTTCAGCCTCCTTCACAGCGATACTGGTGGTTACAACGCGTTCGCCTTCAAACTGGCGGATCGAGAGATTCCCATCATCGCACGCTCCAAAGAGTTGCTCATGCGGTGGGAGGAACTGAGCGCCTTTAACAGCGTCTTTCGCACGCATGAAGGTCTGAATCCCGGGATTAGCGCGCAGTTCGACACCGATGCGGAAACCCTGGCGCATTTTGTGCGCATGGCAAAAGTCTACAAGGCGCTGGGGTTCTATCGGAGACAATTAGTTGATGAAGCCGCGCGCACCGGGCATCCGGTAGTGCGGCATCCATTCCTGGAATATCCCGATGATCCAAATACTTACGATCTTCGCTATCAGTTCATGTACGGGACCGAATTTATGGTGGCGCCGGTTCTCGATCCGGGTGCCAGGAGCGTACAGATGTATCTTCCCAAAGGCGACTGGATGAATCTGTGGACTGGCGAGTCGGTGAGCGTTCCCGTCGGAAGATGGATGGAAGTGCCGGCGCCTCTTGGGATGCCGGGTGTGTTCTACCAAGAGGGCTCCACTGTTGGTCAGCACTTTGTATCCGCCCTAAAAGCAGACGGTGTTTACTGACGCACAGGAAATCGATAATTGAAAGTAGTTGAGAGGGGATCAGCCGGTAACCAGGTTGTGGCCCGCCTCGGTGTCGGCGTCTGATGCGGAATGAACTCAATGGGCGAGAGAATCGATGGGTGGCTTGACAGAATCGATCCCGGTGTCCATCGCCGCGTCAAGGGCCTGCGGCTGGTAACCGCATACGGCATTGCCGCGATGCTTGGGGCGCAGCTCTACAGCTCGTATCACATCTCGGACGGCTTCTTCCTTAGTTACCTGGCTGCGGGCTTCGGCCTCTGGGCGAGCGTTTCAGAAGGTCAGACAACTCGATGGTTGTCTACTCGCGATCTTGTGATCCTGAATGGTGCCGCGGTAGCGGGCGCAGTGAGCTTGATCGGTCTTGCCCCGATCTTGCTGCGCCATGGGCAGCCGGGTCCGGAGTGGATTCTGATCACAGGCGCGTTTCTGGTTGGATACCTCAAGCGATTCGGAATCCTTGGCGCGGGCATCGGGTCCCAGATCTATATCGGCCAGCTTCTCGGCTACGGGACCGGGATCACTCGGGCCGATCTGGGCCTGGTAGCGTTGGCAGGATTAGTTGCCACGGTAGCCTCGGTCGTGCCTCGATTGCTCAGCGGGCCAGTGGAGCATCCGACGCCTGTGTCGGTTGTGGATGCCTCGATTCGGGGCGGGCAGGGATCACAAGAACTGCGGATGGGGCTACAGGCAGCAGTAGCAGCGTTTGTCATCGTTCTTCTAGGCAGCGTGATCCACCTTCAACAGTCCGCATGGGCGATCACAGCCAGCACTTATGTGATCGCAGGGTCCGCATCGGGGACTGCAGATCGCGTTCGTCGACGCATCGTTGGAACGTTGATCGGAGTCCCGCTCGGCATCGTATGCGTGCCGATCGCAATGTACATACCGCCGCTGGCGTGGATACTCGCTGCAATGGCAATGATCATTTATGCCATGGCATTACCGGAGCGGTACGACATTGCCTGTGCGGCCTACGCGTTCACGCTGATGGTAACGTTGGCGATCAGTGGAGAAACGTCGATATCGGTCTTGGGGGCGCGTGCCTGGGAAACTCTGCTCGGCGGGTTATTGGGAGTGGTGGCTGCGAAAGTCGTTCTTCCTTTCGCGGGCGATGCGCGAAGTAACCATGTAAGAAAACAAGGAGGCAGTGTTTCGAGGTAATCGCGGACCAACGTCGATGGGGTGGAGAGGTCCTCGAAGTCGCTGCAAAAACAATAACTGTTGTAACCAGGCGATTTGCACTGATTGACCACTGGGTGATGGTGGTCAGGTGTCACACGGCTCTATGGGCGTATCCACCGGAAATCCACCGATGGCGTCCGCTCAGCTTCGCGTTATCTTATTTTTTCCCTCTGTCTCCGCCTCTGCCGTTGGAAGTCATCGTGCGTATCTCATCCCCTGTCCACACTAAGTTGGAACGTTGATCTAGACTGGTCGCGTTGTGGAAGCCAGGGAGGATTGCATGGACGAACCCCTCAGAAAGTTTCACCTTCGGACTGCAGTGCTCGATGCGCTTAGCCGCCAGGGGATTGCGCACGATAATCCGATGCGCGCCGAGCTTGAGGCCCATGTCACTATCGTAGCGGGCGACAGGTCCCGCGTCATCATGAAGAACGGAAATTCACTTGATGTCGAGATCCAAAACCGACTTGATCCGCCACGCATGGATGTGAGCCTGCCTGCGGCTTCTCGTGCGGTCGCCAAGACCGACGCCGAAAGCCTGCGAAAAAACTTCGCAGAAATCGCGGCGGGCTTCGAGAAGTTCGTGGCGTCCTCGGAGCGCGGCGTCGCCGAGGGCATCGCGGCCGCCTTCCCGCAGGCGAGCGACGCGGTGCAGTGACATGTACCATCCCGTGTACCACGGCAAGCGTTTTTGGGTGCTAATGAGCGCTAACGGGCCAAAAACGGCGGGGCCGCCGAGCCGCATGGAACCTGCTGATTCCGCTGTTTTTACTGAGAAGAA
>CAVOWU010000005.1:0-193658 GCA_963700225.1 uncultured Acidobacteriota bacterium
CGGTGTACAACAAGTGCGCCGCTTACTTCTTGGAGATTAGAGACTCACTATGCCACATCAAGCTCGATATTGAGAAGTTCAAAGAACAACAGAGCCTCTACGCGAGCGATGAGTTTTGGAGAGGGTTCATCACGACGGCGAGCAAAGCGAAAACGGCCGAACCGCAACTATGGGATTTCAAGGAGACCCTGACGGTTTGGCATGTGAAGAACGATCCAGAACGGAGGCAAGCCAAAGTTGCATTCGCGGAGGATGTTGCGAGTCTTGCGAACACTAGCGGCGGAGTTCTTGTTATCGGCGTAAACGACAAACGAGAGATCGTCGGTATTGGTGATGGTCGGAATCTGGAACACCGCCTGAAGGTCGCTAGGGATGTGCTGGAGGAGTTTTTGGAGATTAAACCGGCGAGATCGTCACATTCCGGCAGGTTGGAACAGGCGAAAAACGCGACACGATATGCCTAGTCATTGTGGTATCCCAAGCGTGTTCCTCTGTGGGAGTAAGCGACGGGGAAGGCCGTTTCTCTTATCCCGTTCGGCGCGAGACTGGAATCGAGCGCGTTGCAAGGATGGACACACCGGCGATCAAAAGCCATCGGAAAAGTGACAACCGAAATTTTCTTGTGGAACTAAAACAATTCGCAGGCGACAACTAGCCGGGAAGAGTTCCTATGAGTCAGAAATTTGAGGCGAGATTTGACGAGTTCATCAAAGAGCTTGGTGGTGAGCGTATCCCTCCCGCCAGCACTCAAGGTCAAATGCGAGCAGATTATATTTTCCGTCGCTCTGCCAATCTCTTGATTGACGTGATCCTTGAGCTGAAGTCGCTCGAGGAAGAAGGCTACGATCTCTACCTAGCAAAAGCTCAGGCGATGGCCTCGGAATGGATCAAAACCGGAAGGTTGATCGTTGTGGGACAGGTCGCTGTCAACTACCGCGATCTCTCCCCAGAACTCCGAAGCGACTAGGACAATATACTCCTCCCGTTCGCGCAGAATTTGGTTCGGAAGGCGAACCGACAGATCAAGAAAACAAAAGCCGACTTGAAGTTGCCGGATGCCAAAGGTGTGATCCTGTGTGTCAACGAAGGGAACTACGCCCACTTCCCGACCGATTTCCTGACGCTCGTTAGTAGGCTCTTTAACCCAAAACGCAAACAATACACCAGCACAGACTCGGTTGAATACTTCTCTGCTCCAGGAGTGGGATTGGCGTCTGTGGCGGGTCTACCGGCTGGAGCGGTTCGTCATAGGAGCACAACGTGAACCCAAGGACCCCGCTCTGGAGACCTTCAGGGAGAACATGCGCAAGCGCTACGGAGAGTGGTTAGCGAGGGAGCAGGGCTTGATCAACCGGGAACATCTAGTCGATCCAGACGCCATCCACAAAGCGCGTCCAAAACTGGGTGTCGAAGTCGTAAAGACGATCAAGAAGTAGGCTGGCCTTGTTTATAGAGTTGGTTTTGCGTCCTTGCGTCCGAGTTTTATCGTCATGTTTTGGAATATCCGGTGCAGTCGAGAGTGCGTCGGCCATTTGCGCTATCAGTGAACTCGGGCGGGCCCAGTTAAAAACCATCTCATGGAAACGCATGGAGCCCACGTAACAAAGTGTGTCCTTGACGTAGTAGCTCATCGCACGACCTTCGTGCAACGGCGGTAGATCGCTTAGTCGCAAGCCTTTAGTGGTGCGCAGGCGGTTTGTCTCCTTTCTGTTGAGGAATTCCGCTTTAATACCGGCTTCCTGGAGGAGTTTGATGAATCCGGGTGGATGTAAAAAGAATAATAAACGAATACGGCCAAACGCTAAATCGAGGAATGTCCGTGCGGAAAGAGGCCGCAGGCATAGCGGCAGCAACGAGATTGCTCCAAGACCATCCAGCCAATCGGTGAGCGTAACCTTGTCCATAGCATCGGCGATCATCTCCGGCGGTTCCTTTGCCATATCTGGAGCACCAAATGCATTCATAGCGAATAGACGTGCGTCAGCTTCGGCCAGCATCGCTCGGCGTATGGAGGTTGCATCACCAGCAGCGACCATCAGGCAGCCATCGATTACTTCTATCGCGTACTCCCCGTTGCGTGCCTTGTGACATACCGCCTCTACGGTTGGCAGGAAATTATCTAGAGGCATTTCAGATTCCAGGATCACACGCATCCCGTCTTCGTCGTTGTGAATGCCTCGTGTAGCCTGTATGCGAGCTTCACGCTTATAAAATTCCTTCTCCTGTTTGAACACGCGTCGTGCTTGCTGGATGCCCTTCTCGCCATAAGTCCTGAAAAACTTTGCCCAAGCGCCTGCTGCTTTTGCATTTCGGGCGTCCCGAATAGCGTCATTCACTTCGCCTTCTTTAATCTCCATAATCGCAACTCGCGAATTCGCGGGTGAGCGCGATGCACAACACATCTCCAGTACAGGAAAAGCGAGTGAAATCAAGCGGAAATGCAAACAGGTGTGGGGATTTATTAATTTCTTCCGTAACCTTGAGGACCGACTGCACATTCTGCTGGTCTAGAGAGCCGAACCGGGGTCCCTTGTACAAGTGGTGAACGTCACAAGAGCGAAAGGCAAACTCAACGAATGTCTCGCAGCACGATGCAACCGATGCTAGCCAATGCCGGTACTTGTTTGCTTCGCTAGCGTTCTTGCCAGTTTCACTGACTCGTTTTAGATCAGATTCCAGCTCGATCGTCGTGTCAATTAAAATCTGTGCTGCTTTCTTATGGAGTCGGTGCAGCTCAGAAATGAAGGCGTCCGCATTACGCGCAGGATTCAGTAGAGAACGGTGACGCAGTGCCCGCGTGACAAGGTAGCGAAAGCGGAGAAGTCTCCGCCCTAGCGTGGCCTGATCCATCGAACATCATTGTCTCACCTTGGAAAAGGCCAGACGCAACTCTGAAGCCCCTCCCTGTGGCTCGTTACGGGCGGCGGTGGACCTGTTTTGGGCACGAAAACTGTGGACTGAAAAGTGATCGCGATCTGATCCTATGGCGAACAAAAGGCGAATATGCTACGCTTTTGCACGTGGTTCTTCGAACGTGCACAGTTGCGGTAAAGGATATCCGAGACGTTGAGCACTCCATAGAGGTCACCGCGGAGACTCTCTATGAAGCGATCGCCACGGCTCTCGCCGCGTTGCAGCAGGACAACTGGGTAGGAGAGATCGGTCAGGGGTTCGCAACGGTGACTGTTCTTGTCCAGCAGCCGCCCGTAAAGCACGAAGTCAAAATGAAGGACTTTGTCTCATGGCTCGGACGCCAAGGACGTTCTCCCGCAGAGGTCATGCTGAAGCAAAAGCTGGAGAAAATATTGGGCAAGGTAAACCACGCGAGGACGTGACCGAAAAGGCTAAGCAAACAAATCAGCAGGAAGAGATCTCCGAGGTCTCACTGACTCGGAGTCCGAGCCGCTTTGTGGGAGTGCTTAGGTTGTTGCCCCGCTTGCGCAGCACCAGCTTTCATGGCTGAAGGCTGCGTGATGGTCGCACCTGGCGCGAAGGGGTCCTTTCCTTCAAGCACCGACGATGCAACGAAACCAAAGAATATCATCGCGCTCAGCAATCCCCACACGAGAACGACTGGCTTCCAGGGAACGAGAATGTACATGGCAGAACCTCCGGGGACGAAGAGCGGCTCACGATTACCGCTATTATACTGCGAAAAAACCAGACGCTCTTTCTCATCGCTTAGCTTTTTGTTTCTTATCCTGCTTGCCAGCTCGGGCGTGCGCGAGAGCAAGTTTCAGATCAGCAGACAGATCCATGTTTTCTGTCGCGATGTGAACAGGTACGTCCAGACCAGCTTCGCGGCCGAGATATCCGCTCAATTCCTCCCGAGAGGCGTACATGAATCTGCCTTCTCGCGTTACGGGCATACCTGATCTCGCCCATCGTTGCGCCACCGCAACCGGTTGACCGAGAAAGCTGGCGATTTCGTTCCACCCCTTGAGCCGTTCGTTCTGAACTATCGGCTTTCTTGTGGGACGACTCTTCTTGGATGGCTTGTGCTTCTTCTTCATGGGGGATCGCGTTCAGAGCAACCGAATAGAAAACCGTGTCCACTCAAGGCCTGGCTGTCGAACTCCGAGGAAATATGAACCCGGAGAGACGCCGGAGAGATCGACGTCAGCCCTCAAGACCACAAGGTGATTCTCAAGTTTAGCTGTGGCGCTCGTGCGGAAAAGTTCATCACCAACCGGATTGAGCAGCGCTAAATCGTACGTTCCCTCGTTGCTTCCGATTGGCAAGTCCAAGTTCAGGGTCCTTGCGTTACGAGGAACCTCTAATGCCGGCTGACTAGTCTCGGACGGGTTTTCTCCTCGCACTGTTGCGCGGCCACGCAGATCGAGAACCACGACCGCCGCGGTCTGCCCCGATGGGCGACTCCGTACCCACAACCACCCTCCGACAGCAAGTAGGACCATTGCAGCCGCGGCCAGCCACATCGGTGTCCGCCTTCGCTGACTTGTCTGTCGCTTTCGAATTTCAGTGAATTCCTGAAAGCACGGACTGCAAGAGGCGAGATGATCGAGCCAAGGATCGGCTTCTGACAATGGCAGTTTGTGAAAGGCCATGCTTTTGAGAATCGCGGGGCCAGGGCACCCGACGCGCTGTGGGTTCGGGAATTCTCGGGATAGACCCCGAGCAAGCAGATCCAATATCCGCTTTTCCTCTCGGCTGAATTCTTGCTCCTCGGTCAGAACGCCCCGCTCTCTAATGAAGTCATTTCACAATGACAGGTCAGTTTACCGCGAGGAATTTACACAAGCCACTACTCGTCATTCAACCATCATTTGTCCCGACTGAAAAGGGCGCGTAGTTACCGATTGCGTAGCGAAACCGCAGCTTGGCCTGCGGTTGGTAGGGGAAAATGCTCTGCAATTTCATGCAGGAATACCCGTACTGCCGAGCGGCCCAGACCTTGCGGGTCCACTCATCCATCCTTCGAACGGCTTCTTGAACCTGAATCGATTGCTCAAGGGCTCGCTGTACCTCTGAATGATGCGCCTGCCTCAGCCGGCCGAGGTCGCCGTTTGAAGGCAGACTCCGCAGTATTTCCCGTCTTCGACGCTCTTTTCTCAGAGCTCGGTTGAACGGTAATGGAAGACACCGAAAAGATAAGCGTCCAAACTCTCAATCTGTGCACGCTTTCCATTGGACCGCTGAAGGGTTTTCGCCACAGACCGCAGCACTCCCTCCCAGACCTCCGTCGCCAGGGCGATCGCCTCATCAAAGCCTTTTCCCGGTTGCTCCTTGCGTGCATGGGCTTGGACGCCGGGCCAAAGGCGCCTGGCGGCGTCCGCTAGTTCCATCATTTCGTCGCGAGAATTTCCGCTGGAATGAATGAACGACGACATAATCCGATCTGGGCTCAACTCGCGGCTGGCAGACATCAGGGGAGGCCTCAACCCCACTACCGATTTGATGGCCAGATTAATGAAAGCCTGCCATCCAAAATGCACAGATGTCAAGGCAACTGAAATGGTCGACGAACGGCTAACCCCAAGCCCTTAACTGTCTTGGAACACGAGAGTCATCTAGAAGTTTCTTTTTAATACTTTTTTCAAATCGCGGGCTCCTTCACTGGTGTAGGGCAAATGTCGCGCTCAGGGTGAACCTGCGCTGCAACTCCAGGGGGTTTCAGTTGTGTACCCCAATCTCGAAGTGCGTCATCTCCATGCAGTAGTCGTTTTGGCCGAAGAAATGAACTTCACTCGTGCGGCGCACCGGTTGAACGTCACCCAACCGGCGCTTAGCAAGCAGATCACAGAACTCGAAGAGCAATATGGACTTCACCTGTTTAACCGCGAAAAAGGCCGGCTGATCGAACTTACAGAATCCGGACAGATCTTGAAGAAGCAAGTGCAGCTCTATCCCATGCGGAAAAGGCCATTCAGCTGGCTCGTGCAACCCAGGAGGGGTGCGACAGAGTGTTGACAGTAGGACACTCGCCTCACTGTGACCAATCGTGGATCTCAACGGTCGTGACCATACGTTTGCCACTCTACCCGAAGCTGCGCGTGAGGCTCATGGGTCAGTTCCCAACCGAATTGGTCCGGAGTGTTGCTGTCGGCGAGCTCAACTTTGCTCTCGTGACCGCCCCCTTGTTGAACGCTGACATCATCGCTGTGCCATTTGCTCAAGCGCCGTTGTACGCCGCCTTACCAGAGAACCATCCTGCCGTTAAGAACGAAACTTTGGGACTCCGGGACCTAGCCAACGATGAATGGATCCTGTTTCCGAAACGACTTCACCCGATTGTCTATGACGCCATCATGGCGGCGGCGCGGCGCGACGAGATTAGGCCAAAATGCACGCACGACGCGGTAACCGCGGAGCAGGCAATTCATTTGGTTTCTGAGCAAATCGGTGTTGGCATTGTGACGAAACCGAATGCTTTCGACTCTCGGCCTAAGAATGTGGTCTTGAAACCCTTTTCCGACAAGTCTCTACGGTTCGAGACTTGCGTGATTATGAGAAAAGGTGACGATTCCAGATTGACCAATCAGTTCGTGAGGACCCTCCTCCGCAAATTCAAGCTGCCGCCACAAGCCGGCGGCCAAATGGAACTGTCGCTCTCCGCTTAGCATTCCTTGATCGTGGTTCCAATCCCCGGATTGCCGACGATTCTGAGGTTGATGGCGACAAGCCCGTTTATCCGTCCTAATCTGCAAAATCTCACAGAAGGCAACGTCTGGCCCGTTTGGCCTCCGCTCATGCAACTTCGAGGTTACCATCATCCAGACAGGAATCGGAGACAGCGTGTCTATCATTATGCTTTTACGAGCGGACGGACATAGCTCCCCGCCCCGTCGGACCTGATCATCGGGTGCAGCCCAAACTCCTTCACAACCGCTTCAACCTCCATCGCGTCCATCGATTTCTCTGTTTTGTCACTCGACCAGGCCGCGTCAATAGGGGGGAGTTGTTCCCGGGGCTCAGGCTTGGACCACAATACCTTTGCCAGGGCGTCAATCGCACGCCAGTGCTCGGCGACAAGCCTTTGCGACTCGTTCCTCAGTCTGTCTTTTGCTGCGTGCCAGTCGGCGGATTTGTGCCCGTGCATTTCGTCGAGCAGCGCGTCGATCTCGCTTTGGTCCCTTGCAATCGCATCGAACGGCGTTTCCGGGAAAATCCGCACCTGCCCCATTTCTCCTGCAAACAGAAGAACTATGCTTTCTTCCCTCTCCCGGACGTCATCGGCCGTATTGTTTGGGTCTCCCGAGTTTCTGCGGAACGTATGCGCTACTCCGTGGCCTTGGGTGTCGATGCGGAGTCCGAATTCGCGGATTGGAATCTTCTGCGCTATGCACACGACCTCATGCGACGCCTCATGGTAGGCAGTGCTTAGCTGGTATTCCTGCTTCAATTGCTCTAGTTGGTGCATGAGTACATGCATTATCCCACTCCGCAAGCTTTTTGTTCACTCGCGCTACAAGAGCCCCGGAGACTGGTTCGGGGGGAGACCAAGCGATTGACCACGTAACCTCCGAAAACGGGCTTCGAGTCCGGCGAAGCTGACTTGTGGCCCGCGCGGGATGAACGGCCCAATCCTATGCGCTAAAAAAAATGAGCATTGTCACTGTGAAGGACTAAGGCTTGTTTAGGCCGAGCTCGATAATCCGGGAGCGGTCACGCAGCACGGCTGCACTCTCTGTGACCAGAGATTTAAGGTCGATAGAAAAGCCGAAGATGCCGGGCTTTGCCAGAGGTTCTTCCATAGAAGCAACAGCAACGAAGTCTCTTTGAGTTCTCCCGTCTCACCTGTTTGCTGTTCCTTTTTAAGAAGCTCGTTCAGCTTCTCGGTTAATACTCGAATTTGGGTATCCTTCAGTTGAAGCTCTCGCCTAAATATCTCCCCCTCTGATGGCACAGTGAGATGGTCTCGGCGCTCCTCTTCCTCCCAAACGAGGGCCGCCTTATTCTTCACAGTTCTTTCATCTAAAACGATGCGAACAGGATGGTCGAGGGCTTGCAGGTGCTGAAGCCAGAATTTTTCTAACTCTTGGCGAAGAATCTCGTCATGTGCAGGCCGAACCTGTGCCTCGATTTCTCGAAGTCGCTGGAGGTCGATGTCGGCCAGCCTGAATTGCAAACGCTGCGACACCTGAGCATCTTAACAAAATTGATGCAGCAAAAATGTGAAAGCAAAAAGCCCGACGCTTTTGAGCTTGCTGGGTTAACGGCAGTTTTTTGCCCCGGATCTCTACCAGTTCGCGCTCGTCGGCGGCACGCACTTTAATACTGCGGCGGCAACGCTGGAGCACAACGGAATTATTTAATGGAAAAGATTGAAGCCCGCAATATTCATTGAGTGAAGTCTGTGATGGCCAGCCTGTAGCGGGTCTCCCCAATATCTTTCTTAGGGCAATAATTAACTTGACTAGCCAACGACTTCTTGCGAATCCATCACGGCTTGCCCTCTTCTATCGGTTGCAACCACAGACTCTCATTGTGCTTCCATCCAACACGAACTTTTAACTTACGGAGAACGGACCCAGAGCCGACAATGCTTGCTTCAAGAGTTCCGCTTGCCGATATCGGGAAGCCTCTCGTATAGTCCAGCATCACCGCATCACTCGGCCCCGTTCTTTTGTTGTGACCATTCTCCAATCGTGAATCCAATCTACGCCAAGTGCTAGAATCAGCCGCCGCGTCTCGCCTACGTCAAGACGAACCGAGCTATACGGCTCGTCCAACCATACGCCGGGAGCGATGTCGAATGTCCCCTGTGTGAGTTTGAAACTCAGTTGCGCCTTGATCTGTCCAGCGGATGCTATGGCCTTCCCATCTATGGCCTGATTCCTGACCTCAACGTAGAGGGCAAGCAGGGGTTTAGCTGCTTCCTCCGGCACGAAGAATCTGAACCGCCCGCCATCTTCCACGACTTTCTGGATTGATATTTTGATGTCATCGAAGGTGACATTCGGCTCTGCAACATTCGCCGCGCCAACCTTCGTTTTTTCTCCATCCACCCCCGGACTCAGCTTCGTAATCTTAATCCTTAGTCCGGGGATCAACTTTGCATCTGGCAAAATGGTGCTATTAGGAACTAGCGGTGTTGCGCGTGGCTTGTCGTCTCTATGCGCCCACGCATATGCGGCATCCCTGAATTGAACTGACAACTCCTTGCTCTGGTAAATCGTTTCGAGCTGACCTTTTTGCGCCAGCGAAAACTCCTCGTAATAAATGAAGATTCGTTTTGAAAACACCATATCTTTCAGATGAGTCGTCGCGGTGTCGTCTGGAGCCTGCCCTTCAATATCCACCTCCGAATTTACTGAATCAATGAAGTGCCCATACCGATCCGCGATTGATTCACATGCTTTAAACGCATCGCTCACTTTGGTCGTAGGATCAATAAGAATGGCAAGAAACTTCGATCGTCCAACAAAATCGCCGTTAACTCTCCATGCCATCTTCACAGAGCCAGAGTCGAATACTTGGCTCTCCATAACACTTTCGCTGTAATAAGCCGGTAGATTCTGCCAATCGATTTCAAATAACTGTTTCAGGGTTATAGGCGGGCCTGCTTTGACGATGATGGCCTTTGCCCCGCTCTCGGCCTTAGCAGGCTCAAATACCAATGCGGGAGTATCGTATACGAGCCGCCCATCCCCAGACAGAATTGTGAATCCACCTTTCCCTTCGATCGGCGCACAATTATCTGAAATGAATGAAACAGTCACATCCCAATGCCCCGCGGTTAGCTCCTCCTGACACCCAGTTTTGAGATCGGCAACGAACCATTTGTTCGGCGAAGATTGCACCTGGGCGAACAACACCACTTTCTCGGTGGTATTTGGGTTGATTGATACTCGTGACGGAAACTGATTGGTTCCATTGGGTGCCGAAATCTCCACATCGCCTCGTCTACCACAAACACATTCCTACCATTGGCGTGCCTATAACTAATTCTCGCCCGAACATTGTGAGCCGTGAGCGGATTTGCTGTTTCAGCATTGGAAATGTTAACTAATTGCAGGAAGGCACTTCCAAAAGGCAACTGGAACCATCCATCCCCGTCAATATGCACATACGAGAGGAGGTGAGGCATCGACGAAGTCGGCGTCGTCTCTGGCCTGACGCTTCCAGCTCGCTTTGCAGGGAAAAATCGCTTCTTGACTGTCGGCCCTTTAATCCCGGCGACGAAGAAGGCTAAACCCAAAAACGTTAGCCCTGCCCATCTCACCCAGTGATCGCCATGAGCAAACGAAGAAACTGCCTCTAATACAAACCCCAAGGCGACCATTTCCAAGAAAACATAGACCGCCAGATCGCCACGAGGGATATCATCAAGCATACGAAGACCTCGTAAAATCGAGATCATCGTATCGCCCTAGGGAGTGGGCGAGTCAACGTAATTATCGCCCTTCTTAGGACGCATGCCCAAGAAAGTTACACACGACCCGGGCGGGAAGATGACTTTCGCCCTCAAGGACGGCGTGGTTGGTACTGCGCAATTCGGAGGAAACAAAGAGGAATTCCGTTACCAGCTCAGTCGCACATGGGACGGCAACAAGCCGTATGCCATGTTCGTGCTGATGAACCCGAGCACGGCGACGCCGACAAAGGATGACCCGACCATCGCGAAGTGCTGCCGATTCGCAAGGGATGGGGATATGGTGGCATCGTGGTTGCCAACACGTTTGCCTATCGCTGCACCGATCAGAAACGCTTGCTCGAAGTTGCCGACCCCATCGGCCCGGACAACGACAGACACATCATCGAGATGGCGAAGAAAGCGGCAATCGTAATCTTCGCCTACGGCAAGCCGCACAAGTCCCTTCGTTCACGCGGACCCGAACTCGCAATGCTCCTCATTAAGAAAGCGCACGTGAAGTCCCACGTTCTCAGCCTGACTGCCGATGGCACGCCTAAGCACCCGCTCTACCTGAAGGAAACTCTCAAGCCCGTTGTATGGAATCTGTAGTACCGACTCCTTCAGTTGGGGTTCTGCGAACGCCGGTCCGGACTCCCTTTGCCTCTTGCGTCTCGCAAATTGTCCAGAAACTGGTTTATAGTCGAAGATATACCGGTTATCATCGCCGCTCTCAATCGCTAGCGCAAAAATTGTCCAGGCCGACAGCAGCCTCAGTGTACGGCCCCTTTAATCCTAAGAACTCGGCTTATGTGAATCGATTCCAGAAACCCCTGGATCACGAGCAACCCGCACATTGGCGATTCCCCCGAAATCACGTCCGCTATAACCTGCAGGAATGGTTCTCGTTCGAAAAGTTATTGGACAAAAGCGAGGCAAGGAATCAAATTGGTAAACGCGTTAAGCGAAGAATCTGTCGACCAGAGCAATCACGGCTTGGAGGCCAACCCAACGACAGATTCATCCCTGAAGCCGTCGCGAGGAGAATGTTCGCCAGCCTCACGCTCTCCTCGCGACGACTTTCCTGATGCGTGTTTCAGCGGGCTCCAGAGGTGCCTGAGCAGGAAGGACCTGTCCGCCCAAAATGTTGAAGCCTCCGATGGACGACGTTGCTATAATTCGCAACCAGGCGAACATCGGCGCTCCGATTTCTCCCCAGGAGATGGAGCGCATGGCAAAGAGGAGGTTTCAGAACCCCCGTCCTGAACGTCGTGGGGCGTGGTGGACAATGCGTGTTTGGCGCGATGAATTCATCGACGGCAAGCACGTCCGTAAACAACAGCGGGTCCGGTTGGCAGCCGCGACGGTGTCAGACCGGGAGGTCAAGAAGATCGCGACCGAACACCTGCGACCGCTGAACCAAGGTCTGGAAAGTCTTGGATCGGCTACGAACTTCGAGCATTACATCGAAACAATCTACAAACCGGTGGTGAAGCCTCTGATGGCGACGACCAGCTTTGATAGAACGCGAGGGGTTCTGGATAATTACCTGATCCCCGCGTTCGGAAAATGTTGCCTGCGCGACCTCACCGCACTCACCCTTCAAACCTACTTCTCGAAGCTCACGACCAGCACCACAAATCAAATGCTGTCGCATGAGTCGCGAGACAAGATCCGTGATGTGCTTTCGAGCGCATTGCGGTTCGCTGTGCAGCACGATCTTCTGGTGAGAAATCCAGCGGAATCGCTGCGCATACCTCCTGACAAGCGCGGCAAAAAGCGCAACAAACCCTACCTCACACATCAGCAGTTCGACCTGCTCGTTGAACTGATTCCGGAACCCTACGCCTCGATGGTTTATGTGGCGATCTACACGGGGCTGAGGGTCAGCGAACTGGCAGGCTTACGTTGGAACGATATAGGCGCAAGCTCCATCACGATCGACGAGCGGTTTTGCCGCGGCGATTGGGGGGCACCTAAGAGTGAAGCCTCCAATGCAACGATCGGGGTGAACAAGTGCGTCGTTGACCGTATCCATCGGCTGAAAGGACTGACTGTCGAGGGTAGGGCCGGCAATGCAATTCGCAAGTACAAAGTCGTGAAGTCCGACGGTCCGGATGACCTAGTTTTCCAGGGAGTTCGATCCGGCGGTCCGCTTCGCGACAACAACATACTCGTTCGGTTCATCAAGCCTGCAGCTCGGTCGATGGAGTTGCCCTGGGTGAATTGGAGAAGCCTGCGAACATCTCATGCGACCTGGCTGAAGATGGCCGGCGCCGACGTGAAGGACGCACAGGCACAAATGCGGCACTCACGTTCGAGCACGACTCTGGACATCTACCAGCAGTTCGTGCCTGAGAGCCAGCAGCGTGCTGTAGATCGACTCAGCCGTTTAGTGAATTGAATTGTGACCAACTGTGACCGGTGAATTGTGACCGAGTGTGACCAAGTGACCAACAGCGAGGCTTCTAAGTGATTGAAATCATGGTGGCCAGGGACGGAGTTGAACCGCCGACGCCAGCCTTTTCAGGGCTGCGCTCTACCACCTGAGCTACCTGGCCACGTTCCGAAACCCGTTGCCTTCGGGCTGCGAGGATGTTCCGCTTCAGCTTTGGGGTGGCGGGATCAACAACGAACCCTACAGAAGCGTGCGGGACGATTGATTATAGCAACCGTCCCGATTTCCCTCAACGCTAGTCCGCATCCACCAAGGATTCCCACGCCAATCAGAAAAGCAGAACCTGACCCAATCACGGACGTTCTTCGATTGATTCATCCGTTCCAATCCGCGCGAATCCGTGGCTAAGAACTTATCCCGCGAAGCCTTTCACAAACTCGACCAAACTCCGCAGCGCGATGCCTGACGGACCCTTTGCGATCCACGGCTTCTGATCTTCCATCCACGCGGTGCCTGCGATGTCGAGGTGAATCCACGGAGTATCCTCTGCGAATTCCTTCAGGAACATCGCAGCGGTGATAGCGCCACCCCAACGTCCACCGGTATTCATGATGTCGGCAATCGACGATCGAATCTGGTCTTTGTATTCATCGTCGAGCGGAAGCCGCCACATCTTTTCTCCAGCGGACTCATTCGCAGTGTGGATGCGGTTGTACATCCCGTCGTCGTTGGTAAATATCCCGGCATTGTTGAAGCCCAGGGCGACCACGACTGCGCCCGTGAGCGTCGCGGCATCGACCAGGTGCGTGCACCCAAGTTGTTTTGCGTAGTGGAGACCGTCCGCCAGCACCAACCGGCCTTCCGCATCAGTGTTGATGATTTCAATCGATTTGCCGGACATCGCGATCTGCACGTCGCCAGGCTTTTGTGCTTTACCTGACGGCATATTCTCCGTCGCGCACACGATGCCGATCACTTTCACCTTCGGCTTCAGCAAGGCGATCGCTCGCATTGCGCCGATCATGGTTGCGCCGCCGGCCATGTCATATTTCATCTTTTCCATGCCGTCAGCCGGCTTGATCGAGATGCCGCCCGTATCGAATGTAATTCCTTTTCCCACCAACCCAAGCACCGGTTTTTCCGGCGCGCCTGCCGGTTCATACTTCATCACGATCAACGCCGGCGGCTCGTCGGATCCTTGGGCGACGCTCCAGAATGCGCCCATCTTCATCTCTTTAATCTTGTCGGCGCCGAACACTTCGCATTTCAATCCAACTTCTGCTGACATCTTCTTTGCACGGTCGGCAAGAATGGTCGGAGTCATGCGATTGGAGGGTTCATTCACCAGGTCGCGCGTGAAGTTTTGTGACTCGCCAATAATTTGCGCCTCGCTTGCGGCCTTCTCGAGTGCCTTCTGATCTCCTGCGGCGATAACGGTCAGCGCATCGATCTTCTGGTCCTTGCGATCGCTGCGGTAGTAGTCGGGATCGAAATTGCCGACGTGCGCGCCCTCGACAATTGCGCGTACCGCTTCTTCCGCGGGCACCCCGCTGGGCGCAACAAACGCAAAGCTCCGGATCCCGCGAGATTTCAGTGTTCGCACCGCAGTGCCGGCGATCCGGCGCAAATCGTAGCTGGAAAATTTCTTCGCGCTTCCGCCCGAAATCAACAGCAGGCGCTTTGCCTTCAATGAACCGGGTTTGTGCAGCAGGTTCGTTTCGAATGGCTTCCCGGCGACTTCGCCACTGGCCAGCAAATCGGCGGCCGCCGCGCTGACAGCGGCGTCGGTGGTCGCGACTTTGAGTTCTGGCTTTTTGTCTTTATCGGTCGAGTTTGAGTGGTCAAGCACCACGGCTACGAGCGATTCGGTTTCAACGGCGGCGGGCGTGGACAGAGAAATGGTTGTTTTCATAGGGAATGAGATTGTTCTTCCAGTATCGTTGGCGGGAAGGCAAAAGCGCAAGCGCCTGAGCCCGCAGATGCCGGGAAGTTTCCGAAAGTAGAGGGCCGCTGCGAATATGAGGAATCGTTCGCGCTCTCGCACCTCATCCAGCCAAGGCGCTAGGGAAGCGAGTTTTGAAATCCAAAAGTCCGACCCACTCCGGCGTAACGGTAATTCGCACCATCGACGAAATCATTGTCCGTAGCTGCCCGAGCCATTGTTGTGCCAGCTTAGGATCGAAATAGCGCGCCGCGCAGGCCTCATATTCCGGGACGATTCCCTCTACTGGCTCGAGCCGAGCAGTTCCGCGGATCAGCAGCACTTTCTGGGGAAAGTCATTTTCATCAATCGTGAGCGAAACTTTCGGATTCTTTGCTAGCGCCTTCAACTTGGGGGCTTTGGGCGGACTGGCCATCACGATTTCTTTGCCATTCCAGTGGAACCATATGGGAACGACGCGGGGCGTACCGTCGGTCCAGACATAGGCCAGACGCGCTGGAATCTTCGATTGCAGCAACTCCTGCGAAGCTGCCTCCTGTAAAAGGCTCAAATCTCCTTGTCGAACGGGCTTCATTTTCTTCTCCTTCCCGTCGTGACCGATCCCGGTCGCGGGAGCGAATCAAACTCCGCCCGGATTGTACTCTTCATGTTTTGCGGGTGTTTCTCGCTTGCCACTTGAACAATCTGTCTCTCGCTTCCGTACTATTCCCAACCGGATGACTGTTTTTGCGCGCCTGCGGTATGATTCAAAGCCGCAGAAGGTCCAGGTGAAAAACTTCATGCTGATTCGATGGAAGTCGATTGCTCTCTTCGTTACTTTAGCTTTAGCAGTCATCGCTCTTGCAGGCCGCAGGACGGCAGTCGCTGCTCCGCAATCCGCCGCCCCGGTGAAACCCGCCGCGACCAGCGCCGAGCAGGGCGGGGTAGTGTCCATCCCGGATACGACTCTGGCCATCAACTCGCCCACGCCCATGTCGCAGCGGATCGTTCACTATGACATCGACGCCAAGTACAACGCCTCAACGCACACCGTCGATGCCAACGAAGTGCTCACTTACCACAATTTGACGGGGCAGGCGCTCGATCGTTTCCCATTTCACCTCTACCAGAACGCATTTCAGCCCAAGGCCACCTTCGTCCGCGATGCCAAGCTCATGGGCAGCCGAGATACCGGTTATCAGAAGTGGGAAGACAAGTTTTACGGTTCAGAAGATATCAAGAGCATTGAGGTCGTCGGCCAGGGAGATCTCACCCAAAACCTCCAATTCATCGCGCCCGACGATGGCAATAAAGATGACAAGACGGTCGTCGACCTTCACCTGACCAAACCGATCGCTCCCGGCGCGTTCGTGCAGTTCAAGATCGTCTTTCAAACGAAATTCCCCGAGACACAGGCTCGGTCCGGATGGAAACGTGACTTCGTACTCGGCGGACAATGGTTCCCCAAGGTAGGGGTGTTCTGGCACGGAGCCTGGAATTGCCACCAGTATCACAACACCACCGAGTTCTTCGCCGACTTTGGAGTGTATGACGTAAAACTCACGGTGCCGCAGTATGAAGTCGTCGGCGCCAGCGGAGTGCAGGTCGACGAGAAGAACAACTCCGACAATACCAAGACGCTCACTTTTCACGGTGACGACATCCACGACTTCGCCTGGACCGCCAGTCCTCGTTACAAAGTCCGAGAGGTGGTCTATCAATCGCAGATGGGACCGATCAAGTTGCGGTTTCTGATGCAGCCCGCGCACTGGAGCCAGGCTGACCGTCACGAACGCATTGTCCGTCAGACTCTCGATCACTTCGAGTCATGGTACGGTCCCTATCCGTATAAGACGCTGACGGTCGTCGATCCCGAGCCCGACTCCGCCGCCGGCGGCATGGAATATCCCACCTTCATTACTGGCGACACGAGTTGGTTTGCGCCCGATGGCTTCCATCTCGTCGAACTGGTTGTCGAGCACGAGTTTGGACACCAGTACTGGTACGGCATGGTTGCCACCAACGAATTTGAAGATGCCTGGATGGACGAAGGCATCAACAGCTATAGCGAAGTCAAAGTGCTGGATTCAATTCTCGGCAAGAAGACTTCGATCATGAACCTTGCGGGCGCAACCATGGGTGAGCGCGAGGAGCAGAGACTGAGCTATACGAGTGTCGCTGATCTTGATCCAATGGCGCAGAAAGCCTACGACTACTACAACTCCAACTCTTACGGGGGAGTCACCTACGGCAAGACAGCAAGTGTGCTGGTTACGCTCGAGGGCATCATCGGCGAAGACACCATGGCGAGGGCCATGCACACGTATTTCATGAAGTACCGCTTCACGCATCCCACCAAGGAAGATTTCCTGAAGACGATTGAGGAAGTTTCGGGAAAGGATTTGCGCTGGTACTTCAATCAGGCCGTCTACGGATCGCAAGTGCTGGACTATGAGGTCAGCAAGGTCGATTCCTTTCCGGTGAACTGGTACGAAGAAAAGAAGGACAAGAAAGATTCCAAGAAAGACGACGACACGCTGTATCAGTCTTACGTCTCGATTCACCGCAAGGAAGATTTCGTGATGCCGGTCGAGGTCGAAGTAGTCTTCCGCGACAGCAAGAATAATGAAGAGAGAATCCGTGAGCACTGGGACGGCCAGAGCCGCTGGACCCGCTTCAGCTACCTGAAGAAAGCGAAGGTGGTGTCGGCTGAAATCGATCCCGACCACACCGTCCAGATCGATCGCAATAATTTCAATAACAGTTTCGTCGTTGAGGCGGATCCCAAGCCGACGTGGAAGCTTTCCACGTACTGGCTTTTCCTCACGCAACTGGCAGGCCAGGCGATGGCCTGGTGGGCAGTTTAAGGAAGACGGGTTTAAGGAAGGAAGAATGGCACAATTCAACGGCGACACGAGACAAGAAGGATTGCTCGGCTCCGGACTGGGAAAGGCGATGCGCAACAAGCGCTACATTTTCTGGTTCTGGCTTCTCAACCTCACACTGGCCGAATTCGGAACTTCAGCGTTCCGCAAGAGCGCCCACTCCATCCTGGATCACAGTTTCTATAGTCAGGGATTGCTTCACGGATTCGATCTGTCGGTCATGGTCGACTTGTTTGCCCGTCCGGAGTTTGGCACGATGGCGGCGGCGAGTATGCCCGCCTTTTACTTCTCCTTCGTGTTCTTCCTGGCGGCCGCTATCTTCCTGCCCGGTGTTTTTCAGGGATACGCCTCCACTTACCGCCTTCCGCGCGAAGACTTTTTTCGCGCCTGCGGCCGCAATTTATGGCGCTTCATCCGCCTGCTGTTTCTATCCGGGATCATCATGGCCATCGTAACCGGCCTCCTGTTTGCGCTTCATGGAGTCTTGGAACGGAAAGCTGGTGAGAGCACCAACGAGTTGCTACTGCCGGAGGTCCGCTACGGCGGCTTGCTGATCATTTTTCTGATCATGGCCGTCTTTCGGATCTGGTTCGATCTTGCTGAAGCCGACATCGTTTTGAATGATCAGCGCGCGGTTCGAAAATCGATCGCAGCCGCCTTCCGGCATACATTCCGCAGTCTGGGCCGATTGCTGGTGAGTTACGTGGTCACCGTGATTGTCGCGGCGATTTTTCTGGTCGGCGGCATTTGGCTCTGGATAAGAGTGGTCCCATCCGAGAGCGTCTGGGGCGCCTTCCTGATGGCCCAACTCATCCTGCTCCTGCTTCTGATCCCACGTTTCTGGCAGCGCGGAATCGTCGTGTCCTACTGGCAGCAGTATATGCTGGTTCCAGTGGCACCGCCGATCGTAGTGACTCCGCCGCCCGCTCCAGTCGTTCCCGAGCCGGTCCCCGTGATTCCGACTCCGACCCCGGCGCCGGAACCTTCAGGATCCTAGAGACAGAAGGCCAAAGAAGAAAGAAGGGTGCCCCATTTCTCGCGCGTGGTTTGCGCGAGAAGTGGGAATTTCTTCGTGGCCGCTGTGTTCGCAGTATCTCGAGCAAAACCGGACTTGTGGCGGGAAAGGCAAAGGACGGCGCTACAGAAGGATGACGGTGATCCCCTGATTCCCACGGCCGAGGTCCGAATCTTTTTTCAGTTCGGGTCGGTCTCGCAAAACGCGCCAGGTCGCTTCATCGGCCTTCGACCAGTTCTCCCCGAAGATGCATCCCCGAATCTGGCCGTCCTGCACCAGTTCCTGTAACCGTCGTTGGACCGCCGGGCGGATATCTCCGCCAACCCCTCTCGAGCCGTAGCCATGGACGACTTTCAATATGCCGTGTTGCTGCTGGCGAGCTAAGGAGATCTCCCGATCCAGTCGCTGCAGTGCCTCGGGCACGGAGGGCATATCCGCTTTCAGACTTACGGTCTTGATGGTCGGCCTCGCGTCCGCATGGCCCTTGATGACTGATTGAACTGTTCTGATTAGAGCTACTTCCGGTTGCGTCCCCGTGCCACCGCTTCCCGGGCTTCCTTGTCTGCTGTCCGCCGTCGCTCCGTTTCCCGCTTATCCCATAGTTGCTTGCCTTTAGCCAGAGCAAGCTCGACCTTTACTTTACCGTTCTTGAAATACATTCGAACCGGGATCAGCGTGAGCCCCTTCTGCTGGGTCTTTCCAATCAGCTTGCGGATCTCCTCTCGGTGCATCAGCAGCTTCCGGGTGCGCAACGGAGCGTGGTTGTGGATGTTTCCATGCTCGTACGGTCCAATATGCGCGTTGAGCAGCCACAGCTCATCATCTTTAACCAGCCCGTACGAATCCTTCAGGTTGGCTAGGCCGCCTCGGACGGATTTCACCTCGGTTCCCGTCAACGCCACCCCGGCCTCAAATTTTTCCAGCAAGAAATAGTTATGTGAAGCGATCCTATTAACGGCGGCATCTCTCTGCCCACTGGCGGTGGAGTCGCGGCGGGGGGACTTTTCCGGATTCGGCTTGGTCTGGTGCGTGGGTTGGCGGGGCATAGGATATGGACGGGTTCAATCTTAACGCAGAACGATGTCCGACCTCGAATCTCCGGTGCGAGAGAAGCCGGAATGAGAGTGTCACCCGGTGGTCCAGCGACCAAAGAGTGTAACTCCCGTGTGGACAGGCACATCGGGAGCTGGAAATCGCGATGCTATAATCGCGGAACCGCGAGTTTTTTTTTGTATCGAGTGGATTTCCCGCGCCATCACGCCGACGGGACGCGCACACGCGTGGGGAACCTGCTTGTCCGGCGAAAAACCGTTTTCAAAAGGACCATCTCGTGAGGATTATCGAATGAGACGCCTATTGCGCCCGGCTTTATTGTTGTCGCTGGTCGCGGCTTTAGCCCTCCCCGCAATTGCCGACAAAGCGAAAGACCTCTACACCAAAGGTCAGGATGCGGAAGCCCGCGAGCAATATGAGGCTGCCTATGATTTCTATAAGCAGGCTTACAACCTAAAGCCGAAGGAACTCCGTTACCGCTCCGCCTTCGAGCGTCTGCGCTTTCAGGCCGCAGCGGCCATCGTTCACCGCGGCCAGAAAATGCGCGAAGACGGCAAGCTGGACGAGGCGGTCGCCGAGTTCCAGAAAGCTCTCGCCATCGACCCCTCATTGTTCATCGCCCAGCAGGAACTGACTCGCACGCTGAAGATGATCAATGACCAGAAGAATCCCCCGCCACAGGCCGCGGGACCTCCCGACAGCCTTCAGCGCCGCGTGCGCGAGGCTTCGGGTCCAGTCGAACTCGCTCCGATCGCGAATGTCCCCGTCACTCTCAAGATGCTCTCTCAGAAATCCGACGTCGTGTATCGCACCGTCGGACAGTTGGCCGGCATCAATGTGCTGTTTGATCCCGATTACACCCCGCGCGTGATCAACGTCGACCTCAACGGAGTTACTCTCGAAGAGGCTCTTCAAATCACCGCGTTGGAATCCAAGACCTTCTGGCGCCCGGTCACTTCCAGCACCATTTTCGTCGCGACCGATAATCCAGCCAAGCGCAAGGAGCTCGAACAAAGCGTCCTCAAGACTTTTTACCTTACGAATCTTTCCCAGCCCACCGAACTGCAGGATGTCGTGAACGCGATTCGCGCCGTGCTCGATGTGCAGCGCGTGCAGCAGTTGCTTTCGCAAAATGCTCTCGTGGTGCGCGGGACGCCCGATCAGATTGCCCTTGCCGAAAAATTGGTCGAAGACCTGGATAAGGCACGTCCAGAAGTAATCGTCGACATCGCGGTGATGCAGGTCAGCAAAGACCGTTCGAGAACTCTGGGCTTCAGTCCGCCCACCAGCGCGACCGTTACCCTGCAGAGCAATGTCGCCTCAACGACGACTCCGACGACATCCACCAGCACTACCACGTCGACCTCGAGCACCACAAACGGGCTGAATCTCAATACCCTGGGTAATCTGAACGCCACCGATTTCCAGGTCACGATTCCTTCCGCCAACTTGTCGGCGATGATGAGCAACAGCGACACCAAGCTCATTCAGAACCCCCAGATTCGCGCTCTCGACGGCCAGAAGGCTTCGCTGAAGATCGGCGACCGCGTCCCTGTCGCGACTGGATCGTTCCAGCCCGGCATCGGCGGCGTCGGCATCAACCCGCTGGTCAACACCCAGTTCCAGTACCTCGACGTCGGCGTCAACATCGACATCACGCCGCGCGTCCACGCCAACGGCGAAGTTACCCTCAAGATTTCGATGGACGTTTCCGCCGTTACCGGACAGCAGAACATCGGTGGCATCAGCCAGCCCATCATCGGACAACGCAAAATCGAGCACGAAATCCGGCTCAAGGACGGCGAGGCCAACCTGTTGGGCGGAATCATGGAGGACCAGCAGACCAAATCGCTCGCCGGCATCCCGGGACTCGCGCAGATTCCGATCCTCAAGTATCTCTTCGGACAGACCACGCAGGATCATTCGGAAAATGAAATTATTTTCGCCATCGTGCCCCACATCATTCGCAGTGCCGATGTGAACGAGATGAATCAGCGTGCGCTCGATATCGGTACGGCTCAGACCATCGAGTTGCATCACAAGGCGCAAGCCGCTCCCGCAGGCCAGGCACCGGCGCCGTCCGTGACTCCCGCGACCCCGGTGAATCCTTCGGCAGCGCATCCAGCTCCGGGCGGGTCTTCATCGTCCGCGCCAAACTCCGCGTCGGGCGCTGCGGCTGCGAGCTTCCTGTTTGATCCGCCGACGGTCCAGGCCGTGAAGGGGAGCACTTTTGCCGTCAACCTGCTGATCTCCGGTGCGCAGAACGTGTATTCCGTGCCCGTGCAGCTGAACTACGATCCGAAAATGTTGCAGCTGGTCAACGTCTCGAACGGTGGGTTCCTCTCGCAGGATGGCCAGGCGGTTGCGCTGGTTCATCGTGAAGATGAAGCTCTCGGCCAGTCGCAAATTACCGCGACACGTCCCCCCGGCGCCGGCGGAGTTTCCGGTCAGGGTGCCGTAGTCACGATGACGTTCATGGCGAAGGGCGACGGACAAACTCCCTTGACCATCACCCGCGGCGGGGCACGCGATCCCGGCCTGCAGGCGATTACAGTGAACGGGGCGCAGGCGGCAGTAACGATCCAATAACACCGGCGATTCGGATCGTCACTGATGGAATTGCCGAACACCACGGAATTCGAGAACCACGTTTGGATCGCTGTGAGCTTCGAAACCGCGATGAACGGTTCAATCGCCGTGGAAGAGCGGCCCTTCAGGGGCCGAGTAAAGGTATCCAAATCGGTATCGGGCTTTAGCCCCCGCGCATTTGCAAATGAATCTCAAACGCAAAAATCGCCAACGCGGCTTCACGCTCCTCGAATTAATCGTCGCCGCGGCGATCCTCGCAATCCTGACGATGATGGCTCTTCCGCTTGCGCGCGTGACCATTCAGCGCGAGAAGGAGAAGCAACTCCGCCACGCCTTGTGGGAGATGCGCGACGCCATCGATCGCTATAAAGATGCGGCCGACCGGCAAATGTTCCAGACCAAGGTCGACAGCCAGAACTATCCGCCGGATCTTGAGACGCTGGCCAAAGGGGTGGAAGCACAAGGTGGCAAGAAAATCCGCTTCCTGCGTTCTATCCCCACGGACCCCATGACCAAGACCAAGGAATGGGGACTGAGGTCGATGCAGGACGATCCGGATTCCGACTCCTGGGGCGGGCAGAATGTTTTCGATGTTTACTCCAAGTCCGATGGAACCGGGCTCGACGGCACGAAATATAAGGACTGGTAAATGCTACGGGGCATGAACAACTCGGGGAATCGCGCACAGCTTTCTCGCTGCGGAGTGCGCGCTGCGGCCATGGCCTTCGCCCGTCGCCGCAACCAACGGTCCTCGCGCGGTTTCACCCTGCTCGAACTGATGATCGTCATCAGCATCATCATGATTCTGATGGCCGTCGCCGTGCCGATGTACAACCAGTCCATCGTTCAGGCCCGCGAATCCGTTCTTCGATCGAACCTGCAGACTCTGCGCAACGTGATTTCGCAGTACACCCTCGACAAGCAGAAAGCCCCGCAATCGCTCGATGAACTGGTCACTGCCGGCTACCTGCGCCAAGTCCCGATCGATCCGATGACCCGTGAAGCCAACTGGGAAGTCGTGCAGGAAGATGTTCTGCTGGCCGTCGATCAACAGGATCCCGGCATCACAGACGTCCACTCGGCCTCGAGTGCTACTGCCAGTGACGGCACTGCCTACAGTACTTGGTGACCGCACAAACCGCCGCGTCGTCGAATTCCTTCGTGCAACTTCGTGTCCTTCGTGGTTATGTGTTGCTCGCCGATTCCATCTCTCAGAGCTCTTCGTTGGCATCAGGCTCCTACTGGCGTTCCGCCGTCTCTAGTATGAAATCGCTATTGTTGCGCTCTCGTGAATTCGCAATAATCCCCGCCTAGCTTCGACACACTCGATTTTCCACTAAGGCGGAGTGTGGACGGATCCGTTTCACTGGGGAATATCAAATAGTCGTATCAGGCTTCGGGTTCGTGGGACGAATTCCGTAGCCATAGGGAGATGTGTATGCGATTGAGAGTAGCGCCATGGCTGGCGGCCGCGGCGATTGTCTTAACTTGCGGATTCGTATCCGCGCAACAACCCACCCCACCTCCGGACAAAAAGGACTCGACTCCTTCGACCCAAACGATCGGACCGCTCGATTTCTCCGTGAACTGGCGGGCCCGTGTCATCAATTGGGATTGGTTCAAGGGCAAGACCGGCCATGGCAACTACACCTATGGTGAGTCACTGCTCCGCGTTGCCATCGGCCAGCGCCGCGACCATTTTGACTGGTTCCTCGAAGGCGAACAGGTCGCTCTCGTCGACCTGCCAACGCAGGCCGTGGTCGCCGCTCCTCAAGGGCAACTCGGCCTCGGCGCCAACTACTACGCGGCGAATAGCAACCAGACCAATCCGGTTGGCGGATTTCTCAAGCAGGGATACGTCAATTTCAAGGATTTCGGGAGCAGCCTGAAGATCGGGCGTTTTGAGTACTTCGATGGCAATGAGATTAAGCCGAAAGATCCGATGCTCGCGACGGTGGTTTCAACGCGCATTTCGCAGCGCCTGATCGCTAACTTCGGCTTCTCCGATGTGCAGCGAACCTTCGATGGCGTACAGGTCGCCTCAAATCTCGGGCATGACAATTTCACATTCGTAGCCCTCAGACCCACGGAAGGCGTCTTTCAGGTCGATGGCATGGGCGAGCTCCAGATCGACACTTACTACGGGGCTTTCACCGCGCCGTTTGAAACATCTTCCGGGTCCGGCCAGTTGCGTGTTTTCGGCCTTGGCTATATCGACCATCGTGCGCACATCCTGAAAACCGACAACCGTTCCGCCACCGTCCGCAGTACCGACTTCGACAAGATTGAAATCGCCACCTACGGCGCCGACTACGTCCATGTCTTCAATACAAAAGACGCAGGAAAATTTGACGTGCTCGGTTGGATGGCTCTGCAAGCCGGTTCCTGGGGAGAGCTGACGCAGCGCGCCAGTTCATTTGTCGGTGAAGCCGGATGGCAGATGCCTGTCGACCATCTCAAGCCGTGGTTCAGCGTTGGATATTCGTACGGGAGCGGCGACGGCAACAATACCGACAACAAGCACGGTACGTTCTTTCAGGTGTTAACCACCCCGCGCCAGTTCGCAAGATTTCCTTTTTACAACATGATGAACAACGAGGATTTCTACGGAACCTTGAACCTGAAGCCGACCCCGAAACTGTCCTTTCGCAGCGAGGCGCACGCGCTTCGTCTCGCCAGCTCAAAGGATTTCTGGTATTCGGGCGGCGGCGCGTTTCAGGCGAACACTTTCGGCTACACCGGTCGTCCCAGCCCGGGCGGAGGCACGCGCGGTCTTGCTAACGTGTGGGATCTGAGTACGGATTACCAGTTCAGCAAAATGTTCGGTGCCACCGTTTACTACGGCAAAGCGTGGGGAAAGACGGTCATCCGCAACATCTACCCGCGCGATCCCAACGGCCAGTCGCTCTTCCTTGAAACCAACTTCCATTTCTGATCGCCGTTCTTGTAAGCGCTATCAAGAAATGGCTGCCCCACCCGTCGCGGTTTACGACGGGTGGGAACCACAAATGTAGTACCACCGTATATTCGATTCCCGTGGAATCGGAATCACCATCTCGACAATTTCCACAGCTCGATGTGACATCTGACCTTGCGCTACACAAGAAAAAAGCAGATCATCGCCACGGCGAATGGGGTGCGGGTGCATACCTCGAAAAATCCCCCAACTCCTTTGTTGTCAGGATTTTGACCTCTAACCGCTACGCGCTCAAGATTTTGCAGACACTTTTTGCAGAACCCGCGCCAGTCAAGGCTTTTCAAAGAGGTAAGGGGGGAGGGGATCCCGACCAAGTCCCCAAATTCCCGAAATGGTCTCACACAGAAAACGCAATTCCACGCGACCAGAAAATTATTTTTCCGGATCTTGATCCACGATGCTTCCTTTGTGGCCTTAGTGGTAAAACTTTTTAATTTTCGGTGGTAGAAGTCTTCGAATTCCCCCAGAATTGCGTCCCCGAATCGGAACCACTAACATCAATCTATGCCCGTTGAAACGGAAATCCAGGCTCCCACATCCATTCGCGCGCCCCGCGGCAATCAGATCACATGCAAAGGCTGGCAGCAGGAAGCCGCCATGCGCATGCTGATGAACAATCTCGACGAAGAAGTTGCCGAGCGTCCCAAAGATCTCGTCGTCTACGGCGGAACCGGACGCGCCGCGCGCAGCTGGGAAGCCTATCGCGCCATCGTCGCCACTCTGAAGAATCTCGACAACGACGAAACTCTGCTCGTGCAGTCCGGCAAGCCAGTCGGCGTCTTCAAGACCCACGATCACGCCCCTCGCGTGCTCATCGCCAACTCCAATCTCGTGGGACATTGGTCGAACTGGGAGAAGTTCAACGAACTCGAGCGCGCCGGTCTCATGATGTACGGACAGATGACCGCCGGTTCCTGGATCTACATTGGCTCGCAGGGAATCGTGGAAGGCACATTCGAAACCTTCTCCGCTGCCGGAGAAAAGCATTTCGGCGGAGATCTCGCCGGCAAGCTGATCGTCAGCGGAGGGATGGGCGGAATGGGTGGAGCGCAGCCCCTCGCCGCCACCATGACTGGCGCGGCTTTCCTTGGCATCGACGTCGATCCCGAGCGTATCAAGAAGCGGCTCAAGACTGGCTATTGCGACTTCATGGTTACAACGCTTGATGAGGCGCTTCGCATCCTGAAGAACGCAATCCGCAAGAAGGAAAATGTCTCCGTTGGTTTGGTAGGGAACTGCGCTGACGTCATTCCGGAACTCGCCGAACGCGGAGTGGTTCCCGACATCCTGACCGATCAGACTTCCGCGCACGATCCACTCAACGGATATGTCCCGAACGGCATGACGCTCGCCGAAGCTTTCGAGTTACGGAAAACCGATCCGCAGGCCTATCAGGAGAAGTCGCTCGACTCGATGGCACGCCACGTCGAAGGGATGTTGCGTCTGCAGAAGATGGGTTCCGTCACGTTCGACTATGGCAACAACATCCGAACCTTCGCTTTTCAGCGCGGTGTGAAGAACGCGTATGACTTCCCGGGATTTGTTCCCGCCTACATTCGTCCCCTCTTCTGTGAAGGACGCGGCCCGTTCCGCTGGGTCGCCCTCTCGGGCGAAGCCTCTGACATTCACGTCACCGACGATCTTGTTTTGGAGTTGTTTCCGGAAAACCGCATCCTCCGCCGCTGGATCGATCTTGCCCGCAAGCGCATCAAGTTCCAGGGATTGCCCGCCCGCATCTGCTGGCTCGGATACGGCGAGCGCGCGCAATTCGGTCTCGCGATGAACGACCTCGTGAAAAAGGGAAAGATCAAGGCGCCCATCGTGATTGGCCGCGATCATCTCGATTGCGGCTCAGTCGCCTCTCCATTCCGCGAGACGGAGAGCATGAAGGACGGATCGGATGCAGTTGCCGATTGGCCGCTGCTGAATGCGCTGCTCAACACCGCTGCAGGCGCGTCGTGGGTCTCCATTCACAACGGTGGAGGCGTTGGCATCGGCTATTCGCTGCACGCCGGCCAAGTCACAGTTGCGGATGGAACGGATGAAATGGCCAAGCGCATCGAGCGGGTGCTGACGACGGATCCTGGAATGGGAGTCATTCGTCACGTCGACGCAGGATACGACGAAGCGAAGGAGTTCGCGAAGAAAACCGGTGTGAAGATCCCGATGAACGCAAGGTGATTGCGCCGGCAAGTTATTTTGCTAGCGCATCGTGCATCGCTTCGTACGCAGGCTTTTTCCGGTATTTGTCATCCCATGGCAAGGCCCAGCCCAGGCCTTTGTAGAAGCCGGGAATCCAGGAATACTTGTCGGTGAATCCCCAGGTTTGGATTACCTTGCATGCCGGTTGCTCCACGCAAAGCTTCGTGATTTCGCCGTAGAGCTTGCCTTCCGCCGCCAGTGACGATGCGTCTCCGTCGTTGAGGCGAACATCGACTTCGGTCATGTGCAGTTCGAGGCCCAGTTTAGCGAAGCGTTCCAGGTTTTTCCTGTACGATTCGATCTTCGCGGGATCGTCAAATTTCAGACTGATGTGCGTCTGAAAGCCCACGCCGTCGAGCGGAACTCCACGCTTCTTGAACTCCTTCGCCATGGCGTAGATTGCGTCCGACTTCTTGTTGATCTCTTCCGCGTCGTAGTCGTTATAGAACAGCTTGGCTTTGGGATCGGCTTCGCGCGCCCAGCGCAGCGCCTGCTCGATATACTTCGTCCCCTCTCCAGCGCCGATGCCAGGTTGGTCATACCAGAGCGTCGAGCGCATCGTCCCGTCATCGTTGAACGCTTCGTTGACCACATCCCACGCGTACACCTTGGAAGCGTAATGTGTCATCACGGTGTGAATGTGTCCTTGCAGGATCGTCGCCATCTCGGCCGGTTTGTAGGTGCCCTTCTTCAGCCACTCCGGAACATTGTTATGCCAGAGCAGCGTGTGCCCGCGGACCACCATGTTGTGGCTTTGTGCAAACGCGACCAGAGCATCTCCGCCTGCGAAATTGTAGGGATTAGGGTCCGTATCTGGTCGCGGATGAATGGCGCCGAACTTCATCTCGTTCTCGGCCTGCAGTTGGCTGAATTCGGAGCCAAGAATCGATGCGTATTCGGATTCACCGAGAAGATGGGATGCCGCGGCCGTGCCAATCAGAATGTGCCGCGCCTCAGCGGCCTGACCCAGCGTGCTTGCGTCCGACCAAGCAGAATGGTTATTCGGTGACGCAGCGAGTGACAGAAAAGCGGTTAAACATAGAGCCGCAACAATGGTTCCCAAGAAGCCATGTTCCTTCCGTTTTAGAAAGAAAGATGAATTCATAGTTAGACCCTCGCGCCCGATATTAGGCTTGATACACATCCGCAGACAACAGGGCGAACCGAAGTAGTCGATGCCCCTTCAGCGCCCAAGTCGAACGGACTGCTAGACTAAATCACGCGTGAAGATCCAGAGAAAGCCTCAGCCAAGACCGCTTCTGCTGGTTAACATCGGCCAGCTTCTTACGTTGCGGCCCGCGTCGTTCAATCCCGGTCCCCGGCGCGGCGCTGATCTGAAGGAACTCAGCATCATTCATGACGGAGCTGTTTTGTTGGTAGGCGGCAAGATCGTTTCCGTTGGAACTTCCGAAGATGCCCTGCGCGACCCGTGGTTCCGAAAGAATCGCAGGAAGGTTGTTGAGATCAACTGTGCCGGGAAGGTGGTGTTGCCGGGATTCGTGGATTCGCACACGCACCCGGTATTCGTTGGTCCGAGGCTGGTGGACTTTGAGAAGCGGATCGAAGGTGCGTCTTACGAAGAGATCGCCAACGCAGGCGGTGGAATCCGATCGAGCCTGGAAGGGGTTCGGAAGGCTGGGAAGGCGGCGTTGAGCCATGAAGTTCTGGCGACTCTGAGGGATATGGCCGCGTACGGAACGACCACCGTCGAGGCCAAATCGGGCTACGGGTTGACAGTCGAGTCGGAACTGAAGTCGCTGGAGGCGATCAGCGCCGCCGCCTCACTATGGCCTGGAACGGTTGTGG
Source organism: uncultured Acidobacteriota bacterium (assembly GCA_963700225.1). Taxonomy (GTDB): domain Bacteria; phylum Acidobacteriota; class Terriglobia; order Terriglobales; family Acidobacteriaceae; genus Sulfotelmatobacter. The sequence goes on from CAVOWU010000005.1 coordinate 29,162, forward strand.
CCACCCTTTTGGGTGCTCATGTGGTCCCAAAGGAGTTTCAGGGCTGCTCACAAAAATACGTTGAGACCGTCTGTACAGAGATGATTCCGCGGGTGGCGAAGCGGAAGCTCGCCCAATTTGTGGACGTGTTCTGCGATAAAGGCGCCTTTACCGCGGAGGAAACGAAGCAGGTGTTTGAAGCGGCAAAGGCGCATGGTCTGAGCGTTCGGGCGCATATGGGGCAACTTTCCGAGACGCCGTTGGCATCATTTCTCAAGTTTGAACCGGCTTCGTTCGATCACATGGACCATGTGAATGCTGACGATGTTTCGCTGCTGGCGAAGCATGACACGGTGGCGACGCTGGTCCCCGGAGCGAATTATTTTCTGGGACTTCGGCAGTATCCGAATGCCCGTCATCTGATCGACTCCGGAGTACCGGTGGCCCTGGCGACTGACTATAACCCAGGGACGTCGCCGACGATCAGCATGCCGATGGCAATGTCGCTGGCCTGCACGCATATGAAGATGTTGCCGGCGGAAGCAGTTGCTGCGGCGACGATCAACGGAGCCTGGTCGCTTCACCTGGCGGACCGCAAGGGAAGCATCGAGCCTGGCAAAGATGCTGATTTCGCGATATTTGGAGTCAGCGACTACCGCGAAATCCCTTACTGGTTCGGAGCGAATCACTGCGTGGCGACGATTTTGAGCGGGGAAGTGGCATCCCGCGATTGAACTTTCATGAATCAAGGTCCGTATATAACCCAAGCGGAGTGCGTCTATGGGACGGCACTCGAACAACCGAGAGATTCGTAGCAAAGACCCGATTTAACCTCCTGAGGAAAACCAATGAAGCGAACCCTTGCAGTCCTGAGCTTTTTCGCGCTGACAATCTCGCTGGCTTCCGCGCAGCGTCTGCCGGAAATTGCGCGACCCGAAAACTACAAACTTACGCTCACGCCTGATCTCGACAACGCCAAATTTGAAGGCGAAGAGACGCTTACGATTCGCGTCTTGAAGCCGACATCGGAGATCACGCTGAACGCCGCCGACATCGACTTTCATGACGTTACGATTGCAAGCGGCGGCGCCACGCAGAAAGCTAAAGTGACGCTGGAGAAAGAGAAGGAAATGGTGGTGCTGTCGGTTGAGAAACCGCTGGCAGCTGGGACGGCCACGATTCACATCACCTACACCGGCATCCTCAACAGCGAGATGCGTGGCTTTTATCTGGGCAAGGACGATCAGGGGCGCAAATATGCCGCGACTCAGTTCGAGTCTACTGACGCCCGGCGAGCGTTTGCGTCGTTTGACGAACCCGATTACAAGGCGACATTCGATATCACGACCGTGGCACCGAAGGGCATGGTGGCGATTTCGAATCAGAAGGCAGTTTCCGATACGCCCGGTCCGGGCGACAAGCACACCGTGCGTTTCGCGACGACTGCGAAAATGTCGGCCTATCTGGCCGCACTGGTGGTGGGGAACTTTGAGTATGTCGAGGGCGAAGCGGATGGCATTCCGATCCGAGTTTACGCAACTCCCGGCAAGAAGGAGATGGGACAGTTCGCGTTGGAGTCTGCTGAGCACATCCTCACTTATTACGACAAGTATTTCGGGATCAAGTATCCCTACGGAAAACTGGACCTGGTCGGCCTGCCGGATTTCTCCGCGGGCGCGATGGAGAATACTGGCTGCATCACCTTCCGCGAAGTGATTCTTCTGATCGACGAAAAGCAAGGCTCGGTCGACCTGAAGAAGACGATTGCCAGTGTGATTGCGCACGAGATGGCGCACCAGTGGTTCGGCGATCTAGTGACGATGAAGTGGTGGGACGACGTTTGGCTCAACGAAGGGTTTGCCACGTGGATGTCGAGCAAGCCCGTGCAAGCTTGGAAGCCAGAATGGAATTTCAATCTGGACGACGTGAGCAACGCGGGCGGCACTCTTAACGTAGATTCGCTGGCGAATACGCGCCCCATACATCAGGCCGCGGAAACTCCGGCGCAAATTCAAGAACTCTTTGATGGCATCGCGTACGGCAAAGCGGCTGCTGTCCTGCGCATGCTGGAGGCATACCTTGGCGAAGAAACATTTCGTGCAGGAGTGAACGCGTATCTCACGCAGCACAAGTATGGGAACGCGACTGCGGAAGATTTCTGGGATGCGCAGGCGAAGACGTCCAAGAAGCCGGTTGATACGATCATGCCGACCTGGGTGAAGCAGGCTGGCGTGCCGATGATCAACGTGAAAGCGCAGTGCTCAGGCAATTCGACGAGCGTGTCGGTTTCGCAGCAGCGGTACTACTTCGACCGGGCAAAGTTCGAAGCTCCCAACGACCAACTGTGGCAGATACCGCTTTGCTTGAAGGGATCGGCGACCAGCAACGGAGCGCCGAAGTGTGAGCTCCTGACCAAGAAGGAAGAGACGTTCACGCTGCCGGGCTGTTCGACGTGGGTGCTCGGCAACGCCGGAGCTACCGGCTACTATCGCGTGGGCTACCAGCCTGAAGCTGTGCGGGGGCTGGCGAGTGACGCCGAAACCAAGTTGACTGCAGCGGAGCGAATCGGATTGCAGGACGACATTTGGGCTTCGGTGCGGGTCGGGCGCGAGCCGGTCGGCGATTATCTTGCATTCGCGCAGGGGCTCCAGTCGGATCGCAATCGGGCTGTTTTCGAAGCGGTTCTGGGACGCCTGAGCTACATTGGCCAATATCTGGTCACGGATTCGGACCGGGATAGTTTCCGAGCCTGGCTGCGCCAACTCCTCGCTCCAGCGATGCAAGAAGTGGGATGGGAGCCAAAGCCTGGCGAGAGCGACGAACAGCGGACCTTGCGGGCGCGCTTGTTTGGCGCATTAGGGTACGATGCCCGCGATCCCGAAGCTCTGGCGGAAGCGCGAAAAATTGCCGACAAGGGCATGGCAGATCCGTCAGCGGTAGATCATGAACTGGCAGGAGCCGCGATGCCTTTAGCGGCGCTCACGGGCGACGCTGATTTCTACGGCAAAGTAATGGCCGCGATGAAAGATGCGAAGTCGCCAGAACTTTACTACGCCTATTTCTTCACTCTGCCGCAGTTCAGCGATCCGAAGCTCTTGCAGCGCACGCTGGATTTTTCTATCGGTCCCGATGTGCGGTCGCAGGATGCGCTGCAGTTGGTGACGAATGTCCTGGGCAACCCAGCAGGGGAACAGCTGGCGTGGGATTTCATCCGGCAACACTGGGGTGAACTGGAGAAAGCGGGAGGACCGTTCGCCAGCGCTCAAGTCGTCGGAGCTACCAGCGTATTCTGCGACGCAGGATTGCGCGATCAGGTGACAGAGTTCTTCAGCCAGCACAAGGTCGAGGCAGCGGAACGTACATACAAGCAGTCGATCGAGCGCATCAACAACTGCATCGATTTGAAAGCACAACAGGACACGCAGCTAGCGTCGTGGTTGGGCCAGCACGGAACCGCGGGCGGTAAGTAGCAGAGCAGCGAAGACACGGGAACGGCCCGGGAGTAATCTCGGGCCATTTTCTTTATAGCGAACTTTTAGACAGGCCCCCACGCGACTCCCGGCAAGACGGCCACACCAGATCACGGCATGACCGGTAGGACGAGGTGCGAAGGCAGTTCGAGCGAGCTGTAGATGCGCTGCGTCGCGGAAACGTAATCAGCGGCCGTCGCTTTGTAGATGTTCAGTACGAATTTCTGCGGGTTGCGGTCGATCACAGGAAACCATGTGGATTGAATCTGCACCATGATGCGGTGGCCTTTGAGGAAGACGTGATCATGGTCGCGTAGCGGGATCGCCCACTCCGCCGGCTTGTTTGGCGTCAAGGAATGTGGGCTGTCATAGCTGGTGAGATAGCGGCCGCGGCGAACTTCCATCGCAATCGGCAGCTCGTAACCGTTTAGAGACTGAGCGTACTGTCCCGGCTTCGGGCCTTCGTCCGGACTCCAGGCGTTTTTCTGCGCATCCTGGGGATAGACGTCGATCAGCTTGACCACAAAGTCGCTGTCGCTTCCGGAGGTCGAAGCGAAAAGGCTAGCGGCCAAAGGACCGGTGATGACGAGATCCTTATCGAGTGGTTCGCTGACATAAGAAAGAACGTCCGTGCGCTCGTCCACGAAGCGTTGGTCGGCGACTTCCCAGGTGCGCCAGTCGCCATTGGGATACGTCGGCGAAACAGGCCGCTGGCGGTAGGGAACCGGGTTCGCCGGATCGGAAACATATTCGCGGTAAGCCTTGTCGCCCTTGGCCGGCGTGGTGAACGAAAGCGTTCCGTTCGCGTGAAGATACAAATTTGTGTTCTTCGCCTCTTTGGGAGGCCATGCCGGATATGTATGCCAGGTATTCGATCCGCTCTGAAACGTACTGGCCTGCCACGCGGGTTTGTCACCCTGGCCATGCAAGTAATAACGGAAAAATGGTGCTTCGATGTTCTCCCGAAACTCACGAGCGGTTTCGTGGCCGCCAAACGGGATCAGTCCTATACTGTCCCCCTTCGGACTTTGCCACTCGCCGTGATACCACGGGCCAGCGACCATGAAATTGGTGTGCTCCGGGTCGCTTTCTTCTGCGTGACGGAAGATCTGCCACGGTCCCCAGGGATCTTCCTGATCCCAAAATCCGGCGACATTGAGGTTCGGCACCGTGGATGAGTGAAGCTGGCGGACCCAGGCTTCCTTCTTCCAGAAATCGTCGTAGTCCGGATGTTCGACGCTGGAATTCCAGTAGGGAATCGATCTGTGAATATATTTGTCGTTGATGTTCGAGAGCGGACCGAGATTGAGATACCACTCGTAGGTGTCGTAGATCTCGAATTCGAAGTGCGTGTTCTTGTTCTTGTCGGCCTGCTCCATGACGGCATATTCGAAGTTGTAACTCTCGCGCAGAGCGCCGTAGCGATGCATGTCGTCGTTCATCCACTGATCGACCGGAGCGGCTTGTTCGCTGATGGCCTTGAGTGCGGGATGGGGATGAAGAAGTGTCATGCCCGTCGTCATGCCGTCGTAAGAGACGCCGTACATGCCGACTTTGCCGTTGTTGTTCGGAACATTCTTGACCAGCCATTCGATGGAGTCGTAGGCGTCGGTGGTTTCGTTGGTCGCCTTAGGATCGTTCAGATCGACGGACGATGAGAGTTTGAAAACGCCTTCGGACTTGAAACGCCCACGAAGATTTTGAATGACGAAGATGTAACCGTCCTGGGCGAGCTCCTTCATTGAAGAGGGCATCTGCTCGGGAGGTTTCTCGGGTACGCCGTAGGGCGTGCGGCGGAACAGGATCGGCAAGGGGCCCTGCTGATCGATGGGCGTGAGGATTGCGGTTTGCAGATGAACTCCGTCACGAACGGGAACCATGACTTCTTGAAGAGTGAACAGCGGCTTGGGCGCAGGCTGTGGAGCGCTTTGCGGAGCGGCCGGAGTCTGCTGCGCAGCGATCGGAATGACAAAAAGGGCGAACACAAGAAAGCGCAAGTTCGAAGGGCGCAAAGGCATTCCTCCAGGCGAGTTGCTGAGATGCACTGAGGGGCGAAGTATATCAATCTGCGGTAGACTGAGAAAGCTGCCAGTGCTGTTCCCGTGTTTTTACGCTTTCGAAACTGATGTTCAAATTTTCGTCGAATTTTTTCATCCAAGTTTCTGGCAACGATAAAGAGAGGAATCATGAGCAAGTGCAAGGGATACGCCGCATTGGAGGCGCGAGCTCCGCTTGGGCCCTATTCATTCGAACGCCGCGAGCCGCGCGAGCATGACATCGTGATCGACATCAAGTATTGCGGCGTTTGTCACTCCGACATTCATCAGACTCGCGACGAATGGAGCGCCTATCAGGAAGAGTCCATCTTTCCAATGGTTCCGGGGCACGAGATCGCGGGGATTGTCGAGGCTGTGGGCAGCAAAGTCACGAAGTACAAGGTCGGAGACAAGGTGGGCGTGGGCTGTTTTGTCGACTCATGCCGCACATGTTCGGAGTGCCGGCAAGGTCTCGAACAATACTGTACGGTGGGCACGATCTGGACTTACAACGGCCGCGATAAAGAAGGCAAGCCAACCTACGGAGGGTATTCGAACAAGATCGTCGTCGACGAAAACTATGCCCTGCGGATGCCGGAGAACCTGCCGTTCGATGCGTGTGCGCCGCTGCTGTGCGCGGGGATTACGCTCTACTCTCCTCTGAAGCACTGGAACGCGGGTCCCGGCAAGAAGGTGGCAATCATCGGACTCGGCGGGCTGGGGCACATGGGAGTCAAACTCGCGCACGCTCTCGGTGCGGAAGTCACCGTGTTGAGTCAGTCGTTGAAGAAAAAGGCCGACGGGAAGCGACTGGGCGCCGACCATTTCTATGCGACGTCGGATCCGGAGACCTTCACCAAGCTCGCAGGCTACTTTGACCTCATTCTTAATACTGTCTCGGCGGAGATTGACTGGAATCAGTATTTAAACCTGCTGAAAACGGACGGAACGATGGTAGTGGTCGGATTGCCGGAGAAAGACGTTCCGCTCGCAGCTTTTTCCCTCACTGCCCGCAGGCGCAGTGTGGCAGGGTCGCAAATTGGAGGCATCCGCGAAACGCAGGAGATGCTCGATTTCTGCGCGAAGCATGGGGTAGCCTGCGACATCGAAGTGGTGCCGATCCAGAAAATCAATGAGGCTTACGAGCGCGTGCTCAAGAGTGACGTGCGCTATCGATTTGTGATCGATATGGCGTCACTGGGAAAAGAATGAAGAGCCATGAGTGGTGAGCTTCGAGCGAACTGCTAGGCTATCGCTCGGCTGTCGCTCACAGCTCACAGCTCACAGCTCACAGCTCGCAACTCGTTCGTGTATCAGAACAAGCGTCCAATCGAGAAGTTGATGCGGCTCTGTCCCGTCGGACTCACGCTGCCGGCAACGGCGATTGGTCCGACAATGGTGTCAGTAATTACGCCGAGATTGAATGTGCCCCGAACGACTACGGGGCCGGGGTCTCCAGCGACTGTCCCGAAAGCAGTTCCCGCTTCGTACCAGCCGCCCCAATAAACCTTTTTCCCGACAAGCTGCGGTAACCGGTAGAGCTCGCGGCGGAAGCCGAGGGACGAGTATGCGTAGTGGTTGCCCAGGAATTCGTCCGGAAGATAAGCGCCGAGGCGGAACGGTCCGCCCAGTGCAAACACCTGAAACGGTCCCGCGGAACCGTGAAAGCTTGTTCCGCCAGACGCGCTGATGAATAAAGAAGTTTTCGGCCCCAGCGGGACGAAGGTGGATGTCTGCACATCCAGTTGATCGAGGTGTTGAGGCAATCCCGGGCTTTGCAGCACACGCGATAGCTCAGAAACCACGCGTGTCCCGCGGCTGGGAACCGACGGACTGTCCTGCCCATCCCAAACGTAGCGAGCGCGGACTTCGCCGGTTGTGCCGTGAGCGATTGGCAATCCAGCGGCACCGATCAGAGGGCTGAGCTTCCCATCGAACAATTCGTAGCCCACGCGAATTTCGCTGCGGCGTCCCGAATCATATCCAATGTCAAAGCCGCCTCCAGCACGCTCGTCGCCGAATACGGCGGTGCGCGTCAGGCCGGTGAAAGAGTTGCGAGCAAACTTTGAGGCGAATGCATATGGCGCGACAAAGAACCGTGTACCCGCTAGAGGTTGGTAGAACTCGGTCGCGCCCAGATTGCTGGAACCGAAAAGGAAATCATTACGCCATTCGCCGCCGCGATGGGCGACGTCCATGAAGGTCACGCGCGCTCCAGCGGAGAAATCAAAAGCGGCGACGCCCGATCCGTTGACGTTCACCGCCAGATCGACGAAGGGCGGCCCGTAAGTTTTTTCGTGGGCCGTGATACGCAGACCGGGTACTCCGTTTTGAACGAAGCCTTCGTAGCCGAGGTCGTCGAACTGTCCTTGTCCCGCAATGCGGGTCAATTGAGAGTCGAGTGCATGCAGATCGAGGGTACGGTCGATGTCTTTGCTGAGGCGTTGTTGAATTCTGCGATTGGTATCGGGATCGGCTCCGGTAACTTCGATCGCTTCCACTTTTTTTATTGGCGAGCGCCTTCGGGCGGCTCGTTCGTCAAGGTAGAGCTGCCACTCCGCCGGATCCTGGATGGCGTAACGCATCAAGGCAGAAGACTGGCTAGCCGCCGTCTTGTAGCCGAGCTGGATGAGTTCGTCGACACGGGAGTAGTCGCTCACGGAAAATCCCTTCATGTCGACACTGACATTCACATCCGCCAGCAGCAGGGAGCGCCGTTCGTTCTGCGTGATCATGACGTCGAGGGCGCGTGACAGAACGCCGCTGAGAGAGTTCAGTTCCGAAATATCGCCCGGAGCAAGATGTAATTCGACCGCGACGACCGCATCCGCATTCATGGCGCGCACCGTCTCGACCGGAATGTTCTGCACCATGCCGCCGTCTGCCAACATTCGCCCGTTCAATGGGACGGGAGTGAATACGCCCGGAATGGCCATTGAGGCGCGAATCGCTTGCGCGAGCGGGCCATCACTCAGTACGACAACTTCACCACTCTGCATGTCAGTTGCGACGCAGCGAAACGGAATGGGCAGCTCGTCAAAGTTGGCAATGCCTGCCTGCGGAAAGGCAATGCGATCGAGCAGCAGACCTACGCCTTGGCCCGGGTTGTAGCCATTGGGCCCGTTGAGACCGTGCTTCAGGCCGAGAGGAGTGTTGATCAGATAGTCCCGGCGATCTTGTTTGCGACGGTAAGAGAGCTGGGCGTAAACCGGTTCCGGAAGCAGAGCCTGATCCCAGTCAATTTTCTCGGCAAACGTGCGAATCTCCGCGGGAGACATACCCGTGGCGTACATGGCTCCGATGATGCTGCCCATGCTGGTCCCGGCGATGCGGTCGATCGGAATATGATTTTCTTCTATCCACTGGATCACGCCAATCTCGGCCAAGCCAAGTGCGCCGCCGCCGCTGAGCGCCAGGCCGACACGCGGACGATGAGCCGGCGACTCTTCCGGCTCGGATGGCTTGTCCGGAGCGGGATCCTGAGCGCTGACAAGAAGGGGCAAAATGAGCGCGAGAAAGATGAGAGCAATCGCAATATACGCAGGCCGATTCTTAAATACCATCATGTGCTCCTGAATTGCGGAAGCGAAGCATGGAAGCGAGGATTTCAAGCGAGCAAAAAGGTTAGCAGGTTTGGGGGATGAGAGTCAGGGACGAGTCACCTAGTTGGAGGCACCTTCGTCGCCGTCTGGCGCGCCTGATTTACCACGCCCCGCACGGCATCAATCACCGTGTCGGGCCGATCCAGTTGGATGTAATGTCCGCTGTTCTTCGCGATCGCCTGAGTTCCTCGCGTTGAAAGATGTGCCAGATCTTCCTGCATCTTCTGCCACGCTGCGTTGGTGGGTTTGGCGAGGTCGGGCGGGAGTTCGGTTGAGGGCTTGTCGGGATCATGGGAGAGAACGGCGAGCGGCATGTCGCCCAGCGATCCGGTGGCAGCGGTCTGGGCGGCGCTGACAGGAAAAGCCTTCAGTTCATCCACTCCTTCGCGGGCGCTGTGCCAGTTGCAGTCGGCTGCTCGCTGCACCGGGTCTTCGTCGCAGAGGCCGAGCAATCGCGGAATACCGAACGGCATGGTGTACTCGAGAAACTCGGCTTCGCGCAGCCAGCTTCCTTCCATATTCTTCAATTCCGCAGGAAATTGATTTTCCTGGTCGGGATGCGAAGCGTCGACGAGCATCATGCCTGCGACTTCGTTGCGGTAAAGGCTGGCGTAAAGGCGGACGTTGTATCCGGCCACGGAATGCCCGACAAGAACATAGGGAGGAGAAACGCTTGCGGCCTTCAAGAGCGAGTGCAGTTCTTCTGCGATCACGTGGCTGGTGCGCGGTCCAGAACTCGAATCGCTGTAGCCCAGTCCAGCGCGGTCATAGGAACAGACGCGGGTGAACCTAGCGATCTCCGGCTGCACCTTGTGCCAGGAAACATAAGTGTCGCCGAGTCCGGAGTCGAGGATGACCGTGGGACTGCCCTCGCCTGAGCAGTCGATGTGCATCTTCCGGCCACCGACGTCGATCAGCTTGCCCGGCATGGGATTGAACCGCCGGTCGCGCGCCTCAAAAATATTTTCGTAAAGAAAGCCGGCGAAAGCGAGAAAGAGCACGACCAGAAAAAGACCACGGACGATCCATCGGAGCAAAGGATGAGACGGTTTGGAAGAGATGACGGAGTTATCCATTACTGCATCGTGGCAGCCGGTACCTGCCACAGGCTTGGCACGCATTCTACATGACTTGTGGGACGGTAATCCCCATCACACCCAGGCAGCGAATTAATTCGCGACGGACCACTGCAACCGTCGCCAGCAGGAACTGCTTCCGCTTGTCGTCCTGCTCGCTGAGGATGGGATGGCGATGGTAGAAAGTGTTGAACAGCTGAGCGAGCTGGAACACGTGTTTTGCCAGATATGCAGGCTCGGTCGTGGCGATACTTTGATCAATGATCGAGCTGGTCTTTGAACACGCGAGCCATAGCTCCCAAATCTCGTCATTGTCCGGGCCCGTTAGATACATTCCGAGATCAGGTCCAGAGGACTTGGGGGTATCTGCCAGGAATGTGTCCACATCAATTCCAGCCTTGCGGAAAATGCTGGTTGCCCGCACGACCGCATACTGCGCGTAAGGCCCGGTCTCGCCTTCGAAGCTGAGCGCCTCCTTGAAGTCGAACGCGATCACCGACTGCTTGGTGTATTTCAGCATGAAGTAGCGCAGGGCGCCGATGGCAATCTGCGTGGCGATCGTCATCCGCTCGGGTTCGCTGACCTCCGGATGCCGTGAGTCGACTTCTTTTTTGGCCGACGCGATGAGCTGGTCGAGCAGATCGTCGGCTTTGACGCCGAATCCCTTGCGGCCGCTGACTTCAATGTACGAGCGAGCTTTATCTTCTTCGCTCAACGTGTAGCCGAGTTCCGCTGCGCAGCGCGGCGTGAGCGCGACCATCTCGTAGGAAAAGTGCGTGTAATGATCGGCCGATTCTCCGTGGCCAAGCCCGCGGAGCGCCTCGATGACGGTATTTTGAGCCTCTGACTGGCGGGCATCGATCACGTTGTAGATTTCGGCGACGTCCCCGAAGTGAGGATGGTCTTTCTCCCCGTCGGTCGTCGAGATCCAGCAATCGTGATGGTTGGGATAACGATAGAACTTGCGGTATCCGAAATCGCGGCCAAGCAATCCGAACTTCCACATGTGGTAGGCGATGTCTTTGCCTACGTAACCGACGGTTCCATTGGAGCGCACAATCACCTTCTGATCTTCCTCGGTGATTTTGTCTTCGGTATTTTCCGCGCTATCGGAGGCGGGATCCGCATTTCCTGTTCCCGCCCGCCGCATGACCCAACAACCTTTGTTCTTGCCCTCGTTCTCGAAGGTTAGTACGCCGTGCTCCTTCAACTTGGTGAAAGCCGCATCCCAGAAATGCAGATGCAGAATCTCGCTCTCCCGCGGAAGGAAATCGTATTCAATATCGAGGCGATCCATGGTCTCGAGGTGACGGCGCAAGACTGCGGTCGAAATCACGTCCGCGATCGCCGCTGTTTCGCTCGACGCGTCCTCGATCGCGTGCAGCGTTTCCAAACGAGCCTGGCGATTTTGCTTGTCCGCCTCGTACCACTGCGAGACGCGGGCATACAAATCCCAGCAGTAATAGTCAAAGCGCGGCTGGCTGGCGAGGATTTCGATTTCGGCGCGGGACTTCTTTTGCAGATGGGTAAAGCCGACGACGACATCGGCAACCTGCACGCCGGTGTTGTCGATGTAATTCTGGATATCGACCTCTCTGCCGGCGTGACGCAGCAACCGGACGAACGTATCCCCGAGAATGGCGTTGCGCAGGTGCCCGATGTGCGCGGCTTTGTTCGGATTGATGCTGGAGTGTTCGACCAGAATCTTGCCGGAATGTGGTGCGCTGGCCGGCTCTTGATCAGCGGCGAGGGCCGCGGCCATCCATGTGCGATCAATCTTTACGTTCAGATAACCGGGAGGGGCGACCTGCATCTCCGCGATGCCCTCGATCGGGCCTATCTCGGTGCGAATGGCTTCCGCGATTTTCAGGGGCGCGGACCGGAGAGGCTTCGCGAACGGAAAAATCGGGATGGCAAAGTCTCCGAGTTCAACCTTGGGAGGCTGCTCAATGACGATGGAAGGAAGCGCTACGCCCGGATGGCGACGTTCGAGACACTCCCGCACGCGCTGGGCAAGACGATGCTCTAGATAGCGATACAAGGAAGCCCTCTAAGCTATTGAAGAAACAGAGATTTTAACAGACTCTCCGCCGCTCGCAGGTTTGACGCGATAAGAGGCCTTCCCTATGATGAAAACTCGGTCGTTAGGCGTTGGTTGTTTGTCGCTTGCTGTGAGGCTTCCGACCAACGATCAATGATGAACGGCTGACTTCTTATGCGCATCGCTTACCTAGAGTGTTTTTCAGGGATCAGTGGAGACATGTTTCTCGGCGCTCTGGTCGACGCCGGGGTGTCTCCGCAGTTGCTTGAGGACACGGTGTCAGCTCTGGGAGTAGGCGCGAAGCTCCAGATTTCCCGTGTAACGCGTAGCGGTATTTCGGCGACCAAGGTGGATGTTTGGGTTGACGGTGAGAAAGATATGCCGCGCGAAGAGTATTGGGCCAAGCAGGACCACGCAAGAGCTCACCATGAGCATCCGCATAGCCATGATCACGATCACCATGAGCATGCTGCGGGTGAGGTTTCGCGGGCGGCAGCGTCGGCGCCACATAAACACGATCACGCGCATCGCGGGTTAAGCGAGATTCGGAAGATCATTTCCGCAGCCGCGATCGCTGATTCGGCGAAGAAGACCGCAATTTCGATCTTTGAGTCGCTGGGCGCGGCGGAGGCAAAGATCCACGATGCTCCGCTGGAAGACATCCACTTCCATGAGGTCGGCAGTGTGGACGCGATCGTCGACATTGTGTGCGCAGCGGTCGGCATCGAGGCGCTGGACGTGGGTGAGATCATCTGTTCCCCGTTGAACGTCGGCGGAGGAACGGTGAAATGCGCCCATGGAACGTTTCCCGTGCCGGCTCCGGCGACCGTTGAGTTGTTGAAGGATGCCCCAGTCTATTCTTCGGGCGTACAGGCGGAATTGGTCACGCCTACGGGAGCGGCGATCGCGAAGACGCTGGTTCGGCGGTTTACCTCTTTCCCGGAGATGAGAATCGAGCAGTCAGGATACGGGGCAGGATCGCGCGATTTCCCCGGACATCCGAATGTCATGCGCCTGGTGATTGGCGAAGCGGCTTCCACGCTTGCGGCGAAAACACATTCCGAGACGATCACGGTCCTCGAGGCCAACCTCGACGATCTGAATCCGCAAGTATTCGGTTATGTAATGGATCGCCTGCTCGAAGAGGGCGCACTGGATGCTTTTGGGATGCCCGTGCAGATGAAGAAAAATCGTCCAGGGACCTTGCTGACCGTGCTGTGCAAGCCGGAAGACGCGAGCAAGCTGACGCAGTTGATCTTTACGGAGACCACAACGCTCGGCGTTCGACGGCGCGAGGAAGTTCGGCAGGCTCTCGCGCGACGATGGGAGAATGTGCGTACGCCATGGGGCGCGGTTCGTATGAAGATCGCCAGCATGAATGGGAAAGTGACGAACTATGCGCCGGAATACGAAGATTGCCGCCGTATAGCCGCTGAGCACCATGTGCCGCTGAAGACAGTGATTCAGGAGGCGGCGCGGGCATATCTCGTTAACGGGGAGAAGCGTTAACCATAGGGGACGCAGAGTCGCATATCGAACCCCCTTCTACCCCGCTCTGATAGTTGAAAAAATTATGACCAGGAAGTTTTACATCACGACCCCGATTTATTACGTGAATGCGCGGCCGCATATCGGGCACGCTTACACGACCATCGCCTGCGACACGATTGCGCGACGGCAGCGGCTGTTGGGTGCGGATACGTTCTTTTTGACCGGGACCGATGAACATGGCCAGAAGATCGAGCGCGCGGCTCAGGCTGCGGGCAAGACTCCGCAGCAGTATGCAGACGAAATTTCGGCGGAGTTTCGTAACCTCTGGAAGCGGATGGGGATTTCGAACGACGATTTCATCCGCACCACTGAAGATCGGCACAAGAAGCGGGTACAGACGCTGTTTCGCCAGATCCGCGACAACGGCTATATCTACAAGGGCACCTACACCGGTCAATATTGCGTCTCCGACGAACTTTATGTGGACGGGGCCCAGCCTGGGGATCTGTGCCCGACCTGCGGACGCATCACCGAGACGGTGCACGAAGAAAACTACTTTTTCAAGCTCTCGGCGTTTCAGGACAAGCTGCTGGAGCTCTACGCGAATCCGGAATTCATTCGGCCGGAGACGCGGCGCAACGAAGTGATTTCATTTGTGCGATCAGGCCTGCGCGATCTTTCGATCAGCCGGTCTACGTTCTCCTGGGGCATCCCTGTCCCCGATGATCCGAAGCACGTGATCTACGTATGGCTCGATGCGCTGGCGAATTACATCACTGCCATCGGCTACGGCTCATCGCATGCGGGCGCGCAGGCTGCTTTCAAGAAGTACTGGCCCGCAGACGTCCACATGATCGGAAAAGAGATCGTGCGCTTCCATTGCGTGTACTGGCCGGCATTTCTATTAGCTGCTGGCTTGCCACTGCCGAAGGCGATCGTCGCGCACGGCTGGCTGCTGTTTGAGGAAAGCAAAATGTCGAAGTCGCGCGGCAATATCGTGCGGACGGAGACAATTTTGGATGTGCTGGGAGCGGATGCGCTTCGCTATTTCCTGCTGCGCGAGGTTGTATTCGGACAGGACGGATCATTTTCGTTCGATGCGCTGGTGCAGCGCTACAATTCCGACCTCGCGAACGGCCTCGGAAACCTTGCCAGCCGAACGTTAACCATGATTAACCGGTACTTCAAAGGTGAAGTGCCGTATCCATCACACGCAGCGGCCAAGACGGCTGCGGATGACGCCGTGGCCAACACGGCGCGAAAGACGATCCGCGAATTCGGCGTGTTGTTCGACCAATTTCAGTTTTCGCGCGCGCTCGAAACGGCTTGGGGACTGGTAGCGACAGTGGACCGTTACATTGTCGAGAATGAGCCTTGGGCGCTTGGCGAAAAGACTGACGACGAAAGTCGCGCGCGGCTGGCAACGGTTCTTTACACGTCGGCCGAGGCTCTGCGCATTGCAACCGCTCTGGCGCATCCGGTAATGCCGGACGCGACGGCGAAAATTTGGACACAGATGGGGCTGGGCGACATCAAGAAGCTGGCTCTGGCTGAACTTGCCTGGGGACAACTGCAACTGGGTACGAAACTTGGGGAAGTGAGTCCCGTTTTCCCGCGAGCGGACAAGAGCGCAATCGAAAGGATGCAGAAGATGGAAGATCAGCAAAGGCCGGTGGTGGAAGAATCGAAAGCTCCGGCGACGGCCGCGGTCGAAAAACCTCCGGCACCTCCGCAGATCCCGGCAACGGCAACCGCGTCCACTCCGGCCATAGATGGCGGGAAGATCACGATTGATGATTTCTCGAAGGTCGAGCTTCGCGTGGGCATCGTGAACGTCGCCGAGCGGGTGCCGAAAGCCGACAAGTTGTTGCGACTCGAAATCGATATAGGCACCGAAGTGCGGCAGGTCCTGGCCGGAATCGCCGAGGCCTACGCGCCGGAAACCCTCATCGGCCGCAAGGTGGTCATTGTTGCCAATCTGGCTCCGCGTAAGCTGCGCGGCCTGGAATCGAATGGAATGATTGTGGCCGCATCTCTGGAAGGAGGAAAGCCCGTACTGGCTAGTTTTCTGGAGGATGTCCCGATTGGAGCCCGACTAAAGTAAGTCACTGAAGGCCAAACCCGCTTCTCTACCGAGACTAGAACGAGGCGGGTTTCACACCAAGGTAATGTCTCGAGGGCATTACCTATTCTTCCCGCCGTTTTGCTTGTGCTACCGTTTTCTTTTACTGCATATTCACTGAGTTTCTAAGGTTTTCGGGAAAAGTGTCTTCGGCCAATCGCAAACCGGGAATCCATGTTGCTTGGACGACCGTAACGTACCGGAGTATGGCCCTGCTGATCCTGGCAGTGGCGGCAGTGTTTTTTATTGCGTTGCGAATGGCGTTCCCGCAATTCACTGAAACGGGAATCCAGAAGGCCGACGACGTTGCAGGTAAGTTGCTGGAACGCGTGGCTGGCATGGCTCCGGCGACGGGTTCGGGAGTATCTACCGCCCAGCAGGCGCACTTTACCGCGCTGGACGGAACGGTTCGCGTGAAGAAGGGCAGTGGCAACAGTTGGGTGACAGCCGATTACAACATTCCGCTGGAAAAGGGCGATGTTGTCCAAACCGGTTCTGAAGGAATGGCGAAGGTTGTCTTTAACGACGGCACGAGTTACACGGTGAAGCAGGACTCACTGATCGTGATCGAAGAGAACTCAGCCAACGACCAGCAGCAGACCAACGTCGCTGTCGCGGTCAGCACAGGAACCGTTGATCTTTCGACGGCTACGTACAGTCAGGGTTCGAAGTCGCAGGTGATTGTGGCGGGCGCAACCGCTTCGCTGGCTCCAGAATCGGCGGCACAGGTACACAACGATGCGAGCGGCGAACAGCATGAGATTTTGATGAAGAAAGGTACGGGCGAGGTCACGCGTAACGGCGAAACCGTGAAACTGGCCAACTGGGAAAAAGTCAGTTTCGAGGGGCAGCAGTCGCACATGGAGAAGGCCAAAGAAATCGGACCGCCGACTCCGATCGCTCCCGCGAATATGGCTCCGCTATTTTCTTCGGGTGAGGCAATGAAGGACGTGGAATTTTCCTGGACGGCGATGGCGAATGCAGTTGGTTACCGGCTGCGTCTCTCCCGCAATCCATACTTTTCCTCTACACTGGTTGACAAAAAGGTTAATACAGCGGCTGTAACGGTCACGAACCTCGGAGAAGGCGCTTATTACTGGATGGTGCAGTCTTACGACGCGGCTGGGAAGGAGTCCGTGGAAAGCGAGAAGAACCGCTTCACGATCATTCCCAAGGGCAAGGAGACCGAGGCGATCGAACTGGAGTTGGACCCGTTCATTCAGCACGGGCACGTGATCGAAGTGACGGGCAAGACGCAGAACGGGGCGCGGGTCATGGTCAACGGCAGCGAGGTTCCCATGGTTGGAGCGGATGGCGGCTTTCATTACTTCACGCCGCCGCTGCCGACGGGAGAGGCTGTCATCACCGTTACCGCGCAGACGGCGCAAGGTGGAGTTAACACGCAGCAGAAGAAAATCATTATCCAGTAGAGCGGGCTTGCCGTACGCACTTCTGGAAGAACTTTCGATTCGAGCAGGGTTGGCCGGTATCCCGTAGAATAAGGACAGCCACCCCTAAAAAATAGAGCCGAAGCCGGGAACTTCCCGGAAGGCAGCATTGTAGAAAGACGGAATATTTCGTCATGTCAACTAACGGATTTCACTCAGCCGCGACGCGCAACCACAACCTCCGATCGCTGTTCAGCATTTTCTCCAGCGATCTGGCCATCGACCTCGGGACCGCCAACACGCTGGTGTACGCGCGTGGTAAGGGCATCGTCGTCAATGAACCCTCCATTGTCGCCATCAACAAGAATACGGGCGAAGTGGAGGCGGTGGGCAAAGAGGCCAAAGAGATGTTGGGCCGCACGCCCGGCAACATCGTTGCCATCAAGCCCATGAAAGACGGCGTAATTGCGGACTTCAAGGTCACCGAGAAGATGCTGAATTATTTCATCCAGAAGGCGCACAACCGCAAGATGCTGGTGCATCCGCGGATCGTGATCGGGGTGCCTTCGGAGATAACACAGGTGGAAAAGCGAGCGGTCATGGATTCGGCCTATCGCGCCAAAGCCAGCGAGGTGCATCTCGTCGAACAGGCGATGGTGGCTGCGATTGGTGCTGGGCTGCCCATTACCGAGCCCAGCGGAAACATGGTGGTTGATATCGGCGGCGGCACGACGGACATCGCAGTCATCTCACTGAGCGGCATCGTTTATTCGCGTTCCGTACGGATGGCCGGCAATCAGATGGACGAGGCCGTCATGAACTACCTGAAGCGGAAATACAATCTGCTGATTGGTGAGCGCACGGCTGAGCAAATCAAAATGGAAATCGGATCGGCCCACCAGCTCGACAAGCCGATGACGATGGAGATCAAAGGTCGCAACCTGATTGAAGGCGTGCCCAAAACGATCACGGTCGATGACGGCGAGATCCGCGAGGCGCTGAGCGAATGCGTTTCGACCATTATGAATGCGATCCGCGTCGCGCTCGAGCGGACACCTCCTGAACTCTCGGCTGACATCAGCGACCGTGGCATCGTTCTGACCGGCGGCGGCGCTCTTCTGAAGAATCTCGACAAACGTATCCGCGAAGAAACCGGCCTGCCAGTTTCGATCGCGGATGACCCACTGTGCAGCGTTGTTCTGGGCACCGGTAAGATGCTCTCGGACTTCAAGCTGCTGAGAAAAATCTCGATCGAATAGAAAAGCAGGGGTCGGGGACCAGAAACCAGAAATTCCCGCTGACTGCTGGTCCCTGATCCCTGACCCCTTGGTGTTATGGAATCCGTCCTCGGCCGATACCGCAATCTGATCATCCTGGTAGGAGTGTTGTTCCTGCAGGTGCTCGGGCTGGCCATGCAGGTGAAGCGCGTCGGCAATGAGGCCCATGACACGCGGCTCATCCGCATATGGGCGGTGGGCGCAATCACTCCGTTCGAACGCGGACTGGTCTGGATGCAAACCAGCACGCAGAATCTCTGGCACAACTATTTTTACTTACGTGGAGTAAGGGCCGAGAACCGCGAACTCAAGCAGCAGATCGAGCAGATGCGTCTGGATCAGGTCCGGCTTAGCGAAGATGCTGCCCAGGCGCGCCGCCTGCAATCGCTGCTGGCCTTCAAAGAACAGGTTGTCGCCAAGACAGTCGCTGCGCAGGTCATCGGGTCGAGCGGAAGCGATCTGTCGCGCGTTATTTATATCGACAAGGGTGAGAACTCGGGCATCACGCGTGACATGGCGGTGATTACTTCTGACGGAATCGTGGGCAAGGTGCTGTTGGCCTACTCGTCGGTTTCACAGGTTTTGTTGATCAATGATCAGAGCAGCGGAGTCGGCGCGATTCTGGAGAAGACACGGCTGCAGGGAGTCCTGAGGGGAACGACCAACGGGGAAGTCGTGATGAATGATGTGATGAGCGACGAACAAGTTCCTGTCGGGGAGACCGTGCTCACCAGCGGCGGGGATCAAATCTTCCCCAAAGGATTGCCCGTCGGCACCGTGAATAAGGTTGTAGCCGGCAAGGATCTGTTCCTGAATATCAAGATCAAGCCAGCCGCGAATCTCAGCAAGCTCGAAGAAGTGCTGGTACTGCTCGAGAAGCAGGAGAAAGTGGCGGCTGCCGAAGATAAGGTTCGAGTCCGTGCTGCCGATATTCTTGCGCAGCGTTTGCCGTCTGTGCCCGATCGGCCTGCAGATGCTAGTTCGGCCGGAACCACAGCGGAAGGGACGGCCAAGCCGGCCAGTCCGAACTCGGCGCCTGCGAAAGCTCCTGCATCAACGGCTTCAGCACAAGCTGACAAGAATGGATCCAATAATGCGGGAGCTGTCAGCAAGACAGCGCCGCGTACGACGGGGGATCAGCCTTCTGCCGGACCGAAGCAGACTGCTGCCGACGGATCTTTGACGCCGACGAAGCCGGCGGCTGTGCCCGCAAAACCATCAGTCACGCAGCCCAAACCGCAGATCCCTCCCGCAACTCAATCCGGCGCTCAACCAGCCGACGACAGCAGCCCCCACTAGCGTGCAGATTACTTACACATCCGGGGAGCAGGTTGAGGTCTACCGATTCAGTATTCCGGTAACGATCGGTGTTCCGCTGCTGGCCTTGTTCGTGCAGGCCTTTGTGCCGCTGCGTTTTCCGCGATTCGCCGTGTATGTCGATCTACCGCTGCTGGTGACGATTTTCTTTGCCATGGCGCGACGCAGTCCGGTGGCTGGCTTGTTCACCGGGGCCGTCATCGGGCTGGCGCAGGACATGCTTGGACACAACGCTATCGGTATTTACGGCATCGCCAAGACGGTAGTCGGGTATGGAGCCTCGTCGCTCGGCGTAAAGCTTGATGTTGAAAACGCAGGCGCCCGGTTCCTGGTGACGCTCGGGTTCTACCTGGTCCATTCGGCGGTTTATTTCACCGTCGCTCGTGGGCTGGTGAGCATGACCCAAAGCTGGGACTGGTTCCACGGCATTCTGGCGGGCTTGGCCAACGCTGCCTTGGGAGTGTTGCTTTATTTCGTGCTCGACAAGTTCAAGCAGAGAACGTGAGAACCTTCGTTGGTCGCTAGTCGTTGGCCAGAGGCTCAATTCACGATTTATGGCGAGGGATAGTGACCTCCGTTACCCTCACCTCGTTCCCTGCGAATTCGCCGCGGCTTACAATGAAAGCAAGGCACCAGGCCAACGACCGACGACCGAGGACCAAGGACTGATTCAATGTTCGGCCGCGACGAAAAAGTATCTCCGATCCGCCTGACGGCGGCCCAGTACGTCATCCTGGGTATCTTCCTGGTCCTTGCCTATGGACTTTGGCGCCTGCAGGTCATGCAGAGCGACTTCTATTCGCTCGCGGCCGAGAAAAATCGCATTCGAAACGTGCCCGTACTGGCGCCGAGGGGCCGAATCCTTGATCGCGAAGGGCGCACAATCGTCGACAACTATCCTTCGTTCTCCGCGTTGCTGTTGCGCGATTCGAGCCGCGACCTGGCTGCTGATGCGGACCTGATTGCGCAAGGTCTTCATCTCGATGCCAACGAAGTGCGTGCCCGCATTCGCCATTTTGCATCCATGCCGCAGTACCAGCCGATTTTCTTGAAAGAAGACATCACTCCAGACGAACTGCAATTTATCGAAGCCCACCGCAACGAATTGCCGGAACTGGATACGATCATGGCGCACCGGCGCCTTTATCCGCGCAACGGTTTCCTTGCGCATTTGATCGGCTATGTCGGCGAAGTCAGCGAAGACATGCTCAACCAGCCCCAGTTTGAGCTGTATAACCCGGGCGACGTGGTGGGCAAGTCAGGTGTCGAACTGCAGTACAACACGCTCCTGATGGGCCAGAACGGCTCGCGCCAGGCTCTCGTGGACAGTCATGGGCGCGAAGTCGGGCGCCTCGGAGAAACCGAAGCAATACCCGGCAAACCCCTCAAGCTCACAATCGATATCGATTTGCAGATTGCCGCCGAAGAGCAGTTACAGGGGAAGAACGGCGCAATTGTGGCCATGGATCCGCATACCGGGGAGATTCTTGCCATGGCGAGCGGCCCGACGTTTGATCCGAACGATTTTGCGGTACGCGTGTCGCGCGATGAATGGAACAAGCTGCTCACCGATCCCGACAAACCTCTGCTGAACAAAGCCATCCAAGCCCAACTCGCGCCGGGTTCGACATTCAAGATCATTATGTCGGTTGCCGGCTGGCAGGAGGGCATCGCCCAGACACTCCATGTGAATTGCACCGGAGGCGCAGAGTTCTATGGCCGACGGTTTGGCTGCTGGGTGAAAGGCGGCCACGGACCTGTCGATCTGGAAAAGGCAATTTACCAGTCCTGCGACGTTTTCTTTTACACCTTGGCGGAAAAGTTGGGGATCGACCGCATTGCGAAATACGCCACGGATTTAGGGTTGGGGCAGAAGACAGGAATTGATTTGCCGAACGAAGTGAGTGGGGTGATGCCCTCGGAGGATTGGAAGATCAAGAATTTCAAGCAGAAGTGGTTTGCGGGAGAAACCATTTCGGTCGGAATTGGTCAGGGTGCGATCGCCATCACTCCCGTGCAATTGCTGAGAGCGATTAGCGCGATCTCCATGGGCGGGCGGATGGTCGTACCTCATGTGATCAATCCCACGGAAGTGCCTCCGGGCTATGTGGAAGCCGCGAAGTATACGGAAGTGAAGAGCGTTCCCATCGATCAGAATGGTTGGAACTATATTACCGACGCGATGTCGCGCGTCCTCCTGCCGGAAGGGACGGCTCCTTCCGCGCATGTGCCGGGAATTGATATCGCCGGAAAAACGGGATCGGCGCAAGTGGTGTCGCTCGCAACTCGGGCAAGATTCAAGAACGCGGAGGATCTGGCACAAAATGGATGGTTTGTCGGGTTCACCCCGCGCCGCAATCCCGACATCGTCGTGTGCGTGCTCTTTCAGGGCGGCGAACACGGGAGGCTGGCCGCCCGTCTCGCGACCCAGGTAGTCAAGGCATATGTCGATAAACAACACCGCGCGCCGCAGAAGATGGTCGAGAAGCCCAAGGGCGACGGAACGGTGGACATCGGCGGACTGTGGACGGAGCCGGATGCCGATGGAGACAAAGAGGCATTACAGGGCGGCCGTTTTGTGCTCGATCTTTCAAAGAAGCCCCTACCGCTGGCAGCGGCGGCTCCGGGGATGACGATCAACTAATGAGAGATTGAAGTGCGAAGGCGAGTATGGCGTCGCGACAGCTGGACGGACGCCAGGTTACGCTGAGAACAGATGGCACGTTACGTTTCATACCGTGATTTCGACTGGATCCTGCTGGGATTCGTGCTGCTCATTTGCGGCATGGGCGTGATGGAGATCCACAGCGCAACCATGCACACCAAGTTTGCCGGGGCGCACATCAAGCAGGTTTATTGGGTGGCTGCGGGCGTTGGAGCCATGTTCCTGGTGAGCCTGGTCAACTATCAGGCGCTGCTCGAGCAGATCCACTGGTTCTATATCGCCTCGGTGGCTTCGCTGATGGCGGTGATGATCTTTGGGCAGAAATATCTGGGAGCGAAGCGTTGGATCAAGATGCCTGGAGGCAATCACTTCCAGCCTTCGGAGTGGGTCAAACTGATTCTGATCCTGGCGGTCGCTAAGTATTTTGCCGACATGCGGCAGCGAGAGCTTTCCTGGGCCGACTTTATGAAGGCGGGTGCGATCGTCGGCGTCCCGATGCTGATGGTGCTCAAGCAGCCCGATCTGGGGACGGCTCTTACCTATTTGCCCATCGCGGCCATGGGAATTTTCCTGGGTGGGCTGCAATGGAGACAAGGGCTGGCGGTCGGTCTGCTGGCGCTGGTCGGAGTTAGCGCCGTCTTCTTTGTTCCCAAGGTGCATGTGCTGAAGACGTACCAGAAACAACGCTTAACCAGTTTTGTGGATCCTGAACTCGACCCGCAGGGGTCGGGGTATCAAGTTGAGCAATCTAAAATTGCCGTGGGTTCAGGAGGGCTTTGGGGCGGCAAAGGCTCGCAAACACACGGTAATTTTCTCCCGGTGCCGCAAACGGATTTCATTTTCGCCGCGTTTTCCGAGGAACATGGATTCGTAGGCGCGCTCGGGGTTCTGCTGCTATACTTCATTGTGCTGATGCGTTTGACGCAGAACGCGCAAACAGCGCCCGACCGCGCTGGCACGTTCGTGGTTATGGGTGTGGTGGCTGTGCTTAGCTTCCATATCCTGGTCAACGTCGGCATGGTGGTCGGCTTTATGCCGGTCACTGGAATACCCCTGCCGCTGATGAGTTATGGTGGGTCTTCCGTGTTGTTCATGTTCCTGGCGCTGGGGATGGTAATGAATGTACGCATGCGCCGCTTCGTGAACTAGCCGGGTGAGCCGGCTGAGAAGCCAGATTTAAGGGTTCAGGAACGAGGAAGACGGCAGGAAGTTGTTCGCTGCGCTTGGAGGCGCAGCCCCAAAAATATCGATCGCCTTCGCGTAAAGAGGGCATTTCACCGGCCGGTCGAGGCAGTCGAAGGCCGGGCAGGATTGAAGCTAAGTAGTTGAGCCGGGCAGGGAACGGCCCCCCGACCCAATTTGGGTCTGAGAGTGCGGTCACAACCCCGGCGGAAGCTAAAGCGATAAGTGCAAAAGATCTTAGAGCTTACGCAGCGGACTGGGCCCCGAGAGAAACTCTCGAGCCCATGCCGTCCCCTATCTGGGGCACCATCGCTGGACTCAATCCTCCCGCACCTTGCCTGACTCACACGCCGGTGATCCCCGCCCAACTTCTTAGTCGGGGCGGGACCGGAGTGTTAAATGAACAAAGAATTATTCGTCTCTTCCACGCCTCACGAAACCAAGGTGGGCCTGGTAGAAGACGATCTGCTCGCGGAAGTCTATCTTGAGCGCGAGAACGAATACACCCTAGCAGGATCCATCTACAAAGGCCGCGTAACCCGCGTGCTGCCAGGAATGCAGTCGGCTTTCGTCGACATCGGCCTGGAGCGCGACGCCTTCCTCTATGTCTCCGATTTCATGGAACTCGAGGAGCACGACGACGATCTGACCGATGTTGTTCCTGCGAATCGCGGCGTGCAGGATATGCGCCCGCAGGCATCACGGGCCGAGGCTACAGGTGCTGCGGAGCCCGGCCAAGCGTCGGACGAAGGCGAACTGACTCCGGTCACGGACGAAGGAACCTTTGAGGCGGATGCACTCAGCGAAGGTCAACCGGCAGTTTCCGGGGAACCTTCCGAGTCGGCCAGCGCCGATGCGCCGGGCCGCGACCGTGGGAACTGGCGTGGGCGCCGACGCCGCCGAGGCGGGCGTCGAGACGGCCGCGAGCGCGGATCGGATCGTGGCGCCGAGCGTGGTCCCGAGCGAAACGCCGATCGGCCGCAAGAATCCCGGCCACCGCGTCCGGTCGAAGTAGCGTCGACCCGCACACCCGCGGGCCCACCCCCTGGTTACCAGCCGATTCTGCTACCGGGAGAATCGATCTCGAAATACCAGCGCTATTCCCAACAGGCGCCCGTGCAAGAATTGCGCCCCGCACCGCCGGTGGCGGCAGCGGCACCCGATGCAGCCCTGGAGGCGCCCGCACCTTTGGCCGAGACGTTTCCTGAGGACGAGCCGATCTTTGCGGCTGGCGAGACCCTTGCCGAGCCGCTGCACGAGCAGCACGAGAATATCGAGGCCGTTGCGGAAGAGCCGGCTGAGTCGGCTTCGACATCGACCAGCTGGGAACGGGAGTTCCGCCGTCCAGAAGAGGTCAGTGCGGCGGTTTCATCGTGGACCAGCGAAGTTCAGGCGCCGCGAGTAGAAGAAGTCGCCTACGAGTCTGAGCAGCACTCTGAACCCGTTGCTCCAGTTGCCGAACATGACGAGCAGCCGGCGCGCTCCTACCGCGAAGAAGAATCGCCCGTGTTTGCGGCTCCCGGCACGATGGAAGAAGAAACCATCGAAGAGGAAGAAGCAGACGCAATTTCCTACCATGCTTCTTCTGATGAAGGAGATGAAGAGTTCGAAGAGGAGACTCAGGCAGCCGGTCAGCCCGCACATCTAAACGGTGATGCCCGCGAGACGGTTTCTGAGATTCACAGGGCATCGATCGCTGAGTCGGGCGAGGCGCATCCTGCCGAAGGAGCGGCCGCCGAAGAAGAAGACAGCGAGGAACTGGAACTCGAAGAGGCGCAAGCTCAGGCCGAAGCCATGTTGGACGCCGAAGCCCGAGGAAATGGCACCGTGGACGCCCGCGCCGAAGTTCGAGCTCCCGCTACAACGGCCGGCTACACGCAGCGCACGCAACGGCCCCGCCCAGGCTACGGTCGCCCCGGATATGAGCGACAAGGTGGCGATCGTGGACGACGCGGTGGTGGTCGAAGCCGCTTCCGTCGCCGCGAGTCGGCGCCAGTACCATTAATCTCCGACCTCCTGAAGGAAGGCCAGGAGATCCTGGTTCAGATTGCGAAGGAGCCCATCGGCAAGAAGGGCGCGCGCATTACCAGCCATATCGCGCTTCCGGGACGCTTCCTGGTCTACATGCCGACGGTGAATCACACAGGTGTCTCGCGAAAGATTTCTTCCGAGGAAGAACGCCAGCGCCTGAAGAGGATCATCCTCAGCGAGCGCGAGAACGGTCATGGTGGCTTTATCGTCCGCACGGCCGCGCAGAGTGCCAGTGAAGACGAGCTTCGCGCGGACATCCGGTTCTTGAAAGGCCTGTGGCAGGACATCAAGAATCGCGCTGAGGCATCGAAGCCTCCGGCGTTGATTTATCACGATCTCAACGTGGTCGAGCGTGTGTTGCGCGACCAGGTTACGTCGGACTTCAACGTGATCTGGGTCGACACCGAACCGGAATACGAGCGGATTTTGCGCTTCTTCAACCGCTTCCAGCCGGGGATGGTCAAGCGCGTCAAGCTCTACACCAAGGAAACGCCACTGTTCGAGCAATTCGGTCTTGCCGAGGAGATGAACAAGGCGCTCAAGTCGAAGGTTTGGCTGAAGAGCGGCGGTTACATCGTGATCAACCAGACAGAAGCGCTCGTGGCAATCGATATCAATACCGGCAAGTACGTTGGCAAGACGGCACGGTTGGAAGACACGATCGTAAAAACGAACGTGGATGCAATTAAGGAGATTGTCCGGCAGATCCGTTTGCGCGATCTGGGAGGCATCATCATTATCGACTTCATCGATATGGATGAGCGCCGCAACCGCCAGCGCGTCATGCAGGCTCTGGAAGAGGAGTTGCGCCACGATCGCGCGCCTTCAAAAACGCTGCAGTTCAATGATTTCGGACTCGTGGCCATCACCCGCAAGCGCGTCAAACAGTCGCTCGAACGGACGATTGGAGCGCCCTGTCCTTACTGCCAATCCACTGGGTACGTGAAATCGGTGAGCACGGTGTGCAACGAGATCTACGTCGAGATGCGAAAGATTGCCAAGCATCTGGAACATGAAGACGTCATGTTGCGCGTGCATCCGGATGTTGCCAAGGAACTGAAGTCCAACAATGGCCGCTTGCTGAACGAAATGGAAGAACTGACCAAGCGCACCATTATTGTGAAGAGCGATCCAGCGGTGCATCAGGAGCAGTTCGACATCAACTAGCTTTCGGCTGTCAGCGATCAGCAAGAGAAGGACGGGCGAGAGATCGCCCGTTTTTTCTTGCGTTCGTGGTCGCGAGATCAGATCGCCAATCTGCCATCACTAACCTCGTGCTGTGTATAGGCGCTGTTCATTGACTTGCCGGCGCTTCCTGCCTAACATTCCTCGAATCCATGATTGGCTGAACCGTTCCTCGCTATCGTTTCGATCCATCGAGTTGGTGAGGATTTGGCAAGGCCTTCATTCCCGTGGAGTATTCAATCCAGACCTTCACGGAAGTTTAAGACAAGGAAAGACGCTCATGACTCGCTGGCTTGCACGGCTTCCTCTAAGA
This sequence comes from uncultured Acidobacteriota bacterium, assembly GCA_963700225.1. Taxonomy (GTDB): domain Bacteria; phylum Acidobacteriota; class Terriglobia; order Terriglobales; family Acidobacteriaceae; genus Sulfotelmatobacter. The sequence goes on from CAVOWU010000005.1 coordinate 56,337, forward strand.
ACGCTCCTCGCGATTTGTCTCACGCCCCTGGCCGTCGCGGCACAGGACTCGACTCCGCCTCCAGGAGCGCTGCTACCCAATGTTCTTTATGGAGCAGCGTATTACAACGAGTACATGCCCTCCGATCTCCAACCCGGCCGTTTGGAGAAAGATGTTGCCCTCATGAAAGACGCGGGCATCTCCGTGGTTCGCATGGGAGAGTCGACGTGGAGTCTTTGGGAGCCGTCCGACGGAGTCTTCGAGTACGCCTGGATGGACCGCGTGGTCGATGCGATGGGTAAGGCCGGAATCAAAGTCATTATGGGTACGCCGACGTATTCGATGCCCACCTGGATGGCAAAAGCTCATCCCGAGTTTTACGCCCGCCCGTTGGGCGGAGCGTCGGTCGGCTACGGCATGCGTCAGAACATGGACACCGACAATCCCAAGTTCCGCTTCTACGCCGAGCGCGTCATTACCAACCTGGTCACGCACTACAAAGACAAGCCAGCGGTCATTGGCTGGCAGATCGATAACGAGACCGGCTCCTACGGCGCCTCCAACGAAGACGTCTTCAATAGCTTCGTCGACCACTTGAAGAAAAAATTCGGCACCACCGACGCCCTCAACAAAGCGTGGTTCCTCAACTACTGGGGCCAGGACGTGAACGACTGGGCCGACATGCCGACCCGCGACAACGCCACCAGCACGAGTTACAAACTGGAATGGTCGCGCTGGCAGCAAATGCGCGTTGCCAGCTTTCTTGCTTTTCAAGCTGCGCTCGTCCGCAAATCCCGGCGCCCGGACCAGTTCGTCACCCAGGACTACGGATCGATGATGAAGCTCGACGTCAACGAGGTTGATGTGGCCAAGTCGCTCGATGTCGTCGCCAATAATCCTTACCACGGCACGCAGGACCATCTCGATGGAGCCTGGCAGGCGTTGCAGGGAGACTTCTCCCGCTCGCTCAAACACCAGAATTTTCTAGTGACCGAAACGAATGCGCAGACACTGGGGTGGGATTCCGCTGGCCAGTTTCCGCCTTACGACGGCCAGCTTCGCCTCGACGTCTACACCGATCTTTCCTCCGGCGCCAACATGGTCGAGTACTGGCACTGGCACTCGATCCATGCGGGTCAGGAGACTTACTGGAAGGGAGTACTGAGCCACGATCTCGAACCGAACCGCGCCTATGCCGAGGTTTCACGCATCGCGCACGAGCTGCAGAAGGTCGGCCCTGAGATCGTCAATCTCCAAATCAAGAATCAGGTGGCGATCCTTTACAGTGTCGATTCATCGAATGCGATCAGCTTCATGCCGTTCGAACGGCATCAGGACCTCGGATGGACCCCGGGTAAAGCCGCCGGTGAATACAACGCCATCCTTTCTCAACTGCACCGCTCCCTTTATCAGGCGAACGTTGGGGCCGACTTCGTATTCCCGGAGACTGCCGATTTTTCCAACTACAAACTCATCATCGTTCCCGCGCTCTACGTTGCGGATGACGCCCTGCTGAAGAAAATCGCCGATTACGTTCACGGGGGCGGTCACGTCCTCATGACCTTCAAGAGCGGATTCACCAATGAAAATTCCGCGGTCCGCTGGGAGCGTGCTCCCGGCCCGCTCCGCGACGCGGCTGGTTTCACTTATCAGGAGTTCTCGAACCTCGAGCACCCGCTGGCGCTTAAAGACAATCCATGGCGCGTCTCGGCCGAAGATAACAAGGTCAGTACCTGGGCGGAGTTCCTCATGCCCACCACGGCCAAAGGGCTCGCTTGTTACGATCATCCATTTTTCAGTCGCTGGCCGGCCATTACCCGCAACCAGTTCGGCTCGGGCACACTCACTTATGAAGGCACTGCACTCTCCGACGGGCTTCAGCAGGCTGTTGTACTGGATGTTCTGCGCGAGTCCGGTCTCACCAGTTCCGACCAGGAAGTTCCAGCCGCCGTGCGGGTCAAGCACGGCATTAATCGAGCTGGCAAACGGATTCACTACTATCTGAACTACTCCGGTGTGACCGCTAACTTCACATATGCTTATGCCGCAGGCCGCGATCTGATCAGCGGTCACGCTGCCGCACGGGGCAGCGGTGTCAGTCTTGGCCCATGGGACCTAGCCATATTGGAAGAGGACAAGTAGGTCAGACTCTGAGGGGATATCCACGCCCAAGACAATATGCCGGGGTGGATCTGAGCCGCGGTTCCGATTGGATTAAACCCGAGAGTTGTCTAGCTTACGTTGGCGAGGGTTTTGACCGCGATATCGGCCTGATTACGCAGCTTCTGGGCGGACTCGTGAATGGACCGTCCTGCCACACCTGATCCGCTCTGCTCGGCCGTTTTCGCGACGCTTCCGGCCTCTTCGGCTGCCGTGCTGGCCATATCGAGCAGGACCACGACGGAGTCGGCATGCAGCTTCCACAGAGAGGACATCTTCTGGCTGCGCTTCAGTTCTTCCAGTTCTGTGCTGATGCGCGCGGAGATCGATACCATCCGAATCAGCGTGCGCGCCACGTCGGCCCGCAGGCTCTTTTCTTCCAGAAATGCTGCCCCGTAGGCGTCGGCTTCCGGCGCAGTTAAAGTCAGGTTGAAGAAGCGCATGGGAACGACCTGGCGGTACTTCGGGTCGGCGACGCGCACAAATACTCGAATCGATTCTTCGACTCTCCGCAGCTTCCCTTCTTCCGCGGAAAGCTGTTGAGGCGTGATGGCCGGCGGCTGAAACACCGGGACCGGCGCCGGGCTCTTCGCTGCGCCGGCAGCGGCTTTCGCAGCCTTTGGGGCAGCGGCAGCGCCACCTGCGGGTCGTGATGCCTGGGCGGCGGGTGTCAACAACGAACGACGGATCGGCGGACGCCGGTCCAGTTCTTTCTTCAGCTTCGAAACGCGGCGGAACTTTTCCAGCGTGCTTCCGTAGTCGGCTTGCAGAAGTTGCTTTCCTTCAATGGCAGCAACGTGTTCCACGGTGACTTCCACGCCGTCGACGGTGGTAAGAATCGTGCCGCCCATTTCTTCGAGGGCTTGGCCAAACGATTTGATCTCGCCGAGTGCCTTGGCGAACAACTCATCAAACTTCTTGCCGAAAGCGGCGTTGTACGCGGAGACCGTGGCCAGCACCCCTGGGTGGTAGAACGATGAATCCAGCCACTGTTTCAGTTCACGCACGCGGTTGATCATTCCGGAATCGATCAGCGCGTTGAAATCGCGGAAGCGCGATACTTCCTCAATAAAGGGATCGAACCGCCGAAGCAACTGCACGTGCTCTTCAGGCAAGGATGGAACATCCGTGTCGGCCAGAATCTCAATGAGTGCAATCTCAAAAGGCGATAAAGGCAGCGCGCCATCCAGCCCATATCCGCTCTGCTCCCACTGGCCTGGAACTCTTGGATGACGATAAAGGAATGTGGCGATTAGATCTGTCTTGTCGCGATTGACGTCGCTCGGCTCTCGACGGCGTACAAAGTAACGCAGGAGTGCCTCGGCGACTTCAGAATCCGTTTCCGGAGTGAGGGCTTGGCGGAGCATCGCCGGCGTGATTGCCATATCCAGCAGATGCAGCCAGCGATACATTCGCGACAGAGTGTTGGGCAACTCGCGGTCGGAATGGCGGAGCGCGTCCTCGTCGAGACCGCTCGGAATGGGCACCTCGCCGCCGAGCGTGTCCTTCAAGAGCTTCTGGTATAAGCCCTGGACCGTGGCCAAAATCGCTAGTTCAAACCGAAGATCTTCGCCCAAGAATTGCTCCCAATAGCCAACTTCGCTCTAAAACTTTACTAATGTTCAAGTAAAGCCGAAAGGTTACTAACGGTGCAAGTTACCACCGGAGCGAACTTCAATTGGCAACAAGGGAAGATTTTCCCGGAAGTACATGTCCTGTCGGGGCGGGTAGGGGCAGAACGTTTCTTAGAACACGACGGTCTTATTGCCGTAGAGCAGCACGCGGTTCTCGACGTGCCATCGAACAGCGCGCGAGAGAACTACTTTCTCGAGATCGCGGCCTTTGCGGATGAGATCCTCAACCGTGTCGCGATGCGAAACGCGAACCACGTCCTGCTCGATGATGGGGCCGTCGTCGAGCACTTCGGTTACATAGTGACTCGTTGCTCCGATCAGCTTTACGCCGCGCTCAAATGCCTGATGGTATGGCCGCGCACCCACGAAGGCCGGCAAAAACGAGTGGTGAATGTTAATGATGCGCTGCGGATAGCGATTCACGAAGTCGTTCGACAAGATCTGCATATATCGAGCCAGCACCATGAAATCCGGCTTGTGCTCGGCGATGAGCGCATGGATTCTAGCCTCGGCGGCGTTCTTATCGTTCTTCGAAACCGGAACGACAGCGTAGGGAATCTTGTAGAAGTCGGCGATTGCCTGATTGTCCGGGTGGTTGGAAATAATCAGCGGAATCTCGCATGCAAGCTCTCCGCTCTGGTGGCGATAGAGCAGGTCGACCAGGCAGTGGTCGTACTTCGAAACCAGAATGATCATCCGCTGCCGCTGCGACGATTCGGCTAAACGCCACTTCATCGCGAACGCTTCGGCCACGGGCGAGAAATGCTTGCCGAACTCTGCCAGGTCGATGTCGAACTCTTTGGGATCGAATTCGACGCGCATCAGGAAGAGGCCGGATTCCTGGTCTCCGTGCTCGTCGGCGTGCAGAATATTGCCGCCGTGTCGATAGATGAAGTCGGCAATGGTTGCGACCTCACCCTTGCGGTCGGGGCAGGAGATGAGGAGGATGGCGGAGGATTTCATGCGTCGGAATCACTTCCGGAGTTGCTTCAAAATCTCGCGGGCGGCGTTCGCTCCGGATCCCCCCGTTAATCCCGTGCCGGGGTGCGTGCCGCTTCCACAAAGATACAGGTTCTCGATCGGCGTTTTATATCGTGCCCAGTCCAGCAACGGCCGCATCGTGAAGAATTGATCGAGAGCCAGGTCACCATGGAAAATCTGCCCACCGGTTAATCCATAAACCTCTTCGAGATCCCGAGGCGTAATGATCTGGTGCGTCAGGATCAATTCCGGCAGGTTCGGAGAGTATTGCGCAAGAGTCTGGACAACGGTTTGTCCCAGCGCCTTGCGCTGCTGCTCCCAATCCCCCTTCAACTTATAGGGGGCATATTGCATGTAAATCGACATCACATGCTTGCCATCGGGGGCCAGCGTCGGATCGGTCAAGGATGGAATGGTGGCTTCGAGATACGGCTGTTTCGAGAACTCGCCATATTTTGATTCGTCGAAGGCACGTTCCAAATAATCAATTTCATTGCCGATATGAATTCGCCCGCGAAGTGCGGCAGAGTCACCATTTTTCAGGGCAGTAAACTGCGGCAACGCCGAGAGCGCGAGGTTTACTTTCGCAACGGTGCCATTGCCGCGGTAATGCTGCAGCTTCTGCACGAAATCCGGCGAGAGGTGCACCGGGTCGGTCAGCTTGAGCAGTGTACGTTTTGGATCGGCATTGGAGATGACGGCTTTGGAATGAATTTCTTCTCCGGTCGAGAGAATGACGCCAGTCGCAACGCCACTCTGCACGCGGATCTCAATTACCTCGGAATTCGTGCGAATCTCGACGCCAGCCGCTTTGGCGGATGAGGCCATCGCCTGGGTGACGGAACCCATTCCACCCACCGCAAGAGAGGCCGACCCGGCGGGATGAGGGTCTCCAGCCGCGCGAATCAAAAGGATCAGAGCGCTTCCGGCGGACCATGGGCCAAGAAACGTACCGAAAACACCGCGAGCCGCGATCACCGCGCGCAATAATTCTGTTTCGAAATATTCCGAGGCAAGATCCGCGACTGCCATGGGACCCCAGCGCAGCAGGCGGAACATATCTTTCCGTCCCAGTTTGCGAATGGCGCGGCCCGTTTTCAGCATGCTCCACAAATCGCCGCGGCTGGGATCGTCGATGTTCGGGGGCGCTGTAGCAAGCGCTTCGGCGATTACCTTGCTGATCTTTCCCAGGGACTGCTCAAACTCGGCATACTTCGCCGCATCTTTCTGCGAGAAGCCTGCTATTTCCTGGGATGATTTGTTGACGTCCTGATATAGCGTGAGTGCGCGCCCGTCGGGCGAAAGGGCTGTCACGCAGACTTCGGGCGTGATCATCATCAGCCCATGCTTCTCGAGTTGCATGTCGCGAATGACTTCGGGACGGATCGGTCCTGCAGTGTGGGCCAGGGTCGAGCAGCGGAATCCTGGATGAAACTCGTCAGTGACTGCGGCTCCGCCTACTTGCGCGCTACGTTCGAGCACCAGTGGCTTGAATCCTGCTTTGGCCAAATAAAATGCCGTGATCAGCCCGTTATGGCCGCCGCCGATAATGACGACATCCCGCTGGCTCGTTGTGGTTTGCGCTGCCATGGTTATGCCGCTCCCTTGATGTCTTTCAGAATTTCCAGCGCTGCCAGCCGGCCGTTCGCGCCCATGATTCCGCCGCCGGGATGCGTAGCCGATCCGCACATATAGAGGTTCTTGATCGGAGTGCGGTACTGTGCCCAGCCGGGCACCGGGCGCAGGAAGAAAAGTTGCTCCAGCGAAAGCTCGCCCTGGAAGATGTTGCCCTCGCTCAATCCCCACTCGCGTTCAAGATCGAGCGGCGTGACCACCTGCTTCTGGATGATGATGTCCTTCAAGTTCGGCGCGTACTCGGAAATCGTATTCACGACGGTATCGCCGAACGCTTCTTTCTGATCGTCCCAGTTCAGCCCAGGTGCCAGCTTGTACGGAGCGTACTGCACGAAGCACGACATCACATGCTTGCCCGGCGGTGCGACGGACGGATCGGTCAGCGACGGAATTACCATGTCTATGTACGGACGCTTTGAGAAATGGCCATACTTCGCGTCGTCATAGGCGCGTTCCATGTACTCGACCGACGGCGAAATCGAAATTGCGCCACGCAGGTGGGCGCCGGGGCCTGGCATGCATTTGAAATTCGGCAGCGCGTCGAGCGCCATATTTACTTTGCCGGACGATCCCCGGAACTTGTATCGATTTACTTCTTCAAGAAAATCTCCGGGCAGATGCTGGGACTCAATGAACCGCGTGAACGTCAGCCGCGGATCGACACTCGACGAGACCACGTCTGCGTAGACCTCGTCGCCGTTCGACAGCACCACGCCCTTGGCCTTGCCGTCCTTTACGATGATCTGCGAGATGCCGGACTTGGTGCGGATCTCAACCCCGGCCTCGCGGGCTGCGTCGGCAATTGCATTCGAGATGGCGCCGGTGCCTCCGCGAGCAAATCCCCAGGCACGAAACGCTCCGTCGATCTCGCCCATGTAGTGATGCAGCAGGACGTAGGCAGTTCCCGGGGAGCGCACGCCAAGGAAGGTGCCGATAATTCCTGACGCTGACATCGTTGCCTTCAGGACATCCGTTTCAAACCATTGATCCAGAAAGTCGATGGCGCTCATCGTCATGAGCTGAACCTGGTTGTACTTGTCGTAGCTCGACATGCCCTGGAAGCGCTTTCCGATGAACAACAGCTTCATCAGTTCGCGCGGATTCAGCGTCGTCGGATCCGGCGGCACCATGCTGAGGATCGGCTTCACGAAGCGGCACATGGCCTGCATCGCCTTGCCGAACTCGTCGTAGGCCTCGGCGTCAACGCGGGAATGGCGCGCAATCTCGCGATGGGTCTTGCCATGATCATTCACGCGCCATAGATGGTCGCCGTTGGGCATCGGAGTGAATGTTCCATCGAGGGGAAGAATCTCGAGCCCGTGCCGAGGAAGGTCGAGATCGCGAATGATCTCGGGCCGCAGCAGGGAGACAACGTAAGAGCACACCGAGAACTTGAAGCCGGGGACGATTTCCTCCGTGCAGGCAGCGCCACCGAGAACGTGCCGGCGTTCGAGCACGAGTACTTTCTTTCCCGCTCGCGCCAGGTAGGCGGAATTGACCAGGCCGTTGTGGCCGCCGCCGATGACGATGACATCGTATGTATTAGAACCAGCCATTCGCTGTTCGCTCCTAGCCTTGCTTGAGGGGTTCGGGTATCAGGAAACGCAATAATACTCTGGGAAAAGAAGGTGCGGCGGCAGGAATCAGAGGCCGCTGGGAAGAACGGTCCAGCTTCGAAGGATACTGCACAAGGATGGCAGGACGTAGCGCATAAGTGACCGTCAGTCGAATCGATATTCTATCGGGAAGAGCGGATTTTGTCTGCACATTTGCGTGAAGCCGTGACTCAGAGTCAGCAGCCCCATCGGTTGCCGCGAGTACGTGCGCGTGCAATAATCCGGATTCAGTCATTCGATTGCAGCAGAGGAATTCACCTTGCCCATCGGAACCGCATTCCACGAGAGAACGTTCCCGCTTTGCCAAAGCCTGAGCTACCGCGAATGGTCGGGCTACTACACGGTGAGCGTGTACGAAGTGCATCACGAGCACGAGTACAACGCGATTCGCAACGCGGCCGCCCTCATCGATATTTCGCCGCTCTACAAGTATCTGATCACGGGAAAAGACGCGACACGCCTGGTCAATCGCATCATCACGCGCGACATCAACAAGGTGAAAGTCGGTCAGGTGATTTATTGCTGCTGGTGCGATGAAGAAGGCAAAGTCATCGATGACGGTACGATCTCTCGTTTGGAGGAGAACGTCTATCGCTGGACGGCTGCCGATCCCAGCCTGCGATGGTTCCGGCAGAACGGCCTGAACATGGATGTGCAGATCGAAGACATCTCGGAAAAGGTCGCTGCTCTCGCTCTGCAGGGACCGACATCGGCAAAGCTGCTGAACACTGTGGCCGACGCGGATATCGCGAACTTGAAATATTTTCGGGTTACCCGCGGAAAGATCGCCGGAGTACCGGTTGATATTTCGCGGACCGGGTATACCGGTGACCTGGGATACGAAATCTGGATTCCCTGGAACGATGCGGTGAAAGTGTGGGACGCTCTCGCCGACAAAGGCAAGCAGTTCGACTTGCACGCCGCGGGCATGTTGGCGCTCGATGTCGCTAGGGTCGAAGCTGGCCTGCTTCTGATCGAAGTTGACTACACCAGTTCGAAGAAAGCGCTGATCGCGTCGCAGAAGTTCTCGCCCTACGAGCTGGGATTCGCCAAGATGGTGCATCTTGAAAAAGAAAACTTCATCGGCAAGAGAGCGCTGGAAAAAGATGCGAAGGATGGAGTTCCTCGGCAGTTTGTTGGTCTTGAAGTCGACTGGACGGATGTCGAGCAACTTTACGAGCGATATGGATTGACACCGGCTGCTCCGTCGCAAGCGTCGCGCGTAGCCGTCCCGGTCTATTCGGGAGACAGGCAAGTCGGGAAAGCGACGACAACGAGTTGGTCTCCCACGCTGAAGAAGATGATCGCGCTGGCAAGCATTGAGACCGGATATTCGAAGCCCGGCACATCGTTGCAGATGGAAGTCACGATCGAGGCGATCCGGCTGAAGACGAATGTGAAGGTCGCGACTTTGCCGTTCTTCAATCCAGCCAGAAAAACCGCCGCGCCGATTTTGTGATTCACGCCGGGAATGAGCAAGAGTCGCCGGGTTTCGCCCGGTGGACAGCCGATGGCGGCTGTCCCCACAGAGCCGCCGCTCAAGCCGGCCGTGCTGCCCGGCGCTTGCCCGCAGCGTAAAGCCAAACTCCGATCAACACCAGCGCCCCGCAACCTCCCACAATCTTGAAAACAGCGAGCGGCTTGTTGGGCTCATCCGGCTGAGGGATCAGCGACAAGCCGATGGTCGCGAGCGTCGTGAGAAATCCCAGGCTAGCAACCAGCTTCGCGATCACGATTCCTCCCGGCACCCGAATGACGTCGGGCCCTGCCGGCTCGCCCTGCAACTTGATCATCGCCGCGAACAGATACAGATAAGGAATGAAGTAAGTGATCACTCCCATGCTCACCAGCACGTCGTACGCGCCTTTCACGCTGGTGCCGGCCTGCCCCAGAAAAATAAACACTACGCCAAGCACAAACTGCGTGAGCAGCGCCACCCATGGTGTTTTCCATCTTGGGTGCAGCGCTCCAAAAGCCGGAGGCAGAAAGCGGTCGAGTCCAGCAACGAAAGGAAGTCGGGCGACGGCGGCCAGGTAAGCCCCGGCTGCGCCGATATTGCTGAGCGCAATCAGAAATGCAGCGAGCGGCAGCACTCCGGGAAATCCGACGCGGGACGCGGTTTTCGAGACAGCCTGCACCAGTCCCTGCAAGCTGTTCACTTCTGTCGAAGGCAGAGCGAGCAGCACGCAAACCGTACCAAGGATGTAGCAGACCGTGACCGTCAGGCCGCCTGCAAGCAACGCGAGCGGAATTGTGCGTCGTGGATTCTTGATTTCCTCTCCCATGAATGATGCGGTTTCGCATCCGCCGAACGCAAAGGTTAGAACCGACCAGAAGATCAGATCGTTGAGATGGGTGCTCGGCATCATCGAGTGCACAGTGAAGGAAGTGGCTGAGCCGTAGCGATGCCAGGCGACGAATCCCAGGACGATGACGATGCCGACAGGAATCCACATCGCGAGCGCTCCGACATTGTGCAGCCACTTGCCGACATCCAGTCCGACGACATTCATCAACGTGGCCGCGCTCAACGTGAGCAGGGAAAAGACAATGTAGAAAGTCGCGTTACCGGAGAGGTGTTGCCACGCCGCTTGCCGCATGAAGAGGATGTTGCTGGCTGCGAAGTAGAGAACGGCAGGGAAGTAGGGTAGGTTGCTGGTCCAATAGGTCCAGGCCGAAAGGAAGCCTGAGAAATCTCCGAACGCGCGCTTGCTCCAAACATATAAGCCGCCTTCGTTGGGATAACGCGAAGAAAGCTCCAGGACGGAAAGCGCCAGCGGCGTGTAGAAACAGAACCAGGCACCGATCCAGACGATAATCGAACTCGGTCCGGCGGCGGCGGCGGTGGCGATCCACCGCAAACTGATTCCCGTGATCACATAGAAGAGCAGGAGATCGCGGAACCCCATGACCTGCCGCGGACGGTTGGGATCTTCCACTTCGGCGATCGAAACGCCGGGCGAGAGAAAGCCGATGTCGTCTGCTTGCCGCTTCGGATTGGGATCGGCCAAGGGCGTGGTCTCGGAAGCAAGAAACAGAGGAATAACACTACGCCTACCGGCACGCAAGATGAAATTCAGTAGAGGCGCTGACCTGCCATTGCGAGACCGATTTACGCCATCGAGGCTTTCCGCTTACTGCGCTTCCACATCCAATAAAAAGGTACGCCGGCCAGCACGATCACAGTTCCCCAGAATGCTTCGGTAGGGCGAGTGATGATCGTGTTGAGCGTCCACGCCGCGCCGATCAAAATATAGATTGCCGGGAGCCACGGGTATCCCGTGCAGCGATAGGGCCGCGGAATGTCAGGCCGCTTCCATCGCAGCCAAAACAAGGCGATCACAGTCAGCGTGTATGAGAGCACCATGCCGTAGATAACGTATGTATACAGCTGGTCGTATCGTCCGCTCAGAGTGAGCGCCGCGGCCCAGACGGCTTGTCCGATCAAACTGAAGGCCGGCGTTCGCCACTTGGGATGAATAACCGCCATACGCTTGAAGAAGACACCGTCTTGGGCCATGGCAAGATAGACGCGCGCGCCCGAAAGAGTGCAGGTGGCGGCCGCGCTGAAGCACGAGATCGCGATCATGAGCGAAAGCCATACCGCGGCTCGCGGCGAGAACAGCACCTGGGCGGCCGCATGCGCGATGGTTTCGTGCGCCGCGATCTCCTTGATCGGCATTGCGTAGAGGTAGGTCACGTTCATCGCGATGTAGATCGCACCCACCGCCAACACGCCGAGCACCATGGCAAGCGGCACGTTCCGCCGCGGTTCCTTGACTTCGCCTGCTACCCAGGTGATGTAGACCCATCCATCGTAGGCCCAGAAGACCGCGATCAAGCCCACGCCCAGCGCCGAAATCAACGCGCCCGGACCCAGCCCCGCGGTCAAAGGAACTCCGTTCCCACGAAAGTTCGACCAGTGGCCTTTGCCGAAAGCGAAGCCCAGAAAGACGAATGCCGCCATCGCCGCAAACTTGGTCCATGTGGAGACGTTCTGCAGCATCGCACCCCAACGCAATCCAACCACATTGACCCAGGTCAGGACCGCAATCAGAACCAGTCCGAAAACATGCGCCCGCGTGATCGCCACTCCAACGATGGAGAACAAAACGTGTTCTTGGGATACGAACGGAACTACTTGTCCAAAATAAGCTGCCGACGCGACGGACAACGCCGCGATCGATCCGCCATTGGCAACCGCGAATAACATCCAGCCATAGAGGAACGCGATCAAGTCGCCGTAGGCCTCGCGCAGATAGATGTATTGGCCGCCGGAATCGGGAAACATGGATCCCAACTCGGCGAAAGCGAAGCAGGCACAAAGGGAAATCAAGGCGCCCAGCACCCAGACCAACAAAAACAAGGCTGGCTGAGGAAGCGGGCTGGCAATGTCTTTCGCCGTTAAAAAGATCGACGACCCGATAATGCCGCTAACCAGCAGTAATACGGAATCGAGGAGGCCGAGTCCGCGAACGAGGGTGGGCTGCCCGTTCGCACCGGATGTTTCTACGGAGGACGGGGTTACGGAGACCGCGGGGAGGGCGGGTTCCATTATCCGATTCCCAGTTCGTCGGACGATTCCAGGGGAGTGCCGCAGCGACGGCAGATTACGGCCGAGCAATCGCCGCAGGTCAGCGGATCATTCACTTCTCGCGCGCAGTTCGGACAGTAAAGTGTCCCCGAGTCAGTTTGTGGGGGCGCATCCTGCGGGCCTGTCGCCATGAGGAACAGAACTGTAGCATACGATCGGTCCTGCCGTCCCTTCGACATCTCGAGAGTCGAGTCCGGCTGCGGAAGCACCCACCAACGCTGCGAGCGCGCGAACTCTGGCGCTACAATTAAGAGCCATGCCCGATAAACCACAGACTCCCGACGAAAAACTGCAACATGAGTTCAACCGCTGGGCTGCCGCCGGCGAGGGCGAGAAGATGGAGCGCCATCATCTCGACATCACGGAGAAGACGATCCGGCTGATGAATCTGCGTCCGGGCGAGCGCGTGCTCGATCTCGGATGCGGCTCCGGTTGGGCAACGCGCCTGCTCGCCCGCTTGGTGGGCGAAGGTCCCGAAGGATTCGGACAGGTTGTCGGAGTTGATGTGTCGGATGAAATGGTGCGCCAGGCCCGCGAGGTCTCCAAGGATTTCGAAAACATTCTCTATGTCTGGGGCTCGGCGCAGCAGATTCCGTGGGAGGAGAACTTCTTCGACAAGGTGCTTTCGGTTGAATCTTTCTATTACTACGCGGACCAGGACCGGGCGCTGATGGAGCTATTTCGCGTCATGGCGCCGCGAGGCAAGCTATTCATTCTGATTAATCTGTACAAAGATAACCAGTACTCGCTGCAGTGGGTCGACAAGCTCAAGGTTCCAGTCCACGTGCGCTCTGCAGCCGAGTACATAGATTTGCTTGAGAAGCACGCGTTTGAAAACGTCGAGGCACAACGCATACCCGATGACACGCCGACTCCCGACGACTACAAGACAAAATCGTTCAACAGCCTCGACGATCTGCGGGCGTTCAAGCGCGAAGGCGCGCTGCTGCTGACGGCTTCGAAACCTGATCTGCGTACGCCCGCTCCGGGCTATACGATCTACTAGAAGCTAGATCTCGCTGTCGTCATCGTCGTCCTTATCGCGCTGACCGCGGTCCTTCGCCGGGCTCATCGCGTGGCCGTCCTGCGCGTGATGAATCTCAACCCTGCCGTTCACGTTCGACAGTTTGATGTGAGTGCCACCGTTGCCGAGTTCTCCGCGCAAGTCATGCCCAACGAAACGATGATTGTTCACATGCAGGCCGAAGTCGTTGTTGATTCCCCCGGAGACCGTGCTGGCTTCGACTTCCGCGTTCGAGTCAGAGGGGATGGTCAGATCGACCGAGCCGTTCACCGAATTCAGTTGGACCGATTGGCCGGCAAGCTGGTCGAACTTCGCATCCAGTCTTCCATTGATGGTTGACAGTTCAGCGCGCCCGGCAAGGTCGTGAGCCTCCAGCCGTCCGTTAATGCAAGAGGCGCGAACTTCACCGCTCACGCCAGAAATGTCGAGCGATCCATTGATCAACTTGATCTCGTCCAGCCTTATCGCCCGCGGCACCGTCAGCGTGTATTCCACTCCTGCCGGATTGTTGTGTGATCCCCAGTTCCATGTGTTGTCGTGATTGGGGTATTTGGTGCGGATCGAAAGGTAGTCCTTGCCGGAATCAATTTCGATCTTGGCCTCGTCCAAGCGCTCCTTGGTGTCGGCGTACTTCACGGCGTCGACCTTCACTTCGTTCCGATCCCAGCTGGAAATGTGAACCGCGCCATTGATGTTGTCGAGTTCTACCCGGCCGTCTGCCGAGATGGTGTAGGTCTGGTGGAATTCCTCGGTGAGAGCTCCTCGATGATCGGAGGCGTGTGCTCCCAAAGCGAGCATGAATAGGGCACAAGCGGTCCCCGAAACGGCTCCCAACCATGCGGCATGTCGACGATTACGATTCATGGCTCTTCCTTTCAGCAGGTTAGACGTTGCGGTTCGCGATTCGTGAGAGGCCGAACGGAATATAGAGCGGTTCCAGCGTCGGCTGACCATCAAGATACGAAAGTTACCTCAGTGACGTTCCCTGGTTCATCTGGCTCACAGACAATCGAATCAACGTGCTAGTGGGGTTTGTTTTGTTATATCTGCGAAGAACAATGGGCCTGCGTCGCGGGCGCGGAACCGCCCTGTCCGGCATTCTCGCTCAAGATCGATCTAGAAGAGAAGCCGTAGCCTTCTTTCCAGTCTCGCTGAGCAGAAATACGCAAAGGATGGCCATTTCGGGTTCAATGGGATGCCGGTAGCGCGGAGCTGGAAAGACTACGTAGTAGACGGCGGGAAAAATCAACATCAACCAGAATAGAAGCCACGCCCCCGGTTTACCCAACCGTAACGCCCGTCCCAAGCCCCAAAACATCAGAAGCGACGAAGCCAGATAGAGCGAGTTCTTCGCCTCGTTCATCCACGCGGGCTGGGTGGCCTTGGGCGGTCCAGCCCAGAAGTAGACGAATCGCTTCAGGCAGAGCACCGCAAATCGTGAATAGTCGGCCTTGATGTAGTCGACTCCCTCCTGCCTGCGCGTCGCGATATAGGCCAGTTCGCCCATCGATTCGTATTGCCGCATGGCATACAAGTTCTGCGAGGGATGGAGGTATTCCATCCAGGTGCCGTCGGCGCCGGGACCGTTACCCATGCGAAGCTCCGCGCCAAAGTTGTCGCGAATGAAGATGAACTTGCCGAAGGTCTCGTAGTTCCGGACCAGCCAGGGCGCAATGCACGCAAAGAAAACCACGGATGCCAGCGCAACACCGGCGAACGATCGCTTGCCGTGTTTGGCTCGCCTGTACCAAGCCCACAATCCCGCTGCCGGTAGAAACGACAACAGGGACGTGCTGTTCAGTGCGGCGATCCCCCATAGCAGCCCAAACCCGAACCACGGAGTCCAGTCATCGTGATCTTCCATGGTCAACGCGACCCAGAAAATCATCGCCAGCAGCAACGCCGACAGGCTTGTCTCCCAGACCCATCGTGTACACCAAAACATCACGTTAGGAAGCAAAGCCCATGCCCAAGCCGACCAGGTTGCCACCTTGACGGAAAACATTCGGCGCGCGATCAGGAAAATAGGGATGCAGGTCAGGGCGGAGCAGGCGCTATTGAACGTTAACAACACAAACGCCGAAGTCTTCGAATAGATTCCACAGATCACAAAGACCGCGGCCGTTAAGTATGGGTAAAGCGGAGGTTCCCACGCTGTCGGCCCAGTTTGCCCGCCGAAAGGATTGCTGAACCCGTGTCCTGAGGCCAGCGAGGCCGCAATCCGGCCCATCTCCCATCCGAATCCGAAGTTGGCGTCCGTGCTCTTGAATCGGTAAGTATGCCCGATGAGGATCCATGCGACGCGAAGCAGCAGTGCAACGAAGGCGATCCTGGCGGGAGAAGAGCAAATTTGCGTCCATGTTCGAAGCAGGGCCGAATCCGCCACTTCACGAGTCGACGGCCTGGGTTCCATGGATGTTTCTATTTGTAGCCTAGACAGGGCACTGGGGCAACCGGGCACGGCAAGAAACAGAATTCCTGGAGTTGAAAACCAGATAGTGGATCTTTTGACGCGGGAGTAGAATCAGAACCCACATAGGAGGTTCATCGTGATTCTGGGGATGACCACTGCAACATTTACTCTGCTTCATGTCCTGATCAGCCTTGTGGGGATCGCATCAGGACTCATCGTGATGTATGGGTTTCTTGCCTCAAAGCGGCTCGACCGCTGGACTGCCCTTTTTCTTTCGACCACAATCGCAACGAGCCTTACCGGTTTTGCATTTTCGAATGAACACATTACGCCAGGGATCGTGGTTGGCATCCTGTCGCTCGTCGTGCTGGCAATCACACTCGTCGCTCGATACGGACTGCACATGAGCGGTGCTTGGCGCTGGATTTACGTTGTTACGGCTTCCGTTGCACTCTACTTCAATGTGTTTGTGTTCGTCGTTCAATCGTTCGAAAAGGTGTCCGCGCTGAGGGCGTTGGCTCCCACCCAGAAAGAGCCGCCATTCGCAATCGCGCAATTGCTGGTGCTGGCATTGTTCGTCGTGCTGACGGCGTTCGCCGTCAAGCGATTTCATCCGGCAGGCGCAAGCGCCGAGACTTCCAAAACTACGGTCTCGAAAAAAGCTGCTTGAGGAATTAATCCCGATTTCACAACCAAAGGAGTTGTTATGAGTGCGATCTTAATGAAAGACGGAACTCGGATTTACTACAAAGACTGGGGCTCCGGACAGCCCGTCGTTTTCAGCCACGGCTGGCCCCTGAGCGCGGACGCTTTTGAAGACCAGATGTTTTTTCTTGCCTCGCGTGGATATCGCTGTATCGCCCACGACCGGCGCGGCCACGGACGATCGAGCCAGCCATCGAATGGGAATGATATGGATACCTATGCCGACGATCTCGCGGCAGTGGTGGAAGCGCTTGATCTGAAGAATGCCATACACGTCGGCCACTCTACCGGCGGAGGCGAAGTGGCGCGCTATCTCGGCCGACACGGCACTAGTCGCGTCGCCAAAGCCGTGCTCATTGGAGCGGTGCCGCCATTGATGCTCAAAACGGAGTCCAATCCCGGCGGCTTGCCGATGGAAGCTTTCGATGGCATCCGAGCAGGAGTCCTGACCGACCGCTCGCAATTCTTCAAGGATTTGAGCGCGCCATTCTACGGTGCGAACCGCCCCGGCTCAAAGGTTTCGCAGGGCCTGCGCGATTCCTTCTGGATGCAAGGAATGCAGGCGGGGTTTAATGCATGTTACGACTGCATCAAGGCGTTTTCGGAGACAGACTTCACCGAGGACCTGAAGAAAATCGATGTACCCACTCTGATCCTGCATGGCGACGACGATCAGATCGTTCCGATAGGCGCCTCGGCCATGCTGTCGTCCAAGTTGGTTCGAGGGGCGACCCTCAAGGTATACGCCGGAGCGCCGCACGGAATGTGTTCCACGCTGAAAGATCGAGTGAACGAGGAACTACTGGCGTTCTTCAGGCAGAGCCAGCAGGTGGCCGCTTAAGGGGAAGAACGCCTTCATTCATTTTTCCAGAGGTAGCGTCCCGGCACTGTCCGGACGCTACCGTCTGGGGGAAGGATGAGGCGAATTCCGGTAATATATTGGTTCTACCGGATTCCTTGTTTGACTGCTGACATCATTCTGACCGCAATACTGGCATCGGCCGCGCCCAGGGGCATCGCGCACTACATCCGCCAGCATTTTCTCGACACCACATTTCGCGGACTTTACCGCGCCAATGCTTTCGACGTGGCGTTGCTGATCCCGTATTTCATCGTGTTGATCTTGTTGGCCGGCTACGGGATGCACCGCTATGTTCTGGTGTATCTCTACTACAAGCACCGCAAGAACCGAACCACCGAACCCGCTTCGCATTTTGAAGACTTGCCCCGGATCACCGTGCAGCTTCCCATCTTCAACGAGCAGTACGTTGTTGAACGCTTGCTGGAGGCCGTGTGCAAGCTGAATTATCCGCGCGAAAAGCTCGATATCCAGGTGCTGGATGATTCGACCGACGAGACCGTCGAAGTGGCGCGCTCCCTGGTCGAGAGGTACGCGGCACTGGGCAATCCGATCAGCTATCTTCATCGCACCAATCGTCACGGCTTCAAAGCTGGAGCTCTGGCCGAAGGCATGCTATCGGCCAAAGGCGAGTTCATCGCCATCTTCGACGCCGACTTCACGCCGCCGGAAGATTTCCTGTTGCTTACTATCCATCACTTCACCGATCCGAAAATTGGGATGGTTCAGACGCGCTGGACGCACCTTAACCGTCATTACTCGTTCCTGACAGAAGTGGAAGCGATCCTGCTCGACGGTCACTTTGTGCTCGAACATTCGGGCCGCGCGCGCACTGGTTTGTTTTTCAATTTCAATGGTACGGCCGGGATGTGGCGGCGCGCAGCCATCGAAGAAGCCGGGGGCTGGCAGCACGATACCTTGACCGAGGACACCGATCTCTCTTATCGCGCGCAGCTCAAAGGATGGAAGTTTATCTACCTGCAAGATGTCGAATGTCCCGCCGAACTGCCGGTGGAGATGACTGCCTTCAAGACGCAGCAGGCACGTTGGGCAAAAGGACTGATGCAGACCGGCAAGAAGATTTTGCCGCGGGTTTTGAGCAGCGACGCGCCTTTCCATACAAAATTGGAAGCCTGGTATCACCTGACTGCGAACATCAGTTACCCGCTGATGATTATGCTGTCGGTTTTGCTGTTGCCGGCCATGATCATTCGTTTTTATCAGGGTTGGTTTCAGATGCTCTACATCGATCTGCCGTTGTTCATGGCGTCAACATTTTCCATCTCAAGTTTTTATCTGGTGTCGCAGCGCGAGCTGTTTCCCCGCAGCTGGCCGCGCGCCCTGATCTATCTGCCATTTCTGATGGCTCTGGGAATTGGATTGACCATTACCAACACCAAGGCAGTGATCGAGGCTCTAATCGGCAAGCAGAGCGCCTTCGCGCGTACGCCGAAGTACAGCGTTGTCTCGAAGCAGGACAGAGTCGGCGCGACCAAATACCGCAAGCGGCTGGGCTGGATTCCATGGGTAGAACTTCTGATCGGCGCCTATTTCGCGCTTACGGTCTACTACGCGGTAGAAAACGAAAACTACATCACGGTCCCGTTTCTGTTGCTCTTTGTGCTGGGCTACTGGTACACGGGGTTAATGTCTTTGCTGCAGGGCCGATTCGGACGCGCGTCGGCAAGAGCGACCACACACACCAAGCCGTTCCCTGTCGGGGTTTAGGCATCAATTGATTCGACCCTTCGCGGTCAGAGATATTCAGCGAAAGTTTGTTCAGACCACTCCAGTCCGCTGCTGACTGGCCTTCCCTTGACCGCTCGGTTACAATCCTGTCGCTGAAAGTTCTTAACCGGGTTCATTGCGTAAGCCTTGGTGGCGAACTTTCGAAAGGGAGGATGCGATGCTGCTCTCGCGCAGAATTCTCCACTGTGCTTCTTTGTTTGTCCTAAGCGTATTTGTCCTCAGCTGCGGTGGCGCTCACGATTCCGACGAGTTTTATGTTCTGGTCTCCGCAAACCTGCAAGTTCCCTATTGGAAAACTGCGGGAGCCGGCTTCACCAATGCAGCGGAACAGTTCAAGGTACGTTCCGATTTCGCTGGACCCCAGACCTACGACCCCAAAGCTGAGCGCGACGCGCTGGATCAGGCGGTGCAGAAAAAAGCGACCGGCATTCTGCTGGCTGTCACCGATCCTGCGCTGCTTAAGGACAGCATCGACAAGGCTGTCGCAGCGGGCATTCCTGTGATCACCATCGACTCGGACGCACCCTCGAGCAAGCGACTGTTCTTCATCGGAACCAACAACTACCAGGCCGGATTTACCGGAGGACAACGTCTGGCGCAAGAACTCAAGGGCAAAGGCAACGTGGTCGTCTTCACTATGCCGGACCAGTCGAACCTGCAGGATCGCCTGCGCGGATATAAGGAAGCCCTGGCGCGCACACCGGACATCAAGATTACCCGTGTCGTTGATATCCAGGGTGATCCCAGAATTGCCTTTGACACCACCACTCAAGTTGTTGGCAAAGAGCGCGATAAAGTGGACGCGTTTGTCTGTCTCGAGGCGCAATCGGGCAAGGAAGTGGCAGGGGTGCTCGACAGCTATCACGTAACCGGCAAGATCGTCATGGCGATGGACACCGATCAGGAGACTCTGGATTGGATCAAGAAAGGCGTTATCGCCGGAACGATTGCGCAAAAGCCCTACACCATGGCCTTTGTCGGCATGCAGATGCTCGACAATTTGTATCACCACAAGCCTTCTTCGCTGATGTCCGATTGGTCGAAGGACGCGTTCGCGCCGATACCGAGTTTCGTGGATACCGGCTCAGGTCTAATCGACAAAAGCAATGTGGATTCCTTCATACAAGCGGGGAAGAGTCTGGCATCGCCGAAGTGATGGCGAAGTCACACCCTGTTGTTCGCAAAAACCTTCATAAAGGAAAAATTCTGATGCGGAAGCTATTCGTTTGTTTTGGCCTGCTACTCGTCTGCTCGGCGGCCTACGCCCTTGATCGTCAACCGGTGGCCGACTATCACACACGCCGCGAAGCGCTCGCCAAGAAGGCGGGAGGAGTTGTCGTACTGCTGGCGCCCCTCGAGCCAATGGACTCGGTGTATGAGTTCCGCCAGGAGAACAATTTCTACTATCTCTCGGGTGTGATCGTGCCGGGAGCGGGCCTTCTCATTGCTCCAGCCGCCGATGCTCAGGGTGACGTCCCCGCCCGCGCCTACACCGAAATCTTGTTTTTGCCACCACGAAATCTGCGGCTCGAAAAATACACCGGACGCCAAATGGGAGCCGAAGATGCGGAAGCGCCGAAACTGACCGGTTTCGATCGCGTGGAAGAAATGGGCAAACTGCCCGAGGAAGTCGCGAAGTTGCTGGCCAATCAACGTCCCACGGTCTACACGGAAATGGCCACGCAGGGAAACACGCCTCCCAGCGAAGATCTGGTGGGGTTCTTGCGACACAGCAACGCGATGGTTTTCTTTCAGGACGTCAAGCCGATGCTGACCTCTCTGCGAACGGTGAAGGATGCTGGAGAGATCGCGCTGATCCAGAAAGCGGTGGATGCTTCGGCCGCCGCGCATCTCGCAGCGATGAAAGCCGTCAAGCCGAACGTGAAAGAATACGAGATCTCAGCTCTGATGCAATACGAATGGGTTCGCCGCGGCTGCGAGCGCCCGTCCTATGCGCCAATTGTCGGCTCGGGACACAATTCCACCGTTCTTCATTATTCCGAAGATACCAACACAATGAAGAATGGAGACGTGGTCGTCATCGACGCGGCGGCGGAGTATTCCATGTATGCCGCCGATATCACCCGCACGCTTCCGGTGAACGGCCACTTTACCGCCCGCCAAAAGGAAATTTACGACATCGTGTTGGGAGCCCAGGAAGCCGCCATCGCGGCGTTTCAGTCCGGGAAGTCGACGCTCGTGGGAGATTCCGAGAACTCGCTCAATAAGGTCGCCAGAGATTACATCAAGTCTCATGGGAAAGATCTTCACGGCCAGCCGCTCGACCAATACTTCATCCACGGTCTTGGGCACTATATCGGTCTGCACGTGCACGATGACGGGGATTACAAAGTGCCGCTTGGGCCGGGCATGGCGTTCACCATCGAGCCCGGAATCTATATTCCGGAAGAGAATATCGGTGTTCGCATCGAAGACGACTTTATGGTGGATGCCGGTGGCAAGCTGATTAAGATGAGCGCGGCGGTGCCGTCGAAAGCGGACGACGTGGAAAAGGCGATGGCAGGGAAGTAAGCGCTATTGTGTCAAAGCCGCGCTCTCGATCGTTGTCATTCCGAGCAAAGCGAGGAATCTGCTGCGCGGGCAGGCGTCGGAGCGCGGCTTAGGAAATATATTCGCGGATGTACTCGTCCTTGGTATGCGCCAACTGCCGGATGTCGCCGTCGAAGATTACTTTTCCGTCCCGCAAAATAAGAAAGCTCATCGGAACATCGCAGTATTGCCCCCGCGGCAGCGCTCGCGTTTGATTCGTCCGCTTGTCGAACTCGTGGGTCGCCAGGGTGAAGGCGTCCTGAAGGCGATGAGTCACCAAGAGGGAACTCGTCCGGTAGACGTCCCGCTGTTTCATAATCAATTCGACAATAGTGTTCGACGTAACCGGATCGAGTCCTCCGGTCGGAGAATCGTACAGCAGCAATTCCGGTCGTGTGATGATGGCGCGCGCGATCGCGACCCGTCGCCGCATGCCTCCGGAAAGCTCCGAAGGAAAAAGATCCAATGTGTGTTCTAGTTCGACGAAGCGCAGCGACTCGCGTACTTTGTTGTCAATTTCGTCGTCGTAGATGCCATGCTCCTCGGTCAGGCGATAGGCCACATTTTCGCGCACAGTGAGCGAATCAAACAGCGCACTCTCCTGAAAAACCATGCCGAGCCTGGCACGCATCGGGAACAGATCCTGCTCCCCGAGTTCGCGTGACTTCGTTGCCCAGAACTGTAATTCGGCCTGAGTCCGGAAGCAGCAGGCCAAGCGCGAGTTTTAGGATCGTGCTTTTTCCGGATCCGGCAACACCAAACAGAGCTTTAGTTTCACCTGCGGGCAGATGGAACGAGACACCGCGCAGCACCTGATTGTCGCCAAACGCCAGATGAACGTCTTCGAAGACGATAACTGCGCTGGAAGGCGGCTGTACGAAACCAGTCGCGTGTTCGATGGGTGCGGTCGGCGTGGCCATGCATCTACCTGTACGACAAGATGGAGATCAACAGCTTGGTCACGAAGAAATCGGTGACCAGAATCAATACCGATGCGGCCACCACCGCCTGCGTAGTCGCCCGACCGACGCCTTGCGTACCGCCGCGCGCTGTCATCCCGTAGTAACAACCGATGGTCGCGATAATGAAGCCGAACATGGCTGGCTTCAGCAATCCCATGAAAACATCTTGCAGCACCAAAACCTGCCAGGCATTGCTCCAGTATTGCCTGGCATCCAGGCTTAGGAACAGTTTCGCGACCATCAAGCCGCCGGCGAGTCCAACGAGATCGGAGATGATGCTCAAGAAAAACAGCATGAACACCGTCGCGGTCACGCGGGGAGTGACTAGCTTCTTCATCGGATCGGTGCCCAGCGCACGCATGGCGTCAATCTGCTCGGTCACGACCATCGATCCCAGTTCGCTGGCCATTCCGGAGGAGTTTCGTCCCGCCACCATCAGACCGGTCAACACGGGGCCGAGCTCGCGCACCATGGAAGTGGACACCAGTTGGCCGATCAGAGTGATCGAACCAAAGCGCTGCAGCGTGTTCGCGGTCTGCAGTGCGAGTACGCCACCGGTGAAGAAACCGGTGAGCACCACGATCGGCAGCGATCCGACGCCGATCAGATCCGCTTGCTGGACCATGTCGGCGAAGTAGAGAGGCTTGCGGAAGAGATTGCCGACCGACTGTGCAGCCAGCAGCGTGTATTCCTGAACCGCCTGGACTTTTTGCTTGACGAACTCCGTGGGCGAGGTCAGTTCCATGCGATTTCAAAGTCCGGCGCGTCGGGCAGTTCCAGACTCCGGGCTTGTCCGAAATATAACAGAGAAAGCTGTCGGCGATCAGCCAGTGGGTAATCAGCGGGTCAAGGCGTGTAACTAGATCAGAAGGTTGTCTTCTTACCCGCGGCCCTTTTTCTTGATCTCGATATTCAGCCGGCGGATTTTCTGATTCAGAGTAGAGAGAGGAACGTGGAAGCGCTCGGCCGCCTCGGTCTGGTTCCAGTTACAGCGCTCGAGCATGTCGGTGATAACCCGCCGCTCGACGTCTTCGACGATTTCAAACAGCGAAGCATCCGAGGGTGGGTCATGCAGGGTGAGCGAAGAGCCCCGTCCCATCATGGATTCGGGGAGAAGATCCATTGTGATATCGGGCCCGGAAGAAAGAACGACGGCGCGCTCGATGACATTCTCCAGTTCCCGTACGTTTCCTGGCCAGGAGTAAGCCATCAGCGGGCGCAGCGCTTCAGGAGTGACGCGGGGAGCGGGACGGCTATTTTCTTCCGCGTACTTCCTCAGAAAAAATTCGACCAGAAGGGGAATATCTTCCTTGCGCTGGCGAAGCGGCGGTAATTCCACGGTGATCACGTTCAGGCGATAAAAAAGATCCTCGCGGAATCGGCCTTCCCGGACCATCTGACGCAAGTCAATATTGGTGGCGGCGATGATGCGGACATCCACCTGGATCTCTTGAATTCCGCCGAGGTGCATAAAACGCCGGTCCTGCAGTACGCGCAGAATCTTGGCCTGCGTCTCCAGTCCCATGGTGGCGATTTCGTCGAGAAACAGCGTGCCTTTGTCGGCGACTTCGAAGAGACCCTTCTTCGAAGCGATCGCACTGGTAAACGCTCCCTTGACGTGGCCGAAGAGGGTCGATTCCAACAAATCGTTGGGCATCGAACCCGTATTCACGGGAACGAACGGTTTGTCGCGTCGCGGCGAGTTCAGGTGGACCGCTTTCGCAATCACTTCTTTACCTGTCCCGCTTTCGCCCTGCAAGAGCACCGTGGAGCGGCTGTTGGCCACTTGGGCGACCAAATCGAAAATCTTGAGCATGGGCTCGCTCTTGCCCACAATGTTTTCAAAGTTGTAGCGCTGCTTCAGCGCGCGCTTGAGCTGGACATTTTCTTCTTCCGCCCGGCGCCACCCCACCGCGGTGCGCACGTCGGCCAGCAGTTTCTCGTTATCCCACGGCTTCTGTACGAAATTCGTTGCGCCGGACTGCATCGCCCGCACCGCGTTCTCTACCGTGCCGAAGGCGGTGATCATGATGACCGGTAGGCGCGAGTCGTGGGCTCGGATCTCGGAGAGGATATCCATTCCGTCGCGCCCTGGAAGCGCCAGATCGAGAAGTACGAGATCAAACGGGCGTTCGGCTACCTCCGCAAGTCCGTCCTCTCCGGTCACCGCAGTTTCTACTTCGAAGCCCTCCATCTCCAGCAAGGTCTGAAGAGACTCACGAATCGCGGCCTCGTCGTCGATGATGAGCACCGATCCTGCCGGTACTGGATTACCGTTCATCGTGCCGCGAGAAATGACTGCTGCTTCAGACATGCACTGCCTTCCTGCTCAGCGGAAAATCCAGGGCGAACGTCGTGCCCGATCCCGGATCGCTTTCCACTCGAATCTTGCCGGCATGCTCCTGAATGATGCCGTAAGTGACGGAGAGACCGAGTCCCGTGCCGCGGTTCTGGCCCTCCTGGGGTGCCGTCTTCGTCGTGAAGAACGGATCATAGATACGCTGAATGTGCTCCGGAGCAATACCGGAACCCGTATCGGTAACTCTGACGCTTACCATTTCGCCGTTGGACGTCGCGACCTTTAGTTCGCCGCCGCCCGCCATGGCATCTTTGGCGTTAAGAAACAGGTTGAGAAATACTTGCTGCAGCCTGCCCGGATTTCCCTGGATCGCAGAAATCCCTCCGGTAAGGTCCGTCCGAACTTGGATCTTTGCGGTCTTGAACTGGTGTTCCAGCAGCGCCAGCGTGTCGCTGATGACTTTATTGATATCGACGTCGCCGAATTCGGTTCCGCTGGTGCGTGAGAAGTTCAGCAGGTTATTGACAATTTCCGACGCACGGAAAGTTTGCCTCGTGATCTTCTCGAGCAGTCCGGACTTCTGCGGGTCGCCCTGCAGTTGCTTGGCGAGCATCTGCGTGTAGGAAGAAATCACAGCCAGGGGAGTATTGACTTCGTGAGCAACACCGGCTGCTAACAGACCAATCGAACTCAGCTTGTCGGCTTGCGAGAGCTGGCTCTCGAGTTCTACTCGTTCCGTGATGTCGTCCATGATGACGAGTCGGCCAATCACCTGGAACTTGCGCGTCACCAGCGGCGCAATGGCGACGTTGACCGTGCGAGTCTCTCCAGCCGGAGTTTGCAGGCGGAACTTGTACAGGTTGTTGATGCCGGGATTCTGCCGCACCCGGTAGAACTCGTCGACGAATTCCGCTGGGAAGACGCTCCGCACCGACTGAGTCAGAGCCTGCCACCGCGGTAGGGCGTACATGACTTCCATCTGCGCGTTCCAACTCTCGACGCGGTCTTCCATGTCGAGCGCCATCACCCCTACGTTGATGGACTCGACGATGTTCTCGTTGAAGTCCTTCAGGCGCTCGTATTCGGCTACTTTCTGCTGCAAGGAAGCGTACAGCCTGCCGTTCTGGATCGCGATTCCGAGATACCCACCCAGGGTCTCGAGTAGTTCAATGTCTTCGCTGGAGAGATAATCTCCTTTGCTCGTCTTGCCCAATCCCACGACCGCGACCGTCCTCTGCCGGGCCCGACAAGGGATGTAATAGTTGAGATCCAGCTTGGCAATTGCGTCCTGCGATCCAGCCGTTTCGCGCGGCACCTGATGTGTGTTCTCAAAGAACATGTGGCCGGCAAGATCCGAGCGCGGCTCGCTCAGGAATGTCAGATCGAGCCTGCCAACGGGATTCATGCCGACTGATTTCGAAAGAACGAACTGCTCCGCCTCTTCTCCAGCCCTCAGGAAAATTGCAATGCGATCGACCGCCAGGGTACGCGACAGCCGATCCACCACGGAAGAGACCAAGGCGTTCAGATCGGTTTCCGAACTCAGTTCGCGTCCAAATTCGATCAGCGTGCGGCGATAGTCGTAAACAGTTCGATAGAAAAGATGGTCAACGCGGTCTTGAATCCACTTGCGTATCGGGTCAAACAGCAGTGCGGTAACGACAACCGCCAGGATCAGACCCAACGGGCCGGTCCCCGGCTTCTGCATGTGGACGAGTTCCGCCACCCCTGCGACCAGAGCAAAATACATTCCCACCACGGCCGCGGCGGCGACCGTATAAACGACCACGCGCTTGGAGATCAAATCGACGTCCATCAGCCGGTAGCGGAAGATGGCATAGCCGAACGTCAGCGGCAGCAATCCCAGAAACAGAACGGACAGCTTCATCCACGTTCCCGGCAGCGATCCCATCAGGTAAGGGATCACGTAGAGCAGCGTGTAGGGAACGATGGCGAGAATCGTGCCGCGGGTCACCCATTTCAACTGTTGTCGCAGGATGGTGATGCTGGCCCGGCGATAGCTGTACCAGAGAACTGCTGCGGAGATGATGAACAGCAGCGCCCCGTAAGCCATTTCCTGGCGATCCATGTCCCAGCGAAGAATGCCGCTCGCCTGCGCCAGCCTCAGAGCAATGATGTGCCGGATGAGCAAGGCAGCGCCGGGGACGTAGGCGAAGGCCAGCAGCCAGGGACGCTGCCGTACGAATTGCCGCTTCTCCGGAAAGGTCAGAACAAAATGCAGAAATAGCGCAGGCTGCAAGACCCAGGCGACAATGTTGCTCCAGTAAATGATCCAGTCAAAGTCGTTGAGTTTGCCCGTGTACTTGAACGAATACGCGATGAAAGAAACCAGGCAAAATACGTAGAAATGAGTGGATCCCGGAGCGGTCCAGCGACGCAACAAGACGTAGACGCCGATTCCGAGGTAAATCAGGGCAATCAGGCGTAAGGAAAGATTGAGCGAGCGATCCGCTGGAGCCAGAATGACACTCGAGTCAAGAGGGACGGAGTGTCGAACCAATGAGTACGACGCCTTCGACCAGACGCCCGTCGTATAGAGCTGGCGCACCAATCCTGGGGTGCTTTTGATCTCCTGGCCATTGATTGAAACCAGCTGATCTCCAGCCTTGATCCCGGCTTTCGCGCCAGGTCCGTAGGGATCGACGCGGTCCGCAACCATGCTTCCGCCATGCTCGATCCACCAAACCCCGTCGTCGGGAACGGCAGACTCTCGTTCTTTTTGGAAGTTGAAGCCGGCAAAGACTACGGCAGCTACCGTCAGCAAGAACAGCAGGACTGCGACAAAGCGAGCTTGGCTTTCCCGATTCATGGGCTTCGGCACTAGCCCCGAGCCCCTGGTGGGCTGAGGTGTGGAAGTAAGCTCCCACTGGTCCTCATTGAGCAAGTTCGCTGCCACCCGAATCCCCGTTTCCGAACCGCTAAGTCCAGCAGATGAAACCGTTTCCAACATTATAGATGCATTTTCGAACGCAAACTATGCCTTTTGGGATGTTTATGTGAGATTTAGTATCTGTTTTCCCTTGAAATTGTTAAGGTTACACTCCCGCAGTTCGTTTGATGGATTCGGGTTTTTAGGAATATACAGCGCTTAGAAGATGTCGTTACCGAGGTTGGAAGGTCGTCTGTCCCTCGACGGGAACTGCTCGATCCAGCTCGCCGGCGTTCGTCCGTTGCTATCCAGCTCGACGGTCGTTCTTGGGGATTTCGGTAGGTTCGTCGTCCCATTCGAACGACAAAGCGCGCGCGGTGGTTTCGATGGGCTCGAGTTCGGGAATATCTTCCGCCACCGACGCCCCGAGGTCCGCGAACTTACGCGCCGAGACCAGAACACGATTCTCGAGCGAACCGACCGCCTGGTTGTAGGCCTCCACGGCGCGGTCAAGATTAGTCCCGACTCCTGTGATGTGAGTCGCAAGTTTTCTCAGCCGGTCGTGTAATTCTTTCCCCAGGTTGCTGATCTCATGGGCATTACGCGCTAGTTTTTCCTGGTTCCATCCGTAAGCGACAGCCTTTAGCAGCGCGATCAGCGTCGTGGGGGACGCGGGGATGACACGCTGCAGCACTCCCTGCTCGATCAGCCCGGGATCCTGTTCGAGCGCTGCGCTGAAGAAGGTCTCGCCGGGCAGGAACATCACGACGAACTCGGGAGTCGCCTCGAATTGCTCCCAGTAATTCTTCCCGCTGAGGGTCTTCATGTGATCCCGAACTTGGCGGGCGTGATTCGCGAGGCATGAGCGCCGCGCATCTTCGTCAGTCGTCTCAAATGCCTCGAGAAACGCTTGCAGAGGAGTCTTCGCATCCACCACAACGCTCTTGCCGCCCGGAAGTTTCACCACCAGGTCCGGCCGCAGCCGGCCGCTTTCGCCGTGAATGGTCTCCTGCTCGGCGAAGTCGCAATAGGACAACATTCCCGCGATCTCGACCACTCGCCGCAACTGGATTTCCCCCCAGCGTCCGCGAACATTGGGCGTGCGCAGCGCGCGCACCAGGTTGCCGGTTTCTGATTGCAGTTCTTTCTGCGTGGTGATTAGCGACTGCACCTGTGCCTTGAGATCGCCGTAAGCTTGCCCGCGCGCGACTTCCATCTGCTGGATCTGAGCGTCGACTTTGCTCAGGGAATCCCGTACCGGAGCGACCAGATCCACAACGGCTTTTTGCCGGGCCTCGAGATCTCCCCGGGCTTCGCTTTGGAATCGCTTCAGCGTCTCCTGCGCGATTTGCAGGAACGAAGAATTGTTGCTTTTTAGTGCGTCCGCCGCGAGCGCCTTGAATGCGTTTTGTAAGTCGTCTCCAGCTTTCGTCAGTAAATCGATTTTTTCTCTGCTGGCTCTTCTCTCCGCTTCGAGGGAGGACTCTAGCCTTGCCCGGCCGGCAACCAGCTCCTGACGTCTCCTGCAAGAGCCGCGCGAGATCAGACTTGGCGGAAGCTAACTCCCTCTCGGTGAATGACAAACGAGCGCTTACCGCCGCGGAGCGCGAGCGCAGCGCCAGCCAAATCAACAGGCTGCCAAATAACAACCCGATTGCTCCGCTGATTATGAGATCCATGAAAGCCTGGGTCACAAACGAAAACCGCACTTCTAGCCTAGCACTTGCAGATGATTTCAGCCTTAACGAGTCTGAGACAGCAAGCTTCGAGAAGCAGGCCACTTCTCGCCTTGAATGTTTGGGCGAATGGAATTTATATTTTGCAAAGAACTGTAAAAGGTGTGGCCTTTTCCGGCGCGGTAGGACAAGCTAAGCGGGCAGTTTGCCTGAATGTCTAGTAAATCAAGGTGTTTCTAACGCAGCGGTTTCTTGAAATGTTCCATGTCGATCCTGGGGCGGTTGGGAGATTTGTCATGTTTCGGGTAGAAAAGTATCGGGCTCCTATGGCCGCGATGGTTATTGGTGCAAGCCTGCTGGTTTGCCCGGTTTTGGCAACGGCGCAACATCACGGCGGACATGGGATGGGGACCGGCATCGCTGGCGAATCTGGCCGGCCCGACGGTGTGGATGAAAAAGACACGCTTAAAGATTTTCACCAGGCGTTGGCCGTGCAGGCGACCACTCAGCAGATCGCAGCGTTTCAGGATCTCGTGAATGCGACCAATGCCGCCAAAGACAAGCTGAGCGCGTTTGCGGAAGGAAAAACGGGACGCGAGGGCATCGCTCCTTTCGATCAATCGCTCGAGAATGCGCGCGACGGTAACAAGAAATTCCAGGATGGCTTCTCGCCGGCGCAGAAATCTGGATTGAAAGACACCACCAAGCGGCTGGAAAAAGCGGATTCCGATCTTGAACAAGAGGCTCACCGGCTCGATCAGTCCGTGCAGTCCGAATCTGCCAATGCTGACGTTTCGGCATACGCTGCCGCTACCGCCAAGGCGCTTAC
The DNA here is from genome assembly GCA_963700225.1 of uncultured Acidobacteriota bacterium. Classification (GTDB taxonomy): domain Bacteria; phylum Acidobacteriota; class Terriglobia; order Terriglobales; family Acidobacteriaceae; genus Sulfotelmatobacter. The sequence continues at coordinate 86,892 of CAVOWU010000005.1, forward strand.
CGAGTTCGCGAACATTCAACTCGCCCTTGGCCGTGACATGGGCATTACGCTCGCCAGCAGTGAAGACCTCAGCTTCAATTTTCCGCAGGTTCGGAATAACGCCGTCATTGCCGATCGAACCATTTCCGTGGGCACCACCGGAGTCCTTTCTCAAATGGCCGCACAGGGTGATCTGCGTAACTTCAGCCTCGAGATGACCCTCGATTTATCCGACCTGCAGCAATCCATCTCGGAAGTGATGAACGCCCAGCTCAGCGAGGCGAAATCCTGCGGAGAACGCCTGTCTGTCCGCCAAGCGGCTATTTCGGCCGCGGATCCGGCGAGTTCTTTGACTCTGAAATTGCACTTTGAACGTTGGTCGTGTTCGCGCGCATTCGGCCAAACGCCCACCGAACTTGGGGAAGGCGAGGGCACTGTTGAGCTTCGACTGACTCCTTCGGTCGATAAAGAGAACATTTTGAAGATTGTCCCCGCGTTCAAGCGGATCGATGCCGCAGGCATGATGGGAGAGGAATTGCGCTCCGGCGATCTGGGTTCCGACTTGAGCGAGAAAGTCGCCAAGGCCATCCTTGCGGCGGTCCAAACGGGAGCAGATTTCAAGACGACGTTGCCCGGGGCCGTGCAGAATACGGGAACACTCCAGAGCGCCAAGTTTCAGGAGTCGGGAGGCGCTGGCTTGAAGTTTGTGGTCGACGGCCAAATGCAACTTTCCAATACGCAAGTCGATTTATTGGCGCGGCAGCTCAATCAGTCTTTGTCGGCGCGGGGAACTCCGCCGCAATAGATCCGCTGTGACGCTGGATTTCTCGCTTCGCAACGCTGCGTGTTAGCCTTCTCCTGCCCATCGTCTGCGGTTCCCCTCCAATGGAATCCACGGCACAAGATCGCGAAGGCCGAACTCATTCTCCGATCATCCGCATCGGCACGGCAGGTTGGTCTTACAAAGATTGGGACGGCATCTTCTACCCGCCCGGAATGCGCCAGCGGAAGATGCACCCGCTGGAATATCTCGCCCGCTTCTTTGACACAACTGAGATCAATACTTCCTTTTATGGGCCATTGAAGCCAGAACTGGTGAAGCTGTGGTGCCGTAAAGTTGCTGCCGTCAACTCGCAATTCTTGTTCACCGCCAAGCTCTATCGTGCTTTCACGCACTCTCCGAACTCGATCATGGAGCCCACTTCGGCCGCTAGTATTCGCCCCACCGACGAAGACGAAATCAAGACCCGTGAAGGACTCGACGCCCTGGCAAATGAAGGGAAGTTGGGCGCTCTGCTCATCCAGTTTCCGATTTCCTACAAGAACACTTCACTCAATCGCGAATATCTGGATCGCCTGCTGCGGCAGTTCATTGAATATCCACGTGTGGTTGAAGTGCGCGACTCAAGCTGGAACAATCCAGAAACACTGGCCTCCTTTACACGGAAGAGCGTCGCTTTCTGCAACATTGATCAACCGGTCTTGGGAAAATCGCTTGGCCCCACCGAATATGTCACTGCGCCCATCGCCTACGTGCGTCTGCATGGCCGAAATTACGATCAGTGGTTCGATTCCGACAATCGCGATGACCGCTATAACTATCTCTACAGCGAGAGGGAAGTGAGCGAATGGAGAACGCGCATCGCAAACCTTGCAGAGAGGGCGCAGGCAACCTATGTCATCACCAACAATCATTTCGAAAGTAAGGCAGGCGTCAATGCGCTGGAATTGAAGGCGATGGTGACGGGTAAGCGAGTTTCCGCTCCGTCTACGCTGATTCAGAAGTATCCGGAATTGAGAAGGTTCGCAGACCCGGCTGACGATCCGGGGGACGCGGGTTCCGGCCCCCAACTGCCGCTACTCGCTTGAGCACTTCGCACGTTGCAACGAGAGTTGCCGATCATCGTCGGGTTCGGGTAGTGGTCGGTTTTCAAAGTCCACCCAAGAGTGTACGCTTCCGCAGTCGGACTACCGGGGCGCTACCTCATGCTCAAAGCACTTCTCAAGTCTCCATGGACGGGCGCTGTGTTAGCGTTGCTATCCATCGGGTGGGCGGCGTTTGAACTGATTGGCCCTCCATTGGGATTGAATGACAGGGAACGCAAGCTCTATTTCTTTTATGGGCTATGCGCTTTTGTATTGTGCGCTGGGCAAGCATTCTTCGTACTGATTAAAGAGAATCGAGAATTAAAGGATCGCCCCTTCCGATTTGTCGCTAGTATATCGGAGACTTTTCAATTTTCTGGCGATGGATTGCCGATAGCTATTCATCGCATTGGCATAAAGAATGAATCCATGAATATTGCTGAGCATTGCGAACTCATCATTTCCTCAATGCCTATAGTGGTCGAAGGTTTAACCAAGGACACCCCCCTACAAGTCAAAGATACAGAAGATCGTTTTACCGACATTAATCGCGGAGCTACTAAACACTTTGACCTATTGTTTTCCTATCGAGATAAAAAGAGCAATCGCCTCATCAGAACGCTCGTGATGGCTCCAAATATGCCCGCCGTCCCCATTACGACGAACAAAGAGTTTGGAAATATAATTCTCACCCTTACGGGGAAAAATTTCGACCCTTTCAATTGGACGTTGCGGGTGGTCTTACAGAAGGGCGCGGCAGAACTTGGGAGTATCCTACCTATGCAGCCTCTTTGAGTTCCTCATGTTCGAGCAAGGAAACTAATTCCTCAATCGTCCAGATGCGATCCGAAATTCCAGCTTCCATAGCTGGCGTAACTCGTAGCGCTTGACGGACGCGGCAGAAATTGTAATAGGCATGGTAGATCGCGATCATATGGCAGTGATTCTCAAACTTCTTTGAGAATGCATTGGTCAGACGAGTGAAGCGGTAACGCCCATCCGAAGATTCAAGTTCTGCCGTTCTACGAAGCTGACATTGTGTTGCTGAGAGCAACACTAAATCGCCCGGATTTTCAAAACCGCCCACCACCCGGGTTCGGCAGGAATTGCATCCTCGAATCCGGTGCGATAGACTCGCCCGGTCCGTTGAGGAGGTGCTTATGGCGCAGAATTCTTCCGGCCTCGTGCGGGTTTCCACGATGGCCATCCTCTGGGGAGTTTCCCTCATTTGTCTGGGCGTGCTGGCGTTGGCATCGCCGTTGCTAGCTGCGGTCGCCGTCAACGCGCTCATCGGTTGGCTAATCATTTTGGCGGGTGTAGTCCACCTGGTTGTTGCGTTCCATTCGCGCGAAGCTGGCAGCGTGATCTGGAGGCTTCTGGTGGGCCTCGCCTACGTCGCCTTCGGTGGGTATGTGATTGCGCGTCCCGCGCTCGGCGTGGCGTCGCTCACTTTGTTGCTGGCGTCGCTGTTTCTGGTGGAGGGGATCTTCGACATCATCCAGTTCTTCCGGGCTCCCTCAGCCCTGCGATCCACTTGGTTTCTTCTCGACGGTGCCGTGACACTGTTTCTGGGTCTGATGATCTACATGCAGTGGCCGTCGAGTTCCGCCTGGGCGATCGGCACCTTAGTAGGCGTAAGCCTCATCTTCAGCGGCGTTACGCGTGTGATGGTCTCATTGGCAGTCCGCAAGGCAGCCGACACCATGGCCCCGCCCACGAAACTGGCAGCGTAAAAAAAGGGCGGCTGGCATGATTGGTCCTGCACTTGAGGAGAGTTGTGTCCAGCGTATGGAACCCCGTCGACCAGGGAGGATAACGTGGGAGGTTTGATCCCCTTAAAGGACGCGACGCGACGTCCCCTCCGCACGCCGCTCTGCACGGCGCTCATCATCGCCGTAAATATTCTCGTCTTTCTGATGGAGTTGGCTCGCGGGGACGTCTTTGTCTTGCAATGGTCCCTGGTTCCCGCTCAAATTACGTCCGGGCACCAATGGATCACGATTCTAACCGCGATGTTCATGCACGGGAGTTGGTCCCATATCATCGGCAATATGGTATTCCTCTGGGCCTTTGGTCCCGAGATTGAAGATGCCATGGGCCGAGGACGGTATCTGGTTTTCTATTTGCTCGGAGGGTTGGCAGCAATGCTCGCCCAAGTCGCAGCTGATCCTCATTCCACGATCCCCAACCTGGGTGCAAGTGGAGCCATTGCCGCGGTGATGGGCGCATTCCTTGTGATGTATCCGCGCGACAGAATCAAGTCGATATTGCTGATCTTCATCTTTGTGAAGGTCACATTCATACCGGCTGCGGTTTTGATTGGATTTTGGTTCCTCACCCAACTGGTTCACGCGGGTGCAGTGGCACACGTGCAGACGGGCGGCGTGGCGTACTTGGCCCATGTCGGAGGTTTTATCTTCGGAGCCGTCACGGTTCGCTGGTTCGAAGTGCCAACGGCGGCTTTCCAGCAAGCGGAATGATCCGTGGGGAACTGGGGACGGCGAACTGGGGAAGGCGAACCGAGGACAGACGGGGCGTACCTAATAATCGAGTGGAAAGAGGGGCTGAAGCGCCAGCGTGTTGGCAAGAACGATCGCGGCGCTAAAGCGCCGCTCTTCACTGGTCACTAACCATTAACCACTGCCTCTACGCCCCCACCGCGGCGTGATCGGCCATCCGCCGTTTGTTGTAGCGCAAGGCGACGTTCATGAAGACATTTCCAAGGGAGGTCTCGAAGCAGATCATCAACGCTTCTGTATCTTCACTGGTCTTGTCACCCTGTTCGGCGGTCAGAAGGAGCGGGGGATGTACGCGGAAGTGAAACCCCTGGTCATTGAGCGCCGAGATAGCATTGCCCACGACCTGATTCGCCAATTCGAAGATGGTTTCCTTGATCAGCGCATCGGACTCGGGCAGTTCGGCCCCGGCATAGTGGCTGGCGACCTTGACTGCCGTCTGCGGTTCCAGATCGAGAACGATCCGGCCTTCGATGTCGCCAGTCAGCGCGATCATGCCCGCAACGCCTTTGCGGCGATAGGCGTCCTCTTCCATGGTGAGGTTGCCCACCTTGGTCGTGCCCTGCAAACCTTGCGACAACACGGCGTCCGCCGCGTTGATGAAAGGCTGGATCAGTTCCATCTTCATGGACTTACGCTCCCGCTCCGGCTGCGTTGGTGACCGCTCCATCTTCGCCCAGCACGTACTTGATGACTTCGTAGAGCACTTCCGGCTTTACCGGTTTCTGCACAAAATGCCGTGCGCCCCGCTGCAGCGCCGCCACGATGTTCTCCTGGTATCCCACCGAGGAGACCATCACGATGCGGGCTTCGGGATGCTGTTGAACGATCCGTTCGGCAGCCTCGATCCCTTCCATCTGCGGCATGGTGATATCCATGAGCACGATGTCGGGATGCGTGCGGTCGAACTCGCTGATAGCGGTCAAGCCGTCGCCGGCTTCGGCCGCTACCTGCCCGCCGAACGTTTCGATCATGCGGGCTAGATTCTTGCGGGCAAACACGGAGTCGTCCACGATCAAGTAGCGGACCGGCTGGCCGTCTTTGCTGCGTTTCACTGGTGCAAACTGCTCCATACAGACCTCCCCTGTCTACTGCATATCATGCACGGCGTCACCCGGCCAGATCACGCTGGTCACAGGCTTTTCGTGCCCGATTCTAGTTTCCGGCGCGTACCGCGCGTCCGGCGGATCCCGCATCGGATCCATGATTTCTGCCGCAGATCGCCTGCAACGTCGCTCCCATGACGTCCAGACCAACCACGCGGACGGCGTATCCACGTTCGATCGCCGCTTTCGGCATGCCATACACCACGCAGGACTCTTCGCTCTGCGCGATGGTCATGCCGCCTTCTTTCTTGATGGCTCCAAGGCCTTCCGCGCCATCGTCTCCCATGCCCGTCATCAGCACTCCAACCGCGTTGCCGCGAAATTCCTCCGCCACGCTGCGTAACAAGACGTCCACGCTCGGACGGTGTCCGTTCACTCGAGGTTCGTCGCTCAGCACTGCGATATCCCCAAGCGGAAGCCGTTTTACCTTCATGTGCCGGCTTCCCGGGCAGATCAGGACGCGCCCCGGCTGTAACAGATCTCCCGATTGCGCTTCCTTCACTCGTAACGTACAAATTTCGTCCAGCCGCCTCGCGAACATATCGGTAAATCCATCGGGCATGTGCTGCACGATCGCGATGGCCCCCGGGAAATCTCCGGGCAGTTGCGAAAGCACGTACTCCAATGCCTGCGGCCCTCCCGTGGATACGCCGATCGCGACGATCCTGGTCGGCGATCCCGCCGCCGCCGCGACTTTTTCTGGCTTCGGAGGAACACCCGGCAGCATCCGCGGCTTGAGTTTGCAATCCGCTGCCGCCTTCACCTTCGCGATCAACTCCCGCGCCGTCTCCGCCATGTGGGCGGAGGCGTCTTTGGGTTTGGTGACAAAATCGAATGCTCCGAGGCCGAGCGCCTTCATGGTTACCGAGGCGCCTTCGATGCTGTGCGAGCTGAATACGATGACCGGGACCGGCTGCCGCCGCATGATTTCCTTTAGCGCGTCGATTCCGTTCATCCCCGGCATTTCCAGATCCAGCGTGACCACGTTGGGCTTTAACTCTTCAATCTTCTTCAGGCAAAACGAGCCGTCCATCGCTGTGCCGACCACCTCGATGGATTCATCGGCTGCCAGCATTTGCGGGATCAGCTTCCGCATCAGGGCTGAATCGTCGACGACGAGCACGCGCACGATGTTTCCTCTCATGCCTGGCCCCCAACTGCCGGCGTCAATGCCAGCCGCATGCGATCCGTGTGCGTCAGCAACAGTCCTGAATTCGCCTGGCCCATCTCCACCGGCCGCAGCCGGGCCACGTGCTCAACCACTGCGGGTAAGTTGAGAATCAGTACCACTCGTCCATCTCCCAGAATGGAAGCGCCAGACACCAGATCGGTCGAGAATGTCTGGTCGTCCAACGCCTTGATTACCAGTTCTTCTTCGCCTTCCAGCGCATCAACAATCAATCCGTACTTCCTCTCTCCGACGGTAATGACGAGCACAAACAACTTAGCCTTACGGTCCACTTCGACCGCCGCAGGGCGTCCGAGACGCAGCAGCGGCAGCACCTGATTGCGCAACTGCAAAACTTCGTAGTTATCGACCTGATGGACTTCCGCTTCGAACGTCCGCGCGATTTCAAGGACGGCGTTCAACGGAATGGCATACAGGCGCTGCTCCACCCAGAACAGCAATGCCTTGATAATGGCCAGCGTGAGCGGCAGCTTCAGACGGAAGGTCGTACCTTGACCAGGACGCGTCTCCAGGCTGATTGCCGCTTTCAGACGATGCAGCACGCTCTGCACTACGTCCATGCCGACGCCGCGTCCGGAGACTTCGGTGACCTGCTCGGCTGTACTGAAGCCCGGCCGGAAAATGAAATCGAGAGTCTCGGCTTCGGTCAGCCGGGATGCTTCTTCCGGCGTGGTGAGTCCCAGTTCGATGGCCTTGGCCCGAATCTTCTGCACATCAATGCCGCGGCCATCGTCGCTGACTTCGACGATCACCTGGTTGCCATGGTGATAGGCGTTGAGCCGCACCGTTCCCTGTGCTGGCTTGCCTGCTTTCCGGCGTTCTTCGGGAGATTCGATTCCGTGACTGATGGCGTTGCGAACCAGGTGCGTCAGCGGCTCTGCAATGGCATCGAGAATTCCCTTATCCAGATCGGTATCCTGCCCGCTCAGTGCAAGTTCCACTTCGTGGCCGCATTGCCGCGAAACATCGCGCACCATGCGAGGGAACCGGCGGAACAGTTGTTCGACGGGTACCATGCGGATCTTCATCACCGACCGCTGCAGATCGTTGAGCACCCGCGCCTGGAACGCCATGGCGTCGGCGAACTTTCCGCGCAGCAATTCCTTCGGATAGCGCTTTGAAAACTCGTTCAGTGCCTGCTGCAGCATCGATTTGCCGATGATCAGTTCGCCCACCAGGTTCAGCACGTTGTCGATGCGACCTGCATCCACGCGCAGCAGATTTTCCTGCGTCGCCGCGACGCTGGCAGCCGCTGCGGTGGGCGCCGACGGCTCCGCGGGACCTGCTTCCGATTCTGGAGCCTCTTCGATCAACTCGGCCGACGATTCCGGCACGCTGACGGTATTTTGCGCACTGGCACTGGGCGCGAGCAGCTGTTCAACTGTTACTTCCTCGGCAATCGTGGGAATGCGTCCCTTTGCCGAGATCTGTTCGACCGATTGGGCGCTCGCCAGCACGAATTCGACTATCTTGGAGGCCGCTGGAGACTTCGCGTCCGGCCGCACCGCGATCACATCGCCGGTGCTGCCCAGGGCGTTGTAAATCAACTGCCTCCCCGCGATCGGCATGGCGCAATGCGGGTCGATCTTAACGACCACGTGGTACACCGACTGACCGGCGGCCTGCGCCTTGCTCATCGACAGCTTTTCGTACTCGGTCCAGATCTCTGTCTTGCTCGCGCTCTTGGCCGTTGCGGACTTGCCCGTCGCTTTCTTGGCCTTCTTGGTTTTCACGGCCTTCGGCGCGGCGGTCAGATCCTGAATCTTCCGGCTCAGACTCTTGGTCGCAGGCATTTTGCCATTCGTGCGATATGCCGCGATCATCTCGGCAAACACGTCGGCGGCGGCGAAGGCGATTTCAGCCACAGCCGCGTGCGACGCCGTCCCTTCGAGCGACAGTGCGTCTTCGAACTGGTGCGCCAGTTCGCTGAGCTCCCGCAGTCCGCAAGCCGCAGAGTCACCCTTCAGCGTGTGAACCGTGCGCCGGATGCCGCGCACGATCTCCTCGTCGCCGGGAGTCTTCTCCAGCTTCAATGCTTCTTCGTTGAGCGCCTGCAGCAGTTCCTGCGAAGTCTCAAAGAAGAGCTCCCGCAGTTCCGCGCCGCGTTCATCGTGAGAATGGTTCACTCTCGCACCTCAAGCCTCTGATACGCCGTCCCGCTGTCCTTGTGAACCATCTGGAATTTCTTGGTCAATCCCAGCAGGCTTTCCGCGTGACCGACAAACAGATAGCCGTTGGGATTCAAGCAGCGGTAAAACTTTTCGATCAGCCGTTTCTGCTCCGCTTCGTCGAAATACATCATCACGTTGCGGCAGAAGATCACGTCGTTGCGCTGCGGCAGATATTCGGTCTTCAGATTGTGAAAATCGAAGTGCACCATCTCCTTCACGGCCTTCTTGATGGCGTAGCGGTCGGCGACCTTGTCGAAATAACGCAGCCGGTAGCCGTAATCGACCATCGACATCTGATGCTCGCTGTAGGTTCCTTCCTGTCCGGCGCGCAGCACGGAATAACTGATGTCGCTGGCGAGGATTTCCACCCGCCACGGCGGAGGCACGAGCGGCTTCGGAAGCGGCAAGTCCATCGGGAGCGGATTCCGCAGGTAGTAATACGCCAGGGCGTCCGTTACCAGCATCGCAAGCGTGTACGCTTCCTGTCCGGTCGAGCAGCCAGCACTCCATATCCGGATCGAATATTCACGTCGCGAGCTCTTGTGCTTCAGCAACTCTTCCAAAACGGTTTTCTGGAACAAATCGAGTTGTGCTTTGTGCCGGAAGAAGCTGGTTTCGTTGACCGTCAGGTTCTCCAGCAGCTTGGCCAGTTCCTGTTTGCCCTCGTGGCTGATAAGCAGCCGGTAGTAGGCGTAGAAGGAGTCCACACGGCACTCCTTAAGCCGGCGCAACAGCCGGTCCTGGAGGAAGTGCGTGCGGCGCTCGTCAAAGTGCATGCCGCATTCTTGGTACACCAGCGCCTGCAGCAACTTCAGTTCCGCGTCCGTCAATATGGGAGCTGGTGCCGCTCCGGATGTGCTCATGCTTGCTCTCGTTCCCGTCTCATGCTGAATTCAAAACGGAATAACTGGAATGACTGCTTACCGTGCCGCGGCGCCTCGCGCCTCGGCTTTTGGTGCTGCTTTCTTTTCCCCAGACTCGCTCTTGTTCTGCAAACTCGCCGGAGCCAGCAGCTTGCTCATGTCGAGCAGCACTACCAGACGTCCGTTGACCTTCCCCAGTCCGGTCACGCAATTCAATCCGCCTTCCTGAAAAACGGCTGGCGGAACTTCGACGGCATCGGCGGGAATCTTCAAGACCTCGGAGGCCGAGTCCACGATGAGACCGGCGAGCCGTCCCGAATGCTCGACCACCAGAATGCGGTTCTGCCGTTTCAAAGTAGTCTGTTTTTCTCCGAACCGTTTGCGCAGATCCATCACCGACACGATCTTGCCGCGCAGGTTGATCACGCCTTCCAGATAATCGGGCGCGTCCGGAACAGCAGTAATTTCGGGGACGCGCACAATTTCGTGCAGGGAAGTGATGGGAACGCCGTACGTCTCGCGTCCCACCTGAAAACCGACGATGTGAAGTTCACGGCTCATGGCGTCAGGCTCCTCGCATCCTCCCTAGAACTGCGCTCCCGCGGCAGCCCGGCGCGCGTTGCGTCCGGCGTCGGAACCCGCCTGGGCGCGCGCACCTTCCGCCAGCGCGAACCGGTCGATGAATTCGAGCAGGCTGCGTGACATCTTCGACATCTGCTCCGACGACGCCGCCAGTTCGGTAGAACTGGAGGTCGATTGCTGCACCAGTTCCCGCATGCGTTCCATGGCCTTCACGACCGCTTGTGCTCCGGACGCCTGCTCTTCGACGGCCGAATTGATTTCGTGGGTGATTTCGTTCAATCGCGTGGTCGCCCGTGCAATCTGCGACGAGCCATGCGATTGTTCGTTGGTCGCCGCGCCGATTTCCTGGGCAAACTTATAGACTTCCGTGACGACGTTGGAAATCTTGCGCAACGCGGAATTCAGCTCCCCGCCTAATTCGAGTCCCTCGTTCACGATCGAGGTCGAGCGGTTCATGTTGTCGACCGCCTTGCGGGCTTCCTTCTGAATGCTCTGGATCAGTTCGGAAATTTCCTTGGTGGACTGCGCCGATTTTTCGGCCAGCTTGCGCACTTCGTCGGCGACCACGGCAAATCCCAGGCCGTGTTCTCCGGCGCGGGCCGCTTCGATCGCCGCGTTCAGCGCCAGCAGGTTCGTTTGCTCAGCCAGATCGTCGATGACTTCGATGATCTTGCCGATATCGTCCGCCCGCTGTCCCAGAGCCCCGATGATTTCTCCCGAAGAGTTGATCGTCGTGTTGATGCGGTTCAGGCCGTCCGTGGCCTTCTCCATGGTGCCGATGCCGTTGTGGACTTCCTCGCGCGAACGGTTGGAGATGTCGAGCAGCACTTTCGCCGTGTCCGCAACGCGCTGGATCGAGGCCACCATCTGATCGATGGATGCCGAAGTCTCGCTTACGCTGGACGCCTGTACCTGCGTGCTCTTCACCATGTTCTGCACGTTAACGCTCATCTCGTGCATCGTGCTGGTGACTTCATCGATGGCGGAAGAAGCTTGCAATCCGATTTTCGCGGAATCATCAGATGCTCCGGCTACCTGGTTCGAGGCGCTCGCAACCTGAGACGAGGCGTCCCGCACGCTGCGCACCAGTCCGGCCAGGCCGTCGACCATCTTGGCGAAGGCGTTGCCCAGCGTGTCGTGCGAAGAGCGCGGTTTGACTTCCAGGGTCAGGTCGCCGCCGGCGATGGCTTCGGAAACTCCAGCCATCTCCTTGAGGTAGGTGACCATCTTGTGGAAGGTGCGGGCCAGTTCGCCGATCTCGTCGTCGCGGCTCAAGTCGATGTTGTGCTCGAGGTCTCCCGTGTTCCCGATGCCTCGGGCCACATTCATCAGGTTCGTGAGCGGCTCCGTGATGGACTTCGCAGTGCGGTAAGCGATGATTGCTCCGGCGATCAGCGCGATCAGCGTGCTGATCAACGAGATTGCGATCGTCCAGTTAGCTGCGCTCTCGTCGGACTTGCGGCTCTCGCCATCGGCGATGTCAAGAGAATCGGTTGAGTTCTTGACCCAGGAAGAGGCATCCTTCTGCAAATAATAGATCTGGAGTTCGGCCACGGTCGCGTTGCCGGAGTCGACGTCTTTGCGCTTCTCGATCAGCGGTTGGGCGAATTCCTTGCCCCAGGACTGCTCGAGTTGCTGCACCTTCGCGAGAGAGGCCTTGGCCTGTTCCGAGTTTGCCCTGTTCTTGCCGCCGTCGAGCTTCTCGTTCAGCGTGCGCAGACCCTCGTTCATGTGGTCGACTTCGCGCGTGTCGCCGCTCAGCAGGTAGTTGCTGAGATACAAACGGTTTTGCATCATCTGGAAGCGGACGGCGTTGGTGGTGTCCGCCAGATCTTTGGCCGCGTGCTCGCGTCGCACCGCGGACCAGTTCACCAGGAACAGCACAACCACCATGGTGAGGATGATGCCGAAGTTCACATATAGCTTCTTGCCGATTGTCATGCCCGTCTCCTCCGCGGCCAGGTCACTGCCGCGGCTCAAACTTGAAGTCGATGACTCCTGAACTCTCTGCTGCTGCCGGATCGAAGTGCCACTTCTTGGCCGCATCCAGCGCGGCGCTGGCCAGCACCGGATGTCCGCCCACGATCCGCGCTTCCTTCACCGTCCCGTTGGGCGAAACCACCACCTCTATCTTTACCGTTCCGGAAATGTTCATTCTGCGCGCCAAATCGGGGTACGCCGGCTGCACCTTAGTCTTCGCGCGCCGGACAATTTCCTCGCTTTGCGTCGCTTGCGCCCCTACACGGCTGGGGCCCAGTGTCATTGCCAATGTAAGTGCGACCAACGCGGCCGCGAGTCGTCGAGACACAAATCCTCCCTGATACAGAGATCTGGCACAGCCAACCGTGCAACGCCCGGGCCACCCAATCCTTCTTGAAAAAACCAAAGTAATGACATGCATCTCCATGAAACAAAATGGTTTGTCATTGCGCTCTGCGGTCCAGTCTCAAGCGACACCCGTTAGCGGTGTCTCATTAAGCTAGAATGAGCGCGTATTTCTCAGTCTGAGACCGAGTCTCAAGAAAATCGCGGGATTTCATACAAAGGCACCTCTCCCGCCCATTTCCCTTGACTCAAATTGAGATGACAGATACTTTCCCAAATAGATTCAAGCACTTGTGAATCGCGAAAACTATTCTTCAGGTATCGGTGCGGCAGTTGGTGTTTCTGGTAGCGGTCCGATCGTTTCCCCGGACAACAGCAGTGCTCGCGGGTCCGATGAGGGCTTCCAGAAGCTCCTGCTCCGTATTGCTGCCAGCTCTACCGGGCGCTCCGATTCCAATGCTTTGATCCAGTTGTTCTGCCGCGCCACCCGCGAGTTCTTCCAGGTATCCGGCGTTTATTTCTGGCGTTGTCAGGCAGGGGACGAACTCGTCGGAGAGCAGGCTGACGGAAAGCTGATGGAGCGCTTCGCCGGAATGCGGCTCCGGCCGGACCAAAGCGCCGTTACCGCCGACGCCGTGCGGCAACGGCGGACTATCTTTGCCAACCACGTACACTCCAAGACCTTTCCCGCCGCCGCGGAATTTGACGCCCGGTCGCTGCTCGCTGCTCCGCTCCTGGCGTTTAATGAAGTGATTGGCGCCGTCACCTTCCTGCACGACTCCGACGACGATTTTTTCAACGAGGATCTGTCTGCGAAAGCCACCATTCTGGCTGGCCAGTTGGGAACTCTTCTGGAGGCGGCGCGTCTGGCCGAGGCGTCCAAGGAAGAGCACCGCCGGGCCGAGATTCTCGCAGACGTCGCGCACGCTCTGCATTCCACTCCCGACGTCACAGCCGTAATCGAGGCTTTGGCCGACCGACTGCGCTTGCTTCTCCGCACCCGGCTGGTTTGTGTCTTATTACGGCGGGAAGGGCCGTTCGAACTGAAGGCTGTTTCCGCAGAGACTCCGCAGTTGGCGACGTCTGCTCGTGCCCGCCATGACCGGCAAACTTTGCGCTTTGCCGCGGACCTTGCCCAACGTGCCGTGGCCGCGGGCGAACCCATTACCCTTTCCATTGGAGCCGACGTGCACTCGCTGGGGAATCTCGTTTCTCCCGGCATGCTGATCGCGGCTCCGTTTCGTACTTCGAGAACGCAGGGCGCGATTCTCATTTATCCGCGTCAGGATGGCGTCTTCACTGCGGAAGAGCGGGCCCTGGTGGCTGCGATTACCGGTTTTGGCGCGGTCGCGGTAGCCCATGCGGAACTGCATGCCACTTCTCATGCTCAGGCTCACGAGCTGCATCAATTGCTCGAAATTTCCTCCGAACTGAGTTCCAGCGGCGATCTGGAGCGCTTCCTGCAGGCCTTTGTAACGCGAGCTTCCGATTTCCTCGGCTTTGGACGCTGCTTCATCGCGTTGCTCGAAGATGATCAGTTCATGGTTCGCTACGTTGTTGAAAGTGGAGAACCGCGTCGCGTCGAGAACCTGTTCCCAGAGGGAATTGCCACTCGGGCCTTACGCGCCAAGGAAGTCTTCTGGACTGACGAGGCCACCAAGACTCCGGGAGCCAACGTCGAGGTTCTTACGAAATATAAGGTCCGGCAACTTCTCGCGGTACCTTTGTTAGGCACTACAGGACGGCTTCTCGGAATGTTTGGTGTGCTCGACCGCGTGGACGGGACCGGGATCTCTCAAGAAGATATTCGCCGAGCCCGCGCGCTCTCGAACCAGGCAGCGGTCATGCTCGAAGTGGCGAGCAATCTGCATCAGTCCGAGCAACATCGCCGCCGCGCGGAAGCTTTAGTCGAACTGGCACGTGAGATTGACGGCACCCTGCGGCTAACCGAATTCGCTCGCCGTTTCGTGCGTCGGATCGCTGAACTTACTGGCTCCTCTTTAGGCCTGCTTGCCGTACCGCACGAAGGGCGATGGGAAGTAGCCGCTCTCTATGATCGAGAGTCGCCTCCGGACGGATCGGAACTGGCACTCGTCTCGTCCCAAAAATCCGTTGATCGACATCCTCCCAGTCCGCAGACTTCCAGCGCCCCGGTGCAGGATTCTCCCGCCACGGCCTCCGCCCCGCCTTTGGACAGGGAGACGGATCGCGCGCTGGGCGTGGCACTCGGCGAATTCTTGACTCTCCATCCAGAAACGATTGTGGTCGGAGCAGCCGATCGGATTCTTGGTGCAGAGGCTGCTTCCGCTCTACGCTGGAGCGATTCCGTTCTCGTCAGACTCGCGGGCGCCAACGGGCAGCTTGATGGTGTCCTCTGCCTGTCCGGGCGTTCCTCTGCTTCGCTGAATCAAGAGGATCGGGTCTTTCTCGAAACCATGGCTGGCCACGCTGCCATGGCATTGCAAAATGCATGCCTTTTTACGCAGATCGAGCAAGCGAATCGGCACTGGATGGAGATATTCGATGCCATCACCGATTTCATTGTGGTGCACGACCAATCCGATAAGATCCTGCGCGTGAATCGTCCCCTGGCGACGATGATTGGCGTACCACCGGCCGAACTGATCGGCGTCAACATGCGGGCACTGATCGCATTGACCAGCGAAACGGCGTCATATTCGTGCCCTTTCTGCCGGTCCATGTCCGACGATTCGGACGAATTCGCGCACCCCGTTTTCGATCGGACGTATCTTGTATCCACCTCCCGCGTGCATGGAGCATCCGGCGAAGGCCTGCAGACGATTCACGTCCTCAAGGATATTTCGGACCGCCGCGAGGCCGAGCGCCGTTACCGCGAACTCTTCGACAACGTTCAGGAAGGTCTTTTCTTCAGCACCCCGGCCGGACGCTTCATCGAAGTGAACGATGCCATGGTGCGCATGCTGGGATATTCGAGCCGCGAAGAATTGCTCCAGATCGATATCCCCACTCAGCTGTACTTTTCTCCGGAGCAACGCGAGCGTCATGCGAGCGTGATGGAGGAGCAAGGGCATCTGCGCAATTTCGAAGCGACCTTGCGCCGCAAAGATGGATCTTCCATCCACGTTCTCATCAACGCCTTCGGGCTCTACGACAGCCAGGGACGCGTTCTCCAGATTCGCGGGCTGATGCTCGACGTCACCGGCCTCCGCACCTACCAGTCCGAACTGCACCGCGAGCGCGATTTCTCAGGAAAGATCCTGAGCAACACGCAGAGCTTCATTCTCGTGGCTGACACAGCGGGCCTGATTAGCTACGCCAACCGCCGCTGGTACGATTCGGGCTTCGATCAGAAAGAATTGCTTGGCCGTCCCTTGCTGGAATTGGCAGCTCCGGGTTTCGTTCGTCCCCTCTCTGAAGCTGTCCAAAGCACCCTGAACAGCCAGCAGGTCGACAACTTGGAGTTGGAAATCGCACGCCGCAGCGGCGCAGTCGGAAAGTTTTCCGCCAATCTCAGCCCCATGCGCGACGAGCAGGGAATCGTAACCAGCATCGTGGTGGTGCTCACCGACATCACCGATTCCGCCGTGCTCCGCGACAAGTTGGTCCATGCGGAGAAGATGGCGGCCGTGGGTCAGCTGGTTTCCGGCGTCGCCCATGAAGTCAACAATCCTCTGACCGCGATTCTAGGGTTTGCCGATCTCCTGATGGAGAATCCCGATCTCACCGAAGGCGCGCGCAAGGATCTCCGCGTCATCCTGCAGGAAGCGCAGCGCACCAAGCAGATCGTACAGAACCTGCTTAGCTTTGCGCGTCAGATGCCTCCGCAACGCAACGCTTTGCAGTTGAACGCGATCCTGCGCCGGACCATTCAACTACGTTCGTATGACTTCAATAGTCACGGCGTGGATATCGTCGAGCATCTCGACGAAGGACTTCCCGACGTTATCGGCGATGCCCATCAATTGCAGCAGGTGTTCCTCAACATTCTCAACAACGCCTATGACGCCGTGCATGAAGTCGGCCGTCCCGCTCGCATTGAAATCATGTCCACCAAGGCCGGAGACGCAGTTGAGGTTTCGTTTTCCGATAACGGCAACGGGATTTCTCATCCCGACAAGATTTTCGATCCGTTTTTTACCACCAAAGAGGTGGGAAAAGGCACGGGTCTTGGCCTCAGCATCTGTTATGGCATCGTCAAGGAGCACGGCGGCGAGATTCTCTGCCACAACAATATCGGCGGGCAAGGCGCCACATTTATCGTCCGTCTGCCGGCAATCCCCCACACCGCTTCCTTCGGTGTGGCCGCAGGAGTCAAACAAACATGAGCCTTCCAGCCTTACGACCTCAGCCTTTGCCGGTGCTGCTCATCGAGGATGAGCCCGCCGTCATGGCATATGTGCAAGCCGCCCTCGAGCGCAGTGGATATCCCGTGGTGTGCTGCGAATCCGGCGTCGACGCTCTCCGCCTGCTCGAGAGTGGATCGTTTCTAGGAGTCGTTTCCGACATGCGCACGCCCGGCGGGGTAGACGGAGGCCAGGTGCATGCCTGGATTTCTCGTCACCGTCCCGATCTCTCCTCCCGCCTCGTATTTATTACGGGGGATATCGCCAACGAAGAAACGGTCGCCACTCTGCGTGAAACCGGTGCTCCCTGCGTGGAGAAACCCTTTCGCGTGCAGCAATTCATTGATGTGATCTCCAGGACTTTTGGGAAGGCCGAGTGAACAACGCTATTGGGAAAGACGATCTCCGCATTCGCTTGCTCATCGTCGATGACGAGCAAAGTATCCGCAAGCTCTGCTCTACCGTGGGCGAGGCCCTTGGATTTTTCTGTTTGGAGGCGGAGAGCGGCGAGTCGGCTCTGGCTTTGCTTGAAGAGCAGTCCGTTCACATGGTTCTTTCCGACATGGTCATGCCGCACATGTCCGGTCTCGAATTTCTGGAGAAGGTGAAAAAACTCCTGCCTCGCACAGAAGTCGCGCTCATGACGGGCCACGGCTCAATCGAAACCGCCGTGCAGGCAATGAAATTGGGCGCCTACGACTACATTACGAAACCGTTTTCTCCGCTCGAGGAATTGCGGCTTTTCCTGCGCCGAATGGCGGAAAAGATACGCCTCGTCGAGGAGAACGAATTCCTGCGCCAGCGCACGGATTCGGAAACCGCAGTCCACGGCATCATCGGCTCCTCTGCGCGTATCCAGGAGGTGCTCCGCATGGTGGCGCGGCTAAAAGATACCCGTACTCCGGTCCTTATCTATGGGGAGAGTGGGACTGGCAAAGAATTAGTGGCGCGTGCCATGCATTTCCGCGGAGCCTTCGCCGGGCGTCCCTTTGTCGCTGTTGACTGCGGATCGCTGGTTCCCACGCTGATTGAAAGCGAACTCTTCGGATACGAAAAGGGAGCTTTTACCGGAGCTTTGAAGTCGAAGGAAGGATTGTTCAAAGCCGCTGACGGTGGAACCATCTTCCTCGACGAAGTTGGTGAACTACCGCTTGAACTGCAGGCTAAGCTTCTGCGTGTGTTGCAGGAAAAAGAAGTTCGCCCCGTAGGCAGCAATCAGAAGATCAAGGTCGATGTCCGCGTCATTGCCGCTACCAACCGCGATCTTGAAGCCGCTTACAAGAACGGAACATTCCGCAAAGATCTTTACTTCCGTCTCAACGTTGTGACTCTCTACGTGCCTTCTCTGCGCGAGCGGCGCAGCGACATTCCCATCCTCGTGCATTGGTTTCTCGAACGGTATGCCCCCGGTGCCGACATGCACGTTGCCAGCGCCGCCATGAAAGCGCTGATGCAATACGACTGGCCGGGCAACGTTCGCGAGCTGGAAAACTGCGTGGAGCGCGCGGTCGCTCTCGGCAATGGGCAGGTCATCGATCTGGGGGATTTGCCTCCGTCCATTGCTTCAGGTTCTCTAGGCGGATCGCCGGTTATCCCAGCCGCTGCCAAGAATGCGGTGCTCGATCCGGATCTCGCTGGCGTCGCAACCATGGGAGAGTCCCCGCGTTCGCCCCTTTCGACCACTGACCTCGAAGATATCGAGCGAGCTACAATCCAGCGCGTCTTCGAGCAAGTGAAGGGGGACAAAACTCTCGCCGGACGAATGCTTGGCATCAGCCGCGCTACTTTGTACCGGAAACTCAAGCGCTACAACATTAGCGCTGCGTCTTCCGCCAGCGCATCGGGCGCATCGAGCCACACGCTGCAATGACATCGGGCTGTTAACGCCGAAGCCGGACGTGCTTTCGATGTGCTCAGCCGCAGTCGCGGGTCATGATGTTCGAAGGTGCTTACTTTCGGCAAGTTTGCCGCATTGCTCCGCGGCTTCTTTGACCAGAAAGCCCATCTTGGGATGGCTGGGCTCCATATCCACGGGGATTCCGAGGTCCTTGAGCGCCGCCGAGGCCACTGGGCCGATTGAACCGACGACCGTGCGGCCCAAAGTTCGGACGACCTCGTCTTTCATCTTCATCTCTTCCGCAATCTGCAGCAGGTGTCGTATCTGAACCGCCGACGTCACCAGCAATACATCGATTTCTCCGCGAGAGATTGCAAGAACGGCTTGACGCAGCGGACCCGTGTCCTCGGGTAAGCTCCATTCATATACGCGGATCGGAGTAACCTGCGCTCCACGTTCCGCTAATCCGGCCAGCAGATCTGGACTGGAGGCGCCATACTCCTGCACCGCTACAGACCGTCCTTTCAGCGGAATGAGATCCTTCTTCTGGTCGAGCAGGTCGAGAAGCTCGCGCCATGTATTCGGCTCGGGAACTATGGCCGCGATTGGCACGCCCCATTCTCGTAACACGGCCACGGGCTTCGGCCCCCTGGCAATGACCGTGATCCGGCTCAGAGCGCGGATCAACTCTTCGAGTGGGCAAATCTCTTCTACGGCCGACGCGAGGGCGCGCGCGCCAACTCCAGTCAGGAATATGACGATATCGACATTGCCGTCCTTCAAACCGGTAACAAATTTCCGGGCGTCGCCATGGTCTTCCGTCTGCACCTCACGAGTCGAAGGGGCCACAATCGGCTCACCTCCATTATTCGCTATCAGTTGCGCCATTTCGCGAGCACGCCGGCTCTCGAGTGACAGCACTCGCCGATTGCCGAATCCAGACAGTTTGGGATTTTCAATCATTGTGCCGTCAGGTTAAACCAATCCGGCTCACTGGCACGCGGAAAAAATGCCGTCCCGATATTGCGAGGCCCGGCGATCGCTGCGCCCCGAACGTATCTACGCGGCTGCGTCCGGCGTCGTGGGGTCGGGAGGCAAAAATGCGACGTCTCCGTTAGTCGTTGCCTCGGATGGTCTCTCGACGGAATCGGGCGCGGAGGATTGGCCCGATTCTCGGAACTGCAGGATCAGGTTTGCGACCACCGTCGGAAGGGTTTCGTCGCACGGGGCGACTTCAACCACTTGCTGGGCGGCCACTGCATGCGCTCCCGTACAGCCGCCCACATAGATCGCGACAGCTTCCACCATGTTGCCGTCAATTCTCGTCTTGAAGCCGCGGAAGCCGATGTCTGCGGCCTCATGATTTCCGCATCCGGCCGGACATCCAGACCAATGCATTCGAATCGGATTTCCCCCG
Organism: uncultured Acidobacteriota bacterium; assembly: GCA_963700225.1. GTDB lineage: Bacteria > Acidobacteriota > Terriglobia > Terriglobales > Acidobacteriaceae > Sulfotelmatobacter. The sequence continues at coordinate 107,068 of CAVOWU010000005.1, forward strand.
GTTCCCATTTGCTTTTCCAGTGTGGTTGCCAGCCTGGCCGCGTGTCCTTTGGTATCGATTTGCGCCAGATTGCAGTAGTCCGTTCCCGTACATGCAACCAGGCTTCGGCGGAATGCAGATGGAGCGGGCGATAGCTCCTGTAGAAGGTCCTCGTCGAGAAGCGCCGCTAAGCGCTCCACGGGTACGTTCGGCACGATGGCATTTTGCCCGGTCGTCAGGCGAACGCTTCCATCGCCGTAGTCGTCGGCGATTCTTGCCAATTCTTCAATCTGGTCGGCCGAAATGCGTCCCTCTGGTACGCAGAGTCCAACCGATCGGAAGCCGGGTTGTTTCTGCCAGGCAACGCCCAGGTGATCGTTCTCGTGGCGGCCACGAACATCCCGTCCAGCTGGCGCCAATTCCCGTCCGAACCGCTGCTCCAGTTCTTCCCGTAAGCGCGGCAGTCCCCATTCCTCGACCAGGAAAGCGAACCTGCACTTCGAACGCGCCTCCCGAGGTCCATGGTCGCGGAAAATGCGAGTCAGCTCCGCAGCTACCTGCGCCGCCTCGTAGGGCTCGACAAAGACGTCCAGCGGCGACGCGATTGTGAACCCTCCCGACCCCATTTTGCCCCCGACCAACACGTTGAATCCCGCTCGGTCCCGCCTCATGGCAGGAACCAGCGCCAAGTCTTGCGATTCGCTGTGCGTACAGTTCTCCAGGCAGCCGGTGACCACAATGTTGAACTTCCGCGGAAGATTGGTGAACTCGGGATTGCCGTCCGAACCGACAATCATCCGGTCCAATTCCTGTACCACCAGTGAAGCGTCAAACAATTCATTGATAGTTAGACCGGCGAGTGGACAACCGTTGATGTTACGCACGTTGTCCATTCCCGTTTGCAGCGAGTGCAGATCGACCCCACGGAGTTTCTCCCAGATTTCGGGCACGCTCGGCAGTTGGAATCCACGCAATTGCACCTGCTGGCGGGTCGTAATGTCGAGCACACAGTTGCCCAGGCGCCGCGACACATCCGCGATCGCGCGCATCTGCCGTCCGCTGGTGACCCCGTTTGGCATCCGAACCCGCATCATGAAACGCCCGGGCGTTGGTTTGCGAAAAAACACGCCCACCCACTTGAGGAGATCCTTTTCCGATGCGGTCAGCGACTCGTATCCCTGTCCAATCAGGCGAGTCATATCTTCCCGGATGCGCAAGCCGTCGCCACCCTTGAGGGCTTTTGCCGTCTCGGCCGCGTTTGACCCCGTTCGCATAGAACCACCCTTTCAAGGAATTCTCAGCGGGACCACGCTATGTTCAGTTGGAACCGCGGTTGAGCGATGGGTACCACACGAACGGAAGTACGAAAAATTCAAAATACCAATGCGAAGGATCGCCTCGAGGCGGGCTTTGCAGAAGGCCGTCTTTACTGGGGAAAAAGCGATTGTTTGCAGCCGCAGAGCGCGGTTTGCCGATGCTCGGGATGAATTCTTTGCGTAGGGAGACGCAATGAGACGATCGTCTCAGCGTGAGACGCCGAGTCGGTGAGAACCTCATGCGAACTGCTCGAAACGGCGTCTAAACCGCTGAAAAGACTCTCACCTAGGTGCTAGTACCTCCGTTCGCCGAGATGGTTCTCACGTTGCTCCGTCTTCTACGAACTGCGGATACCCGGCTCCCCAAAGCTCTTCCAACCCAGGAAGAGGGGGAGCCCGACCGCATTTCGATCGGCAGAAGTTGGCTTAGCGAGCTTTCACTTAAAGGAATTCTCATCGTTTGACGCAACAAGCCACAGCGACGGCACGCAGCGCGCAAAATCCAAGTCCCGTTGCAGGACTCGCCCGGTTTTTCCCGGACGCGACGCCCGTGCGCATGCCGGTCCAACTTGCCCGCATCGTTGAGCCCGGCGCCCCTGCTGATTTCAGCGAGAGTACCGTCATTGAATTCGGAACCCCGCGCGAAGTTCTGTTCGCCTGCAAGACCCCGCTCGAGTTCGCCGATGTACTTCGGCTGCGCAACTCGGACGGGTCGCTCGATGTCGAAGTTTCGGTCGTCGCGGTGCAATATCACCCCGGCAAGACTCTCGTGGCCGCGCGCTTTCAGGGCGACGTGCCCAACTGGATCGTGAAACCATGACCCCTTCCACCCCTGTGCAAGATCTCGCAACCCAATGGAGTTACGCCCGGCGGTTGTATCCCATCTATTTTGAACTCGCGCGCGAGTTTGCGATCGACGTGAAACCATGCGCCGACCTTGAAGCCGGCGTCGACACTCCCGGCAAAGAAGCGGTCGAGCAGGCCAACCAGTGGCTCGATCAGATGGACAATCTGGTTCAGGTTCACCAGTTGCGCCAGTTCCTGCAAACCAGCTCTCAAGTGAATCAGGAGGGTATCGTCAGTCTGTTGCAGCATTTCCTGGCCAAGCCCACGAAGACCGAGGTGATCCGGGACAAGATCGACTTTCTGCTCGTTCAATATTTCAGCCAGCTGGCGCCCACCGGTGTCGGCGACACCGAAGTGGACCTTGCCTACGTCGCACAGGCTCTTGAGTCGATCGTCGGTCCGGTGGAACTAAAGCCTCCGGTCTGGCTCAACGCCCTCGATCGCGTCCTCGACTCCGCGCGCAAATGCCGATCCCTCGATGAATTACTGCATGGAGGCGTCCTCGAACAAGGACGCAAAGCGAAAGGTCTGGCCGGCGAGCTGTTCTACCTGCCGATCGCATTGGTGGCGTTCACCCGCTTTGGATACTTGATGCGGCGAGCCTTTTTCCGGCTGATGCTGGGCGATCTCAATGTGATTCTGGATGGCCTTACCGAGCTGGAGGATAAAGGGGTGGAAACCATCGACTGCCGGCGGGCTCAATTCTCCGCTACGGAGCCGATTATTCGTCTGCGCATGATCTGCCAGTCCTGGAAGGTAATGTTCCAGGCCGAATACTCCTCCGGGTCGCCTCTGCGGATGCTGGTAGATCTGCGAGCCTCCGTCGAGCACGCTCTCGGACGCGGCAAAGTTGCCGAGCCGGAAGCGAAAGCCAAGCCCGTTCCTGCCGCCAAGGCAGCGCCAGCACCGGCAGCGGCAGGGGCAAAGCCGGCGGTAAAGCCCGTAGTCGCAACCAAGCCCGCATCGACGCCGGCGAAGGCATCGGCTGCGGTTGCCGCTCAATCCGGTGGCAAGCCTGCGGCACCGTCGGGCGCGAAGCTCGCCAGCAAACCAGCACCGCCTGCAGCAGCTCCCGAGTTCGAAGTGTCGGGCGCTGCAGGATGGGATCCGGATTCCGAGGCGCAGAACAAGAAGAAGTGATTCCGGAAAGCCAGTCCAAGTCAGAAAGCACCGGCCTGAAGGATTTCCAGGCTTGGCAGAAAGCAAGAAGGGAAGTTTGCTCGTGGAAACGCCGACCGTATTGATCATCTCCGATGACGTAGATTTTTCGCGGCGCGTCACCGCCCGCTGGCAAATGGAGCGTAACGTTCCGACGTTTACGATGCTGAGCGGAGAGTTGTGGCCACGGTTTGTGGTCGACGTGTTCGACGTGGCCATCGTGGGACAGTTGCGGCGCGATCTGCTTTCGGTTGTGCTCGAACCGCTGCACTCCACGGGGCAGCCCATTTTTTGCGTATGTCACGATGCCACCACCGCGCAACTGGTTCGTGATCGCTGGCCCCGGGTTTCAATCCTTCGCCCGAGTGAGCATTGGCTCGAGACCCTGGTGCTGGCGGCTGTCGAGGCAGTGCACCGTTCGCGTGCAGAGTCCCGCGCCCGCGCCGCAGAACTCTCCCGCGCCGCACTTGAGCGCGAGGCGACCCTGGGCCGCTACATGCTTGAAATGCGCCACAGTCTCAACAACGCGCTGACGTCGGTGCTGGGGAATTCGGACTTGCTGCTGCTCGAACCGGGCAGCCTTTCAGCGCAGACCCGCGCTCAGATCGAGACGATTCGCAACATGACGCTTCGCATTCACGAGATCATGCAGCGCTTTTCGTCATTAGACAAAGAAATGAATGTGGTCGCGCAGCAGGCAGTGCAAGATTCGAGAAAGGTCTATGCGGCCGTGGCCGCTGGCGACTGAGAACCAACAACGTGAGAACTGAAAACTCTTCCTCCCCCGGGATGCAGCTGATCGGATCGACGAGTCAGGCGCGACGTTTGAGGAAGGATTATGCATAGATTGATGGCGGGCGTTACGATTCTCGAGCACGAACTCTCTGAGCTGCGCCTGCTGGTCGAGCGGCAGACCGGAGTTCTGCTCGACTGTCCCAACAGCGCTTTGGCCGCTCATGTGGCCGACTATCTGGAAAATCAGGAACTGGATTCTCCCGGAGCTTTGCTGGCGCAACTGCGTTCGTCCGAACTGGACCCCGCCGCGCTCGCTTTATTTCTCGATGGCGTGCTGAACGCCAATACCGGTTTCTTCCGGCATCCCGGAGCGATGAATGCCCTCGCTCGTCACGTCGTCCCGCAACTTTACTCGCGCAAGTCGGATGATGGTCCCTGCACGCTGCGCATCTGGAGTGCCGGTTGCGCGACCGGCGAAGAGGCTTACTCGATTGCCATGGCCCTCTGCGAAGCCATGCCAAACGGAAGCGGCAACGGCAACGGTTCGAGCAATGGCAACGGCAGCAAAGACTCCAAAGCCGCGGGCCGGAATGGTGGAATCTCCGAAAATTCTGTCCCGCCGGCCCCCGCTACCAAAGAGTGGTCCGTGCACATTGTGGGAAGCGATCTGCTGCCTTCGGCGATCAAGACTGCGGAACGCGGACTCTATCCGCAATCAGGGCTTACGGGATTGCCTCCGGCGATCATTCGCGCCTGCTTTTCCAAGATCGGAAGCTCCAACGGTTCGAGCGGCAATCAGGATGGATCCCAAAACGGATCGACGAACGGATCGGGCAATGGGCCGAATGGATCCGGGAACGGCTCGAATGGCGGCTCATACCTGCTGGTAAAGCCGCGACTCCGCAGCCTGGTCACTTTCAATACCATGAACCTGACCAAGCCGGTTTATATCGGACGCTTCGACTGCATCTTCTGCATGGACGTGCTGCCTCACCTTTCGCGTGCGCAACGCGTTGCCCTCATGGAGCGCCTGCACCTCTACCTCGAACCCGGCGGATACCTGTTCCTGAGCCAGACCGAAAAGCTGTGCGCCCCGAATCTTAACTTCCGTTCCGAAACCTACGACGGATATACGATTCACCGAAAACCGCTGGCTGCCAGCGCTGCCTACGGACGATAAGAGCATCCGAGTTTCATGTGGGGACAGCCACCCTCGGCTGCCCAGGCTTGGCAAAGCCCGGCAGCTTCGCCGGGGACACTGAGGCTTTTTTGGCTCATGTCGATAATAAAACCCATGAAAACTCTCACCATCACCGCCGCCAGAAGGCGCTTCGGCGCCATGCTAGACTTCGCCAAGCGCGAGCCGGTTCTGATTACTCGAAAGAACGGGGCAGGGGCAGTCATCATGTCTGCCGAGGTCTACAGCCGAATGATCGGTATCGCCAGTTTCGAACGGAAGCGGACTAAAGGAGACTAGAGGGACGCCAACGTCCTGAGAGTTACTCCGAACGCAAGAGCAGAGCATTCGAGAGGTCGATTCCAGACGCGAGGGTCGCATTAGAGAACGAGTTTCGGCGCTTGCTCGGAGTGGAGCAAGAAACTAAAATCCACCCTGGGGAATTGAACGAGGTCGTGCGGCGCATTCCCGCTTCGTAAACTCTTTACGCGAACAAAAATTCCTTCGTTCTCAGTTCCTTGATCGTGTCCCTTAGCTTTGCCGCCTTCTCAAACTCAAACTTCTTGGCGGCCTCGCGCATATCGCTTTCGAGATTCGCGATGTAGGCGTCCACTTCCTCCTGCGACTTGAATTCCGGCAGGCCCTCGGACTCCCCGGCGGTTAAGTCCGCATAATCCGCAGCGACGATCGCCGCCAGCGTCATGTCCAGCGGACGCACAATCGACTCCGGCGTGATCCCGTGTTCCTCGTTGTACGCCGTCTGGATCGCGCGTCGCCGAGAAGTCTCATCCATCGCTCGCTTCATCGAGTCGGTCATGCGGTCGGCATAGAGGATCGCCCGCCCGTTCAAATGCCGGGCGCAGCGCCCGATCGTTTGAATCAGCGATCCCGCGGACCGCAGAAACCCTTCTTTATCCGCGTCGAGAATTGCCACCAGGGAAACTTCGGGCAGATCCAGACCTTCGCGCAGCAGGTTAATGCCGATTAACACATCAAACTCACCCTTGCGCAGATCGCGCAGAATCTTGACCCGCTCCAGCGTCTCGATCTCGGAATGCATGTAGCGGCACTTCACGCCGACTTCGGCGTAATACTCGGCGAGATCCTCCGACATGCGCTTCGTCAGAGTCGTCACCAGGACTCGTTCGCCTATTTCCACGCGCGCGCGGATCTCATGCAGCAGATCGTCAATCTGTCCCTTTACCGGACGCACCTCGACTGGCGGATCAATCAAACCGGTCGGCCGGATAATCTGCTCGACCACCACCCCTGCCGACTTTGTCAGCTCGTACGGCCCGGGCGTAGCCGACACATAAATGAGTTGATTCGTGCGATGCTCAAATTCCTCAAACGTCAGCGGGCGGTTATCTAGCGCCGATGGCATGCGGAATCCGTACTCAACCAGCACTTCTTTTCGCGACCTGTCGCCGGCGTACATCCCGCGCAACTGCGGCACGGTCTGGTGAGACTCATCAATGAACATCAGGAAATCGCGCGGAAAATAATCCAGCAGCGTCGGCGGAGGCTCGCCGGGCAACCGCCCTGTAAAATGCCGCGAATAGTTCTCGATGCCATGGCAGTAGCCCATGGCCTTGATCATCTCCAGGTCGAACATCGTCCGCTGATGAATTCGCTGCGCCTCCACCAGCCGTCCCTGCTTTTCCAATTCCACTTCCCACCAGGCCAGTTCCTTCTTGATTGAATCCACTGCCGATGCGCGCGTCTCTTCCTTCATCACGTAATGCGTCTTCGGATAAATCGGCAGCCGCGCATACTTCTGCTTGACCGTGCCAAACAGCGGATCGACCTGCGATAGCGATTCGATCTGATCTCCCCACAACTCGATGCGATACGCCATGTCGTCGTATGTAGGGAAGACTTCGATGACATCGCCGCGCACGCGGAACGTTCCCCGGCGAAAGTCGCCATTGGTGCGCTCGTACAGAATGTCGACCAGCTTGCGCGTGATGTCCTCGCGCTTGATCTTCTGTCCCTTTTCGACGAACAGCATCATCCCGTAATAGGCCTCGGGCGAACCCAAGCCGTAGATGCAGCTCACCGACGCCACAATCAGCGAATCGCGCCGCTCAAACAGCGACCGCGTTGCCGAAAGCCGCAGCTTGTCGAGTTCGTCATTGATGGTCGCTTCTTTTTCAATATAAAGATCGGCTGCGGGAACGTAGGCCTCAGGCTGGTAGTAGTCGTAGTACGAGACGAAATATTCGACCGCGTTATGCGGAAAGAAACTCTTGAACTCGTGATAAAGCTGCGCCGCCAGCGTCTTGTTATGCGCCATCACGATCGCCGGACGATTGGCGGCCTCGATCACCTTCGCCATGGTGAACGTCTTGCCCGATCCGGTGACGCCCAGCAACACCTGATGCTGCTCGCGATCGAATACACCACGCGTCAACGCCTGAATGGCGGAAGCCTGATCGCCCTGCGGTTTGTAACTGGAAACGAGTTTGAAATCCATGAAAAAACCCAGCCTTCAGCTGTCGGCCCTCAGCCAACGTCCTTAGGACACTACATTTGATTCAGGACAGATCCTGTCCTCTGTAGAGCAGTTCATGTGATAGCCGCCGTGGGCCGTCACGAATCGTGTAGGGACGGACGCATTCGTCCGTCCAGCCGAGCGAAGCCAGCTCGATTCCGCCGGAAGCTCCACAGAAGCAAATTTCGCCCCCAGAGAATCTTTCTATTATAAATGAGCCGCGGATCGCAGCTTCACGACCACAAAGGGCACCAAGGATCACAAAGAAAAAATCCAAGATTTCCTTCTTGAACCTTCGTGTGCTTCGTGGTGAACGATTTTCTAGAAACCCGCAGGCCGCTCGCTCGCCACCCCGAACGCCCGCTCCAACGCAATTCCCGCAGACCCTAAAGTCCCTTCATCAAATAATCGCCCGATCAACGTCACCCCATGGGGCACTCTCCGCGGGGTTGCGAACGTCGGCAACGGATGCTCCGGGTCTGGCGCCCAATCGCTCCGCGCCATCTGCACCTCGACAAATCCCGCCCGCAACGTCAGCGACGGATGTCCCGTGAAGTTGGTGATCACCAGCATCTCGTCGCGCAGGGAGGGCACAAGCAGCAGATCCACTTCAGAGAAAACGCGCGCCATCTCTTCCGCAACCTTGCGCCGCAGACGATCCGCTTGCACAAAATCGACCGCCGATAAGAATCGTGCCTGCCGGAAGATGTTCGGCCACGCGTCGGGAACCTGCGCCTTGAGTTCCCGCAGGCCGCCGCTCAGCGTCAACTCCTCAAACGCCGCAGCGCCTTCCGCAAACAGAATCAGGTTCAGCGAATCGTACGGCCAATCGGGGATCGAAACTTCTACCGGTACCATTCCGACTTTCTTCACGGTCTCGAGCGCTCGCTCGATCCACTTCAGTCGCCGGACGTTCCTTCATCCATGCCGGAAAATATCCGACGCGCAGCCCTTGAACGCTGGCACCGGCGTCGAAATCCAGATGACTCGGCACGCTCGCGGTGTCGCGTGCTTCCGGACCTGAGATGGTCTTCAACACGAGCAACGCATCCTCCACTCCGCGCGTCATTGGACCTAGCTTGTCGAGCGACCAGCACAGAGTCATCGCTCCCGTGCGCGGCACACGACCGTAAGTCGGACGCAATCCGGTGACTCCGCAGCGCATCGACGGACTCACAATGCTCCCGCCAGTTTCACTGCCAATCGAGAATCCCACGAGTCCGGCCGCAGTAGCCGCTCCCGGTCCTGCGCTCGATCCCGACGATCCTTCTTCGGGCAGCCACGGATTCATCGTCTGTCCGCCGAACCAGACGTCATTCAGCGCAAGTGCTCCGAGACTCAATTTCGCGACGAGCACTGCCCCCGCCGATTCCAATCGCTTCACAACTTCGGCATCTTCCGTCGGAATTCGGTTGCGGAAGGGCTCGGCTCCGTAGGTCGTCGGAATTCCGGCCGTATCGAGCAGATCCTTCACGCCAAACGGAACTCCATGCAATGGACCGCGATACTTTCCCGCGGCGATTTCCTGGTCCGCCTGTTTAGCTTGCTTGAACGCCAAGTCGCGCGTGATCGTGATGGCGCACCGCAGCTTCGGATTGAACCGCTCCAGCCGTTCCAGATAAATGCGCGTCAGCCGTTCCGAAGTAAGCTGACGTTTTTCAATCCAGCGCGAGAGCTGAGTGACAGGCGCGAACGCAATGTCGGCATCGGAAGCGGGAAGGGAACTGTCAACGCTGCTGCGAACGAAGCGATCCTGCTGCCCGCCCGTTTTTACTCCAGGCAACACCGGATTCCAGCGCGTCGCCGGAGCCAAGGTCGATTCCAGCGCGAGTTTTCTAGGGCCAGTCCGCCGTTCGTAAACGCCGGCCAGGGTTTTTCGCCAGCTGGCGGCTGCCATTGCACGTTCCGATTCATTCAGCGGGAACTGCACCAGCTTTTCCGCTTCGGCGAAAGTAGTGACCGAAACCTCGGGCCCCACAGCCGGTCCGGCGCCAAACGCCGTAGGCGCGCCCGGAGGCAAAACCGTCTGGTCTTGTGCTTCGATCAGCGACGTCGCCGCCACTCCCAGCACCCCCAGAGACGATATGGTCAAGAATTCTCTACGCGATTTAGACATGAGTTCTCCCGGGAGCACGCCTGAGTGGGAACTGCAAATCATTTGCCAGGCAGGGAGCTATTGTACCGATCAGGAAGGGAAATTCATTTGTGCAACTCCACGGAGAGCACGCGCGCCGGAACCGACTGGTCGGCGGATTCCACGTACTCCACCTTCGCAGGCCGCCCTTCGAGGTCCTTACACGGATTCAAATCGCCCGACGGAGTGAAGTTGAGCGCCGAAAACTGCAGCTTGTAGTAATTCTCCGCGTGCACCACGAGAAGTTTGCCGCCCGAGTCAACCGTTAAGTCGATCTGGGGCGTGCTGCAATGCACGGTCTTTAAAACGCCGACAAGAAAACGATGTGGCCCCTTCGCGACAAAGCTGTCCCGGCGCTTTAGAGTTGGTACTGCCCCGCTCGCCCACTCCTGCGGCGGACTCAGGTTGTGCGTTCTCAGCCTTTGCCGCTTCCGCCATCTGCCGTTGCTGTTCTACGAAAGCGTCCTGTTCCGTGTCATATTCCTGGGCGTGCATCAGAAAGTTCTCGACCTGCTGAACTTCCTCCGGAGTCTTCGCCAGTTTTTCTGCTGTCTGCAGAACGATGACTGCGTTCTTGCTCTGATGCATCTGCAGCAATATGTTGGCCACGTTCATCCGGTAGCCCACATTCGCTGGGTCCAGCGCGACCGCCTGCAACCCCATCATGTGTGCCTCCTGCAGATCGCCATGGTGGGTGGTAAGAAACACGGCTAACCGGTCATAGGTAGGAGCGAACGACGGGTTCAATTTGATTCCGCTTCGCAGGCTGGCTTCGACCCGGGGCGCATCGCCCGGAGCCATCATCCCGTTCATAGAAATCGCGCCAAAATAATATTGCGCCAGATAGCTTTGCGAATCCTGTTGTACGGCCTCGCCGTACCATTTTTTCGCTTCTTCTAGGTGTCCTTCGCGAAACGCCAGATATCCCATCGTCTCGTGCGCCGAAACATTGTTCGGATCGTCTTTCAGCACCTGCTCCAGCAGTGCATTCGCATCCGGAACTCTCTGGTTGTACGCCAGGAAATCGGCCCGCAGAGCCTCTGATTGCGCCGGGGTGAGAGGCTGCGCCTTGAATGCCGATTCATCCACTTCCGTGACGAGCGGCACTTTAGCGAAATAGAAGCCTTGCTGTTGCACATACCTGCGTAGCGCATCTTCCAACTGTCGCAAGTCTCCAAAACTGGTGGTGGCTGCAACGATTGGATCCGTCCCTTTCGCCAGCAACTGCTCGTAGTCTGAAATGTGGTGAGTCTTGTCGTGACTTTCCTTGATCATGAGCATGTGCGTCAACGCCCATGACTCCGCATAAAAGATTGATCCCTTGTTTTCCTCGTGATAATAAGGTGACTTCTGATCGACCTTGAAGAGCGTGGCTAACGGCAGAATCGATTGTTGCCGCAACAGCAGGATGTTCTGTGGGCTCGGCTGTCCGATCTGAACTTCCTTGTCGTGAATCAGCGTCGTCTCGTAAAACTGAGCCAGCCCTTCGTTCAGCCACAGCGGAAGCCACTCCGCATCCTTGGCCAGTAGCAGGTGCGTGTACTCGTGATACACCACCTCGTACGGATGATCGCCTTCGGCATCGATCCGCATCAGTACATAGTTCTTATCGGGTGCCCGAAGAAAGAGTCCGCCCAGCTGAAGCTGTCCCTTTTTCAGATATTCAGCGGGTTCCAGCGCACGAAAATCCTTCTCGTCTCGAATCGCCAACACGATCACCGGCGATGGAGGATCGATGGGAAGTTTGGGGAACTCCGCATGAAACATCGAGCGCATGCGTTCGAATTGCCCGGCAATCTTCCGGGCCTGCTTTTCGTTGGAATTGGTATTGACGACGAAGTGTTCGCTGCGGACTTCGATCCATGTTTCGGCCTTGTCGCGGGAGAAGCCTGGCAGGGCAGCAAATAGCAGCACCAGCGGCAGAATAGGTTTCGGCATGGCAGCGCGCCTTTACAGATACAACCGCCGATTTCGAAAGTCAAAGCAAAAACATCACGCTACAAATGGTCGTAACTCGACCTTCTTCGTCGTAATCGTCACTCGCACCGTGGGAAGCACGGGCCGCGGATACGGCTTGCAGTACGCCTCCACGGTAATCGTCCCCGGCGTTCTGGTCGATTGCACAATCACCTGCGCGAGCCCATTGAATAGGCTGCGCTCCGGCTCTTTGTCGGACTCCTGGCAATTCGGATCGCCATTCCCAACTCCGATCAGTGAGCCTTCTCCCGACACGCGGAAGCTGATCTTATTGGCTGCGGTTGGAATCGCGCGCCCTTCTTTGTCGAGCACCTCGACTGTCAGAACAGCGACATCATCGCCGTCGGCGTTGATCTCGCTTCGATCCGCCGTTACACGAATGGCCACAGGATCTCCCGTGGTCTCGCGCTTCTCCGTCAGCACAATTTTGCCGTCTTTCGTGCCCCGCGCCTCCAGCACGCCCGGTTCGTATTTCACCTTCCATTCCAGATGCGTCAGCGGCACAACTTTCTGCGATCCCTGGCTCTTGCCGTTGAGGAACAGTTCTACCGAATCCAGATTCGAATGCACCCAGACGGAGATCGGCTCGCCCTCTCGCTGATCCCAGTTCCAGTGCGGAAACAGGTGCAGCACGGGCTCCGATCCCCACCATGCCTTGTAGTAGTAAAAGTTGTCCTTCGGAAACCCGCACATGTCGACGATTCCAAACTGCGAATTGATCGACGGCCATCCATACGGTGTCGGTTCGCCGCGGTAGTCGAAGCCGGTCCAGGCAAAGCCTCCAGACAGCCATTCCCGGGCGGCGTAAAACTTCCACCATTCCTCCGCAAGCTGCGACCAATCCGTGTGATTCAGATCGTAGGCGCTTACCCAGTTCCTCAGTTTGTCGGTCGAATAGATGCCGCGCGTCGAAACGGTGCTGGCAGTTTCCGATCCAACGCTCGGGGTTTTCGGATGAGCCTGGTGCCAGCGGTCGTGAACCTTGAGGTTGTAGTTAAAGCCCATCACATCCAGTTGCTCGGGGAAATGCGTGTCGAACGACGCATTCACGGCGGCAGTACAAAGCCGCGTCGGATCCAGTTCATGCGAACGCGCGATCATTTCGTCGATCACGCGGACTCCCTGCGGCTGCGGCATCATGATCCACTCTTCGTTTCCCATCGACCAAAGAATGATCGACGGCGAGTTGCGATAGCGCTTGATCATCACTTCCAGTTGCGCCATGCCCTCGGGATTCGAACTCATCATGCGCGTCTCGCACAACATCATCATGCCCATGCGATCGCAGGCCTCGACCCACTCGGGAGTCGGCATGTTGTGCGAAGTCCGCACCGCATTTCCGCCCATGTCTTTGAGCACAGCCAGCCGGTACCATTGCAGCCGATCGGGAAGCGCTGCACCCACTCCGGCATGATCCTGATGGTTGCAGGTGCCCTTGATCTTGACCGACTTGCCGTTGAGAAAAAATCCCTTGTCGGCGTCCCACTTGATGTCGCGCACGCCGAAGCTGATGCGCTCGGCATCGCGCGACTTGCCGGCAGATTCGACGGTGACCACCGCTGAATACAAATAAGGAGTCTCCGGCGACCACAGGGTCGCATTCTGAATGCTCGCGACCGCCTTGAACGTAGCGGAGCTATCCGCTGCAATCGACTGCGGCGCCGAGTCGGCGGAGCCAACCATTTTTCCCGCGGCATCGAAGATTTGCCAGCGCACCCGGCAGTTCTCCGCCTCTTTTCCATCATTCCGGACGACCGTGGTCAGGTCCAATCCGTGTCCGGTTCCCCTGGTTTGTGCGGCTTGCCGCACGAAGCTTTCCCACCGTCCAAGATGCAACGCATCCGTTTTCGTCAGCCACACGTGCCGGTAAATTCCGGCACCCTCATAGAACCATCCATCGCCGAAGCTCGCGTCCATCCGTACGACGAGATAATTCTTCTCTCCGTATCGCAGGAAGTCGCTCACATCGAAGCAGAATGGCGCATACCCGTTGTCATTGCGTCCGATGAAATACCCGTTCAGGAAAATCAACGCGCTGCGGAACGCGCCATCAAACTCGATCGAAACTCGCCTGCCGTCGTCCTCCTTGGGAATATCGAATGCGCGCCGGTACCATCCGATGCTGGTATCCGGATAGCGCCGCCCAAGCGGTTTATAGCCGTGCGACTGCTGCTCTTCGTCGTGCACAAACGGCAGTTCGACCGCCCAGTCGTGGGGCAGGTTCAGAGTGCGCCACTTCGAGTCATCCAGCTTCTCCGTGCTAAAAGCGAAATCCCCCGACTTGGCAAAATCTCCCTGACCCATGCCGAATTTCAAGTCGAGCAGCGGATCGGCTCCATTTCCCTGAAGAAACTTCCAGCCGAAATCAAACAGCAAACGTTCCCGCGGTGCGACTGCGGACGAAGCTTCCGCCGATGGCACTCCCGGATAGCTCGCCAGCAGTGCGTGCGCACGCTGCAGGGAACCTGCGGCAAGGGTGGAGGCTGAAATGGCTAGACCGGAACGAAGCAGATCACGACGGGTAAGAGATGACATCCGTTTGCCTCACTGGGCGCGAAGATGAAGTCCGATGATACAGTCAGGACTCCGCATTATACGGTGGGGATGTCTGCTCTGGACTGGTCGCGCGATTTATATCCAGGCGGCAGGCAAGTGCCAGTCGCAACAGCCCCAGGACGCCTGTTACTTCGACTGCTCGACTTCTCCCATTCCGACGATCTTGGAAGAAGCGCTGAATTTCTTGTAGTCGCGGAATGTCGTATCCCCTTCGACGTTGTATCCCTTGAACAGCGCGACGCGCGCATCCAGTTTGTAGTTCAAATGCAACGGCAGCCAGATCTCATCGTTCATGCGTGTTCGCTCGTAGGTAAACCGCGTCCCTTTGTGAATGCGCGCGAGCACCCATCCAACGGACGCCGTATCCAGCGCTTCGACGTCCAGTTTCGCCAATTGCAGGTCGGCTTTGTCGATCCACATGCGTCCGTGGAATTTCGAGAGAAATTTCGCATCTTTTTCGTGCGGCTCAAAACCTGGACGCGGCTCGCCATCGATGATCCACGCCTCGCGCCCGTCGATCAGTTCGGTACCTGCCAGGGTGAAGTCGTAGGTGTCGGCGACTTCGCTGACAAACTTGCGCTCTTCGTCGCGGGCCTTAGCTTGTTTTTCTTCGCGCTTGCGGCGGTCTTCTTCCGATTCGTCCTTGTGCTTGTCGATGATCTTCTGAATCTTTTCTTCTTCCTTCGCCGCGTCCTTGGCATCGAGCGGCTTGTCATCTTTCTGGATCAGCCGCTCAACGGGTTCGCCATACACCCGAAGAACTTCATACGTTTTGGTTTCGGAGGACTTGGCCTGGCCATTGCCGTCGATATTGTGTTCGACATCGCGCCGCACAAACGTGTAGTCCCGCTCCCGGTTGTAGTTGTCGCGATAGTTCTGCGCGACCACGCGAGTCAGTTCCCGCATCTGCTCCTGGGAAAGTTTGCCATCGGGGCCGGGAGTTAAATCCGGTTTACTGCCGGAAGGATTACCGGTCGAGGTAGGTTGATCCGGAGCCGCCGAGTCGGAGGGAGGACCGCTAGCCGGGGAAGATGAGGAGTCCTGCTGAGCGAGCGCGGGTAGAGACAGAACCAGGATCACGAACGCAAGAACCCGCACCCACATCAACCTATCTTAAACAAGTTTCATCGCGCCGGTGTCACGGTGGTTCTGTGTTTTCTGTGTCAGGGGAGAGCTACAGAGTTTCGCTGTCCAAAGATCGTTCGATTGACAACTTCTGACAGGTGCGTCCGATAACGTCTTGCGCCGACCCGGCTTCTACGAACTGAAATCCGTATCGGAATGCGCTTCTCTGCCGAACCAGGGCATGAACCTCGACCGGCCCCAACGGCAGCTTGAACTCCAGCCGAACGACCTCGCCCACAGGGACTTCTACGCGCAGCATGGCAGAAATTCCCGATTCGCTGATATCTACCGAATGCCCGCGCACTACCGCGGTGTTGCGCGGGTAGACACACACATCGACTTCCAGCTTGTGACGAGGATGACGGCGAACTTCCACAAATTCTCTAGCTCGAGCAGTTTCGAACCGGCTGCACTCTTCCAATCGCGTCCCCTTTCGTTTCGGAGATGGAGCAAACCGAAACGGGGACTTCAGAGTGCGTCTAAGAGCAAAGAAACGCAAGCAGAATGAAGCCCTGACTTAAGATCGGCATTCTGCGCACGGAACTTTAGCGACAGAAATAGAAGCACTTGCCGCCCGTGCCCGGTCCTGTGCTCACTCTAATCCCTAACTTTGTGTGCTTTCCCGAGACACTCTGCCTGGAACAGCCTTTCGTCCACACGATGCAGCCGCTTCTCCTGCGCCTTCGTCATCAGGGAATAGTGCTTGATATCAAACAAGTGATAAACGATGAACCACACTGGTTTGTCGGTTGTCATCCACTCCTGCGAATCAAATCGCTTCAAGTTCACCGGACCCGAATACCGCCGCAGCGTGCGTTCCCGGCGCAAATTGAAATACGCATTGAAATAGCTCAGTGCCAGTTCCCGCAGCGTGCGGTACACGGGCTCGCGCCACCGGCAGCCGGTGTAATTGGATTTCGCGACCGCACCCCAGCACCCGTCCTCACGAAAAATCGCGATCACGTGGTCAGTATCGTGCTCCGCCTCAAAATCCAGCAGCAGTGGAGGATATCCATTGGCCCGCAGAGCTGCCGCCGCAAAGATCGCTCCTTCAAGGCAATGCGAAGATTTCTCGGCCAGCACTTTCCGCGGAGACCATGCTGTGTCTTCCAGGTGATACGGCATGTCATCCAGGAATTTCTGAATGCCATAAGGATTCTTCATGCTGCGCAGCTTGCGCAGTTCGGCGGGTGTGAAAGCTGAAGATGTGAAACCAGAATCGGCGGTTCCGTTCGGATTGGCGGGCAACGGGTACGGGTCCTCGCTAGTCGGTGACGACGGTCTTCTTCTTTTTGACCACGGCGCCCGTCTTGGCGTCAAATGAAATCGTGCAGCGGAAGCCCTCTTCCTCAACCACCCACGTGTCGGTCGAGCGTTGTCGGGGTTCGAGTGCGACATTGCGCTGGCTCACTGCCTTCAACGCATCATCTCGCGACATGCCGACTGTGATGGCATCGCACACCGACGTGGCGCGCGAGTTGATGCGTTCCCCGGCGGGCTCATCGGACTTGCCCGGCGCTTTCGATGTCGGGCCGTTGGGAAAGAATCCGATATAAGGACCCTTGGCAACAGGAGCCACCGCGTTGGGCGGCGCTGCAGTTGAGCCGCCGAGCAGCCGCCGCCACAATTCCCGGCCATCGGCAGTGAGCGCGCGAACCATCGTTCCCTCCGGGCAAGCTTCCTCCACGTAAAGATCAGGTCCGTTGGCGCTCGGCACCGCCTGCGTCATCTTTGTGGCCTTGCAGCCGGGGGTTGGGGAAACCGACCATATCGCAGTTCCGATCGGCATATCGCCAGCAGGTCGGATCTCAATCGAGGCGTCGGCCGAATCACCCTCCGCGTAGGCCGTGAGCTGCAGGCTGGGCGAGGCTTCGCGCGCTCCGACCGTCACTTCGCCGCCGTTCACTGTGATGCTGGCCGCGTGGTCCGGAGAAATGCTCCAGCGCACGTCGTGGCGGATTCGCCCGTCCTTGCCCACGGCACGGAAGGTGCGCATCTCGCCGACCAGCATGGTGGCCTTGCCCGGAGACACGGTCAAACTTTCCGGCGTCTGCGCCGAGGCGCAGCGCGATAGCACGGCTGCACCAAGAAGAATGATCCGAAGACAGTTTCGCGCAGTCATGTGCGGCGTTGTTCGAGAGACCTGTTTAGCTTGTTTGCTCTTAAGTCGTTTACTCCAGTATTGGTTTATCCCAGCGAAGACGGGCAGGAAAGTTACTTTTGGCGAGCGAGGGCGTCCGCCATTACAAAGAAAATTAGTTTTGGCGTCGGGCGAGTTTGCGGAGCCTAGGGTTTCGCTCCGGGGCGCGGGAGAAGTTCGCGGGCCGGTTGCTTCCAGGAATGCCTCGCTGGGCGATTCCGAGAGCCGCAGCCGAGGGAAAAGCGCCTTCCTGATAGCGATGACCCTTCGCGATTGGGCGCCTTCTGTCGGGAGGTTGAACCGGTTTAATGACGGAATATAAGTTGTGTGTAATCAGTGCTTTGAGGGAGATATTTATCACAGCCCTCGAAAGGTGAAGCTCCCTTGTTTCTCAGCGGCCTACGGGGCGAGCGCACCAGAAGTGTTGCATCGGACTGGCTTCTCCCTCTTGACAACATGCAGTCGCGGAAAAGGATCTTGAGTGCGAGGACTTTCTTCGAAGAGCTAACCCGCCCCGATCTACTTTGAGAAAACGGAAGCCAGTTCCGCGGGGTGGTCGACGACTACATCGGGAGACGCATCGGCCAGCGTGTGCGGTGCGAACCCATACGTCACGCCGACGGTCCACAAGCCGGCATTCTGTCCGGTCTCGATGTCCGTATGAGAATCCCCAACGATCACGGCATTCTCCGGGCGCACCCCGCTTTCCTCCAGCAACTTCCGCGCGCCTTCGGGATCAGGCTTCTTCGTCGGAAAGCTGTTTCCTCCGTACACCTGCGTGAAAAACTTTCCTAACCCGAGTGCCTCCACAATCGCCCGCGACGGAATGACCGGCTTGTTCGAAAGCACCGCCATCGTGCGCGGATTGCCGTTAGCTGCATTCTGGATCGTGGTCAGCGCCTCCGCGATACCGTCATACACGGTCGTGTGATCGAGTTTGTGCGCGCGGTAATAGGAGAGGAAGAACTCTAATCCCTTGCGCACGACCGATTCCTCAACGATCTCTCCTCCCAGTGCCCTCTGAATCAGGATCGGCGCCCCATCCCCGACATAGCTGGCAATTACGTCGTCCGGCAGTTCCGGCCGTCCAATGTGGCGCAGGGCCGCATTGACAGAGTGGACGAGATCAAGGCGAGAGTCGATGAGCGTGCCGTCCAGGTCGAAGATCACCAGCTTGATGGCGTGCGGATCAAATGCGCGGCGAGTCCGAATCATGAGTCTTCAGAATAAAGCATCTGCCCTCCGCCGTCAGCGATGGGTTTGTGTGGCTCCCAACCTCAGGCCCGAACATGGAAGGAGAGCATGGCGCTTGTCCTCGGGAGGTTGCTTTGCATCGGTATTTCTAGTAGTATCGAAATATGGTAACCCAAGCAGCCAAGCCCCCCAGCCCCTCCAAGTCCAGCGCGCGTATTGCCAAGTACGCCGACATGTTTTCCGCCATGGGCACCGAGCCCCGCCTGCGGATCATGCAATTGCTGCTGACCGCGCATCCCGAGGGACTAGTCGTCGGCGACATTCAGGGTGAGTTGGAGATCCCCAATTCGACGCTGTCCCATCATCTCGACAAACTGAGGAACGAAGGACTGGTCGATGTGCAGCGCGAAGGAACCTTCCTTCGCTACACCGCCAATACGGCCGCACTTCAGGAGCTCTTGCAGTTCCTGTATGCCGAATGCTGCACCCGAAACAAAGCTCTCAAGCCGCAGGACATCGTACAAATTTGCAAGTAGGAGTCATTCATGAGCGCTACCGAGACTGCTGAGATCAAAGAAGTCGTCAAACAGAAATACGGTGAAGCTGCCTTACGAGTCACGGCTGGCGGAAGCTCCTGCTGCGGAGCTACCGCGTCCACTGGCTGCTGCGATCCCATCACGAGCAACCTTTACGAGGCCGCGCAGATCGGACAAATCCCCGAGGAAGCTCTCCTAGCCTCGCTCGGCTGCGGGAATCCCACGGCGCTTGCGGAGCTTAAGCCCGGCGAGACTGTACTTGATCTTGGATCTGGCGGCGGCATCGACGTCCTGCTTTCAGCCCGCCGTGTCGGCCCGATCGGCAAGGCTTATGGCCTCGATATGACCGACGAAATGCTTGCGCTCGCGAACGAGAACAAACGCAAATCCGGCGTCCAGAACGTCGAATTCCTGAAGGGCGAAATCGAGAGCATTCCGCTGCCGGACAATTCGGTCGATGTCATCATCTCAAATTGCGTCATCAATCTTTCCGCCGACAAAGATAAAGTCCTGAGCGAAGCCTTCCGCGTTCTGAAGCCCGGAGGCCGTTTCGCCGTCTCCGATGTGGTCACTCGTGGCGAAATCCTTCCCGAGATTCGCCGGAGTGTTCTCGCGTGGGTTGGCTGCATCGCTGGAGCTTTGGAAGAGAACGACTATCGAAGCAAGCTTGCCGGAAGTGGATTCGAGCAGATCGAAATCGAGCCCACGCGTATTTACCGCGCCGAAGACGCCCGAGAATTCCTGTCCGGGCAGGGAATCGACGTCGATGCGATCGCTCCGCAAGTGGATGGAAAATTCCTCAGCGCTTTCATCCGCGCTGTGAAGCCGATCGCTGCCGGAAAAGCATGCTGCGGTCCTTCCTGCTGTCACTGACATCCGCGGAGCACGAACATCCATGCCCAAACATCACAACGTTCTATTTCTCTGTACCGGAAACTCGGCGCGCTCCATCATGGCGGAGTCCATTCTGAACCTGAAAGGTCAACCAAATTTCACTGCGTTCAGTGCTGGCAGTCGCCCCGCCGGACGAGTTCACCCAGGGGCGATCAAGCAGTTGGAGTCCGCGCACATTCCGACGGAGGGATTGCGTAGCAAGAGTTGGCAAGAGTTCGCTGAACCAGGCGCGCCGGCTCTCGACTTCGTCTTCACGGTTTGCGACAACGCGGCCAACGAAGTCTGCCCGGTATGGCCGGGGCAGCCGATAACTGCGCATTGGGGAGTTCCCGATCCCGCGGCAGTACAGGATCCCGCCGATCAGGCGAGAGCCTTTCGCGAAGCCTTTTTCTTGCTCGACCGAAGAATCGGCCTGTTTCTGAGCCTCCCGCTTTCCAGTCTGGATTCTCTTGCGCTCCAGAAAGAGCTCAAGAACATCGGACGCCAATGAAGTACGATCTCCGTTCGCGAGCCACCGCCGAGTTCCTGGGCACCGCTTTTCTCCTGATCGCGGTGGTTGGGTCGGGGATCATGGGCGAGCGGTTGGCTGGCGGTAACGTGGCGCTGGCCCTTCTAGCGAACTCCGTGGCTACCGGAGCGGCTTTGATAGCGCTGATCCTGACACTGGCTCCGATCTCAGGTGCACATTTCAATCCGGTGGTCACGTTGGCTGACGCTATGCAAGGCGGCGTGGCATGGCCCGAGGTGCCCGTATACCTCGCCGCTCAAATTCTCGGAGCATTTGGTGGTGTAGCAGCGGCGCATGGAATGTTTGGCCTCCCGCTTTTCTTCCGCTCCCACCATGCGAGGAATGGCGGGGCACTTCTCTGGAGCGAATTTGTCGCCACATTCGGTCTTCTCGCAGTCATCTGGGGATGTTCGCGAGTTCGGCCTTCCGCGGTCGCGTTCGCCGTTGGCGCATACATTTCTGGCGCATATTGGTTCACGTCTTCAACGTCGTTTGCCAATCCAGCGGTGACGCTGGCGCGAGCGGCCAGCGATACCTTCGCCGGCATTCGTCCGACCGACGCGCCCGCGTTCATCCTTGCTCAACTGGCC
This sequence comes from uncultured Acidobacteriota bacterium, assembly GCA_963700225.1. Taxonomy (GTDB): domain Bacteria; phylum Acidobacteriota; class Terriglobia; order Terriglobales; family Acidobacteriaceae; genus Sulfotelmatobacter. The sequence goes on from CAVOWU010000005.1 coordinate 128,427, forward strand.
GGTGCGGTTGCTGCTACCTTATGGTTCCGACAGCTTCGTCCGTTGCCAACTGGACAGGTGGGCAAAGGTCGCGTGGTCTGACCACCTGCTCCAGATTTTCCTCACTTCCTTGCTTTTCCAACCTCTCGTTTCCATTTACAATCCAACAGGTTCCACGCAACTGGGATGGAATCGCGGCAGGTCCAGTGGGAATCTAAAGGCGAGGGATCAGAACCGGATGGCCACGACAAAAACCGACCCTAAGCTGGCCCTGGCGGCCAATGGCGCAAAGAAAGCCAAGTTTTACGAAGGACTTAGCCGGGAACAGCTCATCCAGGCCTACCGGTGGATGTACACCTCCCGGCGCGTCGATGACCGGGAAATCCTGCTCAAACGCCAGCAAAAGATCTACTTTCAGATGTCGGGCGCCGGGCACGAAGCCATCGGAGTCGCTGCCGGGCTGGCCCTGAAATCCGGCTATGACTGGTTCTACCCGTACTACCGCGACCGGGCCCTATGCTTGGCCCTCGGGGTTGAGCCGTACAACATGTTCCTGCAGGGCGTCGGTGCGGCAGATGACCCGAGTTCCGGCGGACGCCAGATGCCGTCCCACTGGAGCTATCCCGCTCTTCACATCGTCACCCAGTCTTCACCGACCGGTTCACAGATTCTTCAGGCCGTCGGGTGCGCGGAAGGCGGACGTTACTTCTACCGTCATCCCAAATCCGCCGAGGTGCCCTCCGGCGCGGGTGACTACCGTCAGTTTAAGAACGTGAGTTTCCAGGGCGATGAAGTGACCTACGTTTCCCTGGGTGATGGCACTTCGAGCGAAGGTGAGTTCTGGGAAGCTCTGAACGCGGCCGCTCTCGGCAGGTTGCCTGTCATCTTCTGCGTGGAGGATAACGGCTACGCGATCTCGGTGCCCGTCGAAGTCCAAACCGCGGGCGGCAGCATTTCGCGGCTGGTTTCCGGATTTCCGAATTTTCATTTTGAAGAAGTCGATGGCACCGATCCGATCGCCAGCTATGCCGCCTTCAGCCGTGCCGCAAAACATTGCCGCGAAGGGCACGGTCCGGCGTTTGTGCATGCGCACGTCATTCGCCCGTATTCGCACTCTCTCTCTGACGACGAGCGCTTGTATCGTCCAGACGCCGAACGCGAACGCGATGCCCAGCGCGATCCCGTCTCGCGTACGCAGATGTTTCTTTTGCGCGAAGGCATTCTCGACGACAAGGGCATCACCCAGCTCGAGAAAGAAGTCGAAGCCGAACTGCAGATTGCGGTCGACCGGGCGCTCGAAGCTCTTCCGCCTGCACCGGAGTCGGTGATGAACTTCATCTACTCTCCCGATGTCGATGCGACTTCATCCGCCTTCGACACGCAAGCCGCGGTCGACACGTCCGAAGGGAAGGATGGCAAGAAGCCTGCCGCCAAGACGATGGCCGACCTGATCAACGCCACCTTGCGCGATGAGATGAAACGGGACGAGCGCATTGTGATCTTCGGCGAGGATGTTGCGGACTGCAGCCGCGAAGAGTACCTGCGGCAAAAGCTGGTCAAAGGAAAGGGCGGAGTCTTTAAGCTCACCTTCGGCTTGCAGAATGAATTCGGCAACGATCGTGTCTTCAACTCTCCGTTAGCCGAAGCAGCCATCGTTGGTCGCGCCACCGGCATGGCGACCCGAGGATTAAAGCCAGTCGTCGAAATTCAGTTCTTCGACTACATCTGGCCCGCGATGATGCAGATTCGTGATGAGCTCAGTGTGATCCGCTGGCGTTCGAACAACGGATTCTCCTGCCCGGTCGTGATTCGCGTCGCGATCGGGGGCTACCTCACCGGCGGAGCCATCTATCACTCTCAGTGCGGCGAAAGTATGTTCACGCACATTCCCGGCCTGCGGGTGGTGTTCCCGTCGAACTCGCTCGACGCCGCGGGTCTGCTGCGCACCGCCATTCGTTGCGACGATCCGGTCCTGTTCCTCGAGCACAAGCGGCTCTACCGCGAGTCGTATGGGCGTTCCGCCTATCCCGGTCCTGAGTACATGATCCCGTTCGGCAAAGCGAAGATCGTGCATCCGGGCACGGACCTGACCGTCGTCACCTATGGAGCAGTCGTGCCTCGCGCTCTGCAAGCCGTACAGAAGCTTGAGCGCGAACAGGGAGTCAAAGTCGAACTGATCGATCTTCGCAGCCTGAATCCGTTTGATTGGGAGACGATTGCAGCTTCCGTCGCAAAGACGAATCGCGTGCTCGTCGCTTATGAAGACACTCTAAGTTGGGGTTACGGAGCCGAAATCGCAGCCCGCGTGGCCGACCAGCTCTTCGACAAGCTCGACGCTCCGGTCCGCCGCGTAGCCGCGAAAGACGTATTTGTTGCCTACCAGCCGATTCTGGAAGACGCGATTCTTCCGCAGCCGAATGATCTCTACCTGGCGATGAAAGAATTATCCGAGTACTGAAAAACAAGCCACCGATCAACACGGATTTCCGCGGACAAACCCCAAACGGGCTTTCTTGGGTTTGATCCGCGTCAATCGGTGAAAATCCGTGGCTGGTTTTCTCACTCCGAGAAGAGCATGCTGTAAATCCCACCGCCCAGCGCACCGCCAATCAGCGGAGCCACCCAGAACATCCACAACTCCTGTAACGCCCACCCTCCGGCGAAGATCGCGGGACCGGTGCTGCGGGCTGGATTCACCGAAGTATTCGTGACCGGAATGCAAACCAAATGGATGAGCGTCAGGCAAAGTCCAATGGCGATCGGGGCGAATCCCGCCGGGGCGCGTTTGTCAGTCGATCCCATGATCACGATCAGGAAAAATGCCGTCAGCACAACTTCGGCAACGAATCCCGCCAGCAGGGAATATCCGCCAGGAGAATTGGCCCCGTAGCCATTCGAAGCAAAGCCGGCATGAACGTCGAAGCTGGGCACCCCGCTGGCGATGATGAATAGCACTCCCGCGGCGGCGATGGCTCCCACGACTTGGGCGACAACGTAAGGCAGCAAGTCCGAAGCAGGGAAGCGCTTTCCCACCACCAGTCCTAGACTGACCGCCGGATTCAAATGGCAACCAGAAATATGGCCGATGGCATACGCCATGGTGAGCACCGTAAGGCCGAATGCCAACGCAACCCCGGCAAATCCGATGCCCAACGCTGGAAATGCCGCAGCCAACACGGCCGAACCGCATCCGCCAAAAACTAACCAAAATGTTCCAAAGAATTCCGCCGCTGCGCGTTTCCCGATTGGCATGGTCGATCTCCTCGGTTCTGAATTGTGAAAGTGGAGTCTGGGGCTTAAGACCTGAGAGCGCAAAAGCGTAGCACTCGCAATCGGCACTTGGCAATTAATTTAGCCGGACCAGACCAGGTGCTAATTGCCAAGTGCTAAGTGCCGCTCCAGGTTACGAACGCTTTTCCCGCAAGCGAAACCGGATTGTCCGTTCCTTAGGTGGATGCTAGGCTGCAAAAGTGGCTTCTGCATACGCCAATCCGTTGAAATCGAACCCTTCCGTCCCCGGTCGTCTGGCTGTATGGTTGCAATCCGCCACCGCCGAAGTCTGGGTTAAATTCCTGTTGTCGCTGGTAGGGTTGGGGCTGGCATTCACGACGGCACTGTTCTCCACCATATCGCGCGACGCCGGCAATGTGTGGGCTACCGTAATCCTGGCCTCGACCTCTTTGGTGCTGGCCACGCTGGTCGGACTGGTAACGGTGCCCTATCTGGCACGCCGTGTCGCGGTCGAGAGGCTCCGCGAGTCATTCGACTACGACGTTACCCGCGCCGGTATCGTCTACGTTCTCGTCACGCTGGTCATCGGCATCGCTGCGTTGAACACCGGCAACAATCTTCTCTACATCGTAGTTGCGGCCATGCTCGCAGCGATCCTGGTTTCCGGAATCGTCTCGGCATGGGTATTGCGCTACCTGGAACTGGATGTCCGCTTACCCGAGCATGTTTTCGCCGGACGCCCCGTCATGGGCCGCATCGTGGTGCTGAATCCGCGCCGCTTTCTCCCGTCGTTCTCCGTCCGTGTCGTTTCCACGCACAAGAAGAAGAAAAAAATATCGAAGCAGTGGAAATGGGAAGCCACCACATTTGCCTTCCCGTTCAACCGTCCGGCAGACCAGCAGTGGCTGCGCTTGCCCGATCGCCGCTTGCGCCGCGTAACCGTGCTTCCGCCGCCGCCGGGAATTTTTCAGGGGATGGCGTACTTTCCCTTTGTTCCGCCAAAATCAGAAGCATCGGCTGATCTCGAATTGCGCTTCGATCAGCGCGGCTGCTACCGGGAAGACAGTTTTGGCCTCGCAACTCGTTTTCCCTTCGCCTTCTTCACCAAGACCCGCCACGTCGCTTTGCCGCGGGAAGTGCTCGTGTACCCGCGCATCGAGCCAACGCAAGAAGTGATGGAAATTCTTCCGGTGGTTCGTGGCGACTGGGAGAGTTTCGTGCGCGGCCGCGGTTCCGAACTTTACCGAATCCGCGAATACATGCCTGAGGATTCTGCCCGTCACGTCGACTGGAAGGCGACCGCAAAATCGGGTTCGTTGAAGGTTCGGGAGTTCGCCCGCGAGGACGAGCGCAGAATCTGCATATTCTTTGACAATCCCGCGCCGGGAGCAGTTTCGGAACGAGTTTATGAGCGGGCCATCAATCTGACAGCCTCCTTAGGCTGGCATTTTTCCAATCAGGAAGCGGAAGTATCGTTTGTCGTTCCCGGACATCCGCGCACGCGAGATATCCACGAGTTCCTTGCAGCGTTGGCTGTGATCGAGCCCGGCACTGGCACTTCGTCGCACCTCTCGAACGATCCAAGCTCTGCAGAAGATTCATTGCGCGGGATGAACCTGGGCGCGGCAGACGAGTACAACATTGTGGTGACGACTCGCTCTCGCGGAAGCGTGCCCGCAGCTTTTTGGAATTCTTCCTATTTCGTCTTCTCCGCCGACTCGGCGCACCCAAAAGAGCCTGGGGTTTCCCTGATTTAGAGTCTCGGGAGTATCCTTTCGGAACGGATTTCTTCTTCTCACAAGCTTTTATCTTTCCATATCTCTCGATTTCGGCTTATACTCGCGCCCCGGTAGATGCTTTTTGGAACTGCTCGGACCCTCGGTACCCGGGAGGTATCAAATGCGTATCTGCGACCTGATCAAAGATCAGGACACCTATCAAGCTGAACTCGGACACACTGTTCTGATGACTGTTTGCGCCATGGTCGAACGCAACATCGGCGCTGTCCCTGTGCTCCACAACGGCAAGCTGGTCGGGATCTTTTCCGAGCGCGACCTGATGCGCCGGGTCGTGGCCGAAGGCCGTGACCCCCGCAGCACCTGCATGGCGGAAGTGATGACGGACGATCCTCTGACGATCAGCACCCAGGAAGATCTCGAGAATTGCATGGCGCTCATGCGGCGCCACGGTTTTCGTCACCTTCCTGTTTGTCACGAGGGACAGCTGGTTGGCATGGTCTCGCTGCGTGACATTTTGCTGCATGATTTGAGCGAGAAGGATGACGAGGTCCGCATGATGCGCGCCTACATCCACTCCATGCCCGACGCGTAGTCGGTGCGGTGATCCCACTCCAGCGTCCAAAGGGGGAGCTGTGCCCACAGGCAAAATATGGATGCCTGCGCTGCCAGCCACCCCCTTCGGACGGGGAATCCCAGTCGCTGGGCCCCTGCCTCCCGCCCGTCCGTGCCCTCCGGGTCGACCATTCAAGTGCCATCCAGACCCCTAGCACGAAGGTAACTTGCCCTATCGGTTTGCATACCAGTAACGTTACTTACGATTACTTCAGTCCATTGAACATCGGATACCAAAGGTCTACCTTGGCTCAACAGGCAAAGTAAGCCCAGCAGGGGATTCCACTGATCCGGCTTCGGTAGCGGATCATGCCGCATTCGCCGTAACGCAGCAAAAGTATGACCGAGGAACTTAAATATCTTTATTACGCGCTCTGGATCGCTCATCCGATTCTTCAGGTGAGCATTGGCGCTTTCATGCTCCGGCGCGGAATCCTCCGTCAATTCAAGTACTTTTTTGCTTACATCCTCACTCAGTTGGCCACGTTTGCGATGGTTTTTCCGGCCTACTACTGGCACAGCTACTCGGCAGCTTTCTATCTCTCGTGGGCATTTAATGCGGTTAGCGTGGGCTTCGGGTTCATGGTCATTCACGAAGTTTTCGTAGATGTCTTCCGCGCCTTCCACACTCTGCGGGATCTGGGCACGGTGCTCTTCAAATGGGCCGGATTGGTCATGCTGCTGGTGGCCGCCGTAGTTTCGGTGTCTACCAATTCATCCCAAGTAACGCCGTGGATGCAGGCCATTGTCACTTCTCAGCGCTGTGTGCGCATGATCCAGGTGGGGATGGTTCTCTTTCTTCTCTTCTTTGCCCACTATGTCGGTGTAAGCCGCCGACAGCACAGCTTCGGCATCGCTCTGGGTTTTGGCTCGTTTGCCGTCATCGAACTGATCCTGATCTGCTCCTGGGTCGGAAACCACTTGACTGGTCCGTGGATGAGCATCGTCAACATGGCTGCGTATAACGGCAGCCTGGCTTTATGGCTTGGCTATGTCGCGGTCAAACGTCCGGCTCGCGACGGCTCTCTCTCGCTTTTGCACACTCAGCGCTGGGAGCAGAGCTTGTCCGACATTCACCACCCGCTTCCTGCAGACTCCCTGATACCGATGTTCGAAGGGATGGTCGACCGCGCGCTCTCTCGAACTCATCACGAAGCTTCCATGATCCAGCCGAATCGTCCGAATGAGGCTGCCCATGGAGCCGCCGCCTCGGCCGGTTTCGGACTGCCGGCGTCCCCGGTGCGATCTAAAACGCTAGCCTTCCCGCTGAAGTCGAAGTGTCCTGTCCGCTCTCAATCAAGAAATCGCGGCGGATTTTGTCCGGAAATCGTAAACTCCAACTTATGCGCTCAAGTCGCCCTGCGAGGGCGACCCTATGTTCAAGAATAATATTCCGAAGACTTCCTAAATAGCAGATAGAAGAATTACTTATACTGTAACTGAGTGGGTAACTGTTTGGAATGTGAGTCAGATCGGGATGTACTTGGGAGTGAAAATTCGTGCACACGTGTATTGACACGTGCCCTATAATGCGGTTCCGCGCAGGACTATCCGTTCGGATAGAGTCTGCGTGGAAAAATAGGAGACGATCCCATGAAACGTGCGATCAGGATTTCTATCCTGATGGTAGGAATCGTGGGCACATTCATCGCAGCAGCCGTCCAACAGGTTCCCGCCCAGGACGGCGGCCCGCTGTTTCTGTGCCCACCGAAAACATCCAACTGTTCAACAACCCTGCCACCGCAGTAGATGCTAAGCAGGCTGTGACCGCAAGGTCACTAAAGTAACCTGTCGTAACTGTAACTTGGGCCAATAAAACCAGGGCTTGCAATCTTCGGGCTGTCGGGACTCATACTAACCCGCCAGCCCTCCTTTTTTGCCTCGGGTGAATCCGGTAGGTGGTTTAACTCTGCAACCAGAGCCCTTCGCAGCTCGTCGACTTCGAAAACCGGCGGTTGGCAAGTTGATCCCGAGCAAAGCACGGCAAACGATCTTCCAGACCCTAACGCCGGAAGACTCGGAATGGTCGCCGCTAGCACGGGAGGAAGATTCGCCGCCACTGCGTGACTCGGTTGTAGCCGCAACACGGTTTTGTTAAATGAAAACGGCGCGATCGCAGCGGCATACAATTCATCCGCGACGTCTCCGGCGGCTTCGTCAGCAATGACGACGATCTGTATCGGACTATCCAGCCAGTAGACGACGGCGATTCCGAATGTAGCCGCGAAGATTCCGAACTGCTCCGACACTCCTGCAAATGCTTCCAGCGTCTCCTCGGCTTGATCGCGATAGCTTGCGTCTCCCGTGTAATGATGCAGTCGCATCAGCGCGATTGCAGCCATCGGATTTCCCGCTGGAGTAGGAGAGTCTTGCAGCGGTTTGCGCGGAGTTCCCAACACCCCAAGTTTCTTGCCGTCTGGCACCGGCTCGCTGTCGAAGAATCCTCCTGACGTCTGATCGAAGAAGCGCGCGATCATCGCATCCGCGATGTCACGACCAAACTTGAAATAACTCAGGTCAGCCGTGCTCTCATACGCGTCCAGGCACGCCAGCGCGGTAAACGCGTAATCCTCCAGCATTCCAAGAACTTCGCGATGTTCGGCCTTCGGATCCGAATAAGACACAACATGCATCAACGTCGAACGCGTGCCTGCGCCGTCCGCCACAGGCAACGGCTTCCACGACTCGCTCAGCAGTCGATCCAGGCTTCGCAGCGCAAACTGCCGCGCCCCGTCCAACTTCAGTACACGCGCCGCTTCCAGATACGCGGTCACGCACAAACTATTCCAGCCGACGTACACAGTCTTATCGACGTAAGGCGTCGGACGCTGCAGGCGCGCCGCATACATCTTCTCCTTCGCCGACCCCAGAAGTTTTTGCACGCGCTCCGGCGTCAACTTCATCCGCTGCGAGATCTCTTCGACGGAGGCCCTCACATACAGCACGTTTTTCGCCGGATTGTGATGCATCTCTCCAATTTCATTGATGTCATAGCGCAGCGCCGCGGCTTGCGCTTCTTCCTCGGTCAAGACCGCCCGAGCCTCGTCGAGCGTCCACGTAAAGTAGTCGCCGTCGTCTTCCATTGAAATATCGGCATCTTGCGACGCGTAAAATCCGCCGCGCTCGCGATCGCTGAGCCATTCATCCATCCAGCGAATGATGTCGCGCGCCACTTCGGCGAAGAACTCCTCACCCGTGGCCTGGTACGCGTGCACATAATTCTTCAACAGTTCAGAGTTGTCGTAGCACATCTTCTCGAAGTGCGGCACCACCCAGCGCTCATCCACCGAATACCGGTGAAACCCTCCTGCCAGTTGGTCGTATACGCCGCCCCGAGCCATATGCTCGAGCGTTGTGACAATGAGATTGCGTAGCGAATCGTCGCCCGTGGCAGAGTCGATGGAGAGAGCTGCGCGCGATTTCGATTTTGCATATCTCTCAATCAACAAATCCAGCGCCGACGGATGTGGAAACTTCGGAGCCTGGCCAAATCCTCCGTGCTTCGGATCAAACATCTTGACCGCGGATTCCTGAATCGCGGTGATCAGGCTGGCCGTGATCCGCCCACTCCGTCCCGCAAATGACTCCGACTGCGCGATCGCCGATTCCACCATCTGCGCCTGCTCGACCACATCCCCGTTCTTCTCTTTGTAGGCGTTGGCGATACTCAGCAACACACGCCGGAAACTCGGCCGCCCGTATCCGTCGTTGGGAGGAAAATAAGTTCCACCGTAAAACGGTTTTCCATCGGGCGTAAGAAACGCCGTCAGCGGCCAGCCGCCCTGCCCGCTGACTGCCTGCACTGCCGCCTGGTACCGGCTGTCGATGTCCGGACGCTCGTCACGATCGACCTTCACGGCAATGAAATGCTCGTTCACGATCGCCGCAATTGCCGGATCGTCATAGGACTCGCGATCCATCACGTGGCACCAGTGACACCACACTGCCCCAACATCCAGCAGCATCGGCTTGTTCTCGCGCTGCGCTTCGGCAAACGCCTCCTCGCCCCACTCATGCCATCGGATCGGTTGATGCATCGCAGATCGCAGGTAGGCAGAGGACGCGCGGGAAAGGGCATTCAGGGTAGTGGTCGTCATGACTTATCCAGTCTAATGCTTTTTCTCCGACTCGTCGGTCGCGTGTCCTCAATTCCGACTATCGCTGTCCGCGGGTGAGATCGTTTGCGAGAAATCCATTCGCAATACATCTTCGATTTCGCGTGGCGCATCTTTCCAACATACAAACGCGGTCTCGAACTCTGTGTTACTGCTATTCGGAAAACAAAGAAAATGAACTCGCATGCTGAAAAGTCTCTTTGTCGCATCGCAGTTGTTCTATTTTTTGTACTTGCAGTCAATTTCGCTCACACGCAAGAACAAACTGCGACGCTCTCCGGAAATGTCGCCGACTATGCAGGAAAACCCGCTACGAATGTCAAAATTTCTGCACGGAATGTTGCCACGGGCAGCGTGACCGAAGCTCAGACAGATTCTTCCGGCCACTACAGCATCCCGAACTTGGCTGCGGGAGACTATGAAGTTTCCGCCGCCGCGGACGGTCTCGCAGCCGGTCCGTTGAAGGTGACGTTATCTCAGGACCAGACTGCGAATTTCGTCATCAGCGCATCCGCGCAGCAGAGTTCTTCCCAAGATCTGCCGAGCGCGCCTTCCAGCGTCAAGACAGAGCCGTCTCTCGAAGACCTTGGTTTCTCCGCGTCTGAGTCGCAGGCCGACACGAAACGGCAAGCCTTGCTCGACAAGCGCACCCACATGCTCAAGGTCCACCAGCGAATGGGACTGATTACAACGATCCCGTTGCTGGCCACCGTGATCACTTCGATGAATGCTGGCGGCAAGAGTGAAGGCACCGCCTCCCGCGATCTGCACGTGGCTTTGGGAGCGGTGACTGGCGATTTGTATGGAATCACTGCTTACTACGCGATCCGCGCCCCGAGAATTCCCGGCGACAAGAAGAAGGGGCCGATCAAGTTTCACGAGGCTATGGCCTGGATTCACGGCCCCGGCATGATCCTGACCCCGATTCTCGGTGCCATCGCCTTCAACCAGAAAAACAATGGAGAGAGAGTTCAGGGCATTGCCTCCGCCCATGGCCCGGTCGCCATCGTTACCGCCGGCGCCTTCGGGGCAGCCCTGCTATCGGTATCCGTAAAGTTCTAGTTGCATGAAATTCGGGTTCATCCCGCGTGCCACGCGCTCGCGAGATATCGAGAATTTATGAACACAAGAATCCTTCCCGTATCCCTATTCGTATTCCTCTTCCTCGCCCTCACGAGTCTCTTCGCCGCCGATCATCAATGGATACTGAAAGAAAGTACGCTGACCTATCACGTCTCCCATCCCCTGCATCAGTCGGAGGGCGTCAGCCGTGCCGCCCGCGGCAAAGGCATCTGCCACGAAGGACAGTGTGACTTTCTGATCGCCGTGCCGGTCAAGACCTTCGACTCCGGCGACAGCAACCGCGACCTGCACATGATCCAGGTCACCCGCGGGGCGGAGTTCCCCATGGTGACCGTACGAACGCGTCTGCCAGAGTCACTGGCAGGATCTACCAGCGTCAAAGCTGATCTGGAAGTTCAGTTCGCGGGGCAGACAGCTCGCTACCAGCAAGTCTCGTTCGACGTTACAACGCAGGGAAGCGAAAAACATATTGTGGGAACGATCCCGGCTACCCTGACTGATTTCAAGATCGATCCACCATCGCTCTTAACGATGGCTGTAAAAAACGAAATCCCGGTGCGCGTCGACATGACCTGGAGCCCCCAGTAGTGGCCAAGCGCCGTCGGGGCAGTCTGGGCATTGCATTTGCGTCTAGGTGAGATCAAAGTTTTCCACTGTTAATCGGCCGACGACGTGACATCTGACCTTGCAGTCCACAGGTCCAATGTTCCATCATCGCGGAGCCGCAATTAGTGGCGAGCGGCATCGCGAAGGTCGTAAGTGCTTGCGGCTCTAGATTTTGCCCGTAAGCGATTGCAGCCCATAGATTAATTTGCGATTTCCCCCTAACTCGAAGATTCAAGAAGACCGATGGGGGAGTGGGTCCCTCCGCAAGACCGCACGATTCCCATTTCGGGAAAGACGTTCTCAAAAAAATGTTGCCGTCATGAGTGTGTAGCCCGCTTCGGGGAAGAGGCGTCCGGACCGAGTTGTGGAAGCCTCAAAACGGAGGTTGAACAGAGGCCATTTTTCGAAGCGGTTGTTCCGTGGAGGAGTTGGACTCTTCCGGCGCTTAAGACTCGGATATTTCTGGCCCTTATTCTCCGTTGGAAGAGCGGCCCTTCCAGGGCCGCGACAAGGCGCGAGAAATTAACTGGGCTTTAGCCCCTGCGCAATCTTGCAATAAAGATCGATCGCATTGTGCAACTGCCGCTTTTCGATGAACTCGCCATCGGTGTGCGCGACATGAATCGATCCCGGACCAATCAATAACGGTTCGCCCCATTTTGTCAGCTTCGGAATGTCAGTCGTGAACTTGGCGATCATCGTCGGCAGTCCATCGATCGTCCTCAAGCGCAGGAATGGAAGCTCCAGCGGAAATGTGACCTCAACCTGATCGCCGGCTGCCGCAACGATCTGCTTCCGGAGTTCCTCTGATGGACCAATGAGTCGATACAACAAATCCGCGTGCGCGTAGTCGGGAATCACATTCGGAGCGCGCCCGCCTTCGATTAATCCGATATTCAACGTGCAAGGCCCGATTTCCGGATCGGAAGGCAGAGTCATCTCCCGCAATCGCGCCAGAGCGGGAATCAGCTTGTCGATTGCCGAGTCGCCCAATTCTGGATACGCGGAATGAGCCATTCGTCCCTTCGCCGTCACTTCTCCGCGCAACGTTCCCTTGGAAGCCAGCGCGATGTGATTCTCCGTCGGTTCGCCGTTCACCAGAAACCGGCAACTTGCAGGCGCGTGTTCGTTCGCGACCTTCGCGCCTAGACTGTCGCGTTCTTCTCCGACGACGAACAGCAATCCAACATAGATTCCTTGCTGTCGCAGCCGTTCCGCCGCAGCGACTTGTGCCGCGATAATCCCCTTCGCATCGCAGGATCCGCGCCCATAAATGCGTCCCGCATCTTCCGAGGACGGAATAAAAGGCGGAACTGTGTCCATGTGCGTGGAGAAGACCACTGCTGGATCCGCGTGATCCTGTGAAACCGCATAAACGTTGAACCGATCGCCTTCGACAGGCATTTTTCGGGTCTGATACCCAAGCCGGCAAAGTTCACCGTACAGGTAGTTCCCAACCGCAGCTTCATTCCCTGTGATCGACTCGATATCAACCATCTGACGCGTAAATGTCACAGCATCCATGCAGGAGAGAATACCAGAGAGCATGGTTTCGGCTCCGAAGCGTCGGAAGCGACAAGTCACTGAACACCATCCACTCATCGCTACGCACGAATCGCTGAAGTTCCGGTAATCTGGAAAGCGTGATTCCGAATGCGACCATCCGTTCGTTCTTCCTCGAAGGCCCTGCTGGACGCCTGGAAGCGATCCTCAACGCTGGAGCGGAGAATCCGACTCATGCGGCGGTTGTCTGCCATCCCCATCCGCTTTTCGGCGGAACGCTGCACAATAAGGTCGTCTTTCACACCATGAAGGCGTTGCATAGTTTTGGTTTTCCGGTGCTGCGGTTCAACTTCCGCGGGACCGGACTCAGCCAGGGAGAACATGATCACGGTGTTGGCGAAGTGGACGACGTTCGCACCGCACTCGACTGGCTGGATCGCGAGTTTCATTTGCCGTTGATTTTTGCCGGATTCTCGTTTGGCGCCGCGGTCGGACTGCGCGCGGCATATGCCGACGATCGCGTCCGCGCGCTTATCGGCGTCGGAACGCCAGTTGCTCCGGTTGCGGCCGACACGGAAGAACCGCGTGTTTACACGTTCGACTTCCTCCGCGATTGCGCCAAGCCCAAGTTATTCGTCAGCGGCGCGCGCGATCAGTTTGGTCCACGAGCAAAACTCGAAGCGTTGCTCGCTTCCGTTCCCGAACCGAAGAAACTGGTTGTGATCGAGGGCGCGGACCATTTCTTCGAAGGAAGGCTGCGCGAGCTGCGCGAGGCAATCGAGGCGTGGGTGAAAGACGCTATCAGCTCTCAGCCTTCAGCTCTCAGGTAGCGCGCCGCGCGCTGTTCATCCGTGCACCTTTGCTGACAACTGACAGCTGATAGCTGAGACCTGACAGCTCTCTTTATAATCACTCCGCATGTCCGATCCCGCCCGCGAATCGCAGTCTCGACAAATGCGCGAAGCTGCGCGCTCCATTTTCAGCCAAGCTCTCGATCAAGCCTCAATCGGCAGGGGCTTCGCGCGGCACGTCCATTGCGAGCGCGGAGTGTTGCGCGTCTGCGAAGACCTTTATGATCTGCAATCGTATTCGCGAGTGCTAGTGATTTCCCTGGGCAAAGCTGGACATACGATGGTCGAGGCTTTGGCTGGTCAGGTTGGATCTTCTCTCGAGGGGATCGTCGCCAGTTCGGTGCAACCTGCCTCGCAAGTCCGGGGCTTCCGTTATTTCTGCGGAGGACATCCGACGCCCAATGCAGAATCGATTCAGGCGGCGAGCGCGATATTGCGTGCGCTCGAGTCGCAGACAGCTTCGTCCTTAGTGATCTTCCTGATCAGTGGAGGAGGATCGTCGATCGTCGAGAAGCCGATCGACGGCGAGATTTCTCTAGAGCATCTGATCGCGACCTATCGCGTTCTGGTGCATTCCGGAGCGCCGATCGCCGAGATCAACACAGTGCGCAAACACCTTTCTGCAGTCAAAGGCGGACGCCTGGCGCAAGCGGCGTTTCCCGCGCATCAGTTGTCACTTCTGGTGTCCGATGTTCCCGACAACACTCCCGACGCGCTCGCCTCCGGACCAACCATGCCCGATTCGACGACGGTAGAAGATTGCTATGCCATCGCCGAGAAGTACGATCTGGTGAAACAGTTTCCGCAGTCGACCCGAGAGCTGTTTGAGCGTCATGCGTTGGAAGAGACGCCGAAATCGGATGATCCCGCGTTTCACCGCGCCCGATGGTGGACCGTGCTCTCGAACCAGACGGCGATCGAGGAAGCGAGCAACGCCGCGGAGCGCGCCGGGTTCATCGTGCACATCGACAACTCCTGCGACGATTGGGATTACGAGAAAGCTGCCGGTTACCTGGTCGAGAGGGTTCGCGAATTGCGAAAACAGTTCTCTCCGGTCTGCCTGATTTCGGGCGGGGAAGTGACGGTGAAAGTCACCAACGGCGGAGTCGGCGGACGAAATCAGCAGTTTGCCCTCGCCTGCGCGGAGAAAGTTGCGGGCGAGAACATCACGGTGCTCAGCGCGGGAACCGACGGAGTGGATGGAAACAGTCCCGCTGCAGGCGCGATTGTCGATGGCAGCACAGTGGAGCGTGCGACCGAGAAAGGACTGAGTGTCCGCGAAGCTCTCGACCGGTTCGATGCTTACCCGCTGCTCACGTCTCTCGGCGACGCGATCGAGATCGGCCCGACCGGAAACAACCTGCGAGACCTGCGAATCCTGCTGGCGTATTGAGTGGCGCTTGGCGAAAGACCGACGCACGAGAAAGTGCATAGATCCTTCGCTTCGCTCAGGATGACAAACTAACCGCTCAGGACCATACGCTAAAACCGATTACGCGGTCTTCTTCATGTTGGCCATGGCTTCGTCCATGTTGTGCTTCATCTCGTCCATGGTGAAGTCTTTGGTGTGCGTCGCGATCGACCACCTGTGGCCGAACGGATCTTTCAATCTCCCGTAGCGATCTCCCCAAAACTGATCCGTGACGGGCATTTCCGCTTTCGCTCCGGCCTTCACCGCTCTATCGAATGCTTCGTCTACGTTAGTGACATAGATGTGTAATCCCATGCTCGTGCTTCCGCCCGACTCCGGGGCGAGCGAACCGAACTCGGGGAATTCGTCGGCGAGCATGACGATGGAATCGCCGATCTTCAATTCGGCGTGCATGACTTTGCCATCCGGAGCTTTCATGACGCCTCGCTCCTCGGCACCGAATGCCTGCTTGTAGAACTCGATCGCGCTGGTGGCGTTGCGGACCGTGAAATAGGGTGTAAGGGTGTGGTACCCCTCGGGAATAGGTTTTACGGACATGCAGAACCTCCAAGGCTGGAATTTCCGGTAGGCAGTTTACATCAGGACGAAAGGAGGAGTTTGTCACGGAAGGGTTCGACCGAAGATGAGCGAATGAAAAACCTGAAACCACGAAGTCACACGAGGGAATTCGGCTAGAAAAACCTGGTTACGCCTTCTTCCAGCACCACAACCCGGTCCTTGATTCCGGCTGCGTTGGCTTCCTGGTCGAGCAGTTGCAGCGGTTCTTCTACGGGTTCATGCGAGAGGCGGAACGTACCGTAGTGCATGGGAACCATCCAGCGCGACTTCAGATCGAGGAAGGCCTGGGTTGCGTCCGCAGGATTGGTGTGGACATTGCGAAACTGTTCGGGATTGTAGGCGCCGATGGGAAGCAGTGCGAGTTCCGGCGCGAGTCGGCGTCCGATTTCTCGGAAGCCATCAAAATATGCGGTGTCGCCGGCGTGATACACCGAGTGCTTGCCTGCCTTCAGCACAAAGCCACCGTAGCCGCGATGCGAATCTTTCAACACACGAGCACCCCAGTGACGCGAGGGAACATGCGTCACCGACAGATTTCCGTGACGAGAAGTCTTCCACCAATCGAGCTCGATGATTTCGGAAAAACCAAGATCGGAGACCAGATCGGATACGTGCGCCGGAATGATGATCGCGGGCGCGACGCCGCGCGTCCGCAGATTGTTCTGGACGATCGCGCGCAGAGATGGGCGATGCAGGTGATCGAAGTGAGCGTGCGATACCAGAACCAGATCGATCGCAGGCAAATCTGCAATGCGCAACCCCGGACGGCGCAGGCGTTTTAACACGAAAAGCCACCGCGCGAAGTTGGGATCGATCATGGCGCTCTTGCCGCCGATCTGCACAAAGAAGCTGGCGTGCCCGATGAACGTTACGCCGAGTTCGCCATTCGTGGCCAGGCGAGGTTTGTGAGTCTGACCGCTGCGAGGAGTGACGGCAGAGTGCCGCACCAGCCGTCCAAATTGGGTAGCACGTTTACGAAGGGCCGGATTGCGAAGCGTTTGTTTAATCATCCTGCTGCGGAGCCCGAAAGCTGAAGCGCCATTTCTTTAATGGTAGTCCTCTTCGCCGGTCGAAACGAAGCGATATGTGCGATGAGGCGAATGTTTTTACCAGTTATTCATCTTAGATGAATCGCAGGGACGGGGTGCTGCTTTTTAGTTCCCGGAAAGGTACGGCGGTAATCTTTGAGCGCCCAGATACGATGAGCCGCCAGCGCGCTGCTGGCGGCTCATTCGAGTTCTTCATGAAGGTAGATTCTTATCGGATCCAGCGAGATTTCGGAATCTCTCGTCGACCTTCGTCGTCATAGAAGAACTTCATTTCGTGATCGGATTTCGCATCCGGCACGGGATGATCATTGACCGAACTGAAGCGAGGAGCATCGAAGTCCAACGGGAGTGCCGTCTTCGTGGTGTACATCGCCTCGCTATAGGTCGTCCCCTTCAGTGCCTGGGCGACGGCGAACACGCCGAAGGGACTGCCGTTCACATAAGAAACGCCAATGTAGTCTGCGACCATCGGTCCATTGTCGGAAACGGGAAGCCATCCGACTTTCATGGCGCTGGAAAGCTTCGCTCCCGCAGTCCAGGTCGCGCCGCCGTCGGTCGAGGTTGTATAGCCGACGAACAACTGGCAAGTGCTGAGGGTGCAGGAGCTGTTGGAATAGTAGTAGTAGACGATCGTGAGGTGGGCATTCGCGCCCGAGGTTGTCGGATCGACACCGATGCCGGGAATGAAATGATCGACCGTGCTGGTGGTCGGATCGATGGGAATCCGAGTGACTGCACTCCATGTAGTGCCATTGGAGGAAGTGCTCATCACAATATCGTTTTCCTTGCAGCTGGTGCGGAAGCGGCAATCGGACCAAACCACATACACATTGCCCGTGCCGTCGATTCCGGCGGAAGGCAGATCGGGATTGCGCAAACCTGCGGCAACGAGATGGTTTTGGATGGTGGCGATGGACTGGCTCTTGCCCCAGCTCGCTCCGCCATTGGTCGAAGAGAATACGTCGATGCCACCGCCCTGGAAGGGAACAATCACCGTGCCATTCGGCTGAACCAGAGGTTCACCGCCGAGGCCGCCGGCGTGGTCGGAGGATGCCAGGCCCGGTCCCCAGGTTTGTCCGCCGTCGCTGGAAACGCTCATCAAAACATCGCCGGTGCCGTAGGCTTGGTCCCACTCCGTGTAGCAGTTGCCGTAATAGGGGCTCGTGGTGGTGTTGTCGCAAACCGACCAGTTCTTGTCGTCGAGATGAGTCTTGTCGATGATGATGGGATTGCCCCAGGTCAAGCCATCGGTGGCGCGACTCACGGCGACATCTCCGATGATGCCAGCGCTGGAACTCAAGCCGGCGAGCGGGAGGGTGGAAATCAGCCATTCACCGTGCTTGGCGTCGTAGGCCACGGACGGATCGGCGGCTGCTCCGTAGGTTCCGTTCTTATAGTTCACCGTCAAGCCCGGGAGGTCGCCATATTTCCAGGTTTTGCCGCCGTCGGTGGAAGTGGAATAGCCGATGTCTCCGCTGCCCCATCCGATGGTTCCGGGGCGACGGGCCACGTGAAAGGCGCTGACGATCGTGCTGCCCCATGCGAAGGTGTCGGGCTCGACTTCTGTTTTGTGGTCGCTGTCGCTGTTGGTGAGATTGTCAACGCTGATTCTTACCAGCGAAGTCTGTGCGGTCATCGACAACGTGAGGGAAAGAGTGAATATCAACGCGAGCGGAAGAGGCCGGAACTTCGGGCTGAAACAGGGGAGCGAGAATGTCATTAGCTATTCCTTGTGTGAAGAGTTCAATCGTTCGTAGAGGCGAAACCGGCGCCCTCAGGGCCACAGACCGGGACGCTGTCTGGCGAACTATATCTGATAGTTTTGGTGGTGTCGATGTGAAGGAAGTTTCACAGTGAGGTCCCGCGCATGGAGCTTGGGACCGAAAGCAAGACGCTGCTTGACCTTGATCGGCCCGGTCCTATTTAATCCGAAAAGATCCTCACACGCACCGTTTTCAACGAAAGAAGGAGAGTTCTGCATGCGAGTTGCATTTCTAGGACTGGGAATTATGGGACAGGCGATGGCGACGAACCTGGTGAAGGCCGGCCATGAAGTCACGGTGTGGAACCGCAGTCCTGGAAAGCAAGTGGAAGGCGCGGCAGTGGCGCCGAGTCCGGCGGCAGCGGCGCAGGGCGCGGAGGTGGTGTGGCTGTGCGTGTCGGATACCGAGGCGGTTGAGGACGTGATCTTCGGAAGAGAGGGAGCGGAGTCGTCCCTGACGGAAGGGGTGATCATCGCCGATTCGAGCACGATTTCTCCCTCGGCGACCACGAAGTTTGCGGAACGTGTCGGAATGAAAGGTGTCGCGTGGGTGGATGCTCCGATGACCGGATCGAAGATCGGCGCGCGGGACGGGACGCTGGTGTTCATTGTCGGAGGAGCGGAAGAGAAAGTGGAGAGGCTCAAGCCTCTGTTTGCCGCGATGGGGAAGAAGATTTTCCGCATGGGCGAAACCGGCAAGGGACAGGCTACGAAGCTGGCGATGAACCTGCAAATCGCACTTATTTTTGAAGGATTCGCTGAGGCCCTTACTCTCGCTACCAAGCTTGGAGTGGATACGCAGCAGTTGTTGTCGCTGATTGAGGCGACGATGGTGCGGTCGGGGGTGGTGGACTACAAAGGACCATTCATCCTGCAACGAGATTTCACTCCCAACTTCCCGCTGCGGCTCATGCACAAGGATATCCGGTTGACACTAGAGGCCGCGAAGGAGGCGCGAGTCAAACTACCTGCGCTCGAGACAGTCGAGGAAATCTATGAAATGGCCACGGAAGACGGTCACAAGGATCTCGACTATGCGGCCACTATTACTCTGCTGGAGAAGTGGGCGGGCGTGCAGGTGAAGGGGAAGGCCGCGTAGAGGACTGCCCTGTATCAAGAAGCGCTTCCGAAAAGAACTAAGGTGCCGCCGCGCTAGTCCTGCAGAACCTTGGCGAATACATCATGGTCGACGTTCCCGCCACTGATTACCAGACCTACACGTTTACCCTGTAGCCGACCCTTCTCCTTGAGTGCGGCAGCAAATCCCGCCGCGCCCGCTCCTTCCGCGACGTTGTGTGTGTCGGTGAAAATGATCTTCATTGCCTGGCGGATTTCTTCCTCGGTCACTTGAACGATGTGATCCACATTTTGCAGAACCACCGCGAGCGAATCTTCGTCTGGCACGCGGCACGCCATCCCGTCGGCTAGCAGCGTGGTCACAGGAGCGGCAATTTTGCGGCCCGCTTCGAAGGAGAGTGCGTAGGCGGGGGCGCCGGCTGCAACGACTCCGATGATTCGTGTTTTGAGATTCAAACCGTTGCGAACGGCCGCGCAAGAGCTGATGCCGGAGCCCTGACCGATCGGCACGTACACGACATCGAGGTTTGGCACTGCCGAGAAGAATTCCAGCCAGTACGTAGCGACACCTTTCACGATGTTGGGATGATACGAAGGCACGAAATGCCAGCCACGCTCGCTTGCGAGCTCCTGCGCGTGTTCTTTGGACGCCTGAAAGTCATCACCGAACTCGATAAGCTCCGCTCCCTGCGCGCGCATGGCTGCGTTCTTTTCTGTGCTGTTCCCGCGAGGAACCACGACGTGCGCGGGGATCCCAAACCGGCGAGCTGCGAGGGCGACGGATTGGCCATGATTTCCCCGCGTCGCGGTGACTAACCCGGTAATGCCGGTCGATCCACGAAACAACTCGGCCGCATAGACCACGGCGGTGCGAGCTTTAAAGGCACCGATGGGAGTGTGGTTTTCGTGCTTAAGCCACACTTCGGTTCCGAGGCGCTCGCACAATAGAGGCCAGACGATCTGCGGTGTCGCCGGCATGACGGAATAGACAAGCTTCTGGGCGGCCTCGATTTCGTCGATGGTCGGCAAAGAGGTGACTTCGAGCGCTGGTTCAGGCATAAGCTTCGACCTCGGAGAACGGTTTTGCCTGCGTGATCTGATTCGCGACCGGCTGGCCCTGATTCAAAGAAAACCGGATGAAACCACCGGGAAATAAGCGATACGCGCCCAGTTCATTACCCCCGTAATGGGCCAAAACCCGCTATTACACAAGTATTACAGTCCCCTAGTTCGCTCTGCTGATAGGTTAACTGAAGTTTCTTCAACGTCGAAGAACGGGGACCTTCCACAATCATGGAACTTCAAGATCTGGAAAGAACGCAAGCCTCAAAGGGCGAAGTCAACTGGGTAACCGCCATATTTATGGCGCTGTTTCACGTCGGGGCCATCGCGGCCCTTTTCTTTTTCACCTGGAAGGCGCTGTTTGTCGCCATCTTTCTGTGGTGGGTCGCAGGCAGCCTGGGCATCGGGATGGCATACCATCGCCTGCTCACGCATCGCGGATTCAAGACGCCGAAATGGGTGGAGTATTTTCTGACTTTTTGCGCCACTCTTGCGCTGGAAGGTGGACCGATTTTCTGGGTCGCGACGCACCGCATCCATCATCAATTTTCGGATCAGGAAGGCGATCCGCATTCTCCCATCGACGGCAAGTGGTGGGCGCACATGGGATGGATCCTGATGGGGAAGTCGATGCACCACGATTCGACCACCTTGGCCCGCTACGTTCCCGATCTCGCCAAGGATAAAGTTCACGTCTGGTTGACGAAGTATCATTACGTTCCGCAGATCCTTCTCGGGGTTGTGCTGTTCGCCATCGGCGGCCTGCCGTGGCTCCTTTGGGGGACGTTCTTCCGCACCGTATTCTTGTTGCACGCGACGTGGCTGGTCAATTCAGCGACTCACTCCTGGGGATCTCGGCGTTTTGCGACACGCGATCTTTCGACCAATAGCTGGTGGGTGGCTTTGCTAACATTCGGCGAAGGCTGGCACAACAATCACCACGCGCATCCGACGGCGGCCCAGCACGGGTTCACTTGGTATGAAGTGGACATGAACTGGTACGGAATCTGGGTTCTCAAGACGCTCGGACTCGCGTGGGACATCAAGCGGGTCAAGTTGGCGGATGTAAAGCAGGGACTGATTCCTGCGCCCAATGGACGGCTGATCACGCCCGTGGCGGAGCCGGCTGTGGCTGGCGACTAGCAGGTTTCGAACGAATTAACCCCTGGCTATTCTGGCCAGGGGTTTTCTTTTGGGAGCAATGTTCAGGCGACGGCGGGATCAGGATCCGCTGTCCACAGTCGATCTGGGCGAGCTAACCCCGCAGATGTCAAACGCGGATGATCATGACTTCCGTGGCTTTAATCAGAGCTGCAGCCGTTTGTCCTTTTTTCAGTTTCATCTCACGCACCGCGCCGGACGTGATCAGAGAAGTAATTAACTGTCCTCCCACCGAAAGCGTGACCTGGCCGACGAGGCCGCTGACGCGCACGTCGACGATGCGCCCGACGAGCTGATTGCGTCCGCTGATGCGCTGGTAGGTGACGCGGCGCTCACCTTCGTTGTGGCCGCGCGTGCGGTAGAGCAAGCGGTCGACTTCGGATTGCGGGATCCGGTAGTGGCCTCCGGGGGTTTTCACCGCCTGCAATTTGTGATGGTAGATCCACTGTTTGATGGTGGGATAGCTGATCTGGAGTTGAATGGCCGCGTCTCGCGGACGAAGCAAATTCTCAGGAACGTCTCCCTGCTTGTTTCGATGATTAGGCACCCGTTCGACTCCTGTTTGGCGCGATTGGCTCTATCGATCTAAAGGACGAGCTATTTTAGACCGTATGCGTCGTTCCCGACATCAAGTGTGGCCCCGGCCAGTTCAGGATCCGCGGTTATGTCGGCGGCCTTGGTGAGGTTGGCGGCGAAAGCGGTAGAATCGGGCTGAGCCGCCATGCGCATCACGAGCCGCCGTGGAACGATCGTCTTCTTTCTCTGCCTGGGCATCGGTCTGGTTGCGCTCGCCGTCGCCCTCAATGTCGGCTGGATAATCCTCAATTGGCGCGAAGGCGTGCTGCTGTTCTTCGGGATCGTTTTTTTCGCGCTAATCATCGCTGGAATGGTGGTAA
Organism: uncultured Acidobacteriota bacterium; assembly: GCA_963700225.1. Classification (GTDB taxonomy): domain Bacteria; phylum Acidobacteriota; class Terriglobia; order Terriglobales; family Acidobacteriaceae; genus Sulfotelmatobacter. The sequence continues at coordinate 151,143 of CAVOWU010000005.1, forward strand.
ACACGATCTTCCTGGTGCGAGAGCTGCGGCGCAGTGAGCAGCACGACAGCTTTATCAACGCAGTCACTCACGAACTAAAGACTCCGGTCGCCTCCATCCGGCTGCACCTGGAAACCCTGCAGCGCCGCGAGTTGCCGGAGAAGCGAAAGCAGGAGTTCTACAAGATCATGCTGAGCGATGCCGACCGGCTCACCGAGACGGTCGAACAGGTGCTGAGGGCGGGCCGGGCCGGCGACAAGAAAGCCGGGCGGGATAAAGCCGAGGTAGATTTCACGCAACTGGTTCGCGAGTGCATGGACGCCACGCGAACTCGCCACCACTTGCCGCCAGAGACTCTGCGATTCGAGCCTGCGACAGGCAATGGCAACGGAGTGCATGTGCGAGGCAGCGCCGAGGATTTGCGCACGGCGGTTGCGAATGTTCTCGACAATGCGGTCAAATACTCCTCCGAAGGGATCGATGTGCGGGTGAAGCTGGAGACTCCGGACGAGAAGCGCGTTGTCTTGAGCGTCAAAGATCAAGGGGTGGGAATTGCGCCCGATGATCTCAAGAGGATATTCAGGCGATTCCACCGGGTGGGAAATCGCTCAATGGCGCACGTTAAGGGAACAGGATTAGGTCTGTTCATCGTGAAGGCGATCGCGAAGAAGCACGGCGGCAAGGCTTTTGCGGAGAGCGATGGAGAGGGGCAGGGAACGACGGTGGTGATCGAACTACCTAGGGTAGATTCTTCCAGCCTGAAGTCCCCGAGGGATAGCGCTTGAGCCGGGTGCTGGTGGTGGAAGACGAAGCTCACCTGGCGCAGGGCTTGCGCTTCAATCTCGAAGCCGAAGGATACGCGGCGGAGGTGGTGGGCGACGGAGAATCAGCTACCGACAAGCTTCTCGCGAAGAAAGAGAACTTCGACGTAATCGTGCTGGACATCATGCTTCCGGGGAAGGATGGGTTCAGCGTGGTATCGGAACTGCGGGCGGCACGGAACTATGTGCCCGTACTGATGTTGACGGCGCGCGGGCGTCCCGAGGATGTGCTCAAGGGCTTTGCCTCGGGGGCGGACGACTATCTGGCGAAGCCGTTTGACCTCTCGATATTGCTGGCGCGATTGCAGGGGTTATTACGGCGCAGTGCGTGGATGCACGGCGGTCAAGCCACAGAGATTAAAGAGCCGAAAAGCAGCGGCAACAGTGTTGGCGATTTCGACCGCTTCTCGTTTGCAGGAAAAACCATCGACTTCGGAGCGCTCGAACTGCGCTCGCGGGGAAACACGATTCATCTAACATTGATGGAGTCGGAGTTGCTTCGGCACCTCGTGCAAAATGACGGGAAGATTGTTTCACGCAAGCAGATTCTGGAAGAAGTCTGGGGACTGCACGAAGACACGGACACGAGGGCGATCGACAATTTCATGGTCCGGCTGCGCCGATATATCGAGGATGATCCGGGGCATCCAAGACATCTGCTGACGGTGCGGGGAGTGGGGTATCGGTTCTTCGCGATGCCGGAAGGCTAGAGTTGCGAGTTTGCATCGCCGGTTGCATCTTGCATTGGCGAAAGGGGAAGGGAAAAAGCAGGTTCCTCCCTTCGGTCGGAATGACAAGATCTTTTTCCCTTCCTATTGGTCGGACTGACAAGGGTTTCTTTTCCGTTCCTAATTCTTGCTACGACTTAAGCTCTGCACAGCTCCGCCAGCAGCGTTTCTCTGCGTTCCAGCGCGATTCCGTCGAGACGGTGCAGCATGACCACATACACCGGGATTGAGATCGCAGACAGAATGAGAAACAGGGCCGCGGCGATCCACAGATTGTTGTAGAGCCGGCCTAACGTGAAAATCCCAACCCCTACGCCCACAATCACGATCTGTGTTCCGAAGCTTGCTAGCACCGTGGTCTGAGAAACGTTCTGGCGGCCGAATGTGGCGAAGTCGCGTTTCTTCGGCGAATAAACGGAAAGCAGATTCCCGGCGGTGAAATTGAGTGGAGCGGCAAACAGCAGGCCGGCCAGCGTCGCGACTGTGACCGCGAGATGAGGAGTGCCGTAGAGGTAAGTAACGGCGATCCAGGCGAAGACCGCGTTCAAGATCAGGATCCCCGCATGGGTGATGTTTTTCCCGAGAATAATCTGGCGGAAACGGACTGGCGATGCGTAAAAAAACTGGATTCCTCCACCATCGCCGCCAAAGCTGTTGAAGACCAGATTGGTGAGCACCAACAGTGAATAGGCAGCCGCGCCGGGTAACGCCAGGTCCGGCGTCCGGCTGAACGCGTTCGAGCGATGCATCGCGTTTAACGGTCCCAGACGGAAGATCACCAGCATGAAAATGGGCATGATGAGCGTCAGCAGCATGGGACCACTGCGAGCAAGATAGCGGATTTCTTTTTCGAATACGGCTGCGACTGCGGATGACAATCCAGGCAGCTGCCAGCCGACTTGCAGAGGCTGGGTCTGTTTTACCGTCGGCCGCGCGCCAGCCTCGCTGAGATTCTCTCCACGGTATTGAGCATGGATACGCAGGTGCAAAAGGGACGCCACGCCGAGAGTTAAGATCGCGAGAAACAACAGCGAAGCGAACCCGTGTGCCAGGTTTCCATGAGCCGCTTGCGCGATGGCATCGGCGGCCAAGCCTGGAGGAAGTGCGGCCTGCGCGCGGGTTCCGACCTCAAAGGCACGCTGGAATTGAGGATGCGGTTCGCGTCCCATGTGCTGCATGATGGGCCCGATCAGTTGGAAACTCAGCATGGTCAGGATAAAGAACACGCCGAAGATTTCGCGGGTCCGGCGTTGCGCCAACCAACGCTCCAGCCATGCAAAAACCATCTGCATCAGCACGAGGTTGAACACGGCAAACGACAGCAGGACGATCAATGCCCACGGAAGCAACCACGGGCGCGCGGCGGTTACACCAAGAAAAACTCCCACCACGAACAGAGCCCCCAGCGCGCTGGCAGGATCAAAAAATCCGTAGGCGAGACGAATCAGAAAATACGACCGGTACGTGAGAGGGAAGCGCAGCAACTCCGAGGAGTCGGGGTTGTTGGTGAAGGCGGTTGCCATGACGGGAAAGAACTGCCAGAAAAATAAGATCGGCCACAGCAAAATGGCGAGATACTCCGGTTGATTTTGCGATACGAAAAAGAAGGCGAAGCCGATGGCGGCCGCAAAACCTCCGATTCCGCCGATCGCGAAAGCGGAAGTGACGAGGACGCGGGAAACCAATTCCATCTTGCCGCGTCGGGAGCGCAGGCCGTTGACGAACATGCGCCAGCGAAGCTGAGCGATCGCGGGAATTTGGCCAGGGATGGAGTCCGGGTGTTTCATTTTGGGAGACACTAATTCTTGCACAGTCCGTCAATCGGCGCCGGACGTGATGGAAAGTTGTTTGTTTGCAGAGGTCTAAGGGGTCGCCCTGAAGACCGCGCCACAATCAGCCGATGGATGAGTGAAGAGTGATCCGCATCACGCGAGAGCGTGGGAGCGCGCACATGCGCTCGGCGGCGCGTGGTGAAAAGCTGAAGCTTGCATCTGGAGGTTCATTGAGTATGTCTGTGCCCGAAGGTATTCCGCTGTGGGACAGCGTGACGCATCCGTTAGCCAGCGCGCTGGATTTTGCCTTCGGCTGTCATCACTCGAAGTTGAGCCGCGTCTTTACCCTCGAAGGCCATACGTACAAAGTCTGCTGCGATTGTGGGCATAGGTTCGAGTATTCGCTGCAGACGATGTCGATTACGCGTCAGCGAAAATTGCTTTCCGCGTTGAAGCGTCTGCACGCCCGGCGCAGGTCGAGAAGGCTTGCGCGTTTGCAGGTCGGGCGCACCTAAGGTTCCCCGAATTTATCCGAGCCAGGAAAGCTCCTGCTCGACGGGATGAGATCCACCCACCACGCGCAGGAAAATCTCTTCCAAAGTCAGTTTTTCTCCCGATGAGGCATCGCCGTCGCCCGCGGGGGTTTGCGCTTCGACTCCAGCGCGCAGTTCTTCGAGTGATCCTTGAGCAACCAGGCGTCCCTGATGAATGATGGCGACGTGACTGCACAGTCGCTCGACGATCTCGAGCACGTGAGAAGTAAGGAAAATAGTAGCGCCGCGGGCGATCATGCCTTGCAGCATCGACTTGAGCGTACCGGCGGCGATCGCATCCACGCCTTCGAACGGCTCATCGAGGAATAAAACTTTCGGCCCATGAATCACCGCGGCCGCCATCGCCAGCTTCTTTTGCATGCCGTGGGAATAGTCCGTGACCAGTTTCTTGGGCTGATCGGCGAGTTGCATGAAGTCGAGCAATTCGGCTGCCCGCTTGGCGGCGGTTTCGCGGTCAAGGCCGTACATGCGTCCAGCGAAACTGAGGAACTCGGCGCCGGTCAGCCGGCCAAAGAGAGCCATGCCTTCGGGCACGACGCCGATTTGGCGCTTAACTTCGACTGGATGTGAGTCGAAATCGAGGCCGAGGATTTCGATGCGTCCCGAGGTCGGTGCGAGCAACCCGGTAAGCATCTTGATGGTCGTGGATTTTCCGGCGCCATTGGGGCCAAGGAAGCCGAAGAATTGCCCCGGGGCGACACGAAGATCGACTCCGTCGACGGCGAGAAGATCGCCGAAGCGGCGCGTTAGGGCTTGCGTGATGATGGTCGGTGCGGAATTCATGAAACGTCGAATCTAGCACACCGAGGCAGCAATCCGCGCCAGCGGTGAAGGCTGGGATCGGATTTGCAGGCCACCCGCGGACGGCGAGGTCCCTTTAGCGAAAACGAGTTGTACGCCATAACGCGATCCCGCCCGCGGCCAGCAGAGCCAGCATCGCAGCGGTGAGCGCAACCGCCCAACTCAAGCTGATGTCCATATGAGGCAGCCGCGCTGAAAGGGCCAACAGGGCGAAAAGGCCGCTCGTTCCGAGGATTAGGATCCAATCCAATAGCGTTCTTGATCGCTGCGGGGCGCCGAAAGCACGACCTTCCATCCCAGCGCGAACATATTCATCCTCGATGCCATAGCGCTGGCCTTCGCGGTCGGCGGCGGAACGCCATGATGAATGTTCACGCTCGGTCGCTGAGGACAGCGCGATCGCGACCGCCCCGGCGGCCATCAGGAGAGATCCCGTGATCACTTGTGTGTACACCGTGCGAGTTCCGCCTTGCAGTTCGTGAAAGACGAGGATGCCCCAGAGCAGTCCCCAGAGCTGGTTGGTGTTCGAAAGCGGAATGCCGCGGCTGATCCCGACGTATTTTGTGGCGTATTGCTGGAACAGATCTCCGAGAACCCAGACGAAGCCTCCCAGCATGAGCCAGAACAGAACTGCACGGGCCCCGACCAGTTCGTGCCAGAGCGGCGTCGCGCCGCGGTAGCCCACCGCCAGAGAAATCATGGTGACGAGTTCGCCGACGGTGAAGAACGTGATGAACGAAAGCGGGTTCATGCCGGTGAGATAGGCTTTGCGATAAGGGATGTACATCGTGCCCCAGAGAATGCCAGCGCCCAGAGCAGCGGCGATTCCGAGCGCCGCTTTGCCAGGAGCGGCTTGATGCGACGACGCAACTGCCAGAAGCGTGGCTCCGCCGAACATGCAGACCGCTCCGCCTAGGACACCGAGCCAACGCTTCCATCCGGCAAACTGCAGTTCCTTGAAAAGCACGACGCCCCAGAAAATGCCGAGCAGGCTGTTGGTGTTCCAGAGAGGAAACGCAATGCTGAGGCCGACGTTGCGAATCGCATAAATGGTGAGCGTATTGGCGACGGCCCACATGCATCCGGCGAGCACGGCCCAGAGGACGAGATGAGGGGCTTGCCGGAGATCAGCGCCAACGTGCGAAGTGCCGCGGATGAAGGCGGGTACGCTCCAGCGCGCCAGGAAGACTCCACAGACCATGATCAGAGAGACAGTGATGGGAGAAATGTCGGGATTGACGAGCTTGATGGGAGCTTCTGCGCCACCCAACCATGCGCCGGCAGCGAAGCCGCAGAATATGCCGAGCGACTGCAGGCTGCGTAGACGATTGGCTTGCAGCGATGGCGGGGCGGCATCCGGAAGGGTTGCGGATGGGGAGTTCAACGAAGCTTGTCCAGGAGGAAAAGGCCTCCAATCAGGACGCCGAAAGGGATCCAGAAATGAACATCGGTGGCAATCGCACGGAACGTGGTGCGGAAGCGTTCAGAGGGCATCTGCAGCCTCGAAATGAGTTCTTGAATCTGGAGTGTCATCTTAGGGGCGGATTGTCGGGGAGTCAATGCGGTGCAGTCGTCTTGCAAGATTTCCGACGGCCGCCTACATACATTCAGGCGTGCGTATATCATGAACGCGAAACTAAGACGCTATTCCAGGTGGCTTGAATGCGATTGACTGTCCGATGTTTCCATATTTGTTCTTCCATGGTTCTCGCGTTGGCGGCAATGCTCTGCTTTTTTTCTTCGACTTCCGGTACCAGCGCCGCGCAAGATGCCGGCTCCACCTCTCCGACCAACTCTCTGAGCCCGGTCGAAATCGATCAAGCCTGGCAAAAGGCGAGCGCGAAATACGATGCCGCGCGGAGTGCGATTTTGGAGCACGTCGATCAGGTCAATGGCAAAGGTGCGTACCGGCCCGACTGGGAATCTCTCCAGCATTACGAAGTGCCGGAGTGGTACAAGGACGCAAAGTTCGGCATCTTCATTCATTGGGGAGTGTATTCGGTGCCCGCTTTCGGCAGCGAATGGTATCCGCGCCAGATGTATTCGCCCGGCTCAGCCGAGTACAAGCATCACATCGCCACGTACGGGCCGCAGGACAAGTTCGGCTACAAGGATTTCATTCCCAAATTCAAGGCCGAGAAGTTTGATCCGGCCGCATGGGCGCGGCTGTTCAAAGACGCGGGTGCGAAATATGTCGTGCCGGTGTTCGAACACCACGATGGCTTTGCCATGTACGACTGCGGGCTTTCAGACTGGACGGCGGCCAAGATGGGGCCGCACCGCGACCTGGTTGGCGATCTTGCAAAAGCAGTTCGAGCGGAGGGATTGCATCTCGGCGCTTCATCCCACCGTGTGGAGCACAATTTCTTTTTCGATCAGGGACGAACATTCGTCTCCGACGTGAATGATCCGCAGTACGCGGCATTCTATGGGCCCGCGCACCACTGGATGTCGAATCCGTCGGGCACCCCGCTGTCCAACGATTTCACGTTCGTTTCGCAGGCGTGGACGCACGATTGGTTGGCGCGTGCCGCTGAGATCGTCGAGAAATATCATCCCGAGATCATGTACTTCGATTGGTGGGACGGGCAGCCTTCCGTTCGCGGAGATCTGACACGCTTCGCAGCGTTTTACTACAACACTGTGCAAGGGAACGGGAAGCCGGCGGGCGTGATCAACTACAAAGACTATGCGATGCAGCCGAGCTCAGCAGTCCTCGATATCGAACGCGGGCAGCTCTCGGGAATTCGGCAGCAGTACTGGCAGACCGATACGTCGGTGAGCAACAAGTCGTGGGGCTACATCGAAAACGATACGTTCAAGTCTGCGGAGTTTATCGTTCATCAACTCGCCGACATCGTGAGCAAGAACGGGAATCTGTTGCTGAACATCGGACCCCGCTCGGATGGAACGATCCCGGAGGAAGTGCAGCTGGTGCTTCGCGACGTAGGAGATTGGCTCAAGTTAAACGGGGAAGGCATCTACGGAACTCGGCCGTGGCGGGTTTATGGCGAGGGCCCGACAAAAGTTGTGGAAGGAACGTTTCACGACACCGACACGCAGGCCTATACGGCGGAGGACTTCCGCTTCACCACGAAAAATGAACGCGCTCTATGCGATTGAGCTGGCTGTTCCCGTGAATCGCGAAGTCATGATCCGCTCGGTGGGCAAAGGGGAGGTGGGTGAGGAAAAAGTGGCATCGGTCGAACTACTGAGTTCTGGCGGACCGCTCTCATTCCAACAGACCGCGGACGGCCTGAAGATCCATCTTCCCGAGAATGCCTCCGGAAAGTATGCCTACGTCTTCCGGATTCACTTCGAGCACTGACCGGATCGCGGAAACTGATTTCCCAATAGCCGAAAAAATGCCCTGGCCGAAAACCAGGGCATTTGCAATGGCAGAACCGCGTGCAGCTCAGAACTGATTCCAGAGGTATTGGTTGTAGACTTCGTGGTGAAATTGGACCTCCTGGGCTTTGACGAACGTTCCCAAAAGCCGGGCGCAGCGGTCGGCAGAGGCCTGTTTCAGATCGGCATAGCGGCCTTTCACGTCCTCTCCGAGCAATTTCGTCGTCCAATCGGCTTTCTTGAAATCATCAAGCGCCGTGTAGATGTTGTCTGGCAGGTAGCGCTCGGCCTGGCGCAGATTCTTGATCTTCGATGTTTCGCCGTCGAGTCCGGTCTTGAAGATTCCCAGCATGACCATGTAGGGATTGGCGTCGGGAGCCACGGAACGGACTTCAACCCGCATGCTCTTTTCGTTGCCGATCGGAATGCGGATCATCGAGCCGCGATCAACTGCGGAGGCTTTGATCTGATTCGGGGCCTCAAAGTGCGGATCGAGGCGGCGATAGGCGTTCACGCTGGGATTCAGCAGAAGGCAGATGTCATTGCCGTGAGTCAGGATGCGGTCGATGAATGCCCAGCCCATCTTGCTCAGCTTCTCTTCGCCTTTTGCGTCCCAGAATAGGTTCTTGCCGTTTTCGCTGATGGAGACGTTGGTGTGCATGCCGCTGCCGTTGACGCCCACGACGGGCTTCGGCAGGAAGGATGCGGTCAGGCCCATGTGCGTGGCGACCTGGCGGCAAATCAGCTTGTAGAGCTGAATCTGATCAGCCGCGGCAACGACCTCGCCATAGCCGTAGTTGATCTCGAATTGCGAAGGCGCCACTTCCGGATGGTCTTTCTCATTTTGAAAGCCCATCGCGCGCTGCACTTCCGCGGTGGTGTCGATGAACGTGCGCAGCGGATCGCCCGGCAGGGAATGATAGTAGCCACCGGTGTTGACGTATTCGAACTTGCCGCTCTCGTGATAATGGCGCTCGGCGTCCGGGCCTTTGAAGAGGAAGCCCTCAATTTCGTTGGCGGCGTTGAGGGTGTAGCCCTTCTTTTTGTGGAGCTCACCCGCGTATCCCTTGAGCACGCCACGAATGTCGCCCGAATAGGAGGTTCCGCCCTTGTCGATGACTTCGCCGAATACCAGGACTTTGCCGGAGCCGAAAACATCGGAGGGCGCCCAATAGAAAGCTCCCCAGTCGATGCCGAGACGCAGATCGCTTTCGCGCTGTGCGGTGAAGCCGCGGATCGAGGAGCCGTCGAAGGTCAGGTTATCGAAGCTCTTGAGCAGGAACTTCTTGTCGTAATCCAGCATGTGCAACCGGCCCTCGAGATCGCTGAAGAGCACGGTCACGGCCTTGATCCGCTTTTCGTCGGTCAGATACTTGAGGCGATCTTCCTGGACTTTGTGAGGTGCGGTGTGGTTCCTGCGCTGCTCCTTCGCTTTGAGATTGAGTTCTTCGAGTTCGTCGTAGGTCAGTGCCAGGAAATTGCGCAGTTCGGTAGGCATGGATATCGTTCAGTCTCCTTCGATGTCGAAACTATGATTTAGGCAAACACACGTCACGAATACAGGAAGTTGAAATGGCTGGTTTCAACGCATTGACTCTTGGAACACGGAAGAATAGCGCGACGGCTGGGAGGCAGCCAATCGAAAAAGCTGATGCGAGGCATAAAAGGGATTTATTCGGAAGGGAGGAACACGATCCGCGGAAATCAGCGGCCGGGAGCAACTAGAGTGGGCGCCATCCATTCGCTCAAAGGAGCTTGCCGACCGCAATCGAGGCATTGGGTCGATGGAAATTGTGTTCGGCAGTTCGGACAGACTGCTCCGGAGGCGAAAGTGTCGAAGGGCTGGCCGCAATGTCCACACTTCCAATATGTGCCGGCCGGTGGTGCCGTCTTGCAGGTTGGGCAGGATAAACCTTCGCGCCGCGGAAGCTTAGCTATGCGCAGCAGAGCTTGAGCGTGCTTAAAGCCTCCCCAGCAATTCATGAGCATGAAGACGGCGAGGGCTCCATACCAGATCGATCCTTTCCAGAGAGCAAGACCGATAAAGCCGGCAACGCCGACTAACCCCAGGACGGTCGCTACCATCAAGCTTCGGGCGCGTCCAATGACGAACCACAGCAAAGATCGCAGGATCTGTCCGCCGTCGAGAGGATAGATGGGCAGGATGTTGAACACCAAGAGGCCCACGTTGATCCAGAAAACCGTTACGATCAGGCTCTGGAGGTTCGGGAATGTTTCCGCCCATCCGAGTGACTGGCCTGCAAAATAGAGCGCACCGAATACGGGCGCGAGCGCCACATTCACCAGCGGTCCAGCTGCGATGCTCCAAAGGGTGGCTCCGGGGCGCGGCGGCGGATCCACGTAGGCGACTCCCCCCAGAGGCCACAGCACAATCTGGTTTGCCCGGCCGCCAACCTGCTTGCACGCTAACGCGTGGCCGAACTCGTGCAGCATGACGATCAGGAACAGAGCCAAATATTCCAGAGCATTCCAGGTGACGGAGGAATAGCTGCCAGCCCTTCTCTGGATTTCAATCACTGCCACGAGAAACCAGGACCAGTGCAGGAAGAGATCGACACCTGCGAAGCGGAAAAGATGAATCGATCCTTGGCGCGCAGTAGGCATGGTCTGCAGTTTACTTTATTACGATGCGAGCGCACAGAATCGTTACAAAAGTGTCGGAGTGACTATCCGAAATGCGAACGTTCGGGGTATTTGGGACAGGAGATTCGCAGGCTACTGGCGGTGCGCAGAAGCTCCGGCGGCGAGTTCGCGGAGGGTGGTCAGAAATCCGGCGGCGGTTCGAGGATCGTCGAGAGCGTCCAGGGCGATTGTCGCCGAAAACTGGGGCGATTCCGGGCGGAAGCGGACCTGCAATACATCTTGCTGGCGGACGGTCATCAACGTGTTGAGTTCGGGAGTGGAGTCTTGCTTCCAGTGCGTCCGCGTGGTCAGGACGACCGGACCGGGCTCGTAAATATCCCACTCACGTTGGTCCCGCTTGCGGGCATTGATGTTGCGGCTATGGGCGCACCAACGATGGCGCGTGACCTCGAGACGGAAGCTGGGAGAACCCCCGAGATCGGCTTCAAATGTCAGAGTCTCTTTCTGGTTGTGCCATCGGCTCAAAAGCCACTGGATGGGCAATGGCCTTGGGCGGAACTTCATGGTCACGTGGGCATTTTCAAAACTGCGGGAAGGGAAGTGCAGCCGGGCGTGGAGGCGGGAACTATTGAGCCAGTGGGAATCAAGGACACGGCCCTTGCCGGCACAAGCCGACTGAACCCAGCGCAGAGCCTCGGTTCCCCGGCGGCGATTGTAGGCGGCGAAGAGAAAATACCATGCCCCGAGAGCGACAACCGCAGCAGCTACATCAATGATTAGAAGGTGTCCCACCACGCCTTCCCCAGACCTCTAATGCTGATGGTACGTCCGAGGTTGCGCATCGGGCAAGAGGCATTAGTCTCCAAAATTGATTTTTTCAACTTTGCAGGGAGATGGTCTGTGGAAAAGAGAGTGGCGACTGAGAAGCGCAGGAATGAACCCTCCGGCTCAGCTTGCCGATTGGCCGTTACAATGGCGCCGTGGCCTTCGTCATCCGCGACTTTCAGCCCGAAGACTTCGAACTGATCTGGCGCATGGACCAGGAGTGCTTCCCCGCGGGAATCGCTTATTCGAAGCCGGAACTACGGGCTTATGTGCGCAATCGGGGAGCGTTCACCTTGTTGGCAACGGAGCCGGCGGAGGGTAAGGTTCACGGCTTTATCGTGGCCCAGGGAGGCGCGATCGGGCACGTCATCACGATTGACGTCATTGCGGCGGCGCGGCGGTCCGGAGTGGGCTCACTGCTGCTTCGTGCGGCTGAAGAACGCCTACGAAACGGCGGAAGCCGGGCGGTTAGTCTGGAGACGGCGGTGGATAACATTCCCGCCCTCTCGTTTTACAAACGGCACGGCTACAGCGTAATTCGAACCTGGCCCCGTTATTATTCGAACGGCGTCGATGCGCTGGTGTTGCGCAAGCCGTTAGCCTGAATCGCCGGCGTCATTGCGCTGGCCGGCCTTCTCCAGATACCTTGCCTAGTCAGGAAGCTCGTATAGGTAAAAGACAAGAATGAAAGTTGCTATCCAAGGCGAACGCGGGGCGTTCAGTCACGAGGCAGCCGAGCGCATGGTGCCACGATGCACGGTTGTGCCCTGCGCCCGATCGGCAGAAGTATTTGAGCGGCTCGAGCGCGGATCGGTAGGGGCCGCTGTAATCCCCATAGAAAACACACTGGCAGGAACCGTTGCCGAGCACGCCGATCTTCTCGTATCCGGGGACGTGTTTATCCAAGGCGAGTACCTGCTGCGCATCGTTCACAATGTGATTGCAGCTCCCGGCGTGCGGATGAAGTCGCTACGGCGGGTGTTGTCGCATCCGGTGGCGCTCGACCAGTGCCGCGAATTTTTTCGGCGCCATCCGCGAATTGAGGCGGTTCCGTTTTACGACACGGCCGGCAGCGTGAAACACGTTGTCGAAAACAAGTTGCCGGACGCCGCCGGGATTGCAGGACGCCAGGCGGCCCGAGAATACTCGGGAAATATCATTGAATCGAGCGTTGAAGATGACAAGCGCAATTTCACGCGCTTTTTCCTGATCCGCAAGCTAAAGGCATCGCGGGGTCATCAGAAGGGAAGCGTTGACTATCGACGGATGATCCCGCGCGGAGCGAACAAGACTTCCATTGCGTTTAAAGTCAGAAATGTTCCAGGCGCACTGTTCAAATCGCTCAGCGTGTTTGCTCTACGAGACATCAGTTTGAGCAAGATTGAGTCTCGCCCGATGCGCGGACGGCCGTGGGAATATGTCTTTTATGTCGATTTCCTGCGGGGCGACGACGAGCCAGCACGAAACGCGCTCCGACATTTGGGTGAAGTGGCCGAGTTCGTCAAAGTGCTGGGAATCTACCCTTCGGCTTAATACTCGCAACGGGAGCTCCCTGATCTCGAGGTCACAGCATTCTGTGACCGCGCACACAGTCGGAGCCGTACTTGCGCTCCTAGACTTGTCCCGTGCCGCGGTATTCCTCTAGGCACACAATTACTCCATAGGGAGGCAATATGCATTTTCTCCGGGTGATGGGTGTTTGTGTTTTCGTTGTGGCTATTTTCTCGATCGCTGTCGCGAAGGAAAACAAATTAGGGATCCACGAAGTGAGCAACGTCACTTTCGATACTCCCGTCCGCGTTGGAAACGCCGTTCTGCCAGCAGGCAGCTATGTCGTCCGGCACACGATGGAAGGCGAAGATCACGTGATGATATTCCAGCGCGAACACGAGAAGGATCAAATCAAAGTGAAATGCACGCTGGTCGCTCTGCCGCGCAAGGCTCCCAGAGATGAAGCCGCGTATCAAGTGAACGCCAACAACGAAAGAGTGCTTCAGGAGTTGGTATTCAGCGGCGACTCCTCCAAGCACGTTTTCTAAACGGAGATTCCATCAGGCGGCCAGGGCTTACGCCCCGGCCTCTGTAATTTATGTGGTCATGACTGCTGGGCCGGCGGCGGGTTCAACCCGGGCTTTGCGGCGGAGGGTGGCGGCGGAGATGAGAGTAATGACAAGGCCGACGGGCAGGGGCTCCATGAAGGTGTAGGCCATGTTGACGAATGGGTTCTGGTAGAGCTGCTGAGAGTGCTGAATGGCAGCGACCTGCGCGGCGGTGGTGGCGGGGTCAAGTCCAGAGGACTGGACCTTGTGAATCTGCGCGGCGAAGTAGCTGTCCATGAAGTGGGGCATGAAGTTGAAGTAGAGGATCTCCCACATGGCGACGTAGAAGACGGTGGTGATGAGGGTGATCAGGATTCCGCAAGCGAAGGCGCGGCCGAAGGAGATTTGACCGGCGAGGGTATTGTCGCGGTAGCTGCGGATGCCGAAGTAAATGAGCAGGAACGACGCCACCATGATGGTGTAGCCGAGAATCATGCTGTGGAAGGAACCGATCTTGTCGGCAAGGAGAAGCGAGCCGCCCATAAGGACGGAGATCATGACGCCGGAGATGAGGCCGAAGGTGAGGACAGTTTTCTTCATGTGAGGCTCCTGGTGCGATGAGGATGGAGTGACAATACGGTGGAACAGGCCGGATGTCGTCATCCTTTCGGATGATTTTGCGGGAATGGATCGGAAATCATGCTTTCGGGTGACGCGGTCACGGCAGCAGGCCTAGTTCTTTGCCGCGCTGGACAGCCTGAGTGCGGCGTGCGGCTCCGAGCTTGTCGAAGGCGCGGGCACAGTGTGTCTTGACGGTGTTCTCGGAAACGTAAAGCTGGGTTGCGATCTCGCGATTGCTGAAACCGCGGGCGACCAGGGTGAGGATTTCGAGTTCGCGCGCCGTGATGCCGAGGCTCTGCTGGCGAGCCGTATTGGGAGCGAAGGGTTCGAGGGCGGGGACTTCGGCGGGGACAAGGACTTCCCTCACCACGACCGTTTCGCGGATGGTTTCGCGACTGCGCGTGATGCGGAGGCCGAGCCAGATGCCGAAGGTCGCGAAGAGAATGGCGACGAGCGCGCCGTAGAGTTCGATGGAGTGCTCGATGATGACGAACCGGTATTCGGTGTATTGGAGGGTGGCGATAAGAAGGCCGCCGACGAGACCGAAGATGAGGACGTGACGCTTCATGATGAAGGTGTGAAGAAAGTATATCCCCGCCTGCCCCTGGCTCCGCTCACGCCTCAACCCGCTTTGCAAACAAATCTCCGTGAAAAGCACCTCGCTGGGAGGCAAACTTCATAACAGCTTCCAGGATATAGAGGACTGCAGCGACGGCCAACTCGGGATCGAACTGCCTGAATAATGCGCGAAGTCGTCAGCTCTGAGATTCTTCCACTGAAAATCTGTCACATGTTCTTGATTGTGAGGACGCGGTGGTACGCGTTACTTCATTTAGTGCTTGCGTGGGGGTATCTGCCGCGTTAGCCTCTGGACCTTAGACACATTCCCCGTTGGCGATAAGGGAATAGTATTGGGGTTCTTGCGGGAATCGTTGGGCGACCCTGAAACCTTTCCCCGAGGAGTATCATCTAAACTTGAGCGAGTTACACTCAAGGAGAAAAATGAGCCAGCAGACGCCAGTCGAGCGCACTCCTAAGAATAAGGAAACAAACGAACAAAAAGCTCTACCGGTACTGCCGGTACGAGACACCGTGCTGTTTCCGCATGCCGTTTTGCCTCTGACAGTAGGCCGGGAAAGCTCGGTCCAGCTGATCAACTCTCTGGGCGAAGACAAGACCATTATTGTAGTGGCGCAGCGGGAGGCGCGAGTCGATGCTCCCCAACCGAGCGATCTTTATACGGTCGGTACGTCGGCCGTCGTTCACAAAGTCGTCAAGATGCCCAACCAGAGCCTGTTTGTATTTGCCGAGGGGCTGGAACGGGTTCGCCTGGCTGACTTTACGCAACTGACTCCCTTCATGAGCGCGCATTATCACGTGCTGCCGGAGGGAGTGGCGCCGTCCGCGACTTCGGAAATCGAAGCGCTGCAGCGCAATGTCCTGACGTTGTTCCAGCAAATCGTTGCGGGTTCGCCGACGCTGTCGGACGAGCTCTCGACCGTAGCCATGAACATCGATGAACCGGGACGCCTGGTGGACTTTATCGCGTCGTCCCTGCCGTCGCTTTCTACGCCCGACAAACAGGACACGCTGGAGACGCTCGAAGTCCATGTGCGGCTGGAAAAAATTAACCAGCATCTGGCGAAGGAACTTGAAGTTCAGCAACTCCGCAACAAGATTCAGAGCGAAGTGCAGGATCGCGTGCAGCAGACGCAGCGCGAGTACTACCTGCGCGAGCAGATGAAGGCCATCCAGAAGGAACTGGGCGAGCAGGATGAGGGCCAGCGCGACGTTGAAGATTTGAAGAAGAAGATCGAAGAAGCGGGCATGCCCGATGAGGTCAAGAAAGAGGCGCTGAAAGAATTGGGGCGGTTGTCGCGCATGTCGCCGATGGCTGCCGACTATTCGCTGACCCGCAATTACATTGAATGGCTTGCAGTTCTGCCCTGGGCGAAGACGTCCGGGCAGGAGATCGAAATTCCGAAAGCGAAAGAGATTCTCGATCACGATCACTACGATCTAGAGAAAGTGAAAGACCGGATTCTCGACTATCTTTCGGTCCGCCGTCTGAAGCCGAACATGAAAGGCCCGATTCTTTGCTTTGTCGGACCTCCCGGAGTCGGCAAGACTTCACTCGGAAAGTCGATTGCACGAGCGCTGGGCCGCAAATTTGTACGACTCTCACTCGGTGGCGTGCATGACGAGGCGGAGATTCGCGGACACCGGCGCACGTACATCGGAGCGCTGCCCGGCCAGATTATTCAGGGCATTCGCCGGGCTGAGACGAAGGATCCGGTCTTCATGCTTGACGAAATTGACAAGGTTGGCCGGGACTTCCGCGGCGATCCGGCTTCAGCGTTGCTCGAAGCGTTGGATCCGGAGCAGAACGCGACGTTCCGAGACAACTATCTCGACGTCACGTTCGACCTCTCGAAGGTGCTCTTCATCACGACCGCGAACATGCTCGATCCGATTGCCGAGCCACTGCGGGATCGCATGGAGATCATCGAGCTGCAGGGCTATACGGAAGAGGAAAAGGTTCACATCGCATTCAAGTATCTGATCCCGCGCCAGATTGACGAGAACGGGATCACGGCCGAGCAGATCGAATTTCCGGAAGAGGCAGTGCGTTACGTCATCCGGCACTACACGCGGGAAGCGGGCGTGCGCAGCCTGGAACGGACATTCGGCACAATCTGCCGCAAGCAAGCTCGCAGATTGGCTGAAGGCAAGAGCGAGAAGTTGGTCGTCACCAAGGAGATCGTGCAGGAGTTTCTGGGCGGCATCAAGATTCGGAGCGAAGGCGAAATTGCCGAGCGCACCGAGCGTCCTGGTGTTGCGGTGGGTCTGGCATGGACTCCGTCGGGCGGCGATGTGCTCTTCGTCGAAGCCAATGCGATGAAAGGCAAGGGCGGATTCACCATGACCGGGCAGATCGGCCAGGTGATGCAGGAGTCGATGCAGGCCGCGTTGACTTGGGTTCGCTCAAACGCAGACCGGCTGGGCGTGGCGGAGGATTTCTTTGCCAACCACGATCTCCACATCCACGTGCCGGCAGGGGCGATTCCGAAGGACGGTCCATCAGCGGGAGTGACGATGGCTACGGCGTTAGTCTCATTGCTAACCAAGCGCCGCATCACGCCGCTACTGGCAATGACCGGAGAGATTACGCTGAGCGGAAATGTACTTCCTGTCGGTGGAATTAAAGAGAAAGTGCTGGCGGCGAAGCGTGCGGGGGTCCGCGACGTGATCCTGCCGGCTGAAAACAGAATGAACGTCGAGGAGGACCTTTCTCCCGAACAACTCGAAAACCTCACCGTTCATTACGTAAAAACGATCGATGAAGCTCTGGGCGTGTCTCTACCGGCGGTGGCCGGAGGGCCGGCGGCAAAGATCCTCGCGACACCTCCCAAGGATCCGAAGGAAGACTACAATCCGACTCCGATCAAGGAGCCAGAGCCGGTTCACGATAAGGTGCTCACACAAGCCTAAGAGAGCGCAAAGAGACTTGAAGGCCAGCCCAGACTGAGGCTGGCCTTTTTTGTTGGATCGCATAGCGCCCTCGCGGTGCGGTTTTGGAGCACGCCGCGATACACTGGACCGGCGATGAGAGTGCGGGTGCTTTTCTTCGGCATTTTGAAAGAGATTGCAGGTAAGCCTGCGGAAGAAGTGGAGTTGCCGGAGGGAGCTTCGGTTCGGGATGCGCTGGCACGTTTCGAAGCGCAGACTCCGCAGTTGAGAGAATTGCTCTCTTCGGTTGCCTGCGCGGTGAATCAGCAGTATTCCGGTCCTGAGACAAAACTGAATCCGGGGGATGAGCTGGCGCTATTGCCACCCGTGAGCGGTGGGGTTTCTGGGCCGAATGATTGCCAGTATGCGCACCTTACCCGCGCTGCGATTGATACTCAGCAGGTTTTGGCCAAATTGAAGCGCGGGGAAGACGGTGCGGCATTGGTGTTTGAAGGAGTAGTCCGGAACCAGACGCGTGGGCGCAAGACCCTGTATCTGGACTACGAAGCGTACGAGCAGATGGCGCTCGATCAGATGGAGTCGTTGGCTGGCGAGGCTTTGCGACAGTTTCAGATCCGCGACGTTGCCATCGTCCACCGGCTGGGTCGGCTTGGAATCGGCGAGATCAGCGTATTGATTGCAGTCGCCTCGGCGCACCGCGGCCCGGCCTTTGACGCGTGTCGCTGGCTGATTGATACCCTCAAGCGCAAGGTTCCCATCTGGAAGAAAGAGTACTTCGAGGATGGCGCAGTCTGGGCTGATGGGGAGCCGTTTCCGGATGAGGTTCCCCGGGCGAATTCTTGAAGGGCAAGGCAGCCCACCCACGGTCCCGGCATCTAAGGTAACGGCGGTTCCCAGCCGAATTGGCTTCTTCTCGATTCGCGGGGCAAGCGGGAAGAGTCGGCCCGTCGCTTTTTCGGGACGGAGACAGGCTCGAGGAAGCTCAAAGGTATACTTCGATCATTCGATGAGAAAACCCGCCGCCAGCCTGCTTCTGGTCAGCCTGCTCGTCCTCGTCGGGGGGACGCAGGCTCAGCAACCTTCAACCCCTCCTGAGGCAGCCAAGCCCGAGCCACAGTCCCAACCGTCGACCACGCTCAAGGTCGATGTCAATCTGGTGAATGTATTCGTGACCGTGACGGATGCACAAGGATCTCCGGTCGGCGGACTCAAGAAGGAAAACTTCGTTCTGAAGGAAGACGATCACGAACAGAAGATCGCGGTGTTCGATAAGGAGTCGGCGCTGCCGCTCTCGATAGCGCTCGCGATCGACACGAGCCTGAGCACGCGGCACGATCTGCCACTGGAACAAGCCTCGGCTAAGCGTTTCGCGCATGCGATTCTGCGTCCCATCGATGCCCTTTCGGTCTATGGATTCAGCGAGGTGGTGCACGAAGCTACGCCTGGATTTACGGCGGATCTCAGGCGTATCGATGAGAGCATCGAACACATTCGGGTCGGCGCGGCGACGGCGCTCTACGACGCCATCTATGTTGCGTCGCGGTCGCTCGACCATCGTAAAGGGCGCAAGGTGATGGTATTGATCACCGATGGAGGCGATACGATCAGCCGAGTCGATTACAAAGAAGCCGTGCGTGCTGCCGAAGAGGCGGAGGCGATCGTATATTCGATCATCATCGTTCCGATCGAGAGCAGCGCTGGACGCGAAACCGGTGGCGAGCATGCGCTGATCCAGCTCTCCGAGGATACGGGCGGAAAATACTACTACGCTACCTCCACGGCACAACTCGACGACGCGTTCCGGAAAATCAGCGACGAGCTACGGACACAATACTTGCTGGCATACTATCCATTGCAGCACACGTCGCTCTCCGAGTTTCGACGAATCGCGGTCCAAGTCGCCGGCGTTCCTGATTCCGCTGCCTATCGCGTGCGTCACAGAGCGGGGTACTACTCGGTGAAGTCGGAGTTCTGAATAGCGCCATTGGCATTTCATAACAACTTTCGAATGAGACATTTCGTCATCTGGTGTTGACTCGATAAGTAAGGGTGTCGAGGCTTTCCACTTTCGCGGAAGGGGCATACAGTATTTGGAATGCCATTGGTGCATCCACAGGGAGAACCGTCACGCGACTGTCTGCCCGCTACTGTCGAAGATGTTGGAATAAAAGCCTTCTGCGCAAGGACCGCTCAGTGATCTAGAGCTTGGTCGAAAAATTGCTTTGACCGTTACCAAAGCAGAAGCCTTGGGAACGGTACGCTGCAACTGTTGTATTGGCGCGCCGGACGAACAGAAACACCTGTCAAACGATAAACACCGATCCAAACGCGATTTGAAAGAGTCCTACAAAGGGCTTCTCAAAAAGAACTGACCTGTAGGTTCTGTGAAGATTCTGAAAGGATGGTCGAAGATGTTGAACCTCGATTCCCCCCGGGCTGCAGCCCGACTTAGTTTCCTGATTGCGATCCTGACAACTTTGCTGCTGGTCGTTTCCATCGCGTCTGCCCAGACCACGATCTCCACCGGAAGCATTGTGGGAACGGTGACCGATGCTTCGGGAGCCGTTTTGCCGGGCGCCGCCGTCACGATCACCGGGCCGACGGGTCAGACTCTTAACGCAAAGACGAACGAACAAGGCGGCTATTCGGTCGGCAGCCTGATTCCTGGCGTTTATAAGGTGCGCGTCGAGGCCAAGGGTTTTAAGACCTCACAATTGCCCGTGGATGTGAAGGTTGAAAGCGCCGCCAATGGCAGCATCAAGCTTGAGGTTGGGCAGGAGAGCACGGTTGTCGATGTGCAGGCCAGCGAAGTGCAGGTCAATACCGAGCAAGCCACGGTGCAGGGAATTCTGACTTCGGCGCAGATCGAGAATTTGCCAGTTAACGGGCGCAATTTCCTAGACCTTGCCCAGCTTGAGCCAGGGGTGCAGATTCAAGATGGACAGAATTTCGACCCGACGAAGGCAGGCTACTCATCGATTTCCTTTGGCGGGCGGTTCGGTCGAACGGCCCGGATTGAAGTGGACGGCGTCGACGTCTCCGATGAGACTGTAGGAACGACGACCACTGATATTCCCGCGAGCGGAATCCAGGAATTTTCGATCGGTCAGGCGAGTCTGGACATGTCGACCGAGCTGACTTCGTCCGGGTCTGTGAACGTAACCACTAAGTCTGGGACGAACTCGATCCATGGAGAGGCTTTCGGGCAGTTTCGCGACAGTTCCGTGGGCGCGGCAGCGTTGCCTGGCGGAGCTTCTCCTCCGTTCCAGCGCAGTCAGTACGGCGGGGATTTAGGCGGACCCATTCTCAAGAACAAGTTGTTCTTTTTCGCGGACGGAGAACGCACGAAACAGGATACCCAGACTCCGGTACCGATCTCAGCTCCGTTTAACGTCTACTCCGGGAGTTTCAGCGATCCTTTCCGAGAAGACAACCTGCTTGGCCGGTTGGATTATTCGTTGACCAAGAGTGCTCGTCTCTTTTACCGCTTTTCTTATTTCAAGAATCTCCTCGGTGCTACTTTCGGACTGGGATACTCGGTTTACGACAATAAAGACATCACCCGAAATCAAGTGCTCGGTGTGGACTTCAACACTGGGCCGTTCACCCACTCCATTCGCTTTTCGTATCTGAAGTTTCAGAATCAGATTGTGGATGCGACGACGGGGAATAGCGCTCTGCCGTTTAACAGCATTGGGGCGGAAATCTTTATGGGAGCGACCGGACTGGTCGCCGGACCGAATCTACTTGCTCCCCAGAGCACGCCCCAGAGCGATCACGAACTCAAATATGACGGCAGCAGAATCCTGGGCGCGCATATTGTCCGATTCGGAGCGACCTTTAACCACCTCCAGGGCGGCGGTTTTGCTTCGTTCTACAAGAATGGGCCGTCGATCACCTCGATCGTTACAAACGAGGACATACTCAATGCGGCTACAGGCCCGTTCCCGGGCGGTGCCTCAAACCCATTCAACTATCCGGCCGACGGCGGCTATGTTCTGGGTAACGGGCTCGGGTACTCCACAACCAAAGCGGCACTTGGTTTCCCGGCCGGCGGGCTTGGTCCTGACAACCGCATCCTGCTTTATCTCGGCGATTCGTGGAAGATGCGGCCTAACTTTGTCCTGACATATGGCTTGCGTTACGAGCGCGACTCTGGGCGCACCGACAGCCAATACGCTGCGATTCCTCAGCTGAATTCCCTGATTCCGGGCCTGGGAAACAAAGTGAACCAGCCCAACAAGAACTTCGCTCCGCAGGTTGGTTTCGCTTGGGATCCGTCTAAGAACGGGAAAACTTCGGTGCGCGGCGGTATTGGGTTGTTCTGGGAAAATGCCATCTGGAACAACGTCCTATTTGATGGCCCGTTCCGCGAGCCAACGGGTGCTTTCCTGCAGACGCCTTCGCCTTGCTCTTCGGCAGGGTCTCCTGCCCCCCTTCAAACGTCAACGGGAACCATCCTGCCGTCATCGGCGGTTTGCGGGACCGGAGGAAGTTATCCGCTGATCGGAAATGCTCTGCCGGCCTTGCTGGCCTTGCAGGCGCAATATCAGACTGCTTCGCCATTGGACTTGCAGCAGACCAATCCGGCATTTGCCGGGCAGTATCTTACCGACTGCGCCGGTGGCACGAACTGCTTCTTTGCGCCGGGCGACTCCATGTTCAACCCCAACTATCGGTCTCCCCGTTCCATCGTGATGAATATCGGTGTGCAGCGCGAGCTGCGTCCCGGGATGGTGCTGAGCGTGGACTACATCCGCAACGTTCAGACGCACTTCCTCTTGGGCGTCGACCAGAATCACGCTGGCGACATCAGTACGTTTAATGTGACTGGAGCCCAAAACGCGATCAACGCAACGCTCTTGAGTTGCGGGGCGGCTTCTGTCACTGCGAGCTACAGTGCCGCTTGTCCCAGTGGGAATTTCTTGGATGGCAACGGTAACCCGCGTCCGTTGACCATGGCCGACTATGCGTCCTTTGGATTAGGTTCCTCATCAGACATGGGCGGTGAAAGCTGCCTCGCGGCCCTCGGCTACAATTGTGCCTTCCCTGGAAAGAATCCCAGCGCTCCTCCGATCGGCATGCTTTCTCCTGTGGGACGTTCCATCTACAACGGACTGCAGATGAAGCTGGTGGAAAATGTGAAGAATCCGTTCCGGGGAGCGCACGCTCTGAACTTCCAGATCTCTTATGCGCTGTCCCGCTTCGACAACTCGGGCGGCGGCGTAGCGCCCGGTGCCACGGTGACGGCAGCGAGCGGGGATCAGGATTTCATTGTTCCTGCTCTCGATAACGCGAACGTAAATCACTACTTCGGACCCTCCACGCTCGACCGCACACATCAGATCTCGTTCGGCGGCTACGTGGATCTGATAGCTGGCTTCCAAGTAGGCATCATGTCCCACTTTTACAGCCCGCTCTCGACGACTTTGACCGTGCCGAATACGGGTCTGGGCGCAGGCGAAATCTACCGCACAGACTTCACGGGTGACGGAACCACGCAAGATCCGATCCCGGGAACGAAGGTCGGCAACTTTGACCGCGGCATTAACGCCAGCAACATCAACCAGACTATTTCGAAATACAACACGACAATCGCAGGGCAGCCAACGCCGGCCGGTGAAGTGCTAATCGGCTCGAATCTGATGACTCAAGCCGACTTGGTCGCGCTGGGTGGCGTAGCTCCGACAGTGCCAGCTGCTATCGCCGGCCAGGTCGACTACAGCTGGCTGCGCGCCTTCGATGCAACGATCGCGTGGAGCCACACTTTCTTCGAGAAGGTGACGATTAAGCCGTCAGTCGGCTTCTACAATCTTCCGAACTTTGCCAATTTCGATTTGCCCACGAGCATGATGTCGGGGCTGCTAACCGGCAGCACCGGCAGCATCAACGGCACAAACTATGCTGGGCATCTCGTCAACCGAGTCGGGGTCGGAACGGGCGTTTATACACTCGGCTCGCCTCGTGAAACCGAGTTCGGTTTGAAGATCATTTTCTAGCTGAAAGCGCTCGATCGACAATCGACACCAGCCCCAGGCGGGGCTGGTGTTTTTTTTCGGAATCGCGGCTGTGCTAGGACCGGTAGCCGTCCAACCTTGATTTATGGGTTGAGCTCGGAACGCAGACGCTTTGACAGCTTTTCGATCTGCTTTAGCTTCTCGATTACGTCTTTAGGAAGCATACCTTTTCGGACGCTGGCTACATCCAGCGGAATTGTCTGGGCAGTGCGCGCGAGATCGTCGGCTTCTCTCTGGGCCTGCACCAAATCAATATGTTTGGATGGCAAAGAGGGCGAATTTGGCTGCTGGGACTGGTCATCCATGGACCCCGGAGGCGTCGGGAAATGGTGCGTGTTTTGTGGTGCCGCCCACGCGGTGGAGACGACGAGGAAGGCGATCACTGTCGGGAATCTGAATATCTTCACGGTGAACCTCCTGCCGGAGGAAAGGAAAGTTGGCGATATTGTACTCCTGATTTTCGACCGTTCTCCGATGTCGATGAGGGCGTTTTGATTGGAGGTTTGTGTACAATGCGTGCATGTCGTTTCGGGGCCAGCATGGGAATCCCAACGCCAAGCGCGGCCGGACGCCTCCTCCAGAGGACACGTTCGAGGAAGCTTCTTTCCTCAAGGGACTGGGTGAGAAGCAGAAGCCGGTTTCAGTGAAACTGATGGACGGCCAGGTCGTCCGCGGTTGGATCGAATACTATGACCGGAATATGGTGCGGCTGACGCGCGAGGGAGCTCCGAATCTCTTCATCTTCAAGCACGAGATTATGTATATCGCCGACGATGGCGGTAAGAAGAAATAAAGGCCTTGGTTGTTGGGTGTTCGCTCTTTGCCCCTGACTTCCACCAAACTCATTAGCCCTCGGACCGGACACTCAAGACCGAAAACTGTGCCGAACGCTCCCGATAGCTTCGTTCCCGCCATGTCTGCCATCGCTCGCGAGGCAGGCGCGTTGCTTCTGCAGTACTTTCATCAAGGACTGAAGATTGAATACAAAGGAGACGCCGATCTCGTCACGGCGGCGGATCGCGCCTCGGAGTCACTGATTCGCGAGCGTATTGCGAAACAATTCCCTTCCCATGACGTTCTCGGTGAGGAACAGGGACTCAACGACCAGGGCAGCGACTACCGCTGGTATGTGGACCCACTCGATGGAACGACGAACTTCGCCCATGGGTATCCTGTCTTCTGCGTGTCGATGGCATTGGAGAGCCGCCCTCGAGGGACGGCAGGAGAACGCATCGCCGGAGTGGTTTACGATCCCACTCGCGACGAGCTTTTCATCGCCGAGAAGGGGAAAGGCGCAGAGCTCAATGGAAAACCAATCCACGTGTCGAAGGCCGCACAGCTGAAGGAATGCCTGGTCGCGACAGGATTCCCGAGCCATAAGCGGCACAAGAATCCGAATATTCACTTCTATCACCAGATCACGCTGCGCACGCACGGGGTTCGGCGCGCCGGATCTGCGGCGCTCGACTTGTGCAATGTGGCCTCGGGTCGCTTCGACGGATTTTGGGAATTCAATTTGAATCCGTGGGACACGGCCGCGGGAGCACTCATCGTCGAGGAAGCCGGAGGCAAGGTTAGCCGCTTCGATGGATCTGCCTTTCTGCTCGACAGCCGCGAGACGTTGGCTTCAAATGGCTTAGTTCACGACGCATTGGTAAATGAATTTCAGGAGATCTTCGCGGGGCGCGGGTTGGACGCGCTGCCCGACCCGCGAGCCTACCAGCCCTGAGCGCGCCGCAAACTCAGGCCTCGGCGTTACAATGAATTCGTGGGGACGCCAATCCGCTGCGGCGGCCGATTCTAGTAAAACTTCAGGTTAACCGTGATTAACTCACTTCTGGAACGAACGATTGAAAAGCGCCCGGACAGAGTCCGGCTGCAGGGACGTATTCTGTTTCTCACCGAGGATCCGGAACTCATCAAGAAGCAACTGGCGGGCGAAGACCTGCCCTGGGATACGAAGGATTCTTCCAACAACCCGAAGTTGCGCGACGACATTTCAACCGATGAGATCACGCCGGCTCACTACTGTTTTTATTTCGATGAGACGCTGGGCGAGATTCCATACATGGGTTTGAAGTGCGGGAGCGGCACTCCCATTGGGCGCGGAGATGTGAAGCGCGGCGGATTCGTTTGCGCGGTGAGTGGAAAGAGGCGCGGGAAGGGATCGAGCCGGGAGCAGTCTCCGTACGCCGAAATGTGTGCCGGGATTCGCGTCGTGATTGCGGAAAACATCGAGCGCATCTACAAGCAGAATTGCCAGAATCTCGGGCTGCTGACTTCGACGAATTTTTCGCTGATCGACCGCATCCGCGGCGGGGAAGAGATCGCCCTGAGCGAGTTTACGGCGGGCGAGGACGAAATTACTCGGCAAGTAATCGAGTACGGCGGCCTGTTCCCTTTTAATGTGGCGCGCATGCAAGGGAAGGTGTTTCTGCCGGCGATCAAAGCAAAGTTTGAATTTCTGGGAATGGATGGACAGACTCGCCGCTACGTTACGCGTCCAATGACCGTGGCTGAGAAGATCTTTGCCCGGCACATGCTGAACGAAAAAGGCGAAGTCGGCGTGCCCTCCGTGAAGCCGGGCGATACCGGATTCGCTCGCTCTGATCTGCGCTTCAGCCACGAGTACGTTACTCCGATGGCTGCAATTTTCTTTGAGCGTTATGTCGGCAAAGACGCGAAGGTCAACGATCCTTCGACCATCCTGTTCTTCCGCGATCATCTGACGTTTCTTGATGAAGTGATTTCCGAAGAGAAGAAGAAGCTCGGCCTGCTCGATCTGGCGACGCAGCTGAAGCTGAAGCAGCAGGATTTCGCGAAGAAGCAGGGAATCCGGCTGCACGGCGAACTCACGGATCGCAAGGGTTCGGAGGGCATCTGTCACTCCATTGTGCTGGAGAGTTATGCGCTGCCCGGGCAGCTCAATATTGGTTCCGATTCGCACACTCCGCATGTGGGAGCGATCGGTTGTATTGCATTCGGCATCGGTACGACCGACGTCTTCAATTCCTGGATCACGAAAGATGTGCGGGTGAAGGTTCCCGAGTCGGTGAAAGTCGTGGTGCGCGGGAAGAGACATCCGAACGTGACCGCGAAAGATTTCATCCTGAAAATTCTGAGCCTGGATTACGTACGCAGCGGCAAAGCGCTGGCCAAAGTGATGGAATACGCAGGCGAAGCCATTGAAGAGCTCAGCGTCGACGAGCGTGCCACCATGACGAACATGGCGGCCGAGATCGGCGGATTTACCGGCATCGTTGCGCCCGACAAGAAGGCCGTGGATTTCCTGGTCGAACGCCGCGGTGTTGATCGCAAGAAAGCCGAAGCGATGATGGAGGGCTTGTACAGTGATCCGAGCGCGGAGTATGCACACGTGATTGAGCTCGATGCCGGCGACATCACGCCGATGGTGGCCACTCCAGGCGATCCGGGCAATGGCAAATACGTTCGCGAACTGAATACGCCGGTGCCGGTGGAGATCGCTTATGGCGGCACCTGCACTGCGGGCAAGAATGAAGACATGGACATGTACGCCGCGGTTCTGGCTGACGCTCTGAAGCACGGGAAGCGGGTCGCCGACTCGGTGAAGTTCTACATCCAATTCGGATCGCAGGAGACACGCGACTACTGCGTGCGCCGCGGCTATCTGGATGTTTTTGCGAAGGCAGGAGCACAAGTCATCGAGCCAAGCTGCGGAGCATGCATCAATGCGGGGCCCGGAGTTTCGACGCGTCCCGATCAGGTTGTGATCAGCGCGCAGAACCGAAACTTCCCGGGGCGAAGCGGACCGGGGCAAATGTATCTCGCGTCTCCATTCACCGTCGCGGCGAGCGCGGTTGCCGGTTACATTGTGGAATACGAACCGAGCGAGAAAAAGGAATTAGTTGGGGCGTAACAGAATTCGACCAAGATAGGCGCTTACCTAGCAATATCTGCTACGTCCTACACCTTCAGGAGGACGTCATGAACCGTTCCCGCCTGCTTCTTGCCACTTTCATCACCATTACCTTTGCAACCGCCATGTGGGCTTTCCGTGTTTCGGAGACCAAGACCGCGCGCGCTGGATCAGTCGCGTCGGCTGCGTCCATGCTCGAGCCGAGGTCCGGGCATAGTGCCACCTTGCTACCCAACGGCAAAGTTCTCATTGCAGGCGGTATGCGACGCAATCAGGATTTCTATAAGTCCGCTGAGCTCTACGACCCGGCCACGGGCAAATTCCAGCCGACTGGCGAGATGAGCGAACGGCGCGTCGGCCACATCGCGGTGCTTCTGTCTTCCGGAGAAGTGCTCGTTGCCGGAGGCTGGGTAGGCATGGGAGGAACGGATTCAGCGGAGTTGTACGATCCGGCTACAGGGAGGTTCACGG
Source organism: uncultured Acidobacteriota bacterium (assembly GCA_963700225.1). Lineage (GTDB taxonomy): Bacteria > Acidobacteriota > Terriglobia > Terriglobales > Acidobacteriaceae > Sulfotelmatobacter. The sequence continues at coordinate 179,092 of CAVOWU010000005.1, forward strand.
TGATCGGCCGGATGACCGTTCGGCGCGGTCGGCCAAGCGCCACGATCCTTAACGATGGAGACGTCCTCATCGCCGGCGGAGAAGAAGCGGACAATAAGCCGCTCGCCTCTGCTGAGATTTTCCACGTCAAAACGTTGTCTTTCCAGCCCACGGGCTCACTGCACCATCCCCGGATCGCTCATACGGCGACGCTGCTGAAGGATGGGCGTGTCCTGATCGCTGGAGGCTATGCGGACGGGGTCGAGGCAGGTGCGGAGCTATACGATCCGAAAAACGGTGCCTTCACCGAAACTGGAAGCCTTGGAGTTGCCCGGTGCAAGCATACGGCCGGGCTTCTGCCCGATGGGAGAGTGCTGATCGCGGGCGGGTCAGATTCGCGAGGATGGAATGGGAATCTGAACAGCGCGGAGATTTACGATCCACACACGGGAAAATTCGCCGCAGCGTCGCCTTTGAACGACAGCCGTTTCAAACTGCCGGATGAAGCCGTACAGCTGGCTTCTGGGAATCTGTTGATTGCCGGAGGCAGCAAAGAAGTCGAAGTCTTTGATCCGGTGCAGGGGAAGTTCCTCGTGGCGGCGGGAGAGATGAACGATGCCCGCCATTTTATGTCGGAAACCAGGCTGATGGATGGAAGCGTGCTGCTGGCTGGCGGTTATCCCAACAGCGACCAGGCGACCGCACAGGCTTGGATTTACAGGCCTTAGAGGGGCACGCCCGGCATTCTTTGTAAGTGGTTGAATTTGAGCGGGATGGCTGAAATCAGCCACCCCGTTTCCTGCAACTTTTTCCCTCCTGTGCTGTTCAAATAGATAGCGACAGTGCAGATGGCGAGACGAAACGAAACGACGCCGAAAGCCGAGTCGCAGAGGTTTTGGGGCTGCCGAGGCCCAGTCAGGGGGTTCGTATGCGTTACTTGAAATATGTTGCGTTGTTAGCTGTGTTGATGGTGCCGGTGGCGTATTCGCAGGCGCAGGTTGGGGTGGGAGTGGGCGTCAACGTTGGGCCCGGTTATGTCGCCGGACCGCCGGTTTGCCAGTGGGGATATTACAACTACTATCCGTATGCGTGCGCTCCTTACGGATTCTACGGGCCGAACTGGTTTGCGAACGGCATCTTCATCGGTGCCGGACCGTGGTATCACGGATATTACGGCCATGGTTGGTATGGTCGCCCGGGCTATTGGGGACGTGGATATGCTCGCCCAGGCTGGGGATATGGTCATGCGGGCTACGTCCGTAGCGGGTATGCACGTGGTCCGGTGGGCGGAGGGATCCATGGCGCAGCCGGATTTCACGGCGGCGGCGCTGGCTTCCACGGTGGCGGCGGCTTCCACGGCGGTGGACACCGGTAAGCTGATCCAGGCAATAAAGAACGGCCGGCAGATTTATCTGCCGGCCGTTTTCATTTGTAAGCGTTTCTTAGACTTGTGGTGCGGCCGCGGCACGCGCCTTTTGGAGATCTTTAATAGCGGGATAAGAGCTTGGGGCCACCAGCGTGTGTTCCACGGGCTGAGAACCGGCGGCCAACGCTGACGTCACAAGCTTCAGAGCCTCGCCTGCGATCGGAGGAGAAACTACGGTGGCAGCCATGCGCCCCTGACGTACCCATTCCTGACCAGATCGAGGAACACCGTCGCATCCGAGGAAGGGAAGCCGGAGCCATGCATCCCGCTCTCGTAAGTCTCCCAGTTCTTCGAACGCCCGGCGGGCACCGACGGCCATGTCATCGTTCTGGCAAGCGATCATGCGGACATTTAGCTGCCGCGACGTGCTGAGAGAAAGCCACGATTTGATCGCGTGGTATCCGCTGTTCTGAGTCCAGTCACCCTTCACGGTCTTGATCTCAATGCCGGGCGGCTTGGTCAAAAGCATGCCCTTGGTACGAATCCTCGCCACGTCCCGGCCCGAGGGCCCTTCGATGTATAGAACGCATCCCTTATCGCCAAGCAGGGCGCCAATCTGCTGGCCCTGGATCTTACCAATCGCCTCATGGTCAGAGAGAACGGTGAAAACCGGGACGAGGGCATGTTGGCGCAGCTGGGAAACGTAGTCGACGTTGGTATTCATGATGCCCCAGGCGATGCCGGCGCCAACTGCCGCGCGGGCGATCTGGGGCATGCCGGTCCCGACCGGTTCGACCAGGATTGCGTCAGGCCGCTTACTGGGTTCCTGGATGAATTTCAGAATTTGCTGGGTCTGATGCACGGCATCGTTGCCGGCGTAGATAACCTCGACGCTGGCCCCAAGTTTCTGGGCGGCGGCTTGAGCCGAGGCCGCCTGTTCGAGCTGGTAGTCGTTGTCGTCCGTAATGAGGGAAACGACAATATTCAGTTTGTTCATTGGGGCTGCGCCCTTCCACGCGAGCCGCACCGCACGTGTGACATATTAATGACATCCGTTGGTCTCGCACGCCACATTACTTTAGTTTGAAAACGATGTCCCGATCCGGATCGAGGAAACACCAAGTCGGCGGGCCGGGCTCCCGTTCCGATGTTCGGCCCTGTACCGGCTGCCCGAATTCTTGCTAGAATGTGCGGTCCTGTGGATTGACCGGGCTGTCCGCTGTGGTAGTAAGATAACCGAAAGCTCTCAGGAGACTGACACCCTTATGGCCTACGTAATTGCTGAGCCTTGCATTGGCACCAAAGACACCGCATGTGTGGATGCGTGTCCAGTAGATTGCATTCATCCCAAGAAAGATGAGCCCGCCTACGCGACCGAAGAGTTGCTGTATATCGATCCAGTCGAGTGTATCGACTGCGGTGCTTGTGTTCCGGTTTGCCCGGTTTCGGCCATTTTCGCCTTGGACGACCTGCCGGAGAAGTGGAATGCCTTCACCGAGCGGAACGCAAAGTATTACGGCCGCTAAACTGCCGCCGACTGGCTGCCAATTGTCGGCTCGAATTTCGGGCGCGTGTCCTTGCGTGGACACGCGCCCTTGTTGTCTCAAGAGTCTTTAAACCTTCCAACCTTACCTTCTTCGCTTGTCTGCGTTCCCCAGAACTTCCGCGTCTTTCCCGGTGTGAGCCTTCACAGCTTCGAGAATTCGAATGTAATTATGCTTGTCCATCCGGACGACGTAGGTCTTGGGCAATTCCTCTTCGTGGTAGTCGATCTGGAGCCAGTGGCTTTTGGACTTGGTCAGCATGGCCACAGCGCCAATTCCGATCGCTGCAGTGGCGATCGTACCTTCGGTCACGCGGTGTCTCTTGGTGTACTCATAGGAGAATTTGTCGATCTGGTCGTAAGGGATCCGGACGGCAGTACCTTTGACTGGTTGGATTTCGAGGGCCTTGTGGTCATCGCTGAAGGTCAGCACGGCCTCGACCGCTTTTCCTTTTGGATCGGGAATCCTGACTCGGTTAAAGGAAGCGTCGTCGGCGAGGCTGTGAGCCGGGGCGAGGAAGCTGATCAAGAGAACGCACAGGATGGTCTTCACAGTTTCGCCAGTATATCGAATTGGGATGCGTTCCCGGTACGGAAGTGGGCGGTCCTGGATTTGCTGCTGGTCCGAGAGGCTGACGCTGAAATCTGCTTCCACTAGAATCAAGCTTCACTCGACGAAGTGCTATGGCCCTGAGAGAAACAGAAGCGATCGTGCTCCGCAGCTATCCGCTGCGCGAGGCGGATTTGCTGGTGACCCTGTTTACGCGCGCCGAAGGCAAGGTGCGCGGTGTCGCGCGCTCGGCGAAGAAGTCGAAGCGCCGCTTCGGTGGCGCACTGGAGCCGCTTACGTATGTGCGGGCTTTCTATGACGTCCGCGAGCGGCAGGAACTGGCTCGGCTTGACGCCTGCGAAGTGCTCGAGTCCCCGATGTCTTCGGAAGTGAGTTATGCGCGCGCCGTGGCGCTGGGGCATATCGCCGAATTGCTGGATGAATTGTTGCCGGATCGCGAGGCGAACGATGCCATCTTTCGTCTCACGCTCTCGGTTCTGCACGTCTTGACCGGTCCGGACATCTGGATGCCCGTCACTTATTTCGAGCTGTGGCTGACACGGCTCGTGGGCTTCCTGCCTGAGTTGACGGAATGCGTGGTGTGCGGCCGCAACCTGAACGGCAGCCGCGCCTATTACCACGCGCTCGCGGATGGATTAATGTGTCCCGACGACAAGCGGCTGGCGTCGTCTGAGATTTCGAGCGAATCGCGCGCGCTGGCGGCGTTGATGTTTCGTGCTCCGGTCGAAACATTCGCGGAAGAGCCTTGGCCGAAGGCGCAAGCGGCGGACTTGCGGAAGTTTTTGATCCAGATCCTGCAAAGGCACATTGAGAAGAAACTGGTAACTGCGGGCATGCTGGAAAAGGGCTCATTTTGAAGCGTGCGCTGCAGCGTGGCGCGAGAGGATATCATGACCAACAAATGGGGAAGGCGTTTGTTCACGGCAGGCGCTGTGTTGCTCTTGCTGCTCGGGCTGGTGCATTCGCTCTCACTGCTAGAAAAGCCGATTCCCGCAAATGACACCGAGCGACAGTTGATGGACTTGATGGCCCACTACAGATTTAACCTCATGGGATCGATGCGTAGCATGGACAATTTTCTGCGTGGGTTCAGCATTTCATTCATGCTGGGTGTGTTCTGCGTGGGTGCGATCGACCTGGTTCTCGCCCGCGAGCGCGCCGGATTATTACGGCGGGTAGCGCTCGTCAACGCGATCTGGCTGGCTGCGATGACCGCTGATCGGCCTGCGGTATTTCTTCGCAGCGCCCACATCGTTTCTTGCCATTGCGCTGCTGATCTTTGTCGGAGCGTGGCTGATGTTGCCGGGCGAAGAGAAGGTCTAGAGCGTCAATTCATGTTCGACCGAAGGCTGGAAGCTGGCCATCGCGAAGAAGGTCGTCGATCGTCGGGTCCACAGGCCGAAAATATCGCCAACTCGCGGCGATTGATTTCGTTCTGATTCACGGTGTGCCGGAAGGAACGTTTTCCGATCCCGGTGCTGACGGCTGGCTCCTGCTTCCATTACAATCGTGGATTAACCTGCCTGGCTCCAGCCGTGCTGTAGGAGTTTCGAGAACCTTTCGCACCCTGGGGTTTGCGCTGAGAGCTAGAAGCTGAGAGCCAAGAGCTGAGTCATGACTCCCTCCTCCACCAACTCGCTTACGTTCCAGGAACTCATTCTGCGCCTGCAGACTTTTTGGGCGGAGCGCGGATGCGTACTGCAACAGCCGTACGACGTGGAAGTCGGAGCCGGGACGATGGCGCCCGAAACGTTCCTTCGCGTGTTGGGGCCGAAACCTTATAAGGTCGCTTATGTCCAGCCGTCGCGGCGTCCGGCCGACGGCCGTTACGGAGAGAATCCCAACCGGCTGTTCAAGCATATGCAGCTGCAGGTGATCCTGAAGCCGCCACCGGACAATGTGCAGGAGCTGTATCTGGAGTCTCTGGGTGCGATCGGCATCGATCTTCGACAGCACGACATTAAGTTCGAAGAGGACAACTGGGAAGCGCCAACCCTGAGCGCCTGGGGCGTGGGCTGGCAAGTCATGCTCGATGGCCTGGAGATCACTCAGTTCACCTACTTCCAGCAGTGCGGAGGAGTAGACCTGTTTCCGATTTCCGCCGAGCTCACTTACGGATTGGAGCGTATCGCGGCGTTTCTGCAGGATGTGGATTCAATTTACGACATCGTGTGGGCGCGCGATCGGGACACTGGCAGCGTTGTGAAGTATGGAGACGTTCGCCTTGCCGACGAGCTGCAGTTCTCGGTTTACAACTTCGAACTGGCGGACGTCGAGAAGGCCTGGAAGCATTTCGAGTTGTGCGAATCTGAATGCAAGGGATTGCTGGAGCGATATTCAGCTCTGACCACGGAAGAGCACGCTGGTGGCGGAGTGGCGAACGAGAAAAGGAAATTTCCTCTTCTAGCAGCGTACGACCTTTGTTTGAAGTGCTCCCACATGTTCAACATCCTGGATGCGCGCGGAGCGATTTCCGTGACCGAGCGCGTGGGAGTGATTGCGCGCGTGCGAGCTCTGGCGGTAGGAATTGCGAAGGCGTGGGTCGACCAGCAGAAAAGCGAGCAATCATCATCACGGGAGCGATTCGATGAGGCTGAACCCGCCCGTGAGAAGAAGTCCAATCCTGCGAAGGAAAAACTTGCGCCGGTAGGGTAGGTTTGCCGCTAAATGTGATGCGGATCACATTTGCCGGCGATTAAATTTGAGACACTTGATGGTTTGAAGGCATGCCAGATTTTCTCCTAGAGATCGGGTGCGAAGAGATTCCGGCGCGGATGCTGGACGACGCCTCACGACAATTGCGCGAGCGCCTGGCCACTTTGCTGTCTCGCGAACGATTGGGTGGAGCGGAGATCACGTCCTTCGATACTCCGCGGCGGCTTGCTGTGATGGCTCCCGGAATCGCTGATGGGCAGGCCGATGTCGCCGAGCAATTGAACGGTCCGGCGGTGAACGTCGCCTATAGAGATGGACAACCAACTCCCGCAGCCCATGCATTCGCCAAGAAGGCTGGAGTAGACGTTTCTCAGCTCGAAAGAATTTCGACTCCGAAGGGCGAATACATCTCCGCCAAGGTCACGAAGAAAGGCCGGAGCACGGCCGAGATACTCGCTGAAGCGCTTCCGAAAGAGATTTCTACGATCTATTGGCCGAAGAATATGTACTGGCGCAAAACGAGCGAGAGGTTCGTGCGTCCGGTGCGGTGGTTGGTGGCGATGCTCGACGGCGAAGTGATTCCGCTGGAGTTCGACGGCATCCGGGCCGGAAGCAGTTCGCGCGGGCACAGAATCCTGACTGACGGAACAGTTGCGATTCCACGGGCGGGTTCTGCGTATGTTGACTCGTTGCGCGCGGCCAAAGTGCTAGGCAGAGGGGAACGCGAACATCAGATCCGCAAGGCCCTCGACGCGGCGACTCGAACGATTCCAGGGGCGCGGTGGCGTGAAGACAAAGATTTGCTCGACACGGTGGTGAATCTCACGGAATATCCCTCCGCAATTCTGGGCAGCTTCGATCCACAGTTTCTGATGCTGCCGGAAGAAGTATTGGTCACCGTGATGCGCGACCATCAGAAGTATTTTGCGGTCGAAGACACTTCCGGCAAACTCTTGCCTCATTTCCTCGCCGTGCTCAACACCGATGGCGATCCGCAAGGCCTGATTCGGCACGGGAATGAACGCGTGCTGCGGGCCCGCTTTAACGATGCGCGATTCTTCTGGGAAACGGATCAGAAGAAGTCGCTGCTCGAGCGGTTGGACTCGCTGAAGCATGTTACTTTCCAGAAAGATCTGGGCAGCTACTACGAGAAGACTCTTCGAGTGCAGCGGCTCTGTAGTTGGCTCAGCGAGACGTTGAAGCAGCGGGGGACCGTCGTCCGCCCGGGCGTTATTCACAAGGCAGTGTGCCTGGCGAAGACCGATCTCACCACCGAGTTAGTGAAGGAGTTCACCGAACTGCAGGGTATCGTCGGCGGACTCTACGCTCGGGTGCAGAAACTCGATCCATCGCTGCCCGAAGCGACCCGGCTTTCGATTGCGGACGCAATTTACGATCAGTACAAGCCGGAATCGACTGACGACGACGTGCCGCGTTCTCTTGAGGGCGCCGTGCTTTCGATCGGAGATAAAGCCGACACGATTGCCGGAATGTTTGCACTGGGACTGGTTCCGAGCGGATCGAAGGATCCCTTTGCTCTGCGGCGGCAGGCAAACGCGATCGTCAAGATAATCGCGGAGAAGAAGTTGCCGTTGCGTCTGAACGAGGTGATGCAGGACGCCCGCGCCGGCTATCAAAAGTCCGAAGCTGAAAAAAAGTTTGTTGATGATCGGACTTATGAGCAATCGATTGCCACGTTCTTCCGCGAGCGGCTGGAGTTTTATTTGCGGGATGTGCGCGGGTACGCATATGACGTGGTGAAAGCCGTGCTGGGAGCGGATGCGAACGACGTGGTTGACGTGCTGGCGAGGGCGGAGGCAGTCAAGCAGGTATTGCACTTGCCAGAATTTCAGGCGATTGGCGCGGCCTGCAAGCGCATGCGGAACATATTGAAGCAGGCTGCCGAAAAAAGCTTTCCGGTCGCTTCGAACTTCGACTACTTGCCTGACGCAGCCCACGAAGAAAAGAACCTGGCAGCATACGTTGAGAGATACAGCCCAAGGATCGAGGCGCATCGCAAAGAAAAACAGTACGGTGAAGCTCTGATGTTGCTTTCGAGCGCACGTGAGCCTGTGGATGCGTTCTTCGATAAAGTCATGGTGATGGTTGATGACGAGCGGTTGCGCGCGAACCGTTTGGCGTTACTGCAGAAGTTGCTGAGAGAGTTTTCAACGATCGCGGATTTTTCTGAGATCGTAGCGGAAGGCAAGGCCTGAGCGTAAATTCGGATCCTTCTCGCGCAGGATGACATTCGTACAAAGTTCACAATTTAGAGACAGAGGACTCATATATGGCGACGATGACTCTCCCCGAAGCTGAAGTAAAAGAAAACAAGAAGTCCGCAACCAAGTACGTGTACTCGTTCGGCGGCGGCAAGGCCGACGGCAACGGCAAGATGAAGGATGTACTGGGCGGCAAAGGCGCCGGACTGGCTGAGATGACGAATGCCGGATTGCCCGTGCCTCCGGGATTCACCATTCAGACGGAAGCCTGTCGCGAGTACATGCGCGGCGGTTTGTCGGCCGACGTCGACAAGCAGATGGACGAGGCACTGGCGAAGCTCGAGGCTCTGCAGGGTCAAAAGCTGGGTACCGGCGAGAATCCGCTGCTGGTGAGCGTTCGCTCGGGCGCAAAGTTTTCGATGCCCGGCATGATGGACACAATTCTCAACCTCGGCCTGAATGATAAGAGCGTGGAAGCTCTGGCTAAGCGCAGCAACAATCCTCGGTTTGCGGCCGATTCTTATCGGCGCCTGATCCAGATGTTCGGCAATGTTGTGCTTGACATCGAGAAGGCGGCGTTTGACGAGGTGTTCGACGCCAAGAAGAAGCAGCGGAAAACAAAGCTCGACACGGATTTGAGCGCAAAAGATCTGCAGGAAGTGATTGCCGAATACAAGAAGGTCGTCAAGAAGCATGCCAAGCGAGACTTCCCGCAAGATCCGCACGAACAGCTGACGATGGCCCGCGACGCTGTATTCCGCTCATGGCAGAACGATCGCGCCAAGCATTATCGCCGTATCAACAACATCGATGACATGCTCGGTACAGCGGTCAACGTGCAAGCGATGGTGTACGGCAATCTTGGCGACACCAGCGGTACGGGCGTCGGCTTCACAAGAAATCCTGCGACCGGCACAAACGAGTTTTACGGCGAATTCCTGATGAACGCGCAGGGCGAGGACGTCGTGTCCGGCGTTCGCACTCCCGTGCCGATCCTTGAATTGCAAAAGATCATGCCGCATGTCTACGACCAGCTTCGCGAAATCACCACGCGGCTGGAGAAACACTACAAAGACATGCAGGACTTCGAGTTCACCATCCAGGATGGCAAGCTCTACATGCTGCAGACCCGCAACGGCAAGCGAACCGGCTTGGCTGCGGTGCGCGTCGCGATCCAGATGGTGGAAGAGGGGCTGATCTCGAAGGAAGAAGCGATCTTCCGTGTCGAACCCAACCAGTTGTATGACTTTCTCGTTCCGCGTCTCGATGAAAAGAGCACGAAGGTCGAGGTGCTGGCCATCGGCTTGCCGGCATCTCCGGGCGCGGCTGTCGGTCAGATCGTTTTCACCGCGGATGAAGCGGTCAAGATGGCGGGGCACGACACGACGAAGAAACCGGTGATCCTGGTTCGCGCCGAAACAACTCCAGAAGATATTCACGGCATGGAAGTCGCGAAGGGTATTTTGACTTCGCGGGGCGGCATGACCAGTCATGCTGCCGTCGTCACACGCGGTATGGGTAAATGCTGTGTCGCCGGCGCCGGCGACATTGACGTGAACGAAAAAGCGCGTGAGATGCGAGTGAAGGGGCAGGTGTTTAAAGAGGGAGACTGGATTTCTCTCGACGGCACCACCGGCCGAGTGATCAAAGGCAAGCTGAACACGCTTGATCCTTCTCCGGACGACCCGGAGCTGCAGAAGTTCATGCAGTGGGCCGATCCGCACCGCACGATGAAAGTTCGCGCGAACGCAGACATTCCGCGCGATGCGATCCAGGCGCGAACGTTCGGGGCGGAAGGAATCGGTCTCTGCCGGACGGAGCACATGTTTTTCGGCGAAGAGAAGATCCCGCACATGCGCGCCATGATTCTCGCGGATAACGAGAAAGATCGCCGGACGGCGTTGAAAAAGTTGCTGCCGATGCAGCGCGCTGACTTTGCCGGAGTATTTAAGGCGATGGATGGCCTGCCGGTAACGATCCGCACCCTGGATCCGCCGCTGCACGAGTTCTTGCCGCGCCGCGAAGATCTGATGGTCGACATCGCAACCTTCTCCACAGTCGACACGAAGCAAAAGAAAGCGCTGGTGGCGAAGTACAAGGACTATGGCGCCAAGGCCGTTGGTGACCTGAAGAAACTGCTGCCTACGCTTCTGGCGCGGGTCGAGCAGTTGCACGAATTCAATCCCATGCTCGGACATCGCGGATGTCGTCTCGGCATCACTTATCCCGAGATCACGGAGATGCAGGCTCGCGCCATCTTCGAGGCAGCCGTGGATTGCACCAAGAAGGGAATCAAAGTGCTTCCGGAAGTCATGATTCCGCTGGTAGCTATGGTGAAGGAAATGGCCAATCAGGGCGCGATCGTGCGGCGCGTGGCTGACGAAGTCTTCAAAGAGAAGGGGATGAAGGTCGATTACATGGTCGGCACGATGATCGAACTGCCTCGCGCGGCGTTGGTAGCCGACGAGATCGCCAAAGAGGCGGAGTTTTTCTCCTTCGGTACGAACGATCTGACGCAGACCACGTTCGGCTTTTCGCGTGATGACGTCAACAAGGTGCTTCCCACGTATCTGGCGGAAGGCATCCTGAAGCAGGATCCGTTTGCGGCCCTCGACCAGGAAGGTGTCGGACAACTCGTCAAGATCGCGACCGAGCGCGGCCGAAAAACGCGTCCGAACTTGAAGGTTGGAATCTGCGGCGAACATGGCGGCGAGCCATCGTCCGTGGAATTCTGCTACCGAACGGGTCTCAACTACGTTTCTTGCTCCCCATTCCGCGTTCTGACGGCTCGTTTGGCCGCGGCGCAAGCTGCAGCGGCTGAGAAGCTGAAGGTTGAGGGCGGAAGGACGAAATAGTCAGGGTCTCAAACAATTGCGATCGCATTTCCTGCGGCTTGCGCACATACGCTCAAGCCGCAGTTTTCTTGTCCGAGACCGGATCGATTTCTCGGCCGATCAACGGTTTCACTCGCGGTGGCGGAAAACGCCCGGCGGTGTGATCGACGGACGGGAGAGCCACGCGAGACAGCCGGCCTTCACTCACGAGTCGCTCATAAGCCTCGGGCCATTCCGCAAGTTTGGGGTCAGATGTAATCCAGTGGGCATACGCAGCTTCGTCGCACCACTGGAAGAGCCTCGGCATCACCTTGGCATGGGCTCCGGAGCCACGAAAAGCCTTCATGGCGCGTTCATCTTCCCACGCAGTGAGAGTCCAAAAGGTGCGGTGCCTGTCGACTAGCAGCCGACCGCCGCGAAATCCGCTCGCTCTCATGACCTGACGATTGGAACTGTACGTCTGCCACAAGAAGGCCGCGAGATCCCGAAGGCGACGAACTCGAAGGCGGGTTACCGACACCAACATAGATACTTGGAAACTTCAGGTAGTCGATGAGAAAGGAAAGAACGCGGCAATCACTGTACCTTCTGCAGCCGCGCGATTAATTTCTGGGCAAGATTCTCTTCCGACTCCGACCAGAGGAGCCTTCCGCTCGCCCGCGTATTCTTTTCCGCTTTCACGGTGAATTCGACCAGCTTGGCGACATTGTCGCGGACTTTGCTCTGAGTCTCTTCCGTGAGTTCCACATTTTCCTGAAGGAAAGGCGAGTCAAGGCCAAAGTCAACCTGGATGTTACCCGTCTCCTGGCTCGATCCGTCCTCAAACTCCTCGCCCTGCACGATGAACTTGACAAGGACGGGAATGAGTCTCCACTGCTCCTGATCGTCAGGACTCCAAAGATCCCAATAGGCCTCAAAAATAAAAGCGAAGTCGTCATGAATCAGGTCGGCGGCCGCGACCATCGCTTCCTCAGGGGTGACGCCAGGGACGAATCGACGTTCCAGGATGCTGGGTTCGCTCCACGAAACGGGTTGTACCGCTACGTAGGTGATGCCTGGGCGAGTTTCTGAAAAAGGGAATTGTTGCAACACCGCCAGGGCGTGTGGCAGCATCGCCGGCCCATTAAAGTCCGGAAACCATAGGCTCAAGTTAAGAGTATCGGGCATAAGAAGTGGGCGACTTTCGGCCACCTTCACTATTGTAATGCGGCAGACTTTGATTAATCGAGAGGCGTCCACAGAAAGGATTCGAGCAAAATCCATGCGCAGCGGGGGCGCGCGCTGAGATCGTCGCGAAGATTTCTAGGAGTCTTAGAACGGTGCATCGAGGAGGGCAGAGTGTTGCTCCGCAGGCAGTGTTACCGTTTGAAGTGTGACGGCGCTGCTCCGTCACGAACTTTGACAGTGTTTCCGACGACTGCTAACATCAAAGATTCGTTGACCTTCCCATCTCACGTCGTCCCCGTCGTCTAGCCTGGCCTAGGACATCGCCCTTTCACGGCGGTAACACGGGTTCAAATCCCGTCGGGGACGCCAACTTTATCAACCACTTGCAAGTCCCCTCCAGAATTTTGTACGTCCGTTAACGTCCGATAAGCCTCGGTGCTTGGTTTTTCTTCGTTTTTGTCGAGCAACAAGCTCACAACTCGGCTCTGCGCATCTCGCTTGGTTTGGGTGATCGCCTGCGCGTAAATGTTCAGAGTGACCGAGATGTTTGCGTGCCGCATTAACTCCTGCACAACCTTCACGTCTTCGCCGTTCCCTTTGAGGAGCGTCGCGTACGTGTGGCGGAATGTGTGCCAACCGAAGTGGCCTACGATTCCGATTTCCTTGGCCGCCGGTTCCAAGTGCGCCTTGTAGAGCGACCCTGGCCAGTACGGCAATTTGCCCTTGCTGTGTGGGCTGGCGAATACCCAGTCCTCGTCGATTGGGTATGGACTCTGCAGTCGCCAGTTCCACAGGACCTTGGACAATCGCAAATCGAGCGGAACCGGTTTGCGAGAGGCTTCGGTTTTACAGTCGCCCACGTGTTGCATGACGATCGAGCGGATGACATGGACCTCCATCTTCTGAAAATCGACATCCTTCCACTTGAGGCCTAGCAACTCCCCAACCCGAAGGCCAGTGAACACGGCGAGGAATACCATCGTGCGCGTAGGCTCCCTCAGGATTCGAAGCAGTGCCGCGATCTGGTCGATGGAAAGCACAATGGGAATCCTGGTCCGCTTGGCGCTTTGACGCACCATGCGTATGGGATTCACACCGAGCCATTCCCACCTGACAGCGTGATTGAAAACGGCACTCATGATGTTTCGAGCTTTGGCTTTGCTCCCATTTGCATACTTGAGCGACCGAAGCCACTGCTCGACAGCGACTGCCTTAACCTCGGTGACGCGATAGCTTCCCCAACGAGGCAGAATCCACTTTTTGAAATAGCCCTCGTAGGTCACCTGCGTCTTCTTGGTTTTGCTGCAATTCGCGCCTAGTTCCTTTTCCCGGTAGTGTTCGATAAGCGTTTGAACACTGATCGGGGTCAAGCTAGTGCGCGGACTCTCAGCGTTGATGTCTGCCCGAAGTGCGGCTACGGCCTTCTGCGCCGACGCTTCGTTCGGGTACTGTTCGACCGAACCAACAATCAGACAGCGTCGCTTGCGAGAGCCATCTGCCTGGAGTTCGTACCACCGATACTCCCAAGCGTTCCGGCCGCGGGCACGCTTCACGATCTGAAGGCTGCCTTGTTGAAATCTCGTCCGTCTCATCACGATCCTCCGTGGTTAGGGACGGCACGGATAGCTGGCTAACTTTAACCTCAAATGCACCCACGCGTCGAGATCGGATGTGCGAAAGCGCCACAATTTTCCGATCCGCATGGCGCGTATCTCCCCCTTACGGGCGAGTCGTTGAAGTGTTTTCGGGTGGATCTGCAGCAAGGCTGCCGCCTCGCGCGAATCGACTAACCTCTCGAAATGAGGGAACGGCTGGCTGACTGGCGTTACTTCGTGCATCTCGCTCATAAAATCTCCTGCAGCGAGAGTCGAGACCGGGCTGAAATCACCGCGTCGTCTGAAGGTCGGCTTTGGCGTTCGACTTCGTCCGACAGATTTCGAGCCCATTCACTACTCGGCTGGCGTTAGTCTTCGCGTCATGGGCGGACGAGAACATTATTCGTATAGAAACCGTACAAGACGCATTTGTTGCTTCCCTTCAAAGAATCTTTTTTCTTTTTGACTTCGAACAAACTTCTCAAGAAGTGCTTAAAGTGCCTAAAGCGCCTACAAGTGCTTTTAGGTGCGTTTAGGGAATCTACGGGAACAGAGCAATGGCCGCACTCAGTCGCCCGCATCCTTAGCGACGCGGTTCCATTGATCCACCGCGATATTTTCCCCTCTATGTATGT
>CAVOWU010000006.1:0-176746 GCA_963700225.1 uncultured Acidobacteriota bacterium
GAGTCGAACCCGCGTCCGAAAATGTTACTGGTCAAGAGAACTACATGCTTAGTCGTGTTCATGCCCCAGGCATTACCCTGGGACGTTCGCGGCCCGCGCTCAGAACCGACAAGAAACGCGTTCCGCTAGCCTGTGATCTTAGCCCCCCGCCCCAGACGTAGACGAGAAGAGCAGCCCGCTGTGTGACGTCCTTCGGAGGCCCACGGGCGAAGCCCCCTCGGACGGCTGCCTAAACTAGTTAGGCTGCGTATGCCATCTGTTGATTGGCAATTATCATTTTGCCCACGATTACGGGTGTGTGCACCCCGGCATGCCTCTTGGCCGCAAGCATCTCCGTCGAAGCCGTGACGCCCCCACTTTGTGGGATTGGCCTTGCAAAGAACCACTTCCAATCTAGGGTTCGCCTGACGGGAAGTCAAACCATTAGATGGTGTTTCCATATCGGCAAGGTTCAGATCTTCCTCACTTCCGCCGCGGCTTTCCGCGAAACGGACGCCTAAAGTTCCTGCATCTTCAGACTAAGGCACGGCCAAATACGCTATTCAATGCTATGCTATTGCAGTTTATTAATTCTAGTGCTATTGTATTCTTACCAGGCAATCCAGGGGGGACTATGCGAAACGCAGATGTTATTCGATCGCATGTAAAGGACAAGTACGTAGCGCCCGCGCGGCAGCGGCAGGAAAGACGGTTTTCAATTAGAACCGGAGATGTTCTTCGTGATCTGAAGTTAACTGGTCGTGCACCTGCGATCTGTAGCGCTCTCAAAACGCGCGAATTTCTTGAGGAGAACGCGTTGCGCTTGGTCTCGAAAACTGGTCCGCCATCGGGCCAGAGCACGACAGTGACTTATACCTACGAGTTCGTCGCTAAAGAAAAAAAGGACGACAAGGATGGGGATCGTCAGGATGCCTGGAACCGACTCCGCGGCGCTCTCAAAGATGTCTTCGCCGAGTCGGGCGGAGGTGAGAACTACCTCCGCGCCGAACGCGCCAATTTCTATGGCCCAGGGAGAGACCGGTGAGCCGCATTTACTGGGATACGATGCTGTTCATCTACTGGCTGGAAGAAAATCCGCAGTTTGGAAAAAGGGTGGATGCGATCTGGTCGCGAATGCGAGAGCGCAATGACCAGCTCATCACTGGAGCTCTGGCCTTAGGCGAAGTGTTCGCGGGGGCATACAAAAGCGGAGCTGATAAAGAACGTATTCAAGGAGTAAAGTCAGCATTGGAAAACGCTGTCTCGGCGGTGATTCCTTTCACCGCCGAAACCGCCGATGTCTATGGTCGAATTAAGGGTTCACTCAGGATACCTTCCGCAGATGCCATTCATCTCGCCTGCGCAGCAACGGCGGGCACCGATTTGTTCTTAACCAACGACCAGACCCTTGTCGGCAAGGTGATCCCCGGAATCCAGTTCATCGCGGGACTGGACTCCAACATCATTTGACGAGCAGGAATGCGCATTTCGCCCACGTTCTCCGCACGAGAAGTGGGGTGCGCCGATGTATGAGCTCACGCTCCCGGGTTCGCCATTTTCGAGCCTATCAATACTGCGTCCTGCATCTGGCGGTAGAGATCGCTGACCGCTCCCGGGGAGTGGGACATCAGAATCGTATTGCTCCTGTCATTGCTGCCGATCTCTTTCATCGTGTCGAGATACTGAGTGACCAGCACCAGCATCATGACGTCTTTAGGCGTGGATCCTTCCACCGCCTTGGAGAAGGCTTCGACAGAGTCCTTCAATCCCTCGATGATCGCTTTGCGCTGGTTCGCAATTCCCTGCCCCTGCAATGCCTTGCTCTCGGCTTCCGCCTCTGCTTGCTTCACTTTCAGGATCTTCTCGGCCTCGCCGCGTGCGGTAGCGGCGACCTGCTCACGCTGGGCGGCGTTGATCTCGTTCATCGCGGCCTTCACCTTGTCGTCGGGTTGGATGTCGGTGACAAGCGCCTGATCGATTGCGTAGCCGTAGGTTCTCATGACATCGTCGAGTCCCTGCTTGATCGCAACCGCGATGTCGGATTGCTGCAGGAAGGCGTCATCGAGATTCATCTTGGGGACATGCCCGAGGATGACATTGAAGACGTAAGACGAGATTTGTTGCCGAGGATTGGCCAGCTTGTAAAAGGCTTCAAACACGTGGTCGGGGATGACGTGGTATTGCACCGACACAGGAATCTTGACGAAGACGTTGTCTTTCGTCTTTGTCTCTACGTCGAGCGCGAGCTGTTGAACCCGCAGATCGATTCGTCCGGCAATCTGATCGAGCCAGGGCAACTTGAAATTGATGCCGGCGCTGGCGACGCGCTGGAACTTGCCCATGCGCTGCACCACGACAGCCTCCGCGGTGTGCACCTGGAAAAATCCGCTCAGGATAGTGCCGAGCGCGAAAATGCCCAGGATGAGCACCAACATCACTGACAAGGTTTGTGTGCCGTCCATCAGAATCCTCCCAAGCAACGATGCGGTTATCGGGATGATTCTCGCACCCGGACGCCCAGCCGGGAATCGCAGACTTGATACCGGGTCAAGATCCTTTTGCAATGTCGGGATGCGAGCGGGACAGGCGGGCCTCAAGCTTTGCCTTCACCTCAGGCCACTCGTTGTCGAGGATGCTGAAGTAGACGGTATCGCGCACGCGGCCGCTCCAGGTGAGCAGATGCCGGCGAAGCGTTCCCTCTTCTTTCGCCCCAATGCGCAGGATCGCATTGCGGGACTTCTGATTCAGCGCATCCGTCTTCAGTTCGAGGCGAATGCACTGCCATACTTCAAACGCGTGACGGATCATCAGATATTTCGCCTCGGTGTTCACTGCCGTGCGCTGCCACGCGGGAGCGATCCACGTGGATCCAATCTCAACGCGCCGGTTCACGCGATCGATGTTCATGAAGCGGGTGCTTCCGATGGTTTGCCCCGAACTGCGCTCGACGGTGGCGAAAACAATGGACTCGCCGCGTTGTTGTTCCTGAAAAGCTTTCTCTACCAGATTGTGAAAGTCGTCCTGTGTTTTGAGCGCATAGGGAATCCAGCGAAAGATGTCTTCGAGATCGCCTTTGGCGACCTGCCAAAACAGTTCGGCATGGTCCTGGCGGATTGGTTCGAGGCGAACAACCGCGCCCTCCAGAGTAAGAGGGCCGGCGATTTGGGGCGGACTAGTCGAGGATATGTTGGTCATGGATCGATGATCGAATCTGCTACCCGGTTCCTTGCATTTGCCTTTAAAGTCGGGCTTCTTGCATCATATCTTGCATCCTGCCACGGTTTCCGGCATCTCAACTACGGCATTCGTTTCTCACCAATCATGAGCTTGCACGTCCAACCCTCGGTGGAACAAGCGTCCACACTGAAATGTCAGGAGAACTGTCAGTGAAGGCGCACTGTCTTCCCTTCTCGCAAATCCCGCACACGACGCGACTATTCACCGACTTCCTGGCATATTCCCCCAACGTTGAAGCCTTTTATCCGAGATCTCCTTATTTTAATCAGTGGCTGAAGGAAGAATCGGAGAAGATCTCGTACGATGACTCGCGACGGGAGCGCGTGGCCGCCGTTCTCGAGCGGCAAAACAAGTCGTATGAGGCTGCTCCGAAAACGATGGCCAATATCGACCGGCTGCGCAAAGGCGCGGCAGCGGTCGTCACCGGCCAGCAGGTTGGATTGTTCGGCGGACCGATGTTCGCCATCTATAAAGCTCTTACCGCTGTGAAGCTGGCGGAAGAGGCGAGCGCGGCCGGAGTCGATGCGGTGCCGATTTTCTGGCTGGCGACATATGATCACGATCTCGCGGAAGTAAATCACGTTTCGATTCCCGGGCCCGACGGCACACTGCAAGTTCTGACGACTTCGGCCCATGATGTTCCCGGAGCGCCGGTCGGCGCGGTTCATTTTGAAGATGAGATCACGCCGGTGGTGGAGCAAGCGGCCGCACTGCTCGGAGATTCGGAGGCGGCCCAGTTTTTGCGCGATTGCTACCGTCCCGGAGAATCGCTGGGCACCGCGTTCGCGCGCCTCTATGCACATATCTTCGCGGAATGGGGAGTGATCGTGCTGGATGCGTCGGACGCAGCACTAGCCGCTGTGGCAGCGCCGATCTATCGTGCCGCCGTAGAGCGCGCGGACGAACTTGCGTCTTCCCTGCTCGCGCGTGGCAAGGCGCTGGAGGCGGCAGGGTATCACCAACAGGTGAAAGTGACGGAGTCGTCGGTACTTCTGTTCACTTTGCGGGATGGGGCTCGAATGCCGATTCACCGCCGCGTCAGTGGGAATTCGGTGGAGTTCGTAGTTGGGGGCGAGACGGCGCGCGAAAAGCTTTCGCAGCAAGAGCTGATCGCGCAGATCACGGCGCATCCGGAACGGTTCAGCCCGAACGTGTTGCTCCGGCCGGTCGTAGAGGATTACCTTCTGCCGACCCTCGCATACACGGGAGGCGCGGCGGAGACTGCGTACTTCGGGCAGGCTGGTGCGGTGTATGAAGCGCTGCTGGGCCGGGTGACGCCGATTGTTCCGCGATTCTCCGCCACCGTCGTCGAGCCGAAGACACAGCGGTTGCTCGAGAAGCACGGGATTACGGTGACTGACACTTTCAACGGTCCCGAGGCTCTGCGGCATGAAATCGCGTCTCGAAGTTTGCCGGCCGATTTGAAAACGGCGTTCGAATCCGCAAAAGAATCGTTCGATTCCAATCTGACGGCTGTGAAAGAAAAACTGGAAAAGCTTGATCGGACGCTGGTCGATGCGGCGGAGACCGCGCGTTCGAAAATGCAGCATCAACTCGAGAAACTCTATTCGCAGGCGGCGCGGGCGGAAGCCCAGAAGGGCGAACTGGTGTCGCGCCATGCGGACCACCTGAGTCAGGCACTGTATCCGGACAAAGGGCTGCAAGAACGCGGTATCGGTGGGATCTACTTCATCGCTCGTTACGGACGCGAGCTCCTGCATCAACTCTACGAAACAATGCATTCCGACTGCCACGACCATCAGATCTTGGAATTGTAAGAAGCTGCCTTATTTCTGATCTCTGTTTCTGGTCCAGCAAGGATTCGATCTTCCCGCGCAACGCGGAATCGCTCGCATCAGACAACACAACCTGTGCCGTGCGCAGCCTCTTACCTTGAAGTTCATCATTAAGGTTTCTGTCGCAACGAATCAGTGGCTGTCGCTGGTCGCAAGATAGGTTCCCAGGCCGATCATGATGGCGCCGGTAGCGGTTCTTTGGCGTCTGCGGAATTTTGCCGAGGAACGAATGCGCTCGCCCAGAGGTCCGGCCATCGCGATCACGATCAAATCCGCGGTCGTGTTCATCACGACCGAAATCGTTCCCAGCGTGACGAACTGCAGGAAGACGTGGCCATTGGCGCGATTCACGAATTGGGGGATAAAGGACAGAAAAAACAAGGCGGTCTTGGGATTGAGGACTTCGGTGGCGACTCCCTGCCAGAGCGGATTGCGGGCAGGTTTTGGTTGGGGCGAGGGCTCTTCGGTTGCGACATCTGGTCGGCGAGCTTCAAGGATCATTTTGATCCCGAGAAAGCACAAATAGGCCGCGCCAACGTATTTCACGGTTGCGAACGCCATGGCGGATTTGGCCAGGATAATCGAGACTCCCAGCGCCGCTGCGAAAACGTGGACCATGCCGCCGACAAAGGTCCCGAACGCGGACAGAACGCCTTCGCGTTTGCCTCCGGCGAGGCTTCGAGCGAGAACGTAGAGCATCCCCGGACCGGGGGCGATCGCCAACAGTAGCGCGGCGCTGAAAAAGAGAAAGAACTTGGTGGTGTCAAACATTTTGCTCTCCTGCTTCTTAATTTCTTCCGTTTCAATGCTGGAGAAAAGCTTCCAGTTGCGTCAGCGATTCGACGCGTGGGAATTCTTTTTCGCGATAGGCCCCTGCCACATCAAAAAGAACGGCCTGCATTCCGGCGTTACGCGCGCCTACATAATCGACCGAATAAACGTCACCGACGTAAAGGCTTTCGGCAGGGTTCGCATCCATCGAACGCAGCGCGGCAGCGAAGATAGCGGGATGCGGCTTCTCGATGCCCATGGTTCCGGAGTCCGTGATGCTGGCGAAGCAATCGAAAATGCCGCATCGGCGGAGGACCGCGTCAATCCGGCCATCCGCGTTCGAAATCACAGCGGTCGAATAGTGCTGCCGAATACGATCGAGGGCTTCTCGCGTTCCGGGTAAAATCTGGTCCCAGTTGACCGAACTCCGCGTATTCTCGACGATTGTTTCGCGAATGGCATCGACGAGCGAATTGGCTTCCTGCAACAGGTAGGTATGGAAGGTCCACCAAAACCCATGGTCGACCTTCCCGCTCATCAATCCCTGATCAAATTCGTGCTTGGTACGCCGCTCGAGGGCTTGCCATTGCGCCAGCGTCGGATGCTTTTCTTCCGGAAGAGGCTCAAGCATGCGTGCGCGATTCGGGAACAGCAGCGTGTTGCCTACGTCGAAGAAAATGAAGCGGAGATCGGACATAATCCATATTAACCAAGACTGCGGAGTTCCGGGCGCCCCCCGTGACTAGAAGGTTGCCTGTAGCTTTCCGAGCCGTGAACACGAGCCGGAAACAAGATAATATCCAGTTCAGACTGCAGCCCTTGGCGTCTTGGGCCCTGTTCTGTTGCATGGCGCTCGTTTCTACAATGCTCATCGGCGGCCTCACCCGAAGCGCGCAGGCTGCGATTTCGATCTATCCGGCTGCGCGCAGCTATACCGTTATGTCGTTCGGCGTAGCGGTAGCCGTCTTCTATCGCGGATCGAGGCAGGATGTTTACAACATTCTGTGGGCCGTGGTTTTCGGATTTGCGACCCTTAACATTCTCAGCCTGGCCGCGCGGCGAATGGAACCCGCCCGCCGCGGAATGACTTTCGGCGAACTGATGGCGGTGATGGTCGTGCTGATCTCAGTATTCCTGCTGGGGTGGGAAATGCTCACGATCTTCCATATTTTCCCGATCAAGCTTCGGCACTGAGGTCCAACAGAGCGGCAATCCTCTGGTTAGTATGCGGACGGGAGGATCCCTCCCCGCAGGGGAAGGTGCCTGCCTCTAGCGGACGACCAAGACTTCCCTGACATTGTCGCGGGCGAGGAAGAACTTGATCGATGCGAAATCGCGGAAGAGAGTTTCGATGTGACGATTGTTGAAGACGCGCTGCAGGCGGAAACCATCGCCGATGGCAGTATGGACCGCGCCAGTGGGTCCGCGGCGAGCCTCGCGGCGCAGCACGATGCGCTGCATCTCGAGCACGTCTTTGTCAACGATGTGAAAGCGATAGCAGGGAGAATCGGGCCCGGCGTCTTTGGTGTGGAAGAACGCGAGCAACATGCCTCCAGGCTTCAGCACCGACCAGAGACGTCCCATCACCGGCCGAACCAGGCTCTCGTCAAGATAATCCGGCAGATTCCAGCAGAGCACGACGTCGAAGTGGGCAGCGGGATATTGCAGGTTGTCGGCAAGAAATCTACGGCTGTCGAGGACGACATTTCCCTGCTCGTCCTTGGTCACCAGATGGGCCTCAGTGGAGGCGACGAGCAGATCCTCACTGTAGATTTTGTGGCTGCGTTCAGTGAAGAAGCGGATATTCGACGGGGATGTGGAACCGAGATCGAGAACACACAGCGGCGTGTCGCTTTCCCAGAGCCGGGAGAGTTCGCCCAGGCCGCTCGAACGGCGAGTAAGTTTCTGGGCCGGCTGCGGGGTTTCCCCCTGCGTGCCGCCCGACGAGCCACGAAAAAGCTTCATGAAGTTCTGGGTAACTGATGCCATCAGACCTACTCAACCGTGTCCGAGGCAATCGGTACTCTGGGAACTGAAATTGACGCCTGCAACCACACTGTAACTTGCGAAGCGAACGGACAGGAGTTACTTTCCTGCGGCCTTTTCCGCTTTACCCTGAATATCGACTTTGCCTTTGAGATACGCGCCTTCCTCGATGGAAATACGCTGCGTGGAAATGTCGCCGGTCACAACCGCGGCTTTGCGCAGTTCGACGCGATCGCTAGCCTGGATATTGCCCTCCAGCTTGCCCTGCACGACGACTCCTTTGGCTTCTACCGAAGCCTTCACCATGCCGTTCGGGCCGACGGTCAAACTATTGCCCTTCAGCGAGATGGTGCCCTCGACCTGGCCATCCACATAAAGGTCTTCACTGCCGGACAATTCACCTTTGATGACTACGGATTTGCCAATCTGCGCTAGGTCTGCCGACAGTGGAGCACTCATTTTGTTCTCCTTTGAAACGGATACTGCACCGAAACGCTGGGAGGCGGGTACAGGACGGCCGCGTTGCTGCATCGACTATACCCAACTCCACGAACCAGCGGCAAGCGCGCGGGAGCATCTAAATCAGGAGAAGCTGTCACTGCAACCCTTTGCAGGCGGTTGCTACACTAGCGTTATCCAATGTGGCGTGGAACTGAAAAACGATCGGCAGCCGGGCGAAGGCTTTGCTTTGCGGCATTGCTGGCAACCGCGAGCATGCTGCAGGGGCAGGATTCGAAGACGCCACAGGTGTCGGCCGATGACTTGGTTCGCGAAACGGTCGCGCGCGAGGTGGCCGCCGCCAATGACGGAACTATTAAGCATATGTTCCGGTCGACGAAACGGACATCCAAGGGATCCCAGACGCGGATCTACGTGGAAACCGACGACGCGATGGCCGGGATGCTGGTCGCGGTCAATGGCGAGCCTGTCACCACGCAACAGCAGCAGGCTGAAACGGGCCACCTAGCCTGGTTAATGGACAATCCCGATCAACTTCGAAAGAAACATACTCGCGAGAAAGAAGATGCAGACCGGACTCTGCGCATTGTGAAAGCCCTGCCTGACGCTTTCCGCTACCAATACGACGGCACCGAAATTGGGACTTCAGAGCTCGGAAAGTCAGGAGATGAACTGGTGCGTCTGAAATTCACTCCTAATCCGGGCTACTCGCCACCATCGCACGTGGAGCAGGTGCTGGAGGGCATGCAGGGATATCTGCTGATCGACCGCAACGAGCGCAGGATTGCGAAGATGGACGGTATTTTGTTCCGCGATGTTTCTTTCGGCTGGGGGATCATCGGCCACCTCGACAAGGGCGGTCACTTTTGTGTAGAGCAGGCCGACGTCGGAAATGGCTCGTGGGAGCTTACTACGATGAGCCTGAAAATAACGGGGAAAATCCTGGTGTTCAAGAACATCAGCATGACTTCGGACGAAACCTTCAGCGACTTCCAGCGGGTGCCCGACCGTCTGTCCTTCGCGCAGGGAGTTGATCTGCTCAAGACGGAACAGGAAAAACTCGCGCATCTGCACGCCCCAGGATCTTCGGAGGCCGACAAGAACACGCAGTAATCTTCAAGCCCGAAACGTTTCCTTCCTCACTGTGAGTTTCTCGATCAAATCAGTTTTGACCCGGTAGCCCGTACCCGGATGGTCGCTGATTGCAATCATCCCATTCGCTGAAACCTCGACTTCGGGGTCAATGATGTCTTCTTTCCAATAGCGCCGCGATGCGGAGACGTCGCCTGGCAGGCTGAAATTCTGCAGGGAAGACAGCGCGATGTTTTGGGCACGGCCGATGCCGGTTTCGAGCATGCCTCCGCACCAAACAGGAACTTTGTGCGCTTGGCAGACGTCGTGGACGCTCAACGCCTCACTGAACCCGCCAACCCGTCCGACCTTAACGTTGACGATGCGACAAGCGCCTGCTTCGACCGCGAAAGCAGCACTGCGGGCGTTAACGATGGACTCGTCGAGGCAGATCGACGTGCGGAGTTCTTTCTGCAGCCGAGCGTGATAGTAGATGTCGTCGTTCCACAGAGGCTGCTCGATCATCAGGAGATTGAATTGGTCAAACTTCCGCAAGTGCTCGACCTGGTCGAGTGTGTAAGCGGAGTTCGCATCGCAACTCAGCGTGATATCGGACCAGCGGGAACGGATGCGCTCGAGAACATTGATGTCCCAGCCGGGCTTGACCTTCACTTTAATTCGGCGGTACCCGGCAGCGAGTTCGGTTTCGATTTTTTCGAGCAACTGCTCGACCGAGTCCTGAATGCCGATCGAGACGCCACACGGAATCTCTCGGCGCGTGCCTCCGAGCAACTTCCATAGCGGCACCTTCTTCTGCGCGGCTTCGGCATCCCACAACGCGTTTTCCAGTCCCGCCTTCGCCATGCGATGGGCCCGCACTTTTGCCAACAGGGACGGACATTCACGGGCTGATCCGATGCTTTTTCCCAGAAGCATGGGAATCAAGTACGTGGTCAGCGTGGGCCACGCACTCTCGATCCACTCGCTGCTGTAAAAGGGGTCTTCTCCGACGACGCTCTCGCCCCATCCATCGATTCCTTCGCTGTGCACCGTGATGAGAAGAATGCGGCGGCTGTAGGTACGGCCGAAGCTCGTCTCGAAGAAGTGGACGAGAGGCATTTGGATTTCGCGGAGTGTGATGGCTTCGATTTTCATGGTCAAGTCTTGTCGAACTCTCAATTCACCACAGAGGCAGCGAGACACTGGGAAAATCCACTTTGGGTTTCTTCGCTGCCCGGAGCCTTTGGGTCTCGCCGCGGAAGCTACCCTTCCGAGGCATACGACCACTTCTCGTCCCAGCGACCTAACAAGAACTTGCCATTGCCCTCAGGATCGCGTTCGTAGCCCAGTACCGCGAACCCTTCGGCGAAAGCGCGGAGGAATTTTCCCCGGTTGCTCTCTTGTACCTGCTGCGCTTTGGCGCGAGTCTCCGGAGCCGCCTTCCACTCATAGATCTGCGCTGGAACTGCAACGGACATTTCGATCTGGAACGGCGGATTCTTCCCTTCTTGCAGCAAGGTGTCTACGCGTTTCGATTTAAGCCACCACTCGGCAATGAGGCGGTCGCTGGGCAGACCGCCCTGAAGCGGAGAAGAAGTGATGCCGTATTGGTTGATGTTATAGCGGCGGGCGATGGCGCCCAGCTTTTCGATATTGAGATAGGCGTTCTTGATCTCGAGCGGATCGAATGTCCACTCGATCAGTTCGATGCCGCGAGCGATGGCGTCTTCGCGCTGCATCAACTTCAAGCGGCGCCCGAGTCCTCCGTTGCGATGGTCCTTTCGCACCGCCAGCATATGCGAATGAAGATACACGTGGCCGGAGCGCGTGCCGGGCACGGAGAGAGCAAAGCCGACCATGACTTTGCCGGCGAATGCTCCCATCACCTGGCCGCCAACTTTGTCGGCAACCACGAACATGCGCAGCGGCACCAGTTCGGCGTCGGTGAAATTCCACACTTCTTTCTGTAGAGCCACACAGGCGCGGAACTCCTCGATATCGTGACAGGGGCGGAGTTCGACAGACTCCGCGGTCAAGCGGACCGCTCCTGGGAATGAGCGCCGGCCATTTTCTCTGCGGTCTTCCCCTCTTCAGACTTTGCCTGTTGCCAAAGAGATTCCAGCTCTTCCGAGGAAGCCTGGTCGGCGGAGCGGCCGGACTCGGAGAGGCGGGCTTCCATCCACTGAAAGCGGCGCTTGAACTTTCGGTTGGTCTTGCGTAGCGCGGACTCGGCGTCGAGCGAGAGGTAGCGTGCAATGTTAACGAGAACGAAGAACAGGTCGCCGACTTCCTCTTCCAGCCGAGTCTGGAGGTCTTCGGGAACCGCCGTTCGGCCGGAGGAAGCGACTCCGCGTCCTTGCGGACGCGGTCCGGGAGCGGGAAATTCTTTTAGTTGCTCGCGCAGTTCGTCGGTTTCTTCGTGCAGCTTGTCGAATAATCCGTCGATGTTCGGCCAATCGAAGCCTGCTTGCGCGGCCCGCGAACTGAGCTTGTGGGCCTCCATCAATGAGGGCATCGCTGAGGAAACTCCGGCGAGCACGGAATGTTTTTCATCCTTCGGCGCAGCCGGAATCTCGCCTTCGGCCTCGGCATTTTGACGCTTCTTCTCCGCTTCCAGCTTTTTTTCCTCGCGCTTGAGCGCGTCCCAATTGCGCTTGACCTCGTCGGAAGTGTCCGCTTTCGCGCCGGCGAATACATGAGGATGCCGGTTGATGAGCTTGGTCGAGAGCCGGTCGATTACGTCGTCGATTGAAAATGAGGACTGCTCTTTCGCCATCTCGGCGTAGAACAGAACCTGCAGCAGCAAGTCACCGAGTTCGCCCGCCAGTTCGGGCCAGTCGCGATTGTCGATGGCTTCGAGGACTTCGTAGGTTTCTTCGAGCGTGTAGGGCTTGATGGAATCGAAGGTCTGCTCTCGATCCCAAGGACAGCCGCCGGGGGCGCGAAGGCGCTCCATGATCGCGACCGCTCGTTCGAAACGTTCTCCAGTAGTGGGCATTCGGCAACCAATGTAAATGACAGCGGACGCAACAGGCAACGCTCGGAATCAAGCAGCAGGGCGAACCGTTCGCCAACCGCGCAGGCGCGGCTTGCATCCTAACGAAGCCGAAATAGCCGTTCATTTTCTTGTTTGAACTTGGTTCCAAACCCAACATTTCATAAAAGGAGGAAACAAAATGGCAAGCGTTACGCTTCAAGGGAAGAAAGTCGCAATTCTTGTGACCGATGGATTCGAACAGTCCGAGTTGCTAGAGCCGAGAAAGGCGCTCGATGAGGCGGGTGCGACGACGATGGTCGTTTCTCCGAACGAGGGCAAGGTAAGAGGATGGAATCATAAGGAGTGGGGAAATGAGATTCCAGTTGACGTTACACTCGCGTCGGCGAAGGCCGAAGACTTCGACGCATTGCTGTTGCCGGGAGGAGTGATGAATCCGGACCAGCTTCGCATGAAGCCGGAGGCCGTGCGGTTCGTGAAGCACTTCGCGGACGCGGGTAAGCCGGTGGCCGCGATCTGCCATGGACCTTGGACGCTGCTCGAAGCAGGCGGCGTCGGCGGGCATACCCTGACATCGTGGCCTTCGCTGAAGACGGACCTAAAGAATGCAGGAGCGATTTGGGTGGACAAGGAAGTCGTCAGCGACAAGAACCTGGTGACGAGCCGCAAGCCCGACGACATTCCGGCGTTCAACCGGGAGATGATCCGGTTGTTCGCGGAAGATATCGGACAGCCGCTAAACCTGCGCAAGACCGCTTAAGTAGCGGCTTCACTTCGTTCGCAATCCAGCCCGGCGTCATCCAACGCCGGGCTGATTTTTCGTTGAGCTAAACATGCCCTTCCCAGCAAACTGACGCAGCAGGTTACTTTCGGTATCATTCTCATTGAGGTTCTACGGGAATCAGCCGGTTACCGAGGTGGACCAACGTGACCTTCATCTACATTCGGCGGAAGCGCAAGATTAGAACGTATAAAGATGTTCGTTGAACCCCGGGTTCAGTCCAGAATCGTCGGTATCTAGTTTAAAACTATGACCTTAGCGGTCAAACCCCGATCATCGATTGAAGGGCAGCATTTCCATGTCGTCGTGATCGGCGGCGGGATCAATGGTGTCGCGGTCGCGCGGGAATGCGCCCGCGCCGGGAAACGCACCCTGTTGGTTGAGCAAAACGATTTTGCTTCCGGCGTGACTAGCCGCTCAACCCGAATCATTCACGGCGGACTTCGCTATCTCGAGCATGGAGAGATTGGGTTGGTTCGCGAGTCGGTGCGCGAACGGGAACGGCTTCTGCGCGAGCGATCTCATCTGGTGCATCCGGTCCAGTTCCTCTTTCTGTTGAACGAGCAGAGCCAGCGGAGCGCAATGAAAGTGCGTGCCGGCTTATGGCTCTACCAGCGAATCGCGGGACGCGCTGCCAGGAAACCGAGCGAGCTTGAATTGATGCGGGTGCAAC
Organism: uncultured Acidobacteriota bacterium; assembly: GCA_963700225.1. GTDB lineage: Bacteria > Acidobacteriota > Terriglobia > Terriglobales > Acidobacteriaceae > Sulfotelmatobacter. The sequence goes on from CAVOWU010000006.1 coordinate 13,749, forward strand.
GTGCTTTGGATGCAGGACACCAGTGGCTGCTTCTGAATTACGAAGATGCGCAGTGCGAGTTCCCCGAAAGACTGACCGCAGAGTGGATGACTGAAGCCGCGGCGGCGGGAGCAGTCGTCCGAAATCATTGCGAAGTGCTCGCGATCAACGTTGGACAGGGCCGGGCTCGAGGGGTGCTATTGCGGGACCGCACGACGGGAAAAGACGAGCGCGTCGACGCCGGATGGATTATCAACTGCACTGGTCCGTGGGCCGACCGCATCTGCCAGCGATCGACGATTCGAACCGGCAAACCAATGCTGGGCGGAGTGCGGGGATCGCACATCGTTCTACCGCGATTTTCGGGATCTCCGACCGCTGCACTTTACACCGAAGCAGCCGATGGCCGGCCCGTTTTCGTCTTGCCGTGGAATGAGCAGGTAATGGTGGGGACGACAGAAGTTGCCGACGCAGGAGACCCGGCAAAGACAGCGCCTTCCGAGTCAGGAAATCGAGTACCTGCTGACCACTGTCTCGAAATTGTTTCCGAAAGCGAAGTTCACGGCCCACGATATTAAATACGCATTCGCGGGCGTACGTCCGCTGCCGAATTCGGGCGACAAGCCCTCCTCGGTTACGCGGCGCCATTTCCTGCATGACCATTCCGATGATGGGGCGACGCGGTTAATCTCGGTGATAGGCGGCAAGCTGACAACTGCCGCTTCCCTGGCGAGAGAATGTGCGCGCAAGATCGGCCTCGCGGTTGAGGAGCCGAAAGCGGTGACGATCGGACCGGGGACTTCGCTTGATCCCATGCTCGATCAGGAGGTTCTGGAAATCGCGCGGGCGGGGTCGGTGAGTGAAGAGACGGCGCGTGGAATGATGGAGTGGCATGGACAGCGTGCGATGGACATCGCCCGAATGGCGCTGGTCAGCGCCGAACTGCGAGCGCCGATCTGTCCGCACACATCCCACATTGTGGCCGAAGTGGTTGAGGCCTACCGGAAAGAGTTCGCCGTCACTCTGAGTGATGCTCTGCTGCGCCGAGTACCCGTCGCGCTGGGAGCTTGCTGGTCAGAATCCTGCAGCCGTGAAGCAGCACTTCGCATTGGGGCCGTGCTCGGGTGGAGCGAACAAGACCTGGGAGCCAACCTGGAAGCGTTCGAAACGGAGCGAGCAGCGTTTCTGCATAAGCCGGCGCGCAGTGGATCGGCGCTCGAAGCCGCGGCCGACTAACTTCCTTTCGTTCGACCTGCTCCACGCAAGAAAAATCCCGCAATCTAAACGGCGAGCGTCCGGCAAAGAAGGCTGGTTTTGTCGGAGATGATGCCATCAACCTCGGATTCCGCGAAGCGCTTCATTTCTGCGGAAGCGTTGACCGTCCAAACCAGGATTCTTTTTCCTGCCGCCTTCCATTCGCTTAGGAGATCGGCGTCAATCAACTTGCGGTGAGGAATCACGTATTGGATTGGGAGCTGGTTCCAAGCGCGAAGCTCGGTGCGAGTTTCACAAATCAGGCCCAGGGGAATGGCGGAGTCTTGCCGATTTAGAGCTTGCAATGCCTCCGGGAGAAACGAAGAGACTACATATCCCCGACGGGGAGGAAGTTTACGAAGCAACGCTGACGTAATCCCTTCCAAGCTTGAAACTTTCAGTTCGATATCGAGGAATGCTCTGTTTTGGTAGCGAGTGAGGACGTCTTGCAATCGTGGCATCTTCGCCAACTGCTGCGCGGTTGAGCTCGCAATCGTGATCCCTTCGAAGTCGGGATCGTGACAGACGACGGCGCAGCCATCCCGCGTGAGCCGGACGTCGAATTCGAAGCCGTCGCAGCCGTCGGAGATCGCCCGGTCGAACGCCGCCAAGGTATTTTCCGGGATCGACTTGAGAGCACGAGACCCGCGGTGGCCAAGAAGCAACGGACGATTCATGCTTGGAGGGCCAGGCATGAATCAGTCGAGATCGAAGTCTCGAATCGGCTTGCCGGTATCTGGAGTCTCTTTCGCTTTCTTCACGGCCTCCTGGAATTTCTTTTCGAGCAAGTCGGAAGCGTGTTTTTGTGCTTCGACGGATTGCTGGAAGATCGATTCGCGGCGGCTGTCCTGTTCGCGCATGGCTTTCGCAGCCGCTTCCATGTCGCTGAAGGTTTTGGGCTTTACGGCCGCCGTGTGAGCGATCACCGCGCGGGTCTCAGTGTCGATCTTGAGCACGGCGTTGCAACAGGGACACGTTACTTCAAAGTTCGAGGGATTCTTCTTCGCCATTTGTGCGAATGATAGCGCAAATACCCTCCTCGGCGGTAAACCTCCGGGAACGGAACTATCCAATGATCACTGTACTTTCTCGAGCGCAATCCTCACGGCGTAGGTGCCATTGCCGGACGCACAAGCCGTGTAGGCGGTGGAATACGTGATGGGGGCGGTCCCAGCCGACCAAATCGAAATGTCGCCACCACCAAAATTCGCAGACTGGCCGAGGGCCACGCTGTTTCCATTCGCGATGCCGGCGCCTACAAGCGGCACGCGGAGCGACCGCGTGGTGGTTTCGTCCTTCCAACCGATGGTAAGCGCGGTCGAACCGTTTCCAGCCGAGGTACAGGCGCCGGTCGCGTCCAAGTAATAGCTGATCCGGTACTGGCCGGATCCGCACGGGGAAGTAGCGCAAAGATTAGTCGGGGCGATAGCCGCCTTCTGTCCGGCCAGCGAGGCTGACCATCGGGAGGAACCGGCCGAACCACTTCCCGTCCCGCCGCAGCCCGTGCATTTTCCCGTCACGGTAAGATCGCCGTTGATCGTCACCGGAACAGTAAACGTTTTGGCGGACGCAGTCAGCTTCTCCTGCGGATTGCCATCGGGAAGCTTTCCGACGTAGTCACGTAGCTCGCTTTGAGCGCGCGTGTAAAAAGTATCGATTTTGTTTTCGTAACCAAGATCGAGATCGTTCACATCCGCAAGCGGGCGGTGATTAGAGGTCGACCAGGTCTTTCCCCAGTTGCTATCGCCGAGCGTAATCACGGGAGTGAACCCGCCCGCGTGGCCGCTGTGACCAAAATTCAATCTTCCTTTGTATCCAGCCGGGGACTGCTGCGGAATGTTGGCGGCCATCATGATGGTGGCGCCGGGAAATGGTGAGATGCCATTGGTGTGGAGCGCCTCAATGTTCGCCGCAGCAGGAGGAGTGGAGATCGATCCCATCAGGGTGTTGGCCTCGCCGGTCACAGCCCATGCCGGTTGAGTCGTGATGACTCCGCCGACTCCCAAGACGTCGGCTTGCAGCATAAGCGCCGGGACTGAGTGCCGTTCACTCGACATGTCCTCGCCTGGACTCAGCACGATGGGACCCGGCCAAAAATCCAGACGCGGCATGTAGATGTTCGCCGTCATGTTCTCGCCGGCGTTGGTATAGGTGGACAGGGCTTCGCCGTTGTCGGTGAAAGAACAGGTCAGAGTCGCGCAGGAAGTTTGCTGAACCGTCGTAAGCAGATAATTGCCAGTTCCCTGCGGATAGGGACGAGGAACTGAACGATCGTCCCAATCCATTTTCAGAATCTTGTAGCTCGATGCTCCGGCGATCCGCGGAAACGTGGCTTTGATGCTGCCCGACCCGTTGTTCAGTGCGCGCCCGGCGGGCAGCGGAACTCCGTCTCCATATTTCGCACTCTCTGGCACAACCCAGTACAGCCAGTCGTGAGATCCGGACTGCGCTCCCCAGTTCGGAAAGAGAGCGACCGGACTATTCGCGCCCAGCCCAGAAATTTTCACCTGGACACCTTCGCCAATAATCGCAGCGTTGCCGACATTGCCGTAGGGACTATGGTCCTGGCAGGCGGCGGCCTCGAAATAAACATTGTCGCTGATCAAGCCAGCGTAACCGCCCCGCTGATTGCTGACGCGCACCCCGAACACCGACCAGCCTTGGATCACGCTGTCGGAGATCTTCAGGCCGTTCCCGGAAATCCATTCGACACCCTTGCCCGCGCATTGCAGAGAAATGTTGAGATTCTTGAGCCAGCCGACGGCCGACCAGCGGTTAAAGGGACCGGGAGCGGTGACGATCGCTCCGCAATAAGTCGGATTACAGGTGACAGAGGAACCGCCAACGCCCGTGTCGAGGCCATCCAGCAGAAACGCCTGATCGTCATCGACCTGCACAAAGGAACCGAAGCTGCCGCCCGGTGGAGGCCAACGCGTGCTGACATTGAAGAGACGGGTTTGCTGCGCGTTCACCTCGATAAACGGCTTGGTGCTGCCGACGGTCATAGGGCGGCCGCGAGGGCCATTCAGCGTGATGTTTTCGAATGTCGTCGAAGACTTTGCGTCGCCGATGAAAATACAAGAATCGTTCGGCGTGTAGCAGTTGACGACCGAGCCGTCGAAGTCCACCGTCTGGTTGGCTGCCCGAATTGAAATTGGGGCGAAGACGTCATATTCGCCGGGTGGAACCACCACCTTTCCCGACTGCGACACTCCTTTGGGATTGGTGGGAACGAACCGCGCCGCGACGGAAGCTTCCTGAATTCCTCCGGAAGCGCTGCCGATGACATATCCGGAGGCATGGGCGTGGACTGTGGTGAATTCGAGCGTACCGGCGTGGCCATCGCCCTTGCAGCTTCCTCCAGTCACGCGGGCTGCCTCAGGCGTACCAGCGCCTGAAATGTAGACGTAGTATGCGGACTCGGCCGCGATCACACCGGGAGGACAAGGATCGAGTGTCACCGAGTTGCTGCCGGCTGAGCTTAATGACGAAGAAGGACTTTGCCGCCAGTTGAAGTCGGTTGCAGAGCGAATCAAGTTCGTGGCCAACGGTCCTGCGTCGGCAGCAGCCGCATAAGGCATATGGTGCAGCGCGATGAAAACCGCGAGCGCAAGAACCGCGATTCCTGCCGAACCCGCAAGAGTTCGGGCGGTTGACCGCCGGAGCCTGAAGTGTCTTCGCGCGGAGCTTGGTTGATCAAACATTTTGCCTCCTGATTTGCGGTTGGGGTCCACAGGCCTGCACACATCGGCCCTCTGCTCTCGCGGCTGGTAATATTAGATTCGACATAGGTTTTTGAATGGCAGATTCTCCGGTCACAGTACCTTATCTCGATTTGCGGGCACAATATCGCAGCATCAAAGCTGAGATAGATGCGGCCATCGCCGGCGTTCTGGATAGCTGCCAATTCGTTCTGGGCAGCGAAGTGGCGCGCTTCGAGGAGGAGTTCGCGCGGTATTCCGGCGCTTCGGAATGCATCGCGTTGAACTCCGGCACCAGCGCTCTGCATCTTGCCTTGCTGGCCGCGGGAGTCGGGCCCGGCGACGAAGTCATCACCGTACCGTTTACGTTTGTGGCCAGCGTTGCTGCCGTTTTGTATGCCGGAGCCCGCCCCGTGCTGGTGGACATCGATCCGCGAACGTTCAACATGGATCCGGCGGCGATTGAAGCGGCGATCACTCCTCGTACGAAAGCGATCCTACCGGTCCATCTCTACGGACAAACGTCGGACATGGACCCGATCATGGAGATCGCGCGTCGCCATGGCCTGATCGTGATCGAAGACTCCGCCCAGGCGCATGGCGCGGAATACAAGGGCCGCCGGGCGGGCAGTGTCGGCGACATCGCCTGCTTTAGTTTTTATCCAGCCAAGAACCTGGGAGCTTACGGTGAAGGCGGCGCGGTCACGACTAACAATGCCAGCTATGCAAAAACTGTTCGCATCTTGCGCGACTGGGGACAGGATCGCAAGTATCACCACGTTCTGCGAGGATTCAACTACCGGATGGAAGGTCTGCAGGGAGCGATTTTGCGGGTCAAGCTCCGCCATCTGGAGGACTGGACGGAACGGCGACGTGCGGTCGCTAAAGCCTATAACCAACTGCTGGCGGAATGCGACATAGAACGGCCCGCGGAGATGCCGTGGGCTCGCCACGTCTATCACCTGTACACGCTCCGCAGCAAAGATCGCGACGGACTGCAAAAAGCGCTGCTCGCGGAAGGAATCCAGACTGCGGTTCACTATGCCGAACCGGTGCATGTGCAGCCTGCCTACAGCGATTTGGGGTATGTCCGCGGAGATTTTCCGCAAGCGGAACGGGCGGCCAACGAGGTCTTATCTCTGCCAATGTATCCCGAACTCAGTGACGAAAAGATTCAACAAGTGGCGCAAGCTTTCGACCGCGTCGCTGCCATGAGAACCGTACGATCGGCGGGATAACGATCCTATCGTCTTGTCAGCGCGATTCCCTTGTATCGGAATACAGCTCTTGCGGCTTTTCTGCAACGACTGACTTCAGGGCAAGACTCTCGGCGGAGATCGAGACGATATCGGATGCAGGGAGAGTCGCTCCCGTGGTTAGCTCCAATTGAGAACCGCCTGCATCTTTCCTAGCCTCAACGAAGCCGGATTCCATCAGCGCTGTTCGCAAGACATCGTTGCGAGAGGTCTTCAAGTAGGCGGCGGAAATCTTGTGATACCCATTTGCTGAAGCCAGGGTGCTAAGCCACTGAAACCAGGCATTCTCGAGTTTTTTCTGGGCTACTCGGCAGGACAGGACGAAATCCTTCAACTGAAGAGTGCCGGACGACAGGATGATCGAGGCAAAACCGACGATGCCGTAGTCCCCAAATCTGTCGCGGCAACTTGTGCAGACGCACAATGCGTCGGGACGCTCAAGAAGCGCCGCAAAATCTTCGCGAGCGTAGCGCTGTGTCGAAAGATTTAGCTGGTTGGAGCGATGCAGAAGCTCCAGACAGCGTTCGATGTGCTCGGGATTGGTCGGCCGGAAGAGCGTGGCTTCCATTTTGCACGTCTTCAGAAATGCTTCGTAGCGTTCTCCGTATTCGAGAGACTCTCGTTGGCGCTCGGATTCTGCGACGTAAAACCCCCTTCTCTGCTGGCTTTCCTTCGTCACGGGCACATCAAATTCGGGGCGGTCTATCAGCGATGGAACATCCGAGTCGGACAGAATCCGAATCCCCGGCAGTTCGTGAGCCACCTCCGCCCGCTCAAACGCAGAATCGTCGATGAAGACGCAACTGTCGGCGCCAATGTTCAGCGACGCAATGATTCGCCGGAGATTGAGACTCTTCGGCTCCCAGTTGATCTGTGGATAGAGGAACAAGTGCGCAACGCCGAGCCGCTGGAGCACACTCCAGGCATTGTCATGATCATTCTTGCTCGCAATGCTCTGGAGAATACCCCTATCGTCCAATGCCAGCATGGTGCGCAAGACATCCGGCCGCAGAGATACTTTGTCGGCGTCCGATTCCCCTAGAATTCCATCCCATGCCGTTCTGTCCAAATCCCAGATCACGCATTTGACCTTGCCCGCCGCGGAGACCGGCGTTCCAGGACGAGCGTCGGGAGAGGCATTGCCGTCGGAAACCCTGCGGTACTTCACAAAATCGAGCCAGGAAAAAACCAGGTGAGCTTCGGCGTCGTTTTCCGGATACGCGCGAATCACGCCAAATTCCCCGTAAAGATCCACGTTCATGGTTGCGGCGGGAATCCGCTGGATCGTGCGTCCGGGATTGAGAGTAATCGAAGTGCGGAATTTCGGCCCGTCTTGCCAGCATTCGAGAACGAGACGGACAGGAGTGGAGTCGAGGTTCCAGACTTCAATGACAAATTCATCGAAGGTCTGTGTCCGGCCACTGGTCAGGCCGTGGAGCAATTTCTCCCGGAACACCGCGTAGGCCCCGTTGACCCGGTAATGGGGACTCATCCCTCGGATGACCGACGACACGGGACGAATCCCGTTCAGCACCGTGCGATCAGCTCGATCCAGGGAGCGAGCCCTGGCGGGAGTCACGGCTCCGAAGCCAAAGGTTGACTCTAATTTTCCCCACCTGCGAAATATGATCTCTGCCCCGTATGGAAATAACCCTGGATATTGCGGGTTGGGAAGAATACCGAACTTGAAACGCGCGCACTTGCGATCACGCCTTTGAACGTAGAGAGAGCAAAGCGTATAGCAGTCAGGTACAGCGCACTCGATGCAGTGTTCCGCCCAGGAGAGAAGATAGGCCGCACTCACGGCATCGTGCGCCAGTCCAGAAACCTGGGGTGACTCGTGGGAAATGCTTTGCCCGGGCTGTTCAGCCCAATCCGTCTGCCACATTTACAAGCTCTTGTAGCTGATCAGAGCTACGTCGTAAGACAACTTGCCGGGCCAATCGCTCTCCAACAGAACGGTCTCTTCGCTGTGCGGCGACGAACCCGGATGAGTCATGAGTTCCGCACTTGCCTGCCTGGGAGCTTGCGCGGCACACAGTTTGATAAACGTGACGAGATCGGTAAAGATTCGCGTCGTCTCGAATCCGACCGTTCTCAATGCCAAATTAAAGGCCCACTTCTTCCTCAGTAGAGTCTGCCCCGGATACTCGACCTGATCGTACATGTTCCTGCTGATCCTGATCTTGTTGATCTTATAGCGCCGGCGAAGGGCTGCCAGCACAGGAAGCATCTGAGGAATAGTATGCACGTGATGATGGGCATCGAAATGCGAAGGCTGGACGCCTAATCGCATCAAGCTCTCGATTTGATAGCACCATTCCTGGAAGATGGCGCGGAGCATCGATGCTCCGATCCGAACTTCACGGATCGAATTCCCATTAAAGCATTGCTTCCCGTTCAATATCGCGGCCAAGTCGCGACCGGATTCCGGGCAAACTGGTTGGAATTCGGTCAGATTCAGGTGAACTCCAAACGAGCAATTGGGAAACAGGTGCAGGTTCCGGGCAGCCGATCGCACTGCAGACCCATTCGCCAGCATCGTAGCCGAGGTGATCGTCCCGCGCTGCATGCCCTGGAAGATAGTTTCGTTCACGGAGTCGCTGACGCCAAGGTCATCAGCGTTCACAATAATTTTGAATGGCATGGAGCGGTAGCCGCGGCCCACGGCAAATTCCGCAGGTATCTATAAATTCTAGCAGGATATTTGCCTGGCAAAGAACCTGTCTAGATCGCCTAAGACTCGGTGGAACATATTGCAAGCGAAAAACGTTCCGAAAACCCTCAGTCGATCCTTTGGGACTCGATGTACAAGCTGTCGGCAAGGTTTGCCAGTCCGGGAACGACGTTGCTGATTCGGCGCAAGGCCTCGGAAGCATGGACTACTGCACGGTAACGGAGGAGAAGCATGTGGAGATCGGTGGGCTGAACGTTCAAAGAGAAGTAGCCATCTACACTCAACTCAGACGGACCAATCCTATCGGTCAACGCCGAAATCAATTCGGATGGCCTCCAATATCGAACTTCAAAGTCGCGGGCCTCACGGAATCCTCTACGAAGTTGATGGTAGAGGCAACGGACGCCGAATACGTTCGGCATCTGGATGAGAGTTCTTGCCCCCGAACGAAGGACTCGCCGAATCTCCGAAAGAGTCGTCAACGTGTTTTCCTTGGAAAGATGCTGCAACACACTGTAGGAAAATATCTGGCCGAAACTTTCGTCGCGAAAGGGCAAGAAACGGCCATCCGCCACGAGATAAAAAGCCTCAATCCCCAATTGTTGCGAGACGCGATTCGCTGCCCGGATACTCTTTAGCGAAGGATCGATACCGATGGGCCGATATCCCTGTCGCGCGGCGGCGATGCACCAGCGTCCCCAGTTACACCCGACTTCCAGAAATAATTTCCCTTCTCCAGAAGGGAGTCGAAGACGTGGAATTGGGTATTCAGTGAGTGTCCCCACCAGATGGCCGTAGAGTCCGCCATTGGTTGCTCCAATCGCGTTTCTCACGAATGGATCGATTTCATCTTTCCCAATATCGAACTTCCGCAGCGAGGAAGCGTCTCCACTCTCGGCGACGGCGAGTGCTCGGGTGCCTTCGATATGGGTTTGCTCGGCTTCTGACACCAGCAGGATTGGGACGCCCTCGATAATGGCGTAGCGATGTCCTCGATCGCAGATCAGGCTTTCGCGTTCGCGCTGTAAGGTTCGCTTGTCTCTGGGACACACCAAAAGATCCCACGTCAGAGATGCCAGGGAGCTTATGCTGTTCCCGAATTGAGGATGCAGCGAAGCCATTTATTGCCGCTCACCGAGATATCTGCTCATGGCTGCGCCCGTCTGGTTTTCTGCTGGGCCCTTCCACGGATTTTGTGCTGCGGTCGCATGATCCACCGGTATTTCGGCTGGCGCTTCCTTTCGCGTTGTTCGGCTCAAGAGCGTTGCGCACAGGTCGAGGATCTTGTCGACATGGGCTTTCCAGGAAAACTGATGAGATTGCGCCCGGCCCGCCGCGGCCATACGGTTCATCGTTTCCGGTGACGATGCGATCCGGGAAACGTTTTCCGCCAGCGCTTGCGGCGAGAATTTCGGAAAATAGACAGCCGCCTCTGCACAGATTTCGCGGTGCACAGGAATGTCGGAAGCAATCACCGGCACCCCACTGGCCATTGCTTCGACCAGTGGATGAGCAAACGTCTCCGCGTAGGCTGGTGTTACATACGCATCCGCGCAGGCGTAGAGCTGATGGAGCTGCCGATAAGGAATCGGACCAAGTTCGACCACCATATCCGATACACCGAGCGTCTTCACCAGGTTTCGCGCGGACTCGGGATTGTAGTTGCCAGGATTTTTTCCGGGCTGCAAATGACACGTGAGCAAGAGCTTGATGGATCGGGTGCGGAGACGATCGCGCAAGACCGGTAACGATCGAATCAGGGTCTCGAAGTTACGGTAATAGTTGTAATGGCTGACGAAAAGAAGCTTGAGAGAGCCTTCTGCGTCCCGCAGCTTCGCTTGCGCGTCCGGGGTCAGCGGTTCTGAACTCTTGGTAAAGGCATCGTGATCAAATCCATGATGGATGGAGAGAACATCTTTGCCCGACCAGCGCGTCAGCTCCGCCGCAAACGCCTTGCTCGGTGCAACGGTGAGATCAGCCCAAGCGATCGATTTTCTCGCGATCAGAGCTCTCAGACGAGTATCCAACCAACCGCGATAGTCATGCCGCGAGCGCAAGTCACGATAGAAGTCGGGAGAAAGGTAAATCGAATTGCGCGATAACAAAACTTGTGGCACCGGGGATCGACGGAGCGCAATGTTCCCAGTCGAAAGCAAGACATCCGCGTGACTCCGCTGGACCATGCCGGGGAGTGTTGCCTGCTCGAACCAGAACCTGCGAGTGGCGGGGACAGTGACTTCGAGGAAGTCGATGATTCCGCCGAAATGAAACTCTTCCCGCAGGCCAGAGTTCAACGCAACAGTAACTCGAAGATCAGGCCTTCCCGCCAGATGTGGGAGCACATTGCGAATGTAGGTCAGACCACCGCCCGCGCTGGCCGCGAGGGAGTTGATGAACAGATGCATCATCGACTCGCGGCAACAGCGCCAAAGTGCGGCCGCATGGCTCTCGCGCGCCTGACGAAGAGACTACGGGCATCAAGCGCGGACAACGACGCCGCTTGATCCACAAACACGAATGCCATACTCCAAAAGAAAAGACACAAGTAGTATCCGGGAGCAAACAGCCAGTCCTCAAAGCCCGCATGCACGAGACCAGCAATCATCAGAATCGCGAGCGGAACTACCGGGTGCGAGGGCTCGGCAGTTCGATGCATCCACAGCGCCATCCGAAGCGCCTTTCCCAGAAGCAGGATCAGCAACAAGGCGAATGGCAAGAGTCCGATCAAACCGACCCAGGCAACGATCTCGAGGTAGCTGCTGCCATGTTCTGTAGTCACCGCACTCGAACTGGCGAACCTGCCGAGACTCTCGGTTGGATCGTGCCCGGTGTCGGAGGTTCCGAAGCCGGTGCCAAACCAAAAGTGAGCGCGGATAGCGTCGATGGTGTCTTGCCAGGGAGATGTGCGGGAACCCAACACGCCCAGGGAGCGATCCTTGCCCTTGAACACGACCGTCGACGTGACGGAGGAAACAGTTCTCGAAAATGCCTCTGGTTGAAAAATGGCACCCGTTGCCGCCAGAATCACAATGACTGCGAGCCCTTGCGCCAGCATGGAATATTTGCGCAACGCCAAGCAAAGAACGGCGCACGAAACCAAAGCCGCAAGAATGCCGGCACGGGCATGACTGGCATAGGTCAGGTACATTGCCACGACATACAAAAACAGACGACGTCGATGCGAGAAGGGCTCCTGCTGCAACAGCGTTCCCCATAACAGAATGGGACCCGCGACGACACCCATCACTGCGCCCAGCGAGTTGGGATTACCCATCACTTCGCGTCCCATCGCGTAAGACAGAGCGATCAGGACGACAAATACCTCGCAACTGAGCAAAAGTCCCGAGAAGAATCGGTTCTCGCGATGCGCAACCGCCAATCTCGCACCCGTGGCGGCGTACAGGAACAACAGAAAGAGGCTGAGCACTTTTAAGGACGACACAACGGTATACCGCGAGACCGCCGCCGACATGAGGGCAGCACACACGCAAAAGAACGCGAGGACGTGAAACAGTCCGAACGAGTAACGGCGCTCTTTGAGCATGATGGAAGCACCGACCAGCGCACCAACAGCAAGAACCAGCCAGCGCGCCATCGTCCAAACGGAACCGACGGGCAAATCCATGCCGGCGAATAGAAACGTGACCACCACCAGAGGGAAGAACGTTCTGCGGTATAGCCAAACGGCCGCGACCAGAGCTTCCAGGAGAAGAAGGCCTCCGAGATAGGCCTCGCTGCTGAAGTATCCAGGGCGCGAATATGCCAGATATGCCATCACCGGGGCGACGGCAACAACAGCCACGATAAGGAGGACTTTTGTTAGGCCTTTATTCACCGTTCATCCTCGACGCTTCGATCATGCGTACTATCCCAGCGGACCACTCCTGCCGTGAATACGCGGCAATCCGCGTCCTGCTATTGGAACCCATCGTCGCGCAGCTCTCGGGATCACTTGAAAGGTTTTGCATGGCGACGGCGAGGGCCGTGACGTTCCTTGCCGGCGTGATCTTTCCGTTCCAGTTTTCCGTGACCAGATCGGCGGCGCATCCGGCTGCTTGACTGAGGATAACGGGCAGACCGCAGGCCATCGCTTCATTTACGACTAATCCCCAGGTATCGGTGTATGTGGGCAAAACCAGCATTTCCGCGAGCGCGTAATAGGTGGCCAACTGCTCTCGCTGAGCGAAACCAACAAATTTTACCACTCCGCCCGTGAGGGACCTCGCCTCGCCCTCTAGCGCGGCGCGAGATGGGCCATCGCCCACAATCACCAAGCCAACCTGGTCGCGCAACTTTTCATCCAGTGTGGCATAAGCGGCGAGCAATTCGAAAATTCCCTTCTCTCGGACTAAACGTCCCACGAACAGGAAATAGCGGTCGGGCAGGCAAAGCTCTGTCCGGAGTTCGGCGGCTCTCTGTCGAGAGATCGCAGCGGCGGCGGCGAATCGTTCGTTGTCAACGGCGTTTACTGCCGTGAAGATTTTGCTTGCATCGATTGATTGGGCGAGCAAGTACTTGAGAGCCGATTTCCCCGGCACAACATATCCGCTGCAGCAGCGCAGGAAGTGACTCTTGAGAAGTTCCACGACCGTGCGTCCGCGCCGCATGTCTTGCAGATTGCTTTCCGACCAGAGCATGAAGGGAACGCGATGGGCGCGTGCCCAACCGAGAGCTCGCCAGGACGCGAGATAGCTGTATCCACCACACAGAATCACATCTGGCTTGGCGGATGCTAAAGCGCGTCCCACACCGGCGTTAAGCAACACGTTGTAACCGAGCACGCGCTTTCGGTAAGAGGGAAGAACTTCATAGGAAAAATTGATCTCATCTTTGTAGATTTGCCACTGCCTGAGCCCGGGATCCGTCTCGGCCAGAAAAATAACATGCAGATCTGTCTCCGGATTCTGTGCCAAGGCGTTGAATAACGGAATCCTATACGGAGAAATAATCTCTGTGATGATCAGCAGGCGACGGGTCACGCCAGGCACTCCCGGTAAATCCGGGCGAAGCGCTCGGCCTGTTGCGCCAGAGTGAGCCGGTCGAGGATGGTGTCTCGAGCCGCGACTCCAAGGTTGCGCCGCCGAGGTTCGTCCCGGAGCAGCATCGCGATCGCTAGCGCCAGTTCTTTTTCATTGTCGGTTCCCACCAGAAATCCGTTGGAACCGTGCTGAATGATTTCGGCGATGCCCTGCCCACGGCAGCCGATGACAGGCTTCCCTGTCGACATTGCTTCCAGATAAACGCATCCCAGTCCTTCATAGCGGCTCGGCAGCGCAAAAATCATGCAGCGACGCATCGCGGCTGCAACTTGAATTCGCGATTGTCTTCCCGTGAAGTGCACTCGATCACCGACCTGCAGTTGATCAGCGAGTTCTCGCAACCGGGGAAGTTCGGGTCCATCGCCTACAATCTCCAGCATGAGAGCCGGAAACTCTGCCGAGAGGGATGCGCTAGCGCGAATGAGAACTTCGTGTCCCTTGATCGGAATGAGGTTTCCGACACTGAGCACTATTTGCCCGGAGGCGGGTTCGCTGCCTGGGGAAAACAATTCCGGGTCAACACCGTTGTACACCACCGAGGTTCGGCACTTGCTTCCGGTCCCTTGCAAAACCTCCTCGCGGACACGCTCGCTGACACAGATCACTCGTCGTGATGACTGGTAGACTCGCCGGGAAATGCGCTTGCACCATTGGCCGGCCCGGCCATGGACCTGTTCGGTCGCAAAGGCATCGAGACCATGCACAGAGACCACATACGGCAACCCCAGTTCCTGACTGAGGAGCATTGCCGCGTGCCCGCATGGGAGGGGTGCATGAGCGTGGATGAGATCGATCCCTTGCGACCGCTGCAGTTCGCGGATCTTTCCTAAGACCCTGGCGTACACGAAGGCCCCGGCGCTTGAAAGACCCATCCCTCCGGGTAGGGAAAAGTAGCGGGTCCACTCAGCGGGAACTCCCTTCTGCGATGGGTGCACTTTGCCGCGATAAAAGGGACGCACGGCAAGAACGATGTTCTGAACTCCTGCTTTGGAAAGTGCGCCTAGCGGTTCTGAGACAAAACAACCCCAAACGTCATCATCATGGCTGGGATAGAAAGGCGTAAGCGTGAGAATCCGAAGCGGCTTCGACCTGGATCCGCGCGACTCTTCGACGATGGGCAATTGAAGATTGTCACTCACAAATGGGGCTCTCGCGGGCGACGAACACCATAGCTTTTCCGACGCGTGGCGACAACTTGCTCAAACGCTTCCTGCCATTTTCTGGCGATGATATCCCAGTCGAATTGTTTGGCGTGCACAACAGCGGCCTGGCCCATGGTTCGCCGAAGTTCAGGGTTGCGAATAAGCTCGCTCAGCTTCACGGACAGGTCCGCGTCTGTGTCGACCAGAAAACCCGTAGTTCCGCCCACGACGCAATCGGGTCGATAGGTTCGCATGGCCACCACGGGAAGCCCGCTGCCGGCAGCCTGCAGCAGAACCTGAGGATGACCTTCGAGCATGCTCGGAAAGAAGAAGATGTCGGCGCACCGCATCTCCTCGCCAAGCTGAGTCTGCGAAAGATGTCCAAGGAATTCCACATTCTTCAAGGCCAGCTCTTTCGCGAGATTCCTGCAGGGTTGCTCCTCTTCGCCGGTGCCGGCAATGCGAAATCGAACATCCGGCCAGCGCGCTGCTTCGCGGACAACCAAGGGCATTCGTTTGTAGGGCCGGTACGAACCGGCACACAGGACAGTAACGTCGGGGCGTGCGCTGCCTGCGGAGTCTGACGGGAAGAAATAACGGCGATCAATTCCGTCGTAGAGAGTGCCGGAGGGGACGACACCCATTTTCTCTTCTAGAAGTTTGCCCAGATAATCATTGTTGGCAAAGACCGCATCTGCCTCTCGAATGTGGCGAACGCGAGCCGGAGCGTACGGTCCGGATTCGAGTCCGCCAGAAACTACGTAACTGACGATCGCTGTCTTCAACTTCAATCGCCTGCGCAGGGTTACGAATGCGGCGTCCAGCGGGCCTTCACGCGGGAAGAAGTACACGTCGGGAATCCGCATCAGGATCTGACACACGGTGCGCAGCGTGTTCCCATGCTTACGCCAGCGCAATAACCGAGTGTTGGGCCGCGCTGCGATGCGTGGATCCACCGGGCCTTCGTGCAGCATGGTCACCGCACATCGCGCCGGATCAAGCCGGGCGACAATCTCTTTCACCGAGAGATTTTGCGCGTTGGTGCCGGCTTCGTCGGCGTACGACGGCGTGAAAATCGTAATCATTTCGGATGCAGTCAACGGCCAGTCTCAGGTCAGGAAGCCACTGGCGAGGCTTTGTCCGCTGGTTTTTTCCATTCTAGCTGAAGTGCCCGGAGACGTGCCCGCATGCGGGATCGAGGGTCACGCTTCGCCATCGACTGACGTATATGCTCGCGAGCAATTTCCAGCAAGCGGCGGCGCGCTGATCTTTCTGCTGTCGCAGGCAAAGGAGACTGCTCACCAGGATCCTTCTCGAGATCGTAAAGTAGATCCGCCGGAGGATCGAAAAACAGCAGCAGTTTGAATCGTGAGTCCCTCACCGAAAGCACGCGAGGACCGATGCGATGGTCGGGATGAAAAGGGTTGGTACATCCCGCCACACATTCCGAAACCACGGGGCCATCTCCGAAATTGCTCGCCTGACGAAGTTGCGGCCAGTAACTGACACCTTGAAATTCTTGAGGGATCGATACCTGCGCCGCATCAAGAAGAGTCGGTGCGAGATGAATCTGGCTGAACGGTGAATTCGAAACGCTCTGCTTTGCTTGGCCGGGCACACGCAACAGGAGGGGCACATGGATTAGCTCCTCCATCAGCCGTGATGGAGGGTGGTAGCGGCCGCCATGCTCGAGAAATTCTTCTCCGTGATCGGCAGTCAGAGCGAAGATGCAGTCATCCCAGCGGCTGGAATCGCGCAACATCGCAACCAGGCGCTGTAGTTGGGTGTCCACCCATCGAATTCCAGCGTCATAAAGCGCGACAATTTCGTCGCGACGGCTTGCGAGGCGACGGAGTCCGAGATCCGACCTGTTCCAGAAGGAATTCAGATAACGCGCTTGGAATGGGGTAGGCACGGACTGTCCCATCAAGTCGAGCGCTGCTTCCTTTGGGTAGTAAGGCGAATGCGGGTCCATCAAATGCAGCCACAGAAAAAACGGAGCGCCATCCGAAGACTCTATCCAGTTGCATGCCTGGTCGACAATTACATCGGCTGCAGGAAAACGGCGAAGGGCGTCGAGCGAAGATCCTACCGGAGTGACTCGCTGGCAATATCGGAAGTAGAGTTCCTCGTAGACCGTACCGAGCGGGCCCAGAGCCGGACGAAGCTCCTGCAGATTGTGATTCAGACGGCTTAACCAACCGCGGGAAGTTGGGATCGGATTCTCGCCGATAAGCGGCTCCCGTTCATCCTCGATGTGATCGCTGAAGATATCGAATCCGCGATCGTATCCGAATCGCTGCGAAATATATGGATTGGCAGCACTGAAAGCGGCTGTCGCATAGCCAGCCTGCTTGAGCTGCGAGGCAAGGGATGGCTCGTCCGGACCAAGGCCGAGGACATCGCGTCCCAGCGCCAGCGGATATCGGGATGCGAGAATCGCTGGCAGCGAGTAGTAAGTCGGTGCGCCGGCGACGATCGCAGCCGGAAAGACAAAACTCTCGCCGGCCAGTGAATCCAGGAACGGCGTCGTGGGCCGTTGGTAGCCCATGAAGCCGGTGTGGTCGGCGCGCAGGCAGTCCACCGTTACCAGCACAATCGATTTCTGTTTTCCGGTCATGCCTCTTGTGTTGGCGCAGCAGACTTGATGAACATCTCTCGCCTGACATTCACTTTGACGCTGCCGCTCGAAGTTTCATAGCGCCCATTGTTTATCAACAGGCGAATGCACTCATCGTGAAGATACAGCAGGTTAGGATATTTCAACTCCAGCTCAGTCAGGAATTGGTCCAGAAACGTTAGAGTCCGGGAGCGGAAGTCTCGCACACTGGAGTGGAAGTTGATCGAATGCACCGAGACGATAGCGGGGTTGCCTCGTTCGAAACAACGTTCCGCCTGGCGCACACAGCTTTCAACGGAAAATGCCGGGTCGACCGCGGGCTCGAACTCGACCGTGCGAGTTAAATGCAGCATATTGTGACGGCCGAAAAACGGGGGGATCAACGAGCCCGGACCACTCTGCGCTACGCGAATTCCGTGTTGTGCCCATGCGCGATGCGTGTCGTCGTTGGCGCGGTAGCCCGGAGCGCAGGCTGAGCCGGGCAGCGCCGAAAACAATTTGGCGAAGGCTCCGACTGTCTGGCCGATGAGATCGGTTTGCACTTCCGCGGCAAGGAAACGGTCGTCCTTCGCCTGTTCGGGGTCCCAAAATTCATAGCCGATCCACGGCATGCGCCAGTGAATATAGGGCGTTCCCGCTTTCCAGAATGTCTGCAGAAGCTTCGTCCTTTCGCCGCCGGACAACGCGCGCTCGATTGCCGAACGGCAGAAGTGAGAGATTCCATGCAGAGCCGCGAAGAAAACACCATCAGCAATGCCAGCGCGATAGCCTTCGATGAGTTTCGGCCGGCTCCAGCCTTGCGGAAGACCTTCCGCCAATGGCAGAAACGACAGCGATGGTTGTTGAGCCGGATTCGTGGAGAAATCCAGATTCGCGACGATGAAATTCATCTCCAGACATGGGTGGCGTCCCACAGAATCGCGATGTTGCTTGAGCACTCCAACCAGCGCTCCCAAATCGTCGGCAGTCTCGAGAGTATAGAAATCATAGGGACGCTCGCCGAGCGTGAGTCCAGCGTCTCGCAGTTGTTCCAGACCCTCCTGGTCGCGCAAACCGATTCGGCCCCAGTCATCGCTTTGAAATAGGACCAGAGGACGATCGAAGTGGAAACCCGCCGTCGGGAGCAGGTCGAGTCCTCTCTGCCAAAGCTTTCGGGCAAGTCGCATCTCAAATCCTCGGGTTCGTCATTTCCTTGCCCATGCGCTGTAGTTGGCAGCGAGTTGGTCGTTCTTGCTGAAGGTCATTCGGTCCAGTATCGCGCCCGTCAGGTTGATGGCCGGGCACAGCGTCCAACGGAACACAGTACGCAAAAACCGGTAGCGAACCAGAATATCCAAGCCGGCATTGAGCATCCGAAAAAAACCGATGATACTTCCACCCTCCGGAATAACTTCCGATTCGCCAAATGGACTGAGAAGTCGCTGCAGGGAGGAGGGGAGGAAGCGCCAACACTCGTAGTCAGCGTCTCGCACCGCGATTGACGGCACGCTCAAGAACAGATATCCACCCGGCTTGAGCACGCGATGAATCTCCGCAACCACAGCGGCTGGGTCGGGAACGTACTCCAGCATTTGTGTGCAGATCACCAGATCAAATCGCCCGCTTGCCAGAGGGATTTGTTCGCCGCGGGCTACGGCATCAACCAGCGGAGTGAGGAGGAGATCGATCGCGAAGTAGCGTCGCAACCGGCCCGTCAGAAGCTGGCGGTAGGGTTGCAGGCGTCCGCCCACGTCCAGGACGTCGAGATCTCGATCATTCAACCGCGCAACCCATTTCTGAAAAATCCTGCGGCGACGCCGGAGCACAAGCCAATTGGGATTCGTCAGGGAAGGATAAAGCCTTTCCCTGCCCGCACGCTGGACCGATTCTAGAGTCTCCATGCTTTGCTTGAATCCGTGAGAATGGCGAATTGCGCGCGAGCGACTTTGCGAAATGTCATGGCTCAGAGATATCCAAGTTCGCGCAGCCGTTGTTCGATGATGCGCTCTTCCGCCAGGTCGGACTGTCTGGATTCATCTCGCAGAAGGTCGCGGAGCACGAATGTCAGCAACTCTTCCAAGCTGGCGAACTGATGCTGGAATTTCTTTTCAGCATCTTCGCAGAGATCTTGCGGAAGCCGCACTTCCCGGAACCCTGTCATGCCGCCACTCCTGCGCGGATGAATATGCCGCGCATGCGTGACCAGATAGCCGACGCGATCAATCGATCGTCAGCCTGCAATCCAACCAGCAATAGAACGCATGCAAACATTCCGTATGCAGCAGCGAGAGTCACGCCGATGGCAAGCCAATTGTGGCGGAACACAAAGTCGTACTTGTTAAGAACAAGAATGATACCGAGCGTGACGAGCGTCGGCGGAAGGAGGCGGAGATATCCCCGGTTGTAAGGAAAAATCCCGAGCGTTTTCCGCACTTCGAACAGATTCCAGACGTTAACGCCTACGTTCGTCACGGCTGCTGCAACTGCAGCGCCCAGTATCCCCCAAACGGGGATAAGCGCAGCGCTGCATACGACCATGACAACAGCCATCACGGTTTGCACTCGAATCAACCGTCTTTCATTGCCTGACATGAGAAGCAGGTAGCCTACGGAACCGACTCCGCAGTTTACCAGTTGCCCCAGAGTGCCAATGACCAGAATCGGCCAGCCCCGCTGGAAGTCGGGGCCAAAAATTCCCATCAGCGGGCGTGCGAAGACGATGACCACAGCGGCAAGCGGCAAAGTGAGTCCAACGGCCCACTTCGTCAGCGATTGAAACAGACGCCCCAGCATCGAAATCTCTCCGCGGGTGTGGAGATCCGCTATGGTCGGAGCGAATATCTGATTGATCGAACTCAACACCAGCGGGACGTACGCAACCAATGATGCCGCCACCGCGTAAATGCCGACCTGCCGCGCTCCGAGGTAGAAGCCTAGGGCGACCTTGTCCACCTGGCCCATCAGAAATTCCAGAAGGCCGATGCCCACCATAGTCGCCGAGAACGACCATACTTCCCTCTCGGGGTTTGACCCCGGTTGTCCCAGCAGCCGCGCGATGCGCGGAGTGAAATGCCAGACAGCAACCAGCAAACAAATGGTCACGATCGCGGTGCTCAGAACCTGCGCGATGAGATAACCGCGGAGCCCCATTCCCGCAGAAATGAGTGCAATCGCAATCAGCATATTCAGCGGGCTGCCAACAAAATTCACAATCCAGGTTCGCTGCTTGATGTCGCGATATCCGGCCAGCACCTTACCGTAGAAGCCGCTCACGACCGCGAACAACATGATCAAAGCGAAGAGCGGCAGATATCGCACTAACGCCGGAGAGTGATAAAAACGCACGGCGATCAAACGGCCTAACGTCAGTAAGACGACAGCGAGGACCACATTCGCCGCGAGCAGCAGTCCGGCACCGCGCCACAACAGAGCATGTAACTCCTTAAACTTTCCGGCGGCCTGGTAGGAAGCAACGAAACGAACGGCTGATTGCGGCAGCCCGAGAGTGTTGAAGATCGCGAGGAAACCGATCAGAGTGGCGCCCAGGGCGTACAAACCCAAATCTTCCGGTCCCAAGACCCGAGCCAGATAGACTTTGAAAAGATACCCTGAGCTCAACGCAAAAATCGTACCGGCAAAATAAATGCCGGACTGCCTGGAGATGTGACCGACCTGAGAACGAAACTGCTGCGTCGCCTCGGCCAGAGCGGAGGGTGATTCTTTGACGGACGGTGAAGGGTTCACGAGACCGACCTCGCGTTGTCAGTCACGCGAGACGTGAGCCATCGCCGCAATAGTGCTGGATTGGCCACGCGCGAAAGGTTCAATGGCAGCATCCGCCGATTCTGCAATTCTCGCAGCCGCCGAGGAATTTCGGCGATTTGCGCAAGATCGCTCAACACTTCTCCGACCCCGAATCGAGCGTACTGGCGCGGATATTCATAAGACGACATCGATAACCATCCACAGAGAAAACAACGAACGCCGCTCTGGAGACAATCCATCGCGGTGGTGGATTCGACCGTGATACCGAACCACGCTCGCTGCATCAATGCGAAGGTGAGGGGACCATCCATCACCGTGACCAGTTCCCGGTCCTCCAAAGAAAGCACATCCCGGACAAGTTTCTGGCGTTGAGCGCGGCTCTCGAAGGGATGCAGTTTGACGATGACCGAGCGTCCATTTTCGCGCGCAATACGGCAGAGTGCTGGCAGAAGTTCACGGTAGACTTCCTCGGGCCGCATGCCAGCCACTTCGTAGGGCTCAGAGAACAAGACCACCGCAGTTTCGCACCGGCCGTCAGCGGATCGAGTCGCACAGGCTTCGTCCGCGGCCGGGGATGCAATCACTATTTGCTCCGCCGGAAGGCTGCAGACTCGCACAAGGTAGTCTCGCTCCATTTCGTTTTTCGCGAGGTACACATCGCACGGCAAATCCTTTAAGAGATACCTCCCGTCGAGAGCACCGTGATGAAAATCAACGGTTGGGATCTTCCGCTTTGCTGCCAGCAGCACTGGCACGCGGGTATAGATGTTGCTGTCATCTCCGCATAAAACTCCCTTGACCGGTTCGCGTTCCAAAACCTGACGCCAGGCGTTTCGTGCGATCAGGCCATCGCGGAACCAGCGCGCAAAATGCTGGAACACACCGGCGCTCGCCAGCACTTCGAACTCTCGCCCAGCGCTCAGTTTTTGTTGCAAGAGTCGCCATCTCTCCAGAATCGATGATGTTTCCGCTAATGGCGGAAGGGCATCGGTGTAGGCCGCGATATCCCGGATGTGGATATTCGACGGCGGCGTGAACTGGCTTGCGTTTTTCCGAGTGGTAACGAGCAGGAAGGATTGTTCGGGAAGCAGCCGTGCGTAAGCGGCAGCCATTCGCGAGACATTTCCATAAGCGCTGGGCACGAGCACAGCCGGCTCCGTTCTTTTTTCCTGCCTGGAGGCAAACCGCGAACGGAATTGGTACTGCGAATCGTATTTATCGAGAAATATCTCCTTGATTTGAGCTGCCCGAAAACGCTGTAACAACCTGGCGTAATGCAGAACCCAGCTAGTGGACCGCGCCAGGCCGTTGTTGCCAAATGCGCGGAGTTGGACTCCCAACAACATCGCCGTGACTTTCGAGGACCAACCGGTGCGCGTCGCCCACACCTCAGGCTCATTCGTCGCCTTCACCTCAGCGACCATCCGCTGCAAAACGATCAAGGATTCGGCTTCGGGTGCGACAACCAAAGAAGCGAGGTCCCACCAGTCGATGCCTTCTTCGTCCAGCAGATACCCTCGACCGGCGGAGAACAGATTCCGCACTTGCCGCAAATCCTCGATGCCGCATCGGAAGGAATCCGAACGAAGGACAGGACAGCACAGGCGTTCCTGCCACTCGTGCACCGAAGAAACGGAGGATCGCCCCAGATCGACGACGAGATCCCATCGCTGAGCGGCCCAAGGACCGCGTAGAGGCGAATCTTCAGGATGTACGAGGAGAATGCGCATGGGAATCAGGAATCTAGGCGTCAGGCGAGACCGGAGCAACAACGTTCTTTTGAACTATTCTCTGCCACCACAAAAAGCGGCGCCGGATCACCGAGAAACATCGCCGAAAGCCTGCTTTTTCGAGGCCGCGTACGGACGATTTATTGGAGGAGGCGCTGAAGCCCCAAGACCGCTTCCCTTCCTGCCGTATTCTAGCAACCGCTCGTCCGAGCGTGGGTGCGTAATATCCACGTCCCCTTTGAGAGACGGGAGTCCAAGAATCGAACATCACAACGGAATCCGGCACCGGCGGTGGCAGTGTGCTGCTCAATTCCGACCAATAGAAGCCTTCGAAAGGTTTCGCCCACGTAAAGTGGAGCAGATCACCAGAGGGATTCGTCAAGGCGAAACCGACGCTCTCGGGCTCCGTACGCAAACGGTGAGCACAGCGCAAGATGTAAGCCATCGTACCTTCGTCTCCAGCATTCTGCATGGCGGCCGTAGCCAGGGTGCTCAGATCAATTATTTTCAGGGAGACATCGTCCGACTCCAGTAGAGCCGGATTTGGATTCGTAAGTTCGTAGAAGAACACTTCGTCACGCGCTCCGAACAACCCAACCGCACGTCTCCCCAACCACGTCAACGTTCCTCGCATGCCTTCTTCGCGCAGGCGGGCACGAAAGGAGCGCCATTTTTTTCGAGCTTCCTCGGCTGTCTTTTCCCACCTGGGAGAGGACTTCACTGCCTCTACCGCTTTATGGCGGATGATGGTGCTCCAATTTTCGAGAAGAGATGTGTGCAAAGTGACGTAGAGGGTTTCTCGAGATTCGTTCGCGAACTTCGCCTTATACGCCTCGGAACCAAGTCCCAGATCGAGAGTGTTCAACCCGGGAATCTCAAGCGAATCTTGGATCACCTGGCTCAGCAAACAAAATCCAGGCCAGTGTTTCTCGACGCTGCTGTCGAAGGTCGGCTGGTACCAAAACCATGATCCATGAAACTGGAATCCGTAATGCCATGCCACTGGGCGATCTCCTGCCAACATACGGCTCAGGACGAACCAGTGGCTTTGTGACAGGATCTTTGCGAGCTCAGCTAGAAATACACGGCGCTGGCGATCGGCAATGTTGCTGAGCCGGCCGATTTCCAGAAACCGGGCAACGTGGGCCCGCATGAACTCGGGCAGAACCGGTTCGACTGTCTCCCAGGATCGTCGATGTTCAGTGCGAACCGGCGCTCCCGAGCCCATCGCCTTCTCGAAGCGACGCAGCCTTTTCAGGCCCGGCGCGAACGGCTTGCCGTCTTTGCCTCGCTCCAACCGGTCGAACGAGACCTGGGCGCACACATAGGCGGTCCGCGCGTAACAATGAAAACCGCGCTGCCGAGAAGATTCATGGAGCAACGCCAGGGTTGTCGAATCCTCGGGGAGATTCGCGAGTTCCACTCTACGAATATCGCGTTTTCTCAGCTCGGCGAGAACTGCGGGGATGAACTCTTTCTTTCGATCTTCCGTACTGAGGAAGTCGCAGTAGTCTCCGGTCGTTGCGCACAGGAATGAAGCCCGGCGACTGTCTGCGTCCGTTGCGAGGGCCGCTACACCGCAGATAGAATTCGCATCGTCGTAAGCCAGAATGACCAGTGGATGCAGCGTTGAGATGTACGCCCGTTGCACCGCCAGTGACCACTCATATGTGTAAAAGACTTGGGGTCGATCGACACGATTCACCAGCGCATTCCACTGCTGGCGCAGTTCTGCATCTTCCGGGATGTCAGTGAGCACGACGAGTCGCAAGGTTCCAGTCACTTCTCGATGGGTTTTGTGAATACGTAATAGTACCAATCCGTTGAGAGCGGACGGGGCGACTCCGGGTAAGCGTTTCCGAGAACTCGCTCGAACCGGAGAGAAACGGCGACGACTTCTGCAATCACTTGCCGAGGGATGGAATAGTGTGTCAACAATCCGCCGTGAGCTGAATCGAGGAGTTCGCCGTGTCCTCGCCAGAACATTCGCGTCGGGAGCCGCTGAATCATGCGAAAGAGACTCGACACGCATGCCTGGAAAAACGCGAGCGGGGCGCGCACGGATGTCAATGCCGCAAGAAGCACGGCATTTACCGTCTTCGAGTTTGCCGAAAATCGACGGGAGATTCTCTCCAGCCGCTCGCGGTTCCAACTGGGCCGCACCAGGATCGCGCGGGGGTTGTGCGATGAAAAAATCAAAGCTCCGCCCGGTTTGAGAATCCGGTGGATATGTGCGAGGCACTGCCGGCGCGATTCCTCAGGAAGAACAAAGTCAATTCCGTTGAATGCGAAGACGACGGCATCGAATGAATCATCCGCAAAGACGGCGAGATTTGCGGCGTCGGCGACCAGGAATTCCACGCCTGGGAACTTCGCGCGGCAGGCATCTACCATGGCCGGAGCATTGTCGACACCTACATACCGCGCGGCCCGACTTGCGAGGTATGGTGTGGTTCGCCCGCCTCCGACGCCAAGGTCGAGCACCGCACTGCCGATGGGGATGTACGATTCAAAAAGCAGACTCTCGCAAGCAGTGAGGTAGTTCAGCGCGGCATAGTGAGCGGCCACGTCCGGTGCATTGTAGATCTGGAGGTTTCTTTTTATGCTCAGGTCCGTCATTTGCCGCCGATCAGGCCTCGACTAACCCCGCATTGCGTGAATGCTGGTGAGAAGCCCGCTGCATCCAGGCATAGAAACCGGACACATGCGCGTCGAATTCGCTCAGGCTCATGGTAGATGTCACATGCAGCCGCGGCAGAGCGAAGTCGGGAAGGTCGGCGCCGAGACCGCCTCCGTGATTAAGGAACGCAGCCGCAAAGCCAGCATCCTTAGGCATAAGGAGAACTTGTGGCGTCACCGACTGCGGATCGCCAAACGGATAGGCGAATGCCCAAACCCGATTGTTCAGGAGCAGTTCCAATCTCGCGCGGCTTTCCGCGATCTCCGCGTAAGCCATCGCTGGCGGGGCCAGCGACAAGATCGGATGAGTCAACGTATGCGCACCGATGGTCATTCCTGCGGCTGACAGCGCGAGCAATTCCTCCGCTTTCAGCAGTGCGAAACGTCGGCACAAAGAGGAGTTGCGCGTTTCGAATTCTGACTCCGGGTTAACTCCCAATCGAGCACGAGCCGCTTCCAGGAATGAGCTGCGTACTTCTCCGCCGACTTGCGATAGTCGCTTCACCGAACTCCACCAGGCTGCGCGACGGCACGGCAACGAGGTCAATTCAATCTGAATCGCAAGCGAGCCGCGAGAAATCTCATAGGACCCGGCCGGCGCTTGAAGAAAAGCTCGAAATAAATCTTCATACCAAAGCGTAGCGGGCGTCGACACAGCCGAAGATCCAGTGACAAAAAAAAGACACTTCACACCTTCCTGCTCGAGCACAGAAAGCATGTCCGTAAAACAATTCAACAATCCATCGTCGCAGGTCACCAGCACCGCTCGCCGCGGCAACTCCCGCTTCCCTTCCCGCGATGCGAGAAAATCTTCCGGAGCTACTACGTTGTAATGTGTCTTGAGCAGCCGCAGTTGGCGCCGAAGGGACTCAGATGTGATCAGATTTCCATCCAGCGCTGGATCGATCGGTTCGTATCCTGGGGGAAGCACTCCGTGATAGGTCACAACTGCAAGCCCGTCAGCCGGCAACCGATGAAACAATCCAGACTTCGACAGAGCGGGATACACAATCTTCTTCAAGAAGGGACTGACAATCCTCATTGCCGCTCGACCAGATTCCAGCTCAGAGGAGTTCCGCGCTCAATATCTTGCCGGGCGCGCAGGCCCAGAACTTCCGAGAGGTGCCGCGTGTGCAACCCCTGGCCCGGTCGAATGGAGCGGACATTTTCCTCGGTAAACCGCTCGCCACGTTTGACGTCTTGCACGACGAACAACGACCGGCGGAACACCCGGCTGCTGGCCTCTTTTGGACTACAGCCAAACTGAACATCGCCCAGGGCTTTCTCCGCGATTCGAACAGAATCGACCATCGCTTTGAATTCATGAGGCTCCAGCGAGAACGCGCTGTCCGGCCCCGGTTCCGACCGAGACAAAGTGAGATGCTTCTCGATGATGCACGCTCCCAGCGCCACTGCCGCTATTGGGACTGCAACGCCCGTCGTATGATCCGAAAGCCCTGCGGGCACACCGAATCGCCGTGATAACTCTGGAATGGTGCGAAGATTCATCTCCTCGGCGGCAGCGGGGTACGCACTCGTACACTTCAGCAGTGCTATCTGAGTGGCTCCAGCCGAACGAGCCGCTTGTACCGCTTCATCAATTTCCTCGACGGTGGCCATGCCGGTGGACATGATCATCGGCTTCCCCGTCCGCGCGATCTTTTTGATGAGCGGGATGTCCACGATTTCAAACGACGCGACTTTATGCGCCGGAACCTTCATCACCTCGAGAAAATCGACGGCCGAATTGTCGAACGGGGTCGAAAATAGATCGAGGCCGAGATCGTTCGCAACCTGCTTCAATCGAGGGTGCCACTCCCACGGGGTGTACGCTTCGCGATAAAGATCATGCAAGTTGCGTCCATCCCATAGAGTGCCCCCACCGACACGGAAATATTCCTTGTCGCTTGAAATCGTGATCGTGTCGGCAGTGTACGTCTGCAACTTGACCGCGTCGGCGCCGGCATTTTTCGCAGCGGCGATGATCTTTACGGCTTCCTCATATTTCTGATGATGGTTGGCGGAAACTTCTGCGATCACGTAGACGGGAAACCCCATCCCGATGGTTTTCTGCCCGATCGTGATCTGCTCTGCCATGGTCACTTTGCTTGCGGGCGAATGGAGCGCACGAGTTCGAAAGCTTCCGCCGCCGCACAGCCGACGACAGAACCCCACCGCGTGGCTAGGGCGCGCAGTGCCTCCGGCGACCGCGGGTGAGGAAACTTCCGTGCTTCCGACTCGTAGCATTCCATCGCTGCAACCTTGGCGTCGATCGTGTTCGCAATATCGACGAATACGTTCGGCCGGAACGACGGTTCCAGGCGCTGGAAAGCCCATTCCGTCGAGGACGGAACTTCGAAGGCATAAATCTCGCGCACAGGCTGCCCTGCCATCGGACGCGTCGCAGTGAGAACGGCGCGGTGGATTACTCCATGATCGACATTGAGGTCGCCCGGGTGATGGGTGTAGATCACCTGCGGCTTGATCCGGTCGACCAAATCTTCGATCAGCTTCACCACTTCGAGAAGCGGCACGGTGTCGAGACGATTGTCGGGCAACTGATGAAGAAAAACATCCTTGACGCCGACCGTCGCCGCCGCGGCATGTGCATGCTGCCTGAGCTGCCCCAATTGCTGCCCACCCGCCGCGTCCCGCTCCTTATGCCGCGACGTGATGCCTTCCCCCATGATCGCGAAAAAGACATCGTGGCCCTCCTTGGCAAGGCGAGCCGCCGTGCCGCCACAACCCAACACTTCATCGTCGGGATGAGCGGCGATCACCAGGATCGGATTAAGAGCGAACATGTCTCATTTCCACCAGCATGATCCATTTTTCATTTACAAACGCTGATTCTCTTGTGAAATGCTTCTGGAGAAGCGTCTCAAAGCTATCGCGCTTTTTTGCTTCATAGAAGGTTGTGTTCTGCCAATAATTCAGCACGCGCTCCGGCGTCGTCCATCGCACCGGATTCATCAGCGTATGCACGGCAAGGGATTCGCAGTTCCGCGCTCCCCAGTCCACGACAGTCTGCAACATGAAAGTCTCGCTCGATGCGATGACCGGAGCGGCGATCTCAACTCCGCTGGCGCGCACCAGATCGAAGAGTGGTTTATTGTTCGGCCCGAATGGTCCAACCACGGCGATGCGGCCACCTGGATTCAAAAGTCTGCAGGCATGCTCCAAGGTACGCCGCGCGTCGGAACTGTAATAAAGGCCGTACGCGCAAAAGATCAGGTCGAAGGTAGCATGCTGTTTTTCAACCTGGGACAACGTGGCCGCGAAGTTCTCCAGGTTCGCTTCGACACAAGTCAGCCTTTCATTCTTGGAACCGGCCTTAGAAGCTAGAGTGTCCAGCGCCGATCTGGAAATGTCGAGAGCTGTCACATGGCCGCCTTCGCCGACCAGATCCAACAATGCCAACGTCTGTCCGCCTGTGCCGCAGCACAACTCAAGCACTGTCTCGCCGGGTTGCACACGCACCCGTTCGAAGATCCAAGTCGCCAGGTCAACCTGCTGCGACGAAGCGTTTTCCGCGATTCTCTGTTCCAGTAGCTCCGACTGTGTTGCCCGAGACATCATTTGCTCCTCAAACCTCGCCAGCGTCTTTGCCGCAGACGTAATGAACAACGCGCTGCCCTTGCACCGTCTTTTCGCCAAGGGTATTAAATCCAGCGCGCTCAAACGCCCGCCGCGAAACCTGGTTTTCATTCTTCACGAAAGCGTTGAGACGCTGCCCTCGCTCGGCAAACACGCGGCCCACGCCGAGTTCAATCAGTGCGCTTCCAAAACCCGACCCTCTGCTGCCGGCTGAGACGCTTACGTCAATTTCGCCGTCGTGTTCAGATCGCCAGTCCACTCGGAACTGACCCACTTGCTTGCCGGCAGGATCCTCGGCAATCAGAATAAGGCAATTCGGATTGTTCATCTTACTCGCGAACCATGCGTTGTGTTGCTCTAGTGGAATCTCCTCCGGCAAAAATGCGGCTGCACGGACGTGCGGATCATTCGCCCACTTCCACAACAGTTCCCGATCGGCTTCTCTCGCGGGCCTGAGGTGCAGTCCTGCCTGCATGATGGACGCCACTCGCGCCGCACCTTTTCCATCCACAATCTGGCGGCAACGGAGAGACATGGCTTGTCGCACCTCTCCGGAGCCGAGCAATCGGTCCAACTGCTGCGCGAGTTCCACCGCGTTGAAATCCCGCGAACTGCCAAGATGGACTGAGCAACCTCGCCGATTCAACTCGCGCGCGATCGGTTTCTGATTGTCGGCCACATCGAACAACAGCGCCGGCAGACCCAGCAGGCAGAGTTCCCAGCAAGTTGAGCCCGCGGAAGAAACGGCAACGTCAGCCCAAGCCATTAACTCTGCAATGTTGCTTACATCCCTGCGCACGCTGATCTTTTTCGCGGCAGAGAGCGACAAGCGCTCTAATTCCTCGGCGTAGGGGCTGCTCCCGCCGATCACCACGATCGCCTCCAAGTCAGGGTCTCCGGTCAGCCCCAGAGCTTTGACGACGACAGCCGTCAGGTTCTCCGGATCACTTCCTCCCATTGTTACGAGCACTCGGCGGCCAATCGCGCGCACTTCTCTCTTCCAATTCCTCCAGGACTGAAACTCGCGCCGCAGTAAACAATAGCGCGGACCCAGGAGAAGAGCGCTATACGATTCAAGATTTGAATAGCCGATCTGAGTGGCGGAGGGATTTTGATTTAGTACAAGATCGGCATAGTAATGCGTTGCATGACCATAATCGTCAAGGAAAAGAACTTTCAATCCAGCAGATTTGAGCGCTCTCTGATACTCCGCACCGAACTGGTAGCCATCCACAACGATCCAGTCAGCCCCGACTTCGTGCGCAAGAGCAATCGTGGATGTCGAATCTTCGCTGGTTCCGGATGCGCAGGGCATGAAATGCACATCGCAACTTTCAGCCTTGAGCCGAGAATGGATGGCCGGCGTTGCCTCAGCCATGGCGAATGCTGCACGCCCGCCACGGACCTGCCACTCCTGAGCCAGAGCCAGGCAGCGCATGACGTGGCCCGTGCCAGAGACGACGCTGGCATCGGCCCGGATCAAAAGTAAGCCGGGATTCATCAGCCTTCGTGCAGCGCTTTCTGCTGGACTCCACGATTCAGATCCACCAACCCGGGCTCACGGTCCAGCAATTCCAGAACATCGCGCCAGGTGAACGAAGCGTTGCCATGCAATCGCGCGTAAACGGCTTGGGCAAATTCCATGTCTTCGGGAGTATCCACAGTCCAGCGATGGCTGCTGAAATCATCGTCTCCTGTCACGGACAATAACTTGAATTCCAACGGATGCTCGGTGATATACGGCGTCACATGTTCGCGCTCGTAAGGCTTTCGGGCTTGCTGCCATGCTCGAGCCAAGGCGTCAAAGGAGATCACTTCCGTATCGAGGCCACGCGGATAAGTACGGACCATTACGTTCGAGGCGTAATCGGGGCGTGCTTCGAGAAAAGCAGCGACGGTCTTGTCGGTAATTTCGGGATCGATTAGAGGGCAATCGGAAGTGATACGGACGACGACGTCCGCCTTCTTCAGCTGCGCGGCACGAAAATAGCGATCCAGCACATCATCCTGATCGCCGCGCGAGACTGCGACTGAACACTTCCGGCATTCTGCGACAATTGCGTCATCGGCTGGACGATCCGTGGTCGCGATGAGCACTTCGTCGATGCGGCGGGCGCGGCGAACTCGCTCCACCACTCGGGCGAGCACAGTTGCACCGGCAAGGTCTTTGAGGACTTTGCCCGGCAGCCGGGTGCTGCCCACACGCGCCTGAATGATTGCAACTACTTTCAACGAGCCTCCGGGACTCAACAATGCGAACTAGCGTTTTTTTCTGAGGAGGAAGACCGCGTCGACATTTTCGCTATTGAGATATGGCAGGCGCTGCTCTCTTACAAGTTCCAGATCGTCGAAGCGTTCGAGGTAGCAGCGCGCAAAATCCATCTTCCACAGCAACGAACTGTGCGTGCGATACGTCACTTCCGTGACTTCCGGCGCATAGTATTCGAGTCCCCAAATGTATTCCCTGCTTGCCCGATGAATTTCATCCATCGCGCGAGGAAGATCTTCGGGAGCGATGTGAATCAACACTCCCGACGTGAAGACTACGTCGAACTCAGCATCGGCAAAGGGAACATCCAGGGCCGATCCCAGCTTGACAGCAGTACCCGGAAGACGCTTGCGTGCGATTTCTGCCGCGTAGGGCTGCAATTCCACGGCAGACAGATTCGACCATCCCATGCGGTGGAGCATCAGCAGCTGGTTGCCGGTGTTGCAACCCAATTCCAGAAAGCTGGCTTCTTTGGGGATATCGCTCAGGAAGAGGGTATTGATCGCGCTTCTCGTCAGACCGTAATTCTTCCGATAGAGGTCATCGAGTCCGTCGATGTCGAGAGTGTTTCGGTCCGTATACTCACGCCCAAAATCTCCCCTCCATACCGCGGCCTGCCGCGTTTCTGATGAAGGGTCAGTCTCCCGTTTCTGTCGTGCAACATTCATCGAGTGTAGGATCCTGTAACTTTCCGCACGGCGGCGATTACGTCTTCCACGTCCCGATCGCTCATACCGTGAAACATCGGCAGGCTGATCAGTCGCGAATACGCGTCTTCGGCAACCGGGAACTCGCCGCCTTTGTATCCGAAACTGGTCGCGGTAGTAAGGATGAGAAGTGCACGGGGATGTAATGCACATTGACGCCGATATTCTCCGCGCGCAGAGCGCGGAAGATTTCCGCACGGTCCGCCGTGAGCTTTTCCAAGTCCAGGCGAATCGGATACAGATGCCAGGCCGGATTCACGTCCGGACGCACTGCCGGCGGAATTACTCTCGACGTTCCGCGAAAGGCGCTGGTGTAACGACTGGCGATCTCCCGTCTCCGCGCCAGATTTGCGTCCAACTTCTTGAGCTGCTGCATGCCCAGCGCGCACGCAAAATCGGACAGCCGGTAGTTGAAACCGAGCAGAACCATTTCGTAGTGCCACTGCCCAGCGGTCTGCCGCTGGCGTGCATCGCTCGAAATTCCGTGATTGCGAAAGCGCCGCAACGTCTCCGCAAGTTTCGGATCATTTGTCGAGACCATGCCGCCTTCCCCGGTCGTGATGTGCTTCACGGGATGAAAGCTGAACACAGTCATGTCGGCGACACTGCCGACCGAGCGCCCTTGGTATTCCGAGCCCAGTGCGTGACAAGCATCTTCAATGACGATCAGCCCATGTCGTTGGGCGAGATCGACGATGACCTTCAAGTCTGCAGGATGTCCCGCGTAGTCGACGGGAAGAATGGCTCGGGTCTTTGATGAAATCTTTTGGGCGACTTTCTCGGGATCGAGATTAAGAGTGTCGGCGGTTACATCAGCGAAAACAGGAGTCGCGCCCTGATAAAGCACACAGTTCGCAGTTGCGGCGAACGTCATCGGCGAGGTGATGGCCTCATCCTCCGACTTGAGCCCTGCTGCAAACGCCGCAGCATGCAAAGCCGCGGTGCCGGAACTGAAGCTGACGGCATAGGCAGCACCCACGCGGGCTGCAAATGCCTCTTCAAATTCTCCGACCTTCGGTCCGGTGGTCAGCCAGTCGGAGCGGAGCACGTCGACCACGGCTTGAATGTCAGCCTCATCAATCGATTGCCGCCCGTAAGGCAGGAAGGTCGTGCGCACGGGAGATCCCCCGTTGATCGCGAGCGTTTCCGGGCTGACCGAAACCGTGCTCATGATGTTTTCTACGCAGGAATTCGTGCCGGTACAGGCTGCTCTTCGCGCGTCGAAGGAGGCACAAGCTCCTGAAGTTCGCGGTTCGTCAACCAGCGTTCATTGGTATCGCTGGCATAGCGGAATCCCTCGGGCAGCGGAGTCCCGCTTACCCAATTCTCGCGGCGCCACCAGGGATGCGACGGCTGAATCACGTAACGGTCTTCGACTTCCAGAGTGTTTCGCGCTTCATCCTCCGAGACCAGCACTTCGTGAAGTTTCTCTCCGGGACGAATCCCGATGGTCTCAATCTCGCAGCCCGGCGCAATCGTTTCCGCCAGATCGACCAACCGCATGCTCGGGATCTTGGGCACGAAGATCTCTCCACCGTGCATCTGCTCGATACTGCTGACCACAAAGCGAACACCGTGCTCAAGGGTCAGCCAGAACCGGGTCATTCGCGGATCGGTCAGCGTGATGCGGCCGGTGCGTTTCTGCTCCTGGAAAACCGGAATCACGCTGCCTCGGCTTCCCACAACATTCCCATAGCGCGCGCAACTGAAGCGTGATCCCTGGCCGCCGGCGTACGAATTCGCCTGCACAAACATTTTCTCGGCGCACAGTTTCGTTGCGCCGTACAAGTTGATCGGGTTCACGGCTTTATCAGTGCTGAGGGCCAAGACCCGGCGAACTCCCTGATTGATGGCGGCATCGATTACATTACGTCCACCAATGATGTTGGTCTGGATGGCTTCGAAGGGATTGTATTCGCACGCGGGAACCTGCTTGAGCGCAGCTGCGTGCACAACGATGGTCACGCCTGCGAAAGCACGCTCGAGCCGGCCTGGATCGCGAACGTCGCCCAGAAAATACCGGAGGGTCGGATGGTCGATGCCCGCGGCGCGCATGTCGTGCTGCTTGAGTTCATCGCGGCTGAAGATCACCAGGCGCTTCGGCCGGTACTCCCGCAACATGACGTCTACGAACTTCTTGCCGAACGAACCCGTACCGCCCGTTACCAGGACTGACTCTTCCGACCAATTCATCCCATCCGCCTCGTTACGATGTTCGTGCAATCTGGCAGCGTCCGAGCGACGCCGTTTTTAAAATACTTCTTCCGCATTTTTCGTTTGCAGGCCGTCCAGAAACGCAATTGGAAGGGACGGCCGCCGGCTGGGCATCACGTTGTCCGCTAGTATAGCGGAAGTTCTTGTCACTCGACGATTGATCTCGCGCGGTTCGTGGACTCGTCAACAAAATTGGCGGCGAATTTTTTCTGATCCAATGCTAAAATGAGCGACGAACTCACCAGTATTCGGTTCGAAACAAATCCCTGCGCGATAGACCAGCCTCTTCGACCCGGGACTCATTTGGAAGTGTGTAATACCGGCCCCTCGGGCTTGGGCGTAGTGAGAGAATCGTTGAGGAGCAGGCATGGATTTCGGATCCCTCGTACCAGCGAATAATCCAGTCATTCGCGAGATGCAGCCGACTCAGGGGTTGGACCTGGGCAGGCCGGGGGGAGCGCACTTTTATCCCGATCTTCCGTCTCAAGAGTCGGCTCTGGGCGAGTCGGTTCGGATTCTGCTCAAGCGCAAGTGGGTCATCATCGCTTGTCTGGTGACAATTTTTTCCGTGGTCGCGATCGCCAGCCTCAAAATGAAGCCGGTCTACGAGGCCGGGGGAACGATTGAAATCAACAAGCCCGACGCCAGCCTGAACTTTCAGAACTCCGCCACCTTCAGCCTTGACTACTACGATCCCACCGAGCTCGACACCGAACTGAAGATTCTGCAGAGCGACCTGCTGGCGACCCAGGTCATCCGGGAACTCAATCTGGACCGGCAGCCCGAGTTTGCAGGTCAGGCGCCTCCGCCTTCGGCGTCACTTGATCTCACTCCGGACTCGCTGCAAAGCGATCCGTCGCGAATCTCCGCCATGGTTGGTGGCTTTAAGGGAAACCTGAGAGTCGCGCTCAGTCCGAACACTCGAATCATTGAGGTTCACTATCGCAGCCCCGATCCGCAGATGGCGGCCAACGTCGTCAACACGTTGATGCAGACTTACGTCGAGAACAACTTCAAAGCCCGCTTTGAATCGACGATGCAGGCTTCCGACTGGCTATCGAAGCAGCTCGTCGATCTGCAAATGAAAGTCGAAACGTCCCAGGAGAAGCTGGTTCGCTACCAAAAAGAACACGAAATCCTGGGCACCGACGAAAAGCAAAACATCATCATGGAGAAGTTGGACGAACTCAACAAGCAGCTCACCGCTGCCGAGAGCGACCGGATGGACAAAGAGTCGCTGTACCGGTTGATTCAGTCCGGAGATCCTGACGCCATTGCTTCCAGTGCCGGTGGAATCGAGGACGGAGGCCCAGGAGCGCAGTCGGCTTCGCAATTACTGGAAACCCTGCGCACCAAAGAGGCAGAGCTTAAGATCCAGGCGGCTGATTTGAATACCCAGTTCGGGCCTTCGTATCCCAAACTGACCCAGATCAACAATCAGCTGAAGGAAATTGATACGCAGATTCAGTCGGAGATGAAGAAGATCGCGAGCAAGGTTCGCGGCCAGTACACAACCGCGCTGCAACGCGAGGGCATGCTCCACGACGCGCTCGAGAAACAGAAACAAGAAGCCAACAAGTTGAACGAGAGCGCGATCGAATACAACCTTCTCAAGCGCGATGCGGAAACATACCGCACGCTCTATGAAGGAATTCTGCAGCGGCTGAAAGAAGCCAGCGTTTCGGCAGGATTGAAATCCAACAATTTCCGCATCGTCGACAGCGCCCGTCCGCCGATGGCTCCGATTGAGCCGAATGTCCCCCGAAACCTGATGTTCGCGATCATTCTCGGGTTAGCCTCCGGTGTCGGCCTAGCGTTCTTGCTCGAAGGTTTGGACAGCACAGTTCGCACCACGGAACAGGCTCAGATGATCTCCGGTCTCGCATCGTTGGGCATGATCCCGCTCGGCTCCAAGTCGGCCCGCGAAGGCCCGAATCCTAAGCGGCTTGTGATAGCGACATCCAAAGAGGCCGTGGAACTTGTGACGCAAGTCCGCCCGCAATCGCAAATGGCGGAATCCTATCGCGCGCTTCGGACTTCCCTGCTGCTGTCAAACCTCGGCGCTCCCCCGAAAGTCATCATCGTAACGAGCGCCTTGCCGCAAGAGGGAAAAACAACGACGAGCATCAATACCGCGGTGGTGCTGGCCCAGAAAGGCGTGCGCGTATTGCTGATTGACGCCGACTTGCGCCGCCCGAGCATTCACAAGACACTTGGGATGGGACCGCACAGCGGGTTGAGCAACGTCTTGACGGGCAGCACGAAGCTGGAGAACGCGATCACCAGCACCAAGGTTCTTCCAAATCTTTTCGTCCTTCCCGCCGGAACTCCGCCGCCGAACCCAGCCGAACTGCTGGCTTCGTCCAATATGAGAGACGTGCTCGCCCAACTGCGGGAACAATATGACCACATCGTGATCGACACGCCTCCGTCGCTATCCGTCACGGATGCGGTTGTTCTATCGCCGCGGGCGGACGCCGTCGTCCTGGTGATCCGTTCCGGCCAAACCACGAAACAAGCTCTGCGCCGTTCGCGCGACATACTCACGCAGGTGAACGCCAAAGTGGTGGGAGTTCTGCTCAACGCGGTGGACCTCAGTTCGCCGGACTACTACTACTATTACGAATATCAGGGCAAGTACGCCCGTTACTACCGGGACGAAGATTCGTCCGGACATGAGGACGAAGACGACGTTGAAGAAAGCGCACCGTCGTCGAGCAGCGCGTAGCGCAATTTTTTCCAGCCGCACAAAATGAAGATTCCCTTTCACAGCCCCACGCGCAAATGGCTGACGGCGGCTCTTGCCGCTGTCCTCGCGATCGCCTACGTTGGAGTAGCGGCAAGCCGTTTTGTCGCGTCATGGCTCGCAAGCCGGGCGGAGTTAACCAGTCTTCAGCGGGCCGCGAGGCTCGACTCGGGCAATGCCGATTACCGTAATCATCTGGGACGGTACTACGACTTGGTGGCTCGCGATCCGGTGGCCGCAGTCGCGCAGTACAGGTCGGCCGTGCAACTTGATCCGCACTCGGCGCGCTATTGGTTCGATCTCTCCAGCGCTTACCAGGTTCTGGGGGACACTCAGAGTCAGAACGCCGCTCTGGAGCGGGCCATTGATGCCGATTCCATGACTCCGGATGTGGCTTGGGAAGCTGGAAATTTCTATCTGGTCCAGGGACAGACCGAAAAGGCGTTGCGAGAGTTCCGGGTGGTAATCGCCAACGATCCGTCTCTCGCCGATGCAGCCCTCCAATTCTGTTGGCGCATCGAACCTGACGTGGACGTTCTGCTTCGCGACTTTGTGCCTGCTCGAAGCGATGCGTACGTGAGTTTCCTATCGCTGTTGGAGGCGAGAGAACAGACGGCCGGTGCTGCGAAAGTGTGGAGCGCTCTGATACAGACTCGCCAGCCGTTTGAGTTGCGGCATGGTTATGACTACATTCGCTATTCGGTCCAGCACAAAGACGTCGATCAGGCGGTGCTGGTTTGGCAGCAGATGGCGAATCGCTTCGGTCTTTCGTCTTACCTGCCGTCGTCTAACAATCTGGTCGTGGACGGGAACTTCAGCCTCGACATTCTGAATGCAGGGTTTGACTGGCAGTATCAAAAGCAAGCGGGAGTCAATCTCACCCTGGATCCCAGCGACTACCACTCCGGCCGCCGCTCGTTGCTCATCACCTTCGACGGTCCGGGCATCACGGATGCTGGCATTTACGAGTTAGTCGCTGTGCAGCCCAACACCACTTACGAGTTCAACGGCTATTACAAGAGCGGAGAAGTCGAAGGTGCGGGCGGCCCTCATTTCACTGTGCAGGACATGTACACTCAAGCGGTTTACTACGAGAGTGAGGAGTTGAAGGACGCGGGGTTCTGGAAGTCCGTCGACGGCGAGTTCACTACCGGCCCAGACTGCAAACTTGTCGTCCTGCACGTACGGCGCCTTCCAGCCAGCAGTCCGATCCGCGGGAAGCTCTGGGTCGACGACTTCCACATCACTAAGAAGACTTCATAGGCGAAACTGGCTACGGCTATTTCATGACGGAGTACACGAAAATTAGCGACGCGGAACGGCAATCCCGATCAGCGGAGATCGGCACGATCGTCCTGTACGGCACTTTCGGATTGCTGATGTTCGGCCCCCTTGCATTCGGAGCCGTCGAGCCGTGGTCGATCTTCCTTGTGGAAGCGGGATCAGTTCTGCTCACACTGCTCTGGCTTGCCAAACAATGGCTCGACGGGGAAATCGACATTGTTTGGAACCCGTTGTTCCTGCCCATGGGTGGATTCGCTGTCCTGATACTGACGCAGCTCATTTTTGGGCTTACCGCTTACCGTCACGACAGCATTTCGCAGGCAATGCTGTATTGCGCTTACGCGATGCTCTGTTTCCTGGCGACGCAATCGCTCGTTCGCAGTTCGCAGGCACGCAAGATTGCCGTAATTCTGGCGCTGTACGGTTTCGCCGTAGCTGCATTCGCGCTGTTGCAGGGAGTCGCACCGAACGGCAAGCTCTATTGGATTCGTGAACCGCGCATGGGCGGATGGATCTACGGCTCCTATGTAAACCACAACCATTACGCGGGTCTGATGGAATTGCTCATTCCGATTCCGCTCGTCATTTCGATGACGCACCTGGTGCACGAGAAAGAGCGGCTCGCCGCGGGTGTGGCCGCGGCCATCATGGTGGGCACCGTTTTTCTATCCGGTTCTCGCGGCGGCATGATCGCGATCCTCGTCGAGTTGATCGCCTTCGCGATCGTTGTGTTTCGCAAACAAAAAGGAATCCGGATCGCCATCAGTGCCGTGGCCTTTGTGGTTGTGCTGGTCAGTTTGCTCGCGTGGCTGGGCGGCAAGGAACTAACGAGCCGGGTTTCGAGCATCTCGACGGAAGCTCACAGCGAGATCTCCGGTGGGGTGCGGCTCTCCATCGACCGCGACGGTTTGAAGATGTTCCGGCACAAGCCAATTCTGGGTTGGGGACTGGGAACCTTTCCGGTGGTGTACCCGCAATTCCGGAGTTTCTACACCAATTTTTTTGTGAATGAGGCACACAACGACTATCTGCAGCTCCTGGCCGAGATGGGATTGGTCGGCTTCGGCTTGATGATCTGGTTCGTAGTTTTGGTATATCGCCGGGCGCTTCGAAAAATAAAGAACTGGAACTCGGATGTCAGCTGTGCCACGACTCTCGCGTGTACGCTTGGATTCACAGGAATCCTGGTTCACAGCTTCTTCGACTTCAACCTGCAGATCCCCGCAAACGCCGCCCTCTTCTACGTTTTTTGCAGCATTGCGGCTGCGCCGCCGCTGCTTCAGCGATCGAAGAAACGCCGACCAGTTGCCGCCGACGAGGAGGAATTCCTGCCGGCGTCCGAAGTGGTCTAGGCAATAAACGGCTTGAGTTATCGAACTAGCAGTGAACGATCTTTGGGCTAACGATCCCGCGGGTTGCATTTCGCGTATCGACCACCAACTGGGCTTCCTGAACAATCTGCCGGTAGTCGTAATCGGAATGATCGGTCACGATGACGACGCAGTCGTACTGCCCCAGATCGCTTAGCTCGGATCGCTTCATTTGCAGATCGTACTTGCGGCCTTTGCCAATCATGGGGAAATAGGGATCGTGGTAGCTGACCACAGCGCCGTCTTTTTGCAATAGTTCGATGATCGTCAGAGACGGAGACTCTCGCAAATCATCGATGTCCTTCTTATAAGCCACTCCCAGCACCAGCACCTTGGCACCGTTCACTGACTTCTTGTGGCCGTTGAGCGCGCCGCTCACCGAAGACAACACGTGGTAGGGCATATTCGTGTTGATCTCGCCTGCCAGTTCGATGAAGCGCGTGCGGAAGTCCCACTCTTTGGCCTTCCAGGAAAGATAAAAAGGATCCACGGGGATGCAATGTCCACCAAGTCCTGGACCGGGATAAAACGGATGAAAACCAAAGGGCTTCGTCGAGGCGGCGTCAATCACCTCCCAGATGTCGATACCCATGCGCAGGCACAGCAGCTTCAGTTCGTTGACCAGAGCGATATTGACGCAGCGGTAGATGTTTTCCAGCAACTTGGTCATCTCCGCGGCGGCGGGGGACGACACTGGAACCGTTCGGTTAAAAATGGCACCGTACAGCGCCCCGGCAAGTTCTGAAGCCTGGGGATTCAGGCCACCCACAACTTTCGGTATATCGCGCCGGGCAACAGTAGTGTTCCCGGGGTCCTCGCGTTCCGGCGAGAAAGCGACGAAGAATTCCTTTCCCGTCAGCGCCTCGGTGCGGGCCGCTCTCAGTCCGGCCTTGTTTTCTTTCTCGAGGATCGGGACCATCACCTCTTCCGTCGTCCCTGGATAGGTCGTGCTCTCCAGGACAATCAGTTGCCCCGCGCGCAAGTGCGGCGCAATGGAGTGCGTCGTGTCGGTGATGAAACTGAGATCCGGCTCGTGATACTCATTCAGGGGCGTCGGAACGCAGATAATGACCGCATCCATCTCTGAGATCTGGGAATAATCGGAGGTCGCGGAGAATCCCTGCTTCTTCGCTACCTGAATCTCTTCCGCGGGAATGCGGTAGATGTATGAGCCGCCCTTGGCGAGTGTGTCCACTTTCCGGGCGTCGATATCGAAGCCGGTGACCCGAAATTTCTGTTCGCTGTAGAGCAGCGCCAAAGGCAGTCCCACATACCCTAGCCCGATGATGCCCACGCGGGCCTGGCGTTCACGAATCTTGGACTTGAGTTGATCAACGGGCGCATCTGCGGCGGAGTAAGTCGTCATAGAGAATTCCGGAATCACAGAGAATGGAACAGCACGGAGGAACACTTATTTTAGCATGCGGAAGGCGTCATTGACCGGAATGGATCGATTCATGGAGCATCGCGATCATCGAGCTTTGGGAGGATTCAATACATTGATTTGCAGAGGAAATATCTGATGAGACGCAGGCGCATTTGGTTCGTTGCAGGGTTGGCGGGCGCATTTGTAATCCTGACGATCTTCGCGGCGAATGCCGGCAGAATTCTGGTGGTCGACGCTCCGCAATCGTCGGACGTAATTGTGGTGCTCGCCGGAGAGACGGACGTACGCCCTGCTCGCGCATTGCAATTGCTAGATCAGGGATACGCTCGCAGAGTCCTGATCGACGTACCCGCTGCGTCGAAAATCTACAAGTTCACACAACTCCAGTTGGCCGAGGAATACGTGCAGGGCTTGCCCCAAAGCGCAGCCGTTGGAGTTTGTCCGATTGAAGGGCTGTCGACAAGAGACGAATCTCACGACGTTCAAAAATGTCTTTCCCAGGAGCAGGGATCACGAGTGCTTATCGTGACTTCTGACTTTCACACTCGCCGCTCCCTCAGTATTTTCCGCCACGAAATTCCGGGAAAAAGCTTTGCAACCGCAGCTGCGCGCGATGCAACTCAATTTGGCACGCGTTGGTGGACTCACCGGCAATGGTCCAAAACGTGCGTGGATGAGTGGCTGCGACTTCTCTGGTGGAACGCCGTTGAGCGTTGGCAGTGAGCAGAATCGTTGCTCAGCGCGGGAAGTGTCGACGATGGCGCCAATAAGTTTTCCACCGGAAAATAGTTTTTCGGACACAAAAGGCATTGACGCGCAAACAACGAGGAGGGTACGATTTTGCTCACAGGCACCAACATAGTTATTAACGGAGTGTGGGAATGGGCAAGTCCGCGTTACGCGGTATGGTTAGCTGCGTGCTACTGATTCTATTCCCCGGTTCGTTATTTGCTGCCGATTCCAATGCGGCGATGCTCTACACTAATGGCGCTGCTTGGGTGAACGGGACTCACGTCCCCAGGACTTCCTCCGCAATCTTCTTCGGTGATCTTTTGCAGACGCGCTCCGACTCGGTGGCCAACATCAACGAACCCGGAGCGAGCATCACAGTTATGTCCGACTCGCTGATTCAGTTCCAGGGCGCGTCGCTTGACATCCAACATGGCGGCGTGATGGTTTCGACCTCCCGTGGTGTCAGCACAACCGCAGGCGATATCAAGGTTTCGCCGGTATCGAGTTCCTGGACGGAATTCAATGTCACAGACGTGGATGGGACGGTTCGAATCTCGGCTCGAAAAGGCGATCTGAACATCAGCGACGGTAAGCAGACCGTAACCTTGGCGCAAGGTCAGGATACGACTCGCGACGACTCCTCCTCGGGCAGCAATGACCAGGATGGGAAGAAGAAAAACAAAAAGCGGCAAACAGGAGCAGTTCCCGCAGCTGGTGGCGGGATCTTGAATTCGCCCTATGCCGTCGGGATCGGTGGGGCGGCTGTAGTCGGGGTTACAACCTGGGTAATACTACAGAACAGTAATCCTGCAAGCCCTTCGAAACCGTAGCAGCCTAGGAAAAGGAAGAGATTTCCGCTCAGGTTTTCCTCCCCTTTTGGCAAGCGGTTGGAAATCTCTCTTCGCCGAGTGTAGTTTTTTGCATGAACCGCGTTCCAGATCATATTTTGATCCTCCCTCAGGAACGTAACACTCTGATTCTGAAGGTGTTTGCGCTGTGCTGCCAGCAGCCGGGAATGGCCTCTGTCGTGCAAGATCAAGGGCGGAAGAGTAGACTTCTTCCAGAAACCCTGCCCTCCCGGCGCTCAGGAAACTGGGGAAACTTTTTTACCTTAACCGGTGTTTGCAACACCTGAAGCACCAGGCTTACTTATGACGTCTCGGCAGTCTGATGGTTCAATTTTGTTCTCGCCTCTTCCCAAATGGAGAGCTCCGTGGCACGAGTTCGTTCTCAGCTACGGAACTCAAGCCGTGGTGATCGCGATTCTCGTTTGGATCCCGGTTCTTCACCCTGAAATCCTCGAAGCACCGAAGAAGGATTACCACGCTATCGAACTGGTTCCGACACCAGTTCCGGTCAACCACACGCCTCAACGCCAACTGCCGAAACCGGTGATCGAGGCAAGGCTCGATCCGCCTCCGGCAGCACTGCGCTTGCCGGCACCACAACCTCAGCCAAAACCGAGAGTTGAGGAAGCGCCGGTTCCCGAAGTGAAGCTTGCCACGAAGAAGCTTGATCCCTTGCCCACCGCGGCTCCTGTCATGCCGAAGCAGGCGGTGAAGACCAATGTCTTCTCTACGGGAAGTTCGGCACCGCAGACAATCGACCGCGCACCCGAGAAGGTGCAGACGGGCGGCTTCGGTGACCCGAATGGCGTTCCTGCAAGGACGACTCAGACACGTGCAGTAAATATCGCGCAATCGGGCGGATTCGATATGCCCACCGGGCCTGGCTACGGTAACGGGACGGCCGGTGCGAATGGGGTTCGCGGAGTCGTCGCCAGCACAGGTTTTGGTGGTGGCGTTGCGACGGGCACCGCGCGAACCGCTTCGGCCGGTGCAGTACGTCAGTCCGGTTTTGGTGATTCGGATGTTCCGGCTCCGCCTACGGTACAATCGCGTACTGCTGCGCAAGCGGCGCGGATGGTTCCGGCAGAAATTCTTTCGAAGCCAGTTCCGAGCTACACAGAAGACGCTCGCAACCAGAAAATCGAAGGCGAAGTTCTTCTCGAAGTCGTTTTCGAAGCATCAGGCAAACTACGCGTATTGAGGGTCGTTCGCGGGCTCGGTCACGGTCTGGATGATGCGGCGGTTCATGCCGCGGAACAGATTCGATTCAAGCCTGCGCTAAAAGACGGCCAACCCTCTGACTCGACGGCCGTCGTACATATCATTTTCCAGTTGGCGTGATTAAAACTCCCTGAAGGTTCTTATGCGAATCGCTCGTTTCAGCTCGGGATTGTTTCTCCTATTTTTGTCCTGCAGTTTCTTTGCTGCTGCCCAAGACGCTCCTTCTACCCAGGCTACCCCTGACCCGTCTGCCTCGAGTTCAACGCCGGCACCGGCCGGACAGGCGCCCGCCGCAGAAACCGCGCCGCCACCCGCGCCAGCAACGGTCTCCACTACGCCGGTTCAAAACACCGAACCAGCACCCCCGGCCGCGACTCTGAATGACGTGTTGGACCGTGTCGTGCAGCGGGAACACTTCTTCATCGCGCAGATGCGTCACATGCATCCGATGGTAGAGACCTACCTCCAGAATCTGAAGACTGACAGCTCCGGGTATTCCCATCCGATCAGCGACGAATATTTTCTCGGGCGGCTGGAAATGTCAGAGGGTCCCGAGGATATTTCTTTTGTCGGCCAGCCTGGATTTGGCCGCCGCATGATCACCAAGCTGAC
Source organism: uncultured Acidobacteriota bacterium (assembly GCA_963700225.1). GTDB lineage: Bacteria > Acidobacteriota > Terriglobia > Terriglobales > Acidobacteriaceae > Sulfotelmatobacter. The sequence continues at coordinate 58,557 of CAVOWU010000006.1, forward strand.
GGGAGTGTACTCATTGCATTTCCTCCCCATGGGTTTCGCGCAGATGGTGATCCTCGACACCGATTTCCAGAAGAAGTATTACAAGTTTACTTTTGTTCGTCGCGAATTTCTCGGCGACGTTCGCTGCCTTGTCATCGACGTGCAGCCGCGCGAGGGCGACAAAGTCGCGCGCTTCATGGGCCGGATTTGGGTTGAAGACCAGGACTACAACATTGTCCGCTTCAACGGAACTTACTATCCGCAGCCCAAGATCAATTTCTTCTTCCACTTCGACAGCTGGCGCCTGAATATGCGTCCGGGAGTTTGGCTTCCCGCCTACGTCTATACGGAGGAGTCCAACCTCAAAACCGGCCTGACGAAGACGCTTCACTTCAAGGGTCAGACTCGTCTCTGGGGTTACGACCTCAAAAGCCTAGGGAAGAACGAAGAGTTCACCCAGATTTTGGTGGATGCTCCGCAGTCTGTCAAAGATCAAAGTGACGCAGCAGCCGACGCAACTCCTGTCGTCGCCGAACGCATGTGGGAACAGCAAGCGGAAGAGAACGCGATCGAGCGCATGCAGAAGATCGGTCTGCTAGCGCCATCCAGTGATGTCGATAAGGTCCTGGCCACGGTCGTGAACAACCTGCTGGTCACGAACAACATTGACCTGCAGAGCGAAGTGCACTGCCGCGTTCTTTTGACCTCGCCTCTGGAATCGTTCACCATCGGGCACACGATTGTGATCAGCCGCGGTTTGCTCGACGTGCTGCCGGATGAGGCTTCGCTCGGAATGGTTCTGGCACACGAATTGAGCCACATTGTTCTGGGTCACCCGTTCGACACCAAGCTGGCATTCAATGACAAGCTCTTCTTCCCCGACGAAGACTCGTTCCACCGCCTCGATTTCCGGCACAATGCTGGCGATGAGGAAGCGGCCGACGCGAAAGCGTTGGAACTGCTGAAGAATTCTCCGTACAAAGACAAACTCGGGAATGCCGGCCTTTTCCTAAAGGCGTTGGAGGAGAAGTCTCCGGAGCTTCCGAACTTGATCCGTCCTCACCTGGGCAACGGTATTGCGGGCGCAAAGAGTGTTCGCATGTCGACGTTGCTGGCCTCGGCGCCGGCGCTCGAACAGAAGAAGCTGGATCAAATTGCCGCCTTGCCGTTGGGTGGCCGCATTCGGGTCGACCCCTGGAGCGATCAGGTTGAACTCTCCAAGGCGAAACAGGTCGCGCTCACATCGTCGCGCGAGAAGATGGAGTTCGAAATCACTCCTTTCTTCCCGCATCTCTCTCGCCTCTCGACGGGCACAGAGAAAGTGGCGCTCACGACGACAGCACCTGCGTCGGGCAACGAAGCAAAATAAGTTTGTCGGGGTCGGGAAAACTGACCGAGAGAAGTTTTCAGGATTCCAGCTGCGAGGGATGGGAAGCAGCCGGAGATCAGTCGCAACCGTTCGCTGGCATTCTGCGAACGGCGGGCTCTGGGTTTATTGGATCGAGCTGCCGACTTGCGAGAACACGTTGTTGGCGTTCGAACCGATGAGGCGGATCGTACCCACGACGATTACCAGAATCACGGCCAGCATAACTGCGTATTCTGCGATGTCCTGACCACTCTCATCGTTCCAAAGCTGTTGAAGACGTTTTGCCACTGGGTTCCTCATTTCCACTTGCCTAACCTGGACCTTGTGCCCAAGGGATACAGACGCACCTACCCTCTATATTGCGTATAGGCTGATCCGTATGAAATATCGTAAATCCGGCACACTTTTCCGCCAATGGCCCGTAAGTGCCACGATTTGGCCAGCCGGTAACCTGCTGTCACGCAATGCTTTTCAGCGGTAATGCCTGATTTACGGCAAACAGAGCAAGTTCGAGGCGAGTCGACACTCCCAATTTGTCGAAAATATTGCTCAGATGATGCTTTACGGTGTCTTCACTGATCTTGAAATATTCGGCGATTTCCTTGTTTGAGTATCCAGCGACGACTGCGGAAACGATCTCGAGTTCACGCGGGGTAAGGCCGAATTTCTTCTGGCGGGCTTCATCATGCGACGACTGCATCAGCGTTCGCAGGTACTGAACCAGATTCGAAACACTTTCTCGCCCCACCCAATACTCTCCCGACATCACGGTTTGAATCGCCTTGAGCAACAGTTGCGTGGCGGAGTCCTTGAGGACCACGCCGCGAGCGCCCAGTTGCAACGCCTCAACAATCTGACTCTTTTCCGCCGCCGCCGTCAGCAGGATCACGCGGACCGGACTCGCATTCGCGGGCAAGCTCAGCTCCCGCAAGGCTTCCAGACCGGGATGCTTGGGCATCGACAGATCGAGCAAGAAGAATGTCAGGCTTTAACTGACGGGCCAACTTCACGGCTTCCGCACCGTCCGATGCTTCGCCCAGAACCTTCAGGTCTGCTTCGGCTTCCAGCAATCGGCGCAGCCCGTCACGAAAGATTGGGTGGTCGTCAGCGATTACTAAGCGAACTTGCTGTGTCTTTCTAAAATTCATGCGGTACTTCCCCGTTTCGTGGCACGGTGATTTCCAGCCGCGTTCCCTGTCCGGGATTTGATTCTACAGTGAGTGCGCCCGCAATCAACCTCACACGTTCCTTTATGATCATAGGGCCTTTCCCATCTTCATCCATACGATCCTGGTTGTATCGGCCGGTGAAGGGGAAACCTTTACCGTCGTCTTCCACCGTCAGGCTCCACTGTTCCCCATTCGATCCCAGACGCACCAGGGCGTGCCGCGCCCCGCTGTGCTTCCTCACGTTGACCAAGCCTTCCTGGACGATGCGCAGGATCTCACGGCAGACGCGCTGCGGCATGTCTAATTCCGCCAAATCAGTGACAAACCGCGCGCTGATTCCAGTCTCGCGCTGGAAGCGCTCAACGGTATCGTTCAAAACCCCAAGCAGCCGCTGAGAATCAACATCGATCGCCTTCATCTGCTGCATCAGTTCGCGCAGCTTCAGGACTTCTTCGCGCAGGAGCCCCTGGATACGGCCCAACTCGCCGCCAATGGGCTTGGATGCCTCAGCTTGCCGTCGAATGACATCGACCTGCATCTCAACCGCTATCAGCGATTGCACCGCGCCATCGTGCAACTCTCTCGCAAAACGCGCCCGTTCCGCGGCTCCGGCCCGCCTGCGCAACCGGTGCAGCAGATAAACGTTATAAATGGCGGGGCCAACCTGATGGACCAGATCGAGCAGAAATCGCAATTCTTCCTGCTTGTCGCCCCGCCATGAGGGATTGAAAAGAAAGATCCTTCCCCGCCACTCGCTCCCGAACAGAAACGCAACCGTGACGACTGAGTCAAAGGTCTGGACGTTTCGCAGTTGAGAAATCGGGGCAAGATTCTCCACCGGAACCAGGTTGCCGTTGGCATCGATCGCGAGCGTCGTCCACCGATCTCTGTCGACGGAGGCATAACAAACTTTCCCGGGGAAATCCTCCAAATACGTTTTGGCATCTCGCACGCCAGAATCCAGCCAGTGGAACTCCGACGGAACGCGGCCACTCGAGTTGGTCATTTCCCCGACAAAAACCCGTTCGCTGTGGACCTCTTGCGATGCCAGCATGACTCCCGACGCACCGTACATCGACATCAGATCGCCGAATATCTGCTGAATCGTGCCCGTCAGCCCCAACTCGACTCGAACTCTCGATAGTATGCCCGTCACCAGGGCCTTCTCGGCCCGAAGATGCTTTTGTCGCTCCGCCAGATAGCCGAGCAGGATGCCCATCACGATCAGGTAAATCGACAACATGAAAAGCCGTTGCGGTTCAAAGCTCTTGACGTTGACATTCAGTCCCGTAAGAGCCTTCAGCCTCATCGATCCCCCGGGCCCTAGCCACATGTGAAGAACAAAGAGATTCTCGACCCAGAGGAGAACGACCTCCGCCAAAGCAGTGCCGAGGGTCTCCCACAAGCCCCATCGATAGGCCGAAGCTGCCAATGCAAAGAAAAAGAAAAGGAAAAAAGGAGTTCTTGGTCCCTCAGAAAAAACTGAAATCACGGCGGGCCACAGGATGTCTCCAGCGTGCACCAGGAAGCGGAATGCCGCCGTGGATTCCTGCCTTCGCCGAAGCAGCATCAGAATCAGAATCCCATTCGCCATGTAAAAGACGAAGAGACCGTATGCCGCCCACGAGTGCCCCAGTTCCGTAGGGTCCATCCGGATCGCTACTAGAGTTGAAACCGCCAGAAACACGCGCGCCGTCGCCAGCCACCGTTCGATGCGGCGGGTCTCCCCGGGATCTTGCGGGATTCTGAGTCTCCAGGAATGTCGGTAGCGCTCAACGTGAGGATTCAATTGAGTGGATCTCCGGCGAGGCGGCTAGCTGCACATTATTGAATAAGAGTAGCTTAACGGCAAGTGAGACTCTGGGGACGCATGTTTGGGCGCGGATGAGTCCCGTGTGATCGCTGGTGTCTAGGTTACTACAGTAACCGCGCTCCTCCTGCAAACATATCTAGAATGGCTGCTGAGGAAGTGTGCCGTTGAGCAGGAATTCCTACATCTGGTTGGCGGTGACGGCGGGCATGCTGGCCGCCCTGATCGTGGCGGCGCTCGTGCTGCCGCAGTCATTTGGCCTCACTGCCTTCAGCGACATCGTCCAGACATTGTTATTGGTCTCAGGAACAGCCGCATTCGTCCCTCTCGCTCTGCGATCGCAGGGGCGGGTCCGGCTGTTCTGGGGACTGCTCACGCTGGGCACGGCCTTCTGGCTTGCGTATCAGGTCTTCTGGACGTACTCCGAAGTGATCCTGCGCCGCGATGTGCCGGATCTTTGCACGTGGGATGTCATTCTATTTCTACACATCGTACCGACGATGGCGGCTCTGGCGCTGCGTCCTCATGTTCCGCGAGATGAGCATGCCGCTCGAGTGGGTCAGCTTGATTTTGCGTTGTTGCTGGTGTGGTGGTTTTATCTCTATGTTTTGATCGTAATGCCGTGGCAGTACGTGGTTCCTGACGTCGCCGCCTATAACCGCAACTTGAACGATGTTTACGTCGCTGAAAAGCTCGCTTTGCTAGCAGGCCTGATCGCCTGCTGGATCACCAGCAAAGGGCAATGGCGAAAGCTCTATGCGGCGCTGTTCGGCATGAATCTCTGCTACTCCGCGAGCTCTACGGTGGCGAACTGGGCAATCGGACGGAAATCATATTACAGCGGCAGTCTGTATGACATCCCACTTGTTGTGGCTATGGCATGGCTGACCTGGATCGGGCTGCGCAGCCGGGTCGAAAAAGCGGATGCTGTCGCCGACGGCGGCGCCACAGTCTACGGTGTGTGGGTCGCTCGTTTCAGCATGATCGCAGTGTTTTCTCTGCCTTTGTTTGCGGCCTGGGCGACATCAGACAACGCGGTGCCCGCGCGAATCCGGATCTTCCGCCTGGCTTTGACGCTGGGGGCTGCCTTCCTGATGGGCATCATGGTCTTTGTCCGTCAAAGGACGCTCGACCAGGAATTGATCCGGCTGCTGGAACACTCGCGCAATTCCTTCGACAATCTGAAGCGCCTGCAGGCGCAGATCCTTCAGTCAGAGAAACTGGCGTCCGTCACTCAACTGGTCGGAGGAGCAGCTCACGAACTCAACAATCCGATCACAGCCATGCTCGGCTATTCCGACTTGTTGCTGAATACGCCTCTCACGACAGAACAACAGCCGTTGGCGGCAAAGATCGGCCAATACGTGCGTCGCACCAAATCACTGGTTGCAAGTCTGATCAGCTTTGCCCGCCATTCGCCTGCGCCTAAGACTCCTCTCGATCTCAATACTCTTGCACGCACCGCCGTTAAGCTCACCCAACCCCAATGGGAAGCTCTTGCGGTCGAGATTCACACGCAATTCGATGTAAGCCTGCCAAAAGTTATGGGGGATTCCAATCAATTGCTACAAGTCTGTCTGCAACTCGTGGCGAACAGCTTGCACGTATTGAGCGAGCATGGAGGGCGGGTGCTGACTTTGAGTTCCGAACGGCGCGCCGGAAGTTGTGTCCTTCGCATCGTCAGCGAGGCTGCACGTTCCTCCGACCAATCTGTTGCAGGGGCGTTGGCGCATTCCGAGGACGGCCTTGCTTTGAGCGCCTGTCAAGGAATTCTTCAGGAACATCAAGGCTTGCTGTCGTGCGAGTACACGGAAACGGGCGCCGTGCTGCTGCAAGTGGAATTGCCGGCATCCGAATTCGTTCCCGCCAAGGCCAAGGACTCTACGGTACCGGTGCTGTGGCAATCTCGACCGTACGCTTAAGCTGTCCGCATGCCGCATAGATATCGCGTCCACGCGGACGCCGAACAAACGCTGGTATCCCCGCCGAGCGCAGAGTCGTTTGAAATGCCGTTACACGCTCTAGTTCGGGGATAGTAAACTCAATTCCCGGCCCCGGATTCAGCGCAATCAAGTTCACCTTGCAACGCAATCCTTGCAGCAAGTCAACCACTTCCTTCGCATTCTCTGGCTCATCATTAACTCCGCCGAGGAGCACGTACTCAAACGTGATCCATTCCCGGGTGCGAAGAGGATATTCCCTCGCCGCTGACATCAACATTTCCAGATTCCATTTCTTATTCAGCGGCATGAGCTGCGTGCGTAAGGTGTCATTGGAAGCATTCAACGAAATCGCCAGTTTCGGCCTGATCTTCTCCCTGCCAAAATCATATATCCGGGGCACGATACCGGCCGTCGACACCGTCATGCGCCGTTCCGCAATGCCGACTTCCTCTACCAGAAGACGCGCTGCCTTGATGAAGTTTTCATAGTTGAGGAAGGGTTCGCCCATGCCCATAAAAACCAGGTTGATACGGTCCTCGGGAGGCGAAACCTTCTGGTCTTTCAGCACTGCGCAGACCTGGCCCACTATTTCACCCGCGGTCAGATTGCGCTTTACCCCCAGCAACGCCGTCAGGCAGAACTGGCAGTCCACGGCACATCCGACCTGACTGGAAATACAAATCGTCGAACGGCCCTGATTCTGCCCCTGCTTCTGACCCGGGCGGCGTTTCGAAGGTGTGGGCTGCGCAGATTCTTCCAATATCCCAGAGAATCGTTCCGCCAACTCCCCAGCCTCGCTCCCGTCTCCCGCTTCTCCGCCGTCACCCTCCGGCATCCAGACTGTTTCCACGCTCTGCCCGTCGGCAAACGCAATCAGATATCGCACCGTTCCGTCCTGCGAGACGAATCGCTGTTCGATCCGGGGAAGCCCAAGCGAAACCCCCGTCCCAGCCAGCTTTAGCCGAAGCGGCTGCGACAAGGTCGAGATTTGTTCGATCGACTCCACACGCTGCCGGTAAACCGCATCCAGCAATTGCTTTGCACGATAACCCGGCTCACCCAGGTTCTTCGCCAAAGAGGCAAGCTCCTCGCGATCGAGCCCGAGCAAGGCGACTTGTGACCGATCTGCCATATTCAATTCGATTGTACGGATTACCCCGCGTCCGAATGCAAACCCGCCGCAGAGCCCAACTCTCAAGATGCGACGCAATTAGCTGATTCTAAATGACTAAACTATTCTCGCACGTCGATTCCCGCTATGTCAGAATAGAACACAGCGCGGCTGTACTCCATTCCAGGGTTAGCTGAATCGTATCTAAGCACAGAGACCAATGACTAAAGAAGTACGCAATATTCGTCGTCAAGAGTTGCCCAATGGGCTGACGGTCATTACGGAGCAGATGGAGCACATTCGCTCGGCTTCGATTGGAATTTGGCTTCAAACCGGATCGCGCGATGAAGACCCGGAGTGGAACGGCATCTCCCACTTCATCGAGCACATGGTGTTCAAAGGGACCAAGCACCGCACGGCCGAAGAAATCGCGCGCCAGGTCGACTCCATTGGCGGGAACATGGATGCGTTCACCGCCAAGGAGTGTATCTGCTTCAATGTTAAAGTGCTCGACGAGCATGTCCCGACTGCTCTCGACATTCTCAGCGATCTGGTCCTGAACCCGGTTTTTGACGCCGCTGATATCACCCGCGAGCGCGGCGTGATCATGGAAGAGATCAAGATGGACGCGGACAATCCCGACTATCTTGTCCATGAAATCTTCACACAGAATTTCTGGAAAGATCATCCTCTGGGTAAGCCGATCCTGGGGACGAAAGAGACCGTCAAACGTTTTGAGCGCGAACCGATTCTCGACGCCTATGCACACCGCTTCGCCCCCGGCAACATCATCGTCTCGGCGGCCGGCAATCTCGATCACGACCGCTTCGTCGAGTTGGTGACGAAGCATTTTGAGCACATGAAGCCCATGAGCAACGGCTTCCATTCTGCCGCTCCGAAGATTGTTTCCCGGATCACGCTTCGCAACAAGAAATCATTGGAGCAAGTGCAGTTGTGTCTGGGCGTGCCGGCGCATCCGATTGCGCACGAGAAACGCCACGCCGGCTACATTCTCAATACTCTTCTTGGCGGAGGAATGAGCTCCCGTCTGTTCCAGAATATCCGCGAGCGGCAGGGCCTGGCCTACTCGATCTACAGCGACCTCAATCCGTATCGCGACACCGGATGCCTAGCCGTCTACGCCGGCACTTCGCTTGCGTCCGCGGAAAAAGTTGTGCAGTCGGTGGTCAGCGAATTCCACAAGTTGAAGACTGAACCTGTGCCCGACGAAGAATTGCGGCGCTCCAAAGCCCAACTCAAGGGCAGCCTGATGCTGTCGCTGGAGTCGAGCACATCGCGCATGTCGAATCTTGCGCGCCAGGAAATGTATTTTGACCGTTTCTACGATCTCGACGAACTGATCGCCCGCATCGAAGCGGTCACTGCTGACGATCTGACGAGCCTGGCCAATGAATTCTTCAAAACGGAATCGGTCGCAGTCACCGTGCTCGGAAATCTTCCCGGGCTGAAAATCACGCGCGACCAACTGTCCTGCTGAAACTCCCAAAAGTTGCTGTGCCCGTCTTCTTAGTTTCAGATTTCCGCGTAACTTTCCGCGGCTTTACCAATCTCATCTGTGACCGCAGGCAGAGACCTGCCGCGGACCGAAACTCATCCGAGGAGACACTATGAAAAGAATTTCTAGCAGTTTGATGCTCACGTGTGTTCTGACCGCTGCCATGGCCGCTTTCGCGCAGGATCAAATGAAACAGGACAACATGAAAAAGGATGACACCCAGCACGACACCATGAAGAACGACCAAATGAAGAACGACAAGAAGAGCAAGAAGGCCTCAAAGAAAGCTCAGATGAAAGAGGGCGATATGAAGAAGGACAACATGAAACACGACGACATGAATAAGGACAACTCCAAGAAAGACGAAATGAAGACCAACTAGCTCTCGGCCAAGTTCCGGCGCGGGGGCAACTTCGGCCCGCGCCATTCTTCCTTACCTCCTTACCTCCTCATTTCAATCCACTTCATTTTCGGGCTCGGATGCCATCATCCTCGGCATCCAGCGATGCATCCGCTTCAACCTCAAGAGAGGTGCGCTCGACTTCTGCGGTCTGCAGATATTTCCTCATGCATCTCACGCACGGCACGTAACCTTGCTCGATCGCCTCTTTCGCAGTCACGGTCCGTGCGCTGTCTTTGTTGTGAATGACGCCGCATCCCGGCACATGAAAGTCTTTCGCGCCGGTCGATACGATTACCAACATATCCGGAGGAATATCTCGTCCCGGCTGTGCGTGCTCTGACTGAAGCGGATGGGCCACTGTCGACGAACTCGCGATTCTCACGCCACCCGCGATTAATACCAAAGCCGCGACGGGGACCAGCCATGCAGACCAGGTCGACCATCCGCGGCTGCCAACGCGACCTCCTTGAACAAGCCGCCGCTCCAGCCTCCGGCCAAATCCCATCGGCACTTCGATCATACGATCGTCGCTGTAGAGCCGGATTACGTTCCGCGTTCCGTCCAGCACCGACCTGCACTTCGGACATGTACCGAAATGCTTGTCCATCGCCGCGCGCAATCCGGCATCGACATCACCTTCGAGATAATTCGAAATCTCACGCCACACCTGTTCGCAATTCGCGTCTTCCCGATTCACCATGGTTTGCTCCCCTTCTCGAAAGGCAGACGACTGAACCAGCCCTGTTCCCACCCTCCGGCGAGCAGATCGCGCAACATCAACCGCGCTCGCAACAGCCGCGTCTTCACGGATGCCACAGAAATTCCCAAGGTCTCCGCTGTCTCCTGAATATTCAACTGCTCCATATCCCTCAGCACAAAAACTTCACGGTACTTGCGGTCCAGTCTTTCCAAGGCCTCGGCGAGCCTCTGCCGCACCTCTTTCCGTTCCAGCGCCTCGGAGGGGATCTCACGCCAGTCGGCGAAATCGCGCGGAGTGTATTCGCCTTCCTCGTCACGGCGGTCATCGATGCCTTCCATGACTACGGTTCTCTCCCTTCGTCGCCGCATCAGTGCCTCGTTGACGGTGATCTGAATCAGCCAAGTACTGAATCTTGCCTCGGCACGAAACTGCCGGATGTTGGCCAGAGCCTTGAGCATCGCCTCTTGCGCCACATCCTCCGCGTCGGTTTCGTTCCTGAGAATGGCAAGCGCCGCGGCGTACACGCGCCGTTCGTAGGGCCGAACCAGTTCATAGAACAACTCATTCTGGCCGCGCTGCACCCGCGCGATCAGATCCAGCTCGCGCGTCGTGTCGGACCCCGGGTTGTTCAGGACCAAATTCGGTTCGGCCATCTCGCTCCGCCGCTTCAGTACTCCGGATCCTTCTTCCAACCCGTCAGCATGGAAACGAAATTGTTCCAGCCGTGCAGAATCACCATCACCAGATGTCCGAACACGAATCCCAAAATCGCCCACATCACCAGGAAATGCCACAACCGCGCCCAGTGAAAGCCGCCCATCAGCCATGCCAGCCAGGAGAGTTGCACGGGCTTCCAGACGGCTAGTCCCGTTAGCACCGACAGCACGCCCAGCCCGATCACGGTGGTGTAAGCATGCTTCTGCAACGGGTTGTACGCCTCACGTACCTCTGGCTTCGGACCGAAAAAGAAATAGTGACGCACCATCGGCCAAACACCGGGAATGTCGCGCCGAGTAAATAGAACCTGACGGTAGTTGCCGCTGAAGATCTGATATCCCAAATAAATCAGGCCGGTCGCCATGTATATCCACATGAACGTCAAATGCCACTGCAGCGCCCCACCAAGCCATCCACCGATGGCAAATGCTTTCGGCCAATGCAGCAAGTCTTTCTGCGGAATCTTGGCGCCGAAACTAGGGAAGGCCCGAAAAATCTGCAGCCCGCTGCCCACCATCACAAACAGTGAAATCGCATTGAGCCAGTGACACAGCCGCACCACCAGCGGATGCTCGTAGGCCGCGCGACCTACTATCTCATTCTCGTCGCCTTCTGCCCGGATGATCTCGACCACCGCACCGCTCATGTCAGCTCCCGAAAGATCGACATTTCAAAGTTTCGAACATTCAAAGGCTGCCGCACGATCTCTCCAAACTCTGCAACCCTGAACTTTGAAGCCATCCGTTTAGAGCCCATAAAACCCGGAATATCCCTGATCTTCCCAGTAGCCAACCCTATCCAGAACGTTTGTCACTTTCAGATCGGTTAGATACTTTGCCTGTTTGTATCCAACTTTGGTGGGAACATTCAGGCGCAGCGGCGCACCGTGCTCTCGCGTGAGCGGCTGGTCGTACATCTCATAACAAAGAAGGGTCTGTGGATGAAGTGCCGTCGCCATGTCGAGCGATTCGTAGTAGTCGTCGGCACAGCCAACAGTGATGTATCGCGCCGAGGTATCGGCACCGATCATGCTGAGAAAATCGGAGAGTCTCGCCCCTCCAAAACGCCCGATCACGTCCCAGCCTTCGACACAAACATGACGCGTATTCTGTCGAAACCGCGGCAGAGTCCGAATCTGATCCAGCTTGTAGTCTCCGGGCTTCTGCACCGTTCCGCCGACGGTGAGCGTCCAGTTTTCGAAGATCACTCCGGGATCATCCACGTCGTAGCCATTAATCGGAAACTTTTCGAAAGGAGTCAGTTTGGAATCCTTAAACGTCGGAGCGAGATGCCCGCGCCGGAACAAACGTGCCGACGCCCAGTCGCTGAATCCGAGTCCATTCCTAAGGAGTGACTCTTGCACCTTCGGAATGGCGAATGCGCCCAACAGCAAGACTGGCGCCACTTTCAGCAATTCGCGACGGGAGACTTGAGCAAGCTTACGCTCACTGATCGCGCCATTCGGGCTTCTATCGTGCACAAGGGCCGGCGACACCGGCTCTGGAGCGGCGGCCGCTTCGTCCGCGATTTTCGGATGCATGCCTTCCGGTTCGGTACCCTTGGCTGCTGTCTGGTTTTCCGCGTCGGGCTTGTCGTTCTCTGGTTCCATACTTTCCACACTCCAGCGGACTCTTCCCCATCGGATTCGAGAGACGATAAAAAGTTACGGCGTCAAGATATCACGGGGTTTGCGAGTAACCTTGGTAAGGGCCAACTGAGTAACGCTGAACCCTTTGATTTTGTGGTTTTTCCCTGTTTTTCAGCGCATACTATGCGTTGAGTTTTGCGTACCAGTGCCGGTTTTAGGGTTCGAGCAATGTCCGACTCAAAGACTTTACTTTCCAAAGTCGGCGATCTTTTGTCGTCGCAGTCGCAGAATTCGTCGCAGGAACCGAAACAGCGGCGATTGATGGCGGCTGCGCTGAGTCTGCTGGTGATCGCGCTTGTCTTTGTCCTCTACCACGATCGCGACTTCTGGTTCCCCGATACGGAGGAAGCTCAGGACCAAGTCGATCAGCCGGTTCCCGCGACGGCCGCGTCAACTCAGCCTACCGCGTCGCAATCAGTATCCGCCAATCGTAAGAAGTCTCATGCGGGCAAGCCGCAACTGAATGCCACCGCTCAACCCGCAGCCGATACTCCTCCGATCGTCGCCACTGCGACCAGAACGGTGCTTCCCCCTCTCGAAGTCGAAGTCGTTGCCGGCGATTCACATCGACATCTGAAACCCACCACCAATGCGGTTCACGTTGAAGTGCAACCCGATCTTCCAGATGAAAATGCCGACAGTCCTCCTGCAACCGCAGAGGATAGAGCCGCAAAGGTGACCGACAACGCCGCCGAGCATGTCCAAATGTCAGCTGACACCTCGGAAGTAGTCAGCGAACCGGTGAAACCCGGGTACCCGATGCTTGCGCGCCAGATGAAAGTTCAGGGCTCGGTGATCCTGCTTGCGCTAATCAGCCGCGATGGACACATTCAGGATCTTCGGGTACTCAGTGGGCCTCCGATTCTTGCAGGAGCAGCACGCGAGGCGGTAAAGCAATGGCACTTCAAACCGCACTTCGAAGGCCAGGATACTGTCGAGACCGCCGCGAAGGTCACGGTTAATTTCACGATCTCCACGAACTAACCCAGGTAGATTTCACCCAAAAATAACGAGCGTCCTGAACTCTTTCGAGTCCAGGACGCCCGGGCAGCCCTCCCCCAGAACTGCTCACCCAAGAAAATAAAACGGGTGTTCCCTCCTGCCTATGGCACTTCCGGGCCATATCTACCCCAAAAGTGCCATTCCACGTATCTTGCTTCCAATCAAGCACTTCGCCAGATTCTTAGGGAAAAACCAGCGGATCGCCCTTTGAAGTCCCGCCGAATTCCGCCGATGAATCCCCTAGCCAGAAATTTCTCGGGCGGTCCCGCATGTTCTCGTTTGACGATTCCGAAATCTGTCGCGGCATTCTGGAAAGCTTGACTATCGGCCTCTGCCTGGTCGACACGGAGAAAAAAATTGTTCTCTGGAGCAATGGAGCAGAGCACATCACCGGACGTTCGCGCCATGAAGTCATCGGTCACTCTTGCGTAGGAGAGCCGCTGCTGCAGTGCGACCAGCCTGGCTGTGAATTCTGCCATGAAGATTGCCCGCTTGCGATCGCCATCAAAACTTCGCGTCCAGCTTTGGCGACTGGATTCTTGCATCACAAAGCCGGACACGAAATTCCCGTCCGCATTCGCGCTGTTCCGATTCACAATCAACATGGTTCGATCATCGGCGCTGTGGAAACGTTCGAAGATCTCCAGCAATCCGCCAGTCCCGATCGCGGCCAGGCGGGGCGGCAACTTACCGATTGCATGGACGGCGTTACAGGCGTGGCCAGCCGCGCCATGATGCAATCGCACTTGCGCCAGGCGTTTGCTTCGTTTATTGAAGGACAAATTCCGTTTGGCATGCTGTTATTGCGCCTGGAAGGATTGCCGCACTTCCGGGCCAGCCTTGGTCAGGACCCCGCTACGTCTTTACTCCGTCTAGTCGCTCGTACTCTTGAAAGCGCGGTCTGGATTACGGACTTCGTCGGACGCTGGGCCGACGACCAGTTCGTCATCATTCTCAATGGCTGCCGCGACGAATCACTCGCCGTTGTGCGAGAACGCGTGCGCCGTACGCTGGCCAGGGAAAGCATCGAGTGGTGGGGCGAACGGCGCTCCCTCCCCGTTTCCATCGGCGAAGCAATTATCCAGCCCGAAGAGGCGCTCGAATCTTTCATCGAGCGCGCTCAGAGATCACTCGACGCCGCTTCGGGGCGGCGCAATCACACCTTATGTTGCGGCCGGAAATCCGTCCGGGAGTTAGGCATGTTTGCGATTATCGGCATTGTCATCGTTTTCGGATGTATCGTCGCCGGCTATCTCATGGAGCATGGCAACTTGAAGGTGCTTATCCAACCGGCCGAACTCGTCATTATTGGCGGAGCGGCTGCGGGAACTTTACTCGTGGCGAATCCACTCCACATCATCAAGAAGATCGCCGGCGGGGTTGGCGGAGTCTTCGGCGCGTCCAAATTTGGAAAGCAAACCTATATCGACACCTTGAAAATGATGTATGACCTCCTCAACAAAGCTCGGAAAGAAGGTTTGATGGCCCTCGAAGCCGATGTCGAAGAACCCTCGAAGAGCCCCGTTTTTTCGAAGTACCCGGCGTTCCTCAAGAATCATCATGTTTGCGATTTTGTATGCGATTCCCTGCGCATGGCCATCACTGGAGTCGACGCCTTTGATCTCGACCAGATGCTGGACCTTGACCTGGAAGTCCACCATCGCGACGCCACCGCGCCGACGGCTGCTCTCAGCACAGTCGCTGATTCCCTGCCCGGACTTGGCATTGTCGCGGCGGTTCTCGGAGTCGTCATCACCATGGGAGCTCTGGGCGGGCCGCCGGAGGAAATCGGTCACAAGGTCGCAGCCGCCCTGGTTGGCACGTTTCTCGGAATCTTGCTTTGCTACGGCTTGGTGGGCCCGATCGCCGCCAACATGACCAAAGCTGCTGAAGAAGAGCACGCCTTTCTCTACGTGATGCGGGTCCTGATGGTTTCGTTTCTGAAGGGCACCGCCCCGATCATGGCGGTGGAAGTCGCGCGTCGAGCCGTGCCCGGGCACGTCCGCCCCTCATTCAAAGAGCTTGAACAGGCGTGCCGTCAAGGAGGCTCTGCCGCGGCCGCCGCCGCATCGTAGGCCGGTCCGGGAACACTATGGACAAAACCACTCCCATCATCATCCTGAAAAAAAAGGGCGGCCACGGCGGCCATCATGGCGGTGCATGGAAAGTCGCCTATGCCGATTTCGTTACCGCCATGATGGCGCTGTTCATCGTCCTGTGGCTGCTCAACAGTAGCAAGCAGGTTCAGGAAGCGGTCGGCGGATATTTCAAAGACCCCACCGGAACCTCGAAGAAAGTCGGTTCCAACATGCAAGGGGCAGGTGAAAACTTCGTGCTCACCCGCGACAATATGCCCAAGCTCAAGGAACAGCTGCAGCAGGCGATCAAGCAGATGGCGGACTTCGAAAAACTGAAGAGCCACATCGAGATGACGGTCACCACCGAGGGATTGCGGATCGAGCTTTCCGAGTCCGCCAGCGGCACGTTCTTTGACTCAGGCAGTGCCAAGCTCAAGACCGATGGCGCCGCACTTCTGATCACTTTGGCGCAGGAGCTTGGCAAACTTCCCAACAAGCTTTCGATCGAGGGGCACACCGATTCTCAGCCTTACGCCCCTACCGCGACTTACGGCAATTGGGAACTTTCGTCCGATCGAGCCAACGCGGCACGACACGTCATGCAAGCCAATGGCATTCGATCTGACCAGGTAACTCAAGTGCGCGGGTTCGCGGACCAACGTCTTCGCAAGCCCGACGCCCCTCTCGACCCTTCCAATCGCCGCATTTCCCTGATCGTCCAGTACATCCTGAAAAATAATGCGGATGAGGACGCCCAACCTGCCGCTGGAAGCGAAGGGAAACCTGCGACCAGCAAGGAAAATCCGTCCCGCGAAAAAGGAGTAGCCAAGGAATAAGCCCGCCCGCGCCAGCGATTTCTCTAATAAATCTGCGGATTGACCCTTACAACCGGCTGTGCCACACTGCTCCCGGATTTTGTTATGACTCGCAGCTATGCCATGGCGTTGCGCTCCTCGGCCCGGCTGTTCCTTTCTTGCCTTCTTCTGATTTGCCGGTTGGCTCCCACCTCACTGGCGCAACGCGGCGGCTTGAACGATCCGCGGCCTCTGCAGGATTTTTCGGTTTCGTACAAAACCGCCCCCGGCACGGGTGTGCTTGTCTTCACTGTCCTTGCAGAACGCGGAAGCAATCATCTTGACCGGCAGGCGCTTCTGAAACTCGTGAATCAGGCCGATCACTCAGCCACCTGGCAAACCACGGACGACACAGCCCAGGGCGTATTCACCAACGTTCCTTTCGGCAACTACGACGTGGAGGTGAGCGCAGTCGGATACCTCAGCGCACACAAGGAATTGCCGGTGCAGAACTCGCTGCGGCCATCGCAAATCGAAATCGTGCTGCAGCGCGATCCCTCAGCCATCAACCTCGACGTGGCTGGCACAGTCATGTCTCCCAAGGCGCGGAAAGAAGCCAAGCACGCCATATTTCTGTTGAAGTCAAACAATCTGAAAGATGCGCAGAAACAATTGGACGCGGCTTACAAGCTGGCCCCCTCAAGCCCGGATCTAAATTTCCTGCTCGGCTACTTGTACTTTGAGAAAAAAGATTTTCCGCAGGCGGGGACTTTCCTACGCGTAGCCGCCAACCTGAGCCCGCACAACTCCCAGGCTTTGACGCTCCTCGGTAGAACCGGCCTAGAGCGGGAGGACTATTCGGCAGCACGCTCCGCACTGGAACAGGCCGTGCTCGACGATGCCGACAATTGGCTTCCCCACGACTTGCTAGCGGACGCCTATCTTCATCAGGGGAGTTACGACAAAGCTCGCGATGAGGCTCAAACTGCAATTAGCAAAGGAAAAGATGCGGCGAGTCCGGCGCAGCTTGTTCTCGGTGAGGCGTTCGTCGGACTCGGCCGCAATCCGGAAGCCGTTCAAGCCCTGAACACTTTCTTGGAGCAGTCCCCGCGTCATCCCATGGCGGGACAAGTTCGAACACTAATCGCGCAGATTAATGATCGCGACGCCGATCTGCCAGCGGCTATGAATCCGTCGGTCTCCGAGGTTCGCCTGCCCGGGGTTGACCCTCTGGCCGCGCTGCCGGCACCTGGCCTTGCCGTGAAATCGTGGCAGCCTCCCGGAATCGACGACGTCAAACCCGCAATCGCGCCTGCCGTCGCGTGTCCGTCCTCCCAGGTGATTGAGCAGTCAGGCCAACGCGTTCAGGAACTGATTGCGGATGTGGCACGTTTCGCCGCCGTCGAGGATTTGTTTCACCAGGCGCTCGATACCTACGGAATTCCCATCCGCACCGAAACTCGCAAATACAATTATGTCGCTTCGATCTCTGAGCCTCAGCCCGGATTTCTTTCCGTCGATGAATATCGCGCTGACAAACTTTCGCTTGCAGGATATCCCGACCAGATCGCCAGCACAGGCTTCGCCGCACTGGCGTTAGTCTTCCATCCTGACATGCGGGACAACTTCGATATGAGATGCGAAGGCCTCGGCGACTGGCGCGGACAAGCCTCGTGGCTCGTCCACTTTCGCCAGCGCGAAGACCGCCCCAACCGCATGCATAGTTATAAAGTCGGGAATCAGATTCACTCTGTCCCCTTGAAGGGGAGAGCCTGGATCAGCGCGGATAAATTTCAAATCATGCGCATCGAAGCCGAGTTAGTCAGTCCGATGCCCGCGATCCAACTCCTCAGCGAACACCAAGTCGTCGAATACGGACCGGTCCCCTTCCCCAAGAAGAGCACGACTCTTTGGCTGCCCAGGAGCGCGGAAATCTATTTTGATTTCCGCAAACACCGCTACTACCGCCGCCACAGTTTCGACCACTACATGCTCTACTCCGTTGACGCCGACGAAAAGCGCAAAGAGCCAGCGGCCAAGCCTGCGAACCACACGGAAACTCAGACCGAGAAAAAATCGTCGTAGAAGAGTCTTGAAATAACTTTACAATTTCGCTCCCCGTTCGTCCGAATCTCCGCCTGTATAATCGCGGGTTGATTCCCAGTCAGGAGCCCCCCATGAAGAGGTCTGCGCGACTCGTCTGCTTTGTGATCGTTGATTCTGTCGTCTGTTCCCGCAATCCTGTCCCAAGAACGGCCAGAGAAAGTAGATCTCGAAACCATCTCGCGCATTCGCTACGAAGGCTTCCACAACTCGCAAGTTATGAGTTTCGCCTCGGGCCTCATGGATTCGATCGGCGAGCGCCTCACCGGATCTCCCAATATGAAGCGAGCCAACGAGTGGACGCGCGATCAACTCACCGAGATTGGCCTGAGCAATGCTCACCTCGAGCCCTGGGGGCCTTTCGGTCGCGGATGGGCTAATCAGTACGTCAACGTCCGCATGACTTCTCCCGATATCGTTCCGCTGATCGCATATGCTAAGGCGTGGACGCCAGGCACCAGCGGGGTCGTCAGTTCGAAATGCATTCGTGCCAATATTGAGAAGAAGGAAGATTTCGAGAAATATCGAGGCAAGCTCGCGGGCATGATCGTGATTTTTGGTCCGGATGCCGAAGTGAAGCCCATCACTGAGGCTCCCTTCAAGCGCCTCACCGACGACGATCTGGCCAAGATCGGCGAATACGAAATTCCCGGCGAACGGCCGCCATTTCGAATCTCCGAAATGCTGCGCCGCCGTCAGTTCATGAAAGATCTGAACCAGTTCCTTGCCGACGAGAAAGCCGTCGCCGTGATCGATCACAGCCGTGGCACTGCAGGCGGCGGCACGGTGTTCGTGCAGTCCGGAGGCTCGTACCGACCAGGCGAAACCACGACCGTGCCACAGCTCACCATGGCCTCGGAACACTGGAGCCGGATCGCCCGTCTACTAGACCAGAAAAAGGACGTCACGCTGGAGCTCAACGTGACCAACACCTTTTACGACGACGATCCCATGCAGTACGACACGATCGCCGAAATTCCCGGCACCGACAAAAAGGACGAAGTCGTCATGCTCGGAGCCCATCTGGATTCATGGCACGCCGGAACCGGCGCGACCGACAATGGAGCGGGCACGATCGTCATGATGGAGGCAGTTCGCATTCTGAAAGCTCTCGACATCAAGCCGCGCCGCACAATTCGCATCGGCCTATGGAGCGGCGAAGAAGAAGGATTGCTCGGATCGCAAGGCTACGTCGAGCAACACTTCGGCTCGCGCCCCGCAATGGACGATCCCAACATGAAGGGCATCCCAACATTGCTGCGCCGGGAGGCTGGTCCGGTCACCGTGAAGCCGGAGCAGGCGAAACTGTCGGCTTACTTCAATGTGGATAATGGCTCGGGCAAAATTCGCGGCGTCTACATGCAAGAGAACGAAGCCGTCGCACCCATCTTTGAAGCCTGGATGAAGCCCTTCAAGGATCTCGGCATGACCACGCTCACCATGCGAAACACGGGCGGCACCGACCATCTATCCTTCGACGCCGTAGGTATCCCCGGATTTCAATTCATCCAGGATCCCATCGAGTACGAAACGCGCACGCACCACTCCAACATGGACGTGTACGACCGTCTGCAGCCCGAGGATCTCAAACAGATTTCGGTGATTGTAGCGAGCTTCGTCTACGATGCCGCTATGCGCGACCAGATGCTCCCGCGCAAACCCATTGAGAAACCTCTGCCACGGGAACCAGAGAAGAAGACCGACTAAGAAAACGGAATAGGAAATCCAGAGCGGAACGACTTTCTTTCATGCCGCTCTGGATTTTTTGCGAAGAACTTCGATTGCTGCGGTTGAGCCGGTCTACCGTTTAGAAGCGGAAGACGACTCCGATTGATGGCTCCGCTGTTTGCGTGATCGAGTCCGTAGTTAAGGCGCCAAATCCGAAGTCCGGCGTGCTGAAAACCAAACCCCTGTATTCCGCTCGCAGCGAGAGACGCTTGGAAATCCCGTAATTGACTCCCAGTCCGTAGACAAACGCCCCTTTCGTCTGTGTCTGCGCTCCGGACAGCGTATTCTCTTCATTGCTTGTTGGGGTGAACACCATGGCTCCTCCACCCATCAAGAAGTAGGGCTTCAAGCGAGCGGTGCTGGGCAGACCTACAACGAAACTTCCGGTGAGCTGATTGATGCCTGTCTGGACCCGAAATGCCTCCGACGACACCGTATACTTCTGCGTATTGCGACTGTACCCGTATCCTGCTTCGACCGAGATCCAATGATTGAGATGATGCCGATAGGTTCCAATAATTCCGGCGCTCTCCGTGGCGCTGTACCCCGTTCCGTTTGCAGTCAGACTGCTGGTGAATAATCCCGCGCCCTGCACCCCGATTTCCGATCGGGCCTCTTGCGCAGTCGCCGCCAGAGATAACAGAATCGTAACGCTTACGGCCAAAACAACCGCTCTTCTTCATGATGAAAGGCTCCCTTGCCGACTTCGGCAAATGTTGCGGTGCTTGATCAGACCATGCGAACCACAAGACGCACAACTACTTTTCGCATCCCGCGAACGTGCGGTTCTGACGTTCAGGCATTGCTAAGTTGTTTAAATTGATCTGATGCTCGTATTTTTCAGGAACGTTGCGCTTTGTACTTTAGAATTTCGTCAAGCAAACGTAAAGATTTGTGTGCCCGAGAAGCCAGCTATGTTCTCTCCACAAGCGATCGGTTTCGTTCGGAGTCCTTACCAGGAAACGCAGCACGTCCCTAAAGGTTTGGGAGCCCGGCACGAGGCAGAAGGAATTCTTGAAATCCTGCCGGAGTTTGAAGCTGGCCTCGCCGACATCGAGGGCTTCTCACATTTGTTCGTGCTGTGGGTTTTCGATCGCGCCGGAGGATTCGAATTGGTAGGAACACCACCCGCTGACAACCGTCCGCACGGCGTCTTCGCCACCCGTTCGCCCCGCCGTCCCAACCCGATTGGATTGACGGTCGTCGAACTCCTTCGTCGGGACGGCAGATTGTTGCACGTCCGGGGAGTCGATATGCTCGACGGAACCCCGATCCTCGATCTCAAGCCTTACTTGTCCGGAGTTCACGCGGAAAGACTGCGTCGAGGCTGGCTTGCCGAAGCCGAAGCTCGACGCGGAAAATAACCCCGCGATTCTTGTCCCCCGCGCCTGCCGCTCCCTGCTCGACTCCTGCTCAAAACCCGCATCCAGTGGGGCTTCCGACGGATCGAAAGGCCGAAATCTGTGCAATATTATTCATCTTGCTAGGCCCTCAAAAAGTAGGTAGCGTTTGAATGCGGTGCGCGCCCAGCCAACACCTCGCGCATCCGGCTCGATCTCGTCTCCGGGGGTTCGTCGTGCCTGCCAATCACATTGAATCGTTGTGCCAGTCCGCGAAATCGGCGGATCGCTCATTTCGGTTGAGCGGTAAAGCCAACATTTTCGTCACCGTTCTTTTCGTGTTCTCCGCTGCATTCGCACCAGCTCAAACCGTAACCACTCTCTATGATTTTGCGGGCGGCAAGACCAGTGGCGAAACTCCGTGGTACGTGACTCTCGTCCAGGGAACCAACGGCAGCCTTTACGGTACGACCTACAACGGTGGTGCGTCCGGCGTAGGCACGGTTTTTTCCGTCACGACTTCAGGTACACAAACTCTGCTCTACAGTTTCAAAGGTGGCACGACCGACGGCGCGAATCCCACCGCCGGCCTGACCCTCGGTTCCGACGGCAATTTCTACGGCACGACGCAGCAAGGTGGTACTGGGAGCGAGGGTGTGGTTTTCAAAATGACCACCGCCGGCGTCATCACCATCCTTCACAATTTCAATGGGACCACCGATGGAGCTTTCCCGTGGGGCCCTCCCATTCTCGCCTCGGACGGCAATTTCTATGGCACGGCCAGCGGCGGCGGATCAAAGGGGAACGGACTCGTCTACAAGATCACTAGCACCGGTACATACACGACGATTTATGAATTTGACGTCACCCACGGCTTCGCTCCGATCGCCCCTCCGACGCAAGGCACTGACGGCTATCTCTATATTCCGGTCTCGCAGGGCGGCACTTCGTACTGCGGAACGATCGTGCAGCTGACCACGGCCGGTGTCGTGAACAACAGTTACGATTTCCCTTGCGGCAGCGGCGGAGCATACCCCATCGGCCAACTGGTTCAAGCTTCCAACGGCAACTTCTATAGCACCACGCAAGATGGCGGCACGAACGCCGAGGGCACGATTTACCAAGTCACAACCGGACTTGCAGTAACCATCCTGCACAGTTTTGGCGCGACGTTCGGGGATGGCACATTTCCAGGGGCGGGCCTTCTCCTAGCGACCGATGGCAATTATTACGGGTCAACCTCGGACGGCGGCACGTCCGGTGACGGCATCCTGTTCAACACCTCCACGAGCGGAACCTACACCGATCTTTACAGCTTCAACAACACTGCAAACTTGACCCAGATGTCGCCTCTCGCCCCTCCCGTGCAAGACACGAATGGAACGCTCTACGGCGTCACTGAATTCGGGGGCACATCCAACGACGGCACGGTCTATAGCCTGAACATGGGCTTGCCGTCATTCGTGAATATGCCGCTGTTTTCGGGTAAGACAGGCGACTCGGTCATGATTCTGGGAACGAACTTGAAAGATGCGTCCGAGGTCACATTCAATGGCCGGCCGGCCGCCTTCAAGGTCATGTCCGATACGCACATGACAGCGACTGTCCCAGCGGACGCAACCAGCGGCCCAATTCACGTGGTTACTCCCCGCGCAGATCTGGAGAGCAGGAAGACGTTCATGGTCAGCGAGCAATAGAGAACGGGAAGGTTTCGGCGAGAATTCAGTAGCGAATCTTGTCGTCTTTTTCTTGCCATGCCTGGAACGCGGCCAGCGCGCGCTCCCGCATCATCGGGACCATCGGAATCGATCGCTTGCGCAAAGACTGCGCGATCTCGCGGTAGATAAAAGAATCGTCGAAGCCAATCTTCGAAGCATCCGACGCTAGATTTCCGTAGTAGACGCGAGCCAATCGCGCCCAGTAGATCGCGCCCAGGCACATCGGGCACGGCTCGCACGAAGTATAGATCTCGCAATCCGTCAGCTCAAAAACTCCAAGCTTCGCGCAAGCGCCGCGAATCGCTATCACCTCAGCATGCGCGGTCGGATCGGTCGTCGCCGTCACGCGATTGACCCCCTCAGCCACGATGTCGCCGCCTTTCACAACGACAGCACCGAAAGGGCCGCCTTTTCCGGAAAGAACGTTGTCGAGCGACAGCTCAATCGCGCGGGCCATGAAAGGATTGTCCATTTTGTTTGGCTCGATCGTTGGTCGGGATCGGATACTTCTGATTCCCGGGAAAGCGAATTCGCGCTGGTCGGTCGGCGGGGACTCGGTCGCAGGCACTCGCTGAGTTGGGAGTATACCCGAATCGTCCAAGTTGTACGGTCAGCCCCCGTTCCCGCAGAGACTCCCAGAGATTGAAAAGAACTGCGCTTCCGGATAGGCTTTACCTCCAAGTCAGGGGGCAGACACGTTGGGGTTGCAGGCCTTTCTTTCGGATCGAGTTGTAACTCCGCAGGGGGTCCGATCGGCCGCTGTCCTGTTCCAGGAGGGACGAATCCAAGCGATCGTTCCACGCTCGGAGATTCCGTCCGCTGCATCCTGCGAGGATTTTGGCGGTTTGGCCCTGTTGCCCGGCCTAGTCGATTCGCACGTCCATATCAATGAACCGGGCCGCACGGAATGGGAGGGCTTCGAAACCGCGACGCGAGCGGCAGCCGCCGGTGGCTTCACCATGCTGGTGGATATGCCTCTGAACTCAGTGCCGTCAACCACCAACGTCGCGGCGCTCGAGGCCAAGCGCCGAGCCGCGCGAGGAAAGTGCTTTGTCGATTGGGCTGCTTGGGGAGGAGTAGTTCGCGGGAATCAGGAAGAGATTGACGCGCTTGCGAATTCCGGTGTCCGCGGATTCAAGTGTTTTCTGGTCCACCCCGGCATCGAAGAATTCACGATGGTCTGTGAAGAGGATCTGCGCAAAGCCCTGCCGCACGTCGCACGAACTGGACTGCCTCTGCTTGTGCATGCGGAACTTCCTGGGCCTGTGGACGCCGCCACGGCACTACTGAAGAGCGAAGATTGGACTCGATATTCGACCTACCTGCAGTCCCGACCGGACGAAGGTGAACTGGCAGCCATTCGCCTGATGATCTCTCTGTGCCGCGAATATGAATTTCATTTGCACATCGTTCATCTCGCGACCGCTCACGGTTTGGAGATTCTGCAAGCGGCACGGGCTGAGGGCTTGCCCATCACGGTCGAGACTTGCCCTCACTATCTCCATTTGTCAGCAGAGGAGATCCCTGACGGCGCGACGCACAGCAAATGCGCGCCGCCGATCCGCAGTCGCGCCAATCGAGAGAAGCTATGGATAGGTTTGAAAGATGGCGTGATCGATCTGGTGGTCACCGACCACTCGCCCTGTCCGCCTTCAATGAAACGAACAGATGCAGGTGATTTCCAGACCGCGTGGGGTGGTATCACAAGCCTCTCGATGGCACTCTCCGTCATGTGGACCGAAGCCCAGCCGCGCGGCTTCACGCTAACCGACATCGTGCGCTGGATGTCGGAACAACCAGCGAAGCTTGCGGGATGTAATGCATACAAGGGGCAGATTTTGCCAGGCTACGACGCTGATTTCGTAGTGTTCGACCCTGATAAGAAGTTTCAGGTGACAGCGGATCGCCTTCATCACAGACACGCGGTGTCGCCATATCTTGGTGAAACCCTTTTGGGAGTTGTGAAGAAAACCTACGTTCGCGGCAAACTGGTGTTCGAGGATGGAGAATTTTCCGGACAACCCATGGGTCGCGAGTTCGCCCCGCAATCCAAAGAGTTGAGTGCTCTTCGCTAGAAACGGAGTTGGATGAATACTGAGAAAGTCATCGGCATGCCGGTTCCCCGCAAAGAGGGACGCGATAAGGTCACCGGGCGTGCGCAATACATCGATGACATGACGTTGCCTGGCATGCTCTATGGCGGAACTGTGCGCAGCAGCATTCCACGCGGAAGAATCAAGAACATCGCTTTCGGACCCGGAGTCGATTGGAACGAATTCGTTGTCGTCTCCGCAAAAGACATTCCCGGCACGAATTGCGTCGCCCTCATTTTTGACGATCAGCCATGTCTGGCCGACGGTATCGTCAATCACCCCGAGGAACCGATTCTCCTGCTCGCTCACCCGAACCGTCACATTCTTCGCAAGGCAGTAGATTCGGTCTCCATTGAGTACGATCCACTGCCCGCCGTGTTCACCATTGAAGACAGCGAACAGCAGAAGCACGTTATCTGGGGCGCTGACAACGTTTTCAAGCGTTATCAGATCGAAAAGGGTGAGGTCGAGTCCATCTGGGCTGAGGCCGACTACATCATCGAAGCGGAATATACGACAGGCGCGCAGGAACAGCTCTATATCGAGAACAACGGAGTCATCGCCACCGTCGATCCCGAGAGCGGAATAACGTTGTGGGGATCGCTGCAATGTCCCTACTACGTTCATAAGGCGCTGATGAAGCTCTTCCACTTGCCGGAAGACAAAGTCCGAGTCGTGCAGACGGAAACGGGCGGGGCCTTTGGGGGCAAAGAGGAATATCCCTCGATGATCGCGGGCCATGCCGCGCTGCTGTCCATGAAGTCGGGTAAGCCGGTGAAGATTATCTATGACCGCATGGAAGACATGACCGCGACCACGAAGCGGCATCCCTCGCGCACGCGCCACCGCACCGCCGTGGATCGCAGCGGCAAAATCCTCGGTGGCGAAATCGATTTCGCAGTCGACGGGGGAGCGTACGCCACGTTGTCCTCAGTTGTGCTGTCTCGCGCCACTATTCATGCAGGTGGACCGTACTCCTGGCCCCATATTCGAATCAGGGCAAAAGCCGTTGCCACCAATGCTCCGCCGCATGGAGCGTTTCGCGGATTCGGTGCGCCCCAGAGCCTGTTTGCGATGGAACGGCACATGGATCGCATCGCAGCCACCGTCGGCCTTTCTCCCATCGAAATTCGTCAGCGCAACTTTCTGAAGACAGGCCAGGCAACAACGACCGACCAGACCATCCGCGAGCCAATCGAGCTTGACCGGCTTCTGGAGCGCGGATTAGAGCTTTCGGACTATCGTGCGAAGAAAGAGCGCTTCCAAACTGAAAATTCTGCGACTCGCAAGAAAGGAATCGGCATGGCAACGTTCTTGCATGGAGCCGGATTCACTGGATCGGGCGAACGCTACCTTGCTTCGGTCGTAGGCGTGGAAGGCCGCGCGGATGGCGGCATCCGGGTGCTGGTCTCCAGTACAGAATTTGGCCAGGGGACAAAGACAGTCCTGTCCCAGATTGCAGCCGAGGCCCTGGGCTTGCCCTACGAGGACGTCGAAGTCGCACAGCCGGACACAGAGAAAGTTCCAAATAGCGGACCTACCGTCGCCTCCCGCACGATCATGGTGGTGGGGAAACTGGTGCACTCGGCCGCTCAGGGCATCCGTCAAACCCTGATCGCTGCCGGGCTACTTCGACCCGAATATTCGCGCGACGATTTCCGCAAAGCGTGCACACTGTACATTGCCGAGCGGGGCGAGTTGAAGTCATGGGCGCGGTACGAGGCACCGCCTGACATCTTTTGGGACGATGAAAAGTATCGCGGCGAAGCTTATGCCGCCTACGCCTGGGCGGTTTACATCGCCGAAGTCACAGTCGATCTCACGACTTACGGTGTCACTGTCGATGACTTCGTTGCCCTGCAGGAAGTCGGGCGGGTGCTTCATCCCGTGTTGGCTCGCGGACAAATCACAGGCGGAGTCGCGCAAGGCATCGGATTCGCACTGTACGAAAAAGTGGTCTGGCAGAACGGACGCATGCTCAACGGACAGATGACCAACTACATCATGCCGACCTCCGCTGATCTGCCAGCCATCCGTGTGTACTTCGAGGAACTCGGAAACGTACACGGAGCCTATGGCGCAAAGGGTATCGGAGAATTGCCGATGGACGGTCCTGCACCCGCGATCGTGAACGCAATCGCCGACGCGCTTGGCACTCCATTCGACTCGGTCCCGCTATTACCCGAGGATATCTTCGAAACCATGAAGTTACACTCCCGACCTGAGCACTCGCTCGCCCCAGAAGGAGTTCGATGAGCACTCCGCAAGGGCACCGCGAGATCTCTTTCACAGTCAACGGCGAAGCGCGAACCGTCCACACCCGTCCAATGGAAAGACTCTTGGACGTTTTGCGTCATCAACTCGGACTCACGGGAGCCAAAGAAGGCTGCGGCGAAGGCGAATGTGGCTCTTGCTCGGTGTTGATGGACGGGGCATTAGTGAACAGTTGCCTCGTACCCGTTTTGCAGGCTCAGGGAGCAAACGTGGTCACGATTGAAGGGATCGCGCAGAAAGATCAGTTGCGTCCGCTGCAGCAAGCGTTTCTCGACTGCGGTGGCGCGCAATGCGGCATCTGCACACCCGGGTTCATCATGGCGACCTGCCATCTATTGAGCAAGAGGCCGAAACCCACGATCGAAGAGATTCGGGAAGGCCTTTCGGGAAATCTTTGTCGCTGCACCGGCTACTCACAAATCCTAGAAGCGGTCCACGAAGCCGCGGGCCGCGAGAGTGCTCGATGAGATCCGATCCCGCCGATTACGAATTAGTCGCGCCCGGGAACCTCCCGGATGTCGTGGCTCTGCTTTCCGATCAACCCGGCGAGTGGCTACCTATCGCCGGCGGCACTGACGTAATGGTGCAATATGCCACAGGGAAGCTTGTCGGACGCAAACTTGTGAGCCTTTGGAATCTTCCCGAACTGCGACAGATCGAGCTAGCGGAAAGCGAATTGAGAATCGGCGCGACCTGCACCTACTCCCAGATTCGCGCGCACGAAGTCGTGAAGAGCGAGTTCTCCTTGCTCGCAAGTGCAGCAAGCTGGACTGGAGGCATCGCCAACCAGAATCGCGGCACGCTCGGCGGAAACATCGTCAATGCCTCGCCCGCCGCCGATTCCCTTCCGGCGTTGCTCGTCTACGAAGCAGAACTGATTCTGGTCTCGACTCGCGGAGAACGCCGCATCCCGTATGTCGACTTCCATAAGGGCTATAAGAAGACGCAGCTCGCTTCCGACGAATTGATTCGCGCCATCTGCCTTCCCCGTCGCTTTTCCGGATATATTTCCTATTCGCGCAAGGTGGGAGCCCGCAACGCGCAAGCAATTTCAAAGGTATGCGTGGCAGCGCTTGGACGACTTTCAAACGGCTTGGTCAACGAAGTTCGCATTGCAGCTGGGAGCATCGCGCCTGTGCCGCTGCGCTTGCGGGAAACAGAGCGGGTCGTTCGCGGGAAGACGGTCGATGGTGCGCTCATTCAAGTGGCAAAGAAAACGGCGGCTGGCGAAATCCAGCCGATCGACGACATCCGTTCCACCGCTGCCTATCGCTCGGCCGTGCTTGGAAATCTCATCGCTGAATTTCTGCAGAAACTGGCGGCAGATGGGCAAAGCGCATGAGCAGGGTGCTAGCCAGATGGAATGAGATTCCCGACCAGGAAGCCACACAAGAACTCCTGCCCTGCTGCGGTTCCCCGGCCTGGGCCCGTGCATTGGCTGCTCGCAGACCGATTCCGGACGAAGCCTCTCTGCTGGCCGCTTCTGATGGAGTCTGGAAAAACCTGGGCGCTCACGACTGGATGGAAGCCTTTTCAAAGCATCCACGGATCGGCGAACGAAGCGCCCCACCGGCCGCGTCCGCACAGTCGGCCTCATGGTCGGCGCAAGAGCAACACAACGTCGCCGCCGCGAACGCCGAAGTCCTGTCCGCGCTGACCGAGGCGAATCGCGAGTATGAACGAAAATTCGACCGCGTATTCATTGTTTGCGCTACCGGCAAGTCAGCTTCTGAAATGCTCGACATTCTCCGGCGACGCCTGCAAAATGACGACGCGACCGAACTTCAAGCAGCCGCCGAGGAACAGCGTAAGATCACGAACATCCGGTTGAAAAAATGGCTCGCCCAATGAAACGCATTTCGACTCATATTCTCGATCTCTCGCGTGGCAGACCGGCAAATGACGTTCCTGTGCGGCTAGAAAAGCAAGATGCGGCCGGAGACTGGCGCTCTCACGGCGCGGCGCGGACCGACGCCGATGGCCGCTGCAACCAATTGCTTACACAGGACGATCTGCCGTCGGGTGTCTATCGCCTTGTGTTCGATACGGCAAGTTACTTCGCCGCGGCGAAAATCGACTCTTTGTATCCCGTGGTCGAAGTTACGTTCCGGGTGCGTGACGGCGAATCGCATTTCCACATTCCGCTATTGTTAAGTGCAAACGGATACACCACGTACCGGGGGACCTAAGGTGGATTTTTCAATCCGAGAATGGCTGAATCTTGGCTTCCGCTGGTTTCACGTTTTTGCCGGCATCATGTGGGTCGGCCAAACCTACTACTTCACCTGGCTCGACGGCCAATTCACTCGATTGGAGAAGAAAGCAGCCGCCGACGGCTCAGCTCTCGAAGTCTGGATGGTGCACAGCGGCGGATTCTACTCGGTTGAGAAGAAGAAATCTCTCGGGGTCAGCGCGGAACAGGTCCACTGGTTTCGCTGGGAAGCCCTGATGACGTGGCTCGGCGGCATGGTGCTCCTGTTCCTTGTGTACTACCTCGGCAGCGGCCTGATCGATCCCGATGTGGCCAACATTTCTAAAGGCACGGGAATCGCGATCGGCCTGGGAGCCGTGGTTGGTGGCTGGATACTTTATGATCGGGCGGTTCAGTCTCCGTTGGGAAAATCGCAGCCGGCGTTCGTCCTATTTGCGTTGATCGCGACCGCCGCGGCTTCGTGGGGACTGTTGCACGCGTTCAGCGGCCGCGCTGCGTATATTCATGTCGGCGCCATCTACGGGACCATCATGACCGCGAATGTCTGGTTCCGGATTCTCCCTTCGCAGCGGAAAATGATTGCCGCCGCCGCCGCTGGAACGAAGTTCGATATGTCGCTCGGTGCCCAGGCTAAGCTGCGATCCAAGCA
This sequence comes from uncultured Acidobacteriota bacterium, assembly GCA_963700225.1. Lineage (GTDB taxonomy): Bacteria > Acidobacteriota > Terriglobia > Terriglobales > Acidobacteriaceae > Sulfotelmatobacter. The sequence goes on from CAVOWU010000006.1 coordinate 88,913, forward strand.
CAACACATTCATGGCAGTTCCCGTGGTGTTCCTGATGTTAAGCAATCACTATCCCGTCGCAACTTATGGGAATCATTATTCGTGGCTGGTTTTGATGACGCTCGTTGTTCTCGGATGGGGAGCCGCAAAGCTCATCCGCGAGGCTTAGTAGGCATACGATCGGAAGCAAGTGAAGCAAGAAACAGTAACTCGCGCACGGCAGGTGATCGCCCGCTGCAAGACTCTCGCGGCGTTCTCCGAAGATGCCGGCTCCTCCCGGCGCACATTTCTATCGGCGCCGATGCGCGACGTTCATCGAACTTTTGCCGCTTGGCTGGAACCGCTCGGAGCGACGGTCCGAGTTGATGCCGCTGGAAATCTTCGCGCTCTCTATTCTGCGAAAGAAGCCGAAGCACCGAAACTCCTGATCGGATCGCACCTCGACACCGTTCCCAATGCCGGTGCATACGACGGATCTCTCGGAGTCGTGCTCGCAGTCGAACTGTTGGAAGCTCTTGACGGCCACAGGCTTCCCTATGCCATCGAAATCGTCGGCTTCTCGGAGGAAGAAGGAGTTCGCTTCGGCACTCCATTCATCGGCAGCCGGGCGTTAGTCGGCCGTCTCGACGAAAATTTACTGAACCAAACGGACGCGCGAGGGATTTCCGTCCGACAAGCGATTGAAGGCTTCGGCCTGAATTCTGCAGAGATTGGCCAATCGTGTTTGCACGAGGATGTCCGCGGCTATTTGGAATTTCACATCGAGCAGGGACCTGTGCTTGAAAGCCTGCATCTTCCGATCGCCGCAGTCGAAACGATCGCAGGTCAGAGCCGCTCGGAGTTAGTATTTGTCGGCCGCGCGAACCACGCGGGCACCACACCCATGGATCTTCGATTTGATGCCGTCGCTGCGGCGGCCGAGTGGATTACGATCGTCGAGCACACAGCCAAAGCGATTCCCGGCCTCGTTGCCACAGTTGGCTCCGTGCAGACCAAGCCCGGCGCGACTAACGTAATTGCCGGCGAGGCGAAGGTAACGCTCGATGCGCGCCACAGTGACGACACCGTTCGCAACCGCGCCGTTGAGGATCTGCTTCGTCACGCCAAAGACGTTGCCGAGCGCCGCGGGTTGTCGGTGCGCTCGAGCCAGCGTATGAATCAACCGGCGGTACGGATGGACCCATTTCTAGTCGCCCAGGTCGAAGAGGCCATCGTCAAGACCGGCTGCCGACACCACCGCATGGCAAGCGGAGCCGGGCACGACGCGATGATCCTGGCGGAAAAAGTTCCCGCCGCGATGATTTTTCTGCGGACTCCCGGCGGCATCAGCCACGATCCGGCTGAGTCCGTTTCCGTCGATGACGTAGCTCTGGCCATCGAGTGTGGCCTGCATCTGCTGGATCAACTGGCCTCGGCCCCAACATTCCAGACAAGGACACTCCGTGCATAACCCAACTCTCAACGATCTCGGACAAACGAGAAGCTCTCAGCACCGTAATCATTTGCTGCTCACGCCTGACACCTTCGTTCGCACTCCGCTGCCCGGCATGAGTAAGTGCGTGGCCGTCGTGCACGCCGGATCAGCATTGGGGGCAGCGTTCACCCAATACACAGCCGAGTTCGAACCCGCCGGAGAGTTGGGCAACACCTCGGCCCAGCGCTTTCTCTTTGTGATCGAAGGAAAAATCAGCATCGAGTTAAAAGGAAAGAAAACACAACTTAAGGCTCGCGGGTATGCCTACATCCCGGCGGGCGAACCCCACCACGTCGTCGCCGCCGCAGCGAGCCGCGTTGCGATCATCGAAAAACCCTACCTGGCCGTCGCCGGAATCGAGCCTCCCCGCGCGATCGTCTCCAGTGAAGACGCCATCTCTTCTCACGCGCTCAACGACGATCCCGATCTGCAGGTGAAGTGCCTCCTGCCCGACGAAATGAGTTTCGATTTCGCAGTGAATACCATGGTCTACCAGCCCGGCGCCGCACTCAGCCAGGTTGAGATTCACGTCATGGAACACGGCTTGATCATGCTCGAAGGTGGAGGGATCTATCGGCTCGGCGACGCGTGGTATCCGGTGACCGCCGGAGACTTCATCTGGATGGGCCCTTGGTGTCCGCAGTGGTTTGGCGCCATTGGCAAAGTGCCTGCGAAATATCTCATCTATAAGGACTGGAACCGGCATCCGTCGGTTGGCATTCGATGAAACTGGCAATCGATCAAGATCGTTTGATTTCAGAGATTGAGGCCTTGGCCGTGTTCTCCGATGCGGAGCCGCCTGCCGTCACCCGCGTCGTCTTCACTCCGACCGAGCGCAAAGCGCGCGATTGGCTAAAGAAACAATGTGCAGATGCGGGACTCGTGCTGCGAGACGACGCGGCCGGCAACACATTCGCCCGCTGGCCTGGCTCCGATTCGCAAGCTCCCGCCATTGGAACCGGCTCTCACATCGATGCGATTCCGAATGCGGGCAAGTACGACGGTGTCGTCGGAGTGCTCGGGGGACTCGAAGCGATTCGCGCCCTTCAGCGCTCGGGATTGCGCCCCAGGCATTCGATCGAACTTTTGATCTTCACCTCCGAAGAGCCAACCCGGTTTGGCATCGGTTGCATCGGGAGTCGCCTGCTGGCGGGAACACTCTCGGCCGGCGCCGCGCGAAAACTGACGGACAACGATGGGGCATCCGTGGAAGACGTTCGCCGCAGCGCTGGACTCGCGGGAGAATTGGAAGATGTGAAGCTTCCGGATGGCTACTATAAGGCTTTCGTCGAACTTCATATCGAGCAGGGGCCGATTCTTGAACGCGAACACAGGCCACTCGGCGTAGTGGAAAGAATCGCGGCCCCAGCCAGTCTGCGAGTAACGATCGAGGGTTCCGGAGGACATGCCGGCGGCGTTTTAATGCCCGACCGTCGTGACGCCCTGTGCGCCGCATCCGAACTGATTCTCGCGCTTGAAGGCGCAGCCCGAAATAGCGGCGCCGTCGACACCGTAGCTACAGTAGGTATCTGCGAAGTCTTTCCTGGCGCCGTTAACAGCATCCCTGCCAGAGTGCGCTTCAGCGTCGACATTCGCGACACCGACCTTCGGCGTCGCGACGCGGTCATCCAGAAGCTTGAAGAATCGTGCACGGCAACTTCTGCCAAACGGCAGGTAAAGATTCACTCGGAGTTGCTGAACGCAGACGCGCCCGCAGAGTCCGGGCCGGTGATCGTATCTGCCTTAAGCGACGCTTGCAGGAAGCATGGATTCGATTACCTGGCCATGACGAGTCGGGCCTATCATGATTCGCTCTTCATGTCTCGAATCGCGCCGGTCGCGATGTTGTTCATCCCCTGCCGCAACGGCTACAGCCACCGGCCAGATGAATATGCCTCTCCCGAAGACATCGCTCGTGGCGCCTTGGTGCTGGCGGAAACTCTGGCGACTCTCGCCCGCTGAACGCTCCAGAAAAATGCGTCCCGCGCACTCACTGAGCATGAGGAGTTGCGCCTTGTCGCTCCGCCCAATGTTCAACAATGTCGCGCACAACTTTGTCGCCAACCGTCTGAGCAGCTTCCAAGGCAGGCATGTACGCCGAATAGTTTCCCGAGACCATCTCTTTCAAACTTTCCGCAACGCCCGCACCCGACGGTTCGCGATCATAGTTGCTGACCGTACGGAGCACGAGAACGCGGTTTAAATCCGCGCGTCCCGCCTTACTCAGAAAAGTGAGGGCCTGCATCGTGCCCGTATCTTCCATGGCCGCGACCATGTAATTCCCTTTCCCGCCGGTGTAGTAACGGGTCCAGGCGTTCGCCCATTCGTCCAGCCTCGAACCATGCCAGAAAGTGCCTGCCGAGAGCGTCGCACCTTTGGTCACGAACGGTGGCTTGAGCGCATTCGGAAAATCAGGGAAGCGTGAGCGAAACTGTCGCAGCTTATCCGTATCCGGGAGGACGATATGTTCCGTCAGGTGCAGCGCCCAAGCCACGAGGTCCGAGTTGAGCGTATACACTTCGCCATAGTCGGCTGTCATCGGTTGCTCGTAAGGAGTTCCTTTGCGAAGCGGGACATATCCGGTAGGCCAACTTTCCGGGATCTGTCGTGCGTCGACCTCAAACGACAGATCACCATCGATTACATAGTCAGCCCACACAGCCGACCCCAACGACACATCGGCCGGATCGCCTCCACCGATTCCCGCAACAATCCAATAAGCCTTGGTCAGATCGAAGCGCGGATCAAGTCCCAGCGCCATCACGGAAGCCGCAGCCTTTGCGGTTCCAACTCCAGTGACCATGCCCATGACTCCGTCTTTGTTCATGCGGACATGGCGATAGCCTGCGGGCAGCGGAAGAATCTGGTCGAGATGCTCGCGCTCGACCCATAGCTGATATTCACCTGGAACATCGCCCGTATCCTCGCCGCGCTCAAACATCGTGACTACAACTACTTTCACAGGAATTGGCCGTGCGGTAGCGCCCGCTTGAGCCATAACCGCACACGCCATCATCACCGCAAACAAAATGTGTGCGAACGCGCATCGGCAGTTCAGTCTCATCTCGCCATCCCCTCCCGAATATGCGCGTACCCAGGCTTAATCGATTTGTAGATGATGTCGCAGCGCTGGTCGTAGGGCAGGAAGGCGCTCTTCATTGCGTTAATCGTGATCTTCTCGAAGTCGTCGATGGTGAGCCCAAACGTTTCCGCTGCAGCTTCAAACTCTTTGGTCATCGAGGTGTCACTCATCAGGCGATTATCGGTGTTCAACGTGACTCGGAACTTTTCCTGGTAAAGGATCTTGAAAGGATGTTGCTCAAGACTCGGAGTCGCCCCAGTGTGAACATTGCTGATCAAACAGATCTCGAGGGGAATTCGCTTGTCCAGAACATACTGCGCAAGGTCGCCCAGTTTGACGGCCTTGCCATCAGCAACCGCGATGTCATCAATTAGTCGCGTGCCATGGCCGATGCGATGTGCGCCGCAGTACTGAATCGCCTGCCAAATCGACTCTTTCCCGAATCCTTCCCCTGCATGAACCGTGATATTGAAGTTTTCCCGCTGGATGTAGTGAAATGCGTCGACATGTTTCTTCGGAGGATAGCCACCCTCCTCTCCCGCCAGATCAAATCCAACGACCCCGCGCTCGCGGAAGTCGACTGCAAGTTCTGCCATCTCCAGCGATACATTCATATTGCGCATCGCGCAGATAATCAATCCGGACCGCACGCCGAATTCCTGTCTTCCGCGCGCCATCCCTTTCAGCACCGCGGAAACCACCTGCTGATGCGTCAATCCTCCCTGCGTATGAAACAGTGGCGCGAAGCGCGTTTCGTAGTACACGACCCCGTCGCGGCTGAGATCTTCGGCTTGCTCGTAAGCCACTTGCTCTAGGGCCTCTTCGGTTTGGGTAACGGCTATGGTGTGCTTGAATCCCTCCAGATATTTCGCGAGACTGCCCTGGTTCGCGCCTTGGTGAAACCAGTGGGCAAGCGCTCCGGGGTCAGCTGTTGGAAGGTCGGTGTAGCCAACTCTGTTGGCCAGTTCGATGACAGTTTCCGGACGCAGCACTCCATCCAGATGTTCGTGGAGCAATACTTTCGGCAGGGTTCTCAGCAGAGATCGATCGAGTTTCATCGCAAACCCCACTTCACCGAGACATGGCCAACGAATTCGGGAAGTGACGAATAGTATCCCATGCGCCGGAAGTCGCACGAATACCTAGCGGAACGGCCGCCCTTTAACGATGCCTTCGCCCTCACGGACGGTTACCAGTTGATCGGCCGCAACAGCTGCGTGGGTCTCGCTCGCTCCAGTAGGCCAGTGAATTTCAATCTCCGCAGTGGTCGCCGCTCCCAGACCGAAATGCAGTCGCGGATCGTTGGACGACAGGAAGCTGCTCTGGCTCGTGACGCATTGGGCCTGAACCTTCCCTCCGTAGCGCACGAGCACTCGCGAGCCAATCGCGCTGCGATTGCTCTTCGTCCCCTCCAACCGCACTTTCAACCAATGATTCCCGGCAGGAGCGTCATTGCGCAACAAAGTCGGCGGCTCATTGCGGTTCATGATCAGGATATCCAGGTCGCCATCATTGTCGAAATCGCCGAAGGCACATCCGCGGCTGATATGCCGCGAAGAGATCGCCGGCCCCGTCTCGTCACCCAGCTCAATAAATGTTCCATCGCCCTGATTGCGCCAGATTACGCGCGGATTCTTTGCTGGGTACTTGCTGTAAAGCTTCTCCAGTTCCGGGGCAAACGTTCCGTTGGCAATGAAGATATCGGGATAACCATCATTGTCGAGGTCGACTAATCCCGTTCCCCAACCGGCAAAGCGACGCTCGCCCGCAAGCCCGGCTCGGGCGGTGACCTCCTCAAACTCCGCCTTTCCGTTATTCCGATAAACACCGGTGGCCTGATTGACGAAATGCGTTTTCACCAGATCGATGTGCCCGTCGAGATCAAAATCTCCAATACCGACTCCCATTCCTCCCAAGGGCTCTCCAGCCATGCCCAGAGCTACGCCGCGCAGCAATGCTTCCTCCCTGAAGGTGCCGTCGCGATTATTCATCAGAAGCATGCTTGGTGTGGCGTCGCATGCGACAAAAATGTCCTGCCATCCGTCTTCATCCGCGTCGAAGGCAACAGTCGTAAATCCGTAAGACCCGCGCATCGCAGCCACGCCGGATTCTTTCGAGACATCGGTAAATGTTCCATCTCCGTTGTTTCGGTAAAGCGAGTGATGAGGGATTCCCAACCCTCCCGGTCCGCAGTTCACCGGAACTCCTTCGTAGTTGCAATTGGGGACTTGCAGTGATGGCTTGGGAGCCGTGGCCAGATCAATCTCCACATAGTTGGAGACAAACAGGTCCAGCAAGCCGTCACGGTTATAGTCGACAAACGTGCAGCCGGAGCCGAAGCGAAGCTTGGACTCGTGCAAACCAGCCTTCTCCGTAACGTCAGTGAAAGAACCATCCCCGTTATTCCGGTAGAGCCGGTTCTGCCCATAGTAGGTCAGATAGAGATCCTCAAAGCCGTCGTTGTTGTAGTCGCCGACACAGACTCCGCAGGCCCAGCCCGCATCCACCAGACCGGCTTTCTCGGTGACATCAGAAAACGTTCCATCGCGGTTATTGTGATACAGCTTGTTGCTGGCTCCGTGCGGAACACCGTCCAGACGCCTGCCTCCGAGGATGAATGCGTCCATCCAACCATCATTGTCGTAGTCAAAAAACGCACACCCCGCCCCATTCACCTCGACAATGTAGGTATTGTGATCGGGTTCGCCGTAGTACATGACCTGCGTGAGTCCCGCGCTGGCGGCAACGTCGACGAAACGGGAATAGGGCCCAAGCTTTGCAGGTTTAGTTGCGGACCATACTTGCCGGGGAATCAAGAGTGGGGTGAGCATCGTCGGCAGCGTGCGGAGCACCTGCCGCCTTGTCCACTCCCCAGGCTTCCGATTCTTCATTGCGGATTCTTCCTCAGATATTGCCGGCGTTAGCGAGGCTGCTGGGCTGCGTCCAGGTCTTTGCGGAGTTGGAGCGCATCCGCGTTCTCTGGTTCAAGCTTGAGCGCGCTGCTGAGCGCCTGCTGTGCTTCGGAATAGCGGGACTCCATGCCGAGCGTGGCAGCCAGGCTGATCCAAGCCTGGGTATAAGCGGGAGCGGCTTTTACTGCCGCGCGAAAGTGTTCTTCGGCAGAAGCCGAATCTCCATCCTTCGAATCCAGATACCCCAGTTGGTTTTGAGCTAGAGCGAATCCAGGATCGGTCTTGATCGCTTGTTCCAAAGCCGCACGTTCTCCCTCGGCGTCGCCTTTCTTGTCGAGAGCCATCGCCATCTTGTACGCCAAGTGCGCATCCTGTGGAGTCGCTTCCAGAGCTTCGCGATAGTCCGCGATCGCCTTTTCCGTCTCCCCCGACTCCATCTCCTTGTCGGCTTGTGCAGTCTTGCTGTTTGACAAGGCGCGCTTCTCATTCGCCTGTATCTGTTCCTGGTATAGCTTGAGTTGTTCCTTTGCTTTGTCGGTTTGGCCCAGATTGCGCAGCGCCGTGGCGTACTTGAAACGGACTTCAGGCTCTGTCGCACCAAGTTCCAGGGCCTTCTCGAATTGCTCTCGTGCTCCCTCGGGATCCTTAAGCTCCAACAGCGCAACCCCGAGATTGTAGCGCGCATTGTAGTAGTCAGGATTCAGCTTGACCGCCTCCTGCAAATGCGTGCGCGCGATCGGGTACTTCCCTTCCTGATTCTCTAAAATTCCGTTCAGATATAGAAAGTCAAAATCGTGCGGATGTGCGGCGAGCAGTTTGCGCGCCACTGGCCGCGCCGTAGCCGAGTCGCCGTCCAAAACCAGCACCCGCAAGTAAAGTCTTTGGGCATCGAGATTCGCGGGATGAAGCCGCGCCTGTTTCTCTGCCAGATGTACTGCATCCTGATAGTGCACTTGCCGGACATAAACCGTCACCAATGCGGATGTCAGAGCGAACGACGACGGAGTCTTCTGCAGAGCCTGAGTCAGCACCTCTGCCGCTTTGTCTAGCATGTTGCCTTTGCCATAGGCCAGCGCCAGATCCAGCGTCAGGGTCTCGTTCCGCGGCCCCTCCCGCAACACCTCGATCGCCGAAGCGTAATCTCCGTCAGCGATCAGCGATTTCGCAATGCCGTCGAAGGCCTCGACCGATTTGGAGTCGATGCGCAGAGCTGCACTCCATTCTCTTCTCGCATCCTCGCGGCGTTGAAGTTGATCCATCGCGGAGGCCAGCAGCAGGTGCGGTTTAAGGACGTCCGGCATGAGGTAAATCGACTTCGCCAGCGGCTGAAGCGCCTCGTCTGGATGACCGGACGCGTACAAAGTCAGGCCAATAAGGTAATAGAGCTTTGCGGACCCGGGCTCTAATTTGAGTCCCTTCTGAAACGCTTCCAGAGCGCAGTCGTACTGCTTCCGATCCCCGAACCAGGTTCCGATGTCCGCAAAAATATCGGCATCTGGATGCGCCTGTGCTTTATCTTCCAAGACTTTGGGAGCGGTGCAGGCAAAAGTTGAAGGGGTTGCAGCCAGAGCGGCCGCAAGCGCCAGACAAAACTTCAGAAGCCCAGAATGCATGAATGCGCCAATAATCGGCTAAGCCAACCTTACGAGTGACACTTTCCAGCCAATTGAGCATAATAGAGCCACTGCGCGACCTGCAAGCGATCTCGGGCAACATGGGGCATCAGGAAGGATGTGGAGTTGTTAGGGCGTAACAATTCCCCTCGAGTCTTGCTGTTTTATCTTCCGTTTCTGCTTTTCCTGCTGACGCCCGGTTCCGGAGCGGTTCAGCCTCGGCAGGCCACGGCATCTGCGGCCGTGAAAAAACCACCCGCCCGCGCCGACTATGCTGGCGATCAGGCGTGTCGCTCCTGCCACCAGGATCAGGCTAAGACTTATTTCGAAACGGCGCATCACTTCGCAACCAGTTGGCCCAGCGCGCAAACCGTAAAAGGCAGCTTCTCGACGGACGCCAACATCATGCGTACCTCGAATCCATATCTGCACTTTCGAATGACCGCCGGGCCTGACGGATATTTCCAGAGCGCCGTCGAGGAACCAGGCCCTGGAAAATCCTTTTCCCGCACGGAACGCATCGACATCGTCGCCGGGTTGCCCCGCAAAGGACAGAGCTACCTATTCTGGAAAGGCGATCTGCTCTTCCAATTGCCCGTCACCTACTGGACCGAAACCGGCAGTTGGGTCAACAGCCCAAGCTATCCCGATGGTTCTCCTCACTTCGACAAGGACATCATTCCACGCTGTCTCGAGTGTCACGCAAGTTACTTCGAATGGATGCCGCCACCGGTCAATCGCTATCGGAAGAACAGTCTGGTGTTGGGGATTATGTGCGAGAAATGTCACGGCCCAGGGGAGAAGCACGTCGTGCTCCACCGGCAAACTCCTCGTCTGCCGACTGGAACTCCGGAAGCTGATCGTGAATCCCGCAAAACTCGATCGCGATCGCCAGACGGATGTCTGCGGGCTTTGCCACTCCGGCAACGGAACGCCGATCGCGCCGTCGCTTTCGTTTCTGCCGGGTGACGACCTGCGCGACTACATCGACATTCCCTACGTCAGCGCAGAGGACGCGGTTGACGTTCACGGAAACCAGGTACAACTCCTGCGCAGGAGTCGCTGCTTTCAATCCACAACCACTCTGACTTGCACGACCTGCCACAACCCACACACAACGCAGCGCGACGCGTCTGCGTTCTCGTCCGCTTGCCTTACGTGCCATCAACCGAAGCAATGTGGTGAATATCCGAAGCTCGGCGACAAGATCTCCTCCAACTGCGTTGACTGCCATATGCCGGTGCAGGAATCACAGGTGCTTTTTTCCCGTACGAACGGAAAGCTGCTGCACCCGAAAGTGCGCAATCACTTGATCGCGATTTATCCATCCGCTAAACCCTGAAACTCAGCCATTAGCATCCCTGGATCGTAACTAGGACACCAGGCTTTGGCGCGATGTTATACATGGCTCAACGCGAAGTCTGCCGAACAGTGCAAGAGCGGCCCTTCCGGGGGCCACGTTGAGGCGTCCTATCGCGCGGGGCTTTAGCCACAGTGGCGTTAATTTGGAAACGCCTCCCCTGCCTTAACAATCCGAATCTGATGGTCCGTGAACGTCAGATGCCCGTTGGGTAACTTCACCTTTGGCATGTGACAACTCACGCAATCGGACTTCGCCGTAGGGCAGGTTCGCGGATGGATAAGATCGCTGCTCGACGAACTTGCATTAGTCGCAACAGACGAATGGCACGCGAAACACTTGCCATCGTAGGAAGAATCCTGCCGGATAACATCCACATGCGGGTCATGACATGCGATGCAACTGATGCGCGGATCCGTCCCGTCAAAGCACTTACTGTTCGCCAATCGATACGGCTGAAACCGGACCGTCAATTCTCCGCGCCAATGATTGCGCACCACAGTTTCCCAGGTTCGGTGACATTGCCCGCAAAAATTCGAAATGTCTTCCGACGATTTTTTGCGCAAATCCGGCGGCGCCGAATCGAATTCGCCATTCAATGCGTCGCTCACATGGCCGCTCGTTCCCGCGTGACAGTGTTCACAGGTCACTCCGGGCCGCAGTGATTCGAGCGTCAGCTTTCCATTCGTAAGAGAGTTGCTGGAATGGCAACCGAAGCAGACTTTCTGCTCCGCCATAGAGATTTCCCTCCCGACGGCATCGTCCAGATTTTGTGGCTTCAGATCTTCGTCGCCGGTGGTGAAATCCAGCCCGGGAATGGACGGGTAGTAGCTCACGGCGCTTTCATAGCGGCGCCCGTTGTGCTCCAAAATCCAGGTTTGCGCGCCCGCGCCAAAATTCCACGGAATCGGCAACGTAATCGTCCGCGTCCCATCGGTCACGCTGTATGTGCTCTGCCCTTCGCGGGTTTCCACCGTGTAGGTATACGGACCCTTGCGAACCGTCACCTTAGGGACATCCCGCAGAACCGGATTCGCGCCCGGCAGCGCCATGGCCCGCCCCATCGGCGTTTGCGGCTGGCTCTCCGACCGCTCTCGGTGGCATGAAACGCACGCCGTCTCCGTCTTCGCTGGCGGATTCCCGGACGAGGCCGTAATTCGAACCATTGCAATCAGCAAGACCGCTAGCGAGCTAAGGATGTGTAGTCGGCGCCGTATCATTCTTGGTCATCTCAAGGCACAGCAATCGCTCGCGCCGCGCATCCTCTTTGCGACCCGATTTCGAGTACGCCTTGGCCAGCGCCAGATGTACTTCCAGATTGTCGGGCTGCAATTGTGCAGTTTTCTCCAGGTGTTCGATTCCATCTTTCGGGTCGCCTGTTTCCGTCAGCGCTCGTCCCAACACGAGTTGCGCGCTGGCCAGGGACGGGTCTTCCGCCGCAGCCCTTTCAGCGTAAGGCAGCGCATCACTGCCGTCATTCCTCATGAGCGGAATCCAGGCCAGCATGACTTCGGCCGCCGCGTTCTTGGGATTTATCTCCAACTCCTTTTTGAGTTCCACTTCGGCCTCTTCCGGATCAGAGGCGTACAACAGGTAGCCATATAGATAGTGTGCATTCGGCACCGCGGGAGTCCGCTCGAAGATCCGCTGAAATTCTGCCCGGGCGGAATCCTTATCTCGCCGCATGAGGTCGAATGCCGCCTTTCCTGCCGTCGCATAGAGATCTTGTTGATCCGCCTTCAATTCTTTCGGAAGCAGCGGCGTCCGGAGACCAGCCAGTCCGATCGCCACCAGCAACTCCGGATTCGGTTCTTCGCTGGTGAAGAATGCGTAGCTGCGAAGCGCGTCTTCAAATTTTCCTGTGCGGGTCAGCAACAGCGCTTCGTGGTAGCGGAGAATCTTCTCATTGCGCGACTGGTTCGCGGCTCCAAGCGCCAGCGCCCGCTCAATGTCCGTCAGTGATTTCGTGTAGTCCGCGCTTTCGAACTCGCACAATCCGCGAATTGCCAGAGCCGGCGCGGCATTCGGAGTCAGGTCGATGTAACGCGACAGCGCCTCCTCGGCAGCGGAGTATCCTCCCGTACCGTACTCAAGAGCCCCGATAAACCACCATCCATCAGCCCATTGCGAATTGAGCTTCAGGGCTTGCCGGAACAGTTCGATCGCCTGAGGAATGTCATTTGCGTCGCGAGCCGCGGTGGCTCGCGCGACCACATCGGAAAAGCTGGCAGGATTGGCCTGAGCCGCAACACATATAGGGAAGCAGAGCCGGAGCACGCAAATAATTAATACCGCGAGGGACCTTAGCTTCCCTCCACCGCTGATGATTGCAAACATTTCCCCGGTTCCAGTGGTATCGGACAAGTTTCAACAAATATAGCGCATCGATTTGTCTTGTGCTTGTCTGCCGTTACGGCAGCTTTGTTTGATCTGGCGATTCAACTGCAGAATCAACGAGGCGTCCGCCAGAACTCGGCGCTGTCCCATCCGGAGCAAGCGGCAGTTTGATTTCCAATGCTCCCACGTTATCCGTGGCTACGTCGCGCACTGCAACTCTCACCGTCGCCGCGTTCACCGGTACATCGAATTGTTGTTGCACACGGTAAATTGCTCCGCCTTTGGGTGCGTCCGGAAACTGCTCCCGCTGCTCCATCACTCTTTGAATTGCAGCATTCAAAATCTTCCCGTCGTCGTCGTAAGCAGCTGCCGCGATTTCCAGCAGTGGATAGCGCGCCGCTATGGTGTAGTCGATTTGATAAGTCTGCAGTTTCGTCGAATGCGCGCGCTTCGCATCATTACCATTCCGGCGCTCGCTGGACGCATCCGCCTGATCCGCCAGCTTGCCCATCTGCTCATGACTCGCCTTCGCTGCCTGCGATAACGTGTGGATATGCGCGCGAAATAGCAATTGATGCGCCATGGGTGCGCCGTGCTGCATGTTGGGATACAGAGAATCGGAAGGTTTATCCAATCCCAAAGGAGTCAACTCGGCCGAGGCTGTTTTCTCCTTCACAGCTTCGGTCTTCCTTGGATCCGCATTGCCGTAATAAGACCGCCGGTACTCCAAGCGGCACCCTTTCTTCGCGATTTCGATCTTAATCCGCCGCAAACGTCCGTCATAATTCTGATTGCTCGGAGAATACGTGAGGGTGTAATAACGTCCCCCCGCTTCCGTTGCTGCGGTAAGGGCGCCGGCTAAGTCATTCGTATTATTAAACGCGTGTCCTCCCGTCGATCGGGCGATCTCCTCTTCGGTCATATAGGTCGCGTTGAGCATCGCATCGGCCGCCATTCCCGAACCACTGCCCGCCGCCGAGGAATCGCTCGCCATCAGACTGGTCGCCACAACTCCACGCACATCGACTGGATATACGGCGACCCGTCCTCGTGCCAGACTGTCCGTGGCTTCTTTGATCTGGTCGTTGACGCTCAATGCCTCAGTCTGAGGATCGGAATTGGGCATGATCGTCGATGGGAACGAACTGGAAAACCAGATCAGATTCTTCCGGCCCTGCAAGTCCGCCAAGTAGTCGCCTATTTGCGCGAACACCGCCGGGGTCGAAATGTAGGGACGATAGTTGTCCGCATACAGAAAGATCTTGGGAATCCGGGAACGAGGATTCCTGGGATCAACCGCCTCAGCCAGCAGATTGCGGTCTTCGCTGAATCCCTGCACTTGATAGAGCCGGTCGCTCAACACGAAAATTGCGAAGCGAGTGCCATCCGGCTTGTTGCGTATGAACTCCAGCAACTGCTTGCGAGCCGTTGGCTGATCCGAAACCTCCATGTTCAACAAGTCCAGTAGCAACACGTAGAGCGGTCCTCGCTCCGGCCCTGTCGGAACATTCACGAAAGTGTTGGCGGGAAGAACGGACGGAACCTTCGGAAGAGAATCCGAGAGGGGGTCGAAATTGTGGATATCAAAGGAACGCACTTTCTGGACCTTGCCGTCTTCCGCAACCGAAAAATCATCAGCGGTTAATCCGGAGACCGGCCTTCCGAGCGAATCGGAAACGACTACGTCAACAGTCACGCGGCGGACGCTGGTTTTGAAAACGAGGTCCTTTGTCGGTGTTCTCTGGTCTGAGCTACCGGAAATGAATGGAGGGGCGATGCCCTGCGCACTGAGATTCCCCGCCGCGCATACGATCAGAAGACTCGTGAAAAGAGAGCGCTTTCGTAGCAAGATTGCCGCCATGGTGAATCAAGCTCCGACAAACTGGCTGTTATCTCGACGAAATTTCGACGCGAACCCCAGAACCAATGACTACCAACAAAGAAATTGATCTTACTGTATCCGGACCGACAGACTCGCCTGCGCGGTCGACGCCCCCTGTTTGGCAGTGACCAGCACATCGCACTGCCCAGGATCGGGAGAAAGCTGCACCAGCATCGGGATCGAGCCGTCGGTATCCGGCGACGCCAGGTTCAAAGGCTTGCGTGCGATTTCTTTTCCGTCCCTCAGTAATTGCAGCATAACCTTCGTCGCTGGCGCATCCCCTGGCTTGGCCGGATAGACAACGAAGTACAGACTCACCGGCCCCGCAGCCACCGCATCCGTCAGCGTCGGCGTAATGCGACCGTTCTCCAGTTCGAAGGGGCTCATCGGATTGCGCGGTCCTGCCAATGGTTCAAACCGCCTCACTAACTGTAGCGAACTCAGAGACAGATTTTTCGCCGGATCCACAAATAGCGAAACTCGCTTCACCGATGTCTGGCCGCTCGGTTCGTCGGTAACAGCTGTGTCGATTACATAGTGACCGGCAGGTAGCTGCACCGGCTCGGCATAGAGAATCCGATCATTTCCCAGTTGCGGCAGCGACGATATCGGCGTGTCTCGAGCCAATTCGCGGCTGACTTTCTTAACCACTTCCCCGGAACTGTCGTGGATAAACGCCACCAGACCCGCCTGAAAATGCGCCTGCCCTGTTTTCTGATCGGAAACCGGTTTCAGTCCGGATAGCGGAACTTCGAACGTCACTTCATACTCGACCGCCTGCTGTTCAGGCCGGAACTTCATTGCGGCAAACTTGTACGGGAACACCTCTGCCGCCGGTTGCTTGTTCATCGCATTCAACGCAAGTAATTCATACGGCTGCAGCGGCTCTCCATTCAGGTCCGGAACCGCGTAGTATCCCCTGCGCGTCTGCACCGTCACTTTCGGTCGAGTGACCTTCACTTCGATCTTTCGGAAATGCCCGTCGTACAACGTCGAGGTTGGGGAGTATGCAAGCTCGTAGTGAGTTCGGATATCCTCCATCATCCGCTGCATGGGCAACGCGATTTCGTTCGTGTTCGTCACCGCGAATCCGCCGGTTGCCTCGGCCAGTTCCCGCATCGCCAGTTGCTTACTGGCCACGGCCGTCAATTGCACGTCATCTTCTTCGAAAATCTGAGTGTGCGGGTCGGTGACCGCCACGCTACTCTCCGCTCCAGTCCGCTTCTGTGCCGCCAGTGCGTCCGCCATCGGATCGTCCACGTTCAAGCCACGCGTGTCCACCGTGTAAAACGACACTCCCGCGCGGTTTGCATAACTAATGAGATCGTTCACCACTTCGCGCCGGTTCATCGGAAGCTGCAGGCCATCCGCCAAATACAGCACGATTTTTCGGCCCGGCAGCTTCTCCTCACTGTTTACCAGCGCCCGCAGAGCATCCAGGGAGTTCATGCCATCGGACAGATTGGTCACAAAACGAAGCCCTTTGGCCAACAAGGCTTGCGTCAAGATCGCAGTCCCAAGCGTCACAGACACATCTTCGGACGCCGCATTCGCTGTGAACAGCGGATCCTTGGCAATCGCTGCAAGCGGATTGTTGAGTTCATTGTCGACAGCCTGCGTAGTCGCCTGCCCAGTCGTCGGTGAAGCAAGAATGTTCTCAGCTTGCGCTTGCAATGTGGCCACGGTACTGCTCGCCACCACCGAAGACGGACCAGTCCCGAGCTGTGAGTGCAACCCCGTGGCTGCTTGATCGACCGCCTTGGCCAACAGCTCCTTGTCGCTGGTGTAGGGCTGAATGACGCCTAGATGCTGATCCAGCCGGTAGATCGTTACGTAAGTGTTCGGCAAGGTGTCGCTCTTGAGGAACTCCTGCATCGCTCGGCGCGCGAACTCAAGGTTCAGCGGAGCGATGTCGGCGAACACCACCGAAACGAAATTCACTTGTCGCATCGAATTTAGCGCTGTCAGTTGCTCTTTGGGGTTTGCCGCTGTCGGGCTCTGGCTTGCTGCGGCGTGTCGTTCGCTCTCCAGTTGCTCCTTGCCCCCAATCCCCTGGAACACCCGGACGTCCTGCCGGACACCGTCTTCGTAGATTTCCACCTCCTCTGGGCGCAAATCCGTCACGGCGTGACGATGCTTGTCACGTACCACCAAATCAAGCACAACTTCCCGCGTCGTCGTGTGAATGACGGGAGAGGTCGGTTCTTGCGTTGAGTTTGTCTGAGAAAGGAGGGGAAAAGCGGCCAAAAAACCGAAACTAACGGTAATAAAGAGGAGAATTCGCGACATACCCCACCTCGAACCCGCCGTTCGCGCCCCAAAAACCCCAGTAGTGTACTCCCATTTTTCGCTGATCATGCACAAAGATGCATAAGTGCTTGGAAAAACGTTATTGGTTGGAGGAAAAACGTTTTTTCTTCTTGACAGTGGCTCTCCCCAGAGATTAAAAGGTCACTGGTCTCACTAGTGTGTTTGTATTACCCACAAAACCGTTTTGAACCGTTTTAGGCAGCCAGATACAGCGCCACAAGGCTGTGGAGGCGGAGGGTCAATGATTAACTCTATTCTTAGCGCAGCGGCATTCCGGAAAATCGGCAGCTCGCTGGCTTGCTTGCTGGTTCTCACTCTGCTGGTTTCGGTCAGCGTAGCCCAGCAGCTCACTGGAACGTTAACCGGCACCGTTGCCGATTCGGCCGGTGCTGTCGTGCCCAACGCAAAAGTCACCATGAAGAATGCTGCTTCGGGCGACGTCCGTACGACTGTGTCGAACGGTTCGGGCTACTTCACGATCACTGCGGTTCAGCCCGGCACGTACTCGGTTTCGGTCGAGGCTCCCGGATTCAAGACTTGGGACCGGAGCGGCATCACCTTCTCGCAGGGCGACAACCATACCCTCTCCAACATCAAACTTGAAGTCGGAAACGTCTCCGAAACCGTCGAAATCAAAGCCGGCGCGGATGCTGTCATTCCCGACAACGCCGAGGTAAGCACCACCCTCAATACGGAACTGGTTCAGGACACTCCGATTGTCGGTCGCGACGCTGGCGAATTGTTAAAAGTCATGCCTGGTATGGCATTGACGAACGGCTTGAGTCAGGGGTCGGCCTTCAATGACAAGGTCGTTGGCACCAATAATGGTCCGGTCGGCGCCTACTCCGCGAACGGCACTCAGCCCAACGGCGCGATGGCCTTCATGCTTGACGGCGCAAACCTGGTCGATCCCGGCAACGCTGGCACGCAGATCGCGAATATCAACCAGGACATGGTTTCCGAAGTCAAAGTCCTGATGTCCTCCTACAGCGCGGAATACGCCAAGGGGCCCGTGATCTTCCAGGCCTTCAGCAAGAGCGGCGGAAATCAGTTCCACGGCGAGGGCTACTTCTACGCTCGTAACAGCGCTCTGAACTCTGACGATGCTTACGCGCATAGCCAGGGCATCCCCAACTCCGACGAGCATTACTACTACATGGGCGGCAATATCGGCGGTCCAATTCCGTTCCTCAATCACGGAAAACAGAAGGTCTTCTTCTGGGCCGGCTATGAATACATGGACCAGCACCCCGCTGCCACCCCGATCAACTACAACGTACCTACGGCAGAACAGCTCTCCGGCGACTTCAGCGAGACCACAATCAACGGCGTCCCCGGCACGACGCCAGTTTCGGGATGCGGAAGCAATACGACTCTCTTGAGCTGCCTTTCCAGTTCGGCCGTCTGGCAGTACGCGTATTCGACGCCCTACGCGTTGCCTACCGGAAAGAACACTATGCCCACGAGTGATTATGATCCGAACATCGTCGGCATAGCCGCATTGATGCCGAAGGCGAATATCACTCCCTCGGCTAGCAACGGCTGGAACAACTATCAGTACATCAGCACAGTTCCGCAGAATCGCTGGGAAGCGACCGGCAAGGTGGATTACGCCATCAGCGATAACAGCAAGCTGTCGGTGTCTTACACCCGCCAAATTGAAAAGGACCAGCACCCGGTCGGCGTCTGGTGGACTCCACCATGGACCCTTCCTTATCCGTCGAACGTGGTTGCCGCTACGACTTCGCAGGAAGTCATGGCGAACTTCACCCACGTCTTCAGCCCAACTACCACCAACGAACTTGTGTTCACATTAGCCCGCTACATCAACCCCAGCACCCTTGCCGACGCAAAGGCCGTGAGTCGCAAAGCGCTCGGGTTTAACGTCAATGGCCTGTTTGGCCACACCAGTGACCAAATCCCGAATTTTGAGGGTCCATGGGGCGGCGCGTTCCCCAACATCGAGGAATTCTCGTTCGATGGCACTTTCCAAAGCGGTGCTTTCGGGGCAACCAAGAAAGATCCTGCCCTCTACGACAACTTCACCAAAGTCATCGGCTCGCATACTCTGAAAGCTGGCTTTTACTGGGATACCAGCGAAAACGTGCAGTCAGCCGGCGGCCTTGGGCCGGGCGACAATGGCACTTACAACCTGGGATGGGGACCGAACAGCTCGGGCAACGTCGTGGCCGACTTCCTTCTCGGCCGCACGGGCAACTACCAGCAGGTCAGCTCATTCCCGACGAACGACCTGAAGTTCCACCAGTGGTCGTTGTACGCTCAGGATTCGTTCAAAGCAAACCGCCAACTCACCCTGAACTATGGATTGCGTTTTGACCACGTCGGCCAGTGGTATGGGACACCGCAAGGCTTCCAGGTCTGGAATCCAGCCGTGTATTCTCAAAATGTTTATGGCCCGACTGGGCTCGTGTCGTCTGCGCCGAATAACACCGGTTTGCAGTGGCATCAGAACACTCCGAACGTGCCGCTTTCCGGCATGGTTTCCCCGCTGTTCTACTACGAACCTCGCGTCGGCTTGGCCTACGATATCTTCGGAACCGGAAAGACGGTTTTACGCGCCGGCTTCGCCGTATTCCACTACCAGGTATCGACTCAGGTTGCTGATGCCGCTACCGGGCCTCAGGGAGCGTTCACGTTCCAGACTGCTGCAACTCAGACTGGATATAACCAGATTGATTCAGGCGCGCCCGGATTCATTCCTCCGTCGAGCGTCGCTCAGAATGGCGCTACCGTTTACGGTCTGTTGCCTGGGGACAACAAAACTCCTCTCACCACGGACTGGAACGTCACCATTTCTCAGGCGTTGCCATGGAGGTCAGTCTTCGAGGTCTCCTATGTCGGCAACAAGAGCCAGAACGAATGGATCGACGGTGGCAACGGCAAGGTCGGGGATCAAAACAACATAAACCCCGGCGGTTTGTTCTTGCCCGATCCCACCGGTGCGAACAGTGGCGGAACGAACTACGGCAAGCTCATGTCGCCGAACGCACCGTCCTGCACCAGCAGCACTCCGTTCAACAACCAGCCGCTGGTATGCGCCGGTCAACCAAACTATGCACTAACCTTCAATGCGAACGATTGGCGCCCATTGAACGTCTACCAAGACGTTTACCTGCTCTATCACGGTAGCTACGCGAACTACAACTCGCTGCAACTGTCGTGGCAAAAGCAGTCAGGTCCCGTCGTCTTCCTGACGAACTACACGTTCGGCAAGGTGCTGGGTATTCGCGACGGACAGACCGACAACGGCGCCGGCAATGGCACCGTAACCGATCCGTTCAGCATCCGGAACAACTACGGTCCGTTGGCTTACGATCACACCCACATCTTCAACCTTTCGGCTTCCTGGAACTTGCCCAAGTTCATTCACGGTCACCGGGCACTCGAGGGCGCTATCAATGGCTGGCAGTTGTCGACCTACACCACTTACCAAAGCGGTGCGGCTCTTCAACCGGGTCTTAACGGGAACGGAAACGCTGCGTACGCGGGGGGCCTGACCATGCCCACGAACGCACTGCCCGACCTTGTGGATAGATCAATCAAATTGCCGAACGGGTTGGCAGCGGTTAACGTTAGCCCGCAAACTTGGTTCGGCGTATCTCCGGACAACAGCGGTTTCCTGTTGATGCCGCTGCTGCTTTGCGATCCTTCCAAAAACCTTAAATCCGGACAACGATTCAACCCGCAGTGTTTCGGCATGCCAGCCTACGGACAGCAAGGTCCGTACGAGTGGCCTTACATGAGGGGCCCTGCCTACTTTGACAGCGATCTGGCGCTCTACAAGAACTTCCAGATCACCGAAAGGCAGAAGATCCAGTTCCGCATGTCTGCCACCAACTGGCTGAACCACCCACTGGCACAGTTTGGCCTCGCCGGTAACACCGACGAGACTCTGTCCTTCACCAGCGGGGGCACCCAGTTCATCAGTAGTGCTGGGACTGGCTCGGCAGGCAACGAGTGTGCCTACGCGCTGGCGAACAATCCAGGAACTACCTCGGTGACTGGCGGATGCATGGTGCCCTATGTTGCGCTACCTGCTCCCGGGACGCCCAGCAATAGCTCCACGACAACTGGCATACCGAAGTTCAAAACCGGCAACCGCAACTTGCTGTTCAGCGTAAAGTATTTCTTCTAGGAACGGCTAGCCGTTTACAATCACATGGGGTGGCTTCGGCCACCCCAATTTTTTCGTCTCCTCACTATGAAGCTCTGCGCTGCGTTCGCCCGTCGTATTGCCGTCCTGCTCTCTATCACCTTGGTGCTTGCACTGCATGCTTCCCCTGCCCCCCCCTCCCCCATATCTTTTGAGCTGAAGAAGATTCCCTTTCGCCTGGAAAACTACGAATCGCCCGGACGCAATGCACCGGAAACCATGCCTGGCGGAGTCGCCGTCTTCGATTACAACGGCGACGGGCGTCCCGACATTTTCTTCACCAACGGCGCCAACATCGCCACGCTCAAGAAGGACTCCCCTAAGTACCGCAACCGCCTCTTTCGCAACGACGGCAACGGCGTATTTACCGATGTCACCGAAGCCTCGGGCCTGGCCGGTTCTGGTTACGACATGGGCGTCGCCGTTGCCGATTACGACAACGATGGCCATCCGGACATCTTCGTCGCCGGCCTTCATCACAGCGCGCTCTATCACAACAACGGCAATGGAACGTTCACCGACGTTACGGCCAAAGCCGGCCTCGATGCAGCCCTCAACCGCCCCGATCCCGAATTCGGGCCTTACTGGGCAATTACAGCCGCATGGGTCGATGTGAACAACGATGGCCTGTTGGACTTATTTGTAGTGAATTATTTGCAATGGACCTATTCGCCCGAACCTCTCTGCGGATTCCGCGGCGTCGGCGATTACTGCCATCCCAAGTTCTATAAGGGGCAGCCGAACCAACTCTTTTTGAATAATGGCGACGGAACCTTCAAGGACGTTTCGAAGGAGTGGGATATCCGTAGCCACGTCGGCAAAGGCATGGGAGTGGGAGTTGCGGACTATGACCTCGATGGCCGCCCGGACCTATTCGTGACCAACGACGCTTCGTACAACTCATTGTTTCACAACAAAGGAGACAAGTTTCAGGAAGTCGCTTTCGAGGTCGGCGTAGCGCTCACGGAAGACGGCAGCTTCATTTCAGGGATGGGCCTCGACTTCCGCGACTTCAACAACGACGGCTATCCCGACATCGTCTTTGTGGCTCTCAACAATCAAACGTTTCCCATCTTTCAGAACACGGGCAAAGGCGGCTTCCGCGAAGTGACCACCGAAAGCGGGATGCACGACCAAAGCCTTTCGATGACCGGCTTCGGTGCCGCGTTATATGACTTCGACAATGATGGATGGAAGGATTTCTTTGTCAGCGGAGGTCACGTCCAGGGCTTGTCCATGCCGGGTCAGCCAATCGACCGCTATAACACCGTCTTCCGCAATCTTGGCCCGAGCGGAAAGTGGCAGCCCCTTACGGAAGAAGCAGGATTCAATGCCGTTCCACCCGCCCGCCATCGCGGATGCGCATTTGGTGATCTCGACGGCGACGGCCGCATCGATGTAGTCGTCACCGCCCTCGGCTCCGATGCTGAAATCTGGATGAACCGCAGCCCGAATTCTGGCCACTGGCTCGACATCGCTTTGCAAGGGAGCAAAAGCAATCGCGACGGCATTGGAGCCCGCATCAAGGTCGTCTCCAAACGCGGGGAGCAATACAATCACATGACCACCAGCGTCGGCTACGCTTCCTCGAGCTACGGACCAGTACACTTTGGCCTCGGTCCAGACAATCGCGCCGACCTCATCGAAATCCACTGGCCATCGGGCATCGTTCAATCCCTGCAAAATGTACCGGCGGACCAGATATTAAAAGTGATTGAGCCAGCACGCTGAGACGTCAGTGAAAGGCGTGCCGTCAGCTGTGGTACCCCGTGTCCTCTGCGGTGGAAAGTCTTCGACGCGCACCCTCACTTCGCGGTCCTGCTGCTCTTTTGCTCGAGTTGCGCGATCTGCTGCTTAAGCAGGTCCGCATTCGGCCCGCTCGGCATATAAGACAGACAATTCTTCAGATGCTGTAGCGCTCCTGCATAGTCCGCCTTTCGCGCGAGTATGACAGCCAGCAGTTGCTCTACATTCGGCACACTGTGTCGCGGATCAATGGCCAGTGCCTTCTCGGCGCTGACCAGCGCCTCATCGGTCTTCCCCAGTTGGAATTTCGCCAACGCATCGTAATACCACAATTGCGGAGTTCCTGCCGGATCGAGCGCCAGGGCTCGGCCAGTTTGATTGAGAACTTCATCCCACTTCTGCTCTTGCACAGCCTGCACCCCCAATTGCTCATAGGGAAGGATGAACTTTGGATCGGCCGCCAGTGCTTTCTCAAACGAATCCTTCGCTGCTTGGGGATCTGACGATTCTTGTAGTTTCCCAAGTTGTAGCCAGGCCTCCGCAAACGATGAATCCAGTTGCACCGCCTTCTTAAGATCGCGCTCCGCGTCTCCGTCGTTGTGCTCCAGCCATTCTTGACGGGCCTTCTCGAACGCTTTCATGGCTTTCGCGGGAGCGGCGCTGGTCGTCGTACTGACTTCCATACCACTGCCTCGGTCTTCAGGAGAAAGTGTGATCGTTCCCAGGTCTGGCTCATCCCGCAGGTTCTTGATGGTGATCGTCTTTTCACCCGAGCGGAACCCGGCCAACATCGCTCGCACAACGCAGCCTTCATACTTCGTTTCCATTTGCCGTTGCGCGTCCGCCGGTATCCGCTCCGCGCCGCTCGAGTCCACGAAGCGGATCACAAATCTACCCTGCAGATCGGTCTGGGTTTGATTCACCACCGATCCCTTGCAGTCCACGGCAACCAGCAAAGGCTCCCAGGGCAGCGGTTCTCCCTCCATCGCCAGTTTGCCAAGCAGCACTCCGCCGGCCTTTCCTTGCCCGGACATGTTGGCCCAGTAGTTATATAGTCCGCTGTCCTGGATCGAGTCCGGGCGCGTTACCTGGGTCGGAGGAGCAGCGGTCGTGCTATGCGTCTGAGCGGCGCCTGGTTGTACCATTGCCGCTGTTGTTACGAAGATCAGGAAGGAAAAGAATGCAGGAACGGATGGGGACTTCACCACACACCTCACTCGAAGAGTAATTGAGGACGATCCACCACTAATAATTGTCCTCCATTCTGCCGCGCCAGCCAAGGGCGCAAATTCTTTAGGACTGCCGTGATTGCCGCTCGTCACCCGAATTCTCGGCCCGTTGCCGCCTTCCCTGCGTTATTCTGTTATGTATGCGGGCAGCAGTCTTCTTCCTGGCACTGTTTCCGGCAATGCTGGCGGCTCAGGAGGCCAATCCTGACCTCCTTCTCAAACACGCCATTGATGCGCAACAGCACGGCGACTATTCCGCGGCCATCGCTGACTATCGAAAAGTACTCGAATTGCGTCCTAACGACGTCGAGGCCAAAGTCAATCTCGGCGCGGCGCTGTCTCATGCCGGCCAGTACGATGAAGCCATCGAGATCTATCGCTCCGCCCTTCCCTCGCTAAAGAACAAGAATATGGTTCTTATGAACCTCGCCCTTGCGTACTACAAGAAGGGAGACTTCGAGCACGCCCGCGAACAATTCACCGTCTTGCACGATGCTCAACCGAACGACGTTCGTACCGTAGTTCTTCTTGGAGATAGCGACCTTCACCTTGGAAAAGCCGATTCTGCCTTGAATCTCCTCGAGCCCCTCGAGAGCAAGTATTCGCAGAACATGGATTTCGAATATGTCATGGGATCTGCCTTGATCAGCACAGGCCGTCGGCGCGACGGTGTGGCCCGCATCGAGAAAGTTGCTCAAGCGGGTCCTAGCCCCGACTCCTACATGCTCGCCGGTGCGACGCTGCTCGATCTGAATGAATTCGAGTTGGCCCGGAAGGACCTCGAGGAAGCTCTTCGCCTCAACCCTGCTCTTCCAGGCCTCTACACTCTGGTGGGGATTGCCCGAGACAAAACTGGGGCCGTGAACGAGGCCGAGCCGGCGTTTCGCGAGGCTTTGAAGACCAACCCCGACGACTTCCAGGCAAACCTTTATCTCGGAGCTATTCTCTACAAGCGCCGCAATACCGATGAAGCCAAAGGCTACCTGGATCGTGCGCTTCGCCTAAAGCCGAAGGACTCGATGGCCCGCTACGAATCGGCCATGCTCAAGAGCACGTCGGGAGATTACCAAAACGCCGCTAATGATCTGGAACAGTTGACCAAGGACGATCCCGACTGGCTCGAACCTCACGTCGAACTCGCTGCCCTCTACTACCGCCTGCACCGCCCCGCGGACGGCGCAAAAGAGCGACAGATCGTCGACCAGATCACCGCCAAACAGCAGGCTCAAGGACCGGGAAAGTAAGAACGGCGGCATGGCTTGGGAGCGCCGCGATTCCCCCCGCGCGTGTTTGAAGCGTCCACCTATTGCGAGGTCTCGGTAAACGATGCCGCGACCGGATGTCCCAGACCGTAAGGCCCCTCCGCCGTCACCGTTACGACTTCGGCAGTAGACGGCAGAGTAAGCGCGACCGAAGCAACTCCCGAGCTATTCGTTACTGCCATCACTTTCGCACCGCTGGTTGTCCCGTTGGAGAGCGAACCTGCGCTCGCCGTAAACAGAATACTTGCGCCCGATGCACTTCCGCCTGACTGCCCGGCACTCAGCGTTACAGTCAGCGGTGTCGGCAGCGCAGTGCCATGGGTCCCGGTCTGACCGTTGCCGCTGGTATTCGCCAGAGTCGCCGCCGGATTCCCTACGACGATCCATCCTCCCTGCGTCTGCGTGACTGTCCCGTCACTTCCGGTTACGGTGAAATGACAGAATCCCGGAGTGCTCCCAGCATTGACCGTGATCTCTCCGTTCGCAGTAGTAGTGATCGTCGGAGTGGTGAGAGTAATCGTCCCTCCAGTGCACGCCGCCGAACCCTCAAAGCTATCGAATACCGCCGACGACAACGTGACGCCAGCCGTTCCCTTTGTAATCGTCGGACTAAGTGTGACGGTACCGTCTGCAGGAACCATGATCGCGTCCGGATTCAAATCCCATTCTGTGCTGGGAGTGTTCGCCAAGCTGCCGGAGATCACGAGCAGCGTTGCAGTGTAAGGCGCGAAGCTCTGTGTCGATGACCAAGAGCTCGAAGCTGAAGCCACTATAGATGTTGGAGAACTCTGCGACAGCGTGAACGCCGTAGAGGCTGCTCGGCGTGAATCCGGTGGTCGTGAACTGCACCTGAGAAGTATTCGCTGGATCCTTATTTAGGACGAGAATCGTGAGCACATTGCCCGTGGAATTCAGCGCCGCGTATGCACTGAACAAATCTGGATCCGCGTTATGCGTGGCCGAAACCGACGTCGTCCCGAATCCGTGATGCGCTCCGTCATAGTTGGTGAATAGCTTCAGTGCCTGGTAGTTCGGATTCGTCGCCGTGGGCGCCGTCCATCGGGATGCGAGCGACGCGCGTTCGCGCCCCAGCAGCCCGTAGGCGTCAGCATCTCCCAGGGCGGTCGAGAAATCCTGTTCCCCCGCAAATGCCGCGCTCCATTCCGTCATGGCCAGTGGCGTCCCTGGATAAATCGAATTCACGATCGCCCGCATTCGCGGAATCCGGAATGGAATCGTCTTGTCCGGCTGAATCTGAGTGGTCCACTGTTGGTTGATCGAACTGGAGGGGCTCACAAAGGTCGGATCCCAATAGTCGCGATAAATACTCACCGCCAGAGCTTGCTTTTGCGCTTGCGTATAGCTCGAAGTGCTGGGGCCGTCCGGATACGCGTGAATGTCAAACATGTCCAGTGATCGCGATCCCGCAATTTGGTCTTGCCAGTAGATCTGGTTCAGCCACCACGGCAGGAAATCGATCCCCGCGTGCGCGCCTTTGTCGTTATTATTCGCTCCGTTCCAGTAGTACCACCAGCAGCAGCTTACCGGTCCCAGACGAATCGCTTGCGGATCCCAGCCCTTCAGATTGGTAGCCTCTGTGAAATACGTGGTTGCCAGTTCGTCGTATCCCGACGGATTGGGATGAATGTCGAAATGCGTTCCTCCCCAGATATCGATCTCATTGTCCATGTCATAAAAATGGCACGACGTGATCGACGAGTAAGGGATCGTACAGCTTCCAGTCCCAAATGCCGCGGCCATCGCCGCAGCCCACTGATTACGGTAAATGCTACCCGCCGGATCGTTCGTGCCCGGTTGATCGAGCAGCGGAACATAGGCATCATTTGGATCATTACCCGAGAGGTTTGCGCTGCAGCTGGAGTTCACTCCATTCCCCGCATCGTTGTTATATTGGTCGAAGCCGCATTGGGCCCCATACTTCGCCACCGAGAAGCTCCAGTGCCCATTGTTTGAACCGCCCTGCTGCGCCGACGTTTCCTGGCTCTGCGCCACCCATGGCAGCATCACCATCGTCATCAGTGGTGCGCTGCCAGCGGCCTTCACGTCGTTGATGTACTGCACCGAGTCGCTGTCGCCTATTTCCGAATAATTGAAATCCTCGAAGTACCAATCGAAGTCAGCGTTGTTCGTGCCGAGTTTCCAGTTATAGGTCGACGTCGCGTTTCCGCCCCATCGCACCACGCTCAGACCACTGTCGGTGATCGTCGAAGCACTTGCCGGATAGGATCCGCCGTACACGTACGGACTGATCGTGTGCCGATTCGCCAGTACATTGATCGTCGCCTGGATGCTCGTTCCGGTTACTGTCCCGGTCGGAGTTGCGGACACCTGGCTCGAGTTTGCGCTCTCACCAGCCGAATTCACTGCCGAGACCACGTAGTAATAAGTCGTGCCATTGGTAAGGCTCGCATCGGTATCGTTCGTAACTGTGACGTTCGCCGCTTGCGTATACGGCCCTCCGGAGGTCGTCGAACGCTTGACGTTATAGCTGGCCGAGCCACTGCTCGCGCTCCAGGTCAAACTCACTTGCTGGCTGCCCGCAGTCGCCGCGAGTCCGGTCGGGGTGGGTGGCACCGTGACCTGTTGGCCGCCTCCACTACCGCTTCCTCCATTGCCGCTACCTGCGCCATTGCCCGAGGACGACGAACTGGACCCTCCGCACGCCCACAGAAATAAGAGAGAGGATGTCGCGAGTAACACCGCAACGGTGAAGGAGGAACTCCGCAACCCGTTCTTTGCCATACGCTCTATGTTAATCAAACTAAATCATTTCGCGACAATCCTTCGTGCTGGAACCAATGCGAAAAGGACCATGATCGTCCCTGTCCGTTTGGTACAGCGGGAAGGCTCGCATCATTCCCCGAGCAACCATCATAAAGTTGGCCAGCACCGGCATTGCAGGGGTCCCGCAAGATTTCGAGCTGATTCCCCGAGATGGAGACAACAAATCTGAAGCTCCTCGAATCTTAATTCTTTAAGAATTGAGAGCGGCTTCTAGGTGAGGCTGGCAGGACTCGATTTCCAACGAGCTTTGAACAAATTGACACGTGGCCGCGTGCCTTTTAATATGTTTTTTCGCCCCACGCTATTCCAGTGTGGTTCGGCCACAACGGTTGCGTTTTCTCACTGTTGAAACAACAACTTATGATTTCAGTCAAAGACCTTACCAAACGGTACGCACGCAATACGGCTGTCGACCAGATCTCGTTCGAGGTCGCGAAGGGCCAGATCGTAGGATTTCTCGGTCCTAACGGTGCCGGCAAGACGACAACCATGCGCATGTTGACGTGCTTCATGCCCCCGTCGGGTGGAACTGCCCAGGTCGCCGGCTTCGACGTCCTGGAGCAACCCCTCGAGGTCAAGAAGCGCATCGGCTACCTTCCTGAAACCCCGCCGATCTACCCCGAGATGGAAACCGCCGAATATCTCAAATTTGTCGGCAAACTGAAAGGTCTGTCCGGATCCAAGCTGCAAAAGCGCGTCGACTACGTTTCCGAGCGCTGTGCTATCGCCGATGTGAAAAACAAGCTCCTCGGAAAGCTTTCCAAAGGCTACCGGCAGCGCGTCGGCCTCGCGCAAGCGATCATTCATAATCCGGACGTCCTGATTCTCGACGAGCCCACCGCAGGCCTCGACCCCAAGCAGATCAACGAGACCCGCGATCTCATCAAAGACCTGGCGGGCGAGCACACTATCATTCTCAGCACTCACATCCTGCCGGAGGTTGAGCAGACCTGCGAACAGGTCGTCATCATCAATAAAGGAAAGCTGGTCGCCACTGACTCGGTGCGTAATCTGCAAGCCCATGCCCGCGGCGCTGAGACCGTCGTGCTCGAGATCGCCGGCAGAAGCGGCA
Source organism: uncultured Acidobacteriota bacterium (assembly GCA_963700225.1). Taxonomy (GTDB): domain Bacteria; phylum Acidobacteriota; class Terriglobia; order Terriglobales; family Acidobacteriaceae; genus Sulfotelmatobacter. The sequence goes on from CAVOWU010000006.1 coordinate 118,150, forward strand.
ATCTCGAACCTTCCATCGTGCAGCACAAGCTGGAGCAAGTGGCTGGCGTCAGCCGCGTTCATTGCCGCCAGCAGCTCGACGGCCGTGCGATGTTCGAAGTCGAAGGTCTCAAGGGACGCCTCGTTCGTGGCGATCTCGCCCGCGCCGTCGTCGAGTGCGGCTGGGACCTCAACGAACTTCGGCCGTCCGCCATGAGCCTGGAAGAAATCTTCCTTCAGCTCACAGGAAGCCAGCAGCCCGCACCGGAAGAACCGGTAGCGACGGAGGCCCAACAATGAGAAATGCCTGGATCATTTGCCGCAAAGAATTGAGCAGCTACTTCGCCTCCCCGGTCGCTTACATCCTGCTCACGATGTTCGGCTTGATTTGCGGATTCTTCTTCTGGACCGCGCTTCAATTCTTCGTCGTCGAAGGCATCGAGATGCAGATGCGTGGCCAATCGTTCCCCATGAATATCAACGAGCAGATCATCCGGCCGCTCTTGTCCAACGTCGCCGTCATCGGACTGTTCTTCATCCCGTTGATCACGATGCGCCTGTTCGCCGAGGAGAAGCGCACCGGCACCATCGAGTTGCTCGTCACTTCTCCGGTCCGCGATCTTGAAATCATTCTCGGAAAGTGGCTTGCGGCCGTGATGCTCTACGCCTGCCTTCTGCTCTTCACCGCGCTGAACTTTGCCTTTCTCTTCAAGTACGGCAATCCGGACTGGAAACCTCTCGCCATAGGTTATCTGGGCCTCTTGCTCCAAGCGGGCGCTCTGCTCGCCATCGGTACGTTTATCTCAACTCTCACGAAGAATCAGATCATCGCCGGCGCCGCCACCTTCGGAGTCTGTCTTCTGCTCTGGATCATCGGCTGGGTACAGGGATCCGAAACCGCGCCCTGGGCCCACGCACTGGCCTATATGTCGGTCATCACCCACTTCGAGTCTTTTGGCCGCGGCGTGCTCGATTCCAAAGACGCAATCTTTTACATCACCTTGATATTCCTGGGACTCTTCTTCACCGCGCGTTCCATGGAATCTCTGCGCTGGAGGTCCTAGATGTCCAGTCAATGGCTCAAGGCGAGACAAACTAAATACGCGGCCTACGCGTCGACCTACATTGTCATCGTCATCGCGGGCTTCGTCGTAGCCAACGTCCTCGCCGATCGTTACAACAAGTCCTACGACGCGACGTCGAACAAGCGTTACAGTCTCTCCGAGCAGACGGCGAAGATCGTCAAGGGGTTGAACCAGGACGCAACCATCACCTACTTCAACCAGAGCACGCACTTCAGTGAGGGCAAAGATCTGCTCGACCAGTACGCGAATCTCTCGCACAAGGTTCATGTTGAGTATGTCGATCCCGACAAGAACCCTCAAGCGGCGCGCGAGGCCGGAATCCGCAATTTCGGTACGGCAGTCGTGCGGATCGGCGACAAGAAGGACGAAGCCAAGAGCATGACGGAAGAGGGTGTCACCGGAGCGTTCATCCGGGACTTGAAAAATACGACGCGCACCGTCTGCTTCGTCTCCGGCAGTGGCGAACATCAGACCGACAACAGTGGCCGCGACGGCTTCTCAAACTTCAAGGACCTTCTCTCCAAAGACGATTACGAGAGCCAGACCATCGATCTGTTGCAAAAAGCCGAGGTTCCCGAAACCTGTACTACGCTCATCATTGGCGGCCCCGCTCGCAACTACGAGCAGCCCGAAGTCGACGCGATCAAGAAATACGTAGAAAACGGTGGCCGCGCTCTTTTCCTGCTCGATCCTCCGTTGAGGGTCGGCCACTCCGACATCGCCGCCAACGACGCACTGACCGGTCTTCTTGAAAGCTGGGGAGTAACCCTCGACAAAGATCTGATTATCGACATGAATCCTCTCGGCCAGATCGTTGGCCTCGGCCACGAAGTCGCTCTCGTGACCAACTACGGGCCTCAGCCCATCGTCGAAGGCATGAAAGGAACCGCGACCGGCTTTCCTCTAGCCCGTTCGCTGCAAATTCGCGGCACCGATAAAAGCAGCGTTCAAAAACTTCTCGAAACCTCGGCCAGCAGTCTGGCGACCACTGACTTGGCCGCAACCAGTGTCAACGTCAACGATCCCAAGAACAAGAAGGGACCTCTCATTCTCGCAGCCGCTGCCAACTACAGTACCGGCAAGGAAAACTCCCAGGGACGATTCGTCGTCGTCGGCAGCTCGTCTTGGGCAGTCAATGGCTTCATCAATTTCAACGGCAACAGCGACCTTGCCTTGAACACTATTAACTGGCTGTCGTCAGATGAAGACTTGATCTCCATCCGTCCCAAGCAGCAAGACGACCGCCGCATCACGATGACTCGTGCGCAATTGAGCTGGGTTCGCGCTACCAGCCAGTTCCTGCTGCCCATGATCGTCGTAATCGCCGGCGTCTTCGTTTGGTTGAAGAGGAGATAATTTCGAGGTGCCCCACCCTTGTCGCGCCTTTTGCGACAGGGCCCGCCCTGAGCGCGTCCGGAGGGTGGGGATTTTGACTCTGATTTTTTCCAGAAACTCCGATGAAACTTCGCAGCCTGATTCTTGCATCAGTCGTTCTTCTCGCGCTCGTCGGCACTCTTTACTGGTCGGAACATCACAAACCCGCTGACGAAACGCCAAAGTCCTCTGACGGCTCGCCCGCAATCCTCAAGCTCGATGAATCCACCATCATTAAGGTTGAACTTAAGAGACAAGGTACAGAGCCGATCGTCCTCGCCAAAAGCACTTCCGGCTCCTGGCAGATCACCGAGCCGAAACCCTTCAACGCTGATCAAGGCAACGTCTCCAGCACTCTGTCGTCTCTCGCTACGCTCAACTCCGAGCGAGTAATCGACGACAAGGGATCCAACTTGAAGGAGTATGGCCTTGATCCTCCCGTCGTCGAAATCGATATCACGACCAAAGACAATCATTCTCAGAAACTATTCCTTGGTGACGACACTCCGACGGGAAGCGCGGTCTATGCTGCTCGGGCCGGCGATTCGCGTGTCTTCACCATCGCCAGCTTCCTCAAGAATGCAATCGCCAAGAACCTCAACGACTTCCGTGACAAGCGCCTGCTTCCGGTCAGTGCCGATCAGATCAGCCGGTTCGAGCTGATTCGCAAGGGTCAGACAATCGAATTCGGCCGCAATAAAGAGGAATGGCAGATCCTGCAGCCCAGGCCTCTTCGCGCCGATAGCACCCAAGTCGGGGAACTCGTCAGCAAACTCACGGATGCCCGCATGAACCTCTCCGGGGCCAGCGACAATACCGAATCCCCATCCGCTTTCGCTTCCTCCACGCCCGTCGTCGCCGCGAAGGTCACCGATCCTGCCGGCACGCAAGAAATGGAAATTCGCAAGAGCAAGGCTCTTTACTACGCCAAGTCGACCGCAGTCGAGGGCATCTACAAGATCAATACCGAGCTCGCGCAGTCGTTCGACAAGGGTCTGGACGACCTCCGCAACAAGAAGGTTTTTGATTTCGGCTTCGCCGATCCCAACAAGATCGAAATCCATGCCGGTGCGAAAGTCTATGACCTGACGAGAAAAGACAGTGACTGGTTATCCGCCGGAAAGAAGATGGACGTGGACAGCATTGGATCACTCATCTCAAGCCTTCGTGACCTCTCAGCTGACAAGTTGGCTGATTCCGGCTTCGCCAATCCCACGATTGAACTCGTCGTCACATCCGCCGACGGCAAGCAGGTCGAAGACGTTTCGATCGCCAAATCCGGCGACGCCTACCTGGCGAAGCGGCAAAACGAATCCACGCTCTACCATCTCCCGTCGAGCGCAGTGGACGCACTCCAAAAAAACGCAGAGGACCTGAAACCCGCTCCCCCTCCCGCGAAACAAAAATAGGCAGCGGTGTACCTGCGTTCCTCCGTGCGACCGGTGGTGAAAAGCCTTAGTCGGAGTCCACCACACACCGAAACCCGATCGTAGCCGACCGATCCATACTCGGAGACATCAGCAGCAGCTTCCCGTGCTCGCTCAACTTGTAAGCCTCCGGAAAATACCAGATCGATCCCTGAGGCTGATAATAATTTCCTCCACGCAAGATCCCTGCCCGTGTGTGTTCGTCGACAAACTCTTCCGTCCACTGCCAGACATTCCCCACCAGGTCCATTACGCCAAACGGACTCGCTCCCTTCGGATGCGCATCCACCGCATCCGGCCCACGCAATGTTCGAGACTTATCCGGCGCCGGCAGAGCATTGGCATCCCACTCATTCCCCCATGGATACATCCGCCGGTCTCCACCCTGCGCCGCATACTGCCATTCCCACTCATGCGGCAAGCGCTTCCCTGCCCAGTTCGCATAAGCGCGCGCATCCTCCAGAGAAACCCACGTCACAGGCCGGTTCTCCCAGCCTTGCGGATACATCCCATCCTTCCAGTCCCGCAGAAAATTCAAGTCATCTTTCGGATGGTAGTGCGCCGCGTCCAGGAACTTCTTGAACTCCACATTCGTCACCGGATACTTGTCGATATAAAACGAATGCAAACGCATCGCATGCGAATGAAACCTCCGCGGCGAATCTTCCCACGGATACTGCACATCCAGCCCAACCTCGTTCAGCCCTTCAATCTCGATTCCGTTCACCTCAAAATCAAAATCTCCCGCCGGAATCTTCACCATTCCCGGTGGTGAACTACTTGCCTCTTTCGTCGACGCAATCGGCACAATCTGTTGCGGCAAGAACTTCCATTCATGCGAATAGCTTGCCAGCGGCGCGCCCGTCATCGCCTTCATCTTCGCCAACAAGATCGACAACTCGGCATCCGGCGCAGTCGGAGAGGCAATCACAGCACCATATCCGTTCACCTCCATCGAAAAACGCAAGATCGCTCGCCCTGAACCCCGCGCCTCCGGCTTCAACTCCTCGCCGTGATACAGGTCGAAATAGCGCATTCCCGGCGCGGCATCGACCTCTATCTGATCCCCGTCAACGTCGTATTCATTCCGGTTGACGATCGTCCACAGCGTCTCATTCCCCAGCGGCCACCGGCTCGCACTGATTCCGTAGTGCAACACCGGAGCCATCGGCTCCCAATCTTTGCTGACCAGAAATCGCGCCGTCGCGCGTTCGATCGTGGCGACCCTCCTGGTCGCTTCCGCGTCGCGCGGCGTAATTCCATTCCAGATACCCCAAATATTCTCCCAGCTCTCCCAACCTACGCCGTTGAAGAATGCAAACTGCAGATCGCTGGTCTTATCGCGATTCCACCGGTCCGAGATGTTCACCATGTGTCGCGGTTCCAGCCACTTGTACTTATCCACCAGGGGCGTAAATGGAAACTGGTATTGTCCCCATGTCATCAGATTCCACGCCAGCGCTTCGTCCGAAGGCCCATCCTCGGGTTGAAAGACCAGCGGATGTCCAGCTCTTATCCGCCGCTAGCGAGAAAGCCAGCGGCACTCCGTCCTGCGTGTCGCCGTTGATTCCGTCCGCTCCCATCTCCGCCATCAACACCGCGATCTCATCAGGCCACGATTTCTCCGGTGCCCGCGTCCCCTGATCCCACATCATCATCGGAAACAGCACTCGTACGCCGCGCCGGTGGAAATCGGCAATCATCTGCCGCACGCCCGCCACGCCGCCCGGCATGCTGCGAATCAGATCGTGCTGGTTCCGGTTATCGATCCCCATGTTTGGATAGGTCGGCCAGATCAGCACCGCGTCGATGCCTCCGTATCTCTTCTCCAAATCGTCGAGATAGCGATCCACCGTATACTTCGCTGCCAGCGGATCATAAAAATACCGGTCCTGCACCATCATCTGCGGCTGAATGAAGCTCGACTGCGTCCATTTGAACTCCGGACGGTCGTAACGCGACCCGTCATATCCGACGCGGATTCGTCGCTCATCTCTCCAGTGGCGAATGTCGGCCAGCCAGGCTTCGTGGTCACCAGCACCGCACATCTTGGACCCTGGAAACCATAAGTCTTTCACTGCTACTCCGGCGCAGGCAGGCGCGGGAATCTGCTGCTCGCCGGGCGAGTAGTTAGAGTCCTGCGCGCTTGCGATGCAGGACAGCAAAGCCAGAAGCAATATTCGCGGATTCATGGTGGGCAGTGTACACGCGTGACGCAGGCTACGCATGCGTGTGACGCCGAAAAGAATGGCCCTCCGGCGGACGCACACGCCTTTGAAGCGTTTACCGACAACCGGAGGCAAAGACTAAGCCTGAATCATCCCGACGAAAGGCACAATCCCAAACCGTCAGAAAGCAAACTTCAGGGCGAACTGTATCTGTCGTGGTGGCCGAGCGGCCGTCAGGTTGCCGAACTGTTGAGTCCCAAGGATCGTTGCGTTGTTCCCGTTTTGCGGGCCGCTATTCGCGAACAGGAAGTTGGTGTGATTCGGAAGATTGAAGAACTCCGCACGAAATTCCAGATCGGTCTTCTCCGAGGTGTGGAAGAACTTAAACACTGAAAAGTCCCAAGTCTTATATCCCGGTGACTGTACGGTGTTACGTCCGACATTGCCGAAGGAACCAAGGGGTGGATCGGTAAATGCGCAGGTGTTGAACCACGCTGTTGGGGTACGAATCCTGTCAGGAGCAAGTCCTCCCTGCGAAACCAGGATCTGGCATTGCGGATTGGGGTTTCCCGGCACGATACCCGCAGTGTTTGGGTCCCCGACTTGGTCCGGACGCTGGGAGACGCCCCCGGCGCCTCCATCCGCATTGGCAAAGTTGCCGTCTGAATCCAGCACCGTGTACCAGTTCCCACCGGAAATCGAGAGAATATTCGCAACCTGCCAACCGCCAACAACCTGGTTCGCAAACCCGTTCGCATTCCCCAGGAAGTGTTTGCCGTGACCAAATGGCAGTTCGTAGATCGAATTCAAGACCAGGCGGTTGCGGACATCGAAGTCAGAATTCCCATACTCAGCCTGCGGATCGCGGAAGTAGCGGAAGTCACTGTTGTTCTGGGTCGGCCCAAGGTTCGCGTTTGAGGCGATGTCCAGCGAATGTGCGTACGTATACGATGCCTGGAACTGCAAGCCTTTCGCGAAGCGCTTCTCAAAACTGGCCTGCAGCGAGTTGTAGTTGGAGGATCCAGTCGAGCGGAACCAATCAATGCCCGTATCGAACACCGGTGCGCAATACTGAGGTGTCGCGAGGGAACAGGAACCGAGGGCTCCGATTAACGTCGCAGAGACGGGGCGCCTAGGTGCAGTCGCATCATTCGGATTCGGGTCGGGCGCAGCCTGGTTCCCATTGAAGAATGTATACAACTTCGTTCCCTTCGATCCCGCATACGTCAGGGTGAATACGCTGTCGGCTGGCAATTGACGCTCAACACTCACGTGCCACTGCTGCATGTAGGGCGTGCGCAGATTCTTATCGACAGAGAAGAAGATGGGAGTATTGGGGTCGACTAACGAGTTCGCAGGGAAGCCGCCTGCCAGACTAGGAATCTGGGTCACGCGGCAATCTCCCGCCGACGCATTGGCGGTCGGCGCGCCGCAAGGCGAAATGAACGATTGGTTCGTGAAGAATGGAGGATTAAATCCGGGACTTGGGTTCGAGTAGGGCCCGTTTTCCTGCCCACCGTAGAAGATGCCGTAGCCCGATCGCAGTACCGTCTTTGGAGTGAACTGCCAGGCAAAACCGACACGCGGCGCGAAGTTGTTCAGGTCTGAGTTGATCAGGCCCCGGCTGCCGGTAGGGCTGATCTTCACGTACTGCGCGATATAGGGGGTGAGCTGCGCCGTTTGCCCCTTCGGCACAAAGATGGTCGGGTTCGTAGGGTCCGTTAGGTCGAAGTCTCCTACGTCGTTATAGCGGTCCGATACGGTGCCAAATAGTTCATAGCGGAGGCCCAGATTCAGGATCAGCGTGGGCGCAACCTTCCAATCATCCTGGGCGTACACCGCATATGTGTTCCGGAAATAATCCACGTTGTGCAGGTTGTTGATGCTGCCGCCGCTGGTAAGGCCTGCCATGAAGGAAGCAAATCCAGTGCCGCCGGTACCGATTGCCGCCGGATTGTCAGTCAGCGTCGGGCTGAAGGCCAAGGTGCCACGTGCCGCGGCGGGTTGAAAGATCGTGAACTCCTCACGCCGGATCTCGGTGCCAAATTTCAGTGTATGACGCCCACGCACCCACGTGAGGTTCTCGGAAAGAGTGTAGGAATTCTGGAGCTCGATCGAGGGCAGGAATGTGGGACTTCCCAATGTGGCAACGTCGCTGAAAGTCAATTGCGGCAGCCCACCAATGCCGGGAGAGAAAGGAACACCTGGGAAATCGATGTTGGGTTCGGCCGATACATTAGTGTTTGCGTTGAGTTCGAGACGATGCGCGTTGATGCGGTTGTAGCCGAGGCGAAATTCGTTAATCAAGTCTGGTTTGAAGACGTGCGTCCAACTGGTGGCAAAGCTGCGATACGCGAAATCTTCCTGCCCGCTGAAGAACCCACCGCCATCCGCGAGTCCGCCGAAAGTTCCAGGAATAAAGCTTGGCTGGTTTTCGAAACTGAATCGAAAGAATGTATTGTCCTTGTCATTGAACTTCTGGTCCACACGAACATCAAAGTTGTCTCGGGTTTCCCGGCGCACAGGATTGGCAAGGAAGTTGTTCCCGCTCGAATTGATGGGACCCGCCGCCGGATACAATGCCGCCAGCCGCAACGCAAGCGGATCAAGAAAACCGCCCCCTGCGACGACGGGTGTCGCTGGAATAATGTTCAGAGGTCGGCCCGTACCGTCATATTGAAAGGGGACTCCGCAACTCGCTTGTGCCAGCTTGGCGTCAAAAATCTCGCCCGCATAGGTTGGTGCGCCGTTGCAGTCCGTGCCGGTCACAGTCGTGTAGTCAATCAGGCTTGAAAAATCGCCCGTCCTCCACGCTGTCGGGGGTACGAATGCAGTCTGCGTCTGCGCCTGGCGCACACGGTATCCCTCGTAGTCCACAAAGAAGAAGGTGCGTCCGCGACCATCGTACAAATGGGGCAACAGGACTGGTCCGCCGAATGTCGCACCAAACTGGTTCTGCTGGTACTGAGGTACCGGACCCACCGCGTCAAAATAGTTTCGTCCATCCAGTTTGTTGTTGCGAAGAAATTCCCATGCTGAGCCGTGAAGCTGGTTGGTTCCCGACTTGATGACCGCGTTCACGATCGCCCCATTGCCGCGCCCGAACTCCGCGCTGTAGGCATTGCTTTGCACCTTGAACTCTTGCAGAGCTTCCACGGGAGGCTGGATCACAAAATTCGTTTCATTGAGCAGGTCCGGCAGGTTCGAGTTGTTATCAACGCCATCCAGCAGAAAATTGTTCTGCAGTGATCGCGCTCCGTTGGCACTGAAGCCATATCCACCCTCATCGCGAGCGCCCGGTTCGCTCGGTGCCGTGCCCGCGCTGAGCAGCGCCAACTGGGCGAAATTTCTCCCGTTAAGCGGCAGGTTGCTCACCCGCTTCTGGTCGACGACCTGTCCCAACTCCGAGGTCTCGGTTTCAAGCAGTGGCGCGGCTCCCGTGACCACCATCTCTTCGGATATTTGCCCGACCTGCAGGGCCATATTGATGGCGACGCGGTCCTGCACGTTCAACTCCACAATTTCTGAAACTGCCTTCTTGAACCCGGCCTTCTCCACCGTGACTCGATAGCGGCCGATGTGGAGGGGGCTGGCGACATATTCGCCTTGATCGTTGGTGGAGATGGTCGCTTGGACGCCGCGATCCACATCCTCCACCGTCACCTTGGCGCCCGGAACCACAGCGCCGCTCGGGTCGCGCACCAGTCCGACGATCGTGCCAGCATCCTTTTGCGCCCATAACGGCGTCGCGAAGCAGATAACTGCCGATAGAAATAGCACCGCAAAAGCCTGGTGAGCGTAAGGCGATACACGCATGGTCAATCTCCTAGCACTTACTTCCGTTTGCGAATGAAGTTGTGAAATATTACGGACCATTACTTTTACTTCCGTTTCTCGATCGTTGTCAACCTGAATATTCCTGCTGCGAGCAATTCGATACGTGAATGGAGCTTTTCCGTGCTTCCTGAGGGCCGACGGGATGTAGGTCTGGACCGTATCCTCTGCGCATCAACTGGAAAAAAGTAGGCCCGTTGTTGAACGGGAAAATTCACATGACGGCCGGAACCGCCGATACCTTCCACCGGGATGAATCCGCCCGCCTGCCGGAGCAAACGATCAAGGATTTCGGAGGAAAGGCCAGCTTCACCTATCCGGAAGGACGCAATCACTTCGACCTGCATCAAGGCGGATTCGCCGAGAAGATCGAGAAAGAAATGTACGCTGTAGCTCGGCCCGCAAGCGGTCATACGGTCTCAGCTCATTAATAGCCGGAGTGAATTGGCCGCGAAGTCGCGTCTTCTACTCCCGGCGCCGCGGCCTCGCCTTCGTCGCGGCCCGAAACGCCCGGCAGGCCAGGTCCAACTGGCCATTACAGAAAGCTTTCCAAGACTAGGTCCATCCGACGATCGTAACCTTCAGTCCTCTATCCAAAACGGGAAGCCGCTGGCATGATTACTTCTGGGCTAGTTTCGGGAGGCGGAAGTGAAACTGCAACGGCTAACGAATGCTGTATTTCTTCTTACAGTTAGCTTGATTCTCGCAGGTTGCGCCGGAGTGTCGGAGTCCGGAAGTGGAGGCAGCACCGCAACCGCTCCCACGATTGCCACCCAGCCTGCGAACCAGGCAGTTACCCTCGGCCAGACTGCAACCTTCTCGGTAACCGCTGCCGGAACGGCGCCCTTGACCTACCAGTGGCAAAAAGGCTCCGCCGCGATTGCGGGTGCGACATCGGCGAGCTATACGACACCCGCGACTACCGCCTCTGACAACGGAACCCAGTTCAGCGTGATGGTGAGCAACTCGTTGGGAAATGCAACCAGCAACGCGGCTACGCTGACGATTAATCAGGTGGCAGGCACGACCACCGATGTCTTGACCTACCACAACGACATTGCGCGGACTGGGCAAAACCTGACGGAAACCACGCTCACCTCCAGCAACGTGAATTCGGCAAAGTTCGGCAAGCTTGGCTTCTATTCCGTGGACGGACTGGTTGATGCCGAACCGCTGTATGCCTCGAGCGTTTCAGTTCCAAGTAAAGGCACACACAATCTTCTGATCGTTCCCACGGAGAACGACTCAGTCTACGCTTTCGATGCCGATTCTGGAGCGACGATCTGGCAGATCACAACCTTGAAGACGGGTGAAACTGCGTCCGACGACCGAAGCTGTGGGCAGGTGAGTCCTGAAATCGGCGTGACCTCAACGCCGGTGATCGACCGCGCCCAGGGTCCGAACGGCGCGGTCTATGTGGTGGCTATGTCCAAAGATGGATCTGGCAACTACCACCAACGCCTGCACGCGCTCGACCTCGCACTGGGAGCGGAATTATTCAGTGGCCCGGTTGATATTCAAGCGACTTATCCGGGAACCGGCGATAACAGTAACGGCACCGATGTGGTTTTCGATCCTGGACAATATAAGGAACGCTCCGCTCTGCTCCTGCTAAATGGCATCATCTACACAGGCTGGGCTTCTCATTGCGACATCCGGCCGTACACCGGATGGATCATCGGTTACAGCGAATCCACGCTGGCCCAGACGAGTGTGTTAAACGTGACGCCCAACGGCAACGAAGGCGCTATTTGGATGGCGGGAGCCGGACTCGCAGCCGACAGTTCGGGCAACATTTATTTCCTCGATGCCAATGGAGACTTTGACACCACGTTGAACCCTCAGGGCTTTCCCAGCGACGGCGACTACGGCAACGCATTCATGAAGCTTTCAACCACCGGCGATCAACTGGCAGTGGCCGACTACTTCGAGATGGACAATGAAGCATCGGAGAATGGCAGCGACACCGACCTCGGTTCTGGCGGCGCGATTGTGTTGCCCGACCTGAGTGATGGCGCAGGGCACACGCTGCATCTGGCCGTGGGCGCCGGCAAAGATAGCAACCTGTACCTGGTAAATCGCGATTCGATGGGCAAGTTCAGCTCCGGCAATAGCGGTATTTATCAGGAACTCGCAGGAGCGTTGCCCGGAGGAGTTTGGGCGATGCCGGCGTATTTCAACAACACGGTCTACTACGGATCGGTCGGCAGCCCCATCCAGGCGTTCACCATCACCAACGCGAAACTATCCACCAGCGCGACCGCGCAAACCAGCAATAGCTTTGGCTATCCCGGAACAACGCCCAGCGTCTCCGCAAACGGCACCAGCAACGGAATCGTCTGGGCGGTTGAGAATTCGAGCCCTGCGGTGCTGCATGCCTACAACGCCAACACGCTCACCGAGCTTTACAACAGCAACCAGGCCAGCAACGGACGCGATCAGTTCGGCTCGGGAAACAAGTTCATCACTCCCACAATCGTGAACGGCAAAGTCTTCGTGGGAACGACGAATGGCGTGGCAGCGTTCGGGCTGCTGCCTTGAGACCTAGCCCAGACCGCCCACCGAGCCTCCATGAGCGTTAATGCTGCCCCCCACAATGGCAACTGCATGTAGCCCCCCCGCAGGACCACCACGAAGAACACCCCGAAAACTGGAACCAGGTAACGACGCCTAGGCCGTGGTGACGTCGAGATGCTGCGGGGGATTGACAGGCTCCAGCAGACACTGTTTGGCATCTGCGAATTTCTCTTGCGCAAGGCGCACACCTGTGGCACGATTCGTTCCTCTTCCCTCTAGACAAGTTCCACAAGTGTGTTCGGGCCGACTTCCCGTCAGTTCGTCTGACCATCACCGCACGCCGGGTCCGGACAAGGAGTATCTATGGCTACTTGTAATGTGGTAATCGATCTTTCCCACAACAATGCAAACGTTGACTTCGCCCAGGCGAAAGCTGGTGGAGTGCAGGGCTTGCTCCACAAGGCTACACAGGGAACCGGGTTCAGCGACCCGACCTATTCCGCCCGTCGCGATGCGTCCAAACAGGCAGGCCTCCTCTGGGGCGCCTACCATTTCGCGACCGCGGCTGATCCAGCAGCACAAGCCAGATTCTTTCTGCGGGCAGCACAGTTTTCGGCCGGAGACCTTCTCGTGCTGGATTTCGAATTGAACCAGGCCAGTCCGAATAACACGATGACACTCGATCAGGCCCGCGTGTTTGTCTCGACAGTTCAGGACGCCACGGGAATTACTCCAGGTCTGTATGGCGGGGCATATCTAAAACAACAGCTGGCCAATACGATCGATGAAACGCTGCAGGCATGCTGGTTGTGGTGGGCGCAGTATGGTCCGACTCCAAACATTCCGCCAGCATGGCCAACCTGGACTCTCTGGCAATACACGGACGGTCATCACGGTAATCCTCCGTTTACTGTGGACGGGGTCGGCGCCTGCGATCGCGATCAGTTCCAGGGTACGGCCGATGAATTACAGGCGAAGTGGGTCACCGGAAGTCTCGCGTAGCGTTTGGTCGCGTGAAGACCTAATCGTTCTCCTGCTTATTGGAACCGGGTTGTCGAAGCCTTCTTCATGGTTCAAGAATAGCTCCGGCGACCGCCGAAGCGCCTCCACTTCCCTATTTCATTTTCCCTGCGATCTGGATGCGCTCATGTTCTTGACGAACAACTACCTCGAGCAGTTCCCTGGCTCCGCTATGCCCGATCCACGCGTAGCCGACGAGCAGTAGTTTGGCTTGCTCTATCGTCCGCTCTTGCAGAACGGGTGGCGAGTACGGCGCAGGAGAACGCACATCGGAGGACATAAAAGCCTTCGGCGCCCACTCTGACGCGGCTCCCGGAACCTTCTAGTGACTACTTCGATTTCGTTACGGAACCCGAACTAGCCGAAGGCACGATTCCTCGCACACACGGAGTACTACTGGGCTCGTTGTTCCTGGGAATGGAATCTCTCAAGTCTTGATGAGAGGACCTAATAGTCGAAGATTTCCGGTCTACACCAGGCCGGTGTACTCAACGCTTCCGTCTCCCCCAAACGGCTCTACTGAAGGGAAGCAGTCGCTGCGGTGCATGGGGCTGTGATCGCACCGGTGGAAGAACGGACGACAGCATCTTCAAAGGAGCAGAAGTAGCGGACGCCCGTCTGATTCGGTGTGATCGGCGTAGCCAGAATGCTGTAAGAAGGCGTTACGCCTCCCACGGCCGCGCTGCTGCCAACGGTAAGACTGAATTTGTAGCCACTCTTGGTGCTGCTGGAAAGAACGCTGTCGATGAAGCAACCGCTGCTCGTCGAAGGCACACAGGCTGCGCCCACAGGGCCACCCAGGTAAGGCAGCGAAGTGGCGAAACCCAAGTTCGAATAGGCGGCGTTGTAAGAGATTTCGGCGGTATTGATGCTACGGACAGAGCCCACGGCTGAAGCTTCGTTGGCCGACATGCGGGCGCGCATCAAGTTCGGAATAGCGATGGCTACGATGATCAGGATAATGGCCACTACGATCAGCAACTCAATCAGTGAGAAACCCTTCTGTTTTCGCATTGTGCGGCCTCATTCTGTACAGTGTCGGGTCCCGCGTTTCCATTTACAACGAAACCGACTGCTTCGTATGTCGGCAGTCACTGGGATCTCTCACGTTGCTCTTGCCATCATTCCAGGGACGACCTCATTATCAAGATTTGACGTCGCCGTGCCGATGAAACCCGTGTCATCTCCCAGGCTATGGTTGTCATCAAAGATCTTGCGCACGCTCTTATTCACCAAGCTTTGAAGCTTGCCGTCAACGACTAAAGAATCGTTTTCAAGTATGCCTTCGAACTGAGTGAAGCACCCGTCTGGCCAAAGCCGGCACAGTTATACCCAATTGTTTCATGCGCTTATCGATTGATCCCGGCTCCTTTGACGTCGGTGATCGTCCGAGAGTTGGAACTCTGTCCTTTTTCAAGACGATGTTGCCTCAACATGGATCGTAGACGGCGTCGCAAGCATTACCTCAGTCAACAAAAGTCAGTCGACCCAGCAATACGCTGGTCTCACCTCAAAGATGACAAGTCGCGGAGCAGGTGGCGGCTGCGAATCGGCGAATGGTCGACTACAGCCGCTTCTTTGAATAACCTATTATGGCTGCTGACTGGCCAAGCTGTGGAATCTCGGGCGATCGAACAGCGTGCGCGTGGCTAACGAACAATTGTCCCGATTCTGGACGGAGCCATCTCTCGCAAATCGGAAATCACTTGAAAATCAACGGGTTATTTGAGGTGGGTTTTGGTTGCTTGAGTGCCTACAAATGAAGGCGGGGGGTCCCTTGAAATCCATCCTATTGGTCGACGACAGCAAATTCATGCGAATGGCGAACGAAAAGGCACTGGCCCGAGCGGGATTCAACGTGGAAGTCGCCAGCGACGGGGAGGAAGCCTTGCGGATGGCACGCGCGAGGATTCCGGATCTTATTCTGCTCGATATGCTGCTGCCAAAACTCGGAGGGCCAGAAGTCCTCCGCGCGCTGAAGAAAGATCTTCTCACTGCCTCAATTCCTGTTGTTGTCTTGAGCAGTCTTCCCCAGAAAAACGAGGCTAAGCTGCTGAAAGAAGGCGCCGCAGCTTACTTCGACAAATCGACATTGCGACTGGACCAGCATCCAGAATCTCTGATTCAGATCGTGAAGAGAATATTGGACGAACATGCCGAACAAACGGCCGACGCAGAACCGTTCAGACTAGGTCTCCAACTCCTGCCTCGGAAAGCCGAACTATGACGCCAGAAATGGCATTTCAATGCTTGCTCGTTTCCCCTGACCCCTCCGTGTTTGGAACCATGGATCGGATACTGCAGGATTTCTCTATCCGTACAAGCGTGTGTCCGAATTCATCAAGCGCTGCCAATCTATTGGCGGAGGGCACTACGGACCTCATCGTGATCGATCTGGAGAGCGAGCACTGTTCAGAATTGATGCATGAGATCTGCGAGTCCCGTATGCGGCAGAAACCGACAATTATGGCCGTCTCAACGGTGGATACCGCCATACCTGGAGTCCACGTCGTTCTTCGAAAACCGGTGACCCCCGAATCCGGGGTGAAATCATTGAAGGTCGCATACTCCAGAATGCTGCAGGATTATCGGAAACACACAAGGTTTGCCCTCATGACAGCTGTCTTGGCGACCGATGAGAACAAACGGACAATCTCGGTGACTGTGACGAATATCGGGGAGGGTGGAGTTGGCCTCTCTTCCAAGGAGAAACTAAGAATTGGGAGCAGTTTATCTTTTCCGGTGACTCTGCCTGGATTAGGGAGCGAAATTCTCATCCGAGCCCGCGTTCTGTGGAATCGCCAATATGGTGCCGCAGGATGCGAGTTTGCCCGCATTTCTCCCGGCGACCTGTTGGTTCTGCATGCTTGGCTCGAAAGCAGGTACCGGTTTAAGAAGCCTTTGATTCCGGTCTAACGACGGACGGTGAGGGGTGAACTGTGTGCACCGTTGCGGCGCAGCAACGCAGCCGCACGGAACTTCACGTGATATCACCATATTCTGGCCTGATCCGTTCAGGTTTGTTCCATGATCTGCTTTACGTTTGACATCCCGCAAGAATACCGACCGAGAACCACTCGTGCTGCTAGGCGCTCTCGTCTCGCGCTTTTCTCGTCAGCTTCATTCTCGACAGCAGTTGATAGATGGTGGCACGACCAATTCCGAGAACTTCCGCGGCTCTGGCCTTGTTCCCACCTACGCCCTCCAAAACGCGAAGGACGTGGCGTCGTTGCACCTCTTCGAGCGAGAGTAAAGTGTCGTCGGTCGACACTTCGCCATTAAGCCGTTCACGAAACCTCTCCGGGAGGTCATTGATGTCAATGAGACTGCTCTCTCCCATCATGCAGGCGTTGCCGATCACGTTTTCAAGCTCGCGCACGTTGCCGGGCCAAGGATAAGCGGCCATTCTAAGTTGAGCCCTGCGGGCCAGTCCTGCGATAGGTTTGCCATACTCAGCCGCGCACTTATCGAGGAAATGTCTCACGAGAAGCGGAAGGTCTTCGCGACGGCTGGCCAGGGACGGTAGATGAATCTCAACAACTGCCAACCGGTAGTAGAGGTCCTCGCGGAACTGTCCGTCGCGTACCATCGCTTTCAGGTTTCGGTGAGTTGCGGCCACAACCCGAACATTTACGCTGCGAGGAGTAACGGATCCAATTCGTTGAACTTGCCGATCCTGCAACACCCGCAATAGCTTGGCTTGGGCCGCGGCGGAAAGTTCACCGATTTCGTCAAGGAAGATGGTGCCGCCATCCGCATGTTCAAAGAGCCCGGGTTTGTCCTGAACAGCCCCGGTGAAAGAACCTCGGACATGGCCGAAGAGTTCATTCTCCATCAGAGTGTCAACGAGTGCTGAGCAATTGCAAACGACGAATCTTCCTCGAGCCGCCGGACTGAGGCGGTGCAATGCATGGGCGATGAGCTCTTTACCGGTTCCGGTGGCACCCGTTACGAGTACGGTTCTGAAATGTGGGGCGATTCGGCGGACCTGTGCGAAAACCTCTAACATCAAAGGGCTGCGCCCTACAATGCCCTCGAACCGGTATGCCTCCAACAGTTCGTGGTCGAGACGCAAGGTCTTGAGACGCTGTTCCGCATCTGCCAGAAGCCCCACGATGCGAGTACGCAGGCGGCTAACGTCAAGGGGTTGAGTCATATAGTCGGAAGCTCCCTTTTGAATCGCTGCCACGGCGGATTCTGCAGAGTATTGCGGTGCGACGAGAATCACATCGAGGCCGGGATCAACCGCTAGCATTCGCTCCAGCAGTTCCAGTCCGCTGACGTCCGGCATCTCCACACCCAACAGCACGATCCTTGGCCGAACTTGAAGAAATGCGGCGAAGCCATCCGTGGGATTGCGCGTGGTAATGATCTGTAGGTTCTGTTGATCGAGTGCCTCACGAATGATGTTCAGATTTTGCGTATCATCATCGATTGCAAGCACTGCGTATGGTTCAGGTACACTCATCGAGACTCCGATCACCGTACTTCATAAATCCCGGCTTGCGGGTCCCCCTCATCCATCCCTGAGACATAGTATTACTCCTGGCCTCGCGAGTGTTTGCGACGGCGCTCGTCCGTCTTAGCCCCGGTTCAATCCGGGATCTAACCTCGACACACGCGTGCCAGAGTTGGATTTGCTGAATCTGCAGATGGTCCTACCTTATGACCAATGGTCTGCAGTCGTACCCGAACAAAGTCCGTGCTTGGGCCTTGCTGCTCGGTGAAGGGGATCGCATCAAGAACAACCGAACAGCTTTCTGCTATCTGGATGTCCATCGAACGCGGATCAGATGCTTGGGGAAGCGCCTTTGCCGAGGTTATCGCAGATGATAAGAGTATGTTCCGGTGCGACGTGGAAGGAATAACTAAAGCACCGGACGAGTGACTAAAAGATTCTAACCGCACCAAAGGAGCAAGCAACTCAAAGTTCGATGCTTCGTTGCACATGGCGTGATTGAAGGAGATAACTGAGCTTACAGAGGATCGAGGTCCCCTGGAACAAGCTTCGTTTTCTGTTACGAAAACCGAACATAGTTCCGCGGCTTGATCGCAGAAATAGACGAATAGACCTAATTTAGCCACGTTTTATACAGCTACGCCGGCCGAGCTAGCGCCCCTGAACGAACGTTACTCTCAACTGGCTATGCTGTCCACATCGATTATGTCGATGTCGACTCCGGTACATGCTCGCGATGGTTGGACGCAGGGCCGGCGCAATTGGTTGCGAGGAACTTTCCGACTGTCTGCTCGTCTGCGGGCCTGGAGAAGAGGTACCCCTGCCCTAGTTCACAACCGAGTGCGCGAAGCAGGTCGAGTTGTGTCTGGGTTTCAACTCCTTCCGCGACCACTTGCAGACCCAAACTGTGCGCTAGCATCACGATGATCCGCACGATCTCGTGAGTCTCCCGATCAGTGTCGATTCGGGAAACAAAAGCTCGGTCAACCTTAAGTGTGTCGACGCGAAAACCCTGGAGTCTGCTAAGGGATGAGTACCCGGTTCCGAAATCGTCGATGTCGATTCCGACGCCCAACGTTTTCAATTCCGCCAGCACAGCATTCGATCTCTCGGCATCTGCCATGGCAATCGTTTCAGTGATCTCCAACGCTATGCATCGGGGATCCATCCCGCTTTCCTTAAGAAGATGGCGAATCTGCGACGCCAGGTCGGCTTGCGCAAACTCCTTGGGGCTGATGTTCACACTCATGAACAGAGGAGGATCGGAGGGGAACAATCGCTGCCAGCAGAGCAACTGGTGACACGCCTTAGGTAACAACTGTCGGTTGATCGAGAGGATGATCCCCGTCTCATCCGCGACGGGAATGAAGTCGCCGGGCATAACCATCCCTTGCGGCCGCTGCCAGCGTGTGAGAGCCTCGAACCCGACAGTCCGCTCGTCGTCCAACGAAACGATCGGCTGGTAGTAAACAACAAATTCTCCGCGGTCGACAGCTTTGCGCAAATCACTCTCGAGTTGCAAGCGCTTGAGAGCGCCCGCGTGCATCCCTTGATCGAATACCTCCCAGCGAGCCTTGCCTCCGTTCTTTGCCCGGTACATCGCAATCTCTGCGTCCCTTAGAACCCCCTCTGGTTCGGCGCTGGTACTACCGCTAAGAGCGATTCCGATGCTGCCGGTTACGACAATTTCATGGCCATCCAGGTCAAAAGGAGTTGTGAGCCTGGTCTGAATGCGCTCGGCGATGTGGATGGCGTCACTCGGATTTCGGAGTTCTTCGGCGATCACGACGAACTCGTCGCCTCCAGGACGAGCTAGCGTTGTGTCCCCGACCGTGAACTCCTTATGCTCGCCTCGGCCCAAGCGTGAGACCGTGTCAGCGGACCGCAGACAAGCTGTTAAGCGATGCGCGATCTGAATGAGAAGGACATCGCCAGCCGCATGTCCGAGGCTGTCGTTCACGACCTTGAATCCATCGATATCGATGCAGAGGATTGCGAACTTGAAGTCCGAATGCCGTCGAGAGAGCGCGAGAGCCCGCCCTACCCGGTCAAGAAGAAGAGTTCGGTTCGCAAGGTTCGTTAAAGCGTCGTAAAAAGCGCTGTGGGCCAAGGCTTCCTCGGCACGTTTGCGCTCTGTGATGTCGCGGTTCACAACAACTAGTCCACCGATTACGTCCTCGGCATTTCGAATGACGCTAGCGGTGGATTCCAAGACGCGCCAAGAACCATTCTTGTGCCGGATGCGGTATTCCAGCGTTTCCCCGCTGGTGCCAAGACGGACATTCTCTGCCGCCTGGGTCACGCGGGAACGATCCTCAGGATGGATCTGTTCGAGCGGTGAAGTGGTGCTCAACTCGCCGATGCTGTACCCAAGAACCTTCTCATAAGCAGGGCTGTTGTAAATGCGGCGGCCTTCCAAATCGATCACAGCAATCATGTCTGCGGCGTTTTCGGTAATGAGCTGGAAGAGCCGGTCACGCTCGGCCATTTGCCGCCGCATGCGCTGAAGCTGGAAATGCTGGTAGATCGTATAAATGTCGAACATCAAGACTAGAGCAGTAAGGCCCCGCACCCATTCCCGGAGGTTTAGCGAATAGACCCCGTCTCGTTGTAGATCAATGTTCGGGAACGTCAGTGCAACGATGGCAAGAGTCAGGACTAGAGTGACAACTACCGCGAGGCTCCAAAGCCACCATTCACGTCCATCTACCTTGCGGGACGAGGATAGAACAGACGAGGATTCATTGACGGGATGGAAGTTATGACCCATGTTAGACGGCTGGCCTCCAGATATCACTGCTACAGCTGCTCCCCGGACCAGAATTGATCACTGGTGCGATTCTTCCGATTCAACGCAAGATCGATGCCATGATGTGCGGGGTCCACCACGGCACTCACTGGGGAACTGATTGCATTTGAAAGGCCACATACTCTCCGAACGCCGTCGGCTTTTCGCGGGTGAGTTGGGGCAAGCGGTTGTTGGACAGGTGTCCAAGAATCAGAAAGTGTCTCTGCTTCAGACGGTGGAACCGAGAGCCACATCGGGGGCGAGGGTCGAAAAGAGGATATCCATGCTGGCATTGAACGGGTTAGCGAGTCCGCTCTTCCTTGGCAGTTAAAGTGCTTTAAGCATTGCGCCATGACACCTCAGATCCCACTCGATGGTCTTTTGTTCAGTCACGACGCCGATGTTCTCGGAGTCATGAATCAGGTCTTGAGTAGCTTTTCCATCAAGACCGAAGTATGCCAAGAGTTCGGAACAGCCGTTGATGCTGTGACTCACCGAAGGCTTGACGCAATCATCGTGGATTGGCAGGACACTGATACGACGACCCGCATTGTGCGCTCGGCGCGGAAATCGTCTCCGAATAACAATTCCACCATCGTCGCTCTGGTGAATCCGGGAGCCGAAACACACGCGCTTCTGGTAGGGGCGAACTTCATGATCCACAAGCCGGCCGATGCTGAGCACGCCGGACGCTGCATGCGTGCGGCATACGGGACGATGCTGCAAAATCGAAGGCGCGCAGCTCGCGTCCCGGTTGACCTTCCGGTGACGGCCCGAGTGGCGGAGATCGGACTAGTGGGAGCGAGGCTCAGCGATCTCAGTATCGGCGGCCTGGCGCTGCAATGTGACCAACCCCTTCAGATCAACTGGGAGGTGCTGACCAGCTTCACTCTGCCCGGGAGTAATCGTCGAATCCACGCCAGTGGAAAAGTTGTAAATGCCAATGCCGGCGGTCGAGTGGGACTACGTCTCTCGTTTGTTCCCGAGGATGATCTCGAAGCCCTCGAGAAGTGGCTGGCCACAGAGTTGGAGAAACTAGAGAAAGCAGAGATGCCTGCCTAATTATGGCTAGAAAGATAGGGAGTGATCCGAAAGATGAGGCTGCTCTCGAACCCCACGGCCTAACGATCCTGCTGGCTGAGGACTCCGCGATCTACCGTCACTTGATCGAAGCCCAGTTCAGAGACTGGGGCTTCAAGTTTGTACTGGCGAAGGACGGCAAGGAGGCCTGGAAGCTACTCAGCAGCAAGAATGCGCCAAGATTGGCTTTACTGGACTGGGTGTTGCCTGAGATTGACGGCGTAGAGATTTGCCGCCGTCTACGGTCGAGCGCGAAGGAAACGCCATACACCTACACGATTTTGCTGACCGCCAAGAGCGAAAGGAAAGAAATGTTGGAGGCGATGGAAGCCGGCGCGGACGATTTTCTAGCAAAACCGTTCGATCCCGCTGAACTGAAAGCTCGACTCCTGGTCGGCAAGAGAATCGTGGACCTTCAGCAAAAGTTGGTTGCCACTAACGAAGCATTGCAGTTTGCGGCTTGTCACGACTTCCTCACGGGGCTCTGGAATCGCGCTGAAATTCATACTTTTCTGCAGCGCGAACTGGAGCGCGCCCGGCGGGACCGTACTCCAGTTGCCGTTGTGCTGGCCGACGTAGATCACTTCAAGAAAGTGAACGACACTCTCGGGCACGACTCGGGCGATTCTGTGCTAAAGGTTGTTGCCGAGTGCCTCACCGCCAGTTTGCGGGGTTACGATGGCGTAGGCCGGTATGGCGGCGAAGAGTTTCTGATGGTCATACCGGGTTGCGATTGGGATACAACGATCAGGCGGTCGAACCAGATTCGGGAGCTCGTTGCGAGCAAAGCGATATCAACAAGCGCCGGACAAACTCGCATCACGATTAGCATGGGAGCTGCCGTGGCAGAATATCCGACATCCGTAGAGGAATTGGTGCGCCGCGCCGACCGGGCGCTCTATCAAGCCAAACGCAATGGCAGAAACCGCGTAGAACGAGCCGAGACTACGCTCGCATCAGCGGCACATCAATCGTGAGCTCTGGGGATTGTTGTGCGAGTTTGAACTGAAGGGTGACACGAATGCGTTCGTGCCAAAGACCATTTTTCCTCGGAACTGCCAACCCATCCAATCACTCCTCCACGGAGAACACTAGCGGTCGAGGGTGTTCAGCTATGGGACACAATTCCCAAATCGAAACGCCACTCGAATCGTTGCTGCATATCGTTCGGGAATAAGTGGTTCAATCTTCGTATCTTAGCTGCTCGTTCCGCGTTGCTCGGCTGGCAGGGTCCGTGCAACTAACTCTTGCTTAGTTGTCGTTGCGAGGCAACCTTTCCCTTGCCGAGTATCGCACAACGATGTTCGAACTTAGATCGTTCGATTACCGTCGCTTTGCAAGAGGGGACTGACAATGCATTTAAGGACATTTTGCACGATCCTTTCGATGACACTCGCAGCCGTCGTAAGTCCGGCACAGCAATCAAACACCGGTATCTCACGAGGTGTACGTTATGGGGAGCTGCCCATGACCTTTGAAGAGAATCGCGGTCAGACTGACCCACAAGTCAAGTTTCTTTCGCGCGCCAAGGGGTACATCGCGTTTCTAACCTCCGGTGGCATCGTACTTAGTCTTCGGCCGACAAAGATGGTGAAGGCCGGGGTGCCCTCGAATTCTTCGACGGCGCAGAACAGGCGAGCCCCAAATGCAACTGTAGAGTTTAGGCTCGTGGGATCTGCTGCTAATACGGTATCCGTCGGCGAATATCTCCAGTCAGGCAGGGTCAACTATTTCATGGGAAGCGACCATTCCAAATGGCGCACGAATGTGCCCACTTACCGGAGTGTTCGCTACAAGAACGTATACCCGGGAATCGATCTGATCTACTACGGAAACCATCAGCAGTTGGAATACGACTTCGCGATCTCCCCCGGGGCCGACCCTCGGCTGATCCAGTTTGGGATCAAAGGCGCTAGCAGGATTGAGCTCGATGAAGCAGGCAACCTGGTGTTGCAAACCGCGGGCGGTGAATTGCATTTCCAGAGTCCTGTCGTTTACCAGGAATCGGACGGCAGGCGAGTTCCGGTGCGCGGCAGTTATGTCCTGAAGGACGCGACCCACATCGCCTTCCAGGTCGCATCCTACGACGAAAGCAAGCTTCTGGTTATCGATCCTGTACTCATGTATTCGACGTATCTTGGCGGAAGTGGAGATGATCAGGCCAGTGGAATCGCCGTCGACACAGCGGGAAATGTGTACGTTGCCGGTTCGACGGATTCGACGGCTTTTCCTCTAACGACTTCGGGGTCGCATCCCGCACCCGCTGTACAAACTCACGTGTTCGTCGCGAAGCTCGATGCTACTGGCTCCAATCTCATCTACGCCGACTTTCTCGGCGGGAACAACGAGGACAATGGCTTCGCGTTGGCTCTGGATGCTGCGAACAACGTTTACGTGACTGGCAGCACGGCGTCCAACAACTTCCCCATGGTCAACCCTTACCAGGGAACGTATCCCGGCGGTTTTGATGGCTTCTTGAGCAAGATTTCTCCAGACGGTTCTTCGCTTCTCTACTCTACATATTTCGGAGGAACCGGGACAGACATCCCGTCTGGTCTTGCCGTTGATTCGGCGGGAGAGATGGTGGTCGCGGGATATACGTCGTCGACGGATTTCCCGGTTGCCAATGCGTATCAGGCCGTCGCGTCCGCCAACCAAGGAGGACAGTATGGCAACTACGGGTTTCTGACGAAATTCAGCCCGGACGGATCGTCTCTTGTTTATTCCACGTACTTCGGTGGTAGTTCCAACGTAGCTCTCAACTGCGGGGGCACTCCTTGCTGGCCGCAGCCCGACAGCTCCATTGCTTCTATGGCCCTGGACAGTTCCGGCGACGCATACCTTACAGGTACAACGAACACGTACGATTTCCCCGTCACCCAAAACGCTTATCTCACGACGGATTCTACACAGCAGAATGGTTCAGTGGGATTCGTCAGCAAATTCAACGGCAGCGGCAGCCTTAACTATTCCAGCTACTTTTATGAAGCAAGCGGCCTGTTGACGAATCCCACGGCGATAGCGGTGGATGGCTCGGGATCGGCCTATATCACGGGACTCGCGCTCAGTGACGGAACATTTCCTATCACCTCGACCAGCATCTGCGATCCTAGCGTTTACGGCTGGGGATGCAACTACGCCTTCGTGACCAAGTTCGACAGCGCTGGCGCGACGCTGCTCTATTCGACCTTTCTCGGGCCAAACAACAATGCCGTCCCACAGGCCATCGCACTCGACGGTAGTCACGATGCCTACGTTTTGGCATCGACCAGCAGCGGCTCATTCAGCACAGTCAATGGCATCGAGAATTACGGCGGCGAGAATGACGTGCTGCTCGTGGAGATTGATGCGACTGCCAGCACGCAGTTGTTCGCAACCTATCTGGGTGGCAGCGGGAATGATCAGCCAGCACCGGGGGGAATCGTTCTCGATGCGAACGGCAATCTGTATCTAACCGGCACGACGAATTCCACCGATTTCCCAGTAACGCCTTCTGCTTTCCAGACGGTATTTGGAGGGAACATCGACGCCTTCATCGCCAAGATCGGAATTGCACCTGCCGTTTCCTTGAGTACCAACTCCTTGCAGTTTGGGAGTGAGACGATCGGTTCCAGCAGCCAGCCGCAAACCATCACTTTGAGCAATGTCGGCGCGGCGATACTGTCGATTTCGACTATCACAAGTGCCGGCGACTTTGCTGAGACAAATAACTGCGGAAACAGTGTTCCAGTTGCGGGCGAGTGCACGCTCTCAGTGACTTTCGCTCCTACCACATCAGGGTCTCGCACCGGAACGATCACGGTTCAGGATGACGCGGCGGGGTCACCGCAGATGATCAGCCTGAGTGGCACAGGGATTGCGAACAACAGCGGCAATCCGGTTGTTGCTTTCGCTCCTCCGAGCCTGACCTTTTCCAGTTTGCCAGTGGGAACGACCAGCGCGCCGCAATCATTGACCATTACTAACAGCGGCACCGCAGGACTGAGCATCGCAAGTCTCGCAACGACTGGGGACTTCGCGCAGACCAACAATTGTGGATCTACTCTAGCTGCGAGTACATCGTGCACATTGAGCGTTATGTTCCTTCCCACCGTTTCAGGAAACCGCACGGGGACGCTCAGCATCACCGACAACGCGGCCGGAAGTCCGCAGGGCGTGGCGCTCTCCGGAACGGGGGCCGACTTCAGTCTAGCTGGTTCCCCCACCAGCGCCACTGTCAAAGCGGGAACAACGGCAACATTTACAGTGACCGCCTCTCCCGTGGGCGGGTCCTTCGCCAATCAGATTCAACTGAGCTGTAGCGGAGCGCCTGCAGCTTCGACGTGCAGCCTTTCCGCAACCTCGGTTACGCCAGGATCGAAGTCTGCGTCGGTGAATATCTCGATTGCGACAACTGCGTCTTCGGCTACGGAGCTGCCACTTCTGCCCAAACAGCAGACGCCAGCCTATGCATTTTGGATACAGCTACCGCTTTTGGGAGTATTTGCGATGACGTTGGTGAGTTCAAAGTCTAGAAGGAAGACAGTGGCCATGGCCTCGATCGCCGTGCTCCTATCCGTCCTTTTATTCATACCCGGTTGCGGTGATACGGGCATTGTCCCGAAGGGCGGGAAAGGTACGGCTACAGGAACTTACACAATGACGATCACGGGAACTTCAGGTGGGTTGCGGCACTCTGTGCCGCTCACCCTCACGGTGCAATAAAGCGGGGCGTCGGCCTAGTTGCAAGCAATCATATTGTGAGTTGTTCCCTGCAGGCTTAGAACAGAACTCGTGATGAGAGGGAAGCTCCAGAACTTGCTGTGGTGTTTCCTAAGGTAATAGGAGGCGGCAATCGCCCCAGCACTCTTGACGGACGCGACAGCATAGGCCCGCGCGACGGTTGGATGAGTTCCGTACAAATAGGGGGACTGGACTTCCGCATTGCAGACGTTCGTTTTGCCGGCAAGCCAGTTTTCGCGGGCGAAGAGCGTGGTATACGAGTCGGAGAACGTGCTTCCCGTCGAGATCAGAGCCAGAGCAATGAACTTCGAATCAATGACCTTGCCTTCGGTACGAATAGTTGCGGGTTCCCTCAGTGGCGCGGGGGCGATAATTTCGATAGCCGCATTGGCCGCCATCACACTGCTCGGCGCCTCTGGCAAGTCTGATGCCAGAGATACGCCAGCAAGCACCATAAGGACCAAAGCGCAGGAGAGAACTGTTTTCATAACTTCACTTCCCTTTCGTAACCTTGCACCCGAGGCCATTGATTTCATGCAACGCATCATGGTTAAAGAGTACTTCCCGATCGGCAGCGCCACCATCGCTAGACAGTGCGGAAACGCGCTAGACCGTAACGGAACTTGGTAACCATGGGTAACCACCGATCCGTGCCATAAAGTGGATGACCAACGGGCAGAAGCCTTGGCTGAACGACACGAGAACTCTCTCGCGGCAGCTCGTCAGTTTCGAAGCTCAGGTCGCCCTCTAGCGAAGTAACCATTGAACTTGATGGAGACTGGCCACGGAAGCCAGCTTTGGCCTTGAGCTTCTATTTGACTTCGATAACTTTACGGACTATTTTCCACGGAGTACAGACATGAGAGCGCTTGTGCTTCGCAAACCGGGTCGGGCCGATCTGGAGACCATCGCCGATCCGGTGCTCACAGATACGAACGTGCTGCTCAAAGTTCGCATGGTGGGATTTTGCGGCAGCGATCTGAATTCGTACCGCGGATTCAATCCACTAGTCACGTATCCGCGCATTCTAGGACACGAAGTCTCGGCTACGGTGGTTGAAGACCTCGGGCGCGAGGCCGTATTGCCTCCTGGCACAAACGTAGCGGTCTCTCCGTATACCAGTTGCGGGGAGTGCTCATCCTGCCGGCGAGGCCGGCGGAATGCTTGCCAGTTTAACCAGACTCTCGGCGTGCAAAGAGATGGCGCACTCACCGAATTCATTGTGATGCCGCGAGAAAAACTGTATCCCGCTAGCTTGGGGTTGAAAGAACTGTGCTTGGTGGAACCGCTGACAGTCGGGTTTCATGCAGTCGCACGTGGACGTATTACCGCAGAAGATACGGTTGCGATTTGGGGTTGTGGCGGAGTGGGACTTGGTCTCGTCGCGGCCGCAAGTTCCAGGCGCGCGCGCACGATCTGCATTGATGTTGATGACGGAAAGCTCGAACTGGCGCGTATGGCCGGCGCTCAACTCACGATTAATAGCGCGCAAGAATCGCTACACGAGCGATTGCTGGAAATGACTGAAGGCCGGGGACCGGATGTTGCCATCGAAGCGATTGGCACCCCGGCGACGTTCCGAGCAGCGGTCGAAGAAGTCGCATTCACCGGACGCGTAGTGTACATCGGGTATGCAAAGGAACCGGTCAGCTACGACACCAGGCTGTTCGTTCAAAAAGAATTGGATATTGTCGGTTCCAGAAATGCTCAACCCGAGGATTTCGAGGCTGTGATCAAGCTTCTGGAAGCGCGGACGTTCCCCGTTGATCAAGCCGTGGGTCTGGTTGTTTCCCTTGAGCAAGCGGCGGAAGCACTGCGCTCCTGGAGCGATAATCCATCACGTTTCAGAAAAATTATGGTCAACATGGATTGATGACCTTTTTGTAGAGCCGCGTTGCTGCTCGACCAGAAAGTGTCACTGAATTGATCCGACAGACCTCGCGGTAGAGGCCGCGGCATCGGCGCCAATTTACCGCAAAACAAAGTGAGAAGCGGTGTACTATTCTTTAGCGATACTCGTTACCTGTATCGCTAATGCTGCAGGAACCGCAACGATTGGCCATCAGCCGACGACAGAATTTCGATGATACCCTTCCCTCTTGAGCAGTCCAACGTGAAGCTCTCACCTACTTCTGCATTCTTATTGGCTGTGTTCGTTTCTCTCCTGAGCTCACCCTTACCTGCGCAAGTGGCGCCGGGCGTCGACCAAATGAATCAGATGCAGGCGGATCAGCGGATTTCCACTTATGAAACTGCGCCCAACACCGCAGTCATCATCGTTCACACCTTCGCCGAGGAAAAGCCTGTCAACCTCGACCGCTCGGTTCGATTGGATTTAACGAATCTTGCGAACCATGTGGGAGGATTTCTAATCGTCCCAGGGCACGAAGCTGCTGTATTCGTCAATACAGTCCTCGGCAAATACATCCTTTCCGTCTCCGCCGTGGGATTTCTAAATGCCAATCTCGAAATTAGTGTTTTGAGCCCCGTGCGACAAGATATCGATATTGTGCTTCACCGCGATCCAGCCGCCGTCACCATCAATGAAGCATCAGGGCTCATGCCTGCGAAGGCGCGGAAAGACGCAAAACACGCTGTCTCCCTCTTAAAATCCGGTGATCTTAATAACGCGGAGAAGCGTTTGAAAACGGCGTATGTTTTGGCGCCATCGAACGCGGATTTGAACTTCCTGCTCGGATATTTGTACTTCCAGAAAAACGACTACGCTCAGGCTGGGACCTACTTGGGCACGGCTGCCAACCTCAGCCCGCACTCCGCCGAAACGCTAACTCTACTCGGCAGAACGAAACTGGCAGTTCAAAACTACCCTGAAGCTCGATCCGTGCTCGAACAAGCGATTCTCGTCGACTCAGAAGACTGGCTGCCACACGACTTGTTGGCGAATACCTACCTTCACCAGAATGAATACAGCAAGGCCCGCGACGAAGCTCAGATTGCCGTTGCGAAGAGTGCGAGATACGGAAAGAATGCGTCCGGCTCTGCCGAACTCGCCCTTGGGCAAGCATTGATCGGACTCGGCGAGAAAAATGAAGGAATTCAGGCTCTTCGCGCCTTCCTAAAGGAATCTCCCCCAGAAAACATGATCGAGCCAGTTCGCGCTCTGATCAAACGGGTGGAGGAAGGTGATCAATCGTCTGCGGCAGGTTCAGCGACTACGACGTCACCAGGTCCCCTCATTGCCGTCCCCAAACTTGTGCTCTCGATGCAGACCTGGCGTCCCCCCGATATCGACGATGTTAAGCCCGCTCTCGAACCTGGCGTAACTTTTTCTTGTGCTCAGGTACTGGTGGGAGCGGGGCAGCGTGTACAGGAACTGGTTCAAGACATCAACCGTTTCAGCGTGGATGAGGATATGTTCCACAAATCGCTGGACGAAGCTGGGCTCTCCAACCATGCAGAAACCAGGAAGTACAACTATGCCGCCACAATTTCTTCGAAACCGGGATCGATTTCGATCGAGGACTATAGCGTAGACAGGGTTCCTCAGAGTGGCCATCCCGACGGAATCGGCAGTACAGGCTTCATCACGCTTGCGCTCGTCTTTCATCCAGAGATGCAGGGCGACTTCGATTTCGACTGTGAGGGACAAGCCAAGTGGCTTGAAAAACCTGTCTGGTTAGTGCACTTTCGCCAGCGTCCCGACCGTCCAAATCGCATGCAGGACTACACTGTCGCTGGCCAGACGTATCGCGTCGACTTGAAGGGGAGAGCCTGGATCTCTTCAGACACTTCTCAAATCGTGCACATTGAGGCGGATATCGTGAACCCCATACACGAGATCCAGATGCTCAGCGAGCATCAAGTCGTTGAATACGGCCCCGTACCATTTGCAAGGAAAAACGCGGTCCTGTGGTTACCAAAAAACGTGGAGATTTACTTCGACATTCGCAAGCGTCGATATTACCGGCACTACACCTTCGATCACTACATGCTTTTCGACGTCGATGCATCAGATAAGGTCAAACTCCCACCGGATACCGCTGCCTCGGAACCCACGCCTGCAACACGAAAGAGCCAGAATTAGCGTCGGTCCTCCGAAGAGCCGCCTCGCTTGTTCCCGATCCGCGCCAAACATCATCCACGCAAAACTTGAGTCAGCGCGTCGACATCATAGGATGCACGGCAAATCAACATCTGCTCTGAGGAGCGGTGTACTATTCCTTAGATGATACTCGTTAACTGTATCGCTAACTATGACCAGGAGAATGACACTGGTAGAAGTCGCACGATTGGCCAAGGTATCGATCGCGACTGTTTCGCGCGCGATCAATCGTGTGCCCACAGTTGACCTCGTTCTGGCCAGACGCATTCGCAGAGTGATTGAAAAAGGAAGGCTGTCCCCGTGCATCGCCATTCCATGACGTAATCCGGGGACTTCTAAGCAACTTTCTTATGTTAATGTTTCTGCACAAATGGGGGTATGGAATGCTTCCACGTTGCAGCTTCCTGGTAGTCGTTCTTTCGGCATGGATTGCCGCATCTCCGCAAGGCCGAGAATCAAGTCCTGACGCACAATCGATTTCCACCTTCAAAGCCAGAGCTCGTCTGGTTGTGGTCGATGTCGTTGTCACCAGCAATAAGGGAGAGCCAGTCGCAGGACTGAAGAAAGAAGACTTTGAAGTGCTCGAAGACAGCAAGCCGCAGTCCGTTTCTAACTTTGACGAGCACAAAGGTGCTCCCCCTACTCAAATCAAGCTGCCGCCGATGCCACCCAACGTCTATACCAACTTTCCGTTGGTCCAGACCGCCGATTCGGTCAACGTCATCCTGCTCGATGCTCTGAATACGCCGACCTCCGACCAGGTCTTCGTACATTCGCAGATGATCAAGTATCTGAAGATCATTCCACCCCGCACCCGAGTTGCGATCTTCACGCTCGCATCACGGCTACGCATGTTGCAGGGAATCACTACGGACTCAACGCTCTTGCTGGCGGCGATCAATAACGCTAAGGCTGGCCCGACCCCCTCACC
Source organism: uncultured Acidobacteriota bacterium (assembly GCA_963700225.1). GTDB lineage: Bacteria > Acidobacteriota > Terriglobia > Terriglobales > Acidobacteriaceae > Sulfotelmatobacter. The sequence continues at coordinate 149,596 of CAVOWU010000006.1, forward strand.
GTTGCGCCCCTCCACAGTCGAAAGTGATGCCGACCAGAGCCGCATTGACTTCCTCACAAACGAGGCTCTTGGTCCCGCATCGCCGAACCAGACATTGGCCCAAGCCGCAGTCGACCCCATCAATGCAACCAGACAATTTCTCAACGATACTGCGCTCTTTCAAACTGAGTCGCGCATGAGCATGACACTCGACGCCATGCAGCAACTGGCGCGCTACCTTGCCGACATCCCAGGGCGCAAGAATGTGATCTGGTTATCCGGATCGTTTCCTACCGGCATCGTGCCAGACTCCGACTTAGTGGATCCTTTCAGTGGGACAGCAAATTTTCAGGAGGACATCCGAAAAACTACCAACCTCCTGGCAACAGCGCAGATCTCGCTGTATCCCATCGGCGCCGAGGGACTCACCTCCGATGTTGCATTTCAGGCCAACAATCGTGAGATCACGCAACGGAGAGGCAATCTCTCCATGCAGGACACGTTGCAGCAATCCCGGAAGGCCGCTATCGATCTCGATGCCAGCCACACTTCAATGGAGCAACTCGCCAAAGATACCGGGGGACTAGCAATCTACAACACCAACGGGTTAAACGATGCGTTGACCCGCGTCGTCAAAAACGGCAGTCACTATTACTCGCTGTCGTATTCTCCCACCAACACGAATATGGACGGGAAGTACCGCCATATTCAGGTGAAGCTCGTCAGTCGCAAGGAAACGCTCGCCTACCGTCGCGGCTACTATGCCGAGGACGTCCGACGCGCGCCCAGTTTGGAAGAGAAACCGCATCCCGATCCCTTGATGCAACTCATGGGGCGCAATCTTCCCGATTACACAGAAATTCTTTACAAGGTACTGGTTCAGCCGACAAATCCGCAGCCAGCCGCAGGTGCTCCTCGCGCCGGAAGCAATGCAGAGCTCAAGGGGCCGATCACCCGCTACGGCGTAGACTTTGCAGTTTCCGTGGGCGACCTCCGAATCGAACTCGGCCCGGAAGGCATGCGACGCGGCAACATTGAAGTCATGCTCGTGGCCTACGATCGGGAAGGAGAACCGCTGAACCTCGTGATAGGCCGCAGCGAACTCCGCATCCCGGCCAAGGATTACGCCAACCTCCAACGAGGCGGCCTGCAGATCCACAAGGAGATCGACGTTCCCCAAGGGGGCGCATTTCTCCGCACCGGTATCTATGACCTCCTATCCACCAGTGCCGGCACGCTCGGCATGCAGCTGCAAGCGACTGGCGCCATTCCTGCCAAGTAGACCGCCATTTCTTCGTTTGCGTAAAATTCTCGAAGAACCTGCGAGCGCGGCGGCAGTTGGGTCTGTCGAATATCTGGATTAATGATCCGGTTATTGCGGGAGATGGAGCGAACAGACGCAGCGACGACAGATCTCGTTGTTCGCGACATCGAGAGTCGAACGGAAGCTCAGCGCCTGCGGACCATTCAGAATCTCTGGCAGTGGCTGGCGATGAATATTCCCCATCACTGGATGGAAGAAGCACGGCCGGACATCTCCCGAGGCCTCGATCACAGCGGAAACCCAGGGTGCGTTGCAACGGGGGGCAGTCTCGGTTGCGTCTCCCAGGTGGGCGCGGAAATGCTCCACGATGCGCCTTAGCTTGGCAGGACTTTCGAGCACAAAGCCGGGATTGCCTTGCTCTTCACGGATGAGCTGGTCAATTTCAGTCTCGAGCGCGCCGATTTCTTCGGATGTCAAAGCTACTCGCAGGAGACGTTCGGGTTTCCAACCATCCAAGCGATTAAAAGCGCTCGACGTAAGATCGGCAGCGAGAAATGAGATCGAAGTCAGCCCCATCCCGCGGGCATGAGTGACCGCCGCGCGCAGCGATTGATGGTTCGCTTTTTGCACAGTGCAGCGCGCGCCAACCTGCATTTCAGGACGGAGCCGGCGTAAGGCAGCCACACCCTCGGCCATTCGTTCCGACGCATCGGGAATGCGACGAATGCCGTTGTGTACCTTGGGCGGACCATCCAGCGACAAGATCACGTCGTCAATGCTTTCGGCGATCGTCTGGGCTTGCGGCTTGAGTAGAATCCCTGCGGTCAGCAAGGTCACGCGACTTCCCGCGGCACGTAGCATCTTCGCAAGCTCACTCCACCTTTCGTTAAGCTGCGGTTCGCCTCCGGAAAAAACGGTCCAGCGAACGCCCAAGTCGCGTAGCGAAGCCATCTGCAGGCTGAGGTCGGAAGGGGTGATTTGCTTCGCCTCGCGAATGCGCCAAATATCGCACATCACACAACGGCAATTGCACTGGTTGTGCGGGAAGATAACTAACACAGAAAGCGATCGAATGACGTGGCCGGCTTTCACGCCTGAGCTTTCAACCGGCGCGATAGAGACGAGCGTGCTCATTGCTCCACTATTTCCTCTGCGGTCTTGCGCCGTTCAAGGCGCACCAGCAAGTGGTCCGCGAGCATGCGAACTCCAGGAAGTCGGCCCATTGCCCTGTCCACTCGTTCACAAAGCCGCAGTAGAGATGGATGGCGCCGCGCCCAGGGCTCCACATAACTGGGAGGCACGGCTACGCCAATACCCTTCACGGCTTTGAGCTGGAATTCCGGAGCGAACGCGCGCGACAACTGGCGGAGCGAGGGATATCGCACATGCACGAATGCTCCATCTGCAAGTCTCGCGGTCACGCCGCCCCGCTTCAACCGCCGAAAGGCCTTATCTTGATTCCCGCTCGCCAGGTACCAAATCATTTCCCATACGCAATAAGGGCCCATCCAGCAGAGAACAACCTTGGCGCCTGGCCGCAACAGCCCAGCCAGCCCGACGGCAAACTCTCGGAGATTTTCGACGCAGTTCAGCACTCCGAAATTCGAGAAGGCTCCGTCGAACAAAGGGTTCGCAGCGACCGTCGACACGCCCTCGGCGCAGAGCAGAATCGGATGCACCAATTTCTGCAATCCACCTTCCTGAACTCTGCGCGCCGTGACTGCGACCATCTGCGACGAGCTGTCGCACGCCACCACTCGCACTCCGCGGTCTGCCAGAAAGCAAGCATCGGCGCCGGTTCCACAGCCAATCTCCAATGTGCGGTCGCCGGAGCGGAATGTCCGAGCCAGTTCTCTCCACACGGCTCGCCGCTGAGCCTGGCCGATACCGGACAAGGTGAAGGCTTCGTCATACTGCTCGGCGACGGCATCAAACGGAGCTGCATATATCTGCTGTCGCGTGGCGGCCATTCGTCAGGCCTCAACTTCCGCGATCGTTGCGTGAAGTCCCGCGCGGGCTTCGAATATCCCGTCCCGCAAGGCCGCGACGGACGCTTCGTCGGCGTCGGCTTTATTCCCAAGTCGCTTGAGCTCCACCTCGCTGCGAAGAAGCTTGTCAGCAAAACGATAGAACTGGCGCGAATGGCGCTTGCGAACCCGGAATTCCCTGTCAGAACTTTCGCTCCAGGCTTTGAGGCTCTCGACTCTATCGGCAACTTCAGAAAAATATGGCGTGCCCTTGATCGGGTAAGCCACTGTGGTGAAGAAGATGTCCGGGTCGGATTTCTTTACATGCTCGACCGTGGCTTCGATGTCGGAGAGATCCTCCCCTTCATAACCCCACATCAGGAACATTCCGGTTTGAATTCCCGCCGAACGACAGAGTGCTACAGAATTTTGAACTTCCTCGACCGTGACGCCACGTTCCATTGCATCAAGGATCCGCTGCGAGCCGCTCTCTGAGCCGATCCAGACGCGGAAGCAGCCCATCTCCGCGAGTGTTTCGACGACTTTGAGATTCAGCCGGTCGGCACGCGAAATACATTCAAACGGTAACTTCACACCACGACGCTTCAGTTCGCCTGCATATTGAAAGAGCCAGCCGTGATGAATCGTGAATACGTCATCAGCCATCCACGCCATTTGAGGCTGGTATCGGTTGATTAGCCATTCGAGTTCATCGGCGACCGAGACAGGCTTCCTGCGCCGGTGCGTCTTGCCGAAAACCTCATGGCTGCACCACCGGCAGTGGTAGGGGCATCCGCGAGCGGTGATCAACGAAACTGATCCCATGCCGTGATGCGTGCGCCAAGTTTCGACGTATCGGGCCATGTCGATGGACTCGCGAGCGGGCCACGGCTGGGCGTCGATGTCTCTGATCTGCTCGCGCGGCTTGGTGCGCACCACCGAGCCGTCAGTGGCTAGAAAAGCAATGCCATCGATTCGACCAAGGTTGTCACGGCCGTGCGCCTTTAGCTCCGGGACTAATTCTTCCAGCGTGAGTTCTCCCTCGCCGACGACAACGACATCTGCTCCCGCCGCCAGGTACTCGTTCACATACGCGCCCGGCTCCGGGCCTCCTACGAGGGTTTGCCAGCCTGCCTCTTTCGCGACTCTCAGAATCTCGACGACATTCGGCCGGGTCATGAGATTGGCATAAATCCCGATTACTGAAGGTGGTCCTTGCCGCAACAGCTTCCACAACTCCTCACGCGATGAAAACGTAGAGTCGAAAACCTCGGCGCTCAGACCTTTCTTCCGCAAATGCGAGCAGATGTAAAGGATCCCTAGTGGCGGATAGGGCTTCATGATCTGAAGCTCCTTGGGATCTTCGTAAAGGAAATAGCCGTGGGTGAGGAGGATATCCATATGTGAGAGTCAGCTCGCGAGAACGTTCAGAAGTTCGTCGAAACTGGCCGCATAAACCGGCGTCTGAAGTTGCACCAACTGGCTATTCGACGTGCTACTCAACACCGTGGGCCTGGGATTTCGGCACGTCTTCTCAAGCTGCATTACGCGCCTCCAGAGTTGATCCGGTTCTCCGGTCGCTCCCTGTTCTTTCCGGGCATTCTGAGCGGAGCAGGAATTCCAGTGGTCCACCTGGGCGTGCAGAGCATCGTGCAAGGCGTGATAAAACTCGTTGGAATAGGCTCCCTGGAACATCATCGCCATATCTTCACTGTCGGACCAGTTGGTCTTCTCTCCCAGTTGCGCCCGCACCCGCTCGAAGAACTTCGTTCCGGGGAGCGGGTAAGAAACGGATACGCCAATGTCGTCCGGTCGGGTGTCGCGCACCAACTTGATCGTGTTCTGGATGTCGTGCCAGTTTTCGCCCGGATATCCGAATTGCAGGAAGTAGCAAGCCCGAATTCCTTCGTGGCGAAGGTTTTCGCGGGCCTTGGCAATCTGTTCGACCCGGGTGCCCTTGTCCATGGCATCGAGAATTTTCTGTGATCCCGACTCAACTCCCATCCAGATTTCCGCGCAACCCGCGCGCCGCAGCGAGCGCACATTGTCGGGGGTCATCAGGTCGACGCGCGATTGCATTTTGAAGGGCAACGCTGCATTTAATCTCTCGACTTCGGTCGCCAACTCCCGCACCCACTTCGGCTTCAATCCAAAAATATCGTCCGCGAACCAGAGGTGATCGGCTCCGAAGTCGTACTTCAACTGTCGCATCTCTTCCGCGACCATGGCTGCCGAGCGCACTGAGAAAGAATCACCGTAGATCGGCTTCGCACACCAGTTACAGCGGTAGGGGCAGCCACGACTGGAGACGATATTCATGGAAAAATATCCATGAGACTCCTTCCACGCGCGCTGGTACTGTTTGACGTCGATGAGATCGCGAGACGGAAGCGGCAACTGATCCAGATCGTGCATTAACTCGCGATGAGCCGTTTTCACGAGTTGTCCTGTATCTTTTTGCAGATATGCAACGCCCGGAATCATCTCAAGAGACGATTGGCAGTCTTTCATGAGGCGCGATACGGCCTCCAGCAACGTCAGCTCCGCCTCTCCAACGAGCACACACCGGAAACCCTGCTGCAAATAATCGAGCGCGTGATCCGATGCATCGGAGCCATTCACGAGTACCGTTGCTCCTGCCTGTCGGGACAGATCGACCATGCGGTACGCAACTTCTCGCATGCGAGTCAGGCACATTTTGGTGAGAAAGTTGAAGTTGTCCTCAAAGACCACCACGATCTTCGGCCGGTGTTGTTGAAGGGCGGCAGGAAATCCTTCTTCCGGATCGTTCAACATGGCGTCGAACAGAGCCACGGAGAATCCCGCTCTACGGAGCAAAGCAGTCACATACAGCGTGCCGAGAGGTAAGTACGGCTGCATCTTGCGCGTCTGCTTGCGGTCGTAGTAGAGGTGATAGGAATGAGTCAACAGGACATCGGCCATTAGTCGCCTCTCGAAACCAAATTGCCCATCAACAGACCTCCTGGGTCCGCTCCGCGAGAGCGCGCCCGGTCAGAAGAGATCGCTTCGTGACTACTTTTTCGACTGTGCGCGAGAGCCACAGCTCCCACGGGAATGAATAGCTGCTCCGGCCAATGCGCCAACGGACAGGCGCCCCCAGAAGTCGACGCACGCCACGCTTGGCCCACGGCATCTTGTTTGCCGCTTTGCGAATTTGATTGTTGAGAAGGAAGTACTCCAGGCTGAGCCGCAGCCTTCGCAATTCTTCCCCACGCAACCAAGGCAGAACATTCGTACCGAGTGCCAGCGTCTCCCATTCCGCAAGAGACTGCGGCTCACACACTCCCATTTCTTTAAGTTGGGGCCAGATCGGAATTCCGGGATAGGGCGTAAAGACATTGGGAGAAAAGCTGACGTTCGAATATTCCTTCGCGATGTCGCTCATGACGCGAAATGTTTCCTGGCGATGCGCCTCGGTCTCCCCGGGATACCCGAGAATGATGTTGAACACGACGTGAATCCCAGCCAGGTTCGTCTTGCGAGCTGTCTCCACCATCTGCTCGACGTGTTGAAAGCGCTTATTCATCATCGTCAGGACTTCCTGCGACGCAGACTCAGTCCCGAAGCCGATATGGTGGACTCCACTCTCCGCAAGCAGCCGGACATCTTCTTCGCTCATCAGTGCGAGGAAATCGGTGGAAGTCTGGAAGTCCCACTGAAATCTGACGCCGCTCGCAATAATTCCAGTTGCGATTGCCACGGCGCGGCGTCGATCTACCAGGAAATTCGAATCGAAGAAGGGCACGTGTTCGATGTTGTAGCGCGGCACCAACTCCGCCAACTCATCGACTACTCGCTCAACGCGGTAGGCATTGAACCGCCTTTTATAAAAAACCATGTCGGTGCAGTAGTTGCACTGGTAGGGGCAGCCCACGCTGCTGGTATAGGCGAGTTGACGCACACCCGAGACGGCCGCGTAAACGCTCGGATCTGCGAGCTGATACGCCGGGGCCGGCAGGTCGTTGATATTGGCCACTGGTCTTTCCGGCTCATGAACGATGCTTCCATCCGGCTGCTTGAAGGAAAGACCGCGAACGCCATCCCACTCCGCTCCAGTCGCGATTCGAAGCACGAGTTCGAGAAGCGTTAGTTCGCCTTGACCTCTAACAACCGCGTCTACAAAGGGCTCGCGCAGCGTCTGCTCGGTCGCTAAACTCGCGTGCCAACCGCCGAAGATGATCGGTATCTGTGGACGCAGCTTCTTGACCGCCTGCGAGACCCGGACGGCTGCACCGATATGCGGCCCGGTTAATACCGAAATACCCAAGCAAAGAGCATCCTGAGTTTCGCGAAGAATGGCTTCTTCGTAGTGCGGATACAACAGGTTGTCCACCAGCTTGACTTCGAATCCAGCTTGCATCAATGGCGAAGCCAGACACAGCAGAGAAAGCGGGGCACCCAAGGGCGGTCCGTCATACGGCGGATAAAACAGCACGACTTTGTTCGATTCAGGCAAGTCCCGCACGCTTTTCGGAGTTCGGTTACAGCACTCTAGGTTGGCGAGACCTTGTGATTTGTCAGCGGATTGTTAAATTCCTGTCACTTCTCTCGAACGAAATAGCCGATCGGAACTGCGGTCTCAGGCCGCAAAACGCGGATGGCAATTTTGCACAACTTTGACAAGTCTGAGACAAATCAGATGAACGCACTTGTTAGTTTGGCTGCCATATTCCTTCGCCGCTTCAACGTGTCGGTATGCGAGTCGGAAGGCAACACGAGAAGCATCGGGACTTCGGACGATGATCCTCTTCTACAATCCAAAGGCAACCAGGCCTCGCAATCGGCGTCTTCCGTTGTCGATTCTGGCGATCGCGGCAGTTGTGGAAGGCAAAGAGGATTACGCCATCGTCGACGGCAACCTCGATCCGAATCCCACCGAAAGCCTCATTGCGATCATCAAGAGTCATCCAGTCGAGCTTCTGGCCGTAACCGTGATGCCGGGACCGCAAACCGTGGGAGCAGTTGCAAGCTGCCGCGAGATTCGCGCCAGATTCCCAAAGCTGCCAATCGTGTGGGGTGGATATTTCGCTTCGAACTACACTCCGGCAGTTCTGAACGCGGACTACGTTGACTACGCTGTCCGTGGCCAGGGCGAGCAGACGTTCCTGGAATTGCTCGAGGCGCTTCGCGGCCATCGTGACCTCAAGGATATCGCCGGCCTTTCGTACAAGACTCCGGACGGAACGCAGCGCCATAACCCAGAACGCCCGATGAGAGGCCTCGACGATTTTCCATGGTATCCGTATCACAGCCTTCCGGCGGAGCAGTACTTCCTTCCGACCTTTCTAGGCCGTCGCACGGCAGTCCACCAGGCAAGCATCGGTTGCCCCTACCGCTGCAACTTTTGCGGAGTGGTTACTTTTTCTGGCAGCCGAGAAAAAATGGAATCCCCGGCCCGCACCGAAGCAATGCTGCGGCACCTCGTACACACATACGGAGTCGATGCCGTCCAGTTCTATGACAACAATTTTTTCCTTCGCGAAGGTCATACGCGCGAACTTGCTGACCGACTTGCTCCGCTAAATCTGAAGTGGTGGTGTGAGGGACGAGCCGACGTCATGATGAAATATTCGGACGAGACGTTCGAAGCCCTGCGGCGCGCCGGTTGCGCCATGATCTTCTTTGGCGCCGAATCGGGATCGAACGAGCGCCTGAAGGAGATGAATAAAGATCTTCGCGCCGAAGACACGCTAGCTCTCGCTTCGCGCATTCGTCGCTTTGGAATCATTCCGGAGTTCTCGATCATCTTTGGAAATCCGAAAGATCCGGAAGGCGATACGCAGGAATGCATCGACTTCATACGGCGGTTGAAGCGGCTGAACCCGGAAGCAGAAATCATCGTCGAGCACTATACCCCGGTGCCGCAGCGCGCGCGCATGTACGGAGAGGTGGAGGATCAGGTTCACTTCCCCACCACTCCAGATGAGTGGGCGACTGACCACTGGCAACGTTTCGCGACGCAGAAAGATCCTCAGACGCCCTGGCTCAGGCCTACAACCAAGCAACTGATCGACAACTTCGAACTGGTGGTGTCGTCTCGCTGGCCAACGATTCAGGACATTCGCCTCCCGAACTGGGGTCGGCTAGCGCTGAAGGCGTTGAGCAGTTGGCGCTATCGGCTCGGCGTATACGGATCGCCGATGGAACTGAAATGGCTGCAGCAAGTCATCGAGCTGCGAAAGCCCAAGGCTGAAAGCTTGTGAGTGCTACGGCCAACGCCGCGCAGCCCGAGCTGACGCCAATTGGACGTGAGCTATCTCTACTAACGTCTACCGACGGCTACGAGCGCTGGGCTCCCACCTACGATCACGCGCCGAATCCGCTTCTGGCTCGCGAAGAACGCTACCTTCTGCCTTTGCTTGCGGAATGGCGCGGTAAATCGGTTCTCGACCTGGCGTGCGGAACAGGCCGGTGGCTCGAAAAACTCGTCGCCCACGCTGGAGATCGTTCCGTGGGAATTGATCGATCAGCCGCAATGCTGCGAGTCGCGGAGGAGAAAACTGCGATTCGCAGTCGGCTGGCTCGAGCTGCTTGCGAAAATCTCCCATTTCGCTCTTTCGCCTTCGATTTGGCGATCTGCTCTTTTAGCGTCGGCCATATCCCAGATTTGCCATTGATGGTCCGCGAGTTGGCCCGGGTCCTGAAGCCCGGAGGAGACGTTTTCGTTAGCGATCTTCATTCGGAGGCCTTCGATAGGGGCTGGCGAGTCGGATTTCGGGACGAACACACATCCATCCAAATCGAGATGCAACCCCGAACAGCAGAACAGCTTGTCCGGACGTTCTACGCGAACGGGTTCGAGTGTTTGACTTACGTCCCGCTCTGCCTGGGGCGCGCGGAGCAGCCGATTTTCGTGCGCGCCGAAAAAGCTCATCTGTTTGCGGATGCGTGCAAGTTTCCGGCGATCCTGATCTGCCATTTCAAACGGTTGCCCGTCCGTCGCTTCAATTCCGACTAACACATTCGGCGGAGGCCGCACGGTGGGACAAACTCCAGCACACGCGCTAATTGATTTCTTGAGGTTTTCGGACGCCCGCGAGAATAGCCGTGCCGGACTTGGCAAGCTTCGCGAGCGCGATTGGAAACCGGCCCTAAGATGGCTGGACGATACCGGCCTCGCATTCTACTTCTTACAGAAAATCAAAGACTCGCAGCTGACGGATTCAATCCCGCCATGGGCCTTGGCTCGTCTCGAGCAGAATTTCGCGGCCAACCGCGAACGTGTTGGCCATATGAGAAAGCAGTTTGATTCTCTAAACAGGCGATTCAACGACGTAGGGGTTCGATATGTGGTGTTGAAGGGTAATTCTATCGTCCCCGAGTTCTGCCCAGACATCCACCTTCGGTATCAAGCGGACTTCGACTACCTGGTTGATGGCGAGTCGCTTGAATTGGCGAAACGAGTCGTAGTCGAAGCTGGGTATAGTCCGAAGGCGTGGGCGTCAGAATCCAGCCAAGAGTCTATCTTCCTCACGCCGGAAACTGAGAACAAGTCGCTCAGTCCCGATCAATACTCGGTTCGAGCCGGTCATGCCGTCGAATTGCATCTGGACATTTGGGATAGCGATCAGTTCGGACTTCCACCAATTCCCAAGCTGTTTTCTGTACACCGATCCAGAACTCAACAGTGGAATGGACTAGAGTTTCCCGGCCTCAGCGATGAAGAAGCATTTCTCATTCAGGTGTTGCATGCTTGCCAGCACCTATTCACCTATTGGCTACGAATGTCGTGCTTGTTTGAGATTGCATTTTTCCTGAACCGCCGGGTCTACGACGCGTCGTTGTGGAATATGGTTGAGCAGCGAGTCGGCGACAACCTGATGCTGCGAGAGTTCGTCGTTCTGATAACGGAATTAGCCGCCAAGCTTTTCGCTGCTCCGATTCCTCAGGCGGTCGGCGTTTGGGGCCAGGAAATTCGCCCGGCGACCCGAGTGTGGATTGAACACTATGCGCAGCATTGCGCATTCTACGAAGTACCTTCTTACGAGTTGTCCTTATTGCCGAGAGCCAAACTGGTTTTGTTTCTCCAGCAGCAATATGAGGGAGTCAGCGTTCACAAGAACGCGGTGCGTAATCGTCTCGTAAAGTTCACACGTTTTTCGCGCATGGCTGCGTCGCTAAAGGACGATCCCTCCCTAATCCTGAAGAGAGCCTGGTGGAAACGTCATCTGCCGCTGCGGAGAAGCGTATTCCACGTCACGGCGGGGCTCCGATACCTTTGCGAGATCCCGCGTTGGCGATGGTTGAATCGATCGGGCAGTCGGTCAGCCTCCACGGCTTTGTGAGCGTGTTCCGAGGGTGCGCTAGACAACGCACGGATGAGTTGCTCCACCTGAAGACAGTCGACAAATTGCAGATCGATAGCTAAGAAGACCATGAGTGTCCAGAGACAAGCAATTAAGAACGTTACGGCGATGTGGATAGGTCTCCTGATTAACGCTGCCGTTGGGTTCTTTTTGTCGCCATTCATTCTTCATCGGCTGGGCGATGAAGCCTTCAGCGTGTGGATCTTAGTGTTCGCGGTGACGGGTTATTTTGCCCTGCTCGATTTCGGGATTCGATCTGCGATCGTCAAGTACACAGCCAAGTTCACCGCGCAGCAGGATACCGAACAACTCTCGCGGCATCTCAGCACGAGCTTGGTTTTTTATATTGCGGTTGCGCTCTTCGTCCTGCTCGCAACGGCAGCCGGAACGCACTACTTGCATTTACTTTTCAAAGTACCTGCCGGTTTGATCCGCCCAGCGCGGATTCTTTTCTTGATTTCCGGAATCAGCGTCGCGTGCGCCTTCCCACTCAGCGTCTTCGCGGGCGTTCTTGAGGGACTGCAGAAATTTTCGTGGCTTCAACTGACCCAGATCGGTGTCACGCTATTGCGTGGCATCCTCATCGTCCTTGCTCTGACATTCGGAGGAGGGCTATTGACGATCGGGATCATTACCGTTGCCCTCACTCTCCTCAGCTATTGCATCTTTCTGGTATGGCCCTGCGTGTCTTATCGGTCCAGATCAGGTGGGCGCATGTGAATAAGAGCACGCTCCGCGAAATGGCTGCTTATGGCGTGTTTGCCTTTGCCATTCTGGCCGCGGAAAAACTGCGCTTCCAATCTGACGCAATCGTCATAGGAGCCTTCCTGTCGGCCTCAGCCATCACACTGTTTTCGGTCGGAGCGAAGCTAGTCGAATATTCAAGCTATGCCGTCCGAAGCATGTCCCAGATCATCACGCCGATATCCAGTGAATTCCATGCTGCCGGGGATATGGATCGACTGCGTCGCACCTTCCTGGCCGGGAACCGTGCCTGCGCCTTCATCACGTTTCCGTTGTGTGTGACTCTGGCGATTTTGGGTAAGCCAATCATTGCGGCGTGGGTGGGCCCACGGTATTTGTCCTGCTACTTTGTGCTCCTTGTGCTGATCCTTCCGCGGAGCTTGTATCTCGCTCAATCGGCATCAATCAGGATCCTTCTCGGAATGGGGCACCATCGCGTCTTGGCGTCCGTTCTTCTGCTCGAAGGCGCCGGAAACCTTCTGTTAAGCCTGCTGCTGGTAAAGCCCCTTGGCATTCTCGGGGTTGCTCTGGGCACATCGATCCCTCTGATTTGCACCAGCGTTCTCTTTTTGCCGCGGCATTTGTGCCGAGTGCTGGATATGCCCGTTCGTAGATTTTTGAGCCGCGCATATTTTCTGCCACTGATTCTTTGCGTGCCGATGGCTGCAGAGCTCTGGATTGTTGGATCACAATTACCGATTCACGGCATCGGAGGGCTGGCGTTGGAGATTTCAGTTGGCGGCGCCGTCTACGGTATAGGTTTGGCGCTCGTGCTGTTCACGAAAAGGCCGCCTCGACTGCGACCATGGCAAGCATTTGCCCAACTATTGGAACCAAAATGAGGACCGACTCCGTCATAAAAGTTCGTGAACATGCTAAAGCGGTGCAGCCAGATCAGGCGAATAATCAGTCCTGATTTTGCAGGGTTTTAACAATTTGGAGACAAACACCCTGCATTGGATTGATAGCTTTTAAGGCTTAAAGAGCAAATGCAGGCGGTCGATCAACTGTGCCGGTGTGGTTGATCAAGATCGAAACGAGAGGCGCTGCCGTGAAATCGTCGAAAAAGATCGTGTTTTTCGTTGCTTCTTTCTCCAGTATTGAGGCGACCGCACCCCTCGGCATACTTGCGATTTCCACTCCCCTCCTCGACGCGGGATACGACATCCGGATCATCGACGCCTCAATCGCGCCCGACTATAAGAAGCGAATTCTCGAAGAAGTGAAGGATGCGCTCTGCCTGGGTATTTCTCTCGTCACCGGCCCCATGATCCGCGAGACGGTCGACGTCGCGAAAGCGATCAAGAAGTGGGATCCCGACTTTCCAATCATCCTGGGCGGATGGCATCCGTCCTTGCTGCCGACACAGACGCTTGAGGCGGAATATGTTGACATCGTGATTCGCGCGCAGGGCGAAGAGAGCATGCTCGCGGTTGCCGAGCGCCTGGGGGACGACGCGTCACTGGATGACGTTCTCGGGATCGGATTCAAGCGCGACGGAAAATTGATCTTCACTGCCGAGCGCCCGCTGAAAAGGCTGGAACAAATGCCGGCCAAGGCGTATCACCTCGCTGACTTCGACGCTTACGAAAAGATTTGCGGTCGCCGCTGGGCGATGTATGTTTCCAGCCTTGCGTGCCCGTTTAACTGCGCCTATTGCACCAACGCGGGAGTGTACGGACGAAAGTGGAATGCCTTACCTGTTGAACAAGTGGTTGAGGAGACCATTGCGCTGACCCGGCGTTACAACCTTGAACTGCTGTGGATGGCAGATGACAACTTTCTGGTGGACCTCGATCGATCGCTCAAAATCGCTGAGGGGCTGATTCGAGGCGGCGCGAATTTCAAATGGAGTGTGCAAGCCACAACAAATTTGACGGCGCGCCTGAGTATCGACGAGTTGACCCTGCTCCGCCGCTCAGGGCTGCATCAGATCTGCCAGGGCATCGAAACCGCCTCCCCAACCGTGATGAAGCTGATGAACAAAGATTTCCAGGTTCTCGGCGACATCTACCAGTCCACGGAGCGTTGCATCGGTGCGGGCGTAATCCCTTCCTTCAACATCATTTTCGGATTTCCAGGCGAAGGCCCCAAGGAACGTCGCGAGACCGTCAACTTTATGATGGACATCTGCCGAAAATTTCCCGGCGCTGAATTCTGGACGAACATTTTCACGCCGTATCCTGGCTCTCCGATCTTCAATCAGGCTGCTACGTTGGGAATTGAAGTGCCGAAATCCCTGGAAGGCTGGGCGGACTACTTCCCGCGTTACACCGTGCTGCCGTGGCTCAAAGGGAGCGATCACCAGCGCGTGCAAACCATGCGGGATTACCTGCGCATCGCGTTCGATCGCGAGCCCATTGCCACAACAGGCCATGGCCGGTTTGCCAAGGCCGTTCAGCATCTCACCGCATACCCGGCTCGCGTCCGCTTGAATTACGACTTCTATAGCTTCCCCATCGAACTGTGGATCAACCGCCAGCTGAAGAACATCGTGAAATTGCCGAAGCCGAGTATCGACGCAAAACGGCTGCAGCCGGAAACCGCGCCAAGCTCTGCCTAGCTACCTGCTGAGATCAATTCAAGAAAAGATCAGGTGGTCTGACAAGGTTCTGCCTCCGCTCCGCTACGCGGCATCCACGCTGCTCCGTCGAATTCTTCGGGCCAGGCAAATAGGCAGGATGGAAACCTCTCTGCTGGGACAATCCAGCGACTGGCGTATCGAACCCTCGTGAGCCAAGGACCGATCTGAGACGCAGCTCGCTCATGGTGTACCTCGACGACGATGATGGGGCGATGTTTCGTGAATAGCTCGGTTCCTCCGCAAAGGACTTCGTATTCACCACCTTCTACGTCAATCTTAACGAGCTGCGGAACGCGTCCTCCACTCGCAACAAAATCATCGAGAGCGATGGCCGGTATGGCGATCATTTCTCCGCCGCTCAAGACAGGATGCTGACCGTCAGCTTCTACTCCCCCGTGGGTGCTCTGTGTTCCTCCGCGTCGGAAGCCGATGCCCGGCGTCGAATAGGACCATACGGCACGGGAAACAACTTGAAGTGATGAGGTCAGGTTGTTCCTCTCCGCGTTGCTCCTTAGACTCTGCGCATTCTGCGGATCGGCCTCGAAAGCAACAACACAGCCGGACCTGTTTAATCGTTGTGCAACGCCAAGCGCGATGCTGCCTTCGTGGGCGCCGATGTCATAGAAAACGGTTTCGGGCGAAATAGCCGCGAGAATAGCCTTCTGCAGTCTGAGCTCGTGTTCTCCACGCCAGAGGCGGCCCTGCTTCGGAAGCTGGAGCTGCATCCACAAACCCTCGGATATTCCCGATCGAACCTTTCGCCACTTTGGGGTATCGCTTAGGACAAACTTTCTCAATCGTCTGGCGTTTCGGGCTAACCTCGGCACGCGTCTAAGCAGATGTGTCACGCCCAGGCCTTCGACGGCTACGTAGACCCGAAAAGCGAGAGCGTCGAAGTTCATCACGCCTCTTTCAATGAAGAACGGTCACTTCCGCCAAAGCCGTCAGTCCGAGTCCCCGGCCGCAGTCAGTGGCGTAGATAATGCGCTTGGAATCGGCAAACCAGGCGGGCGCGATCGAGTTGCAATCGGCATTGGTAAGTTGCGATTCCTGCGTCCCTTCCAAGTCCATCGCATGTAGCTGCCAACTGCCACCTTCATCGCAACTAAAAGCCAGCCATCGCCCGTCTGGCGCCACTGCCGGATACCGTGCCGAACAGGAAGGCTTGCTCAGCCTCTCCACCTTGCCTTGCAGCGTCGCTGTGTAGAGGACAAACTTTCCTTTCCATCTGGAACTGAAGATGAGCCGCCCGCTGTCCAGCCAAGTGGCCTCGCGCACGTCGTATTCCTCGCCTGCAATCTCGTTCTCAGTGCTTGCCGTGATTTGGCCAGGTGTCATGGCAACTTCTTTCACCCAGAGGCTGTTCCGCCCATTTACGTTCCGCAAGAAGGCGAGCGCATGGCCGTCGCGAGAGGCCGAGGGTTCCTGAGCGTTCTCGGCCTCCACGGTAAAGGGAGCAGCCGGAGCAACATTCGCCGATCGCAACCGCACAACGCGTGAGCCCTCGCCTGAGGCTTCCTCGGCCCATACCAAACCGCCTGCAGAGGTCGGATGAAACAAATCACCTGCTTCGCTCGGGAAATTCAAAGGCACCCCGCCCTCCAGCCGATCGATTGTGTAACCTTTAGGGATCATCTTCACGAATAGAATGCCGTCGTCACTCAGCGCAGGGTCAGACGCAAACAGATTGTTGGGGATCGTCATGACCCGGTGTGCGTAGTTATCAAATTGCCCGCGGAGGTGGTGCTGGGTCGAGATGAAACCGACTGTCGTCAGACCCAACCAGCGCTAAGGACGCGACTGCCAAGCTCGTGCGATTGAAATTTTCTCGGAAACGTTCCGAGCCCCGAGGAAGCAGACTCCAGATTAATAATCCGCCGAAGACGGTCATCAGCGCCAGCCGAGAGAAAAAGAATACGGTCCGCCAGCCCACAGGAGGTACCGCCGGAACTTTAAACATGGGACCAGAGATAAGGGCGTAAGTAAGAAGCACGCAACCGAGCAAGACGGTCTGATGGCGGGCGAGCAGATAATCGATGACGAGGACAGCAGTCAACACCAAAGCCACAAGATGGTACGTGCTTGCCTGCGACGACAAGAACAGCAGCAAGAACAAGAACCCGGCCCATTCAAGCTTTTTTCGATCTGCGTCGCTTTGCCGGCTTCCGATCACCCACATGAACGCGACAAGAATGGATAGATGAATCAGTGGCTGTAAAACAGCATATAGACACGGTAAGTGTGCAACAGGGCTGGGATTGAGCTCCGGTTCGTAGATCAAAAGATGCTTCAGCAACGCCGTGAACGAATTCCAGGTGACGTTGTAAGGATCGGCAATCTCCCCCCTAACTCCAGCAGGCAATACTTGTTCGACATATAGAACACAAGCATCCCGCCCAAACACCACAAAAGACAGTGCCGCAGCGCTAAGAAGTCCCGCCATCAAGCCGATCGCAGCGCGCCATTCTCTTTTCCACAGGAGCAAAATTAGAAATAGCGCCGGATAAATCTTCAAGGCCCCAGCGAAGGCAAGGCTGACACCGGATAAAAGATGCGAATTTCTGAAATACAACCATGCAGCCACCGCCAATACAAGTAGGACTAAGACATGCATCTGCCCCAACAGGAAATTGTTTCGAAGAGGGATGAAGGCCAGAAGCGCTACAATTGCTACTCTTTCCCATCCCAGCTTTGTGAAGCGCGTACACAGAAGAATCGTTAATGATAAGAAAATGATGTTTGCAACCAGCCATCCACGCTTCGCCGCTAATGCCGGAAGAGGAGTAAAAGGCACAATCGGCAGCGCCGACAGAAGCGTGGAAGGACTAAAACTTACAAGCCCCTGATTGATTGACTGCCGATCTTTCTGTCTTTGCAACCAGGTCCAATCGTAGACTCGTTCTAAAGGGTATCCCGCGTGGTACAAACGAGCCACCACGTAGTAGTCGGCAAAATCTGAATTGACTGTTCGCCACGCAGGAACGAACCCCTTGACGACGAATCCTGCAAGAAGAACCAAGAGTACGGCATGTTGTATCCAAGCGACTAGAGCGGGTCTGCTCAAAAGAAACCCCTTGGTTGCGTCAGCCACTTCATTCGCCGAAGCCGTTCGTGTTTGCAGGACCAAATTCATCGAGTCTTGGTCTCAATATGCCAACGAGCACATCTGGCAAGGTCTAGTAAATCCCCGGAATTACTTTTGCGGTGGTTTGCGCATACGAATCATACGGCGGTCCGAATGTCTTCCGTAGATGCTTCTCTTCAACTTCGATCTTGTTCAGCAGCAAGAATCCCCACGCAACCACTAACAGCCAGCCGAACAGGCTGCCGAAAGTCAGTGCCATCGCGATTTTCCCGACAATTGCAGCCCCATACCTCGGGTGACGCACATAGCGGTAGGGCCCGCGGTTCATGGGCACAAGCGGAGTCTGGTTCTTGTGGAAATAGCGGGCAAGGTAAGCGTCAGTCCATATCTGCCACAGAGTGACGGTCGCATAGAGCGAGAGTCCTATCGTCTGCAGTCCTGGCCGCAACAGCCACGGAGTGAGGCGCCAGTGTCCATAGTCGAGGAACACAACCAAATCGAGCGCCATCAGCAACATCACCCATTGGGGGCCTTCCGGATCAGAATCCAGCGCCCACCACTCGCGCCGCAACGGCCTAGAGCGGAACGCATCAAGACTGGAGACGATGGAGTGCAGGGAACCAATGAACCGCAACGCAAAGTAACTTCCAGCGAACCAGTCCAATCGAGTCCAAAGCTGAGATCCTCTCCACTGCACGAGGCATGCGATCGCAACGGCCAGATAGCCCAAAGAACCGGCGACGGTCTTCCACAATATTTTCTTCACCGTAGCATTTTCTCGATACAAGCGGCGGCAATCTTCGGATCGCTCTTATACCGCAGGTGGTAAACCGGGGTTTGGACCAGTGAGGCCAACGCGGTCAGAATCCGACCATAAAATCTCGGACCTTCCTCGAACAGCATGCAATCTTGCAATCGTGATGCGGCGTCGTCCCCGGACATCTCCTGTAGCTCAGTTTCTCCGGTGCCGGTCCGATCCAGAAAAACGCTGCACACTGGCCTCACGGGACTTGCCCACTGCGACTGCAGCTCAGACTTGTCATAGTAGTAAAAGGAAAGATCCCCGTAGGTGGACTGGCGGGCTGACTGGCGCAACTCCGGCAAGAAGTCGAGAGTCTCAGGACGGAATACTGCGGGAAACGGATCGCCCCAGGCACGGAGAACGTCGCCCCGCACGTCCAAGAAGACCACCTGATCCGCATGAAATTCCAAGCCCAGTCTCGAAGCGAGATAAGAGGCCGTCGTCTTGCCTGAGTTTGGCGGTCCAAACACCATCACTCCGCGATCGCCCGAACCCACGCAGCCGCCCGACAGCGCCGTCAATCCCAGGCTCGCGGCGCTCATACAAAACAATATATCGAGCGGGGGACGATGCTTCAGCCGAGCCTCGCCTTCGACGAACGACTCCGCAAGAAAAGCAATCCCCTCGCGCTTCTGCAAATCAACCGCTAGAAAACTTCTTCGGCCGATGTTGACGTATCGAATGCCGTTCTCCGAAAAGGCCGACAGCGGAACGTCATTCGGCTGCACTTTCGAATCAGGTTCCGTTACTATGCGCCAACGAAATTCTGGAGCTGTCGAATTTCCGTGTTGATGGCGTTCGAAGAACTTCAATGCCAACTCCAGCACTGATCTGTTGTTCGCTTCCAGTCGGAGCGTTCTCTCCATCAGCCGCAGGTCGACAGCATGTTGAGTGGCCGCAAACCGACGCAGCAAATCACGGCGATTCCCGGGACCACTGGCAACATGAGCGCAGCGGGACTCGTTCGCAGCCGGCTCAACGCACTTGGGAAAAGTCTCCATGCCTATTTCCACTCAAAGCCGGCACAACAGGTGTTAAGAATCTTTTCCGCAACGACCTGAGGCCGATCGCCGCCATATTGCAACCGCCAACACGGGAGGGCCAAAAGAGCGTCGACCGTTCGCCGTTGCGTTTCCATCGCCCGCGGAGATTCCGCCATCACGTCCGCTTCGATGGCGCGCTTAGCATCATCAGCATCCATCGGTGTCATACAAAAGCCAGCCGCCTCTCGCCGCTCGAGGAATACAACGACTCGCGGCTCGCAGGGTTGCATTGCCTGCTTCCCAGTGTGCCGGCTCGGTTCGAAGTAGTACACACTCTCTCCGTCCTGACGGTCCGCGGGTTGGCCGGAACTAAATCCTCGAAACCATAAAGTGGCATCCCGCCGTAGTTTCAGTGGTCTGGATAATCCAAATGCCAGCAACTCGCTCCGTTTGAGCGAAACAAAAACTCGATCGTCCGAGAGCAGCCGGAATCCCGCCTCCAGGAAGGCCATGGCAAGTGTTGACTTTCCCGAGCGTGATGGCCCGATCAGCACCAAGCCCTGCTGCTCCCTCGCCACGCAGGAAGCATGGAGTTCCACAAGGCCGATCGATCCCGCGACGATCGAAAACATCATTGGAAAAATCACCGTTCTCCAATAGAGAGAATCGCCTGCCAAGGCGGGGGAGAGTCGGCCGATTACACTGCGCCGCTGGAGATCAGCGAGCATCGAACTGCGGGCATCGAGTCCTACGAACACCAGGTCATCCAGTCCTCGAAGGTAGGGCTTTGGCCAGGGCGGCTGCGCCCCATCATCCGCGTCAACCCAGAATCGGAGGGCGAGATCGGCAGGCCCATGGGGAGTCTCCGCCGGTAAGAAACAGTGGCGAGCGGATTCGAACATCAGCTCGGAATTCGTTGCCAAAGTACAGACAACCCCGGCCACCGTGTACTCCTCACGGAGCGGGGTCGCTGCATGCGTGCGCAGGAAGTCTCTGGAGCCCATATCAGAAGAATCAATTTCGCAAGGACCGACGGAACTGAGCGTTCGAATGGGTTCATCTTCTTCAAACCGGGCGCAGGTCATGTCAAGAACTTGTCAAAGGGTTGTAAATGTTCCTGGGCGGGCTCGGCTGCCAGACAGCCGGATTACAGAGGCGCAGGAAGCAAGCTTTGCGCCATTGGAAAGTACTCGGGAACTGTTCTTCGAGCTCCTACTGCAACGCCGACTGTGTCAGCTTCACGGCACAATGGGGATTGGCAGCGCCGCCGCTCACATTGCACTTTTGGCCATTCACGGACCCATTCGCCAGCGTCGAGAAATAGATATTGGTCCCACCGTTCGACAATTGGTTGTCGATCACGATCCCGCTGGTACCTCCAAGAGCGCTCGGGGCCGTCACGCATGTGGAAGTCGACGCGCCAGCCGTGCAGGTCGTCGGTGTCGTCATCGGAGGTGTCGCACCCGGCGTCATCGTGGAACTCTTCAGGTATCCCGCAGTGGAGCCCGCGCCGTAGAACATTCGGTCCGTCGTTCCGTTGTAAAACTCGGTCAACGGAGAACACTCATCCCCTTTGGTGGTGTCGATCACAAACGTATAGTCCCCGGTGCTGGTGATGACGTTACTCGCGAACGGAAACATGTACATCTGTGGCTCCGCCGGCACGCCGCCGTCGTTGACGAATCCGCACATAATCAGGTGTCCCGAGGTCGAGCCGTTCACCCAAAACGCGTTATCAAACGCGCCTGAATGTACGTTCTTTCCTGTGCAGTCTCCTATCCCGCTCGCCGAGCCCAAGTCCACCGTGTTGCTCGTCGTGGGCGTACCAGTCGTGAAATTGGCTGGAAGCTGGCTGACCGCCCCACCGATGCCGACCACGTTGCTGCATCCCGTAAACGCGAACACCTGGTCGGTTGTGGGATTAGCGGGATCGGTAACCGCGATCGGCGGATCCACAACCCCCGTCCCAGCCCCTCCGCTGCCGTCGTTGTTTCCGTCGTAAGCCCATCCGATGGTCTGCTGCGCCGCAAACGTCTTACCCGGGCTGGCCAGCTTCACCGAATAAAGGTATCCCTCTCCGTCACCAAGAAAGATCAGGCCGGAAGGGTCATCCACGACGGGAGCGGTGAGGATGGTGTTGTACTTGTTCGTCGAGACCGCAACCGGCCAATTGCTTGGATCGCTTACCAGCGCTGGCGCGCCCCCGCCGAATACAGGTGTGATCTTATAAAGCACGCCGTTGTCGGCGCCGACGTATGCCGTATCCGTGTTGTAGTCCACCCATGGCGAAGAATTGGAGTTGGACACCGTCGATTCGATGGTGAGCGTCGTCATGCACCCTGCCGTTGTCGGCTTGGCGCATGAAGTCGGAGTTAGCGGACTGAGCACCGTTCCGTTCTGCGCCGGTGGCGTCGGAAGCGGATTGGGCAACAAGAGCACATGGAAGTACGTACCGGTTGTCGTGCTCTCTACGAACGCTACTTTCGTTCCGTCGGTCGAGATCACCGGAGACGTTTTGATCTGTCCCCCGGTCTTGGTCACCGTGTTGTAAGCGAACGCCACCCAGGGTGATCCGCTATTGCAGGCCGGAGTCGCTCCGGTGTAGAGGTTATTGATCCCGACCAGGTTGGCCTGTGTTCCCGAGGTGACGGTAAGTCCAAACACGACGTAATCGGAGATGCAATTTTCAGCAACCACGTCGAACTGATATTTCGCAGGAAATTGGTTCTGCGGTACGTATCCGTTCTCCAGGGAGACAGCCCAGTCGATCTTGGTTCCCTGCCCGCGTCGAATCAATCGGCGGCGGAGAAAGTTATCCACCGCGACTTGCCGCATCACCATGTTGTAGACATAACGTGGGTCGTGATCTCCGGCCGCAAGTACATCTTCGGCGCGTGCGCCAGGCATCAATAGGTGCTGGAAACTCCAGTCCTGCGGATAACCCAAATGCGTCCGGCTGCCGCTCGCGTCGATTGATGAGGGCGTGTCCATTCCTGACTGGCCCGCAAGCGGGAGGCCCAACAAGAATGATCCAGCGGCCACGCAGAACCAACGAAACGCGAACCCCAATATGGTGTTTCTGCTCACAATTTCACCCTCGCGCCAATTCTTATCCCATTTTCATCTTCGCTCAGATTTCGGGAATTTGGGACCTTACCTTCGTAACTCAAGGCTACGCAACGGATTCCCCGCGTGGTTACGGACGTGCTGAGACCAATATCCTTATCGCGATAGTCTTGTCGTCTCGGCTCTCCGCACCTAGGGCAGCCCGATCGGGCCTGTGCGCCTATGCGGATAATCCTTCAGGCGCTGAGAAAGCTATCTTCTGCCGGTACCGGCGATGGGCCATTCGGCAGTGAAGGAACGAGGGATTGGATTTGAATCAGTGGTCCCGTGGATGCCGATCGCGAGCGCCGCAGCATGTTCGCTGAGGGAATACCCGTTCTCTCGAAAGACTTCTCGCAATCTGCGGTAGACGGACCTCGCATGTTGCCTTCCATGTAGGCCAAACCGGGGCAACGCGTGCACGTTCCCACATGGGCGCAAGTCGAACAGGTCGGAAGGTCCCGAGCTCGGATCGAGCGGACCTCCTTTAACTGCCTGGAATCTCGCCAGATGTCGAGGAATTTCTGCCGGCGGACATTGCCGCTGGGAAGCGGGAATTGCACACACGGAAAAACATCCCCGTATGGAGAAATGTAGCAAGCGGTGTGACCCGCGCTGCAGGGGATACCCTCCATGACGTCCTCTCCCGGCGCAGGTGGAGGAGCGCAGAATTCTTCAACATCGCCCACCAGTTCCTCATTGTGGAAGATCTGCTTCAGGTCAGAGCCCGGAATTCGCAGGGAGAGGATGGATGTGTCTCCATCCATTCTTGGGGTGATGGTAGGGTCGAGCGTATAAGCGACTCCCAGTTCCTTGGCCAGCGCGATCACACCTTGCTGGTCGGAGAAATTGCTGGCCATGAGAACGTTGGCCAGATTCACCTTCAGCCCCTGAGACTTCAAGAATCGAATTGCCCGGATGGTTCGCTTCAACGAACCCGGCAGTTTTGTGATGGCATCATGAACTTCCGGCCGATGCGAGTAAACACTGATTTGCACCTGCTCGACACCGAGCTCGCGAAGCCTGGCAGCTTCCTTCTCGTGGATCATCACCCCGTTGGTCTTCACCTTCACGTTGAACAGCAGTTGCCGCGCTCGTTCCACGATTTCAAAGAAATCGCGGCGCATGAGAACTTCACCACCACTCAGGGTGAGGAAGAAGACGCCGGCATCGGCAAGTTGGGCGAGCACATCGAAGATTTCCGCCGTCGTCATCTCGCCATGATCGTCATGATCCAGGTAGCAATGCACGCAGCGCTCATTGCAACGATAAGTGACATCGAGATGAACGCTGAGAGGCAGACCCAGGTTCAGCGCCTTCTGATTCATCTCGGCGAGAAGGCTCATCGGCTCTCCGGCGATAGGGAAGAATCCATCAGTGGCTGATCCGATACGAGCAGAATGCCGTGTTGCGAGAGTTCGTCGACGAAACGATCGGCGCCCCGCCGGGCCTGTTCTTGATCGACATCGAATTCCTCGCAGATTTTGTCGGCGACAATCTCTGACAGCGGCGTGCGTCCATCCGCCGCCTGCCAAATCGCAGACGCGACTTCATTGAGCGTAAAAAAAGTCGAATCTGCAGTCGACATCACCATCATTTCCCCGCCAATCATGCGGGCCGCGATCGCCGCGCTTCGGGCAATGTATTTTTCGGCCATCAGACTCCTCCCGGCAACTAACCTATGATGTCCCAAACTCGTTGGTCGGGAACGAATATTAAGCGGCGGATGGGAACCAAACTTGCAAACTCGCACGCCGACTGAAAAACCAGTTCCACCAAGTCAGGATCATGAGCGAAGAACAGGATGTTTCTCAGCAATCGCTGGACAGCTTCCCCGGGACTCATCGGCTCAATCCTGTTCTGCAAGCCCTTCTCAAGCAAGAAAAGCGCGCTGAGGGGGGCGGATTGGTTCTCGCCGACTCGTGCCAACTCTCCAGCAAAAGGCGTGCCGCAGGCCATATACCGATTCCCTTCGCGCCGCACGTAGGAGATTTCATCGGTGAGGAGCGTCGCATCCGGTGGCGCCAGGCGGGAAATCGTCGTCTTGCCCGCGCCGGAGACTCCGGAAAACAAGAAGGCCTTCCCTCCTCGAATCGCACTGGCCGCATGAACCAGGAAGCCTCCCTGCCTCGCCAGAATCAGAGAATGAACGATCCGCAATACACAATCGATGGCATAGGGAGTAGATGATTGACGGATGTGTCCTTGCCTGGCGTCCGGATTCCAGCGTGCGCGGAAGTCGCCCCTCTTGAGCACCCACTCGCCTGCTTCGATCTTCACTTCCAGTCCATCGTCGTCCGGAGCGGGCTCCGATGGCTCGTACAGATCGATGTCAAACTCTACGTGCGAATTCTGAGACGTACCGACAAAGCCCGCATACCGCTTCTCGATCTGCCGGCGAAATGAATGGTCGTGCGTGCGCAGACCAATCGCCATTCCACCGATCTCCACGGATACGGACTCATTCGCGGCCGTCGTGAGGCTGGTTGTCATGGATGAGAGATACCAGGGGGAGAAACGCCAAGAATCCCGCGGAGTGCGCCGAATGCTCTTGATAGGAACACCGCGGCTCGCGACGGATGCGCCTGCAGGATCGCCGCACGAATGCGGAGCGTAAGATTACGAAATCGATCCCAGCGGCGCAGTGTCCACCCGGCCGCGGAATGAAACCTCGAGACTCGTCGGATCGGAACGAAACTGCGATTGCCGCGACGAATGCCAGCCACTCGCCCCAGGAGTTCGGATGACGCTTCAGGCGGATCGTTTCGGGGCATGGCATCGCCCCTGGTGATCCACAACAGACCATCCTGGTTTCGTCGCATTTCGACCAGCCGATGAACAAAAAAGCGGCTGTTGCGGAGAATCAAAACGATGTCTCCAGGGGAGACTTCGTCGTGCTTTGCGCTTTGAATCGTGAGCAGATCGCCCGGCCAAACCGAGGGAAGCATGCTCGTTCCCAGTGCCTTGAGATAGACGGTGCCGTGGCAGCGAAGCATCTCGACCACAAGACCGAACTTAGGATCCGCGCAGACGTCCGGCATGGATGGCATCGACGACTGCATCTACGAACTCATCCGGTGGAATCGGCATTGAAAATTCGTGGGCGCGACTTTGCCACAGGCCAGCGCCATGGTCTCGAAAACGCGCTCGTGCCGGAATGCAGGATCTTGATATCGTTTTTTCGCCTTCGGGGGCTTCTCTCCCGCATTCTTCTTATCAGTATTGCAGCCCTGTTCAGCCATAAGAAATGGGTCGCGCTCCACGACCGCAAAAGTCTCCAACCCCGTGAACGCTCGACCACTTGTTTCTCCTAGGGTAAGAGAAGAATTCGGCAGCGCCAATTGCCACGGCTGGTTCTGCCCAAAAGGTAGGATTCATCGAGAAACTCGCAAGGCTAGCGATGCCGTGGAGCTGAGAGGAATTCAAGGGATTTCGGCTTCCCCAACTGATAGAGGTGTGGTTGAGGGTGGGCGGAAGGAATCGAGTCCGTGTGGCCCGAGATGTTGCAGTAGCACCCTCAACCTGGTCAGCTCAGCTACTCATTTATGGATCTCAGAAGGCTGTGGGCTGGCTGCCTCCAATTGCCTTCGCAACAAGAAATCGTCACGACGGTTTCGCTTCTGCGGAGTCACTTGCTTCTGTCGCAACCTTTCAGAAAGCGTTGCGGGA
Organism: uncultured Acidobacteriota bacterium; assembly: GCA_963700225.1. GTDB lineage: Bacteria > Acidobacteriota > Terriglobia > Terriglobales > Acidobacteriaceae > Sulfotelmatobacter. Next base: position 176,105 of record CAVOWU010000006.1, read on the forward strand.
TGCCAGGGTACCCGATGGCAGAAACAGTTATCGGTTCGTGGTCTTCAGGGATCGAGTACGTTTCTCGTGCTTTTTGAATATCGAATCCGGCCATCTGAGATACTGCCAATCCAGACGCATTCGCCTGGAACGTAAGATTCGCAATCGCCTGACCAACGTCATGGAAAGCATGGCGATTGATCTCTCCATTGGAGGCGAAGGTCAACCGGGCGATGGATAACAGCAGCACCGGGGCGTTCCGTGCCCACCGGACGTTAAATTCCAAAAGGCATCCGAGAAGGCGCTGGAAGGCCTCCTCAATCTTGCTGGGTCGCTACGATAAAACTCCAGGGCTGCTCGTTCTCGACGATGGCGTCCATCGCCCGGCCTCAAACAGACTTCCCAAGGCACTGGAATCAACGAGCCTGGATGCAAAGGCCCTCAGGCTTGATTCGGTAGGCACTTCCGTCGGGGTGCAGCAGAAGTTAATGCGACACTCTGACATCGCACCACCATGAACATTTATGGCAATGTGGCGACCGAAGAGATGCGGACTGCACTCGAGAAGGTCGTGAGGTTGGCGATGCCGCGAACTTGAAGTGATTTCAGGTGATTTCGGCTTCGCTAAATTGTTGTAAATGTGGTGAGCGCGGAAGGAATCGA
>CAVOWU010000007.1:0-46208 GCA_963700225.1 uncultured Acidobacteriota bacterium
GCGTTCGGAAGGCTTCTCTATTGTACGGCAGCTGTTCTCGATTATGAAACTGGGTTATGCCGGCAGCGGACTCGCGACCGGCGCCGCGATCTTGGGCAATTCCACACAGAACAAAGCTCCCTCACCCGGATTGCTCTCTACCGTGATCGAACTGCGGTGCTGAGAAGCGATCCACTGCGCGATGGCGAGACCAAGGCCGGCGCCGCCTTGAGCGCGACTGTGAGCTTTGTCGACGCGGTAAAAGCGTTCGAAGATCTTTTGTTGCTCCTCCTGGGAGATGCCGACACCCGAATCCTGAACGGATATACGCAGACTATCTCCGCCGGACTCGAGCGACAATCGCACCGAGCCCGAGGCCGGAGTGAACTTAAAGGCATTGTCGAGAAGGATGTCCACCAGCCGATGGAGCAGCGTTTCGTCGCCCATCACGAATCCGTCTTGATCGTCGACGGTCGCGGCAAAATTCAGCCCGCGGACGGCTGCGACTCGCTGCCAGTTGTCGACAACTTTGCGAAGCAGCGATCGTAAGTCTACCGGTTGCATCTGCAGCGTCTCGCGACCGGAATCAGCCCGGGCCAGCGACAATAGTTGTTCCAGCAACATTGTCGTGCGTTCCGACTCAAGCAGGATGTGGCGCAGTGCCTCCTGGTATTCGGCTTCTCCGCGCGAACGGCGCAGGGCCAGTTCCGCCTCGGTACGGATGAGAGAGACTGGTGTTCGAAGCTCATGCGATGCGTCCGCTGTGAATTGCGTGACCCGGAGAAAAGCAGTCTCGATGCGGTCTAGCATTTCATTCAACGTATCGGACAGACGCTGCAGCTCGTCGCCAGTTTCCAGTTTCTGGAGCCGGCTGCTGAGGTTCGCGCCGCCGACTTCTCGCGCAGTGCGAACGAGCTCGTCCACGGGAGCGAGTGCTCGTCGACTCATCCAGTAGCCAACCCCGGCCGCCACGGCTAGCAGCAACGGGGCAAACATCAGCAGGTAAGAGCGAAACAGATGTAAAGTGTCCACCGCATCGTCCGCGGGGGCTCCCATCTCCGCAGTGAACACGTGGCCATTGACACTGAGCCTTTGGAAGCGAAAGCGGAAGGGCTTGCCGTCGATCCGGCGACTCTTGGTGAGAGGCCGCTTCACCTGATCCGGTGGAATAAGGACGGAAGGGTGTGCCTGCAAAATAGCCGACTGATAAATCGATTCGCCGCTCTCGTTGTAAATCGCCAGGTAGTCGCCCGTATGCTCGATGGAGTAGCTCTCGTCCACCTCTTCCCGCAGCTTCGCGACTGTGGCATCTTTTTTCTGCGCTTCGAGGAAACTTTTCAAGTCGTCGACCTGGCTCTCAATGCCATCGTCCACCAGGTCATAAAGATTTTGGCGAAGGATGAACCACATGCCGGCGCCGAAGGCGAGCTCTCCAAGAGCGAAAATCGCCACGTACCACAGCATCAGGCGCACTCCGATCGAGAGCCTCTTCATGCCTTTCCATCCGTACGAATCATGTAGCCGATACCGCGAACAGTGTGAATCAATTTCTGCCTTCCCGGCGGATCGATTTTATTTCGCAGCAGGCGCATGAAAGCATCCAGGGTATTTTCTTCGATGTCGCGCTCGAATCCCCACACCGACTCGATGAGCGACCGGCGCGATACGACTTTCCCCGCGCGGTACATCAGGCGTTCCAGAAGATTGTATTCCGTACGAGTTAGTGAGACGCGTTCTCCTGCGCGTGCTACTTCTCGGCTTGCCGGGTCCAAAACCAGGTCCGCGATTTGCAGGTGAGTGTCTTCTGCAGTGAGAGCCCGCCGCTTGACCGCGCGCAGCCGCGCAACCAGCTCGTCAAAAGAAAACGGCTTGGTCATGTAGTCGTCGGCGCCGAGGTCGAGACCGCGGACGATGTCGGGCACGGAATCTCGCGCGGTCAGCATCAGAATTGGCGTTCGAATTTTTTCCTGGCGCAAACGTTTTGCGAGTTCGTATCCACTCAGCTTGGGCATCATGATGTCGAGAATAATGACGTCGAACTCGTAGGATTTTGCGAGCGCCAGCCCTTCCACACCGTCCGAGGCGCAGGTCGCATTGTGGCCTTCCTCGCTTAATCCCTTCCGCAGGAGGTCGGCCATCCGGATTTCATCTTCTATGATCAGCAGATTCATCGGTAGCTTTTGTGCTCGGACGGCGGCATGTTTATAGCGTTGTTTTCATCCAACGGCGAGTTTAGAACGAACCAGATTTTCCTGCAAAAACAGCCAACCTGAAAAAATATTAATGGGCCTTTCATCACTCCTTTACAAGAGCCACCTAGCATTGCGAGTCATCCCGGTCGACAAAGTTGTCTTTATGGAGGCATTTTGCCCCCGCGAGAGTCTGGTCCCTCTGCAAGGGCACGGCTCTCCAGCTAATGACACTAGCTTTAAGGAGGTCAGTTCGTGAAATGCAATCGTCCCTTTCTTATGGCTCCGTTCTCTTGCCGTTTCCTAGGCACGCTCGTTCTTACGGCCTTGGTTCTGACAGTCGCCGCACCGGCACAGCAAAAAAGCGGCACCGTCAGCGGCCGAGCTGTCGACCGGGAAGGCGCCGTTCTCCCAGGCGCACGCGTGAAGTTGCAACCGGGGGACGTCACCGGTGCGACTGACGGACAAGGTGAATTCAATTTCATCGCGATCGCGCCCGGCGACTATACGCTTACCATTTCATACGTAGGATTCGCGGTCTTCACGCAGCAGGTTAAGGTGATCGGCGGCCAAGCAACACGGGTCGAAGCTCAAATGAAGGTTTCAAGCGCGAGTGAAGAAGTAACTGTCGTCGCAGATGCCCAAGGCGTAGCTCAGGCTATTAACGAGCAGCGCACGTCCGACAACATCCTGGATGTGATGCCGCAGGGCGTAATTCAGAGTCTGCCAAATGAAAACATCGCGGATGTCGTGGGCCGGATGCCGGGGGTAAGCTTGGAGCGCGACGAGGGCGAAGGCAAATACGTACAGATTCGCGGCACCGAGCCACGCCTGAACAACACGACAGTAGACGGAGTCGAACTTCCCGCGCCGGAAGACAACGTGCGCCAGTTCAAACTGGACACGATTCCATCCGACATCGTCGAATCGGTTGAGGTGAACAAGACCCTGGCCGCCAATCAGGATGCTGACGCTATCGGCGGAACCGTGAACCTGGTCACCAAGAAAGCCGGTGATCTGCCGACTTTGAAACTGGAGGGAATCGGCGGGTTCACTCCCATCGTAAACACCCGTTATATCGGCTTAGTGACCGGTACTGTGGGGCAGCGCTTTGGACATGACAAGCGTTTCGGAGCATTGTTCTCCGGCAGCTACGACTACAACGGCCGGGGGATCGACGACATCGAACCTCAACCCGATCCCTACTACAGCATTCCTGTTTACGACAGCATCGACATCCGCGAGTACCGCTACCAGCGCAAGCGTTATGGCTTTGGCGGTTCGCTCGATTACAAATTGAAAGATCCGGCCTCCGGCCTCTACCTGCACTACTTCGATTCCGATTTCAAGGATTACGGCAACAAGTGGGTCTACACGTTGAACGACGATGTCACGCAAAATCCGGCGGGGCCGACGGCGCCTCCGATCATCGCTGGCGATATTCCTAAATTCACCACTTCTCAACGCGTACCGGACTATGGGGCTGCCAGCATCGCGATCGGCGGCAAGCATATCTTCAGCACTTCCTGGCTGAGCTGGGATCTCTCAGCGGCACGTTCGCGCGAGTTGGGCGCGGCCGGAAACCCCGGGGCGACTTTCAAGCCGGTATCAGGCAGCCCCCTGAGCAATCTCAGCACTTGCGTCAACGTACAGGGTCCCAATTTCCACCTGCCGCAGTGGGACCCGTCTTGCTTCGGATCTCCGACTTACGATCCAACCCAATACAACATCACCGAGTTTGACGGCACGTCTGGGGAAACCTCACAAGTGAATCTCCAAGGAGCCGTGTCCTACGCCAGGAACTATCATCTGGGCTCTCACTTCTCCACTTTTGAGTTTGGATTCAAGGAGCGGAACGCTCACAAAGGACAGGACGCTTATTCTCCGACCTACGACCAACAATTCCTGCCGAACCCGAGCACGGCGTTGATGTCCCAATACCTGAGCGGATTCACCAATCCTCACTACTACTTCAACGCTTATCCGCTCGGACCGGTTACAAACTACAACAAGATTTCAGGCGATCTCAGCAACCTTATTAGCCAAGGAGTCCTTTCACTCGATCAGCCAGCGACGGCATTCGGTTCGGATGCCAGCAACTACGACCTCACGGAACGCATTTCGGCCGCCTACGCCATGAACACCATCGAGTTCGGGCGTTTCCGGCTGCAGACCGGCTTGCGCGTTGAGGCCACGCAGTTAGATATCCTTGGATTCTTGGTGACGAATAATGCCACCAGCACTCAGGCAACTGTCACCCCGCAGCAGGCGAATTCCTGGTACTGGGATCCTCTGCCCAGCGTCCAACTCCGTTATCGGATTACGGATGATTCTGACATTCGCGCCGTTTACGCACGCGCCATCTCGCGCCCAAACCCCTACGACATGGTGCCTTATATAACTCTGGATAACAGCACGCAGCCGCTTACCGTGTCGGTGGGAAATCCGAGCCTCAAGCCAGAGCACGCCAACGACTATGATGTGCTCTACGAGCATTACCTGAAACCGTATGGCCTGCTGCAAGCGGGGTTCTTCTACAAACAGTTAAGCCAGCCCATTTATTATCTCGCCGATCCCAACTATCAGGGCGCTCAATATCCACAGTATGTGGGAGACATATTTTCTTACATCGCGAACGGAGTGAACGCGAAGCTATACGGGGTTGAGTTTGCGTACGTCCAGCACCTTGGATTCCTTCCGGGCGCATGGAGCGGGTTCGGCATCATCGCAAACTTCAGCAAGACCGGTTCTAGCGCCGGCACTCTGCCGCTTCGAAGCGACAATCCAGCGCTGCAACGGCAGACCCCAACGATGTGGAATCTCAGTCCGAGCTACGACCATGGCCGGTTCTCTGCCCGCTTGGGTGCCACCTACAACAGTGCGAGCATCTACCAATATCAGTGGACGCAATGCACGACTGCGCAATCCAACGGGGGCGGCTGCGAAGATCCCGGCTATCTCGGCCCAAAGGGACCGGTCGGCGACAATTACCTCTACGCCCACCTGCAGGTCGATGCACAGGCCAGCTTCCGCGTGCAGCGGACTCTGACCGTTCTGTGGCAGGGTTTAAACCTTACTGACCAGGTCTTCGGCTTCTACAACGGCAGCCCGTGGTACGTAACCCAGCGTGAATACTACAGACCCACCTACTCCTTCGGCTTGCGTTGGGAACCTCGCAGAGAATAGACGGGCCCGAACCTGAAAGTTCTTCTTTGAGGTTCAGGAGACCTTCAGGTTCCCCACCTATGCTTGCGTTTCCGATTATCGGGACCCAGCGCTACCAAAGCGAATGAAGGAAGGACTATGTTCAAAGGTCGTCGTACTGCTGCCAAGAAGGCATCGATCCTCGCAACATTTCTCGGGTTGATCTTTGCTGTTATCTCCGTTTCCGCTGGAGCTCAGTCCGCCGGCGGATATTCCGTCATCCACAAGATTCCCATACCCGGCCAGGGGAGCTTCGACTACCTCACTGTCGATGAAGTTGCCAGACGCTTGTACGTTTCGCATGGGACACAAGTGGAAGTAGTCGACATCGATTCTTTGAGCATTGCCGGCAAGATTCCGAATACGCCCGGCGTACACGGAATCGCGATCGCCCCGCAATACGGTCGAGGATTCGTCAGCAATGGCCAAGCGTCGACTGTGACCATTTTCGATTTGAAGACCTTGAACCGGATCGGGGATGTCCCCACAGGACAGAAGCCTGATGCCATCATCTATGATCCAGCCACTTCGCGGGTCTTCGCGTTCAATGGAGAAAGCAAGAGCGCCACAGCAATTGATGTTGCGGCGAACAAAGTCTCCGGCACAGTGAATTTGGAAGGTGGCCCCGAGTACGCTGTGGCGGACGGCACTGGATACGTCTTTAATAACCTCGAAGATGAAAGCCAGGTTCTAAAGATCAACTCGCATGAACTCAAAGTCGAACAGCGCTGGCCGACCGCTCCCTGCGCTTCTCCGAGCAGTATGGCAATGGACCGGGCGAACCATCGTTTATTCATTGGGTGCCGCAGCAAAGTCATGGCGGTCGTCAGTTCGGATAGCGGGCGCGTGATCACTACGCTGCCTATCGGAGATCATGTTGACGCCACCGCGTTCGATCCGGAGACAAAACTGATCTTCAATTCGAACGGTGAAGGAACGATTACCATCATTCATCAGGACAGTCCTGATAAATACTCCGTGGTCGATACCGTGAAAACCGTTCCGCGAGCCAAAACGATGGCGCTCGATCCGAAGACGCATCGTCTCTTCCTTTCAACTGTCGAAAACGGTCAGTTCGAAGTGCTGGTCGTGGGAAAATAGCTCCAACTTGAAAATCGGACGTTTATGACCACGGGACGCACATCCTTTGCGAAAACCTCAGTTGCACTGATCGCGATCGCCACGATTCTTGGTCTGACGTGCTGTACCAGGAAATCGAGTGCGCAGACGTCGGCTGTCGATCTTCGTCTCGACGTAGCTACGCCATTCCGCTTCGTAGCATACGGCGACGCACGCTTCCATGATCCCAAAGATACCGAGCCCGCAAACCCTGCGGTACGCTTCGCCCTCGTGCAAGCAGTCGCGGCGGTCAATCCTGCATTCATTGGCTTCACGGGCGATCTTGTCTACAACGGCTCCGACAAGAATGACTGGAAGGTTTGGGACAGCGAAACAAGCAGCTGGCGTGAGAAGAATATCCCGGTCTATCCAGCGCTGGGCAATCACGAATTTCACGGAGAGCTTAAAACCGCGCTGGACAACTACTTTCAGCGATTTCCGGAGCTGAAGGAGAGCCGCTATTACTCCGTGCGCGCAGCGAACGCGTTGCTGCTGGTGCTCGACAGTTCACTCGAAGAGGCCAGCGGACCGCAAGGGGAGTGGCTGACGAATAAGCTGGATCACGTTTCCCCAGATGTGAATTTTGTTTTTCTGATGCTCCACCATCCACCCTATACCAGTTCGTCGGATGAAAAGTTGCATGGAGGCGGACACTCGGCTCGGACGCCGGAGCAAGCGTTAGCCAAGGTGCTTGAAGCCCGCCAAGCCCGCACCCCATACCGCATCATCGTTTTCTCTGGGCACGTTCACAATTACGAACGGCACGAGCATGGTGGCGTCACTTACTTGGTTTCAGGTGGAGGTGGCGCCCATGCCTACCCCATTCAGCGGATGCCGGATGATCCCTTCCAAAGCAACGAAGTGAATTACCACTACTTACTGGTTGAGGTGGGCAGCCAGCAAGTTGCCATTACGATGAATCGCTTGGATCTTTCGACCGGCAAGGCCGTCTGGACGCAGCCGGATTCTGTGAAGATTTTAGCTCCTGCGGCGGCGATGTCTCAAACTGCTGGGCATTAAATGAGCATAGTCAGGATGCAGCACGGGTCCATTTTCACACTGAGCCAGCAGATCGCGAGCAGTCACCTGTGGCCCGTTCATGGGCAATCTCCGACCTCATGAGTTATTCTGAATAGTTGCTCGACGCTTGCCGGGCCGAGCGTTCCGCTGGAGTTTTGTTTCGGTCCGGCACTCAACGCAAGAAGCGAGCCGCTAGAAGCTTCCTCATTATGAAAACAGGCATCATTGGCCTGCCTCAGGTAGGCAAAACCTCTCTTTTCCGCATTTTGACCAAGGCGCATCTGTCGGCGCAATCCGCCAACCCGCGTGAGGCCCACGTCGGCGTTGCCAAAGTGCCCGACGATCGTCTCGACCGCCTGGCCGCCCTCTATAACCCCAAGAAACTGACGCATACGTCCGTTGACTACGTCGACGTTGGCGCGATTGGGCAGGACGCGTTGAAGGAATCCGCATACATCGGCCATTTGCGGCAGGTGGATGCTCTGGCACACGTGGTCCGGGTCTTCGACGATCCGGCGATTCCGCACGTGGGTGAGATCGATCCGTTGCGCGACATCAAGAATGTCGAGTTCGACCTCATGGTCAGCGATCTTGGTCAGATCGAGAAGCGGCTCGAGCGTCTGGAAAAAGATCTCAAGAAGATGAAGACGGCGGAACTCGAAAAAGAGTTCGAGTTGCTCAAGCGCGCGAACACGCACTTGGGATCGGAAAAGCCATTACGCGAAATGGAAATGACTCCGGAAGACAAGAAACGTATTCGCGGGTTCATGTTCCTGAGCGAGAAGCCGATCTTTTACGTCCTGAACATAGGAGAATCGACGGAACTGGGCAAAGAACTCGAAGAGGCGGTCGAGAAATACAAGCTGACGGAAATCGCGGCTCGTCCCAATTCGGCAGCCACTGCGATCTGCGGGAAGGTCGAAGCGGAGCTCTCGGAGATGAGTGATGCCGACGCTGCCGAATTTCTATCGAGCTACGGGCTCACCGAAAGTGGCTTGGTGCGCTTGATCCGAACAACTTACAAACTGCTCGGACTGATCTCATTCTTCACCGCGGGAGAGGATGAATGCCGCGCCTGGCAGGTTCCCGCTAATTCCCGCGCCCAGGAAGCGGCCGGGGCCATCCACTCCGATCTCGAAAAACACTTCATCCGCGCCGAGACGATTCGCTGGGACCAACTGCTGGAGGCAGGCTCCGAGGCCAATGCCCGCGCCAAGGGAACTCTGCGGCTGGAGGGCAAAGACTATATCGTGCAGGATGGGGACGTGATGCATATCCGGCATAGCGGGTGAACCTTTAACCACGGAAACACTGAATCGCAGAGAATCTGCAATTGTGTTTCTCGGTGTCTCCGTGACCTCCGTGGTGAATTGTTGCGCCGGCTGCTATGATCGCGCTTCCGAACGAATGAATCCCATCCTCACCAGCATTCTCCTGGGCCTAACGGCCGCTGCCGCGAATATTTTCGGCGGCGCGATCATTGTGCAGCGGCACTGGGAGCGTCGCTATTTGCGCTACTTTGTCGCTCTTGGAGCGGGATTCATGCTGGCCACCGCTCTGGTCGAGATGGTTCCAGAGAGTCTTGAGTTGCGTGGTAGAGGAGCTGCACTTCTTGTATTGCTCGGCTATTTGATCATCCATTTCTTCGAGCACACCGTCACCCCGCATTTTCATTTCGGAGAAGAGACGCATCAGGACGAATTTATCCATTCCCATAAGGGATACTCCGTCCTGCTCGGTCTGATCATTCATACTTTTTTTGACGGGATTGCCATCGCTTCGGGATTCCTGGTTTCAAACTGGCTGGGATGGCTGATTTTTCTCGCCATCTTCCTGCACAAAATTCCCGAAGGCTTCACGGTGAGTTCGGTCATGCTGGCCAGTGGACGCAGCCGGGGAACGGCGTGGGGCGCATCGGTTGTCTTGGGAGGATCGACGCTCGCCGGAGTCTTAACCATGGCGGTCTTCCGCCATCACGTGGGTGCAGGTTTGCCGCTGGCAGCGGGGGTGACGATCTATGTCGCGGCCTCCGATTTGATTCCGGAAGTGAATAAGGAACCGGCGATGAAGATGGCGCTCCTAGTCTTTGTCGGAGCGGCCGTCTTCTTCCTTCTCGATCGCGTATTTCACGCTCTTTAACGTTCCGCGAAAAAGAGAAGCCCCCAACTTGGGGGCTTGAGATCCGATCAGCAAGCAAAGGTTAATCGACGGTGTGTTTCGCCGTGTAGCCTTCGCGCGAAACGACATCGATCTTAACGTCCTTGCCTTTCTGATCTTTCACTTTCAATTGACCACCATCCGGTGCGACGACTTGTACCTTGAGTTTGCGGTACGTTCCGTCGAGCTTGGTGTTGGTAGGAGCGTAAGAAATAGTGTATTGATTGCGGATGTCGCCCGAGATATCGCCGAACAATTCCGGCAACTCGCCTTCGAATCGGGGGAAGTAAGCGCGCCCTCCGGTCATAGCGGCGAAAGTTCGCATCTCGTTGTCGCCTTGCAAGTAGTCCATGTGTCCAACGGGAATGCCCATGCCGTGCGTATTGCGGCAACCGCCAGGATGCGTGTCACAGTATTCGCGGACTATGAATCCGACGCTGATCGGGAAGATCGTCACGTCCTTCGTGTCTTTAATCTTCTTCATGATCTTGTCGAGCGTCAGCCTGCTGAAAGTGTCAATTCCGGTGGTGACCAGAATGATGTACTTCTTCCCTTCCACACGATCGAGCCGGTCCAGCGTGTCAAACAGCGCATCGAAAAGATTCGTTTCTGCAAAACCCGGAATGCGCAACTCGTTCAGCGCGCCATAAACGGCTCTCTTGTCCTGAGTAAAATCCACCAGGATGTGCGGCTGCATATCGTAGTAGGTCACGGCGACCCAGTCGTCTTTCTTGAGCGTGTTAGCAAAGGCGTAGGAGGCCTGGAGAGCCTGCATCATGAATACATAGTTGGTCGAAGCAAACTCCACCAGCAAGACGGCAGTGATCGGAGCCTGCGAAACTGCAAAATGTGATACCTGCTGGGGAACGCCATCTTCCAGCACGCGGAAATTGTCTTGCTTCAGCCCCGGCACAAACTGTCCGTCCTTCGTAGTGACCAGAACGTCGACGTTGACCAGCGGGACGTTCACCTTCAGCGAATAGTCCGGCATGTCTTCGACTTTTTTCGGCGTGACCGGCGGCGGAGGAGGAGCATCTTCCGCTTTCTTCTTCGGGATAGCGTACGGACCGAAGTTATCGGTAGGACCGCCGGCCTCGACTGGAACATCTTGTTTGGGCTTGCCGTTATCCGCGGGAGGGGTGGGCGACTGGGACGACGGAGACGAAGACTGATCCTGTGCCAGCGAGGGTAGCGCGCCGCACGTCATAGCCATGCATGTCAAAACCGCAAAAACGGGCCGCACAAATTTCCTGCAATTCCCTTCTAAACGCTTACCTGTCCGATGATTAAACATGAGTGAACCCCTAAAACCTCTGTGCTAGTATAGACGCAAGGATTCGCAATTGGGATGTTTGCCGGTCCCAGAACTCTCCCTCCTGGCAACGAAGTCGCAGTTGGTCTGGATCTAAGTTTAGATAGGCCCGTTGGCGGGCCCTGTCGGGGCTTTACATGAGAAAAGTTGTTCTCGCGCTTCTCGTCCTAGGCACATCCCTACTCACATCGACCCTGAACGCCCAAACTTCCCAGCCCACAATTCCCGTGGATCAGATTCATGCCGGGATGCGCGGCGTCGCTTACACGGTTTTTGAAGGGGTGAAGCCTGAACCCATGGACGTTGAAGTACTTGGCGTTCTTCGCAATGCGAATGGACCGAAGGGCGACATCATTCTGGTTCGCCTGCACGGAACGAAGGTTGAATACACTGGCGTCGTCGCCGGTATGAGCGGCAGCCCCGTCTACCTCAATGGCAAGCTCGCGGGGGCACTCGCATTCCGCATCGGAGAGTTCTCCAAGGAACCCATCGCGGGAGTCACTCCGATTGCCGATATGCTCGAAATCAATGCTCTGGATAAGTCGCCGGCTGAAGAAGCTGCCGCGATCAAGCCGGCGGTGACTAATGCCGCGGGAAAGACTGCTTCTCCCGGTGATGGAAGTTCCCTGCCGGGGTCGACTCAGGACTTTGCCAATTTCCTGAAGCCGATCGACGCGCCTCTAGTGTTCAACGGGTTCTCTGAAGAAGCGGTCCGGGAATTCGCTCCGCAATTCGCAGCTGCCGGAGTCGTTCCCGTGATGGGCGCCGGATCGGTCAGTGAAGAAAAACAGCCAGAGCCACTGGAAGCTGGGTCGGCTGTGAGCGCGATCCTGGTTCGCGGGGATATGGATATCGCCGCGACTTGCACCGTGACCTACATCGATCCTCAGCGGTTGCTGGCCTGCGGACATCCCCTGCTGCAATTTGGGTCGGTTGATCTGCCGATGAACAAGGCTCAGGTGCTGGCGACTCTCCCTTCCCCTCTGAACGCTTTCAAAATTGTGAATACCACCGAGCGCGCGGGCGTGTTTGTTCAGGACCGCCATACCGGAATCATGGGCGTCTTCAACAAACAGCCGGATATGATTCCTGTGACCCTGACTATCCACAGTGGTAGCGCCGCGAAGGAATTTCACTACGAAGTCCTGAACAACGCCCGCCTGAGTCCGGTGGCGATCATGGCGACGGTTTTCAACGCCCTGCACGGCGTCAACGAATACGGCGAGGAGATCACTTACCGGTTGAATGGCACCATCGACGTGAAAGGGTTTCCGGAAGTCGGACTGCGAAATATGTTCGTTCCCGCCGAAAACGGACAGCCGGCTGCCATGTCCGCAGCTCTCTCACTCGGCGAGCGCTTCGGACGTATTTACGACAATCCCTACAATGCTCCCGCGGTGAACAGCGTAAAGCTCGATTTCGATCTCGTTCGGGAACGGCGCTGGGCTCGACTGGAGAGCGCCCGCACTGATGTCACGGAAGCTCGGCCCGGCGACCAGATCATCGTCGAGACCGTACTGGCTCCTTACCGCGGCGAGCGCGTAGTACGCCAGATTCCAGTTAAAATTCCAACTTCGGCCAGCAAAGGGACGCTTCGCATCCTGGTCAGCGACGGCGAGACCCTCGACCGAGCCAGCCACGCTAACCCTGCGTTCGGACGTAAGCTCGACCTCGCTTCCACGATTGCCCTGCTGAATAAAGAACATTCCAACAATCGGCTTTATGTATCCCTGCTCGAGGCCGACCCGGAAGCGCGCGTCGCAGACAAGGTCATGCCGACGTTGCCTCTCTCTGTAATGAATGTAATGGACGGCATGCGCGGCAATCAGGAGATGATCGTCAGCGGCGAGTCGAACGTAGATGAAACCGCAACTCCGTCACTCGACTACGTCGTCAGCGGGGCACAGTTGCTGACAGTAACCGTGAAATGAATCTGGAATTTGTAGGATGTCCCATTTCTCGCATCTCTTGAGAAAAATGGGTCCTGAATTTCTGCTACTCCTCTTCACCTTCACCCATCTGCATGCTCAAGTAGCGCTCGTAGCCGACTTCCTTGATCAGGTGCATCTGCGCTTCGAGAAAGTCTACATGATCTTCTTCGTCCTTAAGCAACTGCACCAGCAGATCACGTGAACCGTTGTCGCCTTCTTTCGTGGCGATCGCCACTGCATCGTTGTACTGCTTCACCGCTCCCACTTCCAGCGCCAGATCGCTTTCAAGCATTCCTTTGACCGTGCCGCCGACTTTCAATTCCAGCGGCATCATCGACGGGCTGCCATCCAGAAACAAGATCCTCTCGATCAGCACTTCGGCGTGCTTCATTTCGCCGATGGATTGTTTCTTGATGTATTCGGAGAGCTTGTTGTATCCCCAGTTCTCGCACATTTCCGCATGTAAGAAATATTGGTTGATTGCGGTCAGCTCTTCCCGCAGTGCCTTATTCAGCTCAGTTAGAACTCTTGGATTGCCTTTCATAGCGGCACGAGTATCGCAAAGCCGCGGTCGAAGAGCAACGAGAAAGAATTTCGGCGGGAACGCACAATCCGGGAGTTCTACGACTGGAAGTAGTTTTCCTCCAGGTTTGAAAGCCGCCTACCCCAGGATTTCGTCTAGAATCGTGAGCAGCGCGGCCTTGGTAAAGGGCTTTTCCAGCAGGCGAATACCGCCGTCTAATCCTTGGCCCGGCACAAGTTCTCCGGTATAGCCTGACATGTAGACGCCTTTCATTCGCGGATACGAATCGGCCAGTCGCAACAGCAGCTCAGGCCCGGTCATTCCCTTCATGACGACATCGGTAAGCGTCAAGTCAACCGCGATTCCGCTTGCGCCGATCACTTTCAGCGCTTCCTTCGCGTCCTCGGCTTCCAGCACCTTATAACCGTGGTTCTCGAGCATCTTGCGGGTCAGCCGGCGCATGAGAGCGTCATCTTCAACGAGCAGGACCGTCACACCTTCACGCCGCGGAGGCAGCAATTCCTCCTGCTTTTCTTTGTCGCCATCCAGTTTCTTTGCCGCGCTGGGAAAATATATCTTGAAGGTCGTTCCCCGTCCCGGCTCGCTGTATACGAGGATATGGCCTCCAGCTTGCTTCACAATCCCGTAGACGGTTGAAAGCCCCAGGCCAGTTCCCTTGCCCTGCTCCTTCGTGGTAAAGAATGGCTCGAAAATCCGGCATCGCGTGGCTTCGTCCATTCCCGTTCCGTTGTCGCTAATAGCCAGCACCACATAACGGCCGGCCGTCATCGGCGGATGTTCCCGGGCAAAATGCTCGTCGAAGTCGCCCACAGATGTCTGGATAATCAGCTTGCCACCGCGCGGCATCGCGTCGCGCGCGTTGACCGCCAGGTTCACGACGACCTGATCCAGCTGTCCCGGATCCACTTCCACGATGGCGTTCATGGACCGCGGCAAAAGCGCAACTTCGACATCATCTCCCATCAGAGGACGCAGCAACTTGTTAATTTCCCTGAGCCGTTCGTTCAGATCGAGTACTTGGGGCTGAGCCGGTTGGCGCCGGCTGAAGGAGAGCAGTTGCCGGGTTAGCGACGCGCCGCGCTTGGACGCCTCGCGAATGTTATCGATGTACTCAACGTCTCCTGTATCCACGCGGCCACGCAGCAGCTCGGAGCACGCGGTAACAATTCCAAGGAGATTGTTGAAATCGTGTGCCACTCCGCCGGCCAAACGGCCTACGGCTTCCATTTTTTGCGATTGCCGGAGCTGGTCTTCAATTTTTTTCTGGGAAGTGATATTACGGGCAATGGTTGACGCACCCACCACGTTGCCCTCGGTGTCGTGGATCGGGGAAACCGAGATAGAAACGTCGATCTTCCGTTTGTCTTTGGTGACTCGAACCGACTCAAAGTATTCGACGCGCTCGCCGTTGCGAATCCTCTGAAGAATCGCTGGAATCTCATCAGCGCGCTCCGGAGGAGCGAGTACTGTGATCGAGCGTCCGATCATCTCGTGCGAGGTATAGCCGTAGATCTCTTCTGCACCCTTATTCCAGTGCGTGACGATGCCGTCGAGGTTCTTGCCGATGATGGCATCCTGCGACGAATCCACGATCAGCGCCAGCCGGTTCTGAGAGTCGCGCAGTTCCCGTGTTCTCCTTCGATCAAGTTCTTCATTCGCCTGGCGCAATTCTTCTTCAATCCGCTTTCGATCGCTGATGTCCCGGATGGCGCTCAGTACGACAACGCCATCGTCGACAGTGACCGGGCTAAGGCTGATTTCTACGGGGAATTCCGATCCGTCGCGGCGCTTGCCATAAAGATCGAGACCCGATCCCATGCGACGAATCTTGGGTTGTTGGTGAAAATGCTCGCGGTGCAGGTGGTGCTGTGGGCGCTGGCGATCGGGCACGAGTGTCTCGATTCGTTGCCCAATCAATTCGTCGCGGGTGTATCCAAAGAGGGCTTCAGTCTGCGAATTAATCTGAATGATTACGCCCTGCCGGTTCACGGCCACGACCGCATCGGGGATCGCCTCCAGGATGGAGGCCGACAACAGCGCGTCCGTGACTGTCTTTGGGTGGGACTGCATAGCTTTACTTGGCAACCGAGGGCGTTCAGCGACGGTTCCTGTGACTTCAATCGGCCCTAATATACTTCAAAATCGGCTTCCAACATCGCACCGCGAACGAGCCGAGCCGAGGAAGAACTAGCTCAGGCGTATCGGACTTAATACTGCCTTATCCATGTGCCGGAAGCCGTCCGTCGCCACAGCTGCGAGGAACATCAACGTCGCGTTGTATCCGGCATGCACCACAAAACTTGCAGCTACCGATTTGGTCACCACCCGCACCGTGGTCAGGACGACGCCCACACCGGTGATCACCAACACCGCTCCCCAGGACCGGTATTGCAGGTAGTGCATAAGACCAAACGGAAGTGCGGTGAGCACGAACCGCAAGCGTGACTCCAGTACGCCGCTCAAGCACTGGATAAAGAAATCCCCGAAAAAATAATTCCTCCATGAGTGGCCCAAACGTCACGGCAAAAGCGGCCATCAGATACGCATCTCGCGGATTTGCGAAGAACTGCTCGAATGGCGAAGTCTTCGGCATCGGGAGATAGCGGCCCAGCAAGTCGAGTGAGACTGTCAGCACACCCAGCAAGAGCAGCTTCGGAACCGCCTTGCCGCTCCAGTTCCATCGGATCGCCTGCCAGAAGGGCGTCTGGTATTTGCCCTCGACTAGCATGATCATGTACAGCGCGACCGCGATATATCCGAGGATTTCTCCCAGCAGATCCAGCGAAGGCGTTTGCAGCAGCGCGCGGAAATCGGAGTGCCGATGGAAGAACACCCACGCCACGCAGACGGTCACGAATTCCGCGACAATGATGGTGACAATGGTGAGCACGGCAATCAGCAGTACGTCCAAGCCACTCCAAACAGGATCGCGAGGCTTAGGAGATGCAACTAGGAGTGTTTCGACCGGCGAAAGTGGGAACTCTGCGTCGAGGGCCGCGGGGGGCTCGACACCGACGCCTGGTTGCTGCTCAAACTGTGGATCGTCAGGAGATGACAACACTATCTTTCCTTCTGGCTCTCTGTCGGCAGCCGCAATCGAAGCTGTAACTGAGAACTGGCTACTGAGAACTGAGAACAGGTTTCGCGAAATACCCAACCAACGCCTGACCCGTGTACGACTTTTTGACCCGCGCGATTTGCTCGGGCGTGCCTTGCGCTACGATGCGCCCGCCTTCTTCGCCGCCTTCGGGTCCCAGATCGATGATCCAGTCGGCGTTGCGGATCACATCCATATTATGTTCGATGATGATGATCGAGTTCCCCAAGTCCGTTAGACGATGCAGCACATCAAGAAGTTTCTTTACGTCATCGAAGTGCAGCCCGGTCGTGGGTTCGTCGAGCAGATAGAGCGTCTTGCCCGTCTGGCGTTTGCTCAACTCGCGAGCCAGCTTGATGCGCTGCGCCTCGCCGCCGGAGAGCGTAACCGCAGACTGTCCCAGATGAATGTATCCGAGGCCCACATCCACTAAAGTCTGCAGTTTCTGCTTCACCTGCGGAATGTTTTCAAGAGCCGGCAGCGCATCGGAGACAGGCATCTCCAGCAGATCGGCGATCGAGTTCCCGTTGTATTTCACCGCCAATGTTTCGTGGTTATAGCGCCGCCCACCACAGACTTCGCAAAGCACATACACGTCGGGCAGAAAATTCATTTCGATACGGCGCTGCCCCTCTCCCTGGCACGCTTCGCAACGGCCCCCCGAAACGTTGAATGAAAACCGTCCCGCTTTGTAGCCTCGCTCGCGCGATTCCGGCAGCATCGCGTACAAATCGCGAATTGCGGTGAACACTCCTGTGTACGTCGCGGGATTCGAGCGGGGCGTACGCCCAATCGGCGACTGGTCGATGCGAATGACTTTGTCGATGTTCTCCGCGCCCGAAATCGATTTGTGGTCGCCAGCCTTCTCTCGCGAGCGATAAAGCTGGCGCGCCAGTGCCCGATACAGAATGTCATTCACCAGGGTCGATTTTCCCGACCCGGATACTCCCGTCACCACCGTCATCACACCCAGCGGGAAGGTCACATCGAGATTCTTGAGATTGTTTTCTTTCGCTCCCAGAATCGTCAGCGCTGCGCCGTTCGCATGGCGCCGCTCGGGACGCATCTCGATCGAAGTTCGCCCGGAAATGTATGCCCCGGTCAGCGAATTCGGTTCGCGCATAATCTCCTCCGGGGTGCCGTGCGCGACCAGGCTTCCGCCGTGCCGTCCAGCCCCGGGCCCGAGGTCGACAACGTAATCTGCTCGCCGGATCGTTTCTTCATCGTGCTCGACCACGAGCACGGTATTACCGAGATCGCGTAGATTTTCGAGCGCGTTCAGCAGCCGCCCATTGTCGCGATGGTGCAATCCGATCGACGGCTCATCCAGCACATAGAGAACTCCGCGCAGCTTCGAGCCAATCTGCGTCGCCAGCCGGATGCGCTGTCCTTCTCCGCCCGAGAGACTCGCAGCCGAACGATCGAGCGATATGTATCCCAATCCCACCGCGTTCAGGAACTGCAGTCGCTCCACGATTTCGTGCATGACGCGTCCGGCAATCGCCAACTCGCGCCCGGCCAGCTTGATGGCTTGCGCGACTTCCAGCGAACGCGAAACTGGCATCGCGGTGAATTCGGCGATCGACATTCCATTGACCTTAACCGCCAGGCTCTCCGGCCGAAGCCGCTTGCCGTGGCATGCCGGACATTCCGTCGCCGACATGTGATCCATCAGCCAATCTCGGTATCCCTCGGACGTCGACTCCTCCAGATTCTGCTTGAGATACCCGAATATTCCGTGGAAGCCGGTCTTGCCGCCGCGTCCTTGTTCGCCATTCAGCAGAAAGTCCTGTATTTTCTCGGAAAACTTCTCAAACGGCGTGCTCAAGGTCGATCCCCGTCGCTGCCGACACGATCTGCAGCTGATGAATCAGGTTCTGCGATGCCGATCCCGGCCCAAGCCGCCATCGAGCAACGGCTTCGACCAGTCACTGATCACCTTCGCCGGATCGAAATCATATTTGCTGCCCAGCCCGTGGCACTCGGGACAAGCACCATACAGGCTGTTAAATGAAAACGACCGCGGCTCAAGTTGTGGCACGTTGATCCCGCAATCGGGACAAGCCAGCTTCTCGGAATAAAGCTGCTCATCCCCGCCGACGACCGCAACCTGCACCAGCCCGCCAGCTAGCTTCATCGCCAAACCAACCGACATCTCCAGTCGGTGTTCGATCCCCGGTTTGACCAGCAGGCGATCGATGACAACTTCTATCGTATGGTTCTTCCGCTTGTCGAGGTTGATGGCGACATCGTCGTCCAGATTGACCAACTCGCCGTCGATGCGTGCCCGCGTATAGCCGTGCTTGACGAGCGTCTCCATCTCCTTCTTGAACTCGCCTTTGCGTCCACGGACGATCGGCGCCATGACCATGACCCGGTCTTCAGGCGTTAGGGCCATGACCCTTTGGACAATCTGGTCGGCGGACTGCCGGCTGATTGCCCGTCCGCACTTGGGACAATGTGGCACTCCGATGGAAGCGAACAACAGGCGAAGATAATCGTAAATCTCGGTGATCGTTCCGACAGTCGACCGTGGGCTGCGGCTGGTGGTTTTCTGCTCGATCGAAATTGATGGACTAAGTCCATCAATTCCATCTACATCCGGACGCTCCATCTGATCGAGGAACTGCCGGGCATAGGCCGATAGCGTTTCGACGTAGCGCCGCTGGCCTTCCGCATAGATCGTGTCGAAGGCAAGCGACGACTTCCCCGACCCGCTCAGTCCGGTAACCACCGTGAGCGTGTTACGAGGAATCTCGACGCTGATGTTTTTCAGATTGTGTTGCCGGGCGCCCCGGACGGAAATCTTAGTAATGGCCATTATTCGACCTGGGACACTCGCCTTCCGTAACGTCGACAGGCCCACAGAATTGTCTGAAAGTAGGAATGCACAGCTTTACTCCGTATCTTAGTCGTTAACAGCGGGGAGCGTCAACGCGGGTAGATTTGAAAAGCCTTGAGGATTCGCGTTGTCAGGATTCGCAGAAGACAGATATACGGATTTTCGGGCCTTGCATCCGATAACAGAATCTTAAAAGGTTGGTCGATCGTGAATTCGCTCTTGATGCCTTTCATTCTCTGCTTCACTGTCATCGCCTCGGTCAGCTTCGGCGTGATCGCCGCCTACATAGCAGTCTTTGGCATCATTTCCTTGTTCGGGCGTCCAGCACAGGCTGAACCGTCCCGCCCGCGGTTGGTTTTGGTCCCGTCGCAGAATCACGCCAGCGGCGACTAGTTCTTGATTCATAGCCATTTGCCGCGCTACTGATTCATCCACTCGACAGTTCCTCTCACTCCACCGGTCCCAGCATCTTCATCTTGCTCTCCACGTGCGTATGCTCGAATGCCGAATTCTCGAGCGAGACCGAAACTTCCCGATTGATGAAGAACAAAACGTGTAGCCGGAACTCGGTGCCGAAGGTGGCGGGAAACCAGACCCCGTCCTCCTGCCGCTTGTAAACCACGTTGAATCCCACACCGGGCACATCCGTTCCCAGAAAAGTCCGCACCGCGAACGGAATGCGCCGTGACAGTTTGGTGAAGACTCGCACCGGTTCGAACTCGGCCGCGTCTATATAAGCTTCACCGGCCCAACTGATATCGCTCTTGTCCTTGGGGCGAAAGCCGATGTGGAAGACTTTTCGCCCGTCTTGCACCTCCTCGCCCAGCAGCGCGAACTCGTAATCCTTTTGCCCTTCCGTAGTCAGCGGAAACAAGTCCTTAGCCAGCCCGTCTTTGGTCTTCTCATTCGATAGATCCTCTCGGAAGTTGTGGATCAGCCCGCCGTCGAGGCTATCGGCCTCAGGCGCAGGCTCCCCCTGAAACGTCTCGTATTTCCCTTTGTTCCAGTAGCGGCCGGTCAGCAGCTTGAGTTGTTTCTGCGTCCCGTCGGGCGTCGGAGTTACGTCGTAGTCGGCGGTCTCTTCGCGCAGCAGCCTGCCCTTGGGCTTGTGCGTCACGATATGGGTATGCTGGCGGTAGACGTATTGCTTGCGCAGTTCTTCGCTGTGGTCCTGGTTCGCGGCCACACGCGCCATGATCTGGTCCGCGGTCAGCGACTCCGCTACCGGCTCCGGTTGCTGACCTTGGGCAGAGATTCCGACTGCGAGCAAAACAACCATAAACCCAGGTATCCGCATAGGCAGAGAACTCCCTCTGACTCTACGGATAGACTCAGGAAGTTGTTCCTTGTTAGTAGATAATCTTCAACGAGAATTGGATCTGACGGGACGTTCCGGCGGTCTTGCTGATGATCCCAAACCCGCTGCCGCTCACGATGTTCGACGGCAGCCCAAAATTAGGGATGTTGAATACGTTGAAGAACTCCGCCCGGAATTCGACCGTACCCAGTTCCGCATTTCCACGGTGCCCGAACGGGGTGTCTTTAATCAGCGCGATGTCGTAATCGTGGTAGTCGGGTCCGCGAAACGTGTTTCTCCCGAGCGTGCCGAAGCGCCCCAGGTTTGGCCCGGTTCCCCCTGCGACGTTGATCGGAATGTTGAAGAACGAACGGTTTCCGACTGGACCCAGCCCGAAATAATCGTCCCGGATAGCTCGGCTGGTCGACAGGTGCGGCATCGTAACCAGGTCCGGGCGGTCACCTCCACCGAAACCCGCTCCGGTCTGTTGCAGTCCCGAAAAGATGGTGAATGGCGATCCCGTAGTCAGCGTGGTGATATTCAGGAATTGCCAGCCTTTGGTTAACGTTAGGCCAAGAGGTCTCAGAAATCCCACGCGATCCAGCGGCAGCAACTGAATCAAGCTTGCGGCAAACACATGCGTTACATCGAACGTCGACGGACCTTTCTCCGCCGACGGATTCCACGGATTCTGAGGAACCGTCTGCAGGATTGTGCCTGCCGAGCCGAGCAGCCCTCCCAACACCGCGCTCGTGTCGTCCAGCGACTTCGAGTACGTGTAGCTCGCCTGCAATCCCAATCCGGCTCGCGGCGAACTTTTCGACAGGCTCGTCTGCAGTGAGTGATACGTCGAGTGTGAGCCGCTGGTCATGATTATCTCGGGCCCGAAGCCTCCCGTCGCGTGGCAAGGAGAATCGAATTGCGTGAACGGCGCGAATCCCTGGCACGCCCCACCGTAGCCATTCGGCGAGTACGCCCGTGCGAGATGAATTCCGGCGGTCGCGACGTAGGACGCATTAAATTTGAAGTCGCCAAAATCGTGATCGACTCCGGCGGTCCAGCTTCCGATGTATCCGTTGCCGAAATTCTTCGCGATGCCGGTGATGTTGAGCAATTGCACGTTGCCGGGATACAGCGCGTCCATATCCGCTTGGAATCGCTGGTAGTCAAACACCGTATTCGACGGAACATCCTGCGATTTGCCCGTCGCGAAAATGGGCTGTCCCTGAATGTTGTAAGCGGTCGGCAGGGTTAGCGGAGCGAAGATGTTCTGAAACGCGACTGGCTCGTTCGGCTGTGCATAAATCGACGGAGCAAAAACGAACGGAATGGCAGCCGTAAGGAAATTGTCCTGCCACAGATTCGGAATCAGAGTCGTAATCGCCCCGCCCGCGTGCAAAACCGTGTGTTTGCCCACGGCATAATCCAGGGCCAGACGTGGCCCCCATCCGTTCCAGTCTTGATCGTAGGGCGGTTGTGGGTTGATCAGTATCTTCTGCGTGGCTGTGCGATCCCCATATCCCGTCGGCTTGCCGTTCGCATCGGTGAAGACCGGAAGTGACGTCCGCTTGGTCGCCTCATGTATACGGCTGTTCACCTCATAGCGCAAACCGTAACTCACGGTCAGTTGCGCCGTCACCTTCCATGCATCTTCGAAGTAGAAGTTATAGGCTTCGCGGCGCACGCCCGCTTCATTGAACTTGCCGCCCACCGGGGTGATGCTGGCCGCCACCATAATGTTGTAGGAATACGGCGTCGCCGTCAGCAGACCAGTCAGCGAGTCCGGCAGCGGATCGCCGATTTGTATGTTGTGGGTGCCGCTCGCCGAAGAAATGTTCACCGGCGAGAAGGCCGTGCCGCCGCCAAATTGATAGATTCCATTCGGATTGGTCCCGAAGATCGTCGAATCGCGGTTGACTCTTATCTCCGTTCCCCACTTGAAGGCATGCGAACCATGAATCCACGCGAAGCCTTGCTGGAACTGATAAAGATTGCTGTACGAACCGAAGATCGATCCACTCGGCTGGTTATATGGTTGGTATAGCCCGTCGGCAAAAGTAATTCCAGGCTGAGTGTGGTTGTCCGCCGGAAAGAACGGCGTGCTGCGGATGTAGCTCAGCGACGTCTCCGACGTCAGGTGAGGCGAAATCGTCCGCACGTATTTCACGCCGAAGTTGCGCTGGTGGTCGAAAAACTGCACGCCAAACGTAGGATTGATCGCGGTTTGGTCCGGATTCGTGATCGGCCCGGTCACCTGATTCAAACTAAAGCGCGTCAGCAGCGAAGCCTTGTCCGAAATCTTGTGATCGATGCGGATGGAGAACTGATCCGTTGTCGTCACCACTTTTGACGATGCCGCATAAGTTCGATCTCCGAAAGATCCCGTCGGCTCGTTCGGCAGGGGATATCCGTTCAGCACCGCCGATACTGCCGGATTCACCGGAATCGTCAAAGTGTCTCCGGCGAATGTAGTCGTATCGATTCCCTGCCGCTCTTCTGCGGTAGGTACCGGAATGACTTGCGTGGTGCCCAGCACCTGGCGAAACCCCTGGTATTCGCCGAAATAATATGTTCGATCGCGCCCGTTATAAATTCCCGGAATTACGACTGGACCGCCGTTGGTAAATCCAAATTCATTGCGCGCAAACGGCGGGATGCGGCGCCGTCCAGTCGGGTCGATGTAGTCGAAGTAATTCCGCGCATCGAAAGCGGCGTTTCGCACAAACTCGAACACGCTCCCGTGAATCTGATTCAACCCCGACTTGGTAACAACATCGGTGAAACTCGCGGCCCCGTGACCTACCTCGGCCGGCAGTACGCCCGAACTTGATTGCACTTCCTGAATGGCGTCGACATTGAAGTTCGAAAATGTGGCGCCACCCATCTCCGGATCCGTCGTGTCAAAGCCATCGATGGCGAAAACCGTTGTCACGCCGCGCTGGCCATTCACCGCGAACTGTTGGGTGAAATTCGCCGCACCATTGGCATCGGTCATGGTTCCGGCAGCCAGCAGCAGCAACTTACTGAAATCGCGGGCGTTTAGCGGGAGACTCGAGACTTCTGCACTGGAAAGATGTTCGCCTCCGCTGGCTGGCGCAGCTACCTTCCCGCTCGGGGTGGGCTTGCTGAGTGCGACGGCCTGCAACACTTGTCCGGATGCAGAGAGTTGCAAGGATGTCGTTATCGGCCCGTCGCCGCCGATCACGAGAGGGGCAGCGCCCTTCCATTCCTTGCCCGCAAGCTTCACCGAGAGCTCATAGGAACCCGCGGCGATCGTGGCAAACGCAAAGTAGCCGTCCGGCGACGTTGTAACCATGTATCCGCGACCGTCCGAAGACGAGTGCAGACTTACAACGGCGGATGCCACTGGCTTTCCGGAACTGTCGACCAGGACTCCATTCCATGGAACGCCCGACAACGCTTGCGCAAAGCGAACTGCGAAGAGGACGACAAGGAAGCATAAAAGCCTAGATCGAGTTCGCAGGTCCCTGGACATGAACCGGGAATTATAACGGCAAGCCATCCTACTGAATCGCTTTTGCACGTTGCTTCGTCGGAACCGGCCCTTTCCAGCACGCTCGCCCGATCTGCCGTGATAGCATTTGCTGAATACCTCTCCCCTCCCGGCAGCCAATGTCTCGAGCCCGGTCCATTCCGCTGTTGAGTGTGTTTCTGGTGTTGCTCATCTGCGTCCACTCGCGGGGAGCTGAGATCTCACCCTGGCGAGAGATCCACTCCACGCATTTCACTGTCATCACTGACGCAGGCGAAAATCGAGGCCGCGAAGTCGCGCTGCGCTTTGAGCAGATGCGGACTGAGTTTGCCATTCTGCTCTCGAAGGACAGGCTCAACCAATCGATTCCGTTGACCATCCTTGCCTTGAACAACGATCAGGCTTATTACCAACTGGCGCCACTACGCCAGGGACAACCGATCGATGTACCCGGCTTCTTCTTGCCGGGAGAGGATCAGGATTTCATCGTCCTGAACATGTCTGAGCCGGAATCATGGCGCGCCGTCGCGCGTGACTTATCCCTGATGTTCCTTAACTGCAACTATCCTCCTGCTCAAGGATGGTTCGACGAGGGCCTGGCTGAATATTTCAGCTCGATTCGCGTCGACAACAAACAGGTCGAAATCGGCGCCGATCCCGATGCGCGCCGGCCACCCAGCGCAAATACGCAAGACCAAAGCGATCCGCACCCGACGAAGTCGCTGACAGAATTGCTCGGAGGGGAAACCTGGATCCCGCTGCCCGATCTTTTTGCTGCAAAGCACGCGGCGTCTGTCGGCGTGCCGGTGGCAAACCCAACCATCTACGAAGCCGAATCCTGGGCCGTCGTCCACTACCTGCTCCACGAAAAAAAGTTGCCGGAGATTGGCACCTATTTTGGCTTGGTCCTGAACCAGCACCTAAAACCGGAAGAGGCAATCCAGCAGGCTTACGGGATGAGCGCTACCCAGCTCGAAAAGACCGTGAAGGATTATTTTCAGGCTCGATCCACGTCGGGGCTGGTTGACCGGTCGCCGGTTTCCGTAGGCCCAGAAGATTCAACGGTGACGTCAAAATCGATGCCCGAGTCCGATGCTCGCGTCCTCTATGCCGGAATTCAAGTTCGAATCCCCGAACGCCGGGACATTGGTCTTAAGACGTTGCATGACTTCGCCACCGCTCCCACGGAAGCCGACAAGAAAGCCGAAGCAAAACAGCAGACGAAGCGAGTCGGCGAAGATGCCGACCAACTTCCCAGCAACTCCGTAGGAAATGCCCTGGCGCACCGCATCCTTGCATGGGATCACATTCAGCATGGCCGAATTCGAAGAAGCCTTCGCTGAGATCGGGGATGCCGTCTCCCTGAACCCCCGCGATATGTGGGCGCACTACTATTTCGCGGCTGCGAAATATCGCATGGCGCAGGCCAAGCACGCCGAGATTTCGGGCCTGGCCAACATGCTGCTCGATCTCAAGGCGGTGCTCGAATGGAATCCTGAAATGGCGGATGCCTATGATCTCCTGGCTCTCGCGCGCAACGCCGGAGGAACTACTACCGCCGCAATGCAATCGGAGCGAGCCGCCATCAACCTCAGCCCACGTGATGAGCACTACAGCTACCATCTTGCTCAGATTTATGTCGCGAGCAAAAAGTGGGAGGCCGCGGACGCCCTGCTCCAACGCCTGAAGACCAGCAGCAATCCGCAGATTGTTGCCGAGGCCACCGACCTGGAGTCGAAGTCTGGCGCAGAACGCAAGTACGGCATACCCATAAACTCAACCGCTTCCAGCGAGCCCAAATATCAGGCGCAGAAGACGCCGTTCGATATCCTCGACGAAGACGCCGCGAAACGCGAAGCTGCCGAAAATGCCCACGCTGGAACCGGGGATAAGCGCGTCACAAAATTTGTAAAGGGACGCCTGGTAGCCGTGGACTGCTCGAACGCTCCGGCGGCCATCCTGACCGTCACTTCCGATGGAGGCGTTCTCAAACTCCATGCGACGGACTATCGAGCGTTGCTTCTAATCGGTATCGACAATTTCTCCTGCGACTGGCGCAATCGCCAAGTCACGGTCAACTACAAGCCCGGCGGCGCCGCCGATGGAGACCTGGTTTCATTGGAAATGCGGTGAAGGCGGGCGAAGGCATTCAAGCTCCGCCCATGACGAAGCTATCATTATCCTGCGCGACTTGTAGAAGTGGGCTTGGTCTGCCTTTCGAGCGGGCCTCCATAGTTGTGAGACAATTCTCTGCCAGCTTTCAGCATGAACTCTCCCCGGCCGACTCGACAAAAAGAGAAATCGGCGCCTGCCCTTCCCGCCCGCGGAACCGAGACGCTCTCGCCTCGGAATTGCACCATCATTGCTTTGTCCCTGGCCGCAATCGTCGTTGCAATTTACAGTCCCGCTCTGAGTTTTCAATTCATTCTCGATGATCACCGTTTCACCGCTGATCCACGAATCCAGTCAGCCGGTCATATCGGGCAATACTTTACGAACTACGTGTGGGCGCAATTCACTGGCGGCCCTCCGAGTTTCTACCGGCCCGTCTTCCTTCTGTGGATGAGGACGAACTTCATCCTTTGCGAGCTATCGCCCTGGGGTTGGCACCTTCTCAGCATTGCCAAGCATCTGGCGGTCGCCATGTTGCTCGGACTGTTGGCGTGGAGGCTATTGCGCGACCGCGCTGCGGCGGTGCTGGCCGCAACTCTGTTTGCCGTGCACCCTGCCCAGACCGAATCCGTGGCGTGGGTCACGGTCCCGGACCCCTTAATGTCCGCCGGAGTGTTAGGTGCGCTTCTCCTTTATCTCAGGCACACCGAAAACCCCAGTCCAGACGCGGCTAAGAAGTCAGGCAAAGGCGCTCGAAGCAAGGCTTCTCCGCAGACTTCCTACGTATGGCTAGTATCGGCCGCAGCTGTGTATTTCGTGTCGCTCTTGGCGAAAGAGACCGCCATTGTTCTGCCCGTCGCGATTTTTATCCTGGCCTTTCTCGACCTCCGGAGCGAGCCACCCTCATCGGCACGAAGAAAGCATGAAACCGCAGGCGAAAATCCCGATCTTCGAATTCGGCTGGTGCAGGCCGTTCACCAGATATTGCCGTTCGTGCTGGTAACTATCTTCTACCTTCTCTTACGCCTCAACGCTTTATCGGGAAAGCTCAGTACCCGCACGCAGCAGTTGCCGGGTCGCACCGTTGTGCTTTCCTGGCCGGCGATTGTCTGGTTTTACTTGAAAGTGCTGCTGTGGCCGGCGCATTCATATGCTTTCGCGGATCCCGCATTACAGGACAAGTTCTCTTTGCGCGACGTGCTACTCCCCACGATGGGTGAGATCTGCATACTCGCAATTTTCGCAGCAGCGCTGTTCTGGATTTCGAGGAAGGCTCACCGTGATCTCGCCGCACCGGAGGCGTATGGGGTTGAGCGCGCCTTGGTGATCGGTTCACTCCTACTCATACTTCCAATTCTTCCCGCTCTCAATTTGAACGCCCTCAACCCGGGAGATTTCTTGCACGGCCGATACACGTACTTGCCGCTGGCAGGGCTAACGCTCCTGCTATCGACAGGATGGCATGTTGCAGGCAAAGCCCGGATCCCCTTTTTGATCATCGCGGGAACTCTTGCCGTCGTATTCGCCGGGCTGACGCTCGATCAGGAGCATCAGTGGAAGGATGACTTAACGCTTTTCAACGTCGCCAGCCAACTCGCGCCGCATAACGTTCCAGTAGCTCAGAATCTAGCCAACGCTCGTGTGCAGCAGGCCCTGCAACTCGATGAGGAAGGGCGATGCGGAGAGGCGGTTTCCGTTTTCGAGCAAGTGACCCGTGATTTTCCGCAGGACTGGTATGCCTGGGCGGCCCTCGGCGATTGTCTGGTTCAACTCAAGGATCTCTCCCAGGCAGAAGAGTCTTTTCATAAGGCCGCAGACCTCTCTCACGACGCGAGGGTCATCGAACAGTGGCAACAATTGCGCACCAGCATGGGATTGCCGATCTCGGCCCCCAAATAAAAAACCCTCCCACTGGGACAGGGAGGGCTCTGGAATGGTTCGCAGGTTATGCGCGGACGACGTTGGCCGCTTGAAAGCCTTTGGGGCCTTTCAGCAGATCGAACTCGACGGTCTCCCCCTCATTCAGGGTGCGGTAGCCGTTCTCCTGGATCGCGGAAAAGTGTACGAACACATCTTCCCCCGTTGAGCGCTGGATAAATCCATATCCCTTCGCCCCGTTGAACCACTTCACTGTACCTTTCTCTCTCACGGAAAAAACTCCTTTCACCAATCGCGAAGAATAGTTCCCCGGTTTCTCGGATCGCGCTTCGATCGATCGAAGCCCCCCTCAAAGAAGCCGGTTGAACTTTCGGTTGCGTCTACGATGTGCAGAGGGAATTACTTCCAAAAAGGAAAAGACTCCTTAGTCCCCGAATGCGATGAGCATTCGCGGGAACCTCTGGAGTCCGGCAATTTGGCTCGTTTCCACCACACCCAACAAACGTCAACCACTTACTTGGTCTCACCACCGGACCAAATCCCGGTATTGAGCAAAAGATAATAAGCAGTATTAAAACGTTTCGCAAGAGAAATTAGAAGGGAATCGTAATATGACCAGAAGTCACTTCGGCATAACTTTAACTACGATTAAGAAATAACCCGGTAACCGCCCGCGAAACTTCCGTTCCCCAGCCCCTGTGGTTCCCTCTGATACGATTTACATTCCCATGCCTAGCCCCCCAATTCCGGCAGTTTCAATGGCCAAAAAGCCGGAAACAACGCCAGTCCGCGGCCCCAGGCCACGCCGTCCCAGCCTGGTGACTTCGACCGTGAAATACCTGCTGCGCACCGAAGTCCACACCTTCGCCTTCTCCGTCGCAGCCAATTCGATCCTGTCGTTTTTCCCCTTCGTCGTGCTGATGATGACGCTGATCCGCCGCGTCTTTCACTCGCGCGTGATGTACGAAGTCGTACTCCAATTGCTGCGCGACTACCTCCCCGCGGGCCAGGAATTTGTGATTCGCAACCTCAATTCCATGGTGGACTCGAAGCAGAGAGTGCAAGTATTTTCACTCATCATCCTGCTTGTAACTTCCTCGGGCGTGTTTCTGCCATTAGAGGTAGCGCTCAATCGCATCTGGCGTTTCGAAAAGAATCGCTCCTACCTGGGGAATCAATTGATATCGCTGGGACTGGCCTTTGCCTGCGGCGTGCTGGCTTTGCTATCGATCGCGCTCACGGCTGTTCCGGTCGGTTTCCTCGAGTTTCTGCTGCACGGCTACGGCACCGGGTTTGTGCGGCTGGTCGGATTTCTGATGATGAAGGTCTTCGCCATCGGCGCCAGCATTGCCATCTTCTTCTTGATCTACTGGCTGCTGCCCAACGGGAAAGTTCCGGCACGCGCGGTGCTGCCGACGGCGATCATCATGGGATTGCTCTCGGAGGCTCTGAAGTATGCCTACATCCTCGCGCTCCCTTGGCTGAATTTTCAGGAAGTCTACGGCCCGTTCGCCCTCTCGGTAAGCCTGATGTTCTGGGCATTTCTCTCAGGATTGCTGCTTCTGGCCGGCGCGAATCTTTCGGCTGAAGAACATCTCGGCCACGCGCTCTAGAAAGTAAATGCAAAACGGCCGCCCGCTTTGCGCAGACGGCCGTTTCATAGACTTCCCTAATGACTTATTTCTTCTGTTCTCCAATCGAGAGCAACTCCACTTCAAAGATCAGCGTCTCGCCGGGGCCGATGTCGCCTCCCGCGCCGCGGTCGCCATAAGCCAGATCAGATGGGATGAACAACTGCCACTTCGATCCAACCGGCATCAATTGCAGGGCCTCGGTCCAGCCCTTGATCACGCCGCCCACTGGAAACGAAATCGGCTCGCCGCGCTTGTACGAACTGTCGAATTCCTTTCCATTGATAAGGGTGCCGCGGTAATTCACGCTCACCGTGTCGTTGGCTGTCGGCTTCGGCCCGGAGCCCTCCTTCAAAACCTTGTACTGCAATCCGTCTGGCAGAGTTGTGACGCCTTCCTTGGTCTTGTTCGCAGTCAGAAATGCTTCGCCTTCCTTGCGGTTGGCCCCGCCCTCCACATGGGCCTTGGCCTGCTGCTGGTCTCGAACCTGCGTCTGCAGTTGCGTGAGCGCCGCGCGCTCCTCATCTTCGGTCAGCAGAGCCTTCGTGCCAGCCAAAGCGTCCCTCAATCCTCGGGCCACAAGCGCCGGATCGACCGCCGTATTCACGCTTTGCCGCCGGAGATCGCCGCCAATCTTCATACCCAGGGCATAGCTTGACTTATCCTTCTGCGTCTTCAACGTAAGGGTAGTTGCGCTTTTCGTGGTCACAGGAGCCTTCTTGGCAGTCGTCGCCTTTGGAGCGGCCGTCTGTCCAGCTGCAGGTTGCGTTGGTGGAGTGGAACCGGCTGCCGGAGTCGACTGCGCCGGGGCATAACCCAGCAACATGATACCGGTCGCCATGAGTTGAATAACGATTGCAGTAAGCGATTTTTGCATAGATCTGTATTGTCCCATTGAGCGTAAGAGATGGGCAAACCGCAGCTGGGGCCTACAGAACTACTTCTCCGACTCCCGGATCAGGACAACATCCGCTTCCCTGTGTCCGCGAATCACCGCGAGTTGCTTGCCGTCGAAAGAGAAGTCGAAGTCGCGGATGATCTCCGATTTGAAATCCGTGAGCTGCTTGCCGGGAGATCCGTCAAGATTCTGCAGCCAGAGATTGTCGGCATCACCGTTGCGTGTGGGATAGATCATCCCTTTGCCATCGGAGCTGAAAACCACCGGATTGATGGTGTAACTGAAGGCGAACTCTGAGGGGCTGAGCGGGGCCGTTCGAATTCCAGGAAACGCGTGGGCTGGCTGGAATCCAGAGGAAGCAGGGCCAGCTTCTCTTTCGAATCGGCACCTCTTTGAGTGACGAAGGCCGCCAACTTTCCGTCGGGAGAGATCGTGATGCGGCTGAACACGGGAAGATCAAAGGCCTTTTGCGAGGGCCCGCCATCGCTTGAAACTTTCTGCAGGATGTTGTCGGCATCTTCGTAGAGCACAATCTTGCCGTCGGGAGCGCAGGCGGCAAAGTCGTCGAGTTTGCCGCTGGTAAGTTCTTTGGGATTGGATCCATCGGCGTCGGCAAGAAAATCCCCAGCGCGTTCCGTTTGGCGTCTAAGGCGGAGAAGACCACATGGCCGTCGGCACAGGCGCGAGCATAATTGGTCGCGGGATACGTCATCAGGAAGGAACTTCAGAGCCACAAAGCGCTTCAGGCGAGTGTCTTCGGCTTTATAAACGACACCCATCCCGCCACCGCCGAGCTTTTCGATCACTCTGTATTGAGAGATGTTCTGACCGATCATGTGGTTTGCGAGCCCGCGTTCAACATCTTGGCTTGCGGGTGAGCGATGTTTAGGGCGCGCAAGAGAACAAGTCAACGCGCGATAAACAGAAGCTACTTCAACCCGTCCACTACGTAGAGATCCGATAGAAGTCGGCCGACAGAGTACGCATACGATTTTCCATCTTGGCTAAACCTCAAAGTGGGCATGCTCTGCACCCCGGCCGGATCCGCCGGAGCGATTTCCTTCCAGGGCTCGCGACGGCCCGTTGCAATATCCACTCGCGTGACTTTCACGGGAAGAGAAAGCGTGCGAAGAAGCAGGGTTTTGCCGCCATCGACGAATGCCATAATGCGCTCGTCCGGATTCGGAACGATGTCGAGTTTCTGCGGCTCCCCGCCAGCGATGGGATATAGCCATCGTTGCCGTTGGTTGTCGAGGGCCAACAGGAACTTGCCGTCCGGCGTCACCAGACTACCCGAGACGCCCTCGGGAGTGAGTTGGCGCGGCGTTCCGCCGTCAATATCCAGCAAAAAAGTTCGAGGCGACTTGCCGGGATCGGCCGACGAATACAGGATCGACTTGCCGTTCGGTAGCCAGCCCACGCTAAAGTGGTCGACCTTGTTGTCGGCGAGTTGCTTCGGTTCCCCGACGCCGGTCGGAAGAAGCATCAACTTGGCTGGCGAACCCACAAGGGATAGGACCCAATTACCATCCGGAGATAAGAAGCCGAAACCACCGTCGCCGAGCCGCACCGCGGGTGAGCCGTCCGTCTTGCGAAGAAAGACGCTGTAGTTGCTGCCTAAGGCTTCCCCACTCTCGGAGAACACGATGGTCTTGCCGTCCGCCGACATGTCCGTGAGCAAAGACCAGTCAAACCAGGAAAGGCTTCTCTCCCTGGTCTCTCCCGGCGGCAGCGCCGAAAGACCAAGACGAGTCTTGTCTGCCGTTAGAAGAACCAAGCCCGTTCGGCTGATGTCATGAATGGTCAAGCCGCCCGGAGCACGATAAATCAGGCGCTCCTTGCCGGAGAAGTCGAGCGCGTACACAGATCGCGCCGATCCCGAAGGCACCGCCGAAAACCAGACTTCTTTGCCGCCGGGAGCCCACGCCAGACCCATTACGCTGGAATAGTAGGACGAACTGGCTTTGCGATTGCCGTGCCGATCAAGAATCACAATTCGGCCATCGTCACCGCTCTGGACATGATCGGCGATAGCCAGAAAATCTCCGGAGGGAGAGAAACGCACATGGCTGACCCAGTTGTTGGGCTCATACAATACCGTGCCGACCGGAAACTCCAGATGGCTCCCTCCGGGACGCAGATGGATCACGGCCAGGCCTTGGCTATCGGGCGTCCAGTCGGCCCACGTAATATTCTCAGCCACCTCGCGCGGTGCGCCTCCGGCCAGCGGAACACGCGCCAGAGTTCCGGCCTGCGCGAATGGACCGGCATTCACCGGATGGAGCCCAATCGCCATTTCTCCATTCGAGGAAATCGAGAAAATCTGTGCGGCGGGCAGCCCGATGGATCTGGAATCAGTGCTGTCGAAACGCGTCGAGAAAAGTTCGAATGGCTGCCCGTCCCAGGCGGCTCCGTAGACGATGGTTTGGCCGTCCGGTGCAAACCGCGCGTCCCAGATGGTGCCGTTGCGGAAAGTGATTTCGTGGAAGTTGGGATTTGATCCGACAACCCCTCGCCGCGCGTAGCGATAAATGCCGACCCAGGACGCGAGCAATAAAAGTCCGGCAATGACGGGCAGTAACCAGCGGCGCGAATTCCGCTCGGGCAAAGCCCGCATCCCGCTGCGTGTGGAAGTCGAGATATCGGTCAGAGCTCCCAGGTTGAACGCAACGTCGCGCGCCGATTGGAATCGTTCGGTAGGGTTTTTCTCCAAGCAGTGCCGAACAATGCGTTCCAGCGCGGGCGAAATATTCCGCGTGGTCTCACTCAAGTCCGGCGGATCCTCTTTTAGGATCGCGCTCATGGTGTCCGCAGCCGAATCACCATGGAACGCACGATTGCCCGACAGCATCTCGTACAGAATCGCACCGAACGAGAAAATGTCGGAGCGCGCGTCCGCTGGTTTCGTGCGCACTTGCTCGGGCGACATGTAGCCCGCCGTGCCCATCACCATCCCCGCCTCGGTGGCGACTTGCATGGTGGGCGCTTCGTCGGAAAGATCGACTTCTGGACGTGTGAACTTGGCCAGGCCGAAATCGAGGATCTTGGCACGGCCATCGTTGGTGATGAAAAGGTTCTCGGGCTTCAGATCGCGATGCACGATACCCTTCTCGTGCGCCGCCGCGAGCCCACCAGCGATCTGCTGCGCGTAGTCGATTGCTTTACGGGAGGACAGCGCCCCGTTTCGCAGTCGGTCACGGAGGGTCTCGCCCTCGAGCAATTCCGACACTACGTAGGGGGCTCCGCGGTCCTCTCCAATATCGAAGATAGAAAGGATATTGGGATGGTTTAGCGCAGCCGCCGCTCGCGATTCCTGCGCGAATCGCTGCAACCGATCAGGA
The DNA here is from genome assembly GCA_963700225.1 of uncultured Acidobacteriota bacterium. Classification (GTDB taxonomy): domain Bacteria; phylum Acidobacteriota; class Terriglobia; order Terriglobales; family Acidobacteriaceae; genus Sulfotelmatobacter. The sequence goes on from CAVOWU010000007.1 coordinate 34,045, forward strand.
TCCGCGGAAAAAGACGTAGGAAGAATCTTAATGGCGACGTCGCGTTGAAGACGACCGTCACGGGCGCGGTAGACCTCGCCCATGCCCCCGGCGCCTAAAGGCGATTGAATCTCGTAAGGCCCGAGTCTCGTTCCCGGAGCAAGTGCCATCGGTGCGCCATTATAGTCGATGCGTTATCGCAACGGTCTCCCCGATTGCCGCTGGAAGGAGTCTGTCCGGGCTCGAACCGGAGTTCTTGATCGACACCGCTTCTCCCGGGAGAAATCGACAGGCCGTGCGAGTTTGATTTTTCTTCAGCTTGGCCCAGTAATCCACAGCCTGTTGTGACATCCGTCACTGATTTTGTAATTCCTTTGAGACTACTCTGACACGTTTCGCGGTTCCTCTCCGAGCAGATGCCAAGTGTTGAGGTCTTCCCCATGAGTGGAAGAAGTGGCAGTTGTCTGCTCGCATTCTTGTTCTTGCTCGTCGCGCAACTCCCATCGAGTGGCCAGAGTAATTTCGCCAACCTCAGGAATACACCTTTGCAGACCCCCCGGGTGAGTCAACTGCCGCTACCCGAGCCTGCTCCAACGCTTCCACGGCACCCTGTGCGGCCCCCGGGGACAATTGGACTCCCCGAGATGGCTCGCGCCGCAGGAATGATTTTCTCCGGCAGGGTCACCGGTATTGAACGTCGCCCGGCGACGCGCGGACAGGCTCTCGAAACCGTCGCCGTGACATTTCGCATCGAGGACGCAATACGGGGCGCCATACCCGGCGAGCGTCTCACCATCTCGCAGTGGATCGGGCTGTGGTCCAGCGGCCAGCGCTACACCATCGGCGAACACGTCCTCCTATTTCTATATCCACCCAGCAAGTTGGGCCTTACCAGTTGTGTAGCCGGACCGATGGGACGATTCAGCATGGACCGCTGGGGCTGGGTAATGTTGTCAGCTCAACACCTGTCATCTTTTCGAAAAGATCCCGTCCTCGGTGGGAAGTCGCGGATACGTTTGAGCGATTTCGCCTTGGCGGTGCGGCAGGCCAGTGAGGAGGAATGACATTATGAGACGAAGTGACCATGAAACCATGGCATTGACGGCTCGCTCGTTCCTCCTCAGGCTGGCCCTGACCGCGGCGATTGTCGTCGCGTGCGGGCTGCTCTCGCGTGCCGGTGGCCCGAAGTTGGTTGCGGGCTCGAGCTACTTCGATTCCACGATGAACGGGCAGCCTCTGCTCTGGCCGCAAGGACTAATCACGTACTACACCGATCAGGGCGACTTGAGTCCGATCCTGCCGAATGCATCCGCAAACAGCTTCGTCGCCGGCGCGTTCAGCCAGTGGACATCAGTTTCAACGGCGGCAATTACAGCCACCAGCGGCGGCCAACTCGCCGAAGACGTGAATGGAACGAACGTTTATGTAAATGCCGACGGCACCATTTCCATGCCGGCAGATATTCAATCCACCGCGACCGGAACGCCTGTAGGCGTTGTCTACGATGCCGATGGCTCAGTCACCGATGCCCTGCTCGGCGCTGGCGCCGGCGACTCCGGCCAATGTTTCTTCAACGCGGTCACCGGTGGCAACGACAACTATGGATCCCTTGCGACCTATCAACACGCGCTAATCGTGATCAACGGTCAGTGCGCGCAGCTGTCTTCGCAGCTCACCGACGTTGAGTATCGTCTGGTGCGCGTGATCGGAGGGGTTCTCGGCCTCGGCTGGTCGCAGCTCAATCTCAATGTGCAGACGGGATCGCCCCCGCCCACTTCCGACGATTACGCCGGCTTTCCTGTCATGCATTTTGCCGATTCCTGGAACTGTGTGCCCATCACGGTTTGTTATCCGAATCCTTACCAGCTATCCATGGATGACGGCGCGGCCATCTCTCGCCTTTATCCCGTCACCATCCAAAATCAGTCGAGCTTTCCTGGCAAGCAAGTGTTCTCGGCAGTCACTGCTCGCATTCAGGGATCGGTTTGGTTCACTGATACGCATGGCAATCGCACTCAGCCCATGCAGGGAGTTAACGTCGTCGCCCGCTGGATCAATCCCGCCACGGGTTTGCCTTCGCGCAGATACGCTGCGAGTTCGGTGTCGGGCTTCTTGTTTACCGGAAACGCCGGCAATCCCGTCACCGGATACACCGACGCTACCGGGGATCCATTCAGCGAGTGGGGATCGAACAACCAATCCGTGGAAGGCTTTTTCGATCTCGCCGGATTGCAGCTTCCGAATGGAGGCAGCGCGCAATATCAACTTTCGGTGGAGGCCGTCGATCCGTTCTGGTCGCCCGGCGTCGGCCCGTACTCACCCGGTCCAGTCTCACCTTCGGGCTCGGCTCAGACGATTATCGTAACCCTGGCCGCAGGCAGTGATGTCGCGCAAGACATCCTGATGAGCAGCACCGCGCAACCTGTGGCACAAGCTTCCTCCTCGTGGACCGCACCTGCCGCCCTGCCTTCCGGTGGCGACTGGATTTCATCGCTCAACAGTTACGGGAATGTGCCGTACTTCCTCCTGCCGGCACAGGCCAACCGCACGCTGTCGGTGGCCGTGACCGCGCTGGACGAATCCGGTAATGCGAGCGAAGTGAAGACTCAGCCGCTGATCGGAATGTGGGCCGCATCCGACCCGCAGGGCACCATGCCTCCTACCTCCACCACATGGCCGTTTAACCAGACGATCTACGGAATGACGCGGTTGGACACGCAAGTCCTTGCTACAGGAAACTATCTGATTGGCATCGCGGATTTGCGCGGCGATGGCCGTCCCGACTACCGTTTCCACGCACACGTGTTGTACGCCGACACGATTTCTCCGTCGCGCGTCGGCGTGACAGGTGGCGCGGTCACCATACTCGGAACGGGCTTCGCTCAGGGATTCACTTCAACTGTAGGAACTGTCGCTGCAACGCAGCTTTCGATCAACGCCAGCCAGATCATTCTTTCCGCGCCACCGTTTTCCGACGGAACGCAAAATGTCACCATCACCGATCCGGTCAGCGGAGCTTCGACAACTATGACCGGCGCCCTCACCTACGGTGCGGCTGCCACCGACAACATCGTCCTGCTCTACGGACTCAATCCCCCGACGCCGGTTGGAGCGCAGGCGGCGCACCCCGTGAGCGTGCGCGTCCTCGCGGCCGATGGAGTCACTCCCGTAAGCGGTGCGACCATCGGCTGGAGCGCCACCAATTCCGTGCAGCTTTCTGCTTGCGCGGGCGCTTCGTCGTGCTCGGTGACCACCGATCAGAACGGAGACGCAGCGAGTTGGCTGACACCTACGCAGACTGGAGTCGCCACGATCACTGCGACTCTGGCCCCCGGCGCCTATGCCTCCTCGAAATCGGTCAGCGCCACGCTCTACGCTACCGAAACGTCGTCCGACATCGGGATCGTCTCCCCCTATGTCTGGATTTCGCAGGGAGCGACCATCAGCGTCCCGCTGACCGCACAACTGCTGAGCAACGGCGTGGCGAGAAACAACGTGCAAGTGAATTACACGCTGGTCAGCGGATCGGGCACTCTAAGCGCAGCCAGCGCTAAGACAAATCCCAGCGGCTATGCCACGGTGAATCTGACGGTGACGCAATTTTCGGCCCCGGCACAGGTAACAGCGTGCGCGGCCCCGGGGAACGTTCCGTGCGGGACGTTCTATATCAACCCCGTTCCGCTGGCGCAACAGAATCTTGAGCAGATCTCCGGAGCAGGGCAGGTATCGACGAGCCAGACGTTGCAACCGGTGGTCGTCGAGGTGACCGATTCAGCCTCTGCCCCCGACGCTGTCATTGCCGCTCCGGTCGCATTTCTCGAGACTGTACTGCGTCCCGGTGGAACCGTTCCCACGGGTGGGAATGGAGAAACCAACCCCGGCAATCCGGCGATGCCAGTGATTCTCGAAGTCAGCGAGAGCAATATCACAACCGACATGAATGGCCTCGCCAGTATCACGCCGGCGAGCGTAGGATTCGGCCCTCCCCTGGAGGTGGACGTGTCGATCACTGCTGGCGTCACCGCCATGCTCGATGATCCGCTGCAAGTCTTGCCGGCGGCGAGCAGCGGGAATCATTCTTCAGAGATCGATCCGCCGCCCTTTGATCGACATCCAGTTGGACTGCTCTGGTGATTTGAAATAGACAGCCGGGGCGGCTGTCTCCACATGAGCTGTGCCTGCGGCGTGATCAGTTTCACTTCGTCCACTGATCGACCCAATCGTTGACCGTCTTGTACCAGAGCTGCGAATTCTGCGGCTTCAGCACCCAGTGGCCTTCGTCGGGAAAATAGAGCATCTTCGACGGTACGCCTTCCATCTGCAGCGTAGTGAAAAGCTGGAAGCCCTCGCTCACGTCGAGACGGTAATCGCGCTGGCCGTGGATGACGAGCGTCGGAGTCTTGAAATTCTTGGCGTACTGATGCGGCGACCACTTTTCATACGCCGCGCGATTGTCGTAGGGAGTGCCTTTGAACTCCCAGTTGTTGAACCAGAGTTCTTCGGTCGTGCCCCAGGCCGACTCTGCGTTGAACATGCCGTCGTGCGACACCAGGCATTTGAAGCGGTCGGTGTGGCCGAGGATCCAGTTGATGGCGTATCCGCCATAGCTCGCGCCCAGCGCACACTCGCGGTTTTTGTCGATGAACGGGTAGGTCTGCTCAGCGTAATCAAGTCCCTTCATCAGATCTTCATACGGAGCGCCGCCCCAGTCGCCGTTGATGGCGTCGATGAATTTCTGCCCGTATCCGGTCGAGCCGTGGAAGTTGATCATGATGACCACGTATCCGGAGGGTTGGGCTGAAGTCGGGGACGCGAACAGTTCGGGATTCCAGCGGAATGACCAGTCGTCTCCCCAGGCCCCCTGCGGCCCGCCGTGGATGAGGAACTTCACGGGATATTTCTTCGAGGCATCGAAGTTGGGCGGGCGAACGAGAAAGCCTTCGACTCCGTCACCATGCGCTCCCTTAAAGAAGAATGATTCAAGCTTGCTCATGCTTACCCACGAGAGCAATGAATCGTTGACGTGAGTCACGGCCCAGTCTTTGTTCAACGAACAACTTTCCTTGCCTGTGTCGACATCTCCGTTACGTGCCGGACACCCTGGACCAGCAGGATCAGCGGCGTAGATTTCGGTTGGAGCCGCAATCGACATTCGGGTGAACAGCAGGGTTTTGCCGTTGGGCGTCAGGGCCAGATCGTCGTTGTATCCGGCCACGATAGTGCGTCTTGAAGAATTTGGGTTCGCTATGTCGAGAGCGTAGATCAACGAATGGCCTTTGTGGTCAGAACTGAAGTCGATGGTCTTCGAATCCGGACTCCAGATAAAAGTTCCCGCCCATTGCTCAAAGCCCTCAGTCAGATTCTTCTTCTCTCCCGTCTTACGGTCGTAGAGCATCAGGCGGAAGCGGTCGCTCTCGTATCCGGGACGCTGCTGGGCGCGGTACGCGATGTAGCGGCCATCGGGCGAATAGAGCGGCGAGGTATCGCTGGCGGGATTGTCGGCGGTGATGTTCTTCGCCGTGCCTCCGCTGATCGGGACGATCCATAGATCGTTGTTAGTCGAAGCCGCCGGATTCTTATCGTGATTCGACGCGTAGCAAATCTCCTGCCCGTCCGGCGAGAAGGTGTAGTCATCCTGCCCGCCGAGCGAGAACACAGGCGCGTCGTAGTCGCCCGGTGTGAGATCGCGAGGGTGCTCGTCAATGTGCGGGCCGCTGTAGTCCTTGACGAATTTGGGACCCTCGGCAGGAATCACGAACAGGTGGCTGCGCTTCCCTTCCTTGTATGCGTTCCAGTGGCGATAGAGCAGGTGGTCAAAAATCATCGCCTTGACCTTCGATTGTTCGGCTTGCTTCAGTCGCTGTTCGTTGCAAGTCGCTTCCGCTTCGGGGGTATCGTCACATCCCGGATAGACGTTCGATGTGAATAGAATGTGCTTGCCGTCGGGCGACCACTGTTCACCATCCGCCTCAGTCGCGATGGACGTCACTCTCCGCGGAAACGTCGCCGTACCCTGACCCGTATCGAAGTCCGCGATCCAGACTTGCGACCCGCCTTCTTTCGTGGAAATAAACGCGAAGCGTTTCCCGTCTGGTGCCCAGCGCGGGCGGTCGCCGTCCTGATCGGCGATGAGTATTCGCTCGGCCGGGCGGCCGGGGGCGGCCGTCCCCACATGGTCCGTGGTTAACGGCACGATCCAGATGTGTGGGGTCTTCGTATTCGCGGCGAGGTCGACGTCGACCACGCTGAAGATCACCCACTTGCCGTCGGGCGAGACCTGTGGATCGCCGACGCGCTTCAGTTTCATCATGTCGTCGAAGGTGAAGGGATGCCTGGCCTGGGCGAAAGCCGGAAGGGCGAATGCAAAAGCGAGAACGCAGAGAAGAAGACGACGCATGAGGGTGCTCCTTGAATCGCTCGGTCGAGAGCGCTCGCTCGGACTCTGGCGACGCCGATCCGGCAGGCGAGAGGTTGCGAGCAACGTCTCTACGGCAAACGGATGAGTGTAGCAGGAGCGGTTGCATCGCCGGAGATCCGGATCTCGCAATTTTTCGGATCGAATCTGCAAAATATCTATTTTCTTAGCTTTACAAGGAACGAGATGGTTTAGTGCGGCGCAAAATATTGAGGCGAAGGACTTTAGACGCAAAATATTGCGAGATAAGGAGTTGGCTTCGCCCAAATGTCCAAATTGGCACGCCCGTATGGTTCCGCTTTTCGGTCCGATTCTGGAGCGCTTGCGCATGGATCTAGTGTCGGCGCTTTGTCGATTCGGAGTAAAGGTTGTTCGTCACATGCTGGAGATTTTTTGCTGTGGAAAACTCGCGGCCGGGTCACATGCGTTGTCATGCTGAGCGGCTTCTTTGCCGTGAAGGACTTGTGCACACTCCGAAATCATTTTCGCCGCCTGCAAGTGCAGAGGTCCCTCGCCGCCGAAAGCTGCGGCTCAGGATGACAACCGGGACGGGGCGGGTCGAGCGACCGGTTTTGCAGAGGGCTATGTACTTGGGTCACAGACTCCTGGCTCGGCGTGCCATGTTTCGCACGTAAGCGCGATTATGCAATCACCCAAAAGCTATTTCTTCTACATCATGGCGAATCGATCGAAGACTCTATACACCGGTATCACGAACAGCCTCATTCGCCTCATGCGGCAGCACAAGATGGGGGGTGATTCTCGCTTTGCGTCTAAGTACAAAGTTGAACCTTCCGGGCGGCAACCTCTCTTCGAAAAAGGCATCTTACTGAGTGGCAGAACTGCAGCGCCCTTCCCTCCGGCTTCACTGAGCGGAGAGGGGTCGGAGGGCGGGGTCGCCGCGGTCTTCTGCCGCAGAGTGGAGACGTAGCTTGCTGCTGGCCCTCATCAAACAGGGGAGTTGCTGGTTACGTCTCTGCGCCAAGTCCCCCAAGATTCGATAAACTAGTCGGATGAGAGTATTCGGACGGTTTCCGCTTTGCCTCGCGCTGCTGCTGATCTGCGGGTTGCCGGCGTTGCCCACCTTTGCCCAAGAGGGCGCTCTCGAAACGAATCCTCCCAAAGACATCACTCCGGACGAAATCATCAAGCGCTTCTCCGAGAAAGAGACGGAGTTCGCGAAAGCGCGCGACCAGTACACGTACCGCCAAGATGTGAAAGTTCGAAACGTCGATGGTGAGACGGTCACGGGCGAGTATCACGAGGTATTCGATGTCATGTTTGACGATAAGGGCAACGCATCGAGAACGTAGTCTTCGCGCCACAGTCGAGCCTGGATGCAAGCGGACTCTCCATGGCCCAGGGAGACTTCGAAGATATCCGGCATAGGCTTCCCTTTGTTCTGACCACGGATGATCTTGCCTGAATACAACGTGCTCTACATTGGGCAGCAGCAGGAAGACGAACTGCATTGCTACGTCTTCGATCTCGCTCCCAAAAAGATCGAAGGCAAGAAGCGTTATTTCCAGGGCCGCATTTGGGTCGACGACCACGATTTCCAGATCGTGAAAACATATGGCAAGACGGTTCCGGACATCATTGCCAAAAAGAGAGGCAACGACGAGCACCTTTACCCCAAGTTCACGACTTGGCGGCAGCAGATCGACGGGCAATATTGGTTCCCCGTATACACGAAAGCGGATGACGAGCTTCACTTCAAGACAGGAGACATTCATATACAGGAAATCGTGAAGTACGAGGATTACAAGCGGTTCGGATCGAACGTCAAGATTCTGTACCAGGGAAAAGAAATTCCCAAGGGAGATCAGAAGACGGATCCGAGCAAACCGGATCAGACGAAACCTGATCCGAACAAGCCGCAGTAGTCAGCTTACATTTTGTCATCCTGAGACGGCGGTTTTAGCGACTATGGATTTTTTAGCTCGAGACCGCGTCCGTGCTGCTGAGGGTGCATAGGTCCTTCGCTTCGCTCAGGATGACAAAGGTTTATTTTTCAGCGATTGCTGACTCCTTCAAGATCACTTCGTCTTCAGTGTGGATGAAGTATTCGCCGCCCCGGGGTCGGGCGTTGGCTCGGCGGTGCCGACTAGCGGAACTAGCTTTCCTTCGCCGTGGTAAAACGCCAGGAACTTCCCATCGTGCACGCAGGCGACCGGCTCTGCTGGAACGTGGTTGTTCGCAACTTCCAAGCGTCTAACAACAGATCCATCCTGAGGATTTAATTCGTAGATCAAGCCATTCTTGAAACCGTCGATCTGGGCATAAAGATTTCCGTCGCTGGGGATGAGCGAATTGATCTGCATTCCTTCAGGCAAATTCGGCTTAATCTCCCGGACGGCGCCGGCCTCATTCACTTCGAGCACCGGGAATTTGCTCTTGTTTTGAACCACGAGGATGGTGTTTCCTCGAGGTAAAAGCTGTACTGGCTTAATGAACACGGCGGGCCCCTCGCCGTTGTCAAACTGCGTGCGGAACACCGACGTGGGTGCAGCGCCCCGTGGGATTTCGAGGAACTTGAGCAGAGAGCCGTCGTCTTTAAGCATAAACAACTTCGGAGTACGGTCTTGCCTGTCGAAACCGAACGACAACAGCGCATCCGAAGGAAAGGCGGCTACCTTCTGGATTGCGAGAGTGTCATCGAGTTGAATCGTCTCCTTATAGTCTCCTTTGCGGTCGAAGACGACGAGGTAATCGTGATGCTCGGCTAAGTTTGCGGGTACATCGTGCTCGACTCCGTCAGAAGACACGAACTGCTGCTTGCCCCGCTTGTCCTCAGGCGCGGCGATCACGAGAACAAGGACTCCTGATTCCGAAGCGTAATAGGCCTTGAGCTGAATGTCGTAAAGATCGGTGATCTGATCGAGACGAAATTCGCGCGCCTCACCGGATGGGGGAACGGATACAAGTTCGAGCGGCTCGGAATATTTCGAAAAATGGGATGCCGGTGCGGACTGAGTCTCGGGCGAGAAGGGCTGAAGCATGTTCACGAAAGCGGTGCCGTCGCTCGTGCATTCGAACGGTACGGCGACCGCTCCGGTAGCAGTCACACCAGCGACGGGTTCCTCACGTTCGAAGGTGATGCGAAAAAAGGGTGCCGGCGGCGCGGGAGCGGGCTTGGATTTTGCCTCTCCTGACGCGAGTGAGGACAGACCGAGCAATAGCGAGAGACTGATGGGAGCGAAAACCACTCTAGTCATAGCGCACCTTGCATCGTCTCGGAACCTTGCCGGAGCACTCCAGCGATATTTGTCCATCCTGTGGCGACTGCATCGACTCACCAAAGGCCAGTGCGTGATCGGCGCCGTTCTCGAATTTGACGACGCATGAGGTCGATGCTTGATGTCTTTCGTCGTAGACCTCGACCAGAATGCATTTCAACGTCGCGCCTTTCGAGATGCGCGCGTGACCGATCACGTCTGGCCCGTCGGGGTGATGCCCTTGACGGCTTTCGACCGAGTTCGGCGGAACTCCAGTTTGGCCTCCAAGAAAAACACGAGCTGAGGAGAATTAGAAGTGATATTGCCGCAGCTGAGCGGTCCACGGCATGCCTCCTGTTCAGGAAGTAAGGGCCCCGCCCGGAGCACGTTAATAGAACAAATATTTGCGCCACTTGTCGTCGCTGCGACCCATGAGGCGCATGATGTGGCGGCTGGTATGGAGGTTGAACGCACGAGGCTCGCGCATCAGCTTCATGCCGGATTCCGTGGGAGACTGGTTGCCCTTGCGGCGGTTGCAGGGATGGCAGCAGGCGACCAGGTTCTCCCATGTGGAAAGACCTCCACGAGAACGGGGAATCACGTGGTCGAGTGTCAGTTCTCCAGAGGCCAGGATTGTGCCGCAGTACTGGCAGGTATTGCGATCGCGCAGCAGGATATTCTTCCGCGAGAGTGCGCGGCTTTGGTGCGGGATGCGGCGATACTCGAGCAGCCGGATCACCGAGGGCAGACGCATGGCGACGCGGGCCGAGTGCAGGAAGTGTCCATTCTCCTCTTCGGTCATCGCGACGCCCTTGAGCACAAGCACCAGGGCCCGGCGCGCGGCGCAGACATTGATCGGCTCGTAAGACGCATTCAGCACCAGGACAGGCGCGAGCAGGGCATGGCCGTCTCCGGAGCGATGCGGCGCTGCCGGAGCAAACATGCCGGCGTGCCGGGATAGTGCGTCGTGTTGCATCCGTAGGGACATAAAGCTCAAAGTTTCGATATTTCGAAGTTTCAGCGTTTCAAGGTTTCAAGATCGTGCTGTCGCAAAGCTCCGCTTTCATGCTCTGGTTTGAGACCCAGCAACTCTGAAACTTTGAAACTTGGTTCCCCAGCCTCGACTGGCACGATCTCTTGATACTTAGATGCGAGTTTCAACGTTCTGGCCACGGTCGCGACCCACACTTTGGAAGCCCCGGCTCGACGCAACACGCGGGCGCATTCCGAGGCCGTGGTTCCCGTCGTATAGACATCATCCACGAGAAGAACTTCGCGGCCAGTGACTTCCTGGGAACGCGCAACGGCGAACGCTCCGCGCAGATTTTCGCGGCGCTGATGGCTGGTCAACCCAATCTGCGAATGGGTTTCGCGGGTACGCAGGAGGAGGTCGGGCGCAAGCTGCAACCGCTGCCCGGGTAAGCTTTTAATGCCGCGCGAGTAATCAGTTCGGCTTGATTGAATCCTCGCTCCCGTCGCTTCCCTTTGAAAAGAGGAACTGGGACGACCAATAGAGTCGCCTGTTCAAATGCAGGTTCGAGCGTGGCGACGGCTTCGGCGAGCATCCGGCCCAGCACATTGGCGGCTGGACGGACACCGTTGTATTTCAGCAGATGAATGAGCTCCCGCAATCCGCCGTCGTAGCTGCCATAGGCCACAGCCCGATCGAAGGGATGATCGATGCGCCGGCACGCGGGACACCGCCGCAGACCATCGGCGTCATAGTCCGCATAAGAAGAAAGCACTCGCTCTCCGCAAATCGCGCAGACCTTCCCACGCACCGGGTGAATGGCGTCCAGGCACTCCGGGCAAACGGGCAAGCGTGAAATATTCAGGAGGGGAAGTCCGCAAATACGGCAATCGGAAGGAAACAGAACGGAGAAAAGACCCTCGGCAGCGTGTCGGATCCAGGTCTCAGAAACCGACGATACCTTTTTGCAAACAATAGAGGGCCCAGCTACTGTGATTGTGGCCTGGTCAGCCCGGATTCGGTCCTCACTACTGCTGAAGACGGCCTCCTCAATCCGCGGAGAAGACCTCGCCGCGGCCAATCTCAATCTCTACGTTAGAGTATAGCGGCGACGAGCACCGCTAGGCAACGTTACGGTTCGGCGGTGCCGGCTGCCGCGCGGGTCCGACTTTCGGAACTTCCGGCAGACGTTTGAGCACCGGGGTGAAAATCAGCCGGTAATCCCGCCGGAAGCATTCTCCACAGCGCACCGGCTGCAGAAGCAACAAGGGCAGGAGAAATCGCTCCGTCAGGGTTCGACGCCGCGAGCGAAAGCCAACTTCGCTGCCACAATCACGGCACTGGTATGGCGGGGAAAACGGACGATCGGGGGAGACACTCATACTTCACACCTCGAAACCACGACACGCGAAGCGGCGGAAAGATTGAGCCTATTTTACACCCTCCGGGGTGGGACGATTTGGATCCACTTTTGCACAAGCGCTCTCGGCAACCACCCTTCCAGCAGTGAGGTATACTCCCTCCGGCGTACAGGACGCCGCCCGTCCGCGGAGAGGACCGAGTCCACCTGAGGATTTCAGCT
>CAVOWU010000008.1:0-222243 GCA_963700225.1 uncultured Acidobacteriota bacterium
CTTGAAGCCCAGCCCGGAACGAAAAGAACTTGTTGGGCATCATTGATCCGCCTTCCGAAATCACAGGTTAGCGTGCCCCCGCATGTTCTCACTAGACTGCTTCTTGTCGATACCGTTGAGCGCTCAAGAACGGGTTTCGTGATATGCAGATGATCGGGATGGTTCGCGCTAGCGGCGCGTACGATATGGCTGGACGCTACCTAATTTGTGCGGATATTGGGTGGCTTCTCCTTGTGAAAGCACTTCCGAAATCATGGTCCAATAAGGGTCCACGAACGGTTTCTGAGGGTCATTAAAACGTTTTTATAGCGCCATCCGTGCCGCGTGTTTTCAGTTAGTTACGGGTGAAGATTTCGCTGTCACGGCAGAGGTCAAGACGGCTGGCGGATTGGTAATGGTAAACGCGCTTATTGTCAGTTGTGCGATTCATGATGAGAAACTGACTTATCGTTACTGATCGCGACTCGGCGAGTACATTGGCGAGCATGCACTCACCGAGATCCGCCGATTCAGTTTGCCGAGACGAAACAGCGCGGAAGGTCAGGGCCGGGGGCTCGCGGCCTTCTCGGAGGCCCGTGCCAGTGCTTGCGTGTCGATATATTCCCGGATGTTCGTCAATTTGCCATTCCTAACGGTAATGGCGAAGACCCAATGTTCCTCGAACGCTTCATTCGTGGCTTTGATTTTCCCCGTAGCGACGCCGACGACCAGAATTCGGTCTCCCAGCGCCACGAATTCGGGGGGCTCTCGGAACGAAGTTTCCACCGTTTCGTTAGCCTTCTGAAGTAAATTCTCCAATCCCGCGTGCCCGCGGTGCGTGCCGGCGAGCGGCCAGTCCTCGCCCGGAATGATCCACTCAATATCTCCGGTAACCAACGACAGCAGACGCTGCTTGTCGCCGCTTCCGATTGCTGCAAAGAAATCCTTCACAACCTGGACATTCTTTTCGGTCCTCATCGAAATCTCTCCTTTTGCCTTGCATCGAATTGCCTTGCATCGAATGTGTTCCGATCCAATCGAACGTTTCGGAACCATCCTTCTCGGGCCAAATCGCGCGGTCATAGATTGATTACCGCTGCTTCTTGAACAAATCCTGGAAGATGAGCTGACCCCAAGTGCGGCCGCGCGCGTGCACCAGCGCGCCACCCTCGTTGAGCTTTCCCAGCTTGACGGGTGCGAACCCGAGTTGTTTGGCCAAGGCCGCCACGAGAGCGGTCGCGTCCTCGTCGTCGCTCGACAGAAAGACGACCCGGTGGCCGCCCTCGACGACCGGATCGGTAGCCAGCTTGGCCGCACCCAGGTGATTGAAGCCCTTCACCAACTTGGCGCCGGTGAACGCCTTCGCGACGAAGGTGGAGGACAGGAGGCCGCCCGGCTCTTCAGGGGGAACTCCAAACGCGTTCGTCGCGTCGATGACCGTCTTGCCTTCCCAGCTCGGCAGGGCCTTCGCAACCTCGTGGTGCTTCCCGAACGGGACCGCCAGGATGATTGTGTCGGCATCGAGTGCATCCCGTAGCGACTTGGCGACGACCGTGGGTCCAATCGCCCGAGCCTGCGGCGCCAACGCTTCGGGCGGCCGGCGGCTCGCGACGGTCACGTCGATGCTTTTACGGGCGAAGGCGTGGGCGAGGGCCTGACCGATCTTTCCGAATCCTACAATCGCATAGCTCATAATGTTTCTCCGATCCTCTGGTAGAACTAAAGTTTGAGAAGCGTGGTTCCGCGACTAACGGGGCTGGAGGGCCAGCCACGGGACTGCGCCGAGGTTAAACCTGCGCCATGCCGCCATCGACGGCGAGTTCTACGCCGGTGATGTAGGAGCTTTCTTCGGAGGCGAGAAACACGACCGGGGCCGCAATTTCCTCGGGCTTGCCTCTGCGGCCGAGTGGAACCTGCGTGGTGAACCCTGCTATCGCTTGTTCCATCATTTCAGGGGGGATGCCCGCTTTCTCAAGTGCCGCAGTTTCGATTGGTCCGGGGCTTACCGCATTCACGCGGATTTTGCGGTCTTTTAGTTCCGCGGCCCAACTGCGAACGAAACTGCGGACAGCCGCCTTAGCCGCGGCATAGACAGCAAACGTTGGCAATCCCATTACGTTCGCGACCGAGGTGTTCAGGATGATCGAACCCCCATCTTTGAAGAGGGGAATGGCCTTCTGCACCGTGAAGAATGTTCCTTTCGCATTTAAATCGAAGGTTTTGTCGAAGTGAGCTTCGGTAGCCGCTCCAATGGGTGCGACTTCACCCCAGCCCGCGTTTGCGAAAAGCACGTCGATGTGACCGTGTTTCTCTTTCACCACGGCATAGAGCCGGTCCAAGTCCTCTAGGCGCGTTACGTCGCCCGTGACTGTCGTGACGTGTTTTCCAATTAAGGCTGCGGCCTCTTTCAGCTCCTTTTCTCGGCGGCTCGTGATTACGACGAGGGCACCTTCTTCCACGAAGCGTTTGGCTGTGGCCAAGCCAATCCCGCTACTTCCGCCTGTGATTACTGCAACTTTCCCTTCAAGCTTTGCCATAATGACTCCCTTCGTATTCGGTACACTAGGGTAGATTCTTTGGCGGTGGACGGGAACTGCCCGAGAGTCCTAATCGTTTGTCTATTCGTCCAGAATGATGAGGTTAACTTGGACCCAATTACAGATATCTTCAAGACGATGCACGTAACCGCTTTCGGTCTGCACAGGCTCGAAGCCACAGCCCCGTGGGGCATAAAACAGGAAAACCAGACCGAAGAAAAAGTCACGCCTTCCGACATGAAGATGTCACCCACAGATTTGGCGCACTTCGCTATGCTTTCGCGCGGCAACTGCTGGCTGAGTGTCGAAGGGATCGCGGAGCCGATTCCCCTCACCGGTGGTGACTGCTTCTTGCTGGCTAAAGGCACTTCGATCGTTTTGCGCGACAGTCTGCGAACACGTCCGAGGTGGAGCTTCCGCCAGATCGGGGCCAAGGCCAACGGCAATGTCGCTCTTTGTGGCGGCGGTGGCGCAGCGACGACAATCGTCTGTGGATCCTTGAGTTTCGATCGCGCCAGCCTGAGGCCGATCACTCAGTTATTGCCGAACTTCATTTTGATGAAAGCCGATCAGGCACGCACGCTTGCTCTTCACACTGCGGTGCAGGCGCTCGCGTCAGAGATGGAAGAACAGGCGCCGGGATCCGAAGTCGTCGCGAGTCGATTGGCCGAAGTTCTGTTTATCCAGGTACTCCGGGCGCATATCGCGTCGGGACCGGAACGCAACAAAGGATGGCTTCGTGCAATTTTCGATCCTCAGATAGGCGCTGCTCTGAGTGCCATTCATGACAGAGTGAATACACCGTGGACGGTCGAATCCCTGGCCGAAGCGGCGTGCATGTCTCGCTCCGCATTCGCAGCACGTTTCAAAGAGCTACTCGGACAAACGCCGCTGGAATACGTAACTGAGTGGCGGATGCAGAAGGCGATGCAGCTACTTGAACGGCGTGACAAAAAGCTCCCAGAAGTCGCTCGATCGGTGGGTTACGAGTCTGACGCTGCGTTCAGTAAGGCGTTCAAGCGAGTCGTCGGAGCTAATCCTGGTGAATACCTCAGACATGGTTTAATGGTTTAAAGGACCAAAAATCGACCGAAGCAGACCACAATCAGTCCTGAAAAATGGGCATCGGACATGTTTCCCTGAGACCCCCGCTCCCCGACTTCCGACACCAAGCCGACTTCAGGAGAGTCAGCGAGATTTCATTTGTCCTCGTATAGACCTTGTGGCCAGCCGGATGGAACGCATGGACTCCTAAGGCGGGCGTCTTATAGGATTGCGCTGGCTTCCAGGCTGGCAAGCGGAACTTTTTCACCTGGAGAGGAACGGCGCTGGCGGGGAGAGAAAAATGGGGATTTCGTGCCCGATGGATAAGTGCTGGCGTGATGGTCGTGGATCCCAAATCAGTCTGCGTTTCGCGTCGGAGACCCTGGTACACAGACTAGGCTGCATCTTCCTGACACTATGGCTGGGAGGCGTGGCGATCGCCCAGAGTACCGCTCTTGTGCTCGAGCGGGATGGAAGAGTCATTTCGCTTGAGCCTTATGCCGCGAACATTGTTCGGGTAACAATGAGCATCGACAAGGCGAGCGCGACAGGTGCTCCGGGGTATGGTTTGGTGGCAAAGCCGTCGGAAGGTGAATGGACGCACGAGCATGACGCGGATGGCGGCGATGTGTTCCGATCGCCACGGATGGTGGTGCGTTTGGCGCCAGGAAATCTTCCAGCGGAGAAGCTGCCCCAGCCGATGCCCCTGGATTTGCTGAATCGTCAACTTCGGGACGTTTATTTTGGCGGAGGCGGTGGGCAAGGTCCGTACGACGATTCGCTTTTGGTGACAACGTCGGCAGGCAAGACATTGCTCCACATGCGCACGTGGACGATGGCGCCCGAACGCGCGGACATCGCTCAGCAGGATGTCGGTGCGAAGGGCTATTCGGTGACAGCCACCTTCGACTCGCCCGCAGACGAGCATTACTACGGGCTGGGGCAGCAGCAAAAAGGCTGGATGGATCTGCGGGATCACGAGATCCGATGCTGGCATGACTACTCGGCGATTGGGGGCGAGGACGTTTGCGTACCGTTTATGTTGTCGAGCCGCGGCTACGGGCTGGTGTGGGACAACCCTTCCAGAACCACGGTGGACTTGGGGTTCAATGGACGGAATGCGTGGTCTTCGGAGGTTGGAGACCGCGTTTCGTACTTCGTCATTGCGGGGGATACGAGCGACGAGATCCACGAGGGCTACCGTCTGCTGACAGGCGTAACGCACATGCTGCCGAAGGCGGCATACGGATACATCCAGAGCAAGGCGATTTATCCAACCCAGGGACAGATTCTGGATGTGGCCAAGCAATATCGGCATAAGATGTTGCCGCTGGATGTGATTGTCGTGGACTTCCTGAATATGACAAAGCAGGGAGAACTGGATCTCGACCCGAAGCGGTGGCCCGATCCCGCAGGGATGAATCGCGAACTGCATGGAATGGGAGTAAATACGCTGTTGAGCGTGTGGCCGCACTTTTCGCGGGGCACGCAGTTTTACGACATGCTGCAAAAGAACGGCTGGCTGATCCATAAGCCCGACGGAACACCCGATCCGGGATGGGCGAAGGAAGTCATCGGGCCGAATCTCGATACAACGAATCCCGAGGCGGCGAAGTGGTGGTGGGAGAAGATTCGCGACCGATACGTAAACCCTTACGGATTCGATTATCTATGGCTGGACGAAACAGAGCCGGACTTCGATCCAGCTGGAGATATGTATTCGATCGGCTCGGGCATACGCTACTACAACGTGTATCCGCTGTTTCACACCGCGTCGGTGTACGAAGGCTTCCGCCGGGATTTCGGAGACAGCAAGAGGGTGATGATCCTAGCACGGGCTGCGTACCTCGGGGCGCAGCGCAATGGCACGGTGTTCTGGTCGAGCGACATTGTTTCGACGTGGGACATGCTGAAGCGCTCGATCCCGGCGGGGCTGAATTTTGCCGCGACCGGACTACCGTACTGGGACACTGATATCGCCGGGTTTTTCTCGCCGCCGATTCCCCCAGATTACCGCGCCGAGCATAAGCCACTGATCGATGGATCGGATGCTCGCGAGACGATTGCGAACTATGAGGACTATCCCGAACTGTTTGTGCGGTGGTTTGAATGGGGCGCATTCCAGCCGGTTATGCGGGCGCATGGAGAGAGGGCTCACAATGAAGTGTGGTCGTATGGCAAGCAGGCAGAGCCAATTCTGGCGAAATATCTGAAACTGCGCTACGAACTTCTGCCCTATACCTATTCGCTAGCCTATCGGAGCTACCAGACCGGCGCCCCTTATATGAGGGCGCTGTTCATGGACTTTCCTGCCGACCCGAAGGTTGCAGACATTCCGGATGAATATATGTATGGACCGGCGTTTCTGGTCGCTCCAGTCGCCGAGCAAGGCGCAACCCACCGCACAGTGTATCTGCCAGCAGGCTGGGACTGGTACAACTACTGGACGAATGAGCGGGTTCACGGCGGACAATCCATTGTGGCAGATGCGCCGATCGATACACTGCCACTGTTCGTGAGGGCGGGAAGCATTGTGCCGCTTGGGTCCGATGTGGATAGCACTCAGGAGAAGCAGAGAATTGGGTCCGTGCGCGTGTATCCGGGAGCAAACGGCAGCTTTACCCTTTTTGAGGATGACGGGAAGACCTACGCCTACGAGAAGGGTGGCGGCTCAATCACAACTTTGACGTGGGATGAGGCCGCACATCAACTGGCGCACGACGGCGGCGCAGCATCGAGTGAACTGGACAAAGCAAGGGTGGTCGTGATCGGCAAGTAGGTGGAACCGCTTAACGATTTTCTGTGCGGCCGACATTCACCGAGAACATACGAATGCGTTCGGAAACCTTGTGCGCAGTACTCTTTCTTATAGAGGCGTTCGTTGCGTCTGCCGAACAGAAGGACTTGAGAGAAACATGAGGGAGGACTGGAAAAGATGAAGCACATCGCATTAGGAATCATTCTTATCGCGAGCCGGGGAACTCTGAATCTGTAGTCGCGCACGCACGACACACCACGGGGAGTCTCCGACACGCGGCAGGGCGCAAACCCTAGGGTGCTGCAAACTTGCAAGTGCGAGCCTTAGGGTCCAGTGGACGATTGGGACACAGCCAACGATTTTCGTGAAGGCATAACGAAGCCGTTCAGGAATGTGCGCCACGAACCATGATGGAGATCGATATCCGACCCGATGAAACAGTTGCTGACATTCTTGCGTTAGAACAGCAGACTGGCACAATGACGTAGCGCAATGCGAGACTTCTCCGAACGTCGAGTGATAGTAGCGGAGTCAGATTGTGGACAATAAAGTTAGAATTATCAATCTTCTAGTGTCCTCGTACCCGCTGTTGTCACCAGAAGACAGGGAAGAAGTACTGACTAAGATTTTCGCCTCTTGCAAGAACATCGGTACGCATCGATTGTGGCAAGGGTACCGTTCTCCTAGAGGATATGGTCACGTGAAAATCAACGGCAAACTGCACACGACGAGCCGAGTCATGTTGTGCATTGCCACGAACGAGCCGTTGGACAAGAAAGCAGACGCCTGTCATAAAGCCGGTATATGTGATGACTACGAATTCTGCTGCTCTCCAGACCATTTGGAGTGGGGCACGCATTCGGAGAACAGCAAACAAAGGGAACAGATACGGAAGAGGAATGCAGACAACTATTTGGCAGGTTCTTTGCTGAAGCTCGTACCTGAGGGCACAAGCCGCAACCGGATGGAAGTTCGCCGCCTTCTCGCGCAACAGGGGCTGGTCATAAGAAACCGGATGAATTTGAGCAGAATGCTGCGCAGGGTCCCCAATGCCCTGGGAGGACGACTCGCATTGTATTGCAACCTCCAAGCCTCGATACGCTCCGCGGCTTCCGCCCTACTGCGTTGCGCATATTGAAACCTTAGGTGGATCCCAGTACCGCTGCCTCGACCCTGAAAATGGCACACCAGTAATCCCACTAGGTAACCATACACGCGGGCCATTGGCTGCGCGTCGATGCCTTGTTAGACTCACTACACAATTTAGGCAGGCATCCAGAGCGAAGGTCTTAGCCTTCCGCCAACCGATGGCAGTCGTACGGTGGCAAGATGATGCGGCGTCTTAAAAGACGCAACGATTGCCCTCTCGCTAGGCCGACGGGGCCTGGCGATTTTGTTTTTGGAGAAACAGGAACGATGGAATCCAGAGTTTATCTAGCACGATCAAACGGGAGGATTGCATGTCAGAGCAGCTTACGAACGATTCTGAATGTGTACGAGAAGTGTGGAGTAAGTATTTTGACGACATACCATTGACAGAAACCCGCTGGTTCGAACGCATTGATCGCGCGATATTTGAACGTGCGCTTGGAATAGCCTCAGAAAAACGGAAGAATGGTAAGAAATTCCAAGCGCTCGACGAAAAGAATGTCGGAAAATACGTAACCGCGATCGCCTGCAACATTGAAAAGGGTTTTTGTACGTCCGAGTTTTGGTTCAAGGGGGACTACCGAGTTACGAACTCTGACAGATCTCGATTTCAGCGCAAAATCAAGCGGTCAGGAGGTTGCCTGTTGTTCCGTGGGGCGAAGACGAGCGGGGGGTATGGAAGATTTTGGGTAAATGAACGCTCCGTCAATGCTCACTTTTTCGCCTTCTTCCTGAACATTGGATATTTGCCCGCGCCGCAAGCCTTGGGCGGAGTTAATGGTTTGCAGGTCGCGCACACTTGCGGAAACCGGCGCTGTTGCAATCACCTTCATCTGAGGTTGACCACTAAAGATGCCAACCTCTCCGAGCGTGTGTACGGAGTGGCGTCCACACCCAAGCGCGACGATTATGGCAGGAATGGTACGTGTAGTCCTAAGGATATGCCTGGCTGTGGGACCAATGGACTTGACTTACAAAACACCGCTAATACATCTATTGAAATATAAAGGCTAAGCTATTGCGCATGTTATTGTTACACGGATCTACGAAGGCTCGGTAAGCGCAGGGTTCATTTCACGGACCTCAAACTAACTCTCGACCCGCCCTAGCTGCTGCGCTCCGAAAATTGCCGGGAGGACAGGTCGGCCGAGGCTTCGCCAGTGTAAGTGGGAACCTTGAAAAATAGGAGGTGGGCGCCGGCGCCGAGCACGGCGCACAGGAGTATTCCCGCAAAGCTATGACGTGCGCCCAAGCTTCCCCGCCTTAACCGGATTGGTGTCGGAGAGCCTTACCAAGGTAAGGGGGCCTCTCGATGGGTGTTCATGGCGTATTTCGCGCTGAAATCGCCATAATTTCGATGTCCAAACGGGCCATGGTTCCCGACCGTGATGGGTTAGGTCAACAGTATGAGAATAAATGGGTTATGCCATCTCGCGAACTCGATCGTCCATGGGCTCCATTGCACTATGGGATATGATGAGATTGTCCTTGGTTTTGTGTTACTTACGCGGTTTTCCGCAATGAAGAGACACCCAAATTGCCCCAAAAGGTTACTATTTAACCATCGCGCACACATAGCGACAGCATGCCATTGTCGAAGTGGTGTGTGTTCTCGGGCAGCTGAAGCATTGGGCCTACCTCGAATGGGTTCCTTAAGCCACTGACAAAGCAGCCGACAGAAGTGGTCAGATTCTGGTACGCCGGCGCGGACTGTGGAGCGGGCCTCGATTACCCGCCTGCTGTTAAACGGTTTCCTCATCCCGAGTGCCGAGATCGTAACACTTTTCGTTATGCACAATTGGTGGATCCGTCGCCGCCGTATGGCATGCACGGATCTTCGCCCCGGCATTCACTTGCAACTCAGATCCTCAATGACAGTGATCGCGGCGCGCCTGCAGACCCGGTGGAGGTCCCGCAGGACGTGAAGGCTGTCTTAAGGCTTGGAAGCCCCTGAAACGCCTGGGAGTGCTCTCTTGACAACGGTCCATAAACAGGTATATTTGGACCTATGGAAACGCCGCCTGTACGCCTAGAAGAATCAGCCACAACCACGCCGTCGTCCAGTAGGGTTTTTGGACCGACCAAGAACGTTGCGCTGTACGCACGGGTATCGACCACGCTGGGACAAGATCCAGACATGCAACTGAGGGAGCTACGCATCTTCGCTCAGGCCCGTGGTTGGGAGATCGCCGGAGTGTATGTAGACCGTGGCATATCCGGCTCCAAGGATCGCAGACCCCAGCTCGATCTGCTGATGAGTGCAGCGCACACACGGCAGTTTGATGTCCTACTCGTTTGGAAGCTGGATCGGTTTGCGCGTTCGCTCAAACACCTCGTGACGGCGATTGCAGAGTTTGAAGCTTTGAGTATCCAGTTCGTTTCCCTGAGGGACAATCTGGATCTCACCACGCCTAGCGGACGCCTTATGTTCCATGTGATCGGCGCGATGGCTGAATTCGAACGCTCACTGATACAGGAGAGGGTCAGGGCTGGGCTCCGTAATGCAGTAGCGAAAGGGAAGCGCCTTGGAAGGCCAAGGATCGCCGTGCCTACTGCCAAGGTACAGCGATTGCGGCGTGAAGGATTGTCGTGGTCCAAGGTCGCTAAGACCACGAAGCTCAGCAAGACTACGCTGATGCGAATCTGCGGATAGGCCCAGCGCACACAACGCCGCTTGCTAGTCCGCGCTGCTGGCCTGAGTGCACATATAGAGACAGGCAGATCAGCCTCGCGTCGCAGTCCTAGCAGCTACCCCTCCGTTTATACACAGATAGGGAAGAGCCATGCCTCATAGTCCATGCGAAGGGGGAAGACCCCTCAGGCTCACCCCTTTAACTTTGTCCCTTCGCAGTTACCAAAGCTTCCCCCAGCCCAGCCAAGCATTCCCCATGGACAAACTCGACCCCGGAGTACGCCCCCTCAAGGCACTCCCCCAGAAAGCTCGGGTGCCGGGGAACTGTGAATCTGTAGTCGCGCACGCACGACACACACCACGGGGAGTCTCCGACACGCGGCGAGGCGCAAACACTAGCGTGCTGCAAACTTGCAAATGCGAGCCTCAGGGTCCAGTGGACGATGGGACAGCCAACGATTTTCATGAAGGCGTAATGAAGCCGGTTCAGGAATGTGCGCAACGAAACCACGATGGAGATCGACATAGCCGACTCGATAAAATAGTCGCTGACATTCTTGCGTTAGACCAGCAGACTGGCACAATGACGTGGCGCAATGACGTGGCGCAATGAGAGACTTCTCCGAACGTCGAGTGACAGTTACGGAGTCAGATTGTGGGCAATAAAGTTAGAATTATCAATCTCCCAGTGTCCTCGATACCCGCTATTGTCACTAGAAGACAGGAAAGAAGTACGGACTAAGATTCTCGCCTCCTGCAAGAACATCGGTACTCATCGATTGTGGCAAGGGTACCGTTCTCCTAGAGGATATGGTCACGTAAAAATCAACGGCAAACTGCACACGACGAGCCGAGTCATGTTGTGCATTGCCACGAACGAGCCGTTGGACAAGAAAGCAGACGCCTGTCATAAAGCCGGTATATGTGATGACTACGAATTCTGCTGCTCTCCAGACCATTTGGAGTGGGGCACGCATTCGGAGAACAGCAAACAAAGGGAACAGATACGGAAGAGGAATGCAGACAACTATTTGGCAGGTTCTTTGCTGAAGCTCGTACCTGAGGGCACAAGCCGCAACCGGATGGAAGTTCGCCGCCTTCTCGCGCAACAGGGGCTGGTCATAAGAAACCGGATGAATTTGAGCAGAATGCTGCGCAGGGTCGGGATTAAGGTTGAGGGCAGCAACTATGTGAATCGCTACTTGCCGCCGTCATCAAAGCAAATGTAACCCTGTCCCGGGCTGGCGAGCGGAAGCTTGTTACATTTTGTTCGCCTCCGCAAAACAGATAACTCCTTTTGTTCTCTAAGATATAGCTCGCGGAAGAGCTGCTGGAACCTTCAAACGCATTGTCACCAATGCAGATGCTACGCTAACACCCCTTGGGGAACGCCCTAACCAGATTTGTCTTCATATATTTACAAGGTAGTGGTGCTTGGGTACCACCGATGCTCGGGTTACGTCTTGAAACAATCAAAGAAAGCCAAGTCCTGAGCACTCTGCCTAGCCCCCTAACGCTATCTCTCCTGAGGCGAAGCAGGAGGCTCCCCAAACCGTTGAAAAAACGAGCGCAGCCGAGTGACTTGGTTCAAAAAGTGTAAGAGTGGAACGCCAACTTCCAACCTTGCAGGGCGCGCCGTTCCTACGAGCGAGATTCAAGCAGAAGCATCGGAATGAATCAATCGGACGATCGCATCGACCATACCTCATTACCAGCCGCATCCGGTTGACAGTCGTGAGTCCAACAACTGCTTAGACAACTGCGATCATGTGCCGCTTCGCTAACGCCTCAATTTCAGGCTCAGTCACTGCCGACAGGTCTGCGCTTTCGGTGGTGATGACCCGCCGGGAAATGTCGGGATGATGGGTATTCAAGTATTCTTTCAAGAAGTCGGCGGCATTGCTTTTTCCCGTGGCGTGGCCGATGAGGACGATCTCATTTGCCGGAGTGATATCTTTCGCGATCTCTTCATAAAACGAATTCTCTTCGGGTACGCGCTCGCCACGGTAGTGAGCTTCCTTTCGATGGATTAAATGATGGTGGAAATGATAAGGATCGTACGGCTGCACCTTTTGTTCGCCTGCCGGGCGACTTCCACCGACATCCGTATACACATGGGCAGCATGGTGATCGATGACGACGATCATCCGGTTGGGCTGGGCCGGATCTTCTACTGGCGAAACTGATTTATTCGCGTCCGCTCCGGCTTCCTTCAAAAACTTACGCAGCCGAAAAACTTCCTCGACGCCAAGATCGTGGGTGTGCGGCTTCTTGAAAAAGACGCGTTGGCCACCGACGCGGAACACGAATTCATCGTCTCCATGCGGTTGGACCTCGCCAAGATGATCGATCAGTTGGACAGCCTCGCTCCAACTTAGGTTATGTGGCAGCTTGCCGTCGAGAAGATTGCGATACAGCGATTCGAGATGCTTACTCACGGCGTGTTCTCCTTCACAAATAATTAACTTCGATCAACATGCATCTCAAACGAGCACCATTAAGCCACGGGCGACGGGACTAAAACAATTGGACCTTGGTATCGACGACATCCGGCATCTGGTGTCCGACACCTCGGTGATCAGGACACTGCAGTCGATACGCAAATATGGGCAATACCATCGTCCAATTGCGCGGCCCATATTGTTGTGGCCGAATAAACGCAATATCTGAGAGGCGCGATGACGAAAACGACGAGCTTTCAGGCGGACATTCGGCGGCTATTGCAGAGCGAGATATTCGAGGCATAAGCAAGGCGTTTAACGTGGGAAGTTACGATGACGTCAATGAGCACGCTGGGCCATCTACGATCGCATTCGTGGAGTCGGCGGCGCCGTAATGTGCCTCCGCCACCAAAAGGAGAAGGTGCCCGGAAGCTATCTCGCATTGAACTATTTGCCGAGTCGATGGCGGAGGGGTTCCAACCTCGACTGGCCTGAACCCCAGGGCTGCTTCTAAGCCGCAGATGAGAACTGAATAGTCATTGCCACTTTCGATCAGGTTTCGAGTGGAGGAATTCATGAAAGCAAACGTTACTTTCGCCTTCCCGGTTGCGGTTTTGGCGCTGGCGACCGCGATCCTTGTCATGCACATTTCCGCCGCCCCCAACCAACAGGTCAAGTCGGGAGTAGACCGCCTCTATGTAATCGACTGCGGTGACGGCAGTGGGCCCGACGAATCGCGTTGGACACCGGGAGTCAATGTCGGAACGCCCGTCGGCTTTCCCGGACACTGCTACCTCATCCACCACACCCAGGGTTGGGTTCTGTGGGACACGGGCATCGATGATGCCGTGGCGCAATTACCTAATCACGAACAGGTGTTTCATGAGTGGGGGCCTGGCACGGGCCCGATCTGGCGCAAACCAATCACGCTCGCGGCTCAGCTCGAAGAGATACACGTCAAGCCCTCGGACATCAAGCTCATGGCAGTGTCACATAGCCACCCGGACCACGCAGGAAATATCGAGATGTTTCCCAACACAGTCATGCTTGTACAGAAGGTCGAATACGAATGGGCTGGAAGCCGGCAAGACACAGTCGCCTTTAAGAAGAAGCATCCGGTAAAGCTTGTCAACGGCGACTACGATATCTTTGGCGACGGGAGCCTCGTGCTGCTCTCCACGCCGGGACACACGCCTGGCCACCAATCTTTGCTCGTGAGGCTCCCCAAAACTGGGGCGGTGATTCTAAGCGGCGATGCTGTGCATTTTCAGACAAGTTTCGAACATCGCTACGTCCCCGACAATAACTGGAACAAGCAGGCCTCGCTCCAGTCCATGGACAAGATAGCGGCAGTCATCGCCAAGGAACATGCGCAGCTCTGGATCAACCACGATCAGGCGCAAAGCGACGCGCAAAAGAAGTTGCCGGCATATTACGAGTGATGGCCAACTCGCAACTCGCTGAAAGGGACTGATCGGCTCGGATACCAGCTGGTCAAGACTCACGTATCTGCTCATGCGGGATCGGCCATTTGGGAAAGGAAAACATAAGTGACCGAGTCAATTCTACGATCGATAAACTCACCCGAGCGGCAAGCCGAGGCCTTCCCTCTGCTAACCCCCAGCCAGATCGACCGCATCCGGCCGTACGGCACGGTGAGAACAGTTCGGGCCGGGGAGATCCTGTTCGAAGCTGGGGATCGTTTGCCTTTGTTTGTTTTGCTTTCCGGAAAGCTCGATATTGTAATAACCAGGCTCTCTGGCGAGCACGTATTTGCGACTCATCGTCCCGGCGGTTTTTCCGGAGACATGGTCTTGATCTCGGGGACCGGCTCGATGGCGCGTGGACGTGTGGCCGAGTCAGGAGAATTTCTTGAAGTTAGCCCGGGCGCCTTGCGCTCTCTCATCGCGAAAGATGCCGAACTCAGCGATATCTTCATGCGCGCATTTATCCAGCGACGCCTCGCGCTCATTGCAGGCGGCCTGGGTAACGTCATCATTTTGGGATCGCGTCACTCGGCTAATACGCTGCGGTTGCGCGAGTTTCTCACCCGCAACGGACAACCGCACGCATATATCGACCTTGACACAGATGCAACCGCGCAGGAGCTGCTCGATCGTTTTAACGTGAAGATCGACGAAATACCGATCGCGATTTGCAGCGGAAAGGCCGTGCAGCGCAATCCCACGACGCAACAGTTGGCTCAATGCTTGGGGCTCTCGGGCAAAGTCGATGAATCGCGCATTCTCGATGTCGCCATTGTGGGCGCAGGTCCGGCTGGGTTGGCGGCGGCGGTTTACGCCGCCTCGGAAGGCTTGGACACGGTCGTGATCGAGGCTGACTTTCCCGGCGGACAGGCGGGCTCGAGCTCAAAGATTGAGAACTACCTTGGCTTTCCCACCGGCGTCTCCGGTCTGGAACTCACGCGCCGTGGCGTTGTTCAGGCGGAAAAATTCGGCGCACAGATGATGGTGGGACAGCGAGTGATCAAGTTCCAATGCGATCAGAGGCCCTATCGGCTCTCGCTGGAGAATGGCGATATT
The DNA here is from genome assembly GCA_963700225.1 of uncultured Acidobacteriota bacterium. GTDB lineage: Bacteria > Acidobacteriota > Terriglobia > Terriglobales > Acidobacteriaceae > Sulfotelmatobacter. Next base: position 15,084 of record CAVOWU010000008.1, read on the forward strand.
CTGCAGGCTCGAAGCATCATTATCGCCGCAGGAGCGCAATACAACACGCCGAACGTCGCCAACCTAAAGAAGTTCGAAGGAAATGGAATCTATTACGCGGCCACGTTCATGGAATCACAGCTCTGCGGGGGGGATGAGGTCGTCGTCATCGGCGGAGGAAACTCGGCCGGCCAGGCAGCCATTTTCCTGGCGGAAACTGCCCAGAAGGTCTATATGCTGGTTCGCGGAAAAACGCTTTCGGAGACGATGTCACGCTATCTGACTCAGAGGATAACAAAGCATCCGGTGATCGAGCTGCATCTGGAGACTGAACTGGTGTCATTAGAGGGCGAATCGCACCTCGAACGGGTTACGTGGCTCGACCGGTCGTCAGGGGAGAGGATGACGCGAGATATCCGGCACGTTTTCGTGATGACGGGTGCGTCACCTCGTAGCGACTGGTTGCGAGGCTGTGTCGTCCTTGATCAGCAGGGTTTCATTCTTACAGGACGGGACCTGGATCCAGTTCTGGCAAGCGCTCCACAAAAATGGCCTCTTGGCCGGTCACCGCAGATGCTTGAGACAAGCTTGCCAGCAGTTTTTGCAGTTGGAGACATCCGCTCGGGAAACGTGAAGCGGGTCGCGTCAGCCGTTGGCGAGGGTGCGATCTCGATCCATCTTGTGCATGGCGCACTGGCGGAAATATAGGGTCGACGACTTAGAGATCAGCTTCACGGTGGCTGTTGAACCAGTCGATTGCGACTTGAGTATATTCTCCTTAACGCCCTGGCGTTGGCGAGAAGAAGCCAGTTTGCCTACTTGGCTCTTGCAAATAACCGCCGCTCTCGACGTGTCATCAACCAGCGCGCCGGGCCTGTAAATCTCCCACTGAAGAACCTACAAACCTCCCGACCAGTGTGGCGATCTCATCTGCAGCCGTGTCCAATGCGAAATGGCCGCCATCGACAACATGAACTTCAGCGTTCGGCACATCGCGCCGGTAGCGCTCCGGTTCGCCGGAGTCAAACGAGAGTTCATACTTCCCCCAGATCACCAGCAGGCGCGGCTGCTTCTCGCGCATCCATGCTTGCCACTTCGGATACGCGTCGACATTGGTTCGATAGTCGTAAAAGAGGTCGCTCTGAATCTCGCCCTGGCCGGGCTGGTTCAGAAAATGGAATTCGTCGGTCCAGAGATCCGGATCATAGCGATCGACATTCGGATCATTTCCGACGTGACGAGTACGCGTCGTGGCCAACGAGAGCAGATTTGTGCGAAGCGCGCTTTCGTTCGGAGCGCGATCGGCCCAAAAGGCGCGGCGTGTCTTCCAATTTGCCCCCAGGCCTTCGTTATGCGCCACGGCATCCTGAACGATAAGAGCCTCAATCCGGTCCGGATGCACCAACGCCATGCGAAAACCGACTGGGCCACCGTAGTCCTGCATGTAAAGCGTGTAGCGCGAGAGCCCGAGCGCTTCAGTGAAATGATTCATGATCTCGGCGTAGTGATCGAAGGTGTACGCGAACGTTTTTGGATCCGGCCAGTCGCTGTGTCCGAAACCAGGGTAATCGGGAGCGACCAGATGATAGCGATCGGAAAGCCGGGCGAAGAGCGGCTCGAACATTCGCGATGAAGAGGGAAGTCCGTGCAGCAGGAGAAGCGTCGGAGCGTCCTTCGGGCCGGCCTCTCGGTAGAAAATCGAGAGGCCATCGATCTGCGTCGTGCGGTAGAAAGTCGAATACTTCATGGGATTCCTTTCCATGGGATCAGGCCGCCACCAGTTGTGCAGATCGGGCCTTGTGTGGCGCGCCAACATAAGGGAACGAGACGAGCAGGTCCGTGTGCGGCCCTACATTATCTCCCGTCACCTTTCCATTGGTAAGAATGGCGAGGAAGACATCAATTGCGTCGTCGGTAAGTGCTCTGCCATTCGCCGGGTAGGTTGCCGGTTTGCTGGGATCGTAAGGGAGCATGTCCGGCAGCAGAATCGCTGCCACTCTTCTGGCTTCCTCCGGCGTGTAGCCACCCGTGTGCCCCAGCGAGTGCGCGAATACCGGGATGAAACGGGCATCGTCCACTGGCTGCCCAGCCTGGTAGGCGGCCTTCGAGTCACCTGGAAGGAATACAGATTGCGAGGCCAGCGCGCCGCGGTCTGCCTGAACCCACTTGCCGCTTGCGCCGTCCACGGTGCGATGCCACAAGCCCATCTTTCCGGAGCCCAAGGCAGAGTTGGGTACTTCCAGCACGATGCTGCATACGTCCTTATCGGCGAAAAAATCGGTACCGGTGAACTGCAGATTGTTCAACGCGCCCATCGTGTCGAAGAAGAAGGGATCGCTGCGCCACCCGGCAAAGAAACGGTAGCCTCCGGACTCCGTCACGAGCGCCTCGCGCGCGGTTGAGACCGCCGCTCCTTCGATGATCGTCTGCCCGTCGTCGCCGATGCCAGCAGCCTGTGTGCCGTCAACACGGCGCAATGATGCAGTCTGGGCCCCATTCTTGTCTGAGGCAAAGCGCACTCTGTACGCGATGTCGGCGACGTGATCGCCGTCGGTGTCGATCTTGAGCTCATAGATCGCCTCGGTCGAGAAGGGATCGTCTGTGGTCGGTCCGGCTGGGTTCACACCTACGGCTGGGTGTACGTTCATGATCAGGATCGACTTACTTGCATCGCCGGGCTTAGGGAAGGCGTACAAGTCAGTTAGATCGAGGCGGGCGTCCCCGTGGGGAAAGCCGTAGTCGGGACCTGAGTAATGGTGTGACATATCTTCTTCTCCGTATTTTCTGGATTTCTGCTCAAGGCCACTGGGCCCAGCCGGACATGCTGCTTCGCGCCAGCGTCTGATTCCTCGCTGCTCTGGTTTTGAGCGCTAAGGTGCATAGCGAGTAAAGACAAGGTCGGTTGCTTTAGTCTTTTCGTGGCAGGGAAAGCAGCTTTTCATGAACGCCGCCTCGCCGGGTTTGCCGTCTGCGAAGTGAGCGAACCCCCAGCCGCCGGTCGCCGCATACTTTGCTGAGTCCTTGACCATAAACTGAATGTTTGTCGGGGCACCTGGAACGAAGGATTGAGCCTGGCCAAAGACTTTGTTATTTTCCTCCGACGGCGTGTTGCGGTAATGCAAGGCGGCAATAATGGCTCCGTCCGGGAACGGAAGCTTCCCTTCGCGGTAGGCGTTGATCGCCACATCATTGCCCAAGACAGCACCCAAACTGTTGAGGTTGCCGGCTTCATGGGCCGAGGAAATCCACTTCCAGTCGCGGTACCCATGAGGAATTTCAGTAACGTACGGAGCGGCGGGTTGCCCATCCGCATGTCCCGGGGCTGGGGCAATGAGGGTGACAAGGCCTGCGATGGTTGCAATTGCTACTAAGTAAAATGTGAAGCTTCTCATGATGGTTCCTCCATTCACCGCGCTTCGGGAAATTGAAATCGCATTCCTGACCGTTTCGTCTTAAGGCTGATGTGATGCCTTTTCGACCACAAGCAGCCCAGGCGGAACCCGCGCGTAACAGTTCCGATCACAGAATCAGATCAGAAGCGTCAAGGACGCACAATTGGACGATAGTATTGGCAATCCTTTCGTATCAGTCGGTGCTGCAAGCCTCCGACGATCTCGTGCGGCAGCGAGTTGATTAGCCAGTCTGGCCGAGGCCGCGATCGTGACCGCTCGCCAATCTCGACTTGTAGATCGAGCTGGGCTATCCATTAACTCCGATTCGTTGAGCCAGTCGTCGGCCGAGATCAGCGCCTGCTCTGGACCGAACAACTCGGTCACCGCGGCGATAAACGCTGATAACTCGCGCTCCGCCATGTAGTATCTGGTCTGCACAAGCTAGATCGCTAAATGCTTCTTCCTTTTTCATAGAATCTTCTCCTGTTCTCGAGTTCTGCTGCGCGGACGCGATGAGCGCATCACACCAGATGCGTGGAGGCGAAACAATTGGACGTTGGTATTGGCGACAGCTTGGTATCGGTGAGCGAAAGGACTTGCTTTCACCTAGTTATTTTCGGGCGGATTGATGGCTCTCGGGGCCTATCGGAAGAGTATTTGCCAAGTCGCGCCGCCGTTACCGGTGCAGCGCGGAAGACTACAGACCTAAGTCGTTTAGGCCTGGATGGCTTTCCGGGCGCCGACCGAGCGGCCAGTGATACTTGCGATCGGATTCAGAGATGGGAAGATCGTTGATCGATGCAAACCGCGAAGCCATGAGACCGTCGGCATTGAACTCCCAGTTCTCATTGCCGTAGGACCGATACCAGTGACCCGAGTCGTCGTGCCACTCGTAAGCGAAGCGCACCGCGATGCGATTGCCTGCAAAGGTCCACAGTTCCTTGATGAGGCGGTAATCCAACTCCTTGGACCATTTGCGAGAAAGGAAAGCAACGATCTCGTTTCGTCCATTAACGAACTCCGACCGGTTCCGCCATCGTGAATCAATCGCATATGCCAGAGCCACTTTTCTCGGATCACGGCTGTTCCAGCCATCTTCCGCGAGTCTGACCTTTTGAATTGCAGTTTCATGCGTGAACGGAGGCACAGGCGGTCGGGTTGCAGTTGCTGCAGTCGTCACAAGACTTCCGCCTTTCACCGAGGCACAGGTAACTTCCGAGTTTACTAGCATTCTTCGGGGTCCCGGGTTTCGATTTCTTCGTGTCAAGGTGCGTATTGGGTGAAGACAAAATCGCGAGCTTTGACAGGCTCGTGGCAGGGGAAACAGGTTTTGAGCAGCGCCTCGTCGGCAGGTTTGCCGTCTTTGAATTGAGCAAAACCCCAACCGCCCGTCGCGGCGTATTTCCCTGAGTCCTTGACCATAAACTGAACGTTCGTAGCGGAACCGGCCACGAAAGATTGGGCGCGCCCAAATACTTTGTTGTTTTCCTCAGACGGAACGTAACTCCATGCCAGACGGGCAATGATTGTGCCGTCCGGGAACGGCAGTTTCCCCTCCCGGTAGGCCTTGATCGCGACATCGTTGCCGAGAAGGGCACGAAGATCGTTGAGGTTGCCTTCTTCATGGGCCACGGAGATCAACTTCCAGTCGCGGTATCCGGGAGGAATCTTGATTCCAAAGATTGGGGCAGCCTCTCCATCGCCGTGTCCTGATGCGGGGGCCGAGTTGGGGACAAAACCGGCCAATGCTGCAACTGCGAGCAGCGAAAACGCGATCCGTTTTTTACTCTGCCCTAGATTTGCCATCGTCTAGCCTCCTACGGGTTCGCTTCACTCGTGGAGCCGACTTGCTGAGGCTACGCGCCGTGTCAGCCAAAGGTGAACGAAAAAGCTTCCGCGCCAAGTTGGCGCCGCCAGTTGATGCAGGAATAGGTCCAGAACTCGACCAGGACAACTTTGCCACGCACGACTCGCTGCCGTTAGTGGTTCTGAATTTATCCACGCAGTGGCGTTGCCGAGGGAAGGCAACTTGCCTTCTACAGGCAGTCGAATCGTGGACGGCATTGTTTGCAATCTGATCAAGCGCGAGTCTGCCCGTGCTGTGAGGACCGCCGGTGCTCTCCCAGAAGTGATCGCTCCGAATACCGCGAGAACCAGGGTTATAGACGAGATCCGGAGAAAGGGACGCCCATTGCGGCGATGGTGAGTCAACTTCTCGAACATTGCTCTCTCCCGACTCGGAAACAGTCGTCTCCGAAACGCAATCATGCCGGTTCCGATGCCAAGATCCGGTTCCGAGCTCCCATTACGCCAGAACACTGAAGACGAAGCAATTGGACGATGGTATCGATCGAATCCGTTGACATCCCATGGGACGGAAACCGTATCCATGGGTTTTCGAACGAGGCTGCGCTGCTCACGGCTCTTCACTCGATCTGGTCTGGTTGCTTTCGTCGGATCGTCGGTCTAAAATTCTATGAACATTGGGGCGTCACCAATCAACTGTGCGCGGTGGGGTAAGTGTTTAGCGCACGCACACTTGGCCACGAAATGGGGTGACCACCCATGTTGCACGTCACACCGATCGTCTTCATCGTCGATGATGACGTCTCCGTGCGCGAGTCGCTGGAGCTGCTGATCCGCTGTGAAGGCTGGCAGCCGGAAACGTTCAAGTCTGCGCAAGAATTCCTCGACCGCCCCCGAGCCCTTGTTCCATGCTGCCTCGTACTGGACGTTTCTCTTCCTGGCCTCAACGGTCTCGAGTTGCAGAAGCGCATCGCCGCTGAACGGACGGACATGCCGATCATCTTCATCACTGGCCATGGCGATGTGCCCATGACGGTCCAAGCCATGAAGGCGGGGGCTGTCGAATTCCTGACGAAGCCATTCAATGATGACGTGCTGCTGGCTGCCATCCGGTCAGCCCTCGAACGCAGCCACGCGGCGCTCGATCAAGAGGCCGAGATGCGGGTGCTCAGGGACCGTTACGCGTCCCTTTCCCAACGCGAACGGCAGGTCATGGCGTTGGTGGTTTCCGGTCTGCTGAATAAACAGGTCGGTGGGGAACTCGGTATCAGCGAGATCACAGTGAAGGCACACCGAGGCAAGGTGATGCAAAAGATGAAGGCCAGTTCTCTGGCCGACCTGGTGAAAATGGCTACGAGGCTCCGCCCCGCTCCTTCAGCGATGACCGCGGCGTAACGGCCGGGTTCACCGTCGTAATCATTCGTGAAGATGCGAAATTCGCAGGCGGCGTCCCTGAAGTATTTGCTGAGTTAATGGCCGAAGCAGTTCGTGAAAACGGGCGGATAAGAGGAACGGACTGCTGAGGGATGCCGGGACTGAAACCAGCGTTGCGGTCGGTCCCTAAGAAAGGAAAACACCATGAAGAAGAACACAGGCCCCATTTCCCTCGCCGGCTCGCAACTCGGTGAAGTACGTCATGTCTGCGCGTTTTTCAACAGCGACGAAGAAGAATATCGCGTGCTGCTTCCGTTCATTAAGGACGGGTTCGAGTGCGGCGACAAAGCGATTCACGTCGTCAATCCGGATCAACGTCCCGACCATCTCCGACGGTTGGTCGCGGCCGGCATCGATCCGACAGCTGCTGAACAGAGTGGGCAACTAGAGGTTCGGATCAACACGGAAGCCTACATTAGAGACGGCCATTTTGATCAGGATCGAATGCTGGCGGCGTTCGAGCAGATGGCCAGCGGCAATAGCAAGGGAGGGTTCCCGCTGAGCCGCATTTGCTGCCGGATGGATTGGGCAATTGAAGATCGATCCTACATTGACGATCTCGTTGAATTCGAATCGCGGGTAAATAACGTGTGGCGAAACCACGACGATGCAGTCATCTGTACTTACCACCTCGACAAGTTTGGAGGCGACACTGTAGTTGACATTATGCGGACACATCCGATGATCATCATCGGTGGCCTGCTGCAACGGAATCCGTTCTTTGTGCCGCCTGCGGAGTTCCTCCGCGAGGTCCGCCAACGCCGGGCTATGCGGCCTTCCTCGTCCTCGACGGCTGCCTGATATGGAAGTCCAACGCGAACTTGGTTCCGACGATATCAAGCACCTCCAACGGTGCATCAACGATCTTGTCAGCCTGCTTGCTCTTCCTGCTATCTGGAGCGGCGGCGATCCATCCCAGGTTTTCCATACCTTGCTCGATGCGCTCATGCGCATGCTTCGCCTGGACCTGGCCTCCGTGAGGCTGACAGACCTAGTTGGCGAGGCGCCCGTTGAGATTGTTCGGATCGCCGAATGGCGAGGACCGATGCCTCCGGTGCACGAGATCTGCGAGGCGCTGGGCCAGTGTTTGGAAAACGACTCACGGAAATGGCCTCCGCTGCTTCGGAAGCTTCTCGGTGACAGAAACGTTTCGATCGTGCCTGTCCCACTGGGGCTTCATGGCGAACTGGGCACAATGGTGGTAGCTGCGGAGCGAGAAGATTTCCCACGGCAAACCGAGGCGCTTCTTCTGAACATAGCAGCGAATCAGTCGGTCATAGGGCTGCAGGAGGCGCGGCTTCGGAGCCAGCAGAAGCTTGTGGCCGACGAACTCGATCAGCAGGTCGCGCTACGAACTGCCGAACTTGCCGCGGCCGAAGAGCGGTGGCGATCGGTTTTCGAGAACTCGGCCATCGGTGTTGTGCTTGCTGACGTGAACGGTCGCTTTCTTGCTGCGAATCCCGTATACCAGCGGATGTTGGGCTACACCGAAGAGGAATTGCAGAAGCTCTCTTTCCTCGACATTACGCACGAAGAGGACGTTGAACCCAACCGGGAGCTCATCGTGGAGCTGTTGGAGGGGAAGCGCCAGCAGGGCCAGATCGAGAAGCAATATCGGCGGAAGAACGGCAGCCTGGTGTGGGTGCGCAACAATGTTTCCATGGTGCCGGGCACAGAGCGAGTGCCGCGATTCCTCATGGCGCTCTCCGAGGACATTACAGAACGCAAACAAGCACAGGAGAAATTGCGCCGTAGTGAGGCGTTCCTCGCGGAAGGCCAACACCTCGCCCGGGTGGGCAGTTTCTCCTGGCGCATGGCAACGAACGAAATTTCCTGGTCAGAGCAGCTCTATCGCATCTTCGAGTTTGATGAGGGTACGCCTCAGACTGTCGAGCGAGTGTATTCCCGAGTACACCCGGAAGATATCGGATTGTTGCGTGAAATGGTCGAAAGGGCCAAGCGTGACGCAAGCGACATTGATTACGAGCACCGCTTGCTAATGCCCAACAACTCAATCAAATACGTAAGTATGGTCGCTCATGCGACCCGCGACAAGGATGGCCGCCTGGAGTATATCGGGGCGCTGCAGGATGTGACGCTGCGCCGACTCTCGGAAGACGCGCTGAGCAAGGCCCGATCGGAACTCGCACAGGTGGCAAGGGTCACAAGCCTGGGAGTCTTGACGGCGTCAATCGCGCACGAAGTCAACCAGCCGCTGTCGGGAATCATCACCAACGCCGGCACCTGTCTCCGGATGCTGGCTGCCGATCCTCCCAATGTGGACGGCGCCCGCGAGACCGCCCGGCGGACGATTCGCGATGGCAATCGTGCCGCCGAAGTGATCGCTCGATTGCGCGCGCTCTATGGCAAGAAAGCTCCCGTAACCGAATCGGTGGATCTGAACGAGGCAGCACGTGAGGTGCTTGCCCTGTCGTTGAGCGATCTTCAGAGAAATCGAGTCATCCTTCGGTCAGAACTTGCGGACGACCTTCCTCTTGTCGCAGGCGATCGCGTCCAGTTGCAGCAGGTTATCTTGAATCTCGTCCGGAATGCGTTCGATGCAATGAGCGCCGTCGACGATCGTCCAAGGCACTTGCTCATCAGGACCGAACGAGACGAAAGCGATCGCGTACGTCTGACGGTGCAAGATGCAGGAGTAGGGTTCGATCCTCAGACTGCGGATAGACTCTTCGGATCGTTCTACACGACGAAAAATGACGGTATGGGAATCGGACTATCGGTCAGTCGTTCCATTATCGAGAGTCATCATGGTCGTCTGTGGGCAACACTGAATGATGGCCCGGGAGCTGCGTTTTCATTCTCTATTCCTCGCGCATCTGAGGGTGTGAAGAGCGCCGAAAGTACTCCTGGTATTCGGACTCGTGACGTGACGGATGCGGCGTGAGGAATCCGTGTCGTTGTAGAAGCCGCTCGGATATTTGCTAAGGAGTCCGATCTTGCCAAGAGCGGTTCCCATCTGCGAAAAGTTTCCATCCGGTCATTCCGGCACCAATACCAAAGTGCAATAGACAGGCCTCCTGGAGTGGCGCACCGTACCATTGTGGAGTGCGGTCAGGAAAGGATCCTTCCGAGTACGAGCTCAATCTTATCGTCAATGCGCTGCCCGGATCGCTATGGACAGCACCCCCTGACGGGCGCCGACTCTCCCAACCATCGCCAGTGCGAATACACCGGGTTTAGCGTTGCCGAAGCCTGTGGCTGCGGGCGAGGCATGAGAAATCTATGACAGTTACGCGTTCGCTTGTGTCGGTGGTCGATGACGACGAATCTGTGCGAGAGTCGCTACCGGACTTGCTAAAGGAGTTCGGCTTTGCAGCCCGAGTCTTCTCTTCGCCGGAAGAGTTTCTCGCATCCGATTGCGTCGGCCAAACCAAATGCCTGATCCTCGACATCGCGATGCCACGCATGAGCGGACCCGACCTTCAGCGGGAAATGAAGCTTCGCGGACACGAAACTCCAATCATCTTTATTACCGCTAGCACGGACAAGAGTATTCGCCCGCGACTGCTCGAACAGGGGGCGGTGGAGTGTCTGTTCAAGCCATTCAGCGACACGGCCCTGCTTGAGGCACTGAATACAGCAGTCCGAGGCAACTGAGCTATCGGCGCACTTTGCTGCGCACATGGCCGATTGGCATCTCCGCGCGAAATCGATCATGCGAGACAGATTTCGCAACGTGAAGGAAACTGCGCTGGTTGAGGCCGCAATCAGCGCCGGCACTTCCGAGCAGACATAAGGACAAAGATGTCGATGTTGCGCTCAGAGGCAAGATCCTGAAACTGACTCCACTCGCGGGTCGGAGGCTCAAGGTCCGGTTGGTGGAACAAAAGCAGTATTGATTATCTGGACGCTTTGTGGTCAACAGCTTCTGCACATTCGTGACGCTGCCCCGCCGCGCTCTATGAGGCGCGGGACACCAGTTCTGGCTGACCGATTTCCTTACCTCTCGGTCGACGCACGATGAGCGGTAACATCAGCGACACCACCATGACAGCGGCGATAATGTGGATCGGCGTCGAGTATGAGCCGGTGGCTTGGCGGATGTGAGCGATCATGATCGGAGAAACGACTCCGCCAACGCCCCATGCCAACAGAATCCAGCCATAGATGCCGCCCATGTGCTTGGCACCGAAATAGTCAGCGGTGAACGACGGCATCGTGCCGAACCCTCCGCCGTAGCACAAATAAATGGCGGCGAAGGCGATGAAGAGCGACGTTTCTGTGGCGATCCGCGGCAGAAAGAAGAAGATTCCAGCCTGGATCAGATAGAGCACAAAGTAGACGCGAGCGCGGCCGAGGTAGTCAGAAATCCAGGCCCAGAAGAAACGTCCGGCAGCGTTGAAAATCCCCAGCAGTCCCACCATGGTTCCAGCCGCCAGATGCCGTCATGTGTACTTGCTGCTGCGCGATGGGAGATGCCTGGCTGATAATCATGATCCCCGCAGAGACATTTAGGAACAGCATTAGCCACAGCACCCAAGCCTGCCATGTTCCCATGGCTTCTTTCACAGTGTACTGGTAGGAGCCGGCCGCCTTGGCGACAGAGGTTGTCGGCACCCAACCCTCAGGCTTCCAGCCCGCAGGCGGGTTCGCATAAAACTGTGCAGTTACAACCACGCCGACGAGATAAACGATTCCGAACGTAAGAAAAGTCGCGGCGACTCCAGCCGAGGCAATTTGGCGAGCTGCAATAGGCCCCATCAGTAACGCGCCAGCGCCATAGCCAGTGACGGCGAGGCCGGTCATTACCCCCCGCTTGTCGGGAAACCATTTGGTGATGGTCGCCACCGGGCAGATGTACCCCATGCCTCCGCCCGTCCCCGCCAGCACTCCATAACAAAGATAAAGAAGAGTAAGTGAATGTTGTGCCGCTGCAAAGGATGACAAGGTGTAGCCGAGGCCGTAAATCAGGCCACCAACGGTAGCCACTTTTCGCGGACCCGCACGGTCCATCCACAACCCACCAATAACAGTTCCTACACCGATGAAAAAAACGTTAATCGTAAATGACAACGACACCTGCGTGAGGGTCCAGTGCTGGGTGTTGACCAGGGGTTTGACGAATACGCTCCAGGCATAAACCGCCCCGAGACAGATCTGCATAACCACGGCAGCGATTGCGATTCCCCATCGATTCGGAAGATGTTGATCTGCCATCGTTCCCCCTGACCCGTTACAACCCGTTGCTTGACCAGATGCAGGTAATCCCTTAGCGTGAAGCGATACGTATATCCCTAGCGTCCAGGGCTGTCAAGCTTGACTTCACCTAATATATCGGGCAGCGAATAATATGGTGGCGGCGGCACAAAACGCCTAGCGTGGCTGGAGCTTTCCATGATTAAAGAGCTTGCCCTCCGTTGGCCTGTGGTTCGGCAGATCCTGCATGGCGGAGACGGTACGGGCCCAGAGGCCATGAGCGATGAGACCCGGAACATGCTGCCCAAGAATCATGGAGCCGACGTCGCGCGATCTGTCTGTCCTTACTGCGCCGTAGGCTGCGGTCAACTCGCTTTTCACAAAGAAGGGAAGCTGATTTCGATTGAGGGTGATCCGGAATCGCCCTTATCCCGCGGACGTCTCTGCCCGAAAGGTTCAGCGAGCTACGAACTTCTTACTCACTCCGAGCGGCTAACCAAGGTGAAGTACCGGAGAGCTTTTTCGAAAGTCTGGGAAGACCTGGAACTCGGAAAAGCCATGGAGATGATTGCGGACCGGCTGTGGTCGAGCCGGGAGCGCACGTTTGTCGAAACCCGGGACGGCCAGACCCTGATGCAGACGACCGCGATCGGCCATCTCGGCGGCGCCACGCTGGATAATGAAGAAAACTACCTGATCAAGAAGCTGTTCACTGCGGGTCTGGGAATGGTGTGCGTCAGCAACCAGGCCAGGATATGACACAGCTCCACTGTGCCCGGTCTGGGCACAACCTACGGACGAGGCGGAGCCACGACCGCCCCCAAGGACATGTTGAATTCCGACGCGATCCTGATTATGGGATCGAACATGGCCGAGAATCATCCTGTGGCTTTTCAATGGGTGATGGAAGCAAAAGAGAAGGGCAGCACGGTCATTCACGTGGATCCGCGCTTCAACCGAACCTCGGCCGTAGCCAACATGTGGGTGCCGTTGCGAGCGGGATCAGACATCATTTTCCTGGGCGGGTTGATCCGCTTTGTGCTGGAGAATGAGCTTTTCTTCCGCGATTACTTGCTGCATTACACGAATGCTCCGCTGATCATTTCCGAGGCCTTCGCCGATACGGAACAACTCGAAGGGCTGTTCTCCGGATGGAATGCCGAAAAAAATTGCTACGATTCGAAATCGTGGTGGTACGAGGGAGCAGATCAGCGAGGCGGTCACGTACCCGGAGGAGAGACTCCGCCCAACCCGGTTCCCGATCTCAATACCTACAAGAAGGACGACACGCTGCAACACCCAAGGTGCGTCTTTCAACTCCTCAAGCGTCACTTCGAGCGCTACACGCCGGACCTGGTGGAAAGATATTGCGGCGTTTCCAGGGAAGCGTTTCTGCGTGTAGCTGATACGTATTGCAAAGCCTCCGGGCCGGAGAAGACTGGCGGAATTTGCTATGCGGTGGGTTGGACGCAGCACTCTTCTGGAGTGCAGATCATTCGTTGCGCAGCGATCTTACAACTGTTGCTGGGCAACATGGGGCGGCCGGGTGGCGGCATCATGGCATTGCGTGGGCACGCCTCCATCCAAGGCAGCACTGACATCCCAACGCTATTCGATATCCTTCCGGGATATCTGAACATGCCCCGGTTCGGGGAACAATCGAAGAGCCTGGCGAAGTACATCGCGCAAAACATGCCCAGAACGGGCTGGTGGCGAAACTTCGACAAGTACATTGTGAGCCTGCTGAAGGCCTACTATGGCGAGGCCGCACAGCCAGAAAACGAGTTCGGCTTCCACTGGTTGCCGCGCGTGACCGGAGATCATTCCCATCAGGGTTATTGGCTCGACATGATGGACGGCAAGATGGATGGGCTGTTTGTCATGGGCGAAAACCCCGCGGTGGCCGGTCCGAATTCCGGGATGGAACGGCGCGCACTAGCGAAGCTAAAGTGGCTAGTAGTCCGCGATCTGGTGGATACCGAAACCTCATCCTTCTGGTGTTCCGCACCCGAAGTGCAGAGTGGGGAAGTGAGGCGGGAAGAAATTCAGACCGAAGTCTTCCTGATGCCCGCCGCGGGTCACGCAGAAAAGGACGGTACGTTTACCAATACTCAGAGGCTGCTGCAGTGGCATGAGAAGGCAGTAGATGCTCCGGGCGACAGCCGCAGCGAGAATTGGTTCATGTTCCACCTGGGAAATCTTCTGCGGGAGAAAGCCATGAAAGATCCGCAGCCGAAGAATGCGGGATTGCTCGCATTGACGTGGAAATACAGCACCGAGGGGCCGCATCAAGAGCCGTCGGCCGAGGAAGTTCTGCAGGAAATCAACGGTTATACCGTGGCGGACCGCCAGCTGGTGCCTGGATTCGGTGCGCTCAAAGCGGATGGCTCGACCGCGTGCGGTGCGTGGATCTACTCCGGCGTCTTTCCAAAGCCCGGTGAAAATCGCGCGAATCAGCGTGCCTCGAAGGATTTCTACGGGCACGGCTGGGGATTCGCTTGGCCCGCGGACCGGCGCATCCTTTACAACCGAGCTTCGGCACGGCCCGACGGGAAGCCGTGGAGTGAACGGAAGAAGCTAGTGTGGTGGGACTCCGCAACGAAAAAATGGACGGGGAACGATGTGCCCGATTTTGTGGCGAGCAAGCCGCCGGATTACGTACCCGGCGAGAACGCAGAAGGCGATGATGCTCTCGCAGGAGACAAGCCATTCATCCTGCATGCCGATGGTCTCGCTTGGATTTGGGTGCCGAGCGGTTTGGCTGATGGGCCGTTGCCCGCTCACTACGAGCCATTCGAGTCGCCGGTACGGAACCCGATCTATCCGAAACGGCAGGTAAATCCCGTCGCCAGCAGCAAGAAGCGTCCAGGCAATGAGTACGCGACGTCGCCGGATGTGCATTTTCCTTACGTTCTGACCACCTACCGCCTCACGGAACATCACACCGCCGGGGGGATGTCGCGGACGTTATCGCATCTGGCCGAACTGCAGCCCGAAATGTTTTGCGAGATTTCTGTCGAAATGGCCCGTGAACTTGCGATCACACCGGGCGAGTGGGTAACGATCGTCACGCCACGCGGGGCCGTGGAAGCGCATGCACTGGTTACACCCCGAGTGCAGACGCTGGAGATCGAAGGTAAACTCATTTACCAAGTGGGACTACCGTTTCACTGGGGATACTCAGGCTTGGCGAAGGGTGATATCGGCAACGATCTGATTGCGATCTCAGAGGAACCGAACGTGCGCATCATGGAATCGAAAGGTCTGCTGTGCAACGTCCTTCGAGGTAAACATTCGGAGAATGCGCAAGCCGTGAAAGAACTGAACTCAACGCGGAAGGAATCCTAATTCTAATGACCGTCTCCGCCTTCCTGACAGACGCCACGCTGTGCATTGGCTGCAAGGCTTGCGAAGTAGCCTGCAAGGAGTGGAACGAAGTGCCAGCGGACGGCATGGTGTGGAGCGGTCTTTCCTACGACAATACGCAGAGTTTGGGTGCCTCGACCTGGCGGCATGTGATGTTTCTGGAGCAGCCGCAAGTGGCTGGCCCGCAGCTTGCCGACACGAACGACCCGTTCCGCTGGGTTTTTCTTTCCGACGTTTGCAAGCATTGTGGAAATGCAGGGTGCCTTGAGGCCTGTCCCACTGGGTCCATCATGCGCACCGATGTGGGATCAGTCCTGGTGCAGAAGGACGTGTGCAATGGCTGCGGATATTGCGTAGTTGCGTGTCCGTTTGGCGTGATTGACCGCCGTCCCGACGACGGACGCGCCTTCAAGTGCACATTCTGTTACGACCGGCAGAAGGCTGGCCTCATTCCCGCATGTGCGAAAGCCTGCCCGACGCAATCGATACAGTTTGGTGAAATCGAGGAGTTGCAGGAGCGTGCGAAGAATCGCGTGCACGAGCTGCGCGACCGAGGGTATCACGACGCTCGGCTGTACGATCCGCAAGAGACCAGCGTTGGAGGTGTTCACGCTTTTTTTGTGATTCTGGGTGAGCCGGAAAACTACAATCTTCCACCGGCTCCAGAAGCGCCGTCGGCTTACCTGAAAAGTGCGTGGGCCTCGGCGCTGATTTCTGCCGCGATCGTTTTTGTGATTGTCTGCTTGGCTTTTGCACTTTGACGGAATCGAGCCCGTGCCTCAATCTACGCCATCTCCCCGTAACCCGAAGGCAACCGAAGAGCGCCTTGACGAAATCCGCAAGGCAGCGGCGGAGACGACACAGCCCGGCGGCGACCGTCGCGGACCGGCAACGCACCCCCAGCAGATTCGTGGAAGAGAGAGCTATTACGGCCTTCCCGTACTCAAGGCACCGCTTTGGACCTGGGAAGTACCACTCTACTTTTTCATTGGCGGCATTGCGGGAGTCTCAGCCGTGGTGGCCTTCGCGGCACAAATGTTCGGCGAGACGCAGGCTCTCGTCCGGGCCGCACTATGGGTGGCGATTATTGGGGCAGCCATCTGTCCGGTTTTGCTGATTTCCGACCTGGGAAGGCCTGCGCGATTCTTGGCCATGCTCAGAGTTGCCAAAATTCAGTCTCCGATGTCAGTCGGGGTGTGGACCCTGGTCGCATTTTCAGGCTGCGTGTTTGTTGCCCTAGCAGGAAATGAACTGATCCTGCGAGGGTATGTGGGCCCGCTCACGATCGGAATAAGGTGGGCTGGAGAGTTCACGGGCGCACTGACTGGATTGATTCTCGCGGCCTACACGGGCGTGCTGATCGGCGCCACGGCGAATCCGGTCTGGTCTCACAATCGACGGGCCCTTCCGCCTCATTTTCTAGCTTCGGCGGTGGGCGGGGCTGCGGGAGTCCTTGAGCTAGCTGGCTTTTTCATTCCCGCAACACAACTCCTCGGACTCGTTGCCGCGGTAGCCGAAACGCTGCTGGGAGTTCACTTCGAACTGAGCAGGCTTCCCGTCAACGCGCCGCTGCACCGTGGCAAGAGTGCATGGGGGTTTCGGATTGCCGGAACGCTGGCCGGACCGGGAGCGCTCGCGCTGCGCCTCGTGTCAGACTCGGCGACCGGACGTCGAGCCGCGGCGATATGTTTCCTCGCTGGCTCCTTGCTGAGCCGCTACGCCTGGGTTTGGGCGGGCATTGCGTCAGCGAAAGATCCCGAGGCTCTGTTTCAGATTCAGCGGAAGGCTTGAAGCTTACTTCGCGCAGCAGGGGTGAGTGGCGACATATCATCAGCCGCGCGGCTCTACGTCTGCTCGATACACTCTGCCGATCTAACGCGGAGGAGTTTCGCTAATGTGGCGCTCTTGAACGTCCTGGACTCTTCCTTTCCAGTCGCCGCCAGTGCCGTTCCAGTATTTGACCGCGGAATGTATGGTTGCGCCCAGATAAAACAGAGCTGCCAGCGGCAGAGTCAATGCCCATGCGGGGTTCAGGCGATATTCGCGCACCACGGGAAAGTACGTTATCGTCATGGCAGCCCAGGCAGCCGCGCCCATGAAGATTGCCAACCTGTTACCCGCTAGCAACAGCAATACAGGCGCCAGATAGGTAATCACCATGCCCGCAATGGTGCACAGCAGCAACAGCGAGGAGTGCTTCAATTGGTTGAAGGCGGTGCGCGAGACCATGCGCTCGACATCGGAGAACGTCTCGTATCTCCTCAAGCTTTGGCTCTGATCTGTTAATCCTATCCACAATCGCGCGCCATGTTGCTTCAGGAGTCGGGCCAACGAGCAGTCATCGATGACCGCGCCGCGAATGGCTTCCAGTCCTCCGGCGCGCTCCAGAGTTTCCGCTTTCACAAGCATGCAGCCGCCGGCCGCGCCGGCGGTCGAGCGCCGGGGATTGCGAATCCAGGCCGGCGGGTAAAGCATGAAAAAGAAGTACACGAAGGCAGGAATGAGCAGTTTCTCTGCAAGGCTCTCGCAATGCAGCTTCACCATAAAGGAAACTAAGTCGTAATCACCTTGCGAAGCGATGCGACACAGACTCGCCACTGTCTGTGGACCGTGCAGCACATCAGCGTCGGTGAGCAAGAGCCATGCGGGATTTAACGCTCGGGCGCGCTCAATGCCCTGGTGCATCGCCCACAATTTTCCCGTCCAGCCTGCCGGCCGGGGCTTGCTCTGAATCACGGTCAGCGCATCGGTCTTGCCGGCTTTTTCTGCAGCGCGCCGTGCGACCTCCGCTGTACCGTCGGTACTCTCATCGTCCACGAGGAGGACGGGAATAGCCACGTACTGATCCAATAGGGAAGTAACGACCTGTCCGATCAGTTCGGCCTCATTGCGGGCCGGAACTACGGCAACAATATTGCCCGAAAATCCCACCTTGCCTGTGGCTTCGGGTTTGGCGCTTTTGATTCGCCAGAAGGCTCCTCTTGCCAAGGCAAGGTAAGACCAGATCAGGGCCGTAAGCGCAGCGACGATCGTGGCAGGCACCGACATTCGAGTGAGCGCGAGAGTACAACCCAGCCCGATGGTAGATCAAGGTTGATCAGATTAAAAAGATCAGGCTGAACAGTCGGATAATCTATCGGCAACGCGTGGGATTGCTTCGGTGAAGGTCATGCGGATTCCGTGCTCCGGCCGCAAGATCACCATCGGGCGCGCCTCGATCGTCTGGCCAGGAACCAGACAGAAATCGTATTTTCGCAGGAGTGCATTCAGAATCATGAGGATCTGCAGCATGGCGTAATTGCCACCGATACATCCCCGAGGCCCGGCCCCGAAGGGCAAGTGAGTAAAAGGCGTGTGAAGCTTCTCCTTCGTTTTGGCGAAGCGTTCTTCGTCGAAATTCTCAGGATTCTGCCAGTACTGCTGCGCATGGTGCGCCCCGTAAATGAACACAACGACGGTCGAGCCCCGGGGTATATCGACGTCGCCTGCACGGTCGTCCGCGAGCGCCATTCGATCGACCATCCAAAATGGCGGATAGAGGCGCAGTGCCTCCAGTATGACCTGGGTTGTGAACTCGAACTTCGGAACGTCCGAGTAACTCAGTGGCCTGTCGCCCAGGACAGAATCGAACTCTTGCCTCACCCGGTCGACGCAATCCGGACGCGAACTGAGCAGGTAGAGAAGCCACGATAAGGCGTTCGACGAAGTTTCATGGCCGGCAACCAGCAGTTGCATGCTTTCGCTGACGATCAATTCATCGTCCATGCCATGACCGTCGCTGTAGCGGGCGTCCATCAGGATTTGGAGCAGATCGTGGCCCGGGGCCTCATTGCGCCGCCGGCGAAGATAGTCGCGCAAGACATCGAAAGCGCGGTTTCGCATGTCTTCGTGCCTGCGCTGTTCACCCGAGACCTTAAACCAGGGATTCAGATAGGGCTGAATCGTCTGCCGGACCATAAATTCCTGGACGGTCAAGATGGCCCGGCTGATGAGGTCGATGTCTTCGTCTTTCAAACGAGCACCAAACAGAGATCTTCCCACCATCGCGAACGTAATCTTCATCATGAGCGGGTAGATATCGACAGGGCCGGTCCGGGATTGTCGGTCGAAGCCCCGCAGCGAGTCGGAGAGGGAGTCCTGCATAATCGAGGACAGAACCTCGAGCTGCTTCCGTTCAAAACCTGTCTGGATGAGGCGCCGCTGCGTCCGCCAGGCTTCTCCCTCAGTGGTGAGAAGGCCCTTTCCCAGGAAATGGCCCATCCGCTTCTTTTGAATTTCGGACTTGTGATAGTTCTCCGAATTCGTCTTCAACACGTGCTGAATGACGACGGGGTTGATGGTGACAATGGCCTCTTTGACGCCGCCGAAGTAGAACCGGAAGGTATCGCCGTGAAGTTCCGTGTACTTCGAGAGAACCTGCACCGGATTGCGGGCCATCGCGCGCGAATCGAGGAAGGATTGAAATCGGGAGACGGCAGGCACGGTCTGCGGCAAGGTCACGCCTCGCTATCCAGGCCCGAGTGGACGACTGTGGGAAATGCCGCGAGATTTGTTTGAATGAATAGTCTGGTCATCTGTATCAATTTAGGTGCTCGAGAGCTGATCGCCGTTTCCCAATCGTTTCAAAAGTAACAGATGATGTTTGATCGCCCGACTCATTGTGGGATGTTGCCGATAGGGGATGCCATATTCTTCGGCGGTTTCCTTGACGATCCGGGTCAGGGGAGCATAGTGAGTGTGGCATACAAAAGGGCACAGATGGTGGACGATATGGTGGTTGAGCCCGCCAGCAAGCCAACCGACGACAGGGTTGGTTGTCGCATAGTCGGCCGTGGTCGCGAAAATGTGATAGATCCCGTTATCAAACTCGCTGCGGCTTAGAGGAAAATAAGTGCTGTCAACGCAATGTGTAGTCTGGAATACGAGGGCTACGCTCAATCCGATGATTAAATGGGCGAGTACGAAAGACAAGCCGACCAGCAGAGGTGATTTCCGCAGCAGGACGACCGGCAAGATGAGCATGTAGGTGACATAGAACCCCTTGCCTGCAAAGAGGATGACGTATTCTCGCAAGGGATGCTTGATTTTCAGATAGTCGTGGGAGGGGAAGAAAAAGCACTCAAAGTCCCTCACGAACACGTAGTCCAAGGAAAACACCGCGTAGAGAAAAAGCGCATAGATGTGCTGGAACCGCTGCAGGGGCATCAGGGGTTCGTGGGGCGTAAAGCGGAGGATGCCGCGTCCCGTTAGCGCGTCGTCTTCACCGTGGAGATTGATGCAGGAGTGGTGACCTCGGTGGTGAAGGATGCGCCACATGTATGAGCTGATCCCGCAGACATCGAAAACATAGTTCAAGGCCTTGTTTACCGACCGGACCGACGAGATGGCGTTGTGGTTGCTGTCGTGCGCGATATTGAGCAAAAGGAAGGTCTGTGCGATGGCATTTAGAAGGTAAAGGCCGACAAACCTCCATGAATCCGGCCTGAGGGCGTAAAGAGCAATCCAACTGCCCGCCAGCACCGCCAGCCCCACGGCGATTTTGATCCACATTGCCCGGTCGGCTTTGGGAGAAATGCTTCCGTCGGCAAAAAATTCGTCGAGGCGGCGGCGCAGGACTTTCGGGAATGAAGGCGCGGTCGCGGAATCGACCACGGAGTGCCTAAGAGAGGCCTCCGATGGCACAAGATCATCAATCTCCGGGTTCAGATTAATAACCGCCTCGTCTCGGACGTACTGGCTCAATTAACGATGTTAGACCGGTTTGGTGCTTCCGGCCTGATTTACAGAGGGTTGACCAGGCTAATGGTGGATTTTTGCTTGCCCAGACTCTGCCTCTGGCGCAAGCGCTGAAAGTTGATGTTAGCTCGAAAACTTTGGGAAGATCAAGGGAATTTGGGATCACACGGACCCGGCACGACAGCACAGGTTCCCCGAAGTGACACACGGTGGCCCTGATTCCTAGTTCTCGTTTCTCCAAATCTCTGCTAGCATAGGCCGCTCAGTGATATCGAATCAATACGCTTTGAGTCGGGCTATCCGACCCCCGGCGGGGCTTACGCAGGACTTCCTCGTCTCGCTTCCGGCGGGACTTGCCCTATATGGGCTTGGAGGTGCTGCGGCCTCTTTCGACGTCGGAAGACATTACCCAGGGCCCGACTTCCCGCGATGCGCGGCGACGAAGGTTGTAGCAAAATCGGCGGACGTGTTGTCGCAGATACTAAGCGCCAACTCAGGCGGTTTAGCCCGTCAAGAGTTCAGCCCGTACTTGTTCTCGAAGTCGCTCTGCCCCTGTGCATGGGGAGCAGCGGGAGTGTTGTTTTCTTTTGTGGAGTTTTCTCATTCGACAGAGGAGGTTAGCGAATGGCGGTGCCACCGCCATGAGACCGATCCGAATCTATGATGGCTTCGATTTTAGACAAACTGGATAGTCTTGGGGATCAGCACCCGCAACGAGTTCTCTATTCGTACATCGACGTGAACGGCAATCCGATTGGAGGCTACTCTTACGAGTCGTTTCTCCACCGGACAAAGGTGATCGCCGGACACTTGCGCAAGGAGCAGGGGTTTAAGGCGCAGGACCGGCTACTGCTCGCCTACCCGCCGGGGCTCGAAATGATTTGCGCGTTTTTTGGTTGCGTGCGCGCGGGATTGATCCCCGTGCCCGTCTATCCTCCCAGTTCCCGTGGTTTCCAGGGTGCCCTGTACAAGATGGTCCACATCGCAAAGGACTGTCAGGCGACCGGCATCCTGACCAGCAAAGACTATCTTGGATCTCTGAAAACAAATCTTGCCAGAAGCGGAGTGTCCTCGTCCGCAGTCGACGTCGACTACATTTCCAGTCTTCGTTGGATCGCAACTGAAGACTTCGTCGATACGGTTTCGGACGAAACTTTCAATGGCGCTTCGAATATTCTGTTTCTCCAGTACACGTCGGGGTCGACTCGAGATCCCAAGGGCGTGATGGTCACGCACGAAAACATATTGCACAATTGCCCACTCGTGATCGATCACGACGCACCGGTGGTCGTTTCCTGGCTTCCGCAGTATCACGACATGGGGCTCATCGGTTGCTACCTTTTTCCCGCGCTCACGGGCGGAACAACCTACGGCTTCGCTCCCACGGATTTCATTCAGCGTCCCACTCTGTGGTTCGACGCGATCAAGACTTATGGAGCCAGCGCCTCGGCAGCGCCCAACTTCGCGTACGACTATTGCTTGCGCGCCGGCCGGCTTTCGAAGGAGAGTTTGGAGACCTTCGATCTCAGCTCGCTCAGGTTGCTGATGGTTGCCGCGGAACCCGTCAAACCGGACACGTATACGAGGTTTCTGCAGGCCTTTCAGCCCCATGGACTGAAGTCGGAAAGCTTTTTTGTCGCGTATGGGCTGGCCGAAAATACTTTGGCGGTTTCGCTCCGTGGCCGGAGCATTATCTCGGTCAACAAGAACGCCGTCGCCCTGGGGAAGGCCCGCATGACCACCGAGGTTTCCGAAATCGGCGCGGCCACTCAGATTGTCAGTTGCGGAACTCCCCTGCCGGGACTCACCGTAAAGATCGTGGATCCAGAGAAGCACGTCGCTCTGGAACCCGGTCGAATCGGAGAGATCTGGATCGCCGGAGGGAGTAAGTGCCCGGGGTTCTGGAACAATCCTGAACTGACGCTCAAGTTATTTCACGCCCGGCTGGTCGACGACAGCCCCTATGATGACGGCTACCTTCGCACCGGGGATATGGGTTTCTTCCACGAGGGCGAACTCTTCGTTTGCGGCCGCATCAAGGACATGATTATCCTGCGCGGGCAAAACTATTATCCGCAGGATATCGAAGCGGTGGTGGAAAAGGCGTCTGGCCTGGTCCGAGCGAATTGCGTTGCCGCCTTCCAGATTAACGAAGACAGTGAGCCGGCGCTGGCGATCGTTGCCGAAGTAAAAAATCCAAAAGCGCTGCCGGATGCGCTGAAGATCGCAGCCGCTGTCCGGAACTACCTCAACGTGGAGGTGGCGCTGATCTCCTTTATCGCACCCCGTGCAATACCGAGAACCAGTTCGGGCAAGATCATGCGCCATAAGACCAAGCACATGTGGCTGCAGGGGCAATTTACGGTGCTCTCGGAGTTTTCGCGGGAAAAGGACGATGGACTCTCATCCTCCGGTTGTGCGGGCCAGTCACCTTTCGAGGTGTTGAAAGCCCGTTACAACCTGACGGGCACGGAATCGTACAACCTCGTCGAGGCCGGGCTGGATTCCCTGGATCTGGTTGTGTTCATGCACGAGATCAAGGAACTCTTAAAGAACAAAGACGCCGACATGCTGGCGAGACAGGTGGATATCGGTCTCATTCAGCGCGTCAGCGTCGCCGAGCTGTTTCAACTGGCTGAACAGTTGGAGCATGCCCCCGAAGAAGCACTGGGCCCGCTACGGCAGTCCTTGGCGGCTTTCCGTGAAGAGCAGCGCGCAGCGGAACAGCGGATGATGATCAACGACAGGAAGCTCATCTTCAAGCCTGCGGCGCCGGCGTTATTGCCCGAAATACCGCTCCTAAATAATGTTCTGCTTACGGGCGGTACGGGGTTCATTGGACCGTTCCTCGTAAAAAGTCTGCTGGAGCAAACCGATGCGAGGATACACGTTCTCGTCAGGTCTTCCGACGAGCATCAGGGCAGGCAAAGACTGAGGGCGGCAATGGAATCAATGGGGCCCTGCCCGGCCGAACTGATGGAGATGTTCGAGACTCGAGTGACTCCCGTTTGCGGGGATTTGGGCCAGAAGGAGTTGGCGTTGACGCGGGAGACGTGGGATTTCCTCGCGGATGAAATCGATACGGTGTTCCACAATGGCGCAACGGTAAACTATCTCCTCAACTACGACCGAATGCGCGACGCGAACGTAATGGGGACGAATGAGGTCTTGAGACTCGCATTCGAAGGGAGGTCCAAGAGCTTCAATTACGTCTCGACTACGTTCATATTTGGCTGGGCGGTTAAGAAGGTTCTATTCGAGACCGACTTCAACCAGGATATGGAGCTTCTCGATTTTGGATACAGCCAGTCAAAGTGGGTATCGGAACAAGTGGTGATGGACGCGCAACGCCAAGGGCTGGCTACGCGGATTTTCCGGCCCGCCTTGGTCAGTCCCTCGATTACCGGTGGAGGGAATAACTTTGACATCGCTGTGCGCCTGGTCGCGTTCATGGTGAATCACGGCATTGGAGTCGATGCTCTGAACCAAGTTAGTTTCGTTCCCGCAGACATCACGGCGAACAATATCGTTGCAATTGCCACGACTCCGGGTACGGAGAATAAGACGTATCATGTGGTGAGAGACGATTACGCGAACATGCTGGATATTACCGGCCTGATTACGAAGGCGACCGGCCGGCAGTTTGAAGTGTTCAGTCTCCCCGACTTCGTTCCGGAGCTGATACGGAGATGCAGGAAAGAAGATCTGCTCTTCCCGCTGTTGGACTTTCTGGTGAACTCTGTCGATAACATCTCGGCGATGGAGTTCAAACGCTATGACAGTTCTTGCTATCAGGCGGCTCGGGATGCGTCGGCATGGGGCAAGCCGGATCCGTCTCTCGAAGAAACGGTCAATGGCATTCTGAAATTCATGCAGCGCAAGGGAATCATCTCGGTTGCGCCCCGCGAGTTCAACGCCGTGGGTAGCCGGTAGGAAGTCCACCCGTGCGGAGGTGTTGGAGCGTGGCAGAAAAACGCTACTGTTTCCGAAATCCCAAGGTCTCTTTTACTTGTTGACCAGTTTCCAGCTTCCCAGTCGTGGTTAGCGTCATTTCCGCTCCGTCGGCGGAAACCACCCACTGATCCTTTTGGGTGATTTGATCATCTCGCCTGTAAATCGAATCGACGGTGTGAGCGTCGACAAGTTGAAGGGTCACGGTGTCGTTGCGGGAGTTCTTCAGATCGTATTCTTTGCCGTCAAAGCGGGCGCTGTAGCTGAAGTCACCCGAAAAGCGGACCCCATCTTTTCCGTCCATCTCGATCTTGAGCACCAACCCCTGTCGCAATCGAGTCTTGCTCAGATCCTCGGTCCATTCACCGGCGAATAGGTCAGTGGCGGACCTCTTTCCTCCGCTCCGCGTCCACACGGTGATCAGGTCGGCGCGGCCGTTTTGCGAAGTCGTGCTGGTTAACTCGTTACCATCTTTCGAGAGTTTGTCGCGAATCGTCGCCACCAAGGCCTCGTCCTTTTTCTGAATGACTTCGACCTGATGCTTATCGATCCTTCGTAGCTCGATTTGATTAAACGCGGGATTGCCTAACACGGACGACGCTTCATGGCCGCCTAACTTCGCCGTAAAATCGAGGTGCTTTTCGCCTGTAATCGCCACGTGTACTGCTCCGTGGAGAGACGTGATGGAAAGTTTGTTCGGGGGATCGAGGGAAGACTGCGCAGAGGTGAGCGTCCAGGAGCCGATGCGGGGGTCTGCGGCACCAATTTGAAGAGCGGCAAACAACCCTAGCAGCGCGAGTTTGTGCAATGGTCCTCCTGGAAACCGTGTATGGTTGCCACACAATAAAGTAATACGAACCCGTCCGGAATGCGAACCGTCCGCCATCGAGGTTGTGGGAGACATGGAGACCCAAGTGAAGATCGATCCGGAAGTCCCAACTTGCGTTCGCGCGTGATGCGAATTTCCTTAGCGGTAACGATTTTGGGTAGTCGGTAAATTCCGTGTTGCTGATCTTTCCGCCAATCCTCTAGGATTCCGAATTACGACAAGCCGAACGAAGAAAAGTAGTCCAATACCCATTTTGCGCGGAATTATGAATCTTTCGCACGTGCGCCGTTTCTGGTTGGCCGGAGTCGTCCTTGTCGCGGTTCTTACGCTGCTTCCATTTTCCTTTCACGCTGAGCGCCATCTGGAGACCGCAACTCGCATCGAAGGCAGCGAAGGGGGAAAGGTCCCGCAGGAGCTGGCCACTCGCTTTCGTTCGCCATTTGTGGACCGCGTGGTCCTGGTCGTTCAAGGACTTCCCCCTGCCGATTCCGAGGAGGGCCAACAAGCGTTAGGGACGATCGAAGAGAGATTGAAGAACGAACCGGGCGTATCCGGAGTCGTTTCCAGTCTTGATTTTCGCGATCCTATTTTCCTGGGCAAGGGAGGAGGAACTTTTGTCCTGGTGGGACTTGCTTCGAACGAGGGGCCGGTCGAGTCGCTCGTCCCGAAGCTTCACGAGCTCGCAAGATCTCTTCAGGGCCAGCTGCAGGGGCGCTATCCGAAGGTCAAGCTCGAACTGACTGGAGAGACGCCGCTCAATTTCGACATTCGAAAAGCTAGCGCTGACGACGTACGACACGCCGAAAGCCTCGTGATTCCTGCCACTCTCATACTTCTGCTGGTGGCTTTCGGAAGCCTGGTGGCGGCCCTGATTCCAGTGGCGGTTGGGCAGCTTGCGATCGCGACGGCTCTGGCCATTGCCGGATTCCTGGCGCTGCGTTGGCACTTATCTATTCTGGTTCAGAATCTATCCACGATGCTGGGGCTTGGCTTAGGAATCGACTACGCACTCCTCATGGTCAGCCGCTTTCGGGAGGCGATCGCTGTCGAGCGAGACGGACTCAAAGCTTCGGCAATTGCGGCTCGCCAAGCGGGTCGGACGCTCCTGATTTCAGCCTCGACTGTAGCCATCGGATTTGTAGCCCTCCTGACGGTCCCCATCAGCGAAGTCCGTTCCATCGGTCTGGCTGGAGTCCTGGTTGCGGGAATGAGCGTGCTGCTGGCGAACACTCTCGTTCCGGCATTGTTGGCCGCACTAGGTCCGCGAATCAATGCTGGCCGAGTGCCTTTTATCGCGAGTTGGGATGAACATCGGGCAGCACGCACGGAAAACCGTTGGAGGCGATGGGGGAAGGTCATTGTTGCTCATCCCTGGCTGGCCATCCTTCTGGCAGGTGCTCCCTTGCTTCTCCTGGCCTCGCAGGCTGCGCGGCTCGATACCAGCGTTCCCAGGGGCGATTGGTTGCCGTCAGCGGCGGAATCGGTGCGAGCGCTTCACGCGCTTGAACGTATGGATCGGGTTGGCATGGTGTACTCGTTGCGCGTGATTCTTGAGCTTCCAACGGATTCGATTGCACAAACCGATGCAGGCTGGAATGCACTCGATCGTTTCAGCAAGCGGCTCGCGAGTGACCCTCGTTCCTATCGAGTGATCTCGATGACGACGATGGCGGACAGCGACCGCTCCGGCCTCGACAACCTTCCGCGCGAGACGCGTCGAACGTTCCTGAGTCGAGACGGGCGAGCGGCGCTGATTGAAGTTTTACCCGCAACTTCCGTTTCCCTGAACGATCAGGTCAACTGGGTGCGAGAGTTGCGAAATACCGGAGCGCCGGCTCTCACGGGAGTCCCCGGCGCCACGCTGCGCATTGGAGGCATCCCGGCGCTAACGGCCGATTATCAGACGATCGTGAGGGATCGGTTCGTTTCGGTAATAACTCTGGTCGTCGTAGGGACACTCATTGCGCTTCTCGGTGGATTTCGATCGCTTTTCGCCGCGGTGAAAGCCATCGCTCTGAACTTGCTCTCGGTGGCGGCCTCCTTCGGAGCGTTAGTCCTGGTGTTTCAGGACGGACACGGAAGCAGGCTCTTCGGAGTTCCTGACGGAACGGGAAGCATATTTCCGATTGTGCCTATCGTCGCCTTCGCCATCGTGTTCGGATTGAGCATGGATTACGAAGTTTTCTTGGTCGCGCGAGTCCTTGAAGCAAGGAGAAGCGGGCTGAGCGAATTGGAGGCCATTCCCGAGGGCCTGGCCAGAACCGCTGGATTGATTACGAGCGCCGCAGCGATCATGATCGTAGTGTTCGCGGCGTTCACCTTCGGGAACTTCCTGGTGATTAAGATGCTCGGATTTACGCTGGCAGTAGCCGTCCTGATTGATGCAACTCTCGTTCGCATTGTGATTGGACCTGCGCTTCTTCGCGTTGCAGGCGATTGGAACTGGTGGCCAGGAGGCCTAAGCACCAGCAGTGCGCCGGCGATTGACAGTGGCGAATGATGCAAATGGGTCTTCGTAGTTCAGTGTTTTCTGAATCCATCCATTTCGAGCGTACCCCACATCGTTTCAACGTACGGTGATAGTCGGCTCAGCCAGCGGCAAATCTACGGTCATGGGCGGGTGATCTGAGATTCGATCGTCGACGGAGTCGTTTAACTCGCGCATGG
Organism: uncultured Acidobacteriota bacterium; assembly: GCA_963700225.1. Taxonomy (GTDB): domain Bacteria; phylum Acidobacteriota; class Terriglobia; order Terriglobales; family Acidobacteriaceae; genus Sulfotelmatobacter. The sequence continues at coordinate 43,401 of CAVOWU010000008.1, forward strand.
TCCCAGGAAAATGAGGAGCGAAGCGATAACTCTGCTTCTTGCGTCGAGGATCCTCGATGAAGGGCTTTACGAAGATCCAGTCCAACTTGAAGCGGCCGACGACTCCGCCAAAGTCGCGGGCGAATGCGTAAGTTGGAGTGAAGCCCTTTCGGGCGCGATGGTTGCTATCCGCGAGCGTACGGCCTCGCGGCGGAAGCGTACGTTCGCGCTCACCTCGGAAGTCGAACGAACGACTATCAGCAAAGCGGAAATTCTCCATGGTCTTGAATAACGGCCGCTCTTTGTTGTCCCACAAAATCGGAAGGTGGAACGCAGTTGGATCGTGGTACCCGTGGAAGTACCGGAGTGGTGTCAGCGTGTACTGGAAAATTCCGAATGGGTGGAAGTGGGAAACTGCCTGGCCGATCCAGAACTTGTAATCGGTAACGCGAGTCATGATTTCATTGCGGACTGATGTAGGCGTATTGTCCGCGCTGGTTGTGTTTAGATCTCCGGCCAGGATCACAGGATTTCGATCTGTTTGAACCTCAGACAGCAAGGCCTGCATCTGCCGTCGGCGGCAGCCCGGCGGACATTTGTTCTCAAGATGCGCCGCGACGACCGTCGCCTGTCCGCTCGGCAGGTCGGGCACAGAGATATCCGCGATCAGCGCCATTCTTCCGCCATGGCGGAGTTCGCGCGCGACGCGCTCCCGGAACAACTTCTGCGCCGTCCAGCGCCTGCCTTGTTCCAACTTGGAGATCGAGTTGTATTCTTTCTTGTACCAGTCATAGCAGACGGGCAAACGAAAGATGCGAGCGTGACCGATCGGATACCGACTAAGAATGGCGGTTCCATGAAGGCCGTGATAGTGTTCCCGATCCACTTGCAAGTCTTGCTGTAGACGCTGATCCTGCTGCGGATCGGTCAAGTGCACCTTCTCCGTTCCCAACTCGAAGACCGGATCGACTTCCACAAACTCCACTCCAAAGGCATAGCTCATATGTAGAGCGGCTGCGAGCTCTCGCGTGACATTCCTGTATTCGGTTCGCTTCATGCCCCAATCGGCTTCATTCAGCACCAGAACGTCGACGTCTTGCAACGTCGCCAGCTCGGATTGAACGATTTCCTGCTGGTTAGGATTGAGGTCCTCCGTTTTCATCATGCTGCGAAACTGAGCTGGGTCACCGAGTGCGGCTCGAATCAGCTCAAAATTCAGGCCTCTTTCTATGTTCCAGAGTCCGACTCGAAGAACTGTGCCGAGACCCGCTACGTTCGGACGATGAGGCTGGCTGCCCTCCGTCTCTGCTGCGCTGTGAACAAAAGGAGTGTTCAGCAGGGAATCGAGCCGGGTGGCAAGGGAGCCTTCGGGCTTGGCTGTGCCCGCGAGAGTAACGAGTTCATCAAATGAGAGGAGATCTGGTCCTTGAGGTTGGTCAGCGAGACTGGCTTGGCGTGCAAGCGCCGCCGGTTCCTGGGCAACTGCGGGAAAAATCGTAGCTGCCAGAGCCATGCAGCAGAGTAAGACCAGTTTCCTCACGCCCGTTCTACCCACTGATGCAACCTCCAGGATTTTTGCCGACCAACGAAGCTGGCTCGGATTTCGAACCGCAGCTGCGCGCCGTGCAAGGGCGATCTACGCAACCACGACTTCCTCGGGAACGCTGCGCCTCATCCAGGCAAACGTAGCGCGAACGATAAAGACATTCAGTAATATCGAAATCAAAGAAGCTGCGATCACCGTGCTGAAGACGTTGTCGGCGACCATTCCAGACGAGCGCGCGGCCTGCATGACCACAAACGAGAGCTCGCCGATTTGAGTGAGGCCCGCAGCAACCGCGACTGCCGTCCACACGCGGGTAGCGGAATATCCACACGACGAATGCCCAAACAATAAACTTGCCGACCACGATCAGGAGAAGCATCAATCCGAGAAGCGGCAGGCTGCCTAAAAGGACAGTTGGATTAATAAGCGTTCCGAGCGAAACGAAAAAAAGTGCCACAAAGGCATCGCGCAAGGGCACGAGCTGCGTATGCGCATCGTGAAGGTCGGGAGAGCCACTGATGGATAAGCCTGCGAGGAACGCGCCGAGCGCGACCGAGAAGCCAACTGCCTGTGCAAGCGCCGCGGTCCCAAGGCAAACTGCGATCGCGACCAGCAGAAAGAGTTCCGCGTTGCACGTCAACCGAACGCGCCGCAGCAGCCGAGGGATCACAGCTATGGCGAGGACAACCAGTGGGATCAGCAGGATTAATGCCTTCCCGAGCGTCCATGCTGCTTTCGCAAATAGACCGTCCGTTGAACTGCTGAATACGGGAAGGACCACCGTCATGCAGATGACGGCAATGTCTTCTACTAGAGTGATTCCGATCATCACCCGGCCAACGGTCGTTGCCATTTTTCCGCTGTCAACCAGCAGGCGCACCAAGACCATAGTGCTGGCGACCGAAACCGTCGCACCGATAACGACACCCTCTCGAATACTGAATCCGGCGAGCTTGGATACCGCGACTGCGAGACCAAGAATGAATAGAATGCCGATCGGCGCCCCAATAAGTGCCACCCATTTCACACGCAACAGATCGGGAACGGAGAACTCAACCCCTGTCGAAAACATCAGCAGCACCACGCCAACTTCCGCAAATATTTCGAACGTGTGCAGGTCCGACAAATGTGGCCCAGGAGTAAACGGGCTGATTACGATCCCACCCAGCACGAATCCAAGGATCAGCGGGAGACCAATGCGCCAGGCGATCAAGCCTCCGATCACTGCGGCGAGGAAGATGTAAGTCAGATCGCGAAAGAGAATCGGGCTCGCTTCCATTTGTTCGGTAGGCTCCCCAGGCAGTTGCCCGTCTCAAAGGTGTTCGCAGAATAGATTCTTCGTGAGCACGTAATTCTGTCAAATGGGGTTGCTGATTGTCGCGCAGACTCTTACACCTTTGCATCAAAATCGGTCGTGTTCATCGTGGAGTGTCAGGCTAAGGTGAGTTCAGGGAGTTCGCTGCTGTCGGAAGGGCGGAGGGTCGGCAGGGAAGAGGAGTCATTTGAGGCTCGACTATTTCGTCGAATGATCCACTGTATTCGAGTTGATAGCCGATGTTACTTTAGTGACTGTCGCCCGCGAATCGCTCTTATAAATTCTTTGCGTTGGACTCATTTTCGCACTTCATTCATTCTGGATTTACTTCGCATCCGGCAGTGCAGCTGGGCTCCGCGAAGTTGATGTTTTGCATGCCAGCTCTGTAGCGGTACTGCGAATCCTGACCTTGTTGTCCTCCACTGAAATCTGAGTCTTGAGACCGACATCGGGCGGCACGGGAGATTGATATGTTGACGAGTTCCTCAAAGAAGAAGCGCGAATACTTGCTGGTGAGCGACTTCGACCAGACGCTGAGCCGCAACGACTCTGGTGTCGTGCTGAGCGAGATGCTCGGAATCCGGGACTTCCAGCAGAGAGTTGCAGGTTTGTCGAACATTCACCTGGTGCAGCAAGGTGGAGAGCTTGCGTATCTGCTTCTCCATGATCCCGATTTTCGCTGCGTGCGCAAGGAGCACCTCATCGAAGTGGGCAAGCTTGTTCGTCTGAAGTCGAACATTGAAGTGCTCACACGGTGCCTTCAGAATCTGGAGGACCTTCACTTCTCTTTGCACATTCTTTCGTCGGCTCCGGAGGAAGTTATTCGATCGGCGCTGGCCGGCATTGTTCCGGATAGCCACATTCATGGAACGCGTTTCCGTTATGACGACCATACAGGCGAGATTCAAGCGATTGTTCGAGCGCCTGCGGGTTACGGGAAGGTCGCGGTCATTGAGGAATTGCGCGCCCGCGCGGGCGTGGGACACGATCGCCTGGTTTATGTCGGCGACGGCTGCTCCGATGTGCATGTGATGTTGCATATCAACCGGTTGGATGGGCTGACGATCAGCGTCTCCGAGAACAAGAACTTGACCGAGATTGCAAAGCGTACGGTACTTAGCGATGATGCTCTCAGCGTGCTCGTCCCGATCCTGGAGGATATTGCCGGCTACGATTCCGGGCGCATTCGGACTGTATTCGGAGCACAGGGATTGGTGCTTCAGGAATGGGCAAAGGCGCGCACAGATACGCTGACAATTGCGGCGAGTGCTTAATACAGTAGGCTAGGGGGATTTCGAAATGTGGTTGAACGTGATTGGCTGGACGGCAACAGCGGTCTTCTCAAGCTCGTATTTCTTCAAAGAGCCATCGACGCTGCGAAAGATTCAGGCGGCCGCCGCGTCGCTCTGGGTGCTCTACGGCGTTTTGATCCACTCGGCTCCGGTGGTTGTTGCAAACCTGATCGTTGGCGTTGCCGCGGTTTATACATCCCTGCAGCTGGCGTTGAATAAGAGATCAGGTGCTGCGGGGTAGACGCTTAGCAGGGCAGACCCGTTGGGGTGTCACGCAATCTAATCTTTATCCAGATATTCGCCGGGCACGTCATCTTCCGGCACCTCGTGGGTATGAACTTCCTGTTCGTCGTGATTCCCCGCGTCTTCCACACCCGATACGACGTCAGCTTCGAAGGCGTTTCCTTCTTCAACCAACTCTTCGACGCTCTCTGAATCGGCGGCCTCGCGCCGAGACAAACCCTGTAGATCACCCGACTGTTCATCCGATTGAGATCGGCGCGAGAACGCGGAAATATCCGTGCGATTCGTCCTCTTTCGAGTCTCTTTCTTACTCGAAGACTTCCTTTTGGCCGAAGCCTTCTTTTTCTTCGAACTTTTCAGGACAGTCTTCTTCCTGGTGAGTCTCTTGAGGGATTTTGTCGATTTCAAGACCTTCGACTTCTTGCTGGTAGTTTTGCGGGACTTCGACGCCTTCTTTTTTGTTTTCTTTTTGGCGGCCATTTGGCGAAGTTTAGCACGCCGCATCGATGCGGGCAAAAATGATGGCTTGCGCCATATCAGCAATGAAGTGGCTACTGGCTCAGGATTGCCGAGATTCCAGCGAAAGCACGCCGGACGCTTCAAACATTTGACGATCACGGCTGCGTGTCCGAATCCGGTTGGGCCACAAGCAGCAACACGATTCCGATCACAGTAAACATCCGGAAGGCGGCGTCCTGGCCGTTCCAGGTCTTCGATTGCCACATCAGGAACCATTCACCGCCGACCGTCAGGAACGCGACCAGCCACATCAGCAAGGCCAGTGTAAGGGCTGCCACCGAAACGCGTTTAGCCCGCACAAAGGAAAGCGCTGGCGCGGGAAATGCACGCGCCAAATGCACCCCGCCCCACCAGCAAAGCAACATCACCAGCGACTCCCAGCAGATAATGGAAATATAGAAAATGGTGTGCCATCGCGGCGAGTTCAGCGCGCGCCACATCTCGTGGTTGCCCAAAGAGTTTGCGTCCATCATCAGTACGTGCCGGACGAACTGGTAGTTGGAGTCGTAGTCAGTGATGTTGTTGAAGACGACGACTGTGTAAAACACGGCCACAGCGAAAACCAGGAAGATCTTGGCGGCGCGCAGGATCATGGTTTCTCCGGCGTCTGGAAGGTCTGGAAATACGAGGTCAGGGCCCGCAGCGTCGCACTGTCATAGTCGAGGTTCGCCGGCATTTGCGCGTTTGGATTTTCGGCCCGTGGATTGTGAACGTAATCGGCGAAATGCTCGGGAGATGCCATGGCCCATGCCGAAAGCACTAGCCACGGATGGCGGGCTTTCAAGCCTCCCTCATTGCCCATATTGTGACAGCGTAAGCAGTTCTGTTGGGCGAGCTGATATCCGGCTTGAACTGCCGCATCGGAAGCGTTGCGAGGCGGTGCAATCGCGGCAAAGAACGACTGTTCCTCGTGAAATTGTAGGCCGACCACTCCCCAGGGAATTTGCCGCTCATACTGATGGGGAGGCGTCTCGCTGCGAGAAGCAAACTGGCGATGTGAGATCAAGTAGGGCCCCATCGACTGACCCTGACCCTCCGCATCCTTGGGCCAGCCTTCGGAAAGCTGGCCGTTCACCTTGAGAACAAGCAGAGGGTGATGCTCCGCAAGATATTTGCGCGGGTAGTGGGCGTGGTACTGATCGTCACAAACTGCGACGATCAACTCGGCGGCGGAATCGCGAGCGAGTGCACGGCTGAGATCTTCCAGCAACACACCCGTGATCTCTGTCGGGCCCTTGAAATTCGGATCATCGGCGACCGTGTAGCTGACCAAGGGCAGGCTAAGCAAATCGTCAAGGCTCAGAAAGCGAGTACTTCCGGAGGGAAGATTGGCAAGGTCTCCATCGATAGCCAAATCAGTTTCAGAGACGGCGTTGGCTATGCGACTTCGCGATCAGACTCGGAGTGGAAGATGACGCGGTGAACGGAAGTTGCAGTGCCACTGCGACTGCAACGATAGCGCTCGCCGCAGAAAAGGCACCCGTCAATTGCTTTCGCATGGCACATGTTATCGGAGCAGCCGCGAGGAGGCAAGAATGGAAGAGTGCTGTGGTAAAGTGACTCCACTTCACGTGCTTCGGAGGTTTGTGGATCGATGGGGACGGGAATGGAAACCAGATTGCGGGAGCTAGGCATCGAGCTCCCTGAATTGCCTGCGGCGGGCGGGAACTTCATACCCGCCAAGACCATTGGGCAAATCGTTTATCTGTCGGGAGTGATCTCGATGGACAGAGGCAAAATTATCACTGGGACCGTGGGCGCGGATCGCACGGTCGAGGATGGTTACGCGGCTGCGCGTTCTTGTGCCCTCATGCAGCTGGCGGTGCTGAAGAAACATTTAGGATCACTGGACGGGTTGCGCAGCGTGGTGAGCGTGAACGGATATGTGAATGCCATCGCTGGATTTCAAGACTCGCCGAAGGTGATCAACGGGGCCTCGGATCTCTTGGTTCAGGTGTTCGGCGACGCTGGACGTCACGTGCGCGCTGCGATTGGAGTCTCCGCTCTACCCAAGCATGCCCTCGTCGAAGTGCAGATGACGGTCGAGGTGTAGAGTGGCGAAACACTCGCTCCCGGCCGCGCCCACGCATTCTCGTTGGAACCGCGCGCTTCCCCCGCGGCTGTCCATCGCTCGCGGCGATATCGTGCATCTCGAATGCGTGGATTCGAGTGGCGCGCAGGTTCGGCCGGGAATGACGGTGGCCGAGTTCTTGCAGATTGATCGAGGCCGTATTCATGCTTTGACGGGCCCAATCTTTGTGCACGGCGCAGAGCCCGGAGACGTGTTGCAGGTGGATGTACTCGAGGTCGCGCATAAGGGTTGGGGCTGGTCAAGCGTCATCACCGGACTCGGATTCCTGAAAGATCGATTTAAAGAACCCTACTTATTTCACTGGCAACTAGATGAGGCCGTCAGCCGGTCGCTTGAGCCAGCGGTAGTTCCGTTGAGGCCATTTTGTGGTGTTATGGGAGTGGCACCCGGAGAAGACGGCGAGTTCCGAACCCGGCCCCCGGGAATGTTTGGCGGGAACATGGATGTGCGCGAGCTTTGTACCGGAGCCACCCTGTATCTCCCTGTGTTGAATTCTGGGGCTCTGTTTTCGGCAGGCGATGCCCATGCGGCCCAAGGGGACGGCGAGGTCTGCATCAACGGAATTGAATGTCCCGCGGATGTAACCCTACGATTTGACGTGCATAAGCAGAAGCGGATCGCTGGCCCGGTCGTCGAATCGAGCTCCACACCTGCGCACGAATCGGAGGCATGGATCGTGGTCGAATCCGCAACGGATGCGATTGACGCTGCTCGCGCCGCGACATCGCGCATGATCGATTTCCTGATCGCGCGATGGGGCTTTTCCGATGCGCATGCCTATTTGCTCTGCAGCGTTGCGATGCATTTGCGTCTGAGCCAGGTGGTGAACGAACCCATGTACACCGTCAGTGCCGCAATGCCGAAGCGAGTGCTCCCGGATCGGAGGATCTTCTAGTCTTGCTCATCAATGATCTTGACACCGTCGCCGAGCTGCGAGCACTCTATCCGCGCTACGAAGCGGCTTTGGTTGGAAATGATGTAGAGACGCTCACGAACCTTTTCTGGAGTTCCCCGCACGCCGTCCGCATGGGGCTGGCCGAGAATCTGTACGGCATCGATGAGATTGTTGCCTTCCGCAAGGGACGTTCCCATGTGAATCTGGCGCGACAGATCCGGCGGCTGGACATTGTGACCTTCGGGCGTGACCTTGGAAGCATTACGCTGGAGTTTGAGCGCACTGTCGATGGCAAGACGGTTCGCGGCCGCCAAAGCCAGGTGTGGGCGAGATTGCCCGAGGGATGGCGAATCGTCTCGGCGCATGTTTCGTTGCTACCCTGAGGCGATTTCTTGATCCCCCGACGTACCCGGACTAGTTCGAACTGACGGTAACGGAAAGCGTCTCTACTGGCGCTTCGCGAAACTTTTCCTGTAGCTCTGCCGACGACGAGAATAATTTGCCGCGGACGTGTCGGGCAGGAAATTTGAACGTAATAGAAGTCTCGTTCAAGGGATACGGATCGAGTACGTAGTGGCGCGAATCGATGGCGGTGACCGCGACCCGACTGTAGCTACCGTCGCGCAGCGGTAAGGGGTGCAGCAGGTGAGCGGGTGCGCGGAAGTCCACGCAAGTGAGTAGAGACAGATTGTCCGTCGCCTGAAGCAGACGAAAGTGATCCCGGATTGCGGATTCAGTTGCGTGTTCTGCCGAGAACAGTGGGTCCGCCGCAATGTCGCGCGCAAGAGCCTGTTGAAGGTCCCGTTGCTGTTGCAGAAACTCGTCGAGCAGCGGCAGTTGTTCGGGAGAGATCGTCGATCGATCGGCATGCTCCGATAGCAGGCTGTAGGTGTGCATCGAAATGAGGACTGCTGCATAAGGATCTTGCGAGGCGATTAGACGCACTGCCCGGTCGCGGACGGCGAGATAATCCGCGAGGTCAATCTCCTCGAAAGCCGAATACTTACCGACCAGCTCAATTGAGAAGGCACTCGGCTTTCCCTGGCGCGTGATCTGTGGAGCGGCATCGCGGGCCGTCCAGCCGTCGTCGTGGAATGCAATTCCTTTAAGAACGTGGGTCCGAGGCTCCGGCGGCAGAAAGCGATCATTGCCCCAGCGTTCAGCGAAAGCCCCCGCCAAACGAGCATGGTCGGGATGCGTGACCAACCACCATCCGGTTTCCGTTTCCAGTCGTAGCATGTCCGCCTCCTCGGTCGACCGTGGAACTCACTCGGTTTCAGAAACTCGCGCCGATTCGTGCCAGTGATGCAGGAAGTACCACTCCAGAAACATCACTATAAAAAAGAAAGCGAAGCCAAGAACCGTAGCTGCTAATACCAGCGCAAAGAGATAGGCCGTCTGCAATTGCGACGAAGCGTAGAGGATGGAGTACCCCAAACCTCCTTCTCCGACGCGTGTCGACCCGGCATACAACTCGCCGGTTATGGCTCCGATCACCGAAATACCGCTTGCAATGCGAATTCCCACAAACAAAGACGGTACGGCATAGGGCAATCGGAGTTTGAACAGGAGTTGTCCGGAAGTAGCGTTGTGCATGAGGAAAAGGTGCACAAGGTTCTCTTCGACGCTGATCAATCCCTGAGTCGTATTGGCAATGATTGGGGCCAGCGAAATGATGAATGCGATGAGCGCCACCGAGGCCGTGCCCGCTCCGACCCACATCAAAATGAGAGGTGCGATCGCTACGATCGGCACCGTCTGCAGGAGGATTGTGTAGGGGTAGAGCATTCGGCGCACCCAGCGTGATTGAGCGAAGATCAGCGCGATAGCCACTCCAGCGATCACACTGGCGATGAGACCGCCTCCGGCTTCTTCTGCAGTGATCATCAACGATGTCATTAAGGCGGGAAATCGCGCTACCACCGCACTGGCTACTGCATACGGCGAAGGCAACATAAACGGCGGTACGCGAAATATCCACAGGATGGACTGCCAAAGGAGAAGCAAGGCCGCAAAAACACATAACGCATTGACCAACGGGAGCAGTCGTCTCATGAAAGTGCGGCCTCCCGCAAAGTTCGCGATATTTGCAGGACGAGTGTCCCGAATTCCGCTGAAGCTCTGAGTGCGGCAGTTCTGGGGAAAGGAATTTCAACCGGCACAACTGCGTGGATGCGTCCGGGATTCGAAGCGAGAACGACGATTCGCGTGGAGAGGAAAACCGCTTCGGCAACTGAGTGAGTCACAAAGACGGCCGTCCAGTTTTGTTCCTCGCGCAGTCGCAACAACTCCTCATTCAGACGATCGCGCGTCATCTCATCGAGCGCTGCAAAAGGTTCGTCCATGAGCAGCAGTCGCGGATTCGTGGCCAGAGCCCGCGCTATCGAGACACGCATTTTCATTCCGCCCGAAAGCTCCCGCGGATACGCATTGCTGACCTCTTCAAGCCCGACAAGCTTAAGCAGGGACGCCGTTGTTTTCCGCCGACGGTCGCTGTTGACGCCCTCCAGTTCCAGGCCGAGGCCAACATTGCGCCGCACCGTGCGCCAGGGAAGCAAAGTTGGATCCTGAAAAATGTAGGAGACCGTCTCCCGCGCGTTTTTCGGTGTCATGCCGTCGATCCGAATTGTCCCCGAGCTCGCCGGCGTCAGCCCGGATATCAATTTGAGCACTGTGGATTTGCCACAACCGGAGGGACCGAGAAATGTGACGAATTCTCCCTTGGCGATGGTGAGATCCAGTGGGCTGATTACTACGCGTCCGTTCGCATACATCTTACTGACGCCGACGAATGCAACCTGGGGCGCAATGAATTCTTGCGTCATCGTGCGCCCTCGCCGGCTGGCAGGTACAGAGCAGAAGGGTGGAGTTCGTCGTGATGGATGATTTGAGTCGAGCGGCGCCAATCCCATGAGGTTGCGCGGCAAGACGGCACGTCGCTCCCCGGATTGCGGTCGTATAAGGGAAAGGCGCTGCTGGCAATCTCCAGCCGGATTCGATCGCCGGCGGCGAAACAGCATGAGGTAGGAGCGAGGTCAAACTTCCACTCGTGGACTCGGTCCGCGGCGTAGCCCGTCTTCGCAAACAGCCAACTCGAGCGAGCGATGCCCATACAGATAAACTCCGCGGAGCCACTCGGCCGGAGTCGAACTAACTTTGCGGTGAAGTCCGTAGTCGACAATGAACTGGAGCAGAAGAGAGAAACGCGCGGAGTTCCAAAGATCAATAAGGCTTCCGAGAGCGCTTCAGAAGTGTAGACCAGCACGTTATTGCCTAACTCCAACGTGGCTTGATCGAAGGAGCCGCTCGCGGCCGCAGGCCCACCCGGCGCAAGCACCGGAACTTCCGGATCATAGACAAAGACGTCTGACGGTTCGTCGGACGTAGGCAGCATTGACGTAAGCGTGCCATCGCCCTTGCGCGAATTCGCTTTGCCCCGGCTGTGTAAATACAACGCTCGACTCGCGGTCTCTGGAAAGGTGTTGGCTTGTTGCCAGGAGTTTTCTCCTAGCACAAAATGGCGGATCTTCGGTTCGTGCGCGAATTCGCCTGAGTCTTTCAGCCAATGGTTGAACCATCGCAACAAAATCTCATCGGTGTCGATAAGAGCTTCCCTGCCAATGTCCGACGAGCCGACGCGATCGCCCCATGGGATGTGCTGCCACGGTCCAGCAATGAGGTATTGATGATCGCGAGCGAAGGCGCTACCCGCATTGCGAGAGAGCGCAACGAATCCGTCGACGCTACCCTCCAAATAAGTGTCGTACCATCCTGAAAAGTGCAACGCGGGGACGGATATTTTCTGGAGCGATTGACTTACGTCCAGAGATGACCAGTATTCTCCGGACTCAGCATGATCGAACCAGTCCAGAACATACCTGGGCAGATCTTCGCCCTGGAGCGCTGGATTGTCGCGGAACGGCAACACGCCGGTCTGGAGCGATAGATTGGCCCACGCTTGCTCAAGCCGATCGCTGGCTTCCCGCAGCTTTTTGCGACGAGCGTCGGCCTTCAACATCTGCAGTCCCCAACCGAGGGCGGAAGATAGGCGGAGTGCTCCCTGGCGATAGAACCAGCCGTGGTAGAGATCGCACGCCGTCATCCCGGGAGAAATGCAGACCAAACCCTCGGGCTGTTCGGCGGCGGCCAGCAATTGCGTGGCTCCCTGATAGGAAAAGCCATACATGCCGACGCGGCCGTTCGACTCGGCGCGCTGACGCAACCACGCAATCGTTTCTGCCCCGTCGCGAGCCTCGCTGCGGAATGGATAAAACTCGCCCTCGGAATCGCCGCGACCTCGCACATCCTGGATGACGACGTTATATCCGCGACGTGCGAACCATATAGGGTGCGCATAGACGACAGTCGAAGCGATGTCACGGCCATAGGGCTGCCGCATGAGCAAGGTCGGTTGCGGCCCGGTTTGAGGAGGATAATAGTGGTCGGAAACGAGATGAGTACCGTCCGACATGGGGTATCGCACGCCGCGCTCGAGCCGTACTCCGTGACCACAATCAACCCAATCGGCTTTGCTCATGATCGGGGGCTCATGCTCAATGCTGGTTGGAGAAGCGTGCCATCGCTTCAAGTGCGGCCGCCAATCGGGTGGAGGCTTGATCGAGCCAGCGCGCCCCGCTCTCTGGAGTCGCAGGTCGCGGATCGCCCATCACTCCGGTAGGAGCAATGTCGCGAGTCAGCCATGCGAAAGTTGCTGGAGCATTCTCGGGAAGCAGCAGTTCGGATCTTGCCACGTCGGCAATGTAGTTCGAGGTGTATGCATTCCGGTCGACCAGTTCTGGGATGGAAGCCAGCAACAGTGCGGTTTCTACCTCGCCGGCGTGAAACCCATAAGCGCGCTCTTGCGGGCTGAGTCCTTCGAATGAAATTCCACCGGAACCATGAAGTGAAAAAGTACGCAATCCGAACTCGGCACGGAGATCACGAGCCATGACATCAATCAGCGCAGTGTTTCCTCCATGGGTGTTGTAGAGGACGAGCTTCTGGAATTTGGCACTGGCCAAGCTGGCTCCCAGATCGCGAAGCACCGCCATAAACGTAGAGGCGCTGACCGACAACGTACCCGCAAACCCGATGTGCTCGTTGCTCTTGCCATAGTGAACGGGAGGCAGCGCATACACGGGCAGTTCCGCGGATACTTTTTCTAAAGCATGCCCCAACAATAAATTATTGATGAGGGTATCGGTTGCCAGTGGCAGATGGTGTCCATGCTGTTCGATGGCCGCGGTCGGTAAGACGAGCAATGTTGATTCGCGCGGTAACGCGTCCACCTGTTTCCAGTTTAGGTAAGCGAAATTGCGGATGTCGGGGATCCATGTCTTCATCGTGAAGTGCCCGTTGCTGCCGCTACCTCTTCAGCGCGAAAGGTGATCATCTTGCCCGGATTCAGCAGACCCTTCGGGTCGTAGCGCATCTTGGCGAGCAGTTGGACGTTATCGGCACGGTATCGGCCTCCACCTTCCACGTTGTTTACGTGCGGATTGGCGACGAAGACACCGATCTCCCGGCAGAGCGATATCATTTCGTTCAGCCGCTCTTCGGTCGTGTAGTAGACGAGTGGGATCGCGCCAGGGATGACTTGGCCAGAGCCATTTTTCATGAATTCCATGTGGAAGAGGATCTCGTTGCCGAAGCGTTCACGCAACTGCTTCATCTGATCGCGCACAGTGGCAGGATCGAATCCGCACTGCAAGTAGGTGTAGGCCGGATCGGTCTTTAGCGCCCAAAGCGTAGTGTGGTTCCAGGTGTAGTCCGAGAGGAGGGGGAGGGTTCGCAGGCCGGCATATAAACCGGAGTACGTAATCTCAGCGCCCGCTTGGCGCGCCGCGGTTTCTAGCGGTGGAAGTTGCTCCGACGCGATGAGAAAGAAGATCAGAGATTTGCCTGATGGTGCGTATTGTTTGACGGGAGTGAAGAACGAAGGAATCGGCCACTCGAAGGTTGTGACCAGCCGCTTGTTCCAAGACTCATCCGTGGCAATGCGCTCGCTGAAGTCGAAGGCGGCATCGAAGGTTTCGAAGGCAACCACGCACTGTGACCACTCGACGGCTGGAGTTAGAGCCAGCCAGATCTTGGTAATGACGCCGTTCGTTCCCCAAGCGTGCAAAATATCGTGAACCGCTTCTCCCTCATGGAGAACAATTCGTGGTTCAGCTTCCATGGTGACAACTTCAAGCGCACGAACGGTTTTGAAGTCGCGCAGGCCGCCATGTGCGACTGAGCCGATTCCACCGGAACCGCCGCCGAGAAAGCCGCCGACCGACGCCTTAACGATCGTCGAAGGATAGCAGCGAAGCTCCCATCCGTGCTTCTTGGCCTCCGTCTCGAGAGCGCCTAAACGAACGCCAGGCTGGCAGACTGCAACTCCATCCGAGATCGATTCGATCCGATCCATGCGCGCAAGATCGAGCACCACTCCACCATGCAGTGGAACCGCCTGACCATAGTTACCGGTTCCTGCGCCGCGGACGGTGACCGGAACGTACTTCGGCCTGACAGTAGCGAAGCACTTTCTGAATCTCGTCGGCACTCAGTGGCTGCACCACCAGATCGCCAACCTTGCCATCCAGTTGCTTGCGCAATACGGGAGAGTACCAGTAGAAGTCACGCGACAGCCGCTCGACGACCTGGGGGTGCGTAATCACGCGCGAGTCGTCGTCGAGAATGGAAACCAGCGCGCTCACGAGATCTGGGGTCATATCGAAGTCTCAGGCATGCTCAACGCCGCCGCTTTCCCTATCGACGATTGCTCCAGTTGCGAAAGGCCTTCTGCATATTCGGATGTGTGAAAAGTGTGCTGCACAATTCCCGCATGATCGGCCCGTCTACCTTGCAATTCATGTCGGAACGCCTGGCGATCTCGCTGGCCGGAATGTAAATCTGCAGGCAGTGTCGGCTGGCATCGGCGATGGTCGCGCCAAATACAACCCGATCGAGACGTGCCCACAATGCATTCGCCATGCACATCGGACACGGCTCGCAGGTCGAGTACATCGTATATCCGGCCAGACTCGGCCCCTTGAGCTTCTTGCAAGCCAATCGCACAGCCCGCAACTCCGCATGCGAACTGGGATCGGATTCGCGCATGACAGCATTGGTCGCCCGCACCAAGCGTTCACCGCTCTGGGTATTTACGATGAGCGCCCCGAATGGAACGGGCCGCGCGGTCTCCAGTGTGCGAGCGGTGAAGCGATAGAGCTCGCGCATGCGCTCTTCGTCCAGCCGAGCGACACCAATGCTTCCGGCTGCCGGCCTCGCCATTGGCGCACTCTAGCAGCAGCACACTACGCTCGACAATCGAAAAAATGGCATGCTCGGATCGGTAAATCTTGTACTCGTGCTTTCTTCGGCACGCGGGGAAGGGTGCTAGGCTGCTGCACAGAAGTTCGACCCGGTCCACTCATGCGGAAAGCTTGGAGTTACGGTGCGCTCTGCATCGCCGTGTTCGCGACGGCGCTTTTCGTGGGCTGCCACCGATCATCGGGTCAGCCAGGTGCGCCATCCGACCTGATGAAGGTCACTTTGCAGGCGGACTGGTACCCCCAGCCGGAACACGGCGGCTTCTACACAGCCCTGGTGAAGGGATATTACAGAGACGAGGGACTCGACCTGAACATCCAGCCGGGTGGACCCTATGTGGTCGTGCCGCAGCAAGTAGCTTCCGGGGCGGCTGAATTTGGAATGGCCAGCTCCGACCAGATTCTCGAATCTGTCGCAGGTGGACAACCCCTCGTTGCTGTCGCAGCCACAATGCAGCGCGATCCGCAAGGGATCATGGTCCGCAAGGACTCGCCGATCCGTACTTTTGAAGATCTCAACGGTCATACGGTTGCGGTCAAGTTGGGTTCGACGTGGTTCGAGTATTTGTTGAAGCGTTATAAACTCGACGGCGTCCGCGAAGTCCCGGCGATCTTCAGCGTTGCGAATTTTGTGGCGGACCCGCAATACATCCAGCAGGCATTCGCGACCTCGGAACCTTTTTTTGCGCATCAAGCTGGCGTCGAGACTCGAGTTCTGTTGACCAGCGATGCCGGATACAATCCGTATCGCGTCATGTTTACCACTCGTGAGTTTCTGCACCAGCATCCTGACGCGGTGGCCAAGTTTGTACGGGCCTCTATCAAAGGGTGGCGGGATTACTTGAACGATCCGACTCTAGGCAACGCAGCCGTTTCGAAAGCAAATCCCGCGTTGAATCCGCAATGGATGCAGTTCACTTGGCAAGCTTTGCGGGATGGAGGCTTTGTGGCCGGAGATGATCGATCCGGTAAACAACTCGGTAACATGGAAGCGGGACGCTGGACGACAATGTATAACCAACTCCTGGAATTGAAAGTGATCGAAAAGCCATTTGATCCGGCGACGGCCTACACGCTGCAGTTCGTGAAGACGCAATGATATTTTGTTTCGCTGACGATGCAAACTCGGCAGGGAAACTATTCGGAGCGAAGGGAACATCTGACAGAAAACGGTTGCCCGGCTCGCTATGATTGACGATCCGGTTCTTCTCAATGATTGGCACGTGGTCGCCCGACTCTCCGATGTAGACCAGGGTGCAGTGCGGGCGGTGCGTTTGCTCGAACGCGACTTGGTGCTCTGGCGAAACGAACGGGGATTTTATGTTTGGCAGGATCTCTGCCTGCATCGCGGCGCCAAGCTCTCCGGCGGCCGGGTTGAAGACTCGTGCCTGATTTGCCCTTATCACGGATGGCAGTATGACGCCTCCGGTAAGTGCGTTCGGATGCCCGCTCATCCCGAACAGTCCCCGCCGGCCCGGGCGCGTGCCACGTCCTATCGCGTGACTGAAAAATATGGCCTTGTGTGGGTGTGCGTGGGGGATCCGGTTGGGAAAGTTCCGTGCTTTCCGGAGTGGGATGACGGCAACTTCCGAAAGATAGAAGCTGGACCATATCTATTTCGAGCGCATGCGCCGCGAGTGATCGAAAATTTTCTGGATGTGGGGCATTTCCCGTTCGTCCATGCGGGATTTCTGGGCGATCCCAAGCACACCGAGATTACAGACTATGAAGTCGAGACTGGTTCCGGTGGTGTGCTGGCGAAGGACATCGCTGTCTGGCAACCCGATCCGGACGGAACCGGGCAATCGGCTCAGGTGAAGTACACCTATCGCGTCCAGCGACCACTGACAGCGCATTTTATGAAGTCGCGTCGCGAACAGCGATTCTCCATCTTCAATTCTGTGACGCCGGTCGGTGAGCGCGAGAGTTTGGCGTGGCTCGTCATGGCGCTCAATTACGCGCCGGACACTTCCGACCAAGAGCTACGCGAGTTTCAAGACTTAATCAGCAGACAAGATATTCCGATCGTGGAATCGCAGCGCCCAGAATTGCTGCCGCTCGATTTGCAGGCAGAATTGCACTTGCGATCAGATCGAGCCGCCATCGCTTACCGGAAATGGCTGTCGAAACTTGGTCTGAAATACGGAACCGCATGAGCGTGGGCGCCATCGAAGTCGGGACTGCGCCGCAGCCTCTCCGCTGGTTTGTTCCGGGAGATCTGGACGGATTCTTCGGGCTGTTTTTTAGCGGCTTCCCGGACCTGCTGCTCATCGCCGGCCTTGCTCCTCTTTGCGGTTTCCCACTGGACCTTGTCGCGAAGCGCATCATGCCGGCGGTTGCGCTTTCGATTCTCGGCGGCAACATTTTCTATGCGTGGCAAGCACACCGACTGGCCGAACGAACGCACCGCACGGATGTGACTGCGATTCCTTTCGGAGTTAATACTCCCACGATCTTCGCGTATGTGTTCCTCATCATGCTGCCGGTTTACCAGCGCTCTCACGATTCGGAGCTAGCCTGGCATATCGGGATATTCGCCTGCTTTGTGAGCGGTGTAGTGCAGACCGCTGGAGCCTTCTGCACTGACTGGCTGCGGCGTCACACTCCGCGGGCGGCATTGCTGTGTCCGCTTGCAGGTATCGCCATAGCTTTTCTGTGTCTGGGGTTCATCCTGAGAATCTTTCAGACCCCGGAGCTCGCCCTGCTGCCGACGGTGATCATTCTGGCGGTGTATGGCGGTCAAATTCGCTTGCCCTGGCGAATGCCCGGCGGAATGCTGTGCATCCTTGCCGGTCTCGCTCTGGTCGGCTTGTTGAAAGCCTTTCATCTCTATCATCTGCCGCCCGCTCCACCGCTCGGCCATCTCGGCATTTATCTGCCGCATCCTGTCAATATTTTCAATTTCCTTCGTCAAAGCGAGGGCTGGAAGTATCTCTCGATCATCCTGCCGATGAGTGTTCTGGACACGATCGTCTCGCTGCAGATTCTCGAGAGCGTCAAGGTGGCAGGCGACGACTACGCGACGCGTCCATCGCTGATGGTCAACGGAGTGGCGACGCTCGCCGCAGCTGCTTTTGGCAGTCCCTTTCCGACAACTCTTTACTTCGGGCATCTGGCGCACAAAGCGTACGGCGCGCGCGTAGGCTACTCCATCCTGAATGGGGTTGTTACGCTGCTCATCTGCACGACAGGCTTGATCTCTCCCATCATGCATTACGTTCCGCTGGAGGTTGTGGCGATTGTCATTGTGTGGTTTGGGCTGGTGATGATCGCCCAGGCCTTTCAAGAAGTTCCGAAGTCGCACTGCATCGCAGTGGCATTTGGCCTTCTGCCAATGCTGGCCTCGTGGGGTTTGCAGTTGGTAGATCTTGCGCTGCGAAAGGGAGGATCGAGCCTCTTACAGGCGGCTCCAAAGTTTGGCGATGAGCTGCCGATCTACGGCTTGATCGCGCTGAGCCAAGGAGCGCTTCTAGTGTCGATGATCTGGACTGCGGCGATTGCGCACATGCTGGACCGTCGCTTCCTGCACACCGCTGGATGGTTCCTCGCAGGGACCGGGCTCTCACTATTTGGTGTGATTCATGCGTACGGACTTTCCGCAGACGGAGTCGAGGCCAAATTGGGTCTTTTTCGTAAGTCCGGGGTTTACGTTGAGCTACCTTGCGGCCGCCTTGTTCGCCGTCGCATGCCACTTTCTTGTTCGTCGGCAAGCCGCCGTCCCGCAAGCCAGCGCGACGGTTTCGTAGCAAGGCCAAACACCGAACGCCATTCCTGTCTGGATGATTCGCAACGCAGGCAAGCGGCTTGCGATCAGCGGCGACAGCCGGAGAAGGACGAACCGAGAACTGTCCGTCTGTGGACAGTCGAATCCCCTACCGGACATCTCTATGCGTCGTGGGCTGTTATGTTCGAGTCGTATCTCAAACGATTTCAATTAGTTGCGTAGACGGTAGAGTGGTGCGGCAGTTGCCAACCCCTTTCGTGATGGATATCGCCCGCCCCGAATTTAAAGAACGCAAACGCCGCCGCCAGATCGCCGTCGCGGCGGTGATAGTGGTTGTCGTCGCAGTGCTAACCGTGCTCGTTTACCGGCTGAGGCCGGCCGCGCCAACAGTTGAGCGCGGCACCGTCTGGACTGATTCCGTGAAGCGGGGATCGATGCTTCGCCAGGTCCGCGGGATCGGCTCATTAGTTCCCTCGCAGGAGTCGGTGCTGCAGATCCCGGCCGAAACCGAAGCCACGGTTCTTCGCATTCGCATGCTCCCGGGCTCACTCGTGAAGCCCGACACCGTCCTTTTAGATATGAGTAATTCTCAAGTCGAACAGGCGGCGGTCGACGCCCATCTGCAATGGAAGGCGGCCGAGGCCGAGCTCCAGAGCCAGCGCATGAAGCTGGAAAGCGACTACATGAATCAGAGGGCGAGCGCGGCCACAGTGAAAGCCGACTACACGCAGTCCCAGTTGCAGTCGGAAACTGACAAGGCGCTCTACGATCTCGGCGTGATTTCCGGCCTGGCCTACAAGAATTCAAAAGGGAAGGCGGACGAGCTCACCATCCGCAATGACCTTCAGAACCAAAGCCTGGCCAGCACTCAAAAATCGATTGACGCGCAGTTGGCCGAGCAGCAAGCGAAGGTCGAGCAGATGCGAGTCCTTGCCGAGCTGAAACAGCAACAGCTCGATGCCCTTAAAGTCCGGGCAAAAATCGACGGAGTTCTAGTCGAGTTGCCGTTGCACGTCGGAGAGCATGTGTCTCCTGGCGCGATGCTCGCCAAAATCGTTCAGCCAAACCATCTGATGGCGGAACTAAAGGTCGCCGAGACGCAAGCTCGCGACGTCCAGATTGGAGAGCCGGCGTCGGTCGACACGCACAATGGCGTGATCTCCGGAACGGTGATGCGCGTCGATCCCGCTGTACAAAACGGGACGGTCACCGTCGACGTCAAACTAACTGGAGAATTACCGAAAGGTGCGCGACCGGACCTCAGTGTCGACGGCACCGTCGACCTGGAGCGGCTGGATAACGTCCTGTATGTCGGGCGCCCGGCTTTTGGGCAGGAAAACAGCACGATCAGTCTGTTCAAACTCGACAGTGATGGACACGACGCGATCCGAGTTCCAGTGAAGGTCGGTCGAGCTTCGGTGAATTCGATTCAGGTAGTAGAGGGACTGCACGAAGGCGATACCGTTGTGCTCTCGGATATGTCGCGCTGGGACAACACAGACCGGATTCGGCTCCAGGAATAAGCAACATACATTTTGGAAATCTAAGACTAAGGAAGCGAGGCGAACGTTTCATGACTGACGCTGGCCAATCCCTGATCCAGATTACGGATATGACGAAGGTGTTCTACACCGACGAGATCGAGACGCACGCGCTCTCGGGAGTTCATCTCTCGGTAAACAAAGGTGAGTACGTAGCCATGTCGGGCCCATCGGGCTGCGGCAAGTCGACGCTGTTGTCGATCATCGGGTTGCTCGACACGCCTACCGGCGGCCGCTATCTCCTGAATAGCAAGCCAGTCGAGAACCTCGACTTTGCCGAACGAGCACGCATTCGCAATCAGGAAATCGGGTTCATCTTCCAGAGTTTTAACCTGATCGGCGACCTCACCGTTTACGAGAATGTCGAATTGCCTCTGACCTACCGCCAGAGGATGCCGTCGGCCGAACGCAAGGGCCGCGTGATGGAGGCGCTCGAACGCGTTGGCATGGCGCATCGCGTCCGGCACTATCCCTCGCAGCTCTCAGGAGGTCAACAGCAGCGCGTAGCCGTCGCCCGAGCGCTGGGAGGCAAGCCATCCATTCTGTTGGCTGATGAACCTACCGGAAACCTGGATTCGCGCAACGGCGAAGCGGTCATGGAGCTTTTGGCCGATCTCCACAAAGAGGGCGCCACGATCTGCATGGTGACGCACGACCCGCGCTTCGCCAAGCATGCCCAGCGCGAAGTCCATCTCTTCGACGGAAAGGTTGTCGCTGAAGAAGAACTGAAGAAGTTGATGCAAGAGACAGGTGTATGAGCAATTTTCTCCAGGATGTGCGTTACGCTTTGCGGCAGATGCGCCGAAACCCGGGTTTTACGGCCATTGCAATTGTCTCTCTGGCCCTGGGGATCGGAGCGAACACCGCGATCTTCACTCTCATTAACGGCCTCATCCTGAAATCGCTACCGGTGCGTAATCCCCAACAACTCGTTTCGTTCGGGAGCGCCAGCTTCGGCGGAGTGATCGACGGAATCGGGCCAGGACCTCTGGACATTTTTCCCTACGATTTTTACAAGCAGGTCGAAGGGCACCACGATCCATTTCAAAACGTTTGCGCGACTGGAAGTGTACCGATCAGGGTCAGCGTGCGGAGCGGTTCCGGCGGAGTTGCCGGGCAAGCCATTGCGGAGGTGGTGTCCGGAACGTTCTTCGCCACTTTGGGTGTCGAGCCGGCATTGGGCAGAATGATTCTGCCCGAAGACGCCGACGCCCCGGGTCGAAATTCTGTCGCGGTCCTCAGCTATCGCTACTGGCAGCAGACGCTGGGCGGCGCTCCCTCGGTCCTTGGCACCACTCTCACGATTAGTGGAACTCCGTTCACGGTCGTGGGTGTAGCCCCGCCCGCCTTTTTTGGACAGGAGTTGAATCCTGAAACTCCAGACATGTGGGTACCCATCACGATGCAGCAGGAAGTGATGTTGCAGCCGTCGCTGCTAAATCCCCATGGTCTGTTCTGGATCCACATGATGGGTCGGCGCAAAGACGGAACCAGCTTGCAGCAGGCTCAGGCGTGGACGACTCAGCGAATCCAACAGTTCATGGTTGAACGGGAAGGCGCCCAGATATCGGATAAGCGTCGGGCGGAGATCGCGCAGATCTACATCGATATGCTGCCGGGTGGCCGAGGCACGTCGCGCCTGCGCGACCAATTCCTGCAGCCGCTCTACATCCTGATGGGAGTCGTAGTCCTCGTTCTTGCCATTGCCTGCGCCAACCTGGCGAACTTCCTACTTGCCAAGGCAGCCGCGCGTGAGCGGGAGATATCTACTCGGTTGGCCCTGGGCGCGGGCCGGACGCGCGTTCTACGACACATCCTGACAGAAGCATTACTGCTCTCGTTCATTGGCGGTCTCGCTGGCTTGCTTTTGGCCTTTACGGGAACTCGGCTGCTTGTGAATTTCGTAGTCGAGGGATCCAAGACTTCGGGTCTTGATGCCCATCCCGATCTTCGCGTTCTCACTTTTACATTCGGAGTTTCGTTGTTGACCGGAGCACTGTTCGGACTCGCACCTGCGTGGCGAGCGTCCCGGACTCGAGTCGCAACCGCCTTGAGTTCATCCACTCGGACTGCGACCGGTACGGGGATGCGTTCCAGTCGAATGCTGCCCAGGATCTTGGTTACGGCACAAGTGGCATTGTCGCTCACACTGCTGGTGGGGGCGGGGCTATTCCTCCGCACGCTGCAGAACCTCAGAAATCAGGACTTTGGTTTTGATCGCCACAGCTTGTTGCTCGTGGATTCCAGCCCAAAGCTTGCTGGATACAAAGCGGAGCAGCTCAGGGGTCTTCACGAACGCCTTCTTCAGCGCGTTGGCGCATTGCCTGGTGTCAGGTCCGTCGCTCTGTCCGGAGGTCCTCCATTGTCGGGGGGAAGTTGGCGGGCGCTGATCGCTATGGATGGCTATTCGCCAATTCCGGACGAAGATCTTTCGACCAGGATCAATCAGGTCTCACCGCAGTATTTCGACACCGTCGGCATTGAGATTCTGCAAGGACGATCCATCGGTCCCCAGGATTCGGCCACGTCCATGAAGGCGGTAGTGGTCAATCAAACGCTGGCAAAACACTTTCTTCCCTGGCGGAGATGCTGTTGGCCATCGGTTCACGATCGACGATCCAGGGGTCCCGGGTTCCTGGCAAATCGTCGGCGTCGTGAAGGATGCCAAGTACAACGATCTGCGAGAAGAACCGAAGCGCATGATCTACCTTCCCTTGGAACAAATGACTGGTGGTGATCAGTTCGCAGGTTCTCTGGAGATACGGGCCGCAGGTGATCCCGCAAGGATTGCAAACGAAGTTCGAGCCGCAATCGCGCAGGTTGATCCCGCATTGCCGCTTTTTGACGTCAAAACGATCGGTGAACAGGTCGATCAGTTCATGGAGAACGAGCTCCTGATCTCACAACTCTCGGGCTTCTTTTCACTCCTTGCATTGTCGCTGGCTTGCGTTGGACTGTACGGCGTCATGACTTACAACGTGCTCCGGCGCACCAATGAGATCGGCGTCCGCATCGCCCTGGGAGCCCGTTCCAGACGCATTCTCTGGATGGTCTTGAAAGAGTCTTTGTGGTTACTCGGAATCGGCATTGCGATCGGTCTTCCGGTGACCCTGGCAGCCACACGCGCCGTGCGATCGCAGTTCTTCGGCCTGAGTCCGTTTGATGGGGCCACGATTGCGGCAGCCGTCGTCGCGATTACGGTGGTGGTTCTGGTGGCTGCCTACCTGCCCGCACAACGTGCGGCTGATGTCGATCCCATGGTTGCGTTGCGCTACGAATGAAAGGAAACTGAGGATGACCGGACTTCTGCAGGATTTCCGCTATGCGATTCGGCAGCTGCGCAAGAACCCAGGGTTCGCCGCAACATCGATTCTGATACTCGCGCTCGGGATCTGCGCCAGCGTCGCTATCTTCGGATTCGTCGATGCGGCGCTGATCAAGCCGCTGCCCTACGTGAATCCGTCGCGGCTTGTTCTGGTCACGGAAAGCGTGGCGATGATTCCCCATGCCAATCTTTCTTATCCTGACTATCTCGACTGGAAGAAACTCAATCAGGTCTTCAGTTCGATGGATGTTTGGGACCCAACGGGATATCTGCTTTCAACGCCAACCGGAACGGAGCCAGTAGCTGCGACGCGAGTAAGCGACGGCTTTTTTCGGACGCTGGGAATTGCGCCAATTCTTGGCCGTGACTTTCGCGCGGGGGAGGACTTACCCGCGGCACCCCACACCGTGATGTTGAGCTATGCCACATGGCAGAAGAGATTCGGCGGGCGGCAGGACGTGGCTGGCCAGACCGTCACCCTTAGTGGAGTGACCTACACAATCATTGCAGTCCTGCCTCAGAGCTTCCAGTTTGCTCTCCGCGGTAATACTGAATTCTGGACGACGCTTCACGCGGATGACAGCTGTTCCCGAAGACGAAGTTGCCACAACCTCATTGGAATTGGACGGCTGAAAGATGGTGTGAGTGTTGCATCCGCTCGGGCAAACATGCAGGCCATCGCAGGGCAACTGGAATTGCAGTATCCCGACAGTAATAAAGGTCAGGGAGCCTTCGTCTCGCCTCTTTCAGAAATGGTTGTGTCAGACATTCGTCCCGTCTTGCTGGCACTGCTCGGCGGAGCGGGGCTCTTGCTGTCGATTGCCTGTGTGAACGTCGCGAGCCTACTGCTGGTTCGCTCCGAAAGCCGCAAGCGAGAAATCGCGGTGCGCGGAGCGCTCGGAGCTTCACGCTTTAGGCTGATCCGGCAATTCACCACCGACGGCTTTGTGCTGGTGGTCGCGGGGGGGCTCATTGGTGTCGCTGCGGCCCAAGCTGCGATGCGACTCCTGACGAACTTGATCTCGAAGGACATGATGGCAGGCATGCCGTACTTGTCCGGCCTTGGGATGAACTCGCACGTCGTGGCTTTTGCCGCCGCCATCTCGTTAGGTGCGGTCATTCTGTTCTCATTCACGCCTGTGTTGCGGTTGCCCTTGACACAAATTGGGGAAGGGCTGGCGGAGGGCGGTCGCGGGTACGCGGGCACGCTGTGGCGTCGCTTTGGTGCAAATCTCGTAGTCATTGAGCTCGCGGTGGCGGTTGTTTTGCTGGTCAGCGCCGGATTACTTGGCAAGAGTTTCTATCGCTTGCTCCACGTCGAAATTGGGTTCCAGCCGGAACATCTGGCCACGGTGGGAGTCGCTTTGTCGGATGCCAGTTATTCAAAGGAAGAGCAGCAGGCTCAAATGGGCCGCAAGATCGTGGACCGGATGGCGAGTTTACCGGGGGTTCAGTCCGTTGGCATCTCCACTGTCCTGCCCGTTAGCTTCAACGGCAATACCGATTGGATAAGGTTTGTGGGGCGCCCGTATAACGGCGAGCACAACGAGGTAAATGAACGGAGCATCAACTCTGCTTTTTTCACAACTCTGAAGGCAAGGTTGCTGCGCGGTCGCTACTTTACCGAAGCGGACGACGTTTCGAAGCCACTCGTCGTCATCATCAACAAGACTCTGGCGGCCAAATATTTCCCTGGAGAAGATCCGATCGGTCAGAAGATCGGCGATACCGAACTGACTCCGAAGTCGATCAAGGAAATTGTTGGCGTTGTCGACGACGTGAAGGACGGTTCGCTGGACTCGCAGATCTGGCCTGCCGTGTATTACCCATTCAATCAAAGTCCCGACACCTACTTCTCTATGGTCGTGCGGACATCACAAGACGAGGCATCGTTGTTGCCAACCATGATCGCAGCCATCCGCGAAATCGATCCCGGTATCGGCACCATGGACGAATCCACAATGACCGGGAGAATCAGCAATTCGCCTACAGCATATCTCCATCGTTCTTCCGCGTGGCTGGTAGGAGGCTTTGCCTTTCTGGCCTTGGTGCTCGGTGTCGTTGGTCTCTACGGCGTGATCGCGTATTCCGTGAGCCGCAGAACCCGCGAGATCGGTGTGCGCATGGCACTCGGGGCTCAGCGCGGGGCAGTCTACCAGTTGATCATGACAGAGGCAGCGTGGCTGATTGCAATCGGAATTGGCGCGGGTCTCGTGAGTTCGGTCGGAGCGGCAACGTTAATTCGCAGCCTGCTTTTCGGCGTCCGCTCGTGGGATGCAGAAACTCTTGCGGCGGTGGCCGTACTACTCGCAGTATCGGCGCTGACGGCTACCTATATCCCCGCGAGAAAAGCATCGCAGGTCGATCCGTCAGTAGCGCTGCGTTACGAGTAAGGAATATCTCCTATGACCGGACTCTGGAACGACATTCGATACTCCGTTCGTCAACTGGGGAAAAATCCCGGCTTCACCGCCGTTGCTGTGCTGACCCTTGCCTTGGGCGTTGCCGCCAATACAGTGATCTTCACCGTAATGAACGCGACGATTCTGAAGAAACTGCCGTTCCCGGAACCCGATCGCCTAGTAATGGTCTGGGAGACGTTCGGAGGCACAGACGACTACAACATCATTTCGGCGCCCAATTACTGGGACTTCACTCGCCAGAACCATGTCTTCGAAAATATTGCGATCTTCGATTCGGGCGGACGTGGCTATAACCTCGCTCCAAGCGGTGGAAACCGGGAACCCGAGCAAGTTTCGGGACTACGAGTGTCGTCAACATTCTTTGATGTGTTGGGGGTGCGTCCTTTTCTCGGCCGCAACTTTATGCCTGAGGAAGAGGTGCGCGGAAAGGATCACGTAATCATCCTGAGTTATGGTCTCTGGAAGCGCCGCTATGGTGCGGATCGCGCCTTGGTGGGCAAGACGATCAGAGTCGATGGCGAAGATTTCACGGTCATCGGAGTGATGCCGCCGGAGTTCCGCTGGCAGTTCTGGAGCTATCCGCGCCAATTGTGGGTTCCCGTCGGTTACACCGAGACGGATAAGGGTCGGGACCAGAACAGCTTTCTCTCCATTGCGCGCCTGAAGCCGGGTATCACCGTCGCGCAGGCTCGTTCAGAAATGGCCGTGATCGGCACCGGGTTGGCCCGTCAGTATCCGAACGATCTTCCGAAGATGAGTGCGACTGTCGTGCCCATGGCCGACTACGCTTCGTCTTCTGTCCGGACAACAATGCTGACGCTTTTCGCTGCGGTGGGATTTGTTCTGCTTATCGCCTGCGTGAACGTTGCCAATTTGCTGCTGGCTCGTGGCGCAGCCCGGCAGAAAGAATTTGCCGTACGGCGAGCGCTGGGTGCGCGCGGCATTCGCCTCGCAAGGCAGTTGCTAACAGAGAGTGTGCTGTTGGCTCTACTTGGCGGTTGCTGCGGTCTTGTACTCGCAGCTTGGAGCGCGAGTGTTTTGCCGTCTGTGCTCCCCGACACCCTGCAATTGTTGCCGCTCCACGAACTCGACACGCTTCCGCTCGACGGCCGCGTCTTCGCGTTCGCATTCCTGGTTTCGTGCTGCACGGGAGTTTTGTTCGGATTGATTCCAGCCGTAAGCACGGCCCGCGAGGGACTCACGCAGCCTTTGAAAGAAGGCGGACGCGGCGCGAGCAGCGGGGGAGGCCGCCTTCGCCACGTGCTTGTCGCATGTGAGGTCGCCTTGGCGCTCGTTGTCCTTTGTGGCGCCGGTTTAATGATCGCAAGCTTGTCGCGGGTGCTCGGAGTCAATCCCGGTTTTGATGCCAGGAACGTAGTGATTATGGATATGTCTCTGCCGCAGGAGCAGACCTACACAGGTCCGCCGGGCCATCCTCTGTTTTGTCGAGATCTGGATGAGCATGTAAGCGCCATACCGGGAGTAGTGGCTGTTGCAGCGGTCGCACACTTGCCTATGCGCGGAAATGCCGGGCGGGGCTTCGACATCGAAGGCCGTCCAGATCCTGGCCCTGAAAATCAACCGAGTGCGTCCTACACGGTCGCGTGCCCTAACTACTTTCACGCCCTGGGTGTGCCGTTGTTGGAGGGCCGCGAATTCACGCACCAGGATGGTCTGGGAGCTCCGGGCGTCATCATCATCAATCAGTCGATGGCGAAGAAGTACTGGCCCAAAGAAGATCCGCTGGGGCGAGTCATCAAGCAGGGAGGCGCTCGCCTCACGATTGTAGGTGTCGTCGCGGATGTTCATCACACTGGCTTGGACGAGGACACTAATCCGCAGTTCTTTCGGCCTTATCCGCAGGCAGGCTGGCCGGTGATGAGCGTGGTTGTCCGCACGACGGGTGCTCCCGCCTCATACATTCCCGCGATCAAGAAGGCCCTGGCCGAGGTAGAGCCGGAGCGTCCGGTGTCAGATGTGACATTGATGCAGGATGTCGTGGAAAGCTCGGTCGGTTCGAGACGTTTTCCTGCTCTTCTGCTGGCTGCTTTTGCGGGATTGGCACTCGTGCTGGCCGCAGTTGGCATTGTTGGCGTGGTGAGCTATTCGGTGTCCCAGCGGACGCGGGAAATCGGAATTCGCATGGCACTCGGCGCGCGCAAGGGGGACGTTTTGAATCTCATCCTGAGTGCCAGCATGGGATGGGTTTTTGTGGGCCTCACATTTGGAGTGGTGGCATCGCTCGGGTTGACCCGCCTGCTCGGAACTTTGCTTTATAGCGTCAAGCCGGGGAATCCGCTTGTGCTCGGAATAGTCTCCATGCTCCTCGCTGCGGTCGCGTTATTGGCCAGTTACATTCCAGCCCGGCGAGCAGCGAAGGTTGATCCAATGGTCGCATTGCGCTGCGAGTGAAAAAGGACATCTTTATGGAAGGTCTAATCAGGGACATTCGCTACGGGCTGCGCATGTTGCACAAGTCTCGTGGTTTTGCGGCGATCGCCATACTCACCTTGGCGTTGGGCATTGGCGCCACCACCGCGATCTTCAGTGTGGTGTATGGAGTGTTGCTGCGGCCTCTCCCTTACGAAAAGCCGAACCAGATCGTCCAGCTATCGGAAGTCAGCGCGAACGGTCATCGAATGGAATTCACAGATCCAAATTTTGAGGACGTCCGTTCGCAGAGTCATGTATTTGATGGCGTAGCCGAGTATGTCACCGGGCCAGAGTCCGTGTCCGGCGACACGCAACCGTCGCGCGTTTCTGTGGCGCTCGTGTCGCACGACTTCTTGTCCTTGATGCGAGTAGCGCCAGTCATGGGCCGCGGGTTCGCCCCGGAAGACGAACATTTCGGCGCAGCCCCAACAGCCTTAATCAGCTATGCGTATTGGCGGGATGTCTTGGGCGCCCCACGAGATCTTTCGAGCATCAAGCTGAAGATCGACAACCAGGCGGTCTCCGTTGTCGGGGTTTTGCCCGTCGACTTTCATTTCCCGGACGACACTGCGATTTGGGAACCCCGCGAACTTCGCGAGCGGTTTCCCAGCCGCAGCGCCCATAATTGGCGCGTGGTCGGACGTCTGCGAGACGGCGTGACGCCCAAGATAGCCTATCCGGAATTGAGCACAATCGCGCGGCGGATTAAACAACAGTATGGAGACTATACAGACATCACGGACATCGCTGTCGTTCGCTTGCAAGACGCATTGACCAGCGATGTACGGCCAGCCTTGCTGATTCTGTCAGGCGCGGTTGGATTTCTGCTGCTGATTGCTTGCGCCAATGTAGTCAATCTTCTGCTTGCCCAGGCTTCGACAAGATCCCGCGAACTGGCCCTTCGAACCGCAATCGGAGCGGATCGTGTACGGCTTGTACGTCAATTTCTTACCGAAGCGTTGCTGTTGTCATTTGCAGGCGGCGCAGCCGGCGTGCTGGCAGCGCGATGGGGTGTCATTGCGCTGGCGAGATCCGCTCCTTCAAGTTTCTCGCTCTCGGGAGATGTCTCAATCAGTTTGCCCGTGCTTGCGTTTGCCTCTGGTCTTTCGTTCCTGATCGCCATCGGATTGGGCGTTGGCAATGCCCTGCAAGCGACGTCGGGAAACGTCCAGCAAGCTTTAGCTGAACATGGCCGATCGCAAATGGTCTCTCCGCGCAGCCACCGGATCGGTCGCATCATCGTTGGTGGGCAAATCGCAATCACCATCGTATTACTCACCGGAGCAGGTCTGCTGGGCCGGAGCCTGCTTCGGGTCTTGTCGATCGATCCTGGCTTCCGCACGGAGCACATCATCACAATGGATCTCGCTCTTACATTCGCGAAAGAAGATGCAGAGAAACTCCATCGCATCCAATTTCTCAGCAGCCTGCTGGACAAGCTGCGAGCCATACCCGGAGTCCACGAAGTTGGAGGTACCGGACGATTGCCTCTGACTGAGGCTCTTTCCGACGGGACTTATGTGGAAATCATGCCCGGAGACCATCCTCCGAAGAGGATCGAAGAACTCGAGGACTGGTATCACAGCGCCAGAAGCACAGGTTATGCAAATTATGTTCCCGCGAGTGAGGGCTACTTCCGAGCGATCGGAATCCCGTTGATTCGCGGCCGCTGGTTCGATGATCGAGACGTCATGGATGCCCCGCATGTCGCGCTGATCAACCAATCCATGGCCAAGGATAAGTGGCCTGGTCAGGATCCGATTGGGCGCACAGTCGAGTTCGGAAACATGGATGGAGATTTACGTCCCATCACGATAATCGGTGTCGTAGGTGACGCTCGTGAAATGAGCGTCGAAATCCCGCCTAGTCCGACTGTCTACGTCAACTATCGCCAGCGTCCGCAAGCAACATATCGCTTCACGACCGTGCTGCAAGCAGACACAGACCCGGCCACCGTGATCACCGATGCTCGCGCCATACTTCGTGATCTGGATCCAAATGTACCTCCCGTCTTCGACACTTTCGCGGAGGTTTTCTCGACATCGCTGAGGTCACGCCGCTTTAGCCTGACGCTCGTATGCGCATTCGCTGGAACGGCATTGTTGCTGGCGATGACCGGCCTTTATGGAGTGATGGCGTTCGCAGTGGCGCGGCGCACTGGGGAGTTTGGCGTCCGAATCGCTTTAGGTGCGTCAGCCGGAAATATTCTGCGTCTGGTGATCGTGCAGGGAATTCGCACTACGTTGGTGGGCGTCGCGATCGGCGTAATCGGAGCGCTAGCCCTGGCTCGCACATTGCAGTCGTTCTTGTTCGGGTTGAGCGCGAATGACCCACTCACGATAGTCGTCGTCGGATCGGTTCTGGTTCTCGTCGCCATGCTGGCGTGCTATGTACCCGCTAGGCGCGCAGCCAAGGTCGACCCTATCGTGTCGCTGCGTTACGAGTAACAAGGGAAAAGAAATGACCGGCCTCTTTCAGGATGTTCGATACGCCCTGCGGCAGTTGCGCAAGAGCCTTGGATTTACCGCAGTGGCCTCATTTACGCTCGCGCTCGGCATCGGTGCGAACACTGCAATCTTCAGTCTCGTCAGCGGGATCCTCCTCCAACCACTTCCTTATCCCCGTCCGTCTGAGTTAGTCAGCGTGACCGGAACCTACCCTAAAGGTGCGTTTGCTGCGATGCGGGAGCAAGTCCACACCATGGAGGTTGCAGCCTACGCCGAGGGACACGAATTCAATCTCTCGCACGTCGGAAATCCCGTTCGTCTGACCGGAAGCGCAGTCTCAGCTGAATTCTTCTCAGTCTTGGGTACACGTCCCGAGGTTGGGCGAAGCTTCTCTGCCGGCGAAGACGCCCCCGGCGAGGATCGTTTCGTAATCCTGAGCCACGATCTATGGGAGCAGCGCTTTAGCAGTGATCCCTCGATCATCGGAAGATCGATTGAACTTGAGGGTGTTGGCCGCCAAGTAGTCGGTGTAATGCCTGCCGACTTTCACTTTCCGTCATCGAAGACGCAGTTGTGGGTTCCTCTGCATAACGAGCCGAACAATCCAAGCACATACTGGGCCGGAGACTTCATGCCGGTCATCGGCCGTCTTCGACCGGGTTCATCTGCGGCGCAAGCGGGCGCGGAAATACGGCTGTTCCAGTCTCGCGTCTTCGCACTGTTTCCGTGGACCATGCCCGCAAGCTGGAATGCAGATGTGAGCGTCGTATCGCTGAGGAATGGGATGGTCGCCGATGTGCGCTCGCGATTGCTGCTTCTTTTGGGTGCCGTGGCCCTCGTTCTGATGATTGCTTGCGCCAACGTCGCCAACTTGACGCTCTCTCGCTCTGTGGTCCGCGAGAAGGAAATGGGTATTCGCGCCGCGCTGGGTGCGGCTCCCCGGCGCATCGTGCGTCAGTTGTTAACCGAAAGCGTGCTGCTGGCGATGGTCGGCGCGGCTCTTGGCCTCGGCCTCGCCGCAGCCGGACTAAGCATTCTCAAGACCGCCTTGCCTGCTGATACGCCTCGCCTTCTCGACGTCCACCTCGATTGGCGTGTACTTATTTTCACCGGGGGACTGGCCATTCTGACCGGTCTGGCTTTCGGACTCGCACCCGCTCTTCAATCGTCGCGCTCTCCTCTGTCGGAGTCGCTTAATGCTGTGGCTCGCGGCGCGGTCGTCTCAGTGTCGAAGCGTCTTCGCGCATCTCTGGCAATCGCCGAGGTCGCGCTCTCTGTATTACTTGTGATTGCAGCTGGCCTGCTGATCCGCAGCTTCTGGTCGCTTTCGCACGTCAATACCGGCTTCCAATCGCAGCAGGTCCTGACAGCCCGCATTACGCCTGACGAATCATTTTGCAGCGATCCTGCTCGGTGCCTGGCTTTTTACCGCAGTTTTCTGGATCGGATTCAAACGACTCCTGGGATCACTCGGGCATCCCTGGTAAACACGCTGCCGCTCGGAGGACGAGTCGCCAAGCGTTCATTTGATATCGAAGGCTTCACAATCGCTTCTTCGACCCAGACCCAACCTCTGTTCTGGCTCGACGTTGTCACTTCTGACTATTTTCGAGTGATGGACATCCCTCTCGTTTCGGGCCGATGGTTCAACGAATCCGACGAGTCTGGCGGTCCTCCGGTCGTCGTTGTGACTGCCAGTACGGCCAGAAAATTCTGGCCTCAAGATACTGCTGTGGGAAGGCATGTGAGGTTCGTTGGCGAGAAGGAGTGGCGCACGGTCGTCGGGATCGTTGCGGACGTGCGAGCCTACGACCTCCAGAACAATGAGCCCGACTTTATGAAGGGGACGGCCTATGTGCCTTATACACCTCTGGCAACGCTGGAAGACGGCCGCTTGCCGGCCGAGATGACGCTCGCCATACGCACAAACGCAGACGACCCGAGGGCGGCCAATCTCCTGCGCGGAACGCTGACGCAACTCATCCCTGACGTTCCGGTCAGCGAAATCCGGACCATGCGAGCGGTGGTGTCGGAAGCGGCCGCCACCTCTGCGTCCACCACTATCTTGTTCGCCACGTTTGCCAGTGTCGCGCTGGTGCTCGGAGTCGCAGGGATCTACGGCGTTCTATCGTTCCTCGTTTCACGGCGCCGCAGAGAAATGGGCGTTCGTATGGCTCTCGGAGCACGCCGCGCCGATGTTCTCCTACTGGTGATGAAAGAAGGCGGTAAGTTTGCCTTGGCAGGGATTGCGCTCGGTTTAGTCGGCGCATTTTTCCTTGCCAAGCTATTGGCGGCGCAGTTGTACGGCGTTAGTACAGTCGATCCGATGACGTATATCAGTGTTTCCGTCCTGGTAGCGATCGTTACTCTGGCAGCCTGTTTTGTTCCAGCCCGCCGCGCGATGCAAGTTGATCCCATGGTGGCGTTGCGCGACGACTAGGAGACTACGCATGTTTGACGGACTTATACAAGACATTCGCTTTGCGTTGCGACAGTTGCGCAAGAGTTACGGTTTCACCTCGATCGCCGTCGTTACTCTAGCCCTCGGCATTGGGTCTAATACGGCGGTGTTCAGCAACGTGAACGCACTCATCCTGCGCCCGTTCGGACTGCCTCATCTTGATCGTGTCGTGGCGATCTGGGAGACAATTCCCAAGGCAGACTCCAGCAGTGTTAAAGCTGCGCCTGCCAATTATCGCGACTGGACCGAGCAGAGCAAGTCATTCGAGTTTCTAGCGGCGATTCACGGATGGGATGCGAACCTGACTGGCGCAGGAGTGGCCGAGAGAGTGGAGGGCTATCACGTCACACCTGAATTCTTTCCACTGCTGGGTGTTGCTCCGCAGCTGGGGCGAAGCCTTAGTGCATCGGACTTCGAAAATGGCGCAGCGCCGGTTGTAGTTCTGAGTCACGGATTCTGGCAGCGATATCTCGCATCCGACGCCTCCATCGTCGGCAAGAGCCTGCAGTTGAACGGAGAAAAATTCACAGTCATCGGGGTGGCTGGGCCGGCTGGCGAGTTTCCCGTGGGAGCCGAGATCTGGGCTCCGCTCGATTTACAGTCGACCGAGGGTGCAGACCGCGCCAATCACTTTTTGCTTGTACTCGGGCGACTGAAGCCGAGTGCGACAGTGGCGGGCGCGAACTCCGACCTCGGGGCGATTGCGGGGCGCCTCGGACAGCAATTCCCGGCAACGAATGGTGGTCATGGTGCTCGTGTGTTGCCACTGGCTGAAGATGCGACCGCTGGGACGCGTCAGTTTGTGTTGGTGCTCATGGGCGCGGCTGTATTTGTGCTCCTGCTTGCGTGCGTGAATGTCGCGAACTTGCAGCTAGCTCGTGCAGCGAATCGCCAGAAGGAGTTCGCGGTTCGTGTGGGCTTGGGGGCGAGCCGGTGGCAATTAATTCGCCAGTTACTGGTGGAAAGCACGCTGCTATCGTTCGCGGGCGCTGCTGCGGGTCTGGTTCTATCGACTTGGGGAATGGGACTTTTGCGGCGTGATATTCCACCTTTCATTATGGAGCACGTTCCCGGACTTAAGAATGTGGAATTGGATCTCAAGGTGTTGGGATTCACCATGGCTGTTGCTTTAATCAGCGGCGTCTTGGCTGGGCTGATTCCTGCGCTTCGCTTCTCTCGCTGCCAAGCGGGAGATGTGTTGAAAGAATATACGCGGGGGGCCAGCGCGAGCGCGACTGCGGGAAGTCTTCGGGCGCTGCTGGTCGCGTCCGAAATTGCGCTTGCACTGGTTCTTTTGGTGGGAGCGGGCCTGATGGTGAAGGGCTTTCGCCATCTTGTGACGGCAGAAATGGGATTTGATCGCACGCACGTGCTGACTCTTCGTTTGGCGCTGCCCGAAACACATTATAGGGATGATGTTCGGATACTGGGCTACTATGACCGCACTCTTCGCAGTCTCCAGACGGTGCCGGGCGTGCAATCGGCCGCCGCTGCGAGTAGCTTGCCGTCTGGCTGGTCCTGGAATTGGACGGAATACAGTGCCGAAGGGGCATCCCCATCTGCGCCGGGTGACACGCCGACTGCGATTTCACAAGTTGTCACTCCAGAGTTTTTCTCGACCTTACGGATTCCCTTGATCGAGGGGCGCACACTCAACGCCGAAGACCGCCGCGATTCGGCTCCTGTGGTAGTCGTGAGCGAGAGTATGGCGCACCGCAATTGGCCTCATGAAAATGCAATTGGCAAGCACGTCAAACTTGGAACTCCAGAAAGCTCCGAACCGGTGCGTCGGATCGTCGGCATTGTCGGTGATATCCGCTCGAGCCCATTTGATTCACAGACCGATCCGACGACCTATATACCGCTTGCGCAGAGGCCTGCCCGCGAATGTGCTTTTGTGATTCGCACGGCGGGCGACCCGCGCGATGTCGCGGCGTCGGTCTCAGCTACATTGAGAAATATCGATCCGGACACTCCTGGCTACGACGTACGCAGTCTTGAGCAACTTCTTTCCGACAACGCGAGCGGAGTCGAGTCTTCCGCGCGCATGATGCTCATCTTCGGCGCTATTGCCCTCACTCTTGCCGCCGCAGGGATCTTCGCCGTGATGGCCTACTCAGTGAGTCAACGCACGCATGAAATTGGAGTGCGCATGGCGCTCGGAGCGCAGCGCGTTGATGTTCTTCGATTGGTGATCACATCAGCACTGAAGATGGCAGGGACTGGGTTGGCAGTCGGATTCTGCGTGGCGTTGCTTCTGGCGAGAGCAGTCTCGAGCGCGCTCTTCGGAGTCATACAAATCGATAGCTCGATCTTCGTCATGTTGACTGTGTTGCTGGCAACTGTCGCGGCAGTGGCCGCCTACGTTCCTGCGCGTTGGGCGACACGAATCGACCCCATGCAAGCACTGCGCTACGAGTAGGAGGTGCAACTCCAATGAAAGGGCTGCTACAAGATATTCGCTACGCCGTTCGCCAGTTGCGAAGAGATCCTGGCTTTCTTGCCGTTGTGGCTCTTTCACTGGCGTTGGGGATCGGTGCCAACAGCACCATCTTCAGTGTGCTCAACGCTGTTCTGTATCGCCCGATGCCGTATGACCATCCGGAAAGCCTGGTGGCAATTTGGGAGACGGAGAAAGGCCGCCCCGATTCTCTTCAGCCTCCGCCGATCGCTGAGATCGTGGATTGGAAAAAACAGAATCACGTTTTCCAAGACATCTCGTTAACCAGCAACAACGATTCCTCGACGTTATCGGGATCTGGGCAGCCTGAACCCGTTCGTGTGCAGTACACGACCGCGAGCTTCTTCGATGTGTTGGGTGTGAAACCGATCATGGGCCGAATCTTTCTTCCGGAGGAAATGCAGGACAACTCGCAGACCGTGGTGATCAGCGATTCGTTTTGGGCGCGCAAATTCAATCGAGATTCCAGTGTGCTGGGGAAAACATTCAACATCGATGGCGCGGTTTCGACAGTTGTAGGAGTAATGCCGTCCGGCTTCGCACCTTTCTATGGAAGGCGGATCGACATGTGGATACCGATTGATCCGACGAACGGCCGCTACTCCGCCCGGATCGATCACTGGCTCATGCCGGTCGCGCGTCTAAAACCCGGTGTCACTCTGGCGCAGGCGCAGGTGGAGATGGACGTGATCGCCAAGCGCTTGGAGCAGGCCTACCCGGCAACAAACAAGGGAGTCGGGAAAAAGTTGGTTCCGTTACATCAGGAACTATTCGGGTGGGCGGGACAAACGCTCTATCCGCTATTCGGAGCTGTAGGGTTCGTTCTGCTGATCGCATGCGTCAACGTCGCCAACCTGATGCAATCCCGTACTGAGGTTCGACGAAAAGAATATGCGCTGCGATCCGCACTGGGATCGGGCCGCCGGCGCCTCATCCAGCAGTTGCTCGCCGAGAGCGGATTGCTGGCGCTGCTCGGAGGAGTTCTGGGAATATTGCTGACCTTCGCGGGTATTGCTCTGTTTCGCTGGCTGGCGACGAGCTTTCCCAACAGCGACAGCATGAATATCGACATCCGAGTATTGCTGTTTACTCTTGGAATTTCGATCCTTACCGCTCTTCTGTTCGGTTTGGCGCCCGCCATCCAAGCTTCTCGTTCTGACTTGAATCTTGTGATGCGGGAAGGGGAGGGCAGAACGTCAACCGCCTCGCGAGGTTGGGCGCGCCACGCACTTGCTGTGTCGGAAGTCGCACTGGCCATGGTGTTGCTGATCGGCGCAGGCCTCATGATCAATACAATCCTGCATCTCCAACAAGTTGACCCAGGATTCGATGCGAAGGGCCTCACGACCACTTTCATCCGGATTCCGGAACAGGGTGGGAAATACATTGCGAGAGTGCCCGGCGGCGATATGGAGAGGCCGCTGCCAGTCGTTGCTGAGTTCTACAAACAACTGCTGAGCAAGGCAGAGGCTCTGCCTGGAATAGAGTCGGCAGCAATCATCAGCAGCTTGCCTACGCGCGGTGGGGATCTTATTTCCTTCGCAATTCTTGGAAAACCAGCGCCTCCCCCCGATCGCAGGCCCGATGCGGGATATATAGAGGTGAGCCCAACGCTCTTCCGCGCCTTGCGGATTCCCTTACGGAAAGGGCGCTTCCTGGACGATCACGACTCGCAAACTGCGCCCTGGGCCGTGGTTATCAACGAAGCCTTCGCGCGTCGCTATTTCCCCAATGAAGATCCGATCGGTAAGCAAGTGCTCTTGCGCTACGAACCCTGGCCCGTCGACGAGGACCGGCCTCGCCAGATCGTGGGTATCGTAGGAGATGTCAGGAATTATGGGTTGTCACAACCGGCCCCGCCTGCCGTTTATGTTTCCTATCTCCAGCAGTCAGCCGTTTTTCCCGGGGGCAGCGTCCTGAATTTTCTGGATCAGAACCTCATCTTGCGGACGGCATCACGCGGGCGTGGAGAAGAAGAATCGAGTCTGGCGTCGTCGGTGAAGAAGATCGTTGCGGACCTGAATCCCGATCAGCCACTCACCGACATCGTAACCATGAACCAGGTTGTTGCGGAATCCATTGGCGACCAGCGCTTTTACATGCGCATTCTTGGAATTTTCGCAGGGATCGCCGTGCTGCTTGCGGTCGTCGGCATTTATGGAGTCATGTCCTATTTTGTCAATGAGCGCACCCATGAGA
The DNA here is from genome assembly GCA_963700225.1 of uncultured Acidobacteriota bacterium. Lineage (GTDB taxonomy): Bacteria > Acidobacteriota > Terriglobia > Terriglobales > Acidobacteriaceae > Sulfotelmatobacter. Next base: position 81,612 of record CAVOWU010000008.1, read on the forward strand.
TCGGCATTCGCGTCGCCTTGGGTGCTCTTCCTTCCGATGTTCTGTCCCTGGTCGGAAAACTGGGGCTCAAGTTGACCGTGATCGGAGTTGCCATCGGCATCGCCTTGGCAGTTGGGCTGACGCGATTGATTTCCGACTTTCTGGTCGGCGTGAAACCTACCGACCCAATCACCTACGCCATCGTTTCGGTCGTGCTGATCGGTATCGCTTTGCTGGCCTGCTATATCCCCGCCCGCAGGGCGACCAAAGTCGATCCGATGGTCGCATTGCGCTATGAATAGAAATTGGAGAACACGATGATTCAGCTGAGAAGTTTGGAACGCAGTTATAAAACTCCTGCCGGTCAGACCTGGGTCTTGCGCCGCATCAATTTGGAGATTCGCGAAGGCGAATTTATCACCATCATGGGCCCGTCTGGGGCAGGGAAGTCGTCCCTGTTGAACGCACTGGCCCTACTCGACGATAGCTGGGAGGGAGAATATTGGTTCCGCGAGGAAGCGGTTCACCAAATGAAGCGCAAGCAGCGTGCCGACTTGGCGAAGCGCAATGTCGGCATGGTGTTTCAGAGTTATCACCTGCTCGACGACCTTACGGTACAAGAAAATATCGATCTCCCTCTTTCCTACAAAGACATCCCGCGCCGCGAACGTCAAAGTCTCGTCGCTGATACTCTCGATCGTTTCCAAATAGTTGCCAAGAAAGATCTTTATCCCAGCCAGCTTTCCGGTGGACAGCAACAGCTCGTGGGAATTGCGCGTGCCGTGATTCACAAGCCGCCATTGCTGCTCGCTGACGAACCGACTGGCAACCTTCATTCCACGCAGGCCAAGGAGATCATGGAACTTTTTCGCGATCTGAACCAACAGGGAACCACCATCGTACAAGTCACGCACTCGGAGACCAACGCTGGCTACGGAAGCCGCACGATTCAACTACGGGATGGATGGATGGTCGGAGACACAGCCAATCCTGCTCTCACCCAACCGGCGGAGGTCAGCGCGTCGTGAGCTCAATCGCCGCAAGAGTGTTTCGAATGTCCGTGATCTATGGCGCGTGTGCAATTCTACCGGCAGGCGTGTTGGCTCAAACTCAGACCCCAGCCGGTCTTGCGGACGCACCCGCACCGGCGAAACCGGCCACAGTTGCGCTGCAGTTTGACATGCCAAAGTCGCACAACCCTCTGAAGGCGTATGCCTCGGACACAGTTCCTGAGCCGACTCTGGCGAATTCTCCGCATATCGACCAGAATGTTCGCGACGGCAAACTCTATCTTTCGCTGAAAGATGCGATCGAGCTGGCGCTTGAGGATAATCTGGACCTCGCCATAGCCCGTTACAATCTCCCCATTGCCAATACGGATATCGTCCGCACGCAGGCTGGTGGATTCTTTCGTGGCGTAAACACCGGTGTGGTACAGGGAACTCCGGGCGGTGGTGTCGGCGGGTTCGGGACTGGGGCTCCCGGCGCTGGCGCGGGCGGCACCACTGGCGGCGCCGGTGGCGCGGGCGCTGGCGCGTCCGGCCTGGTGCAATCGACACTTGGAGCCGGGACGACGGTTTCGTCCTACGACCCATTTATCAGCCTCAGCGGCGGTGACGAACATCAGACATCTCCCGTTGCGAACCGTCAGATTTATGGCGTTGCGTCTTTGCAACTCAACACCGTCCAGGTGAATGCACTTTATTCTCAAGCGTTCGCTACCGGTACAAGCGTCAATTTCTCCTTTGGTAATTCGCGGCAGACCACCAACAGTCCGTATTTCAACCTGTCGCCCTCGCTGAGTTCGACGTTTCGACTTCAGATCCAGCAGGAACTTCTGGCCGGATTCGGGTTTGGTCCGAATCTGCGATACCTCCGAATCGCGAGGAACAACAAGAAGATTTCAGATATTGCTTTCAAAGACCAAGTCATCGCTACGATCACGCAGATTGAGAACATCTACTGGGATCTGGTCAGCGCGTACGAGCAGACACAAGTGAATGAGCAATCATTCTCCTTTGCTCAGCAGACGCTCGACAACGCCCGCAAACAGCTCCAACTGGAGGCCGTTCCTGCAATGGATGTCATGCGTGCCGAGGCGGAAGTGTCGAAGCGCGATCAGGATCTGACCGTGGCTCGCACCAGTCTCCAGCTGCAGGAAACGTTGATGAAAAACGCGATCACCAAGAGCCTGGACGACCCTGTACTGGAATCCATGCCGGTGATCCCAACCGACAAAATGGAAACCGTTGCCATACAGTCCACCCAACCGATCCAGGATCTTATTTCTAAAGCGCAGAACGGTCGTCCCGAGCTTGCGGAGTCAACCATCGACCTCGTAAACCGTCAGATCAGCCGCAGTGCCGCTCGCAACGCATTGTTGCCATCCCTTTCCTTGGTCGGTTTCTACGCAGGATCGGGCCTGGCCGGGCCCCTGAATCCGACGTACAATCTTGGCCCGAACGTTTCGAATGTTCCGACTGACTTCGGCGGTGCGCTGCAGAACACGTTCAACAATTCTTCACCGGACTACTACGTTGGACTGAACTTGAATATTCCGATCCGCAACCGCGTCGCCAAGGCTGATCAGTTCCGGTCCGAACTGGAGTATCGCCAAGCGGAGCTCCGCATGGAGCAGTTGAAGAAGCAGGTCCGGATCGAAGTTCGGAACGCGCAGTTTGCTCTGGATCAAACCGGCGCGCGCGTCGAATCAGCTCGCAAAGCGCGCGATCTCGCCCAGCGCACCTTCGACATCACCAAGAAGGAGCAGGAACTGGGAGCTGGCTCGAGCTACCAGACGCTCTCCGCACAGCGCGACCTCGCCTTGGCCCAGCTGGATCTGGTCAGCGCGATGACCACCTATGAAAAGGCCAAGGTTGAATTGGATCGCGCAACCGGCACAACCTTGGAACATAATGGCATACTGATTCAGGACGCGATCAGCGGTGTAGTCTCCCATCACGCGCCTTAAAGTCATGCCGACGTCAGTCAAAACCGGAGAAGTCGACCTGCAACCGTTTCGCAGCGAATCGGCCGGACAGGTTCGCATACTCGCCGCCGACGATCAAGAGCATATTCTCGAAGCTCTGGATCTATTGCTTCGTCCCCAAGGTTATCGCGTCGACAAAGTGCGCTCTCCAGCACTCGTTCGGGAAGAACTCGCCAGCAATTCCTACGACGCTATCCTGATCGATCTCAATTACACGCGGGACACAACGTCAGGCCAGGAAGGTCTTGATTTGCTCTCGCAGATTGTGGGCCTGGACGCCACGGTTCCGGTGATCGTGATGACCGCATGGGCCAATGTAGAACTGGCCGTCGAGGCCATGCGCCGAGGAGCACGCGATTTCGTACAGAAGCCGTGGGAGAACGAACGGCTGGTCTCCATCCTGCGCACCCAGGTTGAATTGCATCGCGCCTTGCAGCACGCCGCACGTCTTGAGGCCGAGAATCGATTACTCCGGGCAGAAGGACGCCCCGAATTCCTCGCTACGGCTCCCGCTATGCAGGTTGTGCTCGACACGATCGCCCGTGTGGGGCCCTCCGATGCGAATGTTCTGATCACCGGCGAGCATGGCACAGGAAAAGAGGTTGTGGCGCAAACCTTGCATGCTCTCAGCGCTCGGGCGGCGCGCCCGCTGGTGGCAGTCAACACGGGAGCAATTCCCGACGGCGTTTTCGAAAGTGAGCTGTTCGGCCACGTGAAGGGCGCTTTCACGGATGCCCGAACTGACCGCATCGGAAGATTCGAGCTTGCCGACGGTGGCACAATTTTTCTTGATGAGATCGGAAATGTCCCGATGCGGCAGCAAGCCAAGCTGCTGCGGATTCTGGAATCCGGCGAAATCGAGCGCGTCGGCTCATCCCGCTCCCGCCGCGTCAATGTTCGCGTTCTCTCCGCCACGAACACTGATCTGCCTGCCGCCTGCACCGTGGGGCAGTTCCGCGAGGATCTTTTATTCCGTCTTAACACCGTAGAAATTCACGTGCCCGCCCTGCGCGAGCGTCGCGAAGACATTCCCGTGCTGGCTGCGCATTTTCTTTCGCGTTATGCATCTCGTTATCGACGTCCGGTGCAAAGGTTTGATCCGGCGGCAATTCAGGCGCTTAAGCAGTATTCCTGGCCGGGTAATGTTCGCGAACTGGAACACACGATCGAGCGCGCAGTATTAATGTGTCGTACGTCGGAGATTCAGCCCGCGGATCTTTCGCTGACTTCTCAGCGCGCGCAGCCTCAGAATCTTGAGGATCTCAGCTTGGAGGCTGTCGAGGCAGTGCTCGTTCGCAAAGCTCTGCAGCGATTCCAGGGCAACGTCAGCCAGGCTGCCGAGGCGCTTGGGTTGAGCCGCGGTGCGCTGTATCGGCGGATGGAGAAATATGGGGTCTAGCTCCTCCGGCCCGAAGCGCCCCCGAAAACGAGTCCGTTTACTCTACGAAAATCGAATCAGTCTCTACTCTTTCCTAGTCGCCTTGCCGGGCCTACTCGTGAGTGCGGCGCTCGTCTGGGTGCAGCCTTGGAGCCTCGAATCCCGGCTCGCGCTCATCGGCGTAGAACTGTTTGTCTGGTGGATTCTGGCCCTCGCGCTGCAGGAGCAAACCACGCGTCCCTTGCAGACCATTGCCAACGTCATTGGATCGCTTCGAGAGGAAGACTATTCCTTTCGCGCGCGCAACGCAGCTCCGGAGGACGCGCTCGGCGAGCTATCGCTCGAGGTGAACGCTTTGGCCGACATGTTGTCCGACCAGAGAGTGCGCGCCATCGAAGCGACGGCTCTCTTGCAACGCGTGGTTGACGAAATTGACGCGCCTCTATTTGCCTTTGACCCTGCGCACTCGCTTCGACTTGTGAATCCAGCTGGAGAGCACTTGCTCCGCCAGGCCAAGGCTCGCATGCTCGGTCGCACTGCCGCCGAACTGAGCTTGCTGCCCTGCCTGACTGCGGATAATGAAACCCTGGTAGAGCTGAATCTCAACGATTCTCGCGCTCGTTGGCTCTTGCGCAGGAGTTCGTTTCGCCAGCACGGTGTACCGCATACTCTTGTCGTGTTATTGGATGTCAGTCGGGCTCTGCGCGAGGAGGAACGGCGTGCGTGGCAGCGCCTCATTCGTGTGCTTGGTCACGAACTCAGCAATTCGCTGGCCCCCATCAAATCAATCGCTGGAAGTCTCAGTTCGCGAGTTTCGTCCACGCCCATGGACGCCGAGGTTCGCAGCGACCTACAGCGCGGGTTGGAGATCATCGAGGCTCGTTCCGCCTCGCTCCATCGGTTTCTGGAAGCGTACCGCCGGCTGGCGCAAATGCCTCCTCCGGTTCTACGAGAGGTCAAGCTGGGCCCACTGATCGCGAGAGCGGCAGGTCTTGAAACCCGCATTCGCGTTTGCGTGCAGCCGGGGCCGGACGTGGCCTTTCAGGCGGATCCCGACCAGCTGGAACAAATGCTGATCAACTTGGTCCGGAATGCTGCGGACGCTGTGCTGGAAACATCCGCGGCGTCTGATGAGATCGGCGAAGACCGTACGCCATCAGAGTCAGAAAATGTCGAGTTGCATTGGGATGTCGATGCCGACGACGTCATACTTACGATCGACGACAATGGGCCGGGACTCTCGAATCCGGCGAACGTATTTACTCCGTTCTATACGACAAAGCCGAACGGAAGTGGGGTCGGACTTGTTCTCTCTCGCCAGATTGCGGAAGCTCACGGCGGGAGAGTCGAGATAGGGAACCGGCTCAGCGGGCGCGGTTGTTCGGTTCGTGTGTTCTTGCCTCGATTACGATCAGGCCCGGTGACTGCGCAGCGCAACCTTTAACGGTTGCGCTGCCGCATCAGATCGCCGAGATGATTCCCCGCGAGGAACTCGCGATCTCCTCACGAAACCGTGAATCCCGTTTACTTCTGCTCGGGTGGGTCGGGAGGAGCCTGACCGTCACCTCGGTGTCCTTGCCACTGTTCGCGCTTGCTCTGCATTGCATCCCACTTCTTCTGTTGATCGGAATCCAGAAGCGCGCGAACTTGGTCGTCTGTAGTCTTGTGGATCTCCATCATTTTGGATCGGCGGTCTTCTTGCGAAGTAGACGAATCGGAGCGCAGGCCTTCCATTTGCGACTGCTGCGTTTTTAGAATTTCGAGCACTTTGGATTGTTGGTCTGACGAAAGCTTCAGCTGTTTCGTCAGCATCTCAGTCCGCTTTGCCGGATCAAAATGGCGATGCCCGTTCTCATGTCCGCCTGCCGGCGCGGCCTGCTGATCGTTGCTACCGCTGTCCTGCGCAACCGACGGAGTCACCGTATAGACAAGTCCCGCCAGCACGAGCGCAAGCATAAAATGTTTCACCATGTTATTTCCTCCACTCCTTCGAGTTCAGTCTGATGGTATGAACGGGATTATGCGCTCGGAGTTGCAGAAATGCTGCGAACTTTACGAAGTTTTACTCAAACCAGGAGGTCGTGCAAGGGAACAGAAATTCTCGGGATGGTGCGCTTAGGATCCTGCCTTGCTCGGGAATTCCGCCGTCCCAAGCTTGATCACGGTTCCGCGCGGTTGGGGTTTTGCGTCCTTTCCATCTTCGGAGGGGTTTTTCGCTTCAGGAGCGGGTGCGGTGGGTTTCTCCGTCCACACTCCATAGACACGTCCGCCGTACGCGGCAAGGCCGCTGTAGTCTCCGAAAAACACTCCTCCCGCCTCGAACGCTTCGTCGGTCCATGAATAATTCGCGAAAGTGCTCCCATCATCGTTAGAGCGTGCCAGGACAACAATCTGCTTCCGGTTGGCAGGATCGCGCCGTCGATCATAGAAAACCACGTCGACCGACCCGTCCGTCGGATCAACCGCCAGCCACTGGAAAAATTGTTCGGCCCCGTTGTGAACTGGATCATTATTCACTCGTACCGGAGAACTCCAGTGCTTGCCCTTGTCGTCGGAACTGGCAAGAAAAACATCGAGATCGCCATTCCGATAGTCGCTCCACGTCACATACAGCCGCTTGCTTTTCGGATCGACCGCGATTTGGGGGAAGCCGTTGGCCCGGTCAAGCGTATCGATCGCGAACATGATTGGCGCGGTGTGAATGATGGAACGTGCGCGGGAAAAAGTTCGGCCTCCGTCACGCGACGACGTAAGCATAATGTCGTCATCCTGACTCCAGATTGCGTAGAGAGAGCCATCGGGAGCGACTACTCCGTCAAATCCTTCGGCCGCTCCGTTGTCATCGCGTGGCAGGCCCGGATGCGCGTCAATTTCAATTGGCTGCGACCACGTTTTTCCGTCATCAGTCGAGCGCGAGAGGACCATCTGCGAGTCCGTCAATCGCCAGCGAGTCCAGCCAATATAGAGATTGCCGGCATACTTGCTCTGCGTATTGTCAGCCACAATGTATGGCTTGTCTTCAAACGGAATCCCCGGGGTACTCAGTTGTTCTGCCACCGGAATGTGATTCGCTTCCCAGGTTTTCCCGCCGTCGAGCGATCGCCGCACAAAGATTCCATTCCGGCTGGCTCCGTGTGCCCAGTAGTTAAACGTTCCCAGCTTGTCGAATGCGATGTAGCAGACAAAGGCATGGCCCTGTTTGTCGAATGTCACCGATACATCGCCCGAGACCTTGTAGTTCTTAGGGTCGACTCCTTCCGCTACCTGCCAAGTCTTGCCCGCGTCGTTCGAATACGCGGCATGGACGTTGTCCTGAAAAACTGCGACCACCTGTTGCGAATTTATTGGATTTACCGCAATGCCGGGTTCCGTGAAGTATCCGGGAGTCGGCGTCAAGGTGAAAACATGTGACTGCGGCGCCTTCGGGAGATCTTCGGCAATATACGAGACTAGTTGCCGCGGCTGCAAAGCAGACGGCCGCTTGAATCAATAGAGAATGAATTCCCCGCATGAACATGAAATATCCTTTGGGTTTCTTGTTCGATTCGTAGAGAGGCTGCAATGTCTCCTTACCGTAACGTCAAGACCAAATAAATATCGCTTTTCTATACTGAAGAAATTACTCCGAGCACAAAGCCGCGCCCCCGGCAATTCCCGCGTCTGCTCCGTAGTGCGCCATCAAGAGTGGAATTTCTGATGCGCGTGGGTTTACGCACCAACTGGGAAGACGACGCTTAATCTCGTCAAAGAAAGGTTTCAGCATTGCCGCGACGCCTCCACCCATCACGATCACGTCGGGATCGAGCAGATCCACAATGTTCCCTAGCCACGGCGTTAATACTTCGACCGTATCCAGCAGGATCTCTTTGGCCTGCGGATCACCGGTCGCATAAGCCCGTCCGACGAGTTCGCTCGTGACCGAAGCAACCTTTCCGCCAGCTAAATCGAGAATGGCGGAATGCCGCGATGGCTCTGCCGCAATTTTGGCGCGCGCGCGCGCACCGATCGCTGGTCCAGCTGCGAGGATCTCGATGCATCCCTTCTTTCCGCAACTGCACACAGGACCCCGATAATCGATGCTCTGGTGCCCGCCCTCGGCAGCCGATCCCGTTTTTCCATGGTAGATCTTGTTATCGAAGACAATGCCGCTTCCGATTCCAGTGCCGATGGTCGCGTAGAAGACGTACCGAAATCCCCGGGCTGCGCCCCATCGAGTCTCAGCCAGGGCGGCGGCGTTCCCGTCATTGTCGACACGTACGGGAACTCGATATTTCTCAGCCACCTTATCTGCCAACGGGAAATTCCGCCAGCAGGGGAGATTTGGAGGGTTCAGCACCACTCCAGTCTTCGGATCAAGGGGCCCGGGCGCGCAAATTCCGATACTCCGAAAACCGCCCGGCGCTTCCGGAATCATTGAGTCGATAGCGCTGGTCACAGCTTCAAAGCCAGCTTCTGCCGTGCCGTTCGAGACCATGGGTTTGCGCCCCTGCGTGAGGATCGTTCCATCGACGCCCACAATCCCGACCGCGACCTTGGTCCCGCCGATATCAACTCCAAGGATTGGAGCGGCGCTGGCGGCGTTCACGGCTTCGCCGCCGATACTGAATCCTCGATGCCAGAAAACTGCACCTTGATCGTCTCAATTGCGTACGGTTTCGTGGGCACTTGGATTGCACCGTTGCTGACTTGCAGGCTGGAGAGCGGCCTTTCCATCAAGTCCGTTTCCGATGCCGACTCCGCCCCGGGTGGAACTTGAAGCGTAATCGGTCCCTCTTTGCCGGCCCATTCATAGAAGCGCAGAATCAGCGAATGATCGTCTTCTGCCTTCTTCAGAGCGCTGACGATGATGTTGTCCTGTTGTACTTGCACGAAGGAATGTTCGGGTGCGAGTTTGCCATCGTGCCGTTCGGCGGAAAGCGAAATCAGTTTGTAGTTCAATTCGTATCCACGGCGGATAGTGAGCGCGTCCTTCCATCCGCCCGCGTGCGGATAGACCGAGTATGTGAACTCATGACGGCCTTCGTCCGCGTGCGGGTCGGGCCATTCCGGCGACCGTAACAACGAAAGCCGGAGCACATTTCCCTTCGCATCATATCCATACTTGCAGTCGTTGAGCAGGCTTAGTCCTTGCTTGGCATCGGAGATGTCGGCCCAGCGCTGCGCCGGAACCTCGAATTGTGCCTGCTCGGCCGGCGTATTGCGCGTCGTTGGGCGTTCCACGGAGCCAAACGGAATTTCGTAGGTTGCCTTATCGCTGTGCGCGCTTACAGGGAACGCAACCTTCAGCAGAATGTGTTTCTCGTGCCATTCTGCCTGCATCTTGACGTCAACCCGCGGGGATCCCGCGGTTAGGATGATGTCGCGCACGAAAGTGGAATTCTGGAAATGGTTCTTGATTTCAATGACGGCCCGCAGTGGACCGCTCTCCACCAGCTTTACTTCATCGGCCTTGTCGAGATCCCAGTGCTGTTTCTCGAAGTCAGCGTCGATATTCCATGCGTCCCATTGCTTGGGCTTGTCGACGAACGTTTGCAGCAAATTGCCGCAAATTGAATTCTTCGGACCTCCCGTGTCTGTCTCAGAAGGCGCGAGCGACTCGATGCCACTTTGTTTGTCGAACAGACTGGTCATGCATCCGGTCTGCGGGTCGATTTTTACACGGACGAATTCATTCTCAAGACTGTCAGCAGAGGCCTTCAGAGGCGAGTGAGCCGTGGGCGCGCTGGTAGCTGAACGCACGAAATAAGTCGCATATCCGAGCGAAGGTGTATGGGACAGCAAGAGAAAACGGGCGCGGTGCGTTTCACTATCGAGGGAAAGTAGTTGCGTCTCCGCTGGCTTGCCGTTCGCGTCCACCACCGCAACCTGTTTTGCGGCTTCTGGGAGCTGCGCTTCGATCTCAGTCACCTCCGTTCGCGGCCACGAAAGGGAATTGAACAGGATCACCGGCACGCCTTCACGATCCGTATTGACGTGAGCGGCGATCTCGCGAAGGGAATTGGTTGTAACTTCATTGGCTGCTCGGTCAACGTCTTCGAGATTCCGCTTGGCATCCAGATAGTTCACGGCAATACCCGATCCCGGCATGATGTCGTGGAAGTGATCAAACAGCAGATTTTTCCACGTCAGTTCCATGCCGTCTTGCGGGTAATGCCGTCCGTAGAGTGTTGCCAAGGATGCGAACTTTTCAGCGTTCAGCACCGTTTCTTCCGCTCGCCGGATCCGGCGCTTGGTCTCGGCCTGAGTGGTGAACACGCCGCGGTGATATTGGAAATAAAGTTCGCCATCCCATGTCGGAACCTGCATCGCCGGAAGTTTCTTCTCGAGGTCGCGGAAGAAATCGCTGGCGAAACTAAACTGCAGCTTCGGGAAAACGGAATCCGGCGCTCGCAGCTGATCCGCGTGATCGAGCATCACGCGAGTTGGACCGCCTCCGTGGTCTCCGACGCCGTAAAGGTGCATCATCTCAGGGCTGTTCGTGAGTTTCGGCCCGTAGATCGACGGAATCCAAATCGACAGATCCGTCGCCAGAGGCTGAGCATCGATGCCGCCTGCGTAGTCGTGCGGGAAATAGGTCAGCAAGCGGCTGCCATCCGGCGCTTGCCACCAAAAGAGCTTGTAGGGAAAAGTGGTGAATTCATGGGCCCAGAGCAGCTTCTGGGTCACAAAGTAATCCATTCCCGATTTCTTATAAATCTGCGGGAGTTGGTAGTTGTATCCAAACGAATCGGGGTTCCATCCGATTTTCACGTCCACGCCGAAATTCTTCTGGAAATATCTCTTGCCCACCAGAATCTGGCGTACGAGGGACTCTCCGTCTGGCATGTTGAGGTCCGGCTCGACCCACATTCCGCCGATGATCTCCCACCGGCCTTCCTTAACGCGTTGCTCAATTTGTTTGAACAGATCGGGATACTTCTCCTGCATCCACTCGTAGGTGCGGGCGGAAGACATGGTGAACTTGAAGTCCGGATACTCGCGCATCAGGTCCAGCACGCTCTGGAACGTGTTTCGTACGACTTCTACCGTCTCCGTCCAGGGCCACAGCCACGCCATGTCAATGTGTGAATTGCCGACAGCACGAATGGTGAACTGCTGAAGCCATGGTTTGAGGCCCTCCAACTTTGCGTGCGCTGCTTTGAGGGAAGCATCAAATCCGGCCTGATCGCCCTTATCCAGCGGCGAGAAGTCGATGGCTTTCACGGCCGCATCGAGTTGTTGTTCGCGTTCGGCTCTCCCGTCTTCATAAGCGGCGATGACTGGACGCGCTGCAAGCAGTTCCAACCGCAACAGACCAGGATTCGGACGCGAATGCGGCGGCTCGATCGTGATTTCGCTGTGAAAAAATTCTGACTGCACCTGGTCTCCGGCGACCACACGCGCGGCAACCAGGAGCCGCTGTCCCGGCTGGGCATTTTCCGTCAGCAAGACGGGAAGAATATTGTCGTCGTCTCCGCGGTAGACGATTGCTCCGTTAGAGAAGACCGTGATCATCAGGCTGCCCGGGCTGCCGAATCTTAGATCCAGCCGAACCTGCGATCCTTGCGTCGAGTATCCGTTGATCTTCTCCGGAATCTGAATCCAGCGGCGAAAGACGCGCGTACCCATCCAGTGTTCTTCATTTGTATTTTGTCCGCCCGGTCCTGATACGTTCTTTACGGTCCACGTTCCCCAGTCGGAGTCGCTCACTCCGGGGTCCTCCGGGTGGGGAATATCAGCGTGATATCGCCACTCCGCCTCGCCTTCGTGAGTCAGAGAGTCGAGCCGGTCGAGAGTCGCACGATGAGGATCCGGGTTGCCGCTCTGACACCACGCAGCCGCACTCGACAGCAGGATGAACAACAAGAAGGAAGGGGCGGAACGCTTCATAAAGGAATGCACCTTTCTTGGTAAATAGGCTTGATGAGGTTATATGGATAACCAACGATTATCGCTCAATATTTGGTTGGAGCTAAGTTGATGATTCTACAGCTTCGGATACAAACGTTAGCCCGGACGCGCAAAAATTATGATTCGTTCCATCAAAAGTATGAATCCAAGGCGTTACGAAAGTTGATTGACGCTTTTTACAAGGCAGCCTAGTATAAAAGCTCGAATGTCAGGAACCCTCAACTACCGCGCGACGTGTTGTTGCACTTGTTGTTGTTGTGCATGCGTGTGCGCTGGCGCGGGGAGGCTGCTGACCTAAGAAAGTTTTCTTAATACGGCACTCATAAACCCATCGCCAGTTGAACCTGGCGGTGGGTTTTTTATTTTCCGTGGCTCCCTCTATGACGACAGACACAAAGAAACCAGACCTCAAAGAAACCAAGGCGCAGAAAGCCGAGCGCTTGAAGCGCGCCAAGAATCCTTGGGAGGGATTAGAGGAAATCCGCTCCTTTGCCCGCGGAGGATTCGAATCCATACCGGCCGACTGGATCGGAACATATTTTCGCTGGTGGGGCGTTTACACCCAGGGTGACGGAGCCGGCGTAACGGGTGGACAGGGCGGAGTGGGGCGCGCTCTCCAGCGTTTCATGGTGCGGATCCGCATTCCCAACGGCATGATGACCTCTCATCAGTTGCGCGCCATCGCCGACCTTACCCGGCGCCATGCCAACGGAATTGCCGACCTCACCGTTCGCCAGAACATCCAGCTTCACTGGGTTACGATCGAGTCGCTTCCAGAGGTTCTCGACGGCTTGTGGCAAGTCGGATTGAATACGACCGGGGCCTGCGGCGACGTTGTCCGCAACGTCACCGGTTGCCCGGTTGCCGGCGTGGACGCGGAAGAGGTTGTCGACGCTTCACCACTGGTTCTTCAACTGTCGCAACTGTTGGCGGGAAACGCCGATTTCTACAATCTGCCGCGCAAGTTCAAGATTTCGATCGCCGGCTGCCACTCCTGGTGTTCCTATCCCGAGATCAACGATGTTGGTCTGACTGCGATCACGCGCCACATTGGCGGCAAACCAGAAGTTGGATTCTCTCTCCGCGTAGCTGGCGGCCTTTCAACCGAGCCCTATCTCGGCGCCCGTCTGAACGCGTTCGTTCGGTGGAATCAGGTCCTGCCCGTCGTCAAAGGGATTGCCGAGCTCTTTCGTGATTCTGATGTTCTCCGCGAACATCGCGAGCGCGCCCGATTGAAATTCCTCTTCCTGCGTGAGGGATGGACCTCGGATCGCTTTCTCGACGAATTGCAGGAGCGCATCGGATTCGGGCTAGATCCTGCGGTCGAAGAGAATCCACCCGACGACGTTTACCGCGACCATATCGGAATCCACGCCCAGAAGCAGCGCGGACTTTCTTACGTTGGCGCCGTTGCGCTGCGCGGGCGTGTAACGGCGGACCAGTTGCAATCGGCGGCGGATCTCGCTGAACGCTTTGCGGGAGGGGAACTCCGCGCTACCAACATGCAGAACTTGCTGGTTGTGAACGTGCCAACGATCCATGCAGAGTCACTGGCTCATGAACTGGACGCAATCGGACTGCGGGCGGGGGGCTCATCCTTTTCGCGAGGTACGGTCGCTTGCAGTGGTACTGAATTCTGCAAGCTTGCGATCACTGAAACCAAAAGTTTCTCGCGATGGCTTGTCGAAGAGCTGGAAGAGCGTCTCCCCGGATTCGATCAGCACCTGAAGCTCCACGTGACTGGTTGCCCGAACAGTTGCGGCCAGCACTGGATCGCTGACATCGGCATCGAGGGCAAGAAAATCAAAGTGAACGGCCAGATGGAGGACGCGTACTACTTTTGCGTCGGGGGTGCTCTCGGCCTTCATCAAGCCACAGCCCGGCCCGTGGGCTACCGCTGCGCCGCCACGGAAGTGCCGAGCGCACTCGAGCGCTTGTTGAGCCGCTATCTGGCCGAGCGCGAGCCAGGCGAAAATTTGCGCCGTTTCTTTGTCCGGCACAGCGATACTCAGCTGCGGGAATTTCTGGCTGGAGAGGCGGTCGCCGCGGTTGCCCGCGATCTGCCACAGAAGTTGTCCCATGCTGCAGGAGGGCTCGGTGACTAACCTATTTCCAATTTTCCTCAAGCTGGAAGGGAAGGGGTGCCTGGTGGTCGGCGCGGGCAAGGTTGGGGAGCCGAAGATTGCCGGTTTGCTCGACACCGGTGCGTGCATTCGCGTCGTAGCGATCGATGCGAGTCCTTCGGTACGCGAATGGGCACGCTCCGGAAAGATCGAACTCGAGCTTCGCCCTTTTCAACCAAGCCGATCTGGAAGGCACGTTTCTCGCGGTGGTGGCGACGGCTTCGCGCACGCTCAATGAGCGCGTTTATTCCGAAGCTCAAAAACGGGGCGTCCTGTGCAATGTGGTGGATGTTCCGGATCTCTGCGATTTCTACTACCCGTCCGTTGTGCGACGTGGCGATCTTCAAATCGCGGTTTCCACTGCTGGGCAGAGTCCATCACTGGCTCAGAATATCCGTCAGCAGCTCGAAAAACAATTTGGACCGGGCTATGCGGCTTGGGTAGCAGAATTGGGGGAAACGCGGAAGCTGATTCTTGCCAGTGATCTGGATAAAGAACGCAAGCTCGATTTGCTGCACTCGTTGGCTAGCAGGGAGGCAGTCGAAGCCGCCCTCGCCGAGCTTCCCGAACTCGCCGCAAAAGGAGAGGGCGCATGAAGGGGAAAGTCTATCTAGTGGGTGCAGGGCCGGGCGATCCTGAGCTGCTAACCGTGAAGGCGCTGCGCTTACTGCAGAACGCGGACGCCGTGCTTTACGACGACCTGGTTGCGCCCGAGATTCTGAGTCTCGCTCCTCAGACTGCGCAAATGCACGACGTGGGCAAGCGTTGCGGCAAAAAGAAAATTCATCAGGAGGAAATTAATTTTCTGATGATTGCCCTCGCGGACTCCGGTCTGCAAGTCGTTCGGTTGAAATCGGGAGATCCCCTGGTATTTGGTCGTGCTGGGGAAGAGATGGAGTCACTACGCCAGGCGGGGATTTCGTACGAAGTGGTTCCCGGAGTGACCTCTGCTCTCGGCGCCGCCGCCGTGGCTGGGATTCCCCTGACTCACCGTCATAAGTCCTCCGCCCTTATTCTTCTCACCGCGCATCAGGCTAGCGAGAGCGATACCGCGAATTGGAGCAAGCTGGTTGGAAGCGGTTCCACGCTTGTCATCTACATGCCGGGTCAGAAGTACGCGGACCTCGCTGCAAAGTTGAAAGCTGCCGGTCTTGCAGATGTGACTCCGTGCGTCGTCATCTCGCGCGCGACCACGGCGCGCCAGACAACGCATCGCACTACGATCGGCGAGTTGCACCGTGCTCCCAAATTTGTTTCCCCGACTCTGTTAGTGGTCGGCGAAGTTGTCCGATTTGCTGATGCGAGTCTCGATGAGATTGTTCGGACCTCATCGCAAACTGAGTTTTCTTTGCCGGCAGCTTTTCTTGCCGACTATCCCTCCCGCGTAATCTCCGCCGGAGATGAGGAGCCAATCGCGTGAAGTCTCCAACGCAAGATCAGCTAAGAACCCGAACCGCGGCAGATATCGCAAGTGTTCAGCTTGCAGCCGAGAATTGGACGCCGCAGCGCACTCTGGCTTGGGCCTTTGAAAGCTTCGGAAACCGCGTTGCAATTTCTTCGGCATTCGGCGTCGAAGGAATGGTGCTGATCGATATGGCGTCGCGCATTTCTAAGGATTTTCGTCTTTTCACCATCGATACGGAATTTCTGTTTCCCGAAACTTACAGCCTAATGGATCGGATCGAAGAGAAATACGGCATCACCATCGAGAAAGTTTATTCTCTGCTCTCTCCAGAGGAGCAGGAGCGCACGCACGGAACTGCCCTCTGGAGCCGTGATCCGGATGCTTGCTGCAATCTTCGGAAAGTCGAGCCGCTTCGCCGCAAACTTGGCGAACTGAGCGCTTGGATTACCAGCATTCGCCGCGACCAAACCTCGGTGCGTTCGACCGCACAACGAATCGAATGGGACGCGAAATTTGGTCTCGTGAAGGTCAATCCAATCGTCGACTGGAGCGCGAAACAGGTATGGCGCTATATCCATGATCACGACGTGCCTTACAACGAACTGCACAATCAGGACTACCCCAGCATCGGCTGCACGCATTGCACGCGCGCCGTTCGCCCCGGAGAAGATCCACGCGCCGGACGCTGGTCAGGCTTCGCCAAGACGGAATGCGGTCTGCACATCATTGAGCCGGTGCCGCAAGCGACTGAAGCGTACGCATCGAAAGCCGCCAAAATCGGCAACTAACCCGCCAAGCTATCCGGCTTGGCAATAGGCGGCGGAGATGCCACCCCAGTCGCGTCCCGGTTCGGATTTCGGGAAAAACAAATGGTGCAGGCGCTCCACCGCCTCTTCGACCTTGGATTCTTCCACCAGAAACGAAATCGTGCGGTCGGAAGGTCCCTGACAAAGCATGTGGACATCGATGTCTGAAACCGCCGCAAACACTTTGCTAGCCACTTCCGGCTTATGTCGAATGTTCTCTCCCACGAGGCACACAAGCGCGCGGTGATTTTCCCATCGCACGTCGGCGAGCCCGCAAAGATCCTCGGCAATCTTTGGAAGAGCAGCAGTTGACGCGACCAGCAACGACATTCGGCCCAGAGACGTCGCCATCACATCGACGGAACAGCGATGTCGTTCGAAGGCTGCAAACACAGCATCCAGCAGGTTTGAATCGATCCCCCGAGCGGATTCAATTTCCACCGCGGCGACATTTCGCTTCGCGGTAATCGCGCTAACCGGTTTGTCGCCTCTTGCTCGCGCGGTAATTTCGGTGCCCGATCCATCCGGTCGTCGCGAGTTCAACACATACACGGGGATATTTTCGCGCATCGCCGGAGCAAGTGTGGCCGGATGCAGCACCTTCGCTCCAAATTGCGCCAGGTCCGCAGCCTCATCGAAACTCATCTTCGGAATGACGCGTGCCTCTGGGCAAATCTTCGGGTCGGTAGTCATCACGCCATCCACGTCAGTCCATATCTCCACTCGTGCGGCGCCGAGCGCCGCACCCACGATTGCTGCGCTGAAGTCGGACCCGCCGCGCCCTAGCGTCGTAGGAACACCCTCAACGGTGGACGCAATGAAGCCACCCAACACTGGGATGCATCCCGATTCAAGAAGGGGCATCAGGGTCTCTTGGATTCGCTGATTGGTCAGGCCCCATAAGGGGCTCGCTTGTCCGTGGCGGGCGTCGGTGGCAATGCAAAGTCGCGCGTCAACGCAAGCTGCGCTTATTCCTGCTTCGAGCAATGCTTCTGCCACTAACTTGCTCGAAAAGCACTCTCCAAATCCCAATAGCCGATCCTGCACTCGGAGATCGAACTCGCGCGAATTCTCCAGGTCATGAAGGAGCGATTCCAGAGACTGAAACTCGGTTCGCAGCGCCCGGTCGAGCGAGCCATAGGCCGAGCCGTCAACCAGCGAGTCCGCCAGCTCCTCGTGTCGAACATATATTTTCCGCACCGTTGCCAGCGCCGACCCGAGGTGCCCGTTCGCTGCGGCGTTTCCGGACTCCAGCAGTTGGTCCGTGACTCTCGCCAGTGCGCTGACCACGATTACCGGTTGCGCCCTGCGGCGATCCTCGACGATCCCGATAAGACGCCGAATCGCTGCCGCGTCTTCCACGGAGGTTCCACCAAACTTCATGACCACCACATCGTCGCCCTGTTCAAATCTGCTTTGTCGCTGTATTCCGCTCATAGTTTCCTTCCTGATTTCGCGCAAAGAAAAACCCACCGCCAGATTGCTTCTGGTGGTGGGTTCGGTTGAATCTCTTAAAAGTGCTTTACTTCATCCGATCCCGTCCTCCAGAAGACACGTAATTCGTGTCGACATACCTGTACCTGTCGATGTAATTCGCGTCGCCTTCTGGATGGAGAGATTCATGAAATATCAGTCTTAACTACTCGAAACTGCGCTCTGTAAGGATAGCGACCAGCAGGGCAGGGAAGAAATTCAAAATTACGATTGTTTGTATCGAAAATACAGCTTACCCCCGGGCTAAGCTTCTTTCTTCATCTGGGTCGCGAATTGCCGGAGCAGCGCGACGAAGGCCGTCGACGCCACCGACAAAGTTCTGTCGCGCCGGTAAGCCAGTCCCAATTCGCGATAGAGTTCCGCGTCCTCGAGATCAATCAGTTTGACGCGGCCTGCGTCCACCTCATCCCGGGCAAAAGATGCGCTGATAAGCGACACTCCCAGATCGGCGGCCACAAAACTCTTGATCATGCCAATACTGGGAAGTTCCATCCTAACCTGCAGTTCCGCGCTGTGAGGCCGGAACAGCTTATCCAAGAGCCTCCTCGTATGCCCGGTCTTGGGGAACAGAAGTGGATGCTTGACGATCTCAGCGACTGGAACCACCTTGAACTTAGCCAGCGGATTTTTCGGGCTGACCATCAACATCAGCTTGTCGCGGAAAATAGGCTGGATTTTTAGGCTCGGAGATTGAATCGGCAGTGTCAGAATGCCGACTTCCACCATGCCGTTTTCCAGTTTCTCCACGATCTTGTAGCTGAAATTCCGATAGATGCTGATCTGTACCGGGGGATAACGCCTGCAATATTCTCCGAAAACTTCGGGCAAGACGTACAAACAGGTGGCCTCGTTCGCCCCGACTCGCAGCGTGCCACGCGGCGTGCCGCTGTGATCGGCTACCGCCATCAAAGACTCATCCCGCAGATTCTTCAAGCGTTCGGCATATTCGTAAAAAACCTGTCCTGCCGGCGTTAATTTGACTGTTTTTCCAGACCGATCGAGCAGGCGATCGCCATATTCCTGTTCGAGTTGGCGGATCTGGGCGCTGACCGCCGATTGCGACCGGAAAACCTTTTCTCCCGCCCGTGAGAAGCTGCCTTGCCGGGCCACTTCCAGAAATGTGATGAGCTGATCAAAGTCCATTTTGGTTGAGCGAATTATAGCGGAGTCCCGGCGCTTCTGAGGTTAATTACGCGGAATCCACCGGGGTGCCCTGAGCCCTGAATTTTGCATAGCTTGCATCGAAATTCTGCATTGTACAAGGCTTGCCCGTGGGCGCTATTAAAGTAGAGCGAATGTGTGTTCCAGAGCAGAGGTGTGCGGCGCCCCGTCGCCCAACCATGCAGGCCAGAGAACAACTGCTGCGAAAGGAAACCCGTCCCTCGGACGAAGTCCATGACGACGCGTCTCAACCCGAAAAATGGTCTCCCTGCAGCCCAGGGACTCTACCACCCCGCGCACGAGCATGATGCCTGCGGGATCGGGTTTGTCGCCAGTATTTCAGGAAAGAAAAGTCACGACATCATTCGCAAAGGCATCCAGGTTCTTCTGAATCTTGCGCACCGCGGAGCCTGCGGGTGCGACCCGGAAACCGGCGACGGCGCCGGAGTCTTAATCCAGATTCCGCATAAGTTCTTCGCTCGCGAGTGCGAGAAGCTCGGCTTCGCCTTGCCGAAGGCTGGAAGCTACGGCGTCGGAATGATCTTTCTTCCAGTCGAGAAGCATCCCCGCCTTCAGTGTGAAGGAATTCTTGAGCGCATCGTGAAGGAAGAAGGGCTAACCCTGCTGGGTTGGCGCGACACTCCGGTTTATGCCTCGGCAATCGGCCGTGTCGCCCGTGCCTCGCAGCCTTACATCCAGCAGATTTTTATTCGCTGTGCTCCGGGAATGGACGAGGATGCCTTCGAGCGCAAGCTGTATGTCGTCCGCAAACGCACGGAGAACGAGATTCGCGAGTCCGGCATTGAAGATGCCGAGATGTTTTACATTCCATCTCTTTCGTGCCGAACGATTGTCTACAAAGGACTCCTGCTCGCTTCGCAGATTGAAAACTTCTACCGCGAGCTTTCCGACCCAGATGCGGTCAGCGCACTTTGTCTCGTCCACCAGAGGTTTTCAACCAACACATTTCCGAGCTGGCAGCGCGCCCACCCTTATCGCTACATCGCCCACAATGGCGAGATAAATACCCTTCGCGGCAATGTGAACTGGATGCACGCGCGCCAGTCGCTGCTCCGTTCTCCGCTCTTTGGCGACGACATACAGAAACTCAATCCGGTGATCGCCCCCGACGGCAGCGACTCGGCAAATTTCGACAACGCCGTCGAATTACTTCTTCAGGCTGGACGCAGCCTACCGCACGTGATGGCCATGCTGATCCCGGAAGCTTGGGCTGGCAATCCGCACATGAAGCCGGAGAAGCGTGCCTTCTACGAGTACCATGCCTGCTTGATGGAGCCGTGGGACGGCCCCGCCGCCATCGCTTTCACCGACGGCCGTGTGATCGGTGCGACCCTCGATCGCAATGGACTGCGCCCAGGCCGCTATCTAGTTACGAATGACGACTTGGTCGTGATGGCGTCTGAAGCCGGGGTGCTCGACATTCCTGCCGAGCAAGTCAAGAAAAAGGGCCGTCTTCAGCCCGGCAAGATGTTTCTGGTCGACACCGTCGCAGGCCGCATTGTTTCTGACAAAGAGATCAAGCAGAAACTCTCTTCGCAGCAGCCCTACGCGCAGTGGGTCGCGGAGAATCAGATCACGATGGATCAGTTGCCCGAGCCGGCGCGCATGCACTACCCCGACGTGGAGACTCTCCTTCGCCGCCAGCGCGCTTTTGGCTACAGCGACGAAGACTTGCGGATGATTCTTTCCCCGATGGCGACTAAAGGGGAGGAACCGATCGGCTCCATGGGGACCGATACGCCGCTCGCTTGCCTCTCCGACAAGCCGCAGTCGCTGTTCAACTATTTCAAACAGCTGTTCGCGCAGGTCACCAATCCTCCGATCGATCCCATTCGCGAAGAGATGGTGATGTCGCTGATCAGCTACATCGGAAGTGAGCGCAATATTCTCGAGGAAGCGCCGGAAAACTGTCACATGCTCAAGCTGGCGCATCCATTGCTAACGAACCGCGATCTGGAGAAACTGCGCCGCGTTTCGAATCGTGATTTGCTGGCGACGACTCTGCCGGCCTTATTTCACGCAAGTGAAGGTGAATCCGGACTGCGCCGTGCGCTCGACGAACTATGCCGGAGGGCCTCGCAGGCGGTGAAGGCAGGATATTCTCTGTTGATTCTTTCCGACCGCGGCGTAGACAAAGATTACGCTCCGATTCCATGTCTGCTTGCTCTGGCAGCCGTTCACAATTTATTGGTGCGGGAAGAAACGCGGACCCAAGTCGCATTGATCACCGAGTCGGGCGAGCCGCGCGAGGTCATGCACTTTGCACTGCTGAGCGGTTACGGCGCCAGCGCCATCAATCCGTATCTGGCGCTTGAAAGCGTCGAGGATCTTGCGTGGCGCGGCGAGCTCGGCGACGGCATCACTCCCGAACTCGCGGTAAAGCACTTCCTGAAGGCCGTGAAGAAAGGCCTGCTCAAGACTTTCTCGAAGATGGGTATCTCGACTTTGCAGAGCTATCAGGGGGCGCAGGTCTTCGAAGCCATCGGACTGAACAAGGAGTTGGTCGACTCATATTTCGCCGGGACGACCTCGCGCTTGGAAGGCGTCGGCTTGAACGTGCTCTCTGCAGAAGCGCAGTTGAAGCATGAGTACGCGTTCCGCCCACTTACGGAATTTGAAACGGAGCTCACCGTTGGAGGCAGTTATCACCAGCGGGTCAACGGAGAATACCACCTGCTGAATCCGCAGACGATCAGCAAACTGCAGCATGCGGTGCGCACTGACAGCTTCAAGACTTTTCAGGAATATACCGACCTCATCGACAAGCAGAGCGCCAATCTTTGTACTCTTCGCGGGTTGATGAAGTTCAAGAACAGCGAGACGCCTGTTCCGATCGAAGAAGTCGAGCCGGCAAAGGAAATCGTGAGGCGCTTCACCACCGGCGCCATGTCGTTCGGGTCGATCAGCAAAGAGGCGCATGAAACGCTTGCCATCGCGATGAACCGCATCGGCGGCAAGTCGAATACCGGCGAAGGCGGCGAAGACGAAGAACGTTTCAAGCCCGACGCGAACGGAGACCTGCGCCGCAGTGCGGTGAAACAAGTGGCATCAGCGCGTTTCGGAGTGACCGCGAACTATCTTGTGAACGCGGATGAACTACAGATCAAGATGGCCCAGGGAGCCAAGCCGGGCGAGGGAGGCCAGCTCCCCGGACATAAGGTGGATGAAGTAATTGCTCGCCTCCGCCACTCGATTCCGGGCGTTGGATTGATCTCGCCTCCGCCGCATCACGATATCTATTCGATCGAAGATCTCGCGCAACTGATCTACGACCTGAAAAACGCGAATCCGCGTGCTCGCATCGCGGTGAAATTGGTTGCGGAAGTGGGCGTGGGAACAGTCGCGGCCGGGGTCGCGAAAGCGCACGCGGATGTAGTCCTCATCAGCGGAGACTCCGGCGGTACTGGTGCGTCCCCTCTAAGTTCGATCAAGCACGCTGGAGTTCCCTGGGAACTGGGTCTCGCGGAAACGCAGCAGGTTCTCCTGCTCAACGATCTGCGCAGCCGTATTCGCGTGCAAACGGATGGCAAGCTGCAAACCGGCAGGGACGTGGTTATCGGAGCTTTGCTGGGCGCGGAAGAATTTGGATTTGCGACTACCCCATTGATCGCGATGGGTTGCATCATGATGCGTAAGTGCCACCTGAACACATGTTCGGTTGGCATCGCTACCCAGGATCCGGTCCTGCGCCAACAGTTCAAAGGGCAGCCCGAACACGTTATCAATTTCTTTTTCTTTATCGCGGAGCAGGTCCGCCAGTACATGGCTGAGTTGGGCTTCCGCACAGTCGATGAGATGGTGGGCCGGGTTGACATGCTCGACGCTACCGAAGCCGTCGATCACTGGAAGGCCAAGGGCCTCGATTTCTCCGCCATTCTTTACAACCCGCCGGTACCTTCACGTGTTTCGAGGCGCTGCGTTCAGTCGCAGGATCACGGCCTCGAGCAAGCGCTCGACCACAAGATTCTCGGCCAGGTGCACCATGCTCTCGACACCCTCTCTTCTGTCGAAGCCAAATTTCCGGTGCGCAACATTCACCGCTCGGTCGGGACCATGTTGAGCGGGGAGATCGCTCGCCGCTATGGCTCGGCGGGATTGCCCGACGACACCATCAACATTCACCTCAAAGGCTCAGCGGGTCAGAGTCTCGGAGCGTTTCTCGCCAAAGGTGTCACGCTTACACTGGAGGGCGAAGCCAATGATTATGTTGGCAAAGGTCTTTCTGGGGGCAAGGTCATCGTCTATGCCCCGCGCGGGTCGAGCTTTGCTCCGGAAGAAAACATCATCATTGGAAATGTCGCTCTCTACGGCGCAACCAGCGGTGAGGCGTTCTTCAACGGAGTGGCGGGTGAACGCTTTGCGGTCCGCAATTCCGGATCGACGGCAGTGGTTGAAGGCGTCGGCGATCACGGTTGCGAATACATGACGAACGGTTTGGTTCTCGTTCTTGGTTCCTGCGGCCGCAATTTTGCGGCGGGCATGAGCGGCGGCCTTGCGTATGTGTACGACGAGCGCGGAGACTTCACTCAGGAACGCTGCAATTTGGATTCAGTCGATCTTGAACCGTTGCTCGATGCCCAAGACTTGCAGGTGGTGAAGGATCTCGTTACTCGCCATTTGGATCTGACCGGCAGCCGTCGTGCCAAGTGGATTCTCGACAACTGGTCCGATGCGGTTTCACGCTTCATCAAAGTCTTCCCGCACGAATTCAAGCGCGTGATGGGTGTTACCCGCAGCGAGCATGCCTACATTCCCGGCGAAGCAGTCGCAGTCTTGGCCAATGCCGAGCAGGTGCAACATGGGTAAGACCACCGGCTTCATGGACTACTCGCGAGAGTTGGCGCCGCGCCGTCCCGTGCTGGAGCGGGTGAACGATTGGTTCGAAATCTATCAGGATTTTCCGGAAGACCAGCTACGCAAGCAGGGTGCGCGCTGCATGGATTGCGGCGTGCCGTTTTGTCAGACGGGATGTCCCGTCAGCAATCTGATTCCCGACTGGAACGATCTTGTGTATCGCGGACGCTGGAAAGACGCCGTTCGCCAGTTGCACGCAACCAACAACTTTCCGGAGTTCACAGGCCGAATCTGTCCTGCACCCTGCGAAACTTCGTGCGTGCTCGGTATCACCGCACCACCGGTCACGATCAAGCAGAACGAGAAAAATATCGTCGAGCGCGGGTTTCTCGAAGGTTGGATTCACCCAGAGCCGCCGAAACATCGCACTGGAAAGAAAGTGGCGATCGTCGGCTCCGGCCCAGCTGGATTAGCCGCCGCCCAACAGCTTTGCCGCGCCGGTCATGCAGTCACGGTCTATGAGAAGGCCGACCGCATCGGCGGATTGTTGCGCTACGGTATCCCTGAATTCAAGCTCGAGAAGCACATCATCGACCGCCGTCTTGAGCAGATGTCCGCCGAGGGCGTGAAGTTCGTCACCAACGCGGAAGTTGGCAAGAATGTTTCCGTTGAAGATCTGCGGCGTGATTTCGATGCCATCGTTCTCGCCGGCGGCTCCGAGCATCCTCGAGACCTCAGCATTCCAGGCCGTGAGCTCAAGGGAATCCACTACGCCATGGAATTCCTGCCGCAGCAAAACAAGCGCTGCCACGGCGACGCGGTAGATCCCGCGATCGAAATTCTCGCCACCGGCAAGCGCGTCATCATCATTGGCGGCGGTGACACGGGAGCCGACTGCCTCGGGACTTGTCATCGGCAGAAGCCACTCTCGGTCCATCAATTCGAGATCATGCCCAAGCCGCCAGACGAGCGTTCGCCGCTGACGCCCTGGCCACTCTGGCCGATGCAACTGCGCACGGAGGCAGCCCACGAAGAAGGCGGCATCCGTGACTGGAGCATCGCCACCGCCAAGCTCACTGGCGACGACCAGGGGAATTTGAAACAACTTCACGCTGTTAGGGTCGGCCCTCCCCCGAAGTTTGAACCGATTGCTGGTTCCGAATTCACCATGGACGCCGATCTCATCCTGATCGCGATGGGATTCCTCGGGCCTGTGCGTAACGGCATGATCGAACAGCTGGGGGTCCAACTCGACAACCGCGGAAACGTCGCGACCGACAACAATTACATGTCGTCAGTACCCGGGGTCTTTGCCGCCGGCGACATGCGCCGCGGCCAGTCTCTCGTCGTGTGGGCGATTTCGGAAGGCCGAAAGGCCGCCGCCTGTGTTGACGCCTACCTGAAGGCTCCCGCTCTCCGTCCTGTTATTTCCTCAGTTTCCACCGGGCAACAAATCGCATCGTGATCCTGACCATCTGCCGCCACCGCAGGCTAAGATGGAGTCGCGTACGATAATCGTGCTGGCTCCATGATTCTACTTTCCGACATCCAGGCAGCTTTAGGCAGAATCCGATCCGATATTCGCACTTCTCCCTGCACTCGTTCCGAAACATTTTCTGGTATCACCAACAATTCCATTTTCCTCAAACTCGACAATCAGCAACGCACGGGTGCATTCAAGGAGCGCGGTGCGCTGAATAAGCTCTTAACGCTTACTCCTGAGGAACGCTCGCGGGGAGTAATCGCCGCATCCGCCGGAAACCACGCACAGGGAGTCGCCTATCACGCGGGACGCCATGGGGTTCATGCGCGCATCGTCATGCCGCTTCCGACGCCTCTCACGAAAGTTTCAGCGACTCGCGCGTATGGCGCGGAAGTCGTGCTGCACGGCGCGAACTATGACGAAGCGTACGAAAAGGCCGTCAATCTGAGTCGGCAAGATAACTTGACTCTGATTCATGCCTTCGATGACGACGCAGTCATCGCGGGGCAGGGAACTCTGGGCCTCGAAATTCTGCAGCAGCATCCCGACATCGAAGTGATCGTCTCTCCGATCGGGGGTGGGGGCCTCATCGGCGGGATCTCCTGTGCCGTCAAGGAAATGAAGCCAGGCGTGAAGGTTTTCGGCGTACAGCCCTCGCGCATCCCCTCAATGAAGGCCGCAGTAGCCAAGGGCAGTCCGGTGACGCTCGACTCCGCCAAGACCATCGCAGATGGAATCGCCGTCCGCCGCGCCGGCGAGCGCACACTTCCACTTGTTCAGAAGTACGTAGACGACATCGTCACAGTGGAAGAAGAAGAAATCGCCAACGCGATTCTCCTTCTGCTGGAGCGTGAAAAGACATTGGCGGAGGGAGCTGGAGCCGCTGCGATTGCCGCCGTGCTCAATCGCAAGCTGCCGCTGCAAGGGAAGCGCGTTGCCGTTCTGGTTTGTGGCGGCAACATTGACGTAACGCTGCTCGCGCGCATCATCGAGCGCGGCTTGGTGAAAGACGGACGCCTGGTTCGTCTCCGCGTCCATTTGCCGGATTATCCCGGCGCCCTGCACCGGCTCACGGGCATCCTCGCCGATCATCGCGCCAATATTGTCGAGACCGCTTATGATCGCGCTTACCACGGCGTGAATTTGGGCGACACTGCGATCGACATCACCATGGAAACTCGCGGCCCAGATCATATCGCGGAGCTACTCGCGGCGTTGGTTGCCGCCGGCTACACGCACGAAAGAATTCTGTAGGAAGATTCCTTCTGTGAGCTTCTAGGGGGAGGACTGACTCATGTTGCTCTTTGAGCTTCCGCTGCTCCCACGGCACAGCAGGGCACAGAGAATCCCTGCTCCTGCTCCCGCTTCAACCGCTATCCATTTCGGACTAAGGGCTCCGGCGCTGCTCACAGGTCCGGGCGCGCCGCAAATCTCGGTTTCGTCGTACCCGTGCTGTTCTCCCTCGTGAACCGACGCTTTCTGTGACGCCGCGCTCTCTGGCGTCGGCTTGTGCTGGCCCATCTCGTGCTCGACGTTCACGTCCTCTTTGTGCGCTGACACCTGCACCGTGCGATTCACGTCCGTGACTTCATACTGCGTCCATTCATTCCGTACGGGCACTACTCGCAGGCAATTCACGTGGACCCGGAAGCTCTTCGATGTTCCGACCGATACAGTTCCATGATCGAGTTCGACATATTCGTTCTGAAATTTCACCAGCGATTCCTGCCCGACGAGTATGGTTGTGCCGTCTAACGTCAGGTTTGCGGAAAACCCGGCCTTGGTTTCGATGAGATCCCCGGGAAAGATTGCCGAAGAATCTCGCGCCTCAGCCCCATTCACCCAAACACCGCCTTGGGCATGAAGAATCGCTCCCTCGGGCTGGGTATTTACCTCTTGCCCAAGCAATGCCAACGGGATTAGCAGGACCAGCGTCCAGCACCAGAAACAACGTAAAATAGAAACACGCATCCGAGGCCCTTATTTCCACAAGTTCAAAGGAAATCGTAACCGGGGGTGTACCTATCGTCTATTAGCAGTCTGGGTGCGCGTCGCATCCCAGTTTTCCTGCCCAGGACATACAAATTGTTATGCAGGTTCTTCGCCCTTGTAATGGTTATTCGGGCTTGGGTAAAACTTTGTAAATCATCCAGTTGCGCGGCAATCGACGATGTAAAGTAAAGCAGGGGATATGCACAAAAAAAGCAGAGCAACGGTCGCAATTCTTTCCGCCGCAGTCGGCATTGTCGGGCTGATTTTTTCGTTGGCAAATGTCGCCTGGAGCCAAACCTCGGACTCGGCTCAATCGGCGATCGCGAAGCGCATCGGGGCCATCAAGGCCATCAACGGAAGCGCGATCACATTATCAGCCGAATCCGGCCCGGATGTTGCAGTGACCGTCGAGCCGAACGCTCGCCTCCTACGCATGACCCCGGGTGACAAAGATCTGAAAAATGCGACTGCCGTCCAGTTCCAAGATCTCAAAGTTGGAGACACCGTGCGAGTACGCGGGCATGCTTCCGACGCCGGAATCGACGCGTTGGAAGTCATCGTGATCACCAGCTCCGCACTCGACGCTGTTCGCGACCAAATTCGACAGGACTGGCAGAAACGCGGCACTGGAGGGCTGGTCAGTAGCGTCGATCCGGCCGCCGGCACGGTGACGATCTCTGTCACCGGCCTAAGCGGCAAGAAAACTATCACTGTTCATACGTCGAAGGGGACGGTGATCCGCCGTTACTCTCCCGATTCGGTTAAGTTCGACGACGCCAAGCCTGCCACCCTTGCCGACATCCACGCCGGTGATCAACTGCGAACGCGTGGAGATCGAAGCGCGGACGGCTTGGAAATAACTGCCGAAGAAATCGTGGCTGGCAGCTTCCGGAATATCGCGGGAACCGTCAATTCAGCAGATGCTAGAGCGGGCACGATCAACGTTCAAGATTTATTGACTAAGAAAGCAGTTGTCGTGAAAATTTCTGCCGAGTCGCAGCTTCACAAATTGCCGCCCGAATTGGCGCAACGCATTGCCATGCGACTGAAGAGCAGCCTGCCTCCCGGAACGCCGGGAGCAGTCAGTTCTGGCGCGCCTTCTGCCAGCAAAGCGCCTGCAGGCGCTGCCGCGGGCGCTCCGGCGCCCGGCGGCGCGGGGGCCAATGGTGCCGGTGGCGTAGCCATGGGATCTGGGGCAGCGACAGGCGGAGGTATGCGCCAGGGTGGTGGTGACTTTCAACAAATGCTGAGTCACATGCCGGCAGTAACCCTCGCCGATCTGCATAAAGGCGACGCGGTTCTGATAGTCGCGACGGAGGGTTCAGCAGCCGGCGGCACAGCGATCACTCTTCTCAGCGGCGTAGAACCGATCCTGCAAGCTGCTCCCAGCGCCAGTCAGGCCATGATGCTTACGCCGTGGAGCCTCGGAGGCGCCCCCGGCGGTGACGCTCAATAAGCCGGCTCGTGTCCGATCTTAATTTTGGATGGTCCTAATTAAGTTGTTGCTCTTATTCATTCAGGAAATGGAAGGCAAGATGAAGCTTGAGAAATACCTGTGTCTCGTACTCATCGTACTGATTTTGCTCTTTGTTCCTTCGTCGTTCGCGCAGGACGCTGCCGGATCACTCCGCGGTCAGGTGGCCGATCCCTCAGGCGCCGCGATTTCCGGCGCCGCTGTAGTCATGACACCGGCCACGGGGTCTCCGATTGTCGTGCAGAGCAATGCTCAAGGGATGTTTGAATTCAAGACGCTGCCGGCCGGCAAGTACACGCCTAACGGTCTCCGCTACCGGATTTACCCTCTACGAAAACGACAACGTCGTAATCGCCGATCAACCGATGCGGCTCAACGTGGCCATGGCGATTGCCGTTGAGCAGGAAAAAGTTCAGGTATCCGACACCGCGCCCACCATCGATGTCAATCCCAGCAGCAACGCGGGCGCGATCACGATCTCGGGCAAAGAACTGGAAGCTCTGCCCGACGATCCCGACGAATTGCAGTCCGACTTGGAGGCTCTCGCTGGACCTTCCGCGGGCCCCAACGGCGGTCAAATGTACATCGATGGCTTTACGGCGGGCCAACTTCCGCCCAAGTCATCGATCCGCGAAATCCGTATCAACCAGAACCCGTTTTCTTCCGAATACGACAAGCTGGGCTACGGCCGCATCGAAATCTTTACCAAGCCTGGGACCGACAAATTCCACGGTCAATTCATGGCCGACGGAAATGATTCGTCGTTCAATGCTCCCAATCCTTTTGCCGGGGTCGAGCAGCCCTATTACTCAACCCAGTTCAATGGGAATATCGGTGGCCCCATCAACAAGAGTGCGTCGTTCTTTTTCAACGTAGATCGTCGCGACATCAACGAACTGTCTGTGATCAATGCCACCGATCCCACAACGGGGTTGCCAAATTTCGCAACCTCCATTCCCAATCCTCGTCAGCGAACGAACATCGGGCCGCGTCTCGACTGGGCCATTACCAAGAACAACACTTTGACCGCGCGCTACCAGTATTATCGCGATACCCAAACTGGCGAACTCACCAGCCAGTTTAGTTTGCCGACTCAGGCGTACTCGCCCACGAGCACGGAAAACACCGTTCAGATCAGCGACACTCAGGTGTTTGGCTCGAAGATCGTCAATGAGACTCGCTTTCAGTACAACCGGGATCGCAACCTCCAAAACCCCGTGGATACGAATCCGGCCGTTAGCGTCCTCGGTGAGTTCACCGGCGGCGGTAACAGCGAAGGAACGCTGAACGATCTGCAGAATAGCTACGAGGTACAGAACTACACGTCACTGATTCACGGCAACCATACGATCAAATTCGGCGCTCGTTTCCGCGCGACGCAAGCCACGGATATTTCGACCTCGGGATTCAACGGCAATTTCGTGTTCCCGTCGTATACACAATTCTCCACCGGGACACCGACCCAGCTTTCGATCACGCAGGGATCGCCCAGCGCGAGCGTCAATTATTTCGACGCCGAACCCTACGTGCAGGATGACTGGCGCGTGCGCCCGAACATCACGATTAGCCTTGGCCTCCGTTACGAAGCTCAAAACAATATCCACGATCACAACGACTGGGCTCCGCGTTTCGGATTCGCGTGGGGTGTTGGCGGGCGCAGTGGGCCTCCCAAAGTCGTTATTCGCGGGGGCTCTGGAGTTTTCTACGATCGTTTTCAGGTCACGCCTCTGTTGCAGGCGGCTCACCTGAATGGCATTGCACAGCAGGAATACGTTGTTACCAATCCGACGTGCTTTCCGGGTCTGAACGAGCCGCTGACGGTTTCTGTCTCGAGCTGCGGTGTGCCAAGTTCCGTGACGTCGTCGATCTATCAAATCGATCCCAAGCTGCACGCGCCCGGAACCTTGCAGAGTGCTGTGAGCGTGGAGCGTCAGGTTACGAAGTCGGCAACGCTTGCCGTCACTTATTTGAATTCGCGCGGCTTCGATCAGTTTCTGACTATCAACACGACTGCGCCGAATTTCGGGTTGCCATGCTACCCAAGTTGCCCCATTCCCAGCCAGAACATTTACCGCTACGTTTCGGAGGGCAATTTCAAACAGAACCAGTTAATGGTGAATTCGAACGTAAGGATCGGATCGAAACTGCAGCTCTTTGGCTATTACTCGCTGAGTTATGCCAACAGCGACACCGCCGGTGTCTCGAGCTTTCCCTCTGACTCTTTTGACATCAGCAAGGACTACGGCCGGGCGTCTTTCGATGTGAGAAACAGGCTGTTTCTAGGCGGCAGCATCGCGCTGCCTTACCTCTTTCGGTTGAGCCCCTTCATGGTGTTCAGTTCAGGCAGTCCGTTCAATATCAACTCGCCCTTCGATTTGAACGGAGACTCTCAATACAACGATCGTCCTGGCTTGGTTTCTACGGCGACGTGTCCACTCAGCACCGCCCCCACCGGTACGATTTACTGCACTCCTCTCGGGACATTTGATGCTTCGGGAGCAACGGGAAGGCTTCTTCCGATCAACTACGGCACGGGACCAAATCACTTTGTGATGAACCTGCGCCTGACCAAGACGTTTGGGTTCGGTCCAAGTACAAAGAGTGCAAATGGTGCAGCGGGGGGACCGGGAGGGCCAGGAGGCGGCGGATCGCGGGGCGGTGGTCCAAGAGGGCCGCTCTTCGGTGGCGGAGGACCCGGAGCGATGTCTTCCAACTCCGATCGCCGCTACAATCTGACTTTTGGCGTGAGCTTCCGCAACGCATTTAACAATCTCAACCTCAGTAATCCCGGCGGAACGCTGGGATCCAGATTCTTCGACGTTTCCAACAATATTCAGGGATTTCCATTTTCGCCTGGCACAACCGCGAATCGCCGCATTGATCTGGTAGCGACATTCAACTTCTGACCACAACTTTCTTATGACAAGGCATCCCTGTCGTCATAGGGCTGGCGAATGATCTCGGGTTATCCTGAAAATGCGCAGGACAATTGCGCATCCCATAACCGTAAGGCCCGAAGACTGATTGGCGTTTCTTCCCACAAACAGGCGCAAGTTCATTCAACTCGCGGCGGCCGCTGGTCTCGGCGCGGTCGCCGCGGATACAGTGCTTGTCGAACCGAACTGGCCCAGGGTTGTGAAGCAAGAGATTCGTCTGCGCCGTTGGCCTTCGCGCCTCGACGGTTTTACTATCGCGCTGCTGAGCGACTTTCATTACGATCCGTATTTTTCTGTTCATCCACTGCACGCCGCAATCGGCATCGTGAATGCCCTGCATCCCGCCATGATCGTGCTGACGGGGGATTTCGTTTCGGTCCCGGATTTCGGCGAGCCGGGAAAAGGTGCGGCTTTGGCGGAACCGTGTGCACAACTCCTGCGCCAGATGCAGGCGCCTTTAGGTCTTTGGGCGGTGATGGGGAACCACGATGTGCTCACCGATCCCGATCGCGTGACCAGCGCGTTGCGTGCGGTCGGAATCCAGGTGCTCACCAACCAATCCACGCCGATCGAGAGCAAGGGGGCGCGTTTCTGGCTGAGCGGAATCGATGATGTCCTCGGAGGCGGCGCCGATCTAGAGTTAACGTTGCGCGCGATTCCGGATGGCGAAGCAACCATCCTGCTCGCTCACGAACCAGACTACGCAGACCATGTCGTCAGCCGTCCGGTCGATCTCCAGCTTTCCGGCCACTCCCACGGCGGTCAAGTCCGACTGCCGTTCATTCGCCCTTTCTACTTGCCCGACTTGGGCAGGAAATACGTTTGGGGTCTGTATAACATCGGAGATCTCACCCTCTATACCAATCGAGGATTAGGCACAGTCGGAGTCCCCGTGCGTTTGAACTGCCCGCCTGAGATCACCTTCCTGACGCTCCATCAGGCCTAGCCTCGCCCTCGAAGCTGCCGACCACCGAAACCTCAGGATAGTTGTGCAAGGTCTTTCACATGCCAGCAATCAACGCCTTAACCATCACCTGTAACCTATTGGTATATAAGGGGGATGGTCGGACTGGCTCATGGCGGCTTACTTGCCATATCAGGGGTACCAGCAGACGGCTCTTGCTGATGGAGTAATTGTCATGTTTCGTCGCAACTGGCCTGCGATTCTTTTGTTTGTGGCGCCTTTAGGGGCGCTGTCGATGAACACCACTACGCCGGTTTCGCGCTCTGCCATCCTTGAGCAGCGCGAACGGGCTTTCTCGGGAGCGCTGAAGCGTGCCGCTCAATTCGCAAGCGTTCCGCACGTCAGTTCACGTCCGTCCTGCGAAGACATTCAACCGCCGGAAGCTTTGGCTACTCCGAATCCACTGGTTACGCCCGCCGCTCGCGGGAAGAATGTGAAGGTCAGCTTCATCATCGGCACCGATGGCCGGGTTCACAGCCCGCTCATTCTCGAGAGCGCAGGCATGCTTGGCGACTGGCATGTACTGCAGACGGTTCGGACCTGGAGATATCGTCCCGCCACCTGCAATGGGGTTCCGACCGAGACGGAAGGGAAGATTGAGTTTTCCAGCCGATGAATACGAGCACTTGGGCTAGAATTGCCTCAGCAGTGAGTAATCGATTCGTGGACAAAGACAAAAAAGCTATAGGACCGTTCGGATCGCCGATGGACACGCCTGTGCGCGGCGCCGACATGGAAGAACTTTATCGCAGGCTCCAGCCTTCAGGTCGGCGCTCCAAGACCAGCCATGAACCTGTTGTCGCAGCGGCTGTCGAAGCCGCGCAGCGATCGGCTGCAGAGGTCGATGCCGAGAATGCGGCTCAGGATGTGACGCCGAATCTCGCTCTCGATTCTGGTTTCGCGATCTGCTCCGCTTGCGGATATCGCAATCGCAAAGGCAACCGCTTCTGCGGAAAATGCGGCGGAGCGCTCGCGGAAGCTGGCGCGATTTCACCAGTACAATCCGGAATTCCATCGGGCCAGACATTTGTTCCTCCACCGACTCCTCAACCCGGAGCGAATGAAAGCCACCATTACCATCATCACTATCACCATCACTACTTTGCTGGCGCGCCAGACGGAAGTTTTCCGCGGGCCGGGGGAGCAGAACCCGCGCGCGAAGACAAGATGCGTCCGAACGCGGCTCTGCGCGGGGACATGAGCCGCGCGGAAGCAGCGGTGCGGCGCGTAACGCAGGAATGGGTGCTGGCCTGCAACACGCGGCATCTGGACGACCTGCTCGAGCTCTACAGTTCGGATGCGATGGTCCTGCGGTCGAACTATCCGCCAATTCGCGGCGCGGCTGCGGTGCGCGAGTTCTTCTTCGGAGCATTAGACGCAGGGCTGGGCGAGGTTGAAGTCGAACCACTACGCGTGGACATCGTCGGAGATCTGGCTTACGAGGCAGGGCGTTGCAAGGCGCTGATTCCCAGTTCGACCGGCAAGCGCCGCGAAGAACGCGGCAAATACTTATGGGTGTTTTCGCGGCAGAGCAACGGCGAATGGAAGCTGACCGCCGATTGCTGGTCCAGCGACTTGATGTTGACCACGATGGAATCCGATGTTCCGGTGACTGCGGGAGTGAAGACCGCGCAGGCGCGCAAGAATCCCTAACTAAACGCTCATTCCGAGTTTCGACAAGGCTTCGCGCAAACCTTCCAATCCTTTCATCTCAATCGTGTGCATTCCCAGCTTGGCGGCGGATTCCAGGTTGGGCGCGCGATCGTCGATGAAGCAGCATTCCTCGGCAGGAACCTGCGTCGTTTCCAGCGCGAGACGATAGATGTCACTCTCCGGCTTGCGGAGTCCGACGAAGCAGGAACTGAAGAACACGCGAAATATCTTTCGCAATCCAAACTTTTCCATCCGATCGTAGTTCAGCTCGCGCGACTCGTTGTTGATTGTGGCCATGAAATACTTGCCCGAACTGCTGAGCTTCTGAGCGAATTCGAGGACATCCGGAAACGGCTTCGATAACGAGAACATGTAATCGCGGAATGCAGCGCGCGTAAAAGGCTGCTCGCGATAGAAGACTGTGCGGTCAAGGTACTCGTCCAGCGTAATCTTGCCGCGCTCGAACGGGGAAACCTGCGTTTCGTGTCTGCTCTGAAACTCCGCTGGATCCAAGTGGAAGCGCTCGACGGCTTGCGCACGTTCGTTGTGGTCCCAGGCATTGGTAAGCAGAACTCCGCCGATGTCCCAAAAAAGTGCGCGAATGGCAGACAAGAAATCCTCCGGAGGGAAGCTCAGGAGAGTGTAAAACAATTCAGCGGTGGGGAAATGTGAGCGGTTTCATTTCGGGAATTGGGCCCGTGAGGTTAGTACCCCTCCCCCCTGGTGGTCTATTGGAATCTTTGGGTTAGAAGAAAATCGGGCTTTTCAATCTTTGCCTTCAATGAGTTACGGGCAAAATCTTGAAAAGAAGAGAGTTAGTTTGTTCCGCCTGTTCTAAGTGCTGTGGAATCAGTTGGCGATTTGAGGATACGCTGCAAAATCTTGATTCATAAATAGTTGCTCGTCTTGCAGCCGGATTCCATGATCGCTCGCCGTTCCAACTCCATGATCGGTGGACTCGCCGTTCAAGTCAAGACATCGGAAGTGGACGGTTCAGAAAAGGCCGCGATCGGTATGGTGCCGTCCCTGACGGGACTCTGAGGAATTCGCGCGCGTGATTCCCGCCCTTGAAAAAAGCGCAGGAGCGGGGCGCCCGCAAATTGGTGGGCTCGCAAAGTCAGGAGTCCGGACCACCCGCCCGATAAGCTGAAAGTCGCTGATACCAAACTTCCTGGAACTCTTGACGACTTCAAAGTCAAAGGTCCCACTTCCGGCAAAACCGGCCGGAATGGGGCACCCTGGAGCTTTGGGTCATTTCGCGTTTTTCCACCACAGGGGGCACGGGGTTTCACGGGGGAAAGCCTCAACGCCCGGGTTAGTGTTTGTAGAGTGTAGTGTCGGGGTGGTAGTTGCGCCAGTCGAACCAGTAGTCCTTGAGCGCGGGGACGCGGTCAAGGCATTTGCCTTGCGAGGGGCCGGAGATGGCACATCCCTGGAAATTCCATTCGCTGGCTGTGGTGGTGTCGAGCAGAATCCAGGGCTTCGGAGTCGTGGGAGGAGGTGCCGGCGATTGCGACGGTTGGCCGGTGCCTGGCGCGGTGGGTTTCGTGACAGTCGCAGCGACGCTGGCGCTGGTGGCAACCGGCGGTGCGGGTTGCGCTTTGGCTCCTTCTTTTTCTGCGGGCTTCTTGTCTGTTGACGCGGCCGCTGGTGCGGGCTCGGGTTCCTGCTTCAGGTAAAACTCGGTGTCTTGGCCGTCAACACGGCTGATGAATACCCGAAACGATTTGCCATCTGGGCCGACTGCGATCAGCAGCGGCATGCCTTGGACGTGGTCCATCACCGGCGACTGCTTGGTGAGTGTGTCCCAGGGATATGCGCGGCCCGGGCCATTCATCTCAAGTCCCACGACGACATCCCGGGATTTCAGCTCGGTTCCGGGGAAACTGATCACCACCGGCAGCTTAGCGACTTCCGGTTCCCAATTGCTGTCGTATTCCTTCACATACTTGGGAACTTCAGCGAGGACCTTGCCGTCCGAGACTTCGGACTTCCATTCACCAAAGGTAATTTCGTCGCTGGGAACGAGTGCGAGCGACGCGCCGCGGAGCGGACCGTAGAGAGCCTTGCCGGTGATCTGCTGCCACCACGTGCCAGTCTCCTTGTCACGCATGAGGAAATTCTGGTTGTTGATGCCGGCGAGATAGAAATGCAGCGCCTTGCCGTTCACCGTCCGCGTCCACACCAGACCGGTGTGACAGAGCGTTCAATAGGTGACAGCCACCGGAACACCTCCAACGACGTCGTTGAGGATGTGGTGGTAGGCCATTTCACGGATGGGATAGGCGCGAGCGTCGTCGCCGAAACGAACCGTCAAAATCATTTCGCCTTTGTCCAGTTTGCTGGCTGATTCCGCTTCGAACTGCGCGCTCTGCACGGGATGGAACATCCATTCGAAGTAATTGAGGCGGGACATGACGGCCGAAGCAGTGACGATCAGCATGATGACGGTCAATCCGGCGCGAGACCATATTTTGCGCCGCGGCCAAAGCGTGGCCACCAGAAGCAGGCAGACGATTGCGGAGATGAGCGAAACGATCGGGGCACGCTGCCGGATCGCCATTGCCAGGAATAATCCGCGCGCACTCTGATGGGTAAACGGGCGAATGATGAAAGTGGGGACGAAGAACGCGGCGACGCCGATCAGGGCGGCTAAGGCCAAGAGGATCCAGACAGATCGCGAGCGCGTTGGAGCGACAGGTGTTGTCATGTGGTGGACGATGTTTTTCGCGAGTCCCCAGACTCGATGAATTGCGATGGATTTTACTGGATTCGAGAGGCGGACAGGATAATGGGAAAGTACTAGTGGTGATGGCGGCGGGAACGCCTGGATCGAGGGGAGCTTACTCCGATTGAGCGGTTCGCTCTTCCTTGGGTTTTCGACGAGAGCAGAGCAAGAAAAAGCCCCGACCGCAAGGCCGGGGCTTCTGTCGTACGTTGTACTTAGTTTGTGCGGGCGACCTGGTTCTGACGATAAGTCAGGTTGTCCACGTTACGGAACATCGGTGTTCCGGGCGGCAGGTTCTGTGGCAGCGAGAACAAGTTGTCAAAGGTATACTGCCGGTTCGGCGGATTGTAGACCAGGTTGCAGCACTTGAACGGGCCGTTTGCGTAGTAGCTCCAGTAGAGGCTGACGATCGAGCCTTTGTAGTAGAGCGACTGCAGTGCGTTGGCGGAAGCAGGGCCTTCCCAATCTTCCAGGAATCGGAGGAAGTTGTGAACGCCGCCATCCATTCCGTAAGAGAACTCGGGAGTCTGCGTGGTGTTGCTGAAGGCAATGTTCTTGCCCGCAGCGATCGCGACGCGGTAATAAGAAGTGACCGCGATGCGGTTGGGTGTAGTCGCAGGTACGGTCTGGCCGCCGGGGTTCGTCGGATTCTCCAAACTACCAGTGGTGTTAGCAAGAGTCGAGGTGCAAGCGCCGCCGCTGAGGCAACCGGTATCCTGCCAGTTGTTGGAGAGAAGCGTCACGGCGTCGGCGATGATGGAAGACGCAGCGTGAAGCGGCTCAGCGCCGCCGGTCCAGCTGGCGTCGACGGTGGCGTTGTTCGGGGTGCAGGTCGTGCCGCCAGCCGTCGGGCAGTTGGAGTTGTAGTTACCCTGAATGTAGACCGGGTTCTCGGAAGCGACCGTAAAGCCGCCGCAGCCCGTCGGATTAGCAGTCGTCTGCGAGCAATTGTTGGTTGCATTGCCCGGAGGCATCGTGGGCAAGTTTCCAAGCGAACCGTCCACCAGCTTGAGCGCATGGCGAGCGCCGGTCACGCGGTTGGCGCGGCCAATGGTAAACGGATTGAAGCGATGGGCATACGGCGACGGAATGGCGGCGGTGTCGGTATCGGCCGTGATTGTGGTGCCATAGGCATCGCCGACATACTTCACGCCGTAGTTATCGAGCGCCAGGTTCCCATTCAGATCTTCCGCGGAGACTCCGTTGTAGTTGACCGGATCAAGCTTGCCGTCCGGAGCGAAACTGTTGCTGGCGTTAGCGTAGTTGACGGTATCTTCGTAGCCATACTCGCCCCAATATGTCTGGTAGTTGGCGCCTTGGGCCGAGGTGGCGAACTGCATTCCCCGGCGGTCGGAGAAATACAGGATGTAACCGTTCTGGGTGACGTAGTCCACATTGGTTCCCGTGGTTCCAGTCTTGCCCACAAGCCAGTTCTTCAGGTTGCCTACGTCGAGCTCAACGGCGTTAATGAGGCCGTTGGCGGTACCCGAGTTGGCCGCGATCGAACTGTTATCGTTGTTTTCGCCCTCGCGCGCGTCATACAGGTTGATCGGATAGTAGTTGTATTGCGAGCCCGCACCGTAGAGATTGGTGGTCACAGGCATGTCTGCCGATCCGCTGACTGCGTTGTTGCCATTGCGGTCGGCGGTCTGCTGGAAGTACAGAATCGCGTCCTTGTGATCCTGAATGGCGTTGCTGCCGTACACGCCCATGGCGTTGGATGAAGGCGCAACATACGGCGTTCCCGGCGAAGTCGGCACCTGGAGGCCACGAGCGAAGCCCAGCTGCAGCCATTCCTGCGTGACACCGTGCCATTTCTGATCGCTGGCATATTTCACTTCAACCAGCAGCCATCCGTTGATGAGGGGCCACTCGAGGCCCTTAGCGTTTGCGGCTCCGGTATTGCCGCTCGTGAAGTTCGACCATGCAGGAAATGCGGTCGGAGTTAGAGCTGCCCCGCCGGGGCCGTTGGACACCGGCCCGTAGTATTTCG
The DNA here is from genome assembly GCA_963700225.1 of uncultured Acidobacteriota bacterium. Classification (GTDB taxonomy): domain Bacteria; phylum Acidobacteriota; class Terriglobia; order Terriglobales; family Acidobacteriaceae; genus Sulfotelmatobacter. Next base: position 120,875 of record CAVOWU010000008.1, read on the forward strand.
GGATGACAAAATTGGAATCGCCGCCGTTGGTCGTGGGGCAGGTGCTGCCGATCGCGAAGGTGCTATTTGCGGCTGCCGTGCCCGCGCAGTAACTCTCGGCGAAATAGTAAGTGTTCGCACCCACCGTGATTCCGGTCGCCGGCTGAGTTCCACCAGAGCTACCTTGAGAGAGTCCCTGAAGCGGCGTGGGAAGCATGCTTACGAGTTGATAATCCTGGGCGGCGTTTCCATTCCAATCTGCCAGGTGAAGCTGGTTCTCGTTGTCGGCCAGCAGGATTCGAATCTGCGCCATGTTGGCTTCGCGGTTCTGGCCAAGCACGGAAGTGATAATTTCACCCGCAGGAGGAAGACGAACGATCTGCACGGCGTTGGTCGTGCCGCTGACGAAAGGCAGCGTGAGATCGGTTGCGCCGGTCGCATTGGTGCCATCCGCGCCCGTGGTCAAGTTGCCGTTACCGTCGATGAGATATCCCTGATAGGTGCCGCTGGATACGCTCTTCCATGACGCGGTGTTCTGCGTGGATCCATGGCCTCCAGTGACGCTGCCCAAAGTGGAGCCAAGAAGAGTAGTGGAGATATCCACGCAAGAGGTGCCGTTAGCGCTGGCGCCGGCGACGTTCGCCATCTGCGCGGAGCAGCCGTTGTACTGGGTCGGAATCATCACCGTTCCGCCGTCATCGTTCCCGGCTGCGACTACGGCGTTATCCATCTGCTGGCGAATGACGTTGCCGAAGGCGCTGATTTTGTCTCCAAAGACCAGGTTATAGCCGTCAGCGACGCCAAGATACAGATCTCCGTTGGTATGCACGCGACCTGCAAATCCGAGGTTGGGACTGCGTCCGAAGAAAAGATCGGAGTCGGAGAAGACACCAAACTGGAATACCGGAATCAGAGCGACTTCAGCCGTACGAGTCATGCTCACGGTTTCGGCCGTGCCGCGCTGGGCGGTCACGTTCATGGTAATCGGAATGATTTGCGCATACAGACCGGCATCCGGACCGGACTGAACCGGGCCCCAAGCCGTGGTCGGGGTGGGGTTGGCTGCCAGCCAGGAAGTCGAACACACGCTCTGGCCATAAGCAGTCGGGATGGGAGCGATGTTGTACGTCGTATACGTGATGGTCGTATCCCAAGTCGGATAGTTGTTGCTCAGCGCGCAGATCTGGGACGAAGTCGGCGACTGGATGCTCTTGAATGTGCTGGCAACGTCGGAGGTCATCTTCTCGATGGCCCCTTCGGCGGCATGATAGGTGTAGTTGTTGTTCAGATCAAAGCCACCGACACGCTGCTCGGTGTTCACCATCATCATCAGGCCGAGCGCGAACCCTGACAGCAAGACAAGCATCAGGAGGGAGGCGATCAGTGTGAATCCTCGGGAACCGAACTTCGTGTTAAGCATCATGTTTCTCCTCATCATTGCTGTCCCAGCCCGCGGAATGCCCGCAAGAAGCCGGGACCTTTCCGGAATTAGAGCTCAGTAACTGCTGCCAGAAATCGGATATTCCTGCCCCATGGTCAGATTGCGGGCACTGATGGAAGTCTGCAGATCAAAGCCCTGATATCCAGTGGTGCCGATCTGCTGACTGCGCATGCTCATGTGCGCGATGTTGACCTTGGTGATCATGTTGGGGGTGACGCCAGCCGGGAGAGAAGGCTGGGCGGCGGTAATGACGCCGTTATTGTCCACGTCGTAGGTGAACTTGAGATATCCAACGTTTTCCGCCACCGGAAATGCGCTCTTACCGTTTTGAATGCGCATCAAGCGCGGAGTCACGCCATCGAGCGGCGAGATGTCGAGATAGTACGTAATCACCAGCAGGCGGACCGCCGAGAGCGTCGCACTGGCGCCGAGCGGAAGCTGGTTCATGCTGCCACCAGTGACGGTGGGCTGGTCAATGTGTCCCGGATCGCCAGTGGTGAACGTGACGGTAAAGGCCGAACTGTACCCGCTGGCAGGTGTCGCCGGCGTGACGTTGTTGACAACGCCAGCGGCCGAAGTGCCAAACAGAATGAAGTCGCCGGGTTGCAGGCCCACGCCCGCAGCGTTCAACAGCGGAACCGTGACGTCGTTACCCGGTAAAACACAAGTCGCCGCCGGCGTGGTCGGAAGCTGGAATAACACCTGCGTTGCCGACACAACCGTCACGGAATAGCAATTGAGAGCCAGGCTAACGTCTGCGTACGAGACCGTGATGATATCGGTCGGTCCCTCTGTGACGGAGATCCCGAGATCGTAGCCGGGGATGATGGAGTAAAGATAGGGCGCCCCGCTCACCGTTGGATACGCGACGGGTGCGCCATTGATGAAGTTGCACGTCGTAGCGCTGCAGGGATAAACGGGAACGACACTACCGGTGCCCGTGGGCAATCCGACACTGTAGCTGGCCAGACCTTGCTGACCCAGACCGCCGGAGCCAGCCATGCTGATGTCACGCGCCAAAAGATTGGAGGCGGCGCGGAAGTCCTGCTGCATTTCCGAGCGCTGCGAGGTCACCCAGGTGGCGCTCACCGCTTGTTTGTACATAGCCAGCGCGCTGCCCAGGAGCAACAGGCCGATGGCCATGGAAATCATGAGCTCCAGCAGTGAGAAACCAGCGATTTTTCGAGGTTCGCGCAGCATAGGTCCTCTTCTAGTGATATTCCGAGACGTATTCGTTAATGACATATGTCTTCACAGTCGACGAGTTGGGGACGAGATACTGAATCGTGATCGCGACCTGGTTCAGCGTCTGGATCGGATTGCCACTGCTGTCGAGCAAGGGCGTGATCGAGATCTGACGCTGGAAATTGTTCAGAGAGAGAATGACGTCGTCCGCCGTGCCCACGATGCCGTCGGGACCGGGTTCGGTGAGGCACTTTACGCCGCTGTTGGGGCAAGTCGCGCCGGAAGCGGTAAGGCACGAAGTGTCATCGGCCGTATCGACGATTCCATCGGGTCCGGCGCATTTGATCGCGTTCATGTTGTTGACGAAAATGCCGCCGTTCGAGACGTTCTGGATCTGATCCCATGAAATTTCGGAGCTGTTCCGCGCCGTGTAGATGCTCTCCATCGCCTCGGAAGCCAGCTGCCGGGCAACCATGTCGTCCTGCGATGTCTGACTGGCTTTCACGGCGAGGCCGAACACGCCCAGCAACCCGACGGAGCCAATGGTAAGGATCACCATCGAGATCACGGTCTCGACAAGAGTGAAGCCTTGCTGTTTCTTGGATCGCATTTTCGCAGCCATTACTGTTGCCTCCACGTGTTCACACTAGAGACGCTAAGCAGGCGCCATCCGCGAAGGCGTCCAGTCGTTCCCCACAACGTGATCGCGCGTGCGCTGTATACGTCGCCCGTGCGGCCCATGTAGATGACGCCGTTGTTGATATTGCCGAGCACATCGGTGGCAGTGCCATCAGGGTTGAAACAGATCGAGGTTGATCCAGGGATCGACGGCTCATCAAAGTCGATCGCCAACGCGGCGCTGCCGATCGCATCGGGTGTCGTTGGCGCGGTGGTATTCGAGGTCGGAACTCCCGGTTCAACCATGAACGAAACATCACTCGGCAAGACGGTGGTCATGAGCACGGTGCCGACGGCTGGAATCTGACAAGTCGACGAAGTGGTTTGAGTCACGGTAATAGTTCCGGGAGTGGTGAACGTGACGACATAAATGCGCATATCCGCTGCGGCCTGATCGCGCGCGCGGCGCATCGTGGTCAGGGTCGAGTTGTAGGCTTCCGTTATATGTTGCTGGTTCGTAAGCGGAATGAATGTGGTGATCGTCAAGGCAGCCAAAATGAACCCAATGGCGATCACAGCCATCATCTCCAGCAGCGAAAACCCGCGATGTTTGCTCAATTTCATATTTTCTTTCCGGGAGGGAGAACAGCCTGCCGTCACGCGTCTCATTCCCGTCAGCGACGCCAACGTGGGGGCAGGATCGCACCGGCTTGCCGACAACATAGAGCAGGCTGGCGCTTCTGCATCGCGTCATAATCATCGTAGGGAGGGGTTGGGATACGGTCAAAGCACGACGGGCCAATGACTACACACTGGCCTTTTGTGATCTCGGATGGTTACTGATGTCACTGATTGACAACGCGCCAGTTAGGGCAGTCTGAAACTGGTGGAACGGATTTGATACATGACCCAGGTAACTTGTCTGCGGAACGGCTGGATCCTAGGATTGTGAGCGAGTATGACTTTATCTGCCCTGCTAGTGTCCGCGGACGAAGCGTCCGCCGAGGTATTGCGGCGAGTACTGGAAGAACTCAGTATTCGTGTCGAATCCTGTCCAGACTTCGCACGCGCCGAGTTTCGGCTGGCCCAAGAGCGCTTTGACGTGGTGCTGATCGATGGGGAGTCCGGCCCCGACGTCATCTCTTTACTGCGCGAAACCCGTCTCTCGCGATTGAACGATGCGACCCTGGCGGTCGCAGTCGTTCCTTCCCAGGAGAGCATCCGCGAGTTGTTTTCGCTGGGCGTGAACTTTGTTCTCTACAAACCCGTGGCGTACGAACGTGCCCTGAGCAGCCTGCGGGCCGCGCGCTCGGTCATGCGCAAAGAAAAGCGCAAGAGCGCCCGGGCAACAGTTCACACGCATGCGACGATTGACTATGCCAACGTCCAGCAGGAAAAGGCCACGCTCATGGATCTGGCCGAGGACGGAATGGCCGTGCAATTCGGCAAGAAGCTTCCACCAACCAGCAAAGTCTATTTTCAATTCAAGCTGCCGGAACAGTCATCGAGCGTACGGCTTTCAGGGCAGGTGATCTGGCAGGACTGGAATGGCCGGGCAGGAGTGCAATTCGTCGACGTGCCGAAAGCATCGCGGCGCCTGCTCACCGAGTATCTGAGCGCGCACAGGCCCAACGAAGTTCAGAAAGAGGCGCCTGACGTCACGGTCGAAATGGAAGATCTGCTGCAGTTTACGAACGGATCGGTCGCGGAACATTCTCCGGAACATGCGCAGGGAAGCCCGGCGGCCGAGCAGAGCGCACCAGAAGCCGCCGGTTCCGGATCTGCGGTTGCGGTGGAGTCTGATCCCAACAATCGCCGCACCCAGGCTCGATATTCTTGCCGTTTGAGCGCGGAGGTCTATCGCACAGGAACGTCGGTTCCCACGCACTGCTGCTTGACGGATCTGAGTGCTGGCGGATGTTATCTGGAAGTTCCGTTGCCGTTTCCGCGCACCGCCGAAGTCGAAATCGTGGTTCGCACGCACGAGTTAAAACTGCGGGTGCGGGGCACAGTGCAAGCGGCGCATCCCGGCTACGGGATGGGAATTGCATTTGAGTTGAAAACGAAAGATGAGCAGTTGAACGTCAAGAAGTTAACCGACTTCGTGGCAGCGACGACAAAGCCATCTAACTGACTGCGGCTTCTTCCGCAACCGCCTTCTTGAAATAATCCAGCGAGAGGCGGAGCCCCGTCTCCAAATCGATCTTCGGCTCCCAACCGAGCAACTGTCGCGCTTTGGTGATATCAGGACGACGCTGCTTGGGATCATCCTGCGGGAGCGGTTCATAGCGAATCTCGCTCTTCGATCCAACCACCTTGATCACTCGCTGGGCGCACTCCAGGATCGTAAACTCGTTCGGGTTTCCGATATTTACCGGCAAGTGTTCGTCTGATTTTGCCAGGCGCAGGAAGCCATCGATCTCGTCACTCACATAGCAGAAGCTGCGAGTCTGATTGCCATCCCCGTAGACTGTGAGGTCTTCTCCGCGCAGGGCCTGCTTCATGAAGTTGGGAACGACGCGGCCGTCGTTGAGTTGCATGCGCGGGCCGTATGTGTTGAAGATGCGCACAATGTGGGTGTCCACCTTGTGATAACGGCGATAGGCCATGGTAACCGCCTCGGTGAAACGTTTCGCTTCGTCGTAGACGGAGCGCGGCCCAATAGGATTGACGTTTCCCCAATAGGTTTCCTTTTGGGGATGTTCGAGCGGATCTCCATAGCACTCGGAAGTGGAGGAGACAAAATATTTCGCGCCATACTTGTGGGCGACGTCGAGTGCGTGGAATGTCCCAAGGGAGCCGACCTTGAGCGTGGCGATGCCGTGATTACTATAGTCGACGGGACTGGCGGGGCTAGCAAAATGAAAAACGTAATTCACCTTGCCGACATCGAAAGGCTCGCAGATATCCTTTTCAACGAACTCGAAACGAGGCTCCCTACGCAGGTGTTCCAGGTTCGCTCGACGGCCCGTGAGAAGGTTATCGACAACAACTACGCTCCAGCCTTCAGCCAGGAGGGCATCGCAGAGATGGGATCCCAGAAAACCAGCGCCACCAGTGATCACTGCGCGTTGAGTGGTCATCCCTTCTTGCCGTTCTTTAGTACACCCGCAGGGACTGCGTCAGGGTGCGAGGCAGAGCGCCCGACACTGTAATAGGTAAAGCCCTGAGCGGCCATGACCTCAGGATCGTAGAGATTGCGGCCGTCGATGACGATCGGATATCTGAGTTCCTGGCGGAGACGGGAAAGATCGAGATTGGCAAATTCCTCCCACTCGGTGAGGATCAGCAGCGCGTCGGCGCCATGAGCGGCGTCGTAGGCTGAATTGGCAAAGACGATGGCGGAGCCGAGAACTTCGCGGGTACGCTCGATGGCCGCGGGATCATAAGCGCAGATCTTGCTGCCTTCCTGCAGCAGCGTCTGCACGAGCATCAGAGCGGGGGATTCGCGGATGTCGTCCGTGCCGCCTTTGAAGGCCAGACCGAGAACGGCAAGATTCTTGCCGCGCAGCGTCCAGAGTGCGCTGCGCACTTTCCGCAGAAAGCGATGGCGCTGATCTTCGTTAATGCGCATCACTTCGTCGAGCAGCCGGAAATCGTAGCCGCATTCGCGAGCCACGGAGCGGAAGGCCATCACGTCCTTGGGAAAACAGGAGCCTCCATAGCCGATGCCCGGATTCAGGAATCGCGATCCGATGCGGGAGTCGGTGCCGACGCCGTGGACCACCTGATTCACATCCGCTCCGACCGATTCACAGACGGAAGCGACGGCGTTGATGAACGAAATCTTCATCGCCAGGAATGCGTTCGAGGCGTGCTTGATCAGTTCGGCGCTCTTGGTGCTGGTGACGATCAAAGGCGGCGGAGTTACAGCCCGGTCGGGGCGCGGGATCGCGTCCGCGTGTTCGTAATAGCTGCCGTCGGTAAGGGGCGCGTAGATTGCGCGCAAAACTTCGGCAGAGCGATCGCCATCGCAGCCGACAACGATGCGGTCGGGGAAAAGGAAGTCGGTGACGGCCGTTCCTTCCCGCAGAAATTCCGGATTGGACGCGACGTCGAAAGAGTCAGGATCGGCACCGTTGCGCAGGATGATTTTGCGGACCCAATCACTCGTGTAAACCGGCACGGTGCTTTTCTCGACGATGACCTTGTAGTCGTCGATGCCTCCTGAGATTTCCCGCGCGACCGACTCCACGTAGGACAAATCGGCTTCGCCGCTCTCCGTCGGGGGAGTACCGACGGCGACGAAGATCGCGGAGCTGAGGCGGACCGCTTCTTTCAGGTCATCGGAGAACGTCATGCGATGCCCGCGGTGGCGGCTGAGCAATTCGGGCAGGAACTTCTCGTGAATGGGTACCTGACCGCTGTTTAAGGCGTCCAATTTGCGCTGGTCATTGTCGACCAGAATGACCTCGTGGCCGAGGTCGGCAAAGCAAGCGCCCGCGACCAATCCTACATAGCCAGAACCTACGACGGCGATGCGCATCAATAATCCTCATGGCCTGAATGTCCCGCTGGGACCACAGTGATCGGGACTCTGCCGGCCACATTGATTCTACAAAATTCTATGATCCATGCAGGTTTGCGCGTCAGAATAATTTTGCGGCCACGGTAGAGAAGCCGATTTGGGAATCTGGGGCTACGTCATTCTTTTGCTGTTGACATCCCATGCAGATTCGCGCAAAACTCCGCACAGTTCATGAGGGCGCTATCGCCAGAGTGTTTGAAACGATGCGGCGGTAGCCTCATAATGACGGTGCTTACACGCCGAAGTTGCCTAACGACGGAATGACTCAAAACCCAATGCGGCAGCCGGATTCGTCGGACCAAGAACCTTCCCGGGAAGAGAAACCTGCGAGCAAAAGGGCCTCGTTGACGGTTGCACCGCGCAATGAGGTAACTGCCGTAGCAAGAACGCTCGCCGCGTATGGAGGCGGGGCCTTAGCTTATGACCTGGCTCTCGATCTGGTGCTGAATGAAGTGGTCGAGCAGGCGCGCATTGCAACGGGGGCAACGGGAGCGGCAATCGCTCTGACTCGGGACGGGGAAATGGAGTGTCGCGCCACAACTGGGGCGGATGCTCCAGATCTTGGAGTGCGGCTCGAGACCGTGTCCGGACTCTCGGGAGCATGTCTCAAGACAGGTGAAATCCAGCATTGCTTGGATACGGAAACCGACGGACGCGTCGATGCAGAGGCGTGCCGGCAGTTGGGCGTTCGGTCGATGGTGGTGGTGCCGCTTAATGACGGCAAGGGCCCGTTTGGAATTCTAGAGGTACTGTCCGCGCAGCCGAATGCCTTCGGCGATCACGATGTCGCAGTTCTGCAGGCCCTGTCGCAAAGGATCGCAGCGAGCAAGCGGGAAGCGGAGATGGGTAACACTGCTGGCCCCCAAGCGCGAGGGGCGGCTGATCCGCCGATAGAAACAGCGCTTGCGCCGAGAACTCAGGAGACCAGCTTGGATTCCGCTGAGGCAGGGCTATTCGCGGAACCGGAGCTGCGTAAAGGAAGCGACATTTGGACGACGGTTTTAGTGCTGCTCGTGATTGCGGCAGCGGTCGCGTTGGGGGTGGTCATCGGATGGCGTGGGGCCGCGAAGAGATGGATGACCGAGTCGCACCCTAGACCAAGTGCGCTGCCGACGGCCACTGTAAGCCAGACTCCTACCCCCGCCGAGCAAACCATCCCAGCTGCGCCGGAACCGTCCACGGAACCGATAAGGCCGGCGTCCGCATCGCAGCCGAGCGGCAGTCGAGCAGGCCAAACGTCGACGGGAGGATTGGTGGTGACGCAGAACGGAAAGGTGATCTACCGTTTATCGCCTCCCGCCGCAGGGGCGAGCAATGCTGCAAAACATACAGCATCGGAGAGTTCATCCACCCAGCTCATCCATCAAGTGGCTCCCGAATACCCGAATGATGCTAAGGCCCAGCACATTCAGGGAGCGGTGGTATTGGAAGTCCAGGTTCTGAGCGATGGAAGGGTAGGAAATATCGGGATTGTGACGGGAAATCCGCTGCTTGCAGAAGCGGCCGTCCACGCAGTCAGGCAATGGATATATCAGCCTAACCTGGTAGACGGCCACCCCGTCGAGAGTCAAACGCGAATCAAGATCAACTTCACACTACCGCCGACGAACTAAAGCCTCACCGAACCGCTCTCTCCAAGATTGGAGAGAGCGGCCCTCGTGAAACTTAGAGCGATCCCAGGAACGCCAGCAGGTTCGCAGAGTCCGTGGAATCCAAAGCCTGGTAGTTGGAAACCACCGTCGCCGCTTCTCCGCCATGTCGGAGGATGGCAGCGTTGATGGAGGTCGAAGCGTTGTCGTGCATCAGGCCGCCCGACTTCACCAGAATGTTCGACAGGCCCCACAACGGTGCCGTCCGCCACATGGTCAAGCTTGCTTGTCCGGTGCCGTGCGGTTGGAACGGAATGCCACCGGAGTCGCCAGATCCCATGTCGTGGAGCAGGAAATCGGAGTACGGGTTGAAGGTGACGTTGCTGAGAGACGGGATGACAGAAGTCTTGCTGCCATTGGTTGTCTTCAGGGTCACGTTCTGCTGCGTGGTGAAGCTTTCAATGTGGCAGATATTGCAGCCGACGCTGGCGAATACCGCTTCACCGGCAGTGGTCTGCGAGGTCGGGGGTTGCGGCGGAATCGGCGCCAGCAGGGATTGGAACTGGGTCATCTTGATCATGTTGACCTGAGCGACGTCCTGCGGCGAATTCGTATCCGGCTGACAGGCTGTCGGGTACGGCAGTCCCTGCGGGAGGTGCTCATTCGGATTGAAGGCGGTCGAAACTCCGAACAGGCTGTTACTCGTGGTGATCCCGAGCTCGTTGAACTCAGCGTTGGCTGTGAACTGGAAGAGCGTGACCGAATCCAGTTTTTGTCCGAAGCGTCCGGGGCGGATGACTCCGTTTTCGTCAGCCACCATGTTGGCGACGCCGGTGATTCCGTACTTCTTGGTGATTCCGACGTTGGCCGTGATCGCCGAGTCAGGAATGTTGTCGATCAAACCGAAACCAAACAGCTGCGGAGAACGAACTTGATTGACGACCGTTGCGTCGGCGGGCACAACTTCGTGGGGCAGGTTCTGCGCGGTGCCACCGCCAGACGCGGCCAGGGCCGAAGTCGGGTTGGTGTAGGTGAAGGTCGTGCCGGTCGGAGTTGCGAGGATGACGTATGTGCCGTTGTATCCGGAAACCGGAACGCTCTGGATCTGCACGTTCTGCCCGGCCTTGAACCCGTGGGTCTTGGTGGTGGTGATGGTGACGGTTGTGCCGGATTCCGTGGCTCCGTTGGAGGCGATAGTCATCTGGCTGCAATTAGGCAGGGTGCCGAAAGCGGCGTTCGAAATGCCGTGGAGCACTGGGCCGCCTTCGTTCTCAGGAAACGTTCCATTGCCGTCGAGATAATTGAAGGTGTTATCCGAATTGAACTTCCCGAACCGCGTTCCGGTGATGGTACTAATGTCGCCAGCTGTGCCGGTCAGCACGTCAACGCCGGCGCCGTGGCAAGTGAAGCAACCAGTCTGAGTCGAGACAGGGCCCAAACCGCGGATCGGATCCCACTTAATCACGAACGTTCCGTATCCACCGTTGAACAAGTTGGTGATGCTCGGCGAAAGGCCAGCCAGAGGACCCCCAAACTCTCCCACAGTAGGCGGAGGCGGAGGCGGAGGCGGGCAAGTCGGGCAGACGGCCTCAACTTTCTTAACGTAGTGCGATGGAACTGCCAGCATGCAAATCGCGGCCAGAACGCAGAGAGCAAGTGGTGCAATACAACGATTCATAACGGCTCCTAATACCTGTCTCGGAATGAACGAGTGATTTTATCTCTCTTCGCGAAAAGGGGGGAGGCGCGAAGACTGTGTTTTTGGTGGTCCTAGGTTCGGTAACGGCTGCCGGAGGCACAGCAAATGGACAGAAACCCAGCCCACAACGCAGCTTGTCCGGAAAGCGTGACAGTGTCAAGATGAAATTTCTTGCATGCTACTCCGGAAAACCTTCCCCTCTTTGGGCCGAAATGTGGCTACGGCCCATGTGCGTCAACACCAAAAGGGAGGGAGTGTTGCGGCGAAATTTCTGTGGAAATCCGGGGGCTAGAGTCTTTCTTCTCTATTGAAAATAAGCCATTTACCCCTAATGAAGTCTTTGGTCACCACCACTTTCTTCCCATTGCAAGAACTTGCAGGACTCTATAGATTTAGTTCACTTGACGTTGACTTACGCCGACCCCTTACAGGCGGCGTTTCACTGGAAGTTATATCCCCCCTTTAACCAAAGCAAGCGAAGGGTTCTCGCTTGTCCAGCGACCACAGGAAAGCTCCATTCGTTGACTGTTGTCAAAAGCGACGAATGTGACTGAGAGGGCGGAGCTGTGAACGGAGTAGCACAAGTGGAATCGAGCAGTCTTCCAGTCGGGGGCGATGCGATCGTCAATCAAGCCCACTGGTACGCCGTTCGGACCCGCTCCCGCCATGAAAAACTTGTGGCCCGGCAACTGGAAAAGCTGGGCATCCAGGCCTTTCTCCCCGTTGTAACCAAAATCAACCAATGGAGCGATCGCCGTAAGCAGGTAGAGGAGCCTCTATTTTCTGGATATGCTTTCGTGCGACTGAACCACTCCTCGAGCGATCGAGTCCGCGTTTTGCAGACGCAAGGCGTGGTCAACTTCGTAGGAGTGCAGGGCTCCGGCGTCCCCATCCCCGATCAAGAGATTGAAAACATTGCGACCCTTCTCGCCAGCAAAGTTGCCTACCAGGAGAGACCTTACCTCCATGTGGGGCAGCGAGTGAGGGTTAGCGGCGGCGCGCTGGATGGATTAGAAGGCATCCTGACAGCGGAAAACAGCGACAGCAGCGTGGTGATCTCGATCGGACTGATTCAGAGATCGCTGAGCGTGCGAGTGGCAGGTTACAACGTCGAACCACTGTAGTCTTTCTCTCCCTGTCTGAAAAACGTTCTGAAGAGTGTATGAGGTGCATTTTATGAGCGAAACCGAAACCAAAGCCATCAAAACTGAATCCCAGCAGATCAAAGCAAAGCCGTATCGCAACGACGGTACTGAGGCTGAGAAGCAGCAGGGAAACCCGCCGTCCCTCCGCAGCCTTAGGGTGGAAGCGGAGATCTATGCGATCAGCCGGACTCTCGAATACACCGGGTGGAATCGCCGAAGGGCAGCCCAATTGCTCTCTATCAGCTACCGCGGAATTCTGTACAAGATCCGGCAGCACAATCTGTCGCCGCGTCCGCGAGGCCAGGAAGAGCCAGTGGGCGAGATTCTCAAGGCGGATTCGCAGAGTTAGGGCTGCACGAGCGGTCTCGATTCGTTTGATCCCCAAGTAAGGGGAAGGAAGTTGGAGGTTTCTGCAATGAGGAAGAGTTTCGTTTCACAGGTGCAAGTGCTTGCAGTGTTGCTGGCCGGTTGCTCATTCTGCGTTGGCCAGGGAAACACGGCGTTGAATTCGACCGCGCCTGAGCCTGAGGTGGCCAAGGCATCTGCTCCAAGTCCGGGATTCAGCGCGCGCAGCCCGCGCTACCGCATCGAACCGGGCGACACTTTTGATGTGACTTTTGAGCTGAGCCCGGAATTCAATCAGACGGCCGTGGCGGTGCAACCGGATGGTTTCGTAACGCTGCGAAGCGTAGGGGACGTGAAGGTCGCCGGCCAGACTGTACCGGAACTGACGCAGACGCTGCGTCAGGCATATTCCAAAATGCTGAACAATCCGCTGATTTCCGTGGTCCTGAAGGACTTTGAAAAACCGTACTTCGTTGCCGATGGGCAGATCGCAAAGCCTGGCAAATACGAAATGCACGGAAGCACCACGTTGACGCAGGCGATCGCGATTGCGGGCGGGTTTCAATCTTCCGCGAAGCATTCGCAGGTTCTGCTGTTCCACCGCGTCGACGATCAATGGACCGAAGCCAAGCTCATCGATGTGAAGAAAATGCAGAAAACTCACAACCTGTCCGAAGATCCGATCCTGCATCCGGGAGACATGGTGGTGGTGCCGAAAAACACATTGTCGAAAATCGATCGGCTGATTCCGAACATGAGCATGGGTACGTACGTTCCCCTCGCCATCCCGTAGCGTTTCGGGCCGCTGCATCGACGAGTACAGATTCGCAAGGAATTACGGAGACTATATGAATGAAGCGTTAACTGGCTACGGGAACCGGAGCTACTCATTTACAGCGCGAGACGTGGCCGCGATCGGATTCCGCCACCAGAGAGTTCTGATTCTGTGTTTCCTCGGAGTCGTTCTCGGAGTCGGCGTGTCGTCCCTATTTCTGCCCACGAAATACAAGTCAGAGACCAAGTTGCTGGTAAAGCGGGAACGTGTCGATCCGGTGATCAGTGCCCAGTCGAACGTTCCGATGACGGTCCATGACACGGTGAGCGAAGAGGAGATCAACTCCGAAGTCGAATTGATCACCAGTTCCGACGTTCTGCAGAAGGTCGTCACGACATGCAATCTCGACAAAAAGAAGTTCTTGTCGGGCTTGCTGCATCCCTGGCAGACCCCGCAGAACCGCACCGACAAGGCCATCGCCGATTTGCGAGCGGAACTGCAGCTCGAAGTGCTGAAGAAGACGAACATCATCAGCATCGGCTATGAGTCGCACGATCCCAAGCTTGCGCAGAAGGTGCTGCAGACTCTCGATGATGCTTACCTGCAGAAGCACCTGGACGTGCATCACCCGTCGGGGCAGTTTGAGTTCTTCGACCAGCAGTCGGCGAAGTACCAGCAGGACATGATGGCTGCCGAAGCTCAGCTGAAGCAGTTCGCCGGGCAAGGCGGAGCCGCTCCGGCAACGTTGCGGGATATGACGCTGCAGAAGCTGGCGGATTTCAACAGCGCTTTGGAGACGACGAGAGCTTCGATCGCTGAATCGAAAAAGCGGATCGCCGATCTCGAGAAGCAATCGCAGTCCGTACCGGCGCGTTTGACGACCGAAATGAAAGAGTCGGACAACTCCTCGGTACTGGAGAATCTGAAGTCGACGCTGCTCACCCTCGAAAATAAGCGGACGGAGTTGCTGACCAAGTATCAGTCTTCCTATCCGCTAGTGGCGGAAGTCGATAAGCAGTTGGCCGACACGCGCGCGGCTCTGGCGAAAGAAGAGCGCTCGCCGGTGAAGGAAGAAGTGACCAACACGAACCCGACGTTCGCATGGGTGAGTTCGGAACTGGCGAAAGCAAAGGCGGATCTGGCCGGATTCGAAGCGCGGGAAGTATCGCTCACCAGCATCATCAATACCTATCAAACTCAGGCGACGAAGCTGGAAGAGCAGGGGATCCAGCAGGGCGACCTGATGCGGACCGAGAAGGAAGACGAAGCAAACTACGAGCTGTACACCAAGAAAAAAGAAGAAGCCCGGATCGAAGATGCCATGGACCGGACGCGACTACTGAACGTTTCCGTGGTGCAGAATCCGATGATCCCGAGCATCCCGACCCGGTCTCCTTTCATTCTCGTGGTGGTTGCGCTTGTGCTCGCGTCGGCGGTCAGTCTCGGCGTGGTCTTCGCGATTGACTATGCGGATCAGTCGTTCCGTACGCCGTCAGAAGTCATGAGCGAGCTGAGAATCCCGGTGCTGGCTGCCGTTCCCATGCATTACGACGGAAATCGGCTGCAGGGAGCCCGTGGGAACGGTAATGGCAATGGACGTGGCCATGACGAGAGCAACAATGGCGGCGTCCGCGATGACGTTCATTACGAGACCACTACAACCAGTACGATCATTGAGGAACGAGGATAAGAGCGATGTTCTTAGACTTTTTCGGCCTTCGAGAACAGCCCTTTGGTGTCACACCCGACCCGAGATACTTGTATCTGGGGACCGGTCATCGCGAAGCTCTGGCGTCCCTTTACTACGGGATCGAGGCGAATCGCGGCTTCCTGTCCTTGATCGCAAGACCGGGGATGGGCAAGACCACCTTGCTGTTTCACCTGCTGGCGAAGTTTGACCGCACGGCGCGCACCGCGTTTCTGTTCCAGACGCAGTGCAGCTCGCGCGAGTTCATGCGCTTCCTGCTGGCAGAAATCGGCATCGAGACCGAGTCACAGGATTTCGTTCGCATGCACGAGCAGTTCAATCGCTGCCTGGTGCAGGAAGCCCGGGCCGGCAAGCGCTTCATCGTGGTAATCGACGAAGCCCAGAACCTGGATCCGACGGTATTGGAGACAGTCCGGCTGCTCTCTGATTTCGAGACTCCGCAAGCGAAATTGCTGCAAATCATCCTTGTGGGCCAGCCTGGCCTGGCGGACAAGCTGGCGAGTCCATCGCTCGTCCAGTTGCGGCAACGCATCACGTCGGTCAGCGGATTGAGCCCGCTCAACCAGGATGAGGTTGCGCGCTTCATTGAACATCGCATGCAGGTCGCAGGATACAAGGGCCCGATGCTGTTTACGCCGGATGCTCTGGAACTGATTTCGCATGTCAGCGAAGGCATTCCACGCCAGATCAATAACTATTGTTTCCACGCGCTTTCCCTGGCTTGCGCGTTGCGCAAGAAGTCGATCGATGCCGCGATGATCCGCGAAGTAATGCAGGATCTGGATATCAGCCGGTTCGTTTCTGATGTGGGATCTCCGCGTTTGCACCTGGGCTTAAACAAGAATGACAGCGATCCCTTTCTTCCGGTTCAGGAGTTAACCGGTCCTGCGCGGGAGTACGTCAACCCCGAGCGGCCAGCCGACGGCGGCCTGCCGAAAGAGTCCCTGAGCCCCGCGGAAGCAATCGAGCACATGCGCGACGTTGCGCGCCTGCTACACAACTGGCGGGGAAATCCTGATCGGCAATCTGCCTGAACGGGACCAGCGTCCAACGGCGAGCGCAACAGTAACGACGAGACTAGAGCAATCAAGAGAAACTTATGAGCAGAAATTTTGAGTTGTTGCAAAACCTGGGTAGGGAACGAGAGATGTTCGAAGCCCCCGTGGTGGAATCGCACCCTACCACAGTGGAAGAGCCGGTGGTCAAAGCCGCTCCTGTGCCCGTTGAACTGCAGCCGCTGCAGCTCAAAATGGAAGGGTCGCAGCGCGACGAGATGTACAAGCTGGTCCAGCGCGTGTTCATGGCGCCGGGCGCCGGCCGGGGACGGATGGTGGTGGTATCGGCGATGGAAGCTGGAAACGGTTGCAGCTGGATTTGCGCGCGTATGGCCGAAGTTCTGGCGTCGCAGGTTTCAGGGTCGGTCTGTGTGGTGGACGCGAACCTGCGCTCTCCTGGATTGAACCGCGAATTCAATGTCCCGAATCATTTCGGTTTGACCGACGCATTACAGGTAAATGAGCCAATTCGGAGATTTGTCACTTCGCTGTCGCGTCCGAATCTTTGGTTGCTCAGCTGTGGAGCAGAAGTCGAAGGAATGCAATCGATGCTCAGCTCGGACCGGATGCGGGCGTTGCTTCCCGAATTGCAGCGCGAATTTGATTACGTTTTGATTGACGCGCCGCCGATCGTTTCCGGCGACGACAGTGTGGTGCTGGGGCGAAGCGCGGAAGGAATCGTCCTGGTTCTGCGGGCGAATGCTTCGCGGAGGGAAACGGCACGCAAGGCGGTCCAGAATCTTGAAAGCGCCAACGTGCGCGTGCTGGGCGCCGTGTTGAATCGCCGCACGTTCCCGGTACCGGAATCCATCTACCGCAAACTCTAGGGAGAAACATGTTCGAATACCTCAGGGAAGATATCAGCCGGGCGATGCGGCAAGCGCGGCCCGACGACTGGAAGCCGACACTCAAGCATCGCCTGGAAGTGTGCGTTCGACACTCCACTTTGCCGGTGATTGCCTATCGCTTTGGGCATTGGACCCTGGGTGTGCGCATTCCGGTGATCGGATTGCTATTGCGGATTGTGGGTCTGTTTTTCCGTAAGTTTGTCGAGGTGTTTACCAGCGTGCATATCGATGTGCATGCCGAGATCGGTCCGGGATTTGTGATCCATTCGGTATATGCGATCAACCTGGGAAAGACGAAGATTGGAAAGAACTTCACGATCGCCACGGGATGCTTGATCTCGCATGCCTGCCGGGGTATCGGCGACGATGTTTACTTCGGGCCTGGAGCCAAGCTGGTGGGGGATGCCAAGATCGGCAGCAACGTAGTGGTCGCCGCCAACAGCCTGGTGCTCACCGATGTGCGCTCCGACATGATGGTGATGGGCGTTCCGGCGCGCATCAAGTTGCCGGGCGGCCGTCCGCAAAGATTTGTTAAGAAGACCGCTCCCGCGGCTGTTCCGGCCAAGGTGGTGGCGTCTGCGCCAGCACCAGTGCCGGCTGCAGCGAAGTCAGCGACCGCATCATCGTCGTCAAGTGAGCCATCCCCCGCTTCGGCATCGGCATAAACAAAGCTCAAAGGGTACTTGGGCCAGATCGAATAGGAGAAAGAGACCTTGGACTTTGCATGGAGTGAGGAACAAGCGGCGTTTCGTAAGGAGGTTCTGCGATTCGCTCGCGAAGAACTGAAAGATGATGTCATCGCACGCGACCGAAACGAGGAATTCTCGAAGACGTTGTGGAAGAAATGCGCGGACTTCGGAATCCAGGGATTGCCCATTCCGACCGAGTACGGTGGAGGCGGTGCCGATACTCTGACGACGGTTTGCGCTCTTGAAGCCTTGGGTTACGGATGCGCCGATAACGGGCTGCTGTTCTCGATCAACGCGCACATGTGGAGTTCTGAGATACCGATCTGGAATTTCGGCACCGAGGCACAGAAGAAGAAATATCTTCCGGGACTGGTGAGCGGCGGGTTGGGCCTGCACGCGATGACGGAGCCGGGATCCGGTTCCGATGCGTACAGCCTGAAGACGCGGGCAGAGCGTAAGGGTGACAAGTACGTTCTCAACGGCTCGAAGACATTCAGCAGTAACGCTCCCGATGCCGACGTCACTATCGTATTTGCGAATCTCGATCCCACCCGCGGCCCCAACGGGGTAACGGCGTTCCTGGTCGACAAGGGGACACCGGGTTTCACGGTCGGGAAAAAGCTTCACAAGATGGGATTGCGGACTTCGCCAATGGCGGAACTCTCGCTGCAGGATTGCGAGATTCCCGTCGAGAATCTGCTGGGCAAGGAATTTGGCGGACAGGCAGTCTTCACGTCGTCGATGGAGTGGGAGCGGATTTGCATTCTCGCCAGCCACCTCGGTGCGATGCAGCGCATCATGGAAACCTGCATCAAGTACGCCAAAGAGCGCAAGCAATTTGGCGAGCCGATTGGAAAATTCCCGGCCGTCAATAACAAGATTGCCGATATGGATGTGCGGCTCGAGACTGGCCGTCTGGCGCTGTACAAGGCAGCGTGGTTGAAGAGCCAGGGACGGCATCCGATTCGCGAAGCTTCGATTGCCAAGTTGTACGTCAGCGAAGCCTGCATCAAGAGCTGCCTGGAAGCGATTCAACTGCACGGCGGTTACGGTTACATGACCGAGTATGAACTGGAGCGGGAACTGCGAGACGCGATCGCGGGGACGATTTACTCGGGCACGTCAGAAGTGCATCGCGTGATTATTTCGAGTTATTACGGGCTGTAGTAGTTGAGAGTATTTATCCCCCTACAGTAAATCCAACTAGGGCTGGGTCCTGAATCATGGCATACGTTTTACAGCAGTTGCTAAGCAAGAGCGCGAAGGCTTATCCGGAAAAGCCGGCGGTGTGGGCTCGTGGCAAAAGCATTACTTACCGGGAGCTCGATGAGCGATCGAACCAGCTGGCGCACCTGCTTCACCAGCGCGGAATTCGAAAAGGGGACCGGGTTGGGTTGTTCTTCCCGAAATCTGTGGAATCGATTATCAGCATGTTGGGCGTGCTGAAAGCTGGCGGGGTTTACGTTCCTCTCGATCCACAGGCACCAGCGGACCGGGTCGGCTACATCATTGGCAACTGCGGTATTCGGATTCTCATCACAAAGGCCGACAAACGGGCGGAACTTTCCGCGGAAACTCTGGGATTGCTCGAGGCCAGCGTTCTGGTCGAGGGCGAGGGAAACGGCGGCGATTTGATTGCATGGTCGCAGCTGGCTGAATTTCCCGCGTCACATGCGCCCGAAGTTGCGATGATCGAGACGGATTTGGCCTACATTCTTTATACGTCAGGATCGACCGGGCGTCCGAAGGGCGTCATGTTGTCACACCAGAATGCGCTGACATTCGTCGAGTGGTGCGCTGAGGAATTCCAAGTTCGCAGCGAAGACCGGCTGTCGAATCATGCTCCGCTGCACTTCGATCTTTCGGTGTTCGACGTTTACAACACCCTGGAAGCGGGCGCGACCGTTTATCTGATTACCGAAGATCTGGCGCTGTTTCCGACCAGCCTCGCGAACTTCATCGATACGCAAAAAATCACAATCTGGTACTCGGTTCCTTCGGCTCTGATGTTGCTGTTGCTTCACGGCCGCTTGACCGTTGAAAAGCTGAAGAGCCTGCGGGTGATCCTGTTTGCCGGCGAAGTGTTCCCGATGAAGTATCTGCGGCAGCTGGCGGAAGTCTCGCAGCAGAGCGAACTCTACAACCTGTATGGTCCGACGGAAACCAACGTTTGCACCTATTACAAGGTGGAACGCGAGCGGCTCGAAAGCATGGACAAGCTGCCAATCGGCATTGCCTGCGCCAATACCGAGACCTTTTCGGTGACTCCGGATGGACGGCTGGCCGGTAAAGGTGAGGCTGGCGAACTATACGTACGGGGACCGGCAGTGACCAATGGTTACTGGGCAGACCCTGAGAAGACCCATAAGATGGTTGTACCCAACCACTTCCAAGAGAACTTTGAAGAAAAGATGTATCGGACGGGGGATATCGTCACGGTGGGCGACGACGGCAACTATTACTTCCAGGGCCGGCGCGACAGCATGATCAAGAGCCGGGGGTACCGGATCGAACTGGGCGAGATCGAAACGGCCCTGCTCAACCATCCGGGAGTGCGGGAGGCAGCCGTGCTTGCGGTTCCAGACGAGATTATCGGAAACCGCATACGGGCCGTGGTGGCGCCGCACATTGCGGGTTCACTTGGAGTTCTGGAGTTGCAGCAGTTCTGTGCGTCCCGGGTGCCGAAGTACATGATTCCGGAGCTAGTGGATCTTTACGACGAATTGCCGAAGACTTCGACAGGGAAGATCGACCGGGTAAAGCTGGCATCGGAGCCCGTGGGTGCCGGCAGAAGTTAGCAGGAATGAAGAGTTTCGCTGTTGCAGTAATAAATTCACAATCAATTGGGGAGAAGAAAATGATTCAGGCCGCTGAAGTGAAAGACCGGATCCGCGAGTACGTGCTCGAAGAGTTTGCCAAGAGCAAGGGCATCGACCAGATCACGGACCAGGAAGTATTGACCAAGAACGGAATCATCGACTCGATGGGGATTTTCCGGTTGGTGGCATTTCTGGAAGAGACGTTCAACGTCCGCATTGGGGACGAAGAAATCACGCACGACAATCTTGAGAGCGTCGATGCGATTGAGCGGCTCGTACTCGCAAAATCGAAGAAGTAGTCGTTTCGGAACCGGTCGCAGGGCGGGCATCCTCGACGTTTGCCCGCATTTCCACAAACTAATCCCTCCCCTGGCCCACGAAAGCAGCAGTAACCGTCTCCTCAGGATCTCTTATGCGTATAGGCCGCAAAATCTTCTCGAACCTGGTCAAATTGCTGGATCTGTTCTTGATGATGGTTTCGTTCGCCATCTCCACTCTGCCGTTGTATCACCGGGTGGGCAGGATCAGTCTGGCGGAGTTCTTCGAGTTGCGTATCAAACTCGGCAACCTGATTCTATTCGCCAGTTTCGCCCTGATCTGGCACATTCTGTTTAGCGTCGTCGGTTTGTATGGATCGAAGCGGCTGACGAGCCGATGGGATGAAATTTCCGACATTGCCCGGGCAACTACGCTCGGAACCGGCGTGATTGCCGCATTCGGACTGGCATTTCGAATCTGGGTCGTGAACCGCACCTTCCTGGTGTTGTTCTGGGTGCTGACCACCGCGTTGGTGATTCTCAGCCGCAGCATCATTCGAGGTTCGCTCTCCTACGCCCGTCGCCGCGGCAAGAACATGAGAAATATGCTGGTGATCGGGACCAATCCACGCGCCTTGCAGTTGGTGGAACGAATCCAGCACAAACCGGAACTCGGCTATCGAATTTTGGGATTTGCGGATGAAGACTGGACTGGGCTCGAGGAATTCAAGAAACAGGGACTTCCTCTCGTTTCCGATCTGGACGCCCTGCCGTCGTACGTGCGCCGGAATGTGGTTGATGAAGTGGTGCTGGCACTGCCGATTCGTTCGTTCCACACCTTTGCATCGCAGATCGCGGCAGCATGCGAACAACAGGGCATTATTGTCCGCTTCCTGCCCAACATTTTCGATTTGAAAGAAGCCCGTCACCGAACGGATGAATTCGATGGCGACCCGCTCATCAGCCATGAGACGACGATCAGCGATTTCTGGGGATTAACGATCAAGCGGGCAATCGACATTGTGGTCTCGCTGACGGCAATCATCCTGCTGTCACCGGTGATGCTGCTAACCGCCCTGCTGGTACGGTTGACATCGCCCGGCCCGATCTTCTTCGTGCAGAAGCGGCTTGGCCTCAACAAGCGGATGTTCCACATCTATAAGTTCAGGACGATGGTGGTTGATGCCGAAGCGCGTCTCAAGGATCTCGAACACAAGAACGAGGCTAACGGGCCGGTGTTCAAGATCAAGAAAGATCCGCGCATCACGATGATCGGAGCTTTCTTGCGCAAGACCAGCATCGACGAGCTTCCACAGCTCTTCAACGTTCTCAAAGGTGAGATGAGCCTGGTTGGTCCCCGGCCGCTGCAGGTTCGCGACTACGAGCTGTTCGAGACCTTCTGCGGCGACTGGCAGCGGAAGCGCTTCAGCGTGCGTCCGGGAATCACGTGCCTCTGGCAGATTAAAGGCAGAAGCTCAACCACGTTTGAGAAGTGGATGGAGCTGGATCTGCAATACATCCGCACCTGGTCGTTGTGGCTCGATCTCGAGATCCTGGCCAAAACAGTTCCTGCAGTTCTCAAGGGTTCTGGAGCCGCGTAACCAAGACCGGAATCGGCGAGAGTCAGCGGCAAATCAACAAAGAAATGGTGTGTCTGACGGCATGAAGTACGGAAAACCAGGCTGGGTCTCATTCGAAAGCCTTTGTGGTTGCAAGGGTTGCGACTGGCCGGAGGTGTGCCGATGAGGCTGCAACTGCCCACAGACTATGCCCGGCCGGCGACGCAAAGCTTTCGGAGCGCCGTGCATTCCTTCGTTCTGCCGAAGGAATTGTCCCAGAGCCTTCGCCAGTTTGCCGGACAGCAGCACAGCAATCTTTTTGACGCAACCATAGCGTGCTTCGCTGGCTCTGCTGCGCCGGTACAGCTCACAGGACGAGTTCGTGATCGGGACCGCCCCTGCTGGCGGTCATCAAGCCGTTCCACTTCGTGCAAAGCTTGCAGAAGATCTGACGTTGCGTACGATGCTGGCGCATCCGCCCTTCGAGATCGTGCCCAACGATGCAGGGTCGGCCGGAAGTTCGAACCAGAATGCGCTCTTCAATGTGATGTTCTCGTTGACTCCCGCCGAGTCCACAGTTGAGACCGGGAATGCTGGGGTTGCGAAGAATGATCTAGAGCTTCGATTGCACGACGGCGGCTCTGGACTGGGCGGGCGCTTCGTGTATAGCAGCGAGCTTTTTGAAGCGACGACAATTGAGCGGATGGTCGGCCATTTCCAGACCCTAGTCGAGGCGATGGTTGCGAATCCGGATCAGTGCGATCTCCGCGCTGCCAATCCTGACGGAAACGGAAAAGCTGCAATTTGCAGAGTGGAATAAGACTGAGGTCGAGTATCCGCGTGAACTCTGCATGCACGAACTGGTTGAAGCGCAGGTGGTGCGTACTCCGAATGCAAGTGCCGTGGAACATGGCGGCCAACGGCTGACGTACCGGGAATTGAATGAGCGCGCGAACCAGTTGGCTCGCTTCCTCAGGAAGCGCGGAATCGGGCACGAGGCACGGATCGGAATCTGTTTACGGCGCTCGCTGGAATTGCCAGTGGCGTTGCTGGCGGTATTGAAGGCCGGAGCGGCCTGCGTTCCGCTCGACCCTGCCTATCCGAAAGAACGTTTGACCTACATGCTGGAGGATTCGGAGACGGCTCTGGTCCTTTCGCAGCCCGGGCTGCTTTCCGAGGTGACGGACTTCGAAGCGGAAGTCGTCAATCTGGATCCGAATTGGAAGCTGTTCGGCGGAGAGAGCCGCGAAAACGTGCGAAGCAATGTGGAGCCGGAGAACTTGGCCTACGTGATCTACACGTCGGGCTCGACCGGGAAGCCGCGAGGCGTCCTGCTCACGCACGGCGGTTTGGTGAATCACAACGTCGCCGCATCGAAGTTGTTCGGAATTACTACTTCTGACCGCATGGCGCAATTTGCGTCGATTTCATTCGATATCGCCATCGAAGAAATATTTCCCACCTGGATTGCGGGCGGATCGCTGATTGTCCGCGAGGAAGATGCTTCGCTGGCCGTAGGAGATTTCCTGCGTTGGGTTGAGCGGAATGGTGTGACCGCACTGGATCTGCCCACGGCATATTGGCATGAATTGGTTCGTGAACTTGCCGAGTCCACGCATCAAACTGCCTAAGAGCCTCAGGCTGGTGATTGTCGGCGGCGAGAAAGCGCAGTCGGGCGCGCTGGCGACGTGGCGCAAACTCGCAGGTTCTCGCGTGCGTTGGGTCAACACTTACGGGCCCACGGAGACCAGCGTCATCGTGACGTCGTACGAGCCGAAGGAATCTGAAGAGCTTCCGGCGGTTCTGCCGATCGGGCGTCCGATCGCCAACACGAAGATTTATATCCTGAGCAAGAGTCTGCAGCCCTTGCCGGTGGGAGTTGCGGGCGATCTTTACGTTTCTGGACCAGGCTTGGCGCGCGGTTATCTCAACCGGCCGGAAACCACGGCAGAGAAGTTTGTCGCCGATCCGTTCAGTTCAGAGCCGGGTGCGCGCATGTACAAGACTGGTGACTTGGCCCGTTATCTAGCCAACGGCGAGATTGAATTCGCGGGGCGGACCGATGACCAGGTGAAGATTCGTGGCTACCGCGTGGAATTGGAAGAGATCGAAGCCGTCCTGGGAGCGCACGCCGGAGTTCATGAAGTCGTGGTGATGGCGCGCGAGAATTCGTCCGGCGAAAAAAGTTTGGTTGCGTATTTGGTGCCCTCGCGCGAACAGGTGCCCACGGCGAGCGAGCTGCGGTCGTACCTCAGCAAGAAGTTGCCACATTATATGGTGCCTGCGGCCGTCGTTCTGCTGGAAGCAATGCCGAAGACGCCGAATGGCAAGGTGGACAAGCGCGCTCTGCCAGTTCCAACGCCGGCGGATTTCGCGGCGACGCAAGAATACGTCGCGCCAACGAACGAGCTCCAAACGCAGCTGGCCAGGATTTGGGAGACGGTGCTCGACAAGAAGCCAGTCGGCATTCGGGACAATTTCTTCGAACTTGGCGGCCACTCGTTACTGGCGGCACGTTTGATGCACCGCATCGAGCAGCAAGTCGGACAGAGACTTCCGCTGGCGCTTCTGCTGCAAGCTCCAACCATTGAGCAGCTTTCGAATCTCATGGGCGAAGGGACGAGTTCGTGGTCTTCGCTGGTTCCGCTGCAGCCCAAAGGTTCTCGTCCACCGTTTTTCTGCGTGCATGGAGTCGGCGGAAATGTGGTGGGTTTCCGCGATCTGGTTCGGCATCTCGGACCGGACCAGCCGTTTTATGCGCTGCAGCCGCAGGGACTTGATGGTAAGCAGGAATGCCTGACGAGCATTCCGCTCATGGCAGAACGTTACATTCAGGAAATCCGACGGGTGCAACCTGAAGGGCCCTATCGAATTGGCGGATATTCGTTTGGCGGAGTCGTGGCATACGAGATGGCTCAGATGCTGGAGGCGCAGGGAGAACAAGTGGCGCTGCTGGCATTGTTCGACGCCTATCCTGGCAAAGTGGAAACGCGAGGCGAACGGCTCAAGAATATGCTGACGCTACCGCTGAAAGAGCGAGTCCGCTTTATTTTGAAAAAGGGAAGCTTCGTTTTGATGACCCTGCGCAAGCGGATCGAACTGCAATTCTTGCCCAGGGCTTTGCGAAACGTAAGACAGGCCTGTGCCAAGGCTGCTGGTGATTATGACGTTCAACCTTACTCCGGGCGGGTCACTCTATTCAGAGTGCGGGAAAAGTCGGCAGACACTCTGAACGATCCATATGCAATTTGGTGGCGGATGGCGGCGGGTGGAGTCGAATTGCGAGAGATCAGCGGCGACCACCTCAGTTTGCTCAAAGAGCCGCAAGTACGATTCTTGGCGGAAGAGCTGGCCGATTCGCTGGCACATTCCAGTGAAGAATCACTGGCAATCGCGGGCAGGTAGCGTCCTCTTTACAGATCGATAGAAATTTTATAAATGAGTTCATCGAATACAGAACAGGTGATCGATCCGGATTACGTCGAGGAATCGGCGGCCACCGGACCCAATGCAACCGATGGCGCGGAGAGAGGCAAATCTGCCGCCACGGTTGGTCGTTGGGTCACGAAGGGTGGCTTTGCGATTCTGGATCAGGGATTGATTTCGGGATCGAACTTTCTTATCAGCATCTTGCTGGCGCGGTGGCTGGTTCCCGCGCAGTATGGCTCGTTTTCGACCGCATTCTCGGTTTTCTTGTTTCTGTCATACGTTTATCAGTCGCTCCTTTCGGAACCACAGGCTGTCTTCAGTGGCTCGGCCTATCGCCAGTGCTTGCGTGGGTACCTTAAAGCGCTCTTGAGCCTGCAGGCCGTTGTGACCGTGTTTGGTCTTGTATTGCTCGGTGGATCCGCTGCCGTTGCTTACGCCATGGGAAAGGCCGATGGCTTTCCCGGTGCCTTAGCGGGTGTCGCAATCGCATCTCCGTGCATTCTGTTTTTCTGGCTGCTACGCCGCTCGTATTACATGAACCTTGCTCCTGCACGCGCTGCGATAGGAGCATTTATTTATTTCGTCCTGACAACCGGCGGGTTGTTCGTCGTCTATCGTAAGGCGCTGATGTCTCCGTTTTCGGCGTACCTCCTAATGGCGATCGGTGCGCTCGGTACGGGACTGTTTCTTTTGTCGCAGATAAAGAAGGCGCTACCTCCCGACACTTGTGACGCGCCGACCACCGCGCAGGCATGGCGCAAGCATTGGGAATACGGGCGGTGGGCACTTGGCGTCTCCGTCGTGACGTGGATTCCGTACTACATGTATTACCCGCTGGTGGCCATGTTCTCCGGGATGGCGCAGGCGGGGCAATTGCGCGCCGTGATGAACTTGTCCTTGCCACTGGAGCAGAGCTACACAGCGCTGTCGATTCTGTTCTTGCCCTATGCGGCGCGAGTGTGCCGCGAAAAAGGCATTGCCAGTTCCGGGCCGCTCGTGCGCCGCATCACCGGATTGTTCGTAGTGGGCGCAGTGGTGTACTGGGCAATCCTGATTCCGTTTAAGAGCGTGGCCTTCCACATTCTTTATGGCGGCAAGTACATGGAACTAGCGCCGCTGATCCCGTATGTTGCTCTCGGAACGACGCTGTGGAGCGCGGCGTTCGGTCCAGCCATCATGCTGCGGGCGATTGAGTCGCCCGACTCCATCTTTTACGCGCGCGTTGTGGCGAGCGTACTCTCTCTCGTCGTTGGCGTACCGGCAACGTGGGCCTTCGGGCTGTGGGGCGTCGTGTGGAGCGTGATTGTCGCCAACATCGCAGCCTTTTTGATTTCGATGTACATCCTCCAACGTAAGTCGAATTCGATGTCGATACCGAATCCGGTTCTCCAAGGGGAAAGCTAACTGATGAATACACTCAAGACTCTTCGTTATAAGGCCTCTCGTACGAAACTCCGCATCCCGAAGGCATGGTGGGAGCATCGTGGTCTCAACGACCAGGATGTGTTTTTCGCCTCCTTCGAGCGCTCGGGGAATACGTGGCTGCGCTTCGTGCTGATGGAAGTCCTGACGAACGACAATGCCGGATTCCTGAACGTGAATCACATTCTGCCGGAGTTGGGTACGCACACCGGCGCGAAGCAGGTCCTGTCAAATGGCGGACGCTTCATCAAGACCCACGAACAATACCGGTCCGAGTACAAGCGCGCGATTTATCTCATGCGCGATCTGCGCGATGTGATGCTCTCCAACTGGGCGCGCGACAAGGAAATGGGCTTCTCGCAATACTTCGACAACGGTAAAGGAATGGACGGATACATTGAGTCTTTCCTGCAGGGCAAGGTCACGCGCTTCGGTTCGTGGCAGTCGCACGTGGATTCTTGGATGAACTGTCCTCTGGCGAAAGACGGAAACCTGCTGGTGGTCCGTTACGAAGACTTGCGCCGCGACACCGAGAGCGGATTGGTCGAAATGCTCAACTTCCTCGGGATCGATCGCGATCGTGAACAGATCCGCCGCGCGGTCGAGAACAATTCTCTGCGGGCGATGCGGGAGAAGGAAGAAAAAGCCAAGAAATCAGGAGCCGCGCTTGTCAAGGGAACGCTGCTCCGCAAGCATAATGTCGATCGCGAGGATGCGCGTTTTGTGCGCACCGGTTCGGTCGGCGGTTGGCGCGAGAAGCTGAGTCCGGCGCAGATCGAGATGGTCACCGCCTACGCCGGAGAAGCCCTGGTCCGGGCCGGATATCCTGCTGGCGCAAAGGAAGAAGCGCCGGCGGAATATGCCACGGGAGTCCGGGTATAGCTGGCACAAGAGTAACCGGCAAAAGTATGACCAGGGTAATGCAGAAAAGTGGCCCATTTCTGGCGATGATGTTGTTGCTCGTCCCCTTGGCGGTATCCCAGAAAAAAGATGAGGCGTCCGACAGAGGGACCCTTCGCGCAGGCTGCTGAACCGATGGGGTTCTGGGTGGGCACGACGATTCAAGGCCGGATGTGGAATCGCGACCCGCAATACAAGCCGGTGATGGGGCGCGAGTTCAACGCGGGAGTCTCCATCGTTTTTCCAAACCTCACCGAACCGGAGCGCGGTCATTTCGACTTCGACGCGATGGATGAGGCCATGAGCTTCGCCAAGCAGCACCGGATGAAACTCATGGGACACTGCCTGGTCTACCGCAACATGCAGACCGCGCCGTGGCTCAATTTTCAGAACCAGCAATGCGGCGGCTGGTCGCCAAAGGAATTAGACGAAATCCTGAAGGAACACATTCAGGCGGTCGTCAAGCACGGCGGGGATACGTACTACGCGTGGGAAGTGGTCAACGAGCCTACGAATCCAACGCATAACGGGTGCTGGTCGCGGGTTCTGGGCGACGATGATTACATCGTGAAAGCCTTCCAGTATGCGAGGGAGGCAAATCCGAATGCACTGCTCTTGCTGAATGACACGTTTGGGCAGGGCGGGATCGATAAGGAGCGCGCCGACGAGTTTTTCTCCCTGCTCGACCGAGTGAAGAAAAAAGGCGCTCCCGTCGACATTATCGGAACCGAGATGCATTGGGAATTGCCGCAGTTGCGGCCGACGTATCTGGACGAGTTCAAGGATTTCCTGGATCGAGCACGGAAATCCGGCGTGAAGGTTCACATCACGGAAATGGACGTTTACCAGGGGCCTGACGATACGCCGGAAGCTTTCGCCAAGCAGAAAGAAGTCTTCTACAACGTGGTCCATACTTGCCTGAAGGACTCGAATTGCGTCGGGTTCATGACCTGGGGAATCGCGGATCGATATAGCTGGTTGCGTACTTCGGATTGGAAAAATCTCCCGAACGCGAAGCCCGTGTTGTTTGACGACGATTACGCAAAGAAGCCAGCCTACTACGGCGTGCTGCAAGCATTGAAAGAGGGAAGATGAGTTCGGGAATCGTAGACCGGGCGAGATCAAGCAACGGAGCAGAGAAGCGCGATCTCCGCTCAATCTGGTTGCTCGTGCTGTTCATCCTGGTCGGGTGCGGCATCTCGATTGGGATCACCCTCGTCGCTGGATCATCGGACAACGGCGTTCTGATGGCTGCCGGAGGGTTGTTGCTGGCGGTGCCGGTAGTGGCGCTGGTCGTGAAGGCCTTCCCGCAAGCCATTGCCAGCGCCAAGATCCTGAGGGCGAATTGGACGTGGTGGCATCCACTCTGGTTCTGTCTCTACTTCAGCACGCTCGTTTTCCGCATCCGTGACGTCGGGGCTGCATCCGCGAATCCGCTCGATAGCTACGCCATGCTTCGAGTGCTCCCCGAAGGTTTTGTAGCTATATCGCTCATCATCCGGCTCATTCTGAAGAAGCCGAATTGGTTGGGTTCGTTATTCCGGGGTATTCCGGGAGCGATGGCGATCTACTGTCTCGTCTGTCTGGCTACGACCGCATGGTCCGTGAATGCCGCCTGGACGGCCTACAAATCTCTGGAATTCCTTGCCGATGTTTCCCTGTTAGCTGCGGTAGTGGCCAGCGCCGAAGGATTCTTTACTTACGAGAATTTGGTCGACTGGACACTCGCCTTCTATGGACTATCCCTGGTGGGAGTGTGGATCGGTCTTCCGATTTGGCCGACGGACGCGATGGACGGAGGGCGCCTGACCGGTGTTATTCCGGTCGAAGCTTCCAACAGCGTTGGCACCTCGGGCGCGGTTCTCGCAATCATCTCGCTCTGCCGGCTGTTGCCCGTCTTCGGACAGGCCAAGAAACGAGCGTGGTACCTGCTGCTTTTGGCGTTTGGACTGGCATCGATGGTGTTGTCAAAGACCCGAAACGCGGAAGCGGCGTTCCTGTTTGCAGTGGTTGTGATTGTGGTGTCCTCACCGCATCTTCGAAAAGTTGCGTTCTGGGGAAGTCTGGTGACCGCTCCCTTTGTGGCGATGGCAGTTTTTCTGGACGACCGTCTGTCGGGATATGTCACGGACTTTGTGATGGGCGTCGTCAATCGCGACCAATCCGAAGACGCGTTCGGTACTTTGAGCGGCCGTACCGGCTGGTGGCAATTCGGACTCGAGCAACTGGCTAAACATCCATTCACTGGTTTGGGAGCCTATGCGGCCGGCCGATTTGCCGTGCTGGGTAAGTTGGGCGTCGGCGCCGCTGCCATGATGCACAGCGATTGGATCGAAGTGCTGATCGGTACCAGCTTCTGGGGCCTGATCCCGTTTGCCGGAGCGCTGTTGGCGGCCTGGTGGTATCTGATCCGTTGTATGCGAAGCGACATTTTCACTCCAGAGCAGCGCCAGCTTGCAATCGAGCTGTTCGCGCTTCTGGGTATGCTCACGTTGCATTCCTTCTTCAACGACGAGCTGGCCTGGCACTGCCCGCTTCTTTATTTCGCGATTTTGGGATATGCCGAGTTCATCCGGACATACCCGAAGATCGAGCTCAGACCTGCGCTGGAGCTGCGCAGGATGGACTCGGATAAGTACTTCTTTTCACGAAGTGAAGTAACAAAAGCTGTGCACTAAACGCTTAAACAAAATTGGGGGGAGTAAAACGCAATGGCAATTAGGACTCGGATTCTGGTCACTGGGGCAGGTGGGTTCATTGGGCATCATCTTGTCAAACGTCTAAAGAAGGACGGACACTGGGTACGTGGAGTCGATGTGAAGCATCCCGAGTATGAAGCCTCGGACGCGGATGATTTTCAGATTCTCGACTTGCGGGTTTGGGAAAACTGCCTGGCCGCAACGCAAGGCATTGATCAGGTCTATAATCTTGCCGCCGATATGGGCGGCATTGGCTACATCACCTCTTTCCTGGCCGATATTTCCAAGAACAACATTCTCATCAACGCGCATATGCTGGAAGCCAGCAAGCAGAACGAAGTGAAGAGATTCCTGTTCTCATCCTCCGCGTGCGTGTACGCGCAGTACAAGCAGAAGACCCCCGACCTCGTTCCGTTGAAGGAAGAGGATGCGTATCCGGCGGACCCCGAGCCGGGCTACGGTTGGGAAAAGCTTTTCGCCGAGGAACTGTGCCGTTACTACTATCACGACTACAAGTTCGAAACGCGCATCGTGCGCTTCCACAACGTGTACGGTCCACTGGGAACATATGACGGTGGCAAGGAAAAGTCTCCGGCCGCGATCTCGCGTAAAGTTGCGTCGTCCACCGATGGCACAATTGAGATTTGGGGCGATGGCGAACAGACCCGCTCATACATGTACGTGGACGATTGCGTGGAAGGCCTGATCCGGCTGATGGCGTCCAATCACCGCGAGCCCTTGAACCTGGGCACCGATGAAATGGTCAGTATCAACCACCTGGTCGACATGATCTGCGGCATCGCCGGCAAGAAGCTGGCGAAGAAGCACGATCTGACCAAGCCACAGGGCGTTCGCGGACGCAACAGCGATAACACTTTGCTGCGCAAGGTGCTGGGCTGGGAGCCGAACACTCCGTTGGAAAAGGGTCTTGCCATCACCTACAAGTGGATCGACGGCGAGCTCAAGAAGAAGGAAGTGGGCGAATTAGCTGAAGTGAGCGGTGACTAATTCCATCCCAATTTCCACCTAAGTGAGCGATACCATGCAGAAATCCTCGGTTGACAGCAGCGTGAAGATACTGGGCGTCAAGGTCCATGCCACAAGCATGGACCGCGCCCTGTCACGCTTGGAGACCGCTGTCGCGGAAAACGAGAAAGGCTACGTCTGCGTAACCGGCGTTCAAGGCGTCATGGAAGCGCAGATGGATACCAATCTCAAGCGCATCATTAACCGAGCGCTGCTTACGATTCCCGATGGCCGCCCGACTGTCTGGGTTGGATGGCTGCGCGGCCTGTTTCAGATGCGCCAGGTGACAGGACCCACAATCATGCTACGCATCTGTGCGCTCTCGCCGGAGAAAGGCTACACGCATTTCTTTTATGGTGGGAACGACGGGGTTGCGGATCAGTTGAAAGAGTCCCTGACTCAGCGTTTCCCGGGGCTTAAGGTCGTGGGAACGTACACTCCTCCTTTTCGGCCGCTTACGGTGGACGAAGAGGCAGAACTGATTCGTAAGGTGGCGGAATTAAAGCCGGACTTTTTCTGGGTCGGATTGAGCACGCCGAAGCAGGAACGGTTCATGGATCAGTACATCTCGAAGCTCGATACCAAAGTGATGCTGGGTGTGGGCGCCGCATTCGACATTCACACCGGCCGCATCAAAGACGCGCCCTACTGGATGAAATTGACCGGTGTGCAATGGATGCACCGGATCTATCAGGATCCGAAGCGGCTATGGAAGCGATACCTGGTAAACAATCCCAAGTTCGTATACCAGATCACGCTGGAGCTTTTAGGCATTCGGAAGCAGCAAGAGGTTTAGAAGTACGTTGAGTCGCGACACAATGAATACCCGGCATGAAAGTTCTTCTCGTACACAGTGCGTACCAGCAGTTCGGGGGCGAGGACTCGGTTGTTCGAGCTGAGACAGAGTTGCTCCAGAGTCACGGAGACGAGGTCGTCCCCTATACGCGCCACAACGACGAGACCAAGAACTTCAATGTCGTTCAAAAGGCTTTGTTCTTCCCCCAGAGCATTTATTCGTGGAAGACGAGCAGCGAAATCGACGACGTAGTCCGGCGGGTCAAGCCCGACGTTGCGTTCGTCCACAACATCTATCCCCTGATTTCCCCCTCTGCTTACCACACGCTGCACGGATTGGGCGTACCCACGCTGCAGGTGCTTCACAACTTCCGTCCCTTCTGCCCGAACGGGCTTTTCTATACCCAAGGTCAAGTGTGCGAAGCGTGTAAGGGTGGGAACTACCTCAACGCGGTGCGCAAGCGCTGCTTTAAAGACAGTTACGCGTTAAGCGGACTGTATGCGCTGACGCTGGGCCTGAACCGCCTGGCGGGGATGGTCGATAAGATTTCCGGATTCATTTGCCTGACAGAGTTCTTCCGGATCAAAATGCGGGAAGCGGGAGTTCCGGAATCGAAGTTGTTTGTGCGGCCGAACTTTGTGCGTGCTCCGGCCCTGCAGGCGGACGAGAAGACGAGTAACGGCTACGCGCTGTTCATGGGCCGGCTGTCTCCGGAAAAGGGTTGCTGGACGCTGATTCATGCGTTCGAGCAGATGCCGGCAGTGAAGCTGAAGATTGTTGGGACAGGGCCGATGGAGCAGGAGTTGCGGGATTATATCCGCGACAAGAAGCTGCAGAACATAGAGGTGTTGGGCTTCAAGAGCGGCGCCGAGAAGTGGGACATTCTGCGCAACTCGTTTTGCCTGGTCCTGCCCTCCGAGTGGTATGAGAATTTCCCGATCAGCGCGCTCGAAGGATTCATGGCCTCGAAGCCTGTAATTGCTTCTCGCATGGGCGGCCTGCCGTATATTGTGGAAGAAGGGAAGTCCGGTTTGTTGTTTGAGTCGGGGAACGCGGGCGAACTGGCGGGAAGAATTCAGTATTTGGCCGATCGTCCCGAAGAAGCCATGCGCATGGGTGCATGCGGGCGGCATCTGACCGAAACCAAATACGGACCGGAACAAGGATATAGCAATCTCAAGGAAATCTTCTCTCAGGTGAAAGCAGCCTGAGCGTTCACGAAATGATCAGCGAAAACCAGAATCCGGAAATGAGCAGCGGCCCGCTCTTCGTAGTGGGCATGTGGCGCTCGGGCACATCACTCTTGTATGCGCTGTTGAACCAGCACCCGCAGATTGGGCTGATGTACGAATCGGACATGCTCACCCTGTCGCCGCTGTTTGTCATTCCACGGAAGAGTTCGTGGTGGCTGAACAAAGTGGATTCCTGGAACGGCGCGCTGACCCGCCACAAGATCGATCCGACTGCTATTCCAGAAAACATCAGCGATCTGCCCGGCGCCTTTCGGGCTGTGGCGCAGCAGTATGCGAGCAAGAAGGGCGCGACGGTGTGGGGGTGCAAATCTCCGAGCTACTACGACTGCATGAATCAGCTCGCCGGTTGGTATCCCGATGCGAAGTTTATTGTGATCTGGCGAGATCCTGCGGACGTTTGCCGCAGCATTGTGCGGGCCGCGGAAAAGTCGCCGTGGTTCGCGCAATCTGGAATGGACCTGCGCGCTATTCTCGGCTACCGCCGTATGAAGCGCGAAGCCGATGAATTAATTCGCCGCGGAGCCGATCTTTACCAGTTGCAGTATGACGATCTGGTTCGCGATCCTGCGACAACGCTGCATGCAATCTGCGAGTTCATCGGCATTTCGTTCGATCCCAAGATGGCGACGCTCGAGGGCGCCGACCGTTCTGCAATTTACAATGGCGAACATCATTCCGGGGTCAAGAGTTCCAGCATTGTCGCCAAGCGAGAGCGTCCAGAGGTTCTTTCCCCGGAACTCAAGAGTAAGGTCGAGCGTTACGTGGTGTTCTGGCGGAAGCAGTCCGGCGGAAAATGGCCTGTGAACGCCGCCGTAAGCGACGGGACTTTGGCTGCATCTTTTGCCGAACGAGCCGCAGATTCGGTCCGGCATAGTCTTCTGAAAATGGCAGACCTGGCAGTACCAGTCGCTTATTCCGCAGTGCCAACCCCCCTCTGGAAGAAGTACCGCGAAATGAAATCTCGATACCAACAGGTTGCAACAAAGCCGAGCGAGAGCAAAGCGTAACCTTCGTAATCTCCCCTAAGTCTAACATTCTAAATCTGTAAAGCGACTCTTCACTTGTGTGGATTGGAAGCGCAAGTGCAGCTGTCAGGTCCAGTGGTGTCCCCCAAAATCGAATAGGGAGAGTTCTGCGTTGACTTCACGTGCCAACCGGGTGGTAGTTCTCGCGTTTCTGGTGTCTGCGGTATGCGGCTCAGGGTTTGGACAAACGGGGACGATGAGCACTTTTGCTGGATTGAATACGGTCCAGTATAGGCTGAACGCAACCGCCGCTCCCGACGTCACCATCGCTGTGGGGCTGACCGAATACTGCGAACACGTCAACGCCGCGTATCAATGCTGGTACAAGAGCGGAGCCAATGCGAACCAGCCGGTGAACTTCCTGGGCAGCACGACTCCGAAGTCCGACTCCGGCCCGTGGAGTCAGAACAATAACAACAGCGGGAACACTTCCCATTGTCCGACGGCCTTCTCGCCGAACGCGCTGTTGCTGCACGACAACGTTTACGACGTGTGGGTTCTGGAGAAGCGCATTACGGCTCCGTCGAACGGCCACAATTATCTTTGCGTCGCGATCAGCAATCTCGACGACGTTTCGCAGAGTTCATTCGCCTGGTTCGCGTTCGAGTACGATCTCTACAACGTCATCCCGACCAATTCCCACGGGAATTACTACTATCCGGATTATCCGCAGGCAGGACTCTGGCAAAGCTCGACGAGCACGACTCCGCCGTACACTGCTGCTACCGATCAGGCCCTGTGGATCAGCTACGACCTGATGGACCCAAACAACGCGGACAACATCAACGGAGTGCTGGTTTGCGCCGTGGATCTGGCGGGAATGCGCGCCAGTACCGCGAATCCCTGGGTGAACAATTCGAAGACACCAGCGTGTGCCGTCGCGCATCCGCTGACAGCCTATAACCAGCGGCGCAGTTGGGTGCCCGCAAATAACTCGGATACGAAGCCCCCGATTTCCGCCGACGGCGAGATGTTCACGTACATGATTGAGCCGCCCAAAGACAACAAGTCTTATCTGACCGACCCCAACCACACCCAGGGTGTGGAGCAGTGGACGATCAATTGGAGCAGCGCAAGTCCGGTTCCGACGTTCGTCAACAGCTGGGATCTTCCTTCCACGCAAGCCGGCGGGGATCAGCTGGGATGCTTCACGCCGAGCAACTACTACAACACAGTCTGCGTTCCGCAACCTTCGACTTCGTCGACGGGCATTTATATCGATTCGGTCGCGGACCGAATGCAGCAGTTCTTTCACTACACGTCGAATGGTGGGCAGGGGAGCATCTGGACTTCTTCGCACGCCATTCAGATCACTCCGAGCTCGACCAACCGCACCCAGACTGAAGCCGACATCCGCGTGCTGCAGAGAAATCCTTTAACTCCCAATGCTGTCTACGTGGCCTCGGACTATCCCATGTTGGATCCCGTCGACGGCAACGCCTATGTGACTCTTCCGAGCGTTGCGCGCGACAAAGCCGGCAATCTGCAAGGCATCTTGGGCATTTCGGGCAGCGGAGTCAACGAGCACCCGGGACTGGACAGTCTGTTCTTCAACACCGGCACGCTGGCCTCGTCGACGTACGGCTACGTCGCGAGTCCGCTGATCGGTGGCGATGCCGAGGACACCGACTCGCTGAACTACCGTTGGGGCGACTGGTATAGCGCGGTACTCGATCCCAGCGACTCCTGCACCGTCTGGGTAGCTGGAGAATACCTGCTGTCGAACCGCACCACAGAACCGTACTGGTATACGGAGATGGCATCCCTTCCTCCTGCGAGCACCTGCTCGACCGGGCCGGTACTGCTTTCGAACGTGAGCTTGAGTTTTGGAAGTCAGGAAACTGGCGTCGAGAGCGCGCCGCTGGTCGAAACGATCACCAATAACCAGACCACGACGCTGAGCATTACTGGCATCGCAATCGGCAACCCCGATTTCACTCAGACCAATACCTGCCAGCAGGCGATTGCTCCTCAAGGAACCTGCACGATCACGATCTACTTCACGCCCGCGGCGAGCGGCACTCAAACGGGGTCGCTAGTCATCACCGACAGTGCGAGTAATAGTCCGCAAACCATCGCACTCGCTGGGAGCGGGGCAGCGTCCTCGATTTCGCTGTCGGCTTCAACGCTCGCCTTCGGCAATGAGGCACTGAACACTCCGAGCGCCGGGCAGAACCTCACTGTGACGAATAGCGGCTTTGCGGATGTGACGGTGTCTTCCGTGGCGGCCAGCGGAGGATATTCAGAGACTGACAACTGCGCGGGCGCTATCCTGGCGGCTGGTCAGTCCTGCATTGTCACTGCCGTATTCACTCCGGCGACCGTCGGCAATATCCCTGGAACGATCACGATCAACGACAACGCAACCGGAGCTCCCCATCTCGTGGGCCTCACCGGCGCGGGACAACTGGCGGTTAGTTTCTCCACTAATCTGACATTTCCCACCGTTAACGTCGGCAGTTCCAGCGCTGTACAGACGATGACGGTTACCAACAATGAGAGCCAGACTCTGAGCTTTACTTACGGCACGAGCGGTGACTTTTCCGCGGTGGGAAATGGCACGACTCCGTGCAATGGAACGCTAGCCGCCAAGGCCAAATGCACGTTCGGAGTGACATTCGCTCCGACGTTCAACGGACAAGTCAGGGGCGCGCTCACCGTCTTCTACAACGGAACCCTGGCGTCAGGGGGTTTGACGGGAACGGGCCAGAACGGTGGCTCCGCGCCGCTGACGTTCAGTCCGGTGAATATTAGTTTTGGCAACATCCCTCTCAACACTTCGAGTTCCAAGACTGTTACCGTGAAGAATGCCGGCTCGGCTTCGCTGACGATCAACAGCATCACGGGAAGCGGGTATTACTCCGTGACCCCAAGCGGCACGACCCCTTGCAGCGGCACGCTCAGTTCCGGCAAGACATGCACGATGACGGTCACATTCACGCCGCTCGTGACCGGAACTTCCATCGGTGGCATCACCATCGTGGACAGCGGTTCAATCAGTACCCAAGTGCAGGATGTGACCGGGAATGGCGTACTGCCCGTCACTCTGTCTCCCGCCACGATTTCCTTCGGCACGATTTCGGTGGGAAGCACAAGCGCGGTGCAAGTCGTTACAGTCACGAACAACCAGAGTTCGGCGACTCCAATTAACAGCGTGGCTGCCAGCGGAGATTTCATCTACACCAGTGGAGGGAGTTCTCCCTGCGGCACGAGTATTCCCGCCAACGGAACCTGCACTCTTGGAGTCGAGTTCAGTCCCACGGTTTCAAGCGCGATCAGCGGCAATTTGACGCTGGGTTATGGTGCAAGTTCGTCGCCGCAGGTGGTCAGCTTGTCTGGGACGGGACAGTGAGAGAGCGGCGCGAATAGCTCACCTTTTCAACCGTTACTTGCCCTTCACGTACGCAGCTGTCAGAGAGTTACGCCGACAACCGCGGCCGATTTTGTGGATCCCGATAAATCGAACGCATGCGTAGTGGGAGCGCCGCATGAATTGCCCGAGGACTTTGACGGTGTGAGCACGATCGTGAGCGACATCACGACCCAGTCTAACTAGCAGGAACCAACTCCGCGTTATTGCAGAGTTCTGTTCTGAACGCGCTCCGAGTCTCCATCTTTGCTTTGAGGAGATTCGGAGCTTATTTGTTTTATGCACTCCAGAGCGGGCTGTTGGCTGACCAATAGCTGCGGCTCAAATTCCTCGATCGTCATCCAGCACGCCGATCCTTCCCAGGAATCCTGTAACTCCCCGCTCGCGTTTACGTCGAAGACAGAAATTATGCAGGGAACGTCTGCGCGGCTGTAGTAGCGCGTTTTCCGCTCGAGACTGGTTACGTCCAGACCCGTTTCCTCCCGGACTTCGCGACGCAGCGTAGACTCCTCGCTCTCGCGCCAGCCGGCGATGCCGCCAGGCAGGGAAATGCCGCGACCGTCGTTGCGCCGGATCACAAGGAACTTCGGTCCCCTGTGAATGATCGCGATCGATGCGCGCAGCGCTCCAAAGACGGGAAACGTGCGATAGAGGGCAAAAGAGGTGCGGGCAATCAGCCAGAAGACGCGCTTTTTCAGGTTCTCCGCGAAGGTGCTCAAGCGGGAAGTCTAGCACGCGATCCGCTGATCCGAGTGGTACGAGAAAGTAAAGGCCCGCATCTCAGGATGCGGGCCTTTACTGTTTTGGAGCGAGTACCGATCTACTGGCTTTCCAACATGATCGGCTTGTAACCGATGGGAACGGTTTTTCCGCTCAACGCAGTGCGGTTCCCGTCCAGATCGTACGACCATACGTATCCGCCCGGGTAAGTGTAGTTTGAGGTTGTACACACGCCGTTCCCGCAGGATTGTGCCGTGTCCCACACAATCTGGCCGTAGTCGAGAGCGCATGTATAAACCGTTCCGCTGGCTACGCACGCGCTGATGGTATGGCCGATGGTCCACGTAGCCACTTGATTCCACGCGGTGCCGGATTCATTTCCCTGGAGTCCATAGGGCGCGTGGCTATCCCAGGTGTAGACGTACTGACGCTGCAGAGCCACGCCGGCCCGGAGCACAGCCGATCTGGCAACGTAGCCTGCCAACATGTCCGGATCGGTAAGGCCCTGACCCTCTAGAATGCCGTGCTCGTCATCCCACAAGGGAAGCGCGGTGAGACTGCGTTTTTGAGTTTCCGCGATCACTTGCCCGTAGACAGTGAGGAATGATTCCGGGATCTGGTTCGTCCCATGCTGGCCGCGCATGTGGACGTTGACGATGTCAAAGTTCGGCGCGCCACCCGCCGCGATGTATCCATCAAACCAAGTCGCCATAGTTGGTCCATGAGCGGAAGGGCTGAGAATCTTCGCGTTGGGATCGAGAGAACGGATGATCGCGGCAGCGTCTTTACCCATGCGAACAAGCTGCGCGGTTGTACCACTCCAGAAGCAAGTGCAGTCAGGTTCGTTCCACAGTTCGTAGAACGAGATGCGGCCGGCAGCATGGGTGACGAGAGCAGTCACGAAAGCCGAGAAGTAAGCGTCAGTCCCAGTTCCGTCCGCGTTGACATCGACCGGAGCCGCGCAACTGTAAGGCCCAGGTGATAAGCAGCCACTCGGAGCCGTTGGAGCAGCGACAAACTGTGGCGTGTCACCGAAGGTGTAGAGTACGTCCACGTTGGCCGATGCCGCCAGGTCGAGCCAGTTGTCTAGCCCGCTCCAGTTGTAGACGCCATTTGCCGTGTTCAGGTCGCCCCACTTTACGCCGTCATCCCACAGGCGAATGCCGCCCAGTGTTGCTGTTTGGTTCTGACCGTCGGTCGGAGGCCACACTTTGCTCCCGTTGAAACCAGCGCTGAAGAAGGGCTGCTGAACGCCGTTTCCGTTTCCGGTCGAAGTGTTGACGGTAAGCGTCAGAGGACCGGTTGCCGTTTGGGCCGGCGACGAGGAGTCTCTTACCTGCACGGTGAAACTGAATTGTCCCGTCTGCGTGGTTGTCCCGGACAAAGAGCCAGCGCTGCTGATGCTCATTCCCGTGGGCAAGGTTCCCGAAGCGAGATTCCAGCTGTAAGGGGCGGTTCCACCCGACGCCTTCAGATTGGCTGAATAATTGACGCCGGAGGTGACTGCGGTCAGGCCTGTCGTCGTGATCGTGAGTGCCGACTGCACGACAGGAGTGATCGTGACGAGAGCCGTCGCTGACTTGGTGGAATCTGCGACGCTCGTTGCTTTTACAGTCGCTGTGGTCGTCGCGTTCACCGATGGAGCCTTGTAGGAACCGCTGGTGTTGATGGCTCCCAGAGAGGTCGTCCATGTCACCCCGACGTTCGAGGTGTTGCTCACCGTCGCGGTGAACTGGACGGTACCTGTGGAGGCGACCGTGGCCGTGGCTGGAGTGAGTGTCACCGCTACACTCCCAGAATTCGAGATCGTGATCTGCAGAGACTCCGCGCCGCCGAGCCCGGCCGCATCGACTGCATGAACGCCAAAGCTGAACGTGCCGGCCTGGGTTGGAGTTCCGGAAATTGCGCCGCTCGAAGAACTCAGAGCCAGCCCAGGAGGCAACGAGCCCCACGACAGGCTGAAGTCATAGGCGGCCTTTCCGCCGGTCACAGTAACGGTCGCGCTGTAGGGCGTGCCGATTTCGCCCGAAGGCAGGCTCGTGGTAAGTCGCAGCGGATTGTTTGGAGTCTGGGTGGCGGGCGTCCGCGGCTGAATCGCCTGGGATGGGCTGGCCATTGCGGCCTTCGCTGCCGAACATCCGGTGAACCATGGTAGAGCAAGCGCTACGACCAAGAGTGGAACGAACGCAAGCGCCCTTGTGGTGTTGTACTTCGGATAGTTCCGAGCCGGAGGAAGTGCGTCGGACCTCATCGGGGTTACCTCTCGCATGGGGGATTGGGAGGCCGGTGCGTTGGCATCCTGGAGGTAACTCTAGGGAGATGAAGCGGATAATCACAGATAACCAGGGGTCAGTGACCACTGGGTACCCACTGGTGCATGTACTTTAGAGAGGTTTGTGATAGAGGGGCGAACTGCGACTGGATGGTACGCTTTATTGCCGGATTACCCGCACCGAGGGTTCTGTTCGTGCGTTTACGCTCGAAGAAGAATCTTTTTTCGGGTTCGAATTCGCTTCTGACTTGCCTGGCATCCCTTGGTTGCCCAACGCGTACAAAACCACTTCAACCCGGCTTGAAACTCCGAGCTTATCGAAGATTCGGAAGAGATAGTTCTTGACCGTATGCTCCCGCAAACTCAGGCGCTGCGCAATTTCGCGGTTGCTGAGGCCTTCGGCCACGCAGCGGACCACATCCAGTTCGCGCGCCGACAACAGGGCGTCGCCGTTTGCGCTGGTGAATGACATTGGCACTGGTTCGGCCATCGCTTCCAGAACGAATTGCAGTTCACTGCTGCTCGCCCAGATCTGCCCGTCGTACACGCAGCGAATCGATTTGGCGAGGAGTTTGAGCGGTTCGGTGCGGCAGAAAACGCCGCGGGCGCCGGAACGGAAAGCTTCGATCACTGGAGCTCGCTCCGAGGAATCCAGCAACATGATGACTCGGGTGGATGGGGAACAAGAACGGATCTCCCGGCCCAGTGTGAATCCCGCCCGGCTATCTCCGCCTTGACGGGCGCTGATTAACGCCACGTGAGGATGATCGCGCTTGATTGCGGAAAGGATCTCAATGCCATTGTTGGCCGGCGTCGCCATGGTGAATTGGCCGTCGCGGCCGAGGGCCTCCACCAGCAACTGGGTATTCATCGACGTATTATCCGCCGCGAATACCCGAATCCTGTCTTGCAGTGGAAAACTGGTCAATTGAGCCATGATTGAGAAACCGCTCTAAAACAAGTTTGAGAGTCCTTTGTCTCCCAGGGGATCTCTTTTCGGGCGATCGGTCGATCAGATGTCAGAGGAGTTCGTTTCAGTTTTGGCTGCGAGTCGAGAAGTTCCCACATCAGTCTCGCCTCGCTTCCGCAGCGAAAAGCTTATAGGACAAGGTATTCGGGCCGGATAGGTCCGGTAAATGGCACTTTCGAGCCATTATCTAAGTAGGTACCTTGTTGTTTCAAAGATAACCATAAAACTAACATTACTCGTCACCCCCGATTGGGGGTGTGCAACTTTGTTCACGGAGTCTATTCTCTCATTGACACAGTTTTAACCCCAGATTAACGTGAAGTCGGTAGTACATTCCCCCCTAACATCTTCCTTAAAATGACCGCAGAACCGCGGTTCCAACAGGCCGTACGACATCAGCGAGAACAGGTTGGAAATCCATGCGCAAATTAGACAATTCTCTAATTCCAGAAAGTCCTAAAGGCTCTTCCGGTGGACGGGCCGGCTACTACATTGCGCTGGCGCTTCTGGCCATCGCGTCGGTCGCGGCGCTGATGACGCGACCTCTCATAGTTCATGGTTCACCGCTCGCAACGGATCCGGGACCCCGGCCGCTGCCGGCGGATGCGGGAGCGTTCTATTCAACTCTGACGAAAAATCAGAGCGCGGTTACGAATCGCTTGACCCAGATTTTCACCGAGGTCAACTTCGTCGCTGGCGGGCCGTTGGTAAAGACCGTCGGACTGGGCCCGCGTTTCAATTCCAATTCCTGTTCCAGTTGCCATGCGTATCCCGCAGTGGGCGGTTCCAGTCCGCCGAGCAATCCGCTGTTCGCAATTTATCAATTGATGGGCGCGACCAACACCATGCCCTATTTCGTGACCACCAACGGGCCGGTGATCGTGGCGCGGTTCCCCTATAAGTCGGACGGAGTTACCCCCGATGGCGGCGTCCATCAGATGTTCACGATTTCGAATCGTTCGGACGCGCCGGGTTGTACCACGATGGTCCAGCCGAATTTCAGCGCCCAGCAGCAGAGCAACGACATCATTTTCCGCCAGACCACGCCGACCTTTGGCGCCGGGCTGGTCGAACTGATTCAGGAAACCGCCATCCTTAACAACATGAATTCCAATCTGTCGCTGAAGCAATCTCTCGGTATCACCGGGCATCCGAACTACAGCGATGACGATGGCACCATCACGCGCTTCGGCTGGAAGGCACAGAACAAGTCGCTGCTCTATTTTGCGGGAGAAGCCTATACCGTTGAAGAAGGCGTGAGCGATGAAGCTTTCCCCAGCGAGAACGACGAGTCGATCGCAAGCTGCCTGCCGCCATTCCCCGTGCCGCCGGGAACCAACAAGACCAAGGGAGTTCCAGATGACCGCAACGACACCGGCGAGGCTCCGAAGTTGCCGGTAAACTTCCCGGGCGATCTGGAGCGCTTCTCCCTGTTTATGCGTTTCCTGGCGCCTCCAGTTCCGGTCGCGCCGACCACCTCCACCAGCAATGGCT
Source organism: uncultured Acidobacteriota bacterium (assembly GCA_963700225.1). Classification (GTDB taxonomy): domain Bacteria; phylum Acidobacteriota; class Terriglobia; order Terriglobales; family Acidobacteriaceae; genus Sulfotelmatobacter. The sequence goes on from CAVOWU010000008.1 coordinate 164,490, forward strand.
TGGTGCAGTTCAATACGATTGGCTGCAACATGTGCCATAACAACTCCTTCACCACACCGACCTCTTCTATCGCTTCGCTCAGCAACGTGCAGGCCAATCTGTATTCGGATTTGCTGGTCCACGATATGGGACCGGGCCTGGCAGACAACATCACGCAGGGCAATGCCACGGGAGATCAGTTCCGCACCGCGCCGCTATGGGGAATTGGCCAGAGATATTTCTTCATGCATGATGGCCGCGAGACGAATATCGTCAACGCCATCGAAGACCACTTCAGCTTGGGGAACGGTACCTATCCGAATTCCGAAGCCAATACCGTCATCAACAATTTCAACGCGCTGTCGCAGCAAAATCAGCAGGATCTGGTGAACTTCCTGCGGTCATTGTGAACTTGGGAAAATGGTCAGACGAAGAGGACGCTATGTCATTGTCGGAAACAAATAATCCGGTTCAGACTCGATCGAAGCGAGGAAAGTGGCTGCGCGTAGCCCTTCCGGCGGCGTTGCTGTTGGTGATCTGCACAGCGGCAACCGCTTACTTTCCCAAGAGCACGAAAGCGTCGAAGGCGACGTCAGCGGCTTCCGCGCGCGCCAACGTGAGTTCGCCTCCAACGGTGTCGGCGACGGACCCTGGTCCGCGCCCATTGCCAGCGAATGCGGGCAGCTTCATCTCCTCGTTGAGCGCGAACGAGCAACAGATCGAGCCCAGCATCACGACGGAATTCGATCGCACGCACGACGTGATCGTTACGTCTCCGACCGATGGCGGCCTCGGTCCGCGGTTTAATTCCAATTCCTGCGCCAGTTGCCACGCTTATCCCGCGGTCGGGGGATCCAGTCCGCCGGCGAACCCGTTATTTTCGGTCTACAACTACAACGGCGCGAATAATACGATGCCGTCGTTCATCACGACGTCGGGGCCGATCCTGGAAGCGCGTTTCATCAACCAGCCCGGAACGAACATTCCCGATGGCAATGTTCACGAGTTGTTTACGATCACGGGGCGCAGCGACGCTGCCGGATGCAACATATCGCAGCCTGATTTCGTAACCGCAGCTGCGGACAACAATCTTGTGCTGCGTCAAGTGCCGCCCACCTATGGCGACGGCCTCATCGAAGTGGTTCGAAACATCGACATCGTCAACAACATGAACGCAAACCTGACCGTCAAGGCGACGTTGGGAATTACGGGCCATCCGAACTACAGCGGAAACGACGGGAGTATCCAGCGCTTCGGCTGGAAGGCTCAGGTGCGTTCGACTTTGTTGATGGCTGCGCAGCAGATGAACGTCGAGATGGGTGTGACCAACGAGACGTTCCCGAACGAAATCGACCAGACGCCGGGTTGCGTTCTTAACCCGGTGCCGGAAACGGTAACCAACTTCACTCCCGGGATTCTGACCGAGATGTTCCCCGGTGATGCGGAGCGCACTGAGTACTTCACGCAGTGGCTGGCTCCGCCGGTTCCGGTCAAAGCAACCAGCTCGACGAGCAATGGCAAAACCCAATTCACAAACGCGGGTTGCGTCTATTGCCACACAACGTCATTCAAGACGCCGCCGACATCGCGTCCCGCGTTGGGCAACACCACGATCAATCTTTATTCCGACCTGATCGTGCATCACATGGGACCCGGACTTGCCGATGGACTTCCGCAGGGACAAGCCGGTCCGGACGAGTTCCGAACAGCACCCTTGTGGGGAATCGGCCAGAGATACTTTTTCCTGCATGATGGCCGCACCACCAACATTGTCACCGCGATTGAGGATCACTACAGCCTGGGCAACACCACCTACCCGGCGTCTGAAGCGAATCAAAGCGTGACCAACTTCAATAATCTCAGTTCGAAGAACCAGCAGGATCTGGTGAATTTCCTGCGGTCGCTGTAACGAATTCGGTAAACTGAAGCTCGAAAAACCAGGGACCGCGTCATGGAGGAGCCGTGAAATCGGCTCATTCATACTCGGTCCTGTTTTCTTTGGGATCGGCCGCTTAGGTAAACCGCTTGGGCGAGCTACCGGCCTTTGGCGTGTGCCCGGGCCTCGGCGGCTTCGGAAGAACGGCCTTCCGCGTCGTAAAGGTCGGCGAGGCCCGTCCAGAGTTTGGCGTCGCCTGGGGCCAATCTGACTGCGTCTTCCTGGAAGCTCACGGCTTGGGAGAGATCGCCCAATTGATAGCAAGCCTTTGCGCGGCCCGTGGCGACCAGTGAATTGAACCCTGCCCCAAGCGATTCTCCTCCTTCGCGAAATGGGCTGGAGTCATCGGCCTTTTTAAATGCCTCTAAGGCCAGCTTGGGTTGATGCAATTGCAAATCCGCTTGTCCCAGCATCATCCACATTTCGTGTGGACGCGAAGAAGATTCGGCAGATTGTCCAAAAAGTCTGGCGGCATCCTCGTAGCGCTTCTGCGTCATATAAAAGAGTCCGAGATCGAACCATGCCTCGTCGTTCGATTCGAGACTGAGACTCGTGTGAAATTCTGACTCCACGTCGGCGGCGCGTCCCAACTGCTGGAAAACCAATGCTCGGAGCAGATGCACGTTGGCGTTGTCCTGGAAAACGGACTCCGCGCGGTCCAGATATACGAGGGCTTCCGGATAACGTTCCAGACTGTATAAAACCCCGCCGGCGTTTGCCCAGGCGTTGAACAGCGCTACGCGAGCACTTGAGGATCGCGCCAGCCCAAGATCGGAGGGCAAATCAAACAACAGTTTGTCGCAATCAAGTTTCAAGCGTTGGATCAATGAATTTGTTTGTGCCGTTCGGCGTACGAAGATCGCCGAGACTTCGTCCAGATACACCGGACCCCACGATTGGCTTCGGCAGAACGCATGGAGTTGCGGAAACAATGTCATTCCTTGATAGCGCGAGATCGGGAGGATGATCGTATTGATGGCGCGAGCGTCCGCTTCTCGTTGCCATGCGGAAGAGTCTGGACCCTCGGTGGGAAGGTCATAGGCGCGGAAGAAAAGCGCAGAGCCAAAGGGTAGGGCGCGACTGTCGATGTAGTCGCGGTATTCAGGAAAAAGACGCCAGGTGAAATATCCGCCGAGACTGTATCCGTTGAAAATGTTTGCCGGCAATTGTTCGCGTTGAAGGAAATCGATTGCGCGTTCCGGGTACCACCATGACAGTCCGGTCCCAAAGGACGACAATTGCGCGGATCTCATGTAGTAGCGATTCGAAATCAGGTCCCTCGCTCGGGTTCCAGCGAAACCACCGAATACAATCGCCAAGACAACAACCGCAGCGATCCGCAATCGAGGATCTACAGTGACTCGCCGAGGAGTTCCCGTCGCCCGGCCAGGCGACTCCCAAATGCTGTGCGCTAGTTCATCGATCAAAGATCCTCCGACGATGATAGCGGCGCAAGCAAACAAGGCTTGCAAGCGCAGGTGGCGCAACCCGAAATACAAAGAACCTGCCAACAAAAGTCCGGCGCCCCAATGTCTCCGCCAAACCGCAATGCAAATGCAAGCCAGAGTCACGGCGATTAGCCACCAAAGGGAGCTTTGGGGATCACGCCAATCGAGCGCCTGATATAGGCTGGCCCACGACAGAGGCACGCTCTCCCACTCCAGAACCCACAGATTATGAAGTGTTTGAGCTCGCGCTTGTGTGACGAGGGCGGCATAGATGGACGGGCCCCAGGGATTCAGCAGCGTGGCGACAACCGTGCAAGCCAGCCATGGCCAGGCCTTGCGAACTCGCGCGAGGGCTGCCTCTCGTTTCGATTCGGCGAGCATGTCCAGGATTTCTACCAACAAATAGGCTGCGCAGAGGCCCAGGCCGGCGACGAATCCAAGATGCAGATTGACCCACAGAAGCATGAGGACCGGGAGAAGCCATAAGGCGCCGCGTCCGGTCCGGTAATGGGCCCACAGCAAAGCGAGGAATGCTGCGAATAAGATCGTCGTGAACATCTCCGCGCGAGGCTGCGTGCGATTTACGATCAGAGGCACAGCTATGATCGCCAACGCCAGTGGCACAGAGGCTATTTCTGCGTAGAGTCAGCGCGACCGTACCGGCACAAACAAGCGCGCCGAGCCACGACAGCAAGGCATATCCTCCCAGCACGAAGGTCGCGTAGAGGACCAGTCCAGAGAGAGCCGGGTAGACCCAGGGTTGTCCGGAAGCCGTGTAGGAAAAGACATCGGTCGAGAAAACGTGATGGTGCTGAACGACCCATCTCCCGGACGCCAGCTGCCAACCGAGATCGAAGTCTTGGACCGTGTGTAGTCCGGCGAGCAGTGCGTAGAGGATTGCCGCAGCCGCCAGAAACCAGGAAATGGAACGGACCGCCGGATTCGGCAGCGATGGGTTAGGGACTTCATCGGGCTTAGAGGAATTGCCGAGCATTCACAGGCGCCGCTGCTCGTTCTCCAGGGCAGCTTGGCGACTAGATTGTAAGCGAATTAGCGGCGGAGGCCGGCGAGAACGATGAGGACCGGGAAAGGCCGGTGAGCCTTTCCCGAAACTCTCTAGAGGTCGTTGGCAGTCGTGAGGATGAAGACCCGATCATTCTCATCAGAGGGAACGATCTGACTGAGCCCGCCGAAAATGACCATGTCGTTGTCCGTATAGTCATAAAAGGCAATGTGGAAGCGCATCGTGGGCGCGGTTCCAGAGACTTTTTCCGAGATCCAGCTCGGTGTCCCGCCGATCCCATTCGGAAATGTCAGAATCCATGTATCGCCGAGGTACGTGGCCGAAGTCAGCGAATTGATGCCTCCATACATAATCATGCGGTTGTCGGCCACATCGTAAACTGCGCTCTGTCCCGTGCGCGCCGAGGGCGCGGTCCCTGTGGGCGACAGATGCGTCCAGGTCGGAGTTCCGTCTTGTCCGTTAGCGTGGGAAAGAGTCCAGACATCCGACAGGCCAGAGCTTCCGGCATCGCCGCCGTAAATCGTAAGGACGTTATTGACGGAGTCATAGATCGCGCTGCTGTTCTCGCGGGCCGAGGGCGCGACTCCGGATGGCGTCAGTTGCGTCCAGGACGGCGTTCCGACTTCTCCATTCGCATTGCTCAGCACCCACACATCGGAGAGATAACCGGACGCGCAGTTGGTACCGCCGAAGACGATGAGGGAATTGCTGGAAGGGTCATACGCCGTATTGTGGTTCATGCGCGCGGGCGGAAGAGATCCGGAAGGATTCAACTGTACCCACGAGGGTACGCCACTGGAGGAGTTCGCATCGTCAAGCAGCCACACGTCATTGAGGCAGCTTGTACTGCTGGTCGCGCCAGCGAAGACGATCATCCGATTGCTCACGCTATCGTAATTGGCGCCATGGCCGAAGCGCGCGGCCGGAGCGGTTCCCGTGGGAAACACTTGCGCCCAGTGGTATGGCGTAGTCGTACTGGTTTGACCCGCGGCCACGATTCCGGGAACGGACCACACATCGTTCACCGGCACCGTGGCGGTCTGTCCGGCGAAGACCACAAGTTGATCGGTGACGGAATCGTAGATTCCTCCCGTGTGATAGCGGGCAGCAGGACCATCCTGTGTCCAAGTTTGCCCTTGGGCGAGAGCAGATAGGAAAACGGTAAGCAGCGGCGTCAGGAGAAAACTCATCTTTCGATGGCTCATTGCGTCTCCTTCGTACCCGCGGTCAGGCCATTGGCCTGTGTCAGGATCAAGACATGATCGTCAGTAAATGTCTGCGGAATCTGGCTATCCCCGCCGAATATAACCATGTCGTCCGACACCGGATCGTAGATAACAGTGTGGCTCTTGCGGTAAGGTCCGGGCGCGGTGGGGGTTAACTGAGTCCACGCGGGCGTGCCTCCAATGCCGTTGGCGTTGGTCAGAATCCAGCCGTCGTTCAGCACCTTCCCTTTATTGTTGCCTCCGCCGTAAATCGTCATGCGGTTGTTGGCGGCGTCGTAAATCGCGCTCTGCCCGCTGCGAGCTGCCGGAGCCGTTCCCGTCGGCGTAAGCTGCTTCCACGTCGGAGTTCCGGTTACACCATTCGCATTCGTGAGAGTCCAGACGTCGCCGAAAACATTCGTGCTCGAGGTCCCGCCGCCGAAAACGGTCATGACGTTATTGACGGAGTCGTAAATCGCCGTTGCCTGGCTGCGCGCGCTCGGCCCTGTTCCGGCTGGATTGACCTGGGTCCATGACGGTGTCGCGGTCGATCCGTCGGCGTTACTTAGAATCCAGAGGTCGTCGTAGTAGGTTCCGCTGCAGTTGTTCCCGCCAAACACAATCATCTTGTTGGTATTCGGATCATAGACTGCAGTGTGTCCTTCGCGGATCGGTGGCAAGGTCCCCGTGGCCGAGAATTGATTCCAGGCTGGTGAACCGCCTTGCGAATTGAGATGACTGACAACCCACAAGTCGTCAACGCACGGACCTGGGAATCCGGTCCCGCCGCCAAAGACAATCATGCGGTTCGAAGTCGGATTGTAGACTGCGCTTTGCCCAAAGCGATCTCCGGGTCCTTTTCCCGTAATGCTCACTCTTATCCACTGCAGGTTTTCCGTGGTGCTGGAAGATGAGGGAATTACATTCTGGACAACCCAGGTATCGTTGAAATCCACGTTGGTGGGCGCATGCTGTCCGGCGAAGACGAACATCTGATTCGTCGTGGGATCGTAAACCGACGATGCCTGGCTACGGGTGCCAGGTCCGTAGCGGCTCCATTTTTGAGCCGAGCCTGGCAATACGAAGATCGTGCTGGTTAATAGCCAGATCGAGAGAAAACGAATGATTCTAGGACGGTTCATCATGACCGCTCCGGTGAGCTTCGAAGCTGGAACTCATACGAATTGGAAGTGCCTCATGGTCCGCGAGGACATCGAAGCGGAATGCCGCACTGCCCGGCAGAGTATGACGGCTGCGGGCCGCCGTCAAGATGTCGAAACTTGCATACTTTGACCAAAACCCGCGCCATTACTTGGTTACAGCTCGTCAGGTGAGGGCGGATGGGCTATCGTTTCTCGGTCTCGAGCCTGGCGAAAAGAGCCACTTGCACGATTACGGTGACCTTCACCCCGAAGGCAAAGGGCTCGCGCTCTGCGAATGTGACCGTTTCAGATTTTCTCGGCGGCAACAGCACCCAGAATATTGCGTTGAATGGTTCGGGGAAGTGAAGATGGGAACTCCGTCGACCTAAACAAGCCTGCGGAGCTTGGCTAAAGAAATCAGCGCGCCACTTTTCCGGAAGATTCGTTTCGCCGACCTTCGTTGTTGAGCGGGAGAGGCGCCGTTTCGAGCAGAATCGGCTGCGCTCCGATCTGCACGGATGCGGCTCCGTTCAGGCTTATCACATCGCCTGCGACATCTCGATACTCGATATATCCTCCGGCAGGAACGCTGAATGTCGTGGTTGGGCAAGATGACGCAGTGCAATCATGGCTGGCGTCCCAAACTGCCAAGCCGGTGTACCCTGGCCGCATGAAGCCGCAGGTCCATACCGTTCCCGAAGCGCTGCAGGCCTGGCTAACGGTTGCACCGACGCTCCAGTTGAGAACTTCGCCATAGGCTGTGGCCGCTTTCGTGGTTGTCCCCGTCTCGTCGTTGTAAAGGCTCGCAAGCTCCTTGCTGTCCCACGCATACCAATAAACGCTGCTGATGCCAGCAGACTCCTGGAGCAGCAAGTAACGTGGCAGGAATGCAGCTTGCTGGTCCTGATCGGTAAACCCTTCATCATCGGCTTTGCTCCATCCGCCTTCTGTGTTGAACAACGGCTTGCCCGCGGTGAGAGAGGGGAACTCAGCAAGGGTCGTGTTCATGTCGGCGATTACGGTATTGATATCTTCCGCAGTCGGGCAGGGAACGGACGTGGTGCTCGTGGCGCTGCCGGTGCTCACGTAGCCATGAAATCCAATTGCATCGGAAAAGGATCCGCCCGCATTTCCGTTGACTTGCGTCTGGAAATACAGCGACAGGCTCTGCGCCACCTCGTTGAGCAAGATGTGGGCACCGACCGGTGAAGGGCTGACAATCTTTGCAGTAGGGTCAAGTGCGGTTCCGCTGGGAAAAATGCTGTTGGGATTGCAACTCAATCCGACGGGAGGACCTTCTACCACGCAGCGTGCATCCTGCTCCATGCGAACCAGCTGCGCCGTCGTCGCATACTGGGGATTCCAGAACACGTTGGTGTTCCACTCGTTCCAGATTTCGTAGTACGAGAATCCAGTCAGGCCGGATGACTTTCTGCTTTGGCTGTGTTGGGCGACGGCGGTCACCCATCCGATCCAAATATCGTCAGCGCCCGATCCGTCCGAGTTCAAGTCCAACGGTGGATCGCACTGGCCCGGACCGTTGCTGGAAGAATCGATGCAACTGCTGTCAGTTGGAACCGACGAAGCCCATGTGGGGGTACGCGCCAGGTTATAGAGCATGCTGACGCCATGTTCCTGCGCCTCTGAAAGCCAGGTATCCATCAGGGTCCAGTCGTAGACGCCCGACGCTGTGTTTACCTGCGACCACGCTGCGCCCGCGTCCCACATGCGCTGGCTGCCGAAAGGGAAGAATGGCCACGGCGCATTGGTGCTGTTCAGATGCATTCCAAAATATTGATTTGTAATCTGAGTATTGACTCCCGCGCCGCTGGTGTTTCCACCTGAAGCGGGTGCAGTGAAAGTGCAGGGAAGAACGCTCTGGGTACTTCCGCCCCCTCCTCCGTCACCGCCGTTATTTCCTCCGCTACCGCTGAAAGTCGGAGTTCCTCCTGCACCGCCGCACCCGATGGCTCCCAACACAGTGGACAGAATCAGACTCAAGAAAAAGGGCGAGCCAGCCGAAAAATCGGTGAGGCGATCGTGCATCCTCATTTGGTCAGAGGTTCCTCGCAAGTAGTGTTTCATCCAGGGTTGCAGCCTACAAACCAAAAAGGACGCAATCCGTTGCGGCCAGGTGCATGAAAGACTGGGGTCTAAGGACGGTATACCCAACTCTTTGCGGTGCTCACTCCCGACGCATCATATCCACCGAAGATTCGTGATGATCCATCCATCAACTGAATAGCTGCAGAGTTGTAACGGGCAGTGTCCAAATTCCCCAACACCGGCCGGGATGTGACCGTTCTCGGATCATAGATCTCAGCCGATCTCTCGCCTCCGACAAGCAAGATCCTTCCATCCAGCAACAGCGCGGCGTCAGGCAATTTCATTCGCGGATCGGTCATGGAGCCAGAGACGCTAAAGGAATTAGTCGCTGGATCAAAAAGTTCCGTTGACGCCAGAGGAACGGTTGCCTTTGTATCCCCCGCGCCTCCGGCGATCAGCACCTTGCCATCGGGAAGTAGAGCGTCGGTTTGCATCGACCGTGCCTGGTGAAGATCTCCAGATCGAGAAAACTGATTCGATTTCGGATCGAAGATTTCCGCGCTGGCAAGCACGGAATGCTGATTGCCCGTCCCTCCCACAACCAGCACGCGCCCATCGGCAAGCAGCGTTGCAGTGTGGCCCACGCGAGCGAAGGACATCTTGCCGACTAGTTTCCATTTGCCAGTCAGAAGGTCATAGGTCTCTGCGGAATCGAGCGACTGGCTTCCGTCCTGCCCTCCGATGAGCAGAACTCGGCCATCTCTCAGCACGATAGCAGTCGGCCGAACTCGGCGCGCGTGCATGCTTCCTCGTGTGGTGAACTTTTCAGTTTCGTAATCGTAGACCTCGCAACTGGAGAGCGGAATGCCTCCCCGAGTCGCTCCGCCCGCAATCAGGATCTTGCCGTCCGCTAGCGAGGCGGCCGCATGACCTTCCCGAGGTATTGACATCTTCGTGCCCGGTGAAAAAGTCTCGGTTGTCGGATCGTAAACTTCCGTGCTCGCCAGGACACTACCGCGTTCATTCTTGCCTCCGGCAATGAAGACTTTGAAGTTGGGCAGAATCGTGGCCGTATGCCCACCTCGGGCGCTAGTCATGTCGTGCCCCGGAGTGAGGTGTCCAGTGGGAAGGCTGGGCCGTTTGCCGGCATTTTGCGAAGTCGCCCAACTAACCATCAGCACGGGAAAAAGCGCAAACGTCGCGCCACGCGATCGGATCATCGATAGCGGATGTCTCATTTTGGGCAGGAAAAAGAAAAGATCAGTTTCGAGAGCGATTGTATACGCTCCCTGAACTGGACGAGATTACGAGAGTTGATACTGCTGGAGAGGTGCGTGCCTTGACGTCCGGTCCCTCATGGACGGCAAGGCACGCTCGTTTTCGATTTAATTCACGGTCAGTTGAGTGGTGACCGTGTGCGTCGTGCCGCCGCTGTTCGCGATCACTGTGATCGAATAGGTTCCATGTGCCGTGCTGGTTCCGGCGGTAACCGTAAGGACGGATGTTCCGGAGGTATTGATCGAACTCGTGCTCAGCGTCGCGGACAGTCCCTTGACCTCTGCAATGCCGTCCAACGTCAGTGTCGCGGTACTTGTGAAGTTGAGCGGGGTGAGAGTTAGATTGAAGGTCGCCGACTTCCCCGGCTGTACGGTGAGGATCGCATTGTCGATGGTGAGCCAGAAATCCGTTCCAGCAGGCGTAAGAGTGCAAGCCGCGCCGGGATTTCCAGAGGGTGCCGCGAAACTCGAACTGGAATCCTGATTCGTAGCGCTCTTCCAGCCGGAGAAGCTGTCTTGCGTGCCGTTCTTAGGGGTGGGCACAACGAACTCAGTCGTCGAATTCGAGGCATTCCACCAGGTGTTCTTCGAGGAACTCAGCGTGCTCTGGAAATCGGTCCAATCCGAGCCGTTGAGGTAGCTGTCTTCGAACAACAGTTGGCTGCTTGTATTGCCCTGGATCGTATTCGACGTATTCGTGAAGTTTTCCGTGATGAGGTTCTTGCTTACTCCCGTTTCCCAATTCTTGACTTCGATGCCGCCCTTTTGGCCGATGACAATGACTTGGCTGGGAGCATTGTTCATCAAAACACTATCGGTGATCGAGACCCCTTCCGAATTACGGACCACCAAGCCGCCTACGTTTAACGAAGAAGTCTGGTTGCAGAAATAGCTTCCCGAAAACGTAATCGGTCCTTCGTCTTTCTCGAGGAATACGCCACTCATCAAATTGCTGGTTGCATTCACGCCGCTCGAACTGATGCTTAAATTGTCGGTGTCCCAGTGAACGCCGTAGGCCTCGTTGAAACTGATGGTGAGGCCGTCGATGGTGTCATCATGCGCTCCCCAGGCGTGCAAGCCCCCGGTATTGCAGGCATAGTAAGCGCCCTGCGCCCCGCGCCAATTGTTGTAGGACGTCGTGTCCGACTGCCAAAGGCCATACTTCGTTTGCGATTCCTGGAAGCCGCTGTCGCCGTTGTGTTGCGACACGCTGTTTTCGACGGTGAAATAGGTGGTCGGATTCGAAATGCTGAACCCCTGACCGTTGTTCCATTGAAAGGTATCAGTATCGAAGAGAATGTTGGTCGATGTACCCATCACTTGCACCGCGGCGGACGACCGGCAGCTGTTTGCGTACTGAAAAGTTATCCCGCGGATGACGATGTCCGATTTCTGTTGGATCGACAACAGCGTCGAAGTCGACGCGACCTCGACCGTCGCCGAGTTCATATTTGTTCCGGATGCCGGCCAGACATAGATCTGCGCACCGTCCTGGTCAACATAAAACGTGCCAGCCACCATTTGGGTAAGGGACAGCACCTGGGTCAGCACGGTTCCGTTCACCACGACCATTTCCTTGCGCATCATGATCTCCTGCTGAAAAGGGCAGGAGCTCAATTGAGGACAGGTTCCCCACTGGTTAAGCCAGCTATTCGTATAAATGCTGTTGTTTTGCGAGTACGTTGCCCATCCGGTGTACAAAGTCGATCCGCTGACGATCACCGTGCCGTTGGTCGCGGCTTCAAAAGTGATGGGTAACGTCGTGTCCTTCTTGTTGTGGTTCAGGGAAATGCTCTCGCGGTAAGTGCCCGGGTTGATGGTAACGCGCGTCCCGATTCCGTTCTGGTTGTTGGTTTCCGCAAGCGAAGCAGACTTTCCAATGGTCTTTAGGGGCAGGGCTTGAGTGCCAGGGTTCGAATCCGACCCATTGACGGTATCGACCCACAAGAAAGCGGTCTCGAGACCTTCATTGACATTGGCTTGACCGAAACTCAAGTGCGACAGGAACAGTAGCGTCCCTAAAATGCAGAAAACGGATGCGCGCTTATGCAAAGCGAAACCCCCCAGCATTAAGAAATGTCGGATGAATGCAACTGGCCAGATGGAATGCGGCTTCTCGGTAACCACAACTCTGCCGTTTTCGGCAGCCCCGGAACGCGAAAACTGCTAAGCCTTTTAAATCAGACGATGGCGGTACCGAAAGGATAACGAAATGGCGCGAAAGTTGGAATAGACGAACGAAATTAAACCCGACTCAGAAGGGCAGGGTCCAATCGTCATTTTGTGATCGATACTGCTCGGAATCTCCACGGGCACCCGCACCACAACTCTGCGAGTGCCCGAAGTTGGTAGGTGATCGAACCGGCTACTGCAGTTTGCAAAGGCTCTGAATGTCGGTCGCGATGGTAGAGGCGCCGTCCGCCACAGATGGTATGGGATGCGGAGCGTCAGTGACGCAGCTTTGCGCTTTCGTTGTATTCGTGAGCGCATTTTCCCAAAGCAATCCCTGCTCGACTGCTGCGGTCAAATCCTGCCCCCCGAACAACTGGTTCACACGAGTGTTGGGAAACGAGGTGTTTGGGTTTCCGAGGATACTGTCGGAGAGGAATAAGCCAGCCGGAGGGGCGGTTCCGTTGATTGCATTCGAGCAATACGGCTGCGAATACGCTGGGTCGATGATGGCTGACTCGTCCGTCGAGTAACAGGTCGAGAGGTTTTCGACTGGGTCGCCGGAATTGCAGGTGAATTGCTGAGTCGCACACGCTGAGTTCGACGGCGGGAGACAAGCCTCATCCAGCCGCGACATCGGCGGCCCGCTCGTCTCTTCCACCATGGAGAAGATCGAATTCAGTCCGTAATCAGTCAGGGCATATGCGATCGCTCCCGATCCTCCGCTGTTTCCAGTCGCGCAGAGCGGAGCGCTCGCATTCGCGTTGTGGATATTCTGGTAGACCCACTGCGCAGTCGTTGCGTAACGGCAAGCCAGGCGGCGAACTCCTCCCGGGCCGGTGAGCCATCCGTTCGGCGTTTGATCGTTGAAGGGCGAACCGAACGAAACTTGAACGGTCGTGAATCCCGCGTTCAGAACACTCTGCACGACGGACAATCCGCCATTTGTGGTTCCATTGAAGAAATCTGGCTCGTCGAAGTCATACAACTGAGTCCCACCGGTGCCGGTTCCAAACATCACGGTCCCGAGCGGCGTCCCACTCGGCTGGTTCACTTTGAGGTACACAGAGAAGTCTGCGACTCCTGGGCAAGAAGTGTTGACCTGATAGCAGGTGGAACTGGAGTTCGGAAGTCCTCCGCCAAACGTGGGACAGGTAATGCTCGTCCCCTGGGCCGTTCCTAGTGGATCGGTCTGCGTAATTGACAGGCTCGCCGAGGCGGTCACTGCCGAATTAGCCTGCGACGTGACGGATACAGTCACATTCAGAGGAAACGTGCCGGTCGTCGGGGCAATATAAAGACCGCTGGAGTCGATTGTGCCCGCATTCTGGGTCGTTACAGCCCAAGTGACACCTTCATTGCCTGAGGTTCCCGTCGTCGTCGCTGAGAACTGCCAGTTAGCTCCGGCCCCGATCTGGGATGGATAAGCGGCGATCGTAACCGAGGGCGTGCCCCCTCCACCACCGGAGCCGCTTGTGGTGGAGGAACTGCCACCGCAGCTCGCCAGGAACAGCATCCCCAGCGTCACGATCAGGCAAGTAAGGGGAGAAGACACGGAAATTCGCACGAAAACCTCTCTGGGAGATAAATTTATGGGGGAGCGTTCAGACAAACTGGGCTGGCCCTGCCCACTTTCCTGTCGACTGGTCCGATACGGCCACCCGCCTTCCACATTCAGATGCAAAAAGGCAGTCCTCCAGCCGAATCAAAAGGGTCCCTGGACAGGATTTTCACGATTGTGCAAAAGCCTTTGCTCTCTTTGAAGGAAGGTAAACTGATGTTTGGTATTCCTTTTAAAAACAACGATTTAGATGGGCACAGCGTGCTATCTTGTCGTTGGGTTACTTACGGTACATGTGCAAAAACTTTCAGCTTGGCTAAAGGCCAGAAATTTGATTTACTGATGAAACACAGCTCGGCTGGAAATGTAGCGGTCCCCCCTCTGAAATTTTGAATTCTTGCATCCCCCGCGTTCCAAGTGGTGATTTCTGTTCCTTTGAGGTCAATAACGGTAATACTGTCTTTCAAGAGCGCACCGGGGAACGAAACAATCCAACTAGAGATGAAGGCTTCTCGAACACATATCATTGGGAGAAAACAGCAGCTATGAACGCGTCTGTGCCCGACTTTGAAGTAGGCATTCTTGGAGGCGGCCCTGCAGGTTCCAGCATGGCTGCATATCTGGCGAAAGCCGGCGTCAATTGCGTCGTTTTTGAGCGCGAGCTAATGCCGCGAGAGCACGTAGGAGAGTCGCTCGTTCCATCATCGACCCGCGTGTTCAAAGATCTGGACTTTCTGCCGAAGATGGAGGAAGCGAAGTTTCCCCACAAGTTCGGCGCGGCGTGGACCGCTGCCTCCGATGCGAAGGTCTACAACATGGACTTTGGCGGAGTCTCTGCCGATTGCCATGTGGACATTCGATTCGCGGAGCGTGAGCAAGCCGGCGTCGGCCAGAACTATACCTACCACGTCGATCGCAGCAAGTTCGATTTGATGCTGCTGCAGCACGCCAACCAGCTCGGCGCCAAGGTATATGAGGGCATCGGCGTAAACGGTGTGGATTTCACCAATCCGAACCATGCCACCGTCAAGTACACGATGGGCAAGAAGGAGATGTCGACGACCTGCAAGATCGTGGTCGACGCAACGGGCCGCAAGACTTTGCTCGGCAACCAGTTGAAGTGGCGCATTCAGGACAGCATGTTCGATCAATACGCCATCCACACCTGGTTCGATGGATACGACCGCCGCTGCATGGCTTCGAACAAGCAGACCCAAGGCGACTTCATCTTCATTCACTTCCTTCCGATCACCAACACCTGGGTGTGGCAGATTCCGATCACGGAGACCGTTACCAGCATCGGCGTGGTCACCCAGAAGAAGAATTTCGCCAAGAGCAAGGAATCGCGCGAGAAGTTCTTCTGGGAATGCATCAAGAGCCGTCCCGAACTTTACGAAGGCCTGAAGGCTCAAGGTTCGGAGCAGGTAAAGCCGTTCAAGGATGAAGGCGATTACAGCTACGCGATGAAGCAGATCGCTGGCGATCGCGTCGTCCTCGTCGGTGACGCGGCACGCTTCGTTGATCCGATCTTCTCGACCGGCGTCAGCATCGCGCTGAACTGCTCGCGTTTTGCGCACAAGGACATCCTGAAATCACTCGAGACCGGCAACTTCAGCCGCGAGTCCTTCCAGGAATATGAGACCACGCTCAAGCGCGGAACCAAGAACTGGTACAACTTCATCACTGTGTACTACCGCCTGAACGTTCTGTTCACGGCGTTTGTGTCCGATCCTCGTTATCGCCTCGACGTGTTGAAACTCCTGCAAGGAGACGTCTATGACGATGCCGAGCCAGCAGTGCTGACCCGGATGCGCAACATCGTCCGGCAGGTTGAAAAAGACCCCAACCACGCGCTGCACGGCTTCCTTGGAGATCTGACCGCCGACGCCTTCGTTGAGCAGGCTTCGGTCTAAGACTTCGGCTTGAGAAAAGGCGCGGGTCTGAGGCCCGCACTTCGGATGACTGGCCGGCCTCGTGGGACGGCATAGCAAGGGATTATCGGGAGACCAGGGGAATATGAATCATTCAGTTCCGGATTTTGATGTAGCGATCATCGGCGGAGGCCCCGCCGGAGCGAGCATGGGCTGTTACCTCGCGAAGGCTGGCGTAAAGTGCGTTATCTTTGAACGCGAGCTGTTTCCGCGGCCGCACGTGGGCGAGTCCTTGGTTCCATCTTCGACCCGCGTATTCAAAGATCTTGACTTCCTGCCGCAGATGGAAGCGGCGAAGTTTCCGCACAAGTTCGGCGCGGTCTGGACGACCAATGACCAGAATCCCGGATACGTCCACGATCTCGAGGGCTTGGCACCGGATTACAACGTCGACATCCGTTTCGAAGAGCGCAAGCAGGAAGGCATGGAGGACCGGAACTATACCTACCATGTGGATCGCGGCAAGTTCGATCTCATGCTCCTGCAGCATGCTCACCATCTCGGCGCAACGGTCTATGACGGCGTGAAGGTCGCGCGCGTCGATTTCGGACCGGAGCATCCCGAAGTTTATTTCACCATCGGATCGAAGGAGATGAGCGTTAGCTGCAAGATGGTTGTCGATTGCAGCGGCCGCCAGACCTTCCTGGGCAATCAGCTCAAGCTCAAAGTCAAAGACACGGTGTTCGATCAATACGCCATCCACTCCTGGTTTGACGGCTACGATCGCAAAGTATTCGCGAAGCGCGACACGAACCTGGACTACATTTACATCCACTTCCTGCCGATCTCGAATACCTGGATCTGGCAGATTCCGATTACCGACACCGTCACCAGTCTCGGTGTGGTCACCCAGAAAAAGAACTTCGCCAAGTCGAAAGAAGACCGTGAGAAGTTCTTCTGGGAAACTGTTGGCAGCCGTCCCCTGATCGAGGAGACCCTGCGCAAGTCGGATCGCATTCGTCCTTTCAAAGAAGAAGGCGATTACAGCTACGCGATGAAACAGCTGGCGGGCGACCGTTTCATGCTGGTCGGCGACGCGGGCCGCTTCGTTGATCCGATTTTCTCGACGGGCGTGAGCATCGCGCTGAATAGCTCGCGCTTCGCGCACAAAGACATTCTTTCCGCACTCGAAAAGAATGACTTCTCGCGCCAGGCATTCACTGACTACGAAACCAAGCTGCGCCGCGGCACCAAAAATTGGTACGAGTTCATCTCGGTTTACTACCGGCTCAACGTGCTGTTCACCTACTTCATCAGCGACAAGAACTATCGCCTCGATGTGCTCAAGCTCCTCCAGGGAGATGTCTACGACGAGGATGCGCCAGAAGTGCTGACCAAGATGAAGGACATGGTGTCCAGGGTCGAGCAGAACGAGAAACACCCGTGGCACAAGCTGTTGGGGGATCTGACCTCTGACGCGTTCCGTCCCACGTTCTGATGATTGTTTTTCGTGGCAGGTAGGTGGTACTGTGACGAAAACATTTTGAGGAAGCCCGGTTATCCGGGCTTCCTCACCCGTCTTCCCCCAAAGAGAGCGAACCAGCTACATGCAGAATACGAGTCGCAATTTCATTGTTGCGTACATCGTTCTGGTGGGTCTGCCACTGGCTGGCTTGGCGGGAGTGCTCAGAAGCGGGCGCAACCTGGCCGCTCCGATTTCAGTGGACGGCGCCTGGAAGGTCGAAGCCGATGCCACTCGTCTCACCAATCTCTCTTGCGCTAGTTCTCTTGGTTCCCTCGCAAATGCATCACTTCTGATCTCGCAGTCGGGCAAGAGCCTGGTTGTTTCTTACGCTCACGCCAAGAGCACGAATGCAGGTTCCATCGACGGGCGGAATCTCAAGGCCGAACTGGTGCCGCTGCCCGACTCCGTGACTGCCGGTTGCGGGAGTGAAAAGACCGTTATCTTGACCGCCATCGTCGACCCTAAAACCGAGCCGAGATCCTTGACAGGGTCGCTGTCTATGCCCGGATGCCCCTCATGCGCACCCGTGGAGTTTCGCGCCACGCGACAGCCGCGACCATCCGGAGTCGGAGGCGGGCACTGATGCCGAACCTCTTTATCCTCGTCCTCCAGCTCGCGGTGGTACTCACCACTTGTCGCCTGGCCGGGGAATTGTTCCGGAAGATTCATCAGCCTCGCGTCGTCGGTGAGATGTTCGCCGGCATCATGCTGGGCCCTTCGCTGCTGGGTTGGGTAGCTCCTCATTTCTCGGGCTATCTGTTTCCCATGTCTAGCCTTGGATTCCTGAATGCTTTGAGCCAGGTCGGAGTGATTGTCTTCATGTTCCTCGTAGGGTTGGGAATCAACCCGAGGGAACTGAAGAAGCAAGGTCACGCCGCAGTGCTTACCAGCCACGTGAGCATCACCGCGCCTTTCGTGCTGGCAGCCTTCCTCGCGCTTTATTTGTATCCACGCCTCTCGGATGACAGCGTCGCCTTCACCAGTTTTGCGTTATTCATGGGATCGGCGATGAGCATCACGGCGTTCCCGGTTCTGGCCCGCATTCTGTCAGAACGACACATGCTCGGGAGTCGTCTTGGCACCGTCGCAATCGCCTGCGCGGCGGTTGACGATGTTACCGGTTGGTGCATTCTCGCCTACATCGTCGTGCTCATCCGCTCCGCTCACTCCTCGACGTCGATCTGGATGACGACTGCGGGTCTCGCAGTATTTGGCCTGTTCATGATTTATGGCGTCCGGCGATTGCTCCGTGGCTATGAACGGGTTTACAAGGCCAAGGGCGAACTCAGCGAAAACCTGATGGCTTTCATGGTGCTGCTGGTTCTCGCATCTGCCCTCTGCACCGAGTACCTCGGCATCCATTTGCTGTTTGGCGCATTCCTGATGGGCGCCATCATGCCGAAGCAGCGTCATTTTGTGCGATACGTTCTCGACCGTTTTGAGACCATCACCGTCACATTGTTGCTGCCGTTATTCTTCGCATTTACCGGGCTGCGTACGAATATCGGGTTGGTCAAAGGGCCGGAGATGTGGATGTACTGCGGTTTGATCATCCTGGTTGCGACGGCCGGCAAGCTCGGAGGGTCCACCCTCGCTTCTTGGCTGAGTGGCATTCCTCTCCGCGAAGCCGCCGGCCTAGGAATCCTGATGAACACCCGTGGCCTGATGGAACTTGTGATCCTCAACATCGGCTTGGATATCGGTGTGATCTCGCCCGCGTTGTTTTCCATGATGGTCATCATGGCGTTGGTGACAACTTTCATGACGACGCCCTTGTTGCGCCTGATTTGTTCGAAGGAACTCGAAGAAGGAGCCGACATGTTTTCTTCGAAGCCTCCAACCGCTCCTGCGATGAATGTGAACGACGGCCAAAGTGTCGTCGCCTAACAAGTCTTTCACCGTCCTAATCCAGCAAGTAACTTCTGCGCGTGCTGCCTGCCAGAGGTGTCAGACCCGGAACCTGTCGTTATGAGGATGATGCGTAGGGGCAGGGAACGACGGTTTCCCATGCTAAACTCGTCCCACTAGAGCAGCTGCGGTGTGGGGCTGCAGAGGACCTATGAAACCAGCCATCGAGACGCCGGGCGGCGTCTCCACCGATCCCTATAACAAGACGGTTTGCTGTCTGCGTTGCGAGCAGAAACTGCAACGCTATCAACTGATGCGCGCCAGCCTCGCTCCGGGAAATGCTGGCTTCGCAATTCTGTCGTGCCCGCGCTGTGGGCACGTGGAATTCGTCTCCGACTCGAGTCCACTCCTGCAGAACCTGGAATTGATCTCGGCCGATACCGGAGACGGTGACTAGGGCTGACATTCTCCCAGAAAACTAGAACGGAATGTCTTCGTCCGTGATCGGACCCGCCGGAGCCGGTTCGTGCTCTGGAGTGCGCTGGTCGAAGTTGTTTCCGCCGCCGGCAGATGCACCTCGCGAGCTCCCAGCGAAATCTCCACCACCGCCGCCTTCGCCACGCCCGCCCAGAAGAATCAGATCACTCGCCACCACTTCGGTCATATATTTCTTCTGACCGGTCTGCTTGTCGTCCCAGGAGCGGGTCTGCAGGCGTCCCTCGATGTAGACCTTGCCACCCTTTTTCAGATATTCGCCGGCGATCTCGGCCAGCCGCTGCCAGAGTACGACATTGTGCCACTCGGTGCGATCCTGCCATTCGCCAGCCTTGTCCTTGAAGCGCTCGTTCGTGGCGATCGTCAGCTTGGCTACGGGCGTGCCCTGCGGCGTGTATTTGATTTCGGGATCCTTGCCCAAATTCCCGATGAGTTGAACCCGGTTCAGACTCTTTCCAGCCATGTCGATGCTCCTTTGAAGGGCCACTATAACAGAATGACCCCGGTGGAGATCATGGCCGCTGCCAGAAAGCCCGACATCCGGTGTCATTTCGGGCCAGTGGATCTGGCTGCTAAAGAGCGTCTCGCAAAGCAGCGTATGCGCGGCCTGGGCCGCCAATTTATCGGCTGGAAACGGGGCTCTTATGGGCTATAATGCCACGCATGCCTGCTGCGCCCGGAGCGACCAAGGCCGTCGGGATGGTGCCTGACGAGCTCAAGTTTGAACCGAAGTCCAAAGGCCTCGCCACCCCACGCAAGAAGAAACCGAAAGAACTGGCGGTGATTACCGAGTGCTGTACCGGATGCGCCGGTTCGCCCGCCTGCGTGGAGTACTGCCCCGTCGAAGATTGCATGTTCTGGGTGCCCGACGAAGATAACCCGCCGTTCGGCCGCATCGCGGTCGACCCGATCCTGTGCATCGGCTGCAAGAAGTGTTTGAGCAAAGGCCCGGACGGCTGCTTCCTAGACGGCTGCCCCTGGGATGCGATTGCGATGGTCGACACGATCGAAGTGGAAAAAGAAGTCGGTCCGATGGCGATCTAGCAGGAACCGCTCTCAGCATTTCAGCCAGCAGCTGTTAGCCAGTTTTCCTGACCGTCCCCGCCTTCACGATTGTCATCCTGAGGACCGCGAATTTTGCGGCCGAAGGACCTATGGAGTTGTCGTGAGCTAAACCGCCGCTGCAGAAACGAAGGAATCCATCGGGGGCAAAGAAATCCTCAACGCGCCTCAGTCTTGAGCTGCAGCAAATCCCACTTATTTCCGTAGAGATCTTCAAAGACTGCAACGGTCCCGTAAGGCTCGTCGCGCGGTTCTTCGAGGAACTTCACCCCGCGCTCTCTCGTAGCCCGATAGTCCCGCCAGAAATCGTCCGTATGCAGGAATAGGAACACGCGACCGCCGGTCTGATTTCCAATGCGGCTGGCCTCTTCGGCGTTTGATGCTTTTGCGAGGAGAAGTTTCGTGCCCGGAGAATTCGGAGGCGCCACGAGCACCCATCGTTTCGCCTGACCCTCACGATCTTCCGATGGCGAGTCTTCGATCAAGTCGAATCCAAGCATCTTCGTGAAGAAAGTGATTGCTTCGTCGTAGTCGCGAACAACCAGGGAAACGTATCCCAAGCTTTGAGTCATGATTTTCTACTCTGCAAGATGATTGGAGAATCAGTTGGTTCCTGCGCGCGTCCGGATGGCTTTTTCGGTTTCAACAGCCTGCTGTCGGACATCATTCGAGACATCCGGGACATCGCGCTCGTATGGGCGAATTGCCGGGAGATCATCGATCTGACCGATCAGATACAGCGCGCGCAGGGCTTCCCACACTTGCTCGCTCGCAGGATCAACGATGCCGACTTCCGTGCCGCTCACGACATTGGCACCGGTTGTTGAAACGAATCGAATTCGTCCAGGAATTGGCGAGCGCACATCGACCGTCTGCGAACTGCCATCCGGCGCGAGCTTGGCGATCAAGCCTCCTTGGTGAATAGCCGTCCCGGGACGGTCGGTATCGACGATTCGTCCACTAGCTGGGGCATTAATGTGCGCGGGCGCAAGCAGCGCCACGATCTGCGGACGCCCGCTCGCATCTCCAAATCGCACTAGCGATAATGCGGCGTTGCCCCGCACCATCGGCGAGGAGTCCTGAAGCATCTTCACCAGCGCATCGTGAAATCCCGCGCCGGACGTGTCCTGTCCCATCACCCACGCGTCGGTGTTGCGTACTTCCTCCACCGAATTGCTCGCCAGACGAACCAAGTCGGGATACCACTGCCTGGCGGCTGCGTCGTTTCGAGTCATTCGATCGCCAAGTTGCACCAGCGCGTGCTGGATGTGCCGCGGCTTCTTGTCATCGTGCAGATATTCAGTGACCTGCTGGTCGGAGAGATGCCGCCCGAACCAGGTGTTCCACCAAAAAAGAAATGGCATCAACACGATCAGCCAGCCAGTGGCGAAGAAAAGAATCTTCTGCGTGCGCGACATGCTGCGCTTTGGCTTGGTCTGCGCGGGAGCGTCGCCACCGGAAGAATTTCCCGGATCAGCACTCGAAATGGAAGTCTCTGGTTGAACTGACATGGAATCCCGGGAACGAACTATAGCAGAAGCAGACTATTCAACATCCGCATCCAGCACGCGTTCTTGCTCCAGATAGTGCGACATGGCGTATTGCGCCAAAAGTGGTGTCTGGAGCCGGATCTCGGCGCCGATCCACTCCCCCTTTGCATGAGGAGCATCTGCAGGATGGTGGCAGCGTCCGCCGCTGCCAAACTGCGGACCAAAGTCGGCGCTCTGAATTTGATCGAACTGTTGGATCTCGCGCCAGGCAGCATCGCCAACCGTTCCAGAAACGTCGATCTTGAGTTTCAAGACAGACATAGAGATCCATTTACCACGGAGTCACAGAGACACAGAGAAAAGAAAAAACTAAAACTACCGCCAACCGTTGATCTTGTTTTTCTCGCTGTCTCCGTGCCTTCGTGGTGACAGTTAGCTATGCGGAAACCACCGGTAGAGCATGAAGTACACGAGTACACCCGTCACAGAGACATACATCCAGAGCGGCCACGTCCACCGTGCGATGGCCCGGTGCTTGTCGTAGCGCTCCCGCAGTCCGCGGATCAGGGTGATGATCACCATGGGCACAATGACAATCGCCAGCGTGACATGAGGTATCAAGACCACAAGGTAAATCACATGCCAAACGTGCGGACCCAGAAAGCGGATGTCTCCGACGTGAGCATGAAAGTACAAATAGCAAGCCAGAAACAATGCTGAGGAAACAACCGCCGCAATCATGCAGGCACGGTGCGCGGCGAGCTTGCCGCGCATAATCAAGCTGCGGCCCACGAACAGCAGCACCGCGCTCGCACCATTCAAACTCGCAATCAGGGCAGGGAAGTACGCGTATTGTTCAGGGATCAAGCGGCTGGCCTCGTCGTGCGGCGATTAGCCATCAAGAATGCGGCTCCAAACATCACCAACGAAAACAGCACCAGGGTCGCCATAGCAGACGGCAAAGGAAACGTCGTTTCGACTCCAGGATAAAGCAGCCCGCGCAGCGCCTCGACCCCATAAGTCAGCGGGTTCAGTCGCATGATGACCCGAATCCAACCGGACGCCCCAGCAATCGGGAAGAGCGCACCCGAAACCAGCCACAAGGGAATCAGGAAGAGATTGACGATTCCGTGGAAGGCTTGCGAGGAATCCATCGGCCAGGCGATCGCGAAT
Source organism: uncultured Acidobacteriota bacterium (assembly GCA_963700225.1). Classification (GTDB taxonomy): domain Bacteria; phylum Acidobacteriota; class Terriglobia; order Terriglobales; family Acidobacteriaceae; genus Sulfotelmatobacter. The sequence continues at coordinate 187,741 of CAVOWU010000008.1, forward strand.
CCGAGCGCGGTGAGGGAAAACGAAACCAGAAAGACAACGACCCCTACCAAGAGCACTTGCACCAGGTCGAGATGCACTCCGGCAAACGGAGCAAATACTAGAGAAGATCATTCCCTGAAACGCAGCCAGAGTCGTTCCGCCCAGCACTTTGCCCAAGACGATCGCGGTGCGAGGAACCGGAGCGACCAGCACCGACAGCAGAAATCCCTCTTTGCGATCCTCGATTACAGACATCATGGTGAAAATCGAAGTGAATAGCACGATCATGATCAGCGCGCCCGGATAAAAGTAATCCAGATAATGCTGCTGCCCCGGTCCGCCACCGGATCGAAACGACGTTCCAAAGCCCGACCCGATCACGAGCCAGAACACCAGCGGGGAAGCCAGCACTCCTACCACGCGCGAGGGTTGGCGATAGAAGCGAACGATCTCGCGCCACCAGAGGGTGAACGCGGGAAGCGCTACTCCGGCCGATGGCGAAGGTATGGGTCGCGCCAGAGTTGTTGCCTGAGTTGCCATCCCTAACTCGCTTTCGCGGCAGGAGTCTTTGCAGCCGGAGCCTGCTTCTTGCCGAGCAGTCCGCCGTCCCGCATCTCCCAATAGGCATTCAGAAGGAAGCACGCGGACAGCGTCAGCAGGATCAAGGTCATAAAAAGACCGTCCATAGTCACTGAAAATGGAGATAAAGTGATCATGTTACTCAAGAATATCCAGACCACTCCCGCCAAAGGAACCAACCCCAAAACTAGAGAAAGCACCAGAATCATTGGACGCAAGTTACCTCCTCTTCTTCTTTTTTTGGTCTGCTGCCGGATTCGAAACTGGTTCGTTACTCTCACTCCAAAACTTATGCCCGGTGCGATGGATAAACACATCCTCCAAGGCAGGCTTGCTCACAGAGATCGCCTGAATCTCGCCGGGAAAGGCCTCGACCACATCGGGCACGAAGCGGTGCCCGCCTTCCTGTTCAATGCGCACCTGGTTTCCAAGTACAGTCGCTTCCACATGAAAGCGGGCTCGGATATGCTCGGCCAGCAATTGCGCATCCTGTGCCGCATCCAGCAGGATTACATCGCCGCCGATCTCGCTCTTGAGCTCCGCTGGAGTTCCCAGCGCAACCAGATTCCCCTCATTCATGATCGCCAGCCGGTCGCAGCGTTCGGCTTCTTCCATCAGGTGAGTGGTCACCAAAACGGAAACATGCTCTTCATCGCGCAGGATTTGCAGATACTGCCACAGATCCCGCCGCGCGCCGGGATCCAGTCCCGTAGTCGGTTCGTCCAGGAGGAGAACGCCGGGGTGATGCAATAATCCCTTAGCCAGCTCGATGCGCCTCTGCATGCCTCCGGAGAAAGTCTCGACCCGCTCCTTGGCGCGATCTGAAAGTCCGACCCGAGCCAGGATTTCGCTCACTCGTCGCTTCAGCGAACTGCCGCGCAAGCCGTACAGATGCCCCTGATGCCAGAGATTCTCATATGCAGTCAGCTTGGGATCAACGCTCTGTGCCTGAAACACGACGCCAATCTGGCGGCGCAGACTGGCCGGATCTTGGGCGGCATCGCAGCCCAGGATAATCGCGCGTCCCGCGGTTGGAATCATCAAGGTCGAAAGGATTCTGAAAAGCGTGGTCTTGCCGCTGCCGTTGGGACCGAGGAGTCCAAACAGTTCCGCCGGGCGCACATCGAACGACACTCCGTTCAGCGCAGTTCGGTTCTCGTAACGATGAATCAGGTTTTGAACGGAAATGACGGGCGCGGCGGAGTGCTCTACCTCCGGGCCGGCATCAGCGAGCGCAGCGACTTTCGAAACCAAAGCGAGTCCCCAGGAACTGTATCCAGTTTACGACACTTCGCGGAAACTTAGAGATGATCCGTTGAACACACGGGAAGCAATGGCCTTGCGGTCCTGAATATCCTTCCGGAGCATCAGGCGGTCGAGGGATCCCGCTGGGCCTGCGGCAACCGCTCTTCAAATGCCACCGGGACATGTCTCCAAACCTGAATCGCGAGGATCACAGTTGTCGCCAGCAGGAGCGCACCCAAGGCCACGTGCGCCACGGTCGAGACCACCATCGGAAGCTCGGGCTGGACGGCGTCACGCCCCCAAGCTACGCGCGTGAGAAACGCTGTAAATCCGAGGCATAGCTGGGCAATGAGCAGCGACAGCATCAAAATTGCCGGGCGACGCACCGCCTCAACATTCGAATAGACCGTCAGCGCTCGAACGGCAGTCCATGCCAGGACAAACGATACGACGACCGCATGCACCACATGCGGCCACCAGCTTAATCCGTGGTGCCGGAACATCGCTCCCAGGGTGAGCTGTACATAAAGAACAAAGATGGATAGCAGCGTCAAGGTAAACAGGCTGGGTCGGCGCTGGTCGAACTCAACGCTGGGATGCTCCTCCACCCACTTTTTTCCAGTGAACATTGCCATCGCCACGGCTAGGCAGAAGAAGGTCTGCGCCAGGGTCGCATGCGCCGAAGATATCGCTGGAGGCAGGTAATACCAGACTGTGAGACCTCCCAATATTCCCTGGGCGATGACGGTTCCGATGGCGGCAAATCCAAGAATCCGCATCCAGCGCCGCTTTTCCGAACGCCACATCCATACTGCGAGAATAATCGTCAGCAGTCCCGCAATCTGCGCGATCATGCGGTGGGTGTGCTCGAACTTCACGCCGCCCACCAGCTTCGGAATCTTATACAGGGAGCCGAACGAGGTCGGCCAGTCGGGCACCGACAATCCGGCATCATTGCTGGTCACGAGAGCGCCGGCGATGATTAAGACGAAGATCCAGCACGCGAGAACCACGGCAAACCGGTGAAGTCCGCGGTTGTAGGTTGTTTCGATGCCTTTCAGAGTAACTCCCCTTGGGTCAGGAAGGTGGCAGAGACGGCTCAACGCCTCTGCTCCGGATCAGCGGAGCAGGTCACATGGAGGCGCGACCCGCTCGGCCAACCCGGTATTTTAGCAAACCTGGAGGCTACTCGCCCGCCGCTTTGAAGCTTTGGTCGACGGTCTTGGTTTCTTTCGGAGCGACCGTCACCTTCTGGTCCTGCTCACCCAGTTTCTCGTGGACGAAGGCAATCGTGTAGTCCCCCGGCGGCAGGCCCTTGATTTCATACTTGCCGTCTTTCGCCGTGACCGCATAGAACGGGCTCTTCACCACGTTGACGTACATCTTCATCCACGGGTGCTGGTTGCATTTTACCGGCAGCATGATCTCTTCACGCGCGAAGGTTTTTTCGATCGCAGGCGACGATGGCGGCTGCGATTCGTTCCACTCACGATTGTCCTTCGGCGTTGGGTGGATGTTGTGCGTCGTTGGATCGACGTTCTTGATGTCGACCGTTTGCCCGGTCATGACTCCCAACACATGTGGATGATATTGGCAGCCCTTCTGCTCGAGCACGATCGGATCCTTCGGCGTGTCGAACGTGCGACTGCCCAGGCCGTCTTTTACATAGACGAACACGTTCGCCAGATCCCCGTTGTCCACGACCAGATTCTCCGCTTCATTCGCGCCCTTACATCCCGGGTCCTGGCTCATATCGATCTTCGAAGGCTTTGGGGCTGTGCCATCGAACTTTACCGTACCGCTGATCGTCGCCACTGTGGCAGGATCGATCGGAGTTGCAGGCTGGGCGGGAGCCGCCGACTCCGCGGGAGCATTTGTGGATTGTTCGGTATTCTCCTTCTTACTGCAGGCAGCCAACAAAAGGAGCGCGCAGAGAGCCAGCGCTCCGATCGTCCATCTCTTGTTATTCATGATGTCGTCCTCTCTTGATTTGAAAATTAGCGCCGGCGTCTCGCCGGGTGTCGCGAAGGCTCCACGCCGTCGCATGATGGTTACAAAACGTTAGGAGTCTCAACAAACCGGCCATTTTACCGCGAACCGCCGCCGGCGGTTAGATGCGATGGTACCGCGGCCTGTTTGCGATCACCTGCGGGTTGTTGATTCGCTGCCTTGGCTCGTGGCATCGAGGCAGCCACTCGCCGTTGCTCCTCCGGTGTCAACTGGAAGATATAGTCCGTCAGCAGCTTCCGGTGATCTCCCTCGTATCCGTTAAACGTCGGTGGTGTCGGCCCGGAGAACACATACCGGTTGTCCTGAGCCTTAAACAGCCCGGAGGGCATGGAAGTACCAGGGCTCACCGCCTGCGGATCGGTGATCCAGCGCTCCACCCAATCCGGTTTTAGGCGTTCTTTTGCCAGCAGGAAGTTGGGCGCGGTCGCGATTTTGTCGTGTGCCGGATCTCCGGTTGCATGGCACTTTAAACACGGCGCTGCGGTGCTTGAGAACAGGCTCCGTGCCATGTCGGTTTCTTTGGTCGTCAGAACCGGAACTTCTTCAGGAATGTACGGCATCGGTTGCTGCTGCAACGCTTCGAAGAAACGCACCAGCTTCCGCAGTTCGTTGTCGGAGAACGAGAACGTTGGCATACGAACTCTCAAATACGGCCGCACGCCATTGCGGTTCGTGTCCGTCGTGCTCAGCGAAGGGTTGGAGAGAAATTTTCTCAGCCACTCCGGATCGACACGCGCACCTTCGGTCAGCAGTTTCGGGGGCAACTGGTCCTGCGCATCCTGATATTGCTTGAGCCCCATCAGGATCGTTTGCTGTCCGGGGATGAACTGGTGGCAGCCCATGCAGTTGTATTTCTTGACCACCCACCAGCCTTCCTGAATGTCGTGCCGCGCATCGCCCGGCCTGTATTGATAGCTCGCCGGCAGGGAAGTCTCCTGGCTGCCCATCAGGAATGTCGTCAGATCGAGCACTTGCTCCTTCGTCAGGTGCAAGTTGGGCATGCGGAGCGCTTCGGTCTCGCTCTTTACTTTGCCTTGATCGTAAATATTCGGTTCCGCAAGCTTGTGCTCGAAAAATCCCTTGTGATCGTACCAAGGCTCATTGGCAGGACCATCGGGAAGACGAGCGAGGTCTTCCTTATCCTTGATCGGCTCGGCATCTTTGCCGCCGCGCTGCGCGACTTCGGTAAAGAGTGCGAAGTCGAGCCGCTCAATCGGCTTGCTGCCTTCAAACGTCAGCTCGGTTCCGATTCGCCCTTCGTCTTCGAAGCCTGAAATTTCATGACATCCGGCGCATCCATAATGCCGAATCCATTTCTCGCCCTCAGCTTTGAGAGCCGGATCCTCCATGAACGTCGCATCCGCGTAGGCTGAAGGCTCCTGCTTTTTCTGCGTGATCAGATAAGTCGCAATGTCTTCTGCATCTTCAGGACTCAGACGCAGGCTCGGCATGACCGTCATGTTCTGCACTTGCAGTTCGTGTCCGTCATTTGGACACTTGCTGTGCTCGAGATCGAACTGGTAGGGAAGTCCCTTCTTGGCGTAATCCTCCGGTCCGATATCCTTCTTCTCGTATGGGCAATACGGCCGCGTCCGCTCACGAGCGTTGTGAATCCAGCGCACCAGGTAATCGTAGTTCGCCTTTTCCCCCACACGCGTCAGATTGGCGGCGAATGTTCCGCCCTGCATCTGATCGCCTTCGCCAATCGAATGGCAGGCGAGGCATCCACGGGTTTCAAACAGTTCTTTCCCATGTGCTGCGTTTCCCGGCTTGTGCTTAGGAAGCGTATCGGTAAATCCGGACTGCCAGATGTAAGCCGAGATCGCCTGAATCTGATGATCGTTCAGCCGGAAGTTCGGCATTTTCGTCGTTGGCCGGAAATCCGACGGCTTCTTTAGCCAGACCGGAATCCAGTTACGATTCAGCTTGAGCCGTACGTCTTTCAAGTTCGGGCCGATCTTCTTCGTGTCCTGCATCAGGCTGTGCGATTGAAAGTCGAGCTGCTGCAATCGTCCATCGAGCTTGCTGTTGGCAACCCGCAGATCCACGGCCTGGGCATTGAGCTTATTGGCTTCGTCGTTCGACTCGGCTGCATCGGCCTGCTTCATCAGATACGCAGACTGCTTCACATTGTCTTTCTTTTGCGTCTCAATCTGCTTGATCTGTTGGCCGACGGAGTTCAGATCTTCGGGTTCTTTGTCGTACCCCTCGTAGCGATGGCAACCATTGCAGCCACGCTGGCGGAAAAGGTCTTTGCCCGTGTTGATCGTCTGGAACTGCACGTCATTGCTGGCCAACACCATGTCGCCCGAATGGCACGATTGGCATCCCGCCTGCGAATTTTCCTTTGGATAAAGCGGCCACAGCCAGTGCTCGTAATTTCCATGTGCCTTCTCGACGCTGGTCGTTGCGCGGCCGTTGCCCTGGTGGCACGGCGAGCAGCCAAACTTCTCTGGATCGTGAATCTGTAGCAGTTCCGGCTCCGGATGGCTGGAAAATGCTCGGGCATATTCATCCGGCTTCTTCTCGCCTTTCGCCATCATCGAGGCCGTCGTGATCTTGAGCGGCTCGCGCGTGTTCATGTGGCAAGATTCGCAGCGGTCGACGATATTCGCTTCCGCCACATTGATCTGCACAATCACCGGATCCCACTCGGTCGCGCGCTTCTTTAATCCATCGATCTGCTGGGGAGTGAGGTCAACCAGATGATCCGCGATATAGCCGTCTATCTTCGCGCGAGCTTCAGTGACGGGCTTTCGTACATCGCCGAGGTCGAGCGTCAGCTTAGTCCGATCGTTGCGAATTTCGTTGTACTTTTCCTCCAATTGCTGAAAAGTAAACTTTTGCTTGCTGCCGTCAGGGAATTCGACAGTTGCGAGCTCGGCTTTGTAGGCATCGATTTCTTTTTGCTTGCTGGCCTTTGCCGAGGAACTCGTGCTGGTTTCGAGTTCGTAGGTCAGCGCATTGACGTATGCACGCCGGTCGGTAAACACGCTTTGCACCGCGAGCAGGCGTGCCGTCGCGTCGTCCAGTTGGCTGCGAACTGCCGCGGCTTTATCCTTTGTGCTCTGATCCGCATTCTGATACGCCTGCTTCAGCGCGATGTAGTCTGGGCTCTGCTCGACGTCCTTTTCTGATTGCGCGGACTTCGACCGAGCCGTATTCAGGAACGCAGAGTAGCGATCTTTCCATTGATCCTGAAATGCCTTCCAGGGCCGTTGTCCCCAAGCCTCGTCCCATAAGGCCCAGAACAGCGTGGCAATCAGGAGGATCGTCGCGATGACATAGTGCGCCGCGTACGACTTGCTGGTAATCGGATCCTGCTCGGGGATGGGTTTATCAGGCACCACTTCCTCCGAAAAATTCGTCGTTGGTCATCATTCGTTGGTCGTTGGCAACTTGAATCTGCGCTTGTAGTCGTGGCGAGGGGCATACGACCAACGGCCAGCAGCTAACGACTCCTGTCATATGTTGAACCAAGGCGTAATCCACACGTACTTGATGTGCCACAACAATCGCAGCGCCATCTTCAATGGCAGAGCGACCATGGTGAGCAGCAGAAATTGCATGAGCGAGAACTGCAGCAAGCTCATCCGTTGAAAATCTTTGCCCATACGCCTGCGGAACAAGGAATACACGAGCCCGCCGCCCAGCACGTAGAAACCGCCGACGACGATCGCTCCGAATACGGCCTTACCCAAGTTCGACGTGATTCCGAAAATGTCAGGCAAGTCGCGGTTCACCTCATAGATCAAGCGGTTGTGATCCCACGTTTGCCCAGGCCAGAACCACTGCCAGCCGGGCCCTCGAATAAAAGTCCCGATGATGATCATCGCGACCCACAAAATGATGAAGCCAAACAAAAAAGTAGAGATCGAAAACTTGCGCTGCTTCCAGGTGTAATACCCGCTGCCCAGCGGATTCGTATCGATATAAGGGATCACCATTAGACCAATGATGATCATCGTCGGCATCACGACGCCCGCGATCCACGGATCGAAATAAACGAGCATCTCCTGGAGCCCAAGGAAATACCAGGGAGCCTTCGCAGGATTCATCGTGAGGTTGGGATTGGCTGGCTCCTCCAGTGGGGCATTCAACGTGATCGACCAGATCATCAAAATAATGGTGATGATGATCGCCGCCAGGAATTCAATGCGCAGCAGGAACGGCCATACGTGAACTTCCTTCGCCCAGCCGGGTTTGAAGGGCCAGGTCTTGCGATGGTGTGTCTTGGCCATCGCGGGATCGGCTTCCAGTTGCGCGATCAGTTGATCATTGGCATGCGCCTGCTTCCACGCCAGGTAGATGTAGAAGCAGAGCAGCGGAATCAGGCCCACGATCGGGACGTTGTCCGGCGCCGAACAGATCTCCCAAAGTTGTCGCCAATCCATAATCTCTCCACGGACCCGTGCTTCTGAATCATGTGGGAACGGCCGCATTCGGCCGTCCGTCGAGCGAGCTCGACTTCGCTATTCTCCAGCCGCCTTCGGCCCTCGTCTCGGTTTGTCCGCTTCAGCTTCCAGCATCACCGGGGCCGGCCCAGAAATCCCGCCATCTTTCCTGACGCGCCAGAAGTGCACAATCATCAGCACCGACGCAACAATTGGAATTCCGATGCAATGCCAGATATAGGACCGGAGCAGGGCATTGGCATCCACAATCGATCCGCCCAACAGACCAAACCTCACATCGTTGTACGGAGTCATGCCCAGCATCGATCCGAATGGCCCCTCATGCCCAAGCAGCGGAGTGGCGCGGGCCATATTCGTGCCCACCGTAACCGCCCAGAACCCAAGTTGATCGTCTGGCAAGAGGTATCCAGTGAACGACAGCAGCAAAGTGAATACCAGCAGCAGGACGCCGATATTCCAGTTGAACTCTCGCGGCTTCTTATATGACCCCGTCAGGAAAACGCGGAACATGTGCAGCCACACGCCGATTACCATCAAGTGGGCGGCCCATCGATGCATGTTTCTTAGGATTTTCCCGAAGGGCACATCGTGCTCAAGATAGAGCACATCGCGAAATGCCTGCACCTTCGTGGGGTGGTAATAAAACATCAGCAGCACGCCGGTATAGGTCAGGATGATGAACAGATAAAACGTGATCCCGCCCATGCCCCAGGTGTAGCTGTACCGCACGGCATCGCGATTAATCTTCGCCGGATGCAGGTGCAGAAAGACGTTGGAAAGCACGCCCAGCGCCCGGTTTCGTGGTGTGTCATCGTGCTTATGTCGAAAGATCGACGTGTAGACCTGAGTCTTCGTCGGATCTTTCAATCCTTCAATCTGTTCCTTCGCCTTGGTTGGGATGTCGGTCTTGAGCGCTTGAATATCATCCTTGACCCCGGTGGTCACCTTCTCAAGCAGTCCGACCTTCCCGTTCTTTCCATTTCCGCCGTTCGGATTGTTTTCGTCAGCCATAGATGAGTTCCGTTCTTCCGTGCGTCTACACTCCCGTCAAGAATGCTCCTGGATCGTTAAAGTGCGTTGGCTGTCCTTTCGGCCACGAATAAAGTTTTGAAGTATCCACGATGATTTGTCCGTCGGGCGCGAGTTCGATCCTCGCCCGGTCCATCGGCCGCGGCGCTGGACCTTCAAAATTGATTCCTTCGCTGTCGTAGCCGCTACCATGGCAGGGACACTTGAACTTGTTTTCGCTGGGTTTCCAATCGGGCGTGCATCCAAGATGGGTGCAGCGGGCGTAGATGACAAACAACCGGTCCGGTGTGCGATCGACCCAGATGCGGTACTTCTGCTGAAACTTGGTATCGACCCCGAGAGCAAATTCCGAGGGGTAACCGATTTTGAAAACGGAATTGGGTTCGAAGAGAGTGCGAGGAAGAAAGAAGCGGAAAAATGCCAGGAACCACGCCATCAGGAAGCCGGTCACCATGGTCCAAACGAACCGGCGGCGATGGCGGTCAATTTCAGTCGAGGGGGTAGTACCGGCGATACCGCCGGCTGCTGCTGCTTTCGAGGTGCCCACCGCCGGCGTGCCCACGTACTTCGTGGCGTCGACTGTGGGATTGGCCGGCGTCTTGGCCGGTTCCGGATTCGGATTGACCTTACCGGTCTCCAACTCCGCCATGAGTCCCCTCCTCTTACTTTTAGCTGACTTGGCCCTAATCTAATCCGGCGGCCGTCGCGTACTGCGGCTCCGCCAACTTCCTCCCGACACTGCGAATCGGTAGCAATGAAGAAACTTCCTCTTCTAAAGCCTGCTGAACAATCTCCGACAGGGCTTGAATGAACTTTGGAGAATCATTCAGTCCTGAACTCATTTCGAATTGCGTAAAGCCCAACTTGAGCGCCTCGTGCCGCGCCTCGTGGTCGATCTCACCGAGCGTCTCCACATGGTCGGAGACGAATGCGATGGGCACGACGCACATTTCGCGCACTCGCTCGGCCGCCAGCGTACGAATGGTTTGATGCAGGGAGGGCTGCAGCCAGCGGCTAGCTCCTACCTTGCTTTGATAGCAAAGCCGGTGGGAATTGCTCCATCCGCCGCGTTCCAGCAACAATCTGACGGTTTCTTCGATCTGCCGCTGGTAGGGATCGCCCTTGTCGATGACCGACATCGGAACGCTGTGCGCGCTGAAGACGATCTCGGGCGTGGACGAATCGGGGAACCGCGAGAGGGCTTGATTTATTTTTTCCGCCACGGCGTCCAGATAGATCGTATTCCGATAGAACGTCTGCACGCTATGCACGCGGGATGTCGGCCTGGAACTGTCGCTGCCACTCGTTCAGGCTGGAGCCCGTCGTCGTCGACGAATATTGCGGGTAGAGCGGAAACAACACAACTTCGTCGCATTGGGCAGCGTTTAATTGTGCAATCGCTTCCGCGGTGAAGGGATGCCAATAGCGCATGGCGACGAAGCACCGTGCGTCCATCCCTTGTTTTCGCAATTCGGTTTCAAGCGCCCGCGCCTGGCGCTCCGTGTTCGGCAAGATCGGGGACCTTCCCCCGATGGTCGCGTAGTGATGCTGTACCTTGCGAGCGCGGGTGGTTGAGATCAATTTGGCGAGCGGTTTGCGTCCGAGTCGGGCGAAAGGGAAGTCAATAATGTCGGGATCGCAGAAGAGGTTATACAAAAAAGGTTCGATCGCTTCCAGCTTGTCGGGTCCACCGAGCTGAAAGAGAACTATCCCCACACGCCGTGTTGTGCGCGTCATTCCCCAGAATCCCCAGAACGCAAGGCACTGTACTCCCAAGCGAGCGTACGAGTCAATCACCGAATTGCAAAACTTTTGACGACAAGGCGCGCCGCCGCTGCCGCCATTGCAAAATGCGGAGGTTGCAAGGCAAAGTGGTAAGGCATGCCAGAGCTTCCTGACATCACGGCCTATCTAAATGCGTTGGATTCACGCATCGTCGGTAAGACACTGCAGAAGATTCGCTTGGCGAGCCCGTTTTTGCTGCGAACCGTGCAGCCGCCAATCGCGACTGCGGAAGGGCGCGTTGTAGAAAGACTCAGCCGGATCGGAAAGCGCATCGCCATTGGTCTCGACGGCGATCTCTGGCTGGTGCTGCACCTGATGATCGCCGGACGGTTGCACTGGCGTCCTCCCGGAGCGAAACTCGGAGGACGTCAGAATCTCGCTGCATTCGATTTTGCCGAAGGCGCTCTTGTCTTGACCGAGGCGGGCAGCAAACACCGCGCGGCTTTGCATGTGATCAGCGGGGAGCAGAATCTGGCGGCTCTCGACGCCGGGGGAATCGATGTGTTCTCCGCTGATCTCGCTGCATTTCGTGCTGCGCTCACGGTCGAAAATCACACTTTGAAGCGAGCCCTGACCGACCCGAGAATGCTCAGCGGGATCGGGAATGCCTATTCCGACGAGATTCTGCATGCGGCGCAGTTGTCCCCAATCGCTCAAACGAACAAGCTGACACCGGACGAATGGAAGAGATTGTTCGAGGCCACACGAGAAACCTTGCAACTCTGGATCAAGCGGCTAGTGAATGAATCGAAGCAGGGGTTTCCCGAGAAAGTCACCGCTTTCCGCAAAGAGATGGCTACCCATGGCCGCTACGGCGAGCCCTGTCCACGTTGCGGCGACAAGATCCTGCGTATCCGCTACGCCGACAAAGAGACCAATTACTGTGCTCGCTGCCAGACTGGGGGCAAGGTTCTCGCCGATCGGAGCCTTTCTCGCCTTCTCGGTTCGGATTGGCCGCGAACTTTAGAGGAGTTGGAAGCGCTTAAGCACCGGTGAGTGCGGATGCACTAGTGATTTCTGAATCTTCGCCCCTGCTTCATGAGAAAAGAACTGATAGATTCCTTCCAGCAACCTTGGTAAGGTTCCAGTATTCTTAGGAATTCCACGTTAGAAAACTCCACGTATCCCGAGCGCCGAAAAAATGACGTCACACCCGCAGATTTCGCCGCCCGAGGATCTTTTGAAGTTTGAATTCGCCTCCGCGCGCGAGCGTGCTACATGGGTTTATGGGATGCTTCGCGGCATTATGGACGTTCCAATCTCCCAACGCACCGAACGGCTGGCGCAGCTGACCGCCAGCATCGACGCACATCCGCACCGCGAGGAGATTAGGGCCGCATTCCGTGACTTTTGGTCGCATCATTCCTATGTTCGGGTCATCTCGGAGGCCGGTTTACCCGATGAGACGTTCCTGCTGCGGGAGCTCTTTGCCCGCGCGGCCAACCGGCTCTTGCCGGAAGACGAGGTTCGCGGCGATCTTTACGTCCTTCTAAATTCGCTGGCTCTCAAAGAGCGGGATGCGGGATGGCTGTCGTCGCTGCCCGATGAACTCGTGCGGTGGTGGGCGGGGATTTTTCACCTCTCCACACCTTCGCTGCTGGCTTCTTGCAAGATTCTCGCTTTGCGCGCCGCCAACATCGCACTTTCGCGCGACATGTTGATCCTCGCCAGCGACGACGATGTCACCAAGTCTCCATTCTTTCATTTGCCATCGCTGGTCGAGTCGGTCGTGTTGCATCCCGAAGAGTTCCCCCGATGGGAGCAACAGAGAGACGCTTGCGTCGCTCAATTGCGCGAATTCAATCAGCGCGTGGAGAAGGAAGGTACGTCCGCAGGTCTGATCTTCCGTCTGCGCTTACTGCGGTCGTTTCTGTGGAGGATCGACCAAGTGCTGGCAGTCCGCCGGCCCGGCGCCGATGGGCGCAAGTTTGCCGTCACGCTCATCTATGGATTCGCTTCTCAACGACGAATTCTGAGAGTCGTCAGCACCACCTTTCGGCGGCTGGCTCGCAGCCTGGTCGAAAAAACCGGAAGAGTTGGGGCGCACTACATCGCGCAAAACGCGCGCCATTGGCGTGCCATGGGCGCCGGCGCGATCATGGCAGGAGTCATTACCTGCTTCACCGCACTCGTCAAATACAGCATCTCAGCCAACATACAGGCCCCATTGCTAGTAGCCGTCGGCCACTCGTTGAACTACGCCGTCAGCTTCCTGCTGATGCAGGCGGGCGGATTCCTGCTGGCCTCGAAAATGCCCGCTGCCACCGCCGCTACGCTAGTCGATGCGATGGAGGATCCCGCCAAGGATCACATGGCTAGCCTTCGCGCCATCTCGCAAACTCAATCGATTGTCACGATCGCCAATCTGCTCGGTGCGATCCCTGCATCCATGATGGTCGATAGAATCTGGCACGCACTATTTCACCACCCATTTCTTACTCAGGCAGAGGCAGAGCACGGCGTTCACATGCTGATTCCCCATCAGTCGGGAACCATTGCATTTGCGGTCGTCACGGGTGTCTTGCTGTGGATTTCGTCGTTGGCAACTGGATGGACGGCCAACTACATTGCCGTCAGCAAAATGGACCACGCGATCACAAACAGCCTCCGAGTTCGTGAACGGATAGGCCTAAAGCGCGCCGCTGGTCTCGCAGAATGGGTGAAACACAAGGCTCCGGGCTCGGTGGGATACATTGTGCTCGGCTTCTTGCTGGGGACGGTTCCCATCCTTGTGGCCCTCTTTGGAATTCCCCTGGAAGTGCGCCACGTCACGCTATCGGCCGCGAGCCTCGGTTACGCCCTGGACGGTCTCTGGTTCTACGGAGGGCTGAATCGTCACGACATCGTTCTATCGTTGCTTGGAGTTCTGTTGGTGGGTGTCTTGAATATTGGGACTTCGTTCACGCTTAGTTTCCTGTTGGCTGTTCGCGCAAGAGATGTGGGGAAGGAGAAAGCGCGATATTTCATCAAGCAAGTGGGCCGGGAACTGCTAACCCGGCCGACGTCGTTCCTTTTGCCCCCGCGTGCTCCGATTGAATCGGAGCCTTAGTGGGTTTCAGCGACGCGTCCTGCCTTCGCATCTTCCATTTCTTCAATCACCGCGTCAGCGAACTCCGAGGTCCCTGCTTTTCCGCCAATGTCGCGGGTGAGTTTCTCTGGATGCCGGTAGACGCGTTCCAGCGCATTTCGTATCAGCGTCGATGCCTCTTGCTCTCCCAGATGCCGAACCATTAGTAACGCGGACCGCAACAGCGCGGTCGGATTCGCGAGGTTCTTTCCGGCGATGTCCGGTGCCGAACCGTGGACTGCTTCAAAAATAGCGCAATCGTCGCCCAGGTTCGCGCTCGGTACGAATCCAAGGCCGCCTACAAACGCCGCGCATAAATCCGAAAGAATATCTCCGTAGAGGTTTTCCATCACCAGCATGTCGTACTGGTACGGATTCATAACCAGCTGCATGCAGGTGTTATCCACAATGTGTTCGCCATAAGTGATGTCCGGATAGTCCTTCGCGACATTGCGCGCGCAGCGCAAAAATAATCCGTCCGACAGCTTCATGATGTTCGCTTTATGAATCGCATGAATCTTCTTCCGCTGGTTCTTGCGGGCATATTCGAAAGCGAACTTTGCGATCCGGGTCGAAGCTTTCTCCGTGATGACTTTCAGGCTCTCAACCACCCCGGGCACAACTTCGTGCTCAAGTCCGGAGTAGAGCCCTTCCGTGTTTTCGCGCACGATGATCAAGTCGACATCGGGATAGCGCGTCGGAATATGCGGCAGATTCCGGATTGGCCGGAAATTGGCATACAGCTCGAACTTCTTGCGCAGAGCGACGTTGATGCTGGGAAATCCCCCGCCCACCGGAGTCGTAACCGGGCCCTTTAATCCAACATGCGTGCGCTCCAGCGATTCCGTCAGCTCTTTCGGAATGTACTGGCCCGACTTCTCGTAAGCTTCCGCCCCAACCGCAAAAGTCTCCCATTCAAACTTGACCCCGGTTGCCTCGAGGATGCGCACCGTTGCCTTCGTTACCTCGGGGCCGATGCCGTCGCCCGGAATCAGGGTCACTTTATGAGTCATAAGAACTTCACCCTCTGCATGGCGAAAGTGGTTAGTGGGTAGTGATCAGAACGTCTGACATCCCTGGTGGCCCGAGATCACTGCTGCCCAGCCTTCACTTTCACCAGATCTTTTAACTCGTTCATGAACTCTTTGACGTCCTTGAAATCCAGATACACCGAGGCGAAGCGCACGTAAGCGACCTTGTCATACCGCCGGAGCCGGTTCATGATCAGCTCGCCCAGTTCACTGGTCTTGCGTTCGCGTTCTGCCGAATCGATGACAAACGACTCGGCCTCGTTCACGATCTGCTCCAGTTTGCTGATCGGTACAGGCCGTTTCTCGCAGGCTCGCAGCAAGCCGTTGAGCACCTTCTGCCGGTCGAATTTCTCCCGACGGCCGTCCTTCTTCACGACCATGTAGGGGATTTCGTCGATCCGTTCGTACGTGGTAAACCGCTTCTCGCACTTCAAGCACTCGCGCCGGCGCCGGATCGAATCGGCTTCCTTGCTTTCGCGAGAGTCCACTACCTTGTCATTCGCAAATCCGCAAAAAGGACATTTCATGGCGCTTGGTCGTACCCACAGCGAGTGCTCTTCCTCATGTTGTCATTCCGACGCGCGACGACAAGCGAAGCGAAGGCGGAGCAGGGAGGAATCTGCTGTCTTGACCGAACAGAAATTGTAACAGTTGCAAGGGGATGGAAGGGGCTCCCATCCCCGGACGTACAAGGATGATCTACTCCGTAACCACGGCCTTCACCAGATTCCGGGGATGGTCTACGTCATATCCCTTATCCACCGCTACGTGATAGGCGAACAATTGCAGCGGAATCACCTCGACAATCGGCAGCAATAGTTCCGGAGCCGCGGGAACATAGAAAACGTGCTCGGCGATTCCCTCGACTTCCTTATCGCCGTCAGTCGCAACCGCTACAAGCGGACCCTTGCGGGATCGCACTTCCTTCATGACCTCCAGCGTGCGCCGGTAGCGTAGCACCGAGTCCGGATCGTGATGATCGCAAGTCGCCAGAACGACAACCGGCAGTTTGTCATCCACGAGCGCATTTGGGCCATGCTTCAACTCTCCTGCCGGATATCCTTCCGCGTGCGCGTAGGAAATTTCCTTCAGCTTGAGCGCTCCTTCGCGCGCAATCGCGTAATGCACGCCGCGCCCGAGATATAGAAATTTCTCGGCCTTATAATGCACGGCGCCATATTCTTCCGCCAATTTGTCCCACGTCGCCAGGTTCTTCCCGATCGCTTCCGGCAGCCTCATCAGCCTTTGCAGATACGAGCGAGTCACTTCCGAAGTCATCCGTCCCCGCTTGCGCGCCAGGAACAGAGCCATCAAGTACAGAATCGTCACCTGCGTCGTGAAGCTCTTGGTTGCTGGAATCGATATTTCCGGGCCGGCTCCCGTGATCAGTGCCGCGCCTGCTTCCCGCACGATCGTCGTGTCGGGCATGTTCGAGATCGCAATCGTCTTCACTCCGCGCGTCAGGGCTTCCCGCTGCGCTGCCAGAGTGTCGGCGGTTTCACCGGACTGCGTAATCACCATGACGATTGGATCAACCGCTGCATGCGTCGATCGATAGCAATATTCGCTGGCGTATTCCACGTCGACGGCGACGCCCGAGAGATCTTCGATCATGATCTCCCCAGCCAGGCCAGCGTGCCGGCTCGATCCGCTGGCCGCAATGATCAGCTTTTCGAAGGTCAGCAACGCACTCTCGATCGGATCGAGTTCTCCCGGAAAGATGATGTCATTCTTCAGGTGTTTCTCAATGGTCTTCGCGATCGCCGTTGGCTGCTCGTATATCTCCCGCCGCATGGCGTGCGAATGGTTGTGGTTGGCCGTATTCTTCTTCTTTTCCTTAGGACTCATGATCACCAAAAGTGAAAGTAATTTGTATTTCTTTCAATGCAAGTTCCTGGCAACCGTCAGAAAGCATCGCGCTGCTACGCCTTCGCGCCTTCAAAATGCGCTTCGATTTCTTCCAGAGTCTTGCCCTTGGTCTCGGGCAGGAACCATGTCGCGGTGACAAAGTAAATCACCGTGCAGGCCGCGAATCCAAAGAACATCGTGGAGTATCCATACTTTCCCACGGTTGGCAGGAAAATCGCCGCAATCGTCGTTGAAACCGCCTGGTTCAGCACCAGCGCGATGCTCATTCCGTTGGAACGAATGCGCGTCGGCATCAACTCTGACAGGGCCAGCCACACGCAAACGCCCGGTCCGATCGCATAAAAGGCCATAAAAACGAAAAGGGTAATCGCCACAATCCAGCCATTCCGCGGAGGCGGGATCGGCGTAATCAGTGCATTTTCGATTTTCAGCGGCGCGGTTCGTGCCGCATCAAGATCCCCAAACGGGTTCGAGAAAAAGGCTACAACCTTATTTGCCGGTACACAGCCGTCCCGCGTGATCTCAATCGGCTTGGCTCCTGCGTCGTCCGACCTCACTACCTGGCTCGCCGCCCGAAAATCTCCATATGAATAGATGACTACGAGAGAAGTTGGTCGCCCCGCGTCCGCGCCGCCGCCCGCATTTAGCAGCCTCGCTGCAACATCTTGGTTAAACGCCAGCCGTAGCGTTTGGTCCGATGCCACCATCTTCTGCACGGCGTTTCGTGAGTCGACCCGCAACTTCTCTGTATTCAGGAACACAGTTCCCGTGCAGATCATCGACAAAATAATCCCAGCCGTGCCTACTGCCAGCAAAAATTTGCGGCCTTTCTTATCCACCAGAACCACGCCGCCGAAGGTCACGACGAAGTTGATGATGGTGAACACCACGTATCCCCAGTGCGCCGCCACGTCCGAAAGCCCGCTCTGCAGGAGAATATTGGTGTTGTACGCAATGATGGAATTGATTCCGGTTGCCTGATTGAACGCGAGGATGATGCACGCCAGCACGAAAGGGATCACATACTTCCGCCGCAACAACGATTCCTTAACCTTGCCGCCTCCGCTTTTCGCTTTCTCCGCGGCGCTGACCTCTTCCATCTCGCGCAATTCCAGGTCCGCTTGTTGTTGCGCCCGAGAGCGCAACAACGCCGCATATGCGGCCTCTTTCTTTCCGCGGAGCAGCAGCCACCTTGGCGATTCCGCGACCATTAAGCTGCCAATCACGAACAGAATCCCCGGGGGCAGCGACACCCAGAAGATTCCGCGCCACGCCGTGTCTTTGAAAGCGAGCAACTTGGCCGCATCGCCGAGCTTCGCCACCTGATCGACGCGGAAACTGAAATAAACCCCGACCAGTGCCGCGGTCACGATCCCCAGCGTCAGCAGCCATTGAAAAATTCCTGTCCCCTTGCCACGGCTAGAAGCTGTCAGACACTCGGCCAGGTATAGAGGAACCACCACTCCAATCAATCCGGCGCTTACTCCCTGGAGCAACCGCCCGAAAACCAGCGGTCCGTAACCATGCGACAAGGCGATCATCGGAATGCTGATCACAAACATGACGCCGCTCAGCGCCATCAGAGATTTGCGCCCCATCCAGTCAGCCAGCAGTCCCGCGAACAGGGTAGAGATCACGCTCCCGAGCAACACAGCCGCCACCACAATCGAGAGCTGCCCGGCATTCAGGCCTGAAGTTGCCTCCAAGTAGGGCAGCGCCCCGGCGATGATGCCGACGTCGACTCCATAGAGCAGCCCTCCCAGCCCCGCCACGATCAGCAGAAAGCGGTTATAGAAAACCTTCTTGTCGTCGAGAATTCCCGGATTGCCTGCCATCTCAGCTGTCATAAGTTGGGTTCGAACAGGTTCCTTTGGGATCGCGGATTTGCGTTATGCCACCATATCCGCATCTTCATCTTTGCCCTGGGAAATGCAGTCCGAATTGTAGCGTAGCTGCCTGAACGTTCTAGTAAAAGTGCTATACATTGGCGCGAATAATTTTCGGCGAACTATTCATGCCTCAAGCCGGTCAATAGCATCAAAGCGCCCGTCAGATACAATACACAAGCCGCAAGCTACTTCCGGCGGCGCGTCGAACAGACTTCCGGATGCGATACGGATTCATCATCGATAACCGTAAGTGCATCGGCTGTCATGCCTGCACTGTTGCCTGCAAGACCGAGAATCATGTTCCTCTCACCGTAAACCGCACCTGGGTGAAATACGTCGAGAAAGGAACATTCCCCAACACTCGCCGCGTTTTTCAGGTCACGCGTTGCAATCACTGCGAAAATCCCCCATGCGTCACCATCTGTCCGGTGACCGCGATGTACCAGCGCAAAGACGGCATCGTTGATTTCAGTTCCGAGCGCTGTATCGGCTGCAAAGCGTGCATGCAAGCCTGCCCATACGATTCCATTTACATCGACCCCGATGACGGCACCGCCGCAAAATGCCATTTCTGCGCGCATCGCACCGAAGTCGGGCTGGAGCCTTCCTGCGTAGTCGTCTGTCCCGAACACGCCATCATCGCCGGCGATCTCGACGCCTGTGACGGCGAGATCGCCCAGTTGTTAGCCCGCGAGCCTGTTCGTGTTCGCAAACCCGAGCAAGGAACTCGTCCCAAGCTCTACTACATCGACGCAGACGAAAGCGCGATCGTTCCCACGGCCGCTCGTCACGAATCGGGTTATATGTGGGCGCAGCGCAATGAAAGCATCCACGGCGGCGGAGCCATCTATCCACCTGACAGCCCTCTGCTCCACAAGAATGCGCTCGCGGCCTACGATGTTTCCCATGCGCGTCCCTGGGGATGGCAGGTTCCGTCCTATTGCTGGACGAAGGCGATCGGCTCGGGGGCGCTTGCCGTTCCAGCATTCGCGTTAATGCTTGGATGGATCGGCGTGGACCGTCTGCGCGACATCACACTCTCAACCATCGCGCTGTTATTCACGGCCCTGACAACCGTTCTGCTGGTTTGGGATCTCGAACACAAGGCGCGATTCCTGCGTGTCATCTTCACGCCGCAGAGCAAATCGTGGCTGGCACGCGGAGCGTTCATCCTCATTGCATATAGCGGACTTGCGGGACTTTTCTGGCTGGGCGCAGTTCTGCAATTACATACGCTCACGTCTTTGCTCCTATGGCCGACCGTGCTCGCAGGTTTCCTCGCCGCTGTCTACACGGCATTCCTTTTCGGACAGTGTGAAGGTCGCGATCTTTGGCAGACCCCTCTGCTTCCGGTGCATCTGATCGTGCAAGCTTTGATGTGCGGCGCTGCGGTGCTTGCGTTGCTGCCTCCGTCCATCGGGGGTTCTGAAGACAATCTCGGGGTCGCAAGACTGGCGCTGGTAGTTACTCTCGCCATGCACTTGCTAATCGTCGCCGCGGAGTTCTTGATGCCGCATGCAACCGACAACTCCGCCTACGCCGCTCGCCTGATTACGCACGGGCCATTCAAGCTCTGGTTCTGGGGCGGAACAATTATTGCCGGAGGAATCGTTCCACTCTGTTTGTTGCTGCTGGTTCCGGTCGGTTTCCTTAACGAGGCGGTGGCGGCTGCTCTGGTGCTGTTTGGACTTTTCGCTTTCGAATGGTGCTTCGTGATGGCAGGTCAGAGCGTGCCCAACAGCTAAGAGGTAGAAGTATGGAGAATTTTCGATGACCGATTTCAAACGCGACGGCAGTCATCTCGCCTACTGTCCTCCGGTCGAAAAGTGGGACGACTGGGTCGAACTCGATCCCGAGGCTTGGCCCCGCCGCGTCGAGCGTCATTACCAGTTGGTGCCAACGGTTTGCTTTAACTGCGAATCCGCCTGCGGCATGCTCGCATATGTAGACAAAGAAACGGGTCGCGTGGAAAAGTTCGAAGGCAATCCCATGCACCCTGCCAGTCGCGGACGTCTCTGTGCCAAAGGTCCCGCGACCATCAATCAGATTCACGATCCCGACCGCGTTCTTTATCCGATGAAGCGCAGCGGCCCGCGCGGAGCAGGGAAATGGGAACGTACTTCCTGGGAAGAAGTTCTCGAGACTTTCGGAACTCGTATTCGCAAGGCCATTCAGGAGCATCGCGGTGAAGAAGTCATGTATCACGTGGGTCGCCCTGGCGCCGACTTCATCATGGAGCGCACTCTCCAAGCCTGGGGCATCGACGGACACAACTCGCATACAAACGTCTGTTCTTCTTCGGCGCGGCTCGGCTATCTTCTCTGGCACCACGCCGACCGTCCCTCGCCCGATCATGCCAACGCTCGCTTCATTCTTCTGCTTTCGGCTCACCTCGAATCCGGACATTATTTCAATCCGCACGCGCAGCGCATCATCGACGGCAAAATGGCCGGAGCCAAGCTCGCCGTCATGGACCCGCGCCTCTCGAACACGGCCAGCATGGCTGACTACTGGATGCCGACATATCCCGGCACTGAAGCTGCGGTCCTGCTTGCGATGGCGAAAGTTATTCTCGACGAGAATCGCTTCGACGCCGCATTCGTGAAGAGATGGACGAACTGGGAAGAGCTCGAAGTCGATGGCTTTCAGGCCCGCGGCCAGAGTTTCGAGGCGACCATTGCCGCTCTAAAGAAACACTATGCCAGCTTCACTCCGCAATTTGCCGAAAAAGAGAGTGGAGTGAAAGCCGATATCATCGTAAAGATCGCTCGCGAAATTGCGACTGCCGGCAGTCGCTTCGCGTCCCATCTGTGGCGAGGCAGTGCTTCCGGTAATCTCGGCGGATGGCAGCCCGCTCGCGCTCTCATGCTCCTGCACGTCCTGACCGGCTCCGTCGGCACCGAGGGCGGACACAATCTGAATGCGTGGAACAAATTCGTTCCCAAGCCCTACAAGTCTCCGCCGCCGCAGAAGCGCTGGAACGAATTGCTGTATCCCCAGGAGTGGCCGCTCTGCACGCACGAAATGTCGTTCCTGCTGCCACACTTTCTCAAAGAGGGTCGGGGTCGAATCGAGGCCTACTTCACGCGCGTCTTCAATCCTGTCTGGACTTATCCCGACGGCTTCTCCTGGATCGAAATGCTGCGCGACGAAGAAAAAGTCGGGCTCCACGCCGCGCTCACTCCCACGTGGAGCGAGACCGCTTGGTTTGCCGACTACGTCCTGCCGATGGGCTTCAGTTCCGAGCGCCACGACCTGATGAGCCAGGAATCTTACGCAGGCAGATGGATCGGTTTTCGACAGCCCGTAAATCGAGTCTTGCGAGAGAGAAACGGGGAAAAGTTCGAGTACACCTATCAGGCGAATCCCGGCGAGGTTTGGGAGGAAGATGAGTTCTGGATCAACCTCTCCTGGGCGATCGACCCCGATGGCTCGATGGGCATTCGAGAGTACTTCGAATCGCCGCAACAGCCGGGGAAAAAACTTACCCTGGACGAATACTACGGATGGATGTTCGACCATTCCGTTCCTGGCTTGCCCGAGACCGCGAAGAAAGAAGGTCTCACTCCGCTCCAGTACATGCGCAAATACGGCGCCTTCGAAATCACGCGCGATGTTTATAAGCTGAACGAGAAGCAGCTAACCGAAACCGAACTCGCAGGCTCAAAAGTGGAACCGAACGGAGTTGTCACGAAAGCGGGGAAGCCCGTCGGTGTGATGGTCGAGGACAAGGCAGTCGTCGGCTACAACACTCCCTCGCGCAAGCTTGAACTCTTTTCAAAAACCATGGCCGACTGGAAGTGGCCTGAGTTCACCCTGCCCGAGTACTATCGCAGCCACATTCACCGTGCTGCACGCGAGGCTTCCGAAGGGCAGCTCGCCGACGATTTCGATCCCAAGTACACACCGAAGGTCGAGTGGCCAAAAGACGCGCATGGCGACGTCTACACGCTGCTCCCGATTTTTCGCCTGCCAAATCTTATTCACTCGCGTTCGGGTAACGCGAAGTTTCTCTACGAAATCTCCCACAAGAATCCGCTGTGGCTCAACCCCGTCGATGCTAAGAAACTCAAAGCCCGTACCGGCGACCTCATGAAAGTTCACACTGAGATCGGCTACTTCGTTCTTCACGCCTGGGTCACCGAAGGACTCACGCCGGCAGTCGTCGCCTGTTCTCACCATCTCGGCCGCTGGCGCATTAACAAAGACGAGCAGGTCGAACGCATGTCAAGCGCATGGGTTGATCTGAAAGAAGTCGGCAAAGGGCAGTGGAAGATGCGCCAACTCGAATCGGTGTCGCCCTATGACAGCCCCGATCCAGAAACCAAGCGCATCTGGTGGAGCGACGCCGGCGTCCATCAGGACATTACTTTTCCCGTGCATCCCGATCCCGTTAGTGGCATGCACTGTTGGCATCAGATGGTGCGCGTCGAAAAAGCCAGCGCCGAAGATCGCTACGGAGACATCTTCGTCGACACGAATCTGTCGTTCGCTGTCTATGAAAGATGGAAAGCACTGGCCCGCCCGGCCCCAGGGCCGAACAATTTGCGTCGTCCCTTGTGGATTCCACGCGTAGTCCGGCCGGAAGAATCTGCGTATTACATGAAGAAGTGATGGCGCAGGCCGTCGCGGGACCGCATCGCTTCCGGACTCGTTCTCTCTAGGGTCTCGCGCCCGTCTCGACCGGCAAGCTAAACGAGAAAACCGATCCGTTCCCCAACTGGCTCACAACTCCAATCGTTCCTCCATGAGCCTCCACGATCACCTTCGCGATCGCCAAACCCATCCCTGTTCCTGGAGCCGTGTAGCGCTGGTTCTGACCTCGGTAAAACTTCTCGAAGATGAGCGACTGCTCAAACGAATCGATGCCGGGCCCACGATCGGCAACACTGGTCACGAGCATGTCGTCCTTCACTTCGCTGCTCACCTTAATTGGCGCCCCCGGTCCGGAATACTTCCCGGCATTTTCGAGTAAATGCATCACCACTTCGCGAATCCGCTGCACATCCATGCGGACCGCCGGTAGCTCTTTTGCAGGTAGCGCGATCTCCACCGGATGTTTTTCGAGGGAAGCACGGGCATCCTCGATCGCAGGGTTGATAGCATCGCTGATAGCGTGAGGCTGCAGGTCAAGCTTGAACATGCCCGAATCGAGCTGCGCCATCTCTGCAGCTTCTCCCACGAGTCGGTTCAGCCGGTCCGTTTCTTCGTCGATCACGGTCAGCAGATCGCGCCGCCCTCGTTCGTCGATCGCCGCGCTCGACAGCAAAGTCGTCACACTGGCTTTGATGGAAGTCAGCGGTGTCCGAAATTCGTGCGTCACCGAATCCAGCAGCGCCGTCCGCAGGCGCTCGTGCTCTTGTTCCGCCCGGTTCTTGCTCAGTGCTTCTAACGCTCGAGCGCGCTCGATCGCGAGGCCAGCCAAGCTGCCAAGTGCGTCGAGAGTTTCTCGCGAGAGATCCGCTCCCGTAACGCCCAAGGCCCCTACGGTGCGCATTCCCAGTCGCAGAGGCACATACGACACGCCTCCCTGTGTAATGGGCTCACCTCGCAGCAGGGTCGAGCGCAGCACGCTCTCTTCGAATTTCGCATCAAGGGACGAACGATAAACCGTCGGATGATCGGCCGCCATCACCACAGCGCTGCCGACCGCGAATGTGTCCTGCAGATACTGGGGCAAAGCGTTCAGCAGTTCGAGAACATTCTCCGACGCCAGCAGTCGCTGGCTTAGCCCGTAAAGCCGCTCCACTTCGCGCCGGCGTTGCTTTGCTCCCACCGCTTCTCGGCGGGCGCGTTCTGCCAGATTGCTGGCCACGAGCGCTGTCACCAGGAATGCGAATAGCGCCACCCAGTTCTGTGGATCGGAGATCGTGAAAGTCCCAACCGGGGGCAGGAAGAAAAAATTGAACGCCGCAGTCGCCCCAATCGCCATCAGGACCGCGTAGCGTAACCCCCAGTAGGCCGAGGTCAGCAGCACGGTTACCAGGAACATCAACGCAACCGTTGTGTGGTTGACGTGCAGCCGGAAGTCGACCGCCGTGATCACTCCGATTGCCGCTACGACCACCGCGTATCGCGCCGCTTGCGTTCGAGCCCCCGTTTTCACATCCGCATTGTACGATGGACGTGACAATTCTCACGCTGCGAAAGACAATAGCTGCGATGCCCAAGACGCCCGAAGATTGGCTGAACGAAATTTCTCCCGAGAAATCCCGGGGCATCTTCAAGCTATTTCTCGGCTATGCCCCCGGTGTCGGCAAGACATACAGCATGTTGAGCGAGGCCATCCGGCGGGCCAGCCGTGGTGAAGACGTTCTCATCGGCGTCGTCGAGAGTCACGGCCGCAAAGCTACCGCCGAGCTGGCCGGCAAACTCGATCGCATCCCTCCGCGCAAGCTGGAATACAAAGGGACTTTGTTTGATGAGATGGATGTCGACGCGATCTTGAAGCGCAGGCCTGCCGTCGTCGTGATTGACGAACTTGCCCACACCAACATCGAAGGCAGCAAGCACGCCAAGCGCTACGAAGATGTCATGGAAATTCTTGACGCAAAGATCGACGTGTTATCGACGATGAACGTCCAGCACGTCGAAAGCGTCGGACCAACCGTCCAGCAAATCACCGGTGTGCAGGTGCGGGAAACCGTTCCCGACTGGGTGATGCAGAGGGTTGACGAAATCGTCCTTGCCGATCTGACCCCGCAGGCTTTGCAGAAGCGCATGGAGCGAGGCGACATCTACCCGGTTGATCGCGCGCAACGCGCGCTTTCTCACTTCTTTCGTCCCGGCAACCTCATCGCCCTCCGCGAACTTGCGCTTCGTCAGGTGACAGGTGTCGTGGACCGCAGCCTCGACGCATTTCTGGAGAAGGACGGTACTCAGCCCGCGCACACCGTGCGCGAACGAATCGCCGTTTGTGTAAGCTCAAATCCCGCGGCACAGTATCTGATCGCCCGTGGCTCGCGTATGGCGCAAGCCCTGGGCGGCGAGCTTTTTGTTTTTTACATTGACGTTGGCCGCGATACGCGCCCCGAGGATCAAAAGACTTTGGCCGAGAATATCCGCTTCGCCGAAAACCTAGGCGGCAAAGTAGTCCGCGGTTCCGGTCGCAGCATCGCCGATGGACTGGCGCAGCTTGTTGGCGAGAACCACATCACACAGGTTATTTTCGGCCGCTCGGCCCGAACTGGCTGGCAGCGATACCTATATATGTCCGCGATTCAGCGTTTCCTCCGAGACTCGCCTTCCGTCGACGTCCACATCGTCACCCAGGAGGCCCGCTGATGGCCGAGTCTGCTCACATTTTGGTTGTGGACGATGAACCCCAGATCACCCGTGTTCTCCGCACGAGTCTTTCGGCGCAAGGCTACGATATCCGCGTTGCCAACACCGGAGAAATGGCGCTGGAAATCATGAAAGACTGGCAGCCGCACCTCATCATCACGGATTTGTCCATGCCGTCGGTCGATGGTGTCCAGCTTTGTCGGCACGTGCGCGCCGTTTCCCAGGTGCCGATCATCGTTCTCTCCGTCCGCGACAAAGAGCGGCAAAAAGTGGAAGCCCTCGACGCCGGCGCCGACGACTATGTCACCAAGCCTTTTGGCATGAATGAACTTCTCGCAAGAGTTCGTGCCAATCTCCGTCGCCTTCCGGCCGAAGCCGGAGCCGATCCCGTAATCGAGCTCGGCGACTTCCGTATCGACACCTCCGCGCACAAAGTGACGGTCCGCCAGGCCGAAGTGCGCCTCACTCCGAAAGAGTTTGAACTGCTGGTCTACCTGGCGAGGCGGCCCGGCAAGGTTGTCAACCACCGAACCCTCCTCGGGGCGATTTGGGGCGGGCAGAGTACCGAGCAAGTCGAGTATCTCCGCGTCTTTGTCGGGCAGTTGCGCAAGAAGCTCGAGCCTGACGCTGCTTCACCCCGCTACATCGTCACCGAACCCTGGGTCGGATACCGTTTCGAACCCGGAGAGTAAGTTTCTCGGCGCATCGATCGTCTCGTGAAAATCGGCTCGTCTTACGAAGATTCTACGGACTCTTTATTCAATTCTTACGTCCTTCGCAGTCGAATAGCTTGTGGGCAATGTATGGCGAACATACAGCCCTCTGAGTAAACGGCTCCGGAAAGGCAAGGATCATGTCCACAATTCAAGACGTAGCGGCAGAAGATTTGGCGAGGCTTTTTCATCACTACCGGCAGGCTTTGACGCACGATTCTGATCCTCATGAGAACGAGAACGAACAACGTTCCTCTTCCTGGGAGCGCACTCCACCGACCGAGCGTAAGTTGATGGTGGCCGCGGCCCGTCTCGCCCTCCTCGAACTGTCCACGACCCCGGCGTCATCCCCTGGCCGCAAGTATTACGCCAAGCCCGGCGAGGCCGATTGGGGCTGCTAAGTCGTTGCCCGTATTTTCGCGGCCCTCAGATCGGGCCATCCTCTTTATGAATTCTTTATGCCTTGCTGATACCACTTTTACGCGCGAAGTTATCAAATTGATTACGGGGCGCTTTCGGCCTGGCTTGGACGCCATATGAGACTTGCCCTCGCGATACTTTGCATCGGTGCAGTCCTGTTTCTGATGCGCTTCCTCTTAGCTCTGCTCGGAGAAGTCCTTGATTTCTCTCGCAGTCAAAAGACGCAGATGGCAAAGTGGAAACCGCCGGGGACGCGTGGAAAGCTCATCAGTATGCGCGTCAACAACAGAAGCGCCGATGCGAATCGGCGGATCGCTCTCTGAAACGGTCGTTGGCACATTGCTCGAAAGCAAGGAGCCTGTTCATGCAAGACATTCTTTGGATCGCCGTCACCTTCGCATTTTTCGCTGCTTCGATCGCCTACGTTCATTTCTGCGACCGCGTGAAGTAAAGGAACCTCATGGACGCTCAATCGCTCATCATGCTCATCATCAGCGCCGCAACCACAATCTATCTCTTCTACGCCCTCTTGCGGCCGGAGAAATTCTGAAATGACCATCAATGGCTGGCTGCAGATCTTTGTGTTTCTCGCATTGATCTTCGCCGTCACGAAGCCCCTCGGCGTCTTCATGACGCGCGTTTTCGCCGGAGAACATACCTTTCTGGATCCCGTTCTGCGCCCGATCGAACGCCTGCTCTATCGCATAACTGGCGTCGATGAAAAACACGAAATGCGCTGGACCGAATATGCGACTTCCATGCTGTTGTTCAGCGCGGTTTCCATGCTGCTGCTCTATCTAATTCAGCGAATCCAGGGGATGTTGCCATGGAACCCGCAGCACTTTGCTGCGGTCGCACCAGAGCATCTCGCTTTCAACACCGCTGCGTCGTTCACCACGAACACCAATTGGCAGGCCTACTCCGGCGAGACCACGATGAGTTATTTCACCCAGATGGTGGGGCTCGCATTCCATAACTTCGCGTCGGCCGCCACCGGCATCGTGCTGGCGATCGCCTTCATCCGCGGCATTGCCCGCCGCCAGATGCAAACCCTCGGCAACTTCTGGGTCGATTTCGTTCGCTGCTGCCTCTGGGTGCTGCTGCCATTTTGTGTTGTGGGCGCGCTTTTCCTGGTTTCGCAGGGCGTGGTCCAGAACCTTAAGCCGTACGATACTGTGAAGTTAGTCGAACCGCAGCAAGTGCAGCGAGTCGGTGCCGACGGCAAGCCCGTTGTCGATGCCAGCGGCAAGCCAGTAATGGATACCGTCTCGACCCAGACCATCGCGCAGGGTCCGGTGGCTTCGCAAGAGATCATCAAGGAATGGGGAACCAACGGCGGCGGCTTCTTCAATGCCAATAGCTCCCACCCCTTCGAGAACCCCACGCCGATTTCGAATCTGTTCGAGCTTTTCTGTATCTTCGCCATCGGTTCCGGCCTCACCTACACTCTCGGTCGCATGACGGCCTCCCCGGCTCATGGCTGGGCGGTCTGGTCCGCCATGGCGTTTCTTTTTCTCGTTGGCGTAAGCGTCACTTACTGGGCCGAAGCCAAAGGGAATCCTCTGTATCCCGCCGCAGTCGCGCAACGCGCAACTGCCAGTCAGCCCGGTGGAAATATGGAAGGGAAGGAAACCCGCTTCGGGATTGCGAATTCCGCTCTCTTTGCTACCGTGACCACTGACGCCAGTTGCGGTGCTATCAACGGCTGGCATGATTCCTTCACTCCGCTTGGAGGCATGGTCCCGCTGGTGAACATCATGCTGAGCGAAGTCATCTTCGGCGGAGTCGGATCCGGCATGTACGGCATTCTGATTTATATCGTGCTCGCCGTCTTCATCGCAGGCCTCATGGTCGGCCGCACGCCCGAATATCTCGGCAAGAAGATCGAGGCCTACGACGTGAAGATGGCCATGCTGGTCTCACTCGTCTTTCCACTGATCATCCTGTCGCTCGCGGGCATCTCGGTGGTCAAAGGCTTCGGAACCGCAGGAATCACGAATCCTGGTCCCCATGGCCTTAGCCAGATTCTTTACGCCTTCGTCTCGTCTGCGGGCAACAACGGCTCCGCCTTCGGAGGACTCACGGTCAACACGCTCTGGTACGACGGCGCCACCGGGATCACCACGCTCATCGGGCGCTTTTTCATGATTATTCCGATGCTCGCGATCGCCGGCAACCTGGCTCAGAAGAAATACGTTCCACCGTCGTTGGGTACGTTTCCGGTCACGACGCCGCTATTCACGTTCCTGCTGATCAGCGTAATCCTGATTCTGGGCGCACTGACCTTCTTCCCGGCTCTTAGCCTCGGGCCAATTCTCGAGCACCTTCTGATGTACGCGGGAAAGACTTTCTAGGGACACTATGGCAAGTCATCGCAAATCGATCTGGGATCTAAAGCTGGTTCGCAGCGCCTCGTGGAGTTCACTCCTGAAGCTCAACCCTCGCAACATGATGGGCAATCCCGTCATGTTCGTGGTTGAAATCGGTAGCGTCATCACGACCGTCTTGTTGGTTCTGCATCCGCATCAAGCCTTTCGCTTCAACCTGCAGATCACATTGTGGCTGTGGTTCACCGTATTGTTCGCCAACTTTGCGGAAGCCATGGCCGAGGGCCGCGGCAAAGCGCAAGCGGAAACCCTGCGGCGAGCGCGGTCGGAGACCGTTGCGCAGCGGTATACATCCAGCGGACAACTCGAAGAGGTTCCCAGCGCCCAACTCCGGGCCGGCGATTTTGTCTCTGTTCCCGCCGGAGAACTCATCCCCGGTGACGGAGAAATCGTCGAAGGCGTCGCATCCGTAGATGAATCCGCCATCACCGGCGAATCCGCTCCCGTGATCCGCGAAGCTGGCGGAGATCGCTCCGCAGTGACGGGTGGAACGCGTGTTCTCAGTGATCACATCAAAGTGAAAATCACCTCGAACCCCGGCGAAACTTTCCTCGACCGCATGATCGCCTTGGTTGAAGGCGCCGCGCGCCAGAAGACTCCCAACGAGATCGCACTCAACATTCTGCTCGCGGGATTGACGATAATCTTCCTGCTGGCCGTCGTCACCCTGCAGCCATTCGCAATCTACTCCGGTTCGCCGCAAACCGTCTTCGTTCTCGTCTCCCTGCTCGTCTGCCTGATTCCGACCACGATTGGTGGCCTGCTCTCCGCCATCGGCATCGCAGGCATGGATCGCCTCGTTCAGCACAACGTCCTCGCAATGTCGGGCCGTGCTGTCGAAGCTGCGGGTGATGTGAATACACTGCTCCTCGACAAAACTGGAACCATCACCTTCGGCAATCGGCAGGCCACCGAATTTATTCCAGCTCCCGGCGTCACCGAAGCCGATATGGCTGACGCTGCGCAACTATCTTCGTTGGCCGACGAAACGCCCGAAGGCCGCTCCATCGTCGTCCTGGCCAAAGAGAAATACCGCCTCCGTGGCCGCGACTTCGCCACTCACGAAGCGGAATTCATTCCGTTCACAGCGCAGACCCGCATGTCGGGAGTCAATCTCGATGGCCGTGAGATTCGCAAAGGCGCCGCCGAAGCAATCACCCGATTCATCGAGACCAACAACAACGGAGCGATGCCGCAGGAAGTGCGCGCTACCGTAGAGCGCATCGCGTCTTCCGGCGGCACGCCTCTGGTTGTCGCTGAAAACCGCCGTGCCATGGGCGTGATTCACCTGAAGGACGTCGTCAAAGGAGGAATCCGCGACCGCTTCGCCCAGCTTCGCGCCATGGGCATTCGTACGGTCATGATCACCGGAGACAATCCACTCACTGCCGCAGCTATTGCCCGCGAAGCCGGGGTCGACGATTTTCTTGCCCAGGCTACGCCGGAGGACAAACTGAAGTTGATTCGCAGCGAGCAGGCAGGAGGGAAGCTCGTCGCCATGACCGGGTGATGGTACCAACGACGCCCCGGCGCTCGCTCAGGCCGACGTCGGTGTCGCCATGAACACCGGTACGCAAGCCGCCAAAGAAGCCGGAAACATGGTGGACCTCGATTCCAATCCCACCAAGCTCATCGAAGTCGTCGAAATCGGCAAGCAGTTGCTGATGACGCGCGGGGCCCTCACCACGTTTTCCATCGCCAACGATGTCGCCAAGTATTTCGCCATTATCCCCGCCATGTTCGCCGGCACATTCCCGGTATTGAACGCGCTGAACGTCATGCACCTGAAGACGCCGGAATCCGCCGTCCTCTCTGCGGTGATCTTCAATGCGCTCATCATCATCGCGCTCATTCCGCTGGCGCTTCGTGGCGTGAAATACCGCGCGATGAACGCCGAAGCTTTGCTGCGCCGCAATTTGCTGATCTACGGTGTCGGCGGCCTGATCGCGCCCTTTGTCGGCATCAAGCTTATCGATGTATTGATTACTGCGGCCGGTTTGGCCTGAGGAATCCAATGAAGAAGAATCTGATTACCGCAATTCTCATGACGATCGCCACGACAGTTCTGCTGGGCGTGATCTACCCACTGGTGATAACTGCGTTGGCCCAGATTCTTTTCAGGGATAAGGCCAATGGCCAGATCCTGCATCGCAACGGGGAAGCGATTGGATCGCGCATCATCGCTCAACCTTTCACTTCGCCAAAATATTTCCATCCTCGTCCCTCGGCCGCGGGGAACGGGTATGATGCCGCCAACTCCGGCGGCACCAATCTCGCTTCTACCAATCAAAAACTGATCGACCGCGTACGCGCCGACGCCACCACCCTTCAGCAAGAGAATCCCTCTCAGCCTGTGCCCGTCGACCTGATCACAACCTCGGCCTCCGGACTCGATCCAGAAATCTCTCCCGCGGCCGCCGATTTTCAAGTCCCGCGAATCGCCCACGAACGTGGCATTTCCGAATCGGCAGTCCGCGATTTAATCCAGAAGCACACAAGGCAGCGCGACCTTGGCCTGCTCGGCGAGCCGCGAGTCAACGTGCTCGAGCTGAATCTTGCCCTGGATGACTTGTCGGCGAAGCCGTGAACGTCGCTGCAACAGTCACCGCGGCCTTGCAGCGATGCAACTGCCGTTAGCGTGCCCTCGAAGGTTGCCTTCTCGTGTAATCCTCGGGAATTGGGTCCGGGCCTACAATTGCTTCATGCAGAAGAAAATCTTCTGGATCGTCTTCTTGCTTCTGGGTCTATTGGCGGACATCCTCCTTCCATTGTGGTGGGGCATCGCCGCGACCATCCCAATCGTTTTCATTGCATGGTGGGTCGCGTACCGCAGCGACTGGTTCTAGCCAGGCATTGGCCCAAAGACGCTGCCGCTCAGGTAGTCTTCCTGCAGTTTTAGCTAACTCTCTGAAACGCCCAATGACACACAGAAGTGCGGCCTTTGCTATCATTGGCCGCCACAGATCGTAGTCGGCAGGTGTTCATGACAAGGCTGTTCCGCGACGCAGGGCCCCGTTTCTGGAAGGCGTTGCTTACAGGTGGAGCTCTTCTGCTGTGTCTTGGATTCTTGCCCGTACAGTCTTGGTGGTCAGGCTGCAGATACGACCCAGCCATCGGCCCCACCCCCTCCCGCCAGTGCGGCCCAAGCGCCTTCCGTAGAAATGGCGGTCAAAGACGAAACCATTACCCCCAAGTCCGACGAAGCAGCTACGTTTCGTGTAAATGTGCGCCTCGTGCTGGCCAGAGTTGTCGTGCGCGACTCCAGCGGGCATGCCGTCGGGAATCTTCACAAAGAAGACTTCGAACTTCTCGATAACGGCAAACCGCAAGTGATTTCGCACTTCGACGTCGAGCACTTGTCGAATCAGACCGCAGAGGCGCCGGCAACGACGAAATCTCCGAACGCAGCCGATGGGTCAACACCGTCTGCGGCTCCGCCTGCGATTCCGACACGCTTCGTAGCCTACCTGTTCGACGACTTGCACCTGGACTTCGAGAACATCAACCTGGTTCGTGCCGCTGCGGAACGCCGGATCGACTCTTTGGCGCCCACCGACCGGATTGCGATCTTCTCGACGTCGGGCCAGACGACGCTCGATTTTACGGATGATCGAAAGCAACTCCGCCATGTTTTGGACACCCTGATCCCACGACCTACACTCGGGGGCGAAACCCTCAAGTGCCCCGACATCAGCCTTTATATGGCCGATCTGATCGTCAACAAGAATGATCCCGAAGTTCTACAGGCCGCTGCCAACGATCCGATGCGGTTCACGGCGGCATTTCCTTTGCCCGCGCGGCAGCTACCCAGGTGTTGGTGGTGGGGGAGGAGGAGAGCAGGCGGGCACTCGGTGTTGTGAAAGATGCCGTACGACGAATTACGAGTATGCCCGGCCAAAGGAATTTGATCCTGATTTCTCCGGGATTTCTGACGCCCGAATTGGAATACGACTACAACGACGTCATCGATCGCGCCGTGCGCGGGCAGGTCATCATCAGCACTCTCGATGCCCGCGGACTCTACGTCTCCATCCCGTTTGGCGACGCGAGTCAGCGAGGGCACGTCGATGTGGATGTTCCAGGGCAGGCATTCACACCTGCTTCCCGAGCCGAACTCGATCGCCAGGCGGCGTCCGCGCAGAACGAAATCATGGCGGTTCTGGCCTACAGCACGGGAGGATCTTTTTTTCACAACAACAATGACATGGACGAAGGATTCCGCCGTGATCGCCGACTCGCCCGAACACTGTTACGTTCTCGGATTTACTCCCTTGAATCTCAAGACGGACGGAAAATTCCATTCACTCAAGGTAGTCCTCAAGGTCCACGAAAAATACGAATTACAGGCGCGCCATGGTTATTACGCCCCCAACCACAAGGCAGACGCCGCGGAAGAAGCCAAACGAGAAATCGAGGATGAACTCCTTTCCAGCGAAGAACTGCACGACCTGCCGGTCGCGGTCCACACCCAGTTTTTCAAGGCGTCCGACGACACCGCCAAGCTGACTGTTCTGGCTCGCGTGGACGTCAGGCGTTTGCACTACAAGCAGACCGACGGGAGGAACGAAAACGACCTCACCGTGGTCACTGCGGTTTTCGATCGTAATGGAAACTATCTGCAGTCGAACCAGAAGGTGGTGCAGATGCGTTGGAAAAATGAGACTCTACAAAGTCGCCTGGCCGCCGGGATCACGTTGAGAACCAGTTTTGACGTAAAGCCCGGCCAGTACGTCGTCCGCGTAGTTGCCAGAGATACTGAGCAGCAAATGATGTCGGCGGAGAACGGTGCAGTTGAGATTCC
>CAVOWU010000009.1:0-1108744 GCA_963700225.1 uncultured Acidobacteriota bacterium
CCGCCGCCTCCACCATACTTTCTGTATTCCCGCCGCCATACATCGAGATAAACAACCGCACCGTCCCTCATTGAACGCCGTTTGAGTACCGATATCGGCCCTAATGAGGCCCGCTCTGCTGACCATCACGTCATGTCGGGAGCCGGTTGCAGGTTTTGCACGCGATGTTTAAGCTTGCAGGGCCGAACTCCTTCGTGCGAGCGCGGCCGCTTCCCGTCCCAATCCGATGAGTACGCCCGAGGCCGCAAATAGATCACCTGTAGTCGCGCAGCCGGTAGACGCGCCGCTCACCCGCGCCGCGATCTTTCTGGTCGCGACGATCAACTCAGGCTCCGAGAGTCTCGCCACCGTCCGCTCGTTCTGCGGAGACCTTGCCGCGCTGGTGCGCGCAGTGGAATTTCGCGATCTGGAAGGCCGACTTTCGTGCGTTATCGGTTTTGGATCGGACGCATGGGATCGCCTCTTCGGGCAGCCGCGTCCGGCGGAACTGCATTCCGTTTCGCGAGATTCGCGCCGAAGCACGCCACGCCGTGTCGACGCCGGGCGACTTGCTGTTTCACATCCGCGCCAAGCGAATGGATTTGTGCTTCGAACTAGCCACGCAGATTGTGGCGCGTCTGGGAAATGCCGTTTCCGCAGCGGACGAAGTGCACGGCTTCCGCTACTTCGATGACCGTGACCTCATGGGATTCGTCGACGGGACGGAAAATCCCAGGGGCGCAGCCGCGACGGCTGCCGTGCTCATCGACGAAGAAGACCCGGGTTTTGC
Source organism: uncultured Acidobacteriota bacterium (assembly GCA_963700225.1). Classification (GTDB taxonomy): domain Bacteria; phylum Acidobacteriota; class Terriglobia; order Terriglobales; family Acidobacteriaceae; genus Sulfotelmatobacter. The sequence continues at coordinate 770 of CAVOWU010000009.1, forward strand.
TGGCGGCGGCTACGTCATCGTGCAGAAATATCTCCACGATCTGGACGCGTGGAATACGCTCTCCACCGAGGCGCAAGAACGCATCATCGGCCGCACCAAGCTTTCCGACATTGAGTTGGACGACTCCGTCAAGCCAACCTCCGCGCACAACGCGCTCACTACCATCGTCGAGAATGGAAAAGAGATCAAAATTCTCCGCGACAACATGCCCTTCGGCCGCCCCGCGCATGAGTGAGTTTGGAACATATTTCATCGGCTACAGCCGGTCGCCCCGCACCATCGAGCAGATGCTTGAGAACATGTTCATCGGCCGGCCGCCCGGCAACTACGATCGGATCCTCGACTTCAGTCGCGCCGTCACCGGAAACCTCTTCTTCGTGCCTTCGGCGACATTCTTGGAGAACGTCGGCGAAGACGAAACCGCTGATGATCAGGCTGCGGCGGCGGAATCGCCCACCGCAGCTGTGGTTGAAACTTCTTCGTCCAACCCATCTTCATCCCCCTCACCTTCATCCAATTCATCGATGCGCGACGGTTCGCTCGGCATCGGTTCTCTCAAAGGAGACATAAGCCATGAATAATCTTCATCGCGAACTTGCCCCCATTTCCGATTCGGCGTGGGCTCAGATCGAAGAGGAAACATCGCGCACGCTCAAGCGCTACCTTGCCGGACGCCGTGTCGTCGACCTGAAGGGACCGGCCGGCACCACCCTGTCTGCCGTGGGTACCGGCCACCTGCGGACAATCACCGCGCCGGCGAAGGGTATTGTCGCGAGGCAGCGTGAGGTTAAGCCGCTGGTCGAACTGCGCGTGCCGTTCGAACTGGATCGGCAGGCGATCGACGACGTCGATCGGGGAGCGAACGACTCGGACTGGCAACCGGCAAAGGACGCGGCTCGACAGATCGCCTTTGCCGAGGACGCTGCGATATTCGACGGATATGCCGCCGCCGGGATTGGGGGCATCCGCCAGGGAACCAGCAACCCAATCATGACTCTCCCTGCCGATGTTAGCGAGTACCCGGATGCGATTGCTCAAAGCTTGAGCCGGTTGCGTCTGGTCGGCGTCAATGGTCCCTATGCCGTGCTGCTCGGCGCCGACGCCTACACCGCTCTCTCAGAAACCAGCGACCACGGATATCCAGTGTTGGAACACGTCAAGCGGCTGGTTAAAGATCAAATCATCTGGGCCCCTGCCATTGCCGGTGCTTTTGTGCTGACTACTCGAGGCGGGGATTTCGAGCTTCACATCGGCCAGGATGTCTCCATTGGCTATCTCAGCCACACTGACGCTGCGGTCCACCTGTACCTGCAGGAGACATTCACTTTCCTTCTTCTTACGACTGAGGCTGCGGTCGCGCTGGCTTCTCCCGTGAAGATGAAGAAGGCGTGACAGGGATCTGATTGAGCGCCTTTTCTTGGGTCGAGCCGATCTTCGCATGCCCGAGAACGTGGAGAAGTTCAATGAACGACTTCGAGAAGCTCATTGAGTCCGCGAAGAGTGGCAACGTTGCGGATGTGAGAGAGATCGCCCACAGCCATCCGGAATTTATCAACCAGCGGGATCCAACCGGCGCTACGGCCCTTCACTACGCGGCATTTGGCGGGCATCGCGACGTCGTCCATGCGCTGGTGGAACATGGCGCGGACATCAACGCAGGAGACTCCCAATTCGGCGCTACACCCGCAGGATGGGCGATCGAATATTTGCGGGAGATGGGTGGATTCCTGGGGATTGAGTTGGACGACTTCGCTTACGCAATCCGACGCGGGGACGTCGAGTGGGTTGCGCGATTCCTCAAGCGTTTCCCCGGTCTTCGGCGGATGTCTGACACCCAGGGAACGCCCTTCACGGAACTTGCCTTGCAATCCGGCAATCCAGAAATCGCAAAGTTGTTGGAAAGCTAGGCCGCCGCTCAGTCCGTGTGGGAGCGATCAGGTTGGCGGGGCTTATTCATTGGGGTGTCACTTGGCGTGTCCTGGCAATCGGGAAGATATTTGCGTAGTTGGCGCAGAAATCTCGATTGCGCTCATCAAGGGGTTTGAATTGATACGATGGTTGCCATGATCACCAGAAGCATCAGGATGGCATTTGTTCTGAGCACTTTTCTGGGGGGAGCGGTCCACGTTGCCGCAGTTCAAGATGCGGCACAATCGCCGGCAGGGCATTTCGAATGCAGGGACTGGGAGAGCCAACCAACAATTCTTCTGGCCGTGCTGGTGCTCCGTACCGATGGGACGTACGAAGCTACAGATAGGTTAGACGATTTAAATGCGCATCGCCCTACGACGACGGGACGATATACCTTTAGCCAGGACAAGCAACAAATAGACTGGACGTCCGGCGGATGGAAAGACCGCATCGGAACTTACATGCGCCATGTTAAAGGCACCGACTTCGTTGTCGTTCATACCAAGAGGGATCCTGAAAATAGGTCTGACGGCACGCTCCGCTGTGCTCTCACCCCGCTCCCTCAGTAGCCCAGCCGAGATCAGGCACCCATATCGTCTAACTCAAGAAGGGATCGCTCAACGATTGCGACCCACCCAGCAAACGCGGCCTGCGGCGAAATATCCCCGTCTCAATCATTGACGCTTCGGACGGCTCATTTCTCAATGAGTGTAAATGCCTGAATACATGAACTATGGGTGCGACAGCATAATCACATTTGGGTAAGCGGCGGTCGCTGGCATCGAGATGACCTGCGTCGGTGAGACAACGTAGAAGATGTTATTTGTGCCGCCGTTTTGTGTTACCACGCCCCTGCCCGACGACGAGACGGTGTACGTTTCAGTAAGGGGAATCCAGGATGCAAAACAAAAGAAAGTATTTTGATACGAAGTACCTGTGAGATTGCCCGTTCCGTCTGCGACCAGGTTGTCCAGTTCGAGGGCTGCGCCTCCGCAGGGCGGGGGCGAGAGGTTGTCTAGCTCGGGAAAGTTCAGTCCCAGATATGTTCCCGAGAATGAAGCACTGCCGAACGGGCTGCCGGATTGAGACAGGATTTGGCCAAAGCTGGTCCCTGTATCCGTACCCATGACAAAGCCTTGATTTGGAGCTGACAGATACAAGATAGGGGTAGAAGTTTGGCCGCTTACCGCAAGGGTGACTCGGCCATCAGAGGACACGCTGTAAGTTCCACTGTAAGTGGGAGCGCTGAGAGTGCCGTTCTGATTCTGGTCTGCGGTGAATGTGAAATTTCCGGCTCCGTCCCAGGAAATCAGTCCTACCTGCGCCACAAAGTTGTTCCCCGAATTCAGGGAGTTCACCGACGATTGCTGCTCGATGACGCTGGTCCCGCTCAGTGAACTATTCGTGTATGGACCGCCGGTACTCTGCACAACTGGCCCGGTCATTATGTACACCGGAAGGTTCGTCACCGGAGGTTCGGCAAGCGCGAACAGCTGGGAAGAATTCACAACGTAGAAGATGACAGATACCGTCGCTCCGCTCGGCTCAGTCAAAGTGACGGTGCCGCGGCCGAACGTAGCTATCGCCAAATTGCTCGCGGTGAATGTCGAGTTCGACACGGCACCAACGCTGTTAACGTCGAATTCCCCTGTCAGATTGCCGGCGCCGTCGGCGGAGAGCGTTCCCGCCTGGATCTGCGGTTGCGGTTGGTTGAACGTATTGCCCAGAAAAGTGAAAGCGAAATCCCCTACAATTTTGGAAGTACTGAACGCGGTGGGATCCTGTTTCAAAATCGTTCCAGAGGCGAGAGGAAGGAGTCCATCGAAGTAATGATCCATGAAGTCGGTCGCGCTTGCGTTGCCAGCGGAATCCAGCTGAATCAGATACGGGGAGGGGATGGGTACGGACGGGGTCGTGATCGCTAAGGTTCCGAGGTTACCTGAGCCGATGCAATATGTACCTGTAACACCTACATTCGTGATTTCTCCAGTATCGACATACCCTTGCGTGAGGTTCCCGTTTCCATCGGCGACAAAACTTCCGATGAACTGTCCACTGGTACTTGAGTTAACACCAGCGACGTAGGTACCGTTGAACAGGAACGCATAATTCCCCTGGAAATTGCCATTGTTCGGACAGTTCTCGGCGGTAATGTTGAGGGTCAGAGCAGCGGTTCCCGAGGCCCCGTTCGCATCGGTGGCCTGGAAGGTGAGTGGATAAGTTCCGGTTAGGCTCGGAACACCTCCAAATGCGCCGACCGAATTCATATTAAAGGGAGACCCTCCCGATAGTATGTTGAAGGAATAGGGTGGCTGGCCTCCCGTCGCCTGGATGGTCTCCAAATATGCCGTGCCAACAGTTCCATTGGGCAAACTCGACGTGGTAATCCTTACAGGCGGAAGCACAGTGATGCTAAGGTTTGCCGTCGTGACGTCGGGCGGAATCGCAAAATCAGTCACCTTCAGGGTGAAATTGTAGGTTCCAGCGGTAGTGGAAGTGCCCGTGATTGCCGCCGACGGCGCAGTCGGCAAGCTGAGACCGGGTGGCAGACTGCCCGCAGAAATGCTGTAAGAGTAAGGAGGGGTTCCACCGGTCACATAGAGCTGCTGGTTATAGCTGACACCGAGCGTGGTGCTCGGAAGGGAAGTAGTCAGGATCGTAAACGAGGTCGGCAATATCATTTGAACAGAAAGAGTGGCGCTCTGAATTGAGTCCGGCGGGTTTGCCGAATCGCTCGCGGTAAAAGAAAAAGACCCTCCGTTATTGCCTGGATAGATCGGAGTGCCCGAGATTACACCGTTCGTGTAAGTCAAACCGGTCGGCAACGCTCCCGAGAGGGTGAGGGTGACTGGAGGCACGCCGCCAGAAACGGTCACCGTTCCCTGATACGGCACCGTGAAGGTTGCAGGCGGGAGGTTTGTCGAGATGGCAAGCGTCGCGACAACACTAATCGTCACGGTCGCTGACTTCGTGGAATCGCTGACGGAAGTCGCCGTTACGCTGGCGGAGAATGCGCTCGAAACCATGGTGGGCGCATTGTACGTAGCTGATGTTGCGGCAAGAGCGCTTAGTGTACCGGTCCCGGAGGAAAGGCCCCATGTCACACCTTTGGGATCATTGGTGGTTACGGTCAGGGCCGCCGACCGTCCTCCCGAAATCGCAGTCGGGCTTGCGATCGCGCTTACCGTAATCGCAGGACCTATAGTGATCGTTGTCATCTGAGATTTGGAAGGATCAGTGACAGATGTTGCCGTCACAGTTGCAGTTTGCGTGCTGGCATTGGTCGCCGGCGCATTGTAAGTCACCGACGTAGCTGCTATCCCGCTCAAAGAGCCGGGGCCGGAGAGACTCCACGTCACGCCTTTCGGATCATTGGTCGTGGCCGTCAAGGTCGTGGTTTGGCCTGCAAAGATGCTCTGCGAGCTGGCCGCGACGGTCACCGCGATCGGCGATGAGCCAGTTTTCGTACCAGAAGACGAGGACGAACCACAGCCAGTCCACGCCAATGCTAGAAGGATGACTACGAAGGACTGCAGAAACAACGAAGGGCGTAAAGTCTTATGATTCACAGATTCCGGCTCTGGGGGGAGGAATGCTGTGGAGCGCGTGATTACCCAAGTATTATAGCCCGTTTCGGGAGACGGGCTAATCATTAAGAGTCTCCGACAGGCTGGCGCACATGTCAGTCGGTGAAAAATCGCTGTGGCGGCTGGGGGCCCATGGCCAGCGGCTCCGAGTCGATAGGCAGGAACTGCCGGTTATGACAGTTACAGCCGCTGAAGCCGGTTCGTTTCTTCCTGATGTTCTTACGGCACGGATGAATCCGTGCCCCGATACGAAGCATCACCTCGCGCTTTTTGGCGTTCCTCGATTTTCTCTGAAGCGTTGCGCTTCATGAGGCCGAGTGTGGAGGATAGAGATTTCTGAGTCAAGGTTGGATGAACATTTGGCGGGCGGCGGGGAACTTTTCAGGAATTGTAGCGGCCAATGTGAATACCGGGTCGATGAGCGCTAACGCCTGATTAGACTAACGATTCGTTCGCAACAATCCAGATGAAATTCAGATCGGCGGACCGCGCGGGTGAATCGGCCCCCAAGCGAACCACAGAACGCTGACGGCCATTCTTGCTCACTCACTTGCGGCGCTCTGGGCCGCTACACGGATCAATCCAGAGTCATCCGCAAGTGAGCTTGCAAGGCTTAGAGTTTTCCGAACCACTTCCTCAATTCACTGTATGGGTCAAACGGGCTGAATCTTCGTCCCGGGTACCGGCAAAATCCGCGTCCCCCTGGTACACAGCGTTGATCGAGTGGGTGCCGAAATCCAGCGAAGAGATTGTGAAGTGCGCCACGCCACCTCGCAACGTTCCACTTCCCAGTACTTCTTCGCCTCTCATGAACAGGACTTTCCCTCCATCCGGCGGCGCACCGTCCCCTGACGTTACGACAGCGGTGAGCCTTACTGGCTGGCCATAAACCGACGGATTCGGTGAAGAGTGGATTTCAGTCGAGGTAGCTGCAGCGACGACGGTAACGGTCTTGCTGGCACAGCTCGAGCCACAACTACCGCCCTCTGTGCCACCGGACGATTGAGCATTCCAAATCTTGATATCTTCCTTATCGCCAACTGCGAGCGTGAAATTCTGTGTGCCCCACTTACCGGCGAATCCTCCCAACGTGATCTTGGTGTTGGTCCAGCTATTCACAATGAGCGTGACGGTGTCCAAATCCGGTGAAAATCCTGCTTCCCACTTTTTCGTCGAGTCATAGAGGCTGATGAATTTGGTTGTGCCCGTGTAGGCGCTGTGCGTTCCAAACCCGGTGCCTGTGATGGTGATAGTTTGGTGTTGGGCGGTCGTAATTTTGCTGACCGAGGTAATTTTCGGGGTTGTCGCGGGTGATTGCGCAGCAACCAAGGATGCTGCAGCAACGATACAGATCAAGATCATCGAGCGGGGGCCGGGCATGCTATTCACCATGTTGCACATCTCCTTGTAGGAATTTGAATGGGGCCCGAGAACTGAGGCGGCTGATTGTGGGCAAAAACCGGGGTGTCGTCAAGGATGAAGGATTTTGCACGGTCTCGCCGTTCCCCGCCAAACAGCAGAAAATACGGCGGTCGTGAGAGGGATATAGCCGGGTGACTGTTGAAAGATCTCTGGTGCACTCGATGTTTCGGACGCCTCATTTCTCAATGCGCGTGAGCGCCTGATTTCGTCATTTGAGGGTTTCGGCCCTGGGGTAGAATGCTGGTCTCCTCGACTGGCAAAGCGGAAAGGATGATAGGCATGGAATCAGAGATCAAGATCGGCCAGCAATTCGAGTTCGCGATGCACGCAGATAAAGGGTCTAGGCAGAAAGCGGTGGTAACCCGAGTTTTATCCAATCGGCAAGAAGGACTCGGTCCGGAGGTGGACTATTACATGGCCGATTGGATTGAAGCGAGAACACTCTCCGAACAGCCAAAGGCGCTGGTCTTCGCGCTTGCAAACGACGGAACCGTTTATTTGAATGGCGAGAGGGTTGACATAATCGTGGACCTTGCCGCGTAGCGGTTGCGGGTAGTGCGCAAACCAGACTGCGGCTCAATCCCGATTTCACTCTTGGACCACCTCCGGACGAATTCTCAATGAGTCTCAACGCCCGGTCAGAACACCTACTTCGTTACGACAAACTGCGGGTTGCTGTTGAGCGTTCCCGATGGCGTGACGACAGAAACCGTGCCGGTGGTCGCCCACTTTTTTGGAAGGATACTTCGATGAAAAGTTCAAAGACTTTCCGTACGCTTTCGCGACTGCTACTTCGTAACGACAAACTGCGGGTTGCTGTTGAGCGTTCCCGATGGAGTCACGACGGAAACTATGCCCGTCGTCGCGCCCACAGGAACCGTTGCTCGGATGAAAGTATCTTTCTCGACCGTGAACTCTGCGGGCACGCCATTGAACGCCACACTGGTCGTTCCGGTCAGATGATTGCCAAGAATGAGGATGCGTTTCCCGACTTTTCCAGCAGTCGGGACGGTTTCGATCAGCGGGCTGAGGCTGTTGGAAAGGCGGAAGACCATGCCGTCGGCATTGCCGGGGCCATAGGTCGTAGTGCCGTAGAGATTACCGTCAGTGCCCTGAAAAAGTGGGCCAGGGGGTTCTGCGGCATCGCCAGCGCCATCGAATATATATAAATTCTTGAACGAGTCGTCCGCCAGCGTGATCTCGAAAAGAAATCCGCCGTTTTCACTGCCACCTCCGGAAACTCCGTAGAGGTTTCCGTCGTTCGCGAGCGTTAATCCTGTAAACGGCCATGTCGGACCATTCCCGTTGTCAAAATCGTGCAGATCGATATATTGGCCGGTCGAAGTGATCTCGAAAACCGCGCCCGCATTATTGGCCCCGCCGGATGCAGTTGTACCAAAAAAATCGCCGTTCGAATCGCGCGTGACGATGAACGGATTGCTGCTCTTGCACGTCCCAGACTTGCCGCAAAAGTTATAGAGTACTTTGTAGGCTCCCGCTGCCGCCAGTTGCCACAAGAGGCCGCCTTGCTGGTTCCCACCGAAGTAGGTTACGCCGTATAGGTTGTCGTCGTTACCCAGAATTGGTGCGAAGAACGAAAAATCGCCATCCATACAATTCGCTTTCGAGCAAAAGGTATACAAGGTCTTGAGTTTGCCTGTCGGGCTCATGGAAAAGATCGTCCCGCCCTCGCCTCCGTTGGCATTTGCTGCGGTCGATGTGGTGCCGTAAAAGTTTCCTCCGCTACCTTGGACGAGCCCTGTCGGCGACGATCCATCCGGGCATGGAAGCGCAGCGCAAAAAGAGTAGAGCGTCGTCAGCTTGCCGCCAAGCGTCATCCTGTAAACGGTTCCGTTGCCGGTGTTACCGCCATCCCCGGTTACTCCGTAGAGGTTTCCGTCGCTCGCGAGTATGGGAACCGAGGACAGAAAGGCCCCGTCAGCGCATTTGGGCTGGGAGCAGAAGTTGTAGAGATCGGTGAGTTCGCCAGCGGGAGTGACCCGAAAAAGAGTGCCCTGCTGAAAAATGTTCCCACCGGAATTCGTGATGCCGTAAAAGTTTCCGTCGGTCGCCTGGACCACTGATGCGTACGGTCCATACCCGTCAGTACCATCAAAGGTAGCTAGAGTTGTTAAAGTTTGTGCGTTTGCGCGAGTCGGCAGCGTGAAGGCCAGCGCTGCAGTCGCGAATGCGAAAACAAACATCCGGAACATCGTTGAACTTGTCATCGGAATTTCCTCGTAACAACCGTCCCTCACTAAAGGCAGAAAATCGGTTAAACACGAGCCCGAAAGCCGAGGGGGCTTCCGCCCGGGCACGTTCGCGACGGCTACTTTGTCACGACAAATTGTGGATTGCTGTTGAGCGTTCCCTGATGGAGTCACGACGGAAACCGTGCCGGTCGTCGCGCCCTCAGGAACCGTTGCTCGGATGAAGGAATCTTTCTCGACCGTGAACTCTGCGGGCGCGCCATTGAAAGCCACGCTCGTCGTTCCGGTCAGATGATTGCCAAGAATGAGGATGCGTTTCCCGACTTTTCCACCGGTGGGCACCGTTTCGACCAATGGGCTAAGATCGTTCGACAACGAAAAAATAGTGCCAGCGATGTTGCTATTGGTGTAGTAATTGGTGGTCCCGTAAAGCAAGCCTTCGGTGCCTTGAAAAAGCGGCACGTATGGCGCGTTGCCATTAATGTCGAACGAGTAAAGAAGGGTGAACTGCCCTTCCGGAGTAATCTCGTAAGCAGTGCCGTCGCCATACTTCCCGAAGAGGTTTACTCCGTAGAGATTCCCGTCATTGGCCAGCGCTAACCCTGCGCTAGGATCCCCTCCCTCGACAGACGGGTCGAAGCTGTGAAGGACCTTGAATTGGTGTTCGGCGGTCAGTTCGAACACAACTCCATACCCATGCGTGCCGCCGAATGAGGTTGTGCCAAAGAAATTCCCTTTTGCGTCCTGGACCAATGGCTGAATGACCCCGCCAGCCGCGCAGTCCCCCTGAGTGCAAAAGTCGTAGATGACCTGATAATTGCCGGCTTGACTCAACTTGTAAATAACACCGGCGCCCCACGTTCCTCCTTGGGCTGTTGTGCCATAGAAGTTTCCATCCTGTCCCTGGATTGGCGACAGCGGGAAGCTGCCGTCCTGACAGTTGGAAAGAGCACAGAAGGAGTGCAGGTCCTTGAATTTGCCGGTTGGGCTGATTCGAAAAAACACCCCTTGATTCCATTCGCCTCCGGATTCGGTTGTCCCATAAAGATTCCCGTCGTTGCCTAGATAGAGCCCATTCGGATTCTTGCCATCGCTGCACGTCAAGTCGGAACAGAAAGTATGGAGCAGTGTGAACTTGCCGCCCGGCGTTACCTTATAAAGGGTTCCGGAGAGTCCCTCGCCACCGTACACGGTCACTCCGTAAAAGTTCCCGTCGCTCCCAAGCACCATCAGGTAAGGATTTCTTCCCTCCGCGCAGGTCCCTTCGCAGGGGAAGCTGTAAATCGTGCTGACCTGTCCGGAGGGCGTCATACGGAAAACATCGCCAAATCCGAATGCACCCGCCCAGTACCCCGTGCCGTATAAATTTCCATCCGTCCCCTGGATCAGTCCGTTGGGGGAATCACTCGAGCCGGTAAACTCGGCGAGGAATCTTACGGTTTGTGCCTGGGCGCACACCGCCAGGCTGAAGGTGAAGGATGCGCATGCGAGCGCGAGAGCTAGCGTACGGAAAGTCTTTGAACTTTTCATCGAAATATCCTCGTAAGAAGATGCCTCACCGAGGCAATACAAAAAATGGGTAAAAGACGGGCCCGAAGCCGAGGGGGTCTCCGCTCGGGCCCGTTCGCGACTGCTTACTTCGTCACGACAAACTGTGGATTGCTGTCCAGCGTTCCCGATGGAGTGACTACCGAAACCGTGCCGGTCGTCGCGCCTGCTGGAACCGTCGCTTTGATATAGGTATCGGACACCACTGTGAACGCCGCTGACTTACCGTTGAACTTCACACTGGTTGATCCAGTCAGGCCGTTGCCAAGGATAATGACCTGCTTGCCGACTTTGCCGGCCACCGGTACGGTTTCTACCAGTGGGTAGAGGCCGTTGGAGAGGCTGAAGATCGTGCCATCGCCACTGCAGCCGCCGCTGGTGTCGTTGCCTCCGAAAAGAGTGGTCCCGTAGAGAATGCCATCCGTGCCCTGAAAGAGCGGACTAAGCGGAGAGTAGCCGCTGATACTACAGTTGCTGAAGGTGTGCAGCTGGGTGAAGACCCCTGCTGGAGTAATCTCAAAAAGGGTTCCGCCGCCTCCGTCCGTCCCCGGGCTCAGTGTCGTCCCATAGAGATTGCCGTCGCTTGCCAGAGTCAATCCAACATCCGCATCGCCTCCAGTGGAGTCGGCGAACCCGTGCAGGACGATGAATTGATGTTTCGATGTGATCTCGAAGATGCTCCCCTCGAGGGTAGCGCCGCCAGTCTGGGTCATACCAAAAAAATCGCCATTGGCATCCTGCACGATCGTAGTCGGCGGCCAGCCGTCCTGACAGCTGGAATCAGAACAGAAGCTGTGGAGCACCTTGTAGGTTCCCGCACCAGTCAGTTCGTATACGGTACCGACTCCACCGGTTCCCCCTTGGGCTGTAGTGCCATAAAAGTTGCCGTCGCTGCCCTGGATTGGGGGAAAATAAGGAACAGCGCCATCTACGCATTTCGCACTCGAACAAAAAGAATGCAACACCTTGAGCTTGCCGGTTGAACTGATCGAGAAGATTTCGCCCTCATTGAACTCTCCGCCCTGGAGGGTCGTGCCGTAAAAGCTCTCGTCCGCACCCAGGACGATTCCGTTCGGGTACTGGCCGTCAGGGCAAGGAGTGGCTTCGCAGAAGGTATAGAGTGTCGTGATCTTGCCGCCGAGCGTCATCTTGTAAACAGTTCCTGATCCGAAGCTATTGGCAGCATCGCTGCCGCCGTACGGCGTTACTCCGTAAAGATTTCCGTCGCTTCCGAGTACCGGGGCCGCAAACGGACCTTCGCCATCGCTGCAATTCGGCTTTGAGCAGAAATTGTAAAGAGCGGTGAGTTTTCCGCTCGGCGTCATTCGGTACAGGGTGCCGTACCCGCCAGCGAAAGGGCCGCCAGATTCAGTTACGCCGTAATAGTTTCCGTCCGTTGCCTCGACTACCGCCGAGATGGGTCTACTTCCGTTTGTGTAATTGAAGTCGGCGAGGTTGGTCACGGTTTGCGCTTGGGCGCGCACCGCCAGGCCGAAGGTGATGGCCAGAGCCGTCAAGGCCAGAATGAACTGGAAGCACTGTCTCTTGCGCGGCATGAAAGCCTCCTGAAGCGTAGCGGAGTCGCTATCGCGATGTTTCACTTTAGTTTGACCAGGGTGAGCTTTAGCGGGGCCCGGAGCAGATTCTCACTTGGGGATCATCAATTTACTTCAAGCGCATCCGGCTGTCAACCTAGAAAGATAAGTTAATTATCTATTTTCATTGCCGCTCAGCAGGCAAGGACTGAAGGAAGAACGGCGACTGTAACCGCCGCACTTCTGGCGGCATTTTTCCCGCCCTTGGACAAATTACCGGGGGTGACTGACAGCCACCCCGCCGCGCTTGAGCGAAAGCCGCGGATCGCTGCGGGTAGCATTGATAAGAGCGAGAGCACGTTGGCCGTTGCCGACCAACTTTTCCAAAGTCTTGCACAGACGCTCAAACTCAGCGCGGGAGTCCAGTTCAAAGAACACGTCGTTGATTTGCTGCAACTCAGGAAACAGTGCCTGGAGCGCCTTTGCCCCCTTAGGAGCGAGGGAAAGGAGAGAAACCCGCCGATCCTGGAGATCGGAGTGTCTTGCCAGGAAACCTTTCTTGATAAGCTTTCCCGACTCCATGGTCACGAAGGTCCCACTCACGTGGAGGTATTCGCCGACCCGTCCAACGCTTACCCCAGTCTTTCCCTGGAGTTCGGCCACGGCCATCATGATGGTATATTGCGGCCCGGTGAGCCCCAACCTTTCGCCCAGATAGCGTTTCACAGTTTCCATGCGCGCGGAAACCGTGAAAAAGTCGTACAGGAGTTTTCGTAAGGAATGGTCCGACTTTCCTGATACAAGAACCGGACTGGTCGCGGTGAGTGGAAACTGAAAATCTGTCTTTTGTCTAGGCATTGATGTTAAAGAGGTTCTCAGTTCTGCAACGTACTACCTTCGAGTATAGGCCACGTTGGGGTGCAATGTGCCGCGTCGCAGATGAATTTTCGTGGCCATTTGTTCAAAGGACCAATCTCACGGCAAGTTACCGGTCACGCGACTGGGCCAATTCTGCGTGGCCGCTCCAAAGGCGCCAGCGGTAAAGCATTGCGAGCATCATCGAAGCTCGTCCGGATGCGGAGTGGCGGGTCTGGCCATAGAGCCATGCTCAACGAGTGTAAATGCCGGACTAATCAATTTTGAAAGCTGCAGATTTCTTCAGTCTTGACAATTCGCTAAGTCGCTCGGCATGCTCGCGTTGGGCGCAGATGGGTTGCCGCGGTGGCGGCGCGAAGAAACTTTGAGCGCGAGGTAGAAGGAATTCACAGGCGCGGAGCCTAACGTATTGGGGGGGGCTGCCATGCCGCTGACCGGGTCAATGAGTGAAATCGCCTGGTTACAGAAGTTTTCCCACAACTCCTTAGCGGAGAGAAGGCTCAGCGGGCTTACGACCGTTTATCGGCTTCGAAGTTTGGCGAACATCAGCACTCGGGCCGGAACCGGTCTTTCTACCGGGGATACAGGAAACTACACTGTGCGCTTGTTCCGCTTTTGGAGACCGTGCTCGAATGCTGAAACGGCGAGGATACATGCCTACGTTGGCAGTGGATCTCGTACTCGTAGTCCCAGAGTTACTTCACAACTGTTAGCTTGAAGATCGATGGCAGGGTGTTGCCTGCAGCGTAGGTGCCATAGAGGTTCCCGGCAGAGTCGATCGTCAGCCCACCGGCACCGTTGTTCTTGGCGAAGGTGTACACGATGACTTCCTTGCCGGCAGTTGTGACCTCCCACACGACGGAATTGCGGTTATTTCCCGAAGCGATTCCGTAGACGTTGTCCGCTGCATCCACAACTACCTGCCCGGCAGGATTTTGTCCGTCTTTGCATTTGGAAGAAGAGCAGAAATTGTAGAGAATCGTCTCGGCTCCGCCCGCCTTCGGGACCTTGAAGAGCACGCCGGCGCCGTACTTGCCCCCGAAAGATGTGATTCCGTAGAGATTACCCTTATTGTCCTGCTTAAGGCGATAAAACGGGTTGAGGCCATCGTTTGTGCCGCCGGCAAATGTGTGCAGAACGGTTTCGACGCCCTCGGTGTCAATCTTAAATACGACGCCGTCGCCGGTCTGGCAGCCTTCACATCCGGCGTTTCCCCCGAAGTAGGTTGTACCAAATATATTTCCAGCGCTGTCGCGAATGGGTGCATTGGGCGAATAACCATCGGCGCAGTTCTTCAGACTGCAAAAGGTATACAGGACATCCAGGTTTCCGCTCGTGTCGAGTTTGAAGATGTTGTCGCCGCCAACCCCAGTGTCTCCACCGTAACCATAAATGTTGCCTGCGGAGTCTAGAGCCAGCGGTTCTCCTTGGTAGCCGACGAATGCTTCCGAGGAATCGAAATTATGAAGGTTGGTGAATACGCCGGTTGGGGAAACTCTGAAAATAAGCCCGTAGCCAAAAGCGCCATCGTTAGAGGTGCCGTAAAGATTTCCGGAGGAATCCCGTGCCAATGGACTGGGAAAGTCTCCGTCGGTGGTACTGTCACCGAATAAGTAGAGCTCGGTTTTGATACCCGACTTGGAAACAGTGAAAACACTCCCTAGGTTCTCCCCTCCGCCAGAGGAATCGTAGAAATTTCCGGAAGAATCGAGAACCACGGGAATACTCGATCCTTCGTCGACGGTGGCGACCGTGCTGAAAGTGAAGGACTGACCTTGAGCTAATGGCGCGAATCCGGCTGTGAACACAGCCACGATCAGGGTCCACGTAATCTTTGCGATGCGGTTCGGCATGGATATCTCCGCCCTTCGAGGAATTACCGACAAGCTCGGCCCGGGGGAGCATCCCGCCAAGGGGGAAGTGGCCGAAACAGGCGAGATGAGGGAACGGTGGCAACTTTCTCACAGTCGGCAGAAGCCGTCAAGCAGGTCAACTGGCGCAAAATTGCGATTACGCTCATTGACCCGAAGGCAGAGGCCCTGGGTGCAGACGCCTGCCCATTATCCGTCGCTTGGTGTGATCGCACTGGATGTCAAATGCTTTGCCGCTTTGCGACGCAATGAAAACATGTTTTGACCATCCGTCCGAGAGCATTCCACCGGACTGCTGGCGTGCTCTCCGCGATGCCCATGACAAGCAGGAATTCCGAGTCCTGAAACACGCGAAGAATTAAAAGCCCCTGGCAACAAGGGGACACGGCCATCGGCGCAACTCCCCGGACACTAGTCTTTTCCGCCCAATCGAGTAAGATTTTGAGGCGCCCGAACTGCGGGCTGCGCCATGAAAATCCCCTCTTCACGCGGAGAATGGCAGGCTGCTACGAGGCCCGGCGAGGCCTCGGCCAGAGCGGCAGCGATCTCGCCTTCCGGGCCGACAAAACAGTCGTTTAGCTACCTGCATCAGCAACGAGGATCGCCTAACTGTGTGCCGAACGACTGGGAGATTCTGCGCACTATCTACCATCGACATCCAGCTTTGACCTTCGAGGCTTAGAGCGCTTGGAGAACACACGCGACCAGCAAACCCGCATCGAATCCAAAACGCAGCTCGTTGAGCAGATCAACAGCTGTCTGCATTCGGGCGACTACTCTCGCGCCCTGGATCTGTTGCGAGGCGCAGGCGCGGATTTCCCCAGCGATGCGGAGCTGTCGGAATTGGAAAAGCGCGCCCATGATGGCGTGAAGCGTAACGCCGAGGCCAACCGTCTTATCACCGAAAGCCAGGAACTGTTCGCGCAGCAGAAATCCGCGGAAGCCATTCAATTGTTGCGCAAAGCCTACGAACTGGATAAGAAGAATTCTCTCGCCCGCGCCATTCTGGCCAATGCGCTGGTCGAGCACGCACACTCCATTCTAGAAACCGATTGGCTGGGCGCTGAGACGCTGACCAATCAGGCACTCGCCCTGAATCCTGCGCATCCGACGGCCAAGACCGTCCAAAGCCTGATTGTTGAACGGAAGCAAAACAGCTCTGTGGAGGATTGGGTTGCGCAAGCGCGCAAGCTACAATCCTCCGGCGATCTGTTCTTAGCATTGGCTTGGGTTGCGGAGGGATTAGCGGTTCATCCTGACGATCCCAAGTTGCTTCAGATTCAGGATGCAATCCAGCGCGACCAGGGCGCTCGGCGGCGTCAGGCCCGCCGGGGAGACCTGGAGGATCTGCGCCGCATGGAGCTTGAGATCGATGATTCCGCGGACGCTGCAGCCAAACAAGCATTAGCCGGGCGCATACAAGGGGTGGCCGCCAAGTATTGGACGGATGGAGAATTCTTATCCGTCGCCAATAGCCTTCTGAACCGGCTGGGTTTGGCTCCTCAGGAAGGTTCAACTGGATCGCCGCACGGCAAAGGCGCGGCTGTCATTTTTCACGTCCCGCGGCCGACCGCTCCGAAGGACCCATCGGCCGCTACCAGCCCGGCTTCGCCGAGCGAGACTCTATCGAGCCAGGTTCAACCAAGCCAGGTTCAACCGAGCCAAGTTCCGCCGAGCGAAGTTCCGCGCAACGCGACTCCAGTCGGAAAAGTTCCCACTGGCATTGTCCCGCCGAGCAAAGTTCTGCCGCCCAGCATTGTGCCGCCGGGGAAAGTCCCGATCACTCCGCAAGAGCCCCAATCTGCTCCGCCACAAGTCGCCACTGTTCCGGTGGCTGACCCTTCTGCGTTACCGGCACCGGCGGCTAAGGTATCGTCTCCATCTTCACAGCCAAAGGAGCGGGCGAGCTCAAGCCCCACAACGCTGATCCTCGTCTCTGCCGCAGCGATAATCCTGGTAGCAACGACCTTCTTCTTCACGCGAAAACACTACGCTTCACCAGTCGCGAAGACTCCATCAGCCGCTCCCGCCGTCTCCAGTCCGTCCGCGTCAGCCCCGGCTGTCTCGTCTTCCAGCACTACTGTTCCCGCCGTCACCGCTCCCGCTGTCACCGCACCAGCCGACAGTGTGCCCGCACAAACAACTTCCGAACCGTCTTTACCCGCTTCAGGTGTTTCGTCGGATGACGCCGCCGGAAAAGTCGTCGACCGGTGATCAGCCGCCCGCCGACTCCGGTCACGTCGAGCCCGCTCGCAGCCTGGGCACGCTGATTGTCGTCGCCGGTCAAGACGACGCAAGAGTTTTTCTCAACGGAAAACTTCAACGGCAACTCACTCGATCTGGCCAGTTGCTCCTGCCGAATCTTGAGCTCAGGGACTACCTTGTACAAGTTTCAAAGAGTGGCTTTCAGGATCCTCCCCAACAGAAGATCCGCATTCGCAAAGGTGAAGAGGCAAAGCTTGTCTTTAACCTCCTGCCACAGCCTCGCTTCGCCTCGTTGACCATCCAGGGCGGCGCTCCCGGAACCATCGGTTCTCGTCGATCAAACTCTCGTCGGCACAATTCAGGCCGATGGCACCCTTTCCGTTTCCACCGTCAATCCCGGAGACCATACCGTCGAACTGCGCAAGGAGCGATTCAAGCCCCGGCAGTTCAAGAAACACTTTGCCGTGGGCGAGACCATATCGCTCGCTGCTGCGGATGCCTCGCTAGAAGCCGCTCCCAGCGAATTGAAAATCACCTTCGCGCCCGCCGACGCCTCCGTTGCAATCGTGAAAGGCGACCTTCTGAAAATAGTAAGCAGTGGCGTCCCGCTCAATCTTGCCCCCGGTACCTACACGCTTACTGCACGCACGGCCGAAAGGTTCACGCGCACGTCCACATTCGAAGTCATAGCCGGTCAACCCAAGACGTTGAATTTGTCTCTCGCCCCGAGCGGTATGCCGAAGTGGGATGACCCAGCCGCATGGAAGCAGGAGAAGGATTCTTTCATTCGTAAGGGAGGAGACTTCGTCCTATACGGCGTCGCTCCCGATGCGGGTACGTTTATTTTTTCCGCGATGGTCACCAAGGGGCACCTCTTGCAGTGGGTGCTCAACTACATCGACCCCAAGAACTACGTCCTGTTGCAAATGGACGACAGTAACTTCTACCGCGCTGTGATTCGCAACGGGGAGAAAACGAACGAGATCAAAGTTCCCGATAAAGGTGACAAGAAGAGTTTCCGAACGCTCCAAATCCGCGTTAGTCCGACGGAAATCGTCCACCAGATCAAGCACGGTGACCGTTGGACCATCCTCGATCGCTGGGCGCAGCCCGGCGCCGATCTCAGCCTGGGCAAGTTTGGCTTCTACATACCCGGGAACGATGAAGTAGCGATCTCCAGCTTCGCCCACTACGCTGACCTGAATCTCCGCTAGCAGCCGACGGCCGAGTCGCTGCAACTTACTTCGCCTTGACCTGCTCGGCCGCAATTTGAAATCCAGTGTTCGCCGCCGGGACACCTGCATACACCGCAGTCTGCAGAAGCACTTCCTTCAAATCGCATAATTCAAGGTCATTGGCTAATCCAGTTCGCACGTGGAGCGTGAACTCGTCCCACCTTCCAAGCGCGGCGGTTACAGCGAGCACCAGGAGCCGTCGGGTCCGACGGTCGAGTTGGGGGCGCGACCAGATCGTCCCCCAGGCATAGCGGGTGATCAACTCCTGAAACTCACGCGTAAATTCTGTCGTTGAGGAGATCGCCTTGTCGACGTGAGCGTCACCAAGTACTGCGCGCCGAATTTCGAATCCGGTTTGCAGCGGATCAGGGGTATTCGGTTGGGGCAGAAGGAACTCAAGCAGAGTCGCGGTAAATGAGTGTGGCCGCTCAATATTGGAAAGATGCGCCGCTGCCAAGTGAACTGCTTTGGCTCCCGGAATCCCCTGCGCCAACCGCTCCCCGTGGCCGGTCCAAGGTGTCGCAACGTCGCGATCACCGGAGATCACGAGCGTCGGAGTCCTAATTTGTTTAAGCAAATCTCCGTGATTCATGTCGCGAAGAGCCGCACAACATCCCAAGTATCCGACCGGATCCGTTCCGAGGAAGATCGAGCGGGTCGAAGCGACGTGTGGATCCTGTTTTGCCAACGTATCTGGCAAGAAAAATCGCTGCATCGCGATGTCGACGACTGCTGACATTCCGCCGTTGCGCACTGCTGCCATTCTCGTTTCCCAATTCGTTTGCGGTACGAACTGCGGGGACGTGTTGGCTAGCACAAGATGCGTGACTCGCTCTGGCGCATGCGCCGCAACCCACTGTCCAATCGCCCCACCCAGCGACAATCCGCAAAAAGCGAACCGCGAAATCTGCAATACATCAGCCAGCGCGAGAATATCCTTGCCCAACATTTCAATCGAATATTCACCGGGCGTCGCATCCGAACTTCCATGGCCCCGCGTGTCGTAGCGCAAGATCTGGAAATGAGGAAGCAGATCTTCAACCTGAAGATCCCACATGGCGTGGTCTGTACTGATGGAGTGCGACAGAATCAGGACAGGCCGTCCCGCATTTCCCTGCAGCCGGTAGAACATCTTCGTGTTGTGAATGTTGGCGAAGGGCAAATCATTGCTCCTTGTCGTTGTCGTCGCGATCGGATCTTGATACCAAGGTTTGCCGGAAGGCCTCGGCGGACCCAAGATATTGCTCTGGAGTTTCCAGTTGCTGGAGTTCTGCCGGGGTTAGATGAATCGTTACTTCGGAAATCTCCGTAAGAACGGTAGAAAGATTCCTGCCCTCCGCTGCGCTTTTCTTTACCGCGCTCTCAATGATTTTATGAGCGACGTCCCGTCCTAGTTTTGCTCCAAGCAGCATCATCGCTCGCTCGGCGAAAATCGTTCCGCTTGTGCTGTCGATGTTGAGGCGCATTTTCTGCGGGTGAACTGAGATGCCTTCGCTTGCTTCAGCCATTGAGGCGATAGCCACGCCGGTCGACTGGACTACGCCGGCAATGATGGGCCATTCCGCCTGCCAACCCCCTACACCCCGCTCGTGCTCCTGCACCATCGCAGAGAGAAATGACGCGACCAAACCCGGCACGCGATGTGCGGCTGCGAGCGCAAGCGAGCAAGCTGTAGGATTGCGTTTGTTCGGCATGGTCGACGATCCGCCGCGTCCTTCTCCTCCAGGCTCGGCTGCTTCTCCGACTTCATTCTGCATGAGCAGGCTGATATCGCGTGCCATTTTTCCGAGAGATCCGGTTAGCACTCCACATTCGCAGATCAGCGTCGCCAGTTGATCGCGCTGGGTATGCCAAGGCGAGACCGGAGAGGTTTCAAATCGGAGTTCCGTGCTCAGGGCTTTTGTCACGGGAATTGCATGATCCCCGAGGGATGCCAGCGTGCCGCTAGCCCCGCCAAACTGCAACACGGCTGCGGAGCGAAATGTCGTCTGCAGGCGCCCTCTGCCGCGGCGAACCGAGGCCAGCCATCCAGCGGCTTTAAGCCCGAAGGTCACAGGCGGCGCCGGCTGAAGGAGAGTTCGACCGAGCATGACGCTGTCCTTGTGCGTCTCCGACAAATCGGCCAACGATTTTTCTAATCGCTTCAAATCGCCGATCAGAATGGGTTCTGCTCGTTTGAGCAGGAGGGACATCGCGCTGTCGGCGACGTCCTGGCTCGTGGCTCCCCAGTGAACGAATCGGGCCGCATTCGCGTCGGTCTTTCGGACCCGCTCGGTCAGCATTTTCACCAGAGGAATTGCGGGGGTCCCTGCGCGAAATGTGGCGTCGGCAAGAGCGGAGATGTCAAAGTTGCCGGGCTGGGCCGCAGCTGAGATCGCGTCCGCCGCTTCCGAGGGGATGACTCCAGTTCGCGCTTCTGCGCGCGCTAACGCAGATTCGAATTCCAACATGGCTTGAAGGACGGACTCATCGGAAAACAGCGCTGCCAGAGCCGGCGTCGTCGCCAAGCTTTCGATCAAGCGTCCGCTCATCTTCGGCTCCGCGCCGCGGGATGCTTCGATTCGGGCCGGCCGCACCATTTGAGATGTTTACACATCGAAAAATACCGTCTCCGCGTCTCCGCGCAGCCTGACTTCGAAGATCCAGTGGCCGGTGCGAGCCGGATCCGCCTTCGCCAACAACGTCGCACGCCGATTCTCCGGAACCAAAGCTAGTATGGGATCTGCTGCGTTCAATGAATCTCCCCCGAAGTAAAGCCGCGTGGACAATCTCTTGAGAATGCCGCGGCCGAGAATCGAAACGTTAATGTGCGGCGCCTGAACCGTCTCGCCGGGCCCAGGCGCACATCCCGGTTTGATCGTTTCAAACGTGCACGATCCGTCTTCCACCGTAGCCAATCGCCCAAAGCCGGAGAAATCTGCTCCGTCGGCGCGCTCGTAGTTTCCTTCCGAATCTGCCTGCCACAATTCGATCATCGCATCCGGAACAGGCGCACCGTCGCCGTCCAACACGCGAAAAGTGATTGATACCCGTTCACCCTTCGCTCCATCTCCAGCGACGCGCGAAATGCTCCGGGTGTCGGTGAGGCCCAGATGAAGATACGGACCAACGGTTTGCGAAGGAGTCGTCGTCCAATCCATCGTCGCTGTTCTCTACCTTTCGAAAGGCGTTTCTTCGTGGCCGCGCAGCACAATGTCAAATCGATAGCCCAGAGCCCACTCCGGCTTGGTCGTCTCCAAGTCAAATTTGGAAACCAACCGTTGCCGCGCCCGCTCATCCGGAATCGATTGCAGGATGGGATCGTAAGCGAAGAGCGGATCGCCAGGAAAATACATCTGCGTAATTAATCGGGTGACGAATGCTGGCCCGAACAATGAAAAGTGGATATGCGCGGGACGCCAGGCATTTTCGTGATTGCGCCACGGATACGCGCCTGGCTTGATCGTCACAAAATTATAAAATCCGTCCTTGTCAGTCAGCGTTCTCCCGGTACCGGTGAAGTTCGGATCGAGCGGTGCAGGGTGGTCGTCCTTCGCGTGTGCATAGCGCCCCGCAGCATTTGCCTGCCAAATCTCGATCAAACTATTTGATACTGGACGGCCATTTCCATCCATTACACGGCCGCGCACGATGATGCGCTCCCCCAGCGGCTCCCCCGTGTGCTGAAGCGTGAGGTCTCGATCATTCGGATGAATATCGGAATGGCCAAAGACAGGCCCAGTAACTTCAGAAAGAGTATGAGGCAGGAAGATCAGCGGCTGAGATGGCGCCCGCAGCCTGGTTGCGCGATAGGCAGGAAAAAGATAATCCGGCTGGGTCCCCGGCTCATCTCGACGGAATGGTACAACGCGAGTCTTTGGATTCTTGCCCTGGTTCTGGATCAGTGAAGAAGACATGTTGGTTTCACATCCGAAAGCTCAGTCCACTTGCCGATAAAGATTGTACGTTGATTCAGCTCATTGGAAGGCCTACATAGTTTTCGGCGAAGGCTTGGGCAGCCGCACGGGAGCTTGTCAGGTACTCCAAATCTGCCAACTGCCTTCGTTCTTCAAACCTGTCGTTCCCAGGAAGCCGGTGCAGCACCGAAGTCATCCACAGCGAAAAACGCTGTACCAGCCATACTCGTCGTAAACAGGTTTCTGAATACCGGTCGAGCAATTGAACATTTCCGGAAGCATAGAATTCCGTGAGCGCGGCGGCGAGAACCCGAACATCAGCAACGGCGAGATTGAGGCCTTTTGCGCCGGTCGGAGGGACAATGTGCGCCGCATCTCCCGCCAGATAGAGCCGGCCGGATTGCATCGGCTCTGCGACGAAACTGCGCATCCCGGTAACACCCTTCTGCAGGATGGCGCCTTCAGTGAGCCTGCGCCCGTCGCGAGTGGCGAGCCGCCGCTGTAACTCTTCCCAGATTCTCGCATCCGGCCACTGCGCCAGGTCTTCATCCGGAGCGCATTGGAGATACAAGCGGGTGATCTCCGGAGTCCGCATGCTGTGCAGGGCGAAGCCGCGATCATGGTAGCAATAGATGAGTTCCTCGGAAGACGGCGGCGCAGCCGCCAGAATGCCGAGCCACGCGAACGGAAAGACCCGTTCGTAAATCGTTAACGCATTCTCGATGCTCGGCCGGCATACCCCGTGGAACCCGTCACAGCCCGCAATGAAATCGCATATCAGTTCTGAAGGTTCGCCATGGTCGAGAAAGCGTATCTTCGGCGATGAGGAATCGAAGTCGTGAATGGTGACTTTGTCGGCCTCAAATATAATCTCGCCCTCTGCTGCGAGTCGCGCCGCGATGAGATCCTTCACGACTTCCTGCTGCGCATAGATGGTGATACCGCGCCCCGTCAAGGCTTTGAAATCGATGCGATGCCCTTGTTCTCTGAAACGAATTTCCACGCCATCATGGATCAGGCCCTCGCGCTTCATCCGTTCGCCTAAGCCCATTTCGATCAGGAGATCGACGGTTCCTTGCTCCAGGACACCGGCCCGCACGCGCTGCTCGCAGTGTTGTCGGCTTCGAGCTTCAACCACAACCGACCGGATTCCTTGCCGGTGCAGAAGGTGGGACAAAAACAGCCCTGCCGGTCCAGCTCCAACAATCCCGACCTGAGTCCGAATTCTCATCGTTTCTTTCGTCGCGATTTCTGATGAGCCGGTCTTTTGCTGCTTTTCGCGGAGAACCTTTCGATTACCTCGCGAGGCACAGGTCTGCTCTCAATCCGTTCCGGATCCGCTTCCGACAGCGCTGCCCAGACCCTGATCTCAAAACATTCCACGGCCAGAACTTTTTTGTTAAACAATCGATGGCGGACGCAAAAGCTGCTGCGGCGCCACTCGGTAATCTCAGACTCAACGACCACAGTGTCCGAGAATCGCGATGGAACCTTGAACGAAGCCCGTACATCGACCAGAGGAATTCCGATAATGCCGTATGTCTTAAGCATCTGCCGTTTGGGCAGGCCCACCTTCTTGAATAGTCCCGCGGTGCAAGCGTCAAAATACGCAAAATAACGAGGGAAATAGACGATCTGGGCGGGATCGCAATCGCCCCATTCGATATGAATCGTCTTGCGGTTCGAGACGTTCGCCTTGCTCAATCCCGTCCCCTTTCTCGTGGAGCCCTGTGGCGTTGCTCGGTAACCTGGACAGCTTCAAATTCGAGCGTGAGATGCCAGTCTTCGAAGGTGCGGTAGAGGCTGCAACCCATCATCCTGATGAAAACGATGTTCCGTCGACCGATGATGCATCGTGAAACAGATTACCGCACCCGGAGGTTTAGTGGGCCGAGACGGTACCGGCGCCCACCTGCGGATTGTTTTTCTTCAAAACAAAAGATAGGAAAAACATGACGACGGCCGCAATACCGAGGACCCAGAAGATGTCGATATATGCCAGAGCAGCGGCCTGAGCCTGGACGGAAGCGTAGATGCGAGCAAAGGCCTGGCGCTGCGCTTCGTGTTGGCTTAACCCCGCGTGAGCCAGTTTTTGAGACATCCCATCCACTGCACCCTGAAAACTAGCGTCTCCCATACTTGTATGGCTGACGAGCCGTGACTGGTGAAATTGTGATCGCCGCACGATCATCGTGGTCACGATCGAGGTTCCGACACTGCTCCCGATATTCCGGGTGAAGTTCACCAAGCCGGCAACTGCGTTGCTTTTTTCCGCACGAATCCCGATGTAGGCCGCAGTGGTGGCGGGCACGAAGATGAAGCCCATGGGCAGATACTGGCCGATACGGAGCAATGTAGCAGCACGAAAGCTGATGAGCAGATCGATCCTTTGGGTCGAAATGTACATTCCGACCGCCAGCGTGATCCATCCGAACGCGATGAGATAGCGCGATTGGAATCGTCCGATCAACCGCCCGACAAGCGGCAGTTCGAGCAAAAGCAGGATGGCCGACACCGAGAGAACCATACCCGCCGACTGCGCGGTATAGCCCATCAGCGTCTGAAGAAACTGCGGCATTAGAACCGTCGTCGCGAACGAGACCGCGCCAACCATGAACATCATCATGTTCGCCGTGGCGAAGTTTGCGTGCTTGAACAGACGGACATCGACGATCGGATCCTTGTGAAACCACTCGTACACAACGAGCACTGTCAGGCAGACTGCCGCGGTGATTGCCAGGGTGGTGATGAAGTGGGATCCGAACCAGTCATCCTCTTGTCCCTTGTCCAACATGATTTGCAAAGCGCCGACTCCCAATGCGAGCAGCGAGAATCCCACGTAATCGAGTTTGATCTCCGATCGCTTGCGGCGAACCATGTCAGGCGGATCTTCGATCAATCGCAATACGAGGGCCAGGGTTAGAAGACCAACCGGCAGATTGATTAGGAATATCCATCGCCACGATGCGTTATCGGTAAGCCAACCGCCCAGCGTGGGCCCAATCGCGGGGGCGCAAACCGCAGTGATTCCGTATATAGAAAATGCGAGACCGCGCTTTTCCGGAGGGAAGGTATCCGCCAGAATCGCCTGGGCCATGGGCTGCAAGCCTCCTCCTCCAGCGCCTTGGATTACGCGGAACAGTAGTAGAAAGCCGAGACTAGGAGCGATTCCGCAAAATAGAGAACTCAGGGTAAAGATGGCCATGCAGGCCATGAAAAATCGCTTGCGTCCGAAGAAACTCACCAGCCATCCGGTAATCGGGAGAACAATGGCGTTGGCGACGAGATACGACGTGAGCACCCATGTGCTCTGGTCATTACTCGCGCCCAGATTGCCGGCGATATGCGGCAGAGCGACATTCGCAATGGCAGTGTCAAGCACTTCCATAAACGCTGCCATGGAGACGGTGACGGCGATGAGCCAGGGATTGGCCGCGGGACGCCAGACCGCCGGTTCCGCTCCGAAAGAAACTGCCCCATCACTCATCGCATTATCCTAAAGTGTCCCAGCATCCAGGCAGCGTATGTCCCGCGTTTCTTGAACAACATCTCCAGAACCAATAGGGACAAAAATACCGGGGATCGAAGACACCGCTTGATTTCGTAATCTCCATGGCACTGCGGTGAGACGAAATGGTTGGCCCGAGTTGACGTGCAGACTAAGCTCGAACTCGCCGTACTGATGTATTCATACTAACTAGCAAGGAAGCGGCTGAAAAGTCATGCACTTTATTCGGCTGATTGCCGTCCGCACCGCCTCAATAATTTCCTGTTACACTGGCGCGCATGAACGCGACACGAAGACAATTTCTCGGCCAGTGTGCGGCAATGGCGGCCTCAGCATGGGTCATTCCAGAGTTTGCGCGAGCAGCGACGGGCCCCTCTGTGAACTTCCCTTCGGCGCCACGCGACCGGGTCTCGGTGGCGGCTTATCCATTCCGTGAATTCATCGTGGGATGGAAGGGGTGGGACGGAAAAACTCCCAGCACCGTCCCTTTAGCTCAACAGATCGAACTCAAGGATTTCGCGGCCCATGTTGCGGAGAAGTTCAACGTGCACAAGATCGAGCCGTGGAGTCCGATCTTCCCGTCGACCGATCCAAAGTATCTCGGGGAATTCCGCTCGGCGGTTGAGAAAGCTCACTCAGCCGTTGTCGATATCGCCGTGGATGGTGGCCACAGCCAATATGCTGCGGACCCGGCCGAGCGCGCACGAGCGGTGACCGCAAGCAACCAGTGGGTCGACGTAGGAGCTGCCCTGGGCTCTCCCAGTATTCGCACGCACATTGATGGCGCCAAGGATTCCAAGCCGGATGTGGCGCGCTGTGCCGACACGCTGGCGCGTGTGGCAGACTACGGGGCGAAAAGGAACGTCGTGATCCATCTGGAAAACGACAATCCGGTCAGCGAAGATCCGTTCTTCATCGTTCAGGTGATTGAGAAGGTCAACAGCCCGTGGCTGCGAGCGCTGCCGGATTTCGGCAACTCTCTGGCTGCGCGCGACGAGGAGTTCAACGAACGTGCGCTGGAGGCGATGTTCGCGCATGCCTACGGAATCTGCCACGTTAAAGATGGAGAGGTGGATGATCAGGGCAAAGCCAGCCACGTCGATTTGGCCAAGACATTTGCCATCTTGAAAAAACATGGCTACAGGGGATATTGCTCGATCGAGTATGACGCGCCCGGTGATCCGTACAAGCCGACGGCGACCCTGGTGGAGGAAACCATAAAGTTCCTCTCATAAGAGACGGCAGTTCCGCGGAGTTAGACATCGCGTTCATATTCCGAGCGCTCGAATCCGCGGTCGCTGTTCATGGGAATTCGGTAAGAGAGAAAACTATGGCAGGGCAGGGAATTCACAGGCGGGAAGTGTTGCGTATTCTCGGGACAGCGGCCGCTGCGGCGCACTTTCCCGGTTTCAGCAAATGGGGATTTGCTTGCGGCCATATCGGCAACGCCGCGCTGCAGATCAAGCCTGCAGCCTACCGTCCGCAATTCTTCACAGACTCGGAGTACGCAGCGGTCGAGCGGCTCGCCGATATCATCATCCCCAGCGACGCCACACCCGGTGCGAAAGAAGCGGGTGTTGCGGAGTTCGTCGATTTCATGGTCGCGAACGAGCCGGATGCCCAGTATCAATTCCGCTTGGGATTGGCATGGCTGAACGCTCACAGTGAACGGAACTATGGAAAACCATTTACCGGCCTGACCGCTGAGCAGGAGGTTGCCCTGCTCACTCCTCTCGGCTTCAAAGACAAGGCACGGCCCGGCGAAGAAGACGGAAGGAAATTCTTCGCGCTCATGCGCGAGTACACCGTGACCGGTTTCTATACCAGCGAGATTGGATACAAAGAGCTGGACAATCCGGCGCTCAAGTTTTATTCGGAGTCGCCCGAGTGTCCGCACAAGGATGATCGCGAGCACCGGCACCTTACACCCATGAATTCGTAGGCGACTTAGAAACCATGGCCAAGAATATCTACGACGTAATCGTGATTGGAACCGGCGCTGGCGGCGGCATGGCGATCAAGACGCTGTGCGAGGCCGGCTTGAAAGTGTGCGCGCTCAACGCAGGCAAGCGGCTCAATCCGGAAAAAGATTTTCGATACCACCGCATGCCGTGGGACATGAAGTTTCGCGGCCTCGACGATCCCAGGCGGCACGGCGAATCGTTCGGCTACATGGACAATGAATACACCAAAGTCGCGTGGGACCACGAAATTCCTTTCACTGTGGCGCCTGGAACGAAATGGATGTGGCCGCGATGCAATGCCGTCGGTGGCAAGACAAATTTCTGGGGGCGCAGTTCGGCCCGTTTCAGCGACATTGATTTCCACGCGGCGTCGCTCGATGGCTACGACGTCGACTGGCCGATTACTTATGACGAGATCAGCCCCTTCTACACGAGGGTCGAAAAGATGATCGGCGTAGCCAGCACGGTACAGAATCGTCCCAGCAATCCGGATGGAACGTACTTGCCGGCGTTTAAATTCCGCTGTCTCGACTTCATTTTGCAGGCAGGCTGCGAAAAAGTTGGCGTACCCTATCTGCCGGACCGCTGCGCACAGCTGACGCAGCCGCATGAAGGACACCCGGCTTGCCACTTTTGTGGCGAATGCACGACCGGATGCGATGTCGGGGCGTTTTTCTCTACTCCCTATTTCCTGTTACCCAAGGCCGAGGCGACGAAAAATCTGGAATTGCGCACCGATGCTCTGGCAAAGGACGTTCTCGTGGACGAGAACGGCCACGCGACGGGTGTGGCTTACATTGACCGCAAGACCAAACAGGAAGTCGAGGTCTACGGCCGAGCGGTGGTAGTCGCGGCTTCGTGCGTCGAGTCGGCTCGGATTATGCTGAACTCGAAGTCGCGCCATTGGCCCGATGGGATTGCAAATTCCAGCGGGCAATTGGGACGCAACCTTTGCGATCATCTCTACGGCGAATCCGCTCGCGGATACTTGCCGCAATTGCTGGGGCAGCCTAGTTTTCCGGACCACGTAGGCGACAGCACCATTGCATGGATGCCTCGTTGGCAAAACCTGAAAGACCCGCACGAAGAGAAATTTATTCGCGGATACTCCGTCTATCCGGATGGCGGCTGCGAGGAATTTCCGGGATTTGCGACCAATCTGGATGGATTCGGATCGTCGTTCAAACGGGAAGTCAAGCGGCGCTATCCTGCACCAGTGAGCTTTGGGATTCAGGCGCCCACCTTGCGGTCCGACACGAATTTCCTGGATCTCGACCCCGAGGTAAAAGATCCTTATGGAATTCCGGTGGCGCGCATGCACTTTCAGTGGGATGAGAACATTCTGAAGATGTGGGAGCACTCGAAAGAAGTTTGCACTGAAGTGCTGCGCGCGGCAGGCGGTGTGCTTGAAGGATCTGGAGATTCTCCAGAAATTCCCGGTTTTAGCCTGCACGAGACCGGAACCTGCCGCATGGGGAATGATCCGAAAAAATTTGTCACTAACCGCTTCGGGCAAACCCACGATGTTCCGAACCTCTACGTCTGCGATGCCAGCGTCTTCTTGAACTGCACCGACAAGACCACCACGATCAGCATTCTGGCCTTTTCACTGCGCACCTCTGAACATCTGATTGAGAACTTCCGTAGCGGTGAGCACAAAGCTGCGTGAACACTGTGACCCGCTCTCCGGCGGAATCGCCCGCTCCCAATGGAGGGAACATTGCTCGGTTGCGCGAACTATCCATTCTGTTTCTAAAGGTTGGCGCGATTAGTTTCGGCGGTCCGGCGGCCCACGTCGCACTGATCGAGGCCGAGGTCGTCCGCAAACGGCAGTGGCTTACGCAGCAACAGTTTCTCGACATGCTCGGAGCTGCCAATCTGATCCCCGGCCCAACATCCACCGAGATTGCCATCAATGTGGGCTTCGTGCGCGCTGGCTGGGCCGGTTTGTGCGTTGCAGGAGCCAGTTTCATTCTGCCGGCGGCTCTCATCACTGGAATTTTCGCTTGGGCTTATGTGCGCTTCGGCGGTCTGCCGCAAGCGGCTTCGGTGCTTGCGGGAATCAAGTCGGCAGTCATTGCAGTCATCGGAATCGCGATCTGGCGTCTGGGAAAAACCGCGGTGCGCGACGTAGGCCTGGCGGTGCTCGGCGGTTTAGCGCTCGCGGCTTTTTTCTTAGGCGCTAATCCGATTGCAATCTTGCTGGGTGGCGGCGCTGATCGGAATGCTGGTGCGGCGGGCTGTAAGCATACGTGCTGCTGGTGCCACGCTCGTCTCGGTTGTGGTCCCTTTCCGCGTTCTGACGCCAGGTTGGTGGAAAGCCTTGCGGATGGCATCGTTTCGCTCAACGACTGTAGCGGTCGTCGCATCAGCCGCGGCGGGAACTCTTGTCGGCAGAGCCATCGATCACCAGGATCGGTTTGTTTTTCCTCAAAGTGGGAGCAGTCCTCTATGGCGGTGGATACGTGCTCCTGGCGTTTCTCGAGCAGGGACTTGTCCAGCAGCATGCATGGCTGACGCGCCAGCAACTCCTGGATGCTGTGGCGATCGGCCAGTTCACTCCCGGACCTGTTCTCTCGACGGCGACGTTTATTGGTTACATTCTCGGAGGCGCGCCCGGAGCTGCCGTGGCGACCGTCGGAATCTTTCTGCCGTCGTTCTTCTATGTCGCGCTGCTGGCCCCGGTTCTGTTCCGCTTGCGGAAATCAGTCTGGATTTCAGCTTTTCTCGATTCGGTGAATGTGTGCGCCCTGTCTCTGATGGCGGGAGTAACGTTTCAATTGGGAGCGGATGCCCTGCGAGCGTGGACATCATGGATGATCGCGATCGTCTCCCTCGGCGTGCTGTTGCGATGGAAGGTGAGTCCGGCATGGGTCGTGCTGGGCGGAGGAATCGCCGGAATCGCGCTGACTGCTCTTCGCTAACGTGGTAATCTGCGAGTCCAATTTCAATCAGCGAGGTGAGGAAACCATGAAACTGAAGATCGTTGCGTTATTTATGTTTCTGACGTTCTGTGTAGCGGCGAACGCTGCCGAGCGTAAATATATCGTCAAGCCACGTGCCGCGGACATGAAGGCCCTGCCGTTCAGCGACGGCGTTTTGGTCGGGAACACGCTGTTTATTGCCGGCCACATCGGGCTGGACCCCAAAACCGGCACGCCTCCCGCCAGCGCCGAAGACGAGGCACGCCTGGTGATGGACGGCGTGAAGTCGACCGTTGAGCAAGCCGGACTGACCATGGACGACGTGGTCACCGTGCAAGTCTTCTGTACGGATCTCAAGTTCTACGAGACTTTTAACAACGTCTACAAGACCTATTTCCACGGCGACTATCCTGCGCGCGCTTTCATCGGGGCGGCCACGCTGTTGCGCGGTGGAAAATACGAAGTGATGGGTATCGCGGTGAAGAAGCCGCAATAGTCACTCGTCGCGTATTTCGTATTTTGTTCGCCATCGCCAAGCGTTTTATGATAAACGTATAGGCCATGCGAAAGGCAGTGAATCATCTCAAGAAATGTGATCCGGTCCTGCGCGCCATCATCGAGCGAGTCGGTCCGTGCCGCATGCAATTTGCCGAGGCAGATTTTTCTCGGCTGGCTGAGGCGATTGTCTATCAACAACTGAACGGCAAGGCGGCTGCGACCATCTTCCAGCGCTTTGCCGACCTTGCCGGAGAGCCGCTGACTCCGGAAGGGATCCTCAAACTTACGGACGAACAGCTCCGAAGCGTTGGCCTGTCGAAACAAAAATCGTCTTACTTGAAAGACCTCGCTGCGAAGACCGCTGCCGGATTGCTCGATTTCAAGCGTCTTCCCGACCTTCCGGACGAAGAAGTCATCCAGCATCTCACCCAAGTAAAAGGCGTTGGCGTCTGGACTGCGCACATGTTTCTGATGTTTTCGCTGCGCCGTCCCAATGTGCTTCCCACGGGCGATTACGGAGTGCAGGTAGCCGTGAAAAAGCATTACAGGAAACGCAAGTTGCCCAAGCCGAAGGATATGGAAAAAATCGCTCGAGCATGGGAGCCCTACCGCAGCGTGGCTTGCTGGTACATGTGGCGGAGTCTGGACATCAAAACGCTTTAATCCAAGACGCATTCCTGACGGCCCTGTGAACCCCAGTGTCCTCTGTGGTTAAATGGTGTCCGATGGCTGACATCAAAATTCGCGTCCTGGTTGCTAAGCCGGGCTTGGACGGACACGACCGCGGGGCGAAGGTTATAGCCCGTGCTCTGCGTGACGCGGGGATGGAAGTGATCTACACCGGCCTCCGCCAGACTCCCGAGATGATCGTGACTGCGGCCTTGCAGGAAGATGTCCAGGTGATCGGGCTCTCGATTCTCTCGGGCGCACACAACGCGATTGTCCCGCGGGTCATGGACTTGCTGAAGCAGAACAAGATGGAAGACGTTATCGTGCTGGTCGGCGGCATTATCCCGGACCAGGACGTCGACGGTCTCAAAAAGGCAGGGGTGGCGGCAATCTTTCAGCCCGGGACTGCCATGGACGACATCGTTCAATTCATCCGCACTCATGTGAAGGGGCCCGGCGTGCCGGCGGCCGGCTGATGTCCGGCATCGATGCGTCTCGTGTCAGCAAGATCCTTTCTCAGGCCGTCGGTCCGGCTCCATGGTACTGGGAAAGCTTTCCTTCCTTTCGCTCACTCGCTGGCCAGCGCTTCCGCTGGACGCATCACGGATCAGAAGGTGCGCTTGCCCATCTCGTCACTCTCGGGCTTGAACAGGAGCCCGATAAAGCGCGCCTCGCGCTGAATACGTATTGCCGTCCATTTCTGGTACAGCCGCACTTTCTCGGTGTCTGGTGCCCGGAGGGCCGCAACCTTCGCCTGGCTTGTTTCGATCCCGACCAGCTCAAGGCATTCGATCTTGCCGAGGTCGCCGGCTGGTTCAAAGCTTCATCCGAGCGCATCTACGCTGCAACGCCTCCGATCGCAGATTTTGAAACTCCGTTGGCGCTTGGGCCTGGTACGCACAAGATTCAAGTTCCGCCGGAATTCTCAGCCGTCGATGAGGTAATCGTTCCCACCAGTTACAAAGCCATGTCGAACGACGACCCGGCATTCGCGATCTTTGTTTTCTACTTGCAAGCGGGATTGGTCGAAGTACTGCCACAGAAGTGGTTCACCGCGGCTCAGTACCGGGTCGGGCAGCAATGGATCACCCGGGCGATCCGAGATTCTGAGTCCCAGCGCATCGTGGGCGAATGTTTCGGGGTGGGAACCTTTCTTCTGGAGGAGGACGGCTGCCGTCTGGCGGAGTGGGTTGTACGCAACCCATAAGTTCGCCCCTCGATTCTGCTCTTCGTACGTGTCTAAGTTCGATGTCGCACTCCACATTTCAGCTCGAATGGGTTCATGGAGTTTGCGTTCTACGCCTCGCCTCCGACGATGGGACCAATCGTCTGACGCGCGAATGCGTCCTCTCTCTCACGGATGAGTTCGCACGGTTGCGGCGGGAACCGAAACCGCTCGTCATCGCCGGAAACGACAGATGTTTTTCCGCCGGCGCGGAATTGCAAGAGATTGCGGCTCTCGACGGTCCCGGAGCCTGCGAATTTTCCAAGATGGGCCAGGCTCTCATGGCCGCGATCGAAAGCTTTCCCGCGCCGGTTTATGCTGCCATCTCCGGGTACTGCATGGGAGGTGGCTTGGATCTGGCACTCGCGTGTCACCGCCGCATCGGCGCTCCTTGCGCCGTTTTGGGGCATCGCGGCGCGGCGTTGGGACTGATCACCGGATGGGGAGGGACGCAGCGTCTTCCGCGACTGATCGGCAAGGGTCGTGCCCTGCAGATGTTTGTCGCGGCCGAGAAAGTTAGTGCCGCAGATGCACTCGGCATCGGATTGATCGACGCAATTGCCGCTGATCCCATCGCCGACGCGATTTGCAGGATCGCGCAATGACCCGTCGAATGCCGCAGGCCTCGGGAGCCCACTGCATTGCGCCTTTCTGCCCGCCTGTTATACCGTAGTCAGTCCGCTCCTTCGATCCATGCCGAACCGCAACGAAACTCTCGCAGTGAACTCCTCGGCGTCCGGGACGCTGTTGGCAACAAAAGTCGATCCGACGTCAGCGCGCTTCGAGGCCAACATGCGTTTCCTGGCCGACCTGATGTCGCAGGTGCGGAATGAAGGCGAAAAGATCTGCGAGGGCGGAGGCCCGAAAGCGATTGAGAACCAGCATGCCAAAGGCCGGTTGACGGCCCGCGAGCGCATTCATTTGCTCGCCGATCCAGATTCATTCTTCGAATTGGGCCTCTATACCGCGCATGGGATGTACGAGGAATGGGGAGGCGCCCCCGCCGCCGGCGTGATCACCGGCATGGCCCGGGTGCAGACGCGGATGGTGATGATCATCGCCAATGACGCCACGGTGAAGGCCGGCGCGTTTTTTCCGATGACGTCGAAAAAGGTCATCCGCGCCCAGAACATCGCCATCGAGAACCGTATTCCCACGATCTACCTCGTCGATTCTGCCGGCGTTTTCCTGCCGCTGCAGGAGGATGTTTTTCCCGATACCGACGATTTCGGACGCGTTTTCCGCAACAATGCTGTGATGTCGGCGATGGGCATCCCGCAGATTGCCGCGATCATGGGTATGTGCGTGGCTGGCGGTGGGTATTTGCCGGTGATGTGCGACCACGTCCTCATGACCGACGGCAGCGGCCTGTTTCTTGCCGGTCCGGCGCTGGTGCAGGCGGCCATCGGCCAGAAAGTGTCGGCGGAGGATCTCGGAGGAGCCGCGATGCACTCGGCGATCAGCGGCACGGTTGATTTTCGCGAGCCCGATGATGAAGCCTGCATCGCGCGCATTCGATCGATCGTCGAGAAGTGGGGATACCGGCGTCTTTCTCCGTGGGACCGCAAGAAGCCTGTCGAGCCTGCGCTGGCCGCCGAAGAGATCTACGGAATCTACGATCCATCGCCCGGGCGCCCCTACGATATGAAGGAAGTGCTGGCGAGGGTGCTCGACGGCAGCCGCTTCGATGAGTACAAGCCTGAGTATGGCAAGACGCTGATTTGCGGCTATGGCCGCATCGGCGGCTTTGCGGTCGGCATCGTTGCCAATCAGAAACTGCACGCGCAACAGACCGATCACGAAGGCCACAAGCGGGTTGAGTTCGGCGGTGTCATCTACACCGAGTCCGCCGAGAAGGCCGCCCGCTTCATCATGGATTGCAACCAGAATCTGATTCCGCTGGTTTTTTTTCATGATGTAAACGGATTTATGGTCGGGCGCGACGCTGAGTGGAGCGGCATCATAAAAGCCGGCGCGAAGATGGTCAACGCTGTTTCCAATTCGGTCGTGCCGAAGATTACGGTGATCGTTGGCGGATCGTTCGGCGCCGGCCACTATGCCATGTGCGGAAAGGCCTTCGATCCGCGCTTCGTGTTTGCCTGGCCGACGGCGCGCTATGCGGTGATGAGCGGTGATTCGGCTGCCGGAACCCTGGTCGAGATCAAGGTAAAACAACTGGAGCGTGGCGGGAAGAAGTTGAGCGAAGAAGAGCGGAAAGAGCTCTACGAATCGGTGAAGCGCACTTACGATGAACAAACCGACCCCCGCTACGGTGCTGCGCGCTTATGGATCGACAAGATTATCGATCCCATTGAAACCCGCGACGCCATTACGCAGGCGTTAGAGGCCGCGGCCCTGAACCCGGATGTGCCGGAGTTCAAGGTAGGAGTTCTGCAGACATAGCCAATTCGCCGCGGAGTTCTGCAGATTTATTGGTTTTTTCGAACCCCGTGCAGTCCGTGCAAATCCGTGGCTAAGAATTTCAAATGAGTGACCTGGTCAAACTGATTGAGTGTCCTCGCGATGCCTGGCAAGGGCTGAAGGGGATCATTCCCGCCGATCTGAAGGTCGATTATCTGAAAGCCCTGATCTGCGTTGGCTTCAAGCATATCGACGCGGTTTCTTTCGTGTCGCCCAAGGCCGTTCCGCAGATGGCGGATTCTGAAGAAGTCCTGAGAGAACTCGACCCGCCGGATGACGTTGAAATCATTGGCATCGTCGTGAATGAGAAAGGCGCGCAACGAGCCATCGACACGAAAGCCGTCTCGACTCTAGGATTCCCCTATTCGATCTCCGAGACGTTCCTGAGGAAGAACCAGAACCAGTCTCCGGAAGAAGCTCTGGAAGAACTGGAAAGGATCCAGAAGAAGGCGGATGACGCGGGGCTTGATGTCGTCGTGTATATCTCGATGGCCTTCGGCAATCCCTACGGAGATCTGTGGAATCCCGACGAGGTCATCGAGGCCATCTCGCTGATGGAAGTGGACAATCTGCACATGATCTCTCTGGCAGATACGGTTGGCATGGCCAGCCCGCAGGAGATCAGCGACCTGGTCGGCGCAGTGATGGCCAAGTATGACTACCTTGAGATTGGCGTACATTTGCACAGCCGCCCTGAGCAGGCTACTGAGAAAATCGTCGCCGCATATGGTGCCGGCTGCCGTCGCTTTGATTCCGCGTTGGGCGGGCTTGGCGGATGTCCCTTTGCGCAGGATGCTCTTGTGGGCAATATCCCGACGGAAAAAGTGATCGACGCCCTCCGGCAGCGCGGCGCGGACTTGCCAGCTCTGAAGCCACTCGATAGTCTTCTGAAGGCGACTGGAGGAATGGCGGTGAAGTACTCAGAGTCGCACGCCGCGGATTAGTCTGCCATAGATCCCCGCGGATCGCAGATCAGAGCCATTGTCGGATGTCGATTATCAGTGACCATCGGTGAGATCACTGGCCAGCTTCCCATGACCTTCAATACCATCCAACTCGCATACGATGGCGCGGTCGCGACCATCATGCTGAACCGGCCCGAAAAGCGGAACGCGATCAGTTTCGAACTGATTGACGACTTGCTGCGAGCATTCGACGAAGTCGTGAAGTCCGAAGCAATCGTCCTGATTCTGACTGGAGCCGGGAAGGCCTTCTGCTCGGGAATGGATTTGGAAAATCTGAAATCCCTGCTGGGCCGAACACCAGAGCAAAATCTCGAAGATTCCCAGACGATGGTGCGGCTCTTCCGGTCGCTCTACGAATTTCCGAAAGTTACGATCGCGGCCGTGAACGGCCCGGCGGTTGCGGGCGGGACAGGTTTGGCTCTATTGTGCGACTTCACCATCGCAGTGCCTGAGGCGAAGTTTGGATATACGGAAGTTCGCATCGGTTTCGTTCCGGCGATCGTCTCAACGTTCTTGCTCCGCCAGATCGGCGAGAAACAGGCCCGGGATCTGCTGCTGACGGGAAGAATCTTCGGATCGGACGAAGCGCGACAGATGGGGCTGGTCAGCGAGATTGTTGCTCCGGAGAATCTGCTTACCCGCGCTCACGAGCTAGCCGCGGTACTCACGGCCAACAGCTCTGCATCGCTGCGAGCCACGAAGCAGTTGCTCACCGACCATGGCCGAGGCGAGTTGGATGCCCAGATTGACTCCGCGGTTCGAGAAAATGCCGCGATCCGGACCACCGCTGATTTTCGCGAAGGAATCACTTCATTTCTGGAAAAGCGCAAACCGGTGTGGACCGGCAAATGACTTCCAAGAATAATCATTGGAACGAGACGCGCTTGCGGGTGCGCTATGCCGAAACCGACCAGATGGGAGTCGTATATCACGCGAACCACCTCATCTGGTTTGAAGTTGGACGTGTGGAACTCATGCGCGAGATGGGCTTTTCCTACAAAGAGATGGAAAAGGAAGACGGACGCTTCATCGCAGTGGTCGAGGCGACTTGCCGCTACCGTGCG
Organism: uncultured Acidobacteriota bacterium; assembly: GCA_963700225.1. Lineage (GTDB taxonomy): Bacteria > Acidobacteriota > Terriglobia > Terriglobales > Acidobacteriaceae > Sulfotelmatobacter. The sequence goes on from CAVOWU010000009.1 coordinate 38,304, forward strand.
CCTGTTTATTACGACGAAGAAGTGCTGGTACGTACAAAGCTCAAAGCCGTTCGTAAGTCTGTGATCATCTTTACTTATGAACTCACTCGCGCTGGAACTGGCGCTCTGCTGGCCGAAGGAGAGACCACGCATATCGTTACGGATTCAAATATGAAAGTGGCAAGTTTGCCCCAAAAGTATTTGCGCGTCTTCCGCACTGCAGTTGGAAAGTGACTATCACTCGGGGAGCCCCTTGAACGCACTTCACATTACAGGAAACGATCTGACGCTCGAAGCTGTGCGCGAAGTTGCCGTCGACCGGCGTGCCGTGCTGCTTGCCCCGGATGCACGCGAAGCCGTCAAGCAGGCGCGCGCCGTGGTAGACGAAATCGTAGCCGGCAACAGAGTCGCTTATGCGATCACCACCGGCGTCGGGAAATTGAGCGATGTTCAGATCGCCGGTGATCAGATCCGCGAACTGCAGGTCAATCTCGTGCGATCGCACGCCGTCGGAGTTGGAGCGCCTCTGTCCGTGCCTGAAACTCGCGCCATGATGCTGCTTCGCGCGAATTCGCTCTCCAAGGGCCACTCGGGAGTGCGGGCTGTCGTCATCGATACGCTTTGCGAATTGCTAAATCGCGGAGTCACTCCGTTTGTGCCCTCGCAAGGCAGTGTAGGCGCTAGCGGCGATCTGGCTCCGCTCGCGCACCTGGCGCTCGCGCTGATCGGAGAAGGGGAATGCCTCGACGAGAAGGGAGTTCGCATCCCAAGCGCCGATGCTTTAAAGCGTGCGCAAATCAAGCCGCTCGTGCTCGAGTCGAAGGAAACGATTTCCCTGATTAACGGGACGCAGGCGATGTTGGCCGTTGGCACGCTTTCTCTTCTCGGGGCAGAAATTCTGGTGGATTCCGCGGATGTGCTGGGCGGACTCTGTTGTGATGCGCTGAAGGGGACCGATACGGCGTTCGACGAGCGCATCCACAACGCACGCCCTCACCGCGGGCAGATCAAGACCGCGGCCAACCTGCGCCGCATGCTGGAAGGCAGCCAGATTCGCGAGTCCCACCGCGACTGCGGCCGCGTGCAAGACGCTTATTCTCTTCGCTGCATCCCACAGGTTCACGGCGCCGTGCGCGATACCCTGGAACACTGCCGCAGCACATTCGAAACCGAGGCGAACTCCGCCGTCGATAATCCGCTCGTGTTCATCACCGACGCGAAGAATGCGGAAGGCGACGTGATCTCCGGCGGGAATTTCCACGGAGAACCTCTTGCATTCGCCCTGGATTTCCTGGCGATCGCCTTAAGTGCGCTTGCGGGCATCAGCGAACGGAGAATCGAACGGTTGGTCAATCCCGCACTCAGCGAAGGATTGCCGCCATTCTTGGCTCCGGGAGCGGGCCTCAACTCGGGTTTCATGATGCCCCAAGTCACCGCCGCAGCGCTCGTTAGCGAGAATAAGGTGTTGGCTCATCCGGCCTCCGTCGACTCGATTACAACCTCGGGCAATAAGGAAGATTACGTTTCGATGGGGATGACAGCCGCGCTCAAACTCAGGCGGATCCTTGACAACACCCGCAATGTGCTCGCGATCGAAGCTATGGCGGTTGCGCAGGCGCTTGATTTTCTGGCTCCGTTGAAAACTTCGAAGCGCGGGCAGGCCGCACACGCAGCGATCCGGTCGGTTTGTCCGATCATGGAAAGGGACCGCGTCATGTATAACGATCTGTCGCGAATCGCCGAGCTGCTAGCCGGCGGAAAGATTGCGGAGTCTCTGCACTAAATCCTGCAGAGGATTGCTTGATGAAAACTCTCACCGAATACTTGAAGTTTCACACGAAGGCGCATCGCGCTTATGTGCACATCACGCCCCAGGTCGAAGAAATCGTCCGCAAGAGCGGCGTCAAGGAAGGCATGGTGCTCGTTTCCGCCATGCACATTACTGCCGGCATATACGTAAACGATAATGAGAGTGGGCTGATTGAAGATATCGATCAGTGGCTGGAACATCTGGCGCCATTCCGCAAGGATTACAAGCACCACGAAACGGGCGAAGACAACGGGGATTCGCACTTGAAAGCCCTGTTAATTCACCACGAGGTCATCGTGCCCATCACGGCAGGGAAACTCGATCTCGGTACATGGCAGAGAATCTTTTACGCTGAATTCGATGGACAGCGCGACAAGCGCGTCATCGTCAAGGTCATGGGAGAGTGACGAGATGTCAGAAGAGTTAAACGAACTGAAAGAGCATGCCGAGCACGCGAAAGAAGATCCGACGCTTGCTCCGGTATCGGTGACCATGGCCATCCTTGCGGTGCTGGTCGCCGTGGTTTCCCTGCTGGGACACCGCGCCCACACCGAAGAAGTTGTCTTACAGGCGAAATCCTCCGACCAGTGGGCGTTTTACCAGGCGAAAAATATCCGCCGCCATACCGACGAACTATTCACAGACCTCACGTCGGTCCAGGCTACGACCGACGCAGCAAACCTGGCGAAGCTCCGCGAGAAATATTCCGGAGAAGCGGCGCGTTATAAAGATGAGCAGAAAGAAATCGAAGACAAAGCTCGCGAAATGGAAGGCGAAGTCGCCACCGAGCGAGATCGCGCCGACCGTTATGATCTGGCGGAAGTTTTCCTCGAAATCGGATTAGTGATTACTTCGATTACGCTGCTCTCGGGACGCAGGATTTTCTGGTGGCTCGGCATCGTATTGGGAGTGCTCGGTATCGTCGTCGCTGCGACAGCACCCTTCTTGCATTGACTTCAGTTGAAATCGGCTACCCGTCGCTACGCTTCGGCTCCGAAGAAGCAGTTGCTGCTTGCCGGGTCGAGTTCGATTTGGCCACCAGGAACGGTCCGATGGCGAGCACATCCATGCGTGTACGCTGGAAGCAGTCGATGGCTTCTTCAGGCGTGCACACAATGGGTTCGTTTTCGTTGAAGCTGGTGTTGAGGATGACCGGTATTCCCGTCTTGCGGTGGAAAGCGGCAATCAGGTCGTAGTACATCGGATTTTCTTCGCGCGTCACGGTCTGCAACCGCCCCGTATCGTCCACATGGTTGACCGCGCACAGTTCCTTCCGTTTTTCCGGCCGGATTTTGTAAACGTGCAACATGAACGGCGAAGGATGATCATGTTCAAAATATTCATGCTGATGATCAGCCATGATCGACGGTGCAAATGGACGAAACCATTCACGGTGCTTGATTCTTGCATTAAGCACGTCTTTCATATTCGGCAAGCCCGGATGCGCAACAATCGAGCGATTCCCGAGCGCGCGCGGTCCCCATTCCATGCGACCTTGAAACCATCCAACCACATTTCCTGCCGCAATCTGTTCTGCGGTTTCCTCGAGCAGAGCGCCTCGCTCGAGCTTGCGATATCGCAGGCCTGCACTTTGCAGCGCTGACTGAATCCTCGATTCGGAAAATTCCGGGCCAAGATAAGAGCGTTTCAATTCGTGGCGGCGAGGCTGCTTTAAGACGGAATGATACGTGTGGAGAGCCGCTCCAATGGCGAGCCCTTCATCACCTGCGGCCGGCTGAATGTATGTTCGGCGGAACGGTGTGCGATCGAATATCTTGCCATTGGCCACGCTGTTGAGCGCGCATCCCCCTGCCATTGCGAGATCGTCTATCGGGACTGTTGCGTGAAGGCCATTCAACAAATGAAAAACGATTTCCTCGAAGCGATGCTGCACCGCAAACGCCAGATCCATGTCGCGCTGCGCAATCTCGGCGTTTGGCTTTCGCTGTTCTCCGAATTGCTTCTCCATGCGATCGGAGAAGTGGCGAGCAAGGCGCACGGTTCCGTCGGGCAAGACTTGCATGCCCTGATTGCTGCCCAGCGGCTTGAAATACCCAGATCTAATTGAAAGCCGCCATTCTTCGGACTGACGATTTTGCTGATTTCGTCGCAATACGTTTCTTTTCCGTACGGAGCAAGGCCCATCACTTTGCCTTCGTCGCCGTATTTCGAGTAGCCGATGAATTCGCAAATCATGGTGTAGAGGCTGCCGAGCGAGTGGGGCAGGAACACACGCTCCAGCACTTCAATCTCATTGCCCTCGCACCGCGCCATCATGGTGGAGACGAAATCCCCCGACCCGTCATAGCTAAATCCTGCAGCCTTCTCCCATGGCGAGCAGTAATACGCGCTGGCAATGTGCGCAATGTGATGTTCGAGGTGATGTTCCTGAAAGCGCAATTGCGCCGAATCCACATCAAGAACCTTCGCCAGAAGCGAGCGCACGTCGCGCATCGCTTCTTTGCGTTGGCGAAGGCGAATGAAGTTGAGGATCTTTGCCGGATTGCTGAGCGCGTACTGAACTTTCTTGGCTAGATTCGCATCGCTGTCCTGGCCGACGGCCACGTGCTCCACGTCCGAAATGCGAGCGCCCGCGGCATCTAAGCACGCCTTGACCGCGAGAGCGGGGAAGCCGCCAAAGTGTTTGTGACGGTTTAACCTCTCTTCTGCGACGGCAAACTTAACCTCTCCGTCGACGACAATCGCCGCGGAGGCGTCGGCGTGAAACATATTGAGGCCCAAAATCAGCATGAGCTAGCTATTTCTCCTAATCAGGTCGGGTCTGTTGCCGGGTCATTCGTCCAGGCTGGAGCTGAGAGTTGACCGCCGGATCGATTCGAGGAAGGTGGTGGTGTCCACTTCAAGGCGCTCTCCTGTGGCGACCGATTTCTCGATCTGGAAAGTTGCGAGGGCCGAGCACACCAATTCCTCGATCGGGATCGCAGGGGCGCTTCGTTGTACCGACTGCGCAAACGCTTCCCATTCAGCGCGGTGTCCTTTGTCTTGACGCCAACGAGAGTTGACTGTTTCTTTGCGCCCATTCCGCACCAGTTCCAGTCGACGGAAGTCGTCGAGCACAGCGGTGCTTCCTCCGCCAAATACCTCGATCCGCTCTTTCGAAAAAGAACGGTCGCCGTTGGCGAGATAACTGATGGTCCCTTCGGAGCCATTCGCGAAGCGCAGCGAAACCAGCACATTGTCACCGCTGTAGCGCGACCCAGCGGCAAGCGCGCGAGCTTCCACTTCTATAATCGGAGATCCTGCAAGGAACATCAGCAGATCAACAAAGTGGCAGACCTCTCCGAGGATCCGTCCTCCGCCTTGCTCGCGATCATTGACCCAATGATCGGGAGGGAGAGATCCGGCGTTGACGCGAACGTGCAATGCGAGCGGCTCTGAAATCGGCGCAAGGAATGACCTCATCCGCACGGTCATGGGGGCGAAACGGCGGTTAAAGCCGACCATCAGGGCAGGCCGCTCGGTCTCAGCTCCGTAGTAGGCGCGAAGAATCAATCGCAGTTCATCCTCCGACAAGCAGAGCGGCTTCTCGCAAAAGACGTTTTTCCCAGCCGTCAAGGCCGCTACGACCTGGCTGGCATGCAAGTGGTGACGAGTGGCGATGACCACGGTATTGATCGGTGCATTGCGCAAGACATCGTTTTCGTCGGTCGTACAATTTCGAAAGCCGAATTTGCGGGCGGCATGTTGCGCATGCGCCCCTGTGGCCGCGCAGACCGTCACCAGGGACGTGTTCGATTGCGACTTCATCGCTGGAATCAACGTTGACGAAGCGAACCCACCCGCCCCGAGGAGCCCGACTGCAAGCTCTGTGACCGAACCCGTGGACAACCGAGTGGAAGATTTCGTTTCCGGAACGAGCGTGAGCGTTTGTGATTCGTCGCAGGTTCCGGAATATTGAATGACTACTCCCAGATAAGCCTGTCGCGATTTGCCGGTGATCAACTCGTAGGCGCTCTCAGCGCGTTCAATCGCGAACCGGTGCGTGATCAGTGGACCGATCTGGATTTTCTTCTCAGCCAGCATTTGCAGGAATGCTTCCATGTTGCGAGTTTCCGTCCAACGCACATAGCCGATCGGATAGTCTCGCCCCTTCTGCTCGTATACGGAGTCATAGCGTCCCGGCCCGTAGGAACGCGAAATCCGGAAATCCAGTTCCTTTTCGTAATACGCCTTTCGCTCAATGTCGATGCCGACCGTGCCCACGGCGACAACAATCGCGCGATCTCGTGCAATCGCACCAGCCAGATTGACCGGTTCGCTGCTCGCAGTCTCCGCCGCGATGAGCACGGAATCCACTCCAGCACCACGAGAGGTTTCATAGCAGAGGCTTCGAAATCCTTCCGCGGAATTCGCGACGCCATCCGCGCCCAGATGCTGCGCCAGATCGGCCCGGGACGAATCGATATCCATTCCCACAACCCGGCAGCCTGCAGCCTTCAGAAGTTGAACCGTGAGTTGACCCATCAGGCCCAGGCCGATCACGCCAACGATATCTCCCAGCTTGACCTCGGCGGTGCGGATTCCGTGCAGGGCCACCGCTCCCAGCGTCGCGAATGCTGCTTCATCAAACGGAACGTCGTCCTCACCGATCCGATCGCGCTCAGGAATCTGAGCTGCCAGCAGTCTTGGCACGCACGCTATCTCCGCATGTACCGCAAACCCCGCGCCGGCGCAGGCCACTCGATCGCCCGGACGGATGTCGGTAACTCCTTCGCCCACTGCGACGACGGTTCCTGCGCTGCTATATCCCGGATTTTGCGGCTGATCGAGACGGCTACGCACCGCTTGGATCGCCGAGAAGATTCCATCCCTCTGCGCCTTGCTGATCACGTCTCGTACTAGGTCTGGGCGGGACTTCGCTTTTTGCAGCAGGTTTTTTCTTGCGAATTCGGACGAAGCACGCTCCGTGCCCGCCGACACCACAGACGCCGCTACTCGCACCAAAATGCAACCAGGAAGAAGTTGCGGCGCAGGAACTTCCTCCACCGAGACTTCGCCCGAGCGCGCGTGCTGCAAGACTTGTTTCATGCGGTGGCGGCCTGCCTCGGGAGGAGCGACTCCACCTCAAATCTTCGCGCCCCGCCGTCCAGGAATGTTTGCATCCAAAGTTCGAGCGTAAGGAATTGCCAGAGTTGCATCGACCAGTCGTGGCGTCCGCTACGATGCTCATCCACAAAACGCTGAATCGCCTGGGGCCGGAAGATGCCCCGCTTGCGCACCTGGGACGGCGAGAGCAGATCGTTCACCATAGGTTTCAAATCATGAGCCAACCAGTAGTCTACGGGAGCGCCGAACCCGGCTTTCGGTTGCTGCAACACTTCGCGCGGAAGGATGTCGCGCATCGCCCGCCGGAAAATATATTTTGTCTTCGGCCGCAACCGTCCCTTGAGTTTCAAACTTGGCGGTACCTGCCACGCCACGAATTCAGCAAGTTCTCGGTCAAGGAAGGGCACGCGCACTTCGACCGACGAGGCCATGCTCATCTTGTCGTTGTAGGTGAGATTCAGCGTCGCCATGAAAATCTTGGCGTCGACATAAAGCATCTGATGCAGGAAGTCAGCGTCGCGCACGCATTCGAAGGCGGCGCGATGCGGTCGGGCCGGATCCGATACGGACGCCGCGAACCCACTGGAGTAGAGATCGCACTTCTGATCTCGATCAAGGTATGTCCCGTTCCGGATGAAACGATCGACTGGGCTGAGCGACGCGCTGCGCGCCATTTTCTTTGCCAGGCGCACACCGCCTTTAGCGGCAGTTCCTCGTAAGCTCGGCAACGCGACCAGCCCAGCCTCTGCCATTCGGCGCGCGCGCGAAGGCAACCGTCCATAAGCCTGCGCCCAGTAATGCGCAGCGTGCTTGCGATATCCCGCAAACAATTCGTCTCCACCAACTCCTGAAAGCAGCACGGTCGCCTGCTGGCGAGCCTCGCGACAAACCAGGTATGCAGTGATAATGGCCGGATCGGCGGTGGGTTCGTCCATGTGCCAGACCAGTCGCGGCAGCAGATCGGTGACGTCCGGTTCGACCACAATGCGCTCGTTCTCGCAGCCCAGATTTCGGGCCAATCGTGCCGCGACTTCCGGATCATCCAGGGTGCTTTCACCGACTCGATACTTGCGAGGAAACGTAATCGTGTACGTGCGAATCGTCTGATTCGTCGCCTTACTCATCATGGCGACGATCGATGAAGAATCAAGCCCCGCGCTGAGGAACGCCCCGATCGGTACATCGCTGACCATCTGCGCTTCCACGGAACGTCGAAAGCGTTCGCGGATTTCTTCGGCTAAATCGTTTTCCGATCGCGTGTAGACCTGGCTCGCTGCTGGGAACGTCAAGTCCCAATACTGCGTAACCTTGAGTTCACCATCCCGGAATATCGCGTAGTGCCCGGCGGGAAGCTTAGAAATACCCCGGAACATTGTTTTGGGATCCGGAACCCATAGAAAGGTCAGGTACTGATGAAGCGATTCCGGATCGAGCTCTGCCTCGATTCCCGGGACTTGTAACAATCCCTTGATCTCGGAAGCGAACGCAAACGACTTGCTGTCGTGAAAATAATAGAAAGGCTTGACGCCAAAGTGATCGCGGGCCACGAACAAGGTAGGCGTTCCCGAGCGCAGATCGCAGATAGCGAAAGCGAACATTCCGTTCAGCCGCTTCACACAATCCGGACCCTCCTGTTCGTAGAGATGGACGATTACCTCGGTATCGGTGTGGGAGCTGAAGCGGTGACCCTTGCTTTCGAGTTCTCGGCGGAGTTCGGCAAAGTTGTAGATCTCACCGTTGTAGGTGATCCACACCGTGCGGTCTTCGTTGCACATTGGCATGTGCCCGACGGGGGACAAATCCAAAATCGCGAGCCGCCGGCTGCCCAACCCGATGTACGAGCCATCCGGAAACTTCCGTTCCCATAAGCCAGAATCGTCGGGGCCACGATGCGCTTGCACGAGCGTCATCCGCGCCAGGGCTTCTCGATCTCCGCAATTTACGACGCCGCTAATTCCACACATTCGCTTTGATTAGTTCCTTTGCTCCGCGCCTTGCGCTTTCAGTTCGTAGATCTTGGCTTTGATGTGGAAGAACTGCACGCCCTGCATACCGCAATAAATCAACCCTGGAACGCCGTCGAGAAATCCTAGGCAGAAAATGTACTTGAAAAAAAAGAAAAGCACGGGCGAGCCCGGGATCGAAAAGAACTTCTTCCGCAGCCATCGGCGTCTCTGCGCTTGCGATCCAAAGAATGAGGGAGCCAGTTCCTTGGCATTGCCTTCGCCTTCCAGCCACACACGCGCTTCCCAGTTTGAATACTCGTCGTGCTTGCGAATGTAGTGCGAGAGCGACTCGACATTGTGATGAAGCAGCGGGTGCTGCAGTCGCGCCGTCCTTCCTGGCATTCCATCCGTTCCAACACGATGTGCTCGTGAACTTCCATGTCAGCCATCGATCGGTCCTGGTCTTTGAGCCGGCATTCGAATCGTCCCTTGCCCCGGCGAAACAGCGAAAGCTTGTAAAAGCTCGCTCCGCTATGCCGCAATTCTCGCCCCAGAAAAAACATTCGCAGCGCAATGTAGTAGCCATCGCAATCCGGATTCTGAACGGCCTCCTGGATTTCGCGCGCCAGTTCCGGAGTCAGCGCCTCGTCGGCATCTACCAGAAAGACCCAGTCATAAGCGAGAGGAAGCGACTCCAGCGCCCACTGGCGCTTCTTGGGCCATCCTCCCTGATAGTGGAACTGGACCACGTGCGCACCGCGCGCCTGTGCGATCTCCACAGTCCCGTCCGTGCTCTGGGAATCGACAACATAAACCTCTCCGGCGTCGCGCAGCGATTCCAGGCACCGCGGCAAGTTGCGGGCCTCATTGCGTGCGGCGACAATCACGGTGATGGGAAGTAACGGCGCGGCGGTCTCGTTCCGCACGAGTTTCGATTCTTCCAGTTCGGGCATTTGGCGACAGAGAGGCTCTCAGCATTTTACTCTGAGTGACCTCTACCGAGTACGGTTCAAACGCCTATGCGAACCGCGCAGCTATACTGGTATGCGAAATCCTCATGGACTCGATCGCAGCCCAAAAAGAGACCGTTCGCGAATTCTGGAATGCCGAACCCTGCGGTTCGCGGTATCTCGATGGAAGGGAAGATTTCGAGGCGCATGCGCGCGCCCGGTACGAGCTTGAGCCCTACATCTTCGATTTCGCGAGATTCCGGGATTCCCGAGGCCTCAAGGTGCTCGAAATCGGAGTAGGAACGGGTGCCGACTATCTCGAATGGCTGAAAGCCGGCGCGCGCGCTGCCGGAGTCGATCTCTCCGCGGCTTCAGTCGAAAACGCGCAGCGGCGCTGCGCCACCGCGGGCTATCAGGCCGACTTGCGCGTAGCGGATGCGGAAAATTTACCCTTCCCGGATGAATCTTTCGACGTGGTCTACTCTTATGGCGTGATGCACCACAGCCCCAATACGCCTCAATGCATCCGCGAAGCGCATCGCGTGCTCCAACCTGGTGGACAGGCGAGGATCATGGTGTATCACCATCCCTCTATCACTGGACTCATGCTGTGGCTGCGCTACGGATTATTTCGCGGCAAGACGCTTCGCCAGACGGTCTTCGATCACCTCGAGAGCCCGGGAACAAAAACCTACACGCGTGAAGAAGCGTTGGCGCTATTTCAAGGATTTACCGATGTGAAGACGCAAGTGGTTTTCAGCCCTGGAGACTTGCTGCTCCATCAGCCCTCGGCGCGATTTCAGTCGGTATTTTACCGTCTGGTCTGGAAGCTGTTTCCTCGCGCAATCGTGCGAAGATTCGGATGCCGCTGGGGACTATTTCTGCTCATCTCGGCGACAAAGCCGGCCTGATTGCAACCAGGATCAGCTCGAAACTGAATGCAATTCACACCACCGCTGCAGCACATAGAGTGCCCATGGACGCGACCACGAGACGGAGCCGTCCAGAAAATTCTTCCAGATTTGTTCTACTCCGCCGCCGCTGACCAAAGCGCCCAGTGGCCCTCTGTCAATGCGTTTTGCGGCGAGGACTGGCTCGATTTCAGAACGCAGTTCCTGCCGCATCCAGTGTTCGAAAGGCAACGTGAATCCCCGCTTCGGGCGGTGCACAATCTCGTCCGGCAAAGATCCTCCGAGCGCTCCGACCAGCAACTTCTTCGGTGTCCCGTTCAGCTTCCATTTTCCTGGAAGCCCAAGCACGGTCTTCGCCAATAGGTGGTCGATCAGCGGAACTCGCACCTCCAATCCCTGCGACATGCTCATGAAATCGGCGTCGCGCAACAACGTATTCAACATGTAACAGCGCGACTCTAGATACGAAACGCGATTCACCGGATCGAGTGCTGCCGCGCGCTGAAGTTGTTCGCGTTGCGCAGCTTCAGCCCTCTGAACCGTACCAGCTTCAATCCTGCGTAGAAGAAGATCGCGCTGGCTCGGGGCGAACAGCATTCGACTGAGAAAATACGGATGCGGCACGCGCCCGTTGTCGCCTGCGAGAGACGCTAGTTTGCGGTTTTGATCGCTATCCGAAGCGAGCGCGCGAAAGCCCGCCGCAATCGGGCCGCGAACTATCGCCGGTACGTGCCGCCAGTTATCCGCAAATCGTTCCATGCGCGGCACCGACCGAAAGGTCGAGTACCCGGCGAATACTTCGTCGCCGCCTAGTCCCGACAACGCCACTTTCACGCCAGCCTTCCGAGTTTCGCGGGATACGAAGAAAGTATTTACTCCGTCCATCGTCGGCAGATCCATGGCGCGCATCGCGTCGGGGATCGCTGCCAGTACGTCCTGCTGTGAGACGTTGATTTCGTGATGATCGGTTCGAAACCTTGCGGCGATGGCGCGCGAATGCTGCCCCTCAGAAAAATCAGCTTCGCGGAACACGATGGAGAAGGTGCTGGGAGTGACTCCGCCGCGGCTCAAAATGCTCACCAGCGCGCTCGAATCAATTCCGCCGGAAAGAAAGACGCCAACGGGAACATCACTGACGAGTTGCATGCGAACAGCATCTTCGAGCATTGGTTGCAACTGCCGCATCGCCTGTTCCACGTCGTCGACCGGACGAGGCGTCGCCTCCCGGCCCGTCGCAGAATCGCCCAGCAGGTCCCAGTAGCGATTCTGCTGCATCGTGCCGCAATCCCACGTCAGGCTGTGTCCCGCAGGAAGCGCACTTACGCCATCGATCAAGGTGAACGGATCGTAAGCCGACCCGAATGTCAGGTAGTTCTCAAGGCCAGCGGGATCCAGGCGCGGCGCTACCAGCCCAGTTCCCAAAAGCGACCGGACCTCCGACGCGAACACAAAATAGGCTCCGCTTTGCACGTAATAAAGCGGCTTGATGCCCATGGCGTCGCGTGCGACAAACAGGCGATGGTGGCTCCAATCCCAGATCGCGAATGCGAACATCCCGCGAAATCTCTGCAGGCATTGCTCGCCCCATCTCGCATACGCCTTGAGCACGACCTCGGTGTCCGAGTGGCTCACGAACGTGGTTCCCGCCCGTTCGAGTTCGGCTCGCACCTCTCGAAAGTTGTAGATTTCCCCGTTGTAGACAATCCAATTGCCGGTCTCGGCATCATGCATCGGTTGGTGCGCCAGCGGGGAAAGATCAAGAATGGCTAGTCTGCGGTTGCCCAATCCGATTTCAACCGCACCTCGCGCAGAATCATGCAGCAGGATCGTCCCGGAATCGTCCGGTCCGCGATGCGCAAGTGATAACGTGCCGCGTTCCAGGACGCCCTCCGGGACTTGCGCATTGTGGGCAACGATGCCGAAAATTCCGCACATGGATTAGCTCATCCGATAACGAGTCTATCCATACTAACGCCTGAGGCGCTTTGTCCTGTGATGTGCGGTTCCCACAACTTAGCAATGGAGGCAGGTCAAATTCAGGGTGGCCATAGCGGAAACTAGTCGCCGCGAGGATGCGGGTGTTTCTTGGTTTCAGTTGCTCCACACGATCGCGCCCATGCGGAACAGGTAATGCCTCGAGATCTCGACCTTGTGGCGGCGGTTCGCCCCATCAGACAGAATCGTGCGAATTTCATCGGGAGTGTAGGATCTGCGCACGGACGCGACTCCATCGAGGCGCGACACGTAGCTGCGCATGAGTGGGAAGGCGGCATATACCAGCGCCAAGTGAAGCGGGTGGCGAATCAGGTCGTTGATCAAGACGGCACAGCGGCTGACGCGCGACGCTTCTTTTGCGAAGCCTGCCAGTTCCGGAGGCTGCAGGTGATGAGCAAACAGGCTGCAACTTACCAGATCGAAGCTGCCATCGCGGAAGGGGAGCGCGAGCGCGTCGGCCACTAACCCGCGATGGCCGCGCTGCAGGTGAGTGGCCACGCGATCGAGATCCGTGACATCCAGCGTGATTCCTTTCGCTGCCAGTTCACGTCCAGCGGCTCGCGGGACTTCGCCGAATCCTGCGGCGACTTCGAGGAGTGAGAACTGCTTTTTTCCGGTTGTGGCGGCGACGCGCTCGATCAACCTGCGGGTGGTTGCGATCCCTCCGAACCAGCGGTTGATACGGCAGAGATCGCGCAGGGAGGCTACCACTTCGGCCGGAGGACAGGCGTTGGAGTCCAGGATCTCCTCCGAGTTGGTGCGCTGCATGGCGAACAAAGGTAAGAACCCAGAATCCCCAGTCGAGTGTAGTTTCTCAATCCGGAACGTTTGTCAAAGGAATGTAACCGCGCTTGCTGGACGATTCGGACTACTCACACTTCGGCCAACTCTTCTTCCAGCAGTTGCTTGTTATACAGGTCGCTGTAGTAACCGTTCAAGGCCAGCAGTTCGTCGTGAGTGCCGAGTTCGACGATACGTCCTCGGTGGAGAACGGCGATGCGATCGGCGTTGCGCACGGTAGAGACACGATGCGAGATGAAGATCGTGGTGCGTCCCTTCATTACGTCGCGGAGGTGGTTGAGGATCTTGTCTTCGGTGTGCGTGTCGACGCTGGAGAGCGCGTCGTCGAGAACCAGAATGCGAGGATTGCGAATCAATGCGCGTGCGATGGCGGTACGCTGCTTTTGTCCGCCAGAGAGAGTGATGCCGCGTTCTCCCACAACCGTTTCGTAGCCTTCGGGAAAGCCTTCAATGTCTGCCGCAATGTTCGCTGCGTCGGCGGAGTTGTGGATATCCGCTTCAGTCGCCGAATCCACTCCGAGCGCGATATTCTCGCGGATGCGGTCGCTGAAGAGAAAAGTCTCCTGCGGCACAAAGCCGATATTGCGGCGCAACGAAACCAGCGAGTATTCACGGATCGGATGACCGTCGATGAGAACCATGCCTGGATCGGCGTCATAGATGCGAGGAATCAGATCGACAAGTGTGGTCTTGCCCGAACCGGTCGGACCAACGATGGCGAGGCTGTTGCCTGCGGGAATGCGCAAGTTGACGTCGTGCAGAACCTGCTTTCCGTCATACGCGAAATTGAGGCCGCGGAATTCGACTGTGCCTTCCATCTCAAGGTCCTGCGCGCCAGGAACGTCTTTGATCTCCGGCTCTTCGTGCATGATCTCGTTGATGCGGATCAGCGACGCGGTTCCACGCTGGAAGATGTTGATGACCCAACCGAGCGCAATAATCGGCCAGGTAAGCTGCATCATGTAGGTGCTGAAGGAGACGAATTGCCCGACGCTCATCGATCCGTCGAGCTTCAGCGTGGTCATGATTCCGGGATATGACGGAACGAGCGTGGTGATGCGGGTGAACGTGGAATGTCCGGTGATGACTTCGCGTCCACCGAGCCAGAGCACGAGCACGACCGCGCAACCTAACATGAGTTCGAGTGTGGGCCACAGCATGCCCATCAGGCGAACGAGTTTCAGGCTGCGGCGAATGTACTCATCATTCTCTCTTTCGAACAGCTGAATCTCGGCTTCTTCCTGCACATAGGCGCGAATCAGGCGCGCGCCGGAGAAGTTCTCCTGCGCGCGAGCGGAGATGTCGGAAAACATCGCCTGGATGCGCTCGAAGCGTTCGTGAATGCGGCGCCCGAAAGTTTGAATCACGACGCTCACCGCGGGCAACGGCAAGAAGGTGAAGAGCGTCAGCCAGGGGCTGATCGAGATCATGAAGGCCAGAGCGCCAGCGGTGTAGACGATCGTGTTGGCCGAGTACATGATCGCGGGACCGAGCAGCATTCTGACGGCGTTGAGGTCGTTGGTGGCGCGCGCCATAATGTCGCCGGTGCGATGGCGCTGGTAGTAGGAGTAGCTCAGGCCTTCGAGGCGGGCGAAGAGGTCGTTGCGCAGGTCGAATTCGATGTCGCGCGAGATTCCGATCACGACCCAGCGGGTGAGGAACTGGAAGATTCCCTTGGTGACAGCGATGGCGAGCAACATTCCTGCGTAAACCAGGAGCTTGTGACGCGTAACGCCTTCGTTGAGATCATCCGCGGCTTTGCCGATGACGAGAGGGAAGAGAATCCAGATGCCGTTGGTGAGGAAGACGCAAGTTGTACCGAATGCGTAATGCCAGCGATATTTCTTCAGGTACGGAAGCAGCGGGCGCAGGCTTTTAGGCAACATGCAAAGTCAGTAGATGAAATTGTAGCAAGCAGGGTGCAAGCGATTTCAGGCATGGATTGAGAAACAGTCCAGCTTCGACGGACGGAAGGCGCAAGGCGGCTGTCCCCACATTTCTTGTTCGTGTTTTCGTCTGTGGAAATTTGCTACGAATAAATTTGATTTTGAGGGCTGATTCCAGGCTTTTCGGCTTGTGCCGATTTGGGAAAACGTGGCGATTTGGGGGTACCCCCTCCCCCCACCCCCCTCGAAAAGCCGTGAGTGGCGCGGGTTTTGCAAAAATGGGCTACAAAATCTTGAGCGCGTAAGGGTTAGAGGTCAAAATCTTGAAAGCAAAAAGGTTACGTCTGCTTACGAAGGTTGTGCGCATACCCCATTCGCCGTGGCGATGATCCGCTTTTCTAGATTCAGGGTCAAGGTCAGATGTCACAACGAGCTGAGGAAAAGGTCCGGATTGCAGATGGAACGAAGGTAGAAATCTGCCGCCCGTGAGATGTAAATTGCTATAACGATCTGGAGCGAGTGTTTCCCACTGGTCGGTTTTCGGAGAGAAGCAAGGGGAATGCCTGCCAGATTTCAGCGCTGCGTCTGACTCAATTGCTACCAGCGATTGCCGAAACGGTAGACGATCCCAGCCGTCGCCTTGAAGTCATTCTGATTTTCAATGGCGAGGTGCGAGTTTACAAACTGCGTGCGCTGGTAGTCAGCAGTGATGCGGGCCGCCCACTTCGGCGAGAACGATCGCTCGACCGCGCCACCGAACGCGTATGAAAGCCGGGTTTCGTAGCCCTGGTACTGAGTTGTGCTGGTGAGGGGAACCGCGCCATCGACCCACGCCATACCGACCATGCTGTGGAGAAAAACCTGATACCTTTCGCCGTCTACCAGGTAGTAAACCGGGCCAACAAGTCCGCTGAACAAGTTTTCGTGACGGTTGGTCCCGGGAATGATGGGAGAACGGGCGTAGGTCAAATCAAGCATGGCGCCCCAGCGGGGCGAGATATGCAGCAATGCGTTGGCATCCGCCCCATTCATCGGGAACCACTCCGAGGTGGAAGTCGTCCTTATAAACGCATACCCGGCGCTAACCTCGAAGATCGACGCCGTTGCGGCGGGGCTGTGCGGTGAAGATTGGGAAAAGAGTTGCGTGCTGAGTAAGAAAAAGAAAAACAAAGAAACCTTGCGTACGAATTTCATTCCCATGGATTAGTCAACCTTCAACTGGACCGGCAGACGTGTGTGGCCCGAACCGTCCAAAAATTAACCGCAAACTCAGTTCATTCGGCGCCAAGTGGCCGGGGACCCCTTCGAAAAGTGCGAGAAAGAAAGGTTAACCCCGAAAGCAGCCTGTAGTTTCAAGAATAGTATGGCGGAACCTTAACCGGGAAGGTTACTTTGGAACGTAATTGTTGTCTCAAATGGCTCATTCTTAAGGGGAAAGGGACCGGATTTTGAACGACAGGAGAATCGGCCCGGTAGTGCATCCAAGTCCCTCGGGAGGCTTGGATGCGGTTTACCCGGAAAGGAGACAGCGGGTTATTTAAGAAAAAATGTCCTTCCCTTCGGATGGTGAAGTTGGGCAGGATTTAGACTGAGGGCTATGTCGGCACTGAAAATAAACAGGTGGATTTCGGGGGCACTTTTCGGAGTGTTGGCGATCGGGTTGGCTGCCGCCCAGAACACGACTCCCGCGAATTCGGCCCAGAGCACAGGCAGCACGTCCGCGCCTCCAGCAGCACAAACGGCGCCGGCCCCTCCCGCAAGTTCCGCTCCGGTGGCTCCCGCACACAAGGCCATCACTCTAGGTGAGTTGGTCGACTCATTGACGCAGCAGGAAAAGCGCATGAACAATCTGATGCGCAACTTCAAGCCGATCGTTGAGACGTACATCCAGGAAGAGCAGCCGGATGCCGCTCTGGGGACGTCGCCGAAGGCGGACGATTATTTCCTGAGCCGCCTCGACCTCACGGGAAAAGCGGCCAGCACGATGGCATTCGCGGACGAAGACCGGGGAAAGGGCGAGAAGAAATCGGCAAAGAATGTGGAAGCTTTTCAGGCCGACGGTTTCGCGCAGGCCTTGTTTCCGGATCTCGATCACTTTGATCGTCAGAACTATGACTTTGAATTCGTCCGCTGGGAGAATCTTGGAGATTTGCATTGCGCTGCTTTGAATGTGGCGCCGCACGAGAAATCGGAGAACCGAGGATTTCTCGGACGGATCTGGGTGGAAGACCAGAACTACAACATTGTGCGTTTCACCGGGACGTACAAGTCGAAGGCCTTCTCGAAACGGTCGTTTCACTTCGACAGCTGGCGCCTGAATACGATTAGCATCGTATGGACGCCCGCGTATGTGTATACGGAGGAGTCGGATCCACACGATGCCTCGCGGCGCGGTGTATGGCTGAAAGCGCAGACTCGGGTGTGGGGCTACGATCTCGCGAATGCAGGCGACCACAAGGAATATGCGAAGCGGCTGACGGATAATCCGTCGGCGGTGGATCCGAACCGGCAGGAAGCCTCGCAGAATCTAAGCGCGGACTATACCGTCGGGAAGACGACCTATACGCCCGACGACAACGTGGTGGAGCGGTTGCAAGTGGCGGGGCTGATGGCGCCCAGCGGCGAAGTGAACCGCATCCTCGAAACCGTGGTCAACAATATCCTGGTGACGAACGATCTCGATATTCCGGCGGTGCGTTGCCGGGTGCTGCTGACAACACCGCTGGAATCGTTTGTGATGGGGCGGACGATCGTCCTGAGCCGGGGATTGGTGGACGTGCTGCCGGATGAGGCGACGCTGGCGGCGGTCCTGGCACATGAATTGGCGCACATTATTCTGCAACATTCGACCGGTGAGAAATTCATGGCAGGGCTGACGTTGCCATTTCCCGACCTGGAGATTTTTGCGCATCTGAATTTTCACTTCGAGCCGGCGGAGGAAGACGCCGCGGACAAAAAGGGGCTGGAGCTGTTTTCGAAGTCCCCGTACAAGGACAAGATTGCGGCAGCCGGGCTGTTTGTGGAAGCTCTGGAGGCGCGCGCTCCGGAGTTGCCGAACCTGCTGCACGGGCGGTTCAGCAACGACTTTGGCAGCAGCCATCTGGTGGGGATGAAGGCGCTGGCGGATCCAGGGACGCATCTGCAGATGGAGAACGTGGAGCAGATTGCGGCTTTGCCGCTGGGGTCGCGGATTTCGCTTGATCCGTGGTCGGACCGGATTGAGATGGTGAAGGGGCAGTCGGCGCGACTGCAGTCGGCGGCAGAGAAGAGGCCGTTCGAGGTGGGTCCGTTCTATCCGCACCTGAAGCGACTGGAGGAGCCGGCGAAGGCGCAGGCTCAACCGCAACAACAGCCTCAGCCGCAACAGTAGGCCGGGGACTTTCTTCTTCCCGTCCGATTCAGCTAGTCAAATTCCAAAACTACAATTTCGGGATTCGAACCAAGGCGGAGGGGTGGTCCCCATGTACCCGCGCCGCTGGAAGTGAAGACCTGCATTTTGCCGATGCGGCTCAGGCCGTAAACGAATTGGCGGTAGACGCGCCGGGCCATCCAACTCCAGGGAATGAATTGTCCGACGTGGGTGTGACCGGAGAGTTGAAGCGAATATCCGGCAGCCTCGGCGACTTCGGGATGATCGGGGGCGTGGGTCAGCAGGATGCTGGCTCGATTGCGATCGAGAGGAACGGAGCGTAGAGAAGACGCGAGATCGCCACTCGAAGTCGCATTCCGGTAAGGGACGCCAACAACTTGCAATCCATCAACGTTCACGCGTTCGTTGTGAAGGACGCGAACGCCCGTTGCGGCAACGGCGTTGAGATACTTGCTGTCGTCCCCGAACTGCTCGTGATTTCCTGCAACGAAATAGACTCCGTGCGGCGCGGTCAGCCGGCTGAGAGGCGCGGCGGCGCTGGCGGCATCGATGGCAGTCCCGTCGAATAAATCGCCGGCAATGAAAATCAGGTCGGGTTCTTCGCGAAGAATCTTGGCAATCAGCCGGCGCAGGAAATTTCCGTTGCGCACGTGGCCGAGGTGAACGTCACTGACGAGCGCAGCTTTGCGTCCGCGCCACGCGTCGGGGAGATTCTCGAGACGCACGCGGATTCGCGTGATGCGCGTCCAGCCGGCGTTGAAAAGTCCGAAGGAGCCGACGACGATGCCGGCCGCAAACAGCACTTGCACGAGTGCGTGGAAGTTCGCGTGCATTCCGGCTAGGGCTGAGACGGCGAAAATGATCCAGGCGAAGACTGCGGCGATGAAAAGAAAACTCAGCAAGCCCATCCAGACCGCCGCGGCCCGGTAAAGCACCCGGAGCGGAGCGTTGGTGTGAGAGAACGCCAGCACCGAGGCGACGACGAAACTGATCGAGAGCACTCCGAGAACGCCCGCGAGCCAGAGATGCTCAGTGCGGCTCGGAGCGGTTTGACCGAAGGTCCAAGTTTTGTAGAGAAAGAAGTGCCCGAGAAAGAGGATGAACTGAATGACGGCTATAAATCCGGCTATGCTTCTTCGGTGGCGCATTGGTCATTAGATTCGCTTGCCGGGCAGACGGATTCGACATTCTCGTAGGGGCGATTCGAGCACATTCCAGGCGGTTTGCGGGTCGTGGACACCTGCCAACGGGGCCTACTATTCTTGTTGGCAAGTAAGGAGGCGGAATGTACTCCATGACGCCGGTTGCGCGGATCTGCATCGCAGTTCTTTTGGGTGCCACTTGCTGCCTACCTGGCTTTGCGCAGGAAACCAACAACACGAGTCCCGGTGGGGATTGGGAGAAGATCGTCGCGGAATCGACCGGTTATTCTTCGGCGCGCTTCGACGCCCTGACCGCGTGGCTCAAGACTGGTTTCACTACCTCGATGGTGGTCGCAGTCCACGGGAAGATTCTCTATCAGTACGGCGACATCACACGCGTCAGCAAAATTGCCTCGGTGCGCAAGAGCGTTCTTGGGATGCTGTATGGAAGTTACGTTTACAACGGGAAGGTTGATCTCGAAAAAACCGTCAAGGAAATTGGTTTGGAAGACAAGCAGCCTTTTCTTCCCATCGAAGAGCGCGCCAAGCTGGTGCAGTTGCTCGCAGGGCGGTCGGGGATTTACATCGTCCCAGATAAACCGGACGCGCACAGCGCCGACTCTTTTCAACTGCGGCGAGGCAGCGTGCTTCCGGGGACGCACTATTCCTACAACGAGTGGGATTTCGGCGCGGCGGGGACTGCGTTTGAAAAACTTACAGGGAAGAACATCTACGATGCCCTGGAGACAGATCTGGCGCGGCCGATTGGAATGCAGGACTTCGACCGTGCGCGGCAGGTAAAGATTCCAACTCCATCCTCGGTGCATCCCGAATATGCGATGTATCTCTCGACACGGGATATGGCGCGGCTGGGGCAGTTGATGCTGCGGCAGGGGAATTGGAATGGCAAGCAATTAATCCCGGACGATTGGGTCCGTTACTCCACCAGTTTGCTTACACCTTTTCAAGAGATGAATCCGACGGGGTTTCAGGAGTACGCGCGTCCAGATCGATGGGGCTTTGGGCTGATGTGGTTTGTGTGGGACGAACCGACGTTCCTCGATCACGATTGGAGCGGCCCGATGCAGGGAGCCTTTATTGCCATGGGATCCGGGGGACAGTACATCGCCGTGCTGCCGGCTGCGGACATGGTGATCGCGCACAAGGTGGATCTCGATCCTTATCGCGGAGCGGTGAGCCAGCAGCAATGGGACGCGATTCTGAACATGGTCATTGGAGCGTCGTGCGAAGACAATTGTCCTACTCCGCAATAGCCACCGGGGAAGCGAGCGTGTGTCAATTTCGCTGGTTGTAAAGAGAGAGACAAGAAGAAAGTGGGTCAGTCCCAAGAACTGACCCACTGGCGAATGCGATTCCGACCGTTTTATTTTTCCAGGTACCACGGGGTGGTTGTGTCATCGGTCCGCAAGAAATCCAGCAGCGGAGTGGCGACCTTCAGCTGGCCAAATGTAGACGACGGATGGGTACCGTCGGGAGAGAAGTCTTCACAATCCCATTCAGTACCGTCTTCGCGGCCAAGCATGCCGTTGGCCCAGTAGTACGGTCCCCACGACATCCACGGAGCCAGAACGGGCCCGTTGGCTGCGTTGTAGTTCAAGCTGGCCTTGCCATTGATTTGATCCTGAATCGCCCACTTCACAGCGAAGCCGACTTCATACGCGTAAGGTTCCGGATTATCGGGACTGCCCACGCCGTTGGAGTATCCGCCGTATACCCGTGATGAGAAATAAACCAGCTTTATGTTCGGGAAGAGCTTCAGCATGGTTTGCATCATGGTTTCGTACTCCGACTGCAGCGTGGTGATGTCGCTGGGGAAGGTGCCGCTGGCGATTCCATCGGTATCTTCCATCCAGATGGCGACGACCTGTTGCGCGGTGACGTTGTTCTGCGGCAGGTAATCGTTCATCACAGTGGCCCAGTACGCGGAAGTGGTGCTGGTGAAGTTGTTCGGAGTGGCTCCGCCTTGCGCGCCGTTAACGATGACGAGCGCCGGATTCTTGGTCGGATCGGCATTGGCGATGGGCAGGAAACGGTTGAACTCGTTCTCCGCCGTGGATTCGCCGATGGCCATCAATACATACTTTCCATTGGGGTCAGGGTTGCCGTTGGAATCGAGAGGCTGGATGCCTTGCGCGATGGTGACGCCGTCGGAATCATGCGTCGCCGGGCGTATGTTGCTTCCATTGGGATACAGGCCGCCTTCAGAACCAAGAAATGTTCCCGTACCCAGATCGTTGAGAGCGACGATCGGAGTAGTGGTGCCCGGAACGTCAAAGGAAATGTCAGCGCAGTTGTCGCCGAGATTCGAGTAGACGCCGAGGGTGAAGGTAGTCTTCGCCGTTGCGTTGGTCGAGTCGGTCGCCTGAATGGTGAAGGAATAACTGCCAGCGGCGACAGATGAATTCAGCGTACCGCTGATGACTCCAGCAGACGACAACGACAAACCGCTGGGTAACGAACCGGAAGAAAGTTTCCAGGTGAAAGGTCCAGTTCCGCCACTAGTGGCCAATGTAGCCTGGTAGGCCGCACTGCGTGTTGCCTGCGGAAGCGTCGCGGAACTTGAAATGATCAGCGACGTGGAAGCGATTCCATTTCCGGTGAGGCTCGATCCGCTGTCGGGGACGGAGTCGTAGGTCAAGTCGAGAACTCCCGATTCCGAGGTTACATGACTCGGCGTGTAGTAAACCGAGAAGGACAAGCTGCCCCCCGCCGCAATGGTGGCCGGTAATGTAACCGCGCTCGCGGAGAAACTGGGCGGCGACAATGTGATGGTATCCAGATTCATGCTCTTACCGCCCGTATTCTTGACCGTAACGGTTTGTCCAGCGCTTTTCTGGCCGACAGTTTGATTCGAAAAGGTCAAAGAAGAGGGAGTGACCGATGAGGCAGCCGTTGTAGTCGACGCGGACGCGGTGAGGGGAACTTTGAAAGTCGTTCCATCGCTGAGATCGAGCACGAAATTGCAATCATAAGATCCGGCCGCAGTCGGCTGGAAGAATACGGAGTAGTGCGTGATCGTCTGGCTTGGACCCAGAGCGAACGGAGCGATGCCAGAGGCCAAACCGTAGCCCGCGCAATCGAAGCTGACGCTCGAGATTGTGATCTTCCCGCTGGTGACCTTGTTAATGGTCAGAACCTTGCTGCCGGAGGCTTTGCCCACGTAGGTGTTGGCGAACTTTAGCGAACTCGGTGTGGAAGAAATGTCCTGAGCGAACACGAGTCCGGTCGCAGACAGAATGAGTAAAGCGCAAGCTCCGGCCAAGGATAATGCTCGCTGCCTTGGAAAATTCGTCATACAGCCTCCTAAACAGTCATCAAGTAAGCAAATCATTTTGAACCTGGATGTGATCGCGCGAGTCTCTTGAGAGTTTCTGGCGTGTTTGCCTTGCGGTGATGAAACTCCTGACGGGCAAAATTGAAGTTGGGCAAGACCCTGTACAAGCGTGAGCGTCATCATACGTAGCTGCTTCTCATTTTTCAACGCGATTCCGATAAAAAATTTCGATGCGACGTAGCTGGCCCAATCGTTGGGAGTCGGCAACAGTCGCGGGTTCTGGCCGATGTGGCGGCGATGATTACGAAATCGTGGGACATGAAAACGAAGAGTGGTGAGTTCAACAGAAAAATGACCTCTCGATGAAAATTCCAGTTGCCGGTGCCAGAGGGATACGTGCCGGGAAAGCAATACAAAAAGAAGTTGCGGAAGTATCATGCCAGTCGAGGATGCTGTCAAGAATGCAGAAAGCTGCACACACACCCGTTGCGATTCCGTCTCGGAGAATGCCCTATGAAAAAGTTTTCACATTGGCTGGATTTTGCTTAGCGATGGGGATTGCTGCGAGGGCTAGCGGATGACGGTTGAGGTGCGCTCTGTGGGCTGAGGCTTTGGGGATGTCTCGACGAGGGATTTGGAGGGGAAAAGATCCCGGCCAAAGGCCGCGATGCTGAGGGCGGTAACCACGAGGCTCCAACCTGCGAAGAACAACCATCCGGCATCGGAGAGAAAAGAGTCACTCATCATTGTGACCAGCCTCGGCCGGCGCGAGGTGCTTCGGAGAAAACAGCCTCGCGCCGGGCAACCCGAACTCTCCGTCCCAGGCGAAGAGTTCCGGCTTGAACTATTCCTCGGTAGAAGCAGGCGGCGCCTGATTCATGCGCTGCTGCATACGGGCTTCGTGCTGAGCTTCCAACTGCTTGAGTTGCGACTGCTGGTCCGCGGTCAGCAGCTGATAGAGTTCGTTGTGAACGCGGGTTTCCTGCACCGTGATTTGAGCTTGGACCTGGGATTTCTGCGCTGCCAATGCCTGTACTTTGGCTTGGTCGAACGAACCTTCGACGTATTGGCGAAGCTGCAGATCGATCTGGCGCTGCTGCTCCATCAGCGGCTTCATGGCCGGATGCTCTTTCTGCAGCACTGCCTTCATCTGCGTCTTTTGTTCATCCGTGATGTTCAGTTCCTTGGCGAAAAATCCCATCATCGGTCCGCCCATGCCGAATTCATGGCCGTGCATCGGAGGCGGTGGCGCAGCATCTGCGGTCTGGGACTTGGCGATCGCTGTGCCGAACAATACTGCCAAAGCGGCGATCAGAAGGCGATAACGAATCGATTTCATGTGTGGCTCCTGGTTCGTCCGGATGTCCGGGCGTTGCGTACTCTGATAGGAACACGGCCGGGCGCGAAATGGCGGTAAAAAGTCGGTCAACCAGAGTAAAGTTTTGTAACCGCAGGATGGGGCGCGGTCGATAGATAGCCGGCGGGCCGCGGGCGCAACGATGAACAGGCCCCTCGGCGGCGAAGTTTGACAATTCTTTACTACGGGCTATCGTTCTGTTGGTGCACAATTAAAGAGTGATGGAAAGAATCCTGGTCATTGACGACGACGTCGAGCTCTGCCACCTGGTGGGTGAATATCTGCGCGCAGAAGGATTTGCCACCGAGTGCGTACACGACGGCGAGAGCGGGTTAAAGAAGGCGACCGCGGAAGAGTATCTGCTGGCGGTGCTGGATGTGATGTTGCCCGGGATCAATGGATTTGAAGTGTTGCGTCGCATTCGCGCGACTTCGCGCCTGCCGGTGCTGTTGTTAACAGCCAGGGGAGAAGACGTCGACCGCATCGTTGGACTGGAAATCGGAGCCGACGACTACCTGCCGAAGCCGTTTAATCCGCGGGAGCTGGTGGCGCGCATCCGTGCGGTGTTGCGGCGGACGCGCGGCGAGGGCGGCTCTCCGGCTCCGGATGTAGTGAGCGTGGGCGATGTCGAACTGGATCCCGCGACACGAACCGTTCGTCTCGAAGGAAAACCGGTTGAACTGACTTCGGTGGAGTTCAATTTGTTAGAAGTACTGTTGCGCGAGGCTGGACGCGTGGTGCCGCGTGAGCGGCTGGTGAACGCAGTGCTGAGCCGCAAGTTCTCACCGTTTGACCGCAGCATCGACATGCACGTCAGCAAGGTCCGTAAGAAGCTGGGCGATACTGAGAACGATGAGCACATTAAGACAGTGCGCGGTGTAGGCTATATTTTTGCGCGGCCGCGGGAGAAGGTGAAGGCGTAGTTCTTAGTTCGAGACCGGTTAGCGTGGCTGCGAGTAAGTCTGGGATCGGCAGCACGAGGTTTGTGGCACGGCTTCAGGCAGCCGTGCTTTTCAAGTTTTGGTTCGGAGACGAATCGACAACGCTGCGCGCAAGGTTAAATCCAATATGAAAAGCCTATTCGTACGAATCTTCCTCTCGTTCTGGATCGCGCAGGCGTTGTTCGTGGTGCTCGCGATCCTGGTGACGGTGGCGTTCCGGCCACGCAGTTCGACGTGGGAAGCTCTGCGCACCACCATTCTGAACGAAGCGGTTAACGCCTACGAAGATGGCGGCGCGCAGAAACTCCGGCAATATCTGGACGATGTGGACGCCACGCAACATGTAAGGGCGTATTTGTTCGACGAGCACGGAGTCGAAGTTTCGCAGCGTGGAGCACCGGACTGGGCGATCCGAGTGGCATCGGGCGGTCCGCGAACTCCGCATGATGGCTTCCTGTTTCCTGCGCCGCCGGT
Organism: uncultured Acidobacteriota bacterium; assembly: GCA_963700225.1. Taxonomy (GTDB): domain Bacteria; phylum Acidobacteriota; class Terriglobia; order Terriglobales; family Acidobacteriaceae; genus Sulfotelmatobacter. The sequence goes on from CAVOWU010000009.1 coordinate 64,228, forward strand.
GCAACGAGATTCGCGAGCTTCTTCCGACGGCGTGCACCGCTACACAATTGTGCTCGGGTTACCTCCAGGACCGCGAGTGTTCATCGGACCGCGCGGCGTGCCGGGAACCGGGCTGCTCATTGGGGTGATTACTTCCGGGTTGGTCTGCTATTTGCTGTCATGGTATTTGACCAAGCCGATCGTCCGGCTGCGGACGGCAACTCGGCAGCTGGCCGCTGGAGATCTGACGGCGCGAATTGGAGCTTCTGCCAGCAAGAGGCGCGATGAAGTCGCCGGGCTGATGCGCGACTTCGATGCGATGGCGGAGCGGATTGAGACTCTGTTGAAGGCGCAGTCACGGCTGCTCAACGATATCTCGCACGAATTGCGGTCGCCGCTGGCGCGCTTGAATGTGGCGCTGGGATTGGCCCGGCAGCGTGCCGACCTCGAAAGCGTCGATATGCTGGACCGGATCGAATTGGAAGCCAGCCGTTTGAACGAGCTGATCGGCAGGATATTGACGCTGGCGCGGCTGGAAGACGGCGAGCAACTGGTTTCGCAGACGCCGGTACCGCTCGACGAGTTGGTCGTTAACGTTAGCGAAGACGCAGAGTTTGAGGCGCAAGCCCGCCATTGCCATGTCATCACAAAGATTCCGGAAGGCGACTGGCAGGTTCGGGGAAACGGATCTCTGCTGCATAGCGCGGTGGAGAACGTGGTCAGGAATGCGATCCGCTACACCCAAGAGGAGACTTCGGTCGAGATCGAACTCAAGAACGAGATCCGCGGTGGGGTTTCCGAGGCAGTGTTGAGAGTGAGCGATTCAGGGCCGGGCGTTCCCGACGACGCATTAGGAAAATTGTTCGAGCCGTTTTACCGGTTGGATGACGCCCGCGGGCGTCTGACCGGCGGAGTGGGTTTGGGATTGGCCATCACCGAACGAGCCGTTCGCTTCCATGGCGGGAAAGTTTCGGCATTTAATCGCCCAGGCTCCGGGTTGATGGTCGAGATTCGGCTTCCTCTCATTTCGGGCGCGGCGCGGGTACCGAAACAGATTGAGGCGGAGCCGGTGGGACGGGAAGCTTAACCGGCCTGGGCTTTCAAGGCGAATTTTTTCTGGCGTTCGATCGCACAGTTTACCAGTAGCCATCCACGGCCTGACGTTCGGCCAGAACATCTCGTATACTGTCCTATTAAGGCGACACGGGCAACTCCCGAGAGCTCCCAAGGTTCCAATCAGTGTTTGTGGGAGATTGCTCTTCCCGCGCTTTCCTGATACACAAATGGGTTGAGATTTCCCGCATTTCAGAGTGCAAGGAACCCGGCCTTCGGGTTTTCGAGGCGTGCTCGCGCAAACCTCACATAAGAATGGAGATGAACCAGAGAATGTCGAAACGATCGTGGCTGCTCGGGATGGGGGCGTTGGTTCTGATCGGACTGCTGCTGGCTTGCGGAAGCAACTATAACGCCTCGCAAGATGGCCTGTTGCTGGTGGGAAGCAAAGGGTCGGGGCTGATCGAGACATTCAGTTTTACTCTGAGCAACGGACACATTTCGGCGATCGCCAATACTCCTACGGATACCTCGAGCGAAACGTGCGTGCTGAACGGATTGCCTGGTTCGATGGTGATTGATCCGGCAGGAGCTTACGCATACGCGATTATTAGATCGAATTCTTTGTGTTCGGGGAGCCAGACCGGTATCGCGGCATTCAAGGTGAGTTCGGACGGGAATATTACGCAGGTCGGAAACCTGGTTCCTGATGCCAGCCCAGTCTGCTCTGTCGATGGACCCGGCAGGAAAGTTTCTTTTCGTAGCGGAGGGTGAGCGGTATTTCGTTCGTTTTGGTCAAGCTATCATTATGTGCCCAGTTGGAAGCGGAGCGACCATTAACTGCCGCGCTTTCATCTTTCACTTTCGTAAACGGACCGGGTTTCAGACACCCAACATCGTTGCGATTACCCCTACGCCGACGATTTTCCCGAACATTGGAATCAATGGAACGCAAAACGCAGTATGTTCCGCGCCTGGAAACAACCCGCCGACTGCTGAGTTTCTCTACGCTGTCGATTCATTGAAGTACGAAGTATGGGAATTTCACGTGGACACCACGACCGGAGCGTTGGGGAATCCGCCGACTGGTAAGACTGTCGGTGCCTTCGCTTCCCTACGGATCCGATACCGATGGGCGTGGCCGTGGATCCCTGTGATCGCTTCGCGTACGTGAGCGACAACCTGAGCAACAAAGTCAGCGCCTATAAGATTTGCAGCGTTGTGATGCAGCCAACCTGTGTCGTTGCGGACGGCAGTTTAGTTCCGATTACCGGTTCGCCATTTCTGTTGGGCGGCAGTGCGAATGGGCCGGGGCCGCTGGTGGTGGATCCGTACGGCAATTACGTCTATGTTCTGGGAACTCTCTCCAATACGATCTCTCCGCTTAAGATCAGCCCGATAACGGGCGCTTTGACCTCTTTCAGTCCGCCCACGATCGCAACCGGCATTGGGCCAGTTTCAATCGTGATTCGCGGCGACGACAACTGGATGTTCGTGGCGAACAACGGCTCATCCAGCCTGGGTGGCAGCACGGTATCGCAATACTCGATCGCGCCTTCGACAGGCCAACTCACCGTGGAACCAGCCATTCAGACGGACAACTATCCTTGGGGATTGGCAGTGAAGTGAGGCTAGGGGCAGGGACCAGGGATTAGTGATCAGTGGCTAGTGATCACCTCTTTTGAGCGTTTTCTCGTTCTTTCTTGGGCGCGATGCTTCTTGTCTCGACCTCAACGCCAGCTCTGTGTCATCCGCCAGTCACTGATCACTAGATCACTACTCCACTATTCACTGATCCCTGAGCCCTGGCCCCTGACTGTTTTCCTACGTCGGCACTTTCAAAATCAGATATCCGCCGACCAAGATGAAAATCAGATCGGGAGACCAGGCTGCCATGGCCGGCGGGAGCTGGCTGAGGTCGCCCATGGCCTCGAACAAGCGCGATACGACCGTATAAAACACCGCAATTCCCACCGCGACCGCGACCCCAGTAATGGCTCCCCGTTTCCCCGTTGATAGCGAGAAGGGGATGGCCAAGACGGCCATGATCAGGGTGATCAGCGGATACGACAGCTTCTTGTGGAGTTCAACGCGTAGGCGTACGACGTCAAATCCACCTTGCTGCAAGTCGCGGATGTAACGGTGCAGCTCCTCGTAATTCATCTCGCTGTACTGCTTCACTTCTTTCTTGAAATACGAAGGCGTCTCGGGAAAATCAGGGAAGGTCGCGACTTCAAATGGAAGGTAAGTGGCAATCGCAGAAACGTTATTGAGAGTGCGCTCCCATCCCCGTTCGTACTCCCAACGGTTGAGATTTTCGGCCCAGTGCGCCCGGTCGGCGTGGATGCGCCGGGTGACGGTGAAGCTGGCTTTGTCGAGCTGAAAGACCGTGATATTGCCGAACTGATCGCGGTCCGGATCGAAGAACTGGTAGTAGTAAATGTCGTTGTTCTGGCCGAAGATCCACTTGCGGTCGGGGCGCAGATAGGTCTGCGGAGGCTTGCCTTTGATCTGGTTGTGGAGCGCTTCCTGGCGCTTATTCGTGCGAGGAAGGTAGAACTGATCGGCGAAAAAGAGCCCGACCGCCAGCATGCCGGCGGCCACGATCACCGGCGTGACGATGCGGTAGATGCTGGTTCCGGTGGCCTTGATGGCGGTTATCTCGTTCGAGCGCTGCATGAGGCCGAAGGTGACGAGAACAGCCAGCAGCATGACCAGCGGCGCCACGTTGTAGAGCAGATAAGGCGTGACGTTCAATAAATACTCGGCGACGACGAGCGCGGGAATGCGGTTACGGAGGATATCCCCGAGCAATTCGAAGAGAGTGAATACGAGAACCAGGACGAGGAACGTGGAAAGGATCATCCCCAGATAAACGAAGAAGTCGCGCAGGACATAGTCGTCGAGGAGAGTGGGGAAGCTGGCGCTGAAGACGCGGCGTCGAGTGGAGGCGCGCTCGAAAGCATTCTCGCGACCGCGTCCGAGGCCGGGCTGCAGTAAGGATCCGTTCTTCTTGCCCCAAAACCGAAAAGAAGCGAACTCAATGGGCCGCTTCTCGGCGCGGAACAGGAGGAAGAGTCCGAGAGCGAGAAATGCAAGATCGGCCAGCCACGCGCCGAACCATGGAGAAACGCGGCCCTGGCGAGCGAGAGACACTCCGACAAGGGAGATCACGTAGTAGACGAACACCAGCAGGATGGTGAGGACGAATCCGCCGGACTTACCGCTCTTTTTGGAAGACAGTCCCAGCGGAATGCCGACCAGCGCGAGCACCAGGCAAGCCGTGGGCAGCGCGAAGCGGCGATGGTACTCGATGAGATACCAGCGGGCGGAAATCGGATCGGAGCGGCTCGCCTTCTGGAGCAGCGCGCCGGTGTCCATGAGGCTTGCGGGCATTGATTCGTCGGCTTTGTTTTCCGTGGAAGGAAGGTCGATTGGAATGTCGGTCTGCTGAAAAGTGGAAATATGATAGTCGGCGTCGTTTTTGGGATTGGTCTCGTGCGCAGAACCGTCAATCAAGTGAAGATGAAGGCGATCGGGGCCTTCGCTGACGACAACCCCCTCTTTCGCCAACGTGATCTCAGGGTTGGCTGCGTCAGAGATGTCTGCCATGAAGACGCCCTTCCACACGGCCGCGCCCTGCGCGCTTTTGACGTCTTGCACGTAGAGAACGTACTTAGGAAATCCTTCATAGAAAACGCGAGGCTGGATCTCGAAGGAAACCTGTGAGCCTTTGAGGCGATCCTCCAGGCGTCCCAGAGCGGCCTGGGAGCGCGGCGCGATGTAAAGCCCGTTGGCGAGAGCGACGACCCAGGCTGCGAGCACGAAGATCGACAGTACGCGGAGGAAACTCCAGACCCCCATCCCGCTGGCGCGCATCGCGGTGATTTCGCTATCGGCTGCGAGGCGGCTGAGTCCGATCAGGATGCCGACCAGCACGCTCATCGGAAGCGTGTAGGTCAGGGCAAGGGGGACCGTGAATGAAAATATTTCAGCGACGCTCGGGAGGGGAGCGCTGGCGCGAACCACCAGTTCGAGAATATGCCCCAGATCGCGGGTGAAGAGAACGAACGTAAAGATGGCCGCGCCGATCAGGGCGTGAGCCGTCACTTCGCGCAGGATGTAGCGGGTGAGGATGCGCATGGGACAAGCGCTTTAGGCGAGGATAGCATGGAGCGGCATTGAGTTGGGACCGGCGAGAATAGCTGCGCGCAGGGCCGACGGTGTGTCCGCACGCGGTAGCCGGCTTGTCTGATGGGTTGGTAGGGCGGAACCGGGGCGGGTTTGGTTGCGTACTGAGATAAGAAATGGGGGATCGATGGCATCGGTGAATGTCGTGTCTGGAACAGGGAGTGTCAGCATGGGAAGCTCCCGCTCGCGAGGTGACACTCTGGCTCTGCTGGCGATTGCGGGTGCGGTCGTCGCAGCACATCTGGTGACCAATGGCCGTTACGGCTTCCATCGCGATGAACTGCAGGTTTTGAGCGACGCGCGGCACTTGGATTGGGGATTCGTGCCGTATCCGCCGTTCACGCCATTTGTGGAAAAGATAGGGATGTCTCTCTTCGGCCTCTCTCTGGTCGGGCTTCGCCTGTTTTCGGTGATTGCGCAGGCTGCGGTGGTAGTGGTGTCGGGATGGATGGCCCGCGAACTTGGCGGAGGAGGGCTCGCGCAGGTCACAGCTGCTCTCGCGGTTGCGCTCTCAGCTCTGCCGCTGTTTGAGGGCACGGAGTTTCAATACACCACGTTCGATAATTTGTGGTGGGTGCTGATTGCTTACTTCGTGATCCGGCTGCTGAAGACAGAGAACCCGCGATGGTGGCTGGCGATCGGGGCGACCATCGGACTGGGCTTCATGACCAAGTACACGATGGGGTTTTACCTGGCTGGATTCCTCGGCGGAATATTGCTGACGCGCATCCGGCGCTATTTGGGCAGCGGTTGGTTCTGGGGCGGGATGGCGTTGGGATTCATGATCTGCTTACCGAATCTGGCGTGGCAGGTCCAGCATGATTTCATTTCTCTGCATTTCTTGCAGTCCATTCATGCGCGCGACGTGGAAGAAGGTCGAGCGAATGGATTCTGGCGCGATCAATTCTGGCTCTGCACGAACCTTGTTGCGGCGCCGTTGTGGCTCGCTGGATTGATTGGCTATCTGCGAGATCGGCGATATCGTCTGCTGGCATGGATGTATCTGATCCCGCTTGGATTGTTCGTGGTCGGAAAGGGACGAGGCTATTATCTGGGCGGCGCGTATCCGATGCTGATGGCAATGGGCGCAGTCGTGGGCGCACGCTGGGTCACATCGTTGCCGAAGATTACGCGGAGGGCGGTAGAGAGTGTGTTCTTTGCCGGACTTGTGGGCTGGGGGCTTCTCATGAGTGCGTTCATTCTTCCCGTGGCATCGGGAGGCAAGCTGATGCAGTTTGCCCTTAAGAACAACGGTGATCTGCGGGATGAGATCGGCTGGGACGAACTGGTTAGGACCGTAGCCGGAATCCGGGATTCGCTGCCTCCAGAGCAGCAGCAGAATGTTGGCATCGCGGTCAGAAACTACGGCGAGCAGGGAGCGATAGAGATCTTAGGCTCGGCGTACCATTTGCCTCCGCCAATCAGCGGGATTAACTCCTCGTGGTTGCGAGGGTATCCCACACCGCTGCCTTCGACGCTGATCGTGATGGGACAGTCGCGCCGAGAGGCGGATCGGTTGTTCACCGCGTGCCGTTGGGTCGGGCACAATGGGAATTCACTGGGTGTTCATAACGAGGAAAGCGACGATCATCCGGACATTTTTGTCTGCGGGCCACCACGGCTGCCCTGGCCCGAGTTTTGGAAAGAATATAAGGGATTCGGATAGCGGCGCGGCGGGAGCAGCGTGAGTTCAGGAGCATTCGGCTATTGCGCTTTGAAGAACAATGCTGCCAGTGGGGGCAGGGTTAGCTTTAGCGAGAAGGGCCGGCCGTGGGTGGGGATTTCTTCGGCGTTTACTCCGCCCAGATTGCCCATCCCGCTGCCGGCGTATTCGCGGGCATCGCTGTTGAGCATTTCTCGCCAGTAGCCGCCATGCGGGACACCGACCCGATAGCCGGTGCGGGGCACGGGGGTGAAGTTACAGACGACCAGAATCGTGTCCTGCGGCGACTCGCTCTTGCGCAGCAGGGAGACGGTGCTGGTGGCGTTGTCGTTGGCGTCGACCCACTCGAATCCGGCGGGACTGTTGTCCAGCACATGCATCGCCGGTTCACTGCGGTAGAAGCGGTTCAACTGCTCCATCCACGCCTGTACTCCGCGATGAACCTGATACTGCAAGACGTGCCACTCCAGGCTTGAATCGTGGGCCCATTCGCGCACCTGGCCGAATTCACATCCCATGAAGAGGAGTTTCTTTCCAGACTGGGCGTACATGTAGGCAAAAAGCAGACGCAGGTTTGCGAACTTTTGCCATTCGTCTCCCGGCATCTTCCCGATCAGCGACCCCTTACCGTGAACGACTTCATCGTGCGAGAGGGGCAGCACGAAATTTTCGTGGTACGAATACAACATACGGAAGGTGAGATCGTTGTGGTGAAACTTGCGGTGAATGGGATCGTTCTGGAAATAGCGAAGCGTATCGTGCATCCAGCCCATGTCCCACTTGAGGCCGAAGCCGAGGCCGCCAACGTAAACCGGTTTTGAAACCATGGGCCACGACGTCGACTCTTCCGCAGTAGTCTGAATGTCTGGATGTTCTTTGTAGGCTTCCTGGTTGAAACGGCGAAGGAAGTCGATAGCCTCGAGATTTTCCCGCCCGCCGAATTTGTTGGGGATCCATTCACCCTGCTTGCGCGAGTAGTCGAGATAGAGCATGGACGCGACGGCATCCACCCGCAGGCCGTCGATGTGATATTTGTCGAGCCAAAACATGGCGCTCGACATGAGGAAGCTGCGGACCTCGGCGCGTCCGTAGTTGAAGATGTGCGTCTTCCAGTCGGGATGGAATCCTTGACGCGAGTCGGCATGCTCGTACAGGTGCGTGCCGTCGAAGTAAGCGAGGCCGTGGGCGTCGGACGGAAAGTGCGACGGCACCCAGTCGAGAATCACGCCAATGCCGTGCTGGTGCAGATAGTCGACCAGGTACATGAAGTCTTGCGGCGTGCCGTAACGCGAAGTCGGAGCGAAGTATCCGGTAGTCTGGTATCCCCAGGATCCAAAAAAAGGGTGCTCCATCACCGGGAGAAATTCGACGTGAGTGAAACCCATCTGCCCGACATATTCGGCGAGGCGAGGAGCAGTCTCGCGGTAGGTCAAAGGACGGTTGTGCTGTTCGGGAACACGCATCCATGAGCCAAGGTGCACTTCGTAGACGGACTGGGGAGCGCGCAGGGAATTGCGCTCGGCGCGCTTCTGCATCCAATCCTGGTCGTTCCATTCATAATTGAGGTTCCACACGACGGAAGCGGTCCGCGGAGGCTTCTCATGGAGCAGTCCGATGGGATCGGCCTTGTCGACTTGATATCCGTGGCTCCGCGATTCGATGTGGAACTTGTACAGGGCGCCGTGGCCGACGCCGGGAACGAAGCCTTCCCAGATGCCTGAGGAACCGCGCACGTTCAGGCGGTGAGCCTTCGGGTCCCACCCATTGAAATCTCCGACCATGGAAACCGACCGCGCATTCGGCGCCCACACGCTGAAGATGGCTCCGGCCTCCCCTTGATGAGTAACGAGGTGCGAGCCCATTTTGTCGTAGATGCGATAGTGGCTGCCCTCGTTGAAGAGGTAGAGATCCTGGTCAGTAAGGAGTTGTGGGGCGGCGAGCGTGCTATCGGGGCTCATAGGTCCGCTTGATAGTCTACCGGAACGGCAAAGGGTTGGCCGTTGTTTATGCGAATCAGGAAATTCGCGGGCAGGCGAGGGGAACTCAGGAAATCGAAGCTACCGTCCGTTTTCACTTTCGAGCCGCGGTGAGTTCGTGAATAATGTGCGAAACGCATACGCGGGACTGCTGGATATTTTGCTGATTGAACGGAACCCGCAAACATCGTTCTGACTTGAAAGCTCATTTCTGGGGGACTCATGGCCGCATTCGTAAATGATCTCCGCTTTGCCTTTCGCCAGCTAAAGAAATCGCCGGGTTTCACGGTGACCGTCGTCCTGACATTGGCTCTTGGCATTGGGGCCACGACGGCAATCTTCTCCCTGGTTGAATGCGTGCTGCTGCGTCCGCTGCCATTCAGCAATCCAGATCGGCTGGTGGTGCTGGGAGATCATCTGGCGGAAGGAACGGGGATTTCGGTTACTGCGCGCGAGATCGACACGTATGCCAAGGCGACGAGCGCCTTTTCCTCAGTAGGCGGCTACATTTCGACGAACTACGAACTCTCCAGCGGAGCTATTCCTGAAGAGGTTTATGCTGCGCGGTTCACGGCGAGTGTTTTCCCGACGCTCGGCGCGCTTCCGATGCTGGGACGCGTATTTACTCAACAGGAAGAGGATGCCCATCAGCCCGTTGCGGTCATAAGCGATGCGTTGTGGACGAACCGCTACCATCGGGATCCCGGCGTGCTGGGGCGCTCCATTGTTCTCGATCGGAAGGATTATTCAATCATCGGCGTGATGCCGCGCAGCTTTGAATTTCCTCTGGGGGCGGGACACCTCGACCAGGCGCAGTTGTGGGTGCCGATGAGCCTGACTCCCGACGAGCTTTCCGACCAGAACCTGGGCTTCTGGGGATACCAACTGGTCGCCCGCCTCAAGGATGGCGTGACGCTCGCGCAGGCAGCGACGGATGCCGATCGCGTCAGCCGCCAGATCATGCGTACCTTTCCTGCCAGCATGTCTGCGATCCACATACAGGGCGATACCACGCTGCTGCGCGAGTTCGATATTGCAGATGTCCGACCCTTGCTGCAGACATTGTTCATGGCTGTGTCCGTGGTGCTGCTGATTGCTTGTGTGAACGTCGCCGGACTGCTTTTGGTGCGCGCGATTCGCCGGCGGCGGGAGTATGCCGTGAGACTGGCCCTGGGGGCGCGCTCCGGCGCGATCGTCCGCGAATCTGTGTTCGAGGGACTACTGATCAGCCTCGCTGGGGGATTGCTCGGTTTGGGATTTGCGGCGATCGCCCTCAGAACCGCCCTCCATCTGCTGCCGGATTCCATGCCGCGCATCGACTCCATCTCGATTGATCAGACCGTGGCGGCGTTTGCCCTCGTTGTGGCGATCATAACGGGCGCTCTCTGCAGTCTTGCACCCGCCTTCGCGGCTTTGCGTACAAACTTGACCGAGAGTTTGAAAGAAGGGGCGCGGACGGGTACGGGAGCTTCGAGCCATACATGGTTGCGCTCGGCGTTGGTTGTATCGGAGATCGCAATTGCTTTAATGCTACTCACCGTGTCGGGCGCATTCCTGCGCAGTTTCCAGAAGATGCGCGCCGTTGACCTGGGATTTCGCGCTGACCACGTCCTCGTGGCGGAATACCAACTTCCGCTGCAGCAATATTCCACCAGCGTTGCAGCGGATAACTTCAACCATGAAGTCATCGAGAAGCTCTCGAGCAGGCCGGGAGTCATTGCCGTCGGGAGTACGAATGGACTGCCCGCATCCGATTCCTTCGGAAGGGCCGCGTACACGATTGAGGGCGAGCCCGCTAGCAGTTGGAAGCTGAAGTTCGCCATGTTTGCAACCGTATATGGCGACTATTTCCGTGCCATGGACATCCGGTTGATGGATGGCCGGTACTTTACTCCGGACGACCGTTCCAATTCCACGCTCGTCGTGATCGTCAACCAGTCCATGGCGCGACATTGCTGGCCTGGACAATCAGCAGTGGGAAAGCGGATGCACGTCGGCAATCCGCAGAAAGGATACCCGTGGGCGACTGTGGTCGGCGTGGTCGGCGATGTAAAAATGGGATCGGGCGACGAGCCTAGCGAAGACCAGTGGTATAAGCCTGCCGAACAGCCCACCGTGTTAAACGGCTCGGATTACTCCGGAAAGCTTACGGGCCCGGCCAGCGGCTATATCACGCTCCGTTCTGCTCTGCCTCCCAAGCAGATGGCGCAGACATTGCGCTCAACCGTTGCCGAAGTTGATCCATTGCTTGCCTTGCAGCAGATGCAACCGATGGAGGATGCGATCTCGAACGTGGAGGCGCCGCGCCGTTTCAACACTGGCCTGATCACAGCGTTTGCAGTGGGAGCGCTGTTGCTGGCGATCACCGGCATCTACGCGGTGGTGGCGTTCTCGGTGTCGCTACGAACGCAGGAGCTGGCGATTCGCATCGCACTGGGTGCTCAACGGGTGGGCATTGCGAGGCTGGTATTGATTTCGGCCACGAAATTGACACTTCTTGGATGTGGACTTGGTGTCCTCGGTTCACTCGCCGTTTCACGCCTAGTCAGTTCATTTCTCTTCGAGGTAAGCGCCACCGATCCGTTCATCTATATAGCGGGAGTTCTGATGATGATGATTGTGGCGTTGGTTGCGTCCGCGCTTCCTGCGGCACGCGCCGCTCAGGCAGACCCGAGATATGCCTTGCGCTCGACCTAGGATGCATTCACGATTGCGATAATCTCACGCCTGGTTCGCGAAAGTTGCGCAAGGCACTCGCGTTAGATCTGCGCTTCCCGTTTCGGATGATGACTGCATTTCCGCGTGGGTGACGGTCGAAATGCCATGCTAGACTGGCTGCTCCAGCCATGCCGTCCCTGCGCGTCATCCTTCTTTGGCATCAACACCAGCCGTTTTATAAGGATCTGGTTACCGGCGAATACCGTTTGCCGTGGGTGCGGTTGCACGCGCTCAAAGATTATTACGGGATGGTCAAGCTGCTCGACGAGTTTCCGAACGTCCATCAGAATTTCAATCTTGTGCCGTCGCTGATGGTCCAGATTCAGGACTATGCCGACGGAACGGCGCAGGATCCCTTCCTGCAAGTGGCGGCCAAGCCAGCCAAAGACTTGTCGTTGGATGAGCGGCGTTTTGCACTGCAGTATTTGTTTCAGGCCAATCCACAGAATGTAATTGGGCGGTATCCGCGGTACCGGGAACTTTGGGAGCGGTTTCGGGCGCACGGGGATCATCCGGAGCGTGCGGAGCGATACTTTCAGCCGCAGGATTTTACCGACCTGCAGGTCTTGTCGCAGATCGCGTGGTTTGACGAATTTTTCCTGGAAGAAAAAGATATCGCCGGCCTGGTGGCCAAGGGACACAGCTACTCGCTGGACGATCAGAAGTTTGTGATTGCGCGAGAAAGGGAACTGATCGGCCGGGTGCTGCCGGCTCACGCCGACGCCGCGAAAAAGGGTTCGATTGAGATATCGGCGACGCCGTTCTATCACCCGATTCTCCCGCTCGTCTGCGACACCAACGCGGGGGCAGTCTCATCGCCAGGATTGCCGCTGCCGCAAAATCGGTTTCGGCATCCAGAAGACGCACGTGAGCAACTGACTCGCGGACTCGATCTGCACGAGAAGGTGTTCGGTGTGCGCCCGAAGGGGATATGGCCATCGGAAGGCAGCGTATCAGAGGAGGCGCTGGCCATCGCGCACAGCGTCGGCGTGCAATGGATGGCCACCGACGAAGGGGTTCTGGGACGCACCACCGGATTGTTCTTCGCGCGCGACGGGGGCGGCCGGCTGCCCGCACACTTGGGCGAGAAGCTCTACAACATTCATCACTACGAGAATGGCTCGGCGGCGATGCACCTGGTGTTTCGCGACCATACGATTTCGGATCTGATTGGATTTGTCTATTCAGGTATGCCGCCGTCCGACGCGGCACGGCACTTGATCAACAACATCAAGGAAGCTGCGCGTCCGGTGCTGTCGAGAGGGCGAGATGCCGTGGTGTCGATCATTCTCGATGGCGAGAATGCGTGGGAATACTATCCGAAGTCGGGAAGGGAATTTCTGCGTCGGTTCTATGACGGATTGCAGCACGAGCCGGGGCTGGAGGCGGTGACAATTTCCGAGGCGATCTCGCGACATAAAGATTTCAACCGCCTGACCTCAATCGTGCCGGGATCGTGGATCAACGCTAATTTCAACGTGTGGATTGGCGCTCCGGAAGACAACCGCGCATGGGACTATCTCCACCATGCGCGCGAGTTCTACGCTCAACACGCGGCGCACGCGACTGACGCCCAGAGAAAGCTGGCGTTTGACGAGATCCTGATCGCCGAAGGCAGCGATTGGAACTGGTGGTACGGACCGGAGCATCATTCGGCCAACGACCGCGACTTTGACGAGCTCTATCGAAAGCATCTTTCGAACGTGTACCAGGCGCTGGGCGCGACCCCGCCGGACTATCTGGCGCAACCGATCGCCGGGTCAGAGGTGCGTCCTGAGTTTGTGCCGCAGACGGCCTACATTCATCCGCGAGTCGCGGCAGATAAGGTGCGGTATTTCGAATGGATGGGCGCGGCCATCTATACGGCGGATCATCGCGCGGGCGCGATGCACGGCAAGCAATTTCTGCTGGATTCCGTCTATGCGGGCATCGATGCGACCTACCTCTACGGGCGGCTGGATTTCGCGGGGAAGATTCCGGAAACGGATTTTGAAGTCGTGGTCAACATAGAGTCATGGGCGGCTGGAGAGCCTCGTCCGCGAAGGACGCTGCGAGCGGGCGCTTCAGTCAAGGAGCGGCGGCTGGCGGAATGGAAGATTGAAAATGGGTCGGCGGAACGTGTGCTGGCGTCGTCTGCGCAGCCGGACGACCACGTGAAGGTCGCGCTCGTGCGAAACTTCGAATTCAAAGTGCCGCTGGCCTGGTTATTGGCCAATCCCAGCGCGGCTTCACCCGAGCGAACCGCGGAGCACAATCCTGTCGTGACGGGGGCTCCTCCGACCAGCATACTCCGGCTGCGGTTCAGCCTATGGCAAGACCGGTTGCCCGTCGATTCGTTGCCGCTCGAAGGATGGATTGAGCTCCACGTTGTCAGCGAAGGGGAGTTGTTGTTCAGATCGTAAAAGTATCCAAGCCCCTGACGCCGAGCATGATCAGCGTGAATTCTTGCGAAAGAATTTGCGTCAAACTGGGTTCAGGCCCCATCCTTGTAACGTGCGATATTCTCCGAGCTTGCAGCGGCGTGTAGGACGCCGCGTCCCTTCTGGATCCCAAACATTGTCGTCGATGCGGTTTCACGCAATCGTGCCTCTCCTGCTATGCGTTGTCGCGGCAACCTCGCAAACCACCCTACCCGCGCAGTCCAAGACTGCAAATCACTCGGCTGAGCAACCGGCGCAGGGCGAAGCTCTGGCCGACTCGGCGTTGTCCGATCCTCCCGGATTGCTGTATCAGGGCGTTCCGGCGGACATTCCCCAAGACCAAGGCATTGCGGGACTGCGTTTGCAGGTGCTGCGATTGGGAACCACGGCGCGGCTGATGCAGGTGGTGGCGCATCCCGACGACGAAGATGGCGGCATGCTGACGCTCGAGGCTCGCGGGCACGGCGTCAACACGCTGCTGATGACGCTGAATCGCGGCGAGGGCGGCCAGAACAAAATCGGCAGCAATTTGTCGGATGTGCTGGGTGTTCTACGTTCGGAAGAACTGCTGGCGTCAGACCAGTATTACGGTTTGCAGGACCGGTTCTCGCGAGTAGCCGATTTTGGATTTTCGAAAAGAGCGGATGAAACATTTGCGAAGTGGGGCGGCCACGATGTTGCGCTGGCCGATATGGTGCGGGTGATCCGGACGTTCCGTCCGGACGTGCTGGTCGCACGATTCTCCGGGACGGACCGCGATGGGCACGGGAATCATCAGGCCTCGAGCATTCTGACGAAGGAGGCGTTCCGGGCCGCGGCGGATCCGAAGCGCTTTCCGGACCAGATCGCGCAGGGACTTCGTCCGTGGCAGGCTAAGAAACTTTATATCGGGAATGTCTGCGGGTTCGGAGCGATGACGTGTCCGGATGCGGATTGGACGCTGAGGCTGAATACCGGCGAGCGGAACGACGTGCTGGGAACGTCATACATTCAGTTTGCGATGCAGGGATTGCGTCACCAGATGTCGCAGGGCGCGGCGAACTGGACTGTGGATCCGGGAGACCGCTTCACGTTTTACAAGCTGGTGGATTCGGTGATTCCTTCCACGCTGGGCAAGGATGGGCACGAGAAGAGTTTCTTCGATGGGATCGATACAAGCCTGCCCGCACTGGCGCCGCAAGGGAAGAAATCTCTGGAGCTGCGAAAACAGCTGGAAGAGATTGCGAAGTTGGTGGTGCAGGCGGCAAACGATGCCAAAGGGAACGACGGTTCGGTCGCGGTTCCACCACTGATGGGGATCGTAGCCGGATTGAAGCGCGTCAGCGAAGAGGTTCGCCGGAGTGAGTGGGACACAACCACGAAAGCGGATCTTCTGACCCGGATTGCAGAAAAGCAACAACAAGCTGAGACTGCGCTGAACCTGGCCCTGGGGGTGAAGTTATCTGCAATCGTCTCCGCTGATGATGTTCGAAAGGCAACCGTCCCGAAAGAAGCCGAGGCACTGACTGCGGTTTCTCCTGGACAGGAGTTCGTGGTAGCTGTGACATTTCACAATGGCTCGAAACTTGCCGTGCTGATTGACCACGTTGCTCTCGAAGTTCCGGCAGGATGGAACACCATCAACGGAAAGACGAAGCCGGAGACGGTGAAGCCCGGGGACGATCTGCATGTGAATTTTCGCTTGCGTGTGCCGAAGGATACGACGTACACGCGCCCTTATTGGCATCGGGATAATCCAGACACGGAGAGCATCAACCACGTCGACAATGAGAAGTACGCAACACTGCCGTTTCCGCCTCCGGCGCTGCGGGCGCGGGTGGAGTATTCGGCCACAGGATCGGACAAAATCCATGCACGGAACGGCTTTACAGTCCCGGTCGTCACTCCCTTCCTCGACGATGCGGGAAAAGAGAGAGCTCGTCCGCTGGCTGTGGTACCGGCATTCTCTGTGATGCTGGAGCCGGGGACGCAGGTGATCTCGACGCACAACGGCTCAACTTCGACGGTGACGGTGGGAGTGAGTTGCAATCTTGACCGCAAGGTTCACGGCGAATTGCGGCTGGATTTGCCTTCGGGCTGGCGTTCGGAACCCGCGCAGATCGCGGTGGATACCACGCGGCGCGGACAGAAACAGGAACTGCAATTCAAAGTCGTACCCGCCGGACTGCAACCGGGTCGGGCGACGATCCGCGCAGTGCTTGAAGCGGAAGGCCAGAAATACAGCGAGGGCTACACGCTGGTTACGCGCGAAGATCTGGGAAGCTTTTATTACTATCAGCCGGCGCGGCAGCGCGTGAGCATCGTGGATGTGCAAGCGCCGCATGATCTCAGGGTTGGCTACATCATGGGTGCGGGAGATGACATTCCGACGGTGCTGCGGCAAATCGGGATGAATGTGACGCTGGTTCCAGCGGAGAAGCTTGCGAGCGAGGATTTAAGCCAGTACGGAACCATTGTTCTGGGAATTCGCGCTTACGATACGCAGAAAGATGTCGCGGCGAATAACAAGAAGCTGCTCGATTTCGTTTCTGCGGGCGGAACACTCGTCGTGCAATACAATGCCGGCGTCGGAGACTTCAATAGCGGAAAGTTCACGCCTTATCCTGCGGACTTGAGCCGGGCACGCGTTTCGGTGGAAGAGGCCGCGGTGGATATTCTCGCGCCCGAGGATTCTGTCTTTCATTCTCCGAATACGATTACACAAGCGGATTTCGATGGCTGGGTGCAGGAGCGCGGATTGTACTTCATGGATACATGGGACGAGCATTTCAAGCCGCTGCTCGGCTGCCATGATCCGGGCGAAAGCGAGCAAAAGGGCGGCCTGCTGCGGGCGCAATACGGCAAGGGAACCTACATCTATACGGGATATGCGTTCTTCCGGCAATTGCCGGCGGGCGTTCCGGGAGCAGTACGGTTGTATGTGAATCTGTTGAGCGCAGGGCATGAGAAGCAGTGATCAGTGTTCGGTGACAAGGGGTCAGGGATCAGTTGTCGGGGATCTTCGATGTGGAAGCGTTTCGACGTTGATTTCTCGCGTTCTGTTGATACCGAATACTAATCACTAATCACTAGCCACTCACTTTCCAAATGGAAATCCCCAAGAACTCCAACCACAGATTCTCCGGCGCTCATCCGCGGGATGGGGCTGTGGAGCGCCACCGCGCTGAACATGATCGACATGATCGGCGTGGGACCGTTCATCACCATGCCGTTGGTGTTGAGCGCGATGGGCGGACCGCAAGCGCTGCTGGGATGGATTGCAGGCGCTCTGCTGGCTGTATGCGATGGACTGGTCTCGGCGGAATTGGGCGCCGCGATGCCGGCGTCGGGCGGTTCCTACCGCTACCTGCGTGAGATGTACGGGCCGCAGAAATGGGGCCGGCTGATTTCATTTCTGTTTATCTGGCAGGTGTCGTTTTCGGCGCCGCTGTCGATTGCAACAGGGTGCATCGGATTGGCGGGATACGCGGCCTACTACTGGCCAGACCTCGAAACGGTGTGGGCGCATCATGACGCGGCGCTGCACATCCCCTGGGTGGGTTCGGTGCAGGTGAGTTGGATCGTCACCCCGGGGACGGGGCTCGCCGTCGTCATTTGTTTCTTCACCGTACTCCTGCTTTACCGGCGGATCACGGCGATCGGACGGCTTTCCAAAATCTTGTGGTTTGGGGTAATGGGAACCATCGGCTGGGTGATCTATGCCGGCCTGACGCACTTTAATTCCGCGCTGGCATTCGATTTCCCGCCCGGAGCCTTCACCCTGTCGCGCCAATTCTTCACCGGCCTGGGTGGAGCGATGCTGGTTGCGACCTACGATTATTGGGGCTATTACAACGTCTGCTTTCTCGGCGACGAGATTAAAGATCCGGAAAAGAACATTCCCCGGGCGCTGCTGCTTTCCATTCTGCTGGTCGCCTGTCTATATCTAATGATGAACCTGTGCATTCTTGCCGTCGTGCCTTGGCGGGAGATGCTAAGGGCCGGACAGAACAATAGCGGGCTGTATGTTGTGTCGCTGTTTATGCAGAGGATTTATGGCGCCTGGGCGGCGCGGCTGGTGACCGGATTGGTGATCGCAACGGCGTTCGCGTCCGTGTTCTCGCTGATGCTGGGGTATTCGCGGGTTCCTTACGCGGCCGCGAAGGATGGGAATTACTTCAAGGCATTTGCCAAGGTGCATCCCGTATATCGTTTCCCGCACATTTCGTTGCTGGCGCTGGGAGTGGTTGCAGCGGCCTTCTGCTTTCTGCGGCTGAAGGATGCAATCGCGGCCTTGGTCGTAATCCGTCTGATCCTGCAGTTTCTGGTGCAGGCGGTGGGTTTGATCGTGCTGAGAATACGGCGGCCCGAGTTGCCGAGGCCGTTCCGGATGTGGCTGTATCCGTTACCGGCGTTACTGGCGTGCGCCGGGTTCCTCTTCATATTGTTCAATCGGGAGAATTGGCAGAAGGAAATGCGGTATGCGGCTCTCATCCTGCTGACCGGGGTGATCATTTACTTGATTCGCGCCTGGAAAGATTCGGAGTGGCCGTTCGCGCTGATTGCCAAATCTTAACCACAGGGGATACCGGGTAACACCGGGGATTACACAGATTGGCTGATCACGTTTCAGTTCCGTTGGGAGGAGCGGGTCTTCGGCGAGCAGATTCGCCCTGGGCTCCGTTAAGGGAACCTATATTTCGGTCTCTGTGGATTGCCGCCGTGGTCTCTTACACGGGCACGTGGATGCAGAATGTGGGAGCGGGCTGGTTGATGACACAGCTCTCGACCTCTCCCCTGATGGTGAGCCTGGTGCAGGCTGCGGCCGCGATTCCCGTTTTCCTCGTGGTTCTTCCGGCGGGCGCTCTGGCCGACATGGTCGATCGGCGGCGGCTCTTGCTGTTCACGCAGAGCTGGATGATCGTTGCGGCAGCGGCTCTCGGCGTGTTGACCCTATTCAATGCCGTAAGTCCGTGGATGTTGCTGGCATTTACTTTTCTGATGGGCGTCGGCGCCGTGATGAACGATCCGGCGTGGCAGGCAATTACGCCGGAAGTGGTCTCTCCCCAGCTGCATGCGTCGGCGGTGGCACTGAACTCGGCGGGATTCAACGTGGCTCGAGCGGTCGGACCGGCGTTGGGCGGACTCGTGGTGGCGGCGGCGGGATCGGGATGGTCGTTCCTGTTGAACGCCGCTTCGTTCTTCGGAGTCATCCTTTTCTTGTACACGTGGAAATGCGCGCCGCACGAGCCGTTGCCCACGCACGGGGTGCGCGAAGCGATCGTGGAAGGCTTCCGATACGTTCGGGGTGCGCCTCAAGTCCGGTCGGTTTTAATTCGCACCGGGGCATTCAGCTTTGGCGCTACTTCGCTGCTGGCGTTGTTGCCCGTTATCTGCCAACCGCATGGAGCGCAGGGCTATGGCTTTCTGCTGACGTGCTTCGGGTTGGGCGCCTTGGGCGGTGCGGCTGTGTTGCCGCAACTCAGGGTGCGATATTCGGTAGACGGGCTGGTGGCCGGCGCTACGGTTGTATTCGCGGCGATGACCTTTGCGGCCGGCCAAGTGCATATCTTTGAATGGCTGTGTCTGGTATTGTTTACGGCGGGAGCGGCCTGGATTGGGATTCTGGCGTGCTTCAACGTCGTAGCGCAGACGATGTGCCCGTCGTGGATGCGAGCTCGAGCGCTCTCGATGTATTTGCTGGTCCTGCAAGGCGGAATGGCGATTGGCAGCGCGGTTTGGGGCGAACTGGCGTCGCGCCAGGGCGTGCCAGCTGCGTTAGCATGGTCGGCGGTCGCAATGGTCGTGGGATTGACGACAATCCGGCGCCATCGACTGACCGGGGCAGAGCTGAAAATGACTCCGGCAGTGGTGCGGGATTAAATTGGGGGACTTATGAAAGTGAACTTGGGCGTAGTGGCGTGCGGAGTATTACTGCTGACCGTGGCGGCATCCGCACAAATGAGCAAGCCGAAAGAAGAGCATCGCACGGCGACGCAAATTCTGGATCGCAGCGTCAGCAATCTTGAGCACGAATTTGTTCCCGCCGCCGAGGCGATGCCCGAGGACAAATTCTCATTTGCTCCGACCAGCGGCGAGTTCAAAGGTGTACGAACATTCGGCCAACAGATTCTGCATGTAGCCGCGGTCAACTATGAACTGGGAGCAGCGCTCCTCGAACAGAAGCCTCCGGTAGACACCGGCGACGAATCCGGGCCCGCATCGGTCACGAGCAAGGCTGACATCCTCAAATATCTAAAAGATTCGTTCGAGTACACGCACAAGGCGATCGCTACGATTAACGAAAGCAATGTGATGGGAACGGTGAAGAGTCCGTTTGGAGAAGGATCAGTGTCGCGGCTGGGACTGGCAATGTCGGTGAGTTCGCACGGGTTCGATCACTACGGGCAGATGGTGGTCTATCTTCGGATGAATGGAATCGTTCCGCCTGCAAGCCGCGCGCAGTAAGGCACGGCGAGTGCCTCCGTTGTTCTAAAGCTTCTCATGGCAGTGGACTGGCAAACATTCTGGCTGACGCTACAACTGGCCGCTACCGTGTCGGTACTTTTGCTGGTGCTCGGATTGCCGGTCGCGTATTGGATCGCCTTCTCTCGCTGGCGCTGGAAGTTTCTGGTTGAAGCTGTAGTCGCGCTGCCGATTGTGCTTCCTCCAACGGTTCTTGGATTTTATGTGCTGGTTGCGCTGGGACCTCGCAGTCCCCTGGGACGCTGGTGGACCGAGCTTACCGGACATACGCTGGCTTTCACGTTCAGCGGACTGGTCATCGGATCGATTCTGTACAGCCTGCCGTTCGCGGTACAGCCGTTTGCGGCGTCGTTTGCTGGCGTCGATCGCAAGCTGATTGCCGCATCCGCGACACTGGGGGCATCTCCGCTGCGCACTTTCCTTCGCGTGATTGTGCCGCTTTCAATTCCTGGACTGGTGACGGGCGCGGTGTTGAGCTTTGCTCATACCATGGGAGAGTTTGGAGTGGTTCTCATGGTGGGCGGGAATATTCCTGGCGTTACGCGAACCGTTTCAATCGATATCTACGATCGGGTTCAGGCCATCGACTACACGGGTGCGAATCAGACAGCTCTGGTCCTGCTGGTTCTTTGTTTTGGGCTTTTGACACTGGTTTACGGCCTTAACCGCAAGGCTTGGACGGTCCATCCCGTAAAATAGGCGCGATGAGCAGCACGCGCATTCCTGCCGAAGAAGCCGCAAGCTTGTCTCCAAGCCCTCCAGCGGCGGCGGCTTACTTGCGGGGACAATTCCGAAAGCAACTTGCTTCTCAGGGGCAGGAATTCATTCTCGACGTCGCATTTGAGGTTGCCAGCGGATTCACCATCTTGTTCGGAGCATCCGGAGCTGGGAAGACGACGCTGCTCGATTGCATTGCCGGACTCACGAAGCCGGACTCGGGCACGATCTCTGTGGGTGGACGCGTGCTGTTTGATTCCT
Source organism: uncultured Acidobacteriota bacterium (assembly GCA_963700225.1). GTDB lineage: Bacteria > Acidobacteriota > Terriglobia > Terriglobales > Acidobacteriaceae > Sulfotelmatobacter. Next base: position 85,671 of record CAVOWU010000009.1, read on the forward strand.
CGCGGTCCGTCGATGTTGCTGCGTCGAAACGGCGCGCGGGGTATGTGTTTCAGGATCTCGCTCTTTTTCCTCATATGACGGTGGAGCAGAATGTGGCCTATGGTTTGGCGCATCTGCCGCAGGCCGAACGCTCCAAACGTACGAGCGCGATTTTGGGGGCATTCCGGATTGGTCATCTGGCGAAACGGAATGCGCGGGAAATCTCCGGCGGGGAGAGACAGCGTACTGCATTGGCGCGAACTCTGGTCACCGATCCGGAGGTACTGCTTCTCGATGAGCCGCTTGCGGCGCTCGATTCTCCGACAAAGGCGCGCATCATTGATGATCTGCGCGAGTGGAATCGCGCCCACCAGATTCCGATCCTCTATGTCACGCACAGCCGCGAGGAAGTGTTTGCGCTGGGCGAACGCGTGCTGGTAATCGACTCCGGCCGGATCGTCGCCCAGGGTACTCCACATGAAGTGATGGCGGCGCCGCAGCAAGAGACAGTCGCGCAACTGGCGGGCTTCGAGAATGTATTCGACGCTGTCGTGGAGGCTGTGCGCCCTGAGCGCGGCACCATGACATGCCGGGTCGAAGGCGATGGCGGTCCGTTGATATTGGAGACGCCGCTCGTACGTGGCGGAGTGGGAGCGGAGTTGCGCGTGGGGATTCGTGCCGGTGACATTCTGCTGGCCACTTCGGCACCAGTCGGATTGAGCGCGCGGAACGTGATTCCGGGGCGGATCAAGTCATTGGAGCAACGCGATGTGATCATTTCTGCGCGCGTGAAATGCAGAGTCGAGATGGAAGTTCACCTTACTTTGGCGGCACGCGATGCGCTCGAACTTTCGCCAGGAAGGGAAGTATGGCTGGTGATTAAGACGCATTCGTGCCATCTGATGCAAAGACCGATTGGCTAGATCGGGTTGTGGAACGATGGGTGGGCCAGACGCCTCACGCGGCAGCCGCGGAACGGCGGCGTTCATTCCAGCGCTCCTAGGCGAGCATTCTCGATTTCTTCCCGTTCCATCTCGATCACCGCGATCCACTGACCTTTGCGCTCCTCAGAAAATACGATGCGCCCCCCCAAGATTTGAGCCGCAGCTGCCGGAGGCAAGTCGCGGTGGTAGCCGAAGAAGCGGCGCTTTAGATCTGTCCAACTCTTCCAGCGATCCAGCAATGGGCGCGCGGGTTCATATTTGGTGGAGAAGACGAGCGCGACTTCGAAGTGCGAGCGAAAATCCGTTGCCGACAGCACTTCATCGAGCGAGAAATCCTCGATCCGGACGACTTGCACCGGGCGCGTGATGTAGCCGAGCCAGGGGCGCGCTAGTTCGTCCGAGGCCGGCCACGCGGTCAGAACGTGCGCCATGGGATAGCGGGCTTCGAGGAATTGCTCGGCGTCTTCATGCAGGATCGCGTAGTCGCGGTAAGCGAGATTGTCTTCCGGAGAGAATCCGTAGGGCGGATTCCAGAACCACGCGATCACGAACGCGATGGCAACGACTGCGACCGCTGCGGGCCAATAACGGAGCCTTCGGCGAAGCGTGGCGACTGCCAGGATAATCACCAGCGGGACGGCGGTCAGCATGTAGCGAGCCAGCACCGCGCCTCCGATTAATGCCATGGCGACGACGTAGGCAGCGATAACGACCAGGAAGACGAGCTGAACTGGGATCGCGATGCGGCGGCGTTCAGCCGTCGGGCTGCGCTCGGCTGGACAGCCGGAAGCGGCTGTCCCCACACAATCTTTCACTGGCGGTAAGAGCATGGCCAGCAGCATGGCTGCCGTCAGGAGCCAAAGATGCATGTATCCGAAGGCTTGCCAGAGCCGCAGCACGAGAGCCAGCAGGAAACGGAAGGGATTCAGGGTCGAGGCGACGTTGTAGCGAAAGAATTCTGGATTGCCGAAGACGTATCCGGTGCGGGCGTAGTGGAAGCCGTACCAGAGGAGCAGCGGCAGCAGGGGAAGTAGAAGCGGAATGACCCGACGCGGCCACGAAGTCGAGCTTCGCTCGACCGGACAGCCGAGGGCCGCTGTCCCCACATTGTTCCCTCCCTCCTTAGCATTCTTTTCCGCACGCTGCATCAGGACAATGCGCAAGAGTTCCCACGCGGCTAGAGCCAATGGCGCCAGGATTGCCGTTTCTTTCGCCAGAACAGCCAAAGAAAACCAGACACACGTTTCGAACGGCCTGTCTTCGAGGTATGCGCACATTGCCCAGAAAGTGAGGCCCGCCGCGGCGAGATCGACCTGGGCGAGCGAACTTTGCGAGAAGAAGACTGGATACAGAGCCGTGCAAAGCGTCGACGCCATTGCGACCTGCGTATTGGCGACGCGCTCCGCAAGACGAAATACTCCCAGCAGCGAGAATGCCGCAACGACGAGCATTGCCGACCGGGTGACGACTGGCGCATAACCGGCTAGCTTCCACCAGAGCGCAACCCACGCCATCACCAGGGGCGGGTGGGCATTCGAAACTGTAGTGTGCGGAATCAGGCTACCGCTCAACAGCAGATCGCGCGCTGCGGGAACGTAATACCCGGCTTCGTCCCAGAAGTACGGCAATTGCAGCAGTGGGACGTGCAGCAGGAATATCGCAACAAAGATAATTGCGAACACCAGGGCAGGATGCGGGCGCGATCGCATGAGAGAGGACATTCTATCCGGAGAGGCCAGGCTGGCAACCTTCCCCGCGCCCGGATGGTTTAGAGAGTGGACGCAGAGACGCAGCTCGTTACGTCTCTGCAACGGAGTGATCGAGCCGGATTCTCAATGGACGGGTCCTGCCGGAGCCATGCGCGGATCCAGTTTGATCTCTCCGAACGCGGTCTCGTAGCCGGCTATGTTTTGCTGCAGGAGTCCGAGCAGGGCTTTGGCCTGTTGCGGGCTCAAATAGATGCCCTGAAAATTGCGGATTTCCACGTTCGTTTCCGTTTGTTGCTGCAGCGTGCCGAAGACTAGAAAAAAGTCCCAAATGTTGACGCGCATCTGCACGCTGTTGGCATAGCTCTCACGGTAGGTGGCATCGTTCGACAACTTGACGTTAGGTTGCTGCGGATTATTCATACCGACAAAGTGTAAACGACTGGCGGGGCTGGGGGAAAATGGCCGAACCGGACCTTTTCGGCGATCGCCTCGGGGCTGGTGCACATGACAAAAACTGTCAACGAAGTGTTGGTTTGCGTCTGATCCCAAAGTGGGGGACACTGTCCAAAAAGCGGTCTTTCGTGTTCTTGTATATTGAAAATAAAGGGCTTATAAAGCAAATGTCCATTACTTTAGGAAGTACCTTGTGGCGGGTAAAGTGCGATAGATTTGATGTTCCTTCGTGGAAACGGATTGTGCGAGCTCTCTATGACCACAGACAACGATCACACGCTGATGGAAGAGGTAGTTCTTCCCGAGCATCTGCTGCCCCTGGGGACTGTGCTGGGCCAGGGTGTGTCGGCGCTGGACCTTTGCATGGTCCTGGCCAAGATTTTTCGCGTGCAGTACACCGAAGTCGCCCTGCTCCGTCTGGAAGGCGGTTTGTTGCGGTTTGTCTTTCCAGAGCATCTGCGGACGACCGGAGCGATTCCGCTTTCCAGTAAAGCGGTGGCGGCGCATACGGCATTAAGTAAGAAGGCGGAGATTTTTAATAATTTCGCTCGCGTGAAGCACGCCAGCATCTTCGAAACGATCAAACCCAGCCCGGATGGTGTGGATGAGCCTGCAGCTCCGGCTCCGATTCAGAAGCTGATGTCGGTGCCGATCATGGACCGGGATTCCGCGGTTGTGGGAGTGATACAGATCTCACGAAAAGGGCTTGATCCTCGGTTTGCGCAGGACTTCAGCCGCGAAGATCTGCATGACCTGGAATTGGCGGCGGGATTGTTGGCGACCGCGCCAGCTTTGCTCGAGAACTAAGCAGGACAGTTCTTTCACCACTGAGGACACAGGGGATCACAGAGGAAATTCTCTGTGGGACTCTGTGTCCTCTCTGTTCTTGCTAACGCTTATCTTTCAGGAACGTCCGCAAATCTGCTCCGGTCATTTCTTTCGGTTCATCGACACCCAACATTCCCAGAACTGTTGGAGAGATATCCCGCAGGGAGCCGTTTGGCTTGAGCGTGAACTGGTTGGCGTTTTCCGATACCACGATGAACGGCACCGGATTGGTTGTGTGTGCTGTGTGTGGACCGCCGGTCGCGGGATCGATCATGAGTTCGGCGTTGCCGTGGTCGGCGGTGATTAGCATGGCTCCGCCCTTGGCGCGAATGGCTGTCTCGATTCGCGCGAGGCAGGCGTCAACGGTCTCGACGGCTTTCACTGTCGGCTCGATCTTTCCCGAGTGCCCGACCATGTCCGCGTTGGCGAAATTGACGATTACGACGTCAAAGGTGCCGTCTTCCGTCGCTTTCACCACGGCGTCGGCAATGCCCGCGGCGCTCATCTCCGGCTTCAGGTCGTAAGTGGCAACCTTCGGCGATTGCACCATGACGCGGTCTTCGCCAGGAAACGGTTGTTCCACGCCGCCGTTGAAAAAGTAGGTGACATGGGCGTACTTCTCGGTTTCGGCGACGCGCAGGTTGCGCATGTTCATCCCGCCCATGACATTGGCGAGAATGTTTGCCATCGACTCTGCTGGGATCACGACGGGTAACGAGAAATTCTTGTCGTACTGAGTCATGCAGACGTAATGCAGATTCTTTGGGACGCGGTCGCGTGGGATGGTCGCATCGAGATCGGCCGCGCCGGGCAGATCGCTGCCGCCTTTGTCGTTGAGGCCGCTGTTGCGGGTCAGCGCGCGGGTGATCTGGCGAACCCGGTCGGCACGGAAGTTGAAACAGATGCACGAGTCGTCATCGCGAATAGTGGCAAGCGCCTGGCCGCGGCTGTCGGTGCAGACGAAGGGAATGACGAACTCGTCGGTGACTCCCTTGTTGTAGGAATCTTTCATCCCTTGAACCGGATCGGTCTGCTTGCCGCCTTCGGCGTCGGCAAAGACCATGGCGTTATAAGCCTTTGAGATGCGCTCCCAGCGGCGGTCGCGGTCCATGGCGTAGTAACGGCCGTTGACGGTCGCAATCTTGCCGCAATTGTACTCACGCATTTTCTGCTGAAGTTGTTCGAGGTATCCCGCGCCGTTGGTGGGCAGGGTGTCGCGTCCGTCCATGAAGGCGTGGACGAAGACGCGATCAAGGCCATTCTGCTTTGCCATCTTGAGCAAGGCATTGAGATGCGCTTGCTGCGAGTGGACGCCACCGTCGGAAATAAGCCCAAACAAATGCAGACGGCGGTCGCCAGTGCGCGCGTGCTTCATGGCATCGAGAAGGACAGGATGCGAGAAGAATTCGCCATTCTGGATCATCAGGTCGATGCGGGTGATATCCATATGAACGATCCGCCCCGCGCCGATGTTGAGATGGCCGACCTCGCTATTGCCCATCTGGCCTTCCGGAAGTCCGACGAACGGCCCACTGGTATGTATGAGCGTGTTGGGATACTCGCGCAGCAGCCGGTCATACGTTGGCTTGCGGGCGAGTGCGATGGCGTTAGCTTTGGTTTCAGCGCGGTATCCCCAGCCGTCGAGGATGATTAGAACGAGTGGTTTGGGACGGGACAAAAGCAGCTCCTAGCTTTTAGCTTAAAGCTCTTAGCGAATTCAAAATCTTGGCCACAGATCTCCCCGGATCGACGCGGATGAGCCAAGAGCTTCCAGGCTCATCCCTTTTCGACGATTCCTAGAAACCCATCGTGTCGTCGGCGGACGGGCCATACGTCGCGGGTAGCGGCTTGTCATTAAGCCGCAGGTACACGCCAAGTTGGGCGCGGTGGTGCACTAGGTGATTCAAGAACATCTGCCGGTACGCGAGAAAACGGGAGCCGCTGAAGATCGGCTTGCCCTGAAAACTCAGCTTCCAGCTTTGCGTCCAGGCATCGTCGGGAGTGTTCTTGAGCGCGGTGCGGACTTTTGCAGCGCCTTCATCAAAGGCCTTTACCAGTTGATCGGCCGACTCGAAAGGAAGGCGCTCGCGCGAGCCTTTACTGAAATCCAACTCGGGAGTTGTAAGGATCGTCAGACCAAAGCCTGCGAGTTCCGCGACGTGCGGAGCCAGTTTGCCCAGCGGCATGGATTTGGGATGGGGCTTGAAGTCTGGGTTGACCGGGACGCGTTCCAGGATGGCGCGAGTCTTCTTGGCTTCTTCATCAAATTCCAGCAGCAGGAGATCGTTAATCATTGTTTGTCCTCAACTTCTTAAATAGTTCGAACTGAATTTCCACCACGACTCACCCGGCTCGTTCACTTCTGCGGCTCATCTGCCTTGCTCTGGGCTCTCTTCAGGGCAGCGTCGATTGCCTCCTGAATTCGCGGATAGACTGCCTTCATACTCTCGGAGGCCACGGTCGGCATCTCGTGGAGAAACTTTTGCCCCGTCGGAGATGAGTAGAACGCCGTCAATGTGTCGATGTCAGATTTCGTGAAATGCTTTTGGTAGATCGGGATCATGTCATTCAGCATTTCGTCCAGGGGGAAGTTCTTGAGGAACTCGTCCGACCTGCGATCCATACCGGCAAGATCTGCATCGGTGAGCTCCGGATGATTCTTCTTGAGTTGATCGCGGTTCATCGTCTGCATCTGCGCAAAAACTTGTTGCATCATGTTAGCCATCTGGTTGCGGCTGGCCATGACATCAAAGAGTTTCTTGACATCTTCTTTGGAGGCGGCGTCGGGCGCGACGGAGACCGTGGTCTGCGCCCCGGCACTCAGCGACACAGCAAGAAGACACGCAGACAGCAGAAACTTCCACTTCATAGAGATCTCCGTACTGCAAGAATGACGAGCTCTTCAGCCTTTGTAGTTTAGAGCCTGCAGCCCGAGGAAGCGTGCTGTTCCGCCCAACTCTTCTTCAATTCGGAGGAGTTGGTTGTATTTGGCGATGCGGTCGGTCCGCGAGGCAGACCCGGTTTTGATCTGTCCTGCGCCCGTTGCGACCGCGAGATCCGCGATGAACGTGTCTTCGGTTTCACCGGATCGATGCGAGATCACCGACGTGTATCCATTGCGCCGCGCCAGGTCGATGGCGTCGAGCGTCTCGCTGACCGTTCCGATCTGGTTGACCTTGATCAAAATCGAATTCGCGACGCCTTTATCGATGCCTTCCTGCAGGAACTGGATATTCGTCACAAAAATATCGTCGCCGACGAGTTGAATCTTCCCGCCCAGTTCTTTGGTCAGGTTCGCCCAACCATCCCAATCGTTCTCAGCGAGGCCATCTTCGAGCGAAACTATCGGATAGTCATTGACCCATTTTGCATAAAACTTCACCATTTCGTCGGAAGTCTTGGCGGATTTGTCCGATTTCTTGAAGACGTATTTCCCATCCTGAAAGAACTCGCTGGCAGCCGGATCGAGCGCAATGGCAATTTCTTCCCCGGGCTTGTAGCCGGCCTTTGTGATGGCTTCGAGGACAACTTCGATCGCTTCGACGTTCGACTTCACCGAGGGGGCGAAGCCGCCTTCGTCGCCGACGGCCGTGTTGTAGCCGCGCTTCTTCAGAACTCCCTTGAGCGTGTGGAAGACTTCGACACCCCAGCGGAGCGCTTCGGAGAACGAAGGCGCGCCCACGGGCATGACCATGAATTCCTGGAAATCGACGTTGTTGTCGGCATGAGCTCCTCCGTTGAGGATGTTCATCATCGGAGTCGGCAAAGTGTTGGCGCCTGCGCCCCCGAGGTAGCGATAGAGCGGCATGTCGAAACTCTGAGCGGAAGCTCGTGCGGCAGCCATTGAGACTGCCAGGATGGCATTCGCGCCCAGGCGTCCCTTATTTTCTGTGCCGTCGAGTTCGATCATTCTTGCGTCGAGCCCGCGCTGATCAAAACCGTCCCAATTCGCCAGGGCCTCAGCGATCTCGCCATTCACGTTCTCGACAGCCTTCAGCACGCCTTTACCGACGAAACGATTCGCGTCCGCGTCACGCAATTCGACGGCTTCGTGCTCGCCCGTCGAGGCGCCACTGGGAACAATTGCCCGGCCTATCGCGCCATCGGCCAAAAAGACTTCCGCTTCTACCGTAGGATTGCCCCGCGAGTCCAGAACTTCTCGGGCATGAATTGCTGCAATATTTGACATAGGTAGGTCCATTTCCTTTGCTGGGATGATTTCGACACTTCGATGACAGTGGTCCGCGCCGTTGGGGTAATTCCTGTCTGCGGTGATTCGACGTCCCGTGAGATAGCCGACACCGGTATAGGTCTTTCCCGTCGTGTGCTGCGAAACTCACGATTATATCGGATGGACATCAATGGTATGTGACGGCTGACACACTTTTCGCAGACAATTTCCAAACTCGGGACCGTCCATTCGGCCAGTCGCGCGGCCTCTTATCTCTGCTGGTTCCCTGTGCACTGTCTGATGCTTGTCCCGGCATGCTACGTGGTCTACAGTCAAGAGAAGCCCCGGATCGAGGAGATTCACATGAAAAAATCGACGTTTTTGCCTTTGGCATTGCTCGCGACGATGGTCGTAGCCCAGACGAGTTCGCCCGTCCCAGCTGGGACGGCCTTGATCGTTCGACTCGACACAACGCTGGCCACGTTCAGCAATAAAGCGGGGGATCCGTTCCGCGGAAGCGTAACGCAGCCGATAGTTATCAACGGTCAAACCGTGATTCCGGCGGGAGCCACGATCGAAGGCCGAGTCACCAAGGTGACCGAACCGCGCCGCATTGCGGGCAAGCCAACAATCGGGATTCTTCCCGAAGCTGTGATTCTCCCGACCGGAGAGCGCTATTACCTGGACGCGACCCTGACCGACACGAATATCCGCGGCACTGATGTGAATTCCGAAGGACAGTTCAAGGGATCAGCCCATGATCGCCGCGACACCATCGAACAAGGCGCTGGCACCGCTGGAGGCATGCTGGTCGGCGGATTGATCGGTGGACCTGCGGGAATTCTGGTTGGCGGCGCGATTGGAGCGGGGGCCACGACTGGGCACTGGCTGGCTAAGCATCGCTCTGCCACTCTGCCTGCAGGCACTGAGCTGACGATGGAACTGAACCGTCCGCTCACGATGACGACTCCCGCCGCAAGTGGCGGCAGCAAGTAAACTTCCTAAAGGGCAAACGGGCAGGGAAGACCCTGCCCGCTCTTGCCAACTCTGAAATTTCCTCTAGACATCACACAAGTCCGCGGCCTTGCGGAGCGATTCCAGCGGATCTCCGGTGGGCACGAACTCGTGTGCGACATAGCCTTTGAATTCGGTTCCGGCGATTGCACGCATCACGGCGTCCCACTGAATCTCCTGAGTGTCGTCCAGTTCATGCCGGCCGGGGACGCCGCCGGTATGGAAATGTCCGATCCACTGGATGTTCTGGCGGATGGTTTCGATGAGATCGCCTTCCATGATTTGCATGTGGTAGATGTCGTAGAGCAGTTTCACATTGGGTGAATTGACCTCCTGAGCTACGCGCACGCCCCACACGGTGTGATCGCACATATAGTCAGGATGGTTTCGCTTGCTGTTGAGCAACTCCAGGCAAATGTTCACGCCGTGATCTTCCGCGATCTTTTTAACGCGATTGAGACCAGCGATCGTATTGCGAGCTCCTTCGTCGTCGGACATGCCAGCGCGATTGCCAGAAAATGTGATGACATTGGGCACGCCCGCCTTCGCCGCCAACGGAATGTTTGTCCGGAAGGCCTGCTCGATGGCGGCATGATTTTCCACGCGATTGAGAGCCTTGCCGATCTCTCCTCCGCCGGCGTAGCCCATCGTGCAGATCAATCCGTAGCGGCGCGGAATTTCGTATTGATCGGGTTGGAGGAGATCGACTCCACGCAGCCCGATCTTGGCGGCGTATTCCGCGAGTTGATCCAGAGGAATGTGAGGGTAGCACCACTGGCAAACGGACTGGCGGATGCGGCCCTTGCGAGCGGTGGTCGCCGAGGCTTGGCCGGCGGCGACAGGAACCATGTGCGAGGCCGCGAGGCCCGCGAGCGAAGTTTTCAAGAGCGATCGGCGCGTTAGCTTACGCATGGAGAGGAATCACTAAATACCGCTGCAGAACATTATTGCCGGCCTTCCTTCAGCACCGCCTGGCAATTGCTGCTTGCCGTCAGAACTTCGTTGAAAGCCGTTTCTTTCCGCAGGTCTTTCAGCAAAGGATCGTCGAGCAGCGCCGAATACGCGCAGTAGTTCTGCTGAACCGCAGCCTTCAGCAAGCGCAGAGCCGGCTCACTTTGTCCGCAATATGCCATCAGGGCGCCAACGTGATACCAGGCTTCGGCGTCCGGTTCCAACATCACTGACGATTCGGACTCGCGAACGAGTCGCGCCATGTCTGCCGGACGTTGCGCCGCAGTGCATGCTTCCATCAAATCGCGATGATAGAAGGAAGCCTTGGCCATGTTCTTCGCGTTGGACCGTGCCTCGGCAACATTTCCCTCGGCGAGGTTTACATAGGGTGTGACCCACGCGGCCCACTCGGACCCCGGATCGAGCTGCACGAAATCCATCGCGCGATCGGTCTTTCCCATTTCATCGAACGCCCAGGCACAGGAGCGGAAGGCAAAATTTCCCGGATCGAGGTGCCGAGCCTGGTTGCACTGATCCGTAGACTCAGGCAGCATGCCCGCGTAGCGATAAACGTAGCTGAGCGCGAAGTGGGCGTCGGCGCTTTGCGGGCGTCGGCGAACGAGGTCGGTTGCGGCGTCGTAGGCGCGTCCAAGATCGCCGCGCTCGACGCGATTGGTGATGAGGCTGCTGGCCGCCATTACCCGATTGGGATCGAGGGTTACCGCGCGTTCATAAGCGGCGTTCGACTTCTGGAAAATGTCCTCGCCGCCTCCGCCATACACGGAGTCGAAGTTATATCTCTGACCGAGGGCTTCCCAAGCAGGAGCATAGCTAGGATCGATGCCGACGGCCCACTCGAGCATCTTGATCGCTTCCTTGTTTGGCTTGGGATCGTGAGGTTGAGCTACGCTGCGCAGGTAAAAGTCGTAAGCTTCCTGGTTCTTGGGGGCCGATGAAGTCTCAATCGCTCCGCCGCCGCCGCCCAGGACTGGCAGCAGCCCGCGCTGAATCTGAGTTTTCAGTTGCTCCTGCAGCCCGATGAAGTTGTCGGCCTTGGTCGAAACCGTGGTCTCCCAAAGCAGCCGGTCGGTCGGGACGTCCGTCGCTTCCAGGGTTACGGCCAGCAGATCTCCCTGCTTCATGAAATGACCCTGCAAAAGCCGTCCGACGCGCAGTTCCTGGCCAACTTTCTTGGGATCGAGATCGAGCGCCACATATTTCCGCGTCACCGACGAAGGCCGCACCTCGAGCGTCCGCGAATACGTCAGCACGCTGGTCAGTTCGTCGGCCAGCGCGAATCTCAAATAGTCGATGCTGTAGTCGCCGTTCATGTTCTGCAGCGGCAACACTGCGATCGCATTGCGCTGTTCTGCATTGGCAACTTCGCGGTGCTTGTACCACCAAGCGCCGACGGCAGACAACACCGTGACCAACAATCCCGCCGTTGCCAGCAGCAGGTACGTCTGCAGACGCGAATTTCTGCCGAAGGTTCGCGTGGCGACCCGCAGCTTGGCGGTGGCGCTCGGCGTCTTGATGGTTCCAGACTCGGCTTCGCGCTTCAGCAATGCCAGGTCCGATCGCATCTCGGCCGCGCTCTGGTAGCGATGGTTGCGGTCTTTCTCCATCGCCTTGCCGATGATGCCTTCGAGTTCGATGGGAATCTTCGGATTCACATCGCGCGGCGGTATCGGTTTGGAATGCAACACTGCGTCCAGCGTGACCAGGGAATTGGCCCCGGTGAAGGGCTTCTTCCCAGTGGACATTTCGTACAAAACGACGCCGAAAGAAAACAGGTCGCTGCGCGCGTCGACCGTCTCGCTGCGGGCCTGTTCCGGTGACATGTAGACGGCTGTACCGGGGATCACTCCGACGGCTGTCAGAGAATTATCCGCGCCAGCATCGTCTTCAGTGCCCAGATTGTGCACGAGTTTCGCGAGCCCGAAATCCAGGACTTTCACCTGACCGCTCGGCGTCATGAAAATGTTGGCCGGTTTAATGTCGCGGTGAACGATGTTCTTGGCGTGCGAGGCGATAAGCGCGTCGGCGACTTGGACTCCAATGTCGAGGACCTTGTCAACATCCACGGCGTGTCCCGCGATGTGCTGCTTCAGGCTCTCGCCTTCAAGCCTCTCCATCACGATGAAGGGATGGCCGTTGTTGTCTTCGATGCCGTGTATCGTGCAGATATTCGGATGGTTAAGCAGGGAGGCAGCCCGTGCCTCGCGGCTGAAGCGCTCCAGCGACTTGGGGTCGCCGGCGAGGTTTTCAGGGATGAATTTCAGGGCGACATGCCGCCCCAATTTCATGTCTTCGGCCTCGTAGACAACGCCCATACCACCGCCCCCGAGTTTGCCGAGAATGCGGTAGTGGGATACCTGCTGGCCGATCATGAGAACGCGCGACCTGGTTCGGCGGTAATGTTAGGCCCCCGGCCCAATCCGGTCAACTACCTTGTCCGGTTTTCGAAGCTGGAGACTCCCCGGCGCTCAGAGAATGTTGCGGAAACCGGATAGACGGATTCCCGAAGCGAGTCCGTCTACGTCCCTTCGTAAGATGCCTGTACGCGGGATTGCGGTTTGGAGGGGATAGCATAGAGGCAGGCTAGTCTGTTGAGGCTAACGCCTGGGAGATGCAGGATGAACGCCAATTCGTCCGGAGATGATCCTAAGGTCAATTCCTCGGCTACGGTAACCGACCTTCACGAAGCCATTCGCCAGCGGGCAGAGGAGATTTACGTACGGAGCGGCAGAATCTCTGGCAGGGACGTGCAGAATTGGGCCCAGGCCGAACGGGAGATTCAGCGGGAAACGACCGCGCCCCCGAGCGCTCGCAGGACGGCAATCGTCGTCCGAGTGAACAGCGAGGACTACATCGGAGAGTACAAGGCGGAATCCTCGGAGGGCTATACTCCTGGCGAATTTGGCGCCGGCGCGGCAGTCCCGGTCCGCTTCGAGGGGGACAAGATGTTCGTGAGACGGCCGAATGGCAGGGAACTGGAAACCAGAATCGTTAAGAAAACAACCTGACGGATCTTTACCCTACTTTATATTCTCCCAGCACTTCCCCTCGCATGAAGTTGTTATATTGCAAAGATGTTGAATCTGCTTGTCCAAAGCCAGAAGCCGGGCGGACACAGCTTTGCGTCTACCTTGCGGCATCTCGGAGCTGCCGGATTATTCTTTCTCGCCATTCTCGATAGTTCTCCCTTGCCGACGTTCGGAGGCCCGGACATTCTTACGGCGGTGCTTGCAGCGGCGCACCATCCGTTGTGGTACGAGTACGCTGCAACCGCAACGGCGGGGTCGGTGATCGGGGCTTCCTTCACCTTCCGACTCGCGCGGAGGGCTGGATCAGCCTATCTCGACAAGAAATTCAAGAAAAGCAGGCTGACGAGATTCCTGAAGCTGTTCAAGAAGTGGGGCACCGGAACCCTGGCCGCGTCTACGCTCATTCCGATTCCCACGCCGACCAGCATGTTTTTCGCGGCGGCCGGGGCCTCGGATTATCCGCAGGGAAGATTTATCGCGATTGTGGCTGTTTGCCGGGCTGTGCGGTATTTCGGGATTGCCTTCATCGCGGCGCACTACGGGCGTCATTTCCTGCGGGTGATTCGCCATCCTTTCCAGCATTGGGGATGGCTGACATTGTTCATTGGGATCACGTGCGCGCTCATCGCTGGCGGGATTGTGGCCAGCCGTCGATTGGAAACGGCTATACCTGTGGCCGAGTGACGGGGCTAAGCGACGAAATGTGCAGGGAAATCCCCGACTACTCGTCCAAGTAAAGGCCGGCCGACGCTCCCACCCATTCCATGTTTTTATTGTGGTCCACGCCCATCATCAGGCCGCGGCCCATACGGATAATCGTCAGCACCGGCGTGAGTTGATCGAGCCAGATATACATCACACGTACTTCCGCCTTCGTGCCGCCGAATGGAGTTTCGATGATGGGTTCAAAGTTCATCCGTTCTTGCAGGATGTAATAGGGCCGCTTCCCGGCTGGGATCGCTGCGATGTCTTCCTTCTTCGGTGCAATGACCACGCCGAGCCCGGCAAATGAGTACAGCGGCTTGAGGGCATAGTTCTCGAGGTCGGGGGGGATGTGGTCCAGTTTGTCGAGGAACCATGTCTTCGGGACCGATGCATGGTTGAGGTAGGGAATAGAAAACTTGCTGATGCGGAAGTACCAGTTCGGATGTCCGGCCCATTCGACATCCAAATCGTCGCGCCAGTCGAAGTTGAGCTTCACATTCTTGCGCTCGAGTTCATCGACGATCGCGCGATTGTAAATTCGTCGGATCGGAATGCGCTTCCCGTTGCGCTCGTAATATAAGCGCGAGCCTTCTTTCTTTATGTCGACAATATCGACGGTTCTCACGCCCAGCATTTTTTCCGTGAGCAGAAAATCCGGCAGCGTCTTCTGCTCCTGCGGATGAATCTCCATCAAAATTACGTTCTCGGGATCGTTCGAGCCTACGATGGCGCGGCGCAGCAGATCGCGATAGGAACTGGTATCGAGGCCGCTCAAGAGATATTTAAGCGATCCAAGAGCCGACAAACCATATACGTCGATGTAGGCCTGCGCTAGCGGACCTTGGTATGCATAGAGGGACGGGAAGGCCTGAAGCTCAACCAGTTTGGGCCGCAACTCGCCATGGGAGTCGCGCACGAGGCCGAAGTCTACCTGAACGAACATCGGATGCGGCGCCTCGTTGGGAACCTTGAATTCGGCCGGGACTGCCTCTTCGGATTTTGATCGGTATTCAGGATTGTCGACGAGCTGCCGGATCAGTTCCTGGCCGTCGCGCGCCATTTGGTCAATCAGGGATTTTGGGAAAAAGCACGGCGTTTCCGACAAGCGAAACTGCACGTGCGTCCCGCAGGTCTCGTCGACATTTCGCAGGAATGTCTGATACTTCTCAGGGGTGAATGCGGAATTAAATTGCCGGCGCAGGAAGGGGATCATAGTCAGGCAGCGATATGGTATCGCTTACTCGCGAATTTCCATACGGCTGATGAGCCCGTCTTTCAGTGAATAAACATGCTCGACCATGCGGTCGAGGAGGACTTTGCCAGAAAGTTCGCGCACAACCTGATGAACGCTGGCGACGATTCGGCCGTCGCTGTCGTCGCGGAAGCTCACCGGATCGACGTGTGGATCGATCATTCCCCATTGACGCGTCCAGTAGGCGCGGACACCGTCATGGCCATGGACGGTTCCGCCTTCCATGCCATTGGGCCACTCGACGTCGGGCGTCATCGTGGCGAGAGCGCCGCCGAGATCGCGGGCGTTGAAGGCGGTATATGCCTGTTCCAGA
Organism: uncultured Acidobacteriota bacterium; assembly: GCA_963700225.1. Classification (GTDB taxonomy): domain Bacteria; phylum Acidobacteriota; class Terriglobia; order Terriglobales; family Acidobacteriaceae; genus Sulfotelmatobacter. Next base: position 101,037 of record CAVOWU010000009.1, read on the forward strand.
ATCGACGTGCTGGAAGATACCGTCATAACTGCGATCCTCGACTCACCCTGTGGGCGGCTAGGCTTCGACGAGAAACTTGCCGTCGTGCATGATCTGCTGGTCGTCGACCCAGATGTTGAATTTGCGGCCGACTACGTCAATGTGCGTGGTCGAATCCCAGTCGGCTCCCGTGTGCGCTCCGTAAGGATTGCCGAAAGCGATGTGGACGCCAGGATATTTTTCGTCCTGCAGAATCTCTCCAATCAGATCCTTCAGTCCGATGTTGGTACCGATGGCGAACTCTCCGACTCGATCGCTGTTGGCATCGGTGTGAGTGTAGCTCCAGAAATCGTTCTCGAGCTCGCGGTTCTCGGAGTGTGCCTCGGTCAGGCGGTTGCCCTTCATGCGCACTGTGAGAGGAGTTTCTTTCAGGTTGCCGAATTTCGCGCAGAGATAGTCGCCGACCACGCCGTCGATGACAAAGGTTCCGTTCACTTCTCCCGGCGTCGTGAAGATTTCACCGCCGGGAAGATTTCCCCATTTCTCCGGGCTGATAATCCCACTGGTCTTCAGCCATTTGTAATTCGGATTCAGGTCTGCGGTGAGATCGGTGCCGGCCGCGGTCTTCGCCCGAATCTTTGAGGCTTTGCGCACCATTTCGACGACTTTCTGGCTCAGGCGGTCGACGCGCTGGAAATCCGCGCGCATGCCTTCCAGCATAATCTGCCGGTTGATGTTGACCATGTGCGCGTGGCGAATCTTGCGCCGGTTGACCACGTCGGTCATCTGAATGCGGGAGCGCAGTTCGTTGGTTTGCGCTTGCACCGCAAAAATCGAAACCTGGCTGGTCTCAAGATCGTCCAGAATCTCGCGGGGCAAGTCCTTCAAGGGCCGCTTCGCGAGTTCCTCGAGCACCCATGCGTGGTACCGGGCGCCCAGTTTTTCAAGTTCAGCTGCGATCGCGGCCGCGATCTCGACCGTCGCCTCGTCGGTAATGACGCAGACGCGCTCGTCAGGTTGAATGCGCAGGCAGACGTTGACTGCGTTGAAAGCGCCGGGGGTAAACTCAGCGTCGAATTGAACTTTGTTCAGTTGAATGTGGTTGGGATCTACGGAAATGCTCATTAACCTGTTTTTCGGACGGCCGCTGGCTCTTCCTCTGCCAGCCCCGCTTCTGTCTCCTCGATGATGTAATCCACGACTTTCTTTAGATCTCCAGTCTCCTGGAAGACGCGCAACTGCCGGTCAGCGCCGCTGCCGCGCTCGAGAATCTCGTGGATGTAGTTCAATTCCTCTCTGGAGTCGAGTTCATCGACAACATCATCGACGAATTCCAGATACTCATGTACCAGATCGCGGGCCGGAACTTCCTTCTGCTTCCCGAAATCGATGAGCTTGCCGTCAAGCCCATAGCGCGCCGCTCGCCACTTGTTCTCCATGATCAAGGCGCGGCGATAGAGGCGGAATCCCTGGTTTGCCGTATAGAGCTTGTAGAGCTTTGCCACGGTCGCCTGAATCAACGCCGCGATCGCGATGGTCTCATCGGCGCGCATCGGAATGTCGCAGACGCGGAATTCGATCGTGTTGAAGAATGGATGTGGCCGGATGTCCCACCAGATCTTCTTGGCGTTGTCGATGCAGTTGGTCTTGATCAGCAGCTTGATGAAGTTCTCATACTCGCCCCAGCTGGGAAAGTAATCGGGAATGTTGGTGCGCGGAAATTTGTCGAATACCTTGCAGCGGTACGATTTCAACCCCGTGTTCATCCCCAGCCAGAAAGGGGAATTCGTCGACAGCGCCAGGATGTGCGGCAGGAAATAGCGCGCATGATTCATCATGTGGATCGCGGTTTCGCGATCCTCGATGCCGATGTGCACGTGCAGCCCGAAAATCAAGTTCGCACGAGCAACCAACTGCATGTCCTCGACGATATTCTTGTAGCGTTCGTCGGGATGAATTTCCTGAGTGCGCCAGTCAGAGAAGGGATGGGTCGCGACGGAAGCCACGCGCAGCCCGTTTTCGTTGGCCAGCCGTATGATGTTGCGGCGCAGCGTTTTAACTTCGGTCTTCGCTTCCTTGATGCTCTTGCAGACGCTGGTCCCGACCTCAACCACGGACTGGTGCATCTCGGCCTTGACGCGCTCCTGAAGGATCATCTTGCCTTTTTCCAGGAGTTCGGCCTGAATATGCGAGCGCAGATCCCGAGTGACAGGATCGATCGTCTGATACTCCTCTTCAATCCCGATAGTGAAGGTCGGCTGCATGTTGATCGGTTGTCATTCCGAGCGAAGTCGAGGAACCTGCTGTTGGCCGGCGGCGCCACGCGTAGCCGACGACCCCGTCATCCGCCTTCAAAGCGAAAGGCTGGAAAAACTGAACCCTAACAGTATAACAATGCCGGAAAGCGGAGTGGGTTCGCTCAGTCCCATTCCTTGTTTTCCCTTACCCTCGCCCTGATTATCTTCTTCACCAGCGCATCGGGCAGAGGTTTATCGGACGGGAACTGGATCGTCCCTTTGGACGTGCGGTAGCCCTTTAATTCTTTCTCAAACTGATCGAGCACTCCGGACCCTGTCGGAAACAGGCTGCAATGCTTCTTGAACGCCGCGTATCCCGCCAGCATTCCGTTGTATTTGAACATCGGCATCCCGTAGCTGATGACCTCGGTGGTCTCCGCCGGAACTACGGATTGAATCACTTTGCGGAGGTGTTTCAGGGTGGTGCGAGCCGGCTCGGGCGTGTTCGCCAAATACTCAGCCACGCTCGTCGCCGGTTTACCTTTTCGCATGTGCTTGTCATCCGTAGCGAAGCGAAGGACCTATGTAATTTGCCTGTACGTACATGAGCCATCTGCACGTTGCACAGATCCTTCGGCCCGCAAAACCCGCGGTCCTCAGGATGACAGCGCGAGGTTATGGCAATCGCGAGGTCGTCGCCGCAGGCTCCTACTTCGTCGGCTTCCGCTTTCGCGCTGCCACCCACTCCGGCTCACCCTTCTTCTCCGGCTTCCCAGAAGAGCCCGCCAGAAATCCCGCCCACCGTAGCTCCTTCACCGGGCTCTCCCCGCTCGTTGCCATCTTAACCGCCATCTCGGCGACCGCATTCACGATCCAGTCAAAATTCTCCTGCCCGACGGAAGTAATCTCGGCATCCGGCGCCGGATTCAGAAAGTCAATCGCGTACGGCACTCCGCCTTCCACCGCAAACTCCACGGTATTCAGGTCGTACCCCAGCGCCCGGCAGAGCGACAGCGCGTCCTTCTCAATCCGCTCTTTCAACGCCGGAGTCGACGGCGGCGGATTCCCCTTTACGTAGCGTTCATGATGCGGCGCCTTGGGGTCGTACTTCATGATGTGGACTTTTTCCTGGCCGACCACATAGCAGCGGTAATACTCGTCGAACTCCACGCCGCGCTGCAGCGTCATGCAAAGGCGGCCGGTCTGGTTGTAATGATGGAAGAACTCCTCCGGAGAATGCACCTTGTAGACATGCTTCCATCCCCCGCCTGAGTAAGGCTTCAGGAAAGCCGGGAAGCCGACGTAATCAAACAACTCCTGCCAGTTCAGCGGGAAAATGAGATTCCGCATCGACTGGTCGGTCGTCCCCTCTGGATGCTTGTTGTGCGGCAGAATTACGGTCGGCGGAATGGCTACGCCCATCTTATGCGCCAGCGCGTAGTTGAAAAACTTGTCGTCGGCCGTCCACCAGAAGGGATTATTGACGACGATCGTCCCATGCAATGCCGCATTCTTCAGATAGGCGCGATAGAACTCGATATCCTGCGAAATCCGGTCGATGATGACGTCATATTTTTTCGGCTCATCCATGCGGATGCCGCCGATCTTCACAAACTCCGCCTCAACGCCGTCGATCTTCATCGAGTTGATCTTCTCGACGACTGCCGGCGGAAACGTGTTCTCCATCCCAAACAAAATTCCAATCTTCTTCACGACACTCTCCGTTTCTAAAGCACCATCGTCTGCAGTGTCACCCATAGCAATCGCAGACGAAGAACTCTGTGCTCTGGAGCTCAGTTTGTCACGAAGACATAATGAGCTTACAAATTGCGTCTAGTTTCTCTAACAGGCGCAGCTCTTTCGAATCGTCTCCCATTTTTACGATCTCGCCTAGGGACCCCATGCCGCTCATACCTCTGGCAGTCCGGGCGGCATGCGCCTTCAAACCGGCTTGATCGGAAATGCTGCGAAGTTCCGCGCGCCAGGCTTGCAGTGCATTGACTGTCGCACGATCATGACCCTTCAGTGCGTCCTGGATCTGCTCCAAATAAACGTCGTACTGTGTCGCCAGTCCTTGATTAATCTCACTCATAACGCAACCGGCGAAAGCCGACGGCCAACGACCGCCTAAAAATACTTCCCCGCCATTCTCAACCACAACGGCCAATCATGCTTCGAATTATCGCCCCAGACGTCCAGCCAGTGCGGAATCGCCTTGTTATTCAGAATCGCCGAGAACTTCACGTTCTGGTCCAGGCACATGTCCCAGTCGGCAGAGCCAAGCACGATCTTCATCTGACGGTAGCGGCTCAAGAACCAGTCATCCGTCATATTCGGCAAAAAATCCGGCGGGTTGTTGAAATAGCAATCGTTGTCGTAATACCCATCCAGAAACTGGTGGATATCGAACGCGCCGCTCATGCTGACGCAATGTGTCACCACGTCTGGATGCTTCAGGGCAAAATTCACGCAATGATATCCGCCGAAACTGCAGCCGGTAGTGGCCAGTTGCCATGCCTGGTTTTTCCACCGGATAAAGGGCAAGAATTCGTGCAGGATATAACGCTCGTACTGCAAATGCCGCAGCACGCGCACCCGCGGATGCACGCCCTTGTTGTACCAGCTCTCGGTGTCGACCCCGTCCGGACAGAATACTTGCAGCTCGCCGCGCTCAATTTTCGGGGCAAGCACGCCGATCATGCCGCGGTCTTCGTATTCGAAAAATTTCCCCATGGAGGTGGGAAATACCACCAACGGCATGCCTGCATGACCGAAGACTAAGGCTTCCATGTCGCGGTGCAGTTCCTGACTGTATGCTTTGTGATATTCGCGATTCATCGTGGGAGTGAGAAAATTCGCTCATAGAGGCGTCGCTTGCGGCGCCTCATTGCAGCCGAAGTATCTTACCCGATGAACGGCAGAAAACCCTAGAGTGCGCGGATGAGCGGGGAAAGAGTTGTCCTGACGGGGAGGGCGACTTTTCTCTTAACTAGACGCATAGCGCTTGCGGAGAGCTTCGGCGCCGCGCGTCATCGAACCTGCTTGAGTTTCATTTCTTGGACATGTGTACGGCATGACCTGCCAGGATTTAACACTCTTCCGGAATACTGTGGTCATGCGGATTTGTCCTGGCTCTTGAGGAATCTCCATCTCGAGTTGGCCCATCAGGACGGCTGTGTCACCGAAGACCCTGACGGTTGAATCTTTCAACGTACGTTTCGGCTTGTGGCCGCGGAATAGTTTCCCGAGAACATTCATCTGGCGAACAAAGAAAAACCCGCTCCTCGCGGAGCGGGTTTCCTTGCGAAACAGAACCACTGTTCTAGCCCCCGTTGGAACAGACCGAGAGATGGAACGGATTGTTCTGGAAGGTCATTTCGTTATCTACCGAGGTGCTCGCCGGAGCTCCGAAGTAGGGCAGGAAGACAAGATCCTGCAGGTTGTAGGTGGAACCGCCCAGCGTATAGGGGAACGCTCCGTAGTTTGCGAAGCCTTCCTCCGGATCGCCTACTTCGAGAATGCCGCACTCCACAACGTTGCCGGCGGTGTTTACGACGAGCGGGTCGTCCATCCACTCACCCGACTCGTGCGACAGTGCCGAGACGTCCTGAGCGAAGATGCCCGGGGTGCTGATGTAGCTGAAAGCTGCGTAGGCCTGCGGCGCCGACGAGCTGCCGAAAGCGCTGTGATATCCGCCGATGCAGCACTCGCCGAACTCCGTCAGATAGGAGTCGTAAATGATGAACACGGGCAGAGAGTTGGGAACGATCTGCGTGTGCTTCGTAATGTAACCCTGCAGCTGCGAGTCAAACCAGTCGATGTCGGCCGTTCCAACACTGATACCGAACTCAGTGGCAACCGCGCCATCCGCGGATGGAACAGTCAGAGTCAGAGTCGCCAGAGTGGTGGGTTTGCCCAGCAACTCGTGGTATCCGGTCTTCGTCTTTACTGTGCTCCAGAAATTGCCGCGCTGGAATGCATCTTCGTATTGGGTCGTGCCCAGATCAACGCCGCCCGACTTGAAGTCCAGGTTGTTGTAGATCGGAGACGAAGTCGTGCTGGTAACCGCCGTCTGCCCATTTTTCAACTTGGTCAACGGGCTGAAGGTGGTGGTTCCCTTTGTGCCCTTGAAGCTCAGAACCACGGGGATGATGAACACGGGGATCGTGGTGGACTTGCCCGTGGAGGGGGCTGCGCCAACCATGTTGTAGTTGTAGGTCTTCTTGTTATAGACGAACGATCCGTTCCACGTGGTGAGCGGCGTCGCGGGCTTGGCGACGTCGTTGCGCAGAACTGGCTTCAAACGTTCAAACATCGGATGCGCCGGCATGGTGTCTGCTTCCTGGGCAAATGCGGCGCCTGTTACGCAGGCAATCACTGTGAGCGCAGCCAGCAGGCTGAGCACACTGAGTTTTTGCTTCATAGTGAGTCGCTTCTCCTTAAGGGTCAATTGGAAAGTCTAGTTCTTGGAACAAAAGCCAGAGGCTTCGTTGAAGTCCAGAGATCCACAAGCTTCCGGACACAGGGAACGAAAAGATGGGTTCGATTCTGCTTACCTTTAAAGATGCTGTCAACCGTGAATGTTTTTGCAACGTTCATTTTCGGGTACCGGGGAACAAAAATATTTCCGATTTCTTTTCGGACGATCACTGTCTCGCAAAATTTCTTGGCGCGCAAAAATTTCGAACCGAAATACGTTCAGGTTTTTGTACGCGCAGGCGTATCGATCGAGGGATCTCCACAATCGAGATCAACGGTGCAGGCGATAAAGAGTATTCCGAGAGCAGAGAGCAGCAATCAGGGCTGCGGGACGTGTATGCCGAGCGGCAAAAAGCTACTCCAGGATCGCGCGCAGACGCGGCGATCGAAGGGACTCGAACGAAACGCGGAGCGAAGCATCTCTGCGCTGGATCGCGGGCGGCGTGAGACTACTTCTTGTACCAGAAGATTGCGAGCGCCACCAGCGCTACCGTGATGATCCAGAGAACGATGTCTTTGCTGCGACTTTTTTCCTTTTCCTCGGCCATAAGAGGAATACAGCATACCTGAAACCGGGGTTCAAGTGTCGCCCTGATTTCCTCGCGGAATTAAGGAGTTACGGCTTGGATGCCGTGCTGGCCGTGTCCACTCGCTTGTATCCGGTGAATTTCACAATCTCCCGCACGTGAATCGATTGCACGCCGAAATGGTGCGTATCATCCACCCGGGCGTAAGCCGGAAACCAGTTTGCGTCGATGAACTGCCGATAGCCGACAAACGTTGGACGAATATCCAGCGTCTGATTCTTTTTCACGTGGACCGCGTCGGGTACGCTCTTGCCGCACAGTTTTACGATCTGCAGATCACGATTGTCCACCCAGATGCGCCCCTGGAAATACCGGGTGTTCTTCTCTTCTTTCTTCGGCACGACATGGAAAACGTAAGTGTCGAGATCGTCGACGTGCTGCTGCCCGGCGTAGGTGAGATTGTATTGCGCGACCTCGTCGGTCGTGAGAATCCAGGGCATGAATACGCGAATATCTTCCATGTCGGTTGCGGAGAGCTTAATCCGCATCGTGGGTTCCTCGGAGTAGGTGACGTTGTCCAGACGCTTCCCCTTGTCGTCATAGGAGACTTGTGTGATCTGATGAAACTGTCCATCCACTGCCGTGCCGTCCAAAGTCTGCACCAGAACATCTTGGGTATAGGAGTAATGTGCGCGAAGTTCTCTCAGCTTGGTCTCTTGAGTAGTGAATTTCTGGATCAGTTCCTCAGGCGTCATCGCCTTTGGCGGCGTCATATCGAGGATGGCGCTGCCGTCGGCACAATCCGTCTGTGCGCCGGCCTGAGCAACAAATACGCCCAACACCAGCAGGCTCGACACGAGCAATCCGAACCGCTTGCGAATGGTTTCCCCGTAACCTGTGCCTACACGCATGGTCTGATGTCTGGCCTCGCTCCGTTCAGCGAAACATACACCCGCAAAGCTTGGCTGGCAAACGATGCTAAAGCCGAAATCCGAGTGTCCGAATATCGTTCCACGGATGTGCAAACTCTTGCGTGTTTCCTGAGTGATGTCTTGTAAGTCATTGATAAAGAAGTGCGTAAGTTTGGAGTGGGGGTTGCTGTTATATGGAGTGGATTTGGACACAACACTATGAAAACTACACTGCTTGTACTCTTCGTTCTGTGCGCTGCAGCCGCCTTTGGTCAGAGCGGGCCGGTTCTATCGAACGAGCCCGCGATCACTCAGTTTACCCAGCACAATCAGCACGCCGAGATTCATGCGATGGCGATTGAAAATTCTCTCGTTGGCGGTGCATCAGACACCTACAGCTACGGCCAGGGAGAGCGACCATTGTGGGAGTTCGGCCCTGTTTCCATCCCGACGCCACTGGGTGACGTAGCTCGCGCCTACCGGAAAGAAAAGATGGCGGCGAAAAAGGCCGAATTTGTCTTCGAAAAACAGGGCTCCTAGTCTCCGCTCGTGACGGGGTCGGTCACGTCCTCGCTAACGTCGAACGACCCCGGCCATCCTTAGTACCTCCTCGTTTTCCCGGGCGCCTTTGCCTGCTTCAATACCGGGGCGGATAAACAAAACGATTCCGCCCCCTCCCGCATCTCACAAAAAGAATTAAAATTCTAGGGACCACTTTCAGTCCGGTGGCATCCGCGGAAGTTTTTCACTTTTTTCCCGACAAGGGAGGGTTAGCAGGGATGAGGCGCTGCAAAACGCATCTGGTGCAAGTGTGTTTGTTTCTTCTGGCTGCGGTTCCGGCCTATTGCCAACGTGGCACCTTCGGTGTTGATGTCGGCCAGACGTCGGACAAATTCGGCGCACTTTCTTCGGTTTCTGGTTTGGAGGCCGAAATCGAAGGTCAGTTCACGGTGTTGCAGTCGAACCTCAAGACTGGACGCCCGGCCATCGTCGCGGGAGGCGAAATCCGCCTGCCTACCGACACTCAGAATCACGCGAAGGAATTCGCCGTGTTCGGGGGCCCCAACTTTCAATTTCACGATCTCTCGATTGGAGTCGATGCGCAAATCCGCAAGATCTACCTGCCTCCGGCCAACGTCGACAACCAGGTATTCGTTCGGGACAAAATGGAACTGCTTGAGATTCCGGTCGTGCTGAAATATAAGTTCGGCTCGTCCAAGCGGGCTTTCGTCCAGGCGGAGGGAGCGCCCGAGTTTTCTCCGCACTATCGCTCCGCTGGCTCGCTGGCTCCGTTGCCCCATCCGAATCTTGATCACGGATATTTTGTGCGGGGCAGCGCGGGGTACAACTTCGGCAAGTGGTACGCCAAGGCGACGTACGAAAACCGCTATTTCAGGTTCTTGAATAATCAAAACAATCCCAACGGCCTTTACAACTGGCGGAGCAACCTCATCTCCGGTGGCGTCGGTTTCGTTTTCTGAGAGATCACATCAACTCGCAACTGCAAATATTGAATACTGGTGGGAGCCGGCGATCTTCCTCAGTTCATTTCTCTCGACCAGAAGTCGCTCGAGTTGCGGGTTGTGATAAAGCAGGTAGATCGGCCGAGGTTCGGAGTGCATAGTCCGCACTATATTCTCCAGCGCCTGCCTTAGAACGGATTCTGAAAAAGGATTGAACAGATAGATCACGAGCGGCCCGCCGGGCAAAGGAAACGTGCTGCCGTCAGCACAAACGGATTCCAGAGCAAAGCATTTCTGAGATTCCGCTCGGTACCGAGCCAGATTTTCCTCGGCGATCCGATTGAGGGCTGGAAGCAATTCGACTCCTACGATGCGACGGAAGGGATAGTCGGATGCCATCAGGATCGTTCGCCCCTTTCCCGACCCGAGATCCACGAAAGTGAATTCCGCAAAGTCTATGCTCGGCTGCCGGCCGAGGGCGGATAGCATCTCGTGGAACAAGCCAGGTTCGGTCGGCTGGTACGGAGAATGTAGAACGCCAAGAAGCCGGTCGCGCCATCCCACCGCACCGCTGGTCGTGTTTACCCGATAGTCCCAGTCATAATCGGCGTCGCCGAATCGTTGGCGCAAGCGGGACGGAGTTGAGTCGCGTGCGAATTCCCACAGCGCCCCGAGCAAGCCACGGGTTGCAGAGACAGGCCCACTGCGCGAGGCGAGATCCTTCCAATATTGCCTGGCTGAGGGAAGGATTCGAGGTTGGGATGGAGTCGGCGGCGCCATGGGGCGATTCAGTACCGGAATCCATGATACGGAAACGTGTGGAATTGCTGCCGGCCATGCTGAAACCGTCCGCAGGTGGGATGAGTCCCAGACGAGAGCTCTAGGAATTGGCGTGAAATTTGGGCAGCGTTGGAGGCACGTATCCGGCCGGGAATCCCTTCTTGATGAACGGGAAGTCGTCGGGTTTCTGCACCTGGATGCGTCCCTCGACAGTCATTTCGTAGGGATTGCCCTCGGGATCTACCGGGACGCCGGGCATATGCTCGGCGCGAGCGAGCTCTCCGATGCTGGTTGGAAGGCGTCCCGTGCGTTCGCCGAAGCGTGTCACGGCAGCTTGTAGGTTGGTCACATCTTCATCGACTTGAATGGAGCGCAGGTGTTCGACTGCATTCTGCCGGACACTGGGTTCCTGGGCCGATTCGTAGGTTGCGCTCCAGAGCATCCGTGCGGTCGCGTAATCGCCGGCATGTTCGTTCATCTGTGCCGCCAGGAGCTTCAGATAGGGATGCGCGTTCGGGACTTTCGCCCCGCGCAAGAATACTTCCGCGGCTTTTTTGTAATCCTTGAGTTCGGTGTAATAGACGAAACCAAGATTGTAGTAAAGCCGCCAGTTGTCCGGATTTTGACGGATGCCGTACTCCATCAATTCGATGGCGCGGGCGGGTTCACCGGCTCCATTCGGAGGATAGGGCGCGAGAAAGCTGGCTCCAAACTGATAAGCGATCATCAGGTGCGGGTCCAGAGTTGTCGTGATCTCCAGCAGCGGCGCAAGTTCGTTGTAGGAGGTTGCGTGCTCGTGATGGCGATGTCCGAAATACTGCACCACGCGCGTCCAGTAGATGCAAGCCATGAGTCCGTCGAAACCAAGGCTGGCTCGCTTTACGGCTTTCGGAGAACTGATGTAGAGCGCATCCTCGGGGCGCTCTGGAGGTCGGATCTCATCGATTCGGTGCAGCGCGAGCACCGAAGCGGCCATCGAAACCGTCAGGCACGCCGCGGCGAAAAACGTGGTGCGTTCGCGGGACGTCATCGAGACAAGCTCCGGACTGGAATCGATGCGATCATTTCAGGTTTCTGCGCTCGAAAATCAGAACTGCCCCGCTCAGAGTCATGGCGGTGTAGAAGAGCGCATAAATCGTGTTCTGCAGAATCAGTTGCACTCCCAGTGGTTGCTGGTGCGCCACCGCGCTGATTACATTGAGCGCCGAGAAGTTGGGTACGAGATAAGCAGCGGCAGTCACGAACCACCGCGTAACCCCGTGGGACAGGCTGGCGAAGGTACGAAGGTCGTCGGCGAAGCTCCCGACAATGAACAGCGAGAAAGCGAAGACCGCCGACAGCAATGGAGAAGAGAACGATGAGAACAGCAAGGCAATAGCGCAGACGATCAGAAATTCAAGAATGATGAAGTAAAGCGCGACCAGGATGAACGCGTCGGACGCGACAAATTTGTGCGCCACATAGAGCAAGGCACCGAAGACGCCGATGGCCATGAAGAAGGTGTTGACCGTCAGCGTGCCGGCGAGCCCGAAAAACTTTCCAACCACGAACTCCCAGCGCCGGACCGGGCGCGAAAGCACCGTATAGAGCGTCCGTTTTTCGATTTCCTTCGACACCAGCCCGATGCCGATGAAGATTGCGATGACGATGCCAAACAAAGAGACTGCAGTGAGGCCGAGATTGACCACAACCAGCCGTTCGATCCCGATCGATATCTGTCCCACAAAAATCGCGGCGCCCGAAAGCAGCAGCGTGAACGCGATCAAGTTGTAAAGGACACGGTCGCGAACGGCTTCGCGGAAGGTATTCGAGGCGATGGAGAATATGCGGCCGTTCATGCCAACGTCCCCGCAGTCGTCTGAGAATGTTGCAGCTTTTCCACGAAATACGCTTCGAGCGACGTGCGCAGAGGTGTAATCGCGATCAGCCGGATGTGCTCGCGACGCAGTGCGTCGATCGCGGCATCCTGTTGCCGCTCTGAGATCACCGCACGTACCTTGTCCCCGGATACGTGACACTCAGCGCCGATGGCCTTCATCGACGTCGGCACATGCGTCCCCTGCCACATAATTTCCACTTTTCCCTGCACGTTCGACGTCAGCTCGTCCACTGCTCCAACTCCGCGCAGTTCTCCTTTGTGAATGATGGCCACGCGATCGCAGAGCGCTTCTGCATCCGAAAGGATGTGAGTTGAGAAGAATACCGTCGTGCCTTCCTGCTTGAGCTGTTCCATCAAGTCTCGTACCTCGCGCCGGCCCAGGGGATCAAGACCTGACATGGGTTCATCGAAGAAAACCAGCTTGGGTCTGTGCAGGATCGACTGTGCGATCCCAGCGCGCTGCAGCATTCCCTTGGAAAATTTGCGCAGTTGCACACCTTTGACCTCGGTGAGTCCGACGCGTTGCAGAACTTCCTCAACCCGCCGTTTGCGCTCCTTGGCCGGAACTCCCGAGAGTTGCCCGTAGTAGTCCAGCAATTCGTGGGCAGTGAGATAGTCGTAAAAGTAAGGCTGCTCGGGAAGGAAGCCGATCTGCGCTTTTACCTCCGGTTCCATCCAGTCCCGGCCCAGGATGCGAGCGCTTCCGCCGGTCGGAAAAACAAGGCCCATCAACATTTTCAACGTGGTGGTTTTGCCTGCGCCGTTGGGTCCGAGAAAGCCGAAAATCTCTCCCTCCTCCACCGTCAGATGAAGCGGTCGCAGCGCGTGCTTGGGGCGTTTCCGCCAGAAGCCCACCAGGTAAGTCTTCTCGAGTCCAAGGATTTCGATCGCGGGCATAGTGAAAGGAGCGTCTCGGCGCGCATTTTGACGCGCTTGGGCTACCAGATTCTCAAGAATAATTATATGCAAGGCCTCCCGCTTTGAAACCTGCGGCGGGGTTACGAGAGTCACTCGAAATGTCGAAAGAGAGCGCGGCAGAGTCAGCCGCTGCGGCTAGTTGGTCAGGAACCACTGAGCTTTCTGTTGAGTCTGCGTCCAATCCTTGGATATGCTCTCGGCTTGGGCATAGGCTGCGTTCGCCTCGGCTTGCCGGCCGGATTTTTGCAACGCTGTGGCCAGCAGCAAATAGTCAAAGTCGCTTGGAGCAACCGTGGCATTGCGGGAAAAGAATCCGACTGCCGTGGGGAAGTCGGCCTCCCGATAGGCAAGGAGTCCTAGTCCCATAAGGGCATATGGATCGTTCGGATCGAGTTGCAGCGCCTGGGTGTAAGCCGCTTTTGCTTCCGATTTCTTGCCGAGTTGGGTGTTCGCGATTCCCAGATCCCGGAATGCCATTTCGCGCGCGATTCGATCCTTCGTGCCTTGAACGACTCGTTGCGCATCGGCAATTGCGCCGTCCGTGTGCCCATGTCGCAATTCGTAATCGGCAAAATACACGACTTGCGTCAGCGGGTATGCGTGCAGTTGCTCAGCCTGCAGGTATTGCTCCATGGCTTCTTCGTGCTTGTCCTCTTTGGTGAGCACTTCCGCCAGGTAGGAGTGCGCCATAAAGTTGTGATCGGTGACGCTCAGCGCATATCTCCAAAGAGTCTCGCTGTCGTGCCAGTAGGTGACCTGCCGCGGGGTAATCGAGGCTGCACCTACAATTGCCAGACACGCGGGCACCGCGAGCCAGCGAGGAGAAACCTGCCACTCTTTTGCTGCTTCGGCGACGGTCCAAATGGCCATCCAGAACAGGCCGACAAACGGGATGTAGGCGTAACGATCGGCCATGGCTTGATCGCCAACTTGAATCGCTCCGATCATCGGTACCAGAATTCCGAGGAACCATAGCCAGCCGACAATAGATAGCGCTTGCGGGACGCCAAAGAGAGAATCGTGACGAATACCAGGAAGACTCCGGCAGCCGCAGCTTGCCAGTAAGAAATTGTGTTGCCCGGATGTGGATATGCTGGCGACAGGTGGATGGGCCAGAAAGCGTGCCCAACATAGCGGGCGTAGGAAATCAATGCATTCGCAATCCGAATCGGAAGTGAATAATCGGCGTCATGCACAGCGCTGTGTTGCGCGCGCATCGTTAGCAACGCGTCGCCGGCCGCAAGAGCCAGGAAAGGAATTTTTTCGAGCGCCAGCCATCGAAAGGATGCCGGAGCGTACTGCGACGGACCGTCCATCGTTCGGCGCGATCCAAAGCGCTGCAGCGGCCAATAGTCCCAAAGAAGAAGGACGCAGGGAAAAGTGATGACCTGCGGTTTTGCCATCAAGGCTAACGCGAACAGGAGCGCGACCGATCCATAACGGCGAAGGGAAGGACGCTGCGCATACCAACTGTAAGCAATCAAGGCGAGCAGAAAAAACGTCATGCTGAGAACGTTCTTCCGCTCCGAAGCCCAAGCCACCGACTCGACGTTGACTGGATGTACCGCAAACATCGCGGCAACGATCAAACTTCGCCAGGTAAACCCGGTCACTCTCTGCAACAGCAGGAACAGAAGGATCGCATTGAGCGCATGGATCAGCGCGCTCATGTAATGGTGCCCGGCCGCGTTCTTGCCGAATAATTCCCAATCCACTACGTGGGACAGCCACGTTACCGGATGCCAATTCTCACAATCGAAGGTGGTCAGAGCCCACTTCAGTGTGGCCAGACTCAGCCCCGCGTGAACGTGGTTGTTTTCTGTAACGTATCCGTTGTCGTCGACGTTGATAAACGCATTGTGAACAATGGGCCGGTAGATCGCGACCGTCACCAGAGCTAGCAGCAAGGACAAGACCAGGCTGCGTGTGCGGGCCGACGAAAAAACTCCCTGCGCCGCGGGGCTGGACTCAACCCTTGGCGCCAGCACGCTGGCCGGCGACACCTCGGACCTCGTTCCCATAACAGAAAATTATACGAGCAGTGATGGGATCCATTGAATGGGAGGGAATAAGAGTGGAGTACCTACGTAACCTAAGTTTCGTGGAGCCGCAAGAACGATCTGCGGCTGGGGAATGAGTCAAGGAGGTCAGGCAGGAAGCTTGGATACTATGCTTCCTGCCTGAGGTCTCGGATGGTGAGGATTACGGGAGGGCTGTAACAGCCGCGCTGCAAGGCGGAGTGATTGTCCCGGTCGTAGATCTCACAACGCCATCTTCGAACGAGCAGAAATACCGCGCTCCGCTGAAGTTAACGTTCTGCGGCGTTGCGATGATGCTGTAAGAGGGCGTCACTCCGGCCACTGCCGGGCTGGAGCCAACGGATAACGCGAAAGTGTAGCCGCTCTTGGTCCCGCTCGAAAGCACACTGTCGATGAAACAGCCGCTGCTGGTTGAGGGCACGCAGCTTGCTCCAACCGGACCTCCCAGATACGGAAGGCTGGTTGCGAAGCCGATGTTGGAATACGCGGCGTTATAAGAAACTTCGGCGGTATTGATGCTGCGAACTGAGCCTACTGCCGAAGATTCGTTCGCAGACACACGCGCACGCGTCAGGGCGGGCACGGCGATGGCTGCGATGATCAGGATAATCGCCACTACGATCAGCAACTCAATCAGTGAAAAACCCGTCTGTTTTCGCATCGGAGTTGGTCCCCTTGCCGTCTGTTCATGTTCCTCGTAAGGAGCGTATGAAACTGGACATTCGTCTCGAATCCACTATCCTGTTGCATCTTGTGGGCCACTGTCAGTTTTTTTGGGGTGTTGATAAATCGCTCATTTTCAGCGTGCTAGCGTTAGAGCAGCAGGAAGACGGGAAGGGTCGGACTTAGGAAACAGCACTTCAAAATGACAGTTTTTGTCATTCCGGTCGCAGAATGGCAGGGTAGGCGTCCAGAAGAGGAAGGAATGGAGCAGCGAACGAACGTTCGCTGCTCCAGCCTATCCGTTGGATCTTGATTCCGGCAAAGCTGAACTCAAACTATTGAAGTGCAGTAGTGGTTGCGGTGCATGGGGCGGTGATCGCACCGGTGGAAGAACGGACGACAGCATCTTCAAACGAGCAGAAGTAGCGGACGCCCGTCTGATTCGGTGTGATCGGCGTAGCCAGAATGCTGTAAGAAGGCGTTACGCCTCCCACGGCCGCGCTGCTGCCAACGGTAAGACTGAATTTGTACCCACTCTTGGTGCTACTGGAAAGAACGCTGTCGATGAAGCAACCGCTGCTCGTCGAAGGCACACAGGCTGCGCCCACAGGACCACCCAGGTAAGGCAGCGAAGTGGCGAAACCCAAGTTCGAATAGGCGGCGTTGTAAGAGATTTCGGCGGTATTGATGCTACGGACAGAGCCCACGGCTGAAGCTTCGTTGGCCGACATGCGGGCGCGCATCAAGTTCGGAATAGCGATGGCTGCGATGATCAGGATAATGGCCACTACGATCAGCAGCTCAATCAGCGAAAAACCCCTCTGTTTCTTCATTATGATCTGAATCCTCTCGGTCGTCGGGTTCCCGCCAGGGCAGGAATGAAAATTGGGCTTGCGATCTAACGACTGCTTAATATGCATGTTCCGGGCCGATCTTGGGCGTTGCGTACGGGGCGGTAGGTAGCTGATTGTAAAGGGAATCAACCAAACTCCAGGTTTAGAGAACCGGCCTTCAGAAACCAAAATGACATTTTTTGACAGTTTTCCAGGCCGCGGAATGGCAACCCAGAAGTCCTACCGCCGATAGGAGTTAGAGGGAATCCGGCAACGCTGCCGCCGGAGAGCAGCGATCCTGCGTTCGCTGCTCCTGCTTGGGATCAGGGATCCGATTGAGCCTACTGAAGCGCCGGGGTCGTCGCTGTGCAAGGAGCGGTAATGGCGCCGGTCGAAGAGCGGACAACCGCGTCTTCAAACGAGCAGAAGTAGCGCACCCCTGTCTGATTCGGAGTCAGGGGCGTGGCGAGGATGCTGTAGGAAGGAACCACGCCTCCCGCCGCCGCACTGCTGCCGACCGTAAGAGAAAACACATAGCCGCTCTTGGTACCAGTGGACAGCACGCTGTCGATGAAGCATCCGCTGCTAGTCGATGGAATGCAAGACGCACCGGCCGGCCCGCCCAGGTAAGGCAAGGACGTGGCGAAGCCAAGGTTCGAATATGCGGCATTATAGGAAATTTCAGCCGTGTTGATGCTGCGCACCGATCCCACGGCCGATGCTTCATTCGCCGACATGCGCGCGCGCATCAAGTTCGGAATAGCGATCGCTGCAATGATCAGGATGATTGCCACCACGATCAGCAGCTCAATCAGCGAGAAACCCTTCTGTTTACGCATTATGATTTGATCCTCTCGATTCTTCGGGTTCCGGCAGAGTGCAAATGAGTCCGAGCCATTTTCCTTCGGACAGGCCTATGGATGCCCGGTTTGAGCCTATTTCACTCTTTGCCGGTACCATAATGAGCCAAATTTCGGCACATTACCACGACAGAATGATCGAGAGTCTGCGGCTTGCATCGGAAGTTGAGTTCAGAGGGCAGGCATTGGCATTCCGGGCGGGTAGGTGTGCGACTCCAAGTCCTTTGATGCCAGTGATATCTCAGAAAAACGGTCCAAAAAACAAGGAGCAGCGAACTTTCGTTCGCTGCTCCGGCTTTGTACCCTCCCCCAGGTACTTCGCCAAAACTAAGCCACGCTTACTGGAGGGCCGTGGTGGTCGCGGCGCAAGGAGCAGTGATCGCGCCGGTCGAAGAACGGACGACCGCATCTTCAAACGAGCAGAAGTAGCGGACACCAGTCTGGTTCGGCGTCAGCGGCGTCGCGATGATGCTGTAGGACGGAACAACGCCACCCACTGCAGCGCTGCTGCCAACAGCCAAAGAGAACACGTAGCCGCTCTTGGTGCCGGTGGACAGAACGCTATCGATGAAGCAACCGCTGCTGGTCGACGGAACGCAAGCCGCACCGGCAGGGCCACCAAGGTAAGGCAACGACGTCGCGAAGCCCAGGTTCGAATACGCGGCGTTGTAGGAAATTTCAGCAGTGTTGATGCTGCGGACGGAGCCCACGGCCGAAGACTCGTTGGCTGACATACGCGCACGCATCAAGTTCGGAATAGCGATCGCTGCAATGATCAGGATGATTGCCACCACGATCAGCAGCTCAATCAGCGAGAAACCCTTCTGTTTACGCATCTCGATTTTTCCCCTCGTTGGATCTATTTTGAATTTGTCTGGTCACGTATGACGCAGTCGGCATGATATTGGCACTTGCCGGGCCAAACCCGCTAGTTACGTAAGTTCCAAGGGTGCGATTAGAAAGGCTTTTGTTTTCATCATGGATTCAAACTTTCGAGTTGGTTTTGGATGGTTTTGACCCCAAAGATTGCCAAATTGTGTCGAGCTTCCCGCCACTTTCTGTCAAAGCCATAACTTCCTGGCTACTGTGCTCTTCGCACGTAGCAAACCCATCTAGCGTGGCAATTACAAGTCTTCATTAATGTCGGCTTGGAAAGTTAGAAACGATCCACGGAAAGCGACCGTGCCGCCTGCTCGGCGGCAGCCCGATCGTTGGAGATCTTGAGGCCTTCGTCACGCGCCCTTACCGCCTCCGGGTGGTGGCCGGCGAGGTCGAGTACCCGGCTGAGCTGCATGTACCCCTCAGCGGTCGGCTGCAACTCGATCGAGCGCGAAAAATCCCGGACAGCAAGATCGAATTGTCCCTGGTCCGACGCCAGCTTTCCCAGTTGCAACCAGACGTTGAATCGCCCCGGGTCGAGTTGGATTGCGCGAGAGAAACTCTGCTGCGCCCTAACGTAGTCGCCGGTCTCGCGGTAGGCTGAGCCCAAGTTCGTATAGGTATTGGCCAGAAGTCCCGGGTTATTGGTCAGCTGTACCGCGGCTTCATATTGTTGAATCGCCTCTGGCAGTCGGCCATTCTGATGCAGATACGTTCCCATATCCGCGTGAGAGAGCGGATCATTTGGGGCAATAGCTGCAGCCCGCTGAAAGTGGAGAAAGGCCTCATCCGGACGATTGGCCTGGATCAGGGCTCCGCCCAGACCATTTTCAGCAGCGAAGTTGTTCTGCGTGACGGCTAAAGTGTGCGACCAGAGTGTGACGCTGTCCTTCCAATATCCAATTTGCCGGTAGCTCATGATCGAGAGAGCGCACAACACGATTGCGGACAAGGCGGCCTGCAGATAAACCTGGTTGGGAATCCGCACTTTGACCTCGGATACGCTCCATACGGCCATCACGAAAATGCCCATAAGGGGAATGTAAACGTAGCGGTCCGCCATGGCTTGATCGCCGACCTGTACCAGGCCGATGACGGGAACCAGTGTCCCCAGAAAGAAAAGCCATCCAACAATCAAGTAGCGGGAAGCCCGCAATTTGAGGAACAAGATGCTCGCACAGAGCAGCAAGACAGCTGCGGCGGCCACTTTCCATCCTGAGAGGCTGCCACCCGGGTGAGGATAGATGTTGGCCAAATGGCTCGGCCAGAAAGCTTTCCCGAGATACACGGCATAAGAGTAGATTGCGTTTTCCAGGCGCACGCCGAAAGGGAATCGTTCAAAGGTTGTAACTGCTCCTGCTTTGCGTTGCGCTACGACTGTGATAATGCAGTCTGCGGCAGACAACAAAAAGAGAGGCAGTTTTTCGATCACCAACTTCGTCGCCGACGCCCGCGAGAAGCCGAGACCTTCTTCCCTTGTTTCTGACGCAAAACGTCCCAAAGGCCAATAATCCAATAGCAACAGGACGAAAGGCAGCGTCACCAGCATCGATTTGGATGCCAGTCCGAGCGTGAACAGCACAATGATCGCGAGATACCGTTTGACTCCGGGCTTCAAGGCATACCAGCCGTAGGCACCAAGAGTCGTCAGGAAGAAAGTTGTGCTCAGAACGTTCTTGCGCTCGGAGATCCAAGCGACCGATTCGACATTAAGAGGATGGACAGCGAACAGGGCCGCTACTGCGAAACTGGAACCGAGGCGCCCGGTGGCGCGCGCCAGCAGCCAGAAAAGCAGGACGGCATTCAACCCGTGAAACAAGACGCTCGTGAAGTGGTGCCCGCCCGCGTTGAGCCGGAAGAGATCATAGTCAAGGGCGTGGGATAGCCACGTTACGGGATGCCAGTTGGCGTAGGTCGAACTAAATGCCCAAGTGACGGTGCTCCACGTCAATCCCGCCCTGACATGAGGGTTTTGAATGACGTACATGCCGTCGTCATAATTGAGAAATGCAAAGTGGTTGGTTTGTCCGTAGAGCAACAGAACGATCGCGACCAGAAGAAGCGAAAGAACAAACCGGCGTTTCTCCGCGAGAATCAAAGAGCATCGGCCGCGCAGCGAGCGCGGGAGCCATTGATTCACTCGGATGAGACGACATAACGATCATTTAAACATAATGAAGATCAGCCAAATGCTGGGCTGCTGCACCAAGGTAATCGCATATTCATTAGTTTCCGCGGCATCAGCCGCACTCACTCAGCCGCGACTTCCCGTAGAATGTCCCGCGGGTTCCTGAAAGCAATTCCCGATGACAACTGAACACGATCCATTCCACATCGACGCTGAGATCTCGCGCGCATGGACTCTTTCCTCCAGTCTCTACACATCAAGTGAGATCTATGCAGCGGAGAAAGAAAAAATATTTGCGCGAACCTGGCAGGTCGTCGGCCACGCCTCGCAGGTGGCGAATCCTGGCGACTACTTCACGACCGACTTGGTTGGAGAACCTTTGCTTCTGGTGCGCGATGTCGATAGCAAACTCCGTGGCTTTTATAACGTGTGCCGTCACCGCGCTGGACCTCCGGCAGCTGGATGCGGTTCGCGCAAACTCTTCCGCTGCGGATATCACGGGTGGACTTACGGCCTGGACGGCTCCCTGATCAGCGCGACCGAGATCGAAGGCGTCGAAGGATTTCGTGCCGAGGACTTCGCTCTCGCACCGGTGCGAACCGAGGAATGGTTCAATTTCGTGTTTGTGAATCTGGACCCGGAAGCACTGCCATTGCGAGAGAGCCTGGGGGAATTGCCGCAGCAGGCTGCGAAAGTTTCCATTTGGCGAGATGAAACTTTTCGAGCGACGCACCTATGACATGAAGTGCAATTGGAAAACTTACGTCGACAATTACCTTGAGGGATATCACCTTCCCAGCGTGCATCCCGGACTCAATCGCGAACTCGATTACGACGCGTACGTTGTCGAACCCTACGCCCGGCATGTGCGGCAATTCAGTCCCATTCGCGGAGCTCAATCGGGCGACGTGACTCCCCGTCGCTACCAGCAGCCCCGAGAGGACTTAACTACCGATTACTTCTGGATCTTTCCCAACTGGATGCTGAACTGCTATCCCGACAATATTTCGCTGAACGTCGTTCTGCCCATTGAGCCGGAGCGTTCGCTGGCGATCTTTGAGTGGTATCTCCCGGAGAAGGACCACAGTGGATCTGCCGCGAAGGCATCGGTGGAATTCAGTCATCAGATTCAGGTGGAAGATGTCGCGATCTGCGAGACTGTGCAGAAAAATCTGCGCTCGCGGAGTTACTCGCGCGGACGCTTCAGCGTCAAGCAGGAAAAGGGCGTCCATGCATTCCATCGGATGTATGCGGAAATGATGGCGGGCTCCTAAAGTTCGCCAATGCGTTTGCCCCACAAGTGGCCGAAAACCACCACTCTTGGTTGAGGTCGGCCAATCTGCCGTTGTCCACTCCAGACGTCGTCGATTCTGTATTGGAAACAAAAGACTTACAGTTCGAAAATCTCGCCATCTTTGGCATGGCAGTTGCCATTCTGTTGTCAGACTTCTATGCGGATATTACAGAGCGGCTTCAGGTCGAAGAGGTGGGTTATGAAAAATAGACTCTTCGGAAAAACAGCAATTCTGATTCTCGGCTTGTCGAGCGCGCTGTCTGTGGGCGCGCTGGCGCAAACAACGGATGAAGGCGCCGGCCCGTCCGAGCAGCCGAGCGCTCCGATGGAGGTTGGGCAGCAACCACAAGATTCCCAGCCTGCCAGCCCTCAATCACCGGACATGCAGGAGTCCAACGTGCAGCCAACCGAAGCTCAGCCGGGTGGGCCCTCGGGTGAAGGTCCAGCCAAGACCGATCAGGGAGTGGCGCGAATCAGCTTGATTCACGGCGATGTTTCGACGCAGCGCGGCGATTCCGGCGACTGGTCGGCTGTGACATTGAACCAGCCGGTCATGAGTGGCGATAAAGTTTCGACAGGCGATAAAGCGCGGACTGAGTTACAACTCGATTTTGCCGATACCCTTCGCCTTGGTCCTGGCTCGAAAGCCAACATCGCGAACCTGACGCACAAGAATATTCAAATTCAATTGGGTCAGGGCATCGCGAATTACTCGGTTTCAAAAGATGGTGAAGCGGAGCCTGAGATTGATACTCCGAATGTTGCCGTGCATCCCGCGCATAAGGATGGTGTGTTTCGAATAGAAGTGCGGCCCGATGGCGACACGATCGTGATCGTGCGCCAGGGCGAAGCGCAGATTGCCACTCCGCAGGGCAGCACCGAAGTTCGCACTGGCGAAATGGCAACTGTACGGGGCAACGCCGACTCGGCGCAGTACAAGATTTCTTCTGCTCCCGACCGCGACGACTGGGATCGCTGGAATAGCGACCGCGATCACATCATTCGTGACGCTAGTTCGTGGCGCCACACCAATCGTCGCTATACCGGAACGCAGGATTTGGATGCGTATGGACGTTGGCAGAATGTCCCCGATTACGGCGACGTTTGGGTTCCGAACGAACCGGATGGCTGGGTTCCGTATCGCAGCGGCAATTGGGTGTATGAGCCCTACTACGGATGGACGTGGGTCGGGTACGAGCCTTGGGGATGGGCGCCGTATCACTACGGGCGCTGGTTCTGGTATGGCCGGTCGTGGGCATGGTGGCCCGGTCCCGTGTATGCCGGATACAACCCGTTCTGGGCTCCCGCATACGTCTCCTTCTGGGGATGGGGCGGCGGTTTTGGATTCGGATTTGGGTTTGGCGGGTGGGGTGGCTTCGGCTGGTTGCCGCTCGGACCCTGTGACTGGTTCCATCCGTGGTGGGGTGGATACGGTGGCCGGTTTGGCG
This sequence comes from uncultured Acidobacteriota bacterium, assembly GCA_963700225.1. Taxonomy (GTDB): domain Bacteria; phylum Acidobacteriota; class Terriglobia; order Terriglobales; family Acidobacteriaceae; genus Sulfotelmatobacter. The sequence goes on from CAVOWU010000009.1 coordinate 124,354, forward strand.
TGTTTAACGCCCGCTTTAGCAACTATGGCCGTTTCGGTGGATTTGCGCCCTTGCATGGAGGTACAAGATTTTCGAACGTGGGTAGCCTTCACAACGATCACGTGTTCCGCGCAATGTCGACTGTGAATGCGGGCCATTTCGGAGCAGGCCGCGTCAACGCTGTGGCAGCAACGAGGGAACAGCTGGGGGGAGCGCGCATGATGGCGGGCAATCTGCCAGTAGTTCCATCGCGTGCGAGCTTATCTGCCAGTGGCCGTGCGGCCGCGCCGTCGACGATTCGTAACGGCGGATCGGAACGCTATTTCGGAACGCATAACAATCTGTCGCGGCCTGCGTCATTCCAGCAGGAGACTTCAAGTCTGCGGCAGTCAATGCAGCAGAGCCATGTCGGAGCAGTTCCGGCGGGCGGTCGCAGCAATAGTGATTTCGCGGCGCGCGGCGGCAGCTCCTCGGAGCGACCGAGTGCTGGCGTCCAGGGAAATCGGGAAGCGAGCAATCCCGGCAACCGAAACGCCTCCAGCACGTCGGGTACACAGAACGGCAATCGCGGAGGATCGTTTAATCCGCCGGCGAACTCCAACCGCTCGACTGAGGCAACTCGAGGGACCGCGACTCAGCCGACGGATCGTGGCGGATTCCGTCCGTTCACTCCGCCGTCGAACAGCTCAGCCTCTCGCAGCGAAGCCGGTGCATCGTCTGCCCGAGGCAGCAGCGGCAGTTATTGGAGCCGCACTGCTCCGAGCTCGATGGGACAGCGCAGCTATGGCGGCGGTTCCTCGCGTCCGCAGCTCGATATGCGGCAACCGATCGTGCGTGGTGCGACGAGCGGCGGAAGCTATGGTGGATACCGTGGAGCGCCCAGCTATGGCGGTTCACGAGGAACACCAAGCTACGGCGGTTCGCACAGCACGCCTAGCTACGGTGGGGGAAGTCATGCTCCCAGTGGAGGTGGCAGTCACCCCAGCAGCGGTGGTGGAAGTCACAGCAGTGGTGGTGGCCACTCCGGTGGGGGCGGAGGGCATCGCTAACCGGGATGATGGTCGGTCGACCTTTCTGAGCCCGTAGCGACTTGATGTAAAACCGAGTTGATGTAAACGAAGTGAAGACAGAGGCGAGAAGGGCGTGCCCACAAAGCACGCCCCTTCTTTTTCCTGGGAGTCTTATTCCCTCGGTTATGGTCGCGCGTACGCGGGACTATCCGGTTCCGGGCGGTCGTAATCCCGGCCGTACTTGTTCTTATGGGTCATGGTTAAATCGGCCTCGGCCAGGTTAAAGGTTCCAATGGAGGTGTCTCCCGGACCGATTGTGATCTCGCGATTGAGGGCTCGCAGCGCGTCGGGAGCGACGGCCGAGTGAAAAATCTGAACCTCGTAGCGGCCGGGTGGTACGTTCGGAATGCTGAACTCTCCGCGCGCATCCGAGACGGCGTAATAGGGAGTAGCCAGTGCGATGACGACCGCGCTCATCTCCGCATGAATGTTGCAGAAGATAAATGAAATGCCGGGCTTGTCGAACTGGACGAAACGCGTTGTCCCACTCTCGTAAAGTCCAAGGTCAAATCGCTTTCCTTCGAACAAGGAAAACACGTTGTGAAAGAAAGGATCGTGATTGGGAAATTCCACCTTGCCGCCGACTGGAATTACAACCAGCGAAGGATGGAAGCTCTTATCCTGCTGCACTAGCTTTGGAATCTCGGAAGCCTGTTGTTTTGGCGTCTCGACCGTTGCCCCCACCGGAGTCAGCCAGACCACTGCTTTCGATGCGTCCTTCAGGCGGTGACCGTTGCGCATCAGCTCCACATGAGCCCGGAGAGATTGCTGGGAGTGGGCGCAGACGCAGTTCAGCAAGAGGAAGACGCATACGATCGTGCGTTGAACCGGACCGGCCCTCAAAATAGGATCCCCACGGAAAGATTCACCTGATTGGTAATACTGCTGCTGCTATAGACAGGGAACGTGTGCAGCCGCCGAAGCTCCGCCGAAAGAACCAGGTCCGAACGCGGCCGAAACACAACGTTGGCCAGAGCTCCGCGATTCCTTCCAAGGATTGGGCCAAAGTTATTCTGATCCGTAGCGAAGCCGCGCACTTCGGCGGTGAACGCGTCATCTTCCGAAATAACCCCGTTCAACTCGATCTTGGGAGTCAAGCGGAACTTCAGTTGTGTCCATCCTCCGGCCGCGTCGAGACCGCGAATCGGAGTAGACGGAGATGTTGGATCACCACCATATACGATGGATGTGCCAATGGCAGCGCCAAGTCCTCCAATCCCGCGGCCGCGATAAAACTCTCCGGAGAGTCCGAGGCGCGGGGCGATCGGAATTTGCCAATCGGCCATCCCAGCCCAGGCGTCGACCATCCGTCCCCAAGTCCAATCCTGGCGGCCGTAGTAGCCCGCAACGCCGAAACCAACCGGGTGTTCTTGAACGGTGCGCGACCATGCTGTGCGGAACGCATACGCTGGTTGTCCTGAGCGCTCGCCGGCCTGAGCGGAGCGGTAGAACGGGTCGGTGGGATATTCCCAATCAAGATTGTCGAGAACTCCGGCCTGCATGGTGACGGTCTGCTGATCAGAGATGGTGAATCGATGCTCTACCCGCAACTGGGGCGTCCATCCCCAAAGGTTTCCGGCAAAAGCAAAGGCCGGGGTTGCGAGCGAAGCGAACGAAGTGGGTGAGAGCGGCGAGATGAACAGGGAGTCCTGTCCGGCGACTACCGAAGTGTGCTCCCAATCCAGCCGGAGGCTTGCGGTCTGCAGCCGAGCAAGTCCGAAGTTCACGCCATTGCCGGTACCAGCGAATCCTCCCCCGAAATCGAGCTGCACGTCTGCCGAGGTCTTGGCGCCGGCTAGGTTCGGGCCGAATATCTCAAGGCCGATTTCGGACTGTCGTAGTGTCGCTCCGAGTGAAGTCTGAGGCGAACCCGCGGGGACAGGCTCCGAGTAGCTGGGAAAGTCGAGGTTGTCCGAGCCTCCGGCATTACGAAACACGTTCATCAGGACAATCCCGTGCAGACGAGCCCGATACTTCGACGCGGTTTCGACTTTTGTCTGGTATTGTTCGTCAATTTTTGAGCCGATAAGAGAAGTGGACTCTTCTAGCTTTTGCACGCGCTCTTCGAGACCACCCTCGTGAGTCGCTGCCTCGGCGGTCACGTTTGGCGGTGTTTCCGACGCACCCCCAGCGAGAGCTGGCTGGACCATTGCTGGTGCGTCCGCGGGTGAGGGATGCTCGAGCATGGCCCTGGTCGCTTGCAGGTCCTGACGCAACTGTTGCATCTCGGCCCGCGACTGGGCATTTTCAGCGCGCATCTCAGCAACCATGGCGCGGAGTTGGCGGACCTGGTCTTGCAGGTCACGCACCGCGCCGGCGGTGTCGCCCTGAGACGACGAACCTGTCCCAGTTGCGTCCTGCGCTTGGCCGTAGAGGTTGAACAAGACGAAAGCGGCAACCACCAGTGCCGTCCCACCAATTCCTGGGATCGAATAACTCTTCACGCCGTCCTCCTGCACTTTCCGGCGTCCTGGCACTGGGACAGATGAGGATCGTGCCTACGGACCCGGACGAGATATCGAATCCTGGCTGGCATTGTTCTGTTGAGCCGGTACGAGAGAGGCTACATCCATGCCATTGCCGCCGGAGCCGCGGAAGGTTTCCTTCACGCGTCCGGGCAGCACGAGGCGAAAGATAGTCTTGCCCTGCGCTGTGCGCTCTACAAAAATCTCGCCGCCATGATCCTGCACAATTTTTTGCACGACTGCCAAGCCCAAGCCCGTGCCATTTTCCTTGCCGAAGCTGACAAATGGATGGAACAACCGCTCGCGAATGGATTCCGCAATGCCCGGCCCGTTGTCCGCGACCGCAATCGTGATCGCGCCTGAAACTTCGCCCGCCATCACTTCAACTTTTCCGCTTCCGGCGGGGGCTGCCTCGCAGGCATTGAGCAGCAAGTTGTATAGGGCTCGTTCCAGCTTACGCTGGTCAAACCATCCTGAGACTTGACTTCCGCAGAGCACATCGATCGAACGAGTGTGATGCCGGGGATGCAACCGGACCGCCTGCACCGAGCGTTGAATGGTTTCCAAAACATTGGCGAAGCCTGGATTCAAGGATTCTCGCGTGCGCGCAAATTCGAGCAGGGAATCGATGAGGTCCGTCATCAGATTCACCCCGGTCCGCACTTCCTGATACAGCTCTTCGCGCTGCACCGGGGTCAAGTGGCTGTCGCACAGAAACTCGGAATTCGCGACGATGGCGGCCAGAGAATGGCGCAGATCGTGCGAGATGGAGCTTGCCATGCGCCCGATAGTCGCCAGTTGTTCCGATTCCAGCAGGTCGTGCTGGCTCTTGAGCAAGCTGGCACGCATGCGGTCGAAAGCGCGAGTCAATTCGGCAACTTCGTCGCCGCCTCGGGAATCCAGCGGATGGTGAAAGTCGCCGCCCTCGAGGGCACGAACACCTTCGACGAGATTACCCAGTGGCCGAGTAAACGTATGCGAGATGAAGAACACCAATCCGCTGCCGACCACGATTGCGGCCAAACTCAGCAGGAGAAGGTAGCGATTCAATTGGTCGACAAACTTAGTCGCCTGATCGTAAGAGCCGAGCACGTTCAGGCGAACCGGAGTGGTTCGCGAACCGGATAATTCGATGGATGCGGCCAGGAATCGTTCTTTGCCGATCTCGACGTCGCGGGGGTCTTCCTGTGCAGATCCGGTGATCAGAGCCTGAATGTTTCCACCCTGAACCTGTGCCGGAGGCAGAGTCGAGGCTACGACTTCGTCTCCACAGGAGAACGCCACCTGACTGCCTGCAACTTTGCTGACTTCGCCGGCCAACCGGTCGTTGATTTCGTATCCGATAACCAGGAACCCGAGCAGAACCCCGTCGGTCCTCGATCCCCGATAGATGGGCTCGATAAATGTTTGATAAAGATGATGGCCCCCGAGCCACCAGTGGCTGGATTCTCCTCGATCTTCATCGAGAGACTGCTGAAAATATTTCTCGGCCGCGTCCTCGGTAAAGCCGGGAGTCTTGGTATGCAGCGCGACAACCTTGCCAGCTCGGTCGACGAGTACAAAAAGATCACTGTTCGCAATGTCGGAAATATCCCGTGATGCGTCCTGGATGGTAACGGCGTCGGGTGCGCCCATGATCGACCGCGTAATGGGAAGATCCGCAAGCAGCGCCACGTCGCTGGTCAGCATGGTCTCGCGCTCATGGCGGAAATCCTGGAAGGCGGCGACGGAATTGCGCAGATTTACGGCGATGCTCTGCCGGACGTTGGTCTCCACGCTATGCCTCACCATCAGGAGGCTGGTGGTGGTCAACCCCGCCGTGATCAACAGCATGGAAAGGAGAAAGCGCGTGCGGAGCCGGAGTCTCGGTACGAATTTGCCGGACTCAATCGGGGAAGAATTTCGCGCGGACTCGGGAGACGGCTTCACAGGTATTAGCGAACGAACTTGTATCCCATGCCGTGGACCGTGCGGAAATGCACCGGGCTTGATGGGTCTCTCTCCAGCTTCTGGCGGAGCTTCAGGATGTGGTTGTCCACGGTGCGAGTGGAGGGGTAGTTCTGGTATCCCCAGACCTCATTCAGCAATTCATCGCGGCTGATGACGCGATCGGCATTCTGTACCAGAAACTGGAAGGTCTTGAATTCCTGTGCAGTGAGGACGACAGCGTTGCCATCGCGCTTGACTTCCATTTTCTTGAAGTCGGCGGTGATGCCGTCGAAGCTGACGATCTGCAGGTCGGGAGTGCGCGCGGTGTGACGGAGCGCTGCCCGGACCCTCGCCAGGAGTTCGCGCGGGCTAAACGGCTTGGTGACATAGTCGTCGGCTCCCAACTCGAGCAACAAAACCTTGTCTGAGACGTCGCTGGCAGCGCTGAGGACAACGATCGGCAGAGTCGGCGCCAGAGCTTTGAGCTCTTTACAGACGTCCCGGCCGGACACCTTTGGCAGACGCAGATCCAGAACAACGGCGGCCGGCGCCGACGACTGGAAGCTGTCGATCGCCGATCTGCCATCGGACTGGGTTTCGACGGCGTACCCCTCGGTTTCAAAAAGTCGGCGTAGTGCCTTTTGTACAGCCGGATCGTCTTCGACGATCAGGATGCGGCCGTTGGGCTTAAGCGATGGTGCCGGATTCATGCTTCTTCCGGTCGAAAGTGGAGTGGCAAGGTTCCCCATAACGATTTTCCTAGCTGTTGATTCGGGGGGAGAGCTTCCAAAACCCGCCCCGGAGGGCCCCATTCGGAAGCAACTCGACTCTTGCAGCTTACATCGCTTCGCCCCCAATTATGCGCCTCCCCAGCCTTTTTGACATTCTTTTTACAATTTAAAATCGGTGTCAACGGAGGATGCGGAAGACGACTTGCAAGGCGGGAAACCCTCCATTCCTACCGGCAAATTCCGCTAGAATTGATCGCTTGCCGCTCTCTAATCTCGACAACCTCGTCGTCGTTCTCGTGCGCCCACGCAATCCCCTCAACATTGGCGCCGCGGCACGCGCCATGACGAATTTCGGCTCGCACCGTTTGCGGCTGGTAAACCCGTACAAACTTGCATTTCGCGAGGCTCGCTCTGCTGTGGGTGCGGCCCATGTCCTGAAAGACGCCGAAGAATTCAAAACTGTCGCCGAGGCCGTGGGCGACTGTTCTCTGGTCGTGGGAACGACTGCAGTGCGAGATCGCAGCCTACAGCATCCGCCCAGGAAACTGGATGAGCAGGCTGGGGCCGTGGTTCGGGCAGCACTCGAAAAGGGACGCGCCGCGCTTGTGTTTGGTTCCGAAAAAATCGGTCTGACCAACAAAGACTTCAGCCATTGCCATTGGCTGATGACGATTCCGACTCATGCCGAGAATATCTCCATGAACTTGGGGCAGGCCGTCGCCGTCTGCTTGTATGAAATGGCGAGATCGACATCCGTTGTCCCGGTGGAAGAGAACGTGGAGTTAGCAACGGCGGACAAATCCGAGCACATTACGGAGTTGCTGTTTGAAGCGCTGCGAATCAGCGGATATGTCAAGCCGGGGACCGATAAGATGTTTGAGGAGAAGACGCGGCAACTCGTTCTTCGATTCAAGCTCGAAGCTTACGACGCCAAACTTCTTCTTGGCATGATGCGGCAGATTGTCTGGAAGTTGGGCCAGCCCGGCAAGGGCTAGCGGGTCTGCCGCTGCGCGGAAGCCTCATTCCCGCCGCGTCGCAATCGAAACTGCAACAACCACACGCTGGCCGCCGGTCCTCCGTTGACTTCTGGAGGAGTGAATTCCCATTGCTGCGCTGCCCTCAGAACCCGTTCAGCGAAGTATCGGCTGGGCCCGGAGGACTTCAATTTCGCGGATGTTACTTTTCCTGAAGCATCCACCTCGACTCGCGCGACCACCTTGATGGTGCCACGAATCGTGTGCTGTGCGCTCTGAGGAATATCTGGCATCACTTCATGTAGAACGGCCCCACCCGGTGCGGTCGCTTTCTTTTCCGCTTCCACTGGTTGCTGGACGACAGGAGATTGAGATGGCGTGGGCGCCGTCGCGGATGAGGCTTGTTGTGTTGTTGGCTCCGGCGTCGGAGCCGAATTTTCTTTTCCGTGCGAACGCAACAGGCCCCAGACCACCATCACCGCAACCACTACCAGCGCCAGTCCGATGAGGATCGGCCGAGTTGATCCAGAAGACTCGGTTACAGGCGCAGTCTCCACTTCGGCCGGCCTGGAGCGCGCCGGCGGTTGCAAGCGCGCGCGGATGTCAGCCAGCGAACAACGCCGCTTTGGATCGATGTGCAGGCACTCGCGTGCGATTCCTTGGAAAGGCTCGGGAATACCTCCCGGCAAACCCGGGTCGCCTTGCGCTCCCTGAGTTGGGCCAGCCGGTTTCTGCGTAAGCGCGGCGATGATGGTGACGCCGAGGGACCACACATCCCCTTCCGGCGAGAGCGTCCCGGAAGATGTTTCAGGCGCATCGTAGACGCCAACCATTCTCCGGGCGGTATTGGGCTCGCCCGCTGGAGCGACGGAATCCGCCGAAAGCTTGATTTGATCTCCGACCGCCAGCGCGTTCGAGGGCTTGATCCGCCCGTGAACCAGTCCGTTGCTTTGAAGATAAGAGAGTCCGTCCAACATCGGAGCGAGCATGTCGGAAACTTCGCCAGGAGTCAGCGGTCTTTGCGGCAGGATCTGTGACAAATCTTCTTCCGCATACTCCATCACGGTGTAGACGACCGGCGTGCCATCGATTTGGCCGCGGCCCGCTTCAAAGATGGAAATCAGGTGCGGATGAGACAGTCGTTCCGCTGAGCGCAGGCGCGCGACTTCCCGCTCTGCCTCCGGCCCATCGGCCTCGATCATTTTGATCGCGGCTTTCTCAGACGTCGTTCCGCGTCTCTCCGTAAGAAAAACGGCGCTGTGATCCGAGCCGCCCAGCCACTGACGCAGCGGATATTTCCCGCCCACGACGCGGCCTTCCCAGGTTTTCCATGCCTCGGTCTTGTTCATCAGGGCTCCAGCGAACCATCATTCTATGCCATTCGCCGGAGCGCGTCATATTCGCGATATTGACGGATTGTGCTCGTGCAAACGAACCGTCACCGGCTTTTGTAGCTGAAGGTCACCTTCGTTTCCTCATCGAGCACGAGCGGCCGCACGAAGCTGAACGATGTGCCAGCCCGCGGCACATCCACGGGAACCGGCAGAACTCCCGCAACCCGCTTTTGCAGGTTCAGGACGTTCTCCGATGCCATCTGCTGCGACTTCTGCTGAGGCTGCTCGATCTGGGTGAATGTACGTCCGTTTGACGGCAGCTCGGTCATGGCACTGACTTCAACGGTTTCCGCAGTGGCCGCAACATTCAAGGTTAAGTTGTAAGTAGATGGCCGTCCCGCATCATAAGCCGCACCGCCTACCGTCGTCTTGAATCCAGTCGATTCCGCTTGAATCTGTACTTGTCCCGTTGGCACGTTCGACACGACCCACCGACCTTGCTGGTCAGTGACCGTCGCCATCGTGAAGCCGCTGGCTGGCTCTCGGACGGTCACGCGCGCGTTCGCGATGACGGCCCCAGAGGCGTCAGTCAGAACTCCGCCCAGTTGTCCGGGAAACAGATTCGCAGTCGGTGCATTGGCTGCGCCTGACGAGATGTCCGCCCGGTATTGGTACGCAACCGTATCGCCTCGGAATGCTGCGGGCACGAGATTGGAAGCCATCACGTCTCCGCCGAAATCTTTCACCTTGTATTGCTCGGGCAGGAAGACTTCCCAGCTGAGCATGCTGATCGGAATATCCATGTTCGGGAGACTGAGCTCCGCGCCGCCCTTTTTCGCGAAGGGAGCGCCGGAGTGCATAAATACGAACGAAACGGTGTACGAATCAGTCGGACGGAATCCGGACCGCAGCAACGGCACACGGCTTCCATCTGGGCCTTGCACTGGTTTCACCGGCTGGCCGGCGACATCTGCCGACAAAATGACCGCGCCCGGGGGCAATGCGACTTTCAGGAACGGTTGTGCCTGATTCTTGAGGATCAGCTTGATCTCCGTCAGAGATTTTCCCTCCGACGTGACGAGAGTCGTGACAACAGCGCTCTCGGCTATGGCAGCGAGCACGCTGCCGTCAGGGAATCGTACCCAGTCCAGAGCGAGCGTAGGGGTTTCATCTTGCTGGCGGTGATAACGAAACGCCGCCTGTGGCGGGAAGTGCGCGAGCGATCGCAGGTAAGGATTCGCTTCCGTAACATCCATTCGCTTCAGGCCTCCGCCTTCATTTGCGTTGATCTCCATCGTGCCCGCGCCTTCGACCAGCACCTCACCGGTTTCGCGCTGCGCCCCTTTGAAGCGAAGGAACGGCGTTTCAGCTTTCGCATCCCGGATGGAGCGCTCCATTGAGATCAGGAATTCATGCGAGCGCTGGCCCGGCGCGTTCACCTTCAAGGTCATGACTCCTGATTGGGTTTCAGCGGAGTCGAGCGTTGCGCCGGTCACGCCGGTTACTTCGTATCCAGTGGGCAGATCCACTTGAAATTGAGACGGCTCTCCCTGCACCACGGTGATATCAGCCAAGACGGCCACGCGCATCTCTGCCTCACTAACCGTCACCAGCATCTTTGCATCGGAGAGGAATCGAACCTCGCGGGGCACGATTGGAGCAACAACTTCCCGTGTCGCCCACCAGAAAGTTGCTGGTTGTCCAGGCACTAACGTCGCTTCAATGACAGTGTGTCCATTCTCCGATTTCCGGCTGGTGATCAGGCCGGAGTTGACGTTCGCGATGGTGTGATCCCCAGGGAATGACGACCGATACTTGTACGCTTCCGGCAGTCGGCGCCGGTAGGCTGAACGATGCCCGGCCAGCCTCAATTCGCAGCGGCAGGCCGGTATCGAGTGCGATAGAAAACTCTCCAGGTCCTGGCAGCAATGCGGCGTGAATGCCGTTTTCCTGAAACAAAGGCACTCCTTTGCCGTTCTGGTGTGCGTCGAGAATTGTCATTCCGCTGGTCAGCGGAACTTTGCTCATACCTTTGCGGAACACTTCACCTTGCAGTTCCACCGTGCCGCGAACTGAGTCGTTGTCAACCTTCAGTTTCACGTCGGCATGTTTGATCGTGTAGGGAAGCGGCGCGACGTCAGGTTTCTTCGGCGTCTTGCCGGCAAGTTCCATCAGCCGGTTGTATTCATCGAGCGTCAGCGTCACGTTTCCCGAGTCCGGCAAAGGAAGCGCGGATTTTTCTTCCGTTCCCCAAGCCAGAGAAGCGCATAGACAGAAACTCAATATCACCGCTAATTGGTGCTTCATCGCACACCTCCCTTTTTGTCACGCTGAAAGCTGAATTCCGCCGCCGGAAACTGGTTTTCACTGGTCAGTTCGGAGACGAAAAATATCGAAGGACCGAAGACCGGAAAGGAAACGCTAACCGGCAAAATGCCCGTAACCTTGCCGCTCACAGACTTTGCCTTGAACGTATCGAGCAGCTCTTGCGTGGCGTCTTTCTCGTCCTGGGCTTGCTCCCGGGCCACGAGTCGTTCGTATTTCTTGGCAGGAACGGGCGAGCCCATCGGAACAGCAATGCCCCCCATCGCTCCACCTGGCGCAAGCAGCGCTGCGGAAACCGGATTCTGATACTCCTGCGCCCGGAACGATCCGGGCTCCGGCGTTAAGCGAAACATAGGCGGGTAATACAGCAGCAGGCCGGTGCGGGAGATTGGAAGGTCCAGCGCCGGCAGCATCAGTTTCTCTCGTCCTTTTTGATCCCATGCCGTCGCTCTCGTGACGTATAGAATTTCGATGGCAAAAGGTGGCGCATCTTCTCCACTTCTTGCCTTCTCCAGCGGCAAGAGCAGGCTTCCGTCCGGCGACTGGCCGGGACGAATCGGTCTGCCTGCCAACGACGCGCTCCAGACGGTAGCTCCCGCCGGCAGCGTAATCTTCACGAAATTGCGCCGGTTGTTGCGCACCGCGTATCGGGCTTGCACGAGTTCTTTTCCGTCGGAACTCATTAGTACCTGGTAGCGGGCTTCTTCGATGTTCGCCATCAATACCGCTTGCTGGTCGTAGCGGGCAACGTTAACGCTCAACGTGCGCGTTGCGCCCGCTTCGCCCGGACGCGCACGAAACGCAACCAGGGCAGGCGACTGACGGCTTGCCACCATCTCGCCGAGATCAGTTGCGTCGGCGTCTTCCAGCCCTTCAATTTTTTGATCTTTGATTTCGCCCGCACCCAGAATCTCCACGGCAACACCGCCCGTGTCCTTTTCCGTATCTAAGTAGCCGAAGCAAAGGAATATCGATGATTCCATCCTTCGGTAGCCGTGCCTCCCCGCTGATAACAAAGCGGGCGCTGCGCTCGACCGGTTCGAGGAAGGTCACGGTCAATTCGCCGTTCTTCATCTCCCAATCAGCGACGACGGCACCTGACACTTGATTGACCGTGATCTTTTCGGGAAGTTGAATGCTGACGTTGCGCGCGACGCCTTGGACGACCTCGAGATTCGCCTCGGCATAGATCGAAGTGGAGTCTTCTGCGAGGCTGGTCAGTTGCGTCAGCGATCCGCGAAGCCGCAACGGCAACTCTACGTGGTGGTCTTCCGTTTTCTTTCGCCACGTGAACGTCAGCGCTTCGTTTCCTCGGCCGTAAGCCAGCCATTTGGTCTCGTCCGCTGCTTCTGATTTCTCGGAGATCAAGCCGCCGCCGACTCTCAGATCAATTCCTTTTCGCGGAAGTTGGACCGAAGCGCGCGTCACTCCTGATTCAGTCGAGGGAAGGGAAAGGCTCTCATCTCCGGTCGAAACTGCGACGGGGACATCGACATCGAGTTCCAGCACCGAGCGCCCAGCATGCGAGAGCAAAGCCGAGAGATGGCTGCCGCTCTTTCCCTGTGCGCTTGGCACCAGCGACAACGGCTTGCCGTCCAGGCGAGCTTCGCGCACCAGCAGCCCCGCCGGAATGGGAACGCGCACCCAGCCATCCTTCAGAACATCTACGGTGAGAGTCGCGCGTCCGGCCGCCAACTCAGCCGCGACGGTCAGATCGTAGTCAACCCGCGTCAGCGTTGCGTCCAGCGGAGGCGGTTCGGGATCGCGCTCCACAGGATAGGCTTTCGCCCGCAGCACGCGATATTCTTCGACCGGGATCACCACCCATCCCGCATTGTGGGACGGCTCAGCGGCCTTTCCCTGGGCGTTGGCTGCAGTTCCGCCAAGAAGGGCGGCGCTCAGCAGGCAAGAAATGAAGGACCCCAGAGCGAAACGTCTGCTCAGAAAATCCACTGCCAGAATCGACATTTTCATGGTTCAACCCTCACTGGAACAACGGTGGGAATGCGCGTCTTCTTGCGGGGGATCGTCAGCGTCAGCGGCATCCTGAGATAAGAATGTCGGAGCCCGCAAATATTGCGGAGTATTTCAGGCTGGTTACTTCAGGCACTCGTTACCGGTCACCCTCCAGAGATGCCTTCTGCGGTACCATGGCGAGTCGCGCGGCTCGCCCGCCGGAGGCTCGGTTTGACATTCAGTACCGAAAAATCAAGACAAACGTATGAACGCACGCTGGGCGTGCTGATCGAGGCCAGCAGTTCGTCTTCCCGAGGCCCGGCGAACTTCGGAAAGTACCCCATCTTCATGGAGCGAGGCCGCGGTTCGCGCATCTACGACGTCGACGGAAACGAGTACATCGACTGGATGATGGCCTTCGGCGCGCTACCACTTGGCCATGCGCATCCTGAAGTCGTCGAAGCGATCACAGAAGCGGCGACGAGCGGCGCCCACTTCGCGACTGCTACTCCAGTCGAACTGGAAGTCGCGGAGATGATTCAGAAGATCGTCCCGAACGCCGAGCGCGTTCGCTTCGCGAATACCGGAACCGAAGCCATGATGGCCGCTATCCGATTGGCCCGAGGAGTGACCGGACGCCCGAAGCTTCTGAAGTTTGAGGGCCACTACCATGGCTGGCATGATGACCTGCTCGTCAGTTCAAATGTTCTGCCGCCCACCGCTCTCGGATTGCGTACCGATCCGATAAAAATTCCCGACAGCTCCGGTCTGAATCGAACCGCTCTTGACGACACCATCGTCGTGCCTTGGAACGATCTGACCGCGCTGCAGCGGGCCATCGAGAATCATCCAGGACAGATCGCGGCGATCATCACCGAAGGGATCATGGCCAACATGGGAGTGATTCCGCCGGCCGATGGATATCTCCAAGGTCTTGCAGAAACTCGCGCGCGCCAACGGAATTCTCTTCATCCTCGACGAAACCGTGACTGGATTCCGCATCGCTCCCGGCGGGTGCCAGGAGTACTACGAACTGTCTCCGGATCTCGTGACATTCGGCAAGGCGCTCGGATGCGGCTTGCCCGTGGCCGCACTCGTCGGCCGCGCCGAAGTCATGGATGCCCTGCAATGGGGAGGGGTTCTGCACTACGGCACGCATAACGGATCGCGCATCGGCATGCATGCCGCGCGCGCCAACCTGCGCGTGCTGACACGTGACAATAACGCATCGTTCCGCCACACGTGGAAGATTGCCGATCGGCTGTGCGCGGGCTACCGCGAGTTGTTCACGAGGAAAGGCCGCTCGGTGGTAGTGCAGAATGTCGGCCCCATGTTTCAGATCATGTTCACCGATCAACCGGCCATTCGCGACTACCGCGACTTCTGCCAGCACGTCGACCGGGCTGCTTTCCAGAAGTTTGTGCTGTCGTTATTTCCGTTCGGTGTTTACGCCTCGCCGTCTGCCGCGCTGCATTCGATTGTGACGCTGGCCCACACCGAGGAAGACGTGGATCTCACGCTTGAGGCCGCAAGCAAGGCGCTGGATACATCGACTCGGACGCCTGCATGACCACGCAATCCCAAAAAATCACGGAGCGCGCTGCCCAGCTACTCTCGCTCGATGGCAAGGTCGCCATGGTCACCGGCGCCGCCTCTGGTATCGGACGCTGCATCTCGCTTCGCCTGGCTGAAATGGGAGCCTTCGTCGCCGCCCTCGACATCGACGAAAACAAGGGACAAGAGACCGCTGCCGAAATTGAGAAGCAGGGAAGCGAAGCCATCTTCCTCAAGTGCGACGTCAGCAGCGCAAGCGATTGCCGGCGAGCCACGAAAACCGTCGCCGAAAAAACCGGCAAGATCGACATCCTCTGCAACTGTGCCGGCATCGCCATCCGCAAAGACATTGTCGAACTCGCCGAAGACGAATGGGACCGTGCCCTCGATGTCACGCTCAAAGGAATCTACCTGCTCTCGCGCGAAGTCATTCCGCATATGATCCGCGCGGGCGGAGGCAGCATCATCAATATCGGTTCCGGATGGTCGCTCAAAGGAGGCCCGCAAGCGGCGTCGTACTGCGCCGCGAAAGGTGGCGCGGTTAACCTGACCCGCGCCATGGCGATCGATTACGGCAAGCACAACATCCGCGTGAATTGCGTTTGTCCCGGAGACATCGACACCCCGATGCTGCGCAGTGAATGCGCCCAACTCGGCCAAGACGCTCAGCAGTTCATGCGTGAAGCCGCCAATCGCCCGTTAGCTCGCGTCGGCACTCCTGATGACGTAGCGAATGCCGTTTTGTTTTTGGCCAGTCCGATGTCGGATTGGATTACGGGCTCAGCGCTCGTCGTTGACGGCGGCGGTCTTGCGTGAAAAAGCCTTGATCCCTAGATTTTCGTCGCCGTGATCATGCAGTAAATCATAGGCCCCAAAGGTGCGCTGACAAGCGGCAGCAATACTGGCGCGAGTACGTTGTTCCAGCGTGCGCGAGTCATCGCCCGAGTGCCAAACAGAACCTCCATGAGCAGAAACCTCAGAGTGACCCACGGGATGTGCGCAATCGACGGCGCCACGCGCATCTGAAGATTTTCTACGGCGATATGCCGGAATCCAAGCTGTTCCAGCCGTGCGGTAAAAATGTCGAGCTGTGCCAATTCTTCAATGACCCAGCACTCGCATAGCTTGCGGTAGATGCGTTCCTGCAGGCCGTTGACGAAACGGGCGCTGGTAAGAAAGCCGTCTGAGACTACGATGTGTCCGCCCGGTCGCAGCAAGCGATGGGCTTCCTGCAACAGGAGTCCTTTGTCCGCGCCGTGTGCATGGCAACTGCTCTCCAACGCATAGACGCCGTCATAGCTGGCGCAAGTAAGAAGCGGAGTGTCCTCGTAGTCGCCCTGAACGATGCAAACGCGCTCACCACAGCTGGCGGCGTTGTTTAAGGACCGTGCATGTTCCACCTGCCACGGAACCCTCGTGACGCCAGTCAGTTTGGCCTCAGGCAGACGACGCGCAAAGGTGCGCAAGGTGGCGCCGAGGCCGCAGCCTAAGTCGAGCAGGCGCGGCTCAGGAATCCCGTCCAACTGGAGCCGCGAGAGGACCTCAGCATTCATCTGTTCCAGCATGGCTTCGCGGTGCAACGGGTTCGCACCGGCGCGGTAGTAGCCGAAGTGCATGTTGAATTCGCGGCTCCATGCCGCGTAATCCGGACCAGCCTCGCTGTAATACTGTTCCAGCCCAATGGGTGGTTCGACAGAATCAATGAAACCCGGCCGAGTTCCCACTTGCTCACTGACTCTCGCGGCCATCGTCGCTCCTCCATTCGAGAAACGCTCTTGTTAATTCTGTTGTTTCAGTATGTACTGAAACACAAGAAAATGCAATAAGTGAATGACGCCGAACCCCGAATCGTGCGAAATGGCTCAGGACGGCTGTTTGGAGAGTCTTGGCGGTGAAACTATGCGATTCTGGCGCCCGAAGAAATAGGGTCGTGTTCCGCCATGGCGACGTTGCCCTCAGCGTCTCTGCCTCGCCGCTTCATACAGCACGATGCTTCCAGCCACGCCCGCATTCAAAGACTCCACTTGTGCCGCATGCGGAATCGCTACCAGTTCATCCACTTGGGCCATCACAGTTCGCGGCAAGCCCGAGCCCTCACTCCCGATAAACACCGCCGACGCCCCGGTGAGCCCGGCCTGATCCAGTGGTGTCCCCTTATGCGACGAGGTTGCTATGAGTCGCACACTCGCTTTGCGGAGCTTGGCCGCGATCTCCTCCAACCCGCCAGCCGCCTTTGCGAGAACGAACGGAAGGCGGAAAATCGATCCCGCCGAGGCCCGAATCACTTTCGAATTGAACGGACTCACCGTGCCCTCGCCGAGCACCACACCTGCGCAGCCAAATGCCTCTGCCGACCGCAAGATCGTGCCTAGGTTTCCCGGATCCTGGAGTCCCACTACCACGATCACCGGCCCGACCTGCAATCGTTCGAGCACGTCATCCAAACTGAATTCCTTGATCCGAACCAGCGCCGCGACGCCTTGCGGCGTCTCGCTCGGCACAGTGGCGTCGAAGAGTTTGTCGGCCAGCAAAAGGGTCTCAACATTTGCGCCGATTTGTGGCAGCAGCCGCTCCGCGAGGTTCTCTGCCGACTCCTTGAAAAAAATGGAGCGAAAACGCAGCCCGCTGCGAGTCGCCTCTTCGACAATGCGCGTGCCCTCGATGGCGCAATGACCGTCTTCAGTGCGCTCGGCTCGCGAGAATGCCTGACGCAATTCCTTCGCCGCGGCGTTGTGACGGCCTTCGATGTGGCGAAGTCGATTCCGCGCCGGTGCTGATTCTGAAATGCGACGTCATAATCCTCTCAAGTATTCGGTGAACTGCATCATACGCTGCTTCGCATTGAGCCTTGTGCAGTATTATGATAGGTTTTGCCGTTCAAATTCATCCGAACCTCTAAGCAAATAGAGAAGGGAGCGCTGTGCGCGCCGAGATCGTAAAAATTAGTTCTGATAATCCTGAATCATCCCTGGTGAAATACGCCGCCGATCAGATCCGTTCCGGCGAAGTGCTGGGCATGCCCACCGATACGTTCTACGGCTTGGCCGCCGATCCTTTTAACCTGCGCGCCGTGGATAAGGTCTACGACATCAAGACCCGTTCGCGCCACAAGCCGCTCTCTCTGCTTATCGAAAGCACCGACCAGGCCGAGGAACTCGCCAAACCACTGCCAGAGGAGTTCTACGCGTTGGCGCGCAAATTCTGGCCGGGACCGCTGACCCTCATCGTGAGGGCCGGATCGCGCTTGCCGCTGAAGGTCACCGCGAATACCGGCAACGTTGCACTGCGCGTGCCCAATGCCAAAATTCCTCTCGCAGTCGTGACCGCGGCGGCGATCCCGATCACTGCGACTTCCGCCAACCTGAGCGGGGCGTCGGAGTGCACCAGCGCCGAACAGGTTCGCGACCAACTCCAGGGACGCATCAACATCATCGTCGACGGCGGCGATTCGCCCCGCGATGTGGCTTCGACCATCATCGATCTCAGTGACGAAGCCACACGATGGCGAATCATCCGCGAAGGCGCGATTCCCTCTGACGAGATCTCGAAGTTCTTCGCCCAAGGATGACTGACGACGCTGCCAACCGGCCTCGCAGGACGCTCTGGTGGCTTCGTCTGTTGATTCTGGTGGTGGTCGCTGTGCTTGCGTTTCTGGCTGTCACCGCGTTTCATGTGGTGCAAACGTCTTCCCTGGAGGAACTCCACTCTGCCGACGCGATCGTGGTCTTCGGCGCGGCGGAATATTCAGGGCATCCTTCTCCGGTTCTGCGCGCCCGCCTCGATCACGCTCTCGACCTGTTTCACCGCGGGCTGGCCCCAGTCGTAATCACGACAGGAGGAGCGGCGTTAGATCCTACTTTCAGTGAGGGCGGTGTTGGGCGCGACTACCTGATGCGCCACGGAGTCCCCGAGACCAGCCTGATCGCCGAAACCCAAGGCCGCGACACGTCAGAGTCTGCGGCTCGCGTTGCCGTGATCATGCGGGCCAACGGTTTTCACAGTTGTGTCGCCGTCAGCGACGCCTATCATGTGTTCCGTATCCGCAAACTGCTCGAGCATGAAGGCATCAGTCCCGTCTATATGGCGCCGCGGCCCGACTCCACGCCGCACGGTTTTTTTCAGCGCGCCATCGCGTCCCTGCGCGAGGCAACGAGTTACTTGCTATGGCGAATGGGAGTTCGCTGAGCTCGTCAAATTAGCGCGCCGGCAGCGCGTGATGACTTCACTCAGGAATCTGAATGGCTCCGCTCTCTGCGATCGAGAAAAATGGATTCCATGCTACTTCCCACAAGAACCCGTCTGGATCCGCGAAGTATCCGGAGTAGCCGCCCCAGAACGCTTCCTGGGCCGGTTTTAGAATTTTCGCGCCAGCGGTCTTCGCTTCGGCAAGAACCGAGTCTACCTCTTCACGATTCCGGGCATTGTAGGCCAGCGAAGTTCCGGTGAATCCGTGGCCTGCCGGGTCAACATTTGCATCCTTGGCTAGCTCAACTCGCGGATATAAGGCGAGAGCCATGCCTCCCGCCTGGAAAAATACGATCCCGTCAGAGCTGGCCGAGGACTTTCGCCATCCAAGGCGCTCATAGAATTCTCTGCTGCGCACAAGATCCGCAACACCGAGAGTGACAATGCTTAACCGTTGTTCCATGCGAGGCCTCCCGGTAACGGAAATGATGAAGATCTACCACGACATCTGCTTCCGCAGTTCGGTGATGTGTGCCACATGATGCTTTCCATGCCAGGCGTAGAGGGCCAGGGTCTTCTCCAGCGTCATCGAGCCAAGCTCAGGGTGGCGAAACGTCCGCTTCCATTCATTGGAAGTGAGCGATCGCAGCAGGCGCGCCCACCGGTCATGAAGCGAATCGAGCAGCGTAATGGAAACCTCCACCGGCGTCGCCTTCGTATCCGACAGTTCAGCCCAGCGATCTTCTGCGTAGGGCTTGATGGTCGGGTCGTCTTCGGTCAGCGCGAGCTTGAATCGCACGTATGCATTCATATGGCTATCGGGCACGTGGTGAACAACCTGGCGCACCGTCCACCCCCCGGATCGGTACGGGGTTTCGAGTTGAGATTCCGCGAGCCCTCTTACGGCAGCCCTTAGATTCGCGGGAGTTTGAGCGATATCAGTCAAGAAAGCCTGCTTTCTGTTGTTCGGACACTTGTCCTTCGTAGTGGAACTTGCCAATGGGAAAACGCGGATCAGACATTCGTTTCGCCTCATTCGTTCAGATGTTCAGCCGGATTGGCAGGAATCCTTTCAGTTAACAACAAGCCCTAGTGTCGATCCTCTGACAACCCCATCCGCTCCGGCTTCGAATTTCGATTCCCCATGCCCCACGTTTGATGCATCAAATGTCTGTTCTAGGCTAAACTCTCTCTGCCGGTTGAGTTTAGCAACTATCCCGGGCCTGTTCGTGGGCCGCTTCGGGAATGCCTTCGAGGGAACTATGCCGTCTTCGGTCTGGTCAGGTCACTTAACCTTCGGACTCATCTCCATGCCCGTGCGCCTTTTCTCCGGCGCTCGCAGTTCTGGCATCTCCTTCAACATGTTGCACCGGACCGACAAGTCCCGGCTCAAGCAGCAGTACGTTTGCCTGGCTGACGGTGCAGTCGTCGAGCGCAGCGAGATCGTGAAGGGCTACGAGTTCCGCAAAGACGAATACATCGTCATCGAGCCCGACGAGATCAAGAAGATCGAGCCCCAGACTGCAAAGACCATGGAGATTCTCGAATTCGTCAAAACCGGTGACGTCGATCCGGTCTATTTCGAGTCTTCCTATTACATGATGCCGGAAGAAGCCGGCCGGCGTCCGTACGCTCTGCTGACCAAGGCTCTTGAAGAGAGCGAATACGTCGCCATCGCCAAGATCACCATGCACAACCGTGAGTACACAGTCTTCCTGCGGCCGCACGAGGGCGGAATGATGCTCCACACCATGTATTATGCCGACGAAGTGAAGAAGGTCGAAGGCTTCGGCGCTCCCGACGTGGAACTCAAAGAAGCGGAAGTGAAAGTGGCGCATCAGTTGATCGAGGCGCTCGCCGATGAGTGGGATCCGGAAAAGTACAAAGACAGCTTCCAGGAAAATCTGAAACAGCTGATCGAGACCAAACTCGAAGGCGGAGAAGTGGCCGCCGTCGAAAAGCCGAAGAAACTCGCTCCAGTGGTTGATCTCATGGCTGCGCTGAAACAGAGCCTTGCCCAAATGGAAGGCAAGAAGAAACCCGCGGCCACCATCAAGTCGGAAGAACGCGAAGGCGCACCCGCGAAATCCCGTCGAGGGCGGGGATAAGCCCAGTCCTTGGCACTAGATCCTTCCTGTTCTGCCGGCCCGCCCGAGGCATCCCCTGTCGAAGGCGTGGCATCTTTTGCTTAGAAGCTAGCAGCCAAGAGAACTGGCAACTCGTTCCTTCCCTAGCGCATAAGCCAAGCAACCGATACAATACTCAATTCTGTCATTTGAACAAGATCTCCTGCTTCGGGGTGCCGATGAGTTTTAGACGTGTGGGTGGGCTGGCCGCAATTGCGCTGGCGACGATTCTCTGGATGTCGTGCGGCCAAGTCTACCGGCCCGTGGTCATACCCGTGAACCCAACGCCGCCGAGTCCTGCGAACTTCCATGCCGTCTTTGGAATCAGCAACAACGTGCCTTTCAACCCCGGCACGGCTCTTCAGATTGACGTCTCCGGCGACAGCGATATCGGAGTCGCCGACATGGGGGTCAGCCCCACGCACGCGGCTGCTCTTCCCAACAATTCGCGAGTCTTTGTGGCCAGTGCCGGCAGCCTCTACGCCGGAGATTCCGATGTCATTACTGCGTTCACCCCGGCGGGCGACAGCCGGGTCGCGACCGGCCTCGGTACCCCAACCACGTTCACTTTCCCGGGCGCGAGTGCCGGACCTTCGTCGACTATCACCGCCATTAGCGAAGCCGGAAACACGGTGACCATGACTCTCAGCACCGCTCTCGGCACGGCTCAGGTAGGTTCTGTCATCAATGTCTCCGGCGTCGGAGTCGCGGGATACGACGGCAGCTTTCCCATCTCATCGGTCACGGGCACGACGATCCAATACCTGAATTCCACTACCGGACTTGCAGCATCCTCAGGCGGAGCGGCGGCGCTGCCGTCGTTCTGTTCGTACCTGCCGGATTTTGTCGCCACCGCGCAAACCAACTCGGTCTATGTTGCGAACTATGGATCGGAAGGCGGATCGAACTGCAGTCTCAGTAGCACGGATTCGGTTTCGCTTTTGAACGTGACCACGAATTCGATGCCCAATATCGCTTATCTGACACCGGGTGCACACCCGGTTGCTCTCACCGAGACGCCGAATGCTCAGAATCTCTATGTCGTGAATCAGGGCAACAATTCGGTAGTGAACCTTTCCCCTACCGATCTTTCCACTATTGCGACCATCGCGGTGGGCAACACTCCGGTTTGGGCGGTTGCCAGATCCGACAATCAGCGCGTTTACATCCTGACGCAAGGGGACGGGACGCTCGTTCCGATCGACGTCCCCAGCAACACTGTACTGACGAGTCAGACGAACCTTTCGGTTGGAGCCGGGGCGAACTTCCTCTTATACGATTCCAACCTGAATCGCCTTTATGTCACGAACCCCGTCACCGGTACGGTCTACGTGTATTCCACGACGGGTGGCGTGGATGCGACGGGGACGGCGAACGATACGCCGTTGCTGTTGTCTACCATCGTAATGACGGCGGGCTCGAATCCGCCGTGTCCGGAGGGCTGCGCACCGGTTTCGGTAGCTGCGTTACCGGATGGCACACGGTTTTATGTGGCCAGTTACGCTTCAGAACCAGCCTGCTCTGATCCGAATGTCGGACCGTCCGCGCCCTGCATTATTCCCATGCTCACAGTGTTCGACGCCCTCAGCATGACGGTTAAGACGCCGCCATCGTCTTTGCTGTCGCCGACTCCCTCGTTGTCGCTGCTGAGCACGCCGCAATTCACGGGCACGCAATATGCCGTGACCCCGGTTACCTCATGCGTGCCTGCAACGACCTATGCGCCCGGCAGCACGCGTTTCCGAATGTTCACGACCGCTTCGACGGACAGCAGCCACGTGTACGTGAGTATTTGCGACGGCGGAGCGATCGCCGATATCGACACCACCACGAGCACAATTTCCACGGGAGGCAGCAACGCTCCCGACAGCCTGATCACCGACATCATCGCGCCTTTCGGAGGCTGCGCTGCGGCAACGTGCAGCTCCGTCGCCACGATCACATCGCTATCCATCACCTCGGACGTGGTTACATTCCAGGCAGTCAACAATTTCATTCCTGGAGTGAGAGTGTCGATTTCCGGCTTGTCGAGCACCCCAGGTGTGCAATTGAATGGTCTGACCGTGAGCGTGATCTCGACTGGCTTGTCTGGCACGCAATTCGAGGCGGTGGTTTCCCAGCCGAACGTCGGATCGACTGCCGACTCAGGGACCGCCGTCCCGTTGTCCCCGCCGCAAAACCCCATTTTCCTGCTGCCCGGACAGTAACTCCGCTGCCAATGACAGCCCGGGCACGACGGATCGCGACTATGTGGAAGAGCGGCCCTTCAGGGCCGCGATAAGTCGCACCAAAATGAGTAGCGCTTTAGCCCCCGATTGCGGGCCAGGTGCCTAGACCTTGGCAGGAACTTCTTCTTTCACAGCTTCTCTCGCCGCGTAGTGCGAGTCCACATACTCGTCAAGGATCTCGATGAACTCCGCGACAATGCGATCGCCCTTCAGCGTCGTGAAAAGTCTTCCATCCACGTATACCGGAGCTTTCGGTTCTTCGAACGTTCCCGGAAGCGAGATGCCGATATTGGCGTGCTTGGATTCCCCCGGTCCGTTGACCACGCAACCCATGACCGCCAGCTTCATCTCTTCGACGCCGATATAACGTCCCTTCCACGACGGCATCTGTTCGCGCAGGTAGGTCTGAATCTGCTCGGCCATTTCCTGAAAGAACGTGCTGGTGGTCCGTCCGCAGCCCGGGCACGCCGTAACCTGCGGCGTAAAGCTGCGAATGCCCATCGATTGCAGAATCTGCTGGGCTACGCGCACTTCCTCGGTACGGTCGCCGCCTGGGGCCGGGGTCAGAGAAACGCGAATCGTGTCACCGATTCCTTCTTGCAGCACCACCCCCATCGCCGCGCTCGATGCGACTACTCCTTTGGCGCCCATTCCCGCTTCCGTCAATCCCAGATGCAGCGGATAATTGCACCGTGCCGCCAGTGCGCGGTAGACATCAATGAGATCCTGCACGCCGCTTACTTTTGCGCTGAGAATGATCTGATCGGGCCGCAGTCCAAATTTTTGTGCCAGATCCGCCGAGTTCAGCGCGCTCACCACCATCGCTTCCATGGTCACTTCGCGGGCGTCTTTCGGTTCGTCCAGCTTTGAATTCTCGTCCATCATGCGCGTCAGCAGCACAGAATCGAGCGATCCCCAATTCACGCCGATACGTACCGGCTTCTGATACTTCACCGCAACTTCAATCATGGTGCGGAAATTCGAGTCGCCCGTCTTTCCGATGCTGGCGTTGCCGGGATTGATCCGGTACTTCGCCAGATCGCGCGCGCACTCCGGATACTTCGTCAGCAGAACATGTCCGTTGTAGTGGAAGTCGCCAATGATCGGCACCCGCAAGCCCTGCTTGTCGAGTTGCTCGACAATGTACGGAACCGCTGCGGCCGCCTCATCATTGTTCACGGTGACGCGCACCAGTTCGGACCCCGCGCGAGCCAGCGCGGCCACCTGCTGCACGGTCGAAGCCACGTCGGCGGTATCGGTATTGGTCATCGACTGCACCACAACTGGTGCATCCGACCCTACCCGCACACCCCCGACCACCGCCGTTACGGTCTTTCTGCGTTGAATCGTAGCCATATGGGAACCTCTAGTTTATCACGTGAAAACGGGGCTTTGCGCGTGGGAGGACCCTTAAGCGGAAGCTCTTCGACACCATAACCGTTCAATGGCGCCAAGAAACAATTCAGCCGACGGTTGTAGCCGTCGGCTGTAGTTTTCCCGGAACAATTCCGGTATTTCTCATGGCAACTTATCCGCCAGGCCTGGAATCGTTTTCATCAGGTCGTTGTAGATCACCATCACCGCAAACAGCACGAGAAAGACGAATGCTGCCTGATAGACGCGTTCCTTGATGTTCATGCTGATATCGCGGCGCATCAGTCCTTCGATCAGCAGGAACAGAATCACCCCACCGTCGAGGATCGGAATCGGCAGCAAGTTGAAGATGCCGAGGTTCAAGCTGATGGCAGCCGTCAGGCTCATCAGCGGGGTCCAGCCCTTGCGCCGTGCTGCTTCGCCCGCCGCCTGGCCGATCCGGATCGGCCCCTCGATCGACTTCATCGAGATCTTGCGCTGCGCCATCTTCTTGACCAGTTCGAGAATCAGCAACGCATTCTGCCGATTTTCGTGTAGCGACAGGTCCAGAGCCGCCCTCAAAGGCAGCGTCTTGACCTTCATCTGCTCCGTGCCGATGCCGATGCGATACCGCTTCTCCATCAGGACTGGTTGCAGCGTAAAGGTCTTCTGCTCGCTATTCCGAAGGACGGTTAGCGTGATCGGCTTGTCCTTGGTGACTTCCAGGCTCTCAACCATCTCGGCCAGCGCCGGTACCGGCTTGCCGTCAAGCGAGATGATCTTGTCGCCTTCCTGCAGGCCAGCCTTTTCCGCCGGCATGTTCTCTTGCAGGTCAGTAATTGTGACCGTGTCTTCCTTCGGAGCCCAGCCCGCGTATCCGATCTGGTCCACTCCCATTGCCTCCGGGACCACGGTCTTGGCGAGCTTCTGACCGCTACGGTCCACTTCAACCGCCAGCGGCTGTCCGGGGCTCAACGCTTGCTTCAGGTCAATCTGTTCCCATGTGGGATTCTCGATATCCTCGATGCGCGTGATGCGGTCGCCAACCTGAAAGCCGGCTTTGGCCGCGGGAGTATCCTTCGCCACCCATCCGATCACCGGCGCTTCGTCGTAAACCGCCGGATACTCGTAATGCACCATGTAGACCGTGGTCAGAAGAACAATCGCCAGCAGAATGTTCATCGTCGGCCCGGCGATGGCGATCAAGAAGCGGTGCCAGCGCGAGTGATTCATGAATTCCCGTGGGTCGTCTGTGCGCTGATCCATCGGGTTCTCGCCGCTCATCTTGACGTAGCCGCCAAGAGGAATTGCGTTGATACGATAGTCGGTCTCGCCTTTGCGGAAGCCAACCAGGCGCTTGCCGAAACCGATGGCAAACTGCTCCACCCGCACTCCCAGCCACTTGGCCACGGCATAGTGGCCAAATTCGTGGATCAGGATCATGAAGCCAAGAACAGCGACTACGGCAACGAGAGAGATCAGGAAATCTGACATATTCGAAGGTACGTACACTCCCACTGATTAGATTCCAAAACTACGCGAAAGATGTAGCCCGAGGCCGTCCAGCCTTCCGTAAAGCCAAAACCTGCTCACCCGCAATGCGGCGAGCCTCCGCGTCTGCTTCGAGCACTTTCTGAATAGACTCCATTGTGCCGGAACTGGTTGCAGTCAGGACTTGTTCGATCACCCTGGGAATCTCGTCGAAGCGGATGTTGCCCTCCAGAAATGCCGCAACGGCTACTTCGTCGGCGGCATTCAGCGCGACCGTTTTCTCGCCTCCTGCCTCGGCCGCCTCGTAGGCCAGACGGAGACAGGGAAATTTTTTCAGGTCCGGTGGGGTGAAGTCCAGATGACGCAAGTCACTGACCGCGAACCTCATATCTGACTGAATTCGTTGGGGATATGTTAGGGCGTATAGGATCGGAAGCCGCATATCCGTTACCGAAAACTGAGCAAGTATGCTGCCATCTACAAATTCCACCATCGAATGGATGGTCGATTGTGGGTGCACAATGACTTCCACTTTCGATGGCGGCATATGGAACAATCGGCAAGCCTCGATCACTTCGAAGCCTTTATTCATCAGGGTTGCCGAATCAATCGTGATCCGTTTCCCCATCTTCCACGTGGGATGGTTCAGCGCCTGTTCCACAGTGATCGATGCGAACTCTGACTGCGGCGTATTCCGGAATGGTCCGCCCGAAGCGGTCAGCCACACGCGCTCGACTTCCGCCATACGGCCGCCGCGCATGCACTGATGCACCGCATTGTGCTCGCTGTCGATGGGCAGCAGCGCGATATTTTGTTTGCGCGCCTCAGCCGTGATCAACTCCCCGGCGGCCACGAGACATTCTTTATTTGCGAGCCCCAGCGTTTTTCCGGCGCGCACCGCTTCGTACGTCGCTTCGAGCCCCGCTACCCCAACAATCGCGCTGACTACGAAGTCGACGTCGGGATGTGTGGCGACGCGCACCGTCCCGGCCGCGCCATGCACGACTTCGATGCTGCCCAGCCCTTCTTCTCGTAGACGAGCCCGCAGGGCGTCAGCATCCACTTCCGTCGCCATCGACATAAGCCGTGGCTGCCATCGTCGCGCCTGCTCGAACGCGGCTTCGACGTTGCTTCCGGCCGCAAGAGTGACAATCTGAAATCGATCCGGATAGGACTCAGCCACACTCAAAGTGCTGCGTCCGATCGATCCGGTCGACCCCAGGATGGCAATGCGTTTCATGAAGGTAGTAACTTATTTTACGCGGTTTTCAGCCTGTCAGCGGGACGGCACAGGGGAGGGAGTTACTGCATCACGCGCCAAGCCGCATAGTACCACAGCACCGGCGCTGCAAAGAGCAGGGCATCGATGCGGTCGAGCATGCCTCCGTGGCCCGGCAGAATTGCTCCTGAATCCTTTACTCCGGCGCCGCGTTTGATCAGCGATTCCACCAGATCTCCCAGTTGCGCGGCCACATTCAAGACAACTGTGAGAAAAATAATCGGCCCCATCGCTGGCTGCTCGAGCCCAAACAGTCCATCGCGCCGCTCAATCAATCCCACGCGGAGCAAGGCGGAACTCAACGGGAGAGCATAGTGAAAGAGGAGCCATCCAACGCCAACACTCGCAAGAACCGAAGCCGCGGCACCCTCCCACGTCTTCTTCGGGCTGATACGCGGAGCCATCAAATGTCTTCCGATGGATTTGCCAACGAAGTACGCGAAGATGTCACCCGCCCAAACCACCAGCAGAAGATAAAGCAGATAAAACGCGCCTGCCCACTGTTGCCGAAGCTGCACCAGCATACCCATCGGCAGCGCAATGTAAGTGAAGGCAAACACCGCGGCCGCCGCTGCCGGATATCCGCTGCTCAAATCTTCGTTTCTCATCGCACGCGTCAGAAAAATGAAAGGCGCAATGGCCGCGGCAAATCCCAGGCAGTAAACGAAGACGGCGGTCGAGAGCAGCGGCTTCTCATTCCCAACGTTGAACGCAAGTAGCAGAAAGAAAATTCCGCAAAAGATGAATGTCAGCAGCCGCAGCGGCTTCACGCCGTACGATTCCGTAAGCTTCAGAAATTCGTGAATTGTGATCAGCGCGACTGCGCCCGCAACCACAGCGAGTATCGACACCGGCGCGCGCAATATGAGCACGAGCACGACAGGAATGAGCACGACTGCGGTCGCAATTCGTTTGAGCAAGGGAAGTGGCCGTTGAAGGAACGCGCCATTATAAACACAGAACGCAGAGCCGTTGCTTCCTCTGTGTTACCCCGGGACTTCTGTGGTTAAGCTTTTAATGCTGGCTCAAGCGGCACGGCTGCTTCATGATTCAACCCGCCATAGCGCCGCTCCCGCTTTTGATATTCCGCGATCCCCTCGAGCAGATGCACGCCTCGGAAATCGGGCCACAGAGTCGGCGTCACATAAATCTCCGCATACGCCAATTGCCACAGCAGGAAGTTGCTGAGCCGCATCTCGCCGGAAGTCCGCACCACAAGATCAGGATCCGGCAGATGCCGCGTATAGAGATGCCGCGACACCGTGTCTTCATCAATCCTCAGATGATCGACTCCGCCGTTCTGCGAGGCCGCATCCACGATCGATCGGAACGCATCCACCAGTTCGCTACGCGCGCTGTAGTTGAGCGCCAGCGTCAGCACCATGCCGGAATTCCGGGCAGTCGCTTCGTGTGCCCAGGCCATGCGCTCCTGCACGTCGCCGGGCAATTCATGCTGCCGCCCGATATATTCCAGGCGGATATTGTTTTTGTTCAGCGTTGGAACTTCCGCCTTCAGATAGCGGCTCAACAGGCTCATCAGGAATCCGACTTCACTCGTTGGACGCTTCTTCCAGTTTTCTTCCGAGAACGCGTACAGCGTCAGCGCGGGCAGATGAATGCGCGCCGCCGTCTCCACCGTGGAACGCACCGATGTCACGCCTGCCCGGTGTCCGGCGACGCGCGGCATGTGACGCCGTTTGGCCCAGCGCCCGTTGCCGTCCATGATGATCGCGATATGTTTCGGGAGCCGTGCCGGATCCAGCTTGCGGTAGACTTCGCTTTCCTTGCGGTCCAGTCCCTCAGGTACTTTGTGTTGCAAAGTGACCTCTCAAAAAGAGAGTAACACAGCGGTCAAGGGATGGCAATGACCGGAAATATGTCATGTGGGGAAGTAGCAATCGGCTGTCCGGGAGCGAAAACTCCCGAGGTAGATGAAAATGAAGCGCGGGCGAGGCCGCCCGCGCCAGACAGACTTACCGAGCCTCTTCCGGCACGACTTTCAACTCGAGCTTCTCCGTCCACCGCAGCACCGTCAGGGTGCAACTCACGCCTACGCGAACCTCGGTCAGCAGCCGGTGCAGATCGTCGACGCCGGCGACCGGCTGCCCTTCGAGTGCCACAATGACGTCCCCGTCCCGTAACCCCGCCCGCTTCGCCGGACTCCCGTCTTCCACCGATTGCACCAGAGCCCCGGTTTCTTTCGGCAGATCGTAGAACCGCACAACGCGCCGGTGAACGGGCACGGTCTGGCCCGATATCCCCACAAAACTTCGCCGGATGCGCCCGTCACGCAACAATCGGCTTGCAACGAACTTCGCGGTATTGATTCCGATTGCAAAGCAGATCCCCTGCGCAGGCAAGATCGTCGCCGTATTCACGCCGATCACGCGCCCAGCCGAATCTACCAATGGCCCTCCGGAGTTCCCCGGATTCAGAGATGCATCGGTCTGGATCACATCGTCAATCAGCCGTCCCGAATACGATCGCAACGATCGTCCCAGCGCGCTCACCACTCCTGCCGTTACCGTCGACTGAAATCCGTACGGAGCGCCGATCGCAATCGCAATCTGCCCCACGCGCAGCCGCTGCGAATCTCCCAACTCGGCCACACTCAATCCAGGCTCATCAAAGCTCGTCTGTTCGAGACGAATCACTGCCAGATCGCTGGCTGGATCATCCCCGATCAGCGTCGCCGCCATGTGCCGCCCGTCTGCCAGCGTCACTGCCATGCGCACCGCCTCGTGCACGACATGGCTGTTCGTGAGAATCAGCCCATCCGGCGTGAATACGAAGCCCGATCCTCCGCCTTGTCTCTCCCGAGGCTCGCCGGAACGCGTTCTTGCAGCCGCCTGGTGTACTTCAATATGCACGACCGACGGGCTGAGCCGGTCTACCGCGCTAGTGACCGCGGTCGAATATGCGTCGAGCAGGGAACCGTCGGAGGCCTCCGATCCACGTGCTCCGCCAGGAATTTCTTGGAGCCGCGCCTGCTCCGAAAGCGGATCCGAAGAGGAAACCCCGGAATCAGCCAAGAAAACGCCTCTACCCATTTCAAGATTCATGATGGATAGATGAGGATCAATGTAATTCGGATTCAGCCTGGAAACAGGAAGCCCTGCGGGCAGAAAAAAGCCGGGACCAGAGGATGGTCCCGGCGCTAGAGTTGGCTGGTTGCCCGGATAAGATCGAAAGGTTTCAATGTGGCAAGGTCTCGATGTTTCAATCAACGTTCGAAACCTTGAAACTCTGAAACCTTGAAACTTGTTTCTACGCGCTCCTTCTCGGCCGCACCGTCAAGTCCCGCACCTGGGTCAGAATGCTCGACATCTGCATTCCGTTCAGCTGCGTGACAAACGGTAGGAGCTCGGCGATGAACTGATCTTTCATCAGTTCGTTAATTTCTTCCTGACGGCTGCGTTCTCCGCCGCTGAGCAGTTCGGGCACAGTGACCTCCAGTGCACGCGCCAGCCGTTCCAGGGACGACAGCGTAGGCGTGGCCTTCTCATTCTCGATTTTCGACACGTAGGTGCGCGGCACCGCCATTCGTCCGGCGAGCTGCCGCTGGCTAAGCCCGCTGCGCAGGCGCAGTGAGCGGATGGAGGTCGCGAGGTTCAGATGTCCGCGGCCAGTGCCCGGCATGGGCATCAGCACAGGCGGCGCCACCATAATTGGTTCGGGCTCTGGTTCCTCGTCCAGAGACGCGTGGCAGCGTCGGCAATTGTTGTTGGATGTGCGGAACTGAACTAACAGGCAATGGTCACAGCGAACGACTTCCCTTGAATCTACTGGGGCAAGAGTCGTAGCCATCGGGTTGTGGGAGTGCCAGAGCGGGCCCTCCTTACAGCCTACAAAGCAGAATCTCTTTTGGGGGAGAGGCAACTGCACGGACAATCTGCGGCATGTGCCCTGTGGAAGTCAAGATTAAAATGCACATAAAGCGCGGCAATTCCGGTAGCATTTCCTGAAGTCGGACGGTGAAACACGGAAATAATAGGGGAAACGATGATCAATCGCGAGTCTGCGTGGTGTTTACTAACTGAGTTCACTCAATCGGAAAGCTTACGCAAGCATGCGCTCGCTGTTGAAGCTTGCATGCGCGCCGGTGCGCGTAAGTACGGCGATGGATCTCCGGATGCAGAAAATCTTTGGGCCATCGTCGGCCTGATCCACGACTTCGATTACGAACGCTGGCCCAGCCTCGAGGATCATCCCTATCGCGGTAATGAAATCCTCAAAGAGCGAGGCTACCCTGACGACATCCGCCGCGCCATCATGTCGCATGCCGAATACACCGGCGTGACCCGTGACACGCCGATGGAAAAAGCACTCTTCGCGTGCGACGAACTCGCCGGATTCATCACTGCCGTCGCTTTGATCAAGCCAAGCAAGTCATTGGCCGAGGTCGACGTGAAGTCGGTACGAAAAAGGATGAAGGACAAAGCCTTCGCCCGCAAAGTCAATCGTGACGACATCATCAACGGCGCTGCCGATCTCGGCGTCGACCTCGACGAGCACATCGCCTTCTGTATTGAAGCCCTGAAGCCGATCGCGAAAGAATTGGGCTTAGACGGAAGCGCCGCAACCGTGACTTCCGCATCCACCTCCGATCAAAAATAGCGTGCATGCCTGACTACTTTCGCCGATAATTCCCTGTCCAGCCATGGACTCATCGCAAAGCGATCTGGAAGCAATCCGGCGGATTCTGGCCGAGCTCACAGCCCGGGTGTATCGCATTGAGCGCCGGCTTGAGATGGAATCGCAGTCCGCCGCGCAGCCGCACTCGGACGCTCCCCTGACGGTCGGTCCCACCCCCGACAGCAGCTACACCCCCGACACCGCCTCCCGCTACAGTTGTGCGTGAGCCCGAGAAGCCAATGCTCCGCCGGTTCGCACCGATACCCCACATTCCACAGCGACCCTCGACTCCCACTGCGTCCCAACCGGAGATCGACCTCGAATCGCGCATTGGCTCGCATTGGCTCAATCGCATCGGGATCGCCGCGCTCCTGATCGGTGTTTCCTACTTCCTGAAATTCGCCTTCGACAACAACTGGATCGGTCCCGCCGGTCGCGTCACCATCGGTCTGCTTGCCGGGATCGCGGTTGTCGTATGGAGCGAGCGCTTCCGTGCCACCGGATACAAGGCATTTTCCTATTCCTTGAAAGCCGTTGGCATCGGCACGCTCTATCTCTCCATCTGGGCGGCGTTCCAGCGATACGCTCTGATTCCCAGCAGCGCTGCGTTCGTGATGATGCTCATTGTCACCGCGTCCGCCGCGGCGATGGCGCTGGCCCAGGACGCTCAAATTCTCGCCGCCTTCGCGCTTACCGGTGCTTTCAGCACGCCGCTGCTGCTCTCAACCGGCCAGAACCGCGAAGTCGCGCTCTTTTCTTACGTAGCCATTCTCGATGTTGCGACGCTCGTCCTCGTCGCATTCAAGCCGTGGCGGCGACTTCTCGTCATGAGCTACGCTGGCACTCTCCTTATGTATGTCGGCTGGTACTCGGAGTTCTACGACCGCAGCCAACTCGGTCTCACGCTTACCTTCGCTACGTTCTTCTTCGCGGTTTTCGCAATCGCTCCGCTCGTCACCCTGCATCCGGAAGGCGAAATCCCGCTTTTCGCTGCCATTCCTGCCGTCCTCGCGTTCGTCAATGCCGGAGTGTACTTCCTGCAGTCCTACGTGATGATCGAGGTAGTCGACAAGACCTACATGGCATGGTTCGCGCTGGCGCTGGCCGCGATTTACATCATTCTCAGCCGCCAAGTCCATGCCAGGCATCGCGTCCCCGCGACCTCCGACATTCTCTATTTCCTCCATCTGGCCGTCGCAATCGGCTTTATCACGATCGCGATTCCGATTCGTCTCGATGCTCACTGGATCACTATCGGCTGGTTCGTCGAGGCCGCAGTTCTTCTTTGGGTTGGGAACCGCATCGATTCCGATTTCCTGAACGCCCTTGCTCTCGGTGCGCTCGTCTTGGGCGTGGCGCGGTTACTCTTTATCGACAATTTCGAGGTCACGCAACTCGTATTCAACATGCGCATGGCGACCTACGCGATTGCCGTCGCGGTCCTGGGGGCCGTCGCTTGGTACGCGGCGAAGCGCCAGGATGAGTCGGCCACCACTGTAGCTGCATTCGCGATAGTCGCTCTAAACATCCTCGCCCTGATCGCGCTTACCCGGGAGGTGGCCGATTACTACTCACGGCAAACGGCCACCGTCGGACCCGCCTTGTACCGTCGGGGAAGGATCGCCTACAACGACCTTCATCGCATCGACATCGAGCGCGACTTCACCTACTCGGCTCTTTGGATGGCCTATGGCGCCATGCTGATGGTTATCGGATTCGTGCGCCGTAGCGCGTTCGTCCGCTGGCAGGCGCTTATTCTGATCGCGGCCACGATTGCCAAAGTTTTCGTCTACGACGTCTCGCAGCTCGATCGCGGCTATCGTATCGTCAGCTTCGTCGTTCTCGGCGTGTTGTTGCTGGCAATTTCGTTCGTTTACCAGCGCGACTGGCTGCAACTTTCCGCTAAGACGCGATCGCGCACCCGCACAGAAGGGAATTCCCCAGGCGCATGAGGGTCATTGCATCGCTGTGTCTGCTCTTTCTTGTCGCGGACGTTCCCACCCGGCCGGAACCGGCGATTCCTTATTTCACGAATGTCCGCGAAGTCCACGTTTCAGAACCGGGTCGCCAGAACTTCTTCATCGTTGACGAGGAATTGTGGAGCCACTCGCGCGCTGATCTCGCCGATCTCCGTTTGTACGACGGCGATTCTCCTGTGCAGTACGCTCTTTCAGAGCAGAGCGCCGGAATCTCGTCCGAGGAAGTCGAGGCAAAGATTCTCAATCTTGGCAGCGTCTCCGGTCACACCGAATTCGATCTCGATGCCACGTTCTTGCCCGAGTATGACCGCATCCGCCTTCGCGTCGATGCCCACGATTTCGTTGCGACCGCGTCGGTCTCCGGCGGCACAGCGCCCGGAAAGGCCACAGACGTCGAACTGCCCCCGTCGACGCTCTACGACTTCACCAAAGAACAGCTTGGTTCCAACTGGCAACTGAAGTTTCCAACATCCAGCTTCCGTTATCTCCACGTCAGGCTCTCGCCAGGCATCCGTCCGCAGCAGGTCAAGGGAGCTACGATCTACAACCTGCACGAGCAGCGGGCCGCTTGGACGAAATTCGGCTCGTGCGCTCAGCCCCAACAGAAGCAGCATCTCACTTTGATTTCCTGCACCATCCCAGACAAAGTTCCGCTTAGCCGCATCTCATTCCAAATCGCGACTGCGCAGGTAAACTTTCGCAGATCAGTCAGCGTCGAAGACGCCAAAGGCTCTCAGTTCTCGATCGGCGAGATTAGCCGCGTGCGCGTGAATCGAGCCGGAACGCTCGTGACTGACGAGAATTTGTCGATCAACATTTCTGGAAATTCCAGCCAGTTCACGATCGTCGTCGACAATGGAGACAACCCGCCGCTCAACATCACGGAAGCTGATCCGTTTGCCATCGAGCGCCGTGTTTACTTTGATCCGAATGGCAAGCCGCTGCTCATGCTTTATTACGGTGACGAAAAACTCTCTGCGCCCGCTTACGACTACGCGCGCTTCTTTCATGTGGAGTCGGTTCCCTCCGAGGCGCAGCTTGGCCCAGGAACTCACAATCCGAAATACTCGGGCCGTCCCGACGCGAGGCCTTGGTCGGAGCAGCATACAGTCATCCTTTGGGGAGCCATGCTGCTCGCCGTCCTGGCGCTTGCGATTCTCGCTATCCGCGGCCTGCGCACCGGGAACGCGCAATGACGAAGCGGCGGCGCGTTGTGCTGAGGACCCTGCTCGTTTTATTTGTCGTCGCAATCGCATGGGGTGTGGTCAGCAACAATCCATTCGCGCAGGGATTTCAAGATCTTCTGGGATCGAAGCCCGATCATCCCGTCATTGAGAAGCAATTCACTGTCGCAGCTCGCAGCTTCCGCTACTATCAGTTCGACGTGCCCGAAGGATCGAAGAATGTGGCGCTCGTCGGACACTTTGCGTCGTCTGCGGTAGGCAATAGCAACGGCAATTTGGGAAGTGGTGCGGCAGATAAAGCGCAGGACTTTGGCGGCAACATCGAAGTCTTTGTTATGAGCGAGTCAGAATTCGCCAATTGGCAGAAGGGATCGACGAGCGCACTGGTCTACGAAAGCGGCAGAGTGTCACAAGGAAAGCTACAGCAGAATCTGCCGGCGGGCGCGGGCACGTACTACGTGGTCTTCAGCAACCGTTTCGATCCCGGTGCGTCGAAGAGCGTGAACGCAAAACTCCTGCTGCGTTATAAGAGTTGGTTGGATTGGCTTCGGCGGAATAAGGCTGAATAATACTTGCGAGATGATGCAGTTCGATTCCTAGCGCATCGTCTCTTCAATCTCAGAAATCCAGTCCGGACGCTTCAGCACTTCACGCGGCTTGGGGCCGTCGGCCGCGCCAACGATTCCGTCCTGCTCCATAAGGTCGATGAGATGCGCTGCGCGGCCGTAGCCGATCCGCAAACGCCGTTGCAGCAGGGAGGTTGACGCTTTGCCGAACTCGACCACCAGTTTCACGGCATCGCCATACATCGGATCGTCTTCGGCATCGCCATCCGATCCACTTCTCCGCCGGTGCCTTCTGATCCGGCCTCGCGCTCACCCTTCGGCGGTTCCAGGAACTGCTGCTGGTATTCCGCCACGCCTTGCGACTTCCAGAACTCTACGACAGCTGCGATTTCTTTTTCCGTCACAAACGCCGCGTGCAGACGGTGCACGCGCGCCGAACCCGAAGGCAGATATAGCATGTCGCCTTTGCCCAGCAGCGCCTCTGCGCCGTTGGCGTCGAGAATCGTGCGGGAGTCGACCTTGGTCGCCACGCGGAACGAAACCCGGGCAGGGAAGTTCGCCTTGATCAATCCCGTGATCACATCGACCGAAGGCCGCTGCGTCGCGAGTACGAGGTGAATGCCCACTGCGCGGGCCATCTGCGCCAGGCGCGTGATCGACTCTTCGACGTTGCTCGAATCCAGCATCATGAGGTCGGCCAACTCATCGATGATGATCACGATGTAGGGAATCGGCTTCTCGTCCGAGCCTTCCTCAAATAGACTCGGTGTCCCACTCTGATCGAACAGCTTGTTGTACTGGTCGATGTTGCGAACGCCCTTGGCGGCGAGCAGCTTCAAACGCCGCTCCATCTCGCGCACGGCGTTGCGCAATGCGTTAGCTGCGAGTTTCGGCTCGGTGATGATCGGCGTGTAGAGATGCGGAACGCCCTCGTAGTTGCCTAGTTCCAAACGTTTCGGATCGACCAGGATCAGTCTCACTTGATCCGGGGTCGCCTTGTACAAGATCGACATGATCATCGCGTTAATCGCGACGCTCTTTCCTGCTCCTGTTGATCCGGCGATCAAGAGATGTGGCATACCGGCTAGATCTGCGGTCACGATGCGGCCGTTGATGTCCTTGCCCATGGCGATCGTCATCTTCGACTTCGAACCCATGAACTCTTGCGATTCGATATTCTCGCGCAGCCAGATAATCTCGCGCTGGCGGTTCGGCACCTGAATGCCGACCGTGCTCTTTCCCGCCATGCGCTCGATCAGAATGCTTTCAGCCTTCAACGCCAGGCAAAGGTCATCCGAGAGATTCGTGATGCGGCTGTACTTGATTCCGGCTTCCGGCTTGAATTCGAACGTGGTAACGACGGGACCGGGATTGATCTGCGTGATCTGTCCGTGAACGTCGAACTCGGCGTATTTTTCGGTCAGAACTTGCGCCAGCAGTTTGAGTTCGTCGGCATCGACAGCCTGTTGCTCATCCGGACGCTGCAGCAGGCTGCTCGACGGCAGCTTGTATCCACCAGCGATGCGGGGCATCGTTGTCTTTGCCTTAACGCTGCTGTCGGCGCGTTCCGTGACTTCCGGAACGACCACGGGGGCTACAGCGGAGGAAGTTGGCAGTGTCTCGGCAAGAATCCCGCCAGTCGCGGCTTTGGCGACCGGTGCTTCTTCCTCCATCATCCGCTCAATGCCGGTGCGGCGTGGTTCCGAAACCTGCGCGATTGGAGATGCCGGGCGGGAAGGAATGAGCTGCGTCTTAACAATCGGCTTCGAAATCCGCCGCTGGTCTAGTTCCTTCTGTTGGCGCTTCTTAAGACGCTCCTGTTTCCAATCCTGATAGCGATTCCACAGGGCGGTGACGAATGCGAAGCGCGTCGGAGCCCACAACCGGATCGCCGAGAATGAGAATGCCGTCGAGAGGTACAGCGCCACGGCCAGAACGGTCGCGCACACGATATAAGCGCCGACCAGATTCAGATAGTGAATGAGGACGTCGCCGAGCACGCGTCCCATCAGGCCTTCGATGGGAATGACCCCCATCCAGCGCATGTGTCCGGGCAACAACGCCAGCAGAGCAGGAACGAACATCGCCAGCCAGATTCCGCCGAGACTCTTCGCCAGCGGGGACTGGACTTTCATCGATCGGAACCAGCGGATGCCGAGCATCACTGGGAAGATGACGAGCAGGAATGCGCCCATGCCAAAGAATTGCAGCACGGCGTCGGACAAGTAGGCGCCGACAA
Organism: uncultured Acidobacteriota bacterium; assembly: GCA_963700225.1. Lineage (GTDB taxonomy): Bacteria > Acidobacteriota > Terriglobia > Terriglobales > Acidobacteriaceae > Sulfotelmatobacter. The sequence continues at coordinate 161,936 of CAVOWU010000009.1, forward strand.
CGCCGATCCAGTTGCGCGCGGCATGCGCGCCTGTGAGGACTGAGGCGCTGTCCCACGAGGGATCGAGCGGGGAATACGAAATGAGCGCGAGGAAAAGGAGGAGCGCAGAGACGCACATCAGGAATCCGACCAGCTCATTGAGCCGACGGTTCCCTGTGGGGACAAACATCTTTGCCAGATAATCCATGAAGGCCGGATTCATCGCCGAAGACACGTGTTCAGCGCCGCGTGCGGCCAGAGCCAGACCATTATGCCAAGAAGCCGGAGTTCCGACAATGAGGAATCGGAGGCGGTGTTGATGTGGTTATCCGCGACCTAAACTTTCCCACTGAAATGGGCGTAGATTCCGAAGCGGATCTTTAAAGGACTCCCATCGGAATCGACACCAGAATCATTGCCATCGTTACACTTCCAACCAATGTAGGGAACCGGGTACTCGACGGTCCAACGAGGGCTGCGGCGAAACCGCACACGCAAAGCAGCAGCGACGCCACAATCATCTTTTCGCCGTCTATCAGGGGAAGATGAAGTCCCAGAGATGAAACTGGGTAGAAAATCATATAGACAAGAGACACGAGAGGAACGGCGAACGCCAGAGTGTTTGCAAAAGCGGCGATCCAACCGACCGTCGTTCGCCAGCGTACTACGAACTCCGATTTCCTTGTTTTGCTCCAACTCCGCCAGGCTGCAACGAGCATAACGACTTCGAAGAGCAGCACGACAAAGAAGAGTATGTCTCGTGTCCGCGCGGTGAACACGTGGCGGGATAGGCAGGCCCAAACCAGTGCCAAGGCCAGGAGCGTAGCGGGAATTTCTTTCTTGTATGTCACATGAGCCTGATGGCGTTTCCCAGCGAAGCTGGGTTGCTGCGGTCAACCCAGCTTCGCAGCGAATGCGAGCACCAAGACTCCCACGATAATTCTGTACACGGCGAAGGGAGCAAAGCCGCGCTTGCGGACGTAGCCCATAAACCATGCGACCGATCCGTAGGCAACGATGAACGAGACCGCGAAGCCGATGGCGAGCACGATCCATCCGTGGGCGTCGATCTGTGCGACGCCGATCGGGTTCTCGCCTTTTCCGCGAAGCGATTTGTAGAGCGTATAGAGCGTCGCAGCAGCCATCGTGGGGATGGAGACAAAGAAAGAGAATTCAAGGGCTGAGGCGCGCGACATTCCTGCGATCTGTCCGGCAGCAATGGTCGACATCGAGCGCGACGTGCCGGGGAAAACGGCCGAGAATATTTGGCAGAGACCGATCCAGATCGATTGACCGAGGCTCATGTCTTCCATCTTCCAGGTGCGGATCTTGCTGTTTGCCACCGGACCTGCGGCTTCGGCCTTGGCGTGCGTCGCGTCGACGATCCACATCACGATTCCACCGATCAGCAGCGACCAGCCGATGATCATGATGTTTTCCAGATGTTTGCCGATCACCTTCGTCAGCAGGAACGAAGGAATCGCGGTGACGACGAACGCAACCGCTACGAGACCGAGAGGATGCGTCAACGCCGTCTTATTTCCGCTTTCGCCGCGAGGGAAGGTCGAGAGGAACTTGGTGATGCGGCTCCAGAAATAAACCGGGAGACACAGTATTGCGCCGAGCTGGATCACGATGGAATACATCTTCCAATAACCATCGGAGAGGCTGATGTGCAGAAGAGCTTCCGAGAGGCGCAGGTGCGCGGTCGAGCTGACGGGCAGAAATTCCGTGAGGCCTTCGACAATTCCCAGGATCAAGGACAGCAAGTAATGGGTTCAATCTTCCTCCGAAAAATTAAGAAAACAGTATCTCAGAAAAAAGTTTAGGCGAGCGTTGCAGTTCGGAGCACGGCGAAAAAAGCAGGTCCCTCCACTTCGCTTGCTTCGCTGCGCTCCGGTCGGGATGACAATGATTTATCCATTTCGGGGGTCTCCAGCAGATGAACGTCCTCCTTCGCGATGGCTGAACGAGGATATCGGACCTAGTCTGCGTTTCCGTAGGTCGGAACGCCGTTTTGCACATAGAAGATGAGAGTTTGCGCGCGATTGGACCAGTCGCTCTGTCCATATTGGCTGACAATTCTTTGTGCGAGATCGAGTGATCGGGTCTTCGCCTCTGCTGACTTCTTCAGATTGGCTTCGGTTTTATAGATCTCGATCAATGCAGATTGTCGCCACGCGGCGTCGTAGAGCGCTTCCGGAGCAGCCGGCGACTGCGCGTGCTCTTTGGCGTATTTCTCGTACATCTCGGCTTCTTTTTCGGGGCACTTGGATGCGGCTTGCCAATCGCCGCAGAGTTTATTTTCGATCAAGTGGAAAGCGGCAAGATCAGCCCATTTCGTGGTCGGATATTTCTTCATCACCAGCTTCATCCACTCTTCATCGATCTGGCCACGCATGTAGGCTTCGCGTTCGCGAGCCGAAGGACGCGTCATGATGTCAGAGCGCTCCATCTGCCAACGGATGTCGGCGGCACGGTAAAGGCCTTCAGCGGCCAACGGAGAAGCGGGGAAAAGATCGTACACGCGGTAGTAGAGGCGCATCGCCTCCTGGGCGGCGTCGCGGCGTCCGCGGCGGCGGCTGGCTTCGTCTTCGGAATTCGCGGCTTCGCCGAAGATGATTTTGTCGCCATCCTGCGTGGTCATGGTGACCAGAGCTTTGTTCGGAACCCATCCGGTGATGGTCTTGCCTTCGGACTCTGGGTCATCCTCGTCGGAGTTTCTGCGAGGCTCGCGGATGATGGCTTCGACGTGCGTCCAGTCGCGGCTGGCGTCGATGATGACCAGTTCATGTCCGCGGCCGGCTTCGCCGAGTTTGGCGGAATCGGAGCTCGGGGAGACACGGATGGTTTCCTCGTGGATGAGCGTTCCGCGCTGGGCCTGGGCGAAGGCTTGGCCTGTGGAAAAGGTGAGCGCGAAGGCGAGCATCCAGAGAAAAATTGCTCGTTCCCAAAATGGGAAGCCGGGCGTTGAGATGGGTACCCCCCCTCCCCCCCGGTGTCTTGGAATCATCGAGTTAGCGGAAAATCGAAAAAAGATCTTAGAGCTGCAAGCAGTTGCGGGCAAAATCTTGAGCGCGAAGGACTTACGGTCGCTCTGCGGGTCGTTCGTCATATTTGTTTGATGTTCCTTATCAGGATCATCGTTCGAGTGGGTGAAGTCAAGGTCATTTGAACATTTGCGGGTGAAGCTTTCACCACAAGGGGCGCTGGGGCGCATGGAGGAACCCCTTTTAACCACGAAGGGCACGAAGGTTCACGAAGGACAGACACTGGCCAGACGATTCTCTCTCTGCTGAGGCTTGCCTTGCCAACAGGGGCACAGAGGACCGTACGGAAACGTCACTCAGATGTTCAGTTCTTGCAGCATGGCCGGTTCGATGTTGCCTCCGCTGATGATGGCTACGTTCAATTTCGTGCGAGGCAACTGGTCCGCGTGAAAAATGAATCCCGCCACCGAGACTGCTCCGCTGGGTTCGGCTATGGTTTTTGGATTCTGAGCCAGAATCTTCATCGCTTGGCGAATTTCGTCTTCGGTGACGGTGACGATGTCGTCGACATAGGCGCGGATGTGCTCGAAATTGAGGTCACCAATGCTTTGAGTGCGGAGCCCGTCGGCGAGAGTCCGGGAGACTTGATCGGCGGGGAACTGGACGATCTTGCCGGCGCGGAGGCTGGCGTGTGCGTCGGCGGCGAGTTCGGGTTCGATGCCGAACACTTTTATCTTCGGATTCGTCAGCTTAATAGCAGCAGCTACTCCGCTAATCAGTCCTCCGCCGCCGACTGGGGAGAAGACGGCTGCGACTTCGGGCAGGTCTTCGAGGATCTCTAATCCGATCGTGCCTTGGCCCGCAATGATTTTTTCGTCGTTGTAGGGAGGGACGATGACATATCCGTGCTGGGCGGCGAGTGCTTCGGCCTTGACTTTGCGCTCGTCGCTGCCGGGGCCGACCAGGACGATTTCCGCACCAAGCTTGGCGGTGGCTTCGCGCTTGATGGCGGGCGCGTTGTTGGGCATGACGATGACAGACTTCACGCCAAGCGCGCGGGCGGCGTAAGCAACTCCTTGCGCATGATTGCCGCTGGAGTAGGTGATGACGCCGCGTTTGCGGTCTTCGGCTGATAACGCGGCGATTTTGTTATAAGCTCCGCGGAGTTTGAAGGCGCCGATGGGCTGCTGATTTTCGGGCTTGAGGAAAAGTCGGGTTGACTGGATAGAGCCGGGCTGCGCCCGGCGGACAGCCGATGGCGGCTGTCCCCACATGGGTTCGAGGAGTTCAATGAGCTGAGTATGGACGGAGACGCCTTCGAGGCGGGATCGGGCGGAGTGAACGTCGGCGAGGGTGATCATGTCGAGATCTTCTTGGACATGCCGATTCTAACGTAGTCCGATTTTCCAACGAATCCGATCGCTGAATCAGTTTCTTGGCATTGAGGGTGAGGGTGGGTGCAACGCCTCGACGACGAAGCCGGAAGGAATTTGAAATAAGGCCGGGTCAGGATCGGAGCGGGAAAGATCAACGATCCGAATCGTCATTTCGCCTGCTATCGGATTCGATTTGGCAGATAGATTTACGCCTAGGTCGGGGGAATACCAGAACTCTCGCGTGCTCACCTGCCATTTCTCCTCGGGCCAACCTCCACGAATTTCAACCGTCTCGCGCGTGCCGATAACGTTGAAGCCGTCGATGATATCGCTCCCCAGACTCTTGCGAGTAACGAAGTGCGCGCTGGGATCCTGCAAACCGTCGGGGGCTGGTTTGAGGAAGGGCGGTCCGAGGTAGCGCACGACCCGGCAGTGACGGGTGGCAACGGTGCAGGATGTTCTGGTGTGAGCCGCCGGATCGAGAATGAAAATATCTACAAGGCCCGATTCTTTTTCTGAGTTGCTGGACACGATGCTGCGGTGTTCCCGGTAGACGCGGCCCTGACGGTCGCGCGCGACACTGGTGTCGACGTGCACGGTCTTGAGGCTTCCGTCGTCCTGATTTTGAATCGTGTCGATGCTGTAACGGGCCGAGAACGTATTCTCCGTGAGCGGGAGGATTTCGATGCCGTCCGCGTGCGCACGGGAAGATTCTTGAGCGCTGCCGCTGCTCACGAGCAGGAGGGATGCCGCCAGCAATGAGCAGCATTTCATGAGGCAACCACCGTCAATGGTGAAAATAGCACTTCTGCGGAGATCGGTTCAATTGGTGGTAGTCGCCAATCCCAACTTCGAATAGCGACTCGGCAACCGCGATGAGACGACGGAACAGTTGAGGCGAGTTCGCGCTGAATGAATTGCGGGTGGTTGCGTAACCGTTTACACTGCCGAAGAACTGCTTCCTATTCCTGGACGGCATATTCCACGATGAATTCCCGGGTGCTGCAACTCGATCCTCGCGATAACGTTCTGGTCGCTCTCACCAACCTCAAGAAGGGCGACGCCATTGAGTTTGGGGGTAAGTCGTACGGCCTGCAAACCGATGTGGCGGCGAAACACAAATTCGCGACTGCGGACTTAGCGGTGGGCGACGCCGTCCTGATGTACGGAGGGCTTGTCGGGAAGGCCGCAAAGCCGATCGCTGCGGGAGAAGTACTGACCACGGGGAACATCCAGCATCAGGCGTCGCCTTTTCACGAAAAGTCCCAGGATTTCCGCTGGACCGCTCCCGATATTTCACGCTGGACTGAGCGGACTTTTCAGGGCTACGCGCGATCGGATGGGCAGGTAGGCACGCGGAATTACTGGGTCGTGGTCCCGTTGGTTTTCTGCGAGAACAAAAATATCCAAGTCTTGAAGCAGGCGTTTGAAGAAGAACTTGGATTTGCCGCGCCACAACTTTACCGGCAGCAGGTGGCGGAACTGGCGAGATTGTATCGGGAAGGAAAGATTGGTGAGGCCGGACATCATGGTGTGCCCGATCGTGCCGCGTCGCCAGGAAGGCAGCGGCTGTTTCAGAATGTAGACGGCATCCGTTTTCTGCTGCACGAAGGCGGGTGCGGCGGGACGCGTGAGGATTCGAATAATCTCTGCGGACTGATCGCGGGATACATTCATCATCCCAATGTGGCCGGTGCGACGGTGCTGAGCCTGGGATGCCAGCATGCGCAGATTGAGATTCTGCGGGAAGAGATTCGCAAGCGCAATCCAAAGTTCGACAAGCCGTTGTTCATTCTCGAGCAGCAGAAGAGCGGTTCGGAAGCGGCGATGATGCGCGAGGCGATTGGACAGACGTTTCTTGGCCTGGTCGAAGCGGATAAGGCGCGGCGCACGGCGGCCCCGCTATCGAAGCTGTGCGTGGGATTGAAGTGTGGAGGGTCGGACGGATTTTCGGGCATTTCAGCGAATCCGGCGATCGGACATACATCGGACCTGCTGGCGGCGCTGGGAGCGCGCACAATTCTCTCGGAGTTTCCGGAATTGTGCGGCGTAGAGCAGGGGCTGATCGATCGCGGCAGGAATAAAGAAGTGGGAGACCGGTTCATTCAACTGATGCGCGATTATGCGGCACGGGCGGTCGCGGTGCGGTCCGCGTTCGAGATGAATCCTTCGCCAGGAAATATACGCGACGGATTGTTGACGGATGCGATGAAGTCGGCGGGCGCGGCGAAGAAGGGAGGAACATCGCCGGTGACAGCGGTACTGGACTACCCGGAGTATTCGACGGAGCCTGGATTAAACCTGCAATGCACTCCCGGAAATGACGTGGAATGCGTGACCGCGCAGGTTGCCGCCGGCGCAAGCGTGGTGCTGTTCACGACGGGACTCGGGACGCCGACGGGGAATCCCATCGCGCCGGTGGTGAAGCTCTCGACCAATTCCGCGCTTGCGGAACGCATGCACGACATCATCGATGTGGATACGGGACCGATCATCGATCGTGGAATCACGATCCAGCAGATGGGCGAACAAATTTTGGACTATGTGACGCAGGTGGCGAGTGGCCTGGAGCACACGAAAGCGGAGATGAAGGCGCAGGAAGATTTCATTCCGTGGAAGCGAGGAGTGTCGCTCTGAGGACCGAAGGGAATTCACCGCGCGATTTCCGCTTGGATGGAAAAATCGCTCTCGTGACCGGGGCTGGCAGCGGCATTGGTCAGGCGATCGCGCTGCGATTCGCGGAGCATGGGGCCGCGATCCGCGTGCTCGATGTGAACGATGCAGGTGCCGCTGCGACGTGCCAGCAGATCGCTTCGAGTGGAGGTGAGGCATCTGCGCACCGCTGCGACGTAACCGATCAGGCACAGGTGAAAGCGACCTTTGCGGAATTGTTCCGGCGCGAGCGTATTCACATTCTCGTGAACAACGCCGGGGTTTCACATATTGGCACCGTTGAGAGCACGACTGAGGCGGATTTCGACCGGCTGATTCGAGTGAACGTCAAAGGCTTCTACAACTGCATGCATGCTACTGTCGGACATATGCAGAAAAATGGCGGCGGCGTGATCCTGAATATGGCTTCGATTGCGGGCTCAACGGGACTTGCAGACCGTTTTGCATACTCGATGACGAAGGGCGCGGTCATCGCCATGACGTATTCGGTGGCGCGCGATTACCTCGCGCATAACATCCGTTGCAACTGCATTTCCCCGGCGCGCGTGCATACACCGTTTGTGGACGACTATCTGAAACGGACGTATCCGGGGCGCGAGTCGGAGATGTTTGAGAAGTTGGCGAAGGCGCAGCCCATCGGGCGAATGGCGGAGCCGGCGGAGGTTGCATCTCTGGCGCTGTTTTTGTGCTCCGAGGAAGCCTCCTTTATTACGGGGGCGGATTATCCGCTGGACGGCGGATATTTCAATCTGCGGGGATAACGCATGGATCTGCAACTGAAAGATAAGGTCGTGATCGTGACCGGCGGAGCCAAAGGCATTGGCGCGGCTATTGTCCGCGAGTGCGCTGCGGAAGGAGCGGTCCCGGTAATCGTCGGGCGCGACGGAGACGTTGCAGAAGAATTGCAAGGCGAACTGAAAAAGAGCGGCGCGCGTTGTGGGGTGATCACGGTTGAGCTGGGGACGTCCGAGAGCTGCGAACAATCCGTTGCGAAGGTTGTGAAAGAGTTTGGGCGAATCGATGCGCTGGTAAATAACGCAGGGCGGAACGACAAGGTTGGGCTGGAAGAAGGAAATCCCAGCGAGTATTTGGAATCGCTCAAGCGCAACCTGGTGCATTACTACAGCATGGCGCACTACGCGTTGCCGCATCTCAAGACGGCTCGCGGGTCGATTGTGAATATCGGTTCGAAGACCGCGGTCACCGGACAAGGCAGCACCTCGGGCTACGCATCTTCGAAGGGCGCGATCATGGCGCTGACGCGCGAATGGGCGGCGGAGTTACTGCCCTACGGGATCCGCGTGAATACGGTGATTCCCGCTGAAGTGATGACGCCGCTCTATCGCAGCTGGCTGGATACGTTTCCCAAGCCGGAGGAGAAGCTCAACGTCATCTTGTCGAAAATTCCTCTGGAAAAGCGAATGACGACGGCGGAAGAGATCGCAGCGATGGTGGTGTTTCTGCTATCGGCGAAATCAAGCCATACCACCGGACAGCATCTGTTCGTGGATGGCGGGTACGTCCATCTGGATCGCGCACTGACCTAAGAGGCTTCATGAAACGACGGTACTGCCTGACTCTCGACCTGAAGAACGATCCAGACTTGATCGCCGAGTACAAGAGCTATCACGAGCAGGTCTGGCCGGAGATCGTTCGGAGTATCCGCGACTCCGGCATCGAGGATATGGAGATTTATCTGCTCGGAACACGAATGTGCATGATCATGGAAGTTGGCGAGAAGTTCTCTTTTGAAGCGAAGGGCGAGGCGGACCGGCTCAATCCCAAAGTACAAGAGTGGGAAAAGCTGATGTGGAAATTTCAACGGCCATTGCCGGAAGCCAAGCCAGGCGAAAAATGGCTGCTGATGGAAAAAATCTTTAAGCTACCGATCTAGTATTTCAGGTCCGCTACTCGAGGAAACCACTCCTGATGTCAGAACCTTCTATCAAGCTTTACCGGACCGCTTCAGGTCACGCCATCGAGCATGAGGGCCGGTTTTATTCCGGAGTTGGTGGCTCGTGGGATGAATTGATCTTGCGGGATGATCTCGGAGCGCATCTGTGGAACGTGATTCGCAGCGGCACCGTGCCCGTGCACGAAAAGTTAGATGAGTCTGAGATTCTGGCTCCGATCGGCGCGCAGGAAGTTTGGGCGGCGGGCGTGACGTATTACCGCAGCCGCGACGCGCGGATGGAAGAGTCGAAATCGTCCGGTGGCGCCGATTTCTACGACCGAGTGTACAACGCGGAAAGGCCTGAGCTTTTCTTTAAGGCAACCCCAAACCGCGTGGTCGGACATCGCGGTGAGGTTGCGATCCGAAAAGATGCAAACTGGTCAGTACCGGAGCCAGAACTGGTGTTGCTGGTCAGCCCTTCGGGGAAGATCATCGGCTACACAATCGGCAACGATATGAGCTCGCGGGATATTGAGGGCGAGAATCCTTTATACCTGCCGCAGGCCAAGGTGTATCACCGCAGTTGTGCGCTTGGTCCTTGTGTGCTGGTTTCTGCTGAAGCGCCGCCGCGGTCAACCGGGATTCACATGGAGATTGTGCGCGATGCGGCGCTCGTGTTTTCTGGCTCGGTGACGATTGGCGCAATCAAGCGGGACTTCGGTGAACTGGTGGAGTATCTCTACCGGGACAACGTGTTCTCGAACGGTTGCTTTCTGTTCACCGGCACTGGGATTGTCCCGCCAGATTCCTTCACGTTGCAGGCGCGAGACGAGATTCGGATCACGATCGACGGAATCGGAACGTTGGTGAATTCTGTCGCGCTCAATCGCTAGACGCGATCAGGCTTGCATGCGCTCCGCGACCTGTTCCGCCACGATCGCCCATGGACATTCCGCCTGATGTTCTTGCAGATCGCTCATGGCACGCTGCAAGTCGACGTGCTTCCGAGCCGCCAGTCTTGGGCTGATCTTGAAAAACGCGGCCGTGCGGGCTTCTACGTAGCGGGCATTCCTGCGTTCCAAAACTCGATACAGATCGCGGCACTCAGAGCAATTCATAAATACCTCATCTGCGGCGACGAGCGTTCCAAAAGCATCTGCTTGGCGTGAATAAGTCGCGTGGGGCAGCCGTCAGGCTGAGCATGCTCGGGGAGGACTGTCCCGCCTCTGCCCCACGCTTATGTATGCATCTTTGGGCAGCCAGCAAAGTTTTGCAATAGGCAAAAGTGCCTCAAATGTAGGCGAATAGTACATACGAGGAACAAGGTGGCGGTGCTGCGAGCAGGCGTGATTATTCGGGAGTTTCCAGAGGGAGGCGCGTCGTAGGACCACGCCAGGCCGCCGGTCCCAGAGTCTGTTCATACGACGGAGCTTGATAGTCGAGTGGGACGATTGCCGCGACGGTAGTTTCGTTTTCGTCGCTGCGGAACTCCAGTCTTCCTCCGATGTAGCCAATTCTTTCGTGCATGCCGGAGATGCCAACTCCACCCGCGAAGCCGCTCGATTCCTGAATGTCTTTGAGCAATGACGGACGGAATCCACGGCCGGTGTCGATGACCGCGACCTCGATCATTCGATCGTTCAGCCGCGCCTTCACCGCCGCGGTCTCGCTTCCCGAGTGCCGGTGAACGTTGGCCAGCCCCTCTTGCACGAAGCGAAAGATTGCAATTTCCTGATTGGGATGGAGTGCCGTCCCTTTCAACTCTTTCGAAATCTCAACTTTCACGCGAAGGCCGCTGCGATCGCGGAACTCCTCAACAAACATTTGCATGGCCGACCACAGGCCAAGTTCGCTGAGCATGGGAGGATGCAGAAGATACGAGAAGGTTCGAATCTCACGGGCGACGCGTTTCGCCAGAGCGAGCGACTCCGCGACCTGCTTCTGCGCATTTTCCGGAAGCGTACGCCGCGCGGCGATTAGCGCTCCCAAGTTGAGAGTCAGAGCGGTCATCTCCTGCGAAGTGGAATCGTGCACCTCGCGGGCAATGCGGCGCTGTTCTTCTTCCTGAATGCGCAGCAATCGTTCCGACATTTGCAGCAGCGTACGTTCGGCCAGTTCCTGCGAAGTAATGTCCTCGACCATGGCGACACAGTATTTCAATTCGCCGTTTTTGCTTCGTAACGCGGAAACCGTGACGCGGCCCGATCGTATTTCGCCATTGGGTCGCACGTAGCGCTTCCTGATCTGATACCGGTCGCGTTTGCCCTTAATGACCTCACGATACATCGAACGAGTGAGAGCGAGATCGTCGGGATGAGTGATGCCGTCGAATGTCAAGGAAGGAAGCTCGGACTCGGTGTAGCCAACAATGGTGCAAAACGCGGGATTGCAACGGATAAGATGACCAGACGGATCAACCAGCACCATGCCGATGGCGGAGTACTCGAAGATGATGTGAAATTCCTCTTCGCTCCTGCGCAGTGCCTCTTCGGCTCGTTTTCGAGCGGTGATGTCCATGGTGAGGCCGACGAGGCGAAGCGGTTCACCGGTCTTATCGAAGAACACGCGTCCGCGCGATTCAACCCACCGAATTTCGCGGTCATTCTTGCGGCAAATGCGGTACTCGGCGACAGATTCACCGGTCCGCAGAGTTTCTGAAACACTGGCCTGCGCCTGCGCAAGATCCTCCGGTACGATGAGCGCTTCCCAGTCCTGGTGCCTCCCGCGCACCGTGCCAGCGGGGAGTCCGAAAAGATCTGCCAGTTCCGGCGACCAAAGAACTTCATTGTTTTGCAGATCCAGATCAAAAGAGCCCATGTGCGCGGCTCTTTGAGCCTGGTCCAGCAACTCGCGGCCGGAGCGCAATTCTGCTTCGACTTTTTTCTGCTCGGTGATATCGGTAAGCGTGACCACGGCCTGGCGAACCATGCCATCGTCTCCCAGAATCGGCCACGCACTCGTCAAGACCCAGCGCCGTTCCCCGGTCGCGGGATGAAAATTCCTCAGCGCGACATTGAGAACTGGCTTGCCGGTGACGATGGCGCGCTGGCTCGGGCGTTCCGTGATTGGGCAGGGAGTTCCATCCTCGCGAAGGACTTCAAGCGCAGGATCCGTGAGGCGCATCCGGGCAGCTTGCTCGGCGGTGACGCCGACGATTTCGAGGAATTTCGGATTGAAAATCTCGATGGCCGCCGTCCTGTCGAGAACTGCGATTCCAACCGGGGCCGCCGCGACCACGGTGCGAAAACGTTCTTCGCTGGTTTTGAGGGCTCCATAAAGTCCGCTGAGGCGCAGAGTCGCATCATTGAATACTCGCCCCAAAGTTGCGAGTTCATCGTCTCCTTCGACATAGACACGCTGCTGGAATTCGCCCAGAGCCAGAGCCTGCGCGCCGGCATCGAGTTGCGCCAGAGGTTGCGTGATGCTGCGTGTGACGAAAGTTCCTAGGAGTCCGGCTACCAGAAGAGTGAAGAGCGCGGCCACCGCGTGCATCACGAAAACCCGTTTTTCCTGCCGTTGAATGGCCTGCTGAGTTCGGCTCCGTTCGGCCGCTACCTCGATGTCGACTTTTTCGACCAACAGAGAAGTCAACGAACTCAAGGGACGCAATTGATTCTGCATGCGAAGTCGAACCGCCGGCCAGTCGCCAAGATTGGCGAGGTCGTTGAGCGCATCGATTTGCGCAGGCAGCGCGCTCTCGATCGTGTCGAGCACGCTGAGCATGGTGGGATCCCGAGCCAGGAGGGTTGACGGAGTTCTCAGGGCGCGATCGGCCCGCTCCACGTCCTCGAGGAACTGTCGGCGCAGCGCACCACTTTCTTGCGCGAAGCGGCGGGAATCCTCAGTCGTGACCAGGTCATCCAATTTGTCCCGAAGAATTAGGAGGCTCGCGTGGACGCTGAGCACGGCGTGCGATTCGAGGTCGAGGTTGTGAATCCGCTCCTCTTGACGCCGAACCTGATCAAACTGCCAAAGGGTAAAGGCATGGCTGGCAATCATCAACACCACGATCGTCACAAAACACAGCGTCAAGCGGGCGCCGATCTTCAGTTGTCTTGGACGGCGGATTTGCCGCAGCCAAATTCGGAGCGGCTTTAGGAAGGACCATTTTCCTTGGCGCAGACTCGGTTCAGTTTCCATGTTTGCCCTCGCTTCGATCCGATGAAGGCAGACCTGTGATCCGAACCAGTTCTTTCTCCAAGTCTGCGGCAGCCTGTGCTCCGCGTTTCTGCTTCGTCAATACGGCATGGACGGACTCAAAGTATGCCTCGGAAACCTGCCCATAGCGCGTTCCAGTTACGGTGGATGGGCGTACTGCGAGAGCGTCGTGGAACACCTCCTTCAGGTCTGCAAAATGAGGCAAACTTTTGGCAACTTCCGGGATGTCATACAGCATCGGCATCACCGCTGGTTGCGCGGTGGCCATCGAACGCGCTCGTTCCACGTCGCGGCGGCAAAGATAACGAACCAGCGCCACCGCTTCCACAGGATGGCGCGAGTTGCGGAAAACGCTCAAGCTGGCCCCACCCAGAGTGCCGACGTGGCCCGAGCGTCCACCAGGCAACATGGTCGCGGAAGACTTTTCGCGCACCATGGAATCCGGGCCCTGACTCGTCAAATAGGCGGCGGGCCAATTCCTCATGAAGGCTGCGTTTCCTGCGCTCCAGATGTTGAGAGCGTCCCACTCCCGGTAAGCGATGACGCTGGGCGGAGAGATGGAGCCGACCCAATGAGCCGCGCGTTCCCACGAGTGGATTGCGGCCGGATTGTTGACGCTGATTTTTCCGTCGGTTTCGATGATTCGCCCTCCACCCTCGGAAGCCTGCCATTCCAGCGCGTTGCAGGTGAGCCCTTCGGATGGCGCGCCTTGCCAAACGTATCCCCAAAACTGCTGGTTTCCCTTGGCGCGTTCTCCTTTCTGAATGCGCGCCGCCATTTGCTCCAGTTCGTCCCAGGTTGCAGGAGGCCCGCGATAGCCGTATTCGCGCAACAGGTCTGAGCGATAAAAGAGGAGGCCGGCATCGGCGTGATAGGGCAGGGCGACTAACTTGCCGTCCACCATGTCGTTAGCGACTAGGTTGGGAAAGTCCTGGGCAGTATCGGCGAGATAAGGATTCAGATTCAGCGAATATTGCGCCGTTACAGTGGGCCAGATTACGTCGATGGCAAAGACATCGGGAGCGTCCGTGGAGCTTTGCAGAAGCTTGCGCAGCAAGGCCAGTTGATCAATCGCAGTTTCCGGAGCGGGAAAATCCTTAACGATGATGCCGGTTTCGCGCGTGAAGTCCTCTTCTTCATGAGCGCGCCAGACGAGGAACTTCTTGTCGAGCCAGCCCGGATCAAGCAGGGTGATCGTTACGGGGGCGGTCGCGGAAGCAGGATGGCGACAGCCGACAATCCCAACCAAAAGAAGAAGGCTGAGACAAAGCCCAAACGGCGCTTGCAGAAATCTGCGGACGCGCCCTCGAACTCGGGACGTCTTGAGCCCAGATCGAAAACGCCGGCACTTCATGTTTGGCCCCCAGGGCCGGCTAAAGTACGCCGATTCTACCACCGTACTTCCCGCAGGAGAGCCTGCAACCGCGCCAAGCTCTTGCGGGGTTGCGGAGCGAGAGTAGAATAGGCCCGAACTTGCCGAAGCCTGTATCGGGAGCTGAACTCGGATGTCACGGGGAGAGTTCATGCAACCGTCAACCCGGTACAGGAGGGGGCGGCGTGCAGACAGTTTCGATTCTGGTCGCGGACGATCATGCCGTCGTGCGCCGTGGTCTGCGCGCGCTGCTGGAGACGCAACCGTCCTGGCACGTTGTGTCCGAAGCGGGAAACGGGCGGGAAGCAGTCGAGAAGGCCGCCAGCTTGCGTCCGCAAGTAGTAATCCTCGATATCGGCATGCCCAAGCTGAACGGCTTGGACGCCGCTGCCTTGATCTACAAGGCGAATCCCAAAACACGCATTCTCATGCTGACTATGCACGCTGCTGAAGCCCTCATCGAGCAGACGCTCAACGCAGGCGCCAGCGGCTACGTGCTGAAGTCCGACGCCGAGAGGGATCTGATTGCGGCCGTCGACGCGCTGCTGCACAACAAAACATTCTTCACGTCGGCTGCTTCGGCGGTGATCCTCGACCATTTGCGGCAAGGCAATCCGAGAAAGGATGCTCGCACGTCCGGAGACCGGCTGAGTGTGCGCGAACGCGAGGTCGTGCAGTTGCTCGCCGAGGGCAAGAGTAATAAGGAAATCGGTGCAGCGCTCAACATCAGCAAACGTACGGTCGATCACCATCGCGCCAGAATCATGGAGAAACTGAAGGTGCAGTCCGTCGGGGAGCTCGTGCTATACGCGGTGCGCAACAAAATTGTTGAACCCTGAGACGTGCCGGCGCCGAGTTCTTTGCTATGTACGCCGTGACCGAGGCGATTCATCATTGCAGCGCAGCGCGGATCTTGGATAAGAGGCTGTGACGGGTGAACGGCTTTTCAATCAGCATGATTTCTGTCGTCGACAAGCGATAACGCTGGATCAAGTCGCCCGCGTACCCCGACATCAGCAAGACCTTCACCTGAGGCTGAAGTTCCCGTAGCTGTTCCGCCAATTCCACGCCGGTCATGGCTGGCATCAACATGTCGGTTAAGAGCAAGTCAATCTGCTCGCGGTTTTCCTGAACCAGTCTCAAAGCTTCTTCGCCATTCGCGGCTGCAAGAACCTTGTAACCGGAGCTCCCAAGAAGAGCGGTGATGAGGTTGCGCAGGGCCTCGTCATCTTCTACCACCAACACCGTCTCCGCGCCGATGACGATATCGAGCAACGGAGTAAGGTCGGCTGCCGGCTGACTCGCCTGCTCGTGCTCCGGGAAATAAAGCTTGAAAGTTGTGCCGCGGCCCAGTTCGCTGTAGACCCAGATGTAGCCATCGCTCTGCTTGACGATGCCATAAACGGTGGAGAGTCCCAAGCCGGTTCCTTGCCCAGGCCCCTTGGTGGTGAAGAAAGGTTCAAATACCTGGGACACGGTTTTTTCATCCATGCCGCATCCAGTGTCGCTGACGGACAATAAAACGTAGCGGCCCGGACGCACCGATAAGTGCGAATCGACATAACCTTCTCCAAGGTCGACGCTGGAGGTCTCGATCGCGATCATTCCTCCCTGCGGCATGGCGTCGCGAGCGTTGACGACAAGATTCATCAGGATCTGCTCGATCTGTCCCAGGTCGGCGCGAATGGAGCCGACAGCGCCCGGCTTGAACGAGAGAGCGATGTCTTCGCCGATCATGCGCAGGAGCATCTGCGTGAGATTGGTTACGACGGCGTTCAGATCGAGGATGCGCGGATACAGCACCTGCTGCCGGCTGAAGGCTAGCAATTGACGGGTCAGGGAAGCAGCCCGTTCCGCGGCCAGTTTGATTTCACTCAGATGCTTCGATACGCCATGGCCCGCACCGAGTCGATAGGCCGCCAGTTCGCTGTATCCGACGATGACCGTCAGAATGTTGTTGAAATCGTGCGCCACTCCTCCGGCAAGGCGCCCGATCGCGCCCATTCTCTGCGCCTGGCGAAGCTGATTTTCGAGCCGCCGGGCTTCAGTGACATCCTGCGTCACAGCGAGAACGCACGGAGTGCCGTCGACATCAATGGCTTCCGCAGTCACATTAGCTTCGCGGATCTCGCCGGACTTGGCGCGCAGCTTGGTGTAGAGTCCGCGGTTCACACTGGAGTCGTTCAGTTGCTGGAGCATCTTGGAACGATCCTGCGAGTCGACCCAGATTCCGAGTTCTGCAGAACTTCGCCCAATCACATCGCGGCGCTCGAAACCGAGCATCTGCAGGAATGCGTGGTTTACGTCGACGTAGCGTCCGTCCGAGAGAGTGCTGATGGTGATCGAGAGCGGGCTTGAGCGAAAGGCTTTGGCGAAGAGGTTTTGCCGGTAGCGCCCGTTGCGGCGCAGTAGAAGAAAAACAATAAGGATAAGGACAAAATTGAGACCGTAAGCGAATGCGATGCCAAGGTTTTGACCGGACTCGGACAGCCATAAGCCTTCCGACAATGACTGCTGGTTTGTGACGGTGTCAGTCGGGCTGGCGGTGCCTGATCGAATGGCGGAACGCGGCTGGGCCCGGTGAGCGCGCAATCCGGCGACCTGAATCGACGCTGCGGCACACAGGGCGACGAGCAACGTCAACATGACACACAGCCTGGTGCTCGACACCGACTTCAAATGACCTCCAATGACGTTGGGCCGATGGGCTGGCCAAATAGGTCGGCCGTGGCCCATACCATCGCGCATCCTTAAATGGCGGGAATAATTCAGACTCGCTCAATTGCGTCCAGATTTCAATTCGTAGAAGTACCTATCCGGTATGGCGTGGAATACCGGCGGAGAACGATGTGTTGCAGATTTGATCCGGACCGACGCCGATCGATGGCTATTCGGTCGTGTAGTTGATCTCCATACGGCGAACCTGAAAGCTGGAGGCGTAGAGTGCCACCATCGCTACGATCAGCAGTCCGATGACCGCGAGCGGCGCGGAAACCGGGTCGGGGTTGGAGATCAGCAAGGCCAGTAATGGAGGCATACCGGGCGGAGCGGGAATGTTCACCGGGCACAGAGCTTTGAGGTAATAGATCACGCTGAATTGTTTGAGCAGAGCTGGCAAGAAAGGATTCGCGGCTTCCCAGATCAAGATGGCTGCGGTCGGCAGGATGGGGTTGCGGAAGAGCATTCCTGCGACCAGGAAGAAGGCGCCGTATCCGACGCAGGCGAGGACCGTCACCCCAAGATAGACGGCGGCGTGCTCCATTCCATGATTGTTGTACAGGTAAAGGTCGCGAACGCCTGGAGACAGGTGCCACACGAACGCGATGTTTTGCAGGAGTTCACTGCCCACAAAAATGACGCAGGTCGCCAGCAGGCCTGCGAGGAATTTTCCCGCCATCAGAACTTCGCGGCGAATCGGCGCCAGAAAGTAGAAGTGAAGGCTGCGGTCGAGAATCTCGCCCCGGAACAGGTTCATGAAAATTCCCAGGCAGCCGAAGAAGACTGCAAGGCGCAGAAAGAAAAACTGGAAGACTCCCGCGAACATGACGGAGTCCCGTTCCAGGTTGTAGCCGTCCTGAATGTGAATGCCTTCGACGATTCCATCGACAAGGGTGACATAGAGATCGTTTTGCCCGTCGGAGTAGTGATATTCCTCATGAGAGATCGAGACGGCGTGCTCTTTACCCCGATCGCGACGATCGTCCCAGCGGAAGATGATGGGCGGCTTGCCGAGCAGAGCGAAGACTTCCTCTTTCGTCATCCCAGTTTTGACCGCTTGCAGATCCAGAGAGGTGAGCGGCTTCTCGCTGCGCCGCGCAATGCTTGCGGTTCGCTTTGCCTGGATCGTATTCGCGACGGAATATCCCATGAAAAGCAGGACGGGAAGCAGCGCAACGAAGTAAATCCAAATCCCGCGCTTGGCGAAAAACGTCTTCCGCAGTTCCAGCCGGACGACCGCCTTGATCTGCGCCCACCAGATTCGCTTCATCGCACGACCTCGTCGTTGCCAATCAGATATTCATAGACGGAAAGCACATCGTCGTCAGCCGGAGCGACGGATTCAATCTCGATTCCGTTCATGGCAATTTTGTTTAGCGCCAGATACAAATCGTCGGCGTTTCGCGTCTTCAGAAGCAAGCCCCGTCCATCTTTGTGGACTGAGATTTCGATAGTGTCTTCGGAGGCCAGAACTTGGGCGGCAAGTTCGCGCGGCTGACTGCAACGAATCAGGATTTGAGTCGGATGCTCACGAATTTCACTGCGCACGTCCTGGATCGCGCCCTCGGCGACGACGTAGCCGTTGCTCATCAGGATGACCTGATCGGAAATCACATCGACTTCGTGCAGGATATGGCTGGAGATCACGACGTAGCAGCCTTCCGACGCTGCCCAGCGAAACATTGCGATCATCTCGGAACGGGCGAGGGGATCAAGGCCGTTTAACGGTTCATCGAGAATCAGAACTTTGGGATTGTGGGACAGGGCTTGTGCCAGACGGATGCGCTGCCGCATTCCCTTGCTATAGCCGGCGATATTGCGGTTCGCTGCCTCCGTCAGGCCAACGCGCTCGATGGCGCGCATAGCGAGTTGCTCGGCACTGTTGGCGTCCATTCCCGTCAGGCGGAGATACGAATTCACAAATTCCAGTCCTGAAAGACCCTTGGGCATCGCGTCAAACTGAGTGCTGTAGCCGACAATCTTGAAGAGGTTCTCCGGATCGTTGGTCGCGCATCCGAGAACCTGAACGTGGCCACGCGTCGGGCGGATCAGGCCCGTCATCAGGTTCATGAGCGTGGTCTTGCCCGAGCCGTTGGGTCCAACCAGGCTGGTGATCCCCGGAGGAATGGAGAGATTCACCCGGTTCACGCCGAGAATTTCGCCGTAGAACTTCGACACATCCTCGAGGACGATGCGATCGTTCATCGCACGACCTCGTAGGCCCGCACTTTGCGCAGCAATAGACCAAGGCAGATCGCGCAATAGATGAGAATGGCGATCCACGCCTCGACGACCGGAATTACGTGCTCCACGTCGATCTGAAATAGAGAATTCCATACCGTCCGCATCAGGTAGGCCAGGTTGACGAAGTGACCTGCATCCGTGCGCATGACGGCATTAATCGCCTCCGCGAATCCGGCTCCGAAGAAGAGCATCGCCAGCAACAGCGCGCCCGCGACAATTCTCCACTTCACCCACGCGGAGAGGGCCATGGCGAGAAGCGAGAGGACGGAGATCCAAATCAGGGACGAAACAATGATGCTGCCTGCGATCCACAAGTGATCCCATGTCCAAGCGGGTCCGGCGAGGGTTGCTTGCACAATGAAGAGCACGATTCCCGGAATCCATGTGATCTGCGAAAGCAGGATTCCGAGCACTGATGCCTTGCCGAGAACATATTCTGGACGCGAGAGTGGCCGGCAGAAATACAACGGCAAGGCGCCGTTGGCCAGATCCTGAGAGATCAGTCCGGGGCCGGCGAACGCCGTCAAGACGAAGGCCAGCACTCCTTGCACGTTCATAAAGTAGAAAAAGAACCGGTTGTCGATGGTCAAGACCTGACTGGGAGCGCCGATTTGTTGCAGGAAGGCGAGGTTGTGAGCCAGGTAGATCATCGCGAGGCACAACAGCGGGTAGAAAAAGCAAGCCACGAATAACGCAGTCTGAAACTTTGAGCGGAAGACGTTCCGCCTTGAGTAACGGAAGATGACCATCCAGCGCGACCAACTGGGAGTGAGCGCTCCGGTATATGACGCATAGGTGCGCCTATAGACGGCCATCGGAGCTCCGTGTTGCTTGAGTTATTTTGAGCATGCCAGTTCTCAGCTCTCCATCGCCTTGAGGAAAATGTCCTCGAGCGTATCGCGCCGGAAATTCAGCCGGCGGATGCGGACATCGCGTTCCGCCGCCAGGCGAAAGATGTCGCGAGTCTCAACTCCATCCGGCAAGATGATCTTCATGCGATTGGCGCGGATCGCGCACTCGCAGCCCAGTTTCTCGATTGCCTCGGTGAAATCGCCGTTCGCGCCGTAGAACTCCATTTCAAGGAAACGCTGGTTTGCTTTGCGCTCTTCGTTGAGATCGGAATAGTGTGCGATCCTCCCCTGCTTGAGAATCAGGACTTCGTCGCACGTGTCTTCGACATCGCGCAGCAAATGCGAACAAAGCACAATCCTTACCTGCTGGCTGTCGCGCATTTCATGAATCATGCGGATCATGCGTTGCCGGGCCGAGGGATCGAGCCCGTTGGTAGGCTCATCAAGGATCAGCAGTTTCGGGCCGTGAACGATTGCCTGCGCCAGCTTCGCCAGCTGCTTCATGCCGAGGGAATAGGTTCCGACTTGCCGGTACCGCGCTTCAGCGAGACCGACGTAAAACAGAGCCTCGTGCGCGCGTTCGAGAGCCACGCCCGAGGGCAATCCTGAAAGCTCGCCCATCATCCGCACCAGTGACACGGCGGTCATCTTGGAGATGAAAGCATCGTTCTCGGGCATATAGCCGACGAGGCCACGAATCTTTCGCTTCTCGGTTCGTATGTCGTGTCCGAAGACGCGCGCCGCACCGCTATGTGCCGGATAGAAACCAAGAAGAGTGTTGATCAGCGTGGATTTGCCAGCACCGTTTGGCCCCAGGAGGCCAATCGCGCGTCCGCGCAAAGAGGCGTTAAGGCCGCGCAAGATCTCCCGGTCCCCAAACTTCACCGAAAGATTTTCGAGTTCAATCAGCGGCGTGCGCGGCGCAACGACCGCCGGCTGCTGAAGCTCGGCGGTCGCTGCTCCGTTTTGTGTCGTAGTGCTCACTGAGTTGGTTGAGAAGAATGGCTCATGGCGCCGCCCAAAAACATCTGCGGCAGAAATGGCCCATTATGGCTCATGGTCAACAGGGTGCCTAGATCGAATCCCATGAATCCGGTGTTGCTCGCAACCACGATCCGGTCACTCTCTCCGTACGCATAGATCAAGCCAGGAGCGGAGTTTGCGGTCAGCGCGTCGATCGATTGTCGCTGTTGCGCCGTCAGCGTGCCACTCGATTTCAACTGCTCCGCGAGAGGGCCGACGACGGGCCGATGTTGTGATAGAAGATCGCCGAGAAATTCGTGTAACCGTCGCTCGGCAGGAGAGCCTGGAACGTCGATGAATGCGGGAGCGAGAACCCGGCCTGGCGAATCTGAATCGCCCGCGAGATCGTAGCCACATCCGGCGCCGCAATCAGATAGTTGTCGACAAAGGTGTAATCAATCTCCGAAGAAGAAGCAGAATCGGACGATTGCGGATTCGAGGAGTGAACGACGAAGTAAGTTTGCGAGCCCACCTGGCGCTTCGTTAGCTGCAGCGAGTGCCCCTGATGGTTTTCACGGTTGAAAGCGTCGACCAGTTTCTCGATCGTCGCTTGCAGCGTCGCCGGATCGTACACCTCGAAGATCAGCTTCCAGCGCGGGGTTGGGACCATGGGTCCGTCGAAGGCCATGGTGACCTCGCCGCCGAGTGGCGCGGCGATGTCGTCAAGCACGCGCACTCCGCTCTTGGCTTCGAATTCGGCGAGGCTCTCGGAGAATTTCGGATCGCTGCTTCCGATCGCGTTGAAGAGCTCTTCCAAGATGCTCCGTGGATTCTTGATGACTGCCGAGGTGGTCATGCTGGCTTCTGGGGAAACGAACTCCAATGATCCCATGGAAGCCGGCGAACCTAACCATGAAGCTACTCCCTGGCGCTGGGAGGCAAACGTCAAAGCCGCTTGATTGTCGGTTTTGCCGCCTACTTCCCGGTGTTCCATCGTCAGGTATCGCACGTCGCTCATTCCGGGCGGCAGGTGACTGCTGCCGCCATCAGCAGGTACGTTGTGCGCGACGATTTGTTCCATGTCGGCTGAAAAAAGCCATTCCGCGCCCTGCTGGTAAGCCTGGGTGATCTGCTGGTAGAAGGGGGTCGAGACGAACGTGCCGGTTGCGCCTTGCTTCGCACGGGCTGCCGCCTGTTGCAGTTGCCCTGCGTCGGGGCTGGCGATCAACAAATCACTGTCGATGTAGACCAGCAGGGGTTCGCCCGCTGTCGCCGTGACGGCAGAAGGATCATGCACGATCTGTAAGGAAGTTTGCGAGCGCTTGGAGGAAAGCCGCGCACTTTCTTTCTGCACGAAGCTCTCGAGCCCGGGCTGTCGAACTCTGGCGAGCACGACTGGAGCGCTGTAGGTGTTGCCAGTCTTTCCAACAGCGAAGACGACTTCATCGCCGAGATAGCTGCTGAAGGTTTTCATCTGATTCAGGACATCATCCAGCTTTGGGCCGTTTCCTTTTTGCTGTTGCTTCCACCAATCCCGCAACGCCGGGCTTTGCCGCAACCGGTCTTCGAAGAGGCGGCTGGCCTCGCTCAGTGTAGTCGAGAGATTCGGAATTGCGGCGTAGATGACCGTGTTGTCCGGAACATACGGAAGCAGATCGGAACTGTAGCGCAGCCCAGGGCCGGGAATGGCCGCGAACTGCTTTTGCAGAATAGCGAAGTCGCCCAGCAGCGCGAGGTATTTCGCGGAGTTCTTGCTCCATCCGATTTCAGTCGGGATCGGAACCTTGGACACGCTGGTGCTTGAAGTAGTCTCTTCGCCGGGGTGCAGTTCGGCGGTGTTGTCGCCGGAATCCACGCGAACAACGCCTTCGATCACAGCTACGCGCGATCCCTTAATGCCATGGTTAACGGAAAAAATCGTGCCTTTGACCGACACCAGACAATCGTCGGTGGCGACATATAGGTGTCCAGTCTGCTGCTTGGCCGCTTGCACGATGACCTGGCCGTCATCGAGTTGAATCGTCGTGCCTTTCCACGCGCGGGAAACCGAGACACCCGCCCGCTCTCCCATCTCGACCAGAGAGCCATCCTGCAAGCGGAGAACGGCGGTCGATCCCTTCGCCGTCCGGACACGAGCGCCGCTGGGGATCTGATATCCGGCAGGGATCAACCGAACCTCGTCACCCGATACGGTGTAGAGCGAACCATTCACGCTCTCCACCGAGCCGCGAACGGGATGTTGTCCGGGAAGAAGACCATCGTTAAACGAAATACCAACGAATGTGATGGCCGCGACGGCAGCTGTTGCCAGAGCCCAGCGCCAGGGACGAAATGCCGGAGACTTGGGTTCGACGCGCCACGTAATTTGGCGGTCGCCTTCGCGTGCGCGCTCAACTGCATGACGGCAGGCCACGCAAGCGTGCACGTGATCTTCAAAGAGCAGCCGGCGCGGAGGCGCCATCCGATTTCCGAGATAGGCGGGAATCAGAGCCTGAAAATCGTCGCAGCTTCGAAGCGTGCGCGGATCCATGCCGGTACTCGGAGACTCGCCGGTTATCGCTCCCCACGCGCGATCGCCAGCCTGGGCGACGACTTTGTCGTCCACCTGCTCATTTCGAATGGTCGACAGCAAACGATCGAACTTTTCATTAGTCATGACCTGTCTCCTAAGTAACTGCCAAGCTCCTTGCGGAGCTGTTGCCGCGTGCGGTGAACGATGACTGCCACCAGCACCTGGGAAATTCCCAGCATTTTCGCGATCTGCGGATTGGTGAAGCCTTCAAGAAAGCGCAAAGTGAAGATTTCTGCCGGTCGCGGCTGAAGTTGTGCCAGCGCACGAGACAGAGCTTGCCGTAACTCGGGGGTTTCATCGTGCGGAACGTCCGTGGTCAACTCTACGGTTCGATCCGCCTGGCGAGCTCGAATCACGTCCAGAGAGGCGTTAATCGCCGCCCGGCGGAGATAACTCTCCTGGTTGTCGAGGGATTCGGCGTGCGCTTCCCGGCGAAGGAGGCGCAGAAACACGACTTGCAGCACGTCCTCGGCATCCGCGGCGTTGCCGGTGATCCGGTACGCGGTGCGGAAGACCATTCCGTGATGGACCCGAAACGCGAGTTCTAGTTCGGTCGGAATCGCGATACCTGGCTCTTCTTTGAGTGCGATTGGCAGATTACGCCTCCCAATACCGTTTCTCATTACTAAAGACGTTCCCAGTGCCGGATTATTACGCAGGCATTGTTTATTTGTTGGGGGTGGAATCGGCTGGCCGCGGATCGACATTCCTTTTCCGTCCTTGCGGGTAATGAAGGGCTGCTGCTGGACGTGCTGGCTCATCAGAAACTATCCTTGTGCCGGGATGGGGGCGGTCACGGAGGGATGATGGCTACACGGCGTGAATTTCTGGAAACACTTGCGATCGGCACCGCGGGACTGGCGGTCGCGACTACGGCGAAGAGCTATGGCCAAATCATGGGCTCCAACGATCGCCTTAACTTCGCGGTGATCGGTCTGAATGGGCGAGGCTACGCCCATCTCTCGTCACTCAAGACGAATAAGAGCGCTGCCCGGATCTCGCATGTTTGCGACGTCGATGCGAACATCCTTCGAAAGTTTACCGACGCAGTGAGCCGCGAGATGGGCGAAGCTCCGGCGACGGGGCAGGATTTTCGCAAAATTCTCGAGCAGAAAAATGTGGACGCGATCACGATCGCCAGTCCTGACCACTGGCATACTCCGATGGCGATCGCAGGATTGCAGGCGGGCAAGCATGTTTATGTTGAAAAGCCGTGCAGCCATAATCCGGCCGAGGGGGCGCTGCTGGTGGAAGCCCAACAGAAGTACGGGAAGCTCGTGCAGATGGGCACACAGCAACGGTCGTCGCCGCACACGATCGAGGCCATCGAAAAGATTCGAGGCAGGAGCGATCGGCCGGCCCTATTTCGCGAAAGCATGGTACGTCAATGATCGGAAGTCGATTGGGACGGGAAAAGAGGTGCCGGTGCCGCCGCAGTTGGATTGGGACTTGTGGCAGGGCCCCGCGCCCCGGCGGCCTTATAAGGATAATGTCCATCCGTACAACTGGCACTGGTTCCGGATATACGGTACCGGCGAGACGCTGAACAACGGCACGCACGAGGTTGACGTGTGTCGGTGGGCGCTGGGCGTCGACTACCCGAAGCGAGTGACCGCGTCCGGAGGAAGGTATCAATTCAAGGATGACTGGCAGTTTTACGACACGCTGGTCACCAGCTTTGAATACGACGATCAGATGATTTCGTGGGAAGGGAAGAGTTGCCAGGGGATGAAGTTCTATGGGCGCGACCGTGGGGCGACGATCATGGGAACCAATGGCACCGTGCTGATCGATCGCGACGGCTACGAAATCTACGATCTCAAAGGGAAGAGGACAAACGAGTTCAAGACAGGCTTGAAAACGCTGTCGTCCGATCTGCTCGGCCGCGATTCCATGACAGACGCGCACTTCGCGAACTTTATCGCCGGAATCCGCAAGGGAGAAAAGCTGAACGCTCCGATCGCTGTCGGGAACGTTGCTGTGACCATGTTGCAACTGTCGAATATTGCATGGGAGGTAAACCGGGAACTGCATCTCGACACGAAAGACGGCAAGATTCAGGACGATGCGGAAGCCATGAAGATGTGGGGGCGCGAGTACGAGCCGGGATGGGAGCCGCATGTCTAAGAGGAATGTGTCCCGCCGCGATTTTGTTTGCTCGAGCGTGATGGCCGGAGCCGCGCTGGCATCGCCTGCCGGTATTTTCACGCTGGCGCAAAAGCCGAAATCTGCCGATAAAGTCTCGTCTGTTCGACTGGGATTGGCCAGCTACACATTCCGGAACTTCAGCGCGCGCACAGTTGATCGGCTTCATGAAGCAGCTCAACGTAAGCGAGTTGAATGCGAAGGATGTGAAAGATCATCTCCCGATGGATCCGCAGGAAGAGCAGGCTGCGCTGGCGGACTATGCTGCGGCGGGGATCCGTCTCCACGCAGCTGGAGCGATCTATTTCGCGAAAGATGAAGATGCGGATATTCGAAGTAAGTTTGAGTACTGCAAGCGAGCAGGGATTTCGGTGATTGTGGCGGGAGATCCCACGCCGGCGACGCTGCCGCGGATGGAGAAGTTCGTCAAGGAATACGACATCCGCATTGCGATCCATAATCACGGACCAGAAGACAAGGTTTGGCCTTCGCCACTGGATGTACTGAAGTCCGTAAAAGGCATGGATCCGCGGATAGGGTGTTGCATCGACGTCGGCCATACGGTTCGTGCAGGGACCGACGTTGTGCAGGCGATTCACGAAGTCGGACCGAGGCTATTCAACATGCATATGAAGGATCTGGCGGACTTCCATAGCAAAGAGAGCCAGGTCGCGGTAGGAGACGGCATCATGCCGGTGCGGAAAATGTTCGAGGCGTTGGTCGCGACGAAATATCAGGGCTTCGTCGATCTGGAATACGAAATACATCCGGAGGATCCGATGCCGGGAGTGATCAGCAGCTTCGCGTACATGCGAGGCGTTCTGGCGGGACTGGGGTATGAGTAAGAGAACGGATATCGACGTCGAGGCGGACTTTCATCTTGAGGAAGGGCAAACATGTTGAATCGTAGGAGCTTTCTGAAAGTGGCGGGCAGCGCGACTGCGGGGACGGTTCTTGGAGCAAAGGTGCACGCGCTGGCCGCGGGCCAGCCCGAACCCTCCGCACTCATCGGGGCGAACGATCAGATTCAAATCGCCCTGATTGGCGCCGGCATCCAGGGGCAGGGAGATACAAAAGTCGCGGTGCAAGTTCCGGGAGTGAAGCTCATCGCCGTGGCGGACTGCTACGACGGCCGGCTTGAACACAGCAAAGAGCTGTGGGGCAATGACATCTTCACGACTCGCGACTATCGAGAAATTCTCGCGCGGAAGGATGTGGATGCCGTCATCATCGGAACCCCGGATCACTGGCACAAGCAGGTGTCCGTCGATGCGATGAAGGCGGGCAAGGACGTTTATTGCGAGAAGCCGATGATTCATCTTTATTCCGACGGACCGGAGATCATCGAGACCGCTCGCACGACGAACCGGATCATCCAGATCGGAAGCCAGCGCGTCAGCTCGATCATTTATGCGAAGGCGAAGGAATTGCTCGCTTCGGGAGCCATCGGTCAGCTCAATATGGTGACGGCGCATTGGGACCGCAATTCGTCGATCGGTGCCTGGAACTATACCGTTCCTCTCGACGCGTCGACGGAAACCTGCGATTGGCCGCGCTTTCTGGGAACAGCTCCGAAGATTCCGTTTAACGCGGAGCATTTTTTCCAGTGGCGCAAATGGAAGGCTTACGGAAGCGGCGTGGCTGGAGACCTCTTCGTTCACCTTTTCAGTGGGACGCACTTCATCACCGGGACGAATGGTCCGACGCGCGCGATGGCCACCGGTGGGTTGCGATTCTGGAAAGACGGACGCGACGCTCCTGACGTGATGCTGGGCCTGTTCGACTACCGCGAAGGATTCAACCTGAGCCTGCGGGTGAATTTCGTGGATGGAGGCGAGGAGAGCGAAGGCCTGATCTTCACCGGCTCGGAAGGCACGATGGAGATTGCCGGTAACACGGTCAGCATCGGCCGCACTCCGTTGCAGAAAGAGCCGGGGTACATAGTAGGAACCTACACCGAGTTGATGCAGAAGCAGATTCTGGCCAGCTACCGGCAGAAGTATCCGGTCATGCATCCGTCGGGACCGCCGGCGACGGGATTCGAAAAGTATGTGGCTCCTGAGGGCTACCGCGACAACTATGATCACTTCAAGAATTTCTTTGCGGCGGTTCGCTCACGGCAGCCTGTTGTGGAGGACGCGGTGTTTGGCTTCCGCGCAGCCGGAGCCGCGCTGCTCAGCAATCTCAGCCTCGATCGCGGCGCGGTGGTGAAGTGGGATCCTGATGCAACGAAACTCGATTGAAATCAGAAATTGCGTCAGCCGTGGTTTGACGTCTAAACGCCAAACGCGTCAGCGGATCCGGATTTACCGGAACCGGGTGGAACAAAATGCCGCGGACCATGCTTCCTGCCAGCCATCGGCGCCCGCACAAGGCGCCGGCACATTTGCGGCGGGAACATCTGCCGGCGTCGCGATCCACGGTGATGGCGGCGCGTCGACCTGGAGATAGTTGTGGTGGCCGTAGTCCCAGCCGTCCGGAATCTGAAACGGAGCCTGAAGATTGCCGGGCTTGGGGCTAGCAGGGCCGCGATGGCCCAGAGCCACATGCCACCACGGGTGACCCGCAGCGATGATGCCTCCCACAAAATTTCCCAGGGGAAATAAATCTGAGAGAACATCGTCTTTTGTTGATGCGAGCACGGAGATCGTTTGGATCTTCGCGGCCGCGTCCTGAAATTCTGTGATCAGGCAGTTGTCGTCAATGGCTCCGGCCATCAGCATGACGCGCCGGACGGGCAGGCTCATGTTCAGAACGGTTTGCAGGATCACGCGTGCGCCAAGGCTGTGCGACGCGAAGGAAACGCTTGCCGCGCCCGCGAAATTGGCGTCGATGAACGGGCCGATGAGCCGTCCGGCATCGTCGGCAACCCGCGGCTCGAGCGGATAGTCGAGCCCGTGCGCCCAGATGGAGTCGCCCGGCCAGAGGAGTCCCAGGAAAATCGACGACGGGGCCAATTGCAACAGTCCTTCCCAATTCGATAGGCACGCGATTCCATCCTGCCGAGTTACTTTGAATCCGTGCGTGCCGATCAGGATGTTTCGGCCTCGAATG
The DNA here is from genome assembly GCA_963700225.1 of uncultured Acidobacteriota bacterium. Lineage (GTDB taxonomy): Bacteria > Acidobacteriota > Terriglobia > Terriglobales > Acidobacteriaceae > Sulfotelmatobacter. The sequence goes on from CAVOWU010000009.1 coordinate 190,925, forward strand.
TCGCTTTGCAACTGCGTCGGATTGTAGCTCTGGTAGTTACCGATGTTAGTCCCCTGGCTAATTGCGACTGTCGTGGCTAAGTCACCGCCCACAGAATCAAGGCGCACGTCAAGGAATCGTGTCATGCGTTGCCTATTTCTTCACCAATTGAAGTGTATTCACGGCGGTTGCCAACGCGGTCGAGAGATCTTTTGCGACGGGAGCCAGCGGCGTTGCCAGCAAGCCCACCAGTACAGCTTCCGTCCAGTGGAGGGGGGAACTCATCGTGGCATTTCCGACGACGGCGAGCGCCACTGCGACCATCCCCGCGATCGCTCGCGTCCAGTTGCGATAGACATTGTCGGAGCGCTGATAGGTTTCGTCGAGCAACGCCGTCAGAATCAGGTCAAACCTTGCGTAGACGTCGCTCTGAGTGGTATCCAGAGGTTTCGATACTGAGATGTTTGCGGCGATCGTGCTCAGTGTCGCGGAGGCCACGCCCGTAGCTGCTGCTAGATCCTTGGCATTGTCAGGATTGAGGTTCAGCTTGATGAGCGACTTGGCGATCGCCTTCTGACTGCTCAAATCGGTCCCGTTAAACCAGTTCGCCTGCAAAGTGTCCAAGATTTTGCCTTGAGACAACGCGTTTACGGGTTGACCGGGCGTTAACGATCGAACGAGAGTCCTGATTCCGCCGAAGCCAATGTGGTTCACTCCACCTCCCAACGCCTTGCTTGCGTCGACCAGTCCGAAGGCCGCGGTACCTAACCCTCCGATCGCGGTAATAATTTGCGGGAGACTCTGAAGGTTCATCGTAGTTCCTCAGCTTTCGCGATACTACGCACGCTGAGTCGGCCCGGCTCACCGTGTGAACAACTCTTGTGATTTGCAGTGCCCCGGTGCCCGGTCGCGTCGACCCGTGAATGCGATTCGGCCAGATCTGGAAGCGTCTGCGCGGCGCTCTGCGGCAACTCGAGCGAAATGCGCCACGCCAACGTGCGAATTCGTCGGTCGCCCTCAGTCTTACCGAAGTTCAACACACATCGGGACTCTCGTTCTTCACCGAGCCGGCAATCGCGAGGGGAAGTGAAGGTGTTTGCCGGAGTCGAGCCTCAACGCGCCGCCATCCTAACGCCGTCCACCCAGCGGTCAACTCAAAAAACAGCGGCTGTTACGAAAACAGAACAAGGCAAGATCAGTCCGGATTCTTTCGGAAATCGGTGCCTCCTACTCGCACGTCATAGCCAAGAAAGTCCGATGAAGGTTCATGTCCGGTCAGACGTCGACCGTCTTCCCTTTGGTCATATGACACATGGTACTAGCGGTGTTTAGCTGTGGTTACCACGTTCCGTTACGGCATGGGGCGGTCTTGTACGTCTCAGGGATCGTGCGCCTTCGATGGAGATAGTGCTCTCAAACGACGAAGCGTTACATGACGGTGTTGCGATACGCCCGTTTCTCAAAGCAGTCAACTGCCGGTGAAAGCTACAAAAAGGAAATGACTTTGTGAAACGCGCCTTTCCATTTGTGTTCGTCCCGTTAGTACTCGTTGCGAGTTCCATGGCTGGCGAACTCCCATCTGCTCCAAGCAGCGTTGTGGGTGATGTGCCGGGGATCGAGATGGCAACCCCAATGGTGCAAACCAACCGGGTCGTAGACCTTCGCACTGAGAATAAGGTTGTGGACAAGAAGTTTATTGCATTCGCCGTGGTTTCGACGGGCAGCACTTTCGCCGATTCCTATACCACTTTGTTTGCGCGGGAGAACTGGCTCGCGGGAAAGAAAGGCGTATGCAACGTCGAAGTTGAGTCCGCTTACCTTTATGGAACCCATCCGACGGTGGCCCGCGCTTATGCGGTGGCCTCGATCAAGAGCGTAGGATCGATCGCGGCGTCTTACTACATTCGCAAGCATCACAGCAAATTCTGGAGTTTGCCGTTAGTTGGAAATACCATCTCGAGCCTGCAAGGAACGACGCAGAACATGATCGCCTGCAACTAGAACTTGTCAGAATCCGGCTCGATTCCGTCAGACTTTCTCTTCTTTAACACCAACACAATCGGAAATTCGATCTATGCGTGAGTCCGGCGCAAGTCTAACGGCCCGTTTCCAAGCTTGAAGTTTGCTCCCAATCACTGGGAGGCAACGATACTCCCCAGATATTTCGTGGTTCGTCGAGCTCGATTCCGCACTGCAGCGGGTTTTGAGGGTCGACGTAGACCACCCGGGCGGCAGCGCTCTTGTCCGTCACATAGACAAAAATCGAGATCTTCATTCCCAGGCTCAATTCCATTGAGGTTGCGATTAAGGCGCCATGCAGGCTGACAACAATGGTTTCAGCGTCGCATGTGGAATTCTTGGCGCCCCCTTCGACGGTGATCACCAATTTCAACGGAACGCGCGTACTGCGTCGGGATTCCTTCATGAACGATCTCTTTTACAGGGATTGTCCGAAGGGTATCACGACCCATCCAGTCTGGGGCGCGTAGTTTTGGGGATCGTTTGTGACTACGGGTTCTGATTCAAGAGGCCTGGGTGCTGGGGTGCGCGGGCGAGCGGGGAATGTCAGGCGAAAAAGGAGACGTCCAGGGTGTATCGCCTTCATCGCCTCATGTCCGCCTCGCGATGATTGCTAAGACGAAAACGATTGGAGCCCGTGTTGCGCGGCACGGCGTCCATCATCACTATCGTCTTCGTAAGCGGTGACATCTTCCGAGACATCTGCTGCGACGTTGTGGAACCAACGCAGAATAGACAATACTGCGAGAATCCACCACAGAAACCATGTTTGTCCCAAGAAGGCCAACATAGGCTCAGTCCTGAATAATCAGATTGCCAACGGGTTCACTATACAATAAAGTCCATTAACATAGTATAGATTCGCGATATTTTCACCAAATGTTAACAAACGCGAGTTTTCTAGGGCGGCGCGCGCCCTTGGGTGTTGCTGCTAAGGAAACGGATCGCGCACGTTCTGCAGAGAGAAGTGCGAGACAAATGCAAATGTCGAAGACGTCTGTCGTACGACTGCGCCGAGCTCTAGGCTGTGTGCGCTCTGAAAAATGATGTGAGGGCATCTGCGATAATTTTTTCTTCGCCCGGTTGCAACATGAACGAGTTCATGGAGAGAACTTCTTTTTCGTCGCCGACAGCAAGGACGATTGCCGGTTTGCCCTGGCGCAGAGCTTTCGCGACGTCCCGCGGAGTGAGGGATAGGCGCTGGTCCCAGTGAATTTCCATGTGAGGCACGTGATTCGCGACTTCGGGTACGGAGAACGAAGTTGTTACTCCCGGAATCTTCGCGAGTGCCGCGGCGATGAAGTCCAGACGGCGCTGCCATTCGCGATTGAGAGCGTCGTGGTTCTCATTGAGGTAGGACTCGAGCGCTTTCACCATGCCGATGATTTCTTCCTTCCCGACCTTCTGGCTCCGGCCGAGTGTGTCTTCATGAGGACTGTTGTTCAGAAGAGCATGCGCGACTAGATCCTTCCGGCCGACAAGCAATCCAGCGCATTGAGGACCGCGAATCGCTTTGCCTCCACTGAAGGCGATCAGGTCGTATCCCATCTGCGCATAATCCCATAGATGAGAAACCGGCGGGGTGTCGGCTGCGGCATCGATAAAAGTGGGAACGTTGTACTGCTTTCCCAGTTTTACCCATTCGTCCACTTTGATCTGTCCGATTGGATTCGCAAAGTTGCTGAAATGCATCATTGCCGTCTTGTCGTTGATCGCCTTGACCACGTCCTCGCGAGTTTCAACTTCTACCAGCCGGATACCGGTGGCGCGAAGCTGATGATCGAAAGGGTTGCGATGCGACTTCTGAATGATGACTTCGGACTTCATGCCCGTGAGATCCGGGAGTTGCCGGATGAATTGCGGGTTGTCGCCGGTAAGAATCCCGGCAAGGCCCGATTGCATTGCTGCGGCCGCTCCCGAAGTCACGAGAGCGGAGTAACCGTCAGGAAGTTTCAGCATTTCGGCGATGCGTTTGCCGGCCGCAACTTCCAGATCGGGGACGCTGACGAAGTGGCGTCCGGCTAGAGCCATGGCGGCTTCGACCTCGGGTCGCATCAACGATCCCCCGAGTACCGTCATCGTGCCCTGACCATTGATGACCGTGGTGACGCCGAGTTCTTCGTACACATTGCCGGTACTTCCGAAACCGGAAAGGGCAGGGGCTGCATCGGGAGGTGAAGATGATTTGGGACGCGCCCACGACGATCGCGGAGCCAACAGGGCGCCGGCCGACGACAAAACGGCTGTCACGAAACTGCGACGAGGCCACTTCGAAGTGATATCCATGGGCGGATGCTCCTTGAGGTATTTGCGAACGAGTTATTTACGAACGACCGCGGCCGTGCAATTGATTTCGACGAGCGACTGACCTGGAAGAGCCGCCACGGCAACCGTTGTTCTGGCCGGTCCGCCCTTGGGGAAGTAAGTTTTGAAGACTTTGTTCATGCCGTCGTAGCTGTCAATGGTCGTGAGATAGACAGTGAGTTGAAGGATGCTATCCATGGTGCCGCCACCAGCTTCAACCAAGGTCTTCACGTTTTCCATCACTTTAGTAGTGTGGGTTTCGATGTCGGTCGCGAACTTGCTGTCCGGGTCGTGGGAGTGCGCCCCCTGGCCTGCGATGTAAATAACTCCGTTGTGGATGATCAGCGGCGTGATGAATCCCGTACCAGCGGTCTTGCCCTCATAATCTAATTTGCGGACGCCGCCCTGATCTTGCGCTGCAGCGGGTGAAGAAGCGCCAATCAAAGATGCGAGGCCTGCCCCCGTGAATAGGGAGGCAAATCGAGATGCGAACTTCCTGCGACTTGTGATCGCTGAAAACATGGTCTGTTCTCCTTTAAGAGTGAAGTCTTGTCCTCATTGCAAACCAAAACAAAAAACGTCGCCACCCGCGGCAATCGTGACGTATTGATTGCCGGAGAGTGAAAAGCTCATGGGCGAAGCCACAATTGTCTGCCCAGTGTTGAAATGCCAAAGCGGCTCGCCGGTGCGAGCGTCCACCGCTTCGAAGGACTGAGCATCGTCCCCAAAAAAGACCAGCCCGCTGCTCGTGGTCAGGGTACCACCGCTGGAGCGGCCGGAACCGATCTGCGGATATTTCCACGCCAGTTTTCCCGTGGCAACGTCGAAGGCGAGCAGAATTTTCTGGCTGCTATCGTCGGGGCTACTCTTCGACCCGGTTGCATAGTACGTGTGGCCCGGCGCGTACTTATCCGCCGCGAGGAACATGAGATTGCAGTTTTCCAAGGCGAGAAAATAAAAAAGGCCAGTCGACGGATTATAAGAGGGCGAGTACCAATTGGTTGCGCCCGCAAAACCCGGACAAACGCGAGTGCCCGTAGCGGATGGCTGCACACCGGTGCGAATAGGTCGGCCGTCAGATCCGATGTCTTTGGCCCAGTTCATCCTGTCGGCGAAGCGCACGGCGGAAAGAAACTTGCCGTCTACGCGGTCGAGAACGTAGAGGAAGCCGTTGCGATTAGCTTCGACGAGCAACTTGCGTGGACGCCCCTGATATTCGGCATCAATCAAGACAGGCGTTTCGGTGGCATCGAAATCATAGAGATCATGGGGAGTGAATTGAAAATACCACTTCAACTTTCCGGTATCGGGATCGAGCGCGAGCACGCAGTCGGTGTAAAGATCGTCGCCCGGGCGGACGCTGCCATCGAAATCGGGAGCGGGGTTACTGGTACCCCAATAAATTGTGTTGAGTTCGGGATCGAAAGTGCCGGGCATCCAGGTTGTGCCGCCACCATGAAGGTAAGAATTGCCGGGCCAACTCTCCGAGCCCGGCTCGCCCGGCGCGGGAATGGTCCAAAACCGCCAGGCTAATTTTCCGGTCTCGGCGTCGAAGGCCGAGACAAATCCGCGGACGCCATCATCTCCACCAGATGTTCCGACGATGACTTTATCTTTTACGACCAATGGCGCGCTGGTGGCGCCGTAGTTTGGACTGCCGTCGGTGTAGGCAACATCCCAAAGCAGATGGCCGGAACGGGCGTCGAGGCAAAGAAGATGCGCATTGTCTGTTTCCATATAGACACGCGAATGCCAAAGGCCGACGCCACGATTGTGATGTTGCGACGCGTCGTCGATGAGACCCTCGGTAATCGGACGGGCATAATGCCAGATCGTGCGGCCAGTGCGGGCGTCGAGGGCGTAGGCATCGTTGGCAGAAGTTACGAACATGACGCCTTCGAAAACGATGGGAGTGACCTCAAGCGCATCGGAGTTTCGCGCATGAAATACCCACTGAGGCCGCAGATGGGAAACATTGCTGGGACTGACTTGGTCGAGAGAAGTGTAACGCCGGCCAGTATAGTCGCCGTTATAAGACAACCAATCGGCGCCGACTGGCTGAACCAGTAAACGCTGGCTCGATACATCCACACTGACACCTGCGGCCGATGGGCTTGCTACTTGGGCACTTCCTGACAGGAGCGAGAACCCGATAAGGGCAGCTGCGAGCGTTGCATGGATTGCCGTCGTCATCGATCGTTTCAAACTCTTTCGGGTAAGGGACGAATGTTGCAGCCTCAAAATTATGCACAAGATCCGGATCACCGGCGAGTCACCTTGGCGCGCCGCGCCGGCTCGACCTCGTGCGGAGTGTGACGCGACGAATTCCAGCGTCATATCCAAGCTCACGCGATATCTCCATGCCTGCCTGCCGGACCAACGGTGCGATTTCGCGGAGTCGAGCAGTGGACATCCGAACAGCTGGTCCAGTGACGCTGAGACTGGCATTGACGGCGCCGCCGTGATCCCACACCGGCGCGGCAACACAGCGGACGTGGGGCTCGTGTTCTTCGAGGTCGTACGCATGGCCGTTTTTTCGTACTCTGGCCAGCTGTGTTTGCAGTTCCTGAACGCTGCCCACCGTATTCTCCGTGAAGCGTCGCAGCTCGAGTTGGCCTAGCAGCCGCTCTCTTTCTCCGTCACTCATATATGCCAGCAGCACTTTTCCAACCGCAGAGCAGTAGAGCGGTACGCTCGCGCCAACGCGCGAGTGGATGCGCAAAGGCTGAGGCGAATCAAGCTTCTCGATATACACCGCAGAGAGACCATGGCGGACAGTGAGATGCACAGTTTCGCGGGTGCGCTGATTCAAGACATGAAGATGCGGCAAACTGACGGTGCGGACATCCAACTGTTCACGCGCCGCTTGTCCCAGAAAAACACAGGCGACACCGAGATGATAATTCCCGGTATTGTCGCGCATCAGAAAACTGCCCGACTCCAGATTCACCAGAAAGCGATGGACGGTACTGACGGGAAGCCCCGAGCGCTTTGCAATTTCTGAAGCTGGCAGCCCCCGTTCAGTCTGTCCGAGAAGCTGCAACATCCGCAGGCCGCGTTGCAACGAGGTGATGTTGTATTCGCGCAGTGCCGTTGTCATCAGAAGCTCTACGGTTCCGGTCGGGCGATGCGTCCAAATGAAAGTAGGGTTCAGCAGCTGAAAGTAGATATCACAGTGCCTATCGGAAGTCCAGTATCTCTTCAGCGGTTTTCGGGGAATCGACCGCTGTGCGTAAGTGCCCGGCCGGGCTGATCAAATTCCAGCAATCGAAAGAAATCCCTTTCGATTGCAACGATAAAACAAGTTGACAGTGGCATCTCGTGTGCGATATCCCAACTGCCACAGCTTTTTGTCGCAGTCAAAGTCATTTTTCATTACATGAAATCTGCATAGCCTGTAGCCGGCCGGACGCAGCACTGTTCGGGTCGGAGGGGATAAGTCTTCACTGCGAGGGGCAAGGGGCGTGATCATGCGGTCCAGCATGCAGTGCAGAGGTGTGATGGTTGCGATGCTTTTCTGCGCGGTCGCGATCATCAGCCTATCTGCGCAGCAAGCCAATCTCGGGAGTGAAAAAACAAAACAACCTAACAAAGCGGCGTCCGAAATTGGACGGCAGACTTTTGAATCTACCTGTGCGGCTTGCCATGGACTGGATGGGAGGGGAGGCGAGCGCGGTCCCGATATCGCTACCAGGGCTGAAGTGGTGCGGAAAACCGACGAGGAAATTTCCAAGATATTACAGACGGGCATTCCTCAGGCTGGGATGCCGCCGTTTGCCGCCCTTGGTCCCGCGACCCTGTCGGCGACGCTGAAGCACTTACGGCTCCTGGAAGGTAAAGGTGCTGCGCCTGCTCTGCCGGGGAATTCTGGAAAGGGCAGGGAACTCTTTGCAGGCAAAGCTGGATGTTCCGAATGCCACATGGTCGAAGGTCGCGGCGGATTTCTCGGACCGGATCTTTCGACCTATGGAGCCAGTCATTCGGTGAGTGAAATCCGCGGCGCGATCGTGAACTCTGTTCAAAGATCAGGTTCGCGCAAAGGATTAGCGAAAGCGACAACCAAAGATGGTCAGATGGTCTCGGGAGTAGTCAGGAACGAAGACAACTTTTCCCTGCAACTGCAATCTCTGGACGGAGCGTTGCATTTTCTGACAAAGGCCGACCTGGCTGACCTTAGTTTCAGCTCGAAGCCTCTCATGCCGGAAGACTACGCGACGAAACTCAGCGCGAGCGACTTGGATCACGTGATTGCTTATTTATTGAGCGTTGCCCACGAGCAGCAAGCGAAGGGCACGGTGGCCCGCGAGCCGAAGAAGAAGAGCGAATTCGAGGAATGATCTTGGAGAAAGCGTTCAAAGTCGCTGCATGGTTCGGAGTGCTGATCTCGCTCGCATTGGCTGCCAACGGCGGAGATTCACGCCGCCAGTTCCAGTTGCAGGCGGAATCGCCGGAGTTCTGGAAACTTGTTGCCAAGGATGCCAAGTTGGAAGTGCTCGTAACTGGACTTGGCTTTACCGAAGGGCCGGTCTGGGATCCGCGTGGATTCTTGTATGCCAGCGACGAAGAACTCAACAAGATCTTCCGCATTTACCCGGACGGGCACAAAGAAGAACTGGTGTCCCTCGGCGACCCAGACGGGAACACGTATGACGCGCACCAGCGACTCATCGATTGTGCCAGCGTCCTGCGCGCGATTATTCGGATCCAGCGCGACGGAACCTACGAGGTGCTGGCGGACAAATACGAGGACAAGCGATTCAACAGCCCGAACGACGTGGTGATGGGTCCGGATGGCGCGTTCTACTTCACCGACCCGACTTTGGATTTGCCGAAGGGAGAAAAGCAGGAACTGGATTTTCAAGGCGTCTTTCGATTGGATGCCGCGGGAAGCGTGTCACTGTTGACGAAAGAGCTTTCGCAGCCGAATGGTCTGGCCTTTTCTCCTGATGGAAAGCGCTTGTATGTGGACGATAGCGAGAAGAGGAACATCCGAGTTTACGATTTCAAGAAAGATGGCACGATCCACAACGGCCGGATATTTGGTGAGGAGCCAGGAGCGGCGCACGACGGGGTTCCGGACGGGATGAAGTTGGATCGCGAGGGCAACATCTATGTAACGGGTCCGCAGGGAATCTGGGTGTGGGACCCGGCCGGGCATCATTTGGGAACGATTGTGGTGCCGGAACAGCCTGCGAATCTGGCATGGGGAGATTCTGATCTCAAGACTTTGTACATCACGGCTACTACATCGATTTACAAGTTGAAGACGAATGTTTCGGGTTTTGTTCCGTACCCGATCAATAATCCAAAGTGATGCGAGACAGAAATTCTTTGTGTTGACAGATTTCATGCAGTGGAATATGTTTTCGCGCCATGGGAATGAATTCTGTGTCGTGCCGGTAGGACTGGTCCCAGCAGTCCGGCGCGGATCAGTAGACGGGGCTTCCAAGCGTACAAAAGTCAGCGGAAGGCGGATCGAGTCAGACCGCTGCCGCAGGAGATGGTGATGGGAAATCGATACCGTGTCTTCGCTCCGATTGTCGTCATCGTGACGTTGTTTTTGGTCCCAACAGCTCTGCTCGCCGATGTCACTGGCTCGATCCTTGGCGTGGTGCGGGATCCGTCTAAGGCTGTGATCAAGGGAGCGCGCATTACGGTCACGAACACGGAAACCAACCTCGTGCAGGAGACGGTGTCGGCCGAGGACGGGTCCTATCGATTTCTGGCATTGCCTGCCGGAACCTACAAACTGAACGCCACCAACCCTGGCTTTCAACAATTCAACGCGACAGACATTGTCGTCAAGGTGAACGATCAACTGCGCATCGACATCGCGCTGACCGTCGGGAATGTGAAGGAAGAGATGAGCATCGCTGCCGACGCGGTGCAGGTGGAAACCGAGAATACGCAGTTGGGCGATGTGATCGATTCCAAGAAGATGCTCGCCCTGCCTTTGAATGGCCGCAGCTATCTCGATCTGCTCGGACTGCAAGCGGGCGTGGCGCCGACCGGTTCGGTGACTATCGGTGGCAACTCTGGAACGGGCGCAAGGGCAGTCTCGGGTTACATTGAAAACGCCGGCAACGTCTCAGTGAATGGCCAGCGGGAGACAGCCAACGCCTTTCTGGTAAACGGGGGTGATGTCAGCGAGGGACGAAATCTCGGAGCGGGACTGGTTCCGAATCTCGATTCGGTTGAGGAGTTTCGCCTAATCACAAACAGCTTTGACGCCGAGTATGGCAAGTTCAGTGGCGCGGTGATGAATGCCATCACCAAGTCGGGCACCAACGGCTTTCACGGCGATGTGTTCGAGTTTCTGCGCAACGACAAACTGGACGCCGCGAACTACTTCACCCCGGTCAAATCCGAATTGCGGCGCCATCAATTCGGAGGCGTAGCGGGAGGGCCCTTCTGGAAGGACAAGCTATTCTGGTTCACGGATTATCAAGGAACTCGACAGGTGCAGGGCGCGGAAACCGGCATCGTTACGCTGCCGACCGCCAGCGAACTGCAGGGGAACTTTGGGCCGTCGACGACGTGCCTTCTTAACGGAACACTTTCACCTTGTACGTTGAGTGGCGTAGTCGATGGGACCGCGGGCGGCGCTTGTCCCGCGTGTGGCTGGCCGACGGAGCTTTCACAACGGCTGGGTTATACCGTCACAAGTGGCGAGCCATACTGGACTCCTGCTTGCAATACGCTGCAGGACGCTCAGAACGGCGTCTGCGTGTTTCCGGGAGGCGTAATTCCGCAGAGTGCGTGGTCACCAGCGGCGGTTGGAATTCTCCCATACATCCCGCAACCGAACATCGATTCTGCGACGGGTACGTACTCTGACAATAGCCAAAGAAATACTGTTACGGATAACAAGATCGGAGAGCGGGTCGATTTCAATAACCGCAAGACGGGCAACTGGTCGTTCTACTATCACTTCGACGATTCGACGGTTTTCAGCGCGCTGCCCAGCGGTGGCGCAAGCGTTCCCGGCTTTCCCGCGCAAACGCCGACGCGAGCCCAGCAATTCGTAATGAGTAATACCAAGACGCTCGGGCCCACTGCGGTGAATGAGGCGCGCTTCAGCTTTTTCCGCACCGCAACTCACCTGGACAACCCGAAAGGGGGCAAGGCGCAGCTTTCCTCTCTAGGTTTCGTGACCGGTGCAGGTACTCTCGGCATAATCCCCGATGCCTATCCCGGATATCCCGAGTATGTGCCCCAAGTCTATTTCAACAACTTCGCCATCGGCGCCCCCTCGCTGATCACGTTCCAGCCCAATACCACCTACATGGTTTCGGACGGGTTTTCCAAGGTGGTGAACAAGCACACCCTGAAGTTCGGGGGAGAATTCCGGTATCTGCAAGTCAACGAACGCAATTTAGCCAGCCAGGATGGAGCTTTTGTCTTCGACGGCAGTGTCACCGGTGTTGATTTCGCCGATTACCTTATTGGAACGCCAAGGGGCCAGGGCGGCTACACGCAGGCTGCGCTCCAGCTTCTGGACTCACGAACTCGGTACGGCGGCGCTTACGCGGAAGACACATGGAAGGCAAAGTCCAACCTCACCTTGAACCTCGGTTTGCGGTGGGAAGTAAGCATGCCCTGGTATGACACGCAGGGCAAGATACAGACCTGGGTTAAGGGAGAGCAGTCAGTGGTCTTTCCAGGTTCCCCGACAGGCCTCGTATTCCCGGGTGATCCGGGGATTCCCAAGACGCTGGCGCCTACCCGATACAACAACTTCGGGCCGCGCCTCGGTCTTGCCTACTCCCCCGGTTTCCACGAGGGAGTGTTGGGTAAGATCTTTGGCGGTCCGGGCAAGACGAGTATCCGAGCGGCCTACGGGCTCTATTACACCTCGGTGGAAGATCTAAACCTCTTTTACGAGGTGGCCGATGCTCCGTTTGGCTTGTACTGGAGCAGTCCGGGACCGGTGTCGTTCACGGAACCTTTCCGAAACCGGCTGGACGGAGGCACCGACGGCGAGGGACAGCGGTTCCCGTTCACCGTACCGATTCCGGGGAGCCCGTCCAATAAGACGCTCAGTTTCTCGGTATACGAGCCGATGTCCTATTTCCCGGGATACGACGTCCACAACAAGCTTGCTTATGCTGAGCATTTCAATTTTTCCATCCAGCGTGAGTTGAGCAAGTCGACGGTGCTGACGCTAGCTTATGTCGGAACTGAAGGTCACCGGCTCATCACGCAACAGGAAGCCAACCCTGGCAATGCAGGTTTCTGCATGCAACTGACTGCGCAGGGATATACCGACGTTTCGGCGGGCGCGCTCGGATGCGGACCCAATGCCGAGCAGGATACCTTCCAGCTTGGCAGCGGCCCGTTGGTCTACGGCACAAGGAATACGCTGCTCAACCCGAATTACTGTCCTGGGGCGCAGACCTTGTGCTTTGGCTATGGCAATACCTTTACCCACCTCACCGCGAATTCGATATACAACGCAGCGCAGATCACCGTGGAACGCAAGGCTGGCGATGTGACGCTGTTAGCTGCATATACTTTCGCGAAAGCCTTGGACGACTCCTCCGGGTTTGGCGATCTGGTCAATTTTGCGAACCCAGGTTTGAGTCGAGGACTTTCGTCTACCGACGTACGAAATAATTTCGTAGCCAGCTATGTTTGGGCTATTCCGTTCCATCGCGTTTTCCACGGGCCGAAAAGATTGACGGAAGGCTGGCAGTTACAGGGAATAACTCGCTTCGCCGGAGGAGTTCCCATCCAGATGAACCAGAGCGTGGGAGACGCCTCTCTTGCCGGCAGTCCGTCCACGGATATGCCCAATTTGGTCGGGCCGATTCACATCCTGAACCCCCGCGATACGGCCAGCACGGGCGCGTTTACCTATTTCGATCAGAGCTCATTTGCGACAAACAACTGTAGTCTGACGAATGGCGTTTTGGTCGGTTCGTGCGGCACATTCGGCACAGCGAATCGGCGATTCTTCCATGGCCCCGGTATTAACAACACGGATTTCGGGCTGCAAAAGAATATTCCCATCACGGAGGGGAAGGCTTTCGAGATTCGGGGCGAATTCTTCAACATTTTCAACCATGCTCAATTCTTCAATCCCAGCGGGAATATCAGCAGCGGAAGCTTCGGCAACGTCACCAGTGCCCGTGATCCGCGCATCGGGCAGGTGAGTGCCAAATTCATCTGGTAGCGGAAGAACGCTCTGCGAAGGGGACGGCATCAGGTCGCCGTCCTTTTCGATCTTTGGGTTAAAGTGTTGGGATGCAGGGCAACCTTCGCGGGAAAACCCATCTGATGCGTCATTGGCTGTCGCATGGGCTCTCGGCTGCCTTATTGGCTGGAATCCTATTTGCCCCGCAGATGGTCGCGCAAACCGCGGCAGACTATCGCAAACGAGCGAACGAACTGGCACAGGCGAAGTCTTGGGACGACGCGATCACGAATTACCGCAGCGCCCTCGCACTCGAGCCAAATGACGCGACTACCCACTACGACCTGGCGTTGGCTTTCAAGTTCAAAGGAGCGCCGAGAGAGGCCCTGAAAGAGTTTGAGGCGGCCGTTGAACTCCGGCCGAAGTCGGCCGACGCCCACTACGGGCTCGGGAGTATCTGGTTCGATCTGGGAGATCAAGCCGCGGCTTTGAAGGAACTGCGCATTGCGGAAACCCTTGATCCCGCCAGTGCGGCTACGCATCGCCTGTTGGCACGGATTCTCTCCCAGCAGGACAACCTATCGGACGCCGAGCACGAATTGAAGCTGGCGCTCGGCTTGAAACCCTCGGCCGATACTCACCTTGAGCTCGGAGTCGTCGAAGGGCAGCTCGGGAAGTTGAGTGCCGCCACCGTACAGTTTCGTGACGCGATACGCATCGATCCCAATCTTGCGGCAGCTCACCTCATGCTGGGCATCGCCTTGCGCCGACAGACGGATCACAACGGAGCGCTGGAACAATTCAGGAAGGCTGTGGCGCTGAATCCAGACGATGCGGACGCGCAATATAACCTGGGCCGCGAATTGAAAGCCGGAGGCGACACCGATGGTGCGATCGCTGCCTTTCGTCGCGCGATTGAACTGAAGCCAGACCTCGAGCAGGCCCACTACAATCTCGCACTCGCTTTACGCAATCAGGGAGACGCGAGCAATGCGAAGAAAGAGTTCGACGAACTCTCCGGACTGCATGATTTCCGCTCGAAGCTGGCGCAATCGAAGCTGCTGATCACGCAGGGCGTGGATTCGCTGAAAAAACAGAAATTCGACGAGGCACTGGACTTTTTCCAGCAATCCGCCGAGCTAACGCCCCAACTTCCCACCAGCTACTACTTTCAGGGTCTCGCGTTGGAGGGCAAGAACGAAACATCGCGTGCCAAAGAAGCATACGAAAAGGCGATTGAACTGAAGCCAGACTACGCGCAAGCCCATGCAAGCTTTGGATTGTTCCTGTGGAAGGCAGGAGATCAAACCCGAGGGCTGCAGGAATTTCAGCAAGCAGTGATGAGCGATCCGGACTTGGAGGAGGCGCACTACAACCTCGGGATCGCGCTCGCGCAGCTGCAGCGTCCACAGGAAGCGGTTCGCGAGCTGACGGAGGCGGTCGCGCTCGACCCTCAAAATGTCGACGCCAGAGTGCAGTTGGGATTGTCGCTAAGTCAGAACAACGATCCCGCTGCCGCTGCCAATGTCTTCCGGGATCTGATAAGAGGAAACCCGAAATTTGCGGAGGGCCACAATAATCTGGGGCTGGCGCTGCTGCAGTCGGGGGAGATTCACAAGGCCCAGGCTGAGTTTGAAGAGGCGGCGCGGCTCAAACCGGGCTACGCCGAAGCGCACTATAACCTTGCGCTGGCGTTTCGTCAGGAAGGGAAGAACGCAGAGGCGCAACACGAGTTCGCGAGGGCATATGAGATCGACCCGCAATTGAAGAACCTGCCGCTCCCGTAACGAAACGATCTACTTCGCAGTCTTGCTGCGAACGGCGATCAAGGACATCTGCTCCAGGTCCGGATAATGGCCCTCCTGATCGGCACTGCGGTTACTGGGAGCAATCTGCTGGATTGTGGTGCACGCCGGCATCGTCGGACCAAAATACTCGCCATAGACTTGATCGAACGAAGCTGCATCGCCGAGGTCATCCAGGTATACGTTCGTGGATACGACCTGGCTGAAATTCATTTCCGCTTCTTCGAGGTTGTCGAGCTGATTTCGCATCGTCTGGCGAAGTTGAGCCTGCGTGGTGGAAGCATAGACTCCGCCGTGCGGTCCTGGGATGAAGCCACTCTTGGCTGAACAATACAAGGTATCGCCCGCGAATACGCAAGGACTGGCGGTAGGGCTTGGAGGCATATTCTTGGGCCGAACGGCTTTGCGTTGACTGAGGTCGCGGACGGCCACTCCCGTGTATTCGATACGAGCACCGCCGGGAAGGCTCGATACCTCGATGGTGGCGCGCGCCGGAGTATCGCCGAACTCAAACCGCCGCGCATAATGCTCGTTCATGATCTTCGTCGGAATGTCACCCGTCAGGTAGGGATTAACGAACACCATGTTCCCGAGCGCGAGGCCCGCCGCTTTCAAGACAGCCTCCATACGATCGAGCGCCAGATCCACTTGTGCTGCGGGATCGTTCGGGACTTTGCCGCTCACGGGATCGCTGCCGGTCATGCTGGACACAAAGAGCCGGTCGTGGGTGAGAACACCCGGTGAAAAAGAGTTCTCTCTCTTATCATTTGCCGGATATACGGCTCGCCTGTCTTTCAAATCTCGTACCGCGACGGCGTTGATCTGAATGGAAGGTTCCGGAATCCGTCGCCACGCCCAGAACGGCGCGAGCGGGAGGAGTCTTCGAAAAATATTCGGCGAAGACTTTATTCAGTTCGTCGTACTGGCTGACGTCGGGAAGATAAACCTGAGTGTAGACCACATGTTCCATGGTCAATCCAGACGATTCAACGATAGCTTTCACATTGTCTAGCGCTTGCTGTACTTGTTCGTGGAAAGTTGCCGGGGAGGTGCCGTCTGGCCGAAGGGGGCCCTGGCCAGAAATGTAGACGTAGTCTCCGGCGTCGACGGCCGCCGAGCAGACCCGATTCACTTGAGCTGAAGTTCGAGCCGGGACGACCGCGCGAACGTGATCCTGCGCGAACAGCACAGGCGAAAGCAGGAGGCCAATCAACAGCAATCGCATAGAGCACCTTCGGATCAGATGGTTCGTAACGTGATCGTCTGTTACGCGGCTTTCTTCTGAGCGGCACCGAGAATCGCGCGAAGCCGCTGCCCAACGATCATTTCTTCTCCGGGCTTGATGGTCATAGAGACAAGTTCGATGTGATCGGGGCCCTTGCGTTCTTTGTGATTCGGATTGCCTTCACGAACGGCTTTCACCAAGCTCGGGTTGTCCAACCCAAGCACTTCGATCACAGGATCCTCCGCGCGCAACTGCTCGACACAATCGGCGATAGTGAACTTCCAGGCCTGCTGATCCCAGGAAAGTTTGAGCGTGGGGTAACGGTTTCCGTCATCCGGAGTGTAGGTCTCGGTTTTCACGCCGGGCACGGTCTCCACCAGCTTGCGGATGCGATCGATGCGGCCGTTCCATTCCGCGTAGAGCTTCTTCTCGTCAAGATTGAGCCAGGTCTCGAGCGCCGTCAGACAACCAATGACTTCCTCTTTTCCGACTTTCATCGGGCGGCACACGGCCCCTTCCCGCGGGCTGCAATTGAGGAGCGCGGCTTCGATCAGATCCTTTCGGCCCAAGAGCAACCCGCTGCATTGCGGCCCACGGAGTCCTTTTCCGCCGGAGAAGCAATACATGTCAATTCCCATGCGCGCATAGAGCCTGGCATTGTCGACAGGCGGAATACCGGCGGCGTCGTCCAGTAGGAGGGGTACTTTGTGATCTTTCGCAATGGAAAGCACTTGTTGAAGCTTTTCCCCCAAATCGGTGGTGTAGATCATGACCGTCTTGTCGTTGATGGCGTTCGCGATTTCTTCCGGCGAATAAGTTAGAACGAGATTGGCGCCAGTCAGCCGAATCGCGCTATCGAACGCACTGCGGCCGCCCACCATGATGACTTCATTCTTCAGGCCGGTCGTATCGGGGAGCTGCCAAATGTATTTGTCGTCGGTACCGGCCATGCATCCGGCGGTTGCGGCCGCCATTGCGCCCGCCGAACCCGAGGTGACAATGCCGGACTCGGCGCCGGTGAGTTGAGACAGACGCCGTCCGACGGCACGTTGCAGTTCAATCATGTTCACGAAATACTGTCCGGCTTCCAGTTGCGCCTGGTGCACTTCCGGAAATTCGAGCGATCCGCTGAGGTAGGTCCAGGTGCCCCGGCAATTGATCACCGTCTTCACTCCAAGCCGGGAATAGACGTTCTGGCGCGGATCTTTGCCAATCGCGGTGGCCGCTTGAGCATAAAGGTCACGCGCGGCCAGTTGACCGAGCAGCGGAGCCGCCGCCACCAATTTTACGAATGATCGCCGGCTAGAATTTAGAACTCGCATCGTAAAATCTCCTCTGAAAGCCGTTTCAAAAGCTAATAGCAGTTCGCTTCAAACTTTTCGATTCGACGGTAAAGCCGGTGCACGCTAGTCGTCTTCTTCGGGCAGCGGAATCCGCGATCGCACTGCCAGGATATGGGCTTTTGCTCCGGACTTGTTCTGGTTGTAGAACCCGACCGTGCAATTTGCGCGGAAGTAGTAAGCATCTCCTGCTTTGGCGGGATAGCGGGCTTCGACGCCATCCATTCCGCTTCCTGCCACCATGTCGCCTTGACCGTCGAGAACGAGATAAATTTCTTCTGCAGTTTCATGATGGTGCGGGAAATTCGTGCCGCCCGGTGCAAAGTCCATCAAGAAAAGACTGGTCACTACGTAGGCATCGTCAATAGCGTCGCGTTTCGCGCCACGTGGACCCGCCAGAAGCTTGTATAGAACTGAGTTCGGGTGACCGTCGACGGTCTCTTCTTTGACGTTATCCAGATTGATGATCTTTGGGTGCGAAGACGGAATACCCACCGACATCTTCGATGGTATTTTGAAGCCCATGACCACGACTCGCAGGCTTTTGCCGGAATTGTTAGCAATCGAATGCTTTACGCCGGGAGCAAGATAGGTAAAGTCATTCGCGCGCACTGGGTGCGTCTCGTCGCCGTAATGCAGAATACCGGCGCCATCCAGAACGAAGTAGAGCTCTTCCTCATGATCGTACGCAACACTCTGACAGCTCCCATTAGGGGCAAGGGCGAGCTCACCGAATCGTGTGACGCTGCGCAGAATTCGATTCTCTGCATCGCCTTCACCGAAGATCGGCGTATAGCGGCAACTTTCGGAGGACGAATCAGTTTTTGCGTTGCTGGAGAGTGTGATGTGCCGGTGCAGCCAGGTTGGGTCCACCTTGCGGTCCTGCGCCAGCAAGTTGGCCACCGCCCAAAGCAGTAGCAGCGATGCTCTGAGGCTCACGCTAGCGTAGCGTCCGCACGCCTGGTTCATGGGAGAAGTTGGTATACCACACAATTCGCTTGACGCAAATCGAATTATTTCGTTTTATTGGGTTTCGTTTCGTTCGCGAAAACGAAACGGGCCTTTTGTGGATTCTAGCGCGCGTGCTAACCTCAAGCGCGGCAAATCCGGGCCAGCAAGGCACAATTCATGAAAACAGATCGTTTCGGGGCCAGTGGTAGGCGGCGGTTAGGGATTCTGTTTGCGGTGACGATCGTCGTGACGATGACCGCCGTTCAGGCAAACAGCCAGTCGGCGCCAGAGAAGAAATCGGAGTGCCGCGTTGAAGCCGCTGATTATAAGGGCTGGCAGGCGCAACAGATTTCCAACCGCTGGGTGCAACTCATCATCGTCCCGCAGAACGGCGGGCGTTTGATGCAGGTGACCTTCGCCGGGCACCCGTATCTGTTCGTGAATCCAAAGTTCGCGGGTAAGTACCTTCCACCGAGCACAAGCCAGTGGTTCAACTATGGCGGCGACAAGCTATGGCTTCTACCCGAGGGAAACGACGACGAACAGCACTGGCCCGGGAACTCGGACGTGCTCGACGACGGCCCTTTCACCTTTCGAAAGCTTTCGGAAGGACAGCGCTGTGAAATCGAACTTACGAGTCCAGCGGATCCTCAGACGGGAATTCAATTCATACGAACGATCCAAGTGGATGCCGATTCTCCACGCATTAAATTTCACGCATCCATGAAAAATGTGACGGGTCATACGCTGGAATGGTCGATGCAGTCCGTTTCGCAATACGACACTTCCGCCTCCAATCTGCAGAGCCAGGGCGGGGTGGCGCACATCAATCACGACTTCTGGACGTTTACTCCCGCGGACCCCTCCAGCAGTTATCTCAACCGCTATCACGTTCGCTTCGGTCCGGCAGAGAATCCGGCGGTCTCGGTGAGAGACGACGGCCTCTTCAATGTGCATTATGTGCACATGGCTGCCGAGTTATGGATCGATTCGAAAGAAGGCTGGCTGGCCGTCGTCGATGGAGGCAGCAAGTACGCCATGGTCGAGCGCTTTCAATACGAAGCGACGAAACCCTATCCAGGCAAGGCCTCTGTCATTTTCTGGACGAACGGTCCGGAAATGCGACTGAACGAAGATGGCAATCCTTCCGTGAGCGCGGACCCGGATGCGAGCCCTTACTACCTCGAAGCCGAACTCAATAGTCCCATGTGCCGGTTGCGTTCCGGAGAGAGCTGCGAGTTTGAGACGGAGTGGTTTCCCACACGATCGGGAAATGAATTCCATGGAGTGACCGATGCTGGAATTCTGATTCGCCCACTTCGAGCATCACTTCTGGGAAATGGGAAAGTCGGGCTTTCTGGTTCGTTTGGAGTCTTCTTCGCCGGACACATCGAAGCGCGTTTCTATGACGACCATGGAAAGAGCCTTGGAACAATGCGAATCATGGATGTTAGTCCCAGCGATGCGATCACACTCGAGTCAGAGATCACTCCTCCTTTAAAGCCGGGTCGGCTTTCGCTTCACCTGGTGGATCAAACTGGTGTCGATCGCGGCGCTCTGCAAGAAGTCGCGGTCGGCGGCCGAGACAATCGCTGAGAAAAAGCGCCAGGCGGAAGTAATCCTCGTATTCGTGAGTTAACGACAATCTGGAGGATGGAATGAAACTATCCCTCATGCATCGAAAAAACCGCATACTCGTCGTCGTCGTCGGAACGGCCATACTTATAGTGAGTGCGGCTGCCGGAGTCCGGTTGGCGGGGGCACAATCGAGTCCGGCGAATGCTTCCTCGCTGACCGACAGCGAACTCATTGCTCAATTTCGGCGGGTTGAAGTCGCGTCGGTGTCCGACGCCATCGAGCAGATTACCGGCAAGAAGATGTATATGACGCATCATATGCAGCCGATTTTCACGGCGAAGTTTGCGGGATTTGCGCGGACGGTGCAGCTCAAGAAAGATGAAGGCAACAAAGACCCGGAAGCTCTCTCCGGAATGCTCGAAGCAATTGATCAGGGATCAACCGATGCGGTGTACGTAATGGCGGTTGAAGACGGAGAAGACATCGCCGGTATGGGTGGGTTGATGGGTACCGCGATGGCGGCGCGCGGATACGCCGGAGCTGTGATCGATGGCGGCGTGCGGGATGTGGCGTACCTGCGCAAAATCGGCTTCCCCGTCTTTGCCACAGGAATCGTACCCTCCACCTCGGTGCATCACTACCGCTTTGCAGGGGCCCAGATTCCTTTAACGTGTAATGGAGTGCCGGTTGATCCGGGCGATATCGTCGTGGCGGATAGCGATGGTGTCGCTGTGGTGCCGAGAGCTCAGGCGCGAAGCGTGCTCACATTGGCACAGCAGATGGACTACAAGGAGCACTCGATGTACGCCGTCATCGAGCAATTGAAATCCATCGTAAAGGCTGTGAAGCAATTCGGCCGCCTTTAGTGGAATGTGCAGGCAGGATTTGCCCGCATTCGGCAGTCGGTACTCCATCATTTGGCGATTCGAATCCTGTCGAGGTGCTAGTGATCGTTAGAGAGAACAGTCGGGTGCGCTGGTTTCTTGTTTTCTGGCTGTTCGTCTTGAGCGCGGTCTCTTATCTCGATCGAGTCAACATCTCGATCGCTGGTGGATCGATCGTCGATGCCTACCATCTGACAGACGTGCAGCTGGGCAAGGTTTTCAGTGCTCTCGTTGCCGGTTACGCGTTGTTTCAAACGCTTGGCGGGTATCTCGCCGACCGATTTGGTCCGCGCCGCGTCCTCGCCGGAGGCGTGATCTGGTGGGGAATCTTTACCGCCCTGACCGCACTCGTTCCCACCGATATTAAAGGCGCCCTCATTCTGCTTGTTGCGGTGAGATTTCTTCTCGGTGCCGGAGAAGCGGTGATCTATCCAGCAGCCAATCAGTTCGTCGCGCGTTGGATTCCGGTACGCGAACGCGGCATTGCTAATGGCTGGATCTTTGCCGGCGTTGGCGCTGGGGCTGGTCTCACACCGCCGCTCATCACTTATCTCATGATTCATTACGGATGGCGGTCCTCTTTCTGGGTTTGTTCCGTCATCGGATTTGCAGCAGGAGCACTCTGGTTTATAGCGGCCCGCGACACTCCGGCAGAGCATCCGCGCGTTTCTGCATCCGAACTCGCAACCATCCGCTCCGGACTCGCAATGTCGACGGCCGATCCGCAGTCGTCTCCGGAAGTGGCAGATCCGGTCAGAGAACTTGTGCCATTGATCCGGGCGGTGCGGAGCAGGGAAGTCTGGGCGGTCACTGTCAGCTATTTTTGCTATGGATACGTTGCGTGGATCTTCTTCAGTTGGTTCTATCGCTATCTTGCGAAAGTACGCGGCCTTGATCTGAAAGCGAGCTCGTTCTATTCGATGCTGCCCTTTCTGGCGATGCTGGTGTGTTGCCTGTTGGGAGGAACCATCAACGACTGGCTTACGAAGTGGAAAGGTCCGCGCATCGGACGTTGTGGTCTGGCTGCGTTTGCGATGGCTCTCGCCGGGGTATTCATCGCATTCGGATCGCAGGTCCAAGGCGTTCGCCTGGCCAGCGTCGTACTGGCTGGTGGAGCTGGAGCGCTCTATCTATCACAGAGTTCCTTTTGGTCGCTGACGGCGGACATAGCGGCGGGCTCTGCAGGATCGGTGTCAGGATTCATGAATATGGGTGGTCAACTGGGCGGGGCGGTCACTGGCTCTCTCACGCCTTGGATCGCGGCGCGCTATGGCTGGACCGCATCATTCCTGGTGGCGGCCGCGTTGTGCATCGTGGGTGCAGTTAGCTGGCTGGCGGTCAACCCTCTAAAGACGCTGACCGGCCCACGCCACGAATCCTCGCCACGATAAGAATCTGCGTCGATGCGATTACGGTGCTGGATTACTTCACGACCACCTGTGAATCTGTGGCCAGCGACTTCTGCAAATCGGGTCCAAGCAGAGAACTCGAGTTCTTATCAAGATAAATAGTCGCGTTGGGATGCCTGCGCAGAATCGACGCTGGCACCGCGGGGCTGATCTCTTCCTCGCAACACGCCCTTATAGCGTGCGCTTTGCGCGTGTCCGGAACGACTGCAAGGATTTCCTTCGCCTTGAGAATCTGCCGCGCCGACATGGAAATGGCATGTTGAGGCACCTGTGAAATGTCGGCGAACCAGGCTTCTCCCACTTGCTGTTGGCGGCAAGCCTGGTCGAGAGTCACGATGATGTACGGTTCTTCAGTATCAAAATCGGCGGGCGGATCGTTGAACGCGATATGCGCATTCTCGCCAATGCCGAGAAACGCGATGTCGATCGGAGCTGAGGCGAGCTGCTTGCCGATGTCACGAACCGCAGCGGCCGGGTCCGCAGCATCGCCCGCGAGCAGGTGATAGCGCGTAATGCCAGTTTTCGCGACCAGCAACTCCATCAGCATCTTGCGGAAACTCCCAGGGTGCGTGATGGGCAAGCCAATGTACTCGTCGAGATGGAACGCTTCGACGCGCGTCCAGTCAATACCCTCGGCCTTGGTGAGCTCGTTCAGAAACTCGATTTGCGAGGCAGCGGTTGCGGCGATGATGCGGGCCTGTCCCTGTTTCGCGATGGCGGAGCGAATTGCAGTCGCGGCCTGTTCAGCTGCCGCTTTTCCCAAAGAAACCTTGTCGTTGAATCGTCTAAGAAGCATTGCAGGGATCCGGAGTGAAGCCAAGATGGAAGACGGCAAATTATACAAAAGAGAAGGTCGAGTCAATGTAAGTGAGGGCATCATTTCCACCCAGTGAAAACGTTCGCGCGAGGATCATCTCATCCGATTATTGTGGAGTTTCATGAAATGGGAAAACAGAAGTCGATTCTGACTCGCGCAATTTAGGCAAGTAACTTCGAGTGATTGAAGGAGGAAGAGAAGTAATTTAGGTTTGATTGCGGAGATTTGCTCCTCAGAGACTCCTTCGATCGCAGGTCTTATCAGGACTTTTTGCGGACGATAGCGTAAAACGAGAACTTCAACTCGTCCTGTAGCTTAAGAGTGCCGCCGGCTATGGACGCAATGGCGATGTTGTAGTCGCTCTGGCGGACCGAGAAGGAACCGTGTGCCCGTGCACCGTCTTCCCAGAGTGATGCCTGCGCCAAGAAGAAATGTTCCCTGCAAACGCCGTGAAACGTCAGTGTTCCACGCACGATCAGCCGGAACATGTGCTCGCTGATGGTCTCGACTTGCGTATCCGAACTTTCGAACAATATCTCGGGATATCGATTGATCTCCAGGACCTCGTCATGCAAAACCTTGTGCAGTTTTCGCCTATCGGCGTCGCGCAAATCATCTAAGACATCAAGCGCAGTCGGGCGAACGCGCACTTTCATCGACAGGCCCTTCAGATTGCTGTCGGCTGCCCGGATTTCCGCCTGCCACTCTCGAATTGCTATTTTCGGACTGTGGGCAACGACCGAGATCAAACCATCGGCGAATGCCTGGACCGTAAACTGGCTCGCCTTGGTATCAATCGCATATTCGTAGCTACTCCTCGCAACGGCAGCTGCAGTAGTGGTCACTCGAATGTCCTCCGGGAACGCCCTCTTGGGTGTGCCTCATCTCAACATTCGATTCGAGGTGACACAAGTCACCTAAGCCGCAGGGCACGGCCAGTAACGGACGCACGGGAAGCGCGGCGTCATTCACGATTCATGCATGAATCCGGAAACCACTCTGCTCAATCGCCATTTCTTCGGAATGCCGTCAGGGTGAACCGACGCATTCTATCTCGTGCCGTTTGCCGCTGGCGCCTGATTAATGACAAGCCAGTAGAGGCCAATGCTCTTGATCGTCTCCCGGAACTGCTCGAAATCGACAGGTTTTTGAATATAGCTATTGGCTCCCAGTCCGTAACCATTGATCAAGTCACGCTCTTCCTTCGAAGAAGTGAGGATGACCACCGGTATCGCCTTTGTACGCGGGTCTGCCTTCAGGTGCTTCAATACTTCCATGCCATCCACTTTGGGAAGTTTCAGATCGAGCAGCACCAGCCGGGGAGGCCGCTCGAAGGAGCGCTCTGCGTGCGTTCCGTTGCAAAACAGAAACTCCAGGGCCTCTTCGCCATCGCGCGCCACGTGGATGCTATTCGCCAGTTTTTCTTTGCGTAGTGCGTGAAGCGTAAGCTCGACGTCATCCGGATTGTCTTCTACCAGTAGAATCTCGATCTGCCGCTCGGTCATGTGGGATCTCCTGCGATCGCTGCTCTCGTTTTGAGCCCGGTTTTCCCGGAACCCTGGAGCGTGAAGTAGAAGGTTGCGCCCTTGTTGAGTTCGCCTTCTGCCCATACGCTTCCGCCATGCTTCTGAATGATGCGTTGCACGGTGGCGAGGCCGACGCCGGTGCCTTCAAAGTCTTCCGCCCGGTGCAAGCGCTGAAATACTCCGAACAGCTTGTCGGCATATTTCATGTCGAAGCCGACGCCGTTATCGCGCACAAATATGGCGAGCGCTCCATCTTTCTCGATTTTCCCGACCTCAATGACCGCCTGTGGGCGGGGGCGCGTGAACTTGAGCGCGTTGGTAAGCAGGTTCTGAAACACCTGCCTTATCAATCCGGGATCGCATTCCACAACGGGCAGGTCGCCAACCTTCCACTCAACCTGCCGTCCGGTATACTCGCCTGCCAGTTCTGCGATTGCATCCTCGATCACCGGTTTCAGATCCGAGACGCGCAAGCTCAAATCGCGGCGGCCCATGCGCGCCAGGTTCAGAAGGTCATCCACCAACTGGCCCATGCGCCGGGTGCCTTCCTGAATGCGCTGCAAGTGATGCCGGGCGTCCGGTGCGAGGCTGGGACCATATTCCTCGCTCAGGATATTGGCGAACCCGCTGATGTGCCGCAGCGGGGCACGCAGGTCATGGGAAACGGAGTAGGTGAACGCTTCCATTTCCTTGTTGGCTGCCATCAATTGGGTGGTTCGCTCGTTTACTCTGTGTTCGAGTTCATCATTGAGCCGCTGAATCTCCAACGCTGCGTGCTTACGCACGGTGATGTCGTTGAAGACGATTGCAACTTTCTTTTCGTGTGGTTTTCCGACTCGGCATGCGTGGACTTCGTACCAGCGGTTCAGTTGGGCGGCCTCATTTTCAAAGCGCGCGGGCTCGCCGGTTAGCGCGATCTTGCCGTAAATCTGAAACCAGTGCTCTTCGTGCTGCGGGGCAATCTCGCGCATCTTTCTCCCCGCAGCATTTGGGATTCCCGTTTGTTTTTCGAATACCGGATTGACCGTCAGGAAACGGTAATCCACGGGTTTATTGTCTTGGTCGAACAGCACTTCGATGGTGCAGAAGCCTTCGTCCATGGATTCGAATAGAGTGCGATAGTTTTCTTCGGACTCGCGCAGCGCGGCCGTCCGCTGCTCGACGCGCTGCTCCAGGCTGGTGTTCAGGGCTGTCAGTTGTCCGCGTAGCCGGGCGCCGTGGCTGATCTGACGGCCGATTGCGAAGCCGCAGAACATGAGGAGGGCCGCCCCGACCAGCGTGCCGGCTAGACTGATCGTATGCGTTAGACGCTGTGCCTCCTGTGCTCTTGCTACGCGCTTGTCGAGCAGTCTGCTCTCCTCCGCCTGCATCTCCGCGATCGTGGTTCGCACCGCGTCCATCTGACGTTTGCCCTCGAGAAAAAGCGATTCAGCAGGAACGCTTCGTCTCTGGCGCCGGGATGCGAAGATCTGGTTCGAGGTTTCAATCCGAGCCTCGATTTGCGACGCCAGCAACTGCTGTCGCTGTTGCTGGACGGGATTGTCGGCGGTCAGACGGCGCAAAGTGTCCAGGTCGTTCGGGAGAGCGAGTTTCCCCTGGTCATAAGGTTCCAGGAACGAGTCATCCCCGGTAGCCGCAAATCCGCGTGTCCCGGTTTCCATATCGACTGCGTGACCGAGCGCGACCGCAAGAGTCGACTTAACGGCATAGGTGTGGGCCACCCAGTCCGCGTCCTCCGACGCGTCACGCGCACTCCGCCAAGAGAGGACTCCCATGAGTGCGGTCAGCAAAACTGCCAGACCGATGCCGGACAAAACCCAGCGACGGAGCAAAGTCTCGACTGGCGAATCCTCGAATCGTCCCAGGATTCCGTTCAGAATGTCCTCATTCACATGCAGTACTGCCTCCGCCAATTGCTGGTCCCTCTCGACGCGATCCAGAATCCGAGCGTTCCAGACGACGAGCAAAACCAGCAGGAGGCTCGAGACCATGCCAAGCGTGCTTACTTCGATCCAGCTGAGATGGGCTTCGGTCAGCAGGGGCTTTCGCAGCAACCAACCGATGAAAGCGAGAACGGCGAGCGCCGACGGAACTGCCCGGCGCAGCAGCTTCGCCCCCGCGCCGGTGCTTGCCAAAACTCCTCCCAGCGCCCATTCGGATCGGACACAGATCAATCCCAGCGAGAGAACGGCAAAATTGATGGCGGCCGGCAAGGCGATGTGAGTGTGAGAGATCTGGCGAACCAGGACAAAGTCGAAAATTCCAAAGGTCGAGTTGATGGCCGCCACAACGGCGAGCCACTGTGCTGGCCAATAGCCATGCCGTGTTCTCCAGTTCAAGATCAGGAAACCGCAACCTAGCAGAAGAAAATTCAGGGCCGCAATCGTAGGAATCAGGCCGGGTCGAACACTGCCCAGCTCTTCACCTGAACGCACGACATGCAAGAGTTGATCGATGCCGGCATTCCACCCCAGAAGATTCTCCGCCAGAACGATCAGCCCGACGAGCGCCGTGATCGCAGAGGCGATTCTGGCGGCGACTTTCTTAACGAAACTCGCCTCTTCTTTCTTTCGCAGTAGCCATAAGGCAATCCCAAGCAGCACGAAGCAGACCGCGGCGTTGACTCTTATCGACGGTTGCCCGGGCAGCCAGCTCTTCAAAATGGAAACGTCGAACCACCATCCTAAGAGGGACGAGGACCCAACCATCATTGAGAAAAAGCTGGCAGCACCGCCAAAGACTCCGAATTGCCGGACCATACGAGGGTCGAGGCGATTCTTGCTCATCGATATTCTTCCGGCAACCGATTGGGTAGGTCCGTAGGAACGGCGACGAAGATGGCACGCCCGCTCATCTCGAAGGAATGATCGGCGGGATTCGATTGGAAACAGGAGACCTTGTCGCACCTGCCGGGTAGTCCAAGGGACCCTGCCGATGGTCTGCGGTGCATTTAGATGTGCAAGCACCGTTGGGTCGGGAGGGCGAAGCGAAACGGAGGATGCACATCCGCAATGAACCGCGATCCAAGCTTACGCCGAGGAACTCGCCGAACTGTTCAGAAATTAGTTACACGGAGGTATGGGTTTCCCAAAGTGGGATGCACCCTGCTGACTGGACGCGGCACTTCACGAAAGACAGAGGCTAGGCTCCCGCTATGGTTGCGATGCTCTTCCGTTCGTCGGCAGTCAACCCCAAGAATTCGAATCCTGACTGTACGCGGGAGGCATGTCGAACGACGGCGACGGTGCTGACGGCAACACCCCCGACACACATATCGACTTCGACGATCTCTCCCACCCATAAGTCGCCTTCCACGATCGCGCCGAGACCACCTTCGCTGACGTCGAGGCTCATACCTCGCGTCGTGCAAATATGGCCGCTTCTCAATCGATGGATTGTGATCGGAACGCTAAACGGAGCGCGTTCATGCAGTCGAAATGAGCTCCTCGGACGAATGGGAGCAGATGCGGGATGAATTTCGACCGACATGCCAGTCCCTCCTGGTGGCAGCGCTCCGACGCCCTGCGGGCTGGGAGGTCCACGAATCTGGAGGAGCCCGAGAGCATGGCTCGTTGTATGGCACCGTCTTCGCGAATCAACCCGGCGTCAGATACTTCGCCGCGCGCATGGTGAACGCTCGGCGTGCGACGAAACGTTGGTTACGACGGCAGACCTGTGCCCGTCTCGGTCCGGGGCAAAGTGGCACGAATGACTTCGAGCAATTCGGCATTGTCAGCCGGCTTCTGAAAAAAAGCAGCCGCACCAGCCTGCAGGGCTCGTTGCTCGCTGCTCTGAGGGTCGCGGGCCGTCAACACGATCACGGGGATCGTGGACAGCTTGTCGTCTTTTTGCAGACGGTCGAGCACGACAAAACCGTCGCCAGCCGGAAGCCCGAGGTCAAGAATGATCATGTCGGGATGTTCTTTGTATGCGAGTGCGATGGCAGAGTAGCCATCCGACGCATTCACCGTGTCGTAGTGATTGGCTCTGAGACGCAGCCGCAAGGCCTGTCTAAGATCCGGGTCGTCGTCGACGATCATGATTTTTGAGTTTGCCATACGTCATTTTCTCCATTCGAGATTTACGCCGAGTGACTCAGCGTGGTTGATGTCACGGTTTAGTTCGGTGCAGAGTGAGCCTGTGCTTCTCCAAGAACCGATCGAACCATTTCGGTAACAGTGCTCGCCACCAGCTGTACTTGCTCTGCCACGGGCTGATCGGCAACATCCTTTGGAAGTGGTACTGCGGATGCCGACACATCCAATCTGCCGGTGTCCTTCAGTTCAGGGATTTTTCCGAGTTGCTCGCGAATGCGGGTCATCATGATCTCGGCACGATTCAGGTCGGTAGACGCAACCACCAGAAATGTTTCCCCCGCGCCGCCCGAAGTCATCGCAGGCAAGACCAGGTCCTTGTCGAGGTACACACAGCGTTGCAGAACATCGAAACAACGCCGGCAGGTCTCTTTCCAGTTTGCCCGCGCTGGCCTGGAAAATGGGGTCAGGTCGACCTTAACCAGAACGATCGAATCCCGCAGGCGTCCCTGTTGGGTGATCACCGGAAGAAGCAACTTGGCGAGTGAATATAACGGCAGCGTGAAGGAGAAAGTACTGCCGCTGCCCGCTTCACTCGCGACCCAGATGCGTCCGCCATGAAGATTAACGAGTTCTTTCGCGATGAATAAGCCGAGTCCCAGGCCCTTGCGATTGTTATCGACCGCGTTTGGATCCTGATACAGGCGCTCAAACACAAGAGCCCTGGCTTCGGGACTGATGCCGCAACCGGTATCGGCCACCGAGATGTACACGAAGTCCGGATCGGTTTGCACCAGGGAGGCTTGCACCGTAACGGCGCCATTTTGAGGTGTGAACTTGATGCCGTTCTCGATGAGGTTGATCAGCACCTCGAGAATCCGATCGGGATCCCCATAGACCAGGGCAATTCTGGTGTCGACACCTACCTCCAGCCCGACCTGTTTTTCGTGGGCGGCCGGTTTCATCATGGCAACTGCCTGCTGGATCAGGTCTCCGATCGCGACGCAGCGGGGCTCGATGCGGATTTTCCCGGACTCGGCCCGGCTAGCTTCCAGCAGATCGCGGACCATGGCTCCGAGCTGGTTGACGCTTTTAAGAATCGTTTTGAGATGGTCACGCTGTTCGGGGCTGACTTCTCCGGCGAGGCCATCGTTCAGAATCGAAACGAACTGATGAATGCAGGTCAGCGGTGTGCGAAGTTCGTGCGAAACATGGGAGAGAAACTGGTTCTTGAATTCCAGTTGTTGCTTGCGGCTTATCTCCAGCGAACGCAAAAGTGCTTGCCGTTCCACGGCGTAGCGCATGGCACGGGCCAAACCACTGCTCGAGATGGTGTCCTTCACCAGGTAGTCCTGCACTCCCTGGTGCAGGGCCTTCATCGCCAAAGCTTCGTCGTCTTGTCCTGACAGGATCACGACCGGCACGTCCGGAGCACTCTCGAGGACCTTGCGAAAGGTTTCCGCGCCGTGGCTGTCGGGAAGATTGAGGTCGAGCAAGATGACGGCGGGCGATTTTTCCTTCAGTGATACGAGCGCATCTGACAGGCGATTGACGCAGTTCACATCCGTCTTTGTGTTGCCGTCCACCAACCGCAAGCGAACCAGATCCGCGTCTCCGGGATTGTCTTCGACCAGTAAGATTTGGGTTGATTGATCGTTCATCTTTTCTCCTTCTGGGGCAGGCTGGCAAAATCGAGCCAGAACTCGGCCATGGATCGAACCACTGCGACGAACTCCGGAAGATTGCCCGGTTTTCGCAGATAGCAGTTCGCTCCCAGTTTGTAACTGCGGGTTACGTCGCTGTTCGCCTGCGAGGTCGTGAAAATCACGACTGGGATTTTCGACAGAGCGGGATCGGCTTTGATGTTGGAAAGGACCTCGCATCCGTCCTTGCGCGGAAGGTTCAGGTCGAGAACAACCAGGTCCGGAACCGGAGCTTGGGCGTATTTTCCTTCGCGCCTCAAATACGAAATTGCTTCCACCCCGTCGTTGACTGCGTTTACGTGAAAACGTCCTTTGCTCTGAGCCAGCACTTCGCTGGTCAAGTCAATATCGGCCGGATTGTCGTCGACCATTAGGATTTCAGGTGTGATTTTCATCGTCTCATCTGCCTCACTACGTTGTCGTTCCCGTGATTGGAAGTGTGAACCGGAAGATGCATCCGTGACCCGGTTCAGATTCGACCCATATGCGTCCGGCATGTTGTTCGACAATCTTCTTGCAGATCGAGAGCCCGATTCCGTTCCCCGGATATTCCGCGCGCGTATGCAGCCGTCGGAAAATGACGAATACGTTTTCCGCGTGTTCGGCCGCGATGCCGATCCCGTTGTCCGCCACCGAGAAGACCCACTCCTTTCCTTTCGCTTCCGCGCTCACTCGAATGGCGGGCGGCGCGGAGCTGTGAAACTTGATGGCATTTCCGATGAGATTCTGGAAAACCTGGACAAGTTGGGAACTGTCGGCTGTTACCACTGGAAGTTGACTGTGCTCCACGACTGCGCCGCTCTCCTGAATTGCAGCTTCCAGATTCGTCAGACTGGTTTGCAGCACGGCGTTGCAGTCGGTGCTCTGCACTCCCGTGCCGTGCCGTCCTACCCTCGAAAAAGTCAGCAGATCCTGCACCAGCTTCTGCATGCGCAGAGCGCCATCCACGGCATAGTGAATATATTTATCCGCGTCCGCATCGAGTTTGCCCTGATAACGCTCGGCCAGGAGTTGCGTATAGGTTGCAACCATGCGAAGCGGTTCCTGCAGATCGTGCGAGGCAACGTAGGCAAACTGCTCAAGATCGCGGTTGGAACGAGCCAATTCTTCCAGACCGTGTTTGCGATCTTGCCGCAGTCCTTTCTCGTACACGGCTCGCCGCACCGAGCTTGGCAGGCGTGCCAAGTGGTCCTTGAGGATATAATCGGCGGCGCCTTTCTTGATGCACTCGACCGCCGTTAGTTCACCGAGAGCGCCGGATACCAGGATCACTGGAACGTCGAGTCCTTCCCGGCGCACCAGTTCGACCGATTCCATTCCGTTCCAATTCGGCAGCTTGTAGTCCGCCAGAATGACGTCGTAGGAATTCTTCCGTATTAGCTCGGTGAAGGCGTCGGCCGTCTGGGCGATGTCTTCGGTCGTCTCGAACCCCCCTGCGCGCAGGGCGCGCAACGTCAGCTCTGCATCCGCCGGTTCATCCTCCACCAATAAAACGCGCAGCTTGAGGCTGCCGTGCTCGGGGAGCGGGGCAGCGGCCTTTTCATCGATAACGACTGTAGTCGTAGCGGACCTCCCATTCCATCCGCGTCAGATGGTGACACGAGCACGACTCCGCGCTTTTTGGGTCGCCTACCTTCGCCATCGGGATCAATCGACCGGGACTTGAGTCAAAAGCCAGGAGATCGACACACGGATGACCCAGCGGCAGGCTGGCCAATCGCCGCAAGAATTGCGCCTTGGCGCCTGTCCTTTCGTGTGTTCAAGAAACGCCGCTCGATTGCCGATGGGTTCTCGGGGGAGTGGAGATCGGCTCACTCAATGGCAGTATGACTGCGCTGGGTGCTGATTACGCTCTACGAAACTTGCTGGCCTAGGACCAAGTGGGAGCACCACTCGAATGTCGAAAGTCACACGGTAAGACCTTGATGCGGAGAACAGCCCGCACTCGATCTGCCAGTCGGTTATTTTGGGGCAAGGTCGCCGAACCAATAGGCCGCTGTGACACCGCGATCCATGAGGAAGTCGCTGCGGGTAATAAACGCACCGTCAGGACCCATGAGGAGTGCTCCAACGGTTCCAACTTCGTCAGGAGTGCCGGCCCGCCCAGCCGCTGACACTTCGAGCATGCGCCGGTAACCTGGGCCACGCGGCCCCTTCAGTTCATCGTTCGCGAGGGGAGTAATGATGATGCCGGGACTGATCGTGTTCACCCGCGCTCCGCGCTTTCCCCAATGGACCGCCTCGGCCATCACACGCAACGAGTTCCCGCGCTTCGAAATCTGGTAAGCGCAGCGGCTTTCATTCCGCTTCTGTACTGTTAGACCCGAGCAGCTCCCTGTCGGGATATTCGCGTTGCTGATGCGCTGTGGAAACGCTGCAGACCGAGATTGCAGCAATTTGACTCGGTCCTTCCCCTGTTAGCGATTGACTCTCTGCTGCAGATGCGCCGGGTACCGATCACCTTGTACTGCGATCTTCGAAACCGCGGCAGTAATGTCGCGGAGATCGTTCTCAGACAGTTCGACATTCGCTGCGCCCAGATTCTCTTCAAGCCGATGCAGCTTCGTAGTTCCCGGGATCGGGACGATCCACGGTTTCTGAGCCAGCAACCAGGTAATCGCGATCTGCGCCGATGTAGCTTTCTTCTGCTCCGCAATGTCGCTGAGCACATCCACCAGGGATTGGTTCGCTTTGCGGTTCTCTTCGTTGAAACGGGGAACGATGTTGCGAAAATCCGTGCTGTCGAACTTGGTGTTCTCGTTGATGGCGCCCGTGAGGAAGCCCTTCCCCAACGGACTGAACGGGACGAAGCCGATGCCGAGTTCTTCGAGAGTCGGCAGAATCTCACGCTCCGGCTCTCGCCACCAAAGCGAATATTCGCTTTGCACTGCGGCGACTGGCTGAACGGCGTGAGCACGACGGATCGCTTGAACCCCGGCCTCGGAGAGACCGAAGTGCTTTACTTTGCCCTGCCGAATCAAGTCCTTTACGGTGCCGGCAACGTCTTCGATTGGCACCTTGGGATCGACACGGTGCTGGTAAAAAAGATCGATGACATCGGTCCTAAGCCGTTTGAGGGCTGCGTCGGCAACTTCCCTGATGCGCTCCGGGCGGCTATCCAAGCCCTTGTGCGAATCTCCATCCTGGAAGCCAAACTTGGTCGCGACCACCACTTGCTTACGAAACGGCTCGATCGCGTCACCCACCAATTCCTCATTAACAAATGGGCCGTATGCCTCGGCAGTATCAAAAAATGTCACGCCTCGTTCGAATGCCTTCCGAATGAGCGTGATCGCCTGTTGCCTGTCCGTCGCGGGCCCGTAACCGAAACTCAGCCCCATGCAGCCTAGGCCGATGGCTGAAACTTCCAGATTGCTTTTTCCCAGTTTGCGCTTTTGCATTACATCTCCTTTATTCATTGCGTCATGATTGCGAGTTGAGCCGATTACGATACTGCGCTTGGGCGTTGCATCTCGCGCCAGCGAGCGGGTGGAACCCCCTCCCAACTGCGGAAGGCGCGAACAAACGAGTTCCCGTCCTCATATCCGAGAAGGTAAGCAGCTTCATTCAATTCGAGAACGGAATTGTTGAGGAAGTGGCGAGCCAGTTGGTGACGAGCTTCTTCCAAAACGCGCTGGAAGCTGGAGTCTTCATCCTGTAGCCGGCGTTGCAGAGTTCTAGAGCTGATATGTAACGCATCAGCAATGTCCTCGATGGTGGGGCGTCGCCCGGTGAGCTTTTGCTGTATTGCCAACCGGACTCGCTCGACAAAGTTCTCGTCGGCATTCTCCTGCTCCAATTCTTTCTCAAACTGAGGTGCGAGCAAGCCCAGAAGCTCAGCATTTCGGGTCACGAATTCACGCTCCGCATCGCCGGCACGAAACACAATTGCATTGCGAGCCGATCCGCAAACGACCGGGCAACCGAAGTGACGTTCCAGCGCCTTTATGTTCGACCGGGTGTGCACGAACTCGACGCGAAGAGGCGACAGCCGTATGCCTGTGCCGTGGCGCGCTATCGAAAGGACCCAGGCGAACGCGCATTCGATCAATACCGGAGGCTCGACTTCATCTGCGAGAAGCCAGAGGAACTGAATGCTCCACTCTTTGTGATTCCTCTTCTGAACAATCTGTTCGGGACAAGTGAGCTGTTTGTAGCGAGCCATTTGATCCATGGCCGCACCGAAGTTCTCCGATGAAAGAGCGGCAAGCCCAATGGGATGAAATCGCTCGGTCCGATTCTCTGTGCCGAGCAGGAGACCAATCGTAGGATTAGTGCTGACTTCGCCGATAGCGCTCCACAGAGCAAACAGTTCTTTCGTTTTAAGAAGTACGCGCGGCTGACGCACACACTCCAGCGGGAGTCCAGCCCTGCGCAGAACCGCAAAGGCCGAGACTCCATGCTCTTCCAATCTCGAAAACGTACTGCCGGAGAAGCGAAAGTGCTTATTCATCGAGTTACTCGGATTTGAGGGACGCCATGTCGATCGAGAACCGGTACTTCACATCCGACTTGAGCAATCTCTCGTAGGCTTCATTGACCTTCTGAATGGGGATGACTTCGACGTCGGCTGTGATGCCGTGTTGCCCGCAGAAGTCGAGCATCTCCTGTGTCTCGCGAATGCCGCCGATGTTCGACCCTGAGAAATTGCGATTGCGCATGATCAGCGCAAAGGAAACGACTCCAAGCGGCTTCGGAGGCGCACCGACAATTGTCAGATTGCCATCACGCCCGAGCAGGTTGAGATACGCATTGATGTCGTGATCGGCAGAAACAGTGTCGAGAATAAAATCGAAACTGCCGGCGTGCTTCTGCATTTCATTGGCATCGCGCGAAACCACCACCTCGTGTGCTCCGAGGCGCAGCGCGTCTTCTTTCTTATTGGATGAAGTCGTGAACACCACCACGTGCGCTCCGAACGCCCGCCCGAATTTCACTCCCATGTGACCCAGTCCCCCGAGGCCAACCACGCCAACCTTCTTGTCCTTGCCGACTTTCCAGCGGCGCATCGGCGAATACGTCGTGATCCCCGCGCACAGCAGAGGGGCTACGGCGGCCAGGTTCAGATTCGACGGGACCTGAAGAACGAATTTCTCATCGACAACTATGCTGTCGGAGTACCCTCCGTAAGTGACGCCTCCCAGATGCTTGTCGGGCATGCCAAATGTAAGGGTCAGGTTCGGACAGAACTGCTCGAGTCCGGCTTTGCACTCAGGACAGGTGCCATCTGCGTCGACAATGCAGCCGATCGCGGCCAAATCCCCGGCTTTGAACTTGGTCACTGCGGAGCCGACCTTCGTGACGCGGCCGACGATCTCATGGCCCGGCACGATCGGGTAGGTGGTCGACATGAACTCGCTCCACTCGTTCCGGGCTGCGTGCAGATCAGAGTGACAGATCCCACAGAAGAGAATCTCAATCTGCACATCGTGTGGGGTGGGATCGCGCCGCGTGATTGTAGTGGATGCTAATGGCGATGTTGCGCTGGCCGCGGAATAAGCTTTTGCTTTGTACATGCCACCAGTCTAGACGCTGCCGGCATTCTTAGATATGCACGACGCGCCATTGTATATGCACAATGCGCCAGACTGACTGGCGGGATATAGTCTGGCCAGATCAAGGCGAGGCCCGGGAGGACGGCGCCGGGCCGGGTTTTTGATTTCCGGGAGCGGTCCGGTTCAGCGTTTCTGATACGGGTGGAAGATGTAGTCCTTCGCCTTCACTGGCGTGTGGCACGCGTATCCGCAGTCTGAGGGGCTCTTGGGATCGGCAGCTGAACTTGTCTGATGCGGCGTCGTAGTTGAAAACCGCGTATCCCCACCCGCCGCTTTTCGAAAATCTCTTGCTGTCCTTTTCCATGACGAAAGCCTGGGAAAAGACGTCTGGCACTTCCACCACGAAAGGGGCCTCAGTGCTCTTCTTGTGCTTCCACTGAAGCTTCACGATCATGGAGCCATCGGGGAAAGACTGACCGTTACCCGGAACGCCGGCCTTGAACGCTTTGATCATCGTGGGATTGGCGACGATTACCTTGAGTATTTCGTCGGTCCGGGCGGAAGAGACGTCGGCCCAGTCCTCGTATCCCCTGAAGTCGGAGAACGCGATTCCGCTGGGCGATTTCAGCGAGTACTTGTCCTTATCTTGGCTTTGCGCGTAAAGGGCAACGGTGCCGAGAATGGCGAGCCCAGCCGTGGCGATCGCGACGGTAGTAAAGCCGGCGATCCGTTTCGCAGGGGTGCTTGTTTCCACTTTTTGTTCTTGTTGGTCTTGCGCCACAGATTTCGTCTTGAGTTCAGCCATGGTGTGTTTTCCTTCACTGAAAGTTTTCTAAGCCAGATCAACGTGCATCCCGAACGATTGCGATTAGGCCAGAGGGCAGGGGAGTAAAGCAATTGGACGAAGGTATCGACTTCACCTTCGTATCGGTGTGCGGGACGAACTCCGTCCGCGATCGACCTTAAGGACTAGCTCGATGGAGAAAATCTGCGTGCCTCAGGCATGAAGGCACTGCAGTCGATACGAAAGTGTTGGCGATACCATCGTCCAATTGCGCGGCCAAGGTCGCTCTGGCTTAATCGCGACAGTCGATTTAATGAGGAGATAGAAATGAAACTCTCGCGAATGTACCGAGCCGCTTTGATCGCAACCGCGATGCTGATCTTGTCGTCCGCACTCAGCATGAGAGGATTCGCTCAGACGAACTCCCCGCAAGGAACCAAAAATATTGTCCTGGTTCACGGCGCCTGGGCGGATGGATCGTGCTGGTCCAAAGTCATTGCACTCCTCCAAGCGAAGGGATTCCGTGTGGTGGCCGTGCAGAATCCTTTGACCTCGCTGGCTGACGATGTAGCCGCGACGAAGCGCATCATCGCGCTGCAGGAGGGTCCCGTCATACTGGTCGGCCATTCCTACGCGGGCGTGGTGATTACCGAAGCGGGCAATGACCCAAAGGTTGTCGGGTTGGTCTACGTGGCGGCGTTCGCGCCCGGGGAAGGTGAATCTATCAACTCCGTCAGTAAACCGTATCCGCCCGCTCCGCTGGGCGGCGAGCTCCGGCCCGACGCGCAGGGTTTTCTGACGGCGACTCGAAAAGGAATTGCCGAAGACATGGCGCAGGATCTCTCGAACGGGGAGCAGGAGATACTCACGGCGACACAGGGTCAAACGGCGGCGGCTGTTTTCGGAGCGACAGTCACGACAGCTGCGTGGAAGAGCAAGCCTTCATGGGCCGTGATTGCTGGTAACGACCGGGCAATTCCGCCAGAACTCGAGAAAGACGAAGCAGCGAACATAAAAGCAACGTCAATCACACTACCGTCTAACCATCTGGCCATGCTGTCCCACCCGAGAGAAGTGGCGGAGCTGATCGAGCAAGCGGCAGCGAAGGCCAAATAGAACAGATAAATGAAAGCAAGTTCAAAAGAGCAAAAGGTAATCCGCAAAGGGTCTTCATATTCAGATTTGAAGGCCGGACGCGCCGGTTGAGACCGCTAATAGAGACAGCTTACCCACGAAGTGAATGCGCGTGGATTAATTGTTGTCGGCTTCCATCCACCGGTTTTCGGGACGAATAAATACGACTGACAAACACGGAGACAAATCACATGGCGACTGTGAGCGTACCTGCCGAACTCATACAGATGAACGCAGCTGCGAACCCCCGACAGATTCGGCTGACCCGGCGCTCGCCCGCCTATTGGCGAGTCACGATCGACAACCCGCCGATCAATGTCATGGGCCCGGAAATGGTCAAGCAATTCCAGGAAGTTATCAACGCTCTCGAGGCCGACGAGCAGGTCAGGGTGGTGGTCTTCGATAGCGCGGTCGACGACTATTTCCTTAACCACTCCGATTTCACTGCCAAGCTCCAGGACCTGACCTCACTGCCCGAGGGGCCGACAGGCTTGCCACCTTGGCCGGACTTTCTTGCGCGCTTGACCCGCCTGCCGGTCGCCTCGATCGCGCTCATCCGCGGCCGCGCGACGGGAAATGGCAGCGAGATTACACTGGCCTGCGATATGAGTTTTGCCAGCCGCGAGAAAGCCATCATCTCGCAATGGGAGGTGGGGGTGGGAATGGTCGCGGGTGGCGGCCCTATGGCTCGACTTCCCCGACTCATCGGTCGAAACCGCGCCCTCGAGGTGCTCTTGAGCTCAGAAGACATCAGAGCAGACCAAGCCGAGTCCTACGGCTACATTAATCGCGCCCTGCCCGACGCCGATCTGGATGCGTTCGTGGAAGCGCTCGCGACGCGGATCGCTAAGTTCGATAAATGGGCGATCGCCCAAACCAAGCGCCTCGTCAATACCAGCCTTCCGCCGGACGTCGAGCTCGGCGCCGGGTGGGATGCGTGCATCGCTTCGCTCGGGCGACCTGCCGCCCAAGAGGGGATTAAAGCCCTGATAGCACGCGGCTTCCACAAGCCGGGGGACGTCGAGAATCGGCTCGGATACTACCTGGGCCAAATCGAGGGATAGGCCGGTGGTCGAGACGCGAAGGAATGCACGAGTGTTTTGATGAAGAATGGAGGATCAGATGCCGATTTCAAATCAGACAGTTGAGAGATGTATAGAGGAGTGTTTGCAGTGCTCGCGCTGGTGCGGTCAATGCCGCTCCGAGTCCCTGGAACAAGATCCGATGATGATGAAGGACTGTATCCGGCTTTGTAACGAATGTCTTGAACTATGCCGAACGTGCGTAACCCTACTGACGGGCAGCTCTGGTTTCGCTGACCGGGTGTGCGGTATATGTTCCGACCTATGCACAGCCTGCGCGGCAGAGTGCGGGAAATCCGAAGGCGAAACCATGAGGAAGTGTGCTGAAGCGTGCCGTCAATGCGCGGCAACATGCGCTGGGGTCGCACAAGCGGGGCCAATTCGGCGGGCTGCTGCCTAGGGCGGTTCGTTCATGAAGGTGGGTATGCGAACACGATACCCCGCGGGGCATTTCAAGGGATGCACTCCTGGCATTTGCAAGTCCGCATAGCAGAAGGAACGCAGAGTGTCGTTCAGGGTGTCTCGGGTCGGTTGTCGGATGAGCTCCGCCCCTTCCTCAAGCGAGATTCTTAGTCCACGGGATCGGCGGGGTGACCCACGGTACGCTGGTAGCGTAGGTAGAGATGCTCAGCCCTCTGTTTGACGCTGAGCAGTTGAAATCCAGGAGCACAGTCAGGCATAAACTCCATTCCTTGCACAAGACCGGGCCGAATTGCGTCCTTGCGGCCGGCGATTTGCGGTGACAGCGTCAGAAAGAGTTCGTCTACAACTTGCGCGCTCATAAATTGTCCGAAGAGTGTAGGCCCGCCTTCGTGAAGGAGCATCCGTACGCCAAGCTTCGTATAGAGCAATTGCAGCATCGCCATCGGAGCCATGGCTCCAGCCTTCGCATCCAGAACATGAACCTGAAGGGAGGGCAATTTCGTTGCGCCCGCCCTGGCGAGTACATCGCTCCCTGCGGAGGTTGTGATCACTGCTGTACGCAGTCCGGGCGTCCGGAAAATCGCTCTCTCCAGCTCCAGTCTGCCACTGCCGCTAACGACGACAAGGAGCGGGTACTTCGGTTTATGCAATACGTTTACCCGGTATTCCCTGAACAAAAGTTTCGCTTCCGGGTAGGTGTACTCAGGAATCCAAAGGCCCTCTGGGCTCGCGTCTTGGACAGTACGAGCGCCGACGATAATTGCATCGGCAGAAGCTCGCAACAATCCCATGATGAAACGATCCGCAGGGTCAGAACCACTGACCGTCGAGCCGCCAGCCTGGCCCTTAATCTCGTAACTCACGACTCCGTCAAGAGTGGAAACGAAATTCGCAATGACAAAGGGCCGCCCGGCGGGTGATTGACGGAAACGAAGATCCCCATCGTAAAGCTCTCTCAAACCCGGCGGAAGCGCCGGTCCAAAGTGATCCTGGTCGCGATCGGTGAGGGTCCGTACGAGCTGCATTTGCTTTCCCTAGGCTCCGGGCGATAAAACCACAGTAGCCTTCTGTGATAAGGCCACTGTGGTAGGTACGGCGAGTGAATCTGCACCGGCTCCCTGAATGATCCCAGTTGGCTCACGCGGCGCGCGTTGCTTCGGTCGAGCGCTCGTAGCTGTCGATTTGCTCGGCCCCTGAAGTCTTCAAGGTATCGCGGGCTTTCGCTACTTCCTGGGCTGTTCCATGTGCGACGAGAACGAACTTGCCGGCTTTGACTGACGTCTCGTATTTTACGACGCTGTTTTTCGGAATGCCGAGGCTGTAGAGCCCCGCGCCCAGGGCACTGAGCCCACCTACGACGACTGCTCCCTCCAGCCCCGCGATGATCCAGTCGACGACGGAGCCGGCAGCAACAATGGGCCCAATGCCTGGGATGATTAGGAATGCCGCACCAGTGAGCAAACCCCAGAGCCCGCCCCAAAATGCGCCCCATTTGCCCCAGTATTTCATCCGGTCGCCTGTGTTATAGAAACCGACAACATCCGATTCCGTTTGATAGTCGCGGCCGACGACGGCCAGTTTCTTGATGTCAAACCCGCCACCCTTCAATTGCTTGATGGCATTCTCTGCTGCGGAGTGTTGGCTGAAAACTGCAACCACCGAGTTTTGGTCCTGTGTTGACGTGCTATTCATACTTCGTCTCCTCATTGTTAAATTCAGAATCTATCGGGCCAAGCGCGATTCGATTCGCATTAGTTATGGTTTGTCTGGCGTGCTCTATGCATTCAAAGCGGTCTCAGGATGCAGATTCTGATCGAACCCGCCGTATGACGCTATACAAACAGAAGGGTGAGGTTTGAACAATTGGACGATGGTATCGGTTGTATTTTTGTGCTGGCTGTCCTTGAAAAACTCTGTGAGAAGCGTTAGGGAATGATTACTGGACGGTAAAAAAGAGACGAGGTTTTGCGATGTGCTAATAGGAGGCGCGGCTTATCGTAACGCAGCTAGTTCAGAAGAGATTCCCAGTTGGCTGGCACCCTGCCTGCGGGTCCGGGTGCGGGCTGACTTTCGGGATGCGCATGCGGCGGAAGCAGCTCCACACCTTTGACCATGCCCTGCGTCTCGTAATCGAAGAACCAGTCCTCACCCGGCTCGAAGCTAGCTATGATCGGATGTCCTGTTGCCGCCGCATGCTTTGATGCATGCTGACTCGGAGAACTGTCACAGCATCCGATGTGCCCACACTCCGCGCACCGACGGAGATGAAACCACCAGCCTCTGGGTGACGCCAGACATTCCACACACCCGTCGCCACTCGGTTTCGAAGCGGGATTAAGTCCGCGATGATCTTTCTTCATTTTTGATTTTTCCTCAAGAGGGTGAATGTCGAGCAAGATTTCAAGCCACCAGCAAGATCTTTCCGACGCCACCCTTTTCTGCCGCCGCCTGAGCTTCGGACGCTTCACTGAGTGGCAGTTTCTGGCTAATCGGGATGACGAGCTTGCCATCTCGCACCGCTTCGGCCATGAACTCGAGCGTTTTCCTGTCGAATTTCGAGAATACGTGCACCACCTTTACGGATGGGTAGTTCGCGGCGTTCGGAGGCACCTCAACAACCGATGCATACACCCCTCCCGGCTTGACCTTGGCGATCAGCTTCTGGGCAATTCTCCCGCCGACCGCATCCGCAACCGCATCGAGTGGTGGAAGATTCGCAATCGCCGTGTCGTCGTCGGTTGCGACCACCCGATCCGCGCCGATGCTCTTCGCTCCATCCATCTGGCTCTTCAACACCCCCGCGATAACGACTGCACCCCGTTGCTTTGCAGTGAATGCCGCCGAACGCCCGACATTTCCAGCAGCACCTACGATGAGAACCGTCTGGCCGGCTTTAATTTCCGTAGCTAAAAGGAGCTGGTTGCCGGTCGTCGTCACCAGTGGCAACGCCGCTGCCTGAATCAAATCGAGTCCATTGGGAACCTTCGCCAGGACCGCAGCTTTCACGACACAAAGTTCGGCGTAAGTATTGTCCGCCATAGCGAACACCTGGTCGCCAACGGAAAAGTCTTCCACTCCCGACCCAATCTTGACCACAGTCCCTGCCATATCGACTCCTATGAGGCCAGGGAACTTGAGAGGATAAAAATCCTTGGTTAATCCAGCACGTCGCTTGTAGTCGATCGGGTTCACGCTCGCGGCAGCGACCCGCACCAACACCTCGCCCGGACCCGGAACCGGATCAGGATAGTCCTCAAACTTCAGTACTTCTGGACCGCCATATTGGTGGACGACGATTGCTCTCATGTTCATCTCCTTGTACGGTGTGCAAACAGTCACTAACGAAGCTTAGATGAGCAAAGCCAGAATTGGTCGCCGACCCGATGGAATCCAGATAATCGGCGTTAGAAGCAGCCCGGACAGGCATGGCGAGGTTAGTGAAAAACGACCCACCGATTCTCTCGCTCGACAGTGGCTTGTCGTTGCTGCGTCCGGTGTTTCGCCCACTTCAGCACCTCCCAGATCTCGCACTGTAAGTAAAAGCCTGACGATATAGA
Organism: uncultured Acidobacteriota bacterium; assembly: GCA_963700225.1. GTDB lineage: Bacteria > Acidobacteriota > Terriglobia > Terriglobales > Acidobacteriaceae > Sulfotelmatobacter. The sequence goes on from CAVOWU010000009.1 coordinate 234,110, forward strand.
AGGCGCAATGACTCCTTGGCCAACGGCGTCGTGAATAAACTCATGTACTGCTTCGTAGCCAGGAATCTGCACTCGCTTGGCAAGTTCGATCAGTTCTTCGGCTGGAAGTTCACGTTCTGCAATCATCGAGAGCAGTAACATAAGGCCGTCGGGACCCGCGAACCGGTCAAGAGCTAATCCCTCTACGATGCCTCGATTCCTTCTGAATTCGTCTCGCGGATTGTAGTGACATCCGTACAGCTCTGGCCATCTTGGGCTGGTGTTGCGACGGTGAACCAACCGCAACCCGCTCACTTTCGGTTTCCCTTTAGCGTCCTCCGCCGCAAGCCACTCGACCCAGCCTGCCTGCAAATCTGACACAAGTTCGCCGCAACTATCACATCGCCAACCGGATCGAATGGATTTATCTCCGGACATAACCTTTACCAATACCCTTCCACGCGAAGTGGCGTCATCCGACGTCCCACAAACGACTTGAGCCTGACCCCACGATGCGTTCAACGAGGCCCCGCTTCTTCTTTCGGTCAACTCTCTGGCCCGCGGATTCTTAGCCCTGCGCTCGATGTTCGCGCGTGACAGCGGCTTTGGCGGCAGCCTCTCTTCTGTTCTTTTGAGGATGAATGCCCAGTTCATGCCATGACGTTTCCGAGAGGTTAACGCCGTAGTAGTTTGCAGCTTTCTCGATATTCGCGAACGCCAAAGTACGATCGGCATCGGAGACGTCGATGACTTGATCGAACCGCGCGACCGCGTTACGCACATGTTCTGCGTCGGTCAGCGGTTCTTTGCGCTGCTTCGGGAACGCGTACACGCTATCGGGCAAGTCACTCTGTGTCGTCAGACGTCCGTGCTTCTCGTGAGGTCTCCAGGTTGCTTCCGGCATGTTGTTGCCATCCTTTCTTCGAACATTCAGCTAAGGGCGGCCACAGGGGCCCGCCCGTTCCAACAGGAATTACGCCACAACCGAACAGGGAAGTCTATTGGACGATGGTATTAATCGATACCATCGCGTCAGGCGTTGCAAACTCCAACGCCGCCTCGGTCTGGTCTCGATCAAAGAGTTGCTGGCCCGAGGATTTACCGTGAACAAGAGACCGGGGTCGCCTGAGCACTCGTCGCAGCTTCCGCGGGGAGCCTCGCGGCTATTTTCACCAACTCGGCGAGAGAACCCGCTTTCATCTTTTGCATCACCTGGCCTCGGTGTGCCTTCACCGTGATCTCACTGATGCCGAGCTCTCCAGCGACCTGCTTATTCAATAGACCGGCAACCACCAATGCCATCACCTGCCGTTCTCGACGGGTAAGCGAGGCGTAACAGTTCCACAGCGCCCGCATCTGGGCCTGGTGGCCAAGAGCTGCGCGACTGCGTTCGAGGGCGTGCCGGATCGCTTTCAGCAACACTTCATCACCGAATGGTTTTGTGAAGAATTCAACAGCGCCAGCCTTCATGGCTTGGACGGCCATTCGCACATCGTTAAGGCCGGTAATGAAGATGACCGGCATGTCCGTCCGTTCGACAGCGACGAGCTTTTGCAGATCAAGGCCATTGATGCCTGGGAGAGAAACGTCGAGTACGAGACAACTTGGAACAAGGGCGCGTGGGCAGGCAAGGAATTCTTGCGCGGAGGCGAATGTCTCCGGCTGCCAGCCCTCGCAGCGAATTAGACCTTCCAGCGACTCGCGAACTGACTCGTCGTCGTCGACCACGAACACAATCGGTACGCCCTGTGTCCTGGGTGGCGAGACCAATTCGCGGCCAAATATGTTCGCCAGACTGATGGGAGATTGCCCAGGAATTGGAGTTATTGCAGCTGATGTCATATCCGCTCCTTTGCTTTTGATCGTTTATAGCCTGCCAAAAGAACTCTACGCAGCCAATCACGGTGCATTGCTTCAAGGGCCGTTCTTGCTAAGAGTTTTATTGGAGTGCGAGCTGAGTGTCGGACAATCTGGCCTGCGCTCACAACCGCTAATGGTTGAATCGTGAGATCGGCCAATCGTCTGTCGGAGTGGCACTACTTTTGGGGGGTGAGGATTAAGATCTGTTTCTATGTTTCGATGTGCTTCCTGCCAAAAAGGCGGGCGTCTATGGACCAAGCACCTGGCCCGATCATGGCTGCACTTCCACCGAGAGTTGCCAGCATGATCGGAATCGAAGGATCGCCGATGCAGGTCAAAGCGATCCACAGCTCGACGATGGCGATCAAAGTCCCCACCGCCGGGGTCCAGAGGCCGATGAAGAGAAGAATTCCTGCGCAGGCGCCAACGATTTGCGGAATCATACTTTGCGAAATCATCGATGTGGGAACGGACGTGCCCGCGAGCTGGACAATTCCAAAGCGAACAAGCATCGCGCCCGCTAGGATGCGCTGAAGCAGAAGACCGAGGCCTGGCCAACCGTTCGCGAAGGTCGAAAAAAGTCGTTGCAAGAAATCCTCCGACCAGATCTTAGGGCAATTGCAACGAGATCGAAACGGGCCAAAGTCGGAGTGCCTTATCCTACTTTTGGGGGAGATCCAGCTCGATGATGCCACGCTTCAGCCCAATGGTTACGGCGTGGGACCGATCGTTGGCGCCAAGCTTGGACAATATATTTGACACGTGGCTCTTGACGGTCGCTTCGCCGATCGAGAGCTGATCGGCGATTTGCTTATTTGCATTGCCGGCGGCTACCAAGCGCAATACGTCGACTTCGCGTTCGGTTAATTCGTCATCCATAGCGTGTTCGGCCAGTTCAGCGGCGATGTCCGGCGGGATGCGCTTCTGCCCGGCATGCACGGCACGGATCGTTTCCAGTAATTCCTTATGCACATGTCCCTTTAGGATGTAGGCGCGTGCGCCAGCGCGAAGGGCGCGCAACACCTGTGTGTCGCCCGTGTAGGTCGTCAGAACGATAATGCGTGCGTTGGGAAATTCTTCACGAATACGGCCGATCGCTGCAATGCCGTCGATACCGGGCATTTGAAGGTCCATGAGGGTGACATCCGGCCGGTGTGATCGGAACGCCTCGATGGCTTCTTCTCCGTTCGACGCTTCCGCGACCAACTTCAAGTCAGGTTCACCGTTGACCAACGCAGCGATGCCTTTGCGCAACAGAGGATGGTCATCGACGGTCAAGATGCGAATCAGGTTAGGAGGGCTCTGTATCATCTTTCATTCCTACGAAGCAATCTAGCCACTATACCGTCGCGAGAAGCCTCATAAGCGACGGCGGCAGGAACAGTGAGTTGGACTTCAGTGCCGGCACCGGACTCACTCCAGAAATCCAGTTGTGATCCAATCCGCGCGGCGCGTTCACGGATACCCAACAAACCCCAATGCCCGGAACGTCCGCCTTCCTTGAGCACCTTGGGATCTATGCCTCGACCATTGTCGCGGATGCGAAGTCGAAGCATTTGGCTATCGTGCCGGATCTCTGCTTCAATCCGAGTGGCGTTCGCGTGCCGAAACGCATTTCTTAAGATTTCAAGAGCGATACGACAGATCTCGCTTCTCGCTGCGGCCGACAAGGATCGGCGCTCGCCTTCCTCGATCAAATCGAAAATGGGTGCCTTCCCATCCGCAGAAGCTGTCAATTCCTGCATTGTGATTGTCAATAACTCCGCGAGATTTTCCTGCGCCATTCCTCCTGAGCGTAACCCCTGAATCGCATCCCGACTCTCCGCCAGCGCTTTTTCGGTCTCTTCAATCGCATCGTCCAGAGAACGGACTGCCTCATCGGGACGCCGGGGCAGCAAGTTGCGAACCGCTTGAAACTGAAACAAGAGGCCGTGAAGAGTTTGCAGCAATGTATCGTGCAGATCTCGCGCAATCCGAGTTCGTTCGTTGACCCGGGCCTCCAGTCCTATATTGAATTGCCGATGCAATTGCTGAACCCGCAGTTGATATATGCCTAGCGCCAGCAGGGCAAGGATCCCCACGCTCGCTGCCTGGAACCAGCGTGTTTGAACCATAGAAGGCTCCACTTCGAACGCGATCGCAGCTGCATTGGAGTTCCACACGCCGTCTGGATTACTCGCAGCGACCTGAAATTCGAACCGTCCGGGCGCAATATTTGTAAAGTTAACCTCGCGCAGCGAGGTTGGCTCACTCCAGGAGGAATCGACATCGGCCAATCGATAGTGGTATCTCAGTCCCTCGGGGTTTGAGACGTTGATGCCCGCATATTGGAAGGTCAGGCGTTGCCGGCCGGAAGAAATATGGATGGGGTTACCAGTCGCGACATTTTTCCCGTCGACCAGCATTCCTTCGATTCGGGCCGTGACGGGGAACGCCGGATCAGCAAACGCAGAGGCTGGCAAGAAGGAAATCCCCTGTTTCAGAGAGAACCAGATGTTTCCGCGATTGTCCAACTCGACCGATGGACTACGATTGACGCCCTCCACACTCGGCAAGCCATCGGTGACGCCGAATTCACGGTAGTCACCATCGACGTACACCTGTTTCAATAAGGCTGAAGGTCTCACTCTCAGAATGTGATCCGAGGTGGTAATCCAGAGCCAGCCATTTTTCTCCGCGATCCCGAGAATATCTCCGTAGAGCGCGGTTGGCGCCCCCAACGGAACGTGTACTGTGCCGGATCTCAAGAAGGCAATTCCTCTTGATGTGCCGATCCACAATGTATCGCTGCCATCCTGAAAAAGGCTCTCGATCGGACCGGGAGGCAATCCGTCATGCGTGTTGTAGTTGGTCCACCGGTCGTTCTTGAACTGGGCGAGTCCGTCTGGCGTGCCGGCAAAGATCAGCCCGGATTCATTTCCGGTGATCACCGAGATTCTGTCGGAGGGCAGCCCGTCTTTGGTTGTGAAGGTATGCCACGTGCCATTGCGTAGCCGGCTGAGCCCGTGGTGGAGGGTTCCAGCCCACACCGTACCGTTTGGTTCGCGATAGACAGAGTAAACGGAGTCATTGATGGGGATAGACTCACTTTGCCGCCCCTGAGGCGATGCTCGTACAGAGTTACCCTTGACGGTCAGCCGGGTGAGGCCACCATTCCTTCGTGCGACCCAGACGTCACCGGCCGCTCCGGCAATCGAATACACGACGTCATTCTTCAGCCCTGCAATCTCAATCGACTGAACCTTGCCCTGCGAAATACGAAACAGTCCGCCATCCGATGGAGCAAACCAAACACCCTGATCGGAATCAACGTAAATCGCCCCACAATTGCTGCAAGGCAGACCTTCCGAGCTGCGATAAGTGATGAAGGCGCTGTCCTGGTAGCGCTCAACCGCCTCCGGTTCGCCAATCCACAGATTGCCGTCGCGATCCTCAAATAGTGCGGTGACCGCACGGTTGCCGTTGACTATCACCTGATCGAGGGAACGGATCCTGCCCCTGCAGTCGATGTCTTTGGGGTCGGCCTTGAAGACACGGCCTGCCGTGCCGATCCATATACGGCCCTGGAGTCCGCTCGCGAGCGCCAGAATTTCATCGTGTCCGGTCGTGGGACTAACTTCACTAAATGAGTTGTTACCGTGGGAGATGAACAAGCCCTGCTTGGTGCCAACCAGCAGTGTTGTATTGGCGAGGGGGAGGAGGCAGTTGATCCTCTTGTTCTCTAGACCAGGTACCTGCAGCAGTGACGCTTCGCCTTTTTCAGGGCTGAACTGAAATAAGCCCTTTTGAGCAGTGCCGATCCAAATGATTCCGTCCGCTGTTTGCGCCACTGCGGTCGGCGGCCCGGGCACTGCGCGAGGTTCCAAAAGGACTCGACGTTCTCCCTGCTTGTATTCCACCACACCCTGTAGTTCAGATACAAAGAGCAACCAGCCGTCGTAGGTCTGACTCGTTGAACTAGGCGCAAAGCCATGTCTGCCGTTATCGGGAACCGGCCCTTTCAGCAGGCCGGCTTCGTAACGGAATAGATGCGTGAAATCGTCTGCGGCCCACAATTGACCACTCGCATCTGTTAATACGCGTGGGACGAGTCCGTTCGATAGATCGTTGGAGTTCGCTCTTGGAATGAATTCAAACCTTAAGCCGTCATACCTGACTAACCCGTCGCCCGTTCCGAACCAGAGATATCCATCTGGCGTCTGTGCCATCGAAAAGACATGGCCACCGGGAAAACCGGACGCGTGGTCCCAGATGCTACGGCTATGGCTGGACGTGATCGAGTTGTTGACGGCGCCCGACGATGCACTGGCCGACAGAAGCAACAGGACGAGTCCCAGAAGCGTTTTCATGCTATCGGAGGCCCCAAACAACTAGGGCAAGAACTCAAAGTGATCCACAACAACTTCGGTGCGGTGGTTAATCGCCGGCGATTTATGATTCGGGTCCGAGTAGACATAAAGTGCCATCCGCACGGATTCATCCACCGGTCTGGGAACCTCGTCGGTAAAGACGTGCTTTGAAACAACTCGGGTTTCCTTTCCTGACACTTGCGAAGTGAGCATGGTAACCCGTCCCTCTTCCCAGACGATTGTGTGTTGCAGTTTGCCGCCCGGCACCTTGAATCGCGACATGTTCAGAGGCAGAAATGCTGGTTGGACAGCAAACTCCGCGTCCCCGCTTTCGTTTTGCGGGTCCCCCCAACGACCGATATTGACGTCAAACTCCCCATGATTTCCCTGACTGGAAGAATGATCCCAGGTGAACATCGTGAAAGAGACTGCCGGATCCAAATTCGAAGTATCTTCCACAGTAAACACATAAGTGCCGTAACCCAAGCTGCGCGTCACATTTACTTCGGAGCAAGTCCATTCGTTATTGCGCTTCACAATCTGCAGATGAAGCGCTCCGGATTGATCCACATAAACGTTGTTGGGATCGTAAGGGTTCCTGGCTCCTCCTCGATTGCTGGGCACTTTTCGAACCCGCCACTGGAATCCGCTGAAATTTACAAAAAACGACGAGGATCGCTCCTGCCCGGAGCTGGCCGCGAAAGTCTCTATCCCGTGCCCAACCTTCGGCAACTCGGTCAGCACGGGCGCTGGCTGGTAGCTGGAATCCACCAGTAAAGCGGCATAGTCGGTAGCGAGGTGCACTTCGTTCCGCCAGACGCCATCGGGCAAGATTGGTGTGAAAGGCGAATTTAATCGCGGTTGCAGCCACCAAAAACCGCCGGTCTTGGAGTAAACGACCATGTTCTGGCCCGCACGCGAACCACTCACGGTGCCCTCAATCACGTCCTCTCGATTCAGATCCCCGAGATCCCGTTGCGGCACTTGAGTGAACGAGATTGTTGGTTCAGGAGAGGGTTTTGCCGACTCATGACAGGCCGTCAGCAGCAATAGCAGCCCTGCGATTTTCAGAATCGCAATGGAGCGCAGTCGGCTGTTCGATTGAAATTCGATCTGAGCCATTCTTGCCGTAAACAGCGAGCGTTACCCCTAAATCCGCAGCGAATGCGGGGACCCTAGTGTTCCTTGACTTTCTGCGCTAGCTCGCGAAGGTTCTTGGCTTGTTCGTGACTGGCCTTTACTTGCAGCTGTGCGAGCTGGCGAGATTTCTCATTGCGGAGGGGCGAAACCAGAGCTTCAAGTTCGACTGCCTCTTGGGTCTGGTAAGCCTCCTTCGGCGTCAAATGTTCAAATTTCCGGACCGCCTCATTGTGATCCATGTTTCCGTTTTCCGCAAAAGTATGCTGCGAAACGAAAAATGCGACGTCGTCCTTTGTCCCGGTCGAGGGCCCCCAAAGCACAATAGTCGCCCTTCCGACTGAATCGGCTGCAATGGGGAGATTACATCCGAGTTGATCCGGCGAATCAATTGGACGATGGTATTGGCGATACTTTGGTATTGGCTCCAGCGGAATAAGGTACGGACTGCTCTATGCCCATGTATCCAATCCGTATTCGGGAGTGGGTCGATACGTTCGTCCAATAGATTTGTCGTAGCGATTCTGGCTTAATCGACGCCAGCTTGATCGGAGGAATTATGAGCATCGCAATCACTGCTCCCAACATTCAGAGCGGCGCTGTCGCCGAAAAAGTGGACATGAAATTCGAGGTGGTCGTTATCCCGGTCGCGGACGTTGACCGTTCGAAGGAGTTCTACACCAAACTGGGGTGGAGGCTCGACGCCGACTTCCGCTTTGACAACGGCTTTCGCATCGTTCAGTTCACGCCGTCCGGCTCGGGGTGCTCGGTTCAGTTTGGCACGAAGATGACATCGGCCGCGCCGGGATCGGCGCAAGGCCTTTACCTGATCGTCTCCGATGTTGCGGCGGCGCGCAAACACCTTGCCGCGCGCGGTATTGGGGTGAGTGAAGTGTTCCACCCTGGAACGCCGGGCGCTCAGTTTCAGAGCGACGGCAGCGGTCGCATCAGCGGGCCAGCCCCCGAGCACGCCACCTACAACTCGTTCGCCACGTTTCGTGACCCGGACGGCAATGGATGGCTGTTTCAGGAAGTGACAACGCGGCTGCCCGGCCGAGGACTCAGTAATTTGGATGTCGCGACACTGACCGAGCTCTTGCAAGAGGCTGAGAAGCACCACAGCGAATACGAACCTACCGCCCCGAAGCACCACTGGTCGAACTGGTACGCCGCCTACATTGTCGCGCGTCAGGAAGGCAAGACGCCCGGCGAGGCAGCCAAAGACGGCAAGATCCACATTGAGGGGGAACGGTGACCGCTGCCATCAAGCGCTTCGACGCAATCATCATCGGGACGGGCCAGGCGGGACCGCCCCTAGCAGCGCGGTTTGCGAGTGCTGGCAAAACCGTCGCTATTATCGAGCGCGATAAATTTGGCGGCACCTGTGTGAATACGGGATGTACCCCGACAAAGACGCTCGTCGCTAGCGCCTATGCGATCCATATTGCCCGCAGAGGTGCAGAATATGGTTTCACCGCCGGGGATATACGCGTCGATATAAAGCGAGTGAAAGCCCGCAAAGATGCTGCCTCTGCGACGTCTAGCAAGGGAGTGGAGGAATGGCTCCGAGGAACGAAAAATTGCACGGTCATTCAGGGCCATGCCCGCTTTCAGTCGTCAAACATTGTCGCAGTCAACGATGAGGTTCTGCAAGCCGACAAGATCTACATCAATGTTGGCGGGCGGGCCCGAATTCCTGACATGCCGGGAATTCACGACGTTGCATTTCTCACCAACTCATCGATCATGGACATCGATGTCGTGCCTGAGCATTTCATCGTCGTGGGTGGAAGTTATGTTGGGCTCGAGTTTGCCCAGATCTACCGCCGGCTCGGGAGCGAAGTCACGATTGTGGAAATGGGACCACGCCTGATTGGGCGAGAGGATGAAGACGTTTCCCAGGCTGTACGCGAAATCCTGGAGGCCGAAGGCATACACATCCGACTGAGTGCGGAATGTATCTCGCTGGCCAAACGCGATGGCGGCGTCGCCGTCGGCATCACATGCGAAGAAGGTCCGCCAGAAGTAGAGGGCACTCACGTTCTTCTGGCCGTGGGACGTACTCCCAATACAAACGACCTGGGACTGGATCGGGCCGGGGTTGCCACCGACCACCGCGGCTACATAGTCGTCGATGATCAACTACAAACGAATGTGCCCGGCATCTGGGCGCTGGGGGACTGCAACGGCCGAGGCGCGTTCACGCATACTTCCTATAACGACTACGAGATTGTTGCGGACAATCTCTTTAACGCTGACCATCGCCGCGTTTCTGACCGGATTCAAGCCTACGCGCTATTTATTGATCCACCACTAGGGCGATGCGGGATGACGGACGCGGAGGTACGGAAATCGGGACGGCCTGCCCTGGCTGTGAAATATCCGATGAGTCAAGTGGGCCGGGCCGAAGAAAAAGGTGAGACACAAGGTTTCATCAAAATCTGCGTCGATGCAGAAACGAAACAGATTCTGGGAGCCGCTATTCTTGGAGTCGGAGGCGATGAGGTGATTCACGTTCCGCTGGACGTGATGTATGCGAAGGCACCGTACACTGTCATCCAGCGCGCAATGCATATTCATCCCACGGTCGCGGAATTTCTGCCGACCATCCTTGCCGAACTGGGGCCGTTTGCGTAGAAGGGAAGAACACGCCCCTGGAAAATCGACAAAGAGCTAATACCAACGTATCGCCAATACCATCGTCCAATTGCCTGGTTTTGACGCCTCTGTTTTCATGCACCCAGCACATACGGCTTGATCGGGTATGCGCTGAAATGAAACCTTTCGAGGAGCCACATGGCAACCTACGTTCAGACAGTTGACGTCGGGCATTTGACAACGGCGGGTGTGCGCGAAGCATTGACTCGCGAAGTTCGGCGCGGCTTGATCGAACGACCACGCTCGCTCTCACCGTGGATGTTCTACGATGCAGAGGGCTCTCGTCTTTTTGAGCGCATCACGACTCTTCCCGAGTACTACCCCACCCGGACAGAAAGAGCCATCTTGGCGGGATACGCAGATGCGATCGTCGTTCGTGCTCACAGCGATAGATCGCTGCCACTGCGCCTGGTTGAGTTGGGCGCCGGCACCGCCTCGAAAACCTGTATTTTGCTTGAAGCTGCTTTGGGCATTTCGGACGACGTTACCTATGTGCCGGTGGATGTCTGCCCCGACGCTCTTGAGTTGGCCTGCCAAAATATCGCATGCGCGTTGCCAGAAGTGCGCATGGAGCCCATCGTCCGAAACTACGTAACTCATCCGCTCCAACTCGAACCCTTCGACGGCACCACGCTCGCACTGTACATCGGCACGAGTATCGGTAACTTTTCGCCGGAGGAAGCGCGGCTCATTCTGCGAGACCTAGGTGCTCAGCTGCGAACCGGAGACGCGCTACTGCTCGGCACAGACATGGTGAAAGACGAACCGACTCTCCTGGCTGCATATGACGACCGTGACGGAATCACCGCTGCGTTCAACCTAAACATTTTGCATCGCCTGAATAGAGAGCTGGGAGCCAACTTTGACACCGGTCGTTTCCGTCATCGCGCGCTTTGGAATTCCATTGAGTCCCGGATCGAGATGCACCTCGAAAGCACGCAAGAGCAGGATGTAAGTATCGAACACTTGGACCTCGATCTTCACTTCATGCCGCAGGAAACCATTCACACCGAGAATAGCTACAAGTTCACAGACGAGGGCATTCAAAGCCTTCTTGCGGAGGTCGGCTTTGAGATCCGCGGAGCATGGAAAGACGGTCGCGGTTGGTACACCCTCACACTTGCGCGCCTCCGGTAATGCTTGTGACGATACCGCAATAATATCGGGGGCTGCGGCATGTGCCACGTCTTGTCGCTATTGGGTTCACACCTTTAGTCGAAAGGTTATGTATGTCGAGCAAGAAAACAGCGATCATAACGGGAGCATCGGGGGGGATTGGCGCTGGTTTAGTGGACGGGTTTCTGGAAGAAGGCTATAACGTCGTCGCAACATCTGGTCACGCCAATCGAAAGTTGACCACCTCGGCCAGCCTCGTTCTGCTCGATGGCGATATCGGCAAGCAGCAGACGGCTGCCCAGGCAGTCGAAGCAGCAGTCAGCAACTTCGGAACCGTAGATGTTTTGGTGAATAACGCGGGCATTTTCCTAAACAAGCCTTTCACTGACTTCACTGTCGAGGACTTCGATGCCCTTGTGTCCACGAATCTGCTCGGATTCTTCTACATCACTCAGATGACTGTGAAAGAGATGTTGAAACAGAAATCGGGGTGCGTCGTGAGCATCACTGCGGCACTTGCCGATCGTCCAATCGCCGGCGTAAATGGCTCGGTTTCGATGATTACGAAGGGTGGCTTGAATTCAGCGACCAAGAATCTCGCAGTCGAGTATGCAAAAGACGGCATTCGCTTTAACGCCGTTGCCCCCGGCGTTGTGGATACGCAGATGCATCGAAATAATCCCAACGACTCGACGTTGCAGCCGGCTATGCAAAAGGCGACGGTAAAGGATATTGTCGATGCCGTGCTTTTCCTGGCACAAGCAGGTCATGTGAGTGGAGAGATATTCAACGTGGATGGTGCCGCTCCGGCTCGCCGCTGGTAGTTCCAGCATTGTCGAGTTAGAGGCTCAAGATGAACGATCAACAAAAGAGGGATTCTGCGCTGCGAGATCAGGAGATCCGTGCGGCACTGGATCAGCATTGGGCGGCCTCCGATGAAAGTGATTTCGAAACGGAGCACCGCATCTATCACGAGGACGCGTTGCTGGACTACCCGCAATCCGGCGAGCGAACCCGCGGTCGACACAACATACAATGCCAACGCGCGAGTCAGCCGAACAAAAAGCGGTTTACGGTTCGACGAATCATGGGCGGCGGCGATCTTTGGGTCACCGAATTGATCCTGACCTATGACGGCAAGCCGTCCCACACCGTGAGCATCATGGAGTTCAAGGGCGAAAAGGTTGCACGGGAAACGCAGTACTTTGCGGATCCATTCGTGGCTCCCGCATCGCGTGCTCAATGGGTCGAACGGATGGACACATAACCGCGAGCCGCGAGGAGTTACTACTCTGCGGTTTGCAGCATTATCGCCGAGCGCGGAGATCGGAGGGATAAGAGGTGGATTGGAATCGGTTGATCCAGTTTGCGCTGCTGGGTGGCAGTGATGTTGAGCAATATGCCATCCTGCTGGTGCGCGTTTCGCTTGGGCTGTTCTTCGCCATTTCCGGGGCAAACAAATTGTTTGTTGCCGGCCGCTGGCAAACTATGTACGAAACGCTCGTTGAGGCCAAAGTCCCGTTTCCCCACCTGATGACGTATTTCGTGTCGGGCGTCGAGTTTGTTGGCGGAGTTTTGCTGACCGTGGGGTTTCTTTCGAGCCTGGCCTCCGTGGCTTTACTGGTCGATATGCTTGTCGCTATCCTGACCACCAAGCTTTCCGCCATGCCTAAAGGACTTTCGCCTCTAAACTGGCTCGACGATTTCTTCTACCTTCCGGAAGTCCTGTACGTGCTGTTGTTTATCTGGCTGATCTGCTCTGGTCCAGGGAAGCTCAGTGTCGATTCCTGGCTCGCCGGCAAATTAGCAACTTGCTGCTAGACAAGAGCTGAGTCGTTATTGCCAGAATTGCTGAGCCGCCGTTGCACCGAAATAATAAGGATGCGAACCACACGCTGGGCTTCGACGAGGTATGCATGCCCCGATTGCTTTCAGTAAATGTCGGCCTTCCGCGCGACGTGACGTGGAACGGCAAAACGGTCCGAACGTCAGTCTGGAAATCTCCGGTGGATGGACGGCGGATGGTGCGCAAGCTCGATATCGATGGTGATGCGCAAGCCGATCTCGCCGGTCACGGCGGCGAGCATCGTGCCGTATTTGTCTACCAGATGGATTCTTACCATTACTGGGAGCGCTTGTTGGGCCGCAACGATTTTACTTTCGGCCAGTTCGGAGAAAACTTCACCGTCGACGGACTTCCTGATAACGAGGTGTGCATCGGCGATCGATACCGCATCGGCGGTGCTGAATTTGAAGTGACGCAGCCACGCGTGACGTGCTACCGCGTCGGCATCCGCATGAATGAACCTCGGATGGCAGCTCTGCTGGTGGAACATCACAGACCGGGATTCTACTTTCGCGTGTTGCAGGAAGGAGAAGTCGGTGCAGGCGATGACATTGCAAAAATTACTGAAGGTCCAGAGCGAATCAGTGTGGCCGACGTTGACGCCCTCCTGTATCTGCCAGGACATACCAGCGAGCAACTGCAACGCGTGCTGCAGATTCCTGCACTGAGCAAGGGTTGGCAGAGTTCATTCCAGGCAATGCTTCAACAAGACTTGAGCTCTAAAACTGCGGTAGGGAATCCGGGACTCGCCTATGAGGAACAAGCGCCGGCATGGCCCGGCTTTCGACAGATGCGGGTCGCGAGTATTAATAAGGAGAGCGAGAACGTAACTTCCTTCGTTCTGTTGCCAATCGATGGGCAGCCTCTTCCTCTCTTCCAGGCGGGTCAATTTATTGTTTTGAGGTTGCTCGTCGATCCGGGTAAACCGCCCGTTCTTCGCAGCTATTCGCTGTCCGATCTGCCGGCAGCCGATCATCTCCGCATCAGCGTCAAGAGCGAATTGAACGGGATTGGAAGTTCGTTTCTGTGCAACCGTGCGCGAGAAGGCGACGTGTTGGATGTGAGTGCACCGCGCGGTGGCTTTACTCTGCGTCCCAGCCAGAATCCTGTGGTTCTGTTGAGCGCCGGAGTGGGCGCGACGCCCGTGATGTCGATGCTGCACTCACTCGCCGCCGAAAGATCGCAACGAGAGGTCTGGTGGATCTACGGAGCGCGCAATCGAGTCGACCATCCATTTGCTGAAGAATCACGTGCATTGCTGAAGCAGCTGTCTCGAGGGCGAGGATATATCGTGTACAGCAGGCCCGCGGCAACCGACAAAGTCGGGTCAGATTTCGATGCTCCCGGGCACATCGACACAGCTTTGCTGGAGAGGATTGGCGTATCACAGGGCAGTGACTTCTATCTGTGTGGCCCCACGTCGTTCTTGCAGAACATGCGCGATGGGCTGCAAAACTGGGGTGTGCTCGCCGGGAATGTGCACACGGAAATCTTCGGTTCTCTCGAGGCTATCACCCCTGGCATGGCGCGGGTTGCTCACACTCCTCACTTGCCACAGGGGGCGCCCGGATCTGGCCCAGCAGTCTCATTCGCGCGTAGCGGAATTACTGCCGCTTGGGATTCGAAGTTCGGAAGCTTGCTTGAACTGGCCGAAGCGTGCGACGTTCCGGTCAGATGGTCGTGCCGGACTGGAGTGTGTCATACCTGCATGACTGGTTTGATTGCCGGATCGATTACTTATAACCCTGAACCGATCGAGAGGCCCGCGCCCGGGAACGTGCTTGTATGCTGTTCCCAGCCGAACGCGGGTGTGATGCTGGATCTTTAAGAAGAGTAGGTCAGTTTGAAAGTTGTCATTTCGGAGCGCGATTTTATCGCGCGAGGAAGCTGCCGTTTCCCGGCGAACAGCAGGTTCCTCACCGGGCTTTCAGCCCGATTCGGAATGACAAAATGAAATTTGCTCAAATTAAGTCACCACTCTTTGAGAGAAACGAGAGGAGTCGAATCATGCGTTCTGATATTGTGCCCGGAGGTATTTTCCCTGACTACGAATTGCCCGATCACACGGGCACACTGCGCAAGCTCAGTGAGCTGCAGGGCGATGATCCGCTAATCCTCACGCTCGCGCGCGGCCACTACTGCCCGAAGGAACACCAGCAGCATTTGGAACTTGCCGCGTTCTACCCGAGGATCGCGGTGGCGTACACGCAGATCGCAACGATTTCTACCGACGATCACCATACTCTTCAGGAATTCCGTGCATCTGTAGGAGCCCAGTGGACTTTCCTTTCGGATCCCGACCGAACGATTCAAAAGGATCTCGATATCCAGGAGTACACCGATCCGGAGCACAATCCGATGATCCCGCATACGCTCGTGCTCAAGCCGGGCCGCGTGATCTACAGCATCTATAACGGCTACTGGTTCTGGGGGCGTCCATCGGTCATTGATCTTTGGCACGATCTGCGCGTCGTGACGAGTGAAATCCGCCCAGACTGGGACTTGAGTACTCCTGGACTCCGCGAGGCCTGGAATGCGGGTGACTTCACGCGTTTCCACGGCTGGAACAAGCGAGCCGGTATGGAAGATGCCTCGATTGTACCGAAGAAGAATAGCTTGACCGAGGGGGTGCGCTGTGGCTAGTGATTACGTTTCCCGGATGGGGTTAGACCGTCGGCGTTGGCTGAAACTGGCTGTCACTTCGGGCTTGACGGCTTCGCTGCCAGGTGCGCTGGTCGGCGCGCAATCTGCACCGCGAGCCTGCTCTCCTCCCATCCCGCAAAACCGCGAACCGTCCAACGGAGGCTTTTGCCCGTACCCGATTCCTTGGCTCGACAAAAACGGCAACCACAACCAGGCCGCGATGCCGAACGTCGAACTCTCAAGCATCTATCACTTCAAGGGAAAGCTGGCGCGTTGCAGCGGTTTTCACGGAATGGGCACAGATGACAAAGGCAACCGGCTCGCCTGGGGCACTCCCACAACCGACTACAGTTATATGGCGGGTGAGTACTGGGCGGCACGCCAGCCGCACCAGGGCATTTTCGCCCACACGTGACTCACCGTATTCAAGGGGCCGGCGGCCCCTGCGAACCAGATCCATGACTTTCATTCTCCCATATCGCCAGAAGGCCTCTATTGGGTTATGCCCGTGCCATCTAACAGCCTGACCTTTAGTTCTGACGGCAAAACGGCCATGCTGCAGGTGAGCGATGCGCCCATCATTGACCAGCCGCGTTGGCCTGCGATGGATGCCGAAACTACCCCAGCCTTCCTGGATTTCAGGTTGGTCCTCACAGCTGCTGACGAGCCGGTCAAGTATGAAGACCCAATGCGGCAGTACCGATTCGAAGGCTTCAAAGCGACTGCACAACTGGAGGCAACGGTGCGCGTACCCTCGATCGATTTCACTTTCAAGACTGATCCCTTGGAAACTTCAAAATCTGATTTCGCCGTCATGGGCGCCGAAGTGAACGGACGCTACTATGGGAGCTGAAAATAATGTTCGTTTTGATCAATTTCCTTACAGGTGATCGCGCTCGGCAATTAGAGCGTCTTAGTTGATGTGCCATAAACAAGAGGGGCAGGCACGGTCAATTGACAGATACTGCGCAAAAGAACTTGGGACTTCGAAATTCCTTGAGTTTGTGGCGACCGCTTCGCGTAACGATTTTTCGCAATCTGCTAATCGCGGACGTCATTTCAGACGCCGGCGCCTTTATGCAGAACGTCGGCGCCGCATGGTTGATGGTTTCACTCGGCGCCGGGCCGATTTATGTTGCACTGACGCAGACGGCCGCTTCCTTGCCGTATTTTTTGCTGGCCCTTCCAGCAGGCGCTGCTGGCGATATCGTCGACCGCCGCAAGCTGGTTCTTTTCACTGAATCGTGGATGATGGGCGTCGCCTTGATCCTGGCGATCTTGACCATTGCAGGGGTCATGTCGCCATGGATACTTTTGGTGCTCACATTTGCTCTCTCGGCGGGGGACGCGTTCGAAGCGCCGGCATGGCGTGCCATCCTGCCTGAATTGGTGCCCAAGGAAGACCTGGCAGCGGCTTCTGCGCTCAACGGAATTGAATTCAACCTCGCCCGAGCGGTTGGGCCGGCGCTCGCTGGCACGATCATATCGGTTGCTGGTGTCGCCACAGCCTTCCTCGCAAATTTCGTATCGTTCTTCGGTGTCATCCTTGTTGTTGCCAGGTGGAAAAGACCTGTCCGCAAGAGAAGCACGCCGCCGGAATCTCTTTCGGGAGCTACCGTTGCGGCAATTCGGTATGTCCGCCACTCTCCGGCAATCCTGACCGTATTGCTCAGAACAGGCGTGGTGATGTTTTTCTCCAGCGCACTCTTCGCGTTGCTGCCGATGGTTTCCCGAAGCGTGAATCAGAATGCATCCGGCTATGGACTCTTGCTCGGCTCTTTTGGCGGCGGCGCAATCATCGGTGCTTTGGTCATGCAATCAGCCCGTGACAGGTGGGCGACGGAGACCATAGTGTCGACGGGCGTCCTGAGTCTTGGGCTAGTGATTTTAGCGATGAGCTGGTTGCACAGGTTGAGCACACTAGCCGCAGTTATGCTGGTCGGAGGTGCGGCGTGGGTCATTTTCATTTCTCTTATCAATGCCCTTGTCCAGAACCTGGCGCCTGATTGGGTAAGAGCACGAGTCCTTGCCATCTTCATCCTTGTCTATCAAGGAAGTTATGCGCTCGGGACCGCGGCTTGGGGCGCGGTCGCGCAGCGGTCGGGCGTTGGAACCGCGCTTGTCTATGCTGGAATAGGCACGATCGTCACGGCGGCAATTGCCCTTGTCGCGCAACTTCCCGATTCGACCGCGGATCTCAGCCCCTGGAACCACTGGCGCATGCCCGTCTTCATCGGGGAAGTTGGGGCTGATGTTGAGATGGGACCGTTGCTTGTTACCGTCGAATATGCCGTCATGCCAATGCGAACAACAGAATTTGTGGACGCGATGCATGAATATGGTCGAACTCGGCGTCGCGATGGCGCGTATCAGTGGGGAATTTTCCGCGATACTGAAGTGGCGGATCGTTATGTGGAGATATTCTTGGTGAACTCCTGGGCAGAGCATCTGCGCCAGCATGAGAGACAAACCCAGGCGGATCGTGAGTTGGAAGGACGTATAAACAGCTGTCTTTCCCGGGAACCGAGAGTACGTCATTTGATCGATACTTATGCGACAGAAACGTGACCCGACGAAACCGGCCTCAGCGAGTTTTCACGCGCGAGATTCTTAGGTGATCTCCATCTCGTTCGTTTCATTGGTTGATGTGCTGAACTTAAAGCCATTCTTCGCTTCAAGCTTCTCAACGACTCTCGTCCCGAATTCTTCGTCAATTTCAATCGTCAAATAGATAGAGCAAGAGGAGCAAAGCCAAGCGTAGACAAGCTGTCCAGAGGCGCTTGAGCATCTCGGTTTGTGCCGACCTAGTGCTCCCCTGGGGTCAATCACGTACAGCCTTCCTTCGTGAAGGTAGCGGAATCTAGTCGGGCAGTTTGGGTTCGCACATTTTGAGAGCATTCAGATCTCCGAACTCGTGTCCGGTGACTAGGCATTGGAGTCTTCGGAACGCTCACGATGCCGGTAGTCAATCCTCGGAGGCGATCCGCATCATTACGCCACAACCACAAGAATCAGGCTATTGGACGAAGGTGTTGACCAAGTAGATCACTGCGCCAACTTGCCTGTGCTGGGGTACGGAATGGTGTCCAGGGCGGATTGGTTCGCGATTCTTTTTACAAACTGCTAAAGCTGGAGTCCGAGACCGACCCAGTTAAATAGTTGTTTCAGATTTCTTCTGCGCCCACTGCAGGCCGAAAAACATCGAGCCGGACCCGTGGGGCCCGGCTCGACTGGTTGGATAAACATCCGATCGCTGCCTCGCCTTAATGGCGCGACAGCGATCGGATGATCGTGATGGTTGCTCAGACGATCGTCATGGTGCAACCGTTATGGTCACGGGCGTCTCGTTCGTCAGTGATCCGGAAGTTCCGATCAGATCGATGGTCGACGTTCCGGTGGGGGCGCGTCTGGTGGCGCTCCAAGTAATCGTGACGTTCACGCTTCCATTTGCCGGAGGAGTGACGGGGTTGGACGAGGCCGTCGCCGATACGCCACTGGGGAATTCATTCACGCTCAATTCGACCGCAGAATGGAACCCATTGACGCTGGTGACTGTTAGGGTGGTAGATACGCTGCCGCGCTCATCGACCGTGAATGAAGATGGCGACAGAGACAGGGTGAAGTTCGGTGTTCCCGAAGAGGCATTCACCGTTAGGGTAATCGTTGTGCTGTGACTGGTTGAGCCCGAGGTTCCGGTGATCGTCACTGTAGCGGCACCGACTGTGGCAGTTGAAGAAGCGGTCAGTGTGAGGGTTGAGGTCGCGCTGCCGTTGGCCGGCGGGGTGACCGGATTGGTGGAGAACGCCGCTGTCACACCACTGGGTAGGCCACTCGCGCTCAACGTCGTTGCCGAGTTGAACCCGCCCGTACTGGTGACGGTGATCGTGCTGGTTCCGCTGGCGCCTTGAGTTACTGTGACCGAAGTCGGCGAGGCAGCGATGCTGAAGTTGGGCGTCGCAGCCGAATTCACAGTCAGGGCAAGCGTCGTGGTTGCAGTCAAGCTGCCGGAGGTTCCGGTGATCGTCACCGTGGACGATCCGGTTGTCGCCGTACTGCTTGCGGTCAACGTGAGCACACTTGTTCCAGTGGTTGGGTTCGTGCCAAACGTCGCCGTCACACCGCTCGGCAGACCAGACGCAGCCAGCGTTACGCTGCCCGTGAATCCACCTACATCCGTGACGGTGATGGTGCTGGTGCCGCTTCCGCCTTGTGTAATCGTCAGGCTGCTCGGCGAATCCGACAAGGTAAAGCTCGGGGTTGAAGATCCAGCCAAAAGGTTGATCAGGCCCGTGGTATTCGGACTGCCCCACCCGGTGCACAGATCGTAGCCGGTGATGGACGAATAGGTGCCGCAACTGCCACTGGTGACGTCGTGGAACAGGGTGCTGTAGCTGGAACCCAAAGCCGCCGGATAAATGATCGGATTGATGAAGCCGATCGAGTCCCCGTTAGTTGCGGCCTGTTGATTAGCCAGAGCCAGGTAGGCCGCCCACATGGGCGTGGCAAAGCTGGTTCCACCGTAGTCGTTTGCCGTACAGGTGGTTTGGTCAGCGCAAACGTAAAAGGTGAAGTTTGCGTTAGCAGCAACGTCGGGACCATTCCGTAAGGTTGTGGACCCTTTGTTGGACGAGGTAATCACTCCCGAGAGCTTCTGCCACGAGGGAATCGCGATGGAATCCGGCGAGATGCCGCCGCCGCTGTCTGCCCAGGCAGTTTCCGATTTCCAGGGGCCACCCGCGCTGGCGGTTGTTAAGTCAGTCCCGCCGACCGAGACGATGTTCGCATCGTCGGCTGGCCACGCCTCATTCGACGCAGACCAGGCGGAACTGTCGCCGGATGCCGCAAAGAAGTTCTGCCCCTGAGACGCCATCTGCTCAAAGTACGGGTCCAGAGTGGTGGGGTCCGCCGGTGTCCAGCCCCACGAGCAACTGATCTGCTTGGATAAAGGAGCAGCAGCGGTTGAAACCATCGCGCTGATGCAGGCAGTGTCGCTGATATTTCCCGATCCATTAGCTAGGACGTCGCCGCAGACGTACATGTAGAGCATGGTGGAGCCCGGTGCCATGCCCATGGCCTGCGTCATGTCGAGGGTCTGCTCTGTATCGTCACAAGCGCTACTGCCACTGTCGACGCAGCTCGTACCATACCCGCCCGTGGAAATGAGGGTGGGAGTGTAAGGTTCCGTTTGCCCAACGTTCTTGTAATACGTGGTCAGGTCGGCCAAATCGGTGCCCGCGAATTCGAATAGCGCGATGTTCTGGCCGGAGCCGGTGAGCGCCGTTCCTTCGTAGTAGGCCGCTCGCATGTCACTGCCCAGGAACGAAGCTGAAGGGCCGGAGCCGGTGGTGGCATGACTCACGACTTTGCTGGGATTGATTCCGTGGGCCTTCGCGTAGTCGCTCTTCTTGACATACATTGGATGCGGCTTGGAATTATTATCGAGGCCGGTAATGTGCCAAAGCTGAAAAGGAAGGTCCACGGTGGGCTCTCGATCCGCGGCGAAGAACGTGCGGTCTTCGGTGGGGTCCTGATAGACCCCCATGCTCACATGGAAGGCCCTTTCGATGTTCGCCACCGTGCCGGTGAGCCTGAGATCCCTTTCTTCGCGGGTTCCGTTGATGATCTCAAAGCCGCCCGCTTTCGCGAAAGCAACCAGTGCGTCCCAGTCTTCCTGGCTGGGTCCGAATCTGGCGGTAAACTCCTGCGGCGTAAGGAACTGATGGTAAGACGGGCTTGTGGGATCGTTGACTTCCTGCACAAAGGCTTGCAGACCTGCGCGATCGCGCAGCGCCATAACAACATCGAAGTGCATCATCTGTGTGGGCGGAAGTTTTCCGATTAACGGCGCCTGACCGTTGACAACTACATCGCGCACATGGCGCGTCAACAGGGGCAGGGGCTCGGCTTGGGCTAGGGTGTGGGCAAGAAACACAATTGTGAGAATTGTGATCGTGGGGGAGATGAACCTGAATTTGCGGGACATAATCCTCCTAGGCAGTGTTGTAATTCCCCCGTGCGGTTCGTCCGATCTCCATGGCAACATCTCCCTGGATTTCCCGCTGCCGGTAAAGGGGGCGGCAGCGTTTGCAAACGGCAACGCCGGTTGCCCCGGGATGGAAAATGCTCGATGAAGCAATTGAAGGCGCCGCACTCGTCTGCAATAGGCTACCGACGGAGCATTTACAACTCCTCCCGAAAGACCGGGTAACGCTACAGCAGGGTATGACCCCCAGTCAAGATTCAGAATGGGCTCCGGGCGTGATTTATCCTCTATCGGGAGTACAGGCTGCCCCCTCGTCGTGGAAGAGTTGCGTCTTCTTGATCGCCCATCTTTTCCGACAGGTGGGCGCGAACGGAAGCGCGTGTACCGAGCCGGAGCGAGTCTTGACCTGCGGCACTTGTGGATGCGAAATAAGGCGTCGAACCCCGACCAGGTTAATTTTGCATCACCCCGCTAGAAACCCAACCCCGTCTGTTACAAGGTGGGCAATCATGCTGGTAGGAAGATCGCGCCGCCATAGATAGAGCCCCGACAGAATAAATCCCCCGAATCCGGCAATCAACAGGTGAGCCCACCCCCAGTAGCCGAGGTGAGCATAGGTGAATGCCGCTAAAGAGATCACCGCCGCCAACCACCGAAGTCCGATAAGCTCGGTAAGGCGCTCGATGACAAACCCGCGATAAAAGAGTTCCTCGAAGACCCCAGCCCTGAGAACAAGCGCAAGCCGAAACCATAGCGGCATCGTCCGTATAGTATCGAGTTGACTCTCCGACGTCGTCGGTCCGAGCGCCGGCAATACCTTGATGTAGAGGAACGCGATACCCATCAACATCACAAGGCCCCCAGCTACGCCGAAGCCCAAACTCTTCCAAGTCGGCCAGCGCAGATTCACTGAAGACACTGGCCGGCGTTCTACCAGAGTGATATAGCCCAGCAGAATTGCCGTTAGTGTCCAGTACACCCCTTCGCGCTCTACCTGCGTTCCGAGACTCTCGCCCGGGAATAATCTCCCCGCCAAAGGCAATTGCAACGCAACCATCAGCACAACATTCACCCAAGCCATCAAAAGGCCATGCGGGCGCTGTTTAAGGCCCGCGAGCCCTGCTTTGTCGATCACCTCGTCCACGGTGGCACCTCAAAAGAATAGATTGACTGTAACGACTGTAACATGTAACGATCGTTACATGTCAACTCGAAAACAAGTGATACTCGACGAAGTTCTCGAATACCTGCTCGAACATGGCGTGTCCGGCCTGTCGCTCCGGCCGCTCGCAGGCGCCCTTAATACCAGCCCGCGCATGCTTATGTTTCACTTCAAGTCCAAGGAAGGTTTGCTACAGGACGTTATGCAGGAGGTCAATCGCAGACTGCAGACTAAACTGAGTGCTCTGGCCGCAACGGCGCCGCGCAGACGTACCGCTCCTCTAAAGATGTTCTGGGAGTGGGCCACGCGACGCGACAACCTCGTCTACTTCCGGCTCCTTTATGAAACTCAAATCGTGGCCACCCTAAATCCTGAAGAATACGCGGTCACGATGAAGCAATCTGCTCTGGATTGGCGAGGTCTCGCATTTCAATCTATGTCTGAGCCTTTTCGCGAACAGCCTCTGGCCGACGTTTGCATTGCCGTCTTCGACGGCCTGCTGTTCGATTTTATCGTTACAGGCGAGCGCCGTCGTCTCACGTCTGCTCTCGATCGTTTCATCTCCATCGTTCGCCAGGGCGTAGGTGGTATCGATCAGTACAAGTCACGGAAGGCCCACTAACAGACTTGGGAGGCGTTTAACACTATTCCTTCGCCTCGTTCCGAGTTGGTGGATCGCCAAGGCCGCTGGAGTGAATAAAGGCAAGAACACTAGAGGATTATGCCGATTTTTTGCCAACCATCAACGGTCCCGGCGAGAAGAGCGAACACGGCAATCTGAGAACTCGCCATTTCCTGGATGACTTTTCTGCGCCTCCGCGCTAAGCTGGCGGCTCCAATTATCGCCGTGAGCCAGCCGTGAACGCCCCTTCCGTCACCCCCAAGAAACGTTCGCTTCTTTGGCGGCAAGTGCTCCAGGTCGAGCAGGCGATCGTTCTTGTCGGATTCGTGGTTTATGCCCTCCTAGCCTCGATTGGCAAGCGACCTTCACTTTTGATCATCATGGTTGCAACCCTAACGGTAGGCAACCTGCTCACTCCTCTAGCCTTCGCCAGCCGCCGACTGTACGTGTGGAGGCCATTCCCGTGGAACTGGATCGCATTTTTCCCGATCCAAATCACCTTCGGCGTGATCTGCGCCGTGGGCTCGATACTCTTCCTGCAGTTGACCAAAATCGATTCCGAGCCGTTCTCGGTTCTCTTCGCCAAGATCGGTTATTTCTGCATCGTCGTCGTGGTCATCGCCACTGTTACCGGTTTCGGCGCCGAAGAATTGCAGCGAAAACTGAAACAACGTAACCAACTGCTGGAGCAAACCGTTGAGAAAGGAACCATCGCGCTGCAGCAGCAGGAAGAAGAACTCAAGCGGGCGCGCGAGATACAGCAGATGCTGCTCCCCAACACCCTTCCGCAGCTTGCTGGAACTCAGATCGCCGGAGCGTGGCAGCCCGCGCGCGAAGTCGGTGGCGACTACTTCGACGTGATTCAACTGGACAAGGATCGCATTGGTATTTGTATCGGGGACGTCGCGGGAAAGGGAATCACCGCTGCGTTGCTCATGGCGAATCTCCAGGCATCCTTTCGCGCCTTCGCCACCGCCGAGGCATCGCCTCAAGCGGTCTGTACAAAACTGAACAAGTTCCTTTGTGCAAACATCGCTTCGGGAAAGTTTGTGACTTTCTTCTATGCAGTGCTCGATGCCCGCGCACGCACGCTCACCTATGAGAATGCCGGACACTCACCCGGAGTTCTGTTACGGAGTAACGGCACAACCGAAACTTTGCCCGGAGGAGGAGCAGTGCTGGGTGCGCTGCCTGAGTGGACCTACCAAGATTACACGTCGCAACTTGAACCCGGCGACCAACTGCTACTCTCAACCGACGGCATCACGGAAGCAGAGAACGCCAATCTCGAAGAGTTCGGCGACGAGCGCCTACTGGAAGCCGCTCGCGCATGCCACGGAAGCGCGCTCGAAGTTCAACGCGCTATCATGCAGCAGGTCACGGCCTTCTGCGGCGGGAATTTCCGCGACGATGCGACCTTGCTTGTTTTACGAATGTCTTAGGCGACGCGAGGCAACGCCGCGAGACGCCTAGTGGGGCGAGAAAATTGGCTTGATCCAATCAGTTGTTCCCCCCATGCCACGCGAGGCCACGCAGACCTTATAATTAAGAAACGAGAGGGAACAGCATGAAGAACCCATTCGCTCTTTTGGCCGCCACTTTACTTTGTCTGGGAACCCTCGCGCTTTACCTCGCACCGCAAGCCCTTCACCGCGGCAACATTGCCCTGTTTTTCACCTTGATCATCATAGCCCTCATTTTCTGGAATCAGCTGCAAGGGAAACGATCCTAAGAATTTCAAACTGAAGCAACTACCATGCTTCCAGTTTTCAGCCTCGCACTTTGAGTGCTATGGCGATGTTACGACAAGCACACTGAGAAATTGCCCTTAGATTTCGCAGGCCGCAATATAGGACACGGCACCTTAGTGGGCGCTTTCGATCAGTTGCTCGATTGCGTGGAAAGTTTCGGTGGAATCTTCGATGATCGCAGTCGATCTTGCCGACTGGATCGTGGCCCAAGGGCGCGCCAATTCCAAGCTCATCGTGATCATGGTGGTGGTGGCAGCCGCCGCTGCAGACGACGGAGTCAACGCAATCACGCAGCACGGAGACTATTTGCAGTACGAAAACCTTCCGCCGCATTGTCGCAGGCTTGGGGTCCAGGGTTCGCCTTTATACGATGAAAAACCGTGCGGTGCACTCGAAGTTTGTAATGGTCGACGATCGCTGGATGTCGATTGGCTCGGCCAATGCAAACGTGCGGAGTTTCGACCTCGACAGCGAGATGAACCTCTCCATCGCCGAGCCCAGCCTCGTTGGAGACTTCCGGCTCCGGCTTTGGAGTCACAACCTTGGAATTGATCCGACCGGACTTGCGAAGTGGAAAGCTTCGGATTTCCTTGCGCAATGGGACGCAGTGGCTGCCTCAAACCAGGCGCTCAAGCCACAGAACATGGCGGGGGAAGGCATCATCCCGTTCGACTATCGCGTGGCTCCAGGGAAAAAACACGGCAGTATTCCCGATTCACTCGCGCAACTCGACTTCGCGCCGGACGGTCGCTTGTTCGCAGGACCGATCCCCGGTGGAGGCGGAATGATTCGTCTCGCTTAGGAGTTTGTGCCTGTTAACCTACGGACCGTGGATCGGACGCGCAATGATGCTGATCTGTCTTCTTGCGCAGCCCGGCGCGAGGTCTGCCATCAAGCCGTGTGACCATATTTCGTCGCGAATCGAGAGTGCGGTGCCATCGCTCGAGAGCGCTCAGTACGTGACCACGACGCTCACCTTTGAGAGCCAGCTCCCAGAGAAAGTGCTGATTAAGCGCTACCGAATTCAATGGTCGGGCGGAAGCTTCGTGGGTAGGCCCGCTAAACTAGCAATTCCATCGTTAGGATCTGTCAGATGGAAAGTACGCATCGACCACAGTTCTGGCGACCTTCAATCTCTGATTAACAACCTGTCGGATGTAACGGTCACGATTGAAGACTGTCATCCGGAATAACGACCCTGGACGGCAGACATTTCCAACGACCGGCAGAATTTGGAATGTCAGTGCAATTGAAGCGCCGACAACATCGTCGTGATCTTGTTCTTTAGAATGAAGCGCTATCCTGGATAAACGGCAGAGTCGGTTGCGGTTGCCAGACGTGGGAATTATTCCGCGATCGAGCCCAGTGCCGCGCGCGTTTCCCTCATTTACATGATCTGAGGGCCTCGGGTCTCCACAAAAAGTTTTGCACCACGTTTGTAGGGCAGAAAAGGTGTAAGTGATTGAAACGATAGCGGCCAAGGACGGAGTCAAAGGGCCATCAGCTTTTTCAGCGCTTCGCTCGACGAAGTCCTCACACTTGACAGGCGTGTTATCAATAAGGGGATAAAAATGCGGATTAGTCGGGGTGTGTTCAACCGCCTAGCTTGTGTCTCAGCCAGAGTTATGGCGATCTTACTGAAATCCCGATTTCACTCATTAACCCCGGACTCAAGCAGGCGGACGGACGCTACGCCAGATCGACTTCACACGGACACTTACTGGCGCCGGCGAAACAGGCAACAAGATCCCATAACTCCGTGCAAAGGAGCGACTTGGTTCGTCGACTGTGGGCCAGTCACAGGCTAGCTCGCAAATATTGACAAGAACTGATTCCCGAGCAAGAGTCGGTTCTTCGGGTCGTCCGGCTGCTCACTCAGAGCCGAGTCCCGATGTGGGCTCCGAACCTGGGATAGACTTTGCGGAGGATCAAGATGAATTGCGAATCGCCTCGCGGAAATGGCTCTCAAGTCACTGACCAGCGCCTGAACGTTTATTCCTTGGCGGCGGCCGCTGCTGGTGTAACGGTGCTGGCGTTGATTCAGCCGGCCGAGGGCAAAGTTGTTATCACCAAGAAGCTTGTTTCAATCACCGAGCCTGTGTCGATTGACCTCAACAACGACGGTATTCCGGATTTTGAGTTTTCTTTCCAGGGAGGATCGACGGGGACTTGCTGCCAACACCATACTACCCTCGTTGCCAAAGCGTTGACGGGCGGAAAGGTGATGGGACACAAAACCAGTCGTGGGTTCTTGGGACCTTATGCCTCAGCTCTGGTTCGCGGAGCCAAAATCGGAGCGGCGGCGCACTTTTCCAGCGCGAAGGGTCAAATCGCGATTGAGCACAAGAGCAATCACGATTCAACCTTTGGATACGACGGGAACTGGTACCTGGTTTCGAATCGTTACTTGGGCGTCAAATTCCTGATTGGAGGCAAGACACATTACGGATGGATTCGCCTTTCCGTAAACGTCCCTGGAAACTTCTCCAGCACGATTACTGCTTATGCCTACGAAACGGTCGCCAACAAAACCGTTCAAGCAGGAGAGACATCGAACGCGGCGGATGATTCGGAAACCGAAGTTCAGAGCATCGCCCCTTCGTTGGGAATGCTGGCTGTAGGGGTAGATGGCATTGCCTTGTGGAGACGAGACGATGCACCTGGGAACTAACGATGCAGCAAAATAGAACGAGAAAACCCTGAGCACACTGGTGGAATTCGTCAGCAGTCATATCGAGTTCGGAGAAAGGGGAGGGTGTAGTTGGTGACGACACTTTCTATACGCCGACCAAGACGCTATCGCAGAATGCGTCGTATGACAAAATCTCGGTCTTCAGACCTGTTAAGAATGCAATCTCCCTTAAGCACTTCTCCTGCTCGCCGTTCTTCTCAGCGGTCACGAACTTATCGCAGTAAGGCAGGTAGATGCTCATGAATAGATCATTTCCACCAGCCCTGAACTTCTCGCCGACGTGTGGGTCGCGAACGCCAAGGTCATACCATGACATGATCATTGCGTAGATAAGGGCGCGGAACGGTGGACACACCTCGATGAATTGCTTGACAGTAGCTAGGCTGGCATCGGTTCCGGCTCCGCGATCATAGAGAAGTTTACCCGTGCTGTGTATCAAACTCTTGTCCGTGTTTTGGAGTCGAGATACTGCCTCACGCAGCGTCGTCGGGGGTGGCTCCCGGTGAGCATCGAATACCTTCCGAAGTTCTGGGCGCAGACTGGAAAACATCTGTTTGTAATTCTTCTGTCTGTTCTTGAGTTCCCGGCGCTGGTCTGCCGCCAAATGCTCGTCGGTTATGAAGTAGCGGCGGCGAATTGCATCCTCGTATTCCCATGCTCGGACATCGACCGCTGTCCAGTTAAAGGTAGAAGTATTCTTGAAATGCTGAACCACGAGAAGTCGGATCAGTTCGTTTTGAGGATAGAGGCTATCTGACGCATCTGATTGAAGGCTTGCGCACGAAGCAAAGAGCGCAGCCCTTTTGATCCTATCTGAGGTGGAAATCAACTCCTCGATGCTCAACCCAGCAAACCGGAAGAAAAATCCGGCTCTGATACCTGCGATCACAGGCTGGGAACGAGTGCCATCATCAGCGAGTCTGTTGTGAGCACTTGTGTCAAAAGCGATAATTGGTAAATTCTCTGTCATCCGAAATCTCAGTCACGGGTTGTTCGCGAGGGCACTAGATCGTCCCCCCGTCTGGGAGGGTGCCGTCGATCAATCTCCTCCATGATCCGCTCTGCCCAGCGGACTCCATCTGCAATGGCAGCTACCGTTGCAGGAACACGCGCTCCGCTATCGTACTGTGCGAGTCTGCGGGCCGCCAAAATCGAGGCGGCGATCAACAATACTCGCTTCCTGTCCTCATCCACAACGGCAGTCTAACATCTTCGCCTTATGTTCGCCATCGCTTCCAACAGGGCAAAGAAGTGGAATTTCCTAGAGCACGATCCGCTTCGTCGGAGCGCACACCACAGCGCTCCAGAACGCACTTCTAGTTGGTCACAAAGGTCAAAAACAAGCGTTGGAACCTTTCAGGCGAGTAGAACCACTTCCCAGTGACAAATGTGTGGCGAACCGCTTTCCAGCACAGCGGGGTTCATCACAGCATAACGGGAACGTGCGTCACGGACAGTCGAGGAATGGTCGAGCTTGCGAGCATGAGAAGACTAGGCTCACGGGCAACGCGCCAAGAGGGCAGTTGCGTAAATCTGTGCGTAAACAATTTCTGAAAAATCGGCTGGGAATCTGGGTTTAGAGTCGTCGAGTCCGTTTGTGAGATTGGCTCAACCCATTGAAACCAAAAGAGAGTTTTGGTTGCGGGGGGTGGATTTGAACCACCGACCTTTGGGTTATGAGCCCAACGAGCTACCAGACTGCTCCACCCCGCATTTCGATCATAGCAACCGCCTGTGGGCACGTCAAACCGCGACGAATGCACTCGACCCTGCTCCGGTGCTCCGCGCGGAATGAACTCGAAGATATTCCCGAGAGGAGCGGACTGTTCGCCGGCGGTCCGCTTGCTGCGGTTTTCGGTCATTCCGAAAACGTGGCATCCTATCCGGTCATACGGCATCCAAACCGTGTGCTGCGCCGAACGCATTCAGGAATCGACGCGCGAGCAAGTTTCGAGAGTGAGGAGACATTCATATGCCGAAGAAAGTAGTTGCCAGCCGTCAGACCGCGCTCAGCGCACAACCGCGACTGCACCAGCGCGCCCGGGAGATTCAAGCCTATGGCACGGTTTCACATGCCCTGCCGCTCGAGTTGGAGGAACCGGTGCGTCTGGAGATGACCGAGCAATTGAATCTTTTGCTCGCCGATACCATGACGTTGCGCGACCTGTATAAGAAGTCTCATTGGCAAGTCGCCGGGCCGACTTTCTATCAGCTCCATCTTTTGTTCGACAAACACTACGGCGAGCAAGCGGAAATTGTCGATACCATCGCCGAGCGAATCCAATTACTCGGCGGAGTCTCTCTGGCCATGGCCGCCGATATCGCCGAGACTACCCGGATTGAGCGTCCGCCGCGAGGCAGGGAAGAGGTTCCTGTCCAAATCTCGCGTCTTCTCGACGCGCATCAGATTATTATCGGGCATTGCCGGGAACTGGCGAAGCGCGCGGATGAGTTGGGCGACGATGGCACCAACGATCTTGTCGTCAGCGACGTGCTGCGTCCCAACGAATTACAGGTCTGGTTCCTGAGTGAACACCTCGTCGCGATGCCGCTTGTGCATGCCCAGGATCCTGAGATGAGAAAAGCAGGATAATTTCCGCGGCGAAACTTTTTGGACAAACGCGGGTCCTTGCCTAGACCCGCGTTTGGATTTCGACTACTTCGCGCTCTCTACCTTTACATTGTCGTGATCGTAGTATTCGTAGGCTGACATAGGCTTCTCGCCACCCTTCTTCCAAATGCGAGAATCTTCCGGCAATTTGTTGAGGACGCGCGCCATTTCCCGGATATGCATGGCGACCGTTCCGCAACATGCGCCGATGAAGTTGATTCCCAGGTCGCGCGCATTGAGGGCATAATCTGCCATGTCCTTGCGCGTTAATTGGAGAGGATCCAGCGAATAGGGGAACTCCGGAAGACTCGTGAAGTCAGGCTTGTCTTTCGGAGTGCGGTAAGCGACCGGCTGGCAGGCGAGATACCCGTCGACTGCATTGCGCATCTGCTCCATGGGGCCGAGAATGTGCTCCGGCGGACGCAGGCAATTCATGCCGACTATGTCGGCCCCCGCTCCGAACAGCGCCTTTGCGGCTTCGGCAGCGCTCTTGCCTTCGGCGGTTTCGTCCTTATTTTCGAAGCAGATCGTCACCATTGCAGGCAACCCGGTTTTCTTCGCGCGCTCTACGGCAATCAGCGCTTCTCCCAACCACGAAAAAGTTTCGCCGATGATGAAGTCCACTCCTTCGTCGACCTGTACCGCGAGTTGCTCATCGAAGGTTTTGCGGACGCGATCTGCAGCGGAAGGACTGCCGGGCTCATACATCCATGTAAGGCTGAGATTTCCTGCGACCAGGCACTGATCGCCCGCGACATCGCGCGCTACCCGAACAGCCGATCGATTGAGTTCCTCCAGCCGGTTTTCGAGCCCTACGGTGGCGAGCTTGTCGCGGCTCGCATAAAACGTGAGCGCCTGCAGGACTTCGGCACCCGCTTCGCGAAACTCGACATGCAACTCGCGCAGGGCGGCCGGATATGTCAACGCCACTTCGGGAGTAAACGGACCCGCGCGCACCCATCCGCGCTTTTCCAGTTCAAGTAAGTAACCGCCGTCGCCGAGGACCGGCCCGTCTTTCAATCGTTCGAGTATGCCTTTCTTTTTCATGCTTCCTCCTGCGACTTGCTAGTCGTCGATGTATTCGTACTCCGCCTTGATAGGGCAGTTGTCGGCAAAACGATCAGGACGGAACGCGCTGATGTCGATGCTTTTGCCCTTACCGTCCAGCACAAGTTCACTCATCACCAGACCGATGGCGGGCGAGATCTTAAAGCCCATGCCGGAAAATCCGGCGCACACATGGAGTCCACGCACGCCGGGAATCTCGCCAAGCAACGGGCGGGAGTCTGGCGTCATATCGTAGACACCGGTTACGCCCCGCATCACCTCGGCCGCTTCCAGCTTCGGAAGCCGACGACACGCGCGCTCTATGATTTCCGCCAGGGAATCGTCAGACGCGCGCTGCGGAAAATCGTCAGGATCCACGGGACGCTTGCCGTAGAAATCACCGACCAGAAATTTGTCGTGCGCGTCGGATCGAAAATAAGTAGCGGTGACCGAGTCGATACAGGCGCAGCCTCCACCTTTCCTGCCCCGAGCGTTGCGCAAAATCGCGACCTGGTGATATTCACATTCGATTGGCAAGTCGCAGCCCGCCTGCTGCAGGAGTGGCCCGGTCCACGGGCCGGTGGCGAGGATGACGATGGGAGCCGAAATTGTTCCGTCCTGGAGGTGACGGTGCCGCCCACGTGATCGCCCTCCAAAATCAGAGCTATCGCCTCTGTTCGGGGAAGATACGTTGTGCTTAGATTGCGTGCAGCCGCAAGAAAATCTCCCGCAACTCCCGCACCATCGCCATATCCCGAGTCGGGTTCGTAGGCGGCGAGTTCGACGTCATCGATTGTCCAATCCGGCTCGAGTTCATGCAATTGATGTTTGTCGATCAGATCGACGCTCGCACCCAGCCTTCGTTGCATCTCGATATTCAGCTTCAGTCGCTCGGTTTCATTCGGATGCACGATGCGCACGAACCCTGTCTTGCGAAAATCTCCGGGCGCGCCGACGACTTCCTGCCAATTCTGGAACATGCTCAGGCTGATCAACGCCATCTGCACTTCGGCTGGGAAGCTATAGTGCATCCGAACGAGTGCAGAGGATCGCCCGCTGCCGCCGCGGCCAACATGGTCCTTGTCAATGATGACGATCTTGCCCGCATTGCGCTTCGCAAGATGAAATGCGATGGAAGTTCCCATCACGCCTGCGCCGAGAATAACGATGTCGGCCGTCCTGGGGAACGAAGCGGAATGACCGTTGCCGGAGTTCATGCTGCCGCCTCCCGCAGGCGTCCTTTCTTCCAGTCGCGCAACGCCTGGTGCGCTGCATTGCGGCCAGGGGCTCCCGTCACTCCGCCTCCAGGATGCGCACCGGCGCCGCACAAATACAATGCGTCGACCGGCGTTCGGTACTGTGACCACCCCGGTACGGGACGCATAAAGAAGAGTTGCTCCAGCCGTAAGTCGCCGTGGAAGATGTTGCCTTCGGTTAGGCCATAAGTGCGCTCGAGATCGAGTGGAGTCAGGACCTGACGAGCCAGAATCGACCCGGGGACATTGGGTGCATACTCGGCTATCTTCTTTATTACGCGTTCGCCCAGCAGTTCTCGCTTGTCGTCCCAATTGCCTTCCCGTAGACGGTAAGGCACGTACTGTACGAAGCATGTCAGAATGTGCTTGCCGATGGGCGCCAGCGAAGAATCCGCATTGGACGAAATGACGCAGTCCACCCAGAGCTCTTCGGGAATCTCTCCGAACTTTGCGATGTCATAGCAGCGCTCAGCAAATTCCAGCGATGGGACCAGCGTGTAGAAGGTGCGCTCCAGGGCTGTGGCCTTGGGCGAGGTGCCGGTGAATCGAGGCTCTTCTGCCAAGACCATGTTGACCTTCGCGCACGGCCCCTGCATCTTGATTCCGCGCACGGCAAACAGGAAATCTTCCGGCAGATCCTTCGCGTCGAGCAATTGCAGGAAAGTTCTCTTCGGGTCGGCATTGGAGAGCACCACGCGCGCCCGCAATTCCGTGCCGTCCTCAAGAACCACACTACGCGCGCGCCCGTTTCGAACATCGATGTGAGACACCGACGCTCCCGTTCGAATCTCCACTCCCAGTTTCTTGCCGGCGGCAGCCAGGGCCTGCGTGATCGATCCCATGCCGCCCATCACGTGGCCGTAGAAACCCTGCAGTTCGTGTTCGCCTCCGCTCAGCAGGTGAAACAGAAGACCAATCGCCGTTCCAGGTTGATAGGGCCCTCCATGCTTGCCATAAACATTGTTGGCAAGGAACATCGTCTTCATTTTCTCGGATTCGTAGTTTTGGTCGAGAAACTCACCGAGACTGCCAGTCAGGAAAGAGACCAGTTGCGAAATCTCTGCGCTGGAGATGCCTCGGAACCGCTTCCCCGTGCGGAACAGGTCGCTCCAGCCCTTCAGACTCGATGTGTCAATCTCAGGCGGTGGCTCCATGAAAAACGGTTGCAGGTAGCGTGCCAGTTTTTTCAGCTGATCATCGACATGCACAAATCGCGCGGCATCTTTGGTGGAAATCTTAGAAAATTCCTGCCGCGCCCGCTCACGATCGGCCCACCATGGCACCACGTGACCATCGGGAAAGGGCACTTGAATTGCCGGATCGCACGGAATCATGCGCAGACCATGCTCCGCAAGACCCAACTCTGAGATGACTTCCGGCCTGAACATGCTCGCAATATAAGAGGTTGTGGAGACTCGACAGCCCGGCGCGATTTCTTCGGTAACGCAGCAGCCCCCGACGATGTCGCGCCGCTCCAGGACCAAAGTCGAAAGGCCCGCCCGCGCCAGATAGGCCGCTGCGGTCAGTCCGTTATGGCCCGCGCCGATGACAATGGCGTCGTATGTGGATTTCGAGTTGAGCTCTCGATTTTGACTACGAGTCACGATAGTCGACCAGAATCGAATAACCTTACCTCACTAGCCAGTAAAAATGAAGTTGAAACACGAGTTTCATTGCAGTATGCTGGCGTGACTTAAAGTCATTTCTATATGCCCGGAATCGCCAGCAATCGCTCTGCACCTCCGCAATACCAGCGCCAGGGCAACTCGCGTCCGCGATCGGAGGCGAAGCGGAGCCGCATTGTCGAAGCGGCAACGCTCCATTTCGCCGAGCACGGCTATCATTCGGCGCGGGTCGGAGACATCGCCCTTGCTCTCGGCATCGCCAAGGGTTCCATCTTTCAGCATTTCGGCAGCAAGGACGGATTATTTTTCGAGGTTTACAAGCGTGCGGTCCGGTCTTTCGCCCGTTATTTGGACGCTCCCGCAGATGTCCGGCAGGCTGGCTTTTTCGAAGTCCTTCGCTACTGGCTGGTGCGTACCGAGCATCTTGTGCATGAAGATTGGATCCCATATCGTATTTCGCTGTTGGGAAATTACGGCACCGATCTCGTGCTGAAGCGTGAAATTAATCGCTTTCTCATCAGCGAAGATCCTTACGGTACGGTAAATTTCGTGCGCTTCGGTCTGGAGCGGCACGAACTGCGCGATGATCTCGACATCGAGATGATGGTTTCCATCATCGACTGGATGGTTGAGCGTTTTCAGGATGCGCTGCTGACCGCTGAACTTGACCCGGGCTTGTTTCGCCGCCAGGGAGAATTATCGGAAAAGAAGGACGCGAGGATTCAGCAGTTCCTGTCGGTGTTGCAAAGAGCCATCGGAACGCCTCGCACCATTGCGGCGGGAGCACGTCCCAAGGCGCGGGCAAATTATCGCCGTTAAGTGGGTCCAGTGTTGCGTTATTCTTTCGTTCGGCTGCCAAATCATCCTTGAGCATAAATATGCACGCTTCCATCGAGCAGATTCTATCCAGCTACAACGACCGCGCTCCCTTGTCGGAGGCGTCGACTATTCCTGCGCCCTGGTACATTGACCCGCGCATTGCCGAACTTGAGCGGCTCAATGTGTTCAGCAAGACGTGGCAACTGGTCGCTCGCACCAGCCAAGTGCAAAACGCGGGAGACTTCGTTGCGACGCGACTTGCCGGCGAGCCAGTCGTAGTAGTGCGCGGCGCTGATGGTGCCCTTCGCGCCTTTTATAACGTTTGCCGGCATCATGCCGCGGCCGTCGTAACCCAGCCGTGCGGACAGGCCGCCATCCTGCAGTGTCCATATCACGGATGGAAATACGGGTTGGATGGAGCGCTGAAAGGCATGCCCGAATTTGAAGGCGTCGAGAATTTCGATCGTGCGAAGAATGGTCTACTGCCTATCCGAGTGGAGACTTGGGAATGTTTTGTCTTCGTCAATCTCGACCCGGACGCAGTTTCGTTGCACGAATTTCTCGGTGGACTCGTTCGTCGCGTCGCGCCTCTCGGCATCAGCAAGCTCCACTATTTCGACCGCCGCAGCTACAGCATCAACTGCAACTGGAAGGTCTATGTCGACAACTACCTCGACGGCGGATATCACGTGCCCCACCTGCACAAGGGGCTGAGTTCTGTGCTCGATTACAAGCAATACACGATCGAGAACGAGGACAGTTACTGCCTGCAGTCGAGTCCGATGGTTGCGTCAGATGAAGATGCTGCAACCGGAGCCACGCGGAAGGGCGATCGCGCATGGTATTTCTGGCAATATCCCAATCTGATGATCAACTGTTACGAGGGATACATGGATACCAACTATGTGATCCCAGTGGACGCGGATCACTGCACAGTGATTTTTGACTTCTATTTCAGTGACGTGAGCGAAGCTCGGAGCGCTTATAACGCAGAGTCGGTCAACGTCGGCAACCGCGTGCAGGACGAAGATCTCGGAATTTGTGAGGACGTTCAGCGCGGTCTGAAGTCACGGGCTTACGGCGCGGGACGGTTGTCGGTTCGCCGGGAGGCGGGGGAGCAGTTGTTCCATCGTCTGCTCGCTGCTGATCTGAAGGCAAATCTCGCGCCGTTCGCATCGGCGGCCGATTGAGCTTTGCGACGGTCTCGATGAAAGGCATCGTGAGACAGATCCTGATTTTCTTGGTGATTTCCTGTTCACTCGCTGGTCTTGCACCGGCTCAAGTGATCGCGGTACGTGCCGGCAAACTGGTGGATCCGGATTCCGGTACTGTTCTCTCCGACCAGATCATCCTCATTCGTGATACGAAGATTGAGAAAGTCGGAAAGGGAATTGATATCCCTGCAGACGCGACTGTCGTCGATCTCAGCAGGATGACAGTCCTTCCGGGGCTGATTGATTGCCACACCCATCTGGCCGACGGAGCCCATGACGGCGAGCCGATGGGACAATTCAAGAAGACCGCGGCTCAGGTTGCGCTAGAGTCCGTGCCCAATGCGCGTGCCATGCTTGAGTCGGGATTTACTACTGTCCGCGACGTGGGAGCCTATCGCGCGCTCGGCGATGTCGCCCTGCGCGATGCGATTGCCCGTGGCGATATCATCGGTCCTCGCATGTTCGTCGCCGGCGCGTATGTCACGATTTCGGGCGGCGCCGGCGCCGCCACGGGTCTTGCTCCTGACATCGGGCTTCCGTGGGACCTGCGCTACGGCGAGGCAAATAGCCCGTGGGAGGTTCGCAAGGTAGTCCGTCAACTCGCCCACGACGGAGTTGATCACATCAAGGTTCTATCCAGCGGAGCTGTGCTGACGCATGGAAGCAATCCTCATTCGCAAGAGTTCACTCCAGAAGAACTGCAAGCCGCGGTCGACGAGGCCAGCCACTTCGGGCTGCGGGTAGCGGCACATGCTCACTCGCCCGAAGGTATCAAGAACGCGATTCGCGCCGGCGTTGCATCGGTGGAACACGCGAGCATGATCGATGCCGAAGGCATCGCCCTCGCCAGGGAACGCGGCACTTATCTTGATATGGATATCTACGACGAAGAGTGCATCCAGGAGGGCGGAAGGAAAGGGAATGTGCCGAAAGACTTCCTTGAGCATGATGCTCAACTTGGGCAGATCCAGCGCGACAATTTCCGCAAGGCGGTAGCGGCCGGCGTAAAAATGGCGTTTGGCACCGACGCCGGAGTCTGTGCCTACGGTACCAGCGGAAAACAATTCGCCTTCATGGTGAAATACGGAATGACTTCGATGCAGGCGATTCAGGCCGCGACCAGTTCTGCCGCCGACCTGCTCGGACACTCAAACGAATTTGGCTCGATCAAGCCGGGGAAGTACGCGGACATGATCGCGGTTTCGGGAGACCCGATTGCAGATATTCGCCTGCTCGAAAACGTCAAATTCGTAATGAAAGATGGCAAGATCTACAAACAGTAAACCGGAATCTGTTGCCGTACCCGCAACCTCTCTTTGAATCACTGATGGTCCCGCGGAATCGTTTCTTGCCATGTTTTTGATTTCAGCATCCGCCCGTCTTTCAATAACTCCCGAGTGTACTTGTAGTAGAAATTCTTCTGATCCGTAGTCACCAGAAGATGTCCGCGCCAAACCAGCGTTCGCCCCTTCAGTGAGAAGACGCTTTCGGCTTCGCCGCGCACCGAGCATGTTTCCGGATGAGCGTCATCGCCTTCGTAGGTTAGATTTTCGAAGTCGTCCTGTTTGCCCCACGGATACGTATAGCCATCTTTGCCCTTCCAGTGGACGGTGGTTTTCTGGCGTGCCTCGTCGCGTTCGACAGTCCACTCCCCGGGCCAGGGAAATCCCTCATTCTTAATATCAGTTCGTTCCTCGGTTGGTTGAGGAGCGGAAAACTCCGGAGCGGGCGCTCCTTGTTCCGGTACAACGGGCAACACGAGGCGGGATCCGCCCGGGCCGCCGAGTTCGAGCGAAGTCGTCATCGCGTAAGGCGTCGGCAGCATCATCGGCCACAAAGCATTGGAGATCGCTACACGAATCCGATGGCCTTTCGGAAAAACCCACGATGTCAGGTGCATCTCAATATCCAGGGGATAAACCCTGCCAGGCTCAAGATCGCGTGGTTCACTCATGGATTCGCGCTGCGCGCCATTGATTCCGGCGCCAGTGATCTGGGTAACTGTATTATCCGGAGCCACGTCCGACAATCGCGCGAACCAGTCCGCTTGGGTTGCGGTTGCTGATCCCGCAACAATGCGTGAGGTCGTCCCAGGATCGCCAAATCCCGATCGAGCGGCGCTGTTTCATAGACGAGGCTGAAAGCATCGACGGGCCGCGGATCGCTCAGCAATTCTCCCCACCAGAAACCCGCTTCCACGCCCACGGTCGGCACATATTTCAGTTGGTGAGTGTCAGTTGTTCCCTCGGAGCTGGCCAGAGTGTGATTTGATTGCAAGAATAAAGTCGAGTTCTGTGCAGTCGCCGGAGGCCAAACGTCTTCCCGACGCCAATCTCCAGGCACGCTTTGCAGATTTGGATCCGGCGGATGCCAGTGCTGCATAAAGATAATGAGCCGCGGATCCTTCACCACTCCGGTGTCGCGTCCCTTCAGCCAATAATCGAACCAGCGAACCGCCTGATCGCGCCACTCCACGCGTGGCCCGAAGTCGGCATCGTTTGGGAATGAATGATTCCACGGGCCAACAATCGCTCTGATCGGAGCTTTGGATTTCATCAGCATGTCGGTGACGTTATCGCGATAGCCATCCTGCAGACCTCCGATCAAAAAGGTCGGAATCGTGATCTCGCTGAGAGGTCGCACGCGATCTCGCCAGAATGGGCCGTCATGCTGATGTTTCAAATAAAGCAGGGACCACGGTGGCGAGTCGAACCTCGGCCCCAGCGTCTTCTCGTCGAGCGAATAGCCCGGAGCGCCGACCCAACCCTGGGCCATGTCCATGTTGAGTTCGAACTCGTCGATGTGCGCGATGCCGTCGACGTAATGAACGTCATCGTGAAACAACTCCGCCGTAGCATGCAGGGCCACAATTGCCTTCAATCCAGGGGCGTGCCTCATCGCCATCTGCAAGGCCGTAAATCCGCCCCACGATATCCCGAACATCCCGACATTTCCGTTGGACCACGGTCGATGCGCCAGCCACGCGATGATCTGTTCGCCATCCTGCTGTTCCTGCTCGGAGTATTCGCGTTCCGGAGGTACCCCTTCACTTGCCCCAAATCCGCGGATGTCGACGCGCACGCTCACGTAGCCGCGGCGTGCGAAATACGCGTGCTTGGGATAGTCTCCGGCAGCCGTGCCGTCGTCTTTGCGGTAAGGCAAGTATTCGAGCAGGGCGGGGAACTTCTCTCCGGCCTTCGCTCCATCTGGCACGTATAAGGTCGCGGCGAGACGGACTCCGTCTTTCATCGGAATCCAGGCTTGCTCCATTCGGACTCCGTAAGCCGGAGGCGAGGGCGGTTCAACCGCGAAGAGAGGAAAAGAGAAGGTCAAAGCGAGGCATAGGATCCAAGTTGCTCTTGCCAAAGCAGTCTCCGGGAACGACCGTGACCCGGAGTCAGTCTGGCGCACCCTGTTCGCGGCGCAAAGCGCGCAAGTCGATCCCGAGCTGTTCCGCTTTCTTATACAGGTGACTGCGCTCCAGGCCAAGGGCTTTTGCGGCCAAACTCATGTTGTGGTGAGTCCGCTTCAGTTCCGCCAGGATAACTTCGCGTTCGAACGACTGCACGCGATCAGAGAGAGGGCCGGAACTGGTTGCTGCTCCAGAAACCGCCGCACCCACAGAATTCTTGGGCAAAGCCATTTGCACCGTTGCCAGATCAACCTGACCCTCGGTCGCAAGCAGCATCAATCGCTCGACCATGTTTCGGAGTTCGCGAACATTCCCCGGCCACAAATGCGACTGTAAGGCCTCCATCGCATCGCCGGTAAACGGAACGGGCTTCCAACTGTTTTGAGCGCAGACTTGCGCGGCAAAGTGCGCCACCAAAGCTGGAATGTCGTCGCGGCGCTCGCGTAGCGGCGGAAGGACCAAAGGAAAAACGTAAATCCGATGAAATAAATCCTGACGAAACTTCTCTTCCCGCACGCGTGCTTCCAGGTCGCGGTGCGTCGCAACCACTACTCGAACGTTCACCGCAATCGGCTTGTCGCCGCCGATTCTTTCGACTTCGCCTTCCTCCAGCACGCGCAACAACTTTGCTTGCATGTTGAGTGGCATGTCGCCAATCTCATCCAGAAAAATCGTTCCCTGATCGGCTTGTTCGAATTTGCCGACGTGACGACCGGAAGCTCCAGTGAAAGAGCCTTTTTCGTGTCCGAACAGTTCGGACTCGATCAACTCCGCCGGTACCGCTGCGCAATTCAGAGTCACGAACGGACCTGTCGACCGAGCGCTGCGCTCGTGGATCGTGCGTGCGACCAACTCTTTACCCGTTCCGGTTTCACCAAGGATGCATACCCGCGACTCGCTGGCCGCAACGCGCTCCAGTTGTGCCATCACGCGCCCCATCGCCTCGCCCTTCCAGACGATCTCATGTTTGCCCAGGCGCTGGCGCAGTTGGCGATTTTCCTTTTCCAGGCGCTGCAGTTTGAGGGCGTTGTCGACGGTCAGCAAAAGCTTGTCGGTGGAAATTGGTTTTTCCAGGAAGTCGAGCGCTCCCAGCCGCGTTGCCTTCACCGCCATCTCGATGTGCGCCTGGCCGGACATCATTACAACGGGTGCGGTTACTCCCTGCTGTTTCAATTCTTCCAGTAATGTCAGGCCGTCTTTGCCTGGCATCACCACATCGGACAGGATCAGATCAAAGGCGTGGCCTTTCGCAAGCTCTAGGGCCTTGGCCGCGTTGTCGCACACGGTGGCTTCGTGCCCCGCGAGTCGGAAAGCTCGCGACAGCGAGGCCAGGGTGTTGGCCTCATCGTCCACGATTAAAAGATGCGCTTTGGGCGGCAACGTTCCTCCTCGATTCTCATGCCCGTTCAGGTTTCTTGGGCAATTCGATCACGAATGTGGTCCCGCGTTGCGGTTCGCTCTGTACGCTGATTCGTCCGCCCTGATCGCTGACCACGGATTGAACAATCGCCAGTCCCAGTCCGGTCCCGTGCTGCTTGCTCGTGTAATACGGCGTGAAAATGCGCTCGCATTCCTCTTGGGTCAGGCCTGAACCCGTGTCCGCCACTTCAATTACAGCGTGGCTGCCTTCGTTGCGCGTTCGCAGAGTCAGCGTGCCGCCATTAGGCATGGCATCCATCGCATTGAGCACGAGGTTCGACAAAGCCCGGTGCAGCAATTCGGCATCGGCAGCGATGGGTTCAAGACGCTCTTCGAGTTGCAAATGACAAGCGATCGCTGGGCGTCCCGGAGCCTGTAATTGCGCCTGGAATAATTGATAAACCGCGGTCACAATTTCGTTCAACTGCACTGGTCGCAACTGCGGCTGCGGCATCTTTGAGAACTCGCTGAAGCGGCCAATGATCCCTTTCAGGTTTGCGATCTCGGCGAGTAGTGTTCGCGAGCTTTCGCGGAACACTTCCTCGAACTGTTCCGGGTTTTGCGTTCGCGCGCGAATCAGATTCTCTACGGTGAGTTGAAGTGGGAAGAGAGGATTTTTCAATTCATGCGCCAAGCGCCGCGCCAGTTCCCGCCAAGCCGCAACCCGTTCGGTTTGTACCAGGCGTTCTTTCTGCGCCAGCAACTCGGTGGTCATTCGATTGAAAGACTCCGCCAGTTGGGCCACCTCATCGTGCCCACGCACCTCCACGCTCGAATGCCAATTTCCAGCCGCGACATCTTGTGCCGCATGCGCCAACTGTTCCACCGGACGGGTGACGCGGGCCGCAGCCCAGCTACTCAGCAGGATCGCTAAAACGATTCCGCCTCCACCCGCCAGCAGCGCAGAGTCGCGGATTCTGCGTTTCAATTCCACATATGGACGCCGTGAATTCCCAATCAGCAAAATCGCAAGAAGCGGGCGATCTTTTCCGACGCCCCGCAGCGGAATCGCGTGAAATACTTCTTCGTCCGCTTGATCCCGCGACCAGTTTAGGACGCTGCTCATTTCCTGATCGTACCGGCGAACAGCATCGATCAAGGGCTGAAATTTATCGGCGGTACGGGCTCCTCCGGTGGCGTTTCCAGAAGAGCCTGGATCCATCAACAAATCCGCAGAAAAACGATCACCGCGATTCTGATAAAGCAGAGCGCGCATGTCCGGAGGCAGTTCCAGAGCCGCGAGAAACGTTTTGTCCAGACGTCGCCCCCCAATCACATACACCGGGTGATCTCCCAATCGAGTCGCTCGCACGGCAAACAGCCCCAGAGCGTTCGAGTCCTGCAATTCTTCCAGATTCAGGAAGGCACCTTGCTGATTCAGGCCCGCGATACTGTCGAAACCAGTTTCGGGATATCCAAACTTTGCCGGTGACTGTTGAGATGAAATAATGATTCCATGCTCGTTGAGCAATTCTAAAAAGTCGAGTTGGTGACTCTCAGCCATCGAACGTGCAAGATCGAAATACTCAGCCGAGTCCGCGGGCGTGCCATTCAGCGCCGAAGCCATCCGGCTCACCGGATCGGAGACTGCGACAGCCTCGACACGCAGGGCGACATCTTCGCCGCGCCGGTCAAACTCACGTTGAAATTGCATAACCAATGCCGCCGTCCGTTCGTTTTCTGTCTTTTCGAACGCGTTGCGCGTGACTGCCTGCACCAGCCACGCTACTGCCCCAACGGAAAGGAAAACCGTGAGAGTGAAAACAGCGAGCAGTTTGCGGCGAAAGGTCATGGCTTTCGATTCTCCAGCCATGCGTCGGACAAATCCCACGCGCCCTCCGTTCGCAGCGTCCAGCCTTTCAATCCTGTTGCGGATGCGTACGATACTGGCAAATGAAACAACGGTATCAGCCGTCTCGTGGCCAGTAATGCCTGTTCGTCCGCATAGAGGTCCTCGATCGAGCTGCCTTTTCCCTTTAAAGCCGGAAATCCGGCCAGAGCGACAAATTGCTGTAACGCGATCCACGGATCCGGCGACGCCAGCGGAATCCTTACCAGCCGCAGATCGCCACCAGACCCCGGAGTTGGTTGCAGCGATAGTCCGGCGTCGACGGCATTCAAAGCGATCCGCTCCGCCAATAATTTGTTCAGCGGATCACCGTTGTCGTAACCAAGTTTCCAGCTAGGGACAGAGTGCGCTTGGCCGCGCAGTTGACGAGCCTTGGGCAAGTCCGCCGTCGACGAGAATACAAAACCGTACCCACTCATCCACGTCGGAAGAATGCTTCCGGTCGGCTGGCCCGAACCTTGCAATAGCACGTCTCGAATCGAGCCTCGCTCAACGCTCCATCCCAGCGCGTCGCGAAGGGATTTGTCCTCTGGAGACGATGGATCCTGGACGAACAAGAGCGCGAGCAACTCGATTGGAGGAGAACTGACGAGTTGTCGCCCTTCCTGCGACACGCGGCGTGCCTGCTCAGGTGCAATCTCCACCAGATCCTCTTTTCCCATCTGTAGGGCTGTCATCTGGTCGCGGAAAGTTTTCCCCAGTTCGATCTCGATGCCATCGAGAAATGGCCGTCCGCGCCAGCAGTTTTCCTCTGCTGCCAGCGTCAAATGTTTTGCAGGTTGCCATTCGGTCACGTGAAACGGGCCCGTCCCGTTCAAGGTCCCGTCTGTGTTTCTCTTCGCGATGGCATTTCGCGGCAGCGCCAGTTCTGCGAGAAGATCGCTCTCGGACACAGCGTACCCCGGCGCGTCGAGTTCAATGATGATTGACTCTCCCTCAGCGCGCACTTTCCAGGATGGATTCGCAAACCGTAACGAGGATGCAACGGCCTCGGCCGTGAGCGGCGTCCCATCCTGAAATTGGACGCCATGCCGCAATCGAAACTGCCAGCGCTGATTGCCCGCCGTTTGCCAGGACTCTCCAAGGGCGGGCCTCGGGCGTCCGGAACTATCCAACGTAACCAGCGTGTCGAAGATCAGCGCGGTCAAACTGCGTCGTCCAAACGAATCAGGCACGCTACGATCAGCGGGGTCGAGCGAGAGCGGTGCTGCATGCATCGCAACATGCAGCGTGCCGCCATATTGCGGTCGCTTCTCCGCATGCGCCGCCAGTGCCCCTATCAGCAGGCTACTGGCCGCAAGCCAATGCCAACCGAAAAGCCTCATAGTTGCCTGTCTCCGGATTTCTCGCGACTACAACGGCGGTGTCGCCTCGTGCTTCCGTCCATAATGCTGAAATCGCACCGGGAACATCTATCGCCGTGCTTACTGCAACTGGATCGCGGTCCGGAACCTCATATGCGCGCACAGACTCCGGGACGCCATCGGCCGGGCTTGTGACCAGTGCTTGCCAGCCCGCACCGCACGAGGTCCTTACGCCGGCCAGATCGCTGCCCCAATTCAACTCGACACTCC
Source organism: uncultured Acidobacteriota bacterium (assembly GCA_963700225.1). Classification (GTDB taxonomy): domain Bacteria; phylum Acidobacteriota; class Terriglobia; order Terriglobales; family Acidobacteriaceae; genus Sulfotelmatobacter. Next base: position 278,734 of record CAVOWU010000009.1, read on the forward strand.
GGTCTGCCGTACCGTCGAAAATATGGAGTTGCCCATCCACGCCAGCGAACAGCCAGACCGGATTCTCCTCCCGCTGGAGCAGAGCCGCTGAATAGAACGGTGAGGCTGTCGTGAGCTTGCCTGTTGGTGACGTCAAGTCTCCGGTAAAGAAGTTACGCGCTGGGGCAAAGAACGCTTTCGTCGGATCGTTCATGAAAGAGCTATTTGCGCTCTTCGCGCTCGCAAGATCTGAGTTGCCGATTCCCGACACCGTCAGCGGCCAGGGATCTTTGCTGTCGTGGCAATTCAAAGCGGAATATCCGCCCGCTGCGCTATGACAAACAACTCCTGGAAGGTAAGTGTCCAGCCCGTCTCTGGTCTGGACGAGTCGCCCGCGCAAATCCCTCGGCCATGGCTCGTTGTGCGCGATCGGCAGCGCCTGTTCGCGCTGCCAATTTCCCGCCTGCGAGCGGTAGAGCGAAACTCTCTCCGCGTCAAGAACCGCGATACGCGTCGGTGCAGTACTCTCTTCCAGTACGGCAACGTCGAGAATCGGCTCGGCCTGGCGCCATAGAAAGATCTTCCGCAGGCTCAGCGGCACCGCATCATGCCCGATCGCCGCGCTCGCCGGACGTGGCGTCGATATCATCGCAATCGCCGGTTCGTCCGAGCCCCGCCGGACTTGCGCGACCCAAACGTATGAAGTCATATTTTCCGAGAGCGAAATCGTGACGGTCGCGGCGGTCTGCTCATTCTGGGCGAAGTGGACACCCATTGCTTCAATCGTCGCGCGCAGTCCATTTTGGATGATCTCGATATCGCGGCGCCCGAGGGAAGAGCGGTTCTCCACCGCCATCGAAATTGGGCTGCTTCCAACCAACGCTGCAATCTTTCGCGCCAGTTGCTGCTCTGGAGCGCTCCAATCCGCGGCGGTTGCGGCGATGGTTGACGCAAGAACCAGGACAAAGAGTCTCGCCGCAACAGGAAGGCTGGGCGCGAAGCGAGGAGCGCGGCTCTCTGATTTCAGAATGACGTTTGGGATAGGCAAATTATAACTGCTCCGTACTTCGATCCAGCGCCCGCCGCTCAGTACTGTTTGGACACCGCCAACCCTTCTGCCAACCTGCGCGTCATTGTTTCGGTTCGGTTTTTGCAGGAGCTACTTGGTGCGAAAAGAACAGCCGGAAGACTTGTCCGAAGATCAGTTCTTCCGCCAGCAACGCCACTGCCAGTGAGAAAACCATTCCTGCCACCACCGCCATGAATGTGATTGCCATTTGCATAACGCCCTCCTGAGATTTCGTACTCCGTCGACAAACCCTTCGTTCAGCCCGCTAGAATTCCTTACTGTCCGGCCGTCTGTGTCGGCATCTCGCCGTCGGCGATGACCGTGTCGTCGGCGCCAGTGCCGAAGACGCGCGAAACCTGTTGATTTCCACTGCATCTCCTATCCGCAACATTGCGGTTTTCTGCCGTCTGGCCAAATGAAGGCGATGCAAAAAGGAGCGAGGTTAGCAGGATCCGTACCTTTACTCGGCTTGCCAGTTTTCTTCGATCCCGACCGTTCATGTGGGCCTCTCGAAACCGCAACTGCTTTTACTTAATGCAGTATCGGGACCAGTTTTTATGTCATTGAAAATAGGATGGTTAATGCTCTCGCCATAGGGATATTTGTGGGTCGGCGACGACAAGTGTGTCTCCGCGCACACGCTAAGAGACGGCCTGAGATTCAAGGGACTGCGTGGGACAAGATTGAGGCGGGGAAACTCGATCAGGAAAGCGGGGAGGGCGCGGATCGAAGCCTTCAAGCGCCCGGCCGCCGCCGTCTGGGGTAACGGCTTGTGGGGTTCTGTGGGTGCGGCCGGGCGATCCTATGACTAGAAGGCCTAGTTCAATTGTGCTTATTTAAGTCTTATCAATCCCCGATTTCTGTGACGCTCGTCACAGTTCCGCGTGATCGTCCGCATCCATGAATTCTCGTCGTCGACTCGTTAGACGATTTTTTTCTTCGACGGGGAAAGCTGGCGGCCTTCTTTCGTGTCCTCAGCCGGTTATTTGCTTCTCCCCGCCGCGAAATCCGCTCAGCTCACATCCAGCCGTGAGCGGAATCACGATTGTCCCGTACCCACTTCTTAAACTCGCAATGGAGCGAACGGAGTACTCATCCCCATTTTCGGAGATCGACCCTCATGGCTTACGTAATCACTGACAACTGCATCAAAGACTCCCTCTGTGTCGAGGTTTGTCCGACCGACTGCATTCATCCCAAGCAGGACGAACCCAACTTCGAGGCCTCGACGCAGATGTATGTCGATCCCGAAGGCTGCATCGACTGCGGCGCCTGCATTCCGGCATGCACTTCCGATTCGATCCATGCGCTTGAAGATGTGCCGGAAGACAAGAAGGAGTTTATCGAGAAGAACGCCGCGTTCTATCAGGGATGATCGAGCATGGCTCGTCAACGCAGGGAGTGGCCGGCTTGCAAACCGGCATAGTCCATAATCGCGGCTGTCGCCCACAATCGAACACTGCCCCAACCCCTCGCGTTGACTTCCCGTTCCTGCCCGGATATCTTTGCGGGCGCCATGAACATCGTCAAAGCCACACGCCACTTTGAAGAGTGGCTGGGACAACGCACCAATCTGGTTGCGAAGGATCTTCGGCTCAAGCACTCCAGCATGAAAGCAGGAGTCTTCCAGTTCCTGCGAGCCACCTACTACCGCTGGGCGCAGATTTGGCCGGAAGTGTGTCCGGACCTTGCCAAAGCTCCGCAAGTGCTCGCAGTCGGAGATCTTCACGTGGAGAATTTCGGGACCTGGCGCGACGTTGAGGGACGACTGATCTGGGGAGTCAATGACTTCGACGAAGCGTATCCGATGGCCTATGCCAACGATCTCGTCCGTCTGGCCGTGAGCGCTCATCTCGCAGTCGAAGCCGGCCATCTGCCCCTCAAACGCAGAGACATCTGCGACTCGCTCGTCGATGGTTACCGCGAAGCGCTGCAGGCCGAAGGTCTGCCGTTCGTTCTTGGCGAGAAGAATGAGTGGTTACGCGAGATTGCGGAAAGTGAACTACGGGATCCGATCCACTTCTGGGCGAAGATGGACGCCCTGCCCACCGTGAAAGAGCAAATTCCCATCAGTGCCATCGATGCCATCGATCACCTGCTGCCCGCGCGCGGCCTCGAGTACCGTCTAGCTCGTCGAGTCGCGGGCTTGGGAAGTCTCGGGCATGCCCGCTATGTCGCGATTGCGGACTGGAATGGCGGCCGGATCGCCCGAGAGGCCAAGGCACTTGTCGCCTCGGGCTGCTATTGGGCGAAGGAGCACGAGGGCGCGTCGGAGATTTTGTATCAGACGATCATCAGCCACGCCATTCGGTGCCCAGATCCCTTCGTACAGCTGCGCGGACATTGGATTATCCGGCGCCTCAGCCCGCACTGCTCGCGTATCGAACTCGCGACTCTGAGAGCGGCGGGCGAAGAAATGCGCCTGCTGCATGCCATGGGATGGGAAACCGCCAACATACACCTCGGAACCCATAACGCACGCAAGCCAATCCTTGCTCACATGAAAAAGCAGAAGCGGAAGTGGCTACACCTGGCCACCGAAAAGATGCTGCAATCGGTCCGCGCGGACTGGGAAGTCTGGCGAAAGGACGGGCCGGATTAGTGGATTGGGATTATGGCGCTTCTCATCAGGCGGCCCCGGTGCGGGGAACAATCGCGGTTAGGCTAACTCCGGTGACCGGGCGGGGCAATGGAGCAAGCCCAATCCCGCGATCCTGGTCATATACCAAGGTCCAGTGGGTCGCACAATCGTCGCACAGCCAGTAGTGCTCCACCAGCCGCGGTTGCCTTCGTGCGCGAATAAAAGGTGGCGCGGTCGACATTCCCGGTTTGGCCAGTCGCTCGGTCTCGACGAGAAATAGCTTTCCCTCGCGCAATCGCAGAAAAGGCTTGCAGCATTGGGCGTTGGCACATCGGCTCAACATTATTCCACCATCCACTTCGTGACTGTGGGCAAAACAGTCGTAGATTCCTCCTCGTTAGCACTTTGTGTGCCACCGATTTTCCTGAGTTGCCGCTCAGGATCTTTGCATCGCCGAAGCGTCCGTATTGCACAGTCATACGTTTTATGCCGATACTTCGGCAACGCTGCCGAAAGTGCGTCGCTGTTCCGTTGTCCGCACCGTATACCCGCCCGCCACTATCATTCCTATGCCCGCGGTGTTGCTCTGTCCACCGGATTTTTTCGATATTGCCGATCAGAAAACCCGTGTATACCGAAGCACTGGCCGATACATCGCGTGAAAGCACGCATGATGGTGGGAGAATCTCCGTAGCGTTTTGCAACACGTCGAGAGGTGTGAGATCAACGCTCTTGCCGTAATATCACTTCTGGAATCCTGCGGGTACGCCACTGTGGTCGCGCAGTTTGCGACAGTGTGGGGGATTACGATTTTGACTTCGACGTCCGTGAAATTGACCACATCGCCGAATCAGTATCTGACCAGCCGGCTTGTTCAAGTTGCGAGGCTGCCCGGCTTCCGTGCGCTCGCGTGGTCCGGCGATATGCTCTACGCCTCCAGCAGATACGAACTCCTGCGAACTCGTGTTCAAGATTCCGCACAAAAGATAAGCTGGGAATTCGTGGCCAAATTCCGCCCCGGTTGGAAGCGCAAGTTATCCGTGGCGAACAATCTCAGCGCGCGATTATTTCGCGACGGATTCCACGCACTTGCCGTGCTCCCTAACGGCGGATTGGTTGCCGCGGTGGCAGGATTCATTCTTACCGCGAATCCAAATTCCACCGATTTCAGCCGGACGCACGTAGTCACCCGTGGTACGCGCCCTCTGCACATCACGGCCGTGCCCGGAGGCGCGATCTTCTGGGGAGAATACTTCGACAATCCGTCGCGGGACGAAGTTCACATCTATGGATCTACGGACGCCGGCGCGACTTGGAACGTCGCCTACACGTTTCCCAAAGGCGCGATTCGCCACGTCCACAACATCGTCCACGACCCATTCGCAAACTGCCTATGGGTGCTGACCGGAGATCATGGCGACGAGTGCCGCATCCTCCGCGCCACATGCGATTTCAGGCGCGTCGAACCGGTGATGCAAGGCCGCCAGCAGGCGCGCGCGGTCGCGGCCATTCCCACGGAGGAAGGCCTCTACTTCTCCTCCGACACCCCTCTGGAGCCCAACTTTATTTACCGCCTCGATCACGAAGGGAAGTTATTCCAGTTGGCCGCCATCAGCAGTTCTTCGATCTACGGATGCCGCGCCGGAAATCACCTGTTCTTCTCGACAATGGTCGAACCCAGCGACGTGAACCCCGATCGCGCCGTGCGTCTTTATGGCGCGAACCTTGATCGCACGGAAGTGTGGGAACCGCTTCTGTCCTGGCAAAAAGATCGCTGGCCGATGAGGTTCTTTCAGTACGGAAATGCCTTGCTGCCCGATGGCATCAACGCTACACCTTATCTCGCTGTCACCACCGTCGCAGTCCAGCAGGACGACATGGTCACATCGGTCTTCTCGATAAATCCTTAGTGGTGCACTGCCGTAATATGGATGGAAGCTGAAACTTTCAATTGCCCGGTCTCCCCTATTACCGACGCATCTTCAGCGCCTATCTTTTGGGCGGCAAGAGCCATCTCACCTTCTGGCACGAGACACCCGCAGAGAATTTGAACGCTTCGACCAGAGAACTCGGCGAATACTACATGCTGTTTGCTGAGAAGGCGGACTACGCGGGAGCTTACGATCCAACCGGCGTTCCAGAACTTGACTATCACGGACACATCGGCTTGCAGTACAACCCGATCGCGATCGCGCAGTTCGGACTGGGAAACTACAACCTCTGGCAACGCACCGGCGATCCGGCGAGGCGGGCGAAATTCTTTCTGATCGCAGATTGGCTCACCTCAAATCTTGAGCAGAACCCTCACGGACTCTTCGTCTGGAACCATCACTTTGACTGGGAGTATCGCGACACGCTGAAAGCTCCATGGTATTCAGCGCTAGCGCAGGGGCAGGGACTTTCGGTTCTCGTTCGTGCTCACAAAGAATCGGGCGAAGCCCGATATCTCGAAGCGGCAAAACGAGCTTTCGCCGGTTTTCAACAGCCGATCGAGAGCGGCGGCGTAGCCTATACCGATGAATCCGGAGATCTCTGGTTCGAGGAATACATCGTGTCCCCGCCCACCCACATTCTGAACGGATTCATATGGGCCCTTTGGGGAGTTTACGACTATTTCCTTGCCACCCACGACGATTCAGCGCAACAGCTTTTCTCCCGTGGAATTCGCACGCTCCTGCACAATCTCGAACGCTACGATCTCGGATTCTGGTCGCTCTACGAGCAATCCGGTACGCGCCTGCCTATGGTCGCCAGCCCGTTCTATCACCACTTGCACATCGTGCAGTTGAGGATTATGCATCGCCTGACCGGCGAAGACCAGTTCGCCGTCGTCGCCGATCGCTGGGAAAGCTACAGCCGCAGCCGCAGCAATCGCACCCGCGCCCTCTGCTACAAAAGCGCCTTCAAACTCTGTTACTACTAGAACGCGTGAAGATCCTCTACGTCTCGCAATACTACCCGCCGGAGATGGGCGCGCCTGCTGCTCGCGCCTCCGAACTCGCCCGGCACTGGGCGCGCTCAGGACATGACGTTTCGATCTTGACGGGATTCCCGAATCACCCCACAGGCGTTGTTCCTCCAGATTGGCGCGCCCGTCTGCGACGCCTCACTTACCGCGAGACCGTCGAGGGAGTGAAAGTCTACCGCACCTGGCTATGGCCATTGCCCAACCGCAAGGCGCACGAGCGCATGCGCAACTACGCGTCGTTCTGCGTGTCGGCTGCGCTGCGGGGACTGACTTTGCCTCGCCCCGACGTCATCATTGCCTCATCCCCGCAACTCCTCGTAGGACTCTCCGGCTGGTGGCTCGCGTTTTCTAAACAAGTCCCACTCGTTTTCGAAGTACGTGACCTCTGGCCCGAATCTCTGGTCGCAGTCGGCGCGGGAGGCGAAGATTCCTTGCTGCACAAGACTCTGGCAAAAATTGCCGGCTTCCTCTACAAGCGCTCCAATCTGATAGCGGTTGTGACTCCCGCTTTCAAAGAACACCTGATCAACGAATGGCACGTTCCTTCAGAAAAAATAGCGGTCATTGAAAATGGGGTCGAAGCAGACTTGTTTGCCCCAGCCGCACCCGCAAGCACCCACGCCCTTCGGGAGGAACTCGGCGTCGAGTCCAAGTTTCTGGTCTGTTACGTTGGCACCATGGGGATGGCGCACGGTCTGGAAACGCTGCTCGATGCCGCTGCCGGACTCCAGCATGACAATCCCGCTGTAGTGTTTCTTCTGATTGGAGAAGGCGCAGAAAAGGAACGTATTAAAGATTTGGCCCGATCCCGCGGTCTTGCGAATGTTCGCTTTCTTGATCAGCAGCCGCGCGAAAAGATCCCATCATTTATTTCTGCTGCGGACGCCTGCCTTGTTTTGCTGAAGAAGACCGAAGTTTTCAAGACCGTGATTCCCACCAAGATGCTGGAATTTATGTCGTGCGCGCGGTCGGTCATTCTTGGGGTCGACGGGCAGGCGCGGCTGATTATCGATCAGGCCAATGCGGGACTCGTGATCGAACCCGAGGATTCGGAAGCCCTGGTCGGCGCGATCCGTCAGCTTGCGGAGAATCGCCAACTCGGTGCAGCGCTCGGCCAAAAGGGAAGGGAATACATTCTCGAGAATTTTTCTCGCCAGAGCACAGCGGAAAAGTACATTGACGTTCTTACCAGGCTCGTCGAACGCCCACGATCGTAGCTTCGAGCTTAACTGCAGATGCGTTGGATGGAGTTTGTTACGGATGAACTGCGTAGATTGAGACTGCGGTTGCCGCGTTCATCGCAGCCTCGAAGGTCCGGGCCGCCATCACTTTCCCGCCGCTGACCGGGATAAACAGAATGTCGTCCGCCTGCAGGGTCATATCCGGGACCTTGGCCTCGAGCATCTTCTTGATTTCGAGTTTCTGTTCCGTCATCCCCGTCGGGCCCTTGCGGATGATGCGAGCCGACCCAAGCTTCGCCGTTCGATTCGTCCCGCCGGCTAGCGCCAATGCCTGTAAAACTGTCAGCGAGCCGTTGTCCACTAACAATCCCGCAGGCCGTCCCACATCTCCGACGACATAAACGATCGGCGCGCGCGGCACATTAATTGTGTCTCCGGGCAGAATGTCAATATTTCCGCTGACATCGTCCGCAAGATTTCTCGGCAGATCAATGTGAATCGGCTCGGCCTGGTTTCTGCGAAGAACCGCTATCTTGCGCGACGCTGATGGACTGAATCCCCCTGCCTGGGAGATGACTTCGTACAGCTTGTGACTCGCCGTGTCCGGATAAATCCCGGGCTTGCCGACTTCACCGAGAATCGTCACTCCCTGCGACGCGGCTTCATCCACGAATATCGTCACGTGCGGGCTGCGGACGAACCCTCCATCCTCCAGCCTCTTCTGGATCAAAGTCTGGGCTTCTTCCTGCGTCAGCCCATCTACATGCACGTAGTCGATCAGTGGAAGATAAATATCCCCCGCATTGCTAACCCGCACCTTGCTGGATAATTCGGGAACGTTATAGACGCTGACTTCGATCAGATCACCCGGTCCCAGCTTCGCCACTGCCGCTTCGTCGGCGAGCGTTTTTGCCGTGTCTTCCTTTTTTGCTGCTTGTCCGGTCGACGCGCTCACGGTTGCCTGCGACATGGGCTCTGCCGCTGGAAGGCTCGCGGGAGAACTGGTTTGTGTCGCGGAGTTATTGGGGTCGGTCGTTTGTTGGGCGGCTGCCCAGCCTGGCAGGATCAGAAATGCTGCAAACGCAAATATCAAAGCATCGCTGCAGCGAGGAAAACGCGAGCTGCCCGACTTCATCAGTAGAGACCCCTGACCTGTTCCGTGAAATTGATTGAAGTTTAGCACAGCCAGCCGAGCACATCTGACGGATTTGCAAACCCTTGAGTTAGTTTTCCACAGGTATTTTCCTTTTCACAGATTGAAACCGCTACTGGGGTGCTGCTAGATTCGAATCACTGTAAAAAAGCCAACGGGAATCATTTCATTCACTACTACCCGCAGGACGTCGCTGCGATACTTGCGTTTGAAAGATTGCGTAGAGTGCGTGCTTAACCCCCAATTGCACGTCGAGGTGGCGTAGTTGACTGTTATTTGTCTGGGACTGTTTCTCTCGGCTCTGCTTTCAGCCTTCGTACTAACCCGGTACGTCCGCGATTTCGCAAATTCGCACGGATGGGTAGCGGTTCCCACACAAGAGCGTCACCTGCATTCAAGTCCTCTGCCGCGTCTCGGCGGCGTAGCGATCTTCTTGAGCTTTTGCCTCTGCATGGGACTCGCGGCTGTTTGGGCGCTGCGTCACCCCCAGTTGCACTCGCCTCATTTTCTAAGAACGATGGCGACGATCTTGGTCCCGGGCGCGATCATATTTCTGCTCGGTGTGTACGACGATCTCCGCGGTGTCGGCCCCTACCTGAAATTCACGGTGCAGGGAATTGCGGCCACCATGCTGTACGCAGGGGGCCTGCGTATCGTGAACATCCCCGTCGTCTTCGGAGATCGTGCCCTCCCGTGGTATGTGGGCTTGGTCTTCACCGTTGTTTGGGTTCTTGCCATCACCAACGCCTTCAACTTGATCGATGGCTTGGACGGTCTCGCCGCCGGTTCGGCATTGTTTTCGACGATGGTGGTTTTTGTCGTGGCGTTGCTCAACGGTCCCAACCTCGTCGAACTGATGACGCTGGTATTGGCGGGTGCGATTCTCGGATTCCTTCGCTTCAACTTCAATCCCGCAACAATTTTTCTCGGCGATTCGGGCAGTTTGTTCATTGGCTTTTTGCTCAGTGCACTGGCTCTTTCCGGCGCGCAAAAGGCTCCAACGATTGTTGCCGTCGCCATCCCAATCGTCTCCTTTGGCTTGCCTATTCTGGAGACGGTCCTTTCGGTGATCCGCCGCCTGATCAGCGGACGCCCGATCTTCACCGCCGACCGCGAGCACATCCACCACAAGCTCTTGCAGCATGGCCTGACGCATCGCCAGGTTGTGATCCTCCTCTATGGCGTGTCGGCTGTTTTCGCCATGCTGAGTTTGTTTCTCCTATGGCCGACAGGAAGCTCCCTCGGCTTGGTATTGTCCGTCCTCGGCATTGGCATCTGGATCGGCGTGCAGCATCTCGGCTATCTCGAGTTCGGAGAATTAGCCCGCGTCGCCCACCGCACTCTCGATCAGCCGCAGATTTTCGTCAACAATCTCGCTATCCGCCGCGCCACCGAAGAGCTGAAGGTCGCCCGTGACTACGAGCAGGTTCGCCGCATCCTCGTCGCCGCGTTCGGCAGCAACGACTTTGACAGCTTCGAACTCAAGCTCGACATCCTTCCCGGGGAATTTATTCCTTTCGAAATGATTGAAGCCGCCCGCCGCAGCGAGAGTTCCTTCCGATGGAACAAGCCCGGCATCCCGAAACATCTGGACGGTTCTGCCGTCTGGACGATTGCTCTCGATCTTCTGAGTTCGGCCAACCGGCATTGCGGAACGCTGATGGTGCATCGTCTATATTCTCGCCGCAATCTGCAACTCGACGTCAACCTGCTGACGGCGGATTTCCCTATCGTTCTGGCGGACGCCCTCGACCGGACTCTCGCACATTCCGCGGACTTGATCGCGCTGCCGCAGCAAGACACTTCGTTCATCACCGCTCAAGCCGGATAGTCACGCCGTTTCTTTCCTTGAACCGGATACAATCTCAGTGCTCTAACAAGGTCCCATGCACGTTCTTCATGTCGTTGGCGCGCGTCCGAATTTCATGAAGGCAGCTCCCATGCTGCGCGCCCTGTCGTCGCATGCTGGAGTGCGCCAGACTCTGGTCCACACCGGCCAGCACTATGACGCGGCCATGTCGAACGTCTTCTTCACGCAGCTTGAAATGCCCCAACCGGACGTCAACCTTGGCGTTGGTTCGGACACCCACGCCCAGCAGACGGCTCGCGTCATGATGGCGATTGAGCCGGTTCTCCTTGAGCGAAGGCCGGACCTCGTTCTCGTCTACGGCGATGTGAATTCAACCGTCGCCGCTGCCCTGGTCTGTTCGAAGCTCGGAATCAGGGTGGGCCATGTTGAAGCAGGCTTGCGCTCCGGCGACCGCACCATGCCGGAGGAAATCAACCGCGTTTTAACCGATCAGATTTCTGACTTGCTCTTTACCCCGTCCGCTGATGGAGACGAGAATCTCCGTCGCGAAGGGGTCGAGTCATCCCGGATTCATCGGGTCGGCAACGTGATGATCGACACACTCGTCCGCCTGCTCCCGCGCGCCGAAAAATATTTTCCTGCTGATACTCTCTTGCCTTACGCGTTGGTGACGCTGCATCGCCCTTCCAACGTCGATGATCTCCCCTGGTTGCAGGAACTGCTCTCCGCTCTCGCCGATCTGAGCACGCAACTCAATGTCATTTTTCCCGTGCACCCGCGCACGCGCGAGCGTCTCGGCGGACTCAGTTCGGCGCTCTTAACCGGCGAACGTCTTCGCCTGCTCAAGCCCTTGCCCTATTTGGAGTTTCTGGCTCTGCAGCAACGCGCCACCGTAGTGATCACCGACTCCGGAGGAATTCAGGAAGAAACGACTTTTCTCGGAGTTCCGTGTCTGACTGTGCGTGAGAATACAGAACGGCCTATCACGATTGAGAAGGGAACGAATCAACTGGTCGGGCGCGACATGCGCATACTACGCTCGGCTGCTCAGGAAATCTTAGGGCGGGGAAGACCAATTGAGAATGGGTCAAGACCTACAGTGCCGCTCTGGGATGGGCGCGCAGCTGAACGCATCGCACAACTGATTGTGCGATGCTCAGCCGAGCCATAAAGTGAGGGGAAAGTTCTGCCTACAACTTTGCGCTAGCGTAGGAGTTGATTTCGCAATTCAGGCAAACTTCTTCAAAAGCAGGTGCAGTCCATTCCATAAATCCCCCAGCGGTCTAATGAGACCGTAAAATTCCCCTTTAGCATAGCCCAAGCCTTCGTCCGAGGCAATGCTCCAGAAACAAAAAAACTAGCCGACGAAGTCTGGCTTCGACTCTTGCATCGAGCCTTTGTCAAGGTGTGCAAGATTGTGCACAGTCCCCGCGTAAATGATTGAGTTTTAAGCCAGTTTTCCACATGGGGAACCACTGCCGTTACTTCCACGGTCTTCGCTATCTGTTTACTTTCGACTGCACCAAGGACGGAAGCGAGGAATCAGCAATCATGTTTGGCAAGAGTGTTTACGGCACGACTTTCAAGGACGTTAATTTTGTCCCGTTGCAGTCCGCCACCTTCTGCGTGCAATGTGAGCTGATTTCGACCAGCAATAAGCCTTATTGCCTGGCCTGCGGAAGCCAGAGCCTGGTGAGCCTTTCGCGCGTGCTCGGCGGCTCTCTGCGGAACCAGCAGACTGCCCACTTGATCACGGATACTGAGCTCGACAGTCTGGTGCGCGATCTGTTGCGGACCGTTCCCGACCCGCAAGTTCTAACCATGGCGGACCATACCCGCATGCCGGCTCTCGCTCAGCGCAGCCAGCTTCGGGTTGCCAATGCCGCTCATCCTGCCTCCGGATTCCGCGCTGTTTCCCCGGGAGACGAAATCGAAATTCATCCCGCGGAACTCGATCTGGAGCCCGCCATCAGCGCCATTACTGAGCGTGCACAGCATCTCACCGGAGCCACTGGGGCTGCCATTGCGCTCCGCGCTGGCGACGAAATCGTTTGCCGGGCCCGCGCTGGCCGCACCGCTCCCGATCTTGGCGTGCGTCTACAAACGGACGCCGGCATCTCTGCCGAAGCCGTTCGATCCGGCGAGATCATGTTGTGCCACGATGCCGAGCGCAATCCGCGCGTCGATCTGGCCAGTTGCCGCCGTCTCGGCGTTCGTTCCATTCTCGTGTCACCTCTGCGCCACTTCCGACGCACCCTCGGGGTCTTCGAGGTCCTGTCCTCGTCCCCTGGAGCCTTCGACGAGCGCGACGTCGCTACCATGCAGTTGCTCTCCGGCATGATGGTTGCCGCCATCTCCCGGATTTCGAGCTTGCACCGGGAGCAGGTTTTGCGCCGGGCCAGTTAACTTAGCTGTCTCCAATTGGACGGATTTTTCCGGAAACTGATCAGCCATGTCCTAGTGATTGGATTCCTTGCTGACATTTTCGCAATCCGCGCTAATATGTGAGAAACAGCTTTTGGGCTCCTCATGTCTTCGATAACCTCGACGTTGGCTCCTGCTACACCCAACCGTCGCCGCCGCGTGCGACACAAAATTCAGACGCCCGCTTATGCGAGTTTTACCGCCGATCCCAACGGCACCAAGCTCGATCTCCACGAAATCGTCGACATCAGCGAAGAAGGGATGGCGATTCAATGCCACTCGCCGCTCGATGCCGATAGCCGCGTGAATCTTTGCCTCGACCTCGCCGATTGCCCGGAGCACATCTACACCACCGGACAAGTAATCTGGTCGAATGATAGTGGCCGCGCGGGATTGCGCTTCTCCGATCTTCCTGCGGATTCCTTGTCGCGCCTGCGCGAGTGGCTCTTCGTCAACGTGATGGCGGGAGTCGCCAACGGTGAAGCTGAGATCACGGCCCGCTTCAATGCGCGCCAAGACGGTCCGCCGCGTCCCAGTTATACCGATGCGCTCGCCGCGGTTTCCGTCGTACAGCGGCAAGCGGAGGCCCTGGGAAGCGATCTTTCCGCTGCTCTGCGCTTGATCGCCGAACGTGCGCAAGCGCTGGTTCGTGCTTCAGGAGCGGCCGTCGCGCTCGGCGAGCAGGATCCAGAATTCATGATCTGTCGTGCCAGTTCCGGCAATGACGCTCCTCCCATCGGCGCGCGATTGCAGGTAGGGTCAGGTTTCTCTGGAGAGTGCGTAAAGACCGGAATGTTATTGCGGTGCGATGACGCTGAGGTTGATGCGCGTGTCGATGCTGAAAGCTGCCGCGCACTCGGCATTCGTTCCATCCTCGCTGCTCCCGTCCGCGTGGACGACAAATCGATTGGCTTGATCGAAGCGTTCTCCGCAGAACCCGACGCGTTTACGGAAGTTGACGGGCGCGTTTTGCAGCGGCTTGCCGACACTGTGCTGGCTGTCGTGAACCGGGCAGCGCGCGCGGAACATTTACCTCCGCCCGGAGCCCCAGTCGCTCCAGCGTTTTCATCTCCGCAGGGAAGCGTTCTGTTTGCTTCGGCGGACGAAGAAACGAGTGAAAAAGAGCCGGATCCGGAAAACAAAAGCGATTCAAGCATCAGCTTGCCTCGCTCGCAGTTGATCATTCTCATCTGCGCAGCCGCTACCATCGCGCTGCTACTCGGCTATTACGCTGCACCGTTGCTCCAGAGCGATGTGGCCCCGTGGATCATGAATCGCTTTCACGGTCGCGACCATGCGCAATTGCCCACGGTGCTTGCCTCGTCGCAGCCACCCAAGTCGATATCCGGCGCTTCCGCTTCTCCGGCGATCGAAACTGCTTCTCTGGACCAGCTCCGCCAGATGGCGGAGAACGGCGATCCCATCGCTGAAAATGCTTTGGGCCTCCGCTACGCTACCGGCGACGGGGTGAAACTGAGCGAAAGTGAAGCCGTCCGCTGGTTTACCAAAGCAGCCGAGTTGGGCAATGTCCCCGCTCAGTCTAAGCTGGGATCGATTTACTACAGCGGTCGCGGCGTGGCTCAAGACCCCAACCGCGCCTACTTTTGGATGGTCGTCGCCCGCATGGGCGGAGATGAAGCCAGCAAGACGCTGTCTCCGTTTGTGCGCGCCCGGCTCACTCGTGGCCAGGTCACCGCTATCGAACTCGATGCCGACCGCTGGCTACAGCAGCACCATCCCTACGAGAAGCCAGCCGCAGGCCAGCTCAAGGCCCGTAACTAGTTTTCCAGATTTCGCTCGCTCCTCCAGCGGGCTACAATCGTTCTAAGAGGTTTCTGTGCCTACCCTGCGCGACATCCTCGACCAGAGAGTCCGCGAAGCCGAGCACTCTCTTTACGAGAAACTAGAGAATAATCGCGTCCGATGTTTTTCTTGCGGCCACTGCTGCCCGATCCCCGATGGCCAGCCCGGCGTCTGCAAAGTTCGCTTTAATCGCGGCGGCACGCTCTACGCGCCTTGGGGATATACCGCCGGTATGCAATGCGATCCCATCGAGAAGAAGCCGTTTTTTCACGCATATCCGGGAGCGCTCGCTTACAGCTTCGGCATGCTCGGATGCGACCTGCACTGCGGTTACTGCCAGAACTGGGTCACCTCGCAGGCTCTACGCGATCCGCATGCTGTCTCGCCTCCAGTTGAAGCTTCCCCTGAAGCTCTCGTTCGAGACGCTCTCGATCAGGGCGCGAAGGTCTTGGTCAGCACCTACAACGAGCCGCTGATCACCAGTGAGTGGGCTGTCGCTGTCTTCAAAGAAGCTCGCGCGGCCGGACTCGTTACCGGATTTGTCTCCAATGGCAACGGCACGCCGCAAGTTCTCGAATACCTTCGTCCTCATCTGGATTTGTACAAGGTGGATCTCAAGAGTTTCGACGACGCCCACTACCACGAACTTGGCGGGCGCATCGGACCTATTCTCGATTCCATTCGCCGCATCTACGCCTCGGGATTGTGGCTCGAGATCGTGACTCTGCTCATTCCTGGCTTCAACGATTCTTCGGACGAACTTCGCCGCCTCGCTGAATTTGTCTCTGGAGTCTCGCCCGACATTCCCTGGCATGTAACTGCCTTCCACACCGATTACAAAATGCAAGGAGACGGCCAGCGCAATACCACAGCCGAAGACCTGCTGCGCGCCGTCGAAATCGGTCAGCAGGCCGGATTGCGCTACATCTATGCTGGAAATCTTCCCGGCGCGTGTCGGACGCACGGAGGACACACGCTGCCCGCAATGCAGTGAGACCCTGATCCGCCGCTACGGATATTTGATCGAAGACTACCGCTTGACTCCCGAAGGCCGATGCCCGCGTTGCTCTTGCCAAATCCCGGGCCGCTGGGCGCCGGAATTCGATGGACAGATCGCCTCCCGTCCTTTCCTTCCGCAAAAGCGCTCCCGTTTGTTTACAATCACTGGTCGTTGATGCTCATGGAGCAACGGACGCATTCGTCCGTCAGCCTGTCCGAAGCCAAGCCGAACCGAATGACTCAGTACATGCGCACGAAGCTCAGCGTCGCCTTGATCGGTGTTTTGTTCACACTCTCCTGTTCTCCACGCGATTTCCTCACTCGACGTCTCGCCACTGATCTGATCGCCGCCTCCGAAGCATTCAACGCGCAGCAGCAATTCGTTCTCCGCACCGGCATCGTCTCCAACAAGGATTACCTTTCTCCCGAGTACCTGGTCCTGCAGCGTCACGGGTGGATTTCCGCTACCTCGGCCGCCTGTCCTCCCGGCCTTACCCCGGCACCCTGTTGGGACGTGCTGCTGACTCCATCCGGCGTGGAAACGGTTCGTAACCTTGTTTCTGCCGAAGACGCCAGCAAGCCCTTGATCGCCATCCCTGCGGCAAAGCGCGAACTTGTGACCGTCACTGGAATCAGCAAACAAGGCAATGTGGCGGATGTCGAGTTTTCCTGGAAGTGGGTTGCCCTCAATGAAGTCGGAGACGCGCTCTTTTCCGGCGAACTTCACTACAAATCAATCGTCGGATTCCGGCAGTACGACGATGGCTGGCGGATCGTCCCAACCGCAGCCCGTTCCGGGCAATCGATGGACGACGCCCTCAAAAACGCCGAGCCCACGTCGTGAGCAGTTCCACTCCGCCGGCGCCCGCATGGATAATCTCATGTCTGCAATGGCTGAATCCGCGCCGTATTCGCGCTCAGGCGATCGTTTTGGCGCTCTGTCTCTGGGGAGTTTGTGCCGTTGACTTCGCTACCCCGGGATTGTTCGATCGCGCGGGCAACGTCAAGTTTCAGGATTTTCTACCGTTCTACATTTCCGCCCGCTTCATCTCTGAGCATCGCGCAAACGATCTCTACGATCAGAAGGCTCAGGCGAATGAATTGCAATCAATCGTTCGGCAGTCCAGCCGCAGTCGTAATCCCAAATCTTTACGGACCTCAGGTAGGACTATTCTTCGTCCCGCTCGCCGCTCTTTCTTTTTCAGTCGCCTCGGGAATTTGGAGCGCACTCAGTGCGCTTGTCTACTTCGCCTGCATCTATGCAATCTGGAAACGTTGTCCAGCCTTAGCTTTGCACGCGAAAATCGTGGCGCTCGCTGCGGTAGCATTTCCTCCGCTCTTCCACGTCTTCGTTCGCGGACAGATTTCCGCTCTCGTTCTCGCCTGCTTCACCGTTGCGTTTCTCGCATTTCAATCGGGCCGCGGATGGCTTGCAGGCCTCGCTCTTGGATTTCTCGTTTTCAAGCCGCAATTCCTCGTCGCGATCCCGCTGATCCTCCTTCTGGCCGGTGCATGGAAACCATTTGTCATGCTCGTTCTTTCCGCCTTCGGGCAACTTGCGCTCACTCGCATCTATTTCGGAGCTTCAGTGATGCGGTCGTACCTCGAAATGTTCCTCCATCCGTCCCGCTGGATCGGTGCTGCGGAACTTAGTCTAGCCCCAATCCAGATGCACTCCCTGCGTTCGTTCTGGTCGCTCCTGATTCCATCGCCGAATTCAGCATTCGTTCTTTATGCGCTGACTTCTGTAGTTGTCGTCGCGATAGCAACAGTCACTTGGAGATCGCAATCTTCACCTGCACTTCGATTTTCTGCGCTCGTCCTCGCCGCGATCCTGGTGAACCCTCATCTATTCGTCTACGATCTGCTGGTTCTGGCTCCCGCTCTGTTAATCGCAACCGATTGGGCTCTAACGAATGGGGCGCATCATTTTGCGCCACGGTTGAAGTTGCTGTTGTATCTCGCCTTTGTACTGCCGCTATTCGGCCCACTCTCGCGATGGACTCATCTCCAACTTTCGGTGATCGTCTTCGTGGCAATCCTTTGGATCTTGCGCCGCATCGGAACCTCGGGTCACAAACTTGCCTCCAACGAATCCCGCGTTGTATAACCCTTCTTCCCCCTGGGGCCCTATGCAAATGCGAACGTCTGCGTTGCTCGCTGCCATCCTTTTCAGTTGCTCTATCACCGTCGTTGCTCAAACCAAGCCGAAGGTTACGATCGACGAATTCTTCAATTCCGTCGGCTTCAGCGCAGTTGAGCTGTCCCCAGACGGCAACTCCGTCGTTATCGCTACCGAACGCGCTGACTGGGATCAGCAAATTTTCCGCAACGATCTCTGGCTTTTCCGCGACGACGCCAAAGGCGGCTCTCTGATTCCGCTCACTCAATCCGGTCACGACTCCGAACCGAGGTGGTCGCCTGATGGAAAGTGGATCGCTTTTCTGTCTGAGCGCAAGACGGGGGCAGGGAAGTCCGACGACTCCGACTCTGATTCCAGTTCCAAAGACGAGACCAGTCAGATCTATCTCATCTCTCCCAGCGGCGGCGAAGCGATTTCTCTAACGCAAGGCGAAGAAGAAGTCCACGCGTTCTCCTGGTCCCCGGATTCGCAAACGATTTATTTCGCCACCCGCCAGCCCTGGACCCATACGCAGAAGGATAACTACAAGAACGAGTGGAAGGACGTTGTTCAGTACCGCACGGCCGAACGCGGCGACGCGATCTTCGCTCTCGACGTCTCGGCTGCTCTTGCCCGCCACGTTGCTGCTCCAGCGAAAGTAGAGAAGAAAGAAGGAGAGCCCGAGGAACAACCCGATGTCACTCCCGGCTCCCGTACGATCGCCAGCACCCCGTTGCGCATTGACAGCCTCGAAACTTCTCCGGACAGCACCAAGCTCGCCTTCGTCAGTAACGCTATCAACCAGCGCCAGGAAAAATACGAAGACGTAGAAATCTACGTCGTCAACGTTGGGCGAACGGGTCCTGCCGCCAACGCCGGGAGCGGCGCAAATCCTGCAGGGCAGGCCATTCCACGCCGCATCACCCATAACCAAGGCGTCGAAGTCCATCCGCGCTGGTCCGCTGACAGCCGCCACATTTTCTTCGAAATTCAGGAAGGCGACGTCACCGGTCCCTATCGCGACCTGCAACCGCATCTTTATTGGGTCGATACGGAAAAGCCCGACAGCGACTCCACCCGAATCGAGCAGTGGGACAAGAACTTCCTCGGTCCCGTCGAGCACTATGCCGCTATCGGAGACAACATCCTCGCCGCTGCGCGCCTCGGCACCGAAGTTCAAGATGTATTCCGCGGCGAAGCCCTCCGATTCTCTGCATCGCGTGAGCACATGGCCGGGAACGTACTCCACTATCTCCCGCGCCGATCACGCGCCTGCAGTCGCGTTCGTGTACTCATCGCTCGGAAAGCCCGACGAAGTCTATCTCGCAAAATCCTCCGACGGGCTCGATCAGGCCCGCGCAATCACTTCTTTCAACAAGCTCTTCACTGAACGCGATCTTCCGCAAGGCAAGCCCTACGAGTGGAAGGCCGACGATGGCACTAACGTCGAAGGGATGCTGATCTATCCTCCGGGCAAGTTTGAAGCAAAAAACCTGCCCATGTTCACGCTGATTCACGGAGGTCCGGCCGACGCCGACGGCAACCACTTCGAAGCCGACTGGTATCAGTGGGCCACGCTGGCCGCCAATCAAGGATGGCTCGTCTTCGAACCCAACTACCGCGGCTCGACCGGATACGGAGATAAGTTCGCCCTCGAGATTGTTCCGGTAATCGTTTCGCGTCCTGGCAAGGACATTCTCGAAGGTGTTGATGCGCTGGTGAAAGATGGCATCGCCGATCCCGCTCACCTCACCATCGGCGGCTACAGCTACGGCGGATACATGACCAACTGGCTGATCACCCAGACCACGCGCTTCAAGGCCGCCGTCACCGGAGCGGGCGCCGTCGAGCACATCGGCAACTGGGGCAACGACGACACCACTTACGACGACGCTTATTTCCTCGGCGGACGTCCCTGGGAGGCCCCGCAGCGCTATCACGACGAAGCTGCCATCTTCCAAATGGACAAAGTGAAAACGCCCACGCACATGGTTGCCGGAGCCGACGACATCCGCGTCGCCGTGCTCGAAGACTATTTGCTCGAGCACGCGCTCTACTCGCTCGGCATTCCCAATAAGCTGCTGATCTTTCCCGGTGAAGGTCACGGCCTCGGCAAGAATCCCTGGCACGGAAAGATCAAGGTTCGTGAAGAGCTGAAGTGGCTGCAACAATACGGCGGCATTCCGTCGTCGAACTGACCGAAATCACAAACCATGTCATGCCAAGGCTTCGTCATCCTGAGGTCCGCGTTATTCGCGGGCCAAAGAACCGATGCAATGGCCGTCAGCGTTAGGCGGCGACGGACATTTTGCCAATACCTTCGCCCGATAGCCCGGGCAGCCAGGTCTGAGCGCAGGAATCGCCATGGCAGTTTGGAAGCAGAAGTCTTGCAAAGCCAAATTTCCACAGCCAATCTGTGACGTCTAACCTTGCCTCTGCCTCTCAAATCGGCGATCATCACCGAGGCCGTGACGGTGCGCTGAGGGTGCGTTCGTCCCGTTCTGGGAATTCGCTCGGTGTGTTAGGGCGTTAAGTTCTTTGACATCAAGATTTTGCCCGTAAGTGAGTGTGCCCCATAGATTTTTCATCGATTTTCCGCTAACTCGGTGATTCCAATAGACCCCAGGGGGGAGGGGGGCCTCGCGAAGCTTCTACTTCCCAATTCGGAACTCTCCCAGCCTGACATGGAGATCAAACAATTCTGACTTCGATAACATGCAGGGATGCCGATCTCTCTCGACGAACTGCGGCGCTTTGCGGTCGCTCGCAGCTTGTTTCCTCCAACCACGCTGAAACGCGCTCTTCACCATTTGGGATTTGTGCAGGCCGATCCCATCCGCGCGCCTGCTCGCGCTCAGGACCTGATCCTCCGCCATCGCGTCAAAGGCTATCGCGCGGGAGATCTGGAGCGTCGTTACGCGGAGCTCGACGTCCACGAAGATTTCTTCATCAACTACGGCTTCGTGACGCGCGAGTTGCAGGCCCTGATGCATCCGCGATTCAACAGCCGCGTGACCGCGCAAGGACGCTTGGGTCGGCGAAAGCGCGCCGAACTTGTGCTTGAATTCGTGCGCCAGCGCGGAGTGGTTCATCCGCAAGAGGTCGATCGCCACTTCGGTCACGGCACGGTGAAGAAGTGGGGAGGCAAGTCGAACGCGACCACGGATCTGCTGGATGCGATGCACTATCAAGGTTTGCTGCGAATCCCGGGTCGCGCTGCGGGGATTCGCCTCTATGCGGTGCATGAGCACGCTCCGGGTCCGAATGATGAAGCCGCGCGCATCGCCGCGATTGACGCGCTTGTCGATGCCGTAGTCCACGTCTACGCGCCGATGCCAGCTTCGCGCCTGAGATATCTCGTGCGTAGATTGGAGTCTGCCGCGCCGCAATGGCGGTCGAAGCTGACGAAGGCATTCCAGCGCGCGCTTAAGCGAATGTCCCACGCAAACCTGGATGGAATCGAGTGGTATTGGCCTGCGGACGAGACGCCAAGCAACGCCGCGCCGCAGGAATCGGTGCGACTGCTGGCACCCTTCGATCCGGTCGTGTGGGACCGGGATCGCTTCAGGTTGTTGTGGAATTGGGAGTACCGTTTCGAGGCGTACACGCCGCTGAAGAAGAGGATTCGAGGCTACTACGCTTTGCCAATGCTCTGGCGCGACCGAGTGATTGGATGGGGAAATGTGTCAATCCAGAATGGAGAGCTGAAAGCTCGAACTCGGCTATGTGGATTCGAATCCGCCGAACGATCCATCGTTCAGGCGCGAACTCGACGAAGAATTGGAGCGGTTGCGAGCCTTCCTGGGACTGAAAGGCTGACGCTCAAGCCCCCAGTTCGTGCTCAGCTCCGCGGAACAGGGCTCGCATGGCGCGGATGACCAGGCGCGTCATCAGCACGACGATCAGAACAAAGACTGTAGCCAGAGTTCCTGCTACATAAGGATGTCGCGTCGCCAGCCAGGTCAGGCCGATGGCAAGAGCATCTTCGCCAAGGCTGAGCGTGATGTTCGAGAACGGCTCGGGAGACGGAGTGACTGCGGCACGGGCTGCGGTTTTGCCTCCGTGGGCGATGAGAGCGACTGCTGCTCCTAGGAGTGTTGCGAGAAGCTGATGCTCGGGAGAGAGTTGGCTGGTTGCGCGGTAAGCGAGCAATCCCGCGATCGGGACCCGGATGAAGGTGTGCAGCGCGTTCCAGATCAGGTCGAAGGCCGGAATCTTGTCGGCGAAGAACTCGATTCCGAACAGAGCGAGGCTGGCGAGAATGACAGGCCATCCGGCGAGCAGATGCAATCCGGGAGGAAGAGGAAGATGCGCGAAGTGACCCAGCAGCCCCAGGACGGCGACCGTCGCGTAGGTATTCAGCCCGGCCGCGAATCCAATAGCAACCAGCAGAGAGAAGAGTTCTGCGGGCGGGATTTGGAGGACGTTCAGCATCGGGTGTCGCCTATGAAAGAGAAAGGGTCGCTCTAAGAGCGACCCTGAGAAAGCTGATCCTGCGCTGTTACAGCGTGGACTCGATCTCGAAGCCCCAGGCTTCCAGCAACGGCTCAGGGATGTACTTCGAGTTCTTGTTGCGGCGCGCCCATTCCCGCAAACGAGTCGACCGGAGGTACTGGTCGGGGGACAGCTTGTATTCGCGCACAACCTGTTCGAATTCGGTGATGGTGGGGGTGATGGGCCCGATCGGCTCAGGCTTACCCCAGTTCGGATTTCCGCGTCGCTTGGCCATGAAAAAAATGCCTTTCCACTTAAGGGAATGAAACTACGCAACTTGCCTGTTGTATAAGATTCTCGAAATTGGCTTCGAGATTCACCGATCGGCGTTTTTCAGCAACCTTACGATTGGACAAACCAAGGTCGTGAGTCTTGCACAGATTGAATCTCAAAGCTAATCGGAGACTCAATATCCTACAGTCGATTTAACTCAAAAGTCAATGGAAATTTGTAGCTCTAGCGACTCTAGCCCGCTCGTAAGCATATTTAAATCTTATATTTAGACAAGTTCAGGACCGAACCAGTCCTTCCTTCATCGTTCCCCGTGCGGCCGGGGTCTAAGGAGCCTCTCGCAGCGACTGGATTGCAAGAAATTGCGAGTTACGACAGTACCCAATTCTCCGCCAAGAGATATTGATCCGATCCCCGGGCGGACATAGAGTGCAGGAAGGGAGATCAGCTTTTGGTCTCTCCGGCCGCGCTTGCCTGGCGAATGGCCACTGAGAGAAGTATCCCCGCGAGGGTTGCGCCGGGATAGGACATCCATGAGCCTGAAATCACTGGTATTGTGCTCGGACGAAAAGATCGTGCGCGTTCTCCGCCGCGTGCTGGGAGACCTCGATATCGAGGTGGACCTATGCGGAACTTCTGACGCCGCCTTGCGCAAGCTTACCCGCCAGAGATTTGAAGCCATCATTGCTGATTGCTCCGACGACGGCGCCTTCGAGGTGCTGCGGAGCGCCCGCAGTGCTCCGTGCAACAAGCATGCCGTCGCGGTGGCGATCGTTGAGCCGGTCGTTGGGCTCAAAGCCGTCTTCGGAGTAGGCGCTCATTTCGTGCTTTACCGGCCGGTTTCCAGCGAACGGGCCAAGTCGAGTTTCCGGGCCGCCCGCGCGCTAATGAAGAGCGAGCGCCGGCGCAACGTTCGAGTTGCCGTTCAGATTCCGGTGGTGATGCGAAGTCCCGAAGCCGGCGGGAACACGAAAGTGACGACTATCGATCTCAGTGAAGGCGGCATGGCTGTGGCCGTGCCGAGCCAGCAGCGTCCAAGGGGAAACTGGCAAATTGCATTCACGCTTCCAGGCACTTCGGCGGCGCTCGAGATCCCAGCAGAGTTTGCTTGGGAGGGTTCCAGCAAACAAGCGGGGTTGCGGTTTGTGCAGACCTCACCCGAAGCGTCGCGCATATTGCGGGAGTGGCTGAAACAGAATTCTCCTGAGGCGGAACAGGACGATCCGCCGATTCGCTGCCAACTGACGGACCTAAGCCTGGGTGGATGCTATTTGGAAATGGCGTCCCCATTCCCGGCCTCCAGCCTGGTAACTTTGTCGATGCGGGCCGGAGGAGTGGAAGTGCGTGCGCAGGGAGTGGTTCGAGTTATGCATCCGGACAAAGGCATGGGGGTCGAGTTCACCCAGGGGACATCCGAACATCGCGCCGCTGTAGAAAAATTTCTGGGCGTGCTCACCGAGAATCGCACGCTGTTGCCGGAATTACTCGTCGAGCCGGAAGGGTTAGGATTGGACTCGGGAGCGGCGAAGCTGGCTCCACGCGACACGGACGATCCGCTACTGCAACTCTTCTACGGGGAGCCTCTGACGGTTGAAGAATTTCACGAGGCTTTGCAGAAACAACGTGCCCGCCCGGCATCCGTTGGCAGCGCCGCCGCAGCCGCTCACGCATAAGCCAGTTAGGCTGCGCTTCTTGGCGTTGTATCTTTCTCTTCTCGGGGCTTCTCTGCTTGATGAAATCTGAAGTCGTGTCTAACGAAGACGCGCCCGGCGGCATTGCTACGCTAGAATGTTCTCGAAAGCCGGGATGGCGAAATTGGCAGACGCAGCGGACTTAAAATCCGCAGGGGCGAAAGCTCTGTGGGGGTTCGATTCCCCCTCCCGGCACCACTAAGCCAGCGTTCATAAGGACTTGAGAGTTTTCCACCCGCCCGCTTGTAAGGCGCGCTTCTTTCCTGATTTTCCTCTTGTGCCCAATTTTGTGCCCACCTGGTGAACTCGAAGGCGCGCGACAAACCTGTGCTCAGCAAGCTCAAGGCTATTGCGGCCCTGGCCTACGCTAAGGAGCTAGAGTTACAAAACATCCGCAGGGCACGCGAAGAGCGCATCGAGGCCAGAGAGCCGAACCCGCTCGGCATCTAAGCCGTTACTAACGACTGCACTGACCCTGGCATCGCATTTTCATTCGTGGAAATCCGTAACAAAGGCTCGCAGGTTGGGGTCGGATTTCACCAACCACTTCAGCAACTCTCCCAGAAGTCGATCTAGTTCTTTCGCCGGGTCCTGTTCTGTGGGCTGGTGCATTCTGAGAACGTTCCACATCGCCGCCGCAGCCCGGCCTAAATTCACCTGGCACTTTGGCCCATTGCTAGGACTCCAATAGTGTCCTGCTGCATGCGGCCCTCCCGGCGGCTTACCTGTCTCGTATTCCCGAGGTCCAACCACGAAATGCAAACCCGCATGATGATTGACGATATTCTCCCAGTCGATCGCCACCCAACCCGCTAGCACCTCCGCAATCCCTTGGCGCGCATCATCACTGAACAACTGATCGTGCGCGATACGTACGATCGGCTTGCCAAGCAACACATCCTGAGAACCGTCCTGATTATCCCGCACCCAAGGCCAATCCGCTGAGCACTCACCAGGGCAAAGCGTAATGCGAGATGCAGGCTTGGTTCCCCTCCATCCGTTCGCCACCGCACAGATCAGATTCCACGTCGAATACACGTCCATTGCGCCAGCCGCTCGATCAGCTACGCAAATGAGCAGCGGATTTTTTTGATGCGTAATCCACTCAAGTTCGTGCGGCTTTTCGTAGATCAAGGGCTCCGCCGTGCTCTTGGCCTGGACGGAAAAGAAGGTGTCGCCAGCCGTCAACATACACGCGCTGTGAGAACCAGCTATTAAGGTGCACATGAAATCAATCCCGACATCCTCCTGCCGTGGCACACGGGTCGTGAACGCAACGCCTGCCAAAAGGTATTCAATGAGAAGTTCAGAGCGATCACCAAGTCGGAAACTTCGTGGGCGTCCTCCAGGCATCGTAGCTACCTCCATGATCGCCGCTAGCATAGCAGTCAGGACAGCACGCAGGCTGTGCGACCACTCAGTTCCTCGCTCCGCTAACAGACAGCCGACTGTGCCCACTTTTGTGCCTACCACCAAACCCGACGAGTTGCGACTGAGCAAGAACGCGATGACGCCGGAAGCCGCGTCCAGAGCACGATTGAGAGCAATTCGTCCTATCTGGTCATCTCACGTCTAAGTTGTTGATTCTTCGTTCGAGTGGAACTTAAAATCCGCAGGGCCGAAAGGCCTGTGGGGGTTCGATTCCCCCTCCCGGCACCACGCGAACCCTTGCCCGTTCTCTCGTTTGCTGCGGCGGTGTCTTTCGGACGTTTCGGTTCTGACCCGCGGAAACGGTAATCAATGCCGAAATTGATGCCAGGGCCGGTCTGCAACGTCAATGAGTTTAGGTTGCCTGATAACAACTCTTTAGACATGATACGTATTGGGGCACGCGTTTCGATCAATACTGAAGAATGATCCCTGCGTACGCCTGACGGCCGGATTGATCCAACTGCCGCGGCGTGCAAAATAGCGTGACTAATCTTATGAATTTCCCACTTCTTTTTTTCGTAGTCTCTCTCATTGTGCTGTCGTTGTCGGCCAACTTGGGAGCCTTCTTTGGCACGAGGGTCCGGCCACTGAAAGTCGAGGAGCGTGAGGATTTCGGCGTTGTGCAAGCCGCGATCCTGACAATGTTGGCATTGCTAATCGGATTTGCTTTTTCGATGGCCGTCAGCCGGTACGATCAGCGGAAGAATTATGAAGAAGCAGAGGCGAATGCCATCGGTACAGAATATGTCAGGGCGGACCTGCTCCCCGCCGCCGAAGCCGCAAGGGTGCGTGATCTATTGAGGAACTATCTCGATCAGCGGGTCCTGTTTTATCGAACTCGAGATGCACGACAGTTGGCACAAGTCAACGCCGCTACAACCCAACTGCAAACGGAGCTCTGGTCCGCCGTCCAAGGGCGGGCCACCGCTTCGCCGACAGCAACGATTGCCCTCGTCGTTTCTGGAATGAATGACGTGCTGAACTCGCAGGGGTACACTCAAGCTGCCTGGTGGAACCGCATTCCGGTCGCGGCATGGAGCCTGATGGCCGCGATAGCCATCTGCTGTAACTTATTGATTGGATATGGCGCGCGCCGGATGCGGAGGCTTTTGTTTCTGGTTCTGCCCCTTGCGGTCTCCGTCTCTTTCTTTCTCATCGCCGACATCGACAGTCCGCGCCAAGGTCTGATCCGTGTGGAACCGCAGAATCTCATGAGCCTTTCACAGTCGCTGCACGCGGGTCGATAGGCAATCAAGAAGAACTGGTCCGGCAACGTTAGTTTGGCAAACGCGGCAGCGGGGGCGCGATGCGCCCCCGCGAAGCCAGTAAAACCAAACAGCAGAGTACGAAGTCGACAGCGTTACTTTCTCACCGAGTTAGGCAAGGTCGTAGCGATCGAGATTCATAACCTTGGTCCACGCAGCCGCGAAGTCCTTTACGAATGCCTCTTTCGAGTCGTTGCTTCCATAGACTTCTGCGATTGCCCGGAGCTGAGAGTTCGAACCGAACAGCAGATCGATGCGCGTGCCAGTCCACTTGATTTTTCCAGTCGATCGATCACGCCCTTCATACACGCCTTCTGATGCAGAGGAGGGTTCCCATGTCGTACTCATATCGAGCAAGTTGACGAAGAAATCATTCGTCAGTGCCTCGGGACGGTTCGTGAAGACGCCGTGTTTCGTCTGGCCGAAGTTCCCATTCAGAACGCGCAGGCCACCGATGAGGACCGTCATCTCGGGGGCAGTCAGTGTCAGCAACTGCGCCCGATCTAACAGCAACTCCTCAGCCGAAAGGATTTGTCCGCTTCGGAGATAGTTGCGGAACCCATCCGCGACCGGCTCCATTACGGCGAAGGAGTGTACGTCGGTCTGCTCCTGCGAAGCGTCCGTGCGACCCGCCGAGAAGGGAATCTTCACGTCGTGCCCGGCTTTTTTCGCAGCCTCCTCGATCGCTGCGTCCCCGCCAAGAACGATCAAGTCGGCCAGCGAAATCTTCTTCCCGTTATTGCCGTTGGACTGCGAGCTGTTGAACTCCTTTTGGATCGCCTCCAGCTTTTCCAGAACCTTTGCCAGCTCAGCCGGCTGGTTCACCTCCCAGTCTTTCTGTGGCGCAAGGCGAATACGTGCGCCATTCGCTCCACCGCGCTTGTCAGAGCCGCGGAACGATGCCGCTGAAGCCCAGGCCGTCTTGACCAATTGGGAGATCGAAAGTCCGGATTTGAGGATCTTTGCCTTGAGAGCGGCAACGTCCTGCTCCCCGATCAGTTTATGATCCACAGCGGGAACAGGGTCCTGCCACACCAGCGTTTCCTTCGGAACGAGTGGTCCGAGGTACCGCTGGATCGGGCCCATGTCGCGGTGCGTCAGCTTGAACCACGCCCGCGCGAACGCGTCCGCAAACTGATCCGGATGCTCGTAGAACCGGCGGGAGATCTTTTCGTAAGCAGGATCGAACCGTAACGCGAGGTCCGTGGTCAACATGGATGGCGCGTGATGCTTTGACGGATCGTGCGCATCCGGCACGGTTCCTTTGCCCGCGCCGTTTTTCGGTGTCCATTGATGCGCACCGGCCGGACTTTTCGTCAGTTCCCATTCGTAGCTGAACAGGTTGGTGAAGAAGTTGTTGCTCCACTTGGTGGGCGTGGTGGTCCAAATAACTTCCAGCCCGCTGCCGATGGTGTCACCACCATGGCCTTTGCCGAATTTATTCTTCCACCCGAAACCCTGATCCTCAATGCCAGCGCCTTCTGGTTCGGCGCCTACATATTGAGCAGGAACAGCAGCTCCGTGCGTTTTGCCGAAGGTGTGACCACCGGCAATGAGCGCGACAGTTTCTTCGTCGTTCATCGCCATTCGGGCGAACGTCTCCCGAATATCCCGTGCCGCGGCGATGGGATCGGGCTTTCCATTGGGCCCTTCCGGATTCACGTAAATCAGGCCCATTTGCACCGCGCCGAGCGGATTCTGGAGGTCACGATCGCCGGAGTAACGCTCGTCCGCCAGCCAAGTGCCCTCAGGCCCCCAATAAATTTCCTCTTCGGGTTCCCAGACGTCCGCGCGGCCGCCGGCAAAACCGAACGTCTTAAAGCCCATCGATTCGAGAGCGACGTTGCCGGCGAGGATCATGAGATCGGCCCAGGAAATCTTCTTTCCATACTTCTGCTTGATTGGCCACAGAAGCCGGCGTGCCTTGTCGAGGTTCACGTTGTCGGGCCAGCTATTGAGCGGCGCGAAGCGCTGCTGACCGGCTCCAGCTCCCCCGCGGCCGTCGCCGATACGGTACGTGCCTGCGCTGTGCCACGCCATCCGGATGAAAAGCGGACCGTAATGGCCAAAGTCGGCCGGCCACCACGCCTGCGAGTCCGTCATCAAGGCGTGTAGGTCTTTGATCACGGCATTCAGGTCAAGCGTCTTAAACTCTTCCGCGTAATTAAATTCCTTCCCCATCGGATCGGACAGCGGGGAGTGCTGGTGCAGGACCTTCAGGTTTACCTGATTCGGCCACCAATCCGCATTGGCGTGGGATTTGCGAGCGCCGTGCCCGAAGGGGCACTTTGCATCGGATAACGTGCTTTTGTCCTTAGTTTCGGGGGAAACACTTCCCGATGAAGTCGCGAGTGTATTTTCCATATATTTTCATCCTTCGATTCTTGATTGCATACTGCGTGAAAAAACTAATTCTTGGCTTTGCAGCGCCGACAGAGGCCAAAGACCTCGATCAACGGCTGCGTCAGATCAAAGCCGTCCGGCAGTTGCCGGGATAGCCGCTTCAAATCGATGAAATCTATATCGATGTCCTGCACCGATTTGCACCGGGAGCAGACCAGATGGTGATGAGGTTCGAGATTGCCGTCCACGCGCAACGTGGACGCGTGAGGAGTTACCTCTCGCAGCAACCCGCATTCAATGAAAAGCCTCAGGTTGTTGTAGACGGTGGCGAGAGAAATGGATGGAATACGACGTCTGACTGCAGCGTAAATATCTTCGGGGGAATAATGTCCGTGGGAAGCGATGACGGCCTCATAAACAACTTGCCGCTGGTGCGTGACCGCCAAGCCGTGTTTTGCCGCCAGTTCACGGAACTGTTCGTGGGTGAGGCGCATAATTATCGGATAAGAATGATTATAAAACGACGCAGAGTGGAGTCAATATCGAAATCTCACTGGCCTGTGGAAATCCCCTTCGATCAGCATTGGGAATCGGCATCCGCGAACTCATCTCGAATGGGCTGTCTTTGTTGGGTAGCGCATTGTTCTCAATATCCTAGCCGCTTGTCTACGATGTTCTTTAGCGGCTCGCTCTTCTCGAACCGGGCATACTGCTCAAGAAAGAAGCGCATTGCCTGATCCTGCCAGTCGGCGGTATGGTCGGCGCAGTGCGGCGACAACAAAACGTTGTCCAGTTTGAAGAGCGGATGCCCCGCCGGCAGAGGTTCATGCTCGAACACATCTAGCGCGGCTCCCTTGATCTTCTTGGCCGTTAGTGCACGCAGCATTGCGGCTTCGTCAATGACCGGTCCCCGCCCCACATTGATCACTACCGCCGTTGGCTTCATCACCGCGAACTCCGCGTCGCTCAGCATGTGCCGCGTCTCTTCGGTCAATGGAGCCGTCACCGCTATGTAGTCGCAGAGCGCGATCATCTCCCTCCGTTCCTCTGACTTGTAAAAGTGCTGTATGAGCGGATCGGCTGAGCCGGGAACGTGTCGCTTCGTCGCGAGCACGCGCATGCCCATAGCACGCACGCGGTTTGCTACGGCTCGGCCAATGTCGCCGTAGCCTATGATCCCGACCGTCTGTCCATTCACCTCTTGCACGTCGAACGGTTCCCAGACAGCCGCCGTCTGGTTGCGAATCATCCGCCTGAAGTCCTTTGCGAAATATAAGATTGCTGCCAGTACAAATTCCCCGAGCGAAGCGCTGAATACACCGCGGCCGTTGGTCAGCAGCACTTGACTCTCAACGAGTTCAGGAAACAAGAGGTTGTCCAGACCCGCAGCCCGGGAGTGTATCCAGCGCAAGTTCCCGCACTGCGCAAGTAATTCACGCAGCAAGTCCCGCGTGCCGGACCAAAGCAGAATCACCGTCGCGTCTTCAGCCGCTTCGGCACACGCGGCAATGTCACCACATATTGTGTGTGGCAAATCCTTCAGCATGTCGAATTGTGGATCGTATCCTGACGCGATCACTAGCACTGGATTCTCGTTTCCCATTCCAATATCCTGCCACGCCCGCGCTCTGAATGGTTGCCCGAGCTTTGGGTATGACGTCGCGTACACATAAGAGCCAATGCGGACGCCGTTCGGCCCGCGGGTCAAAAGGTCCTTCCAGCACAAATTGACGGGGAAGTGGTTTCCTGGCGTACTATTCTGGAACTTCTACCATGAACAAGCGAACCTTCATCAAGCTTTTGGCTGCTGCTGTTGCGTCCCCGTCAGCACTGCGTGCGTTGGAGGAAGTACAGCAGGAGCGACTTAAGAACTGGGCGGGCAACCTGGAGTACGGAACCGGGCGCGTGTATGCATCGTCATCGCTCAAGCAGACGCAGGATTACGTGAAGTCGGAGCGCAAGCTGAAAGTGCTCGGTACGCGACATTGCTTCAATACGATTGCCGACAGCAACGACGGATTCTTATCCGTAAAACCGATGGATCAAGTGATTTCGCTTGATCCCGCAAAACGGACCGTGACCGTCGGCGCGGGTATCACATACGGACAGTTGTGCCCCTACCTCGACAGCAAGGGATTCGCTCTCCATAATCTTGCATCCTTGCCTCATATCTCGGTGGCAGGCGCATGCAGCACGGCGACCCATGGCTCAGGACAGAAGAACGGAAATCTCGCGACGGCGGCATCCGGACTGGAGATCGTAAAAGCGTCGGGTGAAGTCGTAAATCTATCGCGGGAACAGGACGGCGAGGAATTCGCCGGAGCGGTTGTTGGGCTGGGAGCGCTGGGCGTGATTACCAAGATTACGCTTGATATTCAGCCGGCCTTCATGATGCGCCAATATGTTTATGAAAACCTGCCGACCAGCGAACTAAAAGATCATTTTGATGCGATCGAGTCCAGCGGCTACAGCGTGAGCTTGTTCACCGATTGGCAAAAGCAGCGCATCAACGAAGTATGGATCAAGAGCCGGGTCGAAGAGGGGCAGGCGTTTCACGCCACGCCGGAGTTTTTCGGTGCAAAGCTGGCCACCCGCAATCTTCACCCGATCGCCGAGCTGTCAGCGGAGAACTGTACGGAGCAAATGGGAGTGCCAGGTCCCTGGTATGAACGTCTGCCGCACTTCCGAATGGGCTTTACGCCAAGCGCGGGCAAGGAACTCCAGTCGGAGTACTTCCTGCCCCGGCAACATGCGGTCGAGGCAATTCTCGCAGTTGAACGGTTGCACGATCAGGTGAGCCCGTCGTTGTTGATTTCCGAAATCCGCACAATCGCTGCCGATACATTGTGGATGAGCCCTTGCTTCAATCAGGACTGCGTGACCATCCATTTCACATGGAAGCCAGATTGGCCGGCCGTGAGCAAGCTATTGCCCGTAATCGAGAAAGAACTGGCTCCGTTTAATGCGCGCCCGCATTGGGGAAAACTCTTTACTACATCGCCGGCGGAGCTCAAACGCATTTACAAGAAAATGCCGGAGTTTATTGAACTCAGCCAGAAGTTCGATCCGCAGGGTAAGTTTCGCAACGAGTTTCTTAATCGCAACGTTTTCGGAGCATAGACGCGAAGTCCGAGCGATCAGGCCATGATGCGGTGAACCCGGATTGTGGCGACGATAATAGGGAGCACGCCGCATCCGGCTGTCACCACTGCGAATATCTGCTCGAGCGGGATGCTGGCCTTGATCTGCTCAGCCTGCGTTCCTACATCGATCGGGGACAAATTCTTATTCACAGACTTCACTCCAGAACGAATCGAACATCGAACCGAACTCGCTTGGGAACATCGATAAGGTAAGATGTGTGGACTTCTCGACACACAAATTTAGAGTTTAGACGACCCAGGAGACCGATTGGACCGCAGCAAATGGCTTTTTCCGTTTTCTTGTTTTTTCCTGTGCTTCTTGTTTTTTACGCCCGCGTCCGAGGCGCAAGTCGACGATGCCACCAAGAAGCTCTCCTACGACATCTTCAAGCAATTGATCGAGATCAATTCCACCGACTCTGTGGGCAGCGTGACGGCGGCTTCCGAAGCTATGGCGCAACGCTTTCGCGATGCGGGGTTCAACGATGCCGACATTCAGATCCTCGGCCCCAACGACCGCAAGAAAAACGTGGTCGTGCGACTGCACGGAACGGGAAAGCGCAAGCCCCTCCTTCTGATCGGTCATCTCGATGTGGTCGAGGCGCACCGGGAGGATTGGACCACCGATCCTTTCCGTTTCGTTGAGAAGGACGGCTTTTACTACGGCCGGGGCACGCAGGATATGAAGAGCGGCGATGCCATCATGGCCACCACGCTGATTCGCTTCAAGAAAGAGGGATACACGCCGGACCGAGACATCATTCTGGCGCTTACTGCCGACGAGGAAGGGGGCAAGTCGAACGGTGTCGACTGGCTGATCAAGAACCATCGTGAGCTCATCGACGCCGAAATCGTTTTCAACCACGATGGCGGCGGTATCCTGAGCGACCACGGCAAGCCCGTGATGATGACGGTAGACGCCACCGAAAAGTTATATGCGGATTTTCAGCTCTCGGTGACCAACCCCGGAGGCCACAGCTCGCTACCCAGACCGGACAATGCCATCTACTCGCTCGCCGACGGGCTGACACGATTGCGGAGCTATCAGTTTCCCTTCGAGTTGAATGAGGTAACGCGCGCCTATTACGAGCGCATGGCATCCGTGGAGACGGGCGAGCGCGCTGCCGAAATGAGAGCGATGCTGAAAAATCCTCCCGATGCCGATGCGGTGGCGCGGCTTTCCCATGATCCAATCGATAATTCCACTACCCACACCACCTGCGTGGCAACGCGTCTGAGTGCCGGACACGCCAACAACGCTTTGCCCCAGCGCGCCGAAGCGAATGTAAATTGCAGGATTCTTCCGGGACATTCCGCGGAAGAGACTCGGCAGGGGCTGATTCGAGTTCTTGCCGATCCTAAGATTACCGTTCGCTACGTCGACAACTTCGGCAGGATTGCCGACAAGGCTCCCGACCGTAAGAGCTTTCCGCCGCCGCCTTTGAGTCGCGAGGTCTTTGCTCCGCTGGAAAAAATTACGTCTGAGATGTGGCCTGGCACGCCGGTCATTCCTGAGATGGCCACGGGCGCCTCAGACGGCATTTACACGATGAGCGCCGGCATCCCAACGTACGGAATTGCCGGCACCGCCGTTGACCGCGACGATATAAGGGCCCATGGTCGCGATGAGAGGCTTGGCATTGAGTCCTATTACAAGGGCGTAGATTTCTATTATCGGTTTCTGAAGGCGGTCACGTCACAGTAAAGCGTCGCGCTTGAGGGAGTGACTCCGCTTTCTGCAGGCGCAGCGGCATCACGGTGCGGAACTTTGTCCAAAACGGTAGGTCAGGCTAATACTCGCGTACGAGGGAATACGCACGCCAACTACCTCGCCGACCGGATTCGCCGGGACCAACCCGTCAGGGCCGATGCCTACTTTTCCGGGTCCGTATACCGATGCCGCCGCAAAGTTCTCGACGGTCTGCCCGGTCCAGCCACTGGCAATCATCATGTTTATGCCGACGTTGAGCCGCCCTTCAAGAAAGGGCCGCGCCAGCGCCAGTCGGAACTCTTTGTTCGGCACGCCTAGACAATAGCCAGTTCCTCCCGTGAGGGGCTGGCTCGGATCGCATGAGGTTCCGACCACTTTTCTTCCGACGTATTCGAATTCTCCTTTGGCCTGCAAGTGGAACGGCAGCTTCTGATATGTTCCGGTGAGATCGCCGATCAGTCGCGGAGCCTCCGGCACGATTGATGCGGTGGAAACGTCAAGGAGACGCGCATCCGCCTGCTCGAAGGTTGCCAGCAACGCCCCATGCCTGAAACTTTGGCGCAGCGTAGCCGCCAGATAACGAATGCGGCCGGGACCGAGATCGAACTGCAATCCCTGGTCCGGATCGATCTTGCCGTATTCGGCGCTTTGCGTCTCATGGCCCAACGTCAGCTTAAGGTCGGTTTTGTGGAACGTCTTACTTGCGACCAACTGATACGATCGCGCCGTCTCTACCGGATCAACGGCTGTGGGGCCAGCCAGAGCGGTGCCTTCCCTCGGATCTTCGGTGAAAAATGATTTCCCAAAACTGAAAGCGATCAGCGGGACATACCAGGAATCCTCGGGGACAATCGTGATTGTTGCTTTTGGCGAATTGACTCCCACCCACTTGCTCCACGAATTCGCCGGCGTGATCAGATCCTGGTTCGTAATGTCGATCTCGTCGCGCCGCCAGCCCAGGTAGTAGTGAATGTACTTGCTCAACTCACCCTCTGCGGCGACATAAGGGGTCACTGGGGCGATCGTTACGTTGTTGCCATCGATCGGAATGAAGGGGCCGTAGTAGGAAGGAGCGGTGGGGTTGTAGAAGTTGTAATGATCGAGGTCATCGCGCCGCGGAGCCTCGCGCTCGTAATCCATTCCAGCAAGCAAGGTAAAGCTCTTTGCAATTTTGTTTAAGTAGGTCGTATTCCCGCCAGTCACGGTGCGGAATTCACTCTGACGGATCAGTCCCAATCCGAAGTCGGAAAAAAGAGACAGGTTATAGGTGCGAAAGAACCCCGAGAGCTGCAGTTCCTGATGATCGTCCAGCTTCCATAAATCATTCATCGCAACCAGCGCGGTATGCGTTTGATCCCTTTGTCTTGGATCGATCGTGTCGGGATAGCTCACCCAGCCGGCGGCAGCATCGATCGAATTGAATCCGTAGATCGGCTTCAGTCCTGCCACGTAGCCGTAGCCGAGGTATGCGATTCCGGACAGCGTCAGCGTGTGGTCTCCAGCATGGAAGACTCGCCCGCCGTTTAGCTTGAACTGTTTGCGGTGCTCCAGACAGTCCAAGAATCCATTACCGAATGAACCCTCCATGGCAATCCAGGAATTTGCTGAAGGACTCATTCCCGCTGTGGCCGTAATGTCCCGGTAGTCTCCCGTCAGCGTCAGGAAAGGATCGAGATGCGAGCGCAGTCCGTAGATGGCCCCAAGGTTCAGTGCGTGATTTCCCTCGCGCACGTTGTAAGCGCCGCCATCCACCTGAACGCTCTCAATCACGCTCGCAACGTAGATATTTGGATCGGCATAGCCGTTGCCGTGTGCGTTCGCAGAAAGATTATTCGGTACCAAATAACTACCTACCTGGATGTACTGGGCGATGGGTTCGCCGTGGTCTCCCGCCACGCCGGGCGCAAAGTACTGCGGCGCCTTGATACCACTTGATGCTGTCTCAATCGGGTAACCAGGAATCGAAATCGGAGCGCCGGGACGGCCTGGATTGGCATCCAGCAGATTCTCGGACGCAAAAACTTTCATGGCCGGATCGGGTGACAGCACGTCCAAATCATTCACGTCGGCGGTGACTGAAATGCTCTCTGCGTGAATCGAGAGGCGGACCATTTTTACCGTGATTTCCGCGTTTCCGCTTAAGGCAATACCGACAGGCTGTTCTACTGGACGAAACCCGGCCATCTCAACCTTGACCACGAATTGTCCCGTGTCGGATACCCTGATTTGAAACAGGCCGTCGCTTCCGGAAGTCGATCGTCCGAGAACTCGATCATGGTCCACGAGTTGGACGGATGCTCCCGGTAAATTGTTGCCTCGAGGGTCGGTGACGCGGCCCTTCAGAACGAGCGCTTGCGCAATAGTCGGAAGCGAAAACGAAATGATAAGCATCAAGAACAGCCCTAGAGTTCTGGCAACAGCAACACCACACCTCCCGTTACTGTTCCACCCTCCAAGAATCCGCCTCATATCACGTTCCATCACTCCGTCTACGCGTTTGGACAACAGGATTCTCGATATCGTGCTATGCACGCGCTGACCACAGGATTTGATGAGTGTATTAGAATCGCTCGCGGTACACCTAGTCGACTCAGTTGGCGCCGGGCCAGCGCTAACGCGCGAGAACTGCCGGGTGAGTGAACTAAAGCACAAGACATGGAACACACTGCGTTATTTGCTACGTATCCAAGCATTCGCGATCGCGTCGTTGTCGTCACCGGCGGCGCAAGCGGTATCGGCGAGGCGATCGTCGAGGCCTTCTCCAAGCAGAAAGCGCGAGTAGCCTTCCTCGATATTCAGGATGAGGCTGCGGCGCAACTATGCAAACGTCTCACGTTGCAGGGAGCAACTACGCCGGTGTACTACCGTTGTGATCTTACCGACATTGTGGCCCTCCAAAACACGCTACAGACGATTCTGGGCAGATTTCGCACTGTGGATGTCCTGGTGAACAACGCGGGCAATGACACCCGCCATCGAGTGGAAGAGGTCACGTCCGGATACTGGGACGAGGCGATCGCCATTAACCTGAAACACCAATTCTTCATGACGCAAGCTGTGATTCCTGCGATGCAGAAAGCGCAACGCGGCTCGATCATTAATATGAGCTCGATTGGATGGGCGATCCCTTCGACGAATCAAGTGGTGTATGTCACGGCAAAGGCAGGGATCGTCGGGCTGACCCGTACACTTTCCCACGAGCTCGGCGCCGATAATATCCGCGTCAATTGCATCATGCCGGGCGCGATCCTTACGGAACGGCAGCAGCGGCTGTGGGTCACCGAAGAGTATAAGGCGGAGATATTGAAGAATCAGGCGTTGAAGAGAATGATCCTGCCGGAAGAAGTGGCACGCCTGGTGTTGTTTCTGGCTGCCGACGATAGTTCGGCAATTACCAATCAGAGTTACGTGATCGATGCGGGATGGGTGTAGCTGCAAACCGCTCTGCGAAAGGAAATTCAAATGGTGCATACAACACGTCGCGCGCTGCTGCGGGATGGCGGTTTCGCCTTGGGAGCAGCCGCTTTCATTACTGCGAATTTATCCGAGCAAGCGAACGCGGAAAGTGGATCAGAGACCGTGTTCCATGTTTTCGCATTTCAATGGAAGCAGGGAACGTCGGAGGCGCAAAAGGAAAGAGCCGCAAAGGACATTGCTGCTTTCCAGGGAGTAATTCCCGGACTTCTGCATACCCACGTCGGGCCGAATATCTCGCCGCGAGGAAAAGGCTACACCTTCGGCGGCATCATGCAATTCAAGGACAAAGCGTCATTGGACGCCTATGTACAGCATCCCGCTCACCAGGCGCTGCTGGCGTGGCTTGTTCCGCTGATCGACGCGATCGAGTTGGATCTTCGCGCGTAGCGGCTTCGCGCCCCAAAGAGAGCGCCTACTGTTCCAGATCGAGTTGCAAGACGCCCATGATGCCCGACGGCAAGGGTTGTAGATTTCCCATGTCTTGCGGCGTGAATCGCTCGCCATATCTCTCATTGAGCAATCGGTACGTTGGAAGGGCGTGGCCTGCAAGAGAATTAATCGCGGTGTTGCCGACAACGATACGCAGGCTGTTCTTCCCGACGGTAAGGAACTTGGAGACATCAATTTTGTATGGTGGATGCCAGACGACCCCCGCCCGTTGGTCGTTGACATAAACCTCAGCAGCTTCCCGGATCGGCCCTTCGAGATAGGCCTTCATGCTGTGCTGCGTGAGTGGATTCGGTTCCTCGACCGGAACGCCCTTCCCGAAAGAAAGAAACGGCGTGATTCCTGAATGGAGGTCCGCGGCTGAGACATCGATCGTTTTTTCGTAGGTTACAGTCCCCGAATAGTATTTGAAGGCGGGCAGGTCACTCCACGAATGAAGCCACGGCATGACAATGGTCTGCTTCGCTGCCGGGAAGGTTACCTTCCAGCTCCCGGAAAGTTCGATGAGTTTCGAGGGACCGTGCCGAACCAGCGGGGTTGTGTTCGGGTGAATCTCCGAGTCTGTGAAGAGGATCAGGCGAGATTCGTAAGGCTGCAAATCCAGGAAGGTGATCATGGGCTTATCAATGGCGGATATGCCACCCGTGAATGGGTCGAGCCATTCGGCATGTTTCGCGGTGTTACGAAACGCCGCCTTCACGTGGTGAAACTGGTTGCTTGTGTTGGCGATGAAATAGAGATCTCCGTCTGCGAGCTTGCGATGGATAAGGCCGATACGCGGAGTTCGGGGAAGCAGAGTGGCGTCGGGAGTGAGATAGCTGGCGAGGCGCGAACCGAGTTGCGTTTCATCCGGAATAAAGTGTCCGATAGCATTGTTCGCGCGGAACAGGCGCTGCGAGATCTCCTGAATCTCCCGGCTCTCGGATTCTGCGTCCATGACGCCGGGCGCTGTTGATGGCACACTGTGCGCCGCAATGACGATCCCTCCATGGCGCGCATAATCTTCAATCTTTTGGTAGGTCGCAAGTGGTAAACGGTCGATCGCGGGAAGGATCAACACCCGGTACGGAATGCCGACGGTATCAATTGCATCGGCGTCGATGAAATCCAGGTTGAACCCCGCATCGAGGACTTGGGGAATCGCCGAGCTCATCAGGGAATGATCCAGAGATTCGTCGATACTGAAATTCGAGCCAACAGTGTTGAAACCGCCTGAGTTGATGACAGACTTCGTGGAATCGCTGCGAACCGAGAACGTAGACCACATATCGTCGTTAGGAAGCAAGAGTGCCACGTCGTTGGCGGGCTTTCCCTGGCGAAGCGCGAAGCTGACGCGTTGCAGATAGAGCGCCAGGTCTGGCATTGCCAACGACCACGGGTTGTGATCGTTGAGTGCTGCGGCGGCATACATGCGCCATCCCGGATCGTCTGCTTCTGGCGGAGAATATGGCCAACCGTGTCCAACCAGTTGATTGATGCCTTGCAGGAAATGCAGATCGGCTTCGGCTTTCAAATCGAGAGGCGTGGCGCGAAAAGCGGGAGAGTGCAGCCACGTCCAGGTTTCTGAGGAGATCACCGGTCTGCCGAAAAGATGTCCGGCCGAGGCGGCCCAGCGAACGTCTGAGAATTCCCGCCACATCATCAACGAAGCCTTGCCTTCGCCTTCCGGAAGATCGGCGTAGCGGTTGCTCGATAGCGTAACGGGCGGAAACCCGTAGCTTTGTGAACGAAATCGCGTGTGATGCTGTTGCGCCCACTCATGCAGCGGAACAAGGAAGCGCTCGTTCGCCAATTCGGTGAGAGTTTTTCCCCAATCGTGGCGAACGGAAGCAGTCAGTGGGCCCGTGTCGCCGATCAACGCCGGTAAATAGGGAGTGAGGTCATATCCACGCCGCGCGCGAAACTGCGCCATGAAATCGCCCGTCCAGTTGGATCCGTAATCTTCCAAGCTGTCGCTGAAGACCGCATATGGAGGCTGGTCACCGAATGCTCCCATGAGTCGATCGCCCACGGCGCGGAGATGAGTTTCGATCGCGCTTTGATCGTAATGATCGAGCACGAATCCTTCGGCCCCAACTGCGGGACGCTTCACCGTCATCCCGGTTCTGCTTGAAATAAAGAAGACGGCATCGCTCTGGGCTGCCGGCCGGGAAGATATGAGCAGGCGCCCGTTCACGATCGATGACATCTGCTTCGCCTGCTGTAGCGAGGGGTGACCGTCATCGACTGGAGCCAAGAAGGCAGCGATCAACTGCTCGCCGGCGTCAATATCGGGCACTGCAATCGATTCGGCTTCCGGCGAGACTGGGATCGTCTCTACCCGCAGTTCTCCGGCTGCATGAGTCACTGGTATATGCGGACCTCCGAATGGCCAACCGCTTCCCAATGTGACGTCGACGCGAAGGCCGAGTTTTCTGGCTGTGTCGGCCGCAAACCGAATGGCGTCGAGATGTTCGTCGGAGAGGAATTGCTGATTGTGGAAACCAGTATTCGGATTATCGAGCGCGAGGGGATAGAGCGTG
Organism: uncultured Acidobacteriota bacterium; assembly: GCA_963700225.1. GTDB lineage: Bacteria > Acidobacteriota > Terriglobia > Terriglobales > Acidobacteriaceae > Sulfotelmatobacter. The sequence continues at coordinate 319,578 of CAVOWU010000009.1, forward strand.
GCGATCTCGACTCCGCCGATGCCTTCTGCCTTCATTTGTTCCAGCTCACGCTGCAATTCAGGCTTAGTGACGGCCGGGCCAAACCACCACCAACGCATCATGATTCGGCAATCGTCGGGTGGATTCGCAAACGATTTCTCGAGAGGCGCAAGATTCTCGTCTTGCTGTGCGACGCTGGCGGATGGTTGCACGAACGATGCGACCATGACCATCAAGATGCAAAGGAGGGTGCGTCTTTTGAGAATTGCCATGTGCGGAACTCGTAGGACAGGGAGGCCAATCTGCCCGACCAACATAGTTTCCAAAGCCTACAATAACCGTCGAACCAACCAGTACCAACAGACTGAAAGCCACGAGCAACCTGGTTCTGCCTCCGGCACCTTTCCATTCGCCGAGGGCGATACCCCACAGATACGCTGCATAGTTTGATCCCTAACGCAGGAAGGCTTCGGATAGGCCGCCATCTACTGGGATGACATGCCCGGTCGTCTTTGCGCTCTGATCGCCTGCCAGCCATACGATGGCGGCGGCACAATCTTGCGGAAGAATGGGCCGCTTCGTCAGCGTGCGCTGCGCATAATAATCAGCGAGCGTGGTACGAAGGTCCTCTGTCGACTCAGAATCATTGAAAGCGATCTTGTACTTTTCGAGAGATTGAATCACGCGGTCGCGAGGGAACATGGTAGACCCGGCGACGACGGTCGCGGGAGCGATTCCGTTCACACGCACCTGCGGACTGAGTTTGATCGACAGCTCACGAATCAGGTGGTTCAGAGCCGTCTTGCTGGTGTCATAGGCTTCGCTACCTTTCTTCGGAACAACGGCGTTCGCAGAACTGGTGAGCACCATGGCGGCGGGCAGGTTCTGATCCTTGAAAATTTGCTCGGTCTGGCGCGCAAGCAGGTAGTTGCCGGTCACATTGACCAGGAATGTTTGCGCCCACTGGACGTCGGAGAGTTCTCCGTCAGCTCCGGGGACCGGATAGATGGCGGCGGTGTTCACAATGATATCGAGGCCGCCGAATTGATAAATCGTGGTGCCGACTGATTCTCCGAGTGACGCGGCGGAACTGAGATCGGCACGAGTGTGTCCGACGAACTCGGAGGAGGAAAGTGCTCCGGCCTCATCGGCGACTTTCTTGGCACCTTGCTGGTCGAAGTCTGCGACCACGAGATGAGCGCCCTTGCGCGCAAGCAGCAATGCAACTTCGCGGCCGATCCCGCTGGCACCTCCAATGATGAGAGCGATCTTGCGACTGAATTCCGCTTCTGCGGGCATGCGTTGCAGCTTGGCCTCTTCGAGAGCCCAATATTCAATGCGAAAGGCTTCCGATCTCGGAAGCGCCACATAATTATGGAACTGCGTGAATTGCTGCGATTGGTCGGCGCGACGGGCTTGCGGCAGTGGATCAGAAAGTTTTCCATCTTCTAACGCATTTGCCCCCGCCATGACGTGAATTGCATTGATGAAGAACTCGGTCGTGATCCGCGCTTCTTTCTTGTTCTTGCCGAAGCCGAATAGTCCAAGCCCCGGAACCACGACCACAGACGGATTCGAGTCGCGCAGTTTGGGGGAATCGGCGTTCGCCCAGTCGTCGTAGTACTTCTTGTAAGAGACTCGATACCCGGCGGCCTCATGCTGAATTCGCGCTTTCAGAGATGCGATCGGCTCTTTCGCGGGATCCCAGGGAAGGAACAGAGGGCAGACGCGGGTTCGCAGGAAATGATCGGGACAACTTGTCCCCAGCGACCCGAGTTCCTTCGCCCACTTTGATCCGGCGAACGTCAGAGCATCTTCGTCGTCTGTGAAGTGGGCGATCACACGGCGATTCGAGGATACGACTCCGCGGAGCGCGGGCAGGAGTTGGGTCGCGATGCTCTTGCGATCCTGAACAGGGGCGTGTTCAACTCCGCCGAACAGCGCGCCTTTCTTCGATTGATGCTTCAGAATGAATTCGCCCATCTGATCAATGGTGTGAATGCTGTTCAGGTAGCAGTCGCGCTGCGTTGTTCCCCAGGTGAACAATCCGTGTCCGCCAAGAATCAGACCTTCGGAGCCAGGATTTTCTTTGACGGCGCGCTCAATCATGAGTGCGAGCTCGAATCCGGGACGCTGCCAGGGAACCCATACGATCTTCCGGTCGAATTCTTTGTTGAACTCTTCAAGCTTGCGCTTTCCGTTGGCGCTCGCGGCCAATGCGATGGCCCAATCAGGGTGCAGATGGTCGACGTGATTGAATGGAAGGAATGCATGTAGAGGAGTGTCGATGGATGCGGCCACACGATTCTGCCCGAATGCCGACAGCGGATAGTACCCAACCATCTCATCTTCGTGTTCTTCGCCGCGGTAGAGTTCCTTGAGTTGATCGAGGCGATCTAGATAGAGAAGCGCGAATCCTGCGTCGGTGATGGAACCCAGATCTCCGCCGCTACCTTTCACGGCCAGCACGCGGACCGGGCGACCAGTGAACGGGTCTGGAAGGTCCATCTTGGAACTCGTGTTGCCGCCGCCGAAATTAGTAATGCGCAGGTCGGCACCCAATAAGTTTGAGCGATAGCGAAGCAGGGCCAGCGGATTGTTGGCCATCTTCTGTGCTTCAGCTTCGCTCCATAAATCTTTCAGATAAGTCGTCTCTTTGATTTCAGGCATAAATGCTCCCGCAATATTGCTCAAATCGTTCTGCGTGCAGATCCCATTTGTCGGTTGCCACGGGCTCGAAAACCTCGGTAGGGAATGATCGGTCCACGATTGCCCGGACTTCCTGGAGCGACGCCGCGCCTCCTGTCGCCAGAATCTGGATGGCTACATTCCCAAGTGCGGTGGCCTCGGCTGGTCCGGCAAGGACCGTTCTGCCGGTGGCGTCGGCAGTCAGTTGGTTCAGCAGGCGATTCTTGGATCCGCCGCCGATAATGCGAATCTGCCTCGATCCGCTTGCCGCTTACCTGCTCCAAATTTCGAAGAATGAGACGATATTTGAAGGCGAGGCTCTCCAGGACAGCGCGAACATACGAACCCGGCTCCTTTGGAACTGGTTGATGTGTGCGCCCGCAGAATTGGTCGATGGCCGCGAGCATGTCCGGAGGGCGCAAGAAATGCTCGTCGTCGGGATCGACCAGTTGACGAAACGACGGCTCGCGAGTGGCCAGCTCGATGAGTTCGCGGTAGTCGTACGAGAGTCCCCGCGCGGTCCAGGATTGCCGGCATCCTTGCAGCATCCACAGTCCCAGGACGTTCTTCAGCAGTCTCGTGGTTCCGTTCACTCCGCCTTCGTTCGTGAAGTTCAGGCGCAACGCGTCGGGTGTGATCACCGGAGCATCCAGTTCAGTACCCAACAAAGACCACGTTCCAGAACTCAGGAATGCGTTGCCATCGCGAGCAGAGATGGCAGCCACTGCCGAACCGGTATCGTGACAGGCTGGCGCAATCACCGTCGTGCCGGCAAGCGAGGAGTGACCTGCGATTTCGCGGCAAGAGCGTCCCCAGGATCGAGCCTGGTTCCACGATTGGCGCCGGCAACTCGGCCGGCAGTTGCAACTTCTGCATCAGACCGACGGCCCAGCCGCGCTTCGCGGGATCCACCATCTGCGTGGTCGTGGCATTCGTAAACTCGCAGACAGCATTCCCAGTCAGCCAGTAATTGAAAAGGTCGGGAATCGTCAGCAGATATTTCGCCGCCTTGACTATCTTCGGGCTCTTACGCTTGGCGGCCCAAAACTGATACAGAGTGTTGATGGGCATGAATTGAATGCCGGTCGCGTTGTAGATCTCTTCCTTGCCGACCGTGCTCAGCACTTCTTCCATGATCCCTTCGGTGCGCCGGTCGCGGTAGTGGTAAGGATTTTCAAGCAACTCACCACGCTCTCCCAACAAGGCATAGTCCACGCCCCACGCGTCGACCCCGATCCCCGCCAGTTCCACTTCGCCCAATCGCGACAAAGCAGTCCGCACTTCGAGCCAGAGTCTGGGCATGTCCCAATGTAGAGATCCGCCGTATTCGACCGGCTCATTCGGAAAGCGGTGAACCTCCTCCGTCGTGAGAATTCCCGACTGAAGATGGGCCAGGACGGCCCGCCCACTCTGTGCGCCGAAGTCGAAGGCTAGATAAGGCTTCCCGTGAATGCTCTTAGGCATAAGAGGAGACATTCTGCGAATTTCGAGCCGCGCGCTCCTTGGTGATGCGCTCGAGGTACCCGCTCTGGCGGAATGCCTCCATGGGATTCTTAGGCAGGCCCTTGGACTCGCGCCACTCATGGATCACGGGCCGGACGTCGGTGGCAAATGCGTCCTGCAGCAGAGACTCGGCACGCACCAAGTCACATTTTTGCTGAGCAGAAGCAAGTTCGCCGCCATCGACCAAAGCCGCCTTAGAGAAAAGTTCCTGGGCGACAGTTACGGTTTGGATCATGGCTTCGATCTTGCCTTTGAGATTGTGACTCTGATCGACCATGTAGGCGATATCTGCCGGTTTGCCAGTCTCCCATTCGAAATAGCGAATCTCGTGGAATATTCGGAAGACCTGATAGGGATCGATCGAGCCGATAGTCAGATCGTCGTCCGCGTAACGGCGATCGTTGAAGTGAAAGCCGCCCAGCATGTTTTCTGACAACAGCCACGCAACGATTTGTTCGATATTTTGCGCTTGATAGTGATGCCCGGTATCGACGAGAACCTTTGCCTGCGGGCCAGCTGCGCGCGAGAGAAGCAATGACATGCCCCAATCGGCGATGTCGGTGTGGTAGAACGCTGGCTCGAACGGCTTGTACTCAATCAGAAGCCGCTGGCCAGGGGATAACGCCGCATGCGATTCCTGCAGAACCTCGGTGAACCATTGCTTGCGTTGCCGGATATTCGCTGTTCCGGGATAGTTAGAGCCGTCCGCAAACCACATGGAAATATCGCGACTGTGCAGTCGCCGCGCGATCTCGATGCTGTCTTTCGTATGTTGCAGCGCGCGCTGGCGGACTGACGGATCAGGATTACCAAACGATCCATACTTATATTCCTGGTCCTGGAAAAGATTGGGGTTGATGGCGCCGGGCAGAACTCCGTAGCGATCAGCAAATTTCTTTATATCTTCCGTGCCCCGCACTCCGGCAGGGCAGTCCCAAAGAACGTGCAACGCCACAGTAGGACAGACTCCGGTGAGCAAGTGAACCTGACCGGCATCGCTGAACTTTTCCTCGGTCGTGGTGGCCGCCGCCGCCTGAATGAACTTCCCGAATCGCGTGCCGGTATTGGCGAAGCCCCAGGACGGCAACTCGATGCGGAAGGACTCAAGCGCATCGAAAATCTTTTGGCTCTGGCGTGCGTCCATAGAGACCTCTCTTCGGAATCCAAGGTTACAATCCTTACGCTCAGTAAGGTCACGTATTTCTTTCCCAGAACTTTTAGTTTCGCATTGCAGAGCTTAACACTCCGAAGTGCCACAGCGTTAGAGGGGGAAGACATTGGAGCCTCAAGAAAGCGAAAGCGGAGGTCCGCCGGGACCGGAGGCGAGAGTTGGGGAACGATACTGCCATGCGGAACTTTAGCCCAACTCGCGCAGCTCAGCGGTTGACACAGGTGTCGTCCAAGTGAAACGATCCCCGCCGTGCGCCTTAGCCATCGCTTCGGTGTTCAGTGCCGAAGCGTAGAGATCACGGAGAACCGTCTCGGTCGCTCGGTCCCACCGATCGACTTTGACTCCAGGAGGATTCGTTTGAAGCGTTCTAACTTACTGAGTGTGATCATCGTAGTTGGTGTGCTGATTTCAGTCGCTTCCGCAACACCTGTCCACCTGCGGTGTGAATATTTGGAAAATCCTCTGGGGATTGACGCGGCGCCGCCCCACTTGTCGTGGCAGAGCGATAGCACCGAGCGCAATTGGAGGCAGGCGGCGTATGAGATCCAGGTCGCCGGCAGCGACGAAAGCCTCAAGTCTGGCAAGGCGGATATTTGGGATAGCGGCAAAGTTGTGTCTGGGGAGTCGGTTGGAATTGCTTACGGCGGTCCGCCGCTGGAGTCGCGACGGAGATATTACTGGAAGGTCCGGGTATGGGACGCGTCAGGTCAAGTGTCCGAATCTGCGGACCGTGCATGGTGGGAGACGGGCCTTCTCCACGCGACGGATTGGAAGGCAAAGTGGATTCGCTGGAAGAATCCGCAAGATGAAGCCGACCGCCAAGGGATTCGTTGGATTTGGTTACCAGGGCAGGATGCGCTCTCGGTGGTGCCAAAAACCGCAGCCACTTTCCGCGCGACACTCAAGCTCTCCGAGAAACCAAGAGAGGCTGTCTTGTTACTCGCGACGCGAGGAGATTTTGTCGCCAAGGTGAATGGCCACGAAGTGGACGGCAAGAGCAGATGGACCACTTTCGACCGAAGAGATATTTCCGATCAGTTGGTCTTGGGCAACAATTCGATCGAAGTAACAGTTACAGCCCCTGAACCGCCGGAGTTCGGACCGAACGCCGGTGCGAAAACTGCGACCGCAGCGCTGGCGGCCCTGGTGAAGATTACGCGAACCAACGGCGCAGTCATGCGTTTTCCGACGAACGAACACTGGAAAGCGAGTCTTGAAACGACGTCGAATTGGCAACCTGCCCAAGTCGTGGCCGAGCTAGCTGACAAACGATTGGGAGATCCAGGGCAATTGCCGCAGCCGGCGGCGTACCTTCGGCGAGTAGTTGCGTTGTCGAAGCAGGTAAAAAGCGCAAGGCTCTACGTTACCGCGCTGGGCAGCTACCGCGTATTTCTGAACGGTAGCCGGGTTGGCGACGACGTCATGACTCCTGATTTCACCGACTATCGCAAACGTGTGTTGTATCAGGCCTACGATGTGACGGGCATGGTTGTGAATGGCAACAACGTGATCGGAGCTCTGCTCGGTGATGGCTGGTATGGAAGCGGTCTTACCTGGGTTGGAATGCACTTTTTTTCTCCGCCGGACCGCTTTGTAGCGCAGCTCGAGCTCGACTATGCCGATGGCAGCCACGACACCGTTGTGACCGACACATCTTGGAAGGCGTCGGCATCGCCCATTGTTCGTTCGGATATCTACGGCGGAGAAGTGTACGACGCACGGCTGGAGCAGGCTGGATGGCAGAAGTCCGGCTTTGACGATTCCAAATGGACCACGGCGGTTCTTGCGGATGCCCCCGTTATTGCCGTGTCGAGCCAGATTACTGTCCCTGCGCGAGTGATCGCCACCTTAGCTCCGAAGTCCGTGACTCCTACGCGCAAACGGAGTCTACATCTTCGACATGGGCCAGAACATGGTCGGATGGACGACTCTGAAGGTGAAGGGCGCGGCGGGAACCCGGGTCCGATTGCGCTTCGCTGAGATTCTGAATCCGGATGGGAGCATCTATACCGCGAATCTTCGGAATGCGGATGCCACAGACGTCTACACTTTGCGAGGCGGTGACGAAGAAACTTTTGCGCCGCATTTCACTTTTCATGGCTTTCGCTACGTCGAGATGACCGGCTATCCCGGAACGCCCGGCCTCGATGCAATCCAGGGAGACGTTGTCAGCAGCGTCAGTGGTGATCCGGTAGAGAAACTGGCGACGTCGAGTGATCTCGTCAATCAGATGTGGTCGATTGGCATCTGGGGACAGCGGGGAAATTTCCTGAGCATTCCGACGGATTGTCCGCAACGCGATGAACGACTGGGTTGGATGGGAGATGCCGGCGTTTTCTGGCGCACCGGAAGTTATAACTTCAACATCGCCGCGTTCTCACAGAAATTCATCCAGGACATCGTTGATGCTCAGACCAGCCAGGGCGCATTTACCAACGTCTCGCCGAACACGCTGCCGTTTGGCGGAGGTGGAACCGAAGCTACTTCGGCTTGGAACGAAGGCATGGTGGGAGCACCCGGCTGGGGCGATGCCGGCGTGATTGTGCCATGGACGACATGGGTACAGTACGGGGACAAGGCAGTCATTGAGCAGAATTGGGATGCGATGCAACGCTGGATGGAGTTTATCCTGAGCCGCAACCCAGACTTCCTGCGAACCAAGGGAGTTGGGCCCAACTTCGCCGACTGGCTCGCGCCGGATGAGCACACTAATAAGGATTTGCTGGCGACCGCGTACTGGGCTCTGATCGCACACATGATGTCGCAGATGGCACATGCGGCCGGCAAGGATGCCGACGCGAAGAGATACGAAGAACTCGTACAGAACATTCGAGGAGCTTTCCAGAAAGCGTATATCAAAGATGATGGAGAAGTCGGAACGGGGACACAAACCTCCTACGTAGTCGCTCTCTATACGAAGATGGCGCCACCGGCGTTAGAACCGGTTCTTGTCGATAAGCTCGTCAAAGATATCGAATCACGCAATTGGCACTTGTCGACAGGATTCCTTGGGACTCCATTCTTGCTTTTCACTCTTGCTGATCACGGACGCAGCGACGTCGCCTATCGCCTCTTGCTGAACGATACCTATCCCTCTTGGGGCTACATGCTTTCGAAAGGCGCGACCACTTGGTGGGAGCGATGGAACGGAGATACCGGCGACCCCGCGATGAATTCCTACAACCACTACGCGTTCGGCTCGGTGATTGCGTGGGTCTATCGCTATGCTGCGGGGATCGACACGGCGCTCGATTCTCCCGGGTTCAAAGAAATCGTGATTCATCCGCATCTTGATGCGCGCATGACGGCGGCGCGCGCGGAATATGACTCGGTCTACGGGAAAATCGTCAGCGATTGGAAGGGAACTCCTGCCGGTCCGTTTTCTTTGAGTGTCACAATCCCGGCGAACACCTCAGCGCGAGTCTTCCTGCCCGCGATCGCCGGGGCGCACCTCGCGGAAGGTGGTACTTCAGTGGAAGCGCAGCAGGAGAACGGGTCTTACATAGTCCACGTCGGGTCGGGTTCCTACAAATTCGAAGTGAAATGATTCGGCCTCGGAGTGCCCGCGTCTTAGGCGATACCTACGGGTTCGCCTTGGAGTGGGTCTTCGCTTCGGGGTAGAACTGAACCGTGCCCAAGGGATGGATTGCAGCCGCTGGCCGATTCGCCACGTGGTCGTCCAGAACGGACGATGTTCCTCAAATGATGGTGGTTTGATTGAGAAAGCGCACTAGCCGGTTGGATTCAGATTTGCCGTGCCCCGCCGCTGCTTTCCGGCATTGCTTACATAATGATTCTTGAACGTCTGTTTCGCTCGGTGTAGCAGTACCCTGAGATAGTTCCGGTCCACTCCGAAATTCCTGCATACTTCGTCTTTATCACGTTCCTCGAGAAATACCTCCCGCAGGAGGCGCCGGTCGCGTTCGGTGAGGTCGTCAAGAATGCCGCGAACGATCTCGGAGGTTTGCTTCGTCATGATTTCGTCCAGCACGTCGGACCGCAAGTCGGGAATCTCGGCGCCCTCCTCTTCGTCCTCGACCGCATTGCGAGAGGACGAACGATAATGCTCAAGCAGGACGTTGTTGCATACGGAATTCACGAATGCTCCGAGGCGATCCGCCTGACGAATCCCCTCGCTGCTTCGAAGGACTGCAAAGACCCGGACGAAGATCTCCTGGCGCACATCTTCGATAGCCTCCCGTGAATTTAGGCGGGAGCGAAGTTTGAGCTGAATTAGCTGGCTGAAGTACGTTACAAAATGTTCTTCGGTCCGAAAGTCGCCAGAACGGAGTCGCTCCAGATAGCTGCTGTCGAAAGAATAGAATTGCACGCCGGTGCCTCGGGCCCCCAACTGAGTGTGCAGCATTCTACACCCTTGCACCATCGGAGAGGCAGTTTTCTCCAGCAATTTCTCGATCCCTAAAACTGCCGCGAAAAAAATCCGCACGTTGTGAAATGAAATCCAGAGAAGCCGCACTATCCAAGTAATGTTGGCCGGTGGTTACTACGACATCTGGCCAATCTGCCGCCCGAGTTTTGCAGCGGGCTGAGCGGCGCACCCATCACCGGTGCCTCGGCGATGAGTGCGCCTGTCAGAAAGGTGTGGCGACCGGGAGATCGCCGGTACTTCGAAAGTGCAAGGGGGAAGGCCTTCGAAGACGGCGGTCCCGGTCCTATACCTGAGAACCATTCCGCCCGATAAAGAGCGCTCGCGCGGATCTTGCGAATTGGAATTCAGATTAAGCCGCGCTACCGCTCGCAGTCAGAAAATCCCATCCAGTCTTAAGCCATTATCCGGTCAGGATTTACAGGCTCTACCGTATGGCTTGCTATAGCCTCGTTGCCTAACGTTTCGGCAGGAAAAACACTCAACGAAAGTCCCATTTATAATGATGCGACCACCTTGTTGCTGGCGCGGGAATCCCCCGCAGTCTATCGAGTGTTCGACATAGGCTTTTCTTCACGGGATGCTCGATGCCACCTACCAAAGTTGTTTCCAATTCGACGCGATTAGGCGCCAATCTCACTCCCGGCGGTGATGCGGAGTTCCTGATTTGGGCGCCGAATGCGCAATCCGTTTCTTTGCACTTGTGCGGTAGCGATGTGCTCGTTCCGATGCAGCTATCGGCTCGCGGCTACCACAGCGCAATCATCGATAAGCTGGAACCCGGTGCGCGATATGTCTATCGTCTTGACGATGGCCACGAGCATCCCGATCCCGCTTCGCGTTTCCAGCCCGAAGGTGTGCATGGTCCTTCGCAGGTGGTCGACACGAAGGCTTTTGCGTGGACAGATCAGAATTGGAAAGGCCATCCACTCGAACGCAGCGTCTTCTACGAGCTTCACGTGGGTGCATACTCGAAGGAAGGAACCTTCGATGCGCTGATCGCAGAGCTTCCACAACTTGTCGATCTCGGAATTACAACTCTCGAGTTGATGCCGGTGGCGCAGTTTCCCGGTTCGCGTAATTGGGGATACGACGGCGTCTATCCATTTGCTCCGCAGAATTCGTATGGAGGTCCGGAATCGCTGCAGCGGTTGGTGAACGAAGCTCATGCCCATGGTCTTTCGGTCGCGCTCGACGTGGTCTACAACCATCTCGGCCCGGAAGGCAACTACCTGAATGCATTCGGCCCTTACTTTACCGATCGTTATCGCACACCCTGGGGCGAGGCGATCAATTTCGACGGTCCCGACAGCGACGAAGTAAGGAGGTTCTTCATCGAAAACGCCCTCTATTGGCTGGAGGACTATCACTTCGACGCGCTCCGCCTCGACGCCGTCCATGGGATGTATGATTTCGGAGCACGACATTTTCTGGAGGAACTCAAGACGTCCGTCGACAAGCTTTCGGCGGACCTGGGCCGACCGCTTTATCTAATCGCGGAAAGTGATCTAAACGATTCGCGACTTTTGCAAGATCCCCAACATGGTGGATACGCGCTTGACTCCCAGTGGAGCGACGACTTCCATCATTCCGTTCATGCGCTGCTGACAAAAGAAGATCGCGGTTACTACTCTGACTTCGGTGGAACCGTTCCGCTTGCTGCGACGCTCAGAGAGGGTTGGTATTACACCGGACAGTATTCTTCCTACCGAAAGCGCCATCACGGAAATTCTCCGAAAGGGATCTCGCCTTCAAAATTCGTCGTCTGCAGCCAGAACCACGATCAGGTTGGCAACCGCGCAGCAGGGGAGCGTCTCTCTAGACTGCGTCAACTTCGAAGGGCTGAAACTTGCAGCCGGAATCACGTTGTTGTCCCCGTTCGTTCCATTGTTGTTTATGGGGGAAGAGTACGGCGAGCCGGCGCCTTTCCAGTACTTCACCAGCCACGGCGATCCCGGACTGGTAGAGGCCGTCCGCCGCGGGCGTCGTGAAGAATTCGCCAGCTTCGGCTGGCAAGATTCCGTTCCTGATCCGCAGGACGAGCGTACTTTCCAGCGATCCCATCTCAACACGTCGCTCAAGTCCACGGAGCCCCACAAGACCATCCATGAGTTCTATCAACGGCTTATCCGAATTCGAACCGAACTCAACTTAGGCCGCGCTGTTTCGAAAGTGGTTCGAGAACTTGGTAGCGATACTCTGCTGCTGGGTTATCCTGATGACACACAGCAGTCAGCAATGGTGTTCAACTTCGCTGAATTTCCGGTCATCTTGACCGTGCCAGAGCTGGCAGGGAAGTGGACCACCATGCTCCAGTCGGCGTCCACACGATGGAATGGCCCGGAGCCAGATCTACCCGCGACTATCACCCTCGAGGCCGATCGCGATTTGCGAATTTCTCCCTATTCATTCCTTGTTTTGAAACGACTCTCGATGCTTTCGGAGGCGGAGTGAAATACGTTTGCGTCCACGGGCATTTTTACCAGCCGCCGCGGGAAAATCCATATCTCGAAGCAATCGAGTTGCAGGATTCCGCCTATCCCTATCACGACTGGAATGAACGTATCACTGCCGAGTGTTACGCGCCAAACGCCGCATCTCGAATTCTCGATGCCGAGAATCGCATTCTCAAACTGATCAACAACTATGCCCAAATCAGTTTCAATTTCGGACCAACTCTCTTGTCGTGGCTGAAAGAACAGGCTCCGAAGGTTCACGATGCAATCCTCGAAGCAGACAAAGAAAGCCGCGAACATTACTCCGGCCACGGTTCGGCCCTTGCTCAAGGCTACAACCACATGATCCTTCCTCTCGCCAACCGGCGGGACAAGGTTACGCAGGTCAAGTGGGGGATCAAAGATTTCGAAAGCCGCTTCGGACGATTCCCGGAGGGAATGTGGTTGCCCGAAACAGCTGTCGATACTGAAACGCTGGAGGTTCTCGCCGAAAACGGAATCCGGTTTACGATCCTTGCGCCCCGTCAGGCCAAGCGCGTGCGTTCGAAGGGACGAAGCCGATTTCACGATGTGACCGGCGCCCGCATCGATCCCACGCATGCCTATACTGCCCGGCTGCCATCGAGGAAGCGGGTCCACCTATTTTTCTATGACGGGCCCATCTCCCAGGGTGTTGCCTTTGAAGGTTTGTTGAGCGACGGCAAACGATTTGCGGATCGCTTGATGAGCGGCTTCTCGGACGAACGCCGAGGTCCGCAACTGGTTCACATCGCAACGGACGGCGAAAGTTACGGCCACCATCACCATTTCGGTGAGATGGCTCTTTCTTACGCCCTCGACGAAATCGAGCGCAACAAGGTCGCCAAGCTCACAAACTATGGCGAATTCCTCGACAAGCATCCTGCCGAAGAATTTGTAGAGATCATCGACAACAGTTCATGGAGTTGCGTGCACGGAGTCGAGCGCTGGCGCAGCGACTGTGGTTGTAATTCCGGGGGACATTCATGGAACCAGCAATGGCGTGCTCCGCTGCGCGCCGCGCTCGATTGGCTACGCGACCGTCTGGCGCCCATCTTCGAGGCACAATTAAAGACATATTTCAGTGATCCATGGGCTGGACGCGACGACTACATCCGAGTAATTCTCGATCGTTCGCAGGAAAATCGAGCTTCCTTCTTCAAAGACCACGCCGTTCGGGACCTCAGCGCGGATGAGCAAGTGAAAGTCCTCAAGCTTCTTGAGATGCAGCGCCACGCGATGCTCATGTACACCAGTTGTGGCTGGTTCTTCGATGACCTTTCCGGCATTGAAACCGTCCAGGTCATTCACTATGCGGGGCGCGCCTTGCGGTTGGCCGAAGAGTGTTCAGGCGAGTCGATCGAGGCCGAATTCTTACAGCACCTGGCCAATGCCAAGAGCAATCTGCCTGAGCATGGAGATGGTGCGCAGATTTACGAGAGGTGGGTAAAGCCCGCGGTCGTCGATATTCCACGGGTCGCTGGCCACTATGCCATCAGCTCGTTATTCGAGGCGTATCCGGATAAGACCCGGATTTACTGTTACGAGGTAGACCGCCGCAGCTATTCCCTTGAAGTCGAGGGGAAGATGCGCGTGGCGACCGGTTCCGCGCAATTCCGGTCCGCGATCACCAACGAATCCGCAACGCTGGGCTTCGCCGTCTTGCACCTCGGGGATCACAATGTTACGGCTGGCGTTCAGCCGTTCGAGAATCATTCCGAGGAAGAAGAAAAGAAACTTGTGAACGCATTCGCTCAAGCCGACACCGCTGAGGGGATCCGGTTGCTCGACCATATTTATGGCAAGAATGTTTTCTCGTTGCGCACTCTCTTTCGCGACGAGCAGCGAAAAATCGCCAGCCTGATCCTGAACGACTCGTTGAACTCAGCTGCCGCGGTCTACCGCACGGTATTCGAAAGCCAGGCTCCGTTGATTCGTTTTCTGAATGGGCTCGACATCCCTATTCCGAACGCACTGAAATCCGCCGCCGAGATCGCGCTGAACAGCCAATTACAGCAACTCTTGGATCGTCCCGAACTTGACTACGACGGTATTCGAAGCTTGTTGCGGGAATCCGCCGCGACCAAGATCACTCTCGACGGCACTACGCTCGAATATAAAGTGAGGAGGCGCGTTGAAAAGGAGGCCGCAGAGTTCGCAATCAACCCGTCTGATCCGGTCGCGGTTGAGCGCATGCTCAAACTGCTTGACTTGCTTCCTTCGCTGCCTTTTCCCGTTGTGCTGTGGGAAGTTCAAAACATCGTGTATCGTCCTCTGCTTAACGCGTACCAGCAAAACGGCTGGCACACTCCCGGCCATGATCCCGCCGCCGAGCAGCGGCATCACGAATTCAATCGCCTGGCTGAACAGCTCCGCATCATGTTGCCACGGGGTTAAAAATGCCACCCTCGCGACTGCCATCTTCTACCTATCGTGTTCAACTCAATCCGCAGTTTCGCTTCGCCGACGCGCTCAACATCCTCGATTACTTGCACGAGCTTGGCATCACTGACCTCTATCTCTCTCCAATTCTGGCCAGCCGCAAAGGTAGCTCGCATGGCTATGACGTAATCGATCCTACCCGCATCAATCCCGATCTCGGTACCGAAGAGGAGTTCGCAGCTCTGCAAGCCGAGCTTCAGAATCGTGGGATGGGCCTGCTGCTCGACATCGTTCCTAACCACATGGCAGCAAGCGCCGAGAATCCGTGGTGGATGGACGTTCTCGAGAATGGTGCCCAATCAGTCTTTGCAGCTTACTTCGATATCGACTGGCATCCACATGCTCGCAGTCTGGAAGGGAGGATATTGCTCCCCGTGCTGGGGCGCCCGTTTGGAGAAGCTCTCGACTCCGGGGAAATTAAGCTTGTATATAGCGACGGACATTTTTATGTTCAATACTTCGAATCGTTATTCCCGGTTTCACCGCGCTCCTATCACGCGATCCTGAATCTTCACGCAGGACGCCTGAAAGACTCTCTCAGCGAAGAGACGGCTGCGTATCACGAATATTCCGGAGTACTCTCGTCTGCACTCGATATTGCTCGCGCCGATCGCCGCGTCGCTTCTACCGCCCAAGAGCAGCGATTGCGATTTGAGTCGACGCGCGACCGGCTTCGCTCCCTCATAAACGGCAGTCCGCAAATTGCCACTCTCGTTCAGGAGAATGTCGCCGAGGTCAACGGGAAAGTCGGGGACGCCGCTACTTTCGGCCTCCTTCAGCGATTACTCGCGGAACAACACTACAAGCTGGCATTCTGGCAGAATCTGAACGAAAGCATTAACTACCGCCGCTTCTTTACCATCGCAGATCTCGTTGGCATCCGGGTTGAAGACCCGATCGTATTCGAGGCGACCCACGGTTACCTTTTGCGTCTGGTATCAAAGAATCCAGATGCGGGTTTGCGTGTCGATCATATCGACGGACTCCGCGATCCAGTTGCCTACCTCAACCGTCTCCAGGAGCGCAGGGCGCAGGATAACAACGTCGCAGACTCACAATCGTATGTGCTAGTCGAAAAGATTCTTGCTCGGGGGGAAGACCTTTCAGAAGACTGGCCCGTGAGCGGCACGACAGGCTACGACTACGTGAATGAAGCAAACGGTATCTTCGTCAATCCGGTGGGCGCTCGCCGCATCGAGGAAATCTACTCCGCCTTCGTCGGCCGCCGGCAGGACTTTTCCGACATCCTTTACCAGAAAAAGAAGCTAGTCATGAATACGCTGCTTGGCGTGGAAATGCGGACGCTCGGCCGCCAGTTAGCGGAACTCGCTTCCCAGGACCGGTATGCGCGTGAGCTGGCGCGGAACCAGTTGTTCGATGCCTTAATCGAAGTCACCGCCTGTCTCGGTGTTTACCGGACATATGTCCGCAACATGGAATGGTCTGCTGACTCGAGGAAATACATCGAAGAAGCTGTCGCTGCGGCTCGCGTCAGGGCTCCGCACTTAAAGGCTTCATCATTCGATTTCGTGCGAGAGGTTCTGCTCCTGCTGAATCCTCCTCATGTACTCGCCGACCAACGGGAAGCACGCCTCGACTTCCTGATGCGGTGGCAGCAATTCACGGGCCCGATCGTCGCCAAAGGCTTAGAAGATACTGCACTGTATGTTTACTATCCGTTGCTGTCGTTGAACGAAGTCGGCGGAGACCCGCGCCCCACCCATGCTTCCACCCTGGAAGAGTTTTATTCTTTGCTCGAAAAGCGACGTCATCGCTGGCCGGGAACGCTCGACGCGACTTCGACCCACGACACCAAACGGAGTGAAGATGTTCGCGCCCGCCTCAATGTATTGTCCGAGCTGCCGGAAGAATGGCAAGAGCATCTCAAGAAGTGGTCGACTCTCAATGCCCAACACAAGCGGCAAATCGGTGGGCAACCGGTGCCGGACCACAACGAAGAGTACTTTCTGTATCAAACCCTTCTTGGCGTGTGGCCTCTGGACCAGAACGCCAGCAGTTCTCTGGTCGAGCGTGTGCAAGCGCATCTCATCAAAGCTACTCGTGAAGCGATGGTCCACACTCGCTGGACCCGCCCCAATCAACCGCATGAAGATGCGCTCCAGAATTTCGTTGCCGCCATTCTGTCGGCAGGTAACCGTGAATTTCTCGGCGACTTCCACCAGTTCCAAAAGAAGATTGCATATTTCGGGATGGTGAATGGTCTTTCGCAAACGCTGCTCAAGATCGCTTCGCCGGGTGTAGCGGATTTCTACCAGGGTTCGGAGCTGTGGGATCTCCGTTTAGTCGATCCAGATAATCGAGGCGCCATCGATTTTGCGCACCGGGCCTCCTTGCTTGGAGAAATCAACAATAACGATGCCGGTAAAAGCGAGGAGGCATTGCGCGTCCTTGATTGAAAACTGGCGCGACGGCAGAATCAAGCTGCACCTCATTCAGAAGTCTCTCCGCTTCCGTCGCGATCATACTGACCTTTTCCACAAAGGGGAGTTCTTACCGCTTGAAGTTGCAGGGTGTCACTCGGAAAACGTAATCGCTTTTCTTCGCAGGACATCCGCAGCGTCAGTGTTGGTGGTGATGCCCCGGTGGCTTTGTCAAATAGCAGGAAAGGATGGGGCGGAGTCGCAGGAGATCGACTGGTCTGACACGCGCATCGCATTGCCCCCGGAATGTCCGGACATCTGGCAGAGCATCCTTTCGCCCAGGCAAGTGAAGTCTCAAAATCAGGGGAGTAGAGCATGTTTGATGCTCAGTGACTTGTTTCGCGACTTTCCGGTTGCTTTTTTCCACGCCTAAGCCGGGTCTGCAAGGGTTCGGAAGCCCCAGCGGTCGCTACTATTTTGCTCCGCCGTCGCCTGACCAAGAAAAAGTGGCATGCGCTGTTCGGCGCATGCCACCAATCTTCTTCCTTCAACCGTTTTTTCTATGCTCCAGCTCCGGCCGCCCTCACGAGAACACTCGAGTGCAGCGTTTCTGCGATTCGCCCGAAGTACAGACGATAGGACCGGTGGATCGCGTACATTACCGGAAAGACCGCGAGAGCCAGTCCCCAGCCCAGGTGTGAACTCATCGCCTGGACCATCGAGGTTACGCCGGCGCTGACAACGTAGTACGGGAACGCGAGGTGAGCTAAGTTCCACCAAACGATCCCTGCCGTTTTCGCCTCGCTGATCGCCACGATGCCGGCGACTGGAGCCGTCTGTCCGAGGAACAGAGTGGCTGTTGCCAGTGTCAATCCCAGAGCGGTTCCATGAAACGGCGAGTTACCAAACCATTCCGCATGGAAGATGAGGCTGGCCAGCGAACTGGCAAACACCATCATGCTGAGATTGAACGCGACCTGCTGCAGGTTGAATTTCGCGTTCTTCCGCGGCCAGCATTGCACCGCAGTCGAAACGCAAGTGATAACAACCGCTTCGGCAGCGCTCAGATTCACTACCGCCGTCAGCAGGAAGGGCAGATTCACAGACATGTTTCCGTTGATGCCCGGCAACTTCACTTTCATTCTCGACGTGGCAGCTGCCAGGCCCAGAACTGCGAGTGCGAAGAAGGCATGCGTCGTATGGCTCACGAATCCTGCATATCCCGCCGTGCCCGCTGCGGCCAGCATCATCGCGCCGATGAACGTCTTAATTTGCCGTGTGTTGTTCATGATCGTCTCCTTTCTTTCTTGATTCACACGGCTATTACTGCTCATCGTCTCCGGCGTCGGTGAACGCGGCGTCAGCATTGCCAACGGACGCGCCCCACACCACGCTGGTGGCTGAAGCGGTACCAGTGCTCGATCCCCAAACTACGCTGAATGCGCTCAGGGCGTTGCTGTTCCAGGGCAGTGAGCTACCCCAAACAACAGACGTTCCGCTTACAAGCGAAGAGCCCCAAACAACCGAGGTTCCCCATACCACTGAGCTTCCCCAAACCACCGAATTCGGAGATACGCTCGAGTTTCCGTACACGAGCGAAATCGTTCCGGTCTGTGGATTGAAGACTGCGATCGGCGAAAGCGCCGTTCCCGTCGTGCTCGGGGCAAGATCTGTGTTCGCGATCGCAGACTGCACGTTCAGCAGGCCGGACCCGACCGAAAACAGGTCGTATGTTGACAGGAAACTCTGCGACAAGTGCGGTACGTAGGCCGATGTCGAAACTAAGTTGAACGCGACGTTCATCTTGCTGGCAGTTTTCATCAAGCGCGCTTTAACCTGATCAGGAGTAAGCGTGCTTTGCTCCTGCAACAACAACGCTACGGCCCCTACTACTGCAGGGGTTGCCATGCTGGTGCCGCTCAGAGTGAAGTAGTCGTTCTTGTTGTCCGTTCCAGTCACGAGTTCAGACGGATAGGCGGCTTCCAACGTGGCTCCGGGAGCAGACAGAGAAACTACGTCATTGCCCGGGGCGACGAGGTCGGGCTTCACAACGTGATCGTAGGTTGTGGGGCCCTTCGAACTGTAGCTGGCCAGGGTTTCAGCGCTGGCCGAGGCCGATCCGTTGGCCTTGGTCGCACCCACCGTCAGCACATAGGGATCATTTCCCGGTGCGGTGATGGTTCCGAAACCGTTGCTTCCGTTTACGCTCAAACGGCCGTAGTTGCCGGCAGCCACGACTACCACGATTCCACTCTTCCAGGCGGCTTCCACTGCCTGGCAGAGAGGATCTTGCGTGTAGCTGACGCCGATGCCGCGTCCGAGCGACAGGTTGATGACGCGAATATTGTAGGTATTCTGCAACGAAACTGCTGCCTGGATCGCTGCGATGACCGTGCTATCCGTGCCAGCGCCGTTGGCGTCGAGGGCCCGGAGATCAATCAGATTGACGCCGGGAGCTACGCCTTCGTATTGTCCGCCGGAAAGATATCCGTTGCCGCCGATGATGCCGGCGACGTGCGTGCCGTGGCCATACAGATCGTACTTGGCGCCACTCGAATTGGTGGTAGCGGTTCCCGTGAAGTCCTGGTGATAGACGACGCGAGAAGCAGTCTCGGTCGAATTCTTGAGATCGGGATGCTGATCGTTGATGCCGCTGTCAATGACGGCGACGCCCACGCCTGCGCCGGTGAATCCGGCATTCCAGGCCGCAGCCACGCCCGTAGCTCCGTTCGTCAGATCGTCCATCACATTCATCGGATGGTCGATGGTCACCGACGCGATCTCCGGATCTGCTTCCAGAGCAGGCAAAGCGCTCACCGGAATCGTGAAAGCTGCACCCTTAATCATGTGCAGTTTGGCGTGCAGATGGCCGCCTCGGTTCTGCATCGTAGCGTAGTGCGCCGCAGTCGGAACCTGGCGGTATTGGACGATGACCCTTACGGTCTGCCCTTGCGAGGATCCCTGCTTCGCTTTGGACAAGAGTCCTGAGAGTTCAGGAGCGATACGCGAGGAGAATCGGCCGCCTTCGTTGGAGGCCAGATTGTTCCAGCCCTGCCCGAACGCCATCCCCGTCGTCAGTGTAAGAACCATCGCGAGGCGCTTACCCCATGCCGCACTGTGCCGTTCTCCGCGACCAGTTTTCTTCGGCTTCTGTGTACTGCCCATAAATCTCACCCTTTCTTGATAGGGGGAAAAGATCACACTTCGTACCCACAGACCCTGTTGCACGGCGGGAACCAATGGTAGGGCTGTAAGTGATTGATTCTGCTGGTAATCAGAGATCCCGTCCGAGCCTGATCGGGCCACTCTGTCCCTCCACGCTGGGCGTGGGACACTCTGTCTCATTGCCGAGGAATCCGAACATGACTTCGGTCTCCCCGAAAATGGTGACCGAAGTTCAACGTCGCAGACGGGCGCGCCGCCAGCCTACTCGATTTTGAATGCGATGAACTTCCGCTAGAAGGAATATACGAATTTCTGGCTTGGCGCTAAATCGCCGCTGACTTGCCCTTGGCAGAAAGCTGCGGCATTCGAGGCATCGCAGCCATCAGCCTCTGCGTGTATTCGTGTTGAGGATTCGTTAAGACTTGTTCCGTATTGCCCAATTCCACGATCTGCCCCTGGTTCAGGATGGCGATGCGGTCGCAGATCTCGGCAACAGAAGCGAGGTCATGCGAAATATAAAGCAGGCTCATTCCCGAACTGCGGCTGAGTTCGCGAAACAGCTTCAAGATTTCCGACTGGGTAATCACATCGAGGGCGCTGGTTGCTTCGTCGGCAATAAGCAGCGCTGGACGATGAATTACAGCCATTGCAATCAGGACCCGCTGCGCCTGGCCCACACTCATCTGCGAAGGGTACTTGCGCAAGAATTCCTCGCTGGACGGCAGGCTTACGCTCTCAAGCGCGGCCTGGATCGCTTGATCGCAGTCCGCATTCGATCCCGAGGCATGGGCCCGCCATGCTTCTCTGAGTTGTGTGCGGATCTTGAGTGCTGGATTCAGCGATGAAAGCGGGCTTTGCAGAACGAGCGCGATCTTGCGTCCGCGCAGTTCGCGGAGTTCGCGTTCGCGAAGAGTAAGCAAATTGCGGGACTCGAACTCGATTGAGCCTTCAACCCGTACACGCTTGCGCTCAAGCAACCCCAGAATCGTCATCGCAAGTGTGCTCTTGCCTGAGCCGCTCTGTCCGACAAGGCCCAGCACTTCGCCTTGCCGAATATCCAGCTTGACGTCGCGCAAGACTGGAGGTTTACTGCCGTAACGCACAGAGACGCAAGCAGAAAGTAAAACGTCGTTCTCGCGTTGCTCCGCCAAGGTTTCCGCGCCTCTTCGTGGTTATAGTTGCAAGGTTGCTATTTCACTGAAAGCTGTTCCGCGTTCCAATACGTCTGCGGCACCAGAATCACTGGACTCGCGCCCTGTACTTTCGCAGACACCGCCGACAACGCATTCTTATTTACCAGGTAGATGAAGGGTGCCTCTTCCACGGCGATCTCCTGGACGCGGTCGAAGGCCTCTTTGCGCTTCTTCGCATCCGCCGAGGAAGCCTGTGTACGCATCAAACGGTCAATCTCCGCTTCCCAAGCGGTTTCTGGCGCTTTCTCCTGGGGATTCCATTGGTGATTCTCCGAGGAACTCAGCCATACGTTCATTTGCTCGCTCGGATCCAGCCCAACATTGGTGAGGCCCAACAGGATCGCTTCGTAGTCGAAGGTTTGCGTCATGCGCTCGATCAGGGAAGGGAAGTCGAGAGTCACGACGTTCACATGAATCCCGATCTTCTGCAGATCTTCCTGAATCATTGTGGCCATGCGCTCGCGACTCTTATTGCCCGAGTTTGTAAGGATGGAGAAGACGACTGCGTTACCATCTTTATCTTTTAGAGCTCCGTTCTCAAGCCGAAACCCTTCGCTTTGTAATGCCCTCAGGGCTGCGTCCGTCGAGTAGGTTTCGGGCTTCAGTTTCGCGTTGAACCAGAACTTGTTGGCAGGGGATACCGGACCGACGGCGGGCTGCGCATGTCCGCGAAATACCACGCGGGCCAGGTCTTCTCGATTGATGGCAACAGAAATTGCGCGTCGGAAAGCCGACGAACGGAACCAGTTCTTTTTGTATTGCGGCAGAGGAGCCTTCGCCACTTCGTTGAACCACATTTGCTCGCTGTCGAGCGACGGGCCCGCATCATTCACGACCTGAGGAGATGTTGATGCCAGCTTGTCGAAGTACTCGCTGTCGAGCGTATTGATGAGATCGATTTCTCCGCGTTTGAAACGGAGGATCTCGACATCGCGATTCGACTGGATGTCGAGCTTGATCGAATCGAGATACGGAAGCTTTCGTCCTTGCGCGTCGGTCTTCCAGTAATACGGATTTCTCTTTAACAGAACCGTTGCGCCGGGCTTGTAATCATCGACCATGAAGGGGCCGAGCACCGCCATTTCCTTTTTCGGTGAATGCGCGGAAAGAATGGCAACTTGATCGAACTGCCGATCAAGGCCCGCAACTGGTGCGGGAAAAATTATCGAAATCTGTGTCGGAGAGATGATCTTCGTCTCTGTATTTCCTGGCCCTGAGCGGAATGCATCCCCGGTAGGTGAATGCAGCGAGGGGTCCATCAGTTGCTGGACGGTGTAAGCCACATCCTCCGCGGAGAACGGCGTCCCGTCGGAGAAAGAAATTCCGCTGCGCAGCCTGAAGGTGATCTGCCTTCCATCCTTAGAAACCTTCCAAGACTGCGCGAGTTCCGGTTCCAGAGCCTGGGTTTGCCGGTTCAGCCGCAGCAAAACACCGCCCGTTAGATAGCGGATCGCAACCGATGCGTCGTCCTCTACTTTCAGGGGATCAAAGGTCTTTGGCTCCGAGCGCAGGCAGAATCGTAATTCGCCCTGCGCAACCGCGCTGCCTGCCAGAAATCCCAGGCAGATCATGAGACTCAGGGCTGCTTGTCTATACATTTTCCCTATCACTGCGGACCTTTTCCGGAGGCACATCAGGCTGGTACCTCCTCTTCTTTCGAAAGCACAAGTTGAAACGACGTCACCACCACGATCAGCAATACAAGTGGCACGAACTTCCACGGCTCTTCTCCAACGGACACCAATCCTTCCAACTCCTTCAGCAGACTTCCCCACGATGGCATCGGTTCAGCAACGCCCAATCCCAGGATTCCAAGATTCGCCTCGCTCAAAATGAACGCGGGAATTGAAATCCAGAACTGCGCGTATAACACGGGCTTCAGGTTCGGCAGCACATGCATCCAGAAGAGGCGTCCTCCCTGAATTCCCGAAGCGCGCGCCTGCCGCACAAAATCGGAATTCCGCAGCGAACCGGCGGTCGCGCATAGCACTCGCGCTGCACTGGTCCATCCCAAAAGGCCTAAGATCAGAAACGTCACCAGGACTGAAATCAGCGGCGATACATTCAACGGCATCAGAGCCCGCACCGTGATCAACAGAAAAAGCCACGGCAACGATAGGAACAAATCTGTTACCGCCATCGCACTCCGTGCCCAGGTACCGCCCAGATAGCCCGCCAAGCCTCCGACCAAGGCCGCCATTAGCGTCGACAGCAGCGCGGCAGCCGGAGCCAGCAAAAGCGAGATCCGGGTCCCGTACAAAACGCGCGCGAAGCGGTCGCGACCGATGTCGTCTGTCCCGAGAAAATGTGCGCGCGAGGGAGCCGCGTCTGCCTCCTCGCGATACTGCTTCGCGTATCCCGACGGTGCGAGCCAGTTCGCGGCCAGAGACACCCCGACCACCAGCAGCAGGATTACGCACGCTACCCTGCGCCAGATCGTCATGCTTCTTGGCTCCGAAGCATATGTCCGATTACATCGGCCCCTGAATTGGCCAGCAAGGTTACCAATGTCACCAGGATTGTGATGTTCATCAGAAGCGGGAGATCACGGGCCAGAGCGGCCTGCCATGCCAGCTGCCCGACTCCTGCCAGCCCGCACAGAGCTTCAACTGGGATCGCCGCGCCGACGGCAAGACTCACGGACACGCCGGCGACAGCGAGCCATTGGGGCCCGACGACAGGAACCACATGCCAGAAGAGAATTCGCAGTTCACTCAGTCCCTTGGCCCGGGCGGTGACAATGTGCGGCAAGGAGTAAGCCTTCGCCAGCAGATTGCGCGAGTATCGGTAGTCGCGCGGTGCGATGATTAATGCGATGGCTAGCGCTCCGGGAACGTTCCAAAGCACCGACAACAGTGCCAATACTGCGGCGGGAATGCATAGCAATGTCCCGGTGAGGATTGTCGCGAACGTGTCATAGGCGAGAGCCCGGAGCCACGCCGCGCTCAGGGCCAAGGCCAGCACGGCAGCCCAACTCAAGAAGAGTCCGAGTCCGACCAGTCGCAGCGTCAGAGGCGCCCGGTCGCGCAGCAGCTTGAGGACCGGTTGTCCCAGAGAGATGGAAGTTCCTAAGTCCCCGTGGATTGCGCGTTGCAGAGAGTGCAAATAGAAGCCAACAACGTTGTGCTCTTCGATGCGTGTCTGGCGCAATGCCTGGATGCTTTCGGAGTTCAAATGCGGATCAAGCTCGGCTTCATCCGCGTCGAAGCCCGGTGCGAGTCGCACGAGAGTGGCTGAAATCAGGCCGCCCAACAAAACCGTTGCGACGAGAGTGAGTCCATGCCGCGCGATTCTTCCCAGCATGGTTCAAGGTCTCCTATTTCGCCGATGCCCCGAGAGTCTGTTTGCCCTGCTCGCGACCAGCCTGTTCCGCGTGGTGGACTTGCTTCATGGAATACATCCGGCGGTCGGCTTCGGCCAACAGCCGCTCAACATCCGTGCCGTCTTGCGGGCAAAACGACATTCCGACGCTCAGAGTGATCAAGTCGCGTCCGCAGACATGACGTCCGGACTCGATGGCCGCCTGATTCAGCCGATCAGCCTTCTCTCGGGCAGCTTCCGCGGTTAATCCTGGAGCAGTAATTACGAACTCGTCGCCGCCCATACGCGCGACATAGTCGTAACCGCGGCAGACGTCTTTCAGCCGCGAGGTAAACTCGCGCAGTAGTTTGTCGCCCTCAAGATGTCCGAACGAATCGTTGATCTGCTTGAACCCGTCGATGTCGCATACCAGCACGGCCAGCGATGTTTTCATGCGGCGACAACGTGCCACTTCCTGCGCGAGATGAACAAACAGCGAGCGCGCATTGGGCAATCCTGTCAGATAGTCGGTGGTCGCGGAGCTTTCCGCCTGCTGGTACTTCAAAGCATTCTCGACCGACAGGGCAACTTTCGAGGCAACTGCCAGTAGAATTCTTAAGTGATCGGGCGTGAATGCATCACGATTCGCCTGATACATGGCCAGAACGCCAACCACGCCGTTCAAGCCTTCCAAGGGAACAACCAGCGCGGATTGCAGGATCGTCTGTTTTCCAGGGTCGACAACATAGCCCGCTTCAACCTGCGGATTCCCATTCACGATCGGTTTGCAGTTTTCAGCGACCCATCCGCACAATCCCTCTCCAACCCTGACTTTCAGGGACGAGAGAGTGCGGAAGTTTTCTCCGCTGACCAGTTCCGGCAAGAGCCAGCCGTTGCGATTCACAAACACCGCAATCGAATCGTAAGGAATCATTCGCCTGAGGCGCATCGACAGAACTGACAGAGTTTCGCTGAGGCTGAGCGAGACGCCGAGGTCTTGGCTCAACTCGAACATTGTCTGCGCCTCTTGCCGTGCGGATGCAATCGAGGTCAGGAAATCCGCATTGTCTACGGGGCCGTTCGTGGGCTCGGTCCTCTCGAAGCCCGCGGCTGGCGCCAGTCCGCGCTCGACGCGCACCGATTTGGAGAGTCCCTGAGTACCGACCGTTTCCTCGGTAATTTGCGCCATCCGCTCAAGGTCGATGAAGCGTCCCTGGAGAATGTCCACGACATGCGGATCGAACCACGTCCCGGACTTTTCTTTGACCTTCGCCATCGCCTCGATCAGAGGCAGCGCGGGCCGGTACTGCCGGTGCGAAGCCAAAGCGTCCAGGCAATCAACTGCCGCCAGAATCCGGGCTCCGATCGGAATGTCTTCGCCCGCCAGTCCTTCCGGATAACCAGATCCATCCCAGCGTTCGTGGTGCGATCGCACAATCGGGGCGACCGGATATGGAAACGCCACCCGCTCCAGAATTTCGGCTCCCACGAGCGGGTGAACCTTCATTTTTTCGAACTCTTCCGGCGTGAGCTTCCCGGGCTTGTTGATGATCTGCTCGGGTACCGCCAGCTTACCGATGTCGTGCAGTAACGCGGCCGCCCGCAAGGCTTCGATCTGCGCTTCATCCAGGCTCAATTCTTTGGCGATTTCGACCGCATACGTTCGCACGCGCTGAAGGTGGGTATGGGTCGTGTGATCTTTCGCCTCAATGGCGAGCGCGAGCGCCTCAATCGTTCGCATGTTCAGCGACGCGATCTGTTCCACATGGCGCTTTTCGACTTCAACCCGTTCTTTCTCCGCTTCGAGCCGCCCCAGGTACAGACGGTAGGAGCGATATACCCAGTAAATGAGCGGCAGAACCAGCAGCGACGTTTCCCATCCAGCCGTGCGATTGACGATCCCGACGAGTCCCACGGCGGCCGCGCCGACCAGATAATACGGGAACGACCAGAAGTAGCACTCCGACCACACCTTCCGGCTCGACTTGCCCTCAGTCATCGCGATCACAACCGAGATTGGAAGAGTGTTGGCGAAGAAGAACACCAGAGCCGCCACCATGAGCAGGATCGGTTTGTTCGATCCCGCTCTTTCCGCCAGCCAGTGATACGTGAGGTAAGTCAGGGCACTGGCGTTCGCCATCATTCCGGCTACGTTGAACAACACCTTCACCGGATCCAGGCGCTTGCGAGTTTGCCATACGCTCTGGACCAGGCTGGCAGTGCAGCCAATGACAAGCGTTTCGGGAAGGCTCAGTTCCAGTACGCCGAGCAGGATGAACAGGAAATTCACCGACATCGTGCCGTCAATTCCCGGCAGTTGCACTTTCAGCCCTGACGCCATCACCGCCACGATCAGGTAGCAGGCGAATCGCATCAGGTCTTGCGACTGCCAGTGCAACAAAGCATGCCCCAGCACGACCATGCCGAGAGACACGGCAATGCCAACGAATGCCTTCGTTTGCAGCGATAATCCGTCGGTCTCTGTCTTCATCTACGTTTCGAACGCTGCCAGTCTTCTTGGACCGAGCAATCCCCTGGGGCTTCGCCCCGGATGTCAGATGGAAAAAAGGGACCGCCCCTGAAATTCCCGGGGCAGGGCTCTGCCGAGGGAATATCAGGTCCCGACCGAATCCTATTGGAAGGACTGGGTTTTCAGAAGCTTACTGAGGTAACGGCCGGAGGTTATCGACGCTTGACGCGTAGTTTTTGAGCGAAGCGAAAATTCCGCGGGCATTCTGATCGTCGCGGCGCAGCTCGATTACCTTCGTTATGTATTTCGGTCACATGCGGCTCGGCTGACGATCAGCACCTGTGTACCATCGACCCAAATGCCCGACACGCGGATTCGGCGTCAAAACTCGGACGTGAAGGAGTCCCGCGCGAGTTCTCCGGCGGACCATGCTGATCTCGCATCGAAATCCGACAAAATGGCAGTGTTTTACGCCGACCTGCAGGGAGAATTCGGAGCTTGCAACTCTGCCTTCACCGAACTCTTTGCTTATTCTCCGCAGGAATTGATCGGCCGCGAATTCACCGCGTTGTTCAGCCGGTCGGAAAAAGCAAAAGAGCAGGACCGCGATCAACTGCAGAGCTCGATTCTAAACGCCACATCTGTTCAAGGGCACTATCGCTCAAAGCTATTTGGCATACCAAAGACGGGGAACAGCTTCCCGGTGGAATTCGCCGCGACGATTCTTCGCGATTCTGCTTCAACTCCAATGGCATTGATCGGCGTGGTTGTGCCGGTGCTCGATGCCACTTCCAAGGCCACGAGCGCGGACGCGCCGGTTACTCCCGGTGTCGTTTCCCGCAAGATCGACGATACCCAATTCATCCTTGCCAGCCCTGTCATGCACAAGTTCATGGCGCTGGTCGATCGAGTGGCCAGCCATAGTGAGACAGTTCTTGTAACTGGCGAAACCGGTACGGGCAAGGAGTTGATTGCCCGGACGGTGCATGAATCGTCGCATCGCCGCGGCCGTCCATGGGTCGACATCAACTGCGCCGCGCTGCCCGAGAACCTGGTGGAGAGTGAACTGTTTGGATACGAAAAAGGTGCTTTCAGCGGTGCCGATGCCTCCAAGCCCGGGCTCTTCGAACTGGCCGACAAGGGCACTCTCTTTCTCGACGAAATCGGAGAATTACAGCTCCAAACGCAAGTAAAACTGCTGCGCGTGCTCGACGGGCAGCCTTTCTACCGTCTTGGGGGACACCGCAAGATCCGAGTCGATGTCCGTATTGTTGCTGCCACCAACCAAGATCTCGAAGCCGCAGTCAATGATGGCCGCTTCCGGCAGGATCTGTTTCACCGTCTGGGGCAGTTTCAGTTGCGCGTCCCTCCTCTTCGCGAACGCCCCGAAGACATTGTGGCTCTGGCCGAGCACTTTCTTCGAGTGAAAGCACCGAACAAGAATTTTTCGGAGCAGGCGATCTCGGCCCTTCTCTCGCATCCGTGGCCGGGCAACATTCGAGAACTGAGAAACCTGGTGGCTCGGTTGACCATGGAGTTCTCGGGCAACGAAATCGACTTTCCCCGAGTCACGGCTTCTCTGACGGGAGGGCCGTCCGCCCTGCGCCAAACCGCCTCGATGCCGGTCAGCAATCTTGAGAGCATGGAAGAGCAAATGATTATCAAGGCTCTTGAGCGCACGGGGGGCCAACGCACTCTGGCGGCCGAGCAGCTGGGGATTTCCCGGCGCACGCTTAGCCGAAAGCTGAAGGAATACAACATCGCATTTGCGCCTGGAGAGACGGCTGCGTCTCTGGGTTTCATCAGTAACGAGCAGCAGAAATTCTTCCGCGCCCGCGTCGAGATTGCTGTAACTTTAAGAAATACTCAGGGAGACGAAATTCACGTGCGGGGAGTTAATCTCAGCACCGGCGGTATGGGTTTGGATGGCCTGAAAGAGCCATTGCGTTTCGCAGGTTTGCTCGATGTCAGTTTCGATCTGCCGGAGAGCGAGATCCGATTCGAAGCTAAAGCGCGCCTGATGTGGGTCGGCGACGAGGGCCGCGTAGGCATCCGCTTCGCCGTGATCGAACCCGCTTTGTTTGAACAACTTCAGCATTGGACCAACCGAAAAATCAAAGAAGAGGGTTGGGACTTTCCCAGCTAAAACTTTTTTCTCCGCTTTCGTAGTCGTCCTTCTTGTGTGCAGGAAGTTTCATTCTTGACACTCATAATAGTGCAACCCAGAATGGATTAACTCCCCAGGGCTGGGTGCAGTTGGTACGCGCCTAAGTCACCCGCCTCAGTAATTGCTCTTAAGGCTTCCCTAGAGTTTGCGAACACGCCATCAGTGCGTCCTTGTCTCTAGAGAGTCCACAACAACTGCTTCGTATGCGGCGGGCGGATATATCCCGTTACGAACGATCAACTTCCCATAGTCGCTTGGGGGTCCATGAACTTGCCGATGCGCCATCTCCTGTCCTGTGCCGCTTCCAGCATTCTATTGATTGCAGTCTCTACGACGCTGGCTTTTGCGCAATCCGATCCCACTACGGAAATTTCTTCCACTCCCAGTTCGTTGACATTTGGGAGCATCTATGTGGGAATGGCGGCTGGGAGCAAGGTTTTAACGATCAACAACCTTACCTCCAGCGGGCAGATCATCATCGAGACCGTGAGTTTCGATTGTGCTGGCTATGGGATCGCGTCCGGAATTGCTCCCTTCACTCTCGGCCAGACGCAGAAAATCACGCACTATTCGATCTACTTTGAACCGACGGCCGCACAGTCATATAACAACTGCAATTTCATTATTACGCTGAATGACGGCAGCTATCTGGATGTTCCTCTGAGCGGAACCGGACTTACTGCCAACGCTAATGCGACCGTCAGCCCAAGTACGTTGACCTTCTCCAACCAGACCGTCGGATCGACGAGCGCGGCTCAGACCGTGACGATTACCAACACCGGAACCAGCAGCCTCTCGCTCGAGGCGATTACGCTGTCACCGCCGGATTTCACAACCAATTCAATTACGTTCCCTTACACAATCTCTGCCGGGGCGAGCCTGCCGGTTTCGGTGTATTACACTCCCGGCCATTCCGTCTCGGAAACCGGTGCCATCGACTTTTCCTACGACAAGATTCCGGATAACGGAGCTGCGCTCACGGGCAACGGTGTTGCGGCCACCTCGCTAGCGATCTCGACTTCACCCACGCTGCCGCAGGCGACACAGAATGCAGCCTACCAAGCCACCTTGGCCACGAGCGGTGGCACTGGGCCCTACACGTGGAATTTGACGGGCGGTTCGAACTTGCCCTCTGGATTGACGCTCTCCTCATCGGGAGAGATCACCGGTACCTTGAGCTCTTCTGTCGCGGTGGGAAATTATTCCTTCACCGTCGAGGCGACGGATTCAGCGACGGGTTCTAGCGCTCAAAGCACTCTGACACTCGGAGTCTTCGCGAATCTGGGCGACAACTGCAATGACATTTCCTTCGATGTTCCCGGCACATCGACTCCGATGGTGGCCTTAACGGATCTCGGAACGGGAACCTTTCAGGGCTCCGAAGGAGGCTTGTATCCGAATGGAAGCAACGTGCGCCCTGCGTCCCACGACTCCGACGGCGTTACGCTTGCGCAAGGTATCCAGCCGCTCGACTCCAACGGAAATCCGAGCCCCACCGGCAAATACGTTCTCATGGCCATCGGGGAATCGACCGCGCAGAATGAGTTCAATCGATTCCTACCAATCGCCAATGCCGACCCGTCTAAGAATCCAAATCTAGTGATTGTGAATGGCGCGCAAGGCGGAGCGACTCCTAATAACTTCACGAGTACTACTTCGGCCTATTGGTCCACCGTGCTCAATAATTACTTGCCGCAAAATGGCGTTACCGCTCAACAGGTCGTCGCGATCTGGATCGAGGATACCGACGGCATCGCCAGCGGCACGTTTCCCTCTGACATAACCACGCTTCAGTCCGAGTACGAGACGATGATGCAGACAATGCTCACCTTGTTTCCGAACCTGAAGCTGGTTTATTTCTCGTCGCGAGTTTACGGTGGCTACTCCAACGGCGTCGGAAGTCCGGACAATCCCGAGCCTTATGCGTACGAAGTTGGATTCGCGGTGAAATGGGCCATCCAGGACCAACTCGACGGCAATGCCAATCTGAACTACAACCCAAATAACGGGCCGGTGGTCGCGCCGTGGATGTCGTGGGGAACTTACTACTGGTCGAATGGCATGCTCGGCCGGAATGATGGTCTGGTCTGGGACTGCGAAGACTTTTCCGCAGATGGCACGCATCCTTCGTCCGCCTACGGACAGTTGAAAGTCGCGACCGCATTGCTTAATTTCCTGAAGACCGATGACACTACGACTCCATGGTATTTGGCGCAGTCTTTGGCGCTGACTGTGGCTGGCGGGAACAATCAAACCGGTAATGTCGGTACTACGCTTCCTACCCCGCTGACTGTGCTGGCCTCGAATCTCAACGGCGGAGCCGTGATGTCTGGGGTCACCGTAACTTTCAGTGACGGTGGAGCGGGCGGAACCTTCGGAACTCCCGTCGTCAGCACGGGTAGTAATGGCCAAGCTTCGACAACCTACACTCTGCCTTCCGCCGCGAAGACGGTCACGATCAGCGCGACCAGCAGCGGCTATGCAACTGCAACTTTTACTGAAACCTCCGCAGTGACCGTGCAGGTATTGGCTGTAAATGGGGGAAACAATCAGAGCGGCAGTGTTGGAACGACGCTTCCCACTTCGCTTAGCGTCCTCGCAACACAAAATGGAAATCCAGTTTCCGGTGTCAGCGTCGCCTTCAGCGACGGCGGCGTTGGAGGAAGCTTCGGCTCTCCGGTCGCAATCACTGGCAGCAACGGAATCGCTTCAACCACGTACACGCTGCCTTCCCAACCGCAAACGGTCACCATCAGTGCCACCAGTTCCGGCTATTCGACGGCTACGTTCAGCGAGGCTGCGACCGCCAACTCACAGGCCCTTGCCGTGAACGGCGGAAATAATCAGAGTGGCAGTGTGGGAACCACACTTCCTACGGCTCTCAGCGTCGTGGCGACGACGAACGGAAGTCCGGCTTCAGGAGTCAGCGTCACCTTCAGCGACGGCGGAGTTGGAGGCAGCTTTGGTACTCCGATAGCGATTACGGGAAGCAACGGTATTGCATCGACGACTTACACATTGCCCTCAACCGCACAGACGGTCACCATTAGCGCTACCAGTTCTGGCTATTCCACCGCGACATTCACCGAGACCGCAACTGCCAACGTGCAGGTTCTCACTGCCAGTGCCGGAAACAACCAAACCGGCAATGTGGGTACGACCCTGCCGACGGCGTTGACGGTGACCGCGACGAAAAACGGAAATCCGGCATCGGGCGTTTCGGTAGCATTCAGCGACGGCGGAGCCGGTGGCAGTTTCAGCAGTCCGACTGCGACCACGGGGTCCAACGGAATTGCTTCGACCACATACACGCTGCCCAGCACTGCGCAAACAGTCAGTGTCACGGCCAGTAGTTCCAGCTACACATCTGCGACTTTCACCGAAACTGCAACCGCGAATTCGGTCACAACCCTGGTCCTCTCGTCGGGAGGCAAGCAGACTGGAACCGTCGGAACCACGCTGCCGCTTCCCATCATCGTGACCGCAAAGAATGCTTCAGGGAAAGTCATCTCAGGCGCTTCCGTAACCTTCAGCGATGGAGGATCAGGCGGAACTTTCTCGCCGAATCCAGCCGTGACCAATACGAAGGGACAAGCTTCTACTTCGTACACGCTTCCCACGGTTGCGAAGGCAGTCATTACCATCACCGCATCTGATGGCAGCGTGAGTATGACGACGCAGGAGAAATCCGTCGCTGGCGCTCAAACGAATTTCGCGATCGTTTCCGGGAACAACCAGAGTGCCAATCCCAACACGACCCTTGCCAAGAAGTTGGTCATTTTGCTGACAGATCAATACAACAATCCGGTTGTTGGCACCACGGTCACATTCACGGATAACGGTGCGGGCGGTACCTTCAGCACAACAACTCCGGTTACAAGTTCCGTTGGACAGGCGATGGTGAGCTACACGACTGGATCAAAGGCCGGGACAATCACGATCTCAGCAACCACCTCGACGTTAGGGCCGCTGAACTTTACCGAGACAGTAAAGTAGCCGGGACAGAGCTGAGTTAGAATTCAGTCCCTCCGACACCACCTGAGATCTCAATCGGCATTGAGGAGATGCGTAATCTCTTTGTCGAAGATCTCAGGGTCCGTGGCTCCGATATGTTTGGCGTGGATATGCCCGTCTCTATCGATAAGAAATGCGATCGGCAGGCCCAGAACTCCACCATATAATTCTCCGATTCGGGCGTTCCCCATGACAACCGGATAGTTCATCTGAAATCGTTGGTAGAAGGGACGAACCGGGTCGGAACTATCGTCCATCGAGACGCCGACAATCTGCAGACCGCGATTTCCATACTTCTTTTGCAACTCCACGAAATGAGGAATCTCTTCGCGGCATGGGACGCACCAAGTCGCCCAGAAATCGAGCAGCACTATCTTGCCTCGATAAGAAGACAAACTAAGCCGCTGTCCATCCAATTGCGGGAGTGTGAAGTCTGGCGCAAGCGGACGTTCCTTGGCGCTGATCGCGGACTGCGGCGAGCGAGTCCTGCGGGCAACATAGAACACACCCAGGATTACGACTGCGGAAAGCGCAAGAACGAGAACCCGTTTGTTCGCCCGACAGCAGAACTACTCTCCCTTCGCAGTGGGATAATCTTTGTCCACCCAATTCGTGCCGAAGTTGTCCGCGATATAGAGGACCTTCACGTTGGCGAAACCAAGTGCATGCAAGGCGTCGTCGGCGGGCTTCACATTCGGACAATGGCCCCACGGGCAGCAGCCGCAGTAGAGAACAATGAACTTCGAGCGCGGCAGCGGCGCGACACGCTCACGAAGTTTCTGCAACCCGGCATCGCTGGACGCCGGTCCAATGTACTCCGAGCCAGGAATGTGAGCTTGCGCATACAGCACATGAGAGCCGACCTGGATCATCAAAGGTTTTTCCGTGCCGGCAGTCTGAAGAAGCTTCACAAGCTCCTCGGGCTGGATTAACCGTGCCGTCGGAATCGATGTCGCTTGCCCCTTGGCTTGAAAGCCAGACAGCATCGCAATTAGGAAAAACAAGCACGAATACTTCACGTACGCCGCGGCCAAGACTTTCATACGAAGCCTCATCTGGAATGCCGTCCTATCCAAGCCGCAAGAATACACCGGCTACGCGGCGATCCGCAGGAGTCGATTACCTCGCAAGTTCGCGGAGTCGTTCCGCAGCGATCTCAGGCGTAATGTCGCGCTGCGGGCCTCCGAGCATCTCAAATCCGACCATGAATTTACGAATTGTCGCTGAGCGGAGCAGCGGAGGATAAAAGTGTCCGTGGAAGTGCCATTCCGGATGATCCTCCCCGTTTGTCGGCGATTGATGGAATCCCATCGAGTAAGGGAAGGGAACTCCGAATACCTTGTCGTAAGTCGAGGTGACGCGGTGAAGAATATGGCTGAGCAGCCGCGAGTCATCCTCGCTGAAATCGCTCATGCTGGCGATGTGCCGGCGGCTGCACACCAGGAGTTCGAATGGCCAGACCGCCCAGAAGGGCACCAGCGCCACAAAGCCATCGTTTTCGCAAACGACTCGTGCCTGCTGACGTTGCTCTAACGCGGTGTAATCGCACAGGAGGCATTTTCCGTGAGATTGCAAATAAGCGCGCTGAGCAAGCAGTTCCTTCGCAGGCGCTTCGGGAATCGAATATGTTGCCCAAATCTGACAGTGAGGGTGAGGATTGCTGGCGCCCATCATCGCGCCGCGATTCTCAAAGATCTGCACGTGGTTGATATTTTCCATCGCTCCCAATTCACGGAATTGTCCTACCCAGGTATGGACGACGGGTTCGATCTCTTCCGGCGACATTGTCGCTAATGTCAGATCGTGGCGCGGCGAAAAACAGATCACGCGGCAAATCCCCGGCTCGCCTTCTGCGACAATCAGTCCAAGGTTTTCCAGATCGAGACGGTCCCGTGGAGTTTGTGGTTTCAGCGCGGCAAAGTCGTTCTCGAACACAAACGTCGAGGTGTAAATCGGATTGTGAATGCCTCCGGCGCGAACATTGCCAGGGACAGAGATAGCAGCTTGGATCGTAGGACGGCTCAGGCGCAGTCTGTGCGCGCGAGACTTCTCCTTGCCAGGGACGCGTTGCGCGGTGTGGCGACACGAGCACCCATTCACGGGTAAGTGCATTCAGCCTGCGATGAGGGTCTTCGGTGAGTTTCAAGATTCGGCCTCGCAGCATTTTACGACGACGAGGACCTTGCGCGAGGGATTGTTCAGCGGTTCAATTCTTGCGCGGTTCCGATTCCACGGCTGTGCGCTGCTCGCCGGGCCATCCGCACAACAGGCGCTAGGCAGTGAATAGCTGAAAGCTACTGGAGAGTGAGAGAGAAACTGGCGAACCGCCACGACCCGCTACGGCTTCGCGGAGTTCATCATCATCAAAGTGAAAAGAAGGGGTAGATAGATCACCGTCGCCTGCAAGACATGACGGGCGCGAAGTTTCGACTGGGCGGCAACCAGCGGCATATTCAGGAAGGCCAACCGGATCCCAAAATACAAAAGAGCAAATCCCAGCGCGACCGCTCCCACCAGGTAAATCTTTCCGGCCATTCCCATGAAGGTTGGCAACACGCTGAGCGGAATCAGCACGACCGAATAAATAAGAATCCGGCGGGCCGTCGAACGGCCGTCTTCTTCCACCACCGGGAGCATCTTTATTCCACCCTTCGCGTAGTCCTCGCGATACAGCCATGCAATCGAGAAAAAGTGAGGAAACTGCCATACAAATAGGATGGCAAACAGGACCAGGGTGCCCCATTCCAAATGGCCGCGAGCGGCGGTCCAGCCAAGAACTCCAGGCATAGCTCCCGGGAAGGCTCCAACGAAAGTACAAATCGGAGAAACCCGCTTCAGCGGAGTGTAGGCTGCGAGGTACACAACTGAGGTGAGAAAGGTTAGGAGTCCGGTAAGGGGATTCGTGAACACTGCCAGGTAGATCGAGCCGCCGATAGCCGCGACCAAACCTACGGCGGTTGCATGAAAAAGACTCATACGGCCTGCCGGAAGCGGCCGGAGAGCCGTACGCCGCATATAGGCGTCAACGTCATGCTCCATTACTTCGTTCAGGGCAGCGGTACCGCTGGAGACCAGGCCGATCCCAAAGAGCGCATGCAATAGCCCAAAGCTAATCCACGAGGAGCCTGCCTTGTGCGCGCCAAAGAAATAGCCGCACCATGCCGTCATGACGATCAAGCTCGTGACCCGCAGCTTGGTCAGTTCGGCATAATCGCGGAAAAGGGAAGTCGCTCGTGTGCGGAAACCAGAGAGAGGCAGTGTCATCGTGCTCATGAGTTAGGCCGTATCAAACGTTCAGAAAACTGTCCATGGCTTGCTTCAAAAAAAACGCACGCACGGACCCCACTCCGTTACGCGCCCAAGGATTGCATAGGTACTCTGATAATTTTCGAAAGTCAAGTGAAAAGGCAAACCTGAACTCCGGTTCAGGCTAACACAATGCGTCCGATTGCTCTGTTTAGAAATTCTACTTGCTGCCCGAAGGCGCTGCGGATTCAAACGTTTCCGGAGGATCAAAAAAACATTTGTGCCACAGCGCTGCATCCGATAACGTCCCCGCTCTCCACTGTTGCAGCGTAACCGTCGTCGCCGCAATCATGCCGCCATCGGCCGCGTCAAAAATCACGACGACGCCCTGGAGTTCCTGCGGTTTTTCCGAAACTTCTTTGTAACTCTTGTCGAGCAGGAATTTCGCGAACTCGAGTCGTTCCTTCGGCCCCGCATCTTTGGAACTTTCGTCAGCGTTTTGTACAGAAATTATTTTGACGTTCTTGCCGCGAAGAGGCTCCCAGTCACCCGGAAAGGGCGCGATCTCTTCTCGCATGACGTGAAACAGATCCGCCGCAGCCGCCCCGGCGGACGCCGTCGGAGCTGCTGTATCTGGAATGCCCTCGGGCATCTCGACGCTGTTGCGCCATATCCAGCCACGCGAAAGTCCCGAGATTCGCACATGCACCCAGTCAGTGTTGAAATCCAGCATCTCGAATTCGTCGTGCAGGCTGGCAAGAAACTCCGGCTTCGCGGTCAAGCTGGGCTTCGCAACGACGGGCGTCCCCGACTTCTTGACGGCCACCAGGTTTTTCGGATGAGCGACATTCTTCGCGATCTCTTGCAGGCTTTCGACCTCCGCCTGCAACGAGTTCGGCGACTTGCCCGCAAGTTGATCCGGGGTCTTTCCGGAATCCTCTTCCCGCGAGGGGAGGGTCGGTTTCAGCGAAGACGAAAACGTCCGATCGTTGCTGGGAAACTTGGGCGACGGAGTGGAGGCAGCGGGCTCAGTCTTGGCTTCGACGGTGGGCTTGGAGGGAGCCTCCGACGCGTTGACGGTAGCTGGTGCGGAAGAAGCCGGCGACTTTTCAGCGGTACCCTTCGCCAGTTGTTCCTCGAGTTGATCCAGCAGGTCGCCCTCGATCCGGCCATTGGATTTCAACAGCTGGTATCCTGCATTGGAGGTTTCCGGATCGGCATACCAAGCTGTCACCTTGGTGCTGATATGGACGACAGAACCGCTCCCACTCGAAGTGACTTCCACCGTCGTCTGGTAAAACCCACGCTGGTAGCGGTCAAGCGGATGCTCGCCAGCCTTGGCGAACCCATCCAGAACCGGCAGGCGCCCGGACAGGCTAGGCTGCAGTGTCTTGAGCGCCTTCTCGATCGCAGCCTTCGACTGCGGGAAAGCGCGCTGGTAAGAGCTGTTCTGGGCTTGTGCACACAACGCCACCAAAACGAAAACGATCGCCACACTGGCTTGAAAGCTGCAGGCGCAGGGCGACTTACGCAAGATCATGGGACCAACTCCAGATCGTCGCGCAGCATCCATCCGTGCTGGCCTTCATGGGTTTCGATGCCAAGCCAATACGGCGTTGAAATCACCACCAGAACCTCCGTACCGCCCGCGAGAGATTGCAGCGTGGTCGCGGTGTGGAAGGGGGCTGACTTCAACGGCGCTCCTGGATTTTTCACCAAACGCTGAACCTGCCTTCGAAGATCGTGTACCTGCTGCTCCAAAGTCTGAGGCTCTGCCGGCGGAGGGCCCGCCGATTCCGCTGGAGCGACATCGGCTAGGGCGACCGTCGCGGGCGGTTCTGGAGCCTGCGACGACGACGACGAGACGTTTTCGTCCTTCAGCTGGGTATTCTGTGGTCTTGACGCTTGCGCCTTGATCCTCAGAGCTTCCGCAGTCTCGGTTTTTATCAGCTCGATCTGGTCGAGATGGTCGTGAATGTCTTTGTATTCGGCACTTTCCACCGAGCCGTTGGAAGGGTGGGAGGTGCGACGGAAGTCTTCGACAAAGCGGGCGTCGATACGCAAGACCGTATGTTTGTCGTCCTGGGCCTGGACAATATAGCGAACCGCGAGAGTTCCAACATCGCCGCTGTCCTTGAAATTCCGCGGATCGATCGCCTTAAGCCTGACTTTGTAAAAAGCCTTGCCGCCCTCTGTCGGTTCCGGAAAGACACGGGTCGAGCTCACCGGAGTCGCGCCGCTCACGTATTCGTCTTTGTTGTACTCCTTGGTTCCCCGGATGATTCCGTTCTGGATCACGTCTTGGACAACTTGGGAAACCTCAGCTTCCGGGAACGGTATGTTGACGATCAACCCCATCCCATATTGAGTCGCGTCTTTTTCGCGCGCCACTCAGCGTCCCTATGGACGCTAGTGACCAAGTCAAGACTAGGCAAACGCTCCAAACAGTCGCAAGGCCTGCGCCGATTTGGGTGGGCACGCTTTCCCGTATGTGGCCGTAGCTCCCGCGAGGTCGTACTTTTTTCCACAGATCAACCCCTGTTGGCACAGAGTCTCAACTCTCGGCACGGGCTGTCAACTGCCTTGATGCTGATGCATATTGGCGGAAACTGGCCAGTTTGTCTGGATTTTACTTTGTAAAAAAATTGTAAAAAATATTTCTTTGGACCCCCTTGCAAACGATTGCACTCCCATAGTAGGATTCCGCCCCGGTACGGTGGTAGGACCTTTCTCCGGAAAATCGGTTTAGGTTTTGCTCCTGAAGTGACGCAGCTGGGAAGGGGTTCCTTGCCTGCGCGCAGTGCAAATTAGGTCGCCTCTCGCTTTGTGGGAAAGCAGATTTTGACAAATAAGAAATCGCTTGAGGAGTTCGGCATGCACATGGGGATGCAGTCACGCCAGCACAGAATTTCATCGTGGGGAAAGCATGTCCTCACCGGCGCTCTGGTCTTGGTTTTCCTGATCCTGAGCGGCAGCCAAAACGCGAATGCACTTCCTGCATTCGCCAGGAAGTACGGGCTCCGATGTTCCGCCTGCCATGAATCCTGGCCGATGCTGAACTATTTCGGTCAGAAGTTTAAGGACAACGGCTACCAGTTGATGAACGATCGGGATGCCCCGATCTGGCAGAATCCGGGCTATTGGCCCGTAACTTTCCGAATCACTCCAATCTGGCATCGAGTCAGCGTGGGCAAAGTAGCAGTGGATCAGGGTTCCGGGATCTCTCGCATCACGACTTCTGGATTTGACTTGAGCGGTTTGGACTTCCACACCGGCGGCACACTTGAGAAGAACTTCTCGTTCTATGTGCTCCCGTCTTCCGATCCTACGGCCGCCTTCCATTTCGAGACGGTGATGGCGCGGCTCGACAATCTGTTCGGCAGCCCTTGGCTCAACCTGAAGCTGGGCAAGTTCGAACTCGACAACCTGCTCTCTGAAAAGAGAATTCTTACCCTGACTGGCAATGGTGGCATTTACCAGCTTTACCACTTCATCCCGGTCGGCGACGGCAATATCTTCGGCCAGATGGGTGACAACCAACTCGGTGTGGAATTCTTGGGACACTCCTACGACGACCGAACCCGCTACTCAGCGTCGCTGCTGAGTTCCACTGACGGAAATGTCAATATGCCCTACGGCAATGCATACACCGGTTTCTTCACGGCTAGCCAGGCGTTCGATGCTGGCAAGCTCGGTGTGGAACGCATCGGGGGCTACGCCATGGTCGGCCAGGCGCCGACCTTCT
Organism: uncultured Acidobacteriota bacterium; assembly: GCA_963700225.1. GTDB lineage: Bacteria > Acidobacteriota > Terriglobia > Terriglobales > Acidobacteriaceae > Sulfotelmatobacter. The sequence continues at coordinate 359,903 of CAVOWU010000009.1, forward strand.
ACTTAACAACCGGGGGTACTCCGATTCCCGGCGCTGGAATCGGCAACAAGTCGTTTAGCCGCGAGGGCTTCGTCGGACAGTTTTACTTCGGTGAGCACTTCGATCTGCAAGTGGTTACTCAGCATGGCCAGGATAGCGCCTGGTTCGGTCAAGGATACGGCGATCCAATTGACACCGCGGGAGCACCTAACAACTTGCCGGGTACGGCTCTTCCGGCCGGTTCGCAAGCTCCCACTTGGAACGGCGTCCTGTTCGAGCCGCACTACGTATACAGTCCGCAGCTGATCTTCCTCGGACGGTATGAGACGATCCGGATGTCGCGGCAGGCAACTCCGGGGACTGCTTCCAACCTGGGCAACATTTCTACCTACACTCTCGGCTTCCGGTACAACCCCTTCATGACCAGCCGCGCAGGTTTCGCCTGGCATAACGAGTACAACTGGTTGCATCAGGACGGCACTGGTCCGCTGGCTGGCTTAAACACCACCAACGTGAATACCAGCGAATTCCTGACCGGGTTTGATTTCGACTTCTAACGAGGATGAAACCGCGGGCGGCTAGTCCGTCCGCGAGTTCGTTTTGAGGATGACTATGAATAACTTCAAGCGAGTGGATGTCTTTAGCCTACTTCTCAGTTTCATTCTCGTGGTCGGGTTCACTGTGGCGCACGCGCAGGATGCGCCAGATGTGGGTCCGCACCCCCCAACCCCGAGGCCGAAAATGGAGAGCCACATCGGCAATATCACCGGGCATTCCGATACTCCCCAGGCTCATTCTGATTACCGGCGATACTGCGCCGGCTGTCACGGCGACTTGGGCGATGGCAACGGCGAGAACGCCGTTTGGCTGGACCCCAAGCCGCGCAACTTTACTCTCGCGACCTTCAAGTGCCGTTCCACTCCGACGGGAACTCTGCCCCAAGACTCGGACTTATTCAACACGATCGCTCGCGGTTTGACGAATTCCAACATGCCCATCTGGAACACGTTCACCAAGCAGCAGCGAGCTGATCTGGTCGCCTACATCAAGACTTTCTCTCCACGCTGGGAAAAGGAGAAAGCCGGCGATCCGATTAAGATTCCGGCCGAGCCAGCGGTGACGATCGAAAGCATTTCCCACGGGAAAGCGCTATTTACCAAGCTGGAGTGCTGGAAGTGTCACGGTCCGCAGGGCAAAGGTGACGGCCCTTCCGCGTCAACTTTGACTGACAGCCAGGATCAGCCAATCCGGCCTTACAACTTCGCGGCGGGGAAGGATGATTCGCGGTTCAAGTGTGGTTCGGACCAACCAGGACATCTACAAGATTTTCATGACCGGTGTCGATGGCACTCCGATGCCCTCGTTCGCGGACACGATTTCCCCCGGCGACGCTTGGGATCTCGTACACTTCCTGCGCACGCTGCAAGTCGAGCGGCACAGCCGAGAGAACGATGTGTTAAAGGCGGCGGGTGGGACCATTCCTCCCTACGTCGAGAAGCCGTCAGCGGCGCCCGCCAGTCCGTCTGGAAACGGGGCTGCAGGCGGCGGAAAGTAGAACCGGATTTACCGATTATTCGAGATTCAGGAGGCAAGAATGCGCGCGAGTAAGTACGGTGTTGCGATTCTGATTGCAACCTTGTGTCCCGCCCTGATGTTCGGCGGAACGATCAGCGGCAAAGTGACCTATACCGGAACCCCGGTGAAGCAGAAGCCAATCGACATGTCGAAAGAGCCGAGCTGCGCCAAACAGCACAATCCTGCGATTACGACCGAGACTGTGGTTACGGGCGCCGAATAATGCGTTGGAGAACGTCGTGGTTTATATTTCTGCCGGCGCGGACGATGCAAACGCACCCTCTCAGGCGGTGACCTTCACGCAAAAGGGCTGCCAGTACACTCCTCACGTGATCGCGATGCACACGAATCAGGAGCTGAAAGTGCTAAATGATGACCAAACCTCGCACAACATTCACCCGTCTGGCGAAAGTCAATCGCGAGTGGAACAAGTCACAGCCGCCCGGATCGGCTCCGATCAGGACGAAGTTCGATCAGCCGGAATTTATCTCGGTGAAATGTAACATCCATCCTTGGATGCACGGCTGGTTCGTGGTCCTTAAGACGAGCCATTACTCCATCACTGGCGACGGCGGCGGCTTCTCTCTGCCCAATTTGCCCCCGGGAAAATACACCATAACCGCGTGGCATGAAGATTACGGAACTCAAACGCAGGATATCACCATCACGGGCAACGAGACGAAGTCGATCGACTTCAGTTTCAAAGCAAAGGCGTACTAGAAAATTCGCTGTTGCGGGAGCCGCGCCTCGGGCCGGCTCCCGTTCAATAGATCCTGGACCCGGTCTGCCGGGCGGACGCGAGGCACTATGAGCGGAAAACTATTTGCGATAGTCGTGATTCTGATTGCGTTGGCCTCCGCAGTTCCCGTCGTTACCCACACCTTCCTCGGCGCCACCGTAGCCCCTCCGCAGGACATCTCAACCCACGGCGCTGAGATCGACAAGCAGATGGACGAAACCATGATTGAAGCGGGCTTGTCTTTTCTGGCCGCTCAAATCCTGCTCGGTATCTTCGTCTGGGGATCGGCGGGCGCCAAGGGGAAGCTGAAGAACTTTCCCGGCGGAGCCAAGTACCTGATCCTCGCCGCCATCTTGCTGGTCGGCGCTGAGGCCATCGCTTTGGGAGCGATTGGCAGCAAGGCTTGGGCGAAAGTTTATTTTCAGCCTGCATCTGCGGACGCTCTGCCGATTCAGGTCCAAGCTGGCCAGTTTGCGTTTTATTTCCGCTACGCAGGACCCGACGGTAAGTTTGGCGCACTTCACCCCGACAAGATCGACGAAGGCAATTCGAATTTCTTCGGTCTCGATCCCGAGAACGATATCCCCGCTCGTGACGACATTCAGTCCGGCGAGTTAGTCATCCCCGTCAACAAAGAGATCCACTTGATGATGCACGCCAAGGACGTAGGTCACTCCTTTTATGTGCGCGAGTTGCGCATCCAGCAGGATTTCGTGCCTGGACTTGATCTGTCGGTTCATTTCACGGCAACCCAGATCGGAAAGTACGAAATCGTTTGCACCCAACTCTGCGGCCTCGGTCACTACAACATGAAGGGTTACCTCAACGTAATGTCCCAGGATGATTTCAATGCGTGGTTGAAGTCGCAGTCCAACACCTAAGCGGTCAGGCCGTCCCGCCAACAAGGACGGCAAGTGCCAACTCGATTCGAGAGGGGAAAGGCAATGTCTGAGGCATCCGCACACGCAGTACATCACGGTCCGCCGACCAGCTTTATCCGGAAGCACGTTTTTAGCCTCGACCACAAAGTGATCGGCAAGCAGTATTACGCTCTTGCCCTGGTCGCGGTGTTCACCGGCATGGTGCTTTCCTGGATCATGCGCATTCACCTGGTTTGGCCGAATGCGCCCATCCCTGGCCTGGGCTGGCTCTCCAAGGCGGGCGCGCCCGGCGGAGTGGTCACTCCCGAGTACTACCTCTCGCTGATGACCATGCACGGAACTCTGATGGTCTTCTTCGTGCTGACGAACGCGCCTTTCGCGGCGTTCGGTAATTACTTCCTGCCAATTCAGATTGGTGCGGAAGATATGGCCTTCCCCCGCTTCAATATGATGTCGTTCTGGACGACCTTTATCGCCTTCTGCATTCTGGTGGCGGCGTTCTTTGTTCCCGATGGTCCTCCGCTCTCCGGTTGGACCGCATACGCTCCCCTCAGCGCGATCGGCAAAGATACCGGGCCTGGCGAAGGGCTCGGGCAAACACTGTGGGGTCTCTCCATTTTTGTTTTCTGCATCGCGTCTCTGCTGGGATCGTTGAACTTCATCGCGACTACGCTTGATCTGCGTACCAAGGGGATGACCTTGGCGCGCATGCCGATTGTCAGCTGGGCATGGTTCATCACCTCTTGCATCGCTCTGCTGGCTTTCGCAGTGCTTATGCCGGCCTGCTTGCTCTTGATTCTGGATCGCATCGCGGGAACGAGTTTCTTTATTCCCTCAGGCCTGAACGTGAGCGACCATCTGCAACCCCACCAGGGAGGTTCACCGCTACTCTGGCAGCACTTGTTCTGGTTCTTTGGACATCCAGAGGTGTACATCGCGATTCTGCCGGCAATCGGCATCGTCAGCCACATTCTGATCTGCAACATGCGCAAACCGATGTTGAGCCACAAGACCATCATCTATTGCATGATGGGCATCGGTTTCCTCAGCTACATGGTTTGGGGACATCATATGTTCCTGAGCGGCATGAATCCGTTCTCGGCGCTGGTCTTCTCATTCCCCACGCTGATGATCACGATTCCGGCCACCATCATGACGCTGATCTGGTTGGGCAGTTTGTACGGCTCCAACCTCCGGATCAACAGCGCATCTCTGTTCTGTATCGGGTTCATCTCGATGTTCGTCAGCGGCGGCGTCAGCGGATTCTTTCTGGCGCAACCCTCGATTGACATTTACCTGCATGCGACCTATTTCGTCGTCGGGCATTTCCACATGGTGATGGGCGTCGCGGCAATCATGGGAGTCTTCGCCGGGACCTACTTCTGGTTCCCCAAGATGACCGGCCGGATGATGAACGAAACCTTGGGCAAGTGGCACTTCTTCCTCACGTTGATCGGCACCTACGCGATCTTCATGCCCTTCCATTACCTCGGACTGGCGGGCAACGTCCGCCGTTACTCGGCGTTCACCGACGATTTCCTGGTGCCGCTCACTTCCGGTTCACCGGTTCATTACCTATGCTGCGCTGTTTACCGGGGCTGCGCAGTTGATTTTCATCTTTAACCTGATCTACAGCCATTCGAAAGGCGCGATCGCTCCGGAGAATCCTTGGGAGTGCACTTCGCTCGAGTGGTCGACGCCCTCGTCTCCTCCGCCGTTCGACAACTTCGGTGGACAGCATCTGGTCGTCTATCACGATCCCTATCAGTACGGGGTCCAGAGTTCCACTGGCGACTACTTGATGCAAACGTCGCCGGAGCACGCGGGAGAGACTCCGTAGGATTGAATCTGCAGATTGCACCCCAGTTGTTGGGCCGAGAATCGGGAACGGGAAAAGTAGTCATGGCAACAACGCTGCAGCCACCAAAAACCGAGATCGAGCCGCGAGCACATCCGCCTAGCGGAAACGGCTCGGGAGGCGGATTCCATGGAGCGGTGCCGGATCGCGGGCCGTTGCCCGCTGTGAAGGATTACTCAGGCGAGCCAACCCGCACGGGAATCTGGGTGGGATTGTCTGCGATTGCCATGATGTTTGCGGCTCTCACGAGCGCTCTCTATGTTCGCGAGGGAGCAGCAACCGACTGGCACCACATCGTCCTTCCACCGATCCTGTGGTTTAACACGCTGGCGCTTGTAGCCAGCAGCGTTGCGCTCGAAGTGGCAAGGCACCGGGTCGGAGCGTTCATGCGTGGGCAGGAGAGCAACCGGTCCGTTCCTATGCTATGGCTGCAGATCACAATGCTTCTGGGGGTGGTATTCGTCATCGGGCAATATCTGGCCTGGCTGAACCTGTGGTCGCAGGGTCTGTACCTGCCGACGAACCCGAACAGTTCGTTCTTTTATGTGTTCACCGGTGTCCACGCCCTTCATGTGCTGGGCGGGTTGGGCGGATTGACCCGGGTGATGTTGAGATTTCGCAGCACGACAAACCCGCTGCGGCGAAGCACCCTTGATGCCACGTCTTATTACTGGCATTTCATGGGCCTGTTGTGGATCTACCTTCTGTTCGTTTTGTGGTTGAAGCTGTAACACGATTCCCTGGAGGCACTGTGAGCGAAGCCAATCTGAGCATGGGGCATGGAGCGGGAGTGATGGAAGCTCCTCCATTTGCCATCCCGTCCAAGAAACTCGTGATGTGGCTGTTCATTATTTCCGACGCCTGCACCTTTGGCGCGATGCTGTTTGCTTACGGATACATCAAGAACGCAGCTGCAGACTGGCCTCGTCCCTTCGAGTCGGCCAGCATCATGAACGCTCTGCTCATGACTTTCATCCTGGTCACGAGCAGCCTGACGATTCTGATTGCTGTTCGCGCCGCCAAAGCCGAGAACAAGTCCAAAGCTATCATGTGGACCTTCATCACGATCGTTCTGGGCTTGGCCTTTGCAGCGCTTCACTTGAAAGAGTGGATGGGACTGATCGGCGAAGGTGTCCGCTTGTTTCAGAATCCCTGGGGCTCTCCGATGTTTGGAGCATCTTTCTTCGCCATTACCGGCCTGCACCTTGCGCACGTCGTGAGCGGGGCGGTTGCCCTGTTGGTCGTGATTCTCGGCTACAAGCGCGGTCGCTATAACTCCGACGACCTTGAGATCTGGTCGCTGTACTGGCACTTCGTCGATCTCGTCTGGATGTTCGTGGTTCCGCTGGTTTACCTGATGAACGTGAAAGCCTAATAGGAGACTGCGATGGAATCGAATCAGGGAAGCATGAAGGGCGATTTGATTGTTTATGTGTTGATCTTGATCCTCGCTTGCGTGCAGGTGTTTTTCTTGCAGGGTCATCTACTCGCCATGTTGTTGGTTGCTGGGATCCAGGCTTTTCTTGCGGTCACTTTCTTCATGCATCTCGGATCGGAGAAGCCGACCTTGCGTTTAGCGTTGATTCCTGCGACCCTTTTCGTTCTCGTGATGATGAACATGATCTGGGCCGACAGTTATCGACTCATGGTTCTGAAGCCGTTCGCAAAATAGAGGTGATGTATGCGTTTTCCGGCTGTTTATTCGATCGCGCGTCGCTCGAAAGCGCTGCTCGTTGGCGCAGTCATCTTGGCCACCAACGCAGCGTGCTACGGGCAGAGTTGTGCCCTCTGTTACACGCAGGCGGCCGGAGCCGGGCATAGGCTTATCCAGGGCTTGCGCACGGGCATCTTGGTTTTGATAGTTCCCCCGATGTTTATGTCGGTCGGGATTACGGTCCTGGCCTACAAAAAGCGGAATCGCACGAACTCCCAGCTGCAATCGGAAAGATCCAACAACGATTGGTAAACAGTTCGGCTCCTCGCCGCAAAATTCAATAGACCAGCAACATCTCTGCGAATTTCCACGGGCCCGCGTGGCATAATCTTCCCCAACGTCTCCCGCCGGGTGCCCCAATGCGTCAAATTCTGATCGCCGTACTCTGCTGCTCTCTCCTTGGGACCGTTCAATTCTGTCGAGCCGCTGCTCCCAATCCCAAGTCTCTGCAGATTTATTTCATTGATGTGGAAGGCGGGCAAGCGACGCTCATCGTGAGCCCGTCGGGGCAGTCATTGCTGATCGATACCGGCTGGCCTGGATATGAGGGACGCGACGCTGACCGCATTGTGGCCACGGCTCGTCAGGCCGGACTCAAACAACTCGACTACGTTCTCATCACGCATTACCACCGCGACCACGTAGGTGGCGTTCCGCAACTCGCGGATGGAATTAAGATCGGTACTTTTGTCGATCATGGCCCGAACCTGGAAGACTCCGAAGTGACTCGCACCGATTATGCCGCCTACGAAAAGGCGATTGCGGGTCATGGCCACGTCGTTGTCAAGCCCGGATGGGGACTTCCGATCAAAGGAATCGAAGTTCACGTCCTGACCGCGGCCGGAGAACACATGACAAATCCGCTGCCCGGGGCCGGTGAGGCGAACCCTTACTGTGGCGCTGAGCCTGTGGCCGCGGTGGATAACACCGAGAATGCCCGTTCCGTAGGAGTTCTCATCACATATGGACACTTCCGTTTTCTCGATCTCGGCGATTTGACGAAAAAGAAGGAATTGGAACTCGTGTGTCCTAACAACATGCTCGGCACGGTCGACCTGTTCTTGGTAAACCACCACGGGCTGGATCTTTCAAACAGTAAGGCTCTGGTATGGGCGCTGCATCCGCGGGTCGCCGTCTTCGACAATGGCGCCCGCAAAGGGGCCAGCCCGGCCGCGTGGCAGATCGTTCACGATTCGCCCGGAGTGGAAGATCTCTGGCAGCTCCACTACGCCGCCGAGTCGGACAAAGATCACAACGTAGATCCCGACCATATCGCGAACGTAAAAGAGAACTGCGAAGGTAAAGCGATCAAAGTTTCCGCAGAGAGCGATGGCTCGTTTGTTCTGACCAACCAGCGCACGGGCGCCGAGAAGGCTTACGCGAAAAAGTAGACAGATTACAATCCAGCGATGATCGTCATTGTCATGGGAGTCGTCGGCGCCGGAAAGACGACCGTTGGCCGTATGCTTGCCGCTCAGCTCAAGTGGGAATTCGCCGACGCCGACGATTTTCATCCGGCGTCGAACGTTGAGAAAATTCGCAATGGCATCCCGCTCACCGACGCCGACCGGGAACCCTGGCTGGATTCGCTGCATCGTGCGATCGTCGAGTGGATCGCCATCGGCAAAAATGTCATTCTGGCATGTTCCGCGCTCAAGAGCAGTTATCGATCGAAACTTAAAGTTTCGCAGGAGGTTCGCTTTGTTTACCTGAAGGGAAGTGCGTCTTTGATAGCCGAACGCCTGCGCACCCGCCACGGTCATTTCGCCGGCAAGTCGATTCTAGCCAGCCAACTGGCCGATCTGGAGGAACCGGATGACGCTGTGATCGTTGATATTTCCCCCGAGCCGCAGCGGATCGTGGAAGAAATTCGAAAAGCACTCGGCTTGGAGTAGAATCCACACGCGCAGAGCGGACTACCTTCGTTCTACGCTGCATCGTTCGGACTCGCCTTTGGATACCGCCCCCGACCGTCTCGAATCCGCCGTCGTTGCGCGACTGATGTGGCGGCTTATGCCTTTTCTTTTCCTTCTTTATATTGTCGCCTATCTTGACCGCATCAATGTGAGTTTCGGAGTTCTTCAGATGCGCGGGCAGCTTGGCCTGAGCGACCGTGTTTACGGCCGAGCCGCTGGTATCTTCTTCGCCGGCTACTTCTTCTTCCAGTTGCCCAGCAATCTTGTGCTTGAGAAGTTCGGCGTGCGGCGCTGGATTTCGACCCTGATGATCATCTGGGGAGTCATTTCGTGCCTGATGATCTTCATCCGCGGACCGATCAGCTTCTACACCATGCGGTTCCTGCTCGGGGCGGCCGAAGCCGGATTCTTCCCTGGGATCATCCTTTATATGAAGCGCTGGTTCCCGGCAAATGCTCGTGCTCGCGCCGTAGCCTGGTTCATGACCGCGAATCCTTTGGCAGGCGTCGTGGGAAGCCCCATTTCGGGGGCTCTGCTAGGTCTTCATGGCAAGGGACTGTCCGGTTGGCAATGGATGTTCCTCATCGAAGGGCTACCGGCCATTCTGCTCGGGGCGGTCGTATTTTGGACTCTCTCCGATAGTCCGAAAGAAGCGCGCTGGCTGAAGGGCGAGGAGCGAACGTGGCTTCTCGACAAATTGGCCGAGGAATACCATGCAGACGCGAGTGTCTCGATGCGGACGATTTGGAAAGTTCTCTTTAGCGGCAGGATCTGGATGCTATCGATGGTCTATTTCGGAGTGTCGACCACCATGTACGGTGTCACACTCTGGTTGCCGAGCGTAATCCGCAGCTTCTCCGGACTGAGCTACCTTTGGACGGGAGCCGTTGCGGTGCTTCCTTTCCTGGTGACGGTCGCTCGCCATGGTTTTGGTTGGAATGCATTCCGATCGCAAGGGAGAGAGACGCTGGCACACCGCGATCCCAGCCTTTGCCGCGGCAGCTGGGCTGATCGCTGCGGGCTATGGAAATTCAACCCTTCTCGTCGTCAGTGGCATCGGTTTAGGCCTCGCCGGTGCGGAAGCCATGGTCGGGCCCTTCTGGGCGATGGCAACTTCCAGAATGTCAGGTCTTTCCGCAGCTGCCGGAATAGCGGTCATCAACTCGCTCGCTAATCTCGGAGGCTATTTCGGCCCCGACATCATTGGAAAGTTTCGAACGGCAGACGGCGGATTCCGTGGCGGGCTGCTGGCGATCGCCGCTACGGTAGCCGTGAGCGGGGGGATTGCCCTCATCGTGGGACGTTCCAACATCGATTCCAAATCAGCCGAAACAGGATGACGGGCAGGGATTCACCTTCGAGTAATTGCATGTTCCCGGTGGTTGTTGAGTTGAGAACCCTCGAAAGACAAGGTCCCGCTTCGTTCTCTCGGATCAATTGTTTACAATAGACACTTCGTCCGGTATCGGATCGGACGCCCCATTAAGGACCGACTGTCAACTTTGGATCAGACAAACCACAATTCCAGTGCGGCCCCCACCGTCTACTGGCGCGTCGAGGGCAGCCTTCTCGACCTGACCGTGGTCCGGCCCGTTGCGTTCTTTACCTGGAACGCCCAGACGTTCGCGGAACGCTTTCGGCGTCGCGGGCTCATCTTTCTGATGGCTCTGCTTCGTCCCTTCCTGTATTCCACAAACCGCAAATTTGCCACGCGCGTGGTGCATACCGTGCTGCGCGGCGTGACCCGGGACCGTCTTGATCTGCTCGGCGAGGAATTCTTCGAGTACAAGTTGAAGCCCCGGCTGAAAGAGAGTGGAGTCAAGCAGGTTCAAGAGCTGGTCAAGAGCGGTGCCGACGTCGTTCTCGTGAGCCAGGCGTTGGAGCACGTCATGCGTCCGCTTGCGCGTCATCTTGGATGCAAGCACATCGTCGCCAATCGCCTTGAATTTCGGGCTGGGACGGCTACCGGCAGGTTGCTTGAGCCCGTGATTCGGCCGCGCGGCGCGTTTGCGCCCTTCCAGGAAAACATGCCGGACGGCCGTCGTGCTCCGAAGACTCTGGCGCGTCACCTCGATATTTCCTTGGAAGATCTGCGCGCCGCTGTGATTCCGGCGGAACGCCAGAATCTTCCGCCGATTCGACCCATTGTTCATTTCGAAGGTCAGAGGCAGGCTCAGGGATTCTCGGTCCGCCGTGCCTTTGCCGGCAAGCACGTCATGCTGATCGGCGTCACGGGATTTATCGGCAAGGTATGGCTGGCCAATACGCTGCTCGATCTACCCGGCGTCAAACGAATCTATCTGCTGATTCGCCGGCAGAAATCCAACCCGGCAGAGCGCCGCTTCGAGAAAATGATCGAAGACTCGCCTGTTTTCGATCCGCTCTTTGAGCGATATGGCGACGCGCTCCCGGATTTTCTGCGGGAAAAAATCGAAGTCGTCGAAGGCGACGTTACTCAGCCTGGCCTCGGATTCACCGAAGCAACAGCCCGCAGTTTGCAGAAGAATCTGGACCTGATCGTCAACAGCTCTGGCTTGACCGATTTCAATCCTGACCTGCGCGACGCGCTGGCCACGAATACCGACGCGGCTATAAACGTCCTCGAGTTCGTGCGCAGCTCGGACCACGCCGGGCTTCTACACCTTTCCACCTGTTACGTTGCCGGGGAGCAAGACGGCCGGGTCGGCGAAAAGCTCACTCCCAACTACACTCCACGCAGCGTCGCCGGATTCGACGCCGAGCAGGAATGGAGATCTCTCCAGGAAGTCGTCAAGAACGCCGAAGTGCATGCCGAGAGTGAAGAAGTCACTTCGGGCCTGCGTATGCAGGCGCAGGCGAAGGAACATGCGGCCAAGAATCTGCAAGGTCCCGCACTCGAAAATCAGATCCGCAAGAATCGAGTTCGCTGGCTCAAAACATATCTGACAGAATCCGGAACGCGGCGCGCCAAGGAGCTCGGCTGGCCGAATACTTACACTCTCACGAAAAGTCTGGCCGAGTCGCTGATTGCAAAATTCGGCGGAGGTCTGCCTGTCGCGGTGGTTCGCCCCGCGATCGTAGAAACTTCAGTTGCGAAACCGTTCCTTGGCTGGAACGAGGGCATTAACACGTCGGCGTCCCTCTCGTATTTGCTGGGAACCTACTTCCGGCAATTGCCGTCCAACGAAAGCAAGCGCCTCGACATTATTCCGGTCGATGCTGTGTGCAGCGGAATGACCCTCATCGCGGCCGCGATCATGGAACGCCGCCACGATCCTATGTACCAGTTGGCGACTTCCGTGACCAATCCCTGCGACATGGGCCGCTCGATCGAGTTGACCTCTCTGGCGCACCGCAAACACTATCGCGCACAAGAAGGCCTGGAATCCTGGCTGCGCTTGCGCTTCGACGCCATCCCCGTTTCCAAGACGCGGTACAACCGTATGTCCGCGCCAGCGCAAAAGGCGATCGTGAAATCCATACAGCGCATCATGTCGCCGCTTCCGCTGAAGAAAGCGCCCCTGGTCAAAACCGAGCGCAATCTCGAACGCCTCGAAAAACTTATCGAGCTTTTCGAGCCCTTTATTTTGCTGAACGAACACGACTTCATCGCGGAAAACATCGAGAAACTTTCCTATGCGCTCGTGCCCGAAGAGCGGGACCAATTTGGTTACGACACCCGCGGCCTCGATTGGTGGGAATATTGGATTAACATTCATATCCCGGCTCTGCGCCGTTGGACCTACCCGCTGATTGAAGGGCGTCCTCTGGAAGCACGGCCTCCTCGAAGCTTTCAACTTGCACCCGCCAACGGTGACGCCGTGAAGACCGGGACCAATGGAGCAACGTGGCGATATTCCTAACTGGATCGACCGGGTACATCGGCGCGCATGTCGCCGCCAATCTTCTCGAAGCCCATGGTGCATCGCTGAACGTCCTGGTTCGCGCCCGCGATCCGCAGGAAGCTCAACTGCGCCTGTGGCGTGCCCTGCAGTTGCATTTAGACTTTCCGCGTTTCTATGAGTATCTGCAGACTAAAGTCCGAATCTTTTGCGGCGACCTGACCTCGGCGGGCTTTGGGTTGAACCGCGATGAATACGATCGCCTGGTCCACACGACCGATTCTGTGATTCATTGCGCAGCGTCGTTGAATCGAAAGTCGGAGAAAACCTGCCTTAACGTGAATCTGCGGGGCACGCTGGAAGTTCTGACCCTTGCGCGCCAGGCCGAGCACTATCACGGCCTGCGGCGTTTCAGCGAGGTCAGCACCGTTGCAGTGGCAGGGAAGCGCAGCAACGAAGTGATCACCGAGGATCGCTCTATCGAGTGGGACCGTTCGGACTACGATCCCTACGCGCGTACCAAGAAATTCTGCGAGCACATGACGCGCGTGCTCTTGCCTGACACACCCAAGACCGTCTTCCGCCCCAGTATCGTCCTCGGAGACAGTCGCCGCGCCGAGACAACCCAGTTCGACATGGTAAAGGCATTTGTGTTTCTAGCCGGACTTCCCGCGTTGCCGTTTCGTCAGAACGACAAGATCGACATCGTCAATGTCGATTTCGTTGCGGACGCGATCGCCACGTTGCACCAGAAGGATCACCCGAAATACGACACTTACCACCTCTCGTCCGGTACGTCGTCGCAGACTTTTCGTGAGTTGACCAACGCGCTCGCATCGGCCCAGCAGAAGCGCAAACCCGTGTTTGTCCCATTCGCTGAAAAGCCGTTTACAGGATCCGTGAACTTCCTTTCCAATCGCAAAGGCCCACTGGGCCACGGTGCCGCTCTGCTGAAGGTCTTCATGCCCTATCTTGTCTGGAACACGGTGTTCGACAACACGCGCGCGACCTCAGAGTTAGGGCGCAAGCCGGTTCCCTTCTCGCAATACAGTTTTCCTTTATTGAAATTCAGCCGTGAAAATAATTTCGAGTACAGCTATCAGCCCTGGCCCGCAGCTCGCGGAGGTACCGCCGCATGATGGACTTCATCCTCGAAGCCTGGGTCAGCGGCAACATCGAGCGTGCCAAAGCCCGATGGATGCTGGGCGGAAGCAAGCCCTGGCAGCCCGGCGAGAAACTGAAACTTCTCTTCGCCGGATACAACGGTACGCGCAACATGGGCTCCGACGTACGCGTCGACGAAATGCTCCGCCAGATTCGCCACATCCTCGGCGCGGAGCGGGTCGATTTCAGCGTGATGAGCCAGAACTTCGATTTTTCCAAGGGATACTTCGAGGGCACCAAGCAGGTTCATCTCCCGGACATTTTTCCGCCGTTCTTGTCCGATGAGGTTCCCAGGCATCACGGCGTCGTCGCCTGCGAGGGCTCGATGTTCAAGAGCAAGTTCGCGAACGCTCTGACCACCATGATGATCGGCTCCCTCGGCATCGCGGCCGTCGAAAACAAGCTCTCCGTCGGGTATGGCGCCGAAGCTGGCCACATGGACCCGCTGGTCGCGAAAATGTGTGCCCGCTACTGCAAGAATTCGTTGGTGATCACGCGCAACGAAGAATCGCGCACGGTCCTTCGTGAATTGGGCGTGCCGACGGAGTTAGGCACCGATACTGCCTGGACCTTCGAGCCTCGCCCCGCTGAGTATGGACAAAGCGTGCTCCGCCAGGTCGGCTGGGACGGTCGAACTCCTATTCTCGTCGTTTGTCCCATCAACCCCTTTGAATGGCCGGTCAGAGCGTCAGTAGCGAAGGCAGCCCTGCACAGTCTGACCGGGGCCTACCAAAAAACGCATTATCGAGGGCCTTATTTCCACAACTCAGGCCCCGCGTCCGATCGCGCCTACAAGCATTATTGGACGTCGATTGCGAATGCAGTCGACGCTTTTCGCAAGCAACGAAATGTATTCGTTATCCTGGCGGCGACCGAGCGTCTCGATGCGCGGCCGGCGAATCGGATATCGGAAAAACTCGGCGGAGTGCCGGTTCTCACCTCCGATCAATACAACATGTACGAACTCGTCAGTATTCTGCGTTCCTGCCACATGATGGCGTCGTCGCGCTATCACGGCATCGTGACTTCCATGCCCGCCCTCGTGCCCTCAGCTGGAATTACGATGGACGAACGCATTCGCAATCTCATGCGCGAGCGCGGGCATCAGGAATTGCTCATGACGGTGGACGATCCCGATCTTGAGCCGAAACTCTTGCAGGCTCTGGAAACTCTGGCAAACGACGGTGAACGCATCGCTGACGGAATCGCCCGCACGGTCGTGAAGAATTTGAAGGTGATGGCGAGGATGGGCGTTTTCTTCGAAGAGGAAGTCCAGCGCCGGTATCCGGAGTTTCCCACTCGCACTGGCGAATGGAATTGGGAAGACTATCTCCCGCCCATGAATTCATCGCTGCGGCAGTTGGTCGCCGCCTATAGTTAGCCGGTAAAGTTCCACTCAGAACCGCATGCCTTTTGTCGGAGACATCTTCGCGCAGCTTAAGGCCGCCTCGAACACGGTGGTCCTGCAGGAGATTCGCGACGGCCAAGTCACCGGGGTGACCGGAGCCGAACTCCTCGAACTCATCCGGAAGGCACGCACATTTCTTGCTTCGAAAAACCTGAAGAAGGGCGACCGTTGCGGATTGCTCGCGGCCAACACCATCCGCTGGATTGCGATCGACTTAGCTGCCATGGCAGAGGGCCTGATCGTTGTTCCCCTCTACTTCCGCCAAGCGCCATCGGAACTTGTCGCAATGATGAAGGACAGCACACCGGTGCTTGTCTGCTGTGGCGATGCGACTCTGCGAACTGGAATCCAGCAGAACTGGCCCGAGGCCCCGCCACACTATCTCTTCGATGAGATATTCGCCGGAGTCGCGGAATCTGCTCTCGATCGGCCCCAGGTTCGCGACGAAGATCCGGTCACGATCATCTACACTTCCGGTACCTCGGGCGAAGCCAAAGGAGTCGTGCTGACCGCGGCCAATGTCGGATTCATGCTGGGCTGCACCTCTGCGCGCCTCGATCTGCTCATGGGCGGACGCACCGGCCAGGATCGCATCTTCCACTATCTCCCCTTCAGCTTTTGCGCGTCATGGATTGCCGTCCTGACTTTCATCTTGCGCGGCAGTCTGGTTACTCTGAACACTGACCTGACTAAGATTCCCAACGATATGCCCGTCGTTGCTCCTCATTATTTCTTGAACGTTCCGCAATTATTGGAACGCATGCGGCGTGGCGTCGATGATCAGATCGCGCAAAAGGGCGGCATCGCGCAGACGATTTATTCACACGCAAAGGCAGCGTGGGCTCGCAACGCTGCGAATCCCAGCGCTAGTGAATCCTTCTGGCTATGGCTGGCCAACACTTTGGTCTTCCCAACGATTCGAAAGAAAATGGTTGGCGAAAATCTGAAGGCGCTCATCTGCGGATCCGCGCCGCTGACGCCCGAAACCCAGGATTACTTCAAGATGCTGGGCATCCCCGTCTTGCAGGTTTACGGGCTCACGGAAACCACAGGCATCTGCACCATGGACGATCCGCACAACCCCGTGCCAGGCCGCGTCGGGCCGTCCATTCCAGGAATTGAGATGAAGGTCGGCGAGAACGACGAGATTGTGATTCGCGGCCCTAACGTTTTCCCCGGCTACTGGAACCGCCCGCAACAAACCGCTGAAGTTCTGCGCGACGGATGGTTCCATACCGGCGATCAAGGGGAACTCGACGCCTCCGGAACCTGGCGCATCGTCGGCCGCATCAAGAACCTGATCGTCTTAGGTTCCGGCCACAAAATAGCCCCGGAAGCCATCGAGGATGAAGTCGCGCGCCATCTTTCCACTGCGCAGCAGGTCGTGATTATCGGCAACGGGCGCGGCTATCTCTCTGCAATCGTCACTGGAGGGGTTACCGGCGAGCAAGTGCAAGCGGCGCTAGACGCTGCCAACTCGCATTTTCCGCACTACAAGCAAGTACGCGCATTCTGTCTGCGGCCGGAGCCATTTTCCATCGATAACGGTATGCTCACAGCCAACGGCAAACTAAAACGCGACCTCATCTCGGCGCGCATGAGAACTGAGATCGACGGCATGTATCAAGTCAAGCAGGCGGTATAGTTCCGAATGGGTGAAAGGGGTTGTCTGGCGTGACCCATCACAAAGGCGAAGCGCTATCGTGGGAGAAGAAACAGGGAGTCATCGAGCTCTCGCTCCACCGCGCCCCTTGTAACGAACTCGGATCGCTCTCCCTGACTGAATTGGAGCAGTTCTCGTCCACCCTCGGCGAGTTGGAAAAGGACGCCCACGCTCTCATCATCCACAGCGAATTGAACTCGGGATTTTGCGCGGGCGCCGATCTGCGGGAACTCTACGAGCGCTCGCAGTCGATGGAAAAGATCCAAGCGGTCCAGGGAGTGCGCGATTTTCTGGAGCGTATCCATCTAGTGCTGAATCGAATCGACGCCTCGCCGTTAACGACCATCGCTGCTGTGAACGGCATTACTTTCGGCGGCGGCTTCGAACTCGCCTTGGTCTGCGACCTGATCATCGCCGACAAGATGGCGCGTTTTTGCTTCCCGGAGCTGCGGCTGGGGCTGATCCCCGGATTCGGCGGAATCCCGCGCCTGAAGCGCGATCTGGGGAATGCCGTCGTCCGTGACTTGCTGCTCACCGGGCGCAGTTTCAACGCCACCAAAGCGCAGCAGATTGGATTAGTAAGTCAGGTCGTTTCGGAAGGGGAAGCGCTGCGAGCGGCTCGGGCGACAGCTGCGCAATTGGGCAAATTCGATCGCCACACCGCGGCTACCGCCAAGCAATTCATCAAGCCCATTCCGCACGAAGAATTACTCCGCGAAATCAATATCTTCTGCGACCTGTTCGAGCGGCCCGCCGTCCAGGCTGGACTGAAGAAGTTCGTCGAGAGCACAGACGCGCAACCATATTTGCCGTAATCCAAACTGAATTAGAATGACTACTTATGGAAACTGCTGAAAAGACTTTGGACGAGATACTCACGCTCGCCGCAGCTCACTTCAAAGTGCCGCGCGAAAAACTCTCTCCCGACGACGATTTCTTTAAGGCGCTCGGAATCGATAGCCTGCAGACGCTCGACCTGCTCACCAAGCTCGAAAATCACTTTCACGTCGAATTGCCGGATTACGAACTTCAAGGCGTCAGCGATTTTCGCACGCTCGCCGGTAAGATACAGGCTCGCTTGTAATTAAATTCCCCGTGCCGCTGTCGGCGATGTCGTTTGTCGATCCTGAAGTCGGGTCTTAGCTTCGGCAGGTAATGAATTGATAACTAAGCTTCTCTCCGTCTCTCCGCTCCTCTGTGGTGAAATAAAGGATTGATGCTCGATCTCCGACAATACACTTGTCTCGGCGCCGCCCTGCGCGATGCCCTCGATCGCTTTTCGTCAGAAATCTGCCTTATCGAAGCCGAGCGGGATCGTGAAAAACTCCGTCTAACCTATTCCGACTTCAAAGAAATCGCTCTGCCGCTCGCCCGCGCTCTGGAAGACGCTGATTTCGATCCCAACGATCGCGCCGCAATCATCATGACGAATCAGTCGAAATGGCTGATTTCGGCGTACGCGATCTTCTACTGCGGTGGAGTGCTGGTGCCGCTCGACTACAAGCTCACGGCGCCCGAACATCTTCAGTTGCTTGCACACTCAAAGGCCAAGGTACTCGTTGTCGAGTACCACCTGTGGCGCGCGATCATGCAGTCACCGGACTTTCATGCGATCGGCACCAAAATTGTCCTCGTCACGGAAGCTCCGCTGGGCGCGGATTTGGCGGGTGCCTTCCGCTGGGAGGATTTCAAACGCAAAGGCGCTCCCGACTTCGTCATGCGCCAGAAAGACGACGTCGCCTGCATCGTCTACTCCTCGGGCACAGGCGGTCGTCCCAAGGGCTGTGTCCTGACCCACGAGAATTATCTGGAGCAATGTGCCTCCCTCACCGCCTGGTATCCGTTTTGGCCGGGTGTGCGGTATCTCAGCATCTTGCCCACCAATCACGCGATCGACTTCATGGTGGGCTTCATCGGACCATTCGTATGCGGTGCGTGCGTCGTTCATCTGCGCACCCTGCGTCCGGAATTTGTCCGCGACGCATTTGTTCGGTATCGCATCACTTACGTAGCGCTCGTCCCGATGATCGTCAAGAATCTGGAGCGCGGCCTGCGTGCGAAGTTCGATGAACTGCCCTCGTGGAAGCGCGCGATCCTGAATACGATGATCGCGACCAATCGGCTTCTCACGCGCCGTCGCCCCAATGTGAAGCTTAGCCGGATATTGCTCTCAAACATTCATCGGGGACTTGGAGGCGAGTTACTAGCCCTCATCACTGGCGGAGCCTTCATGGAACCCTCCACCATGCAGTTCTTCTACGATCTCGGCATCCCGGTGGTGAATGGCTACGGACTCACCGAGGCGGGAACGGCTCTGACCTTGAACGATCTCAAGCCCTTCCGCGCAGACACGGTAGGGAAGCCGCTTCCCGGGGTCGAGCTTCGCATCCTGAGTCCCGACGCAGATGGCGTGGGCGAAGTCGCGGTACGCAGCAAGACCGTCATGTCCCACTACCTCGACGATCCCGAGCTGACACTCGAAACCATTGTCGACGGCTGGCTTCTGACAGGCGATCTTGGCCGCTTCGAGCGCCACGGTCATTTGCAGCTGTTCGGCCGCAAGAAGAACATGATCGTCACCGAGGGCGGGAAAAATATCTATCCGGAAGATATCGAAACCGTCTTTGACGGTTTGCCCGTCAAGGAATACTCGGTTTTTGCCGCGAACTATATCTGGCCGAAGAAAGGAATTGGGCCGCGAGGGGCTGGTCATCATCCTGCGCCTCGAGCAAAATCAGACGTTCGACAGCAAACTGCTCGAAGACGTGTCCTCGCGCAACCGGCGTCTGCCTGATTTCAAGCGCGTCGGCGGATACCTCGTTTGGGATAAAGACTTCCCGCGCACGGCCTCGATGAAGATCAAACGGCAGGTGCTGGCCGAAGAGATCGCGAAATCTGTGGAGCGCTCGGCGGTGCTGGGGCTGTGAAAGTAATGTCGCCGTCCCGGCGGCTGCCGCGCGGGCATCTTGTCCGCGCCTGATTGGCCTGAAACTGGATCGACGCTTTGGGGAAAAACTATCTCGCAATCGTGAATCCGGCCGCAGGAGGTGGGCGGCGTGGCGCGCTGCTGACTCCGGCTCTAGAGCGCCTGCGTGCCGCTGGTCTTGGGATCGAAGTCGCTCCCACCGCTGCTCGTGGACAGGCCACCGAAATCGCACGCGCCGCCTATGCGCGCGGTATTCGCAACTTCATTGCCGTCGGCGGAGACGGTACTTCCTACGAGATCGTGAATGGCCTGTATCCCGAAGCTCTCAGCGGCGAGCGTCCGACGTTAGGATTTCTTCCGCTCGGCACAGGAAATTCCTTCCTGCGAGATTTCAGCGATAAAGGCGTCGAGTACGCGATTGAATCCCTTCTGGCCGGTCGTTCCCGACCTTGCGACGTCATGCGCCTGCGGCATCGTGGCGGCGTGATTCATTACATTAATCTGCTGAGTATGGGTTTTTCGGCCGACGTCGCCACGCTCCGCGAGCGGCGCTTCAGCAGTTGGGGAGAACTCGGCTACCTCACCTCGATCTTTCTCACTCTCGCGCGCTTCAATCGCCGCCCGTTCCCCCTTCGCGTTGAAAGCGACTCGAACGTCGACCAGCGCAGTTGCCTCTTCGTTACTTTCAACAACAGCAAGTTCACTGGTGGCACCATGATGATTGCTCCTCAGGCGGAGATTGGTGACGGGTTAGTGGAATACGTTCGCTGGGGACCGATTGGCCGCCTGGGCCTGATCCGCAATCTCCCAGGACTCTATGACGGCACCCACATCGAGCATCCACTGGCCGAACGCAAGGCCGTCCGGCGCATCGAATTTAATCTCGAGCATCCTGTCGATGTCATGGTCGATGGCGAGGTTCTCACCCTTCATTGTGAGGAACTCGACGTTCTCCCCGGAGCCTTGAACGTCGTGGCCTGATCGCGTGATATAAGAATGACCATGTCTGACGATCGGCGAAAACGGCAAGACGATCGCATTGCCAGCTCGACGGGGAAGAGGAAAAACTACCTCATGTATGGTGTTGTTCTGGTCCTGTTGGCGGGCGCATACCTCGCAGGGCGCTACTATCGCAATCACAAGTACGACTCCTTCGCGAAGTGCCTTGCCTCGAAACAAGCCAAAATGTACGGCCTTTACTGGTGTCCGCACTGTGCCGATCAAAAGCAAATGTTCGGTGACGCATTCCACTACGTTCCGTACGTCGAGTGTGCAATCCCGGGTCAGAAAGAGATGGCTGCGGAGTGCAAGGTCGCAGGAGTCAGGCTATTTCCCAGCTGGCAGTTCGGGATGGATCCGCCGCACGAAGGAGTTCTGTCCCTGCAGACTTTGAGCGACAAGACGGGGTGCGCGCTGCCGTGACCGGAGCGTCACGAATCAACCGCATATTATTGATCGCGGTCGCGACGCTGTCTTTGGCAGGCGTGGCTGTATCCGCAGTATCTCTCCAGCGCCACTATGCAAAGTCAGAGACGGAGTTCTGCGACTTCAACGAGAAATTCAGTTGCGACATCGTGAACCGCAGCGAGTACTCGACGGTTGCCGGAATTCCCGTGGCCGCCATCGGCGTTGTCGGCTACGCGGCGCTGTTCCTGTTGTCGACTTTCTGGAGAATCCGGCAGGAGACCCCAAACCGCTTGCTGGGTGCGGCATTGGCAGGCTTGGCCTTCGCGCTTTATCTGACGTACATCGAAGCCTACAAGCTGACGACCTGGTGTATTTTGTGCCTCATTTCGCTCGCGCTGATTTCCCTCATTGCTATCTGCGGCGCTTTCATAAAGTGGAGCGCTGCAAGAGCATAAAATCTTCTGCCGTTATATTCTGAGAATGCACGTTTCCTGATGGAAGAAATCCAGCAAATTGACAGTGAGGGCGCGCAAGCGCCCGGTCGCGTGATCCGGGTTGAGTCCGCCACCGGGGATCTGCGCTTGCACGAATTCCGCAGCCGAACATTCCACAACACCCGTTTTCTTCGAGTGTGGTTGCCTCCCGGCTACGATGATCCGCAAAACGCCGGACGCCGCTACCCGGTGCTTTACTTGAACGACGGGCAGAACTTGTTCGAATCTTCGACGTCCTTCACCGGCGTTGAGTGGCAAGTCGACGAAACGGGCGACCGCCTGATCCGCGAAGGCGTGATTCCTCCCATGATCTTCGTTGGCATCGACAACGCTGCCCGGGCTCGCATCCGCGAATACATGCCGCATCGCTCGCTCCATCCGGTCATCGTGCGCGTACAAGGTACCCGTTATCCCAAGTTTCTAATCCAGGAAGTGATGCCTTTCGTGGCCCGAAACTATCGCGTCGCTACTGGGCCCGAGAACACTGGTCTGGGCGGGTCCTCTCTGGGAGCGCTGATTGCGCTCTACACGGTGTCTGTGCGTCCGGGCGTGATTGGCCGCCTGCTCCTCGAGAGTCCTTCGCTCTGGGCCTCGAACCGCCAGATGATCAAGGACAGCCGGGGAATCAAGCGCTGGCCCGAGCGAGTTTTCCTGGCGACGGGTACTGCGGAAGCCGGGCGGGCCGACCGCGATCAAAGCCAGGTCGACGACGTGAGAGAGTTGGCGGCAGTGCTTGGTCGCGCCGGGTTGGACGACAAACGCTTACGACTGGTGATCGACCCGGGCGCTACGCATCACGAATCGCATTGGGCCCGTCGCTTTCCAGAAGCGCTAACGTTCTTGTTCGGTAATTCGCGCTAGCTCTGCGGACTGATGGACGGCTTTCCCGCTCCCGAAAGAGAAGTCTTCGGCGTTCTTTGCGGGCCCTTCGAATCAAAATCCCGGGACCCTCGCCAGATCGACCAGATCAGTGCCGACATCGCCACAACGGAAAGCTGAACGTGCGTCCAGCGAGTAATTTGCGCCAGCAATGGAAGCACGTACACCAGATAAAGAAGTGCGCCCCAACCGCGGGTCGCTGGCCTATCCGGCTGAGCAACCAGCCAATCCGCCAGCAGAAGAAAGGCGGGAGCCAGAATCACGAGATCGTAAACCGTGAGATGCGGAGATAGCAGCACAGTTGCCAGCAGCAACGCGGCGAAGCGCAGGGCCAGTGGCACGCTCGTTCCGCGCTTCCATAAGGCGATTGTCGCGCCGACAACCAGCACCGCGCTCGTCAAGTACAGGCCGAAGGATAATCCTCGGTACGGTACGAGCATCGACCAGATGGTCCGCAAACAGTGCGTCTGATACGGTCTCGGTTCGAGCGCTGGCAAAACGGAACGAACGTTCCACAGTGTCTGCGTCCACTTCCGAAGCGGCTCAATTCCGTAGTATGCGACTCCCACAACCAGTTCAGCCGCAGCGGACAGGATCGCACCGGCCACGATCTTCCAGGCGCCAATCGATAGAAACACAACTGCCGCCGCCAATCCCAACTGTGGTTTGAAAATCAGGCATCCGAGAGCGATTCCAGCCAAGAATTCGCGACGGCCTCGTAGCAAAAAGAACATCAATGTGAAGCACGCAAGTGCGATGGCAGAGGTTTGTCCCCATGCAATCAGGTTGAAGAATCCTGGAAACGCGATGGCCAGTGCTGCAACAGTTAACCCATGTTCCCTCAGGCTGGGACACACTCTCCAGACAAAGTAGCAACAAATGCCATAGACGGTTGCGCTAAAGGTCCACCACAGCGCGAGCGCCCAGCCGTACGGAAGATATGCCAGTGGCCTAAATGCAATCGACACCTGCGGCGGATAGAGAGGCAAGTATCGAATACCCGCCGATTCAGGCACGCGCTGCGCGGCGACACCCGCCTGCGCGCTCATGTTGTACAAATCGCTCCCGTCATGTGCGACCGCGAGCGAGCCAATCGTGTACAGATGTAGGAAGTCCGTCCCCTTGAAGTTGCCGTTTCGGTCCCGCAAACCTGGAGTGGCAAGCGTCCAAATGTAAAGCGACCACAGCGCCAGAGCGAGAAGCGACCCATGCGCGCGTAACCGTTTCGATGTCAGCCAGCCACTTCCCGGCGTGCTCATTTCGGGCTTCATGATATCGAAGCGGCGACGACTTCCACGAACTAATAGACAGGTGCGGGCTGGGTAGGTTCTTCTCGGCGGAAATACATCAGTAGCGGCACCACAAACGGAAACAGAAGAGCGAGCACGGCAGGCAGAAGCGGCAGACGATTCAGGGAATCCAGCCGCGGCGCATAAATCAACAGCGCTAGAGACACAACGGCCGGCCATCCGACCAGAGCCGTAAATCCGATTCGCCCCGCCCGCGGCAACCTTCCCCAGTCTCGAATCAGCAGGAGTACGGGCAGTATTAGCAGCACCTGGTTATAAGGAGTCAGCAGGGGCAGGACCAAACTGGTCGTAATCAGAACTAACGCCAGCAGCTGAACAAATTCCTCGGAACCGGCAGCAACTTTGCTCTTTCTCCACGAAAATGCGGCCAGGCCCACAATAACGAAGACCGAGAGCATCCCCCCGGCCCAATCCCCAAAAACGAGTCGAAGCGGCGAGGTTGTCGGAAAGTACTTGCGGTAAGCTTCCAGGCCCTCGAAGAAGTAATGCAGCCATCCCGGAAGCAAGAGTTCACCGGCTCCGCCCAGGAATCCGATCGTAACTCCAAAACCAGCGGCAAGAGGCCATCGCTTCCTCCATTCGCCGAGACTCCACAGCAGAAACCACGCCACGCACAGCGCGACCATCTGCGGTTTGATCGTCGCAACCGCGAGTAGAGCTCCACCGAAAAAATATCGATCCCGGGTTACACACCAGCACGCGAATGCAATCAGAAAAGCGACGAATAATCCGAACTGTCGCAGCCGCAAACCCTGGGCAATCTGAGGACTACTCAATACGAGTAAAATCGCGCTGGCTGCGATGAGCATGGGCGGCCGCCAGCGCAAAACCAACAGCCACAGCCAGACCCCGAGCGCCGTCAGCGCTCCAAATACCCATGGAGTCCAGTTTTGCAATTTCGCGAAATCCGCATGTGCCGTGGGTGCTAACAGAAAAACCACATACACGGGATACACAAATCTCTGCTCGTCGATAATCTCTGATGCAGGCTTGTTATAACTCTGCTCGATGGGATGGCCGTAGAATCCCATCTGAATCTCATCGCTGACTTCTTTTCCATAGGGATTGCGTCCGTTCAGCAGAAGTTCCCGCGTTCCCACCCAGCGCGGATACAAATCTCCCATCTGCGCTTTGAGCTGACCTCGCTGCACGTTCACGTAGTATTCCCACGGCAGCAGCACGCGGTGCACGTACGACCAGCTGACCGCGCTTGCGGCGAGAGCCAGTAGAAACCAGAGCCACGCCTTCATGTTTCGAATCCTCAGTTGCAGCTCCCTGAATCAGCCATCAACAAAAAAAGGCCCCCACCGCCCGACGGCGACGGAGGCCCTTTCCGATCCTTTACTTTACTGCCGCTTCTTTCACGCCAGTTTCTTCGAACAAGCCGCTCGCGATCTGAATCATCTCGTCGTCGACAACCCGGTTCTTCGAGATCGCCTCCTTCAGCGTGATGGAGACGATCTTGTTCGACCGAAGTGCGGCCATACAGCCGAATTCGCCGCGGTGCACCATGTCGATCGCACCCAGTCCATATCGCGTTGCCAGTACGCGGTCGAACGCCGTGGGTGAACCGCCGCGCTGGATATGTCCCAGCACTACGGCGCGTGTTTCGAACCCTGTACGCTGCTCAATCTCGCGGGCGAGAATGTTGGCGATACCTCCCAGCTTGGCATGCCCAAACTCGTCCTTGCCCATGTCTTGCACCACTGGAGCGCCGGCGCCCGTCGCAAATTTCGCACCCTCGGCAACGACAATGATCGAGAAGTAGCGTCCGCGCTCATGCCGCTGGCGAATCGATTCGGCAACTTTATCAACGTCAAACGGCCGTTCCGGAATCAGGATCGCGTCCGCGCCGCCGGCGATGCCGCTGTACAACGCAATCCATCCTGCATCCCGCCCCATGACCTCAACCACCATGACGCGGTTATGTGCCTCGGCCGTGGTGTGAACCCGGTCAATCGCTTCACAAACGATGTTGCACGCCGTATCGAACCCGAACGTGTAATCCGTGCCGCCCAGATCGTTGTCGATCGTCTTCGGCACGCCAACCACCTTGACTCCCTTTTCATGAAGCTTCTGCGCGACCGACAGCGTGTCGTCGCCGCCGATCGCAACTACGGCGTCAAGCTTGTGCGCGGCGATGGTGCTGATGCAGCGGTCAAATCCATCCGGACGTTTCGAGGGATTCGTACGCGAGGTCCGTAGAATCGTTCCGCCGCGGGGAAGAATCCCGCTCACGGCGTCCAGATCCAGTTCCATGCTCTGGTTCTCGATCAGGCCGCGCCAGCCCTCCAGGAACCCCACGAATTCGTCGCGATAGTGAAAAATTCCTTTGCGGACGACGGCGCGGATCACCGCGTTCAGTCCAGGACAGTCGCCCCCGCCGGTTAACATGCCAATTCTCATCGTATGTTCCTCTTTCCGCATGAGTTCAGAATGAATCCTCGGAATGCACCCCGGCTCTTGGGGCGTTGACGAAATGGCCCGAAAACACTGGGGGAGCAATCGTTCGGAACACATAGAGTAACACTAAACGAATAGCCGC
The DNA here is from genome assembly GCA_963700225.1 of uncultured Acidobacteriota bacterium. Lineage (GTDB taxonomy): Bacteria > Acidobacteriota > Terriglobia > Terriglobales > Acidobacteriaceae > Sulfotelmatobacter. The sequence continues at coordinate 386,182 of CAVOWU010000009.1, forward strand.
CGAAACCGAAGAATGGCTAGAAGAAAATCGATTCGGTGACCCTTTTTGTCTGCAGAACAATTGACATTGCGCTTCCTCGACAAATTTTGCACAATGCTCGACACGAATGAACAAGAGTCTGCGTGGTCTTCTCTGGGGCGTCGTCGGTTTAGTCGGAGCTGCCGCGGTCGGCGTCGTCGCGGTTCGTCGCGGAGAGCCCATCAACGCCCTCTGGTTGGTGGTTGCCGCCACCTGTTGTTATACCCTGGGATACCGCTTCTACAGCAAGTTCATTGCCGCCAAGATACTCTCGATTGACGCTCTTCGCGCCACACCCGCCGAGCGCCTCGAAAACGGCCGCGACTTTCTGGTCACCAATAAGTGGGTCGTCTTCGGGCATCACTTCGCCGCTATTGCCGGTCCCGGTCCTCTAGTCGGCCCCGTCTTGGCGGCGCAGTTCGGATATCTCCCCGGCACTCTCTGGGTGCTCGCCGGTGCCGTGTTCGCCGGATGCGTCCAGGACTTCGTCATCCTTCTGTTTTCCGTCCGACGTGACGGCAAGTCGCTCACTGAAATGGCAAAAGAAGAGACCGGTCCTCTCGGCGGCCTCGTTGCCTACGCCGCCGTCATTGCCATCCTGATCATCCTGCTCGCTGTGGTCGCTTTGGTCGTCGTGAATGCCCTGAAAGACAGCCCGTGGGGAACATTTACGATTGCTATGACGATCCCGATCGCCCTGCTGATGGGAATCTACCTGCGGCGCATCCGGCCGGGCAAAGTGCTGGAAGCTTCCGTCTTCGGCTTCATTCTCGTGCTGCTCGCCATTTGGGGAGGTCAATGGGCCTCTCAGAATGCGGCGGCGGCCCATGTCTTCACCCTGAGCGCGACCACACTTGCGGTATTGATTCTCATCTATGCCTTCGCGGCCTCCGCGCTTCCGGTCTGGCTCCTGCTGGCTCCGCGCGACTATCTGAGCACCTTCGTGAAACTCGGGACCATCGCCTTGCTCGCGATCGGAATCCTCGTCCTTCATCCGACCCTGCACATGCCCGCCCTGACCCGATTCGTCGACGGCTCAGGTCCAGTCTTTGCCGGAAAGATTTTCCCGTTCGCATTCATCACCATCGCCTGCGGTGCCATCAGCGGATTCCATTCCTTAATCTCTAGTGGCACCACGCCCAAACTCATCGCGCGCGAGACCGAAATCCGCATGGTCGGATATGGCGCTATGATGGCCGAATCCGCGGTCGCAATCATGGCGATCATCGCCGCGTGCGTCCTGCAGCCCGGTGTTTACTTCGCGATTAATAGTCCGGCGGGCGTCGTCGGACAAACCGCTGCCGCCGCGACTGCCACCATCTCCAACTGGGGATTCCCGGTGACCGCTGCCGACATGCAGGCGCTCGCCCACGCCGTCGGCGAACAGACTCTCTTCAACCGCACTGGAGGCGCTCCTGCTTTTGCTCTTGGGATGGCCCACATCTTCTCGCAAAGCCTTGGCGGAGCCACAGTCATGGCTATGTGGTACCACTTCGCGGTCATGTTCGAAGCGCTCTTCATTCTGACCATCCTCGACGCCGGCACCCGCGTTGCCCGCTTCATGATTCAGGACGCCCTCGGCCACATTTACAAACCTCTCGGCCGCACCAGTTGGTATCCCTCGATTCTCGCCACCAGCGCTTTGATCGTTGCCGCCTGGGGAGTCTTTCTATGGCAAGGCGTCAAAGACCCTCTTGGCGGAATCAACTCCCTATGGCCTCTTTTCGGGATCGCCAATCAGTTGCTGGCGACGGTAGCTCTGTGCGTCGCGACGACAATCATCGTCAAGATGCATCGAGCCCGATACGCCGCAGTTACGCTGGCGCCGCTTCTGTGGCTGGTGGCTGTGACGTTCACCGCTTCCTGGCACAAAATCCTTGATCCGGATCCGAGAGTCGGCTTCCTCGCGCAGGCTCACGCTCTCGCGGCGGGGCCCGCAACCAAAGCTACGCCGCATCTCATCTTCAACAACCGTCTGGACGCCGCCGTCACCGCCATTCTCGTGGTGATGGTCGCCCTCGTTCTGATCGAGTCAGCACGGCAATGGATCGGCATCCTCAGCGGCAGCAGGGAATCACGGGTGAAGGAAGCTCCATTCGTGATGACGCGCCTTACCGAGGAGAGAATTTGAAACCCCTTACGCGAGCCCTCCGGATTCTGTTAGCGACCCTGCGCGAGATCTTCGACGAGTCTGCCTATGACCGCTTTCTGGAACGAACGAGGAAGGTTTCGTCGCGCGCCGCCTATGCCGCGTTCCTCCGCGAACGGGAACACTCCCAGGCCCGCCGCCCCCGCTGTTGCTGAAACGCGGGGGTAGTGGCTGCGTGTTCCGACAACTAATGTTTCAGGCGAATGCGCTTGTCATTGCCGACTCGGCATTTGTATTGGAGCGGCGGCTACGTTCGATCATGAAACCGCCATCGCTCCCATCCATCTTGCCGGCATAATTGTGGAAGAGCGGCCCTTCAGGGGCCGCGTCAAGGCACCGCAGATGAATGGGCTTTAGCCCCGGCCTTTTCCGCGATACACTTCATGCAGATGCGAGTCCTGGGCATCGATTGCGGCGGAGAATTCACGGGCTATGGGGTCGTCGAGATCCATTCCTCCGGCAAACTCGGCTGCCTCACTTGTGGCGCCATCAAACTCTCCCCGCGCGAGCCGTTGCCGCGTCGCCTGTCGCGCATCTACATGCATCTGGGTGCCATCATCTCCGAACACCAACCGGACGAAGTTGCCATCGAGGACGTCTTCTACGCTCTCAATGTGAAGTCCGCTCTTAAACTCGGCCAGGTCCGCGGCGTTGCCATGTTGGCCGCCGCGTCAGCCGGACTGGAAGTCGCCGAGTATTCGCCTCTGACCATCAAGTCGTCGGTCGTGGGCTATGGACGCGCCGAAAAGCAGCAAGTGCAGCACATGGTGGTCCGCCTTCTCGAACTTCCGGCCCCGCCCGAAACCATGGACGCTTCCGACGCTCTGGCCATCGCTATCTGTCATCTCCACACCCTGGCGACCCTCAATCGCCAACGTGCCGTCGCTCGATAGCCTCCAAAGTCTTCTCATCTTTGGCATAATTCTCTATGACGCAGAACGCGAGGCGAAGTACGAAGACGAATCCGAAGACGGCAGTAAAACATTCAGCAGCATACGCGCGGACCAAAAAGCAGCGCTTCGGGCCCGTCTTGCTGGCTGGCCTCGTCGCATGGTTCTTGCTATTGAGCCTCCGGGCCGCTGCCGCTGCTGATCCCGCTACCATCACCTTCTCGCTCGATTTTCCTGACTCCAGTCCCGAGCACTATTCGATTTTCGTCGACTCCGACGGCCGAGCTCACTACGAATCCTCCGGAAAGATCACTGTCGATTCCGACGAGCGGGATACTTATCAGACCGACTTCACCTTCTCCGACGCGACCCGCGCCCGGATCTTCGAGTTATCTGCTCAAGCCCACTATTTTTCGGGGAAAATCGACTCCGGGAACAAGAAGATCGCTTTCACCGGGGCGAAGAAGCTCACCTACAAAGACGGCCAGCGTAGTTCGTCAGCCGCCTACAATTACTCCAATCAGCCCGCGGTTCAGGAGCTAACGGCGTTGTTCCAGAGGGTTGCGGCGACTCTCGAATACGCTCGGCGCATCGTGTATTTTCATCGCTACCAGAAGCTCGCTCTCGACGATGAACTGAAACGTATGGAAGATCAGGCAAGACGCGGCGAGCTGGTTGAGCTCCAGGCCGTAAAGCCTGTCCTGCAAGACATTTACGACGACTCTTCAGTCATCAACGTGGTGCGTGCGCGCGCTCATCGGATTCTCGATATCGATCCTGCCTCTGTCTCGGGCAAGTAGTCGTCCACCGACAGGAAACTCGGCCGATCCAACGGTTCCGGGCAAAGTTTTACAACTCCTTCTTCTGAACCGTGTTCTAATCCTTAACTACGGGGGTTGCCATGGCCCATCCTTCTGCTTCCCGACTCAGTTTTGGTTTTCTTGCCGCTGCTTGCACGCTTTTTGCGATGCCAGCGCTGGCTGCTTCACAAGCGCGTATCGTCCGCCTCAGCGATGTGCAGGGCTCAGTGCAAATCGACAAAAACACAGGTCTGGGCTTCGAGAATGCCTTCCTCAACCTACCCATCACGCAAGGGACGCAGATCCGCACCGGCGATCGCGGCCGCGCCGAGATCGAGTTCGAAGACGGCAGCTCGATGCGCCTGGCTCCCAATACTTCGATCGACTTCAGCACCCTCGGCCTCAGCGATTCCGGCAGCCGCGTCTCGCAGGTTAACCTGACCGGGGGCATGGCTTATGTTAACTGGCTGGGCAAGAGCGGCGACCAATTCGGCCTCAGCTTCTCGCAGGAGAAGCTTTCCCTCGATCAACCGGCCCACTTCCGCGTCAATGCCACTCCTGAAACCGCGACTCTCGCGGTTTTCAAGGGTGATGTCGACGCAGAGGGTCCTGCCGGCAAGGTCGTAATTGAGAAGAAGAAGACCGCCACCTTCGACCTTTCGCAGGATGACAAATACACGCTGGCGGATAAGATCGCCGATGCCCCGCTTGATTCCTGGGACAAGGAAGCCTCCGCCTATCACGATCAGTACGCCAAGAACAATTCCTCGCCCTATGGATATGGCGCTAGCGATCTGAATTACTACGGCAGCTATACCAGCGTTCCCGGCTACGGCATGATGTGGCAGCCCTACTTCGCCGGCGTCGGCTGGGATCCCTTCATGGACGGCGCATGGGGATGGTATCCCGGCTTCGGCTACATGTTCGCCTCGGCCTATCCCTGGGGATGGTTACCCTACCGATATGGGAACTGGGCGTTCATTCCGGGAATGGGCTGGATGTGGCAACCCGGCGGGTGGAATACCTGGCAGACGATTCCGCACTACACCGCGACCACCGGAGTTCACTTCACTTCGCTGGTTCCTCCGGCAACGGGCACCGTGAAAACCGTCACCATAGGCCACGGAGGATCGGTTTCTCCAAAGCCCTCGTCATTCCTGTTTGTGAAATCCGGCTCGGCCGGTATTGGGATCCCAAGAGGTGCCGTTGAGAACCTGAGCCACTTGAACCACCAGGTAGCGAAAAATGGTTTCGCCGAAGTACGCGCGATGTCTCACATCTCCGGTAGCTCCTCGACGGGACAATCCAGCTACAGCTCATCGCACAGTGCGATGGCGAGTCCGTCCACAGCTCACGCCTCGCCGGTCGGACACGCCTCCGGAGGCGGTGGTCACCACTAGCTCGGCTGATTCGATCCGGCCATCTGCTCGCGCAGATCCAGACGCGAAGCGGCGGCATTTGTTAGCCCGGGACGTAAGTTCCGGTGAGGAGAAGAGGGAAAAACCGAGTCCCGTACGGACGGCACTTCGGATCGCCCGACGCACGAATAGATCCAAAGAAGAGGAAGTGCCTACCTCACCACAACGCCCGCATACCCAACCACAGCGTCCCGATCGCCAGACACATCCCCCGAAGTCGCGTACTTCACCAGTTCCGCCGACTTCGCGCCCAACTGCCGGGCAGCGGTAAGCATTACGACCGCAGGTCCAAAACCACACATGCTGATGTTCTGCTGCGTGACGACATCGTAAAGTCCCCGCGGATCGAGAGTAAGAATTCGCTCAATCGCCCTGTGATCTTTCACTCGCGTCACGGCATCCGATTCGTAGTGATTCATGTCGCTCGAGGCCACGATCAGCACCGGCGCGGCCTGCTGTGCGATCACCTCCGCCAGTGCCTTGCCGAGGGCCTCGAGAATTTCGAATTGTCCAGTGCCGAGAGCGATCGGTACGATCTGCACTTTCGGTTGCCGGAGTTGCAGAAACGGTAACTCCACTTCAATCGCATGTTCGGCCCGATGAGCCGCCGAATCTTCCTGCAGCGCCGGGAACTGTCGCTTTAACGCGCCAGCCAGCTCCGCATCAATGGGTACTTCTCCAAGCGGAGTCTCCCAAGCCCCCTCGCTGAGAATGGCCAATGCCCTCCCCATCCCAGTGTGATTCGGACACAGCACAACGCATCTCTCAGGAATCTCCAGGTGAGCAAAAACGGCCCCAGCTACATGGCCGGAATAAACGTAGCCCGCGTGCGGAGCAATGCATCCGATCGCCCGAACTGCAGCCTGATTGTTCGAGCTCGCTTGCGAAAGATACGCTAGCGCTTCGGCACGCAAATCTTCAGGATCACCCGGATAAAACCGCCCCGCGACCGCGGGACGACGCAGGAGTGTGCTACTCACGGTCCCTCCCGGTCCAACCTCGGGACCAAATTCATGCTAAGACTGGCTTAGAGCTTTCGCAAGGCGCGAAACACCGCCGCGCTTTCTTCCAGGCTCAGCGTCTCCGCTCGCGCCGTCGGCTTCACCTTCGCCTCGGCGAGCGCGCGCTTCAACTCTGCTCCCTCGTAATTCTCTTTCAGGTTGTTCCACAGTGTTTTCCGCTTCTGCCCAAATGAGAGCCGCAGGAAATCAATGAAGCCATCCCCCATGACTCCCAGCTTTTCCTGCTGTGGCTCCATCGTGAGTCGCAGCACCGTCGAATGCACCTTCGGCGGGGGCACAAACGCTCCCGGAGGGAATGTGAACAACTTCTCCACTCTTGCGTTCAATTGCGCCGTCGCTGACAGAATTCCGTAATCACTTCCGCCCGGCTCCGCCGCAATCCGGTCCGCCACTTCCTTCTGCACCATAATCACTAGGCTCTCGAAGTATTTCGAGAACTCAAACAGCCTCAACAGAATGTCCGAAGTAATGTAATAAGGAAGATTTCCAACTACCTTCACCGGTTCCGGCTTGATTTCAATCCCGGGCCGCCCCAGTCCCGGCTTCGGACCAAATAACGACTCGAAGTCGATCGTCAGCACGTCCGCCTCAATCACCTCTACGTTGCGCGACATTCCGAATTTCAGACGGAGTTGTGCCGCCAGCACGCGATCCAGTTCTACGGCAATCAGCCGCCGCGCGCGCCGCGCCAGAAGGGAAGTCAGAATGCCTCGCCCTGGCCCGATCTCCAGCACCGTACTCTGCGAGATATCTCCCAGCGCGTCGACAATGTGTGTCGCCGCTTCCTCACTGTTGAGGAAGTGTTGTCCCAATTTAGGCTTAGTTCGCGGACGGTTCGCGGAAGCGACCTTTGGCACGTTGACCCTCACCCCCTCGAGAAGTAGACTTTCATTCGGCCCTCGCATCTTAAGCAGTCGGACCGTGTCCCCTGGGTTCCATTCATCATAACGTGCGCGGCGAAATCACGCGCGCGGGAGGTTCCGCACTTCATGAATATCGCGTTTGTCGCTTCCGAAGGCGTCCCTTTTTCAAAGACTGGAGGACTCGCCGACGTCGTAGGCGCCCTCCCACGCGCCCTCGCCGCCCTGGGGCATCAGGTCAGCGTTTATCTGCCTCGCTATCGACAGACCAAGCTCTCCGACGCCACAACGGTCGTTCGCAGCGTCACCATCCCATTTGACGACCAGTACCGCTTCGCCTCCGTCGTCTCCGAGACCAGTCAGGGAAATATCAAATTCTATTTCGTCGAGTATCCACAATACTTCGACCGTGAGGCTCTTTACGGCACGACCGCCGGGGATTATCCCGACAATGCCGAGCGCTTCGCCTTGTTTTCCCGAACGGTTCTCGAAGCCTCGAAGATTCTCGGCGTCCCGCAGATTTTTCACTGCCATGACTGGCAATCGGCGCTTGTTCCTGTCCTGCTGCGCACCATCTACTCAGAAGACCCCGCCTTCCGTGAGGTCGGCACTGTTTTCACGATCCACAACATGGGATACCAAGGCCTGTTCCCACCCGAAACTCTTCCCCTGCTGATGCTCCCATGGGATCTCTTCACCATGACGAAAATGGAGTTCTTTGGGCAGGTGAACTTCCTCAAGGGCGCACTTACCTATTCCGACTTCATCACCACGGTCAGTAAGAAATACAGCCAGGAAATTCAAACCGCCGAATACGGCTTCGGCCTCGAAGGTGTCCTGCGCGATCGCGCGGCAACCGTCACGGGAATCCTTAACGGCGTGGATTACGACGAATGGAGCCCGCAAACCGACAAATTTGCCACCGCGAAGTTCTCGCCGCAGGATCTCTCTGGAAAAGCTAAAGACAAGGCCGATCTCCTTGCTGCCTTCGGCGTCAAGAATGCCGACCCCAAGCTCCCGGTCATTGGCATCGTCTCTCGTTTCGCCGCGCAAAAAGGATTCGATCTGATCGCCCAGGTCGCCGACCGGCTCGCTCGGGAGGAAATGATCATCGTCGCGCTCGGAGCAGGCGATAAAACCTACGAGGAAATGTTTCAGCGCCTCCACAAGCAATTTCCCAACAAGATCGCCGTCAAAGTCGCGTACGACAACGCCATTGCCCACAAGATTGAAGCCGGCGCCGACATGTTCCTCATGCCTTCGCGCTACGAACCCTGCGGCCTGAACCAGATCTACAGCCTGAAATACGGCACCGTTCCCATCGTCCGCGCTACCGGAGGCCTCGACGATACCATCGAGCCTTGGGACGCCCGCAGCGGCAAAGGCACTGGCTTCAAGTTCACCGAATACAGCGGCGAATCGCTCCTGCTGACGGTCAAAGCCGCGCTGCAAGCCTACCGCGACCAGACTTCATGGCAGGTTCTCATGCGCAACGGCATGAACAAGGATTTCTCCTGGAACGCCTCTGCCCGCGAATACGGCAAGATTTATGAAAAGGTAAGGCAGATGCGCAGTGCTGCTTCTGCGCCTGAAAAGGTGTTGGTCTAATAGCTCATCTGGGGACAGCCGCCTCGGCTGTCCTCAGACCGCAGCGACAATCGACGCTGTCAACAGATTTTGCGTCCCTTATGCTGGTCTGTGGAGGGCCAACCGCGCATACGCCAGGCAGGCTCCTAGCGCCCCATACACCGCCGCGCTCATCGGAGCGAGCATGAAGAATATCTCCACCGGACCGGGATCATACGCCGTCTTCACGAAATACAGCGGACACAGCGGAAACATAAACGCCGGATCGAGATTCCATCGGTTTGGAGCGAAAAAAGCAAACATGGCCACGAGATAGAAAATTGCCGCGAATGCTCCCAGCACACGAAGCGGGAATGAAAACAACCGTGCATCATCCCGATCTCTCTTGCCAAGCTTAGCGATCCACGACCTCGGCAGCACTCCTACCAGCACGCTGCACACGCCAACCGCCCCGAGAGCAACCGCAAAGACGATCCACTCGCTCTGCACCGGCAACTCGGAGCCTCGCAGAATCACATAAGGAACGCAGGTCACAAGCGAGACAACTCCGCATATTACGAAAACTGTGCGAGCTGTCCTTCTGATCGCGCGTCCCGCCATGAGGCGGATTCTAACAGCGGTTTCGGGTTTAAGCACTCAAGATTGCGCGAGTCCAGCCAGCAACCACGCTGGTAAAATTCCCTAACATGTCTGCGGCGCTCCAACCCGCATTCCCCCGCACCATCTTCCACGTCGATATGGACGCCTTCTTCGTTTCCGTGGAAGAGCTTTTCGATCCATCTCTGAAAGGCAAAGCTGTCGTCGTCGGCGGGCAGCGCCACGAACGCGGCGTCGTCTCCGCCGCTTCTTATGAAGCTCGCAAGTTCGGAGTCCATTCGGCCATGCCGCTTCGCACCGCCGCCAAGCAATGTCCGCATGCCATCTTCGTCGACGGACATCCCGAGCGTTACCGCGAGTGTTCTGGCAAGGTCTACAAAGTCCTGGGCGCATTCACGCCCCAAGTCGAAATGGCGTCTATCGACGAAGCCTATCTCGACATGACCGGTACCGAGCGACTCCACGGCCCGCCGCTAAAGGCCGCGCATAACCTGCATCATCGAATGAAGTCGGAAACTGGCCTGAACTGCTCCGTCGGCATCGGAACCTCGCGCCTCATCGCGAAAGTTTCTTCCGGTCAGGCGAAGCCCAACGGAGTCCTCTATATCGTTCCTGGCGAAGAGGCGAAATTCCTCGCGCCGCTCGATGTGCGTGAAATTCCCGGCGTCGGCAAGGTGATGGAGACTCACCTCCACGCCCTCGGCATCAAGAAAGTCGGTGATCTCAGCCGCCTCGAAGATGGCGAACTCGAAGACCGTTTCGGAAAATGGGGCCTCGCGCTGGCGGGAAAAGCCAGGGGCGAAGATGCCGGAGGGTGGTTCGATTCGGAAGTCGGCGCCGATCTCGACGCCAAGTCCATCAGTCACGAGCATACCTACAACGAAGACACGGCCGACATCGCGCAACTCGAGTCGACTCTAATCCGGCTCTCCGAAATGGTCGGACGCCGTCTCCGCGAATCCAACTTCCACGCGCGTACCGTTCAACTCAAGCTCCGATACAAAGACTTCACCACAATTACTCGCGCGCACACGCTGCCGAACTCAACACAACTCGACACCGAGATTTTCGAGGCTATACGAATTCTTTTTCGGAAGCATTGGAAGAAGGGAATTCAGGTTCGGCTGCTCGGCGTGCAAGCGTCGCAGTTTACGACACAAGGCTCTCAAATCGATTTGCTGGATGGAAATCGTCAGCAGCGCTGGAAAGACGCCCTGGCTGCAGCCGACAAGCTGCGTGATAAATACGGAGAATCCAGTGTAGGCCTGGCCGCAGGCCTGCGCGGCAGCTTCCGCGAACGCACTCACGAAAATCCCGCCAGCCTCCCCGGCAAATCAAAGAGAAAAGAAACGGAAGATTAAGCCTGCGTCATCCTGAGCGGAGCCGCCTTTTCAGGCGGAGCGAAGGATCTCAGTCGTATCCACTGATGCTTCGCATGCCGGCCAGGAGTCAATCATAAGATCTGTCATCCTGAGCGAAGCGAAGGACCCATGCACTTCTCCCTGCAGCTCATAACGTCTCGCCCTCCTCGCGCCCCTGAATCTGCACCAACGAAGGCTTTTTCCCAATAAACCGCGCTCCCTCTTGCCACCGATTCGGCGTATTCGTTTCGCCCTTCAGCCTCCTCACGGCCGAGCCCACGTTGAGCGAACTCCTTACCATGTGCCCAACCTTCAAAGGCCCTGCAACCTTCACATCCCGAATCCAGTGCAGCGCGCTGCTGATGCTGCATCCGCACTGGCTGCAATCCGGATTCCCTCCAAACACGCATGGTTCCACATGTGTCCGCAGATCGGCCGAATAGTTCATCGACATCTTTGAGAACAAGCAGTCATCCGGGTTCTTCGGTGGCTTCACAAACGCCCGGGCCATTCCTTCGGGCAGAAGCAGTTTCGTATAGGTTTTCCGCAATTGCGGCAGTTCCAACGCAATGCGCTCACGATCCGCCGGCAGCAATCGTTCCTGGCTCTCTTCGCCGATCTGGGGGCTGTAGAGGCTCACCCATATATGATCCACTTCCGGCCGCGCATTCCAGAACGCAACATATTCCTCGAGATAAGAAGTCCGCGCCAGCATCGGCCGCGTGATTACCCAATGCACGTTGATCGATCGCCCTTCAATATTCTTGAGAATGCGTTCGTAGGTCGCCGGTTTGCGCCGCTCGTCATGATGTTCAGGCAGTCCGTCAACCGACACCGCAACCCGCAAGCGTGGAATGTCCATCCATTCTTGTGGAATCGCGATCACCCCGCTCGTCACGACCATTGAGAACACGCCCATCTCACTGAGCGTGGGCAGAATGCTTCCGAGTTCGCGATGTCGAATCATCGGCTCGCCGCCAACCAGTGAAACATGCATCGGTTTATGCCGCCGCACCAGATCGAGAACGCCATCGACTAAAGACTCCCCGCGAAAATCGCTCAATTCGCGCAGGGTCGTTTCACCACCCAGATGGCTGTCTCCATAGGCATAGCAGCCGGGGCAACTCAGGGGACACTCGCGCGTAATCTCAATCGACAGCATGGGAACATGACCGTTGAGAACGCGCCACCAGGCTCGCGCTAGATCGCGCGCGCCAAGACTGGAACCGGATTGTACTGCGGACATATGTGATCTTTGGATGCGTGATCACCGCCTCGGGTTCGCCGCCAGTCCTCCTTCATATTCTTCGTGGTAAATGCCGTTCGCCCGTGATCTTCGAAGCGCCATCCTTGACCTGTTATGTTCCGCCAACTAAGATTCCCCTTCTCTTTCTAACTGCCGTCATTTGAAGTGATTCGGAGCCTCAAACATGCGCAGATTGTTTTCTCTTGTCGTAGTCCTCGTGTTGAGTTCGGCCTTTCTTCACGCAGCTCCTTCTGATCCTCCTCTTTTGCTTCGTTATCCCACCGTCAGCAAAACGCAGATCGTCTTCAACTACGCGGGTGATCTGTGGATCGTCAGCCGCGACGGCGGCGATGCGCGCCGCCTCACTTCTGGCATCGGATCCGAAGCCCTTCCTTATTTCTCCCCCGACGGTTCCCTGATTGCCTTCACCGGCGAATACGACGGAAATCTTGACGTCTACGTCGTTCCCGCTGCCGGCGGCGTTCCGCGTCGTCTCACCTACCATCCCGCCGAAGAATATGTCGCCGGATGGACTCCCGACGGCAAGAAGGTTCTCTTCAACTCATGGGGCAACAGCTTCATGCACTTCGAGGATCAGCTCTATACGGTCCCGGTAGATGGCGGATTTCCCACCGCGCTGCCCCTTCCCATCGCCGAGGACGCATCTTTCTCGCCCGATGGATCGCACATCGCCTACGTTCCGCATCCCAAGTGGCAGCAAGCCTGGAAGCGTTATCACGGCGGACAAACCACCCCGATCTGGATCGCCGATCTTAAAGACTCCAGCATCGTGAAAGTTCCGCGCGAGAACTCCAACGATCACCATCCGATGTGGGTCGGCAACACGATCTACTTTCTCTCCGATCGCAATGGCCCTGTCAGCCTCTTCGCCTATGACACGAAGACGAAGCAGGTGACCGAAGCTCTGCACAGCGATGGCCTCGATTTCAAGACTGCTTCCGCTGGGCCCGACGCGATCGTCATCGAGCAATTCGGGGCCATCAAGCTATACGATCTGCAGTCCCATCAGGCGCAGCAACATCAGCATTCACGTCGAAGGCGATCTGGAAGCGGTGCGTCCGCACTTTGCCAAGGTCGAGCCCAAGCGCATTCAAAACTTCGGTATCTCACCGACCGGCGCTCGAGCAGTCTTCGAAGCCTGGGGCGAGATATTCACTGTTCCCACCGACAAGGGGGACATTCGCAACCTCACGCATAGCCCGCTGTAGCCGATCGCGATCCCACGTGGTCTCCCGACGGAAAGTCCATCGCCTACTTCACCGACGAGTCCGGCGAATACGAACTGGCAATCCGCGACCAGAACGGGCTCGGCACCGCGCGCCGCATCAATCTCGGCAATCCGCCATCGTTCTTCTACTCGCCGACTTGGTCGCCCGACAGCAAGAAGATTGCCTACATCGATAAGCGCCTGCAATTGTGGTACGTCGATCTCGAGAATCCCGCGCCCAAACTCATCGACACCGACTATTACTGGACCTTCGCTCCCAACTCGATCAGTCAGACATGGTCTCCGGACAACAAGTGGATCGCATACATTCGGCAGCTTCCCAGCGGACTGCATGCGGTCTTCGTCTACTCGCTGGATCAAGGTAAATCGTCCCAGATCACGGACGGAATGAGCGATGCGCTCAATCCCGTATGGGACAAGAACGGTAAGTATCTCTACTTCACGGCCTCCACCAACATCGCGCTGGCGACGGCGGGTCTCGATATGTCGAGCGATGAGCATCGCGTGACGCGCAGCGTCTACGTCGCCGTTCTCAGCAAGGACGAGAAGTCTCCCCTTGCGCCCGAAAGCGACGAAGAGAAACCCAAGGACGAAAAGAAGCCCGATCAGGATAAGGACAAGGACAAAGCGAAAGGCCAGGCCACCGATAAGGACAAGGCGAACGACAAACAAAAAGCTGGCGATGCAAATGCGGCTGACAAAGCCAAGGACGACAAAGATAAGGCCAAAGACAAGAAAGACGAAGCCGTAGTCGTGAAGATCGACATCGACGGCATCATCCAGCGGATCCTCTCGCTTCCAATTCCCGACAAGAACTATCTCACCATGCTTCCCGGCAAATCGGGGATCCTGTTTCTGGCGGAAGGTCCGATGGTCATGACGGAGGACCCGAGTCCGAGCCAAACCATCCAGAAGTTCGATCTCAGCAAGCGCAAAGTCGACAAGGCCATCGAAGACGTCAACGATTTCACCGTCTCATTCGACGGTGAGAAGATTCTCTACCGCAAAGGTGAATCGTGGTCGACCGCTTCGGCCGATGATGGACCCGGCGGTCCGCCGAAGCCTGGCTTCGGCCCGCTCAAACTCGATGGATGGGAGGTCTACGTCGAGCCGCGAGCCATGTGGAAGCAGATCTATAACGAGACTTGGCGGATTGAGCGTGACTTCTTCTACGATCCGCACTATCACGGACTCGATCTCGAAAAGGCCAAGAAGAAATACGCGCCATATCTCGACGGCATCGCCTCGCGCGACGAACTTACGTATCTATTCCAGGAGGTGTCTCGGCGAGATGACAGTTGGCCACATGTTCGTCGGCGGTGGCGAGAGGCCGGAGACGAAGAAGGTCAAGGTCGGATTGCTCGGCGCCGATTACAGCCTCGAGAACGGCCGCTATCGTTTCGCCAAAATCTTTAACGGCGAGAACTGGAATCCCGGCAACGAAGCTCCACTGACGCAACCGGGAGTCAACGTCAAGTCAGGCGAATATCTTCTCGCCGTAAACGGCCGCGATCTCCACTCCGGCGATAACATCTACAGCTTCTTTGAGGAGACAGCCGGGAAGCAGGTCGTCCTCAAAGTCGGCGCGAACGCCGATGGAAAGGACTCGCGCGATGTTACCGTCGTTCCCGTCGAGAGCGAAGAGAGTCTTCGTCATCTCGCGTGGATCGAGAGCAACCGGCGTCGCGTGGACGAAGCCACGGGCGGGCGCATCGCCTACGTGCATGTCCCCAACACCGCGGGCGAAGGCTACACGAGCTTCAATCGGTACTTCTTCTCGCAAGTAGGAAAGGATGGAGCCATCATCGACGAGCGCTTCAACGAAGGGGGACAGCTCGCAGACTACATCGTCGATCATCTGCGGCGTCCGCTGATGAGCAAGGTGGTTACGCGCGACGGCCACGACTGGTCGAGTCCTTCGGAAGCGATCTATGGACCGAAGGTGATGATGATCAACGAAATGTCCGGTTCCGGTGGCGATGCGTTGCCATGGTATTTCCGGAAAGCGGGCATCGGTCCTCTCATTGGCAAGAAGACCTGGGGCGGACTTGTCGGCATTGGTGGATATCCGGAGCTGATCGATGGCGGACACGTTACCGCGCCGCGCGCCGCGATCTACGGGCTCAACGGCGACTGGGAAGTCGAAAACCACGGCGTCGCGCCCGACGTTGAGGTCGATCTCGAACCAGCCGCATGGCGCTCAGGTCGCGACGCGCAGCTCGAGAAGGCCATCGAGGTGGTGATGCAACAACTGAAGGAGCATCCGCTGCCTGAGATCAAGCGTCCGGCTTATCCGAATTATCACGAGCACGACGATCTCGGAGCGAAGTAACAACCTCTTATTGATCTCAGGAGACTGAACATGCTGCGACCTATTCTGCTAGCGTTGCCTCTGGTCCTCGTTCTCGTGGTTGCGTCGGGAATGCGATCGTCATCCGCGACACGAGGCCTTTTACTGGTGGCCAACAAGGGCGATCAGGCGCTCGGCATCATCGATCCCGATTCCGGCAAGCAAGTTGCAACCGTTGCGGAAGGAGGCAACACGGGACACGAAGTGATTGCGTCTCCTGACGGAAAGTTCGCATATGTTCCCATCTACGGCGATTCGGGCGTCGGCAAACCGGGGAGCGATGGCAGCAATCTCGTCGTCATCGATATCAAGTCCCGCAAGATCGTAGGCAACATCGACTTCGGACACGGCGTTCGTCCGCATTGCCCGATCATCGGCCCGAAGGATGGATTGCTCTATGTCAGCACTGAACTCGACAACTCCATCACGGCAATCGATCCGCACACGTTGAAGATCGTCGGCGCGATTCCAACGGGGAAGCCTGAGTCGCACATGTTCGCGATCACCAGTGATGGACATTATTCCTACGTGACCAACGTGGGCTCGGGAACAGTCTCCGTGCTCGATATGGAGGCCCGAAAAACGCTCGACGTGATTTCGATTGCGCCAGTCGTGCAGCGCATCGCACTTTCGGTGGACGATCGCCTCGCGTTTACATCAGACCAGTCGAAGCCGCAACTCGCGGTGATCGATACCGCGACTCGCAAGATCAAGACCTGGGTTCCGCTGCCTGGAACCGGATATGGAACGGCTCCAACTCCGGATGGAAAATGGCTGGTCATCGCAATGCCGAGCGCGCACAAGGTCGGAGCGCTGAATTTGAAGACGATGAAGCTCGATCATGTCATCGACGTTCCGGCAGCGCCGCAGGAAGTGCTGGTTCGTCCGGATGGGGAAGTCGCGTATGTCTCGTGCGACGCGAGCCACAAAGTCGCCGAGATACGCACATCGGATTGGACCGTCTCGCGGCTGATCGATGCCGGAGCAGGCGCCGATGGTCTGGCCTGGGCGCGTCAGCCATAATTCTGACAAAAATATTTCTTGAAGCCGGCGATAATTTTTCCTGATTTGGGAGAAGTTTACCTTTTAGTACCCTACCCCCCTCCCCCCTCGGTCTTCTGGAATCACGAAGTTAGCGGGAAATCGCAAAGTAATCTCAGGGCTGCAATCACTTACGGGGAAAATCTTGAGCCGTAAGGGTTTGTGCGATCTCCGGTTCCATCTGTGCAGACCGCGCGCGGAGCCATCATCTGACAAATTTCCGTTCGAGCGCAAGGTCAGATGTCACATCCGGTTGTGGATTTCGCAGAATCATCCTTCCATCGTAGGACAAGATATCGCTATAGCCTCGCTCGCGGGCGAGACAGTCTGCCGTTCTTGTCCGAAGCTATCCAAAAAGATAGTTGGCTGAAAATATTTTCCAGAATTGCCTGCATCGAGCTTGATTCATTTTTTCGCAGCGTGATAAAAACTCATCAAGCTTGTTGCACGGTTCCTTCGCCTTCCCTAGTTCCGTTCTCAGCAGAGCTCCTGGAAAAGAACATCCACAGCTAGCCGGAGGGCTATATGAAAAAGACTGTCTTGGCGGTAATGCTGTCGCTCGCGCTGGGCGCGGCGGCACAAACGGCAACCTACACGGAAAGCATTCTCTACGCATTTGGTTCGACATCCATCTCCGATGGAGCGACGCCGAACGCCCTGGTCATCGATTCGGCAGGCAATCTCTACGGCACGACGCAAACCGGGGGCGGAAGCACATTCTGCTTCGCTGGTTGCGGGATGGTGTTCAAGATCAGTCCCACGGGCGTGGAGACGATCCTGCACATTTTCACCAACAATCCGGACGGCGCAGTTCCGCTCTCGGGATTGGCAATCGACAAGTCGGACAATCTCTATGGAACCACGAATGCCGGCGGATTAAACGGAAATGGCACCGTCTTCAAGATCACGGCTGCCGGAAAATATTCGGTCCTGCATAAATTCGGCAAGACAAAGAGCGATGGCCTATATCCGTTCGGTCCGGTTGTTCTGGATTCCGCCGGAAACATCTACGGCACGACGGAACAGGGCGGCAGCACCAGCAATCTTTGCGTGGGCAACGGGTCCACAGGATGCGGGACGATTTTCAAAATTACTCCCAAAGGAGTCGAGAGCATCCTGTACAAGTTCACCGGCGAGGCAGACGGCGCTTATCCCGTCACGAATCTGGTGCGCGACAGCAAGGGC
Organism: uncultured Acidobacteriota bacterium; assembly: GCA_963700225.1. Classification (GTDB taxonomy): domain Bacteria; phylum Acidobacteriota; class Terriglobia; order Terriglobales; family Acidobacteriaceae; genus Sulfotelmatobacter. The sequence continues at coordinate 403,955 of CAVOWU010000009.1, forward strand.
AATCTCTACGGCTCGAACATCAGCAACGTGTTATTCAAAGTGAGCTCAACCGGGGTGGAAACCACGCTCTATACGTTTCTCGGGGTCGACGAACTTCTGGACGGCTCTTATACCGCGCGCACTTCCGCCGGGACTTTCTACGGTGATTTCGATTACCCCAACGGCACCAGTGACGGACTCTGGCAGGTCACCAGCGGCGGCGTCGAAACCACCTACACACTCTGTACGAATTGCTCCAGCACTTCGGCGGATGGAGCTGGATTCAACGGCCCTCTGTTGCTGTCGGGAGGCATCGTTTACGGCACCGCTAGCGCCGGTGGCGTGTCGGGCGGAGGAGCTGTCTACGAGTTCGATCCCACGTCCAGCACGGAAACCATCCTCTACAACTTCCCGAATCCAGGCTCATCGTCCTCAGACGGATGGACTCCGAATGCCGGCGTGATTATGGATTCGGCCGGAAATTTGTATGGCACCACGATCGCCGGAGAATACTTTGGCAACGGCCAGATGGGGACCGTGTTCAAACTGACGAAGAATTGATCCCAGCGAATTGCTGCACGGCCTTGATCGGCTCAGCAGTGGCGATAGGATCAGGATCGAGAAGCCGGGAGTTCGCGAAGCTGTCGGACTCCCATCTTTTTTGTGCTGCAAGATTGTGTCGAAGAATCCTATTGGTTCAGCGTCAGCTTGACTCGCTGCCGGTAGAGCACTCGGTCGTAGACATTGTTGTTGTTCAGCCGCACGAAGTAGACATACGGATTGTCGCCAATGGTTGCGAAATTCATATCGGGCGAATCCGGATCGATGAGCGAGAAATAAACGTAGAGATAGCTTCCCGGAGGATCACTTGCGCTGAGCGCGGCTACTGTAACCACGAGGGTTGGCGTCGTCCAATTGACGAGATCTTTCGACGTAGTCAGGTAGAGTCCCGGCGGCCCGAGTTCCGTATCCCAGTAATCCCACAATGTCGCGACGACGACATCGCCACTTGCCGACGGATACACGTTGATCGCATTCACGAATCCCATGTACGTCACTGGAGAAAAAGCGTGCGTTTCGGGATCGGCGAGAGGGCCGGGATAAGGATCGGCAAATGAGACAGAGAAATCGGAGCCGCCCCAAGCGCGCCACGAGGCCGGATCGAAGACATTGGTGGTGCGAAGTGGAGCACCGCCGCTGGTCAGGCAGGGAAGAGGGCCAGACGAGCCGGTGCAGTTCGGAGGCCAGGTCCACGAGGTTGCCACCGCGTAGTACCAGCCGTTGAAGTTCACGACGTTGCTATCGACGCTGTAGCCGGCAGGGCCGCGCGAAAGGCTCGGGCCATCGCGTCTGGAATATCGTCTTGCATGCAAGAATCCTGTGGCGTTTGTAAGACGACGGCCCGGGATCCTTCCATCTGAGCGGTAATCGTTGGAGTGGGCGCGGACTGGGCGTTTGCCGAAAGCGTGAGCGCAGCCGAAAAAGCGATCAGGGGCAAACTGGATAGAGTAGAAAGTTCACGTCTCATCGTGGCATCCGAAGTTCTTTTCTTGTCCCATGCACGAACCCGGCGAGTGGCGGATCGACTCGGAGACGGCATTTATTTCTTCGGTGCTGTGAAGGTTTACAAGTCAGCACTACCGTCCGAGAGCAGTTTCATGGCGACCTTTTTCCGCGGCCTTCGCCCGACGGTTAGCGATTCGCATGGTCCCGTTCTATAATCAGCCTCCGAAACGCCCCGGTCGATCGGGAGCGCGAAATGTTCTGCAACAGATGAGGAAGGCCGCAAGACTTCGAAAGAGCCTTCAGAATTGTAGGAAGACATGAGACGCATCCTCTTGATGGCAATCGTAGCTTTGAGTTTTGGTGCGGTGTTCGCAGGGAAGACTTCGAATATCGAGGTGCCCGGAGCAAAAGAGTGGGTGGACACCAACATCGACGTCCGCGGCGGCGCGAAGCTGCGCTTCACGGCAACCGGGCAGATTACATATCCGGCCGACGACTCTTACGAGGGAAAATCGCGAACTCTCGGCAGCTTTGGCCCGGATGGCCTTCCGCGCGGATTTGCCGATCTGATCCATCAATACGCGGTGGGTACCGCCGGTCATGGTGCACTGATCGGCCGCATCGGTTCTCAGGATTATGCCCAGCCATTTCTGATTGGAGCTTCCAAGGAATACGACGTTCCGGTCGCGGGCAGACTATTTCTGGGACTCAACCAGAGCGAAAAAGATGCCCAGGTCGCCACCGGCAGCTTCCAGGTGAAGATCGAGGTTCTGGATGAGGGTTCGGGAGATGCCGCCGACATTGGCGGCCCCGTCGAATCTCGAATCCCCGGCATTACTCCAGATTTGCTTGCCAAGATTCCGCGGCGCGTTTCCGATCCCGCGAAAAATCCTGGCGACATGGTGAACATTTTGATCGTGGGTACGCAGGATCAAGTGGTAAATGTTTTCACGACCGGCGGATGGGTGAAGGTTGACCAGAGCGTGAAGAACACGGCCATGAACGCGATCGTGGAGTCTCTGGAGAAGAAAGACTATCTGACGATGCCGATGAGCACGCTCTACCTGTTCGATCGGGCGCAGGATTACGGCTTCGCGCACGCCGAACCGGTGAAAGTCGCGATGTCGCGGAACCATCTGCGCGTGTGGAAGTCGACGTACGTGGTCGACGGGCGTCCACTGTGGTGTATTGCGGCGACGCACGACATCGGATTCGAGCGCGACCAGCGCAACAACGGCCTCACGCACAAGATCGATCCGGCGATCGATGGCGAACGCGAATATGTGAACGGTACCCTCTCAGGAACCGGGCTCGTGGCGCAGCGGGATCACGTCACGCCCGCCGATCCGCTGACCACGGCCAAGACGGCGACCGGTGGGGAGTTCCACTCCGACGGGCGGATCCTGGTGCTGTATCTGAAAAACATAACGCCCACAGCGAACTGACTCGCGCGATACAAACAAGCGGCATCGACTTCCACTACAAATAACGAAGGCCGGGTATCCCGGAAGTGTTTCCGGATCCCGGCCTGCGTCTTAGTGCACCTTGGTGTAGAAGTCGTGTACTAGCTGCGATGGGGTTGAATTCGGCTCGGGCTGAGCGGCACGGATGATGCCGTGCCGTCCAGCCTTCGCAGAGATTTTTTAGTTGCCGCCCGTGGTCGAGTTCGACGCGGTCGCATTCGGAACTGCCGGCGTGTTGCTGGCGCCGATGCGAGCCAGACGCGGGAAGAAGGGCGTGACTTCGAACGGCATCTTGTCACGCGCCGAGGTGATGGCGACCGGGGCCGTCTTCACCATTTCCGCCTTGTCGTCCCATGGGTTGATCTTCACGCGTCCGCCCAACGGCAGCGCAGCGATCTGATCTAGCTTGTTGTTGTCGAGAGCCGGACCCAGCGTGGCCAGAGCCGTCAGACGATTGACGGTTCCGTTTTCCGCCAGCGGATTGCCGAGGTGCGTGGTCAACAGCGCTTGCAGCTGCGGCGTGCGCTGCTGCAGAGCCTTCAGGAACAGGCCCACGTTGTCGAGCTTCTGCGCGTACGGCGAGTTCTTCAGGAGTTCGACAGCCTTCTTGTCGGCGGCCGCTTCTTCTTCCGGAATGTGCTTGAAGCCCAGGTTTTGGTAGGTGCCTTCGTCGGAGAAGAGCATGCGGTCGTTGAACGCATACTTCGATCCAAGGTTGTGGCCAAGCACGATGTGCGCGAGCTCATGGGAGAGCACGGCAGCCAGGCTGGCCTCATCGGGAAGCACGTCGATCAACCCGCGGCTGATGACAATGGTGTTACCCACGCTGAAGGTTTCCAGCGGGGAAGTGAGCAGCACGCGCGTGCGCACGGGCCGCGGCAGATCGATGTTGTTGGTGACTTGGAGGTTGTTGACGACCGTCTGAAGAATGCGGTCGACGTCGCCTTCGGGTGCGAGCAAGCCCGCGCTGGTCAGGCGCTCGACAACGTTGTCTTCCGCCTGCTGCTGCCATACGCGCTCAGCCTGCAGCGGAGAAGCGTCCTGTGCGGCGGCGCTCTCGTCGGTGACGCTGTCGACGCGAATATTCGTCAACTCGTCGTCCTTGCCGCCCTTCTTCAAGTCGTATCCCCAGATGCGGGTCTGCGCCTTGAATGCAACTTTGTTCTTCACGCCAGCGCTGAAGTCGCCTTCCTCGCTGTAGATGAATGCAGGTACCCAGTAGCCGGGGATCAGGTTCAAGCGCCAGCTATCCATGTGGAAGAAATACGAATTGCGGGGCTGCGGATAGTACGTGCCATTCAAGCGTACGATATTGAAGCCCTGATCTTCAATCCAGATGCGGCCGAGGAAACGTCCTCTGCCGGAGCCCTTCTTGGGCGTGACGTCAAACACCAGGCAGCGCACATCGCCGAGGAATTCGCGGCGGGCGTAGTGAAAGTCATAGTGTTCGCGGTCGAAGTCGGTGCGGTCGGCATAGACCATCCACGAAAAGCCCATGGGCTGGTACTGAACCTTGTAGAGCTTCTGGAAGCCGCCGAGCAGACGGGCCTGCATGCCCTTCTCCTCTTCCTTCAAATAGTCCTTGCGATCGACGCTCTCGCCCATATCCAGGCGGCCGAGAAAATAATGATCGCCGCTGGGGACAGGTCCGAGTTGCGGATCCGCCGTCAGATTCTGCAGATAGGTCTCGACCACCGGCGTGCGGTTGGAGAGAACCTTGATCAGGCCATGCTCGCGCTCGATGAACAGGGTTACGACCTGGTCCATCGTGGTCGGCGTGGGCGCCGCCGCGGGCTGCGGAATTGCAGCCTGCGCCGGAGCAGCGGGCGAGGGCGCCGGCTGCGACGCTTGCGCGGCATCCGGTGCGGCCGGTTGTGCAGACGGCTGTGAATCCGCCGCTTGCTGTGCGGTCGCGCTTAATGATGTCAGCAAGGCCGCGGTCAGAATCCAATTCGATGTACGCATAAATCTTCTCTCCAAGTTCCAAACCCGAGTTCGAATCATTTCTTACGACCAAACTCACTTCGCCAAAACTTTTAGTACGCCATCTGGAACATCACGTGAACGACCGCGGTTGAATCGATCGGCTGTCCCATCCGCAGCGCCGGCTTGAACTTGATCTTGTTGGCGGCTGCGATGGCAGCCTCGTCCAAGCCGTGTCCAAGTCCGCGCACTACGCGGTTCACATGCAGCGTTCCATTCGCCGAGAAGCTGACTTCCAGCAGAACCTCGCCTTCCAGCTTCAGACTGCGCGCCTCGTCCGTGTAAACCGGATTCGGCTTGTAGGTGATTTCCACGGGGCTCGTTGCCGGACCGTCATTCTGTGCAATCTTCGGTCCCTGATGCACGACTTGCTCGGAGCCGAAGCCGCCGGTGGCAACCTGGCCATTGCTGCGGCCGTCGCCCTTGCCGGTGGTGGCAACGCCGCTGCCAAAATCGGCGCTGGCGACTGTGCCCTTGATTCCTTTTGCTCCGCCGGATCCGTTGCCTTGTCCCGGACCAGTCGGCATATCAAACGATCCCATCGACGCGGAGTAGAGCTTCGCGCCCTGCTTGCCCGTGCCTTTCAATCCATTGGGATCGCCGAAGCCGCCGGTTTGTACCTTGTCCACAGGTGCGTTCACGGTTGGTGTCTGCGAACTTCCGCCGAAATCTCCGGTGTGGACCAGTTGCGGACGCGCTCCACCTACCGCCAGCTTCAATTGCGGCGGTTGAAAATTGTTGACCACAACCTTGGGTGCCTCGACCGGCTGCGGTTCGACGCGGCGCACGGCCTTGGGCACGACCAGCTTCGGCTGTTCGAAGACCGGCAACTTTACCGCAGGCAACAGTTTGGGTTTGATAGTCGGTTTCGGTTGAATCGGAGCCGGTTCCGGCCGCAACGACGGCATCGGAATCAGTTCCGTTACGTGGTACTGCGCCAGTTGCAGCTTTTCCGGCAGCAACAGCCCGAGGTTGATGACGATGAGCAGCAGCAGCAGGACGATCCCGTAGGCCGTCGCCATCGCCCGTTTGTTGACCTTGCGTTCGGGCAGTAATCCGAGTTGAAATCCGCCGTAAGCGTTCGCCATGCAATATCACTCCATTGGGTCCCAGCAGGGGAGAGGAACCGGGGCTTGGAGTCTCAAAAATACGGGAGATAGGACAGGGGGTAAACGTGTCCACGGCTCTTGACCTTAGGTAACCTGAAGCGTGCCCCAAAGAGGAATCACGCCAAAACGGGCGCAGGACGGGCATTCCGGCGGGTTAAGCAGTAAAGATTCGGAGAAAGAGGGATGAAACACGGAAGGAGGATGTGGAAAACGATGGAGGTGCGGAAAGTGAAAAGTAGCTAGCGAATAGCAAACCGGAATCTTACCCAATAGCGGGAACTGACCCCTGACCTCTGATCCCTATTCACTGCGGCACCAGAGCCCTACCTCGCCGCCGACCGTACCGGCTCCGGCTTCAGCGGAAGGGGTACTTCCAGCGTGCCCATACGATCGCTGGCACGGTCGCGCACGCCCACGCGAATGGATACCGCCGACACCGGAACCACCAGCGTCTGATGCACCCGGTAGAGTCCGGACTTGTTCTCGCCGGGCTCCGACGACGATTCCGCCATGGCATCATTCACCATTCCATTCAACACCCGGCCGTCGCTGTCAAAACCGGCGATGGCAAACTCCAAGGTCGGCTGCGAACCACCGCGTGCCGCGCGCGCTTTGAATTGCGGATCCAGCACGCGATAGTCGACCGAATACATCTGGATACGCACGGGTGCCAGCGGCTTGGCAGGCTTATTCCGCCGATGCGTACGGTAGAGGTCTGCCTGTTCGGAAAGCTGGATCATCTGGGCGGCCGTCGCCATGGTTGCTCCGCCCTCGGCATGAACGTGCGCCGAGAAGACGAGATCGTGCACCATGGGCGCTCCTAGCCTCATGTTTCCCTGAAGCACATCGCCGGCCTGAAGAGGAAAAATTAACGGAACCGAAGGGCTCGACTTGTCCGCAACTTCATCCGGCGGGGCGGAAATCAGCGGTGTGTGGCAATAATTATGGCGGTAGGAAAGCTCATATCCCGGCTGCGCTGTTTTCACGGTAATGTTGTGGCATTTACCGTCGTCCGAGCCGCCTGGCGGAGAGTAGGTCAGCGTGTAGTAGTTGCCGCCTTCTTCGGTGGCCTCGGTCAGTGCTTCAGTCACATCGTTCGTGCTGTAGAACGCGCGCCCGCCGGTCATGGAAGCGACCAGATCCTCGGTGGCGTAATTCCGGTTCAACGAACCGCCATGGCCGGCTTGCTGCATCCCAATCAGGGTCGGATTGTTTGTGGGATTGGTAAGAGAACTCGAGCTTGCCGCGCTAGCTGCTCCGGGATCGGTCTGGTTCACTGCTCCGCCGTTGGGGCGGGCTCCCGTCAATGCCCCTTCCGGATTCACCACCACGCCGCGAACGTCGACGGGAAAAACCGCTACTTGCGCCTGTGCCAGCGCGTTAACTTCCTCCCTCGTTTGCTGCTGCAGATCCTGCGGATCCTGCTCGCGCGGGAACATCGCAACGTCGAATTGCCCGGCGACCCAGATCAGATTCTTGCGTCCGGGGATGCCGTCCAGGTACTGGCCAAGATGCGTCAGCATATCCAGCGCGGTGTACGGATCGCTGCGTCCATAGTTCACGCCCAGCAGAAAGACCTTGGGCACGCGCGGGTGCGGACTCTTCGGATCGAGCGCGGAGTAGAGAAGTTCCTTGTCGTCGGTGAATCCCTGCACCAGCCGGAGCTTGTCGGTCGTGGTGAAGAGCGCGAATCGAGTGCCGTCGGGCTTGCTGCGAATGAATTTCAAGATCTGGCCGCGCGCCGTCATCTGGTCTTCCATTTCCGTGTTGACCAGGTCGTAGAGGATGACATAGAGCGGGCCGTGCTCCGGTGCCGCCGGGACATTCACGAAAACGTTGGGAGGCAGTGGCGGGGCATTCGGTCCGCGCGAGATCGACGGCTTGTCAAAATCGTAGGCATCGAAAGAAAGGATGCGCTGCTGCTCTTCGTCTTCGATGATGGAGAAATCGTTAGCGGTCAGGCCGTGAACCGGCTTGCCGTGTGCGTCGCTCACCATCACGTCCACAACCACCCGCCGCACGGTCTGGCGAATTGTCAGCTGGGGAGCACTCTGCATGTCGGCAGGCGATTGGTCGAGCGTCTGCTGTTCCGGCGCAGGAGCGGCAGGATCCCGAGCTCTGAGGCGATGCGGCTGGTGCGGAGCTGGAGTCAGATTGAGCGGCGAGCGAAATCGCGAAAAGGCCCGTCAGCGCGATCATCGCGAGCGCGTGCAAAAACATCCGGCAGAACTTCAAACGACACCTCCGATGCGGCACATCCGGCCCGAGTCGTCCCACCACATTTTATCCGGGCTCGGCGACTGCACAAAAGTCCCCGGAGCTATGAACCCGGAAGGTTATATTTCCTCTCGATTCCTGTCAGTGATTTAAACCTGGATTTCAGCCTAGCGGGAGCCCACCGGCGCCGCGTCTGGTCGGCCACCAATCAGGTTACTTGCCACCCATCCCACGGCAAACGTTACGCACGAGCCGGTCATGACCCACCACGTCCACGGAATGCGAGTACCAAGCCACAAATAGAGATCAATGGAGAACCCGCAGGCCATCCCGATCATCGCACCCGTCTGGTTGGCGCGCTTCGTGAGCACTCCGAGAAGAAACACACCGAGCAGCGCTCCGTACGCCACCGAAGCGATCTGCAGGCCGACCTCAACCACGCGGCCGACCTTGTGCAGGGCGATGACTGCCAGGCCGAACAGCACCAGCGCCCAGGCCAGCGTTGCAAAACGCGAGAGCCGCATTTTGGTCTTTTCGTCCGCTTTCGGCCGCAGCTGTGCGTAGAAATCCATGATGGCGCTTGAAGACAGCGAATTCAGCGCGGCACTCAGATTCGACATCGCGGCCGCCAGGATGGCCGCGATCAGCAAGCCGGAGACTCCGTGCGGCATGCGCGTGACGATGAAGGTCGGATAAATCCGGTCGGGCCTGCCAAAGGTCGCCGAGGGCACGCGGTAATACGCCCAAAGCATGACTCCAACCGTGAGGAACAGCGCGAACTGAAAAAGAACTGCGATCCCACTGGAAAGCAACGCCGCGACGGATTGCTTCTCGCCTCGCGCCGCCAGCAGGCGCTGCACGATGAGTTGGTCGGTGCCGTGGCTGGCAGTCGTGAAAAATGTTCCACCGATCAATCCCGCCCAAAAGGTGTATGGAATCCACAAGCTCCGGCTGAAATCGAAGACCTGGAACTTACCGGCGGTTGCCGCCGCGGCGTTGATCGCGCTCCATCCCCCGGGGACGAGATGAAGAATCGTCACCAACCCCACCAGCGTTCCGCCTACGTAGATCGCAGTTTGCACCACATCGGTCCATATCACCGCTGCCAGTCCGCCCTCGAATGTATAGATCAGCGTCAACGCGGTGATGATCGCAATCGATGCGACTTCACCCGTGCCCAGCGCAATCGACACCACGATCGATACCGCATAGACGCGCACGCCCTCGGCTGCCCCGCGCGTCAGCAGAAATAGACCCGGCAGTCAGTGAGCGAAGCCCGCGCCCAAAGCGCCTTTCGATCAATTCGTAAGCGGTAAAGAGGTCGCCGCGGAAATAGTGGGGCAGCAGAACAAAGCTGATCACCGCGCGCCCCACTACATATCCCATGATCACCTGGAGAAAGGTGAAGTTCGTGTCGTAGGCGAGGCCGGGAATGCTGATGATAGTAAGCGTGCTGGTCTCGGCGGCGACGATCGAAAGCCCGATGGCCCACCATGGAATTTCGCGTCCGGCCAGAAAGTAGTCGCGCAAGGTCCGCTGCTTCTTGCGGAAACGCAGGCCGAACAGGGTAATGCCCGCCAGATAGAGCGCGATTATCGCGTAGTCGAGTTTGTCGAGGCCCATTAGTCAGTTAAGACTCACTACATTTGTCATTCCGACGGCGGAGCGAAGCGAGGCGGAGGAATCTGCTGTACCGGCTTGCTTATGTGAGTTTCCGGCTCACGCTTTCCGCCGGATCGTAGGTCTCGGACGATATCGCGGCCAGCCACAAATCGCGATCGCCGTCATTCCGAACCGCGTGCGAGGCTCCGGGCGATACCAGTACGAGCACCGCCAGACTTCCATCGAATTCGCGATGCTGCAACGGCGTGCCCTCGCCTTCGTCCCAGTACAGCGACCATTTCGTTCCCGGGAGAATCACGATGGCTTCGCGGCGCCGCAGGTGGTAGTGGTTACCGCGCACCGACCGCGGCTTGGTGGAAGCGAGGTGTACGTCCGACATGTGCCCCACGAACGCGAGCGCTTCCGCCGGAGCGGTGAAGCTGTGGCCCCGCGCGTCTCCGCTATTGGAAAGCTCAGTGATCCGAATCTTCGATGTCATGGTGGATTGGTGGTCTATTAAGACCCATCAACCACGATGTGTACGAAGCATCAACGAAGGAAATCTTCCCATGACCTCCCTCGTGAATCTTCGTGTCCTTCGTGGTCAATGGTTTCCTCATTATCGAAGCAAACCGGGATTTCCGCGAGTGAGACTCTGTAGTCCCCACCGGCGGCGGGAGCAAGAACTGACAACTGCTAACGGAGAACTGCGAACTGCTCTGTGTTAGAAATAACCCGTGCCCTACTATCTCGGCATCGACGGCGGAGGTACCAAGACCACGTGTGCGGTTGGTGACGAATCCAAACTGCTTGCCACGGCCAGCGCGGGCCCCAGCAACATTGTTCGCGTCGGTGAAGCGACCACTCGGGACTCGCTCCATCAGGCCGTACGGCAGGCATGTGCGGCGGCGGGAATCACTCCGTCGCAAGTTTCTCGTACGTGTGTGGGAGGTTCCGGAGCAGCCCGTCCCGAGTTAGCGGCCATCGTTCGTGAATTCCTCGCAGAAATCCTCTCCACTCATGTCGACGTTGTCGGCGACATGCAGATTGCGCTCGAAGCCGCATTCGACGCAGGCCCGGGAGTGATCGTGATTGCAGGGACGGGCTCGATTGCCTACGGCCGCGACCGAGAGGGAAGAACTGCGCGAGCCGGCGGCTGGGGATTCGCCATCGGTGACGAAGGCTCCGCACACTGGATTGGCCGCGCCGCCGTGATCGCGCTTCTGCGCGCCAGCGATCAGAATGAAGAAGCGGCCGCTGCCTCGCCATTGGCGGCTGCTCTCTTTCGCGGATGGGGAGTGCGAACGCTCTCCGATCTGGCTCGCGCCGCCAACTCGGTTCCCCCGCCGGACTTTTCCGCGCTCTTTCCCGCCGTTCTCGCGACCAAAGATGAGTTGGCTGCACACGTTCTCAGAAATGCGGGCAGGGAACTGGCACAGATTGCCGAAGTCGTGATCCGGCGGTTGTTCGCGAAGGATGAAACCGGACCCGTCCCAGTGGGCATGATCGGTGGTGTCTTTCGTCATGCCGAGCTGGTGCGGCAGGTTTTTTACAATGAACTGCGACGCCTCGACCCGCGCGCGGAGGTGATTCCGCTGGTGATCGAGCCGGTGGAAGGTGCGCTGCGCATGGCGCGTAGAGGAAAGTAAGAATGTGGCGACAGCCACTCTCGGCTGTCAGCCGGGCTTCAGCCCGGTAGTGGCAAACGATGCCCGAAGAATTCCAAACCGGCGATCCGACGGAATCCGCGCCTCCAGCAGTTGGACCGCCGCTCGATTCCCCGGATGCCGCTTCTCTAACCGAAGACCTTGCCCTTGCCCAACTGAAGAACCGCGATCTTTCTATCGACGACGTCGAGCGCATCAGCCAGAACTCCTCCCTGATGAAGTCGCGCAAAGTTCGCATGGCGCTGGCATCTCATCCGCACGCACCGCGCCGCGTGGCGCTGCGCCTGATCCGCGAATTCTTCAACTTCGAGCTGATGCACTTCGCGCTGCTACCCGCGACCGCGGCTGACCTGAAGCGCGTCGCCGACGAGCAGCTTGTGGCTCGACTGGCATCGATCGGCCTTGGCGAACGCATCTCGCTGGCCCGCCGTTCATCGCAGATGGTCGCCGGTGCTCTGCTGCTCGATAAAGAGTCCCAGGTTTGGAAGCCCGCGCTGGAAAATCCGCGACTGACGGAGACCGCGATCGTGAAGGCGTTGCAGCGAAGCACCACGACTCCTGCTTTCGTCGAAGCGGTGAGTCATCACTCGAAATGGTCGTATCGTTTGGAAATTCGCGCTGCTTTACTGCGTAACGCTCATACCCCTCTCGCCCGCGCGATCGAATTCGCCAGACGCATTCCGCCCGCACAACTGCGCGATCTTCTTCACACTTCGCGCCTGCCGGAGAAGATCAAGGAGTATCTGAGAAAGAATCTGGAAGCGGATCGGAAGTGAGACGGCAGTGAATAGTGGGGAGTGTCTAATGAATACCCACCATGAGACCAGCCATGCGCGACGACTCTCACCGGATTTTGTGCGCTGCTCCCGCGGCGGGAGCAGCTAGAGTTCAGCCAACTTTACGGTGTCTCGACGAGTGGTTGCCAGAGTTCGAGGCGGTTGCCCTCGGGATCGGTGATCCAGGCGAAATGGCCGTAGGGGAGGGACTGCTGGTCGGGGTCGATGGGAACATTGGCGGCGCGGAGCTGGCTGAGGAGGCCTTGAAGGTCGTCGACGCGGTAGTTGATCATGGCGCGCTGGGTAGGGGCGCCGAAGTGTTTGGTGGTGTCGGGGAAGAGCATCCAGGTGGTTTGGCCGGTACTGGCCGGGACTTCATCGGACCATAGGAAGCTGGCACCGCCGTATTCGGCAAGCTGGATGCCGAGATGCTGGGCATACCAGCCAGCGAGGGCTTTGGGGTCGCGGGCTTTGAGGAAGACGCCGCCGATTCCGGTGACTCGTGCCATGAGGGCCTCCTTCGGGTGTGTCAGCGGAGAGAAGAAAAGCAGAACTCTCCGCTGGTGCTACGAGATTACAAAAATAGATGCGACGAGATGATACCAAGTAGCACTCATAGCTAGCCACTATTCACGAGCCCCTGGCTACTGAAGCACTGACCCCTGACCCTACAAATTCCTATCGTCCCCCGCCAATCGCAAGAATTGCTCCAGTTGTGTATGCAGCCGCTGGAGACAGCAGCCACAGCACTCCCTCGGCAATTTCATGCGGCAGACCGGCCCGTCCCATGGGGATGGTTCCCATCAATCGCTGCAGGCGTCCGGGTTCGCCGTTGGCAGCGTGCAGGTCGGTGTCGGTAAGTCCGGGCGCGACCGCGTTCACGCGGATTCCTTCGGTAGCGACCTCGCGAGCCAGTCCGATGGTAAAGCTATCGATCGCGCCCTTTGACGCCGCGTAATGCACCCATTCGCCGGCGCCTCCGGTATGCGCAGCGCGGGACGAAATGTTGACGATCGCGCCACCGCATCCCCCGCGCTTAGTCGACATGCGCCGCACGGCTTCGCGGGCGCACAGAATGGATCCAGTCACGTTGACGGCGAATACTTTCTCGATTGCCGCGACGGAAACGTCTTCGACTCGTGCAAATCCACCAGTCACGCCGGCATTGTTGACGAGACCTTTGATCGGTCCCAGTTCGCGCTCTGCCACTTCGAACATCCGCACCACCTGGTCTTCGACGGAGACATCCGCATGCACCGGGAATGCTCGTCCGCCGGCAGCAGAAATCTCATCAACAACCTTTTTCGCCTCGGCCTCGCCGCTACAGAAATTGACCGCGACCGCAAAGCCACGCTGGCTCGCCAATCGAGCGATGGCCGCGCCGATTCCGCGACTGGCGCCGGTAACAATCAGCGTGCCTAAATTCGTTGCGGATTTACTCAGAGTTCCTCCGGAGAATCTGCAGTTAACAATTCGGGCATTTGGCAAATCGGGTTTCGAGACTGCGGCAGCGAAATCCGCTCTCTAGATGCTTCGAGTCAAAGACAAGCCGGCTGACAGCTGAAAGCTATAAGCTAAGTGCTGCTCGTGCTCACCGCTTCCCGCTTTCCATGCATCAATTGGACGACCGCATCGTACAGCCGCTTTCGCGCGTCATGTCGTTCGTAGGCCCGCGTAATGTAGCGCACGTGGACTTCGATCCCCGAGCCCGTCGGCACCACATTAATGCCAGGTGTGGCTGAGAGAGTCTTCGCCCGATAGCGCGTCGTGGTTTGTTGCCATTCGGCTTCGGCTTTGCCGGCGTTGGCTTTCGTCTCCGCCTCCACCAGCTTTTGGATGCCGTCGATAACCGGATACGGATCCTGGCTCGCGGGAATCAGAACCTGCAGTTCATCCCACATCCATTGGCCCGAAGTCGTGAAGTTGAAGAAATGTCCTTCGATGGCAAAGCTGTTGACGAAGGACACGCGGCGTCCCGTGGGATGGCTCGAGTCGGTCCAGTTGCCGGTTTCGAGCAGCACGGTTTTCAGAAGTCCGACCTCAACCACTTCTCCACCCACGCCGTTGATCTCGACCCAATCACCCACGCGAATGCCGTTCCTGCCCATCAGTACGAACCAGCCAAAGAACGCCACGATGAAGTCCTTCATGGCGACCGTCAGCCCGGCGCCTGCCAGCCCAAGCACCGTGGTCGTCTGCGTCGGCATACCCAGGACGATAAACAGGATCACCAGCGCACCCAAAGCTTGCACCGCAAACTTCACCACCGCGCGCAGCGTGTCGATGCGCTTGTTCTCCGCCGACATCCCGGTAAACAGGTGTTCAATCAAGCGGGCCGCCAGATAGACCGCGAAGATAACCAGCAGGATCCAGAGCAACGCTTCGATCATGTGGTGCAGAGCCGAACGCTCGCGCGTCTCGACCAGCGCGATCCAGTTCGCATAGATCTCGCTGAGATCCTGTTCGTCCTGCAGCCGCCGCCCGCGATCCGCCAGATTCTTCTGGTCGATGGTGTATTGCTTCAAGGCGTCGAGAGCCGCTTTGGCCGCCGCCTTCGAATCGTCGCGGCTGGCGCCGGCGTTTCCCTTGGAGAATCCCTTCGCCTGCTGTTTGGCGGCGTCGCGGCTTTCCTTGTCCTTCTCTACCTGGGCTTCCAATTCATCATGCCGCTGGGTCAGGTATTTCTGTTTTTCCGCAGTCTCTGCGCGAGCCTGCTCCAGTAGCGCCTTCTTCTCGCGCAGCGCCCGCCACGCGCGAAACACGTTTAATAAGGTATGGGACTGGTAATCCTGCTCGTGCGGATTCACCGCCGAGCCTACAGTTACGGTTCCGCTGTGCTCCCCCGCTTCGTGTTCCGCCTGCAACCGCTTGATCTTCGATTGCGGATCGCCGCCCGCCTGATCAAGGTCCTCCGTCGCATCATCCAGTTCATCCTGGTCGAGATCCGTCTGCGCCTTGGCGACGTCGAGCTGATCCTGCAGATTATCTTTCTGCGCTTCGGGGGCGGCCGCAAGTTTCCGCGTCAGGAGCGCGACATTCTCCTGATCGTCTTTCACCGTCTGCTCCGCCTTGATCTTTCGGGCGGCAATTTGCTTCGCCTCGGCGGATAGCGGCGGGGGATTCTGCTGAGCCGAACGGATCGCGTCGAAAAACGCCAGATCCACTTCGTGGTCGCCGGTCTTTTCTGCTTCGTGCGCTAATGCCTGCTCCTCCGGAGTCGCTGCCGTCGCGGCCATTCGTTGCGCAGTCTGCAAAGGACGCTGGTCGACCAACGGGCGCTGCGCAGCCGCTGCTTTCTTCCCCAGCGCCTTCTTGGTGGGCGTTGCTGTGGCTTCGTCGCTCGGCTCGGGTAGTTCTCGCGTCCATAGCAATCCGCCGATAGCTGCGCCCATCAGCAGAAGCAACACGATTGCGGTGATCCAATGTCGCACTTTCATAGGATGTCCCAGTGAGGGCTCGGTCAGTTACTCAATATCCGTTGGAGCGTCACAACACTCTAGCAAGAAACGATATCGCGATGCGATGCCATAAGCCCTAGTCATTGGCCGGTGGCTTCGTGGCCGTTCCAGGCCGGTGCGGACGCGCACGTTCGTAATCTCCCCAGCCTGGAATTCCGCCCTTAACATCGAGGTATCGCATGTTGGAATATTTTCAGTCAATTTTGGATCGACCGTGGCATCGGGTATCCCGGCCAGCGTTGGCAGCGTGGCTGGCGTTCTACCTGGGATTCATGGTCTACGCGTTTAACGCGCACGGTGGATTCCTGTTCATCGACAGCGCGAATCTAGTCGTCCACGAGGGCGGACACAATCTCTTCGCGTGGTTCGGCCCGACGCTCTGCCTGTGGGGAGGCACCCTGCTGCAGTGGCTTGTTCCGTTTCTGCTGGCGGCGTATTTCTTCACGGAGCGGCAGACATCCGGCTTCGTCTTCTGCTTGTTTTTCTTTTTCGAAAACTGGCTCTACACCGCAACCTACATGGCCGACGCGCGGGCACAGGAACTTCCGCTAGTCACGACGGGCGATCCGGATTTTGTGGAGCATGACTTCTTCAAGATCTTCTCCAGCCTCGGCGTGCTGAACTACGACACGAGAATTGCGATGGTGGTGAGGTTGCTTGGCTGGTGCGGGATGATCTCGGTCACTGTTTGGCTAGCCCTGAGAGCCAGAGCGTCCGATACTCAACCAACGTTCTCGTCTGCGTTTCCGAAACCTGCTGTATCTTTAATCGACCGCTATCCTGGAAAACCGGGTGTCCTGCGCAACTCGGCGCCGAACGCCGTCCTCGAAAAGCCTACGGCACCCAATCCCCAATAAAAACATTCGTTTCGTGCGGCACCTTTGCGTTGCGGTTGGACGCCCACACCAGTTTCTTACCATCGGGAGAGAACATCGGGAATCCGTCGAAGCCGACGCTGTACGTGATGCGCTCCAGCCCGCTGCCATCCGGATTCATCATCCACAACTCGAAATTTCCCTCGCCTCCGGTCGCGTGCGTCTGCGGATCATAATTCGACGAAAAAATAATTCGCTTGCCGTCGGCCGTGAATGCCGGCCCAAAGCTGGCCGCGCCTAGATTCGTGATCTGCTTCTTCTCGCTCCCGTCCGCCCTCATGATCCAGATTTCCAGAGACGTCGGCCGGATCAGATTCCGCGAAAGCAACTCCTTATAGTCGGAGATCTCTTTCTCGTTCTGAGGATGGTAGGCCCGGTAGACGATCCACTTGCCATCAGGTGAAAACGTTGGGCCGCCGTCGTACCCCAACTCGTGCGTCAGTTGCTTGACGTGTTTCCCATCGGCATCCATCGTGTAGATGTCGAGATCGCCGTTGCGCATCGAAGTGAAGGTAATTTTCTTGCCATCGAGCGAGATCGTCGCTTCGGCGTCATAGCCCGGTGTGGTGGTCAATTGCTTCAGATCCGAACCATCCGGATTCGCGGTGAAGATGTCATATCCCGCATATACACCCCACACGTAGCCCTTCGAGTAGTCGGGCCTGGGCGGGCATTCGGGGCTGGCAAGATGCGTCGAGGCATAAAGAATCTTCTTGCCGTCGGGAAAGAAAAAGCTGCAGGTGGTGCGTCCCTTGCCGGTCGAGACCATGTGCTGGTCGGTGCCGTCAATATTCATCTCGAAAATCTGGTCGCACTTCACGTCGCCGTGGGTCGACTGGTAGATCAGCTTTCTTCCGTCGGAGGAGAAGTAAGCTTCAGCGTTCTGTCCTCCAAACGTCAGCTGATGCACGTTGCGCAGATGTTTCTCCTGCGGAGTGGCCATGTCAGGCGAAGTTGAAGTTTGAGCAGAGATCGTGCGCACGAACGCAATCTGCAGCACGAAGAGCGCGAGAAATGGGAAGACCGTTCGCTTCATAGGATGGCCGCTAGTTTAGCCCGGAAGGAGCAAGAACCACAAAAGAGATCCAGTTCTGCCAGATTTCCTTCGTGAACCCTGGTGCCATTCGTGGTGATAGGTTTTGACGGACGCTGGAAGCGTAGAATGACCCCGCCAAGCTTAGGGAGGTTCCATGAAGTCGTTCTTCCTGCCGGTTTTAGTGGTCGCATTCCTGGTTGCCCCAATCGTTTTTCCCGCCGCTCACAGAACCGTTGCCGCCTCTCCCAAAGCGACCGTCGACACGCTCAAGCAACTTGAAGGCGGAATTCATGAAAGCAGCCGCCGACAAGGGATCAACTGGCTACATGTCCTATTACGCCGCCGACGCAGTCGAAGTGCCGAACGGCGGACCGCTCATTCCGGGCAAGGAGAATATCGCCAAGGGCATGGGATTTCTCGACGACCCCAACAATCGACTCATCTGGACGCCCGTCGGCGGCGACATCGCTTCCTCCGGCGATCTCGGCTACACCTACGGCACCTATGAATTTCACTCGAAAGATAAAGATGGGAAGCCGCACATCGAATACGGCAAGTACACCAGCATCTGGAAGCTGCAGAAGGACGGTAAGTGGAAAGTAGCGCTCGATATGGGCAATGCAAGTCCCGAACCGAAGTCCTAAGCGGGCGTTACGTTCCGAACGGCCCCGTCGCCACCCGTGCCAAATTCTGCAATTCCTTCGTATACATCGGCCGCAACAGGAGCGCCGAGAACTTGCTTTCCAGCACCCCGAGAAATCCGCTCCGAACCGGCAGTTCGGTCGAAATCGTCACATGCGAATCTGCGGGCGCGGTTCCTGGGTTCACGGTGAACGTCGTCACCGCTCCATTCCCATCCAGGAGCGTTTCCACCAACACCCGCCCGGGTTCCGGTTCCGAGATCGCCGCGCGAAAGGTTTGTTTCTTGCCCATTACGCTCATCTGAAAGCGGATCACTGTGCCCGCGCCCACGCCGCCCTGCTCGACCGTCAGGTTGCTGAACTGCTTCGGGAGAATTCGCGGATGACCGTCGTTGTAATTCGCAATCAACGAATACACGCGCTCCTGCCGGGCTGGCACCACAGCCGACGCGCTGATCACATACTTCTCTCGTTGGGTACCGTTTATTGGGGTCAAAGTTCCTCATTTCCTATCGTCGCCGTGGTTCTTTGAAGTTCACTTCTGAAAATGATTGCGTATCGCCTCGGCCTGAACGCGCGTCACGACCGCCGATAACGCCGACGGATCCGCCTGCTTCACCGCCTGCACGCTGCCAAAATGTTCCAGCAGGCGCCGCGTTGTGCTCGCGCCTACGCCGGGGATTTCCAGCAATTCGGTCGATCGGTCCCGCATCTGCCTCCGCTTGCGGTGAAAGGTTACGGCAAAGCGGTGCGCTTCATCGCGAATCTGCTGGATCAAATGCAGCACCGGCGAGTGATGATCGAGAGCGATCGGATCTTTCTCCTGACCGTAGACATACAGAATTTCTTCACGCTTGGCAATCGCGGCCAGAGGCTGGTTGATAATCTCGAGCTTTTCGAGCGCTTCGGCCGCTGCATGCAGCTGTCCGAGGCCGCCGTCAATCAGCACCAGGCTCGGCATTTTCTTCTGCTCATCTTGCAAGCGCTTGTAACGACGGGTCACTACCTCGCGCATCGACGCGAAATCGTCCACACCCTCGACCGTGCGAATGATGAATTTGCGGTAGTCCGACTTCTTCATCTTGCCGTCTTCCCACACCACCATCGACGCGACCGTCTCTGCTCCCTGAATGTGCGAGATGTCGAAGCATTCGATCCGCTTCGGCAGCTCCAGCAGGCTCACGACTTCCTGCAACTCTTCCTGGATCTTCCGTGCATTCGGCTTGAGGACCCGGAAACGTTGGTCATACGACTGCTTGGCATTGTTGCCGGCGAGATCGATCAGCGACCGTTTATCTCCCCTTCGTGGCGCGAGAATATGCACGCGTGTGGCACGTGCGCCCTCGCCGGCATTTTGCTCGGAGAGTAGGTCTTCGAGTTCTTCACAATCCTCAAAGCCGACCGGCACATAAAGATTTCGCGGAACATACGGCTGCCCGATGTAAAGCTGCTTCAGCAGCGCAGAGAAAAATTCTCCCGGATGAAACCGATCGTGGAGGGATGGACGAATTCCTCCGTCCTCGAGCGGAGCGAGGCCGCTCGCTTCGGAAGTCTCGTCCCGCCGCCGATGCGCTGCGAGGCCCGCCCGCCTCTCCACCGTTCGATGAGCGATCCGCGGCCCCGGCTGACCCGAACTCGGGCAACTCTTCCCAGAAAAACTCGCGACGGTCGACCATCTTCCCGGCGCGCATATGAAACAGATTCACCGCCAGCATGCCGTTCTCGTAGTGATAGCCGAACACGTCCGCATCATCGCCTTCAGCGGCGGCAATCCGCTGGCGTTCCTGCAACTGCTCCACCGTCGAAATCAGGTCCCGATATCGCGCCGCCCGCTCATATTCCTGATCCGTCGCGGCCTTCTCCATGCGTTCGCGCAGCGATCGCGCCAGGTCCGTCGGACGTCCTTCCAAGAACATCTTCACATCGCGCACCGCTTCCTGATAAATGTCCGGCGTCGTCAATTCCTGTACGCAGGGTCCCAGGCATCGCTTGATGTAGTACTGCAAGCAAGGCCGCGGATGAAATCGCGTCAGATCGACTTTGCACGAGGGAATCAGAAAATTGCGGTGGATCAGATCGACAATTCGATACGCCAGGTTGGCAGGGAAGTACGGCCCGTAGTATGCGCTGCCATCTTTTCGCAGTCGCCGCGTCACGTACACTCGCGGCCAGCGTTCGCCCAGCGTCAACTTCACGTACGGATACGTCTTATCGTCGCGCAGCAGGATGTTGAAGCGCGGCTTGCGCTGCTTGATCAGGTTATTCTCAAGCGCCAGCGCCTCTTTATTGTTGGCGACCACGATGTATTCCACATCGACGGCCTCGCGCACGAGCGTTCCGGTCTTCGCGTCCTCCCAGCGGCCTTCGTGAAAATAACTCGACACGCGGCTGCGCAGGTTCTTCGCTTTCCCGACATAGATAACGTCGCCCTCCGCGTTCTTGTAGAGATACACGCCGGGCTCGGTCGGGATGGTGCGGATTTTTGCCAGCAAGTCCATGGGCGCGCGGAGACTCCATTCTATTGGATGGAGAGTGCCCCCATTGTGTTACAAAAAGGACAGATGAGTTCCATTCAACTCGCCCCAGCGGTGCGGCTGTCGAGTGTCGTCCGTGCCGTAATGATCTTGGTGACGGTTCTGTTCTCGGTTGTGACTTACGCGTCCTCCCAGCGCGCGACGCCTGCATCCGATTCATCCCAGCAGCCGCAAATCACCCAGTCTCCGCAGGGAAAAGAAGAAGAGGCTGCCCGCGCTGCGGCGCGTTCCAAAGCCCATTACTTCGACCGGGTTGTCATCATCGTCCTCGAAAATGTGGACTATGAACGCGCCATCCGGGATCCGAATCTGGCCGCTCTAGCCGCGCGCGGCGCCAGCTTCACGAATTTCCACGCCCTATTCCATCCTTCCTATCCGAACTACCTGGCGATGATTGCGGGAACTGACTTCGGTATTCATCGCCGTGGAAGTTTTCTCGGCGACAAGCAGGTAAATTTCGCCAACGACCCCGAGCACAAGACCATTGCCGGCCGCCTGATCGCCGCTGGCCTCGACTTCAAGCAGTACGCGGAGGAACTTCCCGATGGCAGCTGTCCTTGGGATATCTCCGACCAGCGTGTCGCCGACAAACGCGGTAACTACGTCCGCCGCCACGTGCCGTTCCTCAGCTTCCGCGAAGTTCAGGAGAAGTATTGCGACCGCGTCATTCGCGTGGATTCCAGCAAGGCCGACAACTACTTCGTGCAAGACGCACGTAAGGGGCTGGTGGCGTATTCCTTCTACACGCCCAACATGAACCATGACGGCCACGACACCACGGCGGAGGTCGCTGGAGCGTGGCTGATGAAATTTCTCGATGAAGCCTTACCCGAGCGTCTGCGCAAAGGGACGCTCGTCGTCGTGACCTTCGATGAGTCCGGTGGAAATGAAGACAACCGCATTTACACGATATTTCTGGGCGACATGGTGAAGCCGGCGAACCAGCAGGATCCTGCCGCGCTGGCGAAGCGTTACGACCATTACAGCGTTTTGCGCACCATCGAAGAGAACTTTGGGCTCGCGCCTTTGACCTCGAATGACCGCGACGCCGAGCTGATCACAGGAATTTGGAAGTAGGATTGGAAGCAAAAGGGCACCCCGCTGCGGTGTGGTACAAGATTGTCGTATGAGTCATGCACTGACAATTCGCCTTACAGAAGAACTGTGGAATTGGTTGAAGGACAGGTCTCGACGCACGGGTGTGCCGGTTGGGCGAATCATTCGTGACCATCTGGAGCGTGCCAAGTCGAACGGTGGCGGACAGCGCTTTATGCGTCACGCCGGAGCGATCTCCGGTAGACCAACCAATGTTTCTTCTCGCAAGGGCTTCTCGCGCTCAGAGGGGAACCGTCGATACAGGCTCATCATTGTTTGCTCAAGCCAACGACGAGTACCATCGCCGCGCGGTAAATATCGCTACTGGCTGTCTTGGCGTGAGCATTATCCTCAACACGCGGCGATCACCGATTATAGTGATTTCCGCGTATACCAGCGAAATAAACGAGAAGCCATCCCGCTCGTTTCCCCTCCTCGTAGCCAGTGAGTTGCCGTGATCTGAGCGCCACCGTATAAAATTTCCATCCATTATGTGCCCTTTGCTTCATCTACTCCGATGGTGCGGCGGTCCGACCCCCTGGTTCGCTGGGCGCAACTCATTGAAAACGGATATACTTACCCTGTGGAGACTGCGGCCCCGGAACTGGCATCTCCCGTGCAAAAGTGAGAGTGGGACTTGTATATTGGTAAGTCATTCCCAGGGCTAAGAATTTGCACACTGCGTGCGCGGGCAACCCAGGCCGCGCCAGATCGATGGAATCTAAGGAGCCTCACCCTATGAACCGCACTTCGTTAGCAATTTGCCTGGCAGCAAGCATGGTGGCTACGGTCGGCTGTGCCAGCAAGAATTACGTCAAGCAACAGACCACGCCGCTGATCAACAAGACGAATGAGCTTGATGATCTCACCGCGAAGAATTCCAAGGACATCAAGGACGTTGACGCTCGTGCCCAGGCCGGCATCCAGGCCGTCAACGCCAAGACTGCCGAAGTCGAGCAGAAGACAGCCACGGCCACCCAGAATGCTAGCCAGGCGCAGCAGACGGCTGACGCCGCTAACACTCGCGTGGGCGTGCTGACCAACACGGTCGCTAACCTCGACAACTATCACGCGGTTGCCGAGACTTCCGTAAAGTTCGGATTCAACAAAGATGGCCTGACCCCGAAGGCAAAGGAATCGCTCGATCAGCTGGCTACGAGCATCGCTACCACCAAGGGATACATCATCGCGCTGGAAGGCGGAACGGATTCGGTCGGACCGGCAGATTACAACTATGATCTGAGCCAGCGCCGCGCCAACTCCGTGATTCAGTATCTGGCGTCAAAGTACAACGTGCCGGCACACAAGATTTATGTGATCGGCCTCGGCAAGGACAAGCCCGTCGAGACCAACAAGACCTCGGCTGGCCGTGCGGATAACCGCCGCGTCGACGTTCGCCTGATGACCAACACCGTGGGCACCGACGCGCAGCCGGCAGCCCCGGCCGCAGCCGGCAGCAATCCGTCATCGATGTAATTTAAAAGCTTACCCTCCTCCCCGGAGGACTTCGCCAACCAGGCCGCTCATTGCCTCCCCCAGAGCGGCCTGTTTTTTTTCTAGCGATGAGCTGGGAGTCACGACCGGCGAGTATCCGACGTGAAGACTCGAGGTGGAGCTCATCGGCGCGATGAGCTCCGCTTCGTATTCGGACAAAGTTTCCAAACTAAGAAAACTGCGGCTTTGCCCGGTTAGGCCTTCAAGAGAGCCTGCACATAAGCGGCTTTCATCGGAAGCCGCCGGATGATCTTGCCGGTCGCGTCGTGGACCGCCGCTGCAATCGCGGGCGCCGCGAGCGCATTCGCAGCTTCGGAGCCTCCGCCGTATGCTCCAACCTTCGGATTGTTGAGCAGCACGACTTTGATCTCCGGGATGTCCGCCATGGTAGGAATGGGATAGCTGGTCCAGTCCTCGGTGGTGATTCCGCTCTCGTCAAACATCATTTCTTCGAACAGCGCGTGGCTGATCCCCATGACCGCGCCGCCCTCGACGTTCCTCTTCAACTGCATCGGGTTCACGACGATGCCGGGATCTACCGCGATCGTGTACTTCTCCACAGCGATGGCTCCGGTGCTGGGAGTGACGGCGATCTGGCAAACGCAGGCCCAATAGCTTCCGCTGCGCAGCATCAGGGAAACTCCGCGACCCCGCACGGGCGTGGCTCCAGTCGAT
The DNA here is from genome assembly GCA_963700225.1 of uncultured Acidobacteriota bacterium. Taxonomy (GTDB): domain Bacteria; phylum Acidobacteriota; class Terriglobia; order Terriglobales; family Acidobacteriaceae; genus Sulfotelmatobacter. The sequence continues at coordinate 428,065 of CAVOWU010000009.1, forward strand.
ACAGGGGCAGGCCGCGGTGAAGGACGCGTGTCCCAACCGGAGCCCTCCCGGACCGCTTTCAGCACTCCGACTGCGCGCTCGTCGCTTGTGTGGTCGATGCGAAACTGGATTGCGTCCGCACCCGCAAGCGCTGCTGCTTCATTGATTGCCAGCTCGCGCGGGTAGTTCTGCTGAAACTGTCCGGGCGTTCGCATGCTGTGGTCGCGGATTCCGACAGCGAGCGGCGATTCTTTCTGTCCTACCTGGAACGTGCCGTGCCCATTTTCGATCAGGTTCGGAACCTGGGCGTAAACCCATGGGTCTTCAATTCCGTTGACGGTCGAGGTCACGCCATCCGAATGGACTTGAGGAGCAGTCATTGTCGGCAACCCCGCCAGAATGGCGCCGACCGGTCGATCATCTTGCATGGCCGGCATGTAATGATCGATTTGATACGCGGCCATTTTGCCTTTTTCGTCGATCGCAATCTGAACATCGGAGTAGGCCGCCGCCGATTGCGTGGACCACTGCATATCATCGGCACGCATCCATTGCACGCGCACCGGCTTGCCGACCGCTTGCGACAACAGCACCGCCTCATCTTCCGCGCCCGAGTTTCCGCCATTCGATCTGCCGTAATGGCCGGGGCCGGGATACGCGTGCACGATCACGTGATCGGGCGTGGTGCCGAGCATGGTCGCGATTTCGCCGCGAAGCGCTTGCGGATTCTGATTGTGTACGTAGATATGCACCGTGCCGTCAGCCTTTACATCGGCAACCGCCATCGTCGGACCGATCGGCGCGTGCTTCATGTAAGAAAGCTGATACGTGGCCGAATGCTTCTTGTGCGCCGACGCGAGCGCAGGAGCGACATCCCCTTTCGAATCCTTGCTCTTCTCAACCGGTGCGGAAGTCCAATCCGACTGTTCTCGCAGATGCTGGTAGAGTTTTGCGTTTCCCGGCAGCCCTTTCCAATCGGTCCACTTCGTAGTGCCCGCAACTTGCTCGGCTGCCTGGATCGCTTCCCACTCCGTCGGCGCAAGCACTCCGACGAGATTCCCTTTCACGACGACTTGCGAGTTCGGGAACTGCGCTTTGTCCAGTTGTCCTGCGGAGACAAGCGTTGATCCGAGCGTTTTCGGATGAACCATCCGCGCGTGCAACATCCCCGGCAGACGCACATCGGTTGCCCAAGTCTCTTTCGCCGCCACTTTCGAACTAATAATGGAATTCTTGAACGACTTTCCGATCACCGTGTACTCGCTTACCGGCTTCATCGGCGGATTGCCTTCGATCGTCAATCCAAAGATGCTGGTGAGATCGCCCTTCACCGGGATCGTCAGCTTCAATTGCTGATTCTTGACGAGGTCGCCGTACGAAACGCTCTTCCCTCCGCCCGACACGACGCCGTCTTTCACCGAAAGCTTATCTTTCGGCACGCCGAGTTTTTCTGATGCAAGGTCGAGCAGAGCTTGATACGTATAGGCGGCCGCCTTGCGGATATTCGGCGTTCCACGTCCGAGGAAATCGAAGGCTCCGCTGCCGTCCGGCGTGAGATCGGTATGTCCCGTAACGACGGTGGTGATCGCTTCGAACGGCACGCTCAACTCATCGGCAACAATCTGACGGTAGGCAGTAAAGGTCGAGCCCTGCCCGAAGTCGCTCTTCCCGGTGCGAATCAGCACGGTGTTGTCCGGATGAATCTCAATCCACGAACTTCCGAGCGTCGGATCGAGCGAGTTCTTGAACGTAGCGACCTTCGCCGTATCGGCCTTCAGCAGTTCAGTGCCAACAAAGCTGAATCCCACGGCGAGAACGCCGCCCGCTTTGATAAATTGGCGGCGCGACAGCGTGGGTCCGAGAAAATTGGCGGGCTTTTCACTCATGGTTGCCATCGCTTAACTCCTCTTCGCCATGATCGTGGCGGCATGTTGAACGGCCTCAATGATCGCAACGTAGGTTCCGCAGCGGCACAGATTCGGCGACACTCCCGATGTGGTGAAGGCCTCTTTAATTTGCGTCAGCGTCGGATGCGGATTGCTCTCGAGGAGTTCTGTCGCTTTGATCATCATCCCGTTCTGGCAAAACCCGCATTGAGGAGTCTGTTCCTCGATCCACGCTTGCTGCACCGGATGAAGAGTCGTTTTAGCTTCCTCCGCCGAGAGGCCCTTGAGTTTGGCCCATCTCGCAGGCAGACCTTCAAGCGTGGTGATCTCCTGGTTGGCGACGCTCGCGACCGGAGTCACGCAGGAACGCGTTTCCTTGCCGTCGACCAAAACAGCGCAGGCTCCGCACTGCGCGAGTCCGCAACCGAACTGCGGACCGATCAGCTCGAGATCATTGCGCAAAACGTAAAGTAGCGGGGTGTCGTCAGGTGCCTTCACCTCGCGCCGGACTCCATTCACATTGAGTGTGGCCATAGATAACTCCCCTCCAACCGTATTCTCCGAATGCGGATGACTCGCGTTATGAAAACCCCTTGGATCCCCAGCCCGCTGAGCAAGATTCTGCTGTCTTTCAGCGGATCCCTTAACTCGCCTATACGCCCGCTTTGCGGTTGATTGCAAGCGGCGAAGGCGGTTCATGCCAAAAGCCCACTGTCAGTGCAGCTGTGCTACGACGGCAACGTCGAACTTCGAATAGTACTTCTTCACGTCGCTCCCGTATTTGGCCCGGAATTTCTCGACCACAGATGAGACTCCCGCGGCATCCGTAACGGCAACGGCTTTCACCTCAGCCTCTGCGCCGCCCGCAGCGACACGAATCGACGGCTTCTGCAGTACATTCTTGTACCACTGTGTATCCGAGCCTTTCACCGGCAGCAGGTAGAGCTTATCTCCGTCGAGCACGAACCAGATCGGGTTCGAAATCATTCGTCCCGACTTTCTGCCGGTAACAGTGATCGTAATTTCGCTGGCCTTGGCGATGCTGTCTTTCAAGGAAACATTCTGCTTTGGCATAATCTTGCTCCAGTCGCCGGATTACTTGCGGTACTGCGCATCGGTTACATGTTCCATCCAGTCCACGACCTTCCCGTCCTTCTTTTCCTGGATGGCGATGTGCGTCATGGCCGTGGTCGGAGCGGCGCCATGCCAATGCTTCTCGCCAGGCGAAAACCAGACCACATCCCCGGGATGGATCTCCTCGATTGGCCCGCCTTCGCGCTGCGCCCGGCCGCATCCCGCCGTAACGATCAGCGTCTGGCCAAGCGGATGTGTGTGCCATGCCGTCCGCGCTCCGGGCTCAAAGGTTACCGTGGCACCCGACACTAGCGCCGGATCTGGCGCCTGAAATAGCGGATCAATCCGCGCCGTTCCCGTAAACCAATCGGCCGGTCCCTTGCCCGAAGCTTGTGTGCCAACCCTTTTAATGTCCATTCTCAATGCCCTCATTTACTTGCTGTTTATTTTCGTCTCGAGGTCGCTCTGTGCTGGTTGCTGCCTTGTGAACGAAGACATGGTAGGAAACGCTGTCCCAGGCGTTGTGGATGCCGACAAAAAGCAACACCAGCGCGGCCCCGCCGACTCCAAACAGGGCCTCGCGCGTGTGAGCGGCGGCGGCGAATGACGTCAGCGCCAGTATTGCGTAAGAGGCCAATGGCAGCCCTACATGAAATAACCAATCCTCGAATATTGGTCGGTACGCAGCTTGCGTTCGCATGCGTCGGGCTACGATCGCGGTGTACGCAACTCCGCAGAAGCCCAGGAGGCCCCAAACTGCTGCTGCGATCGTGATCGTCTGAAACGGAGCGTGCAAGAGTGCCGATACGAACAAAACGGCGCCGAAATGAACGATCGTGGGGCTTCCAAACGCGGCGCCCGCTTCCGCTGCACCGGCTGGTGGCCGCTCGGCGATCAACGTGAGAACGACAAACTGCAATCCGATCAGGGCCCCGGCCGCCGAGCCGACGATTACGTAGAAGCTGTCCCACCTGGCGAGCTCTGACATGATGGCGACTATTCTCCAAACCGCTCGAAGCGGTACGCCAATTCTGGGCCTCCGTCTCCTTCGTATGCAAGCTGGCCCATGAGCAGGGCGAAGGGCTCGGTGTAACGGGCGATCCTCAAAGGCCCAGCGTCCACAGGATCGAAACCCACTTCACGGATCAGTGTGGCCGCGATGACCTTGGCACTCTGGTCGTCGCCGCAGTACACCAGACTCGGGCGATGGGCGCGGTGTTTGGCGCTGAACGCGCCAAACAGCACCTCACTGGGCACGGTATTGAACGCACACACGACCTTGGCATGGGGAGCTTTCTTTTGGAGCTCCTCGGCTCCGGACGTTTCGCCGCCGAGAATAAGTTTCGTGTTGCCTGAATCCATCGGCAGGCAGCAGGTCAGGGTCAGCTTGCCCGACAGGTCGCCTGCCTGTTTCAACACGTCATCGATCCGGGACCAATGAACCGCGATCAGGAGCGCGTCGGCGTCCTGGGCGGCTTCGCGCGGCGTGCCCGCCCGGGCTTTGGATCCGGCCTCGCGCGCAAGCTTCGTCAGCTTCTCCTGACTCCGCGCATAGCTGAACACGACTTCATGTCCAGCTCGCGCAAAGAGCGTGCCGAGCTTCGCGCCCATCAGACCCGAGCCTAAAATTCCAATTCGCACGATGCTTCTCCACACGACACGAACCGTCTCGCTAGATATTGCTCATCCCCTCAATGTGTTCGGGATAGCGGGTCCCATGCACCGTGATCTTCGAGGCGCGCTTTCGATCTCACGGAGGTCCTCCGGCGTAAGTTCGACCGCAGCCGCACTGATGTTTTCTTCGAGACGATGCACGTTGGGTTGTGCCGGGGATGGGAACGATCCCCGGCTTTGATCATAGCCAGATTGCTGGCAGAAAGGTGAGAAGTGATGTCGCTTTTTCGTGCGCGGGACCCGAAGCGGCTGTCCGTACGTCTCTATCGTCCGGACGTATCCCTCTATTGCGCCGTCAGGAAGATCGGCTCATATCCGATCGGCACCGTGCCGCCTGTCAGCGAGGTCTTGGTGTCGGTCAGATCAGTTTGGAATTTATAGGTCTGCGGATACGTGTAGTTGGAGTACGTGCAAACGCCATTGCTGCATGACTGCGCCGTATCCCACACGAGTTGGCCATCGTCGACATTGCAGGTATAAACCGTGCCTGTGGCAACGCAAGCGCTGATGGTGTGACCGATCAGCCATCCCGCGACCGTGTCATACGCCGTACCGCCCAGGTTGCCCTGCAGGCCGACTGGTGGATTGTCGTCCCATGAATAGACGTACTGTCGTGGCAGTCCGACGCTGGCGCGAAGGATAAGCTCCCGGGCAGCGTATCCGGCGAGTTCGTTGGGATCGCTGAAGTTCTCGTCGGCTTTGATGCCATGTTCGCTGTCCCAGAGCGGCAGACTGCTTAGATTGTTCGAGGCCACATCAGCCACGATGTTGGAATAGGTTCCCAAGAACGCCTCGGGAGTCAGGTTGAGAGTGCCGTTGCCGCGCATGTGCATGTTGACGATGTTGAAAGTCGCGGCGCCCCCGGCCTGAATATATTCGTCGAACCAGGTGTGCAGTGACCACACGTGTCCCGACGGGCTGAGCGTCTGGGCATTCGGGTCGATCGAATGGATGATCGCCGAAGCATCGGAGTTCATGCGAACCATCTGCGCCTGGGTGCCGGCGAAATAGCACGAGCAGTCGGGCTCATTCCACAATTCGTAGTAAGAAATCTGTCCTTTGTAACGCGTGACCAGCGCGGTAACGAAGGTGGAGAAGAATTTATCGGTTCCGGTTCCATCGGAGTTGACGTCGGTCGGAGGCGAGCAGCTGTAGTCCGAGGGCGAGAGGCAATGGACGTTGCCCCCGGGAATGGTTCCAGCATATTCGGGCGTATCGCCAAAGGTATAGAGCACGTTCAAGTTCAGGGACTGGGCCATGCTCATATAGCTGTCCAGAGTCGTCCAGTCGTAAACGCCCGACGCGGTGTTGATCTGGCCCCATTTCACTTCGTCATCCCAAAGGCGTACGGAGCCGAGAGTAGCGACATGACCAAGCCCGTCGGTCGGAGGCCAGGTTGTAAAGAAGTTGAAGCTGGCTCCGAAAAAGATCTGGTTGATGGCGCTCCCGTTCGAGACCGCGCAGGTGACCTGAACGTTGGTCACGTTGGCATTCGCGGTTCCGTTGCCGAGGGTCACCGTGCACAACTGTCCATTCGGCTGAGTGAGCACTGATACGGCGTAGCTGCTGCCGGCAGCCAGCTTGGTCGCGAAGGTGAACGATCCGTTCTTGGTGAGCGATAGATTGTCGGTGCCGTTGTCTTGGAGCACCACGGTGCCGCCGGTCAAGCCGGACAGCGTTCCGCCAATGCTGTAGGTTGTCGTGCTGCAAGTGACGCTCACGTTAGTGACGGCCGCATCGACCGTTCCCGTGCCATTGCTTACGGTGCAGGTTTGTGTGGGATTGGATGGCTGGGTCAGGACGGTGACGGCGTAGGTGCTGCCGGCGGCCAACTGCGTTGCGAAAGTGAAACTTCCATTTGCGGCGATGGTCAGGTTGTCGCTGCCATTGTCCTGCAACACCAGCCCGGTGCCGGAAAGGCCGGAGACGGTGCCGCCTATGGTGTAAGTCGTCGCGCTGCAGACGACACTGACGCTGGTGACATTCGCGTTGGCAGTTCCGCTGCCGCCGGTCACGGAACAAGTCTCTCCCGATGGTTGCGTCAACACCGTCACGGAATAGGTGCTGCCCGGAGCCAGTTTCGTCGCGAAGGTGAACGATCCATTTGCGGTGATCGTGAGGTTGTCGCCGCCGTTGTCCTGCAAAACCAGGCTGCCGGAGAGACCGGAGACCATGCCGCCGATGGAATAGTTCGTCGAAACCGAAGCGCAAGTGACGGTGATCGTTACGTTCGCCGTGATGGTTCCGCTGGTGTTGCTGCTCGGCGTGCAACTCTGGCCCGCAGGTTGCGTGACGATGCTGACGCTGTAGGTCGCGCCGCTGGCATACGAATTCGAGAACGTCTGAGTAGCATTACTGGAAAAGGATAACTGCTTGCCCGCGTCGTCCTGCAATACGAGTGTTCCACCGGAAAGACCGGTGACCGCGGCGCTGATGTTGTAGGAGGGCGCGGTGGTGGTTGTGCAGGTAACTTGCACGCTGGTGACATTGGCAGTAGCGGTTCCCGCGCCATCTGCTACCAGGCAAGTCTGCGACGGATTGGCTGGCTGGGTGATCACCGAAACCGTGTATGCGGTGCCGCTGGAAACTGCGGTTGCGAAAGTGAAGCTTCCGTTCGCACTGACGGCAAGCGTCGCGCCATTGTTCCCGAGGACAAGTCCGGTGCCGGAGAGGCCGGAAATTGTGCCCCCGATCGTGTAAGTAGGTGGTGCCGGCGTCGGGTGGCTGGTGACGCCCGTGCCACCGCCGCAGGCGGTAAACGAGATGGCCGTCAGTACCAGGACAGCGAAGAAAGATGACTTCCAAAGGCGGGCCGGGTGCCAGCATCCGCCATGGTCGCCGGAACGCCAACCATCGGCGGCCTTAACTACGCGTAATTCCATAACTCACGGACTTTATGGCAGGGCTCAAAACCCGTCAAGATGAAAGAGATTGCAACCTTTGGCGGAGCGGCAAATCCGCGCGGAATACGGGATGTCGAGGGTGTATTTGGCACTATCGAATCACCGATGGACGTACCACCGTGTCGAAAATCAGTCTTGGATGGGAGCATCGGCCAACCCAGGCTAAGGTGGCTTCATCCCCTCAGACCCTCCCGGTCTCCCGTCTGGACCGGTAGTGCACAATCGTAATCTCCGCAGGGAAGGGAATCGGCATCAGAATGGAACGATGCGGATTCTATCGAAACCGGCGCTCGCAGTCTGCCTTCTTGGGCTTGCGCTGTGTGCCTCGTGGGCGCAGGAATCCGGCTATTCGACGACAAACCCAGGCACATCTGCGAACGGAACGAACCGCAGTGGCGCACATAGCAAGGAACGTACCCTGAATTCGGACGATCGCCTGGCGGTGCTCGCTTCCGCTCTCGATTCGAAAACGCCTCGCCGCGCCGAGCGCGATTGCTCGCATCTGGTGCATGCCATCTACGAACGCGCCGGCTTTCCTTATGCCTACGCGGATTCTGACGACCTCTACTCCGGGGTCGAACCATTCCAGCGCGTCTCGAAGCCGCAGTCCGGAGATCTCGTGGTCTGGCACGGGCATACCGGAATCGTGATTCGTCCCTCGCGGCATGTCTTCTTTAGCTTCTTGCATGCCGGCCCCGGCATCGACGACTACAAAAGTCAGTACTGGGCCAGTCGGGGAGAGCCCCGCTTTTTCCGGTACCTCAAGAACAATCCTTGCGTAGGATGCGCATCGGTTCGCTCCAAGAGTGAATAAATCGAACGTCTGGCGCAGAAGAACTCGTCATCTGGGTCACCGGAATCCAGCGATTTGCTACGAATCTAAAAGGAAGGTGAATGTCCCCAATCTCTGCCCCTCCCTTACGCCGAGCCTTCGGTTCTTGCCCGTATAATCAAAGTTCGGCCATCTTATGATTCAAACTCTGTTCGGTAGCCTCGAGGAAGAGAAGAAACCTGGCTTTCTAGACCGCATGAAGCAGGCGGTCACGCGCACACGAGAAAATCTCGCCGAGCGTATCGAGGAAGTCGTCTCCTTCGGCAAAGAAATCGACAGCAACACGCTCGACGATTTGGAAGCGACGCTGATCGGCGCCGACCTCGGATCGACGACCACGCAGGAAGTCCTCGGCAAACTCCGCGATAAAGCCGACCGCAAGCAGATCAAGAACGTCGATGAGCTCAAGCGGCTCCTGAAGGAAGAGCTGCTGGCAATCCTGACCGCTGCGAATGCGCGCCCGGTGAATAAGGTCGAAGGATCGCCCGAAGTCATTCTTGTAGTCGGTGTGAACGGCACGGGCAAGACGACTACCATCGGCAAGCTGTCGCAAGTCTTCCGCTCTCAAGGCAAGAATGTGCTGTTGTGCGCGGCTGATACGTTTCGAGCCGCAGCTATCGACCAACTCGAGATCTGGGGACAGCGCACCGGAACCGAAGTTATCAAAACCAAAGCTGGAGGCGATCCCGCGGCTGTGCTCTTTGACGCGCTGCAGGCCGCGGTCGCTCGTAAGACGGACTACGTTGTTGTCGACACCGCGGGCCGACTGCACACCAAGACCAGCCTGATGGCCGAATTAGACAAGATGCGGCGAACTGCGCAGCGCATCATCCCCGGAGCGCCCCACGAAACCTTGCTCGTCATGGACGCGACTACCGGGCAGAATGGTCTGCAACAGGCACGCATGTTTACGGAATCGGCTGGCGTCACTGGAATTGTTCTGACAAAGCTCGATGGCACGGCCAAAGGCGGAGTCGTGGTCGCGATCTCCCGTGAGCTTGGGCTGCCCGTGCGTTATGTCGGCGTCGGAGAAAAAGCTGGAGATCTCCTGCCCTTCGATCCAAAAGATTTCGTGGATTCCTTATTCGAATAAAGCACGGAGCGACGGACACATTTGTCCGTCCGCCGGGCGCGACCGGCGTTTGCGTTCTTGCACGTGGTAGATTCTTCCCTGAATGGCCGCTCACTTATCCGACGAACAGCATCTTCACCGCGCACTCGAATTGGCGCGCGCCGGAATAGGTCAAGCCTCGCCGAATCCGTACGTGGGCGCGATCATCGCTGACGCTCACGGCAACGTCGTGGGTACAGGAACCTATACCTACGCGGGCGTGAAGCATGCCGAGATTCTCGCGCTCGAGGCAGCTGGCGCGAAGGCGCGCGGCGGCACACTTTACATCAACCTCGAGCCCCACGCGTACCAGGGACGCACGCCTCCCTGCACCGACGCGCTGATCAAGGCCGGCATCCATCGCGTGATCGCTTCGATGCCGGATCCCAATCCGAAAGTCAGCGGACGCGGCTTCGAACAGCTACGCGCCGCCGGTATTCATGTGGTTGTGGGCCGCCTCGAAGAGCAGGCACGAAAGTTGAATGAAGCCTTTGCTCGCTATGTCCGCCACACAACTCCACTGGTCACGCTGAAGGCGGCGATGACCCTCGACGGCAAAATTGCTCCGCCTCCAACCGAAGAAATTGAGCGTGCAGCGGGGACTCCCGCTGGCGGCTGGGTGACAAGCGAAATCGCCCGCGCTCACGTGCAGGAGTTGCGGCATCAGAATGACGCGCTGCTCGTGGGCGCGGGTACCATCCTTTCGGATAATCCGTTGCTGACGGATCGAAGCGGCGGGGCGCGGCGGCGTCCATTGTTACGCGTGATTCTCGATTCGCGCTTGCGGCTGCCGGTGGAATCGCGCCTGGTGCAGGACGTTGCCACTAGACGCAAAGACGACGTGCTGGTCTTCTGCGCGTCGGCCGATCCGCAGAAGCAGGCGCAGTTGGAACAACTGGGAGTTCGAGTCGAGAAAGTGTCGGCATTCGAGGCCGATGGACGCCCGGATCTTCCGGCGATCCTGAAACGACTGGGAGAACTCGAAATCATCAGTTTGATGATCGAAGGCGGAGCGACGGTGAACTGGACCGCCCTGGCCGCCAACGTGGTCGACAAAGTTTTCCTTTATTACGCTCCCAAGATTCTGGCCGGCACAGGTTCGATCCCCTTCGCCGCCGGCGCGGGTTTCCGCCACATGAACCAGGCCGCGCAAGTAAAGCACATCCACCTGCACCGCTTCGGAGAGGATTTCGCAGTGGAGGGATATTTGAGGGACCCGTATGCGGAGTGAAGTCAGCCATCAGCATTCGGCAAGTGGCTAATGAGCCAGGGCTGCATTTCGAATAGGTTCACACCTCCCTTCATGATCGGTCGCCGAATGCCAAGCTGAAGTGCCAACTGCCAATTGCTCAGGGTTTAGAATAATCCGTTCCCCGGAGGCACTCATGTTCACCGGCATAGTAGAAGAAGTTGGACGGATCATTCGCATCGAAGAGCGAGGGGAAAATCGGCGCATCACCATCGCCGCCGAAAATACTCCCAAGGAACTCGGCACGGGACATAGCGTTGCCGTGAGCGGAGTCTGCTTGACTGCGCTCGATATCAAGCCCGGATCGTTCTGCGCCGATCTTGCACCCGAAACCTGGTCCCGCACGTCATTCTCCCGCATTCATGAAGGCGCGCTGGTGAATCTGGAATTGCCCATGAAGGCCGACGGACGCTTCGGCGGCCACATCGTGCAGGGCCACGTCGATGGAGTCGGCCAGCTGATCGAGTTCGACCGCATCGCCAACTCCGAGAACTGGTGGCTGCACATCGCTTTGCCCGAGGACGTAGAGAAATACACCGTCTTCAAGGGATCGATTTCGATTGAAGGCATCAGCCTGACCGTCGCGAAGCTCAACCGGGAGCGCTGCTCGATCGCCATCATTCCGCACACAGTTGAGATGACGAATCTGCATTCGTTGAAGCCGGGGGATCCGGTCAATCTGGAAGCGGATCTGATCGCGAAATACGTCGAGAAGATGATCAAGGGCGACGGGCAGGATTCATTCACGATCGATGAACTGGTGGCGCAGGGCTTCTGAAACGCCAAAGCTTCAATTAATCACGAGCCACTTCTTCGCGTACGAGTGACTAGTGAATGGCGACCGAGCGCATCGTGATCTCGTCTTTTGCTACAACGCCGCCCTTCATCACGAACTTCACACGCTGCACTTCCGTGATGTCTTTCAATGGATCTCCGTCTACGGCGATGATGTCTGCGAAATGCGCCGGTTCGAGCGCGCCCACCTTGTCCTGCCAGTCAAGCAGTTCGGCGGCGTTGACAGTCGCGGCCTGAATCGCTTCCAGCGGAGTCAATCCGCGTTTCGTGAGCGCGACCAGTTCTTCGGCATTCTTGCCTTGCGTCTCAGGCGAGGAAGCATCATAGCCCGCCGCGATTTTGACACCCAGACTCTTCGCCGTCTGCACCGACTCCTGAATCCCTTGCAGAAGGTCCGCCAGATGCTTGCGCCTCTCTGGAGAGGCAGGTTCGTTCTTGTGCGACTCGATCATCGCGTCGATCCCGCCGATGGTGGGAACCAGGAAAACTCCCTTGGCCTTCATCATCTCCAGGTCTTCGCGGTTGGCGCGATGGCCGTGCTCAATGGAATCGACACCGGCGAGTAACGCGTTCTTGATGCCATCGGGGGTGGTTGCGTGCGCGGCTACTTTGCGTTTCTGCTTGTGGGCTTCTTCCACCACGACGCGCATCTCTTCAACGGTAAGCGTGGGATTGCGCCAGTCGGCGTAGATCTTGATCAAGTCAGCGCCGTGACCAATCTGCTCGCGAACCGCTCGGCGCGCTTCTTCGACCCCACTGACCATCTGCGCCCCGGTGGGAAAGTTCGGCAGATCGGGCGAGACTCCAAAGGGATTGTATTGTCCTACGGCTGCAATTGCGCGGGTCGCAACCTGCATGCGCGGGCCTTCGGCAAGACCTTGCGTGATGGCGTCGCGCAGCGCCACGTCCGCATACTCGGAGCCTTCGCTTTCCACGTCACGAATCGTCGTGTAGCCCGCTTGCATCGTGATGCGCGCATCGTAGGCTCCTTCGAGGGCACGGAACGCCTGCGACTTCGTCGCCAGCCCCACGACGTAACCGATGTCGGAGTCGTCCATGCGCGCCATGATGTGGGTGTGGCAGTCGATGAGGCCGGGAAGAAGCGTGGCTCCGCCGAGGTCGATGATCTTCGCATCTTTCGGTGCGTGCACCAGAACCTCGGATGCCCGGCCGATTTCCTTGATGCGGTCCGCCTCGATCCAGACCGCCGCATTCTGCAGGTAGGTTCCTTTGCGAACATCGAGCAGTCTTGCGGCTTTGATCACCGTTGAGTCCGGCGCCGGTTGCGCGGCAGCCGTCTGAGCCTGCAAAACTGAACCCACGAATGTGACGATCAAAGACAATGCGGCAAGGGTGGTTTTCATAAGGCCTCCTAATTATCACAACCGGGGTTGCACAACAAGGTTGCGCGACAAGATTGCGCGACAAGAAGGACCGCCGGCAGGTCGCCTACTTTAGCCAGGCTTCTTCGGTTGGCTCAACTCGGCGAGCGTGCCTTTCGTGGCGCGCAGATAGTCGGAAGGAGCGATCAGGATTTGCAGCCCGCGCATCCCGGCCGAGATAGAAATGACGTCGAACAATTCGATCGTTTCGTCAACATAGACAGGGAGGTCGCGCTTGGCGGCAAGCGCCGTAACTCCTCCGCGAATGTATCCCGTCAGCGATTGCAATTCTTTCACTGGCGCCAGCTGAATCTTCCGCTCTCCCGCGGCTTCCGCGAGCGCTTTCAAATCGAGTTCCTGATCGCCCGGGATAACGGCCATCACCGCGCCATTACGGTCTCCGCGCGCCACCAGCGTTTTGAATACTTGTTCCGGCGGAAGCCCGATCTTCGCCGCCACGGTCTCGGCGGCCAGATCGTCAGGATCGACTTTGTATTCGCGCAATTCGTATCGGATGCCGAGCTGGTCGAGCAATCGGGCGGCATTGGTTTTGGCGGGCAAGGCGCTCAGGGATTGAAAAGTGTGAGTCTGAATCGTGATCAGTAAAGCAGGGGTCCATGGTTTCAACTGGTCACTACCCACGAATCACACCTACTGCTTTTCCTATGCTTCCAGTTTCAATTCATCCAGCTCGAGAAACTCCTGGATGATCGGATGCGGGTCCTTCTCCATCTCCGAATACGAACCGAAGAAGATCGCTTTGGCTTCGTACAGGAACACGACCCGCTCCGCGAGTTTCTTCGCTAGTCGCATGTCGTGAGTCACAACAATGCTGGTCAGGTTCAGTTGGATCTTGAGCCGCTTGATCAGATCTCCGAGCAACTGCGCCATCAGAGGATCGACCATCGTCGTGGGTTCGTCATATAGAACGCATTCGGGCCGGGCCGCCAGCGCACGCGCGATCGCCACCGAGCGCTTCATGCCGGTGGAAAGATCGGAGGGCAGCAGATCGCGCATCTCCTGTACGCCAACCATCTCAAGCAGGCCATCGACGATCTGGAAAATCTGCTCCTCGCTGAGTTCCCTCGATTCGCGCAGGGGGAACGCGATATTCTCCCCGACGGTGAGCGAGTCGAACAGCGCCCCGTTCTGAAACACCATGGTGACTTTCTTGCGGATGACTTCGAGTTGCTGTTCGTTGTAGTCCGTGATGTCCTGCCCGGCGACAATCACGCGCCCGGAGTCGGGCTTGAGGAATCCCATGATGTGGTGCAGCGAGACGGACTTTCCGACGCCGCTCCGTCCGAGAATGCACACGGTCTCGGCCGGAAGGACATTGAAATTCACGTGCTCCAGCACGACGTTGTCCCCAAACGCTTTGGAGACGTCGCGAAACTCGATGTACGGCGCAGGTTTGGACTCGTCGGGCATAAGCCGGTTTCCGCAGTCAGCGCTGAGCGCTCAGCGCTCGATCCTCTTCACCTTATCAAATTGTAACGGAGGGCTGTTTGAGGAGGATCCCGCAAGATGAACATTTGCCGATGAGCGTAGTCGGGATGTCACGTCTTTGACCCGAGACCGTTAGAATGAGGGCCGTGAACAATCCAGCACTCAATCTTACGTTCCGCTACTCGGAGAGCGACTACGTTCGAGCGATGCGCGCACACTATGCAGACTATTTGCGGCTTCGGCGGGACATTTCCGTCGCTGTAGTTGTCGGGATCGTGGGATTTTGGCTATGGCCATCTCTTAGCGGCAAGGCGTTCCTCGGCGTTTCCGCGGCCTTCATTCTCATTCTCTTGGCCGCCTTCTTCATCATGCCGCGGTTGGCTTTCCGCCGAGAGTTGAAGTTCCGCGACGAGTACTCGCTCACATTCTCACAGGACGGCATCCACTTCCGAACAGCGCACATCGACTCCAATCTCGCGTGGGAGCTATATTCGAGAGCTCTGGTCGATGCCCAATCGTACGTGCTTTACTACGGCCCCCGAACGTTTACGGTCATTCCGAAACGGGTTTTTCAGAACGCCGAGCAGCAGGCGGCATTCGATCAACTAGTGACCCAGCACGTCCCAGTGATTGTCAGGAAAAAGTGATCCAGTGTCTCAGGCCGGGCCGCTCTTCCACGGTTGACGAAATCACGCGCTTCACGCTCATTGCCCCGAGTCTCGACCGGGATTTAACGCCAATTGCCGTTTCGCGAATGGCAATTGATATCCGTGCCATCGTCCCTTTGGTCATCTGCTCCTGGTGCCTTTCGTTTGGCCCGAACTGCACCTTTGGTTGCGTCGGGTTGCGGCCCTCCGGGTTAACTTAGTGGAGCGCTTCTGGAATAAACAATTCCGCGCCATCGGCGGGGAGGAGCTATGTACCGAACGTTCACAAAGGGTTTCGCAATTGCACTTTTATTGAGTGCGGCCAGCTTTGGGCAGTCGGGGCAATCGCTTGGGGATATCGCCCGCGCGAACCGCGAGAAGCAGTCGGCGCAAGAGGCTTCTGGAGTTACGCCCCGAGTCATCACCAACAAGGATCTTCCCGCTGCCCCGCCAGCGGTCGAGGAAGCCAGCTCATCCCAGCCCATGACTACGGTCTCCGGAGTGGAGAGGTCTTTCGAAGGTCGCGCCTCCAACCAGCGCTTCGACGAAAAAAGCCTTGCCGAGCAACGCGCCGGTGAACAGTGGAGAAGTCGCATCCAGGAACAGCAAGACAGGATTGCCGGGATCCAGGCGCGCATCGACCATCTGAACGCGTCGCTGCATCCGGCCGGAAGCGCCCAGTACGAAGGGCCCTACAACCGGTATCAGGCAATCCAGATGGAACGCTTGGCGCAGATGCAGGAGATGCTCGATCAGCAAACACGAAGACTCTCTGCGATGCAGGAAGCGGCGCGCCACGCCGGCATGCACACCACCGTTTACGATCCGTAGCGCCCTCTTCAATTCGCCGCTTCGGCCGGTGCATGTAGCGCCCTGCAATGCGCGTCGAACTGCGCCTGCAAAGACTTTTTGTACTCCTCGCGATCAGGCCGATGCCCCGAACCCTGGGCTCGGAACGCGACCGCGGGGCAGGCAGTGCAAACCGCTTCGATCGGAATATCGCTGAGCCACTTCGTAACCCGCAAAGTCGGTTTCTTCACGGCGCTTCTTTCTTTTCTGGGAACCTGACCGCGGTTTCTGGAGATTCATTATCCATCCCGCGCGCCTGCGCGAGGTCTTCCGGCGTATTTAGATTCCGGAATTCTCCCGGCAGGAAGCCGGCGCCTCGCAATTCATCTTCAGAGATCGCGCGCGTCTGCCCTTCAGCAAACAGGGAGTCGATCTTGTATCGACCCGCATACAGTGCGATCTCTGCCAGCTCCGCGAATTCTCTCCGGTAGATCGCGCAGAGTGGCTGCCATCTTTGACCGGTTCGCGGAACGATCGCCATCGACCCGGCCGAATCCCTCGCTCGATCGACTAAGAACTGCAACAGCCCCGCAGTTACAAAAGGCAGGTCAACCGCCAGCATAAGATTCAGATCGGTCTTTGAGGCTCGCAACGCCGCGTGGATTCCACCAAGCGGCCCACATCCTGGAAATATGTCTTCAACCACTGGCCCGAACGCTGCGAATTTTGTGCGGTCGCCAACGATGCGAACTTCTGTAGTCACCGATCCTGCGACCTCCAGCGCTCGCGCCAGCAGCGTGCGGCCATCGAGCCGCACGAAAGCCTTGTCGGTGCCCATGCGGGTGCTCTTGCCACCAGCCAGGATGAACGCCGTCAGGTCTGAGCCGGGGCTCATGCCGCGATCATACACGGGGCATCCGAGGCCTTCCGGCGCCTCCAGCCGGGCAGATTCCAGGGCTGGGAAGGGAAGCCGTTTGCCCCACTGTGTTTCCCGCGCCATCAATAAGCTTCCACAGGGTAAATAACTGTAGCGATGGCACTTAGGTGGTTTTAGAAGGCAACACCCTGCACGAAAGTAACCTTCCAAATGTCCGCTTTTCGAGGGATGATGACCCTGCGTCCCAGGGTCGTTGACCCGGAATTCGAGATCATGCCGCAAAAAATAATGGATGTGCTTATGCTTGGGCGCTGCTCCCACGAGTTCTCCTGGCCGAGGCGTGGCGCCGATGGCGACTATTACCAGGTTTGTCTGCTGTGCGCCGTGGAATACAAGTACGACTGGACGACGATGCGCCGCACCGAGCGTGTGGAGCGCAAGGCTGAGACCGGTATCCGGCGCAGCCACTCGCGCGAGAAGCGTCCGTCCTGGGTACCGCGGGCGCGGCGATTGAAGCTCGATATACCCCTGCGCTACCGCGTCAACAAGACCAGCACATGGCATGAAGGCATCATCGAAAACATCAGCCAGAGCGGCGTGCTCTTCAACGGCCCGCAGCCCCTCCCGGTAAACGCCTTGGTCGAGATGGTCTTCGAGATGCCAGAGGAAATCTCCGGACAGAAGAACAGCAACGTGGTCTGCCAAGGCCGAGTCATGCGCGCCCGAGACGCGGACGCCGAAGAAACCGACAGCGCGCTGGCCGCCTCCATCGTCGACTACAAATTCATCCACTAGCCGCCATCTTGGTTCGGGTAGGGTACGGCTTCGCGCCGTGACCCTCCCGGCTTGACATCCGCACGAAACGCCTCAGATCACCGCAGCGGATTTATCCGTGCCCTAAAAGACCGCAAAAGATTCCGGCTTCAGCCCCTGCGGTCCCGCCGCTCCGTGGCGATTCCGGCCAAGGCCCACCAAACGCCTCGTATCAGGGCACGGATTTATCCGTGCCGTAAGGACCACAAAAGATTCCGGCTTCAGCCGCTGCGCTTTAACCCGGTCCCGCCAATTTACATCTATCGCAAACCCTCCTAGCATCTAAACTGTATCGCTATGGAGTCGGGCGCGACCTCGGTCGTCGTCAGGAGTCGAGTATGAAAACCAAATCTCTGCTGTCTTCATTCGTAATTGCAATCGTTCTCGCGGCGGGCCTGGGCTGCGCCAAGAAGCTCGACGACGCCAAGATGTCGAGCGACATTCAATCCAAGTTCAGCCAGGATTCCGGCCTTTCCACCAAGCAACTCACCGTGCAGGCCAATAACGGAGTCGTGACGCTCTCCGGCACCGTCGACAATGATGCCCAGCGCGACGCCGCAGGCCGCCAGGCAGCCTCGATCCCGGGCGTGAAGACGGTCATCAACAATCTACAGATCGGCGACGCAACGGCCGCAGCCGCGCCGACTCCGGCTCCGCTCCCGCTCCCGCTCCCGCTCCGCCAACGCAGGTCGCCAGTAATCCTCCCGAAACCAAGCCCGAAGCTGGAGCCGCCAAGAAGCCGGAGAAGAAACGGAAGCACAGGGACTCGAAGCCGTCTGGCGATTCCGCTTACGACGCCAACAATCCGAACGATCAGCAGCCGCCGTCCCAGGAGATGGCTTCGAATGATCAGACGCCTCCTCCGGGAGCAGCCGTGCCGCCACCTCCCGCGGATGTGAACCCTGCTCCCGCGCCGGCTCCTCCGCCGCCGCCCAGGAAATTCATCATCGATCAAGGGACGCAGATGACGGTGCGTCTTGTCGACGCCATCGACAGTGAAAAAAATCAGACTGGCGACACATTCCATGCCACCTTGAACGCTCCGCTGACCTCGGACGGGGAAGAAGCCGTTCCCGCCGGAGCCGACATCGCCGGCCACCTGGTTTCCGTGAAGAGCGCGGGCAAGTTCGCTGGACAATCCGAAGTCGTGATGCAACTCGACAGCCTGACTGCCGGCGGCAAGACCTATAACCTGCAGACGGATCAATATCGCAAGACCGGCAGCTCGCGCGGCAAGAACACCGCCGAGAAAGTCGGCGGCGGAGCGGTGATCGGCAGCATCATCGGCGCGCTCGCCGGGGGCGGTAAAGGCGCTGCCATCGGAGCCGCAGCCGGAGCTGGCGTCGGCGGTGGTGTGCAGGCCGCTACCAAGAGCCAGCAGATCAAGTTTCCGTCCGAGACCGTGCTGAGCTTCACGCTGCAAGCGCCAGTCACGGTCGTGCAGGCGCCCAGTTCTGACGCCAACCGCCCGAAGCTGAGCAATGCGCAATAACTTTTCGAACTCCCACTGAAAAGGCATTTCGACCCACAAAGAGGGCTCCGCTCATTTTTATTTTAATATATGCCTTGACACGTATATGCGTGATGGAGTATATGAAGAGTGTGGAATCCGTATTCGAAATCATTGCCGAACCGAACCGCCGGGCGATCTTGAGCCTTCTGGTCTCTTCCGAACAGTCGGTGGGAGAGATCGAGCGGCAGCTTCGTATGTCGCAGCCGACCGTCTCCAAGCACCTGCGCGTGCTGCGTAATGCCGGATTCGTCGAATCCACGGTGGACGCACAGCGCCGTCTCTACCGGCTGAAACCGGGACCATTCCAGGAGTTCGATGCGTGGCTGGCTCAGTTCCGCCGGTTCTGGTCCGCTCACATCGATGCACTCGAACGCCATCTTGACCGTATGCATCCGCCAACACCAACGAAAGAGAAATCAAAGGAGAAGCCGCCGCGGCCCAAACCGCGAGCGCGATAGAGGAGAAATGAAATGAAAATCAAAGTGACCAGCATCTATGTGGACGACCAGGAAAAAGCCCTGCGCTTCTATACGGACGTTTTAGGCTTTGCCAAGAAGGCCGATTTCAGTAACGGCCCCTATCGCTGGCTGACCGTGGCTTCGTCCGAGCAACCGGACGGCGTCGAACTGCAGCTCGCGTTGAACAACAATCCTGCGGCCAAGACGTACCAACAGGCGATCTTTCAACAGAACCAGCCGGCGATCATGTTCTTCACCGACGACGTCAAAGGCGATTACGAGCGGATCAAGGGCCACGGCGCCGAGTTCACCATGCCGCCTACGGATGTGCCCGGCTCGACCATTGCCATGCTGAAAGACACCTGCGGCAATCTCATTCAGCTTACTCAGCTCGCGCGCTGGTAGGACGGGCGTTAGCGGCAAGACGTTCAGCAGGGACGTTCCGGCAGAGAAAATCAACAGGGGTAAATCGATGACCAATCGCGTGCAGTACACACCGGGGGCGGCCAGTGCCGTCGAGTTCTGCCAGTTCTGGTCCGCTCAGGTGGATGCTCTCGAACGCCATCTCTCGGCCGGCACGTGGGCGATGGCGGCCGTCACTGTAGTCGTGATCGCGTATCCGATTGCACGATTTGTGATGCCCGTCATACTCCACCGCATTGTGCCTGACGTCGTTCGTACCGTGCTCCACTTGATCTGAGTTCGATTTCGGCACCGCGGCAAAGCGCGCCGGCAGATCGGCGCCTCCCGTGAGAATCATCGAGTTCAGATGATCTGGAGACGTGCTGGTAAGACAGAGGAGAAGAAGATGACCGACCCTCAGCTCTACGAACCGGGCCCCGCCAACTTGGCGAGGATATTTGAAAAGGACGGAGACAAGTGGACACTCATCCTCGTCCGAGAGATGCGCCATTCGCCCGAAAAAGTATGGCAGGCGCTTATCGATCCCGCACAGCTGCGCGAGTGGGCTCCCTTTGTGTCCGATGGGAACTTGGATGCGCTTGGAACGGTGAAGATTACCTGGGTGGGAAACCCCGCGCCGATCGAAACCAAAGTGACGCGAGTCGAAGCTCCCAAGGCGCTTGAGTACGGCGATATGCGTTGGGAACTTGAGCCCTCGGGCAGCGGCACGCGCCTGACGCTGTGGTCCAAGATCAATCGCGGCTTCGTCTCCATGGGTGCAGCGGGCTGGCACATTTCTTTCGATGTGCTGGATTACCTGCTCAGCGGAACTCCCATCGGCCGCATCGCAGGTGCCGATGCCATGAAGTTCGCCGGCTGGCAGCGGCTGAACGCGGAGTACGCCCTGCAGTTCGGGGTCAAAGCGCCCAATTGGCCGCCCAACGCCCCGAAGCGTTGAGCGTAAGGGAACATCATGTCGAAGAGCGGTGGCATCATCGGGGTATCAGATCACGGCGGTTGGGCGGTGCTGGTGACTGCGGCGCGTGATGGAACGCTCCTCGATCGCCGCCGGGTGGAACTCGTAGGTGAGGGCCTGCCGAAGATTCCGCACCACAGCGAAGCTCAAGGACTCCCGCTCGACCAGGCCGTGGCATTAGTCGAGCGTGTGCAACTGTCGGCGGAGAAGCACGCGGTCCTTGCCTTGGATGCCGTCGCGAATGCGGTGCCGCGCATTCTTGGCGTCGCTCTTCGCAAGTGCCCGCCGCTTCCGCCCACGATCGCCGAACGAATCAAGGATTACCATGCCCAGAACAATGCCGACTGGGTGATGTATCGCAAGGCTCTGGCCTCCGCGGCCGAAGCACGGGGTTGGCCCGTTCACTGGTACGACGCCAAGAGCGTGATGGACGCGGCGCGCCGGGCATTGCGTGTAGAGAATCTCGACGCTCACTTCCTTCAGGTGCGAAAGGCCATCGGCCCGCCCTGGAACAATGACCACAAGCTCGCAATGGCGGCGGCCATCGTCACCGCGACTGCGGAGTAAGCCACCGAACTGAAAGCCACGCGAGAGTAAGTGACCCGCTATTGCCAGAGAAAAGAATGGAGGACAAATCAATGATGAAAGATGTCACCAAACGTTCGATTTTTCGCTGGATCCACATCGTCTTTAGCATTCCGATACTCGGCTACATCTACAGCCCGTTTGAAAAGCTTCCGGACTATGCTCCCAAAACTCGGTTCTTTTTCGTTCCCGTCATGATCCTTTCCGGATTGTGGATGTGGAAAGGCCATGTCGTTCGACGACTGTTTTCAAAAAGATCGCCGAATGTCACGAGTTCGTACTCGAATGTATGATGTGCGATGGCGATTACGTCGCGGCATCGCCGGCCGTTTAACGTCGGGGGCTTAGGAAGCTGTGACACTGGCGCTGCAAAGCTCGTTGCGAGGAGAACCCGATGTCGAGCCGCGAAGAAAATTCAGAAAGACGCCGCGTGACTCTGCATATGATTTCCAGTCTGGATGGATTCATCGCCAGGAAGGACAACAGCGTCTCCTGGCTCGACAGCCCTGGAAAGGTCTACGAAGCCGGGGTTTCGATTTCGGAGCAGGAAATTGCCAACTTCGTCAAAGCGATCGACTGTTATGTGCTCGGTTCCCGCACCTATGAACACGCGCTGGAACTGGGCTGGCCCTATGGCGATACTCCGGTCGTAGTGGTGAGCGGAAGAGAATGGCCGTCGGCGAGGAAGAGCGTTGAGTTTTATTCGGGCGATCTGAAGACATTGGTGGACGCGAAACTCGCGCCGCTTTATCGAAACATCTGGCTCGTGGGTGGGGCCATGCTCTGCCACCGTTTTCTCGAACTCGGCCTCGTGGACGAAATCAGGTTGACGATAGCGCCCGTCCTATTGGGGGATGGACTCCGGTTGTTCGGCGATTCCCTGATGGAGAAGCAGTGGAACTTGAAGAACGTAGTCGCTTACAAGAATGGCTTTGTCGAACTCTCGTACTCCGCTCTTGCGGCGTGAAGGTCAAAAACTATGGCGAACCAAACTCTTTCAAAAAAGCAACGTGAAGACCTGCTCAAAGCATTGAAAGCCCGTTTTGAAAAAAACATGAACCGCCATAAGGGCCTTGAGTGGGCCGCAGTGCAAGCGAAGCTCGAAGCGAAGGCTGAAAAACTGTGGTCGCTCCATGAAATGGAAAGAACTGGCGGCGAACCGGACGTCGTTGGTCATGACAAGAAAACGGGTGAATACATTTTTTATGATTGCTCGGCGGAAAGTCCGAAAGGCCGCAGAAGTTTTTGCTACGACCGCGAAGCCCTCGATTCAAGGAAAGAAAATAAGCCCAAGGACAATGCGGTGGGTGCGGCGGCCGCCATGGGCATCGAACTCTTAACGGAAGAGCAATATCGAGAGTTGCAGAAACTCGGAGAGTTCGATACGAAAACTTCGAGCTGGGTGAAAACACCTTCTAATATCCGAAAACTCGGCGGCGCCCTCTTTTGTGATCGCCGCTTCGACACCGTTTTCCTATATCACAACGGTGCAGAGTCCTATTACGCCGCCAGAGCCTTCCGTGGCTGGATCAAGATCTAAATTTGACGGTGGCCCATCAAGCCCGCCTTTGGCTTGAGTGGGCGATTCGAAACCGGACAAAGCTCTCCCGCCGCCCGCTCCCGTCTCTGCGCCGTCGATTTCGAATCGATCTCGACCCCGTCTTTCTCAACCCGCCCATTCCGACCCGAATTCAAGCCGCCCTTTATCGCCGGTGGCGTGTTGTGGAAGAGCGGCCCTTCGGGGCCGCGCATAGTCGCGCAGGATAGAGGGCTTTAGCCCCTGCCAACCGGCTGCGCATCGAATCCGTCCGAAGCAATCGGTTGTTTGATCGAACTCCCGACGAAAATCCCCACTCTAAATTTCGTCCACTCGCGAAACTTAGCTTCGGCCCCGCCCCCAATCGCCGCATATACCAGCAAATTACCCTCTGCTCGCCATTCGTGATATTTCTATGGATCGTCCATCCGCCCTATCTCATGGCTCTGATTACCGCGTTGTTGCACACCCAAAACGACGCTTTGCGGCTCGGCCGATGCCTGGAGACGCTCTATCCCTGCGACGAAGTCTTGATCGTCGATCACGACTCGCGCGATCAGACACTCCGCGTCGCGCGCGAATACGGCGCCAAAGTCGTCGCCGCGCAACCGCCGGTCTCTTCCGAAAAATACTTCGCGAACTCACCCACGAATTGGTTGTTGTGTCTCGATCCTCGCGAGTCGCTCACGGAAGCTCTTGCCGCCAGTTTGTTCGAGTGGAAGTCTGAATCTCTTATTCCCGCAGCCGTTCCTCTCGCTTTCTTTCTGCGCGAAGAAACCGCCTCCGGATGGATCGGGCATCCCTCTCCGCAGACCCGGCTGGTTCCCGCTGGCTGGCCTCGCTGGAACGGTCGCTTTCCAGTCTCCGAACCTCCGGCGCTCACGCTGCAGGGAGAGATTCTGCGTTTCACGCTGCCCTAATCTTCCTTCTATCCAACGGCGAGTGAAGCCACGCCGAGGCAGCCTCTCGATCGTCATTCCCGAAACGCAAACCCCTCCGCATGCGTCACACCCTCTCGTGATTCCCATCACATTCCTCTCGCCGACCCGCGCCTAAACTGCGCTGTTGTGGCAGTTTGGGCCTCGAAGCCCATGGAGGAAGATTATGCGTGTGACGAAATTCATCAGTGGGGCTGCGGTTCTGGTCATGATTGCGGCCTTCGCCGTAGGGCAGCAAGCTCCGGCTCAGAGTTCGACCCAAGTCAGGCATGTCCCGATCACCAATACCCCGTCCAACTCGGGCAAGGAAATGTTCAGCAGCTACTGCGCCGTCTGTCACGGCACAGAGGGCAAAGGAGACGGGCCGGCGGCTTCCGCCATGAAAACTCCGCCGAATGATCTGACCGTGCTGGCGCAAAAGAACGGCGGGAAATATCCGGCAGCCCATGTCGCTGCTGTCATCCGCGGACAGGCTACGACGCCTTCTCACGGGACCCAGGAAATGCCGATTTGGGGTCCGCTCCTCTCCAGCGTCAGCCAGGGACATCAGGCCGAAGTGCAGCAGAGGATCACCAACCTGGTGAACTACATCGAGGGGTTGCAGGCTAAATAACCTCCCCATGTGGCCTGGGTCCGTGCCCGCCAAGATTAAGCCGGCATTGCAAAACTCGGCACGAACCCAGGTCCAATCTTCGCTGTCCCTCGAGGGTGCCCAAGCAGTCAAAGGCCTATGCCCAGCCGCTAACCATTGACAAGCCAATGGCTTACCAGCCCTTGGCCTTATGGCCAGTGACTTCGGTACCTTAGTCCTACCTCATTGATCGCCTTATAATCCAACCAAGAACTGCAAATTGCATCGTTCTACAGGAGAGGCTCGCGCAAGAAAGGCGCGGCATCCCTGCGATATCCGACAATTCCGTGGACCCAGTATTCGCATCGACGATCTTCTTCCTTGGGCTGGCCTTCGGCAGCTTTCTGAACGTGTGTATCTACCGGCTGCCGCTGGGACTGTCGGTCGTGACTCCGCGCTCGGCCTGCCCCAAGTGCAAGCAGGGAATCGCACTCTACGACAATCTTCCGGTATTGAGCTGGCTGATCCTGCGCGGGCGTTGCCGCCATTGCAAGGCGGGAATTTCGCCGCGCTACCTGATCATCGAGTTGCTGACCGGCGCGCTGTTCCTGGCCTGCTACTGGTATTTCGGCTGGACGCTTTCGCTCCTGAAGTACTGCACATTTTCCTTCCTGCTGCTGGGCCTGATTTTCACCGACGCCGAAACCAAGCTGCTGCCCGACAAGCTGACTTTGACTGGACTCGCTCTCGGCCTCATCTTCAGCCTGATCGTTCCCGTCAATGATCTGGCCGCGCAGTTTCTCTCCGGCGTGAGTCTCCCGGTGAGCGGCGACGTCTCTGAGCGCGTATGGTCGCTGGTCGATTCCTTGCTGGGCGCAGGTTTGGGAGCAGCATTCATCTACGGCGCAGCCGCCATGTATTTGCGCTGGCGCGGAACCGAAGGTATGGGGTTCGGCGATGTCAAACTCATGGCCATGGTCGGGGCTTTCCTTGGCATGAAGCTGACCGTCCTGACAATTTTTGCCGGCTCGCTGGCCGGATCGTTCTTCGGCGTTGGAACCGTGTTCATCGTCTGGATCAAGCGGACCCATCGATTTATGAAGCGGCTCTCCAGCGCGCAAGCGGCGCGCCGCCGAGGGTGGCAGTCCGCCCAGGTCGTCTATCGCAATTACCAGATGCCGTTCGGTGTTTTTCTCGGCAGCATGGCGCTGCTGGCCTGCTTCTTCGGGGAGCGTCTGCTCGACTGGTACGGAGGCCTCTGGTGAGATTACTGACCAACCCAATTTTGCTGCGGGCCATCGCCGTCTTCTTCTGCGCCGGCATCGCTTTCCTCGTGGGGCTGTTTTTCGTGCGCGCGTTGCGCAAGAACATCACCGAAGAAGGCGACATCTCCGACGCGCAGCCCGGCTCTCTCGACGCGCTGCCGCTGAATCTCTACAACACGGTCATCCAGCAACTCAAGCAGCAGAAGCACGAGTTACAAGTACAGTCGCAAGTCGAACAGCATCGCGCGCGGACCAGCGAAAACTTCAGCCAGGCCGTGCTCTCGAACCTGTCCTCCGGCGTCCTCGTTTTCGGATCAAACGGATTGGTGAAGACGTCCAACCCGGCGGGCAAGGCCATACTGGGATTTGCTTCGGTGAATGGAATGGGCGCAAAGGATATTTTCCGCGGAGCATCGGTGCAGATGCCGCAACCTGCCGCGGTTTCCGCTGACGAAGCCGGTGCGCCTGCTTCGGTTGCTGACGAGATCCACGCCGTGCTCCGCGAAGGCAGCAAGCGCCGCCAAGTCCAGACCGAGTATGAAACTCCGGCGGGCGACAAGCGGTTGCTCTCGGTGACCGTTTCCCAGGTTCCCGCGGTCGACGGCAGCTTGCTCGGCGTCGCGTGCCTGATCAACGATCTCAGCGAGTTTGAAAACATCCGCCGCCAGCAAGAGCTGCACGGCGAGCTTTCGGCCGAGATGGCGCTGCAGTTGCGCGTCTCGTTGACCACCATTGCCGGGTACGCGCAGCAACTTGCGAACAATCGCGATCCCGAACTGGCAAAGCAAATCGCAATCGACATCGCCCAGGAAGCAGCACAACTGGAACGCAGTATTGGCGGATTCCTGATGGCAAAGCCTGCAGCGCAGAAAGCGGCGAGCGCCGCTGCAGGACGGTGAAATCGGCAAGAAGCGGCGCGGGCGGTTCCAAGCCCGAGCCGCCAACCCGAGTTTTGGAGAAGGTGACACTATGAACCGTATCGCACAGAGTGGAATTGGACTCACCCTGCTTCTGGTCGTGGCCGGTCTTCCGGCGATTGCCCAAAGTCCGGCTCCTGCGGCTTCGCCCAGTGCCGGAGATGCAACTCCCCTTGGAACCTACGCCCGGCAAATCCGCAAGGACTCGGGCGCGACCGCGAAGCCGAAGGTATTCGACAACGACAACTTGCCGACGGATGACAAGCTCTCCATCGTCGGCACGGCTCCTGCGCCGGGCGCCAACGCGACCGAAGCCAAGCAGGAAGACTCCGCAAACGCCCCTGCCGGAGAAACCAAAGATGCGAAGCCCGGCGAAGCCAAGCCCGGCGCGGACGACAAGAACAAGCCTACCGATCAGGCCGCAAAAGAAGCCGCCTGGAAGCAATGGAGCGATCGTATCGCCCAGCAGCAGAGTCAGATCGACTTGAATGCACGCGAGCTCGACGTGTTGCAGCGCGAATATCAGATTCGCGCCGCCGCCATGTACGCCGACGCCGGCAATCGCCTGCGCAACTCGGGCGATTGGGACAAGCAGGACGCCCAATACAAACAGCAAATTGCCGACAAGCAGAAAGCTCTCGACGACGCGAAGCAGAAGCTCGACGATATGCAGGAAGAAGCCCGCAAGGCTGGCGTTCCGTCGTCGGTCCGCGAACCGTAAGAATCTACCGCAAAACGCAAGCGCCGGAGTTTATCTCCGGCGCTTTTTCACATCTCAGTTTTGCAGCTACATTTTTTCGTGTTCCAGCTTCTCTCGCAGTCGCTGGATCTGCCTCAGATGATGCCGTCCGTGCACCAGATGGAATTTCCGCCACTGATTCACCGAGAGCGGCCCGAGGACCGGATGATCCAGCACTTTCTCCCGTCCTCCAAACCTCGACGCGCACCGTTCCATAATCTCGTCCATATCGCCGATTGCCGAAACGATTTCCGCCTTTACCTTGTCTGCCGGAACTCCGCGTGGGGTCGCGGTCGCCGGAGATTTTCTTCCGCTCGGCAAGTAGCCGAACCCGACCACAGCCAGCGCCTGCGCACGATTCTTCCAGGTGATCTTCGATGCCAACGACTTGTCTCCAGCCAACACGCGCCCGAAGCCTTTGCTCGTTCCGGTGTAGGTCAAATAGAGATGCTCCAGAATTTCCGCCGAGCACCACTTCTCGGGCTCATGCCAGCCCATCTGCTCGGGCGAGAGTCCCGATACGGCCGACTCAATCTCATGCTGCAGTCTTTGAAGATGACGGTCCACGGGCGCCACTTAACTTTTCCGGGCTTTCAGATAGAATGTTGCCGCAACCATAAAATCATTCCAGTTATATCAGGAAGGAAGCCATGAAAACGGCCAGCCTCACAAGGCAGGAAAGCAACCGTCGCGAAGCGGAGTCGTCCCCAGGCGCTTTTGCTTATTGCGGCAGGCAGCGTAGAGACGCTCTCCTTGCGTCTGCTGTCATCGTCATCGCGTTGCTGGCTGTACTTACCTCGTGCTCTTCGGACTCCGGCAAGCCGGCGGAAGAGGCCAAACCGGAACCCAAGGGACCGGAACTCATCACGGCTCGATCCGCGTTCCAGAAGGTTTACGTGGCGGCGCGAGGCTGGAACCTCGATGCCAAGCCGTACCGGCTCGAAGCAGTGGCTACTACCGATGGCAATGGGCACGATGGAAAGTGGGCTGTGTGGCGCGGCAGCTTTGCCTCAGCCACCCAGCGTTCGGAGAAAAGTTATACCTGGTCGGGAAGTGCGGCGGACGGCGCACCCGCACGCGGCATTAATCCGGGCACCGAAGACAGCTATAGTGCGTCGAACGCTTCGACCCAGGTTTTCGACATGGCGTTCCTCAAGATCGATTCGGACCAGGCGGAAGAAGTCGCGCAGAAGCACGGCGGCGACAAGATTCTTGAGAAGGCGCCCGACACGCCCATCATCTATATCTGCGATTGGAACCACAACACCAATGAACTGGTTTGGCACGTCATCTACGGCGCGGTCCGCGAGGGTGCCAAGCTGACCGTCTCTGTCAATGCTTCCACCGGCGAGTTTATCCGCGTGGAAAAATAGCTCCCTTGTTTCTTGCCGAATGGCGAATCAGAATTTGAGAAAACTCTGCTTGGAGCCTGCCTTAACTTCTGGCATCTTCACTGTGCTTGATATGGCCGTCGATCTGGGAAAAGAAGGCGTGAAGCGCCTCCGCCGAAGCAATCGCGCGCTTCAGGGAACTGCGGTCGCCGAAGGCCGCAATGTCTTCCGCGGAATACTGCAGGCGGATCCGGTCCGCGGCGCAATGTGCACTGAGCAGTTCCACGCCCGCGGTGGCGAGGTCTGCTTTGAGGCGAGCAACGTCGATCTGTTTCTTACTGCCAGACTGCATGTACCACTCCTCTTTTTTATTTGGAATTGGCAGGTGGGTCCCGAGGGCCGTATTGGGAGGACTGCATTGTACGTACCCGCCGGGACCACCCTGCAAGGTCACTACCCTTAGATTAAGTATACACCGTTAATAATACGATGTGCAAGTAACAAATCGTTATTCTACCCGTGTGGAGGTGAAGTGCCCCGGCATCCGGACCCTGAACTCGAACAGCGGATTCTCGGCGCGGCCTCGCGCCTCTGGGCCCGCGGCGGCGAGAAATCGCTCACCATGCGCGCCGTCGCCAAAGCTGCGGGAACCACCACCCCCACTGTCTACGAGCGCTATCGCGATCGCGAAGATATTCTCCGCGCCCTGCGCCTCAAGACCCGGCGTGAACTCTTCGCGGGTCTGAAGCGCACCAAAACTCTGAGCGACGCGATTCAGACGTATCTCCGCTTCGCCCTCGAGAATTCCCACTTTTATGAAGTTCTCTTCGATGGAGTAGGCAGGCCGCCATCACTCTACGAGCCCTGGCCGTCGTTCAATCTCATGCGGGAACGCCTTTCGGAGCTGCTCGATGGCCCTCCAAGCCGGCACAATCGCCTCATGCTCGCGATCTGGTCGTTGATGCACGGCACGGCGATGCTCATCATCCGCGGCGGCTTTGAGGGACCGTTGCGAACACAGGCGATCCATGCCTGCGTGGATACGGTGGAAGACCTTGTCCACCTGACGCGCCAGAACAAGGCACTGCCGCATTCCGGGCCGAAATGGCCGGGCAATCTCATTCTCGGAGAAGCAGAGCAGAGCAGCATCGGGAATGGCGACAAAGCGAGGAAATCAAAATCCCGGAAAGCCCCCGCGTTGAAGAAGCGATGATTCGATAGCGGAGAGTTAAACCGATAGCAGGGAACCAGCGACAGGATCGTTGGCTACTTCGCGGCTTTGGTCTTCGGCTCAGCGCTCTTGATCCGCTCGATCGACTTCTTCGCGTCTGCGGACTGCGGGCCGTTGGGCAGGATCTTCAGATAGTTTTCAAATTGTGTTCGCGCCTCGAGCGGCCGGTCCATCTTCTCCAGGCACACAGCCAATCGGTAGGTGGCGATGGCATCGTTGTCTTTATAGTAGAGCGCCTCGCGGTAACGATCTTCGGCGGCAACGTAGTTCTTGCGCTTGAAATAAAAATCTCCGACTTCCACGTCTTTCGCCGATTTGTGCGGATCCCATACATGCATCTC
The DNA here is from genome assembly GCA_963700225.1 of uncultured Acidobacteriota bacterium. GTDB lineage: Bacteria > Acidobacteriota > Terriglobia > Terriglobales > Acidobacteriaceae > Sulfotelmatobacter. The sequence continues at coordinate 458,329 of CAVOWU010000009.1, forward strand.
GCTGGTATCGCCGTTGCCGGACGAACTCCCGGCATCCATGAGAATGTCGGAGCTGTGCGGATGCGTCTTCGCATCGTCCGCCGGAGGAGTCAAATCGATCTGCGTGTCTTTGCTCGAACTCGTTCCGTCGGTACCGCCGACATCATTCACATTGATGCGGTCCGAACGCGGCGGCTCCAGGCTCGGAGTTCGGCTGCCGCTTGAGCTGCTACCGGCGGAGCTATTGGAAGCCGGCTTCGACGTATCCGAATCCTGCGTCTGGGGCGTCGACGAGGCGGGAGCGGAGGGGGTCGAATTTTGCGCCCACAGGTTCAGGCTGCCGCCGAACAACAAAACAAGAAGCAAACTGCGCATAGCGATATTCTACCGTCCTTCCCGCATCGCGCGGTATGACTCGAGACAACGCCGCGCCGTGTCCAGTTCCGGATAGCGGCTGCCTTCCTGCTCGATGAGGTAAAACTCAACCCCACCCACACTCTCGGCCGCCTGGAAGATTCCCTTCCAATCCGCCTTTCCTTCTCCGAACAGGACCTTGTAGCCCAGATCGGGTGCGGGAGACCAGTCTTTACAATGGATGGAGCGAATGCGTCCCGGGTTGGCTCGGATCCAGGCGACCGGGTCGGCCCCGGCCTCGAGGCAGGTGCCAACATCGAGCTGCAGCATGACGCTCGGATTTGTATTTGCCGCGAGAATGTCCATGGGACGCTTTCCGCCGACTGCTTTCCATTCGGCGTCATGATTGTGATATCCCACCTTGAGCCCGGAGGGTTGCAGCGTATCGGCAGCGGAATTCAACTTCTCAGCCAAAGACTTCCACCCGTCCATATCTGTCTTGGGATCGCTCCACGCGAGCACCATGTACTTCGTTCCTAAAATCTGATTCAGATCGCGCGCGCGCCCGATTTTCTCCGCGCTGAAGTTGTCCAAACCATTGTGCGTCGAGTAGCAGCGAATGCCCAGCTCATCCAGAACCTTGCGCATCTGTTTGGCCTGCGCGTCGCTCCACTCGAAATACGGCGCATAGAACTCCACGCACTGATATCCCATCTGCGCAACAGCGCGCACTGTCCCCTCCGGATCTTTTTTCAGCGCATCGCGCACGGAATAGAGTTCGAGACCGACGGGAATGGAACTCGAAGGAGTCGCGCCTGAAGCAAGTCCGCGAAACGCGAAAGGCAGGGCTGCGGACATGGCAAGAAACGATCGGCGGGAAAAAACGGAGGATGGCATGAAGAAATATTACGCCTTCGAAGCACGCATTGAGCAGCGTCCAGTGTGCAGTGTGCTCTGGGGTCCCTAGCGGCGAGACCTGGTGTTCACGTTCGCTGGGTTCGTGAGTCAGAGGGCCCGTCAATTTTCGGGTGACTCGCCGCGACGGAGTGATCGGCGGCAAAGAGTCTCAACGCACTCAGTTGCGGGTGAGTTCAGCCTCGGTGACTCCTGCGATAGTCACGAAGCGGATAGCGCCCTGCGCATCCTCGAAGACCAATCCCGTTTGTCCGTGATTCACCACCGCGCCTACGAGGTGACCATATGCCCTCGGAATGCCGCCCTGCACTGGAGTTTGATCGTACCGGGCGAGTTCGCCTTCCTTCATTCCGTTGACGCTGACAAATCGAATTACCCCATCCGCGCCCTCAAAGACGAGGCCAGTCCCGATCGAGTCTGCGATTACGGCCGAAAGCTTGCCATAGGATTTCGGAACAGATCCATGGCTCGCCGGGTAGTCGTCAGCGAAGATCGAGCTATGCGTCCCGGCGATGTAGCCACTCATCAACAGAAATACACTACCGACCACAAACAGAATTCGCTTGCGCATGACTTGGTTCCTTTCGCTGATAAAAAACGGAGAGAGTGCCTATGGCTCGACCAGGATCTTGTGCATCATGCCGAGATCCTCGTGCAGAAGAATATGGCAGTGAAACAGGAACGTACCCGCAGTCGTCGGATCGCTGAAATCCATCCGCAGCTTCACGCTATGGTAAGGACCCTTGCCTTCCCAGTAGGGAATTTCAATCGTGTCCCGCAGATCCGTATTCGGCGCCGGTTTTCCGTCGATTTCGAGCACGCGGAAGTGAATCTGATGGATGTGGAACGCATGTGTTTCCAGCGCGCGGTTCTCGATCGTCCAATCCTCGATCGCGCCGACCTTGGTCGTGATGACCGGCTTCTCGTTAGGCTCGAAGACTTTCTGCTTTTGCCCGTCGACGGTGACGTAGAACTGGATGGGCCCGTTGGTCCCGCCGAATTCCTCTGAGAAATATAGCTTTCGTTGTGTCGTCGCCGGCTGCAAGGCGAAGTTGCGGAACTTCACACCGTCTGCTGAGGGGGGCGTTGACTCCGGCATGTGCGTAGTAGGAGCAGATGCCGTGCTCGTGGTCTGGATCGTGCCCAGCGTAGTCGCGATGTCCGCGTTTCCGGTCGGGCCAGTGCTGTACGCGTTCGTCACGAAAATCGCGCTGCCTGACGACGGTGCCTGCACAATGAACTCCGCCCGCCCAGCCGGCGGCACAAGAATCGTGCTCTGGTTTCTGGTCTGCGCCAGCGGATATCCATCCAGCGCGATCATCTCGAGCGGCACAGCCGTTCCGTTGACCTGCACCTGCAACTCCAGAAAATCCTGCAGTGTTGCATTGGCGACTCGCCAGAACTGCCTCTCTCCCGGCTTCATATCGATCACCGGAAACTGTGCCAGGAAAGAGCTTTGGTAGTTCAGCGTCAGCTCATACGGCCCCGGGATCCAAGGAACCAGATACTGCTGCCGGATAACGAAGACCCGTTCGGTGAGTCCGGCAACTTCTGGCCTCACTTTCTCCATGCCGTTCACGATGATCGCTCCGGCGGCTCCGCCATTCACCTGAAATTCGGTAAAGCCGTGAACGTGCGGGTGATACCAGTAAAGCCCCGGCGGCTGCGTGGCCGGAACATGCACGGCGTACTGGAATCCCGGTGAGCCCGGTTGAATCAGCGTATCGATGACATCATCCTGATGGCATATAGGAGGAACATTCATGCCGTGGAAGTGCACGTTGGTCGAATTGATCGTGGCCGCGCCGCCGTCGCCACAAGGCGGTCCTGACGGAGCCTCCATGTTCATCTTCATCGAGTTATCCGCAGTCACGCCATCCACAACATTCAGATTGATCACGTCGCCCGGATTCACTCGCAGCGTCGGCGCCTCCACCACTTGCCCCGGAGCTTGGTACTTGTAGCAATAATGCGTGTAACCGGCGGAATCGACCGAGTGCCCGAGCGTGAACTGCGCAGTAAGAGCCCCACTGTGCGAGGAGATGCTATAGGGATCGGCCACTACCGTTCCCGTCGCCGGGCGAGCGGGACAATCCTGCGCGACAGCCTTCACAAAAGGAAACCCGCACACGGCAATCGCAAGCAACCACTTCGACATCCCTCGCATATCCCACTCCTTCATTCCTGTGCCCCTGTCGGTAGATATCTCTCGATGTAATCTCGCGATCCTAGAAAGATCGAGGCGGGAAACTGTCAATCGATAGTAGTCCCGGTGTATTCGGATCCACTGCCGGCGATCCCGCCGCTTCCTGCAGCGAACATTTCTGCCCCGCCAGACTCAGCGGCACAGTTGCGATCGCCGACACGGTGCCGAATTCGGCAACGTAAACTCCGCCGCCGTTTCCGGTCTGGTTCATCAGCGTGACTCCCGCTAGGTACGACCAGTTCTGCGACAAACCGGCCAGCGGTCCCGAAGTGCAGCCTGCGGAAAGCGTTCCTGTGTTCTTATCGAAAAACAGCGCGCTCACGGTCGCGCCCTGTGTGTTGACCACGTAAAGTATGGTTTCATCCGGGCTCAATATGATATTGCTTGAGTTGATGCTCGCCCTGGATTTGTAGACGGTCGTCTTGGCCAGCTTGCCCGACGAGATGTCGGAGACTTCTACGCTAAGAGCCGTCGAAGTGTCCCCAAAGATCGCGTAGTGGCCATCTTTCGTGATGTCGATGGCGTTTGCGTACGTGGCATCTTGCGAAGTGGCCGTCGCCGTCGAAATCTGCCTGTCGCCGTTCGAAATTGGCGTCCCGCCGGAGATAGTGAACGATTCGATCGAGCCGTCCGTGTAGCTGGTGATCAACATCGCTCCGTGGATCGCCATGCCATTAATGACTCCGCCGTGCACACCGCTGACCGACGTGTCTCCAATGAATGTGAGGCTGCATCCCGACTCTACCGCGAACGTTCCGATCGTATTCGAGTCGCTGAAGCTGGCATAAAGATACCTGCCATTCATCACCATCCCGATGCCATTCGTAGTGCCGGCATCCGTGGACGAGCCGCTCGTGATTCCGCCGACCGTCAAAGTGTCGACCGCGACTCCAACGATGAACGCGTTCAGGGCTTCGGAGGCGTACACACACTTCTGTGCTTTGCTATCGAGTACGGCCAACCGGTTCATGCCGAAGTAACCGCCGCCAATCCCGAATGTGCCGGTCTGTACCTGTTGCTGGAACACCGGTAGACCATTGGCTCCGATCGTGAAGAAGCTCACTCCGGTCAGAAACGGAAACGCCAGGTCATCGTTGGTAAGCACATACTGGGTTTGTGCCAGGGACAGCCCCTGCATCGCGAAAGTCCCTATAATCAACACAATCAGGCGCAAAAGCCGAGATTCCAAAAACTTCTTCATACACAATTCCTTCGTCCCATGGCGTCTTAGTTAATCACGAGACCATCAAGCGCTCAAGCGAAATTGGCCCGAAGTCTATGAAAAAGAAGCACTATCGCAAGTAGTTGCACAAAAGCAGCAGATTCACTGCTTGATGGATTGAAGAGAAAACAAGATCTACAGACTTCTCTCGACATCCGGCGTTCGGATGGCCAATCACAGGCCGGTCATCCGCCACGGTGTGATGTAGATACCGCCTCGCCCCATTTGGTATTGCGGGATGGGGCGCTTCGTATCAGGGCACGGATTTATCCGTGGCGTAAGAGCATCAGGAAAAAGCGAACCGGCTTCAGCCGCGGAAAAACTTCAAGAAGTTGAAGTTGCGGGTTGCCCGACCCGTGTCGCGGTCTGTGTGACAGAGCCTGCCCGGAGCGAAGCGAAGGGGTGGAGATTTTTGTTTTCGAGATTCGTGAAAGAAGCGGAACGCGAAAAAGCGCGGAGTCACGCTTCGTATCAGCGCACGGATTTATACGTGCCGCAAGAGCATCAGGAAAAAGCGAACCGGCTTCAGCCGCTGCCATAACCCGCAGCGCCCGTCCATCGACCCGCTGGCTCGAGCGCCCCTAGCCGTCACAGAACGGGTCAATGAGTGTAATGGCGATTTTTCGTCAAAGATCACTGGAAACCTGCTGAGCTAAAAGCTTCAGCGCGGGATCATTCTCTTACGGAATGATTGTGATCGTAATCGTGTTCGATTTTCTTTCATTCGTCTCCGAGACGCCTCGCGTTGCTTGGACGAAATAGTTTCCTACCTTATCCAGTTCAAATTCCTTGTCTAACGTTACATTCCGACGGATTGATTCCCCGGGATGTAGGCTGGCGGCGAATGAACTGCCGTCCTCAAAGCCCGCGCCTGCTGGCCTTCGGGCGATTCTCCTTCCCATCTCATCACGGACCTCCACACCAAAATCCCGCTGAGGGCTAGTGTAGAAGATATCCTCGGAATCGATGTTGGTCAGGGTTACCTCGATCTCCAACTTTTCCCCCATTTTGGCAATTGTCTTCTCTGTCTTTATCTCCAACGAGAACAACGGTAGTGTGATGTCGCTGATATCGGCTGTCGGCTTTGAGAGCCGGTTCTTTCTTGGCTTCTGCGCGTCCCGACCATTCACGTCCTGGCCACCCGCAATACCCACGAACTGCGCAAGGAACAGGGCTGCGATGGCAAGAACAAATAGCTTGCGCAGAATCCTCATAGACAATCCCCTTCTATTTTCCTGTCCTCTGCCACCAGCATGAAGAGCGATTTGACTGACGCGAGGCGGAGAATCAGGTGTAATTATGCTCCTAGCTTGCTCTGACTGTTGCAAGCAGGCCATTTCAGTTTGACCGGTGGTCAATGAGCGGTATCGGGATTTTCGTCAAATGTTGATAATACTATCGTCCTCGTAAGTGGTCATGCTATGACTCGTACCACCCTATTCCGCTTGCTTCCGGCCTTCGCGGCCATTTCAGGGTTTGTCATCGCACAAGCTCCCTCGGCGGAGATTCCCGAGCAACCCTTCACCGCAACTATCCAGGCAGAGTCTCCTGCCACCAAAACGGGCGAGGAGAGCTTCACGCTTAAGGAGGGTTCCGAACTGTTCGTCACTGTTCATTTAACGAACGTCTCGAAGCATAGTCTCGCGTTTGACTACGACAAAGATTCCAGAACCGGCATAAGCTTCGCCCACCTATATGAGGTCCGCACCAGTCAAAGCAAGTCCGCCGAGAAGCGAAAGATCAGTCATCCTGAGATTAGCTCAACAGGGCACGGTTGGCCGGATCGAGTCCTAAAGCCGGGTGAGAGCATGGATATTAGCGGCGACCACATCAGCGGCTTATACGATCTGACTCATCCGGACGTATACACAATTCAGCTCTTGCGAGCCATTCGCGATGATCCGAAGGGCGGCTTTGTGAAATCAAACACAATCACAGTGACCGTGGCAAAATGAACGCCCTGTCGCGAGAAAGTCGATCGGGGAACGCCATTGGCACGATAACTGGCGTTATCAGGCGATTACACAAGTGAGCGAAAAGAAAACCGTTTTGATTCCCAGGAGATGAGTGTAATCGCGATGTTACGTCAACTATGATTCCGTCGATTACACTTCCCATCATGAATCCTGTTGAGCCATTCATTGATACGGTGGCGACTGAACTGAATAATCTCTTGTCTGCAGCCACGCCAGGACTCGAAGCTTTGGATGTTTATATTCAAACAACCTCTCCGTCTGGTAGGGATTACACGATATGGACGGGTACGTTTATCAAGCATTGGCCGGGACCTACGGAATCTGAGCAAACAAGCGTGACAATAAATTTAACCTGCATGCTGCCGCTGAAACCGACGGAGATCGAAGATGTAGAAGTGGACTGTCACACCATAGCCGAGATATTTGAAATTGGGAGAATCTCGCGCATGCGTAAGATCAGCGATGGCACGTTCCTTCTACGGCAATTGCGGTCGTTGGGAATTGAAAACATTCTCTCCGAAAAGATTGAATGGGGCTGTAATCTGTTGATGTCCTCCGAAGACTCGCGATAGGGGCATTTGTCGTTTCAGTCTTCGCATCCAGAGCGATAAACCCCACAGGACGATGAGCGTAATCCTGATTTATCGCCAAGTGAGGACGAGTCCTACCCGGTTGACGGCTCGGATTGCTTCCGGTTTGCCGACAATCCGGGAACTACTCTATTTCAATAAACACAAGAGCGTTTGTCGTTACCTAGGTGGTTCTTCATGGCCATTCTCACGCAATCCTGATCGCCGGCGCCAATTTCCATCCCAGTTGTCAAGACTAGGATTCCAGCAGCGCCCGTAACTTATGAGCGTATCTGCGGCTCGACGTGACCACCGTCCCTTCTGCCAGTACGATGTCGTAAACCCCATCGAACATCGGACGAATCTCGCTAATGCAGGCACCGTTCACGATGGCCGATTTCCGCACGCGGATGAAGTGGTGTGGCGCCAGCTTCTCTTCCAGGTGTGCCAGGGTTTCCCGCAACAGGTGACTGTCGCTGGCGGTGTGTATGCAGGAATAGTTTCCCGTGGCTTCGATCCACAAAACGTTGGAAACGGGAACAAAGAAAATCCGCTTCTTGTCCTTCACTACAAAACGTTCGAACGGGCGGAGACTACGGAGGGATTGGAGCAGTGGTTCGAGACCTCGATTTGCTTTCCCGCGCTGTTCGAGGACCTGGCATGCGTGAACCAGGGCCTTGGCAAATCGCTCCTTATCATACGGTTTCAAGAGATAGTCGACAGCGTGCACTTCGAATGCACGAATGGCGTGCGCATCGTGAGCAGTGACGAAGACATAAACGGGAGCGGCGCCGGTCGATGGCTCCACATTTTCGATGACTCCAAAACCATCCAGATCAGGCATCTGCACATCGAGAAAAACGATGTCGGGATGAAGTTCATTGATCTGCTCCACAGCGTTAATTCCGTTCGTCGCCTCACCTACAAGTTCAATGCCGTCGTGTTCGGCCAGATAGCGACGGATACCGCGCCGGGCGATCGGTTCGTCATCGACGATGAGGACTCGCGTCTTCAAGGGAACTCCTCAGTGGAATGGTAATGATGGCCTCACAGCCTCGACCGTCGCCCCCGGTAAGTTCCAGCGACGACTCGTCGCCGTAGAGCTGTTTCAAGCGTGACTGGACATTGGTGAGCCCAACACCGAGTCGGAGGCGCGATCCCGGTGCCGGACCCGGCCCGTCATCGCGCACGCAGAGCCGCACTCTGCCGTTGTGGCGTTGCGCAGCGATCTCCAGTCGGCCTGCGGCGGAATCGACGCTGATGCCGTGCTTGATGGCATTCTCAACCAGTGGCTGAAGCGCCAGGCTCGGTACATAGACTCCGAGAAGCTCAGGTGGCACGTCGATGTGAACCTTCAAGCGATCGTGAAAGCGTGTCTGTTCGATCTCCAGATACTTGCCGACAAACTCGAGTTCGCTTTGCAAGGTGATCTCGTTCTCCCGCCGTTCGAGTGCCATGCGCAGCAAGTCGCCGAGGCTGACCAGCAGATGGCTTGCAGCATCGACGTCTTCCTGCATCAGGACTCCAATGGTGTGAAGACTGTTGAACAAAAAGTGCGGATGTAACTGGCTCTTAAGGTTCTCAAGTTCGGCGTGGGAGAGCTGCGTTTCCAGTTGCGCCGCTATGGTCTGGCGCTCCATCGCGGCCTGGTAAAAGTGGATCGACTGATACAGTCCCACAACTAACCAGTACGTAAGGACGCCAGTGAAGCTCATAGATAGAACACTGACTGTGAACGTCGGGAGAAGAAGCAGCGCGCCAGGATCGGTATTGCGAAAAAGTAACCGCAGAAGTCCACCGCTCAGGAAGTATTCGGTGACAGATGCCAGGGGAGCCATCAGGAGCGACGTGATTGTGTGGATCGCTATGTGATGTCCAAACCTCGGCCCCGTCAACGGGAACCGCTTGGCTAGACCAATCACAAGCGGTGTGTACGCCGCCCATACGTACCAGTAGACGAATTCGATCACAACGAACACCCAGTTGACGTGCCCGCCGTGAACTTTCGCCACCACGATCTCCTGCACGGTGAACAACAGTCCTACCATCGTCCACGCACACAGGATCAATATCCATTTCGCGCGTCCCATATCTGGTGTGGCCTGCAGCAATGGGCTTGTCGACCTCTCGGGGACGGATTATAGCTGAGCCTTCGAGGGAGACATCACTGAGGACAGACCGCTTGTCTCAATTCGGATACCGCATGTCACTTTTCCTGCAAACACTCGTTTCTCTCGGCATATTGTCCACTGAGCAGGAGCATCGCCAAGAGGAGTTCCACATGAAGAAGATTCTGACTCAGTACGGAGTGTTCGCGCTTGCGGTCGCACTGATGATGCCGTTGGCGCAGGCGCAGCCGACAAAAATTCAGGCAGCCTTCGGAGACGATGCCGGAGCGCTTTCCAAGAAATTCACCGACCTCGCGCGCGTGATGGCAGGCAAGTACGACTGGAAGCCCGGCCAGGGCGTTCGCTCCGTCAGCGACGTGTTCAACCTGATCGTTGAAGAGAATGGCCTGCTCGCCGATGCTCTCTCGGGCACACCGAATAAGGGGGCAGAGCCCGCGCCCATTACCGATCCGGGGAAAATGCAAGACGCTCTTAAGGCTTCCTACACCAATCTGCAAAAAGCGATCACGGGACTTTCCGACAACGACCTGCAGACACACGTGAAACTGTTCGGAGAAGACATGACGAAGCAGGGCGCGCTGATGCTGATTCTCGAGGACCAACACGAGCATCTGGGGCAGTCGATCGCGTACGCACGCACCAACGGCGTGGTTCCGCCCTGGTCCAAGTAGGAGCCCCGCAGGGTGAGCTGGCCGCCGCCGATGCCCGTCTGCCTTCTGGCTCTGCGGGCAACGAAGGTCAACCGGATGATTGCCCTTCGAAAACCATGAACTCGGCCGGCATCAATTCAACGCTCTTGCAATAGAAAAGGGAGGAACTATGACACTCAACCGCTGGAAAGCTAAACTCTGGAAATTTAACGGATGGTCTGTTTGCGGCATCGCTCTCCTCACCTTTGCCGCTGGATTGCTCACTACTGCCCGCTGGATGCACGTGGATCGAGTGAGCGCCGCCAGCGATCGTGTCTTCGAGCTTCGTGTTTATCACGCCATGCCGGACAAACTGCCGGCGCTGGAGTCTAACTTTCGCAACACATGGTCCAAGCTGCTCGCCAAACACGATCTGAAGGTTGTAGGTTACTGGGTGCCCGAGGGGGCGCCCGCCTGGGACAACACATTCATCTACCTCGTGGCTCATTCAAGCCGGGAGGAAGCGAAAAAGAACTGGGATGCGATGCGGGCCGACCCCGCAACTCAAGAGCTGCTCAAATCTGAGCAGGCCGACAAGCTGCTTGAGAAAGTTGATTCGACTTACATGCGGCCGGAGGATTTTTCGCCGATGAAGTAGCGTCGCATTTCGCGAAAGGAAAATGCCATATGAATAAAAAGAGAATGAGCGCAGTATTCGTTGCACTTCTTATGTGGGCTTTGGCCTCTCAAGTGTCAGCGCAGGTCGCGGAACCCAATTTCAACTCCAATGCCGATGACCTCGCGAAGATTCGCGGCGTATTGGAGGAGTACCGTCAGGATATTATTCGCAAAGACGGCTATGCCATAACGAAGCTCGTGCTGAACCACAATGTGCTCTTTCACCACATCAACACCCAGGAAGAGATTGATAGCGCCCGCAAACGTAACGCTCAATTCGATGGGATTGGCCCGAGCCATCTCGATGAACTTGTGGAAATCTTCGCTACGTCGAAGGACAAGCTCGAAGGGAAATTGCAGAACATCGAGATTCGCCAGGACGGTCCTCTGGGGATGGTGACATTTAACTACGATTTTTACATCAACGACAAGCTTACCAATTCAGGCCTCGAGCACTGGCAGTTGTGCAAAATTGATGGGCAGTGGAAGATCCTGTCCGTTACCTGGACGAGCTATCATCGCAGCTGACAGACAACGGCCTAATGGCGATTTATCGCGATCTGCCCCAGAGCCGCTGCGCTACCACAGTCATCCCCTCGGGAGAAAAACCGTGAAGAGAAGACGAGCGGGGTTTCTGCGCTCGTTCACGCAACTCCTGCCGTGACTGCCGCTCGTTTTGCTGGCAGGAGCGCTAACAGGACAATTCCTATCACGAGGACTGCGATCACATCAGTAAAGTTCCGTTGGACCCCGTGAATCCGCCCTTCCACGGTTTGAATAGCCATCACCCCGGCATGGCAGATGTTCCACCAAGCTGCCAGCGCAATCATCGAGCGATGCTCAGAGGGTCTCCTAGAGGCTATGAGTAGAAAGATACCGACCGGAATAAAGAAGCTCAGAAACATCGGTCCGCACTCGTTCTTCCCCTCCAAAAGCCAGCTCGAATGCCGCAGGTCCATATAGAGAAAATAAATTTGGGGCAGATTCAACAGCCCCACGATCACCAGGACGATCTGGGTTAGGCGTTCTCTTTTCACATTGACCTCCTTTGAGCGAATCTTGTTGCGAGCGCCGTAGCGCGCTCTAAGAAGAAATCATCCCAGCTTCCGGTCGGCGGACGATCCGCTCCAGACTGACGGCCGCTTCAACCCCGACCAAGCCCACGCCTGCCAGACGGCGTCAGTTGGCGCTATCGGCGATTTCTTTCATTGACCCATGCCCGCCCGCAATGGGTGCAATGGCGATATTACGCCAACGGCCTTTGAGCATCCGCGTATGCGGCTATAGTGGTGCTGTCGGGGGGAGTATTTATTGTTTGCGAGGTTGTCCAAACGACTTCGGGGTCAACGAGCGTAATGGGGATTTTTCAAGAGTCAACGAGACTGAGACTGTGCCAAGCCTCAATCTCGTTGGTGGAATTGTCCTACGGACGAACCGAAGTTTCTTCTCGCCGCCACTGCGGCATGCCTTCCGAGCCCGCTGCGAGCATGCCTAGGGACGGTCCAGCTTGCTTCCGGGCGTTCTCCGCCGAAACCTCGGCTGCCGCCGTTGAACCAGATCCCGCCTTGATCGCCTTGTTGGCTACGCTCTCATAGGCGTAGCCAGTGATCGTCGCCTCCAGGCTTGGTTTCTTTGACTGAGTATCCGACGTCACGGTCAGTCGTATCCAGCCATAGTGGGTTTCCCCGTCGATGTTGAAACGGACACCGAGGTACTTGTTTTTGGGATTCCCACCCCAATACCCACGGGAATAAAAAACACCCTTGCTGCTATTCGTTCCTTCCACCAGTGCCGATGAAAAGAAATTGGCAGAAGTTATGCCTGCAGGACCGATCGTAACGCCACGCTGCAGGGCCAGCGCCTTTCCATAGAAATCGCCGCCCTCGAGGAATTGATTGCCCTGTCCGGGGTCCACACCGAGCACATCCAATTCTCGTAGACCTCGCGAGCTCCCATCGGTCTGCAGAATGAAGGTGAAGTTGTCGACGCCGTTATTGGCCATCGAGACATGGACAGGCTTCTGCATGGTGTCAGGCGTGAGAGGGATGGGAATTGTTTTCTTGGTGACGATCACTTCTCCGGCGGCGGGTTGCACCATTGCTAGCAGACTGACACCAGCAGCCGCAGCTGCGAGCGCATATAGACCTGCTTGGCGACTGACTTTGTTCGAGGATGTCTTGCGGACAGAATCGTTGGGCTGAATAGACACGGGTGTCCTCCATCGAAAATTGGAATTTGATTCCTTGGCCCGAGGGGAGGAGAGAGGTTTCTGTGTCAGGGAAGCGCTGGCGTCGCGGCCAGCGCCTGACTTTCACAGAAGGTGAGAATATGTAACTAACTTAGTGAATTGTCAAGATGAAAAAATCTGCGCAGCTTTCACAATTGACGTAAACAGGAGATTTCACTCATTGCCCCCTGACGACCCTCCATGAATGTAACGGCGATTTACGTCAACAATAGAAGTGCCAAGGTTCTATTCGATCTGCTACTTCGCGGCCACAGCACAATTTCAAGGATGGGACAGAGGAGTTCCGGCTCGAATTGCCTGAACTGTCCGCGTTAAAAGTTTCGATAACGATCTCCGGCCGGTAAAGATGAATTTCGTGTCCGCCGCCGGTCGCAGTGACGTGAATTTCATTGAGCTAAGGAAATCGAGACGCGGGGCTGCCTCCTCATGAGCGTGACCAGCGAAATATCCCTTCTGGCGCAGATTGTTCTGTCACTGTTTCAGGTAACGAAGCGCAACACATCCCGATTTAAAAGTCTTCGACTCAACAAGTTTTAATCGGCATTTCTCCGGCAGGTTGACGCCTTCAAACAACCGTCTCCCTTCTCCAACAATGATTGGCATAACGACAAAGCGATATTCGTCAATCAGGCCAAGCTCTGCCAGTTGTGAAGGAACATCTACGCCGCCGACCAAAATATTCTTGCCTGGCTCTTGTTTCAATTTAAGTATCTCGTCGCGAAGGTTTGAGCGAACAATTCTCGTATTCTTATCTTCAGCGCTGTCCAACGATCGTGAAAAAACAATCTTGCTGAGAGAATCAAATGCTTGAGCAAATTCGATATCCGATTTGCTCTCGGTCTGGCTTTTTGCGATATCAGGCCAATAAGGAACCATCAATTGATAGGTCTTACGTCCGTAGACGAGCAGGCCCGCATCATCTCGCAATAAGTGCGTGTAATGTTCATGTAAGTCTTCATCGGGACTGAATTTGGTGTGGTCACAGCAGCCATCCAGGGTAATGTTGATTGTGTAGACTACTTTTCTCATTTGATCCCCTCTTAAAGTCTTGATTTTTCCTCAAATCAGCAATTGTTCTCCGGCGGCGCGTCCATCATCATCGGGAGCTTGAACGCCGGGAAAGTATGCGGCGGGAACACCACGATCTCCGTGATTAAGCCGTCCTCGATTCGGAGAACCTCCAGCGCCAGAGCCCGCCAGGTAGAATCGCCCGGCCGTCGCAAGTAAGCTGCGAGCGCCGGCTGCAGGTTGGCGTGGGTCACAATGCAGTGGAGGCGACCAAATCGTTCGGAGCCAAATCCGGCTTCAACCCATAGCTTGAAGATCTCGTCACGGCCTTCGGCCGAGCCGAAATCGGGCGGCATGCGGAAGGTCGCGTCGGCACGGATGATCGATTCGAAAGCTTGAAAGTCCGCGGACCCGATGGCCTCGACGTATTTCTTTAGCAGGTCGCGCTCGGCCGCGCTGGCATCCGCGTTGTCGGGCCACGGTGGCTTGCGAGACGGCAGACGCTCGCGGAGCCTGGCCCGTGCGCGCTGCAATGCACTGTTTACCGCTGGGACGCTGAGGTCGAGCAGCTCGGCAGCGTCCTTGGCGGACCAGTCCAGTACGTCGCACAGTATCAAGGCAGCCCGCTGCTGCGGTGTGAGGAGCTGGATTACCGTCAGGAAGGCGATCTCGAGGGTTTCGCGCAGCAGCGTCATCGCCTCCGGCGTCCTCGCTGGCGGGGTGGTTGGTTCGAATACTGAGTTTGGAATCGGCCCCAGCCAGACGACATCTTCCAGCTCCCCGGTCCAGCCATCATCCGCCGCGGCCCGGGCCGCGAGCACCGCCCGCCGCTCATCGCGGGCAATCGCATCGAGGCAGGCATTCGTGGCCACGCGGTAGAGCCACGGGCGCAGCGGCGCGCCTTCCTTCAGGCTGTCGCGATACCGCCAGGCGCGAAGCAAAGCTTCCTGCACCGCGTCCTCGGCGTCCGGCAATGAGCCGAGCATGCGGTAACAGTGGAGCAGCAGCTCGCGGCGATGACGCTCGACGTTGCTAGCGAACTCGTTCACTTGTGTGCCTCCGTTCCAGCCCTGCCGATGCATCATCCTGCGAATGCATCGGCATCGATTCTTACCTGTAATACCGGAGCAGAGTCAAAAACTCATCGCGCGCGGCAGCATTCGGAGTTTTCCCGAATCTCAAATCGGGCCGGTCATTGCGAAATGGCAGCTTATCCCATCGGAATGCAAAAGATTGGGTCGACGCTTCGTCTCAGGGCACGGATTTATCCGTGCCGTAAGAGCATCAGGAAAAAAGGAACCGGCTTCTGCCGCTGCAGCCGTCACAACCGGCAACTCCTGTTCATCAACTCGGAGACGCTGGCCATGGCCCCCAGCCGCCACAAAGCAGGATCAATGAATGTAATGGCGATGTTAAGTCAATTACGGAACGGAGACGATTAGTGTCCCTTCTTTCGACGGACAAGAAGCAGCAGACCGAGGATTGAAGCCAGGATCGGGCGTCCTCGATTTTGTAGAGGGTTGGAGCTTCCTTGCCATTCGACTGACCATCGGCTCGCGGCGATTGAAAATAGACCCAGGTCCAGAGCAGCCACGGCTTTGATGCTATTCGATGCCTTGCCCCGAAGACCGAGATTGACAAAAATCGAAGCGAGCCTGTCATTGACGTTGCAGAGATAGGGCTTCCAGTTCTCGGTCATGGCGGCGGGAAACATGATAACTGTCGAAAACAGGCGATTTCACTCAAATTTCGACTGCTTTCGGTTCGCTTCAGATCGGCACGTTCGGAAGATAAGTGTAATAGGGATGTTACGCCAACTGCTGCCTGACCGGATCAGATGGAAGTTTCGTCCCGGACCCTCAGTCGCAGTGTTATCCAAGCTCCGAAAGAGTACGCGATAGCGCTCAAAGTCGGTAGAGTGAAGCGTGCGAGATTGCCCCTATCCCCGCAGTAGGGGTTCTTCGGAACGGAGGAGAAAAAGCTACTCGTTATGCTATCGAGCGGAGAGCAAACTCCCGCGAACTGCGCATGATAAGAGTAGAGCGCTACGACTATCCCATATGCCATCCAACCCATCCCCGCCAACCAGACCCAGCAAGCAGTGCGTCTTAGCGAGAACCGATTCACAAGTAACCCCATGATCAATCCCGGAACCCAGAAAAACGGAGTTAGCGCTCCTCCTGCATTGAGGGCTGAGTTTATGCCTCGTGAGTTATGGAAAAAGGCAACAGCGGTTAGGACCGAGACGAATACGATTGCCGGACTGACGATCATCGCCGCAGACACATGGAGAAGAAAACTTCCGAGAGCTGATCCCCGTCCGGCAACTTCTTCAAATCTCGGTTCCACGACAGTAGTTTATAGCTTCATGATCGTTGTCGAAAACAGGCGATTTCACTCATTGAGGAATCCGGCCAAAGGGTCAATGAATGTAATCGCGATTTTTCGCCAAGCAGGCTGATGTAAACTCCGTTTAATGAGGGAGCTTGGTTTTGTTTTGATGGCGGCCCTAGCGTTGGGTGCGCTCGTCGCCGTCTATCTCGCTGAGCGTCAGCGTGCGGCTGCAATTCGGGCGTTGGCGATTCGTTTTGGCTTCCACTACATAGGAGAAGCTCTGCCACGTTCCCTAACACTAAACGGAACACCCCTTGAACGTGCTTCGAAAGTCTGGAACGTCATTGACGGAGAGCCTCACGGGATCCGAATCATAGCGTTCGATTGCCGAGTCGGCGTGGGCCGGGGTAGCTGGCGACGCACGGTTATTGCAGTTGAAAGGGGTTCCAATCTCTCCCTGCTACTCAATCCCGAAATGAAGATGGATTCTGTCGGATCGTGGAAAGTTCTTTATCGACCGCAAGCGTCAACAAACTTCCGCGTTGCTGGACTCATGCCAGTAACGGAATTGGAATCCTATTTGAATTCCGTTGCCGCAGATGCCACCAAGAGCAGTCAACGAGTGTAATGGCGATGTTACGCCAATCATCCCGTGCTCGATTGATGTGTTCGGTTGTGGGCTGTTTTGGGGTGGTGGCGTAAAATCAGACCCGACATGGATGATGAAGCGAAGTCCGTCTATTGGGCTTTGTATTGCTCCCTTTTGGCTTGCTACTCATATTGCTGGAGAAACACCCATGACTTGACGCCAAATGAGTGTAACTAGCGATATTACGTCAAGATGGGGGCATCGCTGCAAGGACGGTCATAAAGTACGTTCCCTCTAGTGATCGTCCAGAGTATCTAATAACTTTCAACAGTAGTATTCCGCATTCTCGACGGAGGCAACCGTGGAAGGAGGTGTTGGCAAGAAAATGTTGCTTGCCATGCTCTGGATCGTGTTGTCGTTCGCGCTTGGAATCGTATCGACTGGGATTGGTGCTGAGTGGGGCGTCAGAACACGGGGGATATCGCGCTACGGTATCTATTTTCGACTGAGTCCCGGAAGGTGTGCTGCAATCTGACGCCAATTCTGGACATTCTGCTGGTCAACACGCTTTTCTGGCTCGCGTTGAGTGGAGTGTGTACAGTTTGATCCGCTGGCTTCGCTCCCGTCGCAAGAAGTGAAATCTTCCCCAATCATTGGGCGCCGGGTAATTACACTAAATTTCTATTTTTTCGATTCGGCAGTGTGAAAGCAATCGGAAGATGAGTGTAATGGCGATGTTACGCCAACAATCACGAATGAGGGGCGCGCCTTCGATTGAAAAGGTACGTTAGGCCGCCGCCAGCTAGGACGATAATCGCAACGAACCCTGCTCGGGAATGAATCAACACGTTCAGAGGCTTGAGAAAAGTAGCGCAAAGAAGCAGACCGACCACACACACGGCAGCTAAGAGCAACAACGTAGTATCTCTCACTGAGTGCGGTTGGCCGTGCTCACGCCGTCTGTGTTCCTCGGTTCGAACGCTACTCACAAACCTATACGCAAAGTAAGCCAAGGCTGCGACCACGAGCCAGATACCGTCCTGTTGTGAGCTCGCCCCGGTCGCTACCATGTGCAAAATCCTAGCAGAGTCGCCCCAAGGTCAATGA
Organism: uncultured Acidobacteriota bacterium; assembly: GCA_963700225.1. GTDB lineage: Bacteria > Acidobacteriota > Terriglobia > Terriglobales > Acidobacteriaceae > Sulfotelmatobacter. Next base: position 476,272 of record CAVOWU010000009.1, read on the forward strand.
GTGCAACAGCGGATTTTTCGCCAACCGATCGCCGGGTCAGTCATGCGAGGCTTCGGAGAATTACCGGAGAATTGGAAGTCTGAATCTACGCGAAGTCGCATTACGTAAACCTCGATGCCCCGTCAGGAGTGCTAAGAACCTGGCGATCCGTAGAACGGAATTCTGTAAACGACGGAGTCGTATTTTGGATTCGTGCGGTTGCCGATGATCTCGCCGTGAAGACTCTCAGCGATACGCCTGCTGGCGATGTTTTGTACGGCCACCGGATAGATGAAGCTTCCTTTGCCGAGAGTTGCGTGTCCCCACTCAACCAGTGCGGCCACGACTTCCCGGCCAAAGCCTTGTCCGTGCGCGCTTTCCTTGAGCCAAAGGCCGAGTTCGGGCGAAACCGAATCCGCATCTTCGAACGAGGCCATTCCAAAGCATTCCTTGTTGTTGAGCCGCCGGATGACGAAATGAAACTTGTTTGGTTCTGGAGACTGCGCTCTCTTCTCGCATCGCGTCACGTACTCGCTCCACGATGGCGGCTCCCATGGCATGAATCTGGAGATGACGGGCGTGATGCATCCAAAAACCTCCGGTGCATCCGTCATCTGGAACTGGCTGAGCTGCAATCTTGGGGACTCGATGACAATCATTGTGTCAGCCTAGCTGGCGAAAACAGACGATCCGATGCCGGCGGGATTTATCGCCAGCGTACCGTTGAGTTTTGCGTTCCTCACGAACCACGTCCATCAAACTGCTTTTCCCCGACCACACTCTTTCAATCTCATTCCAGGCGTCGTGAGACTGCGGCCTGAGGAAAGGAATAAATACCGCTCTACCGAAGCGTTGCCACGATGCAATATTTTGAATATCTCAAGAAATCCGATCACAATTATCTCGCGCAATTTCTGGTTCCCATTGACGAGCCGCTGTTCCACGAGGTCAAACGCATGTTGTAATTGTTGTGAACAGGCGATTACACCCGTTGACCCCGACCGAGGTCCGCCGGAATCCTCAATGAGTGTAATCGAGATTTATCGTCAATTGACTTCCATCGCTACTATAAAGAGGATTGTTTGTGAGGTGAATTATGGCCGTTGCGACCGTCCCGAGCGTGAACGTTAAGCAAGCTGTCCCGTTTTTCGGCGTCACCAACATGGAGTCTTCTGTACGGTTCTATGTCGACGGGCTCGGGTTCAAAATGAAGAACTACTGGATTCCCGACCGCGCCGAAGACCATCCTGACGGGAGAATTCGTTGGTGCTGGCTTGAACTTGGCGAAGCCGCCATCATGCTTCAGGAGTTCTTGCCCGAACACCGCCCAAAGGAAACGCTGGGGACTGGAGTGAATGTCTGTTTTCAGTGCGAAGACGCGTTGGCTCTTTATCGAGACTTCAAATCACGTGGAATTCAGATGCGGGGACGTCCGTCTGTAGGAAACTGCTTGTGGGTCGTGCCGGTTACAGATCCGGACGGCTATCGCATGGAGTTTTCGAGCCCCACCGACGCGCCGGAGGAAAGCGAACTGGAAGAGTAGGTCTTGTGCGGCCCGATACCTGACGTAACCAGGCGATTTCACTCATTGAGGACGGGCCAGCCTGTCAATGAGTGTAATCGTGATGTTACGCCAGTAAGGGTGCCTGACGGACACGAGTGAGATTATCCTCGTAGTCAAGATAAGCATGAAAAATATCCTTCACCTTCCACATTTCCGAGCACTGATGCTGGGCCTTGCTTCCTTCTCGTTTGCGCTGTTGGGAGCCTGAGTACCGCCAGTTCGAACCTCGGACCTTGACTAAGAATGTGACGGAGCTATCTCGTGTCACGTCTCCGAGCGGACGATTGGACGCTGTGCTCACGCAAGACCTCTACGGGGGAGCCCTAGGGAGGGGTCGATTTGAAGTTTACATCGTCAGGAAGGGTGCTCCCATAAACTGAAGAGCGCGTACCAGATCCTGCAAGCCAGAGCCGTTCACGAAGGCAAAGCTAGTTTGGGAACAAGACCATCTTCTACAAATCTACTATGACGTTGCGCAGATTGAGCGGTTCCGCAACTTGTGGGGGTTGCGCTAAAGTAGAAGATGTGGGCGGCGCGGGTGGGCCGGGGGCTTCGATGTCGGAGTTTGGGCTCGAACCGTCAGGTGATTTCTCCATCTTGGCACCGGACGGCTCGTTTCGACACAGCTATTGAATCGCCACTTCTCGGAGACTGTCGTTAACAGGCGATTAAACTCATTGACCTCGGACGGTCCCCAATGAGTGTAATGGCGATGTTACGCCAACAGCCAAATGGTGGCCCTAATCACGTTGAGTGCGGCTTGTATGTGCTGTAATTGTTTCTTACGCACTCGTCTTCTGGAGATTGGTCGATGAAGCATCGTTGGGTGATAGTGGGCTTCACCATCATAGCTCTGATCTTTGCAGGCATAGTCTTCCGCGCTCAGCGTAACCATCGTCAGTGGGCGGAGCTTCCGGCGGCAGTGTACGGATCCGGGCAGAGCACGGTGATGCTAAGGCTCAGCTTAGGCTCGGTTCAATGTATTACTACGGCAAGGGAGTTTCCAAGGACTATGCCGAGGCTGTGTTGTAAGATAGCAAATCCGCTGAGCAGGGAGATTCCGATGCCGGGGATTACTGGATCGCTCACATGTTGCACGACGGTAAAGGGCTGCCGCAAGACATTCAGAGGCCGCACGCTGGTGCCGAAAAGCTGCCGAGCAGGGCGACCCGAAAGCCGAATTCGGCCTCTGCGACGCTTATCACGAAGGCAGAGGCGTTGCTCAGGATTACGCCGAAGCAGCACGCTGGTGCCGAAAAGCTGCCGAGCAGGGCAACCCGAAAGCCGAATACGGCCTCTGCGACGCTTATCACGAAGGCAGAGGCGTTACTCAGGATTACGCCGAAGCAGCACGCTGGTGTCGCGAAGCTGCCGATCAGAGCGATCCCGAAGCTCAATACGCCCTCGGCTTAATGTATTCCCGTGGGGAGGGCATTGCACTGGATTACTCGGAAGCTGTCCGCTGGTATCGCAAATCCGCCAGCAGGGTTATGCGATGGCTCAATACGCACTCGGGTATACGTATTTCAGCGGGGAAGGCATTGCACTGGATTACTCGGAAGCTGTCCGCTGGTATCGCAAGTCCTCTGAGCAGGGTTATGCGAAAGCTCAGTACGCGCTTGGGTATATGTATTACTACGGCTACGGTGTGCCTAGGGACCAGAGCGGCGGGAATGACCTGTTCCAGAAAGCTGCCGCTCAGGACGACGAGGATGGTAAGCGGGCGCTTGAGTGTTTGAGGAAGGGGATTTCAATCGACCCAGGCGCGGGCCTCTCGGGCCTTCAATGAACTCGCGCAAGTCTCTGTCCTTAACGGGCCCCAAAATAGCGGACTGAGCGTAATCAGGCGTTTACCTCAAATTTAGATTATTATCAGATTCAGGCGTATGAAGCAATCGGAAGATGAGTGTAATGGCGATATTTCAACAGTTATCGGCTTTTGACCCAGGTATTTGCTAGGCCGATTCGAATGTCATCTGACAAAAAGTAAGCTAAACCGCTCTGAAAAAGACAACGGTATCTTCTTTACCGCCAAGAAATCAATCAACGCTGAAACCGCCGTCTGCGGATTGGGCCATCGGCGCGAACGTGCCAACTGATATGCCCGCTTGCTGATGCGACCGACAACTCGGTGTGACTGTTTGGCTACCGACAACGGTTGTGACAGTGGTTTTGCTGCAGTTGTAATCCGCGTGATACTTGACGCCGTCTATGCTGCCGAAGTGGCCCAGTCGCAAAAAAATTCTGGCCGTCAAAGTCAAACTCATGAATGAAGTAGTCGGCGGGGAAAAGCCCATCATGGCATGACCTTCATTTTGCGGGGTGGTGTCCATATCGGTCTCAGGTTTTCATCGCTCCGCCTGAACCATTATGCTCTGCGAAGTCACAGTGTCGCAATCAACTGTCGCAAACAGGCGATTTCACTCATTGCCCCCCCATCCCTTGGTAGCCGGAATCTCAATGAGTGGAATGGCGATGTTTCGCTAATCTTCGATCCGTGAGTAATCTTGTTGGATAACCGACGTGAGGCATACAGTGCAGTTACTATGAGACGGACGGCTATATTTTCAATCGCTCTCGGAATGGCGCTTTCGGTGTGTTTTTGGCTGAGTTTGGGTGCGAGTGATGAGATTTTTCAAACACGCTTGCTACCGTGGATACCCTCGCTGATTTATGCACAAGAACCCGGCATCAGAATCATATCCCGTTTCTTTCCGTGCCAGAAGGAAAGGGTTCGATACTGGCTGCGAAGAATATAAGACAATCCCAACGCTGCTCGCCTCAAACACGATTGCTTACGCTATCGTCCTTCTTCCCGTCGTCCACCTCTGGCGGACTAGGCGGTCAAGGAAGCGCCCGAAGGTTCAATGAGTGTCATGGCGATGTTACGCCAGTTGTGCCTGGCAGGCCATTATTCAGTGTTTGCAAACCCTGCCACGGATGTTCACTTCTCGACCCCTGAGGTAGGAGTTCACCGCAGGGTCTTCATCAACAACATAGTCGGCCACAGCAAAGAAGTTGTCTTTCAGATCGCTCAACAAAGCCTTCTGCCGACTAAGGGCGACTCCGAGTGCTTTAAAATCGGCGTGGCGAGAGCTTTCTGGTTCTTCAACCCGCATGTCGAAGTTCGTTGCGGAGGGTTTGACGGTAAGGAAGATCCATTGTCGTTCGTTGAGTGCAGAATCGTCCCACCATTTACCGATGCTAACGGTGAGACCAACCACGATATCGCTGTGACCTGTGTGGAGGGTGGCGAAGTAAACCGCGTACGCATTGTCGTCCTTTTTGATGAAGCCACAAACGCTCTTGAAAGGCTTGCCACAGCAGTTGCACGTGATATTGGAAACTTCCTCGCCCAACTCCAACGAAAAAATCATCATGACTCCGTGTATGACACAACCTCTTTTTCGACACTCTTCGTAGAATTTCAGCGAGTCGTTGGCGAAAAACAGGCGATTTCACTCATTCGACCCTTCCGCGAAGCCTCAATGAGTGTGATGGCGATGTTTCACCAACAGTCACCCGGGCCAGCGGAACCCTCTCCTTCATTGGCGGCCCCGGCTGTGCCAGCGTAATCGTCTCGCAGCACATGGTATCCGTTGGCTAGCACGATACCGTCCACCGCGTGCACGTTGTATCCGTTCACTTTTCCAAAATCGCTGAACGTGTCATATTCCACGGTGACGAGCTGTCTGTTCTTGGGCAACAAGCGATCGTGCAGGTCTTTTGAGTGAAAAGCGTCGAAGCAAATTACACCATTGCGCTTCCCCGGGCGGTACAAAACGACCCCGTCTGGGCCGTTCCACGGGGCCTCAGCAATGTGCATCGGTGCTTCCTCGTTAATGGCGACATAAGCTTGATACGTTCTTCTGCCTGGTCTCTCGATGAATCGTATGTAGCCGAGGACGAGGCAAACAACTACTACGCTGAGGATGAATGCGCTACGCTTCATGCCGATAGTTTGCGCGGCATCTCAATTTCTGTAAACAGGCGATTACCCAAGTGAGCGAAAGGGGAAGCGTTTAATTTCCAGGAGATGAGTGTAATGGCGATGTTTCAACAGTCAACGTTCTCACATACCCGTCCTTACCCGATTAATCGCCCCCTTCAAGGAGGGTAGGATCTGATACTGGATTGCCTTCTCGAACAGAATTTGAGCAAAGACATCTATCGGATAAACCTTGATCTCTTCGCCATCCATATAATGGCCAATCTGTGAGGAAAGGTGATGCTGCAACTCGCTGAGGCCGATTAGCCTCCTGATGACGATAGCCGGGTCCTTGAATGGCTGAGTTGCGGCCTCGAACTCGCGTGTGCATATCGTCAGATCATGAGCAATTCGATTTAGGGTTCGCGCTCTCTCAGGCAAAGACATTCCGGCCAGCCATTCACCGAGTATTTGCGGATTCACTTCGTCAGCCATAGGCATGAATGATGTTCAATGAGCGTAATGGGGATATTTCGTCACCTATCACTCCGCGCCTCTCAAGAAAGCCTCCGCACGTTGGATAATCAAGTCTCGCAGTTCGGGCGTGACCGAGACGGACCCGTTGGGGTCAACGCCGTCAATCCGCACGAAAGCGCGCAGTTCGGGCATCTGCAGATGTGCGTGTCGTTGGAAGATTCCACAGATTTGCAGATAGCCTTCGTAGGAATCTAGCGTACGTTCTACAATTCGCTTCATCAACTGCTTCGCAGCGGTCATGGCATCTGCTCTTTGCTGCGCAAACCGTTTCTTGCGACTGTGTATCTGCATACGCAACTGGCGATTGGCTGTAGACCAGTGACCTCAGTAGTTGGTCGCCCGCAACGAGCCATTCTAATGGATGGTTTACGAAAACAGGCGATTTCACTCATTGAGCTTGGCCGCCCGGGTCAATGAGTGTAGTGGCGATCTATCACCAACGAATCACTAATCCGCCGTATGCCTTGGTCGGCCGAAGAACAAAACGTAACCGTCAGGATCGCAAATCTCGAAGCCGCGAAGACCGTCGTGGGTATCTTTGAGCGGCTCGCTGAATGCTGCTCCCTGATCGGCAAGTTCGGCGGCGAGGGCATCGGGGTCGGGGGCATAGACGTAGGCATCCCACCTCATGAAGGAATGACGCTTGGAGTTCGGCAGCGGCGACACACTTTTGTCGGACTTGACGAAGATCTGGGCTCCGTCTCGGCCAACAATGGCGAAAAAGGGGTCTCGATCCGGCTGCTGGAATCTCGTCTCAAAGCCAAGCTTCTCGCGGTAGAAAGCGATGGTTTGATCGACGTCGCCGACGATAAAGAATGGCGAAATTGCCTGCATCGTTGGTCGTGCCATGAGCGTGGTCCTCTTGCCCCATGAAATCGGCATCATTTTACTCTCAGGCCCGATGGATAACTGTAGAGAACAGGCGGGCACTCATTGAGAATGTCCGGCCCGGGGTCAATGAGTGTAATGGGGATTTTTCGCCAACCGACCCGGACCCAACAGTCAAACCATCGCTCGACGGAGGAAGGCGAGTAGAGGAATCGTCCCACGGCGTGGACTAATTTATGTTTCGCGTGCGAGCCGGGAGACCGGTTGAGCTGAGCATGGCCTGCGCGACTCACAGCTCATGGCCTCAGTTTCCTGATGCCTCGTTGACAGCCGAGGCCTTGTGTGACAAAGTAGCCCGGTCCAGTCGTCACCCACGTCCCCCCTCCTCCTGCTGGACTGAACATTTCTGGGCCGAGCTATTCATCCCAAGTCCAAGAAGTTATTCGCGGGAAGCTGATTCTCGATGGTGTCAGACCAATTTCAATCTGAGACTCAGAGCATGCAACTCAGAAAGAGAATGATGTTCGCCATGAAAACTGAATTCGTAACACCCGCTGCAAACTACATTCTAAGCCGCATGTACCTAGAAAAGGAGCGATGGAGTCGCTGCGGATTGGTAGCAGGGATTCTGTTGGCGCTCGTTGCGATTTCAACTTCCTTGCAAGCGCAAACGCTTACGGTCCTCCATACCTTCGAGGGTACTGACGGAGAAGGCCCCAACGGGGGAGTAATCATGGATGCAGCCGGAGATCTTTACGGTACCGCGTCCGGTGGCGGGATCTGCTGCGGCGTTGTATTCAAATTAGATGCGAGCGGCGATTTCTCTGTCCTGTATCAGTTCAAGGGCACACCCGACGGAAACTCGCCGAACGGACGACTTGTTCGGGACGCAGCTGGAAACCTCTACGGCACGACCTCAATGGGTGGTAACTTCGGAGCGGGAACCGTATACAAGTTGAGCCCCTCCGGCAAGATGACCATTCTTCACAGCTTCAGCGGCTCGCCTGATGGTTCTTCGCCTTACGAAGGCTTGGTCCGAGATGCGGCGGGCAACCTCTACGGAACGACATGGAGCGGAGGCGTCGCGATGTGCAACGCAGGAGCAGGCTGCGGCACCGTGTTCAAGGTGAACTCAACCGGCAAGGAGACGATACTTCACCGCTTCGGTGCCGCAACGGACGGTACGCAGCCCGATGGAAACATGGCCCGCGACAAAGCGGGTAACCTTTATGGAAGTACGGACTTCGGCGGGATCGGTTTTGGAATTGTCTATAAGGTGGACGACAAGGGTAAAGAGACTATCCTGTACACTTTCGCCGGTGGTTCGGATGGGGCCTATCCTGAGGGAGCAGGCGTGATCTTTTGTGGGCTTGTGCTTTGCGGCGCGACTGGATTCGGCGGTACCGCTGGTGCTGGAAACGTCTACACGCTCAATCTGAGCGGATCGGAAACCCTGCTCTATAGCTTTGCGGGACCCTACAGCCAGCGTCCTGGAAGATTGACGATTGACGCCACAGGCAATCTCTACGGAGAAACTTTGTACGGAGGAGTCTCCGACGTTGGAGCGTTATTTGAATTGGATACGAGCGGCGTGGAGACGTTGCTTTACAGTTTCACCGGAGGAGCGGATGGCTGGCTTCCCTTCGGAGGAGTAATTCGCGACACGGCCGGCAATTTATATGGCACGGCTCAGGTCGGGAGGAAATTTGACTTGCGGTGGTAGCGGATATGGCTGCGGCACCATTTTCAAGCTCACACCGTAACCTGCGTTCTAAGATGCTTGTTTCGAAGTCGACCACCGTTTGCGTCCAACACTCGCGTGTGCGAGCGAACGAAGACTGGCGTTGGCTCTGGCTGAGTTTCTTTTGGGGGATGCTTTTTCTCGATAGGTCCGTCAGCCATCAAGTCTCGATCCGACCGCTGCGGGAAACGGGCGGGTTGAACATTAATAGCTCCTGCGCTTTGCGTTCGACGCGAAGCTGCTCTCGCTCGGGACGCTGCAACAATTAGAGTGACTGGAGTATCCGCTTTCCCGATATTGGGAAGATGAGTGTAGGTGATTTTGTGCATGCGATATACTTCGCGCGAGGAAGACCTACCTGAGCACGGACCTGCGATTTGTCTCCGAGCGGTTTCCCCGCTCTTCGCGCTATAACCCGGACTGGGTTCTCGCAAGCGCAAGCGGCGGGGCTAATGCGCTGTGGCTAACTGAGTGGCTCACATCCGAACTGGACCTGCGGTCCGGCATGAAAGTGTTGGACCTCGGTTGTGGACGAGCCTCGTCGTCAATTTTTCTGCGGCGGGAGTTCGGAGTGCAGGTTTGGGCTACCGACCTTTGGTTTAGTGCCGCGGAAAACGTACAGCGCGTCCGGGATGCGGGCGTCGAGGATGGCGTGTTTGCGCTAAGTGCCGATGCACGGTCGCTCCCTTTTGCCCCGGACTTTTTCGATGCCATTGTCTGCGTAGACTCCATATGCTATTTCGGGACCGACGACTTGTACCTGAACTACCTCGCCAGGTTCGTGAAGCCGGGCGGTCAGTTGGGAATCGCGGGTGCAGGGCTATCCAGGAAATCGAAGGTTCCCCTCCCAATCATCTAGGCGACTGGTGGACTCATGATCTCTGGTGTCTGCATTCGGCGGACTGGTGGCGACGGCATTGGGAGCGAACCGGGATCATGCACATCGACATCGCCGACACGATGCCCGATGGATGGCAAGTTTGGTTGGACTGGCAGAGGGCGGTTGCTCCTGACAACGCTGCGGAAATCAAAGCTCTGGAAGCTGATCGCGGCGTTTCCCTCGGATATATTCGGGTCGTTGCTCGCCGCAATGGTGACGCGAAATTAACGGATCCCGCCGTGTCCTTACCGGCGCAATATACGAAGAAACCGTTGCTTCGGCACGAGGAGCGATGAATCTGTTAAAGCGCTTCGCTCTTACTTCGGTTAGCTAAATGGCATATCCCCGAACTTCGACTTCGGTCAGGTCACGCTTCTACGGAAGCGGAAACTGGTCATATATCGCCAACTGCAACGGTGGGTTGGAAGCCGGAACTGTTCCGCTGGCGCTGATGGCGCCGCTGTTGTTATCGATGTTCACGATGTCAATGCTGCTGGCAGCGGTATCAGCGGCGTACAACGGGCTGGACGCCTGGGTTTCCTCCAGGTGGAGGGCGATGCCTCCGGTGGCAGTACCCACCGCGGCGGGCGATCCGATTGGCGTGAGCATTCCGTTGGCTGCGATGCTGAACGCCTCTACGGTGTGATCGCCGGCGTTGATCACGAGTAGTTCGTTGGCAATACCATTGATAAGCGTGCCGGGGCCTTTGCCCGCAGTAAATGGAGATCCCGGAATCGGAGTCAGCGCCCCGGTTGCATTATCGATGCTAAATCCCGCAATCTGACCAGCGTTCGACAAAGAGACAAACAAGAATTGGTTGCCGGCGCTGTTCGAGGTGTTGAGAAGATACGAAGGCCCAGCCTTCGGAGTGGTGGCGAAGGGCGAGCCGGCGATCGGGGAAAGCGATCCATCCGAGGCAACCGCGAACGCGAGAATCCCCCCGTTCGGGTCGCCCGAATCGGAGGCATAGAGCGAGGCTGCGGGCGAACTCGAACTCGCCAGCAGGGCAACGGCCATTTGCGTCGGAGCAATGCCCGCCGCGTACGGTGATGCGGGCAGAACGGTCATTATCGCGGTCCCAGGATTGGTATAGCCGACAATCGTTCCGTTCGGTTCGCTGGCGTACAAGTTTTGTCCGGGCCCGATGATGATGCTGTTCGGACCACCCGAAGCAAAACCTAGAGTGAACGGCGAACCGGCAACCGGCGTCAGGGCGCCCGTCTCCATCGTGATCGATTCAACTACTACATCGTTCGACAGGCTGTCGGCAAACAACAGCGCCCCATACACACCGGCGGTGCTCGGTGAATTTGCCGGCCCTGATGAAGATGCAATCGGAGTCAACGCCCCCGTCGACGCGACGGAGAAGCCCAAAATCTGATTGGAGTAGTCGTCGCATAGAGGAAAGGATTTTGCTGGGTGGAGGAACCGCAGGCGAGGCCGCAAAAGCGGGAGCTGGTCCCACATCCCCAGAGCGCCATGCACGACGCTACGATCAGGAAATATATCAAGAACTCAGGTGAGCGCTTCGCCAAACTCGTCTCCCCGGAGCACACAAATCATCGCCGCAACATTTTAGAACCCAGCACGCGTCAGGAAGTTGTCCGCGTCCGCCGGTTCACCTGTGAAGGTCCTAAACTTGGTGGACAACTTGGCAACACGTGGTCTTCCCCGGATCCTTGTAAATAACCGAATGACCCCGGAATGCGCAATCGTAAGGCAAAGAGTCCGTGTGACGCAACGTACCGGCAACTAACCCGCCCGCCAAACGCCGTTGCGAATTCTCATCTGCGGACACAGGTGTAGCTGACGAAACCGGGGGATTACACTCATCCGGGTCAATGAGTGTAACGGGGATGTTCCGCCAACTATCGTGCCGAGAGACCGCCAACGTTCGGCCCTCCATTGACTTGACCTAGCCCCAGTCCTAAGATTTCAGCCCAATGATCGACCAAACCATCTCGCACTACCGCATCGTCGAGAAGCTCGGTGGCGGCGGGATGGGCGTCGTCTATAAGGCGGAAGACGCCACTCGGGCGCTTTGTCGCGCTGAAATTTCTGCCCGAAGAAATGGCGCGCGACCCGCTGGCCCTGGAGCGATTCCGGCGCGAGGCGCGGGCCGCCTCGGCCCTCAACCATCCCAACATCTGCACCATCCACGATATCGGCGAAGAGACGGTCAGTCTTCATGGTGATGGAGTTCCTGGACGGATGACGCTCAAGCACCGCATCGGCGGGCAGCCGCTGGAGACTGGACCATCTTGCCGATCGGGATCGAAATTGCGGATGCGCTGGAAGCCGCGCATCGCAGGGCATCATCCATCGCGACATCAAGCCCGCAAAATCTTCGTCACCCAGCGAGAGCACGCCAAGATCTGGACTTCGGGCTGGCCAAGGTCACAGCCAAGGCGGTCGCAAGCGGCCAGACCGAGACGCTGGCAACTTCCGGTCAGTCACCAGCGCCGGGGCCATGCTGGGCACGGTTGCCTACATGTCCCCGGAACAAGTACGGCCGCGGATCTGGACGCGCGCACCGACCTGTTCTCCTTCGGCGCGGTGCTGTATGAGATGGCGACCGGAGCGCTGCCTTTCGAGGGAGCCAGCGCCGGGCGAAATTTGCGGGCCATCCTGCACCAGGAGCCAACTCCGGTCTCCGCTGAATCCGAACGCCGTGACCGGGCTGGAACGGGTAATCCGCAAGGCGCTGGAGAAGGACTGCAAGGACCGTTATCAGCCCGCGGCGGAGATGAGGGCTGACCTGCAGCGGCTGAAACGGGAAACGGAGAGCGAGGCGGTTCCCAGCACGGATCTGTCGGGCGCCGTCGCTCGTCCGGCGGAGCGCAGCTCCGCAGCGCGGGATCGGCAAAGGCCGCGGTCGGCGGCGCCCATGCCACGCAACACCAGCAAAGCTCGCGAGCAACGCGCTGCTCGGTCTTATCGTCATCCGCCGCGATGGTGCTGGCGGCAGCCGGCTATCGGTCCCATCACCCAAGCCGCTGACCGACAAGGACACCATCGTGGTCGCGGATTTCCAACAGCACGGGCGATCCAGTATTCGATGACACATTGAAAACGGCGCTCAGGGTTGCCCTCAACCAGTCGCCGTTTCTCAATGTGCTGGCGGATAGCCGGGTGGCGGCAACGCTGAAGCTGATGACCCGGCCCGCCGGACCAGGCTCACGCCGGAGGTGGCCCGCGAGCTCTGCGAGCGGGCGGGCAGCAAGGCGACATCGACGGTTCGATTGCCAACCTGGGCAATCAGTACGTGTTGGGGCTGAAAGCGGTGAATTGCCAAAGCGGCGACACGATGCGCGGAGCAGCACGGTGACAGCCAAAGAGAAAGTGCTGAATGTGCTGGGGGACGCGGCGGCGAAACTGCGCGGCCAATTGGGCGAGTCCTTGAGCACGATTCAGAAGCTGGATGTTCCCCTGTCGCAGGCCACGACCTCTTCGCTCGAGGCTCTGCAGGCCTACAGCCTCGGGGAAAAAGCTTAACGCGAGGGAACCGCATCCACAGCCCTGCCTTACCATCAACGGGCCATTCAGTTTGATCCCAACTTTGCCATGGGATACGCGGCGGTGGCAGCGACTATCACGGTATTGGCGAACAAGCGCGGGGCAACGAATACTACACCAAAGCGTATGAGCTGCGGGACCATGCCAGCGAACGGGAAAGATTGAAGATCGCCGCGAATTACTATTCTGAATGTAACGGGGGAATTGGAGAAGGGGAAGAAGCTTTTCAGGAGAGGGTCGCCTGCTATCCGCGGGACTACCAGACACAGCTCGATCTGGGAAACTCGTACCTCTTTCAGGGCCAGTATGTAGAAGGCGGCAGCAGCGTAACGCGAGAGCCGCAGCTTGGTCCCGGATAACGTCGGCCTGTATGAAAACCAGGTCTAACACCTGCTCGCCCTGCAGCGATTCGATGAGCCAGGCAGCTCATCCGCGAGGCCCAAGCGCGTAATCTCGACGATTACACACTGCACATGGGGCTCTACTCTTTGGCTTTCTTTGCGGACGATTCCCGAACGATGGCGACTGAGCAGCAGTGGCTGGCGGGCGCGCCCGATCCTGTTCCGAGCATTGGGCTGTCGTTGGCATCTGACAGCCTGGCATATGCCGGTCATGCGGCTAAGGCGCGGGAACTGACCAAGCGTTCGATAGACTCTGCCATCCGGGCTGACAGCAAGGAGACGGGAGCAGTCTCGCAGGCGATCGCCGCGCAGTGGGAAGCTGTCTTTGGCAACGCTGCGGAAGCAAAGCAGCAGGCGGCAGGGACTTTAAGCTCGTTCCCAACAGTCAGGACGTCGAAGTCGAAGCCGCGCTGGCATTTGCCTTGGCGGGCGATATGGTGCGAGCCGAATCGCTGGCCCAAGACCTTAACCAACGTTACCCGCTCAATACACAGATGCAGTTTCTATGGTGCCGGCGATTCGGGCACAACTAGCACTTGATCGCAAGAATCCGGCTCAAGCCATCAGTGATTTGCAAGCGGATGCGCCCATCGAGCTTGGCACGATTCCGTTTCTCCACAACGTCTCCTGCCTGTATCACACATACATTCGCGGCCAGGCATACCTAGCAGCCGGGCAGGGCAGTGCCGCCGCCGCCGAATTTCAGAAAATCATCGACCACAGCGGCATCGTCTGGAACTGCTGGACGGGAGCGTTGGCGCATCTGGGCGTGGCTCGAGCGAATGCAGTGCAAGCGAAGAGTTCACAGGGCGCGGACGCCCACGCCGCTCGCGTCCGCGCGCTCGCTGCCTACAAGGACTTCCTCACGCTCTGGAAAGACGCGGACCCCGACCTCCCCATACTGAAACAAGCCAAAACCGAATACGCGAAGTTGCAATAGTCAACTGTCGAAATCAGGCGATTTCACTCATTTAGGTCTCGCCTTCCGGGTCAATGAGTGTAATGGCGATATTTCAACAATCAACGAGACTGAGACTGTACGAAGCCTCAATCTCGTTGGGGGACTGTCTTACGGACGCACCAAGGTTGCTTCTCCCCGCCACAGCCGGATGCCTTCCGAGCCCGCCGCGAGCATGCCTAGCGATGGTCCGACTTGCTTCTGGGTGTCCTCTGCTGGGATCTCGGCTGCCTCTGTCGCCGCAGTTCCCGCCTTGATCGCCTTGTTGGCAACCGTTTCGTAAGCGTAAGCGGTGATCGTCGCCGACCAAGACGTGCCAGGCTCGGTGATGATTGTCAATCGCACCCAGCCATAGTGGGTCTGGCCGTGGATCAGGAAACGAACGCCGAGATACCGATTCTTGGGATTGCCTCCCCAATCGCCGACCAGACGATCGCTCCCGGATCTAACGCCGTAGCCAGCTTCGATCCGAATCGAATAAGAATTAACTTGTAGGAAGGGCGCCGATGGTCCAATGTTGGCGCCCCGCATCAACGCGGTGGATGTTGTTGCCCTACTACGCTGCCTCCGTCCATCCATACGACGGCAGAGCCGGAGTCATGGCCGTTGTAGAAGGAAGTGGCGTTGAAGAAAGTGAAATCGGTCTTACCGTCGTGGTTGAGGTCGAGATCGACAGGTGTGCCGTAGCCAAAGGCCGGGATTGGGATCGTCTTCTTGGTGACCACTACCTCACCGGCAGCCGGCTCCGCTAATGCCAGCATACTTACACCTGCGACCGCAGCCGCCAGCGAATACAGGCCTATCTGGCGATTGAGATTGTTTGGGATGTTTTCTTGGCAAAATCGGTGCGCTGAGTAGACACGGGAGTCTCCATTCACAGATTTGAATTTGATTTTCGTGGCCCAAGGGGAGGAGAAATGTCTTTGCATCAGTGGAGCCGCCGGGCATCGCTCGACTGTCAAAGAATGTACGAATATGTAACTAACTTACCTAGTTGTCAAGATGAAGAAATCTGCATAGCTTTCACAATTGACGAAAACAGGCCATTACACAAGTGAGCGAAAAGAAAACGGCTTTGACTACCGGTTGACGAGTGTAATAGAGACATTACGTCACTTGACGTTCCACGGGAGCAACGAATGTTTGCCGAGTGTAGACTTTTTTAGACAGCCTCGCGCTCCAAAGCATTGAATTAGGAGTGTCTTATGAAAGTGATATCCCTTCTTCTTCTGGCACTGTGCCTCTTTTCCAGTGACGCTCGTTTGCAAAGCCCCTTCGACGGTACTTGGGTTATTGATACAGGCAAGAACGAAAACCTCGCATCCGAAAAACCTAGGGTGCTTTCAGTCGCGAGCGGAGTGTTTCGCGAAGGTGATAGGCAACTCAAGGCCGATGGCTCTGATCAAAAGGTTCCTGCCACCGGGTATTGGGATACAGTCAATGTTCGCGTCGTAGACGCTCGCACGATCGAGATAACCTCCAAAAAGGCTGGAAAAGCGACGTACACAGAAACGGACACAGTTTCAGCGGACGGCAACACCCTGACGAAGGTGATGAAAGACACAACTGAGGCCGATGCGGTCACTTTCGAAAGCGATTTTAGACGTATAGCTCCCGCTCCTGCGGGTGCCCACGCGGTTTCAGGCTCGTGGCAGATGTTTAAGGAGAGCCGATCGGAGAACAGTACGATCATCAAATACAAATGCACATCGGAGGGATTCACGGCCGAGACTCCGTTGGGAGAGAAGCTCGAAGCCAAATTCGATGGCAAGCTGTATGAAATGCAAGACGACCCTGGTCATACAATGGTTTCAGTGAAATTGATCAACCCCTACACGGTCGAGCAGACCAATGTGCGTGATGGCAAGGTTGTCTTTATCGTGACATTAGAGGTGACACCCGACGGCAAGGCCATTCACGCAACGTTGAAGAACAAGGGAGACGGAAGCGTGAAAGCTTGGACACTGCACAGGCAGTCTAAGTAGTTCGGAAGTGCTGAACACGTCGCTGCAAAACGACGACCAAGGTTCGTGACTGTCGCAATCGTGAATGTCGAGACCAGGCGATAGCGCTCATTGAGGGCCGGCGGACCGGAGTCAATGAGCGCATGGCGATATTACGTCAATTGGCAGGGGCAGGGCTCACACATGAGTGATAGCGAACACGGCAACCAAGCCCGAAACTCCGAACAAGACGTACAGCAAGCGATAAACGTAGAACGGCCAGATCGGCCAGCCCCTAGTGAATGCTTCGCTCCTATAGGTCCGCCACATCCTGAAGTCATCGGACGGCATCATCAGCCACTTCACCGGAAGTCCAGCGGCTTCTAGTCGAAACTTCATCTGAAAATGCAACACCGTTAGCGTGCCCGCTGATAGGACGCAAACCACGAGTGCGGCGATGAACAAGCTAAGCATGGACGCGGACTTCCGCAGCCAAAAGTCTATAGCAGAGTGCAGCCGGGGGGGTAATGAGCGTAAGTAGGGATCTTACGCCAAATGATTCGTTGACAGCATGTCCGTTCTCTAGAATACTTCTGGTCGTTAAAATCGGAAGCAGATGCTTTCTCTCCCCTATTTCCACTTTCGGCTGAGCGATTCCTTGAGCATGGAGGCACCATGAAGCGTTCTTCTTTCGGAGTGTTGGCGACAATTCTGTTCGCAACACTCGTCTGTTGCCCCTGCAAGTCGTGGGCACAAACATTCACATTTAGTACTCTCTATAGCTTCAAGAGCAGTGGGACCGGTCCTAACACTCCCGTAGGGTTCTTGATAATCGACTCTGAGGAGAACCTCTATGGCTTGTCGTTGTCTGGAGGCACTTACGGCATGGGAACTGTATTCAAGATAACGAGCAAAGGTAAGCTTTCTGTGTTACACAGTTTCCGGGGTGGCCCCACCGACGGCGAGGAGGGACAGGCCCTCCCAGCGTTCACTCAGGGCTTAGCAATGGACAAGTCAGGAAGTCTTTACGGTACTGTTCCGCAGGGCGGCAACTCTACGGCCTGTTCCAATTCGAGAGGTTGTGGAGTCGCATTCAAACTCACCCCCTCAGGTACGGAGACAATATTGTATAACTTTGCCGAGTATAGTGGCTCGAGTAACGTTATCCTTGACTCGGAAGACAATCTATACGGTACAGCGACGAGTAATTCTGATAGTGGCGTGGTGTACGAAATAAAAGACGGGACGCTTAGTGTGCTGTACAGCTTTTGTGCATTGCCGGGATGCGAGGATGGGGCGTTCCCTTCGAGCGGCCTAGTAAGGGATTCGCCCGGCAACCTATATGGTGTCACTAGCGACGGAGGCAGCGCTGATGAGGGAACCGTATTCAAACTTACGCCATCTGGCGTTGAAACGGTCTTGCACAGTTTTCTTGGGTCGTCGACCGACGGAAGTTCCCCCGGGGGTAACCTAAAACAGGACAGCGCTGGTAACCTGTATGGCACTACGGCCTTCGGTGATCCGGGCAATGGGGGAGTGCTGTTCGAACAGCCAGAAGATTGGAAAGAAGAGACGATACTGTACAGCTTTTGCACTTTAAGCGGCTGTGTGCAAAGCTTCAACCCAGTTGGGCCTGTGCAGATAGACAAGTCTGGGAACTTCTACGGTGTCGCCTACGGGCCAGATGACGACTTCGTAGTTTGGGAGGTGAACTCGGTAGGCGAGGAAGCAATCCTGCATTCTTTCCCAGCAGGCATGAACAGCCCGGGAGCAGGACTGGTTATCGACTCTGCAGGAAACCTCTACGGGATTAACAGCGGTACCTCTACCAATGCGGGGTCTGTGTTCAAGCTCACGCTCGTGAAGTAACCAATCGACGCGTGGACACTAGCTCATTCACAGATTGCCGATGCGTACACGATGGGCGGTGAAGCGAAGCCGGACAATCAACGCCTATTCGTCATTTGTATAAGATTTAGATATACCTTCTTTCACGCCTAAGTGGGGTAGCCAAGTTTGCAACGGCTCGAATCCCAATACGAGCAAGTCTCCGTTGCATGAGGTTCCCACGTCAATTGATGTTAACAGGCGATTTCACTCATTGAGGTCCGGCCTTCCGGGTCAACGAGTGTAATCGCGATATTACGTCAACTGGGGGTCGCAACGCCTCTTTGCGGCAGTCAACAACTGAAATGGGTAAGACGAAGACACACTAAGGTGCCGGAGGGTAACATTTCGCACGACTATATTAATGAACCAAAGCTTCCTCGCGCTGCCAAAGCGCCAAACCATCCGCCCCCCGCGCTAGTGATCCAAGCGACGGACCGGCGTTGCTCTCGCATGTTTCATCGTCCGGCACGTTCTTGCTGGCCAATCCCGCCAGCCCGGGCTTGTTCGCGATGGTTTCGTAACCATATTCGGTAATCGTGCCCGAGACATAGTATCGCTTAGTGCTGGTCGTCACGGTCACCCGCACCCAGCCGTAATGGGTAACCCCATTGATCTTGAATTTGACCCCAACGAACCGATTCGGATGATCGCCTCCCCATTTACCAATAGGGGGATAACTGTGCCCAATAAATCCTGCGACGCGGGCCTGGCGGGCGCAGCCGCACCCGAAGCCCCGAAGAGGGTGGTACCCAATCCGGAAGACTCCCTTAAAACCGGACCGGCGCTAGGCATGCTCGCGTTGGGTACAATCGCCCTTCCAGTCTGGCGGCGGGACGAGTTGGCGCAGTCCAAGCAGTAGTTAGCCCCTTACATCTATCGAAGCGCTCGCAGCGCTCGTCGATCACACCATATGCCAACGAACGTCGCAGTGCTCCTGATTGTCCATGCGCCAGCCAATTCTAACTGTCGTAATCAGGCGTTAGCGCAATCTTGCGCCGTCTGTTCGCCCTTTGTCGGGGTTCTGATTGTAATGGCGATTTATCGTCAGTTGTCCATGCGAGGTCCACCTGGGTCGGCTCTCATGTAGAACTTGTGCCGATCTTCGTGGGTGATCCGAAATCCGCGCTTCTCGTAAAAGTAGCGGGCGGGATTTATCTTTAGAACCGCCAACGTCATGGCTTTTGATTGATCAGCGGCCCGCGCCAAAAGTATGTTCAGAACTTTCGTCCCGATACCGCGCCCTTGCATCGCGGGCATGACGTAGAAAGAGCCGAGGTTGATCATCCTGTTTTCGACCTGCTCTTGAATCCAACCCACATCCCGGTCGTCGGCGGTTATGATCCTGACTTCGTCAACTTTGAAGAACGCAGCAAAGTTCCTCTCCTCCCGCTCCTGATCCCAGCCGAAAAGGCGTTCTATCATTCCACGCATGGTCTCGAAATAGAGGTCGCGGGCGAAGACAGAGTCTTGACTGCATGTTGTTCGAAGCGCAATCTTCACTTTTCGCTGCCCCTCTGGGATTTTGCACTTTGGAAAGCTGCCGGACAAGGTCATTGATTGTAATCGCGATATTTCAACAATCACGGGATTTAGCGGCAACTATTCACATATCCTGATGCCAGTCCGGTTGTGTGCTAGCATCCGTGGCACATCTGGAGGCAAATCCAAATGAGTGTCCCCCAAAGGTTTCTCTCATTCGTGCTGGCATGCGCCTCGATCGCAATTGTGGCTTGCGCCCAATCTCAGACAACGCCTGGCCCAGAAGTGGAGAAGCTGGGAGTAATGGTCGGCAAGTTTACGATCGAAGATGAATTGAAAGCAGGGTTTATGGGGCCAAACTCGCCAGCGATGAAATTCAGTGGCACTGACGATTGCAGATGGACGGCAGGCGGTTTCGCCGTGATCTGTGAGGCGACACTTCATAGACCCGGAAGGAAATACTCCGAGACTTCCCTCGTCTACTACGACCCGACCTCCAAGACCTACCAATATCACGCCGTTGACAGTTCAGGAGGGGTAGAGGACAAAACTGGTACGGTGAGCGGCGACGTATGGACCTGGCTTGGGGAGAGCAATTTTGGCGGCAAGATGTATCACACCCGATACATCATGAAGTTTGTTTCAGTGGACTCCTTCGAGTACACCGACGAGTCGGGTGAAAGCGATAGTTCCATGAAGGTGTTCGTGAGCGGGAAGGAGACTCGCGTCAAGCCCTCGAAATCGCAATCGAGGCAATGACGGGCGTTTCAGTCTGCAGTTTCAAGGTAACGGGCAACTGATGCTTACTGGCACTTAATGTCAGTTGTCGAAATCAGGCGATTTCACTCATTGAGGTCCGGCGGGCTGGCGGACCGGGCTCAATGAGTGTAATCGCGATTTTTCGCCAATTGACCTTAGCCTAGGAGACTGGCGTAGCCAACTTCCGCACTTTTCATTGACTTGCACTACTCATAGACCCATCACCCATAGCCCTTTCATCGTCGTCCTGAGGGGTCCTAGTTTGCCGCTGCCCCCGAAAGTGCCATTTCCGCCTGCCCGCGATCGCATTAGACTCGCGTGTCGCCGGTTGTAGATATTCTTGTGGGCGGCGAACCTACCTGGGAATCACTCTCTGAAGCAATCGACCTCGACCTATTGAGGAGGAAGTATGAAGCGTTCTTCGTTCGGGTTGTGGGCCATGGTTCTGTTCGGGGCGGTCACGTGCTGTGCGCAGACTTATACGTTTTCCGACCTCGTCAACTTTCCAGCAGTTAGCGTGGAAACACGCTACGATGCTAATTCTCCCCTGACCATTGATACCCACGGAAATCTCTACGGTTCCAGTCAGGGCGGCGGTACGTACAACTATGGGACCGTGTTCAAAGTGACGCCTGCGGGTGTGTTGAGCACGCTCTACAACTTTGGCTCGAACCAGTCTGGCGGTATGTATGGCGACGGGATCCAGCCTCTCGATAGTTTGGTCCGTGACGCGGCTGGAAATCTTTACGGTGTGACCGTATCCAACGACAGCGGTGGCTGCGCTGCAGGCCTCTATGGGTGTGGTGTTGTCTTCAAGATAACTCCGGCCGGAGTGGAAACGCTGCTGTACGACCTTACAGATTGCGGTAAAGCGATATCCGATTTCAGTGAATTTAAGACTGCTTTGGTGTTGGACTCGGCGGGCAACCTATATGGCGATTATTTTTGCTACGGCGCCGACGAAGGCACCATCGTCTTCAAGATAACGCCGGAGGGCAAGTTTTCCAAGATTTACAGCGACCGTGCTGCAGGAGCTAATATCGCATTCGGGCCTTGGATCGTCAGCAGGGCGGGAAACCTTTATGGCTACGGGGTCGAGGCTTCAACTTCGCTTCCCGCGATTGTCGAGCTTACACCCAAGGGCAAACTAACAATTCTTTACACCTTCGCCAACGGCGTTTCCCCAATGGGCAAGCTGACGCAAGATGCCGCTGGGAACTTCTACGGCGCTACCTACTTCGGCGGCAGTCACCTCTCTGGCTCTGTGTTTGAGTTTTCGGCTAAAAACGTGTACTCGACATTGTATTCATTCTGTAGCCAACAGAATTGTGCTGATGGGCAATATCCCATAGGGTACTTGACGTTAGATTCTTCGGGAAACTTGTATGGTCTGACTTACTTCGGCGGCATCAATAACGATGGCGTTGTCTTTCAAGTAACATCTACAGGGCGGGAAACCGTAATCTACAACTTCGTTGACCAGTACGCAGGCGACGAGTACGGCCTGGTTATGGACAGTTCGGGGAACCTGTACGGAGTCGACGGCGGAGATGTGGGTTGTGTAAACAGCAACGGTTCCGGGTGTATCTTCAAGCTCACAAAGAACTAACTCGCGGCCTCCTTCAATCCACTGAACTCGCGGGTGGCCCACCCATCGCGATTTTCGAAGGGTGGGTACCGTGCTGCTTACGTTATCAGTTTTGTTTCGCAAGTCCGTTCGGTCAAAGGAGTGCACTGGATTCTTGCCTGGCGCGGAGCCTCACAGAAACTTCAACGAGCGAAATCAGGCGTCTACACTCATCATCCCGACATCGGCATTAGCCACCGCCATTCCCGAAAAGTTTTCCACAGCCCGCCCATGTTCATCCAACCTTGACTGAGAAAACTCAATCCTCCACACTCGGCCTCATGAGAAGTAATCATCCGGGCAAAACGACAGGGTGGCCCATTCTAACGTCGCGCACTTTGCGGCGTTAGAGTAGGACTTCTTACTTTGAAGGAGTTTCTGTGAACGATTCCTCTCTCTATGTCCTACTCCCTCAAGATTTTGCCCGTAACTGTTTGCAGCTCATAGATTAATTCACGAATTTCCCCTAACCCGATGATTCCACTAGACCAGCCGGGGAGGGGGAGGAGGCATTCATGGCTAGCTATCCCAACCGTTGTCAGCACCTGAAAATCAATGGCACGCAGTGCGGATCGCCCGCGCTCCGCCGCAACCGTCTCTGTTTCTTCCATAAGCGTTTCCAGGACGAGCGCATCAAACTCGCTCTCGATCGCAAGCGCGCTCCCGCTACCTTCATTCTCCCCGTCCTCGAGGATGCCAACTCTATCCAGATCGCGCTCATGCAGGTCATGCGTCTCCTGCTCTCGCAGCAGATCGAGCACAAGACCGCGAGCCTTCTTCTGTATGCGCTGCAAACCGCGGGCGCGAACCTGCGCATGACCAACTTCAAGCCCATGTGTCACGAAGTCATCCTCGACCCGCGCGACGCCGCCAACACGCTGCTCGGCGAAAGCCTTTGGGAAGACGAAGACTTCGAAGAAGAGGAAGATGAGGAAGAAGAATCGCCCAAGTTGGATCCCGCCGAAGCCCTCTACGCAAAGATGCGCGAGGATCGCTTTGAAAACGCGCGCCAGCGCGGCGAAAGCGAGGAACGGCTGAAGATGTGGGCAGCGAATCATCCGGAAGTGCAACTGGTTCGCGACGAAGATGATCGGCTGAGAACCCGCTACAAAGAGGGGCCGGCATCCCCATCGCAACCACTGGCCCCGCCGCAACCCGCAGCCAAAAAGCCCGCCGGAACTTCCAGGCCGGAACAGATCGGTGCGCAAATCGCCAACATGGTCCGCAAAAGCGGTCTCGTCGAAAAATACGGATCAGCCGTGCAGCCCAACCCGCAGCCGGAAAAAAGGCCGTCTGGCGAAGCAGATCATCATTGAACAAACGGAGTCTTTCGGTCGCCAAAGGAATCCAATTCTGAGGATTCGGTTCCTCATTTAGCGTCATCCCGATCGGGGCCGCACTTCCGGCGAAGCGAGGGATCTGGCGCGGACTGGCGACTCGCGTTCGTGCGAAGATAGAGCGTTACGCCAAAACCCGCTTCGAGCCCATGCAAACTTCGACGCTGCGCCGAGTTTTCAAAGCTTTTCAATATCGCGATTTCCGCCTCATGTGGATCGGCGCCTGCACTTCCAGCATCGGCACCTGGATGCAGATCGTCGCCCAGGGATGGCTCATCTACCGTTTGAGTCACTCCGCATTTCTGCTCGCGCTCGATCAATTTCTCGCCGGCATCCCGATTTTCCTCTTCTCGCTGATCGGTGGCGTTGTCGCCGACCGCACCGAGCGCCGCAAGATTCTGCTGCTTTCGCAATACGTGCAGATGGCAAGCGCCGGAATCCTGACCGTCCTGGTCTCGATGGGTGTCGTTCACGTCTGGGAGATTCTGTGCCTGTCGTTCGTTTCGGGATTCGCGCAAGCCTTCGGAGGGCCTGCGTATCAGGCTCTGATTCCCACGCTGGTCGATCGCGAGGATATGCCGAACGCGATCGCACTGAATTCCATCCAGTTCAATCTCGCAGTCACTGTCGGCCCCGCGCTGGCCGGGGTGGCGCTCGGACGCCTCGGCGAGAAATGGTGCTTCGGGCTCAACGCGCTTTCGTTTCTCGCGCCGATTATTTCTCTCTCGATGATTGCCGCGCGCTATTTGCCGGAGAGCACGAAAGAATCGATGTTCGGCAGCTTGAAGCAGGGAATTCGTTTCGTCCGTCAGCAAGGCTCGATGGAAGCGCTGATCGTCCTCGCGTTCTGCATGACTGCATTAAGCATGCCGATGCGAACCTACATTCCGGTATTCGTGAAAGATATCTTCCATCGCGGTCCGGAGACCTTCGGCAACCTGCTTTCGCTGATGGGAGTCGGATCGATCTGCGGGTCGCTCGCAGTGGCCGGAAAAGGAAACATTTCGAACAAAGGCCGCTTTGCCCTCGTGATGCTGATTTGCCTGGGCGCGGGGATCTCTGGATTCTCTCTTTCCCGATTACTGCCGCTTTCCTATGCGATGCTCGTCATCGTCGGCGCGTCGATGATGGCGGTCTTCGCCACGGTCACATCTCTGGTGCAACTGATCACTACGAACGAAATGCGCGGCCGCGTGATGAGCGTTTACAACTGCGCCTTCCGCGGCGGAATGCCAATGGGCAACTTGGTTTCGGGATGGCTTGTCCCCGCGTTTACCGCTCCGGTTGTATTGGGCGTAAACGGTTTTCTGCTGATTCTCGTTGCGCTGTATTTCCTGGTTGTGCAGCGAAGAGTCGCGGCGTTGTGAGGAAGCGTTTGCGCGCTACTGCGATTGCCAGTCGACCGAGTAGACATCCTGGGTCCCGGTGTCGTGCAGGATCAGAGGCGAATCATCCGGAGTCAGCGCCAGCCACCCGCCGTAGCGCCCGACTGTGTTGAAGTTTTTCAGGTCGACAACCTGTTCAGCCTTGTGATCGCTGATGCGTATTCGGACCACAGCATCTTTCCCGCGAAAGTCCAGTACATACACGTACTGGCTATCGTGCGACCAGTTGAGCCAGCTCAACGATCCACTAGCGAGTTCTGTCCACTTCTGCGTTTGCATGTCGAAGAGCAAAAGCGTTTTCGAATCTGCGGAAAATGCGGAAACATATCGTCCGTCAGGCGACCAGCGCGGAGAATAAAGGCCCTGCGATCCGGACAAGTTGGAAACTTGCTGCGACGCAACGTCGAGGATGTGAATCGCCGACGAAGGATCGTTTGATTCGCCCGCGTAGATGATCTTGGTTCCGTCGGGCGACCAGTTCGGATCCAGTTGCTGCGTGTGATCGTTGGGAAGCAATTGCTGAGGGCTGCCGCCGTCGGGCGAAACTTCGTACATTCTGGCGGGCTTGTCCGCACTGACCGAAAACTCGAAGAAGACGATCTTCTTCCCGTCAGGGGACCAGCGTGGCAATACCGGATACATCGGCGGATACGTCAACTGCATGCGATCGCTGCCGTCCAACTTGCTGCGCCAGAGCGTGCCTTCGCGATAAGAGACGTATGCGACCCACTGTCCGTCTTTCGAGAAGGCAAGATACTCCGCCGAAATGCCCCCGAGAAAAGGTGCGAGCTGTCCAGACTTCCCGTCATAGCGCGTCAACTCGCCGCGGAAGTTTTGCCCGATAACGAAGAGCTTGCGGCCGTCCTTGCTCGGAAGCGGCGACGAGAGAGACAGCGGACTTGAGGTGAGTTGAATCGGTTGCGGTTCGGAATGGAACAGCGTGCCTTTTCGCGCGAGCGCCCAGATCTGGCCGCTGGACTGAAAGACGAAATACTTTCCATCCGAGGTCCATCTGCCGCAACACGCGTCCGGCGGATTGTGCCAGCCGTCGAGCAGGCGATGAAGATTCGTGCCGTCAACGGAAATTTCCCATTCGAGTTGCTGGCTGATCGTTCCCGCGGTTCCGGAAGAATCGAAGCGCAAGTGGCTGGCGTCCGGCGACCAAGTCAGATTCAGGATATCTCCCTGCACACTGATCAGTTTGTGCGAATCGGTGCCGTCGGCTTTCGCCAGAAAGAGATCGCCGAGGTTTGTGTAGGCCAGCATCTTTCCATCGGGAGACCAGGAAGCGGTTTCGGCGATGAGGTCTCCAAGCCGTCGCGGTGAACCGCCGAGAACGGGAAGACTCCAGAGCGGTCCTTTCGGAGGAGCGCCTTGTCCATCAACCGCGAGAATCTCCGATCCGTTGGGCGACAGGTCGACTGGGGCCATGTTGACGGACGGAAGGATCGGAAGCTTTTGCGGTTCTCCGCCGCCGGTCGATATCGCGGCAACGCCATGAGTGGCGAAGCTTCCTGATCGCACTTCGCCGAGACTCAGATAAATCCGCGCTCCGTCCGTTCCGAGCAGAGACTTCTGCTGACCATCGTGCGTGAGTTGCACGTAGTTCGAAAGCACAGGAACCGACGCAGGCTGGATGAGGAAATAGACCAGAGCTATCCCGCCGATCAGGACGATCGCCGCGGCGGCAATCCAGACCAGATACGGAGTCCGCTTCTCCGCTTGCACGATCGGATGAATGCCGCTCGGGGACGAGAGCGTTGGGTCGGACAATGCCTCAAGAGCGAAAGCGAAATCGGACGCGGACTGAAAGCGCTGTGCCGGATCTTTTTCGAGGCAGCGACGGATGACGCGCTCGAGCGCGGCCGGAGTTTCCGGAGAACGCGGCGAGATGGCGGGAAGTTCCTCGTTGAGGATCGCGCTCATTGTATCCGCCGAAGTCGGACGCTGGAACGACTGCGTTCCAGTGACGAGTTCGTAGAGAATCGCTCCGAGCGCGAAGATGTCGGCACGCTGATCGGTGTTGAGGCCGCGCACCTGTTCCGGCGCCATGTACCCAACGGTTCCCAGAGCCATGCCCGGCAACGTGATCGTGGCCGCAACGCTCGCGATCGATTCCTTGGGCTGCATCAGCTTCGCAAGGCCGAAGTCAAGGATCTTGACGCGTCCATCTTTGGTGACGAAAAGGTTGTCGGGCTTGAGGTCGCGGTGAATGATTCCTTTTTCGTGGGCCGCACCAAGTCCGCGAGCGATCTGCACTGCGTAGTCGATCACTTTGCGTAAGGGCAGAGGTCCGCGCCGCGCAGTCTCGGTGAGAGTCTTGCCCTCGAGGAGTTCTGAAACCAGGTAGGGCATGCCGAGATATGTCCCCATCTGGTAGACCGCGAGAATGTTGGGATGATTCAGCGCTGCCGCGGACTTGGCTTCCCGCTCGAAGCGAAGCAGACGGTCGCGATCGGTAGAGACAAACTCGGGGAGAACCTTGATGGCTACGTCGCGATCGAGCTGAGTATCGCGGGCACGATACACTTCGCCCATACTGCCGGCACCGATGGGCGAGAGAATCTCGTAATGACCGAGCTTCGTGCCAGAGGCCAGGGGCATGCGCGGCAATTATAGAACGAAAGACCGACGGTTCCCGTTCGATATGGGGAGCTAAATACGCACAGGGGCTAAAGCCCTTTGCCGATTGGTTGCCATCGACGCGGCCCTTAAGGGCCGCTCTTCCACAACCACCGCCCTTCCACAACGGCCGCTCTTCGACGGTGGTGCTATGGCTTGTGGCGCTTCGTGGAGAGTTGCCTGGGCGAGACGTGCTTGCGATAGCGGGCGACTGATGAACGCCCACGCCAGGGCGCTATTCTCTTCGATGCTATTTGGCGGTGAAACTAGACTCGAGTGCGTTCCAGGGTTGTGGGTTCGGGAGGAACGACTGCGGGCGTGGCTGGTGCCGTCGGCGCTGCCGCTGCTGCTGCCGCAACTGCAGCTGCCGCGGGTGCGGTGGGATCGGCTGCCGGCTGAACGATCGGGCGCTTGATGGTGAAACGCTGAATACGGATTTCGCCGCGTTCGTAAACGGCTAGCAGGGCGGCAACACAGTTGGGATCGAGGCGCTTACCTGCGAGATTCTTGATGATTTGCAGCGCTTGCTCGGGCGTGTGCGCCTGCTGGTAAGGACGATTCGTGGTCAGGGCGTCAAACGTATCCGCAACGGCGATGACACGCGCCAGCAGAGGAATCTGATCCCCGGTGAGTCCATAAGGATATCCGCGGCCGTCGAGAGCTTCGTGGTGGAGCTCGATGCCGGGAAGCATTTCGGCGAGCTGAGTGACCGGACGCAAGATGTTCGCACCCTTGGTAGTGTGCGTCTTCATGACTTCAAATTCCTCTTCGGTCAAGGCTCCTGGTTTTTTCAGAATGTGATCTTCGATGCCAATTTTGCCGACGTCGTGCAACTGCGCGGAAACCTGCAGGGTCTCCATGAATGTCTGATCGAGCTTGAGCTCTTTCGCGATGAGCAGGGAGTAGCGCGTGACGCGGTCGGAGTGGCCACGGGTGTAGGGATCTTTTTCGTCGACGGCTCCGGCGAGCATCTGAATGGAGCCCATGAACAGAGCGCGATTCTCGTCGGCGGCACGCTTGAGATCTTCGACGAAGCGTTCGAGTTCCTCCGACATGGTGTTGAAGGTCTGAGCAAGTTCGCCGATTTCAGTGCGACTCCAGAGATTGACGCGTTGGGAAAAATCACCGTGAGCAAGGGCGCGGCTCGACTGCGTCAAGACGTGAAGCGGATTAGTGATGCGGCGCGCAGCGAAAATGCTGACCAGGATACTCACAAAGACCGCCAGCAAGGCCAGCAGGCGGGCGTTATGCTGCATCTCGTAGACTCCGCGATAGGCTTCGCGGCGGGGTTTTTGGACGACGACGGCCCAGTTCAGCGAAGTAACCGGACTATAAGTGCCCAGCATTTCCACGTGTTCGGATCCGGTGTCGACGGTGAATTCCTTGGTTTCATCCACCTGCGCCTTGTTGCCGGTTTCGACGAAGGTGCGAACGATTTCGAGATTCTTCATCTGCTGGCCGGTGGCGAATTCGGGCGTGGCCGCGGCAACGAGGCGGCCTTGCGAATCGACGACGTAAGGCGTGAGTCCACCGCTGGCGGCGTCGCGCAGGCCTTTGATCAAGAATTGCAGAGTCGACGACGGAGGCGATCATTCCGAGAAAGCGCGGGCCGTATTGCACCGGAGAACTTACCAAGAAGACGGTGCGGGCGTTTTTCCCTTCGCCCACGACGAGAGCCTGACCGTTGTAGACGCGTCCATCACGAGCGGCAGAATAAGCACGTTCAAGCTCGCGTTGCAGGAAAGCGTCAGGAGAAATGCGTCCGGCGCGGATGCCTTTGCCGTCAGCGTTGAGCAGAGTGGCATAGGCGATTTCATCGGAGGACGATACGAAGTTTTCGAGCAGGGCGCGGAGTTCCGGGGACTCGATATTTTTCTCGCCGAAATCGCCGCCGCTGGCAACCTGGATGGCCGAGGACAAGTTGGCGAGCATGACGCGGAGAGAGTGCTCGTGCTGCGAGAGATCGTCGGCCAGTGAACGCGTCACGGTATTCTGCAGCAGCATCTCGTTGGTCTTCAGGCGGTCCCGGTTAATGGCCTCGACTTGCGCCGAGTAGAAATACATCGGGACAATGCTGATGACCAGAAGCACACCGAGGATGACGTAGAGAATCGGGATGCGTGCGTGGTTAGGCGTGCTGGAGGACAAGTCTCTCCCTTCACTCGACGCAGACGCCGAAGGCGAAGTGGCGGCGGCTCTCAAGGGTATCTTTTAAATTCTATCGAGGAATAAGGCGGAGGCACGGAAAAGGGCGACTGGAGCGGGTTACGAAAGTACCGTGGCGGAGGGTACTCGAGGGAGGCGGGTCACAGGTGGACCCATATACCCCAACCTCCAAACCTTAAAATCAGATCGACGTGGTCCTGGATCAAGGCCATGCACTCGTCCAGGATTCCCAAGAACCGGAATCCCGAAGTTTGATGTGAAGTTCGCCGCAAGTATCCCCAGCATCCCCTCTCGTCCTTGTAATACTCAAGAAAGGACTAGACCGCCAGCCAGACGATCCGATTTCGGTGGATACGGTAAGATTTCCAAGTTGTCGACCCGCTGGAGCATAAGTCCGCTCCCTAAGGAGAAGCCGATGAAGCGAGTGCTAGCAATAAAAGTCGCATCGCCCGGTTTTGCTGCGACTGTCGTGTTGGCTCTCGGGTTGAGCGCGGCGTGGCCGGTATCGGCGCAGAGTGCCAAGACCTCG
Source organism: uncultured Acidobacteriota bacterium (assembly GCA_963700225.1). Lineage (GTDB taxonomy): Bacteria > Acidobacteriota > Terriglobia > Terriglobales > Acidobacteriaceae > Sulfotelmatobacter. The sequence continues at coordinate 506,341 of CAVOWU010000009.1, forward strand.
TATCCGAGCATGGCTCCGGTGGTGCAATACATGATGGCGAGCCGAGAAGCGGAGATGGCGCTGGCGCGGAGCGCGGCTCCGGAATCGATCTCAGGCGATGCCGAGGTTTTGGTGCTGGGATCGCATGCGTACGAAACGGCGGCCAAAGGGAAGAATGGATTCGTGTGCATGGTGCTGCGATCGTGGACCGCGGGAATTGATGATCCGGACTTTTGGAATCCGAAGGTGAGGGCTCCAATCTGCTTCAACGCGCCAGCGGCGCGAACCTATGTTCCATTCGTGACGAAGAAGACCGAGTGGATTCTGGCTGGGCGATCGAAAGCCGAGATGTTCGAAAGCGTCAAGGCGGGCCTCGACAAGGGGGAGTTGCCGACGCAGGAAATTGGCGCGATGTGCTACATGCTGTCGAAGGACGGGTACCTGGGCGATCCGGTGCAGCACTGGCATCCGCACGTGATGTTTTTCCTTCCGCAAATGAAGGCTGAGGCCTGGGGAGCAGGTCTGAAGGGCTCTCCGATTTTGGCAGGCCTGGATCCTGAGGACCGGCTGACGGTGTTCCTGATTCCGGTCGGCAAGTGGTCGGACGGGACGCCGGATGCGGGAGCGGGGCACTGAAGTTCGACGATCAGTCCCAAACTTCTCAGTTCAATAGCTTCTTCAGATCGCTCCAGTGGACCAGGATGACGTGATTGTCGTCTAGCGCCTTTTTGAAATCGACGCTGGTGATGACGTCGTAGTCGCGCTGGCGCCAGGCCGCACCATAGTCGGGGTGGTCGACGGTGATGGCCTGGAGTTCGGCGTCGTCGTGAGCGAGGTGGACGATGAACTCGGTCAGGCCGGGTTTCAGATTCTTGATGGCATCCAGATAAAACCTTCTCCAATCGGCGGCTGGGACATTGGGTCCGGCGATGACAACGGAATCGACAAGGATGTCTTTGTCGGAAAAGGCCGCGCGCATGGCGGGAGGCGCATTGGGACCGAGCATTCCGAGAAACGGCAGGTTGTATTCGTGCGCGACTTTGACGTAGAGGGCGACAAGATCAGGGCGCGAGAAGAGGACTCCCATGTGGCTGTCGAGGTGCGTGGGATGGATGCCCATGGCGATGGCGTGTTCCACCTGGGCGCGAATTTCGCGTTCGGCTTCGTCGGCTTTGATGTGCTGCACGGCAGGCTCAGAGTCGGGCCAGAGATATCCGGAGGGATCCAGGAGGCTGGGAACTTTGTCTTTCGATTCGACCGGACCCCAGCGGTAAGTTTTCCATTCGCTGGTGAGAGTCAGGTGAAGGCCGAGATCGGCGTCGGGATGAGACTTGGCGTAGTCAGCGACCTCAGTGAGCCAAGGGCAGGGAACCATGATGCTGGCCGAGGTGGCGGCGTGTTTGTCGAGGGCGTCGAAGCTGGCGATGTCTTCTGAGTGGGCTACGGCAAGGTCGTCAGCGTGAATGATGAGGAGTTTGGAATCGCGGGGATAGCCGAGGCGCTCGGCGAGGGTCTTGGTTTGAGCGGAGGAGTGGACGGCAAACAAGATAAGGACGATGGCGGTGATCGCGCAGTGGCGCATGTGAACCTCTGTTCGGAAAACGTAAAGGGTAACACGCAGCGCCTGAAGGCGCGATCGATCCGCTTGCACTGACGCTACGCCTGAAGGCGTAGCCCGATACGGATCGCGCGTACCGATCGCGCGATACCGATCGCGATACAGTAAATGTTGTTGGCTTGCCGCAACGCTGACCCGCGCAAGATCCTTCGCTCCGCCTGAAAAGCGGCTCCGCTCAGGATGACGCCGGCTCAGGATGACGCCGGCTCAGGATGACGCCGGCTCAGGATGACGCCGGCTCAAGATGACGCCTAATCAGGACGCGCCCGCTCGAGATGGCGCCCGCTCAGGATGACGTCTAATCGGGACGGCGTCCAAATTCATTCAGGTTGGCTACGTGGTTTCGCTTTTGCCGGTGCGGGACATTAATTGCTGGATGGCTTCTTTCGGGGATTTTCCTTCGTGCAGGATGGCGTGCATTTGTTCGGTGATGGGCATTTCAACGCCGCGCGATTTTGCGAGGCCGACGGCTGCGGTTGTCGTGAAGACTCCTTCGGCGACCATGCCGTGCATGGCAGCGATAATTTCGGGCAGCTTTTTGCCGCGGCCGAGTTCGACGCCGACGCTGCGGTTGCGCGACAAGCCTCCGGTGCAGGTGAGGACGAGGTCGCCGAGGCCGGCGAGTCCCGCCATGGTTTCGGGGCGCCCTCCGCAGGCTACGACGAGGCGCGTCATTTCGGCGAGGCCGCGAGTGATCAGGGCCGCGGCAGAGTTGTGTCCGAAACCGAGGCCGTCGGAGATTCCGGCGGCGATGGCGATGATGTTCTTGAGCGCGCCCCCGAGTTCCACGCCGACTACGTCGTTGTTGGTGTAGACGCGGAAGGTGGCGTCCGAGAATTCCTGCTGGATCGTGCGCAGGAGTTGTTGATCTTGCGAGGCGATGGTGATGGCGGTGGGATCTCCGCGAGCGACCTCCTGCGCGAAGGATGGGCCGCTCAGTGCGCCGACAGCGAAGTCAAAATCCCCATCCTGTCCCCGCAAAGACCGCGGGGACAAGGATGGGGCACCCTCACCGCTCATCACTTGGCGGATCACTTCGGTCATCCGGAGGAGTGATCCTTCTTCCAATCCTTTGGTGGCGCTCACGATCAAGGCTTGCGGCGGGATCAGCGGGCGCACGCGTTCGAAGAGGCTGCGGCAATGCTGCGAGGGCATGACGCTGACGATGATCTCCGCGCCTGTGAGCACGGTGGCGAGGTCATTGCTGGCAGCGACGGTCTCGGGAATGTGACGTCCGGGAAGAAATCTCTCGTTCACTCGCTGGTGCGTGATCGATTCACAGACGTCGATTTCATGCGCCCAGAGGCGGACACGGTGCGTGCCTTTGCGTCCGAGGACAATGGCGAGGCCGGTGCCCCATGCGCCTCCGCCGATGATGGCGATCTGGCTCATCTGTGTGACCTCATGATTTGCGTCCCATGGAGAATCGAGGTTCGGCTCCAGAAATGAGGCGTCGGATGTTCTGGTGGTGTCGGACGATGATGAGCGCGGCGGCGGTGGCGATCAAAGTGATGACGATCGGATCGCGCGAGACATTCAGGAACCAGATCGAGATTGGAAATGTTGCGGCGGTGACGATGGATCCGAGCGAGATGCGGCGCGAAAGAAGAACGACCACGATAAAGATCATAACCGCGACGAGCACGGCGAGAGAGCTAAAACGCAGGAACGCGCCGAGGGCAGTGGCAACGCCTTTGCCTCCGCGAAATTTGAGCCAGAGAGGGAACATGTGGCCGATGATTGAAAGGAGCGCTGCGGCGGCCATGATTCTTGGCAAGCGCGGATCGCCTTTTCCGAATTGCGAGGCGGTTGCAGCCAGTTGGACGGCGAAGAATCCCTTGGCGGCGTCGAGAAGCAAGGTGAGTGCGCCGAGGAGCGGGGACTTGCGGGAGACGTTGGTCGCGCCGATGTTGCCGCTGCCGCTTTGGCGGACGTCTTCTCCACGAAAGATAAGGACGAGGAGATATCCGAAGGGGATGGTGCCCAGGAGGTAGCTCGCGACGGCGATTAGGAGAAGTCTGGACATTATCCTGCTAGTTCCAAATCCCCACTCAAACGCTGCAAGTGTGCGACGTTTGAATGGAGCACCCGATCATTTCTGCTTCCAGAGCGCGAAGCGTGCCAGCTTGGTGTACCTCGATCCCTTCGGCGAGAGTTGGCTTTGGTACAGAAAGAACTCGCGGGGCGTCATGGTACCAAACTCCGGAGTTGGCAGGGCGGCTAGTTTCTCCTGCAGGCGCTCAAAGATTCGGTTGGGCCCGTCTTTACGACTGCTGCGCGGCGAGCCAGAGGTTCCGCGGCCTCGGGCGAGAGTCAAGTGCGGGCTGAAGGGGCGATCTTCTTTCGGAATTCCGAGCGCAGGCATGGTTTCGTCGATGGAGCTGGCGAGCGCTACAAGCTCGGGGCCGGATTCCATGCCGATCCAGAAGACACGGGCGGATTTCGCAGTGGGAAAGAATCCGTATCCGCGAAAATGAATTGGTGTTGCGGCGGTAGAAATCGCGGTCATCGACTGCTTGATTCGTTCAACCGCCATTTCTGGTTGCTCGCCGATGAACTTCAATGTGACGTGCAGGGACTCGGGCTGCATCCAGCGGGCGTCGGGAGCGAAGTTGCACACTCCTTCGATGAAACGGATGATGCGCTCGCGGACGGCGTCGTCGATGTCGAGAGCGAGAAAGAGGCGCATAAAAGCCGCTGCCAGCTTCCAGTTACCAGCTAGCGCAACTACGAAACCAAGAACCAAAGTGGTGAAGATTCGCCAGGAGCCAGGAGCCTTAGCTTCATCACATCAGTTTCTTTCTTAACATATCCAAAGCCATGGTCGAAGCGAAGCGGCGGATGCGTTTGCGGTCGCCGGGGAAATTGCGTTGGACTACTTCAGTACCGGAGTCGCTGGCGACGGCGTGGAATACGAGGCCCACCGGTTTTTCTGCTGTGCCGCCAGTGGGGCCAGCCACGCCGGTGATTCCCACGCCGAGTGTGGATTCGCAGCGGTAACGAATGCCTTCGGCCAGCGCGGCAGCGACTTCGCGGCTGACGGCTCCGTGGCGATGAATCATTTCTTCGGGCACACCCGCCAGTTCGGTTTTCAGCTGATTGGAATAGACGACCGCGCCGCCGAGAAAATATCGGGAGCTGCCGCTGACGGATGTGATGCGCTCTGAAAGTAAGCCGCCTGTGCAGGACTCGGCGACGGCCACAGTGTTGTTGCGCATCTGGAGCCAGTAACTGACGATCTGCTCGAGTGATTCTCCATTGCGCGAGTAGACGGCGTCGTCTAGTTCGTCCTCAACGAGCTCAGCGACTTCGTCAGCGCGGGCCTGCGCGGCATCCAACGTGGCCGCGCGGGTGCGGAAGTGCAATTCAATTTCTCCAGCGCCGGCGAGGATCGTCGTTTCAACATCGGGATAGCGTTTGTAGATCGGGGCGACGCGGGCGTCGACCGCCGACTCGCCAAGCATTGCGATTTTCAGCGTGCGAGTGAAGAGATGAGTGGGTGGAACTTTCGCGCGGAGGCGCTCGCGGACTTCGCTTTCGAAGAGACCTTTCAATTCGAACGGAGGTCCGGGTAATAGGACGATGATGTGTTCGCGCCCGTCGAACTGGCCGGTGATCCATTGGCCGGGAGCTGTGCCGTTCGGATTCGGAAGAATGGTCGCGCCCTCGAGAACATCGGCTTGCTTGGCGTTGTTGGGCGACATCTTCCATCCGCGGTCGGCGAAGCGTTGTTCGAGGCGCTCGAGGATTTCGGAGTCGCGGTGAAGAGTGACGCCGAGGGCTTCGGCGACAGCTTCACGCGTGAGGTCGTCTTCCGTGGGGCCGAGTCCGCCGCTGAAGATCACGATGTCGGAGCGGAATAATCCATGCTGGGCGGCTGCGACTAGCTGGCGGAGGTTGTCTCCGACGATGCTTTTGAAGATGACGTCGACGCCAAGCAGGTTGAGTTGCTCGGTGAGGTAGAGCGAGTTGGTATCCATGCGATAGGGAGTGAGAAGCTCGGAACCTACCGCAATGATTTCTGCGTTCACGCTTATGAAGTTTAAATGAAAAGCAGGGAACAAAGATCGCACAGAGGAACACTGGGAAATAATTGGGACTGACGAAGTCAAAATCCTCACCCTGTCTCCGCATAAGCCCGCGGAGACAAGGGTGGGGCACCCTCTGGGTTCTTTATCTGCAGGATTGTTACTCGGGAATCAGGCGCAGACCGGGGACATTCCAGGAGAGATGATGGACGGCGCTGGTCGTAGCGAGGATCGCAGATCGGCCAGGAGCGAAAGCTAACCCAACCAAACCCTGGCCGGCTACTTCGAGACTGGGCTTGGCGTCGGGAGTCAGCTTCACTATGCCGCGGGTACCGGATAAGGAGGCGGCCACGTAGAGGTTGCCGTCGGCGTCGAAGGCCAGTCCTTGCGGTCGGCCAAGACCTTTGTAAAAGGTGGTCACGCTTCCGTTCGGATCGACTTTGTAGACGCGATCATTCGGACCGGTCACAAAGAGATCTCCCTTGGGTCCGAAGGCGAGGTGATACGCGGAGACACTCATTTCGAGAGTGGCGAAGACGAAGGTCTGCTGGTCGCGCGAGATTTTGAAGATGGTGCCGTTGCGATCTCCGACGTAGAGGCTTTGCTCGCGATCGAAAGCGATACCGGTAGCGACGCCAAGGCCCTCCGCGAAAGTGGTCATCGTGCCGTTTGGAGCGACCTTATAGACGGCGCCATCGTAGCGCGAGGAGACGTACATCTGCCCTTGCGGATCAAAGGCGATGGAGGTTGCATTCATCATCTCCTGCACGAATGGCTTAACCGTGTAGTTCGTGTCGATCTTGAAGATGGCGACGGGAACTTTCTGGCCGCGCGATCCGGAGAAGGTGACGTAGATATTGCCCTCGGCGTCGACCGCGGGATTGGTTACCGGATGCAGGTTCTCGGCAATCGTAACGGCAACTTTGACGGTGTGTGGATTGCTGACGTGGCCGTCAGTGGCAACGACGACGGGGCCAGAGACAGCTCCTTCCGGGACGCGGGTGACGACGAAGCCGTCGGAACTGACGACGACCGGGCCTTCGAAGTCGCCGAATTTTATTTTTGGGCGGAGCAATTCCTGAGGCCGCAAGCCCGAGCCGTTAATGCGGACTTCGCCCCCAGTGAGGGCGCACTCGGGCGCTACCGACTCGATGTGCGGTCCACCGTTGACGTTTTTTCTGCCGAGAATGCGGTCGGAAAATCCCATTCGAAGTAACCGGGTACCGAGTAATGCGCACGAGGCTGACGAGTCTTGGCTCGGTTCTCGTTACTCGCGACTCGGTACTATTTTATTAGACCAGAGCGGAGCAGAAGTTGCATCACCGCGAGAGCGTAGATTCCTGCCGCAACATCATCAAGCACGATCCCGGTTCCTTCGGGAAGCCGTTCCAGTTGCCGCACAGGAGGGGGCTTGATGATGTCAAAGGCTCTGAAAAGTATAAAACCCGCGAGGAAAGTTTTCCACGCGAGGGGGACCGCGATTAGGGCAATAAGTTGCCCGGCGACCTCGTCGATGACGACAAATTGGGGGTCTTTCGTGGCGGACGCGCGGGCGACTCGCGTGGCGGCCGGGATGCCGATCAGGATGACGAGAATCGCCAGACCGATGACGGTGGGCGTGCGGTAAGACGGGCTGAGTTCGTAAGCCAGCGCGGCCCAGAGCATTACGGCGGAGGCAGAACCCCAGGTGCCCGGGCCGGGACTCAAGCGTCCGGCGCCGAAGAAGGTCGCGATGAGCCTGGCCCAGAGGGGGGCGTGAGGGAGGGGGCTTTCGTCCGGCGCAGCCATTACGATTCGCGGTCCCGATCTTCCAGATCGCTGTCCGGGATTAATTCTTCTGCGTCGGTTACGGGGGAGGAAATTACGTAGCCGCCGCTGGCCCACTTGCCGAGGTCGATCACGCGGCAGCGGTCGCTGCAGAATGGGAAGTCCGGAGCCGTGCTAGTTACCGCTTTTTTGCAGATCGGGCACCGGAGTTTGACCGTTCGCTTGCGAGGCATGGGATTTCAAAACTACAGAATTCTCGCGACCAGGTCGTAGTCGTGCGATTCGGTGATCTGGCAGCGGTAAAACTGGCCGGGCTGCGGATCAATTTCTTCGGGAACGTCGTTGACGAAGACCTTGCCGTCGATTTCCGGAGCGTGCATTGAGGTGCGGCCTTCGAACAGCAGTTCTGTTTCTTCCGACTCTCCTTCGAGCAGAAGATCAAACTCGCGGCCAACCAGGGATTTCTTTTTCTTCTTGCTGATCTGTCGCTGGATCGACATAAGGTGCTTGCGGCGACGCTCGATTTCGCGCGTAGAGAGTTTCTTATCCAACGCGAAGGCGTCGGCGCCGTCCTGGTCCGAATAGGAGAAGGCTCCCATCCAGTCGAATTGGGCCTCCCGCACGAAGCCGCAGAGTTCTTCGAATTCTCTTTCAGTCTCGCCGGGGAAGCCGACGATGAACGAGGTGCGGAGTGTCAGGTCGGGCACGACGCGCCGCATTTTTTCGATCGATCGCAAGAATACGTCGGCACCGCCTCCGCGCTTCATGCGCTTCAGTACCGAGGCTGACGCGTGCTGCAGAGGAACATCCATGTAAGAGCAGATTTTGTCGTGGCCGGCGATTGTGTCGAGCAGTTTGCCGGTGATCTTGTTGGGATAGGCGTAAAGGAACCTAACCCAGTGAAGGTCCTCGATGGCTGCGAGCTTCTCGAGAAGCAGCGCGAGACCATCTTTCAGGCCGAAGTCTTCGCCGTAGCAGGTGGTGTCCTGGCCGATCAGAGTGATCTCGCGAACGCCCGATTGGGCGAGACGTTCGGCTTCGGCGATGACCGACTCGAAGCGGCGCGAGCGGAACTGTCCGCGCAACTGCGGAATGATGCAGAAGGTGCAGGGATGATCGCAGCCTTCGGCAATCTTGATGTAGGCCATGTGTCCGGGCGTGGCCAGGACGCGTGGCGTGTCTTCGTCGTAGAGATAGTTGGGCAGGTCGGCGATGGCGCCGTCCCAGTTGTTCGCGGGAGAAGCGGCCTTGCGCGGCGCGGGCGTCGCCTTCGGGGCGTGAGGTCAAAATCACGAACGGAGAATTATTGGCGGGCGCGGTGGCGACTCCGGTGGCCGACAGAATCTTCTCCAACTCGCCGGTTCCGACGACGGCGTCGACCTCTGGAATGTCTTTCTGAATCTGATCGCGGAAGCGCTCGACGAGACATCCGGCGACGACCAATTTCTTGGCCTTGCCAGCGGTCTTGTGTCCCGCCATCTCGAGGATGGTGTTGACCGACTCCTGTTGGGCGCTGTCGATGAAGGAGCAGGTGTTGACGACGATGACGTCGGCGTCTTCAGCGCGGCGGGTAAGTTCGGCTCCGGCGCGGGCAAGATAGCCCATCATGACTTCACTATCGACAAGATTCTTGGGACAGCCCAGGCTGACGAAGCCGACCTTTTGCGGACGATCGGTTCGTGGGCTCTCCGGAGATTTCTTCTTCTTAGCTTCGGGGGAACCGCTGATAGTGAGGTCTTTTACTGACATGCAATCTTTCTATTCTAGCATTCGATGGGGCGAGCTCCGGGCCCGAGAGGGGCAAAGACCCAGAGTCATTCCACGCGCTCGACGCGGCCCTCGAAGGGGCGCTCTTCCACGTCGCTGCCGGGCGCGCGTAGGGCACGATGTATGGCACTACATCGCTGGCACTACAACCATCACGCGCATGCTACGACGGTCGCGTCCCACGACTTTGCAAACTGAATTCAAAAACCTTCTGCTAGGAAGGCACGAAGCGATGCAAAGGAGACCATTCATTGATGTCCTTCACGGACCACGGAAGATAGCATTTGTGGATTTAAACAGGGGGTTGTCGTGCTAGGCTTAGGTCTTACCGCCGTAACAATTTAGGAACTACCTCGCAGGAGGGGAAATGTCTGCCAAAGGGCTTTGTACTGCGATCCTGACAGTGGTGACGGTGCTGGCTGCATCGGCGGTTGCGCAGGACGAGAAAAATGAAATCGGCGGCCTGATCGGGCGAATCTTCATCAGCGACCAGGGCATCAAGGGCGCAACCTACTTCGACCCGACCATCCATTCCGGCAAAGGTCTGACATTCGAGGGCGAGTACGGGCGGCGGTTCCTGGTGACTCCGATCTACGCAATATCCGGCGAAGCGTTAATCGCCTACAACCACGACGAGAAATTGAACGCCGGGCAGTACGGCAATGCGGTCGTGCCGACCTACTACAAAGAGCTGTTTGTTACCCCAGCGGCGCGGGTCAACCTGTTTCCGACCACCGCAGTTTCTCCTTGGGTAAGCGTCGGTGCGGGCTTCGGTCACATCAGCGAAGGCAGCATGCTCGATTACAGCGGGACGAATCCCGGGAAATCGACCACCAGCGCGGTAATCCAGGGAGGAATTGGGCTCGACGTGAAGGTGTGGAAGAGATTGAGTATTCGCGGCGAAGTGCGCGACTTCTGGTCCGGGGAACCGGATTTTCCCCTGGCTCCGACGGGGAAGACGCGGCAGCATAACTATTTCGTGGGTGGCGGCGCGTTCTGGCGGTTTTGAGGACGCTGCTTTCAGTTTGTTGACGGAATCAAGCTGAGTTTTTCGCAGAGAAGTTTTCTTTCGCCCCTTTGAGGCTTCCCCTTCATTTCTGAATACGCACCCACGGCTTGCGCCGTGGGCTGGATCCTTTCGCCGCTTCGCGGCTGGTGCCGGTGAACCTTCTTCTTGCTGCCGCCATATCTGAAGGTAGATCGCTCCCATTCCTTTAGAAATCCGGTTGCTGTGCGGTGCTTTACGGGCTGTTCGGGACGCCCCCGGGCAGCGGTCGAGGAGGCGCGATCTTTCCTAACGGCCTTTAGCGGCTAATTCCACTTCCTCGTACAGCTCGGGCAGGCGCTGGGCGTCTTCGGCGGAGTTTCCGAAACGCGCGGATTCGTAGACGTCCGTAAAGCGCGAGACGGGCTCGCGAAGGCGGGTGTCTTCAATCTTGCGCACGAATTCCTGTGGAGTTTGCGTGGGAGTCTTTTCGTGTCCGCGACGGGCGACAAGGCGAGCCATCCGTTCATACCACATCGAGGCAGCCAGTTCAGGAGATCGTTCAGGATGCGCCCGCAGCCATCTCTCGTACAGCCAGCGAACGAAGCGTCCAAGATTTCCGAGCAGCAGCAGAATGAGCGCGATTACTCCAGCGGTTACAGCCCAGCGGGCGGGGGAATGCTCGACACGATCCTGGCCGCGGCGTGCCCACTGCAACATGGACGCGTACTTGTCACGGGCCCAGTTGCGTGCGCTTTCCCACAGTCCGCGCGTTCCGCTGACGGCGGCCTGGCCGAGGATGTACTGGTGCGTAGTGTCATAGCTGACGATCCAGTCGCGCCAGAATGACGCCATCGCGTCAACGTAAAGCGCAACGCGTTCCCAACCTTGAGGAGTTCCCGTACCGCCGGAAGGCGTGGGATCGAACATCTGCCAGCCATATCCCGGAACGTAGGCCTCGACCCACGAATGCGCGTCTTTGGCGCGGACGATGTAATTTCCAGTGAGGTCGTTAAATTCGTCGCTGCGGAATCCGTTGACGACGCGGGAAGGGATGCCGATCGTACGCAACATCACTGCCATGGATGAGGCGAAATATTCGCAATGTCCCTGCTTGCGCACGAAGAGGAAATTCGAAATGGGATCCTGCACGGGCGTGCGGGGCAATTCGAGCGTGTACCCAAAACGGCTTCGGAGATAACTCTCGATGGCCGCAGCCTTGTCGAAATCGTTGGAAGCGGAATGGGTGATTTGCTCCGCCAGCCGGGGAACACGTGGATCGATCGCGGGAAGGCGCAGAAATCGATCGGTGATCTGGGCGGGGTAGTTCTTCTCGGCTGCGCGCAATTCCGCTGGGGAAGGCGTCGCGATGTCAGAGTTGGCTTCGTAGCGGCTCACGGGGACGGACGAATCGGCGTTATAGACGGCGCCGCCAGTGTCGATGGCCAGCAGGTGGTAGTCTCCGATTACGCTGTGGGGCCAGGGCGCAAGGAAAAAGATGTTGGTGCCGATGGGTTCCATCAACACGCGGTAGTGAATCAAGTTCTCCCGCACCAGGTTCGGGGTCACATAGGACGTGAGTGCTACGTTCCGGTGCGGAATCTGGAAGGTGTTGTCGGGATCACGCTGCAAAATGAATTGATTGCGGGGATTGGTCCAAGTGCGGCCATCGAAGTCCGATAGCGCGATGCCGCGCCAATGCAGATCGTAACGTCCGATGGTATCGCCGTCGACCTGTATGTGCATGACGACGGCATTCGATTGCTGAATCTTGCCGATCTGGCCCAGTTGCACATGGTCGCTAAATCCTGAAGAGAGGTCGGTGCCATACGAATAGCCGCCCAGGTATCCAGCCGACATGCGGGGCATGATGAAAAACAGCGCCGCGCCGCCAATCAAAATCAGAATCATCAGCGCCGGAGCAACCTTGGCGAGAGCGAATGCCAGGTGACGATGTTCCTGAGGATCGCTGGAATGGCGCGCCTGAAAGTTCGCCGCTTGTCCGGAGCGGCGCATTTCCATGAGGACAAATGTTGCGACCGCCATGAGCATGAAGGCGGCAAAGGAAAAAAGGAATGCGCTATCAACGGTGAGGACTGCCGAGGCTAGCACCATCAGGAAAGCGAGGATGGCCAGCATGATGTAATCGCGCTCTTTGCGCAGAGAGAACATACGCACTACAACTCCGAACAATGCCAGATGAACCGTGGCTGGCAAGAAGCTGTGGGAAAACGCGAAATAGTCAATCGCGAAAAAGACGAAGTAGGCGATCGATAAGGGCGCAGTCCAGCGCTCGGAGATGAAGAACTTTCGCCGCTTGGCCAGCAGATAACCACGGATCGCCAGCGCAATGCCAACCAGAACCTTCGAGGGAAGGTCGAGGCCCCCAGTGGTTGCGAGCGCGCTAAATCCTGTGAGAACTAAAAGATACAAGGCCAGCTGGAAGTAATGGTCGATAGCCTTAGGGAGCGGGGTCACGACGATTTTTGGGGATCGGGCGGCCATACGATTGGATCTTTCCATATTGTTCGACATTGCGGACTAGAAAGGAAGGGGGCACGGGAAGATTCTTGCACCGAAAGTCACATGCGGGCTGGTGGGCGCGGGTGGATGAAAGGAGAGCGCTTGCCCTAGGTGCGCTCACCACAATTGGGCATAGAGGAACACAGGGAAGAATGATACACGCGCCTTCGCGACGCCTGTGACTGTCGAGCGCCACATCGACGCTACACGGATTTGTTGGCGAGTTTGGAATGCTAGAATGATTCAGGTCAGGCATCGGTCTCACGCGACGTACTCTCGCCAACCCCGCCAGGTCCGGAAGGAAGCAACGGTAACGGGCTCTTGCGTGTGCAGTGAGTCCCCGGTGCCTGACTAATTTGTTCTTCCGAAGGTTCCTGAACCCACCATTACCGAGATTTACATTCTCTTTACGTTCTCTTTCGCAAGAAATGTTTCTCCGAGCATCTAGATGGAGTAGGGCGCGGTTGCAGCCATGACCCAGGCCCCGAAGGAGAAACATGAACGCTCGCGGTACATCCCCCCAACTTGCTCCCCATGTCACGATCCGCGTCTCCGGAAAGTTATTTCGAGGGCATCTGGAGTATCTCGATCAACTTGTGCAATCTGCGGCGGAATGCCGCTTATGGCCGCTGTTGAGTCTCTCGAATCTTGAGGAAGTCGACAACGCAGCCCTTTTTTACCTGATGGATGGGGAGAATCGGGACTTCGGAATCATCTCGTGTCCGGAGTTTGTTCGTGACTGGATGGGTCACGAGAGGGGAAGGGCGGCGGCTTGATGCGGCGGATCGTGCGCCGCCGTCTGTCGACTTCGCCTGGCGGAACGGTGGAAGCGGCCGCCGCTACGTGAGTCGTTAGACATTCTGGCTGCAATCCTTGAGAATATTGGGTTTCCTGTTTTGAGGAGCCCTCTTGACGACATCTCTCCGCGCAAAAATCAGCGCGCTCGGGACCTATTTGCCGCCGCGCGTTCTCACTAACGCCGACCTGGAGAAAATGGTCGACACCACGAATGAATGGATCATGGAGCGAGTAGGCATCCGCGAGCGCCACATCGCCGATAAAGGCATTGGCGCCAGCGATTTGGCAGTATGTGCAGTGAAGAACCTGCTGGCGAAGCATCCGTTTGATTTGCAGGAAGTGGATTTGATCGTTGTGGGCACCGTGACCCCGGACATGATGTATCCCTCGACGGCATGCCTGGTGCAACACAAGCTGGGCATCGAGAGAACCTGGGGATTCGATGTTTCCGCCGGGTGCTCGGGATTTCTTTATGCCCTTAATACGGGCGTCAAGTTTGTGGAATCGGGCCAGTACAAGAAGGTCCTGGTCATTGGGGCGGATGTGAATTCATCGATGACCGACTATACCGACCGCGCCGTGTGCATCATTTTCGGAGATGGGGCGGGAGCAGTTCTGCTCGAACCGTCGGAAGATGGCGAAGGCATTATTGATCATGTGGCGCAGGTCGAGGGCATGGGCGGACAGTATCTTTATATGCCGGGCGGGGGAAGCTTGAACCCTGCGACGCACCAGACAGTCGATCAGAAAATGCATTACATCCATCAAGATGGAAAGAATGTCTTCAAGTATGCTGTGAAGAAAATGGCCGAGATGACGGAACGTGTGTTGGAGAAGAATAAGTTGACTGGCCAGGATGTGGATTGTTTCATCGCACATCAGGCCAACCGGCGAATCATCACGGCTACCGCCGATCGACTAGGCATGCCGATCGAGAAGGTTGTCATCAACATCGATCGTTACGGCAACACAACCGCAGGGACGATTCCGATCGCCATGCAGACGGCAGTGGAAGAGGGCAGGTTGAAGAAGGGTGACTTGCTGTTGCTCGCAGCTGTGGGGGCCGGTTTTACTTCTGGAGCGACTCTGCTGCGCTGGGCGTTTTAGAAAAGTTTCAAGGTTGCGCGGTTGCAAAGTTTCAAGGTGTAAAGGCCTAAGTGGTGCGATCGATTTTTGATGCCTTGAAACCTCGGGAACTTTGAAACATCATCCGTCCCGTTAGACTTTCTTCCAGCAATCCTTCACAATACTTTGCATAATTTCCAGGGGTACTCATTGAGCAAACCGATCCGCGCCAAAATCAGCGCCTTGGGCACCTATGTGCCTCCCCGACTTCTCACCAATGCCGACCTCGAGAGAATGGTCGACACCAACAATGAATGGATCATGGCCCGGGTCGGAATCCGGGAGCGGCACATCGTCGATAAAGGAGTGGCCACCAGTGATCTGGCGGTGGAGGCTTCAAGGAAGGCTCTGGCGCATCGGGGACTGCAGGCGAGCGACCTGGAAGCGATTATTGTGGGCACGGTTACGCCAGATATGTTGTTTCCCTCGACGGCATGCGTGGTGCAGAACAAGCTTGGGGCAAAAGGGGCTTGGGGATTCGACTTGTCGGCGGCTTGCTCGGCCTTTCTATATTCCGTGCAAGTTGGTGCGCAGTTCATCGCCAGCGGCGCGCATAAGCGCGTACTGGCGATCGGCTCCGACGTCATGTCGTCGATCATTGACTACACGGACCGAGCTACCTGCGTGATCTTCGGAGACGGCGCCGGGGCTGCGATTCTTGAGCCTGCGGAAGATGATTCCGTCGGCTTGATCGACTTCATCCACGAAGTAGATGGTTCGGGCGGGCAATACCTCTATATGCCGGGTGGCGGAAGCTTGCATCCGTCGAGCAAGGAAACCATCGAGAAGCGCATGCATTTCGTACATCAGGATGGGCAGCAGGTATTCAAGTTTGCTGTCCGGAAGCAAACGGAGCTATGCACGAAGTTGCTGGAGCGGAATGGGCTGAAGGGATCCGATATTGATGTATTCATCCCGCATCAGGCGAACTTGCGAATCATTAATGCGACCGCGGAGCGTTTGGAACTGCGTCCGGAAAGCGTCGTCATCAATATCGATCGCTATGGCAACACGACAGCCGGGACGATCCCACTGGCGATGAATACGGCGATCGAGGAAGGCAAGCTGAAGAAGGGGAGCCTGGTGCTGCTGGCCTCGGTGGGGGCGGGATTCACGATCGGAGCGACACTGCTGCGGTGGGCTTATTGACAAGAAGCTGTCGGCGGCGATCCGTCGTGACGTTCGTAACACTTCCTCGTGCATTTCGGTAGCATCGGCGCAGAATCGGCTGCTATTGTCTTCGCACGTTCGCCTCACGTGGGGATGAGGGCGAGCGTGTACGCCCATGATTCGCACCCTCTTCTACTCTTTTCTTTTAGCCGCGACTTCGGTCGGAATGGCCGCCCAGCAGGCTGATCCACGCGAAGGCAAGTTGCTTGTTCTGGAACGCCTGTGGAATGAAGCCCAGGTGAACCGCGACTCAGCCGCGCTTGATCAACTGGTGTCGAGCCGCTTCGTGAATACAGAGTGGGATGGCGAGATGAGCGACAAGCAACGGTTCCTCGCCGACATCAAAGACCCCCGCTTCAAGCCAACCCTCGCGACCATTCAAGACGTGAAGATGAACTTCTTCGGGGACACGGCTGTGATTACGGGGCTATATCACACGCAGGGGACCTATCAGGGCAAGCCGTATGATCACGTCGGAAGGTTCACCGATACCTGGGTGCTCGACCTTGGCAAGTGGCAGTGCGTCGCCAGCCATACCAGTTTGGTGAAGAAGTAGTTGCCTGCCGCGTCCGCACAGGGGTCAAGGCCCGTCTTCTTTAACCTCAATTAACGCGGCCCTTGAAGGACCACTCTTCCACGGTCGTTCACAGGTTCGCAGCAGGACTCCGGTTTGCGCCGCTACGAATCGTTTGTTTCGCTCTTTTTGTTCGGCACTTTTCGTTCGGCACCTCAAGCGAAACTCCGTTGTTTATACCCTCATAAATTCTTTTAATGGCCGCAGTCCGCGACCGCTGAGGATTGCGGTGATCTAATCAATCTCGGGATTTCTCTTGAAGATTCCGCGTTGAATTCATCATGCAATCCACATCGGAGCCCCGTGCGTGGAAGGTTCTGCTGGCCTTCTCCATCATCTATTTTGTGTGGGGATCGACATTTCTGGCGATCCGGGTGGGGGTGCGCGAAGTGCCGCCGTTCTTGCTCGCGGGAATGCGGTTTCTGGTCGCTGGGATCGTTCTCTACGGCTGGATGCGGGCGAGGGGAACACGCTCGCCCACGCGGCGGGAGTGGGCAGGAGCGACGCTGCTGGCGCTGCTGATCTTCGTTTGCGACTACGGGTTGCTTTTCTGGGCCGAGCGGCGGGTGCCCTCGGGGATCGCCGCGGTGATGCTGGCAACGATTCCGGTCTTCATGGCGCTGTCGGAGATCGTCATTCTGAAGACGCAGCGGCTGACCATGCGTCTCGCAGTGGCGCTTGTCGTTGGCATCGGCGGCGTCGCTGTGCTGGTGAGCCATTCTGTCAGCTTCGGGGACGCACCGATCGATCCCGTCGGGGCATGCGCTTTGATTGCTGCCGCGATCAGCTGGTCGGCTGCATCGGCTCTGACGCGAAAGTTGGCGCTGCCCGCCGAAAAAGCAATGAGCTCAGGAGTGCAGATGTTGGCGGGAGGAGTCCTGCTGGTGCTAACAGCGGCGCTGCTCGGGGAGTTTCGGGGATTCCATATCGAGATGGTTTCAGTTAAGGCCTGGCTCGCACTGACCTATCTGATCGTGGCGGGATCGATTATCGGATTTACCGCATACGTCTGGCTGATCCACCATGAGTCGCCGACGAAGGTCGGTACGTACGCGTATGTGAATCCGGTGGTCGCGGTGCTGGTCGGTTATTTCTTTGGAGGTGAGGCGCTGGGCGCCCGCACTGTTGCCGGCGCGGCGCTCGTGCTGGTCAGCGTGGTGGTGATTACGACGACACCGAAGCAGAGCCAAGCTGCGCCGTCGCTCCAGAAAGCCGATGAAGTTGCTCAGAGCTAGTGCTGCTGCCTGCTCTTACGGGTGCGTCATCTTCTCGGGCTTCACCAGGTGATCGAATTCTTCCGCGGTCAAATATCCCAGCTTCAGTGCGGCTTCCTTGAGGCTGGAGTGGTCGACGTGGGCTGTGTGGGCGATCTGAGCCGCCTTGTCGTATCCAACTTTTGGAGCGAGCGCCGTGACCAGCATCAGAGAATTCTTCACGTACCAGTCAACCTTGGCGCGATCAACTTCGATGCCGTTGATCATGTATTCAACGTAGCCATGGCAGGCGTCGGTGATTAGCGTGACCGAGTGCAGAAAGTTGTAAATGATCACGGGCTTGTAGACGTTGAGCTCGAAGTTGCCTTGCGATCCGGCGAAACCGACGGCAGCCGTGGCTCCGTGAACCTGTACACAGACCATGGTCATGGCCTCGCACTGCGTTGGATTGACCTTGCCGGGCATGATCGAAGAGCCGGGTTCATTCTCGGGGATGGTGAGTTCACCGAGGCCACAACGCGGGCCCGAGGCAAGCCAACGAATGTCGTTGGAAATCTTCATGAACGAAGCGGCCAGCGTTTCCATCGCGCCTTGCGCGAACACGATTTCGTCATGGGCCGACAGTGCAGCGAATTTATTGCCGTGTGAGCGGAAGGGAAGTCCGGTGAGTTCGGCGATCTTTTTCGCGGCGCGTTCGGCGAATTCGGGATGCGTGTTGAGGCCGGTGCCGACTGCCGTCCCGCCGATGGCGAGATCGTAGAGATCGTCCAGCACTTTTTCCAGACGTTTAATGTCGCGTTCGAGCAAGCTGGCCCAGCCGCCAAATTCCTGGCCGACGGTGAGAGGGACGGCATCCTGCAGATGAGTACGGCCAATCTTCACGATGTGCTCGAACTTGTTTGCCTTAGCGGCGATTGCATCGTGAACGCTCTTTACCGCAGGGATGAGCGCGTTCTTAACGCGATCGGCAGCAGCGATATGCATGGCGGCCGGGAACGTGTCGTTCGATGACTGCGACATGTTGACGTCATCGTTGGGATGGATCGGCTTCTTCGATCCCATCTCGCCGCCCGCGATTTCGATCGCGCGGTTGGAGATCACCTCGTTCACATTCATGTTGGTCTGGGTTCCGCTGCCGGTTTGCCAGATGCGAAGAGGGAATTGGTCATTCAACTTTCCGGCGATGACTTCGTCGGCTGCTTGCACGATGAGCTTCGCTTTGTCGGCCGGAAGTTTGCCCAGATCCTGATTGACCAGCGCGCAGGCTTTTTTAAGGGTGCCAAAGGCGCGGATCAGTTCGGGCGGCATGGTGTCGCGGCCGATGTTGAAATGGAGCAGCGAACGCTGCGTCTGGGCTCCCCAATAGACGTTCGCGGGGACTTCGATCTTCCCCATGCTGTCGGATTCGATGCGGGTCGCGCCTGCGGAGAGAGTGGACATGACTGCTCCTGGGTCGAGCGGAGAGATGAAGGCAACCGAAAATTATAGCGCGCATAGCGAGTCGACGATGGATACGGTGTGAGGAGTCTCCTGCTGGACACTGCTTCCGCTGCACCGCATGCTAAAATCATCCGTTTCCGGGTGTGCTCGACCCTCGTTGCCTCGGGTGACTCCGCGCGCAATCCATGCCTGAATTCCTTACCGCCGAAGAAATCGTGACTCTGCCGAAAGCGAGGGCCAAGGCCAGTCCGCAGATGCATACGGACGTGCTTGTGATTGGTGCGGGACCGACCGGGCTGGCGTGCGCGATCGAAGCGCAGAAAGTCGGTCTCAAGGTCATCGTTGTCGACAAGGGATGTCTGGTCAATTCGCTGTTTCACTATCCGGCGAACATGACATTTTTTACGACCCCGGAGCTGCTGGAGATTGGCGACATTCCGTTTACTACCGCTCTGCAGAAGCCCACGCGCGAGGAAGCCCTTGAGTATTACCGCAAGGTTGCGGAACACTACCGCGTCGATATTCGCCAGTACGAGTGGGTAAAGACCGTAATGGGCGAAGACGGAAAGTTCAGCATCACGGCGACCGATCGCGCCGGCCGGCCGCACGATTACCTTACGAAAAAAGTGATTGTATCGACGGGCTATTACGATCTCGCGAACCAGTTGGGTATCCCCGGCGAGGATCTACCGAAGGTTTCACACTACTACGGAGAGCCGCATCCGTATTTCGACACGGACGTGCTGGTGATTGGCGGCAAGAACTCCGCTGCCATTGCGTCGCTGGATTTGTGGCGGCATGGAGCACGCGTGACGCTGGTTTACCGCGGGTCGCAACTGCACCATCATGTGAAGTACTGGATCAAGCCGGACCTGGAAAACCGTATCAAAGCAGGCGAGATCGAAGCGCATTTCAACAGCACGGTGCAGGAAATTGGAGTGGATCATGTGGTGGTGATTACGCCGCGCGGTCCGATCCGGTTGAAAAACGACTTTGTGCTGGCTCTGGTTGGCTATCATCCCGACTACGATTTCTTGCGCAGCATGGGGATTGAGCTTTCGGAGCAGCAATGCCGTCCGGTCTGCGATCCAGTGTCGCTGGAAAGCAATGTGCGCGGGATTTATGTTGCGGGCGTGATTGTGGCTGGCTCGCGCACGAATGAGATTTTCATCGAGAACGGGCGCTTCCACGGGAAGCAGATTGCGGCGGACTTGAAATTGAAGCTGCGTCCGTAGCCGTCGAGTCTGCCCGACAACAGCTGAGTCGCTGCCTCTAATTCCTCTGCCGTCGAAGTTTCTACTTCAGCAGGTACTCCTTCACAAACGTCACCGTCGCGTAGAACTCATAGTCGCGGTTCTTTTTCTTGGCGAATCCGTGGCCCTCGTCTTTGCCAAGGAGCCACCAGACGGGCGTTCCATTCTTGCGAACGACCTCGACCATCTGTGCGGACTCGCTGGAGGGAACGCGCGGATCGTTCGCTCCGGCGATCACGAACAAGGGTTTCGTGATGTTTTTCGCCTTGTTCGCGGGCGCAATCTGCTCGAGGAACTCGCGCATCTTGGGATCACGTTCGTCGCCATATTCCACGCGGCGCAGATCCTTGCGGTATCCAGAAGTGTGTTCAAGAAATGTGACGAGGTTGGAGGGGCCGACCACGTCGACCGAGCAGCAAATGCGGTCGTTATAGTTGGTGGCAACGGCAAGGGTCATGAAGCCGCCGTAGCTGCCGCCAGTGATCATAATCTTACCCGCGTCGAGGTCGGGTTGTGTCTGAATCCAATCGAGCAAGGAATTGATGTCCTTGTACGATCCCTCGCGCAGAAATCCGTTGTCGAGCTTCTGAAAAGTCTTACCGTAGCCCGTCGATCCGCGCACGTTGGGATAGATCATCGCGATGCCGAGTTCGTTGATGTAGTAGTTGTCGCGACCAAGAAAGTCGGGGCGAACCTGGCCCTCGGGACCGCCGTGGATGTCGATAATGACCGGATGCTTGCCCGAGAATTTGGCCGGCGGTTTGTAGAGGAATGCGGAAATCGAGCGGTCATCCCATGATTTCCAATGGATCAACTGCGGCTCGGAAAATCCAGAAGTGTTGAGGCCGCCGGTTTCGCTGACGGTCCAGCGTTCGATTTTCCCTGTTGCGACGTCTGCCGAATAAACGTCATACGTCTGGCTCGCCATGCTGATGCCGAAGGCGAGTTCGCGGCTGTTATCGCGCCACTGGATGCCGCTAAGCACGCCCACCGGGAGTTTGGGAGCAGGGATCTCTTTGGCGGTTTTGGTGTCGAGAATGTGCAGCTTGCTGATTCCATCTTCGTTGGCTTCGAACGCGATCCAGCGGCCGTCTTTGGAAAGATCGAATTCGTCGACGTCCCATTGCAAGGCGGGAGTCAATACAGTTGTCTTGCGCGCGGCCAAGTCCAGATAAACCAACCGCTGAAATTCTGAGTCGGCATCGCTGGTCATGTAGACGCCTTTGCCGTCTTTCGCGAAGCGGGCATTGTTGTAAGCGACCGTGTCGGAGCCAGCTTTGGGCGTCAGGAGTTCTTTCTTTCCGGAGGCGACGTCGAGCAGCCAGAGGTAGCTCTCAGCGGCGGAGATGCTGTTGTTCAAGAGAAGTTGTTTGCCGTCGGGCGACCAGTCGGGGATATCCCATCCACCCCCTTCATTTTGCGCGACCATGTGCGCGCTCGCGGGATCGGAGGCGTTGACCGTCCATATGTCGACATCGGAACCGGTGCGCTTGGTCGATCCGTAGGCGACGCGATCTCCCTGGTACGACCAGCGTGGAGATGTATTCCGCGACTTGCCGTCGGTCAGCAGCTGTATATCTCCGGTCTTGAGATCGTAAAGATAGAGCTGGAAGAATTCGCCACCGCCCACGTCTTTCATGAATAGAAACGAATCGCCGTGGACCGGCTCGTAGTACGCGGCAGCGACCCGGTCGGGGAAGAAGGTCAACTGCGTTCGAGCTCCGCCGGGAAACTTCACCAGATGTACCTGAAAAGTGTCCGCAAAGCGGGTCTCAATCAGCATCTCGCGCTTTGTCGGATGCCAACTGGAGAAGGCGGCTGCACGAAACTCGCTGTAACGCGCGACGGACTCGGCCAGCGATGCGGGAATCTTGGGGATGCCCTCAGCAACCAGATTTTCGTTGGGCAGAATCTCGTCGCTTTGCGCGAAGGCCACAACGCTGAGAAGCAGAACCGTGATGATGGAGTAAAAGCGCTTCATGCATTCCTCCTAAGTGTTTCCGACGAGGACGAGAGGTTTCGGTTAGCAACGGGTCACAAGGGTAGGTCAGGAGACCGGAAGGAGTCAATGTGGACGGCGGGAAGCGAATTCCTCCCTTCGGTCGGAATGACCAGAATGGAAAGTCGGAACGAGCAGAATGGAAGGTCTCGAATGACAAGAATGATGGTCGGGGTCATGGCGACTGAGTGGAAGGGAAGCGAGAAACGAGAATCACGCCACCCACTTTTGCTCAAAGAAGTTTTCCCAAGTACCCTAACCATTCTCATGGAACCGGAGCCAGAGCACGCCGTTTCGTCGATCTCACTGGCCTCGTACGCGCGGCTGATCCGCGGGAACCGGAATTTCCGGCGGCTTTGGCTGGCGCAGATCGTGAGCGAGATTGGAGACTGGCTCTACACTCTGTCCATCTACACGTTGCTCCTGCAGTTGACGGGAAGCGCGGGTTCAGTAGCGCTGGCGCTGGTCCTCCAGGTGTTGCCGCAAACTTTCGTGGGACCGACGGCCGGAGTAGTGAATGATCGGTTGAAGCGCAAGCATGTCATGATTGCCGCCGATCTGATTCGCTTTGCCGTCGTTCTGTCCATGTTGTTTGTGCGTTCGCGGTCGCTGGTGTGGCTTATCTACCCGCTGCTGGTGGCGGAGACTTCTATGACCGCGTTTTTCGAGCCAGCGCGCAGCGCGGTAATTCCGAATATTGCAGATCCGGGAGACGTCCTGGCCGCGAACACTCTCTCGTCAGCGACGTGGTCGGTGAATCTGATGATTGGAGCGGCCCTCGGCGGAGTGGTTGCCGCATTTTTCGGACGCGACGCCGCCTTCATTTTGAACGCGATTTCCTTTCTGGCGTCGGCTGCGCTCATTACCGGGATGAGATTCGAAGAAACGCACGCCGGATTGGCCGAACCGCTCAGACCTCGAGACCTGGTCGACTTCTCTCCGATCGTGGAAGGGTTCGCGTATATGCGCAGCCACCCGATGCTGCTCCCTGCTGTCTTCGCCAAGGCGGGAGAACTGATGATCGGACCGAGTTGGGTCATCTTCACCGTGATGGGGGCGCGCGAGTTTGCGGTGCACGGGCACGGGGTCGATGCAGCGGGCGGAGCTATGCTCGGGATGAGCATCCTGCTGGGAGGCCGCGGAATCGGGGCGCTGGTGGGGCCGCTGATCTCAGCGCGGTGGGCCGGTCACGACGATCACCGGCTGCGGCTGGGGATTCTCTTTGGTTATCTGACAATCGCGGTGGGTTATAGCGTGCTCGGCGCCAGCCGCAGCGTTTGGATGGCTGCCGCGTGCGCCATGGTGGCTCACGCTGGAGGGTCCACCGTCTGGGTATTTTCGACGACGTTGCTTCAATTGAATACCGAAGACCGCTTTCGCGGGAGAGTGTTCGCGGCAGATCTGGGACTGGGCAGCTTGTCGTTCGCGGTGACTGCGTACCTTGCGGGGTGTGTTCTGGATGCGGGAGTTTCCGTGCGCGTGGTTTCCACGACTACCGGTCTGTTTATGCTGGTTCCGGCGGTGCTGCTTGCGATTGCGCTTCGCTCGAAACGGTTTCGCGCGTACGCATCGCCCTGATTTGCTCGCTGCTGGGTTTTCTCTTAGACTTGCGTCCCGCGGAGCATCGGTCGCCGCAGACTGATGATCTGCAAGGCTTATTCGCCATGCAGTCGTTTGATTTTCAAATCGTGCTGGACTGTCCTCTCGACACGGTCTTCGCGGTTTATGTCGATATCGAGCGCTGGCGGAACCGCAATCTTTTCGGGGAAATCCGCTGGTCGCAGGGTAAGCCCTGGGAACCGGGAAGCCGCCTGCAAATCGAAGTAAGAGTGCCTCTACGGGCGACGGTCGATCAAGTTGTACAGCACTTTACTCCGAAGGAAAGCGTCAGCTATCTCAGTCACGTCCTCGGAATCACATGTGAGACGCGAGTTGTCTTTACACAAGTTTCGACGGACAAGACAGCGATTAATGTCGTCATGCATCTGGTGGGGACGGTTTCGCGCTCGCTGGGATTTGCCATCGAACCGGTTATCGCCAAAGCGACAAAGGGATTTTTCGAGGAACTGAGGAAAGACTGCGAAGCGGAATGCAGAAAAACGGGCGGCACAAACCAGCAGAGTTGAACCGGTCACGCCGGCGAGCTGCACCTAAGCCTTAATGCAGTCGGTCGATCTTCGCTGCCATGATGAAGTCGCTCTCGGTCAGGCCGTCGATCTTGTGGGTCCACAAAGTGATATCGGTCTTGCCCCATGCCAGGAGAATGTCGGGATGATGACCCTGGTCTTCGGCTAGTGCGCCGACGCGATTCACAAAATCCAATGCCTGCTTGAAATCCGGGAAACGGAACTCACGATGAATGTGGTGTTCGTTGGTGACCGTCCACTCGGGCACACTCTCATGAAGAGTTTCCAATTCCTTGCCTTTAAGCGGAGCCACACCTCCACGGCAGGGGACACATTTCTTGTCGGCAAGTTCTTCGGTCATAGGTTTTGCTCCTGGAATGAGAATGCGATCGCGCTTGGCCTTATCTTAGCAGCCGAGAGCGGAGTGGCCGAGCGCACAGGATTGACGGGGACTTAGTGTCCAAACCGCGTCGTTTGATCTGTGTACAATAAATGATTCTTCCTTCTTCTTCGGGATTAGCGTGCGATCTGATACACAGCGGAAAGGAACCAACAGTGATTGTTCTGGTTATCGGCGGTGCGGGATACATCGGCAGCCATACTGCCCGAGCGCTCAAACGTGCCGGTCACGAAGTCATTATTTTTGACAATTTGAGCACTGGCTACGAGGCTCTGGCGGCGGGGTTCGAACTCGTTCGTGGTGATGTGCTGGACGCAGCCGCGCTGGGACGGGTGCTTCCGCGCGTCGGCGCCATCATGCACTTCGCGGCGTATGCCTACGTCGGCGAATCGGTGACCAATCCACGAAAGTATTTCCACAACAACGTTGAGGGCGGACTCTCGCTGCTGAACGCTGCGCTGGAAGCTGGAGTCAAGAAGATCATCTTCTCTTCGACTTGCGCCGTTTACGGAGAAGTGACGAAGGTTCCGATCGCGGAGAACATTCCGCGCGAGCCGGTAAATCCTTATGGAGTGACGAAACTGTTTTTCGAGCAGGCACTCGAGGCTTATGACCGAGCCTACGGTTTTCGCTTCGCCAGCCTACGCTATTTCAATGCAGCGGGCGCGGATGAAAGCGGCGAGATCGGGGAGTTGCACGATCCGGAAACCCATTTGATCCCGCTGGCTTTATCTGCCGCTGCCGGAGTCGGGCCTGAGCTTCGAGTCTTCGGTGCTGACTACCCCACCCCTGACGGAACCTGCGTGCGCGACTATATTCACGTCAACGATCTGGCGAGTGCGCATGTGAAGGCACTGGAGCGTCTTGGCGGCCGGCAAAGAAAGTTTCGCCGTTAACCTGGGAACAGGAACGGGAGCATCCGTGCAGGAAGTCATCACCGCGGTGGAGAAGATTACTGGCAAAAAGGTGCCGCACACAGTTGTTCCGCGGCGGCCGGGGGATCCTCCTGAGCTCGTAGCAAATCCGGCGAAGGCTGAAGCATTGCTGCAGTGGAAGGCCACACGCGGGTTGGACAACATCGTGACCACTGCCTGGAACTGGATGGAGCGGCGACGCGAAGTTGCCGCGCGCTGATGCGAAAGAGCTTTCACCACAGAGGGCACACGGGAACACTGAGGAAATCGCAGAACACTCCGTAACCTTCATTACGATTCGAGCTGAGGGACTTCATGGGAAATGATCTGGCGGGGAAAAAGGTTGCATTTCTAGGCGCGGGAAAGATGGGCGGCATCATCCTGCAGGCTTTGCTGAAGAACGGCCTGCTCTCGACGAAGTCGACGTGCGCAACGGTCGCACATGAAGAACGCGCGAAAGCACTGGCGGCGAAGCTGAAAGTGAAAGTGGGCACGGATAACGTCGAAGCTGCTAAGGGCGCGGACATTATTGTTATCGGGGTCAAGCCGCAGGTGGTCGAGGATGTGGTCCGCGAAATCAGCGGCCATATCACGCCAAAGCAAGTGATCGTGTCGGTGGCGGCGTCCGTGCCGACGTCGATGATCGAAAAGAACTTGCCGCCGAATATTCCCGTGATTCGCGCCATGCCCAACACGCCTTGCATTCTGGGAGCCGGGATGACGGCGATCTGCAAGGGCAAGCACGCCAGCGCGGAAGATGTGGCCATGACCGAGCGCATGTTCAACGTGGTGGGACGAACCGTAGTCGTCGACGAGAAGCATATGGATGCTGTGACCGCACTCTCGGCGAGCGGCCCGGCATATATCTACATCATTCTAGAATCGCTGGCGGAAGCCGGAGTGAAGGTGGGGTTGCCGCGCGACATCGCAACTCTTTTGGCAGCGCAAACGACCTTGGGAGCGGCTCGGGTTGTCCTTGAGACCGGCGACCATCCGGCGCTGCTGAAGGATGCGGTGACCACTCCGGCCGGGTGCACGATCGACGCCATCATGGAGCTTGAGGAAGGTAAGTTGCGAGTTACCTTGATCAAAGCGGTGGTCAAGGCCGCACAGCGAGCGAAGGAACTGGCGTACGGATAATCATGGAATCCCGGCTCATCCTGATCCACCAGCTGCTCAAGCTGGGCGTGGCCGTGGTCGTATCGAGCACCCTGGTGCGCTCGAAGGAGTTTAAGTTCCTGCTGTACCGGGAAGAGCGCACATTCCGGCAGAAAGTGTACCTGGTCCTCTGGTTCGCGCTGCCGATCATGATCGGCGTCTGGATACGAATCGTTCAGAAGAACTTCCTGGCGGGTGACCTGAGTTTTGAAACTGCCCTTCTGCTGGGAGTGATCGGCGGCCGATGGACAGGGTCACTGGGCGGCGTTCTGATGGGACTACCGGCCCTGCTGCACGGCGAGTGGGCGGCGATGCCGTTTGATGTGCTTTCAGGATTTCTCGCCGGCCAACTCCGAACCATGGCGGTCGACAAGGACGACATCTGGTCGTTCTCGCCGTTCATCGATGAAAGCATCTTTCGACTGATCCGGCGAAACCTGCCGCGGCCCCGGCTGTTCGATTGGCAAATCATGTTTTTCTGGACCGTGATTGGCCTGCGCTTTGTGCAAACGGAATTGGTGAAATATTTTCCGCACTCTATTTTCAGCATCGAGAGTCCCGACAACTATTGGGTCTATAGCGCGATCTACGCTGCGTCGGTGACCGCGATCGGTATCGAGCTGAAGATTTTCAACAGCGTCCGCATCCAGATCAAGCTGGAGGAGCAGGAGCGGCTGCTGTTGCACGCCCGGATGGAGGCGTTGCAGAACCAGATCAATCCTCACTTTCTATTCAACACGCTGAATTCAATCTCATCGCTCGTGCGCTTCGATCCCGATACTGCGCGGGACATGATTTTCAAGCTGGCCACGATTTTGCGGCGCTTGTTGAATAGCAGCGAGGCATTTGCGCCGCTGCGCGAAGAATTTGAGTTCGTCGACAACTATCTCGACATCGAAGTCGTGCGGTTCGGGCGCGATAAGCTTCGCGTAGTCAAAGAGCTGGATCCCGCCTCGCTCGATGTGGTTGTTCCGAGCATGCTGTTACAGCCATTGATCGAAAACTCGATCAAGCACGGACTGTCTCCCAAGGTTGAGGGTGGCAGCATCTACTTGCGCAGCCGGCTCACCGACTCACGGCTGATCATCGAAGTAGAAGATGACGGCGTCGGCATGGGTGGATCGCAGATGGAAGAGAGCAGCAGTCGGAGCGGAATGGGGATCGGAATGGCCAATATCGCCGAGCGCCTGCAGGTGCTCTACGGCGACACCGCGCGGATGACCATCGACAGCCACGAAGGGAAGGGAACGCTGATTCGCATCCGGTTGCCTCTGATCGAATCCACCAGTTCCGTGCCCGAAGGTTTTTACGCGGAGCGATCGAGCACGCGCAGGTAGAAATCTTCGTATTGCTTCACGATCTTGGTGGAGCAGAAACGCTCCATCGCCACGGCACGCGCCCGTTTCCCCATTTCGCGCAGGCGCGGCTCGTTATTCAGAAGGTCGATGGCGTACCGTGCCATGGTCTCGACGTCGCCGACGTCAGCGAGATATCCAGTATTGCCGTGATCAATCACTTCCGGAACTCCGCCGGCGCGAGTGGATATCGGGACAACCTCGCAGGCCATCGCTTCCAGAGCGGCGAGTCCGAAGGATTCGAGCTCGCTCGGCAGCAGCATGATGTCGGCAATGGAAAGCTTTTCGTAAATCTGATCCTGCTTGCCCAGGAAGAGTACGTCGTCGTGAATGCCCTTCTGCACTGCCAGCCACTCTGCGACCGAGCGGTCCGGGCCGTCGCCAATCAGCAGCAGCCGCGAGGGCATCTGCTTGTGAACGCGGTCGAAGATTTCGATGACATCGGTGATCCGTTTCACCGGACGGAAATTTGAAAGATGCACGAGCACGCGCTGATTGTCGGGAGCATATTCTCGCCGCATCTCTTCGGCGATCTTAGTGTCGCGCAGGTAGACGTCACAGTTGACCGAGTTGTAAATCACCTCGATCGGCTTCTTCACGTCGAAGATGCGCTGGGTGCGTTCGCGAAGATAATTCGAGATGGCAGTGACGCCGTCGCTCTGCTCGATCGAATAACGCGTGATCGGCAGGTAGGAGCGGTCCAGGCCAACGAGCGTGATATCGGTTCCATGCAGGGTGGTCACGAAAGGCAATCGCTGCGCGCGCGGTCCAGCAGCCAGCATTTGCCGCGCCAGCATCGCGCTGACTGAATGCGGGATCGCGTAATGCACGTGCAGCAGGTCAAGATCGTAGAGCTGAGCGACTTCCGCCATGCGCGTGGCCAGCGCCAGATCGTAGGGCGGATAGTCGAAGAGGGGATAACGGGAAACCTCGACCTCGTGGTAATGGATGTTGGGTTCGGCGCCGCGCAAACGGATCGGCTGGGCGTAGGAAATGAAGTGGATTTCGTGCCCGCGCTGGGCGAGTTCGAGGCCTAGTTCAGTGGCGACGACTCCGCTGCCGCCGTAGGTCGGATAACAGGTGATCCCGATCTTCATGATGTGCGAACGCGAGCCTCTCTCGGTCCTGTCATTCGATGGCTGGAACGGGCGCTGGTTGCAGATTTTACACGAGGGTGGGACGAACGACTGACGCTAGCCCGCGCAATTAGCCGTTTTTCGGGCCAAGCGCGCTGCCGGGATCAATTTTGTCGAGGTGTGCCTGAAAGCGCTTCTTGGATTCTTCCGGCAATCCGGTAAATTCAATTCCCATGCCGACGCCGGGATCCCGCGTACGGACCACAGCACTGGGCGAGAGACGCTCCTGCTCTAGCCATAGATCGACTCGCAAGGCGGTGCCGATGGGAAGCGGCATAACGGTCTCAACATAACAACCGTTCCCGCTGATGTCAGTTGCATTTACGCGCAGAGGAGTGTTGACGCGCTCATCGCGCAGTTCGAGAGGAAAAGAAACCCGGTGTCGAACGAATTTTCTACGATTGTCGTGGCGCGCCTGTGTCCGCTCTTCCGCCATCATTTCCGGCGGGAGTGCGGCGACCCACGGGCAATCTTGATCCGCCACCAGTTGCACGCCCACTTGCATCTTCTTTAATGCTCCGGCATCCACCAGCCAGATCACTTTGCAGCGAGCTTTCCTGGCTTCGTATTGCACACCGATTACGTCGCCGATCTTTAACTCGGGCTCAATGCCGTAGATGCATGCGCCGGTTGCGCTGATGTTCTGAGCGACTGCGTTCTGGAAGAATGGCTGGTTGTTCGCGCCCATTCCCCACACTCGTACCTTCAAGTCCAGAGTCGCACGCGGAGCTGACCCTTGGGCCGACATCAGCGAAATACCTCCAAGCCGATCGAGAAACGGTAAGTTTCATAATCATACTACGGGCAGTGAAATGAGCAGGTTACGAGAGTACCCGAGGGAGCCGGGCGGGGATACTCAGAAGCCTCCGGGGATGTTGCCGAGCTCGCGATACGAAATCAATTCAACCCCTTCACGGGCAAGGATTTCGCGGGCGGCGGGCAGGGTCAGCACGTGCAGTTCGGTCTCACGCGACGCCCTCAGACGGGTGTTGGCGGCGAGGAGGTCGGAATCGTTGTAGCCGGGATGGCAGACGAACTCCCATGTGCCGTCGGGGATGCTGCGCGCAATCGCAAGAAACAGCGTCTCGTCGAGAGTGCCGGTGACTTCGATGCCCAGAGTGCCGTCGGGAGTGGCGAATCCCGCTCGCGCGACAGCCTCGCGGAACTTGCCTGCGAACCGGCGCAAGATCTGCACCTCTACGTAGCGAGTCCACAGTTTTGGCCGCGCCAGCAACTCGCTGGAGCGAAGCGGGAAGCGCGGGCCGAACGGATTGCGCACCGCTCGAACACCGCAATCCGCCGCAGCCTTCAGCAGCGGTCGCAGAATTTGCGGGAAGACGTGCGTGTGCTTGTGGGTGTCGACATGCGAAACCGAAATACCAGTGGACTGAATCTCGCGAATCTGCGCCGCGGCTTCCGCTGCAATTTCTTCGGCGCTCATCCGGCCAGCGAGAGATCGAGCCGCAAATTGTTTGAGGCCATCGCGGAAACGGAGGGATGACGTGAGAGTGGGAATCTGGTCGGGAGGGAGAGCGGGTTCACCATCAATGAGAACGACGTGGCAGCCGATGCTTAAACTCGGCGTGCGCTGGGCAAGGTCGGTGGCTTCCGCGAAAGCCTTGCCGTTTGCCATCAGCGTCGAGGAGGTCACGACTCCATGGGTGTGAGCCTCGACAATGGCGCGATTCACACCGGAGGTGAATCCGAAATCATCTGCGTTAACGATCAAACGCCGCACGGAGCCAGTCTAGCAGGGAGGAAGAGGATGGAGTTTTGCCGTTGAACTCTCGGACTGTGTAATTTGCGAACGCGTTCCGACTTGTTGTCGCGCGGGGCTCGATTCTTGCCCGGTGCAGCATTTTGACCGGCTTTTCGGCGGTCACGTATACTCGCAGAAGCGTTTTCTGTTGCGATGCTCCTCGATCGATTCCCACCCGCGTGGCTGCGGTCGCGCGTAAAGAGGGGCGGTTAGCTCAGCTGGTTAGAGCGCCTGCCTTACAAGCAGGAGGTCGCAGGTTCGAGTCCTGCACTGCCCACCAAACTTTCAGTAAGTTACAGAGACCGAGAAATCGGAGAAAGCGCGATCTCACACACGCATCCGACCTCACGCTTACGTTGATGAGTGAAATCGCCTGTTCAGAGACGTCGGATGCGGCAGATGATTCAATTAGCATGCAATCGAACCGCGTCTCGCTATAACAGCATCGAGAACTGGCGAGGCAGAGTCCACCTCGGAAAACGATCAGAAGGTGAAGCGACCACCGACTGTCGGAGCAAAGTTGTTGTTGGAGTTATAGGGGACGCCGGGTTTGTGAGGAATGGCGATGGCCAGACCGCCGCTCACCCAGGAATATGCGATCCCGGCAAATCCGTCGAAACGCTTGGTGAAGTGATGATCCGCATAGAGCGAACCCTCGTTGAGGGTGCCTGCGCAGGAACTGCGGAAACCAGCTGAGGGCGAGCAGGTCGGCGGAGAGCGGAAGTCGTTCTGCCGCTGTTGATACCAGGAAAAAGTGATATCGGTTTTTCTATCGACGGCGTATTTCCCGCCCGTCCACCAGATATTCAGCAGCTTTTCATTATCAAGATTGTTGTCTTCCACTCCGCTCATGTTGTATCCGCCCTGGTCCGAGGCGCCAACGCCCAGCGGGTTCTTCGGATTGTTTTGCCAGATGTATTCATACCCGGCAAAAAGCCTGAACCGATCCCACGAATACTTGGCAGCGACCATAATTGAGTAGTTGTCGGTCACGATGCCATAAACGGTGTCGTTCGGGTCGATCAGGTTGACCCCTCCAGTGATGGGGTTCGTATTGATACTGTCGGTGGTCGACTGATAGGACTGCGTCGGACTCTGGGGCCCCAGCAAAGGATTCAACACACTGATGGCCTGATTGTAATGTTGCGGGACGATGTCGAAAGAGAATTTGCCGTACCCTGCACCGACATCGAATCCATAGGCGTTGTTATGCGCCGATTCCGGCGTACAGGTGGTGGCTGTCCAGGTTGCGGAGGCCGAATAGCAGCCGCCAGAACCATCGGCAAATTTGTACATCGCGCCAAAATGGAATGCGCCAAGGTTGAGGCGATACTTCACGGCATCATCCCAGCGGCTGTTCTCAGTGTCGCCGCCGCCCGCCATCGTGCCGTTGTACCCGATGTACGAAAAAGCATAGCTCCCGCCGGCTGGATCGTAAAGGAGCATCGCATCGGTGCCGAGAGAGCGCTGGCGACCGAAGGTCAAGGTGCCGAAATGCACTGACGATACACCGCCGTAGATTTCGTCATTGAAGGGTTGGCCCGCGCGCGCGCCGTCGATGGCGTACGAATAGCTGCTCCTGGGAAGGCCGTTGTTGATGATGTCAGTCTTGGATGCGTTGGCGAGCAAGCCGGACTGCGGATTGATGCCACTGGAAGCGTTGAACACAACGGACCAGCCCGGCAGAAATTCTTCCTTACCCCTGATGCCCAGACCCGTCTGCTGCAGGTTGTTTGGCGCGATGAGGAATCGATGCTGATAGCCGTTTCGGTTCACCAGAGATGCGCCTTCATAGTTGTAGCCGTTTTCCGGTAAGCCGTGGCTGACCCAGCCGACGCCGATGTCATACGCACCGTACAGCGTGATGCCGTGCCAGGTCAGCGAGCAGTCGGTGGTGGCGAACTCGTGGCCGCTCGTGCAGGCGTCGGGGGTGCTCCGCTGCATCTTAATGTCGACCGTTGCTTCCTGGTCCGCAGTCACGGTGATCCCCATACGCCCTTCATCGGCGAACCCTTGTTTTGTTGCTCGAACCTCGAAGCGTCCCGGCTGCAGGCCGGACGCCTGAAAGTGCCCTGCTCCGTCGGTTGCGAACGTGCGCGTTGCGCCGGTATCGACGTTCTTGATTGTCACCGAGACATCGTGCAGGGCCGCGCCGGTTTGGTCCGTCACCAAACCGGAAAGGCTCGCTCCCGTTTGGGCCGACGCCGGGAACGCCCCGATCGCAAGCCAGAA
Organism: uncultured Acidobacteriota bacterium; assembly: GCA_963700225.1. Classification (GTDB taxonomy): domain Bacteria; phylum Acidobacteriota; class Terriglobia; order Terriglobales; family Acidobacteriaceae; genus Sulfotelmatobacter. The sequence goes on from CAVOWU010000009.1 coordinate 539,661, forward strand.
GAGCAGCAAGAGGAGTTGGGCGGCGGGCAGCAGTGAGGCAGCCGTTGAAATGGAGCCGGCAAGCGTCAAAGTTTTGCGGTCAAAGCGTTTCACGATGGATCACCTTTCTTGAAAACCCGTCGATCTGATCTGTCTCCTCATTCACGCCCTTCCAGACGCTTTTGGATGAGGCGACCATTTACCTCTCAGCAATTTTGCTGAGTCAATGCACTAACGACGGGGATCGGCTTGCGCTGCGGATACCCTGCCTGAACCAATTGCCAAGAAATCCGTCTTGTGCAGGACTCAACGTCGATGAGAACGAACACGCGCCGCGACGAACGGTAAAACAGGCTCAGGCACGAAGCCCCCCAATCAACTTGTGTTGTAAGTAAGAAGTGTATCGTGACGATGGTTATTCTGTCTAAGATGATACGGTTATATATCATTTCTTGCTATTCGACCGGAGGCTTGATGAGCTTGCCTTGAATGCAGCAGACACGCACACCGTATCGGCGGTGGAAATATCGCCATCGCACAGATCAACTGAAAGTCAGAGCAGTTTTCTTAGCACCACAAGAAATGACTGTAGAGGTTCTGGCGCTGAAGGGGTGAGGTGAGGGTAGGTTCGCTCCCAGACGGGCCGGGCCCCGGAATGCCCAAGTATCTTTCTCCCCCCAGAGTAAAGACACATCGGAATGAAGGCCCAGCCCCTCCCCACGTTTTCTGCCGTTCATGATCAGTTGAGTTTTCGGGCAGGTCAAGGAGAAAACAGTGCAGCAGGCGAGGAATCGCTGATCGCTGTTGAGTTTCTCAACATGCCGAGGTAGGTCGATCGATGTGCGCAACTTCCGGACGCATCAGTGTTCGTCCGCACACGGGCTTAGGGATTCGATTCCTTCGCTACGGTAGATTCGAAGACGACGCGTCGTTTCAGCAGATCGTCGATCTGGTGGTCGTTGAGCGCAAACAAATCTTTCAGGACACTCCTCGTCTGTTGGCCGAGCAAAGGAGCCGGCGACGACGGACGTCCGGGCGTGCTCGACAGCTTGACCGGAGTTCCGGTGACGCGATGTTTGCCGGCTGTGGGATGGTTCATCCAAGGAAACATTTCGCGAACTTCGCATTGCGGATGTTCTGCGACCTCGGCGAAGTTTCGGGCAAGCGAGCAGGGGATACCCGCGGACTGGAGTCGCGTGATCCAGTCCTGCACTGACTTTTGCCGAAAAATCTCGGACAGGATGTTTTCCAGCGCCTCGCGATTCTGGATGCGCGCCGCGTTAGTTTCGTAATCCGGATGGCGTTCGAGATCCGGCCGGCCCAGCGCACGGCAGAATGCGGCCCAGAGTTTCTCGCTTCCGACCGCGATGGCAATTTCCCGATCGCTGGTATGGAAAACCTGGTAAGGCACGACGGTCGGGAACGAAGTGCCCATCGGCCGTGGAACGACATTCGATCCCAGATAGCTCATGTAGTTCGAACTCATGGTCGAAATCATGCTGTCGAGCATGGAGACATCGACAAACTGCCCGAGACCAGTGCGCTCCCGCGAGCGTAACGCAAGAAGAATTCCGATGACAGAGAACAGACCCGCAGTCACATCAGTGACGCCGTAACCGCAGCGGACCGAGTCGCCGGCCTCGGTTCCTGTAATGCTCAGCAAGCCGCTCGAGGCCTGCACTACAAGGTCCATGGCGGCCTCGTCGCGCGACGGACCTTGCTGACCGTAGCCGGAGATCGAACAGTAAATTAGCCTGGGATTGCGCTCACGAACTTGCGCATACCCCAATCCCAGCCGGTCCATCGAGCCGGGGCGGAAATTTTCTACGAGCACGTCGACTCTGTCGACGAGTTTCAGGCACAGATCGAGTCCTTCCGGTTCTTTCAGGTCGATGGAGATTCCTTCTTTTCCGCGATTCAGTCCGAGAAAGAAGCTGGAGATGCCTCCGGCGAAAGGAGGTCCCCACCCGCGTCCCATATCGCCGTTCTGCGCCTCAAGTTTGTAGACCTTGGCACCATAGTCCGAGAGTAAGAGCGTGCAATAAGGTCCGGCGAGCGCGTGGGAAAAATCCAAGACTTGAATTCCATCGAGAGCAGACGGGGACAGGATTGGCGTCGGAGGTTTAGGAGGTATGTTGGAAGGCATTGGTCAATGATTCTCTTCGCATGATTCAGATGAAAGTGTCGCATATTCGCTCGGAGAAAAGCGTCTGAGCGTTGCTGCCGATTTGAATACCGTCTTGCGCACGCGTAATATCTCTTTCCCGTCGGAACAAAAACGCTTTTCTAAGAGGTGATTCGGATGAGGGCCCTTACTCCTGTACTGCTAATTCTCGTGTTGGTCGCATGTTCTTCGACGAATTCCAGCGCTCAATCCAGCTACGATCTGCGCTCACCGGACGGCAGAATTCAAGTCAGAATCCGGACGGCCGGCCAGATTCGCTATGACATCGTCTTGAAGGGACGGGCGATTCTCGAAGATTCAACGCTCTCTCTGGACGTTGAGCACAAAAAGTTGGGAGTGCAGCCGAAGGTGATTGATACCAAGCAGGGCTCGCATGATCAGGTCGTCGAACCGGTGGTTCGGCAGAAATTCGCCAAAATTCGCGATCACTACAACGAATTGCGGCTGAACATGGACGGAGGGTATGCCGTTGTTTTTCGGGCCTACAACGAAGGCGCAGCTTATCGGTTTGAAACGTCGCTGCCGGGCCAGGTGAAAGTCTATGGAGAAGAATCGGCGTTCAATTTTTCGGCGAATGACATTGTCTACTATCCGCAGGAAGACAGCTTCTATTCTCACAACGAACGGAAATATTTGCCGCAGCATCTGAGCGAGATCGCCCCGGCGTTTCTCGCGACGCTGCCCGCGGTTGTGGATGTCGGACAAGGAGCGAAAGTCGCGATTGCCGAGTCGGATCTGGAAGACTATCCGGGACTCTGGCTGAAGGGAACGAGCGGGACTGGGCTCGCAGCGACATTTCCAGCCTACCCGCTGAAGGAAAATTTGACGAGTGATCGCGATTACCGAGTGGTGGAGAGTGCTGACTATATCGCCGCGACCGCAGGAACGCGCGCGTTTCCCTGGCGCGTGATTGGCATCGCCGACACCGACGGCGACCTGCTCACCAATCAGATCGTGTATCTCCTCGAAAAGCCATCGCTGGTTGAAGACACTTCGTGGATCAAGCCGGGAAAGGTCGCGTGGGATTGGTGGAATGCTAACAATGTGTATGGAGTGGATTTCAAAGCGGGAATCAATACAGAAACGTACAAGTACTACATCGACTTTGCAGCGAAGTACGGCCTTCCCTACATCATCCTCGACGAAGGCTGGTACAAGCTTGGGAACGTGATGGACGTCGTTCCGGAAATCAACATGGAGGAACTCGCCGCGTACGCCAAGCAAAAGAATGTTGGGATCATTTTGTGGGTGGTATGGAAAACGCTTGATGATCAGCTCATTCCGGCGCTCGATCAGTTCCAGAAATGGGGAGTAAAGGGAATCAAAGTTGATTTCATGCAGAGAAGCGATCAGTTGCTCATCGACTATTTCTACAAAGTCAGCCGGGAATGCGCGAAGAGAAAGATGCTGGTGGATTTTCATGGAGACCAGAAGCCGGCGACGATGACGCGTACGTGGCCCAATCTGATCAGCACCGAGGGCGTCCGCGGAATGGAATGGAGCAAGTGGAGCGCGGACTCCGAACCGAAGCACAATGTAACGCTTCCATTTACACGAATGTTTCTTGGTCCCATGGACTACACGCCAGGGGCGATGCGCAACGCGACGAGGGCGACGTTTGCTGCGATCCATAGCCAGCCGATGGCCCTGGGAACGCGCTGTCATCAACTGGCGATGTATGTCGTGTTTGAGAGCCCGTTGCAGATGCTGTCCGACAGTCCGTCGAACTATCTGCGAGAGCCGGAGGCGATGGAGTTTCTGGCGCCGGTCCCGAGCGAATGGGACGAGACCAAAGTCCTCGCCGCGAGCATTGCGGATTACGTCGTGGTTGCCCGACGAAACGGCCGCGATTGGTATATAGGGGCGATGACGGACTGGACACCGCGCAATCTCGATATTGATCTGTCATTCCTGCCGGATGGGAACTTCACGATGGAGGCCTATCAGGACGGCGTTAATGCTGACCGCAATGCGAGCGATTACAAGAAAATGACCATGCAGGTGAATCGAAATACCAAGATCAAGCTGCCGCTTGCGAGCGGCGGAGGCTGGGCCGCAAGGATCCATCAATAGAATTGAAATTGGTTAACGGGCTTTGGGCAGGGCGCGCGTCGCACCGGTCGAGATGCCTCCATCTACGAGCAGAGTTTGGCCGGTGATGTAGCGGCTCGACTCGGCGGCAAGAAAAACAACGGCTGCATCGAGATCGGCAAGCGTGCCCGGACGCTTGAGCGGAATCCGGTCGCAGAGATATTCCACCCACTCCTTGTCTTCGTACATGATCTTGTTTTGATCGGTGCGAAACCAGCCAGGCGCAAGGCAATTCACCGTAATGCCGTGGCGTCCCCAATCGTCGGCGAGGCTCATCGTGAGCTGGCGGATCCCGCCGCGGCTCGCTCCGTAGGGCCCGAGACCGGCATATCCCGCAACGCTGGTGACCGAGCCGATGTTGATGATACGTCCATATTGGCGCGGGATCATTCGGCGCGCCACCGCCTGCGCAACGAAGAAACTTCCGCGCAGGTTGGTGTCGAGGATCAAGTTCCAGTCGTCCCACGTGACGTCGAGCGCGGGCTTGCGGACGTTACATCCCGCGTTGTTGACTAAAATGTCGATGTGACCGAATGCGGCTTCGGCCTCGACCGCCATCGTTTCGATGCTGGCTTGATCGCGAACGTCGAGTTCGAGTCCGACAGCACGGCGGCCAAGCGTTTGGATTTCTTTTTCGAATGCGGCGAGCGATTCGCGATGGCGGCTGGTAAGAATCAGGTCTGCGCCCGCACGCGCCAATGCGCGAGCGAATTGCTGACCGAGCCCGCGGCTGGTTCCGGTAACGACGGCGACGCGCCCGGTTAGATCGAATAGATTCGCGCCTGCGGCGTTGTCGTTCACGGCTCCGCTCCCGGCGCGAGCACAACCTTCATCAGATTGGGTTCGCGGGCGTAAAGCCGCTCAAACCAATGCGGGCCTTGTTCGAGTGGCGCTACTGCGGTGATCAAGGGTTTCACGCGAATTTGTCCGGACGAAATCAGTTCGATGGCCCGAGGATATTCGCCAGCGGACGCGCATGATCCCTGCAAACGAATCTGCCGCGTGACCACCTTCTGCAGCGGCAGCGTAACGTCGGGAGAAATATTTCCCACGAGAATCACGCTTCCGCCTTTGCGGACGCTGTCAATCGCGGCATTTACGGTTTCGCTTTTGCCCACAGCCTCGACCGCAATATCAGCTCCAACTCCGTCGGTGCGATCCAAAACCTGCTGAGCAAGGTCCTGCGCTGATAGCGTTTCCGTTGCGCCGAGTTCCTGACTCAGCTTCAGGCGCGTCGGGTCCACGTCAGCAACAAATACTCGCGAACAACCTGCGACGCGCAGAGCTTGTTGCAGAAGTAATCCGATTGTCCCTGCGCCGACCACGAGCGCGGTACTCCCTGCGGCGATGGGAACGAGCGAGACCGCGTGAAGCGCCACGGCCACAGCCTCGAGCAGCGCGGCCTCGGCGTAAGGAAGGTTGTCAGGCAGGCGATGGACGATGCGCGCGGGAACCGCGACGAATTCCGCAAAGGCTCCCGCGCGGCGATAGTCGCCGCACGAAACACCTAATACTTGACGGCGGTCGCAGAGATTGATGTCCCCGCGGAGACAGTTCGCGCATTCACCGCAGTACACGGTCGAATCAACAGTGACCCGGTCCCCCACTGACAAGCCAGTTACATCCGCGCCCACCGCTTCGATGGTTCCTGCAGCTTCGTGGCCCATTACAATCGGCGGGATGCGACGGCCGGAAGATCCGTCGTAGCCATGGACATCGCTCCCGCAGATTCCGCATGCAGCGACGCGCATGAGGATCTCATCTGGTCCCGGCGACGGCACGGGGGCGTGGATCAAGTCAAGGTGACGATATTTCGAGAGCAGCAGCGCTTTCATTTTGAAGCCTTCATTTGCCATTCGGCTGGGGTGACGATTCCGCTGCCCTCGCGGATGGTGAGAATCTGATTCGCCTTCACTCGAGTGAAGCGTTCGATCTTTTGGGTGGTGGGCCACTTGACTTCGATCACGTCGACCGCCTGTGCCTTTCCTAAACCGAAGTGCAAGCGCAAGTCATTTTGCGACATCACGCTTGATCCGCTGCGGACTTCGTCGATTTGTGAGTGACTCGCGACCACCGCACGAACGCGTGCGCCAATCGCTGTGCGATTACACTTAGTTCCGATCAACTTTATCTTGATCCAATTTTGCTTGTTGCCGCCATCGTTGCGAAGCAGCGAAGGCAAATCGCTCAGGTTCAGGACTAATGCATCAATATCGCCGTCGTTGTCGTAGTCGCCGAATGCAGCTCCACGGCTGGAGAAATGCTCGGTAATGCCAGGCCCCATGGCCGCCGATACGTCTTTGAACTGTCCGTTGCCCATGTTCTTGTAGACCAGACGCGGATTCTTAAACGTCTGGCCGATCTCGTGGCCGCCGATTTCTGGATAGACATGCCCATTGACCTGCAGGAGGTCGATCCAGCCGTCGTTATCATAGTCAATAAATCCGCAGCCCCAGGCTACGTACTGGTTGTTGATCCCGACTCCAGAAGCGAAGGTCACATCGCTGAATGTACCGTCACCGTTGTTGTGATACAGGTTGCAGGTGTCGTCGGCGAAATTTGTCTTGAAGATATCGAGCCAGCCGTCGCAATCGTAATCCCCGACCGCAACGCCCATTCCCGCCTGTTCATGCCCGTTCTCGCTGTAGGCGCATCCTGCCATCACGGCAATATCCGTGAATGTCCCATCATGATTGTTGTGAAACAAAATGCTCGGCTCAGAATCGACGGCGACATAAATATCGGGCCAGCCATCGTTATCGAAGTCGGACGCGACCGCAGTGATGGAGTATCGCGGACCAGGCTTCAGGATGCCGGCCTTCTCCGAGACATCGGAGAACGTCCCATCGCCGTTGTTGTGGTAGAGAACGTTGGTGTCGCCAGTCAGGCCGCGCGGACCGCACATCACCGGGATGCCCTTCCACTGGCAAGCTGCCGGGTCGTTCGCAGAGGGCGTCTTCGCGGGATCAAGCTTAATGTAGTTGCACACAAAGAGATCGAGGTGGCCGTCGCGATCGTAATCCAGGAATGTGCATCCGGCGCCCCAGCGAATTCGTTCATCGTAAACACCGGCCTTGCGCGTGACATCAGTGAACGTTCCGTCGCCGTTATTGTGAAACAAAATGTTGTGTCCCCAGAAGCAACAGAAAAGGTCATCCCATCCGTCGTTGTTGTAATCGCCGACGCAGACGCCGGTTTGCCAGCCGGTGCGCGCCAGTCCGGATTTCTCCGTTACATCAGTAAATGTGCCATCGCGATTGTTCTTGTAAAGGTGCGAAGTGGGCGCTTGTCCGGCGGGCCAGGGCTCGCCCAGACGCGTGCCGTTCGTCAGATAGATATCAAGCCAGCCGTCGTGGTCGTAATCAAAAAAAGCGATCCCGCTGCCTTTGGCTTCGATGATGTATTTCTTATGGTTGGGATCACCCCAAACGTTAGGAGAGTTGAGTCCGGCCTCGCGGCCAACGTCGACGAATTGCACCGGAGAAGCCGAGGTTACAGCAGATGCCGATTGAAGGATCAGGCCGCGCTTCCATTGCCATACCGGAGTCGCGAGCGCGTCGAGTAACGAGCTGCCGAGAACGAGGAGGGAAGAACCGAGAAAATGCCGCCGGGGGAAATTCATATCATTTCGCGCTCGGGATCCTTGGAAATGGGCGGGGTACGGCTCCAGATCCTTCCTTCACAGCGATGATCTGGTCGACTGCAAGGTTTGTCAATCGATCCACTTGCCCACTGGGCCAGGTGATCTCAAGCGATTCAATCTTCGTGCGCTTTCCTAAACCGAAGTGGATGCGAGGATCGCTGGCCGACATATAGCTCATGCCGCCTTTTGCCTGTTCGACGTGGATGAAACCTTCCGAAGTTAATTTTAGCGAAGCACCGATGCCATCACGATTCGACTTCGTGCCGATCAACAGTACCGAGAGCCAGTGATTCGCGTTTCCGCCGTCGTTGCGCAGCAGAGACGGATAGTCGCCGCGATTGTTGGTGACAATGTCGATGTCGCCGTCATTGTCATAGTCGGCGGTCGCAAGGCCGCGACCTGCGATCGGGCGCATGAAATCAGGTCCCAGCGATTCGGATACTTTCTCGAAATGCCCCTTATCGACGTTGCGAAACATGAGTAACGGTTCTTTGTACGACACCTCGGCGTGATAGAGCGCAACATTGTCGAGCATCGAGCCGTTGAGTTGCAGTATGTCGTTCCATCCGTCGTTGTCGTAGTCCAGAAATTTCATCGCCACTCCGCTCATCAGGACAGCTTTGTTTCCGAGTCCTGAGCGGTAGGTTTCATCGGTGAAAGTGCCGTCCTGGCTATTTCGATACAGGCGATTTAATTCGAAGTCGAGGTGCGTGATGTAGACGTCCTGCCATCCGTCGCCATCTACATCCGCAGCATCGATGCCCATGCCAGCTTCGTATCGACCGTCCTCGCTGGCAGCGAATCCGGAAATCAGGGAAACGTCCTCGAAGGTTCCGTTGTGCTTGTTGATGAACAGAAAATTCGGCCATGAGTCATTGGCGATGGCGATGTCAGGCCAGCCGTCGTTATTGAAATCGGCCAGCACTACGCCCATGCCCTTGGCCTCGGGCTTGCCAACGCCAGAGGCGTCGCTCACGTCAGTAAATGTTCCGTCGTGATTGTTGTGATAGAGCTTGATGCGCTGGCCCTTGTAGTTGCCCGGATGGCAATAGGAACGGTAGCCGGGACGGCGTTCACCGCACCACATGTTGTTCTTCGGACTCCAATCGATGTAGTTCGTGACGACGAGATCGAGCCAGCCGTCTTTGTCGTAATCAAACCATCCTGCGCTGGTCGACCATCCACCTTCGTCGGCAACGCCGGCTTTTGCAGTAACGTCGGTGAACGTGCCGTTGCCATTGTTGTGATAAAGAATCGCCCGGCCGTATCCAGTCACATATAAATCCGGGTAGCCATCATTGTCGAAGTCGCCGACGGCGACGCCCTGTCCGTAGTGGCCTTCGCCGCCCACGCCGGCCTTTTCGGTGACATCGGTAAAAGTTCCGTCGCCGTTGTTGTGATAGAGAGCGCTACGAAGGGGATGCGGTGGCTTGTAGATGTCAGTGGCGGCGGACTGGACAAAGTAAAGGTCCATCAGACCATCCTGGTCGTAGTCGATCCATCCGACTCCGGTGCCCATGGTTTCGAGATAATACTTTTCGTCGGTCTGCGTGGAGTCTTGCTGAAAAGTGATTTTGGCACTTTCGCGGACATCAGTGTAGCGGACGGAGATAGCAGGTTCAGATTTGGTCGAAGTCTGCGCCGCGAAGACTGTGTCGCGCACGGAAGCTGCAATCGCGACTGCAAGGACCAGAATCGCGCCCCACTGAATACCGCGAACGAGATTGCGGTTCGACATCGACGACTGCTCTTTCATTCTCGAACTAGTGTAACGGGCGACGTATCGATGCAACCGAACAGAAACCTTCCCGTGACCCGGAGTCCTCATAAACTGCGATCCGCGATCAACAGAGCGAACTGAAGCATTTGTTCGCGGGCGGCCATCGGGATGGGCTGTCCTGCAGCAGCGGTGTTGGGGGGAGCCTTGGAGAGAGCTTCCTCGATGCGGGATACATCCAACCCGCCGGTGTTACTTCCTTTGAAGCGGTCAAGCACTTCTCGTGCTTTCTCAAGTTGTCCCGTCTGGTAGTAAAAGACGCCGAGAGTGGAGTAACTACCGGCCCACTCCGGCAGCAGATCGACAGCATGCTCCAAGTGTTCGGCCGCCTGCGGAGCATTTCCTCGCAGTACCGAAGCCAGGCCCAATCCCCACGCCAGTTTTCCGGAGGCTGGAATTCGCGCCAATCCTTTTTGCAAAGTTTGCTCTGCACTGCTGAGATCGTTGTCACGAAGTTGGACCAGAGCCAGCGAGAGGTAATACTGATCGTTGTCCGGATTTCGGTTGATGGCGTCGCGGAAAATCTGGATTGCCTTGCCAGTTTCACCTGCGTGAGCTTCGATATCTCCCAGCAGGGAGAGAAAAGCGTCATCGGCTTGCCCAGCCGCAGAAACTTTTTGAGCGGCGTCCAGCGCCTCGGGGTAGCGACCCTTGCGAAAATAAGCGTCAGCGAGATCGAACTTGACGTCGTCTGAGTCCGGGTTCGCTTGGAGCGCGGCCTGGAAGTGTCGAATCGCATCGTCATACAGGCGATAACGAGCAAAGAGAACACCGATGCCAGTCTGCGTCCGATAGTCATTCGCGCTCATTTGATCGAGCTGAGTGAGCGCATCACGCGCGACGTCGATCTGTCCGAGTTTCAGATAAGCCTCGGCAAGCAGGTACAAATCCTGAGGCTGGCCGGGATGTTTCTGGATTTGCGCTGTTAGTTCCGAGACGTCGAGTTGCGTCCGTTCCTTAGCAGAGAGTGTTGATCGGTTGTCGAGATAGTCGAAGAGGTGTTGATACGGGTAAGGCCCGGTTGAGGTGTTCTTGGAAAGCGTCTGAAAGACGCTCAGGTCCCGTTGGGCCGCGGCGGTCTGATGCATGCTTCGTTCCGCCATCGCGAGCTTGTAGTAGCCGTCGGCCGGGTTGCGGCTCACTTTCACAAATCGTCGAAGGTAGTCCGCGGCCTCCGCGTATTTCTTGTCTTTAGTGCGGAGATTTGCGAGCTCCAGAAGTGCGTCGGCAAAATCTGGATTTGACCGCAGCGCTTGTTGGAACATGTCCTCCGCTTTCGCATAATTCCCCTGCCGCTCCTGGATGTAACCGATGTTAAACAGACAAGAAACATTGCGCGGATCCTGTTTCAGGCCTTCCTCAAAATAGGTGAGAGCCTGGTCAAACCTTCCCAGGTGCTGGTAAGAGAGCCCCATAAACGCGTAGGAACGAGCCGATGGATCCAGTTCGATGAGCTTCTTGAACTGGTCGACTGCGCTCTCGGTTTTGCCCGCCATGAAATAGCTTTCGCCAAGAGCGGCGTGCAGATCAGGGCGTTGCGGTGCAAGCTGGATGCCAGATTCGAGAAGGGGTATGGCATCCTCGAAGAAATTCTGTGTCATGCTGACGCGAGCCATCAGAAAAATGATGTCTGTATTCTGCGGCGCGATTTTATGAGCGCGGGCCAACAGATCAAGAGCGTCGACCGGCCGCGACTGTTCGAAATCATCCTGAGCTAAAAGGTAGAGAGTTTCGGCGGAATCCGGCTTCAACTTCAATGCGCGATTGAGAGCGAGTTCGGCTTTCGCATAATCATGAGCCCTTGAGATATGCCTCTCCGAGATTGTGGAGAATCTCGAACGTTTCCGGTTGCAGTGTGTCTGCCTGCTCCAGTTCGAGTTGCGCGGATTTGTACTGTTTTGCCGACGCGAGCAGCACTCCGAGACTGAAGTGCAACTGAACGTCTGGTTTGTGCGCCGCCGAGAGTTCGCGCGCCGTCTGCAGGGCCTCGCTGGCTTGTTTAGCCTGAAAATAGGCGCGAACCAGATTGAGCCGCGCTTCAACCGTCGCAGGGTGCACGTCGCTGAAAATGCTGGATCGCTTTGACAGGCGCTCCGTTGGCGAGTTCTAACAAGCCCAAGTTGTAATTGGCGTCTCGATTCGCGGGAGCGAGGCTCAGTACCTCGGTGAACTCTTTTTCCGCGAGATCGAGTTTCTGTTCCGCAACATAGAGGTCCCCGATGTTGTTGTGAGTCTTTGTGGAGTTGGGAGCCAGCTTTAACGCCTGCTGAAAAGCAGTCAGCGCGTGGTCAAATTGTTTTTCGTTCGTGTAGACGATGCCGAGCAAATTGTAAGCATCGACGCTGGAAGGATTCGTCTTGATCTGCTCTTCGAGAATCTTGCGCGCTTCTTCGAAATGTCCCGTCTGGATCAATCCTTCGGCTTGACGAAGGGGCGCGGGAGGCTCGTTCTCAGTCTGGGTTTTCTGGGTCGCGAAGACTGGCGTCGAAACCACGAAGAGTAGAAGGCCAATGATGCCGATCTTCGCCAAACTGCCGCTTACTTTCGGGATTTGGATCGAGGTACGACCGAACATCTGCAAGGCCCTTCCGCGGGCCTCAATATAGCATCTGCAGCATCTGCTGAGCCACCTTGTGCTGCGGCTGTTTTTCCAATAAAGCTTGCAAGACCGTCCGCGCTTTTTCCTTTTCGTTGGAGACCATGTACAGACGCGCGAGGTTCAGATACGCCTGATCAAAGTCGGGGGCAAGTTGAATGCATGTCTTGAAATTCTGCTCTGCATTCGGATAACGCTGGTTCTGAACAAACAGAACGCCAAGGTTGTTCAACGCTTCGGCGTAATCGGGACGGAGGCTGATTGCTCTTTCCAGGCTCTTAACCGCGAGATCGGTCTGGCCTCGATGCGCATAGAGCATTCCGAGGCTGTAGCTTGCTTCCGGATTTGCGGGTTCGGCGTCGTAGGCGCGTTTCAAAAATCTCTCTGCTTCATCGAGATTTCCCTGGCGGCGGTAAACATTTCCCAGATTCAAAGACGCTGTAGCGTAGGAGGGCCGCAACTGCAGAGAGCGTTGGAAGTCTCGAATCGCGTCCTCGTCATTTCCTTTTTGTGCGGCAAGCATTCCCAAGTTATTCCAAGCCTCGGGATAGTCGGGACGTAGTCTTACAGCCTCCTGAAGGGATTGCTGCGCTTCGACCAGAGAGTTGCGGCGGAGATATAAAGTTCCAAGATTGTAATGAGCATCCGGATCAGCAGGATTTTCCCCGATCACCTGTTTGAACGACTGAGCTGCTTCTTCGAGAAATCCGTGTTGAAAGAAAGCTACTCCGTAAGTGAACTGATTTCGCTGAAAGCCGGTATCGGGAAGAATGCCAGGGAACGGCAGCGCCTTGCGTACGCGTTGCTCGGGAGTTCGAGGAGTCGAGGCCAAGTCTTCCGACAATTCCGTTGCAGTGAAGGTTCCCTGATACACCTTCGCAATGTTTCCTGTCGGATCAATCAAGAACGACGTTGGCAAGGGGAGATCGCGATGACGATCGAACAGATAGCGGTACACAAGGTTGTAAACACCGGCGACATCCGGGGTGCCCAGGACGATCGGGAAGGCGAAGAGTTCTTTCCCAGCGAACGCCTTTATTACCGCGGCATCGAGCGGCGGGTCGACGTTGACGGCAACAATTTGAAGCCGATTTGAGGCGGAGAGTGTCTGCGCTTGGCGAAGGCGTTGCAACTGGTCGCGGCAAGCGGGCGATTCACTGGCCCAGAAACTGAGTAGCACGAAACTGCCTCGGAGCGAGTGCAGATCGATGAGATTTCCCGCCGTGTCGGGCAAGGAGAAAGCAGGTGCTCGGACGGGCTCGATCAGCCAGCTCGACGAGGACTGCGGAAGAGATTCCTCATTTGCAGGCTCGCCCGCCCGCGCCCAAGACTTCGGGGAGACTGCAAACGGTTTCGCTTTAAAGTCCGGAGAACCCTCCTCGATTTCGATGCGGTGATTGAGCGGCAGCGCGGCGTAGTTCTGCGTGAGACCGCTCGGCCATCGCACTGTTGCTCGAACAGGTTCGCGATTTGTTCCGACGCCGAAGAAAAGTTCTTTCGTGTGTTGCGACAGAAATCCGGATCCGGCCTGCAGATACTTGGTCTGCCGCAGAGACCCGACTTCCACTGTCACGGCGGCCCCGATACCGTCACGGTTGCTCTTGGTTCCGCGCAGACGGAGGACGATCGAACCGCCAACACTTTCCGACGCGAGGCGCAGGATTCGTACTTGGGGCGCATTCCGATTCTTGAGCACGACTTCCAGTCGGCCGTCGCCGTCAAGATCGGCAAGGGAAAACGCCCGGCTGTCGTCGCGAAAATCCAGGCCCACCACGCCAGACACATCGGAAAATGTTCCGTCGCGATTGTTGGCAAAGAAAACATTTCTTTCGTGACCGTTCCATGTCGAGTCAGAGCGAATGAGTTCATTCATTGCGCTCCATCCGCGTTCATAGGAGGGCGAAGGATTTGAGTCTTGAGGCGACTTTGCGACGACCTGGCGCCAGAAGAAACTAGAGACGTCCCGCCGCTCAGCGCCGGAAATATAGCCATTCGCAACGTAAAGGTCGGGGTAACCATCGTGATCGAAATCCCAGGCATCGGTCGACCAGGACCAGCGTCCCATGTCGACTCCCGCTTTCACGGCCACATTCTGAAATGTGCCGTCACCCAGATTTCGGTACAACGAGTTGCCGGACATGTGGCGCCGGTAAAGGCTGCGAATCGCTTCGGGTTCGCCGCTGTGAAAGTGAGGATCCTGAAAAACGCGCATGCCGGCAGCGACCCACATCCCGGCGGCGTAGATATCCTGCTTGCCATCGTTGTCGAAATCCAGCCAGCAACCACTCATCCCGGCGCCTGCCTCATTCACCTTGGCTTCTGTGGAAACGGCTGCAAAAGTTCCGTCGCCGTTATTGCGATAGAGATCATTACGGCCGAAGTCGTTAACGACGTACAGGTCCGGCCACCCGTCCCCGTTTGAGTCGCCCCAGGAGCAAGCAAAACTATAGCGATCATTCTCGACGTTCAATCCGGAGGTTTCGGTGCGATCCTGAAAGAATCCGTTGCCCTCATTGTGAAAGAGGTAGTTCGGTGGCCCATTGCGCGCGTCGAAATAGGGAACTGGGTAGCGATACTGATCGAGCCCCTGATAGTAGGTGTAGAGGCAAAAATAAATATCGAGACGCCCGTCGTGATCGTAATCGGCAATAGCGGCGTGAGTGAACGCGCCCTGTGGTGGACGGGCAAACCGGAACGCGTCGCGTTTTAAAGAGAATTTACCGTTGCCATCATTCACAAATAGAAGTGGCCCGGTCGAGCGGACAACCAATAGATCTTGCCTTCCGCGGTTGTCGAAGTCGGCGAACAGAGCGCACGCGGTGAAATCCAGCACTCCGACGCCGGATTGTTCTGTCACATCTTCAAAAGTTCCATCACCTCGGTTTCGATAGAGCCGGTTGGGCAGGCCTGCTGCCTGGCACACATATAAATCGTCGAGGCCATCGCCGTCGAAATCTCCCACTGCCACGCCATTATTTCCGTAAATATCCAAGCCGACCGCGCCGTCGAGAATCGTCCGCCAGTAGTCGGCACCGTGTAGCAATTGCTGTTTGTAGGAGTCAGTCTGTCCGAGAAGGTGGGAAGTGATGTCGACAAAAACGGGGCCTACAGCCCGGCTTACCGTTTCGTTTACCGTGTTCCATTGCAAAACGCGCCACGCACCGGATTCATTGCGCGACCAGCGGATGAGCCAGTCCCCAATGCGTTCTTCGCGCACGCCATGTTCTGACTTACCCACCAAGTCATAACGGATCTTCGCCTCGAGCAAGAGTGGCGAGCTCGCGACCCGTGTGCATTCGTAGATCTCAAAGTCAGCGACTTCCAGCTTCTGCAATTGAGTCAAGCTAGCTTGCATGTCCGCAACGAACCGCTCGCGGCCGGCAAGAAGTTGTGACGCAAATTCTCTGCGAAGAACCTGGATCGGATCTCCCATCCGCAAGGCAATCTCGCGGACAGGAGTGAGAGCATTCGCTCGAACGGACTCGTCCACGAAATTATTCGTGACGCTCGTGGCGGAAGAATCCAGTCTCAGCTGTTGGCTCCATTTCTCCAACAGCGCCACGATCTCGGAGACATATCCCTCGGTGATGTATTCATCGGTGCCAGGAGCGGCCAGAGCGAGAAGGCTATCGAGCGGCGAATTTGAAGGATAGTGGGGACTGAGCCGGACATCCGCGAAAGGGAAGTGCGAAGCCTGAATCTCCACGGGACTCGACAGCACTGAACGAAGGAACGGACGGATGGCGGGTGCAGGAAGAAAAAGCACAGGTGCCCAACCCATCTGTTGGAGGAATAGTCGGCGTGAAATTGATGGGGCAATGTCTTTTCGAGGCATGTTTGCGCGTGCAGCCGGATTCACTTCAGGCAGTTTATCAATCGGGGAGCTGGTTAGCGGGAGGCAGGTCCCGAGGAATCTCCCAATACAAGTTCCGCGCCGATGCGATATTCGCGGCCTTGAGGATCCTCGGAGTTCGAGAGCTCATGAAGCGCGTCGGCCGCCATATGACCGAGAGTTTCCCGATGAACGTCGACGGTTGTGATGGAAGGGTTGCTGTATTCCGCGAGTCGCGTCTTGTCGAAGCCGGTCACGGAAATGTCCTGCGGAACTCGACATCCGGAATTCAAAAGTCCTTTGACCACTCCGACGGCAGTCAGATCATTTACTGCGACCACCGCGGTGGGCCGCGAAGCCAGCTTCGCGATGCTGACGCCGGCCGCGAGGCCGCCCTCAAAGCGCAGGTCGCCAGGGAGTATCGGCCCGGGTTCAAGTCCCAAATCTCGCATGCATTGTTCATAAGCCTCAAGCCGAACCACATTGGATCTCAGTCCCTGGCGTCCGGCGACGAAAGCAATGCGTCGATGCCCCTGCGCGTGGAGGTGCTGCACGATCTGCTGGATCCCGGAAAAATAATCGATGCGCAAATTGCTGATGTATTTTCGAATGGGGGCGAGGTCGAGAAAGGTTACGGCGATTCTTCGGCGGGCGAGCTGATGAATCAATTTGATGCTGATCTCGGAGGTCATCACGGCCACGCCGCGAACTTTGTGTTCCATCATTCGCTCAGCAGCAGCGCGGGTCCGGCGAGGATCGTAGTTCGTGTCGCTGAGAATGATGTCGTAGCCGAGTTGCCGGGCTCGCGCCTCGAATCCCTTGACGACTTCGGGAAAGAATGGATTCTCGATATCAGAAACGATGATCCCGAGCGTGCGGCGATCGCGGGATGCGAGGTGGCGTGCGTGAACGTCAGGAATGTATCCCATGCGTTTCACGGCACCGAGCACAACTCGGCGAGTATGCGCTCCAACTTTTCCTGTCTTGTTCAGGACATTGGAAACGGTTGCGGTGGAGACACCGGTTGCCTTCGCAACATCACGAATGGTTACGGTCATGGTTCGCGGTATTCAGACAACGGAATCGGTCGATTGTTTCTTCGCGTGAAATCTGCTTCGTGCAGAGCAGTGTGAACCTCGCGGAGTTTAAATCAAGAAAAAAATCTTGACAATACGGCAGACCCCGTGATATTCCCGACCCACTAGTATTTTTAGGTTAAACGGTTAATTTGCTTTTTCTGGGGAACGCAAGGCAGGTGACGCTGTGGTGCCTGCGCTGTTCTCGGGGAACTAAACAGTTGAGTTTTTTTCATGGTGAGCGGCTTGCCGGGATGCAAGTCGTACGGCTCGAAGGAGAGCTCATGAACCGATACGCAGTTGGATGTATCCTGCGCAGTGTACTCGCAGTCGTAGTCTTCGCTTCACTCGGCGTCCTCCCTGTCATCGCTCAAGTTGACACTGGCTCCATCACAGGAACGGTTACCGATTCTTCGGGCGCCGTGGTGAGCGGAGCGAAGGTCACGATGACCAACGAAGGCACCGGTACGAGCCTATCGACTGTGACCGGAGCTGAAGGAATCTACAATTTCAGCCCCGTGAGAATTGGAAATTACAAGCTTGACGTCACGGCGACGGGCTTCAAGAGAGAGGCGCAAGCGCACATCACGGTTGACGTGAGCGCCAGGGTACAGATCAATTTCAAGCTCCAGCCCGGGTCCGTAGGCGAAACGATCGAAGTCACTTCGGCCGCTCCGGTGCTTCAAGCGGAAGATGCCTCCGTCGGCCAAGTGGTTGACCAGCGCAGCGTGAACAACCTTCCCCTCAACGGCAGGAACTTCACCTTCCTCGCCCAGCTGGCAGCCGGCGTGAATACTCCCGAAGCGGACACGCGCGGGAACGCGGCCAGCGGCGCCTTCACCGCGAACGGCAATCGCCCGGCGCAGAACAATTACATGCTTGATGGGATTGATAACAATTCCGACACGGTGGACTTCCTCAACGGCACGAACTTCGTCGTTCTGCCTCCGGTCGATGCGATTCAGGAATTCAAGGTGCAGACCTCGGACTTCAGCGCAGAATACGGCCGTTCGGGAGCCGCCGTTCTCAATGCGACCATCAAGTCCGGTACCAATCAGTTTCATGGCGCGGCGTGGGAGTTTTTCCGCAACGATAAGCTCGACGCCCCTGACTATTTTGAAGACGCCGGTGGCGTACCCAAGGGCGAATTGCGCCAGAACCAATTCGGAGCCACCTTGGGTGGCCCGGTGATCAAGAACAAGCTCTTCTTCTTCGGTGACTATGAAGGGCTCCGAAGGATACAAGGAACGATTCTGACTGGTTCAGTGCCAACCGCGGCAGAGCGCAGCAGTGGTTACACCGATCTTTCAGACCTGATTACTGGACAGACGGGCACGTTGACGGATCAGTTGGGCCGGACAATGCCCACCGGAACTATTCTGGATCCGGCTACGACGAGGCCGGTTACCACCGGGGTGCTTGACCCGGTCTCCGGTCTTGTCTCAGCCGCAACAGGTTACGTGCGCGATCCTTTCGGTACCTGCCCAGCCAGTACGGCCGCTTTTACCTTGGGAGGGTGCGGTCTGAATCAGATCTCTGCCGGACGATTGGACCCGAATGCCGTCAAGCTGCTGAATCTGTATCCGAATCCGACGAACGGTTCTCTTTTCTCGAACTTCGCCAATTCCCCCAAGCTGAATGAACACAGCAATGCGTTCGATGCTCGACTCGACCTTAACGTCAGCGACAAGGACCAGTTGTTCTACCGCTTCAGCTACAAGGATGACCCGCAGTTTATTCCCGGAATTTTCGGAGGCGTGGCCGACGGCGGCGCCTTCCAACAGGGCCCGCAAACCGCGACTGCGCAACAGAGCGCGTTAGCCTACACCCACGTTTTCTCTCCGACCCTCGTTAACGTAGCTCGAGTGGGTTTCAATTACTTGAATACGACTCGCGAAAGTCCCGAGGCCGCCAACCTCGGTCTTCCTGCTCAATACGGCATTCAGGATATCCCCCAAGTCTCGAAGAATGGCGGGCTTCCAGCCTTTGGAATTAATGGACTCTCAACTCTGGGCAGTAACTCTTTCCTGCCTTCGGACGAAGTCAGTTCCACGTTCCAGTTGACGGACGACCTCACCAAGATTTACGGCAAACACACGTTCAAGATGGGATTCGAGTGGCAGCACGTCAAGTTTTCTACGCTGCAACCATCGTGGTCCCACGGAGAATTCGACTACAACGGCGATTTCACTGAAATACCGAGCGGGCTTGCCAGCAGCGACCAGGGCAGCACCGGGCGAGCCGCATTCCTGCTGACTCCGATCGCGTCGACTGTGGCCGGCGGGGTACCGTATGACGTTGGAGGATCGACGAATATATACGCCTCCAACATCTACCTTACGGACGACGGGAAAAATTATTACGGTACCTACTTCAACGACGACTGGAAAGTTACTCCCAAGTTGACCCTCAATCTTGGTTTGCGCTGGGATTTCTTTTCGCTGGTATATGAGCACCACGGCGCCCAAGCCAACTTCGTTCCGGGCGGCGCGCCCACTGGCAGTCCCATGTACATACTCCCGGGAGGGACAAACGCAGCCAATCTTTCCTCGAGCTTCACCAACTTGCTTGCTGCAGACGGCATCACGCTCGACATCACGAACAAGTACGGCAAAGGGCTGGGTAATTCGCAAAAAGGAAATTTGGCGCCTCGAATTGGTTTCGCCTACCAAGTCACTCCGAAGCTGGTAGCTCGAGGCGGGTTTGGCATCTTCTACAACGGCTTTGAGAACCGTGGGTATTCGCCGAACCTGGGTGAAAGCTATCCCTTCCAGTTCGATTTCAACTTCACTCCTCCGAATGACGGCATCCCGCATACGTTTCCGGGTTGCGCCGCAGCAGGACCTGGCGGAACGGCAACCTTCGAAACAGGCTTTGCTTGTACCCCGCTCTCGCCGACCGTGGTTCAGGCCAACGGCTTAGCGTTGCGAGGAATCCAGTTCAATTACCAAACCCCATACACGATGAGCGGGAACTTCACTTTGCAATATCAGCTAACGCCGACATTGACTGTGCAGGCGGCGTACGTGACCTCCCTGGGGCGCCACTTGGAGTCGTTCCCCGGATCCAACATTCCGACGGCAATTTTGCCTACTGGTTTGCCCCTTACCAACGGGGCCGGGCTTGAATGGTACTTCAGGATGTCCATCGCCTAATGTCTATCCCGATCCGGGGTGCGCCTTCCCGGTAAGTCAGGGCGGAATTCCATTCCCAGACTTTGGCGAGAACAACAGCTATGCCGCCACAGTTGGCCTCAGCTACTACAACTCGCTTCAGACCAAGGTGGAGAAGCGATTTGCGGGTGGGCTGAATTTCCTCGGCACCTACACTTGGTCTCAGTCGCGTACCGATGCGGGTGATTTGCTTAACGGCGGAAGCCTAGCGGGCTTCCGTGCTCCAAATGTTCCTGGAGTCGGCATGCACTATGATTACGGCCTGGCTGACTTTGATATTCGGAACGTTGTACACCTTAGCGGCGGATATGAACTTCCGTTCGGCAAAGGGAAGCGCTTCTTGGCCTCAAACGGGGTAGCCAGCAAGGTGTTCGGAGGTTGGAGCATCAATACGAACATCGTGCTTCAGGGTGGCCAACCGATTACTTTGAGTTGCCCTTCGGGGACGAGCTCAGGGAGTGGGTGTTATGACTTCGTCGTTCCTGGGCAATCCTTGGACAGGGGCGTCCACATCGACTCCAATGGCAAAGTGAGCTTCTTCGGCAATCCAAACGCCTTCTCTCAGCCAGCGCCGTGTACGGCCTTACCTTGCCCGCTGTCCACTTTGGGTGGACCTCCGGGCCAGATTGCCGGACCGACCTTTAAACGAATGGACTTCTCGACCTTCAAGGACGTGAAGCTCAGCGAGCGCTTCTCGCTGCAGTTCCGTGCCGAATTCTTTAACCTCTTCAACCACCCGAACTTCAATGCTCCGAATTTCGGAGGCAATGGCGTGGTTGCGGTGTCTAACTCGGGTAATTTCACCAGTTCGAACTTTGGCGAGATGGGGTCTACGCGCGATGCTCCTTACGATCCGCGACAGATCCAGTTCGCTTTGAAGTTGTACTACTAAGCTGAAAGTGGCATCTTTGCTCCGGGAGAGCGCATAACACACGCTTTCCCGGCGGCAACTCCTCCCACCATGCACCGCTTGCCGCAGGGCAGGTGATAGCATGCAGACCGTGAATATCCGACCTCGGCTCCTTGGGTGTGCTGCTCTGATCCTGCTGTCTTGCACGTCACCGCTGTCGTCGGAGAGTGGTCAAACCGAGAAACTCAACCAGGAGTTTCAAGCGGCGGTGGCGCAATATGACGGGGGACATTACCCGGAAGCTGCGGCCCAACTCGAGAAGCTGCTGCAAGAAGTTCCTCAAAGTTTCGAAGTTCATGAACTGCTGGGCATGGTCTACGCGGGAGAATCCCAAGACAATCTGGCGAACCAGCAACTTGAGGCGGCTGTGCGCCTGAAACCCAGCTCAGCTGCGGCGCGAACCAACCTGGCGGCTAATCTAGTTCGTCTCGGAAAGCTGGATGGCGCCCAGGAACAGTTGAAGAAGGCCGTCGTACTCGATCCGCGAAGCTTCGATGCCAACCACAACCTCGGTGAGCTCTACGTCCGTACGGGCAAGCTTCCTGATGCCATTCCATTCCTCAAACAGGCGCAGCAGATCACTCCGTCTTCTTACGACAATGGTTACGATCTCGCGCTGGCTTATCTGCTGATCGGAAAGCCGGAGCCCGCCCGAACGCTTGTTCAAGAACTTCTAAAAATAAAGAACACGGCAGAGTTACATAACCTTCTGGGCGAGATCGAAGAAAAAGACGGAAAGTTTGTCGATGCCGCCAATGAATTCGAAGCCGCGGCGCATCAGGATCCGAGCGAGAGCAATCTCTTCGACTGGGCCAGCGAACTTCTACTCCACCGGACGCTGGAACCCGCAATAGAAATTTTCCGGCAGTCGGCGGAGCGCTATCCGAATTCGCCTCGCATGGCGATCGGCCTTGGGATTGCGCTGTATTCGCGCGGGAATTACGACGACGCGATCAAAGCCCTTCTGCGGGCGACGGACCTCAGCCCTTCCGACCCGCGTGGCTATGCCTTTCTTTCGAAGGCGTACGACAGTTCGCCGAGCCAGGCCGATCAGGTCATCGAGAGATTTCGCCGATTCGCGGATCTGCAACCGGACAACGCGCGGGCCGACTATTACTACGCGATGAGTTTGTGGAAAGGGAAGCGAGCGCAGGATCCGAGTCTGGATCTCCGTCAGATCGAATCGTTGCTCCGCAAGGCAGCCACGCTTGATCCCAAACTTCCCGAAGCCCGGCTTCAGTTAGGAAATCTTTACTCCGACCAGGCCCGCTACGCCGCCGCGATCCCGGAATACGTAAAAGCTTTGGAAATCGATCCTCGCATTGCAGATGGACACTACCGGCTCGGGCAGGCGTATGTTCATACCGGCCAGAAAGACAAGGCGCAGGACCAGTTTCAGGTCTACCAGGAACTGCGGGCACAACACTTGGCCGATCTCGATAAGCAGATAGCAGACGTCCGGCAGTTCGTCTATTCAGAGAAGGAAGGGGCGTCGGCCAAGCCATGACCGGCGCCGTTCGATATCCTCGATACGAGACGATTCATGATCGATAATCGATGATCCACGAATTGCGGAACCGAAGAGCGGCAAAAGGCGCGCCCGAACACGCCGGCGCGATGCTTGCCCGTACTCGCCGTGATTTCCTGCGCAGTGCCGCCGGCATGACGTTGGGAAGCACGCTGCGTGCACTCTCCTTGGGCCCGGGCTGCAGCTTCCAACTCCAAACGAAAAGTCGTCGTGGTCACGTTCGGTGGGGGAGCGCGCGACCAGGAAACATTCGCGCCCGAGGGGCAGGAAAACATTCCTCACCTCATGCGCGAACTCATCCCCCAATCATCATTCTTCACGCAGGTGGTAAATCGAGGAATCCTCGGCCATTACGTCGCGACCGCCAGTCTTGCGACAGGGGTCTATGAGACGTTCAATAACTTTGCTTCGCTGCCGCCGGAGTCTCCTACGGTATTCGAATACTTCCGCAAAGATCTGAAGCGCCCGTCCTCCGACGCATGGGTGGTAGCTCCCAGTAACGGATTCAATCGAATCGGTGAAAGTAGCCATAAATCGTACGGGCCGGGGCTGGGTGCGCGAGTAATTTTGCCCAAGCGCCTGCTGGCGGCCGCGACATCGGGCCGACGCGACGACTACCAGCACTTGCTGCGCGATAACTATGAAACTCCCTTCTACGCGCCGGAACTGGCGGGAAGCGAGTTCGAATTGCAACAGTTGGAAATGATTCTGAAGCTCTCGGTCGATGACTTCAAGGCGCATGCCCAAACTTTGTCTAGTCCGGATGAGCTATCGGTCTACATCGCGCGGCAATTGATGCGCCAGGTTGCACCCAGCCTTTTATGGATCACCATGCACGACATCGACATCGCCCATGCGGGAGCGTATTCGCTCTATGTAGAAGGAATTCGCCGCACTGATCGTCTTTGCTCTGACTTGTGGAAGGCCATCCAGACCGAGCCGGAATACGCCGGAAAGACTACTCTCTTTATTCTGCCGGACTTCGGACGGGACTCCGACGATGACGCTGGCGGGAATGGATTCCAGCATCATCGCACCGGCGACGCACTCTCTCGCACCACGTGGATGCTGGTGGCCGGACCGGGTATTCGCCAAGGTGTAGTTCTGGACCGAGCGATGCAGTCCACCGATCTCGTGCCGACGCTCGGGGCGATGCTTGGATTTTCTGCGTCGTTCGCGCAGGGCAAGCCGATCGGTGAGCTTTTGTAACTTTCATGCTGCCACGTGATCTCAGACCGGAGCATTTTGCTGGTTATCCGCCCGAGGCCCGCAAGCTGGTCGACGACTATCTCGGGACGCTGCAGAAGCTGCCCCTCAGCTTTGTGCCTGGCCTGCTGCGCGAACTCGTCGATTTCGATTTCAAATTCCCGGCGGAACGCAGCGCGCACGAAAGAGAACTGGCGAAACTCAGTTCGCTCTCGAACGATCAACTCAAAGATTGGTTTCACGAATTCAATGAAATCGGTCTTTCCGCCCAGCTCGAATCTGTCGACTGGGTAAAATCTCCCGCTCAGTTCGTCGAACAATTGTCCGCGCATCTCTGGAGCACGCACCAGCTCGACGCATTCCGCAAAGCCTCGAACGACTATGGCGATCGTCTACGCCAGGCAGTGCCGCCGGAGCCGCCTCCGATTCCGAGGCTGGGCATTAGCGTAATCGGGCAGGGAGTGGCATCCTACGACGATCCGCTATTTCGGAAGTTGCGTCCTCACGGTGCGTATTTCGGCGGCATCAATCCGGATAACGGATTGCGCCAGTTGCTTGACGCCGTCGCTGGGAGAGCGGCAAAGCATCCCGTGCCCTACGGCCACTGGTATATCGACGGTGGCGACGAGGCCGATCACGCGGCGGAACTCACGACGGTTTCATATAAAGCTCTCGAACCGGCGCGCGCTGCACTTCTACGCCGGATACAAAGCGAGCTTGACCATCCTGGTATGGGCCCTGAAGCGCTGAGAACGATCCTGGCACAGTTGCGTCCGACGGATCTCGGGATGGGCCCTGATAATAAGGACAAGGCCGGAGACGAAGTTCTCGAGCGTTTCGAGGTCAAGCTGCTGACAGAGGGTTCGGGCACTCAAATCTTCAGCACGATTTTTGCGCAGTGGGCTGCGCGCGAGGCGCTGCGACGGGCTCAGCCGCTGACGTTACTGGTGCGGTTCGCGCCGCGTCAGCGGCAGAGGCCGATGAACGAACTCATTACCGCGGTTCCGCCGCGTCCAGAGGTGGATCTAATCGGTTCGCTGATTGACGCAGATATGGGCGCCTACTACAACTGGCTGAATCAGCAGCGCCTCCCGGGAGCCGATCAGTCCGCGTTTCTCGTGTGGTTTGAAGGACAAAACCGAGCGTTAGTGATTGGCCCGGCAATGCCGCGTGGGACCGAGTCCACGTCGGCCGCCAGTCTCGGCCAGTTGCTCGCGTGGGCGGTGTAACGAGAGTAAATCTTAGTTGGATGCAAAGAATGATTGAGAATCACTGACCAAGGGAAGGGAACGAATGGATCGACGCAAGTTCTTACAACAGACCGGAACACTTCTCGCAGGAGCCGCACTCGCCCCCTATGCAATGCCGGAGGGCGTTGCGCAATCGGGCGCCTCTTCGGCCAGTGGCCGAATCATTCTTCCGATGAATCGTAAGTGGCGCTACAGCCGAACCGTGGTTGAAGGCGGGCACGATAAAGCATTCGACGATTCGGGATTCGACCGGGTGGTCATCCCTCATACGAATGTGCGGCTCCCGTGGCACGGGTTCGACGAGAAAACGTACGAGTTTGTATCGCTCTACCGGCGGCGTTTCAAGCTTCCGGCGGAAGCGCGCGGGAAGCACGTTTTTGTTGATTTCGAGGGTGTGATGACCGCATCTACGGTCTGGATTAATGGCGTCCGCCTCGGAGAATACAAAGGCGGCTACACCCCGTTCTCATTCGATTTGACGCCGCACGTTGACTTTGACGGAGAAAACCTGCTTGCCGTTGATGTCGACTCGAGTGAACGTCCCGACATTCCTCCCTTCGGATATGAGATCGACTACCTGACCTTCGGTGGCATCTATCGCGAGGTTGCTCTGCGGATCGTGCCCTCAACGTTTATCGAGAATATCTTTGTGCGACCCAGGGACGTCCTCTCCGCAAATCCCAGCGTCGATCTCGACTGCTACGTGCAGCATCTGGAAGCCTCCAAGGAAGTCTTGACGATTGACGTCGAACTCCTCGACGGAGATCGTGTAATCGCGAAAGCCTCGCAGCAAGTGGCCTCCGCGGGCGCACCCAGCGAGCCGCTGCCGCATACACTTCGCCTCGATCGCCCGAACGGAATCAAGCTGTGGGATTTTGACAAGCGCAATTTATATTCTGCCCGCGTACGCCTCCGTCACGGGGCGCAGTTGCTTGATGAAGATTCGCGACGCTTCGGCTTCCGCGAAGCTCAGTTCACCGATCACGGATTTGAGTTGAACGGTAAGGTCATCAAGCTGCGCGGTCTGGACCGTCACCAGACGTTTCCATGGGTCGGACAAGCCATGCCTGCCCGGCCGCAGCGCCGCGATGCCGATATCCTTCGCAACAAACTCAAGTGCAACATCGTCCGCACTTCGCACTACCCGCAGTCACGCCATTTTCTGGATGCCTGCGACGAAATCGGACTCCTGGTCCTTGAAGAAATTCCCGGCTGGCAGCACATTGGGGATGAAGCTTGGAAGCAGATTTCGATCGATAACGTTCGCCGCATGATCCGCCGCGATTGGAACCATCCCTCCATCATCCTATGGGGAGTGCGCATCAACGAATCCAAAGACGATCATGATTTCTATACCCGCACGAACGCAGCCGCGCATCAGCTCGATCCTACCCGCCAGACCGGTGGCATCCGGTACTTCCAGGAGTCGGAATTTCTGGAAGATGTTTTCACGATGAACGATTTCG
The DNA here is from genome assembly GCA_963700225.1 of uncultured Acidobacteriota bacterium. Taxonomy (GTDB): domain Bacteria; phylum Acidobacteriota; class Terriglobia; order Terriglobales; family Acidobacteriaceae; genus Sulfotelmatobacter. The sequence continues at coordinate 566,373 of CAVOWU010000009.1, forward strand.
GTTTTCCACTGAAGCCGCCGAATCACCCGCGCTATCTGAACACGGAATTTGTCGGTCACACCTATCCCACGAAGACCATCGACCAGGTTGAACGCCTTACAGAGCACACGATCCGGCATGCGCGAGTGCACGATCAGTTGGCGTCAAACGCGCAATATGCTGGCGGCATCGGATGGTGTGCCTTCGACTACAACACCCACGGCAATTTCGGTTCGGGCGACCGCATCTGCTACCACGGCGTGACCGATATCTTCCGGGAACCCAAGCCGGCCGCGGGATTCTACAAATCGCAGTGCGATCCGGCGGAAGAGATCGTGCTGGAACCGGCTTTCCACTGGGCCCGCGGTGACGCGTCGATCGGATTTTCTAAAGCGGTCGTCTGTTCCAATTGCGACCATCTCAAGTTCTATATCGACGGTACACTGGTTGCTGACGTCGATCCTGACCGAAAGCAGTTCGCCAATCTTCGCTACGCACCCTTCGTCCTCGAAATGGGGGAACTCTTCCACAAGTGGGGAGACCTGCGGATCGAGGGCTACATCCAGGGGAAACAGGTCATCTCAAAGAATCTTTCGGGGCGTGGCGTTGACACAAAATTCGTGCTCCTTCCCGACGACACCGAGTTAGTGGCGGATGGCGCAGACTCGACCCGTGTTGTCCTTCGCGTGACCGACGAATTCGGGAACATCTGTCCCTTCGCGAATGATGCAATCAAGTTCGAATTGGAAGGCCCAGCGGATCTGATCGGGGACAATCCATTTTCATTGATCGGCGGCACCGGCGCGATCTGGATTCGAGCTCAAGAGAAAACCGGCCAAATACAGCTAAGGGCAATCCATCCATCGTTGGGGGCGCAGCGCGTGGAGATCGTGATTGGTCCGGGCCCGGAAGAAGCCGTTTAGCGCGATGGTGTCCCGAATAATATTTGATAGCTTGAGCGCTCAACCGCCATGCGTCCTGCCGAACAGGCTGCTCACTCATGAGTATGGACTCGGACTGAAAGATTTCCTGCCACGACAGTTCGCGACTCAGGCAAAATGATCGCACTACTATGAACCTCAAGAGAGTTGTGTTCTGTGCAACGGCGTCGGGCCTGGTTCTGCTCGCGAGCATTCTTCATGCCAGCGATACGTTCGAAGTGACGATCGAACGTGGCGTGACTGCCAAGATGCGCGACGGTGTCGTTCTTCGCGCCGACATTTACCGGCCGAAAGCCGATGGCAAATTTCCGGTGCTGCTGCAACGAACTCCTTACAACAAGAGCAACGGAGTGAACTTCGGTGTTCGGGCCGCTGCGCATGGGTTCGTCGTCATTTTTCAGGATGTTCGCGGGCGATATTCTTCGGAAGGGGAGTGGTACACCTTCAAGAATGAGTCGAACGATGGCTTCGACTCGGTGGAGTGGGCCGCGGCCCTGCCATACTCCAATGGCAAAGTGGGAATGTTTGGCGGTTCCTACGTCGGCGCGACACAGATGCTCGCGGCGATTGCTCATCCGCCGCATCTCGCGGGCATTTGTCCTGTTGTTACAGCTAGCAACTACCATGACGGCTGGACCTACCAGGATGGTGCCTTTGAGCAATGGTTCAATGAGTCGTGGACGTCCGGCCTAGCGCAAGACACCTTCAACCGGACGATTACGCAAAATACGAACGCTCTGCAGGGAATGTGGAAGCTGCCGCTGACCAGTTACCCGCTGTTCAACTTTCCGGAGCCATCGACCGCGATTTCCTCCACCCACGCGCTGGCCCCCTACTTCCTCGATTGGCTGGCTCATCCAAACTACGACGACTATTGGAAGCGCTGGTCGATTGAGGAACACTTTGCGGACATCAATGTGCCGGCCCTGACCGTGGCAGCCTGGTATGACATTTTCCAGGGAGGATCTCTTCGCAACTATGTGGGCATCAAAGCTCACGGTGGGGATGCGGCACGCGCCGCACAACGATTGCTAGTGATCATCGGCGGTCACGCAGGCGGTGGACAGAAGATTGGAGACATCGATTTCGGTCCAGCGGCAGCCCAGTTCGACGAAGACGAAGTCACCTTGAGTTGGTACGAATATCTGTTCAAGGGCGCTCAAAACAACTTCGCGAAGGAGAAGCCAGTCAAAATCTTCGTCATGGGACGAAACGAATGGCGAGAAGAAGACGACTGGCCTCTGGCACGGCGGCAAAACAGTAAGTACTTTCTGCATTCAGACGGAAAAGCGAATTCGCTTCGCGGGGACGGCAGCCTTTCCGCTGCATCTCCTCTGAAAGAATCGTCGGATCATTACGTGTACGACCCTGCGAATCCGGTGCCGACCATTGGCGGACCCTTGTGCTGCGACGGCGGCCACTTGCCGCCGGGACCGCGCGATCAGCGTCCCGTGGAGGCCCGTGACGACGTGCTTATCTATTCCACATCTGCCTTTGCCAATGACACGGAAATCACGGGACCGGTCAGCCTGGAGCTGTTCGCGAAGTCCACTGCGGTGGACACGGATTTCACTGCCAAGCTAGTGGATGTCGCGCCGGATGGCTTCGCGCAAAATCTGACGGAAGGAATTGTCCGGGCACGCTATCGCGACTCGCAGGAAAAGCCGACACTGATGAATCCGGGCCAGGTTTACAAGTTCGCCATCGACTTATGGTCAACCAGCAATGTATTTCTCAAAGGGCATGCATTGCGGCTGGAAGTTTCTAGCAGCAATTTTCCACGGTTCGATCGAAACCTCAATAGCGGAGAGGCGCAAGGCACGGGCGAGCACTATGTCCCTGCCACCAACACGATCTTGCACGACTCGGAACATCCGTCGGCATTGCTGTTGCCGGTCATTGCGCCTCGCTGAAATCGTGAGATGCTGCTCCAGTCCAGAGGAATGACGGTCGCGCCGTTCCAGGTTCTTATTCGGCATTTCAGTAAGGGCTCAATCGCCCTCGGAGAACGATTCCATGCGCTGGTCGATTTTGCTTTTTCTTTGTACGACACTGTTCTGCGCGAATGATCTCGTCTCTCAGGACGGACTCGCGATGACTCCGCCGATGGGATGGAACAGCTGGGATGGTTATGGCACGACGATCAACGAAGCCCAGGTCAAAGCGAATGCTGAATGGATGGCCGAGCACCTGAAGCCCTTCGGCTGGCAATATGTGACGGTCGATATGGAGTGGTTTGTGTCGAACCCGACAGCAGAAGGGAATTCGAAGACGTTTCAATATAGCCTCGATGAGAACGGTCGCTATACTCCGGCAGTGAACCGGTTTCCGTCCGCCGCCAACGGCGCGGGGTTCAAGCCGCTGGCGGACTACGTGCACTCCCTGGGCCTGAAATTCGGGATTCACATTCTCCGTGGCATTCCGAAGCAAGCGGTGGTCAACAAGCTGCCGGTCGCCGATTCATCGTACTCGGCGGCAGACGGCGCGGATTCGTCCGACACCTGTCCCTGGAATTTCGACAACTTCGGCACGAACGCGAGCCAGCCCGCTGCGCAAGCGTATTACGACTCCATCGCAAAGCTGTATGCAGGCTGGGGAGTGGACTTAATCAAGGTCGATTGCATCAGCAGCCATCCCTACAAGGCCGACGACATTCGCATGATCCGGCAAGCACTCGATAAAGCTGGCAGACCGATCGTCCTGAGCCTTTCCCCGGGAGCGGCGCCTTTGGACAAGTTGGATGAGATGCGGAAGTATGCCCAGATGTGGAGGATCTCTGACGACATTTGGGACATCTGGCACAACGATGCAGCCTATCCCAAGGGACTCGGCGACCAGTTTGAATACACAGCCGCATGGGCTGGAAAAGGCGAGCCCGGACACTGGCCCGATGCCGATATGCTGCCGTTCGGACACTTAGGGCCTGCGCCGGGATGGGGTCAGCCGCGTGACACCAGGCTCAGTCACGATGAACAGCGAATGCTGATGACTCTGTGGGCCATTTTCCCGTCCCCTCTGATGGTGGGCGGGGAATTGCCCAAGGCTGACGCGTGGACTTTGTCCTTGCTAACGAACCCCGAAGTGATTGCTGTGGACCAGCACTCGACCGGAAATCATCCGGTGATTCGCACCAAGAATACGGTCGTCTGGCTCGCTCAAGCGAGATCCGGGGATGGTCAATACCTCGCGGTGTTCAATCTCACTGAATCAAGAGCGGACGTCCGCTTTGAATGGAAAGAGTTGGGACTTGCCGGAACGTCCTACGAGAGGCGCGACCTATGGGAGCATAACGATCTGGGCTCTGCGGGCGCATTCACAGCGGCACTACCACCGCACGGCTGCATGCTCTATCGTCTGACGCAGGTTCGTGACGCAGGCCGCTAGACCGCACTTCCATCGCACGCAGGCCGGCGAGCGTCGTTCACGTTGTAGCGTGGAAAGCGTCACCGCCGTTTGAATAGGTCCAAATGAATGTCTTGAAACCGGAGAAGCTTGCAGTCTCGAATGGATCGGCCCACAGTCATAAACTGTTTCCGGCCGGCCAACTGATCCCTTTCATTCTGGTCACAGTGTTGTTCTTTCTCTGGGGGATCCCAAACAACCTGAATGACGTTCTGATTCGACATTTCATGAAGTCGTTCGCGATCACTCGATTCAAAGCTGGTCTGGTCCAGTCAGCTTTCTATATGGGCTACTTCGTTCTCGCCATGCCGGCGGCCCTGCTGATGAGGCGGCTGGGATACAAGTTCGGCTTCGTCACCGGACTGTTGCTATTCGGAGCCGGATGCTTTCTCTTCTGGCCAGCGGCCCTGGCCGGAAGCTACGGATTTTTTCTTTGCGCATTGTTTGTAATTGCCAGCGGGCTTTCGTTTCTGGAAACGGCATCCAACCCGTTCATTGCTCAATTGGGCGATCCTGATACCTCCGAGCGGCGCCTGAATTTCTCGCAGGCATTCAATCCCATCGGATCGATTACGGGAGCCTTGGTTGGGACCATTTTCATCTTTTCCGGAGTCGAGTTGACTCCGGACGAGATCGCAGTGCGGAAAGCCCAAGGTCTGTACGAGCTTTATCTCCGGACCGAAACTCTTCGGGTTATCAAGCCTTACCTGGTGATTGGAGCGGTGGCGGTATTTTGGGCGATCCTGATCCTGCGCACGAAATTTCCGGCCATTCAGAGCGAACATGAAAGCAGCAGCGGCGACCACGGCCACTTCCGGGAGCTCTTTCGCTATCCGCATTTCCTATGGGCGGTGGTGGCGCAATTCCTCTATGTCGGTGCTCAAGTCGGGACTTGGAGCTATTTCATCCAATACGTGCAGGAATCAACTCATCAGCCGGAAAAGATTGCCGGTTATTTCCTCACGGGTACGCTGGCTGCGTTTGGAGTCGGAAGGTTTATCTCGGCTTACCTTATGCGCACGATTGCCCCCAATAAACTGATGGGCGTCCACTGCCTGATTAACATCGTGCTGGTGACGTTGGGGGTGCTGTTCCCCAGTTGGTTTGGATTGTGGTGCGTGTTCCTCACCAGCTTTTTCATGTCACTGATGTTTCCGACGATTTTCGCGCTCGGATTAAAGGGGCTTGGTCCCAATACAAAAATCGGCGGTTCGCTGCTGGTGATGGCGATCGTGGGGGGCGCTGTAATGACGCCGGTCATGGGCCTTTTGTCGGAGGCGTTTCACAGCGTTGCCTGGGCCTACGTGGTCCCGCTCTTTTCCTATATCGTGATCGCAATCTATTCTTTCTTCGGGTCGAGGCAGGCCGCAAGCGATTAATCGCGCGTAATCTTGACAGGCTGGATGGTAGCTTTACAGTGATGATTAGCTTTTAATCTCTTGGAGATTCGGCAAATGTCTAATAATAAGGATTTGGTGCTAGTAACCGGTGCGGGGGGCTTCATTGGCGGAGCCCTGGTTGCGTCTCTGCGAAAACAGGGCTATCAACGCATCCGTGGCGTCGATATCAAACCCCTGGACCACTGGTATCAGCGTTTTGACGACGTAGAGAATCTGGTTCTGGATTTGAATGAAAAACAGAACTGCGAAGTCGCGGCTCGCGGCGCCCATGATATTTACAACTTGGCTGCCAATATGGGAGGCATGGGGTTCATCGAGAAAAATAAAGCCCTGTGCATGCTCTCCGTATTGATCAATACTCACATGCTGCAGGCCGCGAAGAACCATGGAGTGACTCATTACTTTTATGCGTCGTCCGCCTGTGTTTACAACGGCGACAAGCAGAAGGTTTTCGAAGCGCCGCTGCTCAAAGAAGAAGACGCCTATCCGGCGCTGGCCGAAGATGGATATGGCTGGGAAAAGCTGTTTTCTGAGCGGATGTGCCGGCATTTCCGCGAAGATTACGGCCTCTACACCCGTGTGGCGCGATTCCATAATGTCTACGGTCCTTGGGGAACGTGGTTCGGAGGGCGCGAGAAGGCTCCTGCCGCGATTTGCCGAAAGGTCATCGAAGCTAAGCTGACCGGGAAGCACGAGATCGAAATCTGGGGTACAGGACATCAGACCCGCAGCTTCATGTATATCGATGATTGCCTGCAGGGCATTCAGAAGATCATGAATTCAGAAATTCTGGAGCCGATCAACCTGGGCTCGAGCGAAGCCGTCAGCATCAACCAGCTGGTCGATCTGGTCGAAGGCATTGCGGGCATCCGTTTGGAACGGAAGTACGATCTGAGCGCCCCGCAAGGAGTGAATGGACGCAACAGCGACAACACTTTGATCCAGAAGTATCTTCACTGGGAGCCCAGCATCCCGCTACGGACTGGCTTAGAGAAGACCTATGCCTGGATTCACGATCAGTATCGTGCTCGGGAGAAGGGCGCTGCCGGAGTTGTCCGGGAATTTGACGCAGCGTCTTCTTAGGATCTGGAGATTACAGCGGGGCGGCTTTGCCCAGCGGTTGATTCGGTGACATGGAGATGACTCCGCTGGAGCATCGGCGGAGTCGACTGACGAACGTCGTTTTGTCTCCCGCGGATTGTGTCTTCCACTCACCTCAGGTCGCCGCTCCGCGGACAAGCGCAGGCCCTGCATGGCCTTTCGCGTTTTCCGAGAAGCTGTTACGATAATTCTGGTTGTGAAATTTTCTGTAGTGTCTTGGTAGCGGCGTGCGGGCGTTTCGGACAGGAATTCAGCCGTTCGAATCGTTCCGCGCAAATCGAGCGCGAAATGCAAATCGCGCAAAGCCGCATAAATATTGAAAATTTCGCATCTCGTCGTGTTGGCGAGTGGGGACGTAGTTCAGTTGGTTAGAACGCTGCCCTGTCACGGCAGAGGCCGCGGGTTCGAGTCCCGTCGTCCCCGCCATCCTTTTCAGCAGCTACCAGCCGTCGCTGAAATTGCATGGTACACATTAAGCTGTCCCCCCTTGTGACCACCACAGATTGCTTTCCGCACCGTTCACTTCGAATTTAGCACCGTTGACTACTGCGGCTTCTGAGGCAGAATCCGAGGGGGACCGAGTCGCGTCCGCAACCATCTGGGGACCGCTTGGCCTTCGCCCTGGGACAAACTGTCCAAGTCTCGATCCGTACCTTAATCTTTACAAAGGCAAGTTCTCGGCTGTCTGGCGGACGATTGCTGAATCTGGAGGCCCGCAAGCCACACCGATTTTATTGAGGAATTCATAGGATGGGGCGCCTCCTGCGAAGATCCAAACGAAGTCGTTCCCTATAGTTTGCAGGCTCCCTCCGATTTGGAGCACAACAGCGTCGCTGTTGAACTCGACCGGTGTCGATTTAAAGATGACATCAATCGTTCCCCGGCTCATGCATTCGCCGATCAGTTGGGCGTTTCGCTGTTTGATCCGCCTGAATTCCTGCTTGCGATAGGAGATGGTTACGCGGTTGCCCGGCTGTCGCGAAAGCGCGAGAGCGGCCTCGACCGCGCTGTCTCCGCCTCCCACCACCAGGATTTGTTTGTCGCGAAAGTGCTCCGCTTCGATTAGCCGGTACATCACCTTGGATAAGTGTTCCCCAGGAATGCCCAGCTTTCTGGGGTTACCTGCCCGCCCGGTCGCAAGAACCACCGTGCGGGCCCAATATTGCCGCGTTGCGGTCCTAATGCAAAAAACACCAGGGTCCGATTTCCGGATGTCGAGCACCCTGGAGTCCGCGCAAACATTGAAATCCGCCCGATTCAATATCATGTCCCAGAACGCGAGCAAGTGCTCTTTTGGCAGTTCGGTCCGATCGAGTTTCCCGAACATGGGAAATTCCAGCGGCGTGGTGGTTACGATCTTGTGACGCGGAAATTTCGCCACTGTTCCGCCCACCTCATCCGCCTCGATCGTGATGTAGCTGAGTTTCTGCTCGATGGCACGCAACGACGCGCTGATGCCGGCTGGACCGGCTCCCACAATCACCACGTCGTAAATGCCTGCGATGGATGCGGCCAGGCGCTTGCGGCTGATCCTCTTCGCGATGATGTCGATGCACTGTCGTCCTTGGTTCACGGCGTTCCGGATCAGTGGCAGCCCACCGAGTTCTCCGACGATGAACAGATTCTCGATGGTGGATTCATACTCGTCGGTCAGGCGGGGGCTGCTTTGGTCGATAAGCACATTTCTCACCATGGTGATCGCCCCCATGGGACAGGCTTCCGCGCAGAGCTCGTGCCCGATGCACCGTTCCAGGTTCGCGACCACGGCTTTTCCCCCCGCCATCGCCAGGACATCCCCTTCAGGGCAGACGGTGGTGCAACCGCCGCAGCCGATGCACTGAGCAGCGTCTATCTGAGGACGCATCCCACTTAGGGTCTCAGACTGCAAAGGCTGCATCTCAACCATCCTTCGTGCGCGTTTTTCATTCTGTTTTAACTGACGCAAATAACGGCGCACAAAAAATAGTGCGACCGGTAGCGCGATCATCACCGCGATGAGAGTGTCCATAGAGAGACCGTTCAGAGGAATCCCAGCATCATCGCGACTCCGATGTGCAGGAGTGCCAATATTCCGAAAGCGTAGCTGAATGGTTTGTGGACGACATGCCAAAGTTGGAAGAGTCTCTTCGCGTGCGAGAGCAGGAGAATGCGCCTCGAAAGCAATGCTTGCTTGCGCGCCAGGCGGATGACTTCTTCGAGCGCGATGTCGCTCGACCCGCCCACTCCCGACATGAAAAAGATTGCCGCTGCGCTTCCCAGAATTCTCCTGCGAAGTTGCATGATCCGAAACGGACGCGCCAGATCAGACCGCAGCATGTAGACCGATGCCATGAGAGGCGACCACTGCGACACGCGGCCAGGATCGGGCAGGTGCGGCAAAAGCCGCCGCAGGTCCGCCTGCTTTACGATCCTCTGTCGCTCCATTCCAGCTTGGAATTCGCGAAGCAGCGACTCAGCATCAGCGATATCCTGCAAGACCTGCGCGTACAGATAGCGGCCGATCAGGCCGCTTACCGAAACCGCAACCATCAGCCAGAACGCCAGCCCCGCCAATCCTCGAAACTTGAACGAGGAATGCAGCGCAATGCAGACCGGCGCCGCAACTCCCAGCACTACGTGATGGTCCAGCCAGTGCTTCGAGTTCCCTCGTCTCTGCAGCCAACGCCAGCGTTTTCGCAGAGGATAAAGGAAGATGCCGCATAGCATTCCAACGCCCAGCAATCCCAAGTTGATCCCCACAACTCCGCCCGGCTTCAATAAATGATGCTTCGGAGAATGTGCCCGTGCAGGCAGGCTGAGACGGTAATAATCTTGTCCATAGAGCATGAGTGCAACCACCCCTGCGGCAAAAACGAGCAATAGCCACGCTAAGTGCCTGGGTCTTGTTTCGGGGGCGGGTTTCTCGGAGGCGGCCGCCGCGGATACCGCTGGAACGAATGTGCTGATGGATGCGCTCATTTGCCGGGCTCCTTCTCATCGAACCGGTACCCCAAGCTCAGGTACCACTGGCGGTAGTTCAGTGTCGAACCACGCTCAAGGGTGTAACCGCTTTGCAAGAATGTGCGTCGCGTGAAGTTGGTATCGATACTGGTGTTCACAAACGTCGAGCGCTGGTTCAAGGTGAACGGAGAGTTAAGGTCTTGGCTTCCGACCTGCGCGTCCCACATCATGCGGTTCGTCAGATGTCGCGATAGCGAAAGGGTTTTGTAGTTGCCGCGCGCGAAATCGCTGTCAAATTTCGAATAGTGAATGTCTGCTCGAATCCCGGTCCGCCAGATCTCATTCCAGGTAATTCCAAACATTTGATTGAGGCTCCGGTGGGTATCGCCAGTCGCATCGCTTCGCCCAATCGTTGTATAGACGCTGAAGTTCCGCGCTGGCTTTACACGCACGCTCCCGTTCACACCCTGATATAACAATTTGTCCACCAGGCCTGTCCCTACCAGGGCCGTTGCGGCGGTCGGAACATCACGAAAGTAGTTGTGAAAGATATCGAACGAAACCCAATCTTTCGGTTCGATGTGAACCGTGAGATAACTGCGGCTGATTCCGCCTCCGGGGGTGATGCCGTCCGTGCTGACACCTTGCGGCCAGTCGACAATCAGCGAGTGATAGATCGACAAGAATTTCCGCCAGGCGAGTCCGTTCTCGAAAAATACATAGGGACGATCGAGTTGCCACTTCAGCAGGCTGAGCGCAAATCCTGCCGTGCTCGTGTAGTGAAGGTCATCGTAGCTGCCGCCTTCAAAGTTGACGAAAGATCCGCCGATCTGTTGATCGGGCCGATAATGCCATGATGTTGGATCGGGCGTGGAACCGAAGAAGACACCCGTGGTGATGCCATGTGCCAGCTTCCGCCCCACGTAGCCGCCATCAATCGTATCCAGGCTCACTGCCCACGGCAGATATAGGCGTCCAAATCCCGCAACCCAGTTGGAATCCGGGTTGTCGTAATACATCTGGATCAAGTATGTCCTGTCCAGATAGTTTTCCAGCGACTGCTCTTGGGGTTGCGAGTTTGTCGTCCACCTTGCCCGCCAGTATCCTTCGAGGTCCCAGTGCGTACCGGCAATTTGCGTCGTATCGGTGTTGATCGTCAGCCCAAACGAACTGCTGTGCCCAGGTGTCGACCCTGTGCTCGTAATTCCGCCGTAATCGAATCCAATGCGAGCACGAATCCGTCCTTCTTGTGTCGAAACTCCGGCGGGTTGAGGAAGGGTGGCAGGTTCGAAAGCGGCGGCCGGCTGTATGGGCGCCTTGATTCCGACGTCGTTCGCTGGCTCGGCTCCGAGCTTTGCGAAGTCATCTTCCGATAGTTCCGCCCAGTCGCCCCGCTTCACCTCGCGTTTCGCATTGCGAATTTCGGCCACAGCGGAAGTATCGGCAACCGAAACAATCTGCAGTTCCGCCAAAACCGGACCGGGCGCCGTGTCTAATTCTCCCGAATCCGCCCCTGCTTCACGCACCGCCAGCTTCATGCCTTCTTTCAGCCCCGAGCGGCGCCCTCCCGCAAGGTACGCGGCTCCTTCCGCGACATATTTCACCTCGAAGCTGACATGCAGGCGGGGATGGGAAGTTTCTCCCTCCGCAGCGGACATCGACTGTCTGGCTTTCGCATCGGCGCCGCCTGGCGCTAATCTCCCCCAAAGCGCTCCTTTCGCGGCCGGCACGGGCCCCCGCCCCGTGGCGGCTGAAGGCAGCACTGTCAGGATGACCGTATTCGCCTTGGAAACGAATCGGTACGGATGGGCACCATCAAGGTCTACGACTACACGCGTGACCAGCGGATTGGATCGGTTAAGCCCCACGCGAACGCCAATCACTCCATTTCGATTCACCAGGAAGCGCCGCTGTGTCGATGGCCCATTCACGTTGGGAAGATCGAGGACCAGTCGATCCGGATCCTTCGCCATCGTGACCTCCGGCGTAACGGTTTTCGTCAGAGCGACAACCAGGCGCATCTCTTTGCCAGACCTCACAATCTTTACCTTGCGAATCTGTGTAACTCCCGTGTCCACCGCGTTCGCCACGCAAGCGCCGGCCAGCAATATTAAGAATGAAAGCTCTGCAACTTTCCTCACCTCTGTGCACTCCCCAGCTCTGCAATGGTGCTGCGTTCCTCTCCGGTTCGACGTCGCCCGCCCTGACTCACTTTTTTCGGGCCTTCATACCCGTCGTGGACGTAGCCGTCATCCAGTCGTCCATACTGGTGTGGCATTGCTGGCAATCCGTTGAAAATCCCAGCGCCTGATGATTCGGGGCCATCGTCTTCTGAAAAGCTCTTAAATGACAACTCACGCATTCGGTCGACAGTCCCTGCCGATTGAACTTGCCGATGGCACCCGCGGTGTGGCAGGAATAGCAATCTGCCACGGCGTGCGCTCCAATCAGCGGGAAACGATCCTGATGCTCATTCATCGAATGGACCGAGACTTGCCACCCGCTCACCCGGTGGCACAGGTCGCACTGTGCTCCATTTCTCCGGCGGTGAATGTCCGCATGGCAATCCTGGCAATTCCGGCCAACATTCGCGAATACCGGATGCGTGTGGCACTCCTCGCAGGTCACGGCTGCGTGCAGTCCGCGCAGGGGATAACGGGTTTTGTTGTGATCGAAGTCAGGCTTCTTGCGAATCGGCTTCCATGCCGATGCGGTATGACATGATTCGCATGCTGCCTGCATCGGCCCATGGGGGCTGCTGCTTGGCTCCGAGCCCACAGCCTGCGTGGCCTGCTGCCCAGGACTTGGGGTCGCCAGTTGCAGCAGTAGAATCATGTGAACCATGAACATCCGTACGCATTCTCCTGAACCGCAAGCCATCAATTCGCAGTAGTTTTGAGCTCTCGATGTCCGTGACACGCGACGCATTCCTTCGGTGTCGGCTTGTAGAACAGCACAGCTTTTCCTGCAGCCACACGGGTTAATTTGTGACAGCCGGCGCAAGGCACGTCGCGATGTGCTCCCTCGAGGGAAAACGAGGTTTGCTTGGCGTGATCAAAAAGCGACGGCCTCCAGGCCTTGCTGTCATGGCAGCGCATGCATGCGGTGATCCCGTGGTCAGCAAACTGCTGACGGTGAACGTCGCCGTGGCATCCTTCGCATTCTCTCCGTACGCGTTTGAAATCCGTGTTCATCAGGCCAGCGCCGGGGCTCGCCGGTTTATGGCAGCCACTGCATTTCACGAATTCGTGCGCACCCGTGAGCGGGAAAGCGGTCTCGAAGTGATCGAAAAGCGATAGGTCTGTCCAGGTCCGCGTCGAATGACAGACGCCGCAACCCATGGCTATGCCTTTGTCTTCTACGCGTCGCGTCACTGCCTTAAATCGCCCCTGGTGCGGGTCGACGTGACAACTCGTGCAGGTCAAATCCTGCCAGCGGTACTGCGTGGTTCGCTTCCCTGCGAACTCGTGAGATTCCTTGTGGCAGCTATTGCAAGCAACGGCCGAGTGGCTGCCGGTTAGTGCGAAGGGTGATTCACTGTGGCTGCGCAGGCTGAATGTGGATGGCAGAAATCTTTGCAGGTTGTGGCACTGCTCGCAGCGATTGAAATGCGGCGCCGCGGCAAACTGGGCTGCATGAGCGTCGGCGTGGCAGTCGTAACAGTACTGAGATTTCATCTTGTAGACCGTCTCCGCGCCCTTCGGAATGTGACATTGCCCGCACCGCAAGGTAACGTGTTTGCCCTCGAGGGGATACGCAGTCGCTGCATGCGCTTTCACGCCGAACGTCGACGGCCTGAATCCGTCGAGCGTGTGGCAGTTCGAGCACTCGCTTCCGCCGGCAAGTTTGTCGAACTGGCCTCTGTGCGGGTCGGGGTGATGGCAGTCCGAACATTTCTGAAAAGCCAGCGGCTTCTTGAAGTCGCCGCGCGCGTGGCAACGATCGCACTCCACAAGGGAATGTTTCCCGAGCAGGGGATACTTGGTTTGGGAGTGATCGAACACCTGATCCATCTCTGACGCCACAATCGTTTTCCACCCCGAGGTTCTGTGACACGATTGGCAACTATCGGTAAAGCGGCCGCGGTGCGGATCGGAATGGCAATCATTGCAATCGCGAAAGGCGAGTCCCGAGTAGCGGGTTTGCTGGTCGGGTCCCGGCGTGTGACACCGGCGGCAAGCAACATCGGCGTGCAAGCCGCTCAGCGGATACCGCGTCAACGAATGGTCGAACTTCGCAACATCCTTCCAGTCTGTGAAGCTATGACATTGCAGGCAGTTCGAGCCCAGTCGTCCCTTGTGTGAGTCCTGGTGACAATTCGCGCAGTCCGGGGAGACTCCGAGGTATGTCTTGCTCAGGTCCTTCACTTTGATCGTCGAGCGCTCGCGCTCCGATATCCGTGACGGCAGGTGGCAGCGACTGCACTCCACCCCGGCGTGCTTGCCCTCAAGCTTGTATCCGGCCTGGCTGTGATCGAAGGTCTTGATGTCGAACTTGATGATCGTAAAATCCAGGCCGTTGTGCTCCGAATGACAACTGGCGCACTTCTGGCTCGATTCCGTCTGCGGGTTGTACGAAGCATGCAGCCCTTTTCGCGCCGCGATCCTGGACGCAATTTCGGTGTGGCACGACAAACATTTGTACGTTTGCTCTGCAGGGGAGATCTCGTGGCAATGGGTGCAGTCGGTCAGTCCATTGATCGACTGATGGGCGCGCGAGAGAGGTCCCGGAGAAATCTGACCTTCAGCGGAAACGGTGTTCCACAACGCGCTCAGCACAATGGCCCCCAGAAGCCCCGCTTTCGCGAGATTCCATATCCGCGCAACAAGAAGGTTGTTTCCCGTCGCGATATTTGTCCTGCCGCCCCTACGAATGGGTCGCATTCGCAAACGTCTCGGATGAACTGGACGGCACGCTCAGGAACTTCCCCCGTCCCCGGGCGTGCCATCGATCCGCTCTGCTCCAGTCGTGGGTGCCGAACATCACTCGGTCGACTCCACGGATTCGTCGTGGGTTTCGGCGGCTTTGTCGCCCGCTTCAAAGCGAGCGAGTTTTCTCTTTTCTCTTTCGAGGAGGTTCAGATCAATCGTGGCGCTGACCGCAACGCCATTCGCATCCTGTTTGAACGATACCGGGTCGGCCACACCCAGCAATCCTCCGCAGTCGAGGATGTTGAAGCTGGCCACAAACCGCTGTGCCATGAAAGTGAATAGTGAATTTGCGGCCGACGTGACTGGAGACGGACCGGCCTTCAAGGCAGCTCGGTTTTCTGCCAGTCTCGCCGGCGCGGTCCAGAGCATGTTGCGGCAATAGCGTGCCGTATCGGCCTCCTCTATACGGCTAATCTCATGCTGATCCACTCCCTGGCGGTAAGCATTGACTTTGGCGATGTTGATGGATCCGTCGGTGTTCAGGGCCATGGGGTCGCCCGCTGGAATGAGCGCAATGTGGCGATGCTGCTTGGAGCGCGCCTGCAGTTCGTTCAGCGCCAAGCCAGGAACGACTTGCCCCGGGTCTGCCAGATCCTGCACTTTCCACGGCGTGCAATCCATGGCGGGATCGAGGAACCGGTCAAGCAGTCCGTTGTCGCTCGGATTGCCAAGAGTGATAGCGCCGGCCAGAACCACCGAATTGGCGGCGGTGTTTTGGGCCATCAATCCGGTGGAACTCACCAGATACGTCACTGGAAGGTTGTCACTCTGGTCCTGATCCACAACATAGAAACTGCGCACCGTCGGGCACCGCTCGCCATCACTCGCGACTCCTCGTTCCGGAACCTGTAACAAACCTCGGCTCATTGCGAGGTTAGCCGCCTTGAAAAAGTCCGGCGCATTGCAATAGGAGAACTGCCCGAACACGTTATTCGGCAATCCGTTGACACAATGA
Organism: uncultured Acidobacteriota bacterium; assembly: GCA_963700225.1. Taxonomy (GTDB): domain Bacteria; phylum Acidobacteriota; class Terriglobia; order Terriglobales; family Acidobacteriaceae; genus Sulfotelmatobacter. The sequence goes on from CAVOWU010000009.1 coordinate 582,022, forward strand.
CTTGCATCCAGGACTCCGGGCGAGGCGCCTTGCTGCACCAGGTTGTTTCCATTGAATCCAAACCACAGCGCCACGATCGCCTTCTCCGGCAGCACTGGCAGGACTTGCTTAGTCCCGGGCGCAGGCGTAGAGCCGGCATCGATCACCAGCGGGTTGTAAATCGAAATCTGTCCCGTGGCAGGATCGAAAATCGCTGCTTGCACGAACGCTGACGAGTTCGTGTTCGCTTCATCACACTTTCCCTGGGTTGGATCGGTAGCGGTCAGCTGATATGGAGTCGCCAGCCCGGCAGCAGTCAGTGGAGCGTCAGGAATGATGATCGTGCAGTTTGGATTTTGAGCGAATAGAAGACGGGGTGCAATCAGGAGCGAGCTTAGACACAATACTTGAAGCACATTTCGAGACTTCATTTAGACACACTCCTACACTCAGAATTAAGTCGCCTAACGTCGAACGCAGCTCTCCTGATGGGAGACGAGTTCGTCCCATGTTGGAGCCAGAGTGTTCGAACCAGAATCTTGCGGGCCAGAATTGATGCGGGTTTGCTCAGAATCCGACGGGAACAAACAGATCCGTGGCGCTGTGAGGATCTAAGTTTGAACTTCTCTCATCAGGGTTCTGGAAGGTGAGTTCACAATAACTTCGGTCGGATTCTGCGACAAGATGTCAGAGGGTCAACCCGGGAGTACAACTCGTGAATTGGAAACGGGTCAGGGCCTAGCGTTAATCATCATGCCGATCTGGCAGTTCATGTGCAGAGCCACTCTGGCGAAAATCCAATCGCTTTCCTGGGCATACTTTGTTGGCTGGAGTCGTCCGGCTCCGGGGATCAGATGCGTCCCAACCAAGAGAATGACGACGATGAAAAGAACTAGGCCCAAGCCTCCAGTCGGGGCGTAGCGCGACTCGCGGCTGTGTGACCAGCGTGGCAATGCACCAATCAGTCTGGGCACAACTCCCGAAGAAATCGGTTCTCACTGAGCAGTGTCGGCAGTTAGAAACTTCTTGAAGGGCCTATAACCAAACCTGATGTCCGAAGGAAAAGGGGAACAATAATGGTTGGACTGATCGCATGGACTCTTGCCGCAAGCGCTACTTGTCCCAACTGGCCATATCGGCATTTCACTCAACGAGGAGACTGCGAAGAAACTCGATGCACTTTCATCTCAACGTAATGTTCGGCAGGCTGATCTCAGCGTCGTCGTTTTTCGAGTCGGACCGTAACGGTGTCACCTGCATCTTTACGAATCGCTTTTCTGATATCGGCTCGTACAGGCAATTTGTGCGTGCCATCTCCCAAAGCCATGAACGAACTTTGGAACGGATGGCCGTCAATTGTGCCTTGTACCTTGACCAATCCACGGGTCCCAAAGAACTCTACAGACTTCGACCAGACTACGTAGGTCCATCCGCCTTTGTTTGGACTCTTCTGCAATTTCGCCGAGAACGAAGTCTTCATAATCCGGTATTTTATCGCGTTGTCGTAACGATCGCTATTTCACTCATTGGCCCGGCTTGCTGTTACCAGCTGTGTCCGGCCCGGCATCGATCCGGCGTTTGCCAAATTGATTCGGGGTGGATGGTTTGCTAAGGTCGTCGTTATGCCCGAGCGTTCCCGAGAGCAGAACCACGAGCAGATACGCGAATTGCTTGACTCTCTTTATCGCGTCGATTCGGGACGAATCCTGGCAACTCTGATTCGCCTGCTCGGTGATTTTGATCTTGCCGAGGAGGCGATGCACGAAGCCTTTGCAGCTGCACTGAGCCTGTGGCCGACCAGCGGAGTACCCGGCAACCAGCGACCATGGTTGATTTCGACCGCCCGATTCAAAGCGATTGATACTCTGCGTCGACGGGCAAGATTTGATGCGTCTCAAGACGAGCTCGCGCGATACCTCGAAGCGCAATCGAGTTCCACGGAAAAGTCAGATGAAGAGGACACTCTTGAAGACGACCGACTGCGTCTGATTTTTACCTGCTGTCATCCATCTCTCGCGCCGGAAGCGCGCGTTGCGCTCACCTTGCGTGAGGTGTGCGGGCTGACAACCGAGGAGATCGCAAAGGCATTCCTCACAACTCCGCGAACGCTGGCGCAGCGCATTGTGCGCGCTAAGGCAAGGATTCGAGAGACACACATTCCGTACGAGGTGCCGACGGCAGAGGAATTGCCGGAGCGGCTGGGCGCGGTGCTTCAGGTTATCTATCTCGTTTTTAACGAGGGTTATTCGGCTGCGGCGGGATCGGAGGTAACGCGGGCCGAGCTAACCGGCGAGGCGATTCGACTGGGGCGACTGCTGGCCCAACTCCAGCCAGAGCCGGAAGTGGTTGGGCTGCTTGCCCTGATGTTGCTGCACGAATCGCGACGCGCCGCGAGAACTTCTCCGACTGGACAGCTGATCTTGCTGGAGAATCAGGACCGCGCGCTCTGGAACCGGGAGCAGATCGCCGAGGGAGTGGGATTGCTGGAGAAAACCCTGAAGGCCCAGCAGAAGTCGCGCCGCTTCGGCTCGTACACACTGCAGGCTGCGATTGCGGCCGTTCATGCCGAGGCGGAATCGGTCGCTCGGACCGACTGGCCGCAGATTGTTGAGCTTTACGACCAACTGGTACGAATTCAGCCTTCGCCAGTTGTACAGCTCAATCGTGCCGTGGCCATTGCCATGCGCGACGGTCCAGAGATTGGCCTGGCGCATATCGACGCGGTGTTGGAACATTGTTCAGGAAAACAAGGCGAATTGGCAAATTATTACCTGGCGCATTCCGCCCGCGCAGATATGTACCGCAGACTGGGCAGGACCGCGGAGGCTCGGGCGTCTTATGAGAAGGCGCTGGCGCTGACCCAACAGGAACCCGAGCGGCAATTCCTCGCGATGCGGCTCGAGGAATTGAAGTAATAGTGAGTTCTCCTCTGCTGTCGCAGTGTTCCTGCAGGAACGTAACGTCATGACGATAAGGGGTATACGATTGATGTCATGACAGCTAAGGCCAAGAAAACAAAGCGGCGGAAGGCGCGGTCGCGGCGTGGGAAAGTTATCGAGCTGCAGGCGTCGGTTGAGGACGACCTGTTGGTGCTGGCGGAGGACGAGGGGGGCGGAGAGTCACGCTGGAACCGTCCACGCAAGCGGAGGATCTCGTTGCGCGTGGATATCGAAGTGGTCGACTGGTTCAAATCCAAAGGTCCGGGTTACCAGACGCGAATCAACCGGATATTGAGAAGAGTAATGATGGAGGGTAAGAAGCGGACGGGGGAGGGATAGGGGATCGACTCCGCCGGCAGGTGGGGCTTGCGCCAGTTTTCTCGATTATTGCGTTCCCGAAGAACTGCCTCACGAAAAACGGAAGGCATCCGTCTGCCCCAGTCTTCTGTCCCCGAGTCTTCTCCCCCAGGTCTTCTCCAGTGTGGGCACATTCCCTTCACAATAGTCCTCTGCTGTTACCATCAATCAGATGAGCGTTTGAATGTCACTTGGTCAGAGATACGGGAGGAGAATGATCATGGCCACCAATAAAGTTTGGCTCATCACCGGTGCCGGGCGGGGCCTGGGCGTCGATATTGCCAAGGCGGCCATGGCCGCCGGCCATAAAGTTGTCGCGACCGGTCGCGATACCGCCAAGGTGGCTAAGGCCCTTGGAAAATCTGCAGATCTCTTGATCGTAAAATTGGACATAACTAAACCTTCCGACGCGGAGTCTGCCGTTCGGGCAGCCGTTGACCGGTTTGGCCGCATCGATGTGCTGGTCAACAATGCTGCAAACTTTTACGCGGGGTTTTTCGAAGAATTGACGCCGGAGCAGATGGAGCGGCAGTTGTCGACCAGTCTGGTCGGCCCAATGAACGTAACCCGCGCCGTTCTGCCGGTTATGCGCAAGCAGCGTTCAGGGCTAATAATCACGATCTCATCAACCGCAGGCCTCGTCGGCTTTGCGTTCGGCTCCGCCTACGCAGCGTCGAAATTCGGGCTTGAGGGCTGGATGCAGTCGCTGCAGGCTGAAGTCGAACCGTTTGGCATTAATACCATTACTGTCAATCCGGGCTTCTTCCGCACGGAGCTTCTCACTGAGGAGTCTACGAATTTCGCCGAGGGGACCATCGAGGACTATAACGAGCTAAGAACGAAGCAAATGGAGTTTTGGAAAGGCTACAACGGTCAGCAGTCAGGAGATCCCGCCAAGCTCGCCGAGGCGCTGATAATGATTTCCAGTGAGGAAAAGCCGCCACGGCGCTTCATCGCAGGCGCGGACGCCGTTGGCACTGCGGAGCAGGTGGCGGCAACGCTTCTGCAGCAGACCAACGCCTATCGCAAGCTGTCATCGTCCCTCGCCTACGAGGACGCTGCCTGAAGGGGCTGGCCCGACCTTTCGCTTGGAATTCCCAATTCGGGGTTGCCCCGCCCTTCCCGCGCTGTTTGCGGGAGGGTGGAGTTTCTGCGCGAACCACAATCTGCGTGAATGCATGTTAAACCAGTCCGCTATCAAAACCAGCACTGCCTGCGGGGACGGAAGGAGTGGTCGAGATCGAATCGCAATGGACAGCGCGGAAGCGAGAACAAATGGGTGTCGTGCTCGTGGCCAGAGCCAACCCTCCCGCAAAAAACGCGGGAAGGGTGGGGCAACCCCGTGGGGAATCTTGATTCGGAAAAGATCGGCTAGTCCCTGAAAAATCTTCAAATCGCGTGTCGATTCTTCGCCTGCCCGTTCGACTAATGAGTGGAGCCGCACTGCGGAGCCGGTGGCTGGCAGCTTTGCAGACCCAGCGCGGTCCGAGCTCTTATATAAAAGTAGCGGCCCGGATACGGTGTCCGCACAACCGGCAATATAGTCACTACTCACTACCCAAGGAGAACACCATGCGCTTCATGATGATCATGTTTCCGAAAGAGTACCTAAACGCAAAACCCGGCTGGGCCCCCGACGTCAAGAGCATGGAGGCAATGGGCAAGTACAACGAGGAACTGGGGAAAGCGGGCGTGCTGCTGGCGCTCGACGGGCTGACCCCGCCCGCGACGATGAGCGCACGCGTCACCTTCAAAAACGGAAAATCGAAAGTTACCGACGGTCCGTTTACCGAAACGAAGGAAGTGGTCGGCGGCTACTGGATCATCCAGGTGAAGTCGCGCGAAGAGGCGCTCGAATGGGCTTCGCGCATCCCCGGAAAGGATAACGAGACGGTCGAAGTTCGCCGGATGTTTGACATGACCGACTTCGATGCCGAAACCCAAAAGTATATCCAACAGAAGTTCGGCGACGACGTGGCCGCTGAAATGCGCCAGTAGTGAAACACTGTCGGCGCTTTGTTCGAATTTCACGAATGGGAGCGCGGACCGGGCCGCGCGTTAACCGTAAAGCGATGTCGCCGAACGTAGTTTTCATCGATATTTACGCGCTCCAAGACTGTCGTCCCCGATCTGCAGCACGATCTTGCCGGGCTTGTGTGGCGCGCCCGCAAGCATGCGTTGCGCCTGGCGCGCCTCCGAAAGCGGCAGGATTGAGCCCACACGCGCTGTGATTCTGCCCGCGTCAAATAACGTAGTGAGTGTCTGCAGGCGCGCAGTGGTCACCTCAGCGTAGAAAAAAATGGCCTCTGCTGGGAGCGGCTGCGCCGAGACCGAGGTGATGAGTTTGCCACCGGTTTTCAATGCAGCGACGCAGCGTTGAAGCGTACTCCCTCCGACCGTGTCGAGGATGGCATCCACCTGTGGGAGGTCCCGCTCGAACGCGGGTTTACTCGAGTCGATGATGGATTCCACGCCCAATGATCGGAGCAGGTTCTCGTCGTCGAGGTGGGCGACGGCGACGACGTGGATTCCGGCGTCTACAGCCATTTGTACAGCGTAGGCCCCGACGTTCCCCGCGGCTCCGACGACCATGACCGTTTGTCCGCGCATCGCCTGTGCATACTGGAACAGCATTTGCCACGCAGTTACCGCAACGACGGGAGCCGATGCTGCTTCTACGTGATTCAGCGATTGCGGTTTGCGGGCGATCATCCCGGACTTGGCAACGGCGAACTCGGCCTGGGCGCCACAGAACTGTGGATTGGTGACGCCATAGACTTCGTCGGCCGGCGCGAAGACGGTAACGCCGGGGCCGCTCCTCTCGACGACACCGGAGAAGTCCGAACCAAGGGTGAGGGGAGGTTGCGGGCTAACTTTGCTCTTCCCCTCCCGGATGATCGCGTCCCAGGGAGCGACGCCCGCGGCCATCACGCGCACCAGAACTTCGTTCGGGCCCGGCGACGGCGTCGGCACATCCTCGACCACGACGACGTCAGGCGGTCCGAAGCTATGAACCCTGGCGGCTTTCACGCCAATTCCTTCCCGGACCACGCGTTATCCGTAGGTGAGTGTCGTGCTCTGTCCGACTTCGATGATGTAGCCGTCAGGATCGCGGATATAGCAGCGAATCTCGCCGTACTTCGGAATCGGCGGCGTGATGAATTCGGCTCCTCGACTTTTCCATAATTCGTAACACGCTTGAATATCCGCAACCCGAAAGTTCATAAAGCTAGTGATGTGATTCGGGTCGGGGACGCTGAGCGTTACCGTCGGCTTATCCGGGGTCGGGCCGCCTCCGACATTCAGAATCATCCAGATATTTGCCAGCTGAAGGTACGGAGGCGCGTTGCCGTCACCCATGGTCAGAATGCGAGCGCCGAAGACCTTTTCGTAGTAGTGAGCCGAACGGTTGACGTCGGCGACGGTGAGAAAATGCGCGATGCTCATCCCCTCTTTCGGGGGCATCTCATAGCTCTTCTGTTCGATTTGTACGTTGCTCATTGACGGCTCCCTTCCAAGTAGAGACAACCCGCTTCCATGCGCGCGAAGAAACTTAGCTATTTCTGGGCGTCCCGATTCTCAGGCCGCTGAAACCACCTTCTTCTTCTCATTGAGTGCGGGTAGAAGAAGTTTCAGAAGTGCTTGATCAGAGAACGGATTCTGACCTGAGATCAGCTCGCGATCTTGAATCACATAGCTCGACCACGGAGCGAGCACACTCACGTCACCGCCCGCCGTACGCAAAGCGAAGTCCGGATAGAAGAGAACCTTCCCCTCGATTTCAAGTGGTTCCCGCTGTTGCTCTTCCGCTGTCGAAAAGATGGTCATCTTATACCCGGCATAGATCCAGCCTTTCGCCTTTGCCTGCGCTCCAGCGGCATCGCCCGCCGCCAGCGCGGCCACGAACTCCCAGGAATTAGGAAGAGCCGAGAGAAGTGAAATCGGGCCATGGCAAAGCACTGCCGTAGGCTTGGATGTTTCATGGAAGTGTCTCATCACGATGCCCGCGTCGGGATCATCGAGAAGATCCTCCATCGGGCCATGGCCGCCGGGGACGAACACAGCGTCATATTGATCCAGGCCCGAGGCGATGACATCCGCGATGCGCATTGGATCTCGGAGCCCGGTCAGGCCGTCGCGGAACAGCATATAGTCCTCAAGCTTGGCCGCGTCCCCACCGAAGAAATCGGCGACCTCGGAATGCACATCCACTTGCGGCGTGTTGCCTTTGGGGTTGGCGAAGGTGATTTCGTAGCCCTCGTTCATCAGGGCGCGAACCGGAACCGTCAGTTCGTTAAGGTAGTAGCCCGCGCCCTTGTAAACTTTGCCATCCTTCAAGGGCAAACCGCGACCGCTCGATACCAGCACTAAGATTTTTCCTTTGGTTGTCATTTTGTTCTCCTTTTTTGAAATCGAATTCTGTTCTTCTGAATATCAGCTACCTCGCGATCCGCGGCTTCCCGCAAAGTGCGCAAGCACCGCTATCGCGGTGGATGTGAGTTATGCCCCTGGGAATCCGAACATCAACCACGACTGATTGGCTACCCAATGCGGGTACAGCTCCGTCATCTGATCGAACAGCTCCAGGTCGGACGTCGCGGTTTTCTGCACCCGATCGAAGTCCTCGAGGTAACGCTTGGTGTCTTGGATCGTCGAGGGAGAGTCGGGCGCGCCGGGCTTCTTGTGGCCAGCGACAACAATCGATGGGTTCAGCGCCGCTAACCGGTCTAGCGCCGCGATCCAATTCTTTCGGCTCTCGGGAGTGGTGTCGCCGACGTACATGCGGCATTGGTTGTACACAACGTCGCCAGCGACGACAAGGCCGATCGATGGAACGTAGAGAGACGTCGAATCGGGACTGTCGGTACGGCCCTGCTCGATGATGCGCAATTCGTGGCCCTCGAGAGTGAACGTGTCGGGCTCATAAGGTTCGGGTGAAACCAACTTGGTGGCGACTTGCCCAGGAAACATACGGCGGGCTAGCCGCTCCACTGTGGGAGTGAAAGACATCTGCATGGCGGTCACCGTCTTGGGAGTTGCTATCGCCCGAGCGCCGGGGAAACGGTCGAGCAGAATGCTCAGACCGTAGAAGTGGTCGAAATGGGCGTGCGTTATATAGATGGTCTCCAGGTTGCGGTTGTGCAGAGCGATCCAATCCGCGAGAGCCTCGGCCTCAGCCACTGTTCCCATTGCGTCCACCAGCACCGCGTCGTAGTCGCCGAAGATCAAAGTCGACGTGATCGGGTCAAAGCCGAGCGCTTCGCCGAAGGGCCTTGGCCGCTCGCCGACCATAGTCTTTCCCGGGGCGGTGAAAACGTTGACACTAAGCGTTTTCACGGCGACAGGCGCGGTCACGCGCGGGGCCTCTTTCAGTTCGTTTGTGACAACCATCTGGTATCCCTTTCCATGTCAGACCGAGTGACTGTCCAACGAAAGATTGGCAGAAGCGCGACGATGAATCTATTGGACGAACGTATCGATCCATACCAAAGTGTCGGTTGGACCCCGCAACCCGGTTTATCGTGAGGAATAAGCCAAATGCCACCCTTCGGCTTCGCTCAGGCCAGGCTTTCTCGCGAAGATCGCGAGAAATGAGGCATCCGATAAAATTTCTTGGACGATTCGTCGAATTCCGGCCGGCCGTTCGACTATATGGCGAAGGCGGGGCAACTGGCCGCCCAAACATCAAGAAATAAAGACCGTTACAGGAGAATGGAGAATCATGGCGCAATATTTGGTCGCAATTCACCACCCCGACAACTACGATCCGTCCGTCGAGGGCGAAGCGATGATGGAAGATATTCACGCACTCAACCGCGAGATGGTGTCTGCCGGGGTCAGGGTTTTCGTTGGCGGCCTCTCCGCAGCCAGCAACGCGAAGTCGCTGCGGGCGCAGCCCGATGGCAAGGTGCTCATTACCGACGGGCCGTACCTCGAGACCAAGGAGCACATAGCCGGTTTCTGGGTGCTGAAAGCCGCTAACCTCGACGAGGTGCTGGCGTGGGCGCGCAAGGCTGCCGTCGCATGTCGGGCGCCGGTCGAGGTGCGCGAGGTCTTTCAAAAACCGGGGCCACCCGCCTAGAACCCGCAGTCGAAATCCTGAGCGCTCTTAGCGAGGGATCTCCGGCCGGGAGGCCTGGTTTTTTGATCTTGCGGGCATCGTTGTTTAACCGTGATTCTTGTGAATGCCAGTAACGAGGAGCCACGCGGCTGAAATGAAAAAAGCGAAGGAGAGCACCATAGCTACGGATGCCACGTAAAGTCCGGCAACATGTCCTGAGATAAGTAAGACCGAACCTATGATCTGAGCTATGTAACAAGTCGTGCCCACGATGAAGCGACCGATGCTGAGCCCCACGGCACTTCTGCCGATTTTTGTGGCCTGGACGTATACCCGTATATAAGTAATCGTCGGAACGAGCGTAACCACCAACCATTCAACGCCGATCCATTGATAGTTCTGATTTCCAATCAGGGCCAAGGCACAGATCATGAAGACGGCAGTGAAGCCCGTCAAGGTTGCTATGGCACGATTTTTATGGGTTGCGTCCCGAGTGATGATCGGAAGATTGATCGACATGGCTATAAACACCAAGCCCGCGAGAGCTGCCGCTCCGCCTCCTACCATAAGGAAGAAATTGTTCCATTGGTCGATGCCCATTGCGTTTTATGATACTGCAAAGAAAATAAATCCAGCGAGTCAGCCAGGCTCTTGATCTCGCTGGCATCACCAACACAGTGGGAATGGTGCAGGCAAGATCGTTAAAGGTGAGCCGCCAAAACAACAACAAATATATTTTCGACTATGGTGTAGCGAGGGGTTTGTAAATAAGACCGAGGATTATTCCGACGATCGTCCACTGGACGAAGTAAGCCACAGCCTGTACCAGAGCGAGTTTCAGCCCGATGTTCAGGTTCACGTAGTTGTGCAGCACAAAACCGCAAACCACGAAGATGCCAATGAGAACACCCAGGCGCGCACCTTCCGCAGTGCCCGATCCTCCCTGATGGATCATAGCGAAAATTATCGCGACAACCAGGATCGCGATCAAAGTTGCGACCATTCCAATTGGCATAACCGCCATTATTTTTTCCTTGGAGCGGAATACGTCCGGATACTTGCGGGACTCATTGATAAGAGCCGGCACTAGCCAAACCAATAAGAAACCAAAGGCAAAATACGCGACCGTGCCACCGAGCGCCGCTAGTCCAAGACTTAAATAATTCATTTTCAATTAATCCAGAATTCCTTTTTGACTTCGAAAAACTGCGAGGATTGTACACTGGGTTTCCAATCAGTGGGAACGGTACGCCCAGAGATCGCTAAAAGGTGGGCCACCCGCCCTCCACAGGTTTTATCAATGCGAGATCCCTCCGCCCGCTGGTGAAAACGCGGGCGTTCGGGATGACGCCGTGTATGGAACAAGCGTGGCCCGTCGTGAGCTATAAGCCAAAAGCCCCACTTCTCGCAAAGAACGCGAGAAATGGGGCACCCTACCTTTTTGAGGGACACATCGCGGATGCGAGATGTGGGCCGCCTGCCAGCTTGGTCACGAAGGACGGCCGCAGGCGATCAGAGTATGTAGGGCACCAGGGCGGCGGTCTTTCGGGCGTAGGTAGCATACGTGTCCCCAAAATTGGAGCGCATCCACTTTTCCTCCATGCGTAGCTTGAGCCAGAGCACCACGAAGATGAGTACGAAAACGATGAACCCGCGGACCTGGGAGATTGCAATCGCCATGCCAAGAAACCCGGTCAGAATGCCGGTGTAGATTGGGTGACGCACCACAGCATAGGGACCGGTGGTGATCAGCTCGTGGCCCTGCTTAATGGTGACGGAGCGGCTCCAGTTCCGGCCGAGGTGTTCGCGCGCCCATACGGCGAACAGAAGACCGGCGACGGTGACGGCAGCTCCCAGCCAGAAGGGCCAATAACCCTGCGGCCAGAGCTGTACGTAAAGCCAGGGCAGCGGGATGCGAGGTACCGAGAGTAAAACGATCGCGATCAGGAAGATGAGGACGCGGAAAATGCGGGAGGCTGCGGGCTCGAGACGCTGGGTGGCTTTGGTATCCGCAGCTTTGATCTGCCAGTAGAGAACAAAAACGATCCAGACCACGGGAAAGAAAGACATGTAGAACCAAAGCATGCGGACCTCCGGGCGCTAAACGTACCACGTACGAAGGCCAAAAAAAACAGAGTAGCTGTCGATTTTCGGTCTCCCGAACGACTATCTGATAACAGATGTCTGACAACAAACGATGAGCCACGGCTCTGAGTCACAGGTGACAAGGAGTTACAGGAAATAAGGAGGAATGGATGAAGTACGTCTGTTTGGGATACTACGACGAAGGCAAACACGAAAGCAGGACCGAGGGCGAGCAGCACGCGATGTTCGACGAATGCTTTGAATACGACGACCGACTTCGCGCCAACGGGCATTGGGCTGGTGGAGAAGCACTTCAGCCCGCGGAAACCGCCTTGACCCTGTATTGGAAGAACGGCAAAGTCGCAACCACGGACGGTCCCTATGCGGAAACCAAGGAACAACTCGGCGGTATTCTCATCCTTGAGGCGCGGGATCTGAATCATGCGGTACAGCTCATGACGCAGCATCCGTCCCTGAAGTACGGCAGCATTTTCGAGATTCGTCCAGCGGCGGACTTGAACGAAATGATGAAGCAGAGCGAGCGGCGGCGAAAGGGTACCTCGCGATGAGGGCGGCCACGGGCTGAGTTTAACTGTCCGAATTTGCCGTAGCGGTGTCCCGAAATGGACAGCGCGAACTAGCTTGTTAGATATTAAGTTGTTCAAAATGTGACGCTTGGCATTGGCAAGAATGATGCTCATAGCCCGGCAGGATGAGGTGAGAACATGTCCTTCGTTCGCGATCTCAGAGTTGCGGCTAACTCGCTAATTCGGACTCCTGGGCTGGCGATCGCCGTGGTTCTTACGCTGGCGCTCGGCATCGGCGCCAACGCCGCCATTTTCACGCTCGTGCGCGGAGTGCTGCTCAAGCCTCTTGTCAATCGTGGCGAGGACCGGCTGATCTATATCCGACAAAGCGCTCCAGGCATCGGCGACGAAAACGCTACGTTTTCCGTACCCGAGATCCAGGACTTGCGCGCGAGCGTGAAAACCGTAAGCGCGTTTGGCGACTTCTCCGCCATGGACTTCACCATGATCGGCCTCGGCGAGCCTCGTTCCATTCAAGGTGGCGTTGTCGGAGGCACCTATTTCGACGTGATGGGCCTTCGTCCGGTGCTTGGGCGTCTCATCGGGCCGCAAGACGACGGTCCTAAAGCTGCCGGCGTCGTCGTTCTCACCTACCGTTTTTGGGCGACCGCGTTTCACAAGGATCCTTCGGTCATCGGCAAAACCGTTCGCTTGGGTAGCATCGGTGATCGCTCTGCGACCGTCATTGGCGTCCTCGAGCCTTGCGTTCCATATCCGCAAGATACCGAAATCATCGCCAACGTGGTCACCAGTCCGCATCATCTTTCCGCAACTATGGTCACTGGCCGCATCCATCGCATGACTGAGCTTTTCGGCCGTCTGGCTCCTGGAGTCAGTGTCGATCAAGCTGGCGCTGAGTTGCGCACCGCCTACTCCGCGATGAAGAAGGACCATCCCGAAGCCTATTCGCAGGAAGCGGACTTTCAGGTGGGGGTGAAGCTGCTTCGTGACCAGATCACGTCGGGCGCCCGGACGGTGCTGCTGGTGCTGCTGGCAGCGTCGGGGCTGGTCTTCATTATCGCGTGTTCCAATGTCGCCAATCTGATTCTGGCACGGACGGTTCGCCGCGAAGGCGAACTCGCGGTCCGCGTCGCGCTGGGCGCGAGCAAAGGCACGTTGCGCCGCATGCTGTTGGCCGAAAGCCTTCTGCTCTGCGGCGCTGGCGCCGCACTCGGTGTAATCAGCGCGCAGCCGATGGTGGCCGTTCTGGCCCGCTACGCGTCGCGCTTCTCCGTCCGCGCTCTCGATTTCAGAGTCGATTCGAGCTTGCTTTGGGTCGGAGCAGCGCTGGCTATCGTCGCCGCGGTGGCTCTCGCCTTCGTCCCACGCTTGCCCTCTTCCGGCACGCCGAGTGGACTGGGCCTATCAAGTGGAAGTGTGCGGATCACCGGCAGCACGACCCGCCGCCAGCGGATCTTCGCGGTGACACAGATCGCCGCTTCCTTCGTGTTGCTGGCTGGCGCAAGTACGTTGATCACCACGCTGATCGCACTGCAAAAGGCGCAGACGGGTCTGGATACGCAGCGCGTCCTCGCTATCGATGTCCCTGCTATGTCCCATGGGAAGACACCTCAGCAGGTCGTCGATTTCTACAAGGATGCGATACGTCGCATTGATACCCTACCTGGCGTGAGCGAGACCGCATTCGGCAATGTTGTTCCCTGGCGCGATGCCGGCGGGCCCACCGCTCCAGGTCTCCAATTCTCAGGCGACGGACATGTCCACGCCGCTGGTGTAGAAGATCCGCGGGCGCAGTGGCGTGTCATCTCTCCTGGATTCTTTGGGGCGCTTGGCGTTCCTATCATCGCCGGCCGAGACTTTAATGCGCTCGACGGTCAGAATAGTGATGACCAGAATAATAGGAATACGGAGCCTGTGGTTATCGTGAGTAAAACTCTCGCAGAACGGATGTTCCCCAATCAGGATCCGATCAATCGGCATGTCTATTGGACCGATCCCGTGCTGCAATTTTTCGGTGGAACCGATCTCGAAAAGGCGCGTCTTCTCGCTGCCCACCGCATCATCGGCGTCACCGCCGATATTGACGACGAGCACGTCGTTCCTGAACCCATTCTCACGGTCTATAGCCCCTTCGAAGAGGGTTTCATTTTTGGCGGCCGACTTTTCATTCACACCAGCGCAAATCCTTATTCACTGGTCACGCCGGTCACGCACATTATTCGCGACATGTCCGCCGATCAGCCCGTCGAGCGCGCCGCCACTCTCGAAGACATTCGGGCAGAGGTGCTCACTCCGGACCGTTTGAACTCGCTGGTGTTTGGCGTATTCGCGGCTGTCGCGTTGGCGATTGCGGTGGTGGGCGTTGCGGGCGTGCTGGCGTTTTCGGTGAGCGCGCGGACACGGGAATTCGGCATCCGGCTGGCCCTCGGATCGGAGCCGCAACGACTCCTCAAGGGTGTACTCGCAGAGGGTACCGTGATGGCTGCGGCGGGCGTCTTCGCAGGCGCGGCGTTCGGGTTTGTGCTGGCTCGTTTGGCGGGGAGATATTTTCTGGACGTCAAGATGCCGGGCGCATTGCCGGTGTTTGTCTCTGCCTTCGTGCTGATGGCGGTAGCGGTTGTCGCGTCGGTCCTGCCCGCGGCTCGCGCTGCCCGCGTTGATGTAATGCAAGCGCTGCGCGCCGAGTGACCGTCGGACGAATAGGGTGAGGGAGCCGGAGGGATGCTTGGCGATGTCAGCAACCAGTGTGATCGGTCGATCGCTACTGATGACACGAGCCCGTCCAGGAGCCTGGCTCGGACGGGCTCGTGTCCTTCTAAGTCGCTACACCAGCAGTGCAATTGACGCCACGCGATGCGAGTGATGACGTTCAGTCAAGAGTCGCACACGAGTCCTCTCCTGCCAGGCGCGCCGGGCCAGTTCGGCTACATGAGGTTCGCGGCTTTCGAAGCGGCGGACTTCTCCGTAGTGATCCCTCACCGTAAACGCATCGAAGTCACCGAAGCTGTCGAAAATGAGGCTTTCGATCTTTCCTTCGTAACTCTGTTCATGGAGCCAGCCAATCTCAACCCAAATCGGGTCCGAGTGAATGCCGTTGGCAATCACGACTAGTTCGTAGCGGCCGGTTGCCAGCGATGGAGGAATATCGATGGTGCAATGTTTGCGATCATGATGTTCCCGTCCGGTCGCTATGCCCATGGTCGAAAAGTGATGGCTGCGAAGGTACGTCATCTGGCCAGTGTGGTGATCGTGCAGGCGGACGATGGGATAGTTGGTCGCCATTCCGGCATCGTCGCCGTAACACACTGCCTGCGAGAGCCCATTGAGCTGTACACCGGAAAGCGTGTAGTTATGCCCGGGGTGCATGACAGACGGAACTTCAATATGGTCCGGGCGCCAGGAGTGGTGCGGGGATCCGGCTGCGGGATCGGGCGTGTAGAGAAAGAGCGTCTTGCTTTGCGCAGCTGCACAACAATTGTCCCGTCGGCAGAAGCAGGAAGCATGACTGCCATGTGAAGTTGGAAGTCGGGAATCCCGGCGGCTGTACATCAAGTTGAGGCAGAGGGTTCACCGGATGGGCATGATCGTATTCCAGAAAAACTGGATTCAAGGAGAAGAAGTCTCCAGCGTCGGGAGAAGTCGTTCCTGCCAACAGAACAACTTTGCCATTGGGAAGCAGGCAGGCGGGAGCATCCAGCGGAGTTAGGAGCGGCCAGTTGGGGCTGCCACTGGTGTCGTTTGGAAACTCCGGCCCCTTAACCCAGGAACCATGGGAAGTGGGATGAGGCCCCGGGGTGAAGATCGCGGTTTTGCCGGTCCCACCGATGCAAAACGCTTTGCCATCCGGAAGGACAATCGTTGGCCCGGTCTCGAAGACCTCGGCGCCCAGCAGAGTATCGATGGCGAGCTTCACGGGAGCGGGTCCGCACTTTACCCACTCGTCCCGCTTCGGAACGTAACACTGGGCCTTGGGGGTGTCGCGAACGGCAGGAACAAGAACGTCGCCGCTGGGGAGTAATGCGAAGGTTTCTTCTTCGAATGGATCTTCCTTTGTGTTGGCGACTGTGCCGAACTTCGTGCCTGCTTCTACCCAGTGATCGTTTGCAGGATCCCAAATAGCGGTGCGCTTGGGCCAAGTTGGCGGCGCACCCGCAGTTGCCGGACCACCGAGAAGAACGCGGCCATCTTCGAGGACCGTGCCGTTGCAGTCTCCTCTGACAAAGTCGAAGGCAGCGGGTTTGGTGAGAGAGGTCCACAGATTGGTCTGCGGATCGAAGACCTCGCCGAGTGGCGAATCTTGTGGGCTTAACGGATCGTTCGTGTGCTCCCCGCCGATGGCGAACACCCGGCCATCTTTCAACACACCCGATGCGAACCATTGGCGCGCGGTTTTCATATCGATTTCCGCGGACCAGGTTCCCATCTCGTACCTGCCGAACTTATCCGGAGTGAGACGAAGCCATTGATTGGCAGTATCGACAGTGGTTACGAAGCCGTTGTGAACGAGCAAAGAGCCATCCGTCAGCAAGATCATTAAATCGGCGTTGAACTCGCCGCTCGAAGTGTTTGGGGCATTGAAAGTTGTCCAGGTTCCCGGCATAGTGATGTTCCTCCAGCAAACTGGGAAAAGGCTGCCCGTGACTCGGCTTGCGATGACGCCAAACTGCAGGCGATGTTTATCCCAGCGTGTATTTGTTCGGCCCTTCTGCGGGCCGGCGAGTGGTGCGCTACACGGATGGTGCTAGCAGGGGGCGAAACGTTGCGGGCAAGGAGTTTTATTTTGTTCCGCTAAGTAGGGAATGTCGGTCCAACAGGTCGCTGCAACGGTCCGGTAACGCAAGCGCTCGTTTTCGTCGCAGAGGTTGCTTGAGCTCAGAAGTGCAGTTCGAGCGGCCGTCCCTCGAACACGATCTGCTTTTTCTGTTGAAGGAGTTTCACTTCGATATTCTTCCGCAAGGGCGGAAGGAGACGCGAGCCCGGCGCAAGGCCCAAGGTAAGGTCGCGTCGCGATTTCGTTCCAGTTTAGAAGTACGCCCATCCACTCGCCTTTGCGGTAATTGAACGAACGGCCGTCGTCTTCGTAGAGCAGAAACGAACTGTCGGCACCGGGATAAATGGACACAGAAAGCGGTTCTTCAATTTGTTCATCGGTGTGTTGCGTTACTGGGCCGAGCGGCAAAATCGCGCCCGCCCGCACGTACAGAGGAATCGTTTCCAGATCGATCGGGCGGATGAATTCGCGGCCACCTTCGAGTTTCTCACCCGTCCAGAAGTCGTACCAGGCGCCGCGCGGCAGATACACTTTTCGAGAGTTTGCGCCTTTCTCCACCACAGGCGCCACCAGGATGTCGCGGCCCCACAGATATTCGTCCGGGCACTCGACAGCTTTTGGATCGTCAGGATAGTGCAACCACAGCGCGCGCATGATCGGCAACCCTGTAACCGTGCACTCATGGACGGCGCTATAGATATAGGGAAGCATTCGATAGCGAAGTTCCAGGTATTTGCGGCAAATCGGTTCCACCTGTTCGTCGTGCAATTGGCTTGCATCCGGGAGCGCCCAGCCATCGTATCGACCAGCTTCGATCGGTCCGGTTTCTCCGGTATTCCATCCCCAGGGCAGCCGCAACTTCCATGCGCGGCCGTGGGATCGAAACAGCGTGCAGAACGCTCCGAACTGAAACCATCGCACATACAATTCGGCTGTGAATTCTGGTGTGGGGACAAAGCCTCCGATGTCGGTTCCCCAGTAGGGAATTCCGGTAAGAGATGTATTAATTGCAATCGGAACCTGCGTCTTCAGTGTCTCCCACAGGCAATAGACGTCTCCGGACCACAGGAATGAGGCGTAGCGTTGCATACCTGCATAGCCGTTACGGTGGAGGGCATAGGGACGCTCGTTCGGCCGATCAAGTTGCGGACCTTCCCAGTGCATCCGGTTACGGGCGAGCCGTGAAGGAATGTCCAGCGGGTCGCCTTCGTCGGGCCACCAACCGTCGATGCCCGTCGCGAAATCTTTTCGATGAGCATCCCAGTAGCAACTGGCTTCTGCCTCGTCAAACTCGGACAACTTGCAGGCATCGTGAACGGATCCTTTGAGTTTGTCGGTCAGGATTACGTCGTGGAGCACGACGCGGAAGTTGTCTTTGTGTAGCTCGTCCACCATCTTTCGCGGGTCGTCAAACACTCGTGAATTCCACGAAAATGAGCCGTTCTCTGTATTCCAGCCGGATGGGCAGAAGCCGGTGCCGAGGTAAATCAGAGCGTCACACGGAAGTTTCTTTTCACGGAAGGTTTTTGCTTCTGTCAGCACTTCTTCACGACTCGCAAGGGTCCGATGTGACTGCTGGTATCCGAGACTCCAGAGCGGAGGAAGTTCGGCGTGTCCAGTGAGGCGGGCGTATTCAGCCATGATTGTGGTGGGATCAGGAGAAGCCACAAAGAAGAGATCCAACGGGAAAGCATCGTCGGGGTTTGTAGGAATGAACCTGGATTGAGGGCCGGTGAAGTCGAATGTGCCAAACGGCACATGAAAGAAAATTGCCCATCCGGCAGTTCCGATGATCCAGGGGATGCCAACCCTGGCGCCGTGCGTTTCGAGCTTGTAGCCGCCCTGCCCGTTTCTCGTCATGTCGACAGAACCGCGCCGATCAAATTGAGGGCCGCCTTCTCCCAGTCCAAGCAGAGGGGAGTCTCCAGTTGCCAACGACACAACGCCAGTCGCGCGATCCGCCGAAAGCGTTTGAATATCGGATCCGCTGGTGTTTGAGATCGTGAACGTGACAGGGTCGTGAGACGTGCGAATCTTCAGGTTGCCGGATTGAATTGTCTGTCCGAGCTCTTTTCCACGCATTCGTGCGATCGGATTTCCCCAGGATTCGCGTGCGAGCGCGCCAAAATAGGGAATCTCCGCCGGTTTTCCATTTTCGATCGGGAGGATCGTCAAGCGGATTGTGTGCGCGCTGACCGTGGCAATCTGGATTTCGCAATCGTCGCCAACAGATGTGGCGGACGACTCGCCAACGAACTTCCCGGTCGGCAAGACCAGCGTCGCTGAGACTGCGGCGAATTGTTTCAGAAGACGGCGTCGACTCCACGGCTCGTTCATTTCTCACCTGAAGGATCGCTGTTAGTGGGAGTCGCGAGCGACGCGCGAACCACTGTGCCCGACGAGAAAATCGAGATCAGCTCCCAAATGTGCTTGCTGGACGTGTTGGATATAAAGTCGCTGCCAGCCGCGTTCGGGAAGAGCGGGAGGTTTCCACTGGGCTCGACGATCAGCCAAGGTCGCGTCATCGACTTCGAGTTGAATTAAGCGCCGGCCGACATCCAAAGTGATCATGTCGCCTGAATGAACCAGCGCGAGCGTGCCACCCGCTGCGGCTTCGGGTGAGGCATGCAACACAACTGTTCCGTATGCCGTGCCGCTCATTCTCGCATCGGAGATCCGGACCATGTCCGTGATGCCCTTGCGCAGCAGCTTCGGCGGCAGTGGCATATTGCCAACTTCAGCCATGCCTGGATAACCACGAGGGCCGCAGTTCTTTAGAACCAAAACGCAACTTTCATCCACATCGAGGTTCTCGTCGTTGATCCGCGAATGAAATTCCTCGATCGATTCAAAGACCACGGCTCGTCCGCGATGCTGCAATAGTTGGGGACTGGCTGCGGATGGCTTGATGACAGCACCGTCTGGCGCCAGGTTTCCATGCAGGACTGCAATGCCAGCTTTTGATTTGAATGGAGCGGCGAACGAATGGATGACGTCCGCGTTCCAGCAAGGCGCCTCGGCAACATTCTCGCCGATCGATTTTCCGTTGGCGGTTAGAGCGTCACGATGCAGTGAGCCGGCTTCCGCAAGCTCCCGAAGAACGCGCGGCAGGCCACCGGCGTAGTAGAAATCCTCCATCAGATACTTGCCGGAGGGCTGAATATTGACAAGGCATGGAAGGCTTGAGCCGAGATGATCGAAGTCGTCGAGAGACAGAGGCAAACCGACGCGACCTGCGATAGCAATCAAATGAATTACCGCGTTGGTAGACCCGCCGATTGCCGCATTCGCTCGAATCGCGTTTTCGAAGGCCTGACGCGTCAGGATTCGCGACATGCGCAGGTCCTCACGAACCATTTCGACGATGCGACGCCCCGTCAGTTGGGCAAGCGTGTTGCGCCGAGCGTCGACGGCGGGGATGGCGGCATTGCCGGGAAGGCTCATGCCAAGCGCCTCGACCATGCTCGCCATCGTCGAAGCCGTTCCCATGGTCATGCAATGACCTTTCGATCGATGCATGCAGCTTTCAGCTTCGAAGAATTCCTTGACTGGCATGGCGCCGGCGCGAACTTGTTCAGACATTTGCCAGAGGCCGGTTCCCGATCCCAGATCCCGGCCATGAAATTTCCCGGAGAGCATTGGTCCGCCAGACAGGCCAATCGTAGGCAAGTCGCAAGAGGCGGCGCCCATCAGCAGGGAAGGAGTCGTCTTGTCACAGCCCATGAGCAGAACGACCCCGTCCATGGGATTGCCGCGAATCGACTCTTCCACATCCATGCTGGCCAGGTTGCGAAAGAACATGGCTGTGGGCCGGAGCTGTGTCTCGCCCAATGACATGACGGGAAACTCAAGAGGAAAGCCGCCTGCCTCCCAAACTCCGCGTTTCACCACCTCGGCAAGCTCACGAAAGTGAGAATTGCACGGCGTGAGCTCGGACCATGTGTTGCAAATGCCAATCACAGGTCGGCCATCAAAGAGATCGTGCGGCCAGCCTTGGTTCTTCATCCAGCTGCGATACATGAAGCCTTCACGGTCCTGTCGCCCGAACCATGATTGACTGCGTAATTTGCTCATCGAGTGATCCTAAAGCATCCGGTCGGCCAAGCGTGCGTCGCAGAAACGAACCGATCATACCGTAAGAGGATAGAGTAAACGTAATCTCAAAACATACTGATTGACGACAATGTCGGCAAGCAGGATCATTCTCAGGCCATAAAATGAAGACATCAAGGAGACTGAATATGACTGGGACTTTTTCTTGTCAGGGGGACCTTCAGCGGGGAAGGATGGTCGCGGCGACCATTGCCGGACTACTCTGTGCTGTCATAGCAAGCATTCTGCCTGTTGTCTCCAGCGCTGGCGGCGTCCCCGCAAGACAAAGGTGTGTTGCAGATTTATTTCGTCGATGTTGAAGGCGGGCAGGCAACCCTGTTCGTCACGCCCGAGAAGCAATCTCTGCTCATCGACACGGGTTGGCCCGGAAACAATGGCCGGGACGCGGATCGAATCGTGGCAGCCGCGAAGAAGGCGGGGATCAGCAAGATCGATTACGTCCTTATCACGCACTTTCACGAGGATCATGTTGGCGGAGCGCCTCAGCTTGCCGCACGAATTCCCGTAGGAACGTTTGTCGATCATGGGGAAAACCGAGAATACACCGATAAGCCGACCGTACAAGTTTGGCAGGCATACCAGCAACTCATGAGCACTGGAAAATATGCGCATATTGTTGCCAAGCCGGGAGACACCTTGCCAATCCGAGGAATGAAGGCAACGATCGTGAGTGCGGATGGCGCGGTCCTGGATGCTCCCCTTGCAGGCGCGGGAGATGAGAACTCTAATTGCAAGAATGCCGAGCAGCCTCCGACCGATCAGACCGAAAATCGGCGTTCCGTTGGGACGCTCATCACATTCGGCAAGCTCAGGATCCTGGACCTGGGTGACCTGACCAAAGACGAAGAAATGCAGCTGATGTGTCCGAAAAACAAGCTGGGGAAAATCGACATCTACATCGTCTCGCACCATGGGTGGAACCAAAGCAGCAGTCCGGCCTTTGTGTACGGAATCACTCCCCGCGTAGCCATCATGGATAACGGGGCCAAAAAGGGCGGCACGCCTTCGGTTTGGGACATCATCGAAAAATCTCCCGGACTCGAGAACCTGTGGCAACTCCATTTTTCGGAAGAAGGCGGGGCCGCGCACAACGTCGCCGCGGAATTCATCGCGAACCCCGATGGTCCCGATGCAGGAAACTATCTGGAGTTAACGGCGCAGCACGACGGAAGCTTCGAAGTATTCAATTCACGGACACAGAAGACGCGACAATATCCCGCAAAGTGAACTGGCCAATCCCGGTCTCGATGTGTGGGGATCTTCTTCAGCAAAGTAAACGATTACTTCGGCGCTATAATCTCGGGAAAGCAACCCGACCAGACTGGGAGGAAGAGTTTATGAACCAGAAGAAGGAAATATCCCGCCGGCAGTTTGTGACGTCGGCCGCCGCCGTGGCCGCCATTTCGTCATTTCCAGTCCGGAATGCCATCGCGTCGATCACGAACGAGCCAGCGGCCGGTGCGGCCCAAAGTGCGGTCGCTCTCACCGACCAACCTGCTTGGCGCGACCAGGGGGTTGAAAATCTAGCGAAATCGCCTCATGCCAAGCTGCGAAATATTCCGGTACACGCGGTGACGATAGAGAGCGGTTTTTGGGGGACTCGACGCGAGGTGAACGTCACCAAGAGCATCCCGACCATGCACGACTCTGCTGGAGTCAAATGGCCGCATGAACAATTTCCGCCGGCTCGTGGGCAAGAGCGACGCTGCACAGCACGGTCCGGTATTTTCGGATTCCGATGTTTATAAATGGACAGAGGCGGTTGGTTTCGTGCTGCAATCGGGCGACCGTCCGGAACTTCGGGCAAGCGCTGAGAAGGCGATCAGCGAGGTTGTAGCTGTGCAGGAGCCCAGCGGCTACCTGAACACCTACTATGTGGACGATCGCAAGTCGCAGCGGATGCTACCGCAAACGCAGACGACCGGCCATGAACTCTACAACATCGGACACATGCTGCAGGGTGCAATTGCCTACTACCGCGCGACCGGCGACCGCAAGTTGCTAGATGCAGGCATTCGGTTCGTTGACGATTTTCTGATTCCGAACTACGGTCCTGCTCCGAAGAAGCCAATCGTCTCCGGCCATCCTGAGATCGAAATGGGCTTGATTGAGCTGTATCGAATCACCGGCGACAAACGGCAACTCGATCTTGCTGGCTACATCCTGCAGGGAGACAAGCGGATCGAACTTCCCGAGCGCCGAACGATCTACATGTTCTCCGGAACGCCATTCACAGATCGGACGAAGCTCGAGGGCCACGCGGTTCGAGCCATGTACGCGTGTTGCGGTGCGACCGACTATTACATGGAGACCGGCGACGATTCCTACTGGACGACGCTGAATAAACTCTGGACCGATATGACCACGACCAAGATGTACGTAACCGGCGGGGTCGGTTCCCGGGCCGATGGGGAAGCGTTCGGCGATGCGTACGAGCTTCCGAATTTCCGTGCCTACGGGGAGAGTTGCGCCGCCATCGGCAACATGATGTGGAGTTGGCGCATGCTGGCAGCGACCGGAGATGCGAAGTTTACGGATGTGATTGAGCGCGCCCTCTATAACGGCATCAACTCGGGGATGTCTCTCGATGGAGTGATGTACTGTTATCGCAACCCGCTGGCTTTCGATCCCTCCGGCGGAGACAAGATCCGCAACTCCTGGTACGACACGACCTGCTGTCCGCCGAATCTCGAGCGCACATTCGGCTCTCTACCGGGGTACTTCTATAGTACGAGCAATGATGGAATCTACGTGCACCTCTATGACAATTCAGCCTTGGACTGGCATCTGGAGAGCGGCACCGGTCTGAAGATCGCCCAGAAAACGAATTATCCGTGGGATGGCAGCGTGGAGATGACAGTAACGCCGTCGCAACCCGCTGACTTTGTGGTCTATTTGCGGGTTCCTGGATGGGTGGATAGTGCCACGGTGTCAGTCAACGGTGTACCGTTGGCGGGGGTCAAACCGGGCGAATATCTGCCCATACGTCGGCGCTGGTCTGCCGGAGATCGTGTTCATCTGCAGATGGCGATGACACCGCGGGTACTGGAGGCAAACCCGAGAGTAGCCGATGACACAGGCCGGGTCGCCGTCCAGCGCGGTCCGCTTGTCTACTGTCTTGAAGAACTCGATCAGTCGAGCGGCGTTACGCTGAGTGATGTGGCCTTGGCGTTGGGGAAGCGTCCCGACTCAGAGTTTCAAAGCGAGATGAAGAGCGATGTTCTCGGCGGAGTGCTCTTGCTCCACCACACTGGCATCACCTACGAGAGGAGTGATTCCGCTAACGCTCTGTATCCGCGATACACCGGTGCAAGCGAAAGAACGAAGAAAGTTCCGCTGACTTTCATTCCGTACTACGCGTGGGCCAACCGGCAAGCAACTTCGATGCAGGTTTGGACGCAGGTTGCCAGATCTTGATGGGCAGGCCGTGACCAATGGATCGAGAACTGAAGGTCAGCTTAATCAGATCATAACAATCGGATCGGCTTGATCTCTGATCAGCTGGACCAAGGAGCAGGCGCTTGCGGCGGTGGAGAGTTGCAGTTCTGGTGAGCGCGGCTATCGCGATCAGCTACCTCGATCGCCAGACACTTCCGGTTGCTGTGAAAGCGATCGGGAAGGACATCCCGCTCTCGAATGAACAGTTTTCGACGCTGCAATCCACATTTCTATTTTCCTACGCCTTTATGTACGCCGGCGGGGGGAAGTTAACTGACGCATTGGGAACGCGGCGAGGATTCACCTTGATCATGATTTTCTGGTCCGTGGCTTGCGCCAGTCACTCGCTGGCTTTGAGTTTCGCGATGCTTGCGGTGAGCCGCTTCCTGCTCGGGATGGGCGAAGGCGGTGGATTCCCGGCGGCGACGAGAGCAGTAGCGGAATGGTTTCCAACCGAGGAACGCGCGAGTGCGATGGGTATCATCAACGCAGGGACGGCTGTGGGCGCGGTGATCGCTCCGCCTCTGATTGCAATTATCCTGAGCTTCTTCAGTTGGCGATGGATATTCGTGATCTCCGGCTCTCTCGGGCTGCTATGGACAGCATGGTGGCACTTTTCGTATTACCCTCCGGAGTTATCGCGGGTAGCGAAAGATTCAGACGGTGACCAAGCCGCACCAACGTACGCTGGATCGATCTTTTACGCGTCCGCGAGGTGTGGGGAATGGTCACGGCGAAATTTCTGAGCGACGCGGCTTGGTACTTCTATCTCTTTTGGTTGCCGAAATACCTTTACGACGCGCGAGGGTTCGACATCAAGGCCGTGGGCGCATTTGCCTGGATTCCTTATGCCGCAGCCGGTGTCGGGTGTCTCGTGGGTGGATGGTTCTCGAGCTATTTGGTGCGTCGCGAATTCTCGCTGAGTGTGGCCAGGAAGGTGGCTCTGGGATTGAGTGCCGCTATGATGCCCTTCGTCGTGTTTATTCCCCACGTGGCCGTGTCTTGGGCTATCGTGCTTTTCAGCGTCGCGTATTTCGGGCAGCAATCGTGGTCGACATTGGTGATGGTGCTGCCCACCGATCTTCTGCCGCGGCGCGTGGTGGGTTCTGTGGCCGGCTTGGTTGGGTTTGGCGGAGCGATGGGCGGAATTGCATTCGGCCAACTGGTGGGCTATCTACTCGATCACGGTATCGGTTACGGGGTCGTGCTCGCGCTGGCTGGGATGTTTCATATCATCGCGTTCGTTATCATTCTGGTCGCGATTCCACAATTCCAACCCGCGGAGATTGAGCGGCGATTGACTTTTCAAGGGGCGCGATGAAGATCCGATGAAGATCAAAGAAATTCGAACGCGCGTGTTTCGGTGGCGTGGGAAGACGGTGCCATTGCCCCCACATTTCTGCACGAATCCGATGGATCTGTTGCAGTTGCCGCAAGCGTCGATGGGAACGTTCACTTTCCACGGATGGCTCGTCGTCGAGATCTTCACAGACGATGGTCTCGTGGGAGTCGGCAACGCGGCGCTAGCTCCGCAGGTTACGAAGCAGACGATCGATCTCTATCTGAAGCCACTGCTGCTCGGCCAGAATCCGTGGGATATCGAGTTCCTGTGGCAGCACATGTACCGCAAGACGATGGCGTTTGGACGCAAAGGGATCGGAATGGTGGCGATCAGCGCAGTGGACATCGCCCTTTGGGATCTCCTGGGCAAATCCGCGAAGCAACCCGTGTACCGCTTGCTGGGCGGCCGAACGAAGCCGCGCATTCCTGTCTACGCGAGCCGTCTATATGCCTCCGAGTCGAGTGAACTTGCTGCAGAGGCGGCGCGCTATAAGAATGACGGTTATAAAGCGATGAAGCTTCGCTTCGGATGGGGGCCGGTGGATGGCGCCGCTGGGATGCAGCGCAATGTTGAGCTCGTCCGCACTGTGCGAGAAGCCGTTGGCAGCGATGTCGACGTGATGGCCGATGCCTACATGGGCTGGACACTCGACTACGCCAAGAGGATGCTTCCACTCCTCGAACCTTTTCACCTTCGCTGGCTCGAAGAGCCCGTCATCCCTGACGATATTCACGGGTATGTCGAATTGAAATCCTGTGGGAGGATCCCGATCGCAGGCGGCGAGCACGAATTCACTCTGGCCGGATTCCGCGATCTGCTCGAGGCACGCGCCGTGGACTATATCCAGTTCGATACCAACCGGGTTGGGGGCATCACCCAGGCGCGAAAGATTGCGGCGCTGGCCGAGGCTTATTCGGTTCCGGTCATTCCTCATGCTGGACAGATGCATAACTATCACGTAGTCATGGCCAGTCTGAATTCCCCGATGGCGGAGTATTTCCCCATGGTAGATGTGGAAGTGGGGAATGAACTGTTCTGGTATCTCTTTGCGGGCGAGCCGAAGGCAAAAGATGGATTCATCGATTTGGATGAAAATGTGCCGGGCTTCGGTCTCAGCATCGACGAGACAAAGCTGAAAGACTTCGAGGTAGTCGAGTAAATGAGTGCGAGGAGAGGATCAGATTCGATGACGCGTCTAGTTCAGATCAAGAAGGGAATCGTACGACGCGTAGCGCTGGTCGAAGAACCTCACCTGCGCGTGCTCGATGGCTGTAATTCTGTCTATGAACTGGCGCAATCGGCGATCAAGGAGCGCGTGAAGCTCAACGATATGGCGCAGAAGAGACTCACGAGCGAGCGCCTGGACTACGACAGCATCTACGGCGGTCAGTCTGAATGGCGACTCTTGCCGCCGATTGACCATCCGGACGAATGCTCTCGTTGCATAATTTCCGGCACCGGCCTCACGCATCTGGGAAGTGCGCGAGATCGCCAGTCGATGCATGCCGCGGACACCAACGATATGACAGACAGTATGAAAATGTTTCAGTGGGGAAAAGAAGGAGGGCGTCCGGCAGTCGGAGCGATCGGCACTCCGCCGGAGTGGTTTTATAAAGGTACCGGCGCGATGTTGCGAGGCCACGGGCAACCGCTCGAGATCCCGGCCTACTCCGAAGATGGCGGCGAGGAAGCGGAGATTGCGGGCGTCTACGTGATTGCGCGAGATGGGTCTCCCTATCGTGTAGGAATGGCCGGCGGCAACGAATTCTCAGATCATCGCTTCGAGAAGAAGAATTACTTGAACTTGGCCGGCTCAAAGCTTCGAACCTGCGCGCTGGGTCCCGAACTCGTCGTCGATCCTGAATTTTCCTCGGTGTCTGCGAAGGTCAAGATTGAACGCGAGGGCACAGTACTCTGGTCCGGGGGATTTAAGACCGGCGAGGCGGAGATGTGCCACAGCTTACAGAATCTTGAACATCATCACTTTAAGTTTGAAACTCATCGCCGGCCCGGGGATGTCCATGTTCATTATTTCGGAACCGATTGCCTGAGTTTCGGGGCTGGCGTCCGCCTGCAAGACGGAGATGTAATGGAGGTTGCTTTCGAAGGTTTCGGGCGAGCGCTGCGCAATCCGGTTCATGTCGCACAATCAGCGCAGACGCTGATCGAGATCAGTTCTTTAGGATGAAGAGTGCCATATGTCAAAACCACACGTCGCAGTTCTAGGACTGGGCATCATGGGCGGGGGGATGGCTACGCGGTTGCTCTCCGCGGGCTTTCCACTGTCGGTCTATAACCGGAGCCGCGGGGCGACGGAGAAATTCGCGAAAGCTGGAGCCTTTGTTTGTGCTACGCCGCATGAGGCTGCTGCGCGCTCCGAGATCGTCATCAGCATGGTCGCGGACGATACTGCTTCCCGCAGTGTTTGGCTTGGGGAAAATGGTGCGTTGGATGGAGCGCCCGCAGGTTCGCTGTTATTGGAATCGAGCACGCTGTCGGTCGATTGGGTGAGAGAGCTAGCAGCTGCAGCGGCCGCAAGAAAGTGTGAGTTTCTCGACGCGCCAGTTACTGGGACTAAACCGCACGCCGCAGCGGGAGAATTGTTTTTCATGGTAGGGGGCTCGACCGCCGGTTTCGAACGAGCGCGGGAAATTTTATCTGTCTTGGGAAGGGAAGTGCTGCACCTCGGACCGAACGGCAGTGGCGCGCTCTTGAAATTGATTAACAACTTCGTTTGTGGAGTACAAGCGGCCTCCTTTGCGGAGGCGATGTCCCTCGTTCGTGAGGGTGGACTCGATCGAGAGAAAAGCGTTTCTGTTCTTTCCAATAGCGCGCTGGCAAGCCCGCTCATTAAAAGGATTGTGTCAGCCATGACCGCGGACGACTTCAGTGCAAATTTTCCGCTCAAGCTGATGACAAAAGACATCGGGTACGCCATCAACGAAGCGGCGAAGGGTGGTCTTCTGCTCCAGACTGCGGCTCCCGCGCTAGACATTTTCAAACATGCCATCGATCAGGGTTTGGGCGACCAAGACTTTTCCGCCGTCGTGAAATCTGTGGGAAAGGTTTGAGCCTCCGACGGATTCTTACCACGTAAGGCGTACGAGGGACAGGCTTTGCCGGGGCAAATCAAACCGCAAATCTATCGAACTTTTTTCGATCGAGATCTGCGTGGGCGAACCGAGAAGCTGTAGCTGTCCTTCTTTCTGCAATTGTTCAATCTGCGCGGCAGAAGGCGACTGCGGCGATCCCATTTCCACCCAGGCCGTAAACGCGTTGCTGTGGCTCGAATCAATCCGAAAGTGCTCGAGCACGCCGTGGGATGCCGTCGTGGGTAAACCATCGACATTCAGATCCACGGACGCCGGCGAGACGGCAACATCGTCGTCATGGTAGTTCCAGATTAAGACGTCGATCTCATGCTCCTTCCGGGCCGCGATCAGATTAATGTCAGGTTGACCACGAACTCCGTCTCTCACCACATCTTCTGTGGGCAAAGTACCGGTACTCGTCGCTTTCACACGCTCGCGCCCCAGCAGTCCAAACATCCGAAATGCATTCAGAACAGGTTTGTCGATTCCATCGGTGGCCAGCTCGCGAAATCCTTCGAACGGAGGTTGATCTTCGAATTCAAAAGCCCACGTCACCGCGCCAAGGAAGTTAACGTCTTCGCTCCTGGATAGCGCATAAATCCTGTCCAAAACCTCCGCCGTGTAAGCCGCATACAAGGGCCGATTCCGGTAAGAGTTCTGCGGGTTGTCTTTTGCGGAACAAGCGGCGCAACCTTCCGGATCAGATTCCCCCAGCATGACCGGAGTGTGCCGCCATTCTGGAAAGGATTCCACGATCTGGAAGCCCGCTTCGATTGCGGCTAGTTGATGGGCGATCCCCATGCGCACATGATCACTCTCCCACTTGGGCGCGCCTTTCGGATGGAAGGCGATGAAATCCAAACGCGAGCCGGTTTTTCCGCTGGCAAAGTTCTTCTGATGAGCACAGTGCTCGAGGAACATCCGAAGAAATTCAGCAGCCTTCGGAGACGCCGGACCGGTGCTGTCTGGCCCTCCGACATGCGCGTCCGGCAGCGCTCGCAAAACCGCGTCCACCGAAAAATCGTAGAGCTTGAAATATTCCTCCGGCGTCCCTTTCCAATATCCAATGTCAGGCTCGTTCCACACTTCCCACAACCAGGTTTTCACTGCAGCGTCGCCATAGCGTTCGCGCAAATGGCGCACAAGCTGAAAAACCAGCTCGGCCCATTTCTGATAGTCCTTGGGCGGATACGCCCATCCGGTGAAGATGTCACCGTGCGGAAAATTGTGACGATACGGTTGTGGATGAGTCGAGAGAGCTTCGGGCATGAATCCGATTTCCACTAACGGCTTCACGCCTGTGGCACGAAACGTATCAAATATCCGGTCGAGAATCGTCCAACTGTAAACGGGCCTTCCCGTGGCATCTTCGGTATAGACATTTGTCGATCCCCATTTCGGAGAAGCAGAGCCGTCACCGGTGGTCAGGAGATTGTGTACGCGCACGTAAACTGGAGCCGGGCTCAGGGCTGACAGTTCGGCGAGCAACTTCTTGCCGTTCGGAGCGTAGGTGTAGTTGGGTTCGTCATATCCGAAGAAACTCCAAATCGGCGCGACCGTTCCGTCGGATTGGTCGGCATGAACATTCATTTTGACGATTGCGGAAGCGTTCTGTGTCCATGAGAGTGGTACCGCAAACACAGCCAGGAAGCCGATCAAGAGGGCACACTTCGAATTTGGAGTTCGTCGCATCGGAAGCCGGCGATCGCAGAAAGTTTTATCTGACATGAACGTTGTGAACATTGGTCGGAAACAATCGGCTTCAGATTACTATGCGGTTCGGCGCCGGCTGAAGTATAAAGGCGGGAGGCGGGAAATTGGGCGCGTCGCGTCAAAATCGATGATGTCCGTGTTCAATTGGAAGAAATTTGCTTTGGCCATTCTTTTCGTGACGCTCTTTTCCGCTGCGTTCGGGCAGACCGTAAACGATCAGGTCAGCGCAATTACCTCCGCTCTGCGTGGCGGAGAGTTTGAAAAAGCTCTGCAGCTCATCCGGCCCGCCCTGCAGGAATCTCCGAAGAATCCTCAGCTCTGGATGCTTCAGGGTTTGGCTCAGGCCGGAAGCGGCAATCTGAAGGCCGCTATGGCTTCCTATCAGAACGCGCTGAAGATCGTACCCGATTATCTTCCCGCCCTCGAGGGCGCAGCGCAATTGGAATACGAGGCGGGTAACCCGTCGGCTGTCCCGCTGTTGCAGCACGTGCTGCGGCTGCGTCCCAATGACCAGACAAGTCATGCGATGCTGGCCGTCCTTGCGTACAAGAAACGAGATTGTGCGGCAGCGGTCCAGCACTTTGCTCAGAGTGGTTCCCTCCTCGATTCGCAGCCTGGAGCCCTGCAGGAGTACGGCGCTTGTCTGATGGAGCTCCGGCAGACGGAAAAGGCGATTCCTGTGTTCCAGCGGATATTGGCCTCTCATCCCGACGATCCGCGGGCACGCCGCGGCTTGGCCGTAGTTCAACTTGCGGCCGAACAACCTGAATCTGCGCTCGCAACCTTGCAGCCTCTTCTCGAGGCAGGCTCTCCCGATGTGAGCACGATGCAGTTGGCCGCCGCTGCTTATGAGGCCAAGAAAGATACTCCCAACGCCGTCAAAACCCTCCATGACGCCATCGTCAAGGATCCGCATAACGTCGCTCTTTATGTCGATTTCGCGAACATTGCCATGTCTCATCAATCGTTTCAGGCGGGTATCGACATGATGGATGCGGGCCTCAATCTCGAGCCCAAAGCCGCCGATCTTTACCTGGCACGCGGTGTGCTGTATGTGCAGATGGCGAATTATGACAGGGCAGAAGCGGATTTCGAAAAGGCCGAAGTGCTGGATCCGCGGCAGGCTCTTAGCGCCGCCGCGCAGGGCATGGTCGCCGAGGAGCAGAACCAGAACGATCCTGACAAGGCATTAGCGACGGTTCGCTCAAAACTGGCCAGGAAGCCAGGAGATGCATTTCTCTGGTATCTGGAAGCTGCCATTCTGTCGCAGAAGGCGCCCGCTCCGGACAGCGCGGAATTCCAACAGGCTGTGCAATCCGCCAAGAAGGCGATCGCCTTGCAGCCTACTCTTTCCGTAGCGCACAACGTCTTGGGGAAGCTCTACTTGGATTCCGGACAGAATGCGCTGGCGATTAAAGAGTGCCGGGCGGCCCTGCAAGGGAATCCGTCCGACCAGACGGCCTTGTATCACCTGATCGTTGCGCTCCGAAAAACCAACGACCAGGGAGAGATTCCGGACCTGCTGAAGCGTTTGGCGAAAGCGCGTCAGGACGCCACCAAGGAAGAAGCTGATCAGAACCGCTACAAGCTGGTCGTTTCCTCGGACAAGGAATCCAACTAGTCAGTAAACCTTTACTCGAATACCGTTTGCCCTGCGATAATGGACGCTTAGCAATCGACTGCAATTTATGGCTATCTCCCGTCGCTCGTTCGTCCTGTTTTCCCTTTGTGCGTCAGCCCAGCAACTGCTTGGGCAGCAGCAAGGAATCGCCACGCGTGAGGTGAAGGCGCAGGCCAAACCGGCCCCTTCGGGTCGCCCGTTCAACGCGCGTTTTACCGATGTGGCGAAAGAGGCAGGATTGCACATGCCAGTCATCTACGGAGGAGTGGATGCCAAGAAATACATCCTCGAGGCCAATGGGTGTGGCTGCGCTTTCATCGACTACGACAACGATGGTTGGATGGATATTTTCCTGCTTTCCGGCACGCGCCTGGAAGGCGATCCTCCCGAGGCGACCAATCGGCTCTACAAGAATAACCGCGACGGAACTTTTACAGATGTGACCGATAAAGCCGGACTCCGGGCGGCAGGCTGGGCGAATGGCGTTTGCATCGCCGACTACAACAACGACGGGTTCGATGACATCTTCTGTACGTACTTCGGACAGAATCGCCTCTACCGTAATAACGGCGATGGCACTTTTACTGACGTCACAAAGCAAGCCGGACTTTTGGAATCGGGTCCGGCGCGATGGGGTGCCGGGTGCGCGTTTCTGGATTACGACCGCGACGGTCATCTCGATCTTTTCGTTTCCAACTACATCCGCTTTTCGTTTGAACATGCTCCTGCCCCGGGCGAGAACTCCACTTGCAATTGGAAAGGCATCCCGGTCAATTGTGGTCCGCGAGGACTTCCCACGGGCCGGCATTCTCTCTATCGCAACAACGGAGACGGGACGTTTACCGACGTCACCAAGCAAGCCGGACTCGCCGGAGCAACGGAGAGCTATGGCATGACTGTGGTCACCGCGGATTTCGACGAAGACGGTTGGCCGGATATCTTCGTCGCCTGCGATTCAACTCCCAGCCTGCTGTTCATGAACAACCACGACGGGACGTTCCGGGAAGAGGGCGTAATGCGCGGGGTTGCGTTAAGCGACGACGGCATGGAGCAAGCTGGAATGGGTGTCGGTATCGGAGATTACAACCTCGACGGACACCTCGATTTGTTCAAGACCCATTTTATCGGGGACACTAGCGGCTTCTATCGTAACGACGGAAAAGGAAATTTCGATGAGGTTACGCGCCTGGCGAAGGTTGGGGTCGAGACCCGGTTCACCAGTTGGGGCGCAGGGATCGTTGACCTCGATAATGACGGTTACCCGGACGTATTTTTTGTGACCGGAAGCGTCTATCCCGAAGTCGAACGCAAGTTGCCGCAATATCCATACAAGACGCCGCGTGTCTTGTTTCGCAACCTGGGGAACGGCACTTTTGAAGAGTTGGAGACCCAGGCGGGGGAGGGAATTACTACACCCCACAGTAGCCGCGGATGCGCCTTCGGAGACTTCGACAATGATGGCGACCTGGACGTTCTGATTGTCAACATGAACGAACCACCTTCTCTTCTGCGGAATGACATAACAGTGAAACAAAACTGGCTGAAGGTGAAACTGGAGGGCGTGAAATCAAACCGCAGTGCGATCGGTGCCCGCGTTCTGGTCCACTACGGGAATAAAGTGCAGGCGCAAGCTCTACTGAGCCAGTCGAGCTACTATTCGTGCAACGATCCGCGCCTGCATTTCGGCTTGGGAGCCGCTGTCTTGGCTGACGTCGAAGTGTTCTGGCCCAACGGACTTCGCGAGCAATTCAAGAAAGTTTCTGCCAACCAGCTGATCACAATTCGCGAAGGAGCAGGGATTGTAAGCAGCAAGACACTCAGCCATTCCTAAGAGTTTTTCGTGGCGCTTTTCGAGAGAACATTAAGACTGGATTATCCAAAAACAAGCGCTGGAAATTTCCATAAGAGGATCAAAAGCAAAAAAGTTCTTGACAGTCTCCGGCTGTAGTATTTATACATTACGCATTGTGAGTAAACGTTTTCTCGCAATTCGGTAAACCCTGTGGTTCTTGACGTTGACGACCTGTGGAGGAATCCATGCCGCGAAGCATGATGTCTCGCTATTCGTTCTGGTTGTTTTCAATTCTCGTGTTCACCGCCGGTGTGGCATCTGCTCAGTTCACGGCCAGCATTCAGGGAGAAGTTAAAGACCCCAGCGGAGCAGGTGTTGCCAAAGCCACCATTCACCTGCAGAATACGGCGACCGGAGTGACCGCAGTAGCAACCAGCGATGACGGCGGCAACTACCGTTTCGTCAGCCTCGCTCCAGGTAGCTACAAGATCACCGCCGAAGCCGCAGGTTTCTCGAAGTCTGAGGCTGATGTCACCCTTCTCACCGAACAGAACCTCAATGTGCCGATCTCTCTCAAGGTAGGCTCGGTGAGCGAGTCCGTGGTTGTCACTTCAGAAGCTCCAATAGTCGACACCGCGGACAGCCGCAATCAAATGACGATCGAGAACCGCGCCGTCGCCCAGTTGCCGGTTATCGGCCGCAACTTGGTTACGCTCGTGACGATGGCGCCCGGTGCCTCCGGTTTAGGAACCAGCACATCCGGAAGTCCCGCATCAGGCGTTGACAACTACTCGACCGAAGAGCAAGTCGACGCCAGCGCAAACGGCCAAGGCCAGAACAACAACCAGTACGTTGTGGATGGACTGGACGTGACGAGCGGAATCCGCCAGGGCGTCCTGAATCTGACTCCTCAACCGGAAGCGATCCAGGAGACAAGCGTTCAGGTAAATACGTTTACCAGTGAATACAGTCGCGCTGCCGGACTGCAAACCATGTTCACGACCAGGTCTGGAACGGATCAATTCCACGGTTCAGCATCCGATTGGTTCTATTACCAGAAAATGTTTGCCAGCCAGCACTTCGTGGGCTATCCCTACCTGCCATTCCATTCCAACAATATGGACTTCGCCATCGGCGGGCCGGTGGTTCCACACCATAATTTCTTCTTCTTCTTTTCGGTAGAACCGTTGCGCTCATCCTCGAGCGCGGGCGGATCAGTAAACTTCCCTGCACCGGAGTTCATCAGCTTCGCACAGGCAAACAACCCGGGCACGGTCGGAAGCGGAGTTCTTGCCAAGTACCTGCCTTCCGGAGTATCCGGTGTCACAGTTTCACAAACCGCATCCGATGTTCTTGGCAGTTCAGTTTGTGGAACAGCCGTGGTTGAGAACATTCCCTGTTCAACGCCGATGATTGACACGGGTGCGTTTGGTGCAACCTCGAGGAGAAACGGTACCCAGTATTTCGCGCGTTTGGATAAGGGGTTCGCCAACGATCGAATTTATGCCAGCATCTTCCGCACCCTTCTCCTGACGGGCGCACCATCGCCGATGCCGCAATTCTCCGCATTGAACAATACGTGGCAAGTAGCGGGGCAGGCGACCTGGACGCACACTTTCTCTCCCACCACGCTCAACGACTTTACCGCCGGCCAGAGCCGAGTGGAGGGCGTGCTGGGCAGCGGCGCCAAGGATTATACGGTTCCTTCGATTTCGGTGAACGGCATCAACGTGGATTCGGGACAGGCCTATGGCGTTGGTTTCGCGCAAGGCGATTTCATTCAGCACAACTATCACTGGCGCGATGTGCTCACACATGTTAAGGGAGCGCACACTCTGAAGGTCGGCTACGAAGGATGGTACGGGGATGACGTAGAGCCCTTTCAGGGACCATGGTCGCAGCCCAAGTTTTCGTTCGCCAATCTCTTGACCCTGGCGCAGGATAATCCGGGTAACGAAAACGGAATTTATTACAATCCCGCGACTGGTACAGAGCAGCTGTGGAGTTGGGATGCCGCTTCAAGAACTTTCGGACTGTTCGTGCAAGATACCTGGAAGGCGAGAAAGAATCTGACTCTAACTCTAGGCTTGCGGTATGACGACAGCGGAAACCCGTGGTCGAAGAGTTCGTCGACTGTCTTCGGGAACTTCTACCTGGGTACCGGTTCAACGGAGCAGCAACAGGTTGCCAACGGCTATGCCAAGGCGACGCACAATGCTCTACTGCACTCAGTGGACAACCTGTTCAGTCCGCGCATCGGCGTGGCTTGGGATCCCACAGGCAAAGGTGACTGGGTGGTTCGCGGTGGCTTTGGGATATACAACAACTGGTTGACACAAGCTAACGTGCAAGAAGAATTCCGCGGCAGCCCTCCAGGAGAAGTGGCTCCGACGTTTGTTGCTGGCGGAACAGCGTCGGCTCAAGCTCCAATCTTTGTTCTCGGCAACAGCAGCAAGCCTCCATTCGGATTTACATTCCCGACTTTCGGGACGGGATCGGGCCCGACACCACAATCCGGTGGCGGCCTCAACTCGCAGGGCGGAGTCGTTGGTGCCAGCTTCGCGATCGGCGGCATCAATCCGCTGCTGAAATCTCCCAAGTCGGACATATGGTCGGTCACCTTGGAGAAAAAACTCGGGAGCAAATTTGCGGCTAGCGTCGGATATAACGGGTCCCATTCCTACAATATCGTCGGCAACGGCAACTCTATCGGGAACGTTTCGTACGGAGTGGATATTAATGCTTTCGCTGGCGACCTGATTAATCAGGAAAATACGAGCGCGACTCCGGTCATTCCGAGCGCAACCCGGCTGAACAAGAGCTTCGGGACGATCGCCTATGCCGACAACGACCGGTATGGAAATTACAACGCCGTGATTTTTGACGTGAGAGGTCACTTCTCACGTGGATACTTCGATGCGTCCTACACCCGTTCTGAGTCCAAGGACGATGCGCTGGACTATCCAAATTCCGCGGGGTTGAATCCAAAACAGTACTACGGGCCATCTATCTTTGATGTGCCAAACCGATTCTCTCTCAGCTTCAATTATTCGGTGAAGGGCCTGAATGGTGGAAGAGGAGCGCTCGGCTATGTCACGGGCGGCTGGGGAATCAGCGGCACCAGTATCTTCCAGTCTGGTTATCCTCTGACGGCCGGCAATTCCAACGGCTTCCTGGCTGTCTGTTCATCGGGCAACCTGAGCAACGTTACTGGGTGTTCGGCCGCAGACCCGGCGGTTGCATTCCAGGCCGGCAGTGGCGACTACAACGCGGATGGGGATAACATCGCGTACCCAGATGCGACGAGCTACAGTCAGTCCACCAACAACAAATCCTGGCTGTCAGGCGCGATTCCAAAGACTAACTTCGCCACTCCGGCTTTCGGAGTGGAAGGGAATGAGAAGTCCAACGGGTTTCGCGGGCCGAATTTCTACGAAACGAACGTGAACTTCTACAAGGACAACCGGATTACAGAGAGAGTTAATTTTGAGATCCGGTTCGAGCTGTTCAATATCTTCAATCGCGCGAACTACGCGAACGTAGACACTAATCTTCCGGATGGGAACTTCGGCTTCGCGACTGCATCTCACGAACCTCGATTCTGGCAACTGGGAGGCAAGCTCTCCTTCTAGATCACCGTGAACGAACGCGGCGGCCGACTCGCTTTCCTCCATGGCGAGTCGGCCGTTTGCTGTTTCAAGAAGGGACAGGGCAAGCCCGTCGGCGGCGATTTCAAGCTTGCGTCCGCCTATGCACCGCCTGGCATCGAGTACCATGTCTTGCAGGCTGAATTCTAGAGACTGGAAAGCACCCTTTGGCAGACACTCGGGCCGGCGATGATTGAAATGGTTGCCATTCGAAAGACGGCCATCCTTCTGGCTCCGATCCTCATTCTGTCCATGGCCGTCGCCCAAAACGCCCAAGATCGGATTGCTCAAATCGCTGCTGCATTGCGAAACCAGCAATTTGACCAGGCGCTCGAACTGCTCCGTCCTGCGTTGCAACAATCTCCAGGAAACGCAGAGTTGTGGACGATGCAAGGAGTGGCTTATGCGGGCCGCGGAAAAAAGAAGGAAGCACTCTCGTCGTTTCGCAATGCTTTGAAGATTTCCCCGGACATAATCCCGGCTTTGCAGGGAGCTGCCCAAATCGAATACGAGAACGGCAACCCAGCCGGAATTCCGTTGCTGCAGCATCTCCTTCGCTTACGGCCCCGGGATGCTACGACGAATGCCATGCTCGCCGTATTGGAATATCAGGAAGGGAACTGCAAGGCCGCAGTGCAGTATTTTGCGGCCTCGGACGCCGTATTCGAGTCGAAACCGGAGGGGCTGCACGCATACGCTGCATGTCTCGTAAAACTCAAGCGTTTTGACGAAGCGGTGGGTGTCTTTAAGAAATCCTTGGAGCTAAGCCCCGATGACCGGCAGGAACGGCAGCTATTGGCATCCATCCAACTGATGGCGCATGAGCCGCAGGAAGCCCTTGCGACACTGAATCCGCTGATTGCTGGGACGGGCGCGGACGCTGCCTCTCTGGACCTTGCGTCAGCCGCCTACGAAGACGCTCATGATACCGAGAAAGCGGTTGATACCTTGCGCCAGGCTATTTTGCTCGATCCCCAGAATGTCAATCTCTACCTGGATTTCGCAGCGATCTCGGCGACCCACCAGTCGTTCCAGGTCGGCATTAACGTCGTGAATGAAGGGATCAACCTGCAACCGAAAGCGGCACGTCTTTATTTCGCTCGCGGTGTCCTTTACGTCCAATTAGCCGAATATGAGAAGGCGCAGTCCGATTTCGAGACCGCCTACAATCTCGATCCGAATCAGTCCTTAAGTGCAGCTGCGCAAGGCCTGGCGGAAGTGCAGCAGAACGATCTCGATCAGGCGCTGACGAACGTCCAGGAGAAACTATCACGCAAGCCGAACGACCCCATCCTGCTCTACCTGCAGGCCGACGTTCTAACGCAAAGAGGGACTGAGCCAGGGAGTCCGGAGTTCGAAACTGCAATGCGTTCGGCGAAGAAGGCGGTTGCCCTGCGCCCCACGCTTGAACCAGCACGGGGAGTGCTGGCGAAGCTCTATCTACAAGCCGGGCAATATTCCGAGGCCGCAGCCGAATGCCGGAAAGCGCTGGAGATCGATCCGAAGGATCAGACCGCGCTATATCACTTGATCCAGGCCCTCAGAAAGGGCGGACGAAAGAGCGAGCTCCCGGAACTGCTAAAACGACTGGCGCTTCTTCGCCAGGATGAAACCAAGGTGGAACGAGAACAGTACCGGTACAAACTTGTCGAAGGAGACACGCCGTCGAAACCGCCGGACGCATCTCCGAATCCGTAGCCTGCCAATCCGCTTAGGACTTCAGCAACACGTATGTGCTGTAACTTTCCTTGTCGATGTTCATGAAAGGACGCATCGTGATGTTGCTGCCATTGGCGGAAGTCGCCTGCCAGTCTCCCGCCGCGTTATTCGCCGCCTTGGCTTGCAGCAGACCGTTTCGCTCAAAGGTCGGCTGAGACTCTCCAACGGCAAGCAGCACAAGCGGCCCCTGAACCAGCGCCACGATCTCCGGATGATTCGCATCCACAGGCTCAAGCCGTAACGGCATTGGAAGTTCGAGTTCCACGCGATCGCCATCCTTCCATGTGCGCCGGATACCTGCGAAAGTCCCAGGCTCGACTGGTTCGGAGACTCGCGTCCCGTTCACGGAAAGCACGGGGTTCGGTGCGGCCCACGCAGGAATCCGGACATAGAGTGTGTAGTCTTTCGACTGCGAACCCGAGACTTGAATCTGGACTTTGTTATCGAACGGATACTTTGTCACTTGCTTCAGTCCGTACTTTCCGCCCTGGTCGCTCCACTGCACGCTCGAAGGAGTGAACAGATTCACGTACACACCGTCTGGCGAACGCAGATAGGTACTGATGTGATAGTCCGCAGCGAGCTGCGGAAATGTTCCTGAGCAGCACGGCCACTTCTGTCCGTACCAGACTTTCTTGCCGGTCGTGGCGTAGTCGGAATAGTAGAACGAAGTTCCATCGGCTTGAATTGGCCAGGCCCCGAGAATCGTGTTGTAAAGCACGCGCTCCATGCTGTCGCCGTAGCGCGAATCCTTGGTCACACGCAGCAGGTAGCGCGTAATCTTGAAGTGCCCGTACGCTCCGCACGGCGTCTCAAAGCTGGCGTGCGTGGTTGTAAGGCTATTGCCTAGCTGTCCCGTCCCGGGCTCGCCAAACGCCTCATTGGGTCCCCAGCCGCCGGTCGCGAAGCTCTGTGTCTTAACCAGCATTTCGAAGCCGTTTTTCGCAGCTCGCAGATGCTTTTCGCTGCCCAGCGTGATGTAGGCCTGCATCGCAGAACTGAATGCGTTGACATGGCTATAAGCATGTTCAAACGGAAGCACGTTGTTGCCCTCGGCCAGAGGATTGAAGTAGGTATCATCCTCCAGGAAGCGCTGGGCCATATCTCGATAGAAAGGTTTGCCGCTGCGCTGATAAGCGAGAAAGAGATTTTCAGGCAAGGTATAGGTCTCGTCCCATGTGTAAGACGTATCTTTGTGCGGGCGGGAACGCATTTCAGCCCGAGACAACGCCTTCTCGGGCAAATAGGCGACGATGGCGCGAGTCAATTTTTCGTGAATATCCATCGCCATCGGGTCATGAGCGAACTCGTGAGCATCGATCAAGCCGCAGGACAGCTTGTCGTAGGTGTATGCGGGAAGTCGGTAATCGACGAAGAACTTGGCTTTCGGATCCAGCGTTTCTCCGTAGCCTTTCACCAGATGATTGATCTTGGCCCGCGTCGCCTCCGATCCGGTGACGGCGTACGCTCGAGCCAGTCCGGATAAATACTGTCCGAAACTGTGGCCGGCGATGAAGCCGTGGAAGTCGTTTCCTTCCAGACTGAATCCGGTAAGGTCGTACCAGCCGCCCATATCCTCGCCCGGAGCTGCCAAGCCGGCGACTTGCCGAAAGACCTTCAGCATGCGGTCGTCATCCAGATTCTGGAAGCGGGCATGGTTCTCTTCGAACTGACGCTTCATCGGTCCCTCAAACAATTGAACATCGGCGTAAGCAAATGTGGTCAGAGGGGTGGAGACAGCCACGAGGCTTTTATCGGAGGCTGCCCAGGCTGGCAGGACACTCGCAGCATAGGCGCCCGCCGCGGTTGCACTCGTCGCTTTCAGGAACGTTCTGCGATTCACTCCAGAATCCATTTCTCTGCCCTCCGATGAGCAATCGTTTACTACAAATCAGGCTATGAGCCTTATATCCTTTTGTCAATGAGCCGAGCCTGACTTTCGGGGTTCTCGACTGGGAACTCGCGCCGTCTTCGCCCTTGCTCGCGTTCTCTAGCTGCGCTGCATCCTCGATCTGGGAAAGCTCACTCTGATTCAGGCGGAAGTCCGCGGCCCCAATGATCCCCGCGACCTGTTTTGCACTGCGAAAGCCGACGATTGCCCCAGTGACGGCGGGATGATGCAGGGTCCATGCGATGGCTACTTCGCCCGGGCTACGACCATGCCGTCCGCCAATTTCCCGCAAGTGGTCGACGACTCGCAGATTGCGAGATAACGCCGGTTCCTGGAATCCTGGCAGATTCCGCCGCCAGTCCTCTGGTAGGAACGCCGCAACGCGTTCTTTCGTCATCGCGCCGGTGAGCAGGCCCGCGTACATCGGGGAATAGACGATCACTCCGACATTTTGGATGACGCAGAAGGGCAGAATCTCCTGCTCGATTTCACGCCGCACGACGGCATATGGCGGCTGCAACGAGGTAATCGGAGCGATGGCCTGCGCCCGTTTCATCTGCTCCACGCTGAAGTTGGACACGCCAATCCAGCGAACTTTTCCTTCTTCTTTCAGGCGCGCCAACTCGCTCCAGCCTTCTTCAATGTCATTGTCAGGCTCTGGCCAATGGATCTGGTAAAGATCGATGGCGTCAATTCTCAATCTGCGCAGGCTGTCCTCGCATTCCCTGCGAACCGACTCTCTTTTGAGCGACGCTCCGATATTGCCGTCTGTATCCCATACGCGCTCGCACTTCGTAAAGACAAATGGTCTCGGTGTTCTCCCCTGAATTGCTCGAGCTACCATCTCTTCGGAATGGCCGAGCCCGTA
This sequence comes from uncultured Acidobacteriota bacterium, assembly GCA_963700225.1. Classification (GTDB taxonomy): domain Bacteria; phylum Acidobacteriota; class Terriglobia; order Terriglobales; family Acidobacteriaceae; genus Sulfotelmatobacter. The sequence goes on from CAVOWU010000009.1 coordinate 623,998, forward strand.
GAGCGCGGCAGTGTCAATCCAGTTCAGACCGTAGTCGAGTGCCGCATGAATGGCGGGGATAGAGTCGCTGTCATTCTGCGGTCCCATGCTGCCATTCCAGCCTCCGCCACCGATGGCCCATGCGCCAATGCCGAGCGGCGTAATTGCCAGGTCGCTATTCCCAAGAAGTCGAGTTTTCATGGTTTTCCGATAGCAAGGATCGAGGCAAGTCGGCAACGCTTCGAGACATGCGAGGTAGAAAAGCATGCGCGAACCGAGCCGGGGCATTGCCGGGAAAATTGTAGCACCCTGCACAGAAAACGTTTACTATATCAGCGAATTTAGATCGTTCATGTCGATTCAACTCCTTGAGGATGCATATGCTGTTGCCTGCGCTGCGTGAACAGGTGCTGGACGCCAATCTCGAACTGGTTCGGCGCGGCCTGGTCCTCTATACCTTCGGCAACGTCAGCGGCATCGATCGGAGCCATGGACTGGTTGCCATCAAGCCCAGCGGTGTCCCGTACGAAGAGTTGACCCCCGCACACATGGTCGTATCCGATCTCGAGGGAACGATTGTCGAGGGCAAGCTTCGCCCTTCCTCAGATCTTGCCACTCATCTGGAGCTTTACAGGCGTTTTCCCAACATTGGCGGCGTTGCGCACACGCATTCCGAACTTGCCACCTCTTGGGCCCAGGCAGAGACTCCGATCCCGTGTTTCGGCACCACGCACGCCGATTATTTCCACGGTCCGGTTCCAGTCACGGAGCCCCTCACAGCAGCCCAGATCGCCGGGGACTACGAATTAGAAACCGGCAAGGCGATTTGCCGAACATTCCAGAAACTCGATCCTGATTCGGTTCCGGCCGTCTTGGTCGCCGGGCACGCCCCCTTTTGCTGGGGACCGAGCGCTACTGCAGCCGCTCACAACGCGGTGATTGTGGAATATGTGGCCAAAATGGCGTGCCACACTCTGTTGATTAACGACGAATCACGGCCGCTCGCTCGTGAGTTGCACGACAAGCATTTCTTGCGTAAGCATGGTAAAAACGCCTACTACGGGCAGGTCAAAACGCAATGAGTTCTCCGAGGTCCGGTTTTTTCGGTTTCGCGAGTGGTCCGCTGTCCCACGAGCCTACCTCATTTCTTGTTTCAAATTGAGGCGATGAACTAATGGCGATTGTTGCAGGAGTCGATTTCGGTACGCTCAGCGTGCGCGTCTCTTTGGTCGATAGCGAGCGGGGTCTGATTGGCTCCGCCATTTCGGAATACCCGCTGCACCGGAAGCGGGAGGATCCGGACTACGCGACCCAGTCGCATAGCGATCACATGAGCGCGCTGGCCTCCGCGACTAGGCTTGCGATCAAGGAAGCGGGGATTCGTGGAGATCAGGTCGAGGCCATCGCACTCGACACCACCGGCTCCAGCGTAATCCCAGTGGCCGCCGATCTAACTCCGCTCGATGACTACTACCTCTGGTGCGATCACCGCGCAAAACAAGAGGCTGCTGAAATCACAGAGCTTGCGCGCCGCGAGAAGTTGGACGCCATCCAATGGTGCGGAGGCGTGTACTCCTCTGAGTGGGGATTTGCGAAGCTGCTTCACTGGCTCCGGCACAATCCCGCTAAGCGGGAGAAATTCGCGAGTGCTTTCGAGCATTGCGACATGGTCGCGGCGACTCTGTGCGGGATCACGAATCCGGCGGATGTAAAGCGAAGCGTCTGTGCGATGGGCCACAAGTGGATGTGGAACGCAGGTCTGGGCGGACTGCCTCCCGAGAGTTTTCTGGTGAAAGTCGATCCACTGTTGGCGGGCGTTCGATCGAAGCTAGATGGGCAATACGCCACATCCGACAAGATCGCCGGAACGCTGGCGCCTCAGTGGGCGGAGAAGTTGGGCCTTCGCGCTGGAATTCCGATCCCCGTGGGAGCATTCGACGCGCACTGGGATGCCATCGGCGCTGGAGCGAAGGCCGGAGATGTTGTGAATGTGGTGGGTACTTCGACTTGCATCATCGCCTACACGAAACAGGCGGAATTAATTCCCGGCGTCTGCGGCGTTGTGCAAGGAAGCGTGCACCCTGAATTCACGGGCGTCGAGGCTGGACTCTCCGCGACTGGAGACATCTTCAGCGCCATCGCACAGCGGGCGAACACGACAGTTGCCGAATTGAGCAGAGGCTTGGAAGCCTATCACGCCGGCCAAACCGGGCTGCTGCGGTCTGACGTGGGATAACGGCGATCGGACGGTCCTGGTAAATCCGAATCTTGGCGGGATCACGCTGGGATGGAATCTTCAACACACGGCCCAGGACGAACTATTCGCGGCTATCGAGGGAACCGCCTTTCACACGCGCGTGATCCTCGATCGGATGAGCGAATACGGTGCGCCTACCCTGCGTGTCATCAACGGCGGCGGGATTCCGCAGAACAACCTCGTGTTGAATCAGGTTTATGCGAATGTGCTGGGTCGGCCCGTGCTGGTGCCGAGCAGCAAGGTCACAGGCATTGGGTCGGCAATTTTTGCATTTCTTGCCGCGGGCACTTTCAAGACCATCGACGAGGCGCAAGCTAGAATTTGCGCCCCGTTCACGATCTACCAGCCCGACAAAACCGCTCAGGGAGTCTACGAAACTCTCTATCAGTATTATCGCAAGCTCTATTTCGTGTTCGGCGAACCGGGGAAAAGCGAGCTCGGAAACGTGCTGCCCAATTTGATGCAGATTGCCAAAACCGCTAACGAACGCTGAGAATTCAGGCGATAAAGCTGAACGTGAATCTGGTTCGGTAAATCGCCGGGTGTCGCTCCAGGAGAAATCAACCATGTCAGGTACCAGAAGAAAGTTTCTGCAACAGGCGACCGGCCTTGGAGTTGCGTGCTCCGCGAATCTCGTGGGAGGACGCTTTGCCTTCGGTCAATCCTCGGCAGCGGCCCCTTCCGATTCCTCATCATCCGCCCGTGTCTACATCGATTCGCGCCGCACCATTGGGGCTCTGGACCGAAATCTGTTTGGATCTTTTCTCGAACACTTAGGACGCGCGATCTATGAAGGCATTTACGATCCGGGCTCGCCGCTTTCCGATGCAAACGGATTTCGCAAGGATGTGATGGACGAAGTGCGCAATCTTGGCGTTCCAATCATTCGCTATCCGGGCGGAAATTTCGTTTCTGGATACAACTGGATGGATGGCGTCGGGCCCAGGAAGGATCGTCCGCACGTGCTCGACAAGGCATGGAATACGATCGATACGAACCAGTTTGGTACGAACGAATTTATGGCTTGGAGCAAGATGGTCGGGTCGAAACCGCTCATGGGCCTGAATCTGGGCACGGGTACTCCGGAGCGAGCCGCGGCTCTGGTGGAATACTGCAACCTCGAAAAGGGAACCAAATGGAGCGACCTCCGGCGCAGCCACGGGATCGACCAACCTTACAAAGTAGAGCACTGGTGCCTGGGGAATGAAATGGACGGTCCGTGGCAAATCGGGCACATGACGGCCGCTGAATATGGCCTGAAAGCGCAAGATGCCGCGCGCCAGATGAGAGCGGTCGATCCCTCTCTCAAGCTCATCGCCTGTGGGTCGAGTGGTCCAGGCATGCCCACCTATCTGGAGTGGGACCGTGAGGTGTTGGAGCAGTGTTATGAGTATGTCGACGCGCTGTCTCTGCATCGTTATATCGGCAACACCGAAGAGGAGACCGGCAAAGACAGCTCAAAATTTGTAGCCATGAACCTGAGCATGGAGCGGCAAATTGCGGAGACTCTCGCGGTTTGCGATATGGTCCGTGGACATAAGCGGTCGCCGAAAAAACTGTGGCTCTCGTTCGACGAATGGAACGTTTGGTATCGCGCCCGCGACGCTGAAGCGATGAATGGACACGAGCACGAAGGCCCTCACTTGCTCGAAGAGGTTTACAACCTGGAAGATGCGCTGCTGGTCGGCGGAATTGTGAACAGTCTGATGCGCAATGCCGATCGCATCAAGATCGCGTGTCTGGCGCAGCTGATCAACGTGATCGCGCCGATTGCTACTAACGAAAAGGGTCTGCTGCGGCAGACGATCTATTATCCCTACAGTTGGGCGTTGCAATGGGCCAGCGGAAACGTGCTGAACGCGCTGGTCGAATCCCCGACTTATGAAGTTTCGGGCTTCGGCCAGGTGCCATATCTGGACGTGACGTCAACGCTGAGCGCGGACGGCAAGACTTCGTTGTTCATCCTCAATCGCGATCTTGCGAAAAGTCACGCGGTCGAAATTCACTGGCAGGATGTGGCGCCAGGAAAGTTGCTGAATTCGACCGTCCTGACAGGCAGCGATCTGAAAGCGTCCAACACCTTCGATTCGCCGCAACGAGTGGCCCCGCAGGCGTTCGATAAACCCTCAACTGCGGCGGGACGCACCAAATTCGAGGTTCCCGCCCGTTCCTACACGGTTCTTCAGTGGGGAGCTTGATAAGGTCCAAGGTCCATGTGTTGCAGGGAAGAGAAGCAGGAGCGCACCTACTTCTTCGACGAAGACTTTGCGCCGCCGGAACCGAGCCTTGTCGATTCCCTAAGGACGAGGTGCGTTTTCAGTAGGTATTCGGTGCCCGTGGGCGACGGCGCGTCCCGCTGCAACTCGTTCAGAAGCGCATTGAAGGCCAAACGTGCCAGCTCAGCCTGGGACATCTGAACCGTGGTCAACGCGGGCAAGACAAATTGGGCTAAACGAATATCATCGAACCCAATCACGGAGAGATCCGCGGGAATTTGAATTCCTTCTTCGTAAGCTTTCCTCATCACCCCCATCGCCGTCATATCGTTTGAGCAAACGACCGCGGTCGGTCTCGTCGATCCAGCCAATAGCTTGCCGAATGCGACGATGCCACCTTCGATCGTATGAGTTCCTTCCACGATCAAAGTCTTGTCGACGTCGAGGCCAATCTCTGACATCGAGCTGAGGAATGCCTGCTTGCGGGCCTCTGCCGATTTCAAGTGCCGCGGACCGGAGATGAATGCGATTTTGTGGTGACGAAGCGCGGCCAGATGTTGCACTGCCTGTCGAATCCCGTGTAGATAGTCGATGCGAATATTGCTGACTCTCGGACGCGCTGGCCCTACGTCCACGAATACGAGCGGCACCTTGCGCAGCTTCAGATCCTCCAGCAAAACTTCTTCCATGCCGAATGTCATGATGGCGACTCCTTCGACACGGCGCTCGATCATCCGCCGCACTGCTGTCTCCATGTAGAGGGGATCATTGCCGGTGGACGTGAGCATGATTTCGTAGTGATGCTGAACGGCGATACGCTCGAAGACTTGAACGATCTCGGGAAAGAATGGATTCGTGATGTCGGAGATAATGAGGCCGAAGATCCGGCTGCGTCCGGAAACGAGGGCGCGAGCCTGGGTGTTGGGATAATAGCCAAGCTCTTCTACGACATTCCAGACCCGCTTCGCGAGTTGCGGATTTACGGTTGGGATTCGGTTAATCGTACGAGACACGGTCGCGGTCGAAACTCGCGCACGTTTTGCGATTTCACGAATGTCCATGGAGATAGGCCGCCCCGTACTTCGGCTCCCGAATGTGAAGCACCGATGATACCAAAATAGGGCAATCGTTTACCCCGATATTCGGCCTGCCGATCGGTCTGATCTTGCCAAGCGCCGCTTGGAATAACAGCGTCCCGGTTCTAGCCAAGCTACCATTTTCCCGATTTACCGGCCGCGTCTTCGATCCTCAGGGCAATCTTCGGCCAGCCCTGGGTCCAAGCAATCGTGGAAATCTGCAGGCTGGGCTGACCACTGGCGCTGTCGTAAGCATGGAAGACGATCAGGTCTCCGTTTCCTTGCTTTAGAACAGATTCGCCACCGGGCCCGAGCCAGCGCTTGTTTCCATGCAACAAGGTAGTTCCTCCGCCATCCATCATCGGCGAGCCTTCCGCATCGACATATGGCCCAGTAACATCGCGGGAGCGTCCCACCACGATCCTGTAGGTGCTCTTGATTCCGCGGCAGCAGAGATCGAAGGAAACAAAGAGATAGTAGTAGTCGTCGTGGTGAACTATAAAGGGCGCCTCAATCGCCTGCCAATCATTCGGCAGACCCGGCCGTTCTGGCGCGGGATTCTCCGGGCGTCTGCGGCGAGCGAGAGAGTACAGCCTCGTGTCTTCGGACGACAACAACCCAGTTTGGGCGTCAATGCGCCTCATCTTTATCCCGCCCCAAGAGCTGCCGAAGGCCAGCCATGCCCGGCCCTTCTCGTCCAGAATCAAATTCGGGTCGATCGCGTTGAAGTCGTCTTCAGCGCGGGAGCGAAGAACCAAACCCCGATCCACCCAATGAAAGTCGGGACTCTTCGAGTTCAGGGTCTTATTGGTCAGAAGCGCGATGCCGGAAGTATTCTTGCCGAATATCGAAAAGGCATAGTACAGGTGATACTCGCCGTTAAAGTAGGAAATGTCCGGTGCCCAGAGTGCCCTAGTTTCCGGGCTCTCTTGCTTGATCCAAAGTGGAATTTCATTCAGCGCGTACCCGCATTTTTGCCACGTATGCAGGTCTTCGGAGCAACGGACAGGGATTTGTCCTTCGAGTTCCCGTCCATTCGAGGTACTGAAGACGTACCACGTGCGCCCATCTCGAATGATGGAAGGATCGTGAACATCTTGAACGGCCCCGCGTAACTCAAGAGCCTGGGGCGGACTGGACGACTGCTGAGCCAGGCCGCTGTAACTAGCGAAGCCCGCAAGGAAAATGCAGACCGGAAGAAAGAGGATCTTCATAGCCGAGGGATGCCCTTTCTTGGTGCAGTCGAACAGGTGTCAGCGTATAATTCTAGCAAACGTTTACTCGTTTCTGTTACGAGGAGACCTCATGAGTGGGAGAGAGGGCCTTGCGCCCCGCACTTTTCCTTCGAATGTAGTCAACCGCGGACGCTCGATCGAAAGTTACCCCCATGGTCGGCGTTGCTCGATTCCGGACGAGCCTATACGTTCCCAACAACTCTTGCACAAGGCCTAGCTCTGGAGGCAACTCGCCGATGCCAGATCGCACTAACGAACTGTGTATGGGAAAAGAGGACTGAGTGATCGATCTATCGAATCTGGAAGCCTGGTTTGTTACCGGAAGCCAGCATCTCTACGGGCCGGAAACGTTGAAAACAGTCGAGCAACACGCTGGCGCGATCGCGGCCGCATTAGGTTCGTCTCCTTCGATCCCGGTGAAGATTGTCGCCAAGCCTGTGATGACGAGCAGCGAATCGATTCACCAGTTGTGCCGAGAGGCCAATAACGCAGGAAAGTGCGTCGGTTTAATTGCCTGGATGCATACCTTCTCTCCGGCCCGGATGTGGATCGCGGGCTTGCAATCCCTCAACAAGCCGTTGCTGCACCTGCACACGCAATTCAATCAAGAGTTGCCCTGGTCGACAATCGATATGGATTTCATGAATCTGAACCAGTCGGCTCACGGAGACCGCGAATTCGGATTCATCGGGGCTCGCATGCGCCTCAGGCGCAAAGTAGTTGTCGGGCACTGGAAGGACGCCGAGGTTCACTCAGAGTTGGGTGCATGGGTGCGCGCTGCCTGCGCCTGGCATGATGCGCAGCATCTGAAAGTGGCTCGCTTCGGCGACAACATGCGAAACGTCGCTGTGACCGAAGGAAACAAAGTCAATGCTCAAATGCAGTTGGGCTATACGGTTAGTGGGTACGGCGTCGGAGACTTAGTGCAGCGCGTCCAGCAAGTAACGGAGGCGGAAGCTGACCATCTCGTGGCCGAATATGACGAAACGTATACGGTGGCGAAGTCTCTCCGCAAAGGAGGGTCTAGTCGCGAAAGTTTGCTGAAGGCTGCAAAGATTGAGATCGGCCTGCTTCGTTTCCTGAAAGAAACCGATTCGCATGCATTCACGGATACGTTTGAAGATCTGCATGGCCTGGCCCAACTTCCGGGGATCGCCGCTCAACGTTTGATGGCCGATGGCTACGGCTTTGGGGCGGAAGGGGACTGGAAGACCGCAGCTCTTGTTCGCGCTGCAAAGGTCATGAGCCATGGTCTCAAGGGCGGAGTTTCCTTTATGGAGGACTATACCTATCACCTGAAGGACGGTGCTCAAGTGCTGGGTGCCCACATGCTGGAGGTGTGTCCTTCGATTACGAATGAGAAGCCAGTCCGCTGAAATTCATCCGCTTTCCATTGGCGGGAAAGCAGACCCGGTCCGCTTGGTATTTACCGCTGCGGCTGGAAAAGCGGTCAATGCTTCATTGGTCGACATGGGCAACCGTTTTCGGTTGATCGTCAATCAGGTAAACGTGATCCAGCCCCAACATCCTCTGCCCAAGCTCCCTGTTGCCAGAGCAGTCTGGCTACCCGAACCCAATTTGAAGATTGCTGCAACCGCTTGGATCCACGCTGGCGGCGCTCATCACACTGCCCTAAGCTATGCCTTGACTCGTGAGCACTGGGAGAATTTCGCGGAGATGGCTGGCATCGAATGCGTGCTGATCGATGCCCATACCACCATTGCCGGCTTCATGAAGGAGCTTCGTTGGAACGATATGTACTATCACCTGGCGAATGGATTGTGATCCGGCGACTCACATCCTCTGCGTCGGTAGTTCTCAGTTGGGAATCTGCTCGATGACGTTAAGAGAGGTTTCGAAACGTGCATAACCTCGCTGTTATGAGGATTGCCCCGGCAATCCGAGTTTCTTGTCTTGTACTCATTCTCATCGCGATCTCAAATCCAGCGGCCTCTTCGCAAGATGGAAAAACGAAAGCTCCGCCAATTCCCGGTCCCATGCTCAGCCAGGGAACGATCGACCTCGACACTCCCGAATTTAGTCTCACGCTCGTTCGCTCTTCGCAGACCGTTGCTGCTCTGAAGCCGAAAGGCGCTGCCGACTTCGATTTCACGCCAGGAGACTTGCTGGTCGCCCGTTCCCGCGATGGTTATTTTCATCTCGGCGACATTACGCTCCGTTTGCGGAAGGGGACGTCTGGCGAATGGAGCAACTATTCGACGGCTGCGGTGCGTATTCCGGTGGCCGTTTTGCCCGCGGCGAAAGGCGTCTTGGCTGCCTCTGATTTGACGCCCACGTTGGCGGCGGATTTTCCTCTGGAGCTTAATCGCAGTTGGGCGCTCGAGTCAGGAAAACTCGTTCTTCGGTTCGTACTGAGAAACAAATCGTCGGAGGTTGTCCAGATCGGCGCACTCGGCATCCCGATGATCTTCAACAACGTCCTCAACGACCGCTCTCTGGAAGAAGCCCATTCCCGCTGCTCTTTCTACGACCCGTATATCGGAGAAGACGCGGGATACCTGCAGGTGACGCGCCTCAGCGGGCATGGCCCTGTGTTGTTGGTAGTGCCGGAAAGGAATACGCCGTTCGAGGCTTACAACCCCATCCTTGACAAGCCGGGTCCGTGGGGAGCGAAGCCTGTATTCACCGATCCCACGCCACGCGGAATCACGTTTGAGGGCTTCTACGAATGGATGGTTCACAGCGAGGCCTACGCTGAAAATGAGTGGAAGACGGCGCAACCTTGGAATCCTCCGACGACGCAGACTCTCGCTCCCGAAGAATCGAAAACGTACGGCCTCAAATTCTTGCTTTCCGATTCGATTCGGAATATCGAAAGAACACTGATTGCGAATGGCCGACCGCTGGCTATAGGTGTTCCAGGCTACGTTGTGCCCACGGACATCGACGCTCGCCTGTTTCTCAAATATCCGAAGAATGTTGCGTCGATGAAGGTGGAACCCGAAGGATCTTTGTCCATCGGCGACGATGGCCACCTCTTTTCCGGCTGGAGAGCTTATACCGTCAAGGCCAAGACTTGGGGGCGCTCACGTCTCACGGTGAAGTACGATGACGGCTCTTTGCAGTCAATTCACTATTTCGTCATCAAGCCCGAAGTTCAAGCCGTCGCGGACATGGGCCATTTCCTCACCACGAGGCAGTGGTATGTCGATCAGAAGGACCCGTTCCATCGAAGCCCATCCGTGATGACCTACGATCGTGCAACGAACCAGATCGTGATGCAAGACAGCCGCGCCTGGATTGCCGGACTCGGCGATGAGGGTGGCGGAGGCGCATGGCTCTCAGCCTTCATGAAGGAGATGGTCGAGCCCGATAAAGACGAAATCGAGAAGCTGCAGCAGTTCGTTGACGGGGTTCTCTGGGGTGGATTGCAATATAAAGAAGGCTCTCATCAGTTCGGAGTGCGCAAGAGTCTCTTCTACTACCAACCCAACGAGATGCCGTCAGGCTATTACCGCAGCGACTTCGACTGGACTACTTGGACGAGCTGGGACAAGAAAGCCTCGGAGCGGGTGGATCGCTCGTATGACTATCCACACGTGGCTGCGGCGTACTGGGTCTTCTATCGCCTGGCTCGCAATCATCAGGGTCTGGTGACGAACCATCCCTGGGATTGGTACCTGAATCAGGCGTATGAAACATCGATCGCCATGACCAACTTTGCGCAGGAGTTGGCAGTCTTTGGTCAGATGGAGGGCGATATCCTTCCGGAGATCCTCACCGACCTCAAGCGGGAGGGCTGGAAAGAAAAAGCGGACAATCTTGAAGCGAAAATGCGCAGTCGCGCCGAGCGCTGGAGGAAGGAAGCTTACCCATTTGGTAGCGAGATGCCGTGGGATTCAACTGGCCAGGAAGAAGTCTATGCCTGGACCAAGTACTTCGGCTATCACGATAAGGCGGAGGTCACGCTCGATGCGATTCTCGGCTACGATCCAGCAATTCCGCACTGGGGTTACAACGGCAGCGCTCGCCGCTACTGGGATTTTCTATTTGCCGCACAGGATCGCCGCCTGGAGCGCCAGCTTCATCATTACGGTTCGGGTCTGAACGCGATTCCTCTGCTGGCCGAGTATCGCGAGCATCCTGACGATCTCTACTTGCTGCGAGTGGGTTACGGCGGCACTATGGGCGCACTCACCGATATCGACCAGGAGGGATTCGCTTCAGCGGCGTTCCATGGATTCCCGGATATGCTGAAGCCTGATCCTTTGTCTGGGGACTATGGTCCGAACTTTTTTGGCCACGCCTGGAATACCGCGACGTATATCGTGAATGACCCGCAGTTCGGTTGGCTGGCCTTTGGCGGCAACCTGAAGAAAGATCGCGAGGTCGTCAAAGTCACTCCGCTCGATTCTTTTCGTTCGCGAATTTACGTTGCATCGTTGGGCTTGTGGCTCACGCTCGACGCAGGAGCTTTTCAACGCATCGAAGTGAATTCGAAGACCGGCGCAGTCCGCGTGGGTTTCGCGGCGGCAACCTCATTCACAGCCGCAGCCCGGCTGCGGGTGGAGCAACCAGCGCGTGGAAACGCGGGAGTTTATCGGCCGACCCTCGCCCTTCATGCCGACCGGGATGCCTTCGTCGTGCCGCTCGGCCAGGATATTACCTGGATCGATCTCGCGCCGAAGGCGCAATGAGGTCCGCGAGTCGTCCGAAGACGCTACTCTGGATAATGCGGCTCTGTGAGCTCTTCTCCGTCTTGGCGGAAGGCCTTCTGAATTTCTCATCGTCGATCGGAACGTTTTGCAGAACCTCGCGTACTCGGATAACGAACCGGCTTCCGGGGCGCGCGATCGTCCAAGTGAACGGAGTCTTCACACCGTCGACGACGCGATAATCTCCGTAATCAATCTGCGTGGGATCGAGGCCGAGTGGGGAGTCGGCATATCGCACGGTCCGCACCAGCAGCCCCGACTGTGAATCGAAGAAGAACTTCCACGCTGGCCGGCCCTCCCGCATGCCCACGACTATATATGCTTCACGGCCATCGACCGTTTCCGGATATTCGACGCGCAGATCGGGGAAGATTTCCCAGATGTGCAAAGCGAATTGCAGGTCGGCGTCCGCTCGGGCTGCGTCAAGATCGGAGCCGGTGAGGTCGCGCATCGGGCGGTTCGGGACGCTCACCCAGCCAGAGTTCCCGTCAAGGCCGGTAATGCTGTCGCCGGCCGGTGCATGCTGGATGAACAACTCCTTGTCGGTGCCCTTATCGAATAGCTCAACGCCAAGTGATTTGCCGTCGATCTGTATGCTGCCTTTCTCGATTCGCGTTGTGATTTTCTCGAGCGCGTCGGCTCCGCCGAGAGCCCGAATAAAGTTTTCGATGATCTGATCGGCTGTAGGCAGCTGGGTTTGCGGCCTTGAGTCGCCGATATCCGCCGCTCGCGGCGCAACTTCGCCAGCAACAGCCGGAATATCCATCGGCCGGGGCGATCCCCGATGGCAGGAATAGCAAGTTACTTCGCGCATCCCGTCGAAATGATTGTGGTTGATGGCCGACATCATTCGCATCATGCTGCGAGCGGTTTGCTTTTCCTTTTTGGTGTCATCGTCGAAATGCCCTTCAACATGGCAGAACCCACACTCAACTCCGAGAGAAGAAGTAATGAAGCGCATGCTCGGAATAAGCTGATCCGAGGGAATGCTGTTTAGTACTTTGAGATTCTTGAACACGGCCTCTGCTGTTTTGGGCGAACTCGAAGTCGATGCCGAGCCTGGCTGAACACCTCCATGCAGATCTCGACCAGGTTGCTCCTCCATGAGAGTGCGGACTTTCTCGGCAAGGTCGTTCGCCTTCGTTAGATCTCCGTGCTGCCGGTAAAGATCGATCAATGCACTCGCTGCCGGCAAATGGATGGGATCAAGGGACACGGCACGCTCCAGGTGCGCCATGGTGCCGGCGATATCCCCGGCCTGTTGATGGGCCGCGGCGACATTCGTCTCCGCCACGGCCGATTCAGGACGCAGCTCCAAAGCGCGTTCAAAAGCAAATTCCGCCTCGGAACTCTGCTTCCCAATCAGCAGGGCTGTTCCCATCGAAGTGAATATTTCGGGGTCCGATGGGAATTCGTTCTGAACCTCAGTCAACAGTTGATATCCGCGAACCAGAGAATTCGCCGATCGACGTTGCAGGCCCGCACTGACGTATGCGATGCCAAGATTGCGCTTTTGCAGATCCGGCGCCGGTTCGCGCCATGCGGAAATATCTCCAGCTGGAGGGGCGCCAGTCTGGGCTTGAGGACGTCGCTGAATTCTGTGATCGGTGAAGGCTGTATGCCCTCCATCTTGTGCGTCCCGGCGCGGCATGTGACATCCGATGCAATTGCTCTCTGTGTCGGGATGCGCGGCAGGAAACTTTCCGGTGTGGCAAGTCAGGCATCGCGACCGGTAATACTCCACCGGTTGCGCCGGCTTGTTATGCGGATCGTGGCAGGTACCGCACCACAATTGGCCTTGGCTGCTCCGCGCACACGTGCTCAATGCCAACTGTTCGACATGGCTGATGACTTTGAACGTCCCCAGGGTCACATTTGCCGGCAAGACATCGTGATACGTGGTGAACGTGCTCTCCAGCCGTTGGCCAGGCTGAAAATCGCGGAATTCCCTCCTTGGATTCAGCACCCGGGTGACCCCCATCAAATGGCACTGCTCGCAAATACTGTCGCGAGCGCCCGGTTCAAGCTTTGCGGGATTTACGATCGTTCCGGCTCGAGGATCGGCAAGGTGCTTTTCAGTGGGCCCATGGCATCGCTCACATGAGATTGCCTCGGCCGGAAAAACGGGAGAGCGATACTGGTTGTCGGTGCCAGAAATATGCAGCGCAGATCCCGCATGGCAAAATACGCAACCCTCGGCGACCGGACGAGTGAAATCCGGATCTCGCGTCTTCTCGTAGCCGGGGGCCAAATCGTAAGCATCACGGCTCTTGTAGAAAGCCAAAGGAGACTGGAAGAGATGCCCCGCAATGTCGACCAAGTAGCCGCTCGCATGATTGCCCGAGCCGATCACATAATCAATGTGGTAGTTAGTGACATCTCCTGACGCTTCCAAACGCTGCCATGAGCCGTTCGGCGAGGAGTACGCCGTAATCTTGCCGTTGGGAATCGCGACCGTTCCGGATGGTTCCGTTCCTGCCTGGCGCAGAGCGTGCGCCATCGCGGAACGGGCATAGCCTTCCACTTCGGCGGAGTGGCACACTTTGCAGCGGCTCGCGCCTTTGGGTTCACTCGAAAAAGGGGTGGTTGCAATCTGCGAACTCGATGGAGCGGTGCCGTTACTCTGAGCTTGTCCCAGTCCCGAAGGAACAAAGCAGACCAGTAGAAGAAACAGCGCCAAGGGTAGGGTTCGCCGTCCGCTCATAAATTACCGGTCAATTTCACTGGCGTCCCTGACTAGACTTCCCGATCTGAAGGGCGCTTCTTGCAAGGCAGACAACCGGATGCAAATCATTGATTAATTTATCATCGCAGATAGATCGTGGAGTGCCCGCATCCCCAATAATAATGGGCGAATCGAAGGCTGGGCTGACCGACGCCTATCGAAATCGGATGATGAGCAGGCTCTGGTCGTCCGACCGCCGGTAAACATCGCTGAGAGCTTCGTGGAGACGATCCGCGATGTCAGGCAACAGCGCCTCCCGATGTTTGAGCAGGAGATCCTCCAGCCGTGTCAGTCCAAACGCTTCCCCATCGCTGTTCTCCGCGTCCAGGATTCCGTCGGTCGCAATCAGCAATAGGTGGTTCGCCTGCACCTGCACAGTGTGACTGATATAGGTCGCTTGCGGTAGCAGGCCGATCGGCAGTTGTTCGTCGCCCAGTCGAGTAATGCGCCCAGCTTTGGCGCGGTAGTGCAGCATCGGAGGTTGGGCCACACGTATAAAATCATTCGAACAAAGCGGCCCACTACTCGTTAGGTTGAAGCAGTCACTTCAGCAGTTGTGCAAGGAGACCAGGAGATGAATGTTTTGTCGATTCGAACGGCTCGCGGAGTTTTTTCATTGGCGCTGATCTGCTCATCACTTGCAGTAGCCCAGACGCAAACGGCGACCTCGCGAATCGTGAGCGCCGCCAAAGGCTTTCTTGCGACACTCGATCAGAAGCAGCGGCAAAGCGTACTCTTCGCCTTTGACGATGAAAAGCAGCGGGCTCGCTGGTCTAACCTCCCAACCGGCTTTGTCCCTCGCGGCGGTATCAGCCTCAAGGAGATGAGTCCCGCTCAGCGCTCCGCCGCGATGGCTCTGGTGTCGTCTGCCCTCAGCCCCAAAGGCTTTGAGAAAGTTCAGCAAATTATGGAGGGGGATGAGGTCAATAAAATCAACGAGGCGAACCGCCCCCGGAATGGGAATACTGGCAACCCTCCCAATCCTCCTCGAGATAAGGATGGCAACGGGCCGCCTCCCGGGAATGGCGGGAATCGACCGCCGTTCGGTGGTGGCCTTTCCGCTGATCTATTTGGGAAGGATCTTTACTACATCTCGATCCTCGGAACTCCTTCTGAAAAAGATCCGTGGATGTTGCAGTTTGGCGGCCACCATTTGGCGCTCAACGTCACCATCGCCGGCGAACGTGGAGTTCTCACCCCGACGCTGACCGGCGCCCAGCCTGCTCTCTACACCAGCAATGGAAAAACGGTTCGCCCTCTCGCCGGGGAGAGCGATAAGGCTTTGGCCTTGCTCAACGCTCTCGATGAGAACCAGCGGAAGCAAGTGATTCTCAGTTACCGTCTAGCCGATCTTGTCCTCGGGCCCGGGCAGGATGGCAAGACGATCCAGCCCGAGGGCCTCAAGGCTTCCGCGATGAACGAGCGCCAGCGAGCGATACTGCTCGACCTGATCTCCGAATGGGCGGGCATTATTCACGAGAGCGCCGCCGCCGCCCGAATGGCCGAACTGAAGGCGGATATCAACGAGACCTGGTTCGCCTGGAGCGGACCCATCACCGCCGACCCCGGGAAGAATATCACTGCCTATTATCGGATTCAGGGTCCACACCTCGTCATTGAGTATGCGCCCCAGCGCCTGGGCGGCGATCCCGCGATGCATGTTCATACCATGTACCGCGATCCGACGAACGACTACGGTCGGAGGCTCACTGCGAGATGAACAGGAGGCTAGCCGCCGCCGCCGCAATCGTTTTATTGCTCGGAGCGCCGGCGTCCGCACATCGATTGGATGAGTACCTCCAAGCCATCCTTTTGACGGTAGAGAAAGACCATGTTCAGGCATCCATGCGTCTGATCCCCGGGGTTGCGGTGTCCTCGGCTGTGATTGCAAGCATCGATAGCAACCGGGATGGCATCATTTCAGAAGCCGAGAAGTGGAACTATGCGGAGCGTGTTCTTGGCGATCTGTCGCTCACCATCGATGGCCTTCGTTTAAAGCCGAAGCTGGTTTCCGTCGAGTTCCCGCAACCCGAACAGATAAGAGAAGGGCTCGGCGAGATTCACCTGGAGTTTACGGCTGATTTGCCGCACGGTGGCCCCAACCGAAGCCTCATTCTCGAAAACCATCATCAAGCACGGATCGCCGCCTATCTGGTGAATGTGCTGGTTCCGCGCGATCCTGATATCCAAATCGTCGCGCAGAATCGGGATGAACTGCAGTCGTTCTATCAATTGGATTACGTGCAAGCCGCCGATCGCTCCGAGTTGCCAATTCTCAATTGGTGGACCACCTTCCGCGCACGCACGGGTGCAGTCGGTTTCGCCAGCGTATTCCGCCTCGGGATGCGCCACATCGCTGAAGGCACGGACCATCTTCTTTTCTTGCTGGCGCTCCTACTGCCTGCGCCTCTGATTGCCTTTGGATCACGCTGGGCCGGATCTGCGGGCGTGCGCCAAAGTGTGTTCCGGATTATCAAGGTCGTAACCGCATTTACCGTCGGCCATTCGATCACTCTGGCGCTGGCGGCGTTGGGAGTGGTCCGTATTCCCAATCGTCCGATTGAAGTGCTGATCGCTATTTCGATTCTTGTCTCCGCGATTCACGCTCTCCGTCCGATCTTTCCGGGGAAAGAAGCAGGAATCGCAGCGTTCTTCGGCCTCGTCCACGGGTTAGCGTTTGCCACTACTTTGGGCCAACTAGGACTTGGCAAGTGGGAGCGTGTCGGAAGCATTCTGGCGTTTAACTTGGGCATAGAAACGATGCAGTTGATCGTGGTCGCCGCCACGATGCCGTCTCTCGTGTTATTGAGCAGGATGCGCGCCTACTCGCTTCTCCGGATCACTGGGGCGCTATTTGCAGGCTCTGCGTCCGTGGGTTGGATCGTCGAGCGATCGCTGAATGCGCATAGTTCTGTGGATGTGATCGTCGACGGCGTTGCACATCACGCCATCTGGATCGCCGGAGTTTTATTCGCTATCAGTATTGTTTGCTGGTCGCTGCCGAACCTTCTCAATCCACCTGCGACTGCTGTTGACTCACCAGTCCGCTAAGACCCATGCGAAATCGGCGCTTCTAAAATCGTGGACTGCCATCGTCGTGATGGGCAATGCGCGTACATTCACCTTGGTAATGTGCAGGGCCGCGCTCCGCCGATCATAATGATCAATCATGCAAACCGCAGCGAACACGCGCCGCTGGGATCGCTTGCCTGTGGACATGCCGGTTCGTGTGGTCACATCCAAGGGCTTCTCGACCACTGTGGTCGAAGGCCGCGGCACTGAATTGAGCGAGGGCGGCATGGTGCTCTACGCGGGCATCCTGCTCAATCCTGGCGATCTGCTGGAGATTGAATTCGATACGCCAACGCCATCGCGCTTGCCTGCGATCGTTCGATCGCGAAACGGTTTTTGTTTCGGGGTGGAATTCATTACTCCGCTGCCCGCCTGAGTTTAGGCCCTCCCCACCCCTCCCCAAATAGCATTCCATTCCGATTTGTTCTAGCATCGTGAGGGGTTGAGGGATTTCGGTATGTACTTCGAACAAATCTATTTGGGCTGCCTGGCGCACGCTTCATACATACTGGCTTCTGAGGGCGAGGCCGTGGTCGTGGACCCGCAGCGCGATGTGGATCTTTATCTAAGAGCTGCGGCAGAGCAAGGCGTTACCATTCGCCACATCTTTGAGACACACCTTCACGCCGATTTCGTCTCGGGACACAAGGAACTCGCGGCGCGCACGGGAGCGAAAATATACATGGGAGCCCACGCCGGCGCGACCTTTCCGCACGTTGCCGTGAGTGATGGCTTCGAGTTGAAGTTTGGTAACGCGTCGATCCGTGTCCTTGAAACTCCCGGACACACGCCGGAGAGTATCTGCCTCGTCGTCACCGACGAAGAAAAATCTCCGTCGCACTGGGCGGTGCTGACCGGCGACACGCTTTTCATTGGCGACGTGGGCCGTCCTGATTTGTCGCCGCAACATACGCCTACGCAGCTCGCCGGGATGCTTTACGACAGCCTGCATCACAAGCTCCTGGCACTCGCGGATGGCGTCCTGGTCTATCCGGCTCACGGTGCGGGCTCTCTTTGCGGGAAGAACATGCGCGCGGAAAGATCGTCGACGATCGGCACCGAACGGCTGACTAACTATGCGCTGCAAATCAAGAGTAGGGAAGAGTTCATCGCGCAGCTGACCAGCAACCTGCCCGCGCGCCCCGAATACTTCTCAAAAGACGCCGAGATCAACCGCACTGGCGCTGCCGCTCTGTCGGAGTTGCCGGCTCTGCGTGCGGTCTCACCGCGTGAGTTGGAAACCATGCTGAAAGAAGGTGAGTTGGCGCTCGATGTGCGTCCAGGAGACGAGTTCGCTGTGGGTCATGTGCCAGGGTCAGTGAACATCGCGCTGTCGGGCCAGTTCGCGTCATGGGCGGGTACGGTGCTGGGATTGATGGCGCATCCTGTGCTGATCGCCGAAACGGAATCGCAAATCGAAGAGGCGCGACTTAGGCTGGCGCGAGTAGGGATCGAAGCGCTCGATGGATATCTTGCGGGTGGTGTAGCGGCATGGAAGCAAGCGGGATTGCCGCTGGCGAAGATTGCTCAGATCACCGCGGACGAGCTAGGTGCGCGGTTGCGATCGGGCGAGGTGCAAGTGCTTGATGTACGCCGCGAGCCGGAGTGGAACGCAGCGCACATTGAGAGCGCGGCGTGGTGGCCGCTCGATAATTTCAAAGTCTCTCCACCAGAAATAGACCACGACGCCCCACTGGCGGTGCATTGCAAGGGCGGCTACCGCAGCATGATTGCCAGCAGCCTCTTGCAGCGCGCCGGATTTACCAACGTGCTCAACGTCGCAGGCGGTTTTGACGCGTGGCAGGAGTCGAAGCTCCCCTCGGTGAGCTCCAAGCCTGTTGAAGTGTGACGAGCCTGCCCTGTGGAAAAAGTGTTCCTACAGGAACACTTCCATGTACATTAATGTACGTACAATACGAAACAAATGTGTTTTTATAGTCAGCCGGTTAGCGTCGATTGAATTCCTGTTCGAATTCCTTTCCTTGCTCCACGACGAGACCGATCAAATCTTCCAGTTGCACCTCAGACACTGACGGATTCATGCAGGTGAACTTCAGGCACTGCCGGTCGCCAACGCGGGTGTGGCCCACGACTGCCTGACCTCGATCGAACAAACGTCGCCGGATCGCGGAATTGGTTTCATCCGAATCGGCGCGGGTAGACAGATAACGGAACACGACTGTGCTCAGCTGGGGATCGCATACCAGCTCGAGCTGCGATGTCCGGCGCACAACCGCTCCAGCGTGACCGGCCAGAGCAACTGTACGGTCGATCATAGACGCGAGCTTCGTTCCGTCCGAGGGTTTGAAGCGAAATCCACAGCTTCAGAGCATCAAAGCGGCGGCTGGTGAGCAGGGAAGTGGTCACCAGGTTCGGAATCCCTTCGTTTTCGTGAAGCTCAGGATTGAGGTAGTCGGCATGCGTTTTGATGAAGTCGAAGTTGCGGGCATCGCGGAGCAAGAAGGCGCTGCACGGGATTGGCTGCCAGAGCAGTTTGTGAAAATCGATGGAGAGCGAATCAGCGGCTTCAATGCTCGCAAGCTTCTCGCGATGTTGGCCGGAAAATAGCAATGCTCCTCCGTAGGCGGCGTCGACGTGAAGCCAAGCGCCCGCGGATCGAGCGATCGCCGCGACTTCCGGCAGAGGATCGATCGATCCGAAGTCGGTGGTTCCTGCGGTGGCCACGATGGCCATCGGCAGCAGATCATTGAGAGCCGAGCGATTTTAAGGCCTTGCCTAAAGCCTCCGGGTCCATGCGGAAGTGATCGTCGACCGCGACTCGCACGACCGAGTCGGTGCCCAAGCCCAACTGGGATGCCGACTTCTCCACCGTGAAATGAGCCACGTCCGAGCAGAGAATGCGAAGTTTTCGCGCGTCCGGCGGCAGACCGGATTTCTGAACGGACCAGTTCCACCGCTTCTGAACGGTTGCCTCGCGAGCCAGCAGCAAGGCTAAGTAGTTCGATTGCGATCCGCCGGTAGTGAAAGTGCCGTCGGCACTGTCAGGCAGGCCGGCCTCTGAACACAGCCAGCGAATGATCCTTTGCTCGATCACCGTGGCGATAGGCGCCTGGTCGAACGAGTCCATCGATTGATTGAGCGCGCTGATGACAACTTCGGCGGCCAGCGAAGCCATCAACGGAGGGCACTGCAAATGCGCCGCGGTATGGGGATGGGTGATGTTGATGGAGTTCGCGACGACCGTGCGTAGTGTTTCGGTGATTTGGTCGAGAGACCATCCGGTTTGCGGCAGGAAGTTCGGATTGATCAAAGTTTCGAGCTCGGAGGGTGTTTTGCCAGCGTACGGTCCTGTGAGAAGGGAAGTGGCAACGACTTCCGCAGCTCGGGCAACCAAGTGGCGGTAGGAGTCTTTGCTTTCGGGTGAGCCGGTTAAGAAATCGGATTCGAACAAGAGAGCCTCTGACTCGTTGGATGTAAATCGATCGTTGTTATCTTCCCATACGGCTGCCTGAGGACGTGAAGATGACGGCAGGCCCGGAGTTGCTACTCTTTGATCGAGGGGAATAGAGTTTGGCTTAGGGGAGTGATGAATGAAGAATGACAAGATAGCGCACACCTTCCGCGTGGATAGTGGGAAGCACTTTCGGCTGAAGGACTTTGATCCGGCCGATACGGGGCACTGGCATTCAAAGGACCATGCTGAAGAGGCACTGATCGAGCGCATTGCGCGAACGTCCGAATTGCAGGACAAGCTCTATGCGCAAGACAACTGGGCGTTGCTGCTGATCTTTCAAGCGATGGACGCGGCGGGGAAAGACGGCGCGATCAAGCACGTGATGTCGGGAGTGAATCCGCAGGGATGCCAGGTGTATTCGTTCAAGGTGCCCTCAGACCTCGAACTGCAGCACGATTTTCTTTGGCGCACCACGCGCGATTTGCCCGAGCGCGGGCACATCGGCATCTTCAATCGTTCGTATTACGAAGAAGTGCTGGTCGTGCGTGTGCATCCGGAGATTCTCAAGAACGAGAAGACTCCGCCATCGCTGGTTGGGAAGAACATATGGGACGAACGGTTCGAGGACATCCGCTGCTTCGAGCGGCACATGGCGCGAAGCGGGACCGTGATCCGCAAGTTCTTCCTGCACTTGTCCAAGAAAGAACAGAAGAAGAGATTCCTGGCACGTCTGGACCAGCCGGAGAAGAACTGGAAGTTTTCCGCGAGCGACATTCACGAGCGCAAGTATTGGGACGATTATCAGAATGCGTACGAAGACATGATCCGCAACACAGCGACGGAGCACGCTCCGTGGTACGTGGTTCCAGCGGACAACAAATGGTTTAGCCGCCTGGTGATCTCGACCGTTCTGGTCGATACGCTGGAGTCGCTGGATCTCGCCTATCCCAAGGTGGACGATGCGAAGAAGAAGGAACTTGAGGCGGCGAAGAAGATATTAGTGTCGAAGAAGTGAGCCGCAGGACTCGCGTCGCGCCCCATTCGCAACGGGCGTCTCGCAGCCGTCACCGACGGTGTTGAGAAGATTCTCGGCCGGAAGGCCACTACCCTGGATCAGTGGCTGGTTGAGAACGCCAAGAGTTTTCAATGATCGGAAACGGCATGACCGGCGGTCGCAGCTGCTTTTTTGCAGCCAAAGCCCGGTGGGATTAACATACAAAGATTGTCCACATCCTCCCGGAGATAAGCTGAAATGGGCCTAAACAGCTTTCGCAGGAACGCTTGGTTTGCAGTGTGTCTGTTCTTCGTTACTTCACTCTGGTTACTTCACTCCTGATGTTGGCGGTTGGCGCGCATGCGCAAGCCAAGCCTGAGCGGCAATCCAAGTCCGTGAAACCGGCGCAAGCCGCGCAGAATGCGGAGCCGGCGGACTCCGCCAAGAAGGACACCGAGGACGAACCTGCAAAGCCAGAGGAAAAGGCCTTTAAGGGAATGAAGTACCGGCTGATCGGGCCGTTCCGCGGCGGGCGTTCACTGACCGCTGCCGGAATCCCAGGAGATCCAACAACGTACTATTTCGGAGCAACTGGCGGCGGCGTGTGGAAGTCCACGGACGGCGCCATGACGTGGTCGTCCGTGTTCGACAAGGAAGGAACGTCGGCGATCGGCAGCATCGCGGTAGCGAACTCCAATCACAACGTTCTATACGTAGGCACGGGAGAAGCTTGCATTCGCGGCAACATTTCGCACGGCGATGGAGTGTACAAGTCGCTGGATGGCGGCAAGAGCTGGAAGAACGTCGGGCTGCGCGACTCACGCGCGATCGGCAAAGTCATTATCAATCCCATGAATCCGGATATCGCGTTCGTTGCGGCGTTGGGACATCCGTACGGGCCGAACACGGAGCGCGGGATCTTCCGCACGACTGACGGCGGCAAGACCTGGGAAAAAGTCTTATACAAAGATGAGAATACTGGCGGGGTTGACGTCGCGTTTGACCCGCGCAATCCCAACATTCTTTTCGCGGCGCTCTGGCAGGCGCGGCGCACGTCGTGGAGCATGGAAGATGGCGGGCCGGGCAGCGGGATATATCGGTCGAACGACGGCGGCACAACCTGGAAGCGGCTGGTAGAACACGGCCTGCCCAAAGGACCATACGGGAAGATCGGCGTAGCTGTGGGAGCGAATTCGGACCGCGTCTACGCGCTGATCGAGGCGCACAATCCAGATGGCGGACTGTATCGCTCCGACGACGGCGGCGAGTCGTGGCAGATGGTAAATGCGAGTCACAGCTTGTGGCAGCGGCCCTGGTACTACATGCACGTCATCGCCGATCCGCGCGACGAGAACGTTCTCTACATCATGGATGTTGATGCCTACAAGTCAACCGATGGCGGACATCTGTTCAATAAAGTGCACGTGCCGCACGGGGATAATCACGGCTTGTGGATCGATCCCCAGAATACGCGGCGCATGATTGCGTCGAACGATGGCGGCGTCACGGTGACGCTGGACGGCGGCAAGAACTGGACCACACAGGATAACCAGCCGACCGCGCAGTTCTATCATGTGTACGCCGACAACGAGATGCCATACCGCGTGTATGGCGCTCAGCAGGACAGTGGAACGGTGGCCATCGCCAGCCGCAGCGACGACGGCTCGATCAGCCGCACGGACTGGTACGACGTGGGCGGCGGGGAGGCTGGCTACATTGCGCCTTATCCCCCGGATCCGAATATCGTTTACGCGGCGGACTATCAAGGAAACATCACGCGCTACGACCGGCATACGGGACAGGTCAAGGCAATTACCGTGGCGCCGGAATTGTCGGATGCGCACGGCGCGGCAAATCTTGAGCATCGCTTTCAGTGGACCGCTCCGGTCATGATTTCTCCGCATGATCCGAATACGCTCTATCACGCTGGCGAAGTTCTTTTTAAGACGACCGACGGCGGGGTCCACTGGCAGGCGATCAGCCCCGATCTCACGCGGAACGATAAGAGTAAGCAGAAAGTTTCCGGCGGAGACATCACGCTGGATGATTCGGGCACGGAGTATTACGACACGATCTTTGCCCTGGCGGAATCACCGCTGACCAAGGGATTGTTGTGGGTGGGCACCGACGACGGGCTGATCCAGTTGACCAAAGATGAAGGCAAGACCTGGACGAACGTCACTCCAAAAGATATGCCGGAGTGGAGCCGAATCAGCCAGATTGATCCTTCCGCATTCGATGCTGGAACCGCGTATGTGGCTGTCGACCGGCACCAGTTCGACGATCAGCATCCTTACATCTACAAAACCAGCGACTATGGCAAGACTTGGACGAAGCTCGGTCAGGGAATTCCCGAAAATACCTTCGTCCGTGTGGTGCGCGAAGATCCAAAGAAGCGCGGGCTGCTTTACGCAGGAACGGAGACGGGAGTGTTCGTATCATTCAATGACGGCGCGAACTGGCGCCCGCTGAAGCTGAATCTTCCGACTACGCCGGTGCACGATCTGGTCATCAAGAATAATGATCTGGTGGTGGCAACGCACGGACGGGCTTTCTGGGTGCTTGACGATTTGAGCCCGCTGCGCCAGTACAGCGACGATGTCGCGCAGAAAGATACGTTCTTATATACGCCGGCTACCGCGTACCGCATTCAGGCTGGAGCTGCCGGAGAACGCCATCCTTCCAAGCGGACCGGGCAGAATCCTCCGGCGGGGGCAGTCATTTACTACTTCCTGAAGGATGCTCCGAAGAATGATGCGGAGACCAAGATTGAGATTCTCGACGCTTCGGGGAAAATAATCCGCAAATATTCGAGCGCCGAGTACGACACGCTCGAGGAGCCTCTCGATCCCGATGACAAGAAGCCCGAGAAACAGATCAAGCCCAATGCCGGGTTGAACCGTTTTGTTTGGGACTTGCGGTATGAGGAAGCGCGCCATGTTCCGGGATATTATTTGTGGGAATACGGGAGCGGTGCGCGGGGGCCGGTCGCGGTGCCTGGTCACTATCAGGTGCGGCTGACGGTGGGTGGACAGACGCAGACAGCGGGATTCGATCTGAAGCTCGATCCCCGGGTGACCGTCGGCCAGTCGGATCTGGAGGCGCAGCTGAACCTTCTGCTTCAGACACGCGATGAGCTGAGCAAGGTTTACGACACGGTCAACCAGATTCAAGACGTGCGGGCGCAATTGTCCGGACTGAAGCGGCGGCTGCCGGAGAATACAAGTTCGAAGAACATTGTTGCGGCTGCCGACGAATTAGAAAAGAAGCTGGTTGCGGTGCGCGAGGATTTGATCAACCTGGATATCGACGCCAACGAGGACTCACTGGCATATCCTCCGCAACTCGACGCCAAGCTGGCGTACCTGGCGATGGATGTGGGCACTGCCGACTCCGCGCCGACCGAGGCCGAATTTCACGAGTTTGAGAAGCTGAAGCGACAAAGCGGAGAACTGATTGCGCGCTGGGACGACTTGCAACGGCGCGATCTGGCGGCCTTCCAGAAGCTTACCGCTGAGGGGAGTCTTTCCACGGTCGTAGTGCCTCCGGCGGGATGGGTTCCCGACGAGCCAGTGGCGGCGCACTGAGTTCAAGAAGGGCGATCTTAAAGGTTTAGGTCCTGGGAATGAGGTCTTAGGACTCGGGGGGCGAGTCGTAAATAGTTGACTCCACAGACCTGAGACCCATGACCCAGCGCCGTTTGCCTGCCTGCATACACTGCAGATTACTTCTATTACCTCCGTGCCAC
The DNA here is from genome assembly GCA_963700225.1 of uncultured Acidobacteriota bacterium. Taxonomy (GTDB): domain Bacteria; phylum Acidobacteriota; class Terriglobia; order Terriglobales; family Acidobacteriaceae; genus Sulfotelmatobacter. The sequence goes on from CAVOWU010000009.1 coordinate 649,391, forward strand.
GCCTATGGCACTGTTGTGCCTTGTTCGACCTGAAGTCCGTTGGTATTGTGCCGATAGGGTTATATGTAAGTTCCTCCCCTGAAGGTGAACGAACGAGCCGGATTGGGAGGTGTTTTATGAAAATGATGCACCTGTGTTATGCGGCGATAGGCTTTGCGGTGGCCCGATGGATTTTCAAGCGGCAAGCGACGCCGGTGGCAGACCCAGTCAGCAGGTTTCGGTCACAGGGCCTTCTGTAGAGGGGGTTTGAGCTCTGGGCGCGCGCACCCGTTGCGCCTCCATTTCGTCTAACGCGCGCCCAAAGTCTCCTCCCTCCGTACTGTTACTAAGGTTTGGCAGCACCTTCTCTGCTTTCCTCTCCTCTCCATACAATTGACTGAGAGACTCTTTCCGGACGCGTGCGTCTGCTCGGAGTTCTCCGCTTCGATCTCAGCTTTATGTCCAGGGTCCCGGGAATTCGATTTTTGTTGGTTGTGGCCGCCTTGTGGGCCGCGCTTATACCTGTTCGGAGCCTGGCACAAGAGGATTCCAGCGAAGTGCCGCTCGGGGATGTCGCACGAAACCTGCGAAAGAACAATCAGGCCGCCAAGCAAGTCCAAGTCATCGACGATGACAATCTCACGCAGGTGATGGAGCAGGGGGATGCCCGTCCGGGAGTGGGTTCGTCGCTGCGATATCTGATGTCTGGCGAAACGAAGGGTTTTCAGGTGTCGGCCCCGGACGCCACCTGCAGCCTCGCCTTTACCGCGAATGTGAAGTCGCTACTCTCCAGCAGCCAGTACGCTCAGATGGACCTTCCCGCGGAGACCCTGGCCAAGCTAGAGGGGCCGGCGACGATCGAAGGCGACGCGTTGACGGTTTCAGTTTTCAACGCAACCGATTGGCATGTGAGCGAAGTGGTCGTGGCTTTGACTGTGGTGAAGATGACGGGTGATGGTCTTGCCGGCGATTCCGGCACGGCGGTCGGCAATGCATTTCAAGACGTTCGCCCGGAGCGAAAGCCGGATGTGATCGTCATGTATCGCATGCGTGCTCCCGCACCGCCGTGGTCACGAGCGGTATTCAGCGCGCCGCTGAATCTGAGTCTTGCATCGGGGCAAGAGTGGCATTGGGCGATCGTGGAGGCGAAGGGATATCCGCCTCAAGGATATGCGGGCGAACACGACGACAACTGCGCAAAGCAATCAGCCTCCGGTACAGCCCGCGGCTCCAGCGGTTGCACCACAGGCTGAATCGGCGAATCCGCCTTCGCAAGACCATCCATAGGAGTCGATAAAACCTATTGCCCGCCCAACAACTCCAGAGTGCTGCGGTAATTGTCTCCAGTCGGGCCAGAGCCTTTGTGGCTGCCGACGAAACCCAGGATGCGCTTCTTGACTTCAAGTGACTCCGGAAAATCGCGGTCGGTCCAAAACCGCTGCGCGGGATCGAAGTATCCAATACGCGCCAGGAAAGATGTGCCGTAGTATTCCGCGTCTTCGATCGAGCCATCGGCGATGTGCACCTTAAAGGATCCGTCCGGCTGCAAAGAATCGTGCAGACACCAGGTCAACATGCGATCGATCTCGGTAGCCATAGTTTTTTTCTGGCTAGCGCTAGCTTCCGCCCAGCCGTAATGAAATAAGGCGACCACGTCCATGTTGTTGTGATTCCAGAATTGTCCCTTCCAGAGCCAGCCGGCGGGATAACTGAAATCCTTGATCGCTAGCGTTGTGTCGACGACGTGCGGCATGTCGGGAACTTTCCCCTTCAAATATGAGATCACGTGAAAGGTCATACTGAGGTCGTCGGGGAAATCTTCGCGCCCGTCGCGGCGGTACCGCTCTCCCCAATACCCGGTTTCGGAGTTGCGGTAACGATGCAGCACCCGATCGAGCAGGGCCTCGCGTAGCGCGGGATCGACGCTATAGTTCTGCGGCTTGCGTCGGACGATCATCTGCAGCAGGGTTGCTACGGTTTCGTTGAACTCGCGTTCATGATCGACTCCGGTGTGGCGGACATCGGAAACCGAGAGCGGATCGAGATAGGCTGCCAGCTTTTCCGGAGTCGAAACAGGAGCGAGAAATGCCGGAAAAGGATGCGGCGCAGGGTCGTCTCCGGCGGCGGCTTCGAGATGATCGTACGTGGCGTAAAGCTTGAGATACCACTCTTGATAGCAAGCACCCCACATGCCGCCGGCGTCCTGCTTGTCGGACGAGGAATGGCCGATGTTGGCTTCAAGATCGTGCAGCCGCGCATCGATCAGTTTGAAGTCCGCCGAACTGATCAGCAGGGAACCGAGCTCAAACAGGATTTGATGGCCGCAAGCGTTTTTTCCACCCTTGGCTTCCTGTTCATACATCTGCTTGGCGAGCGCCGTCGTCCGCGTTACGCGCGACTCGTGCTCTTCTTTGTAATGCGGATTGAATGCGGTGAAATCTCGTTCAAGCAGGGAAGCGGCGTCCCGATCGAGAGCCAATTGCTGAGGTGTTTGGGCCGAGGCAAGAGTCGCCAGGCCGAGAATCAGAATCGAACACAGTCGCATGCAGACTTTATACACGAGCCGGCTTAACCGGTTGGAGTGGTGCAAATCGTTAGGCCGGGTCGTGTACGAAGACCACGACGTAAATGTAGGCGTCCGATGGGCCGCTCATTTGTACGCGTATGGTGTTCTCCGCATTCAGGGATACTTTGGAGATTTGTGAGGATTCGGCGTCCAAGAATTGGGCCTTCTGCCCATTCAACTCGATGCTATATGCGTCGACCTTATGTTTGGCGGGCTTCTCGCCCTGTCCGTTCACCACGCGCAGCGTGCAGCATCCTTCGCGCGGTTTTGCGAACCGGAAAGTTCGTGTATCGTTCACTGGTCCCGGCGACCTGCAGTCGGAACTTGCTGAACAGACTCGAAATTTTTGCAAAAAGATAATCCTATTATCGTTCCGCAGCAAAGATTCGGAGGGACTGGACGAAAACAGATTGTGGTTCCAGAAGCGGTAACTTCTTTCTGCGAAGAACGGCACGGCTGTCGCAGATAGAAGCGCCACAACGCCGAGTGTTTGCCGCCACGAGCGCCGTTTGAGCACGTCTCGAATAGCAAGACCGGCGGTGGCGATCCACACCAATGGAAGCGCAGCGTTATTCCAAGCGAGCGGCCAGAAGGCATCATGGTTGGAGTACAAGGTTGCGAAGGCAAATACGGAGATCGGGAGCGCCGCGAGTGCAAGGACAAGGGCGGTCGAGATCTCCGGTTTTGGCTGGACTGTCATTGGTCAGTTCGATTGGAACCACGGAAGCGCGCGCTGGCGACCGCTCGGCGTGGGCTGGCTCAGTTCGTTGCTGCCTTCAGCACCACCGTATTGCGCTCGTCTCCGGCGATGATGCGGTAGAACTTCCTCAATTCGTCTGCTCTCGCAACAGGCACGCTGAGTTCCTTTACCTCAAACGTACGGCTGTAGTGAATCAGGTTGCCCTGCACTTCCGTCTTCGAATGATAGCTGGCGAAACCGTAGTCAGCATCGACGGCCGGCGGCAGATCGTCTACGACATAGCCCGCCGGGATCGTGATGTCGAAGGTGTCCGTGTCACGCGCGGGTCCTTGAAATTCGATTGGAAAGATTCGTGGCTCTTTCGTTTCCAGAATGCCCAAGCCTTTGTTTCCCAGCACGCGCGGCCGGACCAGGAGCAGGTCGCCGGCATTCTTCGCGTAGTTCTGCGATTCGAAGCTGTAGAGCCATCCGAATGGGAGGTCGGTCTGCTTGAGATTCTGATAGGACGCGTGCGTGATGTGAAAAGTAGAAAGAGAACTGGAGAGAAGGGTTTCGATCGGTTTGATCCGGTCGTTGTTGTCAGTGATGCTCATCAGGCGATATCGTTCCGACGTCGCGCGGTCGCCCAGCCGGGTTTCCGTGACGTCGCCATGCAGGTTTCCGTGTGGATCGAGGCTCAGTTTTGCCACCCGCTGAATGCTGTTCATGGCTGAGGGCTGCTGCGGAAGTTCGATGAGTTCCCCGCCAGTTGGAGTGACCAGCAGTCCGTAATTCGCCTGCAGCGCGCCCCGGATCTGGCCAAATGGAGTGATGGTGTCGGTCGGGTCAAAGAATAGCAACCTGCCGAGCTTCGGATGCTGAACCGTTGCCATCAGCGAAGGATCAGAAACATCATCGGGCACTCGGATGGCGTCGATTACATGGTTGAAGCCGGAATACGCGGGTGTCTGCGGCGTGATGGCACCACGCTCCGTGTAGATCACCACGTGATACGACTCAATTCCGATCTCATGCAGCATGGAGCGCACCAGGGTCGCTTTGTCTTTGCAATCGCCGTAGCGGTTGGTGAAAACTTCCGCGGCCGGATGGGGCTGCCAGCCGCCAATGCCGAGCTCGATGGCAACGTAGCGTACTTCCCGCTGAACAAAGCCTGCGATGGCTCGCATCTTCGCGAGCGAATTACCTTGCGATGCGGTCAGGGTCGCTACCTGCTGTTGGATTTGCGGCGAAGCTTGCAAGCGGTCACTCGTCAGGTTCCAATACCACTTGCCCATGGTGTTCCAATCGGCGAATCCGTTTAACACGCGACCGCCTGGCGGGAAGAAAGAGACAATCATCTGTCCGCTAACGCCGCGGTACGGCGGCATATCAGGCTCCGGCCGTAGCTCCCTGACGTCGGTCAGGCTCCATTGCCATTGATTGTTTCCTGCCTCGGTCGGTTTGCTCTCAGGATGATTCAGCCATGAGTATTTGAATTCCCAGCTTGCGGGGAGCTGCAAAGAGTAGTGGCTTTCGCGGACCGGATCGCCGCTTTGAAATTCCCAGGTATTCTGCAAGAAGAACGGGTCCTCTTCCACTTCGTACTCGTATCCCACGATGTTACCCGGATCGGGTGCCGGGATATGCAAAACCCTGACTTTCACGTCCTGGACTAACTCAATTCCGGCAATCATCGGCGGAGACATCTCCGACGAGTCTTTGTCTTTGACCTCAAAATCTGCGCCCTGCGCCGGAATGCACCACCCATGCAGGCTCTTCACTTTCCTACGGGAGTTGAGATAGACCCAGACGGTGCCGCGATTGCGACCCTCCGGACGCAGGATTTTGTAAGCCTCCCGCACCTGAGTCTGGATCTTATCTGCCGAAATGACAGTGACGTTCGTTTCCGAATACAGCAGGACAGCTTCCGTCTTCTCTGTATGGTCTGGCAAAGGAGCATTGACGAGCGAATGCATCCACGGCGGAGCGCTTCCCGCCAGCGCCAGGGGACTGGAGCCGAGCAGCAGCGCGGCGGCCAGAGCCAGATTCAGCCGGCTACTTACTCGCAGTGGTCGTTCCCGACTGCAAAACAATCTGAGCTTCATCGCCGTTCCTCACGACCTGAAAGAAGTTTCGAAGCGAAGCATAGTACTTGACGTCCAAGAGCAAGAAATCGAACGTCATTTTGCGCGTAATGTGCAGCAGTTTCTTGTCGCTCTCGACGTTTAGGTTGTAGGCAACAACGTGCCCATCTCTAGTTTGAGGCTGCGGCAGGCTGCTGGCTTGCCAGCCTCCCGGCAGCTCAATCGCTATGTCATCCAATTTTTCGTAGGGATATTGGAAATATATGGGATAGATGCGGTTGGCATGATCGAATAAACCCTTTTCGCCGCCGCTGAAAAGGCCTGCCGGAAGAATCGTCCGCTTTCCAGCAGCGGCTGCCCAGCCCGGCACTTTCAGATCGAATTCCGCAACCAGGGGAGTTTCGACATTGCTCCAGTCGGGCTGGTTCTTAAGCTCCACCTCCGCCGCGCTGGGAATCTGCTCCTTCACGTCATCTTCGAGAAATTTCTTGCGTTCTACTTCGTCGGAGTGCCGCATCTCGAGCCTCCGATACATGGCTTCCAGCCCGGTGTAGGTGACAGTCAGCTTTCCATCCAAGTCTCCGGACTCCGATAGCGTCAGCTTTGCGCGCCGGTCCATCTGAGATTCCGTACTGTAGGGAAGAGTGGTGACGATCCAGCTTCCCCCGTCCTTATCCAGTCGCAGACCTTGGACGCCGGTTTCCGACCACGTCAACATACCGTAGGGAGTAAACGCCCCGCCAGGATCAAAGTAGACATCCTTACCGTTCACTTTGACCAATACCACGTTGGCGTCGAGCTTTCCGCTCTCCATGGTGTTCGGAGTGAAGAAATAGTTGTGGCGATCGGAGACCCAGCAGCCGTACGCTTCGAATCCTGCAGCGCGAGCTAGCGCAAGATAGAGCCAGGTGAGCTGCACGCCGTCGCCGTAGCCTCGCTTCCAAAGTTCTTCAACGTTTTCGATGGGTTTTTCTTTGTCGCGCTTCGCCTCTTGCTCCGTTTTGCTGGACTCATAGCTCGTATTGCGCAACTGTTGTACGCGGTCATAAATCTTGCGCAATTTCACTTCCGGCGGATCGTTTGCAGCAACGATCTGCGACACTGCTTGTTCCATCGCCCTGCGCTTTCCGACGAAGCTCTCCAGAGCTTCGTTGCGCTTCTTGCCGATGCGCTTCCAGAATGCATTGGGATCGCGTTCGGGCAACTCGGCTTCATAGATGAAATCCACTCTTGACTTGAGTTCGTCCTGGGGAGGCATAAAGTCTTCCGTCTGGAATGCGGCGATATCAGCAGTGTCCATGCGGATGACCCGGTCTGGCCCTTCTTTGGGTTCGCTGCCGGGCGGAAGGTTGTGCCAACTCCATCGGAGATTGATCGGCATGTAATCGCTTTTGAAGGGCTTGAGAGAGAAGCGGGCTGCCTTGGTGTACAAACCTTCGCTCAGGATCCAATGAGAGTCATAGATGTGCTCGAGATCGAGGGTGTAACTGTATTCGATCACGCATCCGGGTTCGACCGCCGGAAGAGTGAAAGTCCGCGCCAGGACTTTTAGTCCGCGAGCTTTCACCAGGAGCTTATCGACCACGTTGCCGTTAAATTCGACAGTCGATCCGTCAGGCTTAGTAGTGCGTGCCTGGATACGTACGACATAGTCCTGACCTCTGACAAACGGAATTTCGATGTCCGCATTCTTGCGGCCCTCTTCGGTAAGGATCTTAATCCGGTAGTAGTTGTTCTCGTGGACGGTTCCGCGAATACTGTCATCCCGATCCACCTGGCGGTAAAGAATGACCGCAGGCGCGCCCGGAGCCTTGGCCTCGCCGGTCATCTTTAACTCGGATTGGGGCACGGGAGGGAAGTTTGAGGACCAGGCGGGAGTCGCTAGGACACCCGCTCCGATCATGACAACAGAAACAGCCCGGAAAAAGAGAGAGCCTAGACGAATAGGTAACATGGCGCAATTCACCTGTGGAAGTCCTTGTACCGCGGAAGCCGCCAGCCTGAAGGGGGAAAGCAGGGGCCAGAGAAGCTGACGCGGCGCCCGAGCTACACGAATTGGTCGAGCACGCAACTTATGGGTGGTCACAATACAGTTACAACCGAGAGGTGTCAAGAAGATCACGGTGGGATGGAACCACAGAAAACAGCGGTATGTATGTGGCCGTGCTGACTTATTGAGTTCCACCGCCAGCCGCCGGACCGCCTTAGAAGTCAGGGCAACTTGGTCGCCAAGCCTCCGGCTCGGTAAGCCCCGGAATTTCAGCGGGTTATGCCAGTTCCTTCCTACAGTCGCCCGCCTCGGGTTCGCAAACATTTGCAGGTTCGCCTGAAGGTTCGCAAGCGGAAACTTGTTTCAAGCGCATGCTAGACTAAATTTGATCCCTGCAAACTGAGGACTTCGATGAAATTTGGCGTCATCATTTTTCCCGGTTCAAACTGCGATCACGATGCGTTTTGGACGATTCAGCACGTTGCCAGACAGCCGGTGACGTTCTTGTGGCACGAATCGCACGATCTGGAAAACTGCGATGCGATCGTCGTGCCGGGCGGCTTCGCCTTCGGCGACTATCTGCGAACCGGGGCGATCGCCAAGTTCTCGCCGGTCATGGAGTCTGTACGGAAGTTTGCGGCGGGCGGCGGGCTTGTCCTCGGAATCTGCAATGGCTTTCAAATCTTGTGCGAATCAGGGCTGCTGCCGGGCGCGTTGATGCGCAACGTTGGCCTGAAGTACGTCTGCAAACCGGTGCAAGTGCGAGTCGAAAATGCGGAAACCCCGTTCACCAGTGCCTGTTCCAAGGGAGAAGTGCTGACCATTCCGATCGGGCACATGGAAGGGAACTATTTCTGCGATTCGGCCACGCTCGAAGAATTGCAGCGCGAAAATCGCATTGTCTTCCGCTATTGTCTGCCCTCGGGAGAAATCAGTGCCTCGGCAAACCCGAACGGCTCGCTCGAGAATATCGCCGGCATCTGCAGTTCCGGCGGGAACGTGGTCGGCATGATGCCTCACCCCGAGCGCTCAGCGGAGCCGGAACTAGGATGCACCGATGGTGTGAAGATATTCGAGTCGGTGGTCGGCGCATTGGTCGCACGGTAACTTTCTTTCTGGCTTGAACGGATTCAAGAATTTCCTTGGTGATCAACAGCTTTTCGTTATATCGTCATTCCTTCTTCCCCTGTAAGTGCGGTATCCCAACCTGATTTGTTGCGTAGGCACACGCGGGGAGGCGTGTCTCTAATGACACCGAAGCAGATTCTGGATTCTTTTTCCGAAACATTGATGCGGGACGAGCGGATTCTCAGCGTGCGAGAACGTGAGCTTTTGCTCACGTTGTTGCAACATGCCAAAGCGGCGAGCGCCGACAATCGCCAGACCCAGGACGCCGTACGGTCTGTCATTGCGTCCGCCGTCGGCGAGACGGTTGCACAGAGAGCCTTTGCAGTGCTCGGCGGCAGTATCGTCGAGCGGATACTCGAAGGCGGTAGCCTGTCGTCCGATGCAACAACCCGGACCACGGAGGTTCTCGACGCCCCCAAGGATCCCGAGCACCCGGGCGTGAAGGCTCCAACCAAACAACCCCTGCGGGATCCGGAACATCCCGGAGTCAAAGAGCCGCGACGTCCGTTGCGGGATCCAGAACCGCCGCTGCCGGATCCGGAACACCCGGGAGTGAAAGCTCCGGGCAAACCGATGCGCGACTTACCAGTACCCATGCCCGATCCGGAGCATCCCGGTCAAGGAACTACCACGAAAGTTATCTCCGGGGCGAGCCTTGGAGTCGCAGAGCGGCCGGGGCACTTACCCGCTCATTGCGTAGTTCTCGATGAATTCCTGGCGCCGCAGGAACTGGCCGACCTGACTCGCTTTACGCTCGAGCAAGAGGGTGATTTCAGTGCCAGTGAGGTCGTGTCGCCGGTCCATGAAGGAGGAGTGGTCAACTACGACCATCGCCGCTCGCGCGTCCTGATGAACCTGGGTCAGCATGAAAATGTGATGCTGAAGCGCATCAAGACGGCTCTGCCCCAGGTTCTCGAGAAATTGGGGATGCAGGAATTCGCGATCGCAGACGCGGAAGTGCAAATCACCGCCAGTAATGATGGGGATTATTTTCACTTCCACTGCGACAACGGCAGCGGGCGCGTTTCATCGCGCCATCTAACCTTCGTCTACTTCTTCCATCGCGAGCCGAGGCAGTTCGAAGGTGGTGAACTGCGGATTCACGATGCGCGCTTGGATGGGGGCACGTACATCAGCGAAGGCAGTTACCAGACGATCATTCCGCAACAGAATCAGATCGTCTTCTTCCCGTGCGAATTGCTCCATGAGATCACTCCGGTGAAGTGTCCGTCGCAACTCTTCGCCGATAGCCGCTTCACCATGAACGGATGGCTTCGTCGGTAAACAATTCGGCGTGGCTGGAGTGGATCGCAGGCCTGATGGGAGGCGTGTCGCGGCAGACGCATGCCGCGACATTTCCTCCGGATCGCTTCTACTGCCTTCTGGATGAACTGCCCCTGCACTTAATCCCGAAAGGAACGCGCCGGATACTGCAAGGGGAGGAAAGTCCGCAACCGCTGTATCTGAATCCTGAGTGCATGATCGGGCCGGCAGAACGTATTCCGGATGACCTGATTTCGCGCCGGGATTTGCTCTCCGGTTTTGCGCTGCAGGGAACAATTGCCTGGGTTGGCGACAGTGTAAACAGTGCTCTGCTACCGTTCTGGCTGGGACCCGAATTCGCAAGTGTGCTGGGCGGTCTGCGCCGGGAGGAACCAATTCCGGCTTCAGTGTCGATCCACGCACGCCGTGTGCTCAGCGCTGCCGGAATACTTGTTCCCGAAGCGCGGTTGGAGCAGCGACCGAGCGAGGTTTTGGAAGAGGAGCGCAAGGCCGCGGCTCTTTTTCAAGAAAAAGGATATGCACCGCTAGGGAAATTAATTCACCCGTTTCATGTCGCGGCGTTGCGACGCTACTATCGCCGTCTGATTCGATCGGGTGCGATCCAGCTTGGGGACGGTCAAAGCGACCGGCGTTACGCCGCCTACAACGAACCCGTCGCCCGCTTCTTTCATCGACAAATTGCGGCGAGGCTAAGCGCAGTCGCCGGGGAGCCGTTGAAAGCTTCGTACGTGTATCTAGCGTCCTATATAAGCGGCGCCGAATTGAGAAAGCACATCGACCGGGCGCAGTGCGAATTCAGCATTACCTTCTGTCTGGACTTCTCGCCCGAGCCTGAGCTGGCCACTCCATGGCCCATCCGGCTCGACACACCGAAGGGCACTGTTACCGTTTACCAGGCGCTGGGAGACGGACTGGCCTATCGCGGGACGCGGTTGCCGCACTATCGCAGCGCGCTGCCCGAAGGGCAGACGTCAATGTCAATATTCTTCCACTATGTCGCGGCCGACTTCGACGGACCGCTGGGATGAATACGGTCGGCGAGAACTACTCCAGGCCGGTAACGACGTAGAGGACGGACATTGTCTGGTTGTAGGTGTAAGCAAAATTCCTCCCATCGCGGCTCACCACCACCGGAGCCACAATTACTACGCCTGCGGGAGCTCCAGGCCTTAGCTCCTGAACTGCGGTCTCCCTCCCGGTGGCGATTTCGATCTGGTAGACCCAGCTGGGAAATTCGCCGCGATGATACCCATAAATAAGAGAGCCGTTGCTCGACCACTGTACCGGGTTGAAGTTGCTCTTTAAGTTCGGAATCTGACGGGGTGGAGCGCCTTCAAGCGAGTAAAGCGTGAAGGACTGATCCTGTTTTACTCCAACCACGGAGCGGTTGTCGGGAGAGAACGGCCCACACGCCACTCCATCGGGAGTGACCGCCTTGGCTTTGCCGCTGGCCACATCGATCACGTAACAGCGTGGAGCGTGGCCGGCTTCATCACCGTTCAGGCCGATCCGTTGCCCGTCAGGGAGGAAGCGGGCCCAACCGTTTTGAATGTGATCCACACCCGTGACCTTGATCTGGCGAGGCTGTCCGGCGCCGATCGGCAGCAGTGTGACTAGCGGTTCCTTATTGGTAGAGATGGAAATCGCCCATTTTCCGTCAGGCGACATTCCGCCCGAGCTGCCTTCTCCCAACCGAACGGGCAAGGTGCCATCGACTTTGCGAAGGACGACCGCGTAGCCGGGACCGGCTGCCTGGCTCGAATCCTCGAAGAGGACCGTCTGGCCGTCAGGAGAAATGTCGCGAGCGTTGTTCAAGTCATGCCACGAGAGATCGATGTCTTCTTTGCTGCCGAGTGTCGTATAACCCATGGCCAGGCGCTTGGAATTCAAGGAAACCAGCACACGACCGTCGGCGGCTATGTCTTGCAGGGTGATGGCCATGGGCAGATCAAGCAAAGTGCGCCGTTTCCCGGAGAGATTAACCGCCATGAGGTTCAGAGTGTTGCCCTTCTCAACGGCGGTGAACCATACTTCTTTTCCGTCGGGACGCCACGCCAACCCGCCTTCGGAATCCCATTCGCGAGACAGGGTCACAACATTTCCGGATAGATCGACGACGCGCACGGTGCCACGGTTATCCCAAAGAGCCGGATGATCCATAAAGGCGATCTTGTCAGCCTTCGGGGAAAATCGAATGTTGCTGATCCATCCGCTGCTTTGATAGAGCAGGTTTCCGATCGGGTATTCAAGGCGGCACTGGCCCTCGAGGTAATGCACCACCGCTAATTTGCCTTCAGGATCCCAGTCTGCCCAGCGAACGTCAGAGGCGATTTCGCGCGGAGATCCTCCAGCGAGCGGCGCGCGGGCCAACATGCCGTTGACCGGTTCCAATAGACCGGAGTGCGTTCCGTGCAATGCGAGCGCAAGCTCGCCATCGCGGGAAACTGCGAGGAGGTTGGCGTCCGTCAATTGCAGAGGCTGAGACAACAGCGAGTTCCCAACAGTGGAGAAGAGTTGCGCTGGTTTGCCGTCCCAAGCGGCGCTATAGATGATGGATTGTCCATAGGGGCCGAATCGCGCGGCGTAGACCGTGCCGGCCTCGAAGGTCAGGCGGCTGTAGCTCGGAGCTGTAATCGGCCTGCGAAAAAATGGAGCGATTGCCAAAATTCCTGTCGCTACAGCGAGTAACGCCACGATCGCCCAGGGAAGCCGCGAGGATGTTTTAGATTTTGCTTTGGAAAGCACAATGGTCGTGCCCGCCGATGAGCCGGACAGCGTTTGCAACGCGAAAGCCAGGTCCTTGGCCGACTGGAATCGGTTTTCCGCTTCTTTCTCCAAGCAATGTCGGACAATGTCCTGATAACCGGCGGGAATGGATGCCTGATCGAGGACCGAAGCGGCGGGTTCCTCCAGCAGCACGGCGGTCATGGTGTCCACTTCGGTTTCGCCGCGAAAGGCGCGTTGGCCGCCCATCATTTCGTAGAGAATCGCTCCAAAACTGAAGATATCGCTGCGATGATCGACCGCCTTGGCCCGCAACTGCTCCGGCGACATGTAGGCTACAGTTCCGACCAACGCGCCGTGCTTGGTCACGGTGGTCAGAGCTTCGATCGAGCGCTTTTCCTCCGGAGAAGGCTGAAGTTTCGCGACACCAAAATCCAGAATCTTGATACGGCTGTCGTTGGTGAGGAATAGATTCTCAGGCTTGAGATCGCGGTGCACGATGTTGCGTTCGTGAGCCGCGATCAGACCGTGGGCGATCTGGAGCGCGTAGGCGCCCGCGTCCTGCACCGGGATCGGACCTTCGTCCAGCCGCTGCCGCAAAGTCTTGCCTTCCAAGAGTTCGGAAACAATGTAGGGCGTCGTACCTTCAAAGCCGACGTCATAGATCGCGAGGATGTTGGGATGGTTCAGCGCAGCGGCTGCGCGCGCTTCCTGCTCAAAGCGGCGCAGGTGGTCGGGGTTGTCGCTGGACGCGGGGCGAATGACCTTCAGAGCGACGTCTCGGGCCAGCCTTTCATCGCGCGCGCGGAATACTTCCCCCATCCCGCCAGCGCCGATCTTCTCGATGATCCGGTAGTGCCCAAACAACTGGCCAGCCATAAAACCACGCGCCCCGTTTGACAAGGCATGTTAGGTGCGTTGGCTTGTACAGTCAAGACGGCGGCAGGGCAGTGGTGGTTCAGGGAACCACATCCGCTATCCGCGCAAGGAATTATCGCGCTTGGTATGGGCAGTAGACCCCGTGCTATAATTCGTATTCGCCTGCATTCATATCGAGGCAATCCTGTGATCTCCTCTAAAGGCGAATCCTGCGCCATCCAAGATCTTTAGAACAGACGAGGTCGAACCATGTCCGGCCATTCCAAATGGGCCACAATCAAGCACAAGAAGGGCGCGCTCGACGCCAAGCGCGGCAAGATTTTCACCCGTCTCATTAAGGAAATCAGCATTGCTGCCAAGAACGGCGGAGGCGATCCTGACTCCAACCCGCGCCTGCGTGGCGCGATCGTCGCGGCCAAGGCCGAGAACATGCCCGCCGACAACATCAAGCGGGCCATCCAGCGTGGCACCGGTGAATTGCCCGGCGCCACATACGAGGAATTCTCCCTGGAAGGGTACGGGCCCGGCGGCGTGGCTGTCCTGCTCGACATCAATACCGACAACCGCAACCGAACTGTGAGCGAAATCCGCCACGTCTTCAGCAAGAACGGCGGCAACATGGCCGAAGCGGGAGCGGTCTCGTGGATGTTCCACAAGAAAGGCGACATCGTCATCCCGAAGGCGGCTGCTAAGGAGGACGATCTAATGAATATCGTTCTCGAGGCCGGCGGAGAAGACCTGAATGACGATGGCGACAACTGGGAAATCCTGACCGAGCCCTCGGCCTACGAAACAGTGCTCGAAGCCGTAAAGAAGGCAGGGATTACTCCGGCGGCGTCGAGCGTCTCGTTTATTCCGCAGAACTACATCAAGCTGGAAGGTGCTGCTGCGAATACGATGATCCGCCTGATGGAAGCACTCGAAGAGCACGACGATGTGCAGAATGTGCACGCCAACTTCGACATCGACCAGAAATTGCTGGAAGAAGTCGCGGGATAACCGAGCTACTCTATCTTCAGCGAGCCGCCCGCATTGGGCGGCTTTCTTCTTGCCCTGTTTATCCTCTACGCATTCGGCGCGCCGAAGTTTTCAACACGTTCGTGGAAAAGACTGTGGAAAAGGAACGATGCGCGGGCGTAAGTGATTTGTCGAGAGACGCTTCAACACATTGCACCGGACAGAGTGCTGGCACGTTCGTGGTACGACTCGCGAGTAGAATCGCACAGAAAGCATTCAGCACTGAATAGTCGTGGTGCCTTGAACGCCGAGAGGTGAGAGCCGAGCACCGAGGGCCGAGATCTAGCCTTTGAAATCCCGCCTCGACAAGCTTCTTGTAGACCGCGGCCTCGCCGCATCGCGCGAGCGTGCGCAGGCGCTGATCCTCGCCGGTAAAGTGCTGGTCAACGATCAGAAGCTCGAAAAAGCAGGGGCGCAAGTCGAAGCAGAATGCGCGATCCGTTTGCTCGGCGAAGACATGAAGTATGTCGGTCGGGGCGGTCTCAAACTTGAGCGAGCGCTAGAACATTGGATGATTGCAGTGGAGGGTAAAGTTTGTCTCGATGTAGGCGCCTCGACCGGCGGATTCACAGATTGCCTGCTTCAGCACGGTGCGGCGCGTGTGATTGCCGTCGACACGGGGTATGGCCAGATGGATTTCAAACTGCGTCAGGACACGCGCGTGCGACTTCTGGAAAAGACCAACGCACGCTATCTGACACCCGAAGCTGTTGGCGAAATGGCAGACTTCATCGCCATGGATGTGTCTTTCATCTCTGCCACGCTCGTGCTTCCCGCCGTTGTCGCCTCGGTGTTTCCAACCTCGCCCCAGAAACGGCGCGGGCGTCAGATCGTCGTACTCGTAAAGCCCCAATTTGAAGCTGGCAGGGAACACGTAGGTAAGGGCGGCATCGTTCGTGATGAAGATGCTCAGCAATCATCGGTGCAGAAGGTGCGAGCCGCGCTGCTGGAAATCGGAGCAAAGCAGACTGACGCGATCGATTCACCGATCCTCGGCGCAGAAGGCAACCGCGAATTCCTTCTCTATGCAGCGTTCTAGCCGCTGTGTTCCCCCTGTGTCCGCTGTGGTGAAACCTGTAGTTTTCTGTACAATCACTCTTTCATCATTCACGATCATCATTAGCGATGGCGAACCCGCAATCATCCCTCAATAAGACCGCTGCAATTATTTCGCGGCCTGGCCGTCCGGCCGTCGCCGAGATTCTTCCCGGTCTCTTGTCCTGGCTCGCGGAACACGGCTATAAGGTCATCGTCGATCTGGAAACGTCAAAATACGCCTCTGAGCAGGAGCCTGTGGCTCGGGGCGAGATGGCGTCGAGGCCGCTCGATCTCGTTGTCGTGCTCGGTGGAGATGGAACGCTGTTGTCGGCCGCTCGCGTAACGGCCGCGATTGATGTGCCGCTGTTGGGAGTAAATCTGGGCTCGCTGGGATTTCTGACCGAAGTTCCTCCACAGTCGCTCTACGCAATGCTCGACGCGATCGCGGAGGGGCGCGCCCCGGTTGAGCATCGCTCGCTCATGCAGTGCGACTTACTTCGCGGCGACACCGTGCGCGGAAGCTATCTCGTCTTCAACGACGCAGTCGTCAACAAGACGACGCTTGCTCGGCTCAATACCTACGACCTCTACATCGACAAGGTTTATGTCTCCAGCTATCGTGCCGACGGAATGATCGTCGCCACCCCGACAGGCTCGACGGCGTATTCCCTCTCTGCGGGTGGACCGGTGCTTATGCCGACGGTCAAGGCTTTGATTGTCACGCCAGTAGCGCCGCACTCGCTGACCCATCGTCCGTTGGTTGTGCCGGATTCATCGGAGATCGAGATTCTTCTGCGCAGCGAAGAAGAGGTGGCCTATCTCAGCCTCGACGGTCAGCCCGGCCTCGATTTGAGCGACGGCGACCGCGTGCGCTGCCGGCGCTCGGAGCACGAAGTGAACCTGTTTCGTTCCGGTTCGGATTTTTTTCAGGCATTGCGGACAAAGCTCAAATGGGGAGAGCGGTGACCTCGAACAGTCAGTGATCTAGGTTTCTGCCCGGAGCAGATCGGATATCTTTTCGCGGTGACGGATCACCTTGGCCGACCTGCGTGACACCAGTACCTCTGCCGGTCGAGGGCGCGTGTTGTAGTTCGACGCCAGGACCATGCCGTAAGCTCCGGTATCCAGAATCGCCAGCAGGTCGCCCTCCTCGACTCCGGACAATTCCCGGTCGCGTGCAAAAAAATCTCCCGTCTCGCATACCGGTCCGACGATGTCCGCCGTTTCGGCCTCGGACTTTGTTCGCTTCACCACTGGAACAATCTCGTGATATGCGCCATAGAGCGCGGGCCGGATCAGATCGTTCATGGCGGCGTCGACTACGAAGAATCGCTTACCATCGTTCGACTTCTTGTATACGACTGAAGTCAGCAACACGCCGGATGGCCCAATGATCGAGCGGCCGGGCTCCAGGAGCAATCGAAGCTTCAATTCGCGCAGAGGAGCGGCAAGCGATCGCGCATAAGTCGCCACATAGGCAGCAAAATCGACTGTATTCGGCTTGTCGTATGAAATTCCCAACCCTCCGCCGGCGTCGACGTACTCGATGGTGTGGCCGTCCACTCGCAGTTGTCGAACGAGATCGGCGACCCGCGACATGGCTTCACCGAAAGGAGCCGGATCAGTGATCTGGGAGCCGATGTGAACGCTTACACCACGGGGCTTCAAGTATTTTGCAGCGGCTGCCTTGGCGTAGAGTGTTCTCGCGATTCCAATCGGCACCCCGAACTTGTGCTTGTGCAGTCCAGTCGAAATGTAGGGATGCGTTTCGGCCGCGACGTCGGGGTTGACGCGCAGGGCAACGGGCGCAGTCTTTCGCAGGCGAGCCGCGCATTCGGCCAGAGCCGACAATTCCGACTCGCTCTCGACGTT
The DNA here is from genome assembly GCA_963700225.1 of uncultured Acidobacteriota bacterium. Classification (GTDB taxonomy): domain Bacteria; phylum Acidobacteriota; class Terriglobia; order Terriglobales; family Acidobacteriaceae; genus Sulfotelmatobacter. The sequence continues at coordinate 666,631 of CAVOWU010000009.1, forward strand.
GAAGATCAGGATTCCAGCCTTTAACGCGGCAGTCAATTCTTCCCGCGTCTTGCCCACGCCCGAGAACACGACGTTCTTCGCCGCCTTGCGATCGGCGACGAGCACCCGCTCCAATTCGCCGCCAGAAACAACATCAAACCCGCATCCCTTCTTCGCCAGCAAGCGCAGGATGCTCAGGTTGGAATTTGCCTTTACCGAATAGCAGATCGTGTGCGGCACATCGCGGAATGCACGGTCAAACGCTTCGTAACGCTCGTGAATGGTGGCGGAGGAGTACACATAAAGAGGAGTGCCGTGCTTCTTTGCCAGCTGGGCTAAGGGCAAATCCTCGCAGTAAAGAGAAGCCTCGAAGCGGGCCGAATCTTTGCCTTTGCTCTCGCGATACACAAATCCGGGTGGCCGTACTGGGAAGTTCTGATTGCGGGAAGTCATTTTTTCTTATGGGAGGTGGTTGTGCCGGGGCGTACTCGGATCGCGACCACGGTCTGATCGTCAAAAGTCTCCACGCCGGCGGAGTGCTCAGCCGCCGCCTTGAAGAGCGAATCGACCACACAGGCAGCCGAGTCTCCTGTACATTCGCTGACAATCTTCTCGACTCTTCCACGGCCAAACAATTCCCCTTTGCGGTTGCGGGCGTCGAGAATGCCGTCGCTGAAGAACACAAACATGTCGCCGGGCTTCATTTTGAAATGGAATTCGTCGTATTCGGCTTCATCGAATAGTCCGAGAGGCAGCCCGGTTGCCTCGATGACTTCATTCTTGCCGTTGTGCACGTAGATCGGGCGCGGAAGTCCTGAATTCGAGACGGTCAGAGTGCGATGCGCATCATCCCATACGGCATAGATGATCGATACGAACTGCGCCTCGATTCGCCGTTCCGCCAGAGACAGATTTACTGCGGACAACATTTCGGCCGGTCCGGGTTCAATCGGGGCATGGGAGCGAATGATCCCACTCACCAACGCCGCGTAGATTGCCGCAGGAGCGCCCTTGCCGCTGACGTCGCCGATCACGATGCCGAGCCGCGACATCGAATAGGGGATGAAATCGTAGAGATCGCCTCCGATGGCGCGTGCGGGAATGAACTTGGCTGCTACATCGAGATGGGCCAGCTTTGGATTGGTCTGCGGCAGCAGTCGTACCTGCAACTCTCGTGCGAGAGAAAGATCGCGCTCCAGACGGCGTTCCTGGCGTTCGATCTCTTCGTACAGGCGCGCGTTTTCCAGCGCGATAGCAATTTGCGCGGCCAGCGTCATCATCGTGCGCTTGTGTTCTTCGGTAAAGAATCCGCGCCGTGTGTGCTCCAGGTCGAGCACGCCGACCACCTTGCTCTTGTAGATCAGCGGTACGGCCAGTTCGGATCGCGTTTCCGGATTCGCCTGCACGTAGCGCGGATCTTTCGTGACATCCGGCACTAGCACGGCCTGTTTACTCTCGGCTGCTGCGCCTACCAAACCGCGTCCAAGCGGAATTTCATGCTTCAGATGGATATTCTCATTGAAGCGCAGAGAAAATCGATGCTGCAACTTCTCGCCCGTCGAATCCAGCAGAAGAATGCTGAACATCTGGTAATCGATCAGCCGGCGCACCAGTTCCGCAATGCGACCCAGAAGCTCATCCAGATTCAAGATTGACGTGAGCTCGCGGGCAATCTCGTTGAGCATCAGCAGAATGCGCGCCTGTTTCGTGGTCCGCGTGTACAGCTGAGCGTTCTCGATGCCGGCAGCCATGCGCGACGCAACTAATGTCAGAACGCGGCGGTGTTCTTCGGTAAAGTAGCCGGGCTCGCGGGCTTCGAGATCGATCACCCCGATCACACGATTCTTGGTAATCAGCGGGATGGCCAGCTCCGAGCGAACATTCGGAACACCCTCAATGTAGCGGGGGTCCTGAGTAACGTCGTCGATCAAAATGGCTTGTCGCAGTTGGGCAGCCTGTCCCGTGACCCCCTCGCCGACCTTAATGCGGCTGCGCTCGGCGAACTCCGGCGGGTAGCCCACCTGAAAGCGGAAACGCAGGTCCTGCGTTTTTTCATAGAGCAGCAGGATCGCGAAAATCTCGTAGTCGATGACCTTCCGGACCACCTCGGAAACTCGTCGCAGGGTGGTGTCCAGATCGAGCGAGGTTGCCAGGACGTCCGCAACGTCCAGCAGCAACGACTCGACCGGCAAGCGATCCGGTTTGGAAACGACAGAACCCATGGCTCGTATGATAGCAGCCGCATTCCCTGGCGATGGATAGCTTTAAGGGATACGCGGATTGAAAAGGCGTGCGAAACAGCTCAGTCCGTTGCGTGCCGATCTATTCTCTGGGAACCACGCAAATGTCGGCGAGATTGCGATATTTCTCAGCGTAGTCAAGTCCGTAGCCCACAACAAATTCATCAGGAATCTTGAATCCCACGTAGTCGCCTTCCAGAGGCAGTTTGCGACGCGAGGGCTTGTCGAGCAAAGCTGCGACCTTCAACGCGCGCGGTTGCCGCGCCATCAGCATTTTCTTCAAGTACGTCATCGTGAGTCCGGTGTCGAGGATATCTTCGACCAGAATGATGTTCTTGTCTTTCATGGTCTGGTCGACATCTTTGGTCAACTTCACTTCTCCAGTCGAGTCCCAACCGGTCTTAAGTTCCTGAGTCGGCGTCGGCCGGTTGCCATAGCTCGATACTCCGATGAAATCGAATGTGGCGTCGAGGTCGAGGTTCCGCGCCAGGTCGGCGAGAAAGATCGCCGCTCCCTTGAGCACTCCTACCAGAACGACAGACTGACCCGCGAAATCTTTGGTGATCTGGGCACCCAGTTCGCCCACGCGCTTGGCAACATCCTGCCGTGAAATCAGCACCTTAAGTTCTGACATGGCGTTTCATATTAAACTAGGTTGGCAATTTAAGGAAAAGCACTCAACATTCAGCCAGCAAACCAGTTGTCGGGTTTTAAACGATGGCAAGTCACTGGTGATTGCTGAGAGCTGATAGCTGATGGCCGGGAGCATCATGAATCTGAAAGGCGTGAAACTCACGTGGCTGGGCCACGCAACCTTCCGAATCGAAACTCCGGGAGGGAAGACCGTCATCATCGATCCCTGGATTATGGGTAATCCGATGTGTCCCGAGGCGGAAAAGAAGGTGAAGAAAGTCGACATTCTGCTTTGCACTCACGGGCATGGCGACCACATCGGGGACGCGGTTGAAATCTGCAAACAGCACAACCCGGTCGTCGTCGGCATTCCCGAGCTGGCTCGGTGGCTCGGCAAGAAAGGCGCCAAGCAGGTCGCCGAGATGAACAAAGGTGGCACGCAGACTGTCGGAGATATCAAAGTCACCATGGTCCATGCCGATCACTCTTGCGGAATTCAAGATGGCGACGAGACTATTTATGGCGGCGAGGCGTGCGGGTATGTAATTGAGTTTTCCAACGGGGTAAAGATCTACCACGCCGGCGATACAAATGTCTTCGGCGACATGGCGATCATTCGAGACCTGTATGCGCCGGAAGTCGCCATGATTCCGATCGGCGATCATTACACTATGGGGCCGCGCGAAGCGGCATACGCCTGCAATCTGCTCAAACCGAAGACCGTCATTCCCATGCACTTCGGAACGTTCCCGGTGTTGACGGGACGGCCGGGCGAATTGCAGAAGCTGGTCCCCAATGTGGAAGTCCTGGAAATGAAACCTGGCATGACGATTGGCGGCTGAAGCGAACTTCAAGACTCTTTCGAAAGGCAAGCAAGTGACGCAAAGCAAGAAGAAAGACGCTCCCAACTGGCGGCATTACAACTTCACGACCGCCGGACCAGTCGACGACTATCTCTACTCGATGCTGCCTAAGCGCGATGAAGTGCTGGAGGAGATGGAGGACTATGCAACCGAGCACCAGGTTCCCATCGTCGGTCCCGCGGTTGCATCGGTTCTGCAGCAGTTGGCGCTGATGATCAACGCTCGCACGGTATTCGAACTGGGCTCGGCGATTGGCTACTCCACAATCTGGTGGGCACAGGCGGTCGGCGAAAAGGGAAGAGTCATCTACACCGACGGCGATTCCAAGAATGCTGAACGCGCTCGCGGATACTTCGCGCGCGCCGGCGTCTCCGACCGCATCACGCTTCATACCGGGGATGCTCTGGAAGTGTTGTCCGAGCAAAAAGAGCAGTTCGACATCATCTTCAATGACGTCGATAAAGACGATTATCCCCGTGTTCTGCGCCTGGTTGGGCCACGTCTTCGCAAAGGCGGTCTCTTCGTTACCGACAATGTCCTCTGGAGCGGGCGCGTTGCGGAGAAGAATCCGACCGATGCCAGGACCAAAGCCATCCTCGAGTTCAATCGCAAGCTTTACGATTCGAAGGAGTTTTACACCACAATTTTGCCCATCCGCGACGGGCTAGCCGTGGCCCTCAAGAAGTAGAGCAGTTGGCGCGCGTTCCTCCTGCTCTTGAAAGTATTCATCTTGTAACCTTCTATTAACCCACCCGTAACAATCGTCCTCTATAGTTCCGCAATTCGTGGATCGAAATTCAGATCAGACTTTCGGAAAACCTAAGGAATCCTAATGGCTGCAACTTCGACTGTCCTTGATGCAAAACTGTCACGCTCTCCCGGCAAGATCGGCATGATCATCTTTGGGATCGTGCTGGTGATCGGATTCGCCTATGCCGGATCGCACCTGCTCGGCGACCTCTCCACCATGCACAGTGAGTCGGTCCTGCCCTATGTATTGCTAGGGATCGCCCTGCTCGTCGCTCTCGGTTTCGAGTTCGTAAACGGATTTCACGACACCGCCAACGCCGTAGCCACGGTCATCTATACGCATTCGCTCGAACCCCATGTCGCCGTCGTCTGGTCAGGGTTCTGGAATTTTCTGGGCGTGATGGTCTCGTCTGGGCTGGTTGCGTTCAGCATCGTCTCACTGCTGCCGGTGGAATTGATTCTGCAGGTTGGCAGCAAAGCTGGATTCGCTATGGTCTTTGCTTTGCTGGTCTCCGCAATCCTCTGGAATCTGGGTACCTGGTATTTCGGCCTACCCGCCTCCAGTTCCCATACGCTCATCGGATCCGTCATCGGCGTGGGCATTGCGAACCAGATCCTAGCCGGCAGGAGCGGCACCTCCGGCGTCGATTGGGGACAAGCCGCGAACATCGGCAAGTCGCTTTTGCTTTCGCCATTGGTTGGCTTTGCGGTAGCAGCTCTCTTGCTGCTGGCTGCCAAGGCGCTCATTCACGACCCGAAGCTGTACTCGGCTCCCGAAGGCAACGCGCCTCCGCCGTTCTACATTCGTTGCCTGCTGGTACTGACCTGCACCGGCGTCAGCTTCTTCCATGGTTCCAATGACGGTCAGAAGGGTATGGGACTGATCATGCTGATCCTGATCGGAACGGTGCCCACCGCCTACGCCCTGAACCATGCCGTGACCTACCAGCAGTCGCAGGACTTCATCGCGGTTTCGCAACAAGCGGCTCAGACGCTCGACCATTATGTGACGCCTGGGGCGGTGATTGGCGACGCTCGCGATGATTTGACGGATTTCATTCGCACCAAACATTTCAACGACAACACAATGCTGGCGATGCGCACGCTGGTTAACGATATCGGCAACGAAACCAGCATCTACAAGGAGCTGAAGAACGTTCCTAACGACCGGGTTCGCAACTTCCGCAACGATCTGTATCTCGTGAGCGAAGTCCTGCGCATCACCGCGAAGACGGGCCAGCCAAAGTTCTCCCCGGAGGATGCGGCTGTCCTCGCCAACTACAAAAAGCACGTGGACTACTCGACGCGCTTTATCCCAACATGGGTGAAAGTTGCCGTTGCGATGGCACTGGGCCTGGGAACCATGGTCGGATGGAAGCGCATTGTCGTGACTGTCGGAGAAAAAATCGGCAAGGAACACCTGACCTACGCGCAAGGAGCCGCTGCGGAAATCACCGCGATGGCGACGATCGGCGCCGCGGACGGTTTCGGTCTGCCGGTCAGTACCACCCACGTTCTTTCCTCGGGCGTCGCCGGGACGATGATGGCGAATCATTCGGGCATTCAGCTCAGCACAGTACGCAATCTGGCACTAGCTTGGGTGCTGACTCTTCCCGTTGCGATGGTCCTGTCGGGATCGCTGTTCTGGCTCTTCCGCAAGATTTTCTAGCCTCTGCAAAAGTGAAGGGCCGCGCAACCACGCGGCCCTTTTTCTCGTTTCAAAGTCGACCGACGACAACCAAGTGACTACGCCTTCGTCATCTCCACGTCAATCGTGATCGTAATCTCGTCTCCCACCACTCCCGGCAGCGTACTCACGCCGAAATCCTGCCGGTTGACTTTTGTCGTTGCCGACGCACCCATTCGTTGTCCTTTACCCATCGGATCTTTAATAGGCTCTGTCGGACCATCCACGTCGAGCACGACCTCTTTCGTCACTCCGTGAATCGTCAGGTCGCCCGTGATCAGCATTTTCCCGGCGCCAGCGACCTTCACACTCTTGGAGTGAAAAGTAATTGCCGGATACTTCTGGACGTCAAAAAAGCGCGCACTCCGCAGATCGTTGTCACGCATTTCCACCCGCGTGTCGACCGAATTCGCATCGATCGTGACTTCGATGGAATCCTTGGTCGCGTCGGATGGATCATGCTTCACCGAGCCGGTCACTTTCGTGAACGCTCCGCGCACCGTCGACACTCCGAGGTGTCGTACCGAAAACTGCGCCGCAGTGTGGTTGGGATCGATTTGCCAGGTTCCGGCTTGCGCGGCGGCGGCAGCGGCCATTGACATAGCCGTGACGAGAGTAAGTACAAAACGAGACATACGTGCTCCTGTGGGAAATAGGTAACTCTTGCAATGCTAAATGGATTTGACGGGAATCGCCAGAAGATCGTCCACCAGGCCAACTTCTTTTTGCAAGAAAGGCTCGCCGTGCCTCACTCCCCCGAGTGCGCCGTAGAAGCGGGCCATCGAGTCAACTCGCGCCCAAATCTCGTGATGGGCAGGGAAGAGATCCTTGCCAGCTTCCTGATCGCTGAATTGCGACTTGTACGCCAGGATCGACGCGAACTTTCCCTCAAACTGATCACTGATATCAACGACAAACGTGGGGCGAATATCGTAGTAGAGCGTCGCGTAAACGATTTTGAAGGGGCGATGCGGCGCTAAGTCTGAAGCTTGATCTCTCATAGCGGATGGCAGAGAACCGAGAGTTCTCTGCGGATCCAGCTTGGCCAGCCCCGCCAGAAAGCACGCTTCGTAGCCCAAGATCGACGCCGTGTAGTGATCCGGATGCCGCCCTTTCCAGTACGGCAGGATGACCACGCGCGGGCGCGTCTCCCGGATCACGCTGGCGACCTTCAGCCGATTCTCCCACGTGTTTTCAACTCGACCGTCGGGAATGTCGAGAGCCTTCCGCCAGGTTGCTCCGAGAATCTTGGCTGCGTCATCGGCCTCGCGTTCGCGGTCTTCCGCCGTCCCGCGCGTCCCCATTTCACCCTTAGTCAAATCGAGAATGCCGGTGTGTTGTCCGCGCTGCGAAGCTTTCAGCAGCGTTCCGCCGCAAGTCTGCTCCACGTCGTCGCGGTGGGCGGCGATGGCAAGGATGTCGAGAGGAGTGATCATCTCAACGTAGTCTACCAACTTCCTTATCTTGGTCCCGCCGCTCTGGCATTTCTGGCGACCCTGCACAGGCGCCGGACCAAATCGCGCTACCTGAATACATTATTGGGAACCCTCACGGGAATACCCCCGGCGTTTGAAGTAACTGTGTCGCACCAATCGCGCGTGGCATGTACGCGTCTGGTATGAGCACGGAGTCGGTGCATTGGCCGTGGAAGGGTGGGTCTTGGGATTCTTTTCGGACTGGTAGCGCGTACCTTGGGATGAATCCTGCGCTCACTCCAGGTTTCCTTGTTCCAAAATCACGTTCTCGCGCACGATCAGGCGATGTGCCGCCATTTCTTTCAGCGTCGGCAAGACGCGGCTGACGTGCTCATCTGTGTCGACAAAGATGATGATCACCGGCAGCTTGCCTCCGGCTTCGACCAAATGTGCCGTCTCCACGCGGTGGCGTCCCAGAAATCCTGCCACACAGTGAATCGCGGTCGCAGCATAAACATTTTCCTTGCGCAGGTAGTTAAGAATTTCCATGTGCAGCGGCCGGTGGTGCCACTGGTCGGCTTCGTTCAAGTAAATTGTGACCTGTACCGCCATTCCATCTGGCATTTTACTCGCGTCCCTCTCCGGAAATCTTCCATTCCTTTCGCAGCAGGCCGTACATCTCGGAATCCACGAACTGATCCCACTTCAGCAGGTGCTCTCGCTGGCAGCCTTCGTGGCGCATGCCCAGTTTCTTGAGAATCCGACCCGAGGCCGGATTGTGTTTGAAATGCGTCGCAAAAATGCGGTGCAGCCCCAGGTCCTCGAAGCCATAGCGGAGCATTTCCCGTCCTGCCTCGGTCGCGTAGCCCTTGCCCCAATGCTCCACACCGAGCCAGTAGCCAAGCTCCGCGTGTTGATGTTGCTGGTCGATGCGGAGGCCGATGCCACCGATCTGGCGTCCATCGCTGCGCAGCGTGATCGCCAGCCAAAGTTTGTCGGGTTCTTCCGCCAGAGCAAAGAAAGCTCGGGCGTCCTGCTCGGTGTAGGGATGCGCAATGCGCAAAGTAGTAGCCGCCACTTCGCGGGTACCGATCAAGGGCAAGAGTTCGGCAATGTCCGCTTCGCTGTATGGACGCAGCCTCAGGCGTGGCGTTTCCAGCGTGGGTGTTGTGGCCATCCTTCAGAGAGCCCGCGCCACGGCCATGCCGGCGAGCGCGCCGGCCAGAGAGAGGAGATTGTTGCTTAAGATATTGGCCAGCATCAATGACCACTGTCCGCGCTCAAAATATGACATGGTTTCAAACGCGTAGGATGAGAAGGTTGTGAACGACCCGCAGAAGCCGACAACGACCAGCATCCGCCAGCGCGGATCCACCAGCACCCGCTCGGTTGTCCAGATCACGAACAGGCCTACGATGAAACTGCCGACAATGTTGATGCCAAGCGTGCCGAAAGGGAACACAGGCCCGAACTCTTTCGCGGCCAGGCGGCCGACCAAGTACCGCAGGTTTGCGCCGACGATTGCGGCGATGGAAATAGCGAGGAAGTCTTTCACCGGACGCGCTCCTACAAGAGTTGTCGATTCCGTAGGAGTCATTATCCTGCTTGCAGGCGGTTATGGGCGAACTCCATCGCCGTACTTATTTTTACCACAGAGGACATTGAAAGTGCAGAGTGGGTTCATTAGGCGGCCAACTGTTGGCAACCGAGCCCACCCTTACTTCTTTCGTTCCACCAGAAACCTTGCCAGCTCCTTTAACGTTTCTGCTCTCTCGCCGAAGGTTTCCAATTCAGCAAAGGCGTCGGTTACCAGCGCGTCGGCCTTACGAACCGAAGCGTCGACTCCGAACAGCGATGGATATGTCGCCTTCTCGGATACCGTGTCCTTGCCCGCGGTCTTTCCCAGTTGCTCGGAGGTTTGCGTCACATCGAGAACGTCGTCCACGATTTGGAATGCCAATCCGATGGCCAACCCAAACGCCCGGAGTCTTCCCACCTCGCTGTCTTTCGCTCCGGCATACAGGCCGCCACTCACCAGGCTGGCTGTAATCAGCGCGGCGGTCTTTGAACGGTGGATATACTCCAGCATTTCCGCGGTGGGTTGCGTATGCTCTGCTTCCAGATCGACGACCTGCCCGCCAATCATGCCATCGACCGTACCCGTGCCACGCGCAATTTCTTCAATAATTCGCACGCGGGCTTCTGCCGGGCACTTCAACTTCGACAGAACTTCATACGCCTGCGTCTGCAGTGCGTCGCCGGCCAGAATCGCGATCGCCTCGCCGAATACCTTGTGGCACGTCGGACGTCCGCGGCGGAGGTCGTCGTTATCCAGCGCCGGGAGATCGTCGTGAATCAGGGAATACGTGTGCAGCATTTCCAGAGCCGCGCCGAGCTCTTCAATACCCTTCGGCAAGGATCCGGCCACCATGCGTCCCGCTTCCATGCACAAAACGGGACGCAGGCGCTTCCCGCCGGCGAATACGCTGTGTCGCATGGCCTTGTGGATAGACGCGGGATGCTCGGTCTCGAGCGGAATCAGCCGGTCAAGAGCAGCATCGGTCCGCTGTCGTCCGTCTTCCAGTGTTTCTTTGAGCATGAAGAGGCAGTATAGCAAGCAGGTCGCATGCGGGCTGCGAGAGGAACGCGTTGGGGACGAGAACAACGAAAAAGGACGCCCGCAGGCGTCCTTGAAAGAAGCTGAAATATTTATGCAGCAGCACTCCGCGAGAGAGCGGTGCTCCTCAGCACAGAAGTGAGCACGTTCGTTATATCGTCTGCCGGGCACACATCACAGGCACCGGCTGCAAGCGCAGCCATCCACATTTCTTCGTCAGGAATACGGTGAGTGCAAACGATCGGCAGGTCTGGAAAATCCTGGTGCAAACTTTGAACATCCGTAAGCCGCCAGATTTCAATGTTGAGCACGACAGCCTCGGGATGGTTCCGGGCTACGTCCTCCCGCAATTCTTCGCAGGAGCGGGTGAAATGGACTGAAAAGTGAGGGCGTAGTCCCCCAGCCAGGGACCGCGCTACTCTGGGGTCTTTCTCGAGAACAACCACACTTTGAGCCATACAATCCCCCGAATCTTCAACCGTCGTCAACGGGGCGCGTTAACGCGAGATTAAGGCTGCAGGGTGGCCTTGAAACCACGACTCCACAGACATCAAGGGAAACGCTCGAATCGCGGACCGAAACAAAACGCTTAGCGCCGCACCGGCGCTTTTTCCGTCAGCGAATCGAATGGTTCTGCCTGGAGCTTCCCGTTCTTCTTCAGCAGAATCTCAACTTTTCCTTCCGCCTGTTCCAATTCTTTGCGGCAGGCGGAGGAAAGCTGCATGCCCTCTTCAAAGAGTGTGAGAGATTTGTCCAGAGGGACCTCTCCCTTTTCCAGTTCCTGAACAATTTTCTCCAGTCGCTGGAGGCACTCTTCAAACTTGGCCAACGGGGTTTCGCTCCGTCTCTTATTGTAATGCAACTATTTCAACCAAGTGTCCAGTCTTTTCTATGGAAAGAATCGAAAAAATCCACAGGCTTTTCCCGCTGCGGGAATGTGTTGAGTTACGAAAAACGATAGGCAGGCGATAGCGTTTCCCGCAAATGAGTGGAGAGTGACAAGGAACAATCTGGCGAATGCGCGAGATCGGCCGCCTGGGCCGCGGTGGTCAGGCTGTCCTAGGTTGCTGGTCGCCACCGAGCGCTTCCAGAACGTCTACTGCCGAGCTATAGCGCCCCAGGGGTGCGCTGATTTGCGCTCCCTGCGCCATTTGCCGGGCAGCGATTAACATCTCTCTGGCAATCGCAACGCCTTCGGCCCGTGCCGCTTCCGGCGTCTGTGCACGCGCCATGCGCTCGAGGATCGAATCGGGCACGGAAACGCGCAATTCGTTCTTCATGAATTCCGCGTTTCGCACGCTAGTGAGCGGCCATATTCCAGCCACCACCGGAATCCGGCAATGCTCGATGCGCTTCAAGAAATTCTCCAGCAGGCGCATATCGAATACGGGCTGCGTCACCGCATACTCCGCCCCGGCCTCTACCTTGTACTCGAACCTCCGAATCTCTTCATCGAGATCCGTCAGTCCCGGGTTCGCCCCCACGCCGATCACGAAGCCGGTCCCGGTGCCAATCGGATTTCCACCGAGATCAAGCCCGCGGTTGAGGCTGTGCACAATGTTAACCAGGCCGATGGCGTCCACATCGAAGACAGCAGTCGCGTCGGGATAATTTCCCATCTTCGGTGGATCACCTGTAATACAAATCAGATTTCGAATCCCCACGGCCGCCGCTCCCAGCAGATCGCTCTGAATGCAGAGCACATTGCGATCGCGGCAGGTGTAGTGCAAGATCGCGTCGATGCTTACCTCGCGTTGAATCAGCAGAGAGAGCGCTTGGTTGCTCATGCGCGCCGATGCCCGAGGGCTGTCGGGAATGTTGACCGCGTCGACTCCGACCGACTTCAAAAATCGCGCGCCCTCCAGTTCTTTCCGAACGTCGATCCCCTTCGGCGGAACAATCTCCACCATCGTCACAAATTCGCCGCGAGCCAGCTTCTCTCCCAGCGGTGACCGGCTCTCCAGCGGAATGGCGGCAACGGCTTTTGGTGACGCCTGTCCCGCTGTTACATGCGCCGATGCAGCTCTTCCACGAGCCTCGCCCACCCGCAGCGCCGACTTCATGACTCGAATGTGCTCTGGAGTCGTTCCGCAGCAGCCGCCCACCAGCCGCACGCCAGCCGCCACAAATTTGCGCGCATAGCTCGCCATATATTCAGGCGAGCACAGATAGATATTCCGTCCCTCTACCGATCGGGGTATGCCCGCATTCGGCTGAGCCGCAATTGGCAGGGAAGTCGCAGCGCGAACCCGTTCCATCGCGTCCAGCATAGCCACCGGTCCTACGCTGCAATTGCAGCCAATGACATCGGCGCCCCACTCGGCCAGCTTCGGAGCAAAGGTCTCCGGGTCGGATCCGTCCAGGCAGTTTCCGTCCTCATCAATGGTGACTTGAGCGACGATCGGCAGAGAAGGGCTGACATCCTTGGCTGCCAATATCGCCTGATGGATCTCTTCCAGATACCCGAAGGTTTCCAGGATCAGCAGATCGACGCCCGCATCGGCCAGCGCCGCAATTTGCTCGCGAAACGAATCCCGAGCTTCCTGGAACGAGGTTTTCCCGAGAGGCTCAATTCTGGTCCCAAGTGGGCCAACCGATCCGGCGACCCAAACATCGAAGCTTTTGGCGGCTTCTCGAGCAAGCCGCGCACCCACCCGATTGATATCGCCGACCTTGTCTGCCAAGCTGTGCCGGGCCAACCGGAAAGAGTTGGCACCGAAAGTGTTGGTTTCAATAATTTCGGCCCCGGCCTGCAGGTAATCGTGGTGGATTCCGCGGATCAAGTCGGGCTGAGAAAGATTCAGTTCGTCGTAGGACCGGTTAATGAAAATGCCTTTGGCATAGAGCAGCGTCCCCATGGCACCGTCGCACAGCACAGGAGACTGCTTGATCCGCGAAAGAAAGTCGGCTGCCATGTATGCTGAGAATACAGGATAAGGGCGGGTTTCCGCATCTTGGAGGGCAGCGAGCGGTTGTTGGACGCAGTAGAAGGCATTTCCGTTCGATCGGCCAGAGTTCGACGAGCCGTATGCGGCTGGTCTGTTATAATCCACGATTTCGCAATTAAATCTCCCTTTTTCAAGTTGTTAGGAGCCTGCGGTTTGAAGAAACGTATCCTCGTTCTGTTGGTCGGGTTGTGCGCCAGCCTTAATTTCATTGCGTGTGGTGGCGGCGGGACAAAAATCCCGCCCAGCGGCCTGCATGAGCGCGTTCTCGCTTCGCAGGGCATTACCAACGCCGTCCGGTTCGGCGGACTGGTTATTATCAACGCCTACAACGACACGATCCCCGGTATCGCGCCTCTCAGCGGTGGGAGCAATCCCGGACTCATGGCAGTATCTCCGACCCGCAATGTCGCAGCCGCCTTCGATTCGGGCAGCAATTCCGTTTATGCCGTCAATACATTGAAGGAAACCAGCATCGGATCCGCTCATCTGGGTTTCCCGACGACCAGCTTTGTCGTTCCGACTTCAGACCCAATGGGATACGCTGCCGTTCCGGCCGCGGTGGTCAACGGTTATTCATTCGTGGGCGCCGTCGACGTAATGAACTTCCAGACCGGTGTCGTTAACACCATCGCCGTTACAGCTGCTCAGACGGTGGTTTCAAATTCGAACGGCACGCAATTGCTGGCTTTCAGCAATGACTCCGACTCCATTACGGTTCTGAACCCCGGCGTGGCAACTCCTCCCGTGGATACCAGTTGCATCACAAATCCACCGAATGGGGTCTGCACAATTGTTCCTGAAAGCCAAGGCAGCCGTCCGGTCAATGCGATCATCAACGGTAACACTGCTTATGTTCTGAACTGCGGCGCACAGTGCGGCGGTGTCACGAGCGCTGGCCAGCCAGCCGGTGCCAGTGTAGCTATCTTCGATCTCGTCGGTCTGACGGTCACCAGCACGATTCCCGTCGACGCCGCAACCATGGCTTACCTCAGCGGTTCCACGTTATATGTTGCCGGTACTTCGCCCACGAATAACGCCTGTACCGGCGAGACGACCGCGGCCACAACTTGCGGCAGGCTCGACACCGTAGATCTTTCCGCGGGAAACGTCACCGCAACTGCCGTCATCACCGATGGCTACCACCATCGTATGGATCTGACGAACAACGGCCAGCTCTTCGTCGGATCGTACGATTGCACGAATATCGGCAACGTCAACAACCCCAGCGGTGAAGTGAGGGGATGCCTGTCGATCGTGACCGTCGCAACAAATTCGGTCTTCATTCCGCCCGATAATGGCGACGTGAACGGCCTGCAGGGTTTCACCAGCCGTTATGTTGAATACGTGGCGGAAGGCGGAAATCTCCGGGTGTATGACACTCTCCACGGAGATATCTTGCTGATCAATACTTATCTGCCTGACGGGAGCATCAACATCCCAGGCTATATCGGAGACGTAAAGGCGATCGATTTCTTCTAAGCTCTTCTAGGTTCTGTCACAACCTCAGCGCTGAGCCGGCTCCAATACCAGTTGGTGGGCCTTCGCCGCTTGCACCGCATTTTTCGCTGAAGGGCAGCGCCAACGTGGTTCCCTCGTACCAATTCTTCCACTGGTCGATGTAGTAAGGGCTGAGAAAATTCCCGGCTTCGCCGGTCACAAGGTTGAGCGTTGAGCGGTCGAGATCGGCGAGATTCGCCGTGAACCGCTCGGAAGGTCCGTGGTGCCGCGTGACCGCCTTGACGGTGTATCCGCTCCCGGATTGTTCCTGAAGTCCCGGGCCCGTCCAATGCCGGAGGATCGGGATTCTTCCGAGAACCAGATGCTGAATATCTACCGCGTTAAACGCACCCCAGCGCCATGTCGCCAAATCCTTTGGAGTTTCCGGTTGGGTCACGGCCGCATCCACTGCCGCAGTTAACAGCTCATCATAATTCGCATATTTTTCCGGGAGCCAGCGCTTTGGACGATGCAACAGAATGTTCTCCAGCCAAACTGATCGCATCTCCCACGAGTAAGTCTTCCAGCTCAGGAGTCCCTCGCCACTGTCGGAGTTTGGAGGAACGCTACCCAGCTTTGGCTCGAGCAGCAAACGCATGAGTTCGCCAATCGCGTTCTCTGTGATCGTCGGCGCGGCCGAGGAAGCCTGCATGAGTCCATCCCAACTGCGCATCAGATCTGCGGCCTGCTTCACTCGCGCCGACGGCTTCGCGGCGTGGTCAACGGAATACACAAAGCGTTCCGCCGCGAACAAATCCGATTCCGAATGAATGTCGGTTTGCAAGGCAAGCATGTCCGCCGGAGAGAACTGCCGTCCGGATTCCAGTACGTGATAAATCCGCGCCGTCCGCCAGGGTGCTTCCCACTCCATGCTGACCGAGTTTGGGTAAGCGTCCGGCGTGATGCGTCCATTCGCTGTGGCAATGATTCCCGATGGAGGGTTGTAGGTATTCGGCAGCTTCTCGAACGGAATAAAAGAAGTCCATTCGTGCGCGTTATCGCTTCCGCTGACGGGCAAGCTGCCATCTCCCGCCGCGCGTATCGGCACTTTTCCTGTTGCGTGGTATCCGATGTTGCCATCGACATCCGCGTAAACAACGTTCTGGCCCGGGGCATCGAGTTGTGAGAACGCTTTCTGGAATTCCTCCCAGTTCTGCGCGGAGTCGACATCGAAGAAGGGCATGTGAATTCCGTCGTAGAGAGTCCAGCGCAGCGCCAGGGAACGCGGCTCTCCCGGTACCAGATCGGTAATGATCGGGCCGTGACGCGTGATTCGCACATCCGCCGTTTCATCCGGCTTGCCCTTCACATGGATGATCTCCAGGCGATGCTCTGGTTGCACCCATCCGCTCGGAGTTTGATAGGCGCCGTCTGCATTGAAGTTCTCGATGTAAACATCGGTGACCGTCGGACCGACATTGGTGAATCCCCATGCGATCCGCTGGTTGTGACCGACCACCACGTACGGCACGCCAGGAAGCGTCACGCCGGCCACGTCGAGTGCGCCTGAATGTAGATGCGCCTCGTACCACAAGTTCGGCATCTGGTGCGCGAGATGCATATCGTTTGAGAGCAGCGGCTTGCCGGTTACCGTGTGCGCTCCGGAAACCACCCAGTCGTTCGAGCCAATCACGGGCAGGTCGGCCACTCGGCCGAAGTCTTGACCGTGCCGTTGGGTGACCGAGTTGTCCGGAGAGTCGTCCTCATCATCATCGTCATCGTCGTCAGCGCCGTTGCTGTCGGGCGCGCTCAGGTCTTCCCGCATGACGGTTGGCGGACGGTCGTGCCACGATCGGTTCACATACAGGTCAGCGGTCAACTCCGGCCCGAGCTTGGCCAGGATCTTTTCGCGTGCCAGCGCCTCGTAAAAGTAGTGATAGTTCAGGTCTTTGACCATCTGGCTACCGATGACCAATGAGTCAACCGGCGTCCATGGCTTCGGTCGGTAATGGAGCAGGTAAAACTCGATCGGAAGATGCTGCGCATGCGCGTCGATATACGCGTTCACTCCGCGCGCATAGGCTTCAAAGAAACTGCGATCGCGCACGCTGAGCAACGCCAACGATTTCTTCGCCGCTTCCCGCAAGCCCAAAATTCTCTGTTCTCGATCGCGTTGCAGGGTGTCCGGGCCGATGATTTCCGAAAGCTCTCCGCTGCCCGCGCGGCGGATGATATCCATTTGCCATAGCCGGTCTTGCGCCGTAACGTATCCCTGCGCAAAGAAAAGATCTTCCAGATTCGCGGCTTCGATCGTGGGGACGCCGTGACCGTCGCGCGTCACAGTAACCGGCGCCCCGAGGCCCGCCACCTGCAGCCGCCCGTCCAGCTGAGGGAGCGCTGCATGCGCCACGTGGTACAGGTAGGCTGCTCCTGTCGCAGCCACTACCAGCACGATCAGCAGGAACCAGAGCAAAAAGCGGAGAACGGGCGACCGGCGGGAACGAGGAACGCTGACTTCTGCCATCGTGCTCATGGGAAACTCTGATTGTAGTCCAGTCGGATTCGAGCCGGGCCTGCACCGCGATGAAAATGAATTTCATTTTCAAGATGCCGGAATGGTATTCTGGCTCGCGGTCCCGCCATGCTGCAGAAACGCATTGACGATCAACCCAACCTCTCCCGCCAGATGGTGCGCGAAGCCCAGGACATCCTTCATCGTCACTTGAAGGGAGTCGGACTGAAGCAGACCGCCCAGCGGGATACGATTCTGCGCACCTTTCTCGAGACCCGTGACCACCTCTCAACGGATGAACTCCACCGGCTCGTTCAGAAAAAAGATGCTCGCATCGGCTATACCACCGTTTACCGCACGCTCAAGCTGCTGGCTGAGTGCGGCCTTGCCAGCGAGGTTGCTTTTCACGACGGCATCGCCCGCTACGAGCACCAATACAACCGTCGCAGCCATCACCACATGGTCTGCACCGAATGCGGCAGTTCGGTGGAATTTTTTTCTCAGGAGGTCGGCCAGCTCGAGCAGGAAATCGGACGCAAGTACCACTACCTGACCACGCGCCACACTTTCCAGATCTATGGTGTCTGTGAAGATTGCCGCAAGAAAAGCCAATCTCTCCGCCCGCTCTAAAGGCCGCCTTCGAGGCCAAACTCGATCAACGCTTAGGACTGCGGGTGCGCGAGATCTCTCTCCGAAAGATCACTTCCGTTTTTCAAGCAATCGTCGGCTGAGCCGCTTGGGGCCATGCGAATCACATCAGACTGATCCGAGCAGTAGGTCGGCGCAGATTTCTTCCCGGGCTTTGTCGGATCGCCCAACGCGGGAGACGCCACCAGTTGATACCTCACAAAAGGCCCGTCGGTTTTCGCAGCGGTACATGCTTGAAGCTTGAATGTATACCCGTTCTTATGTCCAGCCGCCAGTTCCGCGCTGATTCCCCACGCCGCGCGTAAATCTGACAGGGAGCAGGTATAACCGACTTTGGGGTGCGCCTGCGAGTATGCAATTTCGGCCGTATTCAACGTTCGCACGGACGTTATAGCCGAATTTTCGCTCAACTCCTGGACTCGACTCGCAATTCTCCGTTGTGCCCACCGCGTGCCATAAATCCCCAAGCCGAAGAGACCTACGAGCAAAGTAATCCCGAGGTATCCCAGAATGATTCCCGTGATCGCCAAACCTCTTCCGGCGAGCCGCCCGCCACTTCGCCGAATGTCGTGCAGAGATAAGTGACCGAAAATCACGGCGGGAATGGAAAAGGGAAGGATCAGAAATAGAATGCCGCACACCAGGCTGAAGATGGCTTTGCCGCTCGTATCGGGAGAAAGTCCGAATGCAACGGCTGGATCGACCGGAGGTAGAGCTGCTCCGGCCTGAGAATCCCTCCCGCAGTTGGAGCAGAAGCGCTCGCCTTCGGCGAGGCTGTTCCCACATCCCAAACAGAACGAACTCAATCACGTCTCCTTGCCAGGGCTGCTAAGGATGGAGCATGGCTCCTGGCGCCAGAAGGGCAAATGGATGCAGCGGAAGATTTCTCGCGATTCCGAACAAAATAACCGCGACGCCCAATGCTCGAATCCACACCGCGGGAATGAACAACCGCGGCAATCCGTACCCTCGCAGATGGCGGAGCGCTTCAGATGTCAGTCCGTACGCGACAAAGGGCAGCAGTAGCACAGCCAGCGGATTCAGTGCCCAGGCTTCTCGTAGATTGCCATGAAGCAGTTGGTGCATCGCTCGCAGCGATCCGCACCCCGGACAGTAGAGCCCGGTGAAATAGTGCAGCGGGCAGGGCGGGAACACTACTTGAGGTCGCGGGATCGAAAACTCGCAATAACAGCAATCCGCAGCCAGCCAAAAGAAATCCTGCCGCTACGAGATTGTTCCTATCGCTTCTCCGGATGGAATTGAATGAGATGTTCTCCATGGCTATTGATTGTGCAGTCCGCTCACGACTCCGATCATCATGAGCAGAACCCATACTCCAATCGCTGCCACTCCCACGCCGAACGAAATCCAGCACCACATCTTCGCGTTGTTCGATGCCGCTTGCGCCCCGGCCAGATCGCCCGCCTGCAGCTTTCCGTTGACCTGCGCAGCGAAAACGATCGCAGGGATGCCCGCGGGCAGGCAGCAAAACACGGTCGCCAGGATCGCGAACACCAGGTAGTTCGGCACGGTCGTTCCCGGCGGCAGAACCACGCCAGCTACTGGCAATGGAGCCGGTGTTATTCCCGGTTGAACTCCTGGTTGCAACTGCCGGCCGCATTGCGTACATACAGTCGCCGTGTCCGTGTTACCCGCCCCACACTGAGGACAAAACATTCTCTCTTCTCCCTTCCACCCGGCGAACTACTCCAGGGGTCTTCCATGCTCGGAACATCTCTCTGCGGAACCAGCGGGATCGACTCGAACCACCGCGGATTCGTCCGAACAAAATGCGCGCACTCCCGACTGATTCCGGGTCACCGGATGCGCTCGCACCTGGTATCTGGTGTTAGCTCCGGTCCCCGTTTCCGAACTGCATTCCGCGAGTTCGAAGACGTATCCGCTTCTCAGTCCGCTCGCTAGCTGCGTGTTGATCAATTCCGCCCCGCTCAGGTCCGACAGCGAGCAAGTGTAGCCGGCATCGGTATGACTCAGCGCGTACGCACTTTCCGCCGTGTTCAGCGTCCGGACTGAAGCGACCGCTGACGATTCGTTTGCCGCCATACGCGCGCGCAGCAAGTTCGGGATCGCAATCGCCGCGATGATTAGAACCATCGGGATAAACGCGACTCCAGCGTATCCGAGCACCAGACCCGCGATGGCCATTCCTCTTCCCGTCAACCGCCCCGCGCTCTTTCCAATTTCCGAGAGGGAAAGATGCCCGAAGATAATCGCGACGACCGAGAATGGGAAGAAGAAAAGGAATAGTCCGCTGATCAGGCTGACGATAGCCTTCCCACTGGTCTCAGGCGGGCTCGGAGGCTGAGCCGGAACGGCACCAACCGGGACTTCGCTCTGCGCAAGTACCTGCCGACCGCATACCCGGCAGAACTGGTCCTGTGCGTTCATGCTGTTACCGCACGCTGCGCAAAATGTGCTCATTCACCCTCCTATGCCCGGGCTCGCCAGCAATCGGCTTAGCTTTGTCCTCGAATTTGCACGAAACATACTATTCGCCATGGTTGTCGTCAATGCGTTAGGTTGATTCCGCCCTCTCGTGGCGCGCTTCCGAGGTGATCCGTAGAATTTGTCCGTTGCTTTGACAGGGGCTTTTTGATACCTTGCCGCGAACGCTGCTTGGAGCGTAGGTTCGGGGTCTATCCAGGGGCGAGGTCTCATCCGACCGGAGGGTTTTCTCTATGGCATTTTGCAACATGTGCGGGGCACAAATCGCCGACGGCACCACCACCTGCGCCGCATGCGCCAGTCGCGCTCCCGCGGCCGCCGCTCCCGCCACTGCTGGAGCAATGGCCGACAACGTTGCCGGCATGCTCGCCTACATCACCATCATCCCATCAATCATCTTCCTGGTGATGGAGCCATATAACAAGAATCGATTCGTGCGATTTCACTCCTTTCAAAATCTCTTCTTCTTCGGGGCAATTATTATCTGTTGGATTGCCTTTACCATCCTATCCATGATGCTGGCGTTCATCCCCATTCTTGGACACCTGGTCATCGCGCTCCTATGGTTCGCCCTGTCAATCGGATCGTTCATTCTTTGGATCGTCATGCTATTGAAGGCGAATGGCGGCCAGATGTGGAAGCTCCCTTTCATTGGCGATATGGCCGAAAAGCAAGCCAACGCCATCTAGCTCCGACCGCGTCCAGGAACTGATCGGACGCGGCAAGCGATCGGTCGAATCCTCGCGGGTTCTTCGCATTTTCGGATGAACTCGCGGGGATTTCTCCTGTTATCTTCTGAAGTGATTGGCGCAGTCGATCTGTTTCTCCCCACGCCGCTTGACTTTCTTCCTCCAAGCTGTCAATCCTATTAGCTTTTACCAGCGACGTGAGTCCACACTGTCTGTGCGACTCATCCGCAGGAAATTCAGTTCGACTGAGGTATTGATTGCGAGTTCGAGTTTTTTATCACGACAAGTGTTTCGACGGAGCTTCTTCTGCCGCTCTTTTCTCCCGCTTCTATCGGGAGCGCATTCGCGGCGATGCCGAATTCGAGTTCACCGGCCTCGTTCACCGCGCCGGTGCTCTGTTCGATGAGAAGCAGTTCGACGGCGACGAGAACGCCATCGTTGACTTCAAATACTCGAGCTCTCCCAACATCACCTGGTGGTTTGATCATCATGAGAGCGCATTTCTCTCTCCCGCCGACGCCGAACACTTCGAGCAGGACCAAAGCAACCGCAAGTTCTACGATCCTGACTTCAAATCCTGCACCAGCTTCATCGCAATGATCGCCCAGCAGCGCTTCGGTTTCGATCCCAAGCCCGTCGCCGACCTCGTTCACTGGACGGACATCATTGACGGCGCTCTTTACCCCGATGCCAAGACCGCCGTCGAGATGGAAGCTCCGGCGATGAAACTGACCATGGTGATCGAGTCCGCGCCGGATCACGGCTTTGTCCCCAATCTCATTCCGCTTCTCGCTACAAAATCGCTGGCAGAGATCCTCCAAGAGCCTTTCGTAGCTCCGCTGCTTCCTCCGCTACTCAAGCGCCACGAGCTTTCCATCGGCATCCTCAAGGAGCGAAGTGAGTGCAAGGACGGCACCATCTTTTTCGACGTCACCGACCATGATCTCGAGGGCTACAACAAATTCGTCCCGTACTACCTGCACCCCGAGTCGGTTTACAGCGTCGGATTGAGCAAGAGCAGCTTCCGCGTGAAAGTTTCCGTGGGATCAAATCCATGGGCTCCGCAAGAGCCTGAGGTCAATCTGGCCCGCATCTGCGAGCGCTACGGTGGCGGAGGTCACGCCCGCGTCGGAGCCATCTCGTTCAACGTGAACCAACACGCGGCCGCGATCAAAGCTTCGCAGGAAATTGTGGAAGAGTTGCGCTCCGCGATCCGCGGAAAGAAGCAGCCAAATAACGGGGACAAGTAGCGACAGCACCCGCTGTCGTAGCGGCGCCGCGGCGCCTCAGCGTCCGGCGACAAACGAGGTGAACAGGCGTCCATGAGAAACAAAATCTTCTTTCCGCTGGCAGTTGCAATCCTGATTTGTTCAGCGATCCTGAGCGCACAAACTCCGAAGGAGGCTCTGCTAGCCCTCAGCAAGCGCGATCACACTCTGGCCATTGTCGATCCGTCGACGCTGAAAGTTCTCGCCAAAGTTCCGATCGGCAACGATCCTCACGAGGTGATCGCCTCCACCGATGGCACCACCGCCTACGTTTCGAACTACGGCTTCGGCACATTCAACACCCTCGCGGTCGTCGACTTGGCCAGTCAAAAACCACTCCCAGCCGTTGATCTCGGTGCTCTCCGCGGACCACACGGTCTGGCCTTTGCCGGAGGCAAAGTTTGGTTTACTGCCGAAGCCGCCAAAGCCATCGGCAGCTACGATCCCGCGACTCAGAAAGTCGATTGGATTCTCGGCACGGGCCAGAATCGCACCCACATGATTTTCGTCTCTCCCGATTTGAAGCACATCGTCACCACCAATGTCAGCTCCGGCACCGTGACCATCATCGAAAAGACTCCTCCCCGTGCTCCAGGACCTCCTCCCGGTATGCCGCAAGGTGCGCAGCCTCGTCCGCCGCAGGGCCCGCCTCCCGGACCTCCGGGGGGCGATTGGGATGAAACTGTTGTCCGCGTCGGTAACGGCTCGGAAGGATTCGACGTTTCTCCCGACAGCAAAGAAATCTGGGTTGCCAACTCGCAGGAAGGCACGATTTCGGTGATCGATTACGCCAGCAAGAAGGTGGTGGATACCATCGCCGCCAACGCCCGTGGCGCCAATCGGCTGAAATTCACGCCCGATGGCAAACTCGCTTTCGTCTCGACTTTATCTGGCGGAGAATTGATCATCCTCGACGCCGGTACTCACAAGGAACTCAAGCGGCTGACGCTGGGACGAGGAGCCGCTGGAATTCTGATGCAACCCTATGGCAGTCGCGCCTTCGTGGCATGCTCGCCCGACAACAACATCGCCGTGATCGATCTAAAGTCGCTGGAAGTCGTCAGCCGCTTCGAGGTAGGCCAGGAGCCCGACGGACTGGCTTGGTCCGCGAGACAATGATCTAAAGCAGACGTGGGTCAGATTCCGATGCGTGAACGATGCTCATGCGGAGACAGCCGCCTTCGGCTGTCGATCGAGCAAAGCGAGACGCATCAAACGCATGCCGGCGTTATTGAATCGGCGCGCCGTTAGCTAGGCAAGCCGCCGCATTCCCATCCGCAGACGACCGAATGAGCGCAGACTGATCCGCGCAAAATGCCTTTCTCCCAAACGTATTGGCGTTGGGCGCGGCGGTCAGATGAAACGCACTCGCCGGAGCCCCGCTGCATCCCGAAAGCGTAAACACAAATCCAAAGCGTTTCCCGCTTGCCAGCCCGCTGTTGATCAGCATCGCTTGATGTTCATTCGGTTGGCCGCCACCAAAGCCGTCGAGGTCCGACAGGGAGCATGTGAAGCCAACGGTCGGATAAGTGGCCGCATACGTGACCTCGGCAGTCAGAATGGTCCGCATCGCCGCCAGCACGCTAGCGTCGCTACCCGCCGGCACAGCCGAAACTTCGCCATGTTGCGTGAGCGCAACGTTCCCCGCCTGGGGAGTCATCTTCTGCGTCATCGCTGCCAGAAATTTTGGATCCGCCAGCGGCACATGGATCGTGAATGAAATTTCGTTCAGCTTCCAGATCTGCGATTCCTGCTTCATGGAGAAGACCATCTGTGGCATGAAAGGAGACATCTGTTCCTGGCCGTCCTTGGTGGCATGAAAGGTCAATTCAAGGTCGTCCTGATCGCCGTGCAGGGCATCATTCTCAACGGTGATTTCGGCTTTTTGCCCCGTCTTCGCATCGTCGGTGATAAGCAGCACTGATCCCGTCTCGAAAGTCTGGATCGTGTGTCCCTGCGTCTGTAGTTGCGTCATGAAGGCCGAGTACTGCTGCAGGTTCGCCAGTGCCCCTGTCTTCTCCAGGGCGGCAACCGTCGCCGCCGGCAGATGCTTCGCGAACGTCCCCGGCGTCTTGCTGAAGAACATTTCAATCAACGCCTGCCGCGCGGTCTGCGGAGCTGCCGCAGGTTGCTGACCCTGCACGATCCCCACCCATGCCATGACAAAGGCTGCCAGAGACAATAGCTTTCGCATGATTGCATCTCCCTCGATGGATCGTTGCACGCGGAGCGACTCTTCTCCAGTTACCGAGGTAAGAGTGAGCAGGCGGAGAGGCAATCAAGCGAAGGGGACGGAGGGAAACCTTAGTGCTGAGCAATCATGGATTTAACTCTGAGCGTCGACAGCGGTTTCTTGTGCCAGGCGAAAAGCAGCGCCGAGCCAATGATCACCAGTCCGCCGCATAACCCGATCCAGATTCCTAGTGCGCCCCAACCCAGGCCGAATCCCAGCAGGCATCCCAGTGGAATCCCGATCAGCCAATATGCGACGAAATTGGCAATCATCGGAGTGGTCGTATCCCCGGTGCCGCGTAGCGCTCCCGTGGTCACGACCTGCAATCCGTCGAACAACTGAAATACCGCCGCGACCAGCAGCAACTTGGCTCCCGTCGCTACGACAGCCGTATCCGGAGAAAATACCCGCGCAATCGCCTTCGGCATTGCCGCGAAAATCAATCCCGCGCACGTCATGAATCCCGCGCCCAGGAGAATGGCGCTCCATCCGGCCCGGCGTGCTGCGTGCGGATCGCCTCGGCCGAGGTTTTGCCCCACCCGCACCGCCGCCGCCGAACTGATTCCTAACGGCACCATAAACGTGAATGCCGCACAGTTCAGGGCGATTTCATGCCCCGACAGTTGTACGGCGCCGAGTTTTGCACAGAGTGCCGTCGCCGCCGAGAACGCTCCCACCTCAAGCAGAATCTGTCCTGCCGCCGGTGTTCCCAGCTTGAGCAGCGCCCATATCCGCTGCGGATCAATTCGCAGCACGTCCATCCGCAGCCGAACGGTATCCATAAGTCCGCGCCACGACCTCGTCCCTTTCGTCTCCACCCAAACCAGCGTGATCACCAGAACCAAAGCCATATAGACGCGCGCGAAGCAGGTGGACCATCCCGAGCCCGTAATGCCTTGCGCTCGAAATCCCATATGCCCGTAGATCAGCGCCCAGTCCCCGACCGCGTTCACGATGTTCGCGGAGATAACTGCAAAGGTGATTGGCAGCGCGACGTCGACCGCCTGTAGGTACCGTCGCAGCGCAAAATATGCCAGCAGCGGCAGCGTTCCCCAGTTGATCGCGGAGAGAAACGGACGCATCGGCCCCACCAGTTCCACGCTGATGCCGAACTGCTGCATCAGCGCCGGCCAGAATGAAACGGCAAGCATCAGCAACGGAGTTAGAGCCAGCGCCAGCACCATGCCATTTACCAGCGTGTGCCGCGCATCCTGCTCGTCTTTGCGCCCGTAGGCCTGCGCCACAAACGTATCCATGCCCAGCAGCAGTCCGCCGCCGAAGATCGCCACCATGTGATACAAACTTTGCCCCAGGCCGGTCGCGCCAATGGAGATCGCGCTGTCCGGCAGCCGACCCACCATGATCGTGTCCACCACGCCCATGCTCATCCAGCCCAGCTCGGCGACAATCAGGGGCAGCGCCAACCGAAGCGTTGTGCGGAAATCGCTCATGGACGCGGATGTGGAGGAATCAATGTGAGTTTCAGCAGGCATGGCGTTCCGTACACGGGTTCAAGAAAAGCGGACGCATCGCTTTGGCGAAATCCGCATTCCGATTAAAATATTGAGTTGCTCATCCAGATTACATGGACGCTGCGATCAGCAGGTCACCGCTCGGGCTCCAGTTCCTACCGTTCGGCCCGTATAGAGCCACGCCCAACTCCCGTGGTAATCTGCCTTGAGGTAATCGTTCCCCTTCATGCGCCAGCTCGGGACCAAGCCTGACTACCACCGCCGCCAGCGGCGCGTGCTCCGGGCCGTCGCAGGCTTCGAATTCTTCAAGGGAATTTTCGTTCTGGTGATGGGCGTTTGCGCCATCGCCCTGCTTCACAAAGACACCTGGCTGATCGCTGAGAGCCTGCTCGCTCTACTGCACATCAGCACTGATAGCCGGTTCGCCCAACTCTTTCTTGATTTTGCCGACAACATGACGGACGCTCGCCTATGGGCTGCCGCCCGCATCGCGTTCGCCTATGCCGCTCTGCGGTTCGCCGAAGCCTACGGCTTGTGGAAAGGGCGAACTTGGGCCGAATGGGTAGCGTTAGTTTCCGGGACACTACTGCTGCCCCTTGAGATTCGCGAACTTATCCGCGGCGTCACCGTGATCCGCTGCGCTTTCCTGGTCGGAAATCTCGCCATCGTCTTTTACATGCTGCACGTTATCTTCACCAATCGCCGCGAGCGCCAGAACGCCGCCATCGCTTCTCCAGCCAAAACCCGCCCCTGACAAGCCACTTGGAGTCCAAGGACTCTGGCAATCCCTCGATTTTCATTCCATAATCAAGTTAAAGCGCTAACGGAGGTCCCTATGCGTCTTACCGGTTTTCTTCTTTCTCTCTTCGTTCTGGCGGGAGTTGCGGCAACTCAAGACACCAACTTTCCCGTCGGCCCGCAATACCTGGTCACGAGCGGCAATCCTATGTTCCTTCGGCCCATCGCCACTCCGTCGCTCTCGTTCTCCGCGGCTCCGGCGGAAAGCTCAGTTCCTGCAGAAACGATTCCAACGACGGATCAACTGAATCCCGTGCCCACAGTCCCGGTACAGGCCAGTTTGTCGGGGATCTATTGGGGCGTTCCTGCAGCTTCGCAGGCGCCCGCCGAGAGCGCCAGCGAAATTGAGATCTCTTCTGCGCCATTGCTTCGTCCGCTGCCTCCGAGCTTCGTCGACACCGGGGTGACGGCGTTCGTCACGGCTCGCTCTCTGGAGCATCTCGGCTACGGCGTGCCCCTCGGAGAAGTCGCCTCGTATTTCAAGACACACAAGCCGCGCTCCGTCCGCACCTTCACCAACGCCGATATAGAACGACTCCACCAGAGCTAGATGCTGTGCATTAACCTTCTGTGGTGGGGAAAGTGAGCTTCGAGATTTCAGGCTGGTAATGGCGTGCTGTTAGCGTTCGATTTCGCCTAAGGGGAGTTCGGGAGGCTGTGGCCGGCAACATACGCCATACCGCTGCCAGAGTTGAAACCATGGGCTATGCGCAAGTCTTTCATCGTGTCTTCGATTGGCAGCTGAGATGTCGCTTGCGTTAAGCGGACGAATATCCGGCGCTTCGAACATTTCCTGAAGCTGCTCAATCTCGTGAATGATGCGTTCCACATCCATGCGCCACAATCATCTAAGAAAAGCCGCCGCGCGGTCAACCGGAACCGGCCACTAGCTGTTACCGTCGTCCGCTTTGTCGTAACTGCTCGAAGCCTGCAGCAATAAAGCGCGCTTGCACCCAAAGCGCTCCCCGGTCTGCCCGTGGTAGCCTGAACTCCAAACTCAACGCTCACGGAGATTCATGCAAGCTGCCAATCCGTCGCATCTCGATTTGCAAGCCACCGCCAAAGAAATCATGATTCAGCATGGCTTCGAGCCGGAATTTCCCGCCGAAGTTACCACTCAGCTTGCCAACCTGAAGCAGCATCCTCCGAACCTCGCGGTTGCCGCTGGCATTCGCGATCTGCGGAATCTGCTCTGGTCGTCGATCGACAACGACACATCGCGAGACCTGGATCAGATCGAAGTCGCCGATGGCCAGTCGAATGGAGACGTGAGGATCCTGATCGGCATCGCCGATGTCGATGTTTTCGTACCCAAGCAGACGCCCATCGATCAGCACGCCGCTCGCGAAACCACCACCGTTTACACCGGAATCCGCAACTTTCCCATGCTGCCCGAGGAACTTTCCACCGGAGCCAGTTCGCTGTTTGAGAATGTGGATCGCCTCAGCGTGGTGACTGAGTTCGTGGTCGGTCCCGACGGCAATCTCAAGTCTTCGGATGTCTATCGCGCCATTGTTCGCAACAAGGCTCAACTGCAATACAACTCCACCGGAGGCATGGCTGGAAGGGAAGGCGCCAGCCCCGGCGAAGGTCGCCGCGTCGAGCGAGTTGCAGACGCAGCTGAAGTTGCAGGATGAAGTGGCGCAGCGGCTCAGGAAGCAGCGTGTCCAAAATGGCGCGCTCAACCTGCAGACCGACGAAGTCCTTCCGCTGGTGCTCAATGATCAAGTCGTCGATGTGGTAAAGCAGCAGAGGAACCACGCGACCGATCTGATCGAGGATTTTATGGTTGCGGCCAACGGCGTAGTCGCCCGCATGCTCGAGAAAGTTTCGTCACTGCGCCGCATTGTGCGTACTCCCGAGCGTTGGGATCGAATCGTTCAACTCGCCGCGAGCAAAGGTGAAAAACTTCCCGCGCAGCCGGACTCGAAGGCGCTGAACGATTTACTGATTCGCCGCAAGGCTGCCGATCCCGATCACTTCGCCGACCTGTCGCTGGCTGTGATCAAACTCATCGGTCCCGGCGAGTACGTTCTCGAACGCGCCGGCGAAACCGCAGCCGGACACTTCGGACTCGCCGTCCAGGACTACACTCACTCCACCGCGCCCAATCGCCGTTTTGCCGATGTGGTCACGCAACGCCTGATCAAGGCCATGCTCGCGGGACAAAAGAACCCATACTCCGACGACGAGTTGACCGTGATTGCGGCGAACTGCACTCAGAAGGGAGATGCCGCGAGAAAGGTCGAGCGCGAGATGTCGAAACGTCTGGCCGCGATCGCAATGCAAAGCCGGATTGGCGAGGTGTTCGATGCGATCGTCACCGGAGTCACCGATCACGCGACCTTCGTCCGCGTCTTGCAGCCGCATATCGACGGAATGCTGGCTCAAGGCCAGCAAGGACTCGACGTCGGCGACAGACTCCGCGCCAAGCTCATCCGCACCGACGTGCAGAAGGGATACATCGACTTCGCCCGTGCCTGAAATGCCACGCTGGTCGCGGCATCTCCCGTCCTGTCACCAAGGCAGCCAATAGCAGCCCGAAAGCGCCTCAGCTACGCTAGAACAAGCGTAAGAGTGCGGATCGGGGCAAATTCTGTCTAGTTGGCGACATATCGTGAGCAGCGGTCTGGTCTTCATCGTGCCCGTATCCGTGTCGGCGCAGGAAAGCACGGGCGCGATGTTGCGGGGCAATGGTGTCGGCGTCTTCGTTAATGACAAATCTGCGCCGACAGCCACAGCGCTGTTTGGCGATGATGTGATCCGCACCGAGAAAAACGCGGCCGCGCGCATCGAGAGTACCGGTTCAAGCGCGGACATCGGCCCGGAGACCATCGTGCAGTTCGAAGGCGATGAATTGGCATTGGATCATGGCAGCGTGTCGGTGAACTCCACCCGCGGGATGAAAGTGAGAGTCGGGTGCCTGACGATTACGCCGGTGGACGACGCTAACTGGACTCAATACGACGTCGTCGACCGGGACGGGAAAGTGACCGTCTCGGCGCTGAAACTGGACGTATACATCGACGCGCACACGAAGAAAACGCAGCAGCCTAAGCCGGGCGAAAGCAAGAGCCGCGATCGAGTTCGCGAGGGAGAGCAGAAGACTCGCGAGGATAAATGCGGCGGAGGCTATCTGAATCCATCCGACATACCCGCCGGCGAAGGCGCCATCCTGAACTCCCCATGGGCCGTGGCGTCCGGCGCCGGGGCAATCATCGCTCTGACCTGCTGGGCCCTATGCCAAGGCTCCAACCCCGTGAGCCCGACCAAGCCTTAGCCACCCTATAAAACCAAGCAGTCTCTTCCGATGCCAGAATGATCGGCAAGAAATAGACACGGCCGCGACACCTCTGGCGGGTCGATTCCCCGACACGGCAAGCGTAGAATCGGCGTGTACGGCAAATATCTATGTCTGATCCAGTCCCTGTTCCTCCGCCTGTAACGCCAACATCGCCCGCCGCGCAGTCGCCGTCCGCGACTCCTTCGCCGGCGCCACCCCCGGTCCCCTCTGGCCCGACTATCCGCATTGGTGAAGAGTTCGGGACGGCGAAG
This sequence comes from uncultured Acidobacteriota bacterium, assembly GCA_963700225.1. Taxonomy (GTDB): domain Bacteria; phylum Acidobacteriota; class Terriglobia; order Terriglobales; family Acidobacteriaceae; genus Sulfotelmatobacter. Next base: position 696,841 of record CAVOWU010000009.1, read on the forward strand.
AAGAATCTTCCACCGGTGAAAATTGTCCTGATCGCAGTCGCAGGAGTGCTGGTTCTTGTCTTGATCGCATCGTTCTTGAAGCGCGCAAAACCGCAGGGCGGAGGCTCTCTCGACAATGTCGTCGCGGTGCAAATTCCCGACCAGACCTCAACCATGGTGGCGCTGACATTCACGATCAGAAATACCAGCGAAAAAGCTTTCTATGTGCGCACGCTGGGCGGATCGTTGCAAACGGCCGAAGGAGAATCCAAGGCTGATGCTGTTTCCGCGGTCGACTTCGACCGCTATTACCAGGCGTTTCCCACGCTGAAGAATGGCGCCCTTCCCGCGCTGATGCCTGAAGCCGAAATTCCGCCGGGCGGATCCAAGAGTGGAACCATTATTGTGGCCTTTCCCGTAGCGCTCGATGCATTCAACCAGCGCAAGTCGGTGAGCGTGGTCATCTGGCCTTATAACGAAACGGTTCCGGTGGTCCTGGGCAAGTAGCTACGGACTTGCGCGAAAGGGCCGCAATAGGTTTCCATAGCGGCATGAACCTTTCGCGGCGTTTCCTTCGCTCAACCATTCTTCCTCTCGTACTGGTGTTTTCAACCATTCTTACCGTGAGTGCGGCGTCGACGCCCAAGCAGGGCAAATACCTTTTCTACGTCGGCACCTACACGGAAGAAGGCAGCACCAGCAAAGGCATCTACGCCTATCGTTTCGATGCGGCTACGGGTGAAGCCACACCCCTTGGGCTCGCCGCCGAAACCACGAATCCGTCTTTTGTAGCGCCTTCTCCTGATGGACGGTATCTATATGCCGTCAACGAAGTTCAGAAATATGACGGTCCGAACAGCGGAGGAGTCAGCGCATTTTCAATTGACCGCGCCACCGGCAAGTTGACGTTCATCAATGAAGTTGCATCGCGTGGCGCTGATCCCTGCTACATCTTCGTCGACAAATCAGGGAAGCATGTGCTGGTCGCGAATTACACCGGCGGAAGCGTCGCCGTTTTTCCCATACTAGCAGGCGGAAAGCTTGGGGAAGCGACAGCCTTCGTGCAGCACACCGGCCACGGAGCAGATCCGAAGCGTCAGGAAGGTCCGCATGCGCACTCGATCGATCTCTCGCCGGACAACCGCTTTGCTTTTGTCGACGATCTCGGGCTCGATGAAGTTCTCACTTATAAGTTCGACGCATCGAAGGGAGCGCTTACGCCGAATGATCCGGCATTCGCGAAGCTTGATCCCGGAGCGGGACCACGACACTTCGTGTTGCATCCTTCGGGGAAGTTCGCCTACGTAGTAGCGGAAATGCAGTCAACGGTGACCGCGCTCTCGGTCGACTGGAAGACTGGTTCGGTCCAGCGACTACAAACACTTTCAACTCTGCCAAAAGGCTTTACTGGAGAAAATGACGACGCCGAGGTTCACGTTCACCCGAACGGAAAATTTCTCTACACCTCGAATCGCGGACACGACAGCATCGTCGTCTACGCAATCGATCCGGTGAAGGGCACGCTCACTACGATCGACGACGTTCCGACACAAGGTAAGATCCCGCGGAGTTTCGAGATCGATCCAACCGGCAAGTTTCTCTTCGCGGAGAACGAGAAATCGAACAACATCGTGATCTTCCGCATCGATGATAAGACAGGACGCCTCTCTCCCACGGGACAGAAGCTCGACGTCGCGGAGCCCGTGTGTGTGAAGTTCGTTCCAGAGGAGTAGCTCTCATAGAAACGTGGCGGATTAGGCCCTACTACTTCTTTTGAATGAATCTGCGCCGAACCAGGTGGGTGTTCGCGTCGGGCTTGATTTCGTCATACTTCAGGCAGCTGATCGAACCATCGACTTCGAGCACCGCGAGCGCGACTTGATCACATCTTTCGATGCCGTGTTCCCGAAGAGCTCGGTGCAATTCGTCCATGCTCACGTGCTCACGGGCCATGTGCGCTTCGATGATTGTGCCGTCATGGATCAGCAGTGAAGGCTCGCCCTCAATCAGTCGGCGAAAGCGGCGACTCCCGCCGGAAACGTCCGCAACCAGGTAATTTAAGACCAGGAGCGTACCCGCCGCGACTGCGCCGCCCATGAGCGACGTGTCGGGCCCGGTCATTGCATTTTGTACGGAGTTCGACAGAAGAAGCAGCAGCGTGAGGTCGAACGGGGTCATCTGGCCGACCTCACGTTTGCCGCTGAGACGCACGCCGATCAGCACGAGCAAATAAATCACGCCCGTGCGCATGACAATCTGCAGTAAGACGTGACCGCCCGGAAAGACCGCTCCGGTCATGGTCAGTTCGCCGTTACCGGCACCGGAGCGCTCTTGGGCGTGCTCAAATAGCCTGTGGCTTTGTTCTTGTCCACCGTCCACACCACCAGTTCGAACAGAAGGTGATCGCGTCCCGAATAGAACTGGATGGGCTCCGAGACATTCCGGTCTTTCTTCTCGATGGTCTTGTCGTCGGAGGTGACGTTCAGCGTGAACTTGCCTTTTTTCGAGTCGGCCTTCTTCAACTGCAAGCTAACCGTCGAAACTGGTTGAGGCTTGGCGCCTTTCAGCAATGTGAACTCGTAGTAGTTCCGGTCGCCCTTGTGCTTCAAAATCTCCAGGTCCGAACGCGTATTGGCAATCAGGCCGCTTTGCACGCCCAGGTCGCCGACGGCACTTTGCAGCTTGGCTTTCGTCGCCTCAAGATCGGCTTTCGTCGAAGCCACATCGGTCTTAACTCCGCCAACGTCGGTCTTCACGCCCGCGATGTCTCCGGTGACGGCATTGATCTGTTGTTTCTGCTCCGCTTCCAGGCGGGCCTCCGCAGCCTTCTGCTGCGCCTGTAGTTCGGCCGTGCGGCGGGCTAATTCTTTCTTGGTCATGCCGGCTTGCTGAGCCAATGTCTCTTCCTGGGCCTCCGCAGTCTGCATGCGATTCTGCAGCTCTTTCACCTGGGCCTGGCTCGACGTCAAATCCCCGTTGAGCTTTTCGATTTCTGTATGGGTGAGATAGTGCGCGTAGCTGAAGCCAGCCACCACCAGAACCGCCAAGATGGTCAGTATCCACTTGCCGGCGTTGGACTGACTTTCCACGTTTATCTGATCGCCTTCATCGGCCATACCCTCTTCCTCCTCAGGAAGCAAAAGAATGAATTGCTGGAATATTCAATTGTTCAGCAGGAGCAGAACGGTGTCAATTGGCTCATCGGATGCTAACGCCCACACACGAGGCTTACCGCGCTACCAGGCGTGTTTCATGGCCTTGGCGAATCTGTCGGCGGGCAGGGTGTTTAATACATCCTCTTTCGTCAGCCAGGCGCGACGAGCCTGGAGGATGCCGTACTGAATCTTTTCCATGTGCGACGTGTGATGGGAGTCGGTGTTGATGACTATCTTCACCCCGTGCTGCTTGGCCTGCCGGAGATTCACATCGTTGAGGTCGAGGCGGTCGGGATAGGAGTTCAGTTCCATGGTAACTTTGTGCTTCGCGGCCGCGGTCAGGACGGCGTGCATGTCGAAAGGATACGAGTCGCGACGAAGCTGGATGCGGCCGGTGGGGTGTCCGATGATCGAAGTGTTGGGATTCTCGATAGCTTTGATCAGGCGCTCAGTCATCTTGGCAGACTCCTGATTGAAAACCGAGTGAACGCTGGCGATCACGACGTCCATTTGCGCGAGAACATCGTCGGAAAGATCGAGTTCACCGTCGGCCAGAATGTCGACTTCAATACCGGCGAAGATCTTGATGCCGTCGATTTGTTTGTTCGCATCGCGAATGCGTTGGATGTGCTCGACGGCGCGCTTGTCGTCGAGCCCGTTGGCGAACGCTAGATTCTTGGAGTGATCGGTGATCGCCATGTATTTATAGCCGCGCGCTTTCGCAGCCTCGGCCATTTCGGAGATCGTGTTCTTACCGTCAGTCTCGACGGTGTGCATGTGAACGTCGCCCTGGAGATCATTTTGGGTGATGAGCTGGGGCAGGGAATGATTCTGCGCGAGGTCGATCTCGCCTAAGTTCTCTCGCATTTCGGGCGGTATGTAGTCGAGCTTCAGCTTGGCATAGATTTCTTCTTCGGTTTTTCCAGCGACCGGCTTCTCGCCTTCGAGCGTGGCGAGGCTGTATTCGTTCAGCGTGTATCCCATTTTGAGAGCTCGCTGGCGGAGCGAGACGTTATGCGCCTTCGATCCGGTGAAATACTGCATCGCCGCGCCGAAGGATTCAGGTGGGAGAAGACGCACGTCGACCTGCATGCCGCTGCGAACGTGGAAGCTGATTTTGTTGTCGCCACTGGCGATGACGTCCATGAGAGGGGGATATTTTGCGACGTGAGCGATTGCCTTCTGGCGTCCTTCTTCGGTGGTGCAGGCTTTGCCGGTGACCAGGATGTCGAGGTCGCCGACCGTCTCGCGGCCGCGGCGGAGCGATCCGGCAGGAGTGATTTTGTCGATGCCAGGAAACTCTTTGAGATATGCACTGAGTTTTTCGGCTTCAATCTCTGCTGCGTCGATCAGAAAGCGTCCGCCGATGCGGCGATAGTCTTCGATAGCTTTGATCAGTTTGGCTTCGTGCTTTTCGCCCATGCGAGGCAGTTCGCGGATTTTGCCTTCACGCGCGAGTTTCTCGACTCCCTCGACGTCGCTCACTTTGTAGGCGCTCCAGATCAGGGCGATAGTCTTCGGACCGAGACCCTGAATCTTCAGCAACTGCAGCATCGAGGGGTGATATTTCTCCAGCAGTTCGGACTGGGCAGCCAGCTTTCCAGTGCTGAAAAGCTCTTCGAGATTCTTCAGCATTCCTTTGCCGATGCCGGGAATAGCGAGCACCTGCTTGGGTTCGCTGATGATGTCTTTAATCTGGTGAGCATGATTTTCAATGGCCTGCGCGGCATTGCGGTAGGAACGGATACGGAAAGAATCCTGACCGTCGATCTCGAGCAAGTCGGCAGTTTCGTAGAGAATGTTGGCGATGGCCTTGTTATCCACGAACTAAAGATAAACAAGATTGCGCAACAGGGCCAGCATCAGCCGGCAGAGAATTCTTGAGTGCGGGCACACGCGGCACAGCCGGTGCCCGCGAAGTGGAAGATTCGAGAATGAGCTTCGGCAGCCGCTACGAAGCTTTGGTTACGTTCGCCGCCTGCGGGCCCTTCTGGCCCTCGGTGATTTCGAACTCTACCGCGTCGCCTTCCTGCAGGCTCTTGTATCCCTCGGAACTGATCGCGCTGTAGTGAACAAACACGTCCGGCCCATCTGCGCGGCCGATGAATCCGTATCCCTTGGCGTTATTGAACCACTTGACGGTTCCTTTCAAACGTTCCACTGAACCCCCTTCGTGCGCACGTCCTCATTGGGGGCCAAGGACGTGCCCGCTGTCCTTAGGATGCATTTTGGAGCGCAAGGGTTAGGCTGTCAAGGAAATGTGGCCGGGAGAAAGCGGAAAGATTGGAAGCAACGGAAAGCCTGCTTTCCGCAACCAAATGCGCTACCTGGCAGCTTTTGTCTTGGGCAGCTTTCCGCCGTTCGTGCGGTACATGTGATCGAGCCATAGGACCGACGAGATGGTTTTGGCGTCGCGGACCGTGCCCTTGAGAACCATCCCGACCGCGGTCGGCATGGGGACGAGTTTCTTGTAAATGATTTCGTCATCTTCGGGTTCAGCCTCGCCCGCGCTGAGTCCTGTTGCCAGATAGACCGCCATGGTCTCGGCGACGAATCCGGGACTCGCATAGAACTTCAGAATCCGGCGCCAGTGTGTGGCGCGGTATCCCGTTTCTTCGATGAGTTCGCGCTTGGCAGCAGCGAGTTCGTTTTCGCCGGGATCGATCCGCCCTGCCGGAAGTTCCCAGAGATAATCTCCAGCCGCGTGACGGTATTGGCGCTCCAGCAGGACGCGCGGCGTCGACCGCGTATCGTCAACGGCCAGTACGACGATGGAGCCGGAATGATGAATGAGGTCGCGGCGTGCCTTGACGCCGCCCGGTTCCTGAACGTGATCGGTCGTAACCCAGAATACGGGGCCGTTGTAGACGACTTTGGAGGAGACCAGACGTGCTTTAGATGGCTTCTTGCCAGAAGTTTTTTTTCGAGAAGGAGATTTAGCCATACTCACAATATAAAGCACGGCGTCGGGCGTCTGGCATTCAGCTTCTGACTTAGGAGCGTTGTTCAACGGCCCGGCTGCGGATCGAAAAGGGCTCAAGGCGCTTCTGCTATGCTGCCCGGCATGACTGCAAAACCGCGGATCGCGATCGTGGGAGCGGGAAATCTGGGGAACGCGCTGGCGCTGGCGCTTCGTGATGCCGGATTCGTGATCGCCTCGGTGATCGCGCGCTCGAAAGGGGAGTCATTTAGGAAGGCTCAAAGAGTGGCGAAGCGGGTTGGAGCAAAAGCCTCGGTTCTCCCCGCAGATCCGAACTCGGATTTGATTTGGTTCTGCGTGCCGGATTCGGAGATCGCGCGTGTGGCCGCTGCCTTTGCGGAGGAAGTCTCGTGGAAGGGAAAAGTAGCTCTGCACTCCAGTGGAGCGTTGTCGAGTGCCGAGCTCGAACCTTTACGGAGAAACGGCGCCGCTGTAGCGTCGGTCCATCCGCTGATGACATTTGTGCGCGGCTCGCATCCTTCTCTGGCGGGAGTCCCGTTTGCGATCGAGGGCGATGCGGTTGCAACGCGAGTGGCGCGCCGTATCGTGCGGGACTTGGGCGGAGAGCCATACTCAATTCGCAAAGAAGATAAAGCTGCCTATCACGCGTGGGGAACCTTCGCTTCACCTCTGCTGACAGCTTTGCTCGCAACCACCGAGCAGGTTGCAAGCCTGGCGGGAATAGATCGGAAGCACGCAGTGCAGCGCATGATGCCCATTTTGCGGCAGACGCTCGCGAACTACGCTGAATTCGGTGGACCGAACGCGTTCAGTGGTCCGATCATTCGCGGCGATGTGGATACGGTGCGGCGACACCTCGGAGTATTGCGCGGGCGACCCGCTGCTCGTCGGGTTTACTCAAGTCTTGCGCGATCTGCTCTTCAATACCTGCCCGCCAAGAACAGGAGAGCGCTTAAACGGATTCTGGATTTGGCGAAGGATTAAGGCGCCGGGTCCATGCGAGTAGTGCGATCACGGCAAAAGGCAGGGAAGCCGCCGATCGAATCGGGAGCGAGAACACCACTGTCGCATCGAAAGTTGCTGGCGCAAGCAATGGCTTCAGCACGATTAGAGCGAAGGCGGCGATCCAATTCCAGAAGAGAACAAGCGCGCCAACCGCCAGGAGAACTCTTGGAACCCGTCCGGCCGCGGTGAATTCGCGACGGTGACGCACCAGCAGAAAAATTCCTGGGATGAGTACTAAATGATCGTAGACGGCCTGTCCTGGCAGGATCGTGATCGTTGTGATTGACAATAGCAGGCTCAGAGTCAGCCAAAACGCGAATGAAGTAGAGGCAGCCGCACGATTTCGCCAGGCGAGCGCGACTGCGATAAGAATCGAGGCTGCGGTCAAGACGAAGGTCGCCAGGCCGGAGAAACGTGCTCCCAAAGGCGAGGTGAGAACCTCAGTCACCAACGGAGGCCGAGTGTAATGACGGTAAGCGAGAACAGTCTTTACCCAGGATTCGATCCAGTGCGGCAGCACGGCGAGCGATGTTGCTAGCAGAAGTCCCAGCGTGACAAAGGATCCGATCACCAAACCCCGCCGCTGTTGCCATTGTTGGACGCTCCAGAGCAGAAGATAGAGAATTGCCAGCGCTGTCACTTGGGGCTTGATCGTGGTGAGAGCGATGAGAATGCCGGCCAAGACGAAGCGCTCCCGCTGGATCGCGATACAAGTGGCGGCCAAAAGAAACGCGACCAACAATCCCAGTTGCTCCGCAAAAAGACCTTCCAGGGCTGAATAGCTGGTGAGCGTGAGCAGAACGATCGCAGCCGACCATCTCCAATCCGGATACCAGCGCAGCGCCCCAAGCCACAGCAGCGGTGTCGCGAACACCAGAACAATCAGCACGCAAAGAATCGCGATGCGTACAGATGGAAAGGGAATCAGAGCCGTGGACCAGAACAGCAGATCGGTGTATGCGGGGTAGGGAAAGACACGCTGGTCAACCGGATCGCTTGGACGATTTGGATCCAGGGGCCTGCCGTAGAGCCCTTCCTGAATCTCCAAGGTCATCTCGCGGCTGTAAGGATCACGTCTTTGGCGCAGCAGCTCTCGGCAACTGAGCCACACCTGGTAGAAGTCGTTACCGAACGAATAGCCGTTCCCGAGGCCCGCAGCCGTTCGCACCGCGACCACGCGGGGCATGAAGAGACATTGATGGTAGTAAAGCATGGACGCCGCGCCAATGACCGCGAGACATAAGGCGAGAGTGGAAGAGACAGCGCGGGTTCCCGGCTCAGGTGCGGGCATTTTGCGGGTGATCGTGCGAATTAGACCATGGCATCCGGATCGACGCAAGAATCACGCCGAGAAACTGGACTTAACTGGACGTGAACAGGTGCCCGAGTTTCTCTTTCTTAGTCTTTAGATATTCCTCGGCGTGTGGGCTGGGAGTCACTTCACAGGGCACTCGCTCCACAACCCTCACTCCTGCTCGCTCGAGCGCCTCGACCTTGTCGGGGTTATTCGAAAGCAGGCGGACGCGCGTGATGCCCAGCGCCTTGAGGATCTCGGCTGGAAGCGTAAAGTCGCGGTGGTCGGCTTTGAATCCAAGGCGCTCGTTGGCTTCGACGGTGTCGAGTCCTGAGTCCTGCAATTCATAAGCCTGGAGCTTGGCCATCAGGCCGATGCCGCGGCCTTCCTGCTGTTCGTAGATCAGGACGCCTGCGCCCTCTTCGGAAATCAGCGAGAGCGATAGCTCGAGTTGTTGGCGGCAATCGCAGCGGAGGGAATGAAAGACATCGCCGGTCAGGCATTGCGAATGCACGCGCACCAGCGGCGGTGCAGCCTTCACATCTCCCATCACTAGGGCGACAGCTTCTTCCACTCGCGGACTGCCCCCGGAATCGGTTTCGCCACGGAAGCCGTAAATACGGAATTGGCCCCAGCGGGTCGGAAAGTCCGCCGAAGCTACTTGCGTGATTTCATTTTCACTCACAGTTTCATTATAGCGGCTGTATGCGACGTAAGGGCCCGTCCTTGCTCACATCGGTCCGGGCTAGCCTCGGGCGCGGAAAGGGAAGATGGCATCTTGCTTTGAAGGAATTGGAGTGCCATTGCGCGTGGCGGGATGGAAGTGCCAGTTTTCGAGCGCAGCCAGGCATTTGCTGTCGATGTCAGGACCGAGACTCTGCAAAACAGTCTTGCGAACGATTTCTCCGCGTTCATCGATCGTGATCTCGATTACCTCGTTGCCCGGGGCGTCGGGCAGCTGCCAGGGATAGACATATGGATCGGAAGTCTCAATCGGGAGAGCTGGGCGCACTTCCTCTCCGTACAACGATCCGTGGTTCAGGGTTCCGTAGGGAAGTCCCGCCTGTGCGCCGTGACCCATTGCCGAGAGCGTCTGTGTTTTGGAATCGTCCTCAGTCGCCGCTCGAGCCAAGGGCGTTGACGGAGCGGCTAGCTTGGCCGATTGTGCCGGATTCTTCCACTTGAGCTTTTGTCCGAGCCTCTGGTGGCGATAGCGTTCGGTCGCCACATCGGAGGAGCTATGGGCGCTGTCGTCGGGAGTTTTGCTGGACCAGTACAGCCGGGTGAGGGACTTGCCATTCTGCCCAAAGGCAATCGACGTGGGATTCAGCAATTGCGGATCAGGAGCATGAAGAAGCCAGGCCAGCAAGAAGCCGTGCAGAACAAGCGAACCCATGAGCAGCCGGCGCTGCCGGGGAGCGGTCGCGCAATTCAATTGTGCAAACAAGAGATCCGGATCCCCAGAATGTTCTTCCAGATGCTAGTTAGACGTAAAACACCGGAGTTCGTCAAGGTACTTTCTTTAGCCTCAACGAGAGAGAATTTTGGGGTAAAATGCACGAGTCGGTTGTCAGCTCGGTGCCTGATTCCGTGAGGCTGATAAAATAGTTAGTACATACTGACCCAAGTTTTGCACACTGGGGCTATAGCTCAGCTGGGAGAGCGCATCGTTCGCAACGATGAGGTCGTCGGTTCGATCCCGACTAGCTCCACCATATTTTTCAACCACTTGGAAAAGCAGGCCCCGTCGCCTGAGTAGTCTCCCCTCAGTCTAAGTCTTAGAAATAGTGGTCGAACGGTCTCCCAGTCGAGCTTCTGGGAGCCAAAGGTTCGATTGTCTATAAACCCAACTTGTTATAAATTGTTGCGACTTGGAGGAGCCGGAATGAAAGGAAAATCGCTCAGGCCACTGTTGGGACTGCCTTTGGCAGCCTGCCTAACCATCCTTTTTTCTGCTACATCGATGGCGCAGGCGGAGCGACGTCCTCTTCTGACTAGCCACGTTCCAGACGAGGTGGCGAGCGGAATCGCGCCTCTAGTGGGCCATCTTCCGGCCGAGCAACACGTCAGCCTGGCAATTTCTCTGCCCGTCAGAAATCAGGACCAGTTGGACCGTCTGTTGGAAGATTTGTATGACCCGCAAAGTCCCAGCTACCACCGTTACCTGAGCGTTGCAGAGTTTGCGGAAAGATTTGGTTCGTCCGAGGATGACTACGCCAAGGTTGTGCGCTTTGCCGAGTCCAACGGACTCAAGGTAGTCGGCAGAGGTGACAACCGGATGGTTCTGGATGTGGAGGGCCCTGCTGCCAGCGTCGAGACCGCGTTTCATACCACCTTGGGTGTATTTCAGCATCCGACCGAAGCGCGAACTTTCTACGCCCCAGAGCGCGAGCCGATCGTGGAACTGGATGTGCCGCTTCTTCACATTTCCGGCTTGGATAATTTCTCGCTGCCCTACGCCAAGAACGTAATCTCTGATTCCGCAGTAACTCCAAAAGCCACGGGATCCGGCCCAAGCGGATCATTCCTCGGCAGCGACCTGCGCACGGCGTACTACGGCTCCGGATCTTTGAACGGTGCGGGACAAACCGTCGCACTCTTCGAGTACAGCGGGTACAACATGAGTGACATCAACGCCTACTTCAACAACGCCGGCGAGCCACTCAACGTGTCGATCAAAGCGATATCGGTCAACGGCGCCTCGTTGACTTGTGGATCCGGCTGCACCGATATCGAGCAGGCGCTGGACATCGAGCAAGCGATTTCCATGGCACCGGGGTTGAGCCAGCTCCGCGTCTACGTGGGGAAGAGCGACATTTCCATCTTCAACCAGATGGCGGCCGACAATGTTGCCAAAACCGTCAGCTGTTCATGGGGATGGAGCAAAGATCAGAGCAGCCTAGATCCTATTCTTCAAGAAATGGCGGCGCAGGGCCAGACGGTTTTCGTCGCAACTGGAGATCAAGGTTCCAGTACCGCCGCCAATGTGGTGTGGCCAGCGGACGATATCTGGGTCACGGCGGTCGGTGGAACGGTTCTGACCACCAACAGCGCGGGAGGATCCTGGAAGTCCGAAACCGGCTGGCAAAACAGCGCCGGCATGCCTTCCAAGAACAACATCTCGATTCCCAGCTGGCAGCAGCTCTCCGGGGTGGTTACCGGGGCCAACGGCGCATCCTCGAGCCTGCGTAACATTCCCGATGTCTCGTCAGAGTCGAACGCTTCTCAGTATGTTTGCGCCAACGGAACCTGCAGGACTCAGGGTGGTGGGACCAGCTATGCAGCACCACTGTGGGCCAGCCTCATGGCAATGGTGAATGAGCAGGCACTCAACAACGGTGGCTCGCTGATGGGATTCTTCAATTCCACCCTTTACGGAATTGGCACGGGATCGAGCTTCGGCAGCGATTTCCACGACATCACCAGCGGCAACAACGGCAAATATTCTGCAGTGGTCGGCTACGATCTTGTCACCGGTTGGGGCAGCCCGAACGGAACGAACTTGATCAACGTCCTGGCCCCAACGAGGAAATAGAGCCGACTGTAGCCGCGATCGGGTTGCCTGGGGTCAGCGAAGGCCACGCCCAATTGTCTGGTCCGAGTTCTCCGGCTATCCTTTGCCCGAGTAATTGAGGATTCCCGCCAGCAGCTTGCATTCCGTTCAGCTAGTTCGATAGCCTTCAGACTCGGTTTGGCGGAGGGCATTCGTGCGGCTGAGTTTGCGCAGTTTTTGTTGTGGGATTTTCCTTTCCTTTTGGATCGCTCCTGGTCTTCTGGGACAAGCGATCCGCTTGCATGTCGATCTGACAGACGCTCCCCGGAACATCTATCACGCGCATCTGCAGATTCCCGTCCGCGCCGGTGAAATATCGCTGGTCTTTCCGAAATGGATTCCAGGCAATCATCGCCCGAGCGGTCCCCTGGCCGGTCTGACCGGAATTCGCATGGAGGCGGCTGGCCATCCTCTCGCGTGGGAGCGAGATGCGGTTGATATGTACGAATTCCACGTAGCCGTTCCTTCCGGCGTGCAGGTGCTCGATGTGTCTCTGGACGCGATTACTTCGCAGGACAGTGCGGGCGGAGGCGGACCCGCTGCTTCTTCGAACATTCTGGATTTGAATTGGAATGCGGTTTTGCTCTACCCGAAGGGCGCGCGTTCGGATGACGTCAGCTTCGAACCGTCGATCACGTTGCCGGCAGGCTGGAAATTCGGCACGGCTCTGCCCGAGCCGCGAGTCAGTGGAGATGATGTTGAGTTCGCGCCAGTTTCGCTGACTACACTGATCGACTCGCCCGTGATTGCTGGACTGCACTATCGCAAAATCGATCTGACAAAACCTGGGGAGACGCCACATCATGAAATGAATTTAGTGGCCGATGCGGAGTCCGATCTCGCGATGACTCCGAAAGATCTCGCTGCCTATCAGAAACTGGTGGCTGAGACTGGCGCATTGTTTGGGGCGCGGCATTACCGCGAGTACCATTTTTTATTGACTCTGAGCGGTCAGGTCGGCGGACATGGCCTCGAGCATCACGAATCCAATGACAGCGTAGCCGGGGAGAGAACCCTCATCGAGCCCGACCTCGGAATGTTGTACGGCGGCCTCGTGCCGCACGAGTTCACTCACTCATGGAACGGAAAATACCGCCGTCCGGCCGGTCTCGCCACGCCGAACTACCAGGAGCCGATGATCGGGGATCTGCTCTGGGTCTACGAAGGCTTGACTGAATATCTCGGCAATGTGCTGGCGGAACGCAGCGGATTCTGGACTGACGAGCAGTACCGTGAGGCGCTCGCGGGAACGGCGGCCATGCTTGATCACCGCACGGGGCGCGAATGGCGGCCGCTCGAAGACACAGCTCGTTCGGTGCAGACATCTGCGGATGATGGGCTCGCAGTGGCAGAGTTGGCGGCGCGGACTTGATTATTATCCCGAGGGCGAATTGATATGGCTCGAAGTCGATTCGATTATCCGCCAGCAAACCCACGGCCAGCGCTCGATGAACGATTTCTGCCGCCGGTTCCATGGCGGTGAGAGTGGCCCGCCAAAGGTCATTCCGTATACGTTCGACGATGTCGTCCACACACTCAACGAAGTTGTTCCCTACGACTGGGCGACGCTTCTGCGCGAACGCGTCAACCAGACCAGCTTGCACGCACCTCTCGGCGGCATCGACCGCGGCGGCTGGAAGCTGGTTTACAACGAAAAACCCAATGTGTTCACGAAAGTCATCGAAAAGATGGCGAAGTTCGCCGATTTCTCGTACTCCATGGGTTTTACGGTCGCGCAAGACGGCAAGCTCGATGATGTAACGGTTGGCTCGCCGGCTTATCAGGCTGGCATCGGACCGGGGATGAAGCTGGTCGCTGTGAATGGCAGGAAATGGTCACCGACGCTGCTGCATGCGGCCGTCAAAGCGGCAAATGGAACCGATCAGCCCATCGAACTGCTCGTCGAGGATGCGCAATTTTTCAAAACGTATTCCGTCGCCTATCACGAGGGAGAAAAAAATCCTCACCTTGAGCGTGTCTCGGGTCAGCCGGACATTCTGGGGGACATTTTGAAGCCTCTGACACAGTAGTTCTGCCGTTCGGGTTGTAGTACCAAAGTAAGCCCAAGGCATGACTATCGCTGCTACAATCGCTTTAGAAGCAATAGATTTAATATCCAGCGCGTGTTTCCCATGCACAGATTTCCGCGAATTCCCGCGAGCCGCCTATTGACGGCGGGTCTGTGCGCCACTCTGTTTGTGGTTCCGTCGCTAGCGCAGAGTTCTGTCCGGTCGGTCAAGGTCCTCGGCAGCAAAGACGTGGTCGAGATTGAAGTCGAGGCCACCGATCAAATCACTCCGCAAAGCCAGGTACTGACCGGCCCGGACCGCCTGGTGATTGATTTTCCGAACTCCCGCCCCAGCGATCAATTACGCAACCAGTCCGTGGATCGCGGAGAAGTCAAGGACGTGCGAGTCGGACTTTTTCAGTCCAAACCGCCAGTCACGCGCGTGGTTCTCGATCTGAAATCCGCACGGTCGTACCAGATTTTCCCGAATGGGCGCACGGTAATGATCAAGGTGATGGGCGGTGGTACCGTGGCCACGAATGCTGGAGCGCCCGGCAGCGTTCCGGCACAGCAGTCTCAGGCGCATCCTGGATTAGTGGCTGCAAACTACACGACCCGGCAGGATTCCGTAAGCAACGAAGCGGCGCCTCAGCCTCCTCTGCAAGTTTCCTACGAGCACGGAATGCTATCGATTCATTCCGACAGAGCGACGCTTTCGGAAGTGCTCTATGCCGTGCAAAAGAAGACAGGTGCAGACATTGGCATCCCAGCGGGAGCAGAGCAGGAAAGAGTAGCCGCCGATATCGAGCCGGCACCCGCGCCAGAGGTCCTCGCGCGGCTGTTGAATGGGTCCAAGTTTAATTTCATGATTGTGAGTTCGCCCAGCGATCCGACAAAGCTGGATCGAGTGATTCTTAGCACGCGCACGGAAGGGAACTTCGTTGCTCCGCTGCAGCAGGTCCAGAGTAGCGCGGAGGCTGAGGACGACGAACCCGCAGTTGTCCGCAATAACCAACCCGACAATCCTCCTCCGCCGACGGATCAGCCCCAACAACAGAGGGCGCCGGAAGAGCCGACTCCTCCCAACCAATAGATGGTTCCCTGAGAAATGAAAATCGCCTGACTGTAGTTTGCTAATGCACGTCTACGGAGGCGTGATCAGGCGGACCGGAACCGGGGAATTTCCGATCTCTGAGGTGGCTGGAGCGCCGGCGCTGCCATTGCCACATCCCGCAACGTTCAGCACAGTGACCTTCATGCTCCCGTTCTGATCGACGGCGTTGATGAAGACCTGGAGGAACCCGACGAACGTCACTGGATTCTGCGTGTTCGAGGCAAGAGTTTTTCCCGGTCCGTTATTGTTGTCGTATATCGGTAGCGAAACGATGGAGGAGCTAATACTTATGGGAACGTCTTTCAGACCGGTCGGGTTGGCGCTGCCCGCCATCATCTGATACGGGTAGGCGTTCGGCGCTCCGAAGGTGCCGGAAGTGGTGAGATAATCTTGCCCGCTCGCGTTGGTGAAGTCCGCGGTATCGGACTGATTGATGAGGCACGAGACCCCCGCGGTCGTGCCGGCTACCGGGTTGATCGTCGTGTCAATCACATTTACATTTCCCGGCATACCGCAAGCATAGTTCGTAGGCTGATCGCAGCCTTCGATCGCCTCTTCGTATTGCTCTCCCGAGGTGCATGAGGGAACGGCAAGGACGGGCGTCCCAACCTGGGCGGGTACGTAAAGCAAGTTCGGTGTACCGTGAGCGCCTGTCGGGTAGTTGGCCTCCGGCTGAACCGGAGCGCCTCCCCCGTGAAGCTGGCAGTTGGCTCGATTACCATTTCTGCAATCAGGGTCCAGCCAAAACGTTTCTCCGACTGTTCCAGGGCCGGTTGAGCCGTTGAGAGTCATTCCCTGGTTCATGATCGATCCATCGGTGACATTGATGAGTGGCTTACAAGCCGTGGCGCCCGTGGGTGTGCAACTGGCAGGATTTTGCGGGTCTTGGTTCGGAACCGCCCAAGGCTTTATGCAACGCGGCTGAACCGGGATCATCGTTCCTGAAGTCTGATTTCCGCTATTCGCTGAATTCGACGGATTGTAGGCCTCCGCGGTTGCCGTCGCGCTTACTTGAGCTCCGGTGTTTCCCCAGATACGCGAAAAGAATGTTGGCAAGCTGGCACGCGTCAGCTGAACGGTCACGATCGGGTTGACGCCGAAAGCCGTCCCCGTAAGTGTTGAGCAATCGGAGGTGCCGGCGCCCATCGTGCCTCCGCTCCCAGCCGAGTAGCCGACATTGATGGACGTTGCGACGATGCCGCCCACCGTATCCTGTCCCGCAACCGACTTGGCGACCCGCGTGGCCAATCCGTTTACCCCGTTGTCGGGGCCACAGATTTTCTGCCAGTTTCCGGCTGAGTTCGTTGGATCTCCCGTGAGCCCCGAGACCGAGATAATTTTGGCGGCAGCGAGTGCCGCACTGTCGGCCGAGCGCTGCGCCTCTTCCCGCGCGAGATAAAGCGTAATGACATCGATCGACAGAGCCGCGATGGAGATGATGGCGACCATTGATATCGCGACCAGCACCATCGTGACACCGTGCTCGCCTTTGCGATGGATGGTGTCGCGTTGCGATCTTCGAATGAGCGGTTTCTTCATGACAGACCCATCAATTTTCGTTCAAAGCGACAGCGACCCCGTAGAGCTGTGTAGGCAGCGCCGTGCTCGCTCCTAGGAGGCTGGCCACGTGGCCAAAGCGCCAGGGATAGGCATATTGAATACTGACGCAGGTGCCAACCACGGCGGTTTGTCCACCAGGCGCCTGCGACGTGCAATTCACGTTGGGAAGAGCTGCCCCCGTGGACGGAAAATAATAGCCGCGGTTGACCGTGATCGTAAGCCCGGGAGTCGTGCAGCCGTTGCCGCTTGCGGTAAAGACCCAGGTCAAAACCGTGGGTGCCGCGGTGGAATTGATGCTGCAGTCGTTGATATTGTTCGCGACCAGATAATTGTCGACAATCTCAAATGCGTCATTCACCGATACCGGCAGCGTCGTTTGTGGTTGGGTCAGATCGTTGGTGGGGTCGACAGCGGCGGCTCGCGCTGCATCGCGGGCAATGTTTGTCAGCTTTTGCTTGAGCGTGAATGCATTGCTGAAGTCGAATATGCCCACCACAAACAGGATCAGGAGGGGCAGCGCCACCGCAAATTCCACGATCTGGGCGCCGGCGTCGGCACGCAGGCATGAAATTCGAGGCCCGATCCACTCGGCAAAATGAAACCGGCGCATTAGTGGTTCTCCATTCGCGCCCTTGCCGAGGCGTTAATCCAGATCGTCTGCTTATTCACCGAGGTGAACGGCAGCCAGAAATTGTACGGGTACTGGAGAGACACAGAAATACCGCAGAGCCCGGTCCCGCCAAGTCCGGTGTTGGTGAGTTGAATCGAAGTCTGAATGCAGAAATTGGTGCTCGCCGATCCGCAACCCACACTTGGCGGTGGGCCGACAGGACTGCTGCAGGCAAGCAAGCTTGGTGCAGGCGAGGGCTGTCTTGCCAGCGTGGGATCCAGTTTCGAACCCACCAAAGCTGTCTGCACCGCGGTCACGGCGTTCTGTGCGGGCGAATTGGGAGAATCGCAGGTGATGCAATAGGGAATCGATCCCGCCCGCGCTCCCTCCTGTGCCGCTCGGGTGATCGCTCCGTAGATGGCGAAGGCCTGTCCAAACCAGAAAATTCCAAGAAGGACCATGAACATCAACGGCAGCACGGCCGCAGCTTCGGCGATCTCGGCTCCCCGAGTCTCTGCGACCAGCCTTCGGAATGTGCTGCGCGGAATCATTTTCATCTACACCATTCCTCGGACCCGACCCGCGCTATACAGCATCACCGTAAGCGCCAGCGCCACGCCGTACGGAACTTTGAGCGTATCCGGATTATCGAGCGAGACCCGGGATCCCGGCAACTGGAATGTAACCAGCGACACCAGGATGTGACCGATATTGCGCAATGTCTGGCGCACACGCCCTTTGTAGATAATCAGCCCCAAAGCCATGATTCCCGCCACGAAGATGGATCCAATCAACAGGTCAACCAAAACACCCGGCCCGGTGAAGGCTCCGAGAGCACCAGCCAGCTTCCAGTCGCCCGCGCCTAAGCTGCGCAGCAGGACGAAGGGCAACAAGAGACCCAAACCAACTACCAGGCCGAGCAGGGAAGTCTTCAGCCCGCTTACACCCCCGAGCGCCGTGTTTGCCATGACGCCGACCGCGGCTCCGGAAAGCGTAAGCCAGTTCGGAATGCGCCGGCTTCGCAGGTCCATCCAGCCCGCGAGAATCGACAGGAGCACGGCCCCGGCCAGAATCGCTGGCTTCAAACTCGCCTCAGTCTGCGCTCGCAGACACTCGCATCGCCCTGATAGGAAAGATCCATTTGTCGATGGTTAAAAAGAGCCTTCGAAAGGAGTCGATCGCTCCTGAGGCTTCGGCCCTTGCCCCCGCAAAGGCCGCCTCTTGCGCGGATTTTCACATACCGGGAAGGGCAAGTCAATGAATCCGTAGGCTCAATGTCCTGCCTGCGCATACTTTAGTTCGGTTGCAGAAGACCGGCTTCGATCCGCAGTCGACCGCGCCATGAGTAAAAACGAACAAAATACAAAAGGCCCGAGTACAAGTCGGGCCTTTCTGGAAACGTTGCAATGCTTATCGGTTGAAAGCCGGGACCGCGTTGTGCTCGGCCACGATCTTTTTCGCGTTGTCGGCTAAGGCCTTTGCCTGGGGCAGAAGCTCAAGACCCTTGACTACTTCCGGGTCCGACTCGGCTCGAACCTTCATGCCTTCGTCCTGCCCAAAGGCGTCAACGAAGATCTCGGACTTGATGTTCGACCTGATCCAGTCGGCATTATCGATCAGTTCGGCCTGCGTGTAGGGAATGCTGGCCTCATCGAGCGACTTGTGGAAGTCCTGCATGGTCGCGTCATCGACTTCAAAGCTCTTTGTCGGATGATGAGTGACCACGTACTTCTTGGCGTAGTTGAAGAAAGCGTAGTGCTGCAGCAGTGTGTCCTGGAAGTGGTTGGTTTTCACCGGGGGAATGTTCACATCAGGAGTGATTCCGCCGCCGCCGTACACGGTACGACCGCTATCCGTGAGCTTTACTTCGCGGTTGGCCGTATTGTTGTTCTCGGCGCCCTCGCGGCTGTAGTAGTAGTCGTACAGCGAGATGTTGCTGTAATCGCGCTGGATCAGGCGACCGCTCGGAGTGTAGTAATGTGCTGTCGTTAGCGCCAGGCCGGTGTTTTCCGAGAGCGGATAGACCGTCTGCACCAGACCTTTGCCGAAGGTCACTTCGCCCGCGATCAATCCACGGTCGTGATCCTGAATGGCTCCGGAAACGATCTCCGCGGCAGACGCCGTCAGGCGGTTCACGAGCACGACAATCGGGTAATCCTTGCCGCCGTTGCCATGCTGTGCCACGTAACGCTTTTCAGCCGACGCGCGGCCGTGATGCGAAACGATCAGTTGTCCCTTCTTCAGGAACTTGTCGGCGACGCCGACGCCTTCGCTGAGCAACCCGCCGGGATTGCCGCGCAGGTCTAGGATCAAGCCCTTGAGGTCGCCAAACGAATCGAGCGCGTCGGAGACTTCATGCTCGGTGGTTTCGTTGAAACCATTGACGTGCATGTATCCAATGCCGGGCTTGATGAGGAAATGGACGTCGACGCTGTAGCGTGGAATTTCGTCGCGAACCAGCGTGAATTCCATCGGCTTCTCGACGCCTTCGCGCGCGATACTGATGTGAACCGTAGTGCCCTTGGGCCCCTTGAGCAGGTCGGCAACATCGCCCGTGGTCATGTTTTCGGTCGATTTGCCGTCGACGGCGATGATCACGTCTCCGGGATGAATGCCCGCCTTATACGCCGGCGTTCCGGTGAACGGATAAATCACGATCACTTTGTTGTTGCGCGGGCCGACGGTCATACCCACGCCGTAATACTTGCCGCGCTGATCCTCGCGCATCAGCGCGTAGGATTTCGGATCGAAGAAATTGGAGTGCGGATCAAGCGCATGCAGCATTCCGGGGATGGCCCCGTTGTAAATGGCTTTATCCGGGTTTACTGGTTCTGCGTAGTTGTCTTCGACCAGCGCGTACACGTCGGTGAACTGCTTCAGACTGTCCTTGACATCCGAGTCGCCGGTCATCGACGACTGCTGGCCGGAACGCTGGGCAAACATGATTCCCAGGAATCCGCAGGCAAGGAGAAACAGAACTACGAGGAAGAGTGATCGGCGAGAACTACGTGCCATCTTGAGAGTTTCCTTCGTTGAGGGCTTACTTCCACCCCAGCTACCGCGCTGATATCAGGCAGTATATCACCACCTTAGACTGCCTCGAACCCGGAGGGTCACCATGGTAACCCTCCGAATTCGTGCCTTCTTATCAGATGCGTTAGCCCTCAAATGAGGTTCCTCGAGTCCGGAAGAAACCGCTTCGGGCAGCCGACGAAGCGCCCGAGCATTCGGATTCGAGATAGTGTCTAGGCACTCACCGAGATGCCAGGAGTCGACTGCGCCGACTGCGCTTCGGTTCCTTGCTGGCCGAACTGCTGCAGATCCTGCTGAAGCGTGGCATACACCTGCTGCGCGCTCGACACGTTCCCCGACTGTAGGTCCTGGCCCAGCTGCTGAAACAGTTGGCTGATTCCACCCGATTCGCCGCCGCCCCCCTCGTGATGATGTGGTGGTGGGTCCCGGAGATATGCTTCTGGATGTCCTGCTGGACATTTGTGTAATCCTGCTGCGCCGCAGAAAGATTGCCAGACTGCAGGTCCTGGGATAGCTGACTGAAGGCTTGCGCCACGGGATTGTTCTGCGTGGACGTCGTGGCTTGCGGCTTGAGCTGCTCCAGCGTGGACAGGTCCGATTGCGCGGCTGTCAGATTTCCCGATTGTAAATCCTGTCCCAGCTGGGCAAAGTCCTGCTGAAATTGCTGATTATTGTTGACGTTTTGGTTTTGGTAGCTGAATAGATTGCTGCTGAGTATCCCGGAAACGGACATTGCATCTCCCTTCGAGCTGACGCATCGGCTGCTGAATGTATCGGCGGTCTCACCTCAAACTTTAGAAACATCCGTCGAACCATGGAACTCCGTCGACGCAGATGAAAGCGGCACGTCGATTGCCATCGCCTCGTCGCTCGCCCACGATTCAACCTTAAGAATAGAGAGTCGTTTAGCGGTGGTATTGCAGCGGTGGCCGACCTTTTCCTGAGGTAGGTGGGCAGCATTTGCCGGTTCTAATTCCCAATGGGCAAATTGTCACTGGGCAGGTGTGTCTTTGAATGTAGTGGTTGTCATTATCGTGTCTCCCGATGATTGCCGCTTTTCCATCCGGGGCAGTATGATGAACCGCATGAGTTTCTCCGAGACGATCTTCCTGTTTTTTCTGGCCCTCATCATCTTCGGGCCCAAGAAACTGCCGGAGATCGCCCGCACGGTCGGGAAGTATCTGAACGAATTCAAGCGGGCTTCGAACGAATTCAAAGCGCAGATTGAACAGGAAATTGCTCATCTCGACGTCGAGGCCAAGCAGACGATCCTGCCGCCCAGCACTCCCGTCGAAGGCACAACGAGCCGGACGTTCAATACGGTAGAGGCGGAGCCTGTTGCCGCGCCCCCTGCCACCTTGGCTGCTTCCTCTGACGAGCCTGCCCTTGCTGCCAACAAAGACGCATCGGAACCTCCTCCGGTCGCTACCGAAGCGATCCACCCGACGGATGCTGTGACATCCCCAACCTCGCAGGAATCGCATGCCTGAGATCGCGGCCGCGTCTCCCAGCGGCGAAGACGAAAAGGAATCCATGCCCACAATGGGCTTTCTCGATCACCTGGAAGAGCTCCGCAAACGAATCGTTTACAGCATCATTGCGGTTGCGGTCGGCTTCGGCGTTTGCTGGTGGAAGGTCGAGCGGATCTACGATGTCATGCAGCGTCCCATCATGGACGCGCTTAAAGCCAACGGAATGTCGGAGAAACTGGTGTACCTGAATCCGACAGAGCCCTTCAATCTTTACTTGAAGATTGCGGCATTGGCAGGTTTGTTTCTAACCTCGCCCTTTGTGCTCTACCAGGTTTGGATGTTCATTTCCCCCGGGCTCTATCGCAATGAGAAGCGGTACGTCGTGCCCTTCATGGTGTCGACCATCACGCTGTTTTCCTGCGGCGGATATTTCGGCTACAAGATCGTCTATCCCGCGGCCCTCAACTTCCTGATTAATTTTGGCAAGCAGTTCCAGCCGATGATTACCATCGGCGAGTACACGTCCCTGTTTCTCAGCATTATCCTCGGCATGGGGCTCATCTTCGAGATGCCGATTCTCGTATTCTTCCTTTCGTTAATGGGCATTCTTAGCGCGGGATTCATGTGGAAGAACTTTCGCTATTCGATTCTGGTGATCTTCATCATCGCGGCGATCGTGACGCCGACGACCGACATCCTGAATATGTGCATTTTCGCTGCGCCGATGATCGCTCTGTATGGCGTCAGTATCGGTGTAGCGTGGCTGGTCCATCCCAAGCAGCGCGCCGCACGGAAAGCCAAGCAGGCGTCATGACCGCACCCAAGCTCTTGAGTTGCGCGCTATTCGCCGTGGCATTGGCTGTCCTCGCGTGCGACCGCGACAAGCAAACCATCGAAGTTCAGCCGCCCGCCGCCGTCGATCCCGCTCGTCCAACGCTCACGTTTCCACCCGATAGCGGACCACCGCCGATCATCGATGCAGATCGCGCGATGCAATACACGAAGGAAATTGTGAAGCTGGGACCGCGCCCTCTTGGCAGCGCAAACCACAAGAAAGTCGAGGACTACCTTGACTCTCACCTGAAAGGCGATCAAGTAGAAGACGACGTGTTTGCCGCGGATACACCCGTGGGCAGGTTTCCAGTGCACAACATTGTCGCCAAGTATCCCGGGACTAGAGACGGCATTATCCTCATTGCCAGCCATTACGATACCAACTATCCCTTGCGTGACACTTCATATATTGGCGCGAACGACGGCGCCTCTTCCAGCGCGCTGTTGCTTGAATTTGCGAATCAACTTCGGGGAAAGACTCGGGACGGTTATAGCGTCTGGCTGATTTGGGATGATGCCGAAGAGGCGATGGTCCCCGACACGCAAATGGATTTCATGAAGGACAGCCTGTATGGCATCACGCATCTGGCGGCGAAGTGGCAGGCCGATGGCACGCTGAAGAAGGTCAAGGCATTTCTCCTGGCCGACATGATCGGGGATGCCGACCTCAACATCGATCGTGATCTCAACTCCACGCCTTGGCTCGAGGATGTCGTGGGCGAGTCGGCGAAGCGCTTGGGGTACCAGTCACACTTCTTCGGCCGCGACAACAGAGTCTCCGACGATCACATCCCGTTCGTCGATCGCGGCGTGCCCTGTGCCGACCTGATCGACTTCGACTACGGCTATAACAACGTTTTCTGGCACACTCCGCAAGACACAGTGGACAAGCTCAGCCCCAAGAGCCTGGAGATCGTAGGCGCCGTCATGCTGGAAACGATACGCATCCTCGACAAAATGGGTCCGCTGCCGCCGAAGTGATTCACGAGTTCACGGATCAAACCTCTTCCACGCTTAATGACACGAGGATCACACGAAGGACAGGACAAATTCTTTCGTGCACCTTTGTGTCGTTCGCTTTTGCGCTTTTGAAGGTTTTCATTTCTAATTCATTTCCATATGCGAACTGTGAAGACCGTGTTCCTTGTTTGCATTCTCAGTTTTTTCTTTCTCGCCGCATCTCCTGCCGACAACAACGACCTCAATCCTGTGATCCACGCTGCGCTGCAGCCATCTCCGCTCCAGGACAATCTCCGCCGCCTGACCGATGAAATCGGAGGACGTGTCCCGGGCACGCCTGCCATGCAGCACGCCATTCAATGGGGGATGCAGGCGCTGGCGGCCGCCGGAGCGGACAGCGTCCACTCTGAGGGCTTCGAGATCCCATACTCGTGGGCGGAAGGGCCCACTGAGATGAGCGCCGCGACTTCGTATCAAGTCAGTCCGACCAAGGTTGGCGGAGCCACTGTGCTCTCTTCGTTTCGTGTCCGCGCGGTTTCCGTAGCCTGGGCTCCGGCGCTGGCGCCGGTTAAACATGTTCCCGTTATCGACGTCGGCGATGGCAAGGAAGCCGATTTCCAAAAAGCCGGTGATGTCGCCGGTAAAATTGTGTTGGTTCACACTGTAGTCCTCAAGACCTGGGCCGATCTGTTTGCCGAGTACGCGAATGCCCCTCCGGTCATTGATCTTGCGGTCAAAGCCCGGGCGAAAGCGGTGGCATTCATGGCGACGCGCGACCACGATATTCTTTATCGCCACACGAACTCGGGGGCTGGGGAAATTGATCGGCTTCCCATGGTGATTGTTGCTCGGGAAGACGGCGAGCGCATGGCCCGGCTGCTTGCGGCGGGAAATCTGGTTTGGGCCGATCTTTCCATCCCGAACCAGCTGGGCGGACCGATCAAGACTGCCAACGTCATCGGCGAGATTCGAGGCAGCGAGAAGCCTGACGAGTTTGTGATTCTTGGAGCGCATCTCGATTCCTGGGAACTGGGCACGGGAGCCCTCGACAACGGCTGCAATGCCGCGCTGGTCGTCGATGCCTTGCGCGCTATCAAAGCTTCAGGCATCGTTCCGCGGCGCACCATTCGCTTCGTGCTTTTCTCGGGTGAGGAGGAGGGACTTCTTGGATCGCGCGCGTACGCTTTCGGTCATCGTCCCGAGCTCGATAATGCCGCGGGCGTCATCATCTATGATTCGGGTACCGGCAAGACCACAAGTTTCTCTCTTGGTGGCCGCAAAGACGTGCTGTTGACTGCCAAACAGCTCATCGCTCCGCTGGCGCAGTTCGACGTCAAGCAATTGACGACGGACATGGAATGGGGAACCGATCATTTCGATTTCATGCTGGAGGGCGTGCCCACGTTCGTTGCCGATCAGGAGGAGGCTAACTACCTCGAGAATTACCACGCTGTTTCGGACACCTACGACAAAGTGGACTTTGCGCAACTGAAGAAACATGTGGCTGAGGCCGCCGTCTTGAGCCTTGAGCTGGCCAATCTGCCGCAGAAAATTGGCCCGCGTCTGACTCACGATCAGATTGAGCAGACGATGCGCGATAGCAATAGTGTGGAAATGCTCAAGGCAGACGGTATTTGGGACGACTGGGTGAGCGGCAAACGGGGCCGGCAAAAGTAATTCCGGTCGTTGACTTCCACGTTCGGGGATCAACGACTCCAGATGCGGCTGGGTATTCTGCTTGTTCTATTTCTGGATTCTCTTCAACATCTTCGCGCTGGGCATGCTGCTGCTGGACCTTCGCGTCTTTCACCGGCCTGGGCACGTCGTACGATTCCGCGAAGCCCTCGGCTGGAGCGCTATGTACGTCGCTTTGGCCATCGGTTTTGCCGGCGTTCTGCTTTTCTGGCAAGGGCACCAGAGCGCCCTCGAGTTCGTCGCCGGATATGTCCTCGAACTCTCGCTCAGCGTCGACAATCTCTTTGTCTTTCTCGTGATCTTCAACTTCTTCGCGGTTCCCGAACCGCAGCAGCATCGTGTGCTGTTTTGGGGAGTCATCGGAGCGCTCATTCTCCGCGGAGTTTTCATCGGCGCAGGAGTTGGGCTGATTCAGCGGTTTCACTGGTTGTTATTCATCTTTGGCGCACTGCTGATCTATAGCGGCATTCGCTTTTGCGTGATGGGCGATCGTCAGATCAATCCCGCATCTAATCCTGTGGTGAAGGCTCTACGGCGCTGGATTCCTGTGACTCCCGACTATCAGGGAGGGAAATTCTTCGTCCGGAACGCGAAGGACGCGCGCCTCTATGCCACGCCACTCCTGATCGTGCTGCTGGTCATCGAGACAACTGATGTTTTGTTCGCGGTCGATTCGATTCCAGCCATCCTTGCCATCACCCTGAATGCCTTCATCGTTTACACGTCGAACGTGTTCGCGATTCTTGGACTGCGCTCGATGTTCTTCGCGGTCTCGGGACTGATGAAGCTGTTCCGTTTTCTACACTATGGACTGGCGATCGTGCTGATTCTGGTTGGACTCAAGATGCTGGCGGCAGACTACTTCAGGGTTCCGATCGCTGCGACTCTCGGCGTTGTGGCAGGAGTGTTGGTCGTCTCGGTTACATTGTCGATTGCGTTTCCCCTTCCGAGGAAGAGCTGACCTGGCTCTCTGAGGGAGCTCATGACGCATGGAATTCACGAGACAAAGACGACTTTTTCCGTTCTCACGACGGAATGTTTCAAGAATTTCTTGTCGTCATGATCGGGATAGTCCATCCGATAATGCGCGCCACGGCTTTCCTCGCGCGCCAAGGCGGACCGCGCGACCAGGAGGGCTGCAAGATGCAAATTGGAAGCCTCATGACTGCGCCGTGTCTTCGGGTGTGCCAATTTCGGCGCCATTTCTTCCAGACTCTTGACCGCCTTCTGCATTCCCATGCGCGAACGAACGATGCCGACTTCGTTCCACATCAGATCCTGAATCTGCTCGACCAGTTCCTCCATACCCGTGTCGACGGGACCGTTCGAGTACGCAGCTCGAGGCTGTTTCTCGTGCTTGGCAGCGCGCTTTTCGGCAGCGCGCATCGCCTTACCGGCGCGAGCGCCATACACCAGCGATTCCAGCAGGGCATTGCTGGGTAGTCGATTCGCGCCGTGCAGACCGTTTGTCGCAACTTCGCCTGCGGCAAAGAGGCCTGGAACGTTTGTACTCCCGTGAATATCCGTGCGCACTCCTCCCATGCTGAAATGCGCCGCCGGGCGCACCGGGATCACATCCTCGGTGATGTCGATGTTGTGCGCCATAAAAGCTGCATAAACTCTGGGAAAATGTTTCTCGACCTTGGTTGCATTCATGTGGGTGAGATCAAGGTAGACGAACGGATCCTTGGAGCGGCTGACTTCCATCTCATGAACGATTGCCCGGACAACGAGATCCCGCGGCGCCCGTTCCGCCTCGGGGTGATATTTCATCATGAAGCGATTGAGCTCAAAGTTACGCAGGTAGGCTCCTTCAGCACGCAGCGTTTCCGGCAAGAAGAATCTCGGCACTTTCTTCATGTGAAGTGCGGTGGGATGAAATTGAACGAACTCCATGTCACTGACTTCGGCCCCGGCTCGGACTGCCATTGCCATGCCGTCCCCGGTCGCGGATTCGGGATTGGTCGTGTTGCGAAAGAGCTGCCCCGCTCCGCCCGTTGCCAATAGCACAGCCGAACAGGACACCTGCTGCGGGACGCCCTTCTGGTCGATCAGCGCAATGCCGCTGATGTGTCCGCCATCGCTGAGCAGTTCAGTCGTGAAGGTAAATGGAGCGATCGAGAGATGTTTCAAGGATTGCGCCTTCTCAAACAGGACGCGCAAAATTGCTCTGCCGGTTAAGTCGCCTTCAGCATGTAAGGCGCGGCTTCGGCTGCTGGTGATTTCCTGGCTGAAAACGAGTTTTGTTCCGTGGTGCTTGCCCCATGCGATCAGTTCTTCAATGCGCTCCGGGCCTTCCTCCAGCAGAGTCTTCACAGCATTCAGGTTGCACAAGCCGTCGCCTGTGGCAAGGGTGTCTTGTAGGTGCAGGCTGATTTCATCCTCGTCGCTCAGCCATGCGGCGTCGCTCTTCGCATCGGCAGTCTTGAAATTGGGGAGTTCGGTTTTCGAAAGGACGAGGACACTCCCGGCCGCAGCCAGCTCGATAGCTGCTCGAAGACCGGCAACTCCAGCGCCAACGACGATGAAGTCGGTTTCGGCTGGGAGACCCTTCATAGACGGGAATAGTACCACCGCAGGAGCGAATGACCGCCATGCGGAAAGGCGTCGTTACGCTATCATGGAAACGCAATGCCGCAAGCGACTATCCACGTTCCTCCGCAGCCCTATCAGGCCTGGATTGAGAACGGCCTGCTTGGGCGCGCGGGATCGGTTCTCGCCGATCTCCTGCCGCAATCCAGCCGCGTTTTTGTCGTGACAGTTCCTCCTGTGCGCAAGCGCTGGGGATCGAGGTTGATCGCCTCGCTCAAGTCCGCCGGCTTCGCGCCGCAGGTGCTGGTCCTGCCGGATGGCGAACCTTCAAAGCGCTTGGCGACAGTAGAAACGCTGGCAGAGAAGTTGGCGAAATTGGGCGCCGATCGCAAGTCGGTAATCGTTGCCTTGGGCGGAGGGGTCGTCGGTGACGTCAGCGGACTTTTGGCCTCGCTGTACATGCGTGGGGTTGAGTTTGTGCAAATTCCCACGACGGTGCTTGCGCAGGTCGATGCCTCCATCGGTGGTAAGACGGGCGTGAATCTCGTAGCCGGCAAGAATCTGATCGGGACTTTCTGCCACCCGCGAGTTGTGCTGATCGATCCCACCGTTCTGAAGACGCTGCCCGACCGGGAATTTCGCTCCGGCCTCTATGAATCATTGAAGTGCGGCATCATCGGGAGCGTCGAGCTTTTCCTGCGCTTTGAACAGAGCCGTCCGGCATCTTGAAACGCGACCCCGCAGAACTCGAGTGGATCATCGCCCAGTCGGTGAAACTGAAGGCGGAGGTTGTTTCCGCGGACGAGCGCGAAGGTGGATTGCGCCGCGTCCTGAATCTGGGGCACACAATCGGCCACGCTCTGGAAGCCGAAACCGGATATCGCCGGCTGCTCCACGGGGAGGCTGTTGCCTGGGGCATGATTGCCGCCACGAATATCGCCCTCAGCGTGGGCCGAACAGATAGCGTGACCGCAGGCCGCATCGCAGACGCCGTGCTGAGCCTCGGGCGATTGCCGGAAGTCAACGTCAGCGCGCGCAAGATCCTTGGCCGTCTGAAATCGGATAAGAAGACGCAGAATGGGGTGGTGCATTTCGTCCTGCCCCGAGAGATCGGCAAAGTTGAAATCGCCAGCGATGTCCCTGAAGCTGCCGTTCTCAGTGCGGTGGAAGAGTTGCGCCGCTTGTCGCGCGGCGGATGGGTTTGGGGAAAGTAGAGAGGAATATTATGCAGGAATCAGCTCAGCAATACATCCAGCGAATCCTTGGCCACGTCGACGGCCAGGATGCCATCAAAGTGCAGCGGGGGACCGCGGCCAGGCTAAAGAAATCGATTCGAGGTCTGACGCCCAAACAATTGAAATGGCGGTCAGAGCCGGGCAAGTGGTCGATCACTGAAATCATCGCGCACCTCGCGGACGCGGAAATCGTGGGCAGCTGGCGCATGCGCTCCGTGATTGGCGAGAGCGGCGTCACCATTCAGCCCTTCGATCAGGACGCATGGGCGTCGGTCTTTGCCTATCAGGATCGCGACGCCAAGCGGTCACTGGAAACATTTCGCGTGCTGCGCGAGAACAACCTGGCCATGCTGAAGGAAATCTCAGGCGAAAGATGGGAGAACTACGGCATGCACCTCGAACGCGGGAAAGAGTCGATCGCCCACCTGGTGCGCATGTTCGCCGGCCATGATACGAATCATGTGCTGCAAGTCGAAGGCATCGTTAAGCAGTTGAAAACAGCGAAACCGAAGAACAAAAAGAGCCGATAGCCCGTCTGCCTCCTTTTGACTGAGATTGCCAAGTCGACAGTAGCTGGAGCCGCGCCGGAAGGTACCCGCGACGTGGATTCCGCCGCGCGCGCCGTGCGTGAGATGTTTACCGCAATCGCGCCTCGCTACGACCTACTGAATCACGTTCTGTCGTTCAATATCGACCGCATGTGGTGGCGCCGTGCTGCCCGTACATTTCGCACAGCTTTGGCGCGCCCGGACGCCCGCGTTCTCGACCTTTGCTGCGGCACGGGCGATATGGCGTTCGCTCTGCAAAGGCAGGCAGGAAAGGGCTCTCTTCGCATACTGGGCGCCGATTTTTCTCACGCCATGCTGCAACGGGCTAGCGCCAAGTCCGCCGCGGCTCACGATGGAGATATTCCCGGCTGGATCGAAGCTGATGCTCTGAGTCTGCCGTTTCCAAACCGGCATTTCGATCTTGTGACATCCGCCTTCGGATTCCGAAATCTGGCTGACTATGATGCCGGGTTGCGGGAAATCTTCCGCGTGCTTCGTCCCGGAGGAGAATGTGGCATTCTCGATTTCGGTGAGCCGAAGGGCGCGCTAGGTTCGCTTTATCGGATTTACTTCAAGCAGATTCTGCCGCGAGTCGGGACGGTTATCTCTGGCGTGCGTGGCCCGTATGCGTATCTTCCAGCCTCGGTCGAGCGATTCCCAGCGCCGGAAGAAATGGTCGGGAGAATGAAGGACGCCGGTTTCGTGGAAGCGGGCTGGACACCTTACACATTCGGCATTGCAGGTCTCTACCGCGGGAAGAAATTATAAAGAGCGTCTCTTCACTGTGAGGAGGTTCCTCGCTAACCGGCGTTCCGCATAAGTCGGCTCAATTGATCCACATCTTCTGCGCTAACATCTCCGACCACGAAGTAGCGTAACCCGTTCTTTGTCCACCCTTCGACGTTGAATGAAAATTCGCGGATTGGGCCAGAGGAGAGCCTTGCAGCGTCTCCGCCGCGGTCTTGAAAGATAAAAACTGAGAGCTCGTGCTTGCGGAGTTGGAAAATAAGCTGCGCGCCCGGCGTTTGGCCGAGATAACTGACTCTGCCACCAACCAGGGTGAAATCGGTGCCTTGCAGTTCGGGCAGGTTGAACGTAAACGGAACCTTTCCCGCGAACCAAGGCTTTACCGTGTGGCGATCGGTCGAAACGACGTCTACAGGCGCGGCACTGGCCAGCGTGGCAATGTGGAGATCGGTCAATTCGCTGTACACGCGAGATCTCTCGGCTTTTTCATGGTCTACGTACAAGTCGACCGCCAGCGACAAAAGCAGCACAAGGACGGCAGGAGCGAGCACGAGTCTCCAAAGCCACCGTTTCTCAGGACGGGGTTTTGTGGTCACGCTCTGCGCGATTCTTGCCCGAAACTGCGCGCTCGGAGTGTCGGAGGGCCCGGCGGCGGCTACTGCCCGCTTGAGTTGGAGACGTTCCAGTGCTTCTGCAGCGCATGCGGCGCATTCCCGCAGGTGGCTGGCGACAGCGCTTGATTCGGAAGGAGACAGCTCCCGATCCAGGTAGGCGTCGATTTTCGCGCGCCACGCTTCACAAGGCATCCGAGCCTCCTTTCTGGCGCGCTCCCAGGCTTGCGCGCAGTGCCTTTCGCGCCCGATGCAAACGAGACATCACAGTACCGGTCGGAATTGTCAAAGTTTGCGCGATCTCTTCGTAGGACATCTCCTCAACTTCGCACAGCAGCAAAATTTCGCGGTACGGAACACTCAGCTCCCGAAGGGCTTGCCGCACCGAGTCGCGATCCGCCTGCTCGAGAAGGACCGCCTCAGGTGTTGGATCAGGCGATGCAATCGCCGTATCTTCATCGTCGTTAAAAGTCACCATCGACTTCAGTCCGGTTCGCGAACTCAGGAACGAATTTCGAAGAATTCGAAACATCCACGCTCGAAAGTTCGTGCCGCGTTGAAAACTGGAGAAACCGCGTAGCGCCTTCGCGTAGGTTTCCTGCACCAGGTCCTCGGCCTCGCTTCTATCTTGCGTCAGCCAATGCGCGAAGTTATAGAGCTGGTCAAATAGAGGGAGGGCCAGATCTTCGAACGCCGCGGCGGACAAGGGTTGTTCTGGCACCTCCATAGCATAAACGGCGAACCTGCGGTTTTATTCCCGCTCTCGCGAGAAATATTTTTCCACTCCCAGCGGGAATAATCTGCGCCGATTCCGGTTCTCCACGACAGCAACCACGCAATCGCAGGAGAAAACCATGAAAAATCCCGACCGTAGATCATTCTTGAAGATTGCCGGCTCGTCGCTTGGCATAGGTGTGCTGTACTCGGCGTATCCATCTGCTCGCAGTGCCGGGGAGGTTGGAGGCTTATTTTCGGCACTCGGGAAAGACAACGGCGAACGAGTCACGCCATTCTCCTTCGTCCAGCTCAGCGATGCGCATGTGGGCTTCAACGGCCCTCCGGATCCGCTTGGCACCAAAGCCTTCGAGCGCGCTGTCGATATGATCAACGCTCTCCCGCAGCGTCCCGATCTCGTCTTGTTCACTGGAGATCTGACCCACGACACCGAAGAGCGGGATGTTCATGTGCAGCGCATGAAGCAGTTTCAGGAGATATCCAAGAAGATCAACGTACCCATGATCAAATGCGTGCCCGGCGAGCACGATGCTGGACTCGACAATGGCGTCCTCTACCGGGAGTTCTTCGGCGAAAGCTACTACTCGTTCGACCATCGTGGCGTTCACTTTGTCGCTCTCGACAATGTTTCCCGCGCCAAGCCCGAGGTCGGAGCTGAGCAACTGGGCTGGCTCAAGAACGACCTAGCGCGATTTTCGAAAACAGCGCCGATCGTGGTCTTTACCCATCGCCCGCTATTCGATCTCCGTCCGGATTGGGAATGGTTCACCAGCGATGGAGACGACGTCATGAATGTCCTCTTGCCCTACGACAACGTCACCGTGCTGTACGGACATATTCATCGCGACGACGAGCACACGACGGGCGCGGTGCATCATTACGCCGCGCGCTCCCTGATCTTTGCTTTTCCCGACCCAACTGGAGTCGTTGGGCCGCGCAAAGCGCTGCCGTTCGATAAAGACCATCCCTTCAAGAATCTCGGAATTCGCACCGTAGCCTTCAACGGCAAACCGCAGCCGGGCGCCTCGTCGCTCTCGATCGAGGACGTCGAGCTGACCGCGCGGGAGTTCCGTGGCATTAACGGAGCGCAGCAGCTTCTAAGAAATCCACGGGTCTGAGCCAACCCTAACCCGGTAACACGATACTTCAAGCGAGGAAATATGTATCGAATCAAGCGATCAAGAACTGCGTTTATGGCATTGGCCGGTCTAACACTGTCGCTGTTGTGGACAGGCACGAACCGTGTCCATGCCGATGCCATCCCCGTCGTTGAAATCACGGCCAAGCGCTTCGCCTTCAGCCCCGACAAGATCACGTTGAAGAAAGGCCAGACCGTCAAACTGCGCATTCACAGCGAGGACGTGACCCACGGTTTCTTCCTGCGTCCTCTCAAACTCGATGAAGAAATTCCAGCCGGTCAGGCGACCGAAGTCGTCGTCACTCCAGAAGTGGCGGGCACGTTCATGCCGATCTGCGACCACTTTTGCGGCGCGAACCACGGCAACATGAATATGACGATCGTCGTGGAGTGAGTATGCGGCGTGTTGATGCCTCATATTGTCTTCAACGGTGGGCTGGCGTCTGTCTTCTGCTTACTATGCTTCTCTTAGTGAGTTGTCAGGTAGGCACACCGGGCGCGCTAAGGACGAAAATCATGGACGATACGAAGCGGCACCTGACAGTAGGAGGTCGTTCCGCTGCGAATCCGCTCCCGCCAACTCCGGAGAACATCCGCGCCGGCCAGGTCAATTTCGGCGCGTATTGTATAGTTTGCCACGGTCTGGACGGGCAGAATACTGGGGTCCCTTTCGCCGACAAGATGGAACCCCCGGTTCCTCCGCTGAGTTCGCCTTCCGTGCAGGCCTATACGGACGGACAATTGCGTTCGATCATCCTGAATGGAATTGCTCCGTCTGGAATGCCCGCTTCGAAAACGGTTTTCCATGATGAAGAGGTCTGGCAGATCGTGCTCTATATTCGGCATCTTCCGCCGCAAGGCAGCTTGGGTGAGCCGCAAGTGTATGGGGGAAACGGCAGCCGATAGGGGTTGGAGGCAGAGGAGCAGAATCACACAGGCCAGTGATCAGTGGTCCGCAAAACCCGATCACTCTCCGCCCGCTAGCTCGCTGCGGTTTGCTTGAAGCTATCTGAAAATGCGTCGGCAATCGTATAGCGGATGACGTGGTCGTACTCTGGCCCGAGGAATCGCCGCAGGCGTTCCGTGTTCATGATGTACTGGCCTGTCATGTAAGGAAGCGCTTCGGGCGGGATTGCGGAAATCTGCTGCTTCCAGAGAAAGCTGAGAACCTGGCGCATCGCCCACTTTCCTGGGACCCGCAGCAGCTTTGCCTGTGCCAGCTCGATGCAGCGTGCAAACGTCAGCGCATCTCCTCGTCCGGCGACGTTTAGCACCGTTAATCGCTGGGGCTCCGGCTCGCGCTGCAGGATATGCCGGATCAGCCGTGCCATATCGTCGACGTGGACGAATTGAATCTTGTTGTCGAGATATTCCTGGCCGCGCGGAAGCATGCAAGGCAACCGTTTCCCGCCAGCGCGCATTTTTTCCGCGCGCGCGCCTTTTCCATTTGGCGTTCCGCGGAAGGCGCCCATCAGATAGTTTTCGACGGTCGCCCCGGCAAAAATATGCGGCCTGAGAATGTAGACACTGCATCCACGGAGTGCCGTGCAGCGTTGCTGCACAACTTCATCCGCTTCCTGCTTGTGAATGGCGTAAGGCAGGGTGTGCGCCGCCAGAGGAGACTCCTCCGTGGCGGGGTTCGGAAGATCCGAACCGTAGGCTGATACGCTGCTGGGAAAAATGAATTGCTTGATTCCGTCGTCGGCGGTCCGGTTGGCCTCGGTAACGGCCTCCATCACGCGCGCCGTCCCGGCAACGTTGATCTGCCACATGCGCTCTACATCCAGCACACCGGTGCGCACAGGATCAATGACGAACGCAAAGTGCAAGACGGCGTAGGGACGAGTATCACGAAGCAATTCGTACAAAGTACGAGTCGACGATTCCTGTCCCAGGTCCAGGCTCTCAAATTGGACCTCGGAATCGGTGTGGGGCGGATTGATATCCACCCCGATTACCGAGTAGCTGCCCAGCAAAGGCAGTAGCCTGGATCCCAGGTTGCCCGAGATGCCAGTCACGACAACGACAGGTTTCGCCATCAGTTCGGTTGAGCTGCCTGAGGTTGCGCCGGTGGCGCGGGTTGGGGTTGCATGGGTTGACTGCCAGGCCGCATTCCCGGCGTCGGGCGCGGTCCCCGTGGCGGCATCGGCGACGCTCCACCCGTGCCAAAATAAGCCTCGTTCGTCACCGCGTGGAATGAGCCGTTGACCTTGTCCATCATCTCGCGCATGCGATCGTTCTGGACTTTGCTGTGAATCTCGTTTTTCGCCTGATCGAGCGTCATTTCCGTCTTGCTGTTTACTTTGTAAACGTAGTGTCCGCCCGAATCGCTGATGACCTGCGAAACTTCTCCCACTTTCAGATCGAGTACGGCGGCATGCGCCGGCGGCAGCCCGGTGCGCCGTATGTTAGGTAGATTCACGCTCGGAGATTCGATCTTCATGCCTGCAGCCTCGAACGCCTCTTTTTGAAGCTTCGCGAAATCTTCCCCATTCGCTGCCCGGCCTCGCAGAGTCTCAGCCAGCTTGGTCATCGACTGCTCGGCCTCATCGGCCTTTGCTTTTTCGGCGGCCTCTTTGGCTTTCTTCTCATCCTCAGTCAGCTTTTGGTCCTTGTCATCTTCCTTCGCCTCATTGTCGCCCTGTTTCGTTCGCGGAACGAACAGCCGTTCAACGTTGTACTGCTCGTAGTTCTCAGGATGATCTTTGTAATACTTCTCGACTTCCGAATCTGGAACGTCGGCGGCTTGCTTCTGAATTTTGCGCTGCAGTTCATTGCTGAGAACCTGCATCTTGACGAACTTCAACGACTCGGCAAATTGCGGAGTCTTATCCAGACCTTGTTTCTTGGCCTCATCGGAAAGCGCGATCAGTCGGGGCAGAAGGCCTGCCAGCTGTCTCTTCAGTTGGGGCGTCACGTTGGGAGCGAGAGCATCGGCCAGCTTTTCGAACTCAGCCTTGGTGATCACGGTTTTGCAACCCGCGGGTGTTTTGGTCGCTTGAGCTTGCGCCGCCGTCCCTTTCGCTGCAGCAGCCTTGGGTTGAGCCGGACAGACCCCCTCTACCGTGATCACGGCCGCGTCCGCTGGTACTGAGGCGGAGGTATCCGGCGCCGCCTGTGCAGGCGGAGGTGCGCTCGGTGCGACTTGTCCCCCAGCCAGCGTCCCCAGCAGAACACACAGCAGCCAACTCTTACGCATAAACCTTATCCTCCAGGATTGGTCCATCAGAAAGTTAAAAAGCGCTAGCACGAAATCCTAGCACAATCAGCTTGATTTGCCCGTGCGGGTGGGACCGTGCGGCGTGAGTTCGAATCGTCGAATACCTTGTCGGTTTTCGCTTCCAGCAGCGATAATGCGTTCATGTCCGGCAGCCCAGCGATTGCTTCTCCCGAGTTGATGCGCGCCGAAAAGCGTGCCGCCGCCGGGAATTCGGTATTGGCTGCCTTTTTGATTACCGGCTTAAAGGTAGTAGTCGGCGTTACCACGGGCAGTCTCGGCATCCTTTCCGAAGCGGCCCATTCCGGGCTCGATTTGATCGCCTCGGTACTGACATTTTTCTCAGTTCGGGTCTCCGACAAACCGGCCGACGCGGATCATCAGTACGGCCACGGAAAATTCGAGAACTTTTCCGCGTTTGTCGAAACTGCACTTTTGCTATTGACTTGTGTATGGATCATCTACGAAGCGGTGCTCCGCCTGTTTTTCCGCCGCATTGATATTGAGCCTTCGATCGCGGCCTTCGTGGTGATGCTGTTTTCCATGGGAGTGGATTGGTGGCGCTCTCGCGTCTTGGGACGCATTGCCAACAAGTACGACAGTCAGGCTCTCGAAGCCGATGCTTTGCATTTCTCCACCGACATCTGGTCGGCCGGCGTGGTTGTGCTTGGTCTTGTGCTGGTGCTTGTCGGACGGACCTTTCACATCGACTGGCTGCGCGATTCCGATCCCGTTGCTGCGCTGTTTGTAGCGGGGGTTGTGGTTTCGGTCAGCTGGCGGCTTGCCCGCCGTACGATCGATGCTCTATTGGACGCTGCCCCGTCGGGTGTTCGCTCGCAGATCTACGATGCGGTCTCGCGCCTCGATGGAGTCCTGGAAGTCGATCGCGTTCGCATTCGTCGCGCAGGAAACCGTTACTTCGCCGATCTCGCAGTAGGATTTGCCCGGACCGTAACGTTTCAGCGCTCTGGCCAATTGGCTGCGGCGGTGACCGAGTCCGTCCGACGCATTCTCCCCGGCGCCGACGTTACCGTGCAGCCGTTGCCTCGTGCCCAGCGTTCCGAGAATGTCTTCGATCGCATCCGCGCCGCCGCGACGGACAAGAATCTCAACGTCCACGACATCAGCGTCCAGGATCTCTCCGGCCGGCTGCACGTCGAACAGCACATCGAACTCGACGAACGCATGACCCTGAAGGATGCCCATGATCAGGTAACGGAACTCGAAGCCGACATGCGTCGCGACGTCCCGGAAATCGCCGACATCCTTACGCATATCGAGAGCGAGCCGGCAACGATTGAACGTCCCGACGAAGTGGTTAGCGATGTGGAGTTAGAACATCGGCTAAAGGCGGTGGCTTCGCAATTTCCCGAAGTGCTGGATGTTCACGATTTCATTTTCAAACGAGTTCGCGGGCGTCTCTACATCTCTTGCCATTGCACGCTGTCGGATGATCTTTCGCTGGCTCGTGTACACGACATTCAGACGGAGCTGGAAATCCGCTTCAAGCAGGATGCTCCGGAACTATTCCGCGTTTTGATTCACCCCGAACCCAGCACCGACAACCGGAGATAGGAAATGATTTCTGCAAGAGCTTTGTGGACGGATAACGAACGCTACGTGGCCGAAGCCACCTCCCGCCACGCGATTGTGATGGACACCGCCAAGGAGAAGACGGCGAGCAGTCCAATGGAACTCGTGCTGATTGCTCTTTGCGGTTGCACCGCCTCCGATGTGGTGGGAATTCTCCGCAAGAAGCGCGAGCCATTTACGAGCCTTGAAGTGAGTGCGGAAGGGGAGCGCGCTTCGGAGTATCCTCAGGTGTACACGGAAATCAAGCTGAAGTATCGAGTGGCGGGCAAAGTTTCCCGCAAGGCCATGGAAGATGCAATCCGGCTATCAAAAGAAAAGTATTGCTCGGTGTCCGCCATGCTGGCCAAGACCGCCAAAATCGTATTTGAAGTTGAATATGTCGATGGATAGCCAAAGCGTCTGGGGCGATGATAGCTGCCCCCGGGAGAAAAAACCATGATGAACCAAGTTCTGTTCTTCACCCAACCCGGCTGCCTCTCCTGCGAATTGATGCGCGTCTACCTGGAAGCTCGCGAAATCTCCTTCGAAGAGCGGGACATCAGCACCAACACCGAAGCGCGCCGCGCCATGGCCGAACAATACGGCAGCCATGAAACTCCGACATTGGTGATTGATGCCGAAGTCGTTACCGGATTTGATCCCGTCCGCCTTGACCAGTTACTTGATCCGGCTCCATCATCGGATTCGGTTACGAAACTCTGAACTCCTCAGCTCCCAACCAAGGCCATCCCCTGCGCGGATATTTCTTTATCGCATCCGCCGCCTTCTTGTGGGGAGTTTCTGCGGCTCTCGGTCGCGCCGTCTTCACCGGCAAACTTGCGTTGATGGGCGAGGCGCTACACCCCATCGATCCTCTGATCCTCTCGCAAACCAGGGCGTCGCTTTCTTTGCTGGTGTTGCTTCCCATGCTGGTAGGCCTCCGCGGATGGCAGCGCATCAAGCTTCCCACGCCCGACCTCATCCA
This sequence comes from uncultured Acidobacteriota bacterium, assembly GCA_963700225.1. Lineage (GTDB taxonomy): Bacteria > Acidobacteriota > Terriglobia > Terriglobales > Acidobacteriaceae > Sulfotelmatobacter. The sequence continues at coordinate 735,374 of CAVOWU010000009.1, forward strand.
ATGCCTTGTGCTCGGAATGCTGGGGGTTGCCGCCTCGAACTATTTCTATTACGTGGCGATCCAGAGAACCAGCGTCGCGATCGCCATCATCTTGCAGTACACCGCGCCGGTGTGGGTATTGCTCTACGTCGTCGCTCGCCGGCAGCAGAAGATCTCTCTGCAGAAAGTTGTCGCGGTTGCGGTCGCCGTCGCCGGCATCGTTCTGACCATCGGCATTGTCGGCTCAAAATCCGCGTCGCCCTTGCGGCTCGATTCTTACGGGCTGCTCGCCGCGCTGCTCGCATCGTTCTCGTTCGCCTTCTACAACGTCGGGGGCCATCGCATCCTCGCGCGCTATGACCGTTGGCGCGTCCTCACCTGGACTCTTGCGTCTGCTTCCTTCTTCTGGCTCGTAGTCAATCCTCCGTGGAAAGTCGTTGCTGCTCACTACGCTCCCGCGCAATGGGGATTCTTGTTCGTGTTTTCGATGATTTCCGTGCTGGGATCCTTCTCTCTTTACTTTCTCGGCCTCCAGCACCTCGAACCCACGCGCGCCATCATCGCCAGCTGTCTGGAGCCGGTTTTCTCGATTCTCCTCGCCGCGGCGCTCTTGGGCGAAGGCGTGCGTCCAATACAGACATTGGGCATCGTGCTGGTGCTCTCGGCGATTGTGATCGTGCAGTTGCCCGGTAGAGGCATAACAGGGCAGGAGTCGGTTGTGGTTGATCCGATTGAATGATTTTGTCCAGGTAAATATTTCCCGCGCGTTGTTCGGGGATTCAGAGTTCGTCCTGTTCGTGTTTTCCCGGCTGGCTAGCGAGCACTCTCTGATCATTCCAACTTCTTCCCCTTGGTTTCGGGCAACTGCGTCGTCATCAGCGCGGCCAGCAGATATCCAGCTGCGCAGATATAGAAAGCCCAACTCAATCCTTTCGACTGCCCGACGCGCCCAATGACCAGCGGGGCCAGCGAACTCATCGTGCGCGCTCCGTTGTAAGTGAAGCCGAGCGCCCGGGCCCTGACGGCAGTAGGGAAGATCTCGCTGCCCATGATCCCCGAGCCCGAAAAGATTCCTGTCCCAAAGAACGCAACCAGGGTGCCCAGGACGAGCAGCACACCCTGCGATCGCGCCATCGCATAAAGTGGAATCAGAAGAGCTGCGGCCAAACAATAGAACAGAAACGCTTTACGCCGCCCTAGGTGGTCCGCGACCCAGCCAAAGCTGGCATAGCCCGGGAACATGCCACAGAGATTCAGCACAACCATCAGGGTAGTCATGCCCATAACGCCCAATCCGCGCCCGCCCTGCTCGACCGGAAGCGACAGGTAAGGCGGAAGCCACGTGAACAGCCCCCACCACGCAAACATTCCGAAGAAGTTAAACAGCAGAAGCGCGATCGTATGCTTCACATAAGGCGCACGGAAGATAGCAGAAAAATTCGCAATGGATGCCCCATTTCCCGCCGCTCTTGCGAGAAGCGGGGATTCTCCGGGGCGTGGCTGGCGCTCCTGCCACATTTCCGACTCGGGCACTCTTCTTTGAATCCACAAGGTGACGATCGCAGGAAGAATGCCCACAAAAAAAACAGCTCTCCACCCGTAATATCGCGCCACGGGACCGGCGACCAGCGCAGCGGCGGCAAATCCCAGCGCCCAAGAACTCTGCACCATCGAAATCGTTTTGGCGCGAAATTCAGTAGGCGAGCTTTCCGCGACCAGCGTCGCTCCGGTATTCCATTCGCCGCCCATGCCCAAACCGAGTACAAACCGAGCCACCGCCAGCATGGCGATGCTGGTTGCCAGTCCCGATGCAAACGAACACACCGAATAAGTCAGAATGCTCGCCATGAGCGCCTGCTTGCGCCCAATACGGTCGGCGAGAAATCCAAATAGCACGCCGCCAATTCCCGAAGCCAGCAGGGTCAGCGTCCCAAGCGATCCGGCGGTCGTTTTGCTCATGCCCAGATCGCGCATCAGCATGGCTAGGACGAGTGAGTAGAGCATCGCGTCGAATGCATCCAGCGCCCAGCCCATGGACGCGGCCAGCAAAGTCCGACGCTGTCCCGGTGTCGCTTGTCGTATCAATTGGAAGGGGCTGATGGCCATGAACGGTCGAGAAGAGACGCGCGGATTGTAAAGCCTGAAAGGAGATTGTCAAATTGAGCGCCGGGGCGGGGCCAATTTTCGACTCTCGGCAGCGTTACTCCTTGGTTACTTCGGTTCTCCGGTTTACATCTTTTTGACAACGCTCAGGCCTGCATTCGCTACGCTCTAATGGTCCCCCAACATAGATTCGAGGTTTCAGCGATGAGAATCCGCTCTGCCATCTACATGCTTGCGTTTCTTTGCGCCTGCATGACGCCCTGCTTTGCACATCACACCGCCGTCATTGTGAACAAGGACAACGCCGTCGAAAACCTTACGTCGTCTCACCTGGAGAAAATCATTCGCGGCGAAGTCAAAAAGTGGCCTGACGGCAAGGGCGTTGTGCTCGTCCTGCACAAAGACTCGGCTGGCGAGAGCGAGACCCTTGAGCACTTGAACAAGATGTCGTCGGCAGATTGGAAGTCGTTCCTTTCCGCTCATAAGGATTCGATTGTCTTTGTCGACAGCGACGCCGACGTGCTCAAGGCGGTGCAGGCTGAGCCCGGAGCGATCGGTTTCATCGAAGCTCATTCCATCGATAACAGCGTCAATGTAGTACGCGTCGACGGCAAGCTTCCCATGGAGTTCGGGTACCTTCCCCACTAGCGGGGCGCGCGTCGACTCTGGCAAGGGAGACTGAGCGGATCGCGTGAGTCAGGAAAACAGGGCGATTTTAGCCCCTGAGGTTTGGCCTCCCCAGCAATTGAAAATACCGCCGCGCTTTTTTCACATCGCGCACAATCTGCTCGCGCAACGCCTCGACCGACGGAAACTTAACTTCATCCCGCAGCCTTTCCAGGAAACAAATCTCAACTTCCGTTTCTGGAGTCAGCTCAATGGGATGAAAGTTCAAAAGGTGGGTCTCGATGGCAAACAGTTCCGCTCCGAACGTCGGACGATTCCCGACATTAGTTACCGAATCGAAGCGCTCAGTTCCCACGCGCGTCCAGGTGATGTATACGCCATCCTTGGGCACAAGCTCTTCATAGCGCGCCAGATTGATCGTCGGCACCGTGTACTTTGATCCGTATCCCCGCCCGCGGCCGGGAGTCCCAAGAATGCAGAATGGTCGCGCCAGCAGATGCCGGGCCCGGCTCACGCGCCCGGCGTTGAGCAACTTGCGGATCTGCGTACTCGAGACGGTTTCACCGCGCAACGTCATCTCGGGGTAGACCTTGACCTCGAATCCCATCTCGCGGCCAAACTCAGCTAGCATCGCCACGTCGCCCGCGGCCTTGTGTCCGAAGCGGAAGTTGAATCCTTCGTGTATCTCGCGCGCATGCAATTTCTTTCGGAGAATGCGCTCCGCGAATTGCCGTGGCGTCATCAGTGACAAATCTCGCCCGAAGGGAAGCAATACGACCGCGTCGATTCCGGTACCTTCGAGCCAACGCAGCTTTTCCGGTGTTGGCGTAAGCAGCTTCAAGCCTGCTTCCGGTTTCAAAATTCTGGTGGGATGAGGTTCAAAGGTCACCGCGACCGCCTTGCCTCCGGTCGCTTTTGCCCGCGCAACGATTTCACCTAGCACGGACGCATGCGCCCGATGAACGCCGTCAAAATTGCCCACACTGACAAAGGTGGGCCCAAAATTGGCAGGAATCTCCTCTAGATGGTGGAAGACTTGCATAGATTCTGGTTGCGATTGTTGATTGTTGATTCTTGACTGTTGAACAAGAGACCGAGCACACCTGGTTCAACAATCGAGAATCAAAATTCAACAATCGCTTCTTTAGATCTCGAATTCCAGCTTCATCCCGTCATACGACAACCGCACCTGTCGCGGCAAAGTTGCATTCGTGGCCTCGTGCCCCAGATCGTGACAAATGTGGGTGAAGAACGCGCGCTTGGGCTTGAGCTTATCGACGATCCCCAGCGAATTCTTTACCGTCGAATGCGTGGGATGAGGTTTGTGCCGGAGCGCATCAAGAAACAAAATGTCCAATCCTTCCAACTGACGCATCGACGAGTCTGGAATTTCGCTGTGATCGGTCAGGTATGCCGCTGATCCGAAACGGTATCCATAAATGTGCGTCTCGCCATGAATCACGACGATCGGCTCGAAGCGCACTCCAAAAACATCGACCGGCCCGTCGATGGGTTTCAACTCTACTTGTGGCAAGCCGCCGAACTTGTAGTCGCCGTCAAAAATGTAGCTGAACATTTTGCGCAGGAAGGCCGCTGCCTCAGGTCTCGCATACAGAGGCAGCCGATCCGGCTTGTGCCGGTAACTCAGCGGCCGAAGATCGTCAATGCCCAGGATATGGTCGGCATGGGTGTGGGTGTAGAACACTGCATCCACGCGCGTGATGTTCTCGCGCACGGCCTGTGTATAAAAGTCCGGGGTGGTATCGATCAGAACAACCTTGCCACCGAATTCCAACATGATCGACGGGCGCGTTCGCCGGTCGTGCGGATCGGTCGAATGGCAGACCGCGCACTCGCATCCCAGCGTGGGCACGCCCATGGACGTCCCACTACCCAGCACGGTCAAGGTTGCTTTCATCTTCCGGTAGTTCCCGTCGCGGGTCCAGGTTGGGGTGGACGAGCCAGCGCGTTGGTGACCTCCACGTAGGCCATGCGCAGCTCATACAGACTATTCTGCAAAAAGTTCTCTTCCGCCGCCGTGAGATTGCCCTTCGTCTTTTCGGAAAGGAGGCTCAGCGTGTCGATCGTCTGCCGCGCGCCAATGATATCCACTTGCGGTTGCCCGCCCTGCTGCCGCATCAGTCCCAGTTGCAGCATCGCCGTCATGTACAGCGACGCCATAAACCGTTCGAACGTGATCTCGAAATCTTTGACGGAATGGCCGCTCAGCTCGACTTGCGCATCGAGATCCTTGGACGACTGTTTATACGCGGCCGCCTGCGCCTCCTGTTCGGCGCTGGTGGGTGGCACCGGCATCTCCCGGTCTTCCAGAGCGCCGGTATCGTTTGCGGTAGGCGCTGGAGCTTTGGGTTCGGCCACGGCAGCCTGCGTTGGACCCGACGCGGCCGGTTTTCGTACCTCAACCTCTTCTTCGGGTACGTCCGCCCGCAATTCTCCCTCGGACGTAAACAGCCGCTTGTCGGTTACCGTAAAACTGGACTGCTCGTGCTTTTTCTCAGCCATATTCTTTCCTCAAGAAAGACCGCGAAATGGTGCGGTCAAAACAGTTTTCTCTTACGCCGGGCGCCGCTCGAGAGCACTTTCTCTCCGCGATAGCACGCCGTTTGTCACCGGTACTTGAATTACGACTGCCTTTTGCGTGCCAATCATAACCTCGCGGCCGGGCGTTCCGACTTCGCGCCGAATGTAACCGAGGGCGATCGTCTTATCCTGATCCTCAAAGTGTACAGAAGCTGCGCTGGTAATTTCTCCGACTTCTTTTTCCGCGGCCACGATCTTTGCACCAGGAGCGATCTGCGAATCGCCCTCGCACAGGAATCCGGAAAACTTTCGATGAACCGCGCCCCGCGAGCGGATTCGCTCGACGATCTCCTGCCCTACGTAGCATCCCTTGTTGAAGTTCAACGCCCGGGCTTGCTCGGTCTCCTGGGGAAGATCGCGCTCCCGGATATCCACCCCGTATCGCGGAATCCCAGACACAATTCGATGCATCTCGAGAGCTTCCGATCCAACCACGGTTGCCCCAGCATTACGCAAGGCATCCCACGCTTTCCTGACGTTGGCCGGAGCGAGCCAAATCTCATACGCGGGATTTTGCTCATCCTCGCCCCGCACCACCGTGCAATCAACTCCATGCCATGACATGGTTTGCGCCTGCAACGCATGCATTGGTCCAACGGCAAATCCGGCTTCCGCCAACACCGCGTCCGCTTTGGGCCCGCCAATTCCGAGGGCTGTAACTTCCGCGCTCAGATCCTTCACTTCCACATCATCCATGATGATGAAGTGGTCGAACGTCGCCAGAATCTTCTCGACTTGTCCGCAGTCAGTGTCGACAGTGATCGAGTCCCCGCGGTTATAGGCGTAAACATCCCCGAGAATGCGGCCTTGCGGGTTGAGCAAAAAGGCATAAACGCCCCGTCCCTCCGCCAAATCGCGAATATTGTTCGTGACCATCCCGTTCAGCCAGCGTACGCGATCGCCGCCGATCAGCGAAATCTTCGCGCGGAAGCCAAGGTCGTAGACTCCGCGGCCTTCGCGTAATGCCGAGAACTCAGCCTGCGGATCTCCGAAGCGAGTCGCGGTCGTCGCGCCTCGATATTCACCGGCGTCCGCCGCGCCAAGTCCTTCGCCGTGAGCTTGCAATGCCGTGAGACCCATACCTGTATTCGATTATAGCGAGTGTGTTAACGTTCCTGCCGTGGACTCAAGAAACCAGACGAGGAAACGCATCGCCGTCATACCGGGAGACGGCATCGGCAAAGAGGTGATCCCGCAAGCCGTCAACGTGATCAAGGCCTCCAGAGCGGCGGTTGACTTGACCGAATTCGACTGGGGAGCCGACCGCTACCTGCGCGACCAGACGACCGTTCCCACCGAAGGATTCGCCATGCTGGCGCGCGATTTCGACGCCATCCTGGTCGGCGCCTTCGGCGATCCGCGCGTGAAGACGAATATCCATGCCAAAGAAATCCTTCTCGGCATGCGCTTCAAAATGGACCTGTACGCCAACGTGCGCCCCGTCCGCTTGCTCGATGCCGCGCTTTGTCCGCTGAAAGGTGTCGATCCGAAAGATGTGGATTTTGTGGTGCTGCGCGAGAACACGGAAGGCGTCTACACCGATGCCGGAGGCGTCTTCAAGCAGGGAACTCCCGACGAAATTGCCACTCAGGAAGACATCAACACCCGCAAAGGCGTCGAGCGCATCATCCGCTACGCGTTTCAATATTGCGAGGAGCACACGAAGCTCGACGGCTCCGCGCGCAGCAAAGTCCTGATGTGCGACAAGTCCAACGCCATGACTCACGCGGGGGGCCTCTGGCAGCGCGTCTTCAAAGAAGTCAGCGCCGAATATCCCAAGATTGCAGCGCAACACATGTATGTCGATGCTCTCTGCATGCAGATGGTCCGCGATCCGCGCCAGTTCGACGTCATTGTGACCAACAACATGTTCGGCGACATCATCACCGACCTCGCCGCCGGACTGCAGGGCGGATTGGGCATGGCCGCCAGCGGCAACATTCATCCCGGAAAGACCTCGATGTTCGAGCCGGTCCATGGCTCGGCCCCTCCGATTGCGGGGAAAAATATGGCGAACCCCTTCGGTGCGATTCTGACGGCAGCAATGATGCTGCGGCATTTGGCATTCGCGAAAGAAGCCGACAAGATCGAAGCGGCGGTGCTGAAAGCGGTGCGCGAGAGGAAGACCACGCAAGACATCGGCGGTTCGCTCGGCACTCGCGAAGCGGGCCAGTGGATCACCAGTTCATTGTCATCCTGAGCGGAGAATAAGGCCGCTACGGTCGTCTTCCCACCAGCAGCCCCAACTCCCGCCACTTCCACAGGCAATCGACATCGGCGAAGCCGATCTCGCGCAGCCATCTCAGCTGCGTTTCCACTTCAAGCAGTTTGTTGGATGGATCCTCGGTCTCCACGGTAAATCCAATCCGCAACAGGAATTCCTCGTGCAATCTCGCCGATGGGGACGCAACATGCTCCAGATTGCAGAACACTCCGCCCTTATTCAGCAGCCCGAAAATCTCTTGATACAGCGCTCGCTTCCGCTCATGCGCCAGATGATGAATCGCAAAACTTGAGATCACCGCATCAAACTTTCCGAGCGCTGGCAGGGAAGAATCCATGTTGTGCGCAATCACTTTCACCTGGGAATTGCCTTCGAAGCGTTTTCGCGCAGCCTCCAGCATCGCGGGTGAGAAATCGATGGCAACGGCCTCGGTTTCCGGATGTTGGTTTCTCACCAACGCGAGCAGCCGTCCATCTCCAGTCCCGAGGTCCAAAATTCGATGCGTCTCCCGAGGAATAAACTCGAGCAACGCCGATTCTCCCTCGGAACGATGCGAAATCTGGTCGGCACGCACAAGATAGTCGCGGACGTGGTCGGTAGAGGTCCAGAGGTTGACAGGATTGGTCGCATTCATGTCGGAAAGTATAGGGAACGTATAAACTCAATCTTAATGAATAGAGTTGAAGTGTCTTTCCTGGCGATTCGGCGGTCGCTTTTCCCGGTTGTACTGGCCGTCGTGATCTCGCTGCTCCCGGCGGTCGCACAGAATTGCAGGGTCAAACTGCTCAGGGTCAAATTGCGCAGGATCAACATGCACATGATCAAATTGCCGCGCCTCAGCAGTCTCCCTCTGCGCAAGACTCAACCAAGCCCGCACCTGCGCAAGGCCAGTCTCCGGACAGCGAAGTCAAGATCACTCCCCGCCAGGCCGAAGAACTGTTTCACTCCGTTGACGAAATCATGGAGTTCGACAGCAAGGAAACCGGTTTGCCCATCAAGAGAGAAGTGAAACGCAAGCTGACCAGTCGCGCTGAAGTCGAGTCCTACCTCACTAAGCACATGAACGACGAAGACACTCAGCGCCTTCGCCGCTCGGAATTAGTGCTGAAGAAATTTGGCCTGCTCCCGCGCGAGTTCGACCTAGAAACGTTTCTGGTTGCCCTTCTCAAGGAGGAAGTGGCCGGCTACTACGATCCCAAGACGAAAACCGTGAACCTGCTCGACTGGGTGCCGATGGAGGAACAGGAGCCGGTCGTGGCTCATGAACTTACCCATGCTCTTCAGGACCAGGAAATTGGTCTGCAGAAGTGGATGAAGAAGGGCGACAAAGATCTAGGCGAGATCAAGAAAGACCCCACTCCCGCCGACATCGAAAACGACGAAATCGACAATGCACGCGAGGCGGTCATCGAAGGACAGGCACAAGCCATAATGTTCCAGTATGCGCTGGCTCCGACCGGTCATTCGATCACCACTTCGCCCGCGTTGGTCGGTGCTATGGAAGAGGAAACCTTGACCGGTACGCCCGGCACCAAAGTTTTCAACGACGCGCCCGTTTTTCTGAAAGAGTCGCTGACATTCCCATACAGCTACGGGATGGATTTCGTCATCAAGCTCATGCAGGCCGGAGGCAAGGAGAAGGCATTTGCCGGACTGCTTCGAAATCCTCCGCACACCACGCGCCAGATCATGGAGCCGCAGACCTATTTGGCGGGTGAGGTGATCGAGCCGATGCGCGTCCCCGATTTCAAACGCGATTTCGGCAATTACAAGAAGTTCGACATCGGCGCGATGGGCGAGTTCGACGTCGCAGTGTTGATCGAGCAATACGTCGGCAAGCCAATCTCGAAATACATGTATCCGGAATGGCGCGGCGGATACTACTACGCGGCCAAGGTAAAAGACGACGCGGCTGCCCCGCTGGGTCTGCTCTATATATCGCGCTGGTCCAGCGCGCAAAGCGCTTCGCAGTTCGCTGGAATATACGCCCACTCTTTGAAGCAGCGCTATAAAAAGGCGGACGCAGTCGGTGACGAAATTAAGCAGGATGCCGATTCCCGCGATAAGTCTGCGCCCAAGTCGCTCACTGGCCGTCACGCGTGGAATACCGAAGAGGGCGCGGTCGTGATCGAGCAGCAGGGCGATACCGTGTTCGTTACCGAGAGTCTCGATGCTGCGACAACATCGACGCTGGAAAAAGAAGTGTTCGCGGCGCTGCCCGCAGCGAAGTGAAGGTTGTGTGTAGCGGATGTGGAAAACTGCCCTTCAATGGCCGAGACAGTGCGTTCCGCTAGAACCGGGATCTAGCCTTTGTGACTCGCGCTGATTCCCGACCTCTATTTCTTCTTCTTGCCTTGCCTCTCGTCAGGTACTTCTCCCAGGAAATGCTGGATATTGGCCGCGATCGTAAGCTCTTTTCCCCCGCTCTCGATCGTCAGACTTCGGTCTTGGCCCGGAGTTCCGCCAAGCATTAACCACACCTGCCCCATAGTCGATCCGCGAACTGGAATTCCGTCAACCGCGACCAGGTGGTCGCCTGGCCGAATTCCGTCAGCACCGGACGGAACTGACGGCTTACCGTCGAGGTCCGCAACGCCGACTATCGTGTATCGTCCGTCGTCTTCGGGTCGCAAAACCAGTCCGATCACGTCGAACTCCGGAAAGTTGAACATCCGCCCAATATCGAAGTAGACCATCGAATGGGCGTAGTCGAGACCGACGCGATAATTCAGCAGCACATTCGACCCAAGAACGCCAACGTTCGATTCTCCAGTGGGCTTCATGATGAAGCTCACGCTCGTTGGCAGTTCGACCACGGCCAGGTTCGTCAGAAACAGCGGTCCAAATTGCACGCGGTCCACTCGCATCACCTGCCATTTGGCTTCTTCTTCCGCTCCCCACGCGTTTGCCGAACCGACCGCGCCGGTCATGTGAGGCCAGTCTGGATGAGCGGTAGCTAGCTTTTCGAAAAGTTCGCCTGAGAGAAAGCTGATGCTTGATCCGAGATCGAGCGCCAAATTGTATTTCTTATTCTCGATTTTGCTCTGAACTTGGATCAGTCCGTTCTCTGCGTTGATCTGGACCTTTTCGCTCGATCCTTGGAAATGGATCGTGCCCGGCGACCCAATCGAAAATTTATGACCGGGAAAATCGATCAGCACGTCGTAGTGCCGGAGCACACTCGAAGGAATGTTGATCTCAGCGTTCATTCCCCCGGCCATCACCGCTTCTCCAGCCACTGGTTTCAGTGGTATTTTCGCTTCTTTGACGGCAGAAAGCGGAATCGCCATTCCGCCGACCATGATTTGAGCAGGGGCTGGCGCGGAGCACTCCTTCTCGCCGCATGTAACCGCAAGCCCGAGCAGCGTCGCGAGCCGCCGCGACATATAAAGATCCGGATTGCCGTTATCCACCCAGGCGTGAATCGTCTTTATAGATCCATCCGGCAACGGAACATCTGCATTGATGATGACGCGGTTGTGATCGATGGCAGCGGGAACAGTAGCGGACTTGGTTTCCTGTGACGGTGTGGTCTTTTCCTGTGCCCGGGCGGCATTGCCGAGCGCCAGCAACATGCATATAAAAATCAGAAATCGCATTTGATGAATTGTAGCTCCGGCCGCCAGGGACAGACTGCGGTGTCGCCGCACAGGCAGAGGCCCAATTCTTGTCCTGTATAATCTGCTGTTTGATTTCACGACACTCCCAGCGTTCTGGAGGTTGTTTGCAAGCGGAAATTGGAATTATCGGCGGCAGCGGGCTTTACTCCATGCCTGGGTTGACTAAAGTGAAAGAAGTTCGCCTCAAGACGCCGTTCGGCGCGCCTTCCGACGCCTACGTGTGCGGCACACTCGAAGGTCGCAAAGTCGCCTTCCTCGCCCGCCACGGGCGCGGTCATCGCATTCTGCCGAGCGAACTGAATTTCCGCGCAAACATTCACGGATTCAAACAACTCGGCGTCGACCGCATCGTTTCCATTTCCGCCGTCGGTTCTCTCAAGGAAGAGCACAAGCCACTCGATTTCGTCATCCCCGACCAGTTTTTCGATCGCACTCGCCACCGCGTCGACACATTTTTTGGAGCAGGCATCGTGGTCCACATCGCCTTCGCCGATCCCGTCTGTGGAGAGTTGGCGGGCGTTGTTGAATCCGCCTGCAAGAAAGTGGGCGTCGTTGGGAAGCGCCGCGGAACCTATCTCTGCATGGAAGGTCCGCAGTTTTCGACCAAGGCCGAGTCGAATGTTTATCGCAGCCTGGGCATGGATGTCATCGGCATGACCAACCTGCAGGAGGCGAAACTCGCCCGCGAGGCCGAACTTTGCTATGTCACGGTTGCTATGGTGACCGACTACGACTGCTGGCATCCACATCACGACTCCGTTACGGTCGATCAGATCGTCGCTGTGCTAGTGAAGAACGCCGAGAACGCGGCCAAGGTTGTACGCCAAACCGTTGCCGCCATGCCCCACGGTCGATCCTGCAAGTGCGGATCGGCGCTGGCCCATGCCATCCTCACCGATCGCAGGAAGATTCCGGCGGCGACGAAGAAAAAGCTGAAGCTGATCGTAGGAAAATACCTGCAAGCCAATCCCAAATGAAAGTTTTCCTGGGTGCTCGTTCGTGCAATTAGTGGTTGCCCGTTGTTTCTTGCTCGAGGGCAATCATGAGGAAATCAAAAGTGAAGAATGAGCATACTCGTAGTGGGTTCCGTAGCATTCGATGATGTTACTTCGCCTTCGGGCAGTGTAAAAAATATCCTTGGCGGAGCCGCGACTTATTTCGCGCTCGCTGCCAGCTACTTCACCGAAGTTCGCGTGGTCGCGGTTGTTGGAGAAGATTTCGGTCCTGAACAGGAAAAAGTCTTCCATCAGCATGGCATCGACACCCGCGGCCTCGAACGCGCGAAGGGCAAGACTTTCCGGTGGGGTGGTTCGTACGTCGACAATCTCAACGAGGCGAAAACGGACTATACCGACCTCAACGTCTTCGAACAATTTCAGCCGCGTATTCCGAAGGAATACGAAAATACGGACTTTCTTTTTCTCGCAAACATTCAGCCGACTTTGCAGGCGGATGTCCGTCGCAAAATGACCGGCGTACGCCTCACCGGCTGCGACACCATGAACTACTGGATCAAAGGCACTCCGAAGGAACTGGCAGAGACACTGAAGCTTGTGAATGTTCTGCTGATCAACGACACCGAAGCCAAGATGCTCGCCCATGAGGCCAATCTGCCGCGCGCCGCCCAGAAGGTTCTCGCCATGGGTCCGCAGGCCCTGGTGATCAAGCATGGAGAATATGGCGCCACGATTTTCTTCCGCGAAGGCGCTTTCGGCATCGGACGTCATCCTTTCCGCGCTCCCGCTTTGCCTATCGAAGAAGTGCAGGACCCAACCGGCGCTGGCGACTCTTTTGCCGGAGGCTTCATGGGTTATGTCGCGTCCCAAAAGGAATTGAATCGTGAAGTGCTCAAACGCGCTCTCTTCTACGGTGGCGTGATGGGATCCTTTGCCGTCGAGCGTTTCGGCACCGAGCGTCTGCAGTCGCTCACCCGCGAGGAAATCGACGCGCGCTATCAAGTCTTTCGCGAGTTGACTCATCTCGAGTAGTTTGCGGACTGGGACAGGACTTCGGTCTTCGCGAATTGACACACTGGCGTGCCACCGTGGAAGGTCGGCTCCTTTAGCGCCGAATACGAGCCAAAATCATGGCGGTCTTAAGCCCAAGCGCTCCCTTCAGAGCATGTCGAAGAAAACGAAAGCCGAGCCCGTCGATCCTGCATGGGATTCTGAAGTCAGACTGCTGGCTTGGCTGGCAACCTGCGTTTCCGTTCTAGCTTTCCTGTTCTATTACCAGCGCGGCGAAGTCATGCTTTACGGCGATGCCGTCGCCCACATCAACATCGCGCGCCGCGTATTCGATTCCAAAACTCCCGGTCTGCTGCAATTGGGGACCGTGTGGCTTCCGCTGCCGCACCTGTTGATGATTCCGTTTCTGATCTCCAACCAGATGTGGCGTAGCGGCGCCGGTGGCTCGATCCCTTCAATGGCAGCTTTCGTCTTCGGGGTGATCGGAATTTTTCGCCTCACTCGCGGTACCTTCTCGCGTGCCCTGTCGCCAGACGGTCCCGCGCGCTTCGCCGCATGGACGGCCGCTGCTATTTTGGCCCTCAATCCAAACCTGATTTACATGCAGTCAACCGCCATGGGAGAAACGCTCTATCTCGCATTCTTTATCTGGGCGGTTGTCTACTTCAGCGAATGGGCTCAAGGCGACGCGAAGGCTCTAACTAAATGCGGTCTGTGCCTCGCGGCCTCATGCCTGACTCGCTATGACGGATGGTTTGTGGCCGTGGCGATGGCGGGAGTTGTCGCAGTGCAGCCGGTCATGTCGGGAAAACCGAACAGAGAGAAGACCGCGAGCCGATATCGGGTCGCTGCGATCAAGTTCGTTCTGATTGCAGCCGCCGCACCCGCCCTCTGGCTGGCCTACAACGGAATCGTCTATCGCAATCCTCTGGAATTCGAGAACGGTCCGTATTCGGCGAAGGCCATCGAACGCAAAACGCAAACCGGCGGAACGCCCGGACATCCCGGCAGCGGCAATCCACTTCTCGCGGGAATGTACTTCGTGAAATCCGCCGAGTCGAATGTCGCCCATTACCAATGGTTGCAGCGCGCATGGATTCTGCTGGCCCTCGGAGCCCTGGTCGCAGGTTCGTTAACTGCAAAACGTTACTCGGCAATGGTTGGCGGAGGACTCGCGCCAGCGAAGTGGCTGCCACTTGTTTTCTTGCTGATCCCCTTGCCGTTTTATGCGCTCTCGATCGCTTACGGTGGCGTTCCCATCTTCATCCCGTATTGGTGGCCGTTTACACACTACAACGTCCGTTACGGGCTTCAGTTGCTTCCCGCAGTCGCCATGGCTTTCGCCTTGCTCGTCGTCTTGATCGTGCGCCTGCAAGTCTTGAAAGCCCACCTGCGTATGGTTTGTGTGGCAGTCGTCTTTGCCGTCGTGATCGCCGGGTATGGCTCGATATGGCAAGCCACCCCGATCTGCCTCCGGGAAGCCCAGGTCAACATGCGTACGCGAAGTCAACTGCAAGGCCAACTTGCCGTGTGGATCGAAAAGATGCCTACCGATTGCACGCTACTGATGTATCTCGGCGACCACGTCGGCGCGCTCGAGCGGGCAGGCTTCCCTCTGAAGCATACGATCAATGAGGGTAATCATCGGGTCTGGATGCAGCCTGTTGATTCCCAGGGTCTGTGGGAGCGTGCGCTCGCCAATCCTTCGCAATACGCCGACTACGTCCTCGCCTTTGAAGGAGATCCTGTGTGGAACGCCGTCCATGACTTGCATCTGCACGAACTCGTCGAAATCCACGTCACCGGCCAGGCTCGCGCCATTCTCTACCGCGCGCGGTAATCATCGGGGTTAACGCAGTACCGCGTCATTCGGGTGATAAAATCCGGCCATCCGAGAGCATGTCTGAAGTGGGCAAGTGTCGATCATGAATTGGCAACATCTTGTCGATTTGATGCGCGGGGAGATGGCGAGCGGGATCGTCGGAAGCTCCTTGACGCGCCTCATTCTGGCCGCGATTCTCGGCGGCCTGATCGGCCTGGAAAGGGAACTGAATCATCGTCCGACTGGCCTGCGCACCAACATGTTCATCTGTTTCGGCGCGGCGTTGTTTACCGTCCTCTCGGCCGCCTTGGCGGGAGTGCCCTCCGACGCTGCCAGAATCGCGGCCCAAATCATCCCGGGAATCGGTTTCATCGGAGCAGGATCCATTCTGCACCTCCGCGGTTTGACTTCGGGCATTACGTCGGCCGCGACTCTATTTGTCGTCGCCTCGATCGGCATGGCTGCCGGGGGCGGCCTCTACGTCACTGCGATGTTTGCTACAGGGGTGGTACTGCTGTCTTTATTTGTGCTCGGGCACTTGGAAGAAACTTTCAATCTAAAGCTCTTGCTTTCCAGTTACGAAGTTACCGGTGCGAGCGTCGAAGAGATCAGCAACGAAGTCAACCGTATACTCGAGAAATATCATCGTCTCATGCAGAACGTGAGCACAGGAAGCACAAGTCAGCACATTCGCCTGCAGTTCGACGTCGAGGGCTGCAATCGCGAACAACAGGAATTCTTGCGCCTGTTGAAAGCTTCAACCGTTCTTGGAAGCGCCACTTCTCTTGGCCGGGTGGAACGCGAGTGATCGCCGGCGCGCGCCCTATCCCGTTCGTCAAAGCCAGCGCCTGCGGGAACGATTTCCTGCTGATCGATGCGGCGCTTGCTCCCGCCGACATCGCCGAATTTACCCGCCGCATCTGCAACAGGCACCAGGGCGTCGGCGCGGATGGCGTTGAGTGGATGTCGCCGCATTTCTCTGCGGACGTAGAAATTCGACTGATCAACGCCGATGGCTCCGAGGCCGAGATCTCCGGCAATGGGACCCGCTGCGTTGCTGCCTACGTTGCCGCGACACGATCGAAAGATCGGATTTCCGTTCTGACCGGTGCGGGGACCAAGATTTGCACGCTTACATCGCGCCGGGACCTGGAATACGAATTCGAAATGGAGATGGGCAAGCCCAGGGTGGATACGGAACTTGGGTTGAACGTTTCTTCCGCGGAAGTTCGCGGAATCCCGGTTTCCATGGGCAATCCACACTACGTCCTCTTCGTTTCGCAATTCGCCTCGGACTGGCAATCGCAAGCCGAAAGAATCCAGCGCTCACCGCACTTTCCGGAAGGAGTGAATGTCGAATTCGTTACTGCCAACGGACGGCATGACGTAAGCGTGCGTTTCTTCGAACGAGGCGTCGGTGAAACGCAGTCTTCCGGAACGGGTTCCTGCGCCTCCGCTGTTGCGGCGATGGCCACTGGACGCGCAGATTCGCCGGTCAAGGTGCACGCTCCCGGCGGGATGCAGGTTGTCCGCCGTGAAGGCGAGAATATCTTCCTGCGTGGTCCCGCGCGCTTGCTTTGCCGAGGAGAATTCTTCCTCACCTAGAAGGGGCGGATCATTTTTCGACATCATCGTCCATCGCCATATGCCAACGACCGATCGCCAACTCGCAAAGCCGCTCGCCCTTCATCCCGGCGATACTGTCGGGATCGTGGCGCCAGCCAGCAACCTCAAGAAATCTGAACTTGAGGCCGGTTGCGAAGCGCTGCGCGGCGCTGGCTACAAGCCGTTTTACTTTGATTCGATTCTCGATCGCGATCTCTATTTCGCTGGATCTCCTGCCCGACGTACTCGTGAACTGGAAGAAATGTTTTCCCGGACGGAGGTGCGTGCGATTCTCTGCGCCCGCGGTGGCTACGGTGCCAACTACCTGCTGAACGGACTCAATCTCGAAATCGTCAAGGCCTATCCGAAGATTTTCATCGGCTACAGCGACATCACTTCTCTGCTGACATATTTCGTCGATGCGGCTGGCCTGGCCGTATTCCACGGCCCTATGGCCGCGAAAGATTGGGCGCACGCTGATGGTGTTGATCTCACCTCCTGGCAAGCGGCGTTGTCAGGTTTTGCGCCTTGGGACGTTCCGCTCAACGATGGAGTGGTGGGCCTCGCTGAAGGAGAAGCCGAAGGCGTGCTCTACGGTGGATGTCTCTCGATTCTCGTCGCGTCTTTGGGGACGCCGTATGAGATCAAGACCGACGGCACGATTTTATTTCTTGAAGATCTTGCCGCCAAACCGTTTCAAATCGATCGCTTGTTGATGCAGTTGAAACTCGCCGGGCACCTCGACTCGATCCGCGGCATCGTCTTTGGGGAGATGTTGGACTGCGTGCAGAGCGCGAATCAGGATTACACTTTGCAGGAAGTAGTCACGCGAATCGTCGGCGACCTCGGCGTGCCCGTCGCTTACGGCGTGCGCTCCGGACACGTGACATCGGGGAATATCACGCTTCCGTTTGGTGCGCGAGCGAAATTGTCGGTGACTGCCAAGCAAGTCAATTTGAGAATTCTGCAATCAGCAGTAAGTGGATAGTCGGAAGGCACGCTCTCCTTCGTGCCGTTAGTGGTTATTGATTTGCCGGACAAAAATGACAGACGCAAGACACATTCATCTGATCGGCATCTGCGGCACCGCAATGGCCTCGCTCGCCGGCATGCTCAAGCAACGCGGATTTCACGTAACTGGCTCCGATGCCGCCGCCTATCCGCCCATGTCCGATTTTCTGCGAGAACTTGGCATTCCCGTTGCCCAGCCCTTCGATGCCAGGAATCTTGAGCCAAAACCTGATCTTGTCGTGGTCGGCAATGCCATCTCCCGCGGCAATCCCGAGCTCGAGCATCTCCTCGACTACCGCATTCCGTTCTGTTCGCTGCCACAGTTGCTGCATGATGAATTTCTCCTTGGCAGGGAAGTGCTCGTGGTCGCCGGAACGCATGGCAAAACCACCACAACTTCTATGCTGGCCTGGATCTTCTCTTCGGCAGGTCTCGATCCGTCATTCCTGATCGGCGGCATCGCCGAGAATTTCGGCTCCAGTTTCCATCTCGGCCAGGGCAAGCATTTCATCCTCGAAGGCGATGAATATGACACCGCCTTCTTTGATAAGGGACCGAAATTTCTTCACTACTTTCCCGATGCAATCATTCTGACCTCCGTCGAATTTGATCATGCCGATATCTACAAAGATCTCGATGCGGTCGAGACTGCATTCAAGCGCCTGGTAAATCTGATTCCCCGGCGCGGCCGGATCGTCGCTTTCGACGGCGCTGTCGGCGAATCGACCGAAAGCGCCAGTCTGCAGCGCTGTCTCGCGAAAGCCTTCTGTCCCGTCGATCGCTACGGAGCCGGGGAGCGCTCCAACTGGAAAGTCACCAACTTGCGCCTCGACCCTGACGCCACTCGCTGGACCGTGCTTCACGACGGCCAACCGTGGGCGGATCTCGAGTTCGAACTGGCAGGGGAATACAACGTATGGAACGCGACTGCCGCCGCGGCGCTTGCGGCGTCGTGCGGCGTGCCGAAAGAATCGATCGCCGCGGCCCTTAAGACCTTCAAGAGCGTGAAGCGTCGCCTCGAAGTGAAGGCCAAGGTGAACGGCATCACTATCATCGACGATTTTGCACATCATCCAACAGCGATCGCGGGAACTCTGAAAGCGCTTCGTGCCCGTTATTCGGGATCTCGCCTGTGGGCAATCCTTGAACCGCGTTCCAACACGCTCCGCCGCCGCGTTCTGCAAAGTGATCTCGCGCGCAGTCTGGCGCAGGCTGATGAAGTGATCGTGGCTGGGGTCTTCCGATCCGAAGCCGTTCCGGAAAATGAACGATTGGAGCTACCGGCGCTCGCCGCCGAAATCAAGCAAAATGGCCGCCCAGCCCGTCTTCTGGCTGACGCTGACGTGATCATACAGACCATAGCTCCCGAACTGCGCAGTGGAGACGTCGTCGCCATTCTCTCCAATGGAGGCTTCGGCGGCATCTATGAAAAACTTCCGGCGCGCCTGCGTGAGCTGGCGAAAAAGCAATGACTCCTAGTCTCAGCATCACTGGGCGTGCCGCGCGCGCCATAATCTGTGCTGCAATCTTCGCTTTGTGTTCCGGAGCACTCGCTCGTGCAGCAGCGCCGGAAGTCTCGTACACGGTTTCTCTCGCCTCTCCGGAGCAGCATCTCGTCGAAGTGCAAATTATGCTGCCGTCCGGGGCCGCCGATCGGGAGCTGCAGCTTCCAGTATGGAATGCCCTCTACCAGATTCGCGACTTTGCCCAGTACATCAACTGGATTCGCGCCAAGGATCGCTCTGGCAATGCCGTTGGAGATTCGCGAGCTGAATCCCAGCCGCTGGCAGGTGCAGGGTGCGGCGAATGGCGCCATCGTCGAATATCAAATCTATGTCGACTCTCCCGGACCATTCGGTGCGCAATTCAATCCGCACCACGCCTTCTTTAATTTGGCGCAGCTCTTGATATTTCCGGTCGATGCGCGGGACGCTCCTCTATCTCTTCATTTCAGCCACATCCCCAGCGACTGGCACATCGCGACACCTCTTAGCCCGGTGGATACTGGATTCCGTGCCGATAACTACGACCGCCTGGTCGATTCGCCCGTGGAGATCGGTACGTTTCAGGAGTCCGACTTCGACGAAGCCGGAGGCCATTTCCGCGTCATCATCGACGCCGATCCCGCCGACTACGACGCGCGGAAAATCGTTGCCGCCCTCCACAAAATTGTCGCTGCAGCCACCAGTTGGATGAATGATCGACCCTTCGACAGCTACACGTTCTTCTATCATTTTCCCCGCGGACCTGCGGGAGGCGGCATGGAACATGCCTATTCCACGGCAATCGACATCAATGCGGATCAGGTCAAGCAGGGTCTCGATGCTCTAACCGGCGTCACCGCCCACGAGTTCTTCCATCTCTGGAACGTGAAGCGCATTCGTCCGAAGACGCTTGAACCGATCGACTACACAAAAGAGAACTTCACCCGCGCGCTTTGGTTCAGCGAGGGTGTGACCAGCACGGCGGAAGGCATGATTCTGTTGCGAGCGGGCCTGCTCGACGAACAGCAATATCTCGCCCGGTTGGGCGATGAGATCACTGAGCTAGAACGGCGTCCGGCGCACCTCACGCAGTCTGCCGAGCAATCGAGCCTCGATGCGTGGCTCGAAGGTTTCGGCTATTACCGCCGCCCCGAGCGCAGCATTTCTTATTACGACAAAGGCGAACTGCTCGGCATCATGCTCGATCTGGCCATGCGCGATTCCAGCCACGGCTACGCGTCTCTGCGCGAACTTCTCCAGTGGATGAATGTCAACGACGCTAGGCAAGGCGTTTTCTTCGACGACTCCAACGGTGTCCGCCAAGCCGCCGAAGCCGTGACTCACGCCGATCTCGGATGGTTCTTCACCAGATACGTCGCCGGAACAGAGGAAATCCCGTGGGACGATTTCCTGCGCTCCGCCGGCCTGCGTGTCGAAGCACTGACCAACACTGTCGCCGATCCAGGATTCATCGGCTCGCGCAACTTCGACGGACCCATGGCCGTCGCAGCCGTCACTCCGGGCAGTGAAGCCGATCGCGCCGGACTGCAGGTGGGCGATACCATCGTTGAACTCGATGGCAAGCCGGCAGGGCAGGAATCTCGGCAGCAACTGAGCCGTCTCAGCGCCGGCGATACCCTGTCAGTCAAAGTCCGGTCCCGCCGCGGAGTAGAGCGCGAACTGAAGTGGAAAGTCGGCGCGCGTCAGGAAATTTCCTACGAGGTGAAAGACCTCGACAGAGTTACGCCAGAGCAGCGAGCCCGTCGTGCCGCATGGCTCAAGGGTGAAGCGCAGACAGATACGATCACGGGACCTTCTGCCAAATGATTCGCACCATTCTCATGCTGGTGTTCTGGACACTCGCTCTACCGATCGCCGTCCTGATCGGTTTTCCGGCAACATTCATCATGGGCGATGTTCGCGTTCTCTATCGTCTCTTCATGTGGGGAGCCTGGTCCGGCGTTTGGATCACGGGCGTCCGCGTCGAAACGATCGGCCTCGATCGCTTCGATCACTCACGCAGTTATATCTTTATGACCAACCACGTTTCGAATCTCGATCCCCCGATCCAGATTCCGCTCATCCCCAAGCGCACATCGGTCATGGTGAAAAAGGAATTGTTTAAGGTTCCCCTACTCAGCCGCGCTATGCGCATCGGATCGCTGGTGCCCGTCGATCGTGGAAATCGTGACGCCGGTATCGAAGCCGTGCGCGCCGCCAAAGCCGTCGTCAACTCCGGGATCAACATGACTATCTACATCGAAGGCAAACGTTCCTTCGATGGCAAACTGCTGCCGTTTAAGAAGGGACCGTTCTACCTGGCGGCGGAATGCGGCGTTCCCGTCATCCCCATGACGATCGTCGGAACTCACTACGCCATGCCGAAGGCGCGCTTTTCCATCAAGCCCGGTCCAGTCCAGGTCATCTTTCACACGCCGATCGAGCCGAAAGATTTCGGCAGCCGCGAATGCCTGATGGAAAAAGTTAGGGCCGCGATTGAAAGCGGCTTGCCGGAAGAGTTCAGACAGGGAAGTCAGGTTGCGAGCCAAAGCGAAGCCTAGAGGATTTCGGGTTTACTCTGTGTAACCCTTTGCCATCTTGGTCATTCTTTTGACTTGTTCGCGCGCACAGCCCGCACAAGCTCCGGCAGCCGAGGCAGTATCGCCGAGTATTTCAGCCACGCCCGGTGATCGACAGCGGGCGCTCCGCTGACTAGCGCCCTCGCGGGAATGTCGCCGGCGACTCCACTCTGCGGAGTAACAATCGCATCGTCCCCGACCTTGCAGTGCCCGACCACGCCAACCTGCCCCGTCAGGATCACCCTGTTCCCAATCTCGGTCGACCCGGCCAGCCCCACCTGTGCGCACAGCAACGCATCTTCGCCGACATGCGCTCCATGTCCGACCTGAACAAGGTTGTCGACCTTTACTCCTCGTTCGATGCGCGTCTCGCCCACGCTGGCGCGATCAATGCAGGAATTGGCCTGCACTTCGACATCGTCGCCGATCACAACCGGAGCAGGTTGTGGAATCTTGTGCCACCGTCCTTCTGCCGTTTTGGCGAAGCCAAATCCGTCTGCTCCAATCACGACCCCATTCTGTAGAAGCACATTGTCGCCGATGCGGCAATTTTCGCGAACCACCGAATGCGCGTGCGCAAAAAAGTTCGTACCGATCTTCGCCCCGCGGTAAATCACAACGTGAGCCAGCAGCACCGCATCTGGACCAATCTCGACGCCTTCGCCGATCACCACGTAGGGACCGATGTGCGCATTGGCTCCTATCCGGGCACTGTTATCCACAACTGCGGTGGGATGAACTCCCGTCGCGTAGCGCACTGGCGGATGAAAGAGTTCGAGTGCCCGCGCAAAAGTTAGGTATGGATCCTTCGCGCGCAACATCGCCGCCGGAATCGCAGGGAAGTCCTCCCTGACGATCACCGCGGAAGCCCGCGTATTCCGCGCCGCCGCCGCATATTTGGGATTCGAGACGAATGTAAGGTCCCCCGGTCCGGCCTCCTCAATTCCATTCAGGCCGGTAATTTCAATATCAGGAGACCCGTTTTCCAGACGCACGCGCAGAGCCGCAGCAATCGCAGAGAGTTTCATGGGCATGGTATGCGAATAAATCGTACACCAATGCCTACATCAGCTCTCGGCCCGCCGATTTTGCTGGACTGATGCAGAAAGAGATCTTCAACCTGGTCCCGACGTCCGTTCATTCTTCGAACATCGGTACTTGCCGCTGATCCTGCGCTCCGCGCCGTCGGCGCCGCGTCGCTCCAATCACCGCCAGAACAGTCAACGACTCCAGAGCGGTTCGCGGCACAAAGATCCGTTGCGTGTTCGCCCGCTGATCTGGAGGATTCACCAGAAATCCCTCCGGCATGGTCTGGGTCAGGTCGGCGGGCATCAGTGCTTCCAGAATCTCGCTGTCCTTAAACCGCAGCCGGACCCACAAGCCCTCCGACCGGGGGCGAGTGGTAAATGTCTTCCGCGCCAGCGACTCAGAATCTCCGAACTCTCGGACAAAATAGACTCCCTTGATCTCCCGCAGATCAATGGAGATCACCGTCCCGGAAGTGTTCAAAACCTCGAGCTTTCCCTCATTCACGAACTGCGCCGGAGACACGTATCCCGAGACCGAATCGCGGTCCATCTTCCGGACGATTACTTTCTTGTGCGTCGAGGGCATGAAGGGACAGGCGACAGGGATTAGGCGCAAGTCGTCAGCCCGGGGACATAAGCGCTGCTGGGCGACTGACCCCTAATCTCAAACCTCTACCCTCCGATTCTCGCACTTTTTCCCCACATTCCATCGGAATCCGCCTTGGCAGTAGCCAAAATGTAAACGTTGTGTTATTTTCTTGAGCTTGCCGCAAAGTTTCCAGTTCGTGTAAGTACTTTGAACTTAGCCACTTGCATCCCAGTGGTGCAGGCCTTCTTTGATGTCGGGTACGGGCCTGTGGAAATCTTGTGGAAAGTTCGGTTGGTCCGGCCCTCCCCCGCCGGCGATTCTTGGCTCTTGATCGCCCTAGGCCCAGGCCCGACAGCCGCTTGAAAGCGAATGGCTGATTACATTTACACGATGGAAATCCGGTTGACGCCGGACCAGTTGAAAGGCGTCGGCCTCGTTCAAGAAGTAACCCGTGCTGCCGGGATGAACCTCTACCTCACCGGCGGTGCCATCCGTGACATCATCAGCGGTTTTACCATCCGCGACCTCGATTTCACCGTCCAGGGAAACCCGCTCAAACTGCAAAAGGAATTCGAGAAGGCGGGCGCCAAAATCGCGGCGGTCGAGGAAGACGTTCGCACCATCTTCCTTTCGTTGCCCGGCAACGCTCGCGCCGAAGTCAGTATGGCGCGTACTGAGCGCTACGAGAAAACCGGCAAGCCTCCCATCGTCATGCCGGCGACCATCCACGAGGATCTCCGCCGCCGCGACTTCACTGTCAACGCCATGGCGCTTTCGCTCAATGAAGGGTCACGCGGACTTCTCCTCGATCCATTCAACGGCGTTGCCGATCTCGAAGCCAAGCTGATCCGCATTCTGCAGAATTATTCCTTTCTTGAAGATCCCTCGCGTCTGATTCGAGCGACCCGTTTTGCCGCCCGTTTCCACTGGCCGCTTGAGGAGCGCACGCAAGCCCGCTACGACGCCGCCAAAGAAGGGAAGTACATCGACCACATCCTGCGGTCGTCGATCGGCCATGAGATCGCCGCCCTGGCGCACGAAGACGATCCGCTGAACGTCGTCAAGAATGCTGGAGAAGGAAGGCTGGCTGCAGATTCTGCACGATCACTGGACAGTCGCCAAGGTTGACTCCAACGGCTTGAGCACGCTGATGAAGACACGCCAGCAGATGGTCGATCTCGGCTATACACCCGATGCCGGCCCGGCCGTCATGTATTTCCTGACGTCGCATTTCTCTGACAAAGACGTGTCCGACATTCAGAAGCTGATACCCCGCAAGGATCTTGTCGAAGCATGGCGCGACATCGAGGATCACGCAAAAGAGCTTGCCAAGCGCCTGATGGGCAAAGAAGCCGCGACTCCCTCGCGCACCTGGCAGTTGCTTTCGTCGGCGCGTCCGGAGATGGTGTTGTTCCTCGCCGTGACTGCCAAACAGCAGTCGGTCGAGCAAAAGATCAAGAATTATCTGACCAAGTGGCGGCAGGTGCAGCAGAAGCTTCCGCTGCCCGAAATGACGGAGTTGCTCATCACTCCGCAGTTGCCGATTTATCCCAAACTCGCGAACGACGTCTTCATGTTGTTGCTCGACGGCAAGCTGCGCTCGCGCACCGAAACGCTGAAGTTCCTGAAGCCGTTTGCGCCGCCGCCGCCGCCACCACCGCCGGCACCGCGCCGTGGACGTGCCGCCAAAGCTGCTGCCGATGCAGCGGCGGCAGCAGCCGCAACTGCACAAGCCGCCAAGCCCGGCCCAAAAGGAAAGAAGGGAAAGGCCGCAGCCGTAGCACCCGCAGCGCCCACGCCAGCTGCGAAGCCGGAAGCGAAAGCAAAGGCGCCAGAGAAATCCAAGCCGGCGCCCAAGCCTGCGAAGCCAGCACCAAAGCCGGCAAAGACTGCTGCGAAAAAAGCAAAAGGCAAGAAGAAGTAAAAGCGAAGCCAGCGGTCGCTAGCTGTTAGCGTGGCCGCCCGCGAATGTATTACTCAAATACCTTGTCCCTTTTCTCATCCTCCATTAGGATGAGGCGCACTTTGGGGCGGTCCAAGATAAATCACTGAGAAAGATCAAAAATGAAAAAGCTGAGGAAAGTTCTGCTTATTTCCGGCGTCGTTCTCGGTGTTCTCCTCGCCACTGGAATCTCTTTCACGATCGGCTGGCGCCCATTTATCGGGCCGAAGAAGCGCGCGGCCAACAATCGTCAATTCGAGCGCACTCCCGAGCGCCTCGCCCGCGGACAGTATTTGGTAACGACCATCGGATGTGAAACCTGCCATTCCGGCCATGACTGGACACAGCACGGCGCGCCGGTCATTGCCAATACCGAACTCGCGGGCCAGGACTTGACTCTAAAAGGCTTTCCCGGACAACTGATAGCCTCGAATCTGACCTCCGATCCCGAAACAGGCCTGGCTAAATTTTCCGATGACCAACTCTCTCGCGCCATCCGCGAAGGTATCAAGCACGACGACACTACGCTGTTTCCCGCGATGCCTTACAGCGAATACAAGAACATGTCCGACGAAGACGTAGCCGCGGTCGTCGTTTACTTGCGCTCCTTGGCTCCGATTCGCAATCCGTTGCCGCCTACGAAAGTAAACTTCCCGGTGAACTACCTGGTGAGAAGCGCGCCGGAGCCGATCACGTCCCCAATCCCCGGCCCGTCGGCCGATCCCGTCGCACGCGGGAAGTATCTGGTGAGCATGGGCTGTGGCTGTCACAACGTGAATGACAATCTGCCTTTTGCAGGGGGAGATTCCTTGACCGGGCCTTGGGGATCGGCGACCAGCGCCAACATTACCCCCGACCCCACCGGCATCAACTACTACAGCGAGTCTGGGTTTATTGCGGTTCTCCGCACGGGCTACGTTGGCGCACGAAAGCTGAACTCCATCATGCCCTTCGGAAACTTCAAGAACCTCACCGACGAGGACATTAAATCGATCTTCGCCTATCTGCGAACTCTTACCCCCGTGCGCCATCACGTGGACAATTCGTTGCCGCCAACCTATTGCAAGCTCTGCAAACAAAAGCATGGCGGCGGCGACCAGAATTGACGCGGGCAATAGTTGGTAGATGAAGTAGTAGACAGTGACCAACCTTAAACCACTGATCACTAGCCACTAGTTACCAGTCACCAACAGGACGATGGAGGAGCGGCCCTCAAAGGGCCGCGAATAGGGTTCCAAAAGACAGGGCTTAGCCCCGGTGCATCCCCCGTGTCAAGGAATGTAAAACCCGCGCCGCTAGCCGCAAACGGGCTTATAATGAGCATGTATGCGTCGCTTGGCGTCCATCGCCGCGTTCGCTCTTTTCCTGGCTGTACCCCTCTGGGCGCAGCATGGAGGTAGCCAGGCGGCGGTGGTGGTCACGCAAGTTTCGGCGGAGGCCATTCCGGCGGCTTCTCCAGTCACGGATCGTTCAGCGGCGGCCATTCCGCAGGTTCTTCCGGAGGCGCTGTTCACAGCTTCTCTAATACACCTTCGTTTTCTCAGCGCGGATCCTCTCGCGGGCCTTTCCTGCATAACGGATTTAACGGCCGCTTCCAAACTTACGGATTCCGCAATAATTGTTATGGCTATGCCTGCCGTGGAGGCTACGGTTATGGCTATCCATGGGGCCTCGGCTATTACGATCCCTTCCTGTGGAATTGGTCTGGCGACGATGCTGCGTTCGACAACGACTACGACAACAATCTCGCAACCGCCGACCAGATGAACGAGCAGAGCCTCGCGCAACAGCAGATGTTCCGTCAGGAACAGGCCGACGGAGATCAGGATCTCTACGCGCAGCGATCCATGGCTCGTTCCGCGTCGAGTTCGACGACCGGCGATGCGCAACCGAGTCCGATTCTCCCGCCGACGGTCCTCGTTTTCCGCGATCAGCGCAAACTGGAAGTTCAGAACTACGCGATCGTCGGACAAACGCTTTGGAATTTCACTCCCGGACGCACCCAGAAAATCCCGCTCTCGGGTCTGGATCTAGCCGCCACCGAGAAGGCGAACGACGACCGCGGAGTCACATTCCGCATTCCGACAGCGAACGAAGCCCAGTAACTTCCCGGCACCCCATCCCCGCTTACAGCACCCTTTCCCCGTTCACTGCATCCAAGCATAGGTTCACCCTAAGGCTGTTTGCTTTTCGGACCGATGCTAGTACATTTAAATCAAGCATTTACGTCCATGTGCATGGGTTACGAGGAACCTGCCAGAACAAGGGGTCGCTCCAAGGGGAACCTCGTTCCAATGCTAAGATATAAAGAACACCCAATATGCCTCTAAAGACACTGTTTCTGAACCCTCCCTCATTCGAAAACTTCGACGGAGGCGCCGGCTCTCGTTGGCCCGCCACCCGCGAAATCGAAAGTTTCTGGTACCCCGTCTGGCTGGCTTATCCCGCCGGCTTGTTGGAGGGCTCACGACTGCTCGATGCTCCTCCGCATCATATTTCCGCTGCGGAAACCATCGAGATCGCTAAGGATTTCGAATTCCTTGTGCTGTTTACTTCGACACCCGGCTTTCCCGGCGACGTCCGAATCTCGAGCGCGATTAAACAGGCGAATCCGAAGATGAAGATTGCCTTCGTCGGCCCCCACGTCAGCGTGCTACCCGGAAAAATCCCTCCGCGATTGTCCCGACATCGATTTCATTTGCCGCAAGGAATTCGACTACGCCATCGTCGACTATGCCAAGGGCAAGCCTCTTGAGGAGATCCCCGGAGTTTCCTTCCTGAAGGATGGGAAGGTCGTTCACAATCCCGACGCTCCGCAGATTCAGGATCTCGATGCTCTGCCGCATGTCACCGAAGTCTATAAGCGCGATCTCGACGTTACGAAATACAACGTTCCGTTCTTGCTCAATCCATACGTCTCGCTCTATACCACCCGAGGCTGCCCGGCGCAGTGCACCTTCTGCCTCTGGCCTCAGACGTTGAGCGGACATCCGTGGCGCAAGCGTTCCACCGATGACGTGGCCGCTGAGATGGCGAAGGCCAAAGAGTACTGGCCGGACGTAAAGGAATTTTTCTTCGACGATGACACCTTCAACATCCAGAAGGCGCGGACCATCGAACTTTGCGCCAAGCTGAAGCCGCTCGGACTGACCTGGTCCTGCACGTCGCGCGTCACCACCGACTTCGAAACGTTGAAGGCGATGAAGGAAGCCGGCTGCCGTCTCTTGATCGTTGGCTACGAGTCCGGCGATCCGCAAATTCTCAAGAACATCAAGAAAGGCGCGACTGTTGAGCGCGCCCGCCAGTTCACCAAGGATTGCCACAAGCTCGGCCTCGTTGTTCACGGCGACTTCATACTGGGCCTGCCCGGCGAGACTCACGAGACGATCAACAACACGATCGCTTTTGCGAAGGAGCTCGACGTCGAAACCATCCAGGTTTCGGTCGCGCACGCTTATCCCGGCACCGAGCTTTACGATTACGCCGTGAAGAACGGCTTCATCGTCGGCGACAACAAGATGGTCGACGAGGGTGGACATCAGCTGGCCCACATCCAGTATCCCGGGCTGCCGGCCGACGACATTCTCGGCGCCGTGCATCGTTTCTACGACGAGTACTATTTCCGTCCAAAGGCCGCCTGGCGGATCGTGAAGAAGGCGATCTTCAACGGCGTGGAACGCCGCCGCCTGTACAAAGAAGCAAGGACATTCTGGAAACTGCGAACCGCTCGGAACAAGCTGGTGAAGAAGCATGCCGATGAAGCTGCATCCGCGCAACCAGCGGGTGTGGCGAGCATGTCCGACTAAGTTCAGTTCCTCGTGCTCAGTACCCGGTACTCAGTACTCAGTACGTGAGGCGCAGCAGTTCTTCCGAGAACATAGAATTGACAACTGAGTACTGAGAACTGCTTTTGACCTTTCGTAAGTATCTGGTGCTGGCTGGAGTGACCGTCTTTGCAGCGGCTGGTGACTCCATGCTTTCTCACGGGATGAAGCAGGCCGGCAGCATTTCCATTCATCATCTGCAAGGCGTCATCGTCGCCATTCTCAATCCCTGGGTCGCGGTTGGCATCGTTCTGCTGCTCGCCTTCTTCGCCTCTTACATGAACGCGCTTTCCTGGGCCGATCTTACCTATGTTCTGCCGGCTACTTCCCTCGGCTATGTTCTGCTTGCTCTGGTAGCGAAATTCGCCCTGCACGAACAAGTCAGCCCGATGCGATGGATGGGCATCGCTCTGATTTCGGGTGGCGTCAGCTTCGTCGCCGGAGGTCCCGCTCTTACATCGCACCCCCATCCGGAAACCCAAGAAAATGAGGAAGAAGTCGTTTCCTCGGCCGCTGCTGGTGGAGCGAAGCGATGAGAAGCGTCTACACCTGGGGCGGAATTCTCGTTGTCGTTTTCTTCTCCGTTGTCGGGGACGTTGTCCTCGCCCGCGCCATGAAGCAAGTCGGCGATGTGCATGATCTCTGGCAGCGCTACGGGCTTTGGACCGTCATCGGCCGAACTCTCGGAAATTCGAACTTTTTCATTGGCGTCGCGGCCATGGCCCTCGCGTTCTTCAGTTTGTTGTTCGCCCTCTCCTGGGGAGATGTCAGCCTTGTCGCCCCCGCCGCTGCTTCTCTCACCTTCATCGGCAATGCCTTCGCCGCGAAGCTGTTTCTCCACGAGAAAGTCGACCGTCGCCGTTGGATCGCCGCTGCCCTAGTCGCCGGCGGAGTGGCTCTGCTGGCCGGCTAGCCCCGCCTTCCTCGGGCGCTCCAGGCGCCGCGCGTTGAAAGTCCGCTTTCTCCCCCTCGGCGAACTTGGCCCAAAACCAGCGTCCAGGGCTGGAATCAGCATGGCTGATACAGGGAAAAAGTGCCTTTACTACCACCAATTTCCTATTGAACGATTGTTACTGGCGTGTTACATTCCCATAATGTCAATCAGATTACTATAGATTGATAAACCCTCCCCTCCGGTTCAATACGTCCATGATGACGCCTCGGCATTCCGTACACAGCACCGTCATTGACGTGCGCCTCACAAATCTCAATAGGAGTCCAATCTGTGGGTAAACTCATTCTGATTCGGCACGGTCACACTCCCCTCAACAGTCACGGCAAAGAAGAGCGTCTGCGAGCTTGGCTCGACATTCCACTCGATGAGCAAGGCTTGCAGGAAGCAGAGGAGACCGCTCTGCAGATCGCGAGCTATCCCGTCACCGCTATTTACTCTTCGGACCTGAAGCGAGCGCGCCAGACGGCGGAATCGATTCGCCGGACCACGAGAGCATCTGTTACCGCAACCGACGAACTTCGCCCATGGAACCTGGGAGTATTTGGTGGCCAATTGCTCCGCGAAATCATCCCGTTCCTGAATCTGCTGAACGAGCGCCCGGACCTTCCTGCCCCGAGCGGCGAGTCGTTTCATCAGTTCTACGCCCGCTATTCGCGGCGTTTGACGGAGATGCTCACCCTCGCAGAGCAATCGTCCGGATACGTGGTTGCCGTTACTCATGTGCGCAATCTTCTTGCCGCCAAAACCATCATTGAACATGGGGATCGCGACCGAGTTCCCGTTCAGGGCGGACCGACAACCGGCGCTGTCACTTTGATCGAGAAGGTGGACGGCGCTTGGAAGATGCGTCTTGCCGATGCGCATCCGGGCGCGACAATTCAGCCGCATTCCGCTGTCCCCGAGGCGACTCGTGCCATCGCCATCAGCTAACCAGCCGGCCAACTCGGCGGTGTCCGCGCAGGCAGCGGGCCCGCTCTTCGTCGTCAGCATGTGGCGATCCGGTTCTTCGTTGCTCTACGCCTTGTTGAACAAGCATCCGCAGGTCGGACTCATGTATGAGGCCGACTTGCTGCTTCTACGCTCCGCATTTCTGAAGCCAGGTCGCTCCTGCGACTGGGCCGCGCGCTGGGAGTTCTGGAATCAGGCCTTCACCAGGCATGGACTCAATGTCCAGGACTTCAATGAGGGCATCACGGATTTTCCGAGAGCTTTCGAGGCCGCCCACAAAGAATTTGCCCGCCGCAAAGGCGCGACCATCTGGGGTGACAAGTCCCCCAACTACTACGACCGTCTGCAAGAAATGGCCGAGACATTTCCCGACGCCAAATTCATCATCGTCTGGCGCGATCCGGCCGGCACTGCCAACAGCATTCTGCGTGCCGCCCAGAGCGGGAACTCCTACTTTAAGCGTCCCGGATCGACCCTGCGCGGGCTGATCGGCTACGAAGTTTACAAACAGCAGCACGATTGGCTGGTCGCACACGGCAGGGCTGTATACGACGTCAGTTACGAAGATTTAGTTCGTGATACTCCATCGATCATGCAGGAAGTCTGCCGCTTCCTCCAGATCTCTTATCACGAGGATCTGGCGAACCTCCAAGGTGCCGACCGCAGCGCTATCTACGGCGGCCAGCATCATGCTTTTGTTAAAGGTGACAAAATTGTTTCCGGCCCCCGTCCCAACGTCGTCGACGATAATCTTCGCACCCGGATCGATCGCTATTTGGCCTTCTGGCGCAAGCGCTATGCGGGCAACTGGCCTCCCTATCCGAGCGTGAACGACGCGAACGTAGTCGCCATAACCCTTGGGCAGCGTCTCAAGGACAAACTGACTTACCGTGCTCTGCGCGCCTTCGATAGTTTCACTGCATTTTGCTTTTCGATGGCGCCGCTGTCACTTCTTCAAGCCTATCGCAACCGGAAATATCGGGGTAAGCCGCAGGCTCCATCCGCCAAAGCGGAGACCAGCCTTCATTCTCACTCCCAGCCCGTTGGGGCGAAAGAGGTCTGAGTGTCGGCCCTAATGCGAATTCGTGCACGGGCGTCCCGCACTTCGCTGCGGGCCCCATTGGTTTGGGCTCGACATCTCGGTTTGGATTCGAGCGACGTATTTCTGGCGTCCTATCCCAGGTCCGGCAACACGCTGCTGCGCTTTCCTCTCGCCGAAGCCATCAGTGGCGCGCTGTGCTCTTTCGAAAATGTGCAGCGCATCGTCCCTGAGATCGGTGTCCACGTGTACGCCCACCCGCTTCTTCCCGCCGGCGGACGCCTGATCAAGACGCACGAACGCTACTGCCGAAAGTATCGCAGGGCCATCTATATCGTGCGGGATGTGCGCGACGTTCTGCTCTCAAGCTTCTCGCGCGAAGCCGCAATGGATCTGCTGGACACCCAAGCTATCGATCGCTATATCGAGCCCTTCATGCAGGGAAAAATGTCGCGTTGGGGCGCCTGGCAGAATCATATTGAGGAGTGGCTTAATTCTCCTTTGGCTGGAAACGGCAACTTGCTACTGCTACGCTTCGAAGATATCTGCAACGATGTCGAGGCGGCGATGTCGCACGCGCTGACTTTCCTTGGAATGCCAGCCGACCCCACAGTCATTCACCGCGCGTGCGCAAATAACTCCATCGAAAAAATGCGCGCGAAAGAAGATCAATCCGCCACCTTGCCCAAGAGCCGAGTGCATGAAGGCCGCCTGATTGGCTCGGGAGTCGCTCAGGGCTGGCGTCAAAAACTGAGTCAGCAGCAAACTGGGCTCATCGAGCGC
This sequence comes from uncultured Acidobacteriota bacterium, assembly GCA_963700225.1. Taxonomy (GTDB): domain Bacteria; phylum Acidobacteriota; class Terriglobia; order Terriglobales; family Acidobacteriaceae; genus Sulfotelmatobacter. Next base: position 768,104 of record CAVOWU010000009.1, read on the forward strand.
TATGCCGGCGCGACCCTTGCATGCCTCGGATATCCCACCGGGCCCCTCCCCGATCGAGAGGGCCAGAACGCAGTAAGAAATATTCCCCTGTCCCACGTTGCGAAATAAGAATTTATGGATACTCGACAGCAATTACCAGAGGGGTACAAATCGAGCTTTTCCGCCAACGGATCGAGCCACGATGCCGGGGAGCCCACGGTTTCCAATTCGTCCGATGTCCAATTCTTCGATCACCCGCCGCTCCGGCGAGTCAGCCGCTTCCTGGGAGGCCACCTCGCTAATTTGCTCAGCTGGTATCGCTATTGATACATTCGCGACAAGGCTGGAATTGATTCGCGAAAACAGTTGAGCCATCCCCTCATCCTCTACGATGGCGTTTGCGGACTCTGCAACCGCATGGTGAAGTTCATCCTCAAGCGTGATCGGGACGCCATATTCCAGTTCGCCTCACTGCAAAGCCTCTTCGCTAAGGACATCCTCGCCCGGGAGCACGCAGATGTGGCCGCCCTGGACTCGTTCTATATCGTTCTTAACTACGATCCGATCGAGCATTCTGCGAACAATTTGCAGCCCGCCGAATTATTGCTTTCTCGTTCCGACGCGGTTCTATTCGTCATCGAGCAGCTGGGAGGAATCTGGCGGCCCCTCGCTCTCATAATGCGTGTTTTCCCACACACAATCAGGGATTGGGCCTACTGTCTCGCAGCGCGCCATCGCTATCGCATCTACGGCCGCTACGATGCCTGTCCGCTCCCAACCGAAGCCACCCGTTCCCGCTTCCTCGACCTCTGATCTGTGTACAGGACTTGGAACCGCACACCCCCTCACCACGTATCATCCTCGGACCATGCGCTCGCGTCGCAGACTGCGTTGGCTGATCTTCGCGCTTACTATGTATCTCGCCCTTTGCTTGATCGGCGGCATTTATCTGGCGGACGCGACGCTACATCCAGGTCGGCGTCTGCTGACAGAGCAAGAAGTCGCGGGCTTCCGTCAATCTCTCGAAGCGGTAAACGCGCAAATGGAAGATGTATCCGTCACCACTCCCGATGCCGCGGTCATGTATGCCTGGCTCCTGCGCCCCGCCCACTCGAACGGTGATGCTGTGGTGCTGCTTCACGGCTTGGGCGACAACCGCCTCGGAATGACCGGATACGGCGAGTTCTTGCTCGTACACGGATTCACAGTGCTCTTGCCCGACTCTCGCGCTCATGGGGCTAGCGGCGGGGCCTTGGCAACCTACGGACTCCTCGAGCGCAACGATATTCATCAATGGTTCGATTTACTTTCCACTAAAATCCACCCGCGCTGTGTCTACGGCTTGGGCGAATCCATGGGTGCTGCAGAATTGCTGGAGTCTCTTCAAAGTGAGACTCGGTTCTGTTCCGTCGTTGCCGAATCCTCGTTCTCTGATTTTCGCGAGATCGCTTACGATCGCATGGGGCAGCCCTTTCATGGCGGGCCCTGGATCGGCCGGACGCTCCTTCGCCCGCTTGTAGAAGTTGCATTTCTTCGTGCGCGCTGGAAATACAAGCTGGATATGCAGCAGATCTCCCCGTCGGACGCCGTGGCCGCGTCCCACGTTCCAGTACTTCTCATTCACGGTCAAATCGACAGCAATATTCCCGTGCGCCACTCCCGCCTGATTCACACCCATAGCCCTGCAACCGTTCTCTGGGAAGTTCCTGGCGCCGATCACTGCGGTGCGATGTCTACGGCGCCGCACGAGTTCGACCGTCGCCTCCTGGGTTGGTTTGTTCCCACTCCGCAGGTTCTTGCGACCTCCAACGGGAAAAGTGACTAACTCTCCGCCTGTGATCCCCGTCACATCCAGCCATTCGTGTGTAGAATAAACTTCGCAAATTCTGTGTCCGAATTTCGGACTCGAAAAAATCATTCCTCCACGTTGAGGTTGCCGCATGGCCGACAAAGCACTCATGGATACGCAATCTACCAACATCGATTCCATCCTTCAGGAACAGCGGAAGTTCGATCCTCCTGCCGAATTTAGCCGGCACGCTCACATCAAGAGCCTCGCGGAATACGAGCGTGTCTATAAGGAATCCGTCGACGATCCCGACACCTTCTGGTCGCGCATTGCCAGCGAACTCCACTGGTTCAAGAAGTGGGACAAGGTGCTCGAGTGGAATTGCCCGTGGGCGAAGTGGTTCGTCGGCGGCCAGATCAATCTGTCTTACAACTGTCTCGATCGTCACGTTCAGACCTGGCGCAAGAACAAAGCCGCAATCATTTGGGAAAGCGAGCCCGGAGAAGTCCGCACCCTTACCTACCAGCAACTCCATCGTGAAGTGCAGAAGTTCGCGAATGTGCTTAAATCGCTCGGCGTGAAAAAAGGAGACCGCGTCGCCATCTACATGGGCATGACGCCCGAGCTCCCCATCGCCATGCTGGCCTGCGCCCGTATCGGCGCTCCGCACACGATTGTCTTCGGCGGATTTTCTTCGAACGCCCTCATCGACCGGATTCACGACTCGCAAGCCTCAGCCGTGATTACGCAGGATGGCTCCTACCGTCGCGGATCTGAAGTGAAATTGTTCCCCGCAGTGGAAGAAGCGCTGAAGTCCTGCCCGAGCGTGAAGCACGTCGTCGTCTATAAGCGCACCGGAACCCCGATCAACATGCAGGCCGGACGCGACCACTGGTGGCACGAGTTGATGGCCAAGGCCTCCGACATCTGCCCTGCCGAGCCGCTCGACGCCGAGCACCCGCTCTACATCCTCTACACTTCAGGCACCACCGGCAAACCGAAGGGCGTTGTTCACACCACCGGCGGATATTCTGTCGGCACCTATCTCACCACCAAGTGGGTCTTCGATCTCAAGGAGGAAGACACCTACTGGTGTACTGCTGACATCGGATGGGTGACCGGCCACAGTTACATCGTTTACGGTCCGCTGCAAAACGGCGCCACCAGCCTGATGTATGAAGGCGCTCCGAATTGTCCCGAGCCCGATCGTTTCTGGTCGATCATCGCCCGCCACAAAGTGAATATCTTTTATACCGCTCCCACCGCGATTCGCACCTTCATCAAGTGGGGCGACGAATGGCCCAAGAAGCACGACATGTCGAGCCTTCGCTTGCTCGGTACGGTCGGCGAGCCCATCAATCCGGAAGCCTGGATGTGGTATCGCGAAACCATCGGCGGAAATCGCTGCCCCATCGTCGATACCTGGTGGCAGACCGAAACCGGTCACATCATGCTCACGCCGATCCCCGGCGCCATCGCAACCACGCCCGGATCGGCAACGCGCCCGTTCCCCGGAGTCGTGGCCGAAATCGTCACCATGGAAGGCCAACCGGTGCCGGAGGGCTCGGGCGGATTTCTTGTCATCAAGCGTCCGTGGCCCGGCATGCTGCGTACGGTCTACGGCGATCCTGACCGCTACGTAAAGAATTATTGGTCGCAGATCCCCGGCATGTACTTCACCGGCGACGGCGCCCGCAAAGACAAGAACGGATATTTCTGGATCATGGGCCGCGTCGACGATGTCCTCAACGTCAGTGGACACCGCCTCAGCACCATGGAAGTCGAAAGCGCCCTGGTGGCGCATGAAGCCGTGGCAGAAGCCGCGGTAGTCGGCCGTCCTGACGACTTGAAGGGCCAAGCCATTTCGGCCTTCGTCACGCTGGAGCAGGGAAGACAGCCCACCGCCGAACTGAAAGAAGAATTGCGCAAGTGGGTCGCGAAGGAAATCGGAGCGCTGGCCAAGCCCGACGACATCCGCTTTACCGACAGTCTGCCCAAAACGCGCAGCGGAAAAATCATGCGCCGTCTCCTCCGCGAACTGGCGACGAATGGAGAAGTGAAAGGTGACACGACCACGCTCGAAGATTTCGGAGTGATCGCTAAATTGAAGGAGCAGGACGAAGTCTGAGATCTTGCGGCAGCAGAAAGATGATTCAATATCACGAAAAACACAAGAGGAACTTGCTTTCGCCTGCAGTGCCTAAACCTTGACCACTCTAGCAAGCTGAACGGTTGAGACCCGAAGCTACTGAGACAGCTTGATAGCCAGCTGTCTCTCCGGCTGCGTCATCTCGCCCCACAATTTTTGCAGATCCGTTTGCACCGACATGTTGTCCGGATCTTTTCGCAAGGCCAGAGCGAACCAACGGTATGCAGTTGGCAAATCGCGTGGCGTGCACAATCCTGCCGAATAGAGCGCACCCATTTCGATCATTGCCTTCGTATTCGATTCATTCGCCGCAGGCTTCAGAAGGCGCAGGCCGCGATCGCAATCCTGAGGCGCGCCCTTACCGTAAAGATATCTCTGCGCCTCGCTTACTGGATCGGCTGCCCTCACCGGCTTCGCAGCTGCCGATGGCTTCGCCGCCGGCACTTCTTTTGCCGGCGCGGGCTTAGCCGGCTTCGGGGGCGCGGCAGCCGCTTCGTTGTCATCTGAACTATTCGAATCGTCCGAATCCGCTGCTGGACTCGCCTTCGCCGCGGTTGAGCTGTCGCTCTTCGCTGGCGCGATACCCGATGGCGGAGCTGTTCCCGCCGGAGGATTCGCAGCGGTGTTCCCGCTCGCTGGGGCTGCGGACGACGGCGCCTGCGTCGGTGCCGGAGCAGGTTGAGTTGTCGCCGCCGGTTGGCTCGCCGCCGGTGTTTGCGCTTCCGGCGTCGCACTCGGCGAGGTCGGTGCCTGCGAATTGGCAGGCGCGGTCGTATCAGCGTCGCTCGGACTCTGTGCCGCAGCCGCAGGTTTGCGCGCACCCGCGTTCAGCCACGCGAATCCCTGATTCTTCCAGCGCAAATATCCAAAGCCCACCGCCAGCGCCAGTGCGATCAGGATCAAGATGAACTTTCCCGCACCTCCGCTTCTTGGCTCATCTTCATCATCCAGCAGGTAGTCGACGCCCCTCGATCCCGGAGCGTGCGGATCGATGCTCAAGCTGGCTCGCTTCCGCGGCCCGGGATCATTCAAGCCCAGGAACGACGGCCCGCTGATTGTTGGCGGATCTTGACGAGGCGGAGGCACCGGCCGAGGTTCCTCGACTTGGCGGGGCACGGAGGAGGCAGCAGGGGGCTCTGCGGGCGCGGGGATGATGGGACTCGCGCTGGCTGCGCGCCGTGTCTGTGTTTCGGCCACCGCGGGCGCGGCCAATAGCGTGGCTCCGCACATCCCGCAGAAGCGGTTCTCCTCCGGATTTTCATTGCCGCAGCGAGCGCAGCGCATATCCCTCCCGTGTCTGTCTATAGCTTACGATATCTTGAACCTTCGATGCAGTATTAGCCCCGAGTGTGTGGTCCTGCATTCTGGCTCGAACCATCCGACACTCGACAGGCGTCATCCCGAGCGCAGCCGTTTTTCAGTCGTAGGGAGGGATCTCGCGGGGACCAAACTGCACGCCGAAATCAAATTGGAGCGTTATCCCCGAACGCATATGAATGCCGCCGCCGCAACCCATACATTCCAGCTTACCGTTCAAGGCCACAGCCTCGAAATCCTCCCTATTCCAGAACGCATCCCGCAAACTCCAGAGCTGGTCTTTCTGCATGAAGGCCTCGGCTCGGTCTCACACTGGAAGGATTTTCCCTCCCGCGTCGCCGATGCCACGGGATGTCCGGTCACCGTTTATTCGCGCTACGGTTCCGGCAATTCCGACTTGCTCGCCGAAGCCCGTGCCGTAACATACATGCACGACGAAGCACTCGCTACTCTCCCCGATCTCTTGACGAAACTCGATATCGACGAACCCATCCTGATCGGCCACAGCGACGGAGCCTCCATCGCGCTCATCCACGCTGGTGCGAACGATCGCGTGCGCGGCCTCGTCCTGCTCGCTCCACACGTCTTCGTCGAAGACCTCAGCGTCGCAAGCATCGCCGAAGCCAAGGTGAAGTTTCAGACTACGAACTTGCCGGAGAAACTTGCCCGTCACCATCTCGACGCCGCCCGCACCTTCTGGGGATGGAACAACATCTGGCTTCATCCCGACTTCCGCCGCTGGAATATCGAAGAATATCTCCCACTCATCACCTGTCCGATCCTTGCCATTCAAGGCGTCGACGACCAGTACGGAACCATGGCGCAAGTGGAAGCCATCGCAAAACAAAGCGCGGGACCGGTTGAGATTCTCGTTCTGCAGGATTGCCGCCACTCTCCGCAACGCGATCAGCCGGAAGCGGTTCTCGAAGCCATCGTGAAATTCGTGTCGCGCATCTCCGGGAACAAATCCACTCGCGGCGGCGTCTAATAACGCAGGTTCCCAGCGGTCAAGTCCCCGGCGTACAAAACGGGTCTCGAACGACCCGCAACTTTCCTTCCATGGAGGTCTCAATGCTTCGTCCTCTCGCGGCATCCCTGCTCCTGATCTGTTGTGCCTCGTTCGCCGGCGCTCAAGTGCACGCTGAGCGCATCCGTGTTTCCCGCGACGTTATGTCGGGCTACGTCCTGAAAAAAGTGCCGCCAATCTACCCGGAGGCAGCTCGCAAGGCGAGGGTTCAGGGTACGGTCATCCTGAAAGTGCAACTCACAAAAGGCGGAGACGTTTCGAATATTGAAATGCTCAGCGGACATCCCATGCTTGTGCCCGCAGCGATTGAAGCCGTCAAGCAGTGGAAGTACAAGCCGTATCTTCTGGACGGCGAGCCCATCGCAGTGGAGACTCAGGTCACGGTGAACTTCACGCTTTCCGGCAAGCCGGCCGCGGAAGGTGTAGTAGGCGATATCCCCGGCGGAGCAAAACCGGGGCCACAAGGCGGAATTGTCGGTGCTGTCGATTCCAGCAAACCTCTTCCTCCTCCTCCGAAACGGGTGCGCGTGTCACAAGGAGTTGAGTCGGGACTCATCGCCAGCAAAGTTTCGCCGATCTACCCGCAAACTGCGAAGGATGCGCACATTCAGGGCGTTGTGGTTCTCCGGGTAATTGTCAGCAAGGAAGGCGATGTCGAGAACGTCGAACTCGTCAGCGGACATCCCGAACTCGCGCCCGCAGCCATCGAAGCCGTCAAGCAGTGGAAGTACAAACCCTTCCTGTTGAATCAGCAGCCGGTGGAAGTTGAGACGCAAGTGCAAGTCAACTTCACGCTCGTTGGCTAGCGACGGCAACGATAACGAGACCAAGTTCAAGCCTCGCTTCCTGCCGACTGTAATGGCGTTGGGAAGCGGGGCTTTCCTTTCCTGTGGCCGAGCCCTACAATTCTTGCCTTATCGTGGTATTGAATATCTATGGGCAAGCCTGAAATAGCTTCCTCGCTCGCGGCCAAGCCTCTCACTTCAGGCGCGCCTCAAAAGCCTGCTGCGCTGGACTTTCGCGCGTATCAGGATCTCAAGCACGGAATCCACCGCTACCTGCTCAACAAGCTCGACCTCGAACAGATCGCCGCTGTTCCTGACGACCGTACGCGCTTCCAGGTCTTCGCCGTTATTCAGGACGTGGTCGCGCATCTCAAAGCTCCACTCTCCGCTCCCGAGAAAGACCTGCTCTCCCGCGAAATTCTCGAAGAGGTCTTCGGACTCGGCCCGCTCGAGCCTCTGCTGCAAGATCCCGGCGTGAGCGACATCCTGGTAAACGGCGCCAAGGAGGTCTACGTCGAGCGCGGTGGCATGCTCGAAGAAACGAAAGTCGTTTTCAAAGACGACGCACACCTGATGCGCGTCATCCAGAAGATCGTCTCCGCCATCGGACGCCGCGTCGACGAATCTTCTCCCATGGTCGATGCCCGCCTCGCCGATGGATCCCGCGTCAACGTCATCCTTCCGCCTCTGGCGCTCGACGGTCCTCACCTTTCGATCCGCCGCTTCGGCCACACTCCCATCACCGATGCGGACCTCGTCGCCAATCAGACTCTGACTGCGCCCATGCTGGCACTTTTGAAAGCCGCAGTGGCAGCGCGTCTCAATATCATCATCTCGGGGGGAACCGGCGCCGGCAAGACGACGATGTTGAACGTGCTTTCGGGATACATCTCGGCGAAAGAGCGCATCGTCACCATCGAAGATTCCGCCGAGTTGCAGCTCAAGCAGCGGCACGTCGTCCGGCTGGAGTGTCGTCCTCCGGATGCAAACGGCAAAGGAGCCGTCCACGCGCGGCAACTCGTGATCAACAGCCTGCGCATGCGTCCCAACCGAGTCATCATCGGTGAGGTACGCGGTGAAGAAACCCTCGACATGCTGCAAGCCATGAATACGGGCCATGACGGCTCGCTGACCACGATTCATGCCAACAGTCCGCGCGATGCTCTGGCTCGCATGGAGACCATGGCAATGATGGCGAATCTGAACTTGCCCGAGAAGGCTATTCGCAAGCAGATTGCCTCGGCGGTCAGCATGATTCTTCAGGTCGCGCGTTTCACCGACGGCACGCGCCGTTTGACCCACATCACCGAGATCACCGGCATGGAGTCCGACGTGGTCAGCATGCAGGATTTATTTACTTTCGAAAAGCAGGGAGTCACCGCGGAAGGGCGCGTGATCGGAGCCTTCACTGCCGCTGGAATCCGTCCCAAGTTCGCCGAGCGCCTGAAGGCCGCGGGATACGATCTGCCGACCAACATGTTCGATCAACCCGGCCGGAACTGGAAGTAAGGGCTGTTACCTTTTCTCATTCAGCGTAGCAATCCCGACCTTAGCTCCGCGCTCGGAATGTTGTCCGGCCCGGCTACTGTCCCGGCCGGCTGAAGACAACGTAATGCGTGTCGAAGCCCGTCTTCTGTTGGCCGTATCCGAAGGCTGCGAAGCGCTTGGTGTCAGGTCCATAAGGACGAATCGTTACGTAGTCCCCGTAGCGACCCGTTCCGATATTGCTTGCAGTCGTGCTGTACACGATGAAATCGCCCCAGAAACCGACAACGTGATTCTCATAGTTGCCGCCGCCACCCCACTCGAGTGACATCCCGATATCGTTGTTGGCGTCGATTCCGAATGCAGGATAAGCAAATGCATAGTCAGGATTCCAAATCTGCTGCTGAGAGATCACATGCAGGTTGTTGTTGAGGTCGAGGGCGACCCACTGAACCTGGGCCTGCGGAAAGTTCTTTCCGCCGCCAGCCGACCACGCCAACAGGAGTTCGTTAACCTGTTTCCTGTCGGTGCCGCTGAATAGCCGTGTCGCTCCCAGCACCGCCGTTCCTGGGAACCCGGATAGCTTTCCCAGCCAGTTCTGATTGTCTGGCGTGAGAGAGCTGACCCCACTCGTATTCCAGCTTCCGACCCCAACATCATTCCAGAAGTAGGTGCCGCTCGACTCCGACCAGCTGAAAATTCGGAGAGTGCTGTTATTCGGCTCGCCCGCCCAGTAAATCGTATCGCGCGTATTCTGGGCGAGATGACCTCCGTACGCGTCGGGTCCGTCGGTGTAATGCGTGTAGTTGAAGTTGATCGTGGTGCTGGATTGTATTTCCGTCAGCGGAAGCCGGACCACAAACCTTCCTCCGCCCACCACGTCGGCGCTCAGATAGAAATCATTGTCACCGATCGACGTGTCGGGATAGTCCAGCCATCCCGCGCCTCCATCGACCTGGTTGGCGGTGATATCCCAATAGGTCCAGGAGGTTCCACTCGAACTGGTGACATTCGCCGGACTTGCTGCCGCAATGCGGTACCGGTTGAGCCCATTCGCTCCGTTGGAATACTGCATCACCCAGATGAAGCGATCGATGCTCGGGACATACTGCACGATCTGATCGCAGCAGAAGCCTCCGTCAACATTATTCGGAAAGATCGTCGTCGGATCGATCTGCGTGAAGTGCACGCCATCGGTCGAGAAGGAGCCGTATGAGTTGGCGGTCTCAAAGATCACCCCACCCGGACTCACTCCGCCGCTCGGTTCGTTCGGAGTCTCATTGCTATTGAACCCGAGCGAGGAGTTGGTTTCGAAGTCGATGCCCGGAGGGTCTCCCGCGGGTGCCGGCTTCACGGTCGATTGGTTCGAGGGCGCAGGCGCCGGACGATCCGGCCCTTTTGGAACGGTCCAGCCGTGTCCGCCTTCGTTCACCTCTTTGGGAAAGTGCGGAGGTTGATGCGGGTAGTGCGCGCCATTGACAGTCTGTGCGGGCGACGATGAGGAGCCGGAGGTCGCCGAACCGGGCGACGCCGGCGGGATCCTCAAATCCTGCGACAAGGCAAATGGAAACCTATGTCCGTGATCGCGGAACGTTCCTTCGACATGGATCGTGTACGTGTTCCCGACCGAGAACGTCCCGGCAAAAGCGGAGGCGAGATTCACTGAGCCATCTTTCGGCACGTTGCCGAGAGTTGCGGGCAGCGGCAACGGCTCGGTCAGCGTCGTCCCGGAAATAGATATGGATGCTGCCTGCACATCCTCGGCAGCCTCTTCTCCGGTGTTGAGAATCGGCAACACGGCGGTGAGCGCGTTGGGAGCGTTCAGACTGCCGCTCGCCGCGCCAGGCTCCAGCTTGACTTCCGTCTTCCTCTCGCAGCCGCTGATGACGGCGAGTAGGCACAACGCCGACATTGCGTAAGCCGACATCGTCCGACGATTCGAGTCACTGTTTCGGTTCGCGCTCATAGGTATTCTCCGTAGCCGAAGATTCTCTCCGCGGTTCATCCAGGAGCATTTGACGAGCTACTATTCGAAGTAATAGTGGGAAACGGAGTGAGATCGTTACGGTTTGGAAAAAATCGGCGAGGAATCAAGATTGCCCGAAGGGTACCCCCCTCCCCCCTGGGGTCTACTGGAATCATCGGATTAGCGGAAAATCCGAAAGTAATCTCTGGGGCTCAATCACTTGCGGGCAAAATCTTGATCTCGAAGAACTTAGAGGCTATACGCTTGGAACCGAGTTCCAAAATGGGAGAGCACGATGCTACCTCGCGCCATCACCGCCTCGACGATGATCGCTGAATTGGAGTTCGAGAGGCAAGGTCGGATGTCACATCGGGCTGTGGAAAAGAGTCGGCCAACCGCGCGACCTTCGACGTACCAGACCACCCGCCTTCGAATATCGCGACGAGTAGGGCAGCCAGTTCGCGAATTCCCACCCGTCGAAAAATCGCGACGGGTGGGGCAGCCGAGTTCGGGGTGGCGCCTCGGATTTTCTACGCCGCGAGCAGCGGCTGTTTGTAGGCGCCGATTTGTTCGAGCATGCCGAGCTGGTCCCAGTTATCCCAGCCCTCGACAATCCGGCCGTCTGCAAACCGAGCGATAGTGATGCCTCGGCTGCGGACGGTTTTCCCGCTGGCCGGAAGTCCGGGGCCGTCTCCCGAATGAGTCATGACACCCGACCAGCGCAGGACGACTTTATCGTCGGCGCCGAAGACGTCTTCGACTTCAATTTTGATGTCGGGGAACGATCCTCGAATTTCCCGTACGAAATCTTCGAATTCTTTCGGACCTCGGATCTCCGATTCTGCGCCCCTTTGCCCGTGGGCCACTCCATCGGGAGAAAGCAATTCGTAGATCGTTTCCATCCGGCCCTCATTCCAGACTTCCTGAAACCAGCGTCGCATCAGTTGAATGTTTTCGTCGGCTGACATGGGTGGGTACTCCTATCGAACGAAATTTCGGGCACCACACGTTAGCTCGGTTCGGTGGAGTGGGCAAGGGGAATTCTAGATGCACGTCCCGTGGGCGTTGCGGGCGGGGGGTAGCGTCGTCTTACGCGCTTCTTGCAAAGAGTCGGCGCATTTCCAAAAAGGGGTGAAGATCAATGATGTGCCCGAGGCAGTGGCGAGGGTGCTCCCGAGCATCCCTGGGCCGAAGACCTGGATGTTCTACTTTCCGGAATTCTCTTCCCAAAGTGCCGCAAAGGCGTGAACCGATGCTATCGTTCGCGCGACAAAGGCCGGGTGCCAGCCCGGCCTGGGCCCGAAATTATCGATGGGAGGGGTTCGATATGCGAGCGAAGAAATCAGTGATTAGAAAGCTGAGGCGGACGAGCTTGACTGAATTGGCTGTTCTTGAGATGACCAATGATGGGAAGGATCCGACAAAATCAGGCTCGGGCATGGTCACTTCGAAAGAAGCCTACGTGTGGGCGGCCCTGATGGCGCACGTCGTGGAAAATCGTCCTGAAGTAACGCCAGAACAGTTGATTCTCGCGGCGACGAGTGAACCGAATATCAGGAGAAATCTGAAATTCTTCTACAACCAGTTTCCGATGGGATTCGGAGACCACGAAACCGCTGCGATCTTTCCTCCAGATGTAATCGGCACTGCGATCCGCTCCCTGCACCTGGAGGTTAAGCCTCTAGAGCTCACCCAAAGCGCCCGAGTGGCGTACTCGACCCTGGTGAAACGAGGCTGGATCGAAGACCCGGTCGAGATTCTCGTCGCAGGCGTGTGGCTGTCGGTCATGGGCTTCGTGCCGGTCAGCTTCACGCAAAAGACCAAAGAAGGACGAAAGATCTCGAAAAAGATCAAGGCGCTTTACTGGAGCTACGAGAAATCGGAAACTCGCGGGATCACGACGACGAACGTCGAATTTCGCCTGCAGAAGATGGTGAAGGCGTTCAAGTCGGGTATCGGAGCCTTCAAGGCTGCAATTCAAGATGACGACGATGCGTAGATGGCTCATGCATTCGATTTTCGTGTGCATCAACTACAAAGGTGGGCCAACCGTCCGAGCATGAAGCTGGGCCAGGACCCCCTTGCTCATGCGAGCGCCAGATTCAGGTTGCTGATCGCCTCGTCGATCTCCTGCGTGTTCTTGAAGCCGACCGTGACAGAATCCACTCCCGCGTTCTGGAACGCGAACCTCATGGCTCTCGCGCGATCGTCATGACTGTTCTCGAACTGACCGCCGCCGCAGAGCTTCATGCCGATCACACCCAGCCCTTCGTTTTTCAAGGTGTGGATGTGATCGACCACTTCGCTCACGTTGGCTGGATGGTTGGAGTCCTCAGGGGTCGGGCCGTCCATGCGTGAGCCGTTATGGTTGATGCGAATCAGTCCTATGTCGAGCCAGTTTGTGCCCGGCATCTGGCGCAGCGCCGGCAGCCCATGCACCGAGGCGCCATGCGTGCGGATGATCTTTCTCCGCTGCGCCTCAAGAATCCCGTCTTGCCAGCGTTTGGTCGTCTCCGGCCAGTCGGCCGAGTGCTGCCAATGCAGCAGCATGATGTCAAAGTACTCGGTCTGCGAGGTGCGCCGTAGTTCGTCGAACTTGCCCTGCGGGTCGATGCCCTGGTGGAAGGTGGTCACCTTGCTCATCAGTTGATAGCTGTCTCGTGGCAAGCCTTTCAGCGCCTCTCCCAGCATTCCCGGCGTCTCGTAGGCCTCAGCCGTCTCAAAGAAGCGAATGCCGCGATCGTAAGCATAGCGGATGAGCCGCGTGAACTCCCTCTGCCCCAGCGCGGCCTGTACCGCACCACTGTTTGTTCCGGTTCCGAATGCCAGCCGCGTCACCTCGACCTTTGAGCGGCCAAGCACCACCGAATCGGTCGCGGTGCGCTTGGCTGCAACCAGCGGAAGAATTCCAGTGGTTGCCATGGCTCCAGCGGCCAAACCTGTCTTAAGGAAACTGCGGCGTGTAGTCGGACTCATCTTGACCTCCGCGGGGCTCGAGCCGATGGGCGAGCCGGATGAGTGGATGTTAGCACGGGTGCAGCCGCAATGACCGCGATTGGGACGGGTGGCCCACTCAAGCCCTCTTTTGGGTTGAGTGGGGAAGTTCTACTGCCGGTGTCAGTCGCCCTTCGGCTCGTTCCCGTTTCCTCGCCGTCCACTCTGACTCAATCTCTACCCGTCCTTCTAAACCCGTCGCATAGTGGCGGAAGCTGCTCCATTCCCAGTCCTCGGCTCGATCGCACAGTCCGCGCTTGACCGGATTGCGGTGAATGTAGCGCAATTTCTCGATGAACTGTAGATGATCGCGAATGTTGAAATCGTAATAACGTTTCTGCCAGAAATGCTCGGCGCCGCCGATCAGCCGCCGCGCCACGCCTTGCTTCAGCGACTTAAGAGCCTCGGCAAGCGTTCCCCGCTGAGGTTCACTGAGCAGCAGGTGGACATGGTCGGGCATGATCACGTATCCGTAAACCCGAAGCGCAAAGCTCTTCCGTACGCGTTCTAGGGCTCGCTCGAAGATCTCCGTGCTACTTCCAACGGTGAATGAAGGACGGCGGTGATAGCAGCAGAACGTCACAAAATGGCTCTGGCCAGTGTTATGAAATCGTCTCAGTCCCCAGGGCATGACGGGAATGTAAGTGGAGAGCCCAAGACTTGTCTGTGACGAATGAACATCGCATGCACAATCGCCCACTCAAGCCAAAGGCGGGCTTGAATGGGCCACCCGCCCTTACAAAATCCGCAGGGACAGAGCACACAGAGGTCGGAAGGGGAAACGGAATCTAAGCAGAGAGCCAGCCGCCTAATCCGATAACTCCAACGATGACACGGTTATCTCATCAGGCGCGCTGCTCCCTTTGTGTTACATCTCGTCCACTTAGGTGCCATTGACGCTGTATACGAGGGAATAGCACTATGTCGTGCGCTGTCACTTCTTACTGAGGATGAGATGAACGTGAAGGACTTAGCACTCGGCCTGCTCTTTACATTTGCATTTAGTCTTTCAAGTTACGGGCAATCTACTGCGCTGCCTCCGACGAGCGAGCATGGCATGTTTGTGGAGGAGTCGGGCCGACTAATCAAGATCATCGGACAAATCGCCGAGTTCAAACGCAGCGGAAGCCTCTTTGTAAACGATATGACATTGGGACTGAAGACGAGGAAGGAGAATGTCCAGCTTCTTGGTGCGACAGCACAGACCGCTGTCTCTCCGCAGCCGGTGTTTTATTTTGTGCCGGCCAAGCAAGAACAAGCTGTGGGTGTAAACGCCGGTGATTTAATTTTGATCCGCCTGGAAGAAAAGCCCAATCGCAGACAGTTTGAGATTGCGGCCAGTGGTGCGTGGAGGGCTAGTTCGGGCATCAGCTTACGCATCAGATTCAGTTACTTCGGGTCGAGGTCGAACCCGATGTCTACCGGATCATGCCTGCCCAGGAACTCAGCAGGGGCGAATATGCCTTGTTCTTGGCTCGCGGCGAAGGCTTGGCTCCATACGTTTATGACTTCAGCGTTCAGAGGGCTCGCACCACGGCAGTAAGAGCGGAAGATCAGCGACCTACACTGGCGGCGACGCGAGTACGAGAAGAGCCCGAGCCAAAACCGGCTCAGAGCATCACTCCTAAACCATTCGGTACGGCCACCGTAGGCGTGTTCGCCGAAGGAAACGTCAATGTAAGGCACGATGGAGTGATCTTGACAGCTGTAACGCCGGGCGGCCCTGCGGATCAGGTGGGCATCAAAGCCGGGGACACGATTCTTGCCATTAACGATCATTACATTTTTACAATTGCGGAGCTGCGGGAGACCGTCATCCAACTTATCCCTGGTAGTAAGGCCGTCGTTCGTTATCGGCGGTATTCCGCGATCGTAGATGTTCCGGTCACGGTTGAGGCGATCCAGTGATTTCTACCCCTGGGCACATGTTAGGAGGCACATAGATGGCAAAGGGGCTGGCCCATCCTTCCGAATCAAGATTCCTGACTAGGTTGCCCCACCCTTCCCGCGTTCTTGGCGGGAGGGTGGGCTCTGGCCAGGAGTACGACACCCACCCGTTCTCGCCTCCGCGCGGTCCATTGTGATTCGATCTCGACAATCCCTTCCGTCCCCGTCGCATAGTGAACAAAACTACTCCATTTCCAGTCTTCTGGCTTCTCGACCAGTCCTCGCTTTACCGGATTGCGATGGATGTAGCGCAGCTTCTCGATGCGCTTCGTCTCAGTCCACACGGGAAAATCGTAATAGCGAACCTGCCAAAAGCGCGGGAAACGTTTCGCGCGCAGCTTTTGTGACGTGATCTGCTTGAGCATTTGTATCGCCACGGACAACTTCGAGCGTTCCGGTTCGCTCAGAAGTAGGTGCACGTGCTCCGGCATCACGACATAACCCGTGATGTAGCAGCCGTACCACGTGCGGACTCGATCGAGTTCTGCCTCGAAAGTGTCTTTCGCCACCAAACTATCGAGCAGCGGCATGCGCTGATAGCAACTGAACGTGATGAAATGCAGGCAGCGCTGGGTTTGATAGCGGACTGGTTTGACGTGCATTTATTGCAGATTGTAGTCGGCGCGGTGGCCCACCCTCCCGCAAAAAAACGCGGGAAGGGTGGGGCAACCCCGAATTGGGAATTCCATGCGAGAGGCGCCGGGCTCCTAAAAAGATCGCTGAAAGACGGGGATACCCCGTCATTGTTTACGATGGGTCAGTCCCCGTGATATCCTCGTAAGCGTCACAAAGACAATCGATTAAGAACAGGAGTGCACCAGTTTAGTGTTAGCCAGAGAGCAAAAGAAATCCCTCATTGACCAGTACGGGAGAACTGCAGGCGATACCGGCAGCCCGGAGGTTCAGATCGCCCTGCTTAGCGAACGTATTGGACAGTTGACGGAGCACTTCAAGACGCACCAGAAAGACCACGGTTCACGCCGCGGACTTCTCATGCTGGTCAGCAAGCGCCGTAGCTTGCTCGACTACCTCAAGAAATACGATACCGAGAAATACAAGACCGTCATTACCAAACTCGGCATCCGCAAGTAGGTTGAGTAAAGCTTCAAAGTCTCAACCTTTCAGGGTTTGAAGGCAGAACCTTGAAAGCTGCGAGCTTTGAAACCTTGAAACTCTGAAACCTTTAAACTTGCCTTTTTCTGAGCACCGTTTCTGGTGAAACGGGCAGCATCGAGGAAATCTCCACACGTGCGTTTTTCAAGCGCAGGCGAACTCTTTCACCGTGTGATCACGGGAAAAGTGTGCCTTACCGGTTCAATTAGGAATCTCAGCCTTGCCGCCACTAGCGCGGCCGGGATGAGGTATCCGTCTGCTCGTCTCTCATGGCTCACTGCTCATAGCTCTCCGAAGGAAATCTAATGAAACCAGTACCGACAGTAGTTGAAGTCAGTCTCACCGGCGGCAAAACCATCTCATTCGAAACCGGAAAATTGGCCAAGCAGGCCCACGGATCCGCCGTCGTCCGCATGGGTGAGAACGTCGTTCTCGCCACCGCTACCTCCAACGCCGACCCCCGCGAAGGCATCGACTTCTTTCCCCTCACCGTGGATTATCGCGAGTACACCTATGCCGGCGGACGTTTCCCCGGAGGCTTCATCAAGCGCGAAGGCCGCATGAGTGAGCGCGAAGTGCTCACCAGCCGCCAGATCGATCGCCCGGTGCGTCCGATGTTCGCCGACGGATTCAAGTGCGAGACGCAGGTCATTGCGTTCGTGCTCTCCGCCGATACCAATAACGATCCCGACGTCGCCGGCATCAACGGCGCTTCGGCGGCGCTGACCGTTTCCGACATTCCGTTTCTTGGTCCCATCGGCGCAGTGCGCGTGGGCCTGGTGAATGGATCGTTCGTGGTCAATCCGACGTACGACGAGATGCGCGAAAGCCTGCTGAACATCATGGTGGTCGGCACGGCCGACGGCATCGTGATGATCGAGTCGGGCGCGAAGGAAGTGAAAGAAGAAACCGTCGTCGACGCGATCGAATTCGGGCACACCGAGATCAAGAAAATTTGCGCCGCGATCAACGAACTGCGCGACAAGGCAGGGAAGCCGAAGCGGAAAGTCGAGCCTCCGCAATTCGACGACGCGTACTTCAACAGCCTGCGAGGCAAGGTGGGCGAGCAACTCACCGACGCGCTCGATACCAAGAAGCATCCCAAGGCCGAGAGCTACACGCTGGTCAAAGATATCAAGAAGAAGCTGGCAGCCGAGTTGCCCGAAGGCGATGACGCGGCCAAGCGCAAGCTCGATCACTACTACGAGACGCTGCGCGAGCGCATCTTCCGCGAGGCAGTGATCAATCAGAAGCGGCGTCCGGATGGACGCGCGTTCGACGAGATCCGCGAAATCTGGATCGAAGCAGGAGTCCTGCCCCGCACGCACGGCAGCGCAATCTTCACCCGCGGCGAAACCCAGGCCCTGGTCACAACAACTCTCGGCACCAGCGACGACATGCAGCGCCTCGAAGGCTTCGAGGGCGAAGCCAAGAAACGCTTCATGCTGCACTATAACTTTCCGCCGTTTTCGGTTGGAGAAGTGGCATTTATGCGTGGAGCAGGACGGCGCGAAATCGGGCACGGCGCGCTGGCGGAGAGAGCACTCTCGGCAGTGCTGCCGCTCGAAGAGAAGTGGCCTTATGCGATGCGCGTGGTGTCGGACATTCTGGAGTCGAACGGATCGTCTTCGATGGCAACCGTCTGCGGAGCTTCGCTCTCGCTGATGGATGCAGGGCGTTCCGCTGAAGGCTCCGGTGGCCGGAGTTGCGATGGGACTGGTGAAGGAAGGCAACGACTACGCCATCCTCACGGACATCGCCGGCGCGGAAGATCATTACGGCGACATGGATTTCAAAGTTGCCGGAACGAAGGATGGCATTACCGCGCTGCAGATGGACATCAAAGTGGCGGGGATCACGGCCCAGATCATGCGCGAGGCGCTATCGCAGGCGCAACGCGGGCGGATACATATTCTCGGCAAGATGGAAGAAGTGATTACCACGGGCCGCGAGAAGATTTCCGATTACGCGCCGCGCTTCTATACGGTGCAAATTCCGACCGACAAGATTCGCGATCTGATTGGGCCGGGCGGAAAGATGATTCGCAGCATCGTGGAGCAGACCGGAGTGAAGATCGACGTGGAAGATTCCGGGCTGGTCAAAGTGGCGTCGAGCGATCAGGCGTCGGCGGCAAAGGCGCTGCAGATTATCGGCGACATCACGGCGACGGCCGAGGTAGGGAAAACGTATCTCGGGAAAGTCACGCGGCTGGCGGATTTCGGCGCGTTTGTCGAGATCATCCCTGGCACCGAAGGGTTGCTGCACATCAGCGAAGTCGCAGAGCATCGCATTGCCGATGTGCGCGACGAGCTGAAAGAAGGCGATCAGGTGCTGGTCAAGGTGCTGGCGGTCGAAGGCAACCGCATACGGCTTTCGCGCAAAGCGATTCTGAAGGAGCAGCGCGCGAAGATGGCGGCCTCGGGCGGTGGTGAGGGAGCTCCGGTGGCCCCGGCGGCGGAAAGCGAGCCGCTTCCTGGTGGGACGCTGGTGATCGAAGGCGGCGGAGATTTTCCGGATGATCCGGACGAGCCGAACTTCAACCGCGAAGGCGGGGCTCCGCCGGTTGGTGCTGGAGCTGGAGATCGTCCGCGAGGCGGTGACCGTGGAGGAGACCGTGGCCGTGGAGGACGTCCGGGCGGCGGTGGCGGCCGAGGTCGTGGACGCGGCGGTCGCGGCGGCGGCGGTGGGAGCCGGCACGGTGGTGGCGGTCATGGCGGTGGCGGCGGACGTCACTAACTTGTTTGCTGCGGATTCGCGCTGAGTCCGAGGATTAAAACCTTTGTTTCGAAAAAGAGCTGCGACTTCCGTCGCGGCTCTTTTCTTATTTGCGGAAACTTTTCTTCTGAACCGGCAAGAAATGCTGAGGCGGCTTTATCGCGCAGCAATTGGCCAGCATGTTGCGCGCTACAGCGATCCACGTATCCAACCCGAAAAAATCCGGAGACCTCGATGCCTTGTTGTTTTGAGAAGTAACAGATTCAAGAGTCGTGTTCCGAAGCCTCATCCCTTGCGATCGGCATGCAGTTCTCTTCTGGTAGGGGAGTCAAATTCCCCACCCTCTTGCATAGGGCGCGAGAAGGGTGGGGCACCCTGGTCTTACTGCTGTTCAATCAGAATCCAAAATGTCATCGCGGACAAAGTTGGGTTCCCACCCATCGAAAACCGCGACGGTTGGGGCAGCCTTGTTTCGTCGTTCCTACAGAATTGCGGGGGATGGAGTTGCGTTTGATGCTGCGCCTAGAGGGTCCACCTGCAGGGTCAGGCCATCTATCTGGCGAACTACTACTAACTGTCCTACCGGCAGCGTCGTCGATGCGATTGCATCCCAGAGTTCTCCGTGGACGAAGACCTTGCCTTGCGGGCAGAGGGCGGTCTGAGCTACGCCCGTTTCGCCAACCAAGCCTTGCTCTCCGGTGACGATTTTGTTGCGGCGGGCACGATAGGCAATCGTCATCAGGAACGCGGTGATGATGCCGAAGGGAATGCTCACGGCCATCGCGGTCAGCAGGTGGACGCGCATCTCTGGAATCGGCGAATCCACAAGCAGCAGTCCGCCCAGCGTGAGTAGCGCAATGCCGCCTACGGTGAGGACTCCGTGGCTTGCAAATTTGGCTTCGGCGGCAAAGAGTGCGAAAGCCGCCAGAATCAGCGCGAGCGCGGCAAAGCGGGTCGGGAGCAGATTCAGTGCGAAAGCGGCAACAAGGATAAACACCACTCCGACGGTTCCCGGAATGACCGCGCCGGGATGATTGAATTCGACGTAGAGGGCGAGGGCTCCGATGATAAGGATGAGGAACGCGATGTTGGGGTCCATCAAGTCATCGAGAACGCGCTCCTTGACGGTCATCTCAAACGCAACGGTCGGTTGGCTGGAGAGATTGAGAGTGGCGCTCTCGCCGTTAAAACGTTTGAAGGATTTCCCCTGCATCTGGCGGAAAAGATCTTCGGGACTGGTCGCGACGTAGTCGATGAGGTGTTGGGTGAGAGCTTCCTGTTCGGTGAAAGACTTCGATTCGCGAACGGCACTCTCGGCGGCTTCGATGTTGCGCCCGCGTTTGGAAGTGACGGAGCGCATGAGTGCGGCCGTGTCGTTCTCGATCTTCTGTTTCATCTCGTCGTCGGGCTTCACCTGGACGGGACCGATCAGGGTGACGGGATGCGCGGCTCCGGCGGCGGTTCCGGGAGCCATGGCCGCGACGTCCGCGGATTCGAGGATGAAGATTCCGGCCGAGCCGGCGTGGCCTCCGGTGGGAGTTACGTAGACGATCACTGGCACTGGCGAGCTGGTGATCTTCTCGATGATGTCGCGGGTTGAGCTGACCAGGCCTCCTGGAGTATTCATCTCGATCAATACAGCTTGCGCGTTTACGCGGTGGGCCTGATCGATAGCGCGGGAAATGTATTCGGCGCTGATCGGCTGGATCGTGTCGTCGATGACGATCTTGAGGACTTGAGCTGAGGCCAGGGACGGCGAATGCGACTGCTGCTACTAGCCAGATGAGTGCGCGAATCAGATGATTGGATTTGGGATGGGAGTGCATAGGTCCTTCGCTTCGCTCAGGATGACAATTCATAAATTCATATGATGATGACAGAGGAAATTCGCGGACTCGGTTTTGAGCGCGGTACCGCGTCCCAATACTATTGTCCACCTATTTGCGGGTGGTGGTTTGAAATTCTTGGGGTGCGAGTGCGTTCCCGGCGGAGTTTGGAGTTGGAGAGGACGGGTTCCATCCGGGCAGGTCGGTGCTGCCCGTGATCAGGCGCGCGCCACGTTCGTAGGTAACATACGACCACGCCCACTGTATGAAGACCAGCAAGCGGTTGCGGAAGCCGATCAGAAACAGGATGTGAATGAAAAGCCAGGAGAGCCAGGCAAGGAATCCGGAGATGTGGATCTTGCCGAATTGAGCGACTGCCGCGGCTCGTCCGATGGTGGCTAAGCTGCCTTTGTCCCAGTAGTGGAATTTGGGACGCGAGCTCACAGCGGCGCCGGATGATTCCGCTTCCTTGCGAATCAGCTTCGCTACGTATGTGCCTTGCTGCATTGCGACTGGGGCTACGCCCGGGAGCAGGTTGCCCTGTTCGTCTTTCGTTGCGGCGAGATCGCCGATGACGAAGACTTCGGGATGACCAGGAATCGTGAGGTCGGGTTGAACGAGGACGCGCCCGCAGCGGTCGACCGCGACTCCCAATCTTTTTCCGAGAGGAGAAGCGGCGACACCGGCGGCCCAGAGGATGACGGTTGCGGGAGAGCGCGTGGCGCCGAAATAGACTGCTCCGGGTTCGACCCGAGTGACTGTGGTCGATGTGCGTACTTCGACGCCCAGGTGATTCAGTTGCAGTTCGGCGCTCCGAGACAAATCTTGCGGATACGAGGGGAGAATGCGTGGACCGCCTTCGACCAGCAAAATGTGCGTGCGCGCGGGATCGATGGAACGAAATTCATGAGCCAGCGCGTGGCGACTGATTTCGGCGAGCGTGCCCGCGAGTTCGACTCCGGTGGGTCCCCCGCCGACGACAAGAAAGTTGAGAGCCGATGAAATTTCGCCCGTGGCGGCCTGCCGCTCGGCCAACTCGAAGGCAAGAAGGATGCGGCGGCGGATTTCGAGGGCATCTTCGATTGTCTTGAGACCGGGAGCGTAGGGCTCCCACTCTTCGTGGCCGAAGTAAGAATGTGTCGCGCCCGCGGCGACGATCAGGTAGTCGTAGGGAATTTGCCCCTCAGGAGTCACGACGACGCGGCGATCGAGATCGAAGCCGGTGACCTCCGCCATGAGGACTTCAATGTTCTTGTCGGAGCGAAGAATGGAGCGGATCGGCGCAGCGATTTCTCCGGGCGACAGTCCAGCGGTGGCCACCTGGTAGAGCAACGGCTGAAATGTATGGTAATTGCGGCGATCGATGATCGTGATGCGAACGCGCGCTCTGGCCAAAGCCTGCGCGGCATTCAGGCCTCCGAAACCGGAGCCGACAATGACTACGCGAGGGGGAATTTGGTTCGCCATCTTGCTGATCTCAGCTCTACTCTATAAGATTCACGCGATGGCTGATGGTTCCAGAAGTTCTTCGACAGGCATTCCTCAAGAAAAATCTACTCGGGCGTGGGTGCGATGGTTCATGCCCTCGGTTTCAGACCTCATCTTTCTCTGCGTCTTGTGCATCCTGCTTTTTACGGCGCTGGCGGTGAAATTGCTCGGCGATGCCGGCATCGGGTGGCACATTCGTACCGGGCAGCAGATTCTGACGATGCACGCCATCCCGCGGACGGATCCGTTTTCTTCGACCATGGGTGGAAAGCCGTGGTTCGCCTGGGAGTGGTTGTACGACCTGGTCGTGGGTGAGTTGGCGAATGTCGCCGGACTGAACGGAGTGGTTTGGTTTACGGCGGCGGTGATTGCAGGCGTCTTTGGCTGGATGTTTCGGCTGCTCGTCCGGCGGGAGATGAACATATTCTCAGCGTTGTTACTAGTGCTGCTGGCTCTGTCGGCATCGACCCTGCACTTTCTGGCGCGTCCCCATGTAGTGAGCTGGATGTTCACGCTCGCCTTCTTCTGGCTCCTGGATTCGACCGAGCGGAATTATTTCAAGGGAGTGGGGCGGCATCGAAAATTGTGGGCGTTACCGCTCTTGATGCTGGTGTGGGTCAATGTCCACGGCGGGTTTGTGCTGGGCTTCGTTCTGCTGGGGATCTTCTGGTTTGGATCCGTGTGGACATGGTTTCGAACGAAGGGTGAGCGAATCGAAGAAGTGCTGCACAGGATTGCGGCAGGGAAGCGGGTGCGGGATCTGACGCGGGTTGGACTGGCATCGGTGGCGGCCAGTTTCGTCAATCCGTATGGATGGCGGCTGCATACGCATATTTATTCGTACCTGACGAACCGCTTTTTGATGGATCACATCGAGGAGTTTCAATCCCCGAACTTTCACGGCGTGGCGCAGAAATGCTTTCTGCTTTTGCTGGTGCTATCGCTGGGAGTGCTGGTGACGCGGGGCCGCAAACTGCGTACAAGCGAAGGCCTGCTGGTGCTGTTTGTGACGTATGCGGGCCTGTATGCGTCGCGGAACATTCCGATTTCGGCGATTCTGCTGGCGATGATTGTCGGGCCTTGGTTGCCGAGGGTGGAATTTCTCGAAGGATTCTCGCTGAGGATGAGTGCGGTGGAACTGGGGCTGCGCGCGCATCTGTGGGCGATCGCCGTTACCGTCGGCACGCTGTTGATTGCGGTCAATGGAGGTCGCGTGGGATCGAGCGTGCTGATGGATGCGCATTTCGGTCCGAAGCGGATGCCGGTCGATGCGGTGAATTATCTGGAAGCGCACTCAGTGCAGGGGCCGATTTTGGGTCCGGATTACTGGGGCGGATATTTGATTTACCGGATGTATCCGCGAGTGCGGGTCGTGGTCGATGACCGGCACGATTTGTATGGCGCTGAATTTCTGCAATCGTACCTGCGCATGATGCACGTTGAGCATGGGTGGGAAGATTTCTTGCGAGAGAACAATCCGAGCTGCGTGCTGCTTCCGCGGAACGCAGCGCTCGCCAGCATTCTCGCGAAGACTCCGGAGTGGCAGGTCATCTACGAGGATGACGTATCGATTGCGTTTGCCAACGGGCCGGAGAGCGGGCCGAACCTGCACCCGGAGATGACTCTGCCGTGATCCGCATACGAACCGGCAATTGACCTTTCGATTCGAGCCATCGAGAATGAAGGCGGCGCTGTGTCCTTGAGTTCTACATTCGCGCCGTCTTGGTTTAACTGAAAATGGCCCAGTATTTTTCCGCAAGGACGGCTGCGGCGGTGTTGCTCATACTAGCTCTCGCGGCGTGCTCGGGATCTTCGTCTCCTTCCTCCACATCAACGACTCCGCCACCGACACAGCCGGGGAATCCGGTGGGGTCGAATCTGACGCAGGTCAGTTCGGATCCTTATACCGTGGGGCCGGGGCAGCATGCGACGGAGGTTGAGCCGCACATGTTGTCGAACGTTTCGACGCTTGTGGCCGCATTTCAGACGGGAAGGATCGTTGGCGGGGGCGCGACCGATATCGGCTGGGCGACTTCGACCGACGGCGGCGTCACATGGAGCCACGGCTTTTTGCCGGGGTTGACGACGGGAGAGGGAACGGGATCCTATGATGCGGCCAGTGATCCGGCTGTGGCCTACGATGCGAAACATGCGGTGTGGATGATCGCGTCGCTGCCGCTTGCGAATTCGTCCGCGACACCCGCCGTCGTGGTGAGCCGCTCTACCGACGGCGGATTCACCTGGCAGAATCCGGTGAGCGTCGACGCGACTTCGCAGAGTTCGGACAAGAACTGGATCGTCTGCGACAGTTGGCCGAGCAGCCCGCACTATGGAAACTGCTACACGGAGTGGGATGATCCGCTGAATGCAGATGAGATCGTGATGAGCACGTCGAGCGACGGTGGGCTGACGTGGGGGCCGGTAACACCGACGGCGAGCCTGGCGAACGGGATTGGCGGGCAGCCGCTGGTACAGCCAAGCGGGACGGTCGTTGTGCCGATCGAGGCGACTGGGTCGCCGACGATGTGGGCGTACAGTTCGAGCGATGGAGGCGCGACGTGGAGTGCTCCGGTGACAATTTCAAATATCCAGTTTCATTCTGATGCGGCAGGCATTCGCAGCGGACCGTTGCCGTCGGCGGCAGTGGATGGGGCGGGGACGATTTGGGTGGTGTGGGAGGACTGCCGCTTTCGCGCAAGCTGTACGACGAACGATCTGGTTTACAGCACCTCCTCGGACGGAGTGAGTTGGGGAGCGGTGACGCGGATTCCGATCGACGATGTTTCGAGCACGGTGGATCATTTCATTCCAGGGATCGGGATTGATCCGACAACGTCCGGTGCGGCAGCGCACGTGGCGCTGCATTATTACTACTATTCGCAGAGCAACTGTACGGCCGCAACCTGCATGTTGTCGGTCGGATTCATTTCTTCGGCGAACGGCGGCACGAGCTGGAATAGTCCAAGCGCATTGACCGGACCGATGTTGGTCAGTTGGCTGCCGAATTCGCAGAATGGATTGATGGTGGGTGACTACATCGCGACGGCATTCACCAATGGTGTGCCGCATGGAGTGTTCGCGGTGGCGCAGGCGAATTCTGGATCAACATTCAGCGAGGCGATTTATACGGGACAAGGATTGACGGCGAAGGCTGTCGGGCGTCAGCTGTCTTCTGCGGGTGATCGACCGCTGCATAAGTTATCGGATCCGATTGAGAAAGAAGTTCCGGAGAAGGGGCTGCGACCGCCTCGGAAGCGGGTGAGGAAGAGTGCGAAGTGAAGGTCGCGAGCGGAGAGCGATGAGCAGCGAGTGGCTTGTGAATACTGACTAGCTCCGTTGAGATGCACGCCAGATCCCTCCCTTCGCCTGAAATGCGGCTCCGGTCGGGATGCCGCCTGCTATTTGAATGGACGCTTTTGCCAGCTTCACGTGGGTAGAAATTCGACCAGGGAATGAACGTTAGAAGCGGTCGTTGGTGTCGATTCCGAAACCCAGGATGGCGGTGACTTCCACCGGTTGAGTTCCGCGCACTGCGGGCTGAAATTTCCAGGTGCGAAGGCCACCGAGAATCTTGGCGGTCATCACGGCAGGACCGGCTTCGAGAACCCGGATGTTCTTAAGATTGCCGACGGCGTCGACCGTGCAGGTGACTACCATGCGCGTGTGGGGCAGGCCCTCTGGTAGATCAATCTTGATCGGAGTGGGCGCAGTCAGGGTTCCACCGAAGGTATGGCTGCTGGTCGACTCATCGGCAAACTCCATGACGACGGTTCCCAGGGACGTATCCAAATACGTGGTGTACTGTTCTCCCTTCAACATTTTCTTGTAGGGCTCGAAGGCTCCGCCGGAGCTGGCAGTCGCGACGACGGTTACGCCCAAAGCATCGCGCTGCTTCAGATTCGTACGAGCAGGAGCGGCGGGGTCGCTGGTTGCGGGAGCATCCGAGCCAAAGCCCGGAAGAGTGACAATACTGCTGCCACCGCTGATGTCAACACCGCGCACTGGCGGATTGCCGGTGGTCAGCTTTCCCGCGCCTCCTGGACCCGGCGTCGGAGAAATGCCGCCGTGCGCGTTCGGGTCGGAGCCGCGTCCAGCACCGCTTTTCGCAGCACCGCCTCCTTGACCGCTCAGAGAACTGCCGGGCCCGTTGTCACGCCCGATGCCGGTTCCAGCGCCAGCTCCGCCCAATCCGGACTTGTCTCCACCAGAGGGCGACATCGCGAGCGCTCCCGTCCCGCCGCTCGTGGGCAAGCCAACCTTGGAGCCAGGCTGACTGGAAATGACCGCGCCGGCATTGCTCCCGCTGCCGCCGTTCGTTGGAGGAGTTATACCTGAGCCCACGTCGGTTGGCGCGCCCAGTGCCGCTCCTTTGCGGCCTAAACCTGATCCTGTTGGACGGGAGCCTCCACCAACCGATGGAGGCGGTGGCACGATGCTGTTCGCGAGCAAAGTTCCTCTGGGAGCGCCAGCGCCGCCGCCGGTATTGCCGGTGCCACCGCCCGCTCCTGGGAGCGACGGCGGTGGTGGGACGACGCCAGGATTGCCGAGATAGGGCGCGGCGCCATTCGCGCGAGTTCCTACGCCCCCATTCGCGCCAACCGTGGGCGGAGGTGCAACTGCACTGGAGCCGAGCGATGCGCCGGCTCCGTTTCGATTCCCGCGAGGATTTCCACTCGTCGCGCTCGATCCAACCGTGGGCGGAGGCGGCACGACAGTAGTCGCCAGCGAGGTTGCCGTGGTGTTCGTACTTCCCGAACTAATCGACGGCGGTGGGGGCACGACTTCGCTCGCTCCAAGAATCTTGCCGATCAGGCTGCTCATGAACGATCCGCTGCCGGATTGCGAGGGCGGCGGAGGAACGACGGTCCTTGCAGGATCTTGAACGCTGCCGCTAGCGAGACGACGCATGTCCGGTGAAATGTCAGAAGAGGGAGGCGGCGCCACGACGGAAGGAGCGGGCAACGACAGCTTGGGATTCCGCAATGCAGCGCGCTCCGGCGCTGAAACCGGCGGAGGCACGACAGACGTATTTGTCATCTGCACAGGCGCGGTGGAGATTTCGCGGCTGAAAGCACCCGGCGCAGGTGGAATGGCATTCGAGGCCAGCGCGGGGCTGGAGCGCATGCGGTCGCGGGCAACGTTTGGAGCGGGCGCTACCACCGAGGGGTCGAGCGAATGAGACGTCATCGCACGGTCACGCGAGACTCGGGGCGAGGGAGCAATGACAGTCGGAGCCAGTGCGGGAGCGACCAGTTTGTGCTCATCCGGAACGCTGGGCGCAGGCGGAATCAAAGTTGCATTAAAAGTCGGAGCGGTGAGAGTCCGATCGCGCGCGACATTCGGCGCCGGCGCGATGACCGAATCGAGCTGAACTCCATTGCGCGTGTAATCACGGATTACGTTAGGAGCGGGCGCGACAATGGAAGTGGCGAGATTGGGGGCGGAACGCGCAGAGCGCAGGCCTTCTGCAGGCGGTGGGCCGGGATCAGGCTTGACGGCGAGCAGGTTCGCGACGGCATCGTGCGTGGGAGTAAGTTTCAGATTTGGCGCGTCGACCACTCGAGGAGTGAGAGAGGCGCCGCGGGCGATCTTAATGGTCTGGGTGCGATGGTGCGATTCATCGCCGCCGGCGCGGCCTGCGGTTCCGGCTTCAGCGCCGCCGAGATCTTCGGTTCGTGGCAACTCATCGCCGGTGTAGTAGATGACATCATGCGCCGAGAGTCGCGGCGCGACATAAGGACGCAGCTCAGCAACTTTGATTTGGACAAAAATTGCCGCCAGGATCAGAAATGCCTCGAGGAAATACGAGGGAACCATGATCCGCAAGGGGATCAAGCCGAACGGAGCCTCCCCGGCAAGGCGGGCTTCAGAGCGCCTCAGCGCGGGCTTAATGGAAGCTAAGGAACTCGCTCCATGGCGAGGACCAATCGACCAGCAACCGGGGCGCGTCATGCGCCTCGCGAACTTTGACGGCCTCGTCGATTTGGAGAACACTGCTCATGCAATCGGCTGGCTGCGATCCTTTGCGAGAGTGATTTCAATTCTATCGCCCACCGCGGTTCTGGTCTCGGCGGCTACGCTACACGGCAGTTCCAAGACCGATGCCGCCTGTCTGCCGCACAGGCGCAAATCGCCAGGGCCTGAGTTCGGGCTGAACGTGGATTACCGTCAGGGCACGATCCAGATAGACGACATCGATAGGAAACCCCATCCCTAGAGTATGAACGCCATGGCAGGGGACGATCCAGAGTCCTGAACCATTACGGAAGTCATCGGCCCCCAGGCCGAGTAGACCGCGCAGGCGGGTCCAGTGGGTGTCGGCGACGGCCAGCGACGTGGCGAGATAGGCCTGCCGCGTTTGATTGAAAGCTTTGCCTTCGCCTGAGAGAACTGCCATGAGACCCCGTGTTTGCTCTGCGGCTTGTGCTGGCGCCGGCTAGCGTCCGCCCGAAACCGGTCCCAGTTGCCGGATCAATTCGATCACGGCCGGACCGATCGTGACAAAAATGATCGACGGCAGAACAAAGATTACCAGTGGGGGAACCATCTTGATGGTGGTCTTGGCAGCTTGTTCTTCGGCGCGCTGCCGGCGTTCCGTGCGGAGGGAATCGGAATGCACGCGGAGAGCCTGAGCGACGCTCGTACCAAAGCGATCGGTCTGGATCAGTGTACCAACAAGGGATCGGATGTCGTCAACACCGGTGCGCTCCACCAGATTGCGGAGAGCCTCGGCGCGGGGTTTGCCGGCGCGCATTTCCAGGTTCACGAGATGGAATTCGTCGCTGAGGTCGGGATGAGCATGGTGAAGATCCTGTCCCACGCGCATGAGCGCCTGATCCAGCGCCAGGCCGGCCTCGACGCAAATGACGGTGAGGTCGAGCGCGTCGGGTAGACCGAGGCGAATGCGATTCTGCCGGTCACGAATCATGCGCTTCAACATGAAGCGCGGAAGGAAGAAGCCCAGTCCCGAAATGCCGGCAATCAGAAATGGATTGGCGAAGCCCGAAAAAACAACGACGCCCAGGAAACCGACTGCGGCCAAGAGAAGACGGACGCCGAAGTAGTAATTGACGTCGATGGCATCACGGAACCCGGCTTGAATCAGCCAGCGGCGCGTGCGGGAAACGTCGGTAGGGGAAAGCGGGATGGCCTTGCTGATCGGATCGAGAGCCTGCTCGATGCGTTCCCGAATGGCGGGCCGGTTTTCAGCGGCTTGCGTTTGTTGACCGCCAAGAGCACGCAGGCGCGCGCCCAAGACGGAGCTGGGTGTGACCGCGGCCGCGCCGAAGGCGAACACGCCCACGACGACGGTAAGGAAGACGACGATGAGCAACAGCAGAGGCAGCATGATTAAACCTGAATCCGGATAATTTTCCGGATCACGAAATATCCAATCGTTTGCAAAGTAATTCCAGCGACCAAGAGCGTGTGGCCGATGGGGTCGGCAAAAAGCGGGTGAATGAAGCTGGGATTGAGCACCAGCATCACGGTGACGATGATGGGCGGCATGCCCATCAACAAGGCCATCGTAAGCCGGCCCTGGGCGGTGTAAACGCGAACCTGGCGCTGGATCTTGAAGCGCTCGCGAATGACATATGAGAGGTTGTCGAGAATTTCGGCGAGGTTGCCGCCGGTTTCGCGCTGCAACATCACCGCGGTGACAAAGAATTTGACGTCGACCAAGGGCATCCGGTCCGTCAGATTCAGAAGAGCATCGCGGACGGGCATGCCGAACTTCTGTTCTTCGTAGAGCTGGCGGAACTCGCCGGCGATCGGCTCGGAGATCTCGCTGGTGATCATCTCAAGAGCAGTGGTAAAGGCATGCCCGGCACGGACGGCGCGGGCCAGAGTGTCGATGGCTTCCGGGAAGAGTTCCTCGAATTTCTCGAAGCGCTTATTGCGCTGGTACGAAGCGTAGGAATACGGAAGAACGAAGCCGACTAA
The DNA here is from genome assembly GCA_963700225.1 of uncultured Acidobacteriota bacterium. Lineage (GTDB taxonomy): Bacteria > Acidobacteriota > Terriglobia > Terriglobales > Acidobacteriaceae > Sulfotelmatobacter. Next base: position 798,628 of record CAVOWU010000009.1, read on the forward strand.
CAAGCCGATCCATGCGATCTCAACCCGCTTGCTGAGGATGTAGGTGATGATGGTGAGGACAATGCCGCTCAGCGCGGAGAATCCCAGGAAGTTTCCCGCGCGCATATCCATGCCGGCCTGCAGCAACATTTTCTGCAGATCGGAAACGCGAGCGGAACGGCGGAGCAGGGTGTCGAGAGCGGGGATGCGGCTGAGTTGCTCGTCCCGCAGCAGCGCGAGTTCTTCCTCGGCGGCGAGCTCGGGAGCTTTCCGTTCGTTGGCTAGGCGCTCCTTGATCAGCCGGGCCTGCGCGCTTCGCTGATCGAGAAGCGAGAACACGGCGAACGCCAGGAGCGCGACCACTCCGAAGACAACCAGCGCAATCAGAACGGCAGACATATCGGGACCTAGACCTCAGCCTTCGATTCGAACAGCGCCGGCCTCAACCGGGCGCCTGCGGTTGCCAAGCGTTCGGCAAATTTGGGACGCACTCCGGTGGCGCGAAATGCACCGCGGACTTTTCCGTTTTCGTCGATGCCGGTGCGATCGAAGGAAAAGATGTCCTGCATCGCGATGGAATCTGCGTCCATGCCGGTGACCTCGGAAATCGTAGTGACTTTGCGCGTGCCGTCCGAAAGACGCGCAATTTGAATCACAGCGTGTACGGCGGAAGAGATCTGCTGGCGGACGGCGCGCTCGGGAATGTTGAGATTGGCCATCGAAACCATATTTTCGATACGAGCCATGGCGTCGCGCGGAGAGTTGGCGTGGACTGTGGTCAGCGATCCTTCATGACCCGTATTCATAGCCTGCAACATGTCGAAGGCTTCTTCGCCACGCACCTCGCCAACCACGATGCGGTCGGGGCGCATACGCAAACTGTTGATGACCAGCTGCCGCTGGCGCACCGCGCCCTTGCCTTCAATATTGGGCGGGCGAGTTTCCAGGCGGACGATATTTTCCTGCTTGAGCTGCAATTCGGCTGCGTCTTCGATGGAGACGATGCGCTCAGTATTGGGAATGTATCCCGAGAGCACGTTGAGCAGAGTCGTTTTGCCGGCGCCGGTTCCACCGGATACAAGGATGTTGAGCCGGCCTTTGACCATGGCCGAGAGCAACTCGAGCATCGACTCAGTGAGGGTTTGATTTTCGATCATCTGCCGCGCCGTGACGGGCTCGCGTCCGAAACGGCGGATGGAGAGACAAGGGCCATCAAGGGCGAGCGGCGGAATGATCGCGTTGACGCGGGAGCCGTCGGTGAGGCGCGCATCGACCATCGGAGACGACTCGTCTACACGGCGGCCGACACGGGACACGATGCGCTCGATGATCTGCATCAAGTGCACGTTGTCCTTGAAGGTCAGCGTGGTGAGCTCGAGCTTGCCCGCCTTTTCCACGTACACCCGATCGTAGCGGTTAACCAGGATGTCAGAGATATTGGGATCTTTGAGAAGCTGTTCTAACGGGCCTAGACCGAAGATCTCGTCGAGAATTTCACGCGAAAGACGTTCTCGTTCGGCGAAACTAAGTGGAACGACTTCGCCGTTGACGACGGCGCGAATGACTACCAGCACTTCATCACGTGCCGAGTCGCCAGCCGCCTTGCCGAGTTTTTCCAGGTCCAAACGATCGAGAACCTTGCGGTGCAGGTCCGCCTTCACCTGCTGAATGTCGGTGCGCTCGAACGATTGAAGGTTTGCCATAAGCCCCTACATCCTAAACTGACTTGAACAAAGACCACGCCGCACGCTTCACGTCGACGTCGTTGCGCGTCAACTCCTGCGCCAATCCGGCAAAGCAACGGGCAATTTCGGAATTGCGCTGATCCATCACCGGAGTTCCGCGGTCGATGGCGCTGGATATGGCGAAGTACTGGTTCGGTACCCGCCACAAGAGTTTGGCGCCGACCGCAGCTTCTGCGTCGGCTTCGCTGAATCCCGGCACCTTGCGATACCGGTTCAAAACCAGCCGAACGCGCTCGCGTCCGCCTGTTTCTCCCAAATATTGCTGAACGCGGGCCGCGCTCCACAACGAAGCAACATCGCTGCAGGCGACGAGCAAAACGGTCTCAGACAGGCTGGCGATCATGCGAGTGGCGGCATCAAAGCGCGAAGAGGCGTCGACGACGACGTAGCGGTAATGCGTGACCAGCATGTCGAAGAGGCGCACAAACTCGGCGGTCGAGGGATCCAGGGCTGCGGGCACATTGGTTCCGGCTAGCAACTGCAAACCACCGTTGTGGCGCGTCATGAAGCTTTCCAGCAGGGAAGAGTCCATGCGGTGCAGGTTGCGGGTGGCGTCGGCAACGGTGAACACGGGCTTCAGGTTCATGTGCAGCGCGGCGTGTCCCAGAGGAGCCAGGTCAACCAGTGCGGTCTGGCTATAGGCGGATTGCAGGGCCAGAGCCAGATTGACGGCGACGGTAGTTGCGCCATTTCCGCCCTTGGCGTTAATGACAGAGAATACTTTGCCGCGCAAGCCTTCCTGATTTCCGCGGCGTTGTGCGGCCGAGAGGCGCACAAAGGCTTCGAGAAGATCGGTGGTCGTTGTGGGACGTTCGATAAATTCACGGGCGCCGGCGCGCATTGCGTTCACAATCACCTGCGGCTGATTCAGGTTGCCGATGGCAAAAATCGCAAGGTCCGGCATTTCCTGATGGAGCAGTTCGATGGCGCGTAAAGCTTGAGGCGCGTTGTCGGCGGGAATATCAACCAGAGTTACCTCGGGATTGGCCGCGCGCACGCGGCGCGCTACCGGATCGGAGGGAGCCAACGGATAGCTCGCACAAGTGTGGGCCGTCCGGGCCACACTCGTGCTGTCAACGAGCACCTGGAGAAGTGCTCGCTGCTCGTTGTCTGTGGCCACGATTACTACTATCAGCTCTGGCATAGAAATCTGTGGCCCTAATGTAAGACTTGCTCCTATCGCGCCGAGCCGTTCACGAGAGGAAGCCGCAGCTACTTGCTCTTATCAAACTTGCCCGTATCCATGTAGGGCTTCGCGTTCTTCGGTATGGCCGGCGGATCCGTGGTCGGCGACACTCGATGCACCGTGCAAAGCACCATCAGTTCCGAATTGCTCTTTTGAAGGCTCTTGCTGCGGAAAAATGTTCCGAGAATCGGGATGTCACCGAGCCCCGGTATTTTGTTGTAAATATCGGTCACGCGGTTGTCCATCAATCCGGCAATCACGAAACTCTGTCCGTCTTGCACTTCAAATTCTGTCTCGGCTTTGCGGGTGCTGAGTGCGGGAACTGTGAATCCGGAGATGGTAAGCGCGTTCGCGAAGTCGAGCGTGCTCACTTCAGGAGCCACGGTTAAATGGATGCTGCCATTCGGAGTAATGACCGGCGTAAACTCCAGCCGCACGCCGAATTCTTTGAATGAAATGGTGACTGCCGTAAAGCCTGCGCCCGGCTGCACGATGGGGAAAGGAAATTGTCCGCCAGCCAGAAAGCTGGCCTTCTTTCCGTTGACCGCAATGAGGTTCGGCTCTGCCAGGATTTGCAGAAGATTTTTCGTCTCCAGAGCTTCGATGACCGCTCCGAAATTAATGTCGGGACGGAACACGAATAAGTTCAGGACGTTGTTGAGTGTCTGGCCGGTTGAGGTCGTGGAGCCGTTTTGGGTGGTTAAGGTTTGCGGTCCGAAGCCGCCATATTGCCCGGTGCTTATGGTGCCGATGTTGTTAGCAGCGCCGGTGGAAAGAAAATTCACGCCCATCTGGGTCAGAGCCGTGCGATCCACTTCAGCGAATTTAACCTGCAATAGAACTTCCTGCGCGCCGACGGGTCCAAAGGTCAGAACATTTACGACCTTCGGCGAATAGGCGCCGGCGAGTTCTCCGGCGCGCTTGGCAACATCCTCGGTCGACACGTGTCCGGACAGAACGATCGCCGCCCGCGAAGGCGTGACCGTAATCTGCTCTTCGGGGAAAACTCGGTGCTCCTCTTCGGCGCAGGCGCTGACGTCGACGTCAACCCGCAGGTCGAAGCTGCGCGAGCGCTCCAGTTCATCCCAGATAAGAAGAGAAACCTCACCGGGAGATTTACCGTGCACCAGAATCTGGGTCGGAGTGATCACCTGCGCGAAGGCGATCGCCGGATCGGTGATCGAGATGCGCCTCAATCGTTCGGTCGTATTAATGAGCAGCGATTTGCCTACCATCACGCGGAGGGGCGCCGATCCCTGGGTGGCGGGGGACTGAGCGGGAAGCGTCGCGGTCTGGGTTCCGGTGGGGACCGGATTTTGAGTCTGTGCCGCGGCGTCTGCCTGCTGCATAGTTTCGGAGGATGCCGGCAGGACGAGTGCCGCGAGCAACAGGCTCCCAAGCAAAGACATGCGAACGTTCATTGTCAGATTGGTCTCCCTGTGAGGAAACGGGCCGGCTTGCAACGTGGCGCTGAGCAACATCGAATCTTTACGGGTCACTTGGCCTCACCACAACCGTCGTCACCGCATTTCACTACCTCTTCTTTTTTCTCGCCCTGAAAAACCTCAATGCTGACGCCGGTGGCAGCCGGAGGAGGCGGGGCTGCTTTCGGAGCAGCGATACGATGAATCGGCAGATGCTGCACCGGTGCAGGTGTCGCCATCAACTTATAAAGGCCCCTGGAGTTGGATGAAGGTACGTCATCTTGCTTGGTGTCGAGCGGATTGCGTAGCGCGAGCTGAATGTGTCCTTGGGAACTGGCGAGAGTCAGTCGCTGCGCGTCATCGGGGGAAACCAGAAGCGTAATCACGGCCGTGTTCTGAGCCTCGCCGGTGGAAGTTCGTTCCAGCGTGTGTCCCGAGGCGAGAACCGCAACATTTTGCAGAACAGTCGTGGTTTCCTGATCGCCGTTGTTGCTGGGCGTTCCCGTCAGCAAGACATCGACGCGCGTTCCCGGAGTGACGAATCCAGCCACGGAGACGACTTCATTCACGCGCACGGAGACGGCCCGCATCCCCGGCGGAATCAGGGACGGAAGCCCGGACCCAGCGTTCTCGGCGGCAAGACGATTGGGCAGAATGAACTCACCGCGCGAGATAGGAATGATGACGCCATGTCCGATGACTTCCGATCGCTTTCTGGGTGCGCCCGGCGGAAGGTCTGCGCCGGGAATCCGTATGATCTTGATGTCGTGCTCTTCCACTCTCGCGCCTACCTGCAGATCGTTGGCCGCCACCATGACATCCACGCCAGGATCGTTGCCGGCGCCGCTTCTCGCCTGCAATCCCTTGTAGACGTACATACTTGCGACTAGACCCAGCCCGAGCGCCAGAACGCCGATCATCAACAAACGTGTGCGATTCATGCTGATTCCTTAAGACTTCGTCACTGCTCTGTTCAACCCCAGTGTTTCTTGCTTGTTACTGAATCGAACTGGCGACGTTGGAGAACACGTTGTTGGCATTGGAGCCGATCAAGCGGATGGTTCCGACAACAATGACGAGGATCACCGCCAGCATGACGGCGTATTCGGCGATGTCCTGCCCCTGCTCTTCGCACCACAGACCACGCGCTGCCTCTAGGATCATTGGTTTTCTCCTGCCTGCGTTTTTCAAGATCGATAGGAATGGTATTCGGAAGCCCAGCTGGGAACTTTATAGGGGCTCGCCGCCACTCGACTTACGGTAATCATACCCGCATCTTGGCGGAAAGTGACAAATTCTTGCACCAGGGATTACTGTCGGTAACCGGTCCGCCGACTCGGGTCGGAGGGCCTCAATCCCGGGTCGGACGAGGGTGGGTGGGATACAATCGACCGCGCCTCATGTCGGACTGGCCCAAGCTCCGGTTTGTGCTGACCTCGTTCTGCCTGGGTATGATCGCGCTGCATTGCACGGTTTTCTGGCTGGCTCGATACCGGTTACTGGCGGGCTCGCCCGATTTCAGCATCTTTTATACCGCCGGACTCATGGTCCGACACGGCCAGGGCTCCGTGCTCTACAGCGATCAAGCGCAGGGCGCGGCGTGGCGGGAGGTTGTTCCCGGTGCGGACGTTCGCGATCATCCTTTGCCTTTCAATCATCCCCCGTTTGAAGCTCTGCTGTTCGTGATCCTGACGTACCTGCCATACCTTCGTGCCTATTTCCTGTGGTTATTGGTGAATCTGCTGCTGGTCGGCGCGAGCGCATTCCTCATGCGCCCGTGGCTTCCAACGCTAGGGTCAAGTTTCAGTTTGCTGCTGATATTGGCTCCGTTCGCGTTCTTTCCGATTGCATACGGGTTACTGCAGGGGCAGGATTCGATCCTCCTGTTGGTGCTCTATTGTCTGGCCTATGGAGCATTCCGACGCTCACAAGACCTTCGAGCTGGCGTATTTCTTGGCCTGGGTTTGTTCAAGTTCCACCTCGTTCTGCCTTTTGCTTTCATCTTGCTGCTGCGCCGGCGGTGGCGGGCTCTCGGCGGGATCCTTGTCGGCTTCGGTTTTGGACTTTGCCGCTTCCTGGGCGGTCGCGGGATGGAAGCAACTCCTCTACTATCCCCAATACGTATTGCAGATCAATCGTCGGCAACCGGCGGGCGTAATCGTCCCGGAAAACATGCCGAACCTGCGGGGGCTATTTACCGGATGGACATGGCTGAAACCTGTTCCGATGTGGCTGGAGTTGGCACTGATCGCGTCCTCGCTGGGACTGCTGGTCTGGGCGTCGCGGCAAATGGAGGCCGGAGGAGTTGCTCGACATCGCTGGTTGGAACGAGGGCTTCTCGATTGCCATCGTCGCAACCTTCCTTGTCGGCTACCACAGCTACAACCACGATATGAGTATTCTGTTGCTTCCGGCGTTCATCACACTGGATCGCATTCTGGGACAGGGTCTTCAGCGGCCGACCGCGCGAACTGGACTGATCGAAGTCCTATTGGGCTTGATGTTTTTTAGCCCGCTCTATCTAATTCTTACTCTCTATTACGCTCACGAAAATCTGTTCGCGCTTGTGCTTCTCGTTCTGGCGTGGTGTCTGGCGGTTCCCGCAACAACAAAACCACGAGCATTGGGAGATACATCCACAGTACCGTCCAGCGCCCTACTTGGGTGAAGCTCTGCGGTGAGTAAAACCAACGCCAGATTCCGGGGATCCAACTCAGACTGGCGGTGTAGACGATCTGGCGGCGAGTGCGCGGGATCAGCCATAAATAGAACGGATCATAAAACCAGCGCTGCGGTACGCACGCTCCCAGAAACAGAAGCCAGGCGTCCCGGTCCCGATAGCGCAACAGCGCTGCCGCGAGGAGCGGGCCGGGAAGCACAAACAAGGGGATGAACCGCGCATAGCGTCCAGCGTGCGCAAGCCACAGCGAAACCCAGTGCGGCATAACCACGAAACTTAAAGCCAGAACGAACAGACATGCCATCACGCCCTTCCGGCTGAGGTGGGTCAAGGCCACGGGCAGACCAATTTGCGGCTTCGCAAGAGTGACTGGCAGAAGCAGGGAAAAGAACGCGCTGGCCATGATCAGCGGAATCCATTGCACAGTCAGCATTCCTGCCCAGTACGGGTACGCAAGAAAAATCAGGAGCCGGTGATAGCCGTGACGGGTGATTCCGAACGCCAATAACGCGGTGCTGAGTCCATAGAAGATTCCCGCGGCGGTTTCAGCACTCATACGCACAAACGGAAGCCCGAATAGTGCGGAGGACAGAGGGTAGAGCTGATACGGCGTGTCGTACGGATTCCGTCTTGCGAGTAAGTCGCGGGCCGCACGAATGGCCCACGAAAAATCAGCGCTGCCCTGATGAAGGCGGCCCATCAGAAACCAGCAGAACAGCCCGGTGGCAACGCCGAGAGCAGTCGAGATGAGCAGCCGGGTTCGGATTTCGGGCATGGTGAAGCATAAGTTGTAACATGGGGTCCGCGACGCGGAGCGTTTGCGCTGCGCCGCCGTACAGGGCGGAGCATACGGCCCGGATCATGGGGACTCGATCGAAACTCGGATTCTTGCTTGCGCTGCTCGCCGCGGGCAGTATGTGGATTTATGTACAGCTCATCTTGATCCCTCACCAGCGAGCAGAGGAAATCGCGCAGCAGAAACCCCGCGGGAACCTATCGGATCTTTACCCGCGCTGGCTGGGGGCGCGTGAGTTGCTTCTCCACGGTCGCGATCCATATAGCGACGAGGTCACGCGAGAAATTCAGATCGGCTACTACGGACGCCCGCTGGATCCTTCGCGTCCGAATGATCCCAAGGACCAGCAGGCGTTTGCGTATCCGCTATATGTCGTGTTCCTTCTGGCGCCGACGGTGGGATTGCCGTTCGCAATCGTCCATGCGATTTTCTTTTGGCTGTTGTTATTGATTACCGCGGCGTCTGTGCTTCTGTGGCTGGAGGCCATCGGATGGCGCATTCATTCGGTCGCGAAATTTGCGTGGATGCTGCTTACTTTGAGTTGCTTCCCATCGGTTCAAGGATTGAAGTTGCAACAGCTCTCTCTGCTGGTAGCAGCCCTGTTGGCGGGAACGATGTGCTGTCTTGCGCGCCGGCATTTTGTCTGGGCCGGAATATTATTAGCGCTTGCAAGCATCAAGCCGCAGCTGGTTGCGCTGCCGGCTCTATGGCTCTGCATCTGGGTTTTAGGCAACTGGCGAGAACGACGGCGTGCGCTATGGGGCTTCCTTCTAACCATTGCCGCGCTGGCAAGTGCGGGTGAATGGCTGCTGCCGGGATGGATCGGTGAATTTCGCGAGGCCTGCGCTGCGTACTATCGGTACACGGGCGGAGGAAAATCGGTACTCGACATCGCCCTGACTCCGACTTGGGGCAGAGTCTTGGCCGCGATCCTCGTGGGTGTATTCCTTTTCTTGAGTCTGGCGCGTGCGGAGGGCTAGGGAGGGCTCGGCGGAGTTTCAATGGTCGTTTTCTCTGGCTTTAGCGGTGACCCTGGCAGTGATCCCGATGTTCGCGCCTTATAACCAGCTTTTGCTGATTCCGGCATTGATGGTGATCGACGCGCTCGATTCGGGATTTGTGGCAGAAGAGTCTCTTCTCGCGGTTCCTGGTTGCACTTACAGCTCTGGCCGTGTTTTTCCCGTGGATCGGCGCTCTATCGCTCGTGATTGCGTTGTTGTTGCTGCCGCTGACGGTCGTGCAGAGGGGGTGGGCGCTGCCGTTCTACTCGACTTTTGCCATTCCAGTCGCGGTCCTGGCGTTGTTGTTAGTGACGAGGAGCGTACTGCAGGGGTCGCGCATCTTGCGGCAGGACGCGGCGGCAGAGTAGTCTGTTGACGGCAACAGAACCGCCCGGGTGCTGCCCGTTGAACATGGGGAACGGCGCGCCGATTGACCTTTCATGGCCCTGAACACAATCAGTCATCACAGCCATCACGGCTCCGGTTCCGGGGTCTTTCCCGCATTGGTGTTCGTGCAGGGCAGCGAGCAAAAAAACATTGTTCTGAACCGCACGCCCTTTACCGTCGGGCGGAAGGTGGATAAGGATCTGGTCATCGCCGACCCGCGGGTCTCGCGCGATCACGCGCAGATCATGCAGGAGGGACAGGAATTCTTCCTGATCGATCTCGGCAGCAAGCACGGCACGTTCGTCAATGGCGAGCGGATCCAGCGCCAAAAGCTGGAACGCGGCGACCGGCTTGAGTTTGGCGCTCGCGATTCGGCGTACATCCTGTTTAACCCGGCGCACGCAACTTCCAATACGGCCAGAGAGTTTCTGAGCCAGATTTCCGGCATCGGGATCAAGCCGGAGACCACGGAACTGGAAACTCTGCGCTGGTTTCTGGAGGCGGCACGCAAACTGAATACGGCAGGTGTGCTGGATGAAATTCTGATCACCATGCTCGACGTCACGCTGCAGTTGACGCGGGCCGAACGCGCTTACGTGTTCCTGAAGGATGAAGAAGGGAAGTTACGTCTCGCGGCAGGGCGCAACTCCAAGAAAGAACCACTGCTTGACGACAAGACGATTTCGCACTCCATCCTCGAAGAATCGATGCGGGCGAATTCGGAATTCTTGCTGACCGACACCAGCCAGTCGCTCGATATGGCGGGCCGGCAAAGCATTGTGGCTTACGATCTGCGAACGGTGGTGTGCATTCCGTTGCGGAAAATGCAGGTGCAGGCAACACGTGACGCGCAGACTCCGCTGCCCGGAGCTAACGCGGCACAAGCCATGGGTGTTCTTTACGTCGACTCGCGTTTTGCCTCGCGGGATATCAGCGGAGTCGGCCACGACATTCTGCATGCGATCGCGACAGAAGCTGCGTCGCTGATCGAGAACGCTCGCCTGGTGCAGGCCGAAGAAGAAGCGCGGCGATACCAGCAGGAGTTGGGCATCGCGGCCAGCATCCAGCAGCGGCTGATGCAGGTGAAGATTCCAGAAGTGCCGTTTGCACGGCTGCGCGGCAAGAACCTTTCTTGTAAAGAAATTGGCGGAGATTTTTTTGATGCGGTGAATACCAAAGAGGGACTGGCCGTGGTTCTGGCGGACGTCAGCGGGAAGGGAGTTTCGGCCGCACTCCTGGCTTCAACGCTCCAAGGGATGATCTATTCCCATCTGAGTGCTGGGATGCCCTTGCTCGATGTGGTTTCTGCGGTGAACCGCTTTTTTACCGACAAACTTGTGGGCGAGAAATATGCGACCGTGCTGCTCGTGCGTTTGAAGCGGGACGGCGAACTCGAATACGTGAATTGCGGCCACGTACCTCCGCTACTGGTCTGCGCCGGCGAGGTCATTCGCCCTCCTCACGGGAACGTTCCCGTTGGACTTCTGGCCGACGCGACCTTCGAGAGTTCGACTTGCCAGATGCAGTCCGGTGACCGTTTTATACTCGTCACGGACGGAGTGACCGAAGCGGAAAATGCGATGGGAGACTTCTTTGAAGACTTCCGCCTGGAAGCGGCTGCCGCCAAGTCGCCGACGCTGGAAGGGATCTTTTCCGCGGTCACGGAATTCTGTTCTGGTAACCCTTTGAGTGACGATTGCACCGTAGTGGAGCTCTGCTATTCGAGGGTGGAAGAGCAATAAAGCGTTCAACCAAGGGCACGAAGATTCTCGAGGGAAAATCGAGAAAACACGATTCGCGCGAATAACTTCTAGCTCTGAGCGTTTCCTAGCGCCGGCTCCCCATCAACTCTCCTCGACTGTCACGCGGTAGTCCGTGCCTTCCCATCGATTTTCGTTTATCCAGAAAAACGTGAAGACAACCTGGCTTCCCACTGGCATGGATGCAGTTGGTAGATCGAGGGTATAGATTCCCAGTCCTGTGTCACGGGTACCGGTGTCGTGTGCGGTCTTCCAGTCGTCGGTGCTCCAGTGCACGAGCGCCGGATTGAGAAGATTCAGACGAAGTGTCTGGTTGCGGGGAACCGTGCGTGGTTTGTTGTTGAGACGCCAGCCGAAATGCTGCCGCCCGTGTTTGTCGATCACATAACGCTTATAGGTTTGGGGGGGCTGGTCGAAGATCTTGCCATCGCGAATCGATCGGCGCAGCTTGATGTACTCGGAGTGCGCCCAAACGAGCGGGCACGCAGAGCCTGTAGGCTTACCGCGGAAAAGCTCCAGCGCCGGAATGTCAGCCGCATCCCAAACCTGTTCGGGAAGAAGACGGCTGTGTCCGGCGGTGGAATTTTCCATGACGGTGAGCAAGCCCTCGGCTTCGTCGCGATGTCCGGCGGCCAGAGCGTAGTGGGCGCGCTCTCCGGCAAGCAACGGCCAGGCGCGGCCGATTCCAGTTCCATCAAAAGCCGAGCCATCTTTGTGTTCGCCGTAACCGTCGCCGTTGTAGCGATACCAGCACGGTCCCTGTGGAAGCTCCACAGCGAGCAGCGCGTCGATGGCGCGCAACGTATTGAGAATCCGGCGATCGTCGGGCGCGCGCAAGCCGAATCGGACCAGGGCCAGCGCATCGGGACTGATGATGTGATAAGCGCGCTCGCCATCTTGTCCGGGCGGGCGGTTCTTGATGGGAACGAACCCCTGTGTCGGCGAAGCCGCGCCGTCGGAGTCGGGGGGGGCGATGCGCACGTAATAGCCCTCAATTCCGAGTTGCTGCGCCAGATCTCCCCCACTGGCGTAGACCCAACGCTCGATATTGGCGTTCCATGCGTCGGCGGTGTCGCGCATGGTTTGCGCTTGCTGCTGATGTCCCGTGAGGTCGGCAATATCGGCGCCTGCGAGTAAAGCGGAAATTTCCGCAGCGAGCGTAAAGGGCGAATAGCCGGCGTCCTCCTCCCAGCGATCCTGCTGCGTCACCGGGCCATTTCGGATGATGAAGCTCGCGGCATTGCGAACCATCGGCCACCAGCGCTCGAGCTTACCCAACGCGTCAGGAGCTTCGCGGCGCATGAGATCGATGAGCAGGATGGGGAAGGCGGTTTCGTCCATCTGGACGCCGCCCCAATAAGGACGGCCATCGAGCCACAGATTCTGCGCCCAATTCCCATCCATTTCCTGCGTGGCCTCGAGGTAGCGTAAGACGCGCACCGCGTCGGTGGTTGCGCCAGCCGCCAACAGCGCTCCTGCAGTCTCCACCAGGTCGCGCGGCCAGACGAGGTGGTATCCGCCGAGATCTTCATCGCCTTTGTTGAATCCCCACGGGATCGAGAGACTTGCAATGATGCCGCCGAGAAAGTCCTTGGACTCGTGAGTCCGCAACACCGCTGTGGAGGCGCGATACAAATCATTCTGCCGCGGGGGGTCGTCGAGCTTAATCAGCTTGGTTTGCCAGTTGCGCCACTGCGAGGTATAGTGGCCGCGAATTTCGTCGAAATTCTCAAAGAGAGCCGAGCGAGTTTGCTGACCAGCTTCGGTCGAAATCGATCCGAATCCGAGGGCAACGATGAACTCGCCGTTGCAGGCGGCAAGATCGATCTCTCCTGTGAATGCGATGTTCCCGTTCTCCGCTCGGGTGTACTCCCATTCCATTCGGAAGTGCTGCGAGAGGTCTTGCCAGCCGTCGGAAGCGCCGACGAAACCCACGGACATCTTCCTCCATGGCGCAGAAGACGCCAGGCTCAAGGTCACGCCATCGTGCTGGGCGAAAAACATCGGGTAGCCCTTGTAGTCGCCGATCCAGCCGGTGTTGCCATATCCGAAGTTTGCCAGGTGGGGCGAGAGGATCGCGAACAATCGGTAGTCCGACAACTGGCCGATCAGCGGCTCGAGACGGACTTTTTGCAGCACCACATTCCGGAAGGGATCGCTGAGAACTTCTTTGTGCATGCGGTAGCGGCCCGCAATGTGGGTGTTGGTCATTTCATATGCCGGGATGCCCGGCTCGATCGGGCGGTTTTCAAAAGTGCAATCCCGTTTTTCTTCTGAGAAAAAATCGCTGCCATTGGTGATGACGAAGCCCATATCGCGAGTACAGGCCTGATCGACCCGCGGAAAATACACTTCGTTGAGGATGCCGTGACTGAGAGTGAACCAGACTTTACTCTGCTGGTTGAGCGCGGTGCCGGCCCCACTCTTGGCGCTGGAAGTCCAGCGCGGCGGAATGCCGGGCCATCCGGGAGCGTAGCGGGGAGAATCAGTCATGAATTCGCAATCCTCAGATTTGAATGTATCGCAATCGACGTGACAAATGTTTAACACCGCGGGTTATCGCCGGCGCGGGCGTTGCCGTTATTCTTAGGCTCTCTCGCCGTCAACACGGGTGTTTTCCTTACCCAGTTCATCAGAAATTCACCCGTTTGTAACGGTCCTTTAACACATCGAAGATAGAAAGGGGAACACCTACTTGAGGAGGAATTACCTGGCAATGCGCAAACTTGTGCTGCTGTTGGTGTGTGTTCTGTTGGCCATGCCGGTCGTAGGGCAGACCACGCTGAACGGAGCAGGCGCTACATTTCCCGCACCGATGTATTCCAAGTGGTTCAGCGAATATCACAAGGTTCATGGCGATGTTCAAGTGAACTATCAGCCGATCGGCAGCGGAGGTGGAATCCGGCAAGTCACATCCGGCACCGTCGATTTTGGCGCCAGCGACATGCCCATGACCGACAAACAGTTGCAAGATTCAAGCACGAAGATTCTGAATATTCCAACCGTCCTCGGCGCGGTTGTTCCTGCCTATAACATTCCTGGAGTGAGCGGGGAAGTGAAGTTCACGCCTGAGACTTTGGCGGGCATCTTTCTCGGCAAGATTTCCAGTTGGAATGACAAAGCGATCGCGGCTGCAAATCCAGGCGTAAATTTTCCGGACAAACCGATCATTCTCGTCCACCGTTCCGACGGCAGCGGCACGAGTTTCATCTGGACTGACTATCTCTCGAAGGTAAGTTCCGACTGGAAGAACCAGGTTGGCGCGGACACTTCGGTGAAGTGGCCGATCGGAATGGGCGGCAAGGGAAATGAAGGCGTTGCCGGCCTGATTCGACAGCTGTCGGGCTCGATTGGGTATGTCGAGCTGATATACGCAGTGCAGAACAACATTCCCTATGGAAGCGTAAAGAATTCGGCGGGAGTTTTCGTAAAGGCCTCCCTCGACAGCGTCACCGCGGCTGCGGCTTCGGCTCCGAAGATGCCAGCGGATTTTCGTGTATCGATCACGAATGCTCCCGGCAAGGACGCGTATCCCATTTCAAGTTTTACGTGGCTACTGATTCCGGCGCAGTCCAAAGATGCGGCAAAGGGGAAAATCCTCGCTGATTTTCTGAATTGGATGGTTTCCGACGGGCAGAAAATGGCATCTGCCCTGGCCTATGCACCTCTTCCGGAGAACGTGGTTGCGAAAGTGAAAGAAGCAATCAAGCAGATCAAGTAAAGAAACCCAAGGCGCCCCGGGTTTTGATTCACTGCGAAAAAAAGGAGAGTGGACGATGAGGTCTGAGTGGAAGTTGTGTCTAATCCTGTTGCTGGCGACCGGACTTGTAGGTCAAACCAGTACGCCACCAAAAACGACAAAAAAGAAGTCAACCGCGGTTACGGCGGCTGACGTACAAGCCCTGAAAGATGCGATCGCCGCGCAACAGGCAGCGCTGGCGCAGCAGGAACGGCAGATTCAGGAATTGCGCGATCAACTTCACCAAAAAGATCAGACGGTGCAGCAGGCGCAGAGCGCAGCCGCGGACGCGTCAAGCAAAGCGGACGCCGCTCAGGCCGTTGCCACGCAACAGCAGCAGACGGTCACAGATCTGAAGAATGATGTTACCGACCTGAAGGGCAACATGGCCAACACGGTCGTAGCCGTCCAGGACACGCAGAAGAAGCTGTCCGAGCCTCCCACGACGATTCATTTTAAGGGAATCACGCTCACTCCCGGCGGCTTCCTGGCGGGTGAAACCGTCTACCGCACGCGTGCACTGGGTGGGGATATCAACACCCCCTTCAACTCTCTAACCATGCCGGGCGCGTCGCAGAGCTCGATCTCCGAGTTCTTCGGGTCCGGACGCCAGTCGCGGATCTCGATGCTGGCGGAAGGGAAGCTGGATAACGTGAAGCTATCCGGCTACTACGAGGCTGACTTCCTGTCCGCTGGCGTCACTTCCAATAACAACCAGAGCGACAGCTATACACTCCGGCAGCGTCAAGTATGGGGCCAGGCCGCGTTTAACAACGGTTGGAGCTTCACTGGCGGGCAGATGTGGAGCCTGGTCACCGAAACCAAGCATGGCGTAGACAACCGATCGGAAGCTCTGCCGATGACGATCGATCCTCAGTACCAAGTGGGCTTCAGCTGGGCGCGCCAGTACGGTGCTCGCCTGGTGAAGGATTTCGACAACAAGGTCTGGTTCGCGGTTTCGCTCGAAAACGCGCAGGCCACGCTCACGACTCATAACAACGCCGCCAACTTCCTGCTCGGCTCGGCCGGCGCGGGTGGCGGACTGTACAACGGTGCTATCACCACTTGCAGCACGGCACTCAACAGCACCGACACCGCGGCAACCACAACCTGTACGCCTGCGGCATCGTATGCCTTCAATCCTTCACCCGACGTGGTTGCCAAACTTGCTTTTGAGCCTGGATTTGGACACTACGAAGTCTTTGGTGTGTTCAGCCGCTTCCGTGACCGGGTCTTCCCTTGCGAAGACGTCGCCTCGACGACGAACTGTCTGAGCACGACCCCCGGACCGAATGCCAAAGGCGCTTACAACTCTTCAAAGAATGGCGGCGGTATCGGCGCTAACGCTCGCTGGTCGTTTGCCGGCAAGAAGGTCGACTTCGGATTGCACGGCTTCGGCGGTGCTGGAATCGGCCGCTACGGCAGTGGCGGGCTCTCCGACGTGACCGTGCGCGACGACGGCACGCTGGGCTTGATCAAGAGCTTGCAGGGTCTGGCGACGCTCGAGTGGCACGGACCCAAGCTCGATATTTACTTTAATACGGGCGCGGAATACGCGGGCCGCAGCGCCACCTATGATCCAATTCTCAAGAAAGCTGTGGGTTACGGATCTCCGCAGTTCAACAACACCGGGTGCTTCACGGAAACTGGTCCTGCGAACAACAACGGATTTCTGCCGGGCGGACTCTCCGGCTGCACCGCCGACACGCGAGTCCTGATCGAAGGAACGGCGGGCTTCTGGTACCGGATCTACAACGGACCCAAAGGCCGAATCCAGTGGGGACCGCAGTATTCCTACATCACCCGCAACGCGTGGTCGGGAACATCATCGCCGAACCAGCCGCATGGGCTCGATTCGATGATCTTCACCTCGTTCCGGTATTACTTGCCGTAGCGAGCGGCAGTTGAGGTTCTGAAGTACGAAAGAAACGGCCGGCACGAGCAGCGCGAAAATATGCTGCCCGTGCCGGGTTTTGTTCCCAGCGGAAGGCAAGTGCCAGACTTGAGTCGATTTTCGAGCCCCGGTTACGGATGCTTTATACTAACTGCTCGCGTTCGCCGGTACGGCCCGGATCAAGGCTCGACCGGCGACTGCGACTTCACAGGAAAGTAGTTGTTAGGCGCGTTCCATGGCTCGCATCTCACTGGACAATCCCCAGTACTTCCTCAATCGGGACACCTCGTGGCTCGCGTTTAACCGTCGTGTGCTCGAAGAGGCCGAAGATGAGGGCAATCCTCTTCTCGAGCGCTTGAAGTTCTTGTCCATCTCGGCCAGCAATCTTGACGAGTTCTTCGAAGTACGCGTTGCGGCGATGATGCAGCAGATCGAAGATGGCTATAACGAAGCGGGTCCAGACGGCCTGACGTTGACCGAGAAGCGTGACGAGCTCAACAAGCTGACGCATGAGTTCGTTGACGACCAATATGACTGCTGGAGCACACGCCTACGGCCAGCTCTTTCGGTCAACGGCATTCGAGTGCTGGGCTTGCACGAGTTGGATCCTCAAGCTCTACGTTTTGTCGATGAGTATTGCGAGCGGGAGCTTGATCCGCTGCTAACGCCGGTGACCGTGGACCCGGCACACCCGTTTCCGCGGGTGATCAACAAGGCATTGTGCGTAGGGTTTCCTGTTGCGGCGGCGTCGGCGTTCTGCGCTGACTTATACGGGCGTGGTTTCGGTTCCGCGCGCATTGCCGCGACTCGTTCGGCTTCCGTCCGATGGGACTGCCGACTTTATTTTTCTCGCAGACCTGGTCGCTCACCACGCCGTGCGGATGTATCACGGCTACGACATTGTTTCGTCGGCTCCCTTCCGCGTGACCCGCAACAGCAATCTGTATCTGGCGGAGGAAGAAGCTCGCAGCCTGCTCGAGTCGGTCCGCACTGAATTGCACAACCGCCGCAAGGGCGACGCGGTTCGGATGGAGATCGAAGCCGACGCCGACCCAGAAATCATCGACCGCTTGCGAACCGTATTCGAACTGGATCCATGGCAGGTGTTTCCCGTGAATGGTCCAGTGAACCTGGTGCGGCTGTTCAATGTGTACGAGCAAGTGGATCGCCCAGACCTGAAGGACCGTCCGTTTACGCCACGGGAATTGCGGCTTACATCGAAATCCAAAGACTTGTTCGAGGAGTTGCGCCAGCACGACATCCTGCTGCATCACCCGTTCGACTCGTACGATGCAGTCGTTTCGTTTATCGGTTCGGCGGCCGAGGACGACAAAGTTCTGTCGATCAAGCAGACGCTTTACCGGACGAGCGAACGCTCCCACATTGTGCCGGCATTGATGGAAGCAGCTTCACACAAAGAAGTCACCGCGGTGGTGGAGTTGAAGGCCCGCTTCGATGAAGCTTCGAACATTCGCTGGGCACGTGACATGGAAGATGCGGGCGTGCAGGTCTTTCATGGCCTTGTCGGCCTCAAAACGCATTGCAAGCTTTCGCTGCTGGTGCGTCGCGATCCAGACGGAGTTACGCGCAGTTATGCGCACATCGGCACGGGAAATTACAATGCGACCACGGCGCGCATTTACTCCGATCTCAGCCTGTTCACGGCGAATCCCGAGATCACCCGCGCCGTTCACGATGTCTTCAGCTTCCTGACCGCCTACGCGGAGAATCCCAGCTACGAGCCGCTTTTGGTTGCACCGCTCGACCTGGCGGAAAAATGCGTGGCTCTGATTGATCGTGAGGCTGAACATGCGCATGCAGGGAAAGCCGGCGCGCATTATCGCCAAGATGAACGCGCTGCTCGATAAGAATATTATTCAAGCGCTCTATCGAGCATCGCAGGCGGGAGTGCCGATTGATCTGATTGTTCGGGGCATCTGCGCGTTGCGTCCCGGCGTGCGCGGCGTGAGCGCCAATATCCGCGTGCGCAGTATCGTCGGCCGCTTTCTGGAGCACAGCCGCATCTTCTGTTTTGCGAATGGCGGCGACGAAGAGATCTACATCGGCAGCGCGGACTGGATGCCGCGCAATCTCTACGAGCGCGTCGAGGTGCTGGTGCCCGTGCGCGACGAGATGCTGCGTGAACGGATTCGTCACGAGATTCTCGGCGCTTACCTGGCAGACAACCGAAAAGCCCGGATTCTGCTGAGCGACGCGAAATATATTCCCGTGTGGCAGCCGGTCCATGGAAAGCGCAACCGGCGTCCGCCTCTCGGCGCTGCAGCTTTCAGCGCGCAGGATTTCCTGATGAGCGTGGCGGAAGGGAAGGCGCCTGCGCTTATGCCCGCCCCTGCCCCCACGCACAGGCGTAAAGTAAGCGTGGGAAGGGAACGGTAAGCTGAGATGATCCTGTACTTTCTGCGTCACGCGAGTGCGGGCGAACACGTCGCCAATCCGAAAAAAGACGAAAAACGCGCTCTCGACAAAGAAGGAATTGAGCAGTGCGGCTACGTTGGCCGTGCCCTTACGGCTTTGAATACTCAAGTGGACGTGATCGTCTCCAGCCCGTTGAAACGATGCACGCAGACGGCTTCGCTTGTGGGAAACGAGCTTGGTTACGAAGGCAAATTGCAGATCGATGCCGCGCTTCGTCCGGGGGCGGGGCTCGCCGACTTCCGCAAGTTGCTGGAGAAATATTCCCGCCAGGAAGCGATCATGGTCGTGGGACACAATCCGAATCTGAGCCAGTTCCTGGGGGCGATTATCAGCGATTCAGGCTGTGAAGCGTCTCTTGAACTGAAAAAGGGTGCGGTGGCGAAGGTGGAAATGCGCCGTACTTCTGGGACGCTTCAGTGGTGCTTCACACCGAAACTCGTGCGGACGCTTTACGACACGGCCGTGGAAAGTTCTCTGCCGAACACTTCCCGGAAATAATCACATTCTTTTTCGATCGCCCAGAGTTCCAGATCCACTCCCATGCGCCGCCGCGGAACGAGCGTTAACTTCACCCCGGCGGATCGCAGCCCGATGCGAACCTTTTCCACGGCGCGGCTTCGCCCCAGATTCAACGCACGAGCCAGACGAAGCAGGACGATCGCCTTCTGAACATCTCCGCGGTCGGACGCGTCGATCAGTTTCATCGGACCATCTTCCAGCGAGGGGCGCGTTTTCCCCAGATAGCGCGCAATCGCCGCAATCAGGCGCCGCTGCTGCGGCGTGTAGCCGAGAATCTCAGAATTCGAAATGATGTAGTTCGCGTGCCGGTGTCTTCCGTTGCGATTTACGTAGTCGCCAACCTCATACAGCATGGCGGCCGCCGTCAGCCACTCGCGATATTCCGGTGGAAGGCGATGCACGGAGCGCAGCGAAGAAAACAGTAGAGTCGCTGCATCACGGACGTCGAGCGCATGTTTGCGATCCACGTGGTAGTGCGCGACCGCTTTCATGATTGATTCCCACCGCTCGGATTCGATCTGCCTGCCGGAGCGAGTGCTGCGATCGTAATCCGCCGCCATCTGCGCCAGAGTTCCGTCGCGCAAGCCGAGCGGCGAATAGCGAAAGCCTTTGAGATGGAGACGGTCGACAAGTTCGTGATAGACCGTGGCGCCCGCAACGATGATTTCAGCCCGGCGGGGGCCGATTCCTTCGATCTTGCGCCGCTCCGCGAGCGGCAAGCGCGACAGCCGCTTCGCGATGCGCGTCATTTCCGCGCGCGACACCATCTGTCGCTGGCGCGCGCCTCCGCGCCGCAGGTGGCCCGCGACCGCGGCCAGAGCGGCAGCTGTGCCTGACGTCGCGATTACGTTTTTCACCTTCGATGCTGCTATGCGATCGACAACGCGGTTCACTTCGCGGGCGACAAAACCTCGCAGCCGCTTGAGTTCGCCCTTGCGCGGAGGGTCGTGGCGAAGAAATTCATTGGTCAGGCGAACTGCGCCGAGCGGGAGGCTGACAGCATCCCGAATGTGTCCGCCCTGCGAGACAGTCAACTCGCAGCTGCCGCCGCCGAGATCCATCATCAGCATCGGAGAACTGTCGATGCGCGGGCCTGAAACCAGGCCGAGGTGAATAAGGCGCGCCTCTTCAACCCCGGAGATGATTTCAACCCGCCAGCCCGTTGCCGACCTCACCCACTCCAGAAATGCCTGAGAGTTCCGTGCGTCGCGGAGCGCGCTCGTGGCGACGACGCGCACGGAGTCGGTAACAATCTGCTGTGTAGCGCGATGAAAGCGGCGCAGAACCTTGACCGTCTCGGCCATCGAATCCGGAGTGAGGAATCCCGAGCCGAAAACTCCATCTCCGAGACGAGTCACCTCGCGGTCCTCATGCAAAGCGCGCAGGCGCCCGCCATGCAAACGAGCGATTTTCAGGCGAACGGAATTGGAACCGACATCGACCGCGGCGAACGTGGGCATGGGAAGCTCAACAGTTTACATGCGGGAGGGAACTGCGTCACGTCCGGGGGTGGGGGATTAAGCTGCTGTTTCTGTCTTGTCGACGAGAATCGGTGCCTTGGCTTCTATTTTCCGAGGAGGCGGCGTTACGGATTTTCCGGCAGAGATGCTGGCGCTCGAAGTCAGTTCGGCAACCGCATGACGGAATTTTCCTCGCGTCACGTTATGCAAGGCGGCCACCAGCGGCGACTGGTTAATATCGCCCAGGCGCTGGACGGCTGTGTGCGTCAGAATTAGCCAGTCATGCCAGTTCCCGAGCGCATCCTGTAAGCGCTTTAGTTGCGCGATGAATTCTGTAGAGTCCGCCGACTTGGGCGCGAATTCCGCGGCATAGCGCGCTCGCTTGACCGCAATCCGGTATTGATGCAGCAAGTCTTCATCGATGCGTCCCGCCGGGCGCTCGACAGATTCGATCATCTGCCTGGCGACCGTCAGTGGATTTTTTCTGGCGTCGAATTCAGCCGACTTCGCAGCTCGCTGCAGGCGCTCCCGTATCTCGCGGATTTCTTTCTTTTTCAGAACTTTGCCCAATTTCGCTTCGTGTTTCGCGCGAAGCTCAAGAAGCTGCTGGGTCAATTGGGTTTTCCGGCGTGGCTCCAGCGGAACTTTCAGGCTGCGCAGAGCTGTAAGCTGCGCATCGAGATCTCGCACCCGTCCCGCGCGCTTGCGGATGCGGTTGAGCATCTTCACCAGCTTTTTCTGGTTGCGATCGCGGTTGGAAACGAGCTGTTCCAGGAGAATCTGCAACCGTCGGGTGGTGGTCCGGAAGCTGTGGACGACTTCAGGTGCATGCTCCTCGGACAACCGGAGCAGGTCCCGTTCGGTCTTGCGAAAAATGAGTTTGCCGCGCTCGGATGCGATCGCCATAAAAATCGAATGAAAAATCAGGTCCTGAGGGAGGAAAAGAATCCATCACGCTGGAAACAACAACTTGGGCCCTGCGGGCGTCCAGTGATTCAAAACTCCGGCCGATTGATGAGGGAACTCAGGACGGCTGAAAAACCTAAACCATTTTAACACCTTTGTAACAACTCTCTGCTAGGGTGGTTGCGATGGCCAACTCTGCATTTTCACGGCCTGATATGCCTGGTCCGCAACCCGTTGAAGCCACGAGAGTTACAGCCTTGAGCGCGCCCCGGACGGCGCCCCTGATGCGTGCCTCTGGCGGCGAAGTTCCTGATCGCATTTTCCGTTCCACGATGCTGCTTTGCGCCCTGGCCGTACTCGGGGTGTTGGTCCTCATCGTTTACGAGCTGATCTCGGGTTCACGCCTCTCCTGGCACGCATTTGGCTTCAAGTTCTTCGGTACCAGCGACTGGGATCCGGTTAACGAGCAATTCGGCGCGTTTCCGTTCATCTATGGGACGCTGGTTTCCTCCTTGGTGGCTCTGGTCATCGCAGTTCCGTTGGCGGTGGGCGTCGCCGTGTTTACTACCGAGATGTGTCCCAAGATGTTCCGGGCGCCACTGTCGTTCTTCGTTGAGTTGCTGGCTGCGATTCCCAGCGTGATTTACGGCCTATGGGCCATATTCGTTCTCGTGCCGCTCTTGAGCGGGTACGTAGAACCTTTTCTGGGAAAGACCCTTGGCTGGACAGGGCTTTTCACCGGAGCTCCGTATGGAATCGGCATGCTCGCTGCTGGGATCATTCTCGCGGTGATGATTATTCCCATCATCTCCTCGATCGCTCGTGAGGTGCTGATGGTCGTACCGCAGCACCAACGAGAAGCGGTGCTGGCGTTGGGTGCGACGCGCTGGGAGATGATCCGGGTTGGCGTACTGCGTAATGCGCGCGCTGGAATCGTCGGAGGGATCATCCTTGGGCTGGGACGAGCCTTGGGAGAGACGATGGCGGTCACCATGGTGATCGGCAATCGGCCGGAGATTGCGAAGTCCTTGTTTGCGCCCGGATACACCATGGCCAGCGTCCTGGCCAACGAATTCAGCGAAGCGACCGGCGACACCTATCTTTCTGCCCTGGTCGAGATCGGCCTGGCCCTCTTCGTGGTCACGATCATCGTGAACGCGCTGGCCCAGTTGCTGGTGTGGACTGTGACGCGCGGCCAGCCAGCGAAGGGAAATACCTAAAGCATGAGCACCGTTACCGCACAGGCAACCGTACCGCCTATCAGTCTGCGCCGCCGCGTCACCGATCACGTCATGACGGGCGTAGCTGTGCTGACGGTTGTGCTCGTCCTCGCTCCGTTGGTCGCTATCTTCGGGTACCTCGTATACAAGGGCGTTGGCTCCATCAACTGGGCCTTCCTCACGCAAACTCCCAAGCCGGTGGGGGAACCGGGCGGCGGCATGGCCAACGCGATCGTTGGATCGATGCTGATCCTGGGGATTGCAAGCTTGATCGGCGTTCCGTTTGGAATCGGCGCCGGCATCTATCTGGCCGAGTTCGGACGCAACCGCTTTGGAGCAGCCATTCGCTTCACGGCAGACGTGCTTAACGGGGTGCCGTCGATCGTAATCGGCATCGTCGCATGGGCAATCCTGGTTCGCGGACATGGATTCTCAGCGCTGGCCGGCGGTGTGGCGCTGTCGATCATGATGATCCCGACGATCTGCCGCACCACGGAAGAAATGCTGCTGCTCGTGCCGCAAGCTCTTCGTGAGGCAGCCTATGGTCTTGGAGTTCCGCGCTGGCGGACGACCCTCTCGATTACGCTTCGCACCGCAACCTCTGGTGTGATTACCGGCGTCATGCTGGCGTTCGCCAGAGTAGCCGGAGAGACCGCTCCGTTGCTCTTCACCGCGCTCGGAAACACGTTTTGGAATCTGCGCTACGATCAGCCCACAGCGGCGCTGCCTCTGCAAATTTATGTGTATGCCAACTCCGCCTACGACGACTGGCACCGCCAGGCTTGGGCGGGATCGTTCGTCCTCATCCTTCTCATCATAAGCTCGGTCGCAGCCGTGCGGTATGCGGTTCGGCGCGGCTCGTTCGGAGCGGCATAATTTATGGGTGTTGGAATCCAGGTCGAGAACCTGAATGCCTGGTACGGCAAGGGACAGGCGTTGTATGACATCAATCTGAAGGTGGCGGCCAACCATGCCACCGCGCTGATTGGTCCCTCGGGATGCGGGAAATCGACGTTCATCCGCTGTATCAATCGCATGCACGAGACGATTCCCGAGGCGCGTGTGGAAGGCCGCGTCCGCATCGGCGAAATCGACGCCTATAACGGCACTTCTGCCACGCAGCTGCGAAGGCGGGTCGGCATGGTGTTTCAGAAGCCGAATCCGTTTCCGACCATGTCGATTTATGACAACGTCGCTTCCGGGCTCAAGCTGAACGGATTTCGCGATCGCCGCAAGCTGGACGAGATCGTACAGCGTTCGTTGGAAGTTTCGGCCTTATGGGATGAAGCCAAGGACCATCTGCATAAGAAATCCGGCGCCAGTCTTTCAGGCGGTCAACAGCAGCGGTTGTGCATCGCCCGCGCCCTGGCGGTCGAGCCTGAGGTTCTGCTGATGGATGAGCCCTGCTCGGCTCTCGATCCGATTTCGACCGGCAAAATTGAAGAGTTGATCTTCCAGCTGAAAGAGCGGTATACCATCGTAATTGTGACGCACAACATGCAGCAGGCAGCGCGCGTCGCCGAGTTCACCGGGTTTTTCCTGCTGGGCAAGATGATTGAGTTCGACAAGACCGAGAAAATTTTTACCAAGCCGTCCGACAAAAAGACCGAGGACTACATCACCGGCAGATTCGGATAAGGCAGATCGAATAAACGAAAGGTTCGGATAATGCGCACGCGTTTTCAACAAGGGCTCGACGATCTACGGCAGCGGTTGCTTCGCATGGGAGGACTGGCGGAGCAGGCGGTGGACCGCGCTCGCCAAGCCTACGTGGAGCGCGACCTCACCCGCTGTCAGATGGTGCTCGAGGGCGAAAATCTGATCAACATTGCCGAGCGCGAAATCGACGAGGCTGCCTTCGATATGCTCGCCATGCAGCAACCGATGGCGGTCGATCTGCGCTTTATCCTCGCCGTCACCAAGATTAATTCGGACCTCGAGCGCGTTGGCGATCAGGCGGTCAACATCGCCGAGCGCGTCATGGATATGGTGGAACTCCCTGCGGCGGATCTTCCGGTAGACATCGGCCGGATGGGTACCGCCGTGAGCGCGATGGTTCGCCGAGCGCTGGAGTCGTTCATTGAAGGCAAAGTAGAACTCGCCCAGGCCGTGCTCGAAATGGACAACGTCATCGACCGCATGCGCGACGATGCCTTCATCCAGCTCGTCAAAACAATGAACGATCGTCCCGAGATCGTCCGGCAGGCGCTCGACGCGCTGCTGGTTGCGCGCAATCTGGAACGCGTCGCCGACCATGCCACGAACATCGCCGAGGATGTCATCTTCTGGGTGCAAGGCTCCGACGTACGGCACAATGTTCATCCCGACGATGGCCCGTCCGCTCCTGAACCGCAACTGCCCACGCGCGCCTCCGGCCTCTAGCGTTTTGCTTTTGTGGGGACAGCCGACATCGGCAGCCCGGTCGAGCGAAGCTCCACGGGCGTTGTCGCCAAAACTTTATCTCGACGGTTCAGCTTTGACCGTTCGCGCCGGCTTGAATTACGCTCATCACCTCTTTCGTTTCTTACTCCAGCAACGCCGGAGGCGCCGTGATCCGTTCGTTCTATCTTCGTTTCCTTCGGGGTGCTGCTAAGCGCGCAGGCTGTTCTCGCGCAATCGCCCGCTGCCGATCGTCCGCCAATCAATCTCCCCACGAGCAAAATGCTGACCGTTCCTTCTCCCGGGAGGATCGGCAGTACGAACAGCTTTCCAGCCACGATGGTCGTCAGTCCGGACGGCAACTACGCCGCGCTACTTAACGACGGCTACGGCACGCAGGAAACGCTGGCGCACCAGTCGATCTCAGTGCTGAACCTGAAGACAAATCAGATCGCGGAATTTCCCGACGCCCGCCTCAGCGACGAATCGCATCAGAGCTACTTCATTGGTCTGGCCTTTAGCTCGGACGGAAAGCATTTGTATGCCTCCGTCGGGTCGCTGTCCGATCCGACCGGCACGAAGCCCGGCAACACTGGAAACGGAATTGCCGTCTATAGCTTTTCCGCAGGCAAGGTAGCTCCGCAGAGATTTATTCCGATCGCGCTGCAGCCCCTCTCGACGGAAAAGAAACTCGCTGTCGGCCTGAAGGCGCCGCCGCACATGGCGATTCCTTATCCTGCGGGGCTCGCGCTCATTTCTGACGCGGACCATGACAAGCTGTTGGTCGCCAACAACCTCTCGGACAACGTGGTACTGCTCGACCCGGCCAGCGGGAAGATTCTGCAAACATTTGATCTCAGTACGAACGATCTGGTGCCGTCGTCGTTCCCGTACACCTGCGTCGCGACTCGGGATGGCCATCGCGCGTGGTGCAGCTTATGGAATGCGTCGCAGGTGGCCGAGTTGGATTTAACTGGTGGAAAAGTCGTGCGCTGGATCAAGCTCAAGCAACCAGAGGATCCGCTCGCTCCGGGATCGCACCCGACGGCGATGCTGCTGAGTCCGAACGAGAAGAGTTTGTACGTGACGTTGTCCAACATCGACGAAGTTGCCGTAATCTCAACCGATCAAGGCGAAGCCCGTCATTTCCTGCGGACGTCCGTTGGTCAACAGAAATTCGGTGGAAATGCTCCTATTGCCCTCGCCCAATCAGGGGATGGGGAACATCTATTTGTAGCCGACGCCTCGCTCGATGCTGTCGCGGTTCTCGATGTCTCTAAAGTTTCTAGCGGTCCGGGCCCCGGTGACATGCTCTTCGCCGACCCATCGTTTATTCCCGACCGACTGGTACCCCAGCGCACTCGCCGTTCACGGCGACGATCTCCTTATCGCTACCGCCAAAGGCGAAGGCACCCGCCCGAACAAAGATATGGGGAAGACGGTCTATGAGACCAAGCATAAAGATCACCCCTACATTCCAACCCTGCTTAAGGGGTCCATCGCTCGGCTGAACATTCCTGCAACTTTGCAGAAATTACCGCAACTCACGCAGACAGTCGAACGCGACAACCTGTTCCATAGCGATCCGGGAACGATCAAATTTGTCGGCGGGCAGAATCCGATCAAGCACGTCATCTACATCATTAAAGAGAATCGCACCTACGATCAGATCCTCGGCGATTTGAAAATCGGAGACGGTGACCCCTCGCTGACCCTCTACGGCGAAGACATCACGCCGAACGAGCACAAACTCGCGCTGCAGTTCGGAGTGCTCGACAATTTCTATGACAGTGGCGAAGTCTCCGGCGACGGCCACCTCTGGTCGACGGCTGCCATCACGTCCGATTACAACGAAAAGACGTGGCAGATCGCCTATCGCGGCAAGGAACGCACCTACGATTTTCAGGGCCAGGTTGCAGACGAATATCCGCTGGAACACAACCAGTCCGATATCGACGATCCCGGTACCGGTTTCCTATGGGACAATCTCGCGCGCAACCACGTCAGCTTCCGCGATTACGGCGAATTCGTGAATGCGGAGTGGTGCAACGAGAAGCGCAAAGCCGCGAGTCCGAAGCAGGGAACTCCTTCGGGCCAGGAAGCCAGGTGTCCCCGCACGGTGCTCAACCAGGGCGACACGCTGCCTCCCAACGTTGGAGATCCACATGGAGGATCCAGTCCGTTTCCATGGGAGATTCCCCTGTTCAGCGGAGTAAAGCCGAGCAAGGCCGAACTGCGCGATCATTTCGATCCGCTGTTTCCGGACTTCAATACGGAATATCCCGACCAGCTTCGCGCCGATGAATTTCTGAATGAATTCTCCGCCTACGTGCGAGCGCGCGAAGAACACGAAGGCCCTCAGTTTGAGATGCCGTCGTTTGTGCTGCTCTACTTGCCTGACGATCATACCGGGGGCACCCGGCCGAATTTTCCGCGCCCTGCGGCTTCCGTCGCCGACAACGATCTTGCGGTCGGCCGCGTGGTCGACGCCGTATCGCATAGTCCCTATTGGGAAGACACCGCCATCTTTATCCTTGAAGACGATGCCCAGGATGGCGCCGACCATGTGGACGCGCATCGCTCAATTGCCTTCGTCATCAGCAAATACGCGCCCGGATCGGCTGCGCAGCCAAATCTCGAGCACCGCTTCTATACGACAGTCAATGTCGTCCACACCATGGAAATGCTGTTGGGGCTTCCACCGATGAACCAGAACGACGCTTACGCGCCCGTCATGAGCGGACTGTTTTCAGGTGCGGGAGATCAAGCTCCGTACAAGGCGGACTTCCGCAATCTGAAGAATGGGCTGATCTACGAAACGAATCGGAAAGACGCGCCGGGCGCCAAGATTTCGTCGAAGATGAATTTCTCGCGTCCCGACGCAGCCGGCGCCTCGCAATTGAATCGTGTGCTCTGGCAGGATCAGAAAGGTTCAGCACCCATGCCAGCGGCGCGGCATACGGTCTTTCCCGCGGGTGGAGACGACTAGCGCCGGCATCTTGCCGGCCGTGCCGAGCGCGTATTGCCCTCGGTGCCGACACGATATCGGTGACTAATTCAGACTTACAGCTTGCTTTAGTGGCAAGCTCTGCGAAGAGCCTCCCACCAAGAAGCCGTATTCGCCCGGAACCAGCTGCCAACCGTTCTGCTTCACGTCGAAGATCGAGAGGTATTTCGGATCGACATCGACGCTGACTTCCTTACTCTCGCCCGCCTTGAGTTGCACTTTATTCCAGCCAACCAGTCGCTTGGGCGGTTCGTTGGCGGAGGCGGGCAGGGAAGCGTAGACTTCCGCGATTTCGGCACCTGCACGGTTTCCGGTATTGGTGACTGTAAAGGACACGTGAGGAGTTTTTCCGGGCGTCACTCTCAGATTCGAATACGAATACGTTGTGTAGGAGAGCCCATAACCGAAGGGGAAGAGAACCGGCTTGTTTTCGGCGTCATACCACTTGTATCCGACTTTCACGCCTTCGTCGTAGGTGACTTGGAATGCCGGCAAGCCTGCGGCGATTCGCTTCCAGCCTTGGCGGTCGGCATCGATGGTCTCCTTAGGAGGTTTTACGACCGTGGGATGCGGCAGATCAGCTTCACTGCGCGGAAACGTCACCGGCAGCTTCCCGCTCGGATTCACAACTCCAAAAAGAACATTCGCCACGGCGTCTGACCCACTGCTTCCTGCGTACCACGCCTCGAGAATTGCGCTCACCTGTCCCGCCCACGGCATTGTGACCGGGCTTCCGGTTTCGAGGACGACGACAGTGTGCGGATTTGCCGCTGCAACTTTCGCGATCAAATCATCCTGATTGTCGGGTAGAGACAAGCTATCCAGATCCATCCCCTCGCTCTCCCACTGGTAAACGAACACAATGGCCACGTCGACGCTCTTGGCCAGAGCTGCCGCAGCCGCGGGATCGGCGCCGGAATCGAACTGCACGTTCGCGCCGTCAGCTTTGGCTTTTACGGACTTCAACGGCGACGTCGGAAACCAGATATGTTCCTGCCAGTAAGTATTACCCTTGCCCGGAGGCATAATCGCGTTTCCGCCCGGAGGATCAACTTGTGCGGACCCGCCGCCGGAGATCATTCCTACATCGGCGTGCGGGCCGATTACCGCGATGCTGTGGACTTTCGATGCATCCAGAGGAAGCTGGGCGCCGTCGTTCTTCAGTAGAACAATCGCCGACTCCTCGATCTTCCGCGCTACTTCTAATCCGCCAGCTACATCGACAACACTCTTCTGACCGGGATCGTCGATGACTCCGGTCGCAAACATCGACCGCAAAATGCGGTGCACGTGGTCGTCTATTTCTGCCTGAGGCACAGTGCCGGCTTCGACCAGCTTCTTCAGATCGTCGGCGTAGAAAATCCAGCCCGGTTCTTCATGATCCAGCCCGGCGGCAGACGATTTGGCGGAGCTGTGGGTTGCTTGCCAGTCGCTGAGTACGAATCCTTTGAACTTGAAGTCTTTTTTCAAGACATCCGTAAGCAGGTACTTGTTTTCACACGCATAATCGCCATTTAGGCGGTTGTAAGAGCACATCACCGCAGCGGCGTCGGATTTCTCCAGGCCGATCTCGAATGCCAGCAGGTCACTCTCGCGAGCTGCGCGTTCGTCGATGTTCACATTGACGGCGTTGCGTCCGCTCTCCTGATCGTTGAGCGCGTAATGCTTGATGTCACCAAGGACGTGCTGGGCCTGCAGTCCTTTCATGACCGATCCGACCATCGTTCCAGCGAGAACCGGATCTTCACCCATATATTCAAAGGTGCGGCCGTTGCGCGGTTCCCGCGTGAGATTCATGCCTCCGCCAAGCGTCATGTTGTAGCCCTGAGCGCGCAGTTCGCGGCCAATCAGAGCCCCGTAGGAGTACGCTCCTTCGAGATCCCAGGTTGCCGCGCCGGCAATGTCGGCGGGCAACGCAGTCGAGTAGCGGCCATTCTCGCCGCTGCTGCGCACGCCATATGCGGCGTCCGACATCTGAATCGCTGGAATGCCGAGTCGCGGAGTGGCGGGAACGTATCCCGCACCGCCGTTGGAGTGAATCGCGAGGGGGCTCATCGGACTCAGCCCCTGCATGCCTGTACCGTGAAGCATCGAGATCTTTTCGTCGATCGTCATCTCCTTGACGACCAGGGACGCCCGCTCATCGGGAGAAAGGCTTGTATTCATCCAGGGACGAGCTTGGCCGCTCGCGTTCTGGGAGACGGCGGAAGAAAGAAGCAGGCTTAGAATCGCAAATGAGAGAGAGAAAAACAGGCAGCATTTCGAAACCGCTTGCGTACGTAGGAGCATAGCCCTACCTCCGGTTCACTGCAAAATCGATATTGTAGCAGGGCCCGCAAGTTTGTGCGCTTTCGGCGCAGCGCGGTACCAAACAATGTCGGTCGAGCTGCTGTGCAATATCTGCGGGCAGGTTTTACACTTGAAGAGTGAAGATCGCGCTGGGCCAGATCAATCCTACGGTCGGAGACTTCTCCGGCAACGCGGCAAAGATCGTCGAATTTTCCCGGCGTGCCCAATCCGCGGGCGCGGGACTAATCCTGTTTCCCGAACTCTCGGTTTGCGGTTACCCGCCGCGCGACCTGGTTGAACGGTCGTCGTTTGTCACCCACAATCGAGAATGGGCCGAGAAAATCGCGGCCGAGACCGTAGGAATTGCAGTGATCTGCGGCCTGGTCACGCCGGCCCACGCCAATACCGGCAAGACGGTCATGAATTCTGCTGCGCTGCTTCGCGACGGAAAAATAGATTTCATCCAGTCGAAGATGCTGCTTCCCACCTATGACGTCTTCGACGAGATGCGCAATTTTGCTCCCGCGAAGAGTCAGGAGTTGTTTCCGTTCTGCGGCAATCGTATGGCGCTCACGATTTGCGAAGACGCTTGGAACGACAAGCGCTTTTGGGCGAAGCGCCTCTACACGGTGGATCCCGTCGAATCGCTGATCCACGCTGGCGGTAATTTCGTGCTCAACATTTCCGCGTCTCCATTCTGGATCGGCAAGCGCGAGTTTCGCCGCGACATGCTGGCCAGCATTGCCCGCCAACACAAGGTGCCTGTGGCACTGGTGAATCAGGTGGGAGGGAATGACAGCCTGGTTTTCGATGGCTCCAGCCTGGTGCTTGATCGCGAAGGGACGGTAATTGCGCAGGGCAAGTCGTTCGAAGAGGATCTCATCTTCTTCGATTCTCAAAGCCTGACCGGCGAGATGCACGAGCAGATTCCCGGAGACGAAGCCAGCGCGTACGCAGCGCTGGTGTTGGGCACGCGCGACTACATGCACAAGTGTGGATTTCAGAAGGCCATTATCGGCCTGAGCGGCGGCATCGATTCCGCACTCACCGCGGTGATCGCCACCGATGCCGTCGGTCCGGAGAACGTTATCGGAGTAGGCATGCCAGGACCCTATTCTTCGGAGGGATCGATCGAGGACGCGCGCACGCTGGCGAAGAATCTTGGCATCCGTTTCGAATTGATCTCTATCAATCCGGCCTATGAAGCCTACCGGACGATGTTGAAGGAAGTTTTCGCCGGGCGGAAAGAAGACACGACGGAGGAGAATCTTCAATCTCGGGCTCGCGGCATGCTGTTGATGGCGCTGTCCAACAAATTCGGAGCCATCGTTCTATCCACCGGCAACAAGAGTGAGCTTGGCGTCGGCTACTGTACACTTTACGGAGATATGGCTGGCGGCCTCGCCGTTATTTCGGACGTACCAAAAACCTTGGTGTATCGCCTGAGCCGGTATGTGAATTCGCGGCGCGCCGTGATCCCGGAGGACACGCTGGAGAAGCCGCCGTCAGCCGAGTTGCGCCCGAATCAGAAAGACAGCGACTCGCTGCCGCCATACGAAATTCTGGATGCCGTTTTGGAAGATTACGTGGAAGATTCCCATTCGCCGGAGCGGATCGCAGCCGATCACGGTTTTGATATTGAAGTCGTACGGCGCGTCGTGCGCATGGTCGATCGCGTGGAATACAAGCGGCAGCAGGCTGCTCCGGGACTCAAGATTTCTCCCAAGGCATTTGGCTACGGACGCCGTTTTCCGATCGCCGCCAAGTCTGACGTGTGAATTCGATCCTGAAGTTGGTTTTCTTTTTTCAAGTTTCAGTGACATCAATGCGAAAGGAAGCTATGCGCCGTTTTCTGACTTCGTTCTATATCCTTATTCTGACGTTCTCCGTTGCCGCGGCTCAAACCACACCGGCGAAATCGACTGCTCCTGCCAAGCCTGCCCCCGCCGCTGGAGAGAATCTGCCCTCGGAATCTACGGTCGATTCGTTCCTGCACCAGCAGTTCGGTTATCAGGACGGTCTGACCTGGAAAATCTCAAGCATTAAGCCCTCACCAGCCACGGGGCTGGCCGAAGTCGTGGTCATCCTGGCCAGTTCGCAGGGACAACAATTGACTCGGTTCTATGTGGCTCCGGATGGCAAACATGCGCTGGTGGGCGACGTTATCCCTTTCGGAGCGCGGCCTTTCGATCCGGTGAAAAGGATACTGGATAAAGGAGTAACCGGTCCTTCCAAAGGTGCGAAGGATTCGGCTGCGATGATAGTTGAATTTGGCGATCTGCAATGTCCTGCCTGCAAAGCCGCCCAGCCGACCATCGAAGCTTGGTTGCGGCCGAACCCAACGCCCACTTTGTTTTCCAGAATTTCCCGCTGGAGATGCACAACTGGGCCGCAAAAGGTGCTGCCTATTCGGATTGCGTGGGTCGCGCCTCCAACGAAGCGTTTTGGAAGTTCGTCGCAAAGACCTACGAGACGCAATCGGATATCACCGCCGAAAATGCGGACGAGAAATTGACAGCACTCGCCGAGGGCGCCGGCGTCAAAGGCGCGGAGATCGCCGCCTGTGCCGCCAAGCCGGAAACGAAAGCTCGCGTGGATGCCTCCATCGCTCTGGGAAAATCGGTCGAAGTCACGGGAACTCCCACAGTCTTTATCAACGGGCGCAGGATTGGCAGCTTCGACCAGAGTTTGCTGGAGGTATACAAGAAGTTGGTCGAATTCGCCCTGAAGAATTAGTTGGGCATGCGGGTCCGCTCCGGGACCCAAATCTCAGGGGTTGTGCGGGCGAAATTCGAAACCACATGCGGAGTGATGGAGATCATCAATTCGTCATTCTCTTGCTGCTTGGTATTGTTGACCATCGCCAGATTTAAGCCCGGGATCGCGCCAAGGCCCGGTATCCCGCTCATCGAGAGGGTGTCCGAGTTGGATATTTCGCCTGCCACAAACGCCGGCTCTCCGTCCTTGAGCCGGATGCTCCCTTTGTATTCGCGATTCGAAATCACGGGCACTCCATTGTTGGATTGACCCGTGAGCGAGCGCACTTGCAGCTCCAGTTGCAGCGTCACCGATCCATCGCCATGAATCGCGGGTTTTACCTTCACGTTCAATCCCAGATCTTCATAGCTGACCGAAGGGAAGGGCGGAACGTAACTCTTGTTGCCGAGGACCTGGGAAATTTGCGGTGAGTTGTAAATCGGTGCATAGCTGGCATTGAGAATCGGAAAGCGTTCGCCCAGATGAAAGCTGGCGTCGGTGCCCTGACGCGGCGCGCATCGACAGGTTTTCCAGGCTGCGGGCCCACGATTCGTTGAGCGAAAGGGCAGCGGCAAATTGGTCGAGACTCAATCCCATAAACGTGAGCCCGCCTCCAAACGTGGCCAGCGGCTGGCTGAAAATAGAATTCTGCTGCCCCTGCAATTGCGCCAGCAGGCCCGAAAGCGCGGAACTCCCGGCTTGGTTGATGCCTCCCGAGGAAATGAGCTGGTTGATGAGCTGCTGAATGTTCTGTCCGGCCAGCCCCGCCAAGGCGACCGCCGGAATGTTGTAGAGGTTGAAAGTGTTGGGAGTATGTACGCCGATGTTGCGCGTCAACTGATGGCTGATCTGAAAGACGCGGACATCGAGCATGACCTGGGGCCGGCCATTGCCCAGCTGTTCCAGCAGTTTCGCGCAGGCATCGAGGGCGGCTGGTGGTCCGCGAAGTTCCACCGTATCTGCGGTTTGACCGGAATTGATATAGCGCAAGTCGAACATATTGCGCAGCGTGGTCACCAGTTCGGTGGCCTCTTGCGGCGTCGAATGTGGCGGCAAGATAAACGTGCGCAGCGACATCCGGTCCATCTGCCGGTGATTCTGCGTATCGTCCTTGGCGAGCAGGAATTGATGCGCCGACATTGGGACCCACATGGTTTTGCTGACGTCGCAAGCCAGCCGTAACGCGGTGAAGAAGTCCACCTTCTCGACGTTGAAAGTTACCTGGCGTTGCTCCACCGAGTCATCGAACTGGACAGTCATGCCGTAGGCGGCCGCTAGCTGGGTGAAGAGGGAACGCGCGTCGCCGGTGAAGTGAAATGTGGCCTGACTGTCCGGGGGCTCTAAGTGGATTTCAGTGGACTCCGAAAGGCTCCAGGGGCGGGTTTCTGTAAATTCCGTGGGTACGACCGGTGCCGCTTCTCGCGTAGCTTCTTCAAAACGTTCGCGTGCGAAACCGTTGTCGGGATCCAAATCGAGAGCTGCGCGAAACTCGCCCGCAGCCCGCAGCCGGGCACCTTCCGTCATCAGCGCATTTCCCCGCTCGATGTGGCCGAAAACGAGTCTTGCCTTCACTACTTCCCGCGCGGTAAGGAAGTCAATGCTCTGCGGAACCAGCCGCGCAGCATCATCAAACTGGGCAAATGCCTCTTCCAGGCGTTGACCCTTGTCCAGCTTTGATCCCACGTTCGTAGTCTGCATGCGCTTGTTTGAGATCTTGCTTGGTGGGGATGCAGTTGATTCCGCCGAGCAGGCCGTTGGAGCAGGAAACTGGCGGAGCAACCGCGGCGTCACTTCCGAGGGCGAGCCCCGAGGCTGTCAGGAGCATCAATGTCCCCGCCAGGATTTGTATTCTGCGCCGCATCGTGACTGATTTTATCGCGCTTTCTTCGCCAAAAGGAGTAGCCACCTGGACCAGGTACACTCGGTCGTAACGTCAGGCAAACCGGAAAATACCGTCGGAAGAACGAGGAAAAAACCTACCCCTTGCACGAATGTTTTCGTAAGAGAGGCGGTTGCGACCTTTGTCTCCAAGGCAGAAATCTGGCGAAGAGAATGGGTTACGACACCATTACCCGCTCGATCGAGCGCGCCTTGCCTGTGTTCTCGTCGCAGTCGATAATCACTGCGCACATCCGTACATCTCCCGTCGCAGGTTCGAACCGCACCGGCATGCCATTCAGAAATTTGCCGACCACCAATTCCTTCTTTACTCCGATCACTCCATCGTAGGGGCCGCTCATGCCGACGTCGGTGATGTACGCGGTGCCATTGGGCAGAACCCGCTCATCGGCCGTGGGCACATGAGTATGCGTCCCTACGACAGCCGTGACGCGACCGTCCAAATACCATCCCAGAGAAATCTTCTCGGATGTGGCCTCGGCGTGAATATCTACCAGGATGACTTTGGCCTCGATTTTCTTCAGTAGCTGATCGGCGATGCGGAAAGGATCGTCGTTCGAGGCCATAAATACGCGCCCCTGCAGATTGATTACCGCATAAGGGATCTTGCCCTTGAATCCTTGATACATGCCCGAGCCGGGCATGTCCGCGGGATAATTCGCGGGCCGCAACACCCGGCGCTCCGGACCGTGCCCGTTTCCCTCGACCATCTGAAAATAGTCAATGATCTCGCGCTTATCCCAAACGTGATTTCCGGTGGTAATGACGTCGATATTCAGTTCAAACAATTCTTCGGCAAGGGCAGGAGTGATGCCGAATCCGGCAGCGGAATTTTCTCCGTTCGCAATGATCAGATTGATTTCGCGATCGCGAACGATCCCGGGCAATCGGTCTTTAACCACGTTCCGACCCGGGCGTCCGAAAATGTCGCCGATGAAAAGAATGCGCATAGGATGCGTGTGAAATTTGATGGTACCACGTGGCAAGAGGCTGGTTCGGACCGAGGAAAGAGGAGGAATGAATCGCTAGTTCGTCGATGAACCCAGCTCGGCGCTCCGCAAAAAATCGTAGTTTCCCGCCGGATTCAACTTCAGGTTTCGCACCCGGTTCGTATGCACCAGAACATTATCCAGATACCACAAATTGATATAGGGCAGGTCCTCCGCGAGCACGTTCTGCACCTCGGCATAGAGCGGCTTGCGCGCCTGCGGATCGAGCTCGCGGCGGGCCTTGTCGATCAGAGCATCCACCTTGGGATTCGAATAGTAGTCGCGGTTCGCCCCATTCGGCGGAAACTTCGACGAATGAAACGCATATTCGAAAATGTCAGGATCCTCATTCCCGCCGATCCAGCGCAGCGAGTACATCTGGAACGCTCCGTGTTGCACATCGGAGAAGAAGGTCGCGAACTCAAAGCTGCGGATCTCGAGCACAATCCCCACGTCGCGCAGTTGTTGCTGCATCACCGCGACCATCAGGCGAGTGTTCGCATCCGTCGAAGTCTTCATCGTCAGGTGAAAGCGAACTCCATTCGATTCGGGATAACCAGCAGCGTCGAGTAATTGCTTCGCTTTTCCGGAATCATGCTGGTAGGCCGGGACGTTTCCGTTGTAAGCCCAGCTTTGTGTCGGCAGAATGCTGTGCGCCGGTTCCGCTTCGCCGCGCCACAGATACTCGATCATCGGCCGCACGTCGAACGCATAAGCAATTGCCTGCCGCACGCGCACGTCTTTCAGGATCGGATCGCGCAGGTTGAATCCCATATACGCCAGCCGAGTTCCCGGTCCCTTTTCGACCGAAAGGTTAGGATCGCGCGCGAGCGTGACGACCGTATCCGGCGTCAGGGAATTGATCGCCACGTCTCCACTGCCTTTACGCAACTCGAGAGCCTGGGTCGTCTCGTCCGGCACCACGGCGAAGCGCACGCGCTCCAACTTAGCTTTCTCTCCCCAGTAATCAGGGTTGCGTTCGAGAACGACCTCGCGATCGGTCTCAGCGCTCACGAACTTGAAAGGTCCGGATCCGATTGGATGCTGCGTCATCTCGTCGCCGCTGCCATACGGAACGACGCCGATCGCACCGTCGGAAAGATTCCACAGCAAGGTGGCGTCCTGTTCCTTCATGTGGAAGACGACGGTGGCGTCGTCAAGGGCTTCCACGTGATCGACATATTTGTAGACCGCCGACTTGGTACTGCGAATCTTCCCCTGCAGCAGCGAGTCGAACGTCCACTTCACATCGCGGGAAGTCAGCGTGCGTCCATCGTGAAACTTTGCGCCCTGGTGCAGATGAAAGACGTAGGTGAGCGGATCGGGGATCTCCCAGCGCTCGGCCAACCCGGGAGCGACATTCAGGTCGTCTCCTCGTGAGAGCAGATCGTCAAAAATGAGATTGTCGATCCGTTCCGACTGCGCGTCGATTCCCACCCGTGGATCAAGATTCGTCGGGCTCGACTCAATAATCATCACCAGCGTGTTCGCGTCCGGCTTGCTAGAACAGGAAAGAAGAGGGAAGAGCGCTACAAAAGTAAAAATGAAAAAGGCCGCAGGCCCGAACCATGAAGGCCACGAAGGAACACAAAGGTTGAGCCATGAAGGCGTTGGTCCTATTCGTGCGCCTTCGTGTCCTTCGTGGTAAAGGCTTTTGAACTCCTCAAGCATGGGAGATCTTTCCCAGCACCGCCGGACGTCTAGCGCCAGTAGCCGAAGGCACATTCGAAGGTCGATGGTTCCACGTCTCAAACGCCAACACGGCGAAAGCAGTGGCCTCTTTGGCTTCCGAGGGCAATCCGAATTCGTCCGAGAATCGCAACACAACTCCCAGCGGCGCGAAAGCTTCAGCAATCATGGCGATCAGCGTGGCATTCCGGGCGCCACCGCCAGAGACGATTAGCTCGTGAAAGCGTTTCTTCTTTGTCGCACCTACTACATAGCGCTCAACTGCATCTGCAATGGATCGTGCAGTCAAGGCTGTGGCGCTCGCGACCACATCCTGCTTACGCGCTCGCCCGCAGGTACGTAAGAACTCTCGAACAAACTCGCGTCCGAATTCCTCGCGCCCAGCAGTTTTCGGAGGCCGAGCCCGAAAGAAAGGACGTCGCAAAAAACCACCAACCACAGGCTCAATAACCTCTCCGGAAGCTGCAATCTTTCCACCCCGATCGAATGGCCGCCCAAACAATTCTTCAGTGACGGCATCGATCACCATATTCCCGGGCCCTGTGTCGAACGCGAAGATGTCAGCTCTCCTGGCGCCTGCGGGAATTGCGGTGAGATTGGCAATCCCGCCAATGTTCTGCAGGATGCGCCCGATGTTCGCGTCGCGAAACCACAAATAGTCCAGATAAGGAACCAGCGGCGCGCCCTTGCCGCCCGCAGCCATATCCGCCGGGCGAAAATCCGACACTACCGGCGTCCCAACGCGCGCCGAGAGGATTGCCGCCTCCCCGGTCTGCCACGTGGTTGTGATTTTGCGTCCCAGGAACTCCTGAATCTCACCTTGGTGGTAGAGAGTCTGCCCGTGACAGCCGACCAGATCCGGCTTGACGCGAAAGCGCCGCGACGCAGCCAGCACCGCGTCCGCGTAGAGCTCTCCGAGAAGGGAATTCAGGCGGGATAAATCCGCAACGCTCGCGCGCGTCGCATTCATTGCGGAAAGCACGGCATCGCGAACCTTGGGAGGATAGGAAAACTCGGCGTGACCCAGAAGCTTGATCGTGTGGGGTGGATAGTCCGATCCGCGGGCGGCGACGGCACGGGGAGACCTGGCGCGGGAGCGTTCGCTGTTCTTCTCGCCAATCCGGACGATTGCGACGTTAATTCCGTCCGCCGATGTCCCGCTCATTACCCCGGCCACAATCATCGAATTCCGGCTCATGCCCGCGGCCGCCGTGGTGCATGCTCGCGATTCAATGCCTCCAGTCGCACCTGCTCGCTGAACTCCCACAGCCTGCGGCCCAGCTTCTCGACTGCTGTGGCGCTGGGGGACTTCGGAAGCTCGCAGCGTCTTCGCCCACTTCTTCTTAAGCGCCAGCACTCGCCGCGCCGACTCCGAAATCCGCCGCGCAAAATGCTTGTCGCGATCCACGATGCGCCGCAATTCCTCATAAGCCTGAGTGACGTAGTCTTCCCGATGGCAGACCAGGCAAAGGTCTCCGCCGGCACGCACGAACTGAACGGCAGCCTCTCCCACCGGAGCCGCTGACAGCACGCCACCCATTTCCAGATCGTCCGACACAATCAGATTCTTGTAGCCGATCTTCTTGCGCAGCACATCGGTGATCCACACTCTCGAAAGCGAGGCGGGAGTCTTTGTCTTCGTTACCAGCGGATACGCCGCGTGAGAAATCATCACGAATGGAAGTTGCCGACGCAGAGTCCGGTAGGGAGCCAGGTCTTCGGCCCACAGCTGCTTCATGGATTTATCGATCACCGGCAGTTCATGATGACTGTCGAGCTTGCCTTCTCCAAGGCCGGGGAAGTGCTTTCCGCATCCCAACACCTTAGCCGCATGAAGGCCTGCGAGAAAGTCGCGCACGTATGCGACTACCTCGCGCGGATTCGACGATACCGCCCGCGATCCCATCACACTGCGCGATGCCTCGAAGGCCAGATCGAGCACCGGTGCGAAGTCGACGTTGAATCCCATCATCCGGCAGTTTTCACCGATGATCTGCCCATGCTTGCGAAACAATTGTCGGTCGCGCGTGGCAAACACGGCAGCTGCCGAAGGTGCCGATCCCAGCGCATCGCGAAAGCGGTCTACGCTTCCACCTTCAAGATCAACACAGGTGAAGAGAGGTATCGACACGCATCTCTGGCACTCGCCCAAAAGACGCCACGTCTGTTCCGCGCTCTTAATGTTGCGGGCAAACAGAATCACGCCCGCCGGTTGCAATCGTCCCAACATAGAAGCCAGGCGCGCCGACATCTCGACGCCGTCGAATCCTACGATCATCAATTGTCCGGGATCTTGCGACAGACCAGCCTCCGTGTTCGGCAGCGCCCTCTCAGGGTTAGATTTCTTTTTTCAGCTCGGCTAGCAAATTCAAGGCTTCGAGCGGTGTCAGGCGATTAAAATCGACTTCCCGCAACTTGTCCAGCACCGGCTGCGACAAGGGAGTAAAGATGGTCAACTGCGCCGGCGGAGGACCCGATCCTGGCGACAAATGCGCCGTCGCCTGCTGCTCCGCAAACTCGTGCTCGACCAGTACCTCGCGCGCGCGCTCCACTACTTCGTTTGGCAAACCGGCGAGCTTGGCCACTTCAATCCCATAGCTGCGATCCGCCGCTCCAGGCTCGACCTTGCGCAGGAAGACGATTCCTCCTCCAGTTTCTTTTACCGAAACGTGATAGTTCTTCACTCCGGCAAGTTGCTCCGCCAGTTCCGTCAACTCGAAGTAATGCGTGGCAAACAAGCTTTTCGCGCGCACCCGAGCGTGCAGATATTCCACTGCGGCCCACGCAATCGCCAGCCCGTCATAGGTAGATGTTCCGCGTCCAATTTCGTCCAGAAGAATTAACGACCGCGCGGTCGCCGTATGCAGAATCGCAGCCGTCTCGGTCATCTCGACCATGAAGGTCGACCGGCCACGCGCCAAATTGTCGCTCGCTCCGATGCGCGTGAACACGCGATCGACGATACTCAGTTTCGCCGAGCGTGCGGGAACAAACGATCCCATCTGCGCGAGGATCACAATCAGCGCCGTCTGCCGCAGATACGTCGACTTCCCACCCATGTTCGGCCCGGTCAGCAGCAGAATGTTGTGCGTTGTGTCATTGAGATAAAGATCGTTGGGGACAAAGCGATCGCTGGCTCCGACTGTATCCTGCTGCTCGATGACTGGATGCC
The DNA here is from genome assembly GCA_963700225.1 of uncultured Acidobacteriota bacterium. GTDB lineage: Bacteria > Acidobacteriota > Terriglobia > Terriglobales > Acidobacteriaceae > Sulfotelmatobacter. The sequence goes on from CAVOWU010000009.1 coordinate 839,941, forward strand.
GGCCGTCGATGATTTCGAGTTCACCTCCCGCCTCAACAAACCGTGGCCGGCAGTAATTCCGTAGAGCGGCGATGTGGGCCAGGGAAGCCAAGACGTCCACTTCGGCCAGTGCCAGAGCCGTCTGCCGGATACGCTTGGCCTCGCCCGCGATTGCGGTTCGCAGCTCGGTAAAGAGTCGCCGCTCGATCTCGACAATCTTTTCCTGCGCGTCGAGAATCTTTACCTCGTACTCCTTCAATTCGGGAGTTGTGAAGCGCTCTGCGCCGACCAGAGTCTGCTTGCGGTCGTAGTCCTGCGGAACCAGGTGCAGGTTCGACTTCGAGATTTCGATGTAGTAGCCGAAGATGGAATTGAACTTCACCTTCAGCGACGAGATGCCGGTTCGCCCGCGCTCTCTTTGTTCGATCTGCGCCAGTACCGCTTTGCTGTTGCGCGACAGTTCGCGCAGTTCATCCAGATCGCGATCGACTCCTTGAGCGATCACTCCGCCATCAGCAAAACTTAGCGGAGGCTCGGGCACGATCGTCTGCTCGATGCGATCCCGCAAATCGGCGAGTTCATCGAGCGAAGCATGTAATTGCCGTAACCGTTCCGCGGCGAGACGTCCCGTCGCGTTCTTCACTGCGGGAATCTTCGCCAGCGAAGACGCCAGCGCCAGCACGTCGCGAGGATTCGCTGCCTCCAGCGTGACGCGGCTCAGCAGGCGCTCGAGATCGAGTATGCCGTCGAGCGCTCGGCGCAACTCCTCGCGGGCAACGATGCTTTTCACGCCAGCCTCAACCGCATCGAGCCGACCGTGAATCTCACTCAAATCGAGCGATGGCCGGAGCAGCCACGCACGCAGCAGCCGCTTGCCCATGGGCGTAATGGCAGCGTCGATCGAGCGGAATAGGGTGACGCCGGCATCGGTTCCGGCGAACAAGGGTTCGATCAGCTCGAGATTTCTCACCGTAACCGCGTCGAGAACCAGGCAGTTCTGCCGCTCGTACCAGCCAATCCGGTCGACGTGATCGAGTGATCCGCGCTGCGTCGAGCGCACGTAATAAAGGATGGCTCCCGCAGCCGAGGCGGCAGCGGTCCGCCCCGCCAGCCCGAATCCCTCTAGCGACAGCACTCCAAAGTGATTCTCGAGTAACGGCAGCGCATGATCCGGAGCAAAAATCCAATCATCCAGTGGAGTTTCCGTGCAAGTTGCTCCTGCTGCCCGAGGTCGCGGCGAAGCAGGATTTCGAGATGATCCATGAAGAGACGAATCAGGTGGGGCCGGCTGCCCTCGGCCGTCGGAGCGAGTAAAACTCGGCTGATCTCCGGCCCGAGCGCCTACGCTCTCAAACAACGGTGCCGCCGACCCATAGAGCAACTCCTTCGGTCGCAGCTGCTCCAACTCTTCCTGTACCCTCCGCAGCGCGTTGTCGCCCGCAAACTCGGTCGCGCGAAATTCTCCGGTGGACAAGTCCAGAGCGGCAAATCCTACGCGGTCTCCAAACTGAGCCAGCGCCGCCAGGAAATTGTTCTCGTCCGATCCAAGTGACGAATCCGCCGCCGTTCCCGGCGTGACAACTCGCGTTACTTCGCGCCGCACCAACTTCTTCGCTACCCGCGGATCTTCTACCTGTTCGCAGACCGCTACCTTGAAGCCCTTGCGGATCAACTTCCCGATGTACCCTTCGGCGGCGTGATAGGGCACGCCGCACATCGGCACGGCGATTCCTTTTTCTTTGTTCCGCGATGTGAGCGTGATCTGCAATTCTTTCGAGGCCACGATCGCGTCGTCAAAAAAGAGTTCGTAGAAATCCCCAAGGCGGAAGAATAGAAGCGCGGTGGGATGCTCTTTCTTGACAGCGGCATACTGCCTCATCAGCGGAGTGGACGGCTCGGTCATCTGGGCGGGCTTCGGCGGATTATAACAAAGCAGCGCGCTGCTGATCTGCGTCATTTCGCATAAGTCCGCTGCAAACTACAAGGGGAAATGCAGGTTGACTATGATTCTCCCCCAGTGTTCTCCTCTTGTGTTCTATGGAACTTCGCAAAGACCCAATCACCCGCTCCTGGGTCATCACTGGGGACGATCCCGGGGACGCTGCAACGCGCCCGGACGCTCCTTGTCCGTTTTGCGCAGACTCTGGCTCGCAGCAGGTCATCGCGGCATCTCCCGATACACCGGGATCGTCCTGGTCGGCACGCGCCGTCGTTCATCCCCGGCCGCTCTACAGGATCGAAGGAGAGCCGGACCGCCGGGGCGATGGACTGTATGACCGCATGTACTCGGTGGGCGCGCATGAAGTGCTGATCGAAAATCGCAGCCACGATCGCCACCTGTGGACTGCGAGTGACGATGAGATCGGACATTTTCTTCGCCTTGCCGCCGAACGCATTCTCGATCTCAAACACGATCCCCGCATCAAGTATGTAAGCCTCTTCAAGGATTACGGGAAGAATGCCGGACAGGAGTTTGGCCATCCGACTTCACAGATCACGGCGACCATGTTCGTTCCCCGGCGCGTGCTCTACGAACTTCGCGCGGGACGCGAATATTTCGTCGGCAAGGAACGTTGCGTCTTCTGCGACATCATCCAGCAGGAGGAGCAGCAGGCCCAGCGCGTGATCGAGGCTCGAGGCGACTACGTTGCGCTCTGTCCTTACGCCCCGCGCGTTCCGTACGAAACCTGGATTATGCCGCGTAACCACGAAGCTTCCTTCGAGCGCACCGGACTGAACAAACCCGGCCTGCGCACGAACCTCGCGGCTTTGCTGCGACGCACGTTGCAACGCATACGCTCGGTTACCGAGGAATTTCACTTGGTGCTGCACACCTCGCCCAGCAGCATTCATCCGTCGAAGAATCTCGGCTACTGGAAGACGATCGACGAAGACTATCACTGGCATATCGAAATTCTCCCGGTCATCACTTCGAAGGCCCGTTCGTACACCTTCAAGGAGGTGTACTACTCGCCTGTCAGCTCAGAAACAGCGGTGAAACAATTGAGGGAGGCGAAGATCGATGGCTGAAACGATCACGAAGCCTTGTGTTACCGGCCTTATTCCACTGGCGGCCGTGGCCAGCGTCGAGCGCTCGGTGGATTTCTATAAACTCTTGGGGATGAAAATTCGTGATAGCCTGCGGAACGCCGCCGGCGATCTCCAATGGGTCCATGTTTCTAGTGAACAGGCTGATCTGATGTTGACGCGAGCATCCGAACCTCTGACCATTGGCCGGCAGGCGGTTTCGTTCTACCTCTACTCGCCCGACCTGATTGCATTACGAGAGCACCTTCTCGCGAGCGGAGTGAAGGCCTCAGGCATTACTTATCCCGAATACATGCCGAAGGGCGAGATTCGAGTGGATGATCCGGACGGTTACGTGCTGCTGATCGGTCAAGCAGGCTGAAGCGGGAGCTTTGTGCGATTTTCCTGCGATCCTCTCTGCCCTCCGTGGTGAGTTTTTCAGCGAGAACCTGCTGCTACAATCCTCGGCTCAGGAGACACTCTTGAAACGCGCCTTCATCTGCATCTTGCTCGTGAGTTCATGTCTTGCGCAGAGCCAGCCGCCATCTGCCGGAAAGCAGAAAATCCTCTGGCAGAAACTCGAAGCCAGTATTCAGGACATCGATCAGCACCTCGACGGAGTGATGGGAGTTGCAATCTCAGACCTCACCACCGGAGATCACTATTTTTTGCGCGAAGATGAGGTCTTTGCCCAAGCCAGTTCCATCAAGATTGCGGTTCTCGCGGATCTTTATCTGGAGGCACAGCAAGGCAAGCTCAAGCTGACGGATCTCTATACCGTGCAAGCGTCGGATCTAGTGCAGGACAGCGACATCATGAACGGCTTAACGCCGGGCGTGACGCGAGTGACCCTTCGTGATCTGGCCACGATGATGGTCGCGGTCAGCGACAACGCCGCGACCAACGTGCTGATCGATCGCGTAGGCATGCAAAACGTGAACGCAATGCTCGACACGATTGGACTGACGCATACCCGACTGCGCCGGAAGATGATGGACCTGGCGGCCGCGAAGGAGGGCCGTGAGAATATCTCGACCCCGCGCGAGATGATGATCCTGCTCGATGCGCTCTATCACGGCAAAGTATTGAACAAGGAATCGACAGATGACTTCTTCAAGATGCTCAGCACCAACAAGGATTCGTTCATTCCTCGTGACCTTCCCGCAGGTCTCAAGATCGCTAACAAGCCGGGCGAACTCGAAGCCGTCCGCAACGACTCGGGCATCGTTTTCGTCGAAGGACGCCCTTATGTGATCTGCGTGATGACTTCATTCCTTCTCAACGAACGTGACGGGGAAGAAGCCATCAGCAAGGTCTCCCTCGCCGCCTGGCGGATGTTCGATCGCCTCAGCCGGGCGACCGAGTACGGAAGAGTCGTTTCGCCCGGAAACGGCACTCGCTGAGCGTTCGCAGGCAATCGTAGTTGTGCGTGAGATCCTTCGCCCCGCCTGAAATGCGGCTACGCTCAGGATGACGCCTCTTTGTTGCTACTGATGAGGCGGCACAGGTCGCTTACTTTGCGGCTGTGCTGCTGGCTCGAGTTACCGCGACCTGCTGGCGCATGAAACGTTGTGCGGCAAGTGCGTCAAGCGGCTGCGAGAAATAGTAGCCCTGCCCGAACTCGCAGCCCAGTTCGAGCAACCGCTCCATCTGCCGCGACGTTTCGATTCCTTCGGCGATTGCTTTCAGGCTCATCTTATGCGCGAGTGCGATGATCAGCTCGACGATGTCCGCCGTGGCGCGGTCGCTTTGCATCTCGCGAATCAGGGAGCGATCAATCTTCAGTGTGTCCACAGGGAACTGGCGCAACCCGCGCAGCGAAGTTGAACCGGTGCCGAAATCGTCGAGGATCACGCCAATTCCCATGTGCTTGAGATGCGAGAGCACGGTGACGGTCAGTTTGGGATCGGCTGCCGCGATCGTTTCGGTGATCTCCAGCTGCAGTCGCGACGGATCGATTCCCGTTTCCTGCAGCGCATCCTGAAGATCGTTGACCAGCCTCGCGTCGGCAAACTGACGTGCTGATACGTTGACGGTAATGTTCATGGGGTCCTGTTGTGCGCTGACGATTTGCCACTCGCGCAACTGGCGGCAAGCTTCGACGATCAGCCAGTGACCGATCGAGACCAGGATTCCCGTGTCTTCCGCTGCCTCGATGAACTGGTAGGGGGAAATCAGTCCTTGCGTAGGATGTTCCCAGCGAAGCAGCGCTTCGAAGCTGGTGATGCGTCGAGTGTCGAGTTGGATGACGGGATGGTAGTAGACCCGAAACTGTCGCTGGACGAGCGCAGTGCGCAAGTCGGATTCGAGTTTCATTCGGCCGACTGCGCGGGTGTGCATCGCTTCATCGAAGACTTCGCATCGTGATCCGCCAAGCGCTTTTGCCCGGCGCATCGCCACGTCCGCATCTTTCAACACATCTTCGGGGCGAGCCTGTTCCGGGGTGCTCAAGGCGATGCCGACACTCACTGACGCGCGAACCTCCCTCAGCTGCGTCATGAACGGTTCGGCCACGATTTCCTGTATTCCTTTGGCGATCCGCATGGCATCGCTCGGGTCAGTTGTTCCTTCCAGCAGCAACGTGAATTCGTCTCCACCCAGGCGGAAGAGCACTAGATCGGCCGCAGGCGCGCTGCGTTCGCGGCGCAAGAAGGAATCATCTTGACGAAGGAAAGATCCGAGGCGGCGCGAAATCTGTGTCAGGATTTCATCGCCCGCGGCAGAACCCATCGTCTCGTTGAAGACCTTGAAGTGATCGATGTTGGCGAGCAACAGCGCGTACGGGCATCCGGATTCGCCGCGTGAACGCACGAATGCACTCTGCAATCGATCGAGACACGAGCGGCGGTTAGGCAGTCCAGTCAGTGGATCGTGAAGCAGATTGTGCTCGAGTTGCTGCTCGGCGCGCTTGCGTTCGGTGATGTCGCGATTGACGATGACCAGCTTCGAGACCTGGCCATCGGCGTCGCGAATGGTGCTCGCGACGGATTCCAGCACGCGCCAGCTTCCGTCCTTGTGCTTGATCCGGTAGTCGAGCCGCTGACCAACTCCGGACTCGCGGGCTTCGCGGGCCGCCTCGAGAACCCGAAAGCGGTCGTCGGGATGGATCTGCTCGAAGGCCGAAGTCTCGCTCAATTCGGCGGGCGAGTAGCCGAGGATGCGCTTGTACGAGGGACTGTTGTATAGGCGGCGTCCCTTGACGTCGACCAAAGCGATCATGTCGGCGGCGTTTTCGGTGACGATCTGGAAAATCTCTTCGTTCTTGCGGGAGTCGCGGTGGATCTTCATAATCCGCAATTCCTCGCAGATCACAATGAGGGCCAAAGCTCCCAGCGCAGTCCAAAACCATTCCACCATCGAAAGCACTCCTGAGAAGAGCTATCGGCGAAACGGAGCGGAGATTGAATCGGCGGCGGAAGTGCGGGACGCGGTATTGATTGTTCGGGCCGCTGGAGACGCTGAGAAATGGTTTGCGGATGCCTGAGGATGTGGTTCCGAGGCTGTTCCGTTTCGGGAATGCCACCGCGAGCGGCGACACAGAAGCAGCTAGTCAGAGATTATCCCGATCGTTCCCAGCCACATCTCTACCAACTGAGGCCATCCCGTAATCGGAAGCTTTGTGGGCCGGAGGCCAAACGCGTGCCCGCCATGCGCATACAAATGCATCTCGACGGGAACCTTAGCCTTCTTCGGCGCGATGTAGTAGACCAGCGAGTTGTTGACATCGTCGACTGGGTCATCCTCTGCCTGACAACGGAATTTCTTGCTAACCAATATTTGCCCAGAACGTCCCCTTGTTATCAAAGGGGAAGTTATGGCAGTCTTCCCTAGAACCGCAAGGGGTGTGGATGGATACCGCAAAACTGGAGTTCTTTCGAGGGACGCTGGACGTGCTGATTCTCAAGGCTCTGGTCTGGGGACCGCTTCACGGCTACGCCATTACCAGCCTGATCCGCCGGCAGAGTGACGACGCGTTGCTGCTGGAAGAGGGCACGCTGTACCCCGCGCTCTGGCGGCTCGAAAACAATGGCTGGCTCGATGCCGAGTGGGGGCTTTCCGAAAACAATCGCAAGGCCAAATTCTACAAACTGACGACCGAAGGTCGACGTCAACTGCGTCACGAAGTAAAGACTTGGGAGGCCTATGCCACCGCCGTTGCCAAAGTGCTCGGCGCGACCCAGCCTCCGCTGCCGGAGGAGGTCGGATGAAACCGATTCCGATGTGGAGACGCTATTCGCGCTTATTCGGTGCTGATCCAGCGGCGGATGTCAAAGACGAGTTGAGATTTCACTTGCAAGCCAAGATCGACGACCTGGTCGCGCAAGGCTGGCCGCCGGATGTCGCGCGTAAGGAAGCCGAGCGCCAGTTCGGAGATCTGCGCGCCGTGCAGAAAATCGGTGTGCGTATGGGAGAAAAAATGGAACGCCGCAAACGCCTCAAGGATTACTGGAATGATTCATTGCAGGATGTCCGATACACCTTCCGTACGCTTGGCCGCGATCCGGGATTTGCGGCCGTGTCGATCCTCATTCTGGCGCTCGCCATCGGCGCGAACATAGCGGTCTTTAGCGTCGTCAACACGATGTTGCTGCGGCCTCTGCCGTTTCCGGACTCGCGCCAACTGGTATGGATTGCGCCTCCGCCGAACGCCTGCGGTTTGTCGTGCGCGACTTATTCCGCCGACGCCTATGAGGAGTTCCGCGACCAGAGCCGCGCTTACCAGGATGTGACCGGATACATGGCCTTCGGTACGCCGGACAATCTGCGGCTGACCGGCCGCGGCGAGCCCGAACCGGCTACGGGGATCGACGTGATCGGAAACTTCTTCCAGGTTCTCGGCGTGCAGCCTGCCATGGGGCGACTCTTCACGTCGGAGGAGAGTCACGGTGGGCCGCATCCGGTGGCGCTGCTGGCCAATGCATATTGGAGGCGCCAATTCAATGGTGATCCGGCAATCGTGGGGAAAGCTGTGGAACTGAACGGAACGCCGATCACTGTTGTCGGTGTGTTGCCCGACAGCTTCGATTTCGGCGCGGTGTTTTCTCCCGGGGCGAAAGTCGATGTGTTCACTCCGCTCGATTTAAATCTGGAGCGTAATTGGGGGAACATCGTCACCCTGATCGGCCGGCTCAAGCCAGGGGTAACCGTGGCGCAGGCGCTCGACGATGCCAACCGGGTCGCGCCCAATATCTATTTCAATACCAAATATCCCGACACCCTCGGACGCTATAAGGGCGGTCTGATTCCGGTGCCTTTGAAGGATTACATCACGGGCAAGCTGCGGCGTTCGCTGATTGCGTTGTGGTGCGCGGTTGGAGTGATTCTGCTGATTGCGGGTGTGAACCTTTCGAACCTGCTGCTCTCTCGCGCCGTTGCACGCGCGAAAGAGTTTGCCGTGCGCGGCGCGCTGGGAGCAAGCCGCGGGCGCATCGTGCGGCAGTTGCTGATGGAAAGCCTTGTGCTGTCGGGCGCCGGGGCGGCCGTCGGCCTCGGACTGGCGGTCATGATCATCGCGTGGCTCGCGCATCAGGGAGCGGTGGCGTTGCCGCTGCTTAGCAGCTTGCGCATCGACGGGCAGGCGCTCGGCTGGACGGTGCTCGTCGCCGGGTTTACGGCAACGAGCTTTGGTCTGCTGCCGGGACTCAGAATCGCCAGCGGCAATTTGCAGGAAATGCTGAAGGACACCGGCCCGGGAGCGGGATTGGGCCGCAAACACGAACGTGTCCGCGCTGCGCTGGTTATCTTCGAAGTGGCGCTGGCTTGCGTGCTGCTGGTGAGCGCCGGTCTGCTGCTTCGCAGCTTTGTGAAAGTGCTCGACGTTGATCTTGGCTTTCAGCCGGAGCGCGCGGCGTCGATCAAGGTGGAATACGACGACACCGCCCCGACAAACGAAGCCAGTCAGACGAAGCGCGGAGAAATCTTCCAGCAGATCATCGCTCGAGTGAGCGCGCTGCCCGGCGTTGAAGCCGCGGGGATATCCGACTATCTTCCGCTGGGACCGAATCGTGAGTGGGACCAGCCGGTGCCGAAGGGGAAAATATTCGATCCGGGAGAGTTGCCGGATCCGCTGGTATACGTGATCACGCCGGGTTTCATTCGCGCGATGGGGACCCGCATGCATGGGCGGGATTTCACGTGGGCCGATGGCCCGCATAGCGAGAGAGTGGTGCTGATCAACGCCTCTGCCGCGCGCGTGTACTGGCCGGGAGAGGATGCGGTGGGAAAGATCCTAATGCGCGGAACCGAGGAAGATCGCGTGGTGGGAGTGGTCGACGATATCCACGAGGAAACGGTCGAGGGCGGAACAGGATCGCAGATTTACTATCCGGCGATGCAGCAGGTGCCGTCAGACGCGCAGTTGGTGGTGCGGACAAGCTTGCCGCCAGCGACGCTGGCCGCCAGCGTGCTGCGCGCGCTGCGGGAACTGAATCCCAACCAACCGGCGGCCGAGTTCCGGCCGGTTCAGACCATCGTCGACCGCGCGGTTTCGCCTCGTAGGTTTTTCATGCTGCTGGTGGCTGTATTTGCCGGACTCGGATTGCTCCTGGCAGCGCTGGGTATCTACGGCGTGATCTCGTATTCAGTGACGCGGCAGGCGCAGGCGATCGGCATCCGCATGGCGCTCGGGGCGAGCGTCTGGAGGGTGCAGGGCCAGGTGCTCGCCGGCACGATGCGACTGGCGTGCGCTGGAATGGTGCTGGGGACACTTCTGGCACTCGTCGTTGCAAGGCTGATTTCGTCGCTGTTGTTCGGAACGTCCTCGTGGGATTTGCCGACTTACCTCGGGATGGCTCTGGCGCTGCTGATGGTGGCGGCGATCTCCGGGTACATTCCCGCGAGGCGCGCTTCGGGAGTGAATCCGATGGAGGTCTTGCGCAGCAACTGAGATTCAATCCCGAAGGTCATTGCCACTCAGAATTGGCGAATCGGAGTGGAGGTCGCGACTATATGAGACGTCCGCGAAGGAACCGTCCAACGCTTCGCTTGCGCGATGCTGACTACGTGAAAAATCAGAAATAGCGGAACGAGGAATGTGGGCACGAGGCTGAGTGGGAGCATCGTCATATAGAGCATGGGTATGCCGTGAGGATCGAGCAGACCCGCAGTTGTGCCGAGGGCTACGGCAGTGACCAAATCGACGATTCCGAGCAATTGCCAGAGAATAAAACTGTTGCGATGGCTCGGATTGGCTAGCTTCCATGCCACGATGGTTGCGGTCGCACCAATCGTCATGTCGCCGTATCCCGCGGGCAAGGCGAAGATGGCGGGAAGTCCGCGATGTGCTTCGAGGAGCACGAAGGTGAATCCCATTATTCTCCACGACTGAGCGGCGGTGAGAATGGTCGGATTCCACGACATTACGAAGTCCCGGAATTTCCCGGAAATTCCGAACCACGCGAAGAACACAATGAGGGGTGCGGTCGCGCCCACCGCAACCGCGCCTCCCAGGCGGTTGGAAGCATTCTCGAACAGATGCAATGCCGAAGCGGACAAGGCACCAAGGAACCACAGCAGGCCGAGCGCGAGCGTGAGTTTAGCGTAGGGTTTCATCGTAGTTCTCCTTCAATTGTTGCGAAGCTAGCGAGTTGACGGCTGAGTTGCATGAGGTCGTTCCAACTCTGACCGCCCAGTTGATGACGAAGACGCGATTGAACTTTCTCCCAGGCCGGGAGGGCGCGCTTGAGCTGCTTTTCACCGGCCTCGGAAAGACGAAGCATTCGCTCTCGACGATCCTCGCCGCGCCGTTCCGTAACCCAACCTTCGCGCGACATGATGGCGAGGGTTCGAGTCAGGCTGGTGCTGTCCATCGCGAGGATTTGTCCCAGTTGCCCCTGGGAGAGTTCACCTGCGCGCGAAAGAACTTGGAGGATCGTCATCTGCGTTGAGCGGAGCCCTAACGGACGGAGTTCGTGTTCGTAGAGCTGAGTGAGGGCACGAGCCGTTCTCCGAAGACTTGCGCAGAGACAGGGCAGAGCTGGGCAACATTGACTGATCCATATCGAGAATAGATGTATATACATCGAAATGGTCGCATTAAATCTTGGTAAGCGCGGTCTCGGGACAAAAGCGCGGGATCGTTCCATAATGTCGGCATGACCGTGCGGCGAGTGAAGACGTATACCGGAGCGCAAGGGTACGTTTACCAGTACTACTTTGTCGGAAAGCGGGCAGCGCTGGCGGGGGATCCAGAGGCTCCGGCAACGGAGTTTGTCTTCGATGTCACTTCCGACCGGAAGCTGACCTATGCGGTCAGCGTCTTCTTGCCGCAAGGAGCGCTGGCGGAGTGGAACGCGGCGCACGGACGTCCGTTGAACGACGCCGAGCAGTATGCCGCCGTAAAGATGCGGTTGTTTCGGGCGTTCGACGAGATCGAGGATGTGAAGGCCGACGGGCGGCGGTTGCGGATTGATGGCGCCTTGCTCGAGGAAGCGTTGGGGAGTTTGGGAGTGGAGTGACTCCCCAGGGGCTAACGCCCATTTAGTTTCCGCCGTCGCTCACGCGGCCCTCGATGGGCCGCTCTTCCACGATGCTTCCTTTGGGCGGTGGAGCGACTTAATCGCTATCCTTGCGTCTCTGAAAATTTGATCCAATTCCACGCCTCGCTTATAAATGCTGCGGAGCCTTGCCTTGAAAACATTCAACTCTCATTGCACCTCAGTCGTTCTCATTCTGGCTTGCCTTGCTTGCAGTGCGGGTGCGCAGACTGCGCGCTGGTCGGAGCAGCGGGCAAACGATTGGTACGCGAAGCAACCCTGGCTGGTGGGCAGCAACTACATTCCCAAAGACGCGATCAATGAGCTGGAGATGTGGCAGGCGGCGACGTTCGATCCTGAACAGATCGACAGGGAACTCGGATGGGCCGAAGGCATGGGGATGAATACCATGCGCGTCTTTCTGCATGATTTGCTCTGGGAACAGGATGCACCCGGATTTCAGAAGCGCATCGACCAGTTTCTGACGATTGCAGCGCGGCATCATATTCGTCCGCTGTTCGTTTTGTTTGATTCTTGCTGGGATCCACTGCCGAAGTTGGGGCCGCAGCATCCGCCGATTCCGGGGGTGCACAATTCCGGTTGGGTGCAGAGTCCGGGAGCGAAGGCGCTGGCGCGATCCGGGGCAGGTTCCGCGGCTCAAGGCGTATGTGCAAGGCATAGTGGGGGCTTTTGCGAAAGACGATCGCATTCTCGGTTGGGATGTATGGAACGAGCCGGGGTCGGACACGACGGGGAGTTATCCCAAGACCGAGATGAAGATGTCGGAAAAACTGGCGCGCGTCGCAACTTTGTTGCCGCAGGCTTTTGCGTGGGCACGAGAGATGAATCCGACGCAGCCGCTGACCAGCGGGGTGTGGGATATCGACACTTCGAAAGACGAGAGCGCGCCGGATGAGATCCAGCGGATTCAGTTGCGGGAGTCGGATGTCATCACATTTCACAACTACAGCTGGCCGGAATCATTCAGGGCGGAGATCACATGGCTGAGGAGATTTCACCGTCCGGTGATTTGCACGGAGTACATGGCGCGTCCGGCCGGAAGCACGTTTGACGGAATTCTGCCTGTGGCAAAAGCGGAGCGCGTCGGTGCGATCAACTGGGGATTCGTGGCGGGGAAGACGCAGACGTACTATCCGTGGGAGTCGTGGGAGCATCCGTATATTTTGAGTCAGCCGCCGGTGTGGTTTCACGAAGTGCTGCGGGACGATGGGACTCCGTACCGGCAGGCCGAAGTGGATTTGATTCGGGAGTTGACGGGCAAGAAGTAAGGAACGAGCCTTGCGGCTCGCGGACGGCCGAGGCGGCCGTTCCCACATAAGTTGTCGAGGATTTACAATCGCGCCATGAAAACTCTCGTGATTGTTCTGGCGTCGATGCTGCTCTGTCTGACTGCTTGCAACAAAGCGTCCGGTCCCGCAGCGATTTTGGGTGCTGCGCCGGCGGCATTGAAGTCTGGCGTGTTGGAGCAGAAGCTACAGGAATATTCAGGAGCGCCGGCGACGAACTGCGGACGGCTCGACGTGGGAGCGACTGCGGACCAATCCAAGACGGCGAGCGACTGCGCGGTGCAGGCGAGCCAGGGCAAGCACGCGTTCTACGTCGCTTACGACATGCCGGGCATGAGTGTGGGCGTTGCCGGAAATGCCGAGGGCAAACTGTTTACGGTTCAATCGCAGAACGGGGCGATGACCGCCGGAGATTGTCCTTCGCAACTGCGTGTGGCTTCCAGCGGACGCGTGACCTGTTTCGCTCCGGGAGACATGGGATCGATGGGTGCTGGTCACGGGGCGGGCGCAATGTCACCCGGTGCGCCGAACCCCCATAGCGCTCCAAAAATGAATTGAGCTCCGAGTTTGTCGCTTCCTGCCTCCCACTTGACTGCAAATCGGAATCTCTGCATCCTGCCTGACTGTGATCCTAATCACATGCTCTAAGTGACCCGCTTTCTTTGCCTTACCCGCGCGCTCGAGCAAAATGGGGACGTTACTAGAGGACTCAGGACCGGACTTCAGATTTGGGGTAAACTCATGGGATTCCGGACCTTATAAGGCCTATGTCACTGCTTTGGCTGCGCTTTGCACTGGGGTGCTACTTGATCGGGCTGGTTTACGCCTTCGTGGCGCTGACCCGCACCAGTGACCTTTTCAGCCGCATCGCGCTGCATGCCGCTAGCCTCGGGATGGTTTTCCACTTCGTGTCCCTGACCGAGTTGTTCCTCACCGACAAGTTAGTTTGGGCGTCGGTCCATAACGGCGAGTCCCTGCTGGCGTTTCTGTCGATGTCGTTCTTCATGCTGATCTACACGATCTATAAGACAACGTCGCCGGGGGTGGTGGTGTTTCCGGTGGTCTTTTTTCTTACATTCGTGGCGGCTGTGGATGAGCAACCGGTCTTGCTGACGCAATTCGTCTCGCACAAAGGATGGCTGATCGCGCACATCATTCTTATCTTCACGGGTTATGCGGCGCTGGTGTTGAGCTTTGGGGCGAGCCTGCTATATCTGCTGCAAGAGCGTCGGTTGAAATCGAAGAAGCCGACCAGCCTCATTTCGTTCCTTCCGGCGCTTGAGGTGATCGATCAGATCGGGTACCGGTCGCTCCTGCTCGGTTTTCCGTTTATGACCCTGGGCCTGCTGACCGGATCGGTCGTCGCGGTGACCACGTATGGGCGCGTGGACTTTCTTGATCCGAAAATACTGCTGTCGCTGCTGATGTGGGCCGTCTATATGGTGATGGTCTTCACGCGCTGGAATTCCGGTTGGCGCGGACGGCGGGCGGCTTTCCTGGCAACCTTTGCCTTCGTCGCGGCGCTGGCCGCGTGGGCGGCGAATTATTTTTCCGCCATCCACAGGTTCGGTGCCTCATGAGATTCCAGCTCATCGGCGTGAATCACAAGAGCGCTCCGCTGGAAGTGCGGGAGAGGCTGGCAATCCCAGAGTCGCGTCTCCCGGATACTTGCCGCGAGCTGACCGCTTATCCGGGGATTGAAGAGGCGATGGTGATCTCGACCTGCAATCGTGTCGAGATCGTGACCCACACCACCAACGGGCACGCCGACCTGCGCGGATTTCTCCACGACCACTTTCATCTGAAGCCGGAAGAGTTGGACGCGCACCTGTATGAGTTCCGCGAGAAGGAAGCGGTGCGGCATTTGTTCCGCGTGGCTTCGAGCCTGGACTCCATGGTCGTAGGAGAAGCGCAGATCCTGGGCCAGGTGAAAGAAGCGTATGCGACGGCACGGGCCGTCGGCGCAGTGCGCGGACAACTCGACCAGCTTTTCAGCCGGGCGTTTGCGGTTGCCAAGCGCGTGCGCAGCGAAACGGCGGTGGGTACCTCGTCGGTGTCGATCGCTTCGGTTGCGGTCGAGCTCGCGAAGAAGATTTTCGGCACCTTGGAAGGGAAGACCGTCTTCATCGTGGGCGCCGGCAAGATGAGCGAGCTGGCGGCGCGGCATCTGATGGCGCATGGCTGCGCTTCAATCTTCGTTGCGAATCGGACGTACGAGCGGGCGATCGGGCTGGCGCAGAAATTTGACGGGCAGGCCATCAAGTTCGACGATTTGTATGCTACCTGCGATCGCGCCGACATCGTGATCACCTCGACCGGCGCGCCGCACGCGATTTTTCGGCGCGAGCATGGAGAGCAGTTTCTCTCGCGACGGAAGAATCGTCCGATGTTCTTTATCGACATTGCCGTGCCGCGCGATGTTTCTCCGGACATGGCGAAGCTCGACGGAATCTTCGCCTACGACATCGACGATCTGCAGCAGGCCGTTACCAGCCACGTCGCCGACCGACGAAAGGAAGCCGAGCTCGCCGAAGCCATCATTGCCGGCGAAGTCGAGCGCTTCGAAGCGCGGCTGCATACGCTGGATGTGGTGCCGACGATTGTTTCGTTGCAGGATCATCTGGAGACGATCCGGCAGGCAGAGATTGACCGAGTACGGGGACGGCTGGGTCAGCTAAGCCCTGAGCAGGAGATTGCGGTTGAAGCGCTGACGCGCGGAATCATCAACAAAGTGATGCACACGCCGATTACGACATTGAAATCGGCGGCGAAGGAATCGGAAGCGACAACGATCGTCGACGTGGTACGGCGATTGTTCAATTTGCCGGTGAAAGGCAAAGAGGCGGAGCAGGCCGGCGGGAACAAGGATGAAGTGGGGACGCGACACTAAATGGCTCATCTCCGCATCGGCTCGCGCGGCTCGCAACTGGCTCTCTGGCAGGCGAACCACATTTCTGCGCTATTGCGGGAGCGCGGACATGAAGTTGAGATCGAAATCATTCACACCACCGGCGACAAGATCACCGACGTTGCCCTTGCGATGGTCGGCACCAAGGGCATGTTTACGAAAGAGATCGAGGAAGCGCTGGCTGCCGGGCTTGTTGATCTGGCCGTGCACTCGCTAAAAGACCTGCCGACCGAGCTTCCTCCCGGATTTGAAATCGCGGCGATTACGGAACGACAAGACCCCCGCGATGCCTTCTGCTCGCTGCACTACACCAGCTTTCAGCAGTTGCCGCAGGGAGCGCGCGTGGGCACGTCGAGCTTGCGGCGGCAGGCGCAACTGAAAGCCATCCGGCACGATCTCGATATTCATCCTCTGCGCGGCAACGTCGATACGCGCCTGCGCAAACTCGAGGCGGGAGAATATGACGCAATCATTCTCGCTTCGGCCGGCCTGAAAAGGTTGGGCAAGACGGAGCGGATCAAGCAGATCATTCCCGCGGAGATTATGTGTCCAGCGGCCGGACAGGGTGCACTGGGCATTGAGATTCGCGAAGGCGACGCCGCTACGCGAGAGCTGCTGGCGTTCTTGAATGATCCGAACGCACGTGCGGCGACGACTTGCGAACGCGCGTTGCTGAACAGTTTAGGCGGAGGCTGCCAGGTTCCGATCGGCGCTTTTGCCGAAGTGAAAAACGGTAAGCTGCATCTGGAGTCGATCGTTGCCGATCCCGATGGGTCGAAACTCCTGCGCGATTCGCGCGATGGCGACGATCCGGAAAAGCTCGGCAACGACGCCGGAGCAGCGCTGCGGAGCCGCGGCGGCGACGCGATCCTCGAAGCCGTATACGGGCGCGGGCTGGCGGTTCCTCCACAACTGTGAAATAGCCGACGCGATCCTCAGGATCATTCACCACAAATCCGTCACCACGAAGGACACGAAGTTTCACGAAGCGAATGACCCGGAGCGTGCTTCTCAAACTGCTGGGCGGTGCGAAGTCCTCGCACAAGCTGCGCCGCTGGATCAATCTCTGGCCTCCGTTTCTGGGTGCGGGGATTCGCGTGAAGCATATCGCCCCTGACATGAAAGCGATCGACGTCGAGATGAAGCTGACCTGGTGGAATGCCAACTACGTCGGCACGCATTTTGGCGGATCGTTGTTTGCCATGACCGATGCGTTCTATATGCTCATGCTGATGGCGCACCTGGGCGATGACTACGTCGTGTGGGACAAAATCGCTTCCATCCGCTATCGCAAGCCGGGGATGGGAACGGTGCGCGCTGAGTTTCGGATCAGCGATGGGCAAATCGAGGACATTCGTGAGAAGCTGAAGACGCTCATCAAGTACGAACCGGTGTTCAAGGTCGATATCAAGGATGAGCAGGGAACCGTGATCGCCGAAGTGGAGAAGTTGATCTACATACGCAAGAAGGAGAAGGCAAAATAAAGCTTGTACATCCCAGAGCATTTTCGAGTTGAGGATCGTGCCGCTACGCTGGCGTTTATGCGGGCGAACCCGTTTGCCATTCTGGTGTCAACGACCGGCGACGGGCCCTTCGCAACCCACGTCCCGGTCGTGATTCGCGAAGCCCGGGATCACCTGCTGATCCGTGGCCACGTCGCCAGAGCCAATCCGCACTGGCGGTATTTGCAGGAGCAAGCACGCTGTCTGATGATCTTTCATGGTCCGCACGCCTACGTGTCGCCGTCGAATTATGCGACGCGGGAGAACGTTCCCACATGGAACTACGGCGCGGTGCACATTTACGGCGACGCGCGCGTTTTCAGCGAGACCGAAGAGCTATTGGGCGTTCTCCACGATCTGATCCCCACATTTGAAGCCGCTTACGAGGAACAATGGAGCAGCCTGAGCGAGGCCTACCGGACGCGCATGCTGGGCCACATTGTTGGCTTCGAAATCGCGGTCACGAAGATCGAAGCCAAATTCAAGCTGAGCCAGAATCGCACGCGGGATGAGCAGGAGAAGGTCATCGAGTCGCTGAGCGGAGCCTCCGATACTGCGATTTCCGGCACAGCGCGCCTGATGTGCGAGTACGGATTGGGCAAGCCAAAAGAGGCAAAGAAAGAAGAATGAAAAAGGCCGTTCCGCAGCGCTCGAAGGCTCGTCCGCTGGCCGGAGTTCGCGTGCTGGTAGGGCGGGCCCGGCATCAGGCGGGAGCTCTTTCCTCGGAGTTGCGGAAAGCGGGCGCGGAGGTTGTAGAGATCCCATTTATCGAAATCCGCAAGCCGCGGTCGTTCCGGCCGCTCGATACGGCGGTAAAAAACTTGGGGTCCTACGACTGGTTGATTCTGACCAGCGTCAACGGAGTGGAAGCCATGTGGGCGCGCATGGAGAAATTGCGCCGCGCGCACGCTGTCGAAGGCCGGCTCCGAGTGGCAGCAATCGGTCCCGCAACGCAGAAGGCGATCGAGCAACGCGGCCAGACTGTCGACGTCGTCCCCAAAGAGTATGTTGCCGAGTCGGTGGTCCGCAGCCTGAAGTCCAAAGTGAAAGGGAAGCGGGTGCTGCTGGTGCGAGCCAAGGTGGCCCGTGATGTAATCCCCCGGGAGTTGCGGCGTGCAGGTGCGCAGGTCGACGTGGTCGAAGCCTACGAGACGATCGTGCCGCAGTCGTCGCGTGTGCGCTTGCAGTCACTGCTCAGAAATCCAGGCCGGCGTCCGGAGGTCGTTACGTTCACCAGTTCCTCGACCGTAAGGAACTTCGTGACCCTATTGGGGCGGCGGACCGGCGCACTCGACGGCATTTTGATGTCGTCCATCGGACCAGTCACGTCGGCGACCCTGAAAGAGCTGGGTCTGAAGGTCGACATCAAGGCAAAGGAGTTCACCATCCCCGGTCTGGTCGCCGCCATCCGGCAGGCATTCGAGTCCCGCCCCAACTAGAGCGACGAATTTTCGCGCAATCCACAAGCATGATGGACCGCAGCTACCCTTCAGAAGCTACTAATCGAGAGTTTCAATACCCCGTTCGGGCCGGAGCCTGGTTTTCGACGGTTACGGTTGAAAGCCGAAGGAAGGAGTTGCATCGAGCATTACTTTAGGAGTACCCTGAAACCAATAGAAGCATAAAGAGAAATAAGTAGTATGCTTTCCCGCTTTAAGCGCCACAATCTGGCTGATTTGCTCGATACATTAGCTTTCGGGTTGTGCGACTTTACTCGGTAGTTCTAGAACCATTCAGTTAAGGTTCCTCTGGCGCGAAGTAGTACTATTCGTTGCGGATTGGCAGATTTAGGTCCCGGGTTTTTGCCACGCGTCTCCTGTCTATTTAAAAAAAGATTAAAGGAGTTACGATGAGAGCGAAGAGCTTCCTCGCGCCCTGCAAACTGTTGCTTGGCGTTTTTGTCCTGCTAGTCGCGACCGGCTTGGTCGCACAAACTGACCAAAGTGAGACTGTGGGTTCGATTGACCCGCCCTCCGTCACCTCCACAACCATTCCGGGTACGCTGTTTGGGATGTCGGCGCACGACGGCGTTCTGTTCGGCACGCCTTGGCCGACCATGACCATTACAGGAATGCGCCTGTGGGATTCTCACGTTGCGTGGGGACAGATCAATACCGCCAACGGCACCTATGACTGGACCGATCTGGACGACTGGGTCAGCGCTGCCAAGAGCCACGGCCAGACCCTGATCTATACGTTCGGGTACACGCCTTCGTGGGCCAGCTCGAAGCCCACCGATTCGAGCTGCGATAACGGCCCGGGATCCTGCGATCCTCCGAACGACCTGAACACCGACGGCACTGGCACCGATCAGCACTTCATCGACTTTGTGACCGCCATTGCCCAGCACGAGCCAACCATTACCTATTGGGAAGGTTGGAACACTCCCCACGATATTAAGCAATGGACGGGAACCTATGCGCAGCTGGTGCGCATGACCCAGGATGCCAACCAGACGATTAAGAAATACATCCCCAGCGCGAAGATCATCTCTCCGGCCAACGGGCAGTTGAGCTACAGCTATCCGGCGTCGAATTGCACGATGCCCGACCGGCTGGGATCTTTTCTGGCAGCGGGTGGCACCAAGTGGATCGATATCGTCGGTTTTCACACCTACTACACGACCGTGGCAGAAGACATCGTGCCGGTCGTGCAGTGCTACCAGAGCATCATGTCCACCTACAAGATCAGTTCACTGCCTCTGTGGTCGACAGAAGGAGCATGGGGACTGGACAGTTCTCTTTCGAGTGCAACCGATCAGGCAGGCTTCGTAGCCCGGCTGTATCTCTTGCTCTGGTCGAACGGCGTGGCTCGTCACTACTGGTATGACTGGAACGACGACCGCACCGGTACGCTGGAGAGCGGCGGCAAAGCGAACACCGCAGGCACGGCTTACAAGGAAGTCGAAGCTTGGATGTCGGGCCGTACGATGAGCACGCTCTGTTCAGAGACCACATCGACCGGTATCTGGACATGCGGTCTCACCGGTTCCGGTGGGTACACTGCGCAAGCCGTGTGGCATCCGGGCGGGAACAAGAGCTATACCGCAGCCACGAAGTACATCGACTATCTCGATCTGACCGGGACCAAGCACACCATCTCCAAGGGCGCGACGGTGACGGTGGGTGAGGAACCGATCCTGCTACAGAACCAGTAGGCAAAATCGTGACTCGGATTCGTCCGAGTCGCTCATAACTAATCGGACCGGCCTTGTCATGAAAATGACAGGGCCCGTTTGCTTTCGGGATGATGTCGTTCGCGAGAGATCGCTCAATGGCGCGTGTCCCGCTACTTCCGCCCGTGAGGACCGAAGCCGTTAACAGCAGTTAACTTGTTGATTCTCGTCAAATGGCTCACCATGGATGCGGCGTCATTTTTCCGGACGAAAATGGCTCTTCGCAGCGATGACACAGCCCACGAAAGCCACGGAGGGAAGTACCGCGTCGCAATCGTCCGTCAGCACGGTTTCGTCGCTGACCATTTCAGCTTTTGCTTTTCCTCGTTACGCTAATTCTGTACAGCCCGACATTTAACAGCGGCTTCGTAAATTATGACGACCCGGCTTACGTCACATCGAACGCACACGTTCTGCAAGGGCTTTCCTGGAGGAACATTTCCTGGGCATTTACTGCGACTGTGGAAGCCAACTGGCATCCGCTGACATGGATTTCTCATATGGCGGATGTGCAACTCTTCGGCACGAATCCGCGCGGTCACCATGCGGTTAGCGTCCTGCTGCACGCGCTGAATGTGGTGCTCCTGTTTTTCGTGCTCAGACGGTCAACCGGATATCTTCTGCGAAGCGCGCTGGTGGCGGCGCTCTTCGCAGTTCATCCTCTCAATGTCGAGTGCGTAGCATGGGTGGCCGAGCGCAAATCGTTGCTCTCGATGTTCTTTCTGTTGCTCGCCATGGCGGCTTACGGATGGTATGCGAGCAAGCGAGGCTGGGGGCGCTTCGCAGTCGTTCTGTTGCTGTTTGCGCTGGGCCTGGCCGCCAAGCCGATGGTGGTTACTCTGCCCATCCTGCTTCTCTTGTGGGACTTCTGGCCGCTGCGGCGCCTTGATGCCGATTTACGGGCTGTCTCGGATCGCACAACGATGTTCTGGCTGGTGGCGGAAAAGATCCCGCTCTTCGCCCTCGCGGCAGCGAGTTCGTGGATCACGCTATACGCGCAGCGCAGCGGGGGAGCTCTGGGATCGACGGAATTGCTTCCCTTGGGTCTGCGGATCGAAAACGCAATCAATTCCTACGTCGCGTATGTCGGCAAGGGATTATGGCCCTCGCGCCTGGCAGTTTTTTACCCACATCCCGAAGGCTATATTCCCGGGTGGCAGGTTTTCGCGGCGGGATTGCTGATTGTCGCTGTTAGTGCCGTAGTCTGGCGCCTCCGCGAAAAGCGGCGCTATTGCGTTGTCGGCTGGTTTTGGTACCTCGCTGCAATGCTGCCCATGATCGGGATTGTGCAGGTCGGACGCCAGGCGATGGCGGATCGCTACGCTTACTTGCCCTTCGTAGGATTGTTTATCGTCGCGATCTGGGGCGTCGCCGACCTGTTCGAATTTTTGAAGCTGTCGAGCTTCGCCGGCGGAGCCGTTGCTGCAGCAGTTTTGATCGCCTACGCTTCGGTCTCGTTCCTTCAGATCAGCTACTGGCGGAACAGCTATACGCTGTTTTCTCATGCGGTCGCGGTCACGAGCCGCAACGGAATTGCCGAGGACAATCTGGGTACAGCGTTGATGGAGATGGGAAGACCTGACCTCGCGATGCCGCATTTTGAGGCCGCGGCCGAATTCGTGCCGCAACTTTCGACGGCGCACTACAATCTTGGGGTCTTACAGCAGCAGCAAGGTCATCCAGATGTGGCAAAAAGCGAATACGAGCTGGCGCTCAAGTACAGCTCCGACCCAACCGAGATCGCTCAGGCACACAGCAATTTGGGTTTCCTCCTGATGGGACTAAGTGATCTGAAAGCGGCGGTGGAAGAATTCACGGCCGCTCTTCAACTAAATCCGGACAAGCAAAACAGCCTGCTTGGAAGAGGGATTGCGGAATATCGGCAAGGAAAACTGGATGCGGCTGTGAGTGATCTATCTCGCGCCGCGCGAATCGCGCCGATGGCGGCTGCCGATTTCTGGCTAGGCAGGGCCTTGGAGGATCAGGGACAGACGCAGGCCGCATCGGCCGCCTATGAAGCAGCTTTACAACTTGCTCCCGGAATGGCCGAGGCACAGCGACATCTGAATGCTCTCAGGTCTACCCACTAAGCTGCCGAGACTGGCGTCTCTGGCGCGATGCGATTTCGGTGCGAATTCCTGTCTCAGCGCTTTATCGAACCACCTCCACAACTTGACCGAGAATTGTCACGGTTTCTGCGATGCCTTCACTTTCACACCGAGATACTGGAGTCGGTCATCGGGTGTTTCCTTGGAGCGTGTTCGCCCGATCAGGAACCTAGTAATGGTTTTCGACGCTGTTTATAGGCCGCGAGATCACCGATTTGCCATTCGCGCGAATCCCGGAATTATTTTGGAAGGTACGTCATAAAGAAGTCCTGGGGACGAAAATGCAGAAAGGGTAAATCGACTTTGGCCGAAGCGAGAGGAACGAGTGTGTTACCGGGGGGTGGTTCCGTCGGGATAATAAACGGTCCAGCCGCGCTGGGTCGCGAGCGCTGCGAGGTCAGGATTGGGATTCACAGCAAACGCATGTTTGGCGGCCGCCAGCATATCGGCGTCCCAGCGCGAATTGCCGAAGGCAGCATCGATTTTTTTCTGCACCACTTCGCGCAGGGCTTTCGGCTTGCCTGGCCCGGAGGGGACGCGCACCAGCCGATCGGTGACAGTGCCGTCTTCGAGTTCTACTTTTGCCGCAAGAATGCGATCGGCCGCAATCCCGAATTGCCGCATGCCCGCGCGAATTACCCATTCATTCGAGGATGAGACTGCCCAGATTTCGCACCCGTTCTCGTGCAGCCGTTGGACCAATTCCAGCATTTCAGGGAAGATATGCCCAGGAAACGACGATGTCATAAATTCCGTGGCTGCTTCCATCATGGCGGCGTCCGAGATTCCTTTGTGCATGGTGACCATCTCGCCGCACATGTCGTCTTCACTCACCTTGCCAGCTTTGTACAAGGCGTAGCGAGCGCGCATGCCTTGGGCGACTTCGGAGGTCACCAGGCCCTTGTTGATCTCCCAATCGAAGAAAGTTTCGCCGGCATCTCCCGACCAGAGCGTGCCATCGCAGTCGAAAGCGGCAACACGCGGGGCGAGGTCGATGACTGAGTGCAGAAACGTGCGACTGGCGGTATTTGTTGGGGATGTACTTACCTTATCCATGCACTTCGACAATAGCGTGTGCCCGCTAGAATGCGCAATTGCGACGGAGTGCTCGCTCAGGGTGACTTCGTCGTCAAAGCTGCATATTCATCCGGAGTATTGATGTTCAGGGCCACGCAGGAATCGCCAACGGATACATATTGGATGTGATCCTGGTTGTGGTGCTCAACGTCGCGTGCGTTGCCGGTCGGCGGTTCGCGCAAGAATTGTTCGATCATCTCGCGGCCGATCACGTACGGATGACCATGTTTCCCGGAAAATTCCGGCACGACGGCCCATACATCCGGCGTTGAGCCTTCGAACGCTTCGCGGAGGGTTTGAACCGTCGCGGCTGCAGCGGGCGGCCGGTCGATCAAGGTGACGATGGCCGCGTCTCTCCCGCGATTGAGAATTTCGTGGAGTCCTACCTGCAGAGAGCTGAACTGGCCGCGGCTCGGATCGGGATTGATCACGATCGAGGCTCCGCTGGCGTAGGCGATGGGAGCCAGCGCAGCTTCGTTCTTTCCGGCGACGACCACCACGAAATCCGTGGAGAGTTCCAGTGAGCGGATCGCCGCCGACAGGAATGTTCCTTGCGTAGCTCCTTCAACCGGCGGCCAGGGAAGTAAGGCCTTGTCGGTGCCCATGCGCGACGACTCGCCCGCAGCCAGAATCAATCCGCCGAAACTCGACGCGCTCGACATGCTGCGGAATGTAGCAGAAAGCAGGGAGAATGTCAGTGGGCAGGACCAGTCAGCGCTGGGGTTCGTCTTGATCGATTACTTCTTCTTCGGGGTTGGCAGCGCCCGTTGAATCAGCCGGGTCGGGCATGTTCTGGAACCAGCTCAAATGAGGCAGGTTAGCGGTCGCGTGCCGCCGGAAAGCGATCAATTCGGCGGTGACCGCCACGGCGATCTCCTCGGGCGTGACCGCTCCGATATCGAGGCCGATCGGAGAATGAACGCGATCGAAGAGGTGCGCAGGCAGTCCCTCTTCCCGCAGAGCTTTGAAAATGCCGATCACTTTGCGCTTCGATCCGATCATACCGATGTAGCGGGCGGGAGTCTGCACTGCCCAACGCAACAGGCGCATGTCATCGCGATGGCCTCGAGTAACGATTACGATGTAAGAAGCCTCGTTCGGATCGAGTTTCTGCGTGGCCTCATCAAAATCCAGCGCGTAGACTTCGCGGGCGCCGGGAAACCGCTCTTTGGTTGCGTAAGAAGAGCGGTCGTCGGTTACGATGACGTCGAAGCCGGCATTTGAGGCGGTCCGGCAAACATTGAAGGAAACGTGGCCTGCCCCGAAAATATAAAGTAATGCTGGAGGCAGGACTGGCTCGATGAACACCTCGAGAGTGCCGCCGCAGACCAGCCCAGTGTCGTATTTCGGATCCTGGTTTAAGTCGAACTTTAAGGTGCGAGGCTTCTCCGATTCCATGACTTCGCGGGCAGCCTGCCAGACATCGGCTTCGACACATCCCCCGCCAATGGTGCCTACGATCGAACCATCATCGCGAACCAGCATCTTGGCGGTCTGGAAAGAGGGAATCGAACCGCGGACATTGGTGATCGTGGCGACCGCTCCGCGCCTTCCATCGCGCCGGAGTTGAACGATTTGTTCGTAAATATCCATGGGCCGGAAACTGCTGACTCTGATTATCATTCGGTTAACAAGGGGAGTCAAACGAATCTGGAAGGGAGAGAGCCGACGGCAAGGATCATCAACCACGGAAGATCATCATCACGAAGGACACGAAGTTACATGAAGGAACGCACGCAACCCCGATGTTCGTGATACTTCGTGTCCTTCGTGGCGAAAGCTCGTAGGTTAGCCGGAAAGGGCGGGTCTGCCAGAAAGCAACATCGACTAGTATTAGATTGTTAACCAGAGGATTCCTTTCCATGAAAGCCGTTCGTATTCATCAATTCGGTGGTCCCGAAGTTCTCACCTACGAAGACATCCCGGATCCACAGCCGCGTAAAGATCAAGTGCTCGTGAGGGTGAAGGCCTGCTCGCTGAATCATCTCGACGTCTGGGTGCGCAAAGGACTGCCGGGCGTGAAGTTACCGCACATTCTCGGCAGCGACATCGCGGGCGAGATCGCCGAGATTGGCGAGTACGTCACTGGATTCAACGTGGGCCAGCGCGTGCTGGTCGCGCCGATGCATTTCTGCGGACACTGCGTGAAATGCCTCGCCGGATTGCAGAACCAGTGCCGCGAGTTCACCGTGATCGGCAATGCCGTCGACGGCGGTAACTGCGAACTCATCGCCGTGCCCGCTGCGAATATCATTCCGATCCCCGACGCACTCGATTTCAATCAGGCGGCGAGCGTTCCGTTAGTGTTCGTCACTGCCTGGCACATGCTGGTTGGGCTGGCGGGAATACGGCCAGGCCAAACGGTTCTTGTGCTGGGGGCAAGCTCGGGCGTGGGAATTGCCGCGATCCAGATCGCCAAGCTTTTTCACTGCCGCGTCATCACAACCGCAGGCGATGAGACCAAGCTTGAAAAGGCGAAAGCCCTGGGCGCGGATTTCGCCATCGATCATTACAAGCAGAAAATTTCCGAAGAAGTGCGAAAAATCACGAATAAAGAAGGCGTCGATATCGTGGTCGAGCACGTCGGGGCAGCCACTTGGGATGAGAGCGTGCGATCGCTCAAGATCGCGGGCACGCTGGTTACATGTGGAGCAACCACCGGACCGAGCGTTGGACTCGATCTGCGCCATCTGTTTGCGCGGCAGTTGCGGCTGCTCGGTTCGTATATGGGAACGATGAGTGAATTGCGTGAAGCGCTCGGCCATGTGTTCGCGGGCCGGTTGAAACCCGTGGTCGACCGTACTTTTCCGTTGAACGAGATACGCGCCGCTCACGAATATCTGGAGAAGAGTCAGATGTTCGGCAAAGTCATCATCACCGTTTAAGAGTCGCGGTCGCGTCATCCTGAGCGTAGCTGCTTTCAGACGGAGCGAAGGATCTCGCGCGCATCCGATGAGACCTCGCGCAGCCCACCCCATTTCCCTCGAGCGGCTGAAATGTGCCGAATCTTCGGGATGACGACCTTTTGAAACCGGTGCCCGTGCCCTCTTTGTCTCCGGTGGTTTAGAATATCTGCATAATGTCCCGTGAACTAAACTTTGGCCCTTACGTCGACGTCGAAAATGGCACAAAGGTCGTAAGAGACCTGACTTTCGGCAATCCCACGCCTGAGGGAGTCGTCCTTACCACGCTCGATTCCGCCGTCAACTGGATGCGCAAGAGCTCGATCTGGCCGATGACCTTTGGCCTCGCTTGTTGCGCGATCGAGATGATGTCGATGGGCGCTTCGCGGTTTGATATCGCCCGTTTCGGCGCCGAAGTCTTCCGTCCGTCCCCTCGCCAAAGTGACTTGATGATCATCGCCGGCCGCGTGTCGAACAAGATGGCTCCAGTCATTCGCCAGCTTTGGGAACAGATGCCTGAGCCGAAGTGGGTGATGTCGATGGGTGCTTGCGCTACTTCCGGCGGTGTTTTTCAGAATTATGCTCTGGTCCAGAGCGTGAATCAGGTCATCCCTGTCGATGTCTACGTGCCCGGTTGTCCGCCGCGTCCCGAGCAGCTCATCTATGCCATCACGCTGTTGCAGGAAAAGATTCAGAAGGAGCGGGGCACGATCCGCAAGGCGCTGAACCTCTCGTAGTTTTCAAGTCAGAGATTCTTCCAGAAGCCGCTGTCACTCACGGAAGCCGGAACACGACCGTAATCTGTTTCTGCGTCTCAACTGGCTTTCCGTCGAGCAGCGCCGCACTGTAGCGCCAGCGCTCGACGGCGCTTTTCGCTGCGTCGGCCAGCATTGCAGGACCGCTGACGATCTTCACGTTTCTTACCGAGCCATCTGCGCCAATGGCTGCTTCGAGGATGACAGAGCCCGTAAGTCCCTGAAATCGAGCCTGTGCCGGATAGATGGGATCCACGCGGTGGATCAGGTGGCCTTCGACGACTCCCTGAGATACAGGGGCACCGAACGATGGCATCGTCGCTGAAGTCGAAGCCAAGCGGGCGAGTTCAGCCGTGTTGTCCGCTGCCGCGATCTCGATCGACGGGGGCGCTTCAGAATCGGTATTGGTGCTGCCAGTTGTCGGAGTCGCGTTTGCGGCTACGGTTTTTGAAGGCGCGTTTGCAGAGGATGTTGTTCGGGGCGGAGCAACTGGAGTAGAAGGTTGGGATCGTGCTTCGGCCGGCTCGACTTCAGAGGCTTTCCGCAGCAGATCCTTGCTTTGCGAGCGATCAGACTTGCGGATCGGAACGCTGGCGTCCGGTTTGAGCAGTACCGGATTTTGTTGCGCGGCGGTCGAAGCAGTTTGGGAAACCGTACTCACTGGCTGCGGATGCGGCTCGCTAGCCGCGATCTCCGCTCCGGTTTGACGCCAACTGAGCCGAACCACCATCGCGGTCAGGATCAATACGACTGCAACGGCTCCCACGATCCAATAGCGCTTCATCGAAGCGCTGCTGTCACTTACCGGGGCGCTGCGAGCTTCTCCTTTGACCGAAGGAGGGGCGAAGAGTGCCGGACGGATCGCCGCCGGTGTCGACATGGACGCCGGAACCGGAGCGCGCCGCTCGCGCTCGTAGGCCATTTCGGCAATTTCAGCCAGCGCTCGCAGCCAATTAATCTGCTCGTCTTCGAATGCGTTAGCGTCTTCGGAGAAGGCTTCCAGAATTCCCAGCATCCCCATGCGGCCGCGCAACGGCACAACCGCGATCGATCGGATCCCCAGCGCACGGCAGACTTCCGGGTCAACACGCTCGTCGGTAGAGGAATCTTTGCAGACCAAAATGGTTGCGGTCCGCAGGCATTCGCCGGAGATTCCGGAATCCGTATTGAGAGGAGCGCCCAACTCGGGAGCAATGTCACCGCTCCGTGCCCGGCAGACCATGGATCCATTTACGCGCGAGGCGATCGCGGTTCCATGGGCGCCACTGAGCACGCGGGCCGCGTCTGCGATGGCGTTGAGGATCGCTTCAGTCGACAAGGTGCCAGCGGTCACGGCTTGGCGGAGAACCCCAAGCAGCGCCGGAGTGTCGGAAGGCTGTGGCGAATTTGGCCGGGGAGCAGCTATCGCCATGGGGATGGCATCACGGCTGAGTACACCGGGGGCTGACGGGACTGGAAGGGGGAGGTCTCCCATTGCACTGCTCTCATGATTTAAAGATTAGCCAGAGACGAAGGCGCCTCGAAACAGCTTGGCAACGCGCGAATGCTAGTAAGTCTGTCGTAAAACTCTCATGCTGTCAATCCCAAAAGGGCGCAGAATACCGCGCTAGACGGCCCTTTCGCGAGTATGCTGAATGGATTCTGGTTCCGCGCTATAATGTGCGCAAGCGGACCTGGGGTGGTTTATGCATCGTGTTCCCGTCGCCTCCTTCCTGTTTCTTTCCATTTTCCTCGGAACGCTTCCTGTCTGCGGGCAGACCGCTAATCCGAAACCGAGTCAGGATCAGACCACTGCGGCGACCGCCAACGCTCAGTCGGCAAAGCTCCCGATGGCAGCTCCGGAGATTGCAGCGAACGCTCCGCGCATGTCGAAAGAAACCCGCCTCGAAATCATCCGCGTCTTCGAAACGCAACTTGTCTATTCCCGCACCATGTTTCCGATGGGTTCCAAAGGGCTGAATATCCGACATGGCGCGATCACTCCCAGCGGCCAGGATTTGCAGCAACTTCTCGCCCTCTGGGGACCGTCCATCAAGCCCGGCGACCCGGCCCATATTTCCTACATCCGGATCAAGGACGACCACATCCACTTCGATCTGAATGGCGGACCGATCCGCCGCAAGAAGTGGTATCAGCGCATTCAAGTCTCGGGCACCGGTGGAACGCCTGTCCCTTTGTCCAACGATCAGGAGACCGACAACCCGCATGGCAGCTACCTCGACGTCTACTTCGATAAGTACGTTCCCGAGATGAGTGCAGCGCAGTTGCGGAACCTTTTGTTCCCGGCGCTGGATTTCAAAGCGAGGAATAAAGAAGAAGCCTATCTCGATACCGTGCCTCCCAAAGTGAAAGAAGCCATCCAGGCGCACCACGTGTTGGTGGGCATGAACACCGAGATGGTTCTCCATGCGGTGGGAAAGCCTCCCAGAAAAGTGCGGGAGAAAGACGGCGAAACCGACTACGAAGAGTGGATCTATGGACAGCCGCCTCAGGATGTCGACTTTGTCAGGATCGTTGGAGATGAAGTCGTCCGCGTCGAAACCATGAAGGTGGGCGGCCAGAAGATTGTGCGTTCGGAAAAAGAAGTGATCCTCGAAAAGCTGGATAAAGACACCGAGGCTAAGAAGGAACAGGAAGAGCGTCCCGCAAACGCGCCCAGCCTGCGCCGTCCGGGAGAAGATTCGGACGACGTTCCGAAACCCGCCGACGGAATGGCCCCGATGCCGCCTCCGGACCCGCCGTCCTCGCACCAACCTCCCGGCGGTGATCCCGGCCCCGGAGATATCGTTGGCAGTCGCTAGGCCGGCCGGTTCCTAAGTACGCGCCGGACTATTCTTCAGCCACGGTCGCGCCCACATCCGCGAATGAGAACGCCAGCGAAACGTTGGGATACTCCTGTCCGTCAATTTCCACGTAAGGATAGACAAAATAATTCAGCGGCTTTCCTTCCTGTGCGGGATTCAAGCGTAAGTCCCGGCCCATGCTGAACTGCATGCGGTTCACGTCGTGCGATCCGAAGAAATAGTCGTGCTTCTCGGGATGCTTCCAGGCCTCGGAGATGTCAACCGGGATCCATCCTCTGCCGTCGATGTAGAAATCGGACCAGCAGTGATATCCCGCAATCTCGGCGGAATGCTTATCGGAGGGAAGCGGGAAGCCAATCTCGAATCGAGCCGGAATGCCTTGGGATCGCGCCATCGCGATAAAAAGAGAATGGAAGTCGGTGCAGTTGCCTTTCTTCGCGTCGCAGGCATAGAGCACGTCGCCGTGCCCCCATCCGGTGCCGGTTTTGTCATATTTCATGGTCGCGAATACGTAGTCGTAGATGGCGCGCGCTTTGTCGAGAGGCTCGGTCTTCCCCTCCGTCACCTTCACGGCTAAATCGGCCGGAGTGCCGGTAATGGGCACAAGCGTGTCCGGCTGCAGATCTTCCTGACGCTCCTTCTTGGCGAGCGCAACCGTGACTACCTGAGGCGTCGCGCCCAGAGCGATGCGCTCGTGGCGGACCACGTCGTACTCCACGTCAAAGTGCAGCTCTGGCATCGCAGCTTTGTTCGCCTCCGCAAAGTAGATCTCATTTCCGTATTTCGCTTCGCGGGTTTTCTTGAGGGGCAGATCGCCCTTGGCGAATATGACTTTTACTTCCTGGAAGGCATCTGATTGTGCCGCAGGAATCCAGACCCGCACGTTCTTGCCCGCCGGAACATTCTTCACCGTAAACGCATAGTGAAACGTGAAATGGCGCGACTCTTGCGAGAACGATGGAAGTGTAAAGAGCAACAAAAGGCAAATGCAGACACAAAACTTGCGCAGCATGGGCGGCGTCCTTTCATCTCTGGCCAGGAACCTCTAGCCACTTGTCACTGGGTTTTCGAAACGACACACGGGCGTCTTAGAGGGAACGCCGTCAAGTAAAGCCGCGCTTCGGGAGACGCATGGAAAGAAGACGCCGCCTGACAGCACGGCGATGCGGTATTTTAACAGGATCCCGCTCGCGAAAAAGGAGGGATATGTCGAGACAAGAAGCCATTTTGCTGGCCAGTCGCAGCTTGGCGCTACTCTTAACTGTCTGGGCTCTAACGGACCTTTCGTACCTGCCAGGGAGCGTGCATTCGTTTCTTCACTACCTGAACTACGAACACGCCGCACCCGGAACTGAGTATTTGCGACACTACTACCTCATTGCGCTTGGATTTCTTGTTACAAGGATCGTGGGTTACTGCCTCGTAGCCAAATGGCTCTATCGAGGTGGCCCTGAGATCGAAGAACTGTTCCTGCCAGCCAGGGAGGAAGATTCAAGGCAGATTTGACTGGCGCCGTAACGCCGACAATATTCCGGTAGAATCTCTCCCATGCCCACGGCCATCCAATGCCGCGATCTGCGCAAGACCTACGATGGCAAGGTCGAGGCCGTGCGCGGGCTCAACCTCGAAATCCAGACCGGCGAGTGCTTCGGACTGCTCGGGCCGAACGGGGCCGGGAAGACCACAACCATTGAAATTCTTGAAGGCTTGCTGGCTCCCACCTCGGGCGAGGTTCAGATTCTCGGACACTCCTGGAACCAGAATGAACGCGAGATGCGTGAGTGGCTCGGCATTTCGTTGCAGGAAACACGGCTATCGGAAAAACTGACGGTGCGCGAGACCATCGAACTGTTTGCCAGCTTCTACCTCCAGCCGCGTTCGACGGACGAAGTCCTTGACCAACTGCAACTCACCGAAAAGGCGGATTCCTGGGTCGGCAAGCTTTCGGGAGGGCAACGGCAGCGCCTCGCGGTTGCGACGGCGCTGGTGTGCAATCCGAAGATTCTGTTTCTGGACGAGCCCACGACTGGGCTTGATCCCCAAAGCCGCCGCCAGCTATGGGACATCATTCGAGCCTTCCAGCGCGATGGTGGAACGGCGTTGCTGACTACGCATTACATGGATGAAGCGGAGCGCTTGTGCGACCGCCTCGCCATTGTCGATCACGGCCAGGTCATCGCCGAGGGCTCGCCAGCCGACCTGATCAACCGGCTCGGCGGTCACCACGTGGTCGAGTTTTCTGTGAGCGGATCGGATGGCGCTGCATTGCCCGCCTGGCGCGGCTTGCCCAGCGTCGAATCCGTGCGCGAGGACGATGGCATGATTGCCCTCAACGTCAAGGAGCCGCACCTCACGATTCCCGCGTTGCTGGAAACGATCAATCGGCAGAATGGCAAGTTGCAGCACCTCACCACGCGGCAGGCCAGCCTGGAGGATGTTTTCGTGCGCCTCACAGGACGCCACCTGCGCGAAGAGTAAGTCGGTTTTGAATATGGAGTCGCGATGAACCGGACATCGAAATATGCCTTGACCTATGCGGCCGTGACTGTGCTTGCCCTAGTGGCAGCCAGGACGGCTTGGGCACAGAATGCTTCTGCGGATGCCTCCAGTTTCCCTCCCTTTCAGCAATGGATCGGCGCCGTACTTACCGCAGATGCGGCTTCGCTCAAAGGCTTCTACAGCACAGATCCGCCGGCGCAAGTCAGCATTAAGACGCAACAGTTTCCTGCGTCCGCCGAGATCAACTTCTGGCTCGACCAGAAAGTGCGCAGCATGAAGGTCGAGATCGTTCGTCTCGTCGTTCGACCCGATCGGGCCAGCGTGATCTTTCGCGGAGACATCGTCGCCGGCGATGGCCGGACGATGAACGTCACCGACGCCCAAGGCTGGAGAAAGCAAGGCGACGACTGGCGGATCGTTGGCGTCGAGAGGACCGACAATCCGGCTCTCAAGCAGCCGTCGGATATGAAGAAGAACATCTATCCGGATGATGCCGACGCGCACGCCGAGATCAAAGAGGCGGAAGAGAAAGCTGCCAGAGACCATAAGCGCGTGCTGCTCGTGTTCGGAGCAAACTGGTGCTTCGATTGTCACGTTTTAGATCTTGCCTTCCATGGTCCGTTAGCGCCGCTTGTGGATGCGAACTACGAAGTCGTCCATATCGACCTCGGGCCCGACGAGAAGAAGAATGCGGATCTGGTAAAGCAATTTGAAATCCCTCTGGATAAAGGCATCCCGGCGCTGGCTGTCGCTGAATTCGACGGCAAGCTGGTAGTCAGCCAGAAAAACGGAGAGTTCGAAGACGCGCGCGGAATGACGCCTGAAGCGCTGGCAGAATTCTTGAATAAGTGGAAGCCGCAAGCGCGTTAGGCGGGAATTAGAACGTATGAGCGTTGCACAGGAAATACCGGTCAAGAGCTCGGCACCTACGCCCCGGCCGCCGCGCCGCAACGGGCGCTGGTCAGGCTATTCCCATTTGCTGATGGCCCGAATGCTTGAGCTGAAGCGCGAGCCGGAGGTCGTGTTCTGGGTGTTTGTGTTTCCGTTGCTGCTGGCTTTGGGCCTTGGGATTGCGTTTCGCAACAAGCCCGCGGACGCGGTGTCGGTCGCAATTGTGAACAGCGCCGGCTCGCAGGAGGCGCAGGCGTTGCTCGCGCGGTCGCCACAGCATGATCTCTTCAAAGTTCAAGCGCTGGACGCAGAGGAGGCGCGCAAGGGCTTTCGCCTCGGCAAGTTTGATCTCGTCATCGAGCCCGACGGCCAGGGCGGCTTTGCCTACCGCTACGATCCCGCTCGCCCCGAAAGCGTCCTCGCCAAGGCAGAGACGAACGATGCGCTGCAGGCCGCGGCCGGCCGAAAAGATTCCGTCGCAACCACTACCGTGACGTCGTCCGAACCGGGTTCGCGGTATATCGATTTCCTCATCCCCGGCCTGCTCGGCATGAACCTGATGAATTCCGGCATGTGGGGCATCGGATTTGCGCTCGTCGATATGCGGCAGCGCAAGCTGCTTAAGCGATTTGTGGGCACTCCTATGCGTCGCGGAGATTTTCTTCTGGCGCTCGCCTCCAGTCGGCTGATCCTGATGATTATCGAGGTCGGATTGCTGCTCGTATTCGGCGCGATCTTCTTCCACATGCGAGTGCTGGGCTCGATCGGCGCGATTGCCTTCATCGCCGCCATTGGGTCGCTTACCTTCGGCGGTGTTGGACTGCTTACCGCCAGCCGTGCCCAGAAAATTGAAAGTGTCAGCGGGCTCATCAATCTGGTGATGATGCCGATGTGGATATTCTCTGGAGTCTTTTTTTCATACGAGCGCTTCCCAAAAGTTATTCACCCGCTGATAAAAGCGCTGCCTCTCACCGCGCTCAACGATGCCTTACGCGCGTGCATCCTCGAAGGCACGCCACTT
This sequence comes from uncultured Acidobacteriota bacterium, assembly GCA_963700225.1. Lineage (GTDB taxonomy): Bacteria > Acidobacteriota > Terriglobia > Terriglobales > Acidobacteriaceae > Sulfotelmatobacter. Next base: position 874,371 of record CAVOWU010000009.1, read on the forward strand.
CTTCATCAATGGCCGCGCCTGTTGGTGATGATCTTATGGGGAGGCATTTCCTTCTTGCTGGCCCTGAAATGGTTTCGCTGGACTTAGCTTTTAGGCGGGTGGAAGATCTTGATCCGCTTTAGCCCTGTTCGTTTATCTTGAGAGAAATACGAACAGGGCCTTCTGCGGTGCTTGCGAAAAACTACAAATTAAGACTTGGCCAGCCTGGCTGCTTTTCGCACCTTAGCCCAGCGAAGTCTTTGCGCGTCGGCAATGCGCTGGCGGGCTTCCTTACTCAAGACGCGTTTGGCCCTCTTGAGCTTGTTCCCGCTGCTATTGCCGAGTGCATTTAGTGCCTTCCCTACACGGTCCATCTCTTTTTCGAGACGGGAGTACTCATTCCGCAGGGAAGTGACTACCTTGTTCAGGTTGGTCATTTAGTACCCCCTCGTAAGTGAAGGCTAACATGGGATTGCCGGAAAATTGAAGAAATTAGAAGAGCCCGAGTGGTCCAGGCCGCTGAAAATTTGGACGATCGCAGGTCGGCGAAAGGCCTGCTGCGCGCACTGCAACGCTTAGTCGTTGGCCCGCGCAATCCACTCAAAGGCGGCGCTTCTAAGCAGGGCCGGTGGTCGCCAGAAACCGCGGAGCCTGCCGGGCTTTGGTGGCTTGCTCGAAGGCGTAGGCCAATCGGATCAAAGTAGGTTCGCTCCAGGCGCGTCCAAAGAACGAGATACCCACCGGCAGTCCGGAGATAGAACCCGCAGTCACGTTGATGTTTGGATAACCCGCTACGGCAGCGGCATTCGAGCTGCCGCCGGAAAAGTGATCGCCAGTGATCAAGTCTGTTATCCATGCAGGACCGCCGGTCGGGGCTACTAGTGCGTGTAGTTGGTGCTTATCCATGATCGCATCGATTCCATCGGTGCGGGCAAGCTGATGGTTCTTCGCCAGGGCATCCACATACTCTTTCTCGGTAAGTGGACCCTTGGTTTGTGCTTTCACAAATAAGTCCTGACCGAAGTAGGGCATTTCTTTCGAGCGATTGCGCTCATTGAAGTCAATGATGTCTTTCAGAGTCTTGACCGGTGCTCCGGGACCAAGCCGCGCCAGGTAGGCGTTCAAGTCAGCTTTTAACTCGTACATGAAAACCATCGACTCGCTGTCGTCGAATTTTCCCAGAGTCTCGATGTCGGCTGGATCCACGAGCGTCGCTCCTTGCTTCTTCATCACGTCGAGGGCCTGCTCCATGAGCGCATCGACCGCGTCGCTGAATCCGAAATATTTTCGCGCGACGCCGATGCGGGCGCCTTTCAGGCCGTTGGGATCGCAGAATTGCGCATAGTCGGTCAGAGACTTTCCCGCGCTCCCGACTGTCGCCGCGTCTTCCGGGTCTACGCCGGTCAGTGCGCCCAAGAGAATGGCCGCATCGCGCAGGGTCCGGCACATCGGCCCCGCGCCATCCTGGCTGTGAGAAATCGGGATAATGCCGGATCGGCTGACTAGCCCGACCGTCGGCTTGATGCCGGCAAGTCCATTCGACGACGAAGGACAAACGATTGAACCGTCCGTCTCCGTGCCGATCCCCGCCGCGGCAAGGCTAGCGGAAATGCCAGCGCCTGTACCCGAGCTTGATCCGCAGGGATTGCGATCGAGGGAATACGGATTTCTTGTCAGGCCGCCGCGCCCGCTCCATCCGCTGGTGGAATGGCTGGAACGAATGTTCGCCCACTCGCTGAGATTCGTCTTGGCCAGGATAACTGCTCCGGCCGCGCGCAGCTTTTGCGCAACGAACGAATCTTTCAGCGGCTTTGAACCCACCAGCGCAAGCGACCCTGCCGTGGTCATCATGCGATCCGCGGTGTCGATGTTGTCTTTGATGAGAACCGGAATGCCGTGCAACGGGCCGCGCGGGCCTTTGACCTTTCGCTCCCGATCGAGCGCCTCGGCAATGGCGAGGGCATCCGGATTCATTTCGATGATCGCATTCACCGCCGGGCCGCTCTTGTCGACTTCTTCGACGCGAGCGGAATATTTCTCGACCAGAGATCGCGAGGTGAACTTGCCCGATTGCATGCCTTCCTGCAGTTCGGAGATCGTGATTTCGCTCAGCTCGAAGGCCTTGACTTCAGGAGTCGCGGGCGTTGTGGATGGAGCCACTGCGCGTCCGGCGCTCAATGCCGGAACCATCCCAGCGGCGGCGCCAGTTGCCAGTGCGGTTTCGAGGAACTTGCGGCGCGAAGGATTAGCGTTGGATAAAGCCATAGACTCCCTGGGAGAAACAAATTGAACCGCAGGGCGATTATTAAATCACGAATGAGTGCGCGAGTTCACGAAGCCGGAACCGGTTGTGACCGACCGATCGTGGTGTTAATCTAGTCCCGTCGAGCGGGAGTAGTTCAGCGGTAGAACGCCAGCTTCCCAAGCTGGATGTCGCCGGTTCGATCCCGGTCTCCCGCTCCATTCTTTTCCGCGATTCCAGCACAGACAGAAAACCGACGTTGGCAACCAGGTTCGCGCTGGGGGTCAGCGCTCGTGAGGATTCGGCGCTACTACATCACCCAGATCGCGCGGGGTTTTGAGTGGAATGGCGATCTTGCAACAGTGATCCCCTGCGACCTTCTTTGTCCTAGCGATGTTTGCCAACGTCGAATAGTACGCCAAAGGAAAGGTGAATATAGACGCCTGCGCCGGGGTGCTCCCGCGAGAAGATTCCACCGAGTCCAGTCTCCATAATGAAGCTAGCGTTGTCAGAGATGCGCGCGCTCGATCCTATGACTCCCAGAGGAAGAATTGCCCCGGGCAGCGACGAGCCGGCTAACCCTAACCAACCGGCGCAGAGAGGATTGATGCAGCCATGGGAGCCCGCCAAGCGAAGAGAAGTATAGTAATTCCAGGTTCTGTCGGGGTACCTCGTGCCGATGGTAGCAGCCAGGTCGGCATTGACGCTGCGCCCGTCACCTTCATCTGCCGCTCCCAAGCCTCCTTCGAGGCGAAAGCCCTGGTTGACTTGGTAACGCACCGCGATCTTCGCGGTTGCGCCAAAGCTGCCATCCGTTTGATTGTCTGCCAGGACGTCGAAACCGACATCGATGCGATTGCTCAAGCCACGGCGCCACCGCACAAACCAGTCCGTGCCACCTCCGTGATCACATGGAGACGGTAGCAGCTCGCCGTAGCCTCCGACTCCGAGCCCCAACTCGGTATACCCTCGCGTCACAGTGGCTGGACCGCCAAAGGTGGCAAGAGGCGGAGGTGAGGCGATGAGTTCGCAGTTCGGAGAAGGGTTCGATTGTCCCAATGCGAGGCACGGAATTACGAATATGAGAATCGTAACCAGCACGAATCGATCGCTTGCAAACCTGCAGACTCGACTCTCTGCGCTAATCGCTTTCTCCATCAGCCAGAACCGCCACCGCAAGAGTCATTTTACACACGAGTCCCGACGCGCACTGACGTAGTGGTTGTAACCAGGCGTTTACATTCACTGAGGCCCGGCAGGCGGCGGAGGTCAATGAGTGTAATGGCGATGTTACGCCAACGACCATCTACCACCGATGATTGAATGGACTCACTACGTACATTAGGAGAAGTGATGCACAAAGCGACGCGATGCTCCACAGTGCATCCACCAACTTAAATTCCCTAGGCAATCGGTAAGACAGTTTTCGTTTCCGCCAGTAGCAACTCGCTACTAGAAGGGGACACGCTGCGAGAATCGCTGCGAGGAATACCGACCAATTCCCCGGATGCAGAGCAAGGTTAGTTGCGCACTGAACGGCGATAAAGCCCGCTCCTACAGCAAACAGGAGTAGCTTTTCCTTCGCAAGTATCAGCGCTCCGATTGCGACTACTGCACATCTGATGGCAAAGTGCCTGTCTGCTGGAGAGAATGCTGACGCAACGCCAAAGATGGAATAGAGGACGAAAGGCCAGAAAAGCGCCGAGTCACGAAGATAGCCAACGTCTCTTGAAAAGAACTGACGGGAATTGAGAACATCTCGTGATGCCCTTAGAGATGTTGTGTTCTCATGGGGGCCTTGCATAGGCCCCCATTCTAGCGCTGGAAACGACCCAACTGTTGGTGACAGGCGATTTCACTCAAAACTTGTTGCGGTGGCGTCGCTGTCCGGCAGGACTTCGAGGTCTGCGCTTTCGCTTGCGAAAGTATGCCCATATCGGAGCAGCCATTAAAAGAAGCCAGAAGCCCAAGAGCTTCCCGATGCCGTATGCTCCGATAACACCGCGTGAGTAGAACTGGTAGTAGTAAAGACAAGCAGCTACCAGTAACGTTCCAGCCAGAAACCACAGAAGGAGATGATACCAGTCCCGGTCTTTTTCGTAGCTTTTGTGCTGGCCCATACTCTCAACTATGCACCGAATTGCAGCTCAACTGATGAAATCAGGCGTTTAACAAGCGAGCGAAAAGAAAACGGCTTTGACTCCCGATTGATGAGTGAAATGGGGATTTATCGACAGCTATCGTTTAGAGCCAGTCTCCGGTGATTGACATACTCGCAATAAAAAGAGCACCAAACAGAAAAAGCTGTTGCAGCAAAACCACACAAAACGCAAACCAGCGCAGACCTTTCATACGACAAACCCAGAAAATGCCTGATACCAACGACACGCCAAAAAGAACGTCAAGAGTCAAATCTGCGAAGGGATTTAGCTTTGGGAGAGTCTGGGTAGGATTGCTACTGACTCCGTACAAAGTCCCAATTGCGATGATTGCGGGATAGAAAACAAATTGCGTGAGCACTAGCCAGTAGTAGTTCTTCCAATGTCCGCGTTCAAATGGTTTTTGCCATACGATTGAAGCGAACAGACCAATTATCAGAAGCAAGAAGGCAAGACGGACCTTCGGAAGTCCCAAAATACCGAAACCTTGCGTGAACATCCACGTGAAGTGTTGCCAAAAATGGATGGTATTCATGAAACCAGCGTAGCCTGTGCGTGTAGCCCAGTCCATCTTACTTTCGGCATCAGTGCAGGAGCAGGGTTTTCCTTATTGTTGTTAACAGGCGTTTACACTCATTGACCCGTGGCCGCCCTCATTGAGTGTAATGGCGATGTTACGCCAGTTTGACGACTGTCTATCGAATCGCGGTTCCGATAACTTCCGTTTCACCGACCAACTGGGACCCACCCGTGGGCACAACGGCGTTTGTCGTTACAAATCTGTTTTCTCGTCGATAGCATCTCCGGCAATGCTATTCAGCGAGTGCCCCGGTGCGGTATGTTGGATTACCGGGGCATCAACTCGTTCCCCTCTCCGGGGAGACGCTACGACGACATGAGCACGGATACCCTTAACCGACAGACCTTTCGACGCCTCCTCTGGCTTATGCCCGCCGCCTTCGCGCTTCACATCGTGGAGGAATACCGAGGCGGTTTTCCAGCCTGGGTTACTCACGTGCTGGGCGGCTCGTTCAACGACCTCGCGTTCGCTTACAATAACGCCGTTTTTTTTGTCATCATGGTGGGTCTGACCATTTGGGTCGTCAGGTCTGGTTCGCGGCTGGCTGTTTTCCTGCTCATCGCTTGGACAAGCGGAAATATTTTCTGGGATGGACTATTCCATGTGCTGACGACAGCAAAATTTGATCGCTATTCCCCCGGTTTGATCACTTCTTCCGTGCTCTATTTGCCGATTTCACTCATCGTTGGGAAGGCGACTCTTCAGAGTGAGGTTCTAAGCGTCAAGGTTTTTCTTGCCGCTCTCGCAGTGGGACTGAGTCTTCTCGTATTCGTGATTTGGTACGGATTATTCCACTTTGCAATCTGAGCGACATCGCATTAGGGCCGGGAAGCAAATCTCAACTGTTGAAATCAGGCGTTAACACAAGCTTGCGCCTTTGGTTCGCCTTTTTGAAGGTCAATGAGTGCTAGGGGGATTTCAACAGTGAAGAATGGAAGAACACTCACGGGTGGGTCAGATGCCTCTGGCCTTCATCAGTTGTCCCTTCCTCGGAGTCGCTCAAACCCATCGTCCAAGCCAGTGCGCAGCGACATAAAGCCTCGCGACGATAAATTCAGTCTTCATGCCGCTGTGCATTTGTTCAACTTCTTACGCTACGGCTTGCGTGGGTAGAGTCGTTAGGGATGCGATCGCACCGGCCTCATCTTTTTCGATCTGAAACACGGCGGATAGTCTCGTCATCTCCAGCAGTTCGCTGACTCGTTTGCTAGGGTTCGACAGCCGGAGCTGGCCGCCCTGATTCCGAACTGTGGTGTGCGTCTTCACGAGTTCCCCCATGCCTGAGCTGTCTACGTATTGAACATCCCCGAGGTTCAATACGATCTTTCGAGTGCCTTGTTCCATCAGCTCACGAACAATTTCGCGGAGCATAATGTTTCCTTCACCGAGGGTAATCCTTCCGACGACGTCGATCACGACGACGTCGCTGACGTGGCGTGTATTGGCTTGCATCTTGGCTGGCGTCCTGTCTTTCATACCCATGCCAAGACGATCAAGGATCTGGCACGCTGCCGACGCGATCTCTTTCGATTCGGTTCGCACTACGATTAAGGATCGCCCCTCCTTCAACACCTCGCGGAAGAATGCTGCGTCTTCGGAGCACTCTTCCTCGGGTGTGGGCTGAGGTGTTTTGCCGTCGTGAGCAACGGCTTTGCCCAGCACTGCGCCACCGCTCGCGGCCGCCAATCCGAGTAAAGTGGCTGCGCCGGCGCCCAGCGCGAATACAGGACCCAGACCTGGAACCAATATAGCGGCCACGATTCCCGCATACAGACCGGCGCCGCCACCGGCTATTCCTCCAACCACGGCACCGAATTCCTTGCTTACCCGAACCGCTTCATTTTCGGAACGAGTCAAGAAAACGATGGAGGGGTCCGGCACGTGCTGCCTCAACTCCTTGATCGCTTCCTCGGCACGATCGCGCGAAGCAAATACGCCAATTGCAGTTTCCATAGAAGTCTCCTCGGCCCAATAGGCTCTCTCTCTCTCTCTCAATTTTGTTGATTTTGGCCCGGACGACGTACAGCTTGGGGAAGGACATTAGCAGAAAGGGACCCAGTAGCCAAGCACAAAAGGGGACCAACCGACGGTTTCCAGAGGGTGGCTGTCCCGTAAATTATGGGCAGTGTACGAGCTTTCTCGGAGTTCGAGTCAATGGACGGAATCTGAATTTAGGCGCGTCAGCCATGCACCTATCGTAATTGCCGAAATCAGGCGATTACACTCCAAAACCCCTGTGGCGCAGGGTTTCTGAGGTCTGGTCAGACTGGAAGACTTGCTACGCTGTGCTTGATGGCGGGATGATTTTAGTTTCAAGCTAGCGGTTTCAGCCGTTTAGGCTGGTTGTCGGCTTCCCAAGCTGGATGTCACCGGTTCGATCCCGGTCTCCCGCTCCACTCTTCTTACCTGTTTATCCATTTACAGGTCATTCCTTTGTCTCTTCTTCGTGTTTCAGTGGCCGTGCGCCCGATCGCCCGTTCCAAAATTCTGCCTCGTTTCTGGGTTGTCGTTACTTCGGTTTAGCTTCCGATCCCCATTTCGTGATTGCGATCACAAACAGTCGTGACTCCTGCCATTTGCTCAAGTTAGGGGTTGGACGAAGATGTCCTTGGAGAAAAGGGAGATGCGCCCAGCGCAAGACATCTTCCCGGACTCCGACGGAAGTTGGAAAGGGTGAGGCAGGAGGGCTCCGATGGGCACAATCGAAATCCACGAACCAGAGGTGAAGGAAGTCAAACCGGTCAGCCGTCCGGCTGCGGCGCCGCTGCCACGGAAAGAAGTGGCGGCGACATTCGCCCCCCGAGTCATGTTCTCCGACAGCCTGCTGGACTTTGGCCCGGCTCAGAAGCGCAGAGCATTCGCCACCACGACGTCCTTTATTTTTAATTGCGTGGCAATCGGTCTCATGTTAATTATGCCGCTGGTATTTCCTGAAGCCCTGCCAAAGGCTCAGCTCTTGACGTTCCTGGTTGCGCCTCCACCCCCGCCGCCGCCTCCGCCGCCGGCAGCTGCGGAACAGATTCAAAAAGTCGTTCATCAGATCCAGACCGATCTGCTTTCTACCGGCGCATTGCGCACGCCCACCAAAATCCCGAAGAAGATCGAGATGATCAAAGAGGACGAGGCGCCGCCGCCGATGGCCGCAACCGGTGGGGTAGTGGGCGGAGTTCCGGGCGGAATTCCCGGAGGACAGTTGGGTGGCGTGATCGGCGGAATCGTCAGCGCAACCTCGAATCTGTCGTCCGTGCCGAAGTTTGTGCCGACGGTCCCGCAACGGGTTCGCATCTCGCAGGGCGTGACGCGGGGGTTGTTGATCCACAAGGAGGAGCCGCTATATCCCTCGCTGGCAAGGGCAGCGCGCGTCCAGGGCGAAGTCGTCCTGAGTGCGGTCATCGACGCCAACGGACAAATCCAGAACCTGCAACTGGTCAGCGGTCACCCGATGCTGGTCCCGGCCGCGCTCGCGGCGGTCAGACAGTGGCGCTACAAACCGTATCTGCTGAACGGGCAACCGGTGGAAGTGGAGACCACGATCACGGTGATCTTCTCGCTAGCAGGTTGACGGGGAGACGGCGCCCTCCGGGAGCGCCAGGAGTCTAAACATGGCTGCAGAGTATACCTATCGCGTTTCGGCCTGGTGGACATCAGGCCGCACTGGACTAGCCAAGTGCGAGTCTTCTCCGAACACGATCCATTTCTCCGAGGCAGCGGAGTTGGGAGGCCTGGAGGGCCGGTGGACTCCCGAGCAGTTGCTGCTGTGTGCGCTGGCGGGCTGCTTTACCACGACTTTTCACGAGATCGCGCGGAACGCGAAGTTCGATTACACCGACCTGGAGGTGGAAATCGAAGGCAGCGTTCGCCGCAGCCGCAGTGCCGGATGCGGCTTCAACGAAATCCTGATTCGTCCCCGGTTGACCGTCCTTTCCGCAGATCAGAGCGAGACCGCTTTGAGCCTGTTGCGCCGGGCGAAATCCGTCTGCCTGATTTCCCGGGCCATCACAGTCCCGCAGACCATGGAGCCCACGGTGGAAACGGGCAAGATGCCGGTGGAGGGTTGGAGCAATCAGGAGACGGCATTGAAACTTGGGGTGTGAGGCCGGTTCGTCGAGCCGGCGAGGGGGTTGCATATGATGTTTTCCTACAGGTTGGTGCGTCTGATCGAATCCCACGCCGATGCGCTCGCCGCGGGGCTCGAAGAGAGAGTCCAGTCGAGCCTGCAAGTCAATCACTTTCGGGAGATTCCGGCGCGTGAGTTGCGGGAGCGGGTTTACGAGATCTATCGCCACCTTGGCGAGTGGCTGCTGGGGAAGAACGAACTCGACATCGAGCACCGCTACCGGGAAATCGGAGCGCGGCGCGCCCACCAGAAAGTTCCGCTGAGCGAAGTCGTACAGGCCATCGTGCTCACCAAGGAAAACCTTTGGGACTTCCTGAAAAGCGAAGCTGTGATGGACCGCGCGGTCGAAATCATGGGGGAACTGGAACTTCTGCAAATGCTTGAGATGTTTTTTGACCGCGCAATTTATTATGCCGCTGTGGGGTACGAGGAAGAAGTGGCTCGAGGATCGCGCGAAGGCGCGTTAAGAGCCTGCTAGGGGGCGGACGAGGATGTCGATGTCATGGGAAATGGAATACAAGAAGCGCCTGAAGACGGCAGACGACGCGCTGGGGTGCGTGAAGTCAGGCATGCGCGTCTATATCCAGCCCGGCTGTGCCGAGCCTGAGACGCTGGTCGAAGCGCTGATGCGGCGCGGCCCCGGTCTTTCCGACGTAGAAATCGTTCACATGATGACCATGGGCTGCGCGCCTTATGTAGCCCCGGAAATGGCCGGCCATTTCCGCCATAACGCGATGTTCATCGGCGCCAACGTGCGCGAGGCCATCAACGACGGCCGCGCGGACTACACACCGATTTATCTCAGCGAGATCGAAGGCCTCTTCGAGAGCGGGGAAATGCCCATAGATGTGGCCATGATCGAAGTCTCACCACCCGATTCTCACGGATACTGCAGTTTTGGCGTAGGGGTCGACACGACTCTGACGGCAGCAAAGGTCGCAAAGCATGTCGTCGCGCAAATCAACGACAACATGCCGCGCACCTATGGCGACAGTTTTATCCACGTCAACGACATCGACGATTTTGTCGAGTCGTCGAGGCCGCTATGTGCGCTGAAGAAACCGGTCGTCACCGATCTGCAAATCGCCATCGCACGCAATGTCGCCGGACTGATTGGAGATGGCTCGGTGCTGCAAACCGGCATCGGGGGCATTCCTGACGCGATCCTGCCCATGCTCATGGACCGCAAAGACCTCGGGGTGCACAGCGAAATGGTTTCCGACGGCGTGATCCCGCTGATCGAGGCGGGAGTACTGACCGGGGCGCGCAAGAATTTCAAGCCCCGCAAGATCATCCTCGGCTTCGCGCTGGGCACCAAGCGCCTCTTTGAATTTGTCGACAACAATCCGATCTTTGAATTTCATCCCACCGCGTACTCGAACGATCCTGGCCTGATCGCGCGCAACGACAATATGGTGGCCATTAATTCGGCGTTGCAGGTCGACCTGACCGGGCAGGTCTGCTCCGACTCAATCGGAAACCAGTTTTACAGCGGCATTGGCGGACAAGTGGATTTTCTGCGCGGCGCTTCACGGTCGAAAGGCGGTAAGCCCATCATCGCGATTTCGTCGACGGCGAAGAATGGAGCGATCTCGCGGATCGTGCCCATGCTGGATCCTGGGGCGGGAGTCGTAACTTCACGGGGCCTGGTGCGCTACGTGGTCACGGAATACGGTGTGGCCTATCTGTACGGAAAGTCGATACGCGAGCGGGCCAAGGCCTTGATTGAGATTGCGCATCCGCAGTTTCGCGCAGGCTTGTACGAGTATTGCGAGAAAACCAAGTGGTTGCAGCCTCAAGCGGCACAGACAGCGGTTTCGAGGTGAGTCCATGGCGGGTCCCGTGCGCGGGAATATCACGATCAATGTTGAAGAATGCAAAGGATGCGGGCTCTGCGTCGAGTCCTGCCCGCCGAAATGCCTGGAACTGGCTCCTGAGTTGAGCCACTACGGAATCCATCCGGCGCACTATACGGGCCATGATTGCACGGGATGCGGAATCTGCTTCTATTGCTGTCCGGAGCCGGGCGCGATCGTCGTCTATCGATTGGCCCCACCCCCTAAGGCCGCGTCTCAAGTCCTCGCTGGAGGCGAACATGCGGCAACTTTGTAAAGGAAACGTAGCAGTCGTAAAAGGTGCTGTTCTCGCCGGCTGCCGTGCCTACTACGGATATCCCATCACTCCCGCCAGCGAGGTCGCCGAAGCGGCTGCGCTTTATCTGCCCGAAGTCGGCGGGACGTTCGTGCAGGCCGAGAGCGAAACGGCTTCCATCAACATGGTCTACGGCGCGGCCTCCGCCGGAGTGCGCGTGATGACCGCTTCCTCCGGACCCGGACTGAGCCTCATGCAAGAGGGCATTTCCTATCTTGCCGGAGCGGAATTGCCCTGCGTGATTGTCGACGTGATGCGCGGAGGGCCAGGCCTTGGCAACATCGCTCCCGAGCAGAGCGACTACTTCGCAATGGTCAAGGGCGGAGGGCACGGCAATTACAGGAATCTCGTCCTGGCTCCGGCTTCGGTGCAGGAGATGGCGGATCTGACCATCCTTGCCTTCGAACTGGCCGATCGTTACCGCAATCCTGCCGTCGTGCTGACGGATGGATTCGTGGGCCAAATGATGGAGCCGCTCGATCTCGAATATCGCGAGATTGTCGCGCCCCCAAAGCCTTGGGCGGTGAAAGGCACGGCCGGCACTCGCCGCAACATGGTGAGTTCGATCTATCTCGAATCCGATGATCTCGAAGAGCACCAGCGGCGGATGGAGGCGAAGTACATCCGCGCGCAACGAACGGAAGTCCGCTGGGAAGAGTACCGCACCGACGACGCGGAACTGATCGTTGTTGGCTACGGCATCGTATCGCGCGTGCTGCGCTCGGCGGTGGACGAAGCTCGCAAGCAGGGAATCAAGGTAGGGCTGTTCCGTCCGATCACGCTGTGGCCCTTTCCGAAAAATGAGATCGCGGCAGCGGCAATGCGCGCCGAAAAAGTTCTGACCGTGGAACTCAGCAACGGGCAAATGGTGGAAGACGTCCGCCTCGCGCTCGACGGGAAGCGGCCGGTCGAGTTTTACGGACGTGGCGGCGGCAACGTGCCGGGCGTCGAGGAATTGCTGGCAAAGATCGAAGAGCAGATGCCGGCTGCGGTCTAGGCGCGTGGCCCGGATGCATTCGTCCGAGGCCGGGCTGAGAGGAGCGGACAAGCGCGTCCGCCGCTACGTAAGCGCAAGTGGGAGCCAATCATGGCGGGAAAGAACGTAGTTCTAGAGGAAACCAAGGCGGTTGCCGACAAATACGAAGTTGTCCACTCGAAGTCGGAAGTCTTCTATCCGGAATACGAAAGGAAATCCGATCTCAAGCACCAGACCCATTATTGTCCCGGCTGCGGCCACGGCATCGCGCACAAGCTGATAGCCGAGGCCCTCGAAGATCTCGGATTGCAGGATCAGACGATCCTCGTCAGTCCCGTCGGCTGCTCCGTGTTTGCCTACTACTATTTCGACGTGGGCAACGTGCAAGTCGCGCACGGACGCGCTCCGGCTGCCGCCACCGGCCTGAAACGCGCTTGCCCCGACAAGATCGTCATCGCCTATCAGGGTGACGGCGATCTCGCCGCGATCGGCACCGCCGAAATCGTGCATGCCGCCAATCGCGGCGAAAAGATATCTGTGTTCTTTGTGAACAACGCCATCTACGGGATGACCGGCGGACAGATGGCACCCACGACGCTCGTTGGTCAACGCAGCACTACATCGCCTTGGGGACGCCGTCCGGTCAATGAAGGCTTCCCCCTGCACATGGCCGAGATGCTTGCCTCGCTCGAGGCTCCTGTCTATATCGAGCGTGTGGCCTTGTCAGATAACAAGAACATCATGAAGGCGCGGCGCGCGGTTCGGAAAGCGCTCGAATTGCAGCGCGCCGGAGCGGGATTCACTTTCGTCGAGATCCTTTCGCCATGTCCAACCATCTGGGGCAAGGATCCGATCGAAGCGAGAAAGTGGGTCGCGGAAAAGATGGTCCCCAACTTTCCTCTAGAAGTCTTTCGCGACCGCAAAGTGGAAATCCCGAATAACAATGTTCCGCCGCACAAGACAGTACAGGAATTAGTCGAAGGCGAGCGCAACGCCGCGCGGGCTGCCGCTGTGCCCGGGCGCCATCATCATTTCGATCATCTCGGTATCAAGATCGCGGGATTTGGCGGCCAAGGCGTGCTGTTGCTCGGGCAGCTTCTGGCGGAAATGGGCATGCGCGAAGGCCTGGAGGTCAGCTGGCTGCCTTCCTACGGTCCTGAGATGCGCTCCGGCAGCGCCCACTGCCATGTCTGCTTGTCGAAAGAGCGTATCGGTTCGCCGGTGCTCTCGCGTCCCGATGTCCTGGTCGCGATGAATGAGCTCTCGCTGCGCAAGTTTGCGGCTCAGGTCCCTCCCGGCGGGACGATCATCTACGGACGGGAACGCCTGCCCGACGATCTCGCCATCCCTCAGGCACACGTGGTCTGCATTCCGGCGTCGGAGATCGCCGACAAACTGGGATCCGCGAAAGTTGCCAACGTGGTCATCATGGGCGCGCTGCTCGAAGAGACCGAATGCCTCTCGTCGGCGACTGCCATGAAGGTGCTGGAAACCAAAGTGAAGAATCCTGCGCTTCTGGAACTTGACCGCCAGGCACTGGATGCGGGACGCGTCTACATCGACCACACCGTCGCGATCGGCGCAGTTACGCAGGCAGACGGCTTCGCGCAATAATTCCCGCAGTCGAAAAGCTGATGGTGCCCCATCCTTGTCGCGGTTTGTGCGACAGGGTGGGGAATCTGACTTTTGGGCGAACCCAATCACCCATCAAAGTCGAAGCCCTCCGCCGTCCCCGCAAGGAACGCAAGGACAGGAGAGGCACCGAGGCCTATCTTGCCGAAACCGCACAAACTTGTCCATCCGCTGTGATTTGAATCACAAAATCAGGTGACAGGCGTCGTATCTGCAACCGTCTCTTCGGCGCGATCCTAGACTCGGTTGCGGGAGGTGCTTATGGCGCTCGTCGAAGCTAACCCCGAGAGACGAGATATTGCGGTCGCAGACCGCGATTTGTCGCCGAAGCCGGTCTCCGCGGTTTCGGTAAAGAACGTTCTGTTCGCCACTGATTTCTCCGCTACGTCCGACGCAGCTCTGCCCTATGCCACGGCCATTTGCCGGCATTTTGGCAGTACGCTGCACACCGCGCATGTCCTCTCTGATGCCAATCTCCTGCTGATGACGGGCGGAGTGGATTACGTCAGCATGGGCACAATCTACGAAGACGCCAATACAGAAGCCAAGGAACGGCTCGACCAGCTTTCCGACCGCTTCGAAGGGATTCCGCACCACAACTACGTCCGTCATGGGCAGGTGTGGAAGAACCTGGCCGCCATCATCGAAGAAAATGAGATCGACCTGATCGTGCTCGGTACTCATGGGCGCACCGGCCTTGGCAAACTGTTGCTTGGATCCGTGGCGGAAGACATTCTGCGGCACGCGTCGTGTCCGGTGCTGACCGTGGGACCGAAAGTTTCCGGAAGGGCGAAGTTGCCTCCATTGCCGAATCGCAGACGCGATCTGGCCCCGCTGGAACTGGAACTGCGGCAGATTGTTTTCGCCACCGACTTCGCTCAGGCTGCGACATGGGTTGCACAGGCAGCCGCGCGACTGGCCGAGGAATTTCGCTCACGGTTAACGCTGGTTCATGTGATCGAGGACTACGCCGACCTGGGCCGCCATCCGGGGCCGATCGAGGACAGCGTGCGAAAGTTGCGCGAGCTGATTCCGGCCGGAACGGCGTTGCAATACCCGCCGGAAACCGTGCTCGAGTTCGGCGACCCGGCGGACCGCATCCTCAAAGTCGCCTCCGAGCGCGAGGCCGACATGATCGTTCTCGGCGCTCGCTCTTACTCGGACGTGGGCTCAACCCACCTTCCGTGGTCGTCGGCGCACCACGTAATCGCGCAGGCGCACTGCCCGGTGCTGACGATGCATCAGTAAAAGAGGCTGCGTCCTGCGTGCAACGAGAACCAAACTGGGAACAACCTCGACCCGTTTGTGTCGAGCATCATTGTAGAGGATTAGCGCGAAGACTAGAATCATCCGTTCTTCGCTAAGGAAAGTTCTGCTCAGCGCTTGACGCTGAGCGTTTCTGCGAGTACAAGCCGATATGCACTCATATGTTGCCAAACCCAGTCCACCCAATCAGGACAAGCGCTGGAAGTTGGTAGACGCGACCATACGGCGTCAGGGCCAGCAGGCGCGCGGTCTGATTGAAACTCTGCACACGGTCCAGGAAGCCTTCGGATACCTGGACGAGCAGGCGCTGCGTTATGTTGCGATGTCGCTGCGGGTGCCCCTCAGCCGTGCGTACGGCGTCGCCACCTTCTATCACTTCTTCACTCTGAAGCCCGCGGGCGAGCATACTTGCGTCATCTGTATGGGAACGGCGTGCTACATCAAGGGTGCTCCGCAATTGCTCGACGCCGTGCAGCGCGACTTGGGGATCCGTCCCGGCGAAACCACGTCAGACAAGAAAGTCTCGCTGCTCACGGCGCGCTGTCTGGGGTCGTGCGGCCTGGCTCCGGCCGTGGTCTACGATCAGGAGGTCGCCGGCAAGGTCGGCACGGCCGCCATTCACGAGCACCTCAAGAAATGGACGCACGCATGACGCCCGAGGAACTCGACCAGATTGCCGAAACCGAACGCGCCGCGCAGAACCAGTTCACGCAGCGCGTCAATGTGTGCGTGGCCGCCGGATGTCTCTCGTGCCAGAGCCAGTCGGTGAAGGAAGCGCTCGATCAGGATGTCACCCGGCGCGGAAGCAAGGATCGCTGCCAGGTGAAGGGTGTCGGATGCATGGGACTATGCTCCGAAGGCCCGCTGGTCTCGACCAGCTCTGGCGTGCTCTACAAGAAAGTTGAGGCGGCAGACGGGCCGGCAATTCTCGACAGTCTCGAGGGCGAGCCGGTCTCTCGGCTGGTGTGTCCCACAGACGTCCCGTTTTTTCAGCGGCAGAAGAAGATTGTCCTTGAGAATTCCGGCAATATCGATCCCGAGCGCATTGAAGACTACATCTCCGTCAACGGCTACAGCGCGCTGATCAAAGCGCTGACGGAGATGTCGCCGCGCGAAGTGATCGATGAAGTGACGAAGAGCGGCTTGCGCGGCCGCGGCGGTGCCGGATATCCCACCGGTTTGAAGTGGAGCACCGTTTCGAAATCTGTTGGCACGCAGAGATATGTCATCTGCAATGCCGACGAAGGCGATCCCGGCGCATTCATGGATCGAAGCGTGCTGGAAAGCGATCCACACCGCGTGCTCGAAGGCATGCTGATTGCTGGCTATGCCGTGGGCGCGGCCGAAGCCTTCATCTATGTACGCGCCGAATATCCGCTGGCGATCAAGCGGCTGCGCAATGCCATCCGTCAGGCTGAACGTGTCGGCCTGCTGGGTGCAAACATCTGCGGAACGCGCTTTAGTTTCCGGATTGACCTGCGCCTCGGGGCCGGGGCTTTCGTCTGCGGCGAAGAGACCGCGCTCATTTCTTCAGTTGAAGGGAAGCGCGGCACACCGCGCCCGCGACCGCCGTATCCCGCAATGGAAGGCCTGTTCGGGCAACCGACACTGATCAACAACGTGGAGACCTTTGCCAATATTGCTCCCATCATTCGCAATGGCGGCGATTGGTACGCTGGAATTGGCACGGAAAAGAGCAAAGGAACAAAAGTCTTCGCGCTCGCCGGACGAGTGGAAAACACCGGCCTCGTCGAAGTTCCCATGGGGATTTCGTTGCGTGAGATGGTCTTTGAAATCGGCGGCGGCATCCCCGAAGGACGCAAATTCAAGGCTGTTCAAACTGGAGGCCCATCCGGCGGCTGCCTACCCTCCGAATGCCTCGACATGCCCGTGGATTACGAATCGCTGGCACGCGCAGGTTCGATCATGGGATCGGGCGGCATGATCGTCATGGACGAAAGTTCCTGCATGGTCGACGTCGCCAAATATTTCATGGACTTCTGCATGACCGAATCGTGCGGCAAGTGCATCCCGTGCCGCGTGGGCACCTATCAGATGCACCGCATCCTCACCGCCATCGGCAATCTGAGCGCTACGCAGCGGGACCTTACGATGCTCGAAGAACTGTGCGATCTGCTGAAACACACCAGCTTGTGCGGATTGGGACAGTCGGCGCCGAATCCGGTAGTCAGCACGTTGCGCTCCTTTGCCGAGGAGTACCGGGCTCACATCGAGGAACACAAATGCCCCGCCGGGGTCTGTAACGCGCAGCCAGTGGGAGAAACCGCATGAGCCCCGCGCCGGTCAAGACTCTGAAGATCGATGGCCGCGACCTCAGCGGGCGGCAGGACGAAACGATTCTCGACGTTGCCCGCCAGAACGGCATCTTCATTCCGCGGCTCTGCGAAATGGATGGCCTCTCCGACGTCGGCGCTTGCCGTCTATGCCTGGTCGAGATCAAGGGCCAGAACAAACTGCTGCCGGCTTGCGTCACTTCGGTCGAAGAAGGAATGGAAGTCACGACTGATTCCGAGCGCCTGCAGAAGTATCGGAAGATGATTCTGGAATTGCTCTTCACCGAACGGAACCATGTCTGTTCGGTCTGTGTCTCGAACGGCCACTGCGAAATGCAGATGCTTGGACAGCGCCTCGGCATCACGCACGTCCACTTCCCGTACCGTTATCCCAAGGAAGAGGTCGACGCCTCGCACGAACGTTTCGTGATCGATCACAATCGCTGCATCCTGTGCACGCGCTGCGTGCGCGTCTGCGACGAGATCGAAGGCGCCCACACCTGGGACATTATGGGCCGCGGCATCGATGCCAAGGTGATCACGGATCTCAACGAACCGTGGGGATCGTCGGAAACCTGCACCAGTTGCGGCAAGTGCGTCCACGTCTGTCCGACCGGGGCGCTCTTTGAAAAAGGCCGCTCAGTAGCGGAAATGCTCAAGCGCCGGCAATTCCTGCCCTATCTGACCATGATGCGCGAGGAGAACGAATGAGCGGGGAGCCCATCTCAACGAAAGCGCCGCGCATGAAACGGATCGGCCCGTGCAGTGGAAGAGCAGCGCTTCAGCGCCGCGTCGAGCGAGCGAAAGGATGCGGGCTTTAGGCCCCGCGTGATCCATGAGTAAGAAGCGAATTGCTACCGTCTGGCTCGATGGCTGCTCGGGCTGCCACATGTCCTTTCTCGATATGGACGAACGCCTGCTCGCCATTGCCGGCGCCGCCGACCTGGTTTACAGCCCGTTGGTCGATGCGAAGGAATTTCCCGAGGACGTCGACGTGACGCTGGTCGAGGGAGCCGTTAGCAGCGAGGAAGACCTGCACAAGATCAAGTTGGTGCGCGAGCGAAGCAAGATTCTGGTCTCGCTCGGTGACTGTGCGGTCACGGCGAACGTCCCAGGCATGCGCAATCCCTTCGGCACCAAGGCCGTTTACGATCGCGCGTATCGCGAGAATGTGACGTTCGATCCGGGAATCCCAGATCAGGTCGTACCCGCTCTCTTGCCCAACTCGCGGCCTGTACACGAATTCGTGAACGTGGATGTGTTCGTCCCGGGCTGTCCGCCATCAGCCGACACGATCTATTACACGTTGACGGAATTACTTGAAGGTCGCATGCCCGACTTAACCTTGAGAACGCGTTTTGGATCGTGAGTTAGTTGTGAGCTGTGAGCGTCGAGTTATTAGATGCCGAAGTAGGTCAAAGGTGAGATCGGAATGGAGTGGTAAAAGCCTGAAAGGCTTACTTGAAGCTCAAGGCACACCGCTCGTGGCTAAAAGGGAGACATTGTGAAGCAGGGCAATACCATCGTCATCGATCCGGTGACGCGCATCGAAGGCCACTCCAAGATCACGCTTCACCTCAACGACGACGGCCGCGTCGAGGACGCGCGCTTTCACGTCACCCAGTTCCGCGGCTTCGAAAAACTTGCCGAGGGTCGCCCCTTCTACGAGATGCCGGCTCTGATGGCGCGCATCTGCGGAATATGCCCCGTGAGCCATCTCATCGCCTCCGCGAAGGCCTGCGACTCGCTGCTTGCCGTGAGAATTCCGCCAACGGCGGACAAGCTGCGCCGCATCTTCGGGTTGGCGCAGGTCACGCAATCGCATGCTCTGAGCCTCTTCCATCTCTCCTCGCCGGACCTGCTGCTTGGCATGGACGCCGATCCGGCCAAGAGCAACATCTTCGGTGTTGCGGAAAAGAATCCGGCTCTGGCGCTCGATGGCATCCGCCTTCGCCAGTTCGGCCAGAAAATCATCGAGCAACTCGGCGGGAAGCGTATCCATCCCGCGTGGATCGTTCCCGGCGGCGTCAGCGAGCCTCTCACGGAAGCCAACCGCGACGCCATTCTCTGGGCCATCCCGGATGCGCTCGCCATCGCCGAGCGGACGCTCGAATGGTTCAAGAGCACCATGGAGGGTTTCCGCGAGGAAATCTCCACCTTCGGCAATTTCCCCACGATGTTCATGGGAATCGTGAAAAAGGACAACGGCCTCACGTTTTATGACGGCAAGCTGCGCATCGTCGATGCCTCCGGCCACGTGGTCGCCGACGACCTCGATCCCACCCAGTATTCCGATTACATCGGCGAGAAAGTCGAGCCCTGGAGCTATCTCAAATCCAGCTACTACAAGCCCAAAGGATTTCCCGACGGAATCTATCGCGTTGGTCCTCTCGCGCGATTGAATGTCGCTGACCGCTGCGGCACTCCGCGCGCCGATCAGGAACTGGCCGAATTCCACGAACTGCAGCGCACTGCGGTCCTCAGTTCGTTCCATTACCATCATGCGCGGCTCATCGAAATTCTCTATTGCATCGAGCGGCTCGAACAGCTGCTCAACGATCCGGAGATTCTGTCGAAGCACGTTCGCGCCGTTGCCCGGCCTAACGCGCTCGAAGGTGTTGGCGCAGCCGAAGCACCCCGCGGCACGCTTTTTCATCATTACAAGATCGACGAACAGGGCTTGATCCGCTGGGTGAACCTCATCATCGCGACGGGACAGAACAATCTGGCGATGAATAGGAGCGTTCTTCAGGTCGCCAAGCATTTCGTGCAGGGCAAGCGCTTGAATCCGGGGATGCTCAACCGCGTTGAGGCCGTGATCCGCTGCTACGATCCCTGCCTGAGTTGCTCGACCCATGCCTCCGGGCGGATGGATCTGCAAATCCAGCTCATCAGCCCGTCCGGCGAGGTCCTGGACGAGATTACGCGTGGATAGTGCTCCCCAAAATATGAACGGCGTCCTGATCGTCGCTTATGGAAATCCTCTGCGTTCCGACGACGGAGTTGCCTGGAGAGTCGCCGAAACTCTGGAAGGGAAGTTCGCTCCGCAGCAGGTCGAGATTCTCACTCTGCATCAGCTCGCGCCTGAGTTGGCGGATACGGCCAGCAGGTTCGATCACATATTCTTCATCGATGCCGCTCCTCCGGACCAGGCTGCGGACGGCAGTTCCGGCAAGCTTCGAATCGAAGAGATCCGGACGCAAGAAATCGATCCCAATCGGACGACGCGATTCTCCCACGCTCTCACGCCGCGCGACGTCCTCGCACTGACTCAGGCTCTCTACCATTCTTTCCCGCGTTCGTTTTCCATTGTGATCACGGGTGAGAACTTCGATCACGGCGAATCGCTTTCCGATGCCGTTGCCGCTGTACTGCCAGATCTCGTCGAGCGCATTCTAGAGCGAATACAAGAGTGCCTTTCGACCGGGAGCAGAATCTAAACGGCCCGGAAACTCCAAGCCGGTTCATCTTCCTTCGTGAACCTTCGCGCTCTTCGTGGTGAAGCTTTTGCAGGATGCGCCATTTCCGCCGCGCAACGCCCAAGCCGTAGAATCAAGTCGCCCCGTCGCCGATGACCACGTCGTCAAAACCCGCGGTCCAGCGCCTTCGCATCACCCTGCGCGGCGCTGTTCAGGGAGTCGGCTTCCGGCCCTTCGTCTACCGCTTGGCCACCGAGATGGCGCTCACCGGTTGGGTGCTGAATTCCTCTTCGGGACTCGTCGTTGAAGTGGAAGGTCCGCCCGATGAGCTGCGCCGCTTTGAAGAAAGAATGGAAAGCGAGCGGCCAAAGGCCTCGGTCGTCACTGTCCAAGAGTCAACCTGGATGCAGACGAAAGGCTCGACGCGATTTGAGATTCACGCCAGCGACGCGGACACCGGAAAATCAGTCAACGTGCTTCCTGACCTCGCCACTTGTTCCGACTGCCGCGACGAGTTGTTCGATCCCGAGAATCGCAGATTCGAATATCCTTTTACCAACTGCACCAACTGCGGCCCGCGGTTACACGATTGTTGTCGACATCCCATATGACCGGCCCAACACCACAATGCGTGATTTTGTTCTCTGCCCAAAATGCCGCGAAGAGTACGAAAATCCCGCCAACCGCCGCTTTCATGCCCAGCCAAACGCTTGCCCGGTCTGCGGACCCAAGCTCGATGGAGCGATCAAGGATGCAGCAGCCGCGCTTCTGGCGAGGAAAATCGTCGCCCTCAAAGGCATTGGCGGATTCCAATTGCTCGTCGATGCGCGCCAGCCGGCTGCGGTCGCACGACTCCGCCAGCGCAAACATCGCGAGGAAAAACCCTTTGCCCTGATGATGCCGTCAGTCGAGATGGCGCATGAATACTGCCACATCGCGGCGGCGGAGCTTGAACTACTGGAATCCCAGGCCGCGCCGATCGTCCTGCTTCGCCCCAAGTCCGGGACCGACATTGCCTGGAATGTCGCGCACTGCTCACCCTATCTCGGCGTCATGCTGCCCTACTCGCCTCTGCATCATCTGCTGATGAAGGAGTGTCCGTCCCCGCTGATCGCGACCAGCGGGAATCGCAGTGACGAACCGATTGCCATCGCCAACGAAGAAGCGGCCGTGCGCCTGAAAGATATCGCCGACCATTTCCTGATGCACAACCGCCCCATCGTGCGTGCCTGCGACGATTCGGTCGTTCGCCTGACCCGCGGTCGCGCCGGCATTCTTCGCCGCGCTCGGGGCTATGCTCCCCTTGGAGTTCGCGTGCCGCAGAGCCTTCCTCCCGTGCTGGCTGTCGGCGGCCATCTCAAGAACACGGTTGCAATCGCAGTGGGTCAGGATGTGTTTCTCAGCCAGCACATTGGCGACCTCGAAACCGTCGAAGCGCGCCACGCCTTCGAGCGGGCGATTGAAGACCTCTGCCGCCTCTACAGCTTCAAGCCGGAAGCCGTTGTTTGCGATCTCCATCCCGACTACGCTTCAACCCACTGGGCCGAAAAGTCCGGCTTGCCCGTGATCCGTGTGCAGCACCATCAAGCGCATGTCGCCTCGTGCGCGGCGGAAAACAAAGTCGAGCGTCCATATCTCGGCGTTTCCTGGGACGGCACCGGATACGGCCTCGACGGCTCCATCTGGGGCGGTGAGTTTTTCCACGTGGAGGAAGGCATGTTCGACCGTGTTGCACATCTCCGCTCTTTCAATCTTCCCGGAGGAGACGTCGCCGTTCGCGAAGGCTGGCGGTCGGCGGCGAGTCTGATGTTTGAAGTGTTTGGACAGGAGTCGTTGGTCCCTGAAGATTCTCCGCGAACAACAGGGAAACCCCGATTGGATGATGCGAAGATCCGCTATATGCTCGGCCGCAAGATCAACGTAGTTCCTACGAGCAGCGTGGGGCGCCTGTTTGACGGCGTTGCGTCGATCGCAGGAATCGCTCAGGAGAGCCGCTTCGAAGGGCAGGCAGCAATGCTCCTCGAAAATGAAATTGGTGGCTTGCGGACGGAAGAGGCGTATCCTTTACCCGATGGAGACTGGGCTCCGCTGATTTCGTCGGTAGTGGCCGATCAGCGCGCCGGAGTTCTGGTTCCCTTGATTGCGGCTCGCTTTCATAACGCGCTGGTGAACTGGATTGTTGAAGTCGCGCAGAAGATGGGATTGAAGCAGATCGTGCTCAGCGGCGGAGTCTTTCAGAATCGCTACCTGACGGAGCGCGCCGCAGCCGTTTTGGAGTCGCTCGGATATCAAGTGCACACGCACCAGCGGGTCCCGCCCAACGACGGCGGCTTAGCTTTAGGGCAAGCTGTGATGAGCGGGCGGTAGGTGCAACTGTTAAGCGACGGGAAAAGGTCGACGTTGATATGTATCAGGGTATGCCTTTAGGCATGTCGTTGGAGCGCTGTTTGGGTTTTCGGCTTTAGCCGCTGAGGTTTGCCTATGTGTCTCGCCGTTCCGGGCCGTGTGGTGGAAATCTTCGACAACGGCGACATCGCCTTCCGCCAGGCCAAGGTCGACTTCGGCGGCATCCGCAAAGACATCAACCTCGCCTACACGCCCGAAGCCGAAGTCGGCAAATACGTCCTGGTCCACGTCGGATTCGCCATCAGCGTGATCGACGAAGACGAGGCCAAGCGCGTCTTCCAGTACCTCGAGGAGATGGGTGGACTGAAAGAGGAACTCGGTGAAATTCCTCAGTGAATATCGCGACCAGAAAGCCGCCGAACAATTAGCGGTAGCGATTCGCCACAAGGTCACGCGCCCTTGGACCATCATGGAAATCTGCGGCGGCCAGACTCATACCATAGTCAAGAGCGGTCTCGAAGATTTGTTGCCACGTGAGATCTCTCTCGTACACGGCCCCGGTTGCCCGGTCTGCGTTACTCCGATTGAGTTGATCGACAAAGCCGTTGCGATCGCGAAGCGTCACGACGTGATCTTTTGCTCATTCGGCGACATGTTGCGCGTGCCCGGATCGACCAAGAGCTTGTTCGATGTGAAGGCGGAAGGTGCCGACGTGCGCATTGTCTATTCGCCGCTCGACGCGCTCAAGCTGGCGAAGGCCAATCCCGAAAAACAGGTTGTATTCTTCGCCGTGGGCTTCGAAACCACCGCGCCGGCAAACGCCATGGCCGCATGGCAAGCCGATCACGATGGCATCGAGAATTTCTCTCTCCTCGTCTCGCATGTGCTGGTTCCTCCGGCGATGGAAGCCCTGCTTTCCTCTGAAAACTGTGTGGTGCAAGGATTTCTGGCGGCTGGTCACGTTTGCACCATCATGGGGTTCGAAGAATATTTCCCGATCGCCGCGAAGTACAAAGTGCCGATCGTCGTGACAGGCTTCGAGCCCCTCGATATTCTCGACGGAATCCTGATGACGGTCGCGCAACTCGAAGAAGGAAGGCACGAAGTCGAGAATCAATACGCGCGAGCGGTGCGGCGGGAAGGGAATCGCCCCGCGCAGAAAACAATCGCAGAGGTGTTTGAAGTTACTCCGCGCGAGTGGCGCGGCCTCGGAGAGATTCCGGCCAGCGGCTTCCAGCTTCGCGGACGCTTTCAGAAATACGATGCCAACCGCCGCTTTCCGTTCACGGGGATTCCGGCGCACGAATCACCCGACTGCATCAGCGGACTCATTCTGCAAGGCATCAAGAAACCTCACGAGTGCCCGGCGTTCGCCGTGAAGTGCACGCCGGAAAATCCGCTCGGTGCTCCCATGGTATCGTCGGAGGGCGCATGCGCGGCCTACTATCACTATGGCAGACGCCAAAATCAGCTCGTTCAGCCTGAACTGTCCGGTTCCGCGAGTCGCTGACGATCGCATCGTCCTGGCGCACGGCGGCGGCGGACGCCTCACCCATCAGCTTATCGAAAAGATTTTTATGCCCGCCTTCTCGAACGACATGCTCGAGCAGCGGCATGACGGCGCGGTGCTGGCGGTCAACGGATCGCGCCTGGCGTTTACCACGGATTCTTTTGTCGTCCGCCCTCTGATCTTTCCCGGCGGCACGATCGGCGACCTCGCCGTCTTCGGCACAGTCAATGATCTGGCGATGTGCGGCGCGCGTCCGCTTTATCTCAGCGCGGGATTCATTCTCGAAGAAGGTCTCGAGATGGAGACCCTGCGCACGGTCGTCAACTCGATGCAAGAAGCTGCGGCGAAAGCGAACGTCAAGCTCGTCACCGGCGACACAAAAGTCGTCGACAAGGGCAAAGGCGACGGAGTCTTCGTCAACACCTCCGGCATTGGATTGATCGAAGCGAATGTAAAAGGGACGATCGGTCCCGCCACTGTGCAACCGGGCGACACGGTGATCGTCAGCGGAGATCTCGGCCGCCACGGTATTGCAATTCTCTCCGTCCGCGAGGGCCTCGAATTCGAATCGCCGATTCTCAGCGATACCGATTGCGTCTGGCCAGCGGTTGAAGCTTTATTGAGGGCCGGAATCGAAGTCCACTGCTTGCGTGATTTAACGCGCGGCGGTCTGGCAACTACGCTGAATGAGATCGCAGCCGACAGAAACATCTGCATCTATTTGGAAGAATCCCTGATCCCAGTCGAGGAGACGGTGCAGAGCGCATGTGAGATTCTGGGTCTGGATCCCTTGTACGTCGCGAATGAAGGACGCTTCGCCGTGTTCGTTCCCGCCGCACAAGCGAATGCTGCGCTCGAAGTGATGAAGAGGATTCCTGTCTCCTCAGGTTCGGTTCGAGTAGGAAGAGTCGAAGACAGCCCGGGGCGTACGGTAGTCCTGCAAAGCCGCATCGGTGGCAATCGTGTCGTCGACATGCTAAGCGGCGAACAACTGCCGAGAATCTGCTAGCCCGATGGGTACAATCCAAAGCTTCTTCGTTCAAGCCAAACACTGGCAAGTCTTCACTGTCATCTTCGGATTGTTCTGCTGCACGAATGTCGTTCTCCTGCTGCCTGCCCTCAACGGCCGAAATAAAGGCGGATTGTCGACGGCTGGCGTGATTGCGGTTCTGGTGTTTTACGGTTGTTTTGCTATGTGGTACTGGTCAATGGCTTCGTTTGTTCAATCGTCCGTGAAGGCGATACTGAGGCCGAGTTTACGTTTCTACCGCTTTGCGATTAGTTACCCGTTGGTGTACCTGCTACTCTTCAACCTGTTTTTCGAGAAATTGACCCCCGCCGTAATCCTCGTCATCTTTCCGTTCCACCTGCTTGCGTTGTTCTGCCTGTTCTACACGCCGGGCTTCATCACCAAGAATCTGGCCGCGGCAGAGACGGAGCAGGCGGTACGCTTTCGTGACTATGCAGGGGCGCTTTTTCTGTTGTGGTTTTTTCCGATCGGAATCTGGTTTATCCAGCCCCGGATCAATCGCCTCTACGCAGTTAAGCTACGTCCTTTGTCATCCTGAGCGGCAGCCTTGTCGCGAAGGATCTGCGCAACTTGCGGGCAGACTCCACAGGTCCTTCGCTGCGTCGCAGGATGACAAACTAGATTCCTTGAACGAACCTGCCGCCCAAAAACCAGCGCCGCACTACTGGGAAAGCGCGGCATCCTGCTCATTCCACGCCATCTTCACCCCGTGACCCAAATCACCCCTGCCCGTGAGAATTATCACTGCCCCGTTTCATTAGAAGCCGACAATGAAGAGCGGAATTTCGTATCGCTGTCCCCTACGGAGGTAGGAAAACTATGACGTCCGTGATGACACCGCCGGGAGTGAAGTCTCCCGCGGACTACATTGAATCCACGATGATCAGTGTGAAAGCGAAGAACCCCGCCGAGCCCGAGTTCCATCAGGCGGTTGCAGAAGTGTTCGACTCTCTCAGGCTGGTCCTCGCCAAGCATCCCGAGTATCAATCCGCGCGCTTGCTCGAAAGAATTGTCGAGCCAGAGCGTGTCCTCATGTTCCGGGTGCCGTGGTTTGACGACCAGGGCAACATTAAGGTGAACCGCGGATTCCGCATCGAGATGAACAGCGCCATCGGCCCCTACAAGGGCGGACTGCGCTTCCATCCCAGCGTGAATCTCGGCATCCTGAAGTTCCTGGCGTTCGAACAAGTCTTCAAGAACTCGCTCACCACGCTGCCCATGGGCGGCGGCAAGGGCGGATCCGACTTCGATCCCAAGGGCAAGAGTGACAACGAAGTCATGCGCTTCTGCCAGAGCTTCATGACCGAACTGCAACGCCACATCGGCCCCGACACCGACGTCCCGGCCGGCGACATCGGCGTGGGCGGGCGCGAGATCGGCTTCCTGTTTGGACAATACAAACGGCTGCGTAATGAATTCACCGGCGTCCTGACCGGCAAGGGCCTGGGTTGGGGCGGATCGCTCATTCGTCCGGAAGCCACTGGCTACGGCTGCGTCTATTTCGCCAGCGAAATGCTGAAGTCGAAAAAAGACTCGCTCGAAGGCAAGCTCTGTCTGGTTTCTGGCAGCGGCAACGTCTCGCAATTCACAATCGAGAAATTGCTCGATCTCGGAGCTAAGCCCGTCACCGTCTCCGACTCGAACGGCGTCATCTACGATCCAGATGGCATCGACCGCGAGAAGCTGGCGTATGTCATGGAGCTGAAGAACGTGAAGCGAGGACGCATCCGCGACTACGCCGACAAGTTCAAGAAAGCCATCTTCATGCCGACCGACATCAAGCTGGAGCACAACCCGTTGTGGAATATCAAAGCGGACTGCGCTTTCCCGAGCGCGACGCAGAACGAAATCACCGCAAAAGACGCGGCGAACCTGTTGAAGAACGGTATCAAGCTGGTAGCCGAAGGCGCGAACATGCCGTCCACGCTCGAAGCCACCAAGCTGTTCCTCGATGCCAAGATCCTCTACGGACCGGCCAAGGCTGCCAATGCAGGCGGCGTGGCGACGTCTGGGTTGGAAATGGCTCAGAACAGCGCTCGTCTGAGTTGGACTCGCGCCGAAGTGGACGATCGTCTGCACAAGATCATGATCGCCATCCACCAGAACTGCTTCGAAACGGCCGAGAAGTACGGCACGCCCGGCAATCTGGTAAACGGCGCCAACATCGGCGGCTTCCTCAAGGTAGCCAACGCCATGCTGGATCAAGGACTTGTGTAGTTGACTAATGCTCTAAAGGGGACAGCCGCCATCGGCTATCCCGCTGAGACTCGGGTGCCCCATCCTTGTCCCTGCGCATTTTGCAGGGACAGGATGGGGGTTATGACTTCCAGGAAAGTACACAAAGTCCGACCGGGAATGATGGGCAGCCGGGGAATAATGGGCCGCCCGGAGTACCGTGGAAGAGCGGCCCTTCCAGGGCCGCGTCAGGGGCAACATGAACTCAACCGGGCTTTAGCCCCTGTGTTCGCTCCCGCTTGCTTACGTCGCGGCCCCCTCGCTCCCGCCCGCCCCGACGTCATATCCCTCCGCCATCGCTTTCCGGAACTTCTCCCGCTCCTCTGGACTCATGTGCCGACACCGTCCGCGGAATCCGCGTCCACCATGCCGTCCCGGTCCACCATGTCCCAGCCCACCAAAAAGAATCCGGCAAAGCAACAACAGTCCCAGCGCCTGCCAGAAGCCCAGCATCTTCCATCCAAATAACGGGGGAAGCAGCCAGTTCCACAGGTGCATGACCACTTCACCGCCCGCAAATATAAACAACGGAATCCCGATAATTGCCAGAGGTACGATCCACCATTTCTTCCTCATATTCATCCTCATTTCTTTTCGAATTCGTCGTATATCCGCTGCAATCGTTCCCGTAAATGCAGCACCGCGTACCGTTTCCGCGACAGCAGCGTGTTCAGACTGACGCCGCTCTTTTCTGCAATTTCTTTAAAGCTTCGCCCCTCGATCTCGTGCGCCAGAAATACTTCTCGCTGGTCCTGAGGTAATTCGGCGAGCGCCGCTTTCAATTCCTCGAGCAGAACATTGCGCGCGAATATGGCTTCCGGTCCGTCATCCGGTGAAGGCAGCAGGTCTTCGAACTCCAACATCTCATCGCCGTCATCCGCGACCGCGAGATCGCTGAAATTCTCCGGCTCCTTCTTGCGAAACAGATCCGTGATCCGGTTCCGCGCCACGCGAAACAGCCAGCCAGTCACGTGCTCGATCGGCATCAGCAGCCGGTTCGCCTCCACCAGCCGGTAGAAGACGTCCTGCAATATGTCCTCCGCATCGAGAGGATCGGGCACACGCCGGCGAATGAAATTGCGCAGCCGGGATTGCTCCCGCTTCACCACGTCCGAGATGCGCTGGTCTTCTTCCCTTACCATCCGTTCGAATGCCATCGGCTCGAGTGCCAGGTATTTCGGGCTCGCCGCTTCGCTCATCCACTGCTGTAGACGAATGAGGGGGTGCGGATATTGTAGGTCGGCCGCCGCCTCATCCTCATTCCTGCACCTTTAAGGGAGTGGAGGTATCATGTTTCGATTCATTGCGGTTTGTGCCAAAGGGCGCGACCTGCAGGCGAACTACGAATGAATATTCATGAAGCCTATGACTACCTGGTTCGCGCCCGTCGCGACTTGTGGGCCACGCTGGAGCGTGTCCCGGATGAAGTTTTATCCCGTCCCCTACTCAACGGTGCGCGGTTTCACTGCATCAAGGACCTCGTGTTTCACATAGCCGCGGTGGAGGACTTCTGGATTCGCGAGGAGATCCTACGCGCAGAGCCACTGCGGCAGAACATCCCCGCTTTCAAGGGCACGCAGGGTGGCCCTGTCTTTGCGGGTTTCCCGCTCGAAACGCTGCTGGACTACTGGCGAACGATGGAGCAGATCACCTTGCCGTACCTGGCTACGCTAACCGACGGCGAATTGAAGCGCATCGTGACTGTGCACGACAGGCCGGGGAAGCGGTACTTCGTGGATGGTCTCTTGTGGAACATCGTAATTCACGAAGCGCGGCATGTGGCGCAGATTAGCGTTCTGCTGCGCATCCAGGGCGTCGAACCGCCTTTCCTTGACCTGTTGAAATATTTGCCGGTACCGTCCGCGTAACGCACCGCATCTCCGTACGAGTATCATTAGCGGTTAAGCCATTCCGGACATGTCCCACCCTCGCATCGCCGAGCCCATTCTCGACGCCGAAGAGCGCTTCGAAGGCTTCGAGAACCTGATGCCGTTTCGGGTGCAGAATATTCTTCTAGTCTCGAGCCTCTACGATTCCTTCATCCTGCGCGAAGACGGACGGCTCAACGAACTGCTCATCGACGAATCTCTCGAGCTCAACTTGCGCCAGATTCCAGGAATCACGCACGTCTCTAGTTGCGCTGAAGCCCTCGACCTCGCCCGCTCAAATCCGCAGTTCAATTTGATCGTGACGAATCTTACAGTGGGTGACACTAACGCCGCTGATCTCGCCCGCAAGGTTCGTGATGCCGGACTCGATATCCCAGTCGTTGTGCTGGGATACGACTACCGAGAGATCAAGAACTTCGTTGCCCGCAATCCCGTCACCGACATTGACCGTGTCTTCCTCTGGCAGGGAACTGCGCGCATCCTGATCGCGATCGTCAAGTACATCGAAGACAAGCGCAACGTGCTCCACGATACGCGCGCGATGGGCGTTCCGGTCTTGCTTGTCGTCGAAGACAATATCCGTTACTACTCGTCGTTTCTGCCTGTCATTTATACCGAGCTGATCAAGCAGTCGCGGCGTGTCATTCAGGAAGGCATCAATGTCGCGCACAAGTTGGTTCGCATGCAGGCGCGCCCGAAGATTCTGCTGGCATCGAACTTCGAAGACGCTGCTCAGCTCGTGCAGCAATACCGCGACTACATCTTCGGTCTGGTTTCGGACGTGGAATTCCCGTGGGATGGCAAGCTTAGTCCTGAGGCTGGATTCGAGCTCGCTCGCATGGTCCGCAGTCTCACGCCAGACGTTCCTGTCGTTTTGCAGACCAGCCGCACGGAGTTCCGTCCTCGCGCGCATGCCGAAGGTTATGCGTTCCTGCGCAAGCGATCTCCGACGTTGCTGAAGGATCTGCGCCGCATTCTCACGGATTCCTTCGGCTTCGGGGACTTCGTCTTTCGTCTGCCCGACCAGCGGGAAGTCGGACGTGCTAAGGATCTGAATGAACTCGAAGAGCAGCTTCAGTCGATCCCCGCCGATAGCCTGATGTACCACGCACAGCGCAATCACTTCTCGCACTGGCTGATGGCGCGCACGGAATTTGCTCTGGCGGCGAAGCTGCGGCCGCGGAAAGTCTCCGACTTCGACGGTGCCGAGCATCTGCGGCGCGATCTCATTGAGTCGATCAACAAGTACCGCCGCGAGCAGAATGAAGTCCTCATCGGCGACTTCAAGCCTGAAACATTCAAGCCGGACCAATCCAGTTTTCTCAGGATCGGTTCCGGTTCGCTTGGCGGCAAAGCCCGAGGGCTGGCTTTCGTGCGACATCTCTTACGCACGCGTCGCATCACGAAACGCTTTCCCGGGGTCAAAATCTCCGTCCCGCCCGCGGTTGTGATCGCGACCGATCTGTTCGATCAGTTTCTCGCCGACAACAATCTCGGTGACTTCGCCCTGCACTGCGACGACGACAGCGAAATCCAGCAGCGCTTCCTCGATTCCGCTCTGCCTGGTTCACTCACGAATAACCTGAAAGCTTTTCTGGAGGAAGTCCACTTTCCACTGGCGGTCCGCTCATCCAGCCTCCTCGAAGACTCGCAGTACCAGCCCTTCACCGGCGTATACGAAACCTTCATGTTGGGCAATCAGCAGGCGACCATGCAGGCCCGTCTCGATGAACTGTCGGAAGCGATCAAACTTGTCTATGCCTCAACTTTCAGCCAGCACGCAAAGGCATACGTTCGCGCCACGCCGTATCGACTCGAAGAAGAAAAGATGGCGGTGATTCTGCAACAGGTTGTCGGCACTCTGCACGGACAGCGCTTCTATCCCGATTTCTCGGGAGTTGTCCGTTCGCACAACTTCTATCCGGTCGATCCGATGACGTACTCGGACGGAATCGCGGCGGTCGCGCTCGGCCTCGGCCGCACCGTGGTCGATGGTGGAAAGTGTATAAGTTTCTGCCCTCGCTATCCGCGACATCTGTTGCAGTTCTCGTCTGTCGAAGACATCTTGGCCAATACACAAACAGAATTCTGTGCCCTCGAACTCGGTGGCGTTTCCCATCGCGACGGACCAGGTAATCTGCGTGAGTCGCGCTTCGGCCTCGATGTCGCCGAAGCGGACGGAACGCTTGATGCCGTTGGCTCAACCTATTCCGCTGACAATCACGCCGTCTACGATGGGCTGAGCCGCCCGGGTTCGCGCATCGTTACATTCGCGCCCATCCTCAAACACGAGATCTTTCCTCTATCTGCAATTCTCGAAGTTCTCGTGCGCGCTGGCGAAGATGCATTGGGAAACCCCGTCGAGATCGAGTTTGCCGTTAGTCTGACACAAGGAGACGAGGCTGCAGACTTCGGCTTCCTTCAGATCCGCCCGTTGACATTGGCGCGCGATCGTCAGGATCTTGCTATCGGTGAAGTCGAGGCCTCCGAACTCATCTGCCGGAGCACAAAAGTTCTAGGCAACGGTCGAATCGAGAACCTGAACGACATCGTCGTGGTCGATGCCCAGCGTTTCGAGCGCAGCCGCAGTCAGGAGGTCGCTCGCGCCGTCGCTTACTTCAATGCCGCATTGGGCGCCGAGAATTGCCCGTACTTGCTGATCGGCGTTGGGCGCTGGGGATCGAATGATCCATGGCTCGGGATTCCCGTGGAATGGGACGAGATCTCGGGTGCTCGGGCCATCGTCGAAGCGGGCTTCCGCGACTTCCGCGTCACTCCGTCGCAAGGTAGCCATTTCTTTCAGAACCTCACAGCTTTCCAAGTCGGATATTTCACCGTCAACCCGGATGCTGGCGAAGGCTCCATCGATTGGCAGTGGCTCGCCAATCAATCCGCCGAGGAAGAGCAAGGCTGCGTGCGGCACCTGCGGTTTGCCGCGCCCCTACGTATTGTGATGAATAGTAGAACCAGCCAGGGAGTAATCCTCCGGCCGCAAGGCTGCTAGATCCCTCCGCGATCCTACGTCGGTTGCCCACCTTACCTAAGTGATGTTTTCGTGAAACGAATTCACTCTGACCTTCACCATCCAGTTCAGGAGGTCGCCATGAGTCCAGAACTGGAGAATGCCAAAAAGTCGATGTGCCTCGCACTTTCCGCTGGAACGGGCGGGCTGCTGGCGATCATGTCGGACATCGCACAGAAGCAGGATGCATCCGCGGTCGAGCACCTGCAGTCAGCGTTGGGTGGTGTGCTGGGAATCCGCACCTATCCGGCCGTCGTGGCAATTGTGCTGATCGTCCTGTCCGTCGCGCTCAGCTTCATTTTCAGCGCGACTTCGAATAAGAGCGCCTTCTACGTAGGCGCCAGCATCCTAGCGATCATGATGACCGCGGTGCCATACAGTCCGCCACCCAGCCTCAGCACGAGCCCTATTGCCGATCTCACTCACACGGAACTTGGCCCGGGATTGTGGGATCATCTGATGATTCCGCCTCAGGTTCTCGCGCAGAGCGGGTCGTCGAGCGAGCAAGGTTATCCCGTTTCCGTTCACTTGCAGACTGACAACAAGAAGGATGTCACGAGCGCGATCTTTAGCCTGGTCGACGCGAATTCGGGTCAAGTGCTCGGTCGATCCAGGGTGCAGTCCGGCGATTTCACGTTCTACGCGCAAACCCGGCCATGTACGCTGCGGGTGCAAGTAGATGGCTACGCCATCGTCGAAAGGCCGCTAAGTTCCTCTGTACGAACCCTTACCATCCAGTTGACGTCGTCCAACGTCCCGTTGGCGCTTCAGCGGATCTTCCGCAGATAGCAGGTCCCACCTTCCGCACAGCGGCTTGTGATTTCAATCACAGCCGCTGTCGCCGGCCTCCGCCCACAATCGAAGGTTCGGGATTGCGGAGCGCCTGTGTTCAAAATCATCCAAGCAGCATTTCTTGCGCCCGGGATCAAGCGATTTGTGATCGAAGCTCCCCGGATCGCGCGCAAACAAAAGCCAGGACAATTCGTCATTCTTCGCATTTACGAGGAAGGAGAGCGCATCCCGGTGACGATCGAGAACTCGGATCCGGAGCGCGGCACGATCAATATCGTCGTCCAGGCAGCCGGCAAGACCACCCACCTGCTCAACTTGCTCGGGAGCGGCGACTCAATCCTCGATGTGGTTGGGCCGCTCGGAAAACCTTCCGAGATTGCGAAGTATGGGACGGTCGTGGTGGTCGGTGGTGGAGTTGGTACCGCCATGGCATACCCAACTGCAGTCGCTCTGAAGAAGGCCGGCAACCGCGTTCTTTCCATTGTCGGCGCCCGTAATAAGGGGCTGCGTCATTCTTGAGCCGGAAATGCGAGCGGTCAGTGACGCGCTCATGATCACGACCGACGATGGCAGCTACGCCGATAAGGGATTCGTCACCGACAAGCTGCGACAGCTGATCGAGAACGGGACGCGGATCGATCTAGTGATCGCCGTGGGCCCGATCGTGATGATGAGAGCCGTCGCCGAGTTGACCCGGAAGGAGAATATCCACACGGTGGTCAGTCTGAATCCGATCATGATCGATGGCACAGGCATGTGCGGCGGATGCCGGGTGATGATCGACGGGAAGAGCGAATTCGCGTGCGTGGATGGTCCCGAGTTCGATGCTCATAAGGTGGACTTTGCGGTGCTGGTGCAGCGCAACGGGATGTATCGCGATGCGGAACAGCGGTCCCTGGCCGAATTCGAACGCGGGAAAGCGCAAGATTATGAGCATGCGTGTGTGGCCAACGCTATAGCGCGGCAAGGAGACTTGCGATGAGCCCCACCGCCGCCATAAATCAGTCAATCCACTGTCTCCGAAGGAGCGCATCAAAGTGCCACGGCAGCTCATGCCCGAGCAGCCAGCGGACGAGCGTGCCCAGAACTTCACCGAAGTCAATCTTGGATATAGCGCGGAACTTGCCCAGCAAGAGGCACTGCGTTGCCTGGAGTGTGCCAAGCCTACCTGCACGGACAATTGCCCGGTGGGGGTAAAAGTAAAGGAATTCGTCGAAAAGATTGTGATTGGGGACTTCCTGGGTGCGGCCGCGAAGATTCGTGAAGACAACGTTCTGCCCGCCGTCACGGGTCGCGTGTGTCCCCAAGAGGATCATTGCGAAGGGAAATGCCTGTTGTCGAAGAAGGTGAAGCCACTCGGAATTGGATATCTGGAGCGTTTTGTCGCCGACTACGAGCAGCGCATGGGCACGCACATCCTGCCGGACGTGAAATCTACAGGAAAGAAAGTAGCGGTGGTCGGAAGCGGGCCATCAGGACTTACGGTTGCCGGGGACCTGATCCAGAAGGGGCACAAGGTTCATGTATTCGAGGCGCTGCACGAACTGGGTGGAGTCCTGGTGTACGGCATTCCAGAATTTCGTTTGCCCAAGCAGATCATCCGCCAGCAAATTGACTACATGCGTGAGATGGGCGTCGAATTCGAAACCGACGTCGTCGTGGGGCGAACGGTAACCATCGATGAACTGATGGAGGAAGAGGGCTACGACGCGGTTTATGTCGGGACCGGTGCGGGGCTGCCGCAGTTCATGAATATTCCGGGCGAGCACCTGAACGGAGTCTATTCGGCGAACGAATTCCTGACCCGTATCAATTTGATGAAAGCTTACAAATTTCCGATATACGACGAGCCGATGCTCGATCTTCACGGAAAGGATGTGGCCGTGATCGGTGGTGGCAATACGGCGCTCGACGCGATTCGTTCCGCCCTGCGGTTGGGCGCACGCAAGGCATATGTAATCTATCGCCGGAGCGACGCGGAGATGCCGGCCCGCGCGGAAGAAGTGCACCACGCGCGACAGGAGGGGATTGATTTTCAAATGCTGACGGCGCCGGTGGAGTTCCTGTCCGATGGCAAGGGATGGCTGACGGCTGCTCGCTGTGTTCGCATGGAACTGGGAGAGCCCGACGCGTCGGGTCGAAGGCGCCCGGTGCAGAAACAGGATTCAGAGTTCGATCTGCCACTGTCGGTCGCAATCATTGCGATCGGGACGAGCGCCAATCCGATCATCCAGAGCACCACGCCCGGTCTGGGAACGAATAAGCGCGGATACATCCAAGCCAGCGAGGAAACGCAAAGGACGACGCGGAAAGGAGTGTTTGCCGGAGGCGACATTGTTACCGGCAGCGCGACGGTGATCCTCGCCATGGGCGCCGGGCGACGCGCGGCGAAGTCGATTCACGAATATCTGACGACCGGGGACTGGTGAAGGAGCGCCGGTTGTAAGGTTTTCAATGTTTCAAAGTTGCAAGGTTCCGAATAGTCAGCGCTTTCATATCACGCTTCGAAACGCTGTCAGCTTGACACCTGCTTCTAGACAAAGCTGATCTCTACAAAAGCGTCCGCTCTCGAAAAAGGCGAAGTCAGCCGCGCCAACAGATACTTGCGATCAATCGGCTGGCGAGCACGGGCGAACTCCTCAGTCGGCAGAAGCCGCGCGGTGGCCGCAAATTCCGGTCCCGTGACTTTGCCTCGCATCGTGCAAGGCGCGACACGCACCTGTGGATTGTTACGAATGCGCTTGGTTTTCCACATATCGCTGCGCGTCATCACGTAGAGCTTGCCGTCCTGTTCTCCGAACCACACGGGAGTTGCGACTCCGGTCCCGGTCTTGCGATAAGTGGTGAGCGAAATATATTTCTGGCCTTGAATCTCCGGCGGAATCTTGGTTGGCATAGCGTTATTCTAGGACTAGAGGCGATGAAAATCCTTGGAGAAACCGGCTGTTCGCTATCACGGCTGGTTCCATCTTGCGTGCGGTGCATTGCTCCAGTCCTGCCATCTGTGTTACAAGCCTGAACATGCGTAAATGGATGCGCGAGCGCTTGCAGCGCCGCAAAAAGAAAACCCCGGAGCAGGGAAGTCAGCCAGCTCCGCCGCCCCTGCAGCCGGCTTATTTTGACGCGGGCGAGACTCCGGAATCTGCACCGAGTGAAGTCGAGAGCGCGGATGTTGTCCAGGCCGAGCCAGAACCTCAAGCCGAAGGCGTAGAGGCTTCATCAGTTTCTGATGCCGCCGAACCAGCTCCGAAAGCAACCAGCGGCGAAGCGCGCGGACGCGGTCGACGCCGGCGTGGCGGACGTGGACGGGGTGGACGCGGGCGCGAGCAGGCGGTGGCGCAAGCCTTTGCGCCGGGCGGGGCGAAGGGCTCAGTCCCTGAAGTTCCAGTCGACGGCGTGGACGCGGATGCGCCCGAGCCAGAGGGCGATCATTCTGCTCCTGCGGCCCAGGCACCGGCTGCTCCATCCGCCGCCGCCGCTGTCGCGGCACGCGCTCCAAAAGGCATCGTCGTGCTCGCCATCGGGCTGCCAGGATCGGGCAAGAGTTCGTGGTTCAAGCGGCACAACGTGGTTCCCCTCTCTAGCGACATGGTCCGATCATTGTTGTTCGACGACGTCCGCGAGCAGCGGTTTCAGGATCTGGTTTTTTCTAACCTGCGCTCGATGCTCAAAGCACGGCTGATCGCCAAGCGTCCTATGAATTACGTTGACGCCACCAACCTCACCCCGCAGGAGCGGCAACACTGGATCAAGCTCGCAAAGGATTACAACTACGAAGTGC
Organism: uncultured Acidobacteriota bacterium; assembly: GCA_963700225.1. Lineage (GTDB taxonomy): Bacteria > Acidobacteriota > Terriglobia > Terriglobales > Acidobacteriaceae > Sulfotelmatobacter. Next base: position 911,791 of record CAVOWU010000009.1, read on the forward strand.
ACGCCGTCTTTTTCGATGTGCCGCTGGACGTATGCCTCGAGCGGCATCAGCGACGGGACAGGGTAGTTCCCGAAGACGTCATGCGGCGTATGGCGGCCAAGCTGAAAGCACCCTCATTTCAGGAAGGCTTTGCGAAGATCACGGTTGTGCGGGTCAAGAAAAAGGAATTGGAGCCCGCCGAACAGGGTTGAGACTGGTCCAACAGAAATCATCAGCCACTAAGGACACCAAGGTTCATCAAGGAAGTCATGGTTCGATTCCTTGGCGTCTTGTGTCCTTTTGGTGTTTTTGGATGCTAGCCCTTCAGGTGCGGCAATAGTTCTTTGAATGCTGCCGACGAGGACGAACGCATCAACTCGTAGATCATCATTTCAGTGGAAGAGATGATGGCGCCGGCGGAGCGCATACGGTCCAGCCCGACCTTCCAGTTCCATTCCGTGCGCGAACTGACCGCATCAGAGGCGACGTGCACCAGATATCCTTCACGCAACGCCCCCAGGGCAGTCTGGGTCACGCAGATGTGGCTCTCCATGCCGCAAAGCAATAGTGTGGTGCGTTGTCCGGGCAGCCGCTTGAGCGACGAACAGAACGCGTCGCTGCCGAAGCAGGAGAAGAGAGTCTTGTCGATCTGCTCGGTTCCCGTCAGCAGAGCGGAGACCTCGGGTACGGTTGCGCCGAGACCTTTCGCATACTGCGTACTCACCAACGCCGGGATCTTCAGAATGCCCGCGGCACGAATCAGCAGCTGCGCGTTGCGCACAAGCTGTTCCTTCTGAAAGATCGGCGGCAGGAGCTTTTCCTGGATGTCGATGACGACCAGCGCGCACCGGTCAGGATCGAGCGCGCGGCGCGCCATTTCGGCATAGTCGGATGTGGTTGAGGCATTTTCTACGTCGATGGTCATCGAGTCCCCTGGCGCAAAGCCTGACGCTGAGAATTCTAATTGACTGCGCCGTTACGCGGGCCACTGGATTGTTGACTGCGATTCCTCTGGACAATAGAATCAAAGTCAGCCGGTAATACTCGGGCATTTTTCAGAACTGCCCCCTCGTTCAACGGCTAGGACACCTGCCTCTGGAGCAGGCTATCGGGGTTCGAATCCCTGGGGGGCAGCCAAACAATCCATTTCGATTTTCAATTCCTACCGAGATTCCTCAGATTTAGCGCGCGCCTCGCGGACCATTTCAACCAGAATCGTCCTTGTCGTTTCCGAATTTGTCGCTTCGCGCGGGAAGGCGATGCGGGCACCGCGTACGCCATCTCGAGTCTTCAAGCGCACATGAAACCCGAGGCGGTCGACCGCCGTCATCGTCGCTTCCTGGGATTCGATTCCGGCAAATCTGCTGGCAAGCAGGATCATCGCATCGCTATGGTCGGCGTTCATGTGCTGAATGATTCCTGCCATTGCGTCGGCAAGAGGATCGGGCTGGCTATTCGAATATTCGAACGCTTGCACCCAGCCCATCACTCCGAACCCTCCAACGTAATAAACGTCCACAACGTCGAGCCGGTAAAAAGCAAAGTCTTCGAAGTCCACCCAATACTTGCTATTGGCGTGGCGCGCCAGATAGACACTGCGCGCGGCAGCAATCTCCTCCTGCGGAACCAGAAGAACATTTCCGACAAGCGTGACTCTCGAGGCGCCGAGCGGATCGCCGTCGGAGTCATTTTGGGTCACGAGCAAGCTGGCGCGTGGGTCCGCCTTCAAATTTTGCGTGTGCATGGCCATGGTGCTGATGAGAAAGATCGGGCGACCTTGTTCGTCCAACGCGTAAGGCATAACCGAGCCGAATGGGAATCCCGGCTGCTTGCGGGAGATCGTCGAAAGACTTCCGAGGCGGCCCAGGTATATCAGGGTTCGGGCGCGCTCGGAGAAGGAAGGCTCGGGGATCGCAGGCTGATCGCCGGCCAGACCCGGTCCCACGTGTTTTCTGAGGGAAGACGAAGACATCAAGGTTCTCCGCCTTCAGTCTAAACATCCAGCTTGGGGATGTATATGTTGGCGGGCCAGCGAGACTCAGGGAATGACTCGTGAGTGCCAGGGCATTCTGCCCAGGGCCAACACTTGCAATCACAATGTTAGAATTCCGGCACATGATCCGCCGATGTTTCTTAGTGGCAAGCCTCGTCTTATCGCTGGTTACGGTCTCGTTTGCGAAGACGAATGTGGAAGTCGTTGTGGTTCCCGTTGCGAATATGTATGCCGGCCCCAGTGACAAGTCCGCTGTGGTGTCGCAGGCAATCTACGGAAACAATGTGACGCTGCTGGTTTCGCGCGGAGAATGGTCAAGAATTCAAACTTCTGATCGTTACAAAGGGTGGGTTCCGAGCCGGCACATCCGGATTGTTTTGAACGGGAATGGCTATGCAACCTCCGGGCCAACGGTTCAGGTCGAAAGCCTGTTTGCCAACATTTACAGCGAGCCCGATGTTACGCGCCACAAGCCGGTCATCACGGTTCCATTCGAGACGCGGCTGGAGGTGATTCAGCAAGATGCGGGCGCCAAAGATGCACAGAAAATGAACTCGAAGCCGAAAAACGAAGACTGGCTGCAGATTCGCCTTCCCGGTAAGACCAACGCGTGGATTCAGCAGGGCGATGTAGCGTCCGACCCAAAGCCAATATCTATTCCTGAGTCGATCGAACTAGCGAAGCGCTTCCTGGGGATTCCTTATTTGTGGGGAGGCCGGTCCAGCTTCGGCTTTGATTGTTCCGGCTTTACGCAAATGCTGTTGCACGAGCGAGGTCTTAACATGCCTCGCGATGCCGACCAGCAAGCTGCATGGACGGGATTGGTTCCAGTCGAACGGAATGATCTACAGGCAGGCGACTTGATCTTTTTTGGATCGTCGCCGAAAAATATCTCGCACACCGGCATGTACATCGGGGACGGGCAATTTATCCACGACAGCACCAGTGGACACCCCGTGGTGCAGATCAGCCTGCTTGACGATCAACCCTGGACGCGGTTGCTGGTGGCTTGCCGGAGAGCGAAATAGCCGACAACACCTGAGCAAGAAAGCGGCGAACGCCGTTGTTCAACAGATGCGTTACACTGGCCAGCCGGACTTCACATGGCCCAATCGCTCGACGCGCTTCTCAACAAGCTTGAAGCTGCGAAAAATGGCTTCGGACGAGCGGCCGCAGCTGCTGCCGTACGGGTTCTCGATCAGCTATCAGTTGCGACTTTCCGCGACGTCAAATCCCTGATTCGTTTCCACGAAACGTTACTATTTCTCCGCGCGTTTCCACAGTCGGCATCGGTCGTCTCCCGGACAGAAAAGCTTCTCGACTCGTTTCAAGAGCGCATGGAAAAGATTCGCGCGCTCGGTGTGGATATGTCGGACTTCGATGACTTCGATACCTCGGGCATCGCCGGCACAATCATGCAGGACACGCTAAGTTTTGAGGCTGCGCGATGGCTCGTCCGGCGGATTCCTCGAAGTGTTGAGATTGCGTGGAACGATTACGAAGAAGAGCGGGCGATGGCGAACACGTGGCCACGGTTCATTCCCCTGCTGTCGGAGGACGCTGATGTGGAAGCCAATATTCCATGGCGGCGCTGGCTCGACGCCGCACGAGGGTGCGAACACGATTTGCCATGGCTCATCCGCCAGTTCGAGCAATTGTCGCTGGGCGAGACAGCGGCGGAGAGCAACCGGGCCCGTATCGAACTGTACGACTCGTTGCGTATTCCCATACGGTGGAGTCTCGACAATCTGAAACTGTCGCGTACGCGAAACTGGAAGCGCCCTCGGAAGTTCTACTTTCACAGTGAGCCACTGATTTCACGGAAAGATGTATGTCTGCCACAAGAATTCGGGCGGACTGCACCACGGCTTAAACGGGTCTCGCAACACGACGATGAGGCCGTCATGGGCATGATTCGCGAAGTCATGGTTGTACGCTACCGGGAACTGTACGGCACAACGCTGGGAGATGCCCGCTCGATAGTACGAGCGGACGTAGGCCGTGGGGTGGTGATCTATCTGTGGAATCTCCCGCCAAACCGCCGTCTTCCGCTCCGCGCTTACGTAGCCGGAGTGACTCTGAAGAACGGCGTCCCAATAAATTACATCGAGGCCATCGGCCTCTGCGAATGGATCGAAATCGGCTTCAACACGTTTTATACTTACCGCCGCGGAGAGACTGCGTGGATCTATGCGCAGGTGCTGCGTTGCTTGTGCGCTTTGACCGACGCAACGACGATTTCTGTTTATCCGTACCAGATTGGAAAGAATAACGACGAAGCCCTGGATTCGGGCGCGTTCTGGTTCTATCGCAAACTCGGCTTCCGCTCGGGCGACCGTGCTGTGGAGGAGCTTGCTAGAAGAGAAGAAGGGAAGATGTCAGCGAATCCCGATCACCGCACCTCGCGAAGAACTTTGAGACGCCTGGCAGAAGCGCATGTGTTTTATGAGCTTGGGCGTGAAAACAACGCTGAAAACGAGATTGTTTCCGGACCATGGGACAAGCTTCTCCACACGGAATCTGGGACTTCGAGTAAACCGGCAGATGTCTCGCGAGTTCGGTGGGGACGCGGCCAGAATGCGGGAGGCATCGGTGGAGAACATAAGTCGCTCTCTGAATGTCGATGTGCGGAGCTGGTCAGAAGCGGAGCGCAGCTCGCTCGAAAACTGGTCTTTGATTCTCGGCTTGATACCGAGGATCGCTGGGTGGACTTCGGAAGAAAAGCAGGAGCTGGTGCGAATCATCCGTTCTCAATCGGGCGGGGATGAGATGGAGTATTTACGGAATACGCAGCGGCACGCGCGGCTGCGCGCTGAACTGCTGCGTCTGGGATCTCGGGTTCTTTCCGTCGTAGGTATGTGCTGGTCCGCCGACACCTACTTCATGCGTGAGCAGCCGCGGCCGAAGGCTTTTCCGCTTTCGATTTCTCGTCAGCACCGGTTGGTCCCGACACTCCGGAAATGGAATTCGCCGGCGGCGCAGCCGATTGTTTGTCGCAGAGTTCGATGACTTCAGATATCCGCTGGATCTCGTGCTGCATGGCCATCTGCCAATTGTGCAGAGTGGATTTCTCCAGGTCGACTTGTTCGCGATTGCGCTGAATTCGCTCGGCGTAGTGAACGCGGAGCCGCTCCACTTCAGCCTCGATTTGCGCATTCTCGCGGGACTTGTGCGCCTCGAATTCCTCTAACTGTTTACGGCGTCCAGCTTCGTAGGAATCGAGGGCCTGGCGGCGGCGCGTTGCGTCGCGCAGCAAGTCCTCTAATGAGGTCCCCGCCGCCTCGAGCGCCATGAGGACGGACGCCCGTTTCACGTCTTTTGCCAATTCGCGAATCCTCTCGCTGTTGAGCATGTCGACGACCTTCTGAATTCCGTACCCCGAGGGCGGATTCAGGATCCCGGCGGCGTGGTAGATGTCCTCGTACGAGAGCATATCGGCGCGGGGAACAGTTAGGCCGGGTGCAGATTCTGAACTTGGCTTATTCACTGGTGCCTCCGTGTGCGTGGCTTTGTCGGGCGCGGCTGCGTCGAGCGGCGTGCGCCAGAACTTGGAGAAAAGTTTCTTGGGTGGCATGGCATTCCTTTCGTGAGGAGGTATATGGACCTCCGACAGAAACGGGCTGCGCTGTGAGGTCAATTTCCTGGAATCGACGGGGGAGGACGGAACGGAACGAAGCGCGCGTTGAGAATGCTCCGTTGCGGATCTGCGATCCGGCATGGCATTGGCTGTTCGAGGCTTGGGTAGACCTTCTGCTCGCGTGGTTCGCAAGGTCGTCGGTCGTGCAGGTTGGGCCGAGACCGTGGTGGGTTCGGCTGGCAGCGAATCGGCTGTTCCACAGGCTCCCCCCGCGGGGCCAGTCGCTGGCACCGTCGCGGGTTCTTTTGGTTCCTGGATGCCGAGGGAAGAGTTCGTATCTGGCGCCCGCCGAACTCCCAGCAGAAACTCCTTGCCATCGGCGCGGCAATTCCGAGCCACCGCAGAAAACTGTTCCCGATGCCACTTGATGGTGACGAAGGAGCCTACATGAACCGGCGACTTGAGACGTACGCAGGCACCTGAAGCCGAAGTATCTTCCAGCGTTGCCGATTCGTGATTAGGCTTGCCGGTCTGGTCTTCCCAGGAAACCTCTGCCACTGCCCACATGACTGTCCGCGGCTCGATTTCAGGCTCGTCCATGCAGTCTGTATCGGCGGGATGGGGCTGAGGTTTAGTTACTCCTGGGCGTAGGCAGCGATTGCCCAACGATCAGGCGAAGAGACGCATGAATCCGGTGGGTCGAAGGTCCGGGCTGATAAAGCGGGAGTTGCTTAGGCCGGCGGAACGTGCAATCGCTTCGGCGGCGAGGTATCCACTGCGGACGGCTCCTTCCATGGTTGCTGGCCATCCCGTGGCTGTCCAATCTCCTGCGAGAAAAACGCGGGGCCAAGCCGTGACCGCCGTGGGACGATGCGCATCGATTCCGGGATGCGGGGAATAGGTCGCGTTGACTTCCTTAATCACTGTAGATTTCACGAGAGTCGCCTCGCGCGCGGCCGGGAAAAACTCACGGACTTCGCCGAGCGCGAGGTCAACAATTTCAGCTCGAGATTTGTCGATCAGCGTTTTCGAAGAACTGACGACCAGTTCGATGTAGCTGCCCACGAGGCCGGCATTCGCAGATTGCGTGCGGATCGGTTGCAAGCGTGACTTGTGAAACATCCACTGGATGGTGCGGTCTAGAAGAACGGCGTGATCCAGATCGGAAATCTGCCGGTCAAACCAAAGATGAATGCCGGTGATGGGAGAGTTCTCAAAGTGGGCGAGTTTCTCGCGAATGGGCGCGCTTTCGGAGGCAGCCGGAAGAATGCGGTCCAAAGCATCGAAGGGGAGCGCGACGATCAGATAGTCGAACCGTTCCTCCGCCGGACCTCGTTCCTCTTCGCGGCCACGGATTCGAACCTGCACCTGCGCGGCATCTGCCATAAAGGATTCGACCGGACAACGGAAGTGAAGAATGCCTCCGCGCCTGCGAACGTATTCTCCGGCGGCGTTATACAGGTCGGTGAGCGGGACGGTGGGAACGCCCATCTGGCGCGCTGCCGGCGATTTCATCGACTCGCGAACCACTTGGGCTGCGGCGGAGATGGAAATTCGATCCAGTTCTTCACTCAACGCGCTCACCAGAATGGGATGCCAGAAACGCGCGACTGCCGTAGGCGTCTGGCCATGTTGATCGAGCCAATGTTGAAAAGACTGTCCGGTGTCGCGCTGATCGGTCAGTGTGATGGGGATGAGCGCGCGCGCGATGGACAGTTTGTCCGCTGCGCTGAGGAACGAAAATTTCCAAAAGGACGGCGCAGTGTGTAGTGGCGCCGGAAGGATGGATGACTTCATGGTCGAAATCCGTCCGCCGGGTTCGATGAAGTTCATCTGATCGAACCAGCGAATCTGATCGGCTACACCGATGCGCTCATAAAATTCAATCAGATTCGTACAGAGCCGAAAGAGAACATGCTGGCAGTTGTCGACCACCTCGCCGGTTCCGGGATGTTCGTAGGAGGAAGCGCGGCCACCAAGGAACGGACGTTTCTCGAAAAGCGTGACGCGGCATCCCGCGTCAGACAAAGCGCAGGCAGCGGCGAGTCCGGCTAGGCCGCCTCCGGCGACGGCAACTTTCGGTTGGGATGAAGTTGGGGGCATGCGATCAAGACGGTGGACCGAACAGTTAATCCGTAATTCCTTGTGTCAGTTGGCGAGCCAGGTAAAGCAGATCTCGACTGCGATCGCTTTTGCTCCGCTCCGGTCGGACTGACAAAGTTTTCGCCTTCATGTCAGTCGTTTGACGAAACCCTTTGCTAAAATGCGGAGCTTTTCGTTCGTGCTCAGGGCCACTTTCGTGGTGAAGACGTCGTATTGTTTTTCGGCTATTCGCTCCAGAAGGCGTCGATAAATATTAACCAGAACCCACAGCGCGGGCTGGCTATCTTCAGAAATATAGGAGATCAGTTCATCTCCTGCGGCATAAAACTCGCGCGCACGGCCGGCTTCAAGAGCCAGCAGCGGGCGAATGCGAGCTGGGTCGGGAGAACTGAGAAGATCTTGAGCTGATAAACCAAATTGAGCTAAATCTTCTTCAGGAAAATAGACACGTCCCATGGACGCATCTTCCTTCACGTCGCGAATGATGTTGGTGAGCTGGAACGCCAGGCCGCAGCGTTCCGCCAGTTCCTCAGCCGCGGGATCGCGATAGCCAAAGACGTGAATGCAGACGAGGCCGACGACCGAAGCGACGCGGTAACAGTACTGACGGAGGTCTTCGAATGTCTTGTACTGAACCTGCAGCCCGGGTGTCTGCGACGACGATTCGGAGTCTTCGATGTCCATCGCGGTGCCGGCTGCCAGTTCGTCGAGCAGGCCTGCGGGAATCGAATGCCGGCGTTGAGCGTCGGTGAGGGCTAGAAGGATTGCGTCGTCCGTGGGCTGTCCCTGCTGAGCGGAATGCAGAGCGTCGAGCCAGGAGTCGAGCTTTTGGCGCCTTTCGGAAAGGCTTAGCGTCGTGTCGTCGGCGATGTCGTCACAGCGGCGCATGAACGCATAAACCGCGCAAAGCGCCTCGCGCTTACGCCTCGGCAAAACCATGAACGCGTAGTAGAAATTCTTGGCCGCAGTGCGCGTGATTCCCTTGCATACCGAATACGCCATGACGAGTTGAGGCGGTGCAGGCGTCCACGGAATGGGAACTTGGTGAGTGCCAGCGCTCACTTCAGGCCCCCGATCAGCTTACTCATTGCGGCGCGGGCCACCAAGGCCAGCTTGCGAGGTTTTGAGATCGATGGCCGGTTCCCGAGAACGGCATAGCCCTGCTTCTCGATCGCACGCAGGATTTCCTGGCCGCCGCGGCTGAACAGATCCAAATCGACGGCCAGTTCGTGATCGACCGTGGCGACGAGCGGCAGTCCTTGGCGAAACCAGTCGCGCGCTCGCTCGACTTCAAATTTCATCATCGCGCAGAAAGCGGCAGTGTTCTGATTGCGAGCGATGTTCTCTTCGTTCACTGCGAAAAGGCGAAGATCTTCGAGCGGGAGATAGATACGGCCTTTCGCGTAATCGACGGTGACATCCTGCCAGAAATTGGCGAGTTGCAGCGCGGTGCAAGTGTAGTCGGAAAGTTGCTGACGCTCGGGGTCGCGGTATCCGCAAAGATACAGAACCAAATGCCCGACCGGATTGGCGGAGTAGTGGCAGTAGGCCAGGACATCCTCGAAAGTTTGGAACCGGGTCACGGTCTGATCCTGGCGGAAGGCGACCAGCAAGTCAGAAAATTCGTGCTTCGGAATATCAAACTCACCGACAGTCTCTGCCAGAGCAACGAACACCGGATGCCGCGGAGCACCCGCATAGCAGGCATTGAGTTCGCGCTCCCACTGGTCCAGAAGCTCCAGAGAAGCTGCAGAGTCGCCGACCTCATCACCGAGATCATCCGAGATGCGGCAATACGAGTAGACATTAAAGAAATGCTGGCGCAGCTGCTTGGGAAGAAACCAGGTGGCGACCGAGAAATTCTCGTAGTGGGTCCGCGCCAGATGGGCGCAGTATTCGCGGGCCTCGTCGATCGTGGGAGGTTTGTCGGGGATTGCGTAACTCGCCGGCAGGCGGCTCCAGCCGAGGGTCGCGACTGGCGCGGTTTGGTTGGCGAGTTGGCTCACGATGTATTTGGCCGTCCCTGCGGACCTGGTTCCTGCTCTGATGCTACCCGCGCTGCCACGCCGGGCTTTCCCATGTCGCGTCGCGACTGGAATGCTGCTAGCCCTCAGTGGCCGGGGATGATGGCCGTCTTGATGTCGCCGCCGCGGTTCAGCATGTGGCGCAGAACCTGCTGCAGGCGCGACAATGGCGCCTCGCCAGTGATGTAGTCGGTTGGGCGAATCTTTTTGGCTGCAATCAATCCAAAAGCGCGGCGGACCGTTTCCGGAGTGTGATGAAACGTCGCCTTGAGCGTGATTTCGGAATAGTGGAGGCGATTGGTTTCGAGTTGCACCTTGGTTCCGCTGGCGCAGCCGCCGAAGAAGTTTACCGTGCCGCCCTTGCGTACCATGTCGACAGCCCACTCCCACGCTTCGGGCTTGCCTACCGCTTCGATAACGACGTCGCATCCACGTTTCTGCGGAGACAACGCACGGACTGCTTCCACGACATTCGTCACCTTCGTCGTCTGAATGATTTCGTGAGCGCCCATCTGTTTAGCAGCTTCGACCTGGCCGTCGCGCTTGACGACGGAAATCACGTTGCAGCCGATGGCGCGGGCTACCTGAACAAACATCAGCCCGATGGGGCCACCACCGAGGATGGTCACGGTGTCGCCGATTTCAACTCCGGTTTCGTGCAAGCCGCGAAGCACGCATGCCAAAGGCTCGGTCATCGCAGCGTCTTCGAAAGTCACATTCGGGGGAATGACCAGCATGTTGGCTTCAACGATGCGCCGCGGGACGCGAATGTATTCGGCATAGGCGCCGTTGTTGAAGAGCAGATCTTCGCAGAGATTTTCCTGATGCTTGGAGCAGTAGAAGCACATCTGGCAGGGCGCGGAGTTCAAAGCGACGACGCGCATGCCCTTCTTAAAACCGTTGACGCCCGCTCCCACTTCCTCGATCACGCCAGCCAGTTCATGGCCGAACAAAGCGGGAGGAACGATCATGCGGGCGTGGTAGCCGCGCTGGTAAACCTTGAGATCGGTGCCGCAGGTCAACGCGACTTGGACTTTGACCAGAACTTCGCCATCGCCAACCCGCGGGATGGGTACTTTTTCAATCTTGAGATCTTCTTTGCCGTATAAGACGGCGGCGGTCATTTTTCCGTTCACTGCTTGCTTCCTTCCCAGCTGTTGCCGGGCTGAATCATGATCTTCATCGACGAAGGCTGAGGATGGGCTGCCAAATCCAAAGCTTGCGGGCTCTGCGCGAGAGGGAAGCGATGGCTGATCAGCCGTTCCAGGTCCATCTCACGGTTCATTACAAAACGGACTGATTCGTCCTGCAGGTCCACCGACGCGCTGTATGAACCCACCAGAGTCTTCTCATCGACACAGATCGCTGCTGGATCAACCACGGTCTCTCCGTGCTGCGTTTGCGCAAATAACAAGACCCGCCCTCCGGGACGGGCGGCATCCATTGCGGTGCGAATCAGCGAGTTTCCGCCGACCGCAAGAATGACTGCGTCGGCGCCACGTCCCTCGGTCAATTCGCGCACGCGATCAACTACATTTGCCTGCGATGCGTCTATTGTAAGGTCTAGTCCGAAACTTGACCCTATTCTAAGCCTCTCGGCATATAAATCGGAAGTAATTAAGGTGGCCCCCGCCCGGCGCGCCAGCACACTCAATATGATGCCGATGGGGCCTTGGCCGATGGCCAGGACTGTTTCTCCGGGCTGCAAGCGCAAAGCCTCGATCCCCTTCATGCAAGTATTGACTGGCTCGACGAAGCAAGCCTGATCGAAGGAAACACCGTCTGGAACGCGGACGGTACCGTGTTCGACAATCCAATCCATCACCCGGACATATTCGGCAAAACCGCCGCCGGAAGGCTCGAATCCGGCCGTGCAGCCGACCCTCTTGTAGGTGGCACATTGGGCGAAAGTCTTGTGCAGGCAGTAGAAACATTCGCGGCAGGGGACGTGATGAAACACCATGACGCGGTCGCCCGGCCGGTACTGACTTACCGCTTCCCCTACTGCGGCGACCACTCCGGAGGTCTCGTGTCCGAAGATCCGCGGGGCCGAGTGTGAGCCTGTGGATATCTTCTTGAGATCGGTTCCGCACACTCCACAAGAGTGCACGCGGACAAGCAACTCTCCGACACCTATTTTCGGTACCGGGACGGTTTCGAGCCGAACGTCGTTGATGCCGCGATAGACCGCGGCCAGCATGGTAGATGGAATAGTTTGCGGAGGGTCTTCGACCGCATATTGTCCAGCAATGGCCATGAAATGATTTTAGATGATACCGGGAAACGATTCGGTGCAAATCCGGGTTTCCCAGTGCCGGAGTCGCTACTTTATCGATACCGGTTATCCCGCTTTTTCATGCTATGCTGCGCACAACTTTGGCTTTCCAGGAACTGCCTGTGCTGATTGAACTGCGGCTCGAAAACTACGCGGTGATCGACAATCTTGTCGTGGAATTTGGGCAGGGACTCAATCTGCTGACTGGCGAAACTGGGGCGGGGAAGTCGATTCTGATCGACGCCCTGGCGCTCCTGTTGGGAGAGAAAGCATCGAGCGACGTGATTCGCTCGGGAGCCGAGCGGGCAGTAGTCTCGGCAGTCTTCGAGTCTGGAGAAGCTGCCGAGAAGAGCCTTTCCAGAATTCTGGAGGCGAACGGCCTCGACGAATCCGACGACGGATCGCTCATCCTGCGGCGAGAGATTGCGAGCAGCGGCAAAGGCCGCGTCTTCATCAACAACCAGCCGGCGACGGTAGCCGTTCTGCGGTTGCTGGCTCCTTATCTCGCCATCATCCACGCGCAGAACGAGTCCATTCTTTCGTTCGACGGGCCTGCGCGGCTCGAACTGCTAGACACATTCGCTGGCAGCCAGACTGAATCGACGTCGACTGCGTTCATTGCATGGAAGCAGATCCGATTACGAATCGACGAACTCGAACGTGGCGAGCAGGACCGGCTGCGCCTTGTCGATTTGTGGATCTTCCAAAAGCGCGAGATTGAGGAAGGACGGCTGCAGAGCGGGGAAGACGAGCGACTGGAGTCGGAGAAGCGCGTGCTCGCGAATGCCGAGAGGATCTACAACGCTGCGATGAACGCGTTCGATCTGCTCTACGAGGGAAACAGTTCCACCGCATCGTCATTGCGAGCGGCCCAAAAGCAGGTCGAAGAACTGGTGCGTTACGAGCCGAAGTTCCAGGAAGCACTGTCTGCTCTCGAGACGGCGCGCATTAGCGTCGAAGATGTTGGAGCCACCGTCCGCGACTATGCCGGGCGGGATTCAAGCTTCACCCGAGCATCTGGCGCAAGTCGAAGATCGGCTTGCGACTTTGGATCGTCTGAAGCGCAAGTACGGTCCCACGCTCGATGAAGTGCTCGCGTTCGGCGCCGAGGTCTCACGGAAGTTGGCAGAAGTTGAAAACAAAGACGAAATCCTGGGGCAGTTGCGAAAAGAGCTCGCCAACGCTGCGGCCGACTATTTGCATGCAGCGAGAACTTTATCGAAGAGACGCACGGAAGCCGCGCGGCGACTGGAAAAGTTGGTAGAGGCCGAAATCAATGATCTGGCAATGAAGGCCTCGTTCCGCATTGAGATCACCAGTTCTGAAGAAGAGCGTGACTGGACGGCGTCCGGGTTCGATCAAATCGTGTACATGATCTCCACCAACCCAGGCGAACCGATGCGGCAAATGGAGCACATCGCCTCGGGAGGCGAACTATCACGCGTTATGCTGGCGCTGAAAGCGAGCGTGGAGGCCGGCCACAATCCCTCCCGCAGAAGCAGCGAAAAAAAGACTTCGCAGAAAACCCTGGTCTTCGACGAAGTCGATACCGGCATTGGTGGAAGAGCGGCGGAGGCTGTCGGCAAGAAATTGAAGGCGCTGGCGCGATCGAATCAGGTGCTGTGCGTTACCCATCTCCCGCAAATCGCGACCTTCGGGGATCATCATTACGTCATCGAGAAGAAGGAGTCCGGCGGCCGCACTCGTACCAGGATCCGCGAGGTCACAGGCGAAGAACGTACCGAAGAAGTGGCCCGCATGTTAAGCGGGGCGAAGCTGACGGAGACTTCACGGAAGCATGCCGAGCAGATGATTAAGGCTAACGGCTGACGATCAGGATGTCGGAGGCCCGGCTCTCAGCCAGCGTGGTGCTGGCGGAATTGTCGGCGACTTTGATAGAGAAATTCACCGTAATCTTTGCTTTGGTCTCGACTGCCTGACCATTCTGCAGAACCGGCTTGAAGCGCCACTCGCGTACTGCCTGCTGCGCGGCCGAGCTCAGGATAGCCGGACCACTCAGCACCCGCAGGTCTTGGACCACGCCCTCGGCGCTGATCACTGCCTGCAATACCACAGAACCCTGAACATTCATGTGCTGCGCGAGCAGCGGATAAGAGGCGCTGACCGAGGCTTGCGGTGCGGGTGCGGCTGGCAACGGCTCGCGCTCGGCCGCATTTGTCTCGGCGGCGAGGTTGTCAGCGTTCGCCGCAGGACTTGGAATTTCAACGTGGGTCGAGTTCGTTCCCGGATGAAGCTTCTTGTGCTTGTCGCCGGCGACTACTTCCACATCCAGCGGAGGCAGAACGGTCCGGGTCATCGCAACTCCGGGAGCGTCAGCCGGCTTCGGCTCAACCGAAGCCACCGTCGTGTGAACCGACTTCTTCGCGGCAGCGGTTGAGGCCGACTTGGTGGAACGGGTGGCGGACTTGGTCTGGGTCGCGACCGCAGATTCCGGCATATCGGACTCGATCGTGGCCTGCTCGGAACCGAACCAGAACTGCCGATCTTTTACCAACAGGGTGATGAGAGCAATCAAGAGCAAAGAGAGAGCCAAAATCAGTCTGCGCGGCTGCTGGGCACCACTGTTGCGCCGACCCTGCGCTCCACCGAACGTCGCTCTTTGGTTTAGCTCTAACATTTTGCTTCTTGGGATGACGCGAGTAGATTGCTCCCGTTACGTTGGTAACACAATGGCACGGGGAGGGGAGAGGGGGGCACGACCGGGCCATGTGGGTTAACTCTCCAGATTCCTAGGGTTGCGGGCTGCCGAGCGCTCCATTTTAGTGTGATTTCCGTCACAGCGAAGCCGAGCGCGAAGCCATAGATTCGGGGCATGGCTACCCCTCATAAGCAAGATCGTATGGCATGGCTACAGGGCCCATCGGCGCGTTGCGAGACCATACCGCAGTGCTATGCACGTCCCTGGAGGTTGGTGCTGCTCGGCGCCCCGGGAGCAGGAAAAGGGACTCAGGCGGATCTGCTGAATCGCCGCCTTCACGCCTGTCATTTGTCCACCGGAGACGTTTTCCGGTCGGCCGCGCAACAGAGCGACCCCAGCCCAGCAATGATGCAGGCGCTCTCGTACATGAATCGGGGCGAACTCGTGCCTGACGCAACTGTCTGGGATATTGTCTCGGAACGCACCGACTGCTTGAAATGTGCCGGTGGCTTCATTCTCGACGGATTTCCGCGAACTCTGGCACAAGCGGTGGCCTTGCAAGACCTGATAAAAGGTCGGGAACTCGACCTGCATGCCGTACTGAACTACACCTTGAAAGATGACGAGATCGTGGCAAGGCTAGCCGGCCGCAGAACATGCGGGGAATGCAAAACGGTCTACCACGTGTCGGATCGCCCTCCGAAAATCGAGGGACAGTGTGACCGGTGCGAGGGAAAGCTGTTTCAGCGGGAGGATGACAGGAGCGAGGCAATTCAAGTTCGGCTTGAGACTTACCACCGCTGCACTGCTCCCCTGATCGAGTACTACGACAAGCTGAAACTACTGGTGCCGGTCGACGCGAGCGGTTCGCCCGAGGAGGTTTTCTCAAGAACTGTCCTCAACCTGGGATCGCTACGGCAGGTGGAGTTCGCAAGAGAAATGTGGGTTCTCGGACAAGAGTGATTGCCGTTGGCTGCTCAGATCGTACCTTTCGCTGCTAATCCCAGCCATTTCTTCGGCTTACGTTGACCATCCCGGTACTTTTCGATAGTTTATAGATATCGTCCAAAGGCATTCGTGTACCCTGAAAGCACGGTTTTGCGGGCGAGTTGCATCTAACATCCGATGGCAGATTCCTAGTTTTGTCCGGAATGACAACCGGAAGGCGCTTCGTGGATCTGGGGAGCAAATTCAAATCGTGGCAGGCATTCTAGCGAAGACCGACGGAAAGACCTTACTTTTACTCAAGCCCCGGGGATTCTGCGCCGGAGTGGTGAGGGCGATTGACGTTGTCCGCATTGCGCTCGAGGCGTTCGGACCTCCTATCTACGTGCGCAAAGAAATCGTCCATAACAGTTTTGTCGTGGAGGAACTGCGCGGCAAGGGCGCGATCTTTGTCGACAGTGAAGACGAGGTGCCGAACGGCGAGCGGATCATTTACAGCGCTCACGGAGTTTCCCCTGAGGTTCGAGAGCACAGCGCCAAGCGAGGGCTTCGAGTCATTGATGCCACTTGTCCGCTGGTGACCAAGGTGCACGTCGAGGCCGTCAAGTTCGCGAAAGAAGGCTACTCACTCATTCTGATCGGGCACAAGGATCACGATGAGGTGGTTGGAACGCTGGGAGAGGCGCCACTGGTGACGCAGGTGGTTGGATCGCCGGAGCAGGTCAAGGCGCTCTCAGTGCCTGATCCGAATCGAGTCGCATATCTGACCCAGACGACGCTAAGCCTGGACGAGACCAAGGACATTATCGCCGCGCTAAAGCAGAAATTCCCCAACATCAAGGGTCCAGCGGCTCAGGATATTTGTTACGCCACTGAGAACCGGCAAGTTGCGGTGAAGCAGGTGGCGTCCGAAGCAGATTTGCTCCTGGTGGTTGGGTCGGAAAATAGTTCCAACTCGAACCGCCTGGTGGAAGTCGCTCGCAACCTGGGCACAAATGCGCATCTGATTGACAGTTGTAACGACATCGAGCCCGATTGGTTGAAGGACGTAAAGACGATTGCCCTCACGGCGGGCGCCTCAGCCCCGGAGCATCTGGTCGAAGAGACGGTTACATTCCTGCGAGGAAAGGGATTCGGCAACATGCAGGAACTGGAAGTTATGCCCGAGAACGTTCGCTTTGGGCTGCCACCGGAGATCGTGGAAGCGATCGCGGCAGCTCCCAACTAAGCCAGGACCGGAAAGACGAGGAAAGTTACCTCTTTCAGGCACAGGGTCGAATGAACTTAGGAGAATGAAACTGATGGACAACCACTCCCCTGATTCCGATTTAGCCGCCCTACCCGTAGGTTCAAATCCGCTGTTTCGATTCGGGAAAATTGAGGGACTTGGAAGCCGCGTGAGTGCGGCCATTGCGGCTGCGCGCAAATATCTGTTCTCGCAGCAGGAAGAAGAAGGCTACTGGTGCGGCGAACTCGAGGCAGATACAACCCTCGAGTCCGATTACATCTTGCTGCATGCGCTGCTCGGAACAGGCGACCAGGAAAGGTTTCAGAAGGCGGCCAACTGGATCCTTCGCCATCAGAATGAAGATGGTGGATGGAGCATCTATGTGGGCGGCCCATCCAACATCAGCGCTTCGGTGAAAGCGTACTTCGGATTGAAATTGGCCGGATACACCGCCGATCACCCTGCCTTGGCTCGCGCGCGCAAGAAGATTCTGGAGATGGGCGGTGTCACCGAAGTCAATACGTTTACCAAGATTTATCTCTGTTTCTTCGGGCAATACGACTACGACGCCGTTCCGGCGATTCCTCCGGAAATCGTGCTCTTTCCGAAGTGGTTCTGGTTCAATATTTACGAAATTTCTTCGTGGTCGCGTGCCATTCTGGTGCCGCTCTCGATCTGCTATGCCAAGAAGCCGTTCAAGAAAATCCCGCGCGAGATGGGCGTAGAGGAATTGTTTGTCGGTGGCATGCAGAAGTCGCGCATGCATCTGCATTGGTCGAAAAAGATCGTTTCATGGCGGAACTTCTTTCTGGTGCTGGACCGCATGACACACTGGCTCGAGCGCGTCCACGTGCGTCCGCTGCGATCGGTCGCCCTGAAGAGCGCGGAGAAGTGGATGCTCGAGCGCTTCGAGATGAGCGACGGGCTTGGCGCGATCTATCCGTCCATGATGAACGCCATCATCGCTCTGCGCTGCCTGGGATATTCGTTGGACGATCCGCAGGTCATTCGAGCGATGGACGAATTCGAGAAGCTGGGAATTGAAGAGGAAGACACCTTCCGAATGCAGCCTTGTATGTCGCCGGTATGGGACACGGCCTACGCGCTATTCGCTCTGGGCGAAGCGGGCGTGCCAGCAAACGATCCTCGGCTGGTGAAATGCGCGGACTGGATCTTGCAGAAACAGGTGCGGACGGTTGGCGATTGGAAGGTGAAGAACAAGAAGGGACAGCCGGGCGGCTGGTATTTCGAGTTCAACAATGAGTTTTATCCGGATGTGGATGACACCGCAATGGTTTGCCTGGGCCTAAGTCGCGTAGAGCATCCCAACGGGCGATACCAGAGGGAGTCCGTGCAGCGGGCGATTGACTGGATATTCTCCATGCAGTGCAGGAACGGTGGCTGGGCGTCATTCGACAAAGATAACGACAAGATGGTATTCGAGCACATCCCGTTCGCCGATCACAACGCCATGCTGGATCCCGCGACGGTCGATATCACAGGCCGCATCCTGGAAATGCTCGCGACATACGGGTACAGCAAAGATCATCCGGCGGTAAAGCGGGCGATCAAATTCATCCGCGACGAGCAGGAGCCCGACGGAAGCTGGTTCGGGCGCTGGGGCGTGAACTACATCTACGGGACTGCGCTCGTCTTGCGCGGTCTCGAGGCAATCGGCGTGGATTTGCACGAGCCTTGCGTTCAGCAGGGAGCGGAATGGATCCGCATGGTGCAGAACGCCGATGGTGGATGGGGCGAAACAGTCGGTTCCTACGACGATCCGAGTTTGCGTGGACAAGGAGACAGCACGCCTTCGCAGACCGCCTGGGCAATCTTAGGATTGCTGGCGGCCGGAGATACGCGCAGCGATTGCGTGGCGCGTGGTATCGCCTATCTGATGACCACCCAGAAAAAGGATGGATCGTGGGACGAGGCGTTATATACCGGCACCGGTTTCCCGCGCGTGTTTTATCTGATGTATCACCTGTACCGGCAGTATTTCCCACTGCTCGCGCTTACCACCTATGCGAAGGTGATGGAGAAAAACGGCGATTAACACTTGGCGCGTGACACTTCGCCGTCTCAGGTCTGAGCAGAATCCGGTACTCAACTGGTGCGGCCCAGATAAATTCCAAGTTCCAATTGCCGACGTATGAAAGCTTTCGTCAGCGGCGCTACCGGATTTCTTGGCTCGCACGTTGCCCGCATTCTTGCCGATCAGGGCGCTGATCTCCGTCTGCTGGTCCGCCCCACGAGCAATCTGAAAAACCTTGAGGGTATCAAAGCCGAGACTGCCACAGGAGATCTGCGGGACCCTGCATCCCTCGAAAAAGCGATCTCCGGCTGCGAGAACGTATTTCATGTTGCAGCCGACTACCGGCTCTGGGTGCGCGATCCGAATGAGATGTACCGCTCCAACGTCGACGGTACGCGCGCGATCCTCGAAGCGGCCCGTAAGAATGGGGTCCGCAGGGTGGTATACACATCGAGCGTTGCCACTATCGGATTCACGAGCAACGGACAAATGGCCGATGAAGACTCCCCGGTTTCGCTGGCAGATATGATCGGGCACTACAAGCGCTCGAAGTTCATGGCCGAGCAGATCGCGATGCATGCGGGGCGTAGCGGGATGAACGTCGTCACCGTGAATCCGACGACACCTGTGGGCGAGCAGGATGTAAAACCAACTCCCACCGGACGAATCGTGGTTGACTTCTTGAAGCGCAAGTTTCCGGCCTACGTCGAAACTGGATTGAACCTCGTCGACGTGAGGGAGTGCGCGCGCGGGCACGTGGCTGCCTTGCTCAGAGGAACGTCGGGTGAGCGGTACATTCTTGGCGGCGAAAATCTGACGCTCAAGCAGATCCTCGATAAGCTGGGCGAGATCACGGGACTGCCCTCGCCTCGAGTAAAACTGCCGTACTTCTTTGCGTTTGCGACCGGCGTGGTCGACGAAGCGATTACGGGACGTCTCTTGCGCCGCGAGCCTCGTGCCACCGTGGACACCGTTCGGATGGGAAAGAAAAAAATGTTCGCCAGCTCCGGCAAGGCTCAACGCGAACTGGAGTGGAGGATCATCCCGGTCGAAGGCGCGTTGCGGCGGGCGGTGGAGTGGTTTCAGGCGAACCAATATGTTTAAGGTCGCCATTGTGGCCGCGTTGGAGCGCGAGGTCCGCCCACTGATCAAGGGCTGGCGCTTAGTCCAGAAAGAATATGACGGCCGGAGTTTTCGTTTTTTCGAGAAAGAGAACTTTGTGTTGGTCTGCGGCGGGGTCGGCGGGCAAGCAGCGCGCCGGACTGCCGAAGCGGTGATCGCTATGTACCAACCAGCAATCGTCTATTCTGCCGGTTTCGCAGGCGCCCTGCACGCTTCGCTCAAGGTTGGCGAAATCGTCCGACCGGGCCGAGTGGTCAACGCGAGTGACGGCAGCAGCGTTGCTCTAAATGGCAGCGATGGCGTGCTGGTCAGTTTTGCATCGGTGGCAAGCCCAGCACAAAAGGCGAAATTGAGGGAATCGTTCGGGGCGCGGGCGGTCGATATGGAGGCTGCCGCAGTCGCCCATGCGGCCGAAGCGCATGGCATTGCTCTCGGGGTGGTGAAAGCGATTTCGGATGAGGTCAACTTCGAACTACCGCCGATGGAACGATTCGTCGACTCTGAAGGAAGATTCTCCGAAGGACGATTTGCATGGTTTGCCGCCGTGCGGCCGTGGATATGGGCGAGGGTTTTCCGCCTGGCGCGCAACAGCGGCCGTGCGTCCAGAGCTCTCTGCGCGTCTTTACGCGAGTTAAGCGTCGAGCCCTCTTTAGTTTCCGGGGCGTGTTCATCCGCCAGCAAGCATCTGAAAACACGCATCTCAACCATGAATTTTTTCATTAGCGGATCGGGTACATGTGGCCAATTGCGCGGGCTCATTCATCTATAATCTCCATAGGCATTCTCCTAAAACCAATGCAATTTTCCCCTTTGCTGGCAGTGTTTATCGGCGGCGAAGTCGTCGACATGATCTCCAACAGCGGCGCGGTGGCCAAGCTGGTCTTGCTTGCATTGCTGGCGTTCAGCCTGATTTCGTGGGCGATTATCCTCACCAAATGGAGCCTGCTCCGCCGGGCGAAGGCGCAGAGCGGGCGATTTGTGCGCGCCTTTCGCAAGGCGCAGCGCTTGCAGGACATTGCTGCGGTGGCGGATCAGTTCAAGCCCAGCCCACTGGTTGGAGTGTTTGAAGGCGGATACGAGGAGTACCGGCGGCAGGCATCCACTTCGGGATCGCTGAGGAATCTGGTTTCGATCCAGCGAGGAATGCAGATCGGAGCCTCGGAGGAGATTTCGCGCCTGGAGCGTAATGTGCCCTGGCTCGCAATTACGGCGGCCGTGACGCCGTTTGTCGGATTGTTTGGCACCGTTTGGGGCATCATCGACGCATTTCAGGGACTGGGAACCGCTGGAGCGGCCACGCTGCGGGCAGTCGCTCCGGGTATTTCAGAAGCGCTGATCACGACGGCCGCTGGACTTGCGGCTGCGATTCCGGCTGTCATCGCCTACAACCTTATCGGGGCTTCCATTCGAGAATTTGCTTCGCGCAGCGACGACTTCGCACTTGAAGTGTTGAATGCCGTGGAACACAGCCAGGCGCAGCTTCCGGCGCAAGTCCCCGCGGACGTGAGGCGCTAGTGGCCTTCACTACATCCAACGGCCGCACGCAGACAGCCCTCGCCGACATCAACATCACTCCGCTCGTGGATGTGGTGCTGGTGCTGCTCATCATTTTCATGGTCACAGCGCCGGTTCTACAGTCGGGAATCGACGTCAGTGTCCCAAAGACTCGCACGGTAAAGCAGATCACTGAAGAACGGCTGGTAATTACGATTAACAAAGATCAGCGCGTCTTCTTGGGGAACGATCCGATCAATATCAATGAGATCGGCAGCAAGCTGCGGCAGAAGATCCGCGATCCACGCAACCAGTCTATTTTCTTGCGAGCGGATGAGAACGTTCCATTTGGAGCTTTCGCGACGGTGATGGACTCCGTCAAGCAGGCAGGATTCATCAACGTAAGCATCGTTACGCAGCCTTTAGAACAAAATGGCAGCAAACGCTGAGATCTATTTCGAGCATGACCGTTGGGGACGCGCGCTGGCGTGGTCGGTGGTCCTGCATGTAGGAATCACAGGATTCTTGTTCGGATACACCGCGTACTTCGCTCGTTCGAGCGGCGATGCCTGGGGCGCCGGCGGGGGCGGGGAAGCGATCGGTGCCACACTGGTCAGCACGGTTCCACTGCCGTCCAATCCCGCGCAAACGCAAAACGTTCTCGCCAACGAATCCAAAGGAATTACGCAATCGCAACCCAAGATCGAAGAAAAAGAGCCGGACGCGATCGAAATCCAGGGCAAGAGCGCAAAGATCAAGCCCAAGAAAAAGCAGGAGACGGTTTCGAAGGATAAAGCTCAGCCGCCGCCGGAGGCAGAGTCGAACCAGGTGGCGTTCGGCGAAGGCGGTCCGGTCAGTGGGCCTTACGGCTCGTTTAGCGCGGGCGGAGCCAAAGGCGGATTTGGAATCACCGGGGGCGGTGGCGACTTCGGCACAAAGTACGCGTGGTATGTCCACGTGATTCAACAGAAGGTGGCCGAGAACTGGTTGAAGTACGAAGTCGATCCACGGATCACGACGGCGCAGCGCGTCTACATCACGTTCGACGTCGCTCGTGATGGGCATCCGGGGAATGTGCAGGTCGAACAATCCAGCGGAGTGCCATCGCTGGATATCTCGGCTGTACGCGCGCTGCAGAGGATCGATACGTTTGGCGCACTGCCGCCCGATTATTCGGGCAGCAAGATTTCGGTCGAATACTGGTTCGACTACAAGAAGTGAGCGCATGTACCTTCAGCGCGTAATCAATTAGGTACACGCACATCGTGGAACTTGAGAACAAGCGCAGAATAGGGACTTAAGCAGAGATGAAGAGATTTGAAAATGCCGGCGCAATATTGCAAAGGGATTCCTATCGGAATACGATATTCATGGACTTAGAGATTCTCTCCCCCAGACGGATGGACGACCCCGCTCGATCATTTCTTCGGCGACGGCCTAACAAGCTTCATGGCCTGATACTGGCGCTCGTTTGGGTCTGCATTTTCCTGCCCTCCGGCCTCCTCGCTCAAGATTGGGTGAAAACCGGCACGAGTCTTGGGGTGGAGAAGGTGCGCCTGGCGGTTCCCGACTTCAAGCCGTCGACGGCCGATCCGCAAAACACCGCTCTCCTGAAAACCTTCAACGATACGCTGTGGAACGACCTCGATGTTTCGGGAGTGGTGGAGCTGGTTTCCAAAAGCTTCTACCCGCTGCAAGCTCCAGGGCAACCTCCAGAAGTGAATTTCATGGCGTGGAACGCGCCTCCACCGAGTGCGGCGATGATTGCGTTCGGAAATCTGGGAGTGACCAACGGCCGACTCACGGTCCAAGGATGGTTGTACGACGTCAAGAACATCCAGTCCCCGCAGATTCTCGGCAAACAGTACTCCGACCTGGCGAGCGATGCGGCGGCGCGAGTGATGGCCCATAAGTTTGCAGACGAAATCATCGTGCGGCTGGGCGGCGGTGTTCAGGGAATTGCCGAAACGCAGATTTACTTCGTCAGTGACCGGACTGGCCACAAAGAAATTTGGGCCATGGATTATGACGGCTCGAATCAGCACCAGATCACGCGTCTGGGATCGATCGCACTGTCGCCGCGAGTTTCGCCGGACGGGTCGCGGCTCGCCTTCAGCGCCCTCACCAAGAGTGGTTGGGATATCATGATGTACTCCCTCGAAATCAATCGCGCGGTGACCTTCCCTCATCTTGGTGGAACGAATCTCTCTCCCGCGTGGTCGAGCGATGGAACCAAGCTGGCATTTTCTTCTTCGCGCGGAGGCCAGCCTGACATCTACGTTTCCGATGCCTCCGGCGGGAATCTGCAGCGCATGACGACCGGCAAGGGCCCCGATGTCTCACCAGTGTGGAATCGAAAGACGAACGCCCAAATCGCCTTCGTGAGCGGGCGAACCGGTCTGCCGCAGATTTACACGATGGAAGCCGACGGTACAAACCAGCAGAGGATGACCGATCAGGGATACGCGGTATCTCCGAACTGGGCGCCAAACGGGCAGTTTCTTTTATTTGCGTGGGTCCGCAAATACGGACCGGGCGAGCCTGGCTCGTCGGATCTTTACTTGATGGATATCGCGAGCAAGCAGTGGGTGCAGCTCACGCACGACGGTGGCCGCAACGACTTTCCATCATGGTCACCGGATAACCGGCATATTGTCTTCCAGTCGAACCGTTCGGGCAGCCTGCAACTCTGGACGATGCTGGCCGACGGAACGAAAGTTCAACAGTTGACGTTTACGGGACACAACTCGCAACCGAATTGGAGTTGGAAATAGTAAATACACTTCGTCGGGCCCCGGGGCCAGTCTTTGGGGTCGTTAGGGAGGAATAAAAAGTGAAGCAACTTAACATCAAATGGTTTTTCCTGTCACTCGCACTGGGTGCATTCTTAACTTTAGGCGCTTGCGGAAAGAAAGCGACTCCGCCACCCCCACCCCCGCCGCCCGCGCCACCGGCTCCAACCGCGTCGATCGCGGTGAGTCCGAACACGATCGAAGCCGGACAATCCGCCTCGTTGACGTGGCAGACCAGCAATGCGACCGATGTTTCGATCGATGGGATCGGTGCTGTGCAGGCCAATGGATCACAGAGCGTTTCTCCGACGGATTCCACCACTTATCATCTCGTCGCGAAGGGCGCGGGTGGTACGCAGGAATCCACTGCACGGCTGACGGTAACTCAAGCGCCGCCGCCTCCTCCGCCTACGGCAAGCGTCACCGATGAAGACCTGTTCAGCCAGAACGTCAAGGATGTCTATTTCGACTACGACAAGTCGGATGTTCGCGGCGACCAGCAGGCGTCGATCCAAGCCGATGCGCAGTTCTTCAGTCAGCACACTAATATGAACTTCACGATTGAAGGCCACTGCGACGAACGCGGATCTACGGAATACAACCTGGCTCTGGGCGACCAGCGCGCCAGCGCGGTTAAGAGTGCCTTGACCGCAGCCGGTGTGAGCGCGAGCCGGATCAAAACCATCAGCTACGGCAAAGAAAAGCCGTTCTGCACGGAAAGCAACGAGGCCTGCTGGCAGCAAAACCGCCGCGGACACCTCGTATATCAGAAGTAGTGACGATACTGGGGGACGCTCCAAGCGTCCCCCAATTTGTTCTCGCATGTAAAAGGGCATCAGTCTGCGCCGACAACTCCAGCGAAATGATTGCCATCTTTCCGTTGAGTGTTCCGGTTCCTCACGGTCCCTTTGTGTTTGGAATCCTCCCAGCCTGTGGGACAATCGAGGCATCTAATCTAATGTGTTCAGGGAATCCCTTATGAAACCACACCGTATTTCCGCGTTAGTCGCTCTGTTGGCAGTGCTTTGGCTGGAAGTGTCTCCGGCATTTGGCGTCAGCAAGGAGATGGTCCAATTGCAAACGCAGGTCCAGCAACTGCAAGAGCAGATGACAGCCATGCAGCGCAGTTTCGACGAGCGCATGGGCGTGATGAAAAACCTGGTCGAGCAGGATACCGATGCAGTGAACAAGGTCGCTAACGCTCTGAACTCGATGCAGACTACGCTGCAGAAGCAGCAGACGGACGCCGGCTCAAAGACCGACCAGCTCTCCGGGCAGATTCAGGCGCTGAACGACACTATGGATGAGATCAAGGTGCGCCTCGCGAAGGTGACCAAGCAGCTCGAGGATATGCAGGCAGCCCAGCAGAGTCTCGCTGCCCAGCAGGCGACGCAACAAGCCGCGCAGCAGGCTGCGGCATCTGCGCCTCCTCCGGATGTGCTGTACAACAACGCTCTACGCGATTACAACGGCGGCAAGAATGACCTCGCGATACAGGAATTCTCCGACTATGTGAAGTTCTATCCCAACACGGACCTGGCCGGAAACTGCTACTTCTACCTGGGAGAGATCCAGTTTCGGCAGGCGAACTACCAGCAGGCGGCGCAGAGCTACGATCAGGTTCTCCAGAATTTCCCGAGCGGGAATAAGGCCGCATCGGCGCAGTTGAAGAAGGGATTTTCACTAATCGAACTCGGGAAGCAGGATGACGGAGTCGGCGAACTAAAGCATCTGATTCAGCGCTACCCGCATTCGCCAGAAGCTTTGCAGGCACGTGACCGGCTTCGTAAGCTGGGCGTCGCAAGCAGTGCTAGGTAATCACAACTATAGGGGTCGTTGGAGAAGAGAACAGGCCCGGCTGCTACACCGAGTGGCGATGGTGCTTCGGCGCATGATGTTTTCCGGCCTTATGCGCGTGATGCTTGTGGACTCTCTGATGGGTCGCTCTCACGCTGATAAGCGACGCGTGTGGGGCATCGGCAATCCCGAACGCGCTCGATAACAAAAGCGTCAAAACTACAGAGATAATCCGCTTCATCTACTCCCCTTTTCCAAACCTATCTGCCGATCAAGAGTATATTATTCCCGACTCGCCCAGAATAAACTGTATTTGCGAGAGGCGTCTACGAAAAGTAATAGCCTCAATTCATATCCCGAGGTGGAATCATGCAAAAAAACCATCCTGATCAGGATGCTGCAAAGGGCGCTAAAGAAATCGAAGATCATGAGGGTGCCGGAAATACCGGGCTGCAAGAGCAGCTTGGACATCGAGATCAAGACCCCATGCTGAAAGATGCAGATTCTGATTTTCCAGAACCAGGCCAGAATCCAGAACACACGGGTGAACCGCAACGAAAGCGCGCTTAGAGAAGGCTTCCAAGTAGAAAGGGCCCCGCAACGGGGCCCTTCTCATCCAAACCTGATACAGCAGTTCTAGCGCAATTCTTCCATGCAAGCGTCCAGCACTTCTTTTCCCGGACGAGTCAACGAATCGGGGAGGGTCGCAAGTGGCTGATCCACGACATTCAACATCTCGATGAAATTCGGGGCTGTAGGATTGACATAGAACACACCGGTCAGCACTTCGCCTTTGTCATGCGCTTCTGTGAGGCGAGTGATCGCGCGGATCTTGTCAGTCGGATTGTAATCCTCTTCCAACTTGCGCAGGTTGAGGCGTGATCCGTCGTGCATCGTGACTGAAACCGTCGATCCCGCGTCATATTCCACGTTGATGTCCTCGAAGTGCGGGACAAAGCTGACATCCTGCAACATTTCCTCGTGCTCTTTTACGTATTTGTACGATTTGGTCGAACCTTCATGATCGTTGAAGGTGACGCACGGGGAGACCACGTCGAGCATGACCGTGCCCTTGTGGGCAATCGCAGCTTTCAGCATGGCGCTGAGTTGCCGCTTATCGCCGGAGAATGAACGGCCAACCAGGGTAGCTCCAAGTTGAATCGCCAAAGCACAGGTATCGATAGGCGGAAGATCGTTGACGACTCCGGTCTTCAGCTTCGATCCAAGGTCGGCGGTCGCCGAGAACTGCCCTTTGGTGAGGCCGTAAACGCCGTTATCTTCAATGATGTAAATGATCGGCAGATTCCGCCGCATCAGATGGATGAACTGGCCAATGCCGATAGAAGCGGTATCGCCGTCCCCGCTGACCCCGATGCAGACTAGCTTGCGATTGGCCAAAAGAGCGCCGGTCGCAACGGAAGGCATGCGTCCATGGACAGCGTTGAAGCTGTGCGAACGGCTCAGAAAATATGCCGGAGTTTTTGAGGAACAGCCGATTCCGCTGGGTTTGATGACGAATTCGGGCTCGACGCCCATTTCGTACATCGCCTCAATGATGCGTTCGGAAATCGCGTTGTGGCCGCAGCCTGCGCAGAGTGTGGTTTTGCCGCCCTTGTACTCGATGACGGTGAGGCCGATGCGGTTTGTCTTAGGAGCGGGAGCGCCTGTTTCGGTCGGCGTCGTAGACATCACTTGCCCTCCATACTGGTCAGTTCATCGGTGATAGACCGCGCGTCGAGCGGCAGTCCGGTGATGTGGGCAAGGCTCCGCAGGCGCCCAATCAGTTCCGCCTTCAGATCAAGCTTCAGCAAACTCAGCATCTGCGCGTCGCGGTTCTGCTCGACCACATAAATGTGCTCGTGCTGCTCGATGAACTCGTGGACTTCGCGCGTAAAGGGATACGCACGAAGCCGTAGGTAATCCGTCTCGATGCCGTATTCCTCACGAAGCTGATCTCGGCTCTCCGTGATCCCCCAGTGCGAGGTTCCGTAGCCGATGATTCCGATTTTCGCGTTGTTGCCCTTTGTGAGTTCAGGGCGTGGCACAAAGGAGCGCGCGGTTTCGAACTTGCGGTTCAAGCGCTCCATGTTGTTCTCGAAGTCGTCGGCGCGCTCGCTGTATTGAGCTTTTTCGTTGTGGCCGCTGCCGCGTGCGAAATAGGCGGCCGATGGATGCGAGGTTCCGGGCAAAGTGCGATAGCCGATACCGTCTCCGTCTACATCTTTATAACGCGCGAATCCACCAAGACGGTCGAGATCTGCCTTGCTCAGTACCTTGCCCCGCTTGATGGGAGCCGTGGGATACGGGAACGGATCGGACATCCAGTTGTTCATACCGAGGTCGAGATCGGACATGACGAATACGAGCGTTTGGAATTGCTCGGCGAGATTGAAAGCCTCGGTCGCCATCGTGAAGCATTCTTCGACGGAGCTGGGAATGAGCATGATGTGCTTGGTGTCGCCGTGCGAGAGTACGGCGGTCGAGAGAATGTCGCCTTGCGACGTTCGCGTGGGAAGGCCAGTGGACGGGCCGACGCGCTGAATGTCCCAGATTACGCCGGGGACTTCGACGTAGTAAGCGAGTCCGGTAAATTCGGCCATCAACGAGATGCCTGGACCAGCGGTCGCGGTCATACTCCGCGCACCGGCCCAGCCGGCGCCAATCACCATACCAATCGCCGCGAGTTCGTCTTCCGCCTGAACGATGGCAAATGTAGCCTTGCCGTCGGGACCGATACGGTATTCCTTCATGTAGTCAATCATCGTTTCGACGAGCGACGATGATGGAGTTATTGGATACCAGGTGACCACCGTACATCCAGCGAACATGCAGCCGAGCGCCGCCGCGGAGTTGCCGTCGATAATGATCTTGCCGGCGGTCTTGTCCATGCGCTCGATGTAGAAAGCGCCACGCTTTTCCAGATTCGCCTTGGCATAATCGAAACCGGCCTGCGCCGCGGCCAAATTAAGATTCGCCGCTTTCACCTTCTTCGCAAACTGCTTTCGAATGGCCTTTTCGACTTCTGGCATCTCGATGGTCAGAAGGTTGGCCACGACGCCCACGTAGACCATGTTCTTGACCAGTTTGCGCAGCTTGGCTTCCGGGCAAACCTGAGCGACGATTTTGTCGTAGGGAACGGAATAAAAAATCAGATCATTCCGAAGCTTGTGCAGCGCCAAAGGCTCGTCGTAAAGAACGGAGGCGCCGGGAGCCAGTGACATTGTGTCTTCCTGGGCGGTCTCAGGATTCATCGCCACCAGGAAGTCGATTTCCTTCTTGCGCCCGATGTAACCCTTCTTGTTGGCGCGGATTGTGTACCAGGTTGGAAGACCGGCGATGTTCGAGGGGAACATGTTCTTGCCGGAAACCGGTACGCCCATCTGGAAAATGCTGCGAAGCAGAACCGTGTTGGAACTCTGTGAACCTGAACCATTGACCGTCGCGACCTGAATGCTCATGTCGTTGACGATGCGATGCCTGTTCATGCCACCGGAGGATTCCCGGGGCACGACATCCGTAGTGGCCATCCCTACACCTTCCTTCAGTTAACGGAGCGATCCCACTCGCCCCAGTTTGTGGATTGCAGAGGACGAAAACACTCTATTATACGGCGAGTCGAGCGGCCAGTGGCGGGCAATCACCGGATATAGCCGGGGAGGAACCTGCTTTGGAAATGATGTAGAGAAGTAGCGGATTCAGGCTTCGGTCTTATAAAACTGGGCGATCGTGCGGAACTTTTCATATCGCGCGGCGACTAGTTCGGCGGGAGTCATCTTCTTCACCTCGGAATAATATTTTTGCAGGCTGGCGTCTAGCAGCGCAGCGGCAGCCTCGTGATCGCGATGGGCTCCGCCTTCCGGTTCGGGAACGATACCGTCGATGCAGGCCAGTTCACTCAGGTCGGTTGCGGTGATACGCATAGCCTCGGCCGCAAGTTCCTTCTTGGTCGCATCGCGCCACATTATGGCTGCGCAGCCTTCGGGAGAAATCACGGAGTAGATGGAGTTTTCCATCATCAAGACGCGATCTGCGACCGCGATCGCTAACGCGCCGCCGCTGCCTCCAACGCCGATCACGGTGGCAATTATGGGCACTTCCAGCCGCGCCATCTCGCGCAGATTGTATGCAATGGCTTCGGCTTGACCCCGTTCTTCAGCATGAATGCCGGGGTAAGCACCGTCTGTGTCGACTAACGTGAAGATGGGCCGCCGAAACTTCTCGGCGATCTGCATCGCGCGGATCGCCTTGCGATAGCCTTCGGGGTGAGGAGTGCCGAAGTTGCGAAAAACTCGCTGCTTCATGTCGCGACCCTTTTGGGTCGCGATTATCATCACTTCATCGCCATGGAATCGCGCCATGCCGCAGACGATGGCGGCGTCATCGCCAAAACCGCGATCTCCATGAATTTCGCTGAAGTCGGTAAACACGCGCTCAATATAGTCGAGAGACTGCGGACGCTGAGGATGGCGCGCCAGTTCGGTCTTTTGCCAGGCGGTGGCGGGAGCGTTCATTTCTTCGCGAATCGTCTCAATGCGTTCTTGGAGAGTCGCGATCTGGCGGCGGGTCTCGTCGTCCGGCCCGGCGGATTCCATTTCGGCGACTTGCCGCTCGATCTGCTCTAGCTCTTGTTGTGCTTTTTCGGTGGCTGCCATGCTCAAAGATCAGCTGATCACGCGGACGCTGCCCCGCCCGCACAGTTGCTCAACGCGGGCAATGAAATTGCGGTCCGGAAGCACATTATAGCCTTCCGCCTCCATTACCACCATGAAATCGCCCCCGCGTTCCACGTCGAACAATACCCGCGCCTCACCCTTCCGCTCAATAAACAAGCTGTGCAAGTCATCGATCGTCGACTCAGCCGACGTTTCGAGCGGAATCCGAACGCGAATCGCTCGGGGCAGTGGAACTTTGGCCTCTTCCAGCGGCATGATCTCGGCGGCCGTGATCTTCGGATTCGCTCCCTCTTCGATGCGAACTCCTGCCTTAACTAGAACCGGGACTTCGAGCTTGACCTTTTCTCCGATCCGCTTGTAGGCCTCCGGAAAGACGATCATGTCGATGGATCCCGACATATCTTCCAGATTGGCTTGCGCGTAGAAGTCGCCCTTCTTCGACTTCAGCACACGCACATTGGTGATGATGCCGGCGGTAACAATGGTTTCGTCTTTGCCCGTCGACTTGGTCATCGCCGCGATCTCTTCCACGCTGAGTGCGCGCAGATCTTGCAGTTTGTCTTTGTATTTTTCCAGCGGATGGCCACTGATGAAGAACCCGAGGATTTCCTTTTCCGCCGTGAGACGCGTGTGCTCGTCCCAGTCGGGAACGTTCGGCAGCACGTCATTTTGAGTCGCGGCTTCTTCCTGCTGGAAGACGCCAAACAGGCCGTGCTGGCCAGATTCGGCGTCGCGCTGTGCTTTCTGCGCTTGCTCGATCGCCTTGTCGAGTACGGCCATAAGTTGAGCGCGCCGGCCCATTGAGTCCATGGCGCCACTCTTGACCAGCGATTCGATGACGCGCTTGTTGAGCAACCGGAGATCGACGTTCTCGCAGAACTCGAAAATGGACTTGAAACGCCCGAGTTTCTTCCGGGCGGCCACAATGGATTCGATGGCGTTGCCGCCGACGTTTTTCACCGCAGCCAGGCCGAAGCGGATCGATTCTCCTTGCGGCGTGAAGTTTGCGTCCGAGATGTTGATATCCGGCGCCGCGACCAGAATCCCCATTTCACGGCATTCATTGATGTACTTGACGACATCGTCGGTCGACCCCGTGACTGAGGTGAGCAGCGCCGCCATGAATTCCACGGGATAGTGGGTCTTCAGATACGCAGTGTGATACGCGAGCAGGGCGTAGGCCGCGGAGTGTGACTTGTTAAACCCGTATCCGGCGAACTGCGCCATGAGGTCGAAGATCTTCTCAATTTTCTTCGGAGGGAATTTGCGCTGCGCGGCGCCTTCCACAAATCGCTCGCGCTGCTGCGCCATTTCTTCCGCTTTTTTCTTGCCCATGGCGCGCCGCAGCAAATCGGCCTCGCCCAGGGAGTAGCCGGCCAGGCGGTTCGCGATCTGCATCACCTGTTCCTGATACACGATCACGCCCAGGGTTTCCTGCAGGATCTCTTTCAGTTCGGGCAGTTCGTATTCGACTTTCTTGCGGCCATGCTTGCGGTCGACGAAGTCGTCGATCATGCCGCCCTGGATTGGACCGGGGCGGTAGAGCGCATTGAGCGCCGTGAGGTCCTCAATCGAATTGGGCTGGTATTTACGCAACACATCGCGCATGCCGTGCGATTCAAACTGGAACACGCCAGAGGTCAGGCCTTTGTAGAAAACTTTCTGGTAGGTCTCGGCATCTTCGAGGGGAATCTGTTCCAGAGTGATCGGCGTTCCGCGGGTCTGCTGGATGAGCTTCAACGCGTCCGTGAGAATCGTGAGCGTGGTCAGGCCGAGGAAGTCCATCTTCAACAGCCCCATCTTCTCGATGGCGACCATGTCGAAAGCGGTCACAATTTCATCGTTCTTGGTGCGATGCAGCGGCACCAGATCGGTCAGCGGACGCGGCGAAATCACAACGCCGGCGGCGTGCACTCCAGAATTTCGAACCAGTCCCTCGAGCTTCAGGGCTGTGTTCAGCAATTCGCGGATCTGTGAATCTTTCTCGTACGCTTCGTGCAACTGCGGGGAATCGGCGATGGCCTGATCCAGCGTGATATTCAGCTGCGTCGGGACCATCTTGGCGATCCGGTCCACATCGGCGTAGGGGATATCCATCGCGCGGCCCACGTCTTTGATCGCCGCCTTCGCCGCCATGGTGCCGAACGTGATGATCTGCGCCACATTGTCGCGACCGTACTTCTGCGTGACGTAGTGGATCACCTCGCCACGGCGGTTCATGCAGAAGTCGATGTCGATATCGGGCATCGACACGCGCTCGGGATTCAGGAAGCGCTCAAACAGCAACTCGTGCTGGATCGGGTCGATGTCCGTGATCCCGAGAGCATAGGAAACAAGTGATCCAGCGGCCGACCCTCGACCCGGTCCAACCGGAATATCGTGTTCTTTAGCGTAGCGGATAAAATCCCAAACAATAAGGAAATAGCCGGGAAACTTCATCTGCTGGATGATGGCAAGCTCGCGTTCCAGCCTTTGCTCGTATTCCGTTAGCGAATGTTTCAGCTTGCCTTGTTCATGAAGTGGCCGCAGCACTTCCATGCGGCGCGCAAACCCTTCGCGCGTTACATGAACGAAATAACTGTCGATGGTGTAGCCCGGTGGAACCTCGAACTCTGGAAACGGGTTCGCCACCTTTTCGAGGCGAAGGCTGCATCTTTCCGCAATGTCGACGGTGCGCGACAGCACATCGGGGGAATCCTTGAAGACGCGAAGCATCTCGTCGTGGTTCTTGACGAAAAACTGCGTTCCGTCAAACTTCATGCGCGCGGTATCGCGGATGGATTTTCCGGTCTGTATGCAGACCATCACGTCTTGCGCGTGAGCATCGTCTTCGCAGAGATAGTGGCTGTCGTTGGTCGCGACGAGTGGCAGGCCGAGATCTTTTTCCAGCTTGAAAAGTCCGGGATGGATGCGATGTTCGAGTTCCAAGCCCTGATCCTGAATCTCGAGAAAGAAGTTGCCCTTGCCGAAAATGTCGGTAAACGTACCTGCGGCAGCCCGGGCGGCGTCGTAGTTTCCTTCCACCAATCGCTCCGCAACTTCACCCTTGAGACATCCGGAGAGGCCGATCAGGCCGCGCGAGTGTTCGGCGAGAAACTTCTTACTGACCCTCGGTTTGTAATAGAAACCATGCAGCGAAGCTTCGGACGTGATCTTTACCAGATTCCGATAGCCTTCTTCGTTTTCAGCGAGCACCAGCAAGTGATTGTAGGTGTCGCCTTCTGGAGCAGCACGGTGGTCGTCTTTCTTGCAGACGTACAACTCGCATCCGACGATCGGTTTGACCCCATGCTTGTGGGCCGCATTGACGAAGTGCACTGCGCCAAAGATATTGCCGTGATCGGTCATGGCCACGGCGGGCATGCCGAGCTCTTGCACTCGCTGGCAGAGCTTTTCGACGTCACAGGCGCCATCGAGCAGGGAATAGTCAGTGTGCAGGTGCAGGTGAACGAATTGAGACATGGGTCGGTAGCAGTAGTCTACCGCAAAGAGGATGGAGGAAAATCGGGCAAATACTCGCTTGCCGGGAGCTAATCGGCGCCTGCGCCTGCTGCCTGGGCCCTCTGCAGCAGTTTCCGCGCCTGGGTGATGAGCTCAGCAACTTCGAAGGGCTTTACAAGGTAGGGAACGTTATTTTCCTGCAGGAAGGTCCGCCCATCGCCCGGTTCCACGCCGTTTGAGAACGTATAAAGAACGTGATGCTCCATGCTGGGGCAATTTTCTTTCAACCACGGGAAGGATTCTTTGGCGCCCCACGGTCCCGGCATTTTGCCGTTCATGATGATGGCATCGAAGGGTTCGGAGAGCAGCCGAGTCTTTACGTCCTGGCTGGTCTTAGCCGTGACGACGGTAGCGCCGGCGCCCATCAATACATCTCGCTCGAACTCCAGCACAGCTTCTTCTTCCTCCACGAGCAGCACGCGGCCTGCGATCGCGCCTTCCCGCTGACGCGGAGCGGGCTTCGGCTCTTCCGGTTCGGATTGTGTCGAGACAGCAGCGGGGAGCCTCACCTCGATCGCTGCGCCGCCTTCGGCCGTGTTGTTCGCCGTGATGTCGCCGCCATGTTCTTTCACGATGCCGTAGCAGATGCTCAGCCCCAGACCGGTCCCTTTGCCGACGCTCTTGGTCGTGTAGAAGGGATCGAAGATGCGCTTGGGGTCTTTGATTCCCGCGCCGTCGTCGGTGAACTGGGTGGTAACATTGCCGCCCTGGCACTGGATCTTAATCTTCAGCTTGCCCGTCCGTCCGGTCTCGAGGATGGCATCGACGGCGTTGTTGATGATGTTCAGGAAGACTTGCTCGATCTGGTGCGGGTCGGCAACGACCACCGCGGGTTCTGCCGGAAGGTCGCGCTCCACTTTGATGTTGTTGGTCTTGAGATCGTAGTCGCGCAGCGCCAATGTTTCCTCGAGCACTTTGCGAATGTCGACCTCGTCGCGCTGTGGTTTTCGCTGACGGGCAAACGAGAGAAGATTTTGCACGACGCGATGGGTGCGCTGCGCCTGCTTGAAGAGCTTGCCGACGTAATCTTGCGCGCGCGTGTTCAGGCCTTCCGTCTCGAGAAGCTGCGCATAGCCAAGAATCGCTGTCAGAGGATTATTCAACTCATGCGCCACGCCCGCAATCAATTGGCCGACCGCCGACATCTTTTCGCTTTGTAATAGCTGTTCCTGCGTCTTGCGCAGGTCTTCATAGGCGCGGCAGGTTTCTTCATACAGCCGAACCTTTTCGATCGTGGTGGCCAGTTGGCGGCTGATGGCGACGAGCAGATTTTCGTCATTCCCCGAATACTCGTAGCCCAGATGGTTGCACAGTCCCATGATGCCGACCGGACTGTCCTTGCCCCAGAAGAGCACCCATACCCAGGAGCGGTCGGCGTCCGACTTCAGGAATTCAGCAATGTTCGGCGGGAGGTGCGGCATGTACTCCGCCGTAATGACTTCCGCCCTGGAGCGTACGACCAGATCGCCAAATCCTTCAGCGAAAGAAACCTCTGCAGCGCGCATCTTGTCGCGGCTGCGCGGACCCCACGCCGCTCGGCGGCGGTAGGTCGGACTATCGATGTCAGACAGGTAAACCGTGCCACTCTCCGCTCCAAACAACGTGACCACCTGGCGCAGAGTCAAGTTCAGGATTTCGTCCAAATCGAAGGATTGCGCAGCCACGACCGCCATGGCATTGAGGGCGTTGAGTTCGCGATTGCGTCGCCGCATTTCATCTTCGGCGCGCCGTTTCTCAGTCGTGTCGAGAACAAATCCCTGGTAACGCTGGATCTTTCCATTGGAGTCTCGTGTGGCAAAGCTGCTCTCGACGGCAAGCAAAATCGTGCCGTCCTTGCGGCGGAGCGTGACTTCAAAATTGCGCACGTAGTTATGAGCTTCAATGTCGCGCCGGAACGCATCGCGTTGTTTGGGATCAACACAGATTTCAGAATCCAGATTGAGAACCAGCAATTCCTCGCGCTTGCTGTATCCGAGCATGCTTACTAACGCGTCATTGCAGTCGAGGAGCTTGCCCGTGGGATCGGCAACATAGACACCTTCCTGCACCTGCTCAAAGAGCAACCGATACTTCTCTTCAGCGGACCGGCGATCGGTGATGTCCCGAACCACGTGAATGGTTCCTTTTTGGGGACTCCCTTGTTCGGTATAGGAGGAAGTCGAGACCACGGAGAATCCACCAAAGCACGCGTCGGCACCTTCGGTGAATTCCTCATCGGCGCCCATGGCGCAGTAAGGACAGCCTTTCCATTCGCCGAACGTGTGTGGCAGGGCGGATTCGCAAGAGCTGCCAATCACATCGGCCGCAGCCTTTCCGAGTTGCTCCAGCAGAACTTGATTTGCCTTGATAATGCGGAAATCGGCGTCGTGGGCGAGGATGATGTCGTGGACGGAATCGAACGTGTTCATCCACTGCCGCTGTGAGCGCAAAACCTGCTCCAGCAGCCGGAAATTCTCCACCGCAACGGCCAGTTGCTTCGCAGAAGCCTGCAGAAACTCCAACTCTTCCAACGTCCATTGGCGGCTTCCGGAACTGCCCAGCATCAGCAATCCAACTGGCGCCTTGTTGCCGATCACTGGAACCGTAACCAGCTGGCGAATCTTCTCGTCGACCAGGCATTCCGGCGGCTCCTGACCTGACGCGTTCGGCTTACTCACCTCGGCAGCAGCATGCTCCAGCAACTTGGAAGTCTTCTCGTTGGCCGGATGGAAGCCAGCATCGCGCAAGAAGTCGGACGACAGACCCACTGCGTGTGTCGCGACCAGGTTGCCGCCTTCCAGCAACCGGAACCAGACTGCTCGGACTCGAGTCAACCGTCGCAACTCTTCGACCGCGCACTGGACAACGTTGCCGTATTGCTGCGCGCTGGCGATGCTCTCGGTGATTGTCTGCACCGCGCGCAATCTCCGGGTTCGAGCTCGCGCCTCGTCGAAGACAACCAGCAGCATGCTTAATCCCAGCGTGATCTCGGCTCCGAGGTATGCGCCCTGAGGCACACTGTCGGTGAAGGAGGACCACGAAAGATGAAGCGTCGGCAGGCACAAAGCCAACAACCATGCGGACGCGTCCCAGCGTCGGCGCCGGGCCCGTACCAGAGCAACCGCAGCAGTCAGCAGGATAATGCGATAGCCCAATTCGAGCGCCATCCGTAGCGGAAGGGAATCAGGCCACAACAGAACCCGCGCCCCGGCAAATCCAGCCAGGATGGGTGTAATCACCATCATGGGAACGAGCAAATCGCGTCCACGGATGTAAAGCAGCACGGCCCCAGCCAGCAATCCGGCCGCAACTACAAACGTCGTTTGTACCACCACCAGATCGAACGGCGCCGGGATTTTGCTGGCAAAACAGTGTTCGGCCAGCCGAGAGGTAACCAGGCAGGCCCAGCCCAAGATCCAGAGTTTGAGATAGTTCTCGCGGAAGGAGCGTAGGGCGAGCAGGGATGCGCCCAACAGAATGAGCAAACTCAGTTCTGCCGCTGAAGGCTTGGCGATTCCAAGCCTGGCTGCCGTGTTCCAAATTGACCAGAGGGCTGCGCTCATCGCGTTGCGGACATACGTCTTCCTCGCTTCTGAATATCATGTCCCGGCCCATTCTCGATGGAGTTTCCGGACCTCGGTGATTACTTTCGGAATCTCGTAGAAGGATTACAATCGCCGATAGACTTTCGTGTATCCCCATGCCAGACCGAATCCTAGTAGTTGACGACGAAGAGCCGATTCGCGAAATTGTCGCGTCCATGCTCGGCACTGCCGGATATCTCTGTAAACAAGCTGGTTCCGGCACCGAGGCTTTAGCCGTTCTCACTTCCGGGGAAGAATTTGAGCTGATGCTCTCCGATTTGATGATGGCAGACCTCGATGGCATCGGCCTGCTTGAGCGAACCAAAGAGAAGTATCCGGATATGCCGGTGGTGATGGTGACCGCCGTGCACGACATTTCCGTCGCGCTCGCGGCCATTCGCAACGGCGCATACGACTACCTCCTGAAGCCGTTCGAACGAGAACAGCTGCTGAACACCGTCAGCCGCGCGCTCGAGAATCGCCGGCTGAAAGTGGAGAACCGCACCTACCAGACAAATTTGGAGTCTCTGGTAAAGGCGCGCACGGACCAGTTACAGGCTGCGATGGTCAGCCTGGAACGCTCCTATGACATCACTCTCGAAGCGCTCGGCGATGCGCTTGACTTGAAGGACGCAGAAACCGCCGGACACACAAAACGGGTCACCGCTTTCACGATTGCAATCGCGCGCGCCATGGGCCTGCCGCGAGAGCAAATCGCCGTCATCGCCCGGGGAGCCTTCCTGCATGACATCGGCAAGATGGCCATACCGGACAAGATTCTGAACAAGCCCGCAAAGCTGACTCCCGACGAAACTGTGATCATGCAGGAGCACGCCTATCACGGTTATCAGATGCTGAAGAAGATTCCGTTTCTCCTAGAGGCTTCAGACATCGTGTACTCGCATCAGGAGCGCTTCGATGGGACGGGATATCCACGAGGACTGAAAGGCGAGGAAATCCCGCTGGGGGCAAGGATTTTCTCGGTCGCCGACACTCTCGACGCCATAACCTCAGATCGCGTCTACAGACCGGCGCAGTCGCTAGCCGCGGCCCGCGCGGAAATTGAGAAGTGGTCGGGCCGGCAGTTTGATCCGCAGGTCGTGAAGGTCTTTCTCGAAATACCGGACAACATTTGGCAGGATCTGCGTCGAGATATCGCAGCGCAGAGTTACCGCGTCGCTTATTCCGCCGGGGCCAAGGGCTAAATCCGCTCGCGAAGGTGGGGACTTTGCAGGGCCGTCATCCTTTGAAGCTTGTGCTGTCGGCTGCCGTCGTGTTCACGGCGGTGCTTGCGGTAGGCTGCCTCAGCCTGCCGCGTGGGCTTACGGTCGCGGCCATCAGCGATCTTGTGGGCGCAGCTCTGATGCTGTGCGCTCTGCTCTCCTTTGCGTGGAACGGGCTTGCGACAACCGGCCGTTTGCGGTGGTTCTGGATGCTCCAGTCCGCCGGATGGGCTCTGTGGCTTGGAGATCAGTGTTGCTGGATCGTCTTCGATCTTGTCCTGAAGAAGAAACTGCCGGCGATGTATCCGGCAGACGCGCTGTTGTTCCTCGCAGGAGCTCCCATGATCGCGGGCTTACTCTTGCGGCCTCACCGCCAAACCTCCGACCGCACTGCCCGATTAGGTTTGTTGGATTTTCTTTTATTGCTCCTCTGGTGGTTTTATCTCTACGTTTCGTTCGTAGTTTGCTGGCAGTATGTTTCTCCCAACGAAGACAACTACAACTGGAATTTTGATCACCTTTCCGGAGCGGAAACGGTTCTGCTCGCCGGAATCTTGCTTTTCTTCTGGAAAGAGAGCTCAGGGCGCTGGAAGAAGTTCTACGCTTTCTTCTGCGGCGCCGTCGTATTCAATGGCATCGCGTTTTACGTTCTGAATCGCGCCATCGAAAGAGATGTGTATTACACGGGCAGTTGGTACGACATCCCTTACTCGGCGTCGTTCGCAGTTTTTAGCGCCATCGCCTTGCTCGGGCCGGAACTGTCGCCTTCTCCTGCGACCACAGGCGACGAAACTT
Source organism: uncultured Acidobacteriota bacterium (assembly GCA_963700225.1). Taxonomy (GTDB): domain Bacteria; phylum Acidobacteriota; class Terriglobia; order Terriglobales; family Acidobacteriaceae; genus Sulfotelmatobacter. The sequence continues at coordinate 951,569 of CAVOWU010000009.1, forward strand.
ACAATTCCGTGATGGCAAATCTTGCAATGTTGGCGGTGCTGTCACTGCCGCTCCTCGCGCTATTTGCCTTGCTCGACCCGAGTCTTCCGCGCGGAGCTGCGAATTTTCGAGTGTTGGTGACTCTCGCTACCATGTTCATGATGGCGTTCCTGCTTTTTATCCAGCACCGCCGTCTGAATCTCGAACTGCGGCACACGAACGTGGTTTTGCAGGAAGCTTCTCTCACAGATCCACTGACTGGGTTGCGCAATCGCCGCTACTTTTCCGCCACGATCGACGCAGATGTGGGACAGGCCCTGCGCTCCCATGCGGACCACCACGACGCACATACGCGCGACCTGGTTTTCTATCTGATCGACGCCGACAACTTCAAAGAAGTGAACGATGAATATGGCCACGACATCGGCGACAAAGTGCTCGTGGAAATGGCGCGGCGTTTGAGTTCCTCTATTCGCCATTCCGACGTTCTGGTGCGTTGGGGAGGGGAAGAGTTTCTCATCGTGTCGCGCTATACCGACCGCTCGGAAGCGGAGTTACTCGCGCAACGAGTTCTGTCCGCCATCGCCGACACGCCCTTTTCAACCGCAAGCGATCAAAGCAGTTTTCGGACTTGTTCTGTCGGATGGGCCGCGTTTCCCTGGTACCCAGAGAATCCGCGGGCCGTTGGTTATGAAGAGGTGCTTACCCTTGCCGATCGCGCTCTGAATCGGGCGAAGCAGTCGGGCAGAAACCGCGCGGTGGGCATGCTCGCGGCCAGCGGAAAGCTCCCTGCGACTACCGTGGCAGGACTACACTCCACAACGCTCCAAGTCGATTTAATGGCGATTGCCGGCCCCGATCCCGTCTCCTAGCCACGAAAGGTCCGCGTTGAACGGAACGCGCTTCCGCGTGGGATAATCGCGTCGGAGGCAGATCATGAAATCTGCAGATTTTCTCTTCCTCTTGGTTCTTCTTTCGCCCGCCGTCCTTCTCGCTCAGGAGCATCCCACGGTGAACGCGCAGGCGAACACGGTGTTCGTCGGCGCGGATGGGAAATACGAGTCGGCTCCCGATACGGCCCAGTTGCAGTTCAACGTTTCGGTGCAGGACGAGACTCCGCAGGCTGCTTACGAGCATGCCTCGAAGGATGTGGAGCAAGTGCGACAGGTTCTGCGATCGAATGGACTCGATCCAAAGACTGCGACGGTTGGGTTTCTTTCCGTACAACCGGCTTACGAATATAAGCCGAAACAGCATATCGTCGGATATCGCGTCACGACGGACATTACGCTGAAGCTGAAGGATTTTGGTAAAGTTGGCCCCATCACGCAGCAACTTGCCGCCGCTAACGTCAGCGAGACGCAAACGCTGAGCTACGTCCTCGAAAACATGGACGATGCCAAGAACCGTGCCGTCGAGGATGCCTACCGGCGCGCGCGCAACTCTGCCGACACGATTGCTCGTGCCAGCGGACGGACCCTGGGCGAGCTATCTTATGCTTCAGTCGACACGTTCGAAAATGTTCACCCGATAATGGGCCGTATGGCGCGTCCTATGGCCGCAATGGCGAATGCCGCGCCGGCTCCCACCGAAGAATTCACTCCGCAATCGGTTACGGTCACGGCGCACGTCAACGCTCTGTTCAACTTGAAGTAGCCGGATGCCGATGCCCGACCGGAATGCGAAGTATTGGATCGAGAAGCTTGGCCTTGAGCCCCATCCGGAGGGTGGCTACTTCCGTCAGACCTATCGCTCGGATGCCTTGATTGCACGCAACGCCCTGCCCGAAGGATTCAGCGGAAATCGGGCGGTTTCGACGGCGATTTACTTTCTCTTGGAAGAGAAGAATTTCTCAGCCTTTCATCGGCTGCGGTCCGATGAAGTGTGGCACTTCTACGTGGGTGCTCCGTTGGTCGTGCACGTGATCGATCCGAATGGAGAATACAAATCGATTCTCCTGGGAAATGATCCTGATTCGGGCGAGGTTTTGCAGGGCGTTGTGCATGCCGGCTGTTGGTTTGCATCGCATGTGGCCGATTGGAAGTCGTTTGCCGTAGCAGGTTGCACGGTGGCGCCGGGATTCGATTTTGAAGATTTCGAGATGGCGAAGCGGGAAGAACTTGCTGGGCGCTATCCCGAGCATCGCATCTTGATCGAGCGTCTAACGCGCTAACTACTTCGCGGCCACGGCTTTCCTAGGGAACATCTCGCCCATGCGCTTGATTTGGGCGCCTACGTCCTTCAACTTTTCCTCGATGCGCTCGTAGCCGCGATCGATGTGATAGACGCGGTCGATGATGGTTTCCCCGTCCGCGACAAGGGCGGCGAGCACGAGCGACGCTGAAGCGCGCAAATCGCTGGCTAGCACGGCCGCAGCGCTCAGGGGAGTCTTGCCGCGCACCACTGCGCGACGTCCTTCGATCTTGATGTTCGCGCCCATGCGGACCAGTTCCTGCGCGTGCATGAAGCGGTTCTCGAAGATGTTCTCGGTAATGATTGAAGTGCCCTCTGCCTGCGTCGCCAGCGCCATGAACTGCGCCTGGCAATCGGTGGGAAAACCGGGATGCTCTTCGGTTGACATATCGGCGGCAGTGAACGGATTGTCTCCCATCACCCGCACGGACTCAGGAGTGATTTTCGTTTTCACTCCGACTTCGTGAAGCTTGCTGAGCAGCGTACCGAGGTGCGAAGGATCGCAGCCGGCGATGTTGAGATCGCCACCGGTCATGGCTCCGGCGATGATAAAAGTACCGGCTTCGATGCGGTCCGGGATGATGCGGTGCTTCGCCCCGCTTAACTTACTCACGCCTTTCACCCGAATCTTTGCGGTCCCGGCGCCTTCGATCTTGGCTCCCATTTTATTCAGCAGATCGGCGAGGTCAGCGACCTCGGGCTCGCGCGCGCAGTTTTGCAGGATTGTTTCGCCTTCCGCCAGAGTTGCAGCCATCAGCAAGTCTTCCGTTCCAGTTACCGTGATCTTGTCGAAAACAATTTCCGCGCCCTTGAGTCGATCCGCGCTGGCTTCGACGTAGCCATGTTCTTGCACGATTTTCGCCCCCAGCTTCTCCAATCCCTTGATGTGGAGATCGATCGGCCGGGCTCCAATCGCGCAGCCGCCAGGAAGAGAAACGCGGGCGTGGCCGCAGCGCGCGACGAGTGGTCCCAGGACCAGTGTGGACGCACGCATGGTCTTGACCAATTCATAAGAGGCTTCGGGAGCGGCCAAACTCGCACAGTGAATTGTGGTGCGGTGCTGGGCGCGCCCGTACCCAAGTTCCACCTCGGCTCCCATGGCCGCGAGCAGGTTCCGAGTGGTCTGGATATCGCGCACCTGCGGAATGTTTTCGAGGATAACCGGTTGATCGGTAAGCAGCGCGGCGGCCATGCAGGGAAGCGCGGCGTTTTTTGCGCCGCTGACCCGCACCGTACCGAGCAGCGGCTCTCCGCCGCGTATGACGAATTTGTCCATGAAAGATTTCCTTCCAGCTGATTGTAACGGGCTGGCTGGACAAAATTGTTGACTCGGACGGAACGATAGGACTACGTCGAACGGCAAAGAACGCGTCTTACGATCTGGCGATCGTGATGGCTTGCCGTACGTGGCCTCTACTTGTCTTCAACGCGGAAACGGCCTTCGATCGAGGTACGCCGGCCGCCAGCATCACTACAGCCACCGGCGTGCGGTTGCCGCTCGCTTCCAGAGCGTCGCTGGCGGCGCCGTGATCCGCTCCCGTCGCTTGCTCTACGATCCGAATGGCTCGCTGGACCAGCTTTTCGTTCTTGGTCCAGACATTCACCATCAGGTTCCCGTAGACGTAACCGAGGCGAACCATCGCTCCGGTGGAAATCATGTTGAGGACCATCTTGTGGGCCGTCCCGGCCTTCATGCGCGAGGATCCGGCGAGTACCTCCGGCCCAACTTCGGTGACAATTGCAAAATCGGCGGCGCGCTCGAGGGGAGAATTGCGATTGCAGGTCAGAGCGATCGTGTGCGATCCGCGGCGTCTTGCATATTCCACTGCCGCGATGGTGAACGGAGTCCGTCCGCTCGTGGCGATTCCCAGCACGATATCCTTCCTGCCGGGCTTGCGTTTCTTGATTTCGGCAACAGCCAGAGCAGTGTCGTCCTCGCTGGCCTCGGTGGAAGCGCCGAGAGCCTTTGGCCCGCCAGCCATGATGAATTGCACGGTGCGTGCGTCGGTATTGAATGTCGGTGGGATTTCGGATGCATCGAGAGCGCCCAGGCGTCCGCTCGTTCCCGCGCCGACGTAGATTAACCTCCCGCCATCCCGCAGACCGGCTGCAACAACGTCAATCGCGTGCGCAATCTGCGGCAAGGCGCGCTGCACTGCCAGGGTCACGGTCGCGTCCTGTTCGTTCATCAGGCGTGCGATCTGGAGTGAAGACATGCGATCCAAGTCTGAAGCAGAGTGGAGAATCTGTTCGGTAGAGAGCTGGCGAAGATCAGTCTTCGCAATCCGGGAACGGGTCAAAATCGTGCGCCTTTCGTTGGATCGAGCGTTTGGTGATTTGAGAACAGCCATTCTAAATGCTGGATGCGACAGCGGAAGCACGATCGTGCTTACTGGAGAGCTTCCACGATCGCGTCATGAAATCTAGGGCGGATTTGCTTGATCGCATGATTGGAACAGTCTGGCCAGGTCCGATTGGTCAGCAGCGTGATCGAGAGCTGACGATCGGGGTCGATCCAGAGGGAGGTGCCCGTGTAACCGAGGTGTCCAAATGATCGCGGACCAAAATGCCTTCCGGATTGCGAAGGGTTCGAAGGAGTGTCCCAGCCAAGCGCGCGGGATGTACCCGCGGGAATGGCCTGACGGCGGGTAAAAAGCGCGACCGTTTCGGGGCGGAGAATGGGCGTACCTTCCCGAAGCATGGCTTGAGCGAAGCGCGCAATGTCTTCGGCACTGGCGAACAGGCCTGCGTGTCCCGCAACCCCACCGAGCACGTATGCATTCTCGTCCTGAACCTCGCCCTGGATGACCCGGTTGCGGAACGTGCTGTGGACTCCGGTGGCTCCTCCTCTTTCGTCTGTGGTCGGAGGAATCAGCTTTCGCCGGTTCACCGGCGGGTTGAATAGTGTATTCGTCATTGCCAGGGGTCCAAAGATTTCCCGCTGGCAGAAGACGTCCAGGCGTTCTCTTGCAATCCTCTCAAGAGCGGTCGCAAGGATGATGAACCCGATGTCACTGTATTCGGCACGCGAGCCTGGATTGGCACAGAGCGGCGTCGTGAACGCCATCTGCAGAAGTTCGTCCCGCGACCGCGCCTTAAGAAACAATTTCTCATAGGCGGGCAAGCCTGAGGAGTGCGCCAAGAGCATGCGGAAAGTGACGCTAGGTCGTCGGGCATCTGCGGCGACGCCAGAGCTCGACGAAAACTCGGGAATAGTTCCGATGATTGGCGCTTCCAGTTCGAGCAGGCCGCGTTCGTAGAGGATCATTGCTATCGTCGTGGTGGCCACGACTTTGGTCAGAGATGCGAGGTCGAACAGAGTCTCGGGATCTGGGGCGATACCTTCGTCATAGCCGATGTGCCCAAAGGATTTGAGTGCCACCAGTTCATTTGCGTACGTTACTGCGATCGACGCAGCGGGGAAAGCCCTCTGACTGATCGCTGTACGAAGGATCGAGAAGGCGGAGGAAAAGCGACTGTCCTGTTTGCTGAAGGCTGGGGCGAGAGTCGAAGCGTTGTTCAGGCCGGGTGCGCTTTCCAAGAGATTCGCGATCTGAGCGGTTTATAGCAGAGTGGGCGGGACGGGGTAAAGATCACTAACGATGATCTCCGAATGTCCCCCCGAGGGAAACGAACAGGCCTTAGAACCCCACACATTGCAACCTGGGGTTCTCCGGAACAGGCTGAACATCACGACTTACCTCCGTGTCTTGAGTTCCTGCTTGGGGCTTGTGTAGAGTCACAACATCCTTTCTCGCCCGTCCAAATCGAGTGTGATGAAAATTCTGGGTGTCTTGCAGAAAAATCGAGGCCTTCGCCAGGCCACTCTTTTCGCCTTCACGTTGATGGCTTGCCTTTCCGCCCATGCGGTAAAGTCTGCCTCTGCGCCCGTTCGGTTGGGAGGGGTCGACTCCATCATTCAGCAGGCGATTTCCGACGGAAACATTCCGGGAGCCGTGCTGCTGGTCGGCCACGATGGCAGCGTGGTATACCGCAAGGCCTATGGCAGCCGTGCGCTCGAGCCGCGGCGCGAGCCCATGACACTGGATACCATCTTCGACCTTGCCTCGCTCACCAAAGTGGTAGCCACCACCACGGCCGTGATGCAGCTATTCGAGCAGGGCAAAGTGCGGCTGAACGATCCGGTCGTGAAGTATCTACCGGAGTTTGGGCAAAATGGAAAAGAAGACATCACTGTGCGCCAGTTGCTTACGCATTATTCGGGGCTCGCACCGGATATTGACCTGAATCCACCGTGGGAAGGCAAAGAGACTGCCTACCGGCTGTCTTTTGCCGAGACTCCGCAAACTGCGCCGGGTTCGCAGTTCACCTACAGCGACACCAATTTCATTATGCTGGGGGCGCTGGTTGAAAAAGTTTCAGGGGAGACGCTCGATCAATACTGCACTCGACACATCTTCACACCGCTGAAAATGACGCGAACGCGATTCGTGCCTCCGCCGGTCTGGAAAGCGAAAATCGCTCCTACGGAATATGACGAGAACGAACACATGATCCGTGGCGTGGTTCATGACCCGAGAGCGCGCCGGATGGGAGGGGTCGCCGGGCATGCCGGGCTATTCTCGACGGGTGACGATCTCGCGAAGTTCGCCCAGGCTCTGCTTAGCGGTGGTGACGGGATTCTATCGGCCGCCGCCGTCGCAAAGATGACGCAGCCGGAGCAGCCTCCCGCAGCCCCGGTTCTGCGCGGCTTCGGGTGGGATATTGATTCTCCGTTTTCGTCCAACCGCGGCGACTTGTTGCCCGTGGGATCGTTCGGGCATACGGGATTCACCGGGACCTCCATGTGGATCGATCCGACGACCCACACCTACGTCATTCTGTTGGCCAATGCGGTGCATCCACGCGGAAAGGGAACCGCCGTCGCACTGCGCTCAAAGGTGGCCACGGAAGTGGCCGCGGCTCTGAGTCTAACGGCCAGCGAAAAAGAGGCGGCGCGGGCCGAGAGTGTCACCGGATACAACGAGGCCTTCAGCGCGGCGCGGCGTGTGAGCGCCCGCAATGGAAGCGTCAAGAACGGCATCGACGTGCTGGAAGAGCACGGCTTCGATGTGCTCAAAGCAGGGGAAGGGAAGAAGCACATTGGAATCGTAACCAATCAGACTGGCTTGGACGCGTCGGGAACCAGAACGATCGATGTGCTCGCTAAGGCCCCGGGAATTTCGTTGGATGCCATCTTCAGCCCCGAGCATGGAGTAACCGGCAGCCTGGACACGACTGACATCAACAACTCGAAAGATGCCGCGACCGGCATCCCTGTGTACAGCGTGTACGGGGCAACCGATGCGGCCCGGCGTCCACCGCCGGATGTCGTGCACACTCTCGATGCAATCGTATTCGACATTCAGGATGCCGGCGCGCGTTTCTACACATATGAAACGACGCTGGGATATTTCCTGGAATCCGCCGCCAAGGCGGGGATCGAGATCATCGTGCTCGACCGGCCGAACCCGATTACCGGATCATTTGTGCAGGGCCCGGTGGCCGATGCCGGTCGCGAGAGTTTCACCGACTACTGGGCGGTGCCCGTCCGCCACGGTATGACGATCGGCGAACTGGCGAAGATGTTCAACGCCGAACGCGGAATCAATGCGAAGCTAACCGTGGTTCCGATGGAGGGCTGGCAGCGCGGTGATTGGTTCGATTCCACGGGGCTCGTTTGGGTGAATCCTTCGCCGAACCTGCGCAGCGTTACCGAAGCGGCGCTATACCCGGGAGTCGCGCTCATCGAGGGCACTAACGTTTCAGTCGGGCGCGGAACCGACACTCCGTTCGAACTCGTTGGCGCCCCCTGGATCAAAAGCAAGGAATTCGCTGCCTACCTGAACACGCGCGGAATTGCAGGCGTGCGCTTCGTTCCTATGACATTTACTCCGACAGCCAGTGCTTACAACGGACAAGCCTGCCAGGGAGTGAATCTTGTCCTGACAGATCGAAATGGTTTTGACGCTCCGGAATTGGGGATTGAACTGGCGGCAGCTCTCCGCAAGTTGTACGCGGCGGACTTTAAGATCGAACGCATGAGCGAATTGCTGGTGAACCAGAGTGTGTATGACGCCTTGGTGGCTGGGCAGGACCCGCGCCGGATCGCTCAGGATTGGCAGGATGGGCTGGGAAAGTTCGGGAAAATCCGGGAGAAGTATCTGATTTACAAGTGATCTGCAATGCGACCACAATACTGAAGACCCAAGAGCGACTTAATCTGAGTCCTGTTCGAGAGCCTCGGGCAGCTTGAGGTATACGGCGTGCATCCTACGGCCAAGGCCGTGATAATCTCGGGTTGATTCGTCAAAGGCCTGGCCTGGGAGGTATGCGATGCGAGCAGCTTTAACGATTCTCTTAGCTTCAGGAATGGCTTGCGCCCAGACCACCGACACGGCGAAACCAGCGCCGACTCAGCCTGCGACCCCGACTCCCGCTCTCTCATCCGATACTCCTCGTCCTGCGAAAGATCCGAACGCTACCGTCATTCCTGCCGGATCGAAAATTCCTTTAACGCTGAAACAGGCCATCTCGACCAAGAACGCGCGCGAAGGCGACGCAGTCTATGCCGAGACAGCCTTTCCTTTTGTCTTGAATGAACGCATCCTCATCCCCGCCGGTACGTATATCCAGGGGAAGATCATGCATACCGAGCACCCGGGGCGCTCCAAGAAGCGAGCGGAAATCCTCATTCACTTCACTTCCATGATCTATCCGACCGGCTACACGGTCATGCTGCCAGGTTCGGTCGAAAACACACCCGGGGCTGACAGCAACGGCGTGAAGGACTCCGAGGGAACGATTCAGGCGGACAAGGACACAGGCAAGAGACTTGAAGATGCGGCGAAAGGCGCGGCTGTCGGCGGCACTGTCGGCAGTATCGGCGGCGCTGCTGCTGGAGGCCTGAATGGCGCTCGCTATGGCGGTCTTGCCGGAATCGCCGGCGGCGTAGCTTGGGCGTTGCTTAAGCATGGCCCTGATGTGAAGTTGGACGTCGGAACCTCGATCGAAATGGAAATTCAGCGCGATGTACCGATCGATGCAAACCGCATCCAGATCGCAAGAGCTGGATCGTAGTCTTCGCGGTAGCTCCTGGTAGCAATTCGGGTAACTCAAGCTCCCACGCGCATCAAGGCTGGCAACGCCTCCCGTCCGATTTGGCATCCGCTTTCTTCTCGCTGCTATACAATCCGCCGTAGGAGTGTTCCGCACTCCTATCGTGGAGGCTTTTGTGGAGCTGCCGTTTGGATTTCTTGGAATCCTGATCGTCGTCATCGTTATCTACTTCTTGAGTTCCATTAAAATTCTGGCCGAGTATGAACGCGGCGTAATCTTTCGTCTCGGACGGCTCCTGCCCGCAGCCAAAGGTCCCGGCGTCATTTTGGTATTCACGCCAATCGACCGGATGGTTCGGGTTTCGCTGCGCCAGGAAGCCCTCGAGGTCCTTCCTCAGGACATCATCACCCGCGACAACGTCACTCTGAAAGTGAATGCCGTTATCTTCTTGCGCGTCATCGAACCGCGGAAGGCGGTCGTGGAAGTTTCGAACTACGTCTATCAGACCTCTCAGTTCGCGCAGACTACTCTGCGGTCCGTGCTGGGTGAGCAGGAACTCGACGAATTGCTGGCGCATCGAGAAAAAATCAATCTAAGACTGCAAAGCATCCTCGATACCCATACCTCGCCTTGGGGTGTGAAAGTGACCAATGTCGAAGTCAAACAGGTGGATATGCCGGAGTCGATGCTCCGTGCGATGGCAAAGCAGGCTGAAGCCGAGCGCGAGAAACGGTCGAAGATCATTCATGCTGAGGGCGAATTCTCCGCGGCGCAACGACTCGTCGACGCGGCGCACTTGCTGTCGAGTGAGCCGGTCAGCGTCCAGCTTCGCTATTTGCAGACATTGACCGAGATCGGCGTCGAGAAAAACACGACGGTCGTATTTCCGGTCCCGGTCGACTTCTTCTCGGGAATTCAGAAGTTGTTGGGGAAGGACGACGCAGCGCCGAAGAAAACAGCTTAGCGGCGTGGCTTTATCAAAGGAAATCGCACGCCACTGGAGTGGGGAACTATGGCTTCGTCACAAGACACGGAAATCACGCTGGGAACGGGAAAGCTGCTGGTGCTGTTTTTCGGACTCGTGGGAATGTGCGCTCTCTTCTTTGCGCTGGGATATTCTCTCGGGCGGAAGTCGGAGCCGACGGTGGCCGCCGCTAGCGCTGCGGTTGCGCCCCAAGTCTCCACCAACACAAACAAGGCAACTGGTGGAAACGCGACCGCTCCGATGACCTTTTATAAGGCGGTCGAGCAGAAAGATGCCAACCCCGAACTCACCCCGCCAGCGGAGAACAAGACGGATACGGCTGGTGCCCCCGCGAATTCAGCTGCTACTCAAGCTCCCGCTTCGAATGGCGTCGATCCGGCGACGACGATTCCGACCTCCGGGTATTTCGTGCAAGTGGCTGCCGTAAGCAAACAGGAAGATGCCGACTCCCTGGTTGATGCTCTAAAGAAGAAGGAATACACCGCGTTCGTAGCTCCTGTATCCCCGATCGACAGGCTCTTCCGCGTGCAAGTTGGCCCTTTCTCCGACATCAAGGATGCCGAGACCATGCGCACCAAGCTGATCGCAGACGGGTATAGTCCGATTCTGAAGAAGTGATTCCACGCGGAGGCAGGAACTTCGTGCTGGCCGCCTTCGGAAGGATAGCGCCGCGAGCGATTGATCTCCTACATTGACATCCATCGATTTCCACGCTATCTCTAGTCCACATGTCTGATGACGCCTCGCTTGACCGCGCGCTTCACGCTATCGCCGATCCCACCCGGCGCCGCATTCTACGGGCTCTCAAGGAAGGTACGGCCGAGACCAGGTCGACGAACTCAAGAGCTGCGGCGGGGCCTTGCCTCTGTGGTGGAGAGATCGAAGAGCGGATTCATCTTTCGCAGCCGACCATTTCCCATCACATGGCGATCTTGACTCGGGCAGGCTTGGTCGAGGCAAACAAGCAGGGCCAGTGGCGGTGGTACCGGCGGAACGAGAAGGCCATTCGGCAAGTGGTTAGGATGTTGAGGGGAAAGCTGTAGAGCAGTCACGCATTTCTCATGCCGGGGTTAGTGTGTTCCTAGGGCCCACTTCTCCAGCTCTCCCGTAGAACGCAAAAGTCCCAACTGCGCACGTCTGAGTTCGAAGCTCACGTCCTGCAACGTAATGAAACGCTCACTGACCTGGGAACGAGCATCATCCAGGTCGTGCAGATTCGCGGTACCGGCATCCATGCGAGTCCGCGTCGATGTCAGACTCTTCTGCGCAATTTCATATTCCAATTGCGCGACATCGCGGGCGGCTTGCATCTGGGTGACTGCCCGTTGCAGGCGAAGAGTTTCTTCCGATGCCTGATTCTTGGCTGCTTCTGCCTGCTTCGTGGCTTTGAGCGCATCGGCGTCGGCAGCTTCGGCGCGTGAGCGCTGGGACGCGTTGAACAGTGGGAAGCGGATGCTCACTCCGACGGTTGCGTTGTTCTGTTGAAAACTGCTCGTGACGCAAAGGAATTCGCCGAGCGATGTCACGCACGGTTTCGAAGGGATGTAATAGTTCTGGTAGTTGTTGAATCTTGAGAGCAGCGCATACTGCGCGGCAAAATCGATACTGGGCCAGAGTGACCGGTGTTCCCCCTGCGCGCGAAGATATTGGGCGCGGGCGTGCTCGACCGCGGCTTCCACAGAAGGACTTGAAAGAGCAGAATCTTTCGTTGCCTCTTCGATGGGAGCGTCCGGAGATGCCGGAATCGAATCAGCATCCGTCTGAATAGTGGGAGCGGCAAGCCCCGTCATTTTAGAGAGATGCTCCCGCAGAACATCTGCCGAGCCCTGCGCCTCGGCAATACGCAAGCGTACGCGCGCGGCGGACAGGCGCGCCTTGGTCCCGTCCAACTCGCTGTCGACGCCTTCTTTCACGCGATCCGTAACCGCTGCTTGAAACTTGTTCGCATCGACTTCGATTTCCCGTAGCATCTCCAGGCGTTGTTCCCATTTGGTTAGTTCAGCGTAGCTTTGCGCAGCATCCTGGATGATCTGGTTGCGCTGCTCCTTGCTCTTCAATGAGGCCACCGCAGAATCGATCTTAGAAGCCTGGACGAAGTCGCGCAGAGCAGGATTGATTAAGGCCGACTGAGCTGTAACGTTAAAGAGCGCTGGCGCCGAGCCCTCGAGAGCGAGAGGAAAGCCATAGGAATATCCAAGACCTGCCCCGGTTGATAGTTGCGGAATGTAGTTGTCACGCAATTCGCGGTATCCAGCCGCCGCATGCTGCTCGTCGGCGGCGGCGATGCCCGCGCCCGTGGCGTGCGCCAGCGCCAGTTCGACGACACGTTTGAGCGGGACTGGTTCGGCCAGCAAAGAGGCTGGAAGCAAGAGAATCGCAAGAATCGATTTCAAGGTGAGCGCATAACGGCACTTGGTCTTCATTGCGTCCCTTTCCGAGTAGTGCGAATGACTGTATAGAGATTTTGGATGCAAGCGAGATTCTAAATGTCCGTCGTCACTGGCAGACCGGTTTTGTATGCTCATTCGACAAACATGGCACGCACGTGGCGAATAGTTCTCAGTGCTCGACCTGCTTCAGGTCTTCCTGAGCGCGGGCGTAATTGTGGGCGAGCGCCAAGGCAGCGCGAAACTCCTCGGCGGCCCCGTGCCGGTCGCCTTGCTTCTCCAACAATTGACCCAGCTGATCGTGCGCCTTGAAAGCCGGTCCGTCCTCCACCGGAGCAGTTAGATAGCGGCGCAATAGGCGGATCGCGGTCGGATAATCGCGCCCTGCGCGCAGGAGAATTCCGGCGGCATGCATAAGAGCTTCGGGATGATCGACGGGACTGGACTCCAGCGTGTGAATCGCGTCCTCCATTTCTTCGGTGCGATGGCCATAAAAGAAGAAATTGGCGAGATCGAGCCATCCCCGAGCTCCGGAGTGGCTGGCAGCAATGGCGGCCCGGTACTCACGCTCAGCGGCAGCGATGTCTTTGTTTTTCTCCTCGATGCGCGCGAGCAGCCAATGTCCGCGCGTCGGATCGAATGTCATTAGAGCGTCCGCTTGTGCATGCGCCTTGTCCTTGCCTCCGCCAACAATGCTGGGCGCTTCTGTATAAAATTCTCCGAGATCGGTTCGGGCTTCGGAGCTTTTGGGATCCAGTTCGACCGCCCGCTCGAACGACATCCTAACTTTCTTGGCGAGTCCCGCCGCCGAAAAGACTCCAGCCCGGTCTGCTTTCTCTCCATACGCACGTCCCAACCAGAGATGGTAGCTGCTCTGTTGAGGAGCGAGATTGACGGCGTGCTCGCAGGCCGAGATCGCGCGGTCCCATTCATCCAGCATGAAGTAAGCACGGCAGAGAAGGTTGTGCGATTCGGCGTCGGTGGGAGTGAGCTTGAGCTTCTGCTCAAGCGTTTGGATGGCCTCATCCACACGTCCGGAGTCAAGAAGTTGCTTTGCCGGCTCGGCGGCGAACATCGGCTCCAGGATTAGAAAGAAGACGAGCGGCAGAATCAGGGTTGGCGGCTTCATTCGTGGGAAGGACTAGGGCACAACCCTGACGCTTGCTCCGTTGACCAAAGGTTTCTGCTCTTCGGCTGGCAGGGCAACCGCATCACCCTCCGACAAACCAGAAGTTATCTCCACGCGCGTCAGATTCTGCAGAGAAAACTCGACAGGCTGGCGTTTCAAGCGGTCCCCAACAATGCGAAAGACGTAGGGTTTGGTGTCGTCCATGCGCAGGGCGTCCCGTTGCAAAGTGAGGACGTTGCTGTGCTCGGCGACCACGATAGTCACGCCCACATTGATATTAGGCAGCAGGCGAAGGTCCTGATTGTCGATGAGGCAAGTGGTTTCGCCCACAGTTCGGTTGCCCCGCAACTTCACCGTCGCGGGCACAGCATTGACTGTGCCGTTCCATACGCGGCCAGGGACAGCGTCCCAGGTGATCTCAACTTTTTGGCTCTCCTGGAGACGGCCCACATCCGGCTCGTCAACGAAGGCACGCACCAGTACACGAGATAGATCCGCTTCCTGCAACAGCAAGTCGCCGGCTTGCACGAAAGCGCCTTCCTTCACCGGAACGGAATAAACAACGCCATCAAACGCGGCACGCACGCTGGATTTGCGGAGCGCGTCTTCGGCGCCTTCGTACGCCGCCTGCGCCTCGCTGGCCTGAGCTTCAATACGCGCCACTTCCGGAGAGGAGTAGCGGTCCTTCTGCTTCTGCTCAAGCAAATTTACGTCGGCCTGAGCGCGCTCGAAGGTGTCCTGTGCCTGGCTTACTTCTCCGGGAGACGCTGCCCCCTGCTGCTGCAACCTGCGAAGGGAATCGAGATTGCGCTGTGCAGCATCGCGCGAGCTGTGCGCTTTGATCAGTTGCGAGTTCAGGGTGATGACTTCTTCCTGCGTCCCGCCGGTCTTGAGCGCGGCCTGATCGGCCTGTGCTGACTTGATTTGAGCCTGTGCCCGTGCGGCCTGAGTTCGAATATCGGCGTCATCAAGCTCCAGCAGCAACTGCCCCTTGCGCACGCGGTCGCCTTCCTTTACGAGCAGCCGCTTGACGGTCGTCGCGATGGGAGCATGCGCTTCGAAGTTTTGGATGGGCTCAACCTTTCCGTTGGTGGAGACCAGGCTGCGGATCGGCCCCCGCTGAACGGTTGTCGACCGCACCTTCAGCGGCGTTTGGTGTAAATACGAATAGAGCACCAACACCAACGCGATCAGCGCAGACGCGCCCCAGATCCACCGCCCTCGCGACGGTGTGGTCGAATTGTTCGTCGATGCCAACTGATGGTCTTTCAGGGTCCGGCAGGAATAACTGTAAGTAGTAATTTACCATTCGGCAGCCGCTGCAACACAGGCAAGCCGCTCCGGCACGGTGCCTGATTGGATGCTGGGAACCTTGCTTCGGCTGCAAAAACGGCTGGCCGACGTACCCTGACCGAGGTACCCGCTACAATACTTTTTATGCCGAAATCGACCCGCTACACGCCTGAACATGCAGCCGCCGGTCTCGACGCCAAGTTTCCCGAGATCGAAACCTGGCCAAACCAGTTTCCGGGGTACGAAATTGTCGTGGATGATCCCGAGTTCACCTCGGTCTGTCCAAAGACCGGGCTGCCGGATTTCGGAATACTGAAGATTCGATACATGCCGGATATGCACTGCCTGGAGCTAAAATCGCTGAAGGAATATCTGCAGTGTTACCGGAATCTGGGAATCTTTCAGGAGAATGTCGTCAACCAAGTTCTTGAAGACATCGTGAAATGGGCCAAGCCGGTGTGGGCAGAAGTGACGGGAGAATTCCGTCCGCGAGGCGGCATTTCGACAACGATCGTCGCGCGATGGCCAAGACCGGGATCAAAATCAAACCTGCCATAGCGGCTGAGAGCTTCATCAAAGTCGCGGGGGCGCCATGATATATTCGCTCGACACGTGGCTCAGTCCGATCTCCAACCACGCACCGCGCTAATTGTTCTCACCGCGCTGAATCTGCTGAACTATGCGGACCGCAATGTGTTGTTCGCCGTCCAGCCTCTGGTGCAGGATGAATTCCATCTCAGCAATGCTCAGATTGGCTATCTGACCAGCGCTTTCCTCGGCTTTTATATGGTCGCGGCTCCGTTCGTGGGCCCGCTGGCGGACCGCTATTCACGCAAGCTCATTATCGTGCTGGGCGCTCTATTCTGGAGCGGGCTCACGCTTTTGACTGCTGTGACCCATACCTACACCGAGTTGCTCATCCGGCATACGTTGGTCGGGATCGGCGAAGCGACGTTCGTCACCATCGCTCCCACGTTTGTGGCGGATCTGTTTGCCGAAGAGAAGCGTGGTCGAATTCTCGGCGTCTTCTACTTGGCAATCCCGGTTGGATCGGCTGCGGGATATCTGCTAGGTGGAAACCTCGCGCCCCATCATGGATGGCGGTTCCCGTTCTACATCGCCGCAGCCCCGGGATTCCTGTTGGCGCTGGCAGTCCTCTTCCTGAAGGAACCGGAACGAGGCCAGTTCGATTCCGTCAAGGAAACACCGGAGCGAGGGACGATTTTGGGGCTAGCCCGCAATCCGGCATTTCTGACCTCGACGCTCGGGATGGCTGCGATGACGTTTTCTCTCGGGGGCATTCAGGTCTGGATGCCAAAGTTCTTGTTCAGCGAGCGCCACTACACGCTGGAAGCTGCGAACTTCGCGTTTGGAATCATCATCGTTGTGGACGGAATCGTGGCCGCGCTCGCCGGAGGTTGGCTGGGAGACTACCTGCTCAAGCGGATGAAGAGTTCCTATTATCTGGTTTCGGCAGCAAGCATGTTGTTGGGCATCCCGGTCATGATCGTCGCGTTGTTCTCCAAAGGGCCACTAATGATTCCCGCGATCGCCCTCGCCGCATTCTTTCTGCTGCTCAACACGGCTCCACTCAACGCAGCGGTCATCAATTCCGTGGGAGCGCACATTCGCGCGACTGCGCTGGCCGTGAATATCTTCATCATTCACATTCTCGGCGACGTACCTTCGCCGACTATGATGGGATGGGTGGCTGATAAGCGCTCGCTCCAAGCGGCGTTTATTCTGCCCGTGATCGCTATGGGAGTGTCCGCTGCCATACTGTTCTACGGGATGAAGTTTGCGCCGCCGGTTTCGTTCGAGAGCGCCGGGATCGAAGGCGGGAAGACCGAGGCAGGGAAGACGTAACCGGGATGGTCTACTTTTATTGGATTGCGGGAACAATTCTTGCGCTAGCGTGGTTCTCCCGCATCGTAGATGCAACTCTCGGGATGCCCAGTGTTGCCGATGTTTCCCGCCCCGAGTGGAATCGAAATCCGGTCTCGCGCTCCGGCAATCCCCGCGTTTCCATCATCGTTCCCGCGCGCGAATGAAGAAGAAGCAATCGAACAGGCGCTGAGGAGCCTTCTCGCGCTCGACTACGACAATTACGAGGTCATCGCCGTCAATGATCGCTCGACGGATCGTACGGGCGAGATTATGGAGAAGGTTGCGAAGAACTCAAGTTCCACTCCCGCCCTCCGCGTCGTCCATCATGAAGAATTACCCCCCGGTTGGCTGGGCAAGACTCACGCCATGTGGACTGCAGCAAATTACGCAACCGGCGACTGGCTGCTTTTTACTGATGCCGATGTGATCTTCAAGCCTGCATCGCTACGGCGAGCACTGGCCTATGCCGAGTTCGAGCCCGCCGATCACCTGGTGCTGTTTCCGCGGATGATTATGAAGCGTCCGGGCGAATACATGATGATCGCTTTTTTCCAGACCATGTTCATGTTCGGTCATCGTCCGTGGAAGGTGGCCGATCCCAGCACCGACGATCACATGGGCGTGGGTGCGTTCAATCTGGTGAGGCGGCGTGTGTATGACGCGGTCGGCACCTATCAGGCCCTGCGCATGGAGGTGCTTGATGACATGAAGCTGGGGAAAGTCGTCAAGAAAGCGGGGTTCGCGCAAAGGAATGTTTTCGGCGGAGATCTAATCTCGATCCGCTGGGCCCGCGGCGCCATGGGTATCGTCAACAATTTGACCAAGAACTTCTTTGCCGTGCTTTCCTTCCAGTGGTGGCGGACTGTGCTCTCGGCTTTCGGCCTCGCGTTTCTGAACTTCGGCCCGTTTCTTGGTATCTGGCTGGCCCACGGTTGGGCACGGATTCCGTATGCTATTGCGTTGGGATCGCTGTTTTGCATCTACGTTGGAATGTCGTTGCGTTCCGCCGTCCCTCCGTACTATTTCCTGTTGCATCCCGTGAGCGCCGCGCTGTTTATCTATACCCTGTTGCGATCGATGATCCTGACACTATGGAATGACGGCATCGTGTGGCGTGGGACAAAGTATCCTCTCGACGAGTTGCGCAAAGGGATGGTCTAGCCGCCAGAAGAGGCGAGATCGGCGACGTAACGCGAAGTACGACGCGCGGCGAAGAATAGAAGCACGATCAGAGCTGCAGCGAAAATGGCATTGCCGACCCTGAATCCCACTCCCGCGCTGCCGACTGCAGGTGACTGAATGAATGAATGCCAAGCGTAGGTGAGCGCTGCACCTGCCGCCAGGCCCAGACGGTGCCGGGCATCCCAGTGGGCCCGTCTCGACATCGCCGAAACCGCGGCAATCACGATCAAGTCCAGAACAATGTAGATACCTACGGCTCGCCATCCCCAGACGTTGGGAACGATGATGAAAATCGATCCCGCCGCCAGTGCACCAAAACCAACGACCAAGGGGCTGGGCACGGATCCAATCTTGTCGGCAGGAAGACTTGCGGGCAACCGAAACGCCACGACAATCGCCAGAACGCAGACGACGGCCGACACCGCGAACTGAGCAGTCGAAGCAACAAAATGGTCTTGCTTGATCTCAAAACGCGTCGACGCGATGGCGGCCAAGACGAACAAGCCACTAACCACGATCAGGCCGACGGTCCCCAGCCAAGGGGTCGTGGCGCGCTTTGGTACTAATGCCTCGGCCAGCGCAATTGAAGTGGAGATACTCCATACGGTGTGCAAAGTCAGCACGAAAACTGTCCACCAAGCGCCGATCCCCAAAGCCGGAATGTATGCCGGTTGGAGCAGGTGTAGATTCAAATGCAGGTAATTCGGATTGAAGAGAGTCTGCGTAGTGAAAGCTTCTTCGAGCACGGCATAGGCAAAAGCCAGCACGAAGATCGTGGGCCACCCTTTTCCGGTTCGTCGGGCAAATTCACGAATCAGCAACGCTCCGCCGCCATACATCGGCGCGAGAATCACCAGGGCTCCGAGCATCTTGATGGGCAGATCCCCGAGCAAATATTCTGCCACCAGAGGAGCGATAAGGAATAGACCGATTGCTGGCGCCAAACGTTTCATATAAAACCTCCGGGCAGGTGAAAGCTGAGTTGCGATAGGAGGAGTTCTCTCTAATTCATGGCGGAGACCACTTCGAGCTTAACGCTCGGGGCGATTGCGGCCATGACCGCGGCCGTCACGTTCCTTTGGCTGATCTTGGCTCCTACAACTTCTACCAGGGTAACGGCGGATATCGCAGAATAAGGCTCGCCGGCGGCAATCATCGCCGCGAGTGCGGTTTGCAGCGGAGAGAGGCTAGGATTAAAAGCAACATTCTCGATGTACGATCCACGAAAAACTCGTCCGCGCCAACCTCGAATCGCAATGCCAGCCGGAGACTTGCTGTAAGGGGCATATGACTTTCTGGCAGCATCAAGCGCCGCCAGGGTTAACGGATCCGCGGAATCCACGAGAAGTTTGAGGTCTTTCTCCTCCACGGGAAACGCTCCATGTGACATGCCGAGCGCCGCTGGCCCAAACGCCGACGGTAGGATCGCCGAAAGCTTTGCGGGAGGATCCTTGGGCGTCAAGATCAGGATTTCACCGTCAGGCGACATCTCGTCGATGAACTGACGGCAGTGCCCGCACGGCGCGCCTCCCACTGCGAGGGCCGCCACTGACCGTTCTCCGTGCATATAGGCGTTCGAAAGCGCCGACTGCTCCGCATGCACCGCAAATCCCAGGCACTGGCCAGGAATCTCGATATTGGCCCCGGTGTAGAGGCTGCCGCTCGCACCGCGCGCTACAACACCGACGAAGAAGTTGGAAATCGGCGCGCGCGAATAACTCTGCGCCAGAGGCAACAGTTCCATCATCAACTTCTCCACTGTGGTGCTTTGGTTTCGCGCGAGTGTGGCAACCGCCTCCGCAGGGATCTGACCGCTGTAGCTGGAATTCTCCAGCAATTCCCGAAGGAGAGACCGCGATTTCTCCGTGAACTTCGGCAGCTGTTGACTTAACAGATCGCTGGTCGGATCAGATGCGAGCACAGGCAGACCGCTCGCCGCAAGACCCAGGCCCGCTGAAGTCAGGACCGCCAGCGCACTCCTACGCGTGATGTTGCCATCTTGAGATGTCCCACTCATGCCGCCTCCACAATGGTGAGAGGCAGTATACCTACCGGAAACGAAAGAGGGTTTCAGCGCCGGCAGGATCAGTCGGGAGACTCTGCGCTGTCGGATTCCCCGTAGGTGATCGTGGTGTTTGGCACAGGCTTGGTCTTTGCCGGTTTCTTGGTGGGGCGCAGATGTCCCGCACTGTAGTGGCCCCGGTTCTCAACGTCGTAATTCTTGGGCAACGGTGGGATCATGGTCGCGCCGCCGCTGATTTGGCTAATCCGCTTGAGGATCATTTCTGCGCGGTCATCGTAGAGCTTCACCGCTCCCTGAATCTCGATCGTTCTCCCCACAAGGCGACGTACGTCGCCGACATCCTTCAGATCTTGGGAGAAAATCACGACGGTGAACGGACAGGCCATCTGGTCCTCACAGAAATGGAGGAAGTGAACGCCCTTGGAACCCACTTTGACGCCGGAAACTTTCCCCGTCACACACCTGGTTTCGCCGACATGCTGCCGGGCTTCTTGGATCGGGATGCAATCGGACGCGACGAGCAATGGCGCAGCGGAAAGGAGCAGCAGAACGACAGAAGAGCAAGGGAATAACGTGCAACGTAACGATCGGAACATGAATTCATTCTGCGGTCCGCAAGAATGAAGAGTCGGTGATCCTGGACAAAACTCTGAGCAAACCGTTCCGAAATGAAACTGGGCGTAATCCCCACTTCTCGCAAGCAACACGAGAAATGGGGAACCCGAATGGAAGAAACTCTTACTTGAAGGACTTAACTGCGGAAGCCTCATCGTCTTTCACGTCGAAGACGGTGTAGAGCTTGGTGATCTGGAGCAGATCGTTGACTTTCTTGGTCAGGTTCAGCAGTTTGAGTTCGCCGCCCTGATTCTTGGTGGTCGTGAAAGCGCTCACCAGTTCACCGATGCCCGAGCTGTCGATGTAGTTGACATCGTTCAGATTCAGGACGATTTTTTTGTTTCCCTTACCGAGCAGTTCGCGCACCGTGTCGCGAAGGACTACACTGCCTTCGCCCAGGGTGATTCGACCGCTGCAGTCTACAATTGTTACTCCATCCACCTGCCGAATACCAACCTTCATGCTCACTGGGAAGCCTCCTTGCCGCCCGCGGTTGGCCCGTGGACGCGCTTTATCAATTTAAGTTCGGTGCCCGTTGCGGATGGGCGAATCTCCACCACATCCATAAACGAACGCATTAAAAAAATTCCTCGCCCTGACGTCTTGAGCAGGTTCTCGGGAGCCAGAGGGTTGGGGATTTTGCTCAAATCCATACCCGGTCCCTGGTCGCGAATCGTGATGATCAGGTCCTCGCTGGTGCGCTCGAACGCGAGTGTGACTTTCTTGTCCGGGGCATATCCATTGCCGTGCAACACGGCATTAACCGCGCCCTCTCGGACGGCCATCGAAATTTGCATGATCTCGTCGTCGCCAAATCCGAGTTCTGTGGCAATACGGGTGGCTTTCTCTTCGGCACTGTCGATCGTCTCCAGCGAGGAGTCCAGCGTATACGAGACGCGTTGCTCGGTCATGGCCATGGACGAAGCGAAAATTGAGTATACGGCCTGGAAGGGCAAAATGCCGCACACCCGTCCACGGACGCTCGCCAGACGCCTTTCCCGGCGAATGCGGTAGTTTGCCTGTCAGAGGGTAAATTGTCAACGACAGAGAGGCACCTGGAGACACGGGCTCGGCTTTCCGTCACGCTTAGCTCCAGCGCTGCTCGCGGACTTTTACCTTCCAAGGCCCTGAACCACACCCTCAGGCATATAATCTCGCCTCGTGATCCCATCCTCGGCCCACAAGCTTCGGGAGCGTCTCCGGCGAATCTTCCTCGCCACGCTTCTGGCCATTCTGGGTGCAGCGGTTCTGGCCTTTGGATTGGACTACGCGATTTTTCGGGTGCGAGTTGCGGCGAACCGGAATGCTTACGGATCGGTGACAGTGAATCACTACTATGCGATCCTGCAGAAGAACGGAAAAACACAGCTCATCTTCGATCCTCCACAACCGGAGACCTGCGTCCACGCTTTGTTCCCCCACGACGGATCTCAGCCATGCTGGTATCTGACCCGGCACCCAGACCAGCGTACGAACATCTAGAGAACAGAATCGGGCTGGATCGATTCATGGGCTAGAATGTTCCCGCGGACCCAAGCTGATCTTACGAGGAATCATGGGAAATGTACTTAGGCGTTGTGAGTGGCTGATCGCCTTGACGCTGGTATTGATTTGCGCCGGACGGGCGCTCGGGAGCGATTCGTCAGATGCCCGGTTGCAGAAGGCCTACCGGTTTCAGCAAGGAGGCTGGACCTACGTTCATCTCGAAGGCTCCCCGTCAGACATCGGATTCCAGCACGGCTATCTGCTTGCCCCAGAAATCGCCGACGCGTTTGAGGCGATCAAGCTCTTCGACACCCGCGAAAGCCAGAAGGACTGGGAATTTTTCCGCACGACAGCTCGCCAGATGCTCTGGCCCCACATCGACGCGGAGTACCAGCAGGAGTTGCAGGGTATTGCCGATGGACTGAAAGCCCGCGGTGTAGATCTCGATGTCTACGACATCGTCGCGCTCAACGGTTTCGAGGAAGTCCCCGACTACTACGTTCCGTGGCTGAATAAGCAGCAGAAGTCTGCGAAGAATCCCAAGCTGGCGGCTCCGGGCAATTGCAGCGCGTTCATCGCGACGGGAAGCATGACCAAAGATCACCAGATCGTAATCGCCCACAATAACTGGACCAGCTATCTGGCGGGCGAGCGCTGGGTCATCGTCTTCGACATCCAGCCCAAGCACGGCAACCGCATCCTCATGGACGGCTTTCCTGGAGTGATCGTCAGCGACGACGACTTCGGAGTCAACTCCGCGGGCATCATGATCACCGAGACCACCATCACCCAGTTTGAAGGCTGGGATCCGAACGGCAAGCCGGAGTTCATGCGCGCCCGCAAAGCCCTGCAATACGCCAACAACATCGACGACTACGTTCGAATTATCAAAGAAGGCAACAACGGCGGCTACGCCAACGACTGGCTGATCGGCGACCGAAAGACCGGCGAAATTGCTTATCTCGAGCTAGGGTTGAAGAATACTCCCCTATGGCGAACGAAAGACGGATACTTCGTCAGCTCTAATTTTGCCCGGGATCCAAAGGTGATCAGAGAAGAAACCAGTTTCGATCCAACTGACGCGTCCTCCTCTCCGAATGCTCGCCACGCCCGCTGGGAAGAAATCATGCAGCAGGCGAAAGGCAAAATCGACGTGAATATGGCGGAGCAATTCCTCTCCGATCACGTCGACAGCTTCGAGAAGAAGGAGCAGGCCAACGAGCGTGCTCTCTGCGGCCACGTCGACGCCTCTCCTCGAGGAGTCAAGGAGTGGGCGTGGGATGCCTATAACCCCGGCGGTGCGGTCCAAGGTAAAGCCACTGACAGCGCCATGACCGCGAAAATGAGCTTCGTGGCCCGCGCAGGACATCCCTGCGGTGCAGATTTCCTCGCGGCGGAGTTCCTGGAGCACCATCCGGAATACTCTTGGCAGAAGCCGCTGCTCCGCGATATGAAGGCTGGGCCTTGGACGGTATTTGCCTCCGGGCAGAAGGAGTAAATCAGGGGGCAGGGTCGAGAGCTCAGTGACCAGTAACTAGTGGCAAGTATCGCGAGTTTAGCCCGAAGTCTGATTGCTGTGGGTGCGTCATCCGGGAAAGGGAGGAATTTCTCCTCTCAGGCCACTACTCATTTGTCGCTAATCATCGACCCCTGACCCCTGCGCCTGATTTCCAAATCCTTCCCATAAACAATTTTGATTGGACTCCGGCCAATTCGGAACCTAGAGTCTCAAGGGTGCAGCCGAGCCGTACCCGAACTCGCGGACTTGTGCGCCGGATGAACCCACCCGACGCGCCGCTCAGTCTGTTTCGTCCGCCATTTCGAAACTACCAATTCGATTCGGCCTACGATGAGATGTTCGCGTCACCGGGTACGCCTCGGGCTCACTATAAAGCTCTATTCCAGAGGCTTTTGGAACTCCCTCCCGAGGAACTGCGCAAGAGCCAGCAGGCCGCCGACCTCTCCTTTCTCCACCAGGGGATCACCTTCACCGTATATGGCAACGACGAGGGCACCGAACGAGTATTCCCCAATGATCTTCTGCCGCGGATTATCCCGTTTGCCGAGTGGCGCAAGATCGAAAACGGACTTACCCAGCGCATCGCCGCCCTCAACCTGTTCTTGGAAGACATCTACCATGGCGGCCGGATTCTCGCCGATGGCATCGTCCCCCGCGAACTGGTGTACAGCTGCCGCCATTTCCGCCGCGAGATGCGGGGACTCTCCGTTCCTCACGGGATATACGTCAGTATCTGCGGGACCGACCTGGTCCGCTTGCCTGACGGAAGCTTCGCAGTGCTCGAAGACAATCTGCGCGTCCCCAGCGGCGTTTCCTATATGCTGGCGAACCGCAAGGTGCTCAAAAAAGTCTTCCCGACACTGTTCCGTGATTATGGCGTCTGTCCCGTCGATCACTATGCCCAAGCTCTGTTGTCAACTTTGCGGGCTCTGACGCCTCCCAATTCCACTTCACGCCACGAGCCCAAAGTTGTGCTGCTCACCCCGGGCGTCTTTAATTCTGCGTACTTCGAACACACCTTTCTTGCCCAGCAGATGGGTATTGAACTCGTCGAGGGACGCGATCTTCTGGTCCACGACAATATTGTTTACATGCGCACCACGGCGGGTTTGCAGCGCGTCGATGTAATCTATCGCCGTGTCGACGATGACTTCCTAGACCCGCTCTGCTTCCGCCGCGACTCCAATTTGGGGGTGCCGGGCCTTTTCAACGCCTATCGCGCTGGCAATGTCATCCTGGCCAATGCGATCGGGACCGGTGTGGCCGACGACAAGGCGTTGTACGCCTACGTTCCGGCAATCATTCGCTACTACCTCGGCGAAGACCCCATCCTTGCGAATGTCGAGACTTACTTACTCACCGATCCATCTCAAAGGAGTTATGTACTCGAGCATTTGGACGAGCTGGTGGTTAAGGCTGTCGGCGAATCGGGCGGCTATGGGATGCTGATCGGCCCGCACAGCACCGAACCCGAAAGGGAAGACTTCCGCCGTCGCATCGAAGCTGAGCCTCGCAACTATATCGCTCAGCCGACTCTGAGCCTCTCACGCGCGGCTTGCTTCCTTGAGGGAGAAGTGCAGGCCCGGCACGTCGATCTGCGTCCTTATATTTTGTATGGAGAAAATGTCACGTTAGTTCCCGGAGGATTAACGCGAGTGGCGTTGCGGCGAGGATCGTTGGTGGTGAATTCTTCGCAGGGCGGCGGTAGCAAGGATACCTGGGTCCTGCGCGCATGAGAGTGGAAGATCGAAGGAGAACGGCCATGTTATCCCGGGTCGCGGACAGTTTGTATTGGATGAGCCGCTACCTTGAGCGTGCCGAACATACGGCGCGCCTCATGGACGTCAATCTGCAGCTTCGGCTCGATCAATCGCCCGAGGCCGGCGCAGGACGCTGGCTCCGTATGCTCGAAGCCTGCCAGGTGCCTCCACCGGAAGATGGCAAGATCGGATCGAGAGAGCTGACCCACATCCTCACACTAGACCGAACGAATTCCTCGTCCATTTTGTCATGCGTGGTTGCCGCACGGGAAAACCTGCGCCAAGTCCGTGAACAATGCAGCTCCGAAATGTGGGAGCAGCTCAACCGACTTTACCTGCAGGTCAACAGCACTACCGCGAGCGAAGCGTGGCTGTTGCACTCGCACATCTTCTTTCGGGCGGTCCAGGATGGAGCCCATCTCTTCCAGGGCGTCACCGATTCCACCATGTCGCACGGCGAGGGCTGGCAATACATCCAACTCGGCCGCTTCGTCGAGCGGACCGACGCACTCGCGCGTCTGATCCGTACATATTTCGGAAGCTTGTCTCATCCCCTCGATCAAGCAGTAGAAAGCGAAGAGTACATCGAGTGGGTGGGCCTGCTTAAATCCTGTGCAGCCTTTGAAGCCTACTGCAAAACTTACACGGCGGAGCTACGTCCGCTGCGAGTCGCGGAGTTCTTGCTGCTGAATCCCGAGTTCCCGCACTCGGTGAGGTTTTCCGTCGACATGGTGCACGCCTCGCTTGCCGCAATCGGGGAAATGACCGAGCGCAAGGCCGAACAACCGGTGCGCCTCGCGGGCCGCCTTCAGGCGACTCTCAGTTTCAGCCAGATCGAAGAAATCATGGCCTCGGGTGCAACTGGATACGTTGACAGCGTCCGCTGGCAGTGCGCGCAGGCGCACACCGCGATCCATCAGGTGTACTTCGACTATTCGGTGGAATCAGCGCTGGTGTCGTAAATGATCTTGTTTTAGCCGTTCAGTGACTGAATGATTCAATAATCCAATGATCTATTCCGTCCGTCACACGACGACTTTCCGCTACGAGCCTGCGGTCCGCGAAAGCATCATGGAGGTGCGCCTACAGCCCCGCAGCGACGGCGACCAGCGCTGCGTCAGCTTCACGCTCCACGTCGATCCCGCAGCCAACGTCATGCAGTACTACGACTTCATGGGGAACATCGTCCATCACTTCGATATCGCCGGGAGTCACTCGCAGGTGAAAGTTACGGCGCAGTCGTCGATCGACGTCGAGTCCATTACGCCGCCGCGGGCTTCCGATTGCGGCGACTGGTCCGATCTCGATGCCTTGGTCGCCGCTGGTGATTACTGGGAGATGCTTCTGCCCAGCCATTTCGCCCATTCGAGCGCTCCCTTAGACTCTCTGGCCAAAGAGTTGAACTGTGAGCGCCGCGGAAATCCGCTTGAGCTACTGACCGAGTTCAACGAAGCCATCTACACCCAATTCGCCTACGTTCCCAACAGCACCAAGGTGGATTCCCCGATTGAAGATGCGCTGCAGAGCCGGCAGGGAGTCTGCCAGGATTTCGCCCATATCATGATCGCGCTGGTTCGAAGGTTACAAATTCCTTCTCGCTATGTCAGCGGCTACATGTTCCACCGCGATGAGGAGAAAAAAGACCGCTCTCTCGA
Organism: uncultured Acidobacteriota bacterium; assembly: GCA_963700225.1. GTDB lineage: Bacteria > Acidobacteriota > Terriglobia > Terriglobales > Acidobacteriaceae > Sulfotelmatobacter. Next base: position 978,720 of record CAVOWU010000009.1, read on the forward strand.
AGGAGCATCCCACGCCTGGATCGAAGCGCTGGTGCCGCGGCTGGGATGGGTGGCATTCGATCCGACGAACAATCTGGTCGGCGGCGATCGCCACATCCGTGTGGCCATTGGCCGCGACTATGCCGACGTTCCCCCGACCCGCGGCATATATAAAGGCGAGGCGCAAAGCGAATTGAGCGTGGCCGTGACGGTAAGCCCTGCTGACAGCACCCCGATCGAGACCGCGACTCCAAGCTTTGTTGTGCGATCGCGCCCCGTGCTGGTGCGCGCCCCCTCCATGCGCACGGAGCAGGAACAACAGCAACAACAGTAAGTGAAACTCAGGACTCCGCCGGAGAGGAACGCGGAAAAAACTGCCCCCAAGGGCACGATCGTGCAGAGCGATCGTGTAGGCAAGCGCGGCCGCGTGAAAGAGCGGCCCCTGCAAGGGCCACGTTAAGCGCGCGAAAACATTCGGGCTTTAGCCTCCGCAGCTACTCGTTCAGCGAACAACTGCAATCCGCCGGCACAACATGCGCCAGCAGGAAATCCGCCACACGCTTATACGCATCGATCTGGTTCTCCACTCTCGCGAATCCGTGCCCTTCGTTCTCGTAGATCTTGTAGTCGACCGTCCCGCCGCGCTTCTTGATCGCATCCACCACCTGCTGCGTCTCCGATTTCGGGCACCGCGGATCATGCCCTCCCGCCAGCAGCAGTAGTGGAGCCTTGATCTGATCGATAAAGTTTATCGGCGACCGGTCTTCATACAGAGCCTTGTTTTTCACCGGATCACCCATCGTCGAGAGATCGGATTGCCGTAGAAGCGGATCCTCATTCTGGATTTCGGTGAACCAGTTCACGAAGGGTACAATCGGCACGCCCGCTGCCCAAACCTCCGGAGCCTTCGTCACGGCCATCATGCTCAGGTATCCGCCGTAACTGCCGCCCATCACCGCGATCTTCTTCGGATCGAGATGTCCAGTCTGCTTGATCCAATCGACGCCGGCGAGCACGTCCTGCAGATCGCCGCCGCCCATGTCGAATAAATTCGCTTGTTGGAATTCTTTTCCATATCCAGTCGACCCGCGATAATTCGGCGCCAGCACCATGTAGCCCTGATTCGCCGCGAATTGGACGAATCGGTTGAAGGAATTCATAGTCTGCGCCGTTGGCCCGCCGTGAATGTAGACGATGGCCGCGTTCTGCCCGTTCCGCGCCATGTTGAAGGGTACATAGAGAAACGCCGAGATCGTCCACTTACCGTCGCGGCTCGGGTAGTGAATCAAATACGGTTCAACCAGATCCTCCGATCGAATCCCAGCCAACAGCGAATGCGTAATCTGCTGAGATTTTCCGGTCGCGAGGTGATACACCCAAAGATCGCTGGGCGCAGTCGGTCCATTATGAAAATAAAGCAATCGCGACCCGTCCGCGCTGAACGCAGAGTGTCCGCCAGCCAGCTCGTTAACACCCTTGGGTATCGTCAAGCGCGGTCGATTTGCCCGTCGCGAGATCGTGCAGGTAGATGTCTTCGTTTCCGTCGACATTAGCGCTGAAAGTGAGACGCTTGCCGTCGGGCGAAAACTCCCCGGCACGAATCTCCCACTTGTCTTTGGTGATCCAACTGATCTTCTTGCTGGCCACATCCAGCAACCCGACGTTCTCAAAGCCATTCGCAGCATTCGATGTCAGCAGTACCCGCTTCCCGTCGGGGGAAATCGAGTTGGCGGAAATGAGTTGCTCTCCATCGTGCGGCGTAAGCTGCGTGCTATGTCCCGCTAGCCACCTCCGCGATAAAAATGTTCGAGTCCGTCCCCTTCGATTGCTCTTGCGTGTAAACGATGAACTTCCCATCCTTCGACCAGATGGGATTCATATTCCGCTTGTCCTGAGGTGTGTTCGAGGTGATGTGCTTCACCTCGCGCATGATCATGTCGTAGACGTCGATCTCATACGCGGCGGAGGTCTTCGACTTTACTTCATAAGCCAGATAACGCCCGTCCGGCGACCACGTCGGATTCAACTCGGCAATCTCGCTGGTCTGAGTCAGGTTCACCACTTTCCCAGTCTTAGGCGAAACCAGAAAAATGTCCCACACTTCGTCCCCGTCGAAGTCGGATTGATACGCGATCCACTTTCCATCCGGCGACCATGCCGGATTCGTCTGCCGCTGGTCGCTCACGGTCAACTGCACGGGAAATCCGCCCTCCGCTGGCACAATCCACAAATTGTTTCGTCCGCTCATATTCGATACGAACGCGATCCTCTTTCCATCCGGAGACCACGTCGCCCGCCCGATCTGCCGTGTCATATAAAGCTTCTCAATGGTCAGTCCGCGCGGCTCGACCTGCGCGTTTGGCTTGGACGACACTTTTTTCGGATCGGTAATCGCCTGCGGAACAGGCAAGGTTTGCGCAGCACTTTCGACGACTGCACCACTCATGAGCATGACAATAACCAACAGCGGACACAGCCGCATGGCGCAGATCCTCAAGGTAAGGTAAAAAAGAGAGTCTAGCAGAGCATTATTCCGCTCTGCGGACACGAAGGACTATCCCAGGTCGCATAATTCATGAACGACTCAGCGCTTTGCCGAATAGTCTCCGCTCTACTCCTGTCAGCAGCTCTCGCGTTCCCAGTCGCTCGCGCAAGCGCGCAAGAAGCCCAACACCATATTGGTATTGAAGGCGACCACTTCATCTTCGACGGCAAGCCCCTGCAGATCATTTCCGGCGAACTGCACTACGAGCGCATCCCGCGCGAATACTGGCGCGATCGTCTGCAGAAAGCCCGCGCCATGGGGCTCAATACCATTTCAACTTATGTTTTCTGGAACGTGCACGAGCCCAAGCCCGGAGTCTACGACTTCAGCGGATCTCTCGACGTGGCGGCATTCATCCGTATCGCGCAGGAAGAACGCCTGCACGTTATTCTGCGTCCCGGGCCATATGCTTGCGCCGAGTGGGATCTTGGAGGCCTGCCCGCGTGGCTTCTCGCCGATCCTGACATCGTCCTGCGTAGTAGTGATGAAAGGTTCCTCGCCCCGGCCGAACGCTGGCTTCAACGCCTGGGAAGGGAATTGGCTCCGCTACAGCTCACGCACGGTGGCCCCATCATCGCCGTTCAAGTCGAAAATGAGTACGGTTCCTTCGGCAACGACAAGAACTATATGAATCGCGTTCTCGCCGCGCTCAAGAATGCCGGCCTCGGAGAGGTTCTTCTCTACACCGCCGACGGCGGCGACGAACTGCCCGCCGGGACGCTGCCCGGCGTCCATGCCGTCGTCAACTTCGGGCCGGGTGAAGCAAAGTCAGAATTCGCCAAGCTGCAGAAGTTCCGCCCCGGTCAGCCGATGATGAGCGGAGAGTATTGGGACGGATGGTTCGACCACTGGGGCGAAAAGCATCACGACACTCGCGTCAATCAGCAGGCCCAGGAGCTCGATTGGATTCTCTCGCAGGGGTATTCCATCAACCTCTACATGTTTCACGGAGGAACGAGCTTCGGATTCTTGAACGGCGCCAACTGGGAGAAGCGCTATGAACCCGACGTCACCAGCTATGACTACGATTCCCCGGTGAGCGAATCGGGCTTGCTCACCAAGAAGTATTTTGCTTTCCGCGACATCATCGCGAAGCATCGTCCAGGAGAGAAGTTCCCGGATCCACCGCCTGCGTCCCCTGTGATTGAAATTCCGGAATTTGAGTTATCCGAAATTGCGCCGCTTTGGTCGAACCTACCGACTCCGATCAGGGTCGACAAGCCGAGTCCCATGGAAATGTTCGGTCAGTCGTACGGATACATCCTCTACCGCACGAAGATCAAACCCCCTCTATCCGGTGAGCTCAAGATCAGCGAGCTTCGCAGCTACGCTCGAATCTACGTGAACGGCAAACTCGCAGGAACCCTCGACCGCCGCAAGAAGCAGGATCACCTTTCGATCACCGCGGGCGGCGAGACAACGATCGACATCCTCGTCGAAGGCACCGGCCGCATCAATTTCACCACGGAACTGCGCAATGAACGGCAGGGAATCGGCGGAGCCGTAACCCTTGCGGGAAACGAACTGTCCGGTTGGGAAGTATTTCCGCTTCCCATGAACGATCGCTCGCGCCTTCAATTCTCAAAAGCGCGGGGATCTCCAGGCGGTCCCGCCTTCTACCAGGGTCATTTCAATTTGCAAGACACGGGCGATACCTTCCTCGACACCCGTGGTTGGGGCAAGGGAGCCGTCTGGATCAACGGCCACGCCGTCGGCCGCTTCTGGAATCTCGGCCCACAGCAGACCCTCTACGTCCCCGCACCCTGGCTCGTAAAAGGAACGAACGAAATTATGATCTTCGCGCAAGATCAGCCGAAGAATCGGAGCATGCACTCCCTGCCCAATCCCGTTCTGAATGAGTTAGGAGAGCAATAAGCCGAGCCGAAAGTGGACAAGAAGATCCGGCGGAATTCCCCTGGGTTCTCCATCTTCCTCTGTGGTAAAGAGTCACTACGCTTTCGCGTTCTTGTGCATGTCCACGGTGCTCCAGGTCTTGTCCCCGGCGTGGCAGATGTTCTCGAGCAAGCACTCGGCGCACTTCGGCTTGCGGGCAATGCAGAGCTTGCGCCCGTGCCAGATGATCTGATGCGAGAACAAAATCCAGCGCTCACGCGGGATGATTTTCATCAAGTCTTGTTCGATCTTCTCCGGGGTATCCTGCGTCGTAAGTTCCAATCTTCGAGAGATCCGGTGCACGTGCGTATCAACCACCACACCTTCAGCCTTCTTGAACCATGAGCCGAGCACGACGTTCGCTGTCTTTCGCGCGACCCCTGGAAGCGTCAGCAGCTTCTCGATATCGTCCGGAACCTGCCCGCCAAACTCGGCGACTATCTTTTTAGCTGCGCCGACAACCGACTTCGACTTGTTGCGGAAAAACCCAGTCGATCGAACATCGGGCTCCAATTGCTCCGGGGTCAGCGCAGCAAACGCCTGGACCGTCGGATATTTCCGAAACAGTTCCGGTGTAACGCGGTTGACATTCACATCCGTCGATTGAGCCGAAAGAATCGTCGCTACCAAGAGCTCCCATGCGCTTGAGTGCGTCAGAGCGCAGGTCGCCTCGGGATACAACTCATTCAACCGCCTCAGGATCTCCGCCACCCGCTCCGGAGCGATGGGATTGTAGCCTTTGATCTTCGCCGCGGGAGCAGCCTTTCCTACTGGCTTCTGGCGGGGTTTTGGGGCCGATGACGTGGCCTTGCTTCGCCCCGGGTCCTTGGCCTGCCGCGGTGCGCTCGCTGTGCCGCCCGTCCCCACATGGATCTTGCCTATTTTGTCCTGACGGCCCGTGCGGGCGGGCTGACGCGGAACGACACCACGAGTCATGAAGCGTCTCCTTGCGCCCACATCTTAACAGCCATCTTCTGTGGAAGGCACGACGGCGCGGATCATCTCGCCCCTGCCCAACAAGCCGGCCCTTGGAGTCCGATCTGAGCGCAAGACTTCGTAGTCGGTCATCATGCTGCCGGCCGTGTGGTCGCTGAGGTGGCATTGAAACATCCAGATGTCCAGATTCCTCTGGGTGTTTCTGTTGGGGGAAGGCACCTTAAACGAAATTCAGTTTGTCGAAGGCCGAGGGATTAGGACTTTTTCGACTCGAACAGCAATCTTTTCCGGGTTGCCACTCGGCTGAAGCTGACCGCGGGTAGAGTTCGTTCACTGTCCGTCGGTAACCTCTCTGGGAATTGACGCCTCGAAGGGGCCCCGGTAGTCTGAAGCTATCCGATCAGTCTCAGGAAACCATCCATGGCCGTGAATTCCATCCAACTTGGGCAAGTGTGGCGCAGCGAAGCTGACGGCCAGGATTACCTCGTGACCAAGGTCTACAACGAGGTTTTCACTCAATACGCGATGCTGCGCCCGGCTGGAATTACGGCCCCTGAAGCTCCTACCGTACGCATTAAAGTTTCCAAAGGCCCGCAAGGCGCCACCCTCCCAGGCTACGCTTTCACCCAGGAAGGCTCGTTCTAGGGAACGTGGCGAGTCATGATTGGCTGGTGCGCACGATCCAGCATCAAGGAGTTCGTTCCGAGTTACCCAATTCAAATTTTCCGCTACACTGAGAGAGATTCTTAAGATTCTGATCGTCGGTCGTAACCCTTTTAGGTTTCACTAGCCACCGACCCACTAACCACAAACTACTGTCTCTATGACTGAACGCATCCTCGCAATCCTGTTCATCTTCATCAGTAAGATCATCGCCGTCACCGGCTACGCCGGAATCGCAATCCTTATGGCGATCGAGTCGGCGTGTATCCCGCTGCCTTCCGAACTGATCATGCCCTTCGCGGGATATCTTGTCTTCCAAGGTACGTTCAAGCTTTTCTGGGCGGCCACCGCGGGCGCGATCGGCTGCAATCTCGGGTCGCTCGTCGCCTACGAAATCGGCTGCTACGGCGGACGCCCGCTGGTCGAACGCTACGGCCGATGGATCCTAATGGGACGCCGCGAACTCGACTGGGCAGACCGCTTCTTCGCGCGCTGGGGATACCTCGCGGTATTCATCGCTCGCCTACTACCTGTAATCCGGACTTTCATTGCGCTGCCGGCGGGCATCGCCCGCATGCCCCGCGCCCGCTTCCACATTTACACGTTTCTTGGATCATGGCCATGGTGCCTAGGCTTGGCATGGCTGGGCATGAAGCTCGGCGAAAACTGGCGGGAACTGGGCAAGTACTTCCACAAGTTCGACGCCGTAATCGGCGTGACTCTGCTCGTGGCGCATTGCCTGGTTCGTTTGGAGCCACTGGCAGAACCGGCTAGGAACGGCCGAGTAAGAAGCTAAGCTGTCTTTGCCAGCTGCGACGCCACGATCTGCCAGCGCCCACCGCGCTTTTCTACGACATCCATGTAGACGTACCCGACGAAGCTGCGATTACTCCCGCGCTCAACTTCGTCTTTTTCCGCGCCGTGAACGACCGCCAAATCGTCGCGCAGAAATCGTACGCTCCGCAAGGTTGAGATCATCGCGATGAAACGTATGGCTCCAGAGGTAAGATTGCGAATCAGATCTCCGCGCGTGGACGCCTTGCCCGATTCGTCATACTGCACGTAATCGTCCGCGTAGATGCGCTCCAGCTCGGTTACATTCGCCGAGATCAGCGCCCGATCGCCGTCTTCAAAGAGCCGCAAGATATCCCGTTCGTCGCTCATCGAACTCCAATCCAGAGCCGCATCTGGCAACCGCTCTTCCGCCAGGCCTCCCAATGCCGACCGCGTCACAGTTTCATGCGGGGCGCCCCGGCAAAATGGTAGTGTACAGACTTCAATTCTCTTCGGAGGAATCCATGCGCCGCCTTCTCGTCGCTTTGTTGTTCGTCGCCTTTGCCGTGCCGGTCGCGTCAATCGCCCAGTCCGCTCCTGCCGAAAAGCCCTTCGTCGTTGAGTACTACTACAAAACGAAATGGGGACACGCCGATGAATTCCTGAAGCTTTTCAAAAAGAATCATTACCCCATGCTCAAGAAGGAAGTCGAGATGGGACGTCTACTCAAAGTCTGGATGGATCAGCCGCGTTACCACACGACCGAAGACGGCCGCTGGGATTTCCGCGTCACTATCGTTTTCAAGAATGCTACCGTCGCCAACGAGCCCTATGACGAGGATGCGTTGAAAAAGCAGCTCTGGCCGGATCAGGACACGTACACCCGCGAAGAGCAACGCCGGTTTGAGATCCTCGACGCCCACTGGGATCTGCCGGTAAAGACGGTCGATCTCGACGCCAAGCCCTAGCCCTGATCGATCTTGAGAAACTTCGCGACCAATTTCTCGTGCCATTTCCACGGCAGGATGCGTTTCAGCGTCACCTGGGTCTTCGCATCGCGGCCAACAAGATACCGCAATTTGGGATTCGGAGACTGCGCAATCCTCACAATCACGCGGGCCACGATCACAGGGTCGGCCTTCGGAATCTTGGTGACCCGTTCGCGCATACGCAAACTGCGTTGGATATTCGGCGAACTCTGCTTTGTCGCCTCCGCGCCCATAAGCGCGCCTCGCGTCCAGATACCGGTATCGAAGGCTCCAGGCTCGACCAGAACCACCTTGATGCCGAGCGGATTCACCTCAAGGCGCAACGACTCGCTCCATCCTTCCAGCGCGTGCTTTGATGCGGAATAGCTGCTCACCGTCGCGGCACCTTGCAGGCCGAGGATCGACGAGACTTGAATGATATGTCCCGAACCCTGTTGCCGCATGAGGGGCAGTAGAGCTTTGGTCATCGCGACCGCGCCAAAGAAATTGGTTTCAAACTGCAGCCGCAATTCCTCAAGCTTAATGTCTTCCGCAAAGCCTGCGACGACGAATCCTGCGTTATTGACTAGCACATCCACGCGGCCGTAGTCGCGAACCACCGCATCGACGAAATCCATGGCTGAGAATTGCGTTACGTCGAGCGGACGCACGTCGATCTTTTGCTTAACTCCCGCTTCTGTAGCCGCCTGATCGAGCCATTCCCGCCGGCCAAGGTCTCGCATCGTCGCAACCACGCGGAACCCTGCTTTCGCCAGTTCAATCGACGCCAGCAATCCGAATCCGCTGGAAGCTCCCGTCATCACCGCAATTTTGTCAGGCATTCGAATGGTGTATCACAGGCACGCGAAACACTGGAATGGCGAGTCCCCGAGTGGCCCGATGTCTGTTAGAGCGCGCCCGGCAATTATCGCGCCTGCACAAGGCCCCGCCATCTGGGCAATTCCTAGTTCAGGCCGTGGTGTGGCTTGTGGCGGTTCCGCCCTTCGACAAGGCCCGATAACCATAAGGCGCGTAATAACTTCCGTCGCCCTCAAGAAAATCGGAAGGCCTCGCGCCGTTGAGGACTCATCGCTCACACCGATGCTCAGTGCGCGCAAAAGATGTTAAACATTGGTAACAATCTCGACGGAATTCCTTTATCGTCGCCATCAAAATTTGGAATTAGACATAATCTCTACAAGATCGATAATGTAGGCCATGGACACCTTTATATCTGTTGAGGATTCACACGTAGATGTACTCCATGAAATCAGCGTTCGCCTGAATACGGCGGACGGGTTTCACGAAGTTTTGAGTCGTGTCGTCGATTTTGCTTCCGCGCTGGTCAAGTGCGACTCTTGCCTTATTTATGTTCTCGAAGGGGACGATCTCGTTCTGCGCGCTTCGAAGAATCCCCATCCTGATGTTGTCGACGGCCTGAAGCTGCGGGTCGGGCAGGGAATTACTGGATGGGTCGCGCAACATCTTGAGCCCGTCGCGATTCCAGAAAAAGCGGCGCACGACCCGCGCTTCCAATTCTTCCACGAACTCCCGGAAGACAGTTACGAGGCGTTTCTTTCCGTTCCCATAATGTGCCGCGGGCGTGTCGTCGGCGTCATCAATCTACAGCACCGCCAGCATCATGTTTACCGCCGCCGCGAGATTCGTATGATCTCCACCATCGGGTTTCTGGTTGGAGCGGAAATTGAAATGGCGCGCCTGGAAGAAGCCAACTCCACGCTCGCCGAACAATTGCAGACGCGCAAAGTCGTCGAACGCGCGAAAGGCATTCTGCAACGCGATCTGGGATTGAATGAAGAGCAGGCTTACCTGGCTCTTCAGCGCCAAAGCCGCCAGAAGCGCAAGCCGATGAAGGAAATCGCCGAGGCCATCGTGCTCAGCGACGACGTCCGTGGCAATTCACAACTGCAGACGACCTAAAATCTGCGACGCAAAAAACGAGGGCGGATACCTGGTTGGGTATCCGCCCTCGTTTCTTTAGGTAGCGGGAGACTTACTGTCCAGACGCCGAAGCTGTGGTTGCAACTCGGGCGATCTGTTTCTCCGCTGGTACATTGAAGCGCAACGTCATGCCGAACTCCGGCAGTTGCATTGCGCTAACATAGCTGCCGTCGGCAGTGGTTTCGAGGACCAGTCGGCTGATGGCAGCGGCTTTTGTCTCCTCCGTCACCGGCACAAGCATCATGAATCCCGCGGGAGCGCCGCTGATCTTGCTCAAGGTAAGCAGAGAGATGCCTTCCGTCGTGAAGGAGAATTCATATTGCCCCGCGGGAACCTTGGCGTTGCCCCAGATCACGTCGTGACTGAGAGTGAATTTTCCGTGGGCTGGGGACTGCGCCGACGCCAGGCTGGGCGCGAAGTTGAGGGTGGTGGCGGCCAGCAGAGTGGCATAGATGAATTTGCGAATCGAAGTCATAGGATCTCCATTTCTGCGCCTGTCGGGATACACGACGGCGCAAGTCTGACGAGCACGCTGTCCGCACGTTCCGGATCGCATGGGCTCAGGCTTTGGTGGAGAACGACAAGGTCAGGAGATTGTCGGCGCCGCTAACATAGCTGGCGCGCAATCAGCGACTTCGCGGGACCGGCGAACTGAGCTGGTGTGCGAAGTGGTTCCATGATGCAACAAGATTGGTGCAGAGTCCAATTCAAAGAATTTATGGAGCCGATTACGTAGACATTCGTGACGGCGGTAACGTCACACGCGGATGCATCGCTTGAAACGCTCATGCGGAGAGAGCCGCCTCCGGTTTGTCTGACGAATCGTAGTCTCGCCTTGGGCCACTGCCATTCCAAGTGCGATAAACATCGAGAACTTGCCTCCGCTCAATGCGCCGCCAGATTGATTAGCGCCCGATTTTCCGCTTTCCGCCGCGCTCGTTTGCCAAACACCCACCGGGCATGAGACCATCACCAGTTCATTTAGGTGGCAGTTACCCGCCACCTCGGGAGGGTATGTGTACCAAAAGAAAGCCGGAGTTTTCATGGCTGACTGGTGGGATGCCGATGGCCGGCGCCATCGCAAACAGTTCGCTACGGCCGCAGCAGCACGTGAGCACGAGCACCGCGAGACCGCCTTGGCCCATGCCATGCGCGCCACCCGGGAGATGAAGATGGTTGCCCGGACTGGTGGCACAAAACGATCAGCAGCGAAGACGGATAGTGGCACCATCGAATCCACAAAAGGGAAGCTTGGGGTTATGATCCCCGGCATGGGCGCCGTCGCCACCACATTCGTGGCCGGCGTCGAAGCCATCCGCAAGGGTCTCGCCAAGCCCATCGGATCGGTCACGCAGATGGGCACGATCCGTCTTGGCAAGCGTACCGATGCCCGCTCTCCAAAGGTGAAGGAATTTGTTCCTCTCGCCGGGCTCGATGATCTCGTCTTCACTGGGTGGGACATCTTCGAAGACAACATGTACGAAGCCGCCTCCAACGCGGGCGTCCTCGACTACCGCCTGCTCGAACAATTGAAGCCGTTCCTCTCTTCCATCAAGCCGCGAGCGGCCGTCTTCGATCACAACTACGTCAAGAAGATCGATGGCCCCAACGTGAAAAAAGGCAAGAACAAGATGGACCTTGCGCAACAATTGCGCGACGATATCCGCGACTTCAAGAAAACCAGCGGCGCCAGTCGTCTGATCACCATGTGGTGCGGTTCGACCGAGTCTTTTATCGAGCCCACCGAAGCGCATCAATCCGTGAAGGCATTCGAGAAGGCGCTCAAGGAGAACGACGAGATGATCGCGCCCTCGATGATCTACGCCTATGCATCATTGATGGAAGGCGTCCCGTTCGCGAACGGCGCACCGAACCTGACCGTCGATTTGCCGGTCATGCTCGAGCTTTCTCGCAAGAACGAAGCCCCCGTCTGCGGCAAGGACTTCAAGACCGGACAAACCCTGATGAAGACTGTCCTCGCGCCCGCATTCAAGGCCCGCATGTTGGGACTCAACGGATGGTTCTCCACCAATATCCTGGGCAATCGCGACGGAGAAGTACTGGACGATCCGGGTTCATTCAAGACCAAGGAAGAATCGAAGCTCTCGGTGCTTGAGCACATTCTTCAGCCCGAACTCTATCCGGAACTCTATGGGAACATGTTCCACAAAGTCCGAATCAACTATTACCCGCCTCGCGGCGACAATAAAGAGGGCTGGGACAACATCGACATCTTCGGATGGCTGGGCTATCCCATGCAGATCAAAGTCGATTTCCTCTGTCGCGATTCGATTCTCGCGGCGCCCATCGTGCTCGATCTGGTTCTCTTCATGGATTTGGCAAAGCGCTGCTCGGAACTGAAAGGCCTCGGCATCCAGGAATGGCTGAGCTTCTACTTCAAATCTCCGATGACGGTCCCCGGTCTGTATCCCGAGCACGACCTGTTCATCCAGCTGATGAAGCTGAAAAACACCCTTCGTCATTTGAAGGGTGAAGAACTGATCACGCACCTGGGGCTGGAATACTACGACTGAAGTCAAAGCGATGTTTATATGGCGCGGGCTTCAACGCCCGCGCCTTTTGTTCCGAAGGCACAAACTGGATGGTTTTTGACGTTGGAGATTTCGCAGGTTCGGGCGCTCGAATCACCAGGCGGGTTTTCCGTCCTGAAAACGCAAAGTTAGGGTCTCTCCGTCTTTCACCACCTCGCGGGCCAGGACCAAATCTGCGCCGTCCTGCTTGACCTTCGATCCGGTGACTTGGATCGCGTCGTCGGCTTTGAAACTCACGCCCATGTCATCGAGAAACTTCTTGGGGCAGAGGAAAACTTGAACGCTATCCTTGTCCCCAGCGATTTTCGTCATCAAATAAGCCACAGGCTTGGCGCCCGTAGGTGGAACCAGTTTCAACTCGGCCACGGTCCCTTTGAAGGTGGTTTCGGTAGTGGCGTCGTATTTGGGAACAGCTTGGGAATAGGCGGTGGTGACTACGAAAACGAAGGCAGCGAGTTTAAGAAAACGCTTGTGAAGCGGGCCAGACGCATTCATCGGCAGGCCCTCCAGTCGGGCCGAATGTTAGGCCCATAGCGTCAGAAAATCAACGGGAATCGCGCTTTTGTTCCATCTCTGGATAACCCCTGAGCCCGCAGCACGCGTCTAACTCATCGACCAAGATTTGGGAGTTGGTGTCCTTCCGACCGGGCGTATAATCAGGCTCAAGGAGTACCCTATGAAATTCAGATGGCTGGCAATCGCGTTCGGATTGGCGGCGTTCAGCGCAGTGCCCTGGACGTTGGCGCAAACCCAGGATCCAAACCAAAATCCAAGCCAGACCCCGACGCAGAATGCGCCTCCGGTCCAGACACAGACTCCGAGTCCGACCCAGACTCCAACCAGCGACCCGGATCAGGGCCAGCCAAAAGCGGGGGATGTGCAGAACGCGCCCAAACAGGCGCCAGCCGCACTGCCTACCCAAGACGACAGCTCGATCAAGCACGACGGCGGCAAGACTGATGTGGACGCCGTTGGCAACCGCAACGTGGGATGCGGAAGGGGTGTGGGCAACTGGTACTCGGTGGAAGGCCAGGTCGCTCGCGGCCGCGTGTATGCGCAACAGATCGAATCCCAGATCAAACTCATCAACGACCCGGTCATCACTGAATACGTGAACCGCATCGGCCAGAATCTGGTCCGCAATTCCGACGCGCAGGTACCGTTTACCATCAAAGTCATCGACTCCGACGTCGTCAATGCCATGGCGCTGCCTGGCGGGTTCTTCTATGTGAACTCCGGCTTGATCCTGGCCGCCGACGAAGAGGCTGAGATGGCTGGCGTCATGGCACATGAGATCGCCCACGTCGCAGCCTGCCACTATGGCCGCGAAATGACGCGCATGAACCTGCTGCAGATGGCCTCGCTGCCTGCCATCTTCATGGGCGGCGCGCTGGGTTATGGAATCTACGAAGGCATGGGCCTCGGGATTCCACTCACCTTCCTCCATTTCTCCCGCGGATTTGAAGCGGAAGCCGATTATCTCGGCATCGAATACATGTACCGCGCGGGCTATGATCCCTCAGCCTTCGTCTCCTTCTTCGAAAAGATCCAAGCGATGGAGAAGAAGAAGCCCGGCACGCTGTCCAAGGCATTCGACACGCATCCCCAGACGCCGGACCGGATCGAGAAATCGCAGGACGAGATTCGCAAGATTCTTCCAGCCAAGGCACAGTACATCGTGACCACGTCGGAATTCGATGAAGTGAAGGCTCGCCTGGCTTCCATCGAAAACAAGCACAAAGTGCTGGATCAGAAAGACGCGAACAAGCCCAGCCTGCGACGGACTTCAAATACCAGCGACCAATCCGGCGATGGAAAATCGGATGATGACCGTCCGACTTTGAAGCGTCGCGACGATTCTTCGAACTAGGCTTTTCGTTTCTTGACCGACCGGCGGCGACAGCCGCCGGTTTCCTTTTTCCGGCTAAACTCCTCCATGACACGCAGCGCCGGGTTACCAAAGACACTTCATCACAATTCCTTGTGATCCTAATCACAGATTCGACTTGGGGAACGGACATAGGCTCGGCTATGCTGGTTACAGAGCGCGCAAGCCAGCGGAGAGTCTCATGCCAGAAAACACACTGACCATCACCGACAATCGCACAAATAAAAGCTACACCGTTCCCGTCGAGAACGGCACGATCCGGGCGATGGACCTGCGGCAGATCAAGACCGGCCCCGAAGACTTCGGGCTGATGACCTACGACCCGGCATACATGAACACGGCGTCGTGCAAGAGCGCCATTACTTACATTGATGGTGACAAGGGCATTCTCCGCTACCGCGGATATCCGATTGAAGTTCTCGCCGAGCGCTGTACGTTCCTCGAGGTGGCATACCTGTTGATGTTCGGCGATCTGCCCACCGAAAAAGAGCTTAAGCAGTGGGTTTTCGACATTACCCATCACACCATGCTGCATGAGACTACCAAGAAGTTCATGGAAGGATTCCGCTACTCCGCCCACCCGATGTCAATGTTCGTGAGCACGATTGCCGCGCTTTCCAGCGTGTATCCAGACGCCAAGCTGGTGCGGAGTCCAAAAGATCGAATGCACCAGATCGTACGGCTCATCGGCAAAGTGCCTTCCATCGCGGCCATGTCCTACCGGCACAACGTCGGATTCCCGTACGTCTATCCGGACAACGATCTGAGCTATACCGAAAACTTCATGAATATGTTGTGGAAGATGGTCGAGCCGAAGTACGTGGCGCACCCGGCAATCGCGCGCGCGCTCGACATTCTGTTTATATTGCACGCCGACCATGAGCAGAATTGCAGCACCAGCGCCATGCGCTCGGTTGGCAGCTCCGAAACGGATCCGTACTTGGCGGTCGCTTCAGCCGCGTCGGCGTTGGCTGGATCGCTTCACGGCGGAGCGAATGAAGAAGTTTTGAAGATGCTCGATGAGATCGGCAGCAAAGACAACGTTCCTGCCTACATCAAGCGCGTGAAAGACGGCCATTTCAAGCTGATGGGCTTCGGCCATCGCATCTACAAGAATTACGATCCGCGGGCGAAGATCATCCGCTGGAGCGCCGAGCAGGTCTTCGAGGTAACCGGGCGCAATCCCAAGCTCGACATCGCGTTGGAACTGGAGCGCATCGCGCTGGAAGACGAATACTTCGTGAAGCGCAAACTTTACCCCAACGTCGATTTCTATTCCGGGATCATGTACCAGGCGATGGGATTCCGGCCCGAGATGTTTACGGTGCTGTTCGCGATTCCGCGCACGGCGGGCTGGCTGGCTCAGTGGCAGGAATTGATGAACGACCCCGAGCAGAAGATCACGCGGCCGCGCCAGATATATACCGGGCATGGCGAAAGGGAATTCGTGCCGATTGACAAGCGGGTCGCGGTACCGATTCCGGCCGAATATCCCACCCGATAGTTTGTTTGCGCAAACAAAAATGCCCCGCAGTCTGCGGGGCATTGAAATCTCCAACGAACACTCGGGAATCGAACTACGGTCGGATTCTTAGGCTGCGTGCTTCGCCAGTTCCGCCAGGTGCTCGCGGTGTTCCTCTGGAGAAGTGACCACTTTCATCTCCTGCCAGTCATAGGCAAATTCCTTGCCGCAATCGAGACAGACGACGTAGGTTCCCGTCAAAGCAGCAGCCTGGGGGCGGCGGGTAGCTCGACGAACACTTACAGGAAAGCTGTAGTGACTATGCCTGCAACCAAATAACGTATCGACCAATTTTTCAATCATGACCCACCTTCCATACCTGAGCGTGTATGACCAGTCCCTGGGATATCGAGCGCTTGCGCCTCCTCTGAATCTACGCGACCACTCAACTACTTAGATTCACCGATTGCCAAAAGAGTTTCGCTATTGCGTAACCCCTTTCCAAACTTCTAGATGGATGAAACCCATGGCACTAAACATAGTTGCGCGGGGTTTGGAAACGTTTCATGCCACAAGCTAATTTTCGGAAAGGGAAGAATCGGGTGGAAAATATGCAA
The DNA here is from genome assembly GCA_963700225.1 of uncultured Acidobacteriota bacterium. Classification (GTDB taxonomy): domain Bacteria; phylum Acidobacteriota; class Terriglobia; order Terriglobales; family Acidobacteriaceae; genus Sulfotelmatobacter. Next base: position 994,959 of record CAVOWU010000009.1, read on the forward strand.
ATTTGCGGCACTGACATCACTAAGCGCCGTCACCGAACAAATTGCAAAATGGAAGTCCCTGCCTGCGCGACCAGATATCTAAACGCTCTGCGGGCCGCGCTTCTTGTGCTGCTGACACTTGGCCATGATCGCGGATCGAAGCCGGCTGCGGAGATCGTCGGGGAGTTCATAGAGCTGCGAGTCGCGATAAATCTCGATGGTCTTCTTGGTCGTGTCGCAAACGACGTAGCAGTTGTGGCACCAGGAAAGATGATTTTCTAGCTCGACCTTTGTTTTCTCGTCGAGGACGCCGTCCAAGTAGCTGGTCAGCTCGTTAAGGAATTCAGAACATTTCACTGGTTGCCATCTCCGCTCTCGACATCGCCGTTTTTGACATCTTCAATCTTTCCATTTCCACCCTCGCGTCTCTGGAAGTATCGGCCTAACCGCTCGCGCAGTTGAAGGCGCGCCCGTAACAGCCGCGACTTCACCGCGGGCACGCTCAACTCTAGCGCCGCCGCCGTTTCCTCAGTGGAAAGCCCTTCCACGTCCCTCAGCACAAAAACAGTCCGAAAGCCGGGGGGCAGACCCTGGATCGTCTTGCTTAGAATCTCGCGCAACTCCGATTGCGTGTACTGCTGTTCCGGATTCGGGCTCCAGTCCGCGATTTCGCGGGGCAGGGAGTCATCTTCCGTTTTGATGTCTTCATCCAGCGAAACGGTGCGCTCTGGCTTGCGCCGGCGCAACTTCATCAACGCTTCGTTGACTGCGATTCGGACCAGCCAAGTGTAAAACTTGGACTGCTCCTGGAATTTCGCCAGGTTCCCGTACGCTTTCAGGAACGCTTCCTGCACCACGTCCTCCGCGTCTTCGCGGTTTTGCGTGATGTGCTGCGCGATCCGAAAAACGTTGCGATCGTACCGGCGGACCAATTCTTCGAAGGCTGAGTCGTCGCCCTTCTTGGCCGCCTGTACCAGCGCCAGCTCTTCGCTAACAGGCCCTGCTAGTTTGTTTTGGATGGCTCCCATGGTCCTGGCGATGCAGTATTTTCCCGTCTCCGAAACAGCTGGTTTGGTTTTCAGGCACCCTGGAACGCTGCCCGGAAATCGGAACTGTTATTCTACTTGGTAACCGGCCTGTTTGCCCAACGGCTTTGCCGTAGGCGACCTTGAGACTTTGCGTTAGAGTTCAAGAACCGGGGGCTGACGCAGTGGAACAGGTACCGAAGTACTCATGATGCCCACCCTACAAGTTCCATATAATCAGCAGTTAGAGTAGTGTCAGTACTTATAGGTGCGGAAGACTCGGGTCTGGGAAACGGTTCTCTGAGAATGGCGGACAGCAAGGATCTCCAGCAAATCGTCGCGCGCGTGGTGGCGCAGGTTTTCGAACGCCAACTCCCCAAGTTGCAGGCGGAACTCGTCGAGCGGGTGTTGGCGGAATTGCCCGCACAGGGAGCAAGCGCGGCACCGGCCGCGGCGGGTCCGGCGCCAAGTTCTCTTGTGCAAGCTGTCTCCAGCATTCACGCGGGGACTACGCAAAAAGAAATTCTCCGGGCGTTGCTCGACGCCGGCAGCTCTTACGCAGCTCGCGTCGCTCTCTTCGTGGTAAAGGCAGGAGCCGCCTCTGGATGGCAAGGCCGCGGCCTCGGCGACGACGAAACGGTAAAGGATTTCGCCCTCGACATGGCTGCCGGACCAGTCGCCCATGCTTATCAGAATCGAGTTGTCACTCCGGCGAATATCGCTGAAATGGATCAGCGCTTCGTCCGGCAGTTTGGGGGACCCGAGAACGAACAAATTCTTGTCCTCCCGCTAGTGCTCAAAGAAAAAGTCGCGGCGTTACTGTATGCCGATGGCGGAGCCGATGGAGTACTCGACGCCGCCTCCTTGGAAGTGCTGGTAATGGCGACTAGTTCGTGGCTTGAAGTGACCTCCCTGCGCAAGCAGGTGCAGAAAGATTCCAGCGATGTCCCGCCACCGATCGAACGTGTCCCGGTCGCCGCGCCCGTTCAGGCTGTCAGTGCATTTTCCGATCCATTCGCGTCGCATACACCGAAACACACCGCGCCGAAACCAGCTCCTGAGCCGGAACCGGTAGAGGTTGTCGAAGTAGCGCATGCAGCGTCCGCGAGTGCGGCAGCCTCTGCGCCCGCTGCGGCCGCAGATCCTTTCGCTGGATTGTCTGCGGAAGATGCCGACACGCACCGCAAGGCGCAGCGCTTTGCCCGTCTGCTGGTGGATGAAATCAAGCTCTACAATCAGGCGAAAGTCGCGGAAGGCCGCCGGAATAAAGACCTGTACGATCGCCTGAAGGAAGACATCGACAAGAGCCGTGCGACGTTTCAAAAGCGTTACGGAACAACCGCAGCAGCAAGTGGCGATTATTTTCAAAAAGAAGTCGTTCGCAGCCTTGCCGAAGATGATCTTTCGGTTATGGGTGCGAATTTCAAGAAGTAATCCGGTGATAGTGGAAGAGCGGCCAAACTGAGCCGCGTTAGAGTCTCGATGAGTAAGGGGCCTGGCCCCGAACGGCAGATCAGGTTCTGGCATTCGCGTCTCCGCGCGAAGAACAAAAAGGTGTTTCGATTGGGTCTCAAAAGTTGTAGCGTGCTGGCTCTGGCCGGACTATGTTGGTTCCTGAGCGGCACGCCTTTGCTTGCGTCCGCATCTTTACAAGACGTTCCCACTGCAGTTGCACCCTCCGCACAGGCTGCACCCGAGAAACCGGCACCTCCCGCGGAAAGCACCACCCAAGACACTTCGTCTGCGCCAAAATCTTCTCCACCCAAGTCTGCGACGGCCACGTCATCCGGCAAAACAAAAGCGCCTGCGGTTACTGGCCCCGCTGCGAAAAAAACAGCGCACGCCACGCCCGCCAAGCGAAAACGCAGGCCGATGTCTCCCCGAGTGCGCCGCATCCGCGAAGCGTTTGTAGCATCCGCCAGCCTGCGCCCCATGGCACAGCAACTCATTCAGGATCGAACTCCCGCCGGTTATGCCGGAGTCGAAGCGTACGCCCGGTCTCACGCGAAAGAAGATGCCGGAGCACTCGCGTGGCTGGTCGTCGGATACGCCCACATCCTTGATCGCGAATTCGCCAAAGCGATCGAGCCACTCAATCGCGCCAAGCCTCTGGCCGGCGATCTCGGCGACTACGTAACCTACTATCTGGGGACGTGCTATCTGCAAACCGGTCGTCAGGCCGAGGGTCTTGCCGCGCTTGCGAATTTTTCGACTGCGTATCCCGATTCCTTGCTGGTCCGCGATGCCCACCTCAGCTACGCCAACGCGCTGTTGAGCGACGGCCGTGCGTCGGAGGCCGCGGACATCCTGGCGAAAGATCGCCTGCCCACTCGCTCCGACATCGAAATAGCTCTGGGAAAAGCGTATGCGTCACTGAAGGAATATCCCAAGGCATCCGAAGCTTTTGCGAATGTCTACTACAACATGCCAATTTCGGCGGACGCGGATTCCGCCTACCAGGAAATGAAGAAGCTCCCCGTAGCATTTCAGCCAACGGCGACCCAGCAGAAGACTCGCGCCGAATTGCTGATGAAGGCGAAGCGCTTTAACGATGCCGTCGAGGAGTATCACGAGTTGGCCGCCCACGCGACAGTGGAGACACGGGCCGCAGCCGAACTTGCTCTCGCCGACGCTCTGCATCGCAGCGGACGCAACCGCGAGGCCAAGGCGGAGGTAACGAATCTGCCCGGCGCGACTCCAGAGCAGAATGCACAGCGGCTGTATATTCTTGCCGAGGTGGCATGGTCGTCCGATGAGAATGACAATTTCTATCGGACCGTGGACCAACTACGGCAAGTTTCCCCCTCTAGCCCATGGCTGGAACAAGCTTTGTTGCTGGTCGCGAATCTTCACCTGGTCCATCACGAAGCCGATCAGGCACTCGATGCCTTCCGTGAACTACAGCAGCGTTTCCCGAACGGATCGAAAGCCTCCTACGCACACTGGAAGGCGGCCTGGCTCACCCTCCGTTTGGGCCGAACAGAAGAGGCAAAGAAAGAATTCGAAGAGCAGATTGCCGTTTATCCCGATGGCAATGAAACCTCGAATGCGTTGTACTGGCGCGCACGTCTGGCGGAAGAGGAAAACCAGCCCGCCATGGCTCGGGCTTTCTATCAGAAGCTGTCGGATCGCTACCGCAATTACTACTATGCAGCACTGGGACGCGAACGTCTGAAGAAGCTCCCCGAAAGCCCCGAGCAGCCGGGACAATATCCACTGCTCGACCGAGTTCCGCCGCTTGATCATGCCGAGAAGATCACGCTGGAGGAACCTCCGGCCGAAGATCTGCACCTCCAGAAGGCTAAGCTGCTCGGAAACGGCGGTCTGGTGGATTTCGCAGTCCAGGAATTGCAGGCCGCATCGCGCGACGACAAGGGCAACTGGGAGCTCGCCGAGACGGCGGAGATTTATACCGACACCGGTCACTACGATCGCGCCATCGAAGTCATGAAACACTCGGTCCCGAGCTACTTCGCCGTCGACATACCCATGTTGCCGCGAGAATATTGGGAGGCCTTGTTTCCGCGCCCGTACTGGTCCGACCTGAAGAAGTTTTCCACCGCCAATAACCTAGATCCCTATCTGGTCGCTTCGCTTATCCGGCAGGAATCGGAGTTTAACCCGGTCGCCGTCTCGCGCGCCAACGCTGTTGGCCTGATGCAGCTACTTCCCAAGACCGGCAAGCTCGTCGCGCACCAGGAATCATTAAGGCACTACACTGCCAGCCAACTCTACACGCCCACCGTTAATCTCGAACTGGGCACCCGCTACTTCCGCGGCATGGTGGACCAGTTCGGCGGCTCATTCGAGCACGCCCTCGCTGCTTACAACGCCGGTTCGGACCGCGTCGAGGAATGGATGGGCCAGGGCCCCTATCGAGATTCGCCTGAATTCGTCGAATCGATCCCGTTCACTGAAACCCGTGAGTATGTCCAAGCGATCATGCGCAACGCCAGCGTCTACCGCCAACTCTATGGCACCCCGTAGAAGACGTAGCCACGGATTTATGGATCAACTCGGGAAAATCAGCTCTACGGCACAGAAATGAACATCTACGTCACCGTTGAAGACGTGGCTCTTCAAGGGCCGCATCGAAGCGATCAGAACTGGGGCGGGCTTTAGCCCTTGTGGACGGCAGGCGAGCGACCAAGAACTTTTCTAAGTCGCCAGCGTCTCATCCTTCGGAGGCTTCCGAAACAGGATCTCAATCACCAGCAGGCATGCGCCGACCACGATCGCGCTATCGGCCAGATTGAATACCGGCCACTGATATTGCTTCACGTACACGAGCAGGAAATCAACTACGCGGCCTCGCGCCACGCGATCCCAAAGATTTCCCACTGCTCCACCGAGGATGAGTGACAACGCGATCCCTGTGATCGTCAGCGCCCGCGCTTGCTTCCACAACAGCGTCAGCACCACGACCATCGCGAGCACCGAGAAACCAATCAGCAGCCCCGTTCTCCAATGCGAGGGAGAATCGGCAAAAAGGCTGAAGGCCGCGCCGGTGTTCTCCGTGTGCGTCAGCCGGAAAAATCCCGGAATGATCTGGATGTGGGTGTACATCGGGATACGGGCCGCGACGAGGCGCTTGCTCCACCGGTCGAGCAGCACCACCAGCAATGCGAGCAGAAGATGAATGGCGCGTGCGGAGTTCGGCTTCATCTAGGAATGCTGCGCTTCCAGTTCTTTCAACACCACGCTGCACCGCTCGCAGACTGTCGGATAGGTTTTATCTTCGCCAACGCGCGTCGAGTAATTCCAGCAGCGTTCGCACTTCACGCCCTCGGCTTTCTTCACATCGACGTGCACACCGCTCGTCCCATTGCCACTGCCTTGGGCAAGAGTAACTGCCGAGACGATGAACAGGTAACGAAGTTGCGCGGAGTGGCGCTGCAGCAGCGAATACACGGGATCCGACGCCGTAATCGCAACCTGCGCCTCGAGGCCCGTGCCAATCATTTTATTGTTGCGCGCCGCTTCCAGCGCTTTCAGCACCTCATCGCGAACTGCACGCAAAGTCTTCCACTCTTCGTCGGACTTCGCGTCGGATGCCGGTGTCACGGCGCTGCCAAGGATTTCGGCAGAGGTTGGGAACAGTGCGACGTGAACACTCTCCCCGCGCGATTCAACCTTCGGCAGATATTGCCAGAGTTCTTCGCAGGTGAAGCTCATGATCGGAGCCAGCAACCGCGTCAACGCCTCACCGATACGCCAGATTACGGTCTGCGCACTGCGGCGGGCCTGCGACTTCGGGGCGAGAATGTACAGCCGGTCCTTGAGCACGTCAAAATAAAACGCGCTCAAATCCACAATCGAGAAATGATTCAACCGGTGATAAATCTTGTGAAATGCGAATTCTTCGTAAGCGTGGCGCACGTCATCCGCGAACGCACAGGCCTGGCGCAGCATGTACTGATCGAGCGCTTCCATCTGATCGAAGGAAACCGCATCCGTCTCTGGATTAAATGCTTCGAGGTTTCCCAGAATATAGCGGAACGTGTTGCGAATCTTCTTGTAGTTTTCGCCCACGCGTTGCATCAGGGCTTCGGAGCCAACCACGTCTTCGCGGAAATCCACCGACGCTACCCACATCCGGACAACTTCTCCGCCCAGCCGGCTTGAGATATCCACGGGATCCACATCGTTGCCGCGCGATTTCGACATCGCCTGGCCTTTTTCATCCAGCGTCCAGCCCGGCGTCACCACGCCCTTATACGGCGGTGTTCCGCGAGTGCCCATGGCGCAGAGCAGGGAAGATTGAAACCATCCCCGGTACTGATCGCCGCCTTCGAGATACAAATCGGAAGGCCAAGGATAGTCTGGCTCGTCGTCGATCAGCGCCAGATAGCTGGCACCCGACTCCAGCCACACGTCGAAGATGTCCGTCTCTTTCTCAAACTTCGCGTCAACGCAATGCGGACACTTCGTCCCCGCCGGAAGAATTGTGTCCGATTCGGGCGTAAACCAGGCATCGGCTCCAGATTTCTTAAACATCTCGACGACTTTGGCGTTCACCGATTTATCGTTGAGCGGTTTGCCACAGCCTTCGCAAAGAAACACCGCGATCGGCACACCCCAAACCCGCTGCCGTGAGATACACCAATCCGGCCGCGTCTGGATCATGTTCGACAGCCGCTCTTCGCCCCACGCCGGATCCCACTTCACCTTCTTGATTTCCGACAACGTCCGCGTACGAAGCGTGTCGTTCCTACCCGCGCCGCCTGGCATCGGAGTTTCCATCGAGATGAACCATTGCTCCGTTGCCCGAAAGATCACCGGGTTGTGGCAGCGCCAGCAATGGGGATAGGAATGTTCTGTCGTTTCGGAATGGAGCAGCGCACCGCGCGAGTTCACCAGATCGATGATCGGCTGGTTCGCGTCCCACACGCGCTTGCCCGTGTACTCCGGCAGTCCGTTGCGCAGAATTCCTTTTTCGTCGACATTGCTAGTTGCGTCGAGTCCATACTTCACGCCTGTGATGAAGTCCTCGGCGCCGTGCGATGGAGCGGTATGAACCACGCCCGTCCCGGTATCCATCGTGACGTAATCGGCGAGCACGCCAAGAATCTTGCGATCGAGAAACGGATGCTGAAACTTCAGCCGTTCAAGTTTGCGGCCGGGGAAGTGAGCCAATGCTTTCGGATCCGCAAGACTACACTTCGCCGAGACTTCGTTGGCAAGCCTCGAGGCGACGATATAAACTTCGCCGCCGGATTCCAAAGCCACATACTCTTCATCAGGATGAAATGCCACCGCCATCGATGCAGGTAATGTCCATGGGGTCGTCGTCCAGATGATCGTCGAGACTTTTTTCCCGGCCAGCGTAGGATCAATCGTGGCTGGGTCATCGAGCAAACGATACTTCACCCATACCGTGCTGCTGGTATGGTTTTCATATTCAACTTCGGCCTCGGCGAGCGCCGTCTCATCGTGCATGCACCAGTAAACGGCTCGCAGCCCCTTGTAAACGAATCCATTTTCGTAAAACGAAAAGAATGTCGACAAAACCACAGACTCATATTGCGGAGTCATGGTCGCGTAAGGGCGGTCAAATCGACCAAACACGCCGATCCGCTTGAACTGCGTACGCTGCAAATCCAGATACTTCTGCGCGTACTTCCGGCACGCCGCCCGCACAGACGTAGGGGCCATCTGTAATTTCTTGCCACCAAGCTCTTTGTCGACCTTGATCTCAATGGGCAGCCCGTGGCAATCCCAACCCGGTACGTAAGGCGCGTCGAATCCGGCCATGGTCTTGGACTTTGCGATGAAGTCCTTCAGGCACTTATTCATCGCCGTTCCCATGTGAATGGGTCCGCTGGTGTATGGAGGACCGTCGTGCAGGATGTATCGCGGCGAACCCTTCCGGGCCCGCCGGATGCGCTCGTAGATCCCCATCTGCTCCCAGCGCTCCAGCATTTTCGGCTCGTTCTGGGGCAGGTTCGCCTTCATCGGGAAGGCGGTCTTCGGTAGGTTGACAGTCTTTTTCAGGTCGTCGAACGACACTCGGTCAGTTCTCCCAAATGATTGAATCTTTTCATTATAGGGAGCCCCGCCAGGAACGTCTATGCACCGAACATCAGCACCCGATGTAAGTCCATCGGTGAGCAGCCAGGCACAACGAAATGCACTGTCGAAATGGTTAAAGTAGAGTTACAATTTCAAGAAGCAGGGAGCAGACTGACCCGAGTTCGCGTGGGGTGGTCAGTGGCCGGTTTGACAAAATCGGGACAATATCCGAGCAACTTGGAGCGAGTCGCGCTCATCTGTGTAAGAAGCGGGTTTTACGGTATTTAGGCTGGGTCTTCCGGACAGGCAGCAAACATATCCAGACGGGAATTATGGGATCCGAACAAATCAATCCGATTGGTACGGCGGCGAGCCGGAACTGCACCTGCTCCTGTCGAATCAGACGTTACAAGAGCCCCTCTGGAAGTCGCTTTTCCGCGGACTCGACGAGTTCTTCTTCCCCAAGAAGCTTCCGCCTCTCAAGCTGGAATCCAAGCCCGAGCCGGTCAAAGAGATTTGGGGCTTCTACGACAACAAGAAAAATGGCGCACTCGGTTCCACCGGTGTGCACGTTCTGATCATCGGAATCATTGCGGTCGGGTATCTCGTCGGCAAGCATATTGTCACTCCCGCGCCTGCTCAAAAGGTGACTGTAACTTTGGTAGACCCGGGCGATATCCCGGCGCTGAAACCTTCGAAGACGCAAGTCGGAGGTGGCGGCGGCGGTGGTGATCGCGACGTATTGCAGGCCAGTAAGGGCAAGCTTCCAAAACTCTCGATGCAGCAGATCACTCCTCCCATGGTGGTCGTGCGCAATCCAAACCCCAAGCTGGCGGTTGAGCCGACGATCGTAATTCCTCCGGAGGTCAAGCTGGCTTCGAACAGCATGCCCAACCTGGGCGATCCCATGGCGCACGCAGTCCTACCCTCGAACGGCACGGGCGCCGGCGGGGGCATTGGCTCCGGCAGCGGTGGTGGCATCGGGTCGGGCAAGGGGCCGGGCTTCGGCCCCGGTGAAGGCGGAGGCGTTGGCGGCGGCATCTTCCACGTGGGCGGAGGAACTAGCGCGCCCCGGCCCGTCTACTCGCCCGAACCGGAGTTCTCAGAGGAAGCCCGCAAGGCAAAGTATCAAGGTGTTTGTACGCTGGGCTTGATCGTAGGAACCGACGGCCGCCCCAGCAATATTCACGTGCTGAGCAGCTTGGGTATGGGACTCGACGAAAAGGCCATCGAGGCCGTAAAAAACTGGAAGTTCGAACCTGCCATGCGCGACGGGCATCCGGTACGCGTAGAAATCGCAGTAGAAGTCGACTTCCACTTGTACTGAAATCTTTATCTGCTCTTCGAAATTTCCCGCCTCAGGACTGCAAAGTGCCCACTGTACCGGATTCGAAACCTCAATCGTTCGTACAACGCGATCGCTCGCGCATTGTCCCCTCTCACATGCAGAAAAGGCGTCTCTCCCCGTTCCCGGATGCCTCGCATAACCTCCGACATCAGTAGGGCGGCGTATCCTCTTCCCAGATAATCCGGATGAGTACAAACAGCGCTCACTTCCGTAAACCCATCAACTTTCAGCCGTTCCCCTGCCATCGCAGCGAGCCTGTTCCCGTCGCGGATTCCCAGGTAAGTGCCCAGTTCGTGGGTGCGCGGCCCGAATGGTCCGGGCTTGGTCAGAGTCGTCAACTCCAGCATCTCCGGAGACTCCGGCGATCCGAGTTCGACCACCCTGGGCGTCGAATTCGACGAACTTGTATTCGCGCCATCCGTAGCATCGCTGGCATTCTCGCAAACCATCTGCAGCAATGGAGCACCGGCAATCCAAGCCCAGCCCTCACGGGATTCATACGGACGATCTAGAAATACAGCCGCAGTCCCGCCTTCACCTACCACCTCGGCAAGCGCCGCGTAGCCGTGCTCATCGGGCTTCTCAAATCCGCTGAGCAATGTGACTTCCCTGAGGAATCTGCGCGCCAATCCCGAGCCCTCGGCAAAGATCGCTTGCCGCGTCGTTAGAGCCGTCCAGATCACATTGTCTAGTGGATGCATGGGGAGCTTTGCGGTTCTCGGTTCTTAGAAAGGAATCGGTTTCGAAGATCACGTTAGCTGTCAGAGCCGTAGCATCGCTATCCGATTCTTGCGATGAAAACAGAGGCTTGGCAATCAGCCATATGCCGACCGCCTCGGCCGTCCCGCGAACGGGAAGCCAGGCGGCATCGCAAGAAACCCGCCCCAAACTCGAGACGCCTACTCCTTCAAATCCACATGCTGCACGCTGTCAATGGGAAGCCGCAGAAACCGTTGACCGAGCCGTTGGAACTTCTCCGTCGAATCTGTGGCAAAGAACTTCATCCGCGGTGCTCCGCGCCGCTCCTGCCGCATCAATCTCCGCCGGCAGCACCAACTCCCGCAACCGGGAGGCGACTGCGTTCGCAGTTGACTCCGCCGAATCCACGATACTTACATGCCCGGGAGCTACGCGCTCCAGCAGCGGCTTGAGCAGAGGATAGTGCGTGCATCCCAGAACGAGCGAGTCGGCATCTTGAAAGCCGTCCGCAAACGCTTCCGCCAGATAGATCGCGGCGACCTGCAGGGTCACCGGATGCCCCACCCATCCTTCTTCGACTAACGGAACCAGCAGCGGGCAAGCTTTTTCCCGAGCGTGCAGGCCTCGAGCCTCAAGCGCCTTACGATAAGCATGGCTGCTTACGGTTGCTTCCGTTCCGATCACGACGATCTTCTGATTCCGCGTCGCTGTTGCGGCTGCCTCAGCGCCAGGCTCGACCACCCCAATGACCGGAACATGAGCTGCTGCGGTAATTCGGTCCAGGGCCAGCGCCGTCGCCGTATTGCAGGCAATGACTAATAGCTGCGCGCCTTGCGACTCCAGGAAATGAGCAGCCTCAACTGCGTAGCGGGCCACGGTCTCGACTGATTTTGACCCGTAAGGCAGACGAGCCGTGTCGCCGAAATAGACATAATCCGCGCTGGGAATAAGCTCAAGTAAAGCTTTAAGGACGGTGAGCCCGCCAAAGCCCGAATCGAAAACGCCAATCGTTGGACGCCGCATGAGTCGTTTTGATGATAAATGGTACTGAGGCAGGCCCCGAGTAACTCGCGGTGTTCAGATTTCCTTCGTGAAGCTTCGAGTCTTTTGTGGTTAACGCCTTATTGCCGGTTGCCGCTGCTCCTACTTGGACCGAACGGATTCCCGGACCCCGCTCCCAATTGCATGGCTGACGGTGCCGCAGCACGGCCCCGGAGGAATCGGCGCTCCATGCGGACACGTCCGCGGATGTCCTAGAAACGTGCATATTTTATCCGTCGCCTCGGGCGACAGGATGTGTTCAAACTTGCAAGCCTGCTGCTCGATCTCAGTTTCGCTATCCATTGCGAGGCTGTCGGTGAACAACCGCTCCGCCAATCGGTGCCTTCGGATAATGCTGGCCGCCCGTTCGCGTCCGCGCGGGGTCAACTCAACAATTAGGGTTCCGTCTCCGGTGGACGCCGACACCGGCTTCAAAGCATCGTGGCAGGGGTTGACGAACGGCTTGTGATCATGCGGATGCGGCGGGTGCGGAGCAGACACGACGAGCCCCAACTCGATCATCTTCTCGATAGCCAGGCTCACGGGCAGCGCACCATGCACCTCCATGCGCTCGACCTCAGCGATCTCTCCGTGTTCGGCGAGCACCCATAATTCTTCCAGTACTTCATCCAACTGCTCCTCGTCAGCGAGCGAGAAGATTTCCTGCGATGCAATCTTGCCGTGGTGCAGCTCAATCCGCCGGTCCGCCAGTCGCGCGACGACCGGATCGTGAGTGACCATCACAATGGTCCGTCCCTGCTGGTGAAATTCTCGCAGCAATCGCAGCACGATCTCTTCGTTCTGCGCGTCCAGATTTCCCGTCGGCTCGTCAGCCAGTATGATGCGGGGATCATTGATCAGCGCTCTGGCGATGCACACCCGCTGCTGTTCTCCGCCAGAAAGCTGCGACGGGAGGTGATGTGCCCGATCCTCCAGTCCAACCCGCGCTAGAGCCTCTACGGCTTCTTCTTCGTCGGTCATGCTGTGGAAGTATTGCGCCAGCATGACGTTCTCCACCGCAGTCAAAAAGGGAATCAGATGAAACTGCTGGAAGACGAATCCAATCTTCTCCGCACGGACTCGATTCAGTTCAGAGGAAGAAATTCCCGCAACGTTCTGCCCATCGAGCCAGATTTCACCCGACGACGGCTGATCGAGGCATCCAATCAAGTTTACGAGCGTCGATTTTCCCGATCCCGACGGCCCCATGATCGAGAGCCATTCCCCGGGCGCAACGTGCAGCGAGATGTGGTCGAGCGCGTGAATGGAGCTCGCGCCGTTGTCTTTGCCGGACCCGTTGCCAGCTTCCTTGGCAGGATAGAGCTTGGTGACGTCGTTGATCTGAATCATTTCACTCTCCCCTCAAAATCACCGCTGGCTGCACGTTTCGCAGCAGCGTGATCGGAAGGATAGCCGATAGCAGCGTCACAACCATGCTACCAGCCAGCACAACCGGAAATACGCTGAAACGAGGAACCACCGTCGCGTGGAAGTTGACACGCCCGATCCAAGCCGCGATCCCAATTCCGACCAGGAATCCAAGAATCGCGCCCGTTGCGCCCAACGCCGCAGCCTCTGCCGCAAAGAATCCATTCAGCAGCCGTCCCGACGCCCCGAGAGCTTTCATGATGGCAAAATCTCTCCGCCGGTCGAACACCCATCCCATCAGTGTCGAGAGGACGCACAGCGCCGCCGTCAAAATGATCAGCGCCGCCGCTGCCAGTAAAGTCGCTCGTGTCTTGCCGAGCACCCGCGCTTCGCCTTCCATAATCTGCCGCACGGGCCGCACCTCCGCTGCCGGGATCGCCTGCGCCAGCTGATTCATGATTCTGGCAACTTCCTCTGGAGATCCGTTTGCGGCCACCTCGATCGTGGAAGGCTGCACTCCCGACCACGTAACGAAGTCAGATATCGAAACGTAAACCCGGCTGTCCTCGGCCGCTCCCGTCTGCACCGTGCCAACTGGAGTACCACGCAGCGTCCGTCCCCGGAAACTGAGATCGAATATTTTTCCCTTCGGCGCGACGACCGGCAGGGCCCTCACACCAACGAGCGCTTCCGCCAAAGGGTGCTGCACCCCTGTCGTTTCGTTGGCGGCATGGGGGAGATTTTGACTGTCGCGAACATTCGATTCGACAGGCTGTGCCACCGAAGACGGTGAATTTTCCGGCCATTTGCTGACCGACCACCACTTATCCAACTTCTGCACACGGTCGAAATCCGCGCCGGCGACCACAATCGGCTGCCCATCGCACGTACGGGCAACCACCAAGCCAAAGGGAGCGGCGATTCCGCGGCCCGCCAGAACAGAATCCACGCGCGACAGCGCGTCCGCGGGAAGGGAAGTGCCATCCTTCCCAACGAGAATGATGTTCGCTCCGTAATTTCTAAACTCGCGTCGCAGCTTCGCCTGAACGTCGACGTACAGGTTTAGCACCGCCGTCGCCACTGCCGCTGCGACAACCATCGCAAACAAGGCCGACGCCGCGCGTCCCCGGCGCAGCACTGCCGCGCGAACCAGCATCCGGAGGAACATCGATGTGTGCGGGGTCCGCTCGCGGCGTGCCGCCAGACTCCGAGCCTGGGGAGACATTGGCGTGCTCACAGTTCACCTCGCAAAGCAAACACCGGATCCAGACTGACGGCTCGCCGAATTGCGGCGGCGCTGCCTGCAAACGTAACGATCACGGCGATTGCGAGAATGACGGGCAGCAACACCGGCGGAATCGAAATATCGGAACTGAAAATTGAACGCCCAATCTGATGCGCCAAAAGTCCGCCCAGCCCGAAGCCGATCGCCCCGCCAATCAATGCCAGCAAGGCTGCTTCCGCAAAGAAAATCGCCGCTACTGCCAGTTTGCCGGCTCCCAAGGCCTTCATCAGTCCGACCTCGGCGCGCCGCTCAAAGATCGTCGTCGCCATCGCCGCCGAAACTGCCAACGCGGACGCAAACAGCGCTGCCAGTGTGATCAGAAAAATCAGTCCCTCGATGCGCGTCAGCACTGCGCCTTCGTTCTGCGCCACCTGCCGGATTTGCTCCGCGTGCGAGTGCGCCATCGCCTCCGTCAACTGCAGCGCGATCGCCTGCGGATACGGCGTGCAGTACCAGCGATCATAAATGGCTCCCGACAAACTCTTTGGGTCGCGACGTGCGAAGGCATCTTCTGGCTTGGTCAGCGCGCTTACATAAACGCGCTTAACTGCGCCCGGCTTACCCAGTACATCCTGAGCCAATGCAAGCGGAGCAACGATCTGGTCGTCCTCTGCTCCACCCGTCGATAGCACACCGCTGACATGCAATTGCCGCCCCGCAACAGTGATCACGCCGCCAGGGCTCTCCTGCAACCGCTGCGCGAGCCGCTCGCCCACGAGAACATCCCATGAATCGTCCTTCGGCCACTCCCCAGCCACTTTCCACCACGGATGAGTGCTGCGCACTCCGGTTGTGAACTCCTCGGTACCGTAGGAAATCTTCTTAGCAAAATAGGTTCCCAACAAGGTCGCGTTCTGCTGCTGTCCCTGATGCCGCGCCGTCACATTCACCGGCAGCATGGGCGCGAATCCGGTAATGTTGTTGTGCCAGAAGATCCCTTTGATTTTCGGCAGGTCTGCTTCGCTGAGGAAAGCCCCGTCCGTCGGAGGCTTGAGATTGACGCCTCCAATTTCCAGATCGAGCGAATCTTCTTGTGGAGTGACTACGAGGTTGGCGCCGATGGTTCGCAGTTCGCGGTTGATCTTATCCCCGATGTCGGTGGCGACCGCAATCATAGCGGTCGCTACAGTCACGCCCAGGACGATCGCCGCACCCGCCAGCACTTTGCGCCGCTTCTGGCGCCGGAAGGATTCGTAGACCAGCCGCACGAACATCGGCTACTTTCCGAACATGCGGCTGCCGCCCGCGATGTCCGCCTCCTCGATCACAATCGTATCGGCGGTTTGCGTCGCCTTCAACGGCACCGGATTACATCCGCCTGCCGTTCCCACCGATTGCGGATTGATCGGCGCTGCGCAATTCTTGCAGACGACACCGTTTCCGCTCTTGTAGAAACCGACCGCGCCGCAAATCTCGCACGCGTCAAACACCGTCGCGATCTTCCCGTCGGGCTTCTGATACAGCCAGAAACGGACTTCCGTCCCGTTCTCCTTGGCCTCGAAGCGATGCAGATCGCCATCGGCAACGTGTGCCAGCGGGATCGTAACTTTTCCGTTAGTAAAGGTTACCTCGGTCGCGGGAGACAGGGCGCTGACATTCTTGGTGTAGACGAATTCCGCGGTGACCATCGCAATAAAGAGAAAGGAGAACGTGTATACGGACCCCATCCACAACCGCTCGCGACGCGCGCTCCATGCGGCCTTGCGGCGCTCAGCAGGCGAGGCCGAAGCTGACGCCACAGGAACTCTCCTCTTGGCCTCAAACAGCACCATCAGCGCCGCCATCGCAAAGATCGTGACAAAGAAGAACCAGTCATTGCTTACGATCGGCCCGATAATGGCCATCTCCCGCTTCGACGACGCAATCACCCCGCTCTCGGAAAGCTCGTGCAGCCCCGAAATCAGCAGCTGCGCGGCCACCAGAAACATGATCGCTGTGGTGACCTTGAAAAACTTCTGCAGGTTGATACGCACGCTGCCCTTGACGAACATCACGCCAAACGCGATGGCCGCCAGCAAGCCCAGCAGGGTCCCCAGGAAGCTCAACAGTTCCGTCGAGTTCAACGAGACAGCCGAGAGAATCAGGACCGTCTCGGCGCCTTCACGCAACACCATCAGAAAGATGAAAATGAACAGTCCGAACCACGCGTCGTTGCCCGCGAGCAGCCCGACCTTTCCTTCGATCTCCCCCTTCATCTTGCGCCCCGTCTTCATCATGAAAACGACCATGGTGATGACGAAGAAGGCGGCCACCAGCATGATCCAGCCTTCAAACACGTCTTCGTTCAAGTGAGTGCGGGAGATGACGACGGCCACGCCAATGCTTCCGAGGAACCCGGCGGTCAGCGCGGCGTAGACAGTCTTACGGAGCTCGGCGCGCCCGATCTTGGTCAGATACGCCAGGGTGATGCCGACGATGAGCGCCGCTTCCACCCCTTCGCGCAGCGTAATTATGAAAGCCTGAAGCATTTAGAGCAACCTTATGATTTTGAAAATGAATTTCAATTTCAACTTTAAGGATATTCCCCCTTCGCCAAACCCGTCAATCCGCGGCCTCACAACCGCACGTGATTACGATCACACGGTTGAATTACCTCACCGAATGGCTTCGGGCTGCAGCGAGCGTTTGCCAGAAAACACATCGCACCACCGCGAAAAACAGTGCGGTTGTGTCTTGTGAGCCATTTGACAGCGGCGTAAACTGTCTTGGGGCTGCTCCTTAAGTCTGAGGAGGATGGGATGCGTCAAATTCGTGTTGTGCTTCCGCTGTTCCTCGCTTTTGCCACTACATTTGGCTGCGCTCAAGCCTCTCCAGATTCGGCTGGCGTGCCCGTGAGCATGGTAGTCACGGTTCAGGCTCACCATGGTTCCGATTCACCCGCGATCGCCAGCGAAAATGTGATCGTTTACCAGAACCGGACCCGCGCGAAAGTCACTGATTGGGTGTCGCTGCAAGGCGACCGGGCAGGTCTTGAGCTTTTCATTCTCCTGGACGATTCCCATGGCATCAGCTACGGCACACAGCTCGAAGATCTTCGCCGGTTCATCATGGGTCAGCCCGCGACCGCCAAGATCGGCGTCGCCTATATGCAGATCGAGCGGTCCTAAGAATCGCTCCAGAGCTTGACCTCCGACCACTCACTGGCAGCGAACGCACTTCGTCTTTCTTTGGCGGGTCTCGCGAATGGCGCGAATCCCTTCGAGTCGCTTGCCGACTTGATTGAGAAATGGCCGGCGGGGAGCGATCGCCGAGAGGTCCTGATGATCTCAAAGGGCATTGACGAGGTCTACGGAAGCAACGCGAGCGCACAAAACGACCCGTACGTTGACACTGCAATCGAAAAAGCGCAGCGCGCCGGAGTCGTTGTCTTCACAATTGTCACTTCCACCAATGCAGTAGCAGAGAGGCGGTCGGCGCGAGGAGATTGGGCGGGATGAGCGCAACTTCCCGGCGAGAATTATCTCGCGCGCATTGCGGAGGAAACTGGCGGCGAACTCTACGACTACCGCTCCGCCTCTCCCACTTCCTTCGCTCCGTATCTGGAAGATTCTACTCGCCGGCTCAATCGCCAGTACCTGGTCAGCTTCTTGGTCCAGCCTCGGAAAAAGGCGGGCATGCAATCCGTGAAAGTACGTACCGAGGTACCGCACGCGCAGTTGGTAGCCGCTGAAAAGGTCTACGTTCCCGCACGCTGAGTGCGCATATCTGCGGACGGTACAGCCCCGCAGTGGGAATTAACTGGCGCGGCGGTCTCCCCGCCGCGCCTTTCATTTCTATGACTGTTTTTCCATCGTGAACGTGGTCTTGGTGCCGTGCTGCTTGTCGTTGTATTCGGCCTGAATCGACTTACCGTCCTTCGCTACAGTCATGCGGAAGACCCCAACAATTTTCCCGTCTCGTTTGTCGGTCTCTTCGATCGTATCGTTTGAAATCCGGGACAATGACACCATCGTGTGCCCCGGATCCCCAGTGATCGGATAGTCCTTGCCATCAAACTTCGCGTCATAGCTATTGCCGTTCTGGTCTGACATCTTCAGCCCGTTTTCTGTGCCCTGATAGGTGATGGTAAGGCCGTTGCTGGACATATTACTCAGTTTTTCCGTTCGCCATGCTCCCGACAAAGCGTGGGAACCGGCTGCACCTGAAGCCACGCGCGTTGACGTAGCTTCTCCCGTTACTGGCTGAGTCCCCGTCGTGTCGGTGAACTTATCGTTCAAGGTCTTTCCATCGGACGAGATCGTAGCCGTATCCGTGTACATGACTTTCCCGTCTTTCTTCTCGATGATCTCGACCGCACTGGCGTCGACGATTTTCACCGCGATCGTGTCATAGTACGGATGTCCCGTAACTTTCTGATCCGTCCCGTCCGCCTTTACCGCAACTTTCGGAACACAGGTCAGGCACTCGTACATGTTGTTGCTAAGTGAATATTTGTCGGGCTTGGTGGGAAATTTGGCCGTGTCCAGCTTGGTCATCCATGTCCCATCGAAAGGAGTCTGCGCAAACAATACTCCCGATGCGAGCAGCGTAAAACCTAACAGCAATGTCTTCATTGGACACCTCTCTGAGATTCTGGCTGCCCAGCAGAAAGGTTCGGCCCTGATCACACATCCGCATGGTGTGCTGGGCGGTCGGTTGGTGGCGCAATTGTAGCAACGCCCACTCGCTCCGTCTACAGCCTCTTCAGGAAGGCGTTGGCTTCATTCACCTGAGGGAATAGTCTCTCCTCCGCCTGAAACTCCGTCGAATGCACGCACCGCCTGCTGCCCCGCAGCTTGACCGGGTGCTTCAGATGCAGCATCTCGTGATAGACGATGTATTCCAGCACATACCGCGGCACCGCGAAGTGGTCAAAAACGCGGCTGATGATGATCGCATTGTGCGCCGGATCATAGTGGCCGAGAATGCGTCGCGTCTTGCTTTGGCTCCAGCTCATGCGCGGACGTGCCATCAGTCCGTGAAAAAAGCGCGCGTTCAAATCCTCGAACACCGTATCCAGATCGTAAAAGTGTCCGCGAGCCGGTCGCAGGCGCTTGCGCCCGCGCATCTGTCTTACCAGGTGCGCCTTCCGGACAATTTCATGGCTCGCGACATACTTGCGGTAACGCGCCGACTCCCCGCGATTAATGGGCTGCCGGTACATCTTCGCGAGCAATATGTGGGCGATCGCCCGGAGCACCGATTCCGGCGCCCCTTCCAGCAGATCCGACAGCCGTACCAGCAGCTTCCCGTTACGCAACCGGATCGTATTGTTGATGTTGGCAAAAGCGAAGAATTCGATCTTCAATTCCGGCAGGGAAGTCCCGGGCCGCAGTTCGCTAAGCGTTTCCTGGAAGATTTCGAGAAGCCCATCACGCACGGTGAATTTAGGTTAGCACGAGGGAAAAATACAGCACTGTGGAAGAGCGGTCGCATCGACGCCGGCCACTGGAAATGCTCACTCGGGACTGACGCCTGTTCCCGCCGACGGATTCTTGTTCAGCTTCTTGTGCTTCGCCGCTTCTTCTTGATCCGCGAGCAGTTTACGGTGATCTTCCGTCGCGCTGTCCAGAACCTCGATCGCATTGGTTAAGACGAACTCATATTCCTGCGCCTCCGCCGGCGGGACGTCGGCCGCTTCCTTAAGTGCACGCAGTTTGGCCTGAAATTCCGTATCCGCGTCAATGACGGTCTTCAACGGCTTCCGGATGTCATCCCGGCGGTCGACATAAGTATCGATGTTGTCATTCAACTCGTCGTACAGCCGCTGAAAATCGTCGAGCAAGTCATGCGTCTGTTTCGCGCGATCCTTGGTTTTCGGATCGCTCCGAATCTGCTCGAGTTTCACCAGACGCGATCGCGCAAACTGCACATAGAGCGGAAGCCTCAGCTTCGGCTCCCAGCTTGTATCGCGGATCTGCTCAATCTCCGACTGGGTCAGAGGATCGTGCCGGCGCTGCGCCATCCCCGGCACCGCAATCGCCAGTAGCAGGATGATGCTTTGAAATCGCGGAACCGTCCGCCCTCTCATTTCGCACCCTTCTTGAACATCGCCGCCAGCAAATCGTCGCGCACTCGCTCCAGTCGATTCACCGCCTCCTTGACGGGACGTTGATTCTCCCGGCCAAGGACATGCAGCAGATTCGTGAGCTTGCGCGAAATCTCCCGCACCGCAATCTCAGACTGCTTTTCATATTTGTGCGATTGGATAGCGTAGTCGCGAGCCAGTTCCGAATAAGCAACAACATCGGTCAACGCCGCCTGCGCCTTCTCTTCGTCGGTGCTCGTGTAGAGCCTGTCGAACTCCTGGAGTTGTTTCTGGGCAACTTCCACACACAAGTGCGGCCGCTCTCCCACGTTTGTCGATGCGATTCGCGCTTTCAGCTCATCCACCGTGGGTTCGTCGCGAGGAACCACCAACGCCGTCGACGCAGCCAGCAGCGAGAGGACCCACGCCATCCCGGCCAGCCAGGTCCGAGGACCAAACTCAAATGTCGAACCTGATGCCACCCAACTACGCCTGCTCACATCTCCACCCCAAGTTGAAACCCCCGGCGCAGCACGTCACTTCTTCGGTTCCAGCGCGATCAAACGGTGCTTCGCCTGCCACTCCTGATCAGGATACTTCCCGCCAGCCATGTTGAGGAAGAGCCGATAATTGGCAGCGGCTTTTTTCACGTCCTTCAAATGGTCGTAGGCCGATGCTCGAAGGAAATAGGTCACCGGAATCTCCGGCAGGAACTTCGAGCGCGCATCCAGCGCCTTGATCACGAGCACATAGTCTTTGTTTTCGCTGGCCGCAAATGCGAGGTCCCCATAGGCTTCGCCCAGATCCGGCTTGAGCTTTAGAGTGGTGACGAATTCATCCTGTGCAGCGGCAAATTTCTTCTCCCGCAGCAAGCTTTGTCCCAGCCCACGGTGAAGTTCCGCATCATTGGGGTTCTTCGCGATCAATCCCCTGTACTCCGCTTCTGCTTGATCGTTCTTTCCTGCAGCCGTATACAGATCGGCCAGATCCCGCCGCAATGAAACATCGGCCGGTGCCTGGCTCTGTCCGGTCTGCAGCTCGGCGATCGCATCGTCATTCTTGCCCTCAGCCGCGAGCACGCGTCCCAACTCAATGTGCGCGGTAGCTGACTCCGGATGGGCTGCCACCACCTTTTTTAATGCCGCCTCAGCCTCCGGAAACCGCCTCCCCCGCATGTAAATATTGGCCAGCCCCGTCGCCGCATCTGCCGATGACGGATCCAGCTCCAACGCCTGCTTATATTCACGTTCGGCGTCCGCGAATTGATTCTGTTTCTCAAGAATTAATCCCACTGCTAAATGCGGCTCCGGATCTTTCGGCTGCAGGGCCGCAGCCTGCTTATAAGCAGCAAGCGCTTCCTCCGGTTTCTCTGCTTCCAATACATTAGCGAG
This sequence comes from uncultured Acidobacteriota bacterium, assembly GCA_963700225.1. GTDB lineage: Bacteria > Acidobacteriota > Terriglobia > Terriglobales > Acidobacteriaceae > Sulfotelmatobacter. The sequence goes on from CAVOWU010000009.1 coordinate 1,016,614, forward strand.
CGATAACCAGGCGCGCGCACGGCCCTCGGCGAGATGACTGGTCGGCTTCAGCGTGGTAGCAGCCCGCAGAAACTGCTCCGCGTCTGGCTGACGGCTCTTGGCCAGTTGCAGGCCCAGATTCAAGTTCGACTCGAATACGTCCGGCTTGGCAGCCACTGCCTTCCGGTAAGCAGCAATCGACTCCTCTTGTTTGCCGAGTCCATTCTCCACAAATCCCAAGTCGAACCACGCCACGTAATTTCCAGGCTCGCTCTCTGTCTTCTTCTGTAACAGCGGTTCAGCCTGCGCAAAGTCCTTCTTCTGGATGAACTCCTCTGCCTTCGCAAGGTCGGGATCCGGGCCTGCTTCTTCGGAGACGGTAATGTGATGCCGTTGTGCTTTCGGGGTCGAAGAGGACGAGTCGGAAGAGCTTTGGGAACTCGTTTGGGGCCTAAAAGGACCCACGGCCGCATCGGCGCCGGAAGCCATCTGAAGTCCCGCCAGTGCTACCCCAGCGAGCGCCAGTACAATCGCGACGACTCTGCTACGACCGCCCATTGGAACGCGATGCTCCATTGCTGTTCAGGATACGCGCCAGATATTTCCCTGTGTACGAGCCCGCCAGCTTGGCAATCGCTTCTGGAGGACCGACGCCAACGATCTTTCCCCCGCGCGTTCCGCCTTCCGGCCCGAGGTCGATGACCCAATCCGCGGTCTTGATTACTTCCAGATTGTGCTCAATAACCAGGATCGATCCGCCCGCATCTATGAGACGTCGAAACGCCGCCAGGAGTTTGCTGACGTCATCAAAATGCAACCCGGTCGTAGGTTCATCGAAGATGTATAGCAGTCGCCGCTTGATCTTGGCGCCAGTCGCTGATCGCCCCGTCTCTTTCGAGGCCGGCTGCAGATGCGCTGCCAGTTTCATGCGCTGCGCTTCGCCGCCCGAAAGGGTCGTCGCCGACTGTCCCAGCCGCAGATATCCCAGCCCGACTTCCTCCAGCGGGCGCAGTTTCTCGGTAATCTTGGGAGCCTCGGCAAAGAACTTCAGGGCTTCTTTCACCGTGAGGTTGAGCACTTCGTGAATATTCTTGCCTCGATAGCGCACGTCGAGCACCGCCGGTTTGTAGCGTGTCCCCTTGCATTCTTCGCAAATTAGTTCAACATCCGCCAGGAATTGCATCTCGACCGTGACGGTGCCGTCACCCTGACAAACATCGCAACGCCCCCCCGGAATGTTGAACGAGAAATGCCCGGCTCCGAACCCGCGCTTCTTTGCTTCGGGCAGGGAAGCGAACAGCTCGCGGATCGCATCAAACGCCTTAATATAGGTCACCGGATTCGAGCGCGGCGTTCTGCCGATCGGCGACTGATCCACGAGCACCACTTCCTCGATAAACTGATTTCCGTCCAGGCTTTCCCACGTTGCCGCTGATGTCGTCCCAGTCCCGTTGCCCGACTGCTGCTTCGCCTGCGCCAACGCCCGATACAGCACGTGGTGTAGTAGCGTCGACTTGCCGGAGCCCGACACCCCCGTGATCGCCACGAGCATTCCCAGTGGAATACTGATGTCGACATTCTTCAGATTGTTTGCGCGAACGCCCTTCAGCTTGATCTGCTGGGTTCCCGGTTTCCGTCTCGTCACTGGAGGCAGGATCCTCAAATCTTCCGACAAATATCTCCCCGTCAGCGAAGCGGGATTGTGCAGAATTTGGTCATACGTTCCCTCCGCAATCAGCTTTCCGCCGTTCTCTCCAGCGCCCGGTCCCAAGTCGAGGATGCAATCCGCGGCGCGCATGATGTCGGGATCGTGCTCCACGACCAGAATCGTGTTCCCAAGATCGCGCAGGTCGTGAAGAATTTTGACCAGCCGGTGAGTATCGCGCGCGTGCAGCCCGATCGATGGCTCGTCGAGCACGTACAACGTGCCAACCAGCCGTGAGCCCAGCGATGTCGCCAACTGAATCCGCTGCGCCTCTCCGCCCGAAAGCGTCGACGACAATCGATCGAGCGTCAGATATTCGAGCCCAACGTCGTTGAGGAACCGCAGGCGCTCGCAAATCTCTTCCAGGAGCCTCTCGGCGATCTCGGTCTCCTGCGCGCTCAGTACGACCTGTTCGAAGAACTTCAGCGCTTCTTCCACGGTCAGAGCACATATCTCGCAGATATTTTTCCCGCGAATCTTCACCTGCCGCGCTTCCAGCCTCAGTCGCGACCCGTTGCACTCTGGACACAGCGAATACCCACGGAACCGGCTCAGAAACACCCGCACGTGCAGCTTGTATTTCTTCCTTTCCAGATGTGCAAAGAATCCTCGCACGCCCAGAAACTTCCCGTCGCCCTTCATCACCAAATTCCGCTGTTCCTCTTCCAGGTCAACCCAGGGCACATCCAGCGGAATCCCCGACGGTCTTCGCATAACGCTTCAAGTCAGTAAATAGCGGACGATATTTTGGCTTGGTCCATGGTTCAATCGCGCCCTCGGCCAACGTCTTCAGCTTGTCCGGGATGACCAGATTGAGATCAAAATCGATGGTGTTTCCAAATCCCTGGCACCGCGGACAAGCCCCATAAGGGTTGTTAAAGGAAAACAGCCGCGGCTCCGGCTCCTCGTACCGCAGACTGCACTGCTTGCACTCAAACCTCTGCGCAAACCTTAGTGTGGAACGAACTTGGGTGGGACGGACACTCTTGTCTGTCACCGCTGATTCTTCTTTTTCCGGAAGCTCAAAAATAACCTCGCCCGCCTCCCGGTATGCCGTCTCGACCGCATCCACCACCCGCGATCTAGCCTCCGCCGAAACCACCAACCGGTCCACGAGCACAAACACCGGTTCGGAAAAGTCGATATCGAGCAAAGACTCCGGTGTAGAAAACTCGAAAATCTCGCCATCCTGATAAAGCCGGTTAAACCCGGCCTTCCGCAGATCAAAAAGCCGAGTCTTTAACGCATCGGTCAGGGCGGGCACTCCACTCTTCTCGCGCCTTTCGCGGGACGCTAAGGATTTCGGTCCAGTTCCTCCTGTTTTCGAAGAAACCGCAGCCTTGGCTGCTTCATCCGTTCCCAGCCCAGGCCGCTGTAGTGGAAACAATACCTGCAGCCGCGTCTCCGGCTCGAGCGCCAGAATTACATCCGCTACTTCGTCAACCGTGTCTTTTTTCACCTCACGGCCGCAGTTCGCGCAGTACGTCCGTCCCACGCGCGCAAATAGCAAGCGCAAATAGTCGTATATCTCCGTTGCGGTCGCGACCGTCGAGCGCGGATTCCGCGTCGTGTTCTTCTGACGGATCGCCACCGCCGGTGCAATTCCATCAATCAGGTCCGCGTCCGGCTTCTCAATCCGCTCCAGAAACTGCCGCGCGTAGGCCGACAGCGACTCCACATACCGACGTTGCCCCTCGGCGTAAATGGTGTCAAAGGCCAGCGAAGACTTACCGGATCCAGACACTCCGGTCACCACGGTCAACGTATTGTGTGGGACCTCGAAATCAATGTTCTTGAGGTTGTGGACGCGCGCGCCGCGCACCACAATGCTATCCGTCTGGGTCAAAGTAGGAGACATCGATTAGGGCCGAACCAGCCCTCCAGACCGAGTGCAAGCGCACAGAGGCCTCCAAAGGGCTAACTGAATCTTTCTATTATAAGGGATTTTTCGGACCGTCGTGGAGCCGCAGATCGCGATTAGTGGCCAGACTAAAAATCAGATTCGCATCAGGGCATCGGCATCGCTTTAGCGATGACGTCCAGCGGAATAGAGAGTCGCGGCTTTAGCCCTGAGGGAATCCGACCGCAACGTCACTCACACAATCCAGACTCTTCGTTCTCCCGATCTCTCCGCCGCACATACCGCACAATAAATCTCGCCCCAAATGTCGCCATACCCACAGGAGGCAGGATCATCACCAGAATCGCTCGGTTAATCGCCCGCTGGCCATCTTTCGGCGTGGCCTTCGCATTCGCGCGGCACATCGCGCAGCCCTGGGCAAACGCCGGCGCAGTCCAAAGGGCAATTGCTAGGAAAATCGCAGATGCGCCGGAATTGCGTAGAAATCTCACTTTACTCCCAGCCGAATAATCCGCCCGGCATCGGGGAAAAAGAAGAAATACATGATGATGAAGCAGGCCACGACCGAGATCGTGATCATCCACCGCATCAGCGCCGTCTCAAATTTCAAATGCATGAAGTAGCCAATAATCAAGGCCGACTTGATTACCGACAAAACCAGCAAGATCTCCAGCATACGAACCGCTTCAAACACCTGCCTGTACGCGAGAACCACTTCGATGGCAGTGAGAACCAGCAGCGCTCCCCACACCCAGAAATACTGCCCCTTGCTGTCATCATGCGTCGCGGCATCGTGCATAGGTCGGTTCCTCTCTGTGTGTCTTTATGGTGAAAGGTCTTAAGAAATCTTCGTCGACATCAAATAAACCAGCGGGAAGATGAACATCCACACCAGATCCACGAAATGCCAGTACAAGCCGGAAACTTCCACATCCTGGGCGTCATAAACCTTCGGCTTAAGAAACAGGATGATGGCCGCAACGATCAGCCCAAGGCCCAGGGCGTGTATCCCGTAATGAAACACATTGTCCGACGGGATTAACAAATATCCCGCGACCCAAAGTATGCCCAGGACAGGCAGGAACCACTTGCGAAAAGCCACCACGCCCAGATAGATCACGCCAATGGTCACGTGGAGCATGTGCATCGCCGTCAATCCGAAAAAAGTTGCGGCGAACTGCGGCACGGCTTTCGAGACATCTGCCAACTCTCCGGTCGCCGCAGTGGCCGGCTTGGGAAATCCCGGAAGCGTCAATCCTTCGCCGATCAGTTTGGTCCATTCCATGCCGTGCAACACGATGAATGCGGTCCCGAATACCATCGTCGCGAGCAGCCAATTCCGCATCCACACCCGGTCGCCCCGCTGCGCCGCGAACACACCCAGCACCATCGTCAGCGAACTCGACAGCAGGCATGCCGTCATGATGGTGGCATTGGTGATGCTTGCCACATGAAATGGCGTCGGCCACGGATTCGTGTAGATCCGGTTGTAACTGAAGGCAAATAGCAATGCTCCAAAGGTCAGCGAGTCCGAGGCCAGGAATAGCCACATCCCCACCTTCTTTGAGTACGCGCCAAACAGGGGCGCTTCGTACTCTCCGGCCAAGCTATGTCCGACCGCACCGTGCTCCAGCGTGGCGTCAGCCATTCTTAAAATTCCCCTTTCGTCTCACTTGTCATCCTGAGGCAGATGACTTTGTCCGGCGAGGGACTGAGCCGGCCGCACAATAATCGCGCGTCCGGTTCGCTTCGTTACCTCACGAATCCCAGCAGCGCGAAGACATAAATCCAAAGCGCCGCCATGAAATGCCAATACCATGCCGTAATGTCAACCACGATCCGCCGAGACTCCAGCGGTCTATGCAGCAGGGAAGCGCTCGCTGCCCAGATCAGCGCAACGATTCCCCCAGCCAGGTGAATTGCATGAGCAACCGTCAGCAAGAATGCGAACGAACTGCTCGGATTAGTGCTGATATAGAACCCGCTGTTGTTCAGCGCTCCCCAAGCCATCCATTGTCCGACCAGAAAACAAAGTCCCAGAATGACAGTAAGCCCCAGCCACGGAAAGTCTTTCTCCTCGCCCAGCGACACCCCAGGAATCGATTTCACCGGAGCCAGCGCCGCCAGCCGCGCCGCCTGACGCCGCGCAAATTCCATCGTCACACTGCTTGCCAGCAGGATCGCCGTGTTAATGCCGAGCAGCGCCCAGGGCAAATCTACGCTGCCCCAGTCCCGCACATAACCGTTGGCCTCGCCATCGAACGACGGCAATCCTCGCCGAAAGACATAGGCGCTGGTCAGCGAAATGAATACCATGCAGACGGTGGCAATCCCGCAAATCAATCCCAGCCGTGCCCGTCGCAGCCGCGCCCCGTAATCGGGAACATCTCCGCTGCGTCCGTCGTCCCCTCCGCCACGCGCCGGAGGCTCGGGAGGTTTGTGCCCAATATCGTCAACCCGTGTGCTAGGAGTAAAGGTCGCCATAACTGCTTAGTGCGTCAGTCCGCGTGCAGGTTGCCGAAGCAATGATCCGGGTGCCCCGGTCTCTCAATGCGTCGCCACGGTTGCCGGATCCGTCTGCATCACGAAATCCTTCGGCGCTCCCGGAACTCCGTACTCATATGGCCCGTGATACACCACGGGCGTCACGCCGCCAAAATTGTCGTGCGGCGGCGGAGTCGCCGTCGTCCACTCCAGCGTCGTTGCTTCCCACGGATTGTCGCTGGCTTTCGGCCCCTTGAACATGCTCCAGAACAGATTGATCACGAAAATAAACTGAGCCGCAATCGTGATAATCGCCGCATATGTCATGAACGTCTGCAGAGGAAGCAGTTTCGCCTGATAAGCGACTTCCGTGAATTGCGAGTACCGCCGGGTCTGTCCGGCCATACCCAGATAATGCATCGGCATGAAGATCGCATAGGTCCCGGCCAGAGTGATGAAGAAATGCAGCTTGCCCAACGGTTCGTTCATCATGCGTCCGAACATCTTCGGGAACCAGTAGTACGTCGCCGCAAAAATGCCGAAGATCGCCGCTACTCCCATGATCAGGTGGAAGTGTCCGACCACGAAATACGTGTCGTGCAGCTGAATGTCGAGCACCGGCTGCGCCAGGAATGGCCCACTCAGTCCGCCTGAAACGAACAGAGAAACAAATCCGATGGCATACAGCATGGGCGTCTGAAATCGGATGTGCCCCCTCCACATCGTGCCCAGCCAGTTAAACGTCTTGATGGCCGACGGCACGCCAATGCACATCGTGAGAATCGAGAACGCAAAGGCCGAGTAGGGGCTCATCCCGCTCATAAACATGTGATGACCCCAGACCATGAAGCCGAAGAATCCAATCGACAGCATCGCGTAGACCATCGCCTTGTAGCCAAAAATCGGCTTGCGCGAGAATGTCGACAGAACTTGCGACGCCACGCCCATGCCCGGCAGGATCGCGATGTAAACCTCGGGATGACCGAAGAACCAGAACAGATGCTGCCACAGAAGCGGCGATCCGCCCTTATGCCCCATCACCACGCCGTTGACCACCACCAGAGGCACATAAAAGCTCGTCCCCAGGTTGCGATCCATCAACAGCAGAATTCCCGCTGACAACAACACGCCGAAAGCCAGCAATCCAAGAATCGCCGTGATGAACCACGACCAAACGGTGAGCGGCATGCGCATCATCGTCATGCCCTTGGCCCGCAGATCAAGAGTGGTCGTGATGAAGTTCAGCGCTCCCATCAGTGACGCTACGCAAAAGATGGCAATACTTGTGATCCACAAATCCGCGCCCAATTGCTCGCCTGGACCGCTCGACTGCAGCGCGCTCAGCGGCGGATATCCTGTCCATCCATGAAGCGGAGCTCCTCCGGTCACGAAGAACGCAGCCAGAATGACCACGAAGCCCACAAACGTCGTCCAGAAAGACAGCATATTCAAGACAGGAAATGCCATGTCTGGAGCGCCAATCTGAATCGGCAGAAAATAGTTACCGAAACCGCCCTGCGGAGCCGTCGTCAGCACGAAGAACACCATGATCGTGCCGTGCATCGTCAGCAGGCTGAGATAGGTCTCGGGCTTGATCTCGCCGACGAGGGGCAACACCGCGCCCGGCCAGATCATGTGGATGCGCATCAACAGCGACAGGAACATTCCGACGAACACTGCCGTGAGCGCCAGGAAAAAATACTGGATGCCGATGACTTTGTGATCGAGGCTGAAAATGTATTTCCGAATGAAACCCTGAGGAGCGTGCGCGTGCGGGTTCTCCATGGCGACCATGTTATTGTTTCTCCGCCTCCCGGGCCGCCAGCCACTTGTCAAAATCCTCCTGGCTGACGACGTGGACCATTCCGTGCATCTTGTAGTGTCCCAGCCCGCACAACTCTGCGCAGGCAATCTCGTATTCGCCGATTTCGGTCGGCTTGAAGTGCATGTGAATATTCAGTCCCGGCACCGCGTCCTGCTTGAAACGCAGGTTCGGCACAAAGAAGCTATGGATCACATCTACCGACCGCAGGCTGACATCAACCTCGCGGTTCACCGGCAGATACATGGTTCCGGTAACCACGTCGTCTTTTGCCGACGGATCATTTGTATCCAATCCCACGGCGGCTTCGCCGCCCGCCGACGGATCCATCAGCTTGACGCTGGTCTTCGCGTATGTCCCGTCCGCGCCGGGATAGCGGAAGTACCAGGCAAACTGCATCCCGGTAACTTCGACCTGCACGGCGCCTGCTTCCGGAGCGTCAAACCGCTGGCTCGCCCACACGCTGCTGCCCATCAGGTTCAGCCCGATGAACAAAACCGCCGTTAGAACGGTCCAAATAATTTCCAGACGAGTGTTGCCATGCGAATAGGCCACGGGCGGCGATGACGGCGTCTCGCGGTATCGCCACACGATGTATCCCAGACCGAGTTGCGCGGCTAGGAACACCACTCCCATGATCACGAACGTGAGGGCGAATTGATGATCGATCCATCCCGCAGCGGCAGAGGCGCCGGCGGGCAGCCACCATGTCTTGGCGACAAAAAAATACGTGCTGACCAGTGTGATCAGCCAGATCAAAAGCATTAACGCGAGGCCCATTCCCCATACCCCCCGATTCTTCGAGGACGACGCGAACGATTTCCCCACGGCCGGGCCGCGTCCCACACGCGAGCACCAGTCGGCGGCGAGTGTACCACAGCCGCGCAACGAAAAAGCAAGCACCTTGCTCAGAAAAAAATCGATGTTCCCCTGACAATGCTGAGAAACTCCACCGAGAAAACAAAGGACACTGAAGTCGATAGGGGAAGCATGCTATTCGAAAGCTTCCTCTGAAGCCCTCTGTCCTTTCCTATGGTCAACGTCTTTGCTTTACTTCTCCGACCAATTCGGTACCCGCCCCGGAGTCCAAGGCGCACCTGCAGCCTCCATATCTCTTTCGAGCTTCGCCAGATCCACATCAGCCAATGCGTGGAGCTTCGCGATAACGTCTCCGAACTCCGCCGCCACAACGTTGTACGAATCAATATTCGACTGTGTAGGCTTCGCCAGGGAGAACCGTTCGCCCTCCATAATCGAATTCACCCGGTCGTTGATCGACGACGGTACCGCTTCATTTCGCTTCGCAATATCGACATCCCCCCGCAGTGCTCGCAGAATTTCCCGGTCTCGTGCTTCGAGCCCATCCGCCACCGGCGCCAATTTCTGCTCGGCCGCCGGAGTCTGGCGCAACGCCTCCCGAATCGACTTCAGCCGCGAGTCGACATCCTCGGCAGTATGCAGCGCCCCGGATACCGCCCGATAGAGCCTCGTCACCTTTCGTAAGAATTCCTCCTGCAACTGCGCGATCGGCCGCGTCCATCGATCCTGAACCTTCCGTCACAACTTTGAACGACACCGGCCCGGCCACTTCGCTCGCAACTTCGCCCACTTTCTCAAACATCCGCACCGAATAGTTTCCGGCGAGCACCAGCGGTCCCTGGTCGGCCGCATCAGGAAAGAACTCTTCTTCGCCGGATTTCTTCGGCAGCTGCCCCGCGGGATACCTCAAATCCCACGCCACCCGCTGAAATCCCGCATCCACACTTCCTTCCACTCGGCGGATCGCCGCCCCGCTCTCGTCATACACCATGAAATAAACTTCGGCCTTCGCTTCTTCGCCCTCGGCTCGCAATTCGTCATGCGTGGGATAGGGAAGTGTCTGACTCTTCTTCGCGGCCTCTTTCTCCGCCTCTTGCCGCTTTTCTTTTTTCGTACTGATTTTGTCTTTCAGATAGGCCGTAAACATGGCCCCATACGGAGGATTCTCAGCCGCATAAAAGGCGTCGCCCTGGAATCCCTTCCTCGGACCGCCAAGCGGGTGCCTCTCGATATACAACAACGCATCCTTGACCGGAAACATCCCCGTTGCCTGATCAACTACTGCGGGTTTTATCCGCAGCGGTGTGATGTCATCCAGCACATAAAATCCGCGCCCGAACGTCGCTATCACCAGATCCCCTTCACGCGCCTGGATCACCATGTCGCGCACGGCAATCGTCGGCAGCCCGCCCTTTAGCTTCACCCAGTGAGTGCCGCCATCAACGGTGAAGAACGCTCCAAACTCCGTTCCCGCGAACAGCAAGTTCGCGTTCACCGGATCTTCCGCGAACGCCAGCACCGGACCATTCTCCGGCAGATCGCCAGCAATCGAAGTCCATGTCTTTCCCGCGTCGGTCGACTTCAGCAGATACGGCTTGAAGTCCTCGTTTTTGTGATTTTCGAACGCCGCATACACCGTATTCGCGTCGTGATTCGAAGCCGCCAGGCGGCTCACGTAGGTGTTTTCCGGCACGCTCGGAAACTTCTCGTCCTTGGTCCAACTCCCGCCGCCGTCACTCGAAACCTGTATCAGCCCATCGTCAGTTCCGACATACAACAGCCCTTCTTTCTTCGGAGACTCAGACAAGGCGACGATGTTCCCGTAAAACGATGTCGAAGCGTTTTTCGCCACCGCGTCCGGCCCCCATACTTTTCCCATCACCGGCAACTTGTTGCGATCGATCTGCCGTGTGAGATCTCCAGAAATCGCCTTCCACGTGTCCCCGCGATCATCACTACGAAATAATTTGTTCGCCGCAAAATACAGCCGCGTGTGCGAGTGCGGACTGATGATCACCGGCGAATCCCAATTCCATCGCAGCGGAGGTTCGTCCTTGCCCTCGAGTGGTTGCAGCACCAGTTCCTGCCCCGTCGGCTTGTCATAGCGCACGAGCACGCCATATTGAGACTCCGAATACACCGTATTCGGATCAACGGGATCGACCTGCGACCGGAATCCATCCCCACCAGTGGTCACATACCAATCTGAATTCATGATGCCGTTCAGATTCCGCGTCCGCGAAGGCCCGCACCATGAGAAATTGTCCTGCGTACCGCCGCACACGTTGTAGAAAGGAAGGGCGTTGTCCACGGCAACGTCGTAAAACTGCACGGTCGGGAGATTCGCCTTGAACTCCCATGACTTCGCGTTGTCCCATGTCTCATACATCCCGCCGTCGGATCCCAGCAGCCAGTGCTTTGTATCGTCCGGATCAATCCAGATCGCGTGATTGTCGCCGTGATGGTTCACCTCGCTGACCTTGTGCAACGTCTTGCCCCCGTCGAGCGACTCGCGCAGATCCACGTTCATCACAAAAATCCGGTCTACATTCTTGGGATCAGGCACCACCCGCGCGTAATACATCGCGCCGGCGTCGAATTCGTTTCGCTTGTCCCAAGTCGCTCCCTTGTCGTCCGAACGGAAAATTCCGCCCTTACCGTCCGCCGCCTCAACTGCGGCGTAAACCACATTCGGATCCGCGGGAGAAACCGCCAGTCCGATTCGTCCCATATCCACCGACGGCAATCCCGAACTGACTTTGTTCCACGTCGCTCCCGCATCCGTCGACTTGTAAATCGCACTCTCTGGGCCGCCATCGATGAGCGTGAAAACATGCCGCCGCCGTTGGTAAGCTGACGCATACAGAATGTCCGGATTCGACGGGTCCATCGCTACATCCACCACTCCGGTGTTCTCGCTGATCGTCAGCACCGCCTTCCAGTTCTTCCCGCCGTCGGTCGTCTTATAAAGCCCGCGATCCCCGCCCGGCCCCCACAGCGGGCCCTCTGCCGCAACGTACACGACCTTTGAATCCCGCGGATCAATCACCACGCGTCCGATGTGGTCCGATTTCTTCAGCCCGAGATTGTTCCAGCTCTTCCCGCCGTCCTCCGAGCGGTAGATCCCGTCGCCCCAAGCCACACTGCGCTGCGAATTGCTCTCGCCCGATCCCACCCATACGACCGAAGAATCGTTCGGGTCGAGTGTCACCCACCCGATCGAGTACGATCCTTCCCCATCGAAAACCGGAGTCCAGGTCGTTCCGTCATTCACGGTCTTCCAAACTCCGCCCGACGCCACGCCTACGTAGTACTCAAACTTGTTCTTAGGATTCACCGCGATCGACATGACCCGCCCCGAAGCTACCGCCGGCCCAATTGACCGAAACTTCAGCCCGGAGAAAGTGTCGGCGGTCATCCCGCCTTTCTTCTCCTCCTTTGGTTCCTCCTTCTTTTCGTCTTTGGCAGTCTTCTTTTGATCCTTCTTCCCCGCAGCCGCGGCAGTGGCAGCCGGTTTCTTGTCCGCGTCTTTATCCTGATCCTGCGATTTCGAATCCTGCGATTTGTGCAAGGACAGCTAACAATCCGACAATCAGAAGAAGAAAAAGAAGCGGCGAATCGCTTCATGGAAGGCTCCAATCGAACATCGTGACAAAGACTTCGGAAGCCGATATGTATACAGCAATCGCGCCCAACTAAAAAGCCGCTTCGCGCTCCAGATGGAAGATTGGTGTCGAGTCTCGCGGGAGATTTAGTCCCGGAGCGCGAGAAGATGCGCATCATCGCACGTTAAAGATTCGTATCAGGGCACGCCTTCAAGGCATGCCGCGATGGCGCCAATCGGGGAACCGGCTTTAGCCGCTGGCGCGCCCCGAGCCATTTTCAAATCGCGGCGTCCCTCTGTGCCGTCTGTCGTGAACCCCTTCCGCGATAGAATTCCCCATGCCTCGCAAGATCCACGGCCACGAAACCGACTACGTCAAACTGCAAAAGAATTACTGCTTCGCCTGCGGACAGAACAATCCCGACGGCATGCGCCTGAAATTTACCCTCGATGAAGAACGCCAGACGTTTGTCTGCCGTTTCAAGCTAGGGAAGCGCTATACCGGCCCGCCCGGTCATTGCCACGGGGGCATTATTGCGACGATCCTCGACGACGCGATGGGGAAAGTAAACAAGCTGCACCACGTCATCGCGTTGACGAAGGAGATGACGGTCGAGTACCTCAAGCCGGTTCCGTTATACCAACCTCTGCACGTAGAGGGCAGGGAAGTCAGTGTTCACGGCCGTCAACACATCAACACCGCTGCAATCCTGAACGAGAAAGGTGAAGTGCTGGCCCGCAGCAAAGGCACCTTCATCGCCATCGATCCAGAAAAAATGTTCGGGAAATTCGTAGAACGTTAGCTCAGTGGCCAGGATACTTATATTCGACGCCCGGAGTTTGTCCCGCATGTAAAGCGAAGGAGTTCCCAGACCGCCAAAACTAGTAGTCCGGTTAAACAGGCGCTGACTGAAATCCGCCGCCAACGTTGTAGAATAGAGTTTGTCAGGCGCCACGCGCGCCCATCCTTCGCGCTTGCGAAAAGGTATCCACGGGTTCTAAACCATGTCCCAAAACAACGGTTCCAACAACACCAGCCTCCGCCTCAAAACCGGCCTCGCCGAGATGCTCAAGGGCGGCGTCATCATGGACGTCACCAACGCCGAACAGGCCGTCATCGCTGAAAAAGCCGGAGCCGTCTCGGTGATGGCCCTTGAGCGAGTGCCCGCGCAGATCCGCGCCGAGGGCGGCGTTGCCCGCATGGCCAGCCCCAAGAAGATTCGCGAGATCATGGCCGCCGTTTCCATTCCAGTCATGGCCAAGTGCCGCATCGGACACTTCGCCGAAGCCCAGATTCTGCAGGAGCTCGGCGTCGACTACATCGACGAATCCGAAGTCCTCACTCCCGCCGACGAGGCACACCACGTCGACAAGCACGCCTTCAAGACTCCCTTTGTCTGCGGCGCCCGCAATCTCGGAGAAGCTCTCCGTCGCATCGCCGAAGGCGCCGCCATGATCCGCACCAAGGGAGAAGCAGGCACCGGTGACGTCGTCCACGCCGTCAAGCACATTCGCCAGATCGTGCAGGAGATGCGAATCCTCACCGTGCTCAGCGAAGAAGAGCTCTACGCCAAAGCCAAAGAGCATCAGGCCCCGTACGAACTGATCAAGATGGTCGCCAAAGCAGGGAAGTTACCGGTCCCGAATTTCAGTGCCGGAGGCATTGCCACGCCCGCCGACGCCAGCCTCGTCATGCAACTAGGAGCGGAAGCGGTCTTCGTAGGCAGCGGGATCTTCATGAAAGACAGCACGACCTTCGCCGATCCCGAAGAAGCCGCCAAACGAGCGAAGGCGATCGTTCTGGCCGCCACACACTACCAAGACCCTAAAGTATTACTTGAGGTTAGCGAAGACCTTCAGGGCGCGATGAAGGGCCTAGCCATCGCGGGTCTGGATGAAGCCCATTTGCTGCAGACCAGAGGCTGGTAGATCCACCACACCAAGGCTACATCACCGGTCACGATTTTCGCGGATGTCCCGACAAGAACTTGACACGAGCCTCCTATCTTTGGGCCGACAAGCGGAGAAGTGAGGATCGTCACCAGAGGCGTCATCCCGAAGCCCCGCGCTTTGACCGGCGGGGAGGGATCTCGCGCGGATCTCGTGCGATCCGATCCTCACCTTGCTCACTCGTCACGACAAACCAATCGAATCAGGAGCGATCTGAGCCGGGTAAGCTGTCGGCATAACTCCCGCTCCTGCGTGCTAAAATTCTTGGCATGCTTTCCCGCAGTTCTGCGCGAACCTCACTGCCCGCGCTTCTGTTGCTGAGCTTCGTTCTATCGCCCGGAGCTTCAACCTTCGCCGGTAGCCAGCAAGCCGCTCCTATCGCTTCCGGCACCTCGCACGCCGACGTGCCTGTGCTCGTGGAACTCTTCACTTCTGAAGGCTGCTCCAGCTGCCCTCCCGCCGATATCCTGATTCAGAAACTCGATACCTACCAGCCGATTCCTGGCGCCCACCTGATCGTGCTCAGCGAGCACGTCACCTATTGGGACCATGATGGATGGAAAGATCCCAACTCCGCGCAGATCTTCACCGATCGCCAGAGTTCTTACGAGAGCACGCTCGGAGAGAAAGAGTCCTTCACCCCCCAAATCATCGTCGACGGAACGCAGCAGGTGACGCTCAACGACACGCAACACATGGAAGCTGTTCTGAACAAGGCCAAGGACACACCGAAAACTCCCGTTCGTATCGGCGAAGTGACGATCGATCCGGGGAATCCGACCGTGCTGCGCGCACGCGTGGAAACCGAGGCCAACGACGACAAGCATGCCGACGTTTACGTCGCACTCGCTCTTGATCACGTGGAGTCGCAAGTCCTGCGGGGCGAAAACAAGGACCACCATCTGGTCCACGTCGCAGTCGTGCAGCAGTTGACGAAGGTAGGGAAGCTCTCGAAGGGAAAACCGTTCGCACAGGATGTTGAGCTGAAACTCAAAGCTGGCGAAGATCCCAAGAATTTACGTCTAGTCGCCTTCGTGCAGGAATCAGGCCCAGGCAGAATGCTGGGAGCGGCCGCACGAAAGCTGACGAATTAACCAGGAGACACAGTTCTGATCACTCCGCGGTGGCCGGCTTCGCCACCGAAGCGTAGTAACCCTTGCGCGCATACACTCGCAGAGGATGCCCATCTTTTTGCGCCTTGATCTGGATCGAGCGGTACCGGCCATCCCGTTCGAACGAGGCCGGCTTATAGGACACAAGATAGCGCCCTCGGATGACTTGCTGCAGAGCGTTCAAGCTTCCATTGAGATGGCGCACCGACCCCGGAACAAACGTTGCTCCGCCCGTAAGTTCTGCCAGAGCTTTTAACGCATGGTCGCCGATGAGTGCAGTGGCTTCTTCCTGAATCGCGTCCCGAGTGCTGACCGTGTAGATCGCCACCTCGCCCCGCTGCGCGCTCGCGATCACTTCTTTGAGGGTAGCGCTGCTGGAGTTGTCTTCGCCGTCGCTGATGACAACTAGGATCCGCGCCACCGGTTGCGTTTCAGCACGGCTCGCCAGTTTCTCGGCGCCGAACTCGATCGCGTCCCATATTGCCGTTCCTCCGCCGGGCGCCAGTTGGTTCACCGCGTGGGCCGTCAGCGCCTGGTCTCCGGTGAAGTCCTGCACCAGGAGCACCGAGTTGTTGACGCCGACCACGAACGCCAGGTCATCCTTGTTCGTGACCACCTTCTCCAGGAATTTCACGGCGGCCGCTTGCTCGAACGAGAATCTGCCCGTGACCGAGTTGCTGGTGTCAATCACCAGCCCCAGACGAAGCGGCAACTGCGATTCATTGCGGAAGGCGTGGATCGCCTCTGGAGGCCGGCTGTCATCTCGAACGCCAACTTCTTGAGGCGTGAGGTCGGTAACGGACTTTCCATGATCGGTAGCGGCGAAAAAGATCGCGACCTCGTCCACTGCTGATCGGAACAAAGGCTTCCCAACTCCGGTCGTTGCGCGGTTCACTCCCGAAGTCGAAATCGGATTTAAGGAAGATTCACTTGGACTTGGCGCCGTGCAGCTTTCGCAGCCGGCATCGGGTTCCGCGGCTTCCGCTTCTGCAATCTGGCTTCGCTCTTTTACGTCCTGCAAAACCTGTTGTGCTTGCCGGGTCGCCTCTTCCGAGCTCTCCGGAGCCGCATCGCTGAACGCAAATTTCACCGGTCTGAGTCGTCGCGGGATGGAGTCTAGCCTGCTCACGGCGGGCGCGTTCCGCTTTAATCTCTGCCAAGGTCTGACGGAATTGGTCGGCTGAGCTGGATTTCGGATTTTCTTTCAGCAGAGTTTCGATCTCCGCCTGCGCCTTCTCCAGATTGCCCTGCGCCTCCCATGCCCCCGCTGCGAAATAATGCACCACCTCCACCCCCTGATGCTTACGGCATGGACCGTGTGCGCCGTATCCACAACCGCTGGAAAGTCCTTGTTCACAAATTCCCCGTACGCCTTTGCCATTAACAACGGCAGATCCAGCGGAGCGAGTGACGATGCTTTGTCGAACGACTGCTCCGCTCCCGGGTAGTCCTTCAGGGCCAGCTGGGCGCATCCGAGGTTTAGATATGAGTTTGGCAGATGTTCGTCCAGAGTCTACCGCTTTCGCAAACTCATCGCGTGCTTGCTCGTTCTGGTTTGAATCCAGATATGCAGTCCCCAACGCGTTGTGCGCCGCTACAAAACTTGGATACATGACGAGTGATTGTCCCAGATGATCAATGGCTCCGGGCAGATCCTTGCGCCACAGCAGTTGATAGCCCTTCTCGAATTCACGCCGCGCCTTGGACGGTGCCTTCAGGTCCAGCTTCGAAACAGCCCCGCCGGGACCTTGTAAGGAAGTGTTGTTCGCATTTGGACTGTTGATCGTGAAGAAGTTGAAATCCATTTCGGTCGTCTGAATCGCGTCCAAGACCATCGTATTTCCCAAATCGTTGGTCTGGTTATCCGGGAAGTGCAGTACTTGGGCGGTTGCCGCGCAACAAACCACACCGAGAAAAGCATGAGCTCAGGGCCAACTTCTGAAACATGGAAGGAACCTCTCAGGAAACAAGTAGGGGAAACCGCGCCGTGAGTTTATCCCCGTTACTATCGGAAAATCAAGGGTTTTGGGGTATCTCGGACGTTTCTGGCGCTGCCGTGCGAGATAGGCGAGGAACATTTGGCCTTAAAGCGAATGGAACCCGGAAACCAGCTACACAGCAAATACTTGAATGAGTATCCGTCAAAGATTCCTTAACGCTCCCACAGGACTTACGAAAATTCCTCACTAGTGAAGTCACAAGTGCCCCACCCTCGTCGCGCCTTTCTCGATAGGGTCGGGACTTCGAGGTCCCAGGGATCATCAGCGGTTGAAGGTCGATCCGTTAGAATGAAAGTAGAGTTGTGTGCTGATTGTGAGGGGTTTGTTCGGAATGACTATCGGAGTTCTGGCCCTGCAGGGCGATTTCGACGCGCACCGCCGCCGGCTTGAAGAACTAGGAGCCAAAGTTGTGCTCGTCAGAAAGCCCGAGCAACTCGACGAAATCGATGGCCTCGTGATCCCGGGTGGCGAATCCGGCACATTCCTCAAGCTTCTGGGCGATGCCGGTTTCGAAAAGCTCAAGCAATTCGTTAGGGCCAAACCCACGTTCGGCACCTGCGCTGGAGCCATTCTGCTCGCGACCGAAGTCGAGAATCCTGCCCAGGCCGGACTCGGCGCTCTCAACATTCGGATCCGCCGCAACGCCTATGGACGCCAGATCGACAGCTCGATTCGCCAAGGTCTGTTCGGAAATTCCCCTCTGGAAATGGTCTTCATCCGCGCTCCCAAGATTTCTCAGGTCGGCGAAGGCGTCGAGGTCCTCGCTACGGAAGGCGCCGATCCCGTCGCTGTCCGGCAGGGAACTGCCATGGCCGCCACCTTTCATCCTGAACTCTCCGACGATCCCCGCATCCATCAGGCCTTCCTGAATCTGATCGAGAATCAGTAGTCAAGAACGAGGCAGCGGGTGCCACTTTTGTCGCGCCGGGTGCGACAGGAGTCGGGATTCCTTGACTTCCAAGAAACTCCTTGACATTCCGAATGCGTAACGCTATGGTTACATATTATGCGGAACCGATCGGTTACATATGCGGCGCCACGAAATTCTGAAGCCACCTTCCAGGCACTGGCCGACCCCACCCGCCGAGCCGTTCTCGACCTGCTTCGCCGCGGCAGCCAGCCTGCCGGACAAATCGCCAGCGCTTTTCCCGTTTCCCGGCCCGCAATCTCCAAACACCTCCGTCTTCTCCGCCGTGCCCATCTGGTGCGCGAGCATCGCGAAGGCCGCAACCGTGTCTACCACCTCAACCCCGAACCCCTGCGCGCCGTTGACTCATGGATCGAGCAATACCGCACCTTCTGGACCGCAAATCTGAACAGCTTGAAAGCTTTTGTCGAATCCGAATACGAGAAGGAAACGCGCGCCGAGAACTCCTCGACGCACAAACACAAGAAGTGATTTTCGACGGACTACCAACAACGAAAGGAACCATTATGACCAGCAAAATGAAACACTCGTTCCGCCTCCTCATCGCCGCCGTTCTAACACTCGCCGCAACCATGGCCTTCGCGCAAACCGACGCGCAGAAAGCCTTCACTGCTCTCAAGAACATGCCCGGAACGTGGGAAGGGAAGAGCGAAATGGGTCCGATCAAGGTCAATTTCAAAGTTACTGCCGGAGGCACCGCGATCATAAGCGAGATCGTTGGCAAGGAAGACATGATCACGATGTTCAACCTCGATGGCCCGAACCGCCTGCTGCTGACGCACTATTGCGCCGCGGGAAATCAGCCACGGATGCAGGCGAGTGTCTCCCCCGACGGCAAGACCATCACCTTCACTTATGTTGACGCTACGAATCTCGCGACGCCCGACGCGGGACACATGCAGACCATGGTCCTGACGCTTGTGGACGGGAACCATCACACCGAGGAGTGGACGTTCGTCGACCACGGCAAGGAGTTGAAGCGGTTCTTCGATCTCCGCCGAACGAGCTAGTCACAGAGCCGCGGAGGCATTCGTTCGCAGGCACAGGAGGCGCTACTTTCCATAGTCACCGGAAGTAGCGCATTTCCCCCGAGGAGAAATTATGTCTACAACTATTGTCACACCCGATCAAGACGCCATCGTCAGCGAGATCCAGATCAATGCGCCGGCCGAGCGCATCTTCAAAGCGCTGACCGACGCAGCAGAGCTCAAGCGCTGGTTCACCAACCCCGAGTGCCCAGTGAAGTCCTGGCAGATGGACGCCCGCGTCGGGGGCAGCTACAGCTACGCCACTGAAAAAGGCTCGATCGTCGTCAACGGCGTTAGCGAATTCAAATGCCAAGGTGAGATCCTCGAGTGCGATCCGCCGCGCGTCCTGGTTTACACCTGGATCGCGAGCTGGCATGACGACACTTCGAAGCGGACGGTGGTGCGCTGGGAGCTCGCACCGAAGCAAGGCGGCACGCACGTGAAAGTGACCCACAGCGGCTTGGCTTCGCTGCCCATCGCCCGCAAGGATTACTCCGGCGGATGGCCCGGCGTCGTCGAGATGCTAAAGAATTTCGTGGAGAAGTAAGACAAGTGACGAGAGCAGAGTGGCGGCAACCAGTTGACGCCACTCTGCTCTCCGCTGATCCTAGCTTGAGGAGCGCAACAAATGGCCACCGCGACCATTACACCTGATCAGAACGCCGTAATTGCCGAGATCTTCATCGCCGCGCCGCCGGCGCGCGTCTTTCAGGCGATCAGCGATCCCACCCAGCTTCCCAAGTGGTGGGGACAGGACGGGCTTTACCACGTCACCAGGTCGACCATGGACGTGCGTCCGGGCGGCAAGTGGCGCAGCGAGGGCCTCGGGACCGACGGCAAGTCTTTCTTCGTCGAAGGCGAATATCTCGAAGTCGATCCGCCGCGCCTGGTCGTGCATACCTGGGTCGGGAGCTATGATCCGACTCCGACGGTTGTGCGCTGGGAACTCACGCCGCAAGCCGTAAACGCGCTGCACCCCAGCGGTCCCAAGAAATCCGGGACGGGAACGTTCGTTCGCGTCACTCAGGAAGGATTCAATGGCAAGCTCGAGTCGGCCAAGAGCCACGGCGAAGGTTGGAAGCGTGTGCTCGGCTGGCTGCAGGCATTCGCCGAAACACCCGCCGCCCGCTCCTGAATTTTATGGATCGCGCAGAGGCGTAGCGGATCAAAGCGAGAAGGGAAGCACCACGAAGATGGCGAGGGTCCCGCCCCCTTCTCGCGCTTGGGCCAAAGGGTGGGGATTTTGACGCCTGACGGAACAATCCCAGTCGCTTGCGCCAGCGCTTACTCGGTGAGACGATGACCCATCCGAGGCCTCCGATGATCGACGGCGCGCATATCATCCTCTACAGCAGGGATCCGGAAGCAGACCGCGCATTCTTCCGTGATGTGCTCCAGTTCGACTCCGTGGACGCCGGCCACGGCTGGCTGATCTTCGCGCTGCCTCCTGCCGAAGCCGCTTTCCATGGTTGGGAGAAACATGGTTTGGAGAAACAAAGCTTGGAGGAAGAAGACGAAGATCAAAACGATCTGCCCGAGAAAGCGCGTCACGAACTGTACTTCATGTGCGACGACATCACCGCGACCTTGGACGATCTGAAGAAGAAAAGCGTTCCGGTCTCCGCCGTCAACGAACGGCGATGGGGAAGCATTGCTACGCTGACCCTCCCCAGCGGCGGCAAAGTCGGCATCTACGAGCCCAAACATCCCAAGCCAAAACACTTGTGATGTCTTTCATTCCGTCATTCGTTCAATTGATCTTCTGATCTCCTCCGAGATGATCGGAAGTCGAGATTCCGTCATAGGGCTGGCTAGAAGCTAGTACCTAATAGCAAGGGGTTCTCCCCGCGTTATACTTGCCTATATGTCTGGGGTTCCACAGAACAGTCCACAAAAGTCGGCGCAGAAGACTTTCTATCTCGAGACCTTCGGCTGCCAGATGAACGTTCACGACTCGGAAAAAGTCGTAGGAACGCTCGTCCAAGAGGGCTACCGGCAGGTGGGAACCGTCGAGGCGGCCGACCTGATTCTCTACAACACCTGCTCGATCCGCGACAAGGCCGAGCAAAAAGTCTTTAACCGTCTTTCGGATTACAAGAAATACACAGCACAGGGCAAGACCTTTGGAGTTCTCGGTTGCGTGGCCCAGCAGGAAGGCGAAAAGATTTTCGAGCGCGCGCCATATGTCTCGCTGGTGTGCGGATCCGCCTCGTACCGGAATTTGCCCGGCATGCTCGCTCAACTCGAAATAGGGAAGTCAGCTCCCCGAAAGGCGGAGGCCGCAAGCCTGATTCGCATCACCGGTCTCGACGATCGCCAAACCGACGAGTGCTTCGAGACCGAATTCACCGCGCGCACCAATCCCCATCGCGGATACATCACGATTATCGAAGGTTGCGACAAGTTCTGCGCCTATTGCGTGGTCCCGTTCACTCGAGGCAAGGAACGGAGCCGGACTTCCGCATCAGTGCTCGCCGAAGCGCGTCAGATGGCGGATCTCGGATACACGGAGGTCCAATTGCTCGGGCAAAATGTAAGCTCTTATCGCGATCCATCTGGAAATAAATCATTTGCGGAATTGCTGACTGCCGTCGGGGAAGTCGACGGCATCAAGCGAGTGCGCTTTACGACCTCGCACCCGCGCGATTTCGGACGCGATATTATCGACGCCATCGATGCCGTGCCCACGCTCTGTGATCACGTGCATTTGCCCGTCCAGAGCGGCTCAACGCGCGTTCTCGACGCCATGCAGCGGCTATATACGCGCGATCAATATCTCGAGCGTATCGCATGGATGAAGGCCGCGAAGCGGGAAATTAGCATCACAACCGACGTGATCGTGGGATTCCCAGGCGAAACCGAAGCCGACTTCACCGAGACATTGAGATTGCTCGATGAAGTCGGCTATGACGCAGTTTTTTCCTTCAAGTATTCCGCGAGGCCGAACACCCCGTCCCTGAGCCTCGAAGATGCCCTGCCGGAAGAAGAAAAATCCCGTCGCCTTGAAGTGTTGATGGCGAGGCAGCGCGAGATTCAAGTCGTCAATTATCAACGGTACGTCGGGGCCACATGTGAAGTAATGGTTGAGGGCCACAATGACGCCCGCAATCAATGGATCGGCCGCACTTCCCACAATAAAACGCTCAACTTCACAGCCCCAGATACGGAATTGCTCAAGGCAGGAACCTACGTCCCAGTCCTGGTGACCCGCAGTTTCCCGAACAGCCTGGTCGGCGAACTAGTCGTCCCCCATTCTCAAACGGTGGTATAACGAGAATTCGGAGATCACGATGGAAGTAGAAATGACAATCCGCGGCCTGATGATGGATCCGGTGAGCAACATGCCGATCGTGATCTTAAAGGATGTCGGTGGAGAAACGGTGCTGCCGATCTGGGTGGGGGTGTACGAGGCGAACGCGATTGCGTTGGAGATGGAAAAGGTTTCCACGCCGCGTCCGATGACGCACGATCTGATCAAGAACGTGCTCATGGGGCTGGAGACGCAGGTGCACAAAGTCGTTGTCACTGAGTTAAAGGAAGATACGTTCTACGCGGTCATTTGGCTGGAGCGCGGCGGCGAGGTCATCAGTATCGATTCGCGGCCGTCGGATGCGCTGGCGTTGGCACTGCGGGTGGACTGCCCGATTTTTGTGGAAGAAGTCGTGTTGAAGACTTCGAAGCTGGCGGCGAACATGTCGGACCGAGTCACGAGCGACGAATTGAGGAAGTGGCTCGAAGGGCTGAATGATGATGATTTGGGGAAGTACAAGATGTAAACGCAGGGATCAGCGATTAGTGGCTAGTGAATAAGGCGCGCCGCGCTGGATTAGTTTACATAATACCTGTTATCGGACATTGTCATGTGGAATTGACCTCGCTCTGGTTGCAACCCCAAAGCCTCACCCTCTTCAAATGGGTTGATCGGCACGACCTAAAAGTCGCCCCCTACCGGTTCGACCTCTCCAGCTGTGCGGCAGGAGTGTCCGCCCCACTCAAGACTATCTTGGCGTGAAACAGCGTGCCAGCTACCCGCGTGGCAACTGCGATCAGATCGCGCTGACCGGAGAAAACTTTCACTTGGCGTGCGCGGGAGAGCTCCGGAAGATTGACTGGACGTCCGGCGCGGATGCGGGCCGTGGTTTGCTCGTCAGCAGTGACGGACGGGAAGTGCGGCAAGAGTCTCCGGGGATGGACGAAACAGTCGTCCAGGCAGAGGAGCGGCGAAACCGCAGATTCCTCCACTCCGCTTCCCTTTCCCTTCGGAAAAGCAAGGCTCCGGTCGGTATGACAGGTGTTGTCATGGGTGCCGATGGCGATTTCTGCGATTGCCTCCAGCGTGTGGGAATCTGCCAAGGTGAATTCAGCTACCGCAGTGCGGCGGAGGGATTCGAGATGAGCGCCGCAGCCGAGAGACTTGCCCATTTCGTGGGCAATGGAGCGCATGTAGGTTCCGGAGGCAACGCGGGAGCGAAAGCGGACCCGATCTGATTCCACGGAAAGAATCTCCAACTCCTTAATTTCTACTTGAACCGGCTTGAGGGTGACGTCTTGGTGCTTACGAGCCAGTTTGTAGGCAGGCACACCCTTGATTTTTTTCGCGGAGAACGGCGGTGGCACCTGTTCCATGACTCCACGGAACTGGCCGGCGATAGATTCCACTTGTTCGGACGCAAGCGTGACATCGATCGCCGTACTCGTAGGCTCGCCTTCGGCATCGTAGGTATCGGTGGAGAACCCGAAGCGGATGGTGCCTTCATAGATTTTCTCCGAAGCCAGATAGAACTGCGCGAGCCGGGTGAAATTTCCGATTACGAGAGGAAGGACGCCAGTTGCCATCGGGTCGAGGGTGCCGAGGTGGCCGATGGAGCGTTCGTTGAGGATGCGGCGCGCGCGATTGACGACATCGTGCGATGTGAGGCCTGCGGGCTTGTCGATGATGAGGACGCCGTTCATGAGGGGATAGGTAATTTCGTAATTTGGTAATTGAGTAATTTATGATTAAGTCGTGCCGGGAATCGGCGACTGGATCGGCAATGGCGGGTCGCTGAGTTTAGCTCCCAAAATTCCTCCACACTAACTTACCAAACCTTTCATGCTTCCGATTAAAGACGACCAGCCGCGGTACAGCACTCCGTACGTAAACGGGTTTCTGATCGGCCTCAATATCCTCATTTTCCTCTTCGAGGCGACCCTGAGCCGGCCTGCCCTGAGGGCATTGTTCGATCAGTTCTCGCTGGTGCCAGCCCACGTCTGGAACCCTCATTACACTTTCCCGCAGTTGCTTCTTCCCTTCTTCACCGCGATGTTTCTGCATGAAGGGTGGCAGCATGTGCTCGGCAACATGTGGTTCCTGTTTATTTTCGGGGACAACGTTGAAGACTACCTAGGACACTTTAAGTACTTAGTTTTTTATCTGTTGTCGGGTCTCTTTGCGGATGCCGCTCAGATTGCGATCTATCCTCAGTCCCACATCGGAATGGTGGGCGCGAGCGGCGCCATTGCTGGTGTTTTGGGAGCGTATTTTCTTCTGTACCCCCGAGCGCGAGTGTTGACTTGGTTCTTTGTCTTCGTAATGTATCTTCCGGCATGGATCGTGCTGGGAGAGTGGTTCGTCCTGCAATTCTTTAATGGAGCCGCGGTGCTTTCGCATGACGCCTGTGGGCAAGGATGTCGGAGGTGTAGCCTTTTGGGCGCACGTCGGTGGATTCGTGGCGGGAATGGTCATGATCAAGCTATTTCCGGAGCGGGCGCGTCGATATCCATACGCCTATCGGTAGCTGGCAAACTGATCGAGGTCGACCCGATAGCCGAGGCGGCTACCACCAATGATTTGCCGTAAGGATTCGTTCCACATCAAAATCCCCACCCTCTTTCGCAGACAACACGAAAGAAGTGTGGGGGCACCTCTGGCGTTTTCTACTTCTTCGGGCGGGATTCTGGCGGAACCAGACCTGACAGGCGATAGTAGACGACCAGTTGTCCATAGTGTTCGCCGCTGTGTTCGATGAAGCCGTAGGCGAAGTCGTAGACGCGCACTTGCTGGTTTGCAAAGGGATCCACGATCAGATCGCTCATTCCCTTGTCGCCTTTTGCCTGGATCGCAGCGGCGCCATCCGCAAATGCCTTTTTGACGAAAGCGACGACATCAGCTTTGGTCTTGTAGTTCGCGCGCTTTACGTTCTCTTCAGCGGGAGGCTTTTTGCCCGTGACTGGATTGGTGAAGAAGTAATTGGCGGAGGCAGCGTGAAGCAGTTGCTCGGCAAAGCTGCGCTGCGCAGGCGTGGGCTTGAAATCATATTTATCTTCGGGAAAATCTTCGGCCATCGCGATGAGTTTGCGGCCGATGTCATTCCATGAGTCAAACACCACTTTGGAGGCACCGTCGGGAGGCTTGGGCGCTGCATCTTTCTTCATCGCGTCTTGAGCGCGAACTGAAATCGTAAGAGTAGAAGCGACGAAGAGCATCGCGGTGAGAAGCGAAGAGATTTTCATTTGGATTTCCTCCACGGTGAGTTGAGCGGGGACATTGTAGTTGGATGGAGCATGAGAAAGAAAGTGAGCGAGCAAAGGATGCCGACACTGTTGTTAGAGCGTGCCCACTGAAGGGAGGATTTCTAGCGTTTCGACGGTTGCGTTGTGCGGAAGGCGGATGGCTTCAACAACGGCTCTTGCGACCGTCTCGGGAGACATCATTTTGTACCGCGGCGCCTGCGGCCACAGCGTTTTCCAGATATCGGTGTCGGTAGCGCCGGGGAGAAGCCCGATGACTCGAATTCCGCGAGGACGCAGTTCTTCGCGCAGAGTGTTGGTCAGGCCGAGGGCGCCGTGCTTGGAGACATTATAGGCAGCGGATCCGGCGAATACGCGGTTCGCGGCGATGGAGAGATTATTCACGATCGTGCCGCCACGCTTCATGACAGCCAAGGCAGCCTGGGTGACGAGAAACGTTCCGTCGAGATTAGTGGCCAGTACATCTTTCCAAATGGGGTACGGCAGTTTGTCGACGGTCAGGCTTTCCTGGGCGATGCCTGCGTTATTGACCAAGATGTCGAGCCGACGAAATTGCCGGCGTGAGGCGCGGAAGAGGTCGTCGACGGAGTGCGGATCACGGACATCGCAGGGATGAGCGAGTATCTGGATTTTCTTACCGGCGAGTTCCCTGCTGATTTTCTTCAGCGCAGATTCGTTGCGGCCGGTCAGGATGAGGTTGCAGCCTTCGGCGGCAAGGATTCTCGCGATGGCATGGCCGATGCCGCCCGTTGCGCCGGTAACGAGGGCGACTTTGCCTGTTAGTCGGGCGGATTTGGGAGTGCGCTTCACAGTTTACTCGTCCGGTTTACGGTACCAGAATGTGGGCAGAGCTGAGGCCCGGGGATGTCGGCTTTACGCGAACGTCATATCCATTTCGAATGATGAAAGATCAAGCCCCGACCCTCTTTCGCACAAGACGCGAAAGTAAGGATGGCCCTTCGGCTACGGTTCGTTGATGATTTGATACTCCGTCTTTACCAGGCCGCTGGGGTAGTGTTGCGTCGCCAGGTGCTGCAGGCGGATGTCTTTCGGGATAGTACCGAACAGCGGGATGCCCTCGCCGATCAGGACGGGCACGCGGGTGATCGTCATGCGCGCGATCAGTCCGTCGCGGAGAAATCGCTGGATGGTGATGCCTCCATCGACGTAGGCATGCTGGAAGCCGCGGACGGAGAGTTTAGAGACGATCTCGACCGGAGGTCCGGACATCTGCTCGACGACGCCTCCGCGAACCGCTGAGAAATCCAAAGGGCGCGTGCTGAGCACCACGACATGCTTCTTGCCGTAGGGCCACTCTGGAAATGCGAGGACGATTTCGTAAGTGTTGCGACCGATGATGAGCACATCGACTGCGGCGATGAACTCATCGTAGCCGTGAGGCTCGCCTCCACCGACGGGGAGAAAGTCGAGATCGCCGTTCGGGCGGGCTATGAAACCGTCGACACTAGTACCGATGAAGATGGATGTGAGCATAGGAGGTCCAGCCATCTTATCCTCAGAGTCGGGCGCTTCAGAAGCGGAAAAATCCGGAGATTGATGTCGAAGTCACAGTCCCCATCTTCTTTCACATAAAACGCGAAAGCAGGATGGGCGCCCCCTGCAGGTTGCTTAGATCCCGTTGGGGCGCTGGCGGATGAGCGAGAGGAATTCGGAGCGAGTTTCTTCCTCATCGCGGAAGCAACCGAGCATCGACGACGTGACCGCGGCTGAGTGCTGCTTTTCGACGCCTCGCATCATCATGCAAAGGTGGCGGGCTTCGATGACGACGCCAACACCCTGAGGCTGGATCACTTTCTGTATCGTTTCGGCGATCTGCGTGGTCAGGCGTTCCTGTATCTGGAGGCGGCGCGAGAAGAGTTCAATCAGCCGCGGAATTTTGCTAAGCCCGATCACTTTGCCGTTCGGGATATATGCAACGTGCACTTTGCCGAAAAACGGCAGCATGTGATGCTCGCAGAGGCTGAACATCTCAATGTCCTTTACGATAACCATTTCGTCGTAGCTGACCGTGAAGAGCGCTGCCTTGAGCAGAGCTTCGGGATCTTCCTGATATCCCTTGGTCAGGAACTTCATGGCTTTCGTGACGCGTTCCGGAGTGGCCGTGAGACCTTCGCGCGCGGGATCTTCCCCGAGGCGAACGATCATTTCACGAACCAGATCTTCGAAGGTGGCGCTGGTCAGCGTGGTCGATTCTTTGTCTTGGTCGAGCTGGGCTGGTTTCATATGGATTTGTTAATCGTGTAATTGGGAAATTTGATCATCTGTCCGCTCTTCATGAAGTGATCCATCGCTGCGCAGCGGCCTCCCCGGCGCCTTGATATTCGAAGGAGTTCATCATGGTTTCTTCCATCCTCACTCCTTCCAGATGCGCATGGGAGAAGGTGCGCTGCAATATTTCGAAGATTTCGATGCACAGATTTTCCGTAGTGGGCACGGTTTGGGCAAATTCTTGCAGCATATTCAAATTCTCGAGGTTATAGCGGGAGAGCACTTCCCTTTCAACGGTTTGATCGAGATCGACAAGGTTGCAGACCATTCCGGTGCTGGGATCGACCGGGCCGCTAACCGTAACTTCCAGGGCGTAGTTGTGGCCGTGTCCGTGAGGATTGTTGCATTTGCCGTAGGTGGCAAGATTCTCCTCGGGGGACATCTCCGCGCTGTGGAGCCGGTGGGACGCGGAGAACAAGTAGCGGCGTGTGAGATGAGCTTTCATATTCAAGCTACCAGCTAGCGGCTATCAGCTATCAGCTATCAGCTGTGAGCAACCCCTTACTCCTCTCCGTAGAAATCCACAAATAGATCTGGCGTTTCGTATACACGGACGCGGTGCAGGCTGGCGTTCTTAAGCTTAGGCCGGAGGCGTTGCCAGACCGCGATCGCCAGATTCTCGGTGGTCGGAATCTGGGTAAAGAATTCGGGAACCTCTTTGTTGAGGAAGCGGTGATCCATGGCATCGAGGACTTCGCGGTGCATCACTTCCTTGAGCTGCTTCAGGTCGACAACGAAGCCGGAACGCGGGTCGACTTCCCCCTTGACCGTGACTTCGAGAGTGTAATTGTGGCCGTGCCCGTTTGGGTTATTGCACTTGCCAAAGAGGCGGAGGTTTTCTTCCGGAGTGAAATCCGGATTGTGATAGTAGTGCGAGGCGGAAAATTCGGCTTTGCGGGTGAGATAAACCATAGTCGTTTAGAAAAACCAACTTCAATTTGCCGCCGTCTTACGAGGATTTCTGTAGATCAAATCCTACATATGACGATTTCTTCGATCATTGCGATTCAGGGCTCAATTCGGCGGGCGGCTCGACGGCGTAGGGGCGAATTGACTGCCACTTATTAGAATTCGTTTTCTCCTGTTCGGGGCAAAACTCTTTGTTCGGCTCGAAGACGACGATCTTGTAAAGATACCGTTTCCGGTGCGAGGGATCGTAGGCGAAAACAAAGGTGATTCCCTTCTTCTTGTCGACCCAAAAGACAAGAGGACGATCGCCGAGGGCCGCCGTGGGCTGCGTCAGAAGAACATAGGCGCGCAGGTCTTTGTAGAGGCTCGCCACTTTTTCGGGGGGATCGAAGGTGGTGATGTCCTCGGCGGTATGGAAGCGCGTGGTCGCCGATTCGATCTGAAAAATCTTGCCCTTCTTGAGACGGACGTAAACATCGCCGCGCCCCATG
Organism: uncultured Acidobacteriota bacterium; assembly: GCA_963700225.1. Taxonomy (GTDB): domain Bacteria; phylum Acidobacteriota; class Terriglobia; order Terriglobales; family Acidobacteriaceae; genus Sulfotelmatobacter. Next base: position 1,046,105 of record CAVOWU010000009.1, read on the forward strand.
GGATTAGCCGTGTCGACCCAGTCGAGCGTGGTGCCGCAGGAATCTTCCCACTCCTGGTCTTCGTCCTTCTTTGGAAAGAGCTCAAGAGCGCGATCGCGGGTATCACCGATCTTTAGCGGGCCGACGCGGAAGCCGGGCTCGATCATCGTATTGAGGAAGGTCGGACTGTCGCTTGCCGCTGTACTGGAGGCACTGGGAGATGCATGCAAATGAGAATCGCTCACCCAGAATGCGGAGAGCAAGATTGGCAAAACGAGAGTGGCGACTCTTTTCATGCAAGTTTTCCGGCAGTAACAGAAGTTTGATCTACGGCTTCCGCCGCCGCTGGTGCTTCCCCTTTGTAGGTGCGTCCCTTCCAAGATACATTGCCTTTCGCGTGTGCGCGCTTTGAGCGGAGAAGAAGATAGGCAAACATCGGCATGCCGAAGAAAACACCAACAATATTCTTGATGGGAGTGAAATGTGCTCTTCTCAGCCGTATCGCCAGAAACAAGGTGACTATAAGGAAGGCGGAGCTCCACCAGTAGATTCCTGGCCGAATGCTTGTAAGGAACAAAGCGACCCACAGCAATGCCCACAGCGAGAGCGTTTTCAGTGCGACGCCACTGGGATTTGGGAAGAGCAGGCTCAGATTCTTCGTCCAGCCTTCGCTGAGCTGCAGGAAGTTGCGGTACATGCGGGTGCGAACGGCGTCGGCAGCGTACCGAAAGATGATCTTGCGGCCCGAGGCTTTGATGGCTCGCGCGAGGGCAACGTCTTCCAGGATGGCGGAGGCTACAGCGGCGTGTCCGCCGACAGCTTCATAGGCTTCACGCTTCACCAGAATGTATTGCCCGTTAGCGGCGGCCTCCGGGGAATTCGGGTCGCTAACCTTCGACGGCGGATATTGGCGCGCCAGTTCGGCGAAGACGACCGGGAGGACGGCCATCTCCCAGAAGGTCATGGCGATCTGTTCGGGCGAATAGGAGAGCAGTTCTGCGCCATACTGTTGGGCCTCCCACAACGCTCGCGCCAGGGAGCCGCGAAGGTGAACGGTATCGGCGTCGGTGAACAGAAACCAGTTCGTGCGGGCCGCGCGGGCTCCAGTGGCAACGGCGTTGTTCTTGCCGGTCCAACCGGCGGGGAGCGGACCGGCGTCGATCACGCGCACGCGAGAGAACGATTGCGCGATCTCTTTGGTGCGGTCGGTGGAGTGGTCATTGACGACGATGATTTCGAACGGAATATCGTCCTGACTTATCAGCGATTCGAGGCAGGATCCCAGGTTGGCTTCTTCGTTGCGCGCGGGGATGATCACCGAAACTTGCGGCGCCCTAGCTCGTGGTTCCGAGACAGCCATGGTCGAATCATTCTCCAAGTTGCACCTTGCGGCAAGGCCTTCGGCAGCCGCGTCCACGCATGAAGTCTATTATTATATCTGCGTGTGACGGTTCGCTTATTCTGCCTGCCTTTTCGTCGCGTTTGCCCGCGCTGAGCTTGCTTTCGGCGTGCAATGGCTCTCCGAGACCTCCGCGGTTTGGGATCCAGGCGCCGGATTTCTCGATTCAGGATTCCGATCGGACCGTCGTGCTCAGCCAGTTGCACGCGCAGATAGTCGTGCTGAATTTCTGGGCGACCTGGTGCCCGTCATGCATGGAAGAGATGCCATCGCTGGTAGAAAATGCAGCGTCGGATAAAGGCCAAGGGCATCACCGTGGTCCCAGTGAGCGTCGACGTCGATCAGCATGCCTACGAGCAATTTCTGAAAGATCACAACGTCAGCCTGCTGACCGTGCGCGATTCCTCACAGAAAACCAGCAAGTTTTATGGTAGGTTCAAATTCCCCGAGACCTGCATTATCGACCTCAACGGCGTAATGCAGCGGAAGTTCATTGGGGCGGCGGAATGGACTGAGCCGGAAGTCACGAACTTCCTGGCGAAACTCTGAATTCCCCACGGAGACACCGAGTCACGGAGGGAGCTACAGATGCGAGGAATGATTTGTTTTGCGTTTGTACTTTCGCTGCTAAGCGCGAGCGTTGGAGATACAGCAATGAATCCGAAAGTTGTAGAGCGAGATGCGTTCACCGTAATCGGAATTTCCGTGCGCACGAATAACGCGAAGGAAATGACCGCTGACGGGGTCATTGGGAAACAGTGGGGCCGACTGTTTCAGGAGGGACTGCTGGAGAAGATTCCGAACAAGGCGGATCAGTCGATCGTCGCCGTATATACCGATTACGCGAGCGATCACAATGGAGACTACACATTTCTGCTTGGAGCGAGAGTGAAATCAGATTCGGATGTTCCTGCCGGGATGGCGGTGAAGAAAATCCCGGCGGGAAAGTTTGCGGTATTTACGTCGGAGAAAGGTCCGGCGCAGAGGGTCGTACCGGACACCTGGATGAAGATCAATTCCCTGCCGAAGAACGCGGTAGGCGGGGATCGTGTGTATCAGGCGGATTATGAGATTTACGACGAACGGGCGGCCGATCCGGCGAATATGGTCGTGGATGTTTATGTGGGGATTCGGTGAACGGCGCGTTACGGACCAGTAGGTGTAAGCAATCGTCGAATGCCCTGATTCCGATATCCGTCGTGCGATACTTCTCGCGAGATGCTCACAGATGCGGCCGTCGAAAATAACAGGGCCTCGCATGGCCCTTTCGACATCTGATTTCTCGCAATTCAATTCTGAGCCAGCATTGGCTGCAGACCGCACAAGCAGAAGTCTATAGCTTCGCGTGTCTGAGGCGAAGGGCGTTTGTGATCACGCTGACGGAGCTAAAGCTCATGGCAGCGGCGGCGAAGATGGGGCTGAGCAGGATACCGAAAAACGGGTAGAGGGCGCCTGCGGCAATAGGGACTCCGATCGCGTTGTAGAAGAAGGCGAAGAAAAGATTTTCACGGATATTGCGCATGGTGGCCTGGCTCAGCTTGCGGGCGCGAAGGATCCCGGTGAGGTCTCCTTTGACCAAAGTGATGCCGCCGCTCTCCATCGCCACATCGGTTCCGGTGCCCATGGCGATTCCGACATCGGCTTGTGCGAGCGCAGGCGCGTCATTGGTACCGTCGCCAGCCATCGCGACTACTCTTCCCTGCTGCTGAAGTTGCTTGACGACTTCAGATTTTTGCTCCGGAAGCACCTGCGCTCGAACATCGGTGATGCCTAGTTGGCGTGCGACTTTCGAGGCATTGAAAGTGCTGTCACCGGTTAGCATCACGATCCGCCAGCCTTGTGCCTGCAACCCTTCGATTGAAGCCTTGGATGAGAGCTTGATTGGGTCGGTAACGTCGATTCCCGCCCGCGAACTTGCCATCGAGAGCAATAAAGATATTTCCGCTCTCGTCTTGGGGCAGCACGATTCCGAGTTCGCCCATGAGGGTTGCGTTTCCGACAGCGACCGAGCGGCCGTCAACGAATCCTTGCACGCCTTTGCCGGGGGTGGATCGAAAGTCTTGCGGCTCTTTAAGGCTCAGTCCTTTTTCGCTAGCTGCGGTGACGATCGCGCTGGCGAGGGGATGTTCGCTTTGGCGCTCAAGGCTCGCAGCGAAGCGAAGCAACTCATCCTCGCGCAGCGCGTTATCCCGCACCGAGATGTTCGTCACACGCGGCTTGCCTTCTGTGAGCGTGCCGGTTTTATCCACGACGAGCGAGTCGACTTTTTCGAGCGTCTCGAGCGCTTCAGCATTTTTGATCAGGACTCCGGCTTGAGCTCCGCGGCCGGTGCCCACCATGATCGCCATCGGCGTGGCCAGGCCTAGCGCGCAGGGGCAGGCGATGATCAGGACGGCAACTGCATTTACGACTGCATTGGCGAGACGCGGTTGCGGACCAAAGAAGAACCACGCCGCGAATGTAACGCCGGCCACGGCAACGACTGCGGGCACAAACCAGGCGGCGACGCGATCGGCGAGGCGCTGGATGGGCGCGCGGCTGCGCTGAGCTTGTCCGACGAGTTGCACGATGCGGGCCAGCAAAGTTTCGGAGCCGACGTGCTCGGCTTGCATGATGAATGATCCAGTCGCGTTGATGGTCGCGCCGATGACTTTGCTGTTCGGTTCTTTCTCAACCGGGATCGACTCTCCGGTGATCATCGACTCGTCGATGGAGCTGCGGCCTTCAAGGATGACGCCATCGACCGGAATTGTTTCTCCGGGACGAACGCGCAAGCGATCGCCGGGCTTTACTTGTCCGAGTGGAATGTCTTGTTCGATAACTTCGCCAGCGGGACCGTTGGAGATCAAGCGCGCGGTCTTCGGACTTAAATCGAGCAGCGCGCGGATGGCGGCGCTGGTGCGGCTGCGGGCGCGGAGTTCCATCACTTGTCCGAGCAGGACCAGTGTTGTGATCGCGGCGGCGGCTTCGAAGTATACGTCCGGGTATCCACCCATGTGGCGGAGCGAGCCCGGAAATATCTGCGGCGCAAATGTTCCGACCACGCTGTAGGTGTAGGCGACGCCCGTGCCCAAGCCGATGAGCGTAAACATGTTTGGGCTGCGGTTGACGAGGGACGTCCAGAAGCGCTGGAAGAACGGCAGGCCGCACCAGAGGACCACTGGGGTTGAAAGCGCAAACTCGAACCACGGAAGCCGTGCTCCTTCGAGAATGCGCATGAAGGCCTGTGGCCAGATCATGCTGCCCATAGCGATCGTGAGCAGCGGTGCCGTCAGAACGACGCCGATCCAGAAGCGGCGCGTCATATCGCGGAGCTCAGGATTTTCTCCTTGCCCGGCGGTCACGGTGCGCGGCTCGAGCGTCATTCCGCAGATCGGGCACGAACCCGGCTCGGAGCGCACGATTTGGGGATGCATCGGACAGGTGTATTCGGTGCGCGTCGATGCGACCGGAGTCTCCGGCTCGAGCGCCATGCCGCACGACGGGCACGGGACCGGCTTGATCTCGCGCACTTCGGGGCACATGGGGCAGACGTAATAAGTGGCTGGCGCGACCTTCGAAGGCTGAGTGAGCCCGCGGACAACTCCGGCGGCAGCCGGTTTTACGGAGGCCGGCATCCCGAGCATCACCAGGCCGGAGGATTTCGGCACGGGTTTGATCGAGATATCCCTGGGGATTGCCCTTGAACTTTTCCGCGCAGCCCCCGCAGCAGAAGTAGTACTTCTTTCCGTCATGCTCATGGGAGTACTTGGCTGTGGCGGGATTTACGTTCATCCCGCAGACGGGGTCACGCGACAGAGTTGGTACCGCATTCGAGGCGCTCATCGGGCTTGCCGTTTCTCGTGCAAGTGCTTGCAGTCCCTCTGGGACTTGTTCCCTTTCCATCGGCTACCCAGCGCTTGCGCTCTGGGCCAGTGATGCGCCGCTTTGCGGCTCTAGCTTTCTTAGCCTCGCGATTTGCTGCTTGCAATCGAGCGTCGTCGAGCTCTGCTCGACGGCCAGCCGATGGGCGACTCTCCCCAGTTTGGCTGTCCCGTTGGATCGCCGATGCTCTATATTGGATTCATCCTGGGGGAACGGCCCGGGATTTTTCAAAATCATCATACAGAAGGGCTTGAAGGAATGACCTATCTGGACGTGGCTTTCAACTACGAGACCCGGCCCGGCGAGAGCGAGTTGCGGGCGATCGACAGCATGCGCGAGGTGTACGGCATCCGGAGGGTGGTGTTCAACGAGAAGGAGCTGACGGTACGGGTGGAGTTCGATGCCTCGCGGCTCAAGCAAGACGCCGTAGCGAAATTGCTGCGGCAGGCCGGGATCTCCGTGCGGGAGCCTATGGCGCTGGCCTAGCAGTTCCGCAATAGGATCAGAATAGTTTCGCTGGGTGAGATACCACGAGAATGAGGAGTTTTACCGCTGGCCTGTCACCTGGGAGATGACGAGGGTGGGGAGGGCTGACGTGGCTTGGGGGAGTTTAAGCAAGGGGTGCTCACAGAAAACCTCTGGCCGAAGTTATTCTCTGAAGCACCCCGTTGCGCGCCACTTCGTCTGTTCTTTCCTAGTGCAAGCAGCGTGCCGTCTTTAAGTGGTTGAAAATACAAGAGCAGAAAATCCAGCGCCTTGTAGGATTTGCCAGCGACGGAGAAAGAATTACTTCGGGGCTGAAGGCAACAGACGGGCCAACCGTCTGTTGAAAACCGCCGGAATGCCCATCTGAGTGGGGTTGTCGACCGAAACACGTTCACAGATCGCGACAAAGAGAATCCAGGCATCGCCTGCGGGCCGAACCGGCAGCCCCGACGCACGACGAAGATGCTGAGGCGATCGCGAAACGCGCCGTCGGGGAGCCGGTTTCCAGCAAAAGAATTCTTCGCTATAATCGAAATTCAGTTCATCATTTCATCGTGCCAATCAAGTCCGCGCCCTTAGCTCAGTTGGATAGAGCGTCTGGCTACGAACCAGAAGGTCGGGAGTTCGAATCTCTCAGGGCGCACCATTTTACAGGGTTTCAGAGGGGCTCCCCATCCGGGAGCCCTTTCCGGTTCTACGCTGGTGCTATGGCTTCCCTACTTTTCGGCCCTTTTGACATCCCTACTCGCGGGCAGAGCCGAAAGCGGCGAGTCATCGGCCTTGTATATCCTGACGAATCCGTGGCCAGCTTTCGGGACAGTGACAACTGTGATCGGAAACCCAACGAATACCGGGTTGGCCTTGGCCTCGATTCCTAGTAGCGACCTAACCACGTTGGAAGCTTGATTAAGAGTTAGGTCCTCATCCGATTGAAGGGCCCGGCACTCAACCGGGACTCTCGCCGCAAAGTCTTTGTGCTCCTCAGTCTCTGTGACAAAGACAGGTTGAATACCAAGGCCTTGACCACGCCAGAGAATATGCGAATTCGGCTTCTGCCCTTTTAACTCCTTGAGAGGATCTACGAAAGGCCCTTTAGCAGTCTTGCTGCCCCAATCCGGCATGAGGGTCACGGAGTAGACGGTCGGGACACCCTTTTCGTAACCCGCGATTACGTATTGAATGAGATAAGTGTCGATTCCGCTGGATGCGGCTTTCTCTTTTGTAAGGCTACCGTTCTTAATCTGGTCGATTGCGAAGGCGAATGTCGCCGTCATTTGATCCTTGATTAAGTCGGTCAATGCGCTAACTGAGACCTTATTTTCTGCGCTCGAATCAATCTTTTTCACCCAGGTCTGGAAATCATAGAGCTTAGCCCCGTCGTCCTTGCGTTCGACCGATTCGAGATAAATATCAGCCACAATCAAACGCTGCTTCAGAAGGTGAATCTTGCAGATTGTCCCGGTAGGATAGCCCTTCCCGTCCGCGCCAATGACGATTCCGGTTGGCGTGACGGCAACGACCACTGTGGTGGCGCGAACTGGAAAACAAAAAAGCAAAACAATCACTGCGGGATAGATCTTCACGGCGATCCTCCGGTGAATTAACATTTGGCTGCGGGGCGTATATTGCATCCAGAAATTAGCAGACTGATTGACGGTGCCATCAAAACAGATCTCCAACACTGGAGAGATATGTGGTTTGGATGGTTACTCCTTTCTACTTGGATTGTCGGACTTGGTTTAGTCCCTGAAGGCCCAGAACTTTGGATTGAAATTAACGACATCCGTCGCAGGAGACGAGATGTCCACAGATTCTTCGTCACATGGCCTACCGATCCTCCGGACTGGATGACTGCGCTTGCCTTCGTCGGCTGGCTTCCCATCGTTGTAGGAGTAGAAGCCCCCTGCTTTGGAAACCCAGCAAAGCCCCCAATGGGCTGCCCGATTCGGTAAATTAAGCCCCACCAAGCCTCAACCGACTCACCGATACTCTGAATCCTTTTTACACTTCTTGAAATCTATTCAGAACGGTCGATTTCAGGCTGGTTGCTGCCCAAACAATACCCTGCTGTTCTGTTACGAACTTGGAGAATGTATGGCGAAACGGATGATTTTAATGTTGGTCGTATTGGCCGCGATATTGGGTGGCCTTGGATTTGCCAAATTCCGGCAGGTTGAGGCCGCCATCGCCATGGGGGCCAGCTTCCAGCCGCCTCCGACGGCAGTCACGACCGTGGTGGTGAAGCGGGAAACGTGGCCTTCGACGCTGTCGGTGATCGGCACGGCAGCGGCGATCCAGGGCGTGACCGTCAGCGCCGACCTCCCGGGGACCATCGACAAGATTCACTTCGAATCGGGCCAGTGGGTGAAAGAGGGAGACATTCTGGTTGAGCTTGACACCCGGCAGGAAAGGGCTCAGCTTGCCAGCCTGGAAGCGCAGCGCGATCTGGCCAAGATCAATTACGACCGCGCGCAGGAATTGGTGAAAGCCGGCGTAATTTCGCGATCGGACTACGACAGCGCTACTGCCCAGCAGAAGGCGACCGAGGCTCAGGTCGGAGATATCCGCGCCGCCATTGCGCGCAAGACGATTCACGCTCCTTTCTCCGGAGTTCTTGGGATTCGCCAGGTGAGCTTGGGTCAATATCTGGCAGCCGGGCAGGCAATCGTTTCGCTGCAGTCGCTGAGTCCGATTTACGTGAACTTCGGCGTGCCCCAGCAGGACACCGCGAAAGTGATTCCGGGCCGCGTAATTCGCATCACCAACAACGAGTTGCCGGGGATGGGGTTCACCGGGCGGATCACGGCTCTCGATTCGGTGATCAGCGAGCAGACTCGAAATATTCAGGTCCAGGCCACCGTCACGAACAAAGATAACAAGCTGCGTCCCGGAATGTTTGTGGAGGTTGAGCTTCCTGTGGGCCAGCCTCGCGAAGTAGTGCCGCTTCCGGCGTCAGCGATCAACTATGCGCCCTACGGCGACTCCGTGTTTGTAGTGGTTGATATGAAGGACGCGAAGGGAAATTCTTATCGCGGTGTGCGCCAGCAGATCGTGAAGATTGAAGGGTCGCGCGGCGATCAGGTCGCGATTACTTCCGGACTCAATCCGGGAGACGAAGTTGTGAGTTCGGGCGTGTTCCGGCTCCGCAACGGCGCGCCTATTCAGGTGAACAATACGGTGAAGCCCGGAAACAGCGCGAGTCCCAAGCCTCAAGATAGCTAGACGAATGGCTAGACCTGAAGGATCTCGAAGGAGCGAGCATGAAGTTTACTGATTTATTCGTCAAGCGGCCGGTGCTGGCGATCGTGGTCAACCTGGTGATTCTGATCGCGGGCCTGCAGGCGATTCGATCGCTCAGCGTGCGGCAATATCCGCGCAGCGACATTGCCGTGATTCAGGTGACCACCGTCTACGTAGGCGCCAACGCGGACCTGGTTCGCGGATTCATTACGACTCCGATCGAGCGCGTCATTGCCAGCGCCGACGGGATCGACTACATGGAGTCGACCAGCGCCCAGGGCCTCAGCACCATCCTGGTGCACCTGAAGATCAACTACGACACCACTGCGGCCCTGACGCAGATTCAGGCGAAGGTGCAGCAGGTTCGCAATGATCTGCCCCCCGAAGCGCAAATTCCAGTCATCGATCTGCAGACCGCCGACAACCAATTCGCGGCGATGTACCTGGGAATTTCGTCCTCCGAACTCGATCAGAACCAAATCACCGACTACCTGACTCGCGTAGTGCAGCCGAAGCTGAGCGCGATCAGCGGTGTGCAGCGCGCCGACATCCTGGGAGACCGGACGTTTGCGATGCGCATCTGGTTAAAGCCGGAGCAAATGGCTGCGCGCGGCGTCTCTCCGTCAGATGTGCGCGATGCGCTGACGAAGAACAACTACTTATCGGCGCTGGGGAGCACCAAAGGCTCGATGGTTTCGGTGAACCTGATTGCCAACACCGATCTGCGGACGTCCGACGAGTTCAAGCAGATGGTGGTGAAGCAGCAAAATGGAGTCGTCGTCCGGCTGGGCGAAATCGCCGACGTAGCGCTGGGCGCCGAGAACTACGATCAGGACGTGCGCTTCAACGGCGAAACGGCGACCTTTATGGGCATATGGGTGTTGCCCACTGCGAACTCGCTGGAGGTAATTCGCAGCGTTCGCCAGGCGTTGCCGGCGATTGAACAGCAATTGCCCGCCGGGATGAAGTTGGGCATTCCATACGACTCGACTGAGTACATCCAGGACGCGATCAACGAAGTGCTGCACACGCTGGTCGAGACACTCATCATCGTCGTCGTGGTTATCTTCTTATTCCTCGGATCATTCCGTTCCGTACTGATTCCGGTGATTGCGATTCCGATCTCGCTGATCGGCGCCGTGTTCCTCATGCTGCTGGCGGGTTTCACGATCAATCTTCTTACGCTGCTGGCGATTGTGCTTTCGGTCGGCCTCGTGGTCGACGATGCGATCGTCATGGTGGAGAACGTCGAGCGTCACCTGCACATGGGCAAGTCATCGTTCCAGGCGGCGAGAGATGCGGCGCGCGAGCTTGTCGGGCCGATCATCGCCATGACCATCACGCTGGCAGCCGTTTACGCACCAATTGGAATTCAGGGTGGTTTGACTGGCGCGTTGTTCCGCGAGTTTGCCTTCACGCTGGCGGGTGCGGTCATTGTATCCGGCGTGGTGGCGCTCACTTTGTCTCCCATGATGGGGTCGAAGTTGCTGCGCGAAGGCGATACGGAGCGCGGTTTCCCCGGCATCGTAAACCGGCGCTTCGAGAGCGTTCGAAACCTGTACACGCGAATGCTGGCGGGGACGCTGCAATACCGTCCCGTCGTTCTGACGTTGTGGGCGGTCGTTGCGGTATTGATGATCCCGTTCTACATGTTTTCTCAACGGGAACTGGCGCCGGCTGAAGATCAGGGAGTGGTATTCGGAGTCATTCAATCGTCCGCCAATTCCACGATCGAGCAGACGAACCTGTTCACCGAGCAGGTTTATAACGTCTATCACTCGTTTCCAGAGAATGCGAGCGTCTTTCAGATCACGAATCCGAGCGGCGGTTTTGGGGGCATGGTCACCAAACCCTGGAGCCAGCGGAAGAAGACAACGCAGCAACTGCTCGTGGAATCCACGGGTCCACTATCGAAGATCTCTGGCGTGCGCGTGATTCCATTGACTCCTCCTCCGCTTCCCGGAGGTGGTAACTTCCCGGTCGATTTTGTGATCATGTCGGCGGCCGAGCCACAACAAGTCAGTCAATTGGCCGAAGATCTTGTGAAGAAGGCGATGGCGAGCGGCCTCTTCATTTTCGCCGATACCGATGTGAAGTTTGACCAGCCGCAGACCGAGGTCGTCTTTGACCGCGACAAACTCCGCTCCCAGGGCGTGGACTTAAGCCAGGCGGGCGAGGACCTTTCGACAATGCTCGGGGGAAACTACGTCAACCGCTTCAGCATTCAGGGGCGCAGTTACAAGGTGATTCCGCAGGTGAAACGCGTCGAGCGCTTGACCCCGGATCAACTGTCGCAGATTTATGTGAAAGGCTCGGCGGACAAACTCGTTCCGCTCTCGACGTTCGCTACCCTGCGAACAACGACTGAGCCGCGATCGTTGAACAAGTTCCAACAGCTGAATGCGGTCCGCATTCAGGGAGTTATCCCGCCGCCAGTGCCTCTCGACAAAGCCCTGACGTTCCTGGAAGACGAGGCGAAACAAACCCTGCCGCAGGGGTTCACAGTTGATTACGCGGGTGAATCGCGCCAGCTGCGAGTCGAAGGCAGCAAGTTTCTGGGAACGTTCCTGCTATCGGCGATCCTGATCTATCTGGTGCTGGCGGCGCAATTCGAAAGCTTCCGCGATCCGTTCATCGTTCTCGCGGGTTCGGTGCCCCTGGCCATTTCCGGCGCTTTGATGTTCTCGTTCCTGGGGTTCACGACGCTGAACATTTACAGCGAAGTGGGCTTGATCACGCTGGTCGGCCTGATTGCAAAGAACGGAATTCTGATCGTCGAATTCGCGAACCATTTGCAGGAGACGGGCCTTAGCAAGCTACAGGCGATCACCGGTGCAGCCAGCACGCGGCTTCGCCCGATTCTGATGACGACGGCAGCTACCGTCTTCGGCCACTTCCCTCTCGTGCTTGCCAAGGGACCCGGCGCAGGAGCACGCAACAGCATCGGTATCATGCTGGTCAGCGGCATGATTATCGGCACGATTTTCACACTGTTCGTCGTGCCCTCTATTTACATGCTGGTCGCCAAGACCCACTCGCCCATCGAAAACGATGAGAAAGAGCGGATCGAAGTAGGAGAGCCGGCCGAAACTGTCGCCTAATCGGAGAGTTCGGGCTATCCGCTGAAATAAACAAAGGCTCTTGCCTTGTCCTAGTCCCCGCCCTTCTTTCGTCCTTAACTTACGAAAGAAGGCGGGGACTTAAGTTTCGGAGCCGGTCGCAATCCTACGCTTTCTCCATCGCGCGGCCGGAGCGGGAAATTTCAAACCAGCGCATAGATGCGAAGCTTTCTTCTTCCTGAAGGGTCTTTCAATTGCTTTAGAGTCCGCCAGGCCTTTTTCTCGGTGGGACGGGGCTGCGTGCGATCCCAAGAGTTATAGCATTCGATGTGGATCTCGTCCCCGTTGTCGAGAGTGATGGAGGGCCGCTGCTCGGGAGTAATAGCAAGCTTGCAAAAAGCACAAATGGATGGGTTCTGAGTCTCACCCCGCACGAAGGGACTCCTTGGCCTTGAAAGTTGAACTTCTTATACCATCCCCACTCCGCGGAATACGTTTACCCGGCAGGTTCGCTAACAAGAATTCATAACTTGCCCCATAACTGCCGTCGTTTTGGCTCAGGGGTACTCAAAGGAGTACGGACATGATACAAAAACGGATTTTCTGCTAATCTCGCACCAGCCCTGTTGTTTCTGTCAAAGCGGCCCGGAGAACCTTCCGGACATCGAGCAAGAGCGCGCCATGTCGAAACCCAATCAGCAAGAGAATGTGGCTTTGTTGTCCGCATCAAAGAACGGACTGGTTTATCTGACTGTCAACGACTGGGCATTGGTCGCGGACAAGGCCACCCGGCGGGAGTTCAAGTCCGGAGAACAGCTGGTGCAACAAGGCCGGCGGACGCACGGGCTTTATCTCCTGCTGAAGGGAACGGCGACCGCCCAGCTTCCAGCTCCTGGAGCCCCGCGGAGCATCGGACCGGGGGAAGTCTGCGGAGAAATCTCTTTTCTCGATGAATTGCCGGCGACTGCCAATGTCGTGGCGAACGAAGCGGTCGAAGTTTATTTCTTGGATCGGCCGACGCTGCAATCAATGTTCGAGTTGTTTCCACATCTAGGCTCCCGCTTCTATCGCTCCCTGGCTTCGATCCTGTCGCGACGATTGCGCGAAGCGATCGGCGCGCGTCAGTCGCCGAAGCCGGAATCCCCGAAGAAAGATCAGCCGTAGATCGGCCCTTTTGGCCTGCGATTGTGCTAGCCTACAAGTCCAGTTGGTCCGCTACTCGCGCACTGCGCGTGGCCACGCATGAAGTCTCCCGCATGATCGATCCCGTCAACCTGCGACTGGCCCTGATTTCGGCCGCCGGGCTTGGATTCCGGCACGGATTCGATTACGACCACATCGCGGCAATTACCGACATCAGCAGCGTGCAATCCAGGCCAAGAGACGCCATGCGCTTCGGATTGCTCTACGTTGCCGGACATGCAGCCACTGTCGCTGTCCTCGGAGCTGCTGCGATTGTTTTCCGGATCGCGCTTCCTCCGGCCAGCGACCGTTGGGCCGAGCGGCTGGTCGGGATCACCCTGGTGGTGTTGGGAATTTATGTGCTGGGAACATTCTTTCGTCCAGGGACCCATACGCATGCGCCGCGGACGCGAATTACGCTGCTGGTTAATGGAATGCTGTGGATCTATTGGAGGCTGAGCCGGATCTTTGGCGGGACGCGCGTCGAGGCTCCTCAGGTCTTCAAAGATGGTTACGGGACCAGTTCGACCTTTTTAGTGGGAGTGATTCACGGTTTAGGCGCGGAGACTCCGACCCAGATCCTGCTCTTCTTAATGATTGCAAACCTGGGTGGTACCGTGCATGGGCTATTGGGTTTGCTGATGTTTATTGTCGGCCTCGTAGTGATGAATACATTGATGTGCGCCTCTGCGGCGGGGATCTTCTCGGTAGCTCTGGCGCGCCCGAACGCGTTGCGGGCCGTGACCCTCATGACTTCCGCTTACAGCATTGTCGTGGGAACAATCTTCTTGCTGGGTTCGGCCGGGCGGCTACCTTCGCTTACCGGGTGATGCCGGCCCCAATCCTTTTAAGCACTAAGGGCTCGAGGCTTCACGAAGAAAACCTTCTTACCCGGACATCGTCGGTTCCTCCTCCTTTCTCGGCTGTGCGAGCACGCGCTGCGCTGCGTTCGGATTGGACATAGCCTTTCGATTCCATTACCCCAGTAATCTGCCTTGGGGGATTACCGTTGACCCGTCCGGCACCCCCTCCTTAAATTGCCAACAGGGGGTTGTATGAAAGATATTCATGAGGTCCTGCGGCAAAAGCAGGCGAAATACGCCCAACTAGGCAAGCAGATTGAGATGCTCCAGCAGGCTGCCGAGAAGCTGCGCGAAGTAGCTCCGCTGCTGGCCGAGAGCGACGAAGAAGATAACGTCGTGCTGGCGGAAGTGGACGACCTCACTGCACAAGCGGACTCCATGGCGGCGAAAGCCGGCGCGGGCTCCGGAAGTGGGTCTTCTTCCAAGGGTTCACGGCCCGCGGCGCCTCGCTGGCCCTAACCATAACTACAGGCAATCCATAGCCGATCTATGAACGTTCAAGCACTGCTGGTATCGAGCGACGACTCCGCGGCGGATGTGTTGGGCAAAGTTCTGCCCAGCTTCGGCATTGCCATGGACCGTTCGAGCGATCTGGAAACGACATTGGCGCGTATCCAGCAGCAGAAGTTTGACGCGTTGATTATCGATTTCGACGATCCGAAGGCTGCTGAAGAGGTTCTGCAGCAGGCACAGAAACTGGGCACGGGGCCGCTGAGCATCGCTCTGGTGGCGGATTCGGGCCGGGTGCGCAACATCCTGAATGGTGGTGCGCATTTTGTGCTGTATAAGCCGGTTAGCGAAGAAGCTGCCAAGGCCGGATTAAAGGCTGCAGCAGCCTTGTTGAGCCGGGAGCGCCGCAGGGCGTTCCGGGTTCCGGTGCAGGCCCCAGTCGAGATCACTCTGCCCGACACGCGCAAGCTTGACGGTATTCTGCTGGATCTTTCGGAAACCGGCATGGATGTGCTAACAGCCGAACCGCAGGTTGCCGGATCGCTGCTGGCTTGCCGCTTTCAACTGCCCGATGGAGCCTTGGAAATAGCGGCTCACGGACAGGTGGCGTGGGCGAATCCGAACGGACAGACTGGCGTTCACTTCCTCGATCTACCGGAAAACATTCTGAACGAACTTAAGAGCTGGCTGAAAGCAGCGGCCAGCACTGCCGGAACTGTTCCGGACGAAACGGTTCCCCACTGCAAGTTAACCGATCTCAGCCTCGGCGGCTGCTATCTGCAGACCGACGCGCCCTTCCCCGAACGCGCTCTCGTTGACTTATGCCTGAAGACAAATGAAATGGAAGTACACACCGAGGGCATGGTCAAGGTCGCTCACCCGGGGCACGGCATGGGCGTGGAGTTCCCTTCGCGCACTGCCGAACAGAGGGCCCAAGTCGGAAATCTCATCAGCTTCCTGCAAAACAGCCCGGCAGCGACGCCGGACTTGAGCATTTCTCCGAAGGCGCTGCTGGCCGATTTCTCCCAGTTTCAACCAGACGACAAGAATCCGAAGGAATCGTCCGACGAACTCGAAGATCCACTTCTCGAGCTTCTTCGCCGTGGCAGTTCCCTGCAGCAGGATGAATTTCTCGCCGAACTACAACAGCAACGCAATCCACAAGACGTGGCTTCCGCCTAGATTGTCGTTGGATCACCCGCCCTCAGTCGTTGTCGCCGGTCCTGCTCGCTCGCAAAACCGGCGCCTCTCCAGGCATTAAGCTCACTTCCCGCATGAAAAGCCTCCCGGCAGGTCTGGTGCGGAGTTTTCGGGCAGAGTTTGATGGGCAGCGCGGCGAGAAACGAGCTTGTGGAATCGAGAGGCTTGGGGGAGAAGGCTTTCCGAGGAACCGAGAAGCCCGAACCCCGTCTCTGGCGCGGGCTTCTCAATTCCTCGTGGTCTGTTCCACCCCAATGCTGAAAAAAATAGCAAATACACATGGCGCATGGGTTTCAGCAGTATTAATTCTGGGTTAAATAAAATTCCGTTGCATTAGACTGTGGGAGTTTTCAATTCCACCAAACGGTTTTGCTCGTACGAGAGGATGAGTCTGAGCACGCACGTGTTAGAAACCTCCGCGCGGAAATCGCCGCTATGGGCGCCGTTCTTGGCAATCTCTGCGGCCGCCTTCGCCGTTGAAATCCCGTTCTTCTTCCTCGGAACTCCTTCGGGGCACGATTTCGAATTTCATCTTTACTCTTGGCTGGAAGTGCTGGCGCAGTGGAATCATGGGGTTTTCTATCCGCGATGGGCCGCGCTGGCGAACTTCGGATACGGAGAACCGCGATTCGTGTTTTATCCGCCAGCCTCGTGGACGCTGGGAGCGGTGCTCAGTGCGATCTTTCCCTGGACGATCGCATCCTACGTTTACATATGGGTCGTTCTCGTCGCTGCCGGTTCGTCGATGTTCGTGCTCGCGCGGCGTTGGCTTGACCGGCGCGATGCGATGTTTGCGGCGGTTCTGTACGCGGTAAATCCGTATCACCTCGTAATTGTTTATTGGCGCAGTGCTTTTGCCGAACTGCTGGCCGCGTCCCTGGTTCCGCTTCTGCTGCTGTTTGTCTTGAAGTCGGCGGATGGAGAAAGGCGCATCGTTATTCCGTTGGGACTCGTGCTCGCCGGGGCTTGGCTGACGAATGCTCCCGCAGCGGTGATGATTCATTATTCGCTGGCGCTGTTGATTGTCTTTTTCGCGTGGAAACGGCGGTCGGCGCGGCCTTTGCTGGTCGGAGCTGGCGCGGTTGCGATTGGGGCATGCCTGGCTGCTTTCTATTTGCTTCCAGCCGTTTATGAACAGCGGTGGGTCACGATTGGAGAGGCGGTGTCTCAGGGATCGCGCCCGCAAGACAATTTTCTATTTATTCATACGGCCGATTCTGATCATGACTCTTTCAACCGCATCATTTCTTGGGTGGCAATCCTGGAAATGGGAGTGATACTCGCCGCGGTGCTCGCAGCGAAGGTTTGGCGTCAAACGAAGCGAGATTTGACGGACGGTTTGCTCGTGTGGGCAGCAGCGTGCGGCACCCTGATGTTTCCGATAACACTCGTGCTTTGGAAGATTTTGCCAAAGATGCAGTTCATGCAGTTTCCCTGGCGGTGGCTTCTGTGCCTGAGCCTGATCTTCACGATCTTCGTTGCCCTAGGACTGCGGCGCTGGTACTGGCGGAGCGCAGTGTGCGTACTGTCGATCGTGGTGATTGTGGCGGCGTGGAATCGAGTTCAGGCACCGTGGTGGGACAATCCTTCGGACTTGCGCGAGATGCAGGACAACATGGCGACCGGCGCGGGATACGAAGGTACCGACGAATACACGCCGCAGGGAGCGCAGCCGGCCGCCATCGATAAGGATGCGCGCGATGTGACCGTCAACGGACCTGCGCGGGCGGCAATTCATCTCTTGCGTTGGGATGCGGAATCGAAAGTATTTACCGCGGAGATGTCGGACCCGGATCAGGTAGCCTTGCGGTTGTTTCCTTATCCGGCGTGGAAGGCGTCGGTGAATGGGCGGGCGGTGGAGACAAGTTCGCGTGCAGGAACCGGGCAGATGCTAGTTCCGCTGGATGCGGGAATGAATCGGGTGGAGATCACGTTTGTGCGGACCTGGGATCGAGTCGTGGGAGCATGGATTTCCTTTGTCGCCATGCTTGGACTTCTCGGATTCAGCGTCAGATCGAGACGGGTTGTACAGCATATTGAATCGAGGATCGTCATCGCAGAGGACAAAAGGGTCCACAGAGCATGCGACGAATACTGATTGCGACCTCCAACCCGGGGAAGCTGCGGGATTTTGAGGGAGCCGCGCGGCGGCACGGCATTGAGATCGGTGGCATCCCGGGATTCTCTTCCCTGCCGGCGGTGGTGGAAGATGGGAAAACATTCGAGGAGAATGCGCGCAAGAAAGCGGAGGAATACAGCCTCGCCGCGCCGGGAGAGATCGTGGTTGCCGACGATTCGGGGCTGGAGGTGGATGCGCTGAATGGAGCGCCTGGCGTGCATTCCGCGCGCTATGCAGCCGACCAGCCGCATCTGGCTGACGAGAACACCGATGACGAAGCCAACAACGCGCGCGTCTTGCGGGAACTCAGAAAAGTTCCTCCGGAGAAGCGGTCGGGTCGGTTTGTGTGCGTGCTGGCCGCGGCACGCAATGGAAAAACTCTGGCCACGTTTCGCGGGACGGCTGAGGGAATGATCCTCGATGCTCCGCGTGGGACCAACGGATTTGGATACGACCCTCTTTTTTATTTTCCGCAAATTCAGAAAACATTTGCCGAACTCAGTGCCGAAGAGAAGGCGGGGTACAGTCACCGCGGCGCGGCCTTCCAGCAATTTCTGGACTGGTGTTCGAAGCAAAACTCCTGAGACGCACATCTAATCGATCGTGACTTCCCGACCCGTGACTTCCCGAACATTGAAATCACCGACTGCATTGATTTTCGACATGGACGGAGTGCTCGTCGACTCCGAGCCATTGCATAAGCGCGCGAAGGAACGTGCCTTCGAGGAATTCGGAATCGTCCTGCCGGAATCGGTCTATGACAGTTACAAGGGGCGTCCGGACGCGACCATGATGCCGGAGGTCCTGACTGCGCGGGGCTGGGCGCCAGACAAGATTCAGAAACTGGCGCGCCGCAAAGATGAAGTCTTCGACGAGATCAAGCACGAGTTAGCGGCCGTTCCCGGAGCAGTAGATTTTGTCCTCTGGGCCGAAACGCGCTACAAAATCGCACTGGCCACCTCGGCGTCTCCGCGAAACCGCGAGACAGCCTTTGCGGTGCTCGGGATCGGCGATCGATTCCACGCAATGATCGATAGCACCGGCCACACGCGCCCGAAACCCGACCCTGAAGTCTTTCTGCTCGCGATGCAGCAACTCAATGTCAAAGCTGACGAGTGCTGGATCATCGAAGACTCAGTAAACGGACTGCGGGCCGCCAAAGCGGCCGGAAGTCTAGCCATCGCCATTACGACGACCTTTGATCGCGAAACCCTTTCTGCGGCGGGAGCGGATTTCGTGGTCGACTCGTTTCCCGAGGTGCGAGAGATGCTGGAGTCTTTATAGGCAAAGTCGAACCTCGTTCGCCGGATAGCCGAGAGAGGCCGTTCCGACGCGGTCGTAATCGTCGAGACCGACGCTTCCTTGACTTCACTTCTCCCGCCGCAAGATAATAAAAGGTTCTTTTCTCATTGCTGATCTGATAAGGAGAGTTTCGTGGCGTCAGCGAGTTCTTCTGCTCCCGCTGTGGTGCATGGGGTCGCGCCCCTGCGAGCCGGCCAGGGATATTCGTTCGTACTGCGGCGCCTGCACTCTCTGAGCGGGATCGTTCCAGTCGGGGCATTCCTCTTTGAACATATTCTGATTTCGAACTCGACTGCCATTGGCCAGAACGGCCCGGCGGCCTATGCCCGCCAGGTCAGCTTTCTGGCGAATCTTCCGCTGGTCTTCTTCCTAGAGTTGTTCGGAATCTGGTTGCCCATCGCCTTTCACGCACTCTACGGCTTTTATATCTGGTACCGCGGCGACGGAAATACGATTGCCTATCCTTGGACCGGCAACTGGATGTATACCTTGCAGCGCTGGACCGGCGGAATCGCGTTCGTCTACATCATTTGGCACACGTACACCATGCGATTCACAGGCGTCGACTTGCACGATAACCCGATGGCATCGTTTGGGAAGGTTCAGCTGGAGGTGTTTCAGACTCCATACTTCCTGTTTTATGTGCTCGGGCTCGTCGCGGCGTCCTGGCATTTCGCCTACGGCATCTGGCTGTTCTCGGCGAAGTGGGGGATTATTTCTGGCGAGAAGGCGCAGAAGCGCTTCCTGGCGATTTGTCTCGCGTTCTTCGTTGTTCTGTCCGGCGCGGGGTTGGCCAGTCTCACTTCATTCCGGACGCACCCGCAGCAACCGATTGACTCCAGTTCGGTCAACGACCGCAATATTACGCAGTCTCGATAAAGGAAATCATGGCAGCAGCTCCGAAAATTATCGTCGTAGGCGGTGGACTCGCTGGCTTATCCGCAGTCATCAAGATCGCTGAAATGGGCGGCACCGTCGATCTGTTTTCGATCGTTCCGGTGAAGCGGTCGCACTCGGTCTGCGCACAGGGCGGCATCAACGCGGCGAAGAATCTGAAAGGCGAAGGCGATTCCACCTACAAACACTTCGACGACACCATTTACGGCGGCGACTTCCTGGCGAATCAACCCCCAGTGAGAGATATGTGCGACGCGGCGCCGGGCATCATTGATCTGCTCGACCGCATGGGTGTGCCATTCAATCGCACGCCGGAAGGACTGCTCGACTTCCGCCGCTTTGGCGGGACGCTGTATAACCGCACCGCCTTTGCCGGGGCGACCACCGGTCAGCAATTGCTGTATGCACTCGACGAACAAGTCCGACGGTACGAATCCGAAGGAAAAGTAAAGAAGTACGAGCACTGGGAGTTCCTGTCGGCGGTCCTCGACGGAAATCGCGTGTGCCGCGGGATTTGCGCGATGGACCTGCGCACGATGGAAGTGCGTACCTTCCCTGCCGACGCAATCATCATTGCGACCGGCGGCAACGGCGCGATCTTCGGCAAATCGACCAACTCCGTGGTCTGCACCGGGTCAGCCCAGTCGGCGCTTTATCAGCAGGGTTGCTACTACGCCAACGGCGAATTCATTCAGGTGCATCCGACGTGCATTCCCGGAGAAGACAAACTGCGACTGATGTCGGAGTCGGCGCGCGGCGAAGGCGGACGCGTTTGGGTTCCGAAGACGCCGGGGGATAAGCGCGATCCCAAGTCGATTCCGCAGAATGAGCGCTGGTACTTCCTCGAGGAGTGGTATCCGAAGTACGGCAACCTGGTGCCGCGCGACGTCGCGACCCGCGCCATTTTCAAAGTAGTTTTCGAGTACAACCTTGGCATCGACGGTAAGCCGATGGTCTATCTCGACCTGACGCATATAGACCGCAAGATTCTGGACCGCAAGCTGGAAGGCATTCTCGAAATCTACGAGAAGTTCGTGGGCGACGATCCCCGCGACACTCCGATGAAGATTTTCCCCGGCATGCACTACACCATGGGCGGACTGTGGGTCGACTACAAACAGATGACCAACATCGCGGGAATTTTTGCCGCGGGTGAGTGCGAGTATCAATATCACGGTGCAAACCGGCTGGGTGCGAATTCGTTGATGTCGTGCATCTACGGCGGGGGGATTGCCGGTCCAAATGCCGTGGCGTATGCGCGCGGATTGCAGGCAACGACGGACGGCAATGGACACTTCGAGGCCGAACAGAAGCGGCAGGAAGAGAGTAATGCCCTGCTGATGAAGAACGAGGGCACCGAGAATCCGGTCAAGCTGTGGCGCGAGTTGGGCGAACTGATGACCAAGGATTGCACGGTCATTCGCTACAACAAGAATCTGGTTGGAACTGACGCGAAGCTTGTGGAGTTCCTGGAGCGGTATCGCAAGATCAACCTGAGCGACAAGACGCAGTGGGCGAATACAACGGTCGTCTTTGCACGGCAGCTTTACAACATGCTGCAATTGGCTCGGGTTATAGCTCAGGGAGCGCGCATGCGGGACGAGTCCCGCGGGGCGCACTACAAGCCGGACTTCCCCGAGCGCGACGACAAGAACTGGATGAAAACCACGAAGGCGTATTTTGCTCCGGACGCGGACGAGCCAAAGTTTGAGTTCGAGCCGGTGGACGCGTCGTTGATTCCGCCGCGGCCAAGGAAGTACTGAGATTTATTTCGCGTGTCATCCTGAGCGCAGCGAAGGACCTGTGCAGTTTGTCGCGCAATGGAGTGCATAGATCCTTCGCTGCGCTCAGGAAGACAGTGGGTTAAGAAGGCTAATGGCTAATGGCTGATAAAACCGTCATCATCAAGATCAAGCGTCAAGCGACTCCGACCTCCCAGTCCCACTGGGAGGAGTTCTCCGTTCCTCACCGGCCGAACATGAACGTGATTTCGGCGCTCATGGATATTGCCGCCGATCCGGTCACGCGCGATGGCAAGGCGACCACGCCGATCACCTACGACTCGAATTGCCTCGAGGAGGTCTGCGGATCGTGCGCCATGCTGATCAACGGCAGAGCGCGGATGGCGTGCTCGGCCCTAATCGACCATCTGGAGCAGCCGATCCGGCTGGAGCCGTTCTCCAAGTTTCCCGTGGTGCGCGATCTGGCGACCGACCGCAGCGTGATTTTCGAAAATCTCAAAGCCGTGAAAGCGTGGGTGCCGATCGACGGCACCTACGATCTCGGCGCCGGCCCACGCATGACGGCCGAGGACCAGGAAGCTGCGTATCCCCTATCACGCTGCATTTCCTGTTGCTGCTGCATGGAGGCTTGCCCCCAATTTAACGAGGACACAAACTTCGTCGGCGCGGCTACGATCTCGCAGGTGCGGCTGTTCAACACGCATCCTACCGGCAAGGCCTTGCAACGCGATCGACTGGCGGCGCTGATGGGCGACGGTGGCATACAGGAATGCGGTTACGCCCAGAATTGCGTCGAAGTTTGTCCCAAGGATATTCCGCTGACCAAGTCCATTTCGGAAGTGAGCGGACAGGTGATGAAACAGGCGCTGGGTGATCTGTTGCGGCGGTAATCCTCTTACATCCAAACAATCGTCCGCGGAAACAATTCTCCACCCGACCCGACTGACTCGGGTCGGCGACGTCCTCAATACCCAATAGCCTCGGAATACCGTCCGAAAGGCCCTATTGACCTTTTGCGATGCTAGATTTTGTCATCGTCATCGCTGGGCACAACGTTGAAGGCAAGAGGCTCGAGCCAAGTTATAGCTGGCAGCCAACATAAGGCCGGCCGTTGGGACGCTCAAGAGTGGCCCGCGGTTTGCCGATAGATTTATGTAGACCTCTGGCTCCGAGGCAAACGGTAACAATCAGTAACCATACTGAGGAGCCATGAGATGGCACGCCAGTAACGGCTTGCAGGCAGTATGAGTTGGGCCCTCTTGACAGCATGGCTTAGAATAGCCGCTACCTCGGAGACAGGCTGGCCGATCCAAGGGTCCGTACCACTAAGAACGTGAGACGCTTCGTCACATTACAATTCGCAGCTCTGGTCCTTCTGGCCGTGTGTGTTGGTTTGCCGGGACAGGCGTTTGCCGTGCACCACGCCACCCTGCAGCGCACGCACCGGCGGCATTTCCGGTGGTTGCGGTGGAATCCGATGTTCCGGCCGTCGCACGAATCCCTCTTATTGCAGAATGCGGAAGTTGACCGGCTGAACTTGCCCCGAATTCAGGATGAGACTGAGCTTGAGGCTCTGAAAGCCGATGGCTCGCTGCGCGAAATTGTTCCGGGCGAGTCCTTACGAATCGATCCGCGGCTCGATCCTTCCCGGCGCTACTGCCGTCCCTGGACCTTGGACTTTGTTGACGATCTAAGCCAGGCCTATTTCAACCGCTTCCACCAGCAGATTCAGGTGAACTCGGCGGTGCGCACCGTGAAGGTACAGAAGAAGCTGCGGCGTCATAACCGCAACGCAGCGCCGTATGAAGGTGACACGGCTTCATCCCATCTTGCAGGAGTGACCGTCGATCTGCAACGCCGAGGGATGAGCAAAGACGAGATTCGGTGGATGGAGTACTACCTTTTCTACATGAAGGCGCTCGGGCTTGTGGAGCCCGAAGAAGAACGGCATCAGGTGGTGTTTCATATCATGGTGAGCGGTCACTACAACGAGTGGCGCGAGAGCCAGACGATCGTTCCGGTCGAACATCCGGACCAGGAGAAGCCGGAAGAACAGAAACCGGACACCGAAGTCGCGCTGGGCACCGGCACAAACTAGGCAAATTTCACGTCTCAGGATTCCTCAGTAGTTTCCTTCGCGGTAAATCCGTTACGATTCCTTTCTTATGATCGTTTTGATGGCGGGACTGCCCGGCACGGGCAAAACTACGCTTGCGCGCGAACTGGCGCGATGCACTTCAGGCCGAGTGTTGAGCAAGGATGAGATCCGACACGCGCTCTTTGCCGCGGATGAGATCGAATATTCCTCGCGGCAGGATGATTTCTGCCTGCAGCTCATGATGGAGACAGCCGGATTCCTGCTCTCACAAAATCCGGCGAGGATAGTCCTTTTGGATGGGCGGCCCTTTTCGCGGCGATATCAGATCGAAAACGTGATCGCGGCGGCCGAGTCTCTGCATCATCCATGGCGAATCATCGAATGTGTTTGCTCGGAAGAGGTTGCGCGGAAGCGACTCGATGTGGACGCTCAGGAGGCTCGACATCCTGCTGGGAATCGTGACTATTCGCTGTATCTGGCGGTGAAGGCGCGCTTTGAGGCGATCACTCTTCCTAAGATCGTGATCGATACCGCCCTCCCGGTTGACGCTTGCGTCCAACTGGCACTGCAAAGCCTCTAACCACAGGGAACACCGGGGCACAGAGGAAGGCGTCAACTCGAAGGGCGGCTTGGCTCCAGGATGACGCCCATCCTGCGGATCGTCAGACCGAGGCATTCACGCGACTTTGTACGCTAGCGGCGACACCTATACAATCGAAAATCGGCCCGAAGGATTTTTCCGGACGACTAATTATGACAATCAAAGTTCTAAGTGTTTTTGCTCTCGCCTGCTCGCTGGCAGCCGCTCAGACTCCGGAAACATCTTCGAAGGGTCCGGATGTGGTGGTCAGCGCCCGGGCGCTGCAGATCCACAATTCCGCGCTCATCGTCGACACTCATGCCGACACGCCGCAGCGGTTTCTCGACGAAGGATTCGATATTGGATCGACCGATCCCAAAGACATCGGACACATCAGCCTCGACAAGGCACGGCGTGGGAATCTGGGGGCGGAGTTTTTCTCAATCTGGGTTGAGCCCGAGACGAATCAAGGCCACTTCGCGCAGCATACATTCGATCTGATCGACACAGTGTATGAACAGGCAGCGCGACATTCCGATCGCATGATGATGGCCTTCTCGCCCAGCGACATTGACCGCGCGCATAAGGAGCATAAGCTGGCGGCATTGATGGGAATCGAGGGCGGGCACTCGATCGAGAATGACATGCACTTGCTGCGCGATTATTACCGGCTGGGCGTGCGCTACATGACGCTGTCGTGGTCGAACACCAACGAGTGGGCCGATTCGTCGGGCGATATCGACGATCCGAAAGTTCAGCATCACAACGGTCTCACCGATTTCGGCAAGCAGGTCGTTCTGGAGATGAACCGGTTGGGAATGATGGTCGACATTTCTCACGTCGCGGACAAAACCTTCTGGGACACGATTGCCACGACAAAAGCGCCGGTAATCGCGTCACACTCATCGGCGCGGGCGCTCGTCGATGCGCCGCGGAATATGACCGACGATATGCTGCGCGCGGTAGCCAAGAATCGCGGGGTGGTGCAAGTGAATTTTTATAGCGGCTTCGACGATGAAGACTTCCGCAAGGCCATGCTGGCACAGCAGAAGGATGAGGCGGCGGCGGCTCAAAAATATACAGATCAACTGAAGGCTGAGGGCAAACCGGTTAACTATCTCGAACTGGACCGCATCGAGCGCGAGTGGATGGCAAAGATCCCGCGGCCTCCGCTGAAGTCGTTGATTGACCAGATCGATCACATCGCGAAGACGGCGGGGATCGATCATGTGGGCTTGGGTTCGGATTTCGACGGCGTAAGCGGTGCGACTCCGCAGGGAATCGACTCGGCGGCCGATTTGCCCAAGATCACCCAAGCTCTGCTCGATCGCGGCTATAGCGCGGAGGACATTCACAAGATTCTCGGCGGCAATCTGATGCGCGTGTTTCGTGAGGTGGAAGGTGTGCGCAATGCGATGCAAGCCTCGCCTGCGTCCAAGTAACTTCGAGGGATACATTCCTCGAAGCGTGACGAGGAATCGACGCCGCGGCTGTCGTACAATGCAACGTTGCGCTCCCTTTGAAGAGCAAACTTCCCGATACAAGGAGCACTCATGCGCAAGGCATTTGTGATGGTGGGAACATTTCTTCTGGCAGCAATCGCCGCGTTTGCACAGACTGGGATGATTGGCCAGTCTGCGCCCGCGAAGTCCGGAACTACCGCTAAGCCAGGGACCACGACGCGTGTGGCCGCGAAGCCAGTCGCCCTCATCCACACGACAGTCGGCACGATGACCTGCACCCTATTTCCCGACAAGGCGCCGATCGGAGTCGCAAACTTCATCGGACTGGCAACCGGAACTAAGGATTGGAAGAATCCCGTCAGCGGCGCCACCAAACACGGAGTACCGCTCTATGATGGGACAATTTTTCATCGCGTGATTCCTGGTTTCATGATTCAGGGCGGCGATCCCGCGGGCAACGGATCGGGAGATCCCGGCTACGAGTTCAAGAACGAGACCTCGTCCGATCTTCCGTTTGATCAGCCGGGCCGCCTGGCTTATGCGAACTCGGGTCCGAACACGAACGGGTCGCAGTTCTTCATCACCGAAGTAGCGACGCCGCATTTGAACGGCGGCTATACCATTTTTGGGCAGTGCGACGCGGCAACCGTCGACCTCGTCAAGAAAATCGCCCTGATGGCGCGGGATCCGACGAACGACAAGCCGTTTCGGCCAGTGAAGATCATTCACGTGGCAATTCTGAAGAACGGCCTCCCGCCAAAGCCAGCGGGAACGACGAGCAACACAGCAAAACCGACGGCGGCAACCCCGAAGGCGCCAGCGAATCCAAATTAGAGCTGTAGCAGGGCGCCCGTCTTCGCCTCTAGTTGAACAGTCGAAGCGGCCATCGCTACGCTCAGTCTAACCCCATCGACTAACGACAGATTTTCGAAAGGACATCATGACTCGTCAACCTGGAATGTATGCCACGTTTGAAACCACAGAAGGCACCATTATCTGCAAGCTGTTTGACAAGGACGCTCCCAAGACCGTCGCCAACTTTACCGAACTCGCCGAGGGCAAACGTGAATGGAAGCATCCCTCGACCGGAAAGAAGTCGAGCGTCCCTCTCTACGACGGAACGATTTTTCATCGCGTGATTCCCGACTTCATGATTCAAGGTGGAGATCCGCAGGGGACGGGAATGGGTGGTCCAGGATACCAGTTCGAAGACGAGACCAAGGGATCACCGCACAAGTTCGACAAGCCGGGCAAACTTGCGATGGCGAATGCCGGCCCGAACACCAACGGCTCGCAATTCTTCATCACGGTTGTGCCGACAACGTGGTTGACGGGCAAGCACACGATCTTCGGCGAGGTGATCGAAGGTCAGGATGTGGTGAACAAAATTACCGGGGTGCCAAAGGGCCGGAACGACCGTCCAAATAAGGATGTCGTATTGAAGAAGGTGACGATCGAACGGGTATGAGGCTCCCTTCGGCCGTTTCGTTGACTTGCCTCAACCGCCCACGTAGGATTCTGGTTCAGTGATCGGGCAAATTATTTCTCACTACCGCGCCATCGAAAAGCTCGGCGGCGGCGGCATGGGCGTGGTTTACAAGGCGGAGGATCTCAAACTCCGCCGCTTTGTTGCTCTTAAGTTCTTGCCTGACGATGTAGCCAAAGATCCCGCGGCGTTGGCTCGCTTCCAGCGCGAAGCCCAGGCCGCCTCTGCGCTGAATCACCCCAACATCTGCACGATTTACGAGATTGACGAGCACGACGGGCAGGCGTTCATCGCCATGGAATACCTCGACGGCATGACGCTGAAGCACGCCATCGGTTCGCGGCCGATGGATAATGACGCACTCGTGAACCTGGCGATTGAAGTCGCGGACGCACTCGATGCCGCCCACGCCGAAGGCATTGTGCACCGCGACATCAAGCCGGCAAACATCTTCGTTACAAAACGCGGTCATGCAAAGGTCCTGGACTTCGGCCTGGCGAAAGTGGCGCCTGGCAGAGGGACACAAAAGACACCCGCCGACAGCATGCAGACATTGGACGAGGCCCACCTCACCAGTCCGGGTACGATGCTCGGAACCGTGGCTTACATGTCACCGGAACAAGTGCGCGGCCGGGATCTGGACGGGCGCAGCGACCTTTTCTCCTTCGGCGCAGTGTTGTATGAAATGGCAACCGGGGATACCCCATTTCATGGCGAGAGTTCCGCCGTTATTTGCGAAGCCATCATGAACCGCGCGCCGATACCCGTGGTGCGGTTGAACCACGCGGTGCCTTTGCGGCTGGAAGACATCATCAACAAGGCACTGGAAAAAGACATCAACCTGCGTTACCAGCACGCGTCGGAGATGCGCAGTGACCTGCAGCGATTAAAGCGCGACACAGATTCAGGACGCAGACCGCTATTGGAATCTTCAGCGCGGACTGAGAGTGGTTCGGGGCTGTCAAGTTCCGTTGAAGGGAGTGCGGTCAGCGGGAGTAGCGCGGCCGCGGCACCCACAGCGAAGAAGACTTCTTATCTAAAGATCGGGCTCGCGCTTGCCGGAGTTGCCATTGCTGTCTTAGCCGTTCTGTATTGGCAAGGGAGGAAGCCGCCGTCTACATCGGTGGCTAATTCTTCCACCCCACGAACCGTAGCTGTTCTTCCGCTTCAGAACATGGGTGCCGACAAGGATTTGGATTTCCTGCGGCTTGGCCTTGCCGACGAGATCGCAACATCACTGAGTTATGTTCGCTCGCTCACGATCCGTCCGTTCGCCACGACCAGCAAGTACGATTCTCCGACCCTCGATGTTCAGGAAGCCGGTCACGCGATGCACGTGACCGATGTGGTCACGGGACATTTTCTAAAAGAAGGGTCGCAGCTGCAGATTACGCTGGAAGCGATTGACGTCGACAACAACCGCACCGAGTGGCGCGATACCATGACGGTCGCTGCGCCCGACATGATCGCCATGCGAGGAGAGATCACAGCAAAAGTGCGGCAGGGACTGGTTCCGGCTCTGGGCGCAGGAACGAACTCGGCGGAGGGGACGACACGTCCCAAGAACGAAGAAGCTTACGATTTATATCTCCGCAGTATTGCCGTACCGCACGATCCCGCGCCCAATAAAGACGCCATCGTCATGCTGGAACGTGCGGTCGGTTTAGATCCGACTTACGCACCGGCGTGGAACGCTCTCGGACGCCGCTACCACTACGATTCGGCGTATTCGAATGGGGGTCAACCAGCGTTCGAGCGCGCGAACACTGCTTTTGAACGAGCGATTGCGCTCGATCCGAATTTCATCAACCCTGCGGGCGAGCTAACAGGGGCTGAAGTCGAACGGGGACAAGTCGTAAAGGCCTATCAGGATGCGAAAGCGCTAGTGGATCGCCATCCCGAAAACGCGATGACTCACTTTGCGCTCTCTTACGTTCTGCGCTATGGGGGAGCGATTGAAGAATCCGCTCACGAATGTGAAACTGCGTTGGCGCTTGATCCGGGGAATTACGCTTTTCGCTCTTGTGTGTTCTCTTTCGAGCAATTGGGCAATTACGCGCGCGCGAAGGAGTTTCTGGAGCTGGATTCGGGGTCCGATTGGGCGAGCAGCAATATGATCCGCCTTTTCATTCGTGACCGAAATATGGCGCCCGCGCGAGATCTTGCGGAAAAGTCTCATGCCACACGGTGGGCGCCCGTATTTCTTGCGTGCGTCGATCATCCGGGCTCAGAGAGCGCAACAAAACTTGCGCAGCAGGAGGCTTCCGAAGTTTTGGCTGATCCGGATCCCGAGGTTCACTATGTCGTTGCCAGTGACGTGCTCTTCTGTGGGCAGAAGGAACTTGCGCTGCGGATGATCAAGAGTTCGATCGAAGGGCACTATTGCCCCTATGAAGGACTGCGAAACGATTCGATTTGGACCAATCTGCGCGTGGCTCCCGAGTGGGCCGAACTGCTTTCGGCTGCCAAGAAGTGTCAGAATGACTTTCTGGCGCAGAGAACGCAGCCCGTAGACTAGAGTCCGCAGAAAAAAGTCCCGCCATCGCGGCGGGACACGACGCCATCAACCAATTCTCGACCTAGACTCCAATCACGCCGCACAACTCCTTAACCGCTGCGGCGCTCTTATCGAGGCCCGCTTTCTCTTCCGGCATGAGATTGATCTCGATGATCTGCTCGATTCCCTTCGCGCCTAGCTTCACCGGCACTCCCACATAAAGGCCGTTGATTCCGTACTCGCCCTGCAGATATGCAGCGCACGGAAGGATCTTCTTCTTGTCCTTCAAGATCGCTTCGACCATTTCGGTCGCTGCGGCAGAGGGCGCGTAGTAAGCCGAGCCGGTCTTGAGATATTTCACAATTTCGGCGCCACCATCACGCGTACGTTGTACCAGGGCTTCGAGCCTTGTCTTTTCGATCAACTCAGTGATGGGGATACCTGCGACCGTGGAATAACGTGGCAGCGGGACCATGGTATCGCCGTGGCCTCCGAGTACGAAGGCGGTAACGTTCTCTACGCTGACTTTGAGTTCGTCGGCGATGAATGCGCGGAAGCGGGCGGAGTCGAGGACACCGGCCATGCCGATGACGCGCTCACGGGGGAATCCGCTGAGCTTGTACGCGGCCTGCGCCATCGCGTCCAGAGGGTTCGAAACGATGATCAGGATGCAGTTGGGAGAGTTCCTCACCACCTCGCCTACCACCGCTTTCATGATGTTGTAGTTCGTGTTAAGGAGATCGTCGCGACTCATGCCGGGTTTGCGGGGAATGCCGGCCGTGATGACCACGATGTCTGAGTTCGCGGTGTCTTTGTAATCGTTGGTCCCGCTGACGTAGGAATCGCGCTTCTCGATGGGCATGGCTTCGAGCAAGTCGAGTCCCTTACCTTGGGGGACGCCTTCGATGATATCGATGAGGACGACGTCCGCGAGTTCCTTGGCAGCGATCCAGTGAGCCGCGGTGGCGCCTACGTTCCCAGAGCCTACAATGGTTACTTTCTTTCGCATGAGTTCCTCTTCTTAGAAATGAATAATGGTTCACCACAGGGGGAACACCAGAACACAGGCTTATTCCCAAACATTTCGGGATACTCTGCGTGCAACTGTGACCTCTGTAAGTGAACTTCTATCTCGTTCCGGCAAGTACGCCCGCGTCCATATTGTCGATCATGTATCCGGCAAATTCGCTGGTCTTTACTTTCGTCGCTCCGGGCATGAGACGTTCAAAGTCGTATGTGACTTTCTTCTGCTCGATAGTGCGTTCCATGCTCTGCTCGATCAGGTCGGCAGCTTCATTCCAGCCGAGATGGCGAAACATCATCACACCCGACAAAATCACGGAGCCGGGATTGATGACGTCTTTGTCCGCATATTTCGGTGCCGTCCCATGGGTAGCCTCGAAAATCGCGTAGCCGTCGCCGATGTTCGCGCCCGGGGCGATCCCCAACCCGCCCACCTGCGCCGCGCAGGCATCCGAGATGTAGTCACCGTTGAGGTTCGGGCAAGCCAGCACTGCGTACTCATCGGCGCGCGTGACCACCTGTTGGAAGATCGAATCAGCAATGCGATCGTTGATCATGATCTTTTTCTTCCACGCGCCATTGCCATGCGTGGAGTAGATCGCATCGAGCACTTCCTTTACTTCCTTCTCAACCGACTGACGGAATGCCGGCGGAGCAAACTCCATGCCCGGTTCGATCATTTCGGCATTCTGCGCAACCGTCAGCTTCGGGTTCTTGTCCTTATTGTCGACAATCCAGCTTTCGCGCTCGGTAATGACGTTGTCGCGGAATTCTTCCGTGGCAACTTCATATCCCCACAAACGAAATGCGCCTTCGGTGAATTTCTGGATGTTGCCTTTGTGGACCAGCGTCACAGTCTTCAGGCCATTCTCAATCGCGTGCTGAATCGCCATGCGGACCAGGCGCTTGGTCCCGGTGATCGAGATCGGTTTGATCCCGACACCGGAGTCGAGGCGGATCTGCTTCTTACCGCCCTTCAGCATGTCTTTATTCAGAAACTCGATCAGTTTCGCGCATTCAGCAGTTCCCTGCTCCCACTCGACACCGGCATAAACGTCTTCAGTATTCTCGCGGAAAATCACAACGTTCATGCGCTCCGGGTGCTTCACCGGCGAAGGCACACCTTTGTAATACTTCACAGGGCGGACGCAGGAATAGAGGTCGAGAATCTGTCTCAGCGCGACGTTAAGTGAGCGGATGCCGCCGCCCACCGGGGTAGTCAGCGGCCCCTTAATGGCGACACGAAACTCTCGTACGGCGTCGACGGTATCGTCCGGCAGCCAGGTATCAAACTTGGCCTTTGCCTTTTCCCCGGCGAAGACTTCATACCAAGCCACGCGGCGCTTGCCTTTATAAGCCTTCTCGACGGCTGCGTTGAAGACGCGCAACGAGGCCTTCCAGATGTCTCGACCGGTTCCATCGCCCTCGATAAACGGAATAATCGGATTATCGGGAATGTCGTACTTGCCCCCTGCGTAGCCAATCTTCTTGCCGTCTGAAGGGACCGAGACGCCGTTATAAGAGCCCGCCATGAACAACCTCCGATATGAGCAATTGTCGACGCGATTGTAAAAAACCAATCATTATACGCGCTCATGCATTACAGCTGATTATTCTGGAGCCGCTGTGCCATAATTCCTCCGACTGCTTTCCCGGGAGTTCCGGTCCAGGAGGTTCCCATGAGTTCCCTCATCAGATTCGTCGCTCAAGGGTCGGTTGCCGTGTTGTTTTTGGCGCTTTCTACCGCAGCCTTCGCCGACTCTTCCCACGACCGTACTCACTTCGGGCACGACATGATCGTTGGTCCGAATGAACAGGTCGCGGATGTAACTTGTTTTGGCTGCAGCGTGACGGTGCGCGGCCATGTCTCCAGCGACGTGACCACATTTGGGGGCAGCATCATTTTGGAGGATAAAGCTGACGTCGCCGGGGACGCGACCAGCTTTGGGGGAAACATTCATCTGGACGATGGGGTCCGGGTCGGCGGCGATATCACGTTGTTCGGCGGACGCCTTCGCCGTGAGCCTTCTGCGTCGGTTGGTGGCGATGTCACCGCCTTCACGGGCGGCTTTTGGATGCTTTTGATCTTCGGATTACCTCTGCTGATGCTGGGCGCTTTCATCGCCCTGATTGTATGGCTGGTGCGGCTTCTCACGAGACACTCTATGCCGGTGGCCGCCTGAGACACACACCATCTCGAGGCCAAACGGCCTCGATCACCAGCGACGCGTGCCAAACGTCTTTCGGACGCCCAGGCTCATATAGCGTCCCCAGGGGCCATTGTTGCCAAGGTCAGCCGGTCCCAGATTCGTATCGCGTGCTCCCAAGCGATCGAACAGAA
Organism: uncultured Acidobacteriota bacterium; assembly: GCA_963700225.1. Taxonomy (GTDB): domain Bacteria; phylum Acidobacteriota; class Terriglobia; order Terriglobales; family Acidobacteriaceae; genus Sulfotelmatobacter. Next base: position 1,079,375 of record CAVOWU010000009.1, read on the forward strand.
AGTGCTGGGTCACGCGGAACTCGAAACCCTTGTTCAGATAGATCCCTGCTCCCCATGAGTGCTCAATGCCAATCGCATCGGGTGACCAGGTGTAGAGCGTCTTGGGAACGTTCTTACCGAAAAGGAATGTAGGCGCTCCGAAGATCATCAGCCGCCGCAGTGGGCCGCGGCCGAATGGACGCACTTCGAGGATGCCGGAGATCATGTAACGGGCAAACATGTTGCAGGGCGCGTTGGCCCCACCATATTGGTAGGAGTTCCCGGCGCAGAGGTTGGGATCGATCTCGTTATGTGGCGGCGCCAAATCCACTTGTGCCCAGGCCCAAAACATGTCGCGGGGGAAGAACATGCGCTCGCCGGGGTCGGCCTCGTGCCATGCGCCTTGGGAACTGGCGCTTGGAGACTCATTGCCCTGAGCTTGCAGGGATGGCGAAGCTTGCGCCCCCGCGATTGAGACCAGAACCAGAACGACCAAGATCCACGCACAAATTCTCATTTCGCCTCCGAGATCGATGGGAACAGTAGAGAGATTGCGGCCGTGCCACGGACAAACCAAGGCACTACTCGTGCCGAGCACATACTTGGAGCGCCACATTGTAACCTGCCTCGAGCGCGGAGAGTGCGTCGGGAGAAGTTTCGAGCTGCATGCCGAGCGAGTCTTGTGATGTCCATCACTTCCTCGTCCTTAAGCCTCAAGAAAGAAAAGGGTAAAGGCTCGCGATCCATCTTCTTCCAGAATTCATATCCCATACGGGATTTCTTCCATTCATAGTACGTTCAACTTGGTGCAAAACCTGCTAAACCGCGCCAAAACATAGGCCTACGGGTTTGGTTCGCGGATTGCACTTGCCTTTTGTACAAGGCGATTCAGGAACCCTATGCCACAAGAGATTTCCGTCTCCTATCAAGCAATCAAGAGCAAGGTATACCGTCTGATTGACGCCCTCGTCGTCGGTGAGAAAAGCGAAGCAGAAGTACAGGAATCGGTTCGGCGATGGTGGGCTCTGATCCATCCTGCGGATCGGCCTATTGCTCAGAAGTATCTGTTGATGGTCTTGGGGCGTTCCAACTCCGCCCTGGATGCAATGGGGACCGAATTGCTAACGGTGAGCGGAACGGAGTCGGTTCAGCCTCACATCGCCGACGCAGCTCTTCCGGCGAAACGCATGCGACTGATGGAGCGCATGATGAAAGACGCCTCCGTTCGAACCGCAATGTAACGCGACTGAGCCTCCAGACAATAAATTTACATTTCCCGGGTTGCGTCTTCCCTTCCTGAAACAGTATCTTCACATTCATCCCTTTGGGTCAGTCGGCGCCCTAAAAGTCGCCCACTCAGGAGCTGAGATGAAGCTGTTCAAGTATTCTTTGATCGGAGCACTATTAATAATGGCTACAACGCTATTCGCCGGGTCGGGCTTGTACAGCTTCACCCTCAACTCGATTGACGGTAAACCTGCGCCGCTGGCCGAGTACAAGGGCAAGGTGGTCTTGATCGTCAACGTGGCCAGCCAGTGCGGCTATACGCCACAGTACAGCGCCCTGGAAGCGATTTACGAGAAGTACAAGGATCAGGGATTCGTCATCCTAGGCTTCCCTGCCAACAATTTCGGCGCGCAGGAACCCGGCACGAACGAGGAGATTAAGACGTTCTGCTCGCGGAAGTACAGCGTGACGTTTCCGATGTACTCGAAGATTTCCGTCAAGGGCGACGATCAGGCGCCGCTGTATGGCTATCTGACCAAGCAGACCGGTCCGGGAATCGCGGGCGACATCAAGTGGAACTTCACCAAGTTCCTGGTGGATAAGAACGGAAATGTCGTGCAGAGGTTTGAGCCTGCGGTCACTCCAGACTCGAAGGAAGTGACCTCGGCAATTGAAAAGCAGTTGAAGTAGGCGAAAGATTGGAATACGGGCGGCGGCCGGTTCGCCCAAGGCCGTCGCCCTTTACTGCGTACCAAGCTTCTTCAGCGCCGCCACTCCGTTTTCATTCTTCGGGTTGAGTTCCACAGATTTCTGATAGTTCTTCGTCGCGAGTTCCTCGTCGCCATTGTTCATGTACGCCTCTCCCAGGCTGTCATAGGCATTCCACGAGTCGGGGTGAAGTTCGACATTCTTCCTGTAAGACGAGAATGGCATCTGCCATCTTCTTGCTTCCCATCAAGCTGTATCCCACTTGGTTCAAAGTTCCTTCTGAAATTGCCCCGCTGGCTACTTCTTTCGAGAACTGGTCCAGGGCCACAGCAGCACCCTTCTCCCGAGCCATACGGGTGAAAGATAGCCCGGAGAATCGTAATTGTCGTATTTGAGCCAGTCGAACGCGGGCTGCTCGCCGCCCAAAGTGTCCGCTAGAATCTGCCGCCCAATGGAGAGCCCATTCTCACTGTTCGTCATGTACACCACTCCGGATTTGCCCCCGGGTCGCACAACGAAGAATGCCTTGAAAACGCCATTGTCGCCCCAGTGCCAGAGCGACTCACCTTCAGACGTCTTCTCGATGCCAAATCCCAGCCCCCAGAAGATCGAAGTCGACAACTTCCCTGAGGGCGTGCCATCGATGCAGTTGGCGCAAGCAGGATCCACAGCAATTTCCGGCGCTTCCATCGCACGCAGCGTAGCTGGATTCAACCCCTTGCCTTGCAGAATAGCGTCCAGAAAATTCGCATAATCTTCCGCTGTGGTCTCGAGGCTGGCAGCGGCGTTTGCATGGTCCGCCTTAAATAAATCGACTGGGACGCCGGCACTGTCGTGCCCAATGGCCACGTCGGCCTCGAATGCTGGATTCCACACGTAGCTGCTGTGCTTCATACCGAGCGGAGCAAACACCGCTTCCTGCAGGTAGTCGTTGAGCGGCTTGCCGGTAATCCCCTCCACGGCTTTCTGCAGAAAAACCATGCCGGACCCGGAGTAGCTGAACCTCTCTCCCGGCGAGAAGTGGATCGTAAGAGGCTTGCCGTCTCCTGGCCAGTTCGGAAATCCCGTGCGATGGCTCAGGACAAAGCGCGCAGTAATTTGCTGGAAGCGTGGATCGCCTTCTGTCATTTCTTTAGGCAGATACGGCGCTAGAGGCTCGTCAAGCCTCAACTTGCCTGCATCCACCAGTTTGAGTACGCCATATGCGAACACTGGCTTACTGAGCGAACCCACATTGAAGTACGTGTCCTTCGTGACCGGCTTCTTGGTCGTTTCACTTCGAACGCCGAAGCTCTCAGACCATACCGTCTTGCCATCTCGAATCACGGCAACCGAAAGCCCGGGTACGCCGGCTTTTTCCATGAGTGCAGGGATGTCCTTTGCCAGACGGGCTTCCGTCGCGGCGTTCATAAGAACGGTCGAAGACGAGGTTTGGGCAGCGCACAGCGCTCCGGTCAACAAGAATGTCGTAGCAATCAGCTGAAAACCACCCATCAGGCGCTCTCCCATTGATGAAAAAGGTCCTTGCTTAGACTCGAATTCGCGCCAATGGTGAGCCAGCAGCCGGAGGCGGGCTGTTCTTTGAATATCGCCATTCGCCGGGGCTCTAAATGTCGTAGTAGAGCGCGAATTCGTAGGGATGCGGCCTCTGGCGAATCGCATCCACTTCTTTCGAGCGCTTGTAGTCGACGTATGTCCGTAATAACTCTTCGGTAAATACGTCGCCTTTCACAAGAAACGCGTGGTCGCGCTCCAACGCATCGAGCGCTTCTTCGAGCGAACCGGGGACCGACGGGATCGCCGACAGCTCTTCCGGATCGAGTTCGTAGATGTCTTTGTCCAGTGGCGGACCGGGATCCATCTTATTCTCGATCCCATCGAGTCCCGCCATCAACATCGCGGCGAATGCCATGTAGGGATTGCAGCTTGGATCTGGCGGTCGGAACTCCACACGTTTCTCTTTAGGGGACGCCGAATACATAGGAATACGGCAGGCGGCGGATCGATTGCGCCGCGAGTAAGCCAGATTCACCGGCGCTTCGAAACCCGGGATCAGCCGCTTGTATGAGTTTGTGGTGGGAGCAATGATTGCCGACAATGCCGGACCGTGCTTGATCAATCCGCCGACATACCAGAGAGCGAGCTGAGAGAGGGCAGCGTATCCATCGCCCGAAAACAGCGGATCGCCAGCCTTCCACAGCGACTGGTGCGTGTGCATGCCGTTGCCGTTGTCGCCGAAGATTGGCTTGGGCATGAACGTCACGGTCTTGCCGTTGCGGTTCGCCACGTTCTTCACGATGTATTTGAAGAGCAGCATCTTGTCGGCTGAGCGCACCAACGAATCGAACTTCAGATCGATTTCCGTCTGTCCGCCGCTGGCGACTTCGTGATGGTGGCATTCGACTTCGAGGCCGCAGCTCTGCATGATGAGCACCATCTCAGAGCGCAGATCCTGATAGTGGTCGGTCGGTGAGACTGGAAAATATCCCTCTTTGTAACGCGGACGATAGCCGAGATTGTTTTGTTCCCTTCCCGAATTCCAGCGGCCTTCCTCGGCGTCGATGTAGTAGAAGCCGTACTGCTCGCGCTGATCGAAGCGGACGTTGTCGAAGATGAAAAACTCTGCCTCGGCTCCGAAATATGCGGTGTCCGCGATCCCGGTCGACGCCAGATACGTTTCGGCCTTGCGCGCAATGAAACGCGGGTCGCGATCGTAGCTTTGCTTGGTAACAGGATCGACCACATCGCAGACCAGCACCAGAGTCGGGACCTCTGTGAAAGGATCGAGCAGATGAAAGTTGGCGTCCGGTTTGAGCAGCATGTCGCTCTCGTGGATGCCCGCCCACGCCCGAATCGACGAGCCATCGATGCCGAATCCCTGTTCGAAAGACTCCTCGGTCAATTGCCCGATCGGATAAGAAACGTGGTGCCACAGGCCGGGGATATCGGTGAAGCGCAGGTCGAGAATCTTGGCGTCGTGTTTCTTGGCAAATTCCAGTACGGTCTTGGCGTCAGCCATAAAGGCTCCTTCGCGGGAGGCGAGCGATCAGCGCTGATCTGCGAAAAAATGTCGCTGGTCGATCGTCGTTTGTCGCTGGCGAATCCACATGCTCGGAACGCGTCAACGACTAACGACCAATGGCCAACGACGGGTTTCTGTCAGGCTGCTACAATCGGTCGCGTTGTGCAGGACCGAAGAGTTTAATGCCCATCGTCACCAGTCGCAATTCGATAGTTCTTATAGCCTGGATAAAAGCGACTTTATACTTAAGCAGTCAGCTCTCAGCCATCCGCTTGCAGCCAGGACGGGTATATATAAGGGTTATCGAACCCGATCCGCTCTAGCTGAAGGCTGGCGGCTGGTTGTTGAGAGCTTCGTCTATGGATTTCGATCAGCTCGAAACGTTCCTCGAAGTGGCGCGGCACGCCTCGTTTTCGCGGGCGGCGGAGAAACGTTTCCGCACGCAGCCCGCGATTTCGTCGCAGATTCGCGGCATCGAGGAAGAGGTCGGCGCCAAGCTGTTCGACCGCTCCGGAGGCAAAGTCTCCCTCACGGCGGCGGGTAAGGCATTTCTAAAATACGTCGAGGAAACGCTCGACGCCCGCAAGGCCATGATGGTCGCCATTGCCGAGATGGAGCGTGTGCCGCGCGGTGAAATCATCGTCGGGGCCAACGAGGGCACATGCCTTCATATTCTGCCCTACGTATTTGCCGATTTTAAGAAGCAGTATCCCGATGTGTCCGTAAACATCAAGCGGGCCGACTACGCCAAGATTCTAGAGTCGATCATCGACAATTCGGTGGATTTCGGCGTCATTTCCCTTCCGGTCACCGATACCCGCCTGACCGTCGTCCTCATCCACAGGGATGAACTGATCCTGATTGCGCCGCCGCACCATCCCCTGGGAAAAATGAAGTCCGCCACCGTGGCCGATGCAAGCAAGTTCCCGCTGATCGTTCCCAAAGCGGGGCATACCCGGGACGCCATCGAACAAATGTTTCACGAGCGCCGGCTGAAGCCCAACTTCACCATGGAACTCGACTCCAGCGAATTGCTCAAACGCTTTGTGGCTGCCGATGTCGGGATTGGATACATGGCCCGCTCTAACGTGGAAGAAGACGTTCGGGCCAAGGTTCTCGCTGCCATCCCCATCGCGGATGCCCAGGTTCGCCGTGATCTGGCGCTGGTTTTCCGCAAAGACAAAGCTCTCAGCCGGGCCGCTCTGGCCTTCATCGATATTGCGGTGAAGCACAAATCTACGCAAGAATTAGCCCATACCCCGAGTCGATGATCAGGACGATTCCCACTCTGTTGCTCGTAATGCTCTTCGGATTCTGCCTTCCCGGAATGGGCCAGAACTCGCAAAAGGCGCTGGAGCAGATGCCGGCATCCGCCCGGCAACTGATCGCCGTTAAGGTGAAAGGAAGCAAACGCTTCTCCGAGGCCGATATCGCCGCCGCGAGCGGCTTGCAACTGAATACTCCGGTCACCGACGACGACTTCAAGAAAGCGGCGCGCCGCCTCGGAGATATGGGCGTCTTCACCGACATCGGTTATTCCTTCTCCTACACCTTCGCCGGAACCAAGGTGGAATTTCAGGTGACGGATGTGACCAAGTTCGTCCCCGTGAGATTCGAGGATTTCGTCTGGTTTCCCGAGGCCGAACTGCGCCGCCGGATCAAAGCATATGCACCTTTATTTGACGGCGAACTACCACTGTCCGGCAAGCTGGCTGATGAAGTCTCCGACGTGCTCCAGGCGATGCTGGTGGAGAAGGCGATCCCCGGCCACGTGGAGTATGTGCGCTCGGGCAAACCGGACGGCCCGGTCGACTCTATCGTCTATCAGGTTTCCGAAGTTCTAATTCAAGTCCGCAATATCGAATTCACCGGAGCAGCCCCTGCCGAGATTCCCGCGCTAAAAGCGGCTGCGCAAAGACTCACCGAACGCGAGTATTCACGGACCACGTTGAATGCGCTGGTGCAGCACCAGCTTCTTCCTGTGTATTTCGCGCGTGGATACTTGAAGGCCGTATTCAGCGCTCCAGAGCCGAAAGTCGTCAAGCTGCCTTCCGATGAGAGCGAAGAGGGCCCTCGCCATATGACGATCGTCGACGTCAGCTTCGCGATCACGCCGGGCCAACAATACAAGCTGAAGAGCATGGAATGGTCGGGTAATCACGCATTCCCAACTGAAGTGCTGCAGAAGATGGTTCGGGGACAACCCGGTGAGCCGGCAAATACAATCCGCATCCGCGACAACCTCAAAGACATTCAAAAGCTTTACGGAAGCAAGGGCTACGTCACCGCAGCTTTGCGGGCGGATGCCGAGTTTGACGATGCCGCTGGTGCGGTTGTGATTCACCTCTCAGTGAACGAGGGCTCTGAATACCACATGGGCGAACTCGAATTTCGTGGACTCGACAACGGCCTTATGGCAAAGCTTCGCGAAGCCTGGAAAATCAGGCCCGGCGATGTTTACGACGCCACCTACCTGGATGAGTATTTACCGGCAGCACACAAATTGCTGCCTCCAAGCCTGGACTGGGAAGTTGCTCCGCACACTACCGCGAACCTACGCGACAAGACCGTGGACGTGGATTTGATCTACTCCGTGAAAGCTCCCAAGTAAGGTATTTGCCTGAGGCGCGATGCTGTTCGGATTTTGGAACAACTTGCGCCCGGCCTTCCCACGCGCTTGAGTTCTTGGTACTCTACCTGCCTTTGCAGACAGATCTGGTGCGGAAAAAGAATTTGGGAATTTGGGGCAAATCGGTATACTGGCGCGCAAGCCTTGGCAGGATCATCCTCCGAGTCAAATCCATTTCAGGAGAAATGATGGTGATGGGCGGTAAGCGCGCGATTTTTATTGTAGGATTCGCACTCGCAGGAATTCTCTTCGTATCAAGTTTGGCGGGCGCTGCTGATAAACAGACATTGACCGGGGCAGTGAGCGATTCGATGTGCGGCGCGCAGCATATGGCCGGATCGCCAACCGAGTGTACCCGCACCTGCGTCGGACACGGAGCCAAGTACATGCTGGTCGTGGGTGACAAGGTTTATGCGCTGAATACCTCTGACAAGGCTGTGCTCGCAGTGCTCGACCAGCAGGCGGGAAAGAACGCCACCGTCACAGGAACGGTGAACGGCGTCGGAGTGGACGTCAGTTCCGCAGTCGCAGCAAAGTAAAGCTGCATCGAATACCAAGTTTGCCCGGGCCCTCCCCCTAATGTGATCCGGGCACCCTGTGGGGATACGCTCCTGCGTATCCCCACATTTTCTTGTGCCAAGAAATCGGTACGCTTGTAACTTCTCAGCCAAAGGTGCATCTTGTCCAAAGGGGCGCGCACGAGCAGCTCAGTGCAAGCCTTAAAGCTGAAAAGGAGAAAATCAGGGATGAATGCTCGAAGTCAGAAAATTGGGTTCCTGCTCTTAAACATTGGCTTGATTGTGGGTTTGACGGCCTCCTCTGCGTTTGCCGCAGGCAAGACCTTCACGGGAACGGTCAGTGACGCCATGTGCGGCGCCAAGCATGCCATGCCTGGAGATGCCGCCTCGTGCACCCGCGGCTGCGTTTCCAAGGGCTCGAAATATGCCTTGATTGTCGGCGATAAGGTCTACACGCTCGAGACCAGCGACAAGACTGCACTCGATGTGCTCGACAAGCAAGCCGGAGCAAAAGTCACGGTCACCGGCACGGAAAAAGACAATACGATCGCCGTCAGTGCCGTCAAAGCCGCGCAGTAGGCTTCCTCGCTTTGCCCAGGCAGGAGGCGCCCACCCGCCTCCTGCGCCCCGGCCAACCCCGCGCGGGAGCATCCTCGCCGCGTTGTTTCAGACTCTGATACCGCCTGAGAATTTTTCCTTCCCGGCCGCAAATTCATATTTCCTTTACAAAGCATTGTGTTAGATTGTGCATTCTCACATTCAAATTTTCTCTCCGGAGGATCAGGAATTGGGCAAAGATATGGTTCCGAAGCGGATTTTCTTCACTAAGGGAGTGGGGAAACACCGTGAGCGGCTGACTTCATTCGAATTGGCGCTGCGGGACGCCGGAATCGCCGCCCAGAACCTGGTGCGCGTCTCCTCGATCTTCCCACCAAATTGCAAGTTGCTCGCCCGGAAAGAAGGCGTCAAGTATCTTCATCCCGGCGAAGTCGTTTTCGCGGTGGTGGCGGAAAATTCCACGCGTGAACCGCACCGCCTGTTGGCCTCGTCCATCGGCGTTGCGATCCCGGCAGACCGCAATACTTACGGTTATCTCAGCGAGCATCACTCGTTCGGTGAAACCGAAGACGCTGCAGGCGAATACGCGGAAGAACTCGCCGCTGAAATGCTGGCCACAACGCTCAACGTCGAATTCGATCCCGACCGCTCCTGGGACGAGAAGAAGCAGATCTACCGCTTATCGAACAAGATCGTGCGCACAGCCAATGTCACGCAGTCCGCGGTCGGCGATAAGCGCGCCTTGTGGACTACCGTGATCGCTTCAGCAGTATTGATCTTCGACTAAGCGCCGCGTCTTTCCTCACGAAATTCGCCTTGTCAGATTCTGATGGTTCTGCGAGGCTAGCAGCCATGCGAAATCGCGCATGGCTGCTCCTTGCTACTTCCCTTCTGGTGCTACCTGCTTTTTCTTCCGCAACCGCTGCTGATACACCCGCTCGCTCGTGCGCCAGCCTGGCGCAGTTGCAACTCCCGAACGCTGCGATCACGTCGGCTGCTCCAGTGGCTGCCGGTGCGTTCGTGCCGCCGGGCCTCAAGCCGGACGAAAAGATCCCGCCGATTTTCGCGGCGGCGCCAGCCTTCTGCCGCATTGCTGTCACGCTAAAGCCAACGCCCGATTCCGACATTAAGGTAGAAATCTGGATGCCGGCGAGCGGATGGAACGGAAAGTTTCGAGGCATCGGCAATGGTGGCTTCGCCGGATACATCGCTTATGGCGGCCTCGCCGCCGCGGTCAGTCAGGGGTATGCCACCGCCAGCACTGACACGGGACATTCCACACAAGGCGCGGAGTGGGCGCTGGGACATCCAGAGAAAATCATCGACTACGGATATCGCGGAGTGCATGAAATGACGGTCAATGCCAAGACCGTTGTGAAGGCCTTTTACGGTGCCGATGCCAAGCCAGTTTATTTCGCCAGTTGTTCTAACGGCGGACGGCAAGCACTGATGGAGGCGCAGCGCTTCCCTGACGACTACGACGGAATCATAGCTGGCGCGCCGGCAAACGCATGGGTTCCCATGGTCACCAGAGGATTGAAGGAGCTGCAAACCCTCGACGGTGCCGGCTACATTCCTGCAGCTAAGGTTCCAGCCATCAACCAGGCAGTCCTGGACGCGTGCGACGCCCAAGACGGATTGAAAGACGGCGTAATCAATGATCCACGCCAATGTCACTTCGACGCGTCTGTTCTGCTTTGCAAAGGCAAAGAGTCCGATGCCTGCTTAACGTCGCGTCAAGTCGATTCCCTCAAGATGATCTACGCCGACGCGCAGGACCTCGCCGGTAGCACGAATTTCCCCGGCCTCCTGCCCGGAGCCGAGGATGGTCGTGGCGGCTGGACTGTTTGGGTCACGGGATCGGAAGAGGGTAAAAGTCTCGGCACGTTTTTCGTGGCCGGCTACTTTGCCGATATGGTCTACAGCCAGAAAAGACTGGGATTTCCGAACCGCGAGCGTCGCCGCGGCCGAGAAACTGGCCCAGGAGAAAACTGGCGATTCCATGAACGCAATGAATCCGGACTTGAAGCCATTTCTGGCTCATGGTGGAAAGCTGATCCTGTACCACGGCTGGAACGATCCGGCGATCTCGGCCCTCAACACGGTTCGTTACTACAACAGCTTGGTAGAGGCCATCGGGAGCAAGGCGGCGGATCAGTCTGTCCGTCTGTACATGGTTCCGGGCATGCAACACTGCGGCGGAGGTCCTGGAGCGACTTTCTTTGGCCAAATCGAGGAAGGACCACGCTCCGACCCCAGTCGCGACATCTTTACCTCGCTTGTGGAGTGGGTCGAGAGCGGCAAGGCCCCGGGAGACATCATTGCATCAAAGTATTCAGGGCCAGGGGCGAAAGTGCCCGAGATGACCCGCCCTATCTGCCCCTACCCGCAAGTGCCTGAGTACAAAGGGACAGGCGACCCTAACCGGGCTGAATCCTTCGTTTGTGCCATGGGCAGGCCGACAGCCAAGTAAGAACGCCGCCGTCGGTGAATGCCCCAATTTCTCTGAGTCTTCGAATCGTCTTTAACCCTCTAATAAGCAATGAGTTATGTGGCAGTTCAGTGCGCAAAGGCTTAGCACTTTGGTAACCCTCCGCATTAACCCAATGTAATCTTCCGTTAACAGTTCTGGGTTATCATAGAAGTGGAAGAAAAGACACAGAACCGAGATTATTTAGAACCAGGATTGAGGATTAGCGGTGGACATAGAAACACGCAGGAAGAAGCAACAGGCCCTTATGGTCCGGCTGGTCGAGCGGAAGGTGCGTTCGCGCGCCAAGCAGCTTTACGAATCGCGCGGTCAGACGGAAGGACAAGAATTACAGGATTGGTTCCAGGCAGAATCCGAAGTGCTTGAAAATAAGATCCTTGCAAGGCTATATCGGCGCCTGTTAACGACCCACAAGAATTCCGAACAGAACACCGATGCTGCGAACAAAATCGCGGCCGAGTCGACTCCTGCCTGCGAAACGAGCGCTTAGGCCCGTCCAGACCCGCCCGCCTTCCTGAAACCCCATTCCCCCTGCGATGAAGGAATTCTCAGCCCTATTTCTTGGAAGCGGTCTTCCCGCCCTTGCGAGAACTACTCTTCTTGGCCTTGTCGAGGCGTTCCATGACGGCGGCCACGATAATGGGCAAACCGACGGTGGCATCCACGAAAACCTCGCCAAACTTGCCGCCTTCGGACGGCGGAACGAACTTTCCCCAGGAAATCGCTTCGCTGTAAGGACTCCCCGATAATCCGCCCCAATAGACCGGCTCGGGACAAATTCTGAGACCGTAGTGGTAGCGCTTGAGAGGCACATTCTCACCCAGCCGCCGGTGCCTCAGTTCGATGAATGGACCAAACTGCTGCGACCAGTTGCGCGGCACTCCGCCGCCAATCGTGAAGATGCCTAACTTTTTCTGGCGCAGTAGCGTCGCGGCAAAGTGTTCCAGATCCTCAAACGGGTCGTACCGGATCTTGTGTCGCCCTGTCGATTCGCGCAAGCGATTATTGAGCGCGGTGTCGAGCCCCATCTCCGAATCGCTGAATGCCGGAACAAACACCGGCACCCCTTTCTCATAGGCCGACTTCAGAATTCCCCGCTGCCCCTCGGCGTTCTTGGAGAGATATGCCCCGATGGCGTGGTTCAGCTTGTAGGAACACATGACTTCATTGTGGTCCCAGGCTTCGAGAACCGCCGACATCACCTCTTCGACATCATCGAGGTTCTGCTCCGGCTCGAGGGTGTCGTAGACGCGGTTGTAGCCCTGCTCATAGAGTTCTTCGTCAGAGACTTCAGGATTGGCGCGGAAATGCGCCCGCCCGGTCGCTTCGACCAGCCCGTGAGCCATCAGCGCGCCGGTAGAGACAATCGCATTCACAATGCCGCGATCAATGAGTTCGGTCACGATCAGGCCTTGCTTGGCGACCGTCATGGCGCCTGCCAGAGTCATTACAATGAACGCGTCGTCGTCGAGCGCCATCGCCTCCAGGACGTCAGCCGCTTCGCCAAGTTGACGGCCCGTGAAAGCCGTCTTTGCCATGGCTCGCACCAATCCATCGATCGACGTCACTTTCGCGAGATCCAGCGGTTCCAACGGAACCAGGCGGTCCTCGATGGGATTATGCAGATGTCGGTCTTTGCCTTCTCCGCCAGCGTGCCCCTGAGCGTCGTGCGAATTGCTATGATTGCCGTGTTTCAACGCAAGCCTCCAAGCCGTTTACGATTCTGCCCGACTGAATACTCTACAGGAAGCATATGAAAGGACGCCACGCACGTCCGACGATAGAAGACAACTCGATTGAGCGCCGTCTCAATCGAGTGGATTGAAGATACGCTGCATTGCCAGCAACCATGTCCGGAAAGCGCAAATTCGAAGAGCAGGTCGCCGCGCTGGACGCGCTCCGCACAGTTCCGGATGACGCCCGGATCGACCCACTGCGAAAAGCTCTGGGCAATCGCAACAACTTCGTGGTGGCCAAAGCGGCTGATCTGGCGCGCGAATTCCATCTCCACCAGTTGATCCCCGACCTCCTGACCGCCTTCCACCGTTTCTTCGAGAGTCCGGAAAAGAGTGACCCTCAATGTTGGGCCAAGAATGCGATCAGCCGTGCGCTCGCGACCATGGAGCATCAGGATCCGGAAACTTTTCTGCTCGGGATGCACCATCTCCAGATGGAAGCTGTCTGGGGAGGACGCTCCGATACAGCCGGAACACTTCGGGCAACTTGTGCACTGGCTTTGGTGCAATGCCGAAGCCTCAGCGACACCGATCTACTGGCAGCTTTGATCGACTTGCTCGCCGACAAAGACAAGTCCGTTCGCACAGAAATCGTTCGCGCCATTGAACAGGTCGGTTCGCCGGCTGCAGGGCTGATCCTTCGGCTGAGAGCAGCCTTGGCTGCCGACGAACCGGAAGTGCTCGGCGCTTGTTACAGCGCCATTCTGCAAATCGAAGGCGTCAGTGCGATTCGCTGGATCAGCCGCTTCCTCGCTTCCGAGGATGAGGCCGCTGCAGAGGCCGCCTTGGCGATTGCTGCAACACATTCCGTCAAAGGACTCGACTGCCTGACGCGATACTTTCTCGAGGCGAGCGATCGGAAGTCGAGCGAGCCCTGGTGGCGTTCGGTTCTTCTCTCGGCTATCGCGCTGGCACGCCAAGAGCCGGGATTGGAATTTCTGCTCGAACTAATCGAGAGCGACTCCGCCGATGCGGAGGCTGCAATCGACGCGATCCTTCGCGCCGCCGCTCCCGCGGAAGTGATCCAGCGCATGGAAACGATCGTTGCCGGAAACCAACGGCTCGCCCGCCATTTCGCGACACGACAAAAGACTTCGTGATCACGCGATAAAAAGGCCCCGACCGAGCTGTGGAGTTTGTCGGCGTGAAGCAATTTATTTGGACTAGCGATCCACGATCGCCGATAGTGATGCAAAGAGTTGCAGGAAAACTCACCTCACTTGCGGACGCTGGAGCAGCGCGGCTTTCGGAGGATCGTTGAGAGTTCTCTGCCGGAACATCTCGCTCCGTTTTATTCGTGAGACGACAAGCGGCTCGAGTCCGTGCAGTCCTGCTCGAGCGGCAACAGAATGAGAACTGCTCGTCCGCAACCGAATGAGTTTACCCGCAGTGCTATATTGATCGCGGAGGTTAGAACGAGTGCCCCCTGAGAAATTTCGCGTGGCTCTGGTGCAGATGTCGTGCGGTCCGGAGCCGGAACAGAATCTCGAAAAAGCGATCGGCCGGATCAGCGATTCCGCTGGACGCGGCGCCCAAGTCGTCTGTTTACCCGAGCTTTTTCAGACGCAATACTTCTGCCAGCGAGAAGATCACTCTCTATTTGACCTGGCCGAGGCGATCCCGGGCCCCACCAGCGAGAAACTAGCTGCCGCCGCGCGCGCGAACGGAGTGGTCCTGATCGCCTCGCTGTTTGAGAAGCGAGCTCCCGGGGTCTATCACAATACCGCCGCGATTTTCGATCGCGATGGATCGCTCCGCGGCCTCTACCGCAAGATGCACATTCCTGACGATCCTCTCTATTATGAGAAGTTTTATTTCACTCCCGGCGATCTGGGTTTCCGCGCGCTCGACACCAGTGCCGGGCGGCTGGGAACGCTCGTCTGCTGGGACCAATGGTACCCGGAGGGAGCCCGCATCACGTCCTTGCAGGGAGCAAACGTGCTCTTCTACCCCACGGCAATTGGATGGCATCCCGCCGAGAAGGCGGAATTCGGCGTTGCCCAGCACGACGCGTGGCGCACCATCCAGCGGGCTCACGCCATCGCCAACGGCGTCTATGTGGCCGTCGTGAACCGCGTCGGCTTCGAAACTGGAAATATTCGGGGCAAATCGGCACCTGGGCAAGGACTCGAGTTCTGGGGAGGATCCTTTTTCTGCGATCCTTTCGGCCGCGTCCTCGCCGAGGGATCGCACGACCGCGAAGAAATCCTGGTTGGCGAGGTCGACTTGAAAGCGCTCGAAGATATCCGCCGCAACTGGCCGTTCCTGCGCGACCGCAGAATCGATGCCTACGCGCCCATCACCAACCGCTTACTCGACTAGGTTCAGACTCGTGGCCAAACTCCCGATCCTATCTTTGAGCGAAGGTTCAGCTGCCGTTCCGGCCTCGCTTGGCTACCGCATGCCCGCTGAGTGGGAGTCGCACGTCGCGACCTGGCTTGCGTGGCCTCACTATCAGGGAGACTGGCCAGGAAAATTTGAGCCGATTCCGTGGGTCTATGCCGAGATCATCCGGAATCTCACGAAGTATGAGCGCGTCGAGCTGATCGTTAACAACGTGGCCGCAGCCCGGAAGGCTCGCCGCGTCCTGAAACGCGCGAACGCACTTTCCGCCAACATTCGCTTTCACAGCTGGCCGACGAACCGTATCTGGCTTCGCGACTCGGGATGCATCTTTCTCACTCCCGGGCAAGTGGGCTCCGGCCACCCAGACAGCCGAGGACGGCTGTCCCTACATGATCATCCAACTGTCGCTGCCAAGTTCCGCTTCAACGCGTGGGCCAAATATTCAAACTGGCGCCACGACGAAAAGATCGGCAGCCTCATGTCCAAGGCGGCGCACACGCGTGAGATCCGGCCACTCTCTGCCGAAAAGCGAATCGTGCTCGAAGGTGGCTCGATCGATGTCAATGGCGCAGGAACGATTCTCACAACCGAAGAGTGTCTGTTGAGCAAGGTGCAGGAACGTAATCCGCAGATGAGCCGCGTTCACTACGAAAAGGCGTTTGCGGACTATCTAGGCGCGCCACACACGATCTGGCTGGGTCGCGGCATCTTCGGCGACGATACCCACGGGCACGTCGACGACCTCACCCGCTTCGTCGCCAAGGGCACCGTCATCACCATGGTTGAGCCAAACTCGAAGGACGTGAACCACGCGCCCTTGCTGGCCAACCTGCGTCGCTTGCAGGCGGCTCGCGACCAGGATGGCCGCCAGTTGACGATCGTCGAATTGCCGATGCCGCAGCCCGTCGTCTTCGAAGGACGCCGCCTTCCCGCCAGCTACGCCAATTTTTACATCGCCAATGGAGTCGTGCTCGCTCCGGTCTTCAATCGCCCCAACGACCGCATCGCCCTAAACACGCTGGCCGAACTCTTCCCTACACGTGAAATCGTCCCGATCTATTCCGGCGATTTCATCTGGGGCTTGGGCGCGATGCACTGCATGACACAGCAGCAGCCAGCGTAACTCCATCCGCTGCGCCCGCTCAGAATGCGTTGCATGTCGGCCTGCGTGTGCGCCTCCGTGGTAGATTCTCCGCATGCCTCACGGGGAAATGACCACCAGCCGTCTGGAAGCGTTCAGTGATGGCGTGATCGCCATCATTGTCACCATCATGGTGCTGGAACTACGCCCGCCTGCGCAGCCGACGTGGCCTGCTCTGCTGAAGACTGCGCCTGTCTTCCTCAGCTACGGCCTGAGCTTTCTGATCGTCGCCATCATGTGGGTCAACCATCATCACATGATCCACGTGGTTCGCCAGGTGACTGCCAGGCTGCTGTGGGCAAACCTAAATCTCTTATTCTGGATGTCGCTGGTGCCGTTTGTGACTGCATTCGTAGGAAATAACTACCGGGAACCGATGGCAGTCGCACTCTACGGCCTTGATCTCACTCTGTGCTCCGCTGCCTTCTACCTGTTGCGGTCGGAGTTGATTCGCCAGGAACCTCAACATTCCGAAATGATCGCATATCATCGCGGAATCCAACGCAAGAACAGCTTCTCGCTGCTGTTGTATCTGGCCTCTGCGCCATTGGCGTACGAGTCCATCTATTTATCGTTCCTGGTATTTGGATTGATTCCAGCTCTGTACTTTCTGCCCGAGAAAAAGTTGGCAGGCGGCGGCAACTGAGACCTCGGAATTTCCTTAGCGGCGATACTGAGTAGGCTGCGGGCCCTTTTCCAGCGTTTCGCGATCCCAGATGGCACCGTCGCGGGTGTAGCTGGCAAGCTCAAAATCTTGCGTCAGCTCGAGCGCGTCGGTAGGACAGGCGTCCTCACAGAGTCCGCAGAACATGCAGCGGCTCAGATCGTAGGTAAAGTTGGTGAGTTCCTTGCGGCGGGTTTTCTCGTTGCGTTCGCTAGAAACGATAATCAGATGCTCGGGGCAGGCCAGCGCGCACAGGTCGCACGCAATGCACATCGTCTCGTCGGTGTCGGGATTTACATTCAAACGCGGCGCCCCACGGTAGCGCTCCGCCACCTGCGGCCGCTCCAGCGGATATTGCTCGGTATAGATCTCCTTAGGATCCTGATAGCGGAAGGTGACCTTCAGTCCCTGCAGCAAATCGACGAGGAACACTTTGCGGAGCAGGCTCGGCATGCCCATAATGCGGTAAGCATACCATTTGGCGGCGAATTCCCTCAAAAGGATTCTCTCTCGAGGCAAGCGCATGAAGACTCAAATCTCTCCGATGCTGGCGGTGAACGACGGGAAATCCGCGATCGAGTTCTACAAATCCGCCTTCGGCGCCGAGTTGTTATGGAATTTAGGCGATGGAGGCGTCGCGGGGATGTCAATCGGTGACGCGCCATTCTTTCTGGCACATGAGGAGCCCAGGTACGGCACTCGTGGCCCGCTCTCTGCCGGTTTTACCACCGTGAGGATCGAGTTGTTCGTGGACGATCCGTTCTCTGTCCTCTCTCGCGCGCTGGCTGCGGGAGCGACTGCGCACAGCCCCGTGGAGCAACACGAACACATCATGGTCGGGCCGAAACCCATCAAGCGTATGCTGCAGGGCGCGGTCATCGATCCCTTTGGCCATATGTGGCTGATCGGAAAAGTGCTCGAGTAAGAGGATCCTGAATCGGCTTTCTCTGCCCTCTCAATGGAACTTCTCTCCGGCTTCGCCCGTACCATACTCAGAGGACGCCATGAAGGCCTATTTCCATAAACTGCCGACGAGAACGTGGCTCCTTCTGGCCGTACCCGCTGTGGTTTTCGCCTACCCGGTCGCTCAGAGGGTGCTTCCGGCGGTGGTCCATGCGGTAGTGCCAGAAGTTGTCCGTACCATGCTGAGCGTGATCTAGGAGCGCGAACGGTCCAGCATTTTTCCCGGCTCCGCCAACGTCATCCTGTCCCGCAGAATCCTGCCAGGGTCGGTAGAATGATCACGGAGCCCACATTGCGCCCACGAAGATCAGCCGCGACCGACGACAGGGCCCCTGAGGACAACTCCGCAGTTACGAATCAAACTCCCACTTCCGACGAACTCTGGATGGAAGAGGCGTTGCGCTGCGCCCAGCGAGCCCTAGAACTCGGGGAAGTTCCGGTTGGCGCAATCGTTGTGCGCGAAGGAAAGATCGTGGGGCGCGGATGGAATCGAAATATCATTGACTCCGACCCGACCGCTCACGCGGAAGTTGCTGCTCTCCGCGAAGCCGGTACAACCGTTGGTAACCACCGTCTGGGAGACTGCGAACTGTTTGTTACAATTGAACCCTGCGCGATGTGCGCGGGCGCCTTGGTGCATGCTCGCATCAAGCGCCTGGTATACGGCTCGGATGATCCCAAAGCGGGCGCTGTGCGTTCGGTGATGCAGGTACTGAATCATCCGCAACTGAACCACAAAGTGGAAGTCCGCAGCGGAGTTTTAGGCGGCCGCAGCGCGGAATTGCTGCAAACGTTCTTTAAGAACCGTCGTTAGTCTTCAGGTCTTGAGCACCGAGTCCCTCATGCTTGTCATTCCAAGCGAAGCGAGGAGTCCGCTGTTGCTGGCGACTGATCGCTAACGGCTTGTCCGACGCGGAGAGGTGCGTGAGTGGTTGAAACGATCCGCCTCGAAAGCGGACATACCTTAACGGGTATCGGGGGTTCGAATCCCTCCCTCTCCGCCATATCCTTTGTTTAGTTGTACTTGACATGGCGTGATACTGTGGTGATACCAAGAATCGGGATCACCACATGAACAGATCCGTAAATCTCACCAAACGAATCACCACCCCGGACGGGCTACGCTTCTGCCCCGTGGTCCGCTCCGCGAACGGTCGTATCAAAGCTAACGCCGTCCTCGTCGAGGAACGCGAAGAGCAACATCCAGAAGGTTCGTATTACATCGAGTGGTACGACGGCGACAAACGCCTGCGCCGGTCCGTGGGGAAGAATGCGCTCGCAGCCGAGGCCAAACGCCATCAGCAGGAACAGTTGCTGACCGCGAAAGCAGACGGGCTTAAGGCGGGCTTGAAGTTCGCCGAAGAGACCAACCAACCATCGCTGGCTGCCGCGGTCACCACATATCTGGCCGAGATCCAGCTCACCAAAAAGCCCAAGACCCTGGCCGCATACACCAAGGCGCTCGACTACTTCATGGAATCGTGCAAGAAGCAGAACGTCGCCGACATCGAACGGCGGGACATGCTGGAATTCGCCGCCTACCTGCGGGACGAAAAGGAGCAAGCGCCCCGCAGCGTCTATAACAAGTTCGAGAACGTCATGACGTTCCTCAAGGCGAACGGTATTCGTGGCATCGTCGGTAAGAACGACTGGCCGCGTTACACCGAGGAAGAACCGGAGATCTACGAACCGGAAGAACTGGAAAAACTGTTCAAAGCCTGCGACGGCGAAGAGCGGCTGTGGTTTGAGTTCTTTTTGATGACCGGCGAGCGCGAGCAGGAAGTCATGTACACCTACCGGTCAGATGTAAACTGCGCCGGGCATGTCGTTCGCGTCACTCACAAACCGGATCGAGGCTGGACGCCAAAGGCGTACAAAGAGCGCGAGATCCCGATCCCCGCGAAGCTCGCCGATCGCTTGAAGACGTGGATGGCCAAGGCTGGCAAGAAGTGCAACCTACTCTTCCCAACCGCCGGATGCAATCCGAAGCTTGATTTCCTCGATCGACTGAAAGCCTGCGCGGAACGAGCGAAGCTGGATAAAGACGACTTCTGGCTCCACAAGTTCCGTGCGACGTTCGCGACTCGCTGCCTCTGGGCAGGCGTCGATCTGCGGACCGTGAAGGAATGGTTGGGGCATGAGGACATGGAATCGACGATGCGTTACCTCAAGCCGTCGCGAAGCCAGGAAGTGCGGGCGAAGGTCAACGAGATCTTCGCGTAGCGCCTCGTTGCGCCAGGTCGTCGCTTGAACCTGCGCGGGAATAGAGCCTTCGGACCGGGTTGAACTTACGGACGCTGCAGTTGAATTGACACCAGCCGAACCTGCGAGGAAAACGTCCCGGTCGCGCGCGAATAAGTCACAAAGATTGTTTGCCCGCCATCGAGGTCGTACTCGGAATGCGCATGTGCGTCGTACACATTACCCTGCACTGGTTGCATCGCAACAAATGCGACAACTTCCCTCGACCACGGGCCTTCTGGATTGGGCGCCGTCCTCATCACGACGTTTTGTGAGAAGGGCGGGCTGTAGACGGCGACGTACTGCTCCAGAAAACTGTTCCACGACACGCTCACAATGCTTGAGCCAATGAAGACGGAGACCGCATCCTCAATTTGCGAGGACCAGTGCTCGTTGCCAGCATAGAAAGTCCACGCACTCGGGTCTTGCACGCTACCGGGCTCCATTCTTGCCAGTCTGCATCCTTTGTCGTCGCCATTGCTCGGTGTACCGCAACCATACACATAGAGCGTCCCTCCGCTGATCAACGCTGTGGTTCCAAAGTTCGGTTCGTTTTCGTTGAACATCAGGTCAGGGTGATTCACCACGATGGGTGGGTTGAAGTTTGGCCTCTGCGGCAGTTGCTGGAAGTTTTGCCAGAGTGCGACCGAGCTGCCGTGGCCTTGGAAATTGAAACGTCCCGGCTGCGCATACACCACCATATAGAACACCAATGCCTGATTGTTGCTGGTATCAGTGACAATGGACATTGGCCACAGTGCCCAGCGCGCGCCGCAGGGTTGTTCTGCGCATGGGCTACCGTTGTGAGCAGCATTGAAGGCTTGTTCCTCCGCCGTTTCGACGAGAACCATCGTCGGATCTCCCGCAGAATCTGATCGTTCTTGAAAACCGGTGATGCCAGCTTGGGCATTAAGGTCCGCCGTGAACGACCACGAGTTGCTGATCAGGCTGAAACCTTGCGCATTCGGACTGGAAAGGAAAGTGTCTCCGTAGAGCCAGACCGAATACCCCTGAAACAGAGCGCTGTAAGCTCCATCTCGCCCAAGAATGGCGGGGTTCGTGGGAATCGTGCCCAGGTCGGTCACGTTAGTGACCACCAGGGCCGGCGGCGGTCCTGCATTGGAGTTGCAGCCGCAGAGCACAATCACCAGGACGAGAGCGAGCCCAATCCCACAAAGGGACTGATGCTGATTGTCAGCCTGAGCTTGGAACGAAAGATCGATGAAGTGTAAGAACTTCATTGCCCACTCCACCACTATCAGCACGAAGATATCACGGCTTTCCAAGATGAAGCTGGACGGCTTCCTCCGCTACAAGATCCCGCCAATCCTTCCTACGGCCTGACGTCCGCGCAAGCAGTGAGCGGAGCCGCGACCTGTCCAAACGAACTCAGCAGTGATTGAGAACCCACGGGGAAAGTCTCCCATCTGGAGGGCTCTTCAGCATGCGGTGATCTGGACTGCCTGGAGAGTTGGCGTAACTGCCGGAGCCGGCCCTTCGCCGAGAAGAAGATTTCAAAGATTAAACAGCCGGCAGTGATTGCCGTCACAGACTAAACCCGCGAAGGAATCGAGACTTCTACAGATCGCGAAGGGGGCAGCTTCCATGCGCAGATCACGACCTGATCCTGTGTTACCCCCGCCTATTCGAGTCGGACGGCCTGCGCTCGCCTTGCTAAGCGTGACAAACGACGAACTGTACAAGCGTTACTGCGATTACTTGATCGCTCAGCGCTATGCCAGAAGCACGCGGGAGCACTACAGCAAATCGGCATTCCGGCTTTGTGATTTTCTCGGGAGAAACGGGTGAGCGGATCGTTCTCTTTGGATCGCAGGCGGGAAAGTTGGTGCGCCGATACCTAGCGGGGCGAACATCGGGACCGCTCTTCCTTGCAGAGCATCGGCATCAGTTTGGGTGTGTTTACCAGAGCAGTGAGAGCTGGTTTGGATATTGGAACGACTACAGCGATCGAGAGAGCCCTGGGAGACGACGGAGTGTATACCTTGGGACGAGGTTGAGCTTGACTCTCAAGAAGGCGCAGCGCAAGTTCCAGAGACTGGTTCCTAGCTGGAAAAGAGAGCGCCCGGTATTGCTGCGGCATTTGACTGGTGAATCTGTCCGACGAGCTCTTCGGTACGCTGCCCATCGCACCGGTCTGGGGCGAGTGACTGCTCATACCCTGCGACACTCTTTCGCAACCCACATGCTGAAACGCGGCGCTGATCTCCGCTATCTGCAATTGCTGTTGGGCCATTCGGATTTGCGGAGCACGCAACTCTATACAAAGGTCGACATGACAACGCTTCAAAAAGCCTACCGGGCATTTCATCCCAGGAGATGAACGTGAAACATTTAAAGCAACCCAAAGAACTCGAAATTCCAGTCTCCGATGAGGTCTTCCTTCAGCCGTGGTTTATCCCGAGAAATGTTTATGCGGCGGTCCGAAGGCTGCTGCCGAGTGTTCATCTCGCAAAAATGCGCTATTACTTCGACGATTATGGCTGCTTGCGTTGCGGAGAGACAGGGCGTTTGTATGGCAGCAACGGACTCTGCGAACGATGCACAGTCGTAGTGCGGTGGAGGGTCGCACAGGCTCTAAGAAAGCGACTAAAGCAAATTGGCGTTCGTTCGGATTCACCTTACGCCAGTGAAATCGCGGATCGAACCCTGACGGCGAGAAGATTGCTTCGCAAGTTTGCAGTGAAATAGGGCTCAGAGCGATTCACAGAGGTTCGATCGCGAGGGATAAAGCTTCGTTGACTGGCCTTTCCTAGTCTCTCGTGGACTGCGGGTGCTCGGTGGACATACGGAGATACCGCGGGGTGATTTGTCGGCCATAGTCCGTCCTTACGAGGACATCGGCCCAAGATAGTCGAACCTTTAGCGCGGACTTCTGCCAAACAGTCGCGGCGTCCGCGGCCAAGCGCCCGATGGGGCGAATTCAATTGCACCGTCAGCCGTCAGCGCCCGACTTCTCGGCGCGAAGCCACGGAAGGCGCGGTCTACATCAACAGCACAGCCGAGGGCGCCGGCCAGCCACTGAATGCCCACCCGCTCATGGACGACTACGCCAACCCGCCGGGGAGGGTTGCTGCGAAAAGGCGTCATGGTGAAGGCGCTCGTTTCGATGTAATGATTCGTTTCCGACGTGTTCACCAACGCCAGCGTGACAGATGGGATTCACCGTCATCGCTACACCAACGAGCCTCGGCTCTGAACGAATCGTCTAGTGCTTATCTTTATCGTCCTGGTGCTTGTGTCTCCAGTCGAAGTATTGCTTCTGTTCGTCCTTGCTTCGTACCTTAAAATCCTTGTGGTCGTAGTGGTTTTCCGTCTCCCACTGCTGGTAATACACCGTCTCGTTATTGTTCCAAGTGTGATAGTCACCGTGATCAGAATCGTACGCACGGTAATAATGATTACCGCCGCAGCCAAGCGCTAAAGCGGGTACGACCATCACGGCACCCAACAACAGCGGAACGAAATACGGGGGTACACGTCGCATTTTAAGTCTCCTTAGATTTCGATGTCACCGCTGTCAATTATGGCGAAAGCGGGAACCCAAGACTGATCTGTTGTGCTCACACTTGCACGAAAACATAAACCTGCGCTCAATAAGGCTCGGCCTAAAACGTGAACATTTGACCGGGGCCCAAGACGCGCAAGTTGCTATTTGGAAGTGGCGGATTCCCGCTGACGCTGGGAAGATCACTTGCCAAGCATCGCGCCGGAGATCGCAAGCTGAGCGATTTGCAACGCCGTTCCGTCCAAGCAATCCACCGACAGAGACAACGGATGCTGATGAAGCATGACCTCCTCGCTCATCATTTCAAGGTCAATGAGTGTAAATGCCAGACTACGTCAATGAATGTCGTGGCCAAATACTGGGCCGCCGATTCTCCCAGACCTATGTTTCGGCCGGAGCATCGAGAGGAGTGCCTTTCGGGGCAAGCGCGGGGCGCAGGTCGGGCCGCCGGGATCGGGCCCGCTTTTCTCGAAGACGCAACATAGGCCGCTCAACGCAGTAATACGAGAGGCATGCGCAAGCCAGCGCCGGTATCACAAGAGAATATCCGAGGTGGAGCGAGGGGTTCGAGCAGAACAATTCCTGCCACAGATACAGGCTGTAGCTGATTTTTCCCAGCCATGCGACTGGGGACCAGTTGAGCACCCGATAGGGAACCTGAATGACGTGCAACACGACACCGGCGATGGATAGGTTGAGCAAAGGGCCAAGAACGAAAAGCATGAACAATGTCCGCCCAGGACTGCTCGCGGGAAAACATGGAATGAAGAACGTCGCGAGGACCATTGCGAATGCCAGCCAACCTCTGATCCTAGGAATGCGTGGCGCAAAGATCGCCAGCAAGCAGCCAATGGCGAGTTGATCAGCGTATGCAGGCAAACTGCCGAGAAGCCCGTTGCGCACCTTAAAAGCATAGAGGCCCGCCCAAAATATTGGCGTCGCGATCAAGATGCATAGGAGCACAGCTGTCTTCCGACTCTGCCACTTCTTTAAAACGAACGGCCAAAGTAGGTAGAACTGTTCCTCAATGCCGAGCGACCAGAGATGTCCGAAAATCCACGGCCCGCGAAATATCCACGTTCGCAACATAAAAGATCGCCGCCGCCGCATGGTACCAGCGTATCTGTCGCCAGTAGAGGATAATAACGACCGCGAGAAATAAGAACGCTGCCGGGAAAATTCGATACGCCCGCCGAATGTAAAATTCGCGGAGGCTAATCGTGGAGCTTCGCTCATATTCCCGGAGCAGAAGCTTGGTGATCAAATAGCCGGAAAGTACAAAAAAGACATGGACACCAAGTGCGCCGTACCCACCGAGCAGTTGAACAGAAATATGTTTCCACTTTACGAGGTGACTGAGTATGACCAGCGTGATTGAGATCGCTCGCAATCCGTCTAGCGATGGTATTCGTTGCATAGTCACGACGAACAGAGCTACCGTTGTGATGTCAAGTGTGGAGTAGCCCAAGGATTTGCGTCTCCTGAAGCAATGGCTCTCCCAAGGATTCCCAAGATGAGCGGCATTATACGACACGCAATGTGCTTGCCTTCAGTCGGTCCAAAAACGACAACAATGCGCACAGAACTCGGCAAGCAGTTGTGAAAGTGGTGCTGATTCGGTTGACCGCAAAGTTCGTTCTCTGCCCGAAAATGCCAGGATCGTCACACGGCAACGATTTGCATCTTCACGGTGGCCGCAAGCCGGGACTACTGGTAGCATTTCTTGCTAAGAAAGTTTGCAACTCTTTGGGGAACGGAAGGAACAAATGTCGGGGTCGAAAACCTTACGGTTCGGAAGGTCCAAGAAAGCGCTCATCCAGGATCTGGTGGGCTTATTAGTTCGGAAGAACGACGACAACAAATCCGAACTCTGAGATTAGACAATGTCAGTAGAACAAAATCTGGGGAGCATGGAACGCAGTCGGGAAGCCTATTGGCAAGGTCATCCCAGTACGTCGTCTTTTAAATTGCGCTGGCGTGCTCTGACCGTTCGTCATTCTTTTCATGTGTTGCCGGGCGAGTCCATTCTCGAACTGGGCGCAGGCAGTGGTCTTTGGACTGAGCACCTCTCCTCGGTCCTACGCGAAGAAAATCCGATAACAGCTGCCGTATTCAACGACGAATTCGTGCTTTCCCCGCGTGAGATTCCTAATGTTCGCTTCTTAAGAATCGACAGTTTTGAGCGAGACCTCGCCGCCGAAACTTTCGATTATGTAGTCGGGACTGCCATTCTTTGCCACAACGAATTCTCCCAAAACCTAGCTGCAATTTACCGCTTGCTGAAACCGGGCGGCCAAATCCTGTTCTTCGAATCGAACTACTGGAATCCTCAAGTTTTCGTCAAGAATCATGTGAAGCCGATTGGACGATGGTCAGGCGAGGCCTCTTGCCAGGTTGGAATGCGACGCTATAAGCTCATGAAAGCCGCTTCTCATCAGGGATTCACGAATCTTGAAATCATTCCCTACGACATTGTTCACTCGCGAACCCCTCGCGCTGCGGTTCCCTTCCTGCAATCCACTGCGTTTGTGATGGAACACACGCCCCTCGTCAAGGAGATGTGCGGAACCCTTTACGTTTGGGCAAGAAAGCCGGGAGATGAGAAGGCAAGGAGGCCGGTAGTCAATTTGGCTACTCACTCCTGCTTGAGAGACTCGGTATCAGTCGTAGCGCCGTGCTACAACGAAGAAATGAATGTAAAGCCACTAGTGGATGCCCTGCTCCAAATGTATGGCGATTACATTCACGAGATCATCATCGTTAACGACAACAGCAAAGACCGAACCGGCGAGGCGGCTCGGGAACTAGCTCGCAACGAGCCACGCATCAAAGTCGTGGATCGAACTCCTCCAGGCGGCGTTGGCAGGGCGCTACGCGAGGGCTATGCGGCAGCCACCGGGCGCTTCATACTGACCATGGACAGTGACTTCGTGCAGATTGTACCGGAACTCCGTGACCTCTTCGACGTTGTGGCGGATGGGCACGATGGGGCCATTGGCAGCCGTTTCTCTCACCAGTCCGTTCTGTTGAATTATCCTTTCTTCAAGATTTTTTGCAATCGCAGTTTTCATCTTCTCGTCAATTTGTTTCTTCCCTGCCGTATCAGGGATATTTCTAACAATCTGAAACTTTACCGGTCCGAGATCCTCAAGAGCCTCAAAATCGAGCAGGACCATTTTGCGGCAAACGTAGAAACCGGACTCAAGCCAATCTTGGCAGGGTACGATGTGCGGGAGGTCCCAATCTCCTGGATCAATCGCACGATCGACATGGGAAGCTCTTCGTTCAAAATCATGAAGATCGCTCCGCACTACTTTGCGGAATTCGTGAACATCGCGTGGAACAGCTGGCGCGGGCGCCGGAGTTTCTTCCGACATCCTGACAAAGTCACTGTCCTCCAGCCTACCTCTTCCGAGCGACCGGCCAAGCGCTCCGTTGGATAGATATTCAACCGTAAATGCCATTTTCGAGCCCGAAATCAGCTGCCATGGGATCCGCTAGTGGGTGCGACGTGTCCTCCTGCCCGGTGTGCAAGAGCAACAACGTTGAACTATTTCGTGACGATACGGCAGAGCGAGCCCTGACGTCTTTCGATTTGGGTTCCTCGCGAAACACTGTTACGCATGGAAGAATCTTGCGTTGCCAGGACTGCGGTTTCGGATTTCGTGGCTATCGCCCTTCAGGAGAAGAACTGGCGTCCCTATATCGCGAACTCGCTCCGGAGGTTTACGAAAAGGAAGCGAGTGGACGTATGCGAACCGCCAGACGGCACGTGGAAATTGTCAGACGCTTCGTATCTTCTGGGCGAGTGCTGGATGTGGGCTGCGCTTCTGGAGCTTTCCTGAGTTGCGCGGCTGACCGCGGCTTCGACATTGTCGGGGTTGAACCATCGAGCGCGTTGTGCACCAAAGCTCAAGAAAAACTGCTCGGGCGTGGGACGATTCTCTGCTCCGGGCTGGAAACCGCTAACGTGCCGAACGGCAGCATGGATGTTGTCACTCTTTGGGATGTACTTGAACACGTGCCCGACCCTTTAGAGTTTCTCCGAGTCTGCGCTTCGGTAGTCAAGGGGGAAGGATACGTAATAGCAAACGTGCCCGATCTGGAGAGTTGGCAGTCGCGCATTCTTGGGGAGCGCTGGCCGCTCTTGCTGGCGGAGCATCTCAACTACTTCACGCGCAGAAGTCTGGCGCTGGCGGGCGGATCCAACCAATTGCAAGTGGTTCGTTTGGCCGGCGGCCTGCATCTTTTTCTTTGCTCTATGTGCTATACCGTTTAGCCCAGCATCGGTTTCCAGGAGCAGCACTCGGGCATTCTCTCTTGAGTCGTAGTGCCTTGGGGTTTGTCTCGATTCCTGCTTACCTGGGCGAGAGTTATGTCGTTTGGAGGCGCTTGGAAAACCAAGGGAAGGTCGCTGAAACATCGAAAGATCGTTGTCAGTGCGGTTTCGATTATTCTCGTAATCGCGGTCGGGAGAGTGCTAGCGTCGTACGCCACAACGGCACAGGCTTTTGATGAACCTTGTCACGTGCGGCTGCGATCGAATTGATTGATCGCGGAACCTATCAGTTAGATCCATACAACACTCCCCTAGCTCGACTGCTATCGGCGTCCCGCTGTATCTCGTCGGCGCCAGAATGCCACTCTATGCACCCGATGATCCTGCGGAAGAGACTACAAGATGTTGGGAACAAAATCCTCCACGGCGGAAGCAATTATCCACATACCCTCTCGCTTGCGAGAGCCGGGGTACTTCCGTTCTTTTTGCTCTCAACCATAATCGTATTTTGTTGGTCTGAGCGAGAGTTCGGGGACCTCGCTGCGGCGATGTCGGTCGTTCTCTTCACGACGCTGCCGGCGATTCTTGCTTTCTCCAGCGTCGCCTACTCAGATATTTCCGCAGCCTTCGCACAGCCAGCTGCTCTCTTTGCATTTACTCTCTGGCTGCAGAAACCCAACGGAAAACGTCTTATGGTTAGGCGTCACAACCGGCTTGGCTCGCCTGGTGAAGTTCACAACCTTGCTCTATCTTCCTGTAGGTGCCGCATCAATATTGGCTTTGCGGTACGTGTGGCCCAAGCAAGCAACCGCTTCTAAACACGCAATAAGACACTCTGCATTGATGCTCCATATCATGGGTGCCTCGCTCGTCGCAGTATTGGTGGTGTGGGGCGGATACGTTTTTTCGACCGGCCATGTACAGCAGAGTATGGGTATCTCTCCCGTGTCGATGCCCTCGTTCCAGCACTTTCCTGCGCCCTTACGGCAAACGGCCCGAGCAGTCATCCTCAGGAATCCGGTCGTGCCAGCTCCTGGTCTCCTAAACGGCATTGCGTCGGCATGGGCCTTCAACAAGGAAGGACCACCGTCCTATTTCATGGGGCAAATCAAGCAGGTGGTTGGTGGTATTTTTCTTCGTCGACTTGGCCCTGAAGACCCCGCCCGCGTTCTTGATCCTGAGCCTGATCGGTCTGATTGCATTGCTTCAGGGTCGCGGACAGAGTGGACAGCCTTATCGCCTGCAGCGCCAATTGCGGCGATTTTACTGGCCACCACGATGACGAAGGTTACTACGGGGTGCGCACGTGATCGTGGTCTATCCACTTTTGGCGATCGTTGCG
>CAVOWU010000010.1:0-138836 GCA_963700225.1 uncultured Acidobacteriota bacterium
CGGCTCTGCACCAATGCCTCATTCCTGCTTCTGATGACTCTCCACCGAAAGCTTCCGCAGTGACAGCCTTTCGTGATGTGCCAGCAGCAAACCTGCCGGAACTACCGCGGCAAACGTCACCAGCCATAACAAGATCCCGCAGCTTGCCGCCAGTTCCGGAGGCACATCGAACACGCTGGAGAGAGTCGCAATCGTCGCCATCTGCGAGCCGCCGCCCACTGCCGGCAATTGCAGCAGCGATCCCAGCATGCTCGAGAACATCAGGATCAAAAGCTGCGCTACCGGAATCGCCAGCGCATCCACGCCATACGAATGCGTGACTTCCTGATAGGCGAGCGCAATCACGTACCACATACCGACTGAGACCAGCGTCAGCCACAGAAGGGACAGCGGGCCATGAATCGTATTCAACCCCATGCCAAACTCGCGCACTTTCTGCGCCAGACGATGTCCCAGGTTCGACGACAAATGTCCGAACCGTTGTTCCACCCAAGTAGCGACTCTGTCACCGTTGCGCCGGATGACCACGGCGGCGATTGTCGTTCCTGCGACCATTGCGGTCAGCACGAAACCGAGCTCGCGAAAGCGCAGATAGTATTCCGGATGCGGAATCGAAGGCAGCGCACTCGGCAGGAATATCGCCAGCATCATGAGTACGGTAAATGCGCCAATATCGAAGATCCGCTCGACGCCCCACACCGCAACCTGCGACGAAACCGGCAAGTCCGTACGCCGCGCAATCAAGTAAGGGCGGATAAACTCCCCAGCCCTCCCCAGCAGTGCTAGACCCGTGAAGCCCACCAGCGTGGGCGAAATCAGGTCGATGGTCTTGGTTTTCGGCCGCACCGGATTGAGGAAAATCTTCCAGCGCCACGCCCTCATGAAGTACGCGAGGTAAATCAGCGCAATCCCATGAAGAACATGCACTTTCTTGATTCGGTGTGTCTGGCTCCAGAACGTTCCCCAATCGAACGTGCGCCAGTGACGGTATTGCAAATAAACCAGAACAGCCAGGATGAGAAACACAGCTACGCTGGCCAGAATGCGCTTCTTATCCATGAAGGGGAAGAACTCCGCGCCGCGGCCCCGGCAACGCGAAGCGGGAAACGGCACCCCCAAAGGTAAACGACTGTACCGATGGGGTCAAACCCAGCCAGCAGATCCTAGTCGCCCGACGGACTCGCCTTTGCCTGCACGACGCCCTTGGAATCATGCTTCGTGACCGGTGGATGTGTCTTCACATCCTTCACCGGGCCACTCTTCTTTGCAGCCGCAGCGGCAGCCTTCTGTTGTGCCACTTTCTTCTTGTTGAAATCCCTGACGATCCGCGCCACATACGCCCGTGTCTCGTAGTACGGAGGCACTCCGCCGAAATGTTCCACCCGCTGCGGTCCGGCGTTGTAGGCCGCGAGCGCCTTTACCAGATCGAAGTTGTACCGCTCCAGCAACTCTCGCAAATACTTCGTTCCGCCCTCAACGTTGGCTTGCGGATCGAATGCGTTCGGTACTCCCAGCTGCGATGCCGTTCCCGGCATCAACTGCATCAATCCCCGCGCGCCTTTCGGCGATACGGCCCGCGTGTTGAATCCGCTTTCCGCCTTGATGACGCTGTTCACCAGGTCCGGATCGAGCTGGTACCGGCCGCTGGCATCCTTCACAACTTCAGTCAGGTCCCGTCTAGGAGCCGCGGAGAATCCAGCACGAGCCGCTGGAACGTTGCCGCTCTGCACATTTTGAGGGAAGGCCGGAGAACTGGAAGCCGGGGCAGGAAGCGCGGTTTTCGCCGCTGGCATGTCTGGCGCAGCCTCGAAGTGATCTACCTGCTCGGTCGGTACGTCCACAAAACTCGATCCATCCGCCGTTACATACAACCGGGTAACATCCCCCACAACTTCCCGCCGCTCGTGCCGGATCGCGAACCCATTCTTCAGTATCGCAACTTCCCCCGCAAAGCAGGGAAGAGCGATCATCGCAACCACTGCGACTAAACCGAGCCTCAGAATTGAACGAAAGACTCTCATCCCACTACCGTCGCCGCACCACTGGTTCACTGACCCCTGACCTCTGGCCTTAACGCCCGATCCCCACCGGCACTGCACCCAGCGCCATTTCGACAGCCGCCGCTACGCCACAAGCATCGTTCCCGCGGGTCACTTTCCACCCGCGTCCTCGCAACTCCTCACACGCATTCCCCATGATAACCGGATGCCCCGCGAACTCAAGCATCTCCACATCATTATGATTGTCACCAACGGCCATGACCTGATCACGCTGGTAACCTCGATGCTTCGCCCACCGTTCCAGCGCGTGCCCCTTCGAACACCCCGCGTTTAACACGTCAATCATCGACAAATCCCGCTCCGGATACTCCGTCCGCAGCACCGTCACCAGTCCGTCCATTCCGGCGCCATCCAATGCGTGTAAAGCCAATTTCATCCGCTCCATCGTCCCGCAGAACATCGCCTGCACCGGATCGGTCACCAGCGCATCTTCCAGCGGCACCACAAACTGGATGTACTCCATATTCTTCTCCAGCCATCGCCGAATACTTACACCCAGTTCGTCCATTCGCTCCAGCACGATCGCGCCCTTGGTCTCCTGATCAAATGTCAGAACAGTGTTTCCGCGAAACTCCTGCATAGCCCCGCAAAGCTTCCGGCAGGTCTCAGCCGGCATCATGTCACGATGAAAAGTCTCCCCGCCGAGCGATCGGGTGACCGCTCCATTCGAGCTGATCAGCCACAAATCGAATCCAAGCTGTTTCGCAATCGGCAGGGCAAACGCGTGTCTGCGCCCCGTGACCAGGACGATCTCCATCCCTGCAGCGTGCGCTCGCCTCAAAGCCGCCAAGTCGCCGTCTGAGATTTGAAATTGTGGATTAAGCAGCGTGCCGTCGATATCGGTCGCCAGCAGCCGAATGGAAGGTTTGGAAATCGTCACTCAACCAAGTTTATCATCGCGACCGGCCGCCAATTACCGCCGGAGTCTCCCCAGCACCGCCCGTGCCTTTCGGAACCAGGGACGCTCCCGCCGCTTCAAATACCCCGGCATCGTGGCCCGCTTGTCCAGAATCTTCTGTGCCCACTCCCGCGCTTCAGCCGTCCGCCCTTGCGATTCCAGGTATAGCGCGTAGTGATAGTACGTTTCCGAGATCGTCGAAATCCTCACCGCTTCGCGGAACATCGCGTCGGCCTTCTCATTCTGTCCCGTTTGCGCGTACGCCCAAGCCAGCAGTCCCTTGCCGCGATGAAAATCGTAATCGGCATCCGCCTTTAAGACGCGCTCCAGATCCGGGACCGCCGCCGCAAAATCTCCTAGAGCAACTTCTGCCACTCCACGCCGGTAGAACGCATCGATCGAATCCGCTCGCGAAGAGATTGCTTTGTCATAACAAGCTTTCGCTCGTGCGAAATCCCCATCGTCCAGATACAGCAATCCCAGCTCTTCGTAATTTCCCGCCGAAGGATTATCGAGGATTTCCCTTTCTAGCTCGTGAATCCGCCGCCGCCGCGGAAACATTTGGAACGAACTCCGCAGGAGCCCGGCGTCGGGAATGACTTCTACAACGATGTAAACCAGAGCTCCCACCCAATGAAACAAAATCACAAACAGCCAGAAAAAATCTGGCCGCCGCCGGATGAAGTGCACAATAGCCACAATCCGCAGCGCAATCGCCCACCACGAAAATGCGAAGAAGAGAAACGATCCCATCGTGAGAGTACTTTTCGAGCCTGAGAGCGCCGCGAGCGCCCCTGAAAATAGCCCGCCAGTTTCGCTGGCGGGTTCGGGATTAATCGAATGGAGCCATGTCCTTGGAACGACGCTTCAAACCCAACCGGCTGCCGGCCGCGGTCGTGTTACTTCGGCGGTGCTGGGGTCATCGGTGCGGGGGTCGTGGACACTGGCGCTGGCGAAGCCGACATCAGGCTATCCTTCACCGGTTGCGGCAGCTTGTCTGCATTTGCCAGCAGCAGGCTGACCTGCCACATCTGTGTCGCAGAAAGGGAACCTGAATACCCCGGCATGCCGGTCATTCGGATTCCGTTTGCTACCTTCCAATATGTTTCTCCCGCCGGATCGTCCGTCACTCCCGTTCCCTCCATCAGTTTCGGTGGTTTCGGGAACATTCCCTTCGCGATTGCCGTCTGCTGAGTGAGTGGTAATCCGTGACAGACTGCGCAGTTCTCTTTGTAAACCTGGGCGCCGGCTAGGTAAGCTGCCTCGTCCGCCTGGATCGGCGCAGACTTCGGCATTTCCTTTTCCAACCTCGCATGCAGGGCGATTCGCGCAAATGTCTTTTCAAACGGCATCGGAGGCGCGGCTGTCGCTACCGGTGCCATCCCCATGGAGAAATATGCATACACAACAAGCGGAACCGCGATGAGTCCAATAATCAGCCCGAACACAAACTTTCCCATTCTTCCTCCGAAAGATCCAAAGAAGGATAGTAACTCAGAGGCCGCGAAATCGTCATCGATTGAGAATTTAGTCAGCAGTGCAGTTTGATTTCTAGCCGTCCCGACCTCGACTTGCGTCATCCCGAGCGGAGCCGCTTTTCAGGCGTAGCGCGGGATCTCGCGTCGCATCGTCTCTGCTATCAGAGTAACGGCGCCACCGCCAGATTTTCAAAGCAGATTCATGGCGGATTGTTGAACGCTCCGGCGTGGGTCAGCGATGCGACCCTGTGCGGGCTGAGGCGGAAGTTGTCGCGTGCCAAATTTAAAGATCACCACGGTCACCGCTCTCGTCGGCTACGGTCTCTTTGAATTTCTTCGCAGCCGATTCCACAGTTCGCACGAATTCTTCTCGCTGCGAAATCTTTTACATCTCTCTAACTCCCGCATGACACCGTCTCGGACCCACCGAAATATTCTGCCTCCACGTTGATTCGAAGTTCCAGTTTCGAGTCACAACGTCATCGCAAAAAACTTGGAGTGTAAGAATCTATGAGCAATGCAAAGCTGCCCTCTCCAGCCCTCACCCCAGAACCCGCCCAACCGCAAGCGAGCGGCGGAACTCAACGCCGTTCATTCCTAAAGGGACTCGGCATGGCCGGGGCCACCATCACTGCCGGCGCGCTCCTTGCCGGAAAGAGCCGTGCACAGACGAAATCCGCCGCTCCCCTCAGTTCCGGAGACATCGCTATCCTCAGGTTTCTCGCCGCCGCGGAGCTTATCGAGAGCGATCTGTGGACGCAGTACGCGGAATTGGGAGGACTCAGCACCGGGACCCAGAATCCCTATCAACTCGCCCTGCAAGTTCTCGATGGCGACGGTTCGCAGTACATCACCAGCAACACTCTGGACGAAGTCAGCCACGCGACCTTTCTCAACGCCTATCTGAAGATGAAGGGCGCCCCGCAGGTAAATTTCAACAAGTTCCGAACTCTGCCCAGTAGCCAGGCCACAGGCGCAAAGCAGATCGGCCGCCTCACCAATCTCATGAACCTGACTGTCGACACCAGTTGGTACACGCGGTATCGCAGCAGCACAAACCCTGATTTCGGCGCTTCCTTCCCGCAAGCCATCGATCTCGACGGTGTGACTGCGATCCCTCGTGATAACTCCGACTTTGGTCCTGGAAACCACATTCAGGCCATCGCCAACACCGCAGCCTTCCACTTCGGATTCATCGAACAGGGCGGCAGCAGTCTCTATTCGGCGATGGCTCAAAAGGCTCACGATGTCGAAGTCCTCCGCATCGTTCTCAGTATTGGCGGAGATGAGATCGCGCATTTCCTCGAGTGGGTCGATTTCTCTGGAAATGGAGTGCAAACTCCCGTCGCGCCGTTTACGGATCCAACCAACGGCCTGACCTTCCCCGATTTCAACGCCACGCACAACCCGTTGCTGCAGACCAACCTGATCTTCCCGGTCCCTTGTGAATTCATCAGCGCCAGTCTGCCGCATGCCTCGGTGATTCGACCCACCGATCCGACCGGCATCGCAGCCGGCGCCGTTAAATCCCTTACCGACGACGGTCTGTTCATTGGCCAGACCACTGAGTTCGTCGACACGTTGAACGCTCTGGCCGCAGCGGCCGATGCTGCAGTCCGAGGCTTCTGAACACCAGTTGTCAACGATCTCTCTCCAAAAAGGCGCTGCCCGCAAAGAGCGGCACTGGGCAGCGCCGCTTTTTATTCATCGTCGATCACATCACTAAGGAGAATTTATGTTTGAAGGACTTTTTCAGCCCATGCATTTGCTCATCATCGCGGGAATCGCCCTGCTGGTTTTCGGTCCAAAGAAACTTCCGGAACTGGGGAAGGGCTTAGGCGAGAGCATCCGCGGCTTCAAGTCCGCGATGGCGAAAGAAGAAAAGCCGCCGATTACGCATCAGAGCGTAACCAGCGGCGTTGAAAGCAAACCTGTGAACGACTAACAGCTAACGACCAACGTCGTCTCTCAATTCTTTCCGTAAACGTAAACCACATTACCGCCGTTGCCGCCGAATAAAGGGGAGCTGACCACGAGCGTCGTTGCGTTCATCGCTACCGACCACCCGTCCGACCCGTTTCCGTTCTTTGCAGGCGCTTTCAGGCGGTAGGTCGGAGTCATGTTCTTCCATCCCGCCGCCGGTTCAACATATAGATCGGCGAACGGAACGTTGTCATACGGAGATCCTGCCAGAACATTGCCTTCGTAGATCGCGACAGAATTGAGTCCGAAGAACGTATAGGACGTGCTCGACAGCTCCACGTTCTGCGTCCCCGTGCTCCATCCTCCCGCAGGCTTGAAAAATAAATAGACTTTGTCGAATGCCGCGGCCGCCAGCGTATTTCCGCTGATGCTAAGCCCCATCCCCAGAAGCGTGACCGAGTGCCCGTCCGAAGCCGTCAGCTTTGCGCTTTCGGTCGAGTTCTTCCACTGCGATCCGCTCTTTTCAAAAATGTAGGCCGCCCCTTCCAGGTTGGTTGTGCCGATAGTGGCGTTCGGCGAACTGGCGACGATCGTATTGCCGAGGATACTCACGCTATAGGCGAAGTCATCACCCGCAGCGCCGTCCGATGCTGTGAGCTTCGCTGTCTCCGTCATATTGGACCAGCCCGCGGACGGCTTCACGAACACGTATGCAGCTCCCGCCCCATTCGGTTCCGGCGGGGGAAAACTCGCGCCTACCGAATTGTTTTGATCTGCTCCTACCACAATCGTATTGCCGGAGATCGCTACCGACGTTCCGACGAAGTCTCCCGCCGCCGCGTCCGCCGCCGTGAGCTTGGCCGTTTCATTCATGTTCTTCCATCCGCCCGACGGTTCGACGAACACATACGCCGCTCCCGTCCCACCGTCCTGGACTGAGCCGGCAACGATCGTGTTTCCGCAGATCGCCACGGAACTGAATACCGCGCCGTCGCTGGCCGTGAGTTTCGCTGTCGGTGTCGAAAGGTTGCTCCATCCTGCTTTCGGCTCAACGTACACGCCGATCGAATCGTTCGCCGTCGCCGCGATCGTATTGCCGCTGATCCCCACCGAGTATCCAAATTCCAGAGGATTTCCGGGCGCTGACAATGTTGCCTTCAGCACCCAAGGATTCGACGTCGCAGCCATAACGCTGCCACAAAGTACACAAGTGAAAGCCAGGGAAACTCCAAGGCGGGAAACTCTCATAATTGCTCCTTCTCAACTTGCGCGGTCACGGCTCTAGCGATCATTCGATGCGCGGACGGGGGAGCTGACTGTCTGGAAACAAACTATGACACACCACCATGAAGATTTCCAATGTGGAAAACCGCGCTCCGCCCAGCTTCCCGCCGATGTTAAACTCGCTTCGGAATGTTGACGCATCTCGAATGCACACGCTGCGGCGAGCATTATCCGGCGGATCGCCCGCAAACGGTGTGCTCCAAAGACGCCGGCATACTCTACGCTCGATACGATCTTGCCAGCATCAAGCGCACCTTCTCTTCCGCCCGCCTCGCTGGCCGCACCCCCACGATGTGGCGCTACGACGCCGTCCTGCCCGACGCGAACCCGGTTTCCCTCGGCGAGGGCTTTACCCCAATGCTCTCCAGCCGGGAGTATCCCAATGTCTACATTAAGGACGAGGGCCTCAATCCCACCGGATCGTTCAAGGCCCGGGGCCTCTCGGCCGCCGTCACCATGGCTCGCCATTTTGGCCTGAAGAAGCTTGCCATCCCGTCGGCTGGGAATGCCGCCGGTGCGCTGGCCGCCTACGCCGCCGCCGCCGGCATCGAGTCCCACATCTTCATGCCCAAAGATGTCCCCATGGCCAACCGCATCGAGTGCGACTACTACGGCGCTCACGTGACCTTGATCGACGGCCTCATCAGCGATTGCGCCCGCAAAGTGGCTGAGCTGAAGAGTTCCGATTCCTGGGAAAAGGAAGGATGGTTCGACGTGAGCACTACCAAGGAGCCCTACCGCGTCGAGGGCAAGAAGACCATGGGCTACGAAGTCGCCGAGCAACTGGGATGGCGCGTGCCCCAAGGCATCATCTATCCGACCGGCGGTGGTGTAGGCCTGCTGGGAATGTGGAAGGCCTTCGAAGAAATGGAAGTCCTGGGTTGGATAGGCTCCGAGCGCCCCAGGATGATCACCGTGCAATCATCCGGCTGTGCGCCCATTGTTAAAGCATGGGATGAAGGTAAATCATCCTCGGAAATGTGGACTAACGCCGCCACTCTGGCCTCCGGCCTCCGCGTTCCCAAGCCCTATGGCGACTATCTGATACTGGACATATTAAAGAAGAGTCACGGCACCGCCGTCAGCGCCACCGACGCCGAAATCCTTGAAGCCACACGTCATTGGGCCAAAGCTGAAGGCATCTTCGCCGCTCCTGAAGGCGCAGCCTCCCTCGTCGCATACCGCAAGCTCCGCGCGTCCGGGTTTTTCAAACCCGAGGATACGGTGGTTCTCTTCAACACCGGCACCGGCCTGAAATATCTGGATGTCCTCGATTCAAGTATGCCGCCAGCCAGGCCAGCTCAATCCACAAAGCCGGCCCCCCGCCAAATCGCAGGTATAATCGGCCCGTACTAGCCAAAGTCTCGGCGGTCCGTATCGGCACGACCAATGTGGAGACGGCCGCCTCGGCCGTCCATGCCGGCGCAAAGCGCGGCGCCAAAGTCTCGGCTTTAGCTTTGCCAGATGGGCACGATCCCGCCAAGAGCAGCACAACAGGCGCTCCGTAAGCCTGTCATTCCGAGCGAAGTCGAAGGAACGTCTGTTCCTGTCACCGGCTCAAGGCCTTGTGAGGGAATTCTCCCGACGCGGTTTCTGAAGTTAAAATAAGCTCTTCCCATGACAGACCGTCTCTATTACCACGACTCTTTCCTCTACGACTTCGAAGCCAAAGTAGCAGAAACCCCAGCCGGAGCCCGCCCAGCCCTGATCCTCGACCGCACCGCCTTCTATCCCACCAGTGGAGGACAAATTTTCGACATCGGCACGATCTCGATCGAAAACGAGAAGCTCAAAGTCACCGAGGTCGCTGACGCCGAGGATGGAAGAGTCGTCCACTACCTCGAAGCGCCAGTCAAAGATCTCCCGCCCGGAACTCCTGTCCGCGGACAGATCGACGCGACCCGCCGCCGCGATCACATGCAGCAGCACTCCGGACAGCATGTCCTCTCGGCTGCTTTTATTCGTCTGCATAATCTGCACACGGTCTCCTTCCACATGGCCGACGACTACTGCTCCATCGACCTCGACACTCCGACTCTGACCAAAGAACAGATCGAATCCGCCGAGCGGCTGGCGAACGAGATCATCCTGGAGAATCGGCCCGTCGACATTCGCTTCGTGACCCGCGACCAAGCAGGGGAGTTAGGCTTGCGCAAACTCCCCGCCGCTGACCGCGACGAACTCCGCATCATCGACATCCGCGAGTTCGATCTGAGCGCTTGCGGTGGTACCCACGTCCGCCAGACCGGGCAGATCGGCTGCATCCTCCTCCGCAAGGTCGAAAGAGTTCGCCAGGGATGGCGTGTCGAATTTGTCGCTGGACAGCGTGCCGTGGCTACCGCCCGCCGCGATTTCACCGCGCTCACCGAGACCGCCGCACTTTTCTCCGCCCATATTTACGATGTCCCGCAGCAGGCCCGAAAGTCGCTCGATGAAATCCGCTCCCTCCGCAAGCAGC
Source organism: uncultured Acidobacteriota bacterium (assembly GCA_963700225.1). Lineage (GTDB taxonomy): Bacteria > Acidobacteriota > Terriglobia > Terriglobales > Acidobacteriaceae > Sulfotelmatobacter. The sequence continues at coordinate 10,102 of CAVOWU010000010.1, forward strand.
GCGAGCAGGCGCAGGAAGAGCTGGCCGCAGCACAAGCATCTTCGCTGCTCGCCGAAACACCCGAATCCAACAGCTGCCGCATCGTCATCCGCACATTCTCCGACCGCGACATGAATTCGCTGAAACTCTTGGCACAAAAATTGACGCGTCTGTCTTCCCAAGTCGTAGCGCTCCTGGCGTCGACATCTCCGCAGCCCTCGCTGGTCTTCGCCCAATCCGCCGGACAGCCGTTCGATATGGGCGCCCTGATGAAACAAACTCTGGCTGCGCTCAACGGACGCGGCGGCGGCAGCAAGGATATGGCGCAGGGCGGCGTCCCCACACCCGACGGACTCCAATCCGCTCTGGATTCCGTGTCCGCAATCCTGCGCTCATGATTTTCCGCGGTATCACAATCCAATTCGGGGTTGTCATTTCGAGCGCCAGCGAGAGCGTGCCCTGAGTGAAGTCGAAAGGGAACCTGCTTCCCGCTTTCATCTGATCTTCAGCCTGCCGGAGTGTAATTTCATGCGTTGTGCAAGCCAGGAATGAGGGCGGCAGCCCCGCAATAAAGCCGCCCTCATTCCCGGCATCTGTGTGATTTCAATCACACCCCGCCCTCCTGCCCAGAGCTACAATCCGCTGTAAATCGATTCTGAAATTCGAGGAGGTCCCCATGTTCCGCCTCTCGCTCTGGCTTTCCGCACTTTTGCTAACCGGTTTCCAATTGGCCGCTGCGCAGCAAACTCCGAATGCGCCTTCATCAAAACCCTCGCCCTATGCGGTGATTCCCGTTGAAGACGCAAAGAAGGAAAATCCGGTGAAGTCGTCTCCCGAGTCGCTGGCTCGCGCCAAGAAGTGGTGGACTCTCGATTGTGAGATGTGTCACGGCAAGAATGGCGACGGCAAAGGCGAGACTGCGAAAGACATGAAGCTCACGATGATGGACTTCACCGACACGGCTACGCTCAAAGATCGCACCGACGGAGAAATCTTCTACATCATCAAGAATGGCCACAACGACATGCCCGCCGAAGGACCGCGTGTGAAAGAAGAAGAAGGATGGGATCTGGTGAACTACGTCCGCGCTTTCGCCAAGAAGAAAGACGCGGAAACCAAGCCGCAATAATTCAACTACGAACCTGAGGGTGCCCCATCCTTGTCCTCCCGGGGTTCTCAGGGAGGACAGGATGGGGACTCTGACTTCTTAGAAGGCACTACGGACATCTCAAAGACCGATCCGACTTCATCCGGCCCGCCGGTACTTGCCCGATTCATCGTCTTTCCCGGATCCGAGCAATCCGGTCACTCCGCGCAAGCTTTCCCACGCCGCGTCATTCAGTGAAGGTTCCGCGCTGACCAGATCGCGGATCATCTCCCACGCTGCCATATTCAGCGCGCCTTCCGGCGGAAGCCCCATCGCCAGCGATACCGCACATTGCGGGCAAAAAGAAACCCGAGTCGCAGACGATTTCTGCTTCGGCCTCACGCCCACCGTCTGCGCAAACATGTACACCGCAACCGATTTATCCCCGGATTCAATCTCCCGCCGACATCGCAAACATGTGATGACCTGCATCGTCCCCCCAACTTTGTAGTTGCGTCCTCACTCTCGGCGATTTCCCGATTCCTCCACAAGTAAGAAGAAAGATTCCGGCGGGTCGCACGGGCGCAATAGTCAAAGCCAGCAAGGGTTTCCTCGGTACCGCAGCGCCCTCCGTCGCGAATCGCTTTTTCAACTTGGTTCAAACGGATAAATTGCTAAAAAGCCCTTCTGGCTCTTGACAACGCCGGGCTCAGGTTCTACAATTAGCACTCAATAGGCGTAACTGCTAACAGTGCACCTATCCCAACCAAATCATAGATTTACAGAGATTAACTGAAGGCAAACCACCTTCTAAGACTTGAAAGGAGTAACAAACCATGGCGAAATTTTCACCGCTTCACGACCGCATTCTGGTCCGTCGTGTTGAAGAGGCTTCCACCACTCGTGGCGGCATCATCATCCCCGACTCGGCCAAGGACAAGCCCCAGGAGGGCGAAGTCATCTCCACCGGCAAAGGCCGCACCAACGACGAAGGTAAGACCTTTCCTCTCGCAGTAAAGGAAGGCGACCGCGTCCTGTTTGGTAAGTATTCCGGCACCGAAATCAAGATCGACGGCGAAGACTTCATCATCATGAAAGAAGAAGAAGTCCTCGGCATCCTGACGGGCGCCGCCGCACCGGCCAAGAAGGAACTCGCCGGCAGCAAGCGGTAACCAAGCATTGTCGTCCCGAGCGCGCTCTTTGCGCGAAGTATCGATGCAATTGATTTTCGCTAGAGCCAGCAGCTGGAAGCTTTCGCTCATAGCTCGCGGCTCATAGCTCAAAAACGAATTCAAAGAATCAGAGGAGATTGAAACATGGCAAAGCACATCGTTCACGGAGAAGAGTCGCGTCAGGCGATCCTCCGCGGCGTCAACCTTCTGGCCGACGCTGTGAAGGTCACACTCGGCCCCAAGGGCCGCAACGTAGTCATCGAAAAGAAATTCGGTTCGCCGACCATCACCAAGGACGGCGTTACCGTCGCAAAAGAAATCGAATTGAAAGACGGCCTGGAGAACATGGGCGCCCAGATGGTCCGCGAAGTTGCTTCGAAGACCTCGGACGTCGCCGGCGACGGCACCACCACCGCCACCGTTCTTGCTCAGGCTATCTTCCGTGAAGGCGTCAAGACCGTCGCAGCCGGTGCCAATCCAATGGCCCTGAAGCGCGGCATCGAGAAGGCCGTCACCGTCATCGCCGGCAAGCTCGACAAAGAAGGCAACCGCATCAACGGCGAACTCGACAAGCTCTCCAAGCCCGTCTCCGGCGAAATGATCGCACAGGTTGGCACGATCAGCGCCAACAACGACGAGACCATCGGCAAGATCATCGCGGAAGCGATGAAGAAGGTCGGCAAGGATGGCGTCATCACGGTTGAGGAATCCAAAACTCTGGAGACCCAGCTGGAAGTCGTCGAAGGCATGCAGTTCGATCGCGGATACCTGTCGCCCTACTTTGTGACGGATCCCGAGCGGATGGAAGCTGCCCTCGAGAACGCGTACATCCTGATCCACGAGAAGAAGATCTCGTCGATGAAGGACCTGCTCCCGCTGCTCGAGCAGATCGCAAAGTCCGGCAAGCCGCTGCTGATCATCGCGGAGGACGTTGAAGGCGAAGCGCTCGCAACTCTCGTCGTCAACAAGCTGCGTGGCACGCTGCAAGTCGCGGCCGTCAAGGCACCTGGCTTCGGCGATCGCCGCAAGGCAATGCTGCAGGACATCGCGATCCTGACCGGCGGCAAGGCCATCACCGAAGATCTCGGCATCAAGCTCGAGAACGTTCAGATCGGCGACCTCGGCCAGGCCAAGAAGATCACCATCGACAAGGACAACACGACGGTGGTCGAAGGCAAGGGCAAGCACTCCGAGATCGAAGGCCGCGTGAAGGAAATTCGCGGGCAGATCGACAAGACCACCAGCGACTACGACCGCGAGAAGCTGCAGGAGCGGTTGGCGAAGCTGGTCGGTGGCGTGGCCGTCATTAAAGTCGGCGCCGCAACCGAAACCGAAATGAAGGAAAAGAAAGCCCGTGTGGAAGACGCGATGCATGCGACGCGCGCAGCCGTGGAAGAGGGAATTGTCCCCGGCGGCGGAGTTGCTCTGGCGCGTTGTTCCGCAGCGCTGGACAAGGTGAAGGCCGAAGGCGATGAGCAGATCGGTATCAACATCGTGAAGCGCGCCATCACCGAGCCCCTGCGCCAGATCGTCGAGAACGCTGGCGAAGAAGGTGCAGTGATCCTGGGCAAGGTGCTCGAGTCCAAAGAGACCAACTTCGGATTCAATGCCTTCTCCAACGAGTACGAGGATCTGGTCAAGGCAGGCGTGCTCGATCCGACAAAGGTCGTGCGCACCGCTCTGCAGAATGCCGGCTCCATCGCCAGCCTGATGCTGACCACCGAAGCCCTGATCGCCGAGATTCCTGAAAAGAAGGAAGCTCCGGCCCCGGGTGGCGGACACGGCGGCGGCATGGGAGACATGTACTAAGGACAGCTGTCAGCTTTCAGCCGTCAGCAAGAACGAAGCCCCGCTCGCGAGAGCGGGGCTTTTTGTTTGCTGCAGAGATCCTCATGTGGGGACAGCCGCCATCGGCTGCCCGGCCGAGCAAAGCTCGGCAGAGGTAGTCAGTTCAAGTCCCTCCGCGACGACACCTACGTGTGGTTGTGATTCGCGTTCTTTCTTGAGATCGTTCGAATGCCCACCCTTTGCAAAAAACGCAAAGGATGGGCCGCCCGCCATTTTGTTTCGACCGTTTTAGTGTATGAATTCAAACACTCCAAGGGTCAGTTGGTTTGAATCTGTCTCAATGGCTACCACTTTAGTCGAGTCAACAACGTAATAGTCGAAGGAGTCGGAGTTGCTCGCGGTCGTCACGTCCAGGCCCGTGATCGTATTGCCGGAGCCCGTCGATACCCCGCCCGAAGGCGTGGTGAAGGCACCTGTGATCGTCAGGTTGGTCCTCTGAGTAGCGACGATCCCTGTGCTGAGCCAGTTGAGGTCAACGAAGCCCGAGAAGGTATCGCTTCCGGTCGAAACCGGCCCGACTGCATCAAGCTCGAACTCGTTCGTGACGTCCGCTCCGGTATCGGCCATGACGTAAGTCCCGCTAACGCTGGCACCCGCGGTTTGCTGGAAGGCCAGCCCTGCAAGAGCATCCGTGGGATCCATCGTGAGCATCAAGGCGTTGCCGTTGCCATCCACATAGAGCTGCATGTTGAACGTAGTGATGCCATCCGTCACTCCCGTCAAAGTGTACCGCCCTAAGTTGGTTGAGTCTGCCGCGTAGGTGCCGCCTGTGATGGCTGTCGCGGCTGCACGGCTACCAGCTAGGTCGTTTGTGCTGAGGGTCCCCGTCATGTTCCCGGTCGGCCCCATCGTGAATATTCCAGCAGCCTGGAATCCTCCGATACCGTCGAATCCTGTCATTCCTGCGACGTAGCTATTGCCGGAAACCGCAAGATTAGCGGTGTTCTGGAAGTATGCGATTCCGCCGATCGGCGTAATTGTCGAGATTAACTCGATGCGCGATCCATCCACGATGTATCCCTCAAGGGTCACAACAGGAGGATTGGGAGAACTGGAGGGGGTGACGGAAATTTGTAGGCGTCCTGTTGCATCCGGCGCTGACACGGAGCCCGCTGCAATTGACTGGTCAGAATATAGCGTTCCGGTAAGGTTGAAATCGAGAACAGTCCCGGTAGGCGAGATGGCCCCGCTCGCGATATTGAGAATGCCGCCGATTGCGACTCCGCCTCCTTGAACTCCGAGCGCATAGTTGCCTGCGATAGCCGTCGTAGCCACAGAACTATCTTGCAAGTCCAACGTTCCGCTCGATGTCGCGAAGCTGTCAAACTCTACGAGTCTCGCCCTGCATGGACCTCCTGTCGTACCACAGGTTGAGGTCGAGACGATAGATCCGTTGATGGTCTCCACGCCGGTGCCACCACCGATAACCGTGTCTACGGTTGAACAGTTCGTCCCGGCACAAGTCGTGAGCGTAAGCTGAAGGTTCCCATCGGTGGTCGTCGCAAACTTGCTGCCCTTGGGATTGATGGCGTCATGCAAGTCGGTATTGGTGCTATCCACGAAGTCCTGCTCGCCACCAGCGATGGCTCCGCCGCTCACTGTAAACACTCCGGCTACGTTGTAGAACGATAAGTTCGGTTCGCTACCCGCCAACGTGAACACATAATTTCCATCTGCCAGTGCCGGTTTCACAATTGCAATGGTCGCGGAGGCCGACTTCGTCGAGTCAGCCACAGACGTTGCCTGAACCGTGACAATCCCGCCACTCGGAACGGTAGGAGGCGCTGTATAGGTAACAGCCACACCACTTGCGGTGTTAGTAGGGCTGAATGTGCCGCACATCCCGGCATTTGAACAGGTGACAGTCCATTTGACGCCTTTGTTCGTGGAGTCATTAGACACTACCGCGGTTAGCAATTGCGTCGAGCCGCTGACGAGCAAACTGGGAGGAGGAGGATTGAAGACGACAGAAATCGCCAACGAAGCGTCTATGGTGATGCTCGCAGAGGCTGATTTTGTTGGGTCGGAGACAGAGGTAGCCGTTACAGTCACCGTATTGCCAGCAGGAACTGCCGACGGAGCAGTGTAAGTAGTGGCTTGACCGCTCGCGGTTGTGAGTGAACTGAAGTTCCCGCAAGCGACAGAGCCACAGTTCGCTGACCAAGAGACTCCCTTGTTCGCGGAATCGTTGCTGACCACGGCGTTAAACGACTGGGTAGCGTTGGTCAACATCGAGGTGGCCGGAGCGGGACTGAATGCGACTGAAATCGGCGGCGCAGATGTAGTCTGCCCTACTAAGACGCCATCATAGGCAAGAGTGTTGTAATCGAACACTGCGATCGAGTTGGGGATGCCCGTATAAGTGCCACTCTTATCGAAATAGCCGAACAGTGAGAACGAACTGCCACTCACGGTTCCGGAGACGAACATGATATTTGCAACAGCCGATCCTGAAAATGTGAAGTTTCCGTTGTCGGCACCACTGAGCACGGTTTGAACAGTCAAGGAATAGTTATTGCCCTCGGTAAGAGTCGCCGTGACCTGGTCCGTTCCGGAGGCGAAGAAGAGTGTGCCGGAGAAAGTTCCGGCCAAATCTGGAACCTGCGTACCAGTAAATGTGCCCGAGTCGGGGCAATTAGGGCTCGTCCCCGAGTACGACCCCGAAACCGTGGTTCCACTCACTGAGCCCTGCCCGGTAAAGACATTTCCGCCTTCATTGAACGTGAGTGAGATGCTGCTTCCAGTGACGGTGCCGGACACACTATTTTGCCCTGGCGAAGCACTAGGACAAGCACCATTTACGTACCACACATTATTCACATAGGTGGCAGTCTGTACCTGACTTGGGCCCGTTGCGCTCGTCTGGGAACTGTTCGCCGATAGATCAGTTTCAATCAGAGTTGTCGATCCATCGACACTGGACTTGGCCACGAACTCCCAAGCCCCCGAGATCGCCTGGGCTGATCCTGAGCCGCCGTTGCCGCTGTTACTACTGCCGCTGCCGTTTCCACCGCAGCTGGCAACCAAGAGGGGAACGACTACCACGCACAGGGATATGGCTACTTTCATTCCTATCTCCCATGTTCCGAATGGCCGAATCTTGGTGGCCCGACCTACTGGGTGGAAACCTTGCTTTATCAATCTGGGACATTAGTACAAGCGCTAACGAAAATACGTGATCGGAATAACTGGTGAAATAGCCCAAAGGTGACGTTAGGCGCACGTGGGTGCTAGGAGCGATGAAAGATCTTGTTCTGCATAGCGGTTCCATTCACCGACCCAACCTCAGTCCCACACTTATTACTTGTCCAACTATCGATGGCCCTATACGGTCGGATGGGAGTTCCCTACCACACTTTAAGGAGGGTTTAGTCCATGACACGCATGCTCGCGCTTATGCTTTGCGTTGTGTTTCCGACGACTCTGTTCGCGGGTGACAACGGATATAAGGTCACATATGATGGCGGATCATTAGCGGATACAAAGTCAGGAACAGGGGTGAAGCTGTACATCGAAGGTGACAGGATCCGATTCATGAAGGACAAGACGGAGCTAGCGTCAATCCCAGCCTCCGCTGTCACTGAAGTCAGCTACGGTCAGGACGTGCATCGACGTGTAGGAACAGCCGTGGCAGTCGGTGTGTTCACTCTTGGTGTTGGAGCGTTGGTTGCCCTAAGCAAATCTAAGAAACACTACGTGGGTCTAATCTGGGCTGACGGCGATAAGAAGGGCGGGTTGGCGATGCAGTGCGACAAGAACGATTATCGCGGAATCCTAGCAGCGATCGAAGGCATAACAGGGAAGAAAGCGGTAGACTCCGACGCCATGACTGTCAAGAACTAAGTACAGGGGAGTGCGCGCAATCACTGCAATGCGTGATTAAAAGCATCGACATTCTACGTGATTTCTTGAGAGCTTAAGTTAGCCACAAAGTGTGGCTTGGCCTCCACGGACTTTGGGTCCGCGGGGGCTTTGTTTTGGGCGCTGGAAGATCGAGCTTCGCTCGACGGACAGCCGACGGCGGCTGTCCCCACAGGCACCCAAGCGATCTTTGACAATCTGGCTAGCGGTGACGGCCCTCCTCTTCGCTTTCTGATGAAGGGAGGGGTGGGCGGAGCTTGTTTGAAATAGGGTGGGCAAATTCTTAATGAAGGGAATCTTCGGTGGTTGGTTCGGGGAGAAATGGTGACGTATGGGAGACGAGCTGGTTGGGGCGGGAAATGGGGCGGTGGGAGAGTGCGGGGATGCGGGCGAGGAGAAGCAGGTTCCTCGGCTTCGCCTCGGAATAACAAAGACTAAAGGGGTGGCGCTGACGCGGAAGCAGCGCGGGGAGATGGCGGAGGCGGCGTTTCTCGCAAAGGCGGCTAGCCTGGGATTTCTGGTATCGAAACCATGGGGAGAGAGTTCGCGGTACGACCTGATTGTGGACAACGGGAGGAGACTGTTGCGAGTTCAGGTGAAGTCGGCGGATCGGGCGGGTGAGTACGGGGGATATACGTTTCATGCGCACGGAAACACGACGCGAGTGTACAGGGCGAGTGAGATTGATTTGCTGGCGGCGTATGTGGTCCCGGTGGATGTGTGGTACTTGTTTCCGGTGGAGGAGTTCCGGAAATATAAATCGATGAAGTTGTTTCCCGCCAGCCGGAGGAGGAGGTCGAAATTTGAGAAGTTTCGGGAGGCTTGGGGGATTGTGAGATAGCCTAGATCAACCTTGCATCCTTTACACGGCGCTCGAAGCGCCGGAAGGAGGCACGATACTCGGTAACGGTGAAGTTTGCCGGACGCCAGAGACGATGCACGCGGGATCCCTCGCTACGCCTGAAGAACGGCTCCGCTCGGGATGACGCAAGCCCGGAGTCTGGACGGCGCTGGGGTTGGGGCAGCTTGTCTGATGAGATCCCAAAGGAAATCAGAGTCCCCAACCCTCTTCGCAAAAAAAACGCGAAGAAGGATGAGGCACCCGGCCACCCGCCCAGAAACCGAAACTGACCTGAAAGTTCTTTCATCTTGACATGAGATGACGCATACCTGATGCTGCTCTGCGCGGAGGATTGGACTATGCCGCCCAAAGCATCCCGACTTCCCGCTCCTGCCATCCTTTCGAAGACTGCTGATCGCCACCTCAGCCTCTATTCCACGGCTGCGATTGCCGCTGGCGTGAGCATGTTGGCGCTGACGCAGTCCGCGCGAGGCGAAGTCGTCATCACGCGGAAGACCATCCCAATCCCAGCGAACGCCTACCCCTACGTCGGGATCGATCTCAATCACGATGGGATTAATGATTTTTCGGCCTACCTAAACTACAGCGCCTATCCCCTCTTGGAGTGGAACCTGTTCATTTCTCCGACGCCGGGCGCGGGTGGAGGAGGACTGGTTGAGTCTCGCCATAACTATCCAGCCGCTCTCGTCCAGGGGGTGAAAATTGGCCCATCCGCTCACTTCGGTTCCAGCGGCAGGGTCGAGCACGTTCACAGCATCGATAACACCTACTCGCACCACTACGGCAGGACCCTGCAAGGCAACTGGGGCGGCAATCCTCGCAACCGCTACCTCGGCGTGAAGTTTCTGATCAACGGCCAAACGCATTATGGCTGGATTCGATTGACCGTCATCACGGAACCGCGCGGGCTGTCGGCTACGATCACCGAGTACGCGTACGAGACTGTTGCGAACAAAACGCTCAAGGCTGGCCAGACGTCCGAAGCGGCGCAGCATGACGCAGAGAATGCAGACATGTTGACCGGTCCGGCAGAGGGCCCGAGCCTGGGCATGTTGGCGCGCGGGGCCGAGATGATGGGTGTTTGGCGCAGGAAGGAAGAAGAAGATGTTGCGTGAGCGTCGCGAGAGTTTGAGAGTAATTCGCGTTCTTTCTTGACATCACTAAAAAACGAGCGCGAGGTTTTGAATGCAACGTGCGGACCTGGTCCTTTCGATCGGGCTGAGTTTAGGGCGGCTTAGGAAGCCGCCCTTTGTATTTGCCAGCGAGGTGGTCCAATCCCCCGACTACCCGCCCTTCGCAAAAGGCGAAAAGACGGGCCACCAGCCAATGCCCGACCGAAGCCACGGAACTTATTCCCGATCAAAAACAAAGATGCTCTTGGGCCTGTTTTGACCCACCAGCTGCACGGTCATCGTCAAGGTCTTCAGATCTGTGGAAAGCTCGATCTGCCGGGTGCCCGTAATTTTGCCTTTGAATTTCTCTGTGATTTCCAGGCTGCGCTGGTTTACGCGGCGGCCCGAAGACGCGGAGTCTGTATTTCCCTTCGGATCGGGGTCCGGATAATCCTTCCCATCGAACTTCATCTTCTTCGTCATGTCTGCGTCGCGACTATTCAATGACAGGCCGTCACTGTCGTAGGGATCGATCTGGAGTTCGATCCCTGCCTTGACTTTCTCGCTGTCGCTATCCCATGTGCCCAGAAAACCTGAAGTCCCCGCCGTCCGCTCGTACACATAGGGCAAGAACAACGATGTCGAACCGTCAGGCGCGTATTCCGTATAGGCGTCGTTGAGCGTTTTGCCGTCTTCGGAAAGCGTCCAATACCCCGTCAGGAGCGTGCGGCCCTTCATCTTGCGAATGACCACCCAGCTGTTGGGTCCCTTCACCGCGATGGAGAGGGTGGTTCCACTCAGGGCTGCCTGATCGCTTCCATCGGCGACAATTGTGTCCACGAAGCCAGGGGCAAAGGTGAGGGCGTATCGGTTGGCGCCCGCGACCTCAACCTTCATTTCGTCGTTGAGTTTGCTTTTGGACGGGTTCACTTTCCATTTCCCTACGAAGGGATCGTCCGCTGCCCATGCCGAGCTCGTAATCAGACAAGCAACCAGCAGCCACCGAAAAGTACGACCTGACATTTTGATCCTCCTTAAACGCATTCGGCTTTCGCTCTCGTGTCCCCGCATAGTAGGTAGGCGCCCATCCTATCCTTCGAAATATGCAACGGACAAGAGTGTTGCGAGGCCGACTTTTGCCGCATTAACTCCTGGAGTTTAAGATTTCCTGCTGCGGTCAGCGCGAAGGCTGGGGCAGCCAACATCGTGAGCGCTCAAGTGAAAACTCAAACTGGTGCGAGCGCCGCCAAGCTCGCGGCGGCGCAGGAACGGCTGCGACGGCGGTATCGGCCTGCGCGCGTGCGGATGTTGTTTGTTGGCGAATCGCCACCGGCGTCGGGGAGATTCTTCTTCCAGGCGGACTCCGGACTTTATCGTGCGATCCGGAATACTTTCTTGTCGGCGTTTCCGGACCTCAAGGACGCCGACTTTCTGGAATCATTTCGCGAGATGGACTGCTATCTGGTCGATTTGTGCCGGCGTCCGGTCGACCGCCTGACCAGGACACGGCGCCGGCTCGCGTGTACGCGGGGCGAAACACGGCTTAGTGGAATCATTCGGCGGCTTAAGCCAGAGGTCATCGTTACGGTTGTCCGCTCCATCGCCGGCAACGTCCAACGGGCGCAGGCTCAGGCCAGGTGGCACGGCACCGTTGTCGAATTACCTTATCCGGGCCGCTGGAAGACTCATCAAGTGGCTTTTGAACGAGGCCTGCGGCCGATTCTTCGCAGAACGTTGCGGAATGGCTGAGCTGTCGAAGGCCCGCACCTTAGATGGACTAGGGACGGAAATTCAAAGTCCCCACCCTCTTTCGCAAAGGACGCGGAAGAAGGATGGGGCACCCCGCGACATTTCAACTCTTCGGCTTTCTTACGTCGATCACGATGGTTTCGGCGAGGCGGTCCTGGGCGCACATGCGGTTCTCGCTCCAGAAGTACTGCAGAAATCCGAGGCCGCCTTCGAGCACGGCGGCGCCGTAGCCGAGCGACCGCTCGATCGATTGCCACATTCCCATGCGCGGATGAGTCAACGATACGGCGCGAGTGCGCGCGGCCCACTTTCCGGGCGTCTGGCCGTTCCCGAAATAGTTGGCGAGGCCGTAGTAGAGAACGAGGACCACGATGTTGCCGATTTCGTGGAAGTCCCAAGAGAGACGCACGTCGTGCTCGTGCATGAGGAAGATGCGCCAGCAGGCCTCCGCGGGCGCCCAGAGCAGGATGGCCAGAACGAGATCGACGGCATAGCCGAGCAGACGCTGGCCAAAGGTCGCCAGCCGCAGGCCTTCCAGTTCGCGCAGGCGTTCGGACTCGGGCGCGTGAAAATGGCGCGAGGCTTTGCTTTCGGCCTGAGAGGGAGTGAGAGTTGTTTTCAGGTTCATATCCAATGAGAAAAGTGACGTAAAGAGTAGCACGCGAACCTTCCCGGGCTTGCTTCCGTACCACTCACAGAACGACCATTCCTTTGTGAACTCGAGGTGTCATGACACAACGTTGCCGCAGTGTGATGTTGTCTGCGCTGTTGATAGCTTTTTTCTCCCTCCCACTGGTCGCGCAGGTTGCGCCGCCGCTCGACAAGATCGAGAACCAGCAAGATCTCGACAAAGCGGGAGCGGCGCTCGATGCCGCGCTGTTTGACTCCTACAACAAGTGCGACCTGACAAAGTTCGAATCGTTCTTTGTGGATGACGTGGAGTTTTATCACGATCAGGGAGGGGTGACGCTGGGGAAAGTGGCGTTGACGGAAAGCGTCCGGAAGAATATCTGCGGAAAGGTGACGCGCGAACTGGTCCCGGGAACGCTAAAAGTGTTCCACATGAAGGGATACGAACTGCTGGAGACAGGAGTGCACCGCTTTCATCATCCCGGGCACGACGACACTGAAGGGGTGGGCGAAGGGCAGTTCATTCATCTCTGGCAATACAAGGATGGAGCGTGGAAGGTGACCCGGGTGATCAGCTACGACCATCACGCAGCGGGGAAGTGAAGCCCGGTAATCGGACTGCTTGCCTTACAAATCAAAATCCCCACCCTAGCGTCGCAGAAACCGCGACGTTAGGATGGGGCACCCACGACGTTCGATACCCCCTGCTGAAGCAGGGGCGAGCTAGTTCGGCAGGACTACGGTGTCGACTACGTGGATCACGCCGTTCGACTGAAACACGTTGGGGATGGTCACGGTCGACATGCCACCCTTTTCATCTTTCAGCACGATGTTCGATCCCTGCATCATGGCGGTGAGCGTGCCGCCGCTGACGGTCTTCAGTGTGGCCTGTCCGTGACCTTCCCTGATCATCTTCTTCAGATCGCCGGCGCTGATGCGTCCCGCGACCACGTGATAGGTGAGGATCTTGGTCAGCATCTCTTTGTTCTCCGGCTTCAAGAGAGTGTCGACCGTACCCGCGGGCAGCTTGGCGAAGGCTTCATTGGTTGGAGCGAAAACGGTGAATGGTCCAGCGCCTTTGAGCGTGTCGACTAGTCCAGCGGCTTTGACAGCGGCGACCAGCGTGGTGTGATCGGCCGAGTTGACGGCGTTGTCGATGATGTCTTTGGTGGGATACATCGGCTGTCCGCCGACGATCGGAGTCTTGTCGGCCGCGAGGGCCGCGCAAGCGAGAGTAACGACGCTTAACAGCAGAACTGCAATCTTACGCTTCATAAAATGTCTCCTGATTTGAACTGAGCTCAAACTGAATTCGAGTGAGCGGGTTTTGAGCGGATTCGATCCGATCTCTTGGGAACCGCTTTCATGGTAGGTACGCGAGGGAGAAGAAATCGGATTGGCCGGAAACGAAAAAGGCCATGGAGCCGCGGACGCATTCGTCCGCGAGGCCCAGGCCACTTCACTCTCGCGTATGATGTTGTCGCGTCACGCTGCAATATTTCCTAACGAGATCATTCTGAATATGAATAAGAAATTTCGCGTGTTTGCCACCTGCGACATTGGAGATGCCATCGACCTGTTGCGCAAGCGAGGATACGAGGTGGAAGTCTTTCCCGAACCCAAAGCGCCGCCGAAGAGTTTGATCGTCGAAAAGGTGAAGTCGGGGATCGATGGGCTCATCACAACGTTGCGCGATCCAATCGACGCAGAAGTATTCGAAGCGGGGAAGGGATCGCTGAAGGTTGTAGCCCAGATTGCAGTCGGCTTCGACAACATCAATCGCGCTGACGCCAATCGCTACAAGGTCCCATTTACACATACTGCCGACGTGCTTACTGAAGCGACTGCGGAATTTGCTTTCTTCATGATGGGATCACTGGCGCGCAGATTGTGGACCGCCGAGCATCTGACTCGCGAATTGCAATGGGGATATTGGCATCCGTATCTGCCGTTTCTCGGTGATGAAGTCACGGGCAAGACCGTCGCTGTGATTGGCACGGGACGCATCGGGCTGGCTTTCATCAAGAAGTGCGTTGGCTTCGATATGAACGTCCTCTGCTACGACCCCGCGTATGAGAATCAGGCGTTCGTGAAGACGATTCAGGAGATCAATGATCTCCGGCATGCGCGCGGACTGACAAAGGAGCAGGCGTGGATCAAGTACGTGCCCTTTGAAGAGGCGCTGCGCGGAGCGGATTTTGTGAGCGTCCACGTGCCGTTGCTGCGGAAGGAAGAGAGCGCGACGCCGACTTATCACCTGTTCAACGAAACGACGCTGCGGCTGATGAAGCCAACCGCGTTTCTGGTCAATACATCGCGCGGTCCGGTCATCGATGAATCCGCTCTCGCGAAGGCGCTACGCGAGAACTGGATCGCCGGCGCGGCGCTCGATGTATACGAGAAAGAACCGCTGCCGGTGGAGTCTCCGTTACGCGATCCGGCGATTGCTGACCGGTGCCGCCTGATGCCGCATTTTGCCAGCGCGGCCCGAATTACGCGGCTTTCGACCGATCCGAATAAAGGAATGGCTGGCCGCTGCGCCCAGGGCCTGATCGACGTGCTGGAAGGCAGTTACGGGGGTGACATCACGAAGATGCCCTATGTCGTTAATAAAGAAGCGTTTGCGCGATAAATCTGCGAGACAGGGATAAACGTAAATAATGTAGAGGAATCAGAGAGGGCAACGGGTTCATGAGAATGAGCGGTTCCGTTTGTGCCTATGGCGAGGCGGCGAACGGGTACAATACGGAATGCTGTTTTCGAGTTCAAGGATTTCGATGAAGAAGCGACTTTTGGCGATGGTTGGGTCGGCTCTGGTGTTTGGTCCGGCATTGCTCGCGCTGGATTCACCAACGAGGCCCGTTTTGAAGCTGGAGCCCGCGCCCAAGGAAGTTCAGATGCGCGACGGCGGCTTTCAGGTGGGTCCGCGAACGAAGATCTTCGTGCAACTGGGGCATCAGTCCGAAGACCGGATCGCGGCGGAGACGCTGGCAGAAGAGGTCCAGGATCAGTCGGGGTTAAGGCTGGATATCTTGGGAATGAAAGCTGCGGGTAAGGCCGAAGGCGGCGCAATCGTGCTGGCGCGACTGCAGGATGCTCGAGTGCGGCGGTTCCTGGCAAGAAACGGACTCAAAGCCGATCAGGTGATCGGGGAGGATGGCTATCTGCTGTTCTCGGATAAAACACACTTGATCGTTGCGGCAAATTCCGGCGAAGGACTGTTTTACGGAGTACAGACATTGCGGCAATTGTTGCGTCCCGGCGGCAAGGGGCTGGTCTGCCCGGCGGTCGGAATTCGGGATTGGCCTAGCCTGCAGCGAGTCAGCACGCCCGACGTGAGCAGCGGTGCGACTCCTGAACTGGCGAACCGGTTAATGCCGCCCGGATTTTGAGATCGACGGCGTTTCGGATCTGAAGGCGTCCAAGGGGACGCCTTTTGTTTTGGCTTCGAGACCTCCGGCAGGGGTTCGTACTGTTCCCATAGAATCCATCATGTTTTCTCAACCCATGGTTCCTCAACGGTTTTCCGAACGGACAAGCTGGAGGCTCGAGCAGAACCGCTTTACTCAGGCGCTTGAGGAAGCGCGCGCGCGTGGGGCTAAGCTGCTCGATCTGACGGCTTCGAATCCGACGCGAGTGGGATTGCAATACGATGAGGCCGGAATCTTGTCTGCTTTCGGATCCCCGGAAGTGTTCGATTACGAT
Source organism: uncultured Acidobacteriota bacterium (assembly GCA_963700225.1). Lineage (GTDB taxonomy): Bacteria > Acidobacteriota > Terriglobia > Terriglobales > Acidobacteriaceae > Sulfotelmatobacter. The sequence goes on from CAVOWU010000010.1 coordinate 26,107, forward strand.
CCACAATCGAAAGGATTGCTGGCGGCTCGTGAATCCGTGGCTGCGTATTACAGGGATGAGCACGATGTCCGCGACCTAGATGCCGCGAAGATCGTCCTGACGACGAGCACCAGCGAAGGGTACTCGTTTGTGTTTCGCCTGCTATGCAACGCCGGAGACGAGTTGCTGGTTCCGAAGCCCAGCTATCCGTTATTCGAATTCCTCGCCGATCTGCAGGATGTGAAGCTGGTGCCATATCCACTGATTTATGACCACGGATGGCAGATGGATTTTCCGTCGCTGGCTGGTGCCGTCACGCAGCGGACGCGAGGAGTGGTGGTGGTGCATCCGAATAATCCGACGGGATCGTATCTGAAAGCGGCGGAAGTGCGGATGCTGAATTCGTTTTGCCGCGAGCACGGGCTGGCAGTGATTGTGGATGAGGTGTTCCTGGACTACGGGCTGAGGACCTCAGGGGCTAAGGCCCCGTCTTACGAAGAGCTCGATCGCAGTGCTGAAAGCGCGGGGCCATCCGAAGAGCGCGGAAGTTTTGCGGGTAACCGGGGGGCGCTGACATTTACATTGAGCGGGCTGTCGAAGATCGCGGCGCTGCCGCAGATGAAAGTGGCGTGGGTGGTGACCAGCGGGCCTCCCGATGTGGCTCAGGAAGCGATCGCCCGGCTGGACGTAATCGCCGACACTTATCTTTCGATGAATGCGCCGATTCAATGGGCTGTGCCGGTGCTGATGGAGCAGAGGAAAAACATTCAGAGGCAATTGCTCGAACGCGTAAAGACGAATCTTGCAGAGCTGGATCGTCAACTGGCGGGGCAGCAGGCTTGCCAGCGCCTGAGTGTGGAAGGCGGTTGGTATGCCGTGCTGCGAGTTCCGGTAACGCGGTCGGACGAAGAGTTGGCGATTGAGTTGGTGCGGGAGAAGGCTGTTGTGGTGCATCCGGGGCACTTTTACGATTTTCCCAGCGACGGGTTCTTGGTGGTGAGTTTGATTAGCGACGAAAAAGAATTCAGCGTGGGAACGGCGAAGCTCCTGGAGTTTGTCGCCTCCGCGTAGCAACTGCCGACTAGCGTTTTATAAGAAATGGATTGGACTCACGCTCATCGCCAATCGTGGTCAGTTCGCCGTGGCCCGGGACGACTACCGTCTCGTCGGGCAAAGCGAGCACTGTGTCGTGCAGGGAGCGCATGATCTTTTGCATCGAGCCGCCAGGGAGATCGGTGCGGCCGATGGAGCCGGCAAAGAGAGTATCGCCCGCGATCAGCTTCTTCTCTGAGGCGAAGTAAAGGCAGATGCTGCCTTCGGTGTGGCCGGGCGTGTGGAGAACCTGGGCAGAGTGCGATCCGGCCGTGACCGTTTCTCCGCTGCTGAGACTGTGGTCGATTTCTACTTTTCCTGGCGAGGCCATGCCGACCCACGCCGCTTGCTCGTCGAGCAGCTTCAGTAGCGCGTAGTCATTTTGGTTCAGCAGGATGGGCGCGCCGGTGGCGGCGCGGAGCTTCATGGCTCCGCCAACATGATCGATATGAGCGTGGGTAATGACGATCTGCTTGACCTGCAGGTTGTGTTTGCGAAGGATGGCAGTGAGGTCTTCGATGTCGTCGCCTGGATCGATCACCATGGCTTCGTGAGTTTTTTCGTCGCCGATGATGGAGCAGTTGCACTGCAGTGGGCCGACTGGGATGATTTCGTGGATCATGGATTTATTGTAGCGGCCCGGATCAAAACCGTCGGCCACTGATTTGCGCGGGTCCACGGTCAAAGAAAACAGAAAAGTATCGGAGAAGAGAGTCTCGATCCCCTGGGTGACAACATCGCAAGCTCTGCCGTGTTTATGTTTGGAGAGCACTTGCCGGTTCGACGTGATCGGGTACACAATACTGGCCGCGTGCTTGGGGAGGGTTTTGTGGCGAAATACCGTCAGCATGGATATCAAGATCGCGACCATGAGTCGTCGCGCAAAGGAGCGGGAGAGAAGTCGGGCGCACCGCCGCCGAAGCGAGATAACACCTTCGGTCCACGGCCCGTCAATCTGCCGGGCACGCGCGCAGTTTCACGGTGTACCCAATGTGGAACGGTACTGCAGGGAATCGCGAGCGATGGGAAGTGTCCGAAGTGTGGGTTTGAATTGCATTCGTGCAAGCAGTGTACGTATTTCGACCCAGGGAGCCGTTTTGAGTGCATGCAGCCGGTGAAAGAGCGGATTGCGAAGAAAGATGCCGGCAATGATTGCGAGCTTTACGAGATCCGCGTGACGCGGGAGAAAGAGACTTCCACTCCGGCGACTTTGCGGCCCAACGATGCGCGGGCTGCGTTTGAGAATTTGTTCAAGAAGTAAGAAGCGCTCTCACCACGGGAGACGGCCACTTCTTTGGGGATTTCTTTGCCACCTGATGACGCAAGGTCTTTCGCTTCGCTCGGATGACAGTTCTAGGGTGCGCTTTACGGTTTTTGCGTTGGCCTCAGAAGAATTTCACTCACAAATGACTGCGGAGCCTGCGTCACCAGCATGGCAACGGCGTGGGCTACGTCGCCAGCCTGCAGCATTTTGTTCGGATCCTTTCCTGCGTGCGGGCTAAGCTCGGTGTCCACCGAGCCGGGGCAGATGACCGACACCCGGATGTTGTGCTGCCTCAGTTCCTCGGCGACAGAGTAGGTAAGGCCATTCAATCCCCATTTGCTGGCGGCATAGGCCGCACCATTCGGCAGAGCATTTTTCCCCGCCAGAGACGAAATGTTGATGATATGTCCGGAGTAGGCGCGGATCATGAGCGGGGCGAAGACGCGAATCCCATAAAACACTCCTCGAAGGTTGGTGTTGAGAATGCGGTCCCAATCTTCCGGCAGCATATTGTGGAGTTGGTCGTTAAATCCGCCGACGCCTGCGTTATTGACGAGGATATCGAGGCGCTTGAAGGTGCTGTCGATGCGGGCCGAGGCGTATTCGAGCTGATGCAGTTCGGTGACGTCGCAGGGAATGACCTCGGTCTTGCCGCCAGCTTCGAGGATGGCACGGGAGGTTTCGTCGAGAGTTGATTGGGTGCGTCCCAGCAGAACGGCGGTGGATCCCAGGGCGGCCAGTTTGCGGGCGATGGCGGCACCGATTCCGCGTCCGGCTCCGGTGATTACGGCGACTTGCCCGGCGAGGGGCTGTGCGGTGTCCATAGTAGATGCGGTCTCCTTGCAGCGAAACCGCGGAAGGGAACATCCGCAGTCTCTGCTATGCGCATCTTAGCAATAAAGAGGAGGACGAATGGGAAGGCGCTTGCCTTCGGCAAGAGAGGTACTTATAATCCGGCCAGCCGGGATGACGGGTAAACCATCGAAATGTGTGAACAGGGTAGCCCCAGCCTCCCGGGGCCCCCTGCCAGGAAGCCCGGCATTCCAAAGCAGGATCTGAACGCAATGCGGTCCAGGCGGAATGCAGTTGCTGCTGAGATGTATTGAACACGATTCCCAATAAAAGATATTTCCAGAGCTCAAGGAGCCATACTGATGAAAAAGATTCTGCTTTCGGTTGTGCTTGGAGTAACGGCGGTCGCGGTGGCACAGACTCCTGCGCAGCCAGCTCCCGGACAATCGGCCACACCAGCCGCGCAGGGACAAGCCGCCGCGCCGGCAGCCGCGCCACAAGCTGCAGCGCCGGTGATCAAAGATCCCGCCGAATACAACGCCTACGTCGCGGCCATACAGCAGAAGGACGCTAACGCAAAGATCAGCGGGCTGGAGGCATTTCTCACGCAGTATCCCAATAGCGTGATGAAGAATCAGGCACTCGAAGTTTTGTTGGGGACCTACCAGCAGGCGGGCAACGTGAAGAAAGCGATGGAGACGGCCACTAAGCTTGTGGCCGCTGAACCGTGCCCCGTGCCGGCGCTCTTTCTGCTGACTTATGTGAACCGCGTGACCGCGCAGAGCGGCGATCCGAACGGCAAGCAGGAATCGGCCGATGCGGAAAAGTATGGCCAACAGGGACTGGATTGCCTGTCGAAATATACAAAGCCCGAAGGAACCAGCGACGCGGATTTCCAGAATCAAATCAAGACGATGCGGGAAAACTTTGATGCCGGCATCGGATGGGGCGCGTTGCAAGAGAAGAATTACCCGAAGGCCGCTGGCGGATTGAAGGATGCCGAGGAGGCCAATGCTCCGGATTCGCAGAAGGATCTGAGCCTGGTTTATCCCCTGGCACTGTCATACTTGAGCCAGACCCCGCCGGATTATCAGAATGGCATCTGGTTCGCGGCGCGCGCGGCGGCGATTGCGCCCGCTGCCAGCCAGGCAAATCTTGAGAAGTATGCGAGATCGCAGTACGTGAAGTACCACCAGGGAGACGATGGCTGGGATACCGTGCTGAATGCGGCGAAAGCTGGCGGTCCGCAAGTGCCAATTCCGCCACCGCCAACCCCGGCCGATCAGGCGCACGACATGGTCGCGAAGACTTCCCCAGACAAGATGGATTTTGCCACCTGGGAGTTTGTACTTTCCAATGGCAACCAGGCCGATCAGGACACTGTTTGGAATGCGATCAAGGGGAAGGCCGTGCAGATGAATGGCACCGTGATCAGCACCGAGCCGGACCAGTTCATGATTGCCGGCAGCTCGGATGACATCGACGCGAAGAAGGCCGACATCACGCTGAAGTTCGAGGACAAAGTTCCGGTGCGCTTGATTCCGAAGGATGGCGCCAGCTTTGACTTCCAAGGTGAACCGGCGTCCTATACTCCGAACCCGTTCATGATGGTGATGGAAAAGGGACAACTGCTCCGGGCCAAACCGGCTCCGGCGAAGAGCACGGTGCATCACAAGGCGCCGGCGCAATAGACTTAGAAACAGAAATCAGAAAATCAAGGCAGCCCTTGCGGGCTGCCTTTGTTTTTTGGAGAATTTCTGGCGAGCGACTTTTTCTTCGGCTTGAAGGGGATCCGTCGCTGCCCTCAGGATAACAAGCAGCTCTTCAGCGAACGACCTTCTTTTCGATGGAGACGGAGCGCGTGCTGCGGGGTGGCCGTTTGACGCCGTCGCGAAGCTGGCGGACATCGATTTTGAGCTCGGTGATGGTACGGCTGAGCGTGTTGCGGTGCATGCCCAGTTCGCGCGCCGCGCGGCACTGGTTGCCTTTGTTCTCCTGGAGAACGGTGAGAATGAAGCGTTTCTTGAACTCGCGCACGCCCTCAGAATAAAGAATGTTGCTGCGGTACATTTGCAGGACGAGTGCTTCCAATTGATCTTTCACGATATGTTTCTCTCTTCGCTCTGAATTTATTCACTGCGCCGCTGCCTATTTCGGCGAAGAAGACGGGGAGCCGCTCAATTTCTGCGGCGCCTGATGGATGAGATCGAGACCCTGATAAAAACGAGCGCGCAACTCCGAAGGTGCCAGCCAAATGGCAGCCCGTCCGACGACAAGGAAGTAGGGCGCCAACTGGGAATTCTGCAGCAGCTTCGATGCCGGCTGAAACGCCGTCATGCCCATCAGGATCACTGCAACCATCAGCCCGCCCTTCAGCAACCCCAAGACTGCGCCGAGGAAACGGTCAAAACCGCTGAGTCCGGCCTCTTTCATGATCCATCGTGCAATCCTGGCGGCAACGCCAAACAGAAGCAAGATGGCGAAAAAAATAATCAGAAAGCCAAGAATCTCAGCTAGCCACGGGTTCTTCAAAAACGATTCAAACCACTCCGCGAGACTGCGATACTTCCACGCGGCAACGATGTAACCGACGACGAGGCCGGCCATGGTCAGAGCTTCAGAAAAAAAACCCTGCATGGCGGCCGCGACGACGTTGATGAGGACTACGGCACAAATCAACCAATCCGCGATGGTCATACATGAAACTCGCGGGAGTTCGTGCTACGGACCGGGTCAGACATCCAACTTGCGCCCCGTAAGCTGGAGGTACGCCTCGAGGTATTTTTCGCTGGTGTGCAGCGCCACATCCTGCGGAAGGCCGGGAGCGGGTGGCTGCTTGTTCCAGTGAATCTGCTCGAGGTAATCACGCACGTACTGCTTGTCATACGAATCCTGCGGCCGTCCCGGAGCGTACTTGTCGGCGGGCCAGAAGCGGGAGGAATCGGGAGTCAGGACCTCATCCGCCAGCGTAATGCCCAGCGCGGTGCGTCCAAACTCGAACTTGGTGTCGGCGATAATAATGCCGCGCTGACGCGCATAGGCAGCCGCTTTCTTGTAAACGCGCAGCGTGAGATCGCGGAGGTGGCTCGCCGTCTCGACGCCGACGATGTCGCACATCTGATCGAATGAAATATTCTCGTCGTGCCCTGTGGTCGCCTTGGTCGACGGGGTAAAGATCGGCTCTGGAAAGGCGTCCGACTCTTTTAGCCCGGCCGGCAGAGCGATTCCTGAAACCTTGCCAGTAGCTTTGTATTCCTTCCAGGCGGAGCCGGAAATGTAGCCACGGACAACGCACTCTACTGGAAACATTTCGGCGCGGCGGACCAGCATCGAACGTCCGCGCAACTGGTCGGCATACTTGCGCACGGCAGCCGGGTACTTGTCGACGTCGGCGGTGATCAGGTGGTTGGGGACAATATCGGCGAGGTAGTCGAACCAAAATAGGGAGATCTGATTCAGCACTCGCCCCTTGTGGGGAATGCCAGTGGCCAGGATGTAATCGAAGGCGGAAATGCGGTCGCTGGCGACGAACAACAATTGCTGGTCGTCGATGTTATATACGTCACGAACCTTGCCGCTGGCGTGAAGGTTGAGGTCTGGGAAATCGGTGCGCAATAGGACGGAATCGAGGATATCTGTGCTCATCATGAAATTTTACAGGTAAGAGGCGAGGCGTATTCTAGCTGGTCAGAAAATTTTGTCAACGATTCTGATCACCCCGCACGGGGCGCGGCGGAATCCGTTCGACAGAAAGATGTTGACAGGAAAGAGAATGCCCGCAAACCCGCGCTGCACAAGGGATGGGGGGTGGTGGCCTTGTGGAAAAGCTGAGGAAGAGCGTGGATAACGCGGACCAAACGGATTTGGGTGGGGCCAGCGCTAATTCGTCGCAGCCGTCTGTACCGATTCGAGCCTGGAAACCTTACTGGGCGCCGAACCGCACCGAAACCAGTTTCGAGACCCCCGGTTCCTGCATCGTGACTCCGTAGAGGACCGGTGCAATGCTCATCGTCCGCTTGCTGTGAGTGATAAGCACGAACTGGGTCTGTACGCTCATTTCCTTGACGAGTTCCGTGAAGCGGCCGACGTTCGCTTCGTCGAGCGGGGCATCAACTTCGTCGAGGATGCAGAACGGGCTGGGAGCGTATTGGAAGATGCCGACCAGCAGGGCCAGCGCGGTCAGCGCCTTTTCTCCGCCGGAAAGCAACAGGACGCTCTGCAGCCGTTTGCCTGGCGGCGAAGCCACGACATCGATGCCGCTTTCGGCGCTATTTTCTTCGTCGGTCAGCTTCATGAATGCATGCCCGCCGCCGAATAGCTTCTTGAACGTCGCCTGGAAGTTCTCGTTAATCTTGTGGAATGCCTCTTCGAACTTCTGGCGGGAGATTTGATCAATCTCTTTAATCGTGGCCGTCGTGTTCTCGATCGAAGTGATCAGATCGATGCGCTGCGTTTCGAGGAATGAGTGTCGTTCGGCCGTCTCTTTGTATTCCTCAAGCGCCATCATGTTGACTGGGCCCATGGCTTCGAGCTTGGCGCGCATGTCGCGATAGAGCTGATCTTCTTCGGCGAGTTGATCACCCGTGACCGCGGTCAGAGTCGTATCCGCCATCAGGGCCGCACGCTCCACGCCGAGCTCGTTCAGGCAAGTTTCGGACATGTATTGCGCGTCTGACTGAAGCTTGGCGGCTGCCGCGGATAGCTCCCCGCGGCGGTCGCGAGCCTGGTCGAGCAGCACACGGCTGTTTCGGAGGAATTCGTCGATTTCGGTGAGGCGGGCGCGAAGCTGTTCAGTTTCGAACTGCAGAAGGCCTTCGCGAGCTTGCGCTGCATTCCGCTCGGCGTCGAGATCGGCCGCAGTTTGCACGAGCTTTTCATTTTCGGTCTCACGCTGCAACTTCTCGGCGGCAGCGCCGTCGATCTGCGAAGCGAGTGCGTGTACGCGCTCTCCCATTTCGGCGAACAGAGATTCGATCCGCTGGAGTACAGATGCTGCGGAACGATGGCGCTCCTCCAGCGTTGCCACGCGGGCGGCGTGCTGGGAAGCCGTCTGCGCCGACTCCTCGCGACGCTGGCGGAGGGCGGTCAGAGATTCCTGGCCTGCCGCGATCTTCTGTTCAAGTTCCACGCGCTGCAGATCGAGAGTTTCGATCTCCGACTGGCGAGCGCACAGAATGCCTTCCTGCTCGGCGCGTTCCGCAGCCAGGCGTCCGAGTTCGAGTTGCGCAACGTTCAAGCGTTCGCTGACCCGGGTCATCTCGGAATCCAACTGCTGCAACATGTGGCCTGACGTCATCGCCTGGAGTTCGGCCTCGCGTTTCTCACCATCGAGCCTCTCGAGCAGGGAACTGAGCTCTTTAATCTCGCGGCCAAGGGTGAGCACGCGCATTTCTTCATCACGCAGAGCCCGCTCGAGGTCTTCGAGCTGGCGCATAACTTCGCGCAGCTCGCGCTTCATCGAGAGCGGACCTTCGGCGCGCTGCTTGCCGCCGGTTACGGTGACGTTATGGAAGCACTCACCAGCCTGGGAGAGGAAGAACGCGTCGGGGTTTTCGAGCGCCAGCCCGCGAGCGACGTTGGCTTCAGGAACAATGTACCCGTCGCGCAGCTTGGGCAAAATGACTTCGAGCGACTTGCCGAAGCCGTCGAGCACGCGAATGGTGTTTTTCAGGGGAACAATCTGAGCTGTAGGGGGCGCACAGTGCGCGGCTTCGTCCAGAACGAAGGAGAATTTCGCCTGCGCATCTTCCGGGTGAACGAGGAAGGTCGCTCGTCCGTCGACGTCGGTGCGCAGCATGCGCAGGCCTTCGTCGGCTGCGTCCCACGACTTGACGACGATGTAGTTCAGTTCGTCGCGCAGGAAATCTTCGACAACGCGCTCGTAGCGCGGTTCGACTTCGAGGAAATCGGCGAGCACGCCTACGGGAGCGAGGCCGCCCTGCATCACTCCACTTTGAAAGAGGCGCCGGACCGATTCCGTCGAATACCCGTGCTCCGCGATGACCGCTTCCAGCGAGCCTCTTTTTCCTAGCGCAGTAGCATATTCGGCTCGCAGAAGGTCGAGATTGGTTTTGGCGCGACTTTCATCGAGCTTCTTGGTTTCGATCAAGCGGCGAAGCTGGCTGATCTCTTCCGCGATTCCGCTGACGCGCTGGGTCACGGTTTCAAATTCGAGGGCGAGTTGGCCGCGCTGTCCGCCGAAGGTATCGACTTGCGAGTTCGCGTTGCTGATCTCGGCTTCGAGCCGGCGAGCTTCGCGGTCGGCTCCGGCCAGACGCTCTTCAGCTTGCGCGAGCTGATTGCGCAGCCGCGACGCGGATGAGACGTTGTCGAAGATGGCGACTCGCGAATCCTCCTGTTGGCGTTCGATCGCGGCAAGGCTCGCCGCGGCGTTCGCAGCATCCTGCTGGCAGAGGGCGAGGTCGCTCTGAGCCGCAGCCAAGTCGGCGGCTGCGGATTCCAGAATCTGCCGGTTCGATTCGCGCTCGGATTCAAGCGCGGTCAAGCGGTGCTGTGCCTGCGCTAACTCTGCTTCCGCCGAAGCGGCTCGGACTACCAACTCGGCGCAGCGTTCTTCATTATGGCGGCGACGCGCATGGGCTCGGTCAATCTCCATCGCAATCTGGCTGATACGGTCGCGATTCTCGCGCAATTCGGCCTCAATCGAATATCCGCGCTGGGTGCGGTCGTTGTGCTCAACCTCGAGGTGCTGCACTTCTTCGGTGCGATGCTGCATTTCCTCGGCGAGGATATTGAGCTGCGAATCCAGCTCGGCGCTCTCGTGTTCGATCGCCGCAAACTTGCTGGCCAGCACCAAACGCAACTTGGCGCGCATCTCTTCGCGCAGCCGAGCATAACGCTCCGCTTTCGATGCCTGCCGCTTCAGCGAATTCATCTGGCGCGTCACTTCTTCGAAGATGTCATTGACGCGTGCCAGGTTGAGCTTCGCGTCTTCGAGACGAGCTTCGGCCAGCCGCTTCTTTGTCTTGAACTTTGTAATGCCGGCAGCCTCTTCCAAGATTGCGCGGCGATCCGTCGGACGGCTGCTGAGGATCTGGCCAATGCGTCCCTGCTCGATCAGCGCGTAGGACTCTGGCCCAAGGCCGGTGCCCATAAACAGCTCTTGAATGTCGCGCAGGCGGCAGAGCTTGCCATTCAGCAGATATTCGCTGTCGCCCGAGCGGAACAGGCGGCGGGTGACGACAATCTCTCCCGCATGGAATGACTGTTGGTTGAATTTGCGGCGGCGAATCTTCAACACCACATGGGGCGCGGCTGTTCCGACCGATGCCGCAACTGCGGGGGCAATTAGGTTGTGCGCGGGGAGCGCGAAAATTGGCTCATCATCCGGGAAGGCGACGGCATTGGTGTTGACCTTAGAGCGCGGCACTTCGATTTCTTCAGTCTTGCCCGGCTGCGCGTCTTCCACCGCACGCTCCGTATCGGCAGCGGCTCGCGCGCGGATAGAGGTTTCATCCCAATCATCGGCGAGGGCCTGCGTCGACGTGGGCATATCGTCTTGAACATCGATTTCTGTGGGGGCATTGGCGTCAGGTCCGTTGTAGGCTTCCGGATCGACGAGCGTCAGCGAAACCTCGGCCATGCCGGTGGCCTTGCGGTCACGGGTGCCGGCGAAGATCACATCTTCCATGCGCGATCCGCGCAGCGTCTTGGCCGACTGCTCGCCGAGCACCCACGAGATGGCGTCGGAGATGTTCGACTTGCCGCATCCGTTCGGGCCAATGATGGCCGCCACACCGTCTCCATGGAACTTGAGCTCGGTGCGGTCGCAGAACGACTTGAACCCGAGAATCTGAAGCCTCTTCAGTTTGAGCAACGCGAACTCCTTCGAACTAGTGGACAGCTGTCATTGGCGCGGGACGCCCCAATCCTCGCGCGTTCTGGGCTCGAGAAGTGGGGATTTCGACTGTTGACCAAACAGATTCCCCCGCTACCGAATACGATGCTTTTGTCGTTCGGTCCATCGCTGTTCTCACCCCAGGCTGGACAGGGCGGGCACAAAGTTAAGCTACTGTAACGGTGAAATCGGGGCGGGGTCAAGCAATATAACACCATATATGGTGTGGCCTTACGAACGACCGCGCTGGGTTGCACAGACATTGCAGCAAGTGGACAGTTTCAGGACGGAGAGGGAAATAGAGGTGGGAGAACCGCGAGAGCAAGATAAGGCTAACGCAAGCGGTCCATCCGTTCAATCCTATTTGGGTACGACGAAGATTCATTGATGCCAGGCGCCATCAGTTTCAATGCTAAACTTGCCGCCGATTGCATCCATTTTCCGAAGAGGACAGTAAATGAGCGTCGGAGAGCGCGCTGAACCCATGCCTGGGGGACAGAACTCCGGGGGCAATTCCGATCTCGAAGCCACGATCGATTCGGCGGCACTTCCTACCGGCTTTCCGGTGCAGGACTTGGGCTCGATTGGTCCGTACCGGTTGATCCGGCTATTGGGGGAAGGCGGGATGGGGCAAGTTTGGCTGGCCGAACAGTCCGCGCCCGTCAAGCGGCAAATTGCACTGAAGATCATCAAGGGAGGCCGCTACGACAATTCGGCGTTGCGACGATTTGACCTGGAGAGGCAGACGCTGGCGATCATGGACCATCCGGTCATCGCCAAAGTTTTCGACGCAGGGTCGACGGCCGAGGGCCAGCCTTACTTCGTCATGGAGTATGTGCCGGGCCTTCCCATCACGCAATACTGCGATCAGAAACGACTCTCGACCCGCGAGCGTCTGGCTCTCTTCACGAAGGTCTGTGAAGGCGTTCAGCACGCACATCAGAAAGCGATTATTCATCGCGATCTGAAACCTTCCAACATTCTGGTGGTAGAAGTCGATGGCAAGCCGATCCCGCGCATCATCGACTTCGGCATCGCCAAAGCCGTCTCAGAGCAATCGCCGGACGAAACGCTGGTCACGCGCGCTGGAGGGACGCTCGGAACGCCGGGATACATGAGCCCGGAGCAGGCGGATCCCAGTGTGCTCGATCTGGATACCCGCACTGACGTCTATTCCCTCGGCGTGGTGCTCTATCAACTTCTGACCGGAGTGCTGCCCTTCGATGCGAAGTTGTGGCAGACCCAACCGTTTCATGAAGTCTTGCGGAAGTTGCAGGAAGAGGATCCGGCGAGTCCGAGCACGAGAATCAGCAGTGATCCTTCATCTGCATCGGCCGCGGAAAAACGAAGCACCGACCCGCGTCAGCTGGCGAGTCTGCTGCGAGGTGACCTGGATTGGATCACGCTGAAGGCTCTGGAAAAGGATCGTGCTCGCAGGTATGGCACACCGCTGGAACTGGCGAGCGATATCAACCGGTATTTGCAAAACGAGCCTGTCACCGCGCGGCCCGCGAGCACGGCCTATCGCACCCGAAAATACGTTCAGCGGCACAAGTTTGGCGTGGCCGCCGTGACCGTCATGGCTGTGCTCCTGATTGCGTTCGCAGCAATGCAGACGCTCGAGTTGAGGCGGATTACGCGTGAGCGCGACCGGGCGGATCGTGTCACCGGGTTTATGACCGGAATGTTTAAGGTTGCGGATCCCAGCGAGGCGCGAGGCAACGACATCCGCGCGCGGGAGATTCTTGATAAGGCATCGAATGATATCGACACCGGGCTGCACGACGATCCGGACCTCCAGGCCCAGATGATGTTCGTCATGGGCAGTGTTTACAAGAACCTCGGACTCTATTCCAAGGCCGAGGCGCTGCTCCGTCACTCGGTCGAGACGCGAAAGCGCGCCCTTGGCGCGAGGAATCCAGACACACTTCAATCGATCTACGACCTTTCCGAAGTCTTGACCTTTGAAGGCCGATACCCGGAGGCAGAAAAGTTATGCCGCGAGACGCTAGACGGTCGCAGGATCGTACTTGGTCCCGAAAACCGCGACACATTGACTTCCATGACGTGGTTGGGCTGGATCTTGTTTAACGAAGGTCGCTACGCGGAAGCGGAGAAGCAATATCGTGACGCGATCGAAATCGCGACTCGAAAGTACGGAGCCGAAGACAAGATATCGCTGACCGCGAGGAACCGATTGGCGATCAATCTAACTGGGGAAGGCAAGAACGCGGAAGCGGAGCAGGCATTCCGTGAAGTTCTCGAGATTCAGCGCCGTACGCTTGGTCCCGACGACAAGGCTACCCTGGCAACCATGAATAATCTGGCCAACGCGCTGCAGAGCAATGGAAAGTTGGCTGAATCCGAAAAAATCAACGTCGAAATGCTTGAGGCCTCGCGACGAGCTTTTGGACCGGAGCATCCCCGAACCCTGATGTGCATGTCGAACCTGGGGAACGTCTTGCACGACGAGAAGCGCAATGCCGAGGCAGAGAAAATGCTCCGCGATGTGGTCGAAATCTCGCGCAGAACGCTTGGTCCAGAGCATCGCTCCACCGTGATCGCGATGGGAAACCTTGCGAACGTGTTGACGGACGAAGGCCGCTATCTCGAGGCCGAGCAACTGTACCGGCAAACCATTGACGCAAAGCGACAAGCGCTGGGGCCGGAGCATCCCTCGACGTTACTTGCCGAGGACGATCTGGGAAATCTGCTGAAAAAAGAGAAGCGCTTTACCGAATCGGAAAAGCTATACCGGCAAGCACTCGAAGGTAGAATGCACGTTTTGGGAGCAGGGCATCCCGACACCGCCTCTTCGGCGTACGGACTGGGTTGCGTTCTGGCGCTGGAAGGCAAGCGGGACGAGGCGTTCACTAACCTGCAATTCGCTGAAGATCACGCACTCGGCGCGAATACTCGTAAGGGACTGGAGAGCGACGCGGATCTCACGTCGCTGCATGGAGACCCGCGCTTCGACGCGCTGGTGACCGCCTCGCGCCAGCCGGCGGTCGGTGTTCAAAAAGCAAATTAGAGCTGGCGCGGGTTTAAGCGCCCGCGCCACTTAAGAGTCAGCCCAATTTCTCAAAGAAGCGGCAAATGGTTTCAATCCCACGGTGGAAGTTCGGGATGTGAAACTTCTCGTTGGGCGCGTGCAGGTTATCGTCGGGAAGACCGAATCCCATCATCACGCTGGGAATTTTCAGCACGTCTTGAAAGCCGGTGACGATTGGAATCGAGCCGCCGCTGCGGATGAAGACAGTTTCTTTCTTGAACGTATCGTGCAGAGCTTCGGTGGCCGCTTTGATGTACGGATTGTCGGTGCCCACGACGGCAGCGGGGCCCTTGCTATGGATCGTGATCTTGGTTTCGATGCCTTTGGGAGTCAGCTTCTTCACATAAGCGGAGTACTTCTTGAAGACATCGTCCGCATCCTGATTGGGCACGAGACGCATCGAGACTTTTGCCGCAGCCTTGGCGGGAATTACAGTCTTGGCACCTGCCGCGATGAAGCCTCCGGGCATGCCATGAACTTCCAAAGTAGGCCGCGCCCAGGTGCGGTAGAGGACTGAGTAACCGGGTTCTCCGGTGAGAACCTTGGAGCCAACTTCGGTCTTGCGGTATTTTTCTTCGTTGAAGGGAAGACGCTTCCAGGCTTTGAGTTCGTCCTTGGTGGGAGCCTTGACTCCTTTGTAGAAACCGGGGATCAGAATTTTGCCCTTGGAATCTTTCAACTTGCTGATGATCTCGATCAGGGCAAAAAAGGGATTCGGGGCAGCGCCTCCGTAGACGCCAGAGTGCAAGTCAACCTTGGCGCCCTTGGCTTCGATCTCGGTGTAGACCAGACCTCGCAGGCCGACACACAAAGTTGGGAGATTGGGCGCGAAGAGTTCGGTGTCGCAGACGAGAGCGAAGTCAGCTTTCAGCTTGGCTTTCTCTTTGACGATGTACGCGTCGATGGATTCGCCGCCGACTTCTTCTTCGCCTTCGAAGAGCACTTTCACGTTGATCGGAAGCTTGCCACCGCCAGCCTGCATGAGGGACTCGAGGGCTTTGACCTCCATCCACAGTTGGCCTTTGTCGTCGACGGCACCGCGGGCATAGATGTTGTTGTTGCGCTCGGTGGGCTCAAACGGGGGAGTGAGCCATTCGTCGAGCGGTTCGGCGGGTTGCACGTCGTAGTGCGCGTAGCACAGAGCGGTGGGCTTGCCGGCGGCATGCAGCCAGTCAGCGTAGATGAGCGGATGCCCTTTGGTGGGGATGACTTCGACGTTCTCCATGCCAATGCGCTTGAGTTCGCTCGCGACATAATCGGCGGCTTTCTTGATGTCTGGTTTGTGCTCGTCAAGGGTGCTGACGCTGGGGATGCGGAGAAGATCTTTGAGTTCGTTTAGAAAACGCTGCTGATTGCTGCGGGCGAAATCGACTGCGGGAGAGGCCATAGGGAGAGTCCTTTCGTATCGACGATCTGGATCTCGGCAGACATCGCAAGATAGCGGATGGAGAGTCCGAGGAAACGAATCAGTATAGCGCGGAGAGCGGTGGTGTGGCGCAGAGGAAGGCTTTCACCACAGAAGACACGGGGGCGCACAGAGGAAAGCATTAGCTTGGTGTGAACCTACTTGGCGAGAAGGCTTTGAGATCGTATTTCGATTCTGCACCTTCGATGACATGAGCCATTACCTTTGCCGTTATGGGTGCGAGGAGGATTCCGTCGCGGAAGTGGCCGGTGGCGACGTAATAACCCGGTATCTCGGTGGCGCCGAGAATCGGAAGAGCGTCCGGAGTGCCGGGACGAAGGCCCGCCCAGTCTTCGAGGATGCGGGCATCACGGAGTTTCGGGACGAGTTCGAGGGCGCCCCGATGCAGGCGCTGAATTGTCGCGAGATCGGTCCGCTTGTCGAATCCGGCTTCTTCGACGGTGGCGCCGACGAGAAGACGGCCGTCACTGCGCGGGATGAGGTATGCCTTGGGCGATCGGATCACGTGTTTTATCAAGTTGCGCGAGGGCATCACGAGGCAGAGCATCTGTCCTTTCACCGGACGAGTCGGGAAGGAGAGAGGCCCGATTTGACCGGACCATGCACCGGCGCAGTTGACGACTTTCTCTGAGAGAAAAGAAGTCTTGGTCGTGGTCACGCCGCTCGCGTGGGAGTCAGAGAGATTTACGGATGTGACTGGATCGCCGGAGGAGAAATCCACGCCGCGGTTCTTGGCGGTCTTCCACGCAGCGGCGGTGAGTGCGCGGGGATCGACGCTGCGCTCTTGGAGGTAGACTGCTGTCTCTTCGGGATTGCTTTCTGCGAGGACGGGTTCAAGTTCGGCAATCGATGAGGAGGGAAACTGCGCTGACCGACTGCCGTGCTCCTCCGATAGGAACAGGATCGTGCCATCGTCCCTGAGGTCCACCTTCATTCCGGACTCGACTTCCAATTCGTAGGCGAATTCGGGATACATTTTCGCGCTTGCAGTGGCCAGCGGTTGCAGAGCCGGCTTGGTTTCCAGCGGACAGTCGACGAGCATGCCGCCGGCGGCATGCGAGGCTTCACGGCCCGGTTCTCCGCGCTCGACCACCAGAACGCTCGCGCCGTGCTTGCGCAATTCGATGGAGAGCGAGAGGCCGATAATGCCTCCACCGATGATGATTACGTCCCAAGTCTTCACTGCAGCATTCTAGAGGAGTTTGGGTTGGCGGTCCGAACAGGACTGGAGCGAGCTAGGTCGAGCTTCGCTCGATGGAAAGCCGGGGGCGGCTGTCGCCACATTTCACTGAAGGCGTTGCCCTGCCGTTTGGCGCGAGATGACAGCTGGCTCCCAACTGCATAAAATGACCGCATGAAGAAGATCATCATTGCAGGGATTGGGCTGGTCCTGCTTGGGGCCGCTAGCGTAGCTGTGGGGCAGAAGGACAAGGACACGGAACCAACCTCGTGGGTCTATTTTTCAGTGGTGAAGGAAGACAACGGGAAGCCGGTGCGAAATGCGGCGGTGATCATGCATGCCGTCAATGCGAAAGGCAATCAGGAACGCGGAGACATGGAGCTGAAGACCAGTCCGGACGGGAAGGCGGATTTTGACGGAATCCCTTACGGAAAGCTGCGAGTGCAGATCATCGCGTCGGGCTTTCAGACGTTCGGCGAAGATTACGATGTTACGAAATCGAAGACGGAAATCACGATCAAGCTGAAGAGGCCGCAGGGGCAATATTCGGTATACGACGATCACGCCAAGGACCCGGTGCCGAAGCAGGAAGCGCCTCCGCCGGATTCGACAAAGCCGAACTGAAGCTTCTGGCGGGCAGACGGCACAAACTCAAACATTTTCAGGAACTCTACTATGGACTACTTACTGAAGACCGAACCGTCTACATATTCATTCGCCGATTTGCAAAAGGAAAAGACGACCATTTGGGATGGCGTTTCGAATCCCGTGGCAGTGAAGAATCTGCGCGGGATGAAGGCGGGCGAACGGCTCGTTATCTATCACACCGGGGACGAGAAGAGCGCGGTGGGCACTGCGACCGTGGTTTCCGTCGACGCGGCGGACGCCAGCAATCCGCAAGTGAAGATCAAGGTTGGGAAGGCGATCGCGAAGCCAGTGACTTTGGCCGAAGCGAAGGCGAACAAGCTGTTTGCGGATTCTCCGCTGGCGCGGCAGGGACGGTTGAGCGTTGTGCCTCTGAACGAGGCGCAATACAAGTTCTTGACCGGCGATTGAGCCGTTCCCAATCCACGGGGACGCAAAGTCAAAATCCCCACCCTGTCGCAAACTGCGCGACAAGGGTGGGGCACCCTTACTCTACTTGCCGTATCACCGCTTCCACTTCTACTCTTTCCACTTCGCCCGATATCACGACGCGCGCGAATCGCGGTGGATCAATGCCGAATCCAGCAAATAGCCCAGTCCCAGGGCGAACGGAATGGCACCAAACGCTCCAGCCATCATAGCGTCGGGCTCGTAGCGTGCCAGGATGCTGAAAGCAAGCATGTATCCGACGGCGCCGGCAACCAGCAGGATGCCCGCCCGGCGGGAATGCGCAGCCTGGGTGAGATCGGCCTCCATGGGAACCGCTACTCCGCGCTGGATCGCGGCTAGACGCTCCTCGGTACGAAGTTTGCGTACGCGATAAAAGGTGTACATCCCAAATACTGAAGTCGGGATTGCCAAAGCCATGACGACTGCTGCGAGGCCAGTGATTCCGTCCACGGTAGTTCTCCTTCCCGGTGTGCGCTGAGTACGCGCTGGCCGGAGTTCATTCGCTTGCTGATGGAATGTACGCAACTGATTCAAGGAAAGTTCCTTGTTCCGGCCAACTTTGGGTGGGCAGAATGCTTCCAACCTGAGTAACTGCCTGCTTGGCGTAGTGTCGGGTCGGAATCTCTGGAGACAATAATGAAATTCATGAACTCTCAAGGGTTGGGAGCGGCGATCTGCATGGCGCTGCTATTTTCCACCCAAGCGGCAAAGGCGCAGGAAACAAGAGAAAAAGTCACGGTGGACGACGTTGACCGCAACTTCACGGTCCGGCTGCCTCCGGGATACGATCCGCAACGACACTATCCGGTGGTGATCCTGCTTCATGGCATGAATCAGGATCCGGACGACATGGAGCGGCTGACGCGCTTCGATCAGTTGGCCGATAAAGACGGGATTATTGCCGTATATCCGGCAGCATTGCATGGACGATGGAATGTAGGAGTTCACGCGCAGGAGCGGCGGTCGCCGATGATGAACCCAGGCGGACATCGACGCTACGGCGGCGGGTATCCGGGTGGCGGTGGTGGAGGATATCCCGGCGGAGGGGGTGGAGGAGGTTATCCGGGCGGAGGCGGGGGCGGCGGGTATCCAGGCGGCGGAGGGCAACAGACTCCCGGCCAGAATCCGAGCGACGATCACAGGTCGTCCGAGAGCGATGACATTGGATTCTTCAACCAGATGCTCGACCAGCTCGGAACGAAGTTTTCAGTAGATTCGTCGCGAATCTATGCCATCGGGTTGTCAGAGGGCGGTTTCATGAGCCTGCGTCTTGGATGCTCCCTCGGGGATCGCTTTGCTGCAGTAGCGGCCGTAGGGGCGGCAATGCCGAAAACCATGATCTGCCTGCCGGCGCGTCCAGTGCCGGTGCTGATGATCAACGGAACATCCGATCCCGTGGTTCCTTACGGAGGAGGCACGGAGCACAATCTCAGCCTTTCGACGTTGTCGGTCGAAGACAGCGCGAAGGCCTGGGCCAAGATTGATCGCTGCGCCGACAAGCCGGAGAAGACCAAGCTGCCCGAGCAGGCGAAGGGTGGCATGGAAACCAAAGTCGATACGTATAGCGGATGCCAACAGAACGCTCAGGCCGTTCTCTACAGCGTGAAGGGCGCGGGGAACACGTGGCCCAACGGGGAGCAATACGAGCCCGAGAATACCATCGGCAAGACGAGTGCCGATCTAGACGCGAATCAGGTGATCTGGAGTTTCCTGGTCACGCGGAAATTGCCGGACGACAGCGGTAAGGCGAAGTAGTGGCGATTTCTTCTGGTCGGTAAACCATTCGTCGGTTTCGAAATCAGACTCAAACTCAAAAGCCCCACCCTGTCGCGAAATTCGCGACAAGGGTGGGGCACCCTCCAAAGTTGTAGAGGGTCACCCTTCCGGTTAGAAGGGGTTTGTCAAACCTGTGTAATCCCCGATGACCTTCGCATCATAGGGACCGTTGAGCAAATCGAAGCCGGTGCCTGGTACCGCGATTTCGCCCTGGCTCCAGACAATGTTGAAGCTTGGGTCGATTTCGATCACCTGCATGTTGTACTGATCGCTGATTAGGACATTTCCGGTCTTCAACATGACAGCTCGGCTGGGAGCGGGACTGGAAACGCTTCCGGGACGCATATTGGTGTAGTAAGTCCAGACGACATTGCCTTTCGAATCGACATCGACAATGCGATTGTTACCACCGTCGGTGATCAGGGTTGATCCATCCGGGAGGCGGCTGGCAAAGGCAGCTGCATTCAGCTGGCTGCACGTGGCGCACCCATAGCTCCAGACAATCTTTTTCGCGCGCGTCACTTCGATCACGCGATTGTTGCTCTCGTCCGCGATGAGGATGTGGCCGTTAGCGAGAAGCTCTGCGCTGTTGGGACTGTTCAGCTGGTTCGCGCCGTCGCCGGCAACACCGGTCTGGCCGTACTGCCAGACGATGTCCTTGTTCTGATTCACTTCAATCACGCGCATGTTTCCTTGATCGGTGATCAGGACATCACGATTCGGCAACCAGGTGTTTTGCACGGGGGTGTTGAGTTCGTTAGCGCCGGATCCGGTGACGCCGGCTTTGCCGTACTGCCAAAGGATGACGCCGCTCTCGCCGACGAGCATGACGCGATTGTCGGCACATCCATTGGGGCAGGTTGGCTCAGCTCCCGCCGGTACGCCAGTGCCTGCAACGAGAGTAAGGGCGCCAACGCGCTGGGCATCGTTTACACCTACGACGGAGTGCGGGCCCGCGACGCTCGATCCGTTTCCGAAGCGCCAGACAACCTGATTCGTGTCAGGATTCACTTCGATGAGACGGTTGTTGTATTGATCAGAAATCAGAACGTTGCCGGGCGTGTTGAAGCTATTTCCCTGGGCCAGAACCGGGAGCGCGCTCGCGGCAACGAGCCAAGCAGCGCACGCCCAGGTTTTCAAGTGAGACAGTTTCATGACAATCCTCCTTGCAATTCCGCGCCGCCATCCCGCGAAACCAGTTGCAGGGCTGGGCATTTGCGGGCATGCGCCCACGACGATTCACACGTGGCGCGTGCTGGAGAGAGTGTGTGGCCGGGAGGCCGGGCAATTGTCAGGACATTGTCAAAAGCGTGTCACTTCTGGCGCGTAACTCATTCCATTTGCTTGCGCAATTCTCGCCGCAGAATCTTGCCGGAGGGAGTTTTCGGGATGGCATCGACGAAATGAACTTCGCGAGGCTGCTTGTAGTGCGTGATACGGTCGGCGACGAACGAGCAGAGTTCTTCTCCTAGTTTGTTGCTGTCGACGAAGCCATCGCGAAGGGAGACGAACGCCACAGGAATTTCCCCGGCCTCAGGACAAGCGCGGCCGACGACTCCGCATTCCTTTACCGCCGGATGCTCGAGCAGTACGGCCTCGACTTCAGCGGGAGCGACGGGGAATCCTTTGTACTTGATCATCTCCTTGCGGCGATCAACAACGCGGTAGAAACCTTCGCGGTCGCGAGTGACAATGTCTCCAGACCAGTACCATCCATCTCGCAAAACGGCGGAGGTGGTCTCCGGTTCCCTCCAGTAGCCAAGCATGAATTGCGGACCGCGCATGACAAGTTCTCCGGGCTGTCCGGAAGGAGCTTCAGTCAGGTCGTCGGGAGTGTCATCGGGATCGATATCGGGTTGAGATAGAACGCGGCAATCGGTTTGAGCTACCGGATGCCCGATCGAATCGGGACGGTACCAAGCCGGATCGAGAAAGCCACAATGTGTAACGGGAGAAGCCTCGGTCATCCCGTATCCCTGGCAGACAAGGATGTTGGTCAGAGCGGTGAATCGGCGGGGAAGGTCTGGTGCCAAAGGCGCGGCGCCGGATTTCACCCATTGAACTTTGTGATCGCGAGGGAATCGTCCAGCTTCGGCCTCCTGGCAAAGAGCATTCATTGCTGGCGGCACCAACGGCATCATCGTGATGTCTTCCTCGATCATCAATTGGGTCAGTCGTTGGACATGAAAGCGCGGCATCAGCACCAGCGTCGCGCCCAGAACCATCGACGGATTCAGCATCACATTGAGGCCGTAGATGTGATACAGCGGCAGAAAACAGAGGATCTTGTTGGCTGAATTCAGCGCGGACCCATTCGGTCCGATGAGCTGATAAATGTTGGAAACGAGATTGGAGTGGGAGAGCATCACGCCTTTGGGCAAGCCGGTCGTGCCGCTGGAGTAGGGAAGCGCGGCGAGGGCTTGGTCGGAGGGCTGGCTGGGCGCCGGGAACGACGTCTTTGAACCGCTCATGAGATTCGCGAAAGGTTCAGCACCGGACGCAGACTGGCGTGTCGTGTAAACCCGGCGCAGATTCGCCAATCCGGCGAGATTGATGCCTTCGATATTTCCGCCGTCCGTGATCAGGATTGCCGCGCCGGAATTATCGAGTTGATATCGAACCTCGCGCTCGCGGTATGTGGGATTGAGCAAAGTGGGAATGGCTCCGGCGAGTTGGGCGGCATGGAAAGCTACGCAGAATTCCCAGGAATTCGAGAGGAAAATGGCGATAACCTCACCGGGCTTGACGCCGGCCGCGATCAGGCCATGCGCCAGGCTTTCGACTGTTTCTCCGTATTCCGCGTAGGTCACACGGCGGCCGCAAGAGGTATCGATGATCGCGGTCTTTGCCGGATTGCGGCGACAGGAGTCGAGGACTACATCGTGAAGAAAAAGATTGCGCGGGTCCGCATAGAGTTCGGTGCGCTGCATGCCGCGACAGATTGTACTGGAAAAAGCCAGGTTTACAAGGTAGGAAGCTAGCTGGCTAAACGGCGCAGGAATTCTTGCTCATCCATCCGATACTTGAAGGCTTTGCGACCGTCGATGAAAACAACCGGGACTTCGTCATTGAACTGGCGCCGAAGATCGGAGTCGGTGTCGACGTCGATCTCGCGCCAGGTGAAGCCGCCGCGGCGGGAGAGCTTCGAAAGGCTCTCCTTGACGACCTCGCAAAGGTGGCATCCCTTCCGGGAATAAACCAAAACAGTGCGGAGTTCCGACATGGCGAGAGATTCTAGCGCGGCGGATTGGCATCTTTCCAGCAGCAAGTGAACTAAAGGATTGTTGCTGCCTCGCAATTGGTCTGATGGCTTGACCGCAGAACTGGGCAGTGTCGACATTGGCGGGTGATTTCGGACACGGTGTCTCGGGCATCAACTGTGATATCAGGTTGCTTGAACTGGGAAGGCCCGGTGCCCAAGAGGTGTGCATCATCTCGGGCGAGGGGGAGCCGGTAATTATGCGACATGGCAGAAGTGTCCTCTGTATCGGCAGCAATCCCGTGTTACTGAACTTGCGCTGCGCTCTGCTCAACGAGCATGGCTGGAGAGTATTCAGCTCCGGCAGCGGTCACGAAGGTATCCGCCGGTTTGGGCAGGAGGAAGTGGATGCGGTTGTGATCGATCTCAATGAGCATGGAACGGAGGCCGCGCTCATCACCGGGGAACTGAAACGCAAGAAGCCGGAGATCCCTGTAATTCTGTTGGTAACAGACGAAAGGAAATTGGCGCCCGGAGCGACCAAACAGGTCGACGCCGTCGTGGCGAGATCTGAGGAGATCAGCCTCTTGCCCGAGGTGCTCTCCCGCTTGGTGCAGTGCTAACCAGCGGTTCTCGCAGTCTCAGATCAACGAAATCCGGATTTCGAAGCCCAGACCTGCCTGCGACAAGTTGCCAGGCTGAACGGTAGAATCGCTCCATGCAGGAGCATCGCGAAAAACCTCTTCAGGGCAAAACTGCGCTTATTACAGGTGCGGCGCGGCGATTGGGGCGAGCATCGGCGCTCGCACTGGCGGAGGCTGGCGCGGATGTGGCCATCACCTTCAGGATCTCGGCGCGGGAGGCTCAGCAGACTGTTGTCGATCTGTCGAGTTTCGGTGTGCGGTCATTTGCGTTGCGCTGCGATGTGACGGATGAGGCAAGTATTCGCGCGATGATGAAAGAGGCTGGACGCGAACTGGGACGGATCGACATTCTGGTCAACAATGCCGCGAACTACGAGACTGCGGAATTTGAAAAGCTGACGGCGCGCCAGTGGGACGCCATTTTCGCTTCGAACACGCGCGGGCCGTTTCTGGTCGCGCGCGAGGCCTTGAAGTGGATGCGGCGAAGCCGCGGCAAGGGCGCGGGGCCGGTGCAGGCGAAGATCATCAATATGGGCTCCCTCGGAGGACTGCGACCTTGGGCGACGCACGCGCACTATTGCTCGTCGAAGGCAGCACTGCACATGCTGACGAAAGTGATGGCAAAAGCGCTCGCCCCAGAGATCGCGGTGAATGCGGTTGCGCCCGGGATGATCGATCTCGGAGAAAAGTCCGCGGCTGCATTAATGAGGAAAATGGCGAAGCAGACGCCGATGCAGCGAAACGGACGCGGAGAAGAGATTGGCGCGGCGGTTTTATTTTTCGCAACCGCGCCGCAATTCGTTACCGGTCAAATCCTGGCGGTGGATGGGGGACTGGGGCTCTAGAGCTTAAGCCTCGGCCGAGGTCGGATCGATAACCAACTTCACTTCCGAAACCCGGTTGGCGGGGAAGCCACCCTGCTTGGCATGTTCCCGCACCATCTCTTCGTTGGGAGCGATGTACACGCAGTAGATTTTGTCCGGCGTGACGTAGCTGTGCAGCCACTGGATCTGCGGTCCCAGCTTGTTGAGGACGCTGCAGGATTTTTGCGAAATCGCGATGACCTGGTCGGGCGTTACGTTTCCAATCTGTGGAATGTCGCGCTCAATAACGTACTTCGGCATGGATACGATACCCCCGGTAGTGGTGTGAGCGCCCGCCTTGACCCGTTGCCAGCAGTGCGCCGAGAGATTGTAGGTCAGGATCAGGAAAATAGCCATCGCGACACGGTCGCGGTATATTGAGGTCGAATGAAGAAATCGAAAGCGAAACCTTCTCTTGCGGCCGTCTCCACCCGCCGCGGACCGGCTCCCAATTCGCCAGCGCGGATCGCGGTTGCGATCATGGCGGCCGGGAAGGGAACTCGGCTCAAATCCCAGCTTCCTAAAGTGTTACATGAAGTCGGCGGAAAGCCGCTGCTGGAGCACGTGATCCGGGCCGCAGTACAGATTGTCCCCGCGAAGGATGTCTACGCAATCATCGGACACGAGGCCGATCGCGTGCGAAGTGGGATGGCGCATACGGGCATCAACTTTGTGCTCCAGCCCGAGCAAAAAGGGACCGGGCATGCGCTCATGGTCGCGCACGAAGCGCTGGCCGGATATGACCACGTGATCGTGCTCTCGGGCGATGCGCCTCTGATTACTCCGGGAACAATCGGACGCCTCCGGACTTTTCATTTGGAAGAGCGTGCCGCCATGACGCTACTAAGCGCGGAACTGGAGAATCCGACTGGATACGGACGAGTGTTGCGGAAGAGCCCGCTGCAGCGCCGAGGTTGAAAGGATCGTTGAGGAGAAGGCTGCGAGCCTGGCTCAGAAGAAGATCCGGGAGATCAATTCCGGATTTTACGTGTTCGGGGTGAAAGAGCTGTACGGAAACATCGACAAGCTCTCGACTGGCAATGCACACTCCGAGTATTACCTGACCGATATGGCGGAAGTTCTGTGCAAGGCGCGCCGGCGCGTGGTGGCATGGAAAACGGCGAACGCCAGCGAGGTTCTGGGCGGAAATACACGCGCGGAATTGGCCGACATCGACCAGCAGATGCGACTGGCCAAATGCCAGCAATTGATGGCGGACGGAGTGACGATCTTCTATCCGGCGACGTGCGTGATCGATGCGGATGTGGAAATTGCACCGGACACGGTGATTGAACCTTACGTGCAGTTGCTTGGGGATACGAAGATCGGCTCGGCGTGCCGCGTACGGTCTTTCTGCGTGATTCGCGACTCTGTGCTCGGAGATGGCGTTCTAGTGCGCCCGGGATGCGTGATGGAAGGAGCGGCGATCAGCGCCAGGGCGATTCTGGGGCCGTATTCGCATCTGCGTCCCGGGAGCGAGATCGGCGAGGGGGCGCACGTGGGGAATTTTGTCGAGACTAAGAAAATCAAGCTCGGCAAAGGCTCGAAGGCGAATCATTTGACCTATCTGGGAGACGCTGTGATCGGCGCCGGAGTCAACATCGGGGCTGGAACCATCACCTGCAACTATGACGGTGTAAATAAGAACAAGACCGTGATTGACGATGGGGCTTTCATTGGCAGCGACAGCACGCTCATCGCACCGGTGCGTGTTGGGAAGGGCGCGTACGTGGCCGCCGCGTCGTGCATTACCACCGATGTCCCTGAGGATGCGCTGGCGGTCGGGCGAGCGCAGCAGGTGGTAAAAGAAGGATGGGCAAAGCGAAAAAGAGCTGAGGGGACCAAGCGATAGCCCGACGTCGCTCGCCCTCGCGACGGCAGCTTGACCTTAAGTCCGAACGCGGTAGAATTCTCCTGCCTTTTCACCCTGGGGAAGTCAAACCAAGAATCAGGAGGAGAATATGCGTCAGCGAAGGGCAAGTTTTGCCCTGGCAGTCTCGCTCGTGTTTTTTGTCGGTGTCATCTCCGCGCAAAACAAAACACAGTCGTCGGATGCCCAATACATCGCCCAAGCGCTTTCGGCCGCTCCCGAAGCCGTGGGGAAGGACGCGACGATTGCCCGCAT
This sequence comes from uncultured Acidobacteriota bacterium, assembly GCA_963700225.1. GTDB lineage: Bacteria > Acidobacteriota > Terriglobia > Terriglobales > Acidobacteriaceae > Sulfotelmatobacter. The sequence continues at coordinate 52,452 of CAVOWU010000010.1, forward strand.
GGACGAAAGTGGAAAGATGACCACCCTGCGGCAGGGGAAGAACGGATTCACCTGCATGGTAGTCGGTGAAGAGAAGATGTGCGCCGATGCCGGCAGCCTGGCATTTTTCGATGCGTGGATGAAGCGCCAGCCACCGCCCGACAAGCTTGGGCTCACGTACATGCTCGCAGGCGACGACGGTGCAAGTAACACCGATCCATTTGCAACGGCAAAAACTGCCGACAACCACTGGGTCGTTACCGGTCCTCATGTGATGATTGTGGGTCCGGGCGCGAAATCTCTTGGACTGGCTTCGAGTGCCGATGCGAATCCTTCCGGTCCATACATGATGTGGCCTGGCACACCGTACGAGCATGCGATGATCCCGGTTTCGTCCGTGAAAGCAGGAATGAAAATGGGGGCGGCCAAAGCCGGCACGATGAGTAAGTAGTCGGCCGGATCGTTACGGTAAGCTCTGAAGTAGAAAAGGCACCAGGGAGAACCTGGTGCCTTTTTTTCGAAAGCCGATGCGGTTTCTAGTGGGTGACTGCTGCGAATAGTTCTGAATGCATCAACGACTGGAATTGCTGGTCGTTCGCTTTGAAGCCCACGTGTACGTTCGATCCATCGGAGTCGACCGAAGTGTTTTCCACTGCGACTTTTTCCGACGGGGTTGCGCTGATCTTTTTGTACAGCATGTAACCTTTGAGCATGGAAGAGACGGAAGCAGCCGTCGTCGAGTCAGAAGTGATGACGGTCATATCGAAGGTTACGCCGCTGTTGAAGTTCATCGAGTAGCGCGATCCGAGAAGGCGCTTCTTGATGCTGTCGTAATCGGCAATCTTGGATGCGTCTCCCATCGCGGAATGCAGCGCATTCTGAGTACCCTGCTGGTCGAGAATGCTCCAGACAGCATTGGAATCCACATCCGTCATCATGTCGGCCATGTTGCCATTGGTGTCGAGGCCCATGACTTGACCATCCTTCGTGTCGAGGGCGACGTGAATGGCGGTTGAATCGCCGAAGAGCAGTGAGCTGTCATCGAGGAAGGTCATCACGAAGCCGCCATCCATCGGATAAATGTCCGCGCTCCCGTACTTCTTCGGCACATACTTCTGCAGCTTCATCTTCTTCAGAACCGTCTTCATCTGGAATGGGCCACTGGCCACGCCGACGGTTTTCACTCCCTGTTTGCCGGAACGGAACGAGGCGAAGGTCAGGGTGTCGACATCTTTTTCCGGGTCAAGACCAATGCCTTTCAACGCGGTTTCGAACTGCTTGATGTTGTCGGGCATCAGCTGCTGTTTGAGGGCCATCGCGGTCGGGGAGTCCTTAAGAGCGCGGTAGTCGACCGAAATCAGCTGCAGCAGGTCGGCGGGAACGCAGGAACGGGCAGACGAGTTCAGGGGCATGGCGTACGCCATGCTCACCAGAAGTAGAGAAACCAGGCACATCTTGAATAGTTTCATAACGCCTCGAAGTCGAAGAAAAATCAGGGTTGAGCGCACTTTTTCTTAGATGCGCGATCCAGCCTTGTCGTTATTGGATCGTTCCATTCTATTTTACTTGCAAGCCGAACCAAGCAAACAAAAGTACAAGGACCGTTGACTGGTTGGACACGGCTTTAAAGGCGTATTTCTGAGTGCGCCGGTCGGCCCCTTTAATCGTCATCCGGATCGGTCAGTGGGCTTCGGTCATTCAAGAAGTGGGAGGCGTCCAGCGGGGCGCTGATTGTCTTGAATACCAACGGCGTCTGGTTGTAGTTGAAGCAGTCGGAGAGGTCGTCGGCGTAGGCATCGGCATAACCGAGGGAAGGCAATCCGAAAGCTTCCTCCATGAGATTCAAAATGCTGCCGAAGTCATGGTTAGCGTGCGAGATATAGCCTGCCTTCGCGTATGGCGAAATCACGATGAGCGGGACGCGAAAACCGTAAACATAGCCCGATCCCCAACTTGCGCCGTCATCGATCACTTTCGGCGGGGGCACATGGTCGTACCAGCCGCCCCAATCGTCCCAAGTAACGATGATGGTGGTGTTTGACCAATAAGAACTGTTGCCGATGGCATTCACGATGGAGGCAACCCACGAAGGGCCGCCGGTATTGGCTGTAGAACCCGCATGGTCGGAATTTGTCCCGGAGGGTATGACCCAGCTCACCGCAGGAAGTTGATTGTTGCTGATGTCGGTGAGGATGCGCGCGGGGTTCTGTGTCGTATAAAGAACGACATGATTGACCCAGTCCGAGCCGACACACGCGGTTGCGTTGGGCGGGGTCGCGTTTGGGCCGCACATGTGCTGGATCGCGTTAGGGCTGGTCCAGAGCGACCCGGCAGAGGGTGTGTAGTACTTCCAGCTGATGTTCCTGGAATCGAGTTCATCGGTGAGCGTCGGATGGTCGGTGCAGGGGTACATAGTGCTGGATTCGCTGCCGCTCGCATTGATCAAAGAAACGAACTCTGCGGCGGGAGCGGTGCAGCCGGTGTCGTCCCCGGGATCGGCAATCCCGGTCGCGTTTTCGGCGACAAAAGAGCTGCTGGTTGCGGTTGGAGCCGACGTCCCTGAAATGATGAACTGATGCGCAGGAAAACTCGGGCCTTCGTTGGTCTGGAACATTCGGTCAGCGAAGGTGTACTGCTCCGCCATTTGATAGTAAGGCTGAACGTCGGAAGCATTGACGTACTGATATTGCGGATTGGGCGGTGGATTCGGTGGCGGGCAATTTGTCGCGCCATACACGCAAGAGAGCGGATTAAGGTTGTCCCCGTCCATCTTGCCGCTGTCGTACATCGTGACGAAGGCCTTGTGGGCGTGGTCGAGATCGAAGCCGATGGCCAGTGGAGTGGGGGCGAGCTGCACGGTTTGTCCCGTAGAGATGACGCCGCTATTGACGATATCTGCTCCGGCACTGATTAGAATCGGATCCTGAAACAGGTTGTCGGGCGTCCGGTTTTCCTGAAAGATGATCACAATGTGCTCGACCTTCCCTGGAGGAAGCGTGGTATTTCCCGACTGGGAAGGACTACCGCCGCAGCCATTTGTGCTGAGCAGAACTCCGGTGGAAATGAAAACTAACGCGGAGAGACACAGAAACGCAGCTCGGCCCATTGAGCGACCTCACCAGTCCGGGAGATATAAGCCTTTCGTTGCTTAAACCCAGCTTTAAGGTTTTCGACTCGCGAGCCAGCGGAACCGGCTAATACATAGGATCCATAAGCTCGTACTGGCCGTCCGAAGGGAAAATACTCGGGAACCACATCAGGGCTTAATTGCAGCAGCGCGTCGGCGAACCTGCTCGATAAACGATTGATCCTTTAGCGAGGCAAGATTGATCTCCACATTGGCAAGCGCGCCGGTGATGGCTGCTCTTGCCAGAGCCGACGCGGTCGTCAGGTCAGATTTCATGTTGGGGTTCGTAATGGGCCCGAGCGATTCGGCGATTTGCGTGATCTCGTTTGCCTTCTCGGCGACGCTGAGCGGGACTGCCGTCGCTTCTTTGAGTGCGGCCTCGATCAGGACTTCGCCGGATTTTTCGTCGCCGGAAGCGCGCGACTCTTTGTAGGCTCTCATCACAGAGTTGTAGGACTCGGCGTCAGCGTCGATGGCAGATTTGAGTTCTTCCCGCAGAGGAGCCAGGCGCACAATGGCGGCGCTGAGTTGCGATTCGTATTGCAAGTAGGCTTTCTTGCCGCGCGACATGGAAGCGACCATTGTGGCGAGTCCGGCCGCCATGGCTCCAGCGGCGGCAGAAGCGCTTCCGCCTCCAGGTGTTGCTGTGGGAGCAGCCAGTTGTTCGACGAAAGGTTCCACCCCGGCGCGCAGGCCGCCGACGGCCATCTTGCCGCCCATCACGGAGGCCAGCCGATTCTCCAGGACCAGCGAGGAATCGAAATTCTCGACCTGCAGAAACCATTCTGCAGCCTGTTCCAAAGCTTTCTTGGGGATGAGTCCGACGATCTCGCTCGAGAGAGGCAGGACGCCGTAGCGCGCGGCCTCGCGCTTGACCATCTCGTATACGCGGTGGACAGGCGTTTGCTCGAAGTCGGTCAGGTTCATCGAGACCTGCGCCAGTCCACGTACCAGAAATCCTGCGCCTTTGACGAAGCGCATGCCTCCACTGGAGAAGCGGGCGGCCTTCGCGATCTTCTTGGCGATGTCGACGTCGGTAGTGTTGAGGAAGACGTTGTAGGCGATCAGAAACTTGCGCGCACCCACGACCGTTGCACCTGCCGTCGGATGCACGCGCGGGTCGCCGAAATCCGGGCGGCGCGCAGGATTGGTCGCGATTTCAGCGCGAATGCCTTCGAACTGGCCGCGACGGATATTTTCGAGTCCCTGGCGTTCGGGTGTGCGGGCCGCCGCTTCGTAGAGATAAACCGGAATCTGATAGCGCTGCCAGATCTGTTCGCCAACATGGTTGGCCATGGTGACGCAATCTTCGATTGTGACGCCGTCGATCGGGATAAATGGAATAACATCAGACGCGCCCATGCGGGGATGCGCGCCGGTGTGAGTCGTCAAGTCAATCAGTTCGGCAGCCTTGCCCACGCCGCGGATCGCCGCTTCCTGAATGGCCTCGCGCTCGCCGACCAGTGTGATGACGCAGCGGTTGTGGTCGGAATCCATCTCGCGGTCAAGCAGGTAGACGCCAGGCATCTTCATGGCGTCGACTATGGCGTCAACTTTGGCTTTATCGCGGCCTTCGGAAAAATTGGGAACGCATTCGACGAGCGTGGACATAACGGATGAGGATAGCTGGACGAGCGGAGTGACGCAAGGTTGCCGCTATCGTGGAGACTCTACCGGCAACATCTCTAGAAAAATAGTCAATGCCTACCGAAGAACTTTCCAACGCCCAACCTCACTTGAACTGTGTTGATCCCCGGGTTCGGCACGGCCAGTCCCGCGTTCGAGATGTGCATGTAGCGCAGCTCGAGGCTGACGTTATGCCTCTCACCAAGAATGTGTATTCCCAGAGCGGCCTGATCCATAAAATTAACGGTGTTGGTTCCAGTGGGGACATTGTGGTCGGTGAAGACGGTCCCACCCGTGAGTTCCAGATAAGGCGAGAAGCGGCCATGGCGTTCGAAATTCCATTTCAATCCCAACGGATCGAAGCCTACGCCGTAGGCAGTGTTTGCCGGTTGGAAAATCAGGAAGACGGGAACAGCATCGACTGCATACTCGAAACGTCCGCGAAGAAAGCCGGGAAGATGCGGCCCTGTGAGGATCCATCCGTAGCGCAATCCGGCGTTAAAAGCGCTCGTGTTGCCTCGTCCGCCACTCACGGAGTGTCCGCCGCCGGCCCAAATTTGAACTTCGTGGCCACCTTGTTCGGGACCGGTCTGGGCGAAACTCAAGGCGGACGTGATGAGCAGAACGCTGAGGATGAGCAGGGAAGAGCGCATTGTGATTTGCCTCGAAGACAGTAGATGGTCAAGGCGGGAAACATCACCATACAGGAAGTGATTGCGAGCGACAAATACCCTGGGGTGCAACTGGCGAAGGGCGGATTCCTCGCTTCGCTCGGAATGACAACGTAATCCTACGATTTATGTTGTGCGCTCTTCTCGTGGGTGTTGCGACGTGAGCTGCATGAGATCGCGCGCGACGCGCGATGTGTTGTGGCGAGCGACCCCGGCATCTTCGAGATAGTCTCCAAGGACGGGAATCACTCCCAGGGCTTCGATTGCGTCGAGATCATTCACGATCTGGCACGCGCCTTCGAGTGCGTATTTCGCTTTCATCTCGTTCGAGACCGGAGTGCGGTTGATCAGTGCATAATCGAAAATCTGCTTGTGCGCGTGCCGGTTGAGCGCGCGAATATGATCGGCCGCCGTGAGCCCGAGACTCTCGTTCGCCTGCGTCATCAGATTGCAAACGTAAACTTTGGTCGCAGACGATTCGACGATGGCTTGCGCGATACCGCGAACCAGCAAATTGGGAATTAAGCTGGTGAAAAGCGATCCCGGGCCGATCGTGATCAGGTCCGCGTGAGCAATTGCGTCGAGGGTTTGCGGCATTGGACCCACGTCCGGAGGCACGAGAAACAATTCCCGGATGCGCCCTTTGCTGGCAGTGATCGTGGTCTCACCGCGCACCCGGCTTCCGTCTTCCATCAGAGCCTCAAGTTCAATGTTCGAAGTCGTAGCCGGATAAATGTGTCCGCGAGTCAGCAAGATCTCTGACGATAGCCGCACAGCCTCTGAGAAATCAGAAGTCAGGGAAGTGAGCGCGGCAAGAAACAGGTTGCCGAAGCTGTGGCCTTCCAGTCCCGAGCCTTTTTCGAAGCGGTGACGAAAAAGCTTGGAGAGCAGGGCTTCGTCTTCGCTCAGGGCGACGATGCAGTTGCGGATGTCGCCGGGCGGAAGCATGTTGAATTCTTTCCGCAGCCGGCCGCTGGAGCCGCCGTCATCACTCACGGTGACGATTGCGGAAAGATCACGAATCAGCGGAGAGTCCGGCGGGACAGAGGAAATATCCGCGGGCGAAAGCACGAAGCGTTTCAGGCCCTTGAGGAGCGTGGAGAGCCCGGTCCCGCCTCCGATGGCAACGACGCGAATCCCGCCAGTTTGCGCGGTCGGATGCGGCGTCGCGAATTCGGCGGCTTTGGTTTCCATCGGAGATCCTGGCTGGGTTAGAGAGACTCTTCGCCCAGGTCGCCGTCAGATCCGGCCTCAGCCCCTGGATCGGGATAGAGGAGCTCCGTGAACCGGGGATCCTCTGCCAGATTCTGGAAATCAGAATCGTTGCGCGCCTGAAATCGAAGTGCAGAGTTCAGCCGCAACGCTTCATCGAGACGGCGGAGCGAATCCTCAACGTGGCCCGTCAGGCAGTCAAGCGCCGCCAGACCGTATACCACGTAGTCCGACTTGGCATTCTGCTTGAGAAGTTTTTCCAGATGTTCCCGGGCCGTCACGTAGTCGCCGAGGTTCATCAGCGAAACGGCGTAATCAAAGTGCTCTTCCGGCGTTTTGAACTGCGTCGCAGTGGAGCGGTCCAAATGCTGGTTGCAGATGTTGAGATGAACGGTGGCGCGGTCGGCCAGTTCCTTGACGGGGCCAGCCAGAACTTTCTGAAAATGAGGCTTCGCCTTGTCGAACTTGTGCTCCTGCATGAAGCGCAGACCAGACTCATAGCTCTGCAGAGCCTGGGTATAGCGAGGATCCTCCGCTACCGTCTTCTTCGGAGTAGATTTCTGAGCCATGTGCAAAACTCTTCCTGTGCTCTTGGTAATAGGGAACTCCTTGCGAATCGCGTTCCTGATTGAGCAGTAAAGTATCACTCAAAGGGCGGGTGCAGGTCCAGTTGCCAGGTTGCAGAACCAAGTACCGGGTATCGAGCGCTAGTACGGGTCCCACGCAACTCAAGACTAATTGATCGCTGCTGCCGTTTGCAGGTCGATCTGTTTCCACTCGCCTTTGATAATTCCCGCTCGGATTTGAGCTGGCGACTTGCCCTTCTGGTGCTGCTGGTAGGAGTAGTAAAGCTCCTTCAGGCAGGTGGTGCACTGCGCCCCATGAGTGTTCTCATAGCAGCTGTGTAGGCTGTTGTGTCCCGAGCGGTCGCAAAAGCAATAGCACGGTTGCTGGTGAAGCACGGCGGGAATCTTCGCAGCGAGCTCGTAAGCGTGCGTCTGGTACGGATATTGCGCGTCCGCTCCCCAAAGGTCAGCTTTGGTCAGGATGGGGGGCAGTTTCGTTCCTTTCGGTGGAGGGCCTGCATTGAAGGCCGGAATCTCGCCGTCTTCTTGAGGTGAGGACCACTGGGCCGTCATAGTGAGCGTGACAAGAAATAGAAAAGCCACCGTCAGGCTGCGATAGATCATCTTGTTCTGAAACACCAGCTTCATAGCATCCCTCAAAGTGCTTTTATTGTAACCCGCTGGGCGGGAATTGGCAGGGGTACCCGCGGATTGTGCCCCCGGCGGAATCTGCCGATACAACCTGCTATGTTCCCGCCGGGTTCTGTATACAATAGGAAGCAATGCCGGAGACATTTTCAGATCCAGGTTCCGCCGTGGGGACAGGTTCGCCAACTCCCGCCGGGAACCCTCAGCCCGCACCCCCAGCGACGCCGATTCGAACCGGCATTGGGGTGTGGCTGCGCGATCTGGTTATTTCGGTTGCAATCTCCGCCTTCATCATCGTCTTCCTCTACCAGCCCGTGAAGGTCGAGGGCACGAGCATGATGCCCTCGCTCGAGGATCAGGAGCGGATCTTCGTCAACAAATTCGTGTATCGGCTGGAACCTATCGAACGCGGCGACATTGTGGTCTTCCGCTATCCTCGCGATCCTTCGAAGAGCTACATCAAGCGCGTCATCGGGATGGCCGGGGATAAGATTCGCATCGACGGCGGCCAGGTCTATGTGAACGGCCAGGAGCTGGATGAGTCGTACGTTCCGGCCGAGTATGCCGACACACGCACCTACCCGGAACTCGTTGTGCCGGCGAACAGTTATTTTGTCCTCGGAGATCATCGATCAATGTCTAACGACAGCCGCGATTTCGGCGCCGTGAACCAGAGTTACATTTACGGCAAGGCAGTCTTCGGGTATTGGCCCATGGACAAGCTAGGACGCGTGCGGTAGCCGCACGATCTGCAGTTCGTAATTTTGATCTCATCGACTCGAATTTTGGTCGAGTTTTCCTCATCGAATCGTGATTCCGCGCTTGGCCGAGGCGGATTTCCCTGATAAGATTCATAAAATCCACTCACCGGAGCGAGAATGCAGGCTATCCTTGCGCTGGAAGACGGCAGAGTCTTCCGAGGCAAAGGCTACGGCGCCAAAGGCGAATGCTACGGCGAAGTCGTTTTTAATACTTCCATTACCGGATACCAGGAAATTTTCACCGATCCTTCCTACTCCGGACAGATCGTCGTTCTGACGAATCCAGAAATCGGAAACTACGGCACCAACCAGGAAGACAACGAAGCCACGCGTCCGTGGATCGAAGGGCTGATCGTGCGCGAATTTTCGCGCGTGAGCTCGAACTGGCGCTCCCAGCAGGTGGCGGAGGAATATCTGGAACAGTTCAAAGTGCCGGTGCTGTCGGATATCGACACACGGGCACTGGTGCGGCACCTGCGCGACCACGGCGTGATGCGCGGAGTAGTTTCGACCATCGAGAACGACGCCGACAAGCTGATCGCGAAAGCGCGGTCGATCCCGAAGATGGATGGGATGGACCTGGCGAAGGAGGTCAGCACGAAGCGTCCGTACGTCTGGGAAGTGGGCGAGCGCTCGCACGAGCCGGTCGCCGTGGTCGGAGTGAAGGATGAACCGCCGCGGTTCCACGTGGTCGCCTACGACTTCGGCATCAAGCAAAACATTCTGCGCAAGCTCCGCGGCGAGGGCTGCAAGGTGACGGTGGTTCCGGCGCAAACTCCGGCGGAAGACGTGCTGGCTCTGAAGCCGGACGGAGTTTTTCTTTCGAACGGCCCGGGTGATCCCGAGCCGTGCACTTACGCGGTGGATTCGATTCGCCGGTTGATGGGGCGGCAGCCGATTTTCGGAATCTGCCTGGGACATCAGCTGACGGGAATCGCACTGGGCGGCAAGACCTTCAAGCTGAAGTTCGGCCATCACGGCGGAAATCATCCCGTGAAGCAGTTGAAAACCGGGAAGATCGAGATCACGGCGCACAACCATAATTTTGCGGTTGATCCGGATTCGCTGGCGCAGAGCGAAGTCGAGTTTACGCACATGAATCTGAACGACAATACACTCGAAGGCCTTCGCCACCGGAATATGCCGCTGTTCAGCGTGCAATATCACCCGGAAGCCGCGCCCGGCCCGCACGACTCGCATTATCTGTTCAAGGAATTCACGAAGATGATGGAGGAGTGGAAGGGTAACGTTGCCTAATGCCCAAACGCACTGACATCTCGAAAATTCTCGTACTCGGCTCCGGACCCATCGTCATCGGGCAGTCGGCGGAGTTTGATTATTCCGGCACGCAGGCCTGCAAGGCCCTTAAGTCTGAGGGCTACGAAGTGGTGCTGGCGAACTCGAATCCGGCCACCATCATGACTGATCCCGAGTCGGCCGACCGCACATACATCGAGCCTCTAACGCTGGAGTATCTCGAAGAAATCATCCGCATCGAGCGGGAAATGTCTCCGAGCGCGGGGTTTGCGGTGTTGCCGACAGTGGGCGGACAGACTGCGCTGAATCTCGCGATCGAACTGTCCGACGGCGGCGTGCTGGAAAAGTACAACGCGACTTTGATCGGGGCGAACGTAGCGGCCATCAAGAAGGCTGAAGACCGCCTTTTCTTCAAAGACGCGATGCAGAAGATCGGCCTCGATGTGCCCAAATCAGCGCTGGTCAACAACGCAAAAGACGGCCTCGAGTTCGCGGGCAAGATTGGGTTCCCGGTCATTATTCGCCCGTCGTTCACGCTCGGTGGTTCCGGGGGCGGCATCGCGTACAACCGCGAGGAGATGCAAGAAGTCCTGAGCCGCGGACTGGATTTCTCCCCGGTACACGAGGCGTTGATCGAAGAGTCTGTTCTCGGCTGGAAAGAATTCGAGCTCGAGGTGATGCGCGACACCAAAGACAACGTCATCATCATTTGCTCGATCGAGAACTTCGATCCGATGGGCGTGCACACCGGCGATTCGATCACAGTCGCTCCGGCGCAGACGCTCACCGATCGCGAATACCAGGCGATGCGCGACGCGTCGATTGCGGTCATCCGCGAAATCGGCGTCGATACCGGCGGATCGAACATTCAGTTCGGAGTAAATCCGGAGACCGGGCGGATGGTGGTGATCGAGATGAACCCGCGCGTCTCCCGATCGTCTGCGCTGGCTTCGAAAGCAACCGGATTTCCGATTGCGAAGATCGCCGCCAAGCTCGCCGTGGGATATACGCTGGACGAAATTCGCAACGACATCACGCGCAAGACTCCTGCCTGCTTCGAGCCGACGCTCGACTACGTGGTCGTGAAGATTCCCAAGTGGCAGTTCGAGAAGTTTCCCGGCGCCGACGACACGCTTGGCCCGCAGATGAAGTCCGTCGGCGAAGTGATGGCCATCGGCCGCACCTTCAAGGAAGCGTTGATGAAGGGAATCCGCTCGCTCGATACTGGCCGGAAAGTAGGCGCGGACAAGATCGAGCCCAAGATCCTGACGCAGCGTCTGGTCACACCGCATCCGGAGCGCCTTGCCTACGTGCGCTATGCGCTTCGCCAGGGACACACGGTCAAGCAGATCGCCAAGATGACTTCGATGGACCCGTGGTTCCTTTATCAACTCAAGGAGATCAACGACCAGCAGCTTGAGTTGGAGAAGCATCCGATGGAGTCGATCCCTCGCGAAGTGCTGCGCGAGGCAAAGCGCATGGGATTCTCCGACGGGCGGCTCGCTCAGGTCTGGCGCCTCGAAGGACAGGAAAAGGTCCGGCACCTGCGCAAGAAGCACGGCATCATGCCGGTCTACAAGCGCGTGGACACTTGCGCGGCGGAGTTTGAAAGCTTCACGCCCTATCTGTACTCAACTTACGAGGACGAGGACGAAGCAGCTCCGACCGATAAGAAGAAAGTGATCATCCTCGGGAGTGGGCCGAATCGAATCGGGCAGGGAATTGAGTTCGATTATTGTTGCTGCCATGCGTCGTTCGCTCTGCGCGACGACGGCTACGAGACGATCATGATCAACTGCAATCCGGAGACCGTCTCGACCGACTACGACACCAGCGATCGCCTCTACTTCGAGCCCCTGACCTTTGAAGATGTTTGGGCCATCTATCAACACGAGACTTCGAAAGGTGCTCCGGTGGGCATAATCGTGCAGTTCGGCGGGCAGACGCCGCTGAACCTGGCGCTTCCGCTCAAAGAGGCCGGGGTCAAGATTATCGGAACATCGCCAGAGTCAATTGATCTTGCGGAAGACCGCAAACATTTCAACAAGCTGCTGGAAGATTTGCAGATTCCGCAAGCGCCCGGCGTGATGGCGACTTCGATTGAAGAAGCAGTCGAGGGCGCGAATCGCATCGGCTACCCCGTGCTGGTTCGGCCTTCGTATGTGCTTGGCGGCCGCGCCATGGTGATCGCTTACGACGAGCAATCGATTGTCCGTTACATGAAAGACGCGGTCGAGTATTCGCACGACCGTCCGGTGCTGATCGATCATTTCCTGGAAGACGCGATCGAAGTGGACGTCGATGCGCTTTCCGATGGCGACGACGTCGTCATCGGCGGGATCATGCAGCACATCGAAGAGGCCGGTATTCACTCCGGCGATTCCTCCTGCGTGCTGCCTGCAGTCGACATCCCTCAGCACCTGCTCGAACGTATGCGCGAATACACGTTCAAGCTGGCGAAAGCGCTGAAAGTTGTCGGGCTGATGAATATTCAGTTTGCGATTCCGCGGGGGGACGGCAGTGCGGTGGGTAATGGCGGGGAAGGCGGGAAAGTATACGTGCTCGAAGTGAACCCGCGGGCTTCGAGAACGGTTCCTTTCGTTTCGAAGGCCACTGGAGTTCCGATGGCCAAGATTGCGGCGCGGCTCATGACGGGCCGCAAGTTGCGCGAATTCCTGCCCGAGTTTATCGATCGCCGCGCAGACTTGGACACTGGAAGCTTCTACTACGTGAAGTCGCCGGTATTCCCGTGGAACAAGTTCCCTGGCGTGGACACAGTGCTGGGGCCGGAGATGAAATCCACCGGTGAAGTCATGGGCGTAGCCGATAACTTTGGCGAGGCCTTTGCTAAAGCGCAACTGGCCGCAGGGCAGAAATTGCCAACGCAGGGCGCAGTCTTTATCAGCGTCACCGACCACGACAAGCGGCACGTCGCCAGCGTTGCCCGCAAGTTTGTCGACATGGGATTCAAGCTTGTGGCCACGGCAGGCACTGCCGATGTCATTGAAGCGGCTGGCATGAACGTAGAGCGCGTTTACAAGGTCAAGGAAGGTCGGCCTAACGTCGTTGACTTCATCAAAGGCCAGCGCATCCAACTTGTGGTCAACACTCCAACAGGGCAAGAGCCTTGGTTCGACGAGAAGGCCATCCGGCGTGCGGCGGTCACGGCGCGCATTCCTACCATTACGACGCTGGCAGCCGCTCGAGCTGCCGCCGAGGGTATTGCTGCGCTTCAACGTGGCGAAGTGAACGTGCGCGCTCTGCAGCACTTGCACGCGGATCGAGGCACCGGGATCCGGCGGCTTGTTAGCTAACTGCTCCCGAGGGGCAATTTCCGGATAGAATTACTTATGCTGCTATCTGGCATTTTTCCTCCTATCACCACGCCGTTCTATCCCGACGGCAACGTTTATTTCAAGAAGCTCGAATCCAACGTCGAGCGCTACTCTCGGACTCCTGTGGCCGGCATCGTCGTGCTCGGGTCGACGGGCGAGGCCATCATGCTCTCCGACCAGGAGCGCCGCGATGTATTTAAATCGGCGCGGGAAGCCACTGCGCCCAGTAAAGTCCTGGTTGCAGGAACGGGGATTGAGTCGGCGGTTGAGACCCTGCGCCTGACTGAGTATGCCGCCGGTCTGGGCTATGACGTCGCCATGGTGCGCACCCCGCACTATTACAAGAAGCAGATGGAGCCGGCGAATCTCCTGGCCTTTTATCGATTTGTTGCCGATCGCTCGCCGCTGCCGGTGATCATCTACAACTTCCCGCAAGCCACGGGATACGACATGCCGGCCGAACTGGTGATCGAACTGGCCCAGCATCCGAATCTGATCGGGATCAAGGAATCCAGCGGGGATGTGGAAAAAGTGCGCAGGATGGTCGAGGGTACCCGTGGCATCAAGCGCAGCGCCTCGGTGACGGAAACGTTTGACGCAGTTACGCCGCGCATGCTCGCCGCTGCCGCAGGCGGTTCCGGAGACGGAGGGGAGTTAATCTCGATCGGCATTTCCTCCGGAGTATCGGAGCGCAAGCCGTCTTCCTCGGCTGTGACGGTTGTCGGCAAGATGAAGACGCGGCAGAAGGAAGTTGGGTTCCAGGTGTTGGTCGGCGCAGCGCACAAGCTGCAGCCGTCGCTCGATGCGGGCGCGGTCGGAGCGATTCTGGCATTCGCCGGTCCTGCCCCCACCGCTTGCTACGAGATCTATGCCGCGTGGAAAGAGGGCGACGCCGATTTGGCACGCCTGAAGCAGGAACGAATCGCGAAGGCCGCCCAGCGCATTGGCGATCTCGGTGTTCCAGGATTCAAGCACGGGATGGATTTCAACGGCTACTTCGGCGGCCCGTCCCGGCTGCCATTTCTTCCGCTGACCGCCGACGTGAAGGCGGAGATCGAGCGCCTGCTGGCGGATATTCGAAACTGAGCGTAAAGCAAATTGTAGGAAATGGGGGACTGTGCTAAAACTCACGCCCATGTCTCGATACAAGATCAGTTCCATTTTGCTATTCACTGTGTTCGTCGCAGTGCCCGGCGCCCACGCCAAGGATCAGCCCGCGCAGGTAATTGTTTGGCCGGAATCAGGCTCTCCTGTACTCCGCCTCAGTTTCAGCAGGTTCAAAGAAGTTGGCGCGTCTGGCAGTCAACACAATTACTCGTCCGACACGACCGCTGAAAATCTCTGGGGCAAGCCGATTTCACGGGCGGACTTCTCTCTTTACCTGTTCGACAAGAACAAAGTGAGAATCGGAGAGGGATGGATCTCGCTGAGCAATGTAAGGATCCGGGAAGTCGTCAAGTTTCAAACGAACGTCAGCACCACGGGGACCCCGGTTTCTATCGCATTGGCTCCCCGTTCGCTGCCGGACGAGTTGCAGGCATTCCTTCCCGCGAAAACCATTTCAATCACGGTCAATTCGGTCCCGCAGGGTGCCGACCTCAAAGTCGACGGAACTGCAGTGGGGGCAACTCCGAAGATTGTCAAAGTTGGCCTGGGTAAGCACCTTCTTGAATTCAACAAGGAGGGCTTCAACTCTGGCAAATTCCCGATGGAGATCGGGCCAGACGATGTATCGGGCGGCAGTGTCAGTTTCGAGCTCGGAACTTCAGCTCACGATACGATCGAACTGCGAGATGGCAGCCTGCTCAGCGGGGATCTGGTGTCGGTTTCGGGGATGGAAATCGTCATCAAGGTCGGAGGCAACAATCAGAGCCTGAATCGCAACCAGGTAAAGCGGATACTTCTGGTGGAACGCGAATCATCGACTCAAACAAATCCGTGATGCAAGCACAGGTTCCGATGTGCTGGATTACTTCGCAGAGACTATCGGCGCGGCGTGCAGCCGCATGAAGCCCAGATAGTCAATCCCTTGTGATCAGGATCACACCGGCGTATACTCAATTCGAACGAACGTTCGAATTATTGAGAGCCTCGAGGATTATGGGGAGTCCTTCGACAGCAAACCGTATCAGCTCGCGCGGCCACCGCGGCCTACCCGCTCCGGCCACGCGATATGATCGCCGGCTTGCCGAAATCCTTGCCCATGCCACTGAAGTGTTTTGCAAGAAAGGTTATGAGGGCGCTTCCATGCGCGACCTTTCGCGCGAGAGCGGAATGTCGCTGGCGGGGCTCTATTACTACTTCGAGTCCAAAGAACGGCTTCTGTACCTGATCCAGAAGCACAGCTTTACCACGATTGTGCAGCGGCTAAAGACCCGCGTGGAAGGCGTGAGTGATCCCGAAGAGCGCATTCGGATCTTCATTCTGAATCATCTCGAATATTTCCTCGCCAACCAGGCCGCGATGAAAGTCCTTTCGCACGAAGCGGAAGCGCTGAAGAACGGATTTGCGTCGGAAGTAGCTGCCATCAAGCGGGAGTATTACCGGATTTGCGTCGGCATGCTCGACGATTTGAAGCAGGCTCGGGGATTGCAATTTGCCACGCGCATTGCAGTGCTCAGCTTGTTCGGGATGATGAATTGGATTTATACCTGGCATAATCCGCGGATCGACGCCGATGCGGCGTCGATGGCGAAGGAAATGGGAGATTTGTTCTTACGCGGCGTCATGGCCGGCGGAAAGAACCGCAAGGAACGCTGAGTTCTAATTTGATTTCGACTTTCAGAACGTAAGGAGTGATTTCTATGGCAACGACAACGCAGCCGACAACCAGCGATGCCACTAAGCAGCTGGTCAACTACCGCAGCGAGGGCGGCGTAGCGGTGATCGAGATGAGCGATCCGCCGGCCAATACCTACACCTACGAGATGAACCGCCAGCTGGACGAAGCGATCCTGCGAGCGCGCATGGAGAACGACGTGTACGTCATCGTTCTAACCGGCGCGGGTGACAAATTCTTCTCAGCCGGCGCGAACATTAAGATGCTCTCAAGCGTCGACCCAACCTTCAAGTATTACTTCTGCCTGCACGCTAACGAAATGCTCCTGCGTCTGGAACACACCCCGAAGCTGGTGATTGCCGCTATCAATGGCCATTGCGTCGGCGGCGGACTGGAGATCGCCATGGCGGCCGACATCCGCATTGCGCGCAAGGAATCGGGCAAGATGGGGCTGCCCGAAGTCAATCTGGGTGTCCTCCCCGGCACCGGTGGCACACAGCGGCTCTCGCGCCTGGTGGGGAAGAGCAAGGCGATCGAGCTGATGGTGACAGGCAATACCTTTTCGTTCGAAGAGGCGCACGAGATGGGCATCATCAACGATGTTTTCGAGCGCGAAGGTTTCATGGAAAACATCATGGAATACGCTAAGCAGTTCTGCCCGCCGAACAAGGCCGCAAAAGCGGTTGGCCGCATCAAGCGCGCCGTGCAGACGGGGTGGGAGATTCCGATGGAGTCAGCTCTTGCGGTCGAACGAGAGAATCAGCAACTGCTCTTCCAGAGTGAGGACGCAAAAGAGGGCTTGGCCGCGTATGTCGAGAAACGGCCGGCGGTATTCAAAGCGAAGTAGAACCAGGAATAGTGGTTGACCGCATGAGGCCAGAATAATGCCCGGAAAAGTAGCAAAAATCGGAACATTCAGCGACTGGATCGGTTTGTTCAACGATTGGCGCAAAGATATTGGCGTCAACACCCAAGACATCGACGCCTTTCATTTCGATACGCTGTACGGCGCGATCGATACCGAAGAGATTGAATTCGGCCACTACAAGGGCCGCCGTAAGTGGGAAAACCTCCGGCAGATTCCCACGCAACAGATGCGTGACGCGCTCATGAATATGATCGTCTACCAGGGCGACACCGAATTCGCCAGCGTCGAGCAACAGCGCAACCTGTTGGAGAATGCGCCTACCGAGTGGGACCGCCGCGCGATCACGCGCGTGATGATCGAAGAAATGCGCCATGGCTGGCAGATGTGTGCTCTGCTGGTCGATCATTTCGGATATTCCGGGAAGGTCGAAGCGCAAAAGATGCTGGAGCGGCGAGCCTTCGAGAACAAGCGATTGCTTGGAGCCTTCAACGTCGATGTCGACAATTGGATGGACTTCTTTACCTACACGGATTTTGTGGACCGCGATGGAAAATTCCAGCTACAGATGCTGAAATATTCTGCGTTCGCTCCCCTTGGGCGATCGATGTCGTACATGCTGCGAGAAGAGGCTTTCCACATGGGGACGGGCAATGACGGCCTGCGGCGCATCGTGGAAGCGGGTGTGATCCCCGGCTGGCTCATTCAGAAGTATCTCAACAAGTGGATTTCGAGTTCGTACGACTTGTTCGGCACCGATCATTCGTCCTCGGCGCACTGGGCCTACGTGTGGGGCGTGAAAGGCCGGTATGACGAGCCGAAGAATGAGAAGGCTCCCGACCTCGACGATCTGAACGACTATAACCGCAACCTCTATCGCGACGAAGTGGCGGGGCTGATCGATCGATTCAACAATTCGCTGAAACCGGGCGAGGCAAGATTGTACGCTCCGCACATCAAGTTCAACCGCGCGATCGGAAAGTGGGCGGGACAGAAGTTTCATGCCCAGACCGGCGATCCGCTCGACGATCGCGGGTATGAGGAACATTTGAAGGATTACCTGCCATCGACAGCGGACAAGAAGCTCCTCCTCGAAATCATTGAGAACGAGAAGAAGTGGATCGCCGAGAAGACCGGAGCGCGCGATCCCCTTTCTACTATCGGCGAAGTACGCAAATCCGCAATCAACCTGTAGACATTCATGACGGCTTCACCCACCGACGTTAAGCTCTCCCGGATCTCGTTGGAGATTGAGGGCGCGGTTGCGTGCATTGACCTGCAAAACCCGCCTCTGAATGTGATCGACATTCCGATGATGGAAGAACTGGCGCAGGCAGTAGCGCAAATCGAGGCGCAGCCGGCCGTTACTGTCGTTGTCATCGCCGGGAAAGGGAAGGCGTTTTCGGCCGGAGTGGATGTCGCCGCACACACTCCGGACAAGGTCCAAGAGATGCTGGCGAAATTTCACAGCCTGATTCGCAGCCTGATCGCTACGAAAAAGATCACGGTTGCGAAGGTCCATGGCCATTGCCTGGGTGGCGGAGCGGAGTTGGCGATGGTTTGTGACCTTGTATTTACCACCCAGGAAGCGAAATGGGGGTTCCCTGAGATCAAACTGGGATGTTATCCACCAGTTGCTTGTACGGCTCTGGCGGCGGTGATTGGACAGAAGCGAGCGGCGGAGTTGATTCTTACCGGTCGGACGATCAACGGACAAGAAGCCGCAGATATCGGACTGGCGACTCGCGCAGTTCTGGGGTTTGCGTTGGATCCAACTGTAGAAGGTTGCGTCCGACAATTGCTCGATCTGAGCCCGGTCGCCTTGACGATTGCGAAGAAGGCATCTTACGCGTGGGATTCGATGCACTTCGACAAGGGACTCGCTCGCGCGGAGAAAATATATGTCGAAGAATTATTGAAGACCGAAGATGCCCACGAGGGCGTTCGTGCCTTTATGGAAAAACGTCAGCCGAAATGGACGGTTAGGTAAGGAAGCCAACTGATGGATTACGAAATCACTCCCGAAGACGTCAAGCGCAAGCTGGAAACGGGCGAGGCGTTCACGCTGCTCGATGTGCGCGAACCGTGGGAGTTCGAAACGGCTCGCATCGCAAGCGCAAAGCTGATGCCAATGGGAGACGTACCGTCGCGGGCGCATCAGGAACTCGATCCCGAAGATGACATTGTCGTGCTATGTCACCACGGTGTGCGCTCGATGAACGTCACGGTCTGGTTGCGGCAACAGGGATTTGAGAAAGCCCGGTCCATGCGCGGCGGCATCGACGCGTGGTCGCGAGCGGTCGACCCGAAGATTCCCATGTATTGAAGGGCCGTCTGCTATTCTTTCTCTCGGATCGGCTACTTGCCGCGCATGATCACCGACTGCCACATTCATATCCAGCCGATGGAGATGTTTAAGCCTCACGCGCTGGAGCTCGTAAAGAAGAATCGCCCGAACTTTGCACAGATCGAAGAATTCTGCAGATCCCCGAAAGCCTTCCTCAAGTTCATGGACGCGAGCGGCATTGACCGCGCCATGCTCATCAACTACGTCGCGCCTGAGGTGATCGGGTTTACGAGCGGCGTGAATCAGTTCGTCGCTGATTACATAAAGGAAGATCCGAAACGGCTGCTATCGTGCGGAAGCCTTCATCCGCGGCATACGACGAACGTTTTGGCCGATGTAGAACAGATTCTCCGGCTGGGCATCCAGATGATTAAGATCCATCCGCCACACCAGTTGCTTTTCCCGAACGATTATCTGAGCGGCGCGAAAGAGCTTGAGATTATCTATCGTGCGGCTGAGGCGAACGGAGTGCCCGTGATGTTTCACACCGGAACGTCAATTTTTCCGGGAGCGCGCAACAAGTACGGCGATCCCATCTATGTCGACGATGTCGCCGTCGATTTTCCAAAGTTGAAGATTCTGCTGGCGCACGGTGGACGGCCGCTTTGGATGCAAACGGCATTTTTCCTGGTACGCCGGCATTCCAATGTTTACCTCGACATCAGCGGCATCCCGCCCAAGACGCTGCTCCAGTATTTTCCTCGCCTCGAGGAGATTGCTCACAAGACACTCTTCGGAACCGATTGGCCCGGCCCCGGAGTGCCCGACATCAAGAAGAATCTTGACGATTTCCGCAGTCTACCTCTCAGCGAAACTGTGCAGCACCAGATCTTGAGTAAAACGGCACTGACGATCTGGCCGGCCTGACGGTTTATTTCGGTTTCCACAAGCCGATCGTGTTTCCCTCAAGATCGGAAAACCATGCGAACGTGCCGGTGGGAATCTCCACCGGTGGGACCACAGTCTTGCCTCCGAGAGCCGCTGCCTTGTCGAGATAGGCCTGCACGTCGTCGACTTGCACATAAAACGTGGTGTAGTGATGAGGTTCATGGCCAAGGGATGTAATGTGGCCTTGAATACCAGCGCCAGCCCCTGTATTGATCATCGCGGCTGGGCCCATGGCCTGGGTCTGCCAGCCAAAAAGGCTGTTGAAGAAGTGTGCGGTCTTGCCGACATCGCGGCATCCGATTTCAAAATGAACGACTGGTTGCCCCATGATCAGGTCCTTTCGGAGAAAAATGGCCACCATCTTAGCACCGTCGGGTTAGCGAAGGGTCAAGCAGGAGCACGACTCTCCAAGATGTGCCATGGAGAGCCGCCGAGAAAGGCCTGACCAGCGCCGTTGGAAACTTGCGCCGGTTTCAGGTATAAAAAAAGGTTGCACTCCCCGCGCCCCTCCTCGCGTGGTCCAGCAACGCCAAATCCTAGAGCGAAGCGAGAGGCGAATGCCCAGCGTGACTACAACTCATGCGCCCAAGGGACTTGAGGGCGTCGTTGCCACCAATTCCAAGATCTGCTACATCGACGGGGATCGTGGTGTCCTCGCCTACCGCGGTATCGATATCCACGAATTAGCCGACCACTCGAATTTCGAAGAAACCTGCTACCTGCTCTGGTTTGGCCAACTCCCCACGCGCCGCGAGTTGCGCGAACTTCACGATCGCCTGGCGGAGGAGCGCAAGCTGGATGCATCGATCATCACGCTACTTCGGAACGCTCCTCGCCACGCGCTTCCAATGGACGTCCTCCGCACCGCGGTGTCGGCGCTGTCGTTTTACGATCCGGAGGAGAAAAACAACGACCGCAAAGCCAATGTAGACAAGGCAATCCGGCTGACCTCGCAGATCGCTATGATTGTTGCGGCGTATGACCGGATCCGCAAAGGGCAGCCGGTCGTGGAACCGGATCGCGCGCTTTCCCATGCCGCGAACTTTCTTCTGATGCTCAATGGCAAGCATCCTACGGCTACAGCCGAGCGGGCGCTCGACATCGCCCTCATCCTGCACGCCGACCACGAACTCAATGCTTCGACCTTTGCCGCGCGCGTGACTGCGGCGACCCTTTCGGATATGCATTCAGCCATTACGTCGGCCATCGGAGCGCTAAAAGGTCCGCTGCATGGAGGCGCGAACGAAGCCGTGTTCCACATCCTGGAAGCGATCGACGCATCGGGTGCCGATCCAATCGAATACGTGAAGGGGATGCTCGCGCAGAAAAAGAAAGTTCCCGGCTTCGGCCATCGCGTCTACCACACGGAAGATCCGAGGGCTACACATCTCCGCGTGATGTCGCGTGACTTGGGGACATCCAGCGGACAGGCGAAGTGGTTTGAAATTTCTCACAAGATTGAAGAGTTTGTAAAGGCCGACAAGAAACTGAACGCCAACGTTGATTTCTACTCCGCTTCGACTTATCACACGCTCGGGATCGACGTGGACCTGTTCACGCCGATCTTCGCCGTTTCTCGCGTCAGCGGATGGGCCGCCCATGTGATCGAGCAACTCGACGACAACCGCCTGATTCGCCCCCGAGCGGAATATCTGGGCCCGGAATACCCCAACCACTACGTCGCCATCGACCAACGTTAGGCAGCGACGTGCATCTGGCAACGGCCACCTTCGGCCATCCGGACGGAAGCCTCCCGGTGAGCAAAGCATCCCCCGCAACGGGGAAACCTCCTACTCAGCGTAAAATAGAAGCGGGTTCTGTATGCGCCGTGTTTACCTGGACAATAACGCCACCACCCCGGTTTTGCCCGAGGTGTTCGAGGCTATGCGCCCCTATTTCGAGGGGCAGTTCGGCAATGCCTCGTCCATCCATCATCATGGACAGGAAACCCGGGCTGCGGTCGAAGATGCACGCGAATCCGTGGCGAGACTGATCGGCTGCAATGCCTCGGAGATCATTTTCACCAGCGGTGGAACGGAGAGCGATAACCTCGCGATATCCGGGCTGGTTTCTGCCGGTGATCATGTGATCACCTCGAGCATCGAGCATCATGCGGTGCTGCACGCCTCCAAGCATCTGGAAGAGTTGGATTGCGAAGTGACGGTGCTGCCGGTGGACGGGCGGGGCCTGATCGATCCCGCCGACGTGAAGCGCGCACTGCGTCCGAATACTAAGTTAATTTCGATCATGATGGCCAACAACGAGACTGGGGTGTTGCAGCCCGTGGCGGAAATTGGAAAGATTGCGTCCGAAGCGGATGTGTACTTCCATACTGACGCGGTCCAGGCGGCAGGCAAAGTTGCGATCGACGTCAGCCGAATTGGATGTCACGCGCTCACCATCTCTGGCCATAAGATTCACGCTCCACAGGGAGTGGGCGCGCTGTACGTGAAGAAGGGGACAAAGCTCCGGCCATTGTTCTATGGCGGGCGCCATGAGCGGTCGCGGCGCGCCGGAACGGAGAACGTCCCGGGAATTGTCGGTCTTGGGTAAGGCCGCTGACATCGCTCGAGAAGCTCTTGACCACGGGGACGACGAGAGAATGTCGGTCCTCCGCGATCGATTGCAGCAGGGAATTCTTTCGCGAGTCGACGATGCAGGCGTCAATGGCGCCGGTGCGGAACGTGTGCCCAACACCGCGAACATCCATTTCGATCACATCGAAGGTGAATCGTTGGTGATTGCGCTTGATCTAAAGGGGTTGGCGGTATCGACCGGCGCGGCGTGTTCGTCGGGTGCAATTGAGCCTTCCCACGTTCTGATCGCGATGGGCATGAGGCCGGATCAGGCGAAGGCGAGCATCCGTTTCAGCCTGGGCAAGCAAACGACAGAGGAAGACATCGATTTTGCCCTGACACTGGTGCCCGAAACTGTCGCGCGCTTGAGAGAACTATCGCCGACCTATAAGCGGCATGCAATTAGCACTTAGCAGTGGAAGCGCTTGTCGCTTGAGCCACTGTGGGAGGGCGCCCCTTCAAGGGCTGCGTAAAGTCGCTTCAGGATTGGACGAGCTTTAACCCTGAGGAGCCGAAACTGGCGAACGATACGATTGCCGTAGCCATGTCGGGCGGTGTGGATTCTTCCACCGTCGCGGCGATGCTCCGCGCCGACGGCCACAACGTCATCGGACTGACCATGCAGCTTTGGAACCAGCGCCGCTTGGCCGGTCACGAAGGCATGCCCGAGTCAGTTCAAGGACGCTGTTGCTCACTCGACGACGTCTACGACGCGCGTCGAGTGGCCCAGCAAATCGGCATCCCGTATTACGTGGTCAATCACGAGGACCGATTTGAGCGCGACGTTGTTCGTCCCTTTGTGGAAGAGTATCTTTCCGGACGTACTCCGATCCCTTGCAGTCTCTGCAACAATCACTTGAAGTTTGATCAGCTACTTATTGTTGCCCAGCAGATTGGAGCGGAGCGAATTGCGACCGGACACTACGCCCGCGTAGCCTTTGACGAAGTCCGAGGCCGCTGGTTGCTGAAGCGTCCCGCCGACCGCAGCAAGGATCAGACGTATTTTCTCTTCGGCCTGACGCAGGATCAACTCAGCCGCACGATCTTTCCGCTCGGCGACATGACCAAGCCCGAGGTACGCGAACTCGCGCGCCAGCACGGACTCGCCTTGGCCGAGAAGCCGGACTCGCAGGAAATCTGCTTCGTCCCCGGCGGCGATTACAAGAGGTTCATCGACGCGTATCTTGCCGAGCAGGGCGGGGCGTTGCCCGACACCGCCGGCGATCTCGTGACTACCGATGGGGAAGTCATCGGCGAGCACACCGGCATCCACAATTTCACCGTCGGCCAGCGCAAGGGACTCGGCGTCGCCACCGGATCTCCGCTTTACGTCATCCAGATCAGCGGTGCGGACAAGCAAGTGATTGTCGGGGGCGACGAGCATCTCTACTCGCGCACCCTGCGCACCCGCCGCGTGAATCTCATCTCGGTTGAAGATGTGAGAGAGCCGATGCGCGTGGCAGTGAAGATTCGCCATCGCCACGAGCCCGCATCAGCCGTGATTGAGCGCGCAGACAACGACGAAATCCTCGTCACCTTCGACGTACCGCAGCGCGCCATCACTCCGGGTCAAGCCGCCGTCTTCTACGAGGGCGACATCGTGGTTGGTGGCGGCTGGATCGCCTGATTCCACGGGGTTGTCGGTCGTCCCATCACTCTTTGTCCTCCTGAGCGAGACGAAGGACCTATAAAGTTCTCCGACCGGGTTCGGCACAGGCAGATTACACAGGTCATTCGCGGCGAATTGCGCCGCTCAGGATGACAATGCGGCTATTGTTTCGAAACGTCGTTGCCCAGAGGCGAAACCTGTCTCCTCGCGCGAATATAATCCCGGCATGGCGTCTGCAAATCCTCCGCTGCCAGTGCCTCAACCTTCCGTTTCCGTGACTCCTTCCTTCTGGTCCCGCGAATCGGTTTCGATCAAGCAGGGAATCAAGACCGGACTCGCCGGTACGATCGCGTACGCTATCTATGCCGGATGGGATCTACCCCAAGGCTACTGGGCGGTTTTCGCCGCGCTGGTCGTGACCCAAGCCAATCTGGGTGCATCGTGGAAAGCAGCCCTTTACCGCACGATTGGCTCGACCTGCGGCGCTGTCGCCGCCGCCCTGCTTATTCCGCTTCTCGGCAAAGGGCACATCGGTGCCGGTCTGGTGCTTTTCATTCTGGCAAGCTTTTTCGGATATCTGACCGCGCTGCACCCCGCCTTCACGGCCGCCGGATTCACCGCGGCGCTCATTCTTGTCTTCGGAGGCCAAGACGAACCATGGCGAATGGCTTGGCTCCGCGTGCTTTACACGATCATGGGAGCGGTCATCGCCTTCGGAGTGGGAGCGCTGATCTGGCCGGTGCGCGCCCGCGAAGTGCTGCGGAAGAAAATCGCGAATATCCTCGACGGCGCGGGCCATCTCTATCGCGCAGTTACTGACGCCGCTCTGCAAGGAGTCGATAATGAGCAGCAGGTTCGGGAACTGGGAAATCGCCTCCACGCCCTGCGCAGCGGCATCACCCAGCAAATGGACGAAGCCCGCAATGAACTCTCGTTTTCACGGTTCAATCAGACTGCGTATCAGCGGGTGGTGGAACTGGGCGATCAAATCCGGCGGCGTCTTACCGCCATGGCGGAAGACCGGTCGCTCTATGTTCACGCCCAGGCGTCTCCCGGACTGGTGCCGTCCCTGCCCGTTCTCGCGGAGAAGACCGCGCTGCATTTCACGTCTCTGGCTGAGGCAGTGCGCCATCCCGCGAAGAAATTGCCGTCGTCGGACCTCGAGGATGCTGTCCACAATCTCGACGCCGATCTGGCAAGGCTTCGAGAGCAGCGTTTGACCTCGCCGTTCTCGCTCGATCGCATGTTGCCATTCTGGGCGCTGGTTTTTAATTTGAGAGAGGTTGCGCTGGACTTGAAAGAACTGGAATCCACTCTGCCGCAGCTAAGAGGCGGAACGGCCTAGTGGAGACGCAAACTCGGATAAAGCAAATCCCGACATAGTCTCACTTAAGTCCAGCCTGAGCCAGCATCTCCTGAAATTGACCTCGCGTGCGCATGTCAATCGATTGCGCCACCAGATTGCCGTCGCGGTCATACACGAAGCTTTTCGGAATTCCATCCACCTGGAATAGATCGTTGACCTTGCGGCCAGGGTCGAGCATCACCGGATAGGTAATACTGCGCTGCTCGATGAAAGGGGTCACCTTCGCGGCTTCTTCATCGGAGATCGAGAGCACGATAAAACCTTGCCCTTTGTATTTGTCGTATAGAGCTTGCAAATCCGGCATCTCCTTCCGGCACGGCGGACACCAGGTGGCCCAGAAATTTACCAGTACGACCTTTCCGCGCAGCTCTTGGAGATGCCAGCTCTCACCCTGAAGATCCTTGAGGGTAAAGTCCGCATTCTGGCGGGCGGCATCGGCCGCAGCCAATTTTGCCATCGCATCGGCAAATTGCGGATCGCTACATTCCGCCTTCATGTGCTCGTAACGGACCAAGTTTGCGAGCTCCATGTAATGGTGGTTGGGCCCGCCTGGTTTCTGTGCGGGAGGGGACTCGCGCAGGGCGATGGCGAGGGTGGTGGTGACCTCTTGCAACGTATCGCGTCCGAAATCACCCTCTGTCGCCAGATTGGACAGGCCTCCGGCCAAGCCCAGCTTATGCGGGCCAGCGGGCAGGTTCCGGATCTGCAACGCCAGATCTTTGGTGACGCGGGCACGCACGTTGTCGTCGAGTTTGCGGAGGCCGTTGATCTGTTCGACGATCGGTTTCTCTTGGTCGTTCCAAACAATCTTTTCCTGCGCCGAAAGAAGGGAACCGATAAGAAAGAGAATTGTCGTGATAAAGGTATTTGCGAGTAAACGATTGCGGTGCGCGGCAGAAGAGTGCGACATAGGAATTTTGTGTTGCCTTCAAGGCAGGTTGGAGCGCTTGTCGGGACCGCGGATTATGAAGACCGGATCGCTAGAACGAAATCAGATAAACATCTCGTCCTGAGGCACAGGGCGCCGTTCCTCGCGGCCTCCGCCGTTCTTGCGCCCGCGGCCGGCGAACAGGAACTCCAGTCCCACCGTGATCCCCTGCATGATTCCCGAAAGCTGGCGCACAGGCGAGACGACAGTTTTCTGCACCATTTCCGAAGTTTGCTCTACTCGGTCTAAAGTGCGGCTGAAGAGTTCATCGGCGCGAATGACCTGAAGACGCGCACGGTCTACGACGTCATTCACCGTCGCATCCACGCGCTGTACCTGGGAGCGCAGAACCGTGGTCGCATCCTGGAGATTGTCGACAATCACTTCGAGCTTGGGCCGCATTTCGACGAGCATTTCCTGTGCCTGCTCGACCGACGGCATTAGCTTCGTCTTCACTTCAGTGACGAGAATTTCCATGCGCTCACCGCTCTTTCGCATGGCGAGGTACATCGCCAGCAGAACGCCAGCCTGCAAAAGAACGGCAAGCCCAGTCAGCGCGACGAATATATCCATCTTGTCCATAAGCGTTCCTCCGGCTCCGTCGAGCGCGCTCGCAGAGTGCCGGCGCGATGCAGCTTATTTCGGAGTTCCCGTCTCCGTGGTGGCTTCCTGATAAGCCTGCCGTCCCGCTTCGTACGCAGCGCGGAATTGCTCTTTCTGCTGGTTGACCACGTCCTTGCCGCGGTCCGCCCACTGCGACGCCTGGTCTTTTACTTCACGCGCCCGGCTGCGCATGAATTCGCGGCCTTCTTCGGCGCGCGCGCGCAAAACTTCTCGCGTTTCGCTGCCGGAACGAGGCGCATAGAGCACACCCGCCAACGCTCCCAGCCCAAGTCCTGCCAGAAACCAAACAAAACTATTGCCGTCACGGTCCGACATGATGATTCCTCCTCAATAAAACCGTCTATGACGGATGGTACATCCTCCGTCCAGCAAATTCAATTACAGGGGATGCTGTAAAGCAGCGTCGGCACGCACTCACAGTGCGTCGCTGGCTAGACGCTATTACGGATCGTTATGTAGCGATGAGCGATTATTTCTGCTGTGTCGGTGGAGTGGCAGGTGCCTGCGCGGGCGCCGGCTGCGTCTTCACCGGTTGTGATTTGATGCCCTGCAACACGGAAGTTGGACCGCTGCGCTTGCTGGCATACACCGACAACGTAATGGACGTGATCATGAACGCTATCGCCGACCAGGTCGTAGCTTTCGAAAGAGCGCTGGCAGCTCCGCGCGGACCGAACGCCGTTTGGCTACCCTGTCCGCCGAAGGCCGCGGAAATGTCACCGCTTTTGCCGCTCTGCAGCAGCACGACAATGATGATGAAGAAACAGACCAGGATATGGATGGCGGTGACGAAATAAATCAGCATTTTGGAGTTTTCCTGAAAATCCTAAGCTTTTATCGCTCCCCAAAGGGGCAAAATCATGGTGCGGAAGGGGGGATTTGAACCCCCACGCCTTTCGGCGCCACCCCCTCAAGATGGTGTGTCTGCCAGTTCCACCACTTCCGCACTACCTATTTCACTGGCTAACGAGGCATTTCATTATAGCAAAGCGGGGCGCACGCTATTGCGGAAGTCCAACCTTATGCACCATTTCGGCGAAGCGAGGATCAGAACGTACGAAGTCAAGACGGAAGTCGGTCTTCAATCCCTCGAGCAGATAATCGCGCTCGTCATAAGCAGCGTTCAGCCAGCGAAAGACTTCCTCTTTTTGTCCCAATGCGGCATAAAGGTCCGCGATGTCGTAAGCAGAATAGAATCCCGCTTTTCGCTGGGCTAACCGAACTTCAAGGCCTTTGGTGAGCGCGGACTTCCAGCCTCCGGAACGGAATCCCTGTTCGAAGGCAGCGCCGAACTCGGCATCTTTAGGATTCCCTGCAAGCTGGCCGTAAAGGTTGAACTCTTCTGCGACTTTAGGGTAATCGCCTTTGCCCCAATAGGCGTGGGCGAGACAAAAATGAGCTCGGGCGAACGTCGGATTCTCAATCGCCAACTTCGTGCAGGTTGCAATCGCATCGTCGAACTTTCGTCCGCTGGTTTGAACAACACCGATGGACTGAATGATGATCGGCGACATTGGATCGAGTTGATGTGCGCGATCGATTTCATCCAAGGCTTCTTGCTCCATGCCGCCCATCCAGCCAATATCCTGTGCATACCATTGGTGGGCCGAAGCATCGTTCGGATCCAGCGTTAAAGCCTTTCGGTACTCCGCTTCTCCTCCCGCAAAATCCCAGTCATACTCCATATAGTTACCGGCCAAAACTGAGTGAAGATGAGCGAGCGATGGATCGAGTTCGAGAGCTTTACGGGCCGCGACATTCGATTTGGGAATCACGTCACCCGGCTTGGCACCGTACGTCGGGAAAACGGTGTAAACATCGGCCAGCCCCGCATAGGCCAACGCGTAGTTGGGATCCTTGGCAATGGCCTGATTGAAATAGGAAATTGCAGTCTCCAACCCTGCGGCCGTTCGTTGATTCCAGGCGTAGCGACCCTTCAAGTACAGCTCGTAGGCTTCTGGGTTTTCGGTGGCTTGCTTGGTTACCATCTGCTTCTGAGAGCTGCTCAAACCGGAGCGTAACTTCGCGGCGAGATCACCGGCAATCTGCTGCTCCAGCGAGATAATGTCCGCGGTCGTTCCCGTGTAATGCTGTCCCCAAAGTTCGTTGTTATCGCGGACGTCGGTGAGTTCGGCGCTGACTTCCACGTTGTCCCCGTGCGGCGTCACTCGTCCGCTCACCAGAGCTGATACGCCTAACTCGGTCCCAACTTTCTGCGCGTCGATATCTTTTCCTTTGTAGCGAAAGACTGAGTTACGCGACTTGACCTTCAGGTCGGGGACGTGCGCGAGGCTCGCGATCAGGGACTCGGTAACGCCGTCGCTCAAATAGTCTGAACTAGAGTCTCCACTCACGGTGGTGAAAGGAAGCACGGCGATCGAATCGATCTGTGCCACCCTGCCGCTTCGCAGGTACCAAACGAGAGCTGCTACCAGTACGATCGCCGCAAGGCTTGCGGCGGCGATCCACACCCTGCTTCTTTTGAGGCTCGATTCCGGAGCGGCCTGCGCGATCGCGGTTCGGCTGGATTCGCTCTGCCGTTTCAATCGCTTGAGGTCGGCCAGCAGGTCGGCAGCGTGCTGATAGCGCGTCTCGCGATCCTTCTCCAGTGCCTTGTCGATGATCCGTTCCAACTCCGGGTGAACTTCCGGATTCAGGCGCACCGGTGATGCCGGTGCACGGTTCAGAATGGATTCGAAAATGACGCCCGACGTATCACCTCGAAAAGGCAGGGCGCCGGTTGCCATTTCGTAGAGCACCACGCCGAAGGAGAACAAGTCAGTGCGGGCATCCAATTCCTTTCCACGCACTTGTTCCGGAGACATATAGGCGACGGTTCCGAGAGCCGTACCTGGACTGGTCAACTGCGCTGGTGCGGCGTCCGCCGTTGCTTCCAACATAACCGCGTTTTCAGGAATTGATCCCCCAGGCGAAACCTTGGCCAGTCCAAAGTCGAGAA
This sequence comes from uncultured Acidobacteriota bacterium, assembly GCA_963700225.1. Classification (GTDB taxonomy): domain Bacteria; phylum Acidobacteriota; class Terriglobia; order Terriglobales; family Acidobacteriaceae; genus Sulfotelmatobacter. The sequence goes on from CAVOWU010000010.1 coordinate 82,575, forward strand.
TCTTGGCATGCTCCTGAGCCGTGACAAAGATGTTGGCCGGTTTGATGTCGCGATGGATCACTCCTTTGGCGTGCGCTGCGCTCAACGCGTCCGCCATTTCGATGCCGAGAGCCACCACCATCTCGCTTTCCATCGGCTTCCCGGCTATGCGATGCTTCAGCGTTTCGCCTTCCAGGTACTCCATGGCAATGAAGGACTGATTGCCGTCCTTGCCGATTTCGTAGATCGTGCAGATATTGGGATGATTCAACGCAGAGGCGGCGCGGGCTTCACGACGAAATCGCTCCAGCGCTTGGGGATCTCGAGCCAGGTCGTCGGGCAGAAATTTCAGGGCAACGAATCGCCCGAGTTCGGTGTCTTCGGCTTTGTAGACGACTCCCATCCCTCCACCACCGAGCTTTTCGACAATCCGGTAGTGCGAGACAGTCTGTCCGATCATAGGGAACGAATCTTACGTGGCGAAAACAGAGTGCGTCAATGAAATGCCCAGCAGCGACGCGACGAAGTGGCGATCATACCTTGTGCGAAGGCTGGATGCGAAGTCAGATGTTGGCCGGATAATCCTTGACACTCGCTCTTGCGCACAATATCGTTGAAAACGTTCCGGCACTTCTGCCGGAATGAAGCCGTATCTCATGCAGAGTGGCTGAGGGTAACGGGCCCGCAGAAGCCACGACAACCGGATCAGGAAACAGCCTGATCATCTGGTGCCAATTCCCGCCCGGTTCGCGGGGGACATGAGATCTCGGTAAGCAATTGCCTCATCCCCAAATCCCGGATGAGGCATTCGTGTTTTTAGGCGCGCAGAGCCGAGCGCAGCCCGTTGGAGAGAGTCATGCATTCGCGAATTTACTTTGATCATTCCGCCACTACGCCGGTCGACCCCCGGGTCCTGGAGGCGATGGCACCGTTTCTTGGCGGAGCCTACGGCAATCCGTCGAGCTTGCATCACGAAGGCCGAGTCGCACGCGAGGCCGTCGAAACCGCGCGAGCACAAGTGGCCGCGCTGATCGGCGCCGAGCCGGACGAAATCATCTTCACTGGCAGCGGGACCGAGGCCGACAATCTCGCGCTCATTGGCGCGGTGCGCGCCACCGGTAAGCCCGGACAAGTCGTTACCAGCTCGATCGAGCATGCGGCGATTTTGGAAACCTGCCGCTTCCTTGCCAGTACGGGCACGAAAATTACCTATCTTCCCGTCGACCATGACGGCGTGGTTGGCCCCGATGGTCTGCTGCGCGCGCTGCAATCCAACGTGACGATCGTCTCTGTAATGGCTGCCAACAACGTGGTGGGGACCCTGCAGCCCATCGAGGAACTCGCCCATCTTACGAAATTGAATGGAGTGCTCTTCCATACCGACGCGGTGCAAGCCGGCGGGAAGATTTCGCTCGATGTGGATCAGCTGCACGTCGATCTGCTCTCGCTCTCTGCGCACAAGCTTCATGGTCCTAAGGGGGTCGGTGCGCTGTACGTTCGCAAAGGAGTGAACTTGTCGCCAATCGTTTTCGGAGGCGGCCAGGAACGCGGGGTGCGTTCAGCAACAGAAAACGTGGCAGGCATTGTCGGATTCGGGGCCGCCGCCGCTATCGCGAAATCAGAACTCGCCGAAGAAGCGATCCGCCTCGCGCGGTTCCGCGATCGCATTGCAAGTGAACTGACGCGGAAATTGCCGCACTTGTATGTTTTCGGGCACCCTGTTGAGCGTCTACCCGGCCATTTCAGCTTCGGATTGCGCGGCTCCGAAACGGAAGTCGGCAAGCTCCTCGTTGTTCTCGACCAAGCGGGGATCGCAGCCTCTGCCGGCAGTGCTTGCAATGCGAATCATGCGGAAGAACCGTCCGGCGTGTTGCTGGCGATGGGGTACGATGCCGAGCGTGCCCGTGGCCTGATCCGGGTGAGCCTAGGCCGCTTCAGCACCGACCAGGAAGTCGATCGGTTCCTCGAGATATTAATTTCAACGATTACTAGATTGAACGCGGAGAAGGGAACTGTAGCGGACGTGCAAGAGCCGGCATGCGCGTAGATAAAGTCGACCGAGTAAGACCCTAGTTGCAGGCCAGTCAGTTTCGAGCGGATCAAAGCAGGCTGACTCGCATGAAAACATCAGTCCCCGAACGGCGAGTGTTGACGCGGCGTCTTAAACCGGATTGAACTCTCCGTTGACGATCATGGCCTCGCTCATTTCGCGAGCGCGGCGCAAGCGGTCGGCCTCCCGTGGATCGGCGCCCGCAGGAAGCTCTCTTAGCAAACGATCCAGTTCTTCGTCGAACATCTGAGTGATGAACTGCGGCGTATGTTTTACCGCGGCGCCAGTTTCATCCTCAATCGAAACCAGGTCGCGATGCAGCACGCGCTGCGCAATCATCAGCCGGTAAATGCGATCGGTCGCGAGATCTTCCATGTATCCATCCAGCAGGCTTGCCCCTCGGCCGCTGAGCACGCCGTGCCGGTAGCGAATTACAGTGCGCACTGCAGCCCGCGTGCCTTTTACCGTGCGGCTTCCCACGCCCTCAGGCCTTGGCCGCAGGTCGGGATATCGGCTCGAGCTTTTCGGCCGCGACAACAATTGATTCGGATAAGGAAACTGTGCGACCGCGATCGCATTCTGATCTGGATGTCCCGTCCACGCGCCATCCATCAGGCAGTCGGCTTCGTTCTTCTTGTCCTTTTCCAGCACCGCCAGCGCCCGCTCGTTCAAGTCGGCATCTTCGCGGCTGGGATAAAGCGCCGTCATCCCGCCGATTGCCAGAATTCCGCGGCGATGGCAGATTTCCGGAATGAACTCGCGCAAATTCTGAAAGAACGCGACGTTATGTGGAATCGTGTTGCGGTCGGGCAGCACCCAGCCCGGATCGTCGAGGTTGAAATGAATCAGACTCGCCATGTAATCCCAGCGGCCCAGGTTCAGCCCAATGATGTGGTCGCGCAGATTGTAGGTGAACTCCTCCATCTGAAAGGCAAGCGGGTGGGACTCTACGAGCGCCATGCATTTGATGTAATTGCGCGGCAATCCGCGTGATTCCGCCAATGCGCGAAAGAGATCGCGCCACCACAGGGCTTCTTCCGCTGACTCCGATTTCGGAATATAGAAGCACAGCGGATGCTTCAGTTCCGCTGGATCGATCCCGTAGAAAATGCGGGTCACATCGAATAGGGACGCGGAAACAAGTTCTCCCGGGATCAGACCAGCCTGGCTCAAGTGCAAACCCCGGGGCCGCGTGAAGATTACTGTACTGCTCTGGTTGAATGGCGACGGTCCGGTCGCGCTTCTTGTCGTAGTAGGTCAGTTCGCCGCGCAGGCACGCCAGGATATTGGCAACTCCCATCTCGTGGTGCGACCACTCGTTGACGCAAGAATCTTCGAGGTCGAGCATCACGCCCGGAGCCCCCGAGTTCAGCATCTTGACGCACAATTCGCCGTCGTCCGCGGGGCCGGTCATCTGGTTGCGCTGGTCCTGGCACCACTCCGGCAACGTGATCCGCCAACCATTGCGCACCGTGTCGGAAGGGAAGTGGTGAGCCGGCTTTTCTCCCTCCAGCGATCGTTGCAGGGCTTCGACGCGCTGGAACGCTAGCGCCTGCTGCCGCGGGGTGAATTCACGGTGAAGCGGCAGGAAGAATTCCATAAAGCCGGCAGGAAGGTCGCTCGCGGGATTGAAATCCGGCGGCGCAGTGCTCGCGGGGTTGATCAAGAAGTCCGGTTTCCGGCGTGGAGATTGCGGTTGGCGTCATCGAGAGCTCCCAATGGTCGATAAAATCAGGGTTCACAGGGTGTTCAATATGCTGAACACTGATTCGTAAGACTGGCGGATCGTATGACGGCGCTGTGGGGCGGTCAAGGTGGTTGTTCAATAAGCGGAACGGGCATTCATTTTGTTGTCCGTCTGGCGTTTGTTACCATAACGATTTGGCGCTGATTTCAAAAGACGATTCACCTTCAGTAGCCGTCGAACGTGCGCTGGGCATGCTGGAAGCCGTCGCCCAGGAGCCGGATGGTCTGAGCAATGCCGAGATTAGCCGCAAACTCCAGATTCCCAAGAGTTCCGCCAGTTACATCCTGCGCACGCTCGAGAAACAGGGCTATCTGAGCCGCGATTCGCACAGCGGAAAATACCGTGTCGGATTGAAGATCCTGAGCTTGAGCCGTGGCGCCCTCAGCGGGATCGACGTGCGAGAGCTCGCGCTCCCGATCATGCGCCACCTGGTCGAGAAGACCAGCCTTACCTGCCATCTCGCCATTCTCGATGGCTCCGAGGCTGTCTATATCGAGAAGGTAGAGCCGCCCGGATTCATTCGTATGGACACCTGGGTCGGTCGCCGCATGCGCGTCCACGCTACGAGCGTCGGGAAGGCTCTGGTGGCGCACATCCCGCGGGAGCGGCTCGAAAAAATGCTCGCCGAAGCCGGGATGGAGAAGCGCACGCACAAGACGATCACGACTGTTCCGAAATTCTTAAAGGAATTGGAAAAGGTCCGTGCTCAGGGTTACGCCGTCGACGATGAAGAGAACAACCTCGAGGCCCGCTGCGTGGGTGCGCCGGTTTTCAACCAGCTCGGCGGTATCGAAGCGAGCCTGGGATTGAGCGGCACCATTCACCAGGTCAACTCCCAGACCATGCCGCGAATTCTGGAAGCGCTGAAGGATGCGGCGCGGCACCTCTCTATGCAGTTGGGCTATCGGCCTCCGCACCGCCGGGCAAGCGGAGCCTAATCCATTTTCGCTTTTCGATTACCAATACTTCCATGAGCAATGAAGACTCCATCGAACGAATTATTCGGTATTACGGCGACGCCAGGGAAGAATCCCGGCTCCGCCAGGGATGGTTTCAACTCGAGCATGCTCGCACCCAGGAATTAATTCTGCGCCATCTTCCTCCCGCTCCCGCCACCGTAATCGACGCCGGTGGAGGCGCGGGAGTCTACGCGTGCTGGCTGGCTGCCCGCGGATATCGAGTGCACCTGATCGATCCCGCGCCGAAACACATTGAGCAGGCCCGCGCCGCATCGGCGAAGCAGCCCGAACATCCGCTGGCCTCGGCCGAAGCAGGCGACGCTCGAAAACTTGGACACGCGGACAACAGCGCCGACGCAGTTCTCCTGCTCGGTCCTCTGTATCATCTGGTCGAAAGGGAAGACCGGCTCGCGTGTCTGCGCGAGGCGCGTCGCGTGCTTCGTCCCGGAGGCGTGCTCTGGGGTGCCGGTATCAGCCATTTCGCATCGCTGTTCGATTCGCTCACCCATGGATTTTTCGATGATCCAGATTTCGCGCCCATCGTAGCGCGCGATCTCGAAGACGGACAGCACCGCAATCCGACGGGCAATCCTATGTATTTCACCGACGCGTTCTTCCACCGGCCGGGCGAATTGTCGCGAGAGTTTCTGGCTGCTGGGTTTCAGGTGATGGCGGTCCTCGCGATCGAAGGTCCCGGATGGCTGGCCCGTGATTTCGACCGCCTCTGGTCCGATCCCGTTCAGCGTGAGCGCCTGCTGACGGCAGTGCGAAAGGTTGAACGCGAACCGTCCATCCTCGGCGTGAGTTCGCACGTCATGGCCATCGGGCGGAAATAGCGCGGGGATTCCCTCATTTCCGCTGTCTCGGGTACGCCGGACACTCTACGCCGCGACCACGGACCGCTGGAATGCCAGCTCTCCGACCGTCGGGTTCACCAGCCGCAACATGTCGTCCCAGTTCATGCGAACCAGTTCGCGATGGGTACCCGCGCTAAACGTAATCTCGTCGTTCTCGGCAAGACTTACGTCGGCATACACGGGCATGTCGTAAAGGAGGCCAAACGGCGGCATCGCGCCCGTCTCGCAATCCGGGAATGCATCTTTGAACTCGGACTCGGTCGCGATTTCAACCGTCTGCGCGCCCGTCAGTTTCCGCAGTCGTTCGAGGTCAACGTGGAACGATGCTGGGATTACAACCATCGCCAGAATGCCGTCGATTTTGACGATCACCGTCTTCGCCAGTTTCTTGCCGGAAACATGCGCCAGCGCGGCCACTCCTTGAGCCGTGTACGCGAGTGAATGGGAAATCACCAGGTACTTAATGTGGTGAGAATCAAGAAAGCTGCGAACCTTGGAAAGTGTCATACGACCTCCTCGGTGGAGAGTGGGAGAGTTGAGGCCAGAGATCGTTCCCTAGAACGCTATTCCGAAGGCGACTCCGTTCGCAGTGACTGAGATCACCACACTTCGCATCGAGTCGGTACTATTTTCCTCCGTCGCCGGCTCGTTCGGTCAAATCTCGTTTACGGCAAGCTTTACACAGGCTGCCTTGGACCACATTCCAGCATGGTCACTCGTGAGAAGCCAGACCTCTCGAGCCATACATGAGATTGGCAGTTGGTGGGAGAGAGAACGCTCCACTTCCTCGAGCGCTTTAGCGTTTACCTTGTCTGCAACCGTGAGGTGGGGAATGATCTCGGGATGAGATCCGCCGTACGGCTTGCAATCGGGCCACTTCTCCATCAGTGCCGTTATGATTCGGACGAAACTTTCCGATTTGTCCGGATGCAAATAGGCCGTTGAGGGAAAGCGGCGAGCCTCAGTGAACGAGAATCGGAAGGCTTGGATCGAAGCACAGATGGCAAGCAAGTTCTCGATCTGATCGATGGCGGCGGTCGCCGGGTAGAAAGGATAAAGCAAAGTAATGTGCGCGGGAACGCCGAGTCGCGCTGCCGCGTCGTACTTCAGCCGCAACGGCCCAACAAACGGTTCTACCTCGGGAATCGGGATGATGATCGCCGATTCATTTCCCATCGCCGGTTATCCCAGAAACGCGTCAATACTTCACGATCGCCGCAAATGATTTCGGATCGAGCGACGCCCCGCCTACCAGCGCGCCGTCAATCTCTTCCTGCGCCATCAGTGAAGACACATTGTCCGGCTTCACAGACCCTCCGTAGAGAATGCGCAGCTGTCCGGCGAACTCTTCGCCGAAAACTTCCTTCGCTTCTCGCCGAATGACTGCATGCGCCTCGGCCGCGAGTTCCGGTGTCGCCGTCTTCCCGGTTCCGATAGCCCACACCGGTTCATAAGCCACCACCAGCTTGGCCGCCTTCTTCGTAGAGATTGCATGAAACGCGCGCACACACTGGCGGCGCAGCACGTCTTCGGTGAGTCCCGCCTCGCGCTCTTCCAAAACTTCGCCGACGCAGCAGATCGGGGTGAGGCCGCTTTCGAGCGCTGTTTTCAGGCGCAGGTTGACCGTGTCGTCGGTCTCGCCAAAATATTGCCGCCGTTCGGAGTGTCCGACGATGACGTGCGTGACTCCAAGGCAAAGAAGCATGGGCGCCGAAATCTCCCCCGTGTAAGCCCCGTCCGCCTTCCAATGAACGTTCTGCACGCCAATGGCAACGTTGCTGCCGCGCGCCGCCTCGACCGCCGCCGCCACATCCGTGTACGGAGGGCACACCACAATCTCATCCCGATCGTGTCCAGCGACCATCGGCAAGAAATCCTTGAAGTATTGTTGGGTTTCGTCCGGAGTCTTGTACATCTTCCAATTCGCCGCCATTACTTTTTTTCGCATGATTAAGCCTTTCGATGAATTCGCGCAGCGATAACGTTGCTAGGCAACTGTACTCGGTCTAAATAGACTTATCAGGGAAGCAATGAAAAAGGAACCATGAAGGTGGAAAGCCCAATGCTCTCGCCCGTCGATCGCTACAATCTGGAGCGCTTTGTAGCCGCGCAAGCCCCGGTCTTTACTCAAGTTCTCTCGGAACTCAAAGCGGGAGTAAAGATGGGCCACTGGATGTGGTTCATCTTCCCGCAAATCATGGGTCTCGGGCGAAGTCCTGTGTCCATCGAATATGCAATTTCCGGCCGGGAAGAAGCGCAAGCCTATTTGGAGCATACGATCCTGGGGCCTCGACTGAAGGAAAGCACTCGTTTGGTTCTTCTTGTAGATGGCCGGTCGGTCGAGGATATCTTTGGATCTCCGGATGACATGAAGTTCAGATCGTCGATGACCTTGTTCGCCCAGGTAAGTCCTCGGGACGACATTTTCGAGCGCGCCCTCAAGAAATATTTCGCCGGTGTGCCTGATCGCCTGACTCTCGATCGGCTCTAAGCTCAACAACCCACGGCCGATCACTTCTTATCCGTCAGCGCTTCGACTCCCGGCAGCTTCTGTCCTTCAAGAAACTCGAGCGATGCTCCACCGCCAGTCGAGATGTGCGTGATCTTGTCGGCTACATTGGCCGCCTTGACCGCCGCGACTGAATCGCCACCCCCCACAATCGAAATCGCGCCGGCATTGTCGGCCACGGCTTGCGCGATCTTGAACGTGCCCTTGGAGAAGCCCGGCACCTCGAACACTCCCATCGGCCCGTTCCATACAATCGTCCGCGCCGTCGAAATTTCCTCGGAAAACAGTTCAATCGTCTTCGGACCAATGTCGAGCGCCATCTTGTCCGCAGGAATGGGCTGACCTTCGCCAATCTGCTGTATTACGGCGCCCGCTTCCGGCTTCATCGCGACCACATGGTCGATCGGTAACAGGAACTTCATGTCTCGCTTCTTCGCATCCGCAAGTAGTTGCTTCGCGAGGTCGACTTTGTCGGCCTCGAGCAGCGACTTGCCGATTTCGTGTCCCTGCGCTTTGAGGAAGGTGTAGGCCATGCCGCCGCCGATGATCAGTACGTTGACTTTGTCCATCAGATTCTTGATCACGCCAATCTTGTCGCTGACCTTGGCGCCACCGAGGATGGCGACAAAAGGCTCTTCCGGATCCGCCAGCGCCTTGCCCAGATATTTCAGCTCTTTTTCCATCAGCAATCCGCCAGCACACTGCTTCATGAACTTGGTGATACCGGCGGTCGACGCGTGTGCGCGATGCGCCGATCCGAACGCATCGTTCACGTAGTATTCCGCGAGGTTTGCCAGTTGCCGCGCGAACTTCTCGTCGTTGGCTTCCTCTTCGGGGTGGAACCGCAGATTCTCCAGCAGCAGCGTCTGGCCCATTTCCAGTTGCGTCGCAACCTCTTCGGCTTCGGGCCCTACGCAGTCCGGCGAGAATCCCACGTTCTCGCCGCGAGCCAATTCTTTATCGAGCAACATGCGCAGCCGCTCGGCCACCGGCTTGAGGCTCATCTTGGGATTCGGTTTGCCCTTGGGACGGCCCAGGTGCGAAGCCAGAATCAGCCGCGCGCCATGCCGCAACGCATACTCGATCGTGGGCAGAGTTTCGCGGATGCGGGTATCGTCCATGACCCGCCCATCTTCGAGCGGCACGTTGAAATCGACGCGCATGAAAATACGGTTGCCATTGAGCGGGAGATCACGAATGGAAAGCTTGGACATGGCTGGAGTCCTCTTTCAGGCGGTATAAGGAAGCGAGCCAAACGCGTGATTTATGCGCCGCAAAGAACGCGACGCAGCGCGGCTCGCCAGATCCTTCGGCGGGCAGACTTCGCCCGCCGAAGGATGACGAATAGTTACAAGCCCTTACTGGCGATGTAATTGATCAGGTCGCGCACGCGGTTGGAGTATCCCCACTCGTTGTCGTACCAGGAGATCACTTTCACGCAGTTGCCGCCGACCACCATGGTACAGGGCGAATCCACGATCGAAGAGCGCGGGTCGCCCTTGAAGTCGGACGACACCAGTTCGTGCTCTTCGTAGCCGAGATATCCCTTCAACGGCCCGGATTCTGACGCCTTCTTCAGCGCCGCATTCACTTCTTCCTTGGTCGTCTTTTTCTCAACCCACACCACGAAATCGACGACGGAAACGTTGGGCGTCGGCACGCGCATGGAGAATCCATCGACCTTGCCGCCGAGTTCCGGAATCACCAGCTTCAGTGCCTTGGCCGCGCCAGTTGAGGTCGGAATCATGTTTAGCGCGGCTGCACGCGCACGCCTTAGGTCCTTGTGCGGGAAATCGAGAATCACCTGGTCATTGGTGTAGGAGTGGATCGTCGTCATGGTGCCGCAGACGATCTTGAATTCGTCCTGGATGACTTTGGCCACCGGAGCCAGGCAATTCGTGGTGCAGGAGGCGTTCGAAATGATGTTGTGCTTTGCGGCGTCATACTTCTCGTGATTGACGCCCAAAACCACGGTGACGTCCTCATTCTTGGCCGGCGCCGAGATAATGACCTTCTTCACCGATCCGCGCAGATGCTTCTTGGCGTCGGTGGCATCGGTAAAGCGCCCAGTCGACTCGATCACGACCTGCGCACCTACAGATTCCCAGGGCAGCGCAGCGGGATCTTTTTCTTTGAATACCTTGATGGTCTTGCCGTCGACGGTGATGCTGTCCGCGCCCGCCGACACCTGGTTCGGCAGGTTGCCGAGAACCGAGTCGTACTTCAACAGGTGGGCCAGCGTCTTGGGATCCGTGAGGTCGTTGACCGCGACGAAGTCCAGGTTCGGGTCTTTCAGCGAAGCGCGCAGCACGTTGCGGCCGATTCGTCCGAAGCCGTTAATGCCTACTTTGATTGCCATGGTTCCTCCATAGATTTATGAGGGCGTAATCAGATTCAACTCAGAGCTGATTGGTAAACAGATGATGTTAGCAGGGAAGTGGAATCGCCGTAAACGCTTCCGGGATTACTTTCGCACCACCTCGGCCCGATCACGAACAGGAGTGCGCTCACTCATTGACAATAAGGAAAAGAGTCGGGGGCTGCCTGCCCGAGGTTGGAGTACCTCGACAGAGGGCGTCCGCCCTCGCGTTCGTTGCAAGAGCGGGTCGGGATGCCCCGGTGCAAGAAGTGTTCACTTCATGATCCCACACCCGAGGCTCCCGCCCTTCGCGAGCCGCGCGAAGAGCGGGGCACCCTCTCCATTACCACTGCCCGCGAGATCAGATGCTCGGTCACCCGCCCCTCCTTTCTTGTGACCCCAATCACAATCTCCCGCGACCCCTATCACTGTCCCAAACCCATCCTCGCCCTCTAATGAAAGCGCGGTCAGGCGCGGAGCGGCGCCTCTTCGCGATTCCCCCAAAACGAGGCATGACCATGGTCAACGACGACGTTGTGAAATGTCCGCTGTGCTGCGGATTCACCCACATTGAGCAGCCTTCATTACTTGAGGCCTTAAGAAATCCACGCCTCCGGGAGCAGATCGAGAAGTATGTCACTGAGCTTTTGAAGTCTCCCGTAGAGGAGCTAAGCGCTGTTGGCGCGAATCAGGCCGGACAAGATTTCCAGAAAGATGTTCACAGCTGGAATCCGTGTGTGCCCATGTGGCGGCGCAGTCCCAAAGAGTAGGACCGAAGAGTTTCTGCCCTACCGGCTTCCCATGACGCGAGTACGGAGGAAATCATGCTAATCAGCAAGCAGCAGGCCCTCGACTATCACAATGGGCCTCGCCCCGGAAAGATTGAAGTCACACCCACCAAGCCTTGCCGTACCCAGCGCGATCTGAGTTTGGCCTACACTCCGGGAGTGGCCGAGCCCTGCCTCGAAATTCAAAAGAACCCTAAGGATGCTTACAAATACACCGGACGTGGAAATCTGGTGGCAGTGCTCAGCAACGGCACCGCGGTGCTCGGCCTCGGCGATATCGGAGCGCTTGCGGGCAAGCCGGTCATGGAAGGCAAGGCCGTCCTTTTCAAGCGCTTCGCCGACGTCGACGTATTCGACATTGAAGTCAACAGCCACGATCCCGAAGAAATCATCAAGCTCTGCCAACTGCTCGAGCCCACCTTCGGGGGAATCAATCTCGAAGACATCAAAGCCCCGGACTGCTTCCAGATTGAAGAAGCCCTCCGCAAGACGATGAAGATTCCCGTTTTCCACGACGATCAGCACGGAACTGCAATCATCTCTGGCGCGGCTTTGTTGAATGCTCTGGAAGTGGTTGGCAAAGACATCCGGAAAGTCCGCGTCGTCTTCAACGGCGCCGGAGCTGCGGGCATCGCCTGCGCCGAGCACTATGTGCGGCTTGGCGTGAAGCGGGAGAACATTATCCTCTGCGACACGAAAGGCGTTGTGTATCACGGTCGCAAAGACGGAATGAATAAGTACAAAGAACGTTTTGCTCGCGAAACCGAGTTGCGCACTCTAGCCGAGGCTCTGGCCGGTGCGGACGTATTCGCCGGCCTCTCCGTGAAAGGTGCGATCACTCCCGACATGGTGCGTTCGATGGCGCCGGACCCGATTGTCTTTGCCATGGCCAATCCGGATCCCGAAATTACCTATGAGGAGGCCAAAGCCTGCCGCAGTGATGTCATCATCGCCACCGGACGCTCGGACTATCCCAACCAGGTCAACAACGTTCTCGGATTCCCCTTCATCTTTCGCGGAGCCCTCGACGTGCGGGCCACCGCCATCAACGAAGAAATGAAGCTGGCGGCCACCAAGGCTCTTGCCGACCTGGCGAAAGAAGATGTTCCCGACTCGGTTTGCCGCGCTTATGGAGTTTCCCGCTTGCAGTTCGGCCGCGAATATCTGATCCCTAAACCTTTCGATCCCCGCGTGCTGATGTGGGAGGCTTCCGCCGTTGCCGAGGCTGCGATGCGTTCCGGCGTGGCGCAGGAACCGGTCGATCTCGATACCTACCGCGCTCAGTTGGAGCGCAGGCTCGGGAAAGCCTACGAAGTCTCGCGGACCATGATCCACAAGGCACAAGCCAATCCCAAACAGGTGGTATTTCCTGAAGGCGACAACGAAAAAATTCTGCGAGCCTGCCACACTCTGGTCGAGGAAAAGATCGGCCATCCTATCCTTCTCGGCGACGCGGCGAAGATTCAATCCCGCGCCCGCGAGCTCGGTGTGAATCTCGAAGGAATGCAGATCATCGATCCGGTGACCTCCGAGCATCATGAGCTCTATGCGCAGGAACTTTTCCGTCTGCGGCAACGCCGCGGTGTCACTCTGCCGGAAGCCGAAACGCTGATCAACAACCGGAACGTTTTCGGTCCGATGATGGTTCACATGGGAGATGCCGACGCGCTGGTTTCCGGTGTCACGCAGCATTTTCCCGATACCATCCGTCCCGCGCTGCAGATCGTACGCATGCGCGAGGGCCTGCATCGCGTGTCGGGCTGCTATGCCGTCATAACGCGCAAAGGCGAGGTCTTTTTCCTGGCCGACACTAGCGTCAACATTGAACCTACGGCGGAAGATCTCGTCGAGATCGCCCTCTGTACCGCTCATATGGCGCGGCGTTTCGACCTGACACCGCGGGTTGCACTCCTCTCGTTCTCCAGCTTCGGTGGCGTCGACCACCCGATCTGCACGAAGATCCGCAAGGCAGTGGAACTGATCAAGTACGCCGACCCAACCCTGATCGTCGATGGCGAGATTATGGCGGACGAGGCGCTGTCCCCGGAAGTTATTGAAGAGCTTTATCCCTTCAGCTCGCTCAAGGGTGGCGCGAACGTGTTGATCTTCCCCGATTTGGCCTCTGCCAATATCGCCTGCAAGTTTGCCGCGAAAGTCGGCGGTGGAGAACTCATCGGACCGATTCTGATGGGAATGAGCCGTCCCGTCCACGTGTTGCAACGCACGGCTACCGTCGAGGAAGTGGTGAGCGTCGCTGCGATCGCCGTAGTTGATGCGCAGGAAAATGATACATACACGCATCCCCGCATCCACGCAGCCATTGAACCGGAGTTGATTGGAGAAGACTAGAGGGAAGCAAGGTTTCGAAGGTTGCAAGTTTCAAGTAGATCAGGACTGATTCGAAACCTTGAAACCTGCGACTTTGAACAGCTGTTCGTTGAAGTTAGCGGCAACCGCGAGGCTTGGAAATGTCGACACTCTGGAAGTCGCGATACGCGCAGCGGACGGTGGGAATCAAGAGTTCCGCGATCCGCGAGTTGCTGAAAGTCACGCAGAAGCCCGAAATTATCTCCTTCGGCGGCGGACTTCCTGCCCCCGACGTCTTCCCGGTGCAGCGCTTCCAAGATGCTTGCCACAGGGTGCTCTCCGAACACGGAGCCGAAGCTCTGCAATACGGCGCCACCGAGGGCTACCAGCCTCTGCGCGAGATGATTGCCCGCAATATTGCCCGCTACGGCATCGTCGCCAGCGCGGAGAATGTTCTTATCACTTCCGGATCGCAGCAGGCTCTCGATCTGATCGGCAAGCTACTTATCAATCGCGGCGACCGCGTCCTTGTTGAGGCGCCCACATATCTTGGCGCGCTTCAAGCCTTCAATGTCTACGGCGCGCAATACGTCTCCGCTCCGGTCGATGAGGACGGCCTGCTCACCGAGCAACTCGACTCCAGCCTCCGCGCCGGACCGAAGTTCATGTACGTGCTGCCGAATTTTCAGAATCCCACGGGAGTCACTCTCTCAGAAGGGCGACGTCACCAACTTATTCTCTTGGCCGACAAATACGGCATTCCGATCGTCGAAGACGATCCTTACGGCCAATTGCGCTATGAAGGCGAGCATATCGCTCCGCTCGTGGTTCTCGACCGCGAAAATCTTCGCCGCGACAACGGATTCACGCTCGGCAACGTGATCTACCTCAGCACGTTCTCGAAAACTCTGGCGCCGGGAATCCGCCTGGCCTGGATCGTCGCTCCCGAAGATGTCATCGGCAAACTCGTGCAACTCAAGCAGGCCGCCGACCTGCATACGTCAACATTCAATCAATACGTCGCGTACGAGGTCGCCCGCGACGGCTTCCTCGACCAGCACGTCAAGTTGATCCGCCAGGTCTACCGCGAGCGCCGCGACACCATGCTGCACGCCCTGGTCGAATATTTCCCGTCCGAAGTTACCTGGACTCATCCTAAGGGCGGACTGTTCCTCTGGGTCACGATGCCGGAAGGCACCGATTCGCAAGCGCTCTTCCGCGCCGCCCTTGCCGAAGAAGTGGCATTCGTCCCCGGGGACAGTTTCTACGCCAACAACGGGCATGAAGGTGGACGCCACATGCGCTTGAATTTCTCCTACACGCAGCCTGACCAGATCCGAGAAGGGATTCGCCGGCTCTCAGTCGCGGTCAAGATGCAGTTACGCTTAAACCACGTGATTCACTAACAACGGAAACGAGTTTTCGGGTGCTTTGCCGCTGGCAGGTTTGCCCAGAAACAGGGATTTCCGATACGTGACCAGAATCACAGCTCTTCGTGAGCCTCGACATCGTCCTTCTCTTGCTTCTCTCTCAAACTGAAAGTGTGGATCACCGCGGCCTTCCGCGGCGTGCGGGGGTTTTATGACAGTCTCGATTCTCACCATCAGCATCGTGGTTCTCGTTCTGGCTGCAGGGCTTTTCATTTTCCGTGCGATTCCCGGAGTGCGAGCTTTCTTCACCTTCCGCGGCAAGCGTCTGGTTACTTGCCCAGAAACCCACAAGCCGGAGGCCGTCGATGTCGCCGCCGGAGAGGCCGCGCTCGGCGCCTTCTTCAATGAGCCGACGCTGCGGCTCAACCAATGTTCGCGCTGGCCCGAACGCCAGAACTGCGGCCAAGACTGCCTGCAGCAGGTCGAGGCCAACGCCCAGAGCTGCTTGGTGTGGAACATCGTTTCCAAATGGTACGAAGGGAAGAGCTGTGTGTTTTGCAACAAGCCAATCGGACCGCTGCATCATGTAGATCACGCCCCTGCGCTGTTAGGCCCGAGCTTACAGACCACCGAGTGGAAGAACGTCAGCCCGGAGCAGCTTCCGGAGATTTTCGCCACGCACCAGCCAGTCTGCTGGAACTGCCACGTCGCGGAGACCTTCCGCCGTCTTCATCCCGAACTGGTTACCGATCGAAAGCTGGAGCCTAGAAGAACCATGTAGGAACGGGCGCATCCGCCCGTCTGGTCGAGCAAGGCTCGAAAGTCCGACACAACGACGTCAACTGCGATCAAATCGAGTCCTGCTTCAAGGCGTGGCCCCACTCGACGCACTGTTTCGTGCCAGCCCTTCATATCTCGCCAAGCTACCCTTAGCCGAAGTGCCAATGCATCGTCGTGACGCTGCATCGCTAGATCCACCGCCCGCCGGGCAACTTCCACCGCTTCGGAATATCGCCCGGTATCCGAATAGGTCGCCGCCAGCATTTCCAGAATCGCGGGCTCCTGCATATTCGAAAGCTTCGCCGCCCGTTCAAACTGCACGGAAGCTTCGGAGAGAGCTCCTTTCGCGGCTAGGACGCGCCCGTAGTTGTAGTGATAGTCAACCGACTGCGGCAATAGAGTGACCGCTTTCTCCATGTGGACCGCCGCATCTTCGAGCCTTCCTGCGCGCGCCAGCGCCACGCCCAGCCCGTTCTGCCCGTTCGCGGCGCCGGGTGCCATTTCGACTCCCCGGGTCAGTTCCTCAATGGCATCGTTCAGATGCCCCGGCTGGCTCGCAAGGGCATTTCCCAGGTTGACGTGCGCGGCGGCGTTGTCGGGATTCAGTTGTACCGCCTTCTGGAACTCCGGCAGCGCTTCATCAATCTCTCCCGCCTCGGCGAGAGCGCTTCCCAGATTGTTATGCGTCTGCGAACTGTTCGAGTTCAGCTCGATCGATTTTCGGTACTCTGCGATGGCCTCGTCCGTCTTCCCGCTTTCGAACAGCGCGGTTCCGAGATTGTTATGTCCGCGGGGATCCTCTGGATTAAGTTCCAGTGCTTTCTTCCATGCTGGAACGGCGGCATCAAACTGCCGCTTGTCCGCCAGTTGCACCGCAATGTCGAAAAGGCGGTAGAAGTCAGTTGCGGGCGCATCGATCTTCTCCAACCCTCCCGGAGCGATGTTCATGAACTCCGGAATATTGACCGCTCGGTTCGCTTCCGTGGCGTGCTCGATCAAGACTGCTGGCGTGTCATTTCCGCTCTCATCGATATGCGTGAGATACATCTGCGTATAGAGAGATGGCGTTTTCGACGAAAACACCAGCCAGCGCCCGTTGGGAGAGAAGCTGTGCCACGAATTCATAACCTTCAAGTTGCAGTTGAGCTTTCTCTCCTTACCACCATCGAACGGAACGATATATAGATTGCTGTCCGGACGCATCAGCAGCCCGTTCTTATTGCGGACGAATACGATCCACTTTCCGTCGGGTGAAACCTTCGGAAAGTTATTGCTCATTCCGTTCTCCGACGCACCCACGACCCGCTCGGCCTTGCCGCCTCTCCCATCGTTGAACGGAATCCGGTAGAGATCATACTGAACCTGCGTCTCATTCGGATCGTTTGCGTATTCCGCCTTCTTCCTGCCGTTGGGATACGGATCGCGCGCCAGAGCCTTGGAGTAAATCAGATACTTTCCATCCGGACTCCAAAACGCACTGGTTTGCACAAAGTCGGGATCGTCCGCCCCGGGCAAGACTTGTAGCTTGCCAGTTTCTTTGCTGTACCAGGCCAGCACCCCACGCGTGGGATAAAACACCTGTCCGAAGCCATAGTCCGAGAAGAATCCGTTGTAGAGTCGATCCACGACCCGAGTTCCGTGCGCCCCGGGCACATCAATCGACGTGATCACAAACTTCCCATCCGGCGAAACCTGCGACATGAAGCCGAAGCGTTTCTGCGCCAGTTTGTCGCTGAACGCGCTCCAATGGATGACGTAGTCGTTGCTGATCGAACTCACTTTGTGGATCGGAATCAGGCCGTACAGCCCCTTATCGTTCTGCGGCCCGTCAACATCGATGCCCAGCGTCTTTCCGTCGCGCGCAATGGAATGGCAGTTGGCGCAGGTCGGCAGTCCTTCCATAATCACTTTGTTCTCTGGGCTCGACACGTAGCGCAAGCGCCATTTGATTTTGGGAAGCACCGAATCCGGCAGAGGCTTGATCACTCCCCGCTCGCCTTCCTCGGGCGGCGTCGGAATGAGAGGCACATCGCGGTAGAAAATCGGCGCGCCCACCGGATCCTCCGAGGTCGTGAGGGTCACTTGCCCGCGGGACACGGCATCGTTTTCATTTTCTTTTCGATATCCCGTGATCGTGACTGTCGCCGCTCCGCGTACCGAATGTTTCTTGATGTTGGCCCATATTTTCGGATCGGGCCTCCAGGTGTGCGCAGCCTGCTGCTCTTCGTTTAGCGTCGGAGGAACATATCCTGTCAGGCTGGTATCCATCTCCCCCAACTGCAACCTCTCCCCCGCCGACCACAATTGAATTTCATGCGAATGATCGGCAAAGGTAACCTCGATCCGCCACGCTGTTGCCGAAGAATCGGCATCGCGCCATTGAAACAGCGGTGCAATCATGTCGGGAGGGAACAGCGAACCCTCCGACGGATAATCAACGATGATGGGGCTCGCCGACGTTAGACTTGCTGGCGATGGCGCGCCGCTGGCATAGATCCCGCCAGCCAGAACAATTGCAGCCAAGGCCGCAGCCAAGGCCGCCGACATCAGCTTCATGAGATTCTCCCGCGCACTGGGATGCCCCGGCATGTGCCCGATCCAGGCACACCGAAGCTCGCAAACACACGGATAAGACTAGGGAGGGAACAGTGCTGTCGCCGTGATTGTGATCACAAACGTCAGCAGTGGCAACGAGGCAGAAAGCCTGCGACGCAGGAGAACTCGCGGCCACGGAGCTGACCGAGGAGCAATAACGATAAGGATCACGAACGGCCAGCCATTAATTCGCGGGTCTTGAGGCGATTACGGCTGGCTATTGGCGTTACTGCTGGGGGCTTTGCGGAGCCTGCTTGTCTTTGTGCGACATTTTTCGGTGCACGTCGGGCCAGAATTCCTTTATCAGAATCGTGATGGTGTCGAGGCTTACCTGAGTGGCCCAGACGCTGGCCGTATTGCTCAAAGTTCGGTCCGAACCGATGAAGAGATGCGGATTGGTCGGGGTTCTGAGGTACGTGCTCTTGGGATGATACGAGTAGGTGGAAATTCCGGCGGCGACGGCGCTTCCGAAAACTTCCGAGAAATTGAACTGCGCGTGGCCCGAGTCGGTGCGAGTCACAAAGATTCTGCTCACAGCGTAGCCCGAACGCCTGAAGAAGCCACCCTTCTCTGATTGGTAGAAGCGTGGGTCCTGGTGCAGGACTGACGGAAACACGGCGCCAACCATGAAGTTCTCAACCGTGCTGTCTCCCGCCGTTGTTCCGTAACGCTTCGCATAGGCCAGCCAGCCTTGCCCGTAGGCGGGCTCGCTGTTCTCCGCCTGGCTGATGCTGGCGAGCAGTCCCCACCAGGGGTACTGGACGTAATCGAAAGTTCCAAGGGCAACAACCTTGAATTTGTCCTTGGTGCTGAGCGGCGGAAGCTTGCCCGCTCCTTGCAGGGTTAGGAAATTCGGCAGTGCGTAAAAGAGCCGGTCGTTCGAGGTACCTGTCACTTTCCCCTTGCCGCTCGGATCCTGCTGGTCCTTGTCTTTGTCTTTGTTTGTATCTTTGCCGCTGCTCGGAGCCGGTTGCTGCCCGGCGGTCGGCTTGCCTGCGGTTGCATCCTGCGGCTGGGCCTGTGCCGGAGAATCAGAATTTCCCGGCGGCGTGGTCTGCTGTCCGGCAGAAAATGAGGACAAGGCGCTCGCCAGCGCGAAATGTGCTGCAAGCTTTATGCCGAACTTAATGGACAAGTATTTCCCCCGAGAGCCAAAATGTGTCTTTTGAAAGTGTTTCCGTGCTCTTATTCTACCAACCCGGTTGGATGCGCTGACCCGGGAATCGGTTCCTTTACATTCATTTACATAACTTTGGTAAGGGCAACAAAATAGGCGGCCCGCGAAGGCCGCCCATTTCTAACCTCCGATTCAAGTGCTAAAAGTGTAAACCGAGTTCCGCCGTCAGCGCCCGCGGCGTCACGTAGTGCGTACCGCTGAACGTCGAAAGGAAGTTGTACAGAGCGTACTTGTTGGTAATGTTGATCGCGGTCACCTGCAGGCTGACTTTGTATTTGTCGCCGCGAAACAAATTGTCATGTCCGACGGCCAGATCGAATAGGCTGCGCGACGCGATCCGGGGAGGATTCTTGTCGTCGTTCTCCGTTCCCGGGGCCGGCACCTGGGTCAACGTCGATCCATACTGCGACGCCGGACACAGATTCGTTCCCAGACTCGAGCTGAGCGGAGTTGTCTGCGTGGCCCGAATTCCGCCGCAATACAATCCAGCTTCGAACTGCTGATCGGGGCTGATGATTGAGGTATCGACCACGCTGTCGCTCCCGGCTGGGCCATTGGCGCAGCTCCCTCCGGCGCAGGGAAGGTTGCCCGCAACCAGCCCGCTGTCATAGCGCCAGTTGAAGCCCATCCATGGACCACGTTTTCCGACTTGATACTGAAAGTGCGTGGTCATGTTGAAACGCTCGTCGTGATCGATCCGGAACGGCACGGAACCTCCCGCCAGCACTGCCGAAGGCACAGCTCCGGCCCCGCCGAGTTGGGGTGTGAAGAATCGCGCTGACACACTCGAAAAAACCGCCAGCGCAGAAAATCCGTGCAGGTTCGGCACGCTAACGCGGCCGGCGTAGCCGGGAATCTTAGACCTCTCCCACTCGACCGGAAACGTAATTGGAGTATTTCCCAATACGCTGAAGTCGTATCCGTTGTGCGTGTACTTCCAGATGTACTCGCCGGAAAACACTAGATATTTCCCGAACGCCTGTTCCAGGCCGGCGTGGAATTCATTTCGCCATCCCGGAGCCAGGGGTGTGGGCTGACCCGCTTCGAAGCATCCCAGCAGCGGATTCAGCACGGCGTTATTGCACCCCTGGCTCGAGAGGATCAGGTTCTCGTTAAACGGTGTTTCCAGCACTCGCGCGTAAGACACACGCAGGACTGTATTGGTTTTCTTGACGTTGTAAGCCGCGCCCAGGCGCGGTTCGCCCTCTTTGTGCGTGGTCAGTCCGTTGTAGAAATCGCCCCGCACTCCGAGATTGAATACCCAGTTGCCCTTGGTGATGTTGTCCTCGAGATACAGCGCAAGCTCCTTTACATCGGTGTGTCCGTCGAAGGTATAGAGATTTCCGCCCCCCGGCTGAGTCAGATCGTAAGGAAATAGCGTCGTGCACGGTGCGGCGATTGCCTGATGAGTCACCGGGTTGTAGCAGGGAAGGCCGTTGTCCCCAAGCAGCGACGGTAGAAATGTCGGGTCCACGATTCCCAGCCGGTCGCTCTCATTTAGGAATGTCTGCTCGTATACCGCACCGGCCTTGATGTTCTGAACGCCTTTTACGTAGGACAGCTCCGAGCGAACGCCGGTGTTGGTTAAGGTTCGATTCTGCCCCACGGTTTCGCGCTGCAAGTCGGTCGGTCCAAGATCGGCGAAAGGATTGCCGCTGGGATAGTAGTTGAACTGGTCGTGGCGCACGAAGGCACCCAGTGTGAACACGGATGTCGCGCTGATCAGGCGAGTCCAAGACGGCGCCACGTTAAAAGTTTGAATCTGGGAGCGCTGGTCCGCCGGTCCCACAACATTCCCATTCGGGTTAAGTCCGCCATTGTTCACCACCACGCCGTTCCAAGGCGTTGCATTCTGCGAATCGTAGGAATTCGGCGTCTGAAACCACGACCGCGTAAAGCCAAAGTTGAGGTGAACAGAGTCCGCAGTCGAAAGCTGATAGTCGACCCGGTCAAACAGGTTTTCTTCGTTTCCTTTGTCGTGCATTACCGCAAACTCTGGAGGATCGAGAAAGCGCCCGGTGTTCAGCCCACTTGCGGAAATGAAGTTTCCCCAGTTCTTTCCTCCGTAAGCGAGGTTGAGTCCGATGTTGGCGGTTCCGAACGATCCATAGGATGTGGTCAGCGCACCGTGAGGCGTAGTCGCACCCAGCCCAGACTGTGTTGTGACATTGATGACCACGCTGGTCTTGTCCCCATACTCGGCCGGAGGAGCGCCCGAGATTACTTCCATCGACTGAATCGCATCCATCGGAATCTGATTGGAAAATACTTTGCTCTGTTGATCGGTGATCGGCTGCCCGTCCACGGAAAACGAATTTTCGGCGTGATCACCCAATCCATGGAAAAGTCCGTTCGAATCGGCCGCAATGCCGGGAGTCGACAGCGTTACCAGCGAGCTTACCGACGACGACCGGCTCTCCAGCGGCATTTTCTCGAACAAATTCTTGTCCACATCGGTATGGAAGGTTGGATCGGTCTCGACCAAGTCGCCGCCATTTGCCTCCACCGTCACAGAGGTCACTGATCCCGCGACTTGCAGCTTTACCGCAACCGTTACCGGAACTGAGGATCTTGGCTCCACATCCCGCGCGTAGGCAGCAAATCCCTCCGCTGTGACGCTCAGGTGGTAGGGGTTAAAAGGAACATTCGTGAACTCGAATCTTCCTGAGCTGTCGGTCACGGCCGAGCGATCCAGTCCGCTGACTGGATTCCGAAGTTCAACTTTAGCCTGAGGAACAACAGCCCCTGTGGAGTCGAGAACGGTACCATTCACCGATCCGGAATTACCCACGGACTGAGCGTGTCCAGTGGCCGCGCAGATCAATGCGGCCATGGCCAAGACGGTGAACCGTCGGTGGAAAATGGAGAGATAGGACTTAGGCATGAGGCCTCCTGAGTAAAATAAAGATCAATAGGGAATTCACCGGGATGGCGTCATCGCATCTTGGCTCGACGTCACTCCGGAACGGATTGAATTGTGGGATTCCCTACAGGACAGGAGGACCGCGAATGCCGGTCTCGGAAAAATCGAAACGGGTAACCGCGATGAGATCTTCTTGTTGCAGTACTCCGATCGTGGCCAAGACCGGAGCTGAATGATTGCTGGTAACCGTGGGGCTCGAACTGTGCGCTACGACGCAAATCGAACAGGCAGCGGATTCGGCCTGGTTGGGGTGGGTGTGAGCAGACTCCACCGCCGCCGTCCACAACATGAGGGACAGGCAAAGCCAAGTCGACCATCGTACCCAAAGACGCATTGGTGAGCCGATGAAACTACCTATAAAGCTGAGTCAGAAATGGTTCCCCACTCGAACGATCCCGAGCGGCCACATTCCTGCTTCGGGATTAGACTCCTTTGAGCTTATAACGGTTATCCACCGCAAAGCAACGCCACGCAAGTTACTATAGATAAGGTGTTCAGCCGGGCGCGTTAGCCGCCAATGGCGACGGAAGAACGCTAGATAGCAATCATTCAAAAGCGAGGAAATTATGTCAGAACCAAGCTACGAAGAACTCAAAGCCAAACTGGCGCAACTGGAAAAAGAAGTCGAAACCAAGAAGCGCAGCGGCGATCTTATTTTCAAAGTTGGAGAAAAAGGCGGAGTCAGCGTCTACGGCCTTGGACGTTTCCCCGTCACCCTCTACTACGAGCAGTGGAACCGCCTTCTGGGCGCCGCCAGCGACATCAAGCAATTCATGGAAGACAATAAATCGAAGCTGAAACTCAAGGAGCAAGGCTAAAGCCCCAAGCCGCCCACCGTTGTCGCGCGCTTTTCAGCGACAGGGTGGGGCCTTTGACTTGCAATACGCTCGCCCCGAGATTGTTTTCTTGCACAGGAACTGCAAAATCCTGCATCTCGACACCCATGAGCCTTCCTTTCTTAGCCGAAAGAGTGAAAACACGCGCAGCGGACCCAAGAGACATAAGGTCTGCCAGCGATTTTACATATTGAATTCTTGACTGCTGATCTAAGATAGGGGTGCTCGAAACGGGAGGGATTTGCGTGACGACGTCCCCACTCAAGTTTGCTCTTGCCATAGCAATCACGGTAGCAGCCAGCCATCTCTGCGTGGCCCAGACCTACTCCGTTCTCTACAGTTTCAGCGCCACTGGGGATGGCATCTCACCCTCTGGAACGCTGGTGCAGGATGCCTCTGGGAATCTCTACGGTACGACGCAAGGTGGAGGCACCTTCGGAGTTGGCACAGTCTTCATGGTCACGCCACAGGGCTCCGAAACCGTCCTCTACAATTTCAATCTACAGCCTGATGCCATGCTTCCGATCTTCGGCCTCGTCCGCGACAGCGCGGGTGATTTATATGGCACGACGCCGAGCGGTGGCAAGTACAACAGCAACGCGGGAGGCAAGAACGGAGACGGCGCCTTCTTCGAATTGCCCGCGTCAGGCGCCGAAAGCACGCTCCACAGTTTCGGCAACGGAAAAGACGGTGTAACTCCGAATGGCGGCCTGATCCGCGATGAGAAGGGGAATTTCTACGGAGTTACCGTATCGGGAGGCAAGAGTGGCGGAGGTACCATCTTCAAGATTGCTCCCAGTGGAAGCGAGACGATTCTCTATAACTTTGCCCTCACTGCCAGCGAGCCCTCTGGAAGCCTGACGCGCGACGCTCAGGGAAACTTATACGGCACCACGGTCCAGGGCGGAACCCACAGCTTTGGCACGGTGTACGAACTAACTCCAACCGGAAAATTTACTATTCTCTACAATTTCTGCGCGACAGTGCATTGCGTGGATGGCGGTCAACCGGTGGTGGGACTGGTTCAGGATTCATCAGGCAATCTCTATGGCACGACGATAAACGGCGGTGCCAATAATCAAGGAACCGTTTTCAAAGTAACTAAGAAAGGGAAGGAAACTGTGCTGCACAGCTTCGGCCTGGCGGGCGGCGATGGATACTTTCCGCAGACCGGACTGGTTCGCGACAGTGCGGGAAACCTGTACGGCACGACGTTCGTCGGAGGAGCGAACCGCGCGGGCACAATCTTCAAGATCGACCCCAGCGGAAATGAAACTCTGCTGTACAGCTTTTGCTCCGAGTCGAATTGCGCCGATGGCAGCTCGCCGAGTCTTGGGAATCTACTTCTTGACGAGAGCGGCAATCTCTATGGCGTCGCGCAGGGCGGGGCCAATCAGGCGGGTGTTGTCTTTAAAGTAATTCCGTAATCCATTCTCCGATCCTACGCCACGGTCTTTTCCCTTGCGCTCGTGAGGCATCGGGGTAAAATTACGACAAATTGTTCGCGGTTCTGGAAGCTTCGCGTGTTCCCAGGAGGTTCTCCGTGAAGATCCGCCTTCTCCTGCTTGCTCTTGTCCTCTCCACGCTGTTGGCCTGGTCGCAGCACGCCGGATACAATCCCCCGGTTATCGACCAGCACTCCCAATCGGGCAAGCCCACGGGGCCCTCCGAGTTCGACGTAGCCAAGACGCAGGGGCAGAACAATCCCTATTCGGCCCTCCTGCCGGGAACCGATCTGGACAAACTCAAACAGGACGCTGACGAGCTCGCTTTCCTGGCGCAGTCCATCCCTCCTGATGTGAGCAAAACGACCAAAGGAATCCTGCCCCAGGATCTCTCGCCAAAACTGAAGAAGATCGAGAAACTGGCAAAGCAGCTGAGAGCGCAGATCATTCACTGACAGAGCCGTTTTAGGCGATCTTCTCCCGGCGAACCACACGCCTTCGAGCCTTTCTCTGCTTGTTTGCCCCAAGTGAAGTTGGTAGTCTGCTACTCGTCGTCTCAGTTGCGCGACCTCCCGAAATGAAGACCTCTTTTCGCTTTGCGATCCCCCTCGCTGCCATAGCTTTCCTTGCTATCTCGTCAAGCGCGCAGCAGACAGCGCCAGATGCTTCCGCGGATACAGCTGCAGCTCCGGTTAATCAGATTCAGTCGTTCAAAATTACGGTTCTTTCCACCATGCTTGTCGGCGATACGACAGGGGCTGGCGAATGGGGATTCTCCGCGCTAGTGGAGGCAGACGGTCGCCGAATTCTGATCGACACCGGCGCCCGCCCGGAGACAGTTTTAGACAACGCGCGGGATTTGCACATCGATCTGTCCAATGTCCACGAAGTGATTCTTACCCATAACCACGGGGACCACGTCGGCGGTCTGCTCACGCTTCGGCGCGAACTGATGAAAAAAGATCCTGCTGCGGTCTCCATCGTTCACGTGAGTACGGGCATCTTCTACAGCCGCCCGAGTTCCGAGGGTGAGCACAACCCGATGATTGCCATCCGCAAGGAATTCGAAGCCACCGGGGGAAAGTTCATTGAGCATTCCAGTTGGACGGAGATTTTCCCCGGCGCCTGGCTCACTGGTCCCGTGCCTCGGAAATACCCCGAGCATAACTGGAGCAAGCTGGGAAAAGTTCAGACACCGGCCGGCTTGGTTGAAGACACCATCCCCGAAGATCAATCCCTCGTGCTAAATACTCCGCAAGGACTTGTCGTGATGACGGGTTGCGGCCATGCCGGGATCATCAACATCCTGACCGACGCGGGAGCGAAATTTCCCGGTCGCCCTGTCTACGGCGTCGTGGGCGGCATCCATCTTTTCTCTGCCAGTGACGAACAGCTGGACTGGACTGGGGACAAAATGAAGGAGTTCCAGGTCGGCAATCTCTTGGGAGCGCACTGTACCGGCATCGAGGCCGTCTATCGCTTGCGCCAGCGTGCCGGACTCTCGCGCAAGTCGGCTGTGGTCGCCACGGTTGGGGCTACTTTCACGATTCCTGACGGCATTACAACCGGCGCGCTAGCCAAGTGATTGGCAATGTCGGTCTGCCTGGCCGAGCTTCGCACTATAGCCTCGGACCGAGGTCCCTCAACCAAACCGGGGTACCCAACTGAAAACTGAGAACCGCGAACTGAGAGCGGACTTTTGGGTCTATAATGGAAGGACTGTGCCCAAGTACTCCATCGTCGTCCCTCTGCATAACGAGCAGGAAAACGTCACCGACCTCTATGACCGCCTGAAAGTGGTCATGGAAGCCCACGGTGAAAGTTTCGAGATCGTTTTAGTGGACGATGGGTCGAGCGACCACACCTTCGCCATGCTCCGCGAGATTGCAGCGGTCGACAGCCGGGTGACGGTCGTGAAGTTGCGTCGCAACTTCGGCCAGACCGCGGGTCTGGCAGCCGGTTTCGATCACGCTCGTGGTGAGTACATCATCGCCATGGACGGCGATCTGCAGCACGATCCCAATGACATTCCGATGTTCCTGGAAAAGATCGCTGCCGGCTACGACATCGTCAGCGGATGGCGCAAGAATCGCGTCGACAACTTCTGGATGCGCCGCATTCCTTCGCGGATCGCCAACTGGATGATGGCCAAGATCAGCGGCGTCGATATCCACGACTTCGGCACGACCTTCAAGGCCTACCGCCGCGACATCCTCGAACAGGTTCCGCTCTACGGTGAACTGCACCGCTTCATCCCGGCGCTGGCGTCCTGGCATGGCGCGACCATTTGCGAAGTGCCGATCCGCAACGTGAATCGCGAACGCGGCGTTTCGCATTACGGCATCACCCGCACTTTCCGCGTCTTCTTCGATCTGCTCACGATCCGCTTTCTGCTGCGCTACCTGTCGCGCCCTTTGCACTTCTTCGGCAGCATCGGCATGATGAGCATCTTCGGCGGCAGTGGCATTGTCCTCTGGCTCGGTGTCGAGAAGTTTCTGCGCCACGTCCCGGTGATGGCCGAGCACGGCCCACTGATGATGGCCGCTTTGGGCCTGCTGCTTGGTGGTTTAAATCTTCTCGCGATTGGTCTGCTGGGAGAAATGCAGGTTCGCCACTACCACGAACCCAGCCGCCGCGCCCCCTACTCTGTCGACCGCGTCCTGCGCTCGCAGAACGAAGAACACAGCGTCTCCGAATAACGTGTGTGTGGCGACAGCCGCCTCGGCTGTCGTTCGATCAAAGCTCAAATACTCTTCTCTCTGGTCATCCCCACTGTGCCGCCGGTTGCCCGTCCTTCAGCCAAACGATAAAGTCCGTCATCGGAGGCACGCCTCCCAGTTCCCGCAACCGCGTTGCATTCTGCCCGCGGTGATAATGGCTGTGCATCGCTGCTTGAGTTAGCGCCTGCCTCACGCTGATTCTTGCGGGCGGTTTGAACCATGGCACTTCGATGATCTCTTCCATCCGGTCCGGATCAGTTTTCTTCAACAACTCGCCTAGCCCATCGAGTCCTTGCCGCGCGTAGGCCTTCAGATGCGCCATGGAAGGGAAGTCCTCGATCTTCTTGAAGGCGAACTCCACCCGCTGCGAACTCACCACCCATAGAAACCCATGCTGCACCAGGTGAATGTGATGCAGCCGCTCCCGGATCGCCTTATCCTCCAGCGCCGCAGGATGCGCCTCGAATGCCCGCCAATGCTCTGCATCGGCCCACTCCTGATGCGCGTAGAGTTCATCGAGGTAGGAGTTCATCGGTGCCTCCGTTATCCGGCGCCTCTCTTGCTCCGACGGATAGTAAATTATGACCTCGAAGAACACGAAGTGCCAAGAAGGCCTAGATGGACGAGAGTTCCTTGCGTGCGTCTTCGTGTCCCTGGTGGTGGTTTATGCTTTCGCCCGCGGGCGTATAATGTGCCGTTTGTCGCTTTCAGGAGTTTTCCCGCCATGGAGAGAGCAACCCAGTACGAATTGCAGCTTGCCCGACGCATGTCGCGGCTAGGTACCGAAACTGCCTTCGAGGTTCTGAACAAGGCCCGCGCGCTGGAGCGCCAGGGCAAAAGCATCATCCATCTGGAGATCGGCGAGCCCGATTTCGATACGCCCGCGAACGTGATCGATGCCGGCGTCGATGCCATGCGCAAAGGGTGGACGCACTACGGTCCGTCTGCGGGCTTACCCGATCTGCGCCAGGCGTTGGCCGAATATGTAAGCCGCACCCGCGGCGTGAAAGTCACCAGCGACGAAGTGGTAGTAGTTCCCGGCGGCAAGCCGATTATCTTTTTCACCATCCTGGCCTTGATCGACGAAGGCGACGAGGTCATCTATCCCAACCCCGGCTTCCCAATCTACGAGTCGATGATCCACTATGTCGGCGGGCGCGCGGTCCCGATCCACTTAAAGGAAGAGCGCGACTTCTCGCTCGATGTGGACGAACTGGCGTCGCTGATTAACGACCGCACGCGACTGATTATTCTGAATTCGCCGCAGAATCCCACCGGCGGGGTTCTGGAGCGCCGCGATATCGAGCAGATCGCTAAGGCCATCGGAGACCGCAACATCATGGTCCTGTCCGACGAGATATACAGCCGCCTGCTCTTCGATGGCGCCCAGCATTTCTCGATCATGTCGGTACCGGGGATGCAGGAACGCACCATCCTGCTCGACGGCTTCTCAAAAACCTACGCGATGACCGGGTGGCGGATGGGGTATGGCGTGATGCGGCCAGATCTGGCTGCGCACATGACGCGATTGATGACGAACTCCAATTCTTGCACGGCAAGCTTCACACAGGTCGCCGGAATTGAGGCCATCCGCGGCGATCAGAGTTCCGTCGACCACATGCGCGACCAATTCCAGCGACGCCGAGATATGTTTGTGGCAGGACTGAACAAGATCAAAGGCTTCTCCTGCCGCATGCCCAAGGGCGCGTTTTATGTCTTTCCGAACGTTAAGCAAACGGGATGGAAGTCGAAGCCGTTAGCCGATGCTCTGCTGGAGCAAGCCGGAGTTGCCGCTCTTTCCGGTACTGCCTTCGGGGAATTTGGAGAAGGCTATCTGCGCTTCAGCGTCGCAAATTCGCTCGAGAATCTGCAGCAGGCGCTCGATCGGCTCGATCGGTGGACGAAGGAATATCTGTGAGTTGAAATAGTCGAGGATTCAAGAAACTATAACCACAGAGGGACAGGGTTTCCCAGGGCTTGGCCGTGACCCTCTGTGGTGAAGGATTTTGTCGCATGCCGAAGAAGCCAAAGACCAGCCGTCCGCAAGCGCCCGGCTACGGATTTCCCGAAGGCAAGAAAGGTCTGCTGCCGTGGTCGTGGGCGGAGCAGAGGCTGAAGAAGTCTCATAACTACTGGATCACGACGGTGAAGCCGGATGGAACTCCGCACGTGATGGTTGTCTGGGGTTTGTGGCAGGACGGGCGCTTTCTCTTCAGCACTGGCAGCAAGTCCCAGAAGACGAAGAACCTCACGCACCAGTCCCGCTGCGTGGTCTCAACCGAGCACGCACAGGAGGCGATCATCGTCGAGGGGATTGCCGAGATAGCCGACATCAAGGCCCGCCGCAAGTTCCTGGCTCCCTACGAGCGCAAGTACAAGTTCGACATGTCCTCGATGAAGGCCGACATCCTGTCGATGAAAGAACCGGTGTTTACTGTGCGCCCCAGGGTCGTTTTCGCGCTTTGGGAGAAGCACTTCCAGAACAAGTCGACGCGCTGGCAATTCGAATGAAAACAGCAGTCCGCCAGGGGCGTTGGATACCCTTTTTTCCTCCCAAGGCATAACTGGCGTAACCCCCGCCTTCTTGCGCATGCTGGTAGCATGAAAACTCCGGTTTGCGATGCGATGGCTGCGCAATTTCGGGCTGCTTCTGTTCGCTCTGCCGCTGTGGGCCCAGAGCAATGCAGGAGAACTGCGTCTCAAAGTCACCGATCCCAGTGGCCTGGGGGTGAAGGCCGTCGTCGAACTGGTCAGCGAGTCGAACGACTATCAGAACAAGCTCACCACCGACGAGTCCGGTTCGCTGATCGCGAAGCGCTTGCCGTTCGGCATGTATCGTGTGCAGATCGAGCAGCCGGGTTTCGCTGAAGTTTCGGCCCCAGTTGAGATTCGCTCTGCGGTTCCCACCCAATATTCCATCAAGCTCAGCCTGGCTTCCGTAACCACGTCGATCGTAGTGCGGGATTCCGACACACTCATCGATCCTCATCGCGCGGATTCTGCAAACGAGATTGGAAATCAGACGATTCAGACCCGCACCACGTCCTTGCCCGGACGCTCGCTACAAGACCTGGTGAATTCCGAGCCGGGATGGCTTTACGAAGGCAACGCGGTGCTGCATCCGCGCGGCTCCGAATATCAAACCCAATTTGTGGTCGATGGTATTCCCTTGACCGACAACCGCTCTCCCAGCTTTGGTCCGGAGATCGAGGCCGACGATGTCGATTCCATGAACATTTACACAGCGGGAATCCCGGCAGAGTTCGGTCGCAAGATGGGTGGAGTGATCGAGGTCAATACTCTCAAAGACACGAAGCAAGGGCTGCACGGCCAGGCAGTGCTTTCAGGAGGCAGCTTCGACACAGCGGGCGCCTTCGCTCAGGCTCAGGACGTTTGGAGTGGAAATACGCTGGGCGCAAGCGCGTCGGGTAACGGCACGAGTCGCTACCTGAACCCTGTCGTTCCCGAAAACTTTACGAACAACGGGACGACTGGAGATTTCTCGGTCCACTACGAGCGCGATCTCACTCCAGTGGATCGTCTTGGACTGATTGTCAGGCACGGCTTCTCGCGCTTCCAGGTTCCGAACGAGCAAGTGCAGGAAGACGCGGGACAGCGCCAGGACGGCGACAACGCCGAGACAATGGGCATCGCCTCGTATCAACACGTGTTTTCCGCGAATGTGTTGGGCGCCCTTCGGGGGATGGTGCGCGATACCTCGAACGACCTCACGTCCAATCCCGAATCCACTCCGGTGATTGCGTTTCTGCACAACAATTTCCGCGAAGGATATTTCAACGGATCTCTCTCAGTGCATCATGGGCCGCAGGAATGGAAAGCCGGAGTCGAGTCAGACGTTTTGTTTCTGCACGAAAACTTCAGCGACATCATCACCGATCCCACGCAGTTTGATCCCGGAACGCCGCCAACCTTTGCGTTCGCCGGAAACCGCCCCGACATCGAGCAGTCTGCTTATGTGCAGGATCTCATTCGCCTCGGGAACTGGACGGTCAGCGCAGGACTGCGGTGGGACCATTATCAGCTTCTGGTCAATCAGAACGCCGTCAGTCCGCGTCTTTCCGTGGCGCGTTACTTTCCCTCCGCTGGACTAGTGATTCACACGTCGTACGACCGGGTATTCCAGACACCGTCGTCGGAAAACATTCTTCTGTCGAGCTCGCCGCAAGTGGTTTCGCTCAATCCGAATGTTCTGCGCCTGCCGGTCGAACCCTCTCACGGCAATTATTTTGAAATCGGGGCGACCAAAGCTCTTTTCGGTCAGCTGCGCTTTGATTCGAATTATTACCGTCGCTACGTCAATAACTATGCCGACGATGATCAGATTCTGAATACGGCAGTCAGTTTTCCCATCGCATTCGAAAAGGCCGTGATCTACGGAGCGGAAGGGAAGCTTGAAATTCCGAAGTGGGGGCGCTTCGCCGGATACGTCAGCTATTCGTACATGGTCGGCAACGCGTGGTTTCCGGTGACCGGGGGTCTCTTTCTCGGCGATGATGCGGTTAGCGCGACCACGCAGCTTACCGGGCATTTCCCCGACTCGCAGGACCAGCGCAATACCGTGCGGCTTCGCCTGCGTTATCAAATGTTGTCGCGTCTCTGGATCGCAGGCTCAGCGGAATACGGAAGCGGGCTGCCTTTCGAATTTACGGGCGACTATGATGACGCGCTCGCGCAGTATGGTCAGGCGATGGTCGATCGTATCAATTTTGCGCGCGGGCGAGTGCGGCCTTCATTGGCGGTCGACGCTTCGGTGGGAGCCGACCTTTACAAGAGCGATCGATTCTCCACGCACCTGCAGGCGGATGTAGAGAACATAAACAATCGCTTGAATGTGATTGACTTCGGTGGACTCTTCTCGGGCAACGCAATTGCCCCGCCGCGCAGCTATGCGCTCCGCCTGACGACAAATTTCTAACGGCTCAGGCTAGACGACGAAATACTTGGCTCCTGGATGATGAACGACGATCGCGGACGTAGACTGCTCGGGCTCCAGCAGAAATCCCGATGTAAGCCGCACACCGACATTCTCCTCCGGTTTGAGTAGGGCAAACAGCTTGGTCTGATCTTCCAGGTTCGGACAAGCGGGATAGCCGAACGAATATCTCGATCCGCGATATTTCTGATGGAAGAGATCGCGAATCTCCGGCGCGTCTTCGGCGGCGATGCCTAGCTCCTCGCGCATCTTCTTGTGATGGAGCTCGGCGAGAGCCTCCGCAGTCTCCACGCTCAGTCCGTGCAGATACAGATACTTCGTGTACTCTCCACCCTCAAAGAGGCGCTGCGTCTCGACGCTGGCTTTGGCTCCGATGGTTACAAGCGAAAGGCCGATGACATCCATCTTTCCCGACGATTTCGGAGCGAAGAAATCTGAGATGGCAAGCCGGCGGCCTTCGCGCTGGCGCGGGAAAGTGAAGCGCAGCAGTTCGGCGCCTGCCTTTCCCTCATCCGCCGGTTCATACACGATTACATCGTTTCCGTCTGCTTGCGCCGGGAAGTATCCGTAAACAACGGCGGGAGCGAAGAGTCCGGACTCCAGAACCTCGTCTTCTAGCTTCTTCAGGATGGGCCGGAATTTCTCTTCAACCAGGCGCAGGTAGTCCGACTGTGACGCGGTCTTCAACTGCCATTGATTCTTGAATAGCGCGGTCTCGTTGATGTAGCGAAAGACTTCGCGCAGATCGTAGTCTTTGCGCACGCGGACGCCCCAGAAGGGAGGCACCGGAATATTGGGAGCGTCGGTGACAACGGCGCTGCGCTCGGCGAAAACCGGGCCAGTTTCTTCGTCGACCGCGGAGGCCTTCGCGTATTCCTTGACCGTACGGCCTTCCTGCAACCTGCTTTCGCGGGCGCCATCTTCGGTCGCGAGGTCTTCCATGATGTGCAAACCTGCGAAAGCGTCGTCGGCATAGAAAACAGCGTTCGCGTATTCGCGCCGCAGATCATCTTCGACGTACTTGCGTGTGAGCGCGGCTCCGCCGCAAATAACCGGGAACTCAAGCTTCTGCCGCTCGAGGTCCTGGATGACATACTTCATCTCCAAGGTCGATTTCACCAGCAAGCCGCTCAGTCCGATGGCATGCGCATTATGTTCCTGCGCGGCGCGAATGATGGTGTCTCCAGGCTGCTTGATGCCGAGATTGACAACCTTGTACCCGTTATTCGACAGAATAATATCGACCAGATTCTTGCCGATGTCGTGGACGTCGCCTTTCACCGTCGCAAGTACGATAGTGCCTTTCTGCGAACCGGACTTCTTTTCCATCTTGGGCTCGAGATACGCCACGGCAGCCTTCATGACTCCAGCAGAATCCAGAACTGAGGGCAATTGCATCTTGCGTGCGCCAAACAGGTCGCCCACCGTCTTCATGCCGTCGAGAAGAACAGTGTTGATCAATTCCATCGGAGAATAGCTCACCAGAGCGTCTTCAAGCAGAGCTTCCAGGGGCTTCTTGTTCGCGCCTTCGCCCACGGACTTCTCTCCGTTGATGATGGCGAACTTCAGCTTGTCTTCGACCGACAGCGTGTCGACATGGGCGGTGGTTGAAGCCGCCGGTTTGCCCTTCATCCCGGCGAAGTGCGCCATATAAACCTGGAGCGGGTCGCCGGCGGATGCATCCCGGAAGATGAGTTTGCGCGCGAGATCGACTTCTTCCTGCGGAATCTTGTAGAGCGGATAGATCTTAGTGTAGTTAACGATGGCCATATCGAGGCCATGATCGACTGCCTCGTGCATGAAGACAGAATTGAGCACGCGGCGCGGGTAGGCATCGAGGCCGAACGAAATATTGCTTACGCCGAGAATCGTCTTAACGTTGGGGAGTTCCTTCTTGATTCTCTCCACTGCCTTCAGCGTTTCGATTCCAGCGGAACGATATTCTTCCTGTCCCGTCGATATGGGCAGAGTGAGGGCATCAAAGATCAGGTCGGTCGAATCGAGGCCGTACTTCTTGGTCGCCAGATCGTGGATGCGGTGTGCGATCGCGACTTTCTTGTCCGCGGTGAGCGCCATGCCTTCTTCATCGATGGTCAGCGCAATGACAGCGGCGCCGTAGCGCTTGGCCATTGGCAGAACCTTCGATGTGCGCTTCTCGCCGTCTTCCAGATTGATGGAATTAATGATGGCGCGGCCCGGGATGCGCTTCAGTGCTTCCTCAACCACATCGGCCTCGGTGGAATCGACGAGAATTGGTGCGGGCACGCGCGTGGCGATCTTTTCGAGGATCGAGGTGATGTATCCCTTTTCGTCCTCGCCAACAATCGCGCAACAGAGGTCCAGCATGTGCGATCCGTCGTTCACCAGCTTCTTGGCGAGCGTGAGGATGTCGTCGTATTTCTTGCCTTGCACCAGCTTCCGGAAATGATCGACGCGCGTGGTCGTATTCATCTCCTCGGCAACGATGAGAGGCTTGGGTTCGAGATCAAGCGGAACACTGGTATAGGCGCTCGAAGCTGATCCTGAGCGCTTCACATCGCGCTTTGCCGGCTCGACGCCGGAGACGGCATCGACAACCGCCTTCAGATGTTCAGGAGTCGTGCCACAGCAGCCGCCGACGATGCGGACGCCGTAGTCCACGACGAAATGCTTGTGATATTCCGCAAGTTCTGCGGGAGAGAGCTTGTAAACGGCGTGTCCGCCCACGTTTTGCGGCAGTCCGGCATTTGGAAGCACCGAAACTTCCTTCGTCGAATTGAGCGCCAGGTAGCGGACGGCGTCGTTCATCTCCTTGGGTCCGGTCGCACAATTCAGACCAATCGCATCGACTTCAAACGGCTCGAGCGCAGTAAGGGCTGCCCCTATTTCCGTTCCCAGGAGCATAGTTCCGGATTCCTGCAGCGTGACCTGCACCTGCACGGGCAAGCGCTTGCCAGCCTTCCGCATCGCCTCCAGTACGCCGATGGTCGCGATCTTGGCTTGCAGTAAGTCTTGTGCGGTCTCGACTAAAAGCAGGTCGACGCCTCCCTCGATCAACGCGGAGGCTTGCTCTTCGTAAGACTCGACCATCGCGTCGAAACCGATGTGCGCGAGCGATGGAAGCTTCGTCGTTGGGCCCATTGATCCGGCAACAAACCGGGGGCGGTCTTTGGTCGAAAACTGTTGAGCTACTTCACGGGCGAGCTTGCGCCGCCTTAACGTTGATCTCGCGGACGCGATCGCGCAGGTCGAATTCTCCTAAGACGATCGAGGATCCGCCAAAGGTGTTGGTCTCAACGACGTCGCAGCCCACGCGGAAGAAATCCGCATGGATGTCGCGAATAATGTCGGGACGGCTGAGCACCAGAACTTCGCTGCAATTTTCCTTTCCCCAATAATCATCGAGGGTAGGATTGCGCTTCTGGATATTTGTGCCCATCGCGCCGTCGTAAACGACGACCCGGTCTTTTACGATTTGTAGAAAGTCTGCCATCGATAGATTATCGTTAGTCGCTGGTCGCTAGTCGTTGGAAAATCGCGAGCGAGCATCGCCACTGCTGAGCGAACGACCAACGACCGTTCTAATGCACGAACGCCGGTCGCGATGGACCGGCGTGAGGCGAATTCAAGAGTTGCTTTGAACTTAGCTCCCCGGCACCATTTCTGCCGGCGCCCCACCATTCACGTCGGCCTGATTGAATATTACGTTCGCTCCCATATGTGCTGGCCGGGGGGCCAGCATTTGCTCCTTGCGGTAAACGAGATTGGAAGCATTGAACGTTGCCAGTTCGAATCCGTGGCCATGCGTGATTGCGTCGGTCGGGCAGGCCTCGACACAATACCCGCAAAAAATGCAACGATTGTAATCGATGTTATAGACCTTGGCGTAACGCTCGGCCCCGCTAACGCGGCTTTCAGCAGTATTCTCAGCCGCTTCGATGTAAATGCAATTCGAAGGGCAAGCTGCCGCGCAGAGAAAGCAGGCAACGCATTTTTCCAGTCCGTTTTCGTCCCGCTGCAGCACGTGCGCACCGCGGAAACGGGCTTCGAAGCGCGCGCCTCGCAGGGGTCCTTTGCCGTCGGGATAGTTCTCAACAGTCGTCGGCTGGAACATCTCCATGAAGGTGATGCTCATGCCTTTGGCGATGGCGGCAATGTTTTTCAGAACTGGCATGCTTGATCAGTATACCGAAAGAAGGGCGAAATCGTCCGCCTGCCGAGCGGTAGACGGTTAGAAACAAGAGTCGAGCTGCGTTCGACGGACAGCCGACGGCGGCTGCCCCACATGAACTATCCACGACCGCTTACTTGGGCGCAAGTGGTGGCGCATGCTCAGGCACCGGGACCGCGCTTTCTAACCACGCGGTGTACCACAGGTTGAGCAGCATCTGAGATCCGGCGGCGAGGCGACGAGTAGTGAAATCGAAGGCGGCAGCGGAGCCTTTGCCTTCGAAGCCTCCGGATTTCTCGATGGCGTAGACATCCTGCACAAGCGTGTTCGAATTCCGAAGATAGGCGAGGTATCCGGTGAACGGGTCCTCGATTTGTTGCGGCGACTTCACAAGAGCGGCAAAATCCTTGGGAGCGATGTTCGCAGCTACATATGTGCTTTCAAATTGTGCATGGATGTGATGCTCGGTCGTGTATCCGTTAGGATTGGGCCCGGTCCAGCCGTTGTACTGGATCGTAGTGTGCAGCGGTTGTGAGCCGTCGGCTACATAGTGGCCGAGCCATCCGGCGTAAAAGATGATCGCCTTCTCGACGGGTTGAGTTGCCTTGTGCGCCGCCCGCTGGGCGCGGTATTCACGGAATGCCGCTTTCAGGCGGCCGTAAACCTCCATCGTTATGTACGGCTGCAGGCCGACGCGTTCGGGAAGGTAGTCGTCGGGATGATCGGTCGTGGCAGCACGCTTCTCGTAGAGCTTGCGATAAAACTCATAGCGTCCAGGCGGAAAAGGATCGAGCCAGGAAACGCGTTCGAGGTCGATGAAGTGGTCGGCTTCCTGTGAGTTCTTGAGCGCGAACTCTGAAGGACTGCGCCAGCGGTCCGGTTCGGGGCCAAGATAAGCGATCTCGGCGACGGCCTGGCGGAGGAACAGCGGCATGGTCGACGGAATTTTCTGTGCAGCCACTCGGTTGACGTAGGTGTGTCCCTCATTCCCCCACGCCGCCGCCGGCCGCGTTTGAATGAGGATGAGGGCGATCAGAGCAACTCCGACTAGCCGTCGTTCGACGCTTCCGGTCTTCCGATTATTTCGCAGAGAACTAAGCTCCCCGTCTTTATTCTTTAGCTTCGTCATCAGAACGTGAGGTGAGCTGACAACTGCAGGAAGCGGTTGCTACCCACCGTCTGCTGGATCACGCCGAAGTTGTTGGGATTTCCCGAGGATATCACCGGTGTCGGATTCCCAGTCGTCGGCGTGATGAAACAAGGTTGGGGATTGAAGCATGGATCCAAGGTGAAGTTGCTGTTCGGAGTATCGAAGCTTGGATGATTGAAGATGTTGAAAGCATCTGCCTCGAACTTCAGTGCGACTCGCTCCGTGATCTTGAAAGTCTTCAAAATCGAAACATCAAATCGTGTCTGGAACGGGGCGCGGAAAAGGTTGCGGCCGTTATTTCCATAGCCGGTTTCCTGGGTGTCGCAGAAGTTGGCCGTGGTTCCCCCAACCGTTGGACCGCACGGCGGCACGCCGCTCTGCCCAGGGCTCACGAGGGGTAGTGAGAATACATCGGGATTGACGTAAGGCACGCGAGTACCGGTGTTTGGGCCGCTGGAGAAGGACTGCACCGTGCCTCCTTCAGTTGCTTGTTTCGGCGAGACTCCTGGAGCCAATGGCAGGATCGGATTCGTGATGAAATCATCCGAACTGAAGTAGAGGCTGCCGGCAGCGCCAGAGAAGTCGATGATGCTGAAGGGCTCGCCGCTCTGCGCCACGGTTACTCCCTGAAATCCCCACCCGTTCACGACTGCGTCGACCAGGCGGTTCGCATGCTGCAGTTTCGGCAGCATATACGCGTAGCTGATCGTAAGCACGTGCGTTCGATCAAAATCGGACGGTGCGTAGGCTGTGCTGGGTTGCAGCGGATTGTTGCCGTTGTAGAAAAGCCCGGCTCCGAGGCCGCTCCCCTCATCGATCGAGCGAGAGAAGGTGTAAGACGCGTTCACGAGGAGGCCATGCGCCATCCTCTTGGTGGCCTGTAATTGCAAGGCGTTGTAATTGGAAACGCCTTCCGCCCTCCAGAAATCGGCATTCGGATTAAATCCGATGTACGGGGTCCGCAAGGCAGTGTTGCCGTCAGAGAATGCAAATTCTCCGATCGTCGTCTGGACTTGCTCAGTCACGAGGGGGTTGAACGAATTGTCCAGCGGCTGGAACCCATAGCTGTAAATCTGACCATTAAGCGGATTGGTAGGGGTTGCAATGCCGGGCTGGTTGAATGGAATCGGGAGGGGTTGGTGTACTCCATGGTTGCCGATATATGCCATCGTGAAAACCCAGTCATTGATTGGCTGCCATTGCAGATCTAGGCTCCAATTCTCCGAGTAAGGCAGCTTGTTGGTGGGATCGTAGCCGCCGAACAGAAAGTCGAAGTCGGCATTGCCGGTCGGCGTGCACGTCGGAGTCACGGGCGCGCAACCGCTCAATTCCGATTGATTGTGAACGAGAAGCGCCACCTGCGAGAGATTGGCGGGAGGCGGTGCCAGCGGAGTCGTTCCAAACGGCCCTGCGGTCAGGCAGCCTTTTCCGTTGCTGGTACTGCAGCTTGCATCAACCGGAACTGTGAAGGGCTGCTGCGTGGTAACACTGAACGGGCCGCTGATTCCAAGGCCGGCGCTGGCGGAGAGCTCAGTAAAGTACTCACCGCGGTCCGCATACATGCCGAAGCCGCCGCGAACCACAAAGTTCTTGAGCCGAGTAGGGCTCCAGGCAAAACCGAGGCGTGGTGCAAACATCCACTGGCGCCCGGTCAACGTCGAGTTGCTGACACCATGGAATCCGAATTGCTTGTTGTTTCCGGCGACCACGAGGCCAATGCCGGGCTCTCCGTTCGCGAGTGTACCGAAAGAGTCCGTAGCCAGATCGTACTTGTAGTCGGAAGGGTAGAAGTTGGTAAGCAGACCATTCGTTTCGTAGAGTGGGCCGTCCCAATCCCAGCGCACGCCGAGGTTCAAGGTCAGGTTGGACTGCAGCTTGATATCGTCCTGCGCGAATGCCCCGGCGGAGCGCGAGCGGAAATGGCGGTTGGTTTCGCCATTTAAGAACTGGCCGCTGCTGCGATCCGAACCAAGGGTTCCGGTAAGGAAATCCGCAAAGTTGTGGAAGGTGAACGTGGCTACCTGATTTTCGTGGTTGGCGACGTTCAATTGCACGTAGTCGACGGTGGCACCAAAGGCGACAGAGTGGCGTCCGTGCACCCAGTGATAGATGGAAGAGCCTTCATATTCGTTCTGAAAGATTCCAGCGTTGGCGAAATTGGTCGAAGGACCAATCTTCATCGCATTTCCTTCGTTATAAGCGACCGTTCCTCCGCCGGACAAACTGGCTCCGGCGTCGGCATTCGAAATCGTAACGCCCGGGAAAAAGCTGCTGCCGAGAAGATTCAGGTTGACGCTCGAGGGCGTCAAGGACTGCGAGGTGGTCGCGTTCGCGACTTCGCGAACGTAGCCTAGACGATTTTCCCATGTGGTGTTAGGAGTGAAGACGGTGGTGTTATCGATCGAAACCAACTGGCTTCCGGCGTGCATAGTTTGCGGAAAACCCAGCACTGCACTGACTGCGAAGGGAATCGAAGTTGGATCGTTCTGGAAATAGTATTTACCTGCCAGGCGGTTCTTCGGTCCAAAGATGTAATCGATGTTCGCATTGGCCTGATCGGCATTGAATTGACTGCTTGGTCCCTTCACGAATGAGTTAAACGGTTGTTCGCCAGACTCAGGGGTCGCGGCATTCGAAGATGGGATGATGTATTGCCCATTCGACGTCTTGGCTTGAACGATTGCTAACGCCACGGGATCCACTTCACCCGCGGTAATGCAGGCGGGCGCCCTTCCCTGACCGCAGTTGTAGGCAGCATTCACCAGGTTGACTAGATCCGAGGCATCGCGATTGGTGTCGCTCAAGCCTTGAAGAGTCGGCACTCCGTTGAACGCGCCGCTGAGCGCGTCGCTGATGCGCTGCCCCTGGTAGGAACCGAAGAAAAAGATTTTATTCTTCTTGAGCGGTCCGCCCAGTGTTCCCCCATAGACATTGCGGTGGAGGGGAGGCGCGCCGGTAAAGAATGGATTGGGAGCGAGAAACGTCGGAGCGGCATCAAACTTGTTGTTCTGGAAATATTCATAGACTTGCCCGTGCAGTCCGTTTGAGCCCGACTTGGTGGTGGTTTCGACGTGAGCGCCGCTAGCTGAACCCATGGAAGCGTCATACATCGACGTCGCAACGTGGACCTCCTGAATGGTTTCCACCGGAGGCGTCGGCAGGGCCTGGCCGATCGCATCGAAGACGCTGCTGTTGGTCTGAACCTGCCCGCCGACACCGAAGATTTCACCCGTGTTCAGAGTGAAGCGGCTATCGGAGATGTTGCTGGTCGAGTTACCGTTAAACAGGTTGTTCGCATTGACTCCGTTGAACGTGAAGAGATTGCTGGTGTCGCGCTGGCCGTTGGCGACGATCCCTTGATTGCCCATCCCTTCGTTGGAGCCGGATCCGGACAGGAAGTCGGCACTAACTCCAGGAGCCAGAATCGCCAACTGTGTGAAGCTCCCGGTGCCCAGCGGAACAGCTTCGATCTGTTGCGTGCCAAGGATGTATCCGTTCGTCGTATCGGTCTGATTGAGCAGCGGAGTAGCGTCGACTGTGACTGAAGTCGAGACCGATCCGGGTTTCAGTTTCGTGTTCACCGTGGTGGTGCGGTTGCCCTGGACAATGATCTGCGGATACAGCGCCGTGTCGAAACCGTCTTTGATAAAGCTCACCTCGTAGGTGCCGATGGGAAGGTCTGAAATCGCGAACGAGCCGTCGTTCCTCGACTGCGCCGTGACGGAAAGGTTCGTGGCGATAGCGCGAGCCTTAACCACAGCTCCTTGCACGACAGCGCCGCTGCTATCGACTACGGTTCCGTTGATCGATCCCAGGGTTTGCTGGGCGAAAGAGAACTGGCTGAGCAGAGTGAAAGCTAGCAGACCGATCCCAGAAAAAAGCACGAAGGAGCTGCTACGAGAAAGTCGCACGGGCATAACTCCCTTCCTGAATGCAAGGGCTTATAGCAGAGTGACTTGGGGACATTCAAGACAGGACCGTGAAAAATGATCGAAAGTTGAATGAATTTTTCTTCAGGCTCACAGAAAAAGTTATGCTAGCGAAGTGTTCAGAAAACTCGACGTTTAACTTTGTTCACCGCGGATTCAGTTCGTAAGGTCGTCGTGGAATATCCTGATGAGAATGGGCGAACCTCGGGGAGAAAGAATGGCGGCGAGCCTTGGCCTTTGTGTAGATTGCCGATTCATGCGGCAGATTATCTCGGACCGCGGGTCCGAGTTCTATCAGTGCCTGCGCTCGGCAACTGACCCCAGCTTTCCGAGATATCCGCGGCTGCCCGTTCTTCGCTGCTCGGGATACGAGCCGCTCGAAGGCGAAAAAGAGAAGGAATCTCTTTAGGTCTGGAATTTGCGTCGGGCCCAGAGATGGCCTTATTTTTTCCGATCAATCGTCAGAGGCCGAGTTCTTTGGCGAGCGCTTGCCACTTCGCGTCGACAGCCCCTTTCGTCTTCGAGTCCATCACAATCTCGTCGGGCCACGGTCGGGTGAAGCCTTCACCGGCCCATTTGCGCGTCGCGTCGATGCCCATCTTCGATCCGTAGTTGGGCAGGCGGCTGGCGTGATCGAGGGAATCGACTGGACCAAGCGTGAATTGGATGTCACGCTCCGGATCGATGTGGTTGAAGACCTTCAGCACGACGTCACCCAAATCCTGCACATTGACGTCTTCGTCGACTACCACGACGCATTTCGTAAACATCGCCTGTCCTAACGACCAGATGGCGTTCATCACCTTGCGGGCTTGCCCGGGATACGACTTCTTGATCGAAACGATCATCAGGTTGTGGAAGACGCCTTCCACCGGCATGTTGATGTCGACCAGTTCGGGGATGGTCAGCTTCATGAGCGGAAAGAAAATTCGCTCGACCGCCTTGCCCATATAGGCATCTTCTTGCGGAGGCTTGCCGACGACCGTCGCAGCGTAGATCGGATCTTTCCGGTGCGTGATGCAGGTGACGTGGAAAACCGGATATAAATCTTCGAGCGAATAGAAACCAGTGTGGTCGCCAAACGGGCCTTCGGTGCGAAGTTCGTCAAGATTCACGTAACCTTCAAGGACGATTTCGCTCGAGGCGGGAACTTCGAGGTCAACCGTCTCACATTTGATCAGATCAACAGGAGCCCCACGAAGGAAACCGGCAACGAGATATTCTTCAACTTCCGGCGGCGCGGGAACGATCGAAGCAAACGTGACTGCAGGATCAGTGCCGATCGCGACCGCAACTTCCATTCTGCCCGCGGGGCGGCCACCTTCGGCGAGTACACTTCCGCCGGAGCTGCGCGCCATGATGTCGACGGCCGCACGAGCCAGGTCCGTGCCTGGCGGACGGACGAATGCGTCTGTCGCTCCATGGTCCGAAGAGACGGCTGAGCGCATACGCTCGCGAGCATGTTCGGCCGCGACTTTCTGACGCTGCCAGTGCATTCCCGTTGTGCGCTCGTCATAGACCTGCATGCGATACATTCCGAGGTTGCGCTTGCCGGATTTCGGATCGCGCGTCGTCACGCACGGGAGCGTTATGAATCGTCCCGCATCTTTGGGCCAGCACTGCAGGATTGGAAAGTCGAGCAGGGAAAAGTTGTCGCGCTGAATGACCTCTTTGCACGGACCGGTCGTGACCGTGCGCGGAAAGAATTTTCCGGCCTCGGTCAGCAGCGGCAGCATTTTCAGCTTGTCGAGAAATCCTTGCGGGGATTTCACATCCATGAACATGCGGATGCGCGCGCCGATCTCGTCGTACGAGGCAACTCCGACCGCCAGCTTCATGCGGGCTTCAGAGCCAAATTGATTAATCAGGAGCTGCGAGCCGGGATGGCCCTTCAGCTTTTGAAAAAGCAGCGCTGGCCCGCCGGGAACGCCATGAGCATCGCGGCTCTTCGACACGCGATCCGTAATTTCGGCGATTTCCAGGATCGGATCGGCTTCGGTCTGAATGCGTTTTAGCTGGCCGGCGCGGTCGAGCGCGGCGATCCACTGTCGGAGGTCGTCGAAGGGCAAAGGTTCCTCTCTGCGTGACCGTTGATTATAAGGGATTCGCGGCGGTCGGAAACTGTGATGACTAGATGACGGAACGCCCGGCATCGTTTGTCATCCTGAGCAGCATTTTAGCGCGAAGGATCCATGCAGTCTGCCGGTGTCGGCAAAGCGCTCAAACCCTTCGCTTCGCTCAGGATGGCCAACTTGTGGCGAAGTTACTTCCTTTGCTCCAGTTTCACGCTCACTGTCCGCGGCTGCCCGTCTCTCAGCACTTTCACTTCGACAAGGTCTCCGACCTTACTGCGGCGCAACGCGTCGGTGAAGTCATAGAGATTCTTGATCGGCTTGTCCCCGAATTGAACCAGCACGTCTCCGGCCTTCAATCCCGCTTTGGCGGCAGGCGAATTTGGCTTCACATCGGAAAACTTCACGCCGTTTTCCGTTTGGCCAAAGTCGGGAATCGACCCAAAGTAGGGGCCATATCCGCTGCCGCCTCCACCTGCGGCTGGCTTATCTTCCGCAACCACTTGAAATGCAGGCGCATCCGGTGCGCTTGCCAGTT
Organism: uncultured Acidobacteriota bacterium; assembly: GCA_963700225.1. Classification (GTDB taxonomy): domain Bacteria; phylum Acidobacteriota; class Terriglobia; order Terriglobales; family Acidobacteriaceae; genus Sulfotelmatobacter. The sequence goes on from CAVOWU010000010.1 coordinate 126,769, forward strand.
GCACGAGGACGTTGCCGACCATGTCGAGCAAGCGGGCGGCGGATGGTGCATTGATCTTGTCCCAGGTGTCGGAAGGCTTGTGATAGTCGGAGTGAAGGCCAGAGAAAAAGAACAGGACCGGAATCTTCTTGGTCACAAACGAGGTGTGATCGCTCGAGGCGTAACCTCCGGCGGAATATTCGATCTTGAAAGGGGTGTCTTTCTGCGCTTGCTCGAGTATTGCTTTAAATGTGGAACCGGTGCCCACCCCTCCGATGTAAACCTTATCGTCCTTGATGCGGCCGATCATATCCATATTGATCATGGCCACGGCTTTCGCGAGAGGACGCGTAGGGTCCTTAACCCAGGCCGCAGAGCCGAGCAGGCCGAGTTCTTCGCCCGAGAAATCCATGAAGAGGATACTGCGCTTGAGTTGGCCACGCTGCGGCGCCAAAAGGCGTGCCAGTTCTAGGACTCCCGCGGTGCCGCTGGCGTTATCATCCGCGCCGGGATGAATCTGTCCGACCTGCGAAGGCGCCAGCGAATCGAAGTTGCCACGCCCAAGGTGGTCGTAGTGCGCCCCGACGATAACGTACTCGTCAGTCTGACCAGGTAGCCACGCCAGCACATTGTTCACGGTTGCGCGCGTTGTCTCAATATCAATATTCAAAGAGAGGCGCAAGGTATCGGGGAACGCGAACGAATTGGGCTTGCTGCTGGAATTGATCTGATCCTGAGCGTCTTTCAAAGACTTCCCGCCTGCTTGAAACCATGACTCAGCGGCTACGTTCTTAAGCTGCACCATGACGATGCCCACATTCTCCGGACCGCTGACCGTTCCGAAGCGGGTCAGCAGATCTTCTTCGCCGTCGCCCAGCTTTCCGTTAAGCACTACGACGGCTTTCGCGCCGTGATTGCGGGCGTTAATCGCCTTGGTGATGAGCTGCGAATGCTGCGTCAGTCCGTGATTTCCACTTTTGTCTGCGAAGCTGGAAGGCTCATAGCGCAACACAACGACCACTTTGTCTTTGACGTCGAGCCCGGCATAGTCGTCGTAGTGGAACTCGTCGGCAGTCGCGCCGTATCCGGCGAACACAACGGGCGCGTCCACTTGGCCAGACGCCGAGAAGCTGAACGGTACGAAATCGCGTTCGATCTTCAGATCGGTCTTCGAATGCCCGGTGTGCACGGTGGCGTGATTGTCCGACTTCAGGCGCGCTCCGGTGATTACCGTGAAGGGCTGCGCATATCCGTTCACTCCTGCCGGATCGAGATGAAGCTCTTTATAGCGTTTCTCGATCAGATGCTGGGCGCGCCCAATTCCTCTTGTGCCCGGCCCGCGGCCTTCCATTTCTGGAGAGGCAAGCGCTTTAACATCGTTCAGGTAACGTGTCGGGTCGGCCTGGGGGACGGCGGTCGAGGCGGCAATGAGAATTGCGGCAACTGCGACCAGGGAAAAATGTTGCCACTTCGCGCGATTTGGCATTTTCATTCTTTCAGTGAACGAGAAATCGTATGGGGCTTGATGGAGCGTGTCAATGTCCGGTGCTTATCGTGGAAGGGTTTCGGGATACAGCGTGCGTCGGCAATCGGGACAGATTCCGTGGGTGAAATCGGCCTCACTATGCTGCCGAATATAGTTTTCAAGGTTGTGCCACGCGCCACCTGAATCGCGGATCTTTCGACAGGAGGCGCAGATGGGCAACAGGCCGCTCAGCCCCTTCACCCGCGCTAAGGCGTCCTGAAGCTCTTTGATCAGCCGTTCGCGCTCCGCCTCAGCGCTCTTGCGCTCACTGATGTCGCGCATGATGAGGCAGGTTCTGGGCTTGCCCTCACCATTTTCGAAAACCACAGAGGACACTTCCACGGGAAATAACGAGCCGTCTTTGCGTCGAGCCATGAGTTCCCCGTGAGCCCGGCCGGTTCGTTGTCGTTCTTCGATCAAAACAGCGAGACGTGGGTCCGAGGTGTCGATTAATCCCGCTCGCCCCTCGTGAATAATCTCTTCACGAGTGCGTCCCAGCAGTCGGCAGGCCGAAGGGTTGGCATCCAGAATCGTTCCGTCCGGCGACGTCAACATCAGCCCGTCGAGGCTGTTGTCAAACAGCAGTCTGTACAAGGCCTTACCCTTTCGAAGAAACCGTAGTGGATAGTTTTATTTTCTTGCGGACGGTCATGAAGAATTGTTCTTGCGAGTACGACATCTCGCGATTCCGAGTATCGCGAAAGTTGACGGAATTGTACGTAAGATGGCGGGCGGGATCAACTACCAGAGGTAGCAGTTGTGTTCAAATTATTGAACGAGAAACGAGGAGCGAGAGCCGCGCGTAACCGAACTTGGTGTCTGACGTACACCGAAATGCTCTTCAGTGCTTACCGGACGAACTGCAGTACGGATTCTTCGACCTGCCTCCATGCCGCCGAGCTTGGATCGATGAGATCAAAGTGGCCGACTTCCGGGATCTCCAGCAAATGAACGTCCTCCTTTGCATTGCCGGTGCGTTTCTGTTTCGCTGCAACATAATTGCGGCTGAAGGACGGTGGAACCGTGTCGTCGGCGAGGCCGTGAATCAGCCACTGACGGGCACGGGGAATCGAGAGCTCCGTTGGATCGGCTTCGCGATAGTGGTCGGGTACTTCGTTCGGTGTGCCGCCGAGAAACTCCACGACCGCGTCGTGACTCAGATGAAGATCGAATGCACGTTGCAGATCGACGACCCCCGCAAGCGATATCACGCGAGTCACCCCTGGTTCGTGGGCGGCAAGGCAGAGCGCCAGCTGTGCACCAGCGGAATGTCCCATGACCACGATCTTCGAGGTATCAAAATTCTGCGCAGTCGCATGCTGTAGCAAAAACTGGTAGGCCGACCGGATGTCGGCAAAAGTGCCGGGCCACGCTCCGCCTTCGTTCCCGACTCGACGGTACTCGACGTTCGCCGTCGCCAATCCCTTAGTCGAGAGCGCTGCGCAAAGATGACCGGCGTGATCGAGATTGTATGCCGCTCGCCAGTAGCCGCCGTGGATGTTGATCACCAGTGGAGAGGACGTTTTCTTGGACTTGGGGAAGCGGAGATCGATGAACTGGTTCGGATCCGAACCGTAAGCGAGCCGTGCGCCGGCCGGAGGCGCTGGCTTTGAAAGGATGTCTTCGGACATGCCGCTGTCATTCTACTCGCTGAAACCCTTCACCACAGCGGACACAGGGGTTCACAGAGGCTTTCCCTGTGGTCCTCTGGGATGAGTCTTTTCTTACTCGTAGCGAAGAGCTTCGATCGGATCAAGGTTGGCGGCGCGCAGAGCTGGGACCATCCCACTGATCACTCCGACAACCGCGAGAATCCCAGTCGCGACGACCAGAATCATGGGCGACACTATCAGGCGAATGTCGGCCGCTTCTGCGTGTTTGGCGAGAGCGCTGTAAAACGTGATTCGTCCGGCGAATATCGAAACCGCGTAGGACAAAATAATTCCCAGAACGCCGCCCGCCGCAGTGATCACCATCGCCTCGGCAAGAAACTGAAACAAGATATCGTGACGGCGTGCGCCGAGCGCTTTTTCCACGCCGATTTCCCTGGTCCGCTGTGTCACCGACACCAGCATGATGTTCATCAACCCAACGCCCCCGATGCCCAGGGTCACCGTGCCGATGAAAGCCAGCAACACCTTCAAAGCCATGGTGATAATGCCGAACTGCGAAAGCTGCTTCTGAGCGTCGAATACGAAGACAGCGCGCTGATCATCGGGTTTGAAGCCGTGGGCCGTTCCCAGAGTCTCGCGGACGACCTTATCCATCTTGTCGTGGTCGAGGCCGGCGGAGTCGAGCCAGATTCCGTCCAGATAGTGATTGTCCTTCAAAACATCCATCGAGTTGTAGGGGATGTAAACGACGCGGTTATTGTCGTTATCACCCTCCTGCATGCGAGGCGCTCCGACGCCGATGATTTCAAACGTCACTCCATCAATGCGAATGGTTTGGCCCACGGCGGGCATGCCTGAGAAAAGCTTGTCTCGCGCTTCGGATGCGATCACGGCGTAGAGGCCGTGCTGCATATTGTCGGCGTCGTCGAGAAAACGTCCTTCTGCAATGTCGAGATTCCAGATTTCCTGGATCGAAGGATCAAGGCCCATCACCGGGAACGTGAACGAACGGTTATTGTTCTGAACCGTGGAATCCTTCTGAGACATGCGCACAACGTGCTTGCAAAGAGGAAGATTGTTGCGCAGCAGTTCGATGTCGTCGTTGGTGAAACGAACCTGGACACCAGCCTTGTTGCCTCCGGCTTGCTGCGAGGTCCTGCCGGGAAAAACTCCCACGGCCGTGGCCCCGAAGCTCTCGAAGATCGTCTCGATCGCTTTGCCGAAGCCGTTGCCATACGAGAGAAGCAGGACGACAGTAGCAATGCCCCACGCCATTCCAGCCATGGTGAGCAAGGTGCGTCGAAGGTCGTGACGCATCGCCGAGTAAGCCTGTTTTAGAAGGTCGCTGCGCATAATTATTCTTTGCGGAGAGCCTCCACCGGTTCAAGCATGGCAGCTCGACGAGCTGGGTAGAGTCCGGCGGCAACGCCTGCGACGCCCAGCGAAATGACAGCCAATGCGGCAGTCGAAGCCACCAGCTTCGGAGGATCAAATCCTTGGCCTAGGTTTACCCCGGAGAGCACCGCCATGAGTCCCGCGGCTCCGCCGATGCCGATGCCTCCGCTCAAAAGGGTCAGAAACGCACCCTCGACAAAAAATTGAAACATAATGCTGTTGTTCGTCGCCCCAATGGCCTTACGCAGTCCGATCTCGCGGGTGCGGTCGGCCACTGCGACCAGCATGATATTGATGATCCCAATGGCCCCCAATGCGAGAGTGATCAATCCCACGCTGCCCAGAAACATGTTCATGGCATCGAAAATCTTGCCGATCTGGTCAACGGTCTTGATGGTGTCCCATTCATCGAACGAGTCCGGATTGCTCGGGTCGAAGCCGTGGTTGCGGGCGATGATCTTATGTACTTCCTGCTGCGCGGCCTCGTGCAGGGCCCGCGATCGAGGTTGGTAGTTGATCATCGAGATCACATCCGTGCCGATTCCGGCATTGAGCGGACGGAAATAGTCCTGCATGGCGTGAAAGGGAACGAAGCTACGCAGGTTGAGGTTCATGTTGTCGCCGTGCCCGATTTTTTGCACCGTGCCTACTACCGTGAATCGAACACCGTTGAGCAGAATGGTGGCGCCGATCGCGGGACGGCCGGGGAACAGTGTGCGCCGTACTTCGTCGCCGATAACGATCACGGTGCGCTTCTGCGCATCATCCATCTCGTTGATCCAGCGCCCTTCGTTGATCGGAATGTACCGGATCTGGTTGATGTTGGCGGATACGCCCATGATCTGTCCGCTGGCCTGGTAGAAATCGCTGACCGCGCGAATGTCGTTACGGTTGATGACCGGCGTAGCTGCGGCAACACTAGGGCATTCGGCCAGGATGTCCTGATAATCGCGGTAGGTTAAGTAATACTGGCGAAGAGCGGTGAAGCTGCCTTGCATCACCGGGGCGCGTCCCGACCAGATGAACATCACATTCTCGCCGAGAGAATCGAACTGCTTGCGATTCCCGGAACGAAATCCTTCACCCAGCCCGACCAAGAGCAGCAGGGAACCGACGCCCCAGGCGATTCCGAACATGGTGAGGAAGGAGCGCAGCTTATGCGCCCAGAGGGTCCGGAGGGTCTGCCCGAAAATATCGAAAATGAGGCGCACGCTGGTCTTCTTAATTATACGGGGTCCGTATGGCCGCAGTTCCGCTTTAAACGGCAGATTCCGGCTGCTGAAGTCCAAAGTCTCGGAATCCAGCGTACTCCCCACACAATTTCCCAGAAATTCGTTCCGAATCACGCGTGGGTTGGGTATTCTCTAGCGTGATGACGACGCTCGCTCTTACCGAACTGCTCGGCGCCACGGTGTATGACCCGTCTGGTGCGGCCGGGAGGGTGCGCGAAGTCACTCTCGCTCCCCAGGAAGATCGTTCTCGGATCGCTTCGTTCATTGTCAAAACCAAGGCTGGCAACCGGGTGCTGGCCTTCGCCTCGGTTGCGGCGATTAACGGAGGCATTCGCGCTGCGACCGCCGTAGGAGATTGGCCAACGGTCAACGGCACGGAAGGGTTGTTTCTGCTGGAAAGAGACCTCCTCGACCAGCAAGTCATCGACGTCAACGGTAGGAAAGTCGTCCGCGTGAACGACGTTGACCTCGAATGGGACGCGCAGCGGGATGCTGCCTCAACGCACCCGGTATTGCGCGTACTTTCGGTGGATGTCGGAGCGCGCGGGGCGGTGCGGCGCCTGCTGCGCGGTGTTGCTCCGCGAAGCGCCCTGCATGCATTGCTGGGGAAGATTCCACCACGAAACATTCCTTGGAAGTTTGTTGATGTGATCGAAACCGACCCTGCGCGGCGCGTCAAACTAAAGATTTCCCACGATGGCTTGGCCAAGCTGCACCCGGCCGACATTGCCGACATCGTGGAAGATCTCGCGCCTGATGAGCGTCAGGCGGTGTTTCAGACGCTGGACGAAGAGACCGCTGCCGAAGCTCTGGAAGAAGTTGAGCCCAAGGTTCAGAAGGCCATCGTCGAATCGCTTGATTCAGAAAGAGCAGCCGAGATCGTCGAGGAGATGGATCCGGACGCGGCCGCCGACTTGTTGGGCGATCTGTCCGAAGACCGCACCGAGCAGATTCTGGTCCAGATGGAACCCGAAGCGCAGCAGGAAGTTGTCGAGTTACTGGAACACCGGGAAGAAACTGCCGCCGGGCGCATGACCACCGAGTTTCTCGCCCTCCCGATGAACGCCACCGTGCAAAATGCAATTGACTCGTTGCGGGAGTTCGAGGGCGGAGTCGAAGCTGTGAGCACGATTTATCTGGTGGATTCGCATGGCACGCTGGTCGGAGCCGTTCCATTGGCGAGAATCGTGTTAGCGCCGCTGACGGCTCCGATGCTCTCACTCACTCAGGAACCGCTCGTGCTGGCTCACGAAGGAGTCGAGGAGAACGAAGTAGCGGAGCTCTTTGACAAGTACAACCTGCAAACCTTGCCCGTCGTCGACGAGCACAACAAGCTGACCGGGGTCATTACCTCCGACGACGTAATCAGCATGCTGCGCGGGAAACTATAGGGATCGTTGTTTGTAAGCACTCTTTCCGGCTCGTCCCTTAAACAATTTGCTCTTTGTTGTCGCCTTGGGTACTTTTCGTTTGGCGAGACTCACTGCGTGCGTTTATCCTGTGGCGTCGTTTGCGGGTAAATTGCTCCATCCTTATGTCAGCGAATTGTGCTCATGAAGTTCCTGAAACGTTCGAAAACCCGGATACTGCTGTTCTTCGCCGTAGTCGGGCCGGGATTCATTACCGCGAACGTCGACAATGATGCCGGCGGCATCCTGATCTACTCCCAGGCCGGGGCTCAGTTCGGGCACCTTCTCCTTTGGACCATGATTCCGATCACACTTTCTCTGATCGTGGTCCAGGAAATGTGCGCCCGCATGGGCGCCGTCACCGGCAAGGGCTTGAGCGATCTCATCCGCGAGGAATTCGGACTCCGCATTACGTTCTTCATGATGATGGGAATCCTCGTGATCAACTTTGGGAACGTAGTGACGGAATTTATTGGCATCGCCACTAGCCTGGAGTTGTTTGGGCTCCCGCGCATTTACACGGTGCCGGTATGCGCAGTCATCGTCTGGCTGATCGTCGTGAAGGGTCAATACAAGAGCGTTGAAAAGGTTTTTCTCGCGGCTTCATTTTTCTACATCACGTATATCTTCGCTGGCGTGCTGGCCCATCCTTTGTGGAAGGATGCGACCATCGCGACCTTCAAACCTCCAGACCTGCGAGCCTTTAAAGACCAGGCATATCTGTTCATGGTCATCGGAGTTGTCGGGACCACGATTGCACCGTGGATGCAGTTCTACCTGCAAGCGTCGATCGTGGAAAAGGGCGTCACCAAGCGGGGATTTAAAGCTTCCCGCCTCGATGTGATTACCGGCTGCATCTTCACCGACGTGGTGGCCTGGTTCATCATCGTCGCCTGCGCGGCCACACTCTACGTTCACGGCTTCCGCGATATCAAGTACGCCGCCGACGCAGCTCAAGCACTGAAGCCGTTGGCAGGAGACTACGCCTACATCTTGTTTGCCGTTGGCCTGTTCAATGCTTCGTTATTCGCGGCGTCGATTCTGCCGTTATCGACGGCCTACACGGTCTGCGAAGGCCTTGGATTTGAATCGGGCGTCGGAATGAAATTTTCGGAGGCGCCCTTTTTCTATTGGCTCTACACGTTGTTGATCATCGCCGGTGGAGCGCTGGTGCTTCTGATTCCAGCGCAGCGGTTGATCGAGATCGTGCTGTGGTCGCAGGTGCTCAACGGCATTGTGCTGCCGTTTGTTCTGATCTTTATGCTGCTGCTGATCAACAAGAAGGAGTTGATGGGCGAATACACGAATTCCCGCCTCTTCAATGTCGTGGCATGGTCTACAACGGTAATCGTCGTCGTGCTTTCGCTGGCATTGATGGTCGCTTCGATTGGAGGAAAGGCGGGCGGATGATGTGCGGGCAACGGTTAGAGTAATTTTCCCGCAGCTAAATCATTGACTAAGGTGAGATCGGCTTCCAGAAAATCAAACTTCGGAAGATCTTTGGGCACAGCCCACTGCATATCTTTGAAGATCCGGTTCTCAATTTCTTTCTGATATTCGCGGACCTCATAAAAGCGCAGCTCCACCATACCGCCATTCGGATATTCATGCTGAATGCGCGCGACTTCGTTGCCGATCGTTGCTACGATCCCGAGTTCCTCTTCCAGTTCGCGGCGCAGGGCATCGCGCGGCTGCTCCCCTTCTTCAATCTTTCCGCCGGGAAACTCCCATTTCAGCGGCATGGTCTGATGCCGAGTCCGCTGGCAGACGAGCAACTTGCCTTCCTTGACAATGAGGCCTGCGACGACGCGCTTCATGGCTGAGCCGTCGCCTGAATGGCGCTGGCCACGGGATCGACGCAACTGGTGAAGGTGAATGCAAACGCGGCTACACCGGGAGCGCAGCGAAGTTCGAGTTCGTGCTCGCCGAATTCGTGATTGTCCACGAGAGAATACATGCGCGCCGAATCGACGACGAGATAGCCTTCTTCTTCCCCGCCGTTTCCTATGCGGAAAAGTGTGTCCCTGGTCGCTTGGCCGCGAGTCAACGGTTTACCGTCGTGGAGAATCCCGACTTCGGCCGACGCCGCGTGCGGACAAGCCATCACCAAGTTTACGGCGGATGCCTCATATTTCAACCGCAATGTATGAGGTCCGGTTTCGACCGCCTCAAAATACTCCGCAGTCGAGGCCCAACGTCCGCTGGCATAGAAAAAATTCTCTTGAGTATCGCCGGAGAACGAGTAGTCGGCAATCTGATCTTCCTTAAAGCCCCCGTCATTCCCAATGCGTCCCCGGCGATTGCCGAGATAGAGCTCTCCGGTCGCTCGGTAACAAACCGCTCCCATGTGATCTTCTTCGCGCAGGGGTTCCATAAGCGCCGGGAGCTGAATCGTCGAATCAATCTCGCGCAGCAGTTCCTGAATAACCTGCTCGCACTCACCGTAACCACCTTCTCCGAAATGGCCGTAACGCAGGTAGCCATCCTTGTCGAGCAGGTATTTCGTGGGCCAGTAGCGATTGGCAAATGCCTTCCAGATTTCGCGATTGCTGTCGATCACAATGGGATAAGTGAGTCCAAACTCGCGGATGCCGCGCTCCACGTTCGATTCGTACTGGGCAAAGGTGAACTCGGGCGTGTGCACGCCGATGACGGTGAGTCCCTTCATCGCGATAACGCTCGAACCAGGCTTGAACGTAGGGAAGGGTTCGGATGCAGTTAACGCAGGTGTAATCCCAGAAATCCACCAGCACAGCCCGTCCACGCAATTGCCGGAAGCTGAGCGGAGTGGAATTGAGCCACACCCGCCCGATCTCCGGTGCGCGCACCTTGCCTTTTTCCACTCTCATGAGGGAGACGTTTCCAGCTTTTTTCCGATGAGCATGGCGCAATGCTGGACGAGAGCTTGATGTTCACCCGTAAACGCGGCAGGGAAGTGGCTGTCGATATCGAGTTCTCCCACCACTTTGCCGTGGGCGAAAACCGGTACGACGATCTCGGACTTGGTCTCGAGCGAACAGGCAAGGTAGCGCGAATCTTTGCTGACGTCATCGACCACGACAGTCTGTCCGCTGGAAGCGGCGGCGCCGCAAATCCCTTGGTGCAGGGGAATGCGGGTATGCGGCGTCATAGCGCCTTCAAACGCGCCCAACACCAATACGGGCGGCTCTGCTCCCGGTTCGAGCATGTAGAAGCCCACCCAGTTGTATTTCAGCATGCGGTCATGCAGCAGCTTGACCATTTGTTGCATGAGGCTCTGGGCAGACGGAGAGGTCTCGGCGAGCGAACTGATCTCGCTGCGCACTTCTTCGATTCGAGTGGTGACGGCCATGACTGAAATCTTAACTCACCGCGTACGATCCTCGGCAGTGTAAGTCGGAACGCCAGTAATCTGCCGGATTCCTTTCGTTTCCGGGAAGAGTTCCGGGTGGATTGCAAATGCGAGGCAGTTGAGTCCTTGCGACAAGGTGGGAGCGGGCGTATTCAGGAATTCGTCGCGTATGCAAAAGACGCGCCCCGACCTCGCCGCCGAGGTCTGTTCCCAACCACGACCGGCGATAATCTTCTCGAGAGGTACGCGATCTCCGGCTCCGCACCACGCGGCGATAACGACTTCCGGGTCGAGTCGGAGGATTTCATCCGCCGCAACAGTACGGCCAGGCTCGCCTAGGAACTCGCCTCCAGCGGCATCGACCAATTCCGCGACCCATGCCTGCGAAGTGATCACCGGCTTGCCCCATTCCTCGCAGAAAACTCGAGGCCGGGAACTTGCAGCAACGCGCTGACGAACCTGCGAGATTCGCTGCTCCATCGAGGAGATCACTTCCTCGGCGCGTTCCGACGCACCGACGGTGCCCGCGATGATAGAGATATCAGCGTAAATGTCGTGGAGGTTCTTGGGGGCCAATCCGAGAAAGGGCGTCCCCGACTTGAGGATTTCGATGACGGCTTTCTCCTGGTAGGGGACGGATGCGATGACGAGATCAGGATGCGTGGCGGCGATTTGATTCGCGTCTGCCGTCCACGAATCGGCCAGGATCGTCCGGGAGCCGTTAGCTACGGCTGGAACAACGTCCGCACAATACCGGGTGCAAGCAATCACACGATCGAGTTCGCCGATCGCATCGAGAATCACCGTGGCGCTGGGTTGCAGACAGGCGATACGGCGGACGGTGTGATCGCTAGGCATAATCTGATCTTATCGCTTGTCAGGGACGGGGGGGACTTCAGCTTGGCGAAGTGCAGAGGAGAGAACATCCAGCGCCAGTTGTGCGGCATGAGTGGAGGCCTGCGGCAAGCCTCCGACGGCGGCGATCAGTTCGGCTCGCCCGATCTTGTGTATCTCCGCTACGGACTTACCCAAAGCCATTTCGGTCAGCGCGGATCCACATGCTATTGCGGGAACGCATCCTTTCGCCTTGAATCCGATCTGGGTGATCCGTCCCGCTTGTAGCTTGAGACTCATTCGAAGCACATCTCCGCAAACCGGATTTTCAATCTCGCTCACGACATCAGCGTCTGCGAGATCGCCGGCGTTGCGCGGATTCTGAAAGTGATCGAGCAGTCGCGGGGAGTACATCACCTCTATTGTAGCGGGGCATGCGTCACCCCAGAACATTCGCTAAGGACTTGGATTCGACCAGCCGAAATTGATTGTTCCGAGACAGTTCGAGCCGAGTGCGGGGAATCGGAGGTAATGGTGGAGACGAGTCAAAGTTACTACGCGAGCCCGGAAGGGGCGCCCGCCAAAATTGTTGATGGGAAAGTTCAGCTTGGTTCTGAACCGATGTTGTTGTACTAGCGCTGAGTCGGCCCGTTCACAATACAGGCGATGCGCAGTAGAGGGCGCCTTATCCGGGAGTCTTCAGGGCCTTGCGCCGATCGTTCGACTAAGAAACTATGGCGGAGAGGGAGG
>CAVOWU010000011.1:0-152441 GCA_963700225.1 uncultured Acidobacteriota bacterium
GGCGCTCGAGCCGCTTCTCGATCTGACCAAGATCGCTGACCATGAGGTCGAACTCGACGTTCTTGATGTCGCGCAACGGATCGATCTCACCCACGTGCGGAATCGCGGGATCGTCGAAGACCCGGACCACGTGTGCCAGAGCATCCACCTGCCGCAAATGGCCGATGTATGCGGATTCCTTCAAGGCGTCCTGCCCAATCGCGCCAACATCGACGTAGTCGACGGACGTATGCGTCAGTTTCTTGGGGTTATAGAGGGAGGCCAGGCGGTCGAGACGATGGTCGGGCACTTTGGCAACGCCGACGTGGGCCTCACGCGGGTTGGCGGATTGCGCCGACAGATGCGCCTTGGTCAAAATGCGGAAAAGAGAGGTTTTGCCTACCTGAGGCAGGCCAATGATGCCTGTTTTCATAATGAGGAAGCTTCTAGCGGCTCGCTTCTTGCGCTGTGTACCGGACCGAAACAAAACTCCAGCGGAACGCTCGGCCCGGCAAGCGTCGAGCAACTATTCAGAATAACTCATGAGGTCGGAGATTGCCCATGAACGGGCCACAGGTGACTGTTCGCGATCTGCTGGCTCAGTGTGAAAATGGACCCGTGCTGGATCTTGACTATGCTTATTTAACCCCCAGCAGTTTGAGACATCGCGGCCGCAGGAGCTGAAATCTTCACAGAATCCGGCTGCGTCCAGACGGCCTTGCCGGTCGAAAGATCCAAGCGATTCATCGTGATGGCAATTTGCTGGCTGCCGACCTCAACCAGCAAGTAGTGGTAATTCACTTCGTTGCTTTGGAAGGGATCATCCGGCATCCTCTGAATGGGATAGGCATGGGCGCCACCGCCACCTGAAACCAAGTAAGTGACGCCACCATGCTCGTGCCGTTCGTAATTGTGAACATGCCCTGAGAAAACGATGATGCGGTATGGCGCGCGGGCTTGGCGGGCTTCAAGCATCTTGGCTAACGCTTGCTCCGGCGTCCGAGCCGAGTGTCCGCCTCCGTGCAACTTTTCATCCGACGAACTGGTAAAGGGTGGATGGTGGAGCATCAGAAAAACAAAATTAACGTCCGAGGAAACGTGATCCAGCTTGTTCGTCAGCCACTCCCCTTGCGGTCCGCTGGCCTCTTCCAGTGAACTGTCGAGCACCAGCAGCAACGCGTTCGCTGCGCGCACGGAGTAATAGCGGCTCTCCTTCAGCTCCGGAAATCGCTGAAAGTAGTTGTCCAGCGCGGTCTTAAGCTCTCCGTGAAATTCGTGATTGCCCAGCCCTGGATAGACCGGGATCTTCTTCTCACGCCAGATGCTCGTTTCGCTGTCCCAAACCTTCCAGTCATTCTTGTCGAAGCCGTTGTAGACAAGATCGCCCGTGAAGCCAATGAATGCCGGATTGACCGCCGCGACTGCTTGCACGAGGGCGAAGCGTACCGCAGGGTTTGCGGGCTCGGTATCTTTGGGATCATGGAAGCGTGCGTCGCCGTATGCTACGAAGCGGAATGGCGTAGCTACATCGAGACGAAGATCGACAGCCGACGTCTGCGCACTCGATTTCCTGGTGCAGTACGTGAGACCAAGAATCGTGGCGATCGCGATCAGTGCAACTGAGGTTTTCGCAAAGGATGTGCGTCCCGTGGTCATAAACGTCCGATTTTCAAGTTGGAGCTATTTTCCCACGACCAGCACTTCGAACTGACCGTTTTCGACAGTTGAAAGGAAGAGGCGATGCGTCTTCGGATCGAGCGCCATCGTTTTGGCTCGCGGAACGGTTTTCACGGTATCGACCACGGAGTATTTATCAGGACTGTCCTGATGAATGATGGTAATCGTTCCTTCACCGTTCGAATTGAAGATCAGTTTTGTCTCCGGATCGAACGCGGTGGCGTCAACATGATCTCCGATAGGCAGCGTAGTGATCACGCGCCCGCTATCCGAACTGACGACCGCCATGACTTTGCTGCGGCACCCAATGAATAAACGATGGTTCGCCCGGTCCATTGCCATACTGCTCGGAGAAGCGCAGGGAGCGGTCGGCCAGCGCTGTTCGACTTTGAGTTCATGCGAGTTGATCTTTAGAACCTGGCTTTCATCTTCGAGGTTATTAAAGACGTATCCGGTGCCGTCCGCCACAGCGTACTCGGGGCCACCTTCCAAATTCACTGTGCCGGCGACTTTGTTCGCCGCAACATCAATTGCTGTGGCGCTCTTGCTTTCTCCATTGAACGCGAAGACCCGCGAAGTGGCTGGATCATAGATGATGGCATCAGGCTTCCGTCCTGTGGGGACATCCCCGATCCGGTTCAATGTCTTCAAATCGAAAATGGTCACAGTCGACGCTTGGCCATTGCTGACGAATCCTCGACCGTATTGCGGGGCGATCGCGATTCCGTGTACGCCGGGCGTATTCGGAATCTTGCCGGCAATGCTCAAAGAATCGATGTCGACTACTTCCACTTGTGTCCCATGCGAAACGTACAAGCGTCGGGCAACTTCATCGACAGTGAGGTAGTCGAAGCTCCCCTGGCCGGGTATGGGAATCTTGTGGATGACGGAATATCCGCCGGCGGACTGAGCTCCAGCGGAAACGGAGATAACGGCAAAGATCAACCAGAGAAATGTTGCGAGGATTGATGCCTTCTTGGCAGCAGTACGACGACCTTTGAACATAGTCCTTCCTTCATTCGCTTTGGTAGCGCTCGGTTCCGATAATCGGAAACGCAAGCATAGGTGGGGAACCTGAAGGTCTCCTGAACCCTCAAAGAAGAACTTTCAGGTTCGGGCCCGTCTATTCTCTGCGAGGTTCCCAGCGCAAGCCGAAGGAATAGGTGGGTCTGTAGTATTCGCGCTGGGTGACGTACCACGGGCTGCCGTTGTAGAAGCCGAAGACCTGGTCAGTAAGGTTTAAACCCTGCCACAGAACGGTCAGAGTCCGCTGCACGCGGAAGCTGGCCTGTGCATCGACCTGCAGGTGGGCGTAGAGGTAATTGTCGCCGACCGGTCCCTTTGGGCCGAGATAGCCGGGATCTTCGCAGCCGCCGCCGTTGGATTGCGCAGTCGTGCATTGCGTCCACTGATATTGGTAGATGCTCGCACTGTTGTAGGTGGCACCCAAGCGGGCAGAGAACCGGCCATGGTCGTAGCTCGGACTGAGATTCCACATCGTTGGGGTCTGCCGTTGCAGCGCTGGATTGTCGCTTCGAAGCGGCAGAGTGCCGGCGCTAGAACCGGTCTTGCTGAAGTTTGCCATGATGCCGAACCCGCTCCATGCGCCCGGAAGGAATCCGAGGTGCTGGACGTACGCAAACTCAACCCCGTATAGCTTCGCGTTCACTCCGTTCGCGATGTACGAAAATATGTCTCCCACATACTGTGGATATTGAGCACCCTGATAGTTGGGATCGGCGAGATAATAAATGGGCTGGCTTAACTGTTTGTAGAAGAACCCCGCTTGCAGCAGGCCATACGGTTTCAGGTAATGCTCGTAGAGCACATCATAGTCGTTGGCGTGCTCTGGCTTGAGGCTCGGATTTCCCACCGACACGGTAAGCGGCTGCGTGCTGTTATCCAGAGTTATATAGGGCACCATGTCGTAGGGGTTTGGGCGCGAGATGGCGCGTGCGTAAACAGCGCGAATATCAGAATCATCCGTAATCCGATAACGGAGTTGGACGCTGGGCAGAGGATCCCAGTACCAGGAATTCGCCTGCTGCGGGGTGACAGTTGCCTGAGTACTGGTGGCATTATTCGTCACCAAGAATCCAAGGATATCTAACTGCGTGGCCTCAACGCGCAAGCCGGTCTGCAGCCGGAAACGCCCGAACTCGATGGTGTTC
The DNA here is from genome assembly GCA_963700225.1 of uncultured Acidobacteriota bacterium. Taxonomy (GTDB): domain Bacteria; phylum Acidobacteriota; class Terriglobia; order Terriglobales; family Acidobacteriaceae; genus Sulfotelmatobacter. The sequence goes on from CAVOWU010000011.1 coordinate 3,828, forward strand.
ATGGCGTAGGCGGCCGAAATGCGTTCCGTGAGGTCGTAGTTGCTGGCATCCGAACCGAATGCCGTCGCGGGCTGATCGAGTGAAAGGACTCCTTGGCTAATAAGGTTGCTTAGATCGCCCGAAATCTTGTTGTAGTTTGTAACCGGTCCGAGCGGATAAGCGTTGAAGTAGTAGTGAGGATTGGTGAATCCGCTCAGGTATTGGGACATCAACGCCGTGCTTGGGTTCGGCAGGAATTGTTGGTCGTAGGTCGGAGAATATGCGTCCTGTCCTTTGTGCGCGTTCCGCTCCTTGAATCCAAACTCAAAAGTGGAGAAGTGAGAGCCCAGATGGTAGTTCCTGGCGTAGGACACGGCTCCTTGGAGATTCACTTGCGAGGTTTCCCCAGACGTGCCGTCAAACTCGGTGATGTTGTATTGGGTTGGATCGTAAGTCGGAGATCCGAAGCAAGACGGGTCCCACTGCGGCAAGTGGAAATTGGGACCCTGTACGTTGACGCAAGTGCTGAGATTGCTCAGGGGGCTGCCTGATACCGGCTTGAAAGTCGCCCCCGGGTTTCCAGCCGCGCCCAACTCGCGCGAACGTGCCGCTGAGAGATCCCAGCTCAGCCAGGAAGTGCTGAAGATATGCTTGCCGCCGATCGCGATGCTGGCAGCCCCATAGTCCGGTACGCGTTGAGAAGTGGTGAACTTAGGAATATCGCCAGCGATGATCGGAGGCGCCGTCGGCCCCGCCGGATTTTGCGTGACATCGTCGTTCAAAGTGTAGACCCACTTGTTGCCGTAATCTTTGAAGTCGGAATCGAAGTAGTGCAGGTAGAGGCCGGAGGCCGGATCTTTCAATTTGTAATCGAGCGAACCGCCAAAGCCATAACGCTTGCGCTGGTACCGGTACTCGCGGATGTCGATGCTGTCGTAAACAGGAATGCTGTAGTAGGGATCGGGTTGAGGTTCAATGTCGTCGATCCCCCGGCCGTTATAGTCGTAGCTGCCGGAGAACAATGCTCCGAAACGCTTGTCATGTCCAAAGCGCTGCCCCACAGTACCGGTCACTAAGCCGATATAACGGGTGTTTACAATGGGAGTGAACCCGCCGATTCCCTCCAGTTTCAAAGTCGGGAGATCACCGGCTTTCTTGGTGACCAGGTTCACGGTTCCGCCGATGGCGTCAGCATCCTGATTGGCGGCCAGGGTCTTGTTCACCTCAACCGATTCGACGATGTCGGATGGAATCGTGTCTAATTTGAACTGGCGCACGTTGTCTTCCGGCGCGGGAAGTTCGACTCCGTCTACTGTCGTGTTGTTCAGGCGTGGCTCGGTGCCGCGAATCTGTACGTATTTGCCTTCGCCCTCGTCGCGCTCCAAACTTACCCCCGGCATCCGGCCCACGACATCCGCGATGTTTTCATTTGGGAGACTTTGAATTACGCCCTGCGGCATCACATCCAGGATGTTGTCAGACGTGCGCTGCTCGTTAATTGCCTGAGCTACGCCTTGGGCATCTGCGACGACAGTTACTTCTTCACTCGCGCTTGAAACCTTCATTTGAGCTTCGACCCGTGTTGCTTGGCCGCCGATCACCTTAACCTGTTGCGTGAAGACCGCGAATCCTACGTATGAAATGGTAAGCGTATAGTCGCCGGGCGCGATCGCGATGAAATTGAATTCACCTTGTCCGTCAGTCGCACCGGTGACGTCCCCCGGTTGCAACTTCACGCGTGCGCCTGGGAGAACGGCGCCTTCCCGGTCGACAGCTCGGCCGCTGACGGTGCCGCTTTTTTGCTGTGCCGGTGCGGCGACTGTCAGAACCAAGGCCGTAAGAACGAGCGTGCCTAGGAAACGGCAAGAGAACGGAGCCATAAGAAAGGGACGATTGCATTTCACGAACTGACCTCCTTAAAGCTAGTGTCATTAGCTGGAGAGCCGCGCCCTTTTGCAGAGGGACCAGACTCTCGCGGGGGCAAAATGCCTCCATAAAGACAACTTTGTCGACCGGGATGACTCGCAATGCTAGGTGGCTCTTGTAAAGGAGTGATGAAAGGCCCATTAATATTTTTTCAGGTTGGCTGTTTTTGCAGGAAAATCTGGTTCGTTCTACACTCGCCGTTGGATGAAAACAACGCTATAAACATGCCGCCGTCCGAGCACAAAAGCTACTGATGAATCTGCTGATCATAGAAGATGAAATCCGGATGGCCGACCTCCTGCGGAAGGGATTAACCGAGGAAGGCCACAATGCGACCTGCGCCTCGGACGGTGTGGAAGGGCTGGCGCTCGCAAAATCCTACGAGTTCGACGTCATTATTCTCGACATCATGATGCCCAAGCTGAGTGGATACGAACTCGCAAAACGTTTGCGCCAGGAAAAAATTCGAACGCCAATTCTGATGCTGACCGCGCGAGATTCCGTGCCCGACATCGTCCGTGGTCTCGACCTCGGCGCCGACGACTACATGACCAAGCCGTTTTCTTTTGACGAGCTGGTTGCGCGGCTGCGCGCGGTCAAGCGGCGGGCTCTCACTGCAGAAGACACTCACCTGCAAATCGCGGACCTGGTCTTGGACCCGGCAAGCCGAGAAGTAGCACGCGCAGGAGAACGCGTCTCACTAACTCGTACGGAATACAATCTTCTGGAACGCCTGATGTACCGCGCGGGGAAAGTCGTATCGCGCCGGTCGCTCATCGAGTCGGTGTGGGGATTCGAGCGCGACATCGAAGAAAATACCCTGGATGCTTTCATGCGCCTGCTGCGAAATAAAATCGATCCGCCGGGAAGGCAGAAATTGATTCACACTGTTCGCGGTATCGGCTACATGATTCGTACGGATGGAAAGGCATGAAGAGGCTCTCGATCGGAGTGCGCCTGATGCTGTGGTACGTGGCGATTTTTGCTCTTGGAGAGCTCGCCTTCGGCGCCGGCATGTGGTTCATCCTTCGCCAAAATCTTTATGACCTGGTGGACGATGGCATTGAGAGCCAGGTCGACGACTTGAAAAGTTTCCTCGAAGCGCAGAAAAAAGATGCCACAGTCGCGAAGCTGCGGGAAGAGGTGGACGAGAGCTACTCAATCGAGCATACGGGCGACTACCTGGCGATTTACAACGAGAGCGGCGAATCGATTTATCAGTCGGCTATTTTGCAGGCACACCCTTCCGTCCTTATTCCACCGGATCAGGTGAAGCGGCCTCTCACCAAGAGTCGCCGGATCGACGGCAAGCCCTTCCGCTTTCGCTTCCAAAGGCTCAGTGTCAATGGCCACGTGTTCACTGCGGAGATGGGAGCCCCCGCGGACGATGCGGTGGACACTTTACATCTGTTTCGCTCTTACCTGCTGATGTTTGCCCCGTTGCTGCTAGCCGTGGCCGCCGGGGTTGGCTACTGGATGAGTCGACGAGCACTCGCTCCCGTGGACGAGCTCGTTCGCACTGCGCGAGAAGTCGGCGGCGCGAACCTCAGCAGCCGGCTCCAGAAACTGGAAACTGGCGACGAGCTGCAGCGTCTGTCCGATACGTTGAATGAAATGCTAGACCGCATCGAGACTGCTTTTCTCCGGGTCACGCAATTCACAGCGGACGCATCGCATGAGCTTCGAACACCAGTCTCTCTCATCCGTACCGAGGCAGAACTGGCCCTGCGCCGTTCGCGCGGAGAAGCCGAATACCAGGAGGCACTGCGCCACATCCTGCTTGAGTCGGAACGCACGACAATGTTGCTGGAACAACTATTGTCGCTGGCCCGGGCTGATTCCGGGCGCGAGACGCTGCAGATGCAACCGGTAGACTTACGATCGCTGCTTCGCAAAGTTGTCGACAACTGGCAGCGAGTCGCAGCCGTCCGCGGGCTGAAGTTTGCCGCGACCGTCGACGATCAAGACGGATTCGTGATGGGCGACGAAACGCTGCTCCATCGGCTGGTGGACATCCTTCTCGACAATGCCTTCAAGTTCACTCCGGCCTCGGGCTCGGTGCGATTGTCGCTCGAGTCCGGCGGAGATAGTCTGCGTATATCCGTTCAGGATTCGGGTGTCGGCATCTCCCAGGAGGAGCAACAAAAGATCTTCGAACGCTTTTACCGCGTCGACAAAGCTCACAGTCGCACTCAAGGCGGCGCCGGCCTTGGTCTCGCCATCGCGCAGTGGATCGCTTCTCAGCACCGCAGTTCAATCACGGTAGAGAGCAATCCGGGTGAGGGAGCTTTGTTCTGTGTGGAATTGCCCAAGATCGCGGCGCCGGTCGCCAGCCCGCTGCCGGCATAACCCAGTTTCATAATCGAGAACAGCTGCCGTACAATAGAGAAGCCTTCCGAACGCCGGGATGGCGGAACTGGCAGACGCAGCGGACTCAAAATCCGCCGACCTTCGGGTCTTGGGGGTTCGACTCCCCCTCCCGGCACCAACCCCCAAAGCCCACAGAATACGCGGCTAGCTGGTGATAGCTCCCGCATGAGATGCACCTCTGGAGCAGACGCTGCGGATTTCGCGCCGATATATAACCAACGCGCGTTGAGTCTATCCAACTGAAAATAGTAAATTTACCTACAAAGCGCTGTAGTAAGCATGGTTTGCACACCTCTTCCACACTCTCAGGGTCCCTCGTCCTCCGAACTGCGACTCGAGCCTGGTGAATCAGAAGAGTCGCGGTGCAAAATCCTTCAGGTCGCGTCGCCAGGTCTGCCACTCGTGGTCTGTGCCGGGTGATTCGTAGAAAATGTGTTGAACGTTTGCTTCTAGAAGCGATGCGTGCAGTCTTTGAAGTCCCGTGCGCATTCTCTCCGGCTCATTCGTCCCGACGCCAATCCAGAGCAAGTGCACTTTCTTGCCGAATGCTGCCGGATCAGCGAACACTCCGTTGTAGTCGGTCTTGGGATCCAGTTTGCGATTCCCGAGCACGAGCATTCCGCCCGCTCCACTGAAGCCGCCGATGTAAGAGAAGAGATCGAGATGATCCAGCGTAATCTGGAAGGTTTGCATGCCGCCCATCGAGAGGCCTGCCATCGCGCGATGGTCGCGGTCGGGTAACGTGCGGAAGGTGGAATCAATGTAGGGGATGAGAGCTTGCGTCACATCATCTTCGAATGCCGCCGCCATATCCTGCATGGCCTTCAGCATTTCAGGTGACCCAAACCCCTTTGCGAACAGATCGACAGGCGCCTCGCCCGCGCGGTGCGCGTAACCATAGGCCATCACCACGATCATCGGCTTGCAACTCTTGGCCGCGATCAAGTTGTCCAGGATGAAATTCGCGTTGCCCTGACGGACCCAACCGGTTTCGTCCTCGCCGGCACCGTGCTGTAAATAGAGCACCGGATAGCGCTCTTTTGTTTGCGTATCGTAGGTCGGAGGCAGATAAACAAGGGCATGCCGCCAGGTTCCAGTCACCTTCGAGCTGTACCAGACCTCCCGGACCTGGCCGTGGGGCACATCTTGCGCCGAATAATAGGTAGAGCCCGACTCCGGAACTTCTACGCCACTTGCCGGCTTTCCTCCTCCGAAGAAGGCGTGAGTGTTGGGATCGCTGACCTCGGCGCCGTCGATGATCAGCGTGTAATAGTGAAAACCGGGAACCAGCGGCGCAGTGGTAACCGTCCAGAATCCGTCCTGCTGTTTCTCCATGTCCACTTTCGGGCCGCTCCAGAAGTTCAATCGTACCTTCGTAGCGTCTGGAGCTTTCACGCGAATCTGTACTCTCCCGGTGCTGTCAATCCGTGGATACTCCGCTGCCCAGACATTCGTCGTAGAGGGTTGAAAATTGCCTGATTCCTGTGCCCAACAAAAACTCAAAGACAGGAAGACCAGTATTGCGAATCGCCGCATGTTTTTCCTCCTTCGTTGCCTATCGAATGTGAACCATAGCGCCGGCTGCCCGATAATCCTGCCGTGAGCTGCAGAGCTTGAAATCCGCCGAATCCAATTAACGTCACTGCTCGACTGAGACGACGGTTACAGACTTGGGCTCGAGTTTCACAGTCAGCTTGCCACCCTGAACCTTCGCTGAGATCGGCTTCGGCATGACTGTGTTAGCTGCGTCGAAAGTATTGACACTGTCCACCTTCGGCGCGGTCAGAGTTTCTCCGCTCGCTGATTTCGCTGCGATACCGGCCAGACCCGCTTCGATTTCGACCGGTTCGTTGGGGTCGAGATTGGTAATCTCCAGCCACAACTTGCCGTTCGTGTCTTTCGCTGCGATGGCATCCACGCGGGGCAGCGCCACGGCGCCATGTGTGTACGAACCGGCGTCGAGAATCACGGGGATGAATGTTGCGTCCTGGAACGGTACATACATTTTGAAGACGTAATAGGTCGGAGTCAGGACCATCTTCTCTTTGTCTGTGATGATCATGGCCTGCAACACATTGATCATCTGTGCGATGTTGGCGCCGCGTACCCGGTCGGCATGGCGGGCAAAGATGTTGAGATTCAGGGCCGCGAGAATGGCGTCACGCAGGCTATTTTGCTGAACCAGGAACCCTGGATTGCTGCCCGGCAACGGCGCGTACCAGCCTCCCCATTCGTCGACAATGAGCGCTACCTTCTTGTCGGGGTCATACTTGTCCATGATCGCCGAGTGCTCGCTGATGAGACCATCCATCTCCAAAGTGGATTTGAGGATTTGGCTGTACTCAGTTTCACCAAACCCGACGGACGCATAGGAAGGCGGCCAGCGCACCACAGTGTAGTTGTGCATGGAGAGTCCGTTGATGTCCCAGCTCCACGTGTGTTGCTGATAGGCCTTCATGACGGTTTCCGTCCAATCGGTCCATCGCGGGCCGTCGCCGCCCGGACCCACGGCGATCTTCAGCATCTGCTGCTTGTCCTGTTGCGCGGGATTGAAGTTCCTCACAAAGCGGCTGTAGATCTTCATCTGGCTAACGTAGTAGTCGGGCGTCATGTTTCCGCCACAGTCCCAGCTTTCGTTACCGATGCCGAGCAAGGCGACTTTATATGGAGCTGGATGCCCGTTGGCGGCCCGTTCTTTTACAAGGGTGGTCGGTGCTGCGGCCGTCATGTATTCCAGCCACTCGGACGCCTCCTGCGGAGTACCGGAACCGACATTGACGGAGATATACGCTTCGGCCCCGATCTGATCGATGAAGTCCATGAACTCATGCGTTCCAAACGTGTTTGCCTCAGTCACTCCGCCCCAGTTGGGGTTGAGAGTTACTGATCGTTGAGGGCCGATGCCCTTACGCCAGTGATACTCATCGGCGAAGCAGCCACCGGGCCAACGAACGTTCGGAACCTTGATCGCTTTCAGGGCGCCCACAACATCGTTGCGAATGCCACGAGTGTTCGGGATCTTGGAATCGGACCCGACCCAAATGCCTTCGTAAATGCCGTGTCCAAGATGCTCTGCGAATTGCCCAAAAATGTTGCGGTCGATCTTCGCGCCGGTTTTGGATGTGTCAATCGATAATTCAACTTTTTGTGCAGTCATTATCGGCGTGATAACCAGAACGATCAGCGCGAAGACGACAAGAAGTGAACGCATAAGAAGCGATGTCCTTTGAAGCAGAAGTAACATAATTCAACGGCACTCGAAGTTGGCTGCGTCTTCCGTGTCTCCTTGCCCCTTGTATTGTGCGTGCTTCGGATAAGGACACAGCGGCCGGCTGCGCCCAGGAAAGGCCTTGCCAGTCGCGATCACTGATGTAGGCGTTATTCCTTTCTCGACCCAGCTGACCATTGCGCCCAAGAGATCAAACTGATCCAGCGCCTGACCTCCGCCACAATGGCTCATGCCTGGAACGAAATAGAACTGACTCCACTTCGACACGGCGTCGAGGCTCCCGTTTGCAGCCGCCATATTCTTGTAGTATTCGAACGTGTCGAGAGGCGAGAACCACGGATCGCTATCGCCGTGGTAGAAGATCAACTTCCCTCCGTGCGCGGAGAAGGTTGTCAAATTTGTGGACATCGAATCCACGAGCGGTTGGCTGGCCGCCAGAGCTTCCTTATCAACGTCCAATGTCATGTCCGTCGTCGCGGGCCCGAAAATGCCAGGTCCCGGTGAGAGCAATCCTCGGAACGGCGGACCGTTTGTGATGCCCGTGTCGTAAAGGAATCCAGCATAGACTTGGGTTCCACTCGACGTCTTCGGCCCTCCCACGGCCTTCTTGATCGCGGCCGCTTTTTCCGGAGCCAAGCAGGAGTTATTCGTTTCGCCTTTACACGCCAACATCTCGGGGTCGAAGTCACACCCGAGCGGATCGGAGATCAAGCCGTCGGCGACACCATCCTTGGCATCGCACTTTTTGATGAGAGCATCCCTGATCAGCTTGCGGTCATTGTCTGTAATCGATTGCTCGATGATTGGTTTCCCGTTTGCGTCTTTCGGAGCAGCTTGATTGAAGGCGATCGGAATCCATCGGCCGATCGCTAGATTGGAAAACCCAGTGCGCATCGCGGGGTCGCCGGAGATGATGCCATTGAAAACCGTTGGATAACGCTGCGAAAGAATCATGCCTTCGCGCCCGCCAGTGGAGCATCCGGAAAAGTACGAAAAGGCAGCCGGTTTGCCGTAGTGCTCGGCGATGAGTTGTTTGGCCAATGCGGCGACCTCGGCGTTCGCGAGGTAAGCAAAATCCAGATACGCCTGCTGATCGCGCATGAAACCGAAATCAAATCCTGGGTGGCGGCTCTTATGACCTGTATCCGTGCTTACAACCGCGAATCCGCGTATGAGTCCAGGCGTGTCTCCAGCAGCGTTCAATCCAACGGGCGGAAGTACAATGCCGTTGCTACCTCCGCCACCTTGCATCAGCAAGTCGCCGTTCCATTGGTCGGGCATCGCCAAGGCGAACGTGATTCCAAACTCTTCTCCGTCAACTCCAGTGCGCCGGTTCATTACACCTTCGACTCGGCAATATGCAGGCAAAGGTGCCGTGCGAGTCTGGTTCCATGGAATGGCCTCGGTGGTTCCGGCAGCAATGGCCGCCGCTTTCGTGATTTCAACATTCTCGGCTTTGAAGTTGGTCAGCTTCGCGCAGGAGTTCGGTTCCTGCGCCCACGCACAACTAGCGGAGACAAACACCAAAAGCATGTTTCTTAGGAATTTCGTATGCATATCGCCTCAATCTCTGAACTGCTCGTCAAAGCCCGCGTGAAACATTTGCGCATCCCTACGCGATCAGGGCGAGCGCGACAACTATTCCGGCAGAATGATTTGTCCTTTGACTTCAAAATTCCCGTTCACTGAAGGAACTCCGGTTCCGGGTTGACCGCTCCCGATAGAGACCGTGTACTTGCCTTGCGCCACAATGATGTCCCCCAGATCGGTGACCATGCTGAGATCGCGCGGGTTCAACTGAAACTCGACCTTCTGGCTCGCCCCGGGCTCCAGACGGACCCGTTGAAATCCGCGGAGTGCGCGCCGCGGCGCACCGGACACGTCGGGAAACTGCAGGTACAGCTCGACGACTTCGTCTCCGGCAAACTTTCCAGTGTTAGAAACCGTGACGGACGCGTGCAGTGGATCACCGGCGCTGACTGGGGCGTCCGGTAGCATCAGATTGCTGTAAGTGAATGTTGTGTAGCTGAGGCCGAATCCAAACGGCCAGAGTGGTTCATCCTCGAAGTAACGATAGGTGCGTCCCTTCATTGAGTAATCTTCGAAATGCGGAAGTTGACGAACATCCTTGTAGAAGGTGACAGGAAGGCGTCCGGCGGGGTTGTTCTTGCCGCTGAGAGTTTCAGCGATAGCGGCTCCGCCTTCTTCGCCGGAGTACCAGGACTCGAGGATGGCGTTGGCGTGCTCCTTCGCCCAGTTCACGCTGAGTGCGCTGCCGTTCATCAGCACGACTACGAGTGGCTTGCCACTTGCGGCGAGTGCCTCAATCAGATCTTCTTCAGGCGTTGGTAAATCGAGGCTGGTGCGGTCCCCCCCGGAAAAGCCGGGCTGACTCACAGGCATCTCTTCGCCCTCGAGGCGACTGGTAATGCCGACGACGGCGACGACGACATCGGCGTTCTTCGCAGCCGCTACTGCCGCAGGATCGGGCACGTTGTTCACCCGAGCCCACAGAAGCTGCGCTTCTGGCTTGCCCTCTCCGGTGCGGCCATAGCGGACCTCAAGCTTTACGGGATGACCTTTTTCGAGGTGAACCGGGCTCAGATTAATGTTCTTTCCCCAGAGCGTCGTAATCTCCCTGCCATCGACTGATAGGCGACCGAAGCCGTCGACGCTTAGTCCTAGGAGATAGTCGCCGGTTGCTGTGGGGTTGAGAGATCCTGTCCACTGCACCGACAAGCCGGAAATTCCTTTGGCCTGTTCGGGGACATTGCTCTGGTTCAGATTTACGGAGGACTCGACTCGCGACGTGAGAGGCGTCGGCTTCGCGTCGAAGGTGGGACGCGAACTGTATTCGGCTTCGAGGCCAGGCTTGCCATCCGGCGTGGTGAGAACAGATGAGGGCACGGGGTCTGCCTTGTTCGAAAGAAATTGAGTGCCTGGCACGTAAGTGATCTTTGCCTCCGGAAACTCGGCTTTCATTCCTTCCAGCACCGTGACTGTGTGTGAGGTACTGCCGTTGTAATTACCGAGCAGGACGGCGGTTTGATCGGCGAGGGGGCCGATGATCGCGATGCGCTTGGCAGATTTCAGCGGGAGGACGCCATCGTTCTTGAGCAGAACCATCGATTCGTTTGCGATGCGACGCGCAAGCTCGCGGTGTGCTGGACTGTCAAGTTGCTTCTCGTCGATGTTCATGTAAGGCACCGTCGCGGGCGGATCGAACATTCCGAGACGGACGCGAGCCGTAAAGAGACGAATGAGAGCAGTGTCGACCGAGCTTTCCGGAAGATATCCCTGCTGCACGGCCTCGATGTAGGGCTTGTAATCGTGATCATCACTTACTTTAGCGAAATCGATACATTCGTTATCCATGCCGCGGATCACTGAAATTGCCGAGGCCTGTGGCTGCGTTGGGCGGTAGTGGTGGCCGTTGAAGATATTACGCACAGCGTCGCAGTCAGAGACTACATAGCCGTCGAAATGCCATGCGCCGCGAAGAGTCTGTTGCAGGAGAAATTGGCTCGCGCACGCTGGCTCGCCATTGATCGCGTTGTAAGCACACATGACGGAACCCGCCTTGCCCTCAACGACGGCCGCGCGAAATGCCGGCAAGTAGGTGTCTTCCTCGTCGTGCTTGCTGACGTCCACGTCGGTAAAGTGCCGCGTGGGTTCGGGACCACTGTGAACGGCATAGTGCTTGGGCGTGGAGATGACGCGGTAATAATGGGGATCATCGCCTTGCATGCCGGTTACAAACGCGACGGCTAAGCGAGCGCTCAGGAACGGATCTTCGCCGTAGGTTTCCTGGCCGCGTCCCCAGCGCGGATCGCGAAAGATGTTGACGTTCGGCGCCCAGAAATCGAGGCCCTCGAAAATGTTGGAGTGCCCGGCGCGTTCGTGTTGAGTGTGTTTGATTCGCCCTTCAATGCCGATGGCCGTTGCCATCTCATGAATGCGTGGGACATCGAAGGTCGCGGCCAGACCAATGGGTTCCGGGAATTCGGTCACGCCATCGGAAATGACGCCGTGCAAGGCTTCGCTCCACCAATCGTAAGAAGCAATATTCAAGCGCGGGACGGCTCGTGCCTGATTCACAAGCTGCGAGGCTTTTTCTTCGAGCGTCATGCGGTGGACGAGATCGGCCGCGCGCTCTTCAGGAGTGAGCTTGGGATTCATGTATGGCAGGCTAGACGCGTCTTGAGCCATTGAGGTGGAGGCTAGGAGAGCAATGATGACTGCGGCCAGCGCTAAAAGTTTGTAGTGGGTCATTTGTGCTCCTGTAGTCGTCGTCCGCGAACATCGAAAAAAAACGAACTGGTCCTGAGTACCAGGCTGAAGCTTGCCGAGACGACCAGGAATCATCGAACCTTCACCCTTTGAACCGCATCGAGCAAAGCTATTTGTTCCAGCGCCCTGAATACTGGTCTACTTCGATTCCTTAATGATTGCGTCTGCGGCGTTGCCGGCCACGACCCAACTTGCCGACCCGGCCACGACGGCTTCATCCTCAAACCACAGAAATCCGAAGTCGTCGATGCACTCCGGAAAATCCGGTTTGATGATGATGTATCCGGGAATCACGGCACCCGGGATGTAAGCATTGTCGGCGCGATTGTTGCTGTACGTCTTCGTCTTCGAGACCGTGCCGACTCCGGCCACATACGAAGTGCTGGATACCGGGTGCGTGCCGAGAATGTAGTTGACGGCGCGAAGTGTGTACTCGGGGCTGACGAGATCCGGAAACGTCTTGTGCAGGAAATACATTCGGATGGCCATGTCCACCACGGCGCCCGATCCGCCCCAGGTGCCCAGGCTCGGGGGCACTCCGAACGGAGTCTCGTCCAGCCGCTTGGCCAAACCCGCCATGTATGTCTTCACCGCTTCGCGCATCTGATCTTTTGCGCTCGGATCCAGATAAGGCAATGCCCGGACTGCTTTCCAACCATTGAAGTCCATCTGCTCGGGAGTGATCATCTGAGGGAACAATTCCTTCAGACGGGACTTGTAGGGCTCGGCACCATTTGTGGCGATGGTCAGTTCCAGGGCCGCGGACCAGTCCATGCCGACGAAAGATCGGCTCCGGCCGGAGCCAGCGGGCGGAGCTGCCGGAGCGCCTGGCGCGCCAGAGTTTGTTGTCGCACTCGAACTGCTCTTTGGCTTACGACCTTGCGCGCTAGAGACCATACCCTGCGACGCAGCGAGCACACCACCCGCGGGAGCCTCTCGGTCTGGCCCGGCGCTTGTCGGATAAAGCGTTGGATTTGCCGTCGTATCTTTCCATGCTTTGATTGCGGTCTCTAGACAGTCTCTCGCTAATGCGTCGTCCCAGCCTTTCAGCGTATCCGCCGCTGCAGCCAGCGCCGCGATGGCATTCCACTGGAAGTACGAGTTGTTCGTGGTGAAGATCCAGCGATCGTCCGGCTTGCCCGAGTAGTCGCCCTTCGTCTCGTTCGGGCCGAGCTTCGGGTCGTAGATGCGGCCGTCAGTTTTCGACGCCCCGTCGCCCACCTGTGTGTACTGGCGCAGGTCTGGCTCGTGAGTGCCACGGATGGCGTGGCCGATGTTGTGGAACTGCGCCAGGATGAGCAGTGCACCGTGCTTCACTTGCTGCACCGTATCCGGCACGCCATCGGGACGGTGCATCTCCACCTCACGGGCGGTTTCATCCACCGTAAGCTCGTCGTACTTGAGATTAAATTCGCGATACGCCAGGGCCAGGCTCTGAATCACGTTCAGTTGCGCAGGCTCCTCTAGGTCGTAGTCGCCGGCATCATACCAGCCGCCCACGTTCATCCCAGGAATGTGATCGCCGCCTTTCCACTTCCCGTCCGTTGCCGTGGCCTGGTTCCAGCCGTCGAATTGCTCGCCGACTACGGGCGCCATACGGCCATCGTCCAGGTGCGAAGCGCCATGCCACATGCGGTAGCCTTCGCGAACGGAAACGTGATCCATCTGCGCCGCGAGGTGATGGTCGAGGCTGTCCTGCCAGATGTTGGCGTAAGCGTCCTTTGAGATGGGGAAGGGTGCCGTTCGCTGGCCTGCGTACTCGATGACATAAAGTCCGGGGTCGCTCACGGGGGTGAAGTCGAATTTTGAGTAGACGTAGCGCAGCCATGGTGTTGAAGACGTGATCGGCCCCTCGAATACCTGCTTGTAAGATCCGTCTTCCATCAGGCGAAGCACTCTGGCCGTCTTCGGGGCGTTGTACTTCGGGTCGAGTTCGAGCACCGCCACCTTGGAGAAGCCCGGCGCATAACCGACCTGGCTGTGCGCGATCACCGGCGGCCGCGTCCAGTTCGGAATCACGTCCGGCCTGATGTGCCAGACGATGGCCCCGGTGGTTTTGTCCGAAGGGATCAGCGAACGCAACACGAACCAACCATTCGGTGCGCGGTCGCGCCCATCGAACAACATGAGGCTAGCCGTATCCGATACTACGTTCACCCGAGCCAGCGCGTCGTCGACGCCCAGGGTGATGCTCTTTCCCTCGGCGAATGGCAACGGCTGAGTGTACCCTTTAGCTTTATCCCAATCCTCCAGGTAGTACGCCTTTTTCGGTTCATCCGGCAGGGGCAAAACCTTCGTCATCGGATCGTTCGGCGTTCGCGGGAAGATGCCGGCGGTGGTTCCGTCCACTAGATAAGCCTTGCCCATGTAGATCGAAGGCAGAAATTCGAGATTGAAGCCGGCCCGCCCCGTGAGTTTCGCCGGTAAAGGTTTGTCGAGATTGATGCTGACCTTCACGCCGCCTGGTTCCGCTGCCACCTCCAGTGTGTAATTGAAGTCGAACGTCGGGAACGCCAGGTCGGCGCTGAGCCGATTGTTCGCCTTGTCGGGATGGCGATCTTTGAGAGTTGCCACCAAGTCCCACTGCTCGGGCGTTGGCATCAGGCGCACGTCGCCGTTGGTCGCGATGCGCTGGCCGTGGAGAATCATCTCCATAGCCGTATTCTTTTGGTCCACAAAAACCGGATGGTACGTGCTGTCGTAAAGAAAAACGCTGAAACCTTGAGTATCGAGGTAATTCTTGTCGCTCACCTTCATGGCAAAATCGGCGCCAGACAAGCCTTGGGCCGAGATCAGGGTCAAGAGAAGACAAACTATCATTCGCGTGAACATAAATTTGGATGAATGCTGCTCCTTTGCCGCAACATGATATGACATGCACACGGCACGGCGCCGCGTGTTCTCCAGTCGCGGGAATTCCGAGCGGGATAAGGTGCAGAAAATACCCAAATACTGACACATCTACTTACACAGTTTTACATGAATTCTTAGTTAAGTTGTTTGTTATCATGGCGGAACTGGCAGACGCAGCGGACTCAGGATCCGCCGACCTTCGGGTTCTTGGGGGTTCGACTCCCCCTCCCGGCACCAACCTCTCCGCGTGTTTCCAATGATCTAAGTCTTCGGTAGTGGGTCACTGACTCACTACCAAACCTTCAGATGCATCGAACGCTCGACGGTCTCACGTCGAAAACGCCTCACTGCAGTAAAACGTAGTTTTCTTATGAACACCAAGAGCCGAACGTGGCCTTTACTGGTTGTGATTGACAGCCGCACATCGGGCAAGCGGCAATCGTCTCAGTAAGCCGGATGGATCGAACGGGTTTCCTCGACAGTCAGTCGAGAAGGATCGCAGTAGCCGTACCCCTTCAGACAGGCTGTGTAATTGCGCTTGTGCTCGGCGTCGGCCAAGGTCTTGGTTTCCGAGGCAGTCAGTTTGGTGTAGTCGCAATTTTCCCGGCCATCGGTGCAGGCTGCGAGATTGCGCTGGTGCTCTGAGTAGGCTGTCTGCTTCGCTTGCGGCGGAGTGAGTTTGGAGTGATCGCACTCATCCCACCCATTTTCACAATTTTGAGCGTTGCGTTGGTTTTCTGCGGAGGTCGTGTCCCTGGTTTGGGAAGGACTCAATTTGGCGTGATCGCATCGTCCGGATCCATTCTCACAATCCGAGGCGTTCAGCTGGCGCGTGGCGACGCCGACTTGCTCGGCTTCCGCCGAAGTCAACTTGGAGCGATCGCAAGCTCCCGTTCCATCTTTGCAGGCGGCGAGGTTACGCTGTTGGTCCGCCTTATTCGTGGCGCGGGCTTCAGCAGGAGTGAGCTTGGAAGGGTCGCAGGACAGCATTCCATCGTTGCAGTCGGTCACATTCCGCTGGTGATCGGCGATCGCTAATGCGATTTTTTCGGGCTCCGATAGTTTTGAGCGATCGCAGGAGTCGTATCCGTTCCTGCAGTTCGCGACGTCGCGTCCATGCGCGGCTAGGGCGACGTCCGCCGATTGCGCGGTGGTCAACTTGGTCTGGTCACAGGCTTGGCGGCCAGACTTGCAGGCGTCCAGATTATCGGCAAGATCCGATGACTGCGCCAACCCAACGACCGGCACGAGACACACAGTAAGAACGGCGACTAGTTCCCAAACAAGTTTTCGAAGATTAGCCTTCATATTGTCCTTCTCCTGTTCTGAACGACCTGTCCCACACCGGGGTTTTTGGGTCTGGCCGAAACCAATGGGCGGTTTCGGCCATCCAAAGACCTTCCTCGATGACGGTTTCTTAGCTACTTCGTGTCTTCCTTCGCTTCTGCAACTTTAGCTTGTTGGCCCGCTTCGGACACGGCCTTCAGGAACGCATCCGCACTTCGCGGAGCCGTTACTTTTCCCGAAAGGATGTTGCGGAACATCATGTGCTTGCCATAAATGGCGCGAGTCGAGTCATTGTCTTGCTCGACGACTGCACCTTCCAGGGTCAAGCCGGCGAACACGCCTTTGGAGCGCGAGTAGGTCAGCATTTCAGTGTTCATCTTCCAGTCCGTTCCAGCGGATGCATGACGTCCAACTGGGCCCGCTGCAACCGAGCCTTCACCGGTGAGTTCGAATTTGCTCGAAAGCAGATGCTGGAAGCCCTGGTCATTCATGACGAGCATCACCAGATCCACGCCTTCGACACCGATCTGCAATCCCCAGCTCCCGCCGCCGATGGAGACGAATGCAGGTGCGCTCCAGCCTTCCGCCGTGCGGCACGTGGCCACACCGCGTCCGTGCTTGGCGCCAAAGACGAAGCCACCTTTAATCAGGTCCGGTACAACCAGAATGCACTTGGCATTGCTCAGTACTTCTTCCGGGATGCCTTTGTCGGGTGTTGCCATGATTGCATGCAGAACATCGACGGACTTTTGCAGACGGTCGACGGTGTCTTCGCGTCCTGAACCGGCAAAGGCGTATGTTCCGACCATGCCAACGACGCTCATCAAAAGCAGTGAGATTGTTTTCTTCATGAAAGTTTTTCCTTTAGGAACTGCAAGATCAGTAAGAGGAGAGAGCTTCAGATAGCTGACTTAGTTCAGAGGACCTGAAAGAGAGAGAAAGAGTGCTCGTCTCTGCAACCATGATCGCTGAATTGGGTAGCGATAGATGGTCTGAATTGCTCACTTGAGGCTGAAGACTCCATTAGCAGGGAATTCCGTGGTTGGCGAGGTTTCCGAAAATGCGAGCAATCTTGCACAGAATCGGCGGGATGCAAAGTGTCAACATGGGAGTCGCACACGTACGAGTGATCCTGATTATGACCTCCAGCTCGCATTCGTTTCTTGCCCAGATTCGTAGGCTGGGGGCCTTCCTTGCCGCGTCTCTGCGGAAGTCCCTCAAGATGGAGCCACATGATGGCGATTTTGCGTCACAGCGTATGTGTCCGTTTTGTGGACTCATCACGCCTCGGCACGAATCATGCTGCCTGGAATGTGGCAAGGCTTTCAAGGCAGCCTAGATGTTTGAAGGGCGCTGCGAAGGTCGAGCCGAAGGCCTCAGGGCCTGCTCGACATGGATGGCTGGATGAAGTAACGGTTCATGCTGAGACAAAAACGGCAGGGCACTTCAATGACGCTGCTCTTGCTTTCTTCCAAGAGGTTCATCGGAAAAGCCCGTAGGCACTCCGCGCAGGTCAGCACAACGTAGGGCATTCCTTGAGAGTCAGTGCCATTGCGAGAGACCCAGGTTGGGGCGCGCTCTCGGGAATGATCACCACGGCGGGACGAAGCAGTGCTAATTAACCCCTGGATGGCCGTAACCAGATTCGTCGGTGGCCCCCCTTTTGCGACAAATTCGTCCGCGACTACGCCGGCCGGAACATCGCTACCTAAGTAAGCGCCACTCATTGCAATGGTCGAGACTTGGGGGAAACGACGGCGAATCACCGAGAGCAGT
Organism: uncultured Acidobacteriota bacterium; assembly: GCA_963700225.1. GTDB lineage: Bacteria > Acidobacteriota > Terriglobia > Terriglobales > Acidobacteriaceae > Sulfotelmatobacter. The sequence continues at coordinate 21,538 of CAVOWU010000011.1, forward strand.
TCAAAACCCGACATCTCTGGCATATTGAGGTCGGAAACCACAACGTCGGGTAACGCCTTTCGCAACTTCGCGAGTGCGCTGAAGCCATTGTGGGCAACGTCGACATCGTACCCTGCCGCAGTCAGCGACATTGAAACGCTCTCACGAACACTCGAGTCATCGTCGACCACGAGGATCTGACACCTCGAAGGGGGAGGCATGGCACTTTCAACGGGAGTCACATCTTTTACTGAGCGGGCCTCCAGTTGAGGCCTTGATTGCAGCATCGATTGGAGAGTGGCTAGTAGGAAGTGAGGCCCATCGGCTTTAGTCACGACTGCATCTACAGATTTCATAACACCGCGAGGCAAATCCAGACTGTCAGCGAGCATGACGACGGGAAGTTGCGGCTTGACGTGCTTAATCTCATCCGCAACGACGGCACCATCCAAAAGTCCCAGGTGGTACTCGAGAACTACGGCGTCCACGGGCTTCGACATCAAGAGCCGCAAACCTTCGCTGCCATTTCGTGCAGTAACGAGTCCGTATCCCCCCTCTTCCAGGAGCGCCAATTGATTGGGGTCGCGATGTATGCACAGCACTGTATTGGTCGTCGCCATATAAAAGGTATAAGTGAAAATCCTCTGCTGGTCTGTTCAAGATTGCTCATGAGCGAGAGATGCGTGGAGGTGAGCAATTGTGATCGGACAAGAAACCATCTGATCGCCTAGGCTGTTGTTCAGGGCGACTTCTTCAAGCAGAATGAAAATGAAAAAACATTATCTCCATCTCTCGGTCTATCGTTGTGACAAGTGTGAAGGGCCGGTAGTGGCCGGATCGGTTGCTACGCGCGAAACCGAAATATCAAGAGAGACAGAGAAACGAGCGGTCGGAGCAATCTGTATCTCGTGTGGCTATCGACAAAGTGCGGCGGCCGAGGGAATGCCGGTGCGTCATTTGTTGCCGATGGACTGGCCACCTGCAGGTGGAACCAACGCTAGCAAGTTGGTTGCAGATTTCGCGGAAGCCCTCAATCGCTCAGAACTTCATTAGCAGCCCTGAACGCGCGGCTGCGTCGGAACCATGGGCACAACAACGCCACGGTCAACAACGAACGAGCCGAGAAGTCTCCGGAAGAAAAAACGGAAGCGGCCAGCGGCATCTAAGCTCAAGGCTTCAGAGGACCAGGATGATTCAAAACCCGAGCACCACCCTAGTTGGGACTGTTGAAAAGATCATCAAACCGCTTGTTCCGAGCGAACCTGAAAGAGCTCAGATTGTCGTCGAAGGAGCCGACCACCTTTATAAGGAACTCCGTATCGAAAATACGCTCACTGATGCAGGTGGCAACAAGGTTCATTTGATACCGGGGGCAAGGGTACAAGTCACACTGGAAGCGGAATCTCGAGGAGTTACTACGTGACGAAGTCCAAGGATTGACGACCGAACATGGGCGCTCAAGTCTAATGTTTCGGAGACGGCCTTCTTCTTTGTCGACTCTAGTCGTGCAGAACCACGTTGAGCAGCGAGCTGTGAACCTGAAGCGCGCCTTCCGAGCCGCCAGCGTAGTGAATGAATCCCAGCTTCCTGAACCGGTTCATAAAGAAGCTGACTCGCGAACGGGTGGTCCCAACCATCTCAGCCAACGTTTCCTGACTAATCTTCGGAACCACGGTTTCGGGGATGCCTTCCTTGCCAAAGCGAGCGAGCAATAGCAGGACGCGAGCCAGGCGTTTCTCGCTGGAGTTAAACAGCTGATCAACAAGATCCTCTTCGTATCGGATATTCCGAGCGAGCAAATAGGCTACGAACATTTCCGAAAGCGCGGGTTCCCGATGAAGAGCATCCATCATTGTCTTTTTCTCGACCCGCAAGATCTCGCAATCCGACATGGCGGCGGCGGAACCCATTCTTAGCAATTGTCCCGCAAGCGCGCCTTCTCCAAAAAAATTCCCCTGGTTGACGATGGCGATCGTTGCTTCCTTGCCGATCTTGGATACCACGGAGAGCCGGACTCTGCCCTTTTGCACATAGAAGATGGCGTCCGCGTCGTCCCCTTGCGCAAAGATGATTTGCTTCTTCGGAATTGCAAGGATCTTCCTACCCTCGCCAATCGTCGCGAGAAAAGTGTCGGGGTCGAAAGCGCCGTTCTTCCTGGCTGCCACGGTAGGAGGCATCTGGTTTGAGTATAGTCCCCGGAGGGCAGAATCTTACGGAATTGCAGTTTGGCGGGGGATGTCAGGGAGTGCATAACCAGTGCTTCGCCGCTACGGTGGTCACTTTTGAACAGTTTTCGTTCCCCCGGAAGTCCATTCTCGGTGCAGCGCTACGGACAGACAACCTTATGGCAACCGCAGTCCATGTCGGCACGATTCTGATGAAAGAGTGGGCAGGAATGCCAGAGAACCTTGGTCTTGAAATCGAACCCTGCTCCGGAGATTGGAGCGCGATCAAGGTCCTGGATGGCTTCGCACTCGATCGCAAGATTCATGCGGCCGGATGGAACTTCTTTTTCATGGCGACCGAGGTCAAGGTCATGTTCTTTGGAGCGCTTGGAGCCGGGAAGATGCAGAGTGCCTTGGGACGGATTCTAGCCAAGGTGAAATCGCAAAACTTCAACAGCCTCGAAGTCACGGCCATCGTCGCACGGCGTTTCTTCGGCGTGCCCTACGTGACCGTTTCCGCGCACTCCCGGCATATGCAACAGAGCTGTAATCTCGACAGCCATGAGGCCCGCCGAACCTCTCAAAGCAACGCTGCCTGGGCAAAAGGCTGAGGCTGACAGGTCTCAGAGGAGTGATTTATGAATTCTGACGCGAACCCGAACCTCGAGCGAACCCTCGAGTCCGCAGTTGTGATGTGCTGGAAAGACTTGATGCGCGGCGCACAAGCCGGCTTGATCCACATTGAATACAGCTTTCTTCCAAGCGGCTCATTGGATTATCTGAAGATCTGGTCTTCTATTACGCGAGGCCACTGGCTCCTGGCATGTGAGTACTGGGGGTCGGCCAATACGTTTCACGAAACCGGCGTCCGATTCGACAATGGCTACGAGTCCGAAGAACTGGCGCACATTCTGGAATCCGTGATGCAACATCAAAACTCGTTCGTGCTCCCCGAGAACCTCGGCCGGCAGGGATTACTCCAGATTTCAGCTCCTACCGCGGAGGAAAGCACAGCCGCCGAGGGGATGATCAATGATGCCTTCCTCCATCTCTCCCTGCCGCTCTTAAAGCCTGCGGCTGCGTAGGGTTCTCGGCTATAAATTAGGTCTCCTTCGACGCTATGCGGCGGTCCCGATGTGGTTCAGTGCGGGGCAGTCCCGTGCTGAGCTCGCACTTTTCGCCCCGTTTGGCTCCGCATGTCGGACAACTTACGCTCAGGGCCTGCTCCGCTTTGTTTTTCTTGGCTTTCATGGCTACACCTTGCATGGAAGCTCGCCAATAAGATGGTCAATTTTGACCATCGCGAAAACCCGTGCAGGGCGCATCATCGACAGAGGTGGAATGCTGGGGGCGCCATAGGTTGTGGTTCTGCATTTGCGTGAGCTGGATTCTGAGTTTCGAGACGAGTTTTGTTGGGGGCAATGAATGTTTAATCAAGTGGCTGCCGACGCAGACAAATCTCTCGAACTACTACTGCCCGAAACGCCATATAAGCCATACTCCGAGAATCCTGGGCTATCTGAGCCTCCGTACAAGCCTTACGCCGAAAAGCCTGAGCCCGGATCTCCCTACGAGCCCTACAAAGGCATGTAGTCGCGGATCTGCAATTGTTCTTATCCTTTGAGTGAACAGGAAAAATCATGAACAACATCAAGTTCGTTGTAAAAGTAAACCATCGTGGAACCCGTGCCCCTGCTTACGTACAGAGCATTGCCCGGATGCCTTTCCAGATGACAACCAATCTCAAGTTGGCGCTCATGATGGGCAAATTCGCGGCCGAAGACGCGGCGAAGGCCGTCCAGAATTCTCAGCGCACTCCGGAGTTGGTGCCGGTACGAGTGCATGGCTAGTCGCAGCAGGGGCTGCGCATTCTGCGGAATCGATCGCCCAACATTTGCGATCGCAGGCGCGACTGGTCAATTTTGATCAGTACTCAAGTCCACTGCCGTTGAATACTGGCAACAGAAGAAATCCACCGGTGGATGCAATACCAGATCAGGAACAAACGCACCGAGGCCGGGCATCTGGTCTCAAAGGTGAGCGCTCGCTTGCCATGATCGGGAGAGCGGCCTTTCGTCGCGGTTTCCCAAACAGTTCTTAGAGGGGCGATGTCTCTACCAAGCACAGTGCACCCAAAGGCTCTCCTACAAGTTGTCGGCCGTCCGCTGGTTCGCGAGGAAGCCGTACCGCTCAGGATTCGACCGCCATCGAAGGTATCCCTGCCCAGCCGAATCGCAGTGATCGGCAACTATCTTCCGCGCCATTGTGGAATCGCCACGTTCACCACAGATTTATGCACTGCAATTTCAGCAGAATACGGCACGGCGCGCTTGCTGGCGCTTCCGGTCAATGACACCGAAGAAGGGTACGACTATCCCGCCAGGGTACGATGGTCTCTCTCCCAGGACGACATCGCGTCGTACCAACAAGCAGCCGAATTTCTGAATTTCAACAACATCGACATGGTGTGCCTGCAGCATGAGTATGGAATCTTCGGTGGTCCGGCAGGAAGCCACATTCTGCATTTGCTGCGCGGACTGAAGATGCCCGTCGTGACGACCCTGCATACGGTTCTGCGCGAGCCAGACCCCAACCAACTGATGGTCATGGAGGAAATCGCAACGCTTTCCGACCGGCTTATCGTGATGAGCCAGTTGTCGTCTCAATTCCTGCAGGAAATCTTCAAGGTTCCTGGTGACAAGATCGACATAGTTCCGCATGGAGTTCCGGACCTGCCATTTCTGGATCCGAATTTTTACAAGGACCGATTTGCGGTCGAAGGGAAAGCAGTTCTGCTGACGTTCGGTCTGCTCTCGCCGAATAAAGGCATCGAGAACGTAATCCAAGCTTTGCCGCAGATTCTCTCCAAACATAAGAATGTTGCCTATGTCGTCGCAGGCGCGACTCATCCTCACATTTTGCGCCGCGAAGGTGAGAAGTATCGGGCCAGTTTGCAGGCATTAGCAAAGGAAATCGGGGTGGAATCGCAAGTGATCTTCCACGACCGTTTCGTGAGCCCGGAGGAGATGGTCGAGTTCATCGGCGCTGCCGACATTTACATCACTCCGTATCGCCACGAAGCTCAGGTGGTTTCTGGAACCCTCGCCTATGCCCTGGGTGCGGGTAAGGCGATCATCTCGACTCCATATTGGCATGCGATCGAACTGCTGGACGACCGCAGAGGAGCGCTCGTCCCATTCCAGAATCCCGAGGCAATCGCACTAAAAACAATTGAACTGCTTGACACCCCGGCGACTCGTCATGCCATGCGCAAACGCGCCTACCTGTTTGGACGCGAAATGGTGTGGAAACAAGTAGCGCAAGGCTATATGGCGAGTTTTGCCCAGGCCCGCAGCAACCGCATGGCAGCTCCAAGAGTTCAGTTCGCAGCTCGAATGATTTCCAAGTCGTTAGATCAGTTGCCGGAATTGAACTTGAATCACCTGAATCGTCTAACCGACGACACCGGGATGTTGCAGCATTCGATCTTCACGATCCCGAACCGGCGGGAGGGATACACCACCGACGACAACGCCCGGGCTCTCATTTTTTCGGTTCTGTTAGGGCAGGTCGAAAAGCATCAGAGCGGCAGCGTGAGTCCATCCACGGAAACGTCGGCTCTGCGGTATGCGGCATTCCTGGAACACGCCTTTAACCCCTCGAAGGGGAGATTCAAGAATTTCCTCCGCTACGATCGGCGATGGAACGAACCTGTCGGTTCCGAAGACTCCCATGGGCGTGCATTGTGGGCTCTGGGAACCGTTCTAGGCCGATCCCAAGATCAGGGATTGAGGGGCGCTGCCGGCCGCTTGTTCGAGTTTTCGTTACCTGCGGTGTTGGAGTTCCACAGTCCCCGGGCGTGGGCGTATGGCCTGCTTGGGATTCAGGGATACCTGGACTCGTATCCTGGCGATCGAGACGCGCAAAAGATGCGATCTGCTCTCAGTCGACGGCTTGTCGACATGTATGACTCTGTCCAGCGGTCGGATTGGAAATGGTTCGAGAATGTGGTTGCTTACGGAAATGCGAGATTGCCGCAAGCCCTGCTGCTCGTCGGCGCAGCATGTTCGGACGACCGTATGGTTTCCCACGGCCTGGAATCCCTGGGTTGGCTGCTTGAAGTGCAGCGCTGCGAGACGAATGGCCATTTTGTCCCGATCGGTTCACAGGGATTCTGTCATCAAGGCGGCGAGAAAGCTCGCTTCGATCAGCAGCCGATTGAAGCCGCGGGTGCGGTGTCTGCTTGTTTGCAGGCATACCGAGTGACGAATGACAGGCGCTGGCGCAACGAAGCGTGGTCGGCGTTTAACTGGTTCCTCGGCGACAACGATCTTCAACTTCCTCTCTATGACTCGGTGACCGGGGGCTGCCGGGACGGCCTGCACCCCGACCGCGCCAATGAAAACCAGGGAGCGGAATCAACGCTGTCGTTCCTGATGGCACTCCTCGAAATGCGATCTCTCCAAGAGCCCGAACAAAAGGAAATCCTTTCATGACTGTACCCGTCGAAAAGCAGGTCGGCCTGCTGAACACTCGCTTCGAACCGCTGCTTCATCGTCATCCCGCAAACCCGATCCTCTCGAGTAAAGATTGGCCATATCCCATTAACAGTGTCTTCAATGCGGGTGCAACGCTACTCGCAGACGGCACCACCCTGCTTCTCTGCCGAGTTGAGGATCGCCGCGGCTTGTCGCACTTGTGCGCCGCGCGCTCTCGCAACGGCGTTGACGGATGGCAAATCGATGCCGAACCGACGTTAATGCCTGACCCGAAGCACCATCCAGAAGAAATCTGGGGCATCGAAGATCCTCGCATCACATTCGTCCCGGAGCTACAGCAGTACGTCATCACCTATACCTCCTATTCGCGTGGTGGACCCGGCGTATCACTAGCTCTAACAAAGGATTTCCGCGCGTTCGAGCGGTACGGCGTCATTATGCCGCCGGATGACAAAGATTCCGCGCTGCTGCCCCGGAGAATCGATGGTTGCTGGGCGCTGATTCATCGTCCGATGACGACGCTTGGGTCTCACATGTGGATTTCCTACTCTCCGGACCTGCGCTACTGGGGAAGGCACAGACTCATGCTGGAAGCGCGTCGCGGCGCCTGGTGGGATGCCAACAAAATCGGTCTATCGCCGCCACCGATCGAGACTTCCCGGGGATGGCTCGTGTTCTATCACGGAGTACGGCATACGCCGTCAGGCTGTCTATATCGATTAGGCTTGGCGCTTTTCGATCTCGAGAATCCGGAGAAGTGCCTGCTCCGCGGAGACTCCTGGATTTTTGGGCCTGAAGCGTCGTACGAGCGCCACGGGGACGTGGATGACGTAGTTTTCCCGTGCGGATACACGATGGACGCCGACGGCGATACGCTCAACATCTATTACGGAGCTGCGGATTGTGCGATTGCGCTGGCGCGAGCCAGTGTGCGCTCACTACTGGAGTGGCTGGATGCCAACGGAAGCTGCGAACGCCGACAACGCGCGCAGGATTTATGAAACTTTTCTGGGGTATGTTCCAGTTCTTTTTTGGCTGCAGGCATCATCACCTCAGCCGTGTCTTCACGATCAAGCACCGCACATATAAGGTCTGTTTCGATTGTGGCCGCGAATTCGATTTGCCTTCGGCGCACACACCCGTTCGGCGAGACCGCTCCCAGCGCACTCGCGTGGGAGCGAATCCTCATCGTGCAGCCTGAAGGTTGCATTTCCTGGCCAATCGCTGCTCGAAACGTCGATTGATCCGATGTGAGCTATCTTGCTCAGACGGGTGGTTCCAGACCTGTCATTGTTGTTGTACTGAGTGTGAGTACGAGCTGCGACATCTGATTCGCTGCTCTCATTCTTAAGCCAGAGTCGAGGCCAATCAGCATTCTTCATCCGTGCATGCCGCCAAACCTTGCGGCGGAACACGATTCGACCCTAAAAGTTCAAATCGAAATCAAGGCTACACCTCAGCAGATGAGGGCGTTAGTCCGCGCAGCTTAGCTCGCGAAAAAAGGAAGGTCAACGATCATGCCTTTAATTCAAATTCTGGAAGTTCTCATTGTGGTAGGTGTCCTGCTTTGGCTGGTGAACCGATTTATCCCCATGCAGGGTTCCATCAAGTCAATTCTCAACGGCGTTGTGGTCATTGCAGTGGTGTTGTGGCTTCTGAACGTATTCGGGCTCTTTCATTCGCTGTCCCGGATCCACGTTGGAACGTTGTTGATCCCGTAGCAAGAAATCAGAACATGGCGCTGAATGACACAAGTCCGTCAACCAATGCATGGGGTGGGTATCCGCCTCAAGGAGTCATTTTGAAATCGAAACTCATATTAGCAGCAGGCATCACCCTCAGTTTGAGCGCATTTGCTCAAACCAATTCCCAAAGCCAGAACGTCGAACCGATGAGTACGACGCCCACATTTCGGGTTACTGTGATTAGCCGCAGCGTACAGGCCGTCAATTATCAACACCGCAGTGGAAGCTCGAAGCTGGATTTTGCCGGAACCGACCTGATGCCGTCAGCAAACGGTGTCGCGCAGATCAACAGCAAGCGCGGATCCATCGCGATCGAAGCGGAGTTCGGCGACCTGCAAAAGCCCACGGCATTTGGCAATGAGTATCTGACTTATGTTTTGTGGGCGATTTCGCCCGAGGGCCGCGCCGTGAACCTGGGTGAAGTCCTGATCGGTGGCAATCATCGCAGCAAACTGAATGTGACCACGGATCTGCAGGCCTTCGCATTGATCGTTACCGCCGAGCCTTACTATGCGGTTCGCCAGCCGAGCAACGTGGTCGTGCTCGAGAATGTGATCCGTGAAGACACGAAAGGAACCAGCGAGGCGGTCAACGCGAAGTACGAACTGATGGAGCGTGGCGGATACATCCCCACCGGCTATAAATTCGACCCCGTCGTTCTGAACGCAAAGCTGCCGCTGGAATTCTTTGAGGCGCGCAATGCGTTGCGCATCGCTCAATCCGAGGGAGCCGAGCAGTATGCACCGGATAGTTATCAGCACGCCGTTAAGCTGATGGATAGTGCGGATGCCAGCGCCACCAATAAGCACATCGACAAAAAGCCGCTGATCGCTACCTCGCGTGAGGCAGTGCAGACGGCGGAAGATGCTCGCGCAATCGCAGTCAAGAAAATGGACGAAGTGCGCCTAGCCAATGAACGTCTGGATTCGGCCGACAAGCAGGCAAGACTGCAAGGGCGAGCCGACGAAGCGTTACTTCGAAAACAGCAAGCTGAGTCGGATACAGCAAGAGCTCAAGCCGCTAAAGTTCAGGCCGAATCTGACGCAACGAACGCTCAAGCTGCCAATGCTCAGGCTCAGTCCGATGCAGCCAATGCACGCAATGACACCGCGACTGCCCAAGCTGCGACCGCGAAAGCCCAGTCCGACATGGCAAACAACCAGGCGTCCTCGGCCACTGCACTCTTGGCGGCGCAGGCGGATGCGGACCAATCTCGTGCGGCCGCACAGCAGGCGAACTTGAATGCGCAACAGGCAGAAACCGATAAAGCGGCCATGCGCGCGAAATTGTCCGAGCAATTGAACTCGATTCTTCAGACTCGCGACAGTGCACGTGGATTAATCGTCAGCATGTCGGACGTGCTTTTTGATACCGGCAAATACACGTTGAAGTCGGGTGCTCGCGAGAAGCTGGCAAAGGTCGCCGGTATTCTCCTTGCTTACCCAGGACTCAACATCGAAGTCGGCGGCTATACGGACAACGTCGGTGGCGATGCCATGAACCAAACGCTGTCGGAGAATCGTGCCGGCTCGGTCCGCGATTACCTGGTCCAGCAGGGCGTGGCAACGAATTCGGTTTCGGCCAGAGGTTTCGGCAACACACTGCCGGTAACTTCTAACGACACCTCTGCCGGACGTCAACAGAACCGGAGAGTCGAACTTCTCGTATCCGGCGACGCGATCGGCAGTCCAGTCAACGCGACAACAGGAAGCTTGCGGTAGGGCTCACGTACGAAAGCGATTCGATAGATGGAGGCAAACCTTATGAAACTAGTTGGAGCTATCAGTACAGCAGTTCTCACTTTGACCCTCGGAGTTGGCATTCCGGCATACGCACAGCAGGAACAACACGAACAACAGGAAGAAAACAAAGAGAAGCCCGCACAGGAAAAAGAAAAGAAGGCGCAACCGGAGAAATCCGCACAGCCAGAGCAAAAGAACGCCCGCCAGGAAGACAAGAACACCAAGCCGGAAGAGAACAAAGCCCGGCAGGAAGAGAACAAGGCTAAGCCCGAAGAGAACAATGCGCGGCAAGAGAAAAACAGTAAAGAAGAGAGAAATGCGCAGGAGCAGCATAGCCAGGAAGCGAAGCCTGTAAAACAGGATGTACATACCCAGGGTAACGGCAATGGCCGCATTCCCGAGGACCGTTACAGGGCTCACTTCGGAGAGCAACACCACTTTCGCGTCACTCAGGCCGACTACAGCAGTCGCCGCTTCCAGTACGGTGGCTACTGGTTCGGATTCGAGGGCGTGTGGCCAAGCAACTGGCTTTATACGCAGGATGTTTATGTCATCGAAATTGACGGCATGTACTACCTCTGCAATGCGAACTATCCGGGCGTGAACATTATGCTCAGTGTCACGCTTTAGTTTCGCATCCACCGTTCATGGTCAGCGCGGGCCATTTCAGGCCCGCGCTTTTTCTGTTAGAGATTGCTAATGGGGAAAACATGGCAGACAAGACTTGGACCGTTAAGGACCTGACAGACGCTTTGAAACGCTTTCCATCGGACGCCACGGTTTACTACGAGATGGGCCCAAACGGCCCCGGAGCGATAAGCAAAGCCCAATATGTGAAGCCTTGGGGCGAATCTCAGGAAATGGCAGTGTTATTGGACCGATAGGGTTCAGGATTATCGACTGCGTTCACCTAAGAAACTGTTTGTCACTGCGTGCCGGGAATCCACTTTCTGAGCACAGGCAGCTAGTTGGCGCCCAGTTCAGTGCGCAGGATGCGCCTGAGGGGCTCAAAATATGGTCATTGTGCCCGTTTGTACCTTCAATTCTGCATATGTTGTTCCGTTTTGTGAACTCTTCGCCTTGAATGACTCGTTTCGACAAGGGAGGCTTAATAGATCAGCTTGATCGCTGCCTGCAGCAGGCGAGGAGACGCGGCGCCGACTACCTGGCCAAACGTCGAACTATTCATATTGCCGTTCACAGAGGTGGGTCCAAAGAACTGGGCGTGGTTGAACACGTTGAACGCCTCCAGGCGAAATTGCAGAGACGTGGATTCGCTAAACGGTACGGACTTCATCAACGCCATATCGTAATTGTCCAGCCCAGGGCCATAGAAGAAGCGGCGACGGGCATTCCCCGGTGTGCCCAACGGCTGGAGGCTGAAAAGCGAAGTGTTGAAGTAGGACTTTCCGTTGCGCGGATTGGAATTCAGCTCCAAAGGCCCAGCTGTATATTGTGGCTCGTCGACGCCGTAATTGTTGATGCCGTTCGGCTCGGCTCCCAGCAGGGAATTGTCCCCGTAATTCAGTAGCGTGACCGGAAAACCAGTGCTGAAATGAGTAATTCCGGAGACCGTCCAGCCCTTGCTCCAGCGTTTGGACGCCCGAACCAGGCGCTCAATCGGAAGTTCGTAGGCGTAGCTCACCACGAAATTGTGGGTCACATCGAATGAGGACAAAGCTCGGCTGAGAGCGGGATCGATGGGGTTGACCTCCTCGCCTACGTTCGAAGACTGATCGATGGACTTGCTGAAGGTATAGCTGGCGAACAGTTGCAAGCGCTTGCTGGTGTGGCGGAGGCTGAGTTCGAGTGCGTTGTAGTTGGAGTTGCCGATCGTACTTTGATTGGTATTGCTGCCGAAACTTGGCCCCAGCGGTCCCCGGGTTCCGTTGACGATTTGGCCGGAAGCTGTCGTGAAGACGTTGCTCTCACCGAAGGGTCCACAAGTTGCCGATCCGGGCGCCACTTCACTCGGCTGGCTCAGACTGAGGCACAGCGCGGGATCGCCGGGATTGGACTCCACGAGAACCAGTAATCGATGCGACTGATTGCCCACATAGCTTCCGCTCAAGAGAGTATTGTCCCCGATCTGACGCTCGATGGAGATCATGTATTGCTCGGTGTAAGGGATGCGGTTGGTGACCGGATATCCGGGAATGCCGCTGATGGGAACGTATTGCGACCAGTCGATATTGCCATCGGGATGGCTGGCAGACGAGTTCAGTGGCGCAAACGTCACGGGGAAATACTGTCCGAGATTTTCTCCGTTAGATGCGGTGATGAATGGATTCGAAAACAGCGGCGGTGCAGGGCTACTGTAGGTTGTGCCGTAAGGAGCATTGGCCGCCAGAACTCCCAAAGTGAGGGCTTCGATCGACGTGTAATACATTCCGAAGCCGGCTCGAAGGCTGGTTTTTCCCGGCCCCCCTAATATCTTCCCGATGAATCCATCGCTGGCTGAATCCGGCGAGTAGACCAGACCAATGCGCGGCGAAAATTCGTCTCCCGGAGGTGCAAGCGTGCGCCGCACTCCCGGGTCAGTGGGATACAAAATTCCCTCCGGCGCGCCGGGAAAAACTACGGATTGCTTGCCCGGTTCGGTGGTTGAAATCTGGTTGTACTTTTCATACCAGGGCTCGATGCGGTCCCAGCGCAAACCGTAGTTGAGTGTGACATTGGATCTTACATGCCAGCTATCCTGGGCAAAGATGCCGGCATATTTATTGCGGCCATAAAAGGGATTCAACTGGCTCTGGTTGAACTGGCTGGGAATTCCGAGCAGGAAGTCGACGAAATCAACCCCGGTTTCGCTTCCTGTAAACAGGAAGCTGCCATTGAATTGCGCGATCGGATTTACGTTGACCTGGTCGTAGTGAAATTCTCCGCCAGCTTTCAGGGTGTGGCGTCCCATCACTTTCGAAAAACTGTCGAACCACTGGAACGTATTGTTCGCTTGCTTCAGTTCGTTCGTGTTTGTTCCAGTCGAAAAATTATTAAAGACAAGACTTTCCACGCCCTGGCCTGCCGGATCAAGCGCCACGATGCTCGGCGCTCCGGAGGAAGTGACGAAACCTTGTGACACCAGGCTGACGCCCAGTCCGCCTTGCGGTTTGCCGAGGTCGTTGGAGGCGCGCATATAGCTTAAGTGGAGTTCGTTGACCGCGGTCGCGCTCAGAGTCTTCGTAACTCCCAGGCTCAATAGTTGCGCTCGCCCCTGATACAGCGCGTTGAAGCCCGGCACGCTGGCTCCGCCCTGCGCGACTGGATAAGGATTGTTCAGCGAATAGTCGTCGAGAAAGTAGTAGCCGGAGACCAATCCCCAACCTGTATTGGCATCGATCCGAAGGGATCCTTTGTCGTCCCGGAGCGCTTGATTGTAGGCGGAAGTCGCGAACTGATCTCCAGAAGAGTTCGGCGCTGGAATGTACTGCAGCAGGTTTCGGGCAGGCCCGGACCAAGAACTGCTGGGGATTTGCAGCGTAGGTAGAACACAAGCGGTCGTGCTCGACGCAGAATAGTTTGTATTGGTGCAGCCCGAAAAATAGTAAGGCTCGCCGGCGATAACTTGGTAGCCGAGATTCTGCGAGAGCGTGCTGGCCCACGCAGGGCCGCTGACGGCCGTTCCGGAGAGAGAACCAGCCAGGTCAGAAAGATTCCCATCGCGATCCTGCGCCGAAGGCACGGGGATCAAACCGGTATCCACTCCCTGGCGCTGGCGCGTGCCCTGGTAGTCGGAGAAGAAAAAGATTTTGTTTCTCTTGATGGGGCCGCCTACCGTTCCACCAAACTGGTTCTGAATGAATGTGCCGCGCGTCGGAGAGAAGTAATTGCGCGCGTCGAGGTCGGTGTTGCGCAGAAATTCGAAAAGATCACCGTGAAACGCATTGCTGCCGGACTTGGTGATTACGTTGATCTGGCCGCCACTGAATTCTCCGTACTCGGCGTCGAAGTTGCTGGTGAGAATGCGAAACTCAGCGATGGAGTCGAGGTTGGGGATAATTGCCGTCCCCATGTTCACATCTTCTTCGGAGTCGCTTCCGTTGACGATGAAGGCATTGGCGAATTCCCGCTGGCCATGGATGGAGATCGTGCCGGGATTCAGATCGCCGGAAGGCGAGAGCGCGCTCGCGCCCACATCTTGCACGGTATCGGAGTTGATGGAGGTTGAAGGTGCAACTCCGGGTTGCAGCGACAGCAAGTCGGTATAGCTTCGGCCGTTCAGGGGCACGGCATTCATCTGCTCGCCGTTAATGACTTCGCCCACCTGGCTGCTGTAGGTTTCCAGATGGACGGCGCTTTCGCTCACCGTGACTGCGTCGCTCCGATCTCCCACTTGGAGCACGACATCGAGTAGAAGAGCGCTATTGGTGTCGAGGACGATTCCAGTGCGGCGGTATGGCCGGAAGCCGGGATGGTTTACTTCCAGAACATAGCCACCGACCGGGATTACCGGAAAGGTGTATGCGCCTCGGACGATCGGCGGTCGTGGATTGCCGGACGCCGGTGGTGCTGTTGACCAATGCGATGTAAGCGCCGGTGATCGCGGCCCCGGAGGGGTCTTTCACCGTTCCAGAGATGCTGCCGCCAACGCCAGCGAAAGCGGCCCCCAACAGGACTAGTGGCAGGCATAGAGCCCGCAATGTCATCGCGAGAGGTCTTCGCCTGCTCACTGCAGATCGTAACGGCAAGGCGTATTCGCTTTCCAGATGCGATTCGGTCGCATCTGGAGATTGCTTGATTTCTCGGTCTTGAATGCCTGTCTTCATACAATAAATGGAGTGAGATTAAGGCTAGTTGCAAACGGGTCGCATCTAGGGTCCGCTTTTGATACTGACGGACGCTGCACCCTGCCGTCAAGTTTCATGCAGAAATTTCGTCGCAGAACTGTTGCGACAACTTGCAACAATCGAGAACCGGCGAGCGAAAGGTAATTTGAAGGCGAACGGTGTTGCAGCATAATAGGGCTGAGGCAAATGCCATGAAGGGCTCCAGGACTTCTGCTGCATCCATTTCCATACTGTGGTCTCTCGTTTTCGGTTTGCTTACGCACCCTTCGTTCGCGGAAGTGGCTCCATCCTTGGTGCACGGTTTGTGGGTCTGGAAGAGCCCGACTGTTTTGGCAGCTCCGCGCGGTGCAGAGACACTGTGGAACTTCTGCAAATCCGAGGGCATCAACGAAGTCTATGTGTCAATTTCGGCGCGAAGTGAAGCGGCCGAGGAGAACCAATTGGTTCATCTCATTACCCTGCTTCATCGTTCCAACATTCGCGTCGAAGCACTATTGTCAAGCACAGACGCCGATGAGCCGGGAAAGCACCGAGAAACCTTGCTGAATCACGTGCGGGAAATCGTGCGATTCAACCAAAGGCATTCCAAGGAGCGATTCGATGGGGTCCATCTTGATGTCGAGCCTCAGCAGCGGGCGGAGAACAAAGGCCCGGGCAACCTTCGGTTCCTGCCAGGACTCACAGATGCTTTTCGCGAGGTGAGATCGCTGGCAGAACCGGCCGGGATGACGGTGAACGCGGACATCCAGAACAAACTTCTCAAGGGCAGTCCCAACGAACGAAAGATGCTTCTTTCTGCGGTACCGCGCGTCACATTGATGATGTACGAGCTCAGCAGCCCCTCAGACGGAGAGGGCGTCGAGCAAAAGGCCGAAAAAGTGGGGAAGGCGAGTCAGAGATTTCTCGATCTCGCCTATGACGGATTGGCCGACCAGAGGTTGGCGAAAATGGCAATCGCGCTGCGGACGCCGGACTATGATGAACTGCTCCCAACTATGCTGAAGAAACTCGACGATGCGAATCGTTCGAATTCGCATTACCTGGGCTGGGCACGGCACTCTTACAATGACTACCTGAAATCGAAATAGAGTCCACGCCTGTTCCTTTCTTCTACCAACCTCGTCATCGGAATTGGTATCCCGGCTTCAGTTCACATCGGAACACTCGCGTGCGATCGGCGTTTTCGCTTGCGTTGCAGTTGGCCCAGCTGAGGAGAAGCGCGGGTCCGAGAGGGAAGAAGACTCGCTGCTGATCGACATCGGCCTCGATCGTTACGCCCTCGACAGCCGCCGGCAGCGTGAAACTCAACTCCCTGCCGAAAATTACAGGAAAAAATTCGTGAGCGGCCGACGTCGGCATGTTGTGCAACACTTCGGCTTCCACCAGGAATGTCGCTGTACTCGACCAGTCGCGAGCGGTGACCTCGATGATTTGTCCGCCGCGGGAAGACTGCGTCGATTCGATCCTTGTAAAAGGGCAGGGTCCAGCGATGCAAGAGACGCGGGCATCCCGAAACTCGTTACCGGCTCCGGCATCCAGGGTGGTCGAACCGATGGTCGCCTTCCACTTTCCATCCGGAGAGCACGGATGCTGATTCCGGCAGGGGATGTTTCCCTGATTTTCGACCTGGAATGTCTTCACTGCGCTTCCGATGTTCACGTCGGTAGTGGTCTTGACGGAATATCGCACGGTCACGTTGCCCACATTGGTTGGCGGCCGGCCATCTGACGCCGCATTCGTGGAACGTGGCACCATGTGGACGACATAAAGCTTGTCCCCGACGAACTCCGGCAGGTCCAAGAGGAAGTAATCAGGATGCCGGAATTCTAGCGTGATGGGCTGGCCACGCTTCGTTCCTACATGGAGAGGAATCAGGAATAGCCCTGAAGAATCCGACTTGACCGTTTCTATCTGTAAACTGTCGATGGCGGTAACCTGGACACCGGCGATCGGCCTCTGCTTGCGAACGTCAGAGTCCTTCACCGTGATCGCGCCCTGTAGGACAATAATCCTGTGGCTGCGCCAGCGGAAATAGGCCACAGCGCCGACTACTAGCGCGAGGATGACGATTACGGTCAACGCGAATCCGAGTATCCGTTTGAGGGTCACACTTGTCACGCGGTTATGTCCGCTGATTTAAATTAATGAATGATGGTAATTTAAGCAACGATTGTTGCAGCGCAGGACGCGGGGCAACGGCATCCATCATGCCCGAACCCAGCATCTGTTTTGGTTGCTGTCTCGCGCTGGGAGTTTGTCTAGAATCATACGACGCGGATGACAGACGTTTACGCCAATCAATTGTCGCGCCGGCAACTGATGCGGCAGGCGCTCGGCGCGGGCTTATGCCTGCCGTTCGCCCGGTCGCTATTTTGCCAGACCGGCGCCGCACCCTCGGCCCAGGATCAAAAAAAAGACGAGAAAGATTTGCCTCCCGGGCAATTCTCCCTCTCTGCCGAGGACGATCAGTTCCTCCACGAATTAGAGGCTGCCAGCTTCCTTTATTTCTTGGATCAGCAAAATCCCAAGACCGGGATGGTACAGGATCGCTGTGACTTGCAAGGCGCGGCCCCAGGACTTGTCGCCAGCATTGCCGCCACCGGTTTTGGCCTGACGGCGCTCTGCATCGGCGAGAAGCGAGGATTCGTTACGCGCACGGCCGCTCTGGAACGTCTATTTACCGCCTTCAATTTCCTTTGGAAGAAGCTGCCCCAGCATCGGGGATTCTTCTATCACTGGGCGAATGTAAATACGGGCGAGAGAGTTTGGGAATCGGAGATTTCATCGGTCGACACTGCCATTCTCTTGTGCGGCGTGCTGACCTGCCGTGAACACTTCCGGCATCCCGCTATTACCCAACTGGCCGACTTGATTTTCCAACGTGTGGAATGGACATGGCTCTCCGAAGACACTTCTCTGCTTTCCCACGGCTGGACTCCCGAGATCGGTTTTCTCCCCTCCCGCTGGGACTACTACAGCGAGTTGATGATGATGTATCTGCTGGGAATGGGCTCGTCTTCTCATCCTCTTAAGCCGGAAGCGTGGAATGCGTGGAAGCGCCTCACTTTCGAATACGACGGCTTGCGCTACATCGGGTCGTTCGCCCCGTTGTTCGTACATCAATATTCCCAGGCTTGGTTTGATTTCCGGGGCAAGCGCGATAAATTCGCTGACTATTTTCAGAACTCGGTCGTCGCCACTGAGGTTCATCGACGGTTTTGCCTCGAACTGGGCAAACAATTTCCGGATTACAGCGACGACCTTTGGGGCATTACCGCCTCGGACGGTCCCAATGGCTACGTAGTTTGGGGCGGTCCTCCCGCTGTCGGTCCCATCGACGGAACGATCACTCCCAGCGCGACCGGTGGCTCGCTGACGTTCGCTCCTCAGGCGACTCTGCGGGTTCTGAAGAACATTCGTAAGCGTTACAGTTCCGCCTGGTGCAAGTACGGGTTCGTGAACGCTTTCAACCCCCTCAACGGCTGGTATGACCATGACGTGATCGGAATCGACACCGGAATCACCATGCTCATGGCCGAAAATCTGAGGACTGGATTCGTCTGGAACACCTTCATGAAGACTCCTGAAGCCCAGCGCGGCATGGAGCGCGCCGGTTTCGTCAAATACTGACCCGCCCGCGCTCAACGATCGGGATTCTGCCCAACCGTAAGTATCGGTTTTTCATCAAAGAACGCGTTTCAAGAAGGCGATTTCCGGTGTATATTCGGTGAACTCCAGTCGCTGGAGCTCGACTGCGACCTGCGTCCCCCGTGGAGGAAATCTCGGCAGGATCCAAGAGCTTGAAACCAAAGGCTTTAACCGATGTCTGATCGGCAAACCTTCCTGAGCAGTTGGCGCGAGCGCCTTTCCGCTCTGCGCAATGTTCCGCCTGTCCTGAAGATTGTCTGGCAATCCGGGCGGGGAGTCGTCCTGTTCGGCATCTTGGCGCGTGTTCTTGCCGCCGTCTTACCGCTTGGCCTTACCTACGTCGCCAAGTTGATTATCGACATTGTCGCGAACGCATTAAAGACTCAGGCCGTTCCAACGCGGCTCTGGTGGCTGGTGGGGATCGAGTTCAGCCTGGCGGTACTGGGGAGCATCCTCAGCCGCATGATCGATTACTCTGATTCGCTTCTCGCGAACAAGTACACGCGGCACGTCAGTATTCAGGTTATGAAGCACGCCTCGGAACTGGATCTGACCGCCTATGAAGACCCGGTCTTTTACGACCGGCTGGAGCGCGCCCGCGTGCAGGCCACCGACAGGCTGGTGATGATTCAGTCCATCGGGCGCCTGGAGTTGCAGGTGATCACTGCAATTGCGTACTCCGCGGCGGTAATGTTCTATTCGCCTTGGCTGATGCTGTTGTTGGTTCTGGCCGTGGTTCCGGCGTTTCTTGGGGAGACCCATTTTGCCTTTCTGGGGTATGCCAAGAATTTCCGTCAAACGCCGATCAAGCGTCAGCTCGATTACCTGCGGCAGGCCGGTGCTACGAAGGAAGCAGCGAAAGAACTCAAGCTTTTCAGCCTGGCAGGATTTTTCACTCAACGCTTCGCGAAGCTTTCCGACATCATTTACGAGCAGGACGTCGAACTGGCTCGAAAACGCCTTGGCATTGGCTCGATCCTGTCGTTCATCAGTACGGGCGGCTACTACGGCGGCTATGCCTACGTGATCTGGCGGACAGTTGCCGGCAGACTGACCATCGGCACCTTTTATTTCCTGATCACCGCCATCATGCAGGCGAGCAGTAATATCCAGCAGGTGTTCTCGACCCTGTCAGGGATCGCCGACCAGGCTCTGTTCCTGACCGACCTGCTCGCTTTTTTCGAGATGAAGCCGAGCATTCAGTCGAAACCGAACGCGCTGCCGGCTCCGCGGCCGATTCGGCAGGGATTCGAGTTCCGTGACGTATGCTTTCGCTATCCCGGAAATGGCCGTCTGGTTATCGATCATCTGAATTTCCATCTGCATCCGGGGGAGCGGGTGGCATTGATCGGCGAGAACGGTCAGGGAAAGACCACGATCGTCAAGCTGATTACGCGATTGTACGATCCGACTGAGGGGCAGATCCTTCTCGACGGAGTGGACCTTCGCCAGTACGACCTCGAAGACCTTTATCGCGAGATCGGCGTGATTTTTCAGGATTTCATGCGATACGAAATGACCGCGCGCGAAAATATTGCGGTCGGAAAAATCGAAGAAGTCGAGGACCTTGCCCGGTTGCAGAACGCCGCGCAAAAGAGCCTGGCCGATGAAGTGATCGCGAGATTGCCGGGAAAGTACGACCAGATGCTAGGCCGTCGCTTCGAAGGAGGCGTTGATCTTTCAGGAGGCGAGTGGCAGAAGCTCGCTCTGGCCCGCGCCTATCTCCGTAATTCACAACTGCTGATCCTGGACGAGCCAACAGCTGCGCTCGACGCCCGCAGCGAATCTGAAGTTTTCCAGCGCTTCGCCGAACTTACCAAGGGCAAAATGGCGTTGTTTATTTCACATCGATTCTCCACCGTTCGCATGGCGGATCGCATCGTAGTGCTCGAAGATGGACGCATCGCCGAAGAGGGAAAGCACGAGGAGTTAACTCATCTTGGTGGCCGATACGCCGAGATGTTTGAATTGCAAGCTGCCAGTTATCGATAAAGGGACCCCATGCCGCTCAACACTCACGATAAACCCGTCATCGCCGAAGTCATACGAACCCAGGCTTCGGCGGGCGAACCGACGGAATTCGACGCTCTTCAATCCAACGCCGAGCGCCTTGCCTCGCAGTTGGCTTGGCTGCCGCGCGTTCCCTCGTCCAATATTTTTGCCCGGCGATCTCGGGAGGTAAGAAGCAAGCTTTTTCCCGTTCTCGCCGCTGTGGACGCCTCTTTTGCCAAGGGTTCCCTGACCGACGACGCGCGCTGGCTTCGCGACAATTCTTCGCTCCTCTACTCCGAACTGGGCACGGTCCAAGGCGATCTCAAGCTGCTCCGCAATCTCCCGCACGTCCGTAGCTGCAACAGCTGAGGTTCTACCCAGAATTCTTGCCTTCGCTCAGGGATACTTCCGCGAAACTTCCTATCATTTTCAAGATCAGACTTTTATTTCGTTCTGCCGAGGCTATCAGCGAGCGACGCCTCTGGAACTGCGGGAATTCACGGTCTTGAGTGCTGGACTGAAGTTGGTTCTACTCGAAGAAATTGCGGCGCGCGGGGGCAACGCGGTTGATAATCCTGAGGCGCCATCGCCCGAAGTCGGCGTCTGCATTCAGAGCCTGCGCGAAGTCAGCCAGACTTCCTGGAACGAATTCCTCGAACCAGTGATTCTCTTTGGCGATGTTCTGCGCCGCGATCCAGTGGACGCGTACGCTTCAATGGATCCAGACAGCCGTCACATGTATCGCAAAAAAGTAGCGGCCCTGGCGGCGCAGTCGGACTTCACGGAAATCCAGGTGGCGCAAGAAGCGCTGCTCCTCGCTCAGCAGGCTCATGCCCGCATCTACCGCGATCCACGCGTTGCCCGGCGTGAATCGCACATTGGCTATTACCTCGTCGGCGAGGGCCGTGAAGTGCTCTCACAACGCATCGGTCGCCGGCTGAATCCACTGCAGCAACTTCGCGCCTGGATGTGGCGCCATCCCGATGAATTCTTCCTCCCCGGGATAGCAATTCTCACGCTCTCCATCATTACCGCGACTCTCTTGTACGTGACCACGCGCGACAGCTCGCCGCTGCTCGTTCTGTTCGCGATGCTGCTATTTCTGTTCCCCGGCTCCCAGTGCGCCATTCAGGTCATCGACACCATCATCACCGAGTTGCTTCCGGCTGAAATCCTTCCGAAACTGGACTACTCGAAAGGCCTTCCCGCCGACTGTTTAACTTTGGTCGCTGTTCCCACGCTTTTGCTGAATGAAAAGCAGGTCCACGGATTGATCGAGGACCTCGAAGTCCGCTTCCTGGGGAATCACGATTCGAATATTCACTTTGCGTTGCTGTCCGACCTGGCGGATTCAGACCACCGTGCCAGCGAAGAAAATCCGCTGATCGAGCTGTGTTCGTCGCTCATCCAGGAACTGAACCAGAAATACGCGGCTGAAAAGAAGGGGTCGTTCCTCTTGCTGCACCGCCATCGAATCTACAACCCGCGCGAGAAAGGCTGGATGGGTTGGGAGCGTAAACGGGGCAAGCTGCTTGACCTCAACAAATATCTTCGTGGGGAATACGACAGTTTTCCGATCAAAGTTGGCGATCTCTCGATTCTTCCGAAGGTGCGTTTCGTCATCACCCTCGATTCCGACACGGAACTTCCACGGGGATCGGCGCACCGCATGGTCGGAGCGCTGGCGCACCCGCTGAATCAGGCGATCATCGATCCGCAAAAGAACATCGTCGTGGCCGGATACGGCATCCTGCAGCCGCGGGTCGGAGTGAGCGTGCTGAGCACCGTCCGATCGCGCCTGGCGGCAATCTATGCGGGTCAAACAGGACTCGACATCTACACCCGGGCCGTCTCCGACGCTTATCAGGATTTGTATGGCGAAGGCAGCTTCACAGGCAAGGGAATTTACGAGGTCGATACGGTCCACCGCGTTCTCGACCAGCGCTTCCCCCGCAATGCGCTGCTCAGCCACGATCTGATCGAGGGAGCTTACGCGCGCGCCGGTTTGGCCAGCGACATTGAAGTCATCGAGGACTACCCGTCCCACTACAGCGCCTACAACCGGCGCAAGCACCGTTGGTTGCGCGGCGACTGGCAGATTGCCGGATGGCTTCTTTCCGACGTGCCGGATGAAGCCGGTGCCCGGGTTGCCAATCCCATCTCGCTGATTTCGCGCTGGAAGATCTTCGACAACCTGCGCCGCAGCTTGGTCGAGCCGGGTACTTTCCTGCTTCTCGTTTTCGGCTGGCTCGCCCCAGGCGTCCGTCCGGTTCGCTGGACTCTCGCCACGGTCTTCCTGTTGTTCCTCCCTGCCGTGTTTCAGGTGATTTTCGGCGTCGTGAAGGCGATCTTCGAGGACAAACTTACCGTCGCACGTGATGCC
The DNA here is from genome assembly GCA_963700225.1 of uncultured Acidobacteriota bacterium. GTDB lineage: Bacteria > Acidobacteriota > Terriglobia > Terriglobales > Acidobacteriaceae > Sulfotelmatobacter. The sequence goes on from CAVOWU010000011.1 coordinate 44,478, forward strand.
GTGCATGCATTCCTCACCACCATCATCACCTCGACGCTCACCTTAATTTTCCTTGCGCACCAGACGCTGTTGTCGCTCGACGCAGTTGTCCGCGCGATCGTTCGAAAGTCCTTTACCCGCGAGCGCCTGCTGGAATGGGAAACTGCTGCCGAAGCCGAACTCGCCACGCGCCTGGGGCCTGCGGATCGTTACCTGAACTGGATTCCCGTTCTGTCCCTCGTTGTCGGTGCTCTGGTGTGGTGGATACACCCGAGTTCGCTGGAAGTCGCGCTGCCCATTCTGCTGTTGTGGGCCTCGAGTAAGCTTGTTTCTATTTGGCTGAATCGCCCCACCGGCGTTCCGCGCAAGGAATTGCCGCGCAAGGAATTGCTCTTCCTTCGTAGTTCGGCACTGCACACTTGGCGCTACTACGCTGAATTCTGCACCGAAGAGCATCACTGGCTGATTCCGGACAATGTGCAGGAAGAGCCGCCCGCAGTCGCAGCCCGTGTCTCGCCAACCAATCTCGGACTCCTCCTGAACGCGCAGCAGGTGGCTTGCGAGTTCGGCTATCTGACCGTTCCAGAAATGGCGGTGCAAACGCAGCGGACTTTGGCCACGCTCTCCCGTATTCCCAAACATCATGGCCACATTCTGAACTGGTACGACACCCGTACCCTTGAACCCCTTACGCCGCGCTTCATTTCTTCCGTCGACAGCGGCAATCTCGTGGCTTCTTTATGGACGCTGCAGCAAGGGTTGCTGGCTCGGATCAAGCAGCCTCTCTTGCAAACCAGCTTGGCCGAGGGACTCCTCGATTGTCTTCGTGCGCTGGTTGATCTGAAAGCTTTTCCCGCGCAAGCATCTCGCTCGCTGTGAACAAGAGCTCAAGACCGACAAGTGGTTCACAGCGCTTCTCACTTTGTTCGAAGCTGGAGACGATGAAAAGCCCTCCTCAGTCAAACCGCGCGAAGCTGCTGAGATTGAGTGGTTCGAGCGCCAGACCCGCGCCCGCATTCAAAGCATTCAGGACGTGGTGCGCTCCTACGTGCCGTGGGAATTGCCAGAGTTCGCTTCGGTACGCAACGACATCAATGTCGGACCCGAGCTCGAAGAAAATCCATCGCTCCGCCAGTTACCGATCTTCATTGACGACCTGCACGCCCGCTTGGATCGCTCGCTGCCCTCCATTGCGAGAGGAGACCGGGGTCTTTACGAGAATCTGCAGGCCATGCTGCCGCAGGCTCGCGCCAACGCGCTCCGGCTTATCGAGACGCTTCGCAGCATCGCTTCTGAAGCGGGAGATCTCGCCGAGGCAATGGACTTTGCTTTCCTGTTGAATCCGCGCCGCAAACTGATGTCGGTGGGCTTCAACGTCGAAACCCAGAAGCTCGAGCCAGCCTGTTACGACTTGCTCGCAACCGAATCCCGCACCGCTGTTTTCGCTGCGGTTGCCAAGGAAGATATTTTGCAGGAATCCTGGTTCCGGATGGGCCGCACGCACACCTTGGCCAACGGCAACCCAGTTCTACGCTCCTGGACCGGCACAATGTTTGAGTACCTGATGCCCATGTTGTGGATGCGCTCCTACGCCAACACGCTGCTCGATCGCAGCCGCATCGCCGTGGTGGATTTCCAGCAAACCTACGGCAACCGCAAGGGCGTGCCCTGGGGAATTTCAGAGTCGGCGTACTACAAGTTGGATGAAGCCGGGAACTACCAGTACCACGCGTTCGGAGTTCCCCAACTCGCCATGATGAAAGGCGAACTCAATCTGCTGGTGATCTCGCCCTATTCCACTTTCCTCGGCCTGACCGTCAACGCGACGGAGGCCCTGCGCAATCTCCATCGCATGGAACGCCTCGGATGGTTCGGTCCTTACGGATTTTACGAAGCCGTGGACTTTGGCCCTGCCGACAAAGTGCTGCGTTCTGGCCAGATCGTCCGATCCTGGATGGCTCATCATCAGGGCATGAGCATCCTCGCACTGGCCAATTTCCTTTGCGACAACGTCGTGCAGCGCTGGTTCCACAGCAATCGCCGCGTGCAGGCAACGGAATTGCTGCTGCATGAAAAGCCGATCTCTCACGTTCCCAAAACCCGGCTGCCACGCGCCAATGCCGCGTGACGCAAGGGGAAAGCCGTCGTAAGTTGGTTCTAGTGTGTCCCTCGGCGCCCCTGTGGCGAGAGCTCTTCGATTCTGCCCGCGATGTATACTCTGACTTTTCATTTTGTAAGATTTTGACTTCATTGATTTCAATTCAGGAGACCCTCCATGCAGAGCCGCATTACCGGCACGACCATGCCCGTTCTGGAATTCGTTCTCGATCCCAACGACTCCATCATCTCTGAAGCCGGAGAGCTCTCCTGGATGGGCAGCTCGATCCAGATGACGACTCATACCCAGTTCGCAGGCGGGGGTGGCTTGTTCGGCGTGCTCAAGCGCGTGGCGGGCGGCGGATCGATCTTCATGACGGAATATCGCGCCTTCGGAGCCGCCGGAGAACTCGCCTTCGCTACCAAGCTCCCGGGGCACATCGTTCCCGTCGAGGTTTCGCCCGGCCACGAGTACATGATTCATCGCCACGGCTTCCTTTGCGCCACTCCACAGATTCAGATCAGCGTTGCCTTTCAGCAATCGCTGGGCGCTGGAATCTTCGGCGGCGACGGCTTCCTTCTGCAAAAGCTCAGCGGACAGGGTACGGCATGGCTCGAACTTTCCGGTGAACTTGTTGTCCGCGATCTTCAGCCCGGAGAAACATTGCGCGTACATCCCGGCCACGTCGGTGCGTTTCAAGCCAGCGTCGCTTTCCAGATCACGACCGTCCCTGGCATCAAGAACATGATCTTCGGCGGCGATGGAATCTTCCTTGCCTCTCTCACCGGCCCGGGGAGAGTCTGGCTGCAGACTCTCCCCATCGCCAAGCTCGCCCACGCCATCGAGCGCTACATTCCCCGTGAAGCCACGCGACGCACAGTAGAAGGCGGCGTAGTCGGCGGAATCGTAGGGTCGATCCTCGACAACATGAAGTGAGGAGGAAGCGGGTCCTTCTGGGAAACCTCTGTGTCCCTTGTGGTGAGGGTTTTGAAGTGGTCTGCACCAAAGTAATGCGTCGGTGATCCTGCGACCCTCAATCCGTCCCTGCCCTTCGGTTAAACTAAGACCAGTCTCCCAATGATTAACGGCAAACGCATCGCGGTCGTCATGCCCGCCTACAACGCGGCCAAGACTTTGGAAGCCACCGTCGCTGAAGTCCCCGAGCTCGTCGACGTCTGCATCCTCGTCGATGACAACAGCAGCGACCAGACGGTCGAAGTAGCCCGCCGTCTGGGCTTGCACGTCTTCCAGCACGACCGCAACTACGGCTATGGCCGCAACCAGCAGACTTGCTACCGCGAAGCTTTGGCGGCCGGCGCTGACGTCGTCATCATGCTTCACCCCGACTACCAGTACACGCCGCTGCTCATCACGGCGATGGCGAGCATGGTCGCCTATGATGTCTACGATGTCGTCCTCGGCTCGCGCATCATCGGCGGCCGCGCCTTGCTCGGCGGCATGCCTTTGTACAAATACGTCTCCAACCGCGCTCTGACTGCATTTGAGAATCTGTTCCTCGGCGTCAAGCTCTCCGAATATCACACCGGATACCGCGCCTTCAGCCGCAAGGTGCTGACCGAGCTGCCGCTGCTCGAAGATTCCGACGACTTTGTTTTCGATAACCAGATGCTGGCGCAGTGCGTTCATTTCGGGTTTCGTATCGGCGAAGTCTCGTGCCCGACGAAATATTTCAAGGAAGCTTCGTCAATCAATTTTCGCCGCAGCGTGAAATATGGCTTCGGCGTGCTGGCGACGACCCTGCAATTTGCGCTTCAGAAGACGGGGTTCATCCACCTGGCCCGCTTCAGCGACATCGGACGCAAACTTGAAGCCGGGCGCGAAACCTACTACGCTCCTCGCACGGAATCCGGACACACCGCTTAGCGTCTCCGGCGTTCCCGACTGGAATGCAAGTAAGCCCAAACTCTTCCGCACAACCAAACGGCCGTGGGGACTTTTCTGCCCGCAATCTGTTTGCTCTCGCCTGTCTGACCGCGTTCGCGTTCCTGGTGATGGGCTACCATCCTGGCCTCGAGGATGATTCTTTCTACCTCGCCGCTATCAAGCGCGATCTGAACCCAGCTCTCTTCCCGCACGATTCCGATTTCTTCCGCCTGCAATTTCAGGCGACCATCTTCGATAAACTCATCGCTTTTTCAGCGCGCCTGACTCATTTGCCAGTCACGTGGATCGTGCTCTTATGGCAGGTTGCCGCGATCTTTTTTCTTCTTCACGGGTGCTGGCGGATTGCCCGCCGCTGCTTCGCGGCTCCCGAGGCGCATTGGGCGACAACCACTTTGATTGCCGCGATCCTGACTCTTCCGCTGCCCGGGATCGCCATCAATCTTGCCGATCAGTACCTTCACCCGCGAACTCTGGCGACGGCGTTAGTCCTGGCGTGCGATCGTTGCGATCGTCGATCGGCGGCCGTGGCTCGCCGGACTCCTGCTGGCAATCGCCTTTTCGATTCACGCCATCATGGCCAGCTTCGGGATTTCTTTCTGCGTGTTCTTGTGGTGGTCGTTGGGAGAGAACAGGCGGAAATCAACAGTGCCCATTACCGCCGCTCTCGTTCCGTTGGGTTGGCTCTTCGAGCCCGCCTCCGATGCCTGGCGCCAAGCCGCAGCAACCCGCGGATTTTATTTCCTCACGCGCTGGCACTGGTATGAATGGTTGGGAGTCTTTGCTCCTCTAGCGCTGCTGTTTGCGGTTCGCCGATTCCTGCAAGCCCGCCGGGACGCGAGCGACAACTCTGCGCTGCTCCCGCTGACATCGAGCTTGATCTATTACGGCGTATTCCAGATGATCGTCGGCCTCGCGATCATGCTTCCGCCAGGTCTCGAACGCCTTCGGCCCTTCGAGCCCATGCGCTACCTGCATCTGCTCTATCTTTTATTTTTCCTGATCGTCGGTGGACTGCTCGGCCGCTACGTACTTCATAGAAGTTTCTATCGCTGGCTCCTGCTTTTCGTTCCGCTCGCCGCCGGCATGCTTTATGCGCAGCGCCAAATGTATCCTGCGTCGACGCACCTCGAGATGCCTTGGGTGGCGCCCAGCAATCCCTGGCTGCAAGCCTTCACTTGGATCCGCGCCAACACTCCGACAGACGCGCTCTTCGCGCTCGATCCGCACTACGAGTCGCTTCCTGCCGAGGACGCTCACGGATTCCGCGCTCTCGCCGAGCGCAGCGCCCTCGCCGACTACGAGAAAGACGGAGGCATGGCCGCCCGCGTCCCGCGCCTTGCGCCGCGCTGGCTCAACGAAGTCACGGCGGTCAATGGTTGGAAAAATTTCCGGCCCGCAGATTTTGCTCGCTTGAAGAAAGATCTCGGCTGTGACGTGGGTCGTCTTGTCGCGTGCAGACGCCCAATTCTCAGTTGCGCAGCCAGAAGGCATGACTTGTCCCTACGCCAACGGTCAAGTGCGAGTCTGCCGGTTATACTGAAGTTCCAGCGAGCCATTTTCAACCACGAATGCCGACTCCTCCATCCCCCTCAACCCGCACCCAGCCTTATGTCTGGATGGTGCTAGTCGCCCTCGCGATCCGTCTCGCCGTCATTCCCTTCGTCTATCGCGACTGGTTGGATCCGTTCGTCCTGGAGCACTGGGCCTTCGGTTTGATTGCGCGCTCGATTGCTTCGGGTCATGGCTTCGGCGGTCCGTTCGCGCCCACCGGCGCATCGGCATTGCTGCCGCCCGTGTACTCGTATCTCCTCGCCGGAATCTTCAGGATCTTCGGGATCGAAACCAAAGCTTCCATCCTCGCGGCCTTGTCGTTGAACAGCGTCTTCTCAGCGCTTACCTGCATTCCAGTGTTTCTTCTGGCGAAGCAGGCCTTCGGAGATCGCGTCGCAAAATGGGCTGGCTGGGGATGGGCCTTCTCGCCCTATGGCATCTATTACGGAGCAGACTGGGCGTGGTCAACGTGCCTCGTCACGCTCGAACTCGCTTGCCTGTTTCTCTGGGCTTGGCGTCTCGAGAATTCAACGCGCACGCGCGACTGGATCCTCTTCGGCCTTTTCGGCGGCGTCGCCGCGCTGACCGAACCAGTCATCTTGTCGGTAGTGCCGCTGCTGGGCCTATGGACTCTCTATCGCCGGTATCGCATGAACCGCCCGTGGAAGGCGCCAATGGCCGCGGCCGCGTTCGCCGCTCTGGCGGTGATGTCTCCGTGGTTCGTCCGCAACTACGAACTCTTCCACAAATTTATTCCCGTTCGCAGCGGCTTCGGCCTCGAACTGTATATCGGCAACAATGGTTATTCCCAGCGCTGGGTCAACAGCAGCCTGCATCCCAACCATAGCGAAGCCGAGCTTTCGGAATACGAGCGCGTGGGCGAGATCGCCTACATGGATCACAAGTTGCAGCAGGGCAAGGTCTACATTCGTGCGCACCCGGTGTGGTTTCTGTGGATGACCGGCCGGCGCATCCTCTACATGTGGACTGGTTACTGGAGCTTCGATCGAGCCTACTTGAAAGATGAGCCGCTCGATCCCCCAAACATATTTCTCGACACGACCATGACTTTACTCGGTCTGTTCGGACTATGGCGTCTCTTCAACCGCGATTCCGCGTTGGCAGTTCGCTTCGCCATCATCCTTCTCGTTTTTCCTTTGCCATATTACATTTCGCATCCGGAGACGTATTACTTCCGCCCCGTCGATCCGTTGATCGTGATTCTTGCGGCACTCGCGCTCGCAGGCGGAATAAGGCGGCAAGAAGTGCCAGCCTAGCTTTACTTGAATCGTTCGGTATAAACAGCAGGTTTAATTTTCAGGTTTATATAAAAAGATGAGTACGGTTCTGGTCACGGGCGGCTCGGGTTTCATCGGCGGCCACACTATTCTGCAACTCTTAGCCGCAGGACATCAGGTCCGCACGACAGTGCGCAACCTGCAGCGCGAGCCCGACGTTCGAGCGATGCTGAAGGTTGGTGGCGCGGAACCCGGCGGCCGCTTGTCTTTCTTCGCTGCCGACCTCGAAAGTGATGCTGGCTGGTCGCAAGCCGTCGTAGGTTGCGACTACGTGCTGCACGTGGCCTCTCCGTTTCCGGCAACTCTTCCAAAACATGAAGACGAACTGATTATTCCCGCACGCGAAGGTACGTTGCGGGTGCTGCGAGCTTCGCGCGCTGCCGGGGTCAAGCGCGTAGTGCTGACATCTTCATTCGCCGCAATTGGCTACGGCCAACCACCGCAAGCGGCGCCTTTCGACGAGGGGAACTGGACCAACCCCGCGGGCGAAGGCGTGACTCCATACGTGAAGTCAAAAACGCTAGCGGAACGCGCTGCCTGGGATTTCATCGATAGCGAAGGTGCCGGCATGCAACTTTCCGTGGTCAATCCCGTTGGAGTGTTCGGCCCGGTTCTCGGGCCGGATTATTCAACCTCAATTCTGTTTGTGCAGCGCTTGATGGACGGCGACGTTCCTGGCCTGCCCCGCCTCTATTTCGGTGCAGTCGACGTGCGCGACGTGGCCGACCTGCACATGCGTGCCATGACCCATCCCGCCGCGAACGGCGAACGATTCCTGGCCCTCGCCGGCGATTTCATGTCGATACTAGAGATTGCCAAGGTGCTGAAAGGCCACTTTGGAGCGGCTGCCAAGAAGGTTCCCACCCGCCAGTTGCCCGATTGGATGGTACGTCTCGCTTCGTTGTGGGATCCTGCCATAAAGCAGATCGTGCCGGAGCTTGGCACGAAGAAGAACGCTACCAGTTACAAAGCCATACGAGTGCTCGGGTGGAAGCCACGATCCAACGAGGAGTCCATCATAGCGACAGCCGAGAGCCTGATCTGCCTGGGACTTTTGAAGAATAGCCCCAAGAATTGAGTGCTTGCGGCGCCCCGGCGCCGGACCCGGCACACCGTCCCGCATTGCAGCGTCCCCAGAGCGGGGTTTAACATCTAACTACTCACGATGGCAATTGCCACATCTTCAGCAGTCACAACTCAACGACGCTTCACGATTGGCCTCAGCGAGATCCTCAATTTCGCTTACGACGCTTTTTCCAGCAACAAACTGCAATTCACGTTGACGTCGCTGGCGATGGCGGTGGGCACCGCGTCGGTGATCCTGGTGGTGACGATTGGCATGACAGGGAAGCAATACATCCTGCGGCAGATTCAATCCATCGGCGCGAATATGATCTATGCCGACTACCAGGGCGGACTGCAGCGCATCGACTCCACGCCCGATCCCATGACAGTTGACGACGTGAAGGCGGTTCGTGAACAGGTACCCAGCGTGGTGGCCGCGTCTCCCACGATCGCTCTGAATGACCGCATCAGCGTAGGCGGCGGCAAACAGCGCGACATTCTCGTGCTTGGCGCAGACTACGAGTACCGGAGGGTGCGCAATCTGGTTGTTCTGGCTGGCCGTTTTTTCGATTCCGAGGATACATCCGGCCGCAACAAAGTGGGCGTCATCACTGATGAGCTGGCGAAAAAATTATTCGGTACTCCTTCCGCATCGATCGGCCAGATCATCAAGCTGAGCGGAGGACTGCCGTTTACCGTAATCGGAGTGTTCAAGGAGAGCGTCGATACCTTCGGGCAGTCCGAAATTCAAGAAGACACGATGCTGATTCCGTACACGGTCAGCCGGTTTTTCACTTCCAGCGCCGCTGTGTATCAGATCTACTTTTCCGCCGCCAGCCCGCAGGATGTCATCCCCGCCACGGCCGCGATCAAACGCGTACTACAGTCGCGCCACCGCGCGGAGTCGGTCTATAGCGTGCAGAATTTGACTCAACTGCTCTCCGTCGCTGGACGAATCGCCGACGCCCTGACCGTTATTCTTATGCTAGTGGCTTTCGTGACTTTATTGGTCAGCGGCATCGGCATCATGAACATCATGTTGGCCACCGTGACTTCGCGCATCCGCGAGATTGGCATCCGCAAGGCCATCGGCGCTACGACCCGCGAGATTCGCTTTCAATTTCTCGCCGAAGCCATCTTGATCTCGCTCACGGGAGGTATCGCCGGCATCATTGCCGGTCTGGCTCTGCCATACTCGGTACGTTTCTTCACCGACTATCACTTCCCGATTTCGGGCCTGTCGGCGATCATCGCCATCATCGTATCGTCGATCGTCGGGATCATCTTCGGCACCGTCCCGGCCACCCGCGCCTCCCAACTCGACCCGGTCGAGAGCCTGCGTTATGAATAAGTTAGAAGGGCAGCTGTTTGCCTGAGATCTCAAAGTGTTCCTATAGGAACATTTTTATGTACAAAGATGTATGTACATAATATGACGACTGCGATAAATCGGTTCCAGGCTCGCAGGTTCAACGAAGAGCGCATTTCACAAGCTTTAGTGTGTTCGTCACGAATTCTCCTCTCTGAATCCGGTAAACTCCATTCTCACGGAGCGGATCGATGACTACGAAAGCTGAGGCACTACGATGGCAGACAGTCGTTCTCTGGATGTGTCTTGTCCTTTACGCGATCGGTCGTATCTGCCAGCTCTACCCGGATAAGGTGCCCGTGTTTCTAATTGTCTTGTTGCAGGTCGCTCCGCCCGCGATCTTTGCCCTGGTTCACGGAAGCATCCTTTATCGCGTCAAAGGCATGGCGGTCTTCACCGCGTTCTGTCTTGGAGTGGGCGCGGTTTGCGAGAGTCTCAGCATCCGGACTGGCTTTCCATTCGGGCATTATTACTTCACCAGCCTGATGGGGCCGAAACTTCTTCAAGTGCCGATCATGCTGGTCCTGGCTTATCTGGGAATCGGCTATTGCTCCTGGATACTCGGTCTTCTCATCCTTGGATATCGCGGCAAGCCTCTGACGGGAGGTCGCGTGATCGCTCTTCCGCTGCTTGCCAGCCTGATTCTGGTCGCGTGGGATCTTTCGATGGATTCGATCTGGTCAACGCTCGACCGGGCGTGGGTATGGCGCGATGGCGGGATCTTCTACGGCGTTCCCGTCAGCAACTTCTTTGGTTGGTATTTAACTGCGTACCTTTTCTATCAGGCGTTTGCACTGTATTGCAGGGCCAATCCCGATCAGCCAGCCCTCACTTCTCGCGGTTACTGGCGCTCTCCGATTGTTTGCTATGGGATCTGCGCCTTTGGGAATCTATTGATCTTCAGGGCAGGGTTGTTTCCACCTGCGGCACCAGACGGCTCGGGGAGACTATGGCTCACGAAGAACCTTCTCGTTGCCTGTACCGTGATCTCGCTGTTCGTGATGGGACCAATGGTCATGTTGGCGTGGCGCAGGTTGGGATCTCAAGGCATGAGACCGGATGGAGCTTGAGCAACCCCATAAAACCACAAAGCCGGGCTGGTTTGCCCGGCTATCCTTTTGTGGAGCTGGTTCGTTCGGTCTTGTTTCGATCGTCGACCCAGAATGTCGTTAGCTGAACTTCCACCCGCGTTTCGGAGAAGTCAAACCCAGCCGCTCTGCAGTCTTACCCGGTCAGCTAGTTCGACAATTCTCCATGCACAGGGGTCACCGTCCCTGCTCTTTACATCACCATCGCCAGGTTCTCCAATTCGTACTGGAGGACTGGCAAGGCGCATCCGGCCATTTCAACCCGGCCAGCGGCGTCCAGCGCGTCCTTCGGCGAGACTCCGTAGCCACGGCCCATCAGAAACACCTGAAGCAATTCGGCCGCTTCATAGGAATCGATCATGCCCCCCTGGAGCAAGTCGTTCCGCAGAGCTGCCAGTTCGGTCATCGTGAATCTGTCTTTGTCGTTCATCGCTTTGTCGATCATGGCCGTCATCACCTCCGACTCCGACCTGTTACCGCGTTACCGTATTAGACTCATCGGCAGTTGTTGAAGTTGCATGCAATTCGGCTGCCGAATTTGCTCCGAGCCTCTGAGTACGATCCCCAGCCCCATCTGGATGTATTAACCCTTCTGAATATCGGAAGTTGCAGTGCAGCCGGTAGGGGGAGTGCAGGTGCTGAAGTGCCCTTGGTACCCAGGAGTAATCCCAAACCTGACACAATGTGTCGTTTTCGGACAAACGAAGTCCAAACTACGGCGGTCAGACAGCCCTCGGCCTGGCACGAAGGTGGGGTACGGCGCGAAGGCTTATTTGTGGGCCAACTCGGCGGCTGCGGGCGATTCAAAGAACTGGAAGAATTGTTCGACTCGAGTAACCTTCAAGGCGTCACGCACCCGCTCGGTGACTCCCACCAGGGCCAGGCTGCGGCCGTCTTTCTGGTGGTTCACATAGGCGCCAACCAGCGCCCCGATCCCGGCGGAATCGATGTAAGGAACCTGGGTGAGATCCAGAATCAAATGACGCGATGTGTTGGCACGGGCTAACGACTGAAACTCAAAGAAGTTCGTGAGGGTGACGGGTCCAATCAGTCGAAGGATTCGGCAGCCTTCTGCCGTTCCAGCGGCATCTTCGATGTGCAAGGGCTCCAGCGGCATCCGCAGATCGTATTACAGGAATGTGAACGGAATGTTAAAGCGGACCCCGAACTTCGCGCCGATATGCCTGAGGCCGAGGCCGACTGGTCCCGAATCCGGAACCTGCGTCGCCGAGTCTTGGCGGTCAAGGTTGCCTAGGTTTCGATCGTGGCTTCATCGATCAGCATGATGGGGATGTCGTCCTTGACGGCGTACACCCGATGGCACTGCGTACATTTCAAGCTTTCCGGGTTTTGGCGATATTCGAGCGCCTGCTTGCACGCCGGACACACCAGGATTTCCAGAAGGTCTTTGGCAATCATGACCTGTGCATTGTACGACACCGCTCCTGCGAGTGCAGCGCTACCGGCGACAGCGGGAATCTCCAAAGGATCAGTCCCACCGCCGAGATCGCCGATTGCGCCGAAAAAAAAACAAAAACATTTAGGCTTCGATCCTTTGGGCGCTCGGCGTCCCCGGCGGTGTAAGATTTTACTGGCGCAAATCATGTCAGCTCTCATTCTCGATGGAACCAGGATCGCGCAAGAAATCCGCAGCGAAGTTGCTGCGGCAGTGAAGGCCATGGCGGCGTCCGGGATTCGTCCCGGACTGGCTGTCGTCCTCGCCGGACACAACCCCGCGTCTGAGATCTACGTGCGCGGCAAAGTCAAGGCCTGTGAAGAGGTTGGCGTCTACAGCGAGAAGCTGACTCCTCCAGATTCCGTCACGACTTCGGAACTGCTCGCGCTGATTGAGGACCTCAACCGGCGCGATGAGATCGACGGCATCCTGGTGCAACTTCCTCTGCCTCCGCAGGTGGACTCTAAGAAAGTGCTGCTGGCGGTCGATCCAGCCAAGGACGTCGACGGATTCCATCCCATGAATGTCGGCTTCCTTTCAACCCAGCGGCCTGGGCTCGTCCCATGCACACCGGCCGGATGTCTCGAGATACTAAAGCGCAGCAATATTCCGATCGCCGGGCGCGAAGCCGTGGTCGTCGGACGCAGCGATATTGTCGGAAAGCCCGCCGCCATGCTGCTCCTCAACGCAAACGCCACGGTGACCGTTTGCCACTCGAAGACCCATGATCTGCCTGGCGTCTGCCGCCGCGCCGACATCCTGGTTGCGGCCATCGGACGCGCCGGCATGATCACGCGAGATTTTGTGAAATCGGGCGCAACTGTCATTGATGTGGGGATGAATAGCGTCACCGAGACGGCGGAGTTTCAGCGATTCTTCGCCGGAAATGCCAAGCGGGAAGAGAGCTTCCGTAAGAAGGGATCGACCCTGATCGGCGACGTGCATCCCGAAGTGTCCGAAGTTGCCGGAGCCCTAACACCCGTTCCAGGAGGAGTTGGCCCGCTGACCATCGCGATGCTGATGTTCAACACGGTCAAGGCGGCGAAAATGCGGCGGGGAAGCCGCGTACCGGAACTCTCCCGCGCCTGATTCCACAATGACAACTCACCACAGAGTCTCAGAGTCAGACAGAAAACCTGTATTTTTCCAGTCTTGTTTTTCTCCGAGCCGCGGTCTCTCCTTGGTGAAATCGCGTTTGGGGATGCCATGCTGAAAGTCGGCCTCACGGGAGGCATTGCCGCCGGCAAATCGATTGTCGGAGACATGTTCGTCGCGCTGGGCGCGCGCTTGGTCCAGGCAGACCGGATCGCCCATGCGCTCATGCAACCCGGGGAGGCAGTCTATAACGAAGTTGTCCGCCACTTCGGCCGGGAGATCCTCAATCCCGACGGCAGCGTTAACCGCGCCAAGCTAGCCGAAGTCGCCTTTGGTCCTGTCTCCCAGGACGAGGGCAAACGCGCCTCGCGAATCGAAGAGCTCAACCGTATCGTGCATCCCGTAGTCATTCGCAGCCAGGATGAGTGGATGCAAGAGATGGGCCGGCAGAACCCGCATGCCATTGCCATCGTTGAGGCTGCCCTCATTCTTGAAGCCGGCGCAGCCAAGCGCTTCGATCGTCTGATCGTAGTGACCTGCACCGAGGATCAGCGTGTTGTACGCTTTGCAGCCCGGCAGAAGATTGACCTGGAGTCGGCGCGGAAGGAAGTCGTGCGGCGCATGGCCGCGCAGCTTCCGGATGAAGAAAAAATCAAAGCGGCCGATTTCGTCATCGACAACTCCGGCTCGCTCGAAACGACGCGCTCACAAGTGCAGAGCGTCTGGGAGAAGCTGCTCCAACAGTCCTGAAGCGCTATTCGCCGCCTGCGCGATGAAATGATCTTTCGGCGGATCACAGATTCAACTAGAATTTCCGCCATGAAACCCAAGACAATCTTCCTGATCCTCTGTCTGCTGGGTGTATTGGTCCCGTACTGGCAGTTCGTGCCCTGGGTCCTCCAACATGGACTCAACCTACAGCTATTCGTGCGCGAACTCTTTGCCAACCGGATCGGCGCATTCTTCAGTATGGATGTGATCGTCTCGGCGGTAGTCGTGCTGGTGTTCAGCCGCATCGAGAGCAAGCGGCTCGGGATTGGCAAGCGATGGCTGGTCCTGGTCGCGGTGCTGACCGTAGGAGTATCACTCGCGCTGCCTCTCTTCCTATATATGCGGGAACTGGAGCTGGAACGCCGGCCTGCGACAGCTGCCTGAACCCATATTTTGCTACTCAACCGGAGTGCTCAAGCCCGCGTCATTGTTTAGAATCATTCCAGGGACCTTTCCACCCCCCGACATCGTACTAATCTTCAGCTGACAGGAATCGGATGGTCGAATTATGAAACTCGTACGTCCTTTAATCTTTGCCGTGGCTCTTGCCGGGGCATTCTTTTACTTCACGACCTGGCGGTCCAACGGCCGGGAAGAAGTGCACTCATCGAGCTGGTTCAGCCAGCCCGATCATGTGGAAATCACCGAAGCTGCCCCCGGCGAATCCCTCGACGGAGAAGAACAGAACAATATTTCCGTCTACAAAAAGAACATCCCGTCGGTGGTGAACATCACCTCCCGCGCCATGACCTTCGACTTTTTCTATGGACTGGTGCCGCAGGAAGGGCAGGGCTCGGGATTCGTGATCGACAAAGAAGGACACATCCTGACCAACTATCACGTCATCGCCGATGCGCGGCAGGTCGAAGTCACGCTCCACAACCGGAAGAAATTCAAGGCGACGGTGATCGGAACCGATCCGCCGCACGACCTGGCTGTCATCCAGATTAAGGCGCCGGAACTGGTTCCGGCGGTACTCGGCGATTCAAGGAACCTGCAGGTCGGCCAGAAGGTGTACGCCATCGGGAATCCCTTCGGCTTGGCCGGGACCATGACGCGCGGCATCGTCAGTTCCATTCGCCCGGTTCGCGAGCCGAACGGAGCGATGATCGACGAGGCCATTCAGACCGACGCAGCGATCAATCCCGGCAACTCCGGCGGTCCGCTCATGAACTGGCATGGAGAGGTCATCGGCATCAACACCATGATTCTGTCGAATTCGAACCAGAGCGCCGGCATCGGCTTTGCCATCCCAATCAATACCGCCAAGGCCGTGCTGAACGATCTGATGACGCTGGGCCGCGTGCGCAGGCCTGCATTGGGCGTGCGCACGATTCCGATCAGCCCCGAACTGGCCGATGAAATGGGATTGCCAGTCGATTACGGATTGCTGATCGTGCAAGTAGTCCCGGGAGGATCGGCGGACCAGGCAGGCCTTCGCGCTGGCACCGAGAGGGCGTACCTGGGAAATATTCCCATCATGCTCGGCGGTGACCTGATCGTGGCCATCGACGACCAGAAAGTCGAATCCGAGGAAGACCTATCGCAGATGATGAACGACCACCGTGCCGGCGACACGGTGAAAATCACCGTCTACCGCAACAAAAAGAAGCAGGATGTCACGGTGTCGTTGGGCGAGTCGCGACAGCAGGTGTGAGAAGAGCAGTGGTCAGCTGTCAGCCTTCAGCCGTCAGCGAAATCCCTACCTTTCCAGGGCGTCATCCTGAGCGTAGCCGCTTTTCAGGCGGAACGAAGGATCTCAGTCTGATGACCTCCTGCGTTGTAGGCAGACTGCGCCAAGCAGACGACTTGTAAACCGCGGACTTCCGCGATACTCTGTCCGCCTGCCTATGACTGCCGTCCTTTAACCCGGCTCCCGCGTCCCTGAGCGACACGCGCACAAGTGTGCGCAAGACGCTCGTGCCTTGTTTTGTCTAACACAGAAAGGACTTTTCCCATGCAATTCGTGGATAAGGCACTCGCTCGCCGTTTGGAATCGTGCGAGGAGATGCCGCAGGTGTTCTACGCGCGAGCATTTCAGAAGACGCGGCCCGAGATCGGGGCCGCCGAAGAAGAAATTTGCGGTGGTCACATGGTGTTTGCCGGTATCGGTTCACCGATCGGCCGGGCGACTGGAGCGGGGCTGGATCGGCCGCTCACTTCAGATGACCTCAATCGCATCGAGCAGTTCTACCGCGAGCACAAGGCGCCGTCGCAGGTCGACGTTTGTCCCTTGCATCCGCCAGAGCTGTTTGAAATGTTTAAAGATCGAGGCTATGCGTTTGCTGAGCTGAATAACGTTCTCTACAGGAAACTCGATCCGGCGGAGAAGTTCCCGCCGCCTCCCGATCACTGTCAGATTCGTCGCAGTTACCCGGAGGAAGCCGAGCGTCACTGGCGCAATCGTGGAGAGCGCCTTCTTTCCCGATGGTGCGCCCGAGCCCTTTCAGGGACTGATCGCGCCGCTTTATCAGATGGAAGGCGCTTTAGCTTTCGTCGCCACGGTAGACGGCAAGCCGGTAGCCTGCGGCGCGGGACTAGTCATTCCGGATCACAAAGTGTTCGCTTTGTGCGGTGCGGGCACGTTGACCGCATATCGCGGGCGAGGTTTCCAGACTGCTCTTTTCCGGTCTCGCATGGCGGCTGCAGCCGAGGCCGGATGCGAATACGCGGTCGTGGTCACGCAAGGCGGTTCGGCTTCCCAACGCAATGCCGAGCGCCTCGGCTTCCGCGTGGCCTACAGCAAAGTGACGGTGATTAAACAAATGCAGGCATAAGGGCCGCGCCATCCCGGCCGAACGATCGCGGGATTGCTTTCTGTTGCTTTCCGATTGCATATTGGAAGGAATGTCTGCGAAAGGGTTCACGCTGCAAGGTAAGCATATTCGCCTGGAACCGCTGGAACTTCATCATGTCGATGGATTGGCTGCAGCCTCCGCGGCCGATCCGTCACTCTACCGCTGGAGTCCCATTCCGCAGGGTCCAGCCGAGGCGACGAAGTATGTCGAGACCGCGCTCGCCTGGCAAGAGGCAGGCACCGCGGTTCCGTTCGCGATCGTCCGCGTGCAGGACAGCGCCGTCATCGGCTCGACACGCTTTTGGAATCTTGAACGATGGGCGTGGCCGCAGCGGCACCCGGCTCATGGACGCGAAGTCCCAGATGCCTGTGAGATTGGCTATACATGGTTCGCGAAGTCAGCAATCCGCACCGGAGCGAATACTGAGGCTAAGCTCCTCATGCTGAGGCACGCCTTCGAAGTCTGGCAGGTTCTCCGTGTGTGCTTCCATACGGACTCCCGGAATCAGCGCTCCCGGGCCGCGCTCGAGCGCATCGGAGGCCGGTTCGAAGGGATCCTCCGAGCGCACAGGATGGCGGCTGATTTCATCCCCCGCGATTCGGTTCGCTATTCGATCGTCGCCTCGGAATGGCCGGCGGTGAAGCAACACCTGATTCAACTTGCGGCCCGATAGCAGCTTCGCTTTCCGACTACGTGATCGTCTTGGGCTCGAGACCGTAAGCCTTGACTCGGCGCTGCGGGTTTCGTCGTCCGGGCGTTTTGCTTCGCCAGCAACTTGTCTGCGATCACGGCGGCATCGAAAAGCTTCGGGAACGATTTCACCGCCGCTTCTTTTCAAGTAAAAGCTAACCACCCTGACCTCCCTCATCAAGCAAGGGCTCTAAGGGCTGCTCTTCCGATTCTTTTCCGCACCGCACCGGCGCGAATTTAGCCCGGGCTTGAGGCCCTTAGGCTGCCCCTGTGGGGATTTGACTCTTTCCCCATTGCTCGGTAGCCTCAAGAGTTCTCGTGCGTTTCCGAACCTCTTCACAAGCGATGCGATCTCCACATAAATCATTGATTTTTCTACTGATCGTAACCGCTGGGGTCAGCCTGGACGCCCCTTCTCGTGCTGCCGGAGCAACCTATCCGGTACACGCACAGCACGCCATGGTCGTTACCGTCCATGCGCTGGCATCCCAGGTGGGAGTAGATATCATGCAGGCCGGCGGCAATGCCGTCGACGCCGCTGTCGCGACCGGATTCGCCCTCGCAGTCGTTCATCCACCGGCGGGAAACATAGGCGGCGGCGGGTTCATGCTGATCCGCATGGCGGATGGCAAGACCCATTTCCTCGATTACCGCGAAAAGGCGCCGGCTGCCGCGACTCGAGACATGTACCTGGATGCCCAGGGCAACGTCATTCCCAGAGCGAGCGAGATCGGTTACAAGTCCATCGGAGTGCCGGGCTCCGTCGCCGGACTCGTCTACGCCGAGCAAAAGTATGGAAAGCTGACCCTCAAGCAAGTCATGGCTCCGGCCATCAAGCTGGCCCGCGACGGCTATGTCCTCACGTGGGGCGAGGCCGCCGATATGCATGACGAAGGGCTCGCAAAGTTCGCAGAGTCTCGCCGAATCTTCCAGCGCAACGGCGACTACTACAAGCCAGGGGATATCTTCCGCCAACCGGATCTGGCTCGCACGCTTGAACGAATTGCCGACCATCCTGACGACTTTTATCATGGCGTCCTCGCCCGCGAATTAGCCGCTGCCCTGCAAAAGGGTGGAGGCCTCATCACCGCTGATGATCTGGCTCACTACGAAGTCAAAGAGCGCGAGCCCGTCCGCGGCAGCTACCGCGGATACGAGGTGATCAGCGCTCCTCCGCCATCGTCCGGCGGGACAGTGCTGATCGAGACACTGAACATTCTGGAAGGCTACGACCTTGAGAAGATGCAAGACAGGTCTGCGCAATCGATCCACTACACCGTGGAAGCCTTCAGGCGCGCATTCTTCGATCGGGCTGAATTTATGGGCGATCCTGATTTCGCCAAGATTCCGGTAGCCCAGCTTCTGGACAAGAAATATGCGGCCGCGTGGCGCGACAGCATCGAGCCGGCGCACGCCAGTGCAAGCAAGGAGTTGAAGCGGCCGTCCGTGTTCAACGAATTGGAACAGTACGCGGCCTCTCATCCGCGGGCAACTCAGCCGCACGAATCCAATCACACAACTCACTACTCGGTAATCGACGCCGAGGGCAACGCGGTCTCCGTTACGACCACAATTAATGACTGGTTCGGGTCGCGAGTGACCGCCGACGGCCTGGGATTTCTGCTCAACGACGAAATGGACGATTTTTCCGCGAAGCCGGGAGTTCCGAACTCAGACGGCCTGATTCAAGGTGCGGCCAACGCCGTTGGCCCAGGGAAGCGTCCGCTGTCCTCGATGACTCCTACCATTGTCGTGCGTGACGGCAAGACGGTTCTGGTGCTGGGATCGCCCGGAAGCTCGAAAATCATCACGACCGTGGCCAATGTCCTGATGGGCGCTGTCGACTACGGAATGAACATTCAGGAAGCGGTCAACGCTCCCCGATTCCACAATCAGTGGCTTCCGGACGTCGTCAACGTCGAAAAATGGTTTTCGCCTGACACGCTGAACGCCTTGCACGCCATGGGCTACAGAATTCAGGTGGGTTTGGATGCCGAAGGCGATTCGCCCTACTGGAGCGACGCCGAGTGCATCGCCGTTGATCCCAAGACGGGTGACCGACTGGGTGCGACCGATGGCCGGAATAGCAACGGCAAGGCTGTAGGATACTAGTACGGCGATTGTTGAATTTCTGATTGTTGAACGAGACCGAGCAAGGGTTGGCCTGATTCAACAGTCAGCAATCATCGGTTAACAATTTCCCGAGGGGTTTGCATGCAGAAAGCAGTCTCAACCTATCTCTTCGTGAAAGAGCGGCTGCACCCCGGCATTCTCGACGGGCTCGCGCGCAGCGGTGTGCAGGCCGTCGAGATCTTCGCTGCCCGCCAGCATCTCGACTATGCCAACCGCAAGGCTCACGTAAAGGAAATTGCTGACTGGTTCCGGGGCAGCGGGATTCCGCTGAACTCTGTTCACTCGCCGCTCTACGCCGACTATGAGTGGGGACGCGCCGGAGCACCTCCCATTAACATTGCTTCTACGGACCGCGCCGCTCGCGTCGAAGCGATGGATGAGATTAAGCGGGCCCTGGAGATCGCCGAGCAGATTCCGTTTCGCTTCCTGGTGCAGCACCTGGGCGCGCCCAACGAGAGTTTCAGCGAGAAGAAATTCGAGGCGGCCATGACCTCGATTGAACACCTTCGGGCCTTTGCCAAGCCGCTCGGCGTGCGGATTCTGCTGGAGAACATTCCCAACGATCTCTCTACGCCCGACAAGCTGGTAGAGATGATCCATGGCGCGCATTTTGATGACGTGGGTGTCTGCTTCGACTTTGGGCACGCACACATGATGGGCTCGGTGGCGGAGGGATTCGAGATTCTGCGGAGTCACATCTGCTCCACTCACGTCCACGACAACGACAAGCTGAAAGACACGCACCTGTGGCCGGGGCAGGGAACCATCAACTGGAAGGAAGCGATGGAGTTGTTTCGCTCAGCCCCGCAAACGCCGCCTCTGCTGCTGGAATTGGCGGAAGACGAAAAGGTGAACGCGCTGGAAAAGCTGCCGGAATTATTCGACAAGCTGGAAAGTGCATAAATTCAGAGGTTTCAGAATTTCAACCCTGAGCTCATTGAAAACTTGAAACTCTAGAAGTCTTGCTATCTGACAACCTATTTCCTATGTCTTCACCTGTTACGACAATCGCAGAAATCGGCAAGCACGACGGGCAGTCGGTCACCATACGGGGCTGGCTCTATAACCTGCGCGAAAGCGGGAAGCTATTGTTCCCGCAATTCCGCGACGGATCGGGAATCATACAAGGCGTCGTCCCGAAGAACGCTGTTACTCCGGAAGTCTTCGACGCCATCAAAACGCTGACTCAGGAATCCAGTGTGATCGTTGAAGGAAAAGTCCGCGCCGACAAGCGCGCTCCGGGCGGCTATGAACTCGACGTCGCCAACGTGCAAGTGGTCCAGCGCGTGCCCGAGTCTTCTCCCTACCCGATCACTCCCAAGGAGCACGGCACCGATTTCCTGATGGAGCACCGCCATCTCTGGGTGCGCTCCCAGCGCCAGGCGGCGATCCTGCGCGTGCGCGCCGAGATCATTAAAGCTGCCCGCGACTTCTTCGACGAACGCGGATTCACCCTTACTGACCCGCCGATCATCACTCCAGCAGCTTGCGAAGGAACCACGACCCTATTCCCCGTCGACTATTTCGATGAGCAAGCGTTCCTGACCCAGTCCGGCCAACTCTACGTCGAAGCCACCGCAATGGCACTGGGCAAGGTGTACTCCTTCGGCCCGACGTTCCGCGCGGAGAAGTCCAAGACGCGCCGTCATCTTACCGAATTCTGGATGGTGGAACCCGAGGTTGCGTACGCACAACTCGACGATGTGATGGATTTAGCTGAGGGACTCATCACATTCATCGTGAAGCGCTGTCTGGAAAAGCGTCGCGCCGACTTGCAAACCATTGGCCGCGACATCTCGAAGCTCGAAAAGATCGAAGCTCCGTTCCCGCGCATCAGCTACGACGACGCGGTTAAGAATCTGCAGGAAGGCCACGCCAACGGCAAGCTGGAATCAAGATTCGAATGGGGCGGCGACCTCGGATCGCCCGACGAAACCTATCTCTCGGCACAGTTCGACAAGCCGGTGATGGTGCATCGCTATCCCGCGAAGGTGAAAGCGTTTTACATGGAGCCCGACCCGCAGCGGCCTGATCTCGCATTGTGCGTTGACGTGCTGGCTCCCGAGGGCTATGGAGAGATTATCGGAGGCTCGCAGCGCATGGCCTCCCACGAATTGCTGCTCCAGCGCATCCACGAGCACGGCCTGCCGGAAGAGGCATTCAAGTGGTATCTCGACCTGCGCAAATTCGGCAGCGTGCCTCACGGTGGATTCGGAATGGGCATCGAGCGCGCCGTAGCCTGGATCTGCGGCCTGGAGCACGTTCGCGAAACCATTCCGTTTCCGAGAATGCTGTACCGCCTCTACCCGTGAAGAGGATGCACTGATTGTGCGATCAGGTGATTTCGTGATTTTGAATCTGATTTGCTTTTGAGTTTTCAATGACGCAATCACTCAATCGCCAAATCGCTGAATGATCTCAATCCCCGTCGATTGATTCTATGACAACATCAACCACGACTTCCTCCAGCATCACTCCACGTAAGATTCGTGTCATCGGCGTCCCCCTCGATCTCGGCCAGTCGCGCCGTGGCGTAGATATGGGACCATCTGCCGTCCGCGTTGCCGGCCTCGAAGCCCGGCTTGAAGCGCTCGGCCACGAAGTCGAAGACGGCGGCAACGTAGCGGTTGCCATCCCGGAGCAGAAAAAAGAAGGCGCCGCCAACGCGAAGTATCTGAAGGAAATCACGGCGACCTGCACCAAGGAAGCCGAGCTGGTCGTCAAAACGCTCGAAGCTGGCAAAGTTCCCTTAGCCCTGGGCGGAGATCATTCCATGGCGGCTGGCACCGTCTCCGGAGTCGCCGAGTTCTATCATCGTCAGAATCAGCGCATCGGCCTCATCTGGATCGACGCCCACACCGACATCAACACTCCCGATTCTTCTCCGAGCGGCAACGTCCATGGGATGCCCCTCGCCGCGCTTATGGGACTGTGGCCGGGGGACCTCGCCAACATTTATGACTTCTCTCCCAAGGTGAAGCCCGAGAACTGCGTCCTCGTCGGCGTTCGCGACATCGACTCGGTCGAAAAAGAAAACGTTCGCCGTGCCGGCATCGGCGTCTTCACCATGCGCGACATCGACGAGCGCGGCATGCGTACCGTGATGGAAGAAGCGCTCCGCATGGCCGGACGCGGCACTGCCGGCTACCACATCTCCCTAGATATGGATTGGGTCGACCCCGAGGACGCCCCTGGCGTCGGCACACCCGTCCGCGGAGGTGCCACCTACCGCGAAGCCCACCTCGCCATGGAGATCATCGCCGACCACGGCCGCATGCTGAGCTTCGAGATCGTCGAAGTGAATCCCGTAATCGACGAGCACAACCGCACCGCCGATCTCGCCGTAGAGCTGGCACTCTCAGCCTTCGGCAAGAAAATTCTGTAACGCCCATGGGCCGCGGCAAGAGCCAAAATCGGACCGGGCGTTAGCCCCTGCGGCCCTGTAAACATCAACGCATTCTCCGGTTACTTACGGAACCTCCGCTGCGATTGACGCGCCACTCGCCCAGCGTCCAAACTGGATCGTCATGGAAAAGCTACGAATCGGCATCCTATTTGGCGGACGCAGCGGAGAGCATGAAGTTTCCCTGCTCTCTGCCGCTTCAGTTCTCAATGCAATCGATAAAGATAAATATGAAGTCGTTCCGATCGGTATCACGAAAGACGGACGCTGGCTGACCGCCGAGCACGCCGAAAATCTACTGACGGGCAAATTGGTCCTCGAGCCCCGCAACCTCCGCGCCGGAGACCCTCAGAACACTCCTGCCGCCGCCGTTCTCGCCCGTGGAGAGGCTGTCGTCGTCCCGCCCGAGCCGGTGCACCGCCAGAGCGGCCTTGTTCCTTTCCAGACCGATGCCGCGCTCATGCGCCGTGCCTCCGACCGAGCCATCAACGTCGATGTGATCTTTCCAGTCCTCCATGGCACGTTCGGTGAAGACGGTACGATCCAGGGCCTGCTCGAGCTTGCAGATATCCCATACGTCGGCGCCGGGGTGCTCGGCTCCGCCGCCGGCATGGATAAGGACATCATGAAGTCCTTGTTTATCGCCGCCGGAATCCCCATCGTCAAGCACGTGACCGTTCTGCGTAGCGCTTGGGAGAAAGATCCGAAAAAGGTCGAGAAGCTGGTCGGAAAGCTGAAGTTTCCCGTCTTCGTGAAGCCGGCAAACCTCGGTTCCTCCGTCGGCATCAGCAAGGCACACAATCGCAAGGAACTCGGGCCCGCCATCGAAGAAGCCGCGAAGTTCGATCGCAAGATCGTCATTGAGGAAGGCGTCGGCGGCAATAAGAACAAGGCCCGCGAGATCGAATGTTCCGTGCTCGGCAACGACGACGCGGTGGCGTCCATCCCGGGTGAAATCGTCCCGGTGAAAGAGTTCTACGACTACAACGCGAAGTATCTAGACGAGGGCTCGCAGCTGATCATCCCGGCGAAGCTCACGAAAGGGCAGACGAAGACAGTTCAGGAGTTGGCGGTCAAGGCTTTCAAAGCCGTGGATTGCTCCGGCCTGGCGCGCGTCGACTTCCTGATGGATCCGAAGACTGGCAAGATTTTTCTCAACGAGATCAACACCATGCCCGGCTTCACTGCCATCAGCATGTATCCCAAGCTGTGGGCAGCTTCCGGACTGGCCTACGCCGATCTCATCGACCGACTGATCCAACTCGGCATCGAGCGCCACGAAGACAAAAAGAAAAATCAATACAGCCGTTGATATTGCCCAGATTGAAGGATGACAACCCGATCAGCGAGGTCCGCAGCACTAGCTTTTCCTTCGTGATCATTCGCCCTCCGTGCTAAATACTTCTTTTGCTAAGCGGAAAAGAAAAAGCCCACGGCCGAAGCCGTGGGCTCGAGATACCTACTGACTGGCAGGTTACGGCTGGAACTCCCACAGGTCTTGCAGAGAGTTGAAGCCGGTATGCAGGTTGTTCAGCTGCGTGGGTAGTAGCCCTAGGCCGAAGCCACCCATCAGCCATATGTTGCCGTTCCCGTCAGACCACGCGGCTCCCTGTTGCCTACTGCCAGGAGCAAGCGTAGACGCGCTTCCGGTGTAGATGCCCAGCTGATCACTCAACTCTGAGCCATCCATCCACGTCCATTCGCCCTGGCTGTATTTCCAGAGGTCATTGAAGTAACGGCCGCCCACTCCCTGACCGCCCAGGAGCCATACATCGCCGTTGGTGGCCTTCCAGGTTGTGGCGAAGCTACGAGAACCGGGAACGTTGGCCGAATTCGGGATACCCTGGGTCCCGAAGTTTGCCCCCGCCTCGTTTGTCTGCGAACCACCGATAAACGTCCAGGTACTCGACGATGGCGTGAACTTCCACAGGTCGTTCATCACACCGACGTTGCCGTTCACATCGTAAGCGAGGCCGCCGAAAAGCCAGAAGTCTCCGGACGAATCGAACCAGGTATTCGCTCCGATTCGCGCTCCCGGGACCGCCCCTGCGCCGGAGTAAACGCCCTTGGCCTGGAATGTGCTCGAGCCGCTCATCCATGTCCATGTGGTGCCATTCCACTCCCACAGGTCATTGAGGTAGCCCTCATTCGATGCCGAGTCGAAACCGTACCCGCCCATCATCCAGAAATTACCGGCTGCATCCTGCGCACCCGTCGACCAGTACCGCGCTCCGGGCGTGCCGGCGTTGCCAACACCGTTGTATATGCCGGGTTGGTCTTGGACGCTCGACGCCAGCGGACCCTGCCATACCCACGTATTTGTCGATGGCGTGTATTCCCACATGTCGTTGAATGCATCGGCACTTGGGCAGAAGCCGGTAACGTCATCCGCGACATAGCCACCGAACATCCAGAAGTTCCCCGAGGAATCGATCCAGCTCACGGAATCCGACCTTGCGCTGGGCGTTCCCGCCTGGTCAACCGCGGTTGGATAGGCAAAGCAATTGCCGCCAGTAGCTTGGCCTCCCTCGAAATTCCAGTTAGCACCATCGAACATCCACAGGTCGCTAAGAACAGACTCCGCCCCACCTCCGGCTGTTTGGTTCACCGTCGGCCCATTGATGTCGTAGCCGAGCCCGCCGAAGAGCCAGAAGTGACCCGAGCCGTCGATCCAGGTGTTCTCACCGTACCGGGTTCCCGGATCGAGCGGACTCCCACCGCTGTTACCCGGGTAGAGGCCGCCCACGGCTACCACATCTGCGCCGTTGACCCACGTCCACTCGCTGATGCAGACCACGACCACATTCGTGACGTTGGAGGTAGCGGTACCGCTTCCGTTACTGACAGTGCAGTTCTGATTCGGTTTTGTCGGTTGCGTGAAAACAGTCACGTTATACGTGGCCCCATTTGCAATCGCGGTCGCAAAGGTGAAGGGCCCGTTCGTCGTGAGCGGCAGGTTGTCGGCACTGTTGTCCTGTAATACCACTCCGGTGCTGGACACATTCGTGGAAAGATCGTAGAGCGTTCCGCCGATCGTGACCGTGCTCCCGCTGGCGCTGCAGGTCGCTGTGACCGTGACATTCGCAGTGATGATTCCAACGGCGTTACTGCTCAGCGAGCAGGTCTGGCCGGTCGGCTGCGTGAAAACAATTACCGAGTAGCTCGCGCCGCTCGCGTAGGTGTTTGAGAACGTCTGAGTCGAATTGATCGTGAATGACAACTGAGCACTTTGGTCGTCTTGCACAACCAGCGTTCCACCGTTAATTCCGGATACTGCCACGCTGATCGTCAATGGAGTTGTCGCCCCGCATGCCACCGCAACGTTTGTAACGTTCGCGTTTGCGGTTCCGCTGCCGTTAGTGACAAGGCAAGTCTGCCCCGCGGGCTGTGTCTTAATGGTCACGGCGTAGGTACTGCCTGCCGTGATGGTCTTCGTGAAAGTGAAGGCTCCGTTCGCGGTAAGGGACAGAGTATCGAATGAGCCGTTGTCCGAGAGCACGAGGGTCCCGGTGGTAAGCCCCGATAATGTTCCGCCGATCGTATAGGCCGTCGCCGCGCACGCCACGGCAACGTTGGTGACGTTCGCGTTGGCAGTGCCGCTTCCGTTGGTGACGGTGCAGGTCTGCCCCGTGGGCGGCGTGGTAACTGTGACCAAATAGGCGCCGCCGGCCGGAATCGAGCGATCGAAGGTAAACGGTCCGTTTGCAACGACGGTCAAACTGTCAAAGTTGCCGTTATCAGCCAAAGTGATGGATGTGCCGTTCGGGAGCCCGGTCAGATTCCCGCTGATCGTGAATTGCGAGACGCACGCAACCGCAACGTTGGTGACGTTCGCGTTGGCAGTGCCGCTTCCGTTTGTGACCGTGCAGGACTGGCCACTAGGCTGCGTCAAGACCGACACGCTGTAGGCGCCGCCCGCGGCAATCGCGGTGGTAAACGTGAATGTTCCGTTCGTCGTGAGGTTCAGTGTGTCGGTTGTGTTATCCGCGATCACGACGGTCGCGCCACTGGCAAGACCAGAGAGCGTGCCGCCAATCGTGTAGGTCGTGACTCCCGGAGCGCAGGCGACTGAAACATTCGTGACATTCGCCGTAGCGGTTCCGCTCCCATTTGTGACGTTGCAGGTCAGCCCAGCAGGCTGAGTCGCAACGGTGACAGCGTAGCTACCGGTAACTGGCTTCGTGAATGTGAATGCCCCGTTCGCGCTCAGGGACAGGCTATCGAAAGAGCCGTTGTCCGCTAAGACTACCGTGCCACTAGTGAGCCCGGAAAGTGTGCCGCCAATTGTGAAGGTTGCCGACGTCGCCGCGCATGTAACGGTCACCGTGACATTGCTGCTGGCTGTGCCGCTGGCATTCGATCCGAGTGTGCAGGTTTGCCCGGCGGGCTGCGTCAGAACGGTCACCGCATAGGCGCCGCCGCTGGCGATCTGTGTCGTAAAGCTGGAGGTTCCGTTAGAGCTTATGGAAAGATTGTTTCCGCCGTTGTTCTGCAAGACCACGGTGCCGGTCAATCCGGACACGGTCACGCTAATGGTGTAGTTCGTTGTGGTTTTTGTGCCGCCAATGCTTCCGCCGCCACAAGCGAAGGAAAACAGCAAGGACACCATCACTGCTAATAGCAGAGGTATGCGGGAACTCATCTCACCCTCCAACCCAAGTTTCAATCTTTTGTTTCGAAGTTTAATTCTTTGCGGAGTCTACCTCAGATGTCCTGATGGGCCAGAAAAGGGGGGATAGCAATTACCACCTGGATTTTTGTCGGATCTCAATACTGGCACAACTCGCAATGAAAATACGCGCGGACGGGATTCTATATGAGTTGTCGTTTGGGACAATGGCCAGAAAGTGGGGGAGAATAAAATACGAATTAACATCGACGATCTACGCCGCCTAAATTTGGCTCAAATGGCCTTCTGAGAACCACATAGAGCATCATCAACATGCCCAATCTTGCTTGCTCCTGAGATAGCACTTGACCTGCCGATCACGATTTTGTAGGATCGCAGGGACAAGTTCGCTCTTCGGAGCGGACCTGAATTTCATGCAGAGTGGCTGAGGGACGAGCCCTAAGACGCCACGGCAACCGATCCGGGATCATATATCCCAGATGCTTGGTGCCAACTCTCTCCTGGAAACAGGGAACATGGGATTCGGCATGCGCACTGCTTTTTATTCGCATTCCGATAGCCTCTTTTCCTTTTCCTGGAAAAAGAGGCCTTAGTTTTTTGAGGCCAATTTTTCCGGCTCGTCCTCAGCTACTCGTTGCTTTGAAAGAGAACAAAGCAAGAAAGCGAGTAGCAACATGTCTCACTATGAACTGCGGTGCCGCGAGTGCGGACGGACATGGGGAAACCAGCCCCGCTCCATCTGCGACGATTGTTTCTCCCCTCTGGAAGTGGCTTACGACTACGACGCGTTAAAGGCGTCCATCAGCCGTGAGCAGATCGCCCAGCGGCCCCCGAACATGTGGCGCTACTCCGAGCTTTTGCCCCTCCCCCAGGGCTATACGCCGCGGCTCCCGGTCGGATTCACTCCTCTGTTTCAAGCTCCGCAATTGGCGAAGCAACTGAGTGGAACGGCCGCCGCCGCGGGTAATCTCTACCTCAAGAACGACGCCGTGTGCCTGCCGACGTTGAGCTTTAAGGACCGCGTGGTCGCAGTCGCCTTATCGCAGGCTAAGGCATTTGGTTTCGACACAGTCTCGTGTTCGTCGACGGGAAACCTGGCGAACGCGGTGGCGGCGCACGCCGCGCGCGAAGGACTGAAGGCATGGATCTTCATTCCCTCCGACCTCGAGCCCGCGAAGATTCTCGGCACGAACGTCTTCGGCGCGAAGGTCGTTCGCATCTCCGGAAACTACGATCAGGTCAACCGGCTCTGCTCGCAGATTGCCGATGAGCATCGCTGGGGATTCGTGAACGTGAATCTGCGTCCTTACTACGCAGAAGGATCGAAGACCGTCGGATTCGAAATTGCCGAGCAGCTTGGATGGCGTTTGCCCGACAACGTCGTTTGCCCGATGGCGGGCGGATCGCTGATCGTGAAGATCAAGAAAGCGTTCGATGAGCTGATCAAACTCGGCTTGGTCGAGCCGAAAGAAGTGAAATTCTTCGGCGCCCAAGCGACCGGATGTTCGCCCATCTCGACAGCCGTGAAAACCGGAAGCTCTGAAATCGAACCGCAGAAGCCGAATACTATCGCGCGTTCGCTGGCGATCGGCAATCCAGCCGACGGACACTATGCGATCAAGACCATCAAGAACAGCGGTGGATGGAGCGAAGACGTCAGCGATCCGGAAGTGATCAACTCGATCAAACTGCTGGCGGAAACCGAAGGCGTCTTCACCGAAACCGCAGGCGGAGTGACCGTCGGAACGGCAGGCAAGTTGTATCGGCAAGATCGCATCTTGCCCGACGAAACCACCGTTCTCTGCATCACCGGCAACGGATTGAAAACGACCGATGTGCTCGCCGGCGCTTATGAAGTTGAGCGCCCTATTGCTCCGAAGCTGACGGAATTCGAAAGCTATCTACAGCAGACGCTGACTCCCGCGGAAATCCGCGGAGTCATTGCAGAAACCGTAGGAGCGTAACCATGCCGATCACCGTTCAAATTCCAACTGCGTTACGCCGGCACACGGAAGGCGTTGGATCGATCACCTGCGCCGCATCGAACCTGGGTGAACTGTTTTCTGTTCTCGATGAGAAATTCCCCGACCTGAAGCCGCACTTGCGCGATGACAAAGGACAGGTCCGCCGATTCCTCAATATTTATGTGAATGAAGAAGACATCCGCTTCCTCGGCGGACAGACGTATGCCTTTCAAGAAGGCGACGAGGTTCTGCTGGTTCCGTCGATCGCCGGCGGGAAAAACTAGATTTCGGGATCAGCAATCTCAAGAGCAGCGAGAAGAGCGGCTACTACCCACGACCCACCCGCCACTGTTCTACTGTGGCGTTTCCGCCGATACCTGCCCCGTGGACATATGCAGTTCCTTCGTTCGGTCGATCACCCACTGGGGCATTTCTGGAGCACCCTGCGGGATCTTCCCCTGCGTGATCGCCCAATGTTCGATCCAGCCTGTGCCTTCTTCACCGACATACGTATCGGGCAAGCTGTACGCTTGATCGCCTAACGCATCTTCCAGAGTGATGAATCGGTATCCGCGCTTGCGCAAAAGGTCGAGCAATTCTCCAATGTGATCGGCTTCGAGATTGCTTGCGTGCAGCAACAAGATCTGCTTCGGTTCGTAGCCGAGGACCTTGACCGACAGTTGCTCCGCATACGCGATCGAGGCATCGTGATGCGCAAGATATTCCTTCACGATCTGCTGTTGGAACGCCGTATCGTTGCGCTTCTTCGCGTCTTCGTAAAGTCCTGCGAACATCCAGTCCCAGCCATCTAGAGTTATCGGAGCGATGCGGTATCCGCGCTGCGTAAGGAATTCTTCCGCTTTGCGGCGCGTGGCCAGATCGCGTCCGGTGTCGAGATAGGGATGCCGGAAATAACGAAGCTTCATCTTGTGTTGAGCAAGGAGCATGCGCGTCACGCTCTCTCCTTGGACAACTTCGTCTTCCCAGTCCTTTAATTCGATCTGGTTCAGGGACGCGTGGCTGAAGGTGTGGTTGCCGAGTTCAAAGCCGTAATCGAGCCACATCTTCAGGGCGTTGATGCGCGCATCGACTTCTCCAGGTTTGTAGAGCTTCTTCTCGTTAACGAAGCCTACTACAGGAATTTTTTGGTCGCGGAGCGTGGTCAGCAATTTCGTGGTCAAGGCCGTGATGTCGGCTGCGGGCAGGCGATCCGCCATCCCAGCCGGAAGATCGTCAATGGTGACCGCGACCCGGCGATCGACCTTCGTGGTTTGGGTCCACAAGCATGGTGAGAGCAGGCAGCAGGCGATGGCGATCACAAATGGCGATAAAGTTTTCATGCGGCTCCTGATGGACGGAACGGATATTAGAACATGATCCGCGCATCGACCGAATTCCGAGTCTCATTCAAAGAGGCGACGACGGCGGTCGGCAAAAGATTTTGCAGCGCTTGACGCCTGAGGTATAATCTAACTAACTGGTTAATTAAGTATGGCGAGACATCCCCACCAATCCGAACGGCGTATTCGTAAGCAAGAGCTTCGCGTGTTGCGGACCCAGGTCCGCCAGCAGCGGCATGATGCGCGCCGCATGGGCTCCAGGGGCCAGCCGGAGGAAAGCCGGGCTGCCATCCTGGCAGCTGCCGCGCACGAGTTCGCCGAGTACGGCATTGCCGGCGCGCGCACCGACGCCATTGCGCGCGAAGCCGGCGTCAACAAGGCGCTGCTCTACTACTACTTCGAGGACAAGGAAACGCTGTACGGAGCGGTGCTGGACGATTCGTTTACCGGCCTGAAGACAACGGTGTTCCGTGTGCTCGATGGAGACCTGCCTCCACGCGAGAAAATCATGGCGTATGCAGGAGCCTATTTCGATTTCATCGCCTCGAACCAGCTCTATCCGCGTCTGATGCAGCGCGAGATGATGCGAGCCAAGGATGGGCAGTCCCAGCACATCGACAAGGTCATTAAGAACTACATCCAACCGATTTTCGCCCGTGTCAGCGAAGTCATGAAAGAGGGAATCGCCAAGGGCGATTTCCGTCCTGTAAACCCGGTTCACTTCGTGCCGTCGATGGTCGCGATGATTGTTTTCTATTTCAGCAGCGCGCCGATGATGCAAAAGATCGTCGGCTTCAACCCGCTGACGCCAGAGCGCATTGCCGAGCGTCGAGCGGCTGTACTGGATTTCATCTCCGCCGCGTTGTTTCGTCCCAGGAACAACGCCACGCAAGGAGCACGCTCATGAGCGCGCGCAATCGCTTTCTGATTCTTCTTGGCGTCATTTTTGTAATTGCCGCCACCTACTATTACTTCTCAACCGATCACTCTCGAGACCTCGTTCTGATCGGCACCGTCGATGCCAATCAGGTGATCGTGAGTGCACAGGTCGAAGGACGCATCCAGAAACTGCTGGTGGATGAGGGCACGCCGGTGAAAGCCGGAGACCTGATCGCCGTGCTCGATCCGTCGGAACTGCAAGCGCAAGAGGCGGCGGCGACCGCGACCATCGCCAGTCTGCAGCACAAAGTTGCGGAAACGCAGCACACGGAGCAGTCGACTTCGGGTTCGACGAGCAGCGACGTGGCGAACGCGGAAGCGAAAGTCTCTTCAGCAAAAGCGCAACTGCTACAGGCCCAGGCAGCGCTCGACCGCACCGAGAGTGACAGCCGCCGCGCGATCGAACTGGCGAAAGCGGGAATCGATTCAGATCAGGAGCGCGTGCAGGCGGAGACAAATCTGCAAGCAGCCCAGGCGACCGTGCAGGCGCAACGGGATCTGGTCACGGCGGCTCAGGCCGACCTGAAGTCCGCGATTGCTCGAACCAACCAGGCCAACGCTGCGAAGAGCACTGTCGCTTCCACCGAGGCAGACTTGAAGAATGCGATCGCACAGAGAAATCAGGCCGCGGTCCGTCTTGGCTACACCAATGTCTATGCTCCGGTCACCGGAACGGTTTCCGTGCGCGCGGCGCGGCAGGGAGAAGTGGTCAACATCGGAGCGCCCATCGTGACCATCGTGGATCTCACCGACACGTGGGCTCGGGCGGCGATTCCTGAAACGTATGCCGATCACATCGGATACGGCGATGTTCTGCGCGTGCGTTTACCTGGTGGGACTGTTACGCAGGGAAAGGTCTTCTTTAAAGGCGTGGAGGGAGATTTTGCCACGCAACGCGATGTGAGCCGCATGAAGCGCGACATCAAGACGATTGTGCTGAAAATCCGATTAGATAACCCCAAGGGCGCATACGTTCCCGGCATGACCGCCGAAGTGCTGGTCTCTCCGGATCAAATCAAGAATGGCAGCACGCAGTCTGCGAAGGCTGCGGAGTAACGATGACGACCGAAGCCAACTCCAATCCGAATTCGGCAAGCGCGCTTCCGGCGGCGGTGCCAGCTTCCACGCTGGAGAAGCCGGTCTACGATCCAAACGCGCCGTCAGCAATCGAGGTCGACCACATCGTCAAGAAGTACGGCGACTTCACTGCCGTAGATGACATATCGTTCAGCGTTAAGGAAGGCGAGATCTTCGGACTGCTGGGACCGAATGGAGCAGGGAAGTCGACGCTGATCCGAATGATGACTACGCTCATTCCAATCACGGCCGGACATGCGCGCATCGGGGGGCACGATGTCGCGAAGGAGCCAAACGCGGCGCGGCGCATGATTGGCGTGATCCCGCAGGCGCTCACCAGCGACCTCGATCTGACGGTCGAAGAG
Source organism: uncultured Acidobacteriota bacterium (assembly GCA_963700225.1). Classification (GTDB taxonomy): domain Bacteria; phylum Acidobacteriota; class Terriglobia; order Terriglobales; family Acidobacteriaceae; genus Sulfotelmatobacter. The sequence goes on from CAVOWU010000011.1 coordinate 77,492, forward strand.
AACATGAATATTTACGCCAAGCTCTACGACGTTCCGGCGAAAGAGCGGAAGCAATCGATTGACGAGCTGCTTGAGCTGGTCGATTTGACGAAGTGGAGAGATGCGGCAACGAAGACGCTCTCGGGCGGCATGCGGCGGCGGCTGGAGATCGCGCGCGGTCTGGTGCACCATCCGAAGATTTTCTTTCTCGACGAGCCCACGACCGGTTTGGACCCGGTTTCGCGCGTGGCGGTCTGGGAGATGCTCGGCAACATCAAGGAGCATCGCCAGCTGACCATTCTGATCACGACGCACTACATGGATGAGGCCGACCGCCTTTGCGACCGCATTGCCATAGTCGATCACGGCAAGCTGGTTGCGCTCGACGCGCCGACGGCGCTCAAGGCGAGCGTGCCGGGGTCGAACGTGATCGAGGCGCAGTTCGAAAATGCTCCCGCGGACTGGGAGCAGAGGCTGCACAAGCTCGACGAGGTCACGTCGGTGCAGCATGAAGGCGCAGGCATGTACCGGGTGCTGACCGGTAACGGCTCGCTCACAACCACTCAACTGGTGGAGATGTCGGTGCACAGCAAAGTGCCGGTGAAATCGCTCTCCGTGCAGAACACAACTCTCGACGATGTCTTCGTGCATTACACGGGAAGACAGCTTCGGGATGAGCTGCAGAAGTCGTATGCGTTTGTGATGCCGCAGCGGCCAGGATTACAGCCGTAGAATCTGTCGTTCGTCGTCGGTCGTGAGCCATGTCGCTCAAAATCGCGGCATTGCAAACGACGAAAGACCAAGGATCAAGGACCAAGAAGTGGAGCTGTACTTATGAATCGAATGATGGCGATTGTCGAGCGCGAGATGCGCAAGTTCTTCCGGTCGCCGGCGCTGATGCTGGCGTCGATGATCTTTCCGCTGGTGCAGTTGATCATTCTGGGCAACGCGTTTGGCGGAAAGATCCACGACGCCCGCGTCGCGATTGTCGATCAGGACGGCGGTCCGCAGGCATTGCGCGTCCGCCAAGCGTTCGACTCAGTCCGCGTGAACATTCGTACGTTTGTTCCGATCTCCTACAACAGCGACCGGCAGGCGATGGAGGATGTTCGCAACGGCAAGCTGGAAGGCGCCGTGATCATTCCTCCGCAGTTTTCGCGTCGAGTGTATGAAGAGAATCATCCGCGCATAGCGCTGGTCGTCGACAACAGCGATAACTTCATGAGTTCGGCGGTCGAGTCGGAGCTGTCCGACCTGACCAATGCGCTGAACCAGCCAACGGTCTCGCCTCGTATCCTGCAGCAAACTGCACTAGACATTGTGGAACTCTATCCTTATATCGAATACATGAAGTACCTGCTGCCGGGATCGCTGGTGCTGGCGATGTTTGTGTCGGTGATGATCGGCGGAGGCATGCTCTACATCGATGACAAGGCGCGCGGCGTGCATGAAGGATACCTGGTCACGCCAATCACAAAGCTCGAACTCGTACTGGGGCTGAATCTTGCGGGCGCAATCAAGGCGGTGATGACCGGGATCATCATCGTGGGAATCGGGTCGATGATGGCGGGGGTGGGCACGATTTTCAATCCTGTGACAGTGTTCGGACTCCTAATCATGATCGTGCTGACCTCTCTGGCCTTCAACACGATGATGTTTCTACTGATGGTGCGCATTGAAGATCCGCTGGTGCCCCGCGCCATGTTCGGCATTCTCAATACTCTTCTGTTCTTTCCCAGTGGTTCGGTGTATCCCATTCAGGCGTTTCCGCGGTGGCTGCGGGCAATTGCGAAGTGTGATCCGTTTACCTACGCGGTCGATGGTTTCAAGTGCCTGCTGCTGAAAGAGACATCGCTCTCGGCAGTATGGGGAGACATGCTGTTCTTGTCGATCTTCGCCGCCATCACACTCGCGATCGCCATTCCGTTGTTCAAGAGAACCCTCTGACGATTGAGCAATTGGGGAATTTTCTAATTGTGCAATTGAAACCCGGCGCGTCCCCGAATTGCCCGGAGCCCCAAGTATCTTTCGGGAACTTTTACCTTCTTCGCCGTGTCCGTTATGCTAGAGAGGTATGACTCTCCTGGACGCTGCAGAGTACGATCCCGAAAAAGCGCGAAAACGCACGCGCAGAATCGTTGCGAGCATCGCCATTGTCGTGATCCTGGCCGGGCTGGGCTGGTGGTTTCGTTATTTACCGGAGGAGCGGATTGTCGGCCATTTCTTCGACGCGCTGCAGAAGCAGGATTACAAGACTGCGTACGGCATCTGGATGCATGATCCCAACTGGTCGCAGCATCCGGAAAAGTATCCGAAATACCCGTACGGCGATTTCTACCGCGATTGGGGACCGGGCGGAGAGTGGGGTCTGATCAAGACACTGAAGGTGTATGGCGCAAGCACCTGCTCTGGTCCCGGCACGGGAGTGGTTGTCGATGTGATTGTGAACGAGCGCGCGGAACACGCACAGGTTTGGGTGGAGAAATCAGACAAGACGCTCAGCTATCCGCCTTGCGAGTTGATCTTCCACTGACCGCTTGCTAGGCGGGACTTTTTTCCAGTGCTTCCAGCGTTTTCGAGAGAGACGCGTCATCCCCAACATTGAGGCAGGTTTTCGATCGATCGATCTGCCGCATTAGCCCGCACAGCACTTTTCCCGGACCCACTTCGATGAACGTCTGAACGCCCTGCGCGATCAGCAGGCGCATGCACGGATCCCACCGGACCGCACCGGTTACTTGTCTCACGAGCGTCTGCACGGCGCGCAAGTCATCGGTAACGAGATCAGCGTCTACGTTGCACACGACCGGGTAAACAGGCTGGTGTCTTGCGAGCTTGTTCAGATCGAGCTCCAGACGGTCTTGCGCGGGCTTCATCAGAGAACAATGGAAAGGAGCGCTCACGGGCAGGAGCTTGGCGCGCTTGGCTCCCCGCTCGTCGGCAAGCTTCGCGGCTCGTTCGACGGCAGCTGTGTTGCCGGAGATCACGATCTGCTCGGGCGAGTTGATATTCGCGGGAGAACAGACTTCGTCTTGCGCTGCGTCCTGGCATACGCTGGTGACTTTCTCAAGATCCATACCGAGAATGGCAGCCATTGCGCCAACACCGACAGGCACAGCTTCCTGCATATATTTGCCGCGGTTGCGAACCGTACGCACGGCGTCAGCAAAGGTGAACGTTCCGGAGGCAACGTGGGCTGCATATTCTCCGAGGCTATGTCCGGCAACGTAACTTGGCTTCGGAAGGCGGGTCTCCAGCACGCGGAGGGCTGCGATCGATGTAGTCAGGATCGCCGGCTGTGTGATCTCGGTGAGACGCAGCTGATCTTCCGGTCCTTCGAAGCATAGCTGGGAAAGCTTGTAACCGAGAGCATCGTCGGCCTCTTCAAAGGTCCGCCGCGCAACCGGATATTTCTCGGCCAAATCTTTGCCCATGCCGACAGCTTGCGAGCCCTGGCCGGGAAAAAGCAGTGCGATGGTGGTATCAATCATGGGATCGGTTCAGTTAGACTGCGTTACTTCCTCACGCCCTGCCGGATGAATCGCAGCCAGACCTCTCTCGATCGACTGGTTGACGCCGCTCTCCGAAAATTCCGCGGCGACGCGTACCGCGTTCTTCATGGCGTTCGCGTTCGACGATCCGTGCGTGATGATGCAGACGCCTTTCACGCCGAGCAGCGGTGCGCCGCCGTACTCTGTATGATCAAGGCGTTTCTTGAAATCAGTGAAGGCGCTGCGGGAGAGCAACGCTCCGACCTGTCGCGTGATCGTTGCTTTTAGTGATTCCTTCAGAGCAGTGCGCACGAGGTTGGCGACGCCTTCCGAGATCTTCAATGCCACGTTTCCAACAAAGCCATCGGCCACGATAACGTCGACTTCTCCGTTATAAAGGTCGCGTCCTTCAACGTTTCCGACAAAATTCAGAGGAAGCTGCTTGAGAAGCTGGAAGGCTTCGCGAGTGAGATCGTTGCCTTTGGATTCCTCTTCGCCGATCGAAAGCAGGCCGACGCGGGGGCCGCGCGTGCCAGGCTTCCGGCCGAACATGGCGCGGAAATAGACGTCGCCCATCACGGCGAACTGTTCGAGGTTTTGCGCCGTGCAATCGACGTTGGCGCCGACGTCGAGCAGCATAGCGGGATTTCCGGGAGCGGTCGGGAACACGGCAGCGAGCGCGGGACGATCGACGCCCGGAACCGCGCCCAGCACAATCTTTGCGGTCGCCATGGCCGCACCGGTGTTGCCGGCGGTGACGAATCCTGCGGCTTGTCCCTCGCGCACCATTCGCAAGCCGACGCGCATGGAGGAATCGCGCTTGGCGCGGATCGCCTCCACCTTGTCTTCCATGGTGATGTATTCGCTGGCGTGGACGATTTCGATCGGCAGGCGCCGAGCCGCCGAGTGACGGTCGAGTTCTGTCTTGACGATGGTCTCAGGACCGATCAGCAGGACGCGCACGCCATATTGGCGCGCGGCCTGGATCGCGCCCTCGATTTCAGGCTTGGGCGCGCGATCGGAACCCATCGCATCCAGCGCGATCACGCTAGGCATGGTGTAGTGAAACTAGCTGGCTTCCTCAACGTCGAGTACTTCGCGTCCCTTATAGTAACCGCATTTTGGACAAGCGCGGTGGGGCATCTTCTTCTCGTGACAGTTGGGGCATTCGGAGAGGCTATGGCCTTTCAGAGCATCGTGGGCGCGCCGAGTGGAGGTGCGCTTCTGGGAGTGTCGCCGTTTTGGATTAGGCATGGTGTTCGATTCCTTCTCGCGGCGTTTCATCCGCCGCTAAAATTTCGATAAGTCAAAACCCCCATCCTGTCGCACAAAACGCTGCACGGATGGAGCACCCTTACATCTGGGTGCCGTTTTCAAAATCAATGATCAAGTCTGCCGCGGACTTCTTTCAAAGCCGCCCAGCGTGGATCTTCGAGCGCAGTCGAGCAGGAACATTGTTCCTGATTCAGATTCTTGCCGCACTGCGGGCACAATCCCTTGCAGTCAGGGCCGCACGTAACCTTCAGAGGCAGAGCCAGCAACACCTGCTCGCGCAACACATCTTCCAGCAAGATTCCCTCGCCCTGATAATAGCCGATCTCGGCCTCCGCATCGGTAACAGAAAGCTCGTCGCGGCCTGCGTCCGCGCCGAGTGGACGGTAAAGCAATTCGAAATCGCGCGCGACCTCTTGTTTCACCGGCTCCAGGCATCGTGCGCACTGCAACTCAAGCCCCGCCGACAGATGCCCTCGCAGGCGTATGTCCTGGATTATCTGGTGCTTGCCGTGATGCTCCTCGATCACTTCGGCATGGCCAGAGGTCTTCAGCGGAGTGCGCTGGCGAGCTTCGGTTCCGAAGTCGATGACACCGGGCTGAAACTCCTCCTCAAAATCGAGAGGATGACGTTCCAAATCTTTGATGTCGAGGAACATGGCGAAATCTCCGCGGCGATCGCGCCGACAACGGCCCGCGGAAGCACGCCAAGAGGCGTAAGTACCGCAAGGAGCAAGACTTAGGATAAAGGCCAGACAGGGGAAAGTGTCAAGAAAGTCTGCGGCGCCCGACTCCATGCCGGTTCAATCCCCAAGCCGTAACACCTCAATGGTCCGGGTGCCCGATTCCTCGAAGATTAATCTTCGATCCAGCTCGAGGGTGTTCTTCGTCAAATAGTGCGGGATGTACCACGCCAGAGCGACAACGGGCAGAAGGCTGATCAGGCGAGCCGGCTGAGCGAGAGCCGACGATTCGAACTCCGCCGTCGAGAGCGCGTAGATGAGAAATCCAAAGCAACAGGCTACGAGCGTCACGATGGAGTGCTGCTTGAAGAGTGGAAGTGTGCAAGTGAACGGCACTTTGCGGAAGCGAATCAGAACGATATTCGTCAGCAACACGGCCCAGGTCAGCGCGAGCAGCGTATGAATGCATGCGACTGCTGAACCTTCCAGGTAAGCATAGGCAGGAAATGACAGGGCCAGGATACCAGGCAGCACCAGGATGAGAATTGCTCTTCTGGCCAGAGACTCGCACTCTTGATGATCCGGATCAAGCATCAACTGAAAGATCCAGTTGGCGCGCAGTTCCACCGGAATCTCGAAAATGATCCGGAGTCCGACAATCAACAGGAAGGACAGAATGAAGGGGACGGCGAGGGCGTCCGGCGAAAGAGCAGCGGAACGCAACGTTTTCGTCTCTTCCACGGCGTTCAGCAGGGACTGAGAGGACAACACAACGGCGAGTCCGCCGATTGCGGACAGAACCAGGCGGTGAGGTTCGCTTCGCCTCAGGGTTTTCCATACAAATCCGTAACACCCTCGTTGAAAAGGTGTTCTCAAGAGCAGTCGGGTTACTAGAAGTCCCAAGTGTGAGGTCCGATGATTGTGCAGAGTAACGCCGCCGTCCGCCATCTCGGCAATGCGCATGAAGTGGCGGCGGTAGCTTATGGCGTAGGCACATAGAGCGAGGGTCACCACGATTACCATTCCCGGGAGAACGAGCCGGGCGAGTTCTGACAGCACAGGATTGGCGCGTCCGCGTAAAGACTGGCACAAACCCAGAAACCAGCATGAAGGCAGCAGAAATGCCCAGGACGGGACCGGTCCCTTCACCCGCCTTAACAATGCCGGGATCGCGAAACTGGTGCAGAGAAGAGTGACCAGGTAAACCACCACGAGGCCGCGAATATAAGCTGAAATGCGCCGGAAAGAGCGCGGAGGCAGTACTGCCATCAGCAGTCCCAGCACCGAAAACACGGCAAAAAACGCAAACACACTGGAAAGTACAACTCCGAGCCCATGCACAGCCGCAAACTTCGCGAAAAACAGGAATTTGTCTTGTGTCGCCCCTACGACTGCGGGGAACAGGACGCACGATGCAGCATTGACATCGAAAGCGACCAGCGCGGCAAGGAAAAGTACTGCGACGAGATTGGCGAAAAAGATCGTACGAGTGGAGATGGGCAGCGGAACCAGATTGATGTAGTCGCGGCGGTCAGGGAAGATGGCGTCCCAACGCCATATCGCCGCCGCGCCGGTTACGGTCATGGAAAGGACAATGAAGAAGTACTCGTCGGGAAAGGCAGCGAGCAAAGGATCAACGTGGGCAGTTCCCCGCATCCATTCGATCAGGGTTCCATATTTATTCAGAAGGAGCAGTGACACAAATCCACCGGGCATCGCCAACAGGGTAAGGACGAGGCCCACTCCCAGATCGATGCCTTCCGCATCGGAGTCTCCGCCGCCGCGGAAGACGCGCGCAATAAACAGTTCCACCAGTCGCCAGAAAGGACGCTCGCGGTAGTACTCCCACCAATGGAGAAGCACTTCGAAGGGCGAGGTCATGCTGCCCTCATCACATCAACGATGTCGTGCGCAACCGTCATGGTGTCCACATCGTCGACCAGATGAAGGAATGTATTCTCCAGCGACTGTCCGAGGATGCGGCCGATATTCGCCACGGAATCCTGTGCGATGACGACACCTTTGCGCAGGATCAGGACGTCGGTGCAGACCTTTTCGACGACCTCCAGCACATGCGAGCAATAGAACACGAGCTTGCCGCTCCGGCCGAGCTCCTGCACCAGGTTCTTGAAAATGAGCGCAGAGGTGACATCCAGGCCGGACAGCGGTTCATCGAAGATGAAGACATCGGGATCGTGCATGATGGCGGCGATGAGCAGAATGCGCTGCCGCATTCCCTTCGAATAGGTGCCGATGCTGGCATGGCGGTGCGCATGAAGCGAAAGAAGTTCGAGGAGGGAGTCAATCTTGATTGCCAGTCCGGAGGGAGCCATCCCGCGAAGTGTCCCGATCATCTCCAGATACTCCCATCCGGTTAGGTACGGATAGAGATGAGCCTCTTCGGGCACATATCCAAGGCATTTTCGATAAGCCGCCAGGTCATCCTGAATATTTCGGCCGGCAAACTGAACCACACCACGGGTTGGCTCGAGCAAACCCGTGAGCATTTTCACGGTCGTACTTTTTCCAGAGCCGTTCGGGCCGAGGCAGCCGAGGACTTGTCCCGGGCACAGCGTAAACGACAAGTCTTGCACGGCAGGTAAAGAAGCGTAGCGCTTGGTGAGATGCACGGCTTCGATCATGGCCAACCTCGTCGGCGGAATGGGCGGATCGTGGTGCCTGCAATTGTAGAGCGTGGAGAGAACCCGCTGACTTAGACACCGCCGAGGCTGCTTAGGTTTCCGCGGAAATAAACTGGTGAACCCTTTGATTTAGCTGGCAATTCGGAGGCCCGCCGATATCATCTGTCTGTGATATCGCCGCGCTTCTTTCTCTGTTGCTGCGCTTTGATCATGGCATTGGCGGCTACGAGTTCTCCGGCGGTCAATCCCGGCGCGAAGCAGCTTCGCCTCTCGCCGTCCGACGCGACCGTTGCCCATCTGGTCAGTGAAATACGCGCCAGGGCGAAGGCGCTCTCGAAAGCAGTTCTGGAATGCGGCTCAGTTTTCAATCCTTCACCACAGCCTACAAAATTGCTCCCGACAGCATCAGCTATTCCGACTTTGTCATAGTCCGGTTGCTCTACGAGGCCACGCGAGACGCCGGATTCTGGAACGTCCATTGGACAATCACGAACATGCCGCCGAATTCGGATCGTGTCTGGCGCCAGTGGAAGACCATGCGAGACGTTTCGCTGCTGTCGCCGACGGCTTCTGCCGAGTGCGATGAACTGTCGGCTTTGTATGCGTTTCTGGTAGAGCGTGCTGGAGTCCGGAGTGTCGGGCTATTCTGGCCTTACTCGAATCATACGGTCGCGGTGTGGGTAATCCATCCTGGAAATGGAGCCGAGGTACGTGTCGTGGTGCCGACGTCACAGATTTTTCTTGGTGTGAACGATTCGTTTGGTACGAGGAAGTTCAATCCGTGGCAGCAGAAAACGATCTACGAATACAAACGCCGTGACGTACCCGACAACTTTGAATTGCCCGATCCCCTGTTCACGTTCTTCCTGCGCCAGATCGACAAATATGCAGGCGCATCGGATTCGACCTTGCAGGAAATCCGTTACCTGCGTGAAGGAGTCTTCCTGAAATATTGGAGTGCCGAGAGAGCTGCCCAGGACGCGCTGGATCGAAAGAGCGCGTTGGGAACAGGTCCAGCCGAAGATCTAGCCGCATTTCAGAACTTCGCTTCTGATATGAGGCAGACAATTCCTCACTAAATCATCGAGCACAGCACATCCGCTGCTCTAGGGCATTTTCAATCCAAGTGCTTTCACCGTGTCCGCGTCCAGCTTGTTTTTTCCATCTTTCTTCGTCACGACGCCGAAGCTGCCGGAATAGTCCCACATGGCCCATCCAATATCGTGGCGCTCGAGGGAGGTGCGGACGTCTTTGATCCAGGCAAGACGATCTTGCGGTTCGGCATGACGATAGACGCCGAATTCATTGCAGATCAACGGCACTCCGTTTCTTTTCGCCCAATCGGCAGCCTGATTGATTTCGATGTCAATTCGCCCGGCATCCCAGTGATCCTGCCCGTATCGAACCACGTCCATGCGATGAACTGCGTCAGGAAGCGTTCGCGCGACTTCCGCGGCATTTTCGGGATTTGAAGGATAGTGTAGATCTTTTAGCCAGTGCCAGTAGAACGCACCCCACGTCGCTCCTTGATGAGTGAAGATGTGCGGATCGTAAAAATGAAAGACGTATATCACGTTTAAATCGCGCAGACGGTTCCAGCATGAGCATGTCGTAGTCGTCGTCCCACTTGGCGCCAGCCGCGATGATCGTGTTGGCCGGCGCGCCATCACGAATCGCCTTCGCTAGCTTGGCCTCGACGCCGTACCAGCGATAGGGATCGCGCATTTCAGGCTCGTTGAGGATTTCGAAGAATATGCGCTCGGAATCCCATGAGGATGTCGAATAATGTTGGGCGACGATGCGCCAGAAATCGGCGAAGCGCTCGACAAAGTCATCGTCTTTCGCCAGCTTGGCTTTAAAGTCGGAGTCAGGATGCATGTCGAGCTCAACGGCCAGACCCGCGTCGAGGATCATCTTCATGGCTGCGTCGAGATAGCTGAAATATTCTTCACTGCCACGCTGGCGCCAGGCGGCGTCCATCATCGGCTGGGGATTAACGCTCAGGCGGACATGATCGAAGCCAGCGGACTTGATGAGAGCGATATCTGTCGAAGTCGTCCATGTTTCGAAGTGTTCCTTGGTGTATCCCTTGGGGTCGTAAACCTGCGCGAACCATTCGCTGAGATTGACGCCGTGACGGATATGCGCGAGGCGGGAAGGCGGAACCGAAGAAGTTGGAGCCGTCTGGCAAAACGAGATCGCAGAGAAAAGCAGAATTGCCACAACGCACTTGCGGAACACGAATCCTCCTGAGTGAGACGCCGGCGCAACGTCGGCCGGAGATATACACGGAATCAACTAATGACGGGCAATGTTCTGATTCGCATCTTCGTTGCCGCGAAAATCGCGTTGCACAGCGCCGGGGCGATAGGAGGCACTGAGGGCTCGCCAATTCCGGTCGGTACTTCACTGCTCGGAACTGCATAGACTTCCACGGTTGGCGTTTCTTCCATTCGCAGCGGCGCGTAGTCGTCGAAGTTCCCTTGCACCACGCGCCCCTTCTCGATTGTGATCTTCGCTCGTAAAGCGTTGGCAAGGCCGTAAACGATGCCGCCCTGAATCTGCTGCTCGAGAATGCTTGGATTGATAACCTGTCCGCAATCAACGACGGCGACAACGCGATGCACGCGGGGCTGATCGTTTTCCATGGTGATCTCGACAACCTCGGCCATGTAGGAAGCGAAGCAGCCAAAGCAGGCGATCCCGCGATAGCGTCCGGCCGGAAGAGGCTTGTCCCAGCCAGCCTTTTCGGCGGCGAGCTGCAGTACGCCGCGCATACGGGCAGTGTGCCAGGTGGTGGTGAAATATTGTAAGTCCTGATCTTTCGCCAGCAGGTGCAGCCGGTACTGAAACGGATCCTTTCCCGCTGCGATCGCAAGTTCGTCGATAAAGCTTTCCAGGGCAAACGCTGCTTGCAGCGCATATACCGAACGCATCCATCCCAGAGGCACGGGAGTCTCGGTCATCACATATTCGATCGAATAGTTCGGGAATCCGTAGACCGGTCCGGCTTCGTCGGGAAGATCGGGATCGACTCCGTTCGGTACCGGCTGGCCCTTCTGCCCGCTGATCGAGGGCGATATGATGCGATGGGTCAACGCTACCGGAAATCCTGAGCCGTCGACCTTGGCGCTGATTTGATGCAGACTCGCCGGGCGGTATGTAGAGAAGCGCATATCGTCTTCGCGCGTCCAGAGGACTTTCACCGGACCGCTGATCGCTTTGGAGACGAGTGCGGCCTCGACGGCATAGTCATGTTCGAGCCGGCGGCCGAAGCCTCCACCCATCAGCGTGACGTTCACCTTCACCTGATCGGGGTCGAGTCCGATAGCGGGCGCGACCGAGTCTCGGCAATCTTGCGGAACTTGCGTCGGCGCCCACAGCTCGCACTTTGATGCCTGATAGTGCGCAGTGCAGTTGCCGGGCTCCATCGGGGCATGCGCCATGAAAGGCAGCGTGTATTCGGCGGAAACTGTTTTTCCCGAAGCGTTCGCGGGATTGCCTGCGAGGTACATGCTGGCAGGTTTCTTCGTCGCTCCTTGTTTCAAGGAAGTCATCACGGCGGCGGTGTTCAGATCCTTGTTTGGTCCGTCGTCCCACGTAACGTTGAGCATGCGGCGGCCTTCCATCGCCCCCCACACGCTGTCGGCGACAACCGCAACGGCTGAGTCGCTGATCTTGCCGACATAATTCACGCCGGAAATCTTCCTGGAATCCTTGTCGTCGAAGCTCGATACTTTCCCACCGATGGTAGGGCAGCGCGACAGCACGGCATATTTCATTCCCGGCAAACGGAAGTCGATGCCGAATGTCGCTTCGCCTTTCACCTTCGACGGCGAGTCCACGCGGGGCAGTCGCTGTCCGACAATCTTGTAGTCCTTGCTTTGTTTCAGGGTGACGTCGGTTGGAATGGGCAGCGTTGAGGCTTTGGCGACGAGATCTCCGTACGCGAGGCTACGATTGGTTGCGGCGTGCTTGATGTGGCTATTCTCAGCCGTGCAACCCGACCGTGGAACGTTCCAGGTCAGAGCTGCCGCAGAGATCAGCATTTCCCGCGCAACGGCTCCGGCTTTGCGCATCGGATCCCAGGTTGTGCGGATGCTCGCGCTACCTCCAGTCGTCTGATCGCCGAATAGCGTGCTGGCCCCGGCCTGTTCGATCTCGATTTGTTTCCAGTCCGCTTCGAGTTCTTCGGCGAGGATCATCGGAAGAGCCGTGCGGACACCTTGGCCCATCTCCGAGCGCGCCACGACGATCGTGATCTTGTTGTCGGGCGTGATGCGCAGATAGGCGTTGGGAGAAAAGATCTCTTTTTCGGAACCACTCCCGTGGGGCAGGTAGAAGCCGATCACGAGACCGGCTCCGGCGGCCGCTCCAGCGGTGACGAATCCACGGCGCGTTAGAGGACTCATCGTGCACTCCCGCTTGCCGAAGCGCGGTGAATTGCTTTGCGGATTCGTTCATACGTTCCGCAGCGGCAGAGATTGCCGTTCATGGCTTGCGTGATCTGATCGTCGGATGGATTCGGCGTCTTGGCTAACAAAGCTGCAGCCGACATGATTTGTCCGGTCTGGCAATAGCCGCACTGCGGAACCTCTTCCGCGATCCAGGCCGCCTGCAGTACGTGCAAACCGTTGGCGGAAAGACCTTCAATCGTTGTGATGTTCTTGCCCGAGGCTTGCGACACCGGCATCGAGCAGGAACGGATCGCATTGCCGTCGACGTGGACCGTGCAAGCCCCACACAATCCGGCGCCGCAGCCAAATTTTGTGCCGGTCAGGCCCAGCGTGTCGCGCAACACCCAGAGTAGAGGAGTTTCGGGAGGAACGCTGACGTTGTTTTCACTGCCATTGATGCGGAGAGTGAGATCGGCCATGTGGATGAGTTTTGAGACTGCAACATGGTATCAGGGAGCAGGGGACTGAGAGCAGGGCGGAGCAGGGGCCACAGGTTAGAAATGCAAGTGAGCAATGATGCGTGAAGAGTGAGCTAGCGGTTCGGCGGGAGACAATGTCTGTAACTCTGCCCCCTGGATCTCTGGCTAGCCCCTACTTCAGTTCTGCCAGTTTTTCCGTCGCCACCTGTCCGGCTTCGTTGGCGGGATTGTCTTTCTTGATCTGTTCGTAGAGGCGCTTCGCGTCGAGAGGCTGGTTGGAGCTTTGGTAAGTTTCCGCCAGCTGAAGTTGCGCCGTCACCTTACTGACTGAGTCGGTGGGCTTATTGATCAACTCCTGATAAAGAGCGACGGAGTCTTTTGTCCGGCCCGTGTTCGCATAGAACGCGGCCAGCGCGTCTTTGGCGAGGGACGAAACCTGACGGTTACCGGCGGAAATCACTTCCTTGAAGTTGCTTTCGGCTGATGCGTTGTCGCCCAGACTGACCGCTGTTACTCCGAGAAAATAATGGGCCATATCGGCGGTGCGAGTATGCGGATACTTATCGACGATGGCCTGGAACTGCTTCTTCGCAGCCTCCGAGCGCTCTTTGGCCGAGGCGAAAGTGGGAAAGTCAGGCTGGGCTGGAGTGCCGGCCGGACGCAGCTGGGTATCCATGGTGCGAACCGCCTGGGACAACTCAAGGCTGGCCTTTTCATCTTGTCCGTTCAGGTAATACCAGCCGCCAATCACGGCAACCAGGACGACTGCGACGACCACTGTAGAGATCATCAGCGTGGTTCGGTGTTCGACGGTCCAATGGGCGGTCTTTTCGGCGGCGCCGATGGTCACTCGGCTAAATGCGTCCTGCTTTAGTTGATGGCGGGTTTCTGCGCGCACAAACTTCCCTTCTGATAACAACGGTGGGCTGGCTAAATTGTTTGAGACAAACTAGCAGTTTAACAGGGGGTAAAGGGGGCGTCAAAAACTCCGCGCCGTCCTCGCAAGGAGCAAAATCAACGAAATCCAAAACACTCACATCGACTTGTTGTTGTGACTTGCTGTCGCGCTCGCAATTCCAGCTCAGGTTCTCTTCCCCTATGATATGTCCTTCTGCTACTCTGCGCTTTCCGTTCTGGGAGGAATCCAAGAAAAATGTACGCTCACAAGCACTTCATCGCCGTTCTTGCGCTCTTGTTTTGTGTCTCTGTTCTCTCTGCCACTGATAAGAAATCTAAAGAAACCAAGACTGACGAAAGCAGCAAACCGTCGTACGAACTGCCGCAGCCGGCGACCGAGACTCTCGACTACACCATGTACCAGCGAATCCGGGAAGAGGGCCTCGAGCATTCGCATGTCATGGAGTTTGCCTCGGGCTTGGACGACGGCATTGGACCGCGGCTGACTGGTTCTCCCAACCTGAAACGCGCCAACGAGTGGACGCGGGAGCAGCTCGCCGCGATGGGATGCAGCAACGCACATCTTGAGGATTGGGGCGAGTTCGGCATGGGCTGGCGGCAGCTCAACACCTGGGTCCGCATGTCGGCGCCTGACACTGCGGTTTTCATCGCTCAAGCGTTGCCCTGGTCGCCGTCGAGTCATGGGCCGGTGAGCGGCCGCGCGATTTGGGTGGATGCGAAAGACGAGAAAGATCTGGAAAAATTCAAAGGCAAGTTGGAGGGGAAGATCGTTTTCTTCGGCCCGATGCGCGACGTGAAGCCGGTGGACAAGCCGCTGTTCGAGCGCCGGGACGATGCGAATCTTAAGACCACGGTGGAGTTTCCGGTGCACGTGGGTGAGCCCCAGGATGGATTCGCGGAATTCATCAAGCGGCTGGAATTTCGCGAAAAGGCTGGACAGTTTTTCGCGGCGGAGCACGCTGCGGCAATCGTGATTCCGAGCCGCGACGGCCGAAACAACGGCGGTTCGGGCGGCACGATTTTCGATGACGGCGGGGCGGGCATGGGCTGGTTCACCTACAAGCGCGAGCATGCCGAAACCCTTCCGGTGGTGGTCACAGCGATCGAGAATTATGGCCGCGTGTACCGTCTGCTCAAGGCGAATGTTCCCGTGACCGTCGAAATGGACGTGGAGACAGAATTTACAGGCGATCACGAGCATGGTTTCGACACGATTGCCGAGATTCCAGGCACCGATCCGAAGCTGAAAGATGAGGTCGTGATGGTTGGTGGACACCTGGATTCCTGGGCATCCGCCACCGGCGCGACCGACAATGGCGCGGGCACGGTGGTTGCGATGGAAGTGATGCGTATCTTGAATGCGCTGCACGTGCAGCCCCGCCGGACGATCCGCGTCGGCCTCTGGACCGGAGAAGAGCAGGGCGAATTTGGCTCTTACGGCTACGTGAAACAACACTTCGGATTCGTGCCGCTCTCGACAGCGCCAGATCAATTGTCGTTGCCGGATTTTCTGCGCAAGCCTGCTGGTCCGGTGGAAGTAAAGCCGGAGCAGCAGAAAATTTCCGGATACTTCAATGTTGACAATGGAAGCGGAAAGATCCGCGGCGTTTACTTGCAGGAGAACGCCGCTGTCGGTCCGATCTTCCAGCAATGGATTCAGCCGCTGGCTGACCTGGGTGTCAGCACGATCACCATGCGAAACACGGGCGGAACGGACCACGAAGCGTTCGATTCCGTCGGTGTACCGGGCTTCCAGTTCATTCAGGACATGCTCGATTACAGTTCACGCACGCATCACTCCAACATGGATACCTATGAGCGGCTGCAACCGGATGATCTCGCGCAGGCAGCCACTGTAGAAGCGATCTTCGTCTACAACACGGCGATGCGTGACCAGATGCTGCCGCGCAAGCCGCTACCACGTCCGGAACTGAATGAGCAAAAGAATGCTCCTCTGAAGAACGTGATGCCCGGGGCCGAAGCAGCGCAAGAGGAGATGAAGAAGCCGGGCAATTAGGCGGCGTCCGGCAGACAGCCGAGGCTGCCGTCCCTACATGATCCACAAAATGCGAATGCCGCCGATTTCTCGGCGGCATTTCGTTCTCGCACAAACTTCTATCGCGGAGCTTCCTCCAGCAATCCCTGCTCCAGTTTCTCCTGGCACTCGATGCAGTGGCGCGTCCACGGCACGGCCTCGAGGCGCTTGGCATTGATCTCCTTGCCGCAGTGGATGCACTCCCCGAAGCTGCCTTCGCGGATACGGGCGAGCGCCCGGTCCACCATCTGTAACAACTGGCGCTCGTTGTTGCTCTGGCTGAACAAAAATTCCTTGGTGTAAGAGCTGGCAGCGCGATCGGCGATATCCTGCGCCGTGTCCTCGTCGGCGGATCGGCCGTCAGCCTGAGTCCGATTCACTGTGCGGCGCAATTCCTGCTGCCGCGTCTCCAACCGTTTCTTGAATGTTTCGAGCTTCTTCTTATCCATAGGTTCACTTCGAATCCGAAAAGGCCTTATAACTTTTAGGACGCCCCGCAGCGGAGGCGTCCGTGGTCGTGAGGCCAAACGAAAATGATAAGCGCGGGAATTAAGATGCGTCAACCGCTCAAAGGGCTGTCGTCAGACTGACCCCCGCAGTGTGATCCTAATCACGCTCTCTCTTACCTTAGAAACCCGCTAACACTCCAGATGTTGCGGATGGACCCCGCCCGTGTACCGTGATTGCGTGGAATCCAGATTGATCTTTACCGAGGCAGAGGATCCTTCATATCGGCGAGCGCGTATCCCATGACGGCCATGGCCGCGGCGTTCTCGCGCAATTCGCTCGGCACAATCTTATCGAGCGTGTCGGCGGCGCTGTGGTGATAGTTGAAATACGTGCGTCCATCCTGGAGGAGCCCGAGCGCGGGCACTCCCGCTTCAGACATAGCTGCGATGTCGGCGCCCGGAGGATAGCTGCTGGGCTGCAGGGCCGTGGCTCCGAAACTTTGCAGAACATTCAATGCGGGGCGGAGCAAATCAGCGGCACTGGTCGTCATTCGAATGTCGAATCCGAGCGGGTGGGCCGCGCCGGAATCGCTCTCGATCGCCGCGATGTGCCTGGGGAAATCGTTCGAATGATCTTTCGTATAAGTTTGACTTCCCGCTCCACCATTTTCCTCGTCCATCCATGCAATTACGCGCAGTGTGCGTTTGGGGCGCAGATGCAGTTTCTGCAAAACCTCTGCAGCCTGCATCGCGGCCGCAACTCCAGCTGCGTCGTCGATGGCTCCGGTGCCGAGATCCCAGGAATCAAGATGTCCGGAGACAACAACAACCTGCTCGGGATGTTCGCTGCCCTTCAGGTCGGCGATCACGTTGTATCCGGTTGCGTCAGGAAGCTTTTGCGGAGTCAACGTGAGATGCATACGAACTCGACCCTGTGCCGCGAGGTGAGCGATGAGTTCGGCGTCCTCAGCCGTGACTGCACCAGCGGGGATGCCGGCGGGAATACTAAATCCGGTGTGCGGGAGCCGATAGTCGGCGTTTTCTACCGAACGGACCAGGCCAGCGACCGCTCCTAGGTCCGCAGCGGCCTTTGGTCCGGCAGCACGGTAACGAACGGCCTCTCCGTAGGACACGAATGAAAGGCCGGCCGCAGCCTTCTGCTTATCGAAGATCTCGTTGAACAAAACAATCTTGCCGGCGACCTGGTCGCGCCCGAGTTTCTTGAGTTCATCGAAATTGTTGACGACGATGACGTCCGCATTGAGTCCTTCGGCGGGTGTAGCGCTGCTTCCGCCGAGAGCCGTTAGAACGACTTTCTGTGTCGTACCCGGGGCCTGGCCCTGATACTCCACGAGTTCCGCGGTTTCCGCGCCTCGCACCCAATGTGGAACCTTTACTTCCTCAAGCTGAACATCAAGCCCAAGCTGGCGCAACTCGGCTGCAACGTAGTCCACAGCGGCTTTGGCTTGGGGCGAACCGCTGATGCGTGGGCCGATGTTCTCCGTCAAATGCGCGACTTGATGGTAGGCGTAGTCGTCGGAAAGGGCTGCGGCCTTGATTTCCGCTAACTCGCCGAGAAGTTGGTCGGAGTAGTTCTCCTGCTGCGCCTGCGTCATTTGCGGGATACCTCCGAAAGGGGAGGCGGGCGCGGGTTTCGACTGGGGGTTTTGGGCGGCGGCGATCGAAAATGCGAAGAGCAACATCGCGGCCAGTTCAGGGCGAAGGCGAATGCTTGGCATGTCGCACGTCAGTGTATCTGACCTGCCAAAGAAATGAGAACCAAACACTCGCTACTTGTTTCGATAAAAAATGGCCCCATTGCTGGGGCCACGTTTCAAGAGGCTACGAATTGGTGGGCAATGTCAGGAAAGGCGATGCAAGGTGCCGTTCCGTAAACCCGAACGGCGCTCCGGGAAGTGACGCGTAGAATCGAAGAGGATAAAAGTCATGGAGTGTGCGGCCTCTTTCTAACGGATGACTGAAGCACTTGCCGCGCCAAATTGTGGAAATCCTGTGATTAGCCTCACGTCAGGCCATAAGTTGCCAATTATGAATGGTTTGCCGACCGCGCCCACGGACTCCGTCGGCGGTATCGCGAGGCAACACCGGAAGTACCAAGTGCAGAACAATGCATATTCAATGCACGGCGATGCCGAAGGGCAAAGCAAAAGCCCATGGCTTGTCATGCCATGGGCTCCATGCGAAACGGACGTAATCTAGCTGTTGCCGGCTACTGTGCGTAGCTTGCCGGGAAGGAAGTGATACGGAGGCCAAGGGCCGCTGATGGCCACTTCACAGTTCTTAAGCTGCTTGGCGGCTGTGCTGTAGCGATTCTGGTACTTCTCCACGCTCTTGGAGTCGATCAGGTGGGCGATATCAATCAGCATGCCCTCCGGCGCGACCTTCTTGCAGCTGACTTCTTCTTCCAGCGGATTGAACAGCTTATGCACCTGGACCGACAAAGCGCGAGCTTTCGTCTGCCGCTCTCGCTCTCTCGAAGCCTTAACTTTCAGCTTCGACAGGTAGTCCCCACCGACGGTGTCAGGCAGCTGAACGTCGATCATGGCCTCGCGCAGGGAACCATCGCGGACAACCAGCTTGATGTGCATTTCGGACTTGCCGCGCAACTTCGCGACACTCAGGCCAAAAGCACGCCGGTTGACCCGGACGGCCTGGCGAAGGGCGTCGTCGCTATCGAAGATCGTGCCGAATTTAAAGGGCAGGACGGTGGAATTGCGGAAGCAGTTGCTGACCACTCGTGCGTGGTCAATTGCGGCTTTATGGTCGAGCTCGCCGGCTGTGTGGTCATATTCGCTGACAATCACTGCGAATTCACCACTGGGATAGCTGAGAACAGCAGCCCCGTTGACTCCTTGTACGCCCTCTAGGAGGAAAGGACGTCGAGTGCGGGTGCCATTTGGGAGGGTTTGGTGCTCGGTAAGACAGTACGCGTACCACGCCATGTTGAACTCTCCGAACCGGGATCGAGGCGGACCAAGCCGTCTCTCACGTCGAGTTATTTCGCCAAAGCTTATGAACTGCGAGTTTGGAAGTAAGGAACGGGCGGTACTGGGCTAACCGGAAGCGTTTACAGTCGCGCTCCCTAGATGCATCTTACTTTGGGCACCTTGTAAATGCAACTTTTTCTTGCTGAGGAGCATCGGCAGACGTTTATTTGGCGTTCGCAGCGTGGTTGGCGCGTTCCTGCTGCGCTAGGAGTACGACTCGCAGCATCTCGTCCCAGGGAGCCGGCTTGCCGGTCCAAATCTCGAACTGGCGTGCTGCCTGGTGGACGAACATCTCGATCCCCGGGATGACTTGGGCACCCCGCTCTTTAGCCAGTTTCAGAAGGCGGGTTTCCGCCGGATCGTAAACCATGTCAAAGACATAGCGGGCATTGATCTCTTTGTCCTGCAGGGGCGTTTCGCGCGTATTCGCCATCCCGACAGGGGTGGCATTGATGATTACGTCGAACGCCATTTTCTTCAGGTCAGGACGCTTCATGATTCGGGCGCGGGCCTGGTGCGCCAGCTTCTTGGCGTGCGCCGCAGTGCGATTCAGAATGTAAACTTCTGCCCCTCGCTCCTTGAGCCCAAAGACGGCGGCACGAGCCGCGCCCCCGGCGCCAATGACAAGAACCCTGGCACCCTCGATGGTATTAAGCCGACGCTCGAGTGGGCGGACCACACCTGCCGCGTCGGTGTTGAAGCCGTAGAGTTTGCCGTCCTGCGCTCGCACCACCGTATTGCAGGCGCCAATCTTGGTGGTGTGCGAATCGGTGTTGTCGAGATGCGGCAGGATCGCTTCCTTGTACGGCATCGTGACGCTAATGCCATGAATCGGAATCTCTTTGACGCAGTTGAGAAGATCCTTGAGTGTCTTGGCATGCAGGGCCAGGTAAACACCATTAACGTTCTCGCGGCGGAAAGCCGCATTCATAATCGCGGGAGACAGCGAATGCGCGATGGGATCGCCCACCACCCCATACACCTTCGTGGCGACATCCAATTGATCGATGCGGTAAACACTGCGTAATTCCTGTGCGGTCACCTGACCGGGGGCGGTTTCCTGACCGGCGCCGGCGGATGCAAACGTAAAAATACTGCCCGCCCGGACACCCAGCACTCGGCTGATGATTCCTTGTTCCCCCATGCACATGCTGACGAGAGAATGGCGGTCCCCTTCGCGCGCCAGAAATTTGATCATGGTCACGTTGTCGGAGAGCGTCGTCGCCGTGCTGACGACTTTGTAGTAGTCCGCCGGATAAGCGACCATTTTTTCCAAAGTCTCATCCAGCTTCTTGGTCGCCCGGAAATCGTGGAACGAAAGGATCAAGCCGGAGCGTGTGCGAAGTTTCTGAAGTTGGGGCGGTTTGCACTTGCTGGCGGTCTGAAACTCAAGGTCGACCAGCTGGCATCCTGCAGCGATCGCCTTTCCCAGAATGTCGAGTTGGGAGGCGATAGACCCGCGGAACTTGCCGCCATTAGCGACTCGGCGGCATGTCGCGATCACCACGGTACCAGGATGGCTTTCGAGGAAGCGTTTGATTCGAGGAAGCGCCAGGCCCGGTTTGGGAAGGTAGTCTAACCTGAACTCCAGAAGAGGGTTATCGCGCGCCAGAGCTTCGGCCTTTTCCGCCATTTCGTTGGCATCGGCGCCGATGACAGCCACGCAGACTCGCGGCAAGCGCAAGGGCAGGAGGCGTGGCGCGAACGGAGAGACGGAATTCATCATTCTGAGTTCAATACCCAGTCTGGGGCATCGCGTGACGAACGGCGAATTATTACAGGGCCTTAATTACTTATGCAACAAGGGATTAACATCCTGAGCCAAAAACTTCTGCTCCGGGGTGCCCAACACCCTCGTAACCTTGACCCTCCCTTACCCGCTTGTTACCTTCCGCTTGAAGCCTTTCTTTTCTGGCATTTAACAAGGGAGAAGGACCGCGAAACGGCTCCCCGGAGGTAACATGAAGAAAACAGGATTGTTAGTGTTGGTGCTCGCCACTGCGGCTTGGGGACAATCGGCCGAGGATGGCGCAGCCGTCGCAGCTCCGCAAGGAACCGTACCGACTACGGAGAGCTTTCCCACCGAGCGGGTGCAGACGCCCACGTATTCCGACCTTTATTGCGCCGGCTTCATCAGCAAGCACATCCTGCCGGATGCCAACTTTGTAGCTGGTGGACTGCAGACGCCCTCCACCACCAAATTCACTCGTGGCGACATCGTTTACCTCGAGGGAACTGGATTCACCGCTGGCGCCGAATATGAAGTCATCCGCGAACTGCGGGATGTCAACGAGTACGAAATGTATCCCGGTCAGAGCAAATTGATGAAAGAGACGGGACAGCCGTACGAAGAAGTCGGGCGGGTAAAGGTTATTGACACGCGCAACAAGACAGCCATCGCGCAGATCGAGTACGCGTGCGACGGCGTCAACCCGGGGGACACCACGATTCCTTTCGCGGAGAAGCCGGCCCTGACCTTCCACAGTCCGATTCGTTTCGACCGCTTCCTGCCCGCGAGCAGCAAAGTTTCTGCCCGCATCGTGATGGGAAAGGACTTCGATTCAGAGCTGGGGACAGGCCAGAAGGTATATCTCAATGTAGGCTCGAACCAGGGCGTGAAAATCGGCGACTACTTCCGTGCCGTGCGCTCGTATGAAGCCGATCTGAAAGATCCTGTGGATTCGCTCTCATTCAAGGCCGCCATCGCTGAGGACACGCAGAAGAAGACGCCCTCGGTCGATCCGGCCATGTTCACCAAAGGGAACGGTCCCGTCATTCACGTGCGCGATCTTCCTCGCAGATCGGTGTCAGAGATCGTGATCATCGGGGTGACCGACACGACCGCGACGGGAATGATCGTCTTCTCGCTGGAAGATACACACGCGGGAGACACGGTCGAACTGGATCAAACGAACTAAGCGTTTCGCTACCAAACTTGCAGTACCAGACCGGGCACGGGCAACCGTTCCCGGTTTTCTTTTGCTCGGGAAGGTAGCGACCCCAAAATCTTGATCGATTTGCGGAAGCTCAATCGCTTTGCTTGTCGCCGAATATCTCTGCGGTGAACGCTTCAATCGTCGCGCCCTTTCGCCATGCGTCCAAGGGCAGTCCGGCTTTGCGGCACGTCTGATCGAGGAACGTCTCTCGATCCCAACGATGTTCTGTGGGAACTTGCGGCAGGAGCAGGCCGCGATGGCCGGCCATGCTGATCAGCAATCCGTGGCGGCCAATCTCGATGGATTCCGGCGCAATCGCCCGCGGAAGAGACAAGATGCTGAGTTCCACCTGCAGCGCATGAGCTTCTTCGATCTTCACCGGCGGAAATCGGGTGTCCTCGAAAGCCGCGGCCCGCGCGGTTTCGGCGACCGCGCGATATACCGAGCCCACAGGCAGAACGTATCCCACGCATCCGCGCAACCCATCATTCAGATACAGTGACGTGAATGCTCCGCGTGGTTCCGACAAATGGTTGGTTGGGGGGTCGAGCGGGATTTCGCGATGTTCGAGTGCGGAAAGGATGGACTCGTGAGCTAGCCGAAGCAGTACGGTTCTCTCGTCTTGCGAGAATTCGCCGCGGGAGGATTGGTCAACATCAACCGGACTAGGTGGAGGCTGCGACATCAGGGTCAGCCGCTGGCGGAGCAGGCTTTCTGCGCCGGCTCAAAATGAAAGCACGGCGGCGCCGTTTCACCACGCGCCGGTCAATTTTCGACCAGAAGGCCACAAAATAGTCGATCGCCGACACCAGAGAAACGCACACCATAAACCAGATGGCGAGGTTCGCGATCCAGTGAATGGGGAAAATGTAATTTCCGTATATAGGCCATTCTTTCCAGCGATGATCCAGAATGACCGCGACCACCGAGACGATCTGCACCACCATCTTCAGCTTGCCAAGTTCGCTGGCTTCGATGGTGAAGCCTTCGGACGCTGCGATCGAGCGCAATCCGCTAACCAGGAATTCGCGGCCGATTACGACCACGGCTATCCAAGCCGGAACCAGGCTGGGATTCAACTGCACCAGTGTCACAAAAGCTGCTGCGATGAGGAGCTTGTCTGCCAGCGGATCCAGGAGGATCCCGATGGTCGTGATTTGTCCGCGCCGGCGGGCAAGATAGCCGTCGATGCCATCGGTCATGGACGCCGCGATAAACAGCGCCGAGGCCAGCAATTCTCGCTCGCCGTTCACCCCGTTGAATCGTGGGCTGGCAAGGATCCACATCAGCAGAGGAATGCTGAAGATTCGAATGAGCGTGATGGAATTCGGTAGGTTCACACTACGGAGGGCTCCGGTGGCCAGCCGGCAACCAAGTTGATTATCCTCCTCGGACAAAGGGAACGCAATGGAGGGCGAGGACACGAAATTCAAAATGGGAACGAGATCGCTCTCGTTCCCATTCTCAGTTGAAGACTCTAGCTATTCGTTCCGGTCTTGCCGAGAGATGAGAGCAGGCTCTCACCCATCTGAAGAAGGTTGGAATGCTCCGGGACTGCACCGTTGGGCGACAACTTGTCCATCACAGTCGGGAGCAATTGCGACAACGTCGAACTTGCCTGCTCCGGTGAAACCCCTAACTTTTGCGCCAAAGCCTGCACCGGTCCGGAGCCCAGCACCTGCTGGATTTGCGCCGGGCTGACGGACTGGTTTTCGCCACTGCCGATCCACGAGTTCACCAGTCCACCCAAACCGTTGCTGTGGAACGATTGCACCAGGCCAGAAACTCCGCCGGGATGGTTTTGGATCATCTCCAACACCGCCGCAGCTTCCGGATTGGAACCGGCCACTTTGCTTGTTGCCATATTTTCCAGATTATCCAATAAACCCATAAGTACTCCTTTCGAACGGAAACGAACGTTGAGAAGCGGAGCGTCGAGGGCCGGAGTCCGTTATCGGGGTAACTCCAGCCGTCGTGCCCTATTTTTGCTTGGCGATGATTTTGTCCTTGATCTTGTTATAGGTGGCTTGCGGAAGAACTTTTTTCTTCACCAGATCGGTCTTGGCCTTGTATGGCCGACCGTCAATGATCTTCTGCGAGTAGACAGCGCCAATTCCGGGAAGTGCATCGAGCTGATCCTTTGTCGCAGAGTTGATGTCCAGCAAATCAGCGGATGCAGCTTGTGCGGTCGCCGTCTTGCTGGGGGCCATGGTACCTGCAGCTTGCGCTACGCTCAAAGAGCTCAAGAGCGAGACTGCTGCCAAAATGATGAGAACGCGCGCGATCAGATTTTTTCTTGTCATGAGGTCTCCTTAAAATTTGGAACTAGTCGGATTGAGCAGCTTTGTAGCCCGCGGCTTTAGCTTCATCTTCCGTCATAAACTTGCCGCTCTTGGTCTTGCCGTACCAACGTCCGCTCTTGTGGTAAACCTTCGAGTCCAGATTGACCCACACTTTTCCCGAGGACTTGGCGGCCGCGATGTCCGCGTCAGAAGCTGCGGGCGTCGCAGCGGGTTTGGAAGCAGCCTTCTTCGCAGGAGTCGCTGCCGGTGCCATGCTGTTGGCTGCGGGTGCGGCCGCAGGAGCAGCGGCAGGAGCGGCAGCCGTAGAAGTCTTCGCGGCCGGAGCGGGGGTGGCCGCTGGAGCTGCCATCGAATTGGCTGCAGGAGCCGACGATGCTGCTGGTGCCGCCATTGTCGAAGTAGCTTTCTTGCTCTTCTTGGATGACGTCTTGCTGGCAGTGGCGTCCGCGGCCGGCGCGCTTCCCGTCGATGCATCGGGCTTCTGACTTGCGGTGGAAGATTTCGTTGCATCTGCAGCGGGAGCCGAAGACGCTCCGGTGGCACTCTTCTTGCTTTTCTTCGATCCCGTCGAAGTCGTGGCTGGGGTGCCAGCCGTCGTCGAGGAACTGTCGGTCGCCGCCGCAGCGGCCTTCTTGGATTTCTTCGATTTCTTGGTTGTTGTGGTCGAGCTTTGATCGCTGGTGGAGGTAGTGGATTGGGTTTGCGCCCAAGCCGTGTTTCCAACGACCGCTAGAGAAATACACAGACATACGCACCATTTCGACAGTGAGTCGATTTTTTTCACAGGTTTCTCCCGAAAATTTTCAGTTGAGGCAGAGCACGCCTCATGTTTCGTTTGGAAAGACTTTTGCGCGCGAGCGCGCCGAACCCGAGCCCGAGTAGCGTGCAACATAATGACAAGGTGGATGGGAATGGTCAAGCAAGAGAAAAGGCCTCCATTCGAAAATGGAGGCCGAAACTCCGTCGTTGAGAATTTAAGCGTAGATGCCGCGCTGCCGAATCGTATAGGCCACGCGGTCGATCGCCAGCATATAGGCTGCGATGCGGTTGTTTACGTGGTGAGTTTCGGCGTAACGCACGACGTCCTCAAACGAAGACTTCATGATCGCGTCGAGTTGTTCGTTCACGACAGATTCTTTCCAGAAATATCCCTGACGATCCTGCACCCACTCGAAATAGGAAGTGGTTACGCCGCCGGCGTTGGCGAGGATATCGGGGATGACGAAGACGCCTTTATCGGTGAGGATATCGTCGGCCGCCGAAGTCGTCGGTCCGTTCGCGCCCTCCGCCAGAATGCGGCACTTCACACGATCTGCGTTGCGGCTGGTGATGACGTTCTCGGTCGCGGCAGGAATCAGAATCTCGCAATCCTCGACCAGTAGATCAGCGGTCTCTGCCTTTTCCGCGCCGGGGAATCCGTGAACGGTTCCATGCTTCTGGCGGAAATCCACCAGGGCTTTCAGGTCGATGCCGTTCTTGTTATGCAAGCCGCCGCCAACCTCGGCGATGCCGATCACTTTGTAGCCCGCCTGATGCATCAACAGGGCAGCGTTGGACCCCACGTTGCCGAAGCCCTGCACGATGACGCGAGTGCGCGAGCGGTCAAGGCCCAGCTTCTGGCAGGCTTCATCGCAGACGATCATCACGCCGCGTCCTGTGGCCTCGCGGCGCCCGCGAGAGCCTCCGATGTTGATCGGTTTTCCGGTGACGACCGCCGTGACCGTCTGCCGCATGTGCATGGAGTACGTATCCATCATCCACGCCATGATCTGTTCGTTGGTGTTGACGTCGGGAGCGGGTACGTCTTTTTCCGGACCGATGAATTCGATGAGTTCGGAAGTGTAGCGGCGCGTCATGCGCTCGACCTCACCCATCGACATCTTATGGGGATCGCAAATCACTCCGCCCTTGGCTCCTCCGAAGGGAATGTTCACCACGGCGCATTTCCAGGTCATCCAGCTGGCCAGTGCGCGCACTTCATCCAGCGTGACGTCGGGAGCGTAACGGATGCCGCCTTTGGCGGGACCCCGGGCGATGGAATGCTGCACGCGGAATCCGGTGAAAACTTCGAGGTGGCCGTCGTCCATCTGCACCGGAATGTAAACCGTGACTTCGCGGTTGGGATAGCGCAGTACACGCCAAAGACCTTCGTCCAGATTCAGCTTCTGAGCGGCCAGATCGAAGCGCGCGCGCTGTGACTCCCACGGATTGGTTTCTTTATCCACATGCGGGGGCGTTGTAATCGTCGTCATAAAAGGGTTCTCCGGAATGATTGCAGATCGCGAATTGAGGGCTGATGCCGGCCGTTGCCAGACGATTTCCGGCGATAGGCGGCCAAACGTTCAGAGTATATGAGGCGGGATGGCAGGGAAGCAAGCTGCCGAAGTTGATCATGATGGTGACTCAGGATACGTGGCAAAGCCTAACGATCGAGTCTCCCCGACCCGGGTGGATGGAGTAATTCGTTGCGACGATTTCCTAAGCCCTCTCGTAAAACCGGAAGAATAACGACTGCTTCGAAACCGGCTCCGCCTTCTCCGCGAGCGTAGCCATCTGTTGTTGGCTGAGCGGTGTGAATTCCCGCGCCAATTGGACGTTTTCTTCCAGTTGCGCGATCGAATCGCAACCGATGATCACCGTGCTGACCGGCAGTGAGAGCGAATAGTACATCGCCTGACGCATGACAAGCGTCCCTGGAGTGGGCGCCACCACCATTCCCTCCCAGCTGTGCTTCTGCTGTTCGATCGGCGGTGGTGTCCACGTCGAGAGAATGCGTCCTCGCGCCGGAACTTTCATTCCGATGATGCCCATTTGCTTTTCGACCGCCAGCGGCAGCAATTGCTCCGAGAAGCTGTAGTGATGTGGGTCGGCAGCATTCACCGCCATCAAAATCGCGTCGAACGGGTAGCGATGGATCGCCTCCATCAGCGCATCGGGACGATAATGACCCGTGATGCCGAGATATTTCACGATCTTCTGGTCTCGAGCTTCGATCAGTGCTTCCATTGCGCCGCCCTTGGCGAATATCTCATCGATGTCCGTCATGGTCCCGATGTCGTGCAGTTGCCAGAGATCAATGTGATCCGTCTGCAGCAGCTTCAATGACTTCTCCAGCATTTGTTCCGAGCCGTCCTTCGTGCGTTCTTTCGTCTTCGTCGCGAGAAACGCCTCCGCGCGGCGGTTCTTCATCACCTTTCCCACGTATTGCTCGCTCCAGCGTTCTGGACCGCCGTAGATGGACGATGTGTCGATGTAGTTCACGCCGAGATCGAGCGCCTTCTCGATAATAGGAACGGCCATGTCTTCGTTGTGCGCGTGCTCGAGCGCAGCTTGTCCGCCGAGGCTGAAAATGCCGACCTTGTATCCGGTCTTGCCAAGGTTTCGCGTAGGCATGGCTTCGCGTACCGGAGCAGCAAAAGGCGTCGCAGTGGACGAGGCCGCTAGCGTTGGAATGGCGGCCGAGCCAACGGCGACCGCCGTCATAAGACCACTGGACTTAAGAAATGTACGTCGGTTGCTGCGGGAAAATTTGCTGGACGGGCTCTTGCTCATGATGACACCTCCGAGAAAATCCGAAGGACAATTGGACGCCCGTCGCAGGCCACGCGTCAATGATCAGAATCGCAACAGAAGATTTTTTCTTTGAGGTTTTGCGGGAGGCTGGAAATCAACGCGGTGGCTACAGGCGAATTTCCATGCCTTCGGCGGCGGCCCGCACCTTGGGATAGTGGTTACGTGCATCGCTGACAACTTTGTCGACGATCGAGTCGGTGTGGTCGGGATCGTGATGGTAGAGAATTAATTCTTTCGCGCCGCTTTCCATCACGACATTCACCGCTTCGCGCCAGTGGCTATGCCCCCAGCCGCGGCGGCGGGCTGCGTACTCTTCTGGCAAGTATTGTGCGTCATAGATCAGAATGTCAGCGCCCTCTGCCAGCTTGCGTACTCCCTTGTCGAACTCAGGATCGCCCGGCTCGTTGTCGGTCGCATAGACGAGCACGCCCTCTTTGGTTTCGATCCGGAATCCCAGGCAGCCCTGCGGGTGATTCAGCCACGCTGTCTTGATACGGATGCCGTCTTCCATGTCAATGCATCCATTTTCGATGTTGCAGAAACTGCGCTGCGCTCGCATTTTGTCGAGATCCACCGGGAAGTACGGCGAGGCCATCTGCTCGGCCATCACTTGCTGAATGTTGCGAGTTCGGCCGGACGAATGAAAGTAAAACTGGCTCTTGGGATTGTCGTAAAGCGGACGGAAAAACGGCATGCCCTGAATGTGGTCCCAATGAAAATGCGAGACGAATACATGCGCCGCAAAAGGGCGCTCGCCAAATTCACGCTCCAGTTCATGCCCGAGCACACGAAATCCGGTGCCGCAATCGAAGACATAAATCTGATCCCCAACGCGCACTTCGACACAGGAGGTGTTGCCTCCGTAGCGCATGTTCTCGGCTTGTGGAGTGGGCGTGGAGCCGCGCACGCCCCAGAACTTGACTTGCATAATCTTTAAACGTCGCTTCTCTGTAACGTCCGATTCCTGGGATTTTTCCCGTCCAATTTCAATCTCCAGTTCGTCCGCATTGCTTGTTCATCCCTGGATTTCTCGCAAGGCATCCGGTTGGGAATGCCCCAAAATGCTCATAATACTCGGGATATCCATGATTCTAGCGATTGTCTAGACGGTAACAAGTGACGAAAGTTTGGAAGACAGGGGCAGCAAACAGGGGCCAGGGGCAAGGGATCCGATCGCAAGGCTGAGCAATAGTGGCGAGTGACGAGTGATAAGTGGTCGGCAGTAAGCGCCCCGAAAACTTGCCACTAGCCACGATCCACTGATCCCTGCACCCCTGACCCCTCACCCCTGACCGCTGGCCCCCGAACCACACCCGTCCCCTATAATGGAGCACCCGTTAAAGGGTCCCCAGCAATGCTGCAGCCTGATTTCAAAGAGTTTTCCCGATTAGCGCGACAAGCCACGCTGGTTCCGGTGGTCAAGTCGGTCAGTGCCGACCTGCTGACTCCGGTTTCCGCCTTTCTGGCCATTTCTCAGGGAGAATCGCACGCGTTCCTGCTGGAGTCCGTCGAGCGGGGAGAGCAGATCGGGCGCTACACCTTTCTTGGAGCGCACCCGTACATGCTGGTGAAGGGCCATCAGGGAACCGTTGAGATCCAACGCGGACGCCGCCGCGAAACCGTCAAAGACAATATCTTTCAGGTCGTGAAGCGGCTGTTGCGCGAGCATCGCCCCGCGAACGTTCCGGGCCTGCCTCCTTTTCTGGCAGGAGCGGTTGGATATTTCGCTTACGACGTCGTCCGCCAGCTGGAAAAAATCGGCGATCATGCAAAAGATGATTTGCGTCTGCCCGACGCCGAGCTGATGTTCTTCGACCGCCTGCTGGCTTTTGATCACCTGCGCCATCAGATCCACATTGTGGCCGCGGCCGACGTGGCTGCGGAGAGTCCCCGCAAAGCTTACGATCGCGCTCTCCGCGACATTGCTGCATTGGAGCGAAAGCTGGCGGCCGGACTGAGCCCCGCGCTCTGGCGCAAATCCGCGAAGGCGAAAGCTGGCAAGCTCAAGATTCATGCCGGGACGAAGCGCGAGGCGTTCCTGCAGGGTGTGAAGCGCTGCAAGGAGTACATCGCGGCTGGAGACATCTTTCAGGTCGTGCTTTCTCAGCGCCTCGATTTCATTCCCGAAGTCGCGCCGTTTGATTTATATCGCGCCCTGCGCCAGGTGAATCCGTCGCCCTACCTATATTTTCTTCAAACCGGCGACGCCCAGATTCTTGGATCGTCTCCGGAAATGCTGGTGCGGGTGACGGGGCGCAAGCTCGAATACCGCCCGATCGCAGGCACCCACCCGAGGGGTCGAGATGAAGCCGAAGATTTGCGTCTCGAGCAGAAAATGCTCAATGACGAAAAAGAACGCGCCGAACACGTGATGCTGGTCGATCTGGGCCGCAATGACCTCGGCCGCGTCAGCGAATACGGCTCCGTAAGAGTGAAAGATCTGATGTACGTGGAACGCTATTCGCATGTCATGCATCTTGTGTCCGCGCTCGAAGGAACGCTGCGCAAAGACCTCGATGCGCTTGACGCATTTGCGGCCTGTTTTCCCGCGGGAACGCTGAGTGGCGCGCCAAAAGTCCGCGCCATGCAGATCATCGAAGAACTAGAGCCCACGCGCCGTGGCATCTATGGCGGGTCGGTCCTCTATGCGGATTTCGCCGGGAACCTGGATTCCTGCATCGGCATTCGCACCATCCTGATGCAGGGAAAAAAGGCATATTTGCAAGCGGGAGCAGGAATTGTGGCCGATTCGGATCCGGCCAAAGAATTTCAGGAATCAATCAATAAGGCGCAAGCGCTGCTCAGAGCAGTGGAGATGGCGCGGAACAGGAGCTAGAGGTCAGGGGCCCATTTCTAACTTTGAACTGCCGAGATGTGACGAACATCACGATCGCTTTGCGGAATTCCCCAAAAGGGACACTGACGCTGGTGTCGCTTTACTAGAAGACGCGTTTGACCCCTAGCCCCTAGCCCCTGATCCCTGCCTCATAAAGTTCTCAACCAACTTCTTCCCTGCATCCGTCAGCACGCTTTCCGGATGAAACTGCACCCCTTCCACCGGATACTGCCTATGGCGCAGGCCCATTATCGTGCGCGTTCCGTCTTTCTCCGTTGTCCACGCACTGACTTCCAGGTCGGATGGCAAACCTTCCGCTTCTACAATCAGGGAGTGATAGCGCGTCGCCGTCATTGGCATGGGAAGGCCTTGAAAGACGGTTCGATTGTCATGCAGCACCGCGCTGGTCTTGCCGTGCATTAGATGCGGCGCCCGAACGACGCGCGCTCCGAAGGCTTCGCCGATCGCCTGATGCCCCAGGCAAACGCCGAGCACAGGTGTTTTCCCAGCAAAATGTCGGATGAGCTCGATGCTGATGCCCGCCTCATGCGGCGTGCAAGGCCCGGGCGAGACGACAATTCGTTCTGGCCGCATTGCTTCGACTTCTGCGATCGTCACTCGGTCGTTGCGGCGAACCTCGACCTCAGCCCCAAGTTCTCCGATGTACTGGACCAGGTTGTAGGTAAACGAGTCGTAATTGTCGAGGACGAATACCACGGGGTATTACTCCTGTGGAAAGCTTACACCACGGGATAAAGAGGTGATCAGTGACAAGTGATCAGTGGCTAGTCACCCCAACGCTATCCGCTACGCACTATCCACTACCGACTGCTTTTCCCGCCTGAACGGGCCACTCGCTGACCCTAGCGTGGTATTGACCCACCTAGTCGGGCCAGAGCATCCTTCTAATTGCGAGTTTAACGTCTTTCCTGGAGGATGCATGGCCGAGCCCCAGCAAGAAAAAAGGGCTGCACGACGATTCGCACTCCGCGTACCTGTCACGGTAAACCGCGGTCAGTCCACTTCGGACGAAGATGCTCAGATTCGCGATGTCAGCGCCCGCGGCATCTCTTTTTATGTCGGGTCCGCGGTGGCCCAGGGTTCGCCTATTGGTTTTACGCTGACGCTTCCACCCGAGATCACCCTCACCGAGAGCATCCGCGTGCAATGCAAAGGCCGTGTGGTCCGCGTTGAAAACGGTGGTCCCGACGGCAAAGTCGGCGTCGCCGCAGTCATCGAAGAGTACGAATTCCTGCCAGAAGCGTAAGAACAGCGATTAGTCGTCGGTGAATAGTGATCAGACCGAATTGCACCAAAGGTCTCAATGAAATCAGATCTGGCCAAGAATCACTATCACTACCCACTGCAGCCGTTGATGCGCCGCCCCTAGCATCTAATCCCTAGCCCCTCAGCTCGGTACCCATCTCACTTCTTCTCACCCACCTCCACAAGTGGTATGTTTGCTTCAACCCTCCAATTTGAAGGACAGTTGTGCCGCGAACCCTGATCCGCTATGTGTGCTCCGCCCTGCTTGCCTTGCATGCCGGCGGAATCGCTGCCCAGAACTTCGGCCCCCCGAGGACCATCCAGAGCGTTCGTGTGGTTCACGAAAAAGGCGTGCCCGCGATCGAAATTCTGTCCAGCGGCCCCGTCGTCCCTGAGATTCAAGCCCTCGACTCTCCACCGCGCCTCGTCATCGATCTGCCCAACTCGCGGCTAGGTTTGGCTCAGAATCGGATTGAGGTGCAAAAGGAAAATATCCTGGCGATTCGAGTACGCCAGTTTCAGAACAAGCCTCCGGTGACTCGCATCGTCTTGGACTTGCTGGCTCCCTACGGCCACTCGTGGGATGGCGCAGGCCATCGACTAATGGTGCGCCTCAAGCCGCCGGAAGATGTCGATGCGGGAAAGAAGTCTTCATCGCCCGAGCCGGACACAGCAACGGGCTTTGCGTTAACCTCGGAGGCCGCAGTGGTACCGGTGAGTGCCGAGGCGGGTTCCACGGTCATGGATGCAAGCCATCTGGCCGCAGGTTCTTCCGTCGCCGCCGGATCGGATACGACGATCCTGCATCTTCCCCGCGGCGGAGAAGTGCGCGTGTGTCCTGGCACTACCCTCTCGGTGACGCCTTCTCAAAACAAGCGGGACCTGATGTTCGGCATGGGCACCGGAGCGATCGAGACTCACTACTCGCTGGCGTCTTCCGCCGACGCCGTGCTCACTCCCGACTTCCGCATCATGTTCGCCGGTCCCGGAGAGTTCCACTACGCAATCAGCGCCGACTCGCACGGCAACACCTGCGTGCGTGGTCTGCGAGGCAATACTTCTTCTGCGGTCGTTTCCGAGCTGATGGGCAATCGCATTTATCAGGTCAAGCCCAACGAGCAGGCGGTCTTTCGATCGGGGCAGATCGATAAGGTGGACACCGACGTTCCGCTGGAGTGCGGATGTCCTCCACCCCCGCCCGCCGTCTTGCGAACCAGCAATCCTCCGGCGGCGCCCGTACCCGATTCCGACTTGCCCGCGAAAGTTCGCGTCGGGGAAAGTTCGACGGTCGCTTCCGCTGCAAGCGCGCCGGGTGGGCCACCATCGGAGTCGGTTCTATCGAATGGTCCCGAGATCGCGCCTCTGCCTGCTTCGCAACCCAACGATGTTCATGTTCAGGTCGACGCCCCGTTTGTGTTCAGCGCGAAGAATCGCTCCCGCAGCGCTCCGCCGGCGCCCGTCGAAGCCGTGAAGGACTTGCCGATCGAAGACTCCCCCGAACAACAGGTTCATCTCGACGCCGTAGTTCAGTCCCCGACGCCGGATCCGCAAAGCGATCAAAACAAGTCGCGGCGCCACGGCTTTTTCGGCCGAGTGAAGGGATTCTTCTCCGGAATTTTCAAGTAGCGCAGTCGGTCGCCGGAAATCCTTTTCGCGCGTCCTCGCGTCTTATTGCGAGAAAAGCTGATGTCGCCGCCTCCGACGCAGTCGATCCCTTCGTCCTGCAGGAGCGCGCCATGACTGCAACGTCTCTTCGCCCGGATCCCGGTCTGTTCACGATTCTTTCGAGGGGAAGCGACGGCATTTCCAAAAAGCGAGAGACCTTCGTTCTTTCCCTCCTTGGACACGCAGCGATTCTGGCGTTGGTGATCTACTTGACCAGCTTCGTCATTCCCGGCCACCCCGGAATGGATCGCCGCCTCCCGAACCTCGATGACCTTCCGTTGATCTTTTCCGGACACAACGGAGGAGGAGGGGGAGATTTCGACCCACTGCCGGCTTCCCAGGGCAATCTGCCGCGCGCTTCTCTCGACACGCAGATTGTGGCGCCTACGGTGGTCGTTCCGAAGGAGATGCCAAAGCTCGCCGCGGAGGAGACAGTAATGGCAGCGCCTGACCTCAAGTTTCCGCAAGGCGGGCAGATTGGCGATCCTACTTCCCAATTCTCGAACTGGATCTCGAACGGTCCAGGAGGTCCGGGTGGCATTGGGCCTGGATGCTGCAATGGAATCGGGTCGTCGACCGGGCCTTACGTCGGCGACGGGCCGCCGGGCATTTTTCCCGCAGGCAAGGCTGGCGTAACCATTCCGCAAGTGATTTTCAATCCGGAACCCAGCTTTTCAGAAGAAGCCCGCAAAGCCAAACAGCAGGGGATGGTGCTGCTGCTCGTGGTGGTGGGAAAAGACGGACACACTTACGATATTCGTGTCGCGCAGAGCTTAGGGATGGGCTTGGACGAAAAAGCAATTGAGGCGGTCAACCGCTGGCGTTTCCGGCCCGCAACTTTAAATGGCAAGGCCGTCGCGGCGCAGATCGCCGTACAGGTGGATTTCCATCTTTACTGAAGGGGCAGGAGGCAGGGGTCAGGGAGCAATCCGACAAACGTGTCCTCATGGTTGACTGGCCCCGACCCCTGTTCCCTGAAACTAGCTTCTCTTGATCACGCGCCGCAACGGTTCTGCTCGCTCGCGCAAGTCGTCCGCGATTTCCGCGCCACGGCTGGCAACGTCACGAACCCGGTCGCCGACCTCACGTACTCGGTCCTTGGCATCGTCGGCCCAATCGCCCAAGCTGTCCTTGGCGTCTTCGTAGCCACGTTGCAGATCGCGCCGCATTTGCTTGCCGGTTTTCGGTGCCAGCAGTAGCCCAGCCAGCGCTCCCGCGCCCAATCCGATTAACAGGAATGTGATTGCCGTTCCGATGTTGCCGCCCGCCGAAGATTCATAACGTCCACTTCCCATGATGAACAACCTCAAACTTTCTGCCCGCCAGTTGCGCAGGCACGTTCGCGATACTTCCGGCATTCAGAGACAGCTTGATTCTAGTCCTGCTCTGCAAATCCGGCGGTTCCCGCCATGTTTGGGCGGTCCGCATGCCTTCGATGAGTTCGCGCCGCGGAAGGTTTCCTTTCCGCCGCAGCTGAGTGTAAAATAACACTTTAGCCCTCGTGGCGGCGGAACTTGTGGCTTGCCCGCCTTCCGCCGGCGTCAAACCGCAATCGTACAAGGAGAGTTTTTCAAGCGATGTCGATCCCTGCCACCCAGCTTCGTCCCGGCATGATCATCAAGCACAACAATGATCTGCACTCCGTTTTCAGCGTCGAGCACCGTACACCCGGCAACTTGCGTGCGTTTATCCAGGCTAAGCTGCGCAACTTGCGCACAGGGGCTATGTTCGAGCACCGCTTCCGTTCGCCCGATCCCATCGAGAAGATCAACGTCGATGAAGTAGAAATGCAGTTCCTGTACTCCGACGGTGACAGCTACTACTTCATGGACACCGCGAACTACGAGCAGACCCACTTGACCAAGGAAATTCTGGGTGACGCGGTCGAGTACCTGATTCCCAACCTTGAGATCAAAGTAGAGTTCTTCGACGGGAAGGCCGTCGGGATCGAATTGCCCCAGACCGTTATCCTGACTGTGGTCGAGACCGAGCCCGGACTGAAGAGCGCTACCGCTTCCAGCGTGACCAAGGCCGCCAAGACCGAGACGGGGCTGGTGGTGCAAGTGCCCCCATTCATCAACGAAGGCGAGAAAATCAAAGTCGACACGTCGGAAGGCGCGTACCTTTCCAGAGCCTAAGGTTTCAACGGTTCACGGCGTCAGCGTTTCAAAGGAACAGCGAGGGTTTCACCTTGCAACTTTGAAACCTTGTAACTTTGAAGCCCTCGAAACATGACCTCACCTGAACAATCGATTCAAGCCCGCCGCTTCCTCGTCCGCGGCCGCGTGCAGGGTGTCGGCTTCCGCTGGTTCGTTGAACGCGAAGCGCACATGCTGGGTGTTGCCGGTTGGGTGCGCAACAATCACGACGGCAGTGTCGAAATCCTGGCGCAAGGCACTCGCGACCAGCTTTCCGGATTGCACTCGCGTTTGCGGGAGGGGCCGCGTGCCGCTCGCGTAGACACGGTGGAAGTATCCGAATCCAGCCCGGTGGCCGGCCTGAGTTCATTTCGCATTGAAGGAGCGTGGTAGATGTCCCCCATCCCATCCATGAGTGCTGATCACCTGAAGAAGCTGATTCGTGAGGTTCCGGATTTTCCCAAGAAGGGGATCCTGTTCTATGACATCACGACGCTGCTGAAGGATAAGACCGGATTTGCCACGCTGATCGACCAGCTCTCAGAGCAATACGTCGCTCAGCACATCGATCTCGTGCTCGGAATGGAAGCGCGCGGTTTCATCTTCGCTCCGGCCCTGGCGTATCGCCTCAACGCCGGATTTGTGCCCGTGCGCAAGCCGGGAAAGCTTCCCGCCGAATGCGTGAGATTTGATTATGCGCTGGAGTATGGGACGAACACTCTTGAGCTCCACAAAGACGCCATCCAGAAGGGACAGCGCGTCCTGATCGTCGACGATTTGCTGGCTACCGGAGGAACTGCGGCTGCCACGGCAAACTTAGCCGAGTCTCTCGGCGCTGAGATCGCAGGGCTCGGCTTCGTCGTGGAACTTGAGTTTCTGAAGGGCCGCGAGAAACTCAAGAATTATCAAGTAATGTCCCTGCTACGCTACGACAAGTAGCGCGAGACGGCAGATCTTCGAGAGAGCTTGCTGCTCTTTATCTCCAGACGCGCTGGATCAGCAGAGCCAACCCCGTCCAAAAGCCAGCGCTGATCACAACGGAGAGAGCCAAGCCGGAAATAGCGCCCCAGTTGGTGCGCTTGGTTGTGTCGCTGTCCTCGTCTTCAATCCAGGATTGGAGAAAGCCGCCACCATGGGAATAGACGGATGGGCCGCTCCAAGGTTCGCGGATCGCTTTCATGCGAATCACGCGGCCGATTGATTGGGGGGGGAACTGCATCAATCGAAAGCTCACGAAGCACCTCCACACTTCTGATTGCAACTCGCGTACCAACCTACACGATACTGCAAGTGACTGAAAACAAGAGGCACATTTTCAAGAACATGTGGGCAAATTGTCCCACTGAGTCAAAAAATCCAAGCCAAATCCAATCCTAGCTGCGAGATCTAACCCATCGACGGGGTATCGATCCCCTGCATTTTTCCTCATTTGAGTCAGCTAATGCCGGATAGTCTCGGCTCGTCTTCAGTTCTCCGCTAGTACCAAGTGCGAGTCCTTGGACAGATAGCCCTTGCGCCGAAACCAGTCCTCCATCGCTTCCTGGAGTTGATTCACCGGTACAGTTGATCCGATCTCCATCTGTCCGTCGGAAATCGGAAGAGTATCATCAAAAACGGTGGCGTTGGTAAAATTGCGCATCGAAAAAGAATCCAGCCACTTCAGCGGGCACGGAATTCTTCTTCCCCCCTCTTCATACTCGACCCGAAATTTGCGCGCAAACATGATTCGATTTAACCACAGACGCTGCGTCCGCCGGCTTCCGTCTATTTGACAACCTGGGCTTTCGCCCGTAATCTCCTCACCGAACTTGGGGCACGACCTGGTATCCATCCTGCAAAAAGGTCTGTCCCGACTGAATTCCAGCACTTCAGGAGAAACCCTATGATTACGAACCTCATCTGGTGGGTCGTCGTTGGACTGATCGCAGGTTGGGCAGCCGGAAAGATCATGAAGGGCGGCGGCTATGGCGCGATCATGGACATTGTCCTCGGAATCGTCGGCGCGGTCGTAGGCGGCTGGCTGATGGGTTTCTTCGGTATCCACGCCGGAGGACTTATCGGCACCATCGTGGTTGCGATTATCGGCGCGGTGTTCCTGATCTGGCTCACCCGCCTCATCAAGAAGGCCTGAACCCCGGCCACGGATTCCACGCGGATTTTCACAGAGCTCAAGCTCTATCCGTTAAGCCTCGTGCCAATCCGTGGCTTATTGTTTCTTTGGTCCTGCCGCTTTGACTTCAGCCGGGGCGTCGAAGTTCTCGAAGTTCTTGGCAAACCGGTTGCGCAGGTCTTCTGCGGCTTTGTCATAGGCTGCCTTGTCGGTCCACGCGTTCCTCGGGTTCAGCACTTG
Source organism: uncultured Acidobacteriota bacterium (assembly GCA_963700225.1). Classification (GTDB taxonomy): domain Bacteria; phylum Acidobacteriota; class Terriglobia; order Terriglobales; family Acidobacteriaceae; genus Sulfotelmatobacter. The sequence goes on from CAVOWU010000011.1 coordinate 115,912, forward strand.
CGGCGGCACGCCGTGACAAAACTTCGGGATGCTGAATCCGAATGTGGGCTCGGTCTCAAACTGTTGGCGGATCAATTCTCCCTCGACGGCTGCATCCACCATGGCCCGGGTGTGAGGAATGCTCATGCGCTTGCCCACGCCGTAGGGTCCGCCCTGCCAGCCTGTGTTAACCAGCCAGCATTGTGCATTGTGCTCGCGCAAGCGCCGGCCCAGCATTTCGGCATAGGTCTTAGGAGGCAGCGGGAGGAATGGCGATCCGAAGCAGGTCGAGAAAGTCGCCGAAGGTTCCTTTATGCCAGCCTCGGTCCCAGCGACCTTTGCTGTGTATCCGGAGAGAAAGTGATACATGGCTTGCTCCGGACTCAGTCGCGAAATCGGCGGCAACACCCCAAAGGCGTCGGCCGTCAGGAAAACCACATTCTTCGGATGTCCCCCGATGCCGGGAATCACCGCGTTATCGATGAACTCTACGGGATAGGCTGCGCGTGTGTTCTCGGTCTTGCTGTCGTCGTCGTAGTCGGGAATCCGTGTGTGCGAATCGAGGGTCACATTCTCCAGCACGCATCCGAAGCGCAGCGCGTTCCAGATTTGTGGCTCATTGTTTTTCGACAGCTTGATGCACTTGGCGTAGCATCCGCCTTCAAAGTTGAAAACGCCGTCAGCGCTCCATCCGTGCTCATCGTCGCCGATCAAATCGCGCGAAGGATCCGCCGAAAGCGTCGTCTTGCCCGTCCCAGAAAGTCCGAAGAACAGCGCGCTCACGCCGTTGTGCCCCACGTTGGCGGAACAGTGCATTGGAAATACGTTGCGCGGCGGCAGCAGATAGTTCATCACGCTGAAGATCGATTTCTTCATCTCCCCCGCGTACGACGTTCCGCCAATCAATACGGTCCGGCGCATAAAATTCAAAATGATGAATACTTCCGAGTTCACCCCATCCCGCCTGGGATCGGCTTTGAATTCAGGCGCCGAAATCACCGTGAATTCGGGACGATGATTTCTGAGTTCTTGCGCCGAAGGACGCAGAAAAAGTTGCCGTACAAACAGGTTGTGCCATGCGTACTCATTCACAATGCGCACGGGCAAGCGGTACGCCGGATCGGCCCCGCAGAACAGATCCTGAACGTAAAGTTCCCGGCCGCGAAGGTGCTCCATCACGCGCGCGTAGAGGGCGTCAAACTTCTCCGGCTCAAATGGCGCGTTCACGGCTCCCCATGCCACTGAGTGCGCGGTCGTCTCATCTTTCACAATGAATTTATCTTTTGGAGATCGGCCCGTGCGATTGGTATAGCCTACGATGGCGCCGTTGGCCGCAAGCTTCGATTCATTGCGGCGTATGGAGTGTTCAACCAGGTCCGCCGCGGACAGATTAAAGTGGGTTCGGCCTTCACTCAGCAACTCGGCCACGTCGCTGACGTGCATGGTTGTCGCCATGGGGGATCTCCTAAAAGTGCGCGAAAATAAGCCTCAAAGCAAAAGCGTTCTATTCTCGCTCAAAAGAGGGCACTTGCCAAGGAAGCGAATCACACTTTACAGCTTCATTTTAAGAGAAACGTTATTGTTCAGCTATCTGGTGAATCGTTGAGAGCGTACGTGTTTATCCCGAATGAGCTGGCGCACTTATTAAGTCCGCGTCTGCCATTTCGTAGGGCAGTGCAGACTCAGAAATTGTCGCGACAGCTTCTCAAGAGGACTAGTCCGAGGTCTTATAGTCGCAGGCCTTGCGGCAAGGCTCGCAATACATCAATCCATCATCGCAGATGCGAATGTCGATTAAGGACTGGCAGAGGCAGCAAAATTTCTCACACTCGCAGGCACTCTCCGACTGCTCACATTGCGCGCAGCGGTATTTGGCGGTTCCGGTTCCGGTGCTCATGAACGTACTTTAGCGCGCTCCGATAGCCGCAGGAAAATGACCTTCGTAACGGTTCCTGCTCTGGAAAAGTTCGGTCCAGGAGTGTTTCGCGACAACCTCTTTATTCTGGGTGCCCTATAATTTGCAGCAAATGACTTTTCAACATCTGCTGGATGGCGCGGAGATTCTCGCGCAGAGCGGAAACCCCGACGTCACCAGTGTGGAATACGATTCGCGCCGCGTAAAACCGGGCAGCGCCTTCGTCGCCATGCGAGGCGAAACTTCCGACGGCAACCGCTTCATCGATCAGGCCATTCAGTCCGGAGCGGTGGCCGTGGTGACGGACTCTCCTGCGGAAAAGCCGCGCGAAGGCGTAGCCTGGGCGCTGGTTCCGCACGGACGTCGCGCGCTCGCGCGTGTCAGCGCGAATTTCTATAAGCGTCCCTGCTGAACGCATCGCAATCACCGGAATCACGGGAACCAACGGCAAAAGCACGACTGCATTTCTGATAGAAGCGATTCTGAGCGCAGCTGGAAGAAAAAGTGCTCTCGTCGGAACTATCGAATATCACGTCGCAGGCCGTGTCTATCCTGCCCCGCACACCACGCCCGAAGCTCTTGAACTGGCCCGCTTGTTCAATGAGGCGCTTGCCCAGGGAGCCACCGAGGCAGTGATGGAGGTCTCTTCCCACGCGCTCGTACAGGAACGCGTTTACGGCGTGCCTTTCGATGTCGCGGTCTTCACCAACCTCACCCGCGACCACCTCGACTATCACAAGACGATGGAAGAGTATTTCGCCGCCAAGCAAATTCTGTTCGAGGGATGCGGCACCGACGCGCCCCGAGCTTGCGTCACCAATCTAGACGACGAATACGGAGCGAAAGTGGCCGAGTTCAGCCGCAAGCGCAGTTCGGTGGTGGTGACTTACGGCTGGGAGCGCGGTGACTTTCACGCCGCCAACGTTGACATCACTCCTCGCGGGACGCGCTTCGACCTGGTCACGCCTGAAGAAAAGCTCGCCATTTTTTCTCCACTCATCGGCCGCGTCAACGTCTACAACATTCTCGCCGCCGCATCCGCATGTTATGCGCGTGGCTGCGACGCGCAGGCGATGGTCAACGGCATTTCTGCTCTTACGCACGTTCCCGGGGAGATTCCAGCGTGTCGATTGCGGCCAGCCCTTCACGGTCGTGGTCGACTACGCGCATACCGACGACGCTCTGCGTAATCTCACCGCGCTGGCGCGCGAATTTGTTTCCCGCGATGGAGGATCGGCGAGAGTAATTACTCTCTTCGGTTGCGGCGGCGACCGCGACCGCGCAAAGCGTCCCTTGATGGGCGAGGCCGCCGGGCGCGGCAGCGATCTCGTCGTTCTTACTTCTGACAATCCCCGAAGCGAAGATCCCTGCGCGATCATCAACGATGCTCTGGTCGGCCTGCAGAAAACCGGCGCGAAATATGTTGTCGAACCCGACCGCCGCAAGGCGATCGCCCTGGCGATTGCTGAAGCGCATCCCGGCGACATCGTCCTGCTCGCCGGCAAGGGACACGAGAAGGTTCAGGTCACACGCGAAGGCACGCATCCGTTTGACGACGTGGAAGTGGCTCGCCAGGTGCTGAAGGCGAGCGGATTTGACTGCGAACGCGCACTCGCGGCGGAGCGTTCCGCATGAAACTGAAACTTTCCAAGATCGCCGATTACATTTCCGCCACGAACCGCGCTGACACGAACCATGTGGAGACAGCCGCCTCGGCTGTCAGTTCTATTACCCAGTCCGACCAACTTGCCCAGGGTTACTCGATCGACTCCCGCACCGTCGGCCCTGGAGAACTCTTCTTTGCTGTAATAGGCGAGCGCCTCGATGGCCACGACTTTGTCACTGCGGCCCTCGAAAGGGGCGCCGTTGCCGCCGTCGTGCGCGCGGATCAACTTCATCGTTTCGAAGATCAGACTCATCTTCTCGCAGTGGACGACACGCTAGTTGCGTTGCAAGCCCTGGCCACTGCTGTCCGAAAGACTTGGGGTAAGCCCCTGATCGGCGTCACTGGTTCCGCGGGCAAGACCACCACAAAAGAGGCAATCGCGCACGTTCTCTCCGCGCGTTTTCGCGTGCTGAAGTCCGAGGGCAACTTCAATAACCACTTCGGACTTCCTCTGATGCTTCTGAAGATCGAGCCCGAACACGACGTCGCGGTCATCGAGATGGGAATGTCCCACGCGGGGGAGATTCGTGCGCTGGCTAAAATTGCGCAGCCGGAGATTGGCGTCGTCACCAATGTTGCTCCCGTGCATCTGGAATTTTTCGACTCGCTGGCGGGAATCGCCCGCGCGAAATACGAATTGGTTGAATCACTTCCGGCCATCGGAACCGCCATCCTCAACGCCGACGACGAATACGTTTCGCAGTTTGGCCGCGACTTCAGGGGAAAGGTAATCACTTACGGATTGCACGCGACCGCGGATGTGCGGGCGGAAAACATTCGGTCCGACGGAGCCGCCGGTTCCCGCTTCGATGTCGTCACCGCGAGCGGACGTGAATCGGCGATTCTGCCGCTGGTCGGCGAACATAACGTTCTCAACGCGCTGGCGGCTGTTTCCGCCGGTCTGGCGCGCGGCATGAGCCTGCACGAAGGAGTGGCCGCCCTTGCCACCCTCAAGCCGGCCGATAAGCGCGGACAGGTTCTCCAACTGGGTAACATCACCGTGATCAACGATTGCTACAATTCCAATCCAAAGGCGCTGAATGCCATGGTCGATGCGCTGGCCGCAATGAAGGCAAAGCGCCGCATCGTGGTTGCAGGAGAGATGCTCGAACTCGGTCCCTCCGGCGAGGAACTTCATCGCGCGGCTGGTCGGCATGTTGCCGAACGGAAAATAGAAGTTCTCGTAGGTGTGCGCGGATTGGCTCAAGCCATGGTAAACGGCGCCCGCGACGCGGGAGCGCAAGCTGATTTTGTGGCCACGCCTGAGCAGGCTGGCGAGTGGCTGGCCCGCGAAGCTCGGGATGGCGACGTGGTGCTGCTTAAGGCCTCTCGCGGCGTGAAACTGGAAAAGGCGCTCGAGACTTGGCAAGCAAAACGCAGCCAGTGAAATGAATTAATGCTGTTGGCCAAGTGCCAAGTGCTGGATGCTGCAGTTCGGAGGCTGATTGCTCTACTGGCTGTTATTCATCAAGCTGCAACATTACGTCGCGCCATTCCGCATCTTCCGCTATGTTACGTTTCGCACAGCGTTTGCCAGCCTGACCGCATTATTTACCGCACTGATTGTTGGGCCGCTTGTCATTGGGCGCCTGCGTGATTTCCAGATCGGCCAATACATCCGCGAAGAAGGACCGAAAGCGCATCAGAAAAAAGCCGGCACGCCTACCATGGGCGGGTTGCTCATCGTCATCGCCATCGTGGTTCCGACGCTGCTCTGGGCTGATCTGAGCAATCGCTTCGTCTGGATCGCGGTTTTCTCAACCATCGCCTTTGCCGCCATCGGATTCACCGACGACTACACCAAGGTGACGCACCGCCGAAACCTTGGCCTCACAGGCCGCGCGAAACTCGGACTGCAGATCGCCACCAGCATCGTGATCGCATCCACGCTGATCGCCATGCAGACCTATGGGATGTATTCGACCAAGCTGATCGTGCCGTTCTTCAAACAGTTTCATCCTGATCTCGTGGTCGGCACGCTTGAGCGCAATCCCCATCTCTGGCCGCTGGCGTTCCTGCCGTTCATGGCCTTCGTCGCGTTGGTGATCGTGGGATCGAGCAATGCTGTGAATCTCACCGACGGACTCGACGGCCTGGCGATCGGATGCACGGTGATTGCAGCGGGCGCTTTGACAGTGCTCACGTACGTTAGCGGCCACGCCACCTTCGCAACTTATCTCGAACTGCAGCGGATGCCGCAGGTCGGCGAGCTTACAATTTTCTGCGGAGCGATGGTTGGAGCGTCAATCGGATTCCTCTGGTACAACGCTCACCCGGCGGAAGTCTTCATGGGTGATGTGGGATCGTTGGCCTTGGGCGGGGCGATCGGCACCGTCGCGGTGATCATCAAGCAGGAATTGCTGCTGCCATTCATCGGCGGGGTGTTCGTGCTCGAAGCGCTGTCGGTGATCCTGCAGGTCGGTTCGTACAAGCTGCGCAAAAAGCGCATCTTCAAGATGGCGCCGATTCACCACCATTTCGAATTGCTCGGCTGGTCGGAATCGAAAGTCATCGTGCGCTTCTGGATCGCCTCGCTGATCTTCGCCCTGTTCGCTTTGACAACTCTAAAACTGCGCTAAACCGAAGCCACAGATTCCCGCGGATCTACACGGATAATTCTTTTCATGTATTTTGATCCGTGCGAATGCGTGTGGGTCGGTGCCAAGAACTTGACTTTGGGCGTCCAGCGGCTTCTGTGGTGAAATAGACCTCTGATGGAACTGAACGGCAAACGCGTGCTGGTGGTCGGCCTCGGCAAGTCCGGGGTGGCATCGGCACTTTTCTTGAAGAAACACGGAGCCCGCGTCGCTGTCTCTGACACCAAGAGCGGCGACGAACTGCGCAACGAAATTCCAGTCCTGCTCGACAACGGCATCACGGTCGAGACCGGTGGACACGGCGAACGCACCTTCCGCGGGCAGGACCTGATCGTCGTATCTCCCGGCGTGCCCATCGATGCCCCTCCGCTGAAGCAGGCGCGTTCGCTGGGCGAAAGTGTCATCGGCGAGATCGAACTCGCGGCCCAATTTCTTCCCGGTCCCGTTGTTGCCATCACGGGATCGAACGGCAAGACCACGACGACCACGCTTGCGGGCGAGATCATGACGGCGGCGGGTTTCAAGACGCTTGTAGGCGGAAACATCGGCACTCCTGCGATCTCGCTGGCCGAGCGCGCTACACCGGAAACCGTCATCGTCCTGGAGGTCTCGAGCTTCCAACTGGAAACCATTGAGACGTTTCGCCCGAAGGTTGCGGTGGTGTTGAATGTCACTCCCGATCATCTCGACCGTCACCATACTTTCGAAGCCTACGTGGACGCGAAGGCACGCCTCCTCGAGAATCAGCAGGGAAGTGACTTCACCGTGCTCAACGCCGACGATCCCAATTGCGTGTCGATGGGTACACGAACGAAAGCTCAGGTGTTCTGGTTCAGCCGTCACGATGAAGTGCAACGAGGAGCCTGGGTACGTGACGCCAAGATCCTGTTCCGCGATGCGAAGGGGCAGCGCGAGATCCTCGAAGTCTCGGAGATTCCGCTGAAAGGCGCGCACAATCTGGAGAACGTCCTGGCCGCGGTTTGTGCAGGAACTCTGATGGGCTGCGCCCCCGACAAAATTCGTGAGGCCGTACGGGACTTCAAAGCGGTCGAGCACCGGCTGGAGTTCGTCGCCACCATCCGGGGCGTGGATTACTACAACGACTCCAAAGCCACCAACGTCGATGCCACGATCAAAGCGCTGGAATCTTTTCCCGCGAACATCCACCTCATTCTGGGCGGCAAAGACAAAGGCAGCGACTATACCGTGCTCAATGATTTGCTCCGACAGCGGGTGAAGCGCGTCTACACGATCGGCGCGGCCGCGGCCAAGATCGAATCGCAAATAAAGGGACCTGAGGTTGTGCACGCCGAGACGCTGGAAAACGCCCTCCGCAAAGCCAGGTCGGCCGCGCTTCCCGGAGACGTCGTTCTGCTCGCGCCAGCCTGCGCCAGCTTCGACCAATTCAAAAGCTACGAACATCGCGGCAAGGTCTTCAAAGAAACTGTCCGGGGTCTGGCTTGAACTGGGCCGTCTTCAGGAGCTCTCGAATCGATAGTGTATCCACTCGTTCATTGATGAGGAGGAACCGACAAGCGCCCTCATGGGCCCTCCAAAGCCCACCGCGGCATATGCTGTTGCTCGACTGTGACCTTCGATGAGTACTAGACGACCTCCGTCGCGCTGGGCCGCAATCAAAGGCAACAACGGCTTGCCGGCACTAATCGCCTGACATATTGCGACGATGTGCTGGAAGCGTCCGTCCGATGCGAATTCCGAAAGATTGCGTGCACCCTCGAGAACGAGGCGGGTCCCGTTTGAGAGCAAGTTCCAGTTCGGGTGGTTGATGTACAGCATCGTCTGAAAATCCTCCAGCTGGAAGTCCACTTTGCGCCATGCCGTATCCGCTGGAAATCCGGCGAATTGTCCCCGCCTGTAAGAACACAGGAGTCCCTTCCTCGATCGGTTCTCCGCAGGGTCTTCCAGATTCGGACTGTCAATCAACGAGCGCGCTGCGCGAATTGCGGTGAGACCAGTCTTGACATCATCGTTCCAACGAGTACACGGGTCAGCCTCTGCCTGCAGAAAAGCAGCGATCATCTCGGCTTCAGTAGCGGGACCGCGTTCGATCATTTGAAATCCCGTGCGGGTTCGAATCCATCATAACTTCGCGCGCGCCGAATAACCCGAACCAAAACATGCAACAAACAAAATTCAACAATCAACAATTCCTTCTGCGCGGCTCCGCGACTCCGTGGTGAAATAAATGTCCCATGGCGAAGCGCGTTAGTGTCGACCGCTGGCTGTTTACCGTGACGATGCTGCTGGTATTTCTTGGCCTGGTCATGGTGTTCTCGGCTTCGGCGGTCATGGCGCGCGAGCGTTTCGGATCTCCCTACGCGTTTTTGTCGAAGCAATTGATCTGGGCCGTTGCCGGGCTGGTTGCGATGGTCGTCGCCATGCGCGTGGACTATAAGAAATACAGACAGCCCGCCATCGTCTTTTCGCTGATGGGCCTGACCACGCTGCTGCTGATCTCCGTCTTCTTTCTCGACCGGTCGCACAACACGCACCGCTGGATTCACTTCGGGGGCTTCTCCTTCCAGCCTTCGGAACTGGCGAAGCCAGTGCTGATTCTCTTCCTGGCGTACTTCCTCGAGAGCCGCGCCAAGACGATGGACGACGTGCGCAACACACTGCTGCCCGCTGCCGCTCCGGTGGTTGTCTTTCTCGGCTTGATCGTCCTGCAGCCTGATCTGGGCACTGCGATCGCTTGCGCGGGCATTGCAGCCTGCATTTTGTACGTCGCCGGCATGCGCATGCGCTATTTCGGATATGCCTTCGGAGCGTCGCTCCTTCCGCTCTATTTGCTGATCTTTCATGTCGCATGGCGCCGCGACCGCATCCTCGCCTTCCTCAATCCTTACGCCGACCGCCAGAAGACCGGCTTCCACATCATTCAGTCGCTGATCGCTGTCGGGACCGGCGGCATCACCGGGACGGGCTTAATGGAAGGAAAGCAGAAGCTGTTCTACCTTCCCGAGCCGCACACCGACTTCATTTTTGCAGTGACGGCCGAAGAACTTGGCCTTGTTGGCGCGATTTTCGTTGTCGCCCTGTTCGCCGTTTTCTTGTGGCGAGGCATGCGCGCGTCGTGGCGTACGGAAGACTTGTTCGGACGTTACCTCGCCGTCGGCATCACCATCATGGTGGTGTTGCAGGCCTTCATTAACATCAGCGTTGTGCTGGGCATGATGCCGACCAAGGGAATCCCGCTCCCGCTGGTGTCGTATGGAGGATCGTCGCTGTTCGTGACGCTGGCCTGCGTCGGCGTGTTGCTGAATATCACCAAGCAGGCAGAGTGAGTGGAGCCTTCGGTTGTGAAGCTTGTCATACTTCGTGCTGATCGTACTTACGAGTACTGGGCTGACCGGAGGAGGTCCGAATGCGGACGCTGTATAGTCTTGTCGGAAGTCTGGTTCTTCTGTTTACTTTGCTGTCGCTGGCGGCCGGGCAGAAAGCCGAGTCGGCGCAAGCTTCGCAGACGCCACCGTCGCTGCCGATCGTGACCCCGGCGGAACTCGCCGCCAAAGTCCCCGCTCCTAAGATCGACGATGTCAAGTCGATGGAAGCCATTATGCATGCCGCCTACGACTCCATCTCTGGTCCGGCCGGGCAGCGTGACTGGAACCGCTTCCGGTCGTTGTTTCTTCCGCAGGCCCGGTTCACGCAGGTCGGGAAAGGATCCGACGGATCGACCTTCATCATCTCTTGGAGCGAGGAGGAATTCATTCGCGACGCCGGTCAGGTCTTCGCAAAAGAGCCGTTCTACGAAAACGCGATTGTGAACAAGCCTGAAAGCTACGGCGGCATGACACAGGTTTTGAGCAGCTACGAATCGCATCGCGCGCCCCGTGACCAGCCGTTCGAACGCGGCGTCAATTCGTTTCAGTTGCTGAACGACGGCAAGCGCTGGTGGATTGTTTCGATCTTCTGGGATTCGGAGCGCCCCGACAATCCGCTGCCGGCGAAGCTGGCCAAGAAATAGCAGAGTGCCGGACCGGCCAAGTTTCAACGAAAGTCGCGGCCAAGTATGCCTGGACCGTCGGACAGTCCGGCGCGGCTGTCCCTCCATCTTTTGCTGTTCTCTTCGCACTACTGTCCCAAATGTGTAATCCCGGTTGTCCATGAGTCATATCGGCGTGGTTTATAGTCACGACATGCGAGCGATTCTTGCGGGCGGTGGCACGGGTGGGCACGTCATTCCCGCGCTTGCCATCGCGAATCAACTTAAGAAAAGTTATAACGCCGAGATTCTCTTCATCGGAACTGCCCGCGGGATCGAGAACCGCCTGGTCCCGGCTGCTGGATATCCGCTGCAACTCGTCCGCGTGGGCGCACTGAAGAATGTGAGCTTGATGACGCGGTTGAAGACGGCCTTCGATCTGCCCCGCGCCGTCTGGGATGCGAGCCGCATGATCAACGAATTCGCTCCCGACGTGGTGATTGGCGTCGGCGGATACGCTTCCGGCCCCGCGATGTTGTCGGCCGTGATGAAGCACGTTCCGACGCTAGCTTTCGAACCGAACGTCGTCCCTGGGTTCGCCAATCGCATGGTGGCTCGCTTCGTTTCCGGAGCGGCCGTTCATTTTGAAGAAACAGCAAAATATTTCCGGCATGGCGAAGTCACTGGCGTCCCGGTGCGTCAGGCTTTTTTCGAAATCCCTCCGAAACGCGGAGGGACGCCGACGCTGCTGGTTTTCGGCGGCAGCCAGGGGGCGCACGCCATCAACGAAGCCATTTTCCGATGTCTTCCGGTGTTACGGCGCGAAGCGCCAAGCATCAAAATCATCCATCAGACCGGCGAGCGTGACTATAATGACGCGCTGGCCGCGTACCAGTCGTTGGGAGAGTTTGCCCGCGTCTCTAAGTTCATTGAGGACATGCCGGCGGCATTTGCTCGGGCCGATCTGGTGGTTTGCCGCTCAGGTGCGAGCACGGTCGCGGAAATCGCAGCGGCAGGGAAGCCTGCGGTATTCGTCCCGTTTCCACGCGCCGCGGATGATCATCAGCGGGTGAATGCAGAAGCGCTGGCGCGGCATGGGGCAGCCGTGGTCGTGGAAGAATCGAAGCTGGAGGGAGTCTGGCTCGCGGAAACCATCGCGGCTTTGTTGCAAGATCCGCAGCGCCTTCAGCAGATGAGCCAGGCCGCGCGCGAACTGGCGCATCCCAACGCAGCCGGCGACATCGCAGCCATGGCAGCACGAGTGGCGGGAATCGAAACCATTGAGTAATTGCGAAATTTAATAATCGAGGAATTGTTGTAAGTTGGAGTGGTCGCCTGCTGCGGACAAGTTCAGGAATTACCGAATTACGCGACTGCTAGATTTGTTTATCCATGTTCGCAAAGATTCAGCGCATACATTTCGTGGGTATCGGCGGCATCGGCATGAGCGGCATTGCCGAAGTGCTGCTCAATCTCGGCTACAAAGTCTCCGGCTCGGACCTCAAAAGTTCCGCCGTGACGCAGCGCCTAGCAAGCATCGGTGCGATCACGTTTGAAGGACATCGCGCCGAGAACATCACCGGCGCCGAAGTCGTTGTCACGAGTTCGGCGATCGCCGAGGAGAATCCCGAAGTCACTGAAGCTCACAAGCTGCACATCCCGGTGATTCAGCGCGCCGAGATGCTGGCCGAGTTAATGCGGCTGAAATATGGAATCGCGGTCGCGGGCATGCACGGCAAGACAACTACAACCTCGATGGTGGCGGCCGTGCTCGCCGCGGGCGGCCTCGATCCCACAGTCGTGGTTGGTGGGCGCGTCGATGCCATGGGCTCCAATGCGCGCCTCGGCAAGTCGCAATATCTGGTCGCCGAGGCTGACGAGAGCGACCGGTCATTCCTTAAACTGTCCCCAATACTTTCTGTCGTCACCAACATCGATCGCGAGCACATGGATTGCTACCGCAACATGCGCGACGTAAAGAAAACATTTCTCGAGTTCATGGACCGAGTGCCGTTCTACGGGATGATTGTCGCTTGCAATGACGATCCGTTGTTGCGGAAATTGCTTCCCGAAGTGCAGCGGCGCACCGTGACCTACGGAACGAAGCGCGGTTCGGATTTTCTGATCAAGCTGGAAGAGACAAAACGCGACAGTATCGGCGATGCCCGTCCTCTCAGCGTCTTTCGTGTGAGCTTCAAGAAAAAGGACCTCGGCGAGTTCGCCCTGCATGTTCCCGGCGTGCACAACGTCCTCAACGCGACGGCTGCAATTGCGGTAGGCGTTGGGCTCGACGTGACTGTCGATGCGATTCGTTCCGCGCTCGATCAGTTCCGCGGCGTTGATCGCCGATTTCAACTCAAGGGGCGCGTTGCGGGCGTCAGCGTCATCGATGATTACGGCCACCATCCCACCGAGATCAGGGCTACGCTCGCTGCGGCCCGCCAGTGCGGATTTAGAAAAATTCACGTGATCTTCCAGCCGCATCGCTTTACGCGTACCCGCGATCTGATGGAAGGATTCACCAGCGCCTTTTCTGACGCGGATACGCTCGCAGTCCTCGATATTTATGCCGCCAGTGAGCCGCCGATCGAGGGAATCACTGGAGAAGTTCTGGCGAACAAAATCCGGGAGAAGAGCGGGAAGCCGGTCCAGTATGCGAATTCGTTTTCCGCAGCCGTTGATGCGGCCTCTTCAGCCGCCAAAGACGGGGACATGATCCTGACCCTGGGCGCCGGCAGCGTGTCGCAGTTGGGGCCGATGATTCTGGAAAAGCTCGGCGAAAGAGAATCGCAGCAGGCGACCTCCGCCCGCCCGTAACGCGAGAGCTACCGCTATTTGCCCGACATTGCCTACGGCGATCGATTGGAACTCCGGCCCTAGCCTAGCAATGGCTGCTCTCAAGTCGCGAACCTCATATGCAGTTTGATAGAAGGCGACATTCCCTCGGCATCGATCAGAACGTCCGAGTGGAATGACCTGCCGTTGAAAGGCTGCTCCGAACGATCCATCGAGGTCGTGATAGTTCATCCACGGAATATGCTGCTGCGCGATGAACTTGCTCGCAGCCTCCGGATTTTCATCATTGTCGATGCCAACCCAGACGAGTCCTTTCGATGCGGTTTCATCGTGGAGCTTAATTAGATCGGGTACCATCCCCTTGCACGGGCCACACCAGGTGGCCCAGAAATCCAGAAACACCGGCTGCCCCCGAAGGCTACTCAGAGCCTTGACTGTTCCATCAGGCGACTTCAGATGAAGGTCTGCCGCCGGCTTACCAATGAATTCGAAATGCGGGCCCGGCACGAGCAGGCTCGAAAGCTCAGCGACCAGGTGCGCGTCCTTCGGCGCGACGAAGGCAAACAAGGTGGCGTCTTCCGGTTCATCTAATCTCGCCACCGGATAGGTGACGACATCTTCCGAAGAGAAGGGGAGATGCCCGTTCACGGGGGCGTCCGACAATGGATTGTCTCGATCTATTTTCTTCACAATCACTCGGCGTGATTTGTCGATCCAGAAGGTCTCTTCGCGACTCCGGGCGGGACGACGCGTTTTGAAGTCGTCATCGCTGACGTGTAGAACGTAGCAATCAACTGTCTGCGTACCGATCGAAATCTTCTCGTCGGGAAGGAACGTTGCCGACTTCACCGCGCCACCCAGACGCCCGAGGTTGGAAACGATCGCCTTTGCGTTGAGGGCAGCCATTTCGTCCTGTGCGCGTATACGCTTCTTGTCCGAATCGTCCGCCGAAACCGTCTTCTCGGTGTAGGTCTTTTGATCGGGAAGATACTCCCACTCGCGCGTCCCGTCGGAGACCAGAATTGCGTGTCCGATAAATGATCGTCCTTCGAACCGGTAGCGTCCGCCCGGCGAAACTACCGCTGTCATGAATGTTTTTTGCCAGTCTCGATTGAGCTCGCTGCTCGAAGTTCGTTCTTCCACCGCCTCGATGCGGTACGACTTCGCGTCGGCGTAACGTTGGCTGACTTCGTTCAGAATCGCTGTGGCGTCTTGGCCGGCAAGGATGGGCGCAGCTTGAAACAAAGCAACGGCGAGGGGCAGCACAGCCCGAAGCGATGTAAGACGAGACATAAGCGCTCCTCAACACGCGGTCGGTCGCCCCATATTCTAGTGCGAGCCGCAAGGGGATATTCGCTGATGGAACGGAGATTCTCAAAAGCTTGCACAACTGCCCTCTGATCCCTTGCTCTACACTTCGAGATCCACCCCATGGAAGGGATAGCGACGGGTAAGCCCATCTGGGACTTTTCCAACGGAACCTCAATAAGCCCTTCTTCGTATCTTTCTCTGCTAACCGATGGAAGCGGGGCGCGTCTATTTGGCATAAGGGGTTAAGGTCATGAAAACACAAGCATGGGGATGGTTGACGGTGGCGGTTCTGGCGGCGGGGTTGAACGCCAGCTACCACGATGGTGGCCTGGAATGGGCGCACCGCATCGCCAACCGCGTCGAGTACAACACAACTGCTGTATTGGCGCTGGCCACCGGCAACGCCGACCGGTTTTTCACGGAGGCGCGGATGGTGGCCCCTCGCGAGGAGGATTCGTCCTGCCGCCTGACCACGGCTCTTGCCCGGGTTCAGAGTAAAGTGGCGCGATCGGACGCCGAATTTGACCGCTTTGTGGCGATATCTGACCGGCAGGAAGCTCAAATCGAAGCGAGCCGTGATCGAATGGAGGCCCAACTGGCCCGCGTTCGGATTCCGGCGGCTTTCAGTTCGGTCGTTGTTCGAGTTCCGAAGGTTGCTTGTCCGCGCGTTCGGGTGAACGTTCCTCAAATTCCTCAGATCAAGATGCCGATGATGCCGGTGGTTCACATCGATTCGCCGGGCGCAGGTCCAGTCTAGATCTTTTCTGCCTAATCTCTTTTGGATTGCCTCCTGGGACGAGGGCGCGGAAAAACAGCCGCGCCCGATTTTTTTCTACGGCCGCTCATCGATTTCGAAGAGCCAGACACTCCGAGGAATGCTGTCGTCGTGCTCTGCACATTGCTGGCGCGATGATGGCACGATCGTGCTCGTATCCAACGCGGTTCCTTCCTGTGCAAAACCTGAAATTTTTCATCTATCTCGATTCGAGAAATGCAGCTATAGTGAAAAAGCTCAGCGATTCCTCTCGACAACTCTGAACTGATGGCGCGAAAAAGTGGTTCCACCATCATGCAGGAGGAGTTGTACCCACCCAGCGCCCCGCCCGCGCGCGAGGAACTCGACGACGCGCGCCTGGTTGATCTGGATGTGGCCGAGGAATCCCCGTTTCTGCGCGGGCAAAAGCGCGTTTCCGCCCGGCGCAGCTCGCTTCCGAAAAAAACTGCCAACCGCCTGCTGTGGGTGTCGATTGCCCTTGCGATTTTGTGCGTGGGCGCTATCGCTGCCGCAGCCCTGTATCACTACGGCGAGCACTCGTGGCGATTCCGGATCGAATCCAGCGACGACATTGAAGTCACCGGCATGGAGAACGTGACCAAGCCACAAATTATGGAGGTCATGGGAGCCGACATCGGGCGCAATATTTTCTTTGTCCCGTTGAGCCAGCAGAAAGCACAGCTCGAACAGATCCCATGGGTGGAATCAGCGAGCGTCATGCGCTTCGTCCCGAACCGCCTGAAGGTGGAGATTCACGAACGAACTCCCGTGGCTTTCGCCCGGGTTGGTCCGCACATCAACCTGATCGATGCCGGCGGCACGCTGATGGAGTTGCCGCAAAAGCACAAATATTCCTTCCCCGTCATTCTCGGGATGAATCCCGGTGAGCCGCTCTCGACGCGTCTGCCGCGAATGAAGGCCTATAACGAGCTCGTGAGGGATCTCGACTCCGGCGGAGCACGCTATTCGCAGGACTTGAGCGAAGTGGATCTGTCGGATCTCGACAATCTGAAAGTGCGCGTGAATGATCCGGCGGGAGATGTGCTGGTCGAGCTCGGTGCCTCGGATTATCTGAAGCGCTACCGAACTTACGTCAGCCACGTGCGGGAATGGCGCCAGCAGTTTCAGAAACTCGAGTCGGTGAACCTGCGCTACGACAACCAGGTCATCGTGAATCCCGACATGGAAGGGAAGCCCAAGCAGGCCGCGCTCACAGCAGCGTCTGCGAAGGCGGCAGCTGCGGCTGGAGTCAAGCCAGCAGCGCTGATCACGCGCATGGGACCGCACGATCGTCCGCTTCCCAAGCCTGCGTTTGAATTGACCGAGAAAAAGCTGGATCCGCCGGCAGCGGCGAAAAAGCCGACTCCGGGAGCGAAGACGACGAAAGCAACGAAACCGGCGACTGCGAAGAAGGCCCCGGTCAAGGCGAGCAAAGCTGGGAAGAAAGAGATCGGGAAGAAGTCGGCGGCTAAAGGCAAAACGCCTTCCGCCCAACATGCGGCGTCGCAGGGCGCGAAAAAGCCGGCCGCGTCCGTTGCCGTGAATGCCTCGACTCCGAAGCCGAGTGCAGCCATTTCGAAGCAGCAGAGCAGTGGAGGATCAAACTAATGACGCCAGGAATTTCATAAGAGATGGCAAACCAGCAGGGAAGCTTTCTTACAGCGATCGACGTGGGTAGCGCAAAGACGCGCGCCCTCGTCGCAGAAGTTACCGACTCGGGTCTGCGTTACCGCGGCCACGGTGTGGCCGAATCGCGCGGCTCGCGCAAAGGTGTGATCGTGGAACTCGACAAGGCTGTAGCCGCGATCCAGCAGGCGGTCGAAGCCGCCGAGGATGTTGCCGGTGCAGCCGTCGAGCATGCCATCGTCGGCATTGGTGGAGCGCATGTGCGCGGCATGAACAGCCACGGAGGCATCAGCCTCGGCACGCGTCCGCGCGAAATCGGACGCGACGAGATCAAGCAGTCGGTCGAACGCGCTCGTGCCATTCCGCTGCCCGCCGATCGCGAGATTCTCCATCTCCTTCCGCAGGAATTCATTCTTGACGATCAGGCTGGCGTGCATGATCCGCTGGGCATGATGGCTGCGCGCCTCGAAGTCCGAGTACACATGGTGACGGCGGCGACCAGCGCGACGCAAAACGTCATCACCGCCGTGAACAAAGCCGGCGTGCATGTCGATGACACGGTCTATGAGCCGCTGGCCGCAGCTGATTCGGTGCTGCGCAGCGATGAGCGCGAACTTGGCGTGTGCCTCGCTGACATCGGCGCGGGATCGACTGAGCTGGTTGTGTTCCAGCAGGGCGCGGTCGCTTACACCGGCGTCATTCCGGTTGGCGGAGATCATTTCACCAGCGATCTTTCGGTTGGCCTCTGCACTCCGCTTTCAGAAGCGGAGAAGATCAAGAAGATTTACGGCAACGCGATCGTCACGCTGATTCCAGAGGGCAATGAAGTGGAAGTGCCTTCGGTCGGAGACCGGCCCTCACGCTTAATGCCGCAGCGGCTTGTGGCTGAAATCCTCGAGCCGCGCGCTCGTGAACTCTTCGAGATGATGCGCGACGCACTTCGCCAGAGCGGCATGTTTGAGCTTTGCATTGCCGGTATCGTGCTTACCGGCGGCGCATCTCGCCTGCCGGGAATTTTTGATGTCGCGGAATCGGTGCTGCGCCGCTCGGTCCGGCTCTCCTGGCCGGCCCCGCTGGCGAAGATGCCGTCGACACTGTCTGAGCCGGAATTTGCGACGGTGCTTGGCATGGTGAACTACGGCCAGCGCGCCCGCATCGCGCGCGGCATCCAGAGCGATCGCTGGGGATCGAGATTGAAGTCGCTGTTGGTAGGCAAGGGAGCGTAGGAAAAGTGGCCAGTGATTGGTGACCAGTCATTAGAGGCTTCGTCAGCGGCTCGCTCTTGCTGAAGACTCGCCACTAACTACTAGCCACTCGGGGATTCGAACGCGGTCAGCAAGGAAATTCAAACAGGTGGACAACATGACAAACGACCCGAAAATTCGCATCAGCTTCAACGAAGAGGCCCGCAACGACGCCAAGATCAAAGTCATCGGCGTCGGTGGCGGCGGCGGCAACGCGGTCAACCGCATGATCGATGCCGGCGTCGAGGGTATTGAGTTCATCGTTGCCAATACGGATCTGCAGGCGCTGCGCATGTCGCACGCGCCCGTGAAACTCCAGTTGGGCGTGAAGCTGACGAACGGATTGGGCGCCGGCGCGAATCCCGAAGTCGGCCGCAAAGCCGCGCTCGAAGATTCCGACAAGATCATCGAAGCCCTGGAAGGCGCCGACATGGTTTTCGTCACGACCGGACTCGGCGGTGGAACCGGTACCGGTGCGGCTCCCATCATCGCCTCGCTCGCCAGCGAAATGGGCGCGCTCACGGTTGCGGTTGTGACCAAGCCCTTCTCGTTCGAGGGCAAACGCCGCATGCAGCAAGCCGAGCGCGGTATCTCCGAGTTGATGGAGTCGGTCGACACCACGATCGTCATTCCTAACGAAAAGTTGCTCGCGGTCGCTGAAGACGCCGGTTTCTTCGAGTCTTTCCGCATCGCCGACGATATCCTCCGCCAGGGCGTGCAAGGCATCTCGGACATCATCACGATTCCGGGCATCATCAATCGCGACTTTGCCGACGTGAAGACGATCATGGCGCGCATGGGATACGCTGTCATGGGTACCGCCTCCGCCTGCGGAGCCAAGCGCACTATCGACGCCGCACAACGCGCTATTGCTTCGCCGCTGCTCGAAGCGGGAGCCATCGACGGCGCTCGCGGCATCCTGATTAATATCACCGGATCGTCCTCGCTCAAGCTGGCCGAAGTGCAGCAGGCCTGCTCGATCATCCAGGGCGCAGCCCACGAAGACGCCAACATCATCTTCGGCGCGGTCATGGACGAGAAGATGAAAGACGCGGTCAAGATCACGGTGATCGCCACCGGGTTCCGCGAAATTCCGACCGGGCGCCATCGTCCGCAGGAAACTCGCATGTCGTTTGCCGCGGTGCATGAAGAGGCGATGGACTTTGCGGATGACTTCGCGCCGCGTGAGCCCATGCCCGAATCGATTCCGCCGCAGATCATGGCGGAGTCCAATATGGACGAGCGCGCTTACGTGGAAGATGCGGTGCCGGTGGCCCATGCCTCCGATCGCGTTGCCGATCCGATTTCGCTCGATACCATGCGGAACACGATGGTGAACAATTTCGAGCAAAACGATCTCGATGTGCCAGCGTTTCTGCGCAAGAGAAATGACGTGATGTAGGCGAAGGTTTCAGAGTGGAGGGTTCAAAATGACAAGGTTTCTGAGCTAGACGGTTTCACTCTTAAAACCCTGAAATCTTGAAGCTCTGAACCCTTGAACTTATTGACGCCTCGTAGTACGCAAACTTTTTCAACTCGGGGAGTGCCTTACCAGTAACCCAGTAACCGATTACGGAAGGGGTCTGACCCCCGGTAATACCCTCTTATGTCCTTGTTTTAAAACGGGTTGAAGCAAAATTAGTGTTTTATTAGATCGAAACTTTACCATTGCCAGCGACGCGCTAACTCCCGTACTATCAGCGCAGTTAGGCGAAAGGGTGGGATTACCACTCGCTGGCAGTACGCTTGCATCGAACTACATAGATTCCGGGAGCGAAAACAGACAGATGTTCAGGGGAAGCCTTCTTCGTCTTGTAGTGACCGTTTGCGCGTGCCTGCCATTGGCCAGCGTGAGTTGGGCGGCGCACATCAACACGCACCCGACGACCAAATCCACCAAGAAAGTCAGCGAGACTCAGCACACGCGTCGCCGCTTGCACCATCTGGCCAAAAGCCGCAGCGCCACGGTGCGCCGGGTTTCGGTGACGACCCGCCGGCATCATTACTACGAGCGCTTCACGGCGAGCTCGTTTGCGGAAGGCCTGACTGCTGGCGACATCACCAGCGGCGAAGATCCCGTTGTCCGGCAGGCTGCGGTTGACGCTCTGGGCAACATGAATGGCACTGTCGTCGCCATCGAACCCACCAGCGGCCGCGTGCTCGCGATGGTGAACCAGAAGTTGGCTCTCTCGAGCGGCGCGCAACCCTGCTCCACGATTAAGCTTTCAGTCGCTCTTGCCGCGCTCAGCGAAGGCCTGGTCTCGAAAGAGACTCCGGTATCGCTCGGCGGCAGCTACCGCATGAATCTTACGACCGCGCTGGCGCACTCGAACAATGCTTACTTCGAGGCCCTTGGACGGAAACTCGGCTTTGAAAAAGTCGCCTACTACGCGCACGAATACGGTCTGGGTGAGCTTGCCGGATACGACATCCCCGGCGAACAGGTCGGTGCTTATCCCGACGAAGTGATTCCTGAAAAGCTCGGAGGCGTCGGCAAGATGTGTTCCTTTGGCGAAGGCGTCTCCATGACTCCGCTGCAACTCGGCGCCATGGTTTCGGCGATTGCCAATGGCGGAACCCTCTACTATCTGCAGCATCCGACGACTCCGGAAGAAGTCGCGAGCTTCCAGCCGCGCGTCAAACGCCAACTGGATATCGCGCCCGTCATTCCTGAACTCTCCGACGGCATGGCTGGTGCTGTGCAATACGGCACCGCCCGCAAGCTCCGCCTCAACTTCAACGAAGAAGAAATTCTGGGTAAAACCGGAACCTGCTCGCACGCCGGAACCCGCTATGGATGGTTCGCCTCCTATGCCAACACCAGCGCAGGGCGCGTTGTGGTTGTGATTTTCCTCGAGGGGGGACGTCCGACGTTCGGGCCCAAGGCTGCTGAAATTGCGGGCCGCATGTACCGCAATATGTACGACCACAATTTCTTCATCGCGACTCAAGGTTTGCCGTCGAAGACTGCGACCGCAACTCCGGTCGGCACAACTCCGTAAGTTTTTCTAATCTCTCTTCAATTCTTAAAGAGACGTAGCCTGCTACGTCTCTTTTCTTTTTCCGCAAGTCTGTTCGGCTTCGAGTTCGCCACAACACCGTGAACACTTCAGAAGCGGTCCTTACGGATTTCTAATCGATCAAGGCAGCGCTCATGCCGATGTGTATCTCAGCAACTCTGACCGGGTGGAAGAACTGCGTACGCTCCGGTTGGCACACAAGGAGGGCGATACGGCACCTGCTTCGATGCTGCTGCAAGGAAGCTACAACTACGGGCTGGTCGCGTTGTCCGTGGCGCTGGCAATCGTCGCGTCGTATGCGGCGACCGATCTCGCCGGACGGCTCGGATCGGCCCACGGGCCAGCCAGACTTTTTTGGCTGTCGGGCGGCGCCATCTCCATGGGACTGGGCATCTGGGCGATGCACTACATCGGGATGTTGGCCTTCATACTTCCTGTCCCGGTTCTCTACCACTATCCGACCGTCATGCTGTCCTTGCTGGCCGCGATGTTCGCCTCCGCAGTCGCGCTTCTCACAGTGAGTCGACCGCGACCGAGCCTCGGGTTGTGCGGCGCTTCGAGTCTCATGATGGGAGGCGGCATCGCCGCGATGCACTACACCGGAATGGCCGCCATGCGGCTACCAGCGATGATGGAGTATCGCCCGGGTTTGGTTTTGCTCTCAATTTTGGTGGGCGTCGCGGTCTCGTTTGCTGCGATATTGCTGGCGAACCGTTTTCATTCCGGTGCGCCCTTCCGGGCCAAAGTGACCAGCGCCTTGGTGATGGGAAGCGCCATCCCTCTTACTCACTACATGGGGATGTGGGCGGTCCGTTTCCGAGCGTGCGACGCGATGTACAGTACGCGATCCACGATTCGGGTTTCCTCGCTTGGCATCGTCGTAATCAGCGTAACCACGTTTGTGGTCCTGTTACTCGCGATTCTCGTGGCCTTCGTCGACCGCGTAATCAGCTTGCAGACAGCTGCCGCCGATGCGGCCCGCGACAACGAAGCCCGGTTTCATACGCTCGCGGAAGCGATTCCACAAATCGTGTGGACCACCGATGCCGACGGCCTGACCAACTACATTAACCAACACTGGTACGAGATGACGGGCATGCCGCCGGGTTCGGGAATAGGCAGCGGCTGGATGGATGTGGTTCATCCCGATGACCGGGAGGTCTGCCGGGAAAAGTGGCGCGAGTGCATGGCTTCCGGCAAGACGTTTGAAGTGGAATACCGGCTCCGGGACTGCACGAAAGAATTTCGATGGTATCTCGATCGCGCTGTGCCGTTGCACGACGCTTCAGGCGCCATCCAACAATGGTTTGGAACCTGCACCGATATCGAGCAACAGAAGCGCCAGCAGCAAATCCTTGAAGAGCAGGTCAAGGAACATACCGCCGCTCTAGTGGAGGCAAACCTCCGTCTGGAAGCCGAAATGCGCGAGCGCGCTCTGGCACAGCAGGAATTGAATCAACAAAACGAGCGCATGCTGAACGAACTCACCGTGCGCTCGAACCGCGCCACCACTCTCGTAAAGACGGCCGAACTGCTGCAGAGTTGCGGGGATCTCAATGATCTTCTCGGTGTGGTTGCGGGAATGTCGCCCAAGATGTTTCCTGAACTGCGCGGGGCTGCCTTATTACTGAATTCATCCCGCGATGGACTCGAGGTTGCGGCTTCCTGGGCAGACTGCCGCTTGGCGGGAAAAGTCTTCGGTCCCCAAGACTGCTGGGCCTTGCGATCCGGTCAGAAGCACTTGGTTTCTGCAGGCGACCCGACTGCCGAATGCCGCCACGTTCTGGGCGATCAATACTCCTACCTCTGCCTCCCATTGCTGTCGCAAGGAGACGCGACAGGTGTTCTTCATTTTCAAGCCATCGACTCGCAAGAGATGCCCCAATCCCTGATGTTGATGGTCAACATGTTCGCCGAACAAGTTGGGCTTTCCATCTCCAACCTCCGCTTGCGGGAGGCCTTGCTGCACCAATCGATTCGTGACCCGTTGACCGGACTCTTCAACCGCCGATATCTCGAAGAGACACTCGAGCGTGAAGTCCGACGCGCAACCCGCTCCGAACAGACTCTCGGCGTGCTCCTGCTCGACCTCGATCACTTCAAAAGATTCAATGACACCTACGGTCATGACGCCGGCGATACGGTGCTCCGTGAAACCGCCGCTTTCCTGACCACGAGCGTTCGCGCCGAAGATATTGTTTGCCGCTTTGGCGGCGAAGAGTTTGTCATCATCTTGCCCATGGCCGATCTGAAGGCGACCCACGCGCGCGCCCAGCGGATTTGTTCGAAGCTGCGCGATTTGACAGTCTTGCATCGGGGAAATCCCATTGGGGCGGTGACGGTGTCAGTGGGTGTTGCGGCCCTTCCCGAACATGGTGCCGAGCCGCGGACCTTGGTCGAAGCAGCCGACGCGGCAATGTATCGAGCCAAGAAGGAAGGACGGGACCGCGTCGTGGTTGCCGACCCAAACCTCAACACGGAAACATCATGGTCGGCGGTCGCAGGCAAGACATAGTTGGATCTTGCGACGGGAGGGTGTCACTCTCGGGCCAAGCGTTCCAAAAGGGGCCCTCAAGAGCGTCGCGACAATTTTGAACGCAGCGCCGAGTTCAAAAAACCTTAGCGAGCACAACAAAACGCCCAGCCGGAGCTGGGCGTTTTCATGCAATCCGACTGTCAGAAGGTTTCAGCTACGGTGTCCCGGACCCTTGCTTTCGTCGCTGGCGATCACGCCGTCCTTGATGTGAATCACGCGGTGCGCGTATTCGGCAATGTCGCCTTCGTGGGTCACGAGAATGATCGTGTTGCCCTCGGACTGGAGCCGGTCGAAGAGCGCCATGATCTCGACGCCGGTCTGCGAATCCAGGTTCCCGGTGGGTTCGTCGGCCAGGATGATCGAAGGCTTGTTCACGAGGGCTCGCGCAATGGCCACGCGCTGCCGTTGGCCGCCGGACAGTTCGTTGGGTTTGTGCTGCATGCGCTTTTCCATGCCCACGGCGGCCAATGCGCCCTTGGCGCGCTCCATCCGCTCTTCCGTCGGAACTCCGGCATAGATCAACGGCAACTCGACGTTGTGGAGAGCCGTTGCCCGCGCCAGCAGGTTGAAGGTCTGGAACACGAATCCGATTTCCTTGTTGCGAATGCGCGCCAGTTCGTCGTCATCGAGTTCGCTGACCAGCTGGCTGTTGAGCCAATACTTGCCCTGGGAGGGCGTGTCCAGGCATCCGATCAGATTCATCAACGTCGACTTGCCCGAACCCGAAGGTCCCATGATGGCGACATACTCATTGCGCTGGATTCGCAGATTCACGCCGCGGAGGGCATGCACCTGCTGTTCCGAGCCCATGTCGTACGTCTTCCAGAGATCCTCAGCCGCGATCATGCATGATTCCGGCGGTGCCAGATTCGCGGTGTTCGGCATACTGATGACTTCTGCGGTTGCCATGTTCTTCTCCTGGTCGGCTGCCACTGGCCTCTCCGATGTTTGGGCTTGAATCCGTTCTACTTCCGCTCCGATTTCCGAGACCGCTGCCGGCTTTACTCTTGGACGTACCAGCCCGGCTAAGGTTATGACGACTCTTCTTCTTTCTTGGGGGCCGAATTATCGATTTTGACGCTGCTTCCTGGCCGCAGCGTGCGCAATACCTTGTAGCTTCCGGTAATGACCTCGTCTCCCTCTTTCAGGCCATCCAGCACTTCAATATCGGTTGTTCCCGTAATGCCGGTCGCGACTGGGACGAATACCGCTTTCTTGTTGCGCACGACGAAGACTCCCTGCAGTTCGTCGTCCTTCTTGTTCTTGGATGCAGCCTCTTTCGCCGCAGGTGCCGCGGCATGGACCGATCCGGGTGCATTATTTTGTTGATCCATTTGATCCTTGGTGCGCAGCGTCAGCGCCTGGATCGGGACCGCCAGAGCGTTGGTCCGCGTTGCGGTCGTGATTTTGGCCGTGGTCGAAAGCCCGGGACGCAGGTCCACGGGAGCATCCGTCAGCGTCACCACGACTTTGAAATCCTTGGCTTCTTCGCTAGCGGTGGTCTGCTGCGAAGTGGAGACGCCGCTCGACCGGACGATCGCGTTGTCTCCGATCTCCGACACGTTGCCGTGGAACACCTTTTTCGGAATCGCGTCGATGGTGACCTCCGCCGGTTGTCCGAGCTTCACATTCACGATGTCGGTCTCATCGACCTTTACTTCTGCGGTAATGATCGACATGTCCGCAATCGTCATCAGCGTGCTTCCCTGAGCGTTTTGAATACCGACAACAACCGTCTCGCCTTCACGCACCGGAAGGTTGGTAACGACGCCATCAAATGGCGCGACATTCGTCGTTTTCTGCAGCAGGTCTGCATAGTGCACGAGCGTCGCCTTGGCTTGCGCGACATGCCTCTCGGCCGAATCCTGCTGCGCTTTCGCCTGCGAAACACGCGCCTGGGCCTGCGTCAGTCCCGCATCTGCGGTTGCCCATGCATTCTTTCGGCTGTCGAAATCCGACTTCGAAATCAAGCCATCCTTAAACAAGCTCTGGGCTCGATCCCAATCCAATTTGTTGCGGTCGTAGTCCGCCTGTGCGCGCAGCAGATCGGCTTGCGAGGTCTTAAGCGCCGCATCGGAGGCCAGCGCATCGGTCTGCGCCGCCTGCAGTGAAGCCTCGTTGGCATTCACATCGGCCGACGACTGCACGTTTTCCAGTTGCGCGAGCAATTGCCCCTTCTTTACGTGATCGCCCTCTCTTACGTACAAGTGGGTGATCTTGCCGAATGCATTGGCACCGATGTTCGCGTAAGTCTTCGGCTTAATTTCCCCCGAAGCGCTTACCACCGTCGACAGGTCTTGGCGTTGGACTTTTCCGGTCTGAACGGTCGACACGTTTTTGCTGCTCTGATTTACGGTGAAGCCCACGATCAGGGCAAGCACGACCAGGATCCCGACGCCAATTGCTATTTTTTTCCAAGCTTTCATAGGCACCGTCATAGCCGGGGCAATTTATCTCCCGCAGGGGCCGAATCGTCGCAAAAACGATTATCTAGCGACGAAAAGGCCCTCCGTTTGCGCTCAGGTGACGGACACACATCCTCTGTTACGATCCTGCCGCCGAGAAAGTTCCCGATCAAATTGAGGAAGAAGTCGCCGACCCGTTACGGTGGAGTAATGCTGGTTACCGCCCCGGAACGAAACATTATAGACTCGCAGCGCCCCGGATTGCAGCCAACGATTCCGTAGCAACCCAGGCAACTCGGGGACCGAGTCTGCGCTTCTTACAACAGTCAGCGGTTTTGTTCAATGCGTTCTCCGGGCACGACTTAACCTTGCTTTCACACAACTAACGGCCTAAAATAGGCAAACGACGGTTGTCTTGGCAGGAGTCCCTCTCATGTTCCGGGTAGCTTCGTTTCAAACAGCGTTTCGAATCTTGCTCATTTCTTCTCTGGGCCTGGCCGCTTCCAGCGCCGTGGCCCAAGATCCCGCTCCAGCTCAGACCCAGTCGCCGGCGGACCAGAAAGCGTCCGATGCGTCCGCGAAAGCGACAGCTGCTGCCCCGGCGCCAGGGCAAGAAGCGACCGATCCTCTGAAGCGTCCGACCAATGAGAAGCAGAAGAAGAAAAACGAGCGCGCTCTTAAGCAGGAATTGAGCAAGCCCTACAAGAAGTGGCTGGACGAAGACGTCATCTACATCATCACAGACGAAGAGCGAGCCGCCTTCAAGCAGCTCTCGAATGATGAGGAGCGTGACAACTTCATCGAAGCCTTCTGGCAGCGCCGCGATCCCACTCCTGATACTGAAGAAAACGAATATAAGGAAGAGCACTACCAGCGCATTGCCTACGCCAACGAGCACTTCGCGGCGGGCGTCCCGGGCTGGAAAACTGATCGCGGCCGCATCTACATCGTCTTCGGAAAGCCAGACGAAATCGAGTCGCATCCGTCCGGCGGCACATACGAGCGTCCCATGGATGAGGGTGGTGGCGAGACTTCGACATTCCCGTTCGAAGACTGGCGCTATCGCTACATCGAGGGCATTGGTCAGGAAGTTATCGTGGAATTCGTCGACAGCTGTATGTGCGGCGAATACCACATGACGATGGACCGGTCGGAGAAAGACGCTCTCCTGCAGACTCCCAATGCCGGTCTCACCATGTGGGAGCAGATGGGCATGGCCAACAAGTCACAGCGCTTCAGCAACGGCGGCATGGAACGCCTCGGCCTTGGACCGGAAAGCTCGATGTTGCAGACCAAGGAATTCGATCGCCTCGATCAGTTCGCAAAACTGCAGCAAGCTCCAAAAGTAAAGTTCACCGATCTTGAAGAGGCAGTGAACTCGAAGGTCATCCTCAACCCGATGCCTTTCGACGTAAAGGTGGATTATGTGAAGGTGACGAGCGACACAGTCCTGGTGCCGATCGTCATTCAGATGAAGAACCGCGACATCACCTTCGTGAATAAAGACGGCATCCAGCGCGGTACGGTGAACATCTTTGCCCGACTGTCTACGCTGACGGGCAAGATTGTTCAGACGTTCGAAGATACGGTGCAGGTTGACGTTCCTGCCGAACTCCTGCCCCGCACCGCCGAGAACGCTTCGGTTTACCCGAAAGCGCTGCCGTTGCGACCCGGCCTCTACAAGCTGAATATCGCAGTGAAAGATGTAAACGGCGACCGCAAGGGCGTATGGAGCCGGAGTATCCGAGTACCCGAGTTCTCCGACGACAAGCTTTCCACTTCAAGCCTGATTGTGGCTGACTTAATGGAACCGGTGCCGACAAAGGCGATCGGCAGCGGAAACTTTGTCATCGGCACCACCAAGGTTCGGCCCCGCGTTCCGCCCGCTGACGGCAAGCCGGCTACGTTCAAGCGCGATAAGGATCAGAACCTTAATTTCTGGATGCAAGTCTACAATCTCGGAGTGGACGAGAAGACACACAAGCCTTCCGCCACCTTCGAATACGAAGTCACCAATGTCGCAACCAACAAGTCAGTGGTGCAGAAACTCGAATCGACCGACACGATGGGTAATGTGGGCGACCAGGTAACGCTGCAGAAATCCATCAAAGCTGCCAACCTGCAGCCGGGCATCTACAAGATGGAAATCAAGATTAACGACAACATTTCCAAGCAGACCATTGATCCGTCCGTAACGTTTGCAGTAGAGTAACTCCCTGCATTCCCCCAGGGGGTGGGGCGAAGTTGAAACTGTGTAGGCTCGCAACTTGGGCTGTGGTGTTTGGAATTGCGCTTCCCAGCGTTGGCGATTGAGCCGCCGGGTGCGATTTCCGGATACGTTCGCAGTGCCGCCGGCGCTCCTCAGATGGGCGCTGTGGTGGAGATCCTCGGCTCGGCGCACAACAGCTTCACCGTCTTTACCGATGCGGCTGGATACTACACTGCGACCGGCCTGGTGCCCGGCCTCTATAGCCTCAAAGTCACCGCTCCTTCGTTCCTTCCAGCTCTCCGCGAAAAGATCGGCCTGCGCCCCGGCGCTACCCTGAGCATCAACGTCACGTTGAGCACGCTGCTAGGCATCATGCAGCTCGGCCCGGTTCGCTCCCTTCCCGATGAAGACGACTGGAAATGGACTCTGCGTTCTGTGGCGAATCGCCCCATTTTGAGAGTCTTCGATGATCCTGCCCCAGCCGAAAAGCAGGATCACGAAATGCGCGGGATGGTTTCGTTCCTTGCCGGATCTGCGGCCGGTGGTTATGGAACCGGCTCCGACATGAGCACGAGCTTCACGCTCGAGCGATCCATTTTTTCGGATGGGCATCTCGCCTTCAGCGGAAATGTTGGATATGGCTACGGGGCGACTCTGCCTGCAGCCGTCGTGCATGCCAGCTATTCGCATCAACTGGCGGACGGATCAACTCCGGTCGTCGGACTTACCGTACGCCGTTTCGCGCCGTCTGATCCCAATCTGCACAATGCTGCGTTGCAAGCCCTCGCCTTCTCCGCAAGTGATGACCTCACTTTGGGGGATGTGCTGGAACTGAAGTTCGGCAGCGAACTGCAGACCATACAATTCCTGGGCCAGATGAATGCGTTCCGACCTTACGGTTCTGCTGATCTTCATCTGTCGCCGAACACCGTTGTCGAATACAACTACGCCACTTCGCGCCCCGATTTGCGAGCCGAGAAGGGGTTTGATTCCGCCCCGGCCGATCTCAGCGAATCGAATCCGCGAGTCAGCTTGCTGAATTACTCTCCTCAAATGGAGAGCGCGCATCATCAGGAACTGAGCGTCTCGCGCCGGATTGGAAAGAACAATCTCCAGGTCGCTGCCTTTTCCGATCGCGTGGGTGATACCGCTCTTACGGGTACCGGAGAGGTCACGGCCGCTGGTGGATATCTTCTTCCCGACATTTCCTCGGGGACATTCAGCTATACCGGCCCGAATCTGGATACCAGCGGTCTGCGCGTGGTCTTGCAGCGCAAATTCTCGTCCGATCTGACGGCTACCGTCGACTACGCCTTCGGAGGGGTGCTCGACCTTTCCCGACCCGACGTTCCCCTGCAGGGAGCGCAGCAATGGATCTCGACCCAGCGACGCCATGCTGTGGCTGCCAAGTTGAGCGGGACCGTAGCCCGCACTCATACCCGCTGGATCGCCTCCTACCGCTGGATCAATGGCCCGGCCCTGACACCGGTTGACATGTTCAACGCTTCTGCCGGGCAGAGCGATCCTTATTTGAACGTCTTCATTCGGCAGCCGATCCCCTGCCTGGGCGGACACGTCGAAGCCCTCATCGACATCCGCAACCTGCTGGCCCAGGGATACGTTCCCGTTCTCGGCCAGGATGGCCAGACGGTCTATCTCGTGGACTCCGCCCGATCGGTTCGTGGCGGCTTTGCCTTTAACTTCTAGAAAACAGTGGTGAGCGTGAGGTGGCAAGTCAGTACGCCCAAGGGCCTCGGGTCACTCTTCACTGCTCCGTGGCCACTAGTCCGTGATCCTTAACCTGCTGTTTCGTGCCCTGCCCCAGTGCCTTATTCGTAAAATCTATGGTAACCATCTATAACTCTTTGGTTGACTCTTGCAATCGGCTTTGAGTATGTTTTCGTAGTGACCTTTGCGGGCGGGCATCTTGTTAGTACGCAAGGAATTGCAAGCTTTCCCAGACGTTAGCGGAAGACCGCCAATTGTTCCGCAAAGACGATCCACTCCCCTAAAAACTTGATCGGTTTCAAGGAGACCTAATGAGAGCGCGCATTCTTCTGGTGTTTCTACTTCTGGCTGCGGTGAGCTTGTCGGCCCAGACCTTCCGCGGAACGATTCTAGGGACGGTCACGGACCCCTCCGGCGCAGTTGTTGCCGGAGCCAAAGTCACCGTGAAAAACACCGGCACGGGCCTGGAGCGCTCTACCGAGACCAGCGGCGACGGCAGCTACTCGATGCCGGAACTGCCCATCGGCACGTACACCGTCACCGTCACCCAAACTGGGTTCCAGACCTTCGTCGCCACGGGTGTCACAGTCGACGTCTCCTCGGAGCGCCGCGTCGATGCCTCGCTCTAAGACCGGCGAGATTTCCACGCAAGGTTGAAGTCGCTGGCGGACCAGCTTCCGCTCGTTGAAACCACTACAAATACACTGGGCGGAGTGCTCACAGCCCAAACCGTGGAAGACCTACCCGTCAACGGCCGCGACTACACCAAACTAATCTTCTTAAATCCTGGCGTGGCGGGTTCGCCTGACCAGATCTCCGATTCTCCCGGTTCCTACGGTGAGTTCAGCATGAACGGTGCGCGTGGCCGGTCGAATAACTACCTGCTCGATGGAACGGATATGAATGACGGCTACCGTAACGATCCTGCCATCAATCAGGCTGGTGTCTTTGGCACTCCGTCTGCCATTCTTCCCATCGACGCCGTCGCCGAGGTGAACGTCATCTCCAACTTCCAACCGGAGTTCGGACGCAACGCCGGCGCGGTCGTCAACATCGTGAGCAAGAGCGGCACAGACCAGTGGCACGGCACGGCAGGCGAATACTTCCGCAACGACGCCCTCGATGCACGCAATTATTTCAACTTCGCCAGCCAGCCGAAAGCCCTGTTCCACAACAACCAGTTCGGCGCTTCGATTGGCGGTCCAATCGTAAAGGACAAGACGTTCTTCTTCGCCGACTATGAAGGTCAGCAAGAAGGGGTCGGTGTTGTCACTTTGGCTTGCGTGCCGGATCCCGCGCAGATCGCCTTCGATGGCGGCGCTTCCAATCCGGTGATCGCCTCTCTCCTTGCACGCAATCCGTGGCCTACTCCGAATATCCCCGGTACTTACGGTGGATCGCTCGTCGGCACCGAGGATTCCGGCTGCCCGAACGGACCTAACAGCTCGGTGATCTCGCCTTCCTTGAACAAGCTGACCAGCTTCATCGCCAAGATCGATCAGAATTTCAACCCCAGCAACGTGCTCACGGGCCGTTATTTCTTCGGCGACAGCGTCCAGTCGTTTCCTCTCGCCCTGACCGCCAGCGGCGGTCAGTTGCCTGGATTCAACACATTTACTCCGACTCGCGTCCAGCTCGTTGCCATTTCCTACGTCCACACGATCGGCTCGAACAAGGTCAACGAACTGCGTTACGGTTGGAACCGTTTCGCGGAAGGATTCTTCCCGCAAGATCAGAACTTTTCGCCTAATACCATTGGTCTCGAAACCGGAGGCGGCTTGGCTGGCCAGGGCTTGCCGATCATCACGATGGGAGGCTTCGCTCAGCTCGGTGCCAGCTCGAGCGACCCGCGGCACCGCTTCGACAGCAACAATCAGCTCACTGATAGCTTTTCGTGGAAACTCAATAAGCACGACATCAAGGTCGGAGCCGACTTCTACCGCACTAGCATCCAGCAATACTTTGACAAGTATTTCCGCGGCAAGCTCGAATTCAGCAGCCTCTCCACATTCCTGGCGGGCAATCCCGATAATGGTGGCTTCCAATATAACGGTGACACGCTCCGCCACACTCACGAGAACAGCTACGGCTTCTACGTGCAGGATTCGTTCCGTGCTACCGCGCATCTGACGCTGAACTACGGTTTCCGTTATGACTACTTCGGTGTCATCGGAGAAAAGAACAATCTTCTGAGCAATATCACCAACCTGGATGCTGTGAATAACACCTTCACTTTGACGCAGGTTGGGCAGCCTGGTCTAAGCAGTCTCTATAATCCGGATCGCAAGGATTTCGCACCGCGTGTGAGCGCCGCCTGGGATGTCACCGGAAAGGGCAGGACTGTCGTGCGCGCGGGTTGGGGAATGTTCTTCGACGCGTTCTCACAAGATATGGCTCTCGGCCACTTGCCATATCCTCCCTACTTCGATCCCGGCCCGGCCTACAATCCGTTGCCCGGCGCGCAGCCCATTTACTCGGCGGGCGTCACCGGCACCATCGCTCAAGGACAGCCCCTGTTCGGCGACGAAACCGCCTGCAACTTCGAATGCGATACGTTCGCCTTCGACCGCAATATCAAGATGCCGTACATGGAGAATTACAACCTGAACGTCCAGCAGCAGATCAGTAATCACGCTGTAGTTCAGGTGGGATATGTCGGATCGCAGGGACACCGGCTCTGGAGGTTCTTCGACATCAGCCAGCCGAGCCAGGCGCAGATCACCGCCGCAGACTTGGGATGCAACTGCATCAATGACTACGGCGTCCCGCGCAACTACGGCGCCAATCCCTACGGTTCGTTCTACATCATGCAGGAGAACTCAACTGGTCAGTCGAATTACAACGCGTTGCAGGCCAGCCTCCGTATCACCAATCTGGACGGCTTTACGTCAATCGTGAATTACGTCTGGTCCAAATCGCTCGACAACTCCAGCGACGGCGAAGACTTCGAGCCCAACGCTGCTCAGCCCAACAACAGCACGCAGCCCAACCTCGAGTACGGTCCGTCAAACTTCAACCTGCCGCAGCGCTTTACCTGGATCTTTAGCTACAAGGTCCCGAACATCGGTGGGAGCATGCAGCGCTTGAAGAACGGCTGGGGCTTTGACAGCACAGTGACCATGCAGAGCGGCCAACCTTTCCAGTTCAACTATAACTTCGAGGATGACTTCAGCGGTAGCGGCGAAGGGGACGATCGGCCGGACGTGGTTGGTCCTACTACCTATCACACTCACAATCCCGCCGATTTCGTAGATCTCAGTTCTTTTGCGATTCCCTGCACGATTGCTGGCGTCGCGACCGGAAGTTCCAGCGATTGCATTCCGGGAACCCGCCACTTCGGCAACGAAGGCCGCGATTCATTGCACGGCCCCACCTATAAACAATGGGATGTCGCTATCTACAAGGACACTGCACTCGGCGAGCGCGTAAAGCTGCAGCTGCGTGCGGACTTCTTCAATCTGCTCAATCATCCCAACTTTGCCAATCCGTTCCTGCCGGCGTTTATTGCCGATCCTGCCATCAATGGCTTGGTCTCAAACAGCACGGGCAATCTCGAAACCGGAACCGGCGGATATCCTCTGACCGCGACCGGCGACGTGGGCATCGGCAACCCGTTTCTTGGTGGTGGCGGTCCGCGTGGTATTCAGCTCGCAGCTAAGATTAGCTTCTAATCCAATTAAGAGGTCTCGATCCAAAAGCCCCTGCTTCGGCAGGGGCTTTTTACTTCCCCTGCCGGTTCCAGCCTCGGATATCTGCGCGAGCCTTGACTGATGCCCCCAAACCCTACGAATCCCTGCTCGTTCACCGTCTTTCGTCACCTCGTCCGCTGATTACACCGATGTTACCCTTCATCTCGTCAGCCCTCCCCACATAGCTCTGTTCCGGAGATTCCGATGCGCCGCACCGTTTCGATGAAGACTTGCGTCGTCTTAACCTTTGCGCTGTGCCTGGCTGCGCCTCTGTTTGCGCACCACGTCCAAAAAGGGCAAACCAGCAGTATGCCCATCACGACGTCGTCGGCCAAGGCGCGCGAGCTCTACCTTAAAGGCATGGAGGACTACGAGAATTTATACCTCGAGCGCTGCAACGACGACTGGCGCGCGGCGGTAAAGGAAGATCCCAGTCTCGCAGTGGCTTGGGCCTGGATCGCATTCAACAGCGGCAATCCGCAGGAAGTCAGCGACGCTCGCGCGAAAGCGAAGACGCTCGCGCCCAAGACAACTCCGGGCGAGCAGTTGATGGTTGCTTGGATTTCAAAAGTGCAGGAAGGCGACTACATCGGCGGCATCACGGCGATGAACGATATGCTCGAGATGTATCCCCGCGACAAGCATCTTCTGTATCAGGCAGGGAACTGGCTGATGCTCGAAGATGGCAACGAGCAGGCAGAGCGCATCATGGTGAAAGCGCTGGCGATCGACAAGAACTTTCCCGCGGCGCTGAATGATCTGGCTTATCTGGACGCACGCAACCGGCAATTCGCCAAGGCCCTGGCAGCGATGGATCGCTATGTTGCCTTGCTACCCAAGGAGCCGAATCCGCAAGATTCCTACGGAGAACTTCTCCGCATGGCAGGCAACTTTGAAGGCTCGCTCGTGCACTATCGCGCTGCGCTGAAAATTGATCCCGACTTCGTAACTTCGCAGCTCGGTCTCGGCGATACTTACGCGCTCATGGGAAATCAGGAGCAGGCTCGGATCGAATACGACAAGGCCGTCCGTTTCGCGCATACCGAAGCCGACCGCCTTACCTACAGCATGCAGAAGGCGATGACCTACGTCCGCGACGGCAACTTCGTCCAGGCGGATAAAGACTTCCTGGCTATCGCGGAAGATGCTCACGCCAAAGAACAAGACTTGCAAGAGGCGCAGGCCCTCCGTCACATGGCGGAGTATCAGCCCGATGACACGATCGCGCTCAAGCATCTGAAGCTGGCAGAGGAATCGCTCAGCCATCGTCCGACGATCTCAACTTCCGATCGGGACGAAGAGATGTCGCGAATTCTGCGCAACCGCGCCGTGCGTGCGGCACTGTCGGGCAATCAGCCCCTCGCTGACAAGACGCTGCAGCAACTCGCAGCGCTGGCCAGCGGCAGCCGCAATCACGTGATTCAGAGCTCGTATCAAGGCGCCGCAGGCACTCTGCTCTTCAGCCAGAAGAAATACACCGACGCGATCTCGCACCTGGAAGAGGACGACGATAATCCGTTCACAATGGAACTCCTGGTCCAGGCCTACTATCAGACGGAGCAACCGGAGAAGCTGCACGAAGCCGAAGCCAAGCTCCGCGGCACCAACGTGCCGACCATGGAGCAGGCGCTGGTCGTTCCCGCGGCCCGAGCCAAGCGGCCCAACATCTAGTTCCAATTCGACAGTCTCAATTCGGATTCCTTCGTGAGGGAGTCCGGATTCCTATTCCATCACCCGCTTTTGGTGTACAGTATGTGGGCCACTTTGGACCCGCATGAAAACTGAGAACGAGCGCCGTTCCGGAACCAGAATCGCGACCAGCGTGCCGACGCGCGTTCGCACCGCCGAGGGGGCAGAGCAGACCGCCCAAACCCGCGACGTCAGCGCCAACGGAGTTTATCTCTATACCAACTCCAAGATGGAAAAAGGCACTGAAGTTGAGTTGGTTCTAATCCTTCCTCCCGAACTAACGGCGGGAGAAAAATGCTGGGTCTGCTGCCAGGCCACGATCGTCCGGGTAGAGAACGGCCCGGAATTCGGAATCGCCGCACAGATCCGTCGTATGGACATCCTCCCGGAAGTGGCCGTCTGACGGGCGTTCCGGCCGAGGGCCCGGGCGTATTCCACTTTTGGGCCATGAGGTTAGGCGGGTTTTCCCAAAATTACCCCCCAACAGGCCTTTCCGCTGTTTTTTAATGAAAATTCTCTACGAATATGTGAAAAAGGGCTTCCCATTGCATTGGACATGGTGCAATAATGGCGGCCCTAGAATTGCTCTGGCCAATTTCAGGATCCAGGCGGGCCCAGGTATATGTTGATTGATAAACTCGTGGCTGGTGTGGTGGAAGTGCAAACTCCCATCGGACCACGTTATGTAATGCCATCATTCCTGCAGCGTGTCTACCTGTTGTGGATGTTCCGCAACTTTCCCATTCTTCCGCACGCGGTGCTGAGCGGACGGCAACAGCGTCTGATCGACCGGATGTGCAGCGAGCAGAGTTTTGCCTCCATGGCGTACGCCGACGGGATGGAAGCTCCCGTGATCGGCACGATCGAGCGCCGTCCGGCAATTCCTCAACCGCTGCCGCCGCGACGACCGGTTGCGAGCGAATCCGGAACGATGACTGCTGAAGTTCGCCAGCGTCCCTGATACCTCGAATTCCGGATAGACTTCAGCTTACCGATTGAACTCCCCGCAGTCGGTTTTGCCGGATTCGGGCGACGTCTTGCAGTTGATGCCGCTTCTTTCTCTCCGCTGATCGTGTCGCATAGCGGAACCTTCCACGGAATCCCGCTGTCACTTCACCTGGCATTGATCCGACTTCGTGCTGTATTTCTTCTCGCCTCCTCGTTTTACGGTTTGTGCTTTGAAATCGCAGAACTCGCATTCGATGCGCGGCCCGGACTACGACGGCAACGATCGATTCTGCGCATGATCGATCTGCTCAGATGACGCATTACGACTGGAGTTTCGTCGCGCGCGATGATCAGAGTCTGCGGGAAGCAGAGATGGATGCTATAATTTTTGTTTCGTCCTACCAAGCCAACCCCACTGTGGGCGCGTAGCTCAATTGGCAGAGCAACTGAC
>CAVOWU010000012.1:0-673494 GCA_963700225.1 uncultured Acidobacteriota bacterium
ACCACGATTTCAATCACTTGCTAGCCGTCCAAACCTCAATCGTGTTCCAAAATGTTCCAATTCTGTTTGGAAGATCGGGCGGGTTTGTCTCAAATCGTACTTCCTAGCGCGGTAAGTCCAAGCTAAGGCGGCTGTTGTTTACTCCTCCCAAGTTCAATCCAGTCGGATTGATTATGGTAAGCGTCTGCCAGTTGTTATTGTCCTTACCGCAAGCTTGGCACGCATATTTAAAAGCGATGGGAAATGTGGACAGCAGCTTATTAGTCCGAACCAGAATCGTGCTTACGGCCATCGTCGTGTTTGGATTCATCAATTGAATCATCCGATGCCGCATAGCGGCGATCGTTCCCGTAGGACGGTCGTAGTCGGTAGGCTCGGAAACAAAACTGCACTGATCGCATATTCCAATCCATACATCGATGTTTGATCCCGCGGTCTCAGATATATTGCGAAACGTAAATCGAATCTGAAACGACCCATCGGCACTGGATGGTATAGACAAAGTACGCACAGGAAATTTCGAATCGTTAAAAGAGTCATCCCACAGCGTCGCTTTCAAAACCACGGGTTCTGGAGGTTCCGGTATCCCGACTTTGCTGATGCTTTGATTTAGATCAGTCTTCGTTTCTGCAACGATATTGCCTAGCTGCTTGGCCGCTAACTGCAAATCTGTTCGCGCTCCAACTACTTCCGTCTTTACCTTCCCGATCTCAGTGTCGGAGTGTTCGTTTGCTTTATTGACGGCATCGTTAACTATCTTTTGTTGGTCATTTTGATTCGCAATCTCAGTGACAACCTGCTGGTGCCACAAGACGACGCTCCAGGCGAAGCCGGCTAGGATTACACTGGCACGCCACAGCCATTTCTTCCCTAGGCTCATTTCGTGTTCCGGCACAAACGCGATGAGAATGGACAGCACGAACGGTATCCAAGCAGCCAAGAAATTGACCATCTTGGCATCGTTCCAATAGACGTAGACACCCCTTGCCGTCCACGCTGTTCCGCACATACCTAATCCAAACGCCGCTACTACCAGCGGCTTGCGTACCGACAACCTCTTGCTTTTATCTGGGACCACGGCACATACCTCCACATCGATCAACGGGCAATCGCCGCCCGTCAGACCATGCAGATAATTGTACGTCAAATAGCGAACAAATAGCGAATATGCTATCCTCGCTCGGTCATGCCCGACGATCCACTGACCCGAGCCGACGTTGAGGCCCTGCAGCGACAACCTTCGATGCTGTCCGATCCCGCTGTCCGGGATGCGTACATCCAAGCTCACACGAAATGTGGTCTCGGACGCGGAGGACTGCCGACGCCCGCAGAGATTCAGCGGTTCCTGAGCGTGTGGAAAGTTCTGTGGGGCTGGCAGCAAATAAGATTTTGGCGTTTACTTCATAAAACAAGGAGCGTCTGATGGTCGTCTCAACGGCCCAGCAACAACCGCCCACCGTCACTTCTGTCCTCAACGTGCTCTATGGTGTTGTCGAGCAGGAAGTCGTTTCTGCTGCTGAAGCTATGCCCGAAGACAAGTATCCCTTCGCGCCTACCAATGGCGAGTTTAAAGGCGTACGCACTTTCGCTGAACAGGTGAAACACATCGGCTTCGCCAATCACCTTTATTTTGGCCCGCTCATGGGCGAGACGATCGACGCTAACTCCATCGAAGAAAATGCCAACGGCCCCGCGGAGCTGAAAACCAAGGCCGAAATTGTCCAGTATCTTAAAGATTCCTTCGCGCTCGGCCATCGGGCCATTTCCGGGATCACCCCCGAAAACGAGGTCACGCCGCTACCCAAGCCCGTATCCCCATTCCTCTCAACGCGTCTCGCAATCGCCATTGTCGGCGCCTTCCATCCGAAGGATCACTACGGTCAGATGGTCGAGTACCTGCGGATGAACGGTATCGTCCCGCCCGTAAGCCGAGCAAACTGGAAGTTGAGAACCGCGGAGCTAAAATGAACTGCCGGGTGAATACACCAACGCGGCACACGAGCACGTGGGCGCGAGCCTAGTTCTTCGCATAAGTAGGCCCTGCACTTCTGGAGGGCGGGTCGGAGATGGCTCGAATATAGGAGATCAGCGCCTGTATGTCCGACTTGCTGAGAGTATTTCCCCAGGCTGGCATCAGGGCAGATTTGTTTAGAGCCGGGCCGCCGTGACTGATGATTGCCGTCAAGTCGGCATCGCTGAGCTTGTTCAGTGTCTCTCCCTCGGTGAATGGATGCGGCTTGACGTCGAGGTTGTCGTAGTTGGAGACGCGTTCGACGGTCGATTCCGGATTGTGACAGCGTTCGCAATAGAGTTCGTTGAGATGGTGCCCCAGGGTTTGCTGATATCCGAGAGCAATCTCTTCAATCTTCAACTCAACCTTGTTGTGAGCCTTGTCCGCTGTTGAAGCAACGAGCTGATATCGGCCGGCCATGCTTCCTAGCGAAAGGTTGGTCGTGACTTGGCCGCTCGAATCGGTCAGCCCGTTTGCGGGATCGAAAGTAACGCCGGGGACAGCCGAGAATTCGACGAGAGCTCCGGGAACAGCGTTTCCCTGTTCATCGTTGACCTGGACGACGACCGGTTGCGGTAGCAAGCTCCCAGTCTGAGCGGTTTGCTTCCCTCCGCTGGATTCGACGATTGCTGTTCCGTATGCAGTGGGTTTGAGCTGAGGCGCGGACGCTGTTTTGTGCGAACAGGACATGGTCAATAAGACTGCCAGCACAGCCATAGTTATGGCGACCGCCGAGCATCGCTCGATCGGAGGGCCGAAGTTGG
This sequence comes from uncultured Acidobacteriota bacterium, assembly GCA_963700225.1. Taxonomy (GTDB): domain Bacteria; phylum Acidobacteriota; class Terriglobia; order Terriglobales; family Acidobacteriaceae; genus Sulfotelmatobacter. Next base: position 2,776 of record CAVOWU010000012.1, read on the forward strand.
CTGTCTCCGCATGAGTGCCTACATCAATCGGAGTCAAGCGGTTGCGGGTCATTTCTTGGAGACCTCCTCTTTGGCTCCGCCTTTCTGGGAGATCAGAAATGCAGTCAGAGCCCGCGCATCCTCGTCGCTCATAGCGCGGTTTGGTTCGATCGTTCCGGGGCGCAGCGCCTGCGGATTTTTCATCCAGTAGTAAATCCAGGCAGCGGTCAGACGCGACCCAACATGCGTCAGAGTGGGCCCGATATAGCCTTTGTCCGTCTTGCTGTCGACGATGTGGCATCCCTGACAGGAATATTTGCCATAGAAAAGCTGCTTGCCGAGCTCGATCTGGCCCTGTGAATAGCCGTTGAGAGGCATGGAATCGCGATCAACCGCGGGACTTTGATAGACGGTCATGATGTAGTCGGTAAGTTCGTTTACTTCAGCATCGGTCAGATTGAATCGCGGCATCCGGCGAATCAAAGACGGACGGAGCGTCCCCGGATTCCTGAAGAACTGCACCAACCATTCGCGTTGCACCGAACTTCCCTCCCATGTCAGGTCGGGCGCCATATCTCCACCATGACCATTAATGCGATGACAACTGAAGCACGCGAGGTCAGCCATCAGCTTTCCAGCTTGTCCGGCGGGCTGGTAATCAGACTCGCGAACTGCTGCCACGGCGAGCGACGGCGGCAGCGTGTTCGAACGGTCGTTGAGCGAGAGCAGCGCAGTAGTTAAGGAATCGATCTGCGCGGGCGTGAAAGAGTACTGCGGCATCTTTAAGCCTGGGGAAAAGGCGCGCGGCTGCTTGATCTTGCCGGCGATGTAGTCCGGCAAAGTGTGCGGCATCTCCGGCAGGAAGATGAGTTGTGTAACCGGCTTACTTCCAATGCGGCTGAGCTCGGGAGCGAAGTTTTCCGGCTTCTTGATGCCCGCGATTTCGTGGCACGAGGCACACCCGTCGTCCGCGACCAAGCGCTTTCCGTGGGCGATTTGCTCGGGCGTACCGGCCCCTAGATGCACGTTTGCCAGGAAATCCGAATCGGTCTTGGCGAGAAGGAATTCGGAGAGCGTTGCGATTTGCCCATCATTGAAGCGGTAGTGCGGCATGGCCGTACCAGCATCGTAGGCGCGTGGGTTGCGCAGCCAGGCCTGCAACCAGTCGGGTTTAACCTTGCTTCCGACTCGAGTCAGCTCGGGACCAACGTTGCCACCAACCATATTTCCGGCGGCGTTTTGAACCGCGTGACATGAGGCGCAAAATGATTCTCCGTAAAGGCTGGCACCAGCCGCGGGATCGCTCGACCCTTTCGCAGAAAACCTGGCTGTGTCTCCCGTCGCCGGCGTACTGTTTGCGATGAGAAACGCAGAAATATCCCGCGCATCGTCATCACTCAACTTGAAGTTCGGCATCGTCGATGTCGAGGCATAGGCTTGCGGATCTTTCAGCCATGCGAAAATCCACTCGCGAGTCGTCTTGTCTGCGATGTGCGAGAGCGATGGAGGATCGTCGATCGCTTTCATCGTGCTGCCATCGGGCATCTTCACGGTGTGGCAGCGTACGCAGCCCTCACTGGCGAGCAAATTGCGGCCTTGATTGAGTTGCGGCGTGCCCGGTAGCGGTCCGCGATGGCACTCTCCACAGGACGACTCGATGTACTTCGCGGGGAGAATCGGCTGCTCCCAAGCCAGCGTGCTGTTGTGCGCCTCGAGCACCGTAGTCGCTGCGCCCTGCCCCCGATGACAGACCGTGCATCCGAACTGGTCAAGCTTATGCGGAATCGGCGGGTGCGTACGGAATGGCTGCTCAGAAACATCCGTGAGACTCGCCTCTTTCAGCCCGACATGGCAGCTTGTGCAGCGGTCCACTACGCCCAACTCCGGCAGCCAGATCTGTTGGATACCGCCCTGAAAATGGCGCTGCAGAGTGTTGGCATCACTCCGGTTGCGGACCATTCTCAGATAGCCGTGCTGATAGTGACGCCACTCGCTGAAGAAGTTTTTTGCGGGAGCGATGGCCAACGAGACCAGAAAGATCAGACTGACGACGCCAAAGGCACGGGCGCTGTCGCCGAAAAGTCTTTGCCAGAGCGACGTAAGTTTTTGCTTCATGAGTACCGCGTCTTTCTGAACCTCTTTACCGAAATCTCAACTAGAGTTCGTTCAACTTTGCCAAGGCCAAACCCAAGACCAGCCCGGCCCGCGAAAAAATGTGCCGATGGCGGTAAGAACCACGAGTTCAAACAGGAACCAGGTCATCACCCAATAGGACAGAGGTCTCGCGGCAAGGTAGCGATGAACCGCCAAGGGTGATTTCGGCGAGCACTGGGACGCCGCTAGCATCACTCCGGCGATGATCAAAGTCGGCACAAGCGCTGCATAAACCTTGAACAGCAGCAGGAACACCGAAAGAAGTGTGGAGACGATATAGAAGATGCGGAGCCGCTTCTGACGGTCCTTCAGGAACAGGCCATCGGCTTCGATGTTGACTTTGAAATACGGGATAACGATCAGCGCCATTACCACCAATCCCGGAACGAGGACGCCAGCAACCACCGGAGGAAAATAGTGCAGCATCTCCTGCAGTCCGAGGAAATACCACGGAGCCTTCGCGGGATTCGGCGTGTGAGATGGATCAGCGAGTCCTTCGAGCGGAGCGTTGAAGATCAGGGCGATCCAGACGAGCACAACGGCAAGCGTCATTACTGCAACAGCCGCCCGGAACAGTACCTCTGGAAATGTCTGTACCTGACCTTCCGTTTCGGCCTTGACCTGCGCCGAAGTTCGGCGCGTAACGAAGACGATCCGCCGCGGAGATTTCTTCGCGTTGGAGTCGACGCCCGCGAGAAATTCTTTGGATTCGGCCATGCTACTTTGCTCCCTTCACATCAGTCGTCGTGCTGGTGGAATTCGCGCTCGCCGTCGCGGGCTCGCTGTCATGAGAATAGAGTCCGCCATCCTTGCGTATGCGCCAGAAGTGGATCGCCACGAAGAACATGGCCGCCAACGGAAGAATCATGCAGTGCAACACGTAGAAACGCAGCAGTGCGTTGGCATTGACTGCATTCCCGCCCAGGAGCAGGAAGTGGATCTTCTCTCCCATCACCGGAACGGCAGAAGCAATATTCGATCCAACCGTGATCGCCCAATAAGCAAGCTGGTCCCAGGGAAGCAGGTAGCCGGTATAACTGAGCAGCAAGGTGACAAGCAGCAGAACGACGCCGATTACCCAGTTGAACTCGCGCGGAGCACGGTACGCTCCTCGATAAAACACTTTGAACATGTGCGCGAACACGAGAAACACCATCGCGTGGGCCGACCACCGGTGAAGGTTGCGCAGAAATAATCCGGAAGAGACAACGAACTGCAAGTCTTTGGTGTCGGCGTAGGCCTGCGGCACGGACGGGTGGTAATAGAACATCAGCGGAATGCCGGTCGCGACCAAGATCAGAAACGTCCCGAGCGTCAACGTGCCCAGGTACCATGTCGCGGTGAAGCTCAACATGCGCGTCCGTACCTTGGTCGAGAACAGATGCAGAAACACGTTCTGCTGGATCGCGAGTGAGCGCTTCAATGTACTTGACCCCGTGCCGCTGCGGAAGATGGAGCGCCAGACTCGTGTCCCGCGTAAGTCGTCGAAGTATTGGTCTACTATGTTCGCCATTTTCAGACCCTCACGAAGGAATCCCGTACCAACGGCGGGACATCTGTGGAACGATCCACCAAAAGATCGCCATCGTCGTTCAGCCAAATGCGTTTCCAAGGCAGCGGCTTGGGTGCGGGACCCTCAATCTTCTTTCCGTCCTGTTCGAACTTGCTGCCATGGCAGGGACACGCAATCATGTTGGATTCGGGTTTCCACGCGGTCATGCAACCTAAATGTGTGCAGATCGCGCTCAGGGAGAAATACCCTTCGTCCGAGTGAATGATGTAAATGCCGGAATTCACGTCGATCGTGACACTGCCGAGAGGATAGCGGTCCGGCTTGCCCGCGTTGACCACCGGTGACGGCTCGTAGAGGACATTCGGATCGAGATACTGGTAAGCGAACGCCGCCGTACCGGCGGCAGCTATGCTTAAGGATCCGAGCCCCAGCTTCAGGAAAAATTGACGGCGATTCACGTCGTCAGTCTTCTTGTTATCGTCAGCCATTTTGCCTCGTAGTTCACTTCTGCAATCCTGCGCCGATCGCTGCGACGGAGATCAAACCGGTCGCTTCCGCGGGAATCAAGTTGTATGACTCCATCGTGATCGTGCCCACGGGACAGCGAATGGCGCAAAGACCACAGCGGATGCATCGGGTTTCGTCTTTCAACATCGCAGCTCCGGTCACGATCCCCAGTTCGTCGGCGGCGATCTCGTCAAACTCCACGCCGAAGCATTCCTGGTTTTCGCGGATGTGCCGGACAGTTTCCGGTTCGAAATCGATGCGGTCGAGAGAGACCAACTCCAGGCACTTCTCAGGACAAACATCCACGCATCCGCCGCACAGGATGCACATAGTGCCGTCTTCCGGTACGCCCTCGAAAATGGTGTTGACCCAGCAATGCAGGCATCGTTGAGCCTCGGCGATCGCGGCCGGCGCGTCGTAACCCACTTCGACTTCGGTTACACCGGTTCGGCGCTCGAGCGGCAACATGGGTACAGGCTGGCGGTCAATGTCGAGGTAGTCGAGCGGCATGGCGTGGCGCTTGAGCAGTTCGACTTCAATGACCGGTTCGGGATGTTTCCCGCCGCGAAGGTATTCGTCGATGCCCACTGCAGCGCGCTTGCCGTCGCCGACGCTATCAATAATGAGACGTGGACCGAAGACGCAGTCACCGCCAGCGAAGATGCCGGCAGCCGACGTCATCAGAGTCTGCGGATTCACTGCGATCAAACCTCGAGGCGAAAGTTCCACTCTATCTTCCAGAGTGAAAAAATCGAGGCGCGGCGCCTGGCCGATCGCCATGATGATGGTGTCGCACTCGATCTGCGTTTCGCTGTTCTCGTAAAAGGCGGGATTGAATCTCTTGTTCTGATCGAACACCCACTTGGTCTTGAGAGTTTCGAGAGCAGTGACCTTGCCATCTTTTCCCAGAATCCGCTTGGGGCCGAGACCGGGGTGCATAATAATGCCTTCTTCTTCGGCCTCGACGATTTCCTCCAGAGCGGCCGGCATTTCTTCGCGACGTTCGAGGCAAACCAGATTTACCTCGCGCGCGCCCATGCGGAGGGCAGACAGAGAAATATCGACCATCTCCTTGGCGGCGACCGCGGAGACATTTTCAGCGGATGGTTCAAGGTCCTCCACGCCGCCCGCGTGTTGCTTGACGACTTCGCGAGCAGCTGAGCGAGCCACATCCATCGCGACATTGCCGCCGCCGATCACGATGACTTTCTTGCCGATCGTGAATTTGTATCCAAGATTGACGTTCAGCAGAAAGTCGATGCCTTTATGCACGCCATCGAGGTCGACTCCGGGAATGCTGAGATCGCGGCTGCGGTGTGCTCCAACGGCGACGAGGACTGCGTCGAAGCCCTGGCGGCGCAGATCAGAAATGGAAAAGTCCCGGCCGGCGGCGTGATTCAGCTTGAGAGTGATGTCGCCAGTCTCAAGAATCTCGCGAACCTGCGCCTCGACGACATCGCGCGGCAACCGGTATTCCGGAATTCCGAGATACAGCATTCCACCCGCAACGGGAGCCGCTTCGAAAATGGTCACCGCGTATCCCATCAATGCCAGATCATGCGCTGCGGAGAGGCCGACCGGGCCTCCGCCGACGACAGCAACCTTGTATGGAAGCTTGCCCTGCCCGCGTCCTTCATTCACCTTGATCGGACGCTTTGACTCGGGTCCATATTGTTCGGTCAGAAAGCGCTTCAATGCTCGGATGGAAATTGGACGGTCGATCTCACCGCGACGACACGCCGTTTCGCAGGGATGCGCACAAACCCGCCCGCAAATGCTGGCCAGAGGATTGGGATCACGCGCTAAGCGATAAGCTTCTTCGAAGCGTCCCTCTGCGATGAGGCCGACATAGCGTCCGGCGTTGGTGTGAGCCGGGCAGGCCATCATGCACGGAAAGTTCGTGTGTAGCCAATCCGCGTCGACTTTCTTATCTTTGAATCGCTTGAGCATCTGGGCACGATTAGCGTTGGCACAGCGGGTTGCAACTTCAGCGTCTGCTTGATATCTGGAGAAAAACTCGGGGAGCGGATATGCCGCTCCCCGGTTGCAGCACACTCCTTACTTCGTCAGGGTGAAATCCGCTTTGCCGCCGCCGGCCACGGTCACCGGCTTCGACTGATTCTTGGCACCCTCGTGCCACGCGACAACGGTGTAACTGCCGTCGGGAACGTCTTTGATCTTGTAGTTGCCGCTATCGTCGGTCTCGGCAAAATATGGAGTCGGACTGACGATGATGTACCCCGCCATTTCAGGGTGCACATTGCAGAGGACTGGAACCACTCCCGCCTTATCGAACGTGAAGGAACGCTTTTCACCCTTCGGCCAGGTTCCAAGGTTGTGACCTGCCTTCTTGTCGGCGCCGATTGCAGTCCAGAAGACGTTGTGCTGCACCGTGTCGCTATTGAGAAAGTCAACTGCGGTGCCTTGTTGCACGACCATGATGTGCGGGGAAAATACCAGCCCTTTTTGATCCATCACGGGGTGCTCTTTAGGAGCAGGAAAAATCTTGCCCGCGACAGCGTCGACGTAGACTACAGAGTGCCCCTTCATTCCGGTGACTTTGCCCTCGATGTCGCCTGCCCATGCCGCGCTGCATATCCCCGCTGCGAGTACAACGAGTACGAATGCCTTGTACTTCATGAGTAGTTCTCCTTTTGAGTGGTTGATCATCCTGGCGCGTGTCAGAAAATGATCTTCGCGTCCAGATAAACCGTGTTGTTGGCGCTGGCGTTGCGGCCTGAGCCGTCGTAGTTGGTCGTGCCGCCGTTGAACCGGGTGTATCCCGTGTACTGCGCTCCGAGCTGCAGGTTCTGCCAGGGCCAGAACGAGACGTTCGCAATATATCCAGCGCCCCTTGGGTCTCCATTGGCGCTGCCGGTCACGGGGCTAGGAGCATAGAGCCCTGGGTTCACGGTGCCACCGGTGTTGAATACTCCGAACGTTCCCGTGTAGCGATTGCCGATGTGGTATTCCGCGTTTGCCAGGAGAGTATTCAGATGGTTCGGACCAAAACCACTGGCCAATAGATTGGAGTTTTCGTGAATGTATGTGCCTCGAAACGAGAGCACGTCGGTACGGAACAGAGTCCGATCGATCTGAGTGTCAAAAGCAACATCGGTGTACTCATCCTGGGGTCCGGGGCCGCTGAGTGAGGTGTTCCGTACGTGGATGCCATAAGTACCCACTTCATACTGGGTCTTCCCGGTTAATTCCTGAAAAGCGACGCGCCAATACGGCGCAAGACCGCGGATGTTGTTGGCTGAACCATCGCCCGGAGTGGGCTGAGGACCGCCGATGTGTTGCGAGCGATAGATCGCGGCATCCAGATAGATATGGCTGTCCCACATGGCATAGCCGCCGATTCCAGCGACGTCCTGCGCTAGACCGCCATTAATGATGGGAGAAGCTGTGGGAGTCGGCGCAAAATCGCTGGCGATCCACGGGAACCCCCAGGCCGGCGTGCTGTTCCAGAGATCCTCGACGGTTGGGTTGTTGTTGAAATCCAGTCCGTAAACCAGTTCCTTGCCGCCCAATTTCGTTTTGTTCGCGTAACGGACGTCCGTGTTATCCATGCTGAAATGGTCGTCCTGAGTGTCGTACGTCACCTGGAGAAAACTGCCGACGTTGCTGGTCCATGCACCGGAAAGGAAGAGAGAAACGTCCTGGGGAAACTCGAAATTGCCATTCTGCGTGTTGGGAATCGGAGACTTGGTCGAGGTATATGAGGTCTCAAACATCACGGAAAGAGGTAGAGAAGACAGAAGATCGAGCGCGGCTCGTTTCTTCCCGCCATCGGCCTTAACGGTTTTCGTTTCATCGCCCCGATCTACGTAACCGAGCAGCTTGAACCTTCGTCCGGCCGGGTTGAGCTCCGGAGGCGCGTAATGACATCCGCTGCACGCCAGACCTGTCTGCCGTGCGTAACTTGGAACTGCCGCGACTTTGGGTGGATTCAGTGCGCTCAAGAACAGCAAACCTATGAGAGAAAATGAGACAAGTACAACGATGGCCGGTCTTTTCATCTGAAATCTCCTTATTTCGACCTCTTGCTTCTTTCGTTCCGAGCGCCGAATGTCGGTGGTTTTCAAGGCTTCGCGGTCCATTCGGTGTCTGGCCATCGCTCCTCGGAACTCATTGCACTTCAGAGGATTGTTGGCCCCAATGTTGTTAACGTGGGTGTGATACTAGCGGCGGCAGTAGAAACTTCGCCGGATGTCGAATCACGTCTGAATGTGATTGCAATCACAACTCGTGAGGCGAGTGAGAGAGCGCTTAAAACTCGAACTGAAGATTTCGCGATGCGGAGTAGAGGTCAGAGATGGGAACAGAGGCGCTGAGAAACTGATAGCAGAAGCTTCGGCGCAGCTATTAACGCAACGACTTACCCGAAACGATCAACACACAGGAAGCCAGCGACCTGCGTGGCTAGAGGAGGAATTTGAGAAGCTTATCGCAGGTTGCCCAAGTTCAGTGCTGTTCCGTTTTGGCTATTGTCGAATCACACTTGAACGTAATCCCGGTCACAACGCCGCGGCCAGCAGCGAAGGCTGTGGGACCGCGACGAGATCAACGAAGCACTTCGAAAGTAGGCCACCGGTGGCGTGCGGCGGCATCTACGCGCGGGCTTTCTCGATCATCATTTCCCAGATGCCTTTCGACTTAAGCACCAACTCAACCGCTTCTCGCACCGCCCCGTGGCCTGCGAGCGCACGCGTCGTATAATGCGCGGCTTTTTTCACTTCAGGAACCGCGTCGCCGACCGCGATCGCGAGACCCACGCGCTGCATTAAGGGAATATCCGGAAGGTCGTCGCCGATATAAGCGACGGCTGCATCGGGGACACCGGTCGTTCGAAGGATCTCTTCATAGGCCGGCATTTTGAGCGGTTGTTTCATGTAGATAAACTCCATCTTCATTTCATGAGCTCGACGTAGCAGCGCTGCGCTTTCGCGCCCGGTAATGCAGCCTGTGCGGAGACCCGCAGTGCGGGCCAGAGTCAAGCCCTGGCCATCATGGGCGTCGAAACTCTTGATCTCGAGGGCCGTGCCATCGGCTTGCGACAGCAGAGTGACGCTGCCGTCGGTCATGGTGCCGTCCACATCCATCAGCAGAACTTCGATCCGTGCCGCGCGCTTTTTGAGAGCAGAAGAAATCCTGGAAGAACGTGCCAAACGGGCCTCCACGAAGTTAAAGATAGAACCAAGTTCAGACAATACCCTATCAACAACGCCGTCAAACTTCATTTGTCCGCCAAAACTAAGGCAGTTCTTACGTCACTTTTGCCCTGCCCTTACAATGGCGGGGGGGATATTCGGGAGAATGTTCGTCGATTCGCACGCACATCTGGACGGCAAACAGTTCGATTCCGACCGGGAAGCGGTCATCGCCCGGGCTCGGGAATCGGGAGTCACCACCGTCGTAGCCATTGGAAACGGGGACGGGCCGCCCGTGCAGGATGCCGGGGTCAGGCTCGCCGAAAAATATCCGTTTATGTACGCGACGATTGGAATCCATCCGCACGAAGCCAGACTCGCATCGGATGAAGCGTACGCGGAAATGGAACGATTGGCGCGGAATCCGAAGGTGATCGCATGGGGCGAGATTGGTCTCGACTACTTTTACGACCACTCGCCACGGGACATCCAGCAGCAGGTTTTCGTGCGGCAAATGGAACTAGCAGCGGCTGCAAAGCTGCCGATTGTAATTCACTGCCGCCCCTCCGATGGCCGTGATGACGCGTGGGAAGACTGCCTGCAACTCATTCAGGAACGGTGGGCTCCGCAGGGCATCGGAGGCATCCTGCACTGCTTTACTGGAACATGGGAACACGCCAAGCGGGCGCTCGATATGGGATTCGTAATTTCGTTTGCCGGCAATTTGACCTTTCCCAAGGCGCAGCAGATTCGCGATGCCGCGCTGGAAGTTCCGCTGGATCGTATGCTGATCGAAACCGACGCGCCGTATCTGGCACCGGTTCCCCACCGGGGCAAGCGCAACGAGCCTTCTTTCGTGAGAGAGACCGCCCGGAAGTTGGGAGAATTACGCGGATTGCCGATGGAAGAGATCGGCGAGCACACTTCGAGGAATTTCTACAAATTTTTCAAAATATCTGAAACGGCTGAAAGCAAAGTTCCAGCCCGCTAAACCTCCGAGTTCTGTTAACCTCTGGTTAAAGATTCCTTTATTTCAGAAAGATTAGAAATGTATGCCCGATAACAGCTTCGATGTTGTGAGCAAGATCGACCTGACCGAGGTGTCGAACGCCATCCAGCAGGCGCTCAAGGAGATTCACACCCGGTTCGACCTGAAGGATTCGAAGTCGAATATCGAACTGGAGAAAGATGCAATCCTGCTCCACTCGGCCGACGAATACAAACTGAAAGCCGTGAACGATGTCCTGCAGCAGAAACTGGTGAAGCGCGGGGTTTCGCTCAAAGGGCTGACCTACGGCGCGGTTGAACCGGCAGCGGGAGGAACGGCGAAGCGCAAGGTCACCATGCAGCAAGGTATCGCGATCGAGAAAGCACGGGAGATTGTGAAGCTCGTGAAAGATTCTAAGAAGAAGGCCCAGGCCTCGATCCAAGGGGACTTAGTGCGCATCAGCAGCAAAGATCGCGATACTCTGCAAGATGTCATCGCCATGCTGCGGCAAAAGGATTTTGGAATCGACTTGCAGTTTACGAATTACCGATCGAACTAGGGATCGTTGTAATGAGCGCGCCCGCCACCATTAACGGAAAAGAAGTCTTCGATCTGCTGCGGGACGACCTCGTCGCACTGGAGACTGAATTTGGACGCGATACCGTTTCGAATGTTGGGGCGATCACGGAGATCGGCGAATATCTTCGGGCTGGCGGCGGCAAGCGAATCCGGCCGGCGTTGCTTCTGCTCTCCGCAAAACTCTTGAACTACGAGGGCCAGGGCGCGGTGCGGCTCGGTGCCGTAGTCGAGATTATTCACACGGCAACGCTCGTACATGACGACATCATCGACGAAGCGAAGACCCGCCGGGGACGCCCTGCGGCCAACACACAATGGGGAAACTCGAAGTGCGTGCTTGCGGGCGACTGGCTCTACATGCAGGCGTTCAAGATCGCGGTGCGGGAGCGCAACTTCCGCATCCTCGATACGCTGATCGAATTGACGCAAGCGATGGTCGAAGGCGAACTGCTGCAGATGGAAAAGCTCGGGAAGTTGATCACACTCGACGAGCACTTCGACCTCATCTTCCGTAAGACAGCGTGTCTGTTCTCCGTCTGCATGCGCCTCGGAGCCATTCTGGGGGGCGCGACTCCCGAGCAGGAAGCGGCTCTGGGAAAATACGGACACGACTTGGGGATGGCGTTTCAAATCGTCGACGACGTCCTCGATCTGACCGCTTCGGAAGACGTGCTCGGGAAACCCGTCGCCAGCGATTTGCGCGAAGGCAAGGTCACGATGGCGGTGATCCACGCGCTCGAGCGCTGCACGCCGGACGAGCGATCCAAGATTGAAACCATCCTGCGTGACCGGGCATTCAATGGAGTGACGCACACTCACATTCTCGACATTCTGCAACGCTACGGGTCACTGGAAGCCGCCACGACTCGGGCAGTCCAGTACGCTGAGTCCGCGCAGAAGGCCATCTGTACATTCCCTGATTCGGAGATCAAGCGCGCCCTGCTCTGGGCGCCAGAGTTCGTGGTAGCAAGAGACAAATAGCGTTGCTCGAGTTCGCCCTTCGCTTAATCCTTCCAGCCCGGTTTCCCTCGTTTATTGTTGTGCTCAGGAGCACAGAATCCCCAACGGAACCGGATTGATCACCGTCACTTTCGACGGTGATCATGACCACAGATTTTCAGGGCGAGGCAGAGGAAAATCAGCGCAGTTGATGGGAGCATCTGCCGCGGGAAGGCTAACGAGACGCACTGGCATGCGGTGGGGCGCGGCAATACCGTCCCACTTCTCTTACCATGGCGCCTGAGAAAGGCAGGCCGCCGGGGCCCCTTCCGCCGAACGCAGCGACCATCGACGACTTGACGGCGGATTCAGTCGAAGCTTTAGACGAAAGGCGCCTTGGTTTTTCGACGCGCCGGCCCGGACAGGGTCGGAGAGACTTCGAGTGCAAGCCGCCGTCTTGCTCACCCTGTCGAGGAAGTCCTCCTGAGAGACTCGCTCCTCGCGGAAGCCGGGCGTGTTCCATCGGACACGCCCGGCTTTGTATATACTGAACCCTTTCCTGCTCCATCGAATCGAAACTCCTTACCCTCGATCGTCATATGCATGCACTGCTTTCCATCCTCGCCCGGCATGGCTATGCCCTGATCTTTGGACTGCTACTCGCCGAAGCAGTCGGCTTCCCTTTTCCGGCGGCGATCGCGCTAGTGGCAGCCGGGGCTGGCATCGCTTCGCATACGCTGTGGGGCACCGGTGTTCTGTTAGCGGCAATGGTCGGCTTGATGATCGGAGATAGTGCCCAGTTCTGGCTGGGGCGCTATTCGGGTTGGGCGTTGCTTGGCTTCCTTTGCCGTCTCTCCATGAATCCGGAAACCTGCATGCTGCATTCTGCAGAATCGTTTTACAAGCGCGGCAAACTGACCCTCGTGATCGCCAAGTTCATTCCGGGGATCAATACCATGGCCGCACCGCTTGCCGGCAGCATGAAGATGCGCTACGGGCAATTCCTGCGGCTGGATTTCGCCGGGGCGTTGCTCTACTCAGTGAGCTACCTGCTCGTTGGATTTCTCTCGCGCGACTTCCTAGCGGCGACTCTCGATAGTTTTCATGCTGCGAGCCGCGTAATGGAAGTGGTGCTCACCGCGATCCTCATCGTGTACGCGGCGTATCGCATCGTTCAAGCTTTTAAGTATCGCAAGTACAAGGTAGTACCGCGGGTACAGGTGCAGGAACTCGCCGCTCGTTTAGCAGCAGGGGAAGCGAACTGTCTCCTGATTGCCGATGTGCGCAGCCACGGCTATTACGACATTGGCGCCGAACGGATTCATGGATCGATCCGCATTGAACCCAACAATCTCGACGAGGAGGTCAAGGATCTCCCCAAAGAAAAGGATATTTATTTGTACTGTACTTGAGCACGCGAAGCGACTAGCGCCCGGGTGGCGCATCTACTGAGGGAAAGAGGATTCAACACGTTCGTGATCGTCGGCGGGCTCACTGCATGGCGCAAAGCCGGGGGAGCGTTGGAATCGATCCCCAAAGATGATCTGGTAAAGCTGCCGACTTTTTCATAGGAAGCCCGCCCACGGGCAGCGTCTTGTCCGGAAGCTCAGAACGACGTTAACGTGCTCTAGATCATGGAGAGGTGCTGCCGCGGCAAGTCGCCCTCTTGAGCGTCGCTTTAATTCTGGTCGCCATCACGATACTTCTGACGTTTGCCCGCAACGTGTAGGGGCACGAGGCTCATTCCATCGCTGTGACGCTTTATGATCCCAGTCCACAGCACCACTGGAATCGTCTTTAGCGGAAAAACAGATCGGCGATCCCCTGAAGATAGACCTCTCGTAAACAACTTTTGAATCGTCCACATTCGCGCGGAAAAGCGCGCTGATCCGCAATGAGCAGATTATTGCCGGTTGGAGTGTTCTGCGAGAACGACTTTTCATTGGTGCAAATCGGTCTGACCAAAGGCCCGAGCAGCCTGCCGACAAAGATTCTGCGCGGATTGAGCGGCACGGATGGTGTAGCATTGTCCGGCTTCTCCCGATGACTGCCACGACCACGCAGCGCGCGCCACGAAGCAATGGGATGAACGGCGTGCTTTTCTTGCTGAGTCTTTCCGTCCTCATCAACTACATCGACCGCAGCAATCTTTCGATCGCAGCTCCTTTGCTTCAGCGGGAGCTGAGCATCTCTAATACGCAGCTTGGCACTCTGCTCTCAGCTTTTTTCTGGACTTATGCCCTCATGCAGATGCTCGCTGGCTGGCTGGTCGACCGCTTCGACGTGAAGTGGGTATTTGCCGCTGGATTTTTCATCTGGTCGTCGGCGACCGCGGTGACGGGCGTGCTTCACGGATTCATGGCGCTGCTGGTGATTCGCGTCGTCCTGGGAGTTGGAGAGTCGGTCGCGTTTCCCTCTTACAGCAAGATCCTCAGCACGCATTTCCGGGAGGAGCGCCGAGGCTTCGCCAACGCAATGATCATTGCGGGACTTTCGCTCGGTCCCGCGATCGGGATGCTCGTGGGCGGCCGCGCCGTCGGGCGGTTTGGATGGCGTCCCTTTTTCCTGGTGCTGGGATTGGCGGGCTTGCTCTGGCTGGCACCGTGGGTGAAATGGATGCCGCGACGACCGAAACCGGCGCAATTGCCTCCGTCTCCCTGGTCCGGATTGCTTCCGCTTGTCCGGCAACGATCGGCGTGGGGCACGTGTCTTGGTCAATTCTGTGTGAATTACTACCTGTATTTCCTGGTGACTTGGTTCCCTTCCTACCTGGTTCGAGGCAGGCACCTCTCGATGAACACGATGGCCTGGGATGGCGGGCTGCTTTTCCTGATGTGCTCAATCGCGTCCAGCGTGTGGGGAAAGCTTTCGGATCGTTGGATCCGTGCCGGGGCTTCAACAACGTTGGTGCGTAAAGGTTCCATGGCGTTGGGCTGCACGGGGTTTGGCATCTCTCTAGCCTTGCTCGCGATCGCGCCGGAGCCACTGTTCACGTGGATGCTCGTGCCCACCGGCATGTTGCTGGGTATCAGTTGCTGCGCGACCTGGGCGATTCCCCAGACCCTTGCCGGGCCGGATATGGTGGGCCGCTGGACCGGTTTGCAGAACTTCGTGGGGAATTTCGCAGGGGCCGTAGCGCCCACGCTTACCGGATACCTTCTCGACAAGACGGGGCTCTTCGACTGGCCATTTTTCATCACCGCCGGAGTGGCGTGGGTGGGCACGTTCGCTTGGACGGTCGTGATCGGGCCGATCGAAGAAGTGAAATGGAAGCATTTGGGGCACGGGCCGATCACCATCCCACCGTCCGCGACGCCCGAATCAGTGTAGCCGTAATACACTCGTTGCATGCCGCAGGAAATCGAAATCAAGTTTCGAGTCACCAATTTGCGCTCCCTGGCTCGAAAGCTTCGCGCCGCGAGATTTCGCCTGGTCACAAAGCGAACCCATGAGATGAACACGTTGTATGACCTGCCCGGAGAGGTATTGCGAAACAGGAAAGAACTGTTGCGCATTCGAAAATACGGAGTGGAATGGACCTTGACCCACAAGAGCGGTGCGAAACGCGGCCGTCATAGTAGCCGGGTCGAGTTGGAAACACGTGTGTCCGACGGAAAAACACTGGACGCGATCCTGCGCGCACTGGGATATGCGCCGACCTTCCGCTACGAGAAATTCCGCGCCGAATGGACTGATGGCAAGGCTCAAGTAGTTGTCGACGAAACTCCGATCGGAAATTTCTGTGAAATCGAAGGGTCACCGCGCTGGATCGATGCGACCGCGAAGAAACTAGGAGTGAGCCCGGCGGATTACATCACCAAGAACTACGCGACGCTGTTCACGGATTGGAAGAACGAGACCAGGAGCGGCGCACAAGAGATGACGTTTAAAGCGATCTGCTAGCCAGAGGGGATTCTTAATTTCGGACATTGCGGGCCGTACGAGAGATTTAAACCCCACCCTGTCCAAGAACCGCGACAAGAATGGGGCCCCGCGTACTCGTTTGGGTGTGAGGGATTAAGAGCCGTGGCACTTCTTATATTTCTTGCCTGAACCGCACGGACAGGGATCATTTCGGCCCACCTTGTCCTGACCTCGAACAACCTGTTGTACCTGCGGTGCCTCGCCGCCCCCAGCCATCCGAGCCTGCTCCAACTCGCGGCGCTTGCGGCGCATGAAGGCTTCTTCCAATTCGTCGGCGGAGGTCGAAACCATCTTCGGAGAACGCCGCCCGTTGCCGTCCCCATCATGCTGCGACGGCCCGGGCGAGTCTGGTCCTTGACCACCTGGTCCTCCTTGCGGAGGGCCTCCAGAACCCGCATCCGGTGGACGCTCCGGCCGTTCGAGAATCTGCATGAGGTAGAGATAGCGGACGGTGTCTTCCTGGAAGCGCTGCATCATCGCTTCGAACATCTCGAAAGATTCTTTCTTGTACTCGACCAGCGGATCATGCTGCCCGTATCCACGCAGCCCGATACCCTCTTTCAGGTGATCCATGCTCAGCAGATGATCTTTCCATTGCTGGTCGATCACACTGAGCATGATCATGCGCTCGTGATGGCGCATGGCCTGCGGACCAATGAGTTTCTCTTTCGCGTCGTAGCGCTCTCTGAGCTTTTCAAAAATTGCGTCGCCGAGTTCCTGACGGTTCAGTGTCTCGGGCTTTACTCCTTCGGCGAGAAAATCGACGCCAAAACGGGTGAAGATCGCATCCTTCAGTCCTTTGATATTCCAGTCGTCGGCATGCGCCTTGGGCGGACAATATTGTTCCAACTGGTCGCCAAGAATGGCGGAAACGTAGTCCTCGAGAATCAGATCCTTCTGATCGGTGCCTTCCAGCAGCCGGCGCCGCAGCCCATAGACGGCCTCGCGCTGCTTATTCATCACGTCGTCGTACTCGAGCAAGTGTTTGCGGGATTCGAAGTGCTGGCCTTCCACGGCCTTCTGGGCCGTCTCGATGCGCCGCGTAATCATCTTGGACTCGATGGGCACGCCTTCTTCCATACCCAGGCGCTGCAGCAGAGTCGACACCCACTCCTTGGCGAAGATGCGCATCAGGTCGTCTTCGAGCGCCAAGTAGAAGCGGGAGGACCCCGGATCTCCCTGACGGCCGGCACGTCCGCGAAGCTGGTTGTCGATGCGGCGAGATTCGTGACGCTCGGTGCCCAGAATATGCAGACCACCGACTGCAGTCACTTCGTCATGCTCGACGTCCGTCTGTTCCTTGTAGCGGTTGAATGCATCGGTCCACTTGTCGGTCGGAACGGTGTATTCGTTCCCGTTGTAATAGAAGATGGAGGTTTGCCCGTCTTCCTGCGGCCCTTCGATCTTTCCCTGCGCCACGCGGAGCTGCTGCGCGATCCCCTTCTTGACCATCTCCTGCTTGGCCATGAATTCGGGATTGCCGCCCAGCAAGATGTCGGTGCCGCGGCCAGCCATGTTGGTCGCGATGGTAACCATGCCTTTTCGTCCAGCCTGGGCGACGATTTCGGCCTCGCGCTCGTGAAACTTGGCATTGAGAACGACGTGCTTGATGCCCTTCTTCTTGAGCAGATCGGAAAGCCGCTCGGACTTCTCGACCGACGTCGTGCCCACCAGCACCGGCTGACCCGTCTCGGCGAGTTTCTGAATCTCGTCTGCCGCGGCGAAGTACTTTTCTTTTTCTGTCCGGTAGACGATGTCGGGGTTCTCGATCCGCAACATCTGCTTATTCGTCGGAATCACTACGACTTCGAGCTTGTAGATCTTGTCGAACTCAGTGGCTTCCGTTTCCGCAGTACCAGTCATGCCGGCCAGCTTTTTGAACATGCGGAAATAATTCTGGAAGGTGATGGTCGCAAGCGTCTGATTCTCGCGCTCGATCTTGACGCCTTCCTTGGCTTCAATCGCCTGATGCAAACCGTCGGACCAGCGCCGCCCCGGCATCATGCGCCCGGTGAATTCGTCGACGATGATGACTTCGCCGTCTTTGATGACGTATTCCACATCCCGCCGATACAGGGCATGCGCCTTGATGGCGGTCTCGACGTGATGCTTCAGCGGCCAGTTCTCCGGATCGGCGATGTTGCCGATGCCGAGCAAGCCTTCGACTTTTTCCCAGCCTTCGTCGGTGACCGTAATATTTCTGTGCTTTTCATCGATCACAAAGTCGCCGGTCAGTTGAGCTGGCTCCCCTGGCGCGACTTCAAGTTCTTCGCCCTTTTCCAGCTTAGGAATAATGCGGTTGACCTTGTAGTACTTGTCTGTGGATTCTTCGCTGGCGCCGGAAATGATGAGCGGCGTGCGGGCCTCGTCAATGAGGATGGAATCCACTTCGTCGACAATCGCAAAATTGTGCCCCCGCTGCACACAATCCTTAATGTCAAACTTCATATTGTCGCGGAGATAGTCAAAGCCGAACTCGTTGTTGGTGCCGTAGGTTACGTCGGCGGCGTACGCTGCCCGGCGTTCCTCGTCGTCCAGATCGTGAACGATCACGCCGACGGTCAGCCCGAGGAATCGATAAAGGCGCCCCATCCACTCTGAATCGCGCTTGGCAAGGTAGTCGTTGACCGTGACCACATGAACGCCGCGTCCACTGAGCGCATTCAGGTACACCGGAAGCGTGGCTACCAAGGTCTTGCCTTCGCCCGTCTTCATTTCCGAGATCGTGCCACTGTGCAAAACCATGCCGCCGATCAACTGCACATCGAAGTGCCTCATGTTGAGCACTCGCCGCCCGGCTTCGCGGACCACGGCAAATGCTTCCACCAGGATGTCGTTCAGGACCTCCTGTAGCGCCTCGTATTCCCTCTTTTGAAACTGTTTTTGTTCGTCGAAGTCGGGCGCGTCTTCACCTTCCTCGGCGGGAACCTCGACCTGCGGACTCTTGGTCACACGGCTCAGCCGCTCCTGAATCCGCTGCCGGAACTCGTCCGTCTTGGCGCGCAGTTCGGCGTCGGTAAGTTTCTGAATCTGCGGCTCGAGCGCGTTGATGGCCTGCACGTTCGGCATCAGCGCCTTGATCACGCGCTCGTTCTTGGTGCCGAAAACCTTGCCCAGCAATGTGTTAATCAAACCGGAAGTCCTTCAGCGAGCAGAATCCGCCCGAATACTATCTTTAAAAGCCTAGCATATTAGATGCAACCGCAGTCCTCAGGGGACGCAGGGGACCTCTTCAGTATAATGGTCGGCGTCCCGAAGACGGAGTGACTTATGCGGATTCGGCTCGCCTCGCTGCTCGTTTTGACTGCCCTTGTGACCAGCCCTTGCGTTGGGAAAGACAAGAAGAAATCCTCCCTGCCGGAATACGTATTGAGAGCAACGACCGTGCTCGTCGTCATAAGCCCCGATGCGTCGGACCCACTAGATCAGCCCCGATCGAATGCGACCGCGCGCGACAATGTGGAGAAGGCCCTCATGCAGTGGGGGCGGCTGCGCCTCGTCCCGGACGGCCAGGAGTCCGATCTGGTTATCGAGATCCGTGCGGGCTCTGCAAACACCATGGTTCCGGCTCTCAAAGGCACGCCTGTGACGAACCGCCCTGGCGTAATTCAACCCAGCGACGACGGAGTTCGCCTCGGAGGACAGCACGGGCCGCCCCCTCCGAGCAGTGATCCCGGTATGGATCCGAATAATCCGCGCATCGGCAAAAATGACGGCGGCTCCGAAGATAGTTTCGAGGTTTATCGCGGTGATAAGGAATACCCCCTCGATGCGCCAGCAGTCTGGCGCTACGTCGCCAAGGATTGTTTAAGGGCGCCAAATGTTTCGGCAGTCGAGGAGTTCCGCAAAGCCGTCGCGAACGCGGAAAAGCTCCAGCAGCAACCCAAGAAGCCCTGAACACGTGAACTCGCCGCACGCTATGCTTCCATGGCTGCTTTTCGTGTATATTCCCCACGACCATGCCCACGTTCTACGACCGCTTTGTTGAATGTTCGGAGCGCTGGCCCGGCAACGTGGCGCTCGAACTCCAGCGTCACGATCACATCGAAAGCTGCACGTATGCGGAACTCCACCAGATGGCTCAGTCGGTCGGCCGGTGGATCACCGAAACCAAGTTTGACCGCGGCGCCCGTCTTGCCATTTTGGCTGACAATCATCCGCGCTGGGTCGCGTGCTACCTGGGAACCATCGCCTCCGGCTGCGCGATCGTGCCGCTCGATACAGCTCTCCATGCCGATCAAGTAACAAAGCTATTGAAAGACAGCGGGGCCTCGGCAATTTTCTGCGATGTTAAGCATCTTCCGGTTGCACGCCCCGCCGCCACGGAACTGAAGCTCGGCATTGTTCTGATGGATCCCGACCGCATGCCCACCGGTTCCGGCGCCGAAACGTGGCTCGGCGACTTGCCTTCGATCTTCCGGGGCGGCCCGGGCAATTTCAAGCCAGCCGAGGCCAAGAACGACGACCTCGCTTCCCTGCTTTACACGTCGGGGACCACCGCTGACCCGAAAGGTGTGATGCTCACGCATGCCAACTTCCTCGGCGAGGTCGAAGCGGTGTTCAACTGGGTTGATCTCGGACCGAGTGACGCGTTGCTCGGGATTTTGCCCTTGTTCCATGTTCTGGCCCAAATGGCCAACCTGCTGCTTCCCCTGGTGAAAGGCGCCCGCGTTGTCTACCTGGAAACCCTCAACACGACGGAGCTGTTACGAGCACTAACCGAACGCAACATTACCGCGTTCGCAGTCGTTCCACAGTTTTTCTATTTGATTCACGAGCGGGTCATGCAGGAAATTTCAAAGCGCGGCGCGCTCACGCAGAAACTCTTTGCCGCGATGGTCGCCCTGAACCGCACTCTGCGCAAGGTCGGGATTAACGCCGGCCCAATCCTTTTCCGTAAAGTGCACGACACGCTCGGCCCGAAGATGCGTTATCTGGTCACCGGCGGATCGCGTTTCGATCAGACAATCGCGCACGCGTTTCACGATCTTGGGATCGATGTATTGCAAGCCTACGGCCTGACGGAAACTACCGCGGCCGTTTACGCGAATTCTCCGCGCGATAACGAGATTGGTTCCGTCGGCAAGGCTTTGAAGGGCGTCGAGGGAAAAATCATTGATCCTCAGCCGCAAGAAGAAGGTCCGCCAGTCGGAGAAGTGACTCTGCGCGGAGCCTTGGTGATGAAAGGTTACTGGAACCGGCCCGACGCGACTGCGGCCGTCCTTCGTGACGGATGGTTTCTGACCGGCGACCTTGGATACTTCGATTCGCATGGCCACCTGTTCCTCACGGGTCGCAAGAAAGAGGTGATCGTTCTCAGTAACGGGAAGAATGTGTATCCCGAAGAGATCGAAGCTCACTATCTTAAATCGCCGTACATCAAAGAAATCGCGGTGCTTGGACTCGAAGGCAAACCGGGCGAGGGCGGAGATCGCTTGCACGGCGTAATCGTTCCGAACTTTGATGTGCTGCGGCAGCGCAAGGTGGTCAACGCGAAGGAAGTGATCCGCTTTGATATTGAAGGGCTCTCACAGCAGATCGCTTCCACGAAGCGCATTGGCAGCTACGAAATCTGGCAAGATGATTTGCCGCGCACGACGACCCGCAAGATCAAACGTTTCGAAGTCGAGAAGCGCGTGAAGGCCAATCAGTCCCGGAAACTCGACGACGATTCGGAACTGCCCGCGGAGAAGCCTCTTACGGACGAGGAAGCTGCGTGGCTCGATCAGCCCGACGTGCAGCGGGCCGTAAAGCTTATCCGTGAATCCGCGCGCTCGGCTCCGCCTACTCTGCGTCCCACGCTCAACCTGGAACTCGATCTGGGTCTCGATTCCATGCAGCGCGTCGAAGTTCTGAGCCGATTGGAAGATGAACTTGGCGGGAATGTCGAAGAGTCCCGGCTGGCGGAGATCTACACGGTTCGCGATCTGGTGGACGCCGTCCTGCAAAGCGCAGCTAGCGGGGCAGGCGCACCCCGCGCTGCATTTGCCGGATGGAAAGCTATTCTGGCGGACGATCCCGATGACCCCGACGTGTTGGCGTTGGCTCATCCCAGTCGCTTCAACGACACATTCTGGTATCTGTTCTCGCGACTGGCTCAAGTCTTTGCGCTCGACCGCTTCGATCTGAAAGTAACCGGCTTGGAAAAATTACCCAAGAGCGGACCTTTTATCATTTCGTCGAACCACCAAAGCTATCTCGATCCGCTGATCCTGGCGTCCATGCTGCCAGAAGAACTTTTCCGCCGAACTTTCGCAGTAGGAACCAGTGAAATTTTCGGCAAGGGACTCATGCGCCGTCTGGCGCGTTCCCTTAAAGTGGTCGTCGTCGATCCAGACGCCAACCTGATGCCGGCTATGCGCGCCGGAGCGTTCGGACTGCGGCACGGACTCGCCCTGATTCTCTATCCCGAGGGCGAACGGTCCATCGATGGCACGCCGAGAATCTTCAAGAAGGGCGCCGCCATTCTGTCGATTCACTTGCAGGTTCCTATCGTGCCGGTTGCGATTGAAGGATTCTATGAATCGTGGCCTAGGAACAAATCGTTTCAGAAGTTCGCACCATTGAAGATAACCATCGGTGACCCGATGCTGCCTCCGCCCGAATCCGAAGCCTCCGAAGCAGCTTACGAGAAACTCACTGCTGATCTCAAAGCGCGGATTGTTGCGATGTGGGAAGAGCTTCGCAAGAGTTCATGAGAGTTCCCAAGCTCTGCAACAGACCGCCGAGACTTGAGAACTACTTCGCACGCGGATGGGTTTGATCGTAGACCTGCAGCACGTGCTTCATCGAGAGCTGCGTGTAGCGCTGAGTCGTCGCGAGCCGCTCGTGGCCGAGCAATTCCTGAATCGCGCGCAAATCTGCCCCTTCTTCCAGCATGTGCGTACCGAATGCATGCCTCAGCGTATGCGGGTGCACATCGGGCGACAATCCCTTCGCGACCGCAATCTTCTTGATGATGCGTCCGACGCTGCGCGTGGTGAGACGCCCACCTCGTTGGTTGAGCAACAGTGCCGCCGTATTTTTCTTCGTTTCCACGAGAAGCGCTTGCCTTGCCGGGAGATATGCGGCCAGCGCGCCCTTCACCGCTCCCCCGAATGGAACGTAACGCTCTTTCTTTCCTTTGCCGCGAATCAGAATCGCTTCCGCGCTCAAGCGGATGTCGTCGAGATTAATGCCGGTTAACTCCGAGTTCCGGATTCCGCAACCGTACAGCAGTTCGAGCATCAACCGGTCCCTCTCGGGGAAGGCCGCGGTTTCGGGCATCTTTCCATCGAGTACTGAGTTCATCTCTTCGATGGTCGGAACGCGCGGCAGTCTCTTCGGCAATTTCGGCGTGGCTACCAGCTTGGCAGGATTCTGCTCGACGACGCCTTCGCGCGCCAGCCAGCGATACAGAGACCGCACAGCCGCCAAAGATCGCGCAACCGACGTCTTGCCCAATCCTTTTTCGTAAAGCTGCGAGAGGAATCCGCGAATCGCAATGTGGTCGATCTGTTTCCATCCGCGCGAACCGGCATAAGTGGAGAAGCTGGCCAGATCGCCGCTATAGGCTTTGATCGTATGCGGCGAGGCATTCCGCTCGCGTAAATGATGCAGGAAATCCGAGACAGCCTTACCGACGATGGTGTTCGCTTTCGTCATTGCTGATTCCTGGTGTCTGATTCTCTACTTCGCCTTGGCTCTCGGATGATGCTTCTGATACACAGTTCTCAGCCGGTCCAGAGCCAGATGCGTATATACCTGCGTCGTCGAGATGTCCGAATGCCCGAGGATCGTCTGCACCGTGCGCAGGTCGGCGCCGTTCTCGACCATATGCGTAGCGCATGAGTGCCGCAACATGTGAGGAGACGCGTGCCTTCCCGATGCGGCCGACGCTTGGCCGACCATTTGCCAAATCCGCTGCCGCGTTAGCTTGCGCCCGCCTCGCGCGATGAAAAGCAGGGGAGATGTTCTCGTCGTCCCCGCACTCGCGCCATTTTTCGATTTCGCTGGCTGACCGGAAGCCAGCACTGGGCGCGCTTTCGTAAGATATTCCGTCAGCGCATCCTGAGCCGGTTTTCCCAGCGGGACGATACGTTCTTTGTCTCCCTTGCCCCGAACCAGCATGTAGCCGGTTTCGAGTTTCAAGTCTTCGAGCCCCGCGCCAGCCAACTCTGAAACTCGCAGCGCCCCCGCGTAAAGCAGTTCCAGCATGGCGCGATCGCGAAGAGCAAGGGCCGCCCCATCCTTTGTGCCGCGGTGCTTGCCTTCGAGAGATGCAACGGGAGACTTGAGCGTGGCTTCGATCTCATCCTCCGCCAGCGATTTCGGCAAGACCTTCCATTGCCGCGGCGACTCGATATTCAATGTCGGATCGTGCTCGATTCGCTTGTCCAGCAGAAGGTATCGGTATAGATGTCGCAGGGCGGAAAGCTTACGGCCCACACTGCGTCCATCAACCTGGTGTGAAAAAAGCTGCTGTAGAAATTCCCTGACGTCCATGCGCTTCGCGTTCCCGAGGAACCGCTTGCGCTTTTCCAGGAATTCAGCAAATTGCAGGATGTCGGTCGTATACGCGCTGATCGAAAGCTTCGCCAGCCCCTTCTCGATGCGCAAATAGTCGAGAAATCCTGAGAGCACTGCGGAATTGGTTTCGGAGGCCATCGCAAAGAGGAGAAAGTAGTATGCGCGTTATCGGACGCAGGGAAAAGTGATGAAGCAGATGCTGAACGGGCTTGGGAGATGCTCCTTCCACCACCCTTCTGATTCACCAGCCGCTGACCAGCAAGCGATGCGCAGCGCGAATCCCGCACTTCTGATACCTATCGTAGGCTCCGGCCGCCCGATCACGAATCTGTTCGTTGCCCTCGCCCGCAATCCAGCCATCGAGGGCGCTTTTGAGCGTGTACGCCTCCGGAGCCATCAAACCTGTCGTCCAGAGCAGCGGAAAAGCCCCGGAAGCTCGAACCGGATTCGCAAAGAACTGCTTGCTGGCGCAGGCCAGTACGATCGCCTCGCGATGGGCTTCATTTTTCTGGACGGGAAAGCGGGCCACTTGGAAGTCCATCAGTCCGTCGTGACCGATGTAAACGACGAGGTTCGCTGCCCCGCGGATCGGCAATTTGAGGGTAACGTCTCCGCCCGGCAGACTTACAGAATCGGTGCCGTCGCCCGCAGCAGAATCAAGAAAGTCGAGAATCGCTTGCCGGATTTCCATCCCGCGATAAGCATCAGCGACCAGGTATACATCTGCTTCGCGAAACTTGAAGATGCAGCGGTCGAGAATCTCTCTCTTGGGCTTCGTTCCACAAAGAATGCGCCGCCACTGCGGGGAGCGAGTGAAGAACGTCTTGACTCCATAAGCCGATCCCCAATAAAGGTTGCGCTCGGGATCTTCGCCGTTTCCCAGTTTCGCAGACACTGGAATGATTCCCTGATGCTCATTGTCAGCCAGTGCGACGAATGCGTGGACAACCCGCAATCCGGAGGCTTGGGCCTGGAGTTGGCCGCAAGCCAGTAATGCCAGCAACACAACAGCAACCGCCAACAGCCGACGGCCGTTCACAAGCGCTCCGCGCTGCTCACCTCGCGCAGCAGTTCTACCGCATAGAGCGCTCCTTCTGGTGTCTCCTCGTGCTTAAAGTACGCGAAGACATTGCGGCCTTCGGACATGTGCTGCCGGATGCGATCGATCATCGACTGCCGCTCCTCGCCCGTATACGTCGGCTTGCGGAATCGGTAGTAGACAAATCCTGCAGTCACGACATCGGGCGTGGTCATCGTCTCGGTCTCAGCCACGCAAAGAGCGGCGTTGTTAGACCTTAGTAGATCCCAGGTTGCATCGCTAAACCATGACGCGTGCCGAAATTCGAACGCCGCCGGAACCGTACGCGGCAAAATCGCCAGAAAATCCTTCAGCAACCCGGCATCTGACTTCAGGTTCGGCGGAAGTTGAAACAACACTGGCCCGAGTTTGCCCGCAGCTGCCAGCGGCTCGATGGTCGCCAGGAACCGCGGGACGAAATCTTCTGTTCCCTTCAGCCGCTTGATGTGCGTGATGACCTGGTGCGCCTTGATGCCGAAACGAAAGTGAGCCGGAGTGTCTTGCAGCCACTTCAGAATGGTCGTTTCTTTGACCAGTTGCCGAAAGGTGAAATTCACTTCCACCGTATTCAGGCGCGTCGCGTAGTGTCCAAGAAATTTCTTCTGTGCCAGCTTCTGTGGATAGAACTCAGGCTTCCAGCTTGGGTACGCCCATCCTGAGGTTCCTGCGAAGAGTTCTGGCATGATTCAAATGGTCGAGAAATGTGAGTTAAGCGAGCTGGATTCCTCGGGATTATTGCCCGCGATTATATTTTGCTCTTTTTCTTCCGACTTGTGCTCTTCCGAGACTTCGGCGCACCCGCCTTTCGCGACAGTTGATCCTCCTCGGCCTGCGCTGCAATCTCGATATGTTCCGGTTTCGGGCCGGCGGCGGATGCGGCTTTCAGATCCGGCAGCTTTTGTTTCAATTCCAGCACCGGCTCAAATAAATCACCCATCTTCTCGAATCGAGCAATCGTCTGCGCCGCTTCGAACACGAGCAGACTTGCATCTTTCTTTTTCAACGTGCGCTGCACTTCGTCCCAAGTCACCGGGGTCGACACCGTCGGATGTTCCCGAGCCCTCAGCGAATAGACTGCGATCGTCGTCTTGTGCTCATCGTTCTGGCTCCAGTCCACGAACACCTTGCCGGCGCGCAGGTTCCTCTTCATATCCGACAGAACCATGTCCGGGTGATCGTGTTCCAGCAATTGCGCCAGAGCGTGAGAGAACATCTTTGTGGCATCAAACGTGGTTGCCGTGTTGAGCGGGACGTAAATCTGCAGCCCTTTCGATCCCGAGGTCTTCGGAAAACTCCGCAATCCAAAATGATCGAAAATCTCCCGCAGCCACAATGCGACCTGGCAACATTGCACAATATTCGCGGGCGGCCCAGGATCAAGATCGAACACCATCTCCGTCGGACGCTCGATGTCTTCCGCCAAGGCCAGCGACGGATGCAGTTCCAGCGCCGCCAGATTGGCCAGCCAGACCAGCGTCGCCAGATCATTCGCCAACACATAATGGACCGTACGACGATTGCGTCCGCTCCAGATCGGAGCCGTCTTCACCCAGTCCGGCTTGTGCATGGGGGCATTTTTTTCAAAGAATGGCTCTCCATCAACCCCGTCCGGATAACGCTTGCGGGTCAACGCTCGCCCGGCGAGATGAGGAAGGATCGCGGGCGCGATCCGCGCGTAGTAGTCGATTACGTCTTTCTTGGTGAACCCGGTAGCGGGATAAAGAACCTTTTCGAGGTTCGAAAGCTTGAGGGTCCTGCCCTGAATTTCAACGGACGCGTCGGTCACATGATCTCCGCCCTGCCATTGTGCCTGAAAGTGAACGGCGAGCAAAATACGGGTTTGCTCCTAAACCATTGCTTTAATCTACCGCTGGTCGTTTGACAACGTCCCTTCAGGCCACGTAATTTCAGACTTCTGCCCTGCTGGCCCGTCCAATCTATGGGTTGCCGAAGATGTACGCCCAGCCGCTGGAGGTTCGATGAAACACTGCAAGTTAAAAATCACCTGCCTTTTCCTAGTTTTTTCGGCAGTTGCGCTCGCCCAAAACGTGGCTTCGTTTGAGAAGCGCGTTACGGTTAAGAGTCTACCCAATGGCCTGACTGTCGTGATCTGCGAGCGGCCCGAAGCTCCCGTCTTCTCCTTTTTCACGCTGGTAGACGCGGGTTCCGCGCAAGATCCCATGCTTGCCACCGGACTCGCCCACATGTTCGAGCACATGGCCTTCAAGGGCACCGACACGATCGGCACCAAGGACTACGCCGCCGAGAAGCCCGCTCTCGCGAAAGTAGAAGTTGCCTATGCCGCTTATCTGGCCGAGCGCGACAAGGCGGTTGGCCAGGACCCGGCCAAGCTGAAAGAGCTTGAAAAGGCCTGGAAAGACGCGATCGCTCAAGCCGACAAATACGTGGTACCGAACGAATTCGGCAAGATCATCGAACAGAACGGCGGCGAGGACTTGAACGCCTTCACCAGCTACGACGAGACCGGATATCACTATTCCCTGCCGGAGAATCGTCTTGAACTGTGGGCCTACCTCGAGTCGGAGCGCTTCCTGCATCCCGTGCTGCGCGAGTTCTACAAAGAGCGCAACGTGGTGATCGAAGAACGCCGCATGCGCACCGACAGCAATCCCTTCGGACGCTTGCTCGAGCAGTTCACCGAAGAGGCATTCGCGGCGCATCCTTATCACCGGCCCACGGTAGGTTGGATTTCGGACCTGAATCACTTTTCCGCCACCGACGCGCAGGTATTCTTCGACAAATACTATGTTCCTTCGAACATGGTTGTGGCCATTGCGGGAGACATTAAAGCCGCTCAGGTCATGCCGATCCTCGAGAAGTATTTCGGACGCATCCCTTCGCATCCGCACCCGGATGAGACGACGACGGTCGAGCCTCCGCAAAATTCCGAGCGCCGTGTCATTCTCAAAGAATCTTCACAACCCATTTATATCGAGGGCTATCACCGTCCGGACTACCGCAGCAAGGATGATGCCGTGTTTGACGCCATCAGTGATTTGATGTCGGAAGGCCGTACCTCTCGCCTCTACCGCGCTCTGGTACGCGACAAGAAGATTGCATCCTTCTCCGAAGGACTGACGGGATATCCCGGTATCAAGTATCCGCACCTGTTCGCATTTCTCGCAGTGCCTTTGCCCGGACACAAGCCAGAAGAAATGGCGGACGCAATTCACGCCGAAATCGACCGCCTGAAAAAAGAAGACATCAGCGACGAAGAACTGAAAATGATCAAGACCCGCAGCAAAGCCAACCTCATTCGTGGACTGGCCGACAATGAAGGACTGGCGACGCAGCTTGCAACCTACCAGACTCGCTACGGGGACTGGCGCGAGTTGTTCCGCTCGGTCGACCGCATCGATCAGGTAACGAAAGCCGACATTCGCCGTGTGGCCAATGAAGTATTCGTCGATACCAATCGCACAGTCGGCATTATCGAAACCGGTGGCGGCGGGGCTTCTCCCGGAGAAGGCGGTCAATCCTCAGGAGACTCCAACGGTCAAGGGGGTGGGCAATGAAGCGCATATCCATGCTGTTGTTGCTCGCGGCATCACTCTTGGTTCCTGCTCTGGCGCCAGCTCAAACGCAAAGCTGGAAGCAGATTCCGATCCCACAATTGCCGGCCTTCAAACCGCAGCAGCCGAAACGCATCGAACTCTCAAATGGCTTGGTGATCTTCCTGCAGGAAGATCATGAATTACCGTTGGTCGATGGGACAGCTCGCATTCGCGGCGGATCGGTGAACGAACCCTCCGACAAAACAGGATTGATGGACATCTACGGAGAAGTCTGGCGTACAGGTGGCACCAAGACGCAGACTGGCGATCAACTGGACGACTTCCTAGAAGTGCGGGCTGCGAAGGTTGAAACCGGCGGCGGCCCAGACTCCACCACCATCAGCTTCTCGTGTCTTAAGGGAGATCTCGACGACGTCTTCAAGGCGTTTGTCGACGTGCTGCAGAATCCTGAGTTCCGCGCCGAAAAGATCGAGATCGCACAAAAAGGCGAAGACGATGGCATCTCGCGCCGCAACGATGAAGTCAGCGAAATCGCTCACCGTGAAGCCGTCAAACTCGCTTACGGAGCGGACAATCCCTATGCCCGCGAGCCGGAATACGCAACCGTTGCGGCCATCACGCGCCAGGACTTGATCGACTGGCATGGCAAGTATGTCCATCCGAACAACATCATCCTCGGGATCAGCGGAGATTTCGATTCCACTGCGATGGAAGGCCGCCTCCGCGCCGCCTTCGACGCTTGGCCGAAGGGACCTGCGCTGCCCAAAAACGATGTTCAATACCATCCGGCTAAGCCCGGCTACTATCTCATCCCCAAAGAGGATGTGAACCAGAGCAACATCCGTATGGTCGCGCTCGGCACGACGCGTGACAATCCCGACTACTACGCGATCAGCGTCTTCAACGAAGCCTTTGGCGGCGGATTTTCCTCGCGGCTCTTTAACGATATCCGTACCAAGCGCGGCCTTGCCTACGGCGTCGGGGGCGGCATTGGCACGAACTTCGGCCATCCGGGACTGTTGCAGGTTTCGATGGGAACCAAGAGTCAGAGCACGATTGAGGCAATTCAAGCTGTCGGCGAAGACATCGACAATCTCGTCAAGGAGCCAATCACTGACGACGAAATCCAGCGCGCCAAAGATGCGATCCTGAACGCGTTTATCTTCCGGCTTGACTCGCCGGACAAAATTCTTGGCGAGCGCATGACGTACGAGTATTACGGCTAT
Organism: uncultured Acidobacteriota bacterium; assembly: GCA_963700225.1. Taxonomy (GTDB): domain Bacteria; phylum Acidobacteriota; class Terriglobia; order Terriglobales; family Acidobacteriaceae; genus Sulfotelmatobacter. Next base: position 32,860 of record CAVOWU010000012.1, read on the forward strand.
CCTCCCGACTGGCTCGACAAGTATCAGGCAGAAATCAAGAAGGTCACCGCCGCCGACGTGAATCGGGTCGCGACCAAGTATCTACACAAGGATCAACTTGCGGTGCTGGTCGTCGGCAACACGAAAGACTTCGACAAACCGCTCTCCTCGCTCGGGCCGGTCAAGAACATCGACATCACCATCCCGCCGCCTCCGGCTGAGAAAGATGAAAACAAGCCATCAGCTTCCAATCCGGAGGGTAAGGCTCTCGCCGCCAAGGTTGCTGCTGCGATGGGTGGACTGCCGAAACTTCGATCGATTAAATCCCTGCACGTCAATATTGCCGAGAGCGATTCTGGCGGTCCGCCGTCTCCGGTGGACGTATATCTTGCCTTTCCCGACAGCATGCACGTAGAAATGCAGATCCCGCAAGGAACGCTGACCATCGTCGCCTCGCCCGATGCCGCATTTATGTCGGTTCCCGGCATGGGCTCGCGGACCATGCCTCCTCCGCAAAAAACCGAGATGATGTCGCAGATGCATCATGACCTGGTATACATCGCGCAGCATGCGGACGATCCTGCATTCACCTTCACAGGCGCTGGAACCGAGAAAATTGGCGATGTCGATGCGGCAGTCGTCGATGTGGGTGGCGCCGTTCCCTGGGTGCGCTGGTATGTCGACCCCAAGACTGGTTACATTCTTCGCGAAAAGTACAAGGCTACGGGGCAAGCGGGCCCATTCGAAGGCGAGAGCGATCTTTCCGACTGGCGCACGGCGGACGGACTGACCATGCCCTACAAGCACGCCAACAAACAAAACGGCGCACCAACCAGCGTGGCAGAATTCAAGAAGATCGAGATCAATCCACAACTGGATCCCAAGCTATTCCAAAAGCCCCCTGAGAATCCGGCACCCCAGCAGTAAGCGCAGCTTCGCTGCGAACAAGTTGGGCACAAATCAGGTTCGACGCATGCAACCGGGGCCGCCAAGATGATGATCTAAGAAGTTCGGGCCCTATCTCAAACCGCAGTCAAAGGATTCTCTATGAATCGACTGTGCCGTGCCGCACTCCTCAGCGCCCTTGCCGGAATTCCTTCTATCGCCCAAGTCACTACCTCGCAATATGACAACGCGCGCACCGGTGCGACGCTACACGAGAAAATCCTCAACCCCAGCAACGTCAACGCAAAGCAGTTCGGCAAACTGGGCGCGTTCAAAGTTGATGGAGCGGTCTATGCGCAGCCGTTGTTCCTTCCATCCGTTGAAATTCCCCGCAAAGGAACGCACGACGTTCTCTTCGTCGCCACTGAGCACGACAGCGTCTTCGCCTTCGACGCCAATCGTCCCGGCGATGCTCCGTTATGGCAAGTGAGCTTTCTCGACAAAGCGCGTGGGCTAACGACGCTCTCCGAAGACAACGCGCAATGCCCTTTCATTCGACCGGAGGTCGGGATCACCTCGACACCGGTCATCGATCTACCGTCAGGCACTCTCTATGTGCTGGCTCGTACCAGGATTCCGCACCGCGCCAGCGCCGACGAATATTTTCAGCATCTCCACGCCCTTGCCATTACAACCGGAGTGGAGAAATTCGGAGGTCCGAAACTCGTCACGGCGTCGGTGCCCGGCCGGGGTGCAGGCAGATCCAACCGCGAGGTCGCCTTCGATCCTCTCCGCGAAAACCCGCGCGCCGCGCTCACTCTCGCCAACAACAACGTGTATTTGGCCTGGGCTTCCTCCTGCGATGTCGATCCCTACCACGGCTGGGTGATGGCCTACGATGCGCAAACGCTGGCGCAGAAAGCGGTGCTCAACGTCGATCCTGACGGCAGCGAAGCCGGTATCTGGCTCAGTGACACAGGTCCCGCCGTCGACTCCGAAGGCAATCTTTACGTGCCCACCGGCAATGGCACATTCGACGCCACCAGCGGAGGACGCGACTACGGCGATTCCGTTCTCAAGCTCGACGGCTCATCGCTCGCCATCCGCGACTACTTCACCCCGTTCGATCAAGAGAGCATCCTCGCAGGCGATTCCGACGTCGGCTCCAGCGGCCCCACGCTGCTCCCTGATCAACCCGGGCAGCATCGCCATCTTCTGCTGCAACCCACGAAGCACTCGATTCTCTATGTGATTGATCGCGACCAAATGGGAAAATTTCACACGGACCGCGACGCCATCCCCCAGCGGATACACATGGCCGGCGAGGGTTTGGGCGCGATGGCTTACTGGAACGGCCACGTCTTTTTCGCGGCCAGCAACGACTACTTACGCGATTATGCGATCAAGAGCGGCCAGCTCGTGGTGAGCGCGTCTTCCAGCCTGAAGTTTGCCAACTCCGGTGCCACGCCCTCGGTTTCCTCCGACGGCAACAAGAACGCCATCGTTTGGGCCATCGACACCAAGCCCTGGGACGGTCCTGACACCAAGCCGGCCGTGCTCTACGCCTTCGATGCCACCAAACTGGGCGCCCCGATCTATACATCGGAACAAAATGCGGCACGCGATCGAGCTGCCATGGCAACCCGCTTCGTCATCCCAGTTGTCGTGAATGGACGCGTGTACTTTGCTACCCGAGGCGAGGTCGAGGTTTACGGTCTTCTGAAATAAAGCTGGCGAGGAACTTTACTGCACCATCTTGATCTTGGTGCGGGAAGCAAAGCGCCGGTAGTTCCGAAAAGTAATCTCGTTCAATTCGATCTTTCGGTGTGCCTTTTGTAGGCTCACACTGGAACGGACCGGAAGCAAGTAATCGCGACCAGAGATTGCAACGTAGTTATAGTCGACGGTCATGGAAGCAGCGCGAACTGCAAACGAGTGAGGTAGATCATCCGCCTGAAGCGTAACTCTCCGGACTCCGTTGGTCGATGTGTCGATATAGACCAAACCATGGAAGCCAACAGCGGCCTCGTCGTTGCCCTGGCTGAGTACGATGTTTGCGTTGGCGCGATCCACCCGGTAACTCAACACTTGCATCGTTCCACTTCCATCGCCCAAGCTCGCCGCTTCTTTCCACTCGAAAGCAGTTTTGGAAGACGGCTGAAACACCAGATTGAGGATGGCTCCGAATTCGCCCACGGAAAGCGGCCAAGTGGAATCCAAGTCGGTCCGTTTGAGGCTGCTGCGCTTGCCGTCGACTTCGAGCGTCGTGCGGCTCTCCGCATTGTCACGATAGCTGAGCAGTTCGGCGATCGAGTCCCGGTGTCTCCATTTGCCATTTCCGACCCCATCTACCGATCGGTTGGTGACCTCGATGCAGAGAAAATTCGGTAGCGTCTTACCATAATCAACCGCTCGCTTCCTCGCGCCCACGACAATTTCCTGCAATTGCTCGGGCGTGGGTGGCGGAACAGCCCCTGCCGGCAACGATGTGATCACCAATCGATGACCATCCGCTCCCTGAGGCTCTGGAATTTGCAATCCCGACGTCGTAACCGGATCAGCCTCGTCCTTGGCTGACCCCATCCCGCCGGCCACGTTTGCCTCCTCGGATGCCGTGTCGTTTCCATCGATCCGAAAATCAACTTCGCGTTCCGCGGTCTTTCCGCCCTGCGTCAACCGCTCGATCACCTGGTAATCTCCGCCCGGCAACCCTCCCGCTTGAATCGTCGCCAGATAAGGAACCGTAACGGCACCGGACGTTTTGGGGAGCTTCAGCGGTACTTGTGCAATAGGTTCGCGGCTTTTCAAGACTTCCATCTCGAGCCTGGGTTGCTCCGGTGAATCGCTATCGGGATGCACCACAAAGAAGAACGACAACTCCTTCATCCCTTTCGTCACATGATCGGAGACGTTCGGCACCACTTTGCCGTTTCCATATCGCATGGGCTCGTCCGGATCCGCTTCTTCTGGCACTGGATCGATGCTTTGCGCCAGGGTCAGATCGCTTAGGGACGGGCCGTCGCCGTCGCGAGGAATCTGGAATTCCGTGCGCTGCGCCCCCGCTTTCCCGCTGTTCTGGTCAAGCACTACTGCTTCAAGCACGTAGTCGCCAGGCTCGGCCGTAAAATGTCGCTGCACGGTGATGAACTGGGGTTGGGCGTCTTTGGAACTGAGCGATCCATGTCGCGGGATATCTTCTCCAAAGTGCTCAAGCACAACGCCCGCTTTGTTCTTGATTTGAGCGACGACTGTTACATGCGACGAGTAAAGGTTCGTATTCGGATCGTTCCGCGTTTCAACCGCGCTCAACGGGACTTCCACCACGAGGCTGTTCTCGTTTCCAGTCGGCAGTTCCCCCAGCCGCACTACCCTCGCATGAAATGCAACGTCGGTAGGCAATTGCGCTTCGCTCAACGTCTTCAGCAGCGGTGCTTCAAACGGACGGATGGCTTGCCCCGAATCGGGAGGCAGGGCGAAATAGCCAGCCCGTGAACTGATCTTCAGTCCATCGCGCAACGGCTTCACGGCGATCGGACGGAACTGTCCATCAAATTTTTCAGTCGGAGGCGCGTATGATGCCTCGTAGTAGGTCGTCATGTCTTCAATCAGCCGGTGAAGCGGTTTCTTGATGTCCTCGCCCGAAGCAACGTACGCACCTCCGGTGCTCTCCGCCAACCCGACTAGCGGACTCTTGTTTGCATTGGGGTCTGCCGTCTCGTAGCGATCAAACTGATTGCTTACCATTGGCGCAAGTCCCGGTGCCGCTTGCGGAACCGATTGAGGCAAACCGTTGCTGCCCGTCGCAGTGGTAGCTTGCGGCCCTGCTTGGGCCATCGCGGATTTGGCGCTCCCAATAGCCATCATCGCGACCATGCTCTGATCCGCCTGCGCAGTCAGCGCATTTGCGTCGATAACGTAGATGCTTAGGCCTGCCCGGTTTGCGGCTCCCATGATGTCGCGCAGCCGATCTTCGGAAGTGGCATCTGACTGCAAACCCTGCGCAAAATAGAGCACCGTCTTGCGCCCCTGGAGTCGTTGCTCGGTTCTCGCTAAAGCCAGTAGCCCGGCAAGCCCCGGCTGCGTGTGCAGTTCCTGCATCACGCGTTGGGATTCCTGCAGCTCTGCCAGGACGATCTGCGCCGACGTCCGTTCCTTTGCGCTAACCCGCGTGCCCGCTTCGTCGACTCCAGTCTTGGCGATTGCAAGAAGCCGCTTCTCGGCAACTTCCGAACCCTTCGCCCCAATCGATCTTTCGTCGTCGGTCGCCTGATCAATTGCTGCTGTCAGCTCCGCGCGATCCGAGGTGAAGTCGTGATACAGCATGAGGCGTCCTTGCGCTTTCATCACGCAGAACGAAAATCCGTTCGGAGGAACCGTCTTCAGGATCTTTCCCGCAATGTCGCGCGCATTGTGTCCAGCTGCCGAGTCGAGCCGATCGAAAACCATCGTCAGCAAATGCTCGCCGCTGTCCCCGGTCACCAGGTGCAAATTCGAGATCTTGACTGGAACTCCTCCATCGGTCACTGCAATGTCTTCCGGCTTGAGATCCGGGACCAGTTTCCCCTTTTTGGTCCGCACCACGAGATTCACTGAAACCTCATTCACGTTCACAACGGTCGTTTGATCCGGACTCGTTTTCGGGACATCAGTCTGGCTGAAGCAAAACGGGATGAGCAGAATGAATCCTGCTAGGCGAGAAGATCCGAAAGGAAGAAGCCTGGAGAGAATCAATGTGGGAAACCTTTACCTGGTATTTCGGCCCGTCTACCCTTCGAAAAATCGATATGGCAGACGTTAGGATTCTGCGCCTACAACCCGAGATTGTAAAGCCTCGATCCCGCTTGACCAATTCTCGTTTTCGGCAGTATTATGGCGAACAAAAGGCGAATACATGTCTTCTCCGCCATTGCCGATTTTCCCCGGAAAGCCTTCCCTGGTTGGAATTGCCCGCCTCGCGTCCGCAGGCGAATCCCTGCGCGAGGGCCACGATGTTGAATACTTCACGCTCACGGCGAAGTCGCTGCTCAATCGCTGTGTGAGCAAACGTGCCATGCCCTTCTCCTGGACCATCAATCCCTACCGCGGCTGCGAGTTCGGCTGCCGGTACTGCTACGCCCGCTATACACACGAATTCATGGAAATGCGGGACGGCAAGGAATTCGAGCAAAAGATCTACGTAAAGCAACATGCCGCCGGCTTGTTACGCCACGAACTGCGGCGCGTGAAGCCCGACGAGGCCATCTCGTTAGGTACTGCGACCGACCCGTATCAGCCGGCCGAACGCCGCTACGAGATTACGCGAGGAATTCTTGAGGAGTTCACTCGCCACCGAGGTTACAACCTCGGCATCGTCACCAAGTCGAATCTGGTCGTCCGCGACCTCGAACTCCTCCAAAAGGTCGCCCAATCGAACAGGCTTTCAGTTCACATCACCGTGACCACTCTCAGCACAGACCTGGCGCGCATTCTTGAGCCTCGCGCTCCTCGTCCCGATCTGCGGATCGAAGCGGTCCGCGCGCTCGTCCGAGCGGGGTTGCGGGTTGGGATCAGCTGTTCTCCAGTGATCCCGGGTATCACCGATTCGCCGAAGGATATCGAAGCCTTGATCCAGGCTGCCGCAGCTGCCGGAGCGGACTATGTGTTCGCGAACCCGCTATTCCTGAAGCCCTGTTCGGCTGCCGTCTTTCTCCCTTTCCTTGAGCAGAACTTTCCGCATCTGGCGAAGAATTACCGCCTGCGCTATCGAGACCGCGCATTCCTTCCCTCCGCATATGGGAAACGTTTGTCGCAATTGGTCACCCGCCTGCGTGAGAAATACAAGCTCACCCGTGCTGACCGCCTTCAGCGTCCTGCGTTCGCGACCAAGTGGCCCATTGAGGCTTTCGATGAGCAGCTGAGCCTGTTTTGACGTGCCTACCGCCGAGTACGCTGAGATCGCAAATGAATAATTGGGGCTGGCGCCTTCAGAATCGAGGGGTTGTAGACAGGAGATTCGGAATCCTCGGCGACGTGCGTCCGGCGGTGAATCACGATCTTCTATAATCGATTGGACCCAAGATGGCCACCACTTCCCCACCCACCGGACAGCCTTCCGCTCGACCTCTCCCGTTTGGTTTGCGGCTACAGAAGTTCTGGCGCCGAGTAACCGAGGGCCTCGAAGTCAGCCAGCTGTGGTCGCAGTTCGAGACTGAGGCTCGAGCCAGCTACCGGCTTTATTCGAAAGATGTTGCGGCTAAGACTCCTGATGGCCTCACCGATCGCGGCCGCCGTTTGCATGTGGTCAAGGAATTTTTCTGGGCTGTATTCGAGAAGCTCTCACCGGCCCGCCGCGTACTCCTGCTGCTTGCGCTAATCCTGATTGTGTTCCCGCACGGCGGATTCGAATATACCGGTGAAGCCGGAAAAGTCTACGCTGTCGAATTCGATCTTCACTTCTGGGCAGCCCTGGTTTTGCTTTTGCTGCTGATGCTCGAGATCGCCGATCGCGTGGTGATGAAGCGCGACCTGCAGATCGCTCGCGAGATCCAGACCTGGCTGCTGCCCGGCGTTCCTCCGCAGATACCGGGCCTTGCGATTGCCTACGCCACGCGCCCCGCCAATACGGTAGCCGGCGACTATTACGACGTTTTTCCCAGGCCAGGCAAGACGACGGAAGAGAATCGCGTTGTGCTCGCAGTCGCCGACGTCGCCGGCAAGAGTATTCCGGCCGCGATGCTCATGGCTACGTTTCAAGCAAGCCTGAAAACGCTATCGACGGCGCAGGTCGCTCTGGCGGAATTGGCATCCAACATGAATCGCTACGCCTGCACGAATAGTCAGGGTGGTCTGCGCTTCACGACCGCGTTTCTGGCCGAATACGATCCTGTGCAGCGCACGCTCGACTACATCAACGCCGGCCACAACAATCCAGTTCTGCGCCGCGCGAGCGGACTCATCGAGCGCCTCGACATAGGCGGCTTACCCTTCGGCATTCTGCCCGACGCAAAATACGAATCCGCGAGAGTCACGCTGGCGCCCGGAGATTGGCTCATCATCTTCACGGATGGATTAGTGGAAGCTGAGAATTCGCGTCAGGACGAATATGGCGAGACTCGCCTGCTGGCAGCCATCGACGCCAACCGATCTGTCGAGCCCGGAGAAATGCTCAAACGCCTGATGGCCGAGGTCGATCTCTTCGTCGGAAACACCCCCCAGCACGACGACGTTACTTGCATGCTGTTGAAGTCGGAGTAGAGGCAGCTAAGCATCCTTCTCGCTCTCATCGGCGATGCCGATCTTCGAGAGCCGGTAGCGCAGCGCGTTGCGTGAGAGGCCGAGCAGCCGCGCAGCCTGACTCTTATTACCGTTGGCGCGGCGCAAAGCTTCCTGCACCATCTCGTCTTCCCATTGCTCCAGAGTCATACCGTCCGGGAGAAATCCCGTCGCGCCATTTCCGGCCTTCGACGGGCGGACGTCGAGATGAATGTCGGCCACATCGAGAACGTTCTTCTTGGTGAGGGCACACGCGCGCTCAATCACGTTTTGCAATTCCCGGACATTTCCCGGCCAGTGATAATTCACAAGAATCTGCATCGCCTCAGGCGCAATCCCTTCGATCACCTTGCCGGAGTCTCCTGCGAATCGGGCGATAAACAGATTTGCCAGATCCGGGATGTCTTCTTTGCGTTCGCGGAGCGGAGCGATATCGATTGGCACAACATTCAGGCGATAATAGAGATCTTCGCGAAACGTGCCTTGCTCCAGCGCCTGTCGAAGATCCCTGTTGGTGGCGGCGATGAGGCGAACATCCACTTTGACCGTCTTCGTTCCGCCCAGCCTCTCAAATTCGCGCTCCTGGAGAACGCGCAGTAATTTCACTTGCGTTACCGGAGGCACATCGCCGATCTCATCGAGAAACAGCGTTCCCTTGTCTGCCAGTTCGAACTTTCCTGGCTTGCTGGCCACCGCCCCGGTAAACGCTCCTCTTTCGAATCCGAACAGTTCACTCTCCAGAAGGTTCTCGGGAATCGCGGTGCTGTTGATCTTCAGGAATGGACCCGAGGCCCGCCGCGATTTTTCATGAATCGCGCGGGCAATCAAATCCTTGCCCACGCCACTTTCGCCACCGAGCAGAACCGTCGCGTTGGTCGGCGCGACGCGCTCCACGGTGGCCAGCACTTCCTGCATCTTCGGGCTGCGCGCCACGATGTTGGGATGCGAATAGCGCTTTCCCAGCGCTTCACGAAGGGATCGGTTCTCCTCGCGCAGATTGCGGACATCCAGCTCTTTATGGATAACCATCCGCATCTCGGTCAGAGAGAACGGCTTCAAAACGTAATCACTGGCCCCGGCCTTCATGGCTTCGACGGCGGTTTCGACACTGCCGAAGGCAGTCATTACGACCACCGGTAGAGCAGCGTTCTGCCGCTTGATGGTTTGCAGGAATTCCAGGCCGTTCATGCCGGGAAGCTTCAGGTCTGTCAACACCAGATCGATGGAGTTTTCGCGCAGCAACTTGAGTCCGGTTTCCGCGTCGCCAGCGGAGAAGGTCGAGAACCCGTCCTCGCCGAGGTTTAGCTCGAGCAGGCGACGCATCTTTGCCTCGTCTTCCACTATCAGAATAGCCGGCATCCGTTCTTCGTCCCCGATTCCTACGTTCTTACGAGATGATCAAGTGAGCTGTGCCTCCTGCAGGGCTGGTCTCACTCGCGGCAGGAAAAAATATCACGAAACAAGCACCGGTGCCTTTGGTGCCGCCAGTATCTTTTGCGTTTTCAATCCGCACGGAGCCATGGTGTCCGTCAATAATCTTCGAAACGATCGATAACCCCAGCCCCACACCGCTTTTCTTTGTAGTCACGAACGGATTGAATATCTGTTCTTGCAGTTCCGGTGAAATTCCCGGCCCAGTATCCGCGATCCTGACTTCGACTCCTGGAACACTGTCTCCATTACGGCCATTGTGCCGCGCGCGGTCTGCCGTCACATGCAGCACACCGCCATTCGTGTTCATGGCATCGTAGGCGTTTTGAATGATGTTCACAAAAGCCTGCTCGGCCAGACTTTCATCTAAAGGCACCGCAGGAAGGTTTTGCTGGTATTCCTTCTCAACCCGCACTGGCGCCCCCTTCCAGAACTGCGCCACGTCATTCAAAGCGCGATCCAGCACCGAAGGAAGGTCTTGGGGCGTCAAGTCGGCGTGCAGCGGCCGCGCGAAATCGAGAAATCGGGTAACCAGCGCGCTCAGCCGGTTTGTCTCGGTCGAAATGTATCCCGCAAGTTCCGTAGCCAGAGGATTCGACGCCGCCAGCTTCTGCGTCAGCATCTCCGCCGACCCCTTGATCACCCCCAGCGGATTGCGAATCTCGTGCGCGAGTCCCGCCGAGAGTTGGCCCAAAGCCGCGAGCCGTTCTGAACGCCGAGCCTCCGCCTGCGCCAGTTCAAGGCGACGGTTCGCTTCCGCAAGCGTTTCTGCCAGTTCCTGATATCTCTGGGTTTGGCGCCGGCTCTCAATCACAAACTTGTTGACGACCATCGCGGCAAGGTAAAAGAACAGAATGCGGATGGCCAGCCGACCGTAGTCCTCAGCCGTAATCTCAAACTCCTGTAGCGCCGGGAGCAGATAAGAGCAATAGGCAGCCGATGCCAGTGATGTCCAGAGCAAGGTAGCCCACGGGCCAAAATACTCTGCGGCGGTTACTGCCGGCACAAAGTAGATGGGATAGTAGTAGCTGTTGATCGCGAGTTCGCCCGTGTGATCGACCAACATCGTGGCCAGCGCAATCTTCAGCAGAACAAGATAGGCGGGGCCACGCTTGGGCAGATGCTCAATCAACCAGCTCTCGCCTAACTGGATGACTCCGAAGGCAAGCAGAATGAGCTGCTTGTGGATCTCCCTCTGGGGAGGAAGCACGGCCAGTGCAGCCAGAAGCACCAGCCAAAGCACATCCATCCAGTTGATCTTGATACGCGTCGATCCGCTCATCGCTCCGCCGGGAAATGGCTGTAAAAGGTTACGCCGGGAGTCGTTAATCCGCTCCCGGCGTTGTCGCTATCAGTTGCTGTTTGTGCCAGCACATCGCATTGCGAACCGTATCACAGTGCAACGTGCTCGCGTCAAACCGACTATTTCTTCGGCTTCGGTTCCGGAGCCTTGGGCTGCGGCTTTGGCGGCGCCGGAGCCGGCCGCTGCTGTTGCCATTGATTGAATTTCTGCGCCTGTTGCTGTTCTTGTTGCGGCGTCCGCTCTTGCACCGGAGGCGTCGGCCTCACCAACGGATGCGATTCCTGCGGAGTCGCCGTTTGCCGCGACTCCCTGAAATCGCGGTTCGTCGGCTGCACCCGATTCTGCGGAGTTTGCGCGTTCCGGTTTTCGGACTCCGAACTTCCCTGCTGCTCGAACGTTCGGGGCTGGGTTTGCGGCAACTGGCGAACCTGGTTGTTGCTGTTATTGCCACCGTTGGGCGGACTGAATGACCGGAACCCGTCTTGCGCCTGCTGCGGACGTCCCTCCTGGTTGATCTGCGCGGGCCGCGTTGGGCCGGCCGGACGCACCAGCGATTGCTCGTTCAGATGTCCTCCAGCCTGCGCTTGCCGTTGGTCAACCGAACGCGGAGGAGGCGGCGGAGTTCTCACCGCGACCACCGGGCGGCTGATGACGGCAGCGGGAGGCCGCACCGACACAGGATGTCCCGCTCCGACCACACTGCTGTGGATCGGTTCGACGGACGCTACGCGGCTTACCGGCGCCGCAAGAACTTCCCGTTGATCCACTCGCATCACGTTCTGTGCCACTGGCCGCGCATTCACAAACGTGTCATGCGACACCACCGTGACACCGTTGTTCACATGCTGGTTCACGTAGGTAATGTTGTTGATCGTCGTGCTTCGGTTGACGATTACCGTGTTGTACACGTTCGTCACACGGGTTACGTTCACGCTCGTGTTCGTGATGTTGACATTGTTCACGTACGCGCGGCTGACATGGTATCCGGGCACGTAGACTTCTCCCGGAGCTAGCGGGAACCATCCCACGCCGATACCCGCCGAGAAGTGGAAGCCCGGTCCGCTGCCGACGAAAGCCACCATCGCTGGCGCCCACACCGGACGCACCACTACCGGTCCCGGAACCCAGAACCATCCACTGTTCACGAATGCCCAGCGTCCATAGTGGAATGGCGCGAAGCCCCAAGGCTCATCTTCGACCCACGTCCATCCCCACGGCCCAACGTAAGCCCAGTGGCCGTAGTGATAGGGAGCCCATCCCACGACGACTGCTCGAGGACGCCAGCACTCACCGTAGCCGGCCACATAGCTCCAGTCGCCGTTGTCATCGAGATCTTCGTAACCGGTCATTTCGCGGGATACATAGTTCGCCGAGTCGGCGCGATCCTCGCGCTCGTCGCGTTCGAACGCCCAGCTGTCAAAATCATCCTGGCTGCCGAGTTGCTGCAGATCGTAGTCCAGGTGCTGCTCGTTGCCGGTAAACGTAGCCGTTTGACCCGCGACAACGGTGTAAGTTAATCCGCCGCCGGTCACGCGACCGCGGCCATGCCACACGCTGGTAATCGTCTGGCTTCCGTCCTCGCTCACATCCAGCCGGTACGTGCCTGGTTGCAGCAGACTAAACGCCAGGTTCGGAGTGTCGACCTCATAGTTGTCGTCGTCATCCACATGGCGCACTCTCAGAATCAGCGAGCCCTGTGCCAGGCGAATCTGCGTAGTGTGATCATCGAGTGCGAGGAAAGTAATACCTGTCTTCGGTCCGAGCCGGAGCGCGGTCGAACCGACATGAACTTCGGCGCGCGAATTTTCGTCCGCCCAAAGATCGTCGCCAGTCACCATCGGCCGGTTCGGAACTCCGGTGACCCAATCATCTTCTCCAGCCGGACGGAACGAAATCGATCCCTGCGAAAAGTCCAACCGGCCGACCCTCGACGGAGGATCCGCTGCTTGATCGTTCTCGTCGTTCTGATCGGGCTGATCTTGCGCTTTAGCTAGAGTGGAAAATTGCAGAGCGAACATAACGCTCGCGAGTAACAGCATCCAAGACCACAACTTGCATGTTTTCATAAATGTCGCCCCAAGCGTAAATAGAAATCTTTGTACTTCGATCTTAGCCTCATTTGTTATAAACACAATAGAGACGCTTTAGTTTCCTCCGGGCGGGAAGTGCATGGCGAAGATGCACTTGCAGGACGAAAAGAAAGTCGAAGATGGCCCACACTAGCCTCGTTTTTGGGGCTAGTGTGGAGATTTCGATTTTGTGGTTTGTTCCGAAACGTTAGTTTTTCAGCTTTGGCCTTTGGCAGGCATCCACAATCTTCGTAGGATCGATGGCGTCTTTGTCCACCTGTTCTTCCAGTATCTTGCCATCTTTTCCTATCAGGAAGTTCACGCGGCGCGCCGCCTGGTACTCGTCTTTATAGACTCCGTATTCTCTTGTGGTTTTGCCGCCCCAATCGCTGAGTAGCGGGAAGGTAACTCCAATTTGGTCGGCGAAGGCTTTGTTGGCGAAGGGACTATCCATGCTCACACCCAGGACCTGGGTGTCGGTAGCTTCCAGCTCTTTCAAATGCTGCTGGAAATTTTTCATTTGCTGGGTTCAACCACCGGTAAATGCGAACACGAAAAATGCCAGTACGACATTTTTCTTTCCCCGATAATCACTCAGCTTCACGTCTTTGCGTTGGGTGCCGTCGAAATACTTCAGAGTGAAGTCCGGAGCCATGTCTCCAACCTTGGGTATCGTGGATGCCGCGGTCGTGGCTTGCGAAAATCCCGACGCGCTTACGCCGAGCGTGCTGGTCAACAGCAATGCTGCCGCCAGCAGCCTAGATTGTCGTTTCTGCATTTGAACCCCTCCCACTGAGTATGCAGCCAGCATACCCTTGCCGCGGTTTTGGTGTAAATCAGGATGCCTGTCGGTAACCTCCCACGGTTCGTTTCACATTGCTCAAACCGGAGCGGAAACAGTACATTTCATGCAAAGCAGTTTTCCGCGACCGCGCGGACTTGGGCCGGACCGACGCCATGAGTATTGCCACGCTGAACGACATCTTCTTCACCGCGCTCGAACGCAATCTCGACCGCATGATGCTTTATCGCGAGGCGGGAAAATGGCTGCCGATCTCGTCGCGAGAATTTGGCAAGCGCGTCGCCCGGATCAGCCACACGCTTCGATCCTGGGGCATCCAACCCGGCGATCGCGTCGGGATTCTCAGCGAGAATCGCCCGGAATGGCCGATGGCGGATATGGCCACGCTTCTGATCGGTGCCGTGACCGTTCCGCTCTACACTACGCTCACCCCGGAACAAACCGCTTTCGTGCTGAACGATTCCGGCTGCCGCGCGATTTTCGTTTCGTCCGACCAGCAGTTGCACAAACTGATATCGATCCTCCCGCAGACAAAGATCGAACGAATCATCGTCATGGACTCGATTGAGTTTGCCGGAGATCTCGCGCCCTTCGCTGGCAGATGTGTAACTCTCGAGCGCATTGGACGCGAAGGCCCCGACGCTATCGGTCCACAGATCGAAGCGCGCGCCCGCGCCATTTCCCCGGACGATCTTGCGACCATCGTTTACACCTCAGGCACCACCGGCACGTCTAAGGGCGCCAAACTGACGCACGGCAACATCGCTTCCAACCTCCTCTGTTCCCTGCTCGGATTTGATATGCAGCCCGGCCTGGTCAGCATTTCATTTCTGCCGCTCTGCCATATCACCGCCCGCCACTTGGATTTCGCAATGATCTACCACGGCGTCACGCTCGCTTACTGCCCGTTCATCGAGCGGCTCGCCGAGGCCTTGCAGGAAGTGCGGCCTTCTTTGTTTGTCGCCGTGCCACGCGTCTACGAAAAGATCTACGCGCAGGCCGAGCAGAAAGCCAAGGGATTTCCCAAGCGGGTCATCTTCAATTGGGCGCTCTCCGTCGGACGCCGGAACAAGCCTGAAATTCTCGCAGGACTCACTCCGAAGTCACCCGCGTGGAAACTTGCCAACAAACTCGTCTTCTCCAAGATTCGCGAAGGCATGGGCGGGCGGGTCGAAACCTTCATTTCCGGGGGCGCACCGCTCGGGCGCGAGCTCGCCGAATGGTATGCCGCCGTCGGCATCCGCATCCACGAAGGCTACGGTCTCACCGAAACATCGCCGGTCATCGCGCTCAACACGCCCAAGAATCACCGCATTGGGACGGTCGGCAAGATCATGCCGAATCTCGAAGTCCGCATCGCGGAAGATGGTGAAATCCTCGTGCGCGGCCCGTCCATTTTCAAGGGCTACTGGAATCGCCCGGATGAGACTCACGCTGCATTCACGGGAGACTGGTTCAAAACTGGAGATATCGGCAACGTTGATGCCGACGGATTCCTCTCCGTCACCGACCGCAAGAAAGACCTGATCAAGACATCGGGAGGAAAGTTCATCGCGCCTCAGCCGATCGAGAATTCGCTCAAGCTCAATCCGCTCGTCGGAGTCGCCGCCATCCTCGGCGACCGGCGCAAGTTTCCGGCGGTGATCGTATCGCCGAATTTTCCGCTGTTGGAAGAATGGGCGCGTACCAATGGCATTCCATTTGGTTCGCGTGGGGAGCTAGTCACAAATCCGAAAGTGCAAAGCCTTTACGACGGGATCGTGGAGGGCATCAATCAGAACCTGGCTCGCTTCGAGAAACTCAAGCGCGTGATGCTGGTCGCCGAGGAATTCACCGCCGACAACGGCGCACTGACCCCGACTTTAAAACTTCGCCGCCGCGTGATCGAAGATCGATACCGCCAGCAGATCGACGACCTCTACGCGCAAGCAGAAGCCACGACCGTATCTTGATATGTGGGGACAGCCGCCATCGGCTGTCCGTCGAGCGAAGCTCGACAGTTTCACTTGTCTGACTCCCTTTCATTACAATGTTTCCATGTCGGACTCATTGATTATTGCCGGACGTTCTTTCCGCTCCCGGCTGATTGTTGGCACGGGTAAATACAAATCCTTCCAGGAAACAGCGCGCGCGCTCGAAGCCAGTGGCGCCGAGATGGTCACCGTCGCCGTGCGCCGCGTCAATCTCGACCGCAGCAAGGAATCACTGCTCGACTACATCGATCCCAAGAAATACTTCCTACTTCCCAACACAGCCGGCTGCTACACGGCCGACGAAGCCATCCGGGCCGCGCGCCTCGGGCGCGAAGTTGGACTGTCGGATTGGGTCAAGCTCGAAGTGATCGGCGACCAGGCGACGCTCTATCCCGACGTGCAAGCTACGCTCGAAGCTACACGCATACTGGTGAAAGAAGGCTTCACCGTGCTCCCTTACACATCGGATGACATCGTCTTCGCAAAGCGACTCATCGACGCAGGAGCGGCAACCATCATGCCGCTCGGCGCGCCGATCGGCAGCGGGATGGGGATCCAGAATCAGGCCCACATCCGCATCCTGCGCGAGATGATCTCCGGAGTTCCACTGATTGTCGATGCTGGCGTGGGGACCGCGTCGGATGCGGCCATCGCGATGGAACTCGGCGCCGATGCTGTTCTGATGAACACCGGGATCGCCAACGCCCAGGATCCCGTGCTCATGGCCGAAGCAATGCAACACGCCGTAATCGCCGGACGCCAAGCCTATCTCTCGGGCCGCATGCCGAAGAAGTTGTACGCGACAGCGAGTTCCCCGCTGGAAGGCGTGGTTCGCTGATGAAGTAAAGACATTGCACGAAAACAAAAGGGCGGCCAAAAGGCCGCCCTTCAAATTTCAATCAGACTCTCGCTTACAGCATCTTCACGCTGTTTACTTTGATGGAGTCTTTCCCCATGGTGCCAGTGACGGCGACGTGATGTCCTTCGTGCCCCTTCAGGGCATCCGGGTTCTCGACCGCGAGCACTTTCGAATCGCCATCGGTCACGACTACCATCTTCGCGCCGGCGGCGAGGCACTTCTTGGTGCAGGCTTCCGCGCCCGCATTGGCGCCCTTCGCGCTGCACTTGTCGTCCACCACCCATCCCTTAACCGTGCCGCTCTTGCCCATGTCGTCGAACGCCAGCGCGGACAAAGCAAACACGAAACATACTGCCAGACAGATCGCTAGAACCTTTCTCATGGCCGGTTGTTCTCCTTTGTGAAATTCGGATTGCGGCCCCACACCGCAACTAACCGTGCATCGGGAGCAATGTCGCCGCTTCGGCAACAAATCCCGGCTGAACTGGAATGAGGCACGGAAAATATACCACAGGGAAACAAAGCGATTGTCAGGGGCCAGCGCCCGAAAATCGAATTTGCACACGGAGAAAATCCTGTCCGCTACTTTTTCGCGGTGTGATTCGAGGGCACAGCAGGTTTCGCAGGTGTGGGTGGTACGTAGACGTATTCTCCCGGCTTGGCGTAACCGAGTTGCTCGCGCGCTTCTTTTTCGATCGCGGTGCGGTCGCTCTTCAGGCCTTGAATCTGCTGCGTATAGCGGTCGTTCTCCTGCTGCTCCTGCACGATTTGCTTGCGCAGCGATTCGTACTCGGCACGCTTCTGCTTGTAGACGACCATCCCGTTGGCGCCAAACATAACGTGGACAAACAGTGACCCAGCCAGCACGGCGACAGCCACTGTCGCGATACGCCGCCTCAGACCGTAAATGCGGGAGGCCAGGGGACGCACGCGTTCGATCCACGAGGCCGCGAAGGCTTCGGCCTGCGGGGCGCGATCAACCACGGCACGCAGACCGTCCTGGGGACGTGGAAATCGAGCGATTCTGGGCAAGTTCTTCAAGCGATCCTTTACTCGAAAATCCAATGCTTCGCGGCCGTGCTTAGCTTTTCCAACCCGCGTTCGCTGCGAGCCTCGGTATAGACCCGCACCACCGGCTCCGTTCCCGAAAGGCGGTAGCAAACCCACGATCCGTCGGAGAAGACGAGCTTCAACCCATCCTTGCGGTTGACCTCGCTTACGGTATGGCCACAAAACTCCCGCGGATCAGACTTCAACTTCTCAGTGAACTTCGCCTTCACCTCCGGCGTCAATCGGAAGTTCTGGCGCTCGGGATAAAAGGAACCAACCTGGTTACTGATGACCTTCAATTGCTCGCCAAGAGACTTTCCTCGTTTCGCCACGGCTTCGCAACAAAGCAGGCCCGCCAGCAGTCCATCTTTTTCGGGAACATGGTGCCGGATTGACAGCCCCGCACTTTCTTCGCCGCCGATCGCGATCTTGTCCTGCATGATCAGTTCACCGATGTACTTGAACCCCACCGGAGTTTCGTACAATTCCACCTCGTGCGCCTGCGCCAGTGCGTTGATGAGATTCGTCGTAGCCACCGATTTCGCAACTCCGTTCTTCCAGCCGCGGCTTTCGACCAGATAATCGAACAACAGCGCGATCACGTAGTTGGGCTGCAGGAAGGTTCCATCGGCGTCGACGATGCCGAAGCGGTCGGCGTCGCCGTCGGTGGCGATACCAATCTGCGCCCCGGTCTCGCGCATCTTCTTGCGCAGGTCTTCGAGCAGGTGATCGTCCG
Source organism: uncultured Acidobacteriota bacterium (assembly GCA_963700225.1). Taxonomy (GTDB): domain Bacteria; phylum Acidobacteriota; class Terriglobia; order Terriglobales; family Acidobacteriaceae; genus Sulfotelmatobacter. Next base: position 51,198 of record CAVOWU010000012.1, read on the forward strand.
GCTCAGGAGCGTGCCCGCCAAAGAGCACGTCGCGATAGTCGTGCACAGTCGCAACCTGTACACCGGCATTGCGCAGCAGTTCGTCCGAGTACCCCCGCGCCGATCCCCACATGGGGTCGAATGCCACTTTCAACCCGGCCTTGCGAATTCCTTCGAGGTCGATAATCTCGCCAAGGCGTTTCAGATACGCGGGCTTAGGATCGAGCGATTCCGGCGCTGGCGAGGCAGTGCTCGCCGCTTTCGCCGATGGCGCATTGTCCGCCGCCACGATCTCTGCTTCGATCTGCTTCGTGACCTCGGGCAACGCGGGACAGCCATCCGGAGTGGAGAACTTGATGCCGTTGTATTCCGGGGGATTGTGCGAGGCGGTGAAGTTGATGACGCCATCCGCTTGGTTAAGCACGACGGCGTGGGCAAACGCAGGAGTCGGGGCAGGCTCGGCGACAACCAAGGGAGTGATTCCTTGCGCAGATAAGATTTCCGCGGCCATCGAGCAGAAGGTCTCTCCCAGAAAACGAGGATCGCGTCCTACGATCACGCGCGCACCTTTGGGCTTCTGCGAACCGACGTAACGCGCGATACCGCCAACCGCGCGGCGTACGTTGGCCATTGTGAATTCGTCGGCCATGACTGCGCGCCAACCCGAGGTCCCGAACTTGATTTGCGTTAGCATATTGATTTCGCTCCAATGCTGACGGCTGATTTTATATGACTGACAAGCGAATCGTCCTATCGACTGCTGGCTCGGAAGAAGAAGCCCGCAAGATCGCCCGACACCTGATCGAGCGGAAGCTTGCGGCCTGCGTGAATATCGTCCCTCAGATCGAGTCCATTTATCGCTGGCAAGGCAAGGTGGAAGAAGCGCGCGAATGCTTGCTGTTGATTAAGACCACCGCGGAACGATTTCCGGAGGTACGCGACGCGCTTCACGAGTTGCATTCGTACGACCTGCCCGAATGCGTTGCCATCACTGTCGAGGATGGCAGTTCCGGCTACCTGAACTGGATCGGCGAGTCGGTGAACTAGCGTCGGGCAGCGCGTCCTCGGAGATTCAGTCGCCAATAGTCGAGACAGAAAGCCGGATCATCTGCCGCTGCCCGTTCAGTGAGCGTTGCCATGAATTCCGTCCGGAGATCCTCCGTTGGGAGATGTTGCAGGTGATACCGCAAGACGATGTTGCGCACGAACTCACTATAGTGGTCGGCATTGTCGAGGACAGTTGGCGCAGCCTCGACTGATGTTTCAACGTCGACGAATCCCGCACGTCTTAGAGTCGCTGCTCCGGCCTCCGCGTCCTCAAAGAGCCAAGGCTCGTGGAAGCCATCGAAGTGTGACACGAACTTGGGCGCCGCCGCGAGAGCATTTGCACGATCACGAAGGCGTGCAATATTCGGACCACCTCCGCATTGAGCTTCCAACCAGCCTCCTGGGATCAGCGATCGATGCAGATTCGCGAACAGAGTGTCGTGATCGCGCACCCAATGGAATGCCGCGGTGCTCACGACAACGTTGAATGCGGCGACGAACGGCAGATGCAAGAAATCGCAAGTAACCAGACTCACGCGCTGGCCGAAGTTCGAACCGAGATGCTCACAAGCGGAATGCAACATGTTCTGCGAGAGGTCGATGCCGACGACGCGTCCGTTGGGCAAGGCTTCTAGTAGTTCCGCAGTCAGGCGGCCAGTGCCGCAGCCTGCATCGAGAACAACTTCGTCTCCACGCAATTGAAGCCGCGACAGAACTTTCTTGCCCCAGCTGACTTGCGGTCCGGAAAGACGGTGGTAAACCGCGGAATTCCACTCGCGTGAACCAGATTGTTGTTGGTCAATACGAATTCGTTCTGCCATCTTGAACTCAGTCATCCGTGAAATCCACGGCCAAGGTTTAGATCGCGTTCAACGCCTGATCGAGATCGTCAAGAATGTCGTCGACATCCTCAATCCCTACCGAAATCCGAACCAGACCGTCGGTGATACCGATGGCTTTGCGTCCCTTCACGCCCAGCGCGGCGTGAGTCATGGTCGCGGGATGGGAGATGAGCGTTTCGACCCCTCCCAGCGACTCGCCAAGCGAACAGATGCGGCATTTCTTCAGCATCTTATTTGCATTCTTCAGCGATCCAGTTTCGAATGTGATCATCGATCCGAAGCCGCTCATCTGGCGCTTCGCCAGCAGATGCTGGGGATGGTCGGCCAATCCCGGATAGAAAACTCCCTTCACTTTCTTGTGCTTCGAGAGGAAGTCAGCAACAATGCGTCCGCTGCGATCGTGAATTTCCATGCGAGCGGCCAGGGTTTTCACTCCACGCAGGACGAGGAAGCATTCGAAGGGCGAGAGAATCGCGCCCGCCGCCTTCTGCAAGAATGCCAACTGGTCGGCGTGCTCCTGCTTGGAGCAAACAACGACTCCTCCCAAACCATCGCTGTGACCGTTCAGGAACTTCGTGGTCGAGTGCACGACCATGTCCGCGCCGAGCGCGAGCGGTTGCTGGAAATAAGGGGACATGAAGGTGTTGTCGACGACCAGCAGAATTTTCTTGCGGCGGCAGATCGCGGCGATGGCGGCGAGATCGCTCAGCCGCATCATGGGATTCGTGGGCGTCTCCACGTAGACCATGCGGGTGTTTTTCCGGATAGCGCGCTCTACGTTTCCCGCCTCGGATGTATCGACGTATGAAAATACCAGCCCGAAATTCACCATCACGCTGTTGAACAGACGAGGAGTTCCGCCGTAGAGGTCGTCGCCACAAACCACGTGATCGCCCGACTTCAACATCGTCACGATGGCGTTAATCGCAGCCATGCCGCTGGCAAAAACTCGGGCGGCGACTCCACCTTCAAGAGAGGCGAGGTTTTCTTCCAGACGCGCGCGCGTGGGATTGGAGACGCGGGAATACTCGTATCCCTTGTGCTCTCCAATTCCCTGTTGTACGTAGGTTGAGGTCGGGTAAATGGGAACCGTGACGGCTCCGGTGAGCGGGTCGGGCTCCTGACCGGCGTGGATGGCGCGAGTGGCAAATCCTAGTTGCTTGTCTTTTTTCATGAAAGTGAATTCTCAGAGATCCTGCCTAGATGCCGCCTTCAAAAATATTCTTGGATAGATAACGTTCGGCGGAGTCAGGGATGATGGTCACCACGCGCTTGCCCACTCCAAGCTTCTTCGCAATCGTCAAGGAAGCCGCTACCGCGGCGCCGCCACTGGAGCCGGCCAGCACACCTTCCTGGGCGGCCAACGTTTTCACCATGCCGAAAGCAGCATCGTCCATGACCATCAGCACTTCATCGCACACTGAGCGATCGAATGTTTTCGGGATGAAACTCGCTCCAATGCCTTCCACTTTGTGCGGACCGGGCGGGCCACCACCGAGAATCGATCCCTGGGTCTCGACGGCGTAGGCTAATACGCCCGGTAATTTTTCTTTCAGGTATCGGGCCACGCCCGAGAACGTTCCGGACGTTCCGCAGCCGATCACGACCGCATCGATGCGTCCGTCCATCTGCTCGAAAATTTCGTGGGCCGTGGTTTCGTAGTGATAGTCGGGATTAGCCAGGTTTTCGAACTGCCCGGCCATGAATGCGGAGGGATCGCTGGCGACCAACAGTTTCGCCTGCCGGATGGCGCCCTGCATGCCCTCAGCGTCGGGAGTGCGAGTGACCTCGGCGCCGAGGGCTCGCATGATCTTGACCTTCTCCTCGGAAAAACGCTCGGGCACGAACAGCTTCACTTTATAGCCGCGATTGACACCGATGAGCGCCAGCCCGATCCCGGTGTTTCCCGCGGTGGCTTCCACGATCGTACCGCCGGGGCGAAGTTTGCCGTCCTGCTCGGCGCGGCGGATGATTCCGATGGCCGCACGATCTTTCACGCTGCCGCCGGGGTTCAGGTATTCGAGCTTGGCGAATACGTCGGCCGAGCCTGATGCAACCAGGCGCTTCAACTGCAACATGGGAGTTTCACCGACCAGTTGCGTGATGTCGTCGGCAACGCGCAGGCGGGACATTCCTTGATTCTTCGAAGGCACCTTACAGGGTACGAGCGGAGTTGGGAATCGTCAATGCAGGCGGTACAGCTCTTTGTAGGAGGTGGTCCCTGCAGCCGAACTTCGTTCGGCGGACAGCCGAGAGCTGCTGTCCCCACATAACATTATTTATTTTCTCGCTTTTATTTTGCGCCGGCGGCTGTGGCTTGGGCACCGGCGTAGTATCCCGTCTTGGTGCGAACCAACAGTTTCCCGCGGCCCTTGGACTTGGCTTCGACGCGAATCTGGCGGAAGCCGCCGGCCTGTTGCGGATTGGTGGGCTTATAACCGATTGCGTACTGATTGCGAATGTCGTTGGCAATGGTGCGGCTGATGGCGTCGACTTCATCGAGCGTCTTGGGGAAGAACGCGATGCCACCAGTGCGATCCGCGATGATTTCCAGCGCCTTACGGGCACGCTTGGGATGTTCCTCGTCTCCGAGGATGCCAATGGCGTAGACGGATGGTCCGTTCTCCTGCTGCAACTGCTTCACCGCCTGCTCGAGTGTTTCGCTGCTGGCGTTATCTTCGCCGTCGGTGACGACAAAGATGACTTTCTTTTCCAGGCGGGCGTTTTGCTTCAGATGGTCGGCAGAAGCGACGACCGCGTCGTAGAGAGCCGTGCCGCCGCGGGCATCGATCTTTTCGAGCGCCTCTTTCAGCTTCAGCAGATTATTGGTGAAGTCCTGATCGAGGTACTGCTCGTCATTGAAGTTGACGACGAAGACCTCGTCCTGAGGATTGCTGGATCGCACCAGGTTCAGCGCCGCTTGATTGACCTTGTTTCTCTTCTCGCGCATGGAGCCGGAGTTGTCGATCACGATGCCCATCGCGACCGGAATATCAACGTGGTGAAAAGAAATGATGTTCTGCGGCTTGCCGTCTTCGAATACGGAAAATGCAGCTCGGTCGAGATTGGTGACGATGTGCTGCTTGTCGTCGATCACGGACGCATGCAGAAGGACTTCATCCACGTCTTTCTTGAAGACGAAGACGCCCTGATCGTTCAGTTTCTTTTCGTCGACGGGGGGCGCATTGGTAACCGGAGGCTTTTCTACCTGTTGGGAGGGCGTGACCGGTTGCTGGGCAGGAGCACTCTGCGGCCAAGCGGACAGAGGGATCTGTGCGGCGGTCCAAATGACGAACGTGAGAAGAAACAGAACCCTCGCGGCCCTATTCCGCAGGCGCGTAATATCCCGTCCTGGCATACACCCGTAGAGGCGGCAGTCCTTTCGGCGGCAGCAGCTTCACTTTTATCTTACGCCATTTGCCGTCGCGCACAACTTTCGTGGGACGGTATCCCAGCACATATTGATTGCGCAACTCCACGCCGATCTTGGTGGCCACGTCACCCAAGTCGTTCGGATTATCGATGGTGAAGGCCCGTCCGCCGGTCAGTTCGGTGATATCGCTTAGCAATTGCGGACCGAGGCGCTCTTCCACGGCCGACGCGTAGCGGTCATAGATTCCGATCGCGTAAATCATCACGTCGGCTTCTTTCACGAGCGACTTGATCTCATTCTCGGTGTAGCGGCTGTGATTGTCGCCCCCATCGGAAATGATGAGCAACGCTTTCTTCGGATATTTTGCTTGGCGCATTTTGCTCACGCCCATGTAGATGGCATCGAGCAGGGCGGTGCGGCGCTGGGGCACGGCGAAGACAAGCTTGTTCTGGATCTCGTCGACGGAACTGGTGAAATCAGTCACGTCTTCGGGTTCGTCCGAGAACGTGATCATGAAGAATTCATCCTGCGGGTTCGCGGTCTTGAAGAACTCGATCACGGCCTCTTTGGCCCGATCCATCTTGCTGCTCATGCTGCCGCTGGAGTCGAAAATCACTCCCAGCGACACCGGAGCGTCTTCGCTCGAAAAGGAGCGTATCTCTTGAGAGGAATTGCCTTCGTAGAGCTGGAAATTTTCTTTCTCCAGCCCGGTCACCAGGCGATTCATGGGATCGGTGATCGTCACGGGGACAAGGACGAGATCGACATCCACCTTGAGCGGGCGCACGCGAGCGCTGAGTCCAGAGGTGGTGGTCGCCGTCGCGGTGGACATCAAGTCCGGGTTCGAGGAGACCAGATCAGGCTTGGCCGCTGGGTCCGGAGGCTTCGCAACCTCGCGCGGCTGAATGTGGACGTCGTTCACATCGGTCTGGGCGACTACGGGAAGGCCGAGGCATAGCGAGGTCAAGAGAGCGAGGAAAAACCATTGCCCGAGTCCCGTAGAACTTTTTCGCAGGAGGACTTGAATCGGATCCCAGGGGAGAACCGAACAGGCAGTTCGAACTAGGGCCGTCGGGTGAGATGACCGAACCTTTCTTGAAAGGTAGGCCATAAATACCTCTTATGCCGCGGATGTTAGCACAGCTTTTGCCAGACGCAGCATAGTTTTTGTCAAAAGTTAGAGACAATGTCCCAAAACGTCCACCGGGAGCGGCATTCGCGCTGATCGAGAGTAGTGCTCGGATGTCGGAGACGACATTTCCACCGATCAAGCCCGTCGATGCCCTCCGCTATCTTGTTACAATCAAAGGTTTCCTATGGCAGACATACGTCCTTTTCGTGCTGTGCGCTACAACTTGCAGCGAGTTTCCGCGCCGCAAGTCGTCACCCAACCCTACGACAAGATCACGCCTGCGATGCAGGACCGCTATTACGAAGCCAGTCCTTACAACCTGGTCCGCATCATCCTGGGCCGGCGGGAAGCCGCGGACAATACAGTGGAAAACGTATATACGCGGGCCGCGGCGTACGGAAAGCAATGGCAGACCGAAGGAATTCTCCATCGGGAGTCGGCTCCGTCGATTTATGCATATTCGCAGACGTTCACGGCGCCTTCGGGCACACAGTTCGAACGCCGGGGCTTCATCGCCTTGGGGCGCGTGGAGGACTATTCGGCGAGAGTAGTCTTCCGCCACGAGCAGACTCTGGCTAAGCCGAAGGCAGACCGCCTCGACTTGCTCCGAGCCACACGCGCACACTACGAGCAGCTCTTTCTTCTATACGAAGACTCCGGGGAAATAGATTCCCTGCTTTCGCCAAAGCTTGGGACGCAGCCGACCATCGACGTGACGGATGAATACGGGGTCGCTCACCGCGTCTGGCAGATTTCAGATCCCGCGGTGATCGCCGCCGTGCAGGAGAAAATGCGCGGGCACAAACTGGTAATCGCCGACGGACATCACCGCTATGAGACGGCTCTGAATTTCCGTAATGAGTGCCGGGCAACTGCAGGAAGTTCGACGGGCACCGGCAATCCGGAAGCGCCCTACGAGTTCGTGATGATGACTTTCGTCAACATGAACGATCCGGGACTATTGGTGTTGCCCACGCACCGGGTGGTGCATTCTCTCGGGTCATTCTCGGCCGATGCGTTCGAGAAGGCTTGTCGCGAGTTTTTCGAAGTACAAGAGGCTGATCCAGGAATCGACGCCTCGAAGGCAGCGTCATTGCTCCGCGACCTCGGGCGTGCCGGAACCGCGCTGCTGGCAGTAACGGGTAGCCGAGCATTCGTATTGCACTCGCCTAAGGCGACTGCATCGAAATTCCTTGCCGGACTTTCCGACCGACAGCGCTCACTCGACGTGGTCCAGCTGCACAAATGCATTTTGGAAGGAGTCCTTCAGCTTTCGGAAGAGTCGATCCGAAACCAGGAAAACCTCTCCTATCTGCGCGATGCAGGAGAAGCGATCGGGCAGGTACGCAGCGGTGCCGCGAACATCGCGTTTCTCATGAATCCATGCGCGGTTCAGAAAGTGCGGGATGTGGCTTTCGCCGGTGAGGTGATGCCGCAAAAGTCCACCGATTTCTATCCGAAACTGCTCAGCGGACTGACGGCGTATGCCCTGGACTAGAAAAATCCAGACCGAGACCAGGGCCGTACGGACGACGGCGGAGGCGTCTCGCTCGCGCGCCACTGCGGTTGCTGTTCTTAGTCTGGTTCTTCTGTGCTCCCTCTTGTTGTCGGGCGCTCCGTCCGACAAGCATCTCTCGGTATATTCGACGGTGGCGAACTATTCCCTTCCGCTGGTGCAACGCGAGGGAAAGGATTACGTCGGCCTGCTTGAACTTCTCGAGCCCTTGGGAAAAGTGAGCGCCAAGTCCGACGGCCCACGCTGGCGGCTGCGATACAACAGTCTGGAAGTAGATTTTCAGCCCGGCAAGGCTCACGCGCAAATTCTCGGACGCGATGCCGACCTCGGCGGCAAGTTCCTGATGGAAAACGGTCGCGGTCTGATCCCCGTGGGTGCGCTTGGGGCACTGATGCCTCGCATCCTGGGCGGACCTGTAACCCTGCACGAGGAGTCGGACAGGCTATTCATCGGGAGCGTGGCGATACACTTTACGGCGTCGCTGTCCGGTGACAATCCGCCGAAGCTCGTGCTGCACTTCACGGCGCCAGTGAATCCCAGCGTCGCCACCGAACCGGGGGCGCTCCGCATGACATTTGCGCGCGAACCACTGGTAGCTCCGGCGTCGCCCACGTTGACCTTCGGGAGTAAGTCGATTCCTTCCGCCATCTACAGCGAGAGCAGCGGCATTGCGATTCTGACCGTAAACGCATCGATTCCGGTAATGGCGTCGTTTGGAAACGATGGCCGAACGATCACCATCGCACCCACAGCTGCTCCAAACCCGGCGGCGACGGTTACTGCACAAAATATTCCGCCGGGGACAACTCCAGCCCCTGGAGCGCAAGTGCAGCCAGCGCAAACCGCTCCGGCCACGACTCCGGCCGCCGCATCCGCCGGACGCCGCTATTTTGCGATTGTCGATGCCAGCCACGGCGGCGACGATCACGGCGAAACTCTGAGCACCACGCTGCTCGAAAAAGATGTCACGGTGGCGCTCGCTCGCAGCCTACGGCAGGAACTGGAAAGCCGCGGCATCACAACGCTGGTGCTCCGCGACTCGGATGCCAACTTGTCGGTCGATCAGCGCGCGGTTTTCGCGAATGCGGACCACGCCGCGATCTATATTGCCCTGCATGCGGCCTCAAGCGGGCATGGCGTGCGCGTCTACACCGCCATCCTTCCGTTCGGGGACAACGACCGGGGACCGTTTCGGTCCTGGAGCACCGCCCAGCACGCTTCTCTTCCGATGAGCCAGAGTATCGCCAGCCTGGTCGCCGGCGAGTTGCAAAAGCGTCAGATTCCAGTGCGGGACCTGACCGCTCCGCTTCGGCCGTTGAACAATGTCATCGGTCCGGCCATCGCGGTGGAAGTCGCGCCTCAAGGATCCGACGTTTCGCAGCTCACCGCTCCGGACTACCAGCAACTGGTCACCAGCGCGGTAGCGACGGCCATCGCCGCCGCGCGCGACCAACTGGGAGGTGCACCGTGATCCCGCGCCATCTCAAGATCGGCATGGTGGTGCTGCTGCTGGCGGCGCTCGGACTGGGTGTGTACGCGTGGCACATGCGGAAGGCGGTCACCGCTACGGCGGTTGCCCCCACCGACACTCGGCAACTCGCACCTCCCGTGGCCGGCCCTACGGAACGAGTCGTGCTCTTCGTGGCTCATGATGAGGACGGCACACTACGTCCCGAGCCGGCGCAGATTCCCATGCCTTCCGGGCGCCAGCAGCGCGCCGAGGAACTGTTAAGGGCGCTGGTCTCGATCTATCTCGACAAGGCGTCGCCGCACGTGCTGGGGTCGGGCGCGGAGATTCGAAGCGTGTTTCTGGTCGATCCCGGGGTCGCAGTAATCGACCTGAACGCAGCGTTCGCCAATACTCATCGCTCGGGCGTGCTGGTCGAGGAACTGACCGTGGCCTCGCTGATCCACACGATTTCGGCGAACATCCCTGGGATTCTCAAGGTTCAAATTCTGGTCGAGGGTAACGAGCGGGACACGCTGGCCGGGCACGCCGATCTTTCCTCGTACTACGACGTTTCGCTAGTGAACCAACTCGCGGTTCAGTTGCAGCCCGTGCAGTAGCAGAATTCCGACAACTGGAGCGTCGTCATTCGGAGCACAGCGACGAATCTGCTTGCATTACCGCCGGGATAGCGGATTCCTCGCGCCAAACCTAAGGCGTTCGAACCGACAAAGTGCGGATTGACATCAACTTGGCGTTTCGGTTCGCGGCTGGTTGTAGATCCCGGGTCCGATGCAAGAGACTGATTTACAATCGTTCGCATGTTCTATCGGTCCGACAATCGTTCTCCCGACCAGCTACGTCCGGTGAAGATAATTCCCGACTTCATCACCACCGCCGAGGGATCGGCATTGATTGAGGTAGGCAATACCCGCGTCATCTGCACAGCCTCGATCGAAGAAACTGTGCCGCAATTCATGCGTAACACGGGCAAAGGGTGGATATCGAGCGAGTACAGCATGTTGCCCCGCTCAACGCTGACGCGCACACCGCGAGAAGTTTCCAAGGGGAGGCAAAGCGGACGGACGCACGAAATTCAGCGCCTGATTGGGCGATCACTTCGGGCTGTCACCGACCTGACGCGCCTGGGCGAACGGACTCTTTGGATTGACTGCGATGTGATTCAGGCAGACGGAGGGACGCGAACGGCGTCGATCACTGGAGCCTTCGTGGCGCTGGGCCTCGCGCTGGAGAAGTTAGTCGAGGCCGGAACACTGCCGGCGGTTCCGCTGAGAGATTTTGTGGCGGCAGTGAGCGTGGGTATGGTGGATGGCGAGATTCTGCTCGATCTCTGCTATGAAGAGGATTCGCGCGCCGATGTAGACATGAACTTCGTCATGATGGCGAGCGGCAAAATGGTCGAGTTGCAAGCGACGGCCGAGCACCAGGTGTTTGACGACGCGCAGTTGGCGAAGATGATTTCCTTTGCGCGGAAGGGCGTGAAGGAATTGATCGCGCAGCAGCAAGCGGTGCTGAGCGCGCTGACGCTGAGGCGGTAGAGGCTTCGTTAAAGCCAGCCGCTCCGGCATTTCCAGGGTCCGAAGCGGCTGTCGTGCAACTTTGTTTTCTTAAGTTCTTACTTCTGCTCGGCTTTCTTCTCCGCAGCTTTCTTCTGAGCTTCAGCGGTCCACGGGGGCACGATGCCGTTTTCACGCGCATAAGCTACGGCTTGGCCCAGGTGCTCATGCGCGTCGGCGACAAGGATGTAAACCACGTCCCCGGCATTGGCCTGCGGACCCAGTTTCGGCAGCAGCTTGGCGAAATCCGCGTTCGTCATGCTGTTGATATTTTTCTGCGCGTACTCCCAGGACTTATTGAGTTCGGCGACGATGCGGGCACGGTCGGTGGTCGACTTTTCAAATCCCTTGCGCTCGAATCCAGCCGGAGCCTCGGCTCCCATCATCCCCAGAATTCCGTAGCGTTCACCGGCTACGTGCAGGAAAACTTCCGCAAAGGAGCGCGCGTCGGCTGAAGGACGCCACGTCAGTTTGTCGTCGGGGACCGCGTTGGCAAGATCCACAAACTTTTTCTGGACCGCGGCCAAGTCCACCAGCGCCTGGCCTTTCATGTCGTAACTGGGAGCGGTATGGTCGGCTGCGGCTGCATCCGCAGTCTGCTTTGGAGCGGCAAACGCGCTCGGGCTCAAGCCGAGCGAAAGAAGCGCAAACGTAAGCAACATCTTTTTCATGGTTGTCCTCCTTGAAGGAAACAATGCTTCCTTAGACGGAACAGGCGAACAATAGTCCGGGAGATGCGGAAAAGTTTTCCGTGTTCCCCGATGGGTCCTGCCTCCCCTTTCGGTCCGGTTTCACAACGGGACGCTCCGACGACATTTTCAGGCACGGACAGGGGCCTGTGCTCTTTACGGCCGATGTGTGGAACGTTATGTTGAGGAAACGACCATGGGTAAACTCCACAGCATCGAACGCCGTCGCGAAACCCGCGTCGAGTGCGATCTCGCGGTTACGGTGTGGGGCGTTGACACTAGGGGAGAACGATTCTTGCAAGAGGCTCGCGCTCGCGATGTCAGCTTAAGCGGAGCATTGCTGTCAGGGCTTGATGTCGACGTCAGATCCGGAGATGTGCTTGGCATTCTCCACGCCGGCAGGAAGGCTCGATACCAGGTCGTCTGGGTGCGATGCGGGGAGGGTTTGGGAATTCAGGCTGCCGTTCACCGCATCGAGCCAGATATCTGCCCTTGGGCGCAATTGTTCTCCGAAGACGGCGAGATCATCCAGACGCCCGTCAACGCGGATTCGCAATAAGGGCTGGAGTCAGAGGCCCACGGTCGGGTTGGGAATCTTCAGGGTGGGGATGGGGGCAACGGCCCTTACGCGATCCACACCGTCTTCGCGTTCAAAAACTCGCGAATTCCGACTTCTCCCATTTCCCTGCCGTGGCCCGACGCTTTCACTCCGCCAAACGGAATCCGCGGGTCGGAGGCCACCATCTTGTTTATGAATACCATTCCGGCTTCGAGTTCGTTGATGAAGCGCTCGCGCTCCTGATCGTCGTTGGTCCATGCGCTTGCGCCCAAGCCGAAACGCACGTCGTTAGCAATCCGAATGGCCTCGTCCTGATTTTTTGCGCGGAAGATTGATGCCACCGGACCAAAGAATTCTTCGCTGTATGCCGGCGAACCTTTGGGGACATTCGTCAAGACGGTCGGAGCATAGAAGTTCCCGGGCCCTTTGATCGGATGTCCGCCGGTCAGCAGCCTCGCGCCAGCCTGCACGGATTTCTGCACGTCCGCGTCGAGATCTTTTACCGCATCGGGCGTTGCGAGCGGACCCACGTCCGTTTTTTCATCGAACGGATCCCCCAAGTGCAGGCTCTGCATCTTCGCAACGAACTTGCGCTCAAACTCGTCGGCGATCGACTCAGCCACGATGAAGCGCTTGGCGGCGATGCAGGATTGTCCGTTGTTCTGCACTCGGGCGGTCACCGCGGTCGCCACAGCGGCGTCGAGATCGGCGCTCGGCATCACGATGAAGGGGTCGCTGCCACCCAGTTCCAGAACAACTTTCTTAATGCGCTTCGCCGCTCCGACACCAACCTGAATCCCTGCCTGCTCGCTGCCGGTCAGCGTTGCCGCAACAATACGGGGATCATCGAGCAGCGCGTCGACCTGGGCTGAACCGATCAGCAGCGTCTGAAAGGCTCCCTCGGGAAATCCGGCTTCGAGAAAGAGACTCTCGATGGCGAGCGCGCACTGGGGCACGTTGGATGCATGCTTCAGCAGGCCGACGTTCCCTGCCATTAGTGCGGGCGCGGCAAAGCGGATCACCTGCCAGAAGGGAAAATTCCACGGCATGACGGCAAGGATCGGGCCAATCGGAAGATAACGGATGAAGCTCTTTTTCGCGCCGGTTTCGACGATCTCGTCGGCCATGAACTGCTCGGTCTTTTCCGCGTAGTAGCGGCAAGCTGTCGTGCATTTCAGGGCCTCGGCCACTGCAGACTTGTAGGTCTTGCCCATCTCCAGAGTCATCAGGTGCGCGAACTTGTCCTTGTCGCGCTCCAGAATCTCAGCCGCCTTCAACATTCGCTGGGCGCGGATGGCGAAGGGAGTCTTCTTCCCCGCTTTGAAGAGGCTCACCGCCAGTTGGAGCTTCTTTTCGATTTCGCCTTCCGAAAGTGCGGGGAAGGTCTTGATGACTTCTCCGGTGGCAGGATTAATGGTCGCGATTGGCATAATGACAGTTCCTTACCCCGTGTCTGGCGAACAAAGGCAGCGAACCGTCTTCAGAAGTTCGCCTTATCTGAATATGGGATCGACGAGTCGCTGGCGCAAGTCGGAAGCGCGAGCCCAAGCGGTCATACCACTATACCATTCGGGCGAAGGTCGAAGTCCCGAGTTGTTGACCTGAAATCCGAAATATTCAGAGCTAAACAATGGCGTAGTTGGCTCTGATGGCTACTTTAGCTTCGGTCTTCCCCAAGGAGAATGATCCTCGCTGATTCTATGGCTTGGATGCACCCACAAGTCGTGGAATTCGGAGAATACGCCGGCACCGATCAGAAAGATTGCTCCGCCAGCACAGGCGAACATAAGAATGAGAAGCATCGTTGTCACCTCAACCTGTCGATGAAGGCAGGTGACTGTCGTGGCCATGTTATCCGCGATAAATGACGGGCGCTGTGACGCTCGTCACTGATAAAGAGCCGAGATTCTACGTCTTCGACGCAATCTGTTGTGAATCCGGAATGACTTGAGCAGGTTGTGTTGAGTCTTGATTTACAATGTTCGGTACTTCCAAGCACTCATCTCTCATCCGCTCTAGGAGGATTCTCATGAAGCTCACCCCGGGTAAGTTAGCCGGTCTCAAGAAAGTCTCGAATGAACGCGGCGTAATTGCAGCTGCCGCCATGGACCAGCGCGGCTCGCTGCAGAAGTCACTGGCCAAGGAAAAAGGCGGCGAAGTGACCGACGCCATGATGGAAGAATTCAAATCGCTGGTCACGGAAGTTCTGACGCCACATGCCACCGCGATCCTGCTCGATCCCGAATGGGGTCTGCCGGCCTCGAAGCGCCGCGCGAAGAACGCCGGCCTATTACTCGCTTATGAAAAGACCGGATACGACAAGACTGGTCCGGGCCGTTTGCCGGATCTGCTGGATCTCTGGTCGGCTCGTCGCCTGAAGGAAGCTGGCGCAGACTGCGTGAAGATTCTTCTGTACTACACTCCGGATGATCCCAAGCATGTCAACGAGATCAAGCACGCGTGGGTGGAACGTATCGGCGATGAATGCCGCGCCAACGACATTCCGTACTTCCTGGAGTTCGTGGGCTATCAAGAAGGCGCCGACGAGAAAGGCCTGGAATACGCCAAGAAGAAACCGCACATCGTGACGGAAAGCATGCGCGAGTTCAGCAAAGACCGATATGGCGTCGACGTACTGAAGGTCGAAGTGCCAGTCAACATGAAGTTCGTCGAAGGCGTGAAGTGCTTCGGTGGGACCAAAGCCTACACCAAGAAAGAAGCGATCGATCTCTTCCACCAGGCCGCGAATGTAGCCACCAAGCCGTTCATCTATCTGTCGGCCGGTGTAAGCAACGCCGAGTTCAGCGAGACGCTGGAACTGGCGGGCGAATCGGGCGTGAAGTTCAACGGCGTCCTCTGCGGCCGCGCAACCTGGAAAGATGGAATTCCAATCTATGCCAAGCAGGGCGCAGCAGCTTTCCGCAAGTGGCTCGAAACGGAAGGCGTGAAAAACATTCACAACGTCAACGACAAACTGAAGGCTGCGACCAGCTGGCACTCCATCTACGGCGTGGAACTGGTTCACGCCTAGAATCGAAAGTACTTGTGTGGCGCGGGCACCCTGGCCCGCGCCATTCTTCTTGGTTCGTCACCCGTTTGAGCGAGTTCAGATCACTTTGAAACCGAAGATTCTTCTCTCCTGGAGCAGCGGAAAAGACAGCGCGTGGACTCTCCACGTGCTCCGTCAGCGCGCGGAGGTAGAAGTTGTCGGCCTCCTCACCACGATCAATACGCACTTCCAGCGGGTTGCGATGCACGGAACTCGCCAGGCGCTGCTGACGGCACAAGCGAGCGCCGCACGCTTGCCGTTGTGGGAGGTTCCGTTGCCGTGGCCCTGCAGCAACGAAATCTATGAACAGGCGATGGCAGCGGCTTGCGCATCCGCCGTTCAGAAAGGGATCACTGCCATCGCGTTCGGCGACCTCTTTCTTGAGGACGTGAGGCGCTACCGCGAAGACCGGCTGCGCGGCACCGGGCTCGATCCGCTGTTCCCTCTCTGGGGAATAAACACTCGCGAACTGATTTCAGAAATGCTGGATGGCGGTTTGCGCGCGCGCATCGTCTGCGTGGATCCTGCAAAGCTGCCCGCTGACTTTGCGGGACGCGATCTCGACTACGATCTATTGCGCCGCATGCCTGCTGGCGCGGATCCCTGCGGCGAGAACGGAGAATTTCACACATTCACTCACGCCGGCCCTATGTTTTCTGAAGCGATTCCGTTCGAGAGCGGTGAAGTCGTGACCCGCGACGGATTTGTTTATGCCGACGCGTTACCCTGTTCCAAGACGCCTTCAGGCCCCGTAGCTATCGGGGCCTGAAGTCCATGGATTTCGGAAGTTCTTCGCTTAGCGGCGTGCCTATGTCTCACTGAAGACAGTCCTCGGATCAAACCTGCGCTGCGCCTCCGTCCACGAAAAGTTCGACACCCGCGATGAAACTGGCATCGCTCGACGCAAGAAACACCGCGGCCTTGCCGATCTCATCCGGCTCGCCCATGCGGCCAAGCGGAACGATCGACGTCAGGTAATCGGTGATCCCCTTGCGCTCTTCCTCCGTCTGGCCGAGTCCATCGAGGATCGGCGTCTTGATCGGTCCCGGGCTAATAACGTTCACCCGAATCTTGCGGTCTTTCAGATCCGTGGTCCAGCTGCGCGCAAACGAGCGCACGGCGGCCTTAGTCGCGGAATAGACACTGAATGCAGCCATGCCTTTGATGGAAACGATCGAGGCGTTGAGGATGATCGAACCGCCGTCTGGAATGAGCGGCAGCGCCTTCTGGACCGTAAAGAGCAATCCCTTCACGTTGAGATTGAACGTCTTGTCATAGTGCTCTTCGGTGATTGCGCCGAGCGGGGCAAGCTCCCCTCCGCCCGCGTTCGCGAAGACCACATCCAGGCGCCCCTTCTCCTTCTTGATCTGCGCGAAGAGACGGTCAAGGTCCGCGAGGTTCGACGCATCCGCGCGAACCGCCGTGATGTTTGATCCAATCTTTTTCACGGCTTTGTCGAGCTCGCTCTGGCGCCGTCCGGTAATGTAGACATACGCTCCTTCATTGACGAAATCCTGCGCTGTGGCCAGACCGATTCCGCTGCTGCCGCCGGTAACAAGTGCGATTTTGCCTTCCAGTTTGCCTGCCATGTGCTTCCTTCCTTTCCGGCCATTTTTGGACCGTACGGTACAGATGTGTCGGCCCGTGCCGGGGATTCATGTTTTTTGAACTGGATGGTATAAAAGTGCATCCAAGTACCCATGGCACCGGACAACACGCACGCAAAGATGGGGCGACCCCGGGCGTTCCGCGAGCAGGACGCGCTCGACGCTGCGATGCGTATTTTCTGGGAGAAGGGATACGAAGGCGCCTCACTCGACGATCTGACCGAGGCAATGGGGATCAACCGATCCAGCCTCTATGCCACGTTCGGGGATAAGGAAGCTTTATTCCAGAGAGCGGTCGAGCGGTACCGGGAAGTCCCGATGGGCTTCTTCCACGAAGCCCTGCAACAGCCGACCGCTCGAGGTGTGGTCGAAGCGCTTTTTCGGGGCACGGTGAAGTTCCTGGGCGATCCTACGCACCCGAAAGGATGTCTCACGCTGCAGGGCGGCCTGGCCTGCGGAGCCGGGGCCGAGAACGTGAAACGATTGATGATCGACTGGCGAAAGGGTGGGCAGTCTACGCTGCAGAGGCGCTTCCGCCGCGCCCAGTCCGAAGGAGATCTCCCGAAAGATGTGAGTCCCACGGATCTCGCCCGCTATATCGCGATCGTGATGAATGGGTTGGGAGTTCAGGCCGTTAACGGTGCAACGTCGGCTGAGATGAATCGCGCGGTGGAGCTTGCGCTGCGGTCGATGCCGATCTGAAGCACGCGCGTTCGTTTAGTGTTCGGATTTTTGTACAGTTCGTATTTACAAATCGCGACGCACTCTTTGCAAACATTTACCCACGTCCGTGATGCCTTCTGCCGGGATGCCGAGTCAAATAAGCGGATAGCGGGTTTACAGAAGTAGATCCGCTGCAAATCGAAAGCGCCACTTCAAAGCTTTCGAGGGGAGGTGCTCATGACGTACCTTCGCTCCTGGTTTCAACACCGTTCGCCTCAACCCCCTTCTTCAATTTTCACCCTTGTCACAATCAACAAACGCAGCCAACCGGCCGCTGCTGCTCTGGCCGCCTTTCTGCTCATCTCGCTTACATGCGTCGCGCAAGACCAGTCCCAAACCGGCGGCCAGCAAGGCCCGCAGCCCGGTCAATCCGGAACCGCAAGTCCGACGGTGACGATTCCCGCCGGGACCCAGTTCGCGCTGGTGCTCACGCATCCAGTTCAGAGCAGGGTCATCCATCACGGGGACGACATCTACGCGCAAATCACTTCTCCGGTGAATTCCGGCAACGAGATGGTGATTCCACCCGGCACATTCGTTCAAGGAACCGTCGACAAGCTCGAACAGCGCAAGGGACAGAGCGCTGAACTGCATCTGCAATCGATGGCGATCACATTCCCCGACGGCTATGTCACTCCAGTTTCGGGACCGATCACACTGCAGAGCAACGAGGGGTATGCGATTAAAGATCCCGGATCGGGACGAGCGATCGCGGCCCTCGCGTTGCCGGCTGCGGGCGCGGGGGTGGGCGCGTTAATCGGTCACTCGGTGGGAACTGCACAATCCACTACGACCAGCCCGTTCCCTCCGGGCTGTATTGGAGGGCCGCCATTCTGCACTACGACTTCGACCCCGGTCTTCGGCACCAAGGGCAAAGACGCCATCATCGGCGCCGGCGTGGGTGCCGCAATCGGAGCGGTGGGATCCGTAGCGCTGTTATTCGGTTCGCATCATTTCTTCCTCGATGTGGGATCGCCGGTCGAAATGACGCTTCAGCATCCGATCACATTGCAGCAGAATGAAGTGGCCGCGGCTGTAGCACAATCCGCACAGCACCCGGTAGCCGAACAGCCCGTGGCCCCTCGACCCGTGGCGCCGCCACCTCCGGATATGCCGGCGAATCACGGCACGTGTTATACGCCAGGCTCACCCGGGACTCCATCAACAGTCATCCCGGGACCTCCGGGCCCCGATGGCGTACCTGGGCCTCCGACAATCATTCCCGGCATACCGCCAACTCCGGGCACAGCATATCCATGCCCGTAGAAAACCACCTGTCATCTTGAGCGAGGATTGGCCTTCGCGCACAAGCGCGAAGGCCAACCGCAGTCGAAAGACCCCGATATTCCGCACGTGTCCATCGAAGCGTGAAGGCGTTCCGGTGGGAACCCCGACCACGTCTGTTGTACTCTTGACGAGCGAACCCGGAAACCTGCCCCATGCCAACTCTCATCGCTCAGCCCACGCGCATTCAGTCCGCCGGAAACAAACCCAAGCTCATCGACGAATACATCGGCCGCGTCAACTCGAAGACCTCGGCCACGAGCGTGGCTCACATGCGCAGTCCCGGTGGATGGCTCGAACCCGGCCAGACTCCCGAGTTCGATGAATTCACGATCGTGCTGAAGGGAATGTTGCGCGTCGAGCACAAAGGCGGATCCCTTGACGTTCATCCAGGACAGGCCGTGGTAGCTCATGCCGGAGAGTGGGTACGCTATTCGACTCCGCAAGAAGAAGGCGCCGAGTATATCGCTGTATGCCTGCCGGCGTTCTCAATGGAGACAGTTCACAGGGACAAGTAGCGAGCTCTACTCGCCTCCGGCGTAGTAGCCCGTACGCGCTTCGACGTGCAGGAATGGAAATTTCTTGGGAAGGCGCAGCCGGACGCTGATCTTGTGCCAACGGCCATCGTGCGCAGCCGATAGCGGCTTGTAGGCCAGCACGTACTGATGCCGCAGCCGCATGCCGATTTCCTGAGTGACCCGCGGCATTTCATTCGCACTATTCAGTGAGAATGCCTGCCCACCGGTCGAACTGGCAAGCCCACGCAGCAGCTCCGGGCCAAGTGCTTCTTCCTGAGTGGTGACATAACGGTCGTAGGTTCCTACCGCATAGATGGTCACATCGGCTTCTCGAATCGCAGCCTTCACGTCTCGCTCGCTGTAACGGCTGTGGTTGTCGCCGCCGTCAGAGAGGATCAGCAACGCCCTGCGCGCGTATCTCGCACTGCGCATTTTGTCGATGCTCATATACAGCGCGTCGAGTAACGAGGTCGGTCCTTTCGAACGAACGGTCAGAAGATCGCTCTCAATGTTCTCCGGCCGGTTCGTGAAGTCGGTGGTGAGCCGGGGAGCATCGGCGAAGGTAATCAGGAAGAACTCGTCCTGGGGATTAGCCGCCTCGCAGAACTGCGCGATCGCATCGCGCGCCCGGTCCAGTTTGTACGACATGCTGCCGCTGGTATCCACCAGAATCCCGATCGAAACCGGCATGTCTTCTGTGCCGAAGTGCTTGATCTCCTGCTGCTTCTTGTTCTCGAACAGCTGAAAGTTGTCCTGCTCGAGGCCCACCACCGGACGGTTGCGGTCATCGGTAATCGTCACCGGTACGAGCACGAGGTCAGCCCGGCTTCGGATCAATCCCGCCTCCGCGTAAGAGGCCGAGTAGGCCGCGCTCGCCAAGTCAACTGTCCTTTCGCGCGAATTAATGTGGGCTTGGTCGATGGAAGGGATTTGCGCGAAACCCGCGCCGCCAGTCTGGGCGATCGCGCAAAACACAAATGCGCGGAGAAGATTCGCTCGCATCTTGGGAGACATGGCTGGCACCGTCCCGAAACTTGTATCGACAACGAGGCCACCTCGTGAGGTGCGCTCGTCGTGACTGTGGTTGTAGGACGAATTCGCAGCAGGAGCAAGGAAAGATCACGAAAGGGACAAACGTAAGTAACAGACGCGGGGACGGTTCGACCTCAAATACTTTCGAACTCGCTGGCACGGACAGCCAAATCAGATGTCCAAATGCTTCGTGAACGGATTACTTAGAAGCCAGCGGCTGGGAACGGTCTCACTCCCACTCAATCGTGCCCGGCGGCTTCGACGTCACGTCGTACACGACGCGGTTGACGCCTTTCACTTCATTCACGATCCGGGTGGAAATAATTTTCAGGACTTCGTGCGGCAGCGGAACCCAGTCGGCGGTCATGCCGTCTTCGGAACTCACGGCACGGATTGCGCAGGTATAAGCATACGTGCGCGCGTCGCCCATGACGCCGACCGTCATGACTGGAAGCAGCACTGCGAATGACTGCCAGATTTTCGTATAAAGGCCGGCTTCTTTGATCTCGCTAACCACGATGTCGTCGCACTCGCGCAGGACCGCGACGCGGTCGGGCGTCACTTCGCCCAGCACACGGACCGCGAGACCCGGGCCCGGGAATGGCTGCCGCTGCAGGATCTCTTCCGGCATGCCGAGATCACGGCCGATTTTACGGACTTCGTCTTTGAACAGATCTTTCAACGGCTCGATCAGCTTGAGCTTCATCTTCGCGGGCAAGCCGCCGACATTGTGGTGCGACTTGATCACCTGCGAGGGTCCCCGGACCGATCGCGACTCAATCACGTCGGGATACAGCGTGCCCTGCACCAGCCACTTCACTTTGCCTTCGGTCTTCTCGATGCGCCGCGCTTCTTTCTCGAAGACTTTGATGAATTCGTTGCCGATGATTTTGCGCTTCTTCTCGGGATCGGTGACGCCTTTCAACTTTCCGAGGAAACGGTCGGCTGCATCGACGGCATCGAGATGCAAGCCCAGCTTGTCGCGCAGCGTCTTCTGTACTTTCTCAAATTCGTTCTTGCGCAGGACTCCGTTATTAACGAAGACGCAGGTCAGGCGCGACTTCCCTTTGGCGTCGCGCATCGCCCGGTCGACCAGCACAGCTGCGACAGATGAATCCACTCCACCGGAGAGCGCGCAGATGGCGCGCCCGGTGCCGACTTGCTGCTTGATTTGCTCGATGGTCGAATCGATGAAATGACGAGCCGTCCAGGTGGGCTTGGCGCCGCAGATTTGAAAGACAAAATTCTTCAGGATCTGCGTGCCTTGCGGTGTGTGATGCACTTCGGGATGAAACTGCACGGCGTACCATTTTTTCTCTGTGTTCTGAATGCCAGCCACCGCGTGGTGAGTTTTTGCCATCAACTCGAAGCCCGGAGGTAGTTCGAGCGCTTCATCACCGTGCGACATCCAGACGGCAAGCTTTTTGGCCATCCCCTGAAAGAGGACGGAAGCGGAAATGACGTCCACTTCGGCGTGTCCATACTCGCGCTTCTCCGCGGGGCGCACCTTGCCGCCGAGAGTGTGCACCATGAACTGGAGTCCGTAGCAGATGCCGAGTACGGGCAGCCCCAGTTCAAATAAACGCGCGTCGGCCGGAGGAGCATCTTTGTCGTAGACCGACCACGGTGCACCGGAAAGAATGATCCCGATGGGGTTGTAGCTTTGGACCTCGGAGAGCTTGGTCGTGCAGGGCAGCACAACAGAAAAAACGTTCTGCTCCCGGATGCGGCGCGCGATGAGCTGAGTGTACTGCGCGCCAAAGTCGAGGATGACGATGGATTGATTGAGCAACGCTGGATTTTTCGGGGATTGGTTCGCCACGAATGAGTTTCTCAGATTCAGGGAGAACGTGTAAAGGGACACGCAACCTTTCTTAGAAACATTGCAGCTATGTCTCCACGGCTAGACCGGGCAGATCGCTCAGGATCGTTTCGTTGCGATCGATGGCAGTTTGGACCGGAGGCGCGGTGGGCGTCGGTAGCTGCGGCACAGGAACCACGTCTGGCGTTTCGATGATGCAGACGTATCCCGCCAGACGCGCCGTGTACAGCCAATCGGCGAGGGCGAAGTAGACCAGAGTCACAAACGCTACACCTAGGACGACGAGTCGCCACGGCAGAAGGCTTGCCAGACCGACGAGTGTGGATGCGACCGTGCTCGCAACTACAAAGGCAATGATATGGGCCATGCCGGTCCAGGTGCTGACCGCGAAGACGGCGCCCATGCGCTCCCGGCAGAGCGCTACTGCAGCAGAGATCGAGCCTACGGCATCTTCGGCATTACGGACCGCAAATACCCCCGCCAGTGACAGCAACCAGTTCAGCGTCCACGTGATGAAACAGATGAGCACCGCAAACGGAAGAAAGACTAGAAAAACGAGGCCGGGCTGAGGATCCGAGTCGGGCGAAACGAAGCTGGCCAGGATTGCCGCTCCCACAAATCCGACGAGAGCCGCCATGATCAGCGCCACGCGCAGGAAATTGATCCGAAAGAGCACAATCGGGTTCGTCGAGGTTGTATTCCCGGCGTTGTTCTGAGCGGTATCGGGAGCGCCTTCGGCGGAGACATTGCCGAAAACGTCTCTCCGAAAATACTCCAGCATCGCCCGAACGGTGGCGATGCGTCCTACTGAGGCCGCGATGATCCAGAGCAAACTTAGCATCAATCCTGCAAGGATCCAGGACAGAACAACGCGATTCAGACTCCCACGCAGCATGTGCGCAATCGCCTGCCACACCAGATAAGGCTGGCGGGTCCGCAGCAACAGCAGCTCGCCGTCCGTGACCGGAAGCGTGTCGAGATATTCGAAGAGACCGAAGAAAAACAGCGTAAGTGCGGTAGCACCGACCACCCAGCGCCAGGCGATTTCCGCCAGCGTTAGCGAGGGACGCCGAAACGCTGCGCGGAAGCCTTCGACGGTGGGGGAAACAGCCATGCGCAGTCAGGATACCTCAGGCGCACAAGTGATGGATTTGTCATTCCGACGGAGCGAGGAATCTGCTTGTGCCAGTCAAAGTGAACAACAGTTTCCTCATCGCCCGGCTGAAGGAGATTGTTTCCGGGTCGGCCATCTCAGTAAAACAACACCGAGAACCCTTCAGGGATTCTTTTTCGTGATGTCAATTGATGCCACCGGTCTGACCACCACGTTCGAAATATTTCCCGCATTTATAACCCTTACCGTGACTCCGCTGAGGCCCTCTAGACGCTTGATGTGGGACTTAACCATCTCGTCTGCAAGCACCTTTTGCGTGCGTTCCGCATCCGAGATGTCCGGCGGTGCCAGTATGCGGCTTCGCAGTTTTCCGTTGACTTGTATCGGAATCTCAATCTCTTCTTCTTTGGCTAGTTCTGGGTCGTACTGGGGCCACGTCGCCCTCAGTAAACTCCCTTTCTCCCCAAGCATCTCCCAGAGTTCGTGGGCGAGGTACGGCGCGAACGGAGCGAGTAATAAAACCATTTTTCGCTGTACTTCCGCAAGAAGCGCTAGGGGAATGTCATCTCCCTGAACCGGAGCTCCAGTGGAGGGATTGCGGGTATCTTCGGTCCCCAACACCCTTCGATTAGACTCGTTCACCAGCTCCATGATCGCCGAAATACATGTATTGAAGTGCCAGCGCCCCTGAAAATCGTCCGTCACTCGCTTAATTGTCTGCTGAAGTTTCCGCTGAAGCCGACGTGCTGAGCCGCTCAACTGCTTTGGCAACGGAGCGCCCCAGTCGGGGCTCTGAAGTTTTGCATTGTCTTTAACAAATCGGTACACGCGCCCTAAAAAGCGCTGAATGCCTTCAATCCCCGAATCCTGCCAATCGAGATCGCGATCCGGGGGCGCGGCAAACAAGGTGTACAGACGCGCAGCATCCGCACCGTAGCGAGCAACCATCTCGTCCGGGGAGACTACGTTGCCGAGGCTTTTCGACATCTTCGCGCCGTCTTTGATCACCATGCCCTGGGTGAACAGCCGTTCAGCCGGTTCATCAATTGTGATCATGCCGAGGTCGCGCATGAACTTGGTCCAGAAGCGCGAGTAGATCAAATGCAGGATCGCGTGCTCGACGCCGCCAATGTACTGGTCAATCGGAAACCAGTAGTCCGCGATCTTCCCGTCGAAGGGCGCGTGGTCATTGTGCGCGTCGGTGTAGCGGTAGAAGTACCAGGATGAATCGACGAAAGTATCCATCGTGTCGGTTTCGCGTCTTGCCGGGCCGCCGCACTTCGGACATGTCGTATTCACGAACTCCGGCACTCGACCGAGCGGTGAACCTCCAGTCAACGTGATGTCGACATTTTCCGGCAAGATCACCGGCAAATCTTTTTCAGCTACCGGGACGATGCCATCTTTTTCGCAATACAGCATCGGGATCGGAGTGCCCCAGTAGCGCTGCCGGGAGATGCCCCAGTCTTTGAGCCGGTATGTGACCGTCGCCTTGCCGAAGCCCTTCTCTTCCGCATAGGCAGCCATTTTCTTGATCGCGTCCTCGCAACTCATCCCGCTATACGCACCCGAGTTGATGACCATCCCTTCGTGCGCGCTAAACGGCAACTGCGGCTCGGCCATGGTCTCTTCGGGATCGTTCGAGACGGGCAGAATCACCAGCCTGATCTCAAGCTTGTACTTCCTGGCGAATTCGTAGTCGCGCTCGTCGTGCGCAGGCACGCTCATGATGGCGCCAGTGCCGTAATCCATCAGGATGTAGTTGGCAATCCAGATGGGCACCTTCTCGCCGCTGAACGGATTGATCGCGTAGCGGTG
The DNA here is from genome assembly GCA_963700225.1 of uncultured Acidobacteriota bacterium. Classification (GTDB taxonomy): domain Bacteria; phylum Acidobacteriota; class Terriglobia; order Terriglobales; family Acidobacteriaceae; genus Sulfotelmatobacter. The sequence continues at coordinate 76,326 of CAVOWU010000012.1, forward strand.
CGTGTTCACGCCATGCTTTTCGATTTCGCCGATATCTCCGGCTTCTTTCGCCTTGCGCTGCTCTGCAATCAACTGCTGAACGGACTCGCCCAGAGGCTGGTTGTAGCGGGTGAAGTCGGCGACCAGAGGATGCTCCGGGGCGAGTTGCACCGACGTAGCGCCGAAAATCGTATCGACGCGCGTGGTGAAGACGCTGATCGTCGAACCCGCGGGACCAGCGGCTCCATCCAGCTTGAAATCGACCAGCGTGCCTTCGCTTCGGCCGATCCAGTTGCGCTGCATGGTGCGCACTTTTTCCGGCCAGCCATCCAGCTTGTCGAGATCGCGCAACAATTCTTCGGCGTATTTCGTGGTGCGCACGAACCACTGCTCCAGTTCGCGCTGCTCGACCAGCGTGTCTTCGTGACGCCAGCAGCATCCGTTGACGACCTGCTCGTTGGCCAGTACAGTCGCACACTTCGGACACCAGTTGACCTTGCTCTTCTTCCGATAGACGAGTCCCTGCTCGTAGAGCTTGAGGAAGAACCACTGGTTCCAGCGGTAATACTCGGGCAAACAGGTAGTAACTTCACGCGACCAGTCATAGGCAAAGCCAAGCCGCTTCATCTGCGACTTCATGTTTGCGATGTTGCGCAACGTCCACTCGCGCGGCGGAGTGTTGTTAGAAATGGCCGCATTTTCCGCGGGCAAGCCGAACGAATCCCACCCCATCGGATGAAGGACGTTGTAGCCGTTCATCCACATGTAACGCGCAAGCGCATCGCCAATCGAATAGTTGCGGACGTGTCCCATGTGAAGCGCGCCCGATGGATACGGCAGCATCTCAAGGACGTAATACTTCTTCTTGGTTGAGTCGGGTTCGGCGGCGTAAAGCGAAAGGTCCTGCTGCCAGCGCTCGAACCACTTGGTCTCGACACGCTTGGGATCGTAGCGCTCGTCATTCGGACGATCGGCTTGGGTCACGGCGGCTTCTGCTTTTTCTTCTGGCGGCATAAGGGGCTAAACGGGAAAGCTGAAACCTAGATTCTACAACGGGGGCCTTCGATTCTTCAGGCGCAAGCCCTTAGCCAATGCCACCGGGCTAACCTATGCAGCTAGGTCTCCCTGACGAGTTTCTTCAGCGCGTCCACGTTTCTTCGGTCGTCGCCCGGCTTTTCCATCGGAGTTTCGGCAATGAATGCAGCGTGGGCCAGGCGGAGGTCGTTCAACAGCATGCGGAACGTTTCCTTACCGATGGTTCCCTTCCCGATTTGCTGATGACGGTCGAGTTTCGATCCACGCGCTGCTTTGGCGTCGTTGCAGTGCCAGACTTTGACCCGATTCAAGCCGATGGTCGCGTCCAGGTGCTGCAGCGTCTGATACACGCCCTCTTCGCTCACAATGTCGTATCCGGCAACGTGGGTGTGACAGGTATCGATGCACGCGCCGACCGGAACCATGCCGTCGAGGCGGTCGATCACCTCCGCGACCTGCTCGAAGCTTCCTCCAAGGGAGAATTTGGCTCCGGCGGTGTTCTCAATGAGGATCGTCAGGCCGCCGGCAGCAAGATCGAGACCTCGCGTCGACGCAGCGATCGCCGCCGCAGTGCGTCGCAGTCCTTGCTCGCGATCAGCACCGCGAAACGACCCAGGATGCAGTACCAGATAGTCCGCGCAAAGGGCGAGCGCCCTTTCCACTTCACCGCGAAAAGCCTCCATCGATTTATGCAAGAAAAGATCATTCGAGCTGGCCAGATTGACTAGATAGTTTGTGTGAATCACAAGCGGTTTCAGATCGTATCGCGCACGCAAGCGCTTCATTTCGTCGCATTGCGGTGCGCCGAGTTCATACGGCGTCCACTGGCGTGGGCTCGAAGAAAAAATCTGAAGAGTGTTGCAGCCCAGGCGGTAAGCCCGTTCGGCGGCATTTTGAACGCCGCCCGCAGACGATGTATGAATGCCGATGCGGCGGGAGGTTAGGCGGGGTGGCCGTTTCGGCGCGCGCTGTTTAAGGATGTCATTTTCCCCTGCCATGCCGATAGTTTCAGGTTTCGAGTTTCAAGTTGCAAGGCGGCGAAATCCCGGCCAGGCGGTCGGTTTGGACAGAAACACGGAAACTTGCTCCATTTGCGGTGCAGATATCGCCAAGGTAGACTTGATGGTTGGGTCAAGGCCCCAGCAGAGTCGAGCTTCGCTCGACGGACGGCCAAGGAGGCTGTCCCACATAGTCCGTCTCAGGTGAATTTATGCTAGTCGTCATGAAGGCGCAGGCCAGCGAAGAGCAGGTGCGCGCCGTTTGCGAAAAAATCGAGAAGCTGGGTTATCGCGCACATCCCATGCCGGGCGCGACCCGCACGGCCATCGGCATCACGGGAAATAAAGGTGAAGTCGAACACGGCACGCTGGAAGAGATGGCCGGCGTTCAGGAAGTCATACAGGTTTCGAAACCTTACAAACTGGTCAGCCGCGACGTGAAAGAAGAGAACACGGTCATTCGCTTTCCCGGAACGACAGCGACTATCGGCGGACCGGCGCTGGCGATTGTGGGCGGACCCTGCGCCATCGAGAGCCGCGAGCAGGCTTTCGCTGTCGCCGAGCGCGTGCATCGCGCCGGGGCGCAATTCTTCCGCGGTGGCGCCTACAAGCCGCGCACCTCGCCTTACTCGTTCCAGGGACTCGGCGAGGAAGCACTGCGCATCATGGCGGAAATCCGCCAGCAGTACGGGATGCGGATCATCACCGAAGCTATCGATAATGAATCGTTGGACCTGGTCGACGAGTATGCCGACGTGATCCAGATCGGCGCCCGCAACATGCAGAATTTTTCGCTGCTCAAACGAGCTGGACGCGCACGTAAGCCGGTTTTGCTCAAGCGCGGTATGTCGGCCACGCTCGAAGAATTCCTGATGGCCGCCGAGTACATCTTGAGTGAGGGAAATTACAACGTCGCGCTCTGCGAACGCGGCGTGCGCACCTTCGCGGACCACACCCGCAACACCCTTGATCTCAGCGTAGTGCCCGCCGTGCAGCGGCTCAGCCATCTACCGATTCTTGTCGATCCAAGCCACGGCACCGGCAAACGCAACAAGGTCACTCCGCTGTCACGCGCAGCGGTCGCGGTGGGCGCCGACGGATTGCTCGTGGAGGTACACACGCAGCCGGATCAGGCGCTCTCGGACGGCCCGCAGTCGCTCTTCCCCGATCAGTTCGACGAACTGATGAAGCAGGTTCGGCAGATCGCGGCTGTCGTGGGACGGACTGTACCCGCGATCGAGGTCAGCGAACCGGCAGTGATCAGCAAATAGGACTTGATGAAAATGGGCTTCCCTTCCTTGTCGCGTGGTTTGCGACAGGAAGGGGACTTTCTGAAACCCAACGGGAGTAAAGCGACACTGGATTGAAATACCCACCCTGTCCTGGCACAAGGCACGGGGACAACGGGAAGGAACCCGTTCTTCAGTTCTGCTAAGCTTTCTGTCTCCAGTCGGATCTGCCTTTGAGAAAGCTCCTTTTCATCGCTGTTTTGATTCCCATCCTTAGCGGCCTCGGGTGGTGGTATTTCCGCGAGCCGCCGTTTCCAGACTACGGCCCTGCATTTCGCGAGTATGCCTACGTCACCAACGGCAAAAGCAACACGGTCAGCGTGATCGACCTCCGCACGTTTGCCCTGGCGAAGACTCTGCACGTCGGCAGCGAGCCGACCGGCATTGCGGCAAACAGCAAGAAGAACGAGATCTACGTCGTCAACACAGGATCGAACAACGTCAGCGTGATCGACGCCGAGACGAACAACATAGTGGCTACCATCGGCGTTCACGGGCGTCCTTACTTCATCGACATCTCCGACGACGGCAAGCGGGCTTATGTGGCCAACTCCGGTTCGGCGAACGTGAGCGTGCTCGATCTTGAAAAACGCATCGTGATCGGAAACGTGCGCGTTGGCGCTTCCCCCGGATTGGCGCGGGTTTCGCCCGATGGATCCACGGTCGTGGTTTCGAACCGCGGCGACAATACCGTGTCGCTCATCGACGTGAAATTCCTGCGCGTGCGTGCGACCCTGCCCGTTTGTCAGCAACCGGAAGATATCCAAATTTTGCCGGATTCGAGCAAAGCGTTTGTCACTTGCTCGGGATCGGCGCAGGTAGCATCAATCGAACTGAAGAACGCGCAGAAGGAAGATCGGGTGCTCGCGTTGCTTGATGTGGGCCGAACTCCGGTCAGCCTGACGCTCAAGCCTGATGGCGGCGAGATGATGGTCTGCAACTTCGATTCCGACAGCATCTCAATCGTCGAAACTGGCAATGATGAAGTCGGAAGCACCCAGGAGATCGGACAGCACCCGTCACGCGGCGTGGTTACGCTCGACAACTCGCGACTTTACGTATCGAATTTCGGATCGAACAGCGTCGCCGTCTACGACATCGACATGGGACGCCGCATCGCCACTCTCGCTGTCGGCAGCCATCCCGACAGCCTCGCGCTTACTCCGGATCAGAATTATCTGCTCGTCGCGGACACGGAATCCGGAGATGTCACCGTTATCCAGAAACGCAAACCGCGGCGTACGCTGGAAACCTCAGAGTACTCGCTCATGACGCTGATCCCAGTGGGCATGCAGCCGAACGCGATCGTCGTAAAGGCGTTCACGATAAGCGCGAAGAAATAACTTTCCCGCCCGTTTGTCCGCGTCACCTTTGTCATTCCGAGCGAAGCGAGGAATCTGGTACTGGCCGGCGCCAGCACTGCAGATTCCTCGTGCCTCAGGGCTGGGAATGAAAAGTAGTTCTAGACGGCGGATTTAGCGCAGAACCGGTCGAATGCGGCTTTCAGATCGGCGGCGATCGCGGGAGCTTCGCGGGATTCAATATCGCGACGCTGCATCATGTAGACAAGCTGGCCATCGCGCAAGATCGCAATCGACGGAGAGGACGGCGGATATCCCGTGAAGTACCCGCGGGCGCGCTCAGTAGCTTCCTTCTCCTGTCCCGCGAACACGGAGAAGCCTTTGTCGGGCGTAGCCGAATTCTGCATTGCCATGCGGACCGCTGGGCGCATGCGCCCGGCCGCGCATCCGCAAATAGAGTTCACGACTACCATCGTTGTGCCGGGACGGTTCTTCAGCGCCTGATCGACTTCGTCCGCGGTGTGCAGTTCTTCGATTCCCAGCCGCGTGAGTTCCTCGCGCATGGGCACAACCATAATCTCGGGATACATCGGCATAATTTAGATTCCTCTCGGACAAGTATGAATCCATTCTATCGGATTGGGTTCGTAAAGATGTAACGCGCACCGCTTTCGATTACGGACGCTTCACACCGAAGGCGAGTTCGCGGCCCGCGAGGGCGCTGTGTATATTGAAATCGAACTGCATGCTGCTTCAGGAAAATGTCGCGCTTGCGCCGCTGACCACCTTCCAACTGGGAGGCCCTGCGCGATTTTTAGTTGAGGCGAAGTCCCGAGCCGACGTCGAAGAGGCCGTGACATTCGCCCGATCTAAAGATCTGCCGCTCTTCGTGCTTGGCGGCGGCAGCAACCTCGTCGTTTCCGACTCCGGGTGGCCCGGACTCGTGTTGAGAGTCGCGATCGATGGCATCGAACAGCGCTCCGGCGAGATCGAAGGAAGAGTTCTCTTCGATGTCGGCGCCGGAGAGTCCTGGGACGATTTCGTTTCACGCGCCGTCGCGGCTGAGTGCGCGGGCGTCGAGTGCCTGAGCGGCATTCCGGGCAGCGTTGGCGGCACACCGGTACAAAATGTCGGCGCCTACGGACAAGAAGTTTCAGGGTCGATCGAGTCGGTCGAGGTATTCGATCGCCATGACGGGCAGGTACGCGAAGTGTGCCGCGAAGCCTGCGGCTTCGCTTATCGGTCGAGCATTTTCAACACGACGGAGCGCGGGCGCTTCATCATCCTGCGCGCCACCTATGCGCTCGTGCCCGGAGGCGATCCGCTGCTGAAATATGCAGACTTGAAACAATACTTCGCCGGCAGGGAGACCACACCCAGCCTTGCGGAAGCGCGCGAAGCCGTCCGTCATATTCGCGCCCGCAAAGGGATGCTGATCATCGCGGGCGATCCCGACTGCCGCAGTGCCGGATCGTTCTTTAAGAATCCGGTGCTGTCAGAAAAACAGCATGCCGAGATCAGCGAAAGAGCCCGCGCCAAAGGCCTGTCGGTGCCGGCCTATCCCGCGCTGGAGAGTATGAAAAAAGTTTCCGCTGCTTGGCTGGTTGAGCACTCCGGCTTCGCCCGAGGCTACGAGTTCGGGCACGTCGGCATATCAACCAAGCACGCGTTGGCCATCGTCAACCATGGAGGAGCCAGCTCGGCTGAAGTTCTCACCTTGAAAGATCAAATTCAGCGACGCGTCGAGGAGATGTGGGGCGTGAAGCTGGAACCCGAGCCGGTCATGGTTGGATTCTAAAAGCAGCGCCAGTGATTAGTGATTGGCGATTCGCTTCTGACCTTGATCCCCCACACCTTGTCATTCCGAAGCGAAAGCCAGGAATCTGTTTCTCCTCGCTCGCCGTTCGCCGGCAGATTCTTAGCCCCAGCTGGGAATGACAAAAAGCTATAAGCGACGCAAGTAACTCCCATCCCGCCGTTCTCCTTCCAGAAATTTCCTGAACAAATCAGCGCTCCGGGCGGTCTTCATGTTTGAGGGCAGACGAGTGGTGGCGGGAGAGGCGATCCTGAGCGGGGTAACGACTGATCGTGGCAAGCTCGATCGAATCGACGCCGAGCCTGGGATCGTCGCCAGCCGAAACGAGATCGTCGAAAACCTGGTGCGGGAGCACTCCCGGCTCGTCTATCGCATCGCTTACGCCGTTCTGCGCGGCCATCACGACGCGGAGGACGCCACGCAGGAAACGTTCATGCGCGTGCTGCGCTACAGCGCGAAACTCGCGTCGGTCGAAGATCCGAAGACATGGCTGGCGCGAATCGCGTGGCGAGTCGCTGTGGATCGCAGTAAGAGGCATGGGCGGGGACGTGAGACTGCGCTGGACGATCCGGAAAAGCGTGTGCCCGAACCTGCCTCGAATGATGCTGCGGCAGATGAGCGATTGCACAGCCGGCAAGCGAACGCTCTGCTGGAAAAAATGATCACGGCCTTGCCCCGGAAACTGCGCGAACCGCTCATTTTGTCGACGATAGAAGAAATGTCTCCGCGCGAAGTGGCGAAAACCTTGGGGATCAACGAGGCCGCAGTGCGCTCAAGAGTCTTCAGGGCACGCCACATATTGAAAGAGAAGCTCGCGCAACGTGCGAGCAGTAAGTCAAGCTGAACCGTATGCCGGAGAATCACGAACAAGTCGCAAGCGGATCGAATCAAGCAATTGGCGCGATCGATGCCGTGCTGGATGCGGCGCTGGCAAAGTATGGCGCTGTCGAGCCGCGCGCGGGCTTGGAAGAGCGACTGTTGGCGAATTTGCGAACTGGACCAGTACCGGTTACGGGTCGCGCGTGGTGGAGGTGGGGACTAGCTGGCGCTCTGGCGGCGATCGTGATCGTGGCGGCGGCTCTTACGTGGAGAGGGGGAAGAAGCGCGCATCTACTAATGGCAGATCATCCGACGACCGCGGAACAAATTCGCCGGGCCGGCAAACCGCCAGCAGCAACTGCGGGCGAACACCTGTTCGTAAACGCTTCGGCCAGAGTCCCGCGCAAGGGGGGCGCGATTGCCGTGAGGAGGGTAGCGCCTCGGGCTCAGACAATCGCCCAGGCAGATCCGAAACTGGATGTCTTTCCTTCACCGCAGCCTCTGAGTGAAGAAGAATTGGCGCTCGCACGATATGTCCGCAATTTTCCCAGCGATGCGAAGCTCGCCGCACAGGAGCAAGCAGCTTCCGAAAATGAGGTTTTGGCCAAGATGCAAGCGCTGGCCAGCAAATCCACTGAATCCAATTAAGAAAGGTTGAACCACATGCGAAAACGAACGCTTCTGCTTGCAGTGTTGTCATTTATGATTGCGGCCTGCGGATGTGCACGAACGGCGAGCGCACAAGAGGAATCCAAAGAATCCAGTACATCCAAGCCCGCCAAGGCTGAAGATTCAGTCGATGCTTATCGCCTCGATGTTTCTTTCAACGAACTCGAGGATGGCAAGAAACTGAACACCCGGCATTACTCCATCGACATGACCGGCGGAAGGCCGGAAGATATCAAAATCGGTTCCAGGGTCCCCGTGGTCAGCGCCACTTGTAACTCTTCTTCAGCATCGTCTCCGTCGGGCGGCGAGCAGTATCAATACCTGGATCTCGGGACTCACCTGACCGCACAGCTGACTAGCCACGGGAACGAACTGCATGTCTCTGGTGACATCAGCAGCCTCGACACGTCGGCCGGAACCGAGACAAGTGCCAGGCTGGGTCCCGTCATTCGCCAGATACGAATTGAAGGCAGCACAGCGCTCGTCCTGGGAAAACCCATCATTATCGGCAGCGCCGATGATCTTAACTCCCGGCGGCAATTCGAATTGGCAGTCACGGTTACTAAGCTGAAGTGAGCTGTCAACCACCGGCTATACCCAGGTTTCGCTGACGGCTAAGAGCTGAAAGCTGAGAGCCAAAAAGCGCCGCCCTAGTTCGGGACCCTGCTTTGTCGGCTGTGACCCCGTTCGAGGGGAGAGACGGGTCGATGTGCGGACGGCGCCTCGATCTACTTCTCAGCAAGTTCCGCCGCCTCGTGGAATATTTCCACAAACATTTGGCGGGTGAGCTTGCCCGTCTGCGTGTTCTGATTTGACGGATGGTACGACGCGAGTAGCACCTTGCCGTCGGGCATCGAATAAGAGGCTCCGTGCTTGAACACGTAGTCCTTCTTACCCGCGAGCAATCCGCGGCGCTTCAGATAGTTCAGGTAAGTATCGAACCCGATCTTGCCGAGTGCTACGACAACTCTTACTTTGTCCAACCCAGCAAGTTCACGATCGAGAAACGTCGAGCAGGCAGCAAGCTCGCTGGGCAGGGGTTTGTTGTCGGGGGGCGCGCAGCGGACCGCTGCGGTGATGTAGAGATCTTTGAGCTTCAGACCATCGTTGCGATCAGTCGCAGTCGGCTGATTGGCAAATCCCGTTTCGTACAACACGGGATACATAAACTTTCCCGAAGCATCTCCGGTAAACGGCCGCCCCGTGCGATTGGAACCGTGCGCGCCGGGTGCAAGTCCCATAATGAGCACTCGCGCGTTCGGATCCCCAAATCCAGGAACGGGCTTCCCCCAATATTCCCAATCGAGATAAGCACGGCGCTTCACGCGCGCGACTTCCTGGCGATAAGCCACCAGACGCGGGCAGCGGGTGCAGGAGACCACTTCGCGATTGAGAACAGTCAGCCAGGACATCGGTCGTTGGTCTTCGTCTTTCGTCGTTGCAAAGGCTCTGAAGCAGAGTGCGGATGCGACAGCTGGACTGGAAGAGTAGCCAAAGTGTACGCCGTTGGTCCAGTTTGGGCCAACGACCTAAGGCGAACGACCACCGACAGGTTTCCTCGTTTGACGCTGCTCTCCCTTAGTCTTTACACTCAAGATTAACGGCGTGTGAATCGAGCGGACGGTTATGCTCCGCCGCCACTATCCAGCCCAATTGCCAGAAGTCGTGTCAGTACTCTGAAAGGTTAAACGTGAGTCCCACAGAAACAGTCGACGCGAAGAAGCAGGACGGCGTCAAACGCGAAATCTCGGTCGAAATTCCCGCTGAAGAAGTCATCCGCGAGACGGAAACGATCGTCCAGAAATATCAGAAGGTGGCCCGGCTGCCCGGTTTCCGCGCCGGCCATGTTCCGGCCTCCATCATTCGGCAGCGGTTCAAAGAAGATCTGAAGAGTGACGTCGTCGAAGCCCTGGTCCCCCGCTATTTCCGCAAGGAAGCCGAGAAATTGGGGATGATTCCAGTCTCCCAACCGCGCGTGACCGACCTGCATATTCACGACGGAGAACCGCTGCGCTTCAAGGCCAGCTTCGAGATCATGCCCGAGATCAAGGTCGAAGGCTACAAGGAGTTGCGCGCCGATCATCCTGAGATCGTCGTAAAGGACGAAGAAGTCGAAGAAGCATTGAACAGTGTGCGAGAGCAGCATGCCACTTTTACCTCGGTTGAGGGGCGTCCTCTGGCCGATGGAGACTTTGCCCAATCCTCGATGGACGGGCGTCCGAAGGACACCGACGACAAGACCCAACCCGTCCACATGGATGAAGTGCTGATCGAGATCGGGGGCAAGAACACGGTCCCGGAATTCACCGAGAACCTTCGCGGTGCCAACGCCGGCGACGAGAAATCCTTCGAAGTGAGCTATCCGGAAGACTCCAACGACAAGCGGCTTGCCGGCAAGACGTTCGTTTACACGGTGAAGATTCAGGCGATCAAGCAGAAGAGCCTGCCGGAACTGAATGATGACTTCGCGAAGGAATTGGGCGAATTTACCAGCGTCGACCAGGTGCGCAAGCAGATTCGAGACAACATGGAAGCCGAGCGCAAGCACACCGCCGAGCGCGAAGCTAAAGACAAACTTGTCGCCGAACTGGTAAAGCGTAATGATTTCGAAGTACCCGAGTCGCTGATCGACCGGCAAATCGATCTCCGTCTGGAACGTGGCCTGAGAGCGCTCGCGGCGCAGGGCATGAAGATGGAGGACATGAAGAAAATGGACCTCCCGCGCTTGCGGGCGGGCCAGCGGGATCAGGCTGTTCAAGATGTGAAGTCGTCGTTGTTACTGGAACGCATTGCGGAGCTGGAAAAAATTGACGCTGGCGAAGACGAGGTCAATCATGAACTCGAAGCGCTGGCGCAGCAGTCAAAACAGACTTCGGAAGCGGTCCGCGCTCGATTGACACAAGATGGGGGCCTCGATAGAATTCGGAACAGAATCCGCAGCGAAAAGACCCTCGATTTTCTGTATCACCAGTCCGCGTAAACTCAGAAGATACGCGGACCTTTCGAATCCTCTCCATGCAAGATAAGCGTTGCGTCGGGGCGGAGTGTGACAGGTGAACATGAAGCCAAATGATTGGAATAAGAACGACGCACAAATGATGCTCGTTCCGATGGTGATCGAGCAGACTGGGCGGGGCGAGCGCGCCTACGACATTTATTCCCGGCTGCTGCGCGACAACATTATCTTCATCGGCACGCCGATTGACGACAACATCGCCAACCTGGTGATCGCCCAAATGTTGTTTCTGGCTCAGGAAGATCCGGAGAAAGACATCCAGCTTTACATCAACTCTCCGGGCGGTTCGATCACGGCTGGCATGGCGATTTACGACACCATGCAGTACGTGAAGAATGATGTCATGACGCTCTGTGTCGGCCAGGCGGCATCCATGGCCGCGTTACTTTTGGCATCAGGCGAACCTAAAAAGAGATTGGCGTTGCCGAATTCGCGGATTCTAATACATCAACCTTCCATGGGAGGGTTGTCGGGACAAGCCACTGACATTGACATCCACGCCCGGGAAATCCTGCGCATGCGCGAGATTACCAACCAGTTACTTTCGAAGCACAGTGGACAGAAACTGGACAAAGTGGAAAAAGATGTCGAGCGCGACTTCATCATGAACGCGCAGCAGGCTAAGGAATACGGAATCATAGACGATATCATCTACAAGACGGCAAAAGCGGTATGATCGCCCTTCGCGCCTGAGGTCAGAACCCAAGCGGCATGAGGGACGGTTCACGAAGTCCGGACCCGATCACGCCGCCGAACCGCTGAAGGAGTAACGCCGAGTGAAAAATAAGTCGGGAACCGATGAGATTCTGCGCTGTTCGTTCTGCCACAAGTCGCAGGACGCCGTAGCCAAACTGATCTCGTCGCCCAGCGATTATCCCCGCGCCTACATTTGCGACGAGTGCGTTGCCGTCTGCAACTCTATTCTCGAAGACGACCGCACCGCTACTCCGCAAGCCAGCACGCCCAATCAACTGCCCAAGCCTCAGGAAGTAAAGGCGTTCCTCGATGAGTACGTCATCGGGCAGGAGCAGACCAAAAAGAAGCTGGCGGTCGCGGTTTACAACCACTACAAGCGCATCTTCATGAATCGCCAGAAGACCGGCGACGGTATCGAGTTATCCAAGTCAAACATCATGCTGATCGGTCCCACGGGCACGGGCAAAACATTGCTGGCGCAGACGTTGGCACGAATGCTGGATGTTCCCTTTGCGATTGTCGATGCCACCACTCTCACCGAGGCCGGCTACGTCGGCGAGGATGTGGAGAACATCATCCTGAAGCTATTGCAGGCCGCCGACGGCGACGTCAGCCGCACTCAGACCGGCATTATCTATATCGACGAAGTCGATAAGATCGGTCGCAAGGACGAGAACCCGTCGATAACCCGGGATGTTTCCGGCGAGGGCGTGCAACAGGCGTTGCTTAAAATACTGGAAGGCACGATTGCCAACGTCCCACCGCAAGGCGGACGCAAGCATCCTCACCAGGAATTCACTCCGGTCGATACCACCAACATCTTGTTCATTTGCGGTGGAGCTTTCGTCGGTCTCGACAAGATCATCACTCGCCGAATGGGCAAGAAATCGCTCGGATTCCGTACCGGCGAGGATGCCGAAAAAGAAGAGGCCGTCACCTCGAAGAAGCGCAGCCAGGAACTTCTGCAGGAAGTTCAGCCTGAAGACCTGATCAAGTTCGGCCTGATCCCTGAATTTGTCGGCCGTCTGCCGGTCGTGGGCATGCTCGAAGATCTGGACGAATTCGCACTCATCGAAATCCTCACCCGGCCCAAGAATGCGATCGTCAAGCAATACCAACGCCTATTTGAGTTCGAAAATGTCCGACTCAAGTTCAGCGATGAAGCTCTGCGGGCTATCGCGCGCCAAGCCATGGCACGCAAGGTAGGGGCCCGTGGTCTACGCATGATCCTTGAAGAACTGATGCTGGATTTGATGTTTAACCTCCCGAGCCAGAAGAAGTTAAAAGAGTTCGAAGTGACCCGGGAGATGGTAGAAAAGCGCAGTGCTTCGTTCGCGACGGTCATGGAAAAGGCTGGGTAGGGGCCGGGTGGTCGCTAGTCGCTCGTCGTTGGCTCGGATGCTTGGATTCCAGAGTATTCCTCAACGACCGTCGCCTATCAGCCAACGACGGGTTCCTACAACTTAAATGCCATTTCACCAGAGCATCCAGTCAGGTAGAATCTCGTAGGTGTTCGTTTTGGCGGTCATTCCCAGGGAGACTCAGTGACTACATCCAAGGAAAAGTACGAATCCAGAAAGCTGCCCATGATGCCCATCCGGGACGTGGTCATCTTTCCGTTCATGATGACTCCGTTCGTCGTGGGTCGCGAATCAAGCGTGCGTGCCCTGGAAGAGGCTTTGGCGGCGGACAAGAAGATTTTCCTGGCGACCCAGCACGATGCCTCCATCGACGAACCCAAGGCCAACGAGATTTACCAGGTCGGCACGATTGTCAATATCGTGCAGAGCTTGAAGCTGCCCGACGGCAACATTAAAGTTCTGGTCGAAGGGATTGAACGGGGCAAGATTCTCCAGGTCGTCGACACCGACGGCTTCATGCAAGCCACGGTACGCGTCGCCCGTTTTGCCACCGAGACCAATCCAGCGCTCGAAGCCAGCATGCAGCGGGTGACTTCCCTGTTCGAGCAGTACGTGAAGCTTTGCCAGGCCCTGAACTACGAGACCATGATTTCAGCTGTGCGGATGGAAGATCCCGCCAAGCTGACCGATGTCATCTCCGCCAACCTGCAGCTTTCGATCGAGGAAAAGCAGGAACTGCTTGAGATCTTCGATCCGGCCGAGCGCCTGACTCGCATTGCCGATGTCCTCGATATCGAGATTGAAAAGCTCAACGTTGACCGCACCATCCAGTCGCGCGTCAAGCGCCAGATGGAAAAGGCGCAAAAAGAGTATTACCTCAACGAAAAGATCAAGGCCATCCAGAAGGAACTGGGCCGCGGCGAAAAGAGCGAGTTCGACGAACTAAAGAAGAAGATCGAATCCGCGGGCATGCCGAAGGAAGTCAAAGACAAGGCGCTGCAGGAACTGAAGAAGCTCGAAGCCATGCCGCCGATGTCGGCCGAGTCGACAGTTTCCCGCAACTATCTCGACTGGCTGCTGGCTGTGCCGTGGAAGAAACGCTCGAAAGAGATCCGCAACATTTCCCGCGCTGAGAAAGTTCTGAACGAAGACCATTATGGCTTGGAGAAGATCAAGGAGCGCATCCTTGAGTTTCTCGCCGTGCGCCAGCTGGTAAAGAATCCCAAAGGCTCGATTCTTTGTTTCGTCGGACCTCCGGGCGTTGGCAAGACCTCGCTGGGCATGTCGATCGCCAAGGCCACCGGACGAAAATTCGTCCGTATGTCGCTGGGCGGCGTGCGCGATGAAGCCGAGATTCGCGGTCACCGCCGCACTTACATCGGCGCTCTTCCCGGCCAGATCATCCAGATGATGAAGAAGGCGGGAACCAAGAACCCGGTCTTCATGCTGGATGAGGTCGACAAGATGTCGATGGACTTCCGCGGCGATCCATCCGCGGCGCTCCTCGAAGTCCTCGACCCCGAGCAGAACTTCATGTTCGTCGACCACTACCTCGATGTGGAATACGATCTCTCGCAGGTCTTCTTTGTAGCCACGGCCAACGTGATGCACACCATCCCCGCCGCCTTGCAAGACCGCATGGAAGTGCTCCGGCTGCATGGCTACACCGAGCAGGAAAAAGTCGAGATCGCAAAACAATTCCTCGTTAAGAAGCAGATGCTCGCCGCCGGCCTTTCGGAGAAGAACATCAAGTTCACCGACGAAGCCATCACCGGACTCATCCGCTCGTATACGCGGGAAGCGGGCGTCCGCAATTTGGAGCGCGAAATCGGCAACGTCTGCCGCAAGGTCGCACGCAAAGTGGTGAAGGAAGGCGAGAACTACTCCATCACCATCACCGGTGAGAACGTCAACGACTTCCTGGGTGTGATCAAGTTCCGCGACACCCTGGCTCATGAGAAGTCCGAAGTCGGTTTAGTCACCGGCTTGGCCTGGACCGAAGTAGGCGGCTCAATCCTGAGCACGGAAGCGAGCGTCGTCGACGGCAAAGGCAAGCTGACGCTGACCGGCAAGCTGGGCGACGTCATGCAGGAGTCGGCACAAGCGGCAATGTCGTATGTCCGTTCGCGCGCTCACCGGCTGGGCCTGACACGAGACTTCTACCGTAACCTTGATCTCCACGTTCACGTGCCGGAGGGCGCGATTCCGAAAGATGGCCCTTCAGCAGGCATCACGATTGCCACCGCAATTTCGAGCGCGCTGAGCAAGATTCCGGTGCGTCGCGATCTGGCCATGACCGGCGAAATCACCCTGCGTGGCAAAGTTCTTCCCATCGGCGGCTTGAAGGAAAAGCTTCTTGCGGCTCATCGTGCCGGATTATTCGAGGTGATTCTGCCCAAGGACAACGAGAAAGACGTTGCCGAGGTTCCGGAAAATCTGCGGAATGCCATGAAGCTGCACTTCGTGGATACGATGGATCAGGTTCTGCAGATCGCTCTGGAGTCGCCGCTGCCGAAGTTGGACGAAGAGCCAACGCAGCCCATCGCCCCATTGACCACCGGCAGCACGGACGCTCCTACCGCTCATCAGTAAGAAGTAGTTTCACCCAAATCCGTTTAGAAAGGCCCGTTCATTCGGGCCTTTTTCTTTGCCCGGCGTTAATCCGATAACCTCTGACTCGGCGGTGAAAGCTTTTGGTGTGTGGTCCAGCCCTCGCTTGCCAACCTTTGCTCCGGCGTTGCACACTTGAGCATGAGGGTCTTATCGCGGTTCATGGCAGCGGCGACCGATGCCGCGCACTTTCCAGTTCCGTCCGTGCCCGAGATCGCCTTTCTCGGCAGGTCCAACGTCGGCAAATCCAGCGTGATCAACTCGCTGGTCGGTGCCAAGCTGGCCCGCACCAGTTCGACCCCCGGCCGTACGCGCAGTATCAACTTCTTTGAAATTCGATTCCCGGGGAGGCCGCGCCCCGAGTTGATTTTTGCCGATCTCCCCGGATACGGATACGCCAAACTTTCCCGCGAGATTTCTCAGGAGTGGCCAAAGTTTATCGAGCCATACCTAAACGAGCGGCCTACGCTATCTCTGTGCGTCGCCCTGATCGATGTCAACGTTCCGCCGCAACAAGCCGACCGGCAACTCCTGGACTTTCTCGCCGCTTCGGACCGGGAGTTCTTGCTGGTGGGCACCAAGAGCGACCGCCTCTCGAACAATCAACTTCACAACGCACTTCGGACGCTGGGCGAACAATATCCCTCAGCCAGCCTGCTTCCCTACTCGGCGAAAACGGGCGCCGGACGCGAAGAACTCTGGAAGCAAATCCGCCAAGTAGCTCAGCAAACTGCAGAGGCGCCCCCTTCAGCTCGGTTGGGTTAAACCGTTCTCATTCGGCCTCGGCTCAATCGAATCCTCCGGCCCGCTAATGTTGGACTCGGTTCTGCCGATAGACCCGACAGAGTTCGGAGTCTCTTATGGCGCAAGAAACAAACGAAGGCAGCGCGTACCTGATGGCACTGAAGCGGTCCGATGCTATAGCGGCTGAGCCGACGCCTGTGAGCGCGCCAAACCAGACGCAAACCGCCCGGGATTCAACCGCTGACGCCGGCGATCGATTCAAGGGCGCCGAGAAGCGCCGCAGCATCCGCTACAAGTGTGAAGGCAGCGCCGAGATTCGCGAGGAAGGCTGCGAGGTCCGCACCTGGGCCACTTTCACCGATATCAGCGTCCACGGATGCTACGTGGAGGCACAGGCGACTTACCCAGCCAACACCGTTCTGCACATGAAGCTGGAGGCAAATGGGGTCCATATAGAGACCAAGGGTACGGTGCGCGTCAATTATCCCTATCTTGGGATGGGGATCGCGTTCTCGGACATGTCGGATGAAACCCTGACTCTGCTGAAGCAACTGCTGGCCACGGTCTCCCATCGGAACGTGATTATGGGCCCGGGTATCGCATCGTCCCTCCCTGCCACTGAACCGCTGAAAGGAGTGCCGCCGGTTACCCAACCGGACGCTGCCGTGCAGGCGTTGACGGAGTTCTTCGAAAGCCGCCAGATGCTTATGCGCGACGACTTCCTTCGAATACTGCGAAAGAGTCAGGCCACAAAATAGCGCAGCGGGGTCGGAGTCCCGAACTCCTCACTCAATTTTGACCAAGCCGATCTTCTCCGCGCCCCGCGCCGCGTCCGATTCGTTATGATGTTGGGGACATGGCGCTCTATCTCATCACCGGCATCGGCGGCTTCATTGGCTCCTCCCTGGCGCGGGCTCTGCTTGCTGTGGGAGAACAAGTGCGCGGTGTGGACAACTTTTCCACCGGCAAGCGCGCGAACCTGACGGAGATTCTGGACCGCATCGACTTCCGTGAAACCGACATCCTTGACCTTGATGGTATGCACAAGGCTTGCGACGGGGTCGATTTCGTTCTCCACCAGGCGGCCATTCCTTCCGTGCCAAAATCCGTGCTTGATCCTCTGGGCAGCAATCGAGCCAACGTCGATGGCACCGTCAACGTGCTGATCGCCGCCCGCGACGCCAAGGTCAAGCGCGTCGTCTACGCTGCTTCTTCTTCCGCCTACGGCGACACACCCACGCTGCCAAAGCAGGAAACGATGAAGCCCGACCCGATTTCCCCCTACGCAGTCGCCAAGCTTGCCAGTGAGCAGTACATGATTTCGTTTTACCGCTGCTACGGCCTTGAAACCGTTTGCCTGCGCTACTTCAATATCTTCGGCCCGCGGCAGGATCCCTCTTCGCCTTATTCTGGAGTGCTGGCCAAGTTCATCACGCAAATGCTTCGCGGCGAGCAGCCCACAGTGTTCGGCGACGGCGAACAGAGCCGCGACTTTACCTATATCGACAACGCAATTTCCGCAAACCTGCTGGCCTGCAAAGCGGCTCCTGGCAAGGCTGCCGGACAGGTCTTTAACGTGGCCACTGGCCGCCGGATCACGCTGAATGAGACGTTCCAGCTGTTGAAGGGGCTCACCTCCTACTCAGGCCAGTTAAAGTACGGGCCGGAGCGCGGCGGTGATATCAAACACTCCCTGGCGGATATATCGAAAGCCGAGGCAGCAATCGACTACGAGCCGGTTGTCGATTTCGAAGAGGGACTGCGTCGCACGGTGGATTGGTATCGAAAACAGACCTCGGTCGCCAGCAGCTGAATCCCGCCTCGTTACGTTCGTTATCTACGGCAACATTACCGACACCACTAGAGTGAAGCCATGACACTTTCCTCGATGGTGGTTTCACGCGACTGGCAGGAAGTCAGTGTTCTCGAATGCATTCTCGGCGGCCTTCAAATCGATGTGGCCATCGAAAAAGAACCGCACAAAGCTCTGGAGCGCCTCGGCAAATCAAAGATCGACGCACTTATCGTCGATTGCGATTTGAATGGAAGCTCGCAATTCCTTTGCGAACTCCAGCGATCGTCGAACGGACAGAGCCCGGTTCCTCTGGTCATCATGGGATGCCACGAGCGCACTCCCAGTCTCGATGCCACCGGAGCATTGTTCGCCTTCCAGAAACCAATCTCGGTCGACCAGGCGGTGCGCACGTTCACCGCGGCCCGCAGCATGATTCTTGACGGGCGCCTGCGCTACCATCGCGCCGGTCTGCAAGTCCCGGTTTCATTTAAGGGGAAAGGGCGAAAAGCAGTTGAAGGTCATCTTCTTAACATCAGCCAGGGAGGGATGCTGATTCACGCCTCTCAGCCAGTAGACGCTTCGGCAGCGCTGCAAGTCTCGTTTGCCTTACCCGGGGCCAGTTCGGAGCTCAAGGCGCAGGCGAAAGTCGCGTGGCACGACGATGGTGGAAACTTTGGCATTCGTTTTATGAAGATGGCAGCCCGGCAGCAGCGGACGTTGGAGCTCTGGCTGGCGCAGCAGTTCTTGGCAAATTAGAGCCGGTACTCGGTCCTCAGCGGTCAGACGTGGGCGATCGCATCGCTAAATCAGCGGAAGCGCGCCCCGCTTTCTTCCTCTTCTTCCTGTGCGTAGCGCGCGAGCCGCGCCAGTCTTGCGCCCAGGCTGGTTCCTCCAAACATCTGGAAAAATATCCAATAGAGTGCCGCGATCGCCAGCGCCGCGCCGCCCATCATGGGGATCGGCCAGCGCGGAGTTTCGCCCGTGATCGCCAGGAAGACCAGCGCGAAGAGCAGAATGCCGGCAAGAACGACCAGAGTATGAACCGTCCATGCCAGTCCACGGCCGGAGAGCGGTTGCGAAAGCCAATCCAGTTCATCAGCCGCTGCCTTCTCCATCTGCGCACTATCCGCATAAGCGGTGACCGGATAAGAAGTCGGGCTCGTTTCGCGGTGGCTGGGTAGTTCAATCACCTTGACCGGCGTGGCCGAAACGATGAGCCCGTCGTCGACGGCGGCTTCGGACTCGCTCTTCGCGGATGCGCGTCCGATTATGGGTATACGAACGATCGGAGCGGCGAACATGGATTCCTCGGGATCCGCATGAAGCGAGATACCCTCCAGCAGATCGCCAAAAATCCATTCGTTGATCTGTCGCCTTTGTTGCGCAGAAAGGTCGAGAAACCGGATGCCGCATTGCCCGGAAAATGTCGCCCAGACAACCTCTCCACGAGTTTCGACGCGCAAACGGGGATAGCGTAATTCGAAGCGCACGCGCAGTTGCTGGCGTGGACGGACTCCCGCGACCACCTGGGCACCGATTCCCTCGTGCGTGAGATTGCGAACGACCCCGCCGTTCGTATCATCCAGCGTCAGGTAAATCAGGGTGTGCAGTTCATGACGATGCTGAGCTCGCGTTTGTCGCGCGGGAGATAGTCCTGCGTCCATAAAACACCGCCCGGAAGTGGCTGCTCGGCCAGAGCTTGGTGTGGAAATCTTATCCTCGCAGTCACCAGCATTTTAGTAACCGGGGTGGTTCGGAAGGCAAACCCCTCTTTCCAGCGTTCTGAGTGCCCAGAGCAGCCCGTAGCTGGCTAGAAGAAGAATTACTTATGGCTGAAGGCGAAGGAAAGGAGAACTGTCACTAAGGTTCATGGCCAAAGGGGCACGTCCGGGCAATTGCAAGTACAGTCAAAGACCGATAACTTACTGATGAGCTGTGCCTAAATGGCCGCGCCAACCACCAAACCGGACTTGGAGTTGACGGATTCCCTGAGCGGGGGTAGTGTACCTGCCTGGCCGATGTCGCACAGCGCAGCTTCGTCAATCTCAGAGCAGATTGGTCCCGAGGCCTACCCGGCGCCCTCGCAACAGGACGCTCTGCAGGCCCTGCTGGCCTTCTCTTCTTTGCACGATCAAGTTCGCCGCAGGAGGGCTCTTGCGGATCGGCGGAGCCTCTTCGATGCTAAGACACCCCTGCCGGAGTTTGAGCCCACCGAACAGTTCGTCCTCGATGACGTATTAAAGCTCGTCGCGGAGAGAGCTGTAGCCATCACCGGCGCGGACGGCCTCGCAATCGCGCTGGCCGAGAATAATGAGATTGTGTTGCGCGCTGCGGCCGGAATCGTTCGGCCCGACGTCGGCGCTCGCATCGACCGGGATTCGGCATTCTCGGGAGCCTGCTTCCGAACTGCGCAAGTCGTTAATTGCGACGACACCGAAACCGATCCGCGCGTCAACCTGCAGGCGTGCCGTAAGTTGGGCGCGCGCTCCATGGTCGCTGTTCCACTCTGCGGCCGGCGGCGCGTCATCGGAGTTCTGGAAGCCTTCTCTTCCTGGCCGTTCGGCTTCAATGAGAGCGATATCCGCAATCTCAGCCTGCTGGCAGAACTTGTCCTGGCAGCGCTGAAGCCGGAAGACGAGGATCGTTTTGCGGAGTCGGCGCTCGCCGCCGCCACCAAGCTGGAAGCGCCCAAAGAATCGGCGGCCTCGCCAGCCTGGCAGGCGTCAGCAGCAGCAGTTGCTGAAGTTCCGACGCCTCCGGTTGTGGCTAAGCCTGCGACCGTCGCGGCGCCATCGGCAACCCTGGCATCCGCGATTCTCGCTTCGGTCGATCTTCCCTCTCTTACAAGGGAATCTGAGATTCCAGCCGTGCTTCCGGTTGAACCGGCCGCCAAACTGGGGCAATCACCTTACGCCGAGGCTGCGGCCTCGGCGCCGGCAGCCGTTGAAGCAGAAGCAACGGCCCCAGCGGCAGCCGCAGCTGAACCGGCCGTCATGTTCGGACAGCTCGAGTCGGAAGCCTCGCCGCGCAACTTCGGCAAGTTGGGACTGCTGATCGGCATCGTGATCGTTGCGGCGTTCGCCGCAGGTTTCTGGTGGAAATACAACAACGCGCAACTGGGCCGCGCGATGGTCCATACCGAGCCATCCGCCGCGAAGCAGAACAGCCCCGTGGTACAGAATAAGGTTTCAGAGCCCGCTCCGTCCCCGACAAGCGTGAATTCCACGACCACGGCGCCGTCGGACAACATCTCCGAAGGAACCGAGTCCGAGGATACCCCGGCCGCTCCGCAGGAGTTGTCGAAATTTCCGCGGGTCACGGGAGTGCGGCACTGGTCGTCGCCAGATTCGAGTACCGTCGTTCTCGACCTCGAAGACCAGGTGCAGTACGAAGCGCATCGCCTGACCGGACCTGACCGCATTTACTTCGACCTGCACGATACCCAGCTCGCCCCCGATCTGATCGGAAAATCGATCGACGTGGGCGACACGCTGATCGGCCGCATCCGGGTCGCCCAGCCGGTTGCTGGCATGACGCGCATTGTGCTCGAAACCAAGGGCAACACAAATTTCTCGGTCAGCCTGGAATCAAATCCCTACCGGCTGGTCGTTGAAGTGCGCAAGATAGGGACGAATCCCAAGAGTACGTTCAACCTGTTCCCGAATACTCCGGAGACGGAGAAGACCAAGCTGGCGATCATAATTCCGCCGCCGACGAAGGAAGATTTGCAGTTGAAAGCGCGCGTTCCCAAAATGCGCATCGTGGTCGACGCTGGCCATGGCGGATGGGACCTGGGCACCGTCGGACGACGTGGCCTGCTGGAAAAAGATCTGGTGCTTGAGATCGCGCAACGCCTCGGCAAGCTGCTCGAGAGCCGGCTCGGCGCAAGCGTCATCTATACGCGCCAGGACGACAATTACATTCCGCTCGACGAACGCGCCGAGATCGCCAACCAGTCGCAAGCCGACCTCTTTGTTTCGGTGCATGCGAACTACAGCGATCTGCCTTCCGCGCGCGGCGTTGAGACGTATTACACGAATACTTTTTCGGCTCCAGGATCGAAAGAGGCCGGCTCCAAGGACGCGGATTCCCACTCCGTCGCCGGATCGATGAAGAACGCAGTAATGCCGGCGCTGTCTCCAGCTGACCTGCGCGAACGCATCGAACAGTCGCGGCGTCTCGCGGCCAGTGTGCAGCGCTCAATGTATGGAACGCTGTCGGTGCAGAATCCGGGCCTGCGCGATCGCGGCATCAAGGAAGCCGGGTTCGTGGTCCTGACAGAAAGCGCTATGCCGGGAATTCTGGCGGAAGTTTCCTTCGTCAGCAGCCCGACCGATGAGCAGAAGCTGCGCAGCGACGGATACCGCGAGCAAATCGCCGAGGCGCTATACAAAGGCATCGCTCGCTACGCCGCCAGTTCCCGCGGAGTAAGAGTAGCCAGCGCGGCGAAATAGCACCCTGCCCTTGCAATTACCGCGTTATCCTTCCTTTTGGAACGGATTCACGATCTTGATCCCGTCGATCTCGCGCGATCCTTGCATGTCTTCCGAGAAAAGCACGCTGCACCCCGACTGTTTGGCTGCACGGAGAATCAGCGCATCCCAGAAAGAAAAATTGTGAAGTCGATGCAGATCGATCGCCGCCAGAACGTCCGCGACTTCCGGAGCGGCCACGTCGAACTCGGCTAGTAGCTCGACTTTCCGGCGCGCTACACTTGCGTCCACATGCAGTTTTCGGGTGACGGTCACGAAATATTCTTGCAAGACCTGAAGTGAAACGACTCCTGTTCCGGCGCGCCGATGCTCGGCCACCAGATCCAGCGTCTTTCGTTGTTTGGCAGGAGCGGACTTGTCATCCGCGTAGATAAGGACGTTCGTATCGAAGAAGCTACGAACGCTCATGAATCTCGTCTCGATTAAAACGCCATCCGCGCGAGTTGCCGCGGCCCGATAGCCGTCTGAACTCTTCGATGCTGCGCTCGGGATCATCCCCGCCTGCCACCGTCTGCAGATAGTCGCGGATCAGCTGATTAAGGCTCTTGCCCAGCGCCTCGGCTTTCTCTCGAGCGCGTACGACCAGTTGCTCATCGATAGAAAGGGTTACATTCATTTACACATTATACGTGCGCACATATTATGTGTCAACATTACCTTGCGGTCCCCTATTTAACGGCTCCGGTTCCCTTCCCGCCGCCTTCGCTCCTCCAACCGGACAACCTGCCCCGACCGAGGTACCATCTAGGTGGATAGCTCTTTGGCTAATTCGCCGGAGACGACAAATCGAGCCTCCACCTTCAAGCAGGAGAACACTATGAAAGTCCCTATCGTCATGCTTCTCTTCGCGGCAACAGCAATAGCACAAAACGCTCCCACGCTTCCTCCCGCATGCGGCGCGGACGGCGTCAAGTTCAACGTTAAGACCGACAAAGCGCAGCATCCCTCGGTGCAACCGGAGAACGGCAAGGCCGTGGTCTATTTCGTGCAGGACGACGACAGCTTCGAGGCGCACCCCAGGCCCACAACTCGGCTCGGTCTCGACGGCTCGTGGGTGGGAGCAAATCACGGAGATTCCTACTTCTATATCTCAGTCGACCCGGGAGAGCACCACCTCTGCGCCAGTCCGCAAAGCATGTTGATCGGGCTGAGTGAACCGAGCGCGGCACATTTCACCGCGGAATCGGGAAAGTCCTACTACTTCCAAGTACGCAACAGCTGGTCGCGCGACCAAGGAGGAATGCGCGTCGAACTCCTGCCGCTCGACAGCGACGAAGGACAGTTCCTCGCCAGCCGGTTCGCGTTCAGCACCTCGCAGCCCAAGAATTAGAAACCATCGCTCGCAAATCGCGGCATAAAGCCGCGAATGCCCCATCTTCTTGCACGGTTTACGCAAAGGAGGATGGGGTTTTGACTTTCTTCTCATAACTACTTCTGAGCGCTTTCCTTCTGATAACCAGCGCTCAGCGTCCCCTTGCTCTTCGCGATCGGCAGCAGCGTCGGATAGAACTGGACGAACGTAGTGTCGACAGCCGCATGGTCGGCATGGCAGGTGTAGCACTCCATGTTTGTGGGGACCATCTTCGCTGTCTTGGCGTCGCCGAAAATGAAGAACGCCCACTTCCCCGGAAAACGCGCTTCGTCCTTGACGTGCGCTTCAATCCCCATGATCTCGCCGCCCTGGTAGTTCCCTTTCTGATTGATCGATCCCTTACCTTCCGCCATGCGGCCTTCGAGCACCAACACTGTCTTGTCCGGCCATGTCCCCGTCTCCTGAAACACCTTGTAAGCCTCCGGATTCGCGAAGACATTGTCGAACATGTGATGATCCATCTGCATGGCCCCGGGGTTGTAGCTCATGTCGAATCCGGTGGTCAGATAAGTCCACTGGCGATAATTCTCCGGAAGTTTCATCTGGGCGTCGCTGGTGTATTCCGGGCCGGAGCCAGCAGGCAAAGTAGCAGACTTGAGAAGCGCAGCCGCGGACAGAACGACCATCACGGCGAGGAGCGAAGCGATCTTCTTGTTCATCATGCCTAACAGTATCGCTGTGCGCCGCGCGCATGGCCAGACCATCCCCTGCAAAACTCCGGCGGTTGGCTGCATTGTTGTCCGTTCCGGCCGATCATAGAATACGATTCTGACTATGGACGTCACGCCCTCTCGAACCGACTCGCCGCGATGGTTGTGGATTGCAAGCATCTGGGGCGGGATCGGGCTGTTCGACGCCACACAAACTGTCTTTGTTATGCGGGCGGAGGGCATGCATCACTACTGGGGACGCCTGTTCTTCACACTGCTGATTTCGTGGGTGCCGTGGATGCTGGCAACTCCATTTGTGTCCCAGCTCAGCCATCGATATCCGCTTTCACAATGGAGACGCGTCGCCACCTGGGGTGTGCATCTTGCCGCATGCGCTGCGATTGGCGTCGTGGATGCGGCTTGGCGCGCTTTGTGGGAGGAGATGCTGAATCCGTGGGCCCTGAATCCGCGGCCAGATCCATTTCTCCCGCTCACCTGGCAGAAATACACGAACGGGCTTCTCTCCTACGTGATCCTTTACAGCCTGATTCTGCTGGTCAACCACATCCAGCGGTCGCGCGAACAACTGGCGCTCCAGCAAACCGAAACCGCCCGGCTCAACGAGCAACTCTCTAAAGCGCAACTCAACGCACTACGTCGGCAGATCGAACCGCATTTCCTCTTCAACACCCTCAATGCAATCGCCGGACTGGTGCGCGAACAGAGAAACGACGCGGCCGTAAGCATGATCGCAGGCCTCAGCGACTTTCTGCGGAGGGTGCTTGAGGATTCCGACCGGCAACAGGTTCCACTCGCGGAGGAACTGGAATTCGCACAGAAGTACCTCGACATTCAGAAGGCGCGCTTTGCGGAGCGGCTGCAGTTCACCGTCGATGTGCCCGCAGAGCTTCTTCCCGCGCAGGTTCCAAGCCTGATTTTGCAGCCCATGGTCGAGAACGCAGTGAAACATGGCATTTCCAAACGCGTCGAGGGCGGTGCAATCCGCATTGCAGCGTCCCGTTTGAACGGCACGCTCACGTTGCGGGTCTACAACGACGGTCCGAGCTTGCCCTCTGGCTGGGAAACTGGCCGGACGGGAATCGGAATCTCCAACGCGCGGACGCGCCTGCACGGCCTCTACGGAGATGCCTTCGACTTGAGCCTGCACAATCGGGCTCCAAGCGGAGTCGAGGCATCGGTCTCGGTTCCTTTTCGCGTGTCATCCACCAACGAGTCCAAGGGATAATCTCGTGCGCGCGGCTGAACATTCTCCACGAATACGCGCGCTGATTGTGGACGACGAACCGCTCGCGCGCAGCAATCTCGCCGTGCTGCTGCGCCGTGATGAAGACATTGGAATCGTTGCCGAATGCAGCTCCGGAACCGAGGCGATCGGTGAGATCCGGATCGCGAAGCCGGATCTCCTTTTTCTCGACGTACAGATGCCGGAGTGCGATGGCTTCGATGTCCTCGAGTTGCTGGGAAACGATTTGCCTCCTGCGGTCGTATTCGTCACCGCGTATGACCAATACGCGCTGCGCGCCTTTGAAGCCGGAGCGCTCGATTACCTCCTGAAGCCGTTCGACAATGCTCGCTTTGCGCTGGCTCTCGAGCGCGCCAAGCAAAGAATCCGGCTGGGACGCGATCGCAGGCAGCGTCTGGAGCGCGTTGCCGTGAAAACCGCAGGGCAGGTTCAGTTCGTAAAGATCTTGGAGATTGACTGGATCGAAGCGGCCGACTATTACGCGTGCCTGCATGTCGGTTCGAAGAGCCATCTGTTACGACGCAGCATGTCGGAACTCGAGGAAGATTTGGATCCGAATGTGTTTTGCCGCGTCCACAGGTCGAGCATTGTCAACCTGGAGCGCGTGCGCGGATTGCAGCTTCGTGTAGACGGAGAATACGAAGTGCAGCTCGACAACGGAGCGAGAGTGCGATTAAGCCGCCGATACCGCAAGCAACTGCAGGAACGCATGGGCGGGAGCGGCGAGTGACGACATTTATGAACGGCGAGTCGCGAACACCGGGCAGTCGTCGTTTTCTTCGTTCGACAAAACAATTGCAGCGACGTTTCTCCCAAAATGGAACCGCCCCGGTGCTCGGGGTACCCCCCCTCCCCCCTGGGGTCTATTGGAATCACCGAGTTAGCGGGAAATCGATAAAAAATCTATGGGGCACACTCACTTACGGGCAAAGTCTTGATTTCAAAGAACTTAAAAGCTCGGCGCACGGGAGACAGTTCCAAAATGGAACGAATCTGATTCCCGGCGCACCGTCACGGCCTCGACGATGATCTCTGGTTTCTCAACACCGGCACAAGGGCAGATGTCACAGGAGCGGTGTGGAAAAGTGCTTGGATGAACTCCGTGGAGGAGCAGCTTTTCGAGGGGTGCGTTTCCGGTCAGGAAAGTGGACGGCCTTTACGCCTTGTGGTTGGGATCTCTCTTACGGCAGGCCAACATGGACTCAAATTCTGTTGTCCTTTGGGTGCCACTTTTCGGGGCCCTTAGAAGGCCGCTCTTCCACGGTTATTCCCGGGCACCCAACGTGTTCGTGCGCCAGCAAAAGGGCTACCCCAACCATCAGCGGGGACTCTCTATCGGCATATGGAACACGTTCCCTCTGCTAAAATCGCGTCATTATGAGTCCCCAGCCTCCATTTACCGATGTCCCTGATGCCATCGAGGAAATCCGCGCGGGCCGCATGATCGTGGTGGTCGACGACGAAGACCGCGAGAATGAGGGCGACCTGACCCTCGCGGCCGAGAAAGTTACACCCGAAGCCATCAACTTCATGGCGAAATATGGGCGCGGCCTGGTCTGCCTGGCTATGACCGAGGAGCGGCTCGAGCACTTGAACATCGGTCCGATGACCGCCGAGAACACGTCGCAATACGGGACGGCGTTCTGCGAGGCGATCGACGCGCGCCAGGGAGTAACGACCGGGATTTCGGCGCACGACCGCGCGCGCACGATTCAGGTGGCGATCGACCCCGCGACCAAGCCTTCGGATCTGGCGCGTCCCGGGCACATGTTCCCTCTGCGCGCGCGCAAAGGCGGAGTGCTGGTGCGGGCGGGACAAACCGAAGCTTCGGTCGATCTGGCGCGGCTGGCAGGAATGGTTCCGGCGGGAATCATCTGCGAAATCATGAAGGACGACGGCAGCATGGCGCGCGTCCCCGACCTGATCGAGTTTTGCCGCGAGCACAAGATGAAGATGTTGACGGTCGCGGAACTGATCCGTTACCGCATGGCGCACGAGCGCTACGTGAATCGCGTGGGCGAAGCGTTGATCGAGACTCGCTTCGGAGAATTCCGGCTCATCGCATATTCGAGTGAAGTGGATGGCGGCGAGTCGCACGTGGCGCTGGTTCGCGGAGATATCGAGCACAGCCGCGAACCGGTGCTGGTCCGCATGCACGCGCACTGCCTGATGGGCGATGTATTCGGCGCCACGGGATGCGAATGCCACGCCACGCTTGAAGGCTCGCTGCATCGCATTGCGCAGGAAGGCATGGGAGCGTTGATCTACCTGCATCAGACGTCGCAGGGATTCTCAGTTGAGAAGGTCGGAGACCGTACTGCTCTCAGCTTCCATGGCGGACGTATGCTTCCGTCTCTCTACGACAACACAAAGCATATCCAGCGCGAGATCGGCATCGGTGCGCAGATTCTGTCGGACCTGAATTTACGTCGAGTGCGGCTGCTGACGAACCGTCCGAAGAAGGTAGCGGCGCTGGAAGGATTCGGGATTGAGATCGTCGAGCAAGTGCCGGTGCAGTTGAATGAAATGAAGGCTGGAAAGAAATAATTCGACCGAAAGGCCTTCATGGGCACTCATAGTTCGTCCACCGAAACGATTCCACGCAATATCCCCGCGGGACTCATCGATGATGCTCGCAAACATGTTTACGAAGCGGCCATCCGCACACCGCTGGTGCGACTGAATTACGACGGTCCGGCGGAAATCTATCTCAAGCTCGAGTGCCTGCAACCGATCGGCTCCTTCAAGATTCGCGGAGCCTATAACGCTGTGCGCCTTTTACCGGAGGTGGAGCGGAGACGTGGCGTCTGGACTGTGAGCGCCGGGAACGCCGCCCAGGGAGTCGCGCTGGCAGCGCGCAAGGCGGGCGTTCCGTGCAAGGTGCTCGTGATCGACGCCGCTCCGGCAGCCAAGCTGGAAGCGGTACGCCGCCTTGGAGGCGAGATCGTGAAGGCTTCGTATGACCGCTGCTGGAAGGCTCTGGCAGAGCGTGCGCACCCGGAGATGGATGGAGCATTCGTGCATCCCTTCGAAGAAGACGAGTTCATTGCGGGAAATGCTACAGCGGGATTGGAGATTCTGGAAGACCTTCCCGATGTCGAGGCCGTGGCCGCGGGATTCGGCGGCGGCGGCTTGTCGTGCGGCATCGCGGCGGCATTTAAAGAACGCGGAAGTAAGGCGAAAGTTTTCGCGGCGGAGCCCGAAACGGCTGCACCTCTCTCGCGGTCGCTGGCGGCTGGATCAGCGCAGAACTTTCCCGACTGGAAGGCCAGCTTTGTCGATGGCTGCGGCGGCAAGTCCGTCTTTCCTCGCATGTGGGACATCGCACATCATCTGCTCTCCGGTTCTGTTGTGTGCACGCTCGAAGAAATACGGCAGGCGATGAAGATCGTTGCGGAACGGAACCACATCATCTGCGAAGGAGCAGGCGCTTGCGCGGTTGCGGCTGGACTGAGCGGGAAATGCGGATCAGGAAAAATTGTTTGCGTGGTGAGCGGAGGGAACATCGACCTTCCGGTCTTTACGCAATTGATGAAAGAACCAAACGCTTAAGACGAGTTTTGTATGCGCAGCGGAGCGCAACTCCCTGGCACGGTTTCGTGGGCGAGGCACCCCGCTTCGAACTAGAACGGCTTGCGGACGACGACTTCACTTTCGCGAATAAAGAACTGCGCGGAGCAGCACTCTGAGCCGCAGATGACCGGGATGAATCCGTTGATCTGCTTGCGCGTGATCAGGCCAAGCATGCCACAGGACGGGCAGGCGAGCACGGCCCAGTAGGGATCTTCCTTCTCACCAATCTCTCCGGCGTTTTCGAGCACAAAGACGGTACCGGGCTGCATTTGTTCCGGAATCCACTCATTGAGGACGTCCAGTTCACCGACCATGTGTTCCCCCCCTGTTAATCCGTTTAGGACCGCGAATCCGAGAAATTCCCTACAAAACTTTTCTAGCATGCCTACGGTTGTTGAGCGAAGTTACCGAAGTATTCGCCTTACGGGAGACAACCCCGGCCCGCACCTGCCGCACGGCGTCGCTCAGGCAAACACTGAGAATCGGCTGGTTGGAGTTCTTGAGAATGTCGACAATCTGGCGCACCGAAGTTTCGAGATAGAGGCGCTTGCCGTCGGTGAGAAGGTGGTATTCGGAGTTGCGGTCGACGATCTCCGCCAGGCCCTTGCCGAATTCGCGATCAAGAAAGCGCATGACCTTGCGGACACCTTGCAGGGAGAATCCCTTGCGGCGCAGTTCGCAGATCACGGCTACTTCGGTCAGACGGTCGAGAGAATAGAGCCGGCGATGGCCTTCACGCTCAGGCTTGACCACCCCGCGCTCGTCCCACCACTGCAACTGGCGGGCAGTGATGCCGGTGAGCGCAATGACTTCCCGAGATGTGAAACGATCCTGCATGATCCCCTGAATCTCTCCGAAACAATTGCGGTGCAAAATGTTTCACACATTTTAGGCATGAGGGGCTGTGGATCAAGCAAAGAAAAGGAAGGGGTTAGTGACTAAAGGAGTTCCCGGTGGGGCGGCGCAGCGCCTAAAGGCGTAGTCGATTCGGACGGCTTCGGACCGATATCGCTGAAGCGATACCCTGATACGAACTTTGGGGATCAGAAGAAGCGGATTCCTCACCGGTCTTGCAGACCGGTTCGGAATGACAAGAGTTACAGAGCGGCGGTGACGTGAGTCACCCGCTACCGCCGCCCACGAAGTGGACGATCTCCAGTTGGTCGCCGTCCTTCAACGTGGTTTCGGTCCAGCGGTCGCGGGGGACGATGTCGCGATTCAATTCGATCGCGACGCGGTCGGATTTCATGCCGAGGGATTCGATCAGGGCCGCCATCGTGAATGGAGCGGAGGCATCGTTGAAGTCGCGTGGGTCGCCGTTGATCTGGAGTTTCATTTTGCACGGATACGACAGTGTGATCTTCGAGATTATCGCACTCCAGGCTTGTTGGACGCTG
Organism: uncultured Acidobacteriota bacterium; assembly: GCA_963700225.1. GTDB lineage: Bacteria > Acidobacteriota > Terriglobia > Terriglobales > Acidobacteriaceae > Sulfotelmatobacter. Next base: position 107,203 of record CAVOWU010000012.1, read on the forward strand.
AAGATCCGCGCGAGATCCCTCGCTCCGCCTGAAAAGCGGCTACGCTCGGGATGACGCCGACACTAGAAGGACACAACGTGACCGCTCGGGCCTTACTCGGCTTTTCTTAGGACGAATTTCCTGGTGGCGGTGCGGCCTTCGAAGCTGGCCTGGACCAGCAACGAAGAATCGGGGAGGGCTGCTTCTTCGACTTCGATCTTGATTTCGGCGGCGCCGCCGGAGTCGGCCACGGCTTGGGTATAAAACGGCGCGGATCCGGGACGGGCGAAGCGGAACGTCAGCCGCGCTCCCGAAGCTCCAGCGCCCCCTTCGGTCACACGCAGTTGCATGGTCAAGTTGCGTTCGGCGTGGACGGATTCCGAGTTCAACCACTGCACTTCCAATTCCTTCACCGTGGCTAACGCCTCCGGCTCCGGATGGTCGAGAACGTCGTCCAACTTCCCTTCCCGGATCGCATCCAGCACGAGCCGGTGTTGCTCGCGGAGCAGTTGCTCCTTCTGCGAGTCTCCAAACTGGGATTCTGCCGCTTTCGCGGCGTAGGACGTGGCTTTCTTTCCGATGCAGCGTCCACGCACGAAAACCTGCGTCTGCAGAAGAAGTTCGCCCTCACGGGCTTCACTTTGAACGTGGTAGATCGTATCCACGTGTTTCACATCGGTATTGAAGCCGAAAATCATAGGGATTGGGGCAATTCAGTAATTGTGTAATTTTATAATCGTGTAATTGGATGGCCAGCAAAAGACGCTGCCAGCGTTGATTTTCAATTACAAAATTACCCGATCACTCAATCACAAAATTTTCATCTCCATTTTCACAGAATGCGCTGCTGCGCGCTTGACACTCTCGGTGCAAGCCCATAACCTAGAATGTTTCCGGTAACGCTGGCGCGAATTATATATACCCCGTACTATGCCCGACAATTACTTCGCTCGCTACCTCCCGTTCCTTATCCATATTCTTATGGCTGGCGGGATCGCGGCTGCAATTGTCACGCTCTCGTGGCTGATCGGGGAGCGGAAGCCCACGCGCGCCAAGCTCTCTCCTTATGAATGCGGCATGACCCCGGTGGGCGACTCCCGGCAGCGCTTCTCGGTAAAATTCTACCTGGTCGCTATGCTGTTCATTCTGTTCGATGTTGAGGCGGTTTTCATCTATCCGTGGGCCGTGATCCTGCGTAAGCTCGGGCATTTTGGCCTGTGGGAGATGCTGGTGTACATCGGAATATTCCTAGTCGGCTTCTTTTACGTCTGGAAAAAAGGCGTTCTGGACTGGGGCGAGACTGGCGCGAAACGGGGGAACTTCTAATGGCGCTGGTCCCCGCGGTTACCGATCTGGAGCAGTTGAAGAATCATCCCGCGGTCGCTCGCTTGCTCGGCTGGAATACGGCTGCCGTCGAGGGCGTCAAGTTCGATCGCGACGAGATGACGATTTACCTCGAGCGGGGCAGCATCCGCGAGGCGTGTGCGCTGCTGAAAGAAGATCCCGCCTGCCCGTTCAATTTCCTGTCGGATGTCACCTGCGTAGATTGGTATCCGGCGGAGCCGCGATTTGAGGTCGTCTATCATCTGCTTTCGATTCCTAACAAAGAGCGCGTACGCCTGAAGGTGAGGTTGAACAGTTCAAGCCCCGTGATCGAGTCGCTGACCTCGGTGTGGCCGGGGGCGAACTACTTTGAGCGCGAGGTCTTTGATCTGTTCGGAGTGCGGTTCACGGGACATCCTTATTTACGGCGTATCCTCATGCCGGAGGATTGGGAAGGCCACCCGCTGCGCAAGGATTATCCGGTGGAGGGCTACCGCTAGAAGAGAAGATGGCCCACCTGAATCCCACACCCGTTCTGGAGCCCGGACAGGATCGAACCATGATCCTGAATATGGGCCCGCAGCATCCCTCGACCCACGGCGTGCTGCGCGTCCTGCTAGAGATTGACGGCGAAACTGTCGTGCGCATGATGCCCGACATCGGCTTTCTGCACACCGGGATCGAGAAGACTTGCGAGGCCAAGTTCTACCAGCAGGTGGTGCCGCTCACCGACCGCATCGACTATCTGTGCCCGATGACCAACAACCTGTGCTACGTGCTGGCAGTGGAAAAGCTTCTGGGACTGGAAATTCCGCCGAAGGCGCAGTGGTTGCGGGTGTTGCTGAACGAATTAACCCGGATTAATTCGCACCTGGTTTGGCTGGGCACTCACGCCATGGACATCGGCGCGCTGACGGTCTTCTTATATTGTTTCCGCGAACGCGAAGAAGTCCTGCGCATGTTCGAGATGGTAAGCGGACAGCGCATGATGACTTCCTACTTCCGCGTGGGCGGAGTGGCGCTGGAACCGCCTCTGGGATTCTTTGATCGCGTGCGTGACTTCGCGGGATATTTTCCGGAGAGAATCGATGAGTACGAGAATTTATTGACCGGGAATCCGATCTGGGGGATGCGTACAAGAGGCGTCGCTCGCATGACGGCCGAAGACGCCATCGCTTTGGGGGCGACCGGCCCGACCCTGCGTGGCAGCGGCGTCGATATCGACCTGCGGCGAGACATGCCGTACTCGAGTTACGAGAAGTTCCAGTTCAAAGTGCCGGTCTCGCAGGAAGGCGATGTCTTTGCGCGATACATGTGTCGCGTGCAGGAGTTGCGCGAGTCGATAGGAATCGTCCGCCAGGCGCTGGATGGCATGCCGGAAGGCCCGACCAAAGCCGACGCTCCCGGTGTGGTTCTCCCGGAGCGCGAAAAGATGAAGACGCAGATGGAATCCCTCATCTATCACTTCAAGATCATTACGGAAGGCTTTGCGGTACCAGTTGGCGAGGTCTATCAGGCGGTGGAATCTCCGCGCGGGGAGATGGGCTATTACATCGTCAGCGACGGCACGGCGAAGCCGTATCGGGTGCACATGAGGTCGGCGTGCTTTGCGAATCTGCAGACTTTGCCAAAAATGTGCGAGGGACGGTTGCTGGCGGATGTGGTCGCGGCGATCGGCAGCATCGACATCGTGCTGGGAGAAATAGACCGATAGGACATCGAGTGATTTAGCGATCGGGTGATTGGAGCACATTGTTAAGAGCTTACTGGCGGTGCAACGGAGGCCATTATTTTAGTTCTGCACAATGCCCCTTCGATGGATGGACTTCGAATGAACTGCAGGAATTAACTGAAGCGGTCAAAGGGTTAGAGACTAGAGGTGAGAATGCGAGCGTCGCCAGGCTCCGCATCGAAGGAGTGAGTGAGTTGGCGCTAAAGAGGGTAATCGTCGTGGAATTTGGAAATGATCTTTCTGCATTCGACGTGATTTCTCCGGATCGCTACATAATTCGTGGCAAAGATGTGCCGCTGCATAAGGCTGAACGAGATTTCTTTTGATAGATTTATGAGATTTTCTGAGGAGTTCGAATCGCGGTTTGCGGAGATGGTGCCGCATTATCCGACCAAGAGGTCGGCGCTCGTCCCCACGCTGCTTTACGCTCAGGACGAGGTTGGCTACCTCTCGGATGAGGTAATCGCGGAGATCGCATCGCGGCTGGATCTGACTGAGCTCGAAGTGCGCAACGTGATCAGCTATTACTCGATGCTGACCACCAAGCCGCGCGGGAAATTCAACGTGCAGGTGTGTACCAATATCAGCTGCATGGTGCGCGGCGGCGAAGAAATTCTGCATCATTGCGCGAAGAAGTTGGGCATTGGCCACAAGCAGACCACCGCCGACGGCATGTTTACGCTGGAAGAAGTGGAATGCATCGGGGCATGCAGCTGGGCTCCGGCCGCGCAGGTGAATTACGATTTTCACGAGAACCTGACCACAGAGAAGATGGACAGGATTCTGGATGAATATAAGAAGAAGGGAACCCAATAATTTAGCGATTAAGTGATCGAGCGATTGGAATATAAAGCTTTTCAATCGCCAATGACTCAATCGCTCAATAACTCAAATTCATGGCTGATCTGGTCTCTCATCCCGACGAGGTAAAGGTCGTCTCCCGGCGCTTCGGCCAGGGTGCGACCAACATCGATCGCTACCTCGAACTCGACGGCTACAAAGCCGTGCAGAAGGCGCTCGCCATGGAGCCGGACGCCATTATTAATGAGGTCAAGAATTCCGGCCTCCGAGGACGGGGCGGCGCTGGATTCTCCACCGGGATGAAGTGGTCATTCGTTCCCAAGCAGTCGGCCAAGCCGAAATACGTGCTGTGTAACGGCGACGAGAGCGAGCCCGGAACCTGCAAAGACCGGCTGATTTTCGAGCACGATCCGCACTCGGTGATCGAGGGCGTCATGATTGGGGCTCTAGCCGTGGGCGCAAAGAGCGGCTACATCTACATTCGCGGCGAGTACCGCTATTTGTCTAACATCATGCAGAAAGCGATCAAAGACGCCTATGCGAAGGGATTTATCGGCAAGAACATCTTCGGCAGCGGGCGCGATCTGGACATTTACTGGCACGGTGGCGCGGGCGCTTACGAGGTTGGCGAAGAGTCGGCGTTGATGGAATCGCTTGAGGGAAAGCGAGGCATCCCGCGAATACGGCCTCCCTTCCCTGCCGTGGTGGGGCTGTGGGGCGGGCCGACGGTCATTAATAATGCTGAGACGCTCGCGAACGTTCCGCACATCATCCTGGGGGGCGCAGACTGGTATGCGAAGCTGGGCACGCCCAAGAATGGTGGTACGCGGCTGTTCTGCCTGAGCGGGAATGTCGCCAAGCCTGGGGTTTACGAACTGCCCATGGGTTACAACCTGAAGAAGATGTTGTACGACGTGGGCGGCGGGATTCCGAATGGGCGAAGTTTGAAAGCAGTGGTGCCGGGAGGATCTTCGTGTCCCGTTCTCACCGCCGATGAAATTGATGTCGCGATGGATTTCGACTCGGTCGCGAAGGCCGGATCCATGCTGGGTTCAGGCGGCGTGGTCGTGATCGACGACCAGCAGTGCATCGTAAAATTCGCCCTGCGCACAATGAAGTTCTACCAGCATGAGAGCTGCGGATGGTGTATCCCCTGCCGCGAAGGTACGGATTGGCTGAAGAAGACGCTGATCCGATTTCACCGCGGCGGCGGGATGAAGAAAGACATCGACAACATGCAGTACCTGGCGGAAAACATGTTGGGACGGACGTTCTGCCCGCTAGGAGACGCGGCGGCGATGCCAACGATTGGATTCGTGAAGAAGTTCAGAAAAGAATTTGAAGATCATCTCGACGGCAAGTCGTGCCCTTACGAGAAGCAAGGGGCAGCGGAAGAGATGGTCGCATTGAGTCATTGAGAGATTGGGTGATTTCGCGATTGATCAAGCTTTCGCCTTTGGGTTTTTCAATCGCGCAATGACCCGATCACTCAATCGCCAAATTACATGACTGAGGCTCCAAAACTCGTATCGCTTGTCGTCGACGGCAAGAAACTCACTGCTCCCGCGGGCACGCTGCTGATTGAGGCCTGCAAGAGCGTGGGGATCGAAGTGCCTTCGTTCTGCTATTACCCCAATCTTTCGCTGCAAGGCGCTTGCCGTATGTGCCTGGTGAAAGTCGAGAAGATGCCGAAGCTGCAGACTGCGTGCACGACCGTAGTCGGCGAAGGCATGATCGTCACCACCGACAGCGAGGAGATCAAGCAGGCACGCAAGTCGATGCTGGAAATGCTGCTCGGCAACCATCCGCTGGATTGCCCGGTGTGCGATGCGGGTGGCGAATGCGAACTGCAGGACATGACGTTCAGCTACGGCGCCGCCGAATCTAAATTTATGGAGGCGAAGAACCACAAGGAGGAGCAGCAATGGTCCCCTGTAGTGTTCTTCGACCGGCCGCGATGCATCCTGTGCTACCGCTGCGTACGCGTGTGCGGCGAAGGTATGGATGTATGGGCGCTCGGCGTGCAGAATCGCGGCGTAAGTTCCCTGATCGCTCCTAATAAAGAAGATCATCTGGAATGTGAAGAATGCGGCATGTGCATCGACATTTGTCCCGTCGGTGCGCTGACTTCGGGTGCATATCGTTACAAAACTCGCCCATGGGAGATGAAGCACGTCGGCACCGTCTGCACGCACTGCGGCGACGGATGTAAAACGACCTTGGGTGTACGGCGATCCGACACGGGAATGGAGATCGTTCGCGGCGACAATCGCGACAAGAGCGGAACGAATGGTGACTTCCTCTGTATTAAGGGCCGCTACGCTTTCGACTTCGCGAATCACGAAGAGCGCCTGACGCAGCCGCTGATCCGCAAGAACGGAAAACTCACGCCGTCGACCTGGGAAGAAGCTTTCGAACTCGTCGGAAAGAAATTCGCTGAAGTTCGCGATAAGGATGGCGGCTCGGCGATCGGCGTCATTGGATCGACGCGCACGACGAACGAAGAATCGTACCTGCTCTCGAAGTTCGCGCGAACTGTTCTGAAGACAAACAACGTCGATCATCACCGTACCGCCGACTTCCCTGCCTTGGCTGCAGCGCTGCGTGGCAAGGCCGACCTGACGGCAAGCATGGCAGACGTCTTCTCGGCTCCAGCGATTCTGCTGATCGGAAACGATCCCACGGAGCAGCACCCGCTGCTGGCGTGGCAGATTCGCAATAATGTGCGGCTGCATCGGGCGAAACTGTATGTCGTCAACTCGGAGTCGATCAAACTGCGGAGGCAGGCGACGAGTTTCACGCAGATCCCAGCGGGAACGGAAGGGAAAGTTGCAGCGTTCCTGGCTGGTGACGATGCGGCGGAGGAGGCCATCGCCAGCCCGGTGGTAAATAAAGATGCATGGATCGCCCTGCGCGAGAAACTTCGAGCTGAGCAGAATCTCATCATCATTTTCGGCTCGGAGATTCGCGGCACCAGCATTGCGAGTCTGGTGACGTTCGGTTCGGGCATCTCCGGCGCTAAGTTCGTGTGCCTCGCCGATTACGCCAACTCGCGCGGTGCGGCGGACATGGGGCTTTATCCCGATCTGCTCCCCGGCTACCATTCCACCGCCGGATCGAGCGAGTTCCACAAAGATTGGCCGGAGATTCCGCAGACCGCCGGGCTGGATCTTGCCGGCATGGTGGGTGCCGCGAAAGCCGGCAAGCTGAAAGCGCTATACGTGGTTGGATCGAATCCCATCGGGCGCCAGAGTATCGATCCGTTTGCCTTCTCGAAAACTTTCGTACTCGTGCAGGATATGTTCCTGACGGAAACTGCGGTCATGGCAGATGTAGTTCTTCCCGCAGCAAATGCCTACGAAAAATCCGGCACCATGACTAACACCTGCGGCGATGTCCAACTGGTCAAGAAGGCTGGGGAAATCTCGGGCACAAAAGCGGATTTCGAAATGATCGTCCGGATCGCTGACGCGATGGGCTACGAGGTTCGTAAGCTCGTACCATTCGGCGGTGGCACGCGTGCCGACATGGGGCAATCCCGCGGAGCACAATCGGGTGAAGCAGACCGCCATTCCGTTTGGCTCGAGATGCAAGGCCTTGAACCGAAGTTGAGCCCACTCGATCCCACGGCGATTCTCGACGAGATTCAGCGCTTGGTTCCCGGCTATGACGTCTCCCGCCTGAATCTCCTGGCGGGCAACAGCGAGCATACGTCGCTCGCGAAGAGCGGCCCGGGCGCGACACACAAGGCGGACTCCATTGTTCCGGCAAACGATGGGTTGTTTACTTCGGGCACGCTGGGACGGTACTCGCGGGCTTTAAAGTCGGTGATGGAGAGTCACGAAGTCAAACCGGCTGAGGTTGCGGCAGACTGATTCGTAGCAGTGAGCTGAGAGCAGCGAGAGGAAGTTGTTGGCTGTTGCTCGCGGCCCTTCGCTCATAATTTGCAGCTTAGCAAGAGAGGAAGCAAGGCGTGCCGTTGCCAATCTGGCTATTCATACTTGCGTCGGTGATCAAGTCAGCGGTCGTTCTCGGCGTGCTGCTGACGGCGGTCGCATACACCGTTTGGCTGGAGCGCAAGGTGGTCGGCCGCATGCAGAATCGCTGGGGACCCACGCGGGTCGGGCCGTTTGGACTGCTGCAGCCTGCCGCCGACGGTATCAAGTTTTTGTTCAAAGAGGATCTGACTCCGCCGCATGTCTACAAGCCGCTCTACATTGCGGCGCCGCTGATCGCAGTGATTTTTGCTTTGACCTCGATCGCGGTGATCCCGTTTGGCAACTCGATCACCATTGGCGGGTACAGCATTCCGCTACAAATTACCGACGTGAACATCGGCCTGCTGATGATCCTTGGCGTGACATCAATTGGCGTTTACGGCGTCGCGCTGGCCGGATGGTCGTCGAATAACAAATATTCGCTGCTCGGCGGATTGCGCGCCAGCGCGCAGATGGTGAGCTACGAGATCTCGCTTGGACTGTCGCTGGTGGGCGTGCTGATTCTGTCGGGTAGCTTCAGTCTTCGCGACATCGTCAACGCTCAGGGCGGCCACTTCTGGGGATTCATTCCGCGCTGGAATATTTTTGTCCAGCCGATTGGCTTCTTCTGTTACCTGATGGCGGCTTATGCGGAAACGAACCGCATTCCGTTTGATCTGCCGGAAGCGGAAACTGAACTCGTGGCTGGATATCACACTGAATACAGCGCGATGAAGTTTGCCATGTTCTTTATGGCCGAGTACGCGAACATGATCACGGTGGCCTGCCTGGCGACACTGCTGTTTTTCGGAGGCTGGCATGGACCGATTTTCGGTCCTCCGATTTTGCAGGCGATTCTGCCGGTGTTCTGGTTTGCCGCCAAGATTTTCGCTTTTCTCTTTTTGTATATATGGGTGCGCGGGACTTTGCCGCGCTTCCGCTATGACCAACTGATGGCGTTTGGCTGGAAGTTCCTACTGCCGCTGGCGCTGGTGAATTTGATCGGCACGGCGATCGCAGTAGCGTGGTAAGAAGAGCAGGGATCAGGGACTAGACGTTTGGGATCAGAACTCAGTCGTTCGAACTGATCTCCGCGGCCCAGTCGATGATCCCAAGAACTCGGTCTCAATGCTTAGCGTTCACTTAATTCTGTTTCTGGCTTTCGGAGCCGTCTGCGTCGCGGGTGCGGTGAACCTGCTGGTGCAGCGGCATCCCATCAACAGCGCGCTCTCGCTGATTGCTGTGATGGCCGCGCTGGCCGGAGAATATTTACTGCTCGGCGCCGAATTCGTGGCGGCGGTGCAGGTGATCGTTTATGCCGGCGCCATCATGGTGCTGTTCGTGTTCGTCATCATGCTGCTGAATGCCGGGGTCGAAGAAGAAACCAAAGGCAGCCGCGTCGCAATGCTATTCGGCATTCCAGGAATGTTATTGGGCAGCCTGCTGATCGCGTGGGTCCTTCTGAAGCACTCCGGAACGGAAGCGGTCGCGGTCGGCGCCTTGCCGGGAACTCCTCAGGTGATTGGCGGCTTGCTGTTTCATGAATTCCTGCTGCCGTTTGAAATTACTTCCATCTTGATTCTGATTGCCATCATGGGCGCAGTCGTGCTGGCCAGCAAGCCGACGGTTCCCAGCGGCGATCCGGCACAGAGAGTGAAAGAATAATGGTGCCCCTTTCGTACTATCTCGTGCTCAGCGGAATCTTGTTCGCCTGTGGCGTGACGGGATTTCTCATCAAGCGCAACATCATCACCATCTTCATGTCGATTGAACTGATGCTGAACGGCGTGAATCTCTCGTTCGTCGCTTTCGCCGCGCACTGGCATGTGCTGGCCGGCCAAGTCTTCGTCTTCTTCGTCATGGTGGTGGCCGCTGCGGAAGCCGCGGTGGGACTGGCGATCATCATTGCTGTTTACCGCACGCGCGAAACGCTGAATATCGACCAGGTGAACCTGCTCAAGCTATGACGTCTTCTCTCAATCTCTGGCTGATCCCCGTCCTGCCGCTGGCGGGAGCCGCAATCAACGGCTTCCTGGGCAAGAAGTCTTCGCGAACGGCGGTGAGCACCGTTGGCTTGTTCTTTTCTGGTGCCGCGTTTGCATGGGCACTGACGGTCGCTCTGCGTTTGTCGTCCATCACACTTCCCTACCAGGAATATCTGGCCCACTGGATTCGCTCCGGCAGCTTTTCGGTTGACTTCGCTTTCTATCTCGATCAGCTCTCGCTGGTCATGCTGCTGGTCGTCACGGGAGTCGGATTCTTGATTCACATCTACTCCGTCGGCTACATGTGGGATGACCCCAGCTACTACCGCTTTTTCACCTACCTGAACCTGTTCATGTTTTTCATGCTGACGCTGATCCTGGCCAACAACTACCTGCTGATGTTTATCGGCTGGGAGGGCGTCGGACTCGCATCGTACTTGCTGATCGGATTCTGGTTCACGAAGGATTCTGCGGCATCGGCTGGAAAGAAAGCGTTCATCGTTAACCGCATCGGTGACTTCGGATTTCTTATCGGCCTCTTCCTGATCATCCAGCATTTCGGGTCGCTGAACTTCACGCAGGTATTCGACAAGGTCCAACCCATCGCGCCGGAAACCGCGGGAGCGGGACTGCTGACCGCGATCGGAATTCTGCTGATGGTGGGGGCTTGCGGCAAATCGGCGCAGATTCCGCTCTATGTTTGGCTTCCCGATGCAATGGAAGGCCCGACACCGGTCTCAGCACTAATCCACGCTGCCACCATGGTGACCGCGGGCGTTTACATGGTTTCGCGTTCGCACGTGATCTTCGAACGCGCACCGATCGCCTTGACGGTAGTGGCGATTATCGGCACGCTGACGGCCCTGTTCGCGGCGACGATCGGAATTACGCAGACGGATATTAAGAAAGTTCTGGCTTACTCCACCGTTTCGCAGCTGGGCTACATGTTCATGGCTTGCGGCGTGGGGGCGTTCTCGGCTGGGATATTCCACCTGATGACCCACGCCTTTTTCAAAGGCCTGCTGTTTCTTGCAGCAGGTTCGGTAATCCACGCCGTTGGCGGCGAGCAGGACATGCGCAAGATGGGCGGCCTGCGCTCCTATATTCCGTGGACGTTTATGACGATGGGCGTGGCCACGCTGGCGATCGCTGGGATCCCGCCATTCGCGGGCTTCTGGAGCAAGGACGAAATTCTCTGGAAGGCTTTTTCCAGCGAGCACGGTAGTTGGGTGTACTGGCTGGTTGGACTGATCACCGCATTCATCACTTCGTTCTACATGTTCCGTTTACTGTTCATGACGTTTTTCGGGGACTATCACGGCGCCCAGGTGGATGCACATGGACACGCTTCCCACGATCACGGACATGATGGCCACGGCCACGGCGAGCCTCACGAGAGCCCCATGGTGATGCTGGTGCCGCTTATGATCCTCGCGGTGCTTTCGATCGTCGGCGGACTGGTGGGTATTGGAGACCGCTTCGATCACTTCCTCGCGCCTGTGTTCGGGACTACAGAAGCGGCAGAAACCGCAAGCCACGGCACCGAACTCCTGCTCATGGCGTTGTCGGTAACAGTCGCGATTCTTGGTTTCTTCCTGGCCTACGTTCTCTACGTGAGTAAGCCGTATCTACCGCAGAAGATCGCAGATGCGCTGAATGGTTTCTACACGACGGTGTTGAACAAGTATTACGTGGATGAAATCTACGCCAAGCTCTTCGTAAAACCGCTGGTGGATGGTTCCACGAGCATTCTCTGGCAAGGGATCGACCGTAAAGTCATCGACGACACGGTCAACAACACTGCCGACGGCGCACGTCATGTATCCGACGAAGTGCGGCACATGCAGTCGGGCAACCTGCGGTCGTATGCCGGATGGGTTGCCGCCGGGGCCGCGATTCTGATCGCTTACATGGTCTGGCTGGGGGTAGGACGATGAACTTCCTCGACCAGAACATCCTGACACTCGTGACGTTCGCGCCGCTTGTGGGCGCGTTACTCCTCGTGGCGTTTCCGCGCCGTGATCGCGAAATCCGTATCTTCGCCCTGATCATGTCGCTGCTAGCCTTCCTACTTTCGCTGCACCTGCCAGTACACTTCCACCGCGCGCAGACCGGATTTCAATACGAAATCGACACTCCGTGGATCTCGAGCCCCAATATTCATTACCACATGGGGATCGATGGCATCTCGTTGTGGCTGATCGTGCTGACCACGTTCCTCACGCCATTGTGCGTGCTGATTTCGTGGAAGTCGGTGCATGACCGGGTGAAGGAATTCTTCATCCTTCTGCTGATTCTCGAGACTGCGCTAATCGGCGTCTTCACGTCCCTTGATCTCTTCCTCTTCTATTTCTTCTGGGAAGCCACGCTGATCCCGATGGCGCTGTTGATCGGCGTCTTCGGCCACGAGCGCAAAGTCTATGCCGCCGTGAAGTTCTTCATGTACACGATGATCGCCTCCGTATTCATGCTGGCGGCGATCTTGTGGCTCTACGCGCATACCCACAGCTTCGACTTTGTGACCATTCGCGACCAGATCGCCAGCGGTGCGGTACCGAACTTCCCCGCGGCCGCACAGTGGCTCTTTCTGGGATTCTTCATAGCGTTCGCAGTAAAGGTGCCGCTGTTCCCGTTCCATACGTGGCTGCCGGATGCCCACGTGGAAGCTCCCACTGCAGGATCCGTCCTGCTGGCTGGAGTCCTGCTCAAGATGGGAACCTACGGCATGCTGCGCTTTAACCTCGGACTGTTTCCGGAGCAAGCCCGTCACAACGCTCCGTGGATCATGCCCCTGGCGCTGATTGGCATCATCTATGGCGCGCTCGTTGCGATGGTGCAGCCCAATATGAAGAAGCTGATCGCGTATTCGTCGGTCAGCCACCTGGGCTTTGTGGTGCTCGGCATATTCAGCTTTACGCAGTCGGGATTGAATGGCGCGATGTTCGTCATGCTGGCTCATGGAATCTCGACGGGCGGCCTCTTTATGCTGGCTGGCGTACTCCACGAACGCCGTCACACTTACGAGATTTCGGAGTTCGGCGGCCTCGCGTCCCCGATGCCGGCATACGCGAAGCTGTACCTTTTTATCGTGCTGGCATCGGTCGGCCTCCCGCTGCTCAACGGATTTGTTGGTGAATTCCTGGTGCTGAACGGCGCATTCCAGGCAAAACCGATTTATGGAATTCTCGCAGCAACCGGCGTGATCTGGAGCGCCTGTTACCTCTTGTGGATGTTCCAGCGGGTGTTCTACGGCAAAGTAACGCATCCGGTGAACAATTCCCTGCCCGACCTTTCCGGCTTTGAGAAGGTTGCCGTCTGGCCCTGTGCGATCGTCGCTCTCGTGATGGGGGTGGCTCCGATCCTATGGTTGGGCGCAATCGATCCGGCGGTGCAAGCAGCTCTTAGTCCAGTCGCTCAGGTCTTCAGCAAGGTGGTGGGACAGTGACCCACTTCCTCTCGCAGTTGCAGATCATTCCTCAGGGAGCGGATTACATCCGCATTCTGCCGGAACTTGTTCTGTCGGCATTTGGCATTATCGTGATGCTTCTGGATCCACTGGTGGACGAACAAAAGAGCCAGAAGACGCTCGGCTTAATCGCATTTGCGGGAAGCATCGCAGCCCTGGTTTCCACCTGGTACATGGCGCAATCTCCCGGCGCGGGCTTCTCAAACACCGTGCGCGTAGACCGTTTCAGCGTGTTCTTCACCGCCCTGGTCATCGGCATCGCAGCAGTTGTCATTCTGACGTCGTTCGAATACATGGCTGTGCAGCGGATTCGCGCCGGAGAGTACTATGCCTTGATTTTGTTCAGCGTGGTGGGCATGGCGCTGATGTCTTCGGCGATTGAACTGGTGATGATCTTCATTGGCTTGGAGATCTCATCGATCTCCACCTACATTCTGGCGGGCTTTCGCCGTAATGAGGCCGCGAGCAGCGAATCGTCCCTGAAATATTTCCTGTTGGGCTCCTTTGCCACCGCGTTCTTCCTGTACGGAGTGGCGTTGATCTTCGGCGCGACCGGATCGACGATTATCGACGTCATCGCCCAGAAGCTGCAGGCAGCGCCGGTCCAGGTATTGGTTTACGCGGCGATGGCCATGATGTTTGTCGGCCTTGGTTTCAAGGTAGCGGCCGCGCCGTTTCACATTTGGACACCGGACGTTTACGAAGGCGCGCCTGCACCGGTCGTCGGATTCATGTCGACCGCGCCTAAAGCTGCTGCATTCGCGGTCCTACTGCGAGTCGTGTTCGCTATCAACGCTCCTGGCCGTTTCTGGTTCCTATGGGTGGCTGCAGCCTTGTCGATGACGTTGGGCAATGTCGGCGCCCTGGTGCAGGACAATGTGAAACGACTGCTCGCTTATTCTTCGATCGCGCACGCCGGTTACGTTCTGGTCGCCTTCGCGATGCTCACGCCGGAAACCTCCGCGACTGGAGTTTCTGCCGTGATGTTTTACACCGCCGCCTACGCCGCCATGAACGTGGGTGCGTTCGCCGTGGTCAGCCATTTTGCTAACGCCGGCGAACGCTATGTGACTCTCGAAGACTACGAGGGGCTAGGCCGCACTTCTCCATTACTGGCAGCGACTCTCACCATCTTCCTGCTCTCTCTGATCGGGATTCCCATGACGGGGGGATTCTTCGCAAAGTTCTACGTGTTCAGCGCCGCGTTGAAAGCCAATCTCATCTGGCTTACGTTGATCGGGGTGCTCAACAGCGCTATCGGCGCGTATTACTACCTCCGCATTATTGTGGTGATGTACATGCGAGAGGCGCGAGAAGAAGTTCCGGTGAGTCCGATTTCGTTTGGGCTCGGGGCAGCACTCGCGATCAGCGTCGTCGCCACGTTATATCTCGGACTGCTTCCGAATCGAGTTTTGCAAATCACGCAGCATTCCGCTGAAGACTTGCTGCTGCCGGCCCCGGCTGCCAATGCGGCTCAAATCCCGCTCCCAGCAGGCCTTCCGCAGCAGTAGTTTCCCTGTGGAAAAGCTCGAAAGCCGCATTTGACAAGCACACGCGCACGCGTGCATCATGTCTCAACAAAAGTTCCCATTCAGTTCTTTCCTCTCAGGGGACTGACAGCGGCGTGGAGGAGCAAATGTCCAAACTGATTCGCAGGCTTTGGTCGGAAGAGACTGGGCAAGACATAGCCGAATACGCGGTTATGTTGGCCGTCATTCTGGTTTTGGTAGTAGGCACAGTGCGCTTGATCGGATCGAATGCGAACAACGCATTCTCAAGCGTAGCCAGTTCTCTGCAGTAAGGGTTGCACTCCCCATCGGTCTTGGGGACAGAGTAGTTCTGTGCGTGAAAGATACCTATGACACGATTTACTCCAGGCGTCCGGTTTACGGCGTACTACCGGTTTACCCGGTTTGCGGCTGCGGCGCAGCTTGGAGCGGAGATGAGCCACTGAAGGCCATCTAGACCAGACAAGCTCAGAGCCGCAAGCCGCGATCCAGGGATCGCGGCTTTTGTTTTGTTGGAAGAATCCATAAGGAGAATCCAGTCCCATGATCGTCAATATGTCCGAGAAAGCTACCGAGCAGGAAATCAACCATGTGATCGACCGCATTCGCGAAGCCGGTTATCAACCTCACATCACGCGCGGCACCGAGCGCACGATCGTCGCCGCGGTGGGCAGCGGACGCCGCCACGAGATCGAGGCGCTGCAAGTTGCCCCTGGCGTCGACACCGTCGTGGCTATTGCACAACCGTTCAAACTCGTCAGCCGCCAGGTCAAACCTGAGCGTTCGATCGTCAAGATCGATGGCGTTTCGATCGGCGGCCCTGAGGTTGTGGTGATCGCTGGCCCTTGTTCGGTGGAATCGCGCGAGCAACTGCTCGATACGGCTCTCGCCGTGAAGCGCGCCGGAGCGTCAATGCTACGCGGCGGAGCGTACAAACCGCGGACGTCTCCTTACGACTTTCAGGGACTCGGCATCGAGGCTCTGAAGATACTTAGCGAAGCAAAAAAGGAAACCGGGCTGCCAGTGGTCACCGAAGTGATGAGCACCGAGGATGTGGATGTCATTTGCGAGCACGTCGACATGCTGCAAATCGGTGCGCGCAACATGCAGAATTTCGCCCTGCTCCGCCGACTGGCCACGGTGAACAAGCCGATTCTGCTGAAGCGAGGCCCATCCGCGACGGTGAAAGAATGGCTGCTCGCGGCCGAGTACCTACTCTCGGGAGGGAACCACCAGGTGGTTCTCTGCGAGCGCGGCATCAAGACCTTTGAGACCGAGATGCGCAACACCATCGACCTTGCTGCGGTTGCGCTGGCGCGCGATCTGTCGCACCTGCCTGTGATTGCCGACCCTTCGCACGGTACCGGCAAGCAGAGCCTGATCGCAGCCGTGTCGCGTGCGGCGGTCGCGGTGGGAGCCGACGGACTGATCATTGAAGTACATCCTTGCCCAGAACGGGCTCTTTCGGATGGCCCTCAATCTCTGGACTTCGCGGGATTCGGCAAGGTTATGCGTGCGCTGGAAGAACCATTACGACGAACGGCAGCGCCCTCAAGAGCAGTCCCGGTTGCCTCTTAGCAGGTGCTCGACTAGCCGTTAAGGAGCAGCCGATGTGGATGCGGCGGGTTTGACCCTCATCGCCGGATCACCGAAAAGTATGAACGTCCGGCGCACATCCGGATCGGTGATACCGGACTTGGCGTTCATGATCGAGTCTCCCAAGGTCAACCGGCGATCCCCGCGCACAACCAGACTGTCGAGAATGGTTTGAGGCGGAGCCTGGTTCAGGCCGCTCGACGCAAGAACGGCAGCGGCACCTCCATTCGGGGCGAGAAGCAAGGTCACAGCGAGCGGTTGCGCGTACACGTCCTGGAAGTATCCGTTCAGGCAGTCCATGATCAGGAAGACCGGGAGTTGCGAAGTATTTGTAAGCGAAGTCACGGTGTTTTCGTCGAAAATGTCGGATCCGGACCACTCCTCTTCTGACCCGTGGCCGAGATAGTTCACCAAACCCTGCCCGGAATTAATAGCGTTCACAATGTCCTGCTGCGCCGCGGTCACACCCACGGTGTCGACAAATATTTCGGTCACCTGCGTGCCTGGCGCCAGGCTGCCCTGGACTGTCTGAGTGTCTTGGGTGAAGTCGATGGTGTCGTCCTGATCCGCAACCATGAGTGCGTTCGCGGTCCACGGGCCGTTGGTCGACTGCCCTTCGTAGGCAACGATCTTTCCCACGACGGCGGTATCTTCATCTAGCGTGGCGACTGGCAACCGTCCCGTGGCAATCGTAGGCAGCCCCGTGTTCTTGAAATCCGAGAACCAGTCATCCGAGGCGGTCATCAAGCTCGCGGTCGCCACAATGCTGGTTGGGACGAGATCCAGATTGCCGAAGCCGAGATAATTCCTGGGA
This sequence comes from uncultured Acidobacteriota bacterium, assembly GCA_963700225.1. GTDB lineage: Bacteria > Acidobacteriota > Terriglobia > Terriglobales > Acidobacteriaceae > Sulfotelmatobacter. Next base: position 124,384 of record CAVOWU010000012.1, read on the forward strand.
TCGAGCGACGCGCGCCCGTTCAACAGCAGATAGGCAGGAGGCCTCTTCCAGTTCTGTTCGGCGGTCTGCAGGAAGCGCTTGATCGCATACGGACTGTGCTCCCCGAAGTTAAACTCGTCGTAGAGTTCGATGATCGGCACCACAGCCGACGACTTTCCTTCTGCCCTGTGCGCCTGAACGAGGGGCGCCAGGGCCGACTCGAACTCCCCATAGGTGACCATCGCAATGTCAGCACCGAGTATCGGACTGTGCCAATGCGATGGATGGTTCGGCCAAACTCCGGCAGCCGACGCTACACGATCGTTCGCCACCGCCAGCAACGTGTGCAGGCCGCTAAGAGATCGCGCGCTCGTAAACGGAACCTGCACGGCAATGTCGTACGAGCCATTGTTGGAAGTCACTTGCGGCGTCAATCGAACCGGGTGGTTCGCATCGGTAATATCGACGACCGTCGGGGCGCTGGTAAATCCGCTTACCGTGAGTTGATCGCCCGGAGTTCCGGTAAATTTCAGCTGATCGGAATCTGCCACGTACCGGTGAGGATAAGTGATCCGTATGTAGTCCACGAGGCTGGTATCGTAGTCTCCGTTCTGTGAGGTCAACGTAACCGTGTTGCTCCAGGGAACGAGGACATTCGGCGGCAAGTCGATGCTCAGATTTCCAGTGTCCTGCCCTGAGAAGACCACGTCCCCGACGGACGTTCCATTCACTGCAACCGTCACATCGTGCGGATACCCCGCAATCACGCCCTGCAGCGCGAGTTCGAGATGAGCAACCTGTGCTGAGTTGCTGTCGAGATGCGGCAGCATTAGTACTTGATCGACAGGAGTGGGAGAGACAAATGCGCCAAAGAAGTTCTGCCCGTTCTGCGTCAGCAGCGCCCCAAAGTAGATCGTGTGCTGCTGCAACTGCACCGTCGCCAGATAACTGGCTGGCGGTTGATTCGAACCTGAAGAAGGCTGAAGTTGCGGGATGCGGGCACCCAGCCCTCGTCCGGACTCCAGCCAGTACACTCGCGTTCCGGTAAAGACGGTGTCGATTCCGGTACCATAGAAATTGATCGCTGCCTGAGGCCCAAAACCACCGGCTCCGATGGTCGCACCTGTGATCTGGAACGGCTGCTCAACAGCCTCGGCGTAGAGGTGCAGAAACGCTGGATCAATGTTCGGATCGAGCCCAGCCTTCACCAGTTCCGGCTGAGTGACTCGATACCAGCCTTCGTGGCGCACAAGAATCTTGACCGCGGAATGCTCCGCCAACTCATACTGCTTTTGGTACTGCCAAGCCCTGGGGGCAGACGCAATGGGCAGGAATTCCACTACATGACTGTCCTGGGTGCCAGCGGTCGCCGGCTGCGCCTGATTCAACTGGCTCAACATATGCGTTTCCGCCACGGCCGCGTCACTAGCAGGCTGCGAACCGTATGACACCGAGACCGGTCCGTGCATGGTGCGTGTGCCGTTTACGTCGATGTCCTCCAGCCAATATGAACCAGCCGTTCCCGCGGACGGATCGATCCAGGCATACGTTTTGGCTGCGTGCTTGGGTAGCGCACCCGTCATCTGCAGCGCTGACCCGGCGATCGGGGACGGATTCATGCGCACCCGATTGCCGTTCTGCTCCCGGTAGACGTTGAATCCCAAGTTGTGGGATTCGCCTCCGGTCTTCCAAATCAGCACCACACGATTCGCGCCATTTTTATCTGTTCCCAGATGGGCGGTGAACGACTTCAGGGAAACCTTCGTCGCAGCGACCACCGTCTCGGTTTGTGACGCGCTATTGTTGTTCGGATTGGGGTCGGTCTGGTCCGCGATGATGGTTGCCGTGTTCGTGATGGTGCCAGCCTGCTCTGGAATCGTGATGACGTGGATCGTTGCTGAGGCCCCATTCGCCAGCGTCCCCAGCAGACAAGTAACCGTGCCACCCGCCTCCGAGCATGAGCCTTGCGTCGAGGTTGACGCCTGATAAATAACCGTCGACGGCAACATATCCTGCACCGTCACGTTGGTAGCGCTCGCAGGTCCGTTGTTCCCGGCTGTGAGCGTGTAGTTCAGCAGGGTTCCTTGCGTAACCGGATTAGGAGAACCAGTTTTCGAAATCGCCACGTCCGCGCTGTTTGCATTTGCAACCAGTACCGTGGAGCTCGCCGTATTCGTGGTCAGTCCGGGAACAACATTCGTCGCCGTAGCGCTGGCCGTATCCGTGATGTTCGTTCCCGAGGGCGTACCGGAATTGACCTGGAGAACTACAGTGAAAGTCACCGTATTGGCCGAACCGGTGGCCAGATTGCTGCCGTCGTTGCAGGTGATCGTTCCCGTTCCGCCAACCGCAGGCAGCGTCGGACAAGTCCATCCAGCAGGAATCGTGATCGACTGGAAATTTGTATTCGGCGGCAGCGTCTCGGAGAAAGTCGTACCGGTCGCGGCTGCAGGACCGTTGTTGGTGACAGCTTGGGTGTAGGTTACGTTGCTCCCCGCAGACAGCGAACTCGGAGTGGCGGAATTGGTGACGACCAGATCCGCCTGGGTCGCGGTAGCAACCACGTCGGAAGCAACAGCGGTGTTGTTCGCCGAATTCGCATCGCTGGTCGTCGAACTCACGGTCGCAGTTTCGTTGACGGCCGTTCCCGCAGCAGTCCCGGCATTTACTTTGACTGTGTAAGTTATCGTCGCTGGAGAACCTGTGGCTAAGGTCGGATCCGTGCACGTCAGTGTCGCCAGTGTGCACGTCCATCCCGCAGGTCCAGTCAAAGAAACCGACGTCGTATTCGCAGGCAACGTGTTTGTGAGGGTTACGCTGCTTGCAGCGCTCGGGCCCGCATTGCTCACGACCTGCGTGTAGATAATGTTATTGCCAGCTTGCGCGGGAACCGGATTTGGCGAATTTGTTACCGAAAGATCCGCCGAGTTGCCCACGGGGATACCGAGCGTGACGCTGTTGTTACCGCTGTTCGGATCGCTGGTCGTGGAAGCCACGGAATCCGTCTGCGTGATCGTCGTTCCCGAAGCCACGCCAGCATTAACGGTCACGACGAATGTGAAATTCGCGGTGGTGTTGGCCGCCATCGTGGTCGTGTCGGTACAAGTCAGGCTGGCGAGGACACAGGTCCATCCCGCAGGGCCGCTGAGTGAAACTGATGTCGTGTTGGCGGGAAGTGTTTCGGTGAACACAGGCGCATTGGCGGTCGCCGGACCGGCATTGGTCACGCTTTGCGTGTAGGTAGTGTTGCCGCCCGCCGTGGCCGGGTTTGGAGTTCCGGAGTTGGTCACGCTCAGATCAGCCTGCGTAGCCGAAGATACCGCAATCGTGACGGTCGCCGAATTGTCCGAAGGATTCGTGTCGCGCGTGGTGGTGGCCCCGGTATCGGTATCGGTGATGAGGGTTCCGGCTGCGGTGCCCGCGGTCACTTTGTAGACCGCGGTGATCGTTCCGACGGAGCCCGGCGTGACGCTGGCGTTGGTGCAAGAGACAGGGCCGGTGTTGGGACAGGTCCAGGTTCCACCGCCTGTGGTCACTGCTGCAACCGATACAAACGTCGTATTCGCTGGCGTCGCTTCCGTGAATGTCGCCGTACTGCAGTTTGCCGGGCCGTTGTTCGTAATTGTCTGCGTGTACGTGATGTTGGATCCCGCCGTCACCGGGCTTGGACTCCCACTGTTGGTGACTGTCAGGTCGCAAGCAATAGTCACGTTCGTCGTCACGCTGGTGCTATTGTTCGCCGAGTTCGGATCGGAGGTCGTTGCCGAGACCGAAGAAGCCGCAACAATCGAAGCAGCCGTCACTGTCGACGGAACATTAACGACCACAATGATGTCCGCCGAAGCCCCGGACGCGACGCTCGGGTCGGTGCACGTAATCGTACCGGTGGCTCCGACTGCCGGAGTTGTACACGTCCACCCCGCTGGCGCAGAGATCGACTGAAAGGTCGTATTGGTCGGAGTCGCTTCGGTAAAGGTGGCGCCGGTCGCAGCCGCCGGACCGTTGTTGGTCACAGTCTGCGCATACGTGATGTCGTCGCCCGCGAGAACAGCACTTGGAGTTGCCGCCGTGCTCAGTGCCAGATCGGCCTGAGTCGACGCGGCCACCACGTCTGTGGCAACGGCGGAGTTGGATCCGTAGGATTGATTGGTCGCGTTCACTGTCGCCGTATCGGTGATGACGGTGCCGTTGGCAGTACCGGCGTTCACGGTATAGACAGCGGTGAAGGAGCCAGACGATCCTGCCGCCACGCTCGCGTCGCTGCAAGGAGTCGCGGGAAATCCGGTGCACGTCCATCCGGCGGGAGGCGTAATTGAGACAAAGGTTGTATTTGCCGGCGTGGCTTCGGTAAACGTGCCGCCGGTTGCCGCCGACGAACCGGTATTCGTCACGACCTGGGTGTAGGTGATGTTGTTTCCCGCCTGCACTGGATTCGGAGAAGCAACATTCGTCACCGTGAGGTCGGGACCGGCGCCTCCGACCACCGTGGTGGCCGTTGCAGTGTTGTTCGAAGAATTGGGATCAGTCGCGGAGGAGGCGACAGCGACCGAGTTCGTGATCACCGTCCCGTTGGCAACTCCGGTGTTTACTTTCACGACCATCGTGAAAGTGCCCGAGGTCGATCCGGCCATGTTGGTGTCGGTACAAACCACGTTGCCAGTGTTGTTGATGCCGGGGTTGATGCAGCTCCATCCGGACGGAGCGGCCTCGGAGATGAACGTAGTATTCGCCGGGACGGCGGTCACAAGCGTCGCATTGTCAGCGGCGCTCGGCCCATTGTTGGTGACAACCTGCGTATAGGTAATGTTGGAGCCGGCAGCGACTGGGTTCGGCGACGCCGCATCCGTAACTGCGAGGTCAGCGCTGGAAACAACCGTAGCTACGTCGCTGGCCATGTCGTTCAGAAGGTTGGCTTCGTTTCCACCACCGATCGTAGCGGTGTTGGTCACCGTCGCGGGAGCCGACTGCAAGACGCTGACGGTCAAAGTAATAGATGGATAGCTGGTGGCTGCTGAAAGCGAATCCGATCGGACGCAACTCACCGTCTGCCCGGAGATGGAGCAAGACCATCCTGTGCCCGTGGCACTGGTCGGGGTGACTCCGATGGGCAAAGTGTCGTTCATGGTAACGACGCCGCTGGTGGCTCCGTAGAGGCTGACATTTGAAACCGGAATTGTCCAAACGGCGGTCGAGCCGCGCGTGAAGTTTCCGACGTGACTCTTACTCAAAGTCAAATCAGCGGCACAGAGAGAAGAGGACTGGATTCCCGTCACTTGCGACATTGTCGCGGTCGTGGAACTGGTTCCTGCCTTACCCGCTGTCGCACCATAAGGCACGCCCGGAGTCAGCGTCGTCCCGCTTGCGCCGCCACTGACACTAATGCTGGCTGGAGTTCCAGAAACAAATACGACGCCGCCTCCGCCGCCGCCTCCCGGGCCGTGACGGTCGGCCAGGTTATAGGCTTGGGAGTCCCACGCGTCGCCGCCGCGGCCGCCATTGGCTTGCAGCGTCAGACCACTCTCTCCGCCATTTGCGGAAATAACCACGATGGTTCCACCGGCGCCGCCACCGCCGCCGGCGTCATTCGCCGTTCCGTTATAAGCAGCCGCGCCATTCGCAGTTAGGGTAGCCGTGCCGGTCAAACTGTCGGCACGAATGAAAATCATCCCTCCGCCGCCTGCGCCGCCACTAGCTTGATTGTCACCGTCGGAGTTGTTACGCGTTCCCGCACCACCTCCGCCGCCCAGCGCGACTCTATCGATGGTTGCGGGAAAGACGGAACCGCCTTCGCCGCCGCTGCTGAGATTCGTATTCCAGGAATCGCCGCCGAACCCTCCCGAACCCCCATTGGCTCCGCCGCCACCGCCCGCATTTTGAGTATTCCCGGCGGAATCAGAATCTGTTCCACCAGCACCGGCATTTGCCGGCGCGCCGCGCGCCATACTTCCGTCTGTGCCGGCTGTCCCACTGGGATAACCAACTGAGGTGGTCGTTTGAAGGAACGTGCCTCCCGACTCAGCCCACATCGGAGTGCCGGCGACACCTTCGCCCTTCGAGGCATCCACACCGGTCGCTCCGCCTACTGCACCGGTGTAAGTAGTTGGAGACAAGTAGACATAATCTGTATTCGTGCCGCCATATCCCCCGGTCAACTGCATTCCGGCGCCGCCACGGAAACCTAAGCCGTCGACCACGACGGTTGCAGAACCCAAATTGAGCTGCCCTGCGATGTCCAGCGCAAGAATTCCACCGGTAGATCCGTTCCATGCCGCAGCAGTCGCCGCTCCCAGAGTCGCGGATGCATACTGCGGCACAAGCACTACCTGAAACGTACTGCGCCCCTTCGCGGCTGAAGCGGTGGCTGATGTGTAACCAAATACCAATCCACCACTAGGACCGGCGCCTGCGATCGGAACGCTGCCGCCGCTGACTGGTCCAGTCGCGGTTACATATTCATAATTGCCGGCGTTGTTGATGGCGGTGAATCCGCTGCCGGTGCTGCCATTTCCATAGACGACACTGTTGGTCGTATTGATGCTGGCATCTTGCATCTGAATCACCAGCAACTCGCTTCCGGCAACAATCGTTCCCCCGGCTCCCGTAGATGCCCCGATTGGAATGGATGTAGCACCCGCGGCAACACTCGCCGCACCCGGGTAGTAAGTATTCTGCACACCGGTCAGAGTTCCACCCGCGACGAGCGTGCCCGTGGAACAGACGACGCTCACCACTGGAGCCAAAGCCACGTACGTATTGTTGCCGGTATTCGGATCAGGAGGAGTTCCGGAATCCGTTACTGTCGCCGTGTTCGGATAGAAGCCTGCGGTCGCCGCGTTCACCACGACTGCGACCGTCGCCGTCGCGCCACTGGCAAAAGTTGTCGGCAGCGTACAGGTGATAGGCCCGGTTCCCGTGCAAGTCGTCCCGGCGCTCGGTGTTACGGACACGAGAGTGAGCCCTGCCGTCAAGGTATCGGTCAGGACTGTGTTCTTCGCCGCTGACAAACCGCCATTTGTGACCGTGATGTTGTAAGTGGAGTTCTGCCCAAGCGCGACTGCGCTGACACTTGTTGTCACCCCAACATCGGCTGTTGTCGGGTTAATCGAGATCGCACCCAGCGACCAATTCGATGTATTGCTGAAAGTCTCATAGATGGGCACGCTCGGAGCACCCGTCCGGCTGCTCCCTGTGCCGGTTACGTCCGGAGGGTCGTTGTTACCGGAGGCCTGATTCCATTGCGAAACCTGCGGGCCCGCCACGGTCACGGTTCGATTCCCGCCGACGGCCAGCGTATCGAGGATCATGCCGTTGACAACACCGGGCACATCGAGTTGCGAAGTTGTGCCAGCAGCTCCGTCTGCGGACACGAATGTTCCCAGGGGCACTGTCTGGTCAACGCCTGTAAAGGTTGTCGCTCCTGCGGCGACTCCGACGGTCCTGTTCGCAGGAATGTTTACTGAAACAACAGTCGAGTTGGTACCGGTGGGCGGATTGAGCAGGTACCACATTTCCACCCGGCGCGTATTTCCTGCGTCATTATGAGCGCCGATCGACGTTAGAGCGACGCCGTTGTAAGTCACTCCCGTGACTGTGGTCGTGGTCTGGTTCGTAATGTTGATCGAAACGCCGACAATCAGCAGTAAATTGGTGCCGGTGGTGGTGTGATTAAATGTGAGTTTTTTAGTTCCGGTCCCGGTAAGCTCGGCGTTGGAACTCGTTGTCGCGTCGACCGCAACTTGGGCGTTGGAAGATGGCGCCGCAAAAACCAGAAACAATAGCGCTAGAAGGAGGGAAGATGCCCCTACGCCTTTTCGCTTGTGATCTCTTAATTGCATGAGCCGGTCGAGGGCTTTCTGGGCAACCCGCTGCCCGCGCGCCGCACCGCAAATGATCTGTCCACTGAGGCTGTTCACCTTCGCTCTTATCACTCTTCGTCCTATCCGCACTTCCTTGACCCGAGCGATGCCTAGAATCTGAGATCCCGTCAAGCCTGGGTCGTTTTGCAGCCCACAGTCGCCACGCGTGATGAACACATCGCGTTCGGGGTCCGCAAAGACAATCCGATGGAGCCGGAAGCCTTCATTAGTCTTTCCTAAGACAATATCGTCCTTTCGTAATTTGCTCACGATTACGGGAGTAACCTCGACAACGTCCCCGTCGCGGATTGCCGGAGACATGCTGGCGCCGCGTGCCTGAAAACGCGCGCTCAGCCCCTTTCCGAATAATTCACGGATGACCTGTTCGAAGAGCTTCGAGTCGGCTCCGCGGTCAATCATGGAGGTTGAGAATCGCATCTACGGCACGCTGGTCGGGCTCAAACTCGTAGCGGTAGACGGGAACCGCAGCCACAACCTCTTGCAGGAACTCCAGTGCGGAATCGACAAACTCGTGCCGGTGAAATGGCACAAAACTTCGCGCAAATAATTCCGCCACGGCGAGGCTCGGAGAGAGCCTTGTCAGCACATTCCCATGCCCATGCTGCAGAATAAAAATTCGCGCCAGAGGAGCATCTGCCGGCGAAGCGTACATTGCCTCACCATGCCAGGGAGTGCCGTACATTCGAAGTCCGCGGAAAGCTGACGGGTCCCGCCGAACAATATTCCGGTCATCGCTGAGCACGTGAACGTCTTCCCGCTCGGTCCACAAACGGGTGGTCGTGCTCTTCCCCGCGCCGGAATGCCCGATAAACAAACTCCCTATTCCATCCGGCCGGACGATCCCGCTGCCGTGCAACTCAATGGCTTTTTCCTGGGTAAGCCGGTGCATGATCAGCAACTCATCGAGGGGGTAATCGAGGGGAGATGTCTCAGGAACAATTTCGGTCGTCGCTTCGCTGACTTTCAGCGTCGCTCGCGAAAACTCTCTGTCGATCAGCAATCTCTTGTAAGGGGAGGGCCCGAAAACGGCGGCAATAAAATCGAACTCATATCCTTCCGCATGGTCACGCAGGGTCCATAACGCCCCGGAATCAAATAATCGCGAGCCCGGCGATGCTTTGATTTTTTCTACCCACTCGACGCGGATCTCGATATCCGCAGCCGCCGTCTCTTCTCGAAATGGCAGCAGCGCAGGAGCCAGCGCAACCGCGTTGTCGTCGTCGCCCACAAGCCTTACGGACACGCCAGCGACGCAGAATTGGCTGCTGTGCGAACAGGCGCCCGGTTCCGACTGGACCGACAACTCGCGTTCAAGTTGGTTTCTCACCGAATTGTGATGAAGGGGTTCCCTGTTTACGACCCGATGCTGTGGCAGCCGCCCAGAATCATTCCGCATCCGGGAGTCGGGCCACCTCCGGACGCATTCTTGCAGTGCCCGAGAACGGCTTCTTCCGGACGCAAACTGATCGTGACGAGTTGCGGCGGTTCGTATGGCTTCTTGCTGTCGGATTGACTGAATTCCTGATTCATCCACCCTCGCTTAGTCGTCCGTCAGTGACTTCCACAACTTCCGCATCCCCCCACGGTTACCGCTGAATTGTTCAGGATAGGAAGAACTTGATTGAATTCCGTCCAGCTTTCGACGTCGATTTCGTGGTTAACGATGCGACGCGCCGAGTCGAGCATGTCGCCATGCCGCAGGCCCCCCGCGCAAAATTCGCAGTCGCCATGATGTGGAATTTCAGCGCCAACCACTGCTGCGCGCAGATGCGCCACCTCACAGAGGAAATCTACCGGGCTCTCTTTATCGCCGTTCTCCAATTCCCCGTTGGCCGGACACATGGCGCAGAGCGACTGAATGCGACACTGAACGCACTTGGTCACTCGCGACCGCTTTCGATTTCGCAACTGCAGAAGGGACTCTTCCCAGACGGCTTTGACGCTCGAACCGCGAATGCCGAAAGTATCCTGCTGCGAGATCACACAGATCCCAACTTCTCCGTATGCATTCAGCGCGAAGGAATTGACGCCTCCGCCGCAGAGGTAAACCGTGTCAACCTGCGAAAGATTAGGCGGGGCATGCAAATCCCGCTCCGCCAGCTTGCGATATTCCTCGACCACCTTCGGGTCGGTCATATCGAGCGCCACGACTTCTTCGGGAGCGAGCCTGGTTGCCAGCGGACTCTGCGAACAATCGATGCGCGGATTGATCTGACCATCGCACTTGAATTCGACGCCGAGTTCCTCCGCGAACTGCCGCATCGCAAGGACTTCATGCTTGTTGATGCTCGTTGCAACCGTCTTCAACTTCAGCGGTAGCTTTCTTTCCTTCAGCAGCTTGATCCCGCGTAAACACCGGTCATACGATCCGGGAACCGCCGTGAGAGCCTCATACGTTTCTCGGGTGCGCCCGTAAAGCGTGATCTCAATCGCAAAGGGAGGCCACTCCGCCAGATAATCCGCGATCTCTTCCGTCATGATCGTGCCGTTAGTAAACAGCGTGATCAGAAAACCTTTTTGCTTTGCGTAGGTATAAATCTCGAGGAAGTCTTTACGGGCGAAAATCTCGCCGCCGGTGTACAGGATCCAGAAACAGCCCATATCGACCAGTTCATCCAGGACGCGGAAGTGTTCTTCCTTGCTCAACTCTCGCCGCTTGGCTTCCATATCGGCCATCGGCAGGTTGTTGTAGCAATGGAGACACTCGAGCGGACAGCGCCGGGTCACTTCGATTGAGACTTGCACGGGCACGCGTTGCCCCGCCTGGCGTTCATGCAAAGCGGTACTGAATGCGCCGTAAGTTAGCTGCTCCAAATCTCCTCCATCTCGCACGCAGCGGACGCGATTGCTCGCGTCCGCTGCTTTACCACTCCGTCCCGCCCCACTGGTCTTTCAGTCACCGGCCATCGCCATCGCGGTCGGCACCTCGACCAGACCAACACATTTCATTTCACTTACGAACTCGTTCACATCGTGCTCTGCCTGCGCGAGTTCCACGGTATATTCGCCGGCCACCGCCGTCGCGAGTTCCGCAACGGTTCGCGGAGACTCCAGCAATCTCCAGATCAGCGTTCCGGTGCCGTTGAAGCTGTAGATCGAAGCCAGGTCGCCGACCTTGGCGCGCACCGGCACAATCAATGTTTCTCCCGCGACGACGCGAGCCACCACTGCTTGCGAACGAACGAACCTTTCAGTTTTCCCTGTTATGTCCAAGAAGGTCCCCAATTCCGGATTTCGTAACAAACGATCTTCTTCGAAACCCAGCAGACTTTCGTCCCAATCTGAGATTACGGCAATTACACCCCTTCCGGACAATCGGACTTTGGTGGCAGGTATTGACTTGGTTATCATCGCGGATGGTTCCAACTATCGACAAAAATTGGAGTTATGAGGCGCCTCTGGAATCGGGATTCTATCCGTGTTAGCGAATTCGCCAGTACGGTTCCGCAAGCTCAGGCATCGAAGCTTTCCGGTGGACAAACGAAACGAAACGCTATAAAAAGAAAGACGGCGATTGGGACCAGTTTTGAGTCCGAAACGATTCGCCGCAGGCTATTCCTGTGCTCAACGAAGAACGACGACGCGCCATTCTTGATCTGCTCAGCCACCAAGGCCGGGTGTTGGTCACCGAACTCTCACGCCAGTTCGAAACATCGCAGGTTACGATTCGCAAGGATCTCGAAATCCTGCACGCACACGGACTGGTCCACCGCACACATGGGGGAGCTCTCCCGTCGCGCGAAGGCGCGCTCGAAGATCCGACCCTGCGCGAAAAGGAAAAGCTTCATCACCAGGAAAAGCTGCGCATTGCAGAGAGCGCCGTTGCGAAGGTTAAAGAAGGGCAGGTGCTGATTCTGGACTCCGGCACCACCACCACAGCGATCGCCCGCGCGCTGCGCGGATTTCAGAATCTGACGATCATCACCAATGCCGTGAATATCGCCGCCGAGCTTGCCGGCACTGCTGTGGAAGTCATTCTCACCGGTGGCACATTGCGAAAAAATTCTTTCTCGCTGGTGGGACCGATTGCTGAAGAAACGCTGCGTCGTTTGAGCGCCGACATTCTATTCCTGGGCGTCGACGGTTTCGATGTTCACTTTGGGCTAAGCACTCCCAACCTGCTGGAGGCGAAGGTCAACCGAGTGATGGTAGAGGTGGCTAAGAAAACAGTCGCGGTTTGCGATTCCAGCAAGTTCGGCCGCCGCAGCCTCTCGCTCATCGCGCCGCCATCGGCTCTGCAGGAAGTCATCACCGATCGCGGAGTTCCAAAATCTGATCTTCGCACGCTGAAACAAGCGGGGATTGAAGTTACGCTGGTCTAACGCCCGATCCCATGCCCCTCTTTGACGTCACTATAGCCGGAGAACTGAATCTCGACCTGATCCTCTACGGTCTGCCCGAGCAACTCCCGCCCGAGCGCGAACTGCTGGCCGACCGAATGATGCTCACCCTCGGATCTTCGTCCGCCATCGTTGCTCATAATTTGTCAGCGCTCGGCAGCCGCGTCGGATTTCAATCGCGCATTGGCGATGACCCGCTCGGCCGGATTGCACTCGAGCGGCTTCAGCAAGGCGGAGTGGATGTATCGCGCGTTCGTACTGTGGCGGGCGCGATCACGACGGGCCTCACGGTGATCCTGCATCACGAGGCTTGGCGCAACATCCTTACTTATGCGGGAACGATTGCAGAGTTGACGTGGAATGATCTTGATCTCGAATATCTAGCGGACTCGCACCACTTCCACCTGTCGTCGTATTACTTGCAGCGCGCACTTCGTCCCCGAGTAATCGAGCTCTTCCAATACATGAAATCGAAGGGGCTGACGATTTCGCTCGATACCAACGATGATCCGGACGACCGGTGGGAGGGCGGGTTGCAGGATGTCCTGCGATACGTGGATGTATTTCTGCCGAACGAACGCGAAGCCTGCAAAGCCGCTGGGACCGACGATCTCGACGCCGCAATCCGCAAGCTCTCCGGCTGGGTACCGCTTGTCGTGACCAAACTTGGATCCAAAGGAAGCATGGCCCAACGTGGGGCCGAACGGTTCACGAGTCCATCGAGAGAAGTTATTCCCGTCGACACCGTGGGCGCCGGAGACAGCTTCGACGCCGGATTCCTGCACCAATATGTGCGAGGAGCAGATTTGGCGACGTGTCTCGCAAGCGGAAACAGGGCTGGCGCGCTATCAACCACCCGGCCCGGCGGTACCGAAGCCTTTCGCGACGCCACGCATCGCGAGAAGTTCTTCAAGTCGTAAAGACTCTGCTTCAACTATCTCGTTGACGCTACTTCGAACCCACTTCCAGCAGTAAGTGATCTTTGAACTCCACTTTTATCCGCGGAGCCTTGCCATCTGCGGCTTGGACCGTCCCCAGATCTTTCCCTTCCACATAGTCAAGAACGTCATACGTCCCAGCCTTCAGCCCGCGTAATTCAACGTCTCCGACAAATGGCTTCCCCGCATCCGCGAAGAACGCGTAGTACATTTTCCCGTCCTTCTCGATGGCATATGCCTCGGGGAGGTCATAGCCGTAAACGTACAGATCTCGAAAGTCCCCTTTCGAAAGCATTTTCTCGTTGTAGAGCGCGATCCATTTCTTCCAGTGATCTTCTTTTTCAGCGGTCAGCGCCACCGGTTTGAACTTCGGCCCCGGATCGGGCCAGACAAACTTTGTGCCCGGAACGCCCCCGACACCAAGCGTCGACGCAAAATCACTGCCATGCTCGCTCCAGTTGTCGTGTCCGATCGGCGTCATCTCCGATAGCTCCACGTGGTCTCCGTAAACCGCCGATTGTGGCCCCAGCAGCGCTTTGTACATCTTGATCCGCCGACGAACCTGTACCGCTCCTACGGGATCGGCCGTCACCGCCTGGTCGATGAACGGCAACCAGGCCAGCGATGGAGGCGTACCGCACGGGCAGGCTTGCGTGACGCTTTCCGGCTTGATCGCCCGCGTCGTCTCGAAAATCGTCTTGTAGACCGCAGCCATCGCATTCACCGAATCCTGCGGCGACTTGTGATGGTGCGCCGGGTTGTAACAAGCCGGCACACTGTAAATGTTGTCGAGCTTCGACCCATCGAATCCCCAATCACGGATAAACTTTTCCGTGAGTTGCTTGTAATACGCCTGCACTTCCGGCACAGCCGGGCAAAGCGTCGCGAGATCCCGCGTCATGCGCGCGTGTTTGCCATTCTTGTCGAGGATCAACCATTCCGGGTGCTCCTTCGCCACTTTCGCGACGATGTATTTGTGAGACTCCCATCTTCCCTGCCCGTCTTCCACTCCCAACGGCAGCCACCATAGCTGCGCAAGAATTCCCTGCTTGTGAAAGTCGTCCACCATCTGCTTGATCGAATCTCCCGGGAAAGTATCTGCACGCGGATCCCAGTCCCCATAGGTGTCAAACCAGCGATCGTCCAGCGTCGCCCACTTGATGCCGAGCTCTTTCAGCTTCGGAACTGTACCCAGCATTTGTTTCGGCGTGACATTGAATTCATATCCCCATCCGCACCAGCTGACGTTGTACGCCTCGTTAGAAGGCTTGGGGATATCCCATCCTTCTTTCTGCAGAAGGCTCGACCAAATCCGCAGCGGCTCATAGAAATCTCCGCTATATACGGCGACAAAACTGCGCGGAGTCGAATAGCTGTCCCCCGGCTTGAGCGCCGAGTTTACAGGGATCGTGATGCTCGCATTCACTCGCCCGTCTGGATCCACTTTCACCGGCATGGAGAGCGTCCACGGCAGGGTCTCGACGTGCCCGATCGCCTCACCCACGGAAGCCGTCCAGAACGCGACGACCGGAATTCCGCCTCCATAGCCGCCTTTCACCGCCTCGCCCATCGCGTTAGGCTGCGATGAAACTCTCGTCAGCTTCTCGACGTCATCTTTGCCCCAGTCGTAACTCGATCCCTGAAAGGACCACATGTCGTACGGCTGAGCCTTCGCGTCCGCCTGAGTCGCGCTGAACCGGTGCTGCTGCATCCATACCTGATCGACCGGAATTTCGGTGTCGCCGGTATTTTTGTAAACCGCACTCACGAGCGCTATGTCGGGAAAGTCGTCATACGCCTCCACTATCAACGTACGCTCGAGTGCGACTCCGGTAGGCGCAAGCGGGTGCGAAGGAATTTCCACGCGCTTCCCTCGCCCGAGCTTGCCCAGACTTTCCGAGACCTTCGCCTGGGAGAAGTCGGGGACGAAGTCCAATTCTTTCTTGCCAAGCACGATCGAGTCGCTGCCGCCGCTCGATCCCACTCCGGGCTCGTCCAGCGTCAATCGCTTGCCATCTTTCAATAGCGTCGCCTGCACGAATCCGGAGGGAAGAATCTGGAATTCCGCAGAGGCCGTCGTCAGCACAATCGGTCCGCCATCGCGCACAGCCACATTGATATCGGAAGGCCTCGACGGAGCAGGTTTAGGCTGGGAGGACGGCTTTGAACAACTCGACAACGCCGCGGCCAGGGCGACAACAGCGAATAAGGAAACCCACGAAGAACGACAGAGGTCAGACGCCAAGCGCTTCACATTTCCTCCCCAAAGGACTGGTGCATATCGAAAGGAAAAACAATCTTTCGCAACTATACAGCAGTTGGAGAGTTTTCGCGCGCCTAGCGAATTTCCGCCAGCGAATGTTCCAGCGCTCCACGCTTGGGTGTGGGCATGGCACCTACCTCGCTCGCCACCCACGCACCGACGAGATTTGCTACCTCATTCATCAGATCGAGCGACGCTCCGTGCAAGTACTCGTGCACCAGCCCAGCGGTGAATGCATCTCCGGAACCGACAGTATCGGCCACGCGAATTTTGAATCCAGGATGCGCGCTCGAATCGTGAGCACGCGCGAGCAAGCTCCCGTCACCGCCTCGGGTGATACAAACCACTTTCAAACCGTAGGCATCGATGAGCCGCTTCGCCGACGACAACTCGTCCTTATCTTTGTGAGGAAGCTTGCTCAAGCTCATGATCCTCGGCAACTCTTCGTCGTTCACTTTGACGATGTCGGCCAGCCGCATCGACTCTGAAAGAACTTCCGCCGTGTAATAGGACTGCCGCAGGTTGACGTCGAAGATCTTCACGGTGCCGGCTGAGGTTGCGGCGACAAAGCTCCGGATCGCTGCATGGCTTTTCTGCGAGCGCTGCGCCAACGAGCCGAAGCACACGGCATCCACTTCTTCGGCCAAATGCCGCCAGTCCTGTGTGAACTCCAGAGAATCCCAGGCGACCGGATGCGCAATCTCAAACCGTGCCTGTCCCTTGGCGTCGAGTTCCACTTTCACCGTGCCAGTTGGGTATTCGCGGTCCGTCTGCACGTGATCGATGTCGAGGCCCAGTTCCTCCATGCGCCGCAGCGCTTCCAGTCCCCGCGAATCTTCTCCTACTCGGCTGGCCACAATGCCCTGGTCTCCCATTAGCGTCGTGATGTAAGCGAAGTTCGCCGGAGCTCCGCCCAGGCACGCACGCCCCGGGAACAGATCCCATAAGACCTCGCCGAGACCCACCACTTTCTTCTTCATGGCTTAGCCCAACTCTCATCGCGGAAACGTTTACGCGGCGGTCAGCAAAAAGAGGGACTCCCGAAGGAATCCCTCTGTGAGTCTACCCCAATCAGCTAGAAGCTAAACTTCAGCGCGAATGCGAGTTGACGCATACCGGTGGTGGAACCGGGGGATGAGTCGGCTTCGATATCCGTGATCTGGCCGGCGTTGCCGCCGCAATCGATGCAGAGGTTCCCCTGGTTGGCATTAAAGCCCAACACCGGATGATTGAACAGGTTGAAGGCATCCATACGGAATTGCGCCTTCACCCTCTCCGTGATTGAGAAGTTCTTCATGAGAGTCGCATCCGCCCAGAATCCGCGAGGCCCAATGAGGCTGTTCACGCCGTAGTTGCCGAGGTTTCCAACTCCCGGATCAGCAAATGGCCCGCCTGTAGCGGTGGTGATATTGGCCACAGGTGTGAAGTATTGAATGTAAGGCGCACCGCTGGCCGGATGCTGCAGCGACCCGGGACCCAGTTTGAAGGAACCACTTCCTTTGTTAGGACGGCACACACCCACATCTTCCTCGCCGCCGCACTCGTTGAAGCTTGGAGTCCACGGCAAACCGCTGCTCCAATTCGACGTGCCTGCGATCTGCCAGCCGCCGACGATCAGTTCTTCTGCCCTGCCCGCGTTTCCGGCAAAAGTCTTGCCCTTGCCGAATGGCAACTCATAGACGGTGCTAGTGACCCATACGTTGTGACGGACCTGATCAGACGGTCCCCATGCAATCGTATGGCTATTGTTGTAGTAATTGGAGTCGTACCTGTCGGCGCGAGCAAACGTGTAGTGAGTCAGGAACTGCAGTCCGTGGGTGAACCGCTTATCCACTTTTACCTGCAACGCGTTGTAGACGCTGCTGGCGTCGTTGCCCAGATAGTTGCCTTGATCGGTGGAGCAGCACTGTAGAACACCAGGCGCGCTTCCCGTCAGGTTTGTCGGGTCGGCGATGCCGTTATAGGTGAATGCATCGTAGTAAGGACGACGCTGCGTCTGCGACAACGTGCCGTATCCAACGATCGACGGCTGATTGATGTTGTAGGTGTTGCCATCGCCGGCGAATCCGTGACTTCCATGGTTGCCGATGTAGGCTACTTCCAGCGACGTGCTGTTATTCACTTGACGCTGTAAGGTCACGTTCCACGAATCCAGAGAAGGCAGACGCTGGAAGGTAGGACGAATGTGGGGCTGGATGCAATCCTGTCCGGATGGCAACCCGGTCACAGGATTTGTGGACGACTGGTAGCAAGCTGGTCCCGCCAGCGGGAATAATCCATTGGCTGGAATTGCGGGGAACGGGAATGCCGGAGGACCACTATCCAAGCGGAATGCCGTGTCGTAGTTGCTGTTCGCTCCCTGTACCAACTGCGCAGCGAGAACCGGCAGGTTTTGCGTCACCGCGTGACCGAAGTTCGAACCGAAAACTCCCATGTCATAACTACGGCCATATCCCATTCGAACGACTGTCTTCTCGTTGACCTGGTACGCTCCGCCGAGCCGTGGGGCAAAGTAGCTCCACTTGTTGGAGATGTTGCCGTTCAAGCCGATTCCACCTTCTCCGGCAACGCGGATTTCGCCCTGAACGATGTTGGCGAATCCACCCTGATCCTTGCCGTTGACGTATTCGGGGAAATAGACCTCCCAACGCACGCCGTAGTTAAGAGTCAGTTTGGAAGTAGCGCGCCATGTGTCTTGCGCGTAGTAGAACATCCGATTTTGCCGTTCCGCAGCCGTTGTGCTGGTTGCTACGTAGCGACTCAACTGGGTCACATCGCCGAGCATGAAGGTTGCGAAATCCAAGCCTCCCTGGCCGGTAGCGAGACCGGTTGATCCGTCCTGTACGCCGCCTGAAGTGTTCAGATGGCTGAATGCATAAACGCCCGTCCGATTGGAATCGCTCGGCACGCGCAGGTTCCGCGCATAGCGATAGTCGACTCCAAACTTGAACTGGTGGTTGCCATGCATCTTCGTGATGTTGCCGACCCATTGGAACTGGCGCTCGCGCTCGATCAACGGGCAGTTGCAGCGGGCGACACCTAAACCATCGCCGAAGTTCGATCCGGTTCCATCCATGTCGAACTCGCCTAATCCCGAAGTGAAATTGTCACCCAGGTTGGCATTCGGAATACCGAAGGAGGTCATCGCCGCTGTTCCGGCGTCCGGCTTGTTCGTCAGCGGGTTGTATTGGAAATAGCCAAACCGGAAATCCCCCAGCAGAGTCGAACTGAAAGTCTTGGTCAGTCCGGTTGCCAAGCTGTAGTTGTGCACGTTCGAGCTGCCCGCCAAGCCACCTGGGCCATAACCGATGCCCCCGACAGCACCGAGGCTAGGCTCTCCGGAGAGGTTGAAATAGTTAAGGCTGAAGCGGCCAAACACGCTGATGGTTGGCCTCATGGCGTAGTCGATTCGAGTATCGAAACTGTTTTGGTTGTAAGGCCCCGCACCGGATCCCACAAAGTTATTCGTGGAATTGCCGTTCGTCGGGTTGGGGAACGCGGAAAGTATTTTCAACGATGCCGCGGACATGGCGCTCACCGGGACCAGAAACGGTGTGGCGCAAGCTGCCTGATTCAAGCTTAAGTAGCTTGCGCTCGTGGCCGGGCCAACAGGAACAAACTCTGTGGCGCCACAGTAAGCGGAGCGTCCCGACCCGTTCGCAGTGCCGGTCGTCGGATCGTACAGAAAGTTCGACGGATCACCGGCAATGCCATTGCCGATATTCGCCGCGTAATCGCTGAAGTCGCAATTCGTTCCACCGGCTACGCAAGTGCTTTTCAGCAGCGCCGTCGGAATCGTTTCTTTGTTGCTGATACCGTTCTTCTGCCGAGTGGTCTGATAGTCAGCAAAAAAGAACAGCTTGTTCTTTATGATCGGGCCTCCGATTGTCCCTCCGAATTGTTGCCATCGAGCCGAGGGAATCAGCCGGCCGGTTACCGGGTCGGGGGCGAATTGCGTGAACGGGTCGCGCGCAGAGGTCGCATCCGTCCGCCGGAACCAGAAACCGCTACCGTGAATGTCGTTGCTGCCGGATTTCGTCTGCACCGTGACCACGCCTGCGATCGCCTTGCCGAATTCGGCGTCGAAGTTGCCCAATGTAACCTTGGTTTCCTGAATCGCATCCAGATTCGGATTGACCACGATGATTCCCAAGATCGGGTCCTGGTTATCGGTGCCGTCCAGCTCGAATGCGGTACCGCTGAAAGTCTGGCCGTTCACAAAAATCTGCTGCCCGCCCTGGGGATTCTCGGTGGCGGCGTGGCTCCATCCCACCAACTTTTGCGTGCCCGGCGAAAGAAGTTCAAAGGAGGTGAAGTTGCGATTGAGAACAGGAAGGTCCTCAACGGCGCGCGCATTGAATTCGATCGACACATCCGCGCGATCTGTCTTCAACTGTGGCGCTTCGGCCGTCACTTCCACCTGCTCGCTGGCGGAGCCGACCTGAAATTGTCCGTCAATGCGCGACCCGCTGTCGGCCGACACTTGGATGTCTTTATATTCCAGAGTCTTAAATCCAGTACCCTCGATCCGGACCGTATAGACGTCGGGGATCAAGTGCGTGACGGCATAGTTTCCGCTCTCGTTGGTCTTCTCTTGGGTGGATACGTTCTTGGTCTGACTCGTCGCCGTTACCTTGGCCCCGGCGACTGCGGCTCCAGACGGATCGGTCACTGTGCCCAGAATGCTTCCATAGACGGCCTGCCCCATAGCGCCAGGGACCGAGAGACTACACAGTAGACTCAATGCTGCCGCTGCGATCCATGCTGACCTTTTCATGAACTTCCTCCTCGACCTGCAGAACACGATTGCCCCAGAAATGCAAAGCGAGACTTGGCTCGGTACCGTGCAGTCGTAGTACAAAACAATTATCTGGATTAAGTTTCACTAGGTCTGATACTGTTACCGGAGCGAAGTCCCAGCATTACAGCTAGATAGGGTGATCGGTTACCTTCCGGTTCTATGGCTGTAACACACACATTCGTTGTCGGTCGGGAGCAATGCTTCCAACAAATAGAGAGACTTACCAAAAGCCATAGCCT
The DNA here is from genome assembly GCA_963700225.1 of uncultured Acidobacteriota bacterium. Lineage (GTDB taxonomy): Bacteria > Acidobacteriota > Terriglobia > Terriglobales > Acidobacteriaceae > Sulfotelmatobacter. The sequence goes on from CAVOWU010000012.1 coordinate 144,821, forward strand.
CCACAGCTCTGAATCCCTGTGCAAGCTGCTCCGTTATCTCTCTGAACACTCCCTCGATCACCCCGGCATCGCTTTGAAGGAATACCAGATTGCGACCGAGGTGCTGGGACGCCCCGCGGGTTTCGATCCGCAAAGCGATTCCACCGTCCGAGTTCAGGCCGGACGGCTTCGGGTAAAGTTGAGCGAGTATTACGCCCATGAAGGCGTCGATGATCCGATATTGGTGGAGATCCCCAAGGGTTCGTATGCCCTGACATTCCACCTGCGCAGTCCGCGACCCGGAGCACCGGTCTCGACGGCGCTGCTGCTTGAACCGCCCCAGAGGAACGTCGAGACTCTGCCATCGACCCAGCGATGGACCGCGCTTGTCATCGTTCTGTCCGTTCTTCTAGCGGCGTCGTTCATCACAAGTGCAATCCTTTTGTCGCGAACGCGCACTCAGAGTGCGACCGGCCAACCGGTTCCCGCCGCATATCAGCTTTTTTGGAATCGCTTCGTGAGCAGTCCGCAGCAGCCTTGGGTGATCTTCAGCAATGGCAGCTTCGTGGGACGTCCCGAAACCGGGATGCGCTACTTCAATGCCGCAACGGATGCGAGCGCCTTCATACTCGATCACTACACCGGCGTTGGCGAAGTGCTGGCAATCCACCAACTGGACCACGTCTTCTATCTCTTCAATCGCCAACTTCGTGTCAAACGCGGCGCACTTTTCTCCCTCGATGACGCCAAGAATAACGACCTGATCTTCGTTGGATCGCCTTCGGAAAATCTCACGCTCGCGGATATTCCCGGCAGCCGCGAGTTTGTTTTCCAGCGTCTCGACTCCGGACCTCGCAAGGGGGATCTCGCTGTCCTCAACGTGCATCCACTACCGGGCGAGCCGAAGCTTTTTCTGGCGACTCCCGCTAATCAGGCGACAGTAGAGGATTACGCCGTGGTCACGCTCCTTCCCGGCATGGATCCGACGCGCTCTATCCTTATTCTTGCCGGCAACTCTACGTTCGGCACGCAGGCTGCGGTGGAGTACGTGTGCCGCGAAGATTCCATCAAGGAACTGCTGGGGCGATTGAATGTTTCGAAGCCCTCTGATCTGAAACCTTTCGAAGCGCTTCTCCACGTCAGGATCGCCCACGGCGTTCCGGTGATGACGGACTTGATTTCGGTTCGCACTCGGGGAAATTAGACACTTCGCCGCGGCCTCGATCTATTGACCAGGCGCTTTCAAACTCGGATCCAACTCCGCTGCCCGCTGAAACTCTTTCTTCGCCTGATCCTTTTCTCCCTTTTGACTCAACGCCATCCCCAGCTGATAGTGTGCAGCCGCATAACCGGGCTCTGAGTTAATCGCCGACCGAAACTGTGAAATTGCGCCATCCAAATCTCCAGCTCCAAATAATCGTTTCCCGGAGTTGGTCGCCACTTTGGCAGCCTGAAGATTGTTCGTCGCGGCCACGATTCGTGCTCCCTCTTTCGCCTCGACAGCCGCGCCCTGCGTATCGCCCAACTGCCGAAGCACTCCTGCGAGCGTTGTATGCGCACCTGCAAAATCCGGCTGAAGCCGGATAGCTTCCCGCAACTCGGCTGCCGACTCCGGTAATTTTCCCTGCTGCTTGTAGACCGTCCCCAGCGTGTAGTGCGCTTCCGCGTAATCAGGCTTCGACTTGAGTGCGCTCTGCATCTCTTGCGTCGCTTTATCGAACTCTCCACGCTGCCAGTAAAGAATTCCCAAGGTGTAATGGGCGTCGGCAAGGTCCGGCTGCAAGCGGATCGCCTCTTGAAATTCTGGAACCGCCTTGTCCAGCTGATCCTTCAATTTGAAGGCAAGTCCGAGGTTGTAGTGCAGCGAAGGATTTTCGGGAGCAAGTTTCAACCCTGCCTCCAGCTCAGAAACGGCCGCATCGAAGTTCGCCAGCTGTAGATATGCAATGGCCAGATTGCCCCGCAGGGATCCGTCCTGGGGACGCAATTGCTCCGCAGTCTTGAATTTCGCAATCGCTGCTTCGGCATCGCCTTTCTGAACCAAGGCCAATCCAAGATTGTCGTAAGTCTCCGCATCGTCGGGACGCAGCTTCACCGCTTGATTGAAAGCCGCAATCGCTCCGTCAATATCACCGGCTCGCTGGCTGGCGATCCCGAGTTCCGTCTGCAATTCGAACCAGTCCGGCTTCAGAGCAGCCGCCTTCCGCAACTCGTCCAACGCCTCCGGACTCTTCGACTGCGCCGTAAGAGTCTTCGCCAGATAGTAGTGGGCCGCCGCATCCTGCGGGGCCAAGGTTACCGCTTGCTGCAATTCGTCCGCAGCTTCATCCAGTTGCTGTTGCTGCAATCGGACTACGCCCAAATGAAAGTGCGCTGGTTCCAGATTCGGCTGCAACCGCAAGGCCTCTTTGAATGCGCTCCCTGCCTCGGGGAATTGACTTCGCTGCGCCAAGATCGTGCCCAACTCATCGCGCAAGTCCGCGCGCTGGGGGGCCAGTTCCACGGCGCGCCGCATCTCCGACAGCGCTTCATCTCCCGGATGCTGGCTTAGAATCCGCGCCAGCGTGCGATGCGCCTCTGCATTTTCCGGAGAGTTCTTCACTGCGGCACGTGCTTCCTGCTCGGCCTCCGCGGCCTTGCCTTGCTGCGACAGGACACCAGCCAGAGTCAGCCTCGCCTCAACCGACCCGGGCTTCACCTTCAGAGCTGCCCGCAAATGCGTGACTGCCGCTTCCGGATCTCCCTGCTGCGCAAGCACCCATCCGAGCGCCGTCTGCGCTGCTGCATCGTTCGGGGACAAACGCACCGCTCTCTCAAACTCGCTTCGAGCCTTCGCAATATCGCCGTTGCGGAGCGCTTCCTGCCCGCGCTGCATCGCAGTCTGTTCTGTGGATTTTGTCGACGCTCCGGCCTGCGCGGCAGCCATTTGACCGATTGCAAGAACCACTCCGATGATGGCGGAAGTGAGGAGTTTTCGAGACACAGTCGCTGAAAGAGGTCGAGAGATATTGGTTGCCCTGCTCTTCACCGGATTATATCGAAGCGCGCTATGATCTCACTCTCTTCACATCTGCTCGCGATCTGGGGCTTCTTCGTACGGTTCGGGGTGATACATTCTTAACGCACGGGCGTTCTCGGTTCGCAGCAGCTCATGAATTCCTCTCGCCGATCGTTCCTCCAGCTCTCTAGTGCTGCCGCACTCTCTCGCATCTACCCTCACTTCGGAAACAGCGGTTCTGCCGACGCAGCCCTTTGCCGCAAGCTTGAGTCAGATCCACTGCGCCCTCAATATCATCTGCTTCCTGCACACAACTGGATGAACGATCCCAACGGCCCCATTTTTTTCGGCGGCCGCTACCACATGTTCCACCAATACAATCCGCAGGCCGCGGTGTGGGGCAACATGAATTGGGCCCACGCCATCAGTCCTGATCTCGTCCACTGGCACCACGAGCCCATCGCGATCTCACCCACTCCCGGTGGCCCTGACCGCGACGGAGTCTTCAGCGGCAGCGCCGTATTCGATAACGGTAAACCCACCGTGATCTACACGGGCGTAGCGCCACCGGCCAGTGAAGCCGAAGCAACCCTCCGCGACGGCACTCACACCTGGCGCGAAAGCCAGTGCCTGGCAGTCGCTGAAGACGACGACTTGCGCATCTGGAAAAAAGCATCAGCGCCGGTGATCGCAGCGCCGCCCTCCGGGCTCGACGTGACAGGTTTCCGCGATCCGTTTGTCTGGCGTGAGGGCAACAATTGGATGCTCATTCTCGGATCCGGCTTTCGTGGAAAGGGTGGCGCGATTCTTCTTTATTCGTCGCCCGATTTGCACCGCTGGACTTACCTTCATCCACTCGTCGAAGGTTCACCGAGCGGGAAAGACACAGTAAACCCGGTCGACACCGGAGACATGTGGGAATGCCCAGACTTCTTTCCCCTGGGCAATAAACATGTTCTGCTCATCTCCACGATGGGAAAAGTTCACTGGAAAGTGGGCACCTACGCGAACCAGCGTTTCACTTCAGAGAAAGACGGAGTGGCCGACTGGGGATCCTACTATGCCGCGAAAACTATGCTCGATCGCGACGGCAACCGCATTCTCTGGGGATGGATTCCAGAAACTCGAGCTGACTCCGAACTCATCGCCGCCGGGTGGGCGGGAGCGATGTCGTTGCCGCGCGTGCTGTCCCTGAGTGCCGACGATGAACTTCTGATGGAAATCGCACCCGCCATCGAGCAACTCCGCGCGGTACACAGCAAAGTTACCGGGACGACTGTCCGACCCGCACAGCAGCCGACCGTTCTCAATGTTTCCACGATTGAGAATCTCGCAGCAGAACTAATCCTGCAGTCTCCCCAAGCAAACAACTTTACCCTTCGGCTGAACTCGCGAAGCGGACAGAACTTCGTCACGATCGCCTGCTCCAGCAATTCTCATGGGCGCGAACTTCAGGTAAATACGGTCAAAGGAGAGATTCCTGGCGCGGCCGGATCACCATTAAACCTGCGTGCGTTTCTCGACGGCTCCGTTCTAGAAGTCTTCGTCAACAAGACGACTGCACTCACGGCGCGCATCTATCAAATCCCAACCGGCCCGCTCTCGGTCACTCTTGAAGGCGATGTCAACCTCACATCACTCGACCTCTGGCAGATGAACCCGATCTCGAAAGATCGCCTTACTAGTCCTCTGTGCTCCTGACTTCGTCGTAGGGACCTGCCGCGCTCGCCCGAACACATTTGTAAGGAACTCCGACCACCTAATAAATCGTCCCTTGACTCTCAATCTTTCCACGTACCACCGAGAGCGAATAAGCCAATCCGCGATCTTCACTCCACGAGCCCAAATCAAAGAGTCCGCCCGTTGAAACTCGGTAAACACTGATCCCGCGAAAGGTCAGCGGAACTCCCTTCTCGCAGACCTCCGGCGCCTGCGTTGGCCGCAAGAAATACGCGCCCTTGCCCGTGCCCACTACCGTCGCCTTCCCATCCGCATCCACAAGCACCGCTGACTTCTCGTCGATCGCTACTTCCCTCGGAGAGGAACTCCAACCGTCCTTCATAATGCGCGCCAGAAATCCCAGCGTTCGGCCCATGCGGTCGCGCTTCGCAAAATGCGAATCGGTAATCAGATTCTCCAATCGTGGAATTTTCAGGAAATCCCGCTCCAGGGTCACTCGGTCGAAATAGGGATCGGCCAGAACTTGCCCCGAAGCCAAGTCCTTATCATCGGGTTTATCTCCCAACGCCCCATAAACGAACTGCCCCAGCACCGCGAGTCCTGCGCTGGTGCCGCCAATCGGCTTGCCGGCAGCAATGTCTTGGTTGATTGCCTTCTCTACGCCAGTTCCCTTCCAGCCGCGAATGTAATTCGCCTGATCTCCACCCGCGATGAACACAACTTCTGCCTTGCGAATGATCTCGGCCACCGCCGGATCTTCCGCGGCCGCGCGATCCGGAAGAATCAGCGTCGCCACTGAATTCGCCTTGCACAGTCCATTCACGTACGAGTTGTAATCGTCGTCGCCTCGCGCCCGCAGAATCAGAAAATCTCCGCCGTTGCCCTTATTGCACAACCAGCGAAAAGCTTCGTCCAGATCACTTCCACCACCCATCATGGCGATACCGGCCGCGGGAGTGGTCGTGACATCTTCCTGGTTTCCCAGACGGAAATATTTGTAAGACTCGGCGGTCGCGAACCGTGCCGAGCACACCACGCAAACCAGCAGCATCCAAGATCGAAAAGGAGCTTTGATCACGCTGAGAATATATCGCAGGATGGGCAGTTTCGATTGATCCGGCGGAAATTATTCATTGAGAAACAGCGGAAGGAACTTCTACTTCAATCCCAGCACTAAGTAAAGATCCGAAAGCGTCCGATTATACCCATACACGTAGGACTTACCGTCAGCAGAGATCAGAACACGCCCGATCGTATCGATCCCAGCGGCGTCTGCGGGTTCCATCGTCTTCCACAAGGTTCTTTTCCCGGTCGCCATATCCATGCGAATCACGTTCGCCGGAATCTGACCTCTCTCCAACAAGAACACCGAAGTTCCATCCGCGGTCCATCCGGTCACTCTTTCACCAGTCTGTTGTCCCGCCAGCAGTTTCGGCTCACCGCCGGCTATTGGGTATAGATAGATCTTCTGATCTGGTCCGCGCGTGGCAACCAGGGAACCGTCCGGAGACACAACGAATCCGCTGTTCACTCCTTCGGCGCTAATCGGGTGCGGTTTAGGATCGTCGAGCGACTCCCAATATAACCGTATGCCGTGTCCCGGCTCGGTCCCGGAGAAGACGAAGCGTTTCCCGTCGGGGAGAAAGGCGACTCCCACATGATTCAGGCCATCGTCTTTCAACCGCTTCATATCGCCGACGCCCGTCGGATAAAGCACTAGCGGCGACGGGGTGATGTTAAACCGCGAAAGAGCCCAGTTTCCGTCCGGCGACAGCGACATTCCGGTGCCTTCTCCCAAGCGGATCGCGGGCGACCCATCGGTATTCCGGAGATACACTGCGTACTTCGGCCCGCCCCCTTCACCCGACTCCTGAAACAAAATCGTCTTGCCGTCGGCCGACAGACTTCCGGGCACGGACCAATCCAGCCACGACAAATCTTTTTCCTTCACCTCGCCCGGCGCCAGCCCGATCATGCCCGCGCGATCATTCCCGCGCGTCATCAGCACGTTCCCCTCTTTGCCCACATCGTGGATCGTCAGCTCGCCTGGGACCCGGGCCAGCAACCGCACACTCCCCGAGAGAGTGGTCGCATACAGCGACCGATCGCCGCCTGTCCGCGTCGCGGTGAACCAGATTTCGCTCGCATCGGGGGACCACGCAAGCCCCTGAATACTGTCCCATCCGCCTGACAAAGACGTCTTCTTACCCGCCAGATCGACGATCGCTACTTCCCCACCATCGTCGCCCACTTGTACGTGATTGACAAAGGCAACCGTCTTTCCGTCGGGCGCCACGCGCGGATTTCCAATCCAACCTTCCGCTTCGTAGAGGACTTTACCCATCGGGAACTCGAGCCGCTTGCGTCCACCCACGTCGTGGACGATTGCCACATTCGTTCCGTCCGGAGACCAGTCAGCCCACTCCACATCGTTAAGAATCTCGCGCGGTGCGCCTCCCACCAGCGGTACCCGCGCCAACGTCCCCGCATACAAGAAAGACGAATCCCGCGGCTTGCTCTGCAAGGCGAGCAGCATTTCGCCTGAAGCAGAAACTGCAAGCACGTCCGCACCTTTCGGTTCCACTTGCTGCGATTGCGGACTCTCCGGGCGCGTGGTGAAAAGATCCAGCGGCTTGCCTTCCCAAGCGGCGCTGTAAATCACGGTCTTCCCGTCCGGCGCAAATCGCGCGGAATGCACAATGCCCCGCCGGAACGTCAGCGGATGATACGCCGCAAATTCCGCTTTGACCGGCCGCTTCAGCAACAGAGCTCCCACGGCAATTCCGGCCAGTAGCGCCAGCGTTGCGGCCGCGCCCGCCGCAGTCCATACTCTGGACTTAGGCACAACCTGGGATGATGCGGGCTTCACCGGGATGCTCGCCGCTGAAACCGCCGAGATCGCCGACCCGCTGGCCGTGCGAATTCTCGAACTTTCCAGCCCACGCTTGATGCGCTTCAAGTCACCGCGGAGCTCAGCCGCCGTCTGGTAGCGCATCTCGCGCTCCTTCTCCAGCGACTTCGCAATCAAATCATTCAGCTTATCCGGGGTCGCCGGATTCAAGCTCTCTACCGGCGCGGGCCCGCGATTCAGAATGGCTTCGAAAATCACGCCATTGCTGCTCCCCGAAAATGCCATCTGCCCGGTCGCCATCTCGTACATCACAGATCCAAAGGCGAACAGATCCGTCCGCGGATCCAGTTCCTCGGCCCGCACCTGCTCGGGCGACATGTACGCCACCGTCCCGATCGTCGATCCCGGACTCGTCATCGCTCCTTCCGGTGTCGTCATGGTGTGTTCGGTACTTTGCGCCAGCTTGGCGAGCCCGAAGTCCAGGAGCTTTGACTGTCCGCGCTTCGTCACGAAAATGTTGGCCGGTTTAATGTCACGGTGAATGATCCCGCGGCCATGCGCGGCATCGAGGGCGTCCGCAATCTCAATGCTGATCGCGAGCAACGTTTCCACATCCATCGGCCGTCCACCGATGCGGTGTTTCAACGTCTGCCCTTCGAGATATTCCATCGCGATGAACGCGTTCCCGCCCTGCTCATCGATCTCGTAAATCGTGCAAATGTTTGGATGGTTTAGAGCGGACGCCGCTTGAGCCTCCCGTTGAAACCGGCTCAGGGCCTGCGGATCTTTTGCCACATCGTCAGGAAGAAACTTTAGCGCCACAAAACGCTTCAGCTTTGTGTCCTCGGCCTTGTAAACGACACCCATCCCACCTCCGCCGAGCTTCTCCAGTATCCGGTAGTGGGAAATCGTCTGGCCGATCATGCCGAAGGATGTTTAGCAGCGCAGCTATCTTATGGGCACGCTTTCTTTCGCGCAAGTCAGTTTCTATGGCCCTTCCTGGGACCTTCGACTGAGGCTGAATCACATCCGCAGGCGTAATGTGCGACGAGGACGCGTCCGTGCGCTCGGCCAGTCTTCGTTCGGGTCCGACAAGAACCTACAGTTTCAACCGTATTCGGGATTTCGTGCCGGCTTGTTTACAATACTGTGTTTACTTCGCGTCTCGAGTCGCAGCGATTCCCCTGCCTGCTCCGAGGCGCCGTTTAGATCGTGGCGGTTTCCCATTTCGATTTGCGAGGCCGGAAGATGCGGGTGCTAGTGGTCGATGACCATGAGGTGGTCCGACGAGGCGTAGTCGGTCTGCTCCGTGGCATTGCCGGGTGCACGGTATGCGGCGAAGCCGTGGATGGGTGTGACGCCATCGAGAAGGCTCGCGAACTGCGGCCCGATGTCGTCATCATGGACGTCAGCATGCCGACGCTCAATGGCCTTGAAGCCACTCGCGCTCTCCGCGGCGCCCTTCCGTCTTGCGAAGTAATCATCCTGAGCCAGCATGATTCTCCTGAGATGGCGCGCCAAGCGTTCAAAGCGGGAGCGCGGGGTTACGTGATCAAGTCTTCGGTTTCACGAAATCTGATGGAGGCTCTGGATAAGGTAGCGCGGCATGAATCCTTCTGTGATCCCGCGATTTCCGGAGTCGATCGTCCCCTTGATGTGCAGGAGATTCTGCAACGCAGTACTGCCCTCGAACAGGCCCTTCGCGAAAGTGAACAAATTTATCGATCCACGTTTGAACTCGCGGCGGTCGGGGTCGCTCACGTTAATCCGGAAGGCCGGTGGATCCGGGTCAACAAAAAGCTCTGCGAGATCGTCGGCTACAGCGAATCGGAATTGTTGCAGACGACATTTCAAGAGATCACTCACCCCGAAGATCTCGCTGCGGATCTGGTGGAAACGGAAAAGGTCCGGACCGGAGAGCTGACCACCTTCACGATGGAGAAGCGCTATCTGCGCAAGGACAAATCCATCGTCTGGGTCAACCTGACCGTATCCGCGGCGCGCGATGCCAGCGGCCGCATGAAGCACTTCATTTCTCTGGTTGAAGACATTACGGAACGCCGAGAAGCACAGAACGTGCGAGCCCGGCTGGCCGCCATCGTCGAATCATCCGACGACGGCATTGTTTCCAAGGATCTCAACGGAATTATTACCAGCTGGAATGCCGGAGCTTCCCGAATTTTTGGCTTCACGGCCGAAGAGGCGATCGGCAATTCCATCACTATCATCATTCCTCCCGAATTTCGCGACGAAGAGGCGCAAATCATCGGACGCCTCCGCAAAGGCGAACGCATCGAACATTATGAAACCGTCCGGACGAACAAGTTCGGCCAACGACTCAACGTTTCTCTCACCATCTCTCCTCTCCGCGATTCGAAAGGTCGAGTCATCGGTGCCTCCAAGATTGCCCGCAACATTACACAGCGTAAAGAGGTGGAGGCGGCTCTGCGGGAAAGCCAGACACAGCTCGCTCTGGCGCTCGAATCCTCCCGCACAGCCATGTTCGATTGGGATGTCATCGAGAGAAAAGGCGCGTGGAATCCACAAATGGCTGCAATTTATGGATTCTGTCCCGCAGGAAAATACATCACTGCCCAGGAGTGGCACTCGTTATTCCATCCCGACGAGAGGCTGCGTCTCCAAATCGAAGCGGACCTCGCGCTGAAAGATCAGGACCAGTTCCAGTTCGAATACCGTGCCATCCGCCCCGATGGTGAACTTCGATGGATCCTTTCCCACGGCCGGATCGTTCGCGATGCCAATGGCATCGGGATTCGCATGATCGGCACCCACACTGACATTACCGATCGAAAACAGGCCGAGGAGGCCGAAAGGGTTCGCGAACTTACCGGCAAGCTTCTTCACGCTCAAGATGAGGAGCGACGCCGCATCGCACGCGAACTGCATGACAGTGCCGGGCAATTGATTGCCGCGCTGCAGATGAAACTCGTCCCCATGCAGGCAGAGGCCGAGGAACTCAGTCCGGAGTTTTCGAACGGCGTCCGCGAAAGCTTGAACTATTTGCAGCAGTTGTCGGAAGAACTTCGCACGGTATCATATCTCCTGCACCCGCCACTGCTCGACGAGGCGGGATTACCGTCCGCGCTGCGCTGGTACGTTCAAGGTTTTTCCGAGCGCAGCAAGATCGACGTGGAACTCGAACTTCCGCCTAACCTCCGCCGCCTGTCGCCCGAAATGGAGGTAACCATTTTCCGCGTGATCCAGGAATGTCTCACCAACATTCATCGTCACTCGGGCAGCAAGCAAGCCACAATTCGGGTATTGGGTTCCCCGGATGAGATCCAACTGGAAGTGCAGGACTACGGGAAAGGAATGCCATCTTCGAGCCAGAATGGCTCTCAACATTTCCGCTACGGAGTCGGAATCCAGGGAATGAGCGAACGCATCCGGCAACTCAACGGATCGTTCGAAATTCAATCCCACGCCCACGGCACGGTGGTAATCGCGCGCCTGCCAGTAGTCAACGCCCCGATCGCTGTCGTCTAGGACAAATCGGCCGCGCAGGCAGAATGCTAGTGCCGCATCGGTTCACGGGCGAGTCTTCGATTCAAAGGTAGCGCTATGCCAATGTCAGTGCCAGCTTGGTGACCGACGCAGGCGGGAATGTGTAGGCCAACGTTCGTCCTTTGATGTCCAAGCTCTTTGTCTGTGGCGCCACAACATCGCGATGCTCGAAAGTATTGTGCGCATGAATGTCGGAGTTGGTAATCGTTGTGGCCGATCCCGATTTCAGCCCGGCACCTCGTACACCGATCTCGGTCTCGCTGGCCATGCTTACGTGAGGATTCACCACCGTGAGAGTCAGATCTTTCTCTCGCAGCGAAGCTGAGCCTTTCAGTCCCCAAAAAGAAGCGGGCTTCCCGTCGCGGTCATATTCAATCGTTGGCGCCGAAAAGATCGTGCGCAGCCCCTGTCCGCCCTGATGCGAGGCATATAGCGCGAACACATGCCCGACGGGCGTAACGACAAACTTGTCCTCGTGCGCCAGATACAGACTGTTCAGACAGTTAATCAATTGCGCACATGCCGCCATGGCAACTTTCTCGGGATTCCGATTGAAAGTGTCCAGCGTCATCCCGCTGAATACCGCGTCGCGCAACGTAGGCATTTGTTCCAGTTGGTCAAGCGGAGTCGCCCCGCTGCCCGGGCGATACCACGGTCCCCATTCGTCGACGACCAACTTTACCGAGTGTTGGGGATCTTGCTCGCCCATTACCTGCCAATGGCCATTGATGAGCCCTTCCATGCGATCGCCTTCCCGCATGAGTTCATACCAGTCGACCACATCAAAGTTAACGGCGTCCCCTTTTCCCTGGTTCCAATCCTGGGTCTTGCCGCGGCTCAGATTCCAGGCATAGTGGTGGAGCGCCCAGCCATAGACGGACCGTAGTTCCCCTTTTCCTTTCCGGACTAGCTCTTCAAAAAATCCGCGAGTCCATGCCCAGTCGTCCACATTCGGCCCAGACCCTATAAACGATAATTCCCGGCCGAAGCCGGGCACCCACGTAGTGAATCGACGGAATTCCACCGCGTACTCCTGTGCGGTAAATCCTCCTCCACATCCCCACGATTCGTTGCCCACACCCCAATAACGAACGTTGAAAGGATCTTTGAATCCGGCTTCTGACCGTACATCGGCGAGCGTCGTACTTCCCGCGGGGGAGTTGCAGTACTCGACCCAACGATAAAACTCCTCGGCCGGAAGACTGCGGAGATTCGCAGCCAGATACGGTTCGGCGCCAATCAGCTTGCAGAAGTGCGCAAATTCGTTTGTGCCAAACTCGTTGGGATCGTAACGATGACTTGCAGGCGCAGCGCTGTTTTCGCCTCCGGCCCAGAAATTCGTACGCCTCGGCCGCTTGTTGACGGGCCCGACACCGTCACGCCAGTCGTAGCTGTCCGCAAAGCAGCCCCCCGGAAAACGAACGACTGCGGGATTGATCTTGCGCATTTCGTCGATCAGTTCTTTGCGAATACCGTCGACATTCGGCACCTTTGAATTCGGACCAACCCACACGCCGTCATAAACCACGCCGCTCAGATTCTCTACGAAATGCCCGTATATATTGGGGGAAATGATCCCGAGCGGCTCGTCCAGCAAAACCTCGATATGAGCATCGGCGCTACGCGACTGAGACCAGCCTAACGGAGAGGACGCTTTGGCGGCGAGCACAGCGCCCGCGCCGGCGAGACTTGTGCGGAGAAACTGACGGCGGTCCATCATGATGATTTCGCTCTCAATGAAAAGAAATTTTCCGAGATAGTAAACGTTTGCCCAGTGGGATAGCCAGCGATTTCCTCGCTAGCCCCTTTGATTTAATTTGAGAATGGAAAAGAGGATCAATCAAAGAACGTGGAACTTCTTGGTGAGCGCGGCAGGACTCGAACCTGCGACCCATGCCTTAAAAGGGCATTGCTCTACCAACTGAGCTACGCGCCCTCACCTTTTGCAAATCGGCCACTCAGCAACAACCGCCAGCGATTTTGACGATCGAGCTCGATGTTGAGAGATAATGGCCTTCTCTTCATCGTACCAAAGATCGGCCCACTTGCGGGAGTTCCACAGCTCAATCCGAATCGGTGTAGCGGCCATCGCGGAGGCCAGATTCCCAGTGTCCTCGCCCGATTTCAGCGAGAATCGGGCGCGCATTTTGACGCCGTGAAATGAAGCGAAGCGCACGCCATCGAACCGATGCTGCGACATTGGTCAGAAGTAGCGGGCAGAAGAAGCAATCGATCAATGGCTTCAAGCGCTATGCACCGACGCAGAAGATTCATGGAAACGACACAATTGAGAACCCGACGACTTCAGGCGATCATGCCTTTCGTTCCGCACGAAATATTTCTGAACGAACTCATTACACAATTATGAGACTCGGCTCGCGGTAGCAGGCACAAATGGTTCACCGACTGTCGAACATCCGAAGGTTACTTAATGTCCAACGCAGGGGCCAGCACAGATGCCAGGGCGAACATCATCCGCTTGAGCGAACCGCTCGAAAACAATCACAGTTCCGTTCGCACATCTCAGATCCGAGCTCTCGTCATCGCCGGTCGATACGCTACTTACTAACTCTCAACTCGAGGAACTTGGCTGCGACCTTGCTCGTTGATATCGACCTGTATTCAGGTCGGGGACGGATTAAACGTTACATCAGGCAAACCCTTATTGACATGCAAAACATTGCATTCTAGGTTAAGCCCAATCAGCAATCGGAATTTGCTTCATGCTTCCGGTTTGCTGCTTCCCCTAAGGTGTCAAGACGTGTTGCGTGAACGCACGGTACGCGCTCGCGGTGCGGACAACGGTGTTGGATTGCATCGACAGATCGATTGGATCTGTCGCATACCGTTTTCACCAAGGAGGTTTGGCGTGGCTTGCAGTATAGTCTTGCCGCCGGTCATTTCGGTGTCGGTCTTGTCCTCCCGCTATACCCGTGTCCGTCCTGGCCTGTCTCCTCAATTCCTGCACTCTGCGCGTCTTGCGACCTTCAGCCAGCACCTGTCGACACCTAGCGCTTTGCCATCACTTACTACAGCACTTATTCGCGTTTCGGGTAACTATGTGAGCGCGTCGCGCCACTTATCGGATATAAACCCGGTCATATATCAGCCTCTTAAACCGCGTGGTCATATACCGTGAAGGTTGTTCTTGGTATGACCATCATACGGTCGATCTATTAAACACTACGGATAACTCTTTCGGAGGAGGGCGAACTCCAATTAGCTACCACTGCGATTTCCGCTCTCCCTCGACTGCCAACTCGTCGGCTTTGATTTGGCCGACCAGAAAGGTAAGTGCCTTGTGCGGTCTGAGCCCCAGGCTAGCAATCTAATCGAGGAACGACGATCCAAAACAGCACAGCTATCGGGACTCGCACTGATAGAGAATCTATACTTTCGGGCCGGACCGGAAGCCGCTCAGGGTCAACTGCAACGTCTCCTCGGTGCCGAGCAATCGGTGCGTGCCTTTGCTCTGTGCGATGTCGGCCAGCCGGCTGTTGGGTTGAACACCCTTCCCAGCGATGACATTTCTTACGAAACCTTCAGCCCCCCGGTTTCCTGGAATGCGGTCTACTCGGTACAGCGAATTCGTTTGGGGGCAAAACTCAAGAGCGATTTCCTTTTCCATCCGGGGGAGGAGATCCTGATCCCGACGCAAGGAGAGGTGGCATATCACTTCTTCTGGAGCCCGGGCGCGAGCCCACCGGAGCGATTCCTGCTCAGCCCACCCGCCAGCGAGGGACAGATACTGCGAATCAATCCGCAGATTCCTCACCATGCGTGGAGTGCGAAGGGAGAAGCGACTGCATGGCTGATCCTACGCCACGCCATGAATTCCCCGGTAGCACTAGTCATGGATCAACATTCGTCGCAGGCGCTCCAACCCCAGTTAGGAGTGCCGTCGGCCTTTGGGCGAAGCCAAAAGGCGTGGTCGAATGCTCGGACTCAGCGTCGAAGACGTGTGACAGCCAGCAACCTTCGCAAGCCGGGCGCCTACGCAATGATTGCATGGGGAATCTCAGAACTAATTCGCGATGCGCGCCTCAAAGCGGGTCTGACGCCCACTGATCTAGCGCGCCAGATTGGTATTGATCCTTCCTCCATCTCTCGCCTCGAAGAGGCCAAGGCGAACGTCTCCATCGAGATGCTCGGGAGAGTTTGCGCAGCCCTCCGTATCGGAATGGCCGAGTGCATGGAGTCCGGTAGCTGGATCTACGAACGCGATGATCTGGAGGCGAAACGCTGGGACGACGGCCAGATTGTCCATCCTCCGAAGGGATCGCATTTCTTGCACCTCTCCGTGCTTCAATTGGCGAAAGGCCAGCACCGTGTAGTCCCCACGAGTTGCGGGGCCGACTCCAGTCCCCTGTCTAGCTGGATTGTTCTTTCAGGCCGGTTGATGGCAGAGCTTCCCAATACGATGGGCGCCAAGTCAATGATTCTCGACGCATCAAATGTTCTGCATTTTCGCAAGTATGGCGATGTCAACCTTAACGCCATGCAGGATTCAATCATAATACAGGTGATATATTCCACGGTATGTGAGTGCAACTGTGCGCGATCTTCGCTCGCTCCATAGTTACATCACGGTCGTCGCTGGTAGTAGTACGTATCTTGCAGTCACGATAATTGCACTAGCCACGACTTATACTTATTGCCACTTTCTGGTGCCATCCATGATTCGTGAATGATCTCTGTGTTGTTGTTTGGCCTGCAGTAATACAACCTGAGAGTTACTGTACCTGCCTTGACTGTCTGTGACCTTCCCTCCCGCGATCGTTTCATTTAAAACTCATCAAGTGTGATGCGGATTACAGACGCATCCGCGACAAACGTGATAGCTGAGTGCTTCCCCGCCACTTAGCAACACTGTCCACGACACGCATCGTATAGGAGACATCTATGTTGTCCAGAGCGGGAAAAGTGTGTTTGCTGAGTCTAGCGGTTGTCCTGAGCAGTCTGCTGGTTGCGTGTGGAGGCGATGACAGCGCAGCTCCTCCTCCCGCCGTAACTCTCTCCAAGTTGACGATCAGTCCTGCCGTCGCTTCTCTGCCGAACGGCACAACCCAAAAGCTGACTGTAACCGGAACCTACAGTGACGGGACTTCGAAAAACGTCACCCCGTTGGTCGCATGGACGGTCTCTCCCGCAACGGCAGCCAAGGTGAGCAGTTCAGGTCTGCTGACTGCGCTGGCCCAAGGAACTGCAACAGTCAACGCGACGATAACCGCGGTCAGCGCTCACCTTCCTTTGACGGTCCAGGCACCGGCGCTGACTTCCATTCAGATCACGCCCTCCTCCGTCTCGATCCCGTTAGGAACAAATCAGCAGCTTACGGCGACAGCGTCCTATACGGATGGCACATCAGCGATTGTCACGAATTCGGTGAGTTGGAGCAGCACTCCCGCGACGGTCGCTTCCGTGAATGCATCGGGATTGGTACAAAGCGTATCCAAGGGCAGCTTCAGCATCACCGCAACGAGCGGAACGATCTCGGGATCACTGAACGCCACCGTGGGGAATGCCGCCCTCCAGTCCCTGCAAGTGCTCCCAACATCCGCTGCCATCCCCAAGGGAACCACGCAAATTTTCAGTGCAACCGCCATCTTCACAGACGGAAGCAAGCAGGATGTAACCGCTTCGGCCACCTGGCAGTCTTCGAATAGTGGCGTGGCATCGGTAAGCAGCACCGGTACCGCAACTTCCAGCGCACAGGGATCGGCCGACATCAGCGCTTCTTATCAAACGGTAGGCGCGACCGCCGCACTCACCGTTAGCGCCGCTTCCATCAAATCAATTCAAGTAAGTCCCGCGACGGCGAGCCTCGCCAAAGGTACGAATCTACAGCTGGACGCCAGCGCCGTCCTTACGGACGGCAGCACACAGGATGTGACTAACTCGGTCGTTTGGACTTCCAGCGCAGCTTCCGTGTGCTCGGTCAGCGCCACTGCGATGGCCACTGCGGTCAACACCGGCACTTGCATGGCAACCGCGACCTCGGGGAGTGTTTCAGCGTCTGCAACTCTGACGGTGACGGCTGCAACCTTGACGGGAATCACGCTCACGCCTCCAAATCCCTCCGTTTGCTCCGGCGGCAGCGTGCAGTTAAAGGCCACCGGCAACTTCAGCGATGGTTCAAGCCAGGACATGACCGGCTCCGTCATTTACACGAGTTCGAAACCACTTGTGGCCATTGCGACGCCCACCGGATTGCTCCAAGGGTTGACGACAGGAAACGCAACGGTGACGGCAACTTCCGGATCGGTCTCTGCCTCACTCTCGGTGACGGTGACCGCGGCAACACTGCAATCGCTGACCCTCGGAACCGGTTCTCTGACCGTAGCCGCAGGAATATCCTCACAACTAAGTGCCATCGGCTCCTATAGCGACGGCAGCACTCAAGATCTCTCGTCCACCGTGACCTGGTCAACCTCGGCCAGTTCGATCGCCGCCGTCAACGCGACCGGCGACGTTACGGGGCTTGCCGTGGGAACCGCCACCATCAACGCGACCCTGGGTTCGATCTCGGGTTCAGCAAGCGTCACCGTGACCCAGGCAACGGTCGTTTCGATTACGGTGAATCCGCTCTCCGTGACAATCGCAGCTGGGCAGTCGCAGGCGTTCACGGCAACCGCTACGCTGACTGACGGCACGACGAGTGACGTAACCGCGTCGGTGCACTGGAGCATCTCAAATCCCGTACTGGCGACGATCAGCAATTCGCTCGGCAACGCCGGTGCACTCGCCGCGCTGGTTCCGGGAACCGGTACGGTCTCTGCAAGTCTCGGATCGGTGACTGGCACCGCAACCCTGTATGTCAGCGCCGCTTCGCTCGTCGGCATCTCTGTAGGACCAACCGGGCTCTCGTTAGCGCTCGGCGTTCCTGCCCAGTTGACGGCAACGGGAACTTACAGCGACGGCAGCACGCAGGACATTACCGCGTCGGTTGCCTGGTCCACTTCGAATGGCCAGTCACTAACCGTGTCCGCAGCAGGTCTGGTTACGCCGCTGTCTATCGGCAGCGCAACCGTCACTGCTTCGATGAACGGCCAGTCAGGAGGCGTATCCGTCAGCATCACGGCCGCCATCCTGAATTCCATCAACATCACAACCAGCGGAGGCTCGCTGGCGCTTGGACTCTCGCAGCAATTCACCGCTACCGGCACCTATAGTGACGGCAGCACTCAGGACATCACCGCGGTTGTCCACTGGAGCTCATCGAACACGTCCATTGCGACCATCAGTGCGGCAGGACTCGTCCTGGCTGTGGGAGGCGGAACGGCGAGCATCAACGCGACGCTCGGATCGGTCACGCAAAGCTCGTCGCTTACGGTCAGTGCGGCGATCCTCGAGAGCATAAACGTGACGGCGGCGCAAAACTCGTTCGCACTCGGCTTCACCTTGCAACTCACCGCAACTGGAACCTACAGCGACGGCTCCACGCAGGATCTAACATCAGCAGCGATCTGGACTAGTAACAATCCAGCGATCGCGCTCATTGGTTCGACCGGACTCGTGAGCGGCCTGGCAACTGGCGGGGTCGCTGCTACGGCAACGCTGCAGGGTGTGAGCGGAAGCGTGAACGTCACCGTCAATGCGGCCACGTTGGTCTCGATTACGGTCTCGCCGGCTTCGGTGAATCTGCTGCAGCTCTTGTTGACGCAGCAGTTCGCAGTCGTCGGACACTTCAGCGACGGCAGCACGCAAACTCTGAACACGGGCGTTCACTGGTCCTGCACCAACGGACTGCTGGCAACTATCAACTCCACGGGGCTTTTGACGGCCCTGGGGCTTGGCAACCTCAATGTAACTGCGACGTACGGCTCGTTGACGGCCACCGCGGCGGTTTCGATTCTTTGATTCTCGAGACCACCAGGAGGCTGAATGATGCAGCTCCATTCACACTCGACCGGGCGCGACACGGCGACCGCCGCCGTCGTCGCGCCCATTCCCACGCTGAGCGTTGCCGCACTCACAATCTCAGCTTCCGCGCCTCATGAGGCAGAGAAAACCATACTTCACGACGTCGCGTTTTCTGTTGCTGCGGGTGAGGTACTCGGAGTTCTCGGCGAGTCGGGCGCGGGTAAGAGCACTCTCGCCCTCTCGCTGCTTCGGCTCCTTCCGCAAGGATTTGAAGTCCGCAGCGGAACAATTCACCTGAACGGCACTTCATTGCTCGATCTCGGCGACGAAGAGTTGAGGTCGATCCGCGGCAATGAGGTGTCACTCATCTACCAGGATTCGTCAGCGCTCAATCCCGTGCTGCGCGTCGATCACCAAGTGGCTGAAGTGATCCATGCGCACAGCAACTGGAGCAATGCTCGATGCCTTCAGGCAGCCAGGGCCACTCTCGAATTAGTCGGCCTCGGCGATGACCGCATCTTCTCTTCGTATCCCCACCAGCTCAGCGGAGGCCAGAAGCAAAGAGTTGCAATCGCGCAGGCTTTGGCCTGCGGACCCAATCTCCTTATCGCAGATGAACCCACCGCGTCTCTCGATGCCACGACGGCGCTGGAGATTCTCGACCTTATCGAGCGAATGAGAGACCAGTTTCATTCGTCAGTCCTATTAATCAGCCATCAGCCTGAGGTCCTCGCCTATCTCAGTGGTCGCGTTGTCGTGATGTACGCGGGACGAATCATCGAGGAAGGCTGGATCCAGGAAGTTTTCGATTCTCCCGCTCACCCTTACACGCGGGAGTTGCTCCGCTGCCGAACACCCTTTCAGGACAAACAGGGGCCGATCTGGAGCAAGCCTCGCTGGCCGTTCATTCCCGGAACCGCAAATGATTTCACCGCCGGCTGCCCCTTCGAAAACCGTTGCCTGAACCGCATGGAGCTATGCGCGATATCGATGCCTCCCGTCAGCGCGATCGGGCAATCACACCACGTTCGCTGCTTTGAGTATGCGGAGGAAGTCTCATGACTCCGGAATTGTTGTCCCGGCCCTTACTCGTAGCGCGCGGATTGACCAAAACCTACGTTCAGGGGCATTGGCCACGAAGACGTCATCACAAGGCGCTCGATGGCGTGAACTTGATCCTCCGGTCCGGCCGAACACTAGCGTTAGTCGGTGCATCCGGGTCCGGAAAGACCACGCTCGCCATGTGTCTGGCAGCGCTCGAACGCCCCGATTCTGGCGAAATTTGGTTGGGTGACTTGGATCTGGCTTCGGCTCGGAAGGGAAAACTATTACGGGCGCGCACGCAAGTGCAGGTCCTCTTTCAGGACTCGTCGGGCACGCTCAGCCCCCTGCTCTCGGCAGCGGAGATCGTTGAAGAACCTCTCCGCGTGCAGTGCACTGTGCCCAAGCAGCAGCGGGACCATGCCGTGACGGACCTGCTACGGCAGGTGGGTCTCACGCCGGAACTGAAAACGCGCCGGGCATCCCAACTGAGCGGCGGACAACGACAAAGGCTGGCCATCGCTCGGGCGCTCGCTCTAAATCCGCGGCTCATCATTCTTGACGAGCCGTTTACCGGGCTCGACCTTTCCGCTCGTGGACAGATCATCAACCTTCTGATTGAGCTTCAGGCATCGAAGGCTCTGAGTTACCTGTACGTCTCCCACGATCTCGACGTAGTCAGTCATTTCGCCGACGAAGTTGCCGTTATGCACAACGGGCGGATTGTGGAGTGGGGACAAACCGATAACGTCATCGCAAATCCCATCCACTCGTCGACAAAGGTGTTGCTCGACGCTTCCACAGCGCTCTCTGGGCGAAGACCTTCTCCAAGAGGTGAACCTGCATGCGTTACCTGTTAGCGCGCATCGGCCAGTCCCTTCTCCTGCTGACGGGAGTGTCGCTGCTATCCTTCGCGTTCTTGCAATTGGCGCCCGGAGATTTCTTCTCCGAGATGCGGCTCAGCCCACAGATTTCCGATGAGACCGTGCAGGGCCTGCGCAAGCAGTTTGCGCTCGACAAACCGCTCCATATTCGCTACTGGCGCTGGCTGCAGTCGACCTTCCACGGCGAATTGGGATTCTCGTTCGCTTATAACAGCCCGGTGGCGCCGTTGATTCTGGACCGCGCCGGCAACACATTACTGCTGACCTCAACTGCAATGTTCTTTGCCTGGTGCGTCGCCGTACCGCTGGGGGTGATGAGCGCGGCCGCGCCCGCCGGATTGCTCGCACGCTTTTGTTCCATCGGAACTGCTGCTTTCCTCGCAACTCCAGAATTGCTCCTGGCTCTGCTCGCCCTCATGCTCGCCGTTCGAACCGGATGGACTCGGAGTCTCGGCATGGGAGCGGCGGTCACAACCGCCCAAGGATGGCAAGGTTTCAGGAATACAACCACCCATCTCATCCTGCCGGCTCTTGTTTTGGTGCTGACCAGTGTTCCCGTGCTGCTGCAGCACACCGCGTCGGCCATGCGTGAAGCTCTGGCGAGTCCGTACATCGCGGCTGTGCGGGCGCACGGAATTCGCCCCACTCGCATCCTCTTTCATCACGCTCTTCGTGCCGCGCTCAATCCCTTGGTCTCACTGTTGGGTACGTCGCTGGCAGGTCTGTTGAGCGCATCGTTGCTGGTCGAAGTGGTCATGGGCTGGCCTGGCATCGGTCCTCTGCTTCTAGAAGCGATCCTCAACCGCGATGTCTACGTCGTCATTGGCGGCGTAATGCTCTCAGCGATTTTCCTCGCGAGCGGAATGTTCATCGCCGATTTACTCCTGTTCGCCGTCGATCCACGCATTCGCGCGGAGCGCCTCTCATGAGTCCACGCCGCCAACTGGTGCTTCCGCTTGTTTGTCTGGGCATCGTTCACCTCGCGGTGCTTCTCGCCGGGTTCATCGCACCCTACAACTATGCAGAGCAAGACCGCAATCTTCCTTTCGCACCGCCCTCGAGGATTCATTTCTTTGACATTCAAGGCAAATTCCACTTCAGACCCTTTGTTTACGAGAGGACCGAAGAGGAAGATCAATTCCGCGTTTATCAAGAACTCACGGCGCGGCAGTTCCCGCTCCAATTCTTCTCGCGCGGTTCTGACTCCAAGTTCGCCGGAACTGTCGCCACCAATCTTCACCTGTTCGGAGTGAAACTTCCTGCCCGCATTTCTCTGATGGGCACCGACAGCTACGGTCGCGATGTTTTCTCGCGCCTGGTCTACGGAGGCCGCATCTCGCTTCTGGCCGGGTTACTCGCGACCGCTCTCTCTCTTCTTGGCGGTACGACGCTGGGAGCGTTATCGGGATTTTATGGAGGCTGGCTCGATGCCGTGATCATGCGCCTCGCGGAGTTGTTCCTGGCTCTGCCCTGGCTGTACCTGCTCTTCGCGGTTCGCGCCTTCCTGCCTCTGCACATCACTCCCGCCGACGCGTTCCTCATGATCATCGCTGTGATTGGCTTTGTAGGCTGGGCCAAACCCGCCAGGCTGGTCCGCGGCGTGGTGCTCAGCGCGCGCGAACGTGGATACGTCGTCGCCGGCAGAGGCTTCGGCGCTTCTGATTTCTATCTCTTGCAACGCCACATCTTCCCACAAGTGTCGAGCGTCATTCTGGCGCAAGCCGCGCTGCTGATCCCGCAATACATTCTGGCGGAGGTCACGCTCTCGTTCCTAGGGCTGGGAGTCGGAGAGCCCGTCCCGAGCTGGGGAAGCATCCTCGGCAGCCTGCAGCAATATCACGTGCTGGTTTCCTGCTGGTGGATGTTTTTTCCCGGGGTGGTATTGATCCCGGTTTTCTTCAGCTACAGCCAGCTTTCGCAAGCGTTGCAAGAAAGGTTTGTCTGATGAACGCCCCTCTGCGCCAATCGCTGAGTCAATTCATTCGCCGAAGCTGGCTTCCAGCTTGCGTCGTTGGGTTCTCTTTGCTGTTGCAGTTTGCTGCTGCCGCCAATTCATCGAGTTCAGGGGAGCAACTGCTCGTCACATCGGGGGCGACCGGCCACTATGGCGGACATCTCGTCGTCTCTCTGCGCTCGGAGCCCAAAACGCTTAACCCAGTTACGTCGATCGATGTGTCATCCCGCGAGGTCATCGCGCAACTGACGGCCGATTTGATCCACATCGATCGTGCATCGCAGAAAGTTGTTCCGTCGCTCGCCCAGTCCTGGACCGTCTCACCAGACGGCAAGCGATACACGATGCAGCTTCGCCGCGGCATTCACTTTTCTGACGGGGTCGTGTTCGACGCCGACGATGTGCTTTTCAGTTTCAAAGTTTATCTCGACGACAAATCGAATTCCCCACAGCGCGATTTGCTTACCGTCGGCGGCAAGCCCATCACATTGAAGAAAGATGGTCCTTATGAGGTCACTTTTGAATTGAGCCAGCCCTATGCATCGGCCGAACGCCTCTTCGATAGCGTAGCAATTCTGCCGCGTCACCTACTGGAGAAGTCTTTCCAGGAAAACAAACTCGCACAAACCTGGACACTCACAACTCCGCCAGATCAGATCGCAGGTCTCGGACCATTCCGACTGAGGCAATACTTGCCAGGCCGGCAGATGGTCCTTGAGCGCAATCCCTATTACTGGAAGATCGATCGCGCGGGAAATCGCCTCCCATATCTCAACGATGTCACGTTCTTGTTTGTCGGTAATGAGGACACCGAGGTCATGCGCTTCGAAGGCGGCGAGACCGACGTACTCAATCGCATAGGCGCCGACAACTATGCGGTCCTGGAGCACGAGCACAAGCAAGACGTTCAACTGCACGATCTGGGCCCCAGCCTCGAATACAACTTCCTCCTGTTCAATCTGAACTCTCAAATTCCGAGCGCATCGAAGGAACTCAGTCACAGGCAAGAGTGGTTTCGTGAGGTGAAGTTTCGCCAGGCTGTCTCGGCCGCGATCGATCGAGACTCCATGGCGCGGATCGTTTATCACGGACGCGCGACGACGATCTACACCCACGTCACACCGGGAAATCAACTCTGGCTTGATTCGGCGGTAGCGCACCCAGCGCGCTCAGTCGACCGTGCGCGAGAGTTGTTGCGCTCGGCCGGCTTCTCATGGCGGTCCGACGGCACTCTTCTCGATCACAGCGGAACCGCTGTCGAATTTTCGATCCTCACCGGCGCGTCGAATAGCCAGCGCACGCAGATGGCAACGATGATCCAGCAGGACTTGCAAGAGGTCGGAATCCGCGTTCAGGTTATCCCGCTCGAGTTCCACGCGGTACTCGATCGCATCTTCCAGTCTCACGACTACGAAGCGGCCCTGATGGGACTTGGCACAGGCGATATCGATCCCAACGCGCAGATGAACGTTTGGCTCTCGACCGGCGAGGACCATCTTTGGAATTTGGGCGGCAAAGGACCATCCACGGCTTGGGAGGCCGAGATCGACCAGTTGATGAAGGAGCAAGTCTCAGCCGTGCAATTCGCACAGCGCAAGAAGCTCTACGACCGCGTGCAGGAGATCGAAGCTGAAGAACTGCCGATCATTTGCCTCGTCACCCCAAATCTCTTGGTGGGAGCAAAGGTCGGCATCGGAAATTTCAAACCCGTCGTTCTTGATCCGCATACGCTCTGGAACTCCGACGAGCTGTTTCTCGTCGGAGATCAAAGGCAGGCTAAGCGATGAGCTTCGGCGCGGCTACCGCTCTCGTCAAGATCAAGACCGCGAGCTCCGACACGGAGCTTGTCGAGCGCTGCCGCAGCGGCCACGAGGGCTCGTGGACAGACCTTATTGCGAAATATAAGAATCTGATCTATTCCATCCCGATCCGAACCGGTTTTACCCAAGAGGAAGCCGCCGATATTTTTCAAGCCGTCTGTCTGGATTTGTTCTGCGAGCTGTCGTCGCTTCGAGAGCCAGAAGCGCTCGCCGGGTGGCTGATCCGCGTAACTCGCAACAAGTGCTACCACAAACGCCGCGAGAACGACCGCTACATCGCCAATGACGACATGCAACTCGAGTCTTCAGGCACTCAGGATGAGATTTCGGAAACGCTGATTCACGAAATTGAGCGAGACCAATATCTGCGGAACGCTCTCAGCGAACTCAGCCCGCGTTGCCGTCATCTCGTCGAAAAGCTTTTCTTCGAACTGCCTGCCCGCCCGTATCGGGAAGTAGCGCGAGAGTTGGGGCTGGCCGTCGGATCCATCGGCATCATTCGCAGGCGTTGCCTCAACTGTCTGCGGGGACGACTGGAAGAGCTGGGGGTTCGTTGACCGCAACGGCTCCGGCTCCTCTGAACACTGCCGCCGCTCTGCGAGAAGAATTGAGCGCCGCCATTCCGCAGCTTGGCGGACACAGCGCCCGCGCGCAGTTTGTCGCAGAACGTCCGGCGTTGCTGCACCCCGAAGTTGTCCTCGTTTTGTCCGACTGGATTCCAAAGCTGATCCGCACTGACGCTTCGAAGGCGCGGGCCGTTGCCGACCTGGCTCATCTCGTGGCGAGACAACTCGACGACTCCGAAAGTCTCGCTCTGGCCCTGCGGGCCAAGGCGAATCTTTTTCATGTTTCGGGTAAAAACAAAGCCGCGGTCCGATGCCACGAGCGCGCGCGTGCTTTGTTCGCCAGGGCCGGGAACAAGACTCAGATGGCTCGTACCTTAAGCGCGGCGATTCAGCCTTTGATTCTTCTGGGCGAATATGACCGCGCATATGCGGCCGCTCAGGAGGCCAGCACAATTTTCAAGGAAGACGGTAACGAATGGCGCCTCGCCCGGGTCGAGTTGAATACCGGAAACATCTTCGATCGGCAGGATCGATTCACCGAGGCGCTGGAATGCTACGAGCGCGCCTACCGCCATCTGTGGTCGCATCGGGATCAGGACCCTGACGCGGTCGCTGTCGTTCTTCACAATATGGCCGGTTGTTACGTCTGTCTGAATGATTTCCACCTTGCAGTCAGGACGTATGAGGAAGCGCGTACGTTCGCCGCCCAGCACGCTATGCCCGCACTGGTGGCGCAAGCCGACTACAACATTGCTTCGCTCCACTATTTGCGCGGAGAGTACAGCCGTTCCATCTCCCTGCTGCGCGCCGCCCGCGAGGCGTGTGAGAAGAGCGGCGATCAATATCACTTCGCGCTCTGTCATCTGAACCTGTCGGAGATCTACCTCGAAATGAATATGGGGGCGGAGGCCGAGGAAACCGGCGCCGTCGCTCAGAGCGCGTTCCAGCGGCTCGGCATGCGGTACGAGGAAGGAAAGTCAGCCGTGAACCTGGCGATCGCCCTCAGCCAGCAGGAAAAACTTGAAGAAGCTCTCGCTCACTTCGAGCACGCCCGCGTTCTGTTCCTTAGCGAGAAGAATCAAGTATGGACTTCTCTTCTCGATCTGTATCAGGCCATCGCTCTTTTCAAACAGGGAGAACTTGATGAAGAGGCGAGACGGCTGGCCACATCCGCACTCGGATTCTTCAAGAAGAGCGCAAACCTGAGTAAGGCTGTTTTGTGCCATCTGCTGCTTTCGCGTCTTTCGGTCCGCGCGAAAGACCTGCGACCCGCGCTAAAGCACTGCCTCCGGGCTTTGATCTGCCTGCGATCCATCGAGTCTCCGTCTCTCAGTTGTCAGGCGCACGGCCTCACCGCTCAAGTCCTGCAATCTTTGGGACATTCCGAGCGTGCAGTCGAGCATTATCAACTGGCCAAGGAATTTCTCGAGCAACTCCGCAGCGGCATTCGAAGTGACGAGCTGAAGATTTCCTTCATGCGAGACCGAGTGGAGATCTATGAGGGCTTGGTCGATCTTTGTCTCGCCGGAGACCAGAGAGACGTCCGTGAAGCCTTCGGTTATATCGAACAGGCCAAGTCGCGCAGCCTGTTTGATTTGGTCACAGCCGCGCGAGGCCCTGTTTCTTCCGCCCCTAAAGGGGATGGCCCAATCGCTTGCCGCATCTGCGAGCTTCGACAGGAGCTCAACTGGTATCAACATCGGGTTGAAATCGAGCAGCTTCGAAACCGTGACGGTACGGGGCCACAGCTTGCCCAGCTGCGCGCTGAAGCCTGGAAGCGCGAGCGCGAGGTGTTGCGCTTGCTGCGGGAGCATCCCGCGTCCGAAGCCGACATGCCATCGACAAACTCCGACGGCCACATGGGGGTTGACCGAATTCAAGCTGCTCTGCATCCCGACGCCACCATCCTCGAGTACTTTCAGGTACGCGATCAGCTCATCGTTGCGCTTCTCACCCGCGATCAGCTCGAGGTATTTCCGGTTGGCATGATGGCCGACGCAGAGGCTTTGCTGAACCGCCTTCGATTTCAGATGGCCAAGCCTCGGCTAGGCGCCGATTATGCGCAAGCTTTCGAAAGTGCTCTTCTACAAACCATCAACCACTGCCTGCAGGAGTTCTACGAGCAGCTCATCGCACCAATCCGCCCTTTTCTGCGGACTTCCCACCTCATCGTCGTGCCCCACGGCGCCCTGCATCATTTGCCCTTTCACGCTCTCCACGATGGCGGCAAATATCTGATCGACGACTTCACGATTTCATATGCTCCGAGTGCGAGCATTTACACGCTGTGTCACGCGCGCACGGCAAACACCAGAGGTCCTGCCCTGATTCTCGGCGTTCCCGATCCCGCGATTCCAGCCGCAGAAGCAGAAGCTTCCGCCGTAGCCCAAATCCTTCCCGACGCGGATCTCGTGGTTGGCGAAGCCGCGACAACTGCGCTGCTGGCCCAAAAGGGTCCGCAAAGCCGATTTCTTCACATCGCCACCCACGGGTACTTCCGCCAGGACCAGCCCATGTTTTCCGGAATCCGGCTATCGGATTCCTGTTTGAGCCTGTACGACCTCTACCAGATGAAGCTGCCCGTGGAACTCGTTACGCTCAGCGGTTGCTCCACCGGACTTAACGTTGTATCCGCCGGCGACGAGATCCTGGGCCTTGCGCGCGGCCTGATTTGCGCCGGCGCTCAATCTGCGCTGCTTAGCTTGTGGGACGTTCAGGACCAGAGCACCGCCGATTTCATGAGCACATTTTATGAGCACCTTGACAATAGCCAGAGTAAGGCGCAAGCGGTGCGCGACGCGGCTTTGCACTTACGAAAGTCACATACTCATCCCTACTACTGGGCACCATTCGTACTCGTGGGCAAGAACTTTCGGAACTAGGGTTGGACCATATCGTCCGGGGTAACTGTATTTTTTCCGACACTGTGAACCCTTTATACGCAAGATAAATCCAGGTTCCTTCTTGGGCGGCGTGGTAAGTAGTTTGCCTTTGGTACGGGAGGAGCTATGCAACATTTTTCTGTGACCGAGTGGGCCGATTTTGTGCGGGACGTCTCCCCTGCGGAACAGCGCGTGGAGATGCAAAAGCACTTGGATTCCAGCTGCGAGGAATGTTTGAAGACAGCTGAAATCTGGAGGACTGTAATGGAATTCGCACAGCGTGAACAACTGAATGACCCACCCGCGTCCGCTTCGAGGATTGTCCAAGCCTATTACGGCTTGATGCAGCAATCTGCATCCGCGCCGGAAGGCATTGAGATCGCAAAACTGGCATTCGACAGCTTCCAGCGCGAACTAGCCGGAGAACGCGGCACTGTCACTCAGATGCCCCGACAGCTTCTCTTCAAGTGCGGCACGTTTTGTGTCGACGTGCGTCTCGAGCCAAAACCGGGCTCGAACTACGTCGTCCTCGTTGGCCAGGTCATCGACGCCAAGAAACCACTGAAGGGTTTCGATCATGTGCCGGTGTCGTTGCTCAGCCACGGCGACAAAGTTTCCGAAACCACCACTAATCAGTTCGGAGAATTTCATTTCGGTTTTCAGTCGGTGCAGCACATGCAATTGTTTTTCGGAATGCAGCAGAAGGCTCTTGTTGTCCCTCTCCCCCAGGGACAAACAGAGGCAGCGTGAGCTCGGTCGAGGAGCTCTTGCTTCGCTGGATTTTTAGAACCGATACATGGGGGTCACCATGAAACGTACATGGATATTGTTGGTCGTCATCGCGATGATGCTCTCGGTCGCGTCCGCTTCGGCGCAGACCCAAAGGCTTATCGTCCGCGATAAGCTCGGCCTTCCCGGCATTCGCTCCAGTTGCATTCTTCTCGGATGCAATGTCGTCACGAACCTGGGAGATCCACTGGGACAAGTCTTCCTGGTGACCGTCAACACTCTGAACCTTGGCAAAGTGCTGTCACTTCTGCCATTGCAATTGGGAATTCTGAGCGTTGAGGTGGATCAACTGCTTTCTCTGACCAGCCCCGTGCTCGGTCCAATTCCGCAAGAGCTAGACGACAGCTTCCCGGTCAAGTACTACAGTGGCGTCGTCTGGCATGGCTACCTGACTCAGGAAGGAAATCAGATCATTCGCACTTCCCAGACCCAGAGCGCGTTTCGGGTCTCAGGGTCCGGGATCGTCGCCGTTATCGACACCGGTATCGATCCAAGCCATCCGGCATTCACCTCAGTGCTGTTGCCGGGATATGACTTTACTCGAAACACGACGGGTGCTTCCGAAATGGGAGATCTCGACCACTCGACGGCAGCCGTACTCGACGGCGGACCGGCGACTCCTGCGTATGTGAACCCTTCCGTGGCTGCTGTCTTGAGCAAGCCCGCCGCGGCTCTGTTAAGCAACCCGAACTACTCTTCGTTCGGGCACGGCACCATGACCGCCGGGCTCGTGCATCTGGTGGCACCGACCGCAAAGCTTCTGCCCTTGAAGGCGTTTGGGGCCAATGGTTCTGGATATCTCTCGAACGTCGTTCGCGCCATCTACTACGCGACCAGCAACCATGCCAACGTGATCAGCATGAGTTTTAGTTTCTCGACTTCTTCATCCACGCTGAGCAATGCCATCGTCTCCGCGAATGGCGCAGGAATCATCTGCGTGGCCGCTGCCGGGAACGACGGCAAAGAGATCAGCGTCTACCCAGCCTCGTTGCCGCAAGTGATGGGTATCGCGTCGACCTCGAATACCGATGTGCAGTCGAGCTTCACCAACTACGGACCCCAGGTCGTTTGGGTTGCCGCTCCCGGTGAAGGCTTGATGAGCACGTATCCTGGGGCCACCTACGCCACCAGTTCGGGTACCAGCTTCAGCACGCCCTTGGTAGCGGGCACGGCCGCCTTGCTGGTCAACGTTTCAGCTACGGTAAACGAATCGACGGCGGCCAGCGCAATCGCACACGCGAAATGGCTGTCTCCGAACCTGAACAAGGGACGGCTCGACACGTACCAGGCAGTCAACGCATGGAAAAGTGCAGCGAGTACGGCGAAATAGATATTCAGTATCTTTGTCCAGCTTTATTTGGAGATTAGCTGATTAACAGGCGGTTCATCACAGAGGAGTTGTGCACGAGGACAATTGTCCTAGTTGGAGATGCACCACCATGGCGGAAACTCAAGTCGGACTAAGCCCTGCAACGCACGCAGACCGCGCAACCCTGCTGCAGTCGCAGAAGACCGAATTGGTCGGCCAGCTCGCCGGGGCGATGGCCAATCAATTCAACAACATTATGATGGCGATCACGAGCTATGCCGAGCTGGAGTTAAAGAAAGCGACACCGGACCAGAAGCGAAACCTGGAACAGGTCTTGAGCAACACGGCGCGCGCGACTTCTCTCATCCAGAAGCTGCTTGCCTTCACCCGGAAGCAGTCGCCAACCCCTCGCGGCCTTTCTCTCAATGCGGTCGTCGAGGATATTGCCCGTCTGCTGCAGCCACTCGTCGGCGAAGACATTGGGGTGTCAGTAAAGCTCGATCCCTCCGTCGGCAGTATCGTAGCCGATCCCACCGAGATCGAGCAGCTTGTCTTAACTCTCGGTATGAATGCCCGCGACGCTCTCAACTTGGGCGGAACTCTCGAGGTCTCCACGGAACTTCTCTGTCTTGAACCGACTCCGGGCACTAACGAGGAAAGTGAACCCTCCGGGCAACACGCCATGCTTTGCGTGCGCTATGCGCCTCCATCCGGCACCGCGAAAGCAGAAAGTGCGATCGCCGGGAATCAGGATCTTCGCATGACGCAAGCCATCGCCGCGGTCCGTACAATCGCGAGAGAACGCCGCGGTCATCTCCGCGTTTCTACTCGCCCAGGCCAGGGGACGACATTTCGCGTGTACTTCCCTGCTTCTACCGCTGAGTTAGCGGTGCCGGCAAAGGGGATTTCCATCGTCAATGCGACACCCTCAACCAAGACTGTTCTGATCGTGGAAGACGATGATGCCGTGCGCAATCCCGCTGCCGAATTTCTGAAAATGGAAGGCTTCAAGGTACTGCAGGCCCGCACCGGGCCGGAAGCCCTTCGTATTGTTCAGGAGAGCCGCTCACGCCTCGATCTTCTGATCACCGACATCGTCATGGCCGGTATGCATGGAACCAAGGTCGCTGAAGAGCTTCACAAAACTCACCCTGCTCTGAAAGTTCTTTTCATGTCCGGCGATGTGCATGAAGCCGCTAAAGCAACCAAGGGCAGTCGTGGAGACAACCTGCTGCAGAAACCATTCCGCCTTAACAAACTCAACGACAAGATTCGCGAACTTCTCGGAGAGTAATATGCGGCCCTCCGACTCCCCAATGCGGCGCCATGAGATTGCACGCAAGGACTCAGCGCCTGCCCTCCGCATCCTTGCCTGCGCCCCCCCGAACCTTTTCGACGGAGCCACTGGAGACGATGCGCGCACAGCCACCGGCAACTAAGATCCGGCGCCTTGAACAGGCTCTGAAAGCGAGCGAAGCGCGCCGCCAGGCTGTGTTGGAATCTGCGCTCGACTGCATCATCTGCACCGACTCGAGCGGGCGTGTCACAGATTTCAACTCCGCCGCCGAGCGCACGTTTCGCATTGTTCGTGCAGCTGCTCTCGACAAGGATCTGGTCGACATCATCTTTCCCGCAGACCTGCGCGAGGAACATCGCCGCGAGTTGTTTGGCGATTCCGCCGTACGTGGGATCGATGTCCTCGGCACTCGCCTCGAAACTCGCGCAGTGCGTGCTAACGGCGTCGAATTCCCTGCCGAAGTCACCGTCACCTGCTTCACGATTAAAGGACACGCCACTTTCACGGTCGCGATTCGCGACGTCACCGCCCGCAAACGAGCCGAGGAGACGCTGGTCCGTTTGGCGGCAATCGTTGAATCCTCCCAGGACGCGATCATCGGATTCGACTTCGAGGGCTGCATCACCAACTGGAATCGCGGCGCAGAGCGCATGAGCGGCTACAACGAAGCCGAGGCCCTGGGCAAGAGCATGCTCTTTCTTATGCCCGAAAATCGCGTGTTCGACTACACGCGCTGCATCGCCGATCTAAAAGCCAGTCGCAGCCTGGAAAACTTCGAGACCGTGTGGCTTGCCAAAGATGGCCGCAGGCTCGAGGTCTCTCTCACCACCTCATCGATCCTGGATTCCGACGGAGAGATGGTCGGTGGTTCGATCATCGCTCACGACATCACCGCTCGCAAACTTGCCGAAGAATCCCTCCGCAAAGCCAACGAAACCAGTATTTACGGCTCGCCCGTTCCAGTCGTCGCCGCCGATGCCGTCGGCAATGTCACCATGTGGAACGGCGCGGCAGAAAAAGATTTCGGCTGGAGCGAGAGCGAAGTCCGTGGATCGCTGAATCCGATTATTCCGCCGGAAGAATCCGAAGCCGCAGCTGAACTGCATCGGCGGATGTTGCAAGGCGAGACGCTTACCGGGATCGAGGTTCGCCGCCGGAGGCGAGACGGCACGCTCCTCGACATCAGCCTCTCCGGTACCCCGCTCTGGGACGAGAATGGTAAGGTCCGAGGCATCATTGGTTTTCTCGCCGACATCACGGAACGCAAACGCGCCGAACTTGCATTGCGGGAAGCCGAAGAAAAATATCGCGGCATCTTTGAAAACGCGGTCGAAGGCATTTATCAGAGCACTCCGGACGGCAAATACATTTCGGCCAATCCGGCACTCGCGCGCATGCTCGGATTCCATTCGCCCGAGGAACTCATCGAGAGCTCCAACGCTCACCCCATGGAGTATCTCGATCCCGAGAAGCGCGTCGAATTTCAGGCGCTGATGAAAAAGCATGGACGCGTTCACGGTTTCCAATATCAACTTCGACGCTGTGACGACACATTGCTGTGGGTATCCGAGAACGCACACGCAGTCCGCGATGCCGAAGGTAAGGTTCTCTACTATGAAGGCACTGTCGAAGACATCACACGGCATCGCGAACTCGAAGAACAACTCCGGCAGATGCAAAAAATTGAAGCCATCGGCCGGCTCGCCGGCGGCGTCGCTCATGACTTCAACAACATCCTGATGGCGATCAGCAGTTACGCCGAACTGTTGTGCCGCAAGCTTCCGGAAGCTGACCCCAGCCGCCGCTATGTCGACGAGATCGTCCGCGCCACCGATCGTGGTTCATCGCTGACGCAAGGCTTGCTGGCCTTCAGCCGCAAGCAGGTTCTTTCGCCTCAGATCGTTGACCTTAATGCTCTCATCGGCGACCAGATCAATATGTTGGAACGCCTGTTGGGAGAGGCAATCGTCCTGCGATTTCAACCCGGTGCCGGACTGGGCCATACCAAAGTTGACCCAAGCCAGGTGCAACAGGTGGTGATGAATCTCGTCATCAATGCCCGCGATGCCATGCCCGACGGCGGCGAAGTCCTGATCGAAACTGCAAATGCCGAACTGGACCCCTCCGCCTCCGACTCAGGTGTTCGCTCCTCCTCCGAATACGTCATGATTTCGGTGACCGACACCGGATGCGGGATCGACGACGAAACCAAGCCTCACATCTTCGAGCCATTTTTCACCACCAAGGAACAAGGCAAAGGCACCGGCCTCGGCTTGGCAACCGTCTTCGGAATCGTGAAACAAAGCAGCGGTCAGATTTTCCTGCAAAGCGAACCTGGCATGGGAACCACATTCAAGGTGTACTTCCCTCGCGTCGAACACATGCCGGTATCGGCCAACTCCGAGCGGCAATCGCCTTCAGTTGCGGGTCACGAGACAATCCTGCTGGTCGAGGATCAAGCCGCCATTCGTGAATCTGCTGCAGAATACCTCTCAGAAAATGGCTACACCGTTCTACAAGCGCAGAACGGCGTTGAGGCGTTAGAGATCGTCTCCCAACATACAGGGATGGTCCATTTGCTCCTGACTGATGTCGTCATGCCGAAGATGAGCGGCAAGGAATTGAGCGAAAAGTTCGCTGCCGTCTATCCGAAAGCCAGAGTAGTTTTCATGTCCGGATACTCCAACAATGTGCTTTCCAATCATCAGGCGCTCGACCGCAAGCACTTGCTGCTGCAAAAGCCGTTTCGTCTCAACGCGCTCGGCCAAAGCATTCGAGAAGCGCTCAATCAGGACGCCGCGGAGGAAATCACGGGCGGATAGCGTTCTCCCAGCGTCAAGCTCAGGGGCGGCGGAAACAACAGGAACTCACAATGACTCTTTCCTCGACGGAAAACTCGCTCTGCGTCCAGCCATTCATAACGATGATTTCTCGTGTGCTGCACCTTGAGAATCTTCTGCAGGCGCCGGATTTATTGGGACGGATGCCATGTTGAAGAGCAAGGTGCTGCTAGTTGACGACGACGCTTCGGTTCGCGCGGCGTTGTCTGAATTCCTGCAATCGCAGGACTACGAAATCACCGAAGTCGGCAGCTGCGAAGCTGCCCAGGAAGCCTTCCGCACCTTCCGCCCCGACGCCGCGATCATGGATTACTCTCTTCCCGACGGCACCGCGCTTGATCTTCTGCCCAACCTCAAAGCTCTGTATCCCTCTGTGCCTCTCATCCTGCTCACGGGACAAGGCAGTATCGAACTCGCGGTACGCGCCGTGAAAGAAGGCGCGGAGCAATTTCTTACCAAGCCGGTGCAACTCTCGACGGTCGCGGTCGTGCTGGAGCGCGCTCTTACAAATCAGAGGAACCTGCAGAAGCAGCTCGCTGGCTCGAGCGCTCAGAACCGCAAACGCACCAATCCCTTTATTGGGTCTAGTCCCGCCGCCCGCGAACTCTGCGAACAAGCGGAGCGCGTGGCACACAGCGATTATTCCGTTCTGCTCACCGGCGAAACCGGGTCGGGCAAGGGAGTCCTCGCGCGCTGGCTTCATGACAACAGCGCGCGGAGCGAGGAAGCATTCGTCGATCTCAACTGCGCTGGATTCCCGCGCGAGCTTCTCGAATCCGAACTCTTCGGCTACGAGCAGGGCGCGTTCACCGGCGCGGTCAAAGCCAAGCCGGGCCTCTTCGAATTCGCGCACCGCGGAACGGTTTTTCTCGATGAAATTGGCGACATGGATCTTCAACTTCAGCCGAAGTTGCTGAAGGTTTTGGAAGAGCGGCGCTTCCGCCGCCTGGGCAATACGCGCGAGCGGCAGTCCGACGTGCGCCTCGTCGCCGCTACTCATCAAGACTTGAAGCAACTTGTGCGCAACGGCAAGTTTCGCAGCGATCTCTATTTCCGCATCGGCACCATCATCATCCGCATGCCGGCTTTGCGGGAAAGGGCGCTCGACATTCCGGAACTTGCTGCCGGATTCCTCGAACAGGCGAGCATCGACGTTGGACGACCCAAGATCACTCTCTCCGACGACGCAATTTTCGCTCTTCAGCGCTATGACTGGCCCGGAAATATTCGGGAACTGAAGAACATCATCGAGCGCGCCTCTCTGCTCTCCCGAAGCGATACCATCAGCGCGCGCGATCTTCACCTTGATCACGAGCACGTGTCGCAAAACAAAATCGGCGGCACTCATCTCACCTTGCGTGAACTCGAACGCGCCCACATTCAGCACGTCCTTGCGGAAGAAAAGGGAAACATGGGGCGCACGGCCCACCGGCTGGGAATCGCCCGCAGTTCTCTCTACAGCAAACTCAAGACTCTGGGGATCGCCTCCGGCCTGGCGGACGCCAACTAGATCAGCACGGACGTTTCAAGAGCAACGGCTAACCCTACAACGGTCTCCCAACTCTGTGTCCAGACTTACTTCTAGCTCCTGTGCCAAAAACAAAACGGGCGCACCCAGGACGAGTGCGCCCAGTCGGGGGGACGCGCCAACAACTCCGTCAGCTGTTACAGCTCTGGCGGATCTCGAGGAAACCAAGATTGATCGGCCCTGTGATCGTGTATCCGTTCGACAAGGTCAGTGTGAAATTCCAGCTCTGCGTACCCGTCTGCAGAACATCCAGCGTATAAGTCACACTCTGCAGGCCATTGAGTAAGCCCGTGCCTTGAATGACGCGTTCCACTGAACTCGTTTCTGTGTATTGCGTCACGGTGGATCCCACCAGGTTGATCAGCGAATCGGGATCGTTATAGACGAAACCGCCCCAGTTCTTGCCGTTGTTCAGGCCCAGGGCCAGTCCGAAATATGCATTCACCTTCAGAGAATTCAGCAGCGAGCCTCCGCCAGTGAGGAAGTCATAGTTGCCGGAGCAGTTCGGCGTCCCCGAGCAAGTGTTCGAACAGCCCGTGCAAGGCCCGATTGCGGCGTACGACTTTCCGAGCTGAACATCGAGAAGACCAGCGATGCTGATATGCACCGCAATTACTGTGATCGACCCCGGTCCCTGCGTGATCTGGTTGAGAGTAACGGTGGCCACGCCAAGCGAGATGGTCTGGTTGGGCGTGCCTGTAACCAGAATTGGCGTGCCGTTCACCACCAGATTTACGATCTGCGAGGTTCCCCACGAAATCGGCGGTTGCGTGCTCGATCCGGTGACGTATGCGTGCGATTGAATCAGATCCGCGGTGATGCCAATTCCGCTGGTCAACAGGTTCAGCCCGGCAAGAGTCGTCGAAGCATCGGTGTGGTCGCCCACGCCGACGACTTCGGATTCGGCGACGACCCCGGTCAGCACCAGGGGAATGCTCACGGTCGCCAGATTGGTTTGCAGAGCGCCGCCCTTCGAAGGCAACGCCCCGGTATCACCGATCGTTGCTCCGATCCCCAGGACGGTTGCACTCGCCACAGTCGCCTCGCCATGGAACGTCTCTGCTGAGCCCGCCCAGCATAGGGTCCCCATCGTTAATGACAAGATCGGGAGTAGAACCTTGAACATTCTTAGAATTTTCACGTTTGGTACTCCTTTGAATTTTGGCTAACCACAGCCCCGGCCTTCGTTTGCAAGCTAAATACCTTCCTTCATCTCATTGACGGCACGTGATTTATCGCCAAGCTCAAGGCTCGTATTCAGTCCGATTCCATCCACAAGCGCCGGAAATCGGACAACGCTCGCACTCTCCTCTCTATTAGGCAGGCCTCAGATCCGCTCAGGGCGCCGAAGGCGGATAAGCGTGGACGACGAAAAGCCAACCGTCGGTTTTCGATCAGGCCGTCGGAAACACTACGTCCAACAGACTCGGTGGCAACGCTTAGTCCATTGCTTTCAATGATTTGAGTCTGGCACCTAACCTGCCTTAGCAAAGGTGCGTATCTCGTGAGCGACCAGGCCGACTGATCGCTGTTCAGCCAGGATGTGAGCGACCGAGTCGGCCGATCGCTGTTCAGCAGGAGAAGAGACGATGCGAACCATTGATCACTACGCGACCGAAGCTAGAGTGCATACGTTTCATGATCGACGTCGCCGCTCTCCATTGCCGGCTCTGAAGCCCGGAGTGCAGTGGGATTACAACAAGATCGTGTATTTCGTTCTGACCATGCTGGGCGGCAGCGTCGTGTGGGCTTTTGTCTTCGGAGCGATTCGCTACAGCG
The DNA here is from genome assembly GCA_963700225.1 of uncultured Acidobacteriota bacterium. GTDB lineage: Bacteria > Acidobacteriota > Terriglobia > Terriglobales > Acidobacteriaceae > Sulfotelmatobacter. The sequence continues at coordinate 182,406 of CAVOWU010000012.1, forward strand.
TGAAGTAACGTCCGCGAGAGATTGATTTGCAGTAAGTACGTTCGAAATCAGGCCTAGCCAGTTTTACGGGAGAAAGACAAAATGCTTGAACGCAGAGTCGATCACATAACCCGAAAGCGCGTTTCGCAGATGTCCGCAGAAGAGATGCGCGGCATGTTGCTCACTTCGGAGAAGACCGGCCTGCCCAATCGTCGCGCCTTCGACGAAGCCGGCGACACCTCGTTTGTGGCTATGGCCGATGTCAACGGACTCAAAGGACTGAACGACAGCTTCGGGTATTCCGCTGGCGACGAACTCATTTACCGATTTGGCCAAACACTCATTGAAGTCGGTCTGGATGCGTATCACGAAAAGGGCGACGAGTTTCTTTGCCGGGGAGAATCGTACGAAGATTTACGCCAGAAGCTTTCCCGCGCGCAGTACCTGATGCGGACCCGCTCGTTTGTCGTTCGCGGGCTCGACGGCAGCTATACCACGGTTGCGGGTGCGGACTTCTGCTTCGGAATTGCGACCACCCAGCCGGAAGCGGAAAAAGCGCTGAAGTGCGAGAAGCGAAACCAGGGATGCAAGCGCGGTGCTCTGCCTTCCTTCGTCCAGCGGACTCCCGCGTTTCCGCATGAATCGGGATTCGAAATCTTCTTAACAGATGGTTCCCTGTCCAGTCAGACTCTTGTGGTTGAAGCGTTCTGACCGTAGACGGGAACGGCAAACAAGGCCGCTGGGCAGGCGGCCTTGTTTTCTTTTCACAAACGGTTTCCGCCTCTTGACCTAATTGAACGAGCGCGATCTTTCCCTGCGTCTATTCCGCTTGGTCCTTGCTAGAATCATCCGTCACTTCCCGTGAGGCACCTTTATGCGCTCGCTTCTGCTCACCATCGCCATCGCTTTCGTCTGCTGTCTTTCTGCGACCGCCCAACTCGACGACATTCTCAAGAAGGCTGACGCTTCCCTCCAGCAGCGGGACACATCGGGCCTCAGCGACAACAAAATCGTTGCCGGGTTGAAACAGGCCCTGGAAGTCAGCACAGGCAAGGCCGTTGCTCAGACTGGGCGGCCCGACGGATTTCTGAAGAACGAAGCCATCAAGATCGCGCTCCCGCCGAAACTTGAAACTGTCGGGAGAGGATTACGCATGCTCGGTATGGGCGACAAAGTGGACGAGTTGGAGACCGGCATGAATCGCGCTGCCGAGCAAGCAACCCCGCAGGCCAAGCAGATATTCCTCGCTGCGTTGAGAAAGATGACCTTCGAAGATGCGAGGCACATCCTTACTGGCAACGACACCGCGGCCACGGACTACTTCAAGCGGACCAGTTCTGCCGACCTCACCACAGCCTTCACACCGATCGTACACGCTTCAATGGAGCACGTCGGCGTTGTACAAAAATACGATCAGGTCATTAAAACCGCTCCCGGCGGCAGCACGATCGCAAGTGAATTCGATCTCGATAAATATGTCGTTGGAAAGACCCTCGATGGCCTTTTCTATATGCTCGGACAGGAAGAGCAGAAAATACGCAAGAATCCCGCAGCCCAAACTACTGCGCTTCTGAAAGAAGTCTTCGGAAGAAAATAGAAGCCGAGCGGCTCTGGGATTCCGGTTTCGTGAAGCTTCGACGGCGTCCAGCTATACAAGCGAGGAGCCAGCGCGATTGGACCGCGCGAGCGGATGCGACGGTCTGCTAAACTACGCGGCCATGAAAGCATCCCTGATTCGAACGCTCTGCGCACTGGTGTTCCTGGCGACCCTTGCCGCCGCCCAGGATGTCATTCCCCTCTACTCCGCAACGCCGCCTGGCTCCACGCAAGAAAACTATCCGGAGAAAGAGTACTTCTCGAAAGTCTGGAACACCGAAGTCGTCACCAACGTGACCAAGCCAACCCTGACGGTTTTCAAACCGTCTCCGGAGACGAGAAATGGCACGGCTCTCGTGATTTGCCCGGGCGGCGGTTTTATGGCGCTCTCCATTACCAGCGAGGGCAACGATGTCGCCAAGTACGTCACCGCGAAAGGCGTGACAGCGTTTGTATTGAAGTACCGCCTCGCGCGCACCGGCGAGGACGCCACCCAGGAATTCGTCGCGATGCTCGCAGACCACCCGAAATTCGAGGAGATGTTAGGGAGGATCGTTCCCCTGGCCGTCGCCGATGGATTAGCGGCCGTCACTTATGTTCGGCAGCACGCCTCGGAGTGGGGCGTTTCCCCTGATCGCGTCGGCATCATCGGATTCTCCGCTGGCGGAGCGGTCACTGCCGGAGTTGCCTTCCACTATGCACCGGAAGGCCGGCCCGCCTTCGTCGCGCCGATCTATCCGGGCGGGGAATCGTTTAAAGACGCGACCGTTCCATCAGATGCACCTCCCATGTTCATTGTGGTTGCCAGCGACGATCAACTCGGACTCGTGCCCACCAGCATCGCCCTGTACGAGAAGTGGACCGCCGCTCACAAATCGGCCGAACTGCACATCTACGCGAAAGGCGGTCATGGTTTCGGGATGCGACCGCACAATTTGCCTACAGATCATTGGATTGACCGGTTCGCCGATTGGCTTGACTTTCAGGGCTGGCTGAAGAAATGAACATCAGATTTACGGTCCATTCAAGTTCCCACGCGACTATAGAATCATTCCGAAGGACGAAGTCTTCGAACGGAGAATCAGCAGTGACAAAAGAGGAAGCTCGGACCCTGGCCAGCCATTGGGTCGCGGCTTGGAACGCGCATGACTTGGATTTGATCCTGGCGCACTATGAGGAAGCTGTCGAGTTAACTTCGCCAGTTGCCGCCCAACTCTCGGGAACTCCGGAAGGCAAGGTTGTCGGAAAGGCGAGTTTGAAAGCCTATTTTCGACGAGGGCTGGAAGCCTATCCGGAACTCCATTTTCAGCTTACGGATGTGCTCTGCGGCTTAAACAGTGTCGTGCTCTACTACACGAACCAAAAAGGAACGCGCACCGCCGAATTCATGGAGTTTTCTGCGACGGGGAAAGTGGCAAGAGTGGTAGCGAACTACAGTGTGTGACAGCAGCCGGCCCCCCATTCCAACTCGCCCGGGTTAAGAACAGTATCTTTCAGTAGAATGTTTTTCTGCGAAGGCCTATCGAGCTTCCCTTGAAATCTACCGCCAAACCGACTGGGCTGCGCTACTGGATGCTCCGCGTGCTGGAGGAGTGCGGCAACGTGGCCGCCGACTTCAGCGCCGATCCGGTGCATGATCTGCGGGTCTCGCTGCGACGCTGCCGCTCGATGGCAGACGGGATGATGGCGATGGATCCCCATCCAGACTGGAAGGCAATGAAGAAGTCTGGCAAGGCGCTGTTCCAGGGACTCGGAGCGCTGCGCGACGTCCAGATCATGATGGAGTGGATCGAGAAGCTGGAACTGGGTCCGGTGACGCAGGACGTAGGTGTGCAGGCGGCTGCGGCGGTTGCGGGCACGGATACCCATGCAGGCGTCGCAGAAGTAGTTGCGGAACCTGCAACTGGAGGCGCGGCGCAAGATCACGCAGCACACTTGCTCGTCCATATTCTGAAAGAGCGCGAAGCACAGCTCAAGCATAAAGCTCGTGCAGCGCTTGAAGAATTCGACCGCAAGCAATGGAGGCAGTGGAGCCGAACACTGCCGAATCGAGCGGCGCGAATCCGGCCCGGGAGCGCGGTATTCAAGCATCTGGCGCTTGAGCGATGGACCGCTGCGCGCGAATTGCACACCATCGCCATGCGCAACCGGTCGCAGGTGGCGCTGCATACGCTGCGGATCGGGATCAAGCGGTTCCGCTACATTGTCGAGAACTTTCTTCCCGAAGAACACACGCTGTGGAGCAACGACCTGAAGCATATGCAGGATTTGCTCGGCGAGGTGCACGATCTCGATGTGCTGTGGGCGACCGCGTTGTCATGTCACGTGTTTCCGGATGAAGCGTCGCGGAAAGTGTGGCATGCGCGGATCGTGGAAGAGCGCATCAAGCGCGTGGATGAGTATCGGGGCCGGACCCTAGGCCAGGAGTCGCTGTGGAATGTGTGGCGTGCGGGATTGCCGAAGGGCAAGGAGATTCAGGAGATTGCGACGCGTCGGATGAAGCTCTGGGCGAAGGCGCTCGACCCGGACTTCGCTCACTCGGAGCGTGTGGCGCGGCTGGCGCTCGAACTCTATGACGGGCTCGTTGCAGGAGGATTATTCGGGGCGAGGACACCGAATTCTTCGGCGCCCGGCAATGGCGCGGAGGCCGACGCGCGCGCGAGTTTGTATGCGGCGGCGCTGTTGCACGATGTCGGCAAGGCAAAGGGCGATAAGGGACATCACAAGGAATCTCTGGAACTGATCAAGAAGCATGGGACGCCTTTGGGGTGGAAAGCCGAGGACATGACGCGGGCGGCACTGGTGGCGCGATTCCATTGTGGAGCGCTGCCGACGCGCAGTCACAAAGCGCTGCGCGATTTGCTGGCCGACGAACAGAAGAATGTCATTCGACTGGCGGCGGTTCTGCGGCTGGCAAATGCCTTGGACTCGGCGCATGACGGGCACGTCCGGCGGGTAAAGATTGAGAATGCGGACTTGGCGAAACGGCGCAGCAATGGATTTCTGAAGAAGCCGACGCCTTTGGGAAAGAATGAAGCGCTAGTGATCTCCGCCGAAGGGTATGTGGACGGAACGGTGGTCGCGCAGGCCGTGGCGGCTGAGAGATACTTGCTGGAGACGGTGCTACGAAGGCCAGTTGCGGTGAGGGCCGTGCCAGTCCGGCATCTGGCTCCAACTGCTGGCGCAAAGGCTTCACGGTAACGCGGGAAACTGGTCAGATACTTTCTCGCTCGGCTTCACGGGCGTACAAAGGGCAATGATTTTTGGAGATTGGTTTTCGCACAGAAACGTTTGTCTATGACTCATGCGCAACTGGTAGAACGGGCGGTGCGTTGGCTGCGGGGGTATCGCTGCGGAGTGGTGCTGTCGGAGCAGGCGTGCATCAGCGGAGAGATGCCGGACGCGATTGGATGGAAGAAAGCGTGCCATTCGGTGTTGGTCGAGTGCAAAGTCACGCGCGCCGATTTTCTGGCCGATCGCGCGAAGCCGTTCCGACAGAAGCCGGAAAAAGGAGTGGGCAGCGAACGGTTCTATCTGACTCCGCCGGGGCTGGCCAAAATCGAAGAACTTCCTGCTGGGTGGGGATTGCTGGAGTTGCGGCGCGGGCGCATCGAGATGTTGCGCGCGTCCGAGAAAAATCTGCGGACAGCGGTGGGATTCCGCTACGAAATGAATCTGCTGCTGGCGAGCTTGAGGCGCGTCGAAGTGAGGATCGAGCCCCAGAGCATCACGGACTTCTTGAAGTGGAAGAACCGGATGGCCGAGTACAACCGCGGGGCATTGCCGGAAGGATTGACTGCGGCAGAAGAAGAACTGAACGGATTTCTTGAGCCAGAAGTCCCTTGCTGATTTTGCAGGAGCGACGACCGAAACCGCCTGCGGCCTGATATTTTCTAAAGCCCACCCACCCCTTACTCGAGGGCAGTCTCAGCACTCGAGCTCTGGAAAGAGCAATACGGCAGGAATAAAAGCAAAAGAAAACCGGGCTGGTTAGCCCGGCTTTTCCTGCGTCGAGAGAGATGCGGTTACATCACTGCCCGCCGCGACTGGCGAAGCTCCCCCGCTTGCCAGCCAAAATTGACGTCGCGCTGAAGAGCGCGAACAGCATGCTACAAGACCCATGCATGTGCAAGTTGGACACCAAGAGACTAAATTCAGGAAGAACTTTCCAAATCTTGCCGAACTCATTGATTTAACACTTGGTTAAATCGGCACGGAAAGAACAATGGCGGAACGAACCTGGGCTTGGTCGTTAGGCTCTCGTTGCAAAATCTTGCGCAAATTGCACAGGAAGTTGTGCAGGCGGATTGGGTCGGATGGCAGGCCCTTAAGACCCAAAATATGTCTTTTGGGGAAACCTCTTACATGTCCCGTCGGCCTTCCATGGCCTTGAGCATGGTGATCTCGTCGGTGTATTCGATGTCGCTGCCGACCGGAATCCCCATGGCGATACGGGTCACCTTCACTCCCGCGCGCTTGAGTTGTTGCGAAAGATAGGTGGCCGTAGCTTCCCCTTCGACGGTGGGGTTGGTAGCCACGATGACTTCATCCACGTTGCCGGCATCGACTCGGGAAATAAGATTGGAGATGCGGAGCTGTTCGGGCCCGACGCCATGGAGCGGAGAGATCGCGCCGTGGAGGACGTGGAAGACTCCGTTGAAGTGCTTGGTCTTTTCAATGGCTGCGATGTTGGTCGGTTCTTCGACGACGCACACCAGGCGCTGGTTGCGCGTGGCGCTGGTGCAGTAAACGCACGGCTCGACGTCTGTGATGTTGTTGCAGACCGAGCAGAGGCGGAGATTGGCCTTTACATCGCGTACGGCGGCGGCAAGCGCTTCGGCATCGTCGTCGCTAGACCGGAGGATGTGAAAAGCAAGGCGTTGCGCACTCTTGGCGCCGACACCCGGGAGCTTTTTCAGCTCATCGATCAAGCGCGACATGGGTTCGGCGAAACGATTCATAGGGGAATTGAGTAATCGGATGATTGGGTAACCAGTTTAGATCATTGTAGCTGCTGGAGGACTACGCGCCTCTAAATTACGCGATTGCTAAATTCTTCAATTGCTCAATTTGCATTCGGCAGGCTGTATTCAAAATCGTAGGAGTGCTTGCCTCCGGCGATGTTGATGGTCATTTTCCCGGTGATGCCTTTGAGTTGGCCCGTGCCGGAGTCAGGAACTACGATGATGTTGAGATGACCGACGCCTTGCTCCATGGTGCCGGAATGCTGAAGGACGAAAGTTCCGGCGAGTCCTTTGAGCGTGCCGGAAACGTGTTCGATGGCGACATAAGCACCGGAGCCTTTGACCTCCGTACCGGCGGTGAGCATCGTGCCCTTACCGGTGCCTTCGAGATCTCCATGATAGTGCTTATCGATGGACATGCGGCCGAGGAGCGGCTCAGCGGATTTGTCTTCTTCAGGAGTGATCTTTACGTCGAAGGGTCCGGCGGCGCGATTCGTCATGGGGGCCTCTTTGGGTGCGGTGGATTGAGCGTGAGCGAAGGTGAACAGCAGGATCAGTGGGAGCACAGCGGACTGCAGGCGAATCGTTTTCATGCTAGCTCTAATTCTGTTTGTTTCGTTCCAACTGGTCCTCAATCGCACCGCCACAATGGTTAAAGGCCGGGGATGTTGAGGCCGCCCAGCATGCCGCCGACGGTGGACTGCATTTGGGCATCTATTTTGCGGGCAGCTTCGTTGATGGCGGCAAGAACGAGATCCTGGAGCATCTCGACGTCGCCGGATTTGACAGCTTCGGGATCGATGCGGAGGCTGAGGAGTTGCTTGCGCCCATCCATTTTAGCGGTGACGGTGCCCCCACCGGACGAAGCTTCGACGACGGTGTCCTGCATTTTCCTTTGCAGCGACTCATACTGCGCTTTCGCTTTCGACATCAGGTCTTGCAGGTTGAATCCACCCATAGAACCTCTGTTTGCAGTTTGCAGTTTGCAGTTTCAGGTTTCCAGTTTCAAGGTTTCAGAGTCTCAACGTTCGCGGCTCCCGTCTTTGCAACCCTAAAACCCTGAAGCCTTCTTCACCGCTTTTCCCGATAATCGATGACGGTGCGGATTTCGGCACCGAATTTTTCTTGCATGCGGCGGACAACCGGGTCTTGTTCGGCGCGGCCACGTCCACCGGGTCCGGGAGCGAGACGCGGGGCGTTGCGTTTTTCCTGCGGCGCCATCGTGGAGCCCGGGATCAGCTTAAGTTTGACGGCGCGGCCCAGCACTCCGCTAGCGGCTGCTATCGCGATGCGCCGGGCATCGTTGCTCAGCGACATGTCGATCACGGTTTGTGATTCGGAGATCTTGATGACGACTTCGTTGCCCTGCACGCTCCATTCGCCGGCCGAAAGCATAGAAACTAGGATGCGCTGGTTGTTGTCGGTCAGAGCTTGGAGAACTGCGGTCTGCAGTTTCTCGAGTGGCGCGGCCAAGTCGGCGGGCGGTTCGGCTAGTGCTACGGCCTCAACTTGATGTACTGGCTCAAGCACTGGTTCCGGCGCGGCCGAGACGGAGCTGGCGACGTCCCTACGATTAGCTACCAAATCGGGCTCTGGGGACGTTTCACGTTGCGTCGCAGGCGCTGCGGAGCCCATGATGACCGGCTCCGGCTGAGAGCCTTGGGCCACGATGCGCGGACCCGGAGGCGGAGCGGGCGTCGTCGAATCTTCCTGACGCGGCGTGCCTTTTCGGGCCGAGTCGGCGGCAAATGGGCTCACAAAATTTGGGCGCGCCGGTGGAGATTGTTCGTGACGGGGCGCCGCACTCGGCGAGTTGCTCACAATTGCGGGTCTCGCGGGAGGCCTTTGTGCATTTGTGGTCGTCGGCGCGGCAGCTACGTCGCTGAGCAACTGCTCGATGGGCAACAGCTTTTGCGCGTGCGCCATCTTCAGCAGGCCGAGTTCGAGGTGGAAGCGCTGTTCCTGCTTGTATCCAAGCTCGCTGTGGGTGCGGAGCATGATCTGCAAATGGCGAGTGAGATCTTCTTCGCCAAACAGTTCGGCGATCCGTGTGACGCGTTCGCGCTCTTCGCTGGAGATTTGAAGGAGCGAAGAATCTTTCCCGGCAATTTTCGCGACGGTCGCGTTTCGAAGAAAACGCACCATCTGGCGTGCGAAGTGCGTGGGGCTATGTCCCTCACTGATTAAATGATCGACCTGCCGGAGGATCTCTTCGCTTCTGGATTCCGAGACGGCCTGCATCACTTGCTCGAGGATATGGGCGGGAGCCGCTCCAACGAGATTGCGCACCGAATCGGCAGTGATCCGGGCGTTAGAGGAGGCGATGGCCTGATCGAGAATCGAAAGGGCGTCGCGCATGGATCCGTCGCCGGCCTCGGCGAGGAGAGCCAAAGCATCGTCATCGGCATCAATCTTTTCGCGGGTAACCAGATCGCGGAGCTGCCCAACGATGTCGTCGAATTTGACGGCGCGAAAGCTGAAATGCTGGCAGCGCGAGCGGATGGTCTGCGGAATGTCCTCGGGCTGCGTGGTGGCGAGCATGAAGACAATATGATCCGGCGGCTCTTCCAGCGTCTTCAGCAGTGCATTGAAAGCCGCGTCGGTAATCTGGTGCGCTTCGTCGAGAATGTAGATCTTGAAACGATCGCGGGCCGGACGGTAGCGGGCCGCCTCCCGAAGCTCGCGAATTTCGTCGATGCCACGATTGGTAGCGGCGTCGATCTCGATGACATCGACGGAGTTTCCGGCGCGAATTTCGGTGCAGGATTCGCAGACGCCGCAGGGCTCCGGGACAGGACGATCCTTGGACCGGCAGTTGAGCGCGGCGGCCAGGATGCGGGCCACGGTCGTCTTGCCGATGCCGCGGTGTCCGCTGAAAATGTACCCGTGGGCGGTGCGTCCCTGCTCGATGGCGTTCTGGAGGGTACGGGTGACATGCTCTTGTCCGATGACCTCGGAGAATTTCTGCGGGCGGTATTTGCGGGCCAGGACGGTGTAACTCATGAGGGCGAAGAGACGATTATACGGGATAGAGACGCGGAAAAGCTCACCGGATGGGGCACAGAGCACTGCGGGCTTGCGAAGGTCCGGCACACGCGATAGGCTGGTGCGATCAATTCGGTGTGTGCGCGGCTGCGGCGTGGCAGTTGGGCCGCCAAGGAGAGAGATTCCATGCAATTGAAGCTTACAAAACGGACGGTAGACGGAATTCTGGCGATCGAATGCAGCGGGCGAATCGTGTTCGGCGAAGAGTCGGCCCTGCTGCGGGAAGAAGTGAAGACAGCGCTCACCAACGGGATGAAGCGGATCGTGCTCAATCTGGGCGACGTGAACTACATCGATTCGGGCGGGCTGGGAACGCTGGTCGCGCTGCATACGACAGCGCACAACGCCGGAGCCGCGATCAAGCTGGCGAACTTGACCAAGCGCGTGGGCGATCTGCTGCAGGTGACGAAACTGCTGACCGTGTTTGAAGTGTATAACTCGGAGTACGAAGCGCTCGAAGCGTTTCGGCAAGCGGCGTAGGCTACCTTTTTCGTTGTGTAAAGTCAAAGCCCCCACCCTGTCTCAAACTGCGCGACAAGGTGGGGCACCCTCACTTAGTACACCCTCTACTCTTCTGAAACTGCCTGTTTGGACTAAATAACCATGAAGCGAAAAGGACTCGGAAGGCGTGCGACTCAGACTGTTCCTGACAAAGCTGCGGCCATGCGATTGAAGATTGAGCAAACGGTGCGGGCGATTCCGCGCGGGAAGGTTTCCACGTATGGAGGAGTTGCGCGGGCCGCGGGTTTTCCGGGCGCTGCGCGGATGGTGGCCCGGGTGCTGCGTCGCGGATTTGGATTGCCCTGGCAGCGGGTACTGGGCGCGGGCGGCGCGATCAAGCTGACGGGGGATTCGGCGATCGAGCAGCGCTTGCGGCTCGAAGCTGAGGGTGTGCGGTTCCGCGGCCGGAAGGTGGACATGAAGCAGTCCGAGTGGAAGAGTGAATCACCCGGGAAGAGGCGCCCTCGCCCAAAGAAGGTGACTCGTCGAAACAAGCCTTAAGCGGACGGCCGGGGCGCTGTCCCCGATGGATTTTGCCAACCATCAACGACCGACAACTAACGACTGGATTTGAACTGCTCGTCGATCTCTACCTGGTAGCCGGTGACCATTTTATTCGTCTCGTTGGCCATGCCCACGACCGACATCAGCTCTTTGAACATGGCATCGGTCATGCCTTTCTTCTGCGCGGATGCGGTGTGGGAGGCGATGCAGTAGTGGCACTGGTTGGTGACGCTGACGGCCACGTAGATCAATTCTTTTGTCAGCGGGTCGAGAGCGCCCGGAGCCATGATCTGTTTGATGTCTTCCCAGGTGCGCTTGAGGGTGGCAGGATCGTGGGCAATTGCTTTCCAGAAATTGTTGATCCAGTCGGTCTTGCGTGTGGACATGATGTCGTCGTAAACCGCGCGGACTTCGGGCGATGCGTCTTTGTATTCGATGAGGCCTAGCGTGGACATTTCGAATCTCCAGTTTGAGCAAAAAACCTTTTGGTCACCACAGAGCACGGAGTCACGGAGAAACTCAACAGCCTTCCTCTGTGGCTCTGTGACTCCGGGGTGAAATTTCGTTTGGAGAGCCGCGATCGGTCTCGGTCGGCGAGACGTAACAAGTTACGTTTCTACGGAAGCTCTCCCGCCAGCAGCTTTCCCAGTTGCGCTGCCGGTACTCGCACGCCCACATAGAACGTGCCGAATAGCGCGTAGACGGCGCTGACTTCGTCGAAACGCATCTCATAGATCAGCTTTTTGAAGACCAGGGGCTCGTCGGCAAAAAGGTCGACGCCCCACTCCCAGTCGTCGAATCCGATCGAGCCGCTGATGATCTGTTTGACTTCTCCCGCGTAGCGGCGGCCGATCAGGCCGTGATCGCTCATCTGACGGGCACGCTCCTCAATGGGAAGCTTGTACCAGTTCTTGTCTTCGCCGCGGCGGCGGTCCATGGGATAGAAGCAGGCATACCGGTTCGTCGGAATCTCGGGATAGAGGCGCGGCTTCATCGCTTCGCGATGGCGGTTGAGCTTGCATTCGATCTCAGCCTTCCACTGATCGGAGTGTGGCACGATTCCCTGATCGGTGAGCTCCTTATAAATCTTCAACGTGGAATCGTAGAGGCCGAGTTCGATGATCGAAAGATACGAAGTCGTGGGCTCCAGGTAGTCGCTGAGGCGCAAATTGGCGAGCTGGAGCTCGGCTTGATTGAGATCAGCGAATGAGTCGCGGAAGTGGATCAGCATGAGGTCGCCCTTGTGTCCGATGAGGGAGAAGAGGGCGGACTGGCCGGGAGAATGTTTCTCCATGGCAGCGAGCGCGTCGGAGGCTTCCTGAGCGATAGCCGCCCTTTCGGACGCCGGCAGGGCGCGCCAGGCGGGCCAGCGGAGCCTCATCATCTGATGGAGGGCGCTGTACCCTTCCGTGGTCAGCGGGACGGCGGGGATTTCCGCGGCGACTTGCGGGTGAGGTTGGTGGGTCGTCGTCATGAGAGCCTTTCTGCGAGCGGGACTTCAGGCGCAATAGATTATTGTACTTGCTGCGAGTGAGAGGGGAAAATCAGCGCTGCAGGCTACTTTCTTGTCTTCGCCGCTCTCGCGGTGGTTTCGCGAACGATGAGTTTCGGCTCGACTACGATTTCCCTGCTTTGTTTGGATCCCGATCGGTGAATGCGGCGCAGGAGAGTTTCCGCGGCGATGCGTCCCATTTCCCGCAGGGGCTGGCGGACGGTGGTGAGTGCGGGGTTCTGGTAGGCGGCGCTCTGGATGTCATCGAAGCCGACGACCGAGACATCCTCGGGAACGCGCAGTCCTGCTTCGCGTAACGCACGGATCGCTCCCATGGCGGAGATGTCGTTGAAGGCGAACAGAGCAGTAAACGGCTTGTGCGAGCCCAGCAGCTTCCGGGTGGCCTCGTATCCGAGCTCGGGTGAAGGCGAGTCTCCCTCGAGCTGAGCGACGAGCGCGCCAACGATCGGAATATCAATCCGGCGCGCGGCTTTCTCGATGTTGGACCACCGGACGGCGGTGTCAGAGCTGAATTCCTGTCCTTTGATGAAAGCTATGTGGCGATGGCTGAGTTCCGAAAGATGCTCGATCGCAAGTTCGGCGGCGCGCTCGTGATTGAGCACTATGTTGGTCACGCCGCGGACCTGGTTATGTCCGGAGACCGTCACCACGGGAACCGAAAGTGCGAGAGTCCAAGGGGTGTCCACGGCAATGAGGCCGTCGATGGAGCGCTCGACAAAGAGGCGGGGATACTCGTCAATTAGATCAGCCCGATGCCGATGGCTGACAACAAAATAGAAATATCCTTCTTGCAGGAGAAAATCTTCGATGCCGCTCATGACCGAGGCAGAGTAGCCGTCGCTGACTTCAGGCACAATGACCCCGACGGTGAAGCTGTGGCGGGCGCGCAGGGAGCGCGCGAAGAAATTGGGGCGATACTTAAACTTGCGAGCAGCGGCGAAAACGCGATCTTTGGTCTGTTGAGGGATGGAGTCGGCAACGGGCGAGCGGTTGATCACCAGCGAAACCGTAGCCGGAGAGAGAGCGAGGTGCTCCGCGAGTTCTTTCAGGCTCACTGGCTTCGAGCCGGCGGATGGCCCGGCAGGCATCGCCTTCTTCTTCGCGGTCACGGAGCGAAGTCTCGCATAAAGCGAATCGGAGCCGCAAGAAGAGCGGTCGCCCTCCGAAGCAATCCTGGTTGACATCGGCGGCAAAAGCATTTTTCATCGTTGCGGCGACGCCTTACTAATGCGTTTTAGTGAATATGGTGTCCGGAATCTTCGGAGGCTCTGCGATGCAATTGTCAAATTCTTGTCTCATTCCCCAAGGTTTATCCAGCTTTCAAACTCGGGCAAGTTTGAGGCGCCGCCAATGCATTCGTCACTTGGCCGCAATTGCGGCGCTTTGCCTGGCACTGGGCGCGACTGGAGGGGCACAAACATCGCAGAAGACTGCATGGGGATCAGACGACGCTGCGCTGGACAAGCGGGTGGATTCCATTCTGCAACAGATGACGACGGAGGAGAAAATCGGGCAACTGGTTCAGTACTCCGCCGGGCAGCCGACCGGTCCTGGAACGGGGCGCAGTGATTATGAGGAGATGATCGCCCACGAGCAAGTCGGATCGTTCCTGAATGTGATCGAACCGCCCCTGATCAACCAGTATCAGAAAATCGCGATGGAAAAGACGAGGCTCCATATTCCGATCCTGTTTGGACTCGATGTCATCCACGGATTCAAGACGGAATTCCCGATCCCACTGGGCCTGGCTTCGACATGGGATCCGTCGATTGTGGAAAAAGCCTCGCGCATGGCGGCGATGGAGGCATCCGCGGACGGAATCCGGTGGACATTCTCTCCAATGATCGATATCGCTCGCGACGCGCGCTGGGGACGGATGGCGGAGGGTGCGGGAGAAGATCCGTTTCTGGGATCGGCGATGGCGGCTGCGTATGTCAGGGGATATCAGGGATCGCGTCTGGATGCGCCCGACAGCATCGCGGCCTGCGCCAAACATTACGTGGGTTATGGGGCAGCAGAAGCCGGGCGCGATTACAACACGACGGAAATCTCGGAGCATACCTTGCGCCAGTATTATCTGCCGCCGTTTCACGCGGCGGTGGAATCGGGAGTGGCAACGTTCATGAGCGCGTTCAACTCGCTGAACGGTGTGCCGTCGACGGCAAATCCGTTCACGCTGAAGGAAGTATTACGGAAAGAATGGGACTTTCGCGGATTTGTGGTCAGCGACTGGAACTCCATCGGAGAGTTGATCCCTCACGGAATCGCGAACGATGGAGCGACCGCGGCCCGCAAGGCATTTACAGCGGGCGTTGATATGGACATGGTGAGCAGCCTGTATCACGACAATCTGCAGAACATCTTGAGTTCGGGACAAGTAACTGAGGCGGAGCTGGATGAAGCGGTGCGGCACGTGCTGCGGGTGAAAATTGCGCTGGGATTGTTCGAGCATCCGTATGCGGATGAGGCGGCCGCTCCGAAGGCGCTGTATCACCCGGAGAGCCTGGATGCATCACAAATGGCCGCGGAACGATCATTCGTACTGCTGAAGAATACGAACGGGGAGGATGGAAAACCGCTGTTGCCGCTCGCGAGTGGATCACGGAATGTCGCAGTCATCGGGCCGCTCGGGGAAGATTCGACGTATCCGAATGGAGCGCCGGCAGGATCGGGTCCGCGAGTTGGGTTGGCGACGGCACTGGCGCAGCGCATCGGGCAGGACCATGTGTCGCGCTTCAAGGGCAGCGGCATTCTGGATGGAACCAACGACGACATCGCCGCGGCCGTCGCGGGAGCTCAAAAGGCGGATGTCGTGATCATGGCATTGGGCGAGACGCAGGATATGAGTGGCGAAGCGGCGTCGCGGGCTCATCTCGGGCTGCCGGGCCGGCAGCAGGAACTGCTGGAGGCAGTCGCAGGGACGGGAAAACCGGTGGTGCTGATTTTGTTCAGCGGACGTCCGCTGACGTTGCCCTGGGCGTTCGCGCACGTGCCTGCGGTGATGGAGGCATGGTTCCCTGGTACGCGCGGCGGACCCGCGCTGGTGCGCACGCTGTTTGGAGACGTGAATCCGAGCGGAAAGCTCGTGGTGAGTTGGCCTCGCTCTGTAGGACAGGAACCTCTTTATTACAACGCGCTGAACACCGGAAGACCCGCGGGGAACGTAGATCTGACGCATCCTCCCACCGATGTCGCGAGCCGTTATGTATCGCGATACATTGATGAGCAGAATTCGCCGCAGTTCGCTTTCGGATACGGCGGCTCTTACACGAATTTCTCGTATGGACCGACCACGATCAGCACGGAGCGGCTGAGCGCAGCGGCGCTGAACAAGAATCTTCAGGGAGCGTCCGCCATGAAGATTGAGGCCGACGTCAGCAACACGGGATCGAGAAGCGGGAACGAAGTGGTGCAGTTATATATTCGGCTGCGGGGAACGAGCACGGCACAGCCGGTGCGTGCTCTCAAAGGATTTCAGACGGTGATGTTGGCGGCCGGCGAGACCAAGCGAGTGAAGTTCGAGTTGAAGCCGGAAGCGTTCGCCATCTGGAACGATCGAAATCACTTTGCGGCGGAGCCGGCGGCGTTGACGGTTTGGGTGAGTCCGGATTCGGCGCAGGGGACGCCCGCCGAGGCATCGATCGTGCCGTAGGCGATCCGTGCGATTGTAGCGTCGTCCCCACAGATCTGAGTTTCGATTTTCGATTTAAGCGCCGCACTCCGGTGCCGGGAATCTCCTGTGCCGCCCCTTCGTGGCAATGTCGTACATCGATACCCTCTTCCAACTACAAGGTTCTCCCTAAAGACAGGCTGCCCCTGCGTCGCTAACCTCGATAGGCGGAACAATATCGAAGGAATCATGCAGGCTTAGAACCTGTCGAAAGGACTCATCACTATGAAACTGAACAAGCTCGTAAAGTCGATTCTAAAGACGGCGGTTTACATAATGGACCAGACTGCGAATCAGGTGGACCGGGTGTCGGATCGCGCAGCGGAGATGGCGGAGAATGCGCGGGAAGTGGTCTCACCGAGCGAGAGTCATGCGCTGCGCAACGTTCTGAGTTTCGCGGCAGGAGTTGGCGTCGGAGTCGGAGCGGGATTGTTGCTGGCTCCGTCGAGCGGTTCGGAGCTGCGCAGTTCGATCAGCGGCAAGGTTCAGGATATTGGCAATCGAGTGAAAGCACGCGGCGAGAACCTCTCGACCGGGACCGACTTGCGATAAGCAGATTGGACTTTCGGGCATCGGGTGACTTGGGGAAACGAAATCCACTCTGAAGGAGACTCTGGATGAACTTTCGCAAAGGTGTTGTGAGCTTAGGTTTGCTCGCTGGAATGGCGCTGGCGAGTATTGGGGCAGTCGCTCAAGACAGCGCAAAGCAGGACATGAAGGACGCCGGCCAGGAAACCAAGAATGCCGCAAAGGATGCCGGCAGCGCGACCAAGAAGACCGCCAAAAAGACGGGACACGCAGTGAAGAAGACAACCAAGAAGGCTACCAACAAAACCGCGCAAAAGACTAAAGAGGGAGCGCAAAAAGTAGAAGACAAGACTAAGCCACAATAGAAAGCAACCGGAATTTGCGGGATTGGGTGGAGGCTTGACCGCGTCCGCCCAATTCAAAAACTTTCCGATATCCCGTCCTCGCGCTTTTTTCCAGTGCGCTGAAACCTCTACAAAGCCCAAATCCACGGGCCGGGCCAACCAACAATCAAGTCAGACTGCTTACCTCCACCTTTCCGTCCCTTGCTGCTCCTTCACTGCAGGTTGTAGCATCAATAGTTTGGGCATTCATTGAGGAGACATCATGGCAACCGATACTTTGGCCACACCGGCCACTTTGAGCGACGCTAAGACACGGGTGTTCAAGAATTTCATCGACGGCGAATGGGTGGAATCCTCCACCGGGGAAACTTTCGAGAATCGCAATCCTGCCGACACTCGCGATCTGGTCGGGATCTTTCAGAAATCCGCCAAGGCGGACGTGAACGCCGCGGTCGAAGCAGCCAAACGCGCGTTCGCAAAATGGCGACTGGTTCCGGCGCCGCGCCGCGCCGAAGTAGTTTTTCGTGCGGCGGAGATTCTCATCGAGCGCAAGGAAGCCTACGCTCGCGACATGACGCGCGAAATGGGCAAGGTTCTCGCCGAAACGCGCGGCGACGTGCAGGAAGCGATCGACGCAGCCTATTACAACGCAGGGGAGGGCCGACGGCTGTTTGGCCCCACCGTTCCCTCGGAGATGCCGAACAAGTTCGCAATGGCGATGCGGCAGCCGATTGGCGTCTGCGGCATGATCACGCCGTGGAATTTCCCCATGGCGATTTCGTCCTGGAAGCTGCTGCCCGCGATCGTCTGCGGAAATACATGCGTCATCAAGCCGGCGCAGGATACGCCGCTCTCGACCTTCAACCTGGTACGCGCTCTGTATGACGCGGGGCTGCCCAAGGGCGTCATCAACATCGTGACGGGATACGGTCCGGAAGTCGGCACGCCGCTGGCGGAGCACGCAGATGTACGCGCGATTTCGTTGACCGGATCATCCGCAGTCGGACGGATTGTGGGCGGAATCGCCGCGCAAAGCTTCAAGCATTGTTCGCTGGAACTGGGCGGCAAGAATCCGATGATCGTGCTCGACGACGCGAATCTTGATCTCGCCATCGAAGGCGGCCTGTGGGGCGCATTCGGCACGACGGGCCAGCGCTGCACCGCAACCAGCCGCATGATCATACAGAAAGGCATCTACCGCGAATTCGTCGATCGTCTGGTCGATCGCGCGAAGAAACTGAAAGTCGGAAACGGACTCGACGAGACCGTGCAGATGGGTCCGGCAATCAACGAGAAACAGCTTGAGACCGATCTCAAATATGTCGAGATCGGCAGGAACGAAGGTGCAAAGCTGGTCTGCGGTGGCAACCGCCTCGACCAGGGAGAATATCAGCACGGCTGGTTTATGGAGCCGACAGTGTTCACGGATGTCGATGCGAAGATGCGCATCGCGCAGGAGGAAATTTTCGGGCCGGTGGTTTCGATCATTCCGTGCGACGATCTTGAGGATGCGATCGAGATCGCCAATGGCATCGAGTACGGGCTGTCATCTGCGCTGTATACGAAAGACGTGAACAGGGCGTTCTCGGCCATCCGCGATCTGTACGCCGGGATCACCTATATCAATGCGCCGACGATTGGAGCTGAGGTGCACCTGCCTTTCGGCGGCACCAAGGCCACCGGCAACGGTCACCGCGAGGGCGGGATCGGTGCGATCGACTTCTACACCGAGTGGAAGTCGGTGTACGTCGACTATTCGGACAAGCTGCAAAAAGCGCAGATCGACCGGGAAGACTAGGTCTTTCAGGACGGGTGCACAGAGGAGCAGAGGGGACTTCAGGAGGTACAGGCATCCGGCGGAAACGCCCTGGCTTGAGCACGTCGGTAATCTTGTTTGGGGATTACCTCCGACTACACTGATGGAACGAGGCCTCCCCGGGCCTTGATACTCCCATTGGGGTCATCCTGTGAACGCGCGTCTTCATTGCAGACATCGTAGTCTCGTGGGCATTCGTCTTTGTGTTTCGCTGCTGGCCGCAGTGTTGCTTCTCTGCCTGGCTAGCACTTCCGTTCATGCGCAAAGCGCGCCCAAGTCCCACCGCAAGGCGGTTGTGATGGTCGAACCTGAGTATCCGACCGTGCTAAAGATGGGCCACTTCGAAGGGCAGGTTCGTCTGGACGCCACCGTGCTGCCGAACGGCAACGTTGTGAAAATCGACGTCAAGGGCGGAAATCCCATGCTCTGCGAATATGCAGCAAAAGCCGTGATGAAATGGAAGTATGCACCCGCGCCAGCGCAGACCGTCGAAGAAGTCATCTTCAACTTCAATCCAAATAATCCGTAGACACCTTCTTCTCCGACCGCCCTCAGGACTGCTGTCAGCTGAGTTCCAGATTTCTGCGTTGCACCGAGCCCGCTGCATTATAGAATTTCTGCTTAGCCTCCGCATCCATCCGTCCGCGGGGTCGAGGGTTTCCATGACAACGATCAGTCAAGCTAGCGAGATTTCTGCCGCCTCACGACTGGAGAACGTCCGTTATGCCATACGGGATTTGGCCTGCGTTGCGGACGAGGTGATCCAGCAGGGACACAAGGTTCTGCCACTCAATGTGGGAGACCCGCTCAACTTCGATTTCCAGACGCCGCCTCACATTATCGACGCGGTGGCAAAGGCCATGCGTGACGGGAAGAACGGCTACGCACCGTCGCCAGGCATTCCGGAGGCGCTGGAGGCGATTCGCGGCGAAGCAGCGCGCAAGGGTATCACGACGGTGCGGGATGTATTCGTGACCTCGGGCGTGAGTGAGACGGTTGATCTGTGCCTGTCAGCACTGGTAAATGCGGGCGAAGATTTTCTGACGCCAAGCCCGGACTATCCGCTGTATTCGGCCGTGCTGTGCAAGCTCGGAATCCGGCTGAATGCTTACGATCTGAACGAAGAAGACGAGTGGCAACCGGAACTGGCGGACATCGAACGCAAACTTACCCCGCGAACGCGGGGAATCGTGCTGATCAATCCAAACAATCCCACGGGATCTCTGTGCACGCGGGAGATGCTTGAACAAGTCGCAGAACTGGCCCGTCGGCATAATCTGATCGTTTTCTCGGACGAGATTTACGACAAGCTGATTCTGGATGGCACGCCGCATCTGGCGTTCGCTGCGGTTGCGCCGGACGTTCCTTGCGTAACCCTTGGCGGGATGTCGAAGAATTATCTGGTGCCGGGATGGCGCATCGGATGGGGCATCGTCTCGGGCGATGCGGCAGCGGTGAAGGCGTATACCGAGGGCGTGCACCGGTTGCTGCGCGCGCGTTTGTGCGCGAATCATCCGGAGCAATATGCCATCAAGCCGGCGCTGGAAGGTCCGCAGGATCATCTCGTCGAAGTGCAGCGTAAGCTGCGGTCGCGTCGCGATCTTACTCAGAAATGGTGTGAGGCGACTCCGCGGGTAAGCTGCGTGGCGCCGCGGGGTGCGTTCTACGCGTATCCGCGAATTGACATTCCTGAAAGCGATGAAGTCTTCGTCAAGGAACTGATTCGTCAGAAGCATGTGATGGTGGTGCATGGTTCGGGATTCGGGCAGAAGCCGGGGACGCAGCATTTCCGGATCGTGTTCCTGCCGGATGAAGCGACCCTGACGAAGGCATACGCGGGAATTGCGGAGTTCATCCGGGAGCGGTACGGGAACTGAGACCTACCGTGACCTTGAAGGGTCGCTCTTCCACGGTCGTGCAGTCTTTATCTTCGCGCTTGCGGGCTTTCCCAATATTGATGAATCTGCTTAAATCAAGGTAGCGATACCGCTAGCGTGACGGTGTTCCTACTATCGTGGTCGATATTCATTCACACATTCTGCCGGAAGTTGATGACGGTCCCAAATCGTGGGACGTCAGCGTCGCCATGTGCCGGGCGGCTGCGGCCGACGGTATCACCCATATGGTGGCCACGCCCCATGCCAACGAACGCTACCCGTATGATCGCGAACATCTCAAAGGGGTCGTGTCAAGATTGCAGGGATTAGTGGGAGACGCGTTGCAGATCGGCCTGGGCTGCGACTTTCATTTGTCCTACGAAAACATACAGGACGCCCTCGCGCATCCTGCGCGATACGTGATTAACGAGACGCGCTATCAGTTGGTCGAGTTCAGCAACTACAGCGTCCCGGAGCAGACCACCGATTCGTTCCACAAGCTGGGAGACCGCGGGATCACACCGGTAATTACGCATCCGGAACGTAATCCGATCTTGCGGGAGAGCCTGCAGCGGGTCGTGGAATGGGCAGAGCAGGGCTGCGTGGTGCAGCTAACTGGGTCCGCGCTCACCGGATTCTGGGGCGATCGGGCACGTCGTGCGGCGTTATGGCTGCTTGAGCGCCAGGCGGTTCACGTGCTCGCCACCGACGCGCACGAGATGGAAAAGCGTGTGCCGATTCTTTCGACCGCACGCGACGCGGCGGCGGAGATTTGCGGAGAAGAAATCGCGGAAGCGCTGGTCGAAACCAACCCCCGGGCGATCATCAACAATGAGGCGCTGCCCTATTTTCCGCGCCCAGTGGCCGGAACGAGTTACAGGAAGAACAGCAATTAGCAGTTGCCATTTAGCAATTTAGTAGTCAGCCAATAAATCGCGGCCAAGCGGAGGATGAGAATAGTGTCCGCGTTGGCCAAATGCCAGGCGCAAATTGCTACTGCTACTGTGGGCTGGAGGAGTTCGTACTCCCTGGAGTTGACGGGGCGGGCGGATCGGCCACGGTTGCAGGGCTATTCGACGTTGTCGGCATCGATTCTGCCTTAGGCGGATCCGGAACCGTCGTCATGGCGCTTTCTGGATTGAGCAGGTGATCCTTGCTCGGTCCCAGCCCTAGTTTGATCAGAGCGCGGGAGTCGGGCACGGTCTTGCTTTGCCAGCCATTGTCGGCCTGGAAGCGGCGCATCGCGTCTTCGCTGGCCTGGTTCCACGTTCCAGAAGCCTCTCCACTCAAATAATGTTCACGGATCAACGCTTCCTGAATCGCCTGGGCTCGTTCTGAATCGATTTTCTGCTGGCCGCGGAGCTTCGTCGATTTCTTCTTTCGCGAAGAGCGCTTGGTCGAAGCGGTGTGAGTTGTGGCCGAGGTCGTCTTATGAGCAGGTTTCGACGACGGCTTCTTCGCCGCGTCGTCCCCGCTTGCAGTCTGGCTTACGATGGCGGATGGCGCTAGTCCGCACACAATGACGAGCGCGCAAACCGCGCTCACTCGCGCTCTTCGAGTTTTCGCTAGAGCAGGCAATGCAAAATCCGTTCCTTCGCGTTGATCCTGCGGCATCCCAGCAAAAAGAAAAGCCCAACGAGTGCTGGCACCGCAATCTCTTCGATCCTTCATCATCTTCGATCTTCGAGTGCAGTGCCAGCCCCGTCGGGCGGATGTGCGTTACGGAAGTGTGCCAGCCAGGAAGATGGTGCCATCCTGACGGGATGAACCGCGCTGCCGTACCAGGAAGACTACGTCTTGCCCGCTCTTCAGGCTCGACTCGATCCGACTAAAGTCGTCTTCGCTGTTCACTGGCTGCTTGTTGATCTGCAGAATGATGTCGCCGCGCGCCACATTGACGTCCTCGGCAAATGAACCCGGCTTCACATCCTGCACAATGACTCCCTTGCCAGCTTCCATGTCGAGGCGGTCAGCCATTTCCGGCGTTACCTTGCGAACCGTAAGCCCGAATTTGCTCTGTTTGGGAGCATTGTCGTCTTCGCTTCCCTGATCCTCACCCAGGCGTGCGGCAAAGAGTTTGGCCCGGTCAGCAGTAGTGACGCTGGCTTCCTGCGTCTTTCCGTTGCGGATAAAGCCGAGCTCGACCTTGGTTCCCGGCTTGCGGGAGGCGATGTAGTCCACCAGATCTCCACCTTTGGCGACTTTGTGGCCGTCAACGGTGGTAATCGTGTCGCCGACTTTCAAGCCCGCCTGGTCCGCGGGACTTCCGGCTACAACGCTGGAGATAGTCACGCCGCTTCCCGTCCCGTAGACGCGGGCGATAGCGGGATTCTCCACCTGGTCGAACATGATGCCGATCGAACCGCGCGAAACCTTGTGCTCCGGCCCAGTTAGCTGGTTATAAACATCCACCACCGTCTTCGACGGCAGGGCGAATCCGATGCCAGCATAGGCATTGGTTTCACTCAGTATGGCCGTATTGATGCCGATCACTTCGCCATTCATGTTGACCAGCGGTCCGCCCGAATTGCCGGGGTTAATGGCCGCGTCGGTTTGAATGAAAGTCTGGAACTGCCGGCCGGGAACGATGTCGCGTCCCTTCGCGGAGACGATTCCTGCGGTCACGGTTCCTGCCTGGCCGAACGGACTGCCGATCGCCAGCACCCAGTCGCCGACCTGCATGCCGTCGGAGTTGCCCATTTTCGCCGAGGGCAGAGCATGGTCGACGTCGACCTTAATCACCGCGAGATCAGTTTCCTGATCGGTGCCGATGACTTTGGCGTCGTGCTGCACGCCTGGAGGATCGTCTTCGAAGCGAACGCGAATGCGGTCGGCCTTCTCAACGACGTGACGATTGGTCACGATATAGCCCTTCGGATCGACGATCACGCCGGATCCGAGAGACCGCTCGCGAATGGCGCCATCGCCGGGACCACCCTGGCCTTGTCCTTGCCCGGGCGCTCCGAAGAAGTGATTGAAGAAGTCGTCCATACCACCGTTGCCGTCTTCGTCGTCGTCCTGGCCGTTCCCGCCGCGACGCTTATGAACATTCTTGATGGTCGATTCGGTATTGATATTGACGACGCTTGGCTCCAACTGCTTCGCGATCGAAGAAAAAGTGTTCGACATCTGCTGCGGAGAAGGCATGGTCAGCGGCGTAACATCGCTCTTCTGGCCTTCCTTGCCCTTCACTCCGTATGAGATGACCGTGCCGATCAGTATGCCGACCGAAAGCGTTGCCAAGATACTCAGCGTGTAGACCCAACGATGGGTCTTCATGCGCATCCACATTGCGCCCATATGTCTACTTCCTCCAGAACTTGTAAACCCCTACCAGTATACCTATTTACGCAACGAGGCCGCAGATGCGCGGGTTGCCCGTTCTTATCGCGGTTCTTGCCGAAAGGAGCTTCGGCTGCTGTTGGTTAGACGCTTAAAAGCCTCAAATCGTTTGATCGGGTAGAGGCGAAATCACTTCGGTTCGTAAACGGTTTTCCCGCCGATAACCGTTCGCAGGACCTTGGTGCCCAGAATTTTCTCCGGCGAAACCGCGGTCACGTCGCGGTCGAGGACAATAAAATCGGCGAGCATGCCGGGAACCAATTTGCCCTTTTCTTTCTCTTCAAACTCGGCGAAGGCGGACCCGGCGGTATATGCGGTGATGGCCTGGTCGATCGTAAGGCGCTCCGCTGGAAAATACTCCTGCTTGCCGTTCTCGCTTTTGCGGGTGACGGCGGCGTAAAGGCCGCGAAATGGGGTGACCGGCTCGACCGGGTAGTCGGTCCCGAACGCCAAGCCAACTCCTTTATTCAGGAACGACAGCCACGCATAGGATGTCGCGGCGCGCTTGGGGCCCAGCCGGTCCTGCGCCCAACGCATGTCAGTCAGCACATGGCTCGGCTGCATCGAAGCAATCACTTTGAGCTGCTTGAACTGGGCGATCTCAGCCAGATTCGTGACTTGGGCATGCTCGACGCGCAAGCGGTAATCATCCCCGCCATTGGCAGCTTTCACGTGAGCGTCGCGAGCGGCCTTCTCGGATTCTGCGAAGGCATCGAGCGCCATCTGCACGCCTTTGTCGCCGATCGCATGAAAGCCGACTTGAAATCCAGCCAGCACCCGCTCTTTCGTCATGTCGTTCAGCTTGGCCGCTTCGTATCGAGGAAGGCCGGAATTCTTCGGATCGTCAGAATACGGCTCGATCATGGCAGCCGTGTGCGATCCGAGCGAGCCGTCCATGAATCCTTTGAGCATCCCGGTGTGCAGCATCAAATCGGACTGCGGATGCGATGCGCGCTTGCGGCTCAGCTCGTCCACCGACTCGTCGAACGGAAGCCATTCGGAGATCCGGGCGGTCAGCTTGCCTTCCTTTTCGAGTTCTTCGTAAATCTGGAAACTCTCCCAGTTCGGCGAATAATCCTGCGCGGATGTGACTCCATGCTCAGCCAGGTCGGCGAGCGCGATTTCGAGACCTTGCCGGCGCTGATCGTGAGTGCGCTTGGGGATGACGGCCTCTACCGCGGCCTGCGCCGTTTCGCGGAGGATTCCGGTCGGCTCGCCATTCTCGTTGCGGTCGATATGTCCGCCCTGCGGATCGCGGCTGGCCAGCGTGATGCTGCCCAATTGCATCGCGCGCGTGTTGGCGACGGCGATGTGTCCGTCGATCCGGACCAGAAACACCGGATGTCCGCTCGAAACTTCATCTAGATCCCAGCGCGTGGGCGTGACTTTCACCGGCCAGAGATGTTTCGTCCCAGCCGGAGCCGAGAATCCATTCGCCCGCCTTCGCTTCTTCGACCTTTTTCGCGAATCCGGTTGCGAAATTCATCCAGCGACTTCACCCCGGTGAGATCGACGCTGAGCTTGGTCGATCCAGCGTCGTCGAGGTGAAGATGCGCGTCATTGAATCCCGGCATCACAAAGTGTCCGCCCAGATCGATGACCTGCGTCTGCGGGACCTTTCAGCTTTTCGAGATCGAGAGTCTTGCCGACGGCCTGAATGCGATCTCCCTTCACTGCAATGGCTTCTTCGCGCAGGACGGAACTGAACGGAGTGTTCGCGGGTACTCCGGTGTAAACATTTGCGTGGATGAAGAGGATGTCGGCCTTCGGTTTGGCATCGGCCGGAGCGGCAGCGTTCTGCGCCGGACTCAGCGAAGATCAGGAAAACGCACGCAGACACCTGCCCGCCCCAGACTCGTTCTCCCCATCAGACTCATTCCCCCACCCCCGCGAGCGCCAGCATGGTCAGCAAAATTCGTTTCAGACCCAGTTCACGGCCGTTGGAATCGAACCATTCCTGCAACGTATGTGCCCCTCCGCCGGAACCCCCGCCGCCGATCGCGACGGCTTCAAGCCCGAGCGAGAGCGGAATATTGGCGTCGGTCGAAGCGCGCTGCACCTGCGCCGAATTGGCAAGTTGGGCATCGACCGCCCGCAGCACGTGCAGCATTCGCGCGCCCGGCTGCAACTCGCCCGCTGGACGATTTCCAATGACGACGACTTCGCAACTGACGCCCGAAGGCCGCTTCTGAGCCGGCAGAACGCATCTCCGCAGTCATCGTCTCATCTTCGACAGCTCGGTTCAGCGCCAGGCGCAGCGATTGCTCCAGTCGCTCCATCTCAGTCATCGAAGTTGAGCGAATGTCGACCTTCATGCTGGCGGATTCAGGAATCGAATTGACCGAAGTGCCGCCGCGAATCACTCCGATATTGAATGTCGTTTTCGGCGAAGATCGGAACTGTGGTCGCAGTGAAGGTCTCAATCGCCTTGGCCAGAATCACGATGGGATTAGGCGCGCCGAAATCGCTCCAGGAATGACCGCCCGGGCCGCGCACGATGACTTCGAAGCGGCGGCTGCCCAAGGCTTCGGCCACGATGGTGTCAGCGCCGGCGCCATCAAGCACGAGGCTGTAGGCAATGGAATCCTTCCAGCGCGGCGTCGAGAAAATGTGGCGCATGCCGCGCAAATCGCCTTCGCCTTCTTCCCCGACGTTGCCGATAAAGACAAACGGCAGCGCATGCCGGATGCGAACGGTCCGCAGCAGCGTCGCGATCGCCAGCATCGCCACCACGCCCGCTCCATTATCGGAAACTCCAGGGCCATAAATGCGGCTTCCCTGCTGGCGAATATTCAGCGGCGTGTTGGCGGGAAAGACGGTGTCGATGTGCGCGCTGAGGGCAACATGACGGCGTCCAAATCCGGGATGCGTGCCGAAGACATTGCCGACGTCGTCGATGCGGACGTCGTCGAGACCGACTTCGCGGAAGCGTTCGGCCAGCCAGGCCGCGCGCGCCGACTCTCCAAATGGAGGAGCGGGAATCCGCGCCATCTCCATTTGCCAGTGCAGCAGTTGCGGCTCTTGGGTGCGAAACCAGTTGAACGCCGACCGCACTTCGGGCGAAGCAGCCAGTCGAGCTACTTCCTGCTGAATCTCGTGCACCACTCCCTGCTTGGCGGAAGGCGCAAGGTCGTGCGAGTCCGGGCGCGGAGGATTCGGGCTCATGAGAAGTTATCCGTTAGTTTACAACCATTTGCAAGGATTGGGGATAGCGAAGCGGGACCAAACGGAGTTACGGAAGGCCCACGATACCCTACCGGTTGCTCACTGCCGGACCCACTTATGGCTTATGGTTTTGACGGCAGCGGCCAGCTTCTGGGTCGCGGGGACCGGAATCCTGTGGCGCTCGCCGCCCCGCAGGATCGGCCCTGCGATCGCGTCAAGTTCCGGCGGATTGCCTTGCGCGACATCTTTCTGCATGGAGCTGCGCATGTTGCCGGGCATCTTCATCACGCCGCCAATCACCTTGTCGGCATTGACGTCCGCGCCCTCGGCCGCGCCCACCGCGCAAGCTTCGCGAATGCAGGCAAGTCCGAGCCCTCTCCATTCAGGGTCAGCCAGAACTTCGCCGGTTGTTTTATCCCCCGCCGTGGTCGTCAACGCGAAGGGAGCGAGAAAGACGAGTTTGCCCCAGAGAAGAGTCGGCTCATTATCGATGAACCGGCAACCGAATCCCATCTTCTCGAGAGCTTCCACCGTCCCGCCCAGCAGATTTTGTCCAGCGGACGAATCATTCAATAGCGCGAACGGTGAGCGATGAATAAAGTGTCCCGGCGTCACGCGCTCGGTTTCGACCGCGATCGTGGCGGGAATAATTTTGTCGGCGCCATACCTTCCACGCAGCAGAGCCACGTGATCGATGCCGTTCAAGAGCGGGACGATCGCGCCGACCACGGCTGGATTGGTCACGGATGCGAGTGCAGCGTCCAGCTGGGTCGCCTTCACCGTGAGCCAGAGAACGTCACACGGAGGGACTTCAGCGGCGCACTCGACCGGCACTTCGAAGTTTCCAAACGCACTTTCCAGCTTGAGTTCCTTCGGATATTGCGCGAGAGATTCCGGCCTCACGACCATGGTCACGGTCGCGCCATTGCGGGCGAGGCAGGCGCCCATGAGGCCTCCCACTCCTCCGGCTCCGAGAATCGCATGTCGTAGGGGCTGAGGCATGAGGCTACTTTTGGTTGACCGAGACCGGGACGCATTCCAGGATTTCAGCCTCGCTCAAGGTATGGTCGCTTTGCTTGGCGCGCTGGTAAATGCGGTCAACTACCTCGTCGGTGGGAGCAATTTTGTGGCGCTCGAGCCAGAACAGCACATTCGATTTCCCGCTCATCGGCCCGACATCGATGATCTGGTCCATACCAAAGACGTGCGAGGGCACGCCGGAATAAACCGTGTTGGCGAGCACGATGTCGTTCTTGTGATACGCCTTGATGATCGCGGCAGCGTGTACACCGGTCGCGGTGCGGAAGGCATCATCGCCAACGACGGGATAATTCGCCGGAATCGGCACGCCGGTCGCGCGCGAGACGGCCTGGCAATACTGCTTGAGCTTGGTAAGGTCCTGCTGGTCCCAGGGCGCGATGCCCATCAGCTTGAGATTGACCAGCATCTGGTCGATCTGCGTGTTGCCGACGCGCTCGCCGAGTCCGATCGCACATCCGTGGACGCAGTTGGCTCCGGCAATAATCGCTGCCATCGAATTTGCAATCGCCAGTCCACGGTCGCTGTGACCGTGCCAGTCGACGCGAACTTTCTCTCCCGACGGCTTGACGACTTCTTCGATGACGAATCGAACCAGCGCCAGCGCTCCCATCGGCGTCGCGTGACCCGCCGTGTCGCAGATGCAAACCGCGCGGGCGCCGCAATTGATCGCCGTCGCGTACAGGCGCTTGACGGTTTCAGGATCGCAGCGGCTCGTGTCCTCCGTGACGTACATGACGTCGAGTCCGAGCGAGACGGCATATTTCACGGCCTTCTCGGTGGTTTGCAGCAGGAAGTCGTCAGTCCAGCCTTCGGTGAAGCGGCGGATCGGGCTCGATCCGATGAAAGTTGCAGCCTCGATGCGCAGCCCGGTCTTCTGCACGATCTCGGCGATCGGACGAATGTCGTTCTCGTGCGTGCGGGCCGCACAGTTGGCCTGGATCTTCATCTTGTGCGCGGCGATTTCTCGAGCCAGCGCACTCACGGCCTCGACGGCGCGCGGTCCCGCTCCCGGCAGGCCCAGATCGAGTGCGTTAATCCCGAGCGCTTCCATCAGATGAAGGATTTCGATCTTTTCTGGAATCGAGGGATCGCGCACACTTGGCGACTGCAGGCCGTCGCGCAGGCTCTCATCATTGAGCAGCACCGGACCGGGCGGCTTCATTCCGGGTGGATGATTCTTGTTCCAGTCGTAGATCAGGTCAGAGGTATTCATCGGGCGGCTTGAAGCAGCGAGCTCTTAGAGGTAAGCAAGCCTCTCTGGCCTCGCAAGATCACAATTTTCTCTCTCATCCCCAAGAACTGCAGAAGGTAACGACGGCTCAACCCTCACGGCTCAACGCTTTTCGCTCGCAGCTATTTTTCCTTCGGCGGCAGCGTTAAGCCGAATACAGAAATCATTCCCTGCCCCGCGACGTTGGTCTTCGCTTCGCCCGGCGTGGGCAGATAGAGCGCCTTGCAGTTCTCGCAGCGGTAGACTTCAGCCTTTGGTCCCCAGGCCTTTTCCACGTCGCCGCACTCGCGCTCGACCACATCGGTCGTATAGAACCAGAGCTTCAAGTGGCCGCCGCAGAATTTCCCCTTGGCGTCTTTTTCGTTGCAGGCGCGCTGCCCAGCCTTCTTGATCTTCACCTTGTGGTTGGGGAGCTGCGGAACCGTCTCAGAGCCGGAAGTGGTGACTTCGCCAGTGGCCAAAAGAAGTACCCTCGTTCGAGCGGCAACAGCCGCCGGATTCGGCCTTACGCCGCCATTGTAACCGAAACAACGGCGCGCTCGCCTCTGCTAATCTGTACCATCCAGTACATTTAAACCGGCAGGAAGCGCCGAGAAAGAATTGATGATCACAATCGTTTCAGGACTGCCCCGGTCGGGCACATCGTTGATGATGCAGATGCTGGTCGCCGGAGGAATGTCGGCTCTCTCCGACGGCGAACGCCGGGCTGACACCGATAATCCGCGCGGATACCTCGAGTGGGAACGCATCAAGCAACTTCCCAACGAGCCGGGACTGATCACTGAGGGCGAAGGCAAGGTCGTCAAAGTGATCTCCCGCTTGTTGCTCTCTCTGCCGGCCGAGCACGAATATCGCGTCATCTTTATGCAACGGCCTTTGCCGGAAGTGCTGGCATCGCAGGATCAGATGATGCGACGCCGCGGCACCTACAAAGAAGGCGCGAACCAGGCGGTCATCGGCGCGGCCTTCGAAAAGCATTTACGGGAAGTCTATGCGTGGCTCGATAGCAAGCCGAATGTGAAAGCTCTGCGCGTTCCGTACCATGATGTGCTGAATCAGCCCAGAGAAATGAGTGAAAAGCTGCGGGAGTTTCTGGGGATTCCTTTAATCATGGAAGCGATGGTCCGGCAGGTCGACGCATCGCTCTACCGCAACCGCGCTGGTTAATACTGGAGACTTAACATGGCGAGAACTGCAAAACCTTCTGCCGCAAGATCCCGATCTTCGCAACCGAACTCGGCGCAGCGCAGCGTGGTTAGCCGCGAAAATGCCGAGCATTATCGCTGGGGCACCGATTGCGACGCCTGGTACCTGGTGAATGACGATCAACTCAGCGTAATTGAAGAGGTCATGCCCGCCGGCGCGGCCGAAATCCGCCATCATCACGAGAAGGCGCAGCAGTTTTTCTACATCCTGAGCGGAGAGGTTTTGATGGAAGTTGAGGGCCAGACCACGCTTGTGGCTGCCGGAACCGGCATTCGCATCATGCCCGGCCAGCGCCATCAGATCCGCAATCCATCGTCAGGGCCGGTGCGCCTGCTCGTCATCTCGCACCCCAGGAGCCACGGCGATCGCTTCAACGAGTAAGGCGCAGCATCCGCTTCGACCGAACTGAACGGCTACCCCCTGCCATTCCCCGGCTGGAAATCGAGATCGAGTTTCCGGCTGGATCCTTCGCGTTGGAGAACTCAAAAGGATTCCCTTCGTCCAGCGCCTCGTGAACGACGCCAAACTTCAAACCTTGTCGTTCTTTCGCAGCCTTGAAAGCGCGCACATCGGCGACTCCGAAAACGAGCTTGATGGCTGCTCCGCTTTTTTGCGCGACACTCGCCTGGTGAAGTGCGATTGTGCAGCCTCCGCCGGGACTAGCCAGTTCAAGCCAACCGGCCGTACCACCCGGAATTTGCTCCATATCGAAGAAGCGCTCGTAAAAGGCAGCCACCTTGGGAATATCCCGAACGTAGAGGATTACCCGACTAATTTGCGGCGCAATCGCAGTGGAGGCTTTTCCCATGATTTTAGAACGTGTACAAGATGAACCGCTAAGGATGACCCGCTGAGACGGAATTTGATGTTTGCGGGAAATCAAAATGCCCTACAGCTGTCCTTTGCGTCCCACAACCCCAATCGAGCGGAGCGCTCCGCGCACACGAATTCTGAGCGATCGGGCGAACTGCATATCGAGAAATCCGTCCATCTGGCGGCGGAAGCTTTCACCGTATCGGTACCACCAGACTTTCTTCATTCCCGGCATACGATCCACATCGAGATATTTCAGGCGGACCATTTCGTCGAGACCAAAGCGTCCGTGCGTGCGGCCAAGGCCGCTTGCCTTCACCCCGCCATGCGGAGCTTCGCTGATGGCGAAGCATGAAATGACATCGTTCACCATGACGGTTCCGGCATCGATTCGGCGCGCGAACCGCTCCCCGCGCTGAGAATCCCGCGTCCAAACACTGGCGGCGAGGCCGTATTCAGAATCGTTCGCCATCTGAACGGCTTCGTCATCGTCAGCAAATGCCGTGATCGGCAACACTGGGCCGAACGTTTCTTCCCGCATGATGCGCATGTCGTGCGTGACATCAGCCAGAACCGTCGGAGCGAAGAAATTCGCTCCCAATTTCGGCAGTCGGTTCCCGCCGGCCAGAACCCGCGCCCCCCGCGCCTTTGCCTCTTCGACGTGTGACTCCACGATCCGCACTTGGCGCTCATGAATCATCGGACCGACATCGGTGTCGGCATCCATGCCGTTGCCGACGCGCAGCTTCTTCGTTTTCTCCGCGCATGCCTGGGCGAAGGATTCATACAAACTACGGTGTACATAGCAGCGCTCGACCGACAGACAAGCTTGCCCGGCATTAACGAAGGCTCCCCAGACAGCCGCGCTCGACGCCACGTCAACATCGGCGTCGTCGAGCACCAGCATGGGATCCTTCCCGCCTAACTCCAGCACAACAGGAAGCAGTCGTTCCGCGGCGGCCGCCGCAATTTGCTTCCCCGTCGCGACACTCCCGGTGAAGACCAGCTTATCGATCGACGAATTCAAGATCGCCGCGCCCGCCAAACCTTCCCCGGTCACGACCTGAAATACGTCCTCGGGCACGCCCGCCGCATACAGCAGCGACGCCAGTTCCAACGCGACCAGCGGAGTCAACTCCGAAGGCTTCAGTACGACCGCATTGCCAGCGACCAGCGCAGCGAGCGCTTCGGTTGCCGGGATAGAAAACGGATAGTTCCACGGCGCGATGATGCCGACCACTCCGTGCGGTTCGCGTACCAGCAAACCGCGCTTCAGTTTTGTGGCCAGGTTCCCGTGAGGCACAGGCTCGTCGCGCAGCAAACTCCCTGCGTTGTCGATCAGAAATCGGGCAGCATCGAGTACGACCATCACTTCCGTGACCAAAGACTCCGCCAGCGGCTTGCCTGCCTCGCGCGTGATGGCGGCTGCAATTTCGGATTTCTTCTCCAGCAGCTTCTTTTGGAATTCCCGCACGATCGCGATGCGGCGCCGCAGTCCCAATTCAGCCCACGCAGTCTGCGCCGCGCGCGCCCGTGCGACGGCTGCCCGCACTTCCCTCTCGCCGGCACAGTCTAGCTCCCGCAGAACTTCCCCCGTGGCCGGATTCACCGAAACGATCTTCCGCGCGACTTCAACCTGGGTGGCCATCTCAGTATTCGACCTCGACTAGGTACAGCCCACTCGCCGGGGCGGTCGCCCCGGCCGCCGAGCGGTTCCGGGCCTCAATAATGCGCGTTACGTCTTCGGCCTGCAAAGTGCCGCGACCCACCAGAACGAACGCGCCTACCAGATTGCGCACCATGTGGTGCAGAAATCCGCTCCCGCGCACCGTGTAGATCAATTCGTCACCAGACCGTTCCCACGAGGATGAAAAAATGGTCCGCACATTGGAAACCTGCTCGCCTTCGCGCCCGCGCTCCGGATCGACAGCCGCGAACGAAGTAAAGTCCTTCTCGCCGACAACCAGGGCCGCCGCCCGTGCCATTGCTTCTTCGTCAAGCGTATAAGGATAGTGCCAAACGTAGCGTGCGAGAAAAGGTGGACAGATCGAACTGCGATACATCCGGTAGCGGTAGGTCTTGCCGCGAGCCGAATGGCGCGCGTGGAATTCGCCCGGCATCTCCGCGACATGCAGTACTCGGACCGATGCCGGCAAAATGTCGTTCAGTGCCTTGACGAAATTCTGGGTGGGTACCGAAGACTCCGTGACAAATGTCACAACTTGCGCCAGTGCGTGCACTCCCGCGTCCGTCCGCCCTGATCCCTGCGGCAATACCTTTTCTCCGGTAATGCGTCCAATGGCTGAGGCTAGTGTGCCCTGCACGGTGCTGGCGTCGGGCTGCACCTGCCACCCTGAGAATTCCGCCCCGTCATAGGAGAGGATCAGTTTGAGATTTCGCATGCGATCTTTCGAGTCCTGGAAGCCTTTCCCGTCATCCAAGTTTCTTCGGGCTGCACTGTCGGTCTGTCGGATGGAGAAGCACTTAATTGTGTTTCCAGTCAGATATACTAGACGGTTTCCGCGGAATACTGGTTTCGATCATGAACGCTTGGGTCGAGCCATGCCCGGAATCGACGTCCTGGTACATAGGACGTCACCGGGGAAGTGAAAAGGGCTCCTTTTATCCCAGCTTTTGAGGAACCTTTCGCCGCTCCTTTGCGTACCAATGCCTGAGTAAGACCCGATTGCACGGCTGTCTCAGGCAAAACCCAAAGATTCGTTGCAGGTCTTAATAATCGGTTTGAAACGATCGGAGATGAGTAGATGCGATTCGCCCGTTTAGCCTCCACCATTCGGCTGGCCGCCGTCGCGACCGTGAGTGCAGCGTTGACACTGACGTGTTGGGCGCAGGAGCCACCCGCGGTTCCCACACCGCAGAGCACAAAGGAAGCGCGGCCCTTGCCTGTCATGGACTACGCCAAGCCGGTCTCGCATTTTCCGAACCCGATCGGCCCCTATACGCCAAGGCACGTGGCCGAGCCCAATCTCGCGAACACTGCGCGCGTCGACCAGCTCATGCACGATGGCAAGCTCTACCTTTCGCTCAACGATGCCATCGCGCTGGCGCTCGAGAACAATCTGGATATCGCCATCCAACGCTACAACCTCAATATCGCTGACACCGACGTCTTGCGCGCCAGGGCAGGCGCCAGCATTCTGGGTGTCAACGCCGGCGTGGTTCTCAATACGCAAGGTGGCGGCGTCGGCAGCATCGGCGCTAATTCCGGAGCAGCTACCGGTGGAACCAGCTTGGGCGCGGGCGGAGCCGGCGGCGGCACCAACGGCTTGGTCAGTTCTACCCTCGGCCTTGGCCCCAACATCAACAGCTTCGATCCCGTGCTGACCGGAACCTTGCAAGAGGATCATTTCAGCCAGCAGGCGACCAGCATTTTCCAGGGCGTACTCCCCGGCAGCAGCCTCGCGCAAAACACCGGCACTGTGAATTTTGCATACCAGCAGGCGTTCCAGTGGGGCACGAATCTATCGATTGGATTCAACAACACTCGCGGCACCACCAATAGCTTTTTCTCCAGCTTGAGCCCGCAGTTGAACTCAGGGTTCAAAGCCACCGTCACCCAACATCTGTTGCAGGGTTTCGGTTTCGCTCCCAATACTCGGTTCATCCGCATCGCCAAGAACAACCGTGAACTCTCAGACGTCGCCTTCCGCCTGCAGGTCACCGATTCGATCTACCAGGTGGAAAGCATCTATTGGGATCTGGTTTACGCCTACGAGAATGCCCGCGTGCAAAACGAGTCGCTGGCCTTCGCACAGAAAACTCTTTCCGATACGCAGAAGCAGGTGGAAATCGGAAGCCTGGCGCCGATCGAAGTGGTTCGCGCGCAAAGCACGGTTGCGCAGGACCAGCAATTGGTAACCGCCGCGCAAACCAACCTGCAGCTCCAGCAACTCTTGATGAAAAGCGCGCTGACCCGCACATTGAAGGACGCCACTCTCGCTTCGGCGGAAGTGATCCCAACCTCGACCATGGACGTTCCGGCGCAGGAAACAGTGGTGCCCACGGAAGATCTCGTCAACGAGGGCATTCGGCACCGTGCTGAGCTGGTGGAATCCCGAATCGACTTGAACACCCGCGAGCTCAGCAACAAGGCGGTTCGCAGCGCTTTGCTGCCGACTCTTGACCTCTTCGCGTACTACGGTGGTGCGGGCGTTGGAGGCGCGCAAAACTCCGCCAACCTCTGCTCCAACCTGGATCCGTCGTTGCAAGGCTTTGGTTGCGCCACCACTCCCACTCCCGCGGTTGGTTACGGCTCGACTCTGAACCAACTCGTCAACTCGACCGCTCCCGACAAGGGTGTAGGTCTGCAATTGAATATTCCGCTTCGCAATCGCGCGGCCCAGGGAGTTCAGATTCGCTCCGAGCTGGAATACCGCCAGGCGCAAATGCGATTGCAGCAGATTGAGAATCAGGTAACGATCGAAGTCCGCAACGCGCAATACGCGGTGCAGCAAAACCGCGCCAGCGTCGACTCCGCAAAAGCCGCGGAGGAGCTCGCGCGGCAGTCGCTCGACGCCGAACAGAAGAAATTCAAGTTTGGCACTTCGACCACAACGCTGGTTCTGCAGTACCAGAGCCAGCTGGCGGCTTCGGAATCGTCTCTTGTCAACGCCATGGTCGCCTACGAGAAGTCCCGGGTTGAGCTTGACCGCTCGACCGGCCAGCTCGTGGATCATGCCGGAATCAGCATCGCCGACGCGGCCCGTGGCCAGGTGCAGCAATTGCCGAACGCGCCTTTCATTAAGCCGCGAACCGAGCAGCCTTCGGTTGCGGTGCCGTCAACGGCGCCGCAACAGTAGGCAGACGCGTTTTCGCCAGCCGGGGAACTGTGCCGACTCAGGGTTCGGCACAGTCTCCTGTCTGTGCCGTCTCTCGAATCCAACTTCACGTTTCCGCCCGAATCCTCACAATTCTTTACAATCGCAGGCCCTTTCCGCGAAACTTCTCCCGATAAGATGAAGTGACAGATTTGAGTGCTCCGCATCCAACACTTGGCACTCGCGGCGGGCGATTCGCCGCATGTCTGTGTCCTCTTCATAAGGAGAAAGCTCATGTTCTTACGGCGATTGATTTCTGTGGATCGGCGGCTTCCGTTGTGGCTCGCCTCTGCGATTCTCGTGGGCGCGCTTCCGTCACTGCTTAAGGCACAGGCGACGACACCGGCTCCGTCGTCCCAGGCGACGCCTTCCGCCCCACAGCCCGCGCAGCCCGACCTAGTCAATTTGAAGGATTACTCGCAGCCGCGTTCCGCGTTTCCAAGAGTTCTGCAACCCTACATGCCGCAAGCCCTCGGCCAGCCGAATCTGGCCAATTCGCCGCGCATCGACTCGCTCATGCGTGACGGCAAGATATATCTTTCGATCGATGATGCAGTCGCTCTTACTCTGGAAAACAATCTCGATCTCGATATCGCCCGCTACAACCTGAATATCGCCGCCGCTGATTTGCTGCGCGCAAAATCCGGCGCCAGCATCCTCGGCGTCAATACCGGCGTCGTTCAGAACACGCCGGGTGGCGGCGTGGGCGGACTCGGCGGAACCGTGGGTTCCGGTACCGGCGGCACTACGGTCGCGGCCGGCGGCGCCGGAAGCGGCACCAACGGATTGGTGAGCTCAACCCTTGGCATCGGCGCGCCAATCACCAGCTTCGATCCTCAACTCACCGGCGCGTTCCAGTTGGACAAGAACGACACCGAATCGGTCAGCGTCTTCAGCCCAGTTCCGATCGTCGCGCAGAATACTTACACTTCGAATTTCGGATACACCCAGGGATTCGACTGGGGCGGCGCCCTCACTGGATCTTTCAACAACACGCACCTGACCACAAACAACCCCACGAGCCTGCTCACGCCTCAATTGGGATCGAGCTTTCAGTTCCGCTTCACTCAAAACCTGCTGCAAGGCTTCGGGTTTCTCCCCAACACTCGCTTCATCAGGATCGCCAAGAACAATCGAGAGATCTCTGACGTGGCCTTCCGCCTGCAAATCATCACCACGGTGGATCAGATCGAGAACATGTATTGGGACCTGGTTTACGCCTTTGAAAATGTGCGCGTGCAAAAGGAGTCGTTAACCTACGCGCAGAAAGCCCTCGACGACACGAAGCATCAGGCGCAAGTGGGCACCGTACCGCCCATTCAGGTCGTCAGCGCGCAGAGCACTCTGGCTACCGACCAGCAAAACTTGATCGTCGCCCAAAACAACCTGCAACTGCAGCAGCTGCTCATGAAGAACGCGTTGAGCCGCAGCATCGAGGATCCCGTTCTTGCCGAAGCGGATGTGATTCCGACTTCGGTCATGCTACTGCCCCAGCAGGAGCCGGTAACGCCCATTCAGGACCTCATCAACGACGCGCTCCAGCACCGGGCCGAACTTGTAGAAACGCGTATCGATCTCAATTCCCGCGACATCAACAACAAAGCCGTGCGCAATGCCATGCTGCCGACACTGCAGGCATACGCCTATTACGGTGGGTCCGGAGTCGGCGGAGATATCAACCCCGCAGTTCCAAACTGCGCCGACACGACCAGCACATTCTGCTTCGATCCGACAAAAGCTCCGCCGCCATTCCGCGCCTCAAACTCTGTCGGCTACGGCAACACTCTCAACCAGCTGGTGAATTCCACCGCCCCAGATAAGGGCGTGGGCCTCTCTCTGACCATTCCGCTCCGCAACCGGCTGGCGCAATCGAACCAGGTGCGCGCCGAACTGGAATACCGCCAGGCCCAGGTGCGTCAGCACCAGTTGGAAAACCAGGTGCGGATCGAGGTCCGCAACGCGCAGTTCGATGTGAAGCAGAATCGCGTCGCCGTGGAAGCGGCGCAATCCGCAGTCGATCTCGCGCGCCAGACACTGGACGCTGATCAGCAAAAGTTGAAGGTCGGACTGACCACGCAGGTCACAATTCTGCAGGACGCAGCCACCCTGACAACAGGCGAATCGAATCTGGTTTCGGCCAAAGCAGCGTATGAGAAGTCGCGCATCGAGTTGGATCGGGCGACCGGCCTACTGCTCGATCATGCCGGCATCGATGTCGCCGACGCCACTCGCGGCCAGGTTACCCACTTGCCGAGTGTTCCCTTCGTAGCGCCGCGTCAGGATCCTGCGCCGGGACAACCGGCCGTTCCCGCCACGCAGAATCCGCCACAAGGAGGGCAGATGTAGGAAGCGGCGGCGGCAGCACCAGCCCGGTTCCGCATGTAACCTCTTTTTTGTATGTACCTTTCTGTGCATGCACGCGTTCGTGAAGGAACACAATGTAAACCCTGCGCAGATTGCCCGCAATCGACAAGAAAGACTGGCCTTACCTGATACACTACGCTCCGATGGCACGATCTGCGCGGCCTGCGCTTCCTAAATTCTTCCTGTGGCTCTTGCCTCTCTCGTTCCTGCTGCAGGTCGCGGCCATCGGGGCGCTGCATCAGTACCGGACCCGTCTGGGCGATGACAACTTCGAATTCGGCTGGGAGATGGGACGCGTCGCGCGCTCCATCGCTCAAGGCCACGGATTCGCCAGTCCGTACGAAGGCAACACCGGCCCCACCGCCTGGGAGCCGCCTCTCTATCCCTACCTGATGGCCGGGGTCTTCAAGGTCTTCGGCATCTACTCGCAAGCATCGGCGTGGATCCTGCTCAGCATCAATAGCCTGCTGGCAACGCTGACCTGCATTCCGATTTTTCTGATCGCACATCGGACATTCGGCGAGCGCGTTGCCGTCTGGTCGGCATATGCATGGGCGCTGAATCCGTACATCTGGTACTGGTCGATCCATTGGATCTGGGACACGACGTTCACTCCCCTCATGCTAGCGTGCGCTTTTCTTGTGGCACTGAAACTGGCCCATGGAGCCCCGGACGCATTCGTCCGGCGCGCGCCGCTGGACCGAAACGCTCCGACCCTGCGGGATGATGACGTTCGCACCTGGATTCTCTTCGGAACACTCTTCGGTATCGGCGCGCTCGCCAATCCCACGATGCTGGCCTTCCTTCCCTTCTGCGGCTTGTGGATCTGGCGGCAAAGATTTCGGCGCGGGTTGCCGTCATTCGCCGGCGTAGTGCTTTCGTCGGTAATCTTTTTTGCGGTGCTCTCCCCGTGGGTCGTGCGCAACTACGAGGTGTTCGGGCGCTTCGTTTTCCTGCGCGACGATTTCGGGCTGCAGGTCCGTCTGGGAAACGGTCCCTACGCCGACGGCATGTTGATGGCTTACTTGCAGCCCAATCTGAACAAGCTCGAGCTGGAAAAGTTTCAGAGCATGGGCGAGCTCGCCTACTCCGAGTCGCGCAAGCGGCAAGCTTTTGATTGGATCGCATCGCATCCGGGACGCTTTACCGTGATCAGCCTGAAGCGCTTCTTCTACTATTGGAATGGCGTTCCGCGGCCGACCAGCAGCCTCTCGCCGGTGGACTTCCGCTCGTCGGCTTTTCTTGCAACTTCAATACTGGCTCTGTGGGGCCTTGGGAGAGCGATCCGCCAAAAATGCACCGCAGCCTGGCTTTTCGCGGGATTAGTGCTGACGTATCCAACCGTCTACTACTTCGTGTTCCCACACGCGCGCTATCGGCATCCGATCGAACCGGAATTGGTCATTCTGATTGTGTTTCTTCTGCTCGAAGCAGTCGGAACGATGCGAGCCGTGAGCAATGAGCGGCGAGCAATCAGAAGTCAGACGTAACCCTCAAGCGTGCTTCTGGCTTCTGACTTCTGCGTTGCGCTCGTGAGACAATTCCGAGTTCTAAACACACTCAAACGCCAATGATGCTCTCCGTCGTCATTATTACTTTCAATGAAGAAGCCAATATCGGCCGCACGCTCGCCAGCGTGCAGCCTCTGGTTGCCGAGGGCAAAGGCGAGATCATCGTCGTCGACTCGGGCTCAACGGATCGTACGGTTGAGATCGCGAAATCGTTCGGCGCGAAAGTATTCATCGAGCAATGGAAAGGCTTTGCAGCGCAAAAGAATTCGGCCATCGATAAGGCCACTGGCGATTGGATTCTAAGCTTGGATGCCGACGAGGAAATCGATGCCGATTTGGCTAGTGAACTCTCCGGACAAAGAGGCGGCGATGGGAGCACACCCTATGAATGGTGCTTAGCCATCAGCCGCGAATCCTCCGCGTCTTCGAAAGCTGATCGGGCGGGATTTCGGATACGCCGCAAGAACCATTTCCTCGGACGATGGATCAAACACGGTGGCTTCTGGCCTGACCCTAAGTTGCGGCTGTTTCGTCGAGGGCGAGGGCGCTTCGAGGATCGCGCCGTTCATGAAGACATTTTGGTTGATGGACCAACGAAGATCATCCCACGCGGCGCTCTCATCCATCATTCCTACCCGACGCTCTCCGACTACATCGAGCACATGAACCGCTACTCGTCGCTGGGCGCGGAAATGGTCGTTGCAAAAGGCAAAGTCCGGTTCAGCTTCGTCAACATCGTTCTGCGGCCGCTGTTCACGTTCATCTACAACTATTTCTTCCGTCTCGGATTTCTCGATGGCCGCGAAGGTCTCCTGCTGCACCTTTACCACGCTGTCTATGTTTCGTGGAAATACTCCAAGGCCTGGGAACTCTCGCGCAAGCAACAGTGACAGGGGTTTTGCACGTTCGCATCAGGACACCACTTTATGAGTGTCGTAAAGGATCCGCATCTACTGCCCCTTTAGGGGTGGCTCAGCAGCGCCGGTTTTACGCATTCGACTCGCGCTGCTCGGAAACTAAAATCAATCCGCACCCCGACTCGCAGAATCAATTACAGCAGACAACTTCTCCTCCGAGGCGCCCGGATGCAACTCAAGCCTTTCCTGCTCGATGCCTGGCTCGACCAGTACGAACACAACATAGAATTCAACCTCGCTGCGAGCACCGGACCAACCTGGACCGTAAGCGAAATCCTCGCCCTCGCCGACGAAGAAACGCGCCATCGCTTCCTCAACCACAACCTTGTTTATGGTCGCCCTGCCGGCGCTGACAGCCTGCGAGAAGCAATCGCTGAAATGCAAGGTGTTCCCGTCGAGTCCGTCCAAATCGTGACTGGCGCCTCGGAGGCGCTCCTGGTCGTGATGTGGCTGGCCGCCGAGCCCGGCGCGAACGTAATCCTGCCACTGCCTGGATTCGCCACTTTCTCGGCGCTCCCGGAATCGCTTGGCCTCGAAACCCGCTTCTATCACATCCACCGCGAGAATGGCTTCCGCATTGATCCCGACGAGATCAGGCGGCTCGCCGACTCGAAGACCAAGCTCATTCTGGTCAACAGCCCGCACCACCCTACGGGCGCCACTCTCGGCGACGGCGAAATGGAAGCCGTGCACCGCTTCGCCGTCGAGCGCGGAATCCAGCTAGTGTGTGACGAGGTCTACCATCCGATCTACCACAGAAAGCCAGCGAAGTCGGCGGCGAGACTGCCACACGCCACCGTGATCTCCGACTTATCGAAGGCGTTCTCCATTGCCGGCGTGCGTACGGGATGGATCATCGAGCACGACGCGCGGCGCCGCCAGCAATACTGGACCGCGCGAGCCTACTTCTCGATCTGCAACTCCACCACCGGAGAGATTCTTTCGGAAATCGCCATTCGAAAGCGTGACTCTGTGCTTGGCAAGACGCAGGAGACCGCAACCCGAAATCTCGCGCTCCTCGAGCGCTTCATGACGGACCATCGCGACGTTATCGGATGGATCCCGCCGCAAGGTGGCATGACCGCGTTCCCCTGGCTGGTGAGCGGAGAAAATGCCCGTCCGTTCTGCCAGGCCGCCGCCGAGCGTGGAATCCTGCTCGCTCCCGGAGACTGCTTCGACGCGCCTTCGCATTTCCGCCTGGGCTTCGCCGCCTCCGGAAACAATTTCTCCAAAGCACTCGACCGCTTCGGAGCATTCGTAAAGAGCTGGCCGTTGAAGATGGTCATCGCGTAACGAAAGCAAGTTCGCGAACACTCTACGCCTGCCGCGACTGACCGACCGGTCGTTCTGAACCGCGTCTGCGCCTTGCTCCCCTGCGCTCAGTTCCCTATCATCGAGAGAGAGCACTGGGGTTCGTTCAAGCAGACTATGGAAAAGAAGCCGTCTTCTCACATGCCGCCGCAAGTCGCTGAGAGTCCTGTCGCCGATGTGTTCGAGAACCGGCGTCCTTCGGAATCAGAAAAGAACTGGGCCGAGAAGACTCTGGCGCCGACCGTCGAGAAGTCTCCGGAACGCCCGATCGGCAGGGCAAGCGGCGTCAATCTGGACGAGCACGGCCACGCACGCTTCACTACGATTTCCGGCCTGCCCATTCGGCGGCTCTATACCAACGCCGATCTGCCCGCCGACTGGAGCGAAGACCAGTATCTCGGCTATCCCGGCCAACCGCCCTTCACGCGCGGTATTCACGCCACGGGATATCGCGGCAAGATGTATACCATGCGCCAGTTCTCCGGCTTCGCTTCGCCGGAGGAGACGAACCAGCGCTACAAATACTTGCTCGAGCACGGCGGCAGCGGCCTGTCGGTCGCCTTCGATCTGCCCACGCTCATGGGATATGACTCCGACCATCCGGCAAGCGAAGGCGAGGTCGGCAAGTGCGGCGTAGCTATCGATTCGCTCGAAGACATGGAGATTTTATTCAACGGCATCGACCTCGAGAAAACAACTGTATCGATGACCATCAATTCGCCGGCGTCGGTGCTGTGGGCCATGTATCTTGTGGTCGCAGAAAAGCAGGGCGCCGACTGGAAAAAGATCTCCGGCACGATCCAGAACGACATTCTCAAGGAATACATCGCGCAGAAGGAATACATTTATCCGCCCGCTCCCTCGATGCGACTCGTGATCGACACCTTCGAGTTCGGATCGAAGTTCACCCCGCGCTTCAACACGATCTCGATCAGCGGATATCACATTCGCGAAGCCGGATCGACGGCTTTGCAGGAACTGGCGTTCACGCTGTATGACGGCGTCGAGTATGTGGAATGGGCGCGACGGCGCGGCCTTGAGGTGGACGAGTTCGGCCCGCGGCTCAGTTTCTTCTTCAACGCGCACAACGACTTCTTCGAAGAGATCGCGAAATACCGCGCCGCGCGCAAGATCTGGTATCGCGTGATGAAAGACCGTTTCGGCGCGAAGAACGAGCGTACGTGGCTGATGAGGTTTCACACCCAAACTGCAGGAGTCTCATTGCCGGCGCAGCAACCGATGAACAACATTGCGCGCGTGGCGCTGCAGGCTCTGGCCGCCGTGCTCGGCGGCACGCAGTCGCTGCACACCGACTCCTACGATGAAGCGCTGGCACTGCCGACCGAAGAAGCGGCGCGCATCGCGCTGCGCACCCAGCAGATCATTGCGTATGAATCTGGAGTAACCCAAACGGTCGATCCGCTGGGCGGATCGTATTTTCTGGAAAATCTTACCCTGCAAATGGAGAACGGCGCCCTAGATTACTTCAGCAAAATGGACGCGATGGGCGGCATGGTCAAGGCCATCGAGCGCGGCTATCCGCAAAAGGAAATTGCGGAATCGTCCTACCAGTACCAGCGCGCGGTTGAGGCCAAAGAAAAGATCATCGTCGGAGTCAACGAATTTGCCATCGAGGAAGAGTCGCCGCACATCCTGTATATCGACGAGAGCGTGGCCCGACAGCAATCGGCCAAATTAAAGACTCTGCGCGCGCGTCGCTCCAATGAGGACGTGCAACGCACGCTTGACGCACTGAAAAAAGCCGCAGCCCAGGAACCGAAAGCCGGAACGAACGGCAACGTGTCCCCGGCGAACACGATGCCTTACATCGTGGACGCAGTCCGCGCCTACGCCACAGTGGGCGAAATCTGCGAGGCGCTCCGGCAGGTGTACGGCACATACACGGAAGTCAGCATCACGTAAGCGGCCACGCAGATCGAAATCGGAATAGCTCGGTATTACCCTCGTAATCCCGATATACCTTCGCGCGCTATAGTCCTCGCGCTGGCTTGTCGAAGTTCCCAGTAATGGCAATGCTGTCTCATCGGCAGGGCTGGTCTCTTGCGGTACTTCTGGCCATTTTCCCTTGCATCTTCTACGCCAGCGATACGAGCGATACTCCGCCGACCACCTATCACACCGGAACTTCCGAAGTTCGCATCGCTTTCTACACCACAGACGAAAACAACCGCCTCATCGAAAATATTGTCGTGGATGATTTCGCGGTGGTCGACAGCGGCAAGGTGATTCGCGGCTTTCGCAGCCTCACGCGAACCAGCGAAACCACGCTCGACCTGATCGTTCTCGTGGATGCCAGCGACTCGGTGGCTCCGCGATTTCAGCAAACTCGGCAGGACGTTCTGCGCCTGATCTCGGAGGGCGCTTCCACCATTCCCGAAGAGAATATCTCCATCGTTACGTTCGCCGGGCTTCAACCGCAAGTGCTGTGCGCCGGAGATTGCCTCACAGCGGCGAAACAGGAAAAGCTCCTCTCGTTGCGCCCCGGGGGCATGACGCCTCTGTTTGACGCGCTGAGTTTTACAGCGAGGTTTCTGTCTCATCGACGGACGTCCAGCGTGCGGCAGGTGCTGATCCTGTTCTCCGACGGCAACGACAATATCAGCGTAACCTCGGCGCAAGACGCACTGTCGAAGCTCGTCGCGGCGGGCGCTCTCCTGTACTCCGTTAATCTCGGTTCGTCTCCGCAAAACACCGGCGGCGATTCTTTGTTGCAACAGATGGCCGACGCAACTGGAGGCCGATCGTTCTTCTCTCACGACGACACGGTCGATGTTCTTGAATCGATTTTGGCCGATCTGCGCGCATCCTACGTCGTGACCTATTCCCTTCCCAGCCGCGCGCTTGGGTTCCACTCGCTCCG
Organism: uncultured Acidobacteriota bacterium; assembly: GCA_963700225.1. GTDB lineage: Bacteria > Acidobacteriota > Terriglobia > Terriglobales > Acidobacteriaceae > Sulfotelmatobacter. Next base: position 227,363 of record CAVOWU010000012.1, read on the forward strand.
CATTCTTCCCAAACACAATCTAAACCTGCGATTCCACTGCCGGAGAGGATATTTCTATGAAGAAAATCAATGACAGCAAACTTCTGAAGCGCGCCTTATGGGTGGGGTTGGCGTGCGGCACCATTTCAAACGCGTGGGCTGGAATCTACCAGCATGGAACGGTGGTGCGGATGCATATGGGAGATTGCCTGCCGATGCGTCATGGATTCATGGTTGCGTTTGGAGGTCAGGCTGCGCAGGCAGGGCCAGAAGTTTGCCCGGAATACACGCTGGTATCGGACAAAGTTGTCTTCGTGATCGTGGGAAGATCGTCAGATCAACTGGTCCCGCTGGCCGATGTGGTCGATTTTCGTTTTCACAATAATGAGATGGATGTGCGCGTCGACGATGCCCGCCGCGAAAGCAAGTTCAGCATCAAGGAAATGGTATTGCGGTCAGAGTGGGATCTGCTGCAGAAACATATCTCTGACGAACTCAGCTCTGCGCCGCGTCTGACTGACGGAGGCGTGGCCATGCGAACCCGCGAATAGCTTCGCAGTTTTCGAACGCCGCCCTCAACAGTCACTATTCGCTTTGGGGAAGAGGCTTTCCCGGGTGCGTCTTGGCGTCAGCGATTAACTTTTCGAGCGCTGGCTTGTTCTCATAGCGGGGATTCAGTTTCAGCAGCGTTTGCCAGGCTGCAACCGCGCCGGCTGCATCGCCTTTGCCCTTCCACCGGATCATGCCGAGATTGAAAAGCGTTCCGGCGTGCTTGGGATCGTAAGTCAGCGATTTTTCCAGCTGCGCGATCGCTCCATCGACGTCGCCCTGGTAGTAAAGGCACGAAGCCAGATCGGTGCGCACGCCGACGTTCTTCGGATTGGCGTCCAGCGACTGCTGGTAGTAAGACGCAGCCGTCTTGAACTGGTGCGTCATGCGATAGACGTTTCCCACCTGGTTGAGCAGGTCGGCATTCTTGGGATCGGCCTGCAGCTTCGCCAGCAGGGGCTCAACTTGTTTGTCAGCCATCCGCTTCATGTCTTCGAGCGACGGCATTTGCTGCGGCGGTTGTGACGCTGGCGCGGCAGTGGCGACTGCGGTGGCAGGTTGTGCCGTGGGCACGGATCGCGCCGGAGCCGACCCGCGCGCGAGATAACCCACCAATACTCCAATCACCAGACAGGCAGCAGCCATCGCATACATCTGCCACGGCTCCCATCCAGCGCTTCGGTTTGCCGATTCCAGAGTCTCGTTTTTCATGCCAGATCAATACCAACGCACGGGAGATACCACACTACCTGGCGGCTAAGTGCATGAATTGCATGTTCCAAGCGGCTCGAACTTAGCCCATCGCGCATGAGTCGGCGCCAAAACACACGTCCGGTGCGGCAAAAACCACACTGCGACAGAGAAGGCGAGGCGAGGCAATGCAATTTCAACTTCTGGTACCCGAGTCTTCTCAGAATCGAGACTTCACCGGCAGACCGGAAATGCCGGTCGCGTTGTGCGCATGTCCGTGGCATGTCAAACTGCAAGAACTGGTCGCCCTGCGGTACGTAATCGGATTCTTGCCATCTGGCGCGACCACGTTGATGTCGAAGTTCACCAGGCGCTCGGCGGAAACCGCGGCCATCTGCGCGCCTCCTCCGTGCGCGCTGTGGCACACGGAGCAGGAGAAGCCGTCGTTGATATGGCGGGCATGCTCCTTGAAGCTGCTATTGGTCACGATGTTGGCCAGATCGTGGCACTTGGCGCAAAGCGCGTAATTCCCGGTCGTCGTGAGATTGGGAGGAAAATTCAGATTGGTGATCAACTGGCCCGGCAACGGCGCTTCGCTCATGTCATAGCGGCGCTCAAGAATGTGTGAATACTTCGATCCGTGCGGACCGTTGGGGCCCGTCCCCCCGAATTCGCGGTTGTCGTCGCTGTTGTGGCAATCGCTGCACAGGATGCGCACGCCCATGCTGCGTCCTTGCCGCGTGCCATCGAGATCGAGCATGTTCGATCGCAGGCTGGGCTGCGGGAACGGGCTGCTGCGATCGTGCATCACCGGGTGACTCGACGCCGAAGTGGCGCCGAACTGCAGAAGAATATTCAAAGGATCGCCGCCCGATGCGATGCGGTTCGGCAGATATCCAAATTGCGTTGGAGTGGTTTTCCCGGTGCTCGCTCCGTGGCAACGCAAACAATTTTCGTACTGATTGTTCGCCGGATAAACGACGCTGCGTCCGTCAGTCGCGCTGATTCCCACAACATCGGATTGCGAAGGCCGAATTTGAGGCGGAGCGGAAAACGTCAGCTCCACGCGTTTGGTCGCATGCGCATTGTGGCAATCCACACAGTTCGCGTGCCGGTTGTGATTCAGCAAGTCGCTTTCGTGCGCAGAGTGCGAATTATTCCCCACCGGATTCGTCGGAGTGTGGCTGATCCTGGGCAGAGACATTTCCGCGTAAATATTCGGCGCGGGCGGTGAAACGTTCGAGCCCCCGTTATGACAGATCAGGCATGCCTGGTCGTCGGCGCCTCGCAACAATCCCTTCGCGGAATTATGAGATTCATGGCAAGAGAGACAGCCGTTCTTCCGCATTGAAGTGTACGGCCCAAGAGATGCGGACTTGATCGTTCTTCGAATGTCTCCCACAACTGGCGACGGTTGCGTCGAGACGCGGTTGGTCGCGGTGGCATGAATGCTCGCCGTCCAGCTCGCCAGCGGATTTCTCGCATTCAGCGCAGCACTGGCGCCGGTAGCCGCCGGCGCAGAACCGAGTCCCATGCCGCTTCCGCTCGGAATCGTGTTATGGCACGCCAGGCACAGCGCACTTTGCGAGTTGTCGATCACCAGAAAATCGGAGCTCGAGTCGATGTTCTGCACATGCGGATTGTGGCAACTTCCGCACTCCACATTGCCTTTGATCAGCGTGACGACGCCGGTTGCATCTTGCGTCGACGGTGGATTGGCACTGAGCGAGGGCCAAAGATCCGACGAAGGCTGCAATGGAGTAATAAAGCTGAAGGGGTGCGTCGTTTGCAGGTTCGTGCCCAGATCCGCCGGCGTGCCGGCCAGCGTGCCTGACATCGATAGCTGGCCGTAGGGAGTCAATGTCCCCAAGGCAACCGTGCCGTCATGGCAACTCAGGCAGAGCGTGCTGTTCGAGCCCAGCGGGGGCGACGAGTTGGTTTTGTTCACCATCGTCGTGCTCGAGTACATCTGGTACGACTGCACGCTCGAGAGTTTCTGGCTCCAGAGCGGAGTTCCGCTCACGCCGGGCGTGCCTTCGATGCCGGAATGCGGCGCGTGGCAGTACATGCAAGCGCTGCCGAGGTTTCCCGTGATCGGAGATCCGCTGGCGGGCGCCATGTTGTGCGAGCCCAGCACGTCAGCGGAGATCTGTGCGGACGCGATTCCCGCGCTCCCGAGCAAGACGATCGCTGCCGCCATGAGCCTCGATTTCAATGCTGGCCTCCTGCGGCAGATTTATCTAATCCAAAATAGTGGAAAACTTGAACTCGCCGGTTGAAGGAGTCCACGACCAGAACGCGGTCGTGACCGTCGATCCAAAGCCCGGTGGGTAATTGAAACTCTCCAAAGCCCGTGCCCCTTTGTCCGAAGTAGTAGAGAAGATTCCCGGCATCATCGAAGACCTGCACCATCCCGCGGATCGCTTCCACCACGTACAGATGCCCTTCGGAATCGATGCCGATTCCTTTCGGACGGAAGAACTGTCCCCGCTCTTCACCGATCCGCCCGATCGCGTAGCGAAAACTTCCAGAGCGGTCGAGCACCTGCACGCGAAAATTCATCGCGTCGACCACGATCAGGTTGTCGCCCGAAAGGCGAAGCTCGGTCGGATAGTTGAATTCGCCGTCTCCGTTGCCGGTTTTTCCAATCGTCTGCAGCACGCTTCCCTGCATGTCGACAACGAACACCTGGTTACGCAAAGTGTCGGTGACGTAGACTCGCTGCGCCACCGAGTCGACCGCGATCCCCGTCGGCCGTTTGAAGTAACCTTCCCCGCCTTTCAAGCTGCCGATGACGCGACGAAACTTTCCGCCGGGCTCGAAGACGAAGATCTTGCCCGAGTCGGAATCGGTCACATAAATGTTGTCGTCGGCATCGACAGCGACGCACTGCGGCGTTATCAATCCGTCCACGTCACGATCGCGCGTGATGAATTTGTATTTCTGTTTTTCAAAATCGAAGATGTGGATTCCCGCCGCTCCGGGATCGGTCACGATGATCCGCCCGTGGGAGTCCTCAACCACCGCATAAGGGCTGATCAGCGCGTGGAAGTCGGGAGCGCCGGCCACGATGTCGACCAGCTTGTTCCAGAATCCGCGCTTGAGTCGCACATCCGGTTCCGACCAGAACGTGCGCTCGAAAGTGAGACGGCGTCCGCCTTCCAGTTCGAGCTCGGGCACAGTCACCGGCTGCGCCTTGGAGTCCTTGCTCGCAGCGCCACACACCGGCCCCAGGCTGAGCATCAGCGCAAAGACCAAACTGAATCTCCAGCCGACGCTGCGCGATCTCAGAAGAAATTGAACCACCGCGTAATCCCCATGTAGAACGATGAGTATGAAGCATAAGGCTGGCCCGTGATGCTGAATCCTTGCTGCAACTTCAGATATCCGCCCGTAACCCAAAGCTGGCGGACTTTGTACTGAAGCATCGTAGTCAATTGCGCATTCGAGTTCGAGGAGCTGACCGAGTCCGATAGAGTTTCGCTACGCGACTTCGAATACGTTCCCGAAAGAACCAATCCCCGGATCGGCGTCGCAGATGCGCTGAACGAGTAAGACTTGCCGTTGAAGTAAACTGCCGGCAGCGCCGACAGAACGGGTGTCGTTACCGGAACCAGGCCCGTAGCCGTGAGTATCGAAGTTCCGTCGGCTTTACCGTAGCTCCCACTGAAACTCATTCGCCGCAACGTCAGTGAAGTTGAATAGCTCTGGCTATTGTTCCCCGAGCTTGCGATGTTGTTAAATACCGACTTCGCCCCAACCGCATTGACGCTCCAATAGGTGTAAGCGTTAATCTTGCGCCCCAAGCCGCCAGAGTACCCGTACCCCGACGTCGTGTACCCGATGAACATCGTCTGCGTGTTGCGGGTGTAATTGAATGATCCCGTGAGGTTCCACTGTTTCACATTTCGCTGGTAGGACGCGTTGTCGAACAAGCCCAGGGAGCTCGCACCAGTGTTGACGTTCACTGTCGTTTGTGTCACGCCCGATGTGGCGTTGATGTAACCGCCCAGGAAATCGTTTCCATACGTGATCATTTCATTGAAGGTGTCCGCCGAAAGATCCGTCCCCAGCACCGTTTGCTGGCGGTGGTCTGCGTTTCCCATCAGCGTCAAGTGCAAGGAAGGCAACGAGTAATTGGCGTGGCTGTTTACATCGAGCGAGTGCGTAGAATAGTCGAGCAGTGACGACGGCAGGACTACACCCGCGGTGATATACGACTGGTAAAGCATCCCCGTCAGATTATTCGTGTACTGCGCGTTGGCCCCGATCTCCAGTTCATGAGTCGGCTGAAATCCGGCTCCGGCGTTGACGGTGTCAATCGTGCCGTTGAAGGTGTCTCCGGCAATGCTGTCTTCGGTGTTGTAATCAGATCGGCTGAACGAAGTCGAAAAAGATCCTCGCAGCGGCAATTTGTGTCCGACGCCAAAATTAACAGAGTTGCCCGAACTTTCCGAGGTTGTGGGCGCCTCGCCAGACAGGAATTCCGGCGTCATCGTATTGATTTTGTTGTACTGGTAACCGCCGCTCAGGCTAAAGCCCGCGAGAGTATCGGTGACCTGGGCGCCGAAAGTTTTTGCGCTGAACGTACTGGGCTGCGTGGTGCCGAAAACTGTGCTGTTGTTATCGCCATCGAGGAATTGAAACGAAACGCTGGGATAGTCGGGCACATGAATCCCCCATCCGAGCGCCAGATTGTCGCTGTTCCCCTTCGTCGTCAGATTTCCTACTCCCGGGATGGTTAATCCGCCTTCGCTGTTGTAGATCTTGCTATAGCTCACGGTTCCAGGAAAATGGCTGCCGGAAAAGATCGACGCGCTGCCGTTCACTCCGCTCGACTGAAAAATGGACTGGTAACTCGAGTTCGCCCGTGATTCGTTGTAGAAGGGTTGGACATCAAACGAAACAAATCCGGGCGCATAGTAGTAGCCATTCAGATCGGCGTTGCCGCTGGGGCTCAGGGTGTGGTCGGATCCCGTGAGATTCGAATAGTCCGCCGTATATCCGAAAGAGATATTGCCGTTCGCCTTCATGCTGACGTCGTTCCCAAGCTGAAGCTGGGCTCGCGCGGGCACCGCCAGAGCGATTGCCATGAAGCTAGCCGCCAAGATCGCGCGTTTGTTGACTGCTGACATATCTAAAGCTCTTCGACCTTTGCGTTCTTCCTGAGCCGCGCGTCAAGCGCCCGGCGCAGTTGCTCTGCTTTCTGTTTCTTCAGCTGATCGCGCAGCGAGTCTTTCACGGCTTCGAACTTCTGCTCGCCAGCTTCAATGTGCGCGTTCAACCGCACGATCGTGTAAGCGTGGTTTTCGAGTTCAATGAGCCCGCTGATCTGCCCCGGTTGCATTCCCTTGATCACTTGCAATACCTGAGGTGGCAGTTTGGTCTGATCGACGGCGCGGTGATCGCCCATCATGACGCGGAAATCATCCTCGGAAATCTTCTCGGCTAAGACTCCAAAATCGTCGTAACTCTTGGTCGCCTGGGCCTGTCGGAGCGCGTCTTCCGCTTTCTTGCGCGCAGCCTTCTGCTGATCGGGATTGGCGTTCTCGGGAGGGATCACCGAGATAGTTTGTACGGCAAAGGATTCGGGAATCCGGAACTGCTGTGGGTTCTTGTCGTAGTAGGCGCGAACCTCCGCCTGAGTCACATAGGACCGGTTGCTCACTTCGGTCTTCAACATCTCGTCGATTAAGAGTGACCGTTCGATTTTGGTCTGAAGTATGGTCTTGGACCCCTTGAACTCGCTCTTCAACAAATCTTGATATTCCTGTTGACTGGCAAACTGCTTGCGAAAATCTGCTTCCGCGCGCTCCAATCGGGCGGGAGGGATCGTAATCTTGCGACGCTGCGCTTCCTGGTAGACCAGTTCTTCGAAAACGATCATCTTCATCGCGCCGGTCCGGATGTCGGACTCGAGCGCGGGAGGAATCATGCCGTTGTGTTGCCGCGCATACGGGAAAATCGTGTACTCTTCGCGCAGCAAATCGCCATAGGTGAGCACTGCCCCGTTAACCCGCGCGACCGGCTTCCCCGTGGGCGAAGGAACCGTGACAGATGCAGGCTTGGGGGACGCTGGAGCGGCAGCGTGGGAGCTGAGCAGTTGTCCCCAGGCGGGGCTGATCGCCGCCGCCAACAGCAGGACCGAGATTGAGAGCGCACGCTTCATGATCTTTCTCCAAGAACCGGGGGAGGATTTCCCTCCCCCTATTCAAGCAAGCCGGACTAGTTGGTTAGGACGCCGTATTGGCCGTTCGACTCGTTGGCCTCGCCACCATGGCACTGACGGCAGAATTGCGCCGCGTTGTTGCCGCCGGTGGTTGGGTTGTAGTAGCCACGCAGGAAGAACATCGTCTTGTAATAGCCCGGAGTAGCAGCCGTTGACGTGTAGATGTTCTGGCTGTGCTGGTTATGGCAGCTGGTGCAAGTGACCGCGTTGACGTTCGTGCCGATCGTCGCCAGGTTCTTGATCACCCCGAAGTCGTAGTTCTTACCGAACTGAGTTGAATTCGGTCCGCTCATGACGATCTTCGTCGCGCCGCCGCCCGTGCAGTCCCAGTTGTACGGAGGACCGCAGGAAACGAGCGCCGTTGCGCCCACTGGGTGATCGTTCTCGTAGTTGCCGGCCACGGTTCCGTCGTTGCCGAGGAACGTGGGAGCGTTGCCGCCGACGATGGGCAGAGTCTCAACGGTCTTGCCCTTCATCATGCCGACTTTCGCCAGGTTGCCGTCATGGCAGCTCAAGCAGAAGAGGATGACGGTGTTGGCGTCATGCGCGCTGGTGATGGTTCCGGCAGCAGGCAGCGTGACGGGATACGTTCCGCCGTCGCCGAAGTTCAGGGTCTGGCCATACAGAGGGGTAAGATCCTGTCCCCACAGAGCATAGTCGCCGCTCGTGGTGTCTTTGGTTGCGACGTTGTTGCCACCCGCGCCGCTGTGCGGAGCATGGCACATGACGCAGCCCCGGCCGTAGCCGAGGTGTGCGCCCAAGATGTCGACCGTCTCGCTGGTGTCCTGCGGGACATTCGTGAGCTGGGCCGTCGCCATCGCTGCTAGCGCGAAGACCGCTAATAGAGAAAACATTGCTTTCTTCATGAGTTTCGAAACCTCCTTAGGATTGTGCTGCAACACATTTACGAATGATGAGGTGCCCAGAGCCAGACTTGCGTCCGACCCTGGTTTTTCAGCGGCCATGGACCGCCAAAAACTTGATGCGGCTACGTGCAACCGGTCAGAAACTTCGTTTTTCATGAGACTGCTCCTTTCGCCAGACTGCATTACTTTGCCGCCAGATCTTTTGTCGCTGCGCTCGCCGCCGGCCCGCTGGCCGGCTTCTGCGCGGGAGCGCCAGCCCGCTTTTGCTCCGCTTCCGCTTCGCGCCGTTTCTTCTCCGTCTCGGCTTCCGCGTCGCTGATGTAACGAAACACCTGCACGCGTCCCGGATAAATCTCAGTCGTGATGACCCGGTTGTTCTTGTCGATCGCGATGCCGAAGACGCCCATGAACCGCCCGGGATATTCGCCGTGCTCGCCGAAGTAAATCAGTAAGCGTCCCTCTTTATCGAAAACCTTCACCCGATCCTGCGCTGCATCGGCGACCCAGATATGCCCGTCGCAATCGATCGCGATTCCCTTGGGCCGCTCGAAGTGTCCGGGCCCGTCGCCGTTCTTGCCGAAGGTGCTGACGAAGTTTCCGTCCGCATCGAAAACCTCGACGCGGTTGTTGAATGTGTCGGTGATGTAGACGTTGCTATCGGCATCGACCGCAACGCCCTCGGGCAGAGAAAACGTGCCCGGAGCCGTAAGCGTGTGCTTTTTGCCCGGTGTGCCGATCTTGCGCAGGAACTTGTAGCTGTCGGCATCGAAGACGTCCACGACATCGCTCTGCGTGTCGACCACATAGATGAAGCGGTTCTCGTAATCGAGAGCGAGGCTCGCCGGATCGGCCAGCACGTCGCCGCCGAACGCCGTTTCCAGCTGGTGCGTGACCGGAGCGAACACGTCCACGCGGTGCAGCTTCACGTCAGTGACGTACAGGCGGTCGTTGTCGTCGATCGCCAGTCCGCTGATCATGCCGAAGTGCGCCTGTTTGCCGTTGCCAATTAGTTCGACCGCTTTGTTTTCAGGATTGAAAATGAAGATCGCGCTGACTCCCTGGTCCGCGGCATAAATCTGTCCCTTGGAATCGACCGCGACGCCGTAGGGGCGAATCAGCTGGAACGGCAGCTCTTTGACATCGATGTCACTGGTCTGCCTGGTTCCGGCCAGACGGTCCATCCATTTCTGTTTCTGCTTCTCGTTCTTCTTCGCGAACTGGTTGGGATCAACTTTCTGTCCGGTAAACAAATTGACAAACTTGATCCGCGCAATCGCCGGAGGATTCGGCCACACGATCTTGCTGAGATCGAAATAAGCCGTGCTGCGCTGATCGCCCAGCTTCGGCTGGTCGCCGGCAGGAGCGGCTTTCTTTTTCTGCGCATAAGCCGGCGCTGCCAGTACGGCCGCCAGGGTAAGCACCACCACCCAGAGCCGGCTCACGCGATTCGATTTGCGAATTTCGAGGGTCACTGTTTTCCTCCGCCCAGGAATTTGTTGCTTGTGTTCATCTGGTTCAGATCCAGAGGATTGCTGTGGCACGTACGGCAGAAATCCATGTTGGGAGCCTGATCCTTCACCAGCATGCCGTTCTCCGCGCCCGAGTGCGGCTGGTGGCAGGTGAGGCAATTCATCGGAGTGATTGACTTGGTTTTGATGTTGGTGACATCCGAAATCGGGTGACGCTCGGTCGGATGGCCCGCGCCGTACTCGAGCGGCAGAATCGGAACGTTGCGCGCCGTGAAGTAATCTTCCGGCAGCCGGATTTTGCCGTCGAGGATCGTGACCAGGTGCTGCGCCTCCAGCTTGTTGGGGCTGCGATCCGGACCGTGGCACTCGAGGCAGAGCGTATTCACACTCGCGCTGCGCAGCAGATGCTGATTCTCGCCGCCGTGCGGCTCGTGACACGTTGCGCATCCTTGTTGAAACGCGGGTTGATGCAGATGTGGTTTCTTGCCTTGCTCGGCCTGATCGCTGTGGCAGTTGAGGCAGGCATTCACGGGATCGGGTTGCACGAATCCAGGAGTGCTTCCCGCGTGCGGGTTGTGGCAGTCGGTGCAATCTCCCGCCGCGCCCGGATGTTGCACTTTCGCTTTTTCAATCTGCTCGGCCTTATCGGAGTGGCAGGTGACGCAGAGATCTTTCGCCGTGGCCTGCGTCAACACCACCTTTCCGTCTTTGGAGGGCGCGTGGCAGGTGTCGCAGGATTTCTCGGCGAACGGCGGGTGGAGGAACTTCGCCATCAGTTTCGGCGCTGCCGATTGATGCGCGTCGTGACAAGTCAAACAATTCGCCGTTCCGAACGGCTGATTCTGATGCGCCTTCTGCAGCCCGGCGTCCTTCACGTCGTGGCAATCGAGGCAAAGCGCCGGAACCGCCTTGGTGAGATGAAATCGGTAGTCGACCGTCAACTCAGCACCGGTCTTGTGCGTTACGTGGCAGGTGTCGCACCCCATGTCGAGTGCGGCGTGACGGCTTCCCTTCTCCGGAACATCCACGCCCTGGTTGTGACAGCTAAGGCAAAGATTGTCTTTCTTGTCGCCTGACATCGGTTTCAGCAGCTGAAACTTGTTGTCAGTCGTATGCGGATCGTGGCAGGTCAAGCAATCGCGAACGGCCGGCTTGTGAATCGTGCCCTTGAGCTGGCTTGCGTCTTTGTCGGCGTGACAAGTGAGGCAGAGCTTGTAGGGAGTCGTAGTGGTCAGCTTGATCCGCGTGACATCTTTGTTCACGCGGACTTCGTGGCAGCTCAGGCATCCAGTCGCAATGGCGGAGTGAACTGCCTTCCCTTTGCTTTTATCTTCGTGGCACTCCAGGCACTTCGCAGAGTCGACATTTTTGTCGAGCGGAACCGGGTGGGTCTTGGCCGCAGCGGGCAGAACCGCAATCGCAAGAAGATAAGTCGCGAGCAGAAGAAACCGGGGGAGGGCTCGCCTTACCGATGCCTTGCGTTCTGAGACTTCTGGGACCATGACACCATAGCTTTTGCACGACCGTGTCCTTATTCAGGACAAACCTCGAACCCTGCACAGAGAACTGCAAGTAATTGCAACAGAATGGGTTCTCCGTCTGACGGACTCCTGTTGCGATTTTCCACAGATCGCATTGCGCACCGAGTTGGGCCTTCTCCCACAGTGGCACTGGTGGAAATAACGCAGACTCCCGTGCTGCTTCGTGATTGGAATCACAGACTTGCGGCGGTGGGTGAAATCGCAACGATCCCTTTCGAATATGAGTGTTATGGCTCATTTCGGAAATCGCGAAAACCCGCGATCCGGGTCTCAAGCCATTGAATGCGAAGCAGTTGGTCCGATTTCCCAAAATTGGCGTGGAACGTGCATTCCCCCGATGCGAGGAAGAGAGTCAACGATATGGCCCTTTCACTTCGCACCGCGTCTCGCAAAACCTGGCAGACACTCAGTTCCATCAAGACCGGCGTCGTTCTGATTATTCTGGTCGTCATCTTTTCGGCGGCCGGCACGGTCATTCTGCAGCGACCAATGACAGATCCGGACGACATGCAGCGCGCCTACTCTCCGGCGATGCTGCGCTTCCTGGATGCAACGGGCCTGACCGATGTCTTCCACACGCGCTGGTTCGTCGCATTGATGATCCTGGTAAGCCTGAGCATCATCGCGGCTTCGGTCGAGCGCTTCCCCAACGCATGGCGATATTTCGCTCGGCCATACAAGAGCCCGGACGAGGGATTCCGCCGAGTTCTACCCACGCAAGCCCAAATCGCAATCGCGGATGAAGAACAAGGATTAAACGCAGCCGAACGTGCCCTTCGGCATATGAGCTTTAAGGCAGAGCGAATCGTTCGCACCGACAGCTTCTCTTTATTCTCGGAGCGAAGCCGCATTTCCGAGATGGCGGTCTACATCGTTCATGCCAGCCTGCTGCTGATTTTTCTCGGAGGCATTGTCGACGCGCTCTATGGCTGGCGTGGATTCATCACGCTGACTCCCGGCTCTTCCAGCAATCAGGTGGAAGTGATGAAAGGCGGCGCTCGCATACTCCCCTTCTCGATCCGTTGCGACGGCACCGGCGAGGAGACTTATACCGATGGAACTCCCAAGCGCTGGTGGTCGAAGCTGGCCGTAATCGAAGATGGGCGTGAAATATCCCGCAAAGAAATCGCGGTCAACGATCCGCTGGTTTATCACGGAGTGCGTTTCTATCAGGCGACTTACGGACGCACCGGAAAACTCGATCATCTCGTTCTCGACGCGACTCCGGTGAAAGGCGGCAAGCCACAGGAAATTTCTCTGGCAATGAAGCAGACCGTCGCACTCGACAGCGATACCGATGTGCAACTCGTGCAATTTATTCCCGACTACGTATTTCAGGACGGACAGGTCTACGCGCGCAGCAATGACGTCGTGAATCCCGCGGTCCACATGATCGTGACGTCGAAGAGCAAGAACGCCAGCATCAACGTCTGGCTGCCGGAGATTCCCGGCCTCGCGGAAAATGCGTCCTCCCCCTACACCTTCGATCCGAAGGACTTGAAGACCGGGTTCTACACCGGACTGCAGGTTTCGCATGAGCCGGGCCAGTGGGCCGTATGGGCCGGAGTCGTGCTGATGGCGATCGGCCTCACTTTCGTCTTCTACGTCATTCATATCCGCTTGTGGGTGGTTCCCGCGCGCGACGCCGGCGGACGACTCGTGTTGTGGGTTGGCGGCACTGCAAATCGAAATCGCGACGCCTTCGAAATTACATTCAAGAAATTGGTGGAACAGATTCGGAAAGAATTGAAACCGGCATTGGTGGCTGCCACCGAAAAGCCGGTCGCATCGATCGCCGGACGGTAAGCCCGGCCACGAAAGGAAAGGAAGCACGTATGGCGCGAGCAAGAGTGGAACAGCATCCCGCGACCGGAGCAACCCTGGTCGTCATGGTAGGACTCAGCATCGCCTTCCTGCTGTTCATCGCTTTTCTGAACGTAGTCAAGACCGGAAATGTTCTCAGCGAAGCCAACCTCCTCTATGCGGCACTCGTGTTCTATGCGGGAGCGGGAGCGCTGTATCTTGGCTTCGGCATCACCGGTACCGACGCCTACGTCAAGTTCGCATCTCTGGCCACATGGGCCGGTCTCATCGCCAATACCGGCGCGGTGGCACACCGCTGGTATGAGGCCGGCCATCCCCCGTTCGCAAGCATTTACGAAATGCTGCTGAGTTTTGTGTGGACGCTCGCCGCCCTCACGCTGATCGCCGAAAAACGTTACGGCGTGAAAGTCATCGGCACGGTGACTATGCCGGTGGCAATCGTCGGCGTCGTGCTGATGGAACTTCTGCCCAGCGAAGTCCGGCCTCTGGTGCCGGCGCTGCAATCAACCTGGCTGCACGTACACGTGACCCTTGCGATGCTGGCCTACGCTGCCTGCGCACTGAGCTTCGCGCTGGCCATGATGTTCCTCATCCAGGACAAGATGAAGACCGAAACCTTCCTGGCGGCCACCAGCATCTTCACCGTTGGAATTTATGGCGCGATTCTTACGCGCTTTGAAAAATGGGGCGGCCTCAATGTAGTGGCGTGGGATACGGAAAATAAAACCGAAGCGTTCCTCTCACGCGGCGTGCGCTTGTTCGTGACCATCCCTGATCTTGGCTGGTTGATGCTGCTCGTGTTCGCCGCGGTCGCTGTGCCGTTGGTACTCTACATCGCAGCTCGGGTTCAGAAAAACGACGCGCTGCTGGCGACCGCTAACCGCGCGATCTTTGTCAGCATTCTACTGCAGGTACTGGCTCTGATTTTCTTCGTGCTGCGCGCTCGCGATGGACACTATCCGTCGCTCGACGCCGAAGGCCTTTTCGCGACGACTCTGGCTGCAAGTCCATTCATTCTTTCGGCGCTCGTAGGCGGCATCTTCGCCAACCTGCTCTACCTGCTGATGTTGTGGCGGCGCGAGGATCTCGAACGCCTGCTGCCCGACGCCGATGCGCTCGACCGCATCACCTACAAAACGATTTGTATTGCTTTTCCTTTGCTCACCCTGATGATCGCCGCCGGCGCCTACTGGGCTAACCGGGCCTGGGGCTCCTATTGGAATTGGGATCCCAAGGAGACGTGGGCGGCGATTACTTGGTTGGTCTATGCAGGATATTTGCACATGCGCATTACTCGCGGCTGGCGCGGACGGCGCGCCGCCTACTTCGCGATCCTGGGATTCGCCGTCGTGATGTTCACTTTCTTCGGAGTGACGTACCTGCTCCCCGGATTACACGCCTATGCCTGAGATTGCCCACAAAATGACGAGCCCAGTCCCCGAACCCGAATCGCCCGAAGCGGATCAAGTTCCACCAGCGCGCAAGGGTTCGTTCAGCACGGGATTGAGTAACCCTGAAGACATCTGCGGCGTTTCGGCTCGCGCGGGCTCTGTAGCAATCGAGAATCCGGACCCCGAACTTCCCTGGTTTCGTCTCAACTGGGAAATCAAAGCCCTGTTGCCGATCGCTTGTGTATCTGCTCGGCGGGATGTTGCTGTTTCTGCTGGCGACGCTTTCGTGGCGCGATCCTGAGCGCCACGTTGTATTGCTGGTCGCGGGCGCGGGCGCGGTCGCAATCTGCGGCGCGCTGCTCGTGGTGCTCACCTACACCGTGCAGCGCCCGATGGTGGAACTTCAGCAGAAAATTGCTCAACTCGGCGGCGGCGACCTCGGCGTATCCGTTAGCTTTGCACACCGCAACGACGAGATCGGCGATCTCGGACGGAATTTCAATCAGATGGTCGCGCAGATGCGCGAAAGCCGCCTCGAGATCGAGCGCCTGCATCGCACGCAGATGTCGCGTGCCGAACACATGGCTACCCTCGGCGAGATGGCTACCGGCCTCGCCCACGAAATTCGCAATCCGCTGGCTGGAATCGCGGGAGTCATCGAAATTATCGGGCGCGATTTGCCCAACACGAGTCCTGCGCGCGCGGTGGTGAAAGACGTTCGCCTGGAAATCGCACGCATCAATCGCATTGTGACCGACTTGCTGCAAACGGCGCGCCCCCATCCGCCGAAGGTTCGCAAGAGTGATTTAAATACGACGGTCGAGCACGCGGTCATGCTCGGCCGCCAGCAGGGTCTTTCCAAGGCGGTAGAGATCACCCTCCACAAGGATCCGTCACTGCCGGAACTCGAGCACGACAGCGATCAGATTCACCAGGTGTTGCTGAACCTTTTGCTCAATGCGCTGCAGGCCATCGATCAGAAGGGGAAGATCGCAGTCACGGTTGAGCGGCGGGACAACGACGCAGCCATCGAAGTGGCGGATAACGGCCGCGGCATCTCCCCCGAACTTCTGCCCAACATCTTCCGTCCATTCTTCACGACGAAGGGTGACGGAACCGGCCTCGGGCTCTCGCTCGCGCGCCGCATCGTCGAGGATCATCAAGGCCGCATCGATGTCACCAGCACCGTCGGCAAGGGCACAACGTTTGCCGTGATCCTGCCAGTGCAGCGGGGAGCAACCCTGGCGAGCGAATCGTAAGCATCGTCCGGAATCTCCCAGCGTTTACGTATCTCTTTTGTATCTACGTCGTGTATACTATGTAGATTCAACGAAGGGAGGCCGTCGTGGCTACGACCCAAATCGTCAAGTGGGGAAACAGTCTCGCCGTCCGCATTCCTAAAACGGTGGCACAAGAAGCGGGAGTAGGGGAAGGCGATCCGATCGTCATCGAGGCGGGTCCCGGGCAGATTCAACTGCGTCGCAGCCAACCGCGAGTGCCGTCGCTGCGAAAACTGGTGGCGCAGATCACTCCTGAGAATCGCTACGACGAAATGGAGACCGGCTCTGCACAAGGCAAGGAGAAAGTTGATTGGTAGCCCGATATATCCCGCGAGCGGGAGACCTTATCTGGCTCGACTTCGACCCGCAGGCTGGCCGCGAGCAATCCAAGAGGCGGCCCGCCCTGGTCGTGACCGATGAAAGCTACAATCGGGCGAGCGGTCTGGTTGTAGTCTGTCCTCTCACGAGCCGCCGTAAACCGTATCCCTTCGCCCTGCCCGCGACCGTCGATAAGATCGAGGGCGCAGTTCTGGTCGACCATCTCAAGAGTCTTGACTGGACTGTCCGCAACGCGAAATTTCATTCGAAGGCCGACCCAGCTCTGCTCGCCCAGGTGCGCGCCTATCTCGGCGTGCTGCTTGGAATCCGATAGCAGCGCAAATAAGCTCGCCGAATCATCCTACGTCGCGCTCTTCAGTGATCTTCGTCCTATCCGCGCGTCCCGATTAGGACTAATATCTCAGCGCAGATGAAAGCCGCCGTCTACATCAAGGCCAAATCGGGCAAGGTTCTCGAGTTCAAGGACTTCGAACAGCCCATTCCAAAGGACAACGAGGTCGTCCTGCGGGTTCGCGCAGCGTCGGTCAATCCGCTGGACTGGCGCATGAAGAACGAGCGTCCCGGCGTGGACGTCGCTGGCGAAGTCGTAGCGGTCGGGAAATCAGTGACACAGTTGAAGCCAGGAGATGCAGTGTTCGGCACAGGCAAAGGCGCCTTTGCCGAATACGCGTGCGCCCCCGAGTCCAGCTTAGTTGTGAAGCCAGAAAGTATGAGCTTTGAGCAAGCTGCCTCGCTTCCAATTGCGGGCCTCACTGCTTTGCAGGGACTTCGGAACAAAGGACACCTTCAACCGGGGCAGAAGGTTCTGATTAATGGCGCCGCGGGAGGGATCGGCACCTTTGCCGTGCAGATTGCAAAATCATTCGGAGCGAACGTCACCGGCGTGTGCAGCACAAAGAATGTTGATCTCGTACGGTCCCTCGGCGCCGACCGGGTCATCGACTACACGCGCGATGACTTCACTCAGGATGGCGAACGCTTCGACATGCTTCTCGACAATGTGGGAAACCGCAGCTTGTCGGAGATGAGGCGCGTTCTCACTCCAAACGGCAAGTGCATAATGGCTGGAGCTCCGAAAACACTCTCCGGAGCGCTATCGCGAATTTTGAAAGCCTTCGCCTGGTCGCCGTTCTTGCGGCAGAAGTTCACCTTCTTTATCGCGAAGATAAAGAAAGACGACTTGATGTCCCTCTGCAGACTCGTCAGTGCCGGAAAACTCGCGCCGTCAATCGACCGACTCTACCCGCTCAGTGAAACCGCGGCCGCCATCGCGTACGTCGAAGAAGGACACGCCCGAGCAAAAGTCGTTATCACCGTCCCATGAAATCGAAGCTCCGCAACGTTCGCCTTTCTCCCAGCGTACCCTCTACTTCCCTTTCGTAGTAAGCTAAACCCGCATGCCTGCTGAAAAGATCCTGATCGTGGATGACGAGCGCCTGGTGCGCTGGTCGCTGCGCCAGAAGTGCGAAGAGTGGGGATATCTCGTCGTCGAAGCCGCCGCCGGCGAGCCCGGACTGCGCCTCGCCCAGCAGGAATCTCCCGACCTGGTTTTGCTCGATGTCCGCATGCCCGACATCAACGGCATCCAGGTTCTCGAGCAAATCAAGAAGGCTTCCGACGCGCCGCCGGTCATCATGATCACGGCCGATCCGCAGCTTGATGACGTGAAGACGGCGCTGAAACTGGGCGCATACGATTTCATCGGCAAGCCGCTGGACTTCGAAGAGCTCCGCGTGACCATCCAGAACGCGCTGGAAGCGACTCGTCTGCGGACCGAGGTTAAATCCTTGCGCGGCGAGGTTCGACGCAACACCGGTTACCACGAGGTGGTCGCCGTATCACCGAAGACGACCGAGTTGATGAGCTTCGTGCAGAAGGTTGCCGCCAGCGAGGCCACTACGATTCTGATCCAGGGCGAGAGCGGGACGGGCAAAGACCTGATTGCCAAAACGATCCACTACGAGAGCTCGCGGCAGCATGGGCCGTTCGTCGCCATCAACTGCTCGGCTATCCCAGAAACGCTGATGGAGGCCGAACTCTTCGGCCACGAACGAGGCGCTTTTACCGACGCGAAGGCGATGAAGAAGGGCTTGTTCGAAACGGCTAACGGCGGAACACTTTTCCTCGACGAGATCGGAGAGCTCTCGCCTTTGCTGCAGGCCAAACTGCTGCGCGTGCTCGAAGATCAAGTCATCCGGCGGATCGGCGGCGTGCGCGACATGCAAGTGGACGTGCGCGTGATCGCCGCGTCCAACCGCGATCTTGAAAAAGCTGTTCGCGAAGGTCACTTTCGCCAGGACCTTTACTACCGCCTGGCGATTATTGCCATCTTCATTCCGCCTTTGCGAGAACGCACCGAGGACATTCTTCCGCTCGTCGATTTTTTCATTGACTGGTACAACCGCAAGTTCAAGAAGTCGGTAAAAGGAATCAACGCCGAGACGCGCCGCCTTCTTCTTGCGCATAACTGGCCGGGGAATGTCCGCGAGCTGAAAAATTCCATCGAGCGCGCGATGATTCTGGAGGAAGAATCCATCCTGCGTCCGGCCTATATGCCGTTTGCGGTGGGAGAAGCCGCCCGCAGTGGCTTGACCGCGTTCGAGCACAGCAGCGCTCGGGCTGACGGCAGTGGGAAGCAACTGGCGAACGGCCGGGTGCTCCCGCGGCTCTATATTCCAGAAGAAGGCACGTCGCTCGAAGAGGTCGAACGAGCCATGGTCGAACTCGCCATGCGGCAAGCGAATGGCAATCAGACCCACGCCGCGCGCTTGCTCGATATCAGCCGCGACGCGCTCCGCTACAAACTAAAAAAGTTTGAACTGGTCGCCGCGGGCGACGACGACTCTCCGGCTGAATCCGTCCCTACAGAAAACTCCGCCGGCTCATAAACGATTCCCGTTCGCAAATGGAAACAGGGCCTCCTTGGATGGAAGCCCTGCGGCGCCGATAAAGGGAATTATGAAGAAGCGCCTGTGCTCGAAATTGTCTATCCCCGGGCTGCGTGCTCTTTCGCCTTGGCAATGTACTGTTCAACCTGCTGCTTCTGCGGATAATCCGGATTCGCCTTCAGCAATTGCTGCCAGGCTTCAATCGCGCCCTTGGGGTCGCCCTTGCCCTGCCACCGCACCCAGCCCAGGTTGAACAATGTTTGCGGATGCCCCGGGCGGTATTTCAACGAAATTTCCATCGCGTCCACGGCCTTGTCGGCATTGCCCGCATACCAATACGCCGTGCCCATGTCGGTGCGAACGTCGGCATTCTCGGGATGAATCGCTAACGCGCGCTCGTAATACTGCACCGCGTTCGGGAACTGCTGTCCGTCATAGAACAGGTTGCCGAGCTTCACCAGTGAATCGTAATCATTCGGATTCTGTTTCACTGCTTCAAGATACGGAGCGGCGGCCTGGGCCACAGCCGCTTGCGCTTCGGCGCCCTGTTTCGGCGATCCGTTGTCTGGCTGCGCGGCGGCCGGTGCTGCCGGCTGCGCGGCCGGCGACGCCGATCCCCGAAATAAATATCCCAATGCGACGCCCAGCACCAGGCAGAATGCGGCCAGCAGGTAGGCTTGCGCGCCGGTCGCTCCCTGTGATGTGCGGTTAGTAGTTGGCGACTGCTCTTTGTTTTTCTCGGTCATGTTGTTCTATCTCCGATCTGGTGCCGGCAAGCGCCCGTTTCGGCGATTCCAGGTGGAACAATCGCATGACGACAGCGTTCATATGCTCTTGTTCCTCCTTCTCCGGAAATTCCTTGAGTTCGCGAGCCAGGGAGCTGGCAATCTTCTGTAGGACTTTTGCTGTGATTGCATGTAGCGATAGATCCTGCTCCCGCGTGAAAGGCCCTCGCTCTTCGATAAAGGACTCCAGTTCTTGCCGGCTAATCTCTTCGAGGCGACGGCGCAGGGCCACGATGGTCGGCACCACGCTTTCCGCCTGCAGTTTGCCGCGAAAGGCTTGTGCTTCCGCTGCCACAATCTTTTCCGCCTCGGCTGCCACTGCGGCGCGGTCGGGAACTTCGTTCTTCAGCAACCGCTCGAGGCCCTCGAGGTCGTACAGCAGAATTCCATCGACCCGTCGGACTTCCGGATCGACATCGCGTGGCATGCCGATATCCATGATGACGAGCGCCACTCGATTTCTTTCGGCAGTGATCCGCTCCGCTTCTTCGCGCGTCAGCACCACGTGCGGGCAACCGGTCGAACTGATTACGATGTCGGCGCGCAGCATGCACTTCCAGCGGTCGGCGAGCGTGGCTGCTGTGCCTCCAAGCTTCTCCGCAACTTCGCAGGCGCGAGCGGGCGATTGATCGATCACGACCACCGGCCCGGCCCCGTTCTCCTTCATGAGCCGGGCAGAGAGTTCGCTCGTCTCTCCGGCTCCGAGCAGCAATACGCGTCTCCCGTCTAATGTCCCAAAGATTTGCCGAGCTAGCTGAAATGCCGCCGTGGGAACGGAAACCAGGGAGTCACCAATAGCCGTCTCGCTTCGCACTCTTTGGGCAACGGTTAAGGCGGTCTTCAGGGTCAAGTTCAGGAATGGACCCGCGGCGCCGACAGTGCGCGCCTGCTCCCATGCGGACTCCACGTGCGGCACGATTTGCGGCTCACTTATGACAAGAGAATCCAGTCCTGAAGTCACACGAAAAATGTGATTCAGAGCTGATTCATCGAGCAGGCGATAGAAATGCTGCCATTCGCTTAGCTTCAGTCCGTGCTCGGAACCCAGAAATTGCAGCAACGAATTCGCCGCGAGCGTTGGTTCGCTGGCCCACACCAGGAATTCGGTGCGGCAGCAGGTCGAGAGCACAACCACTTCTTCGACGCCTTCGGCTCGTTGCAATTGCCGCAACACTTCATAGCGCCGGTTCTCGCTGATCCAGAAGCGCTCTCTCATGCCCAGCGGCGCCGTCCGGTGGTTCAATCCGATCACCATGAGTGTGGGTTCCAAGTCGAACACCTCGGGCGCAAGCTGCAATTTGGGAAGTGCAAGCGCGTTGCCACGGCGTCGGGTTTTGTCTCGGATCAACTCTCATGTTTTCAGAGACTTACAGTGATGCGTTTCTTCGCAGTTCCTGTTGAATTTCGCCATGGTGCGGCATATCACGCGCATCGCGAGTCTTTTCACGCGATCTGTCCTTCTTTCACAAACATAGCGCCCGATCTCGATCACCACGGGGAGTGATCGTAATCACTGAAGGTCTTGCCTCCTTCCAGAGAAACTGCAAGACGGTTAGTAAGTTCTCATTCATTCGTGACAGCTCGGCTGCAAGGATTCAAATAGCAACACGCAGCCAAGCCATAAAGGTTTGAAAGGAAACGCAATCATGAAGATGATGAAGCTCGTAATCCTGATCGTGATGATCGCCCTGGCGCTGTTCCTGGTCTTGCCCAACCTTTCCTGGGCCGCCGACGATGGCGCTGGGTTGTACAAGACCAAATGCGCCGCGTGTCATGGGGCGGATCTCGCTGGCAAACCGGCGGCGAAAATCCCCAGCCTGGTTTCTGACGACGCCAAGAAGGCTTCGGATGCCGACCTGACCGACATGATCTCGAACGGCGGCAAGGACAAGAAAGCCATGCACGCCTTCGCGAACAAAGGAGTAACTCCAGATCAGGTCAAGATGGTTCTGTCGTACATTCGAGACGCGCAAAAGTAGTGCGGCGCTTCTCCGCGAGGATCGCTGTTCCCAGAATGCGAACTGCGCCGCCGAAGCAGGCCGGCGCCACGCACGCGAGGGTGAGTTATCCGCTCACCGGCAGGCTCTGGCGATAAGCCGGACGGCCGGATATCCCCTCTCAGTTCGCAACCCAAACGGAACAGCCCGGCCCGGGCTTCGGTGCTCACCCCGAACCCCGGGCCTCAGTGTTTAAGAGGGAATTGTGCGCCATCAGCCATGTTCTAGCAGATGTCGTCGGACTCAGTACGGCGAAGCCAGAAAGCTAGTTCAACGTGCCTTTACCAGCTTGTCTCCCTCGAAGATGCTCGTTGTGCGAAGTATCGTCGATCCATCTTCAATCGTCTCACGATGCAGAGTCCAGCCATTTGCAGTATCGAGATATGTCGGCTTGCGAACGTCTGCATCGTAGGACAGGATCGTCTCGCCCGGCCCTGCCTTTTCCTGCAGTTTGGCCGCCTTGTTCGCCGCGTCCCCGAAGAAAACGATCCTCTTGTTGCCCCTGATTCCGACACAGCCCACAACTGCTGGACCATAATCAATTCCAATTCCCAAACTCAATTGACCAAGACTGGCGGCGAAGGACGGCCCAATCACCCTCGAGAACGCAGTCTGTAGGAACAGAGCGAACGCGATCGCATCGTGAACGGGATCTGCCGAATAGTCCCCTGGACTACGGTGGAATACGGACAGGACTCGATCTCCAGCGCAGTCCACGACCTGTCCCTCGTAGTGCTTGGTCAAGCGACTGGCGATTTCTACGAATGTGTGGAGAAAGACGAAGCTCTTGTTTACAGGCTGAGTCGCGACGAGCTTCGTAAAGCCGTGCAGATCGCTGTACACGAAGGCCGCATTGACTCGGCGTCCCTCCATGATGGACAAGTCGTCGATTGACGGCATGATTCTGCCGTCTTTAACAAGGACAGTTTTCTTCGCCACTGCGCCCACGAATCGCCGGATGTAGTTCATGTCCGGCACCACCGGGGTGGGCGATGCGGGAGTCTTCTCAACGGGTATCGGGGCCCGGAGCAACGGCCCGCCTGTTGAAGCGCCGAGGGCGCTCAGGAGATTGTTTGAAGAGGGTGGACTGATCGGGGGTAAAGACATTCTCCGGGCCACATTCGCCAGCCCACTGAGATTATTCAGCGGCTGACTGTCGGGGTTCTTAGCGACCCAATCAAAAAGACTGTTGGCCTGCTGACTTTCGGATCCCTTGCCGGTCAAACCCAGTATGGTCTTATACCAATCATCTGACTCGTTAGCCATAATCTCAATGCCTCCCTAGCAAAAGGCCGGCCGCGATCAATACCACCCACGACGTGAAGCCCAGCCAAATGAGAGCCCGGACATTTGTAATCGCCCTCATCTTCTCGCTCGAGATGTGCGCCAGTTCGAAGATTTGGTCCGTGAGGTTGTGAAGAATTAGTTCCGGAGAAGCCGCCTTCACGGAGGAGAAATACTCTTCGTTGTTCTCGTGTAACAAAACATGGTCCTGCCACATCAACTCGCGGCCCTTCTGCGCGGGTGTAAATCGCGCTCCGCGGGGGCGAAGAACGCGATGCACGGCAACAAAACTCCAGAGCACGGAGATGAGAAGTCCAACAGCAGAAAAGACGAAGAGACAGCTACCCAGCGCCACCGAGCATGGCTCCAGATGCAATTTTCCGACCGCGTCCTTCGATATCTGAAGGCCGCTGGCGGCGAGGAACACCATGATCGTCACCGTCGCCCCGGCCTTCGTGTCCGACGAACGGATGAGCGCCTGGTGGTTGTCGAAATTATGGCGCGCGAACTGGATCTGCTTGTCGAGATCGTTGCTGTCCAAGGCTCCTCACCCAACGCTGATGTAAAGCCGGTGCAGGCTAGACTCCGGCAGCACCAGTCCGGCGTTCAGCAGCACCGGAGCAGAGTAACTGGCCGTCGAATTCGCGATATTGCTCATCGGGGTTGCATCGAAGACGGCGATCGATGGGATTCGGTCCAGATGCGGCCGCTCTTCATGGTGCTTCATTAGCACGATGGCGAGATAGAACATCATCAATGCTGCCGCGCATGCGACGCGCTGGCGCCAAGCACTCAGGACAACCGGCTTTGCCATAGAGTCCCCCGTTTATAGTTTACTCCGAATACTGAACAATCAGGCGACGCACTCAGCCTCGGGACTTTCCCATGGGCTTTCCAATAGAAGTCGCAGGGCGCACAAACACTGACGCAAGCCCTGCGGTCGAGGTGACGTGTAGACCGTTACAACGCCCCCCTTGCCCATCCGTCGAAAACTGCGACGGAAGGGGCGCCCTTTTTCCAATAAAACCGCCCGCGCCAGTTTTTCCACAGCCCCTCGATGTTCACCCAACCTTGACCTCGAGATTCCGATTCGCCGATACTGGCATCGACTACCGCGAGAGATCTATGGGACGTAAACCCTTGGGGCTCAAGATTTTGCCCCTAAGTGATTGAAGCCCATGGATTAAAATCTCGATTTTCCCCCAACTCGATGATTCCAATAGACCGAGGGGGAGGGGGGTAGGCACCCAGAAGAGCGAAGCGTCCCAAATTGGGAGAAAAAACTGAAGGCCAAGCTTGATCTAGTTACTAGTCACTGATCACGAATCACTCCTCACTGACCCCGATCCCCTGATCCCTAACCCCTGCTCCCTGCGAAATCCGTCACGGCACCCTGTGATCCAAATCACAGCCTTTTTCCAACTCCGAAATTAATCTGACCTTGCTTGTGGGAGTTCTTTTTAGCGGTCGCCGGAAGGGGGAAACATGGTCGTCGCAGGCACTACTCCGAACATGAGCCGCGTGGCTCACGACTTTTCCAGGAATCCAATGCTGGTCTACTGGGAGATGACCCAGGCTTGCGGTTTGGCCTGCCGACATTGCCGCGCCGAGGCGATGCCCACCGCGAATCCGCTCGAACTTAGTACTGAAGAGAGCAAGCGCTTCCTGAACCAACTGGTCGGCTTCGGCGATCCTCTGCCCCATCTGATTCTGACCGGAGGCGATCCGCTCAGCCGCAAAGATATCTACGAACTGATCGACTACGCCAACGGACTTGGCCTCGAAGTTTCGGTGACGCCCAGCGCCACGCCCGAACTGACGAACGACGCCATCTCCAAGCTGAAAGCGCACGGCATTCAGAGTCTCGGACTCAGCCTTGACGGTTCCTGCGCAGAAAAGCACGATGCCATCCGCGCCGTGCCCGGAACGTTTGATCGCACCATGGAAGCGGCCCGCCATTGCGGACGCCTTGGCCTGCCGATCCAGGTCAACACTTTGGTTGCAGAAGAAACCGCGGACGATCTGCCGGCGATCTATGAACTGCTCCGCACCAGCTTTCCGGTGATGCGCTGGAGCTTGTTCATGTTGATCTCGGTGGGACGCGGCAAAGCGCTCAACGAAGTCTCCCCGGAAGAAGGCGAATCGATTATGCGCTGGGTCTTCGATCTATCGCGGCACTCGCCTTTTGCGGTCAAAACGACGGAAGCGCCAAGCTATCGCCGCATTGCGATCGACAAGATGCGATCGTCGGGCATGGCGACGCCCGAGATGAAAGCAACCTCCGTCTACAAGGGATTTCAGATTCGCGACGGACATGGGATTGTCTTCGTTTCGAATCTTGGAGAGGTTTATCCGTCGGGATTCCTTCCGTTGCACTGCGGCAATGTGCGAAAAGATTCTCTGGTCGAGATCTACCGCAACCAGGAAACGTTTCGAGGGCTGCACAATCCAGACACGTTCCACGGAAAGTGCGGTGCCTGCGAGTACAGCCACATCTGCGGAGGATCGCGCGCGCGTGCCTTCGCCTATACCGGCGATGCGCTGGGCACCGACCCATTCTGCCCCTACGAACCGGAAACGGCGAGCGTATAAAAGAGGCCAAAGAGCAGTGGCAACGCAGCCGCGATTCGACCAAGCGCAGGTTTGATGACTCGCCTGCGGCTTCGCGTCTCGCGTCTCTTTCCGACTCCGGAATCAAGCTTTCGATCTTGCGAAAGAAACTCGTCCGGCGCGCTCTTCCCGATTATTCCCAACGATTTCGTCGCAGCTTTCAACTCGCATTCCTCCTACTGAACCTCTGGCTGGGAGCATCTTTCTACTTCTGGGTTCGCCACTTCGAAACAGGATCGTGCGAGCGCGCAACGACGCGGCCCGCGAGCGTCGAAGGATGGCGGCGCGCGGAGCGGAATCGATTCTAGGAATAAAGCTGGATTGGCTGAACGACGCGGGTGATGGTTCCGCCGGGGCTGGGCTGGTCCGGCTTCAATCCGCATCGCATCGAAGCAAACAATCCAAGCAACTGCCCAAGCATCACATCGAGAACAGGACGATGCTGATCCTCGAAATTCGCAGCGAGTCCCAACGACAAGCAATAATCAGCCAGGTCGGCAACATCGCGGCTATTTGAAGCGGTGACGGCCAGACGTACGCGGCCCAGGCGCTTGCGATCAATCTCCCGCAACAAATCGAGTTCGTAGCCGCGGCGGCGTGGCTCGCTCGAAAGGAACGCAGTGAAGAGCGTCTGCCCGTCAACACTCGACATCGGGCCGTGACGCAATCCGAGCGGCGTTTCCGCAAGCGTCGCTACTTTTCCCGCACTCAGTTCGACGACTTTCAGAGCACATTCGTCGGCAACGGCCCGCAGGGCTCCAGAGCCGACAAAGCAGGCACGCGCGCAGCCCAGAGTCGTGACCTCCGCTGCCGTTTCGGCCGCAGCCGTCACAAACTTCCGGCCGGCATCGGCAATCTGCGACACCACTTCACCGAACTGGGCGAGATCATCCAGATGTGCGGCGCACTGCCCCGCCAGCACCATGTTGGTGAATGAACTGGTCATGGCGAGCCCGCGATCGTTCACCGCCTCATCGAGGACCAGAGCGAAAGCGCGGTCCGGATGGCGCGAACAAAGCTGAGCCATCGGTCCCTGCGCATTGCAGGTAATTACTAAATGCCTCACGTGCGAATGCCGGTCGAGCGCGCGCTCGAGCAGAGCCACTCCTTCGGGACTTTCCCCGGATCGCGAAAACGAAATCCAGAGATACTCTCTTCCCGCGCGATGAAACTCTTCGAAGTCGGTGAGCAGAGTCGTACTGGGAAGCGCCCAAACATCGCAGCCCCAGCGGCGGCGCAGCAACGGAGCCAGCGCGCGGCCAGTGTAGTCGGACGTACCCGCGCCGACCAGATAGACCGTAGGAGAGGACGTGCTGCCCCTGCCGATTCCTGCACGCCGCAGCACATCGTTCAATTCGGCAGTGTGGCCGGCGCAGAGCCGGTAGGTGAGGCCCCAGGTGTCGGGCTGCTGCCAGATCTCGCGCGGCGTGTAGACTAGTCCACGCTCGGCTTTTTCCTGCTCCGGCAGATCCAGAAGCAAGCGCAACGGATTTCCCAACGTCCAGCCCTCCAGTGAAGACAAATCAGTCTATTACAATGTGCGCTGGTTGAAAAGGTTTCGAAAGAAAAAGAAATACAGTTCGGAAGGAAACGTTAACGGGGCGGTTCCGCCGCAGCGCTGATCGTGATAAGTTTTCCGTGACACGATGCTGCAACTCGTTTTTATGTCTGGTGGATTTGATGAAACCCCACGTGCCCTGATAGCAACTAATCTGCTTCGAAAGTGTTTCGTACGCTAAGGAGAAAAACATGAGCCGTGGTTCGCATCCTCTAAGTTCGCTGTTGCTGGCCGCTGCACTCGCCTCTTCGTTTGCAGGAGTCGCCTGCGAACATCACTACTATCGCGTCTACGACCCCTACTACACGGACTATCACGTGTGGAACAACGACGAAGTCGTCTACTACAACCGCTGGGCCGGTGAAACGCATCGGGATCCGCACCGCGATTTCCGCAAGCTGCCTCCCGCAGAACAGAAGGAATACTGGACCTGGCGCCACAATCACGGCGATCACGATCATCACTAGAAACCGTGCCGGGCTCTCAGTGGCCGAGCGCGCTGAGAGCCTGGTCGGTCGTTGTCACTCTGGCGCCTAGTTGCTGCAAATCTGCCATCGTTTTATTTCCGTCTTCCGGTTTCAATGTCTCGATGGCATCCTGCACGACGGCCACTCGACGCCCACGCGCCAGGAGACCCTTGACGGCAAAGCTGACGCAATATTCCGTCACTACTCCGAAGACGACGAACTCAGGCTCGCTTCCCATCCGCTTGACCAATTCATCGGCGTGACGGCTCTCAAAGATGTTGAGCGTCTGCTTCTCCAGCAAAATCTGCTGATATTTCGACAAGTCTTGCGGAATCTGGGCTTCCGCATCATTTGCCACGCGGAAGACTTTTGCCGTCAGCGCCTCGGGCACGAGCTCGGCTCCGGCGGTTCCCTTCACGCAGTGCGGCGGAAAAATCTTGAATTCAGGGTCGTCCGGCGTATGGAAACAACCGTGAGAAACGAGAAATACACGATCCTGTCGCGCCGCGTCGGTCAAGCGGTGGATGTTGGGCAACAGCTTTTCCGCGCCCGGCACGTATAGATTGCCGCCCGGCAACATGAAGTCGCGTTGCACGTCCACTTCCCAAAAGATGAAATCGGGTGAAACCATGATTCTCCTTCCCTGCGAAGGGCGAGCGTACCATCATCGTTTCGGAGCTGACAATAGGCGGTAATGGAGTCGCGGGTTGTTGGATAATCTATCGAGATATTGATACGTCGATGCCGAAGCCAAGAACGACTTACGACACGATCCGGAGACTTGCTCTCGAGCTGCCGGACGTGCAAGAAAGTACGTCTTACGGCACGCCCGCGCTCAAGGTGAAGGGGCAGCTGCTGGTTCGGCTGCATCAGGACCTGGATAAAATCGTTCTCAAGATGCCGTTCGACCGGCGGGAAGAGATGATGGCGGAGGATCCGGAAACCTATTTCATCACGGATCACTATCGAGACTATCCGTATGTTCTCGTTAGCCTGGCGAAGGTTCGCGCCGAAGCGTTGCCGGATCTGCTGAACATTGCCTATCGCGCCGCTTCACCAACCAGGAAGCCTCGCGTATGATTTGTGGGCTCACCACGGTTGATCGAGAAATAAATTCATGAGCCATGACGCACCGGTAAAGTCGGCATCCAGCAAACTTGTCATTCGCAACATCGGGCTCCTTCTGAGCGGAGACCTCGAACATCCGATCCTCGACGCCGACACCGTCGTCGCGATTGATGGCGTGATTAACGCTGTCGGACAAAGAAAAAGATCTCGACACTGCTGGTGCGACGACAACGATCGATGCCAAGGGCACGGCACTGGCGCCGGGGCTGATTGATAGCCACGTGCATCCCGTGTGCGGTGACTGGACACCGCGCCAAAATCAGCTTGGCTGGATCGACAGCTGCCTGCATGGCGGTGTGACGACCATGGTTTCCGCGGGAGAAGTTCATACGCCGGGCCGTCCGAAAGATATTGTCGGGTTGAAAGCGATGGCGATCTTTGCACAGCGCGCGTTCCACGCATTTCGTCCGGGAGGCGTGAAGGTCTACGCGGGAGCCCCGGTGCTCGAACAAGGCATGGTGGAAGATGACTTCAGGGAACTTGCTGCTGCGGGCGTGAAGTTTCTCGGAGAAGTTGGCTTGGGCAGCGTGAAAGATGGAACTACCGGTCGGCGCATGGTTGCATGGGCGAGGAAATACGGCATCCAGAGCACGATTCACACCGGCGGACCGTCGATTCCGGGATCGAGCCTGATCGACAAAGACATGGTTCTTGAAACGGATGCTGATGTGATCGGCCACGTGAACGGCGGACACACGGCGCTGCCTGACGATCAAATCGTCGCGCTTTGTGAGCGATCCCCGCGCGCGCTGGAAATTGTTCATAACGGAAATGAGCGCGCGGGATTACTGGCGCTGCGAACAGCGCGGGAATTGAAGCAACTGCATCGCGTAATTCTCGGCACGGATTCACCCGCGGGATCGGGTGTGCAGCCACTTGGAATCCTGAGGATGGTTTCCATGCTGTCGTCGCTGGGAGACGTTCCAGCTGAAGTGGCGATCTGCATGGCGACCGGGAATACGGCGAAAATGCGCAGCCTGAACTGCGGATTGATTGCCGCGGGGCGCGAAGCGAGTTTTGTTTTCCTCGACACGGCGCAGCAATCCGCGGGCAGGGATCTGCTCGACAGCATTCAGAAGGGCGATCTGCCCGGGGTTGGCATGGTGATCACGGACGGCGCCGTCAGCATCCAACGTAGCCGCAACACTCCGCCCGCGACGCGGGTGCCGGAAGTGGTGCGTGCGTAGACTCATTCTGCTTCTCGCGCTCGGTCTGGCCGTTCCAGCGCCACTGATCTCGCAAGTGTCAAATCCGGAGTGGTGCCGCGCCCTCCCACGCCCTGAATACAAGGTCCTTAAACGCGTTCCAGTGACCGATCCCTGGTTCGAAGTGTATAAGCCGGCGCCCGACGTCTTCGCCATTTATGAACCACATCAAGCCGAAGAAACCATCGGCTACCTGATCGTCGGAAAGCAACGCGCATTGCTGTTTGATACAGGGATGGGCATCAGCGACGTCAAGAAAGTGACTGCGGAACTTACGAAGCTGCCGATCGTCGTGCTCAATTCACACACGCATGATGATCATGTGGGTGGCAATTGGCAATTCGATACGATCTACGGCATGGACACAGATTTTACGAGAAAGAATGCCGAGGGATCGAGGGATGACGCGCAGGCGGAAATCACTCCGGACCAGATCTGCGGCGCGCTGCCGAAAGGATTTGACCCAAAGTCCTATGTAACTCGCCCATGGAAGATTACGCGCTACATCCATGATGGCGAACGAATCGACCTCGGCGGCCGGACGATCGAAGTCATCGCAACTCCGGGCCATACGCCTGACGCAATCTCTTTGATCGACCGGGCGAACAGATTGTTGTTTACTGGAGACACGTACTACCCTGGGCCCATCTGGTTATTTCGCCCCGAAACCGACTTCACGGCATACGCGGATTCGATCAGCCGCCTGAATGCGCTCACGCCGGTAGTGAATATGATACTGGGCGCTCACAATGTTCCGGTCGCATCGCCAGTAGAGCTTACGAGGCTCATATCGGCCTTCGCCGCAGTTCGCGCAGGGAAAGTTACGCCGACCCCAGACTCGCCAGGAAAGGTGCTCTATAAAGTGAACGAGATTTCTTTTCTGATGCGGGCTCCGGTTGGGCACTGATGATCAGCGGAGCCCGTCTTCGCCTTTGATCTGCTCTTTGGTCAGTCCGCCCACGCGTGGCAGTGGACGCCCGCTATCGGTGACCGCGACGGCCACCATGATTTCATTCGCGCGCGGCGCGTCGTTCAAACGCACTTCCATGCCATCAAAATGACTGCGAACAAAAGCAGCATCTTTGTGGCCGAGGGGGATGTCGAGGATCACGCCCATGCCTCCACGTTTTTTCGATGATGGAATGAGTGCGGCCCCTTTGCCGAGCACGCGCCGTACCGGCGTTCCCAGCTTCGGGTGCAGGATTGCCGCGGCATGCTCGAGTTCACCGTTCTCGCCGACAGCCGCAGCTTTGCCATAGCTTTCCGCCGACGGGCCTGGGATGCCGAGAGCCGCGACCGCACGCGCAGTGAGCAGTTCGCCGAGTTCCTCGCCGATGGCCATCAGTTCGGAAAGATCCTCGACATATTTTCCGGCGCAAGGATTCTCGATGACAGCGACGGCTGCGGCTTTTCGCGTGGGCGGAGAAATCCCGCGCTCCATTTCGCGTTGCGTCTCTTCTAGAAAGGTCGCCAGCTTGCGAATCTTCGCTTTCATCTTTTTTTCTCTCTCATCTCGGGAACTCTCTTACCTCAATCCATCCTGCCCTTTGATCTCGGACGCCTTGAGACCGCCGACGCGGGCGTGGACACGGGCGCCGGTGGTCATGACCAGAGCCAATAGAATTTCCTCCGCGCGCGGAGCGTCATTGATGCCCACCTCCATCGCATCAAAGTGGCTGCGTACGTACGATGCGTTGATGTGTGTGATCGGAATGTCGAGCCGCGTGCCTGGGCCTCCGACTTTTTTGGTCGAGGCCACGATCGCCTTCGCTCCTCCGAGCACTTCGCGCATGCCGTAGCCGCCGGGCGCATGCCATAAGGCGCCGTGTTCGAGTTCCCCCGCGGATCCGACGATGGCGCCCTTGCCGTAACCTTCGACCACTTTCGCATCGCCACCGAGCGCGGCAACTAGATCGCGCGCCATCTGCAAACCCAGAGGCTTGAGATCGTCCATGAAGCATTCGATGTTCGCGACGTAGGATCCCGCAAACGGATTTCGAATTACTGCCAACACCGCCGCGCGGCGCAAGGGCTTCGCGGATACAGGACCGCCCTCGTGAAAGACTTCCTCCACGCACGTGAGTTTCTTCCTCAGTATGACCTCAGGCATGCGCCATGATCCTTTCTCGGACAGGAGTGAAAATCAATTTAGAATTTTGAATGTCGCCGACGACGCGCGTTTCTCCGTGCAGATGAAGTGCGGCGCTGCGGACCAATCCCATTCTGAGAAGGCGGTCCGCCGTCTGCGCGCCCAGAGTCAAAGCCTGACTAACCTCAGAGGCGGTCAGCGATCCAACCGATTGCGTCACCAGACGACGACCGAGATCGTTGTCGGGTGCGAGGTCGGTGGCCGGAACACGCCGGATCGCCGGATGACCCGGAAGATCGACTGCGTTGGCGATGATGGTCGCCGCAGCGTCGGCTGCGGCTGCCCGATCGGCGAGGACCGTGACGGCATCCGCTATTCCCAAGGAGAAGCTCCGGCCGCGCCATCCGCTGGTCGCAATGCCCCGGACGGGAGCGGCAAATTGCAATGCAGTCGTTCCGAACAATGAACGACGGTCGGGACGCTCGATCATGCCGACGGTGAATCTCTCTCCTGCGCTCAGGTGCAGCGCGATGTCTCCGCCGTCGTTGACGTAGGCGCGGGAAAGATTGGCCGACTCAACCATTGCCGCCAGAACCTCTTCGGCGACCGCGCCAGCGACTGCGGCCATGGGAGTAATGAAACATTCCGTCGAATAGGGCATCACCGCTGCGGTCATCCGGCGAGCAACCGCGCCTCGCGGCCAGGCATTCTCTGGACAGCAACGCTGCCCGCAAGAAACGACAGCTCGCTGCACAGTTCATCCAGGACAGTTACGAAACGTGCGCACAGCGGCGCGGTAGGCGACCTCGACTTCCTGTGTTTGCCCGAACGCCTCAACAATCAGGTCGATCGGACCGTCGTGCAGGTGGAGGCGGCGTCCGTCCGGCAGAAGTCGAATTTGCGCGCGTGGATTCATCTCTTCTTTGCTTTCCCACCGGATTCCAGCGGCCACGGATTGCCGGTGTGAGAAGTGACTCTTTTCTGTCCATCCGTCGTGGAGACAATCGAATTCAGCGGGCGAACGCTCTCCATGTGACCGCCTAAATCGGCGTAGTCCGCAAGCCTCAGCGTAAATTCGATCGGCGCAACCAGCGCCGGAGTCGGCACATATCCGAAGGCATTGCGGGGCATGCGAGTCACGTCGGCCATGAAAGTAATTCCGCCGCCCGGCCAGACGTATACTGGCGCGCCACCGCAGGTTACGCGAGTCAACGAGTCGCGTACAGAATGCGTCAGCTTCACAGGATTCTCGGTGACTCCGGCGCGTAACGATCCACCTGCGCCACCCATGAAGAGCACGGTGCATAGAGCTGGCTCGCAATTTTCCTTGATGCGCGCAACTGATTCCCGCAAACTCTCCGGCAATTCCGCTTCGTGAGGTTTGAGATCTTCGCCTAACTCGAAATAGGCATAGTGTTCGCCGGTCGTGCTCACCATAAGCAGTCGCAGCCCGGGCCAGGCTTTTTTCGCGTTGAATTTCCCGAGGATGGATAACGGATCATCGATATCCGTTCCTCCCCATGACGTTCCCGGCTCGGCGACCTGAAAATATCTTCCGGGCGTCGATCGCCTGCCCTTCAGCTTGATCCCTGTCTCCGGCACACCGAGCAACTTTCCGGCCTGATGTTCGGAGAGAACGCCCGTGATGTGATCGTCGACAACGACGACGTCGTCAACTTTGCCGAACCACTGCCGCGCGAACATGCCGATGGTGGCTGATCCGCAGCCGACGCGCATGCGCTCTTCCTGCACGCCATCGACAACCGGCGGCTTGCCCGCTTGCACGACGACCTTCGCGCCATCATCAATCTTCAGCTCGACCGCGTCCCCATTGCATAAATGCAACAGCGCATCGCAGGTCGCCGTACCCTCGTGGCGGCTGCCTCCAGTCAAGTGCCGCACGCCGCCCAGCGACAGCATCTGCGAACCGTACTCGCTCGTCGTGACATGTCCAACAGCTTCTCCCTGCGTTCGCACCGTGCTGCACTCGGCGCCCAGATGCCGGTCGGTGTCGATCTTCACCTTCACGCCGCAGTAACTGAATATGCCCTCGGTCACCACTGTGACCATGTCGACACCTTCCACCTGCGAAGAGATGATGAAGGGCGCCGGCTTGTAATCAGGGTACGTGGTACCGGCGCCAATCGCGGTCACAAACGTCTCGCCGTGACTGACCAGGGTTCCGTCCCAGTCGCGGCTGCGCTCGAGAAACGGGACGACGGAATCACCCCGCTCGACCGCGCGATCGAGTACGACGTGCGGATCAAGGCGCACTAATTTTCCGTCGTGATTGCCGTAACGGTCGCACGAACCGGTGCGCCCAGGCTTGATGTAGCACAGCACTGGGCAGGCGTCGCAACGAATGGCATCGTCAGCCACGCACGCCTCCGTTGCTCTTCGCGAGAATTGCCGCCCGCACGCGATCCGGCGTCGCCGGAACTTTGTGGATGCGCACGCCAATCGCGTCGTGAATCGCGTTCAGGATCGCCGGCGCAGTCGGGATCACCGCCTGCTCGCCGATTCCTTTGGCACCGAACGGACCAATCGATGAAGGGTCTTCAATCAGGATCGAATCGATCGGGGGGATATCCCCGGCTGAGGGGATCAGATAATCGTGCAGGTTCTCACCTTTTCCGGGAAAAAATTCTTCCATCAGAGCCATGCCGAGGCCTTGCGCAACACCGCCCTCAATCTGGCCCTCAATCAGCGTCGGATTAATGGCGCGTCCCACGTCATGGGCAGCCGTCACTTTCAAAGCGCGCACGGTGCCGAGCTCGGTATCGACCTCAATTTCCGCCATGTGGGCGCCAAATCCGTAGACAGCGTAGGGAGTTCCCTGCCCGTCTTCGTCCAGCGGACTGATTGGCGGATCGAAGGTCGCATCGCAGGTGATGACGTATCCGTACTGGTCGATCGGGAGGTCGGTCAAAGCAAGAGACCGGGTTTCTCCATTTTCTGCAACGGTCACACTACCATCTTTGAATTCAATGCTTCCGCACTTACACGCACCCGCCAGGAGGAGAATCTGGTCTCGCAGGTTGCTCCCCGCCATGTGCGCGGCCTTGCCGGTTACAAATGTCTGCCGCGACGCGGAAGTCTTGCCACAATCCGGAGTAATCGCCGTGTCGCCTGAGATCAGATCGAAATGCGTGATCGGGGCCCCGACGGCATCAGCACAAATCTGCGTGACGATCGTATTCGAACCCTGCCCGATATCGACTGCACCTTGATGGAGCGCGATGCGTCCGTCGCGCTTCAATCCGATGCGGACGGTCGACGGGTTGGGCAACGACGTATTCCCGCAGCCGTACCACATACCAGCAACGCCGACGCCGCGCCGGAGAGATCCATTATTCTCAGAGTTGAAGCGTGCCGCCGCATCGCGCGCAGTTTTCCACTTCGGCATCAGTGCCTCGAAGCAAGCCCGCATCCCCACACCTTCGCCGAGGACTTGTCCGGTCACGGTGGGAGTACTGTTCTCGATCACGTTCATAATGCGGAATTCGAGCCGGTCGATTCCAACTTTGTCGGCGAGATCGTCGTAGAGCTGTTCCTGAGCAATCGCAGCTTGAGGAACTCCGAACCCGCGAAAAGCTCCCGCAGGAACAATATTCGTATGAACCGCGCGCGTGAGCGCACGATAGTTCGGAACAAAATATGGTCCCGAAGCGTGCACTGGAACCCGCCCCGCAACTGTCGGTCCCCAAGAAGAATAGGCTCCAGTGTTGAAGTCGGCTGAGAAATCGAGAGCCGTCAGTTTGCCATCGCGGGTCGCCGCAGCCCGCAGCCGCATACGCGCCGGATGACGTTTAGTCGTGGACACGATCGATTCGGTTCGCGAATACACCATGCGAGCCGGACGCCCCAGCTTCCACGCGGCCAGCGCCAGGAAAGGCTGCACCGAAAGATCGAGCTTCGAACCAAATCCTCCACCCACTCCTGTGGGAATGATTCGAACTTTCTCAGGCGGAATTCCAAGAATCTTTGCGATGTCGGCACGATCCATGTATGGCGACTGCGTGCACGCCTGGATCTCGACGGTGTCGCCAACGCGCCGCGCGAAACCTGCTTCGGGTTCGATGTAGGCGTGCTCGACAAATCCAGTCTCGTACTCGCCTTCCACAACAATGTCTGCTTCCGCGAGCGCACGATCGACGTCACCGCGGACGACTCGGCCGCGCACGAGAACGTTCTCTTCCCGGTGCGCGTGGATGCGAGATGCTCCGTCGGCAAGAGCCTCGTCCATTGTGTGGATCGGCGGCAATTTTTCCCAGCGAACGGGGAATGCCGCCAAGTCCAGGGCTTCCAGCACGTCGGGCTCGCCGACAACAGCGGCCACGGCCTCACCGCGATAACGCGCTTCCGCGTGGGCAAACACGGGCTGATCCGCGAACTTCGGGATCACGCCGTAGCAGTCGACACCTGGAACATCCCGGGCCGTCAGAACGGAGGCGAGTCCTGGACGCCGAGCGACGAACTCGTCCAAATCACCGAACTGAAACGACGCCCGATGATGCGGACAGCGAATGACACGAAGGGCCAGTGCGGCGGATGGAGTCTCGTCGGCACCGAAGATTTCCGAGCCATCCACTTTTCTCTTGCCATCGAGCCGTACTAGCCGCGCACCAACAGCTGATCCAGCATGAGGAGAAAGCTGCGCCGGTATTTCGCTGTTCGCTTCCACGATGGCACTGAGAATCTTGCGATATCCAGTACAGCGGCACAGCACGCCACCGATCGCATCCATCACTTCGCTCTCACCGGGCGACGAGTTCCTTTCGAGCAGTGCAGTCGCTGCCACGAGCATGCCGGGCGTGCAGGCTCCGCATTGCGCGGCGCCATGGGCAAGAAACGATTTCTGCAGACGGTCGAGTAGCGGAGAGCGGCTCGCCAGGCCTTCGACGGTGGTGACCTCGCATCCGGCGACTTGGCCCGCCGCTACCAAGCACGCGCACACTGGCTCACGGTTCAGTAACACCGTGCAAGCGCCGCAGTCGCCCGCGTCGCAACCCACTTTTGTTCCGGTCAGTCCAAGATCGTCCCGCAACACGCGTGACAACCGCCGCGTGCCCGGCGTCGTCACCTCAACCCGCCGGCCATTTACGGAAAATGAAATCAATTCCGCGTCGACGGCAGTCGGCAATTTCTGCGTGGTCGCCACGTCAGAGGCTCCTCGCACAGTTCTCCAGCGCGCGCCGGATGAGAGTCAACGAGGCATCGCGGCGATAATCCGCAGTAGCGCGAACGTCATCGATGGGAGAGAGGACGGAAATGTGAACAGGTTTCACCGCGCTGCCGATGCCGACTTTAAGCGGATGGCCGCGGAGATCTGCTTCCAGATCCCGCAATCGTTGAGCGACTGCGGAACAGGAACCGACTGCAACCCTGGCGTCGGCGATGTGGCCCTTCGTGTCTGTTTGTACGATGGCCGCGACCATGGAAATCGAGATCACGAGATATCGCCGCGCTCCCAGCTTCAGAAACGTGGAAACCGCGTCGTCCATTCGCCGCGGAACCAATACAGCCGCGAGAATCTCATCCGGCCGGCGCATCGTCTTGCGATTGCCGGCGAGGAACTCTGAAAGCAGTAGGCGGTGAGTGCTGGCAGCTGAAGTGAGCTCGACTTCCGCATCCAGAGCGAGCAGAGGAGGCACGCCGTCGGCCGCCGGAGAAGCATTGCAAAGGTTTCCAGCCACGGTGCCGCGATTCTGGATCTGCACGGAACCGATCTCTCTCGCCGCCGCCTTGAGTGCATCGAAGGAACGTGGAAGCTTGGCTCGGATGACTTCCGTCCAGGTTGTCAATCCGCCAATCCGGATCCAGTCTTTGTCCGCAGAAATACCGCGTATCTCCGCGAGTGACGTGATGTCGACAACGTCTCCATGCGGGAGCCGTTCCCCGAGCGCCGGATAGAAATCCGTGCCGCCAGCCAAAATCTGTCCGCCGGACGCAGCCAGCACAGAAACGGCTTCATGCAAAGTTTTCGGCTTGAGGTACAAAGGCCCAGGTCCCCCGCAGCGCTCGGCTGCCCACCCACTTTACAGGTTTTTTTTATACGAAGAACGGGATGTTTGTACAACCGCGTTCATGCCGGAAACAAGCGCCGCATGGTCTCGGCACGAAAATCGAAGATGCGCTCCACATCACGCTTCACCAGCGTCTTGTGGGCCACCCCTCCAAGGATTCCAAAAGGAAGCGCATAGCTGACACGGTCGCGCATGGTCGTTCCGCCTTCGTGTGCGGAGAATGAGTGCTCATGATTCCACAGAGCGTAAGGACCGGAAAGTTCGCGATCCACGAATCCGAATGGAGGATTCCACTCTGAAATCTCCGTCGTCCATCGAATCGGCAGCCGTCGCCAGCGCAGCCGGTACCGGACCCGAGATCCGGCCTGCAGTTTTTCGGGAGTCTCAACCATGCGGAAGTCGAGCCACGGCGGAGTAATCACCTGCAAGTTCTCAGGCCTGGAGAAGAATTCGAACACCTCATCAATTGGCCTGGGCAGCCACTGCTCGCGCTCGAGAACATACGTATGCATTTTTCTTACATCCCTCGAGCTCGTGCCTAAGTGGATCGCGTCTCCATCATGAGCGATCATGGAAGTACCTGCCAGCGTTCTGAGCGTTCCGATGAAAAATCCCGCTCAGGGGATTGACACCGGCTTCGAGCTCTGGCAAAAAAGAAGGACCATGTTAGCGCAGTGGAACATCAAACCGTCGGCGCTGTTCATCCTCAGCTGCGTGATTTTTCTCATGCTGCTGATCGTGGTGTTGCCCGACGTCGATCTGCCCGACACTGCCTTCCATCGAAATACCGGCCCTACCGCCATCCACGCCCAGGCGAATGCAGCTCCGGTGGTGGTCACGGTCGCCGCCGTCTACGAATTCACCGACACGGCAGAAGCGTACCGACCTTTCTACCAGCCGGGAGCATTGATCAGCAGCCCCGATCCCAATTCTGTCCCGATTCTTCTCCGCTCCATTCGCCGATAACCCACTTGGCTTCCCCTGCTTGAGACTGCTGCGCTTCGCGTAGCAAGGTCCGAGCATCGCGGCCTCAGTTCCGGATTTCCCTGGAATTGACTTTCCTGGTCTGCGAGGCCCGATACCCACTCCATCAGCCAAGAAACATGCCAAGGAGCGCACTATGATTTTCGACTTCGAATATGTTCCCCA
This sequence comes from uncultured Acidobacteriota bacterium, assembly GCA_963700225.1. Taxonomy (GTDB): domain Bacteria; phylum Acidobacteriota; class Terriglobia; order Terriglobales; family Acidobacteriaceae; genus Sulfotelmatobacter. Next base: position 266,706 of record CAVOWU010000012.1, read on the forward strand.
GCACTCACTGAGCCACCTGATTGAAAAAGCCTCCGCCCAAACTGGTTTTACGCCTGCCGACATCGCGGCCATGGTGAACTCGGAACTAGAGACGGATCACCTGCTGGCCTACATCACCGCTGTCGTGTCGAACCGGATGAACTGAATCGGACAAACTCAAAGACCGCCGTCCCCCGGCTGCCTCATCCTGCCTCGCATTCTCAGCGCATTCCGCCTCGTCCCCTGCTCGGAGAATCCAGCAGTTCTGTGTTCTAATCTCCGCGTCTTAATTTCTGCCGTCGAGCTATTCCGGAGACCCCATGTCGTCGATCCCCTCGCTCCGTGCCGCTGCCGGACTTGTATTGCTGATTCTTGTCAGTACCATGTACGCGCAGGTTCCAGGTTCTGCAATGCAACCGCCTGCGGACCTTGACGCTTATGTCGCCTCATCGATGAAGACGTTCGACGTCCCTGGCATGGCCGTCGCGATCGTCAAAGACGGCAAGATTCTCGTCGCTAAGGGATACGGCGTGCGGAAACTCGGCGACCCTACACCGGTCGATGAATTCACCATGTTCGGCATTGGATCGAACACCAAAGCCTTCACGACAACCGCTCTCGCAACGCTCGTCGACGAAGGCAAGCTCTCCTGGGATGATCCGGTTTACCAGCGTCTTCCTGGATTTGTGATGTATGACCCCTACGTTTCCCATGAGATGACCATTCGCGACCTGCTCACGCATCGCAGCGGCATGGGGCTGGGCGAAGGAGATTTGCTCTTCTGGCCGCATACCACCTACACGCGCGAAGAGGTCATCTACAAGCTGCGCTTCATGAAGCCGCAATCGAGTTTCCGCAGCCACTATGCGTACGACAATTTGCTTTACATGACGGCAGGGCAGATCGTGCCAGCGGTCACTGGCACGTCGTGGGATGACTACATTCGGCAACGCATCTTTGCGCCGCTGGGCATGAGTCACTCTAACGTCAGCAATGCATCCTTCAAGGCCGGAGACGACTACGCGTACCCGCACTCGCGCGTAGACGGCAAACTGCGAGTGGTTGCATTCGGAGAACTGGAGAATGCCGGACCCGCGGGAGCCATTAACTCCTGCGCAGCCGACATGGCGAAATGGGTGCAATTGCAACTGAATCGCGGCAAGTTCGTGGATCATGATGGACGGCTGTTCACCGAGCAGCGCTCCAAGGAAATGTGGTCACCGCAGACGATTCTTCCGATCGGCGATCCGCCGGCCCCCCTCGCCGGACTCAAAGCCAACTTCGCCGACTATGCGCTGGGCTGGGGACTGCGCGATTATCACGGACGCAAGCTTATCGGCCATACGGGAGGCGTCGCCGGCTTTGTATCGCGCGTGATGCTAGTACCGGAAGAAAATCTGGGAGTTGTCGTTCTCACCAATGGCGAAGAAGGTGGAGCCTTCGATTCGATCCTCTACCACGTGCTCGATCATTACTTTCATTTGCCTCCGACAGACTGGATCGGCGCGTTTAAAGCTGTGAAAGACAAAGAGGATAAGGATGCGGAAGAAACGATGAAAAAAGCGGAGGGAGCGCGCGATGCGGCGTCCAAACCTTCGCTTCCCTTGGAAAAATACGCGGGAGTTTACAACGATGCGTGGTACGGACCAATTACGATTCACATGGAAAACGGTGGTCTGGTGATGACGTTTGACCACACGCCCACAATGATCGGCGACCTGCAGCACTGGCAGCACGACACGTTCAAGGCGCACTGGCGGCTGCGGACGATCGAAGACGCATTCATTACTTTTTCGCTGAATCCGGATGGATCGATTGACAGTGCCCGCATGGCCGCGGTCTCGCCCCTGGCCGACTTCAGTTTTGATTATCAGGACCTGCTGTTGAAACCTGCGGTGATCGCTGGGGACAAGAAGTAGACGCAGCCTAGTGCGTCATCCGACCCGATTTTGGCAACGACAGACAACTCGCCTCTCGGAATGGCCGAGGCCGCGGTGGAATCCCACAGTGCCGGCTTGCGCCGGGAACTCGGGCTGTTTGACCTGATCCTTGCACAGATACTCCTGGTCATCGTTCCTGATTTCTTCGGCACAGCGGTCAAGGCTGGTCCCGCGCACGTTGTTCTGTGGCTCTCCGCCATGGTTTTGTTCTTCATCCCACTGGGATTGATCGTCGCCCATCTCAATCGATTGATGCCGCTCGAAGGCGGCCTCTATGAATGGACGCGGCTGGCGTTCAACGATCAGATCGGCTTTCTGGTGGCATGGAACCTGTGGCTGTTCATCATGCTCTATGTCGCGGTGATCGGATTGGTTACCTCGACATTCCTCGCCTATGCGGTGCCGTCCCTGGCCTGGATGGCCGACAACAAGTGGGCCGTGCTGGCGGCGTCAGTTGTTTTGATCGGCGCGCAAATGCTCTTGGCCAGCATCGGATTCGGCGTCGGCAAGTGGTTCAACAATGCAGGTAGTATCGCCGTGCTCATCACTGTGGGTGTTCTCGTAGCGCTTCCGGTCGTGAACCTGCATCGCGGAACGCTGGGGCCGTTTCATCCCCTGCGGCTGGTTGCACCTCCGCTCACGATCTTCACTCTCAGTGTCTTCAGCAAGATGACGTTTGGCGCGCTCAGCGGCTTTGAATATGTAGCGATTTTCGCGGGAGAATCACGCAATCCCGTGCGCAACATCGGGCGGTCCATCCTGATCACCGCACCGGTCATTGCGTTGATTTACATCTTCACGACCAGCGCGATCCTGGCCTATGTTTCGCCCGACGCTGTTGACGTCATCGGACCCATCCCGCAAGCGCTGCGTCTCGGCTTTGGAAAGTTCGGCGAGGTGATTGTTCCAGTCGCCATCTTTCTTCTGCTGGCAAATTACCTTTCTACTTTCAGTCTCTATTTCAGCGGCAGCGCACGACTGCCCATGGCTGCAGGCTGGGATCATTTATTGCCAGCGTGGTTCTCGCATCTGCACGCGCGTTACAAAACGCCGGTGAACTCAATTCTTTTTCTTGGAGGCGCGACGCTGGCCGCGAGCATCGCAGCGCTGATCGGTGTTGGAGAGCAGGAAGCCTACGAACTTCTCCTGACCTGGGGTTTCACATTCTACGGAGTCGCCTATCTGGCGCTTTTCGCAATACCGTTGCTCGCGCCGAAAGCGAGCGGAATTCGTCCTCGGCTTGCTTTGCGGATAGCGGCTGCATCGGGATTCATCGTCACGCTGCTCTTCGTCATTCTGTCGATCTTCCCCGTCATCCAGGTCGAGAGCCAGTCTCGCTATTCGCTGAAAATCGCAGCAGTCGTGCTTGGCGCTAATTTTATCGGCTGGATAATCTATCGTGGGGGTCAGCGCAAAGGAGCCAATGCGGGGGAAAAGTAGGGTGCGCTATGCCCCGGAAAAGTACAACAGGGTTCCCAACGATTCGGCAGTTACCGCAGATACACCCGTGCCGCGTCGTCCACGCGCACGGTCGACTTCCGCCGCGTTCCCGTCGCCACGTTGTAGGCGACCAGGAGGTGATCTTCCACGATCAGCAACTCTTTCTCGCTGATCCAGCCGACCAGCGTGGCGTGGGGCACGAGGGCAACCTGGCGCGGAGAATCTTCCACGGTCTTCACGACAACCGCCGGCAAATCAGCCAGCGCTTTGCGGATGTGTTGCGACTCTTCGGGATTCGCTTGCCCTTGTTCAGAGAGTTGAATCGGCTTGTTGGGTTGCGCGGTCGCAGTCATGGACATCGCAATCGACCCGGCATCCGGAGCCAGCCGTGCGTTTGCCGTGTAGAAGCTCACATCGTAATCGGGATTCTTGTAGGTCGCCTGTTCGTCAAACACCGTGAACTTTTTCCCATTTGCCACAACCAATGTTTGATCGTTGCTTTGATTTGACCAGCCGCAGCAACCCGTATCCGGAATCGCCTCTACGATCGAGTTTCCATCGAGAGAAGAATCCAGCACGCGTTGCAGAGGCTCCGGCAATGGCGTACCTGTCCACTTTCCGGCGTCTTCCCGATAGAGCGTGCTCGCTTTGTACACTGGAGCCGTCTGTCCCGCGACGAATTGCGCGATCAGGAAAAACCTTTCCAACCCCCCGTCGGGGACCCATACCACGCCCGAGGGACAACTCTCTTCACACGTACCTGTCGGACAGCGGCAATCGGGAAGTTTGGCGGAGGCGAGGTCCTCGCGTCCAGCGCCGCTCAGATCGGTTCGCCACGCTTGCCAGGTGGTCTCGACCGACAAATCTACTTCTTCGCGCTGTAGCCTCCGCGCTTGATTCGCAAACCAAAACAGATGCTTTCCGTCAGCCGAAAGATAAACAACCGGCGCCGACTCGATCACGGCCTGATTGGATCCAGTTTCCTCGACCTTGCGCGCGATCCCCTGATCCATGGTCACAGAGGCGTGCCCGTTCCAAATCCAGACTTTGTGCGGGTCTGCGGAGTCGTCCTCTGAAAGCGGCAGAGAAACCGTCGGCGCAAACAGCATCTGCCCGAGGCGGTTCACTGAAATGTTTCCAGGCGATTTCAGCGCCTCGGCGGGAACTTTGATCGTCTGCTTCGCGGCAAAAGTAGCGGGATCGTACTCGACCATCTCTCCTGGAGCTCGAAGCACCCACAGGTGCGCGGCCTGCCCTGACAGAGATGAAACGAACCACAGAAGCCCGACGATCAGTTGGAACGCGGTACGCATTGGAGTGAATCAAACCTCTCGTGTAAAACGATTCGTGGAAAGTCGATAGTGATTTTCCTTTGGCCTCTCGATTCGTATCAGGGCATCGCTTCAGCGATGCCGCATCGGCTATGGCCGCACTATGATGCGATCCCCTTAACGGCACGCATGAAGGCATGCGCTGATACGACCCGTTCCGACCATCACTTAGTTTCGACTACCGGCAACTCGATGAAGCTCGCCTCGTCTGCTGAATGGTAAATCCGCTGCACCGCCTTTTGATAATCCGCCGGCTTGGCCCAGAAGATATTCGTCACAAACGTCTGCGGGTTGCGGTCGTACAACGGAAACCAGCTCGATTGCACTTGCACCATAATTCTATGTCCCGGCAAGAAAACGTGATTCGCCGTGGGCAATGTGAAGTGATACAAGAGCGGCTTGTCCGGCGCGATTGCCTTCGGTGTTTCCAGGTTTTCGCGATAACGACCGCGGAAGATGTCCGCTGAAATCATCAACTGATATCCGCCCAGGTGTGGCTGCATCGCGACTTCGTCGGGATAAACGTCGATCACCTTCACAACCCAATCCGAATCGGTGCCGCTGGTCGACGCAATCAAGTTCACCACCGGCTGGCCGCTGATCTTCACCGGCTCCTTCAACACCTCAGACGCAAAAGCTGCGACATCCTGACGCCCCGAGGCTTCGCGCTGATCGTCGACCAGCCACTGCGCCCAGGTAAATTCGCTTCCGTATCCAACCGGCTGAATGGGACGTGAACGGAAGGGCACAGGCTTCGCCGGATCCGAAATGTATTCGTCGAACGCCGCAGCGCCGTTGTGCGGAGGATCGAAGCTCAGCTTTAGTCCCGCATGCAGGTAGAGCGGCTTCGCGCGAATCGCGCACTGGGTCGCGCATCCCGCCGGCCACGAGGGCAGACGCTGCCACATGTTCGTGCCGGTTTCAAACGCCGTCACTGGGGCGACATCCGCTTTGGGCGCACCGTCTTTCAGGTACTGATCCAGGAATGGACGCAGGATATGCTCTCGAAAATAAAGGCCGGTGTCGCTGTCGAACTTGATCGCGCCCAGAGAGCTGCCATCGCCGATTTCCTGCCCGTGGTGCCACGGTCCCATTACCAGAAAAACTTTATCGTTGTCCGTGTCCTTTGGCTTGATCGCCTTGTACACTGCGGGAGCGCCATAAATGTCCTCCTGATCCCACAGGCTGTCGACCAGCATGACCGGAACTTTCAATGGTTGCGCCGCGAGAATTTTGTCCATCGCCTGCTGCTGCCACCACGCGTCATAGCTCGGATGCTCCAGCAGCTTTCGCCAGAAGCCGACCTGCTCGAGGCCGTGACGCCGGCCCAATTCCCCGGCTGAACCCGCTGACAAGTAGTTATCGTAGTCATCGAAGTGGTCGCTCCACCACGACGCGCTGTTGTCGCGAGTGCCTTCCTGTTCGTAGATATACGGCATATTCTGCTCGCGGAACGCACCGTTGTGGAACCAGTCGTCTCCCATCCACCCGTCGACCATTGGATTCATCGGCACAGACACCTTCAGCGCTGGGTGCGGATTCACCAAGGCCATGAGCGGAAGGAATCCGTCGTACGAAATTCCGAGAATGCCCACCTTCCCGTTGCTCTCGGGAATATTCTTCACCAGCCAATCGATGGTGTCGTAGGTATCGGTCGAATGGTCGACCGCCGTTGGATTCAGCGGCCCGTGCAAAGGACGAGTCATCACATAGTCGCCCTCCGATCCATACTTTCCGCGGACGTCCTGGACCACGCGGATGTATCCGCCGCCCACTATCACCTCCACTGCATTGTCGTATCCGCTGAGGATCGGGCCGAGATGTGAACTCGCGGCGTGACTCAGTTGTGCGCTCGCGCTATAAGGGGTCCGCGTCAAAAGGATCGGAGCATTTTTTGCTCCCTTGGGAATCACGATTACCGTGTGCAGCTTCACTCCGTCACGCATGGGAATCATCACGTCACGTTTGATGTAGTCGAAGCTCTCGGTTACCGGGTCGAGTTTGTCGGGCCTCTCACTGGGCAGCGAAGCAGCGGCAGACGAGGACGCGGTTTTCTGCGCCGCAGAATAAGGTGGAAATCCTATGAGCCCGGAAAGCAACGCGAATAAGCATACGAATCGGACACCAGCAATCATTCTCATGAAGAGTCCTCGGAATCGACGAATGGTACAACCTCCTGACGGGCGTTGCCAAATCACGCGCTGCTTCCACTGGCGGTAACCATTCAGATGGTTACCATTGGTATCGCTCTGCAAATACGTGAACTTCCCCTTCGTAACACGCAGCACCTCGCTACCCAGAACTAAACTTTTGCGAAGGGGTTTACTCTCACATGAAAAACAAAATCACGTACTCTCTGCTCACCCTGGCAGTAGCTGGTCTGATGATTGCCGGATCGGCTTCTGCTCAAACTCAAAACACTGCTGGCGCAGGCCCGGACCAGGTTGATCCTGGACATCCGCGCGTGAACCAGGTCAATGGACGTGAAACGAATCAGCAGAATCGAATCGCCAATGGCGTGAAGAACGGTCAGTTAACGCCCGGACAAACCGCCCGCCTCGAGCACGGAGAACAGCGCCTCGAGAACAACGAAAAGAAGGACATGGCGAAGGACAACGGCCATCTGACCAAGCAGGACCAGCGCCAACTCAATCGCGAAGCGAATCACATGAGCAAACGCATCGCGGCTGACAAGCACTCGGCAAAGTAGTAGCTACTGCGCTCCCGCGGTCTGACAATCTCGGTAGAAGAAAGAGCCGCCGCCTTTGCGGCTTTTTTCTTTTCCCGAACAAAAACAAACTTCGTGTCCAGACCGGCCCCGGAAGTGGTAGGCTACACAATTCTTGTCGAAACAGAAGGAATCGGAGTGGGGAGCCGGAACCGCGGCACTGCGAACTCCCGTATAATGACTGGAATCCAGAAGACGTTTGGCCGCCGCTGGTTCCGCCAGTGCTCGCGCATTTGAATTATGCCGGTTGACTCGACAACTCCAAAGCCTGGAATGGAAGCCGCGAGTCTAACCGACGTCGGCCTCCAGCGCGCCAACAACGAAGACTCCTACCTTTATTGGGAACCCGAATCAAGCACAGAGTTCGACCGCAAAGGGCGCCTCGCTGTCGTAGCGGACGGCATGGGTGGCTACGAAGGCGGACAGGAAGCCAGCCGATTGGCCGTAGAGACAGTTCGTCATATCTATGATTGCGATTTCAGCGGCGACCCGCAGCAGACTCTCAGCACCGCGTTCCAGACGGCACATGACGCGATCCAGCGTTACGCCCAAGAGCATCCCCAGTTTCATGGAATGGGAACCACCTGCACCGCCCTTGCAATCATTGGACACAACCTTTATTTCGCCCATATCGGCGACAGCCGGCTTTATCTCGCCCGTGACGGCGGCCTCACCCGTCTGACGCGGGATCATTCTTATGTCGGACGGCTGGTCGAAAACGGCATCGTGCGCTCGGAAGACGCTGAGTCCCACCCGCAGCGCCATATCCTCACTGCGGCATTGGGCTCCGGCCGAGACATCGTTCCGCACATTCCGAACCAGCCTGTTCAACTCGAAGAGTCCGACGTATTGATTCTGTGTACGGACGGGTTATGGAGCCTGGTTTCCGAACACGATCTGGCTCAAGTCGCGCAAAACAATCCGCCAGCGGAGGCTTGCGCGAAACTCGTGCAAATGGCCCTGCAGCGTGGCGGGCCCGACAACATTACTGTGGTAGTCCTGCGCGTTTCCGGCCGCTAAAGTTCCCCTAGCATTTTCGAAACTCTTCGAGTGTGCAAGAACCTGCAAACATCGTGATTTTCGGCACATATTCCTGGGATTTTTCCCTGCTCGAAACTGCAATTGGCTGCACATCACCGCGCTCGAGACCCGGTAACGGATCGGCTAAACCATTGATTTAACAGGCGGTTCCGAAAGCCGCCAGAACCCGAGATTTGGAATTTCGCTTGCTATGTCATTTATGTTAATAAAGTCTATTAGTTCCATGGAGTTTCTGTATAATTTGCTGCTATGAAAATCTCTCAAAAAGGTCTCTATGCCCTGCAGGCCATGATGATGCTGGCCCGGCATCATCATCAGGGAGCGATCAAGATTCGCGACATCGCTTATGAGGAAGCTCTGCCCGAGAAGTTCCTGGAGTTGATTCTCCTCGAACTCAAGAACGCCCGCATGGTCGACAGCGTCCGCGGGGCCAAGGGTGGCTACCAGCTGCGCCGAGATCCCGCCGAGCTTCATCTCAGCGAAATCATTCGTCTGATTGACGGACCGCTTGCGCCATTTGGGGATGCCGAGCATCTCCGCGAACTGATTGACCGTGATCTCCCGCACCGCGCGTTGTACCAGGTGTTTCTCGATGTCCGCGATGCCGCGGCCCGCATTCTCGATAACACCACGCTGGCCGATCTGATCTCGGGTGACGCCCCTACGGGCAAAGGCAGCAAACGTCAGAAAAAACAATCCGCCAACGTCCTCCCCATGGTCGTCGGGGGCCCCAAGGGTGAGTAGACGCTCAATTTTCGGGATCCTGTTACTTTTCGCGACCACAGCTGCTGGATGGGCTCAAGGCGCTGCCAACACGATCCGGGTTGGCGCATTTCCCAACATCACGCATGCGCAAGCGATGGTTGGCAAGGCGAACGGCTGGTTCGAAAAAGCCATGGGGCCGCAAGTCAAAGTGCAGTGGACCAGTTTCAATGCCGGACCTTCGGCGATCGAGGCTCTCTTTGCTGGCGCAATCGACATGACTTATGTCGGACCCAACCCGGCGATCAACGGTTACGTGCGCTCCAACGGTGAAGCGTTGCGCGTTGTGTCCGGAGCGGCCAGCGGCGGGGCTTCTTTGATCGTGCGTAACGATGCCGGCATCAACAAGCCCGAAGATTTTCATGGTAAGCGCGTCGCGTCGCCGCAATTCGGCAATACGCAGGATGTTGCGCTGCGCAACTGGCTCAAGAATCACGGCCTCCAGTCCAATGACAAGGGCGGCGATGTACGTATCGTCCCGATGGCAAATCCCGACCAGTTGACGCTGTTCCTCAAGAAGGATCTCGACGCCGCATGGGCGCCCGAACCGTGGGCGACGCGGCTGATTCACGAAGGCAATGGCCGCCTTTTCGTAGACGAGCGCTCGCTTTGGCCGAACGGACAATTCGTGATCGGCGTGCTCGTGGTGAATACCAAGTTTCTGAATGCTCATCCCGATCTGGTCAAGAACTGGATCCGGGCCAACATCGATCTGACCGACTGGATCAACGCCCACCAACCCGAAGCCAAGAAACTCCTGAACGAGCAGATTCAACGCGAGACCGGCAAAGCGCTTCCCCCGGCTGTGCTCGAAGAAGCCTTCTCGCGCTTGCAGGTGACTTACGATCCCCTGCACACCGCATTGAACACGGCCGCGCAGCAAGCCTTTGACGACGGCTTCCTGGGCCGCCAGATGCCCGATCTTTCCCGACTCTACGACCTCACACTCCTCAACCAAGTTCTCGCGGAAAAGAACCGAAAGGCGATGCAATGAGCACCAGTGCACACAATGTTCCGGCTCAGTTCCCGATTCCGGTTGAACCCGCAATCCCTGGGCGCGCTGGAAACCGCGGCAAGTTCGGGCCGGTTTCCGTTGGCCGTCCTGCCCGTGCGGTCTCGCCCGAGATTCCCAAGGTTGGCCTCAGTGAAATCTCTCTGAGTTATCGCACGCAGAGCGGCGAACGCCTCCTCGCGTTAGACAACATCAATCTGCAAGTTCGCGCCGGCGAATTCATATGCATCGTTGGACCTTCGGGCTGTGGCAAGTCCACACTGCTTCACCTCATCGCCGGTCTGCACTCGCAGACCTCCGGCCAGATCCTGGTCGATGGCAATGCCATCCAGGGTCCGGGCACGGACCGCATCCTGATCTTCCAGGAACACGGCCTCTTTCCCTGGCTCACTGTTGGCCAGAACGTCGAATTCGGCATGAAGATGAAGGGCGTTCCGAAGGCAGAGCGCGAAGAAAAGATCCGCTACTACCTGCGCCTGGTGCATTTAGCGAAATTTGAAAAGAGCTACATCCATCAACTTTCGGGCGGCATGCGGCAGCGCGTTGCCATCGCGCGGGCACTCGCCACGGAACCAGACGTCCTGCTGATGGACGAACCTTTTGCCGCGCTCGACGCACAGACCCGCGATCTGCTTCACGATGAACTGGAGCGCATCTGGAGCGAGACCGGACGCACCATCATTTTCGTAACTCATAACGTCCGCGAAGCCATTCGTCTCGGTGATCGCGTTGTTCTCATGACCTTTCGCCCGGGCCGGGTGAAGAATGAATTCCCCGTGGAGTTGCCACGTCCGCGGCATTTGGAAGATCCCAACGTCGCCCGCGCCGCCCGCGAGATTCTTGACGAACTGCGCGACGAAATCAACCGCTCCCTCGAAGCTGAATATAGTGCCGGCGTAAAGCCGCACATCGAACCGGGAGTGGAAGCATGAAACGGGCCGCCCGTTACATTATTTTTTATGCCGCGCTCTTCGGCTTGTGGACCCTGCTCGCCGAACTGAAGATCTGGCCGCCCTACTTGTTTCCCACGCCGTGGGGGGTGGGTGAAGCGCTGTATGCCGGCTTCGCAGATCACAGCTACTGGATCGCGATCCGCGTGAGCATGGAGCGCGTTCTGATCGGCTACGCCATCTCCGTCGTCCTCGGCATGATCCTGGGGCTCGGCGTTGCCAGCAACAAGTTCCTCGAAGAAACCATGGGAGGGCTGCTGGTTAGTTTGCAGAGCCTCCCGAGCATCTGCTGGTGGCCTCTCGCTCTGCTCTGGTTCGGGTTGAATCAGAACGCAATTCTTTTCGTGGTCATCATGGGCTCGTTGTTGTCCGTGACGCTGGCCATGGAAGATGGCCGCAAGCAAATGCCCAAGATTTTCGGACAGGCAGGACGAAATCTCGGTGCGAAGGGTTTCAAGCTGTTCTGGTATGTTCTGCTTCCCGCCAGCCTTCCCTTCATCGTCTCGGGCCTGAAGCAAGGGTGGGCCTTCGCCTGGCGCTCGCTCATCACCGCCGAGATGCTCTATCTGAGCCTAGGTCTAGGTCAGGTGCTGATGATGGGACGCGATCTGAACGACATGAGTGCCGTCATCGCCGTCATGATCTTGATCATCGCGATTGGATATATCGTCGACGGCGTCGTGTTCAAAGGAATGGAACGTCATTTGCAAAACAGATGGGGACTAACTCCCGCATCCTAGCGTCATTTAGAAGGAAATCCCCCGAAAGCGCTTTAGAAAAATTAACAGTCTGTTAATGACAAAAAGGGGCGATGGTATTAATGTCTACTATGTCGATGATGATAATTTTATAAATCGCGTTATAGATTTTTCCCTCCCCCACCCCCAGATCAGAATTAGCTACACACACTAAAAAGGAGAGAACTGTTCCATGAAAGCAACCACTAACAAACTGCTAACCGCTCTCGCGCTCGCCGCTTTGACGGCCGGTGCTTGGGCACAAACCGAAGTAGCGTCCAACACCGCTCCCGCAAAAGATCCGGCGCCCGCAGCCGCAACTCCCGCTCCAGCGCCCGTTACCGCTGCCGACGTGCAAGCATTGAAAGACGCGCTCGCGGCGCAGCAACTCCAGATTCAGAAACTTACGGAACAACTGCAGCGCCAGCAGGATGCGCAGCAGTCTCCGGCAAACGCCGCTGCAAAAGCTGATACGACTCCCACGCAAGCGAACCCGCCACAACAGATCGCAGCGCTGGGCACGCCTGCGCCGGCCCAGCAGGAAGCCGCTCCCGTTCCCGCCGCAGCCGCGACCCAAGAGTCGGAGCAGGTCTACAACAAGCAGATGGAAGGACCTCTGACGTTGCACTTCCGGGGCATCAACATCACCCCGGGTGGATACGCGGAAGGCGCGTTTGTCCGGCGCTCGAAAGGGCTTGCGGCAGACCTCCCTACACCCTTTAACTCCGTACCCATGCCAGGAGCCTCGCAGGCTCAGATGCCTGAGTTCTTTGGTTCGGGCCGCCAGTCGAAGATCACGACATTTGTCGATGGCCGTTTGAAGAACGTGGAACTCTCGAGTTATGTCTCTGCCGACTTCCTCTCGGCCGGCGTAACCTCCACGTCGACCTCGACCAACAGCTACACTCTTCGTCTCCGGCAGGCATGGGCGCAGGCGAAGTTCGATAGCGGCTGGGCTTTCCTCGCCGGCCAGTCATGGAGTCTGGTAACAGAAAATGGCCACGGTATCTCTCCGGACGATGATCTGGGGAGATCCAACGATGCCCGTCCCAAGACGATTGATCCGTCATATAACGTCGGTTTCGTCTTCGCTCGCCAGTTTGGTCTTCGCTTGACCAAGGCCTTCGGCGACAAGGTTTCGTTCGCGGTAGCGATCGAGAACCCCCAGGCCACGCTTACCACACACGGCAACGCGGCCAACTATCTGCTGGGTGAGAGTGGCGCCAGCAATAGCTACAACACCACTGCGACCTATTCGTTCAATCCCTCGCCGGATATCATCGCCAAGATCGCCTTCGACCCCGGCTTCGGACATTACGAAGTCTTTGGCATCGCCGATCGCTTCACCGATCGCGTCTTCCCTTGCGGCGAAGTTCTCGCCAAAGCAACCTGCGGAGGCTATGGACCAGGCGTGATTTCAGCAGTCGGAGCTTACAACGCCTCTAAAGAAGGCGGCGGCATAGGCGTAAGCGCACGCTGGAACATTGCCAAGCGCGTCACTTTCGGCTTGAAGGGCGTTGGTGGCAGTGGAATCGGTCGCTACGGCCCAGGCGGGCTCGCAGACGCTTCCATCAACGGAAATGGAACCGTTCATTTGGTCAAGAATTCGCTTGGGTTAGCGACTCTCGAGTTCCACGCCACCAAGAAGCTTGACCTGTATGGCTACGCTGGAAGCGAGTACGCGTCCCGATCTGTCAGCTTCGACCCCTTGGGCAGCAAAGGTGCGGGCAGTCTGGTTGGCTACGGCATACCGACATCCCCTAACTTCGGTTGCTACGCCGAGCAGCCCCCAGCTACCAGCACCACCAACGGTACTGCTGGATTCGATCCTGGCGCGTTGGCCAATTGCACCGCTGATACCCGCGCTTTAATCGAAGGTACCGCAGGCTTCTGGTACAAGTTCTACTCCGGACCTCGCGGCAGCTTCCGCTTCGGCACGCAGTACTCCTACATCACCCGCAATACATGGTCGGGCGTCGGCGGAGATCCTCACGGAATCGACAACATGATCTTCACGTCGTTCCGCTACTACTTGCCGTAAGTGAACGACCTTCTGAGGGGCGCCTTCCCCTCGGAATCGCCGCCGGCTCGGTTTTGGCCTACTCTCCTTTTCCGGGCCGGCGGTGCTAACAACTCAAGCCGGAATGCTGGCCGTCAAACATCTCAAGGTTCCTATGCCCACGAGCGATGTGGTCTGCAAAGACGTTGCATCGGTCGTGCGGCAATCCCTCAGCGCCGCCGTGAGTTCGGAAATACTCTAAAGATAACTTTCGACTTTCAGGAGGAGACCGTGGCGAAAGAAACTGCACCTCGCACTACCAAGAGCTTTACGCTTTCGTTAGATTCCTGGGCCGTGATTCTGGCGCTCATTCTTGCGCTTGCGGTTCGCTTCGCATTGATCCCCAAAGTTCCGTGGTAGTTGCAGACTTTCAGGCTCAAGGGTTCTCGGAGGCAGGTCATGGCAGCATCAATTACGGTTCCGCCCGTGCAGTCCGAACGCGCGCCGGTCGGCATATTGAGTTTAGTACCCGGACTTCTATTGCTCGCCGCAGTCGGCTATGGCGGTAAGGCTCTCGAAAAATTCCTCAACACCTACGCCAAAGCCCATCACTGGACGTTTCCAAACATTGAATATGTCCTGTGGGCGATCATCATCGGGTTGGTGATTTCCAACCTTCTTAGCGTCCCCAAGATATTTCAACCCGGCATCGCCACCTATGAGTTCTGGCTTAAGGTCGGGATCGTGCTTTTGGGCTCCCGCTTTGTGCTGGCGGATATCCTGAAATTGGGCGGAATCAGTCTGGCCCTGGTTGTCATCGAAATCTCGCTTTCGCTGCTGTTGATGCATTTCCTGGGGCGGGTATTCAACTTGCCCCCGAAACTCACGAGCCTTCTCGCGGTCGGATCTTCGATCTGCGGCGTCTCCGCCATCATCGCCGCCAAGGGCGCCATCGATGCCGACGACGAAGATTCGACCTTTGCAATCGCGGCGATCCTCGCTCTGGGCGCTCTCGCCCTGTTTACTTTCCCGTTAATCGGCCACAGTCTGCACCTCGGCGACACCGCCTTTGGCCTTTGGTCCGGGCTGGGAGTGGACAATACCGCTGAAGCCACGGCCACCGGCGCGCTCTATTCCGATGCCGCCGGCAAAGTTGCCGTGCTCGCGAAGACCTCGCGCAACGCCATGATCGGCTTCGTCGTGCTGGCCTATGCCATCTACTGGGCCAAGCGTGGGCAAGCCTCTTCGGTCGGCAATAAGGCCGCTTTCTTGTGGAACAAGTTTCCGAAGTTCGTTCTTGGATTTCTGGCGATGTCGCTGCTCGTTAGCTTTCACGTCTTCAGCAAGGATCAAGTTGGCTCATTGGGTAATCTCTCGCGCTGGGCGTTCCTGTTGACCTTTGCGGGAGTTGGATTGCGAACAAACTTCCGGGAAATGTCGAAACAGGGATTGCGTCCCTTCATCGTCGGCGCCGTCGGAGAGATCATCATCGCGGCGCTCACGTTCGGTTTGGTCGTCGGAGCGAACCGGATTTGGGGTTTGTAAGTTCGTTGCCGACAATTAATGGACGGCCGGAACTGCAAAGCGCTACCGACCCAGTGTCCACAGTCGTTCCGGACACTACGGTAGCGCCGCTACTGCGTAGCCCAAACTGCTATCCAAAGTATAAAAATTGGGATGCACTACTGATAGTGCATTCCTGGGTACAGGGAAGTTAATAGCTGGCGGGTAATCGGGAGCTCGTGCCGTCCCCACCGGACTTGGCGTTTTGTTGCGACCATCCCCCGGACTTACTTTCCGGGCTGACGAAGGCCGCCGCTCCGCGGCTGAGTAGGTGTTGGCTCTTAAACGCTACATCCAGTGACAAAGAGCTCGCCTCTATCTCCAGACATTCGTTTCGGAAAGGCTCCTACTTCGGTTCTCCCGGCTCTTCCGTGGTTGGGGCTTTTTCCGGTCGCAGCAGCGGAAACAGAATCACGTCGCGGATCGTGTGCGAATCGGTCAGCAGCATGCAGACTCGGTCAATGCCGATTCCGACGCCTCCCGCCGGAGGCATGCCATATGAGAGAGCGCGAATGTAATCTTCGTCCATCTGATGAGCTTCGTCGTCACCGCGCTCGCGCTCTTTCAACTGCGCTTCAAATCGCCGACGCTGATCCTCGGGATCGTTGAGTTCGCTGAAACCGTTGGATATCTCCATTTGCCCGGCATAAATCTCGAAACGCTCGGTCCAGTCGGGCTCGTCCGGCTTCTGCTTTGACAGCGGAGAGACAGCGGTCGGAAATTCGTAAATGATCGTCGGCTGCGTCAGATGGTCTTCGGCGACAGCCTCGAACAAAGCCGCAATTGTCTTCCCTACCGGAGCGTTCGCGTCGTAGGCCATATGCGCGTGGCTGGAGTTAAATCGCTCGACGAGTTTTTTCACGCTTTCGGGGCTGGCGAAGTCGCTCATCTCTGGCTTGGCTCCAGCTTTCTCCGGCCAGAACTTAATAATCGCTTCGCGCATGGTCATACGATTCCAGTTCGACCAATCGATCTCCTGATCACCCCATTTCGACTTGGCACTGCCGTTCACCGCCTTCGCGGCCTCGGTGATCGCCTCCTGCGTGAGGTTCATAATGCCCTGGTAATCGGTGTAGGCCTGATAGGCCTCGAGCATGGTGAACTCAGGATTCCAGCGCCAGCCGAGTCCTTCGTTGCGGAAGTTGCGATTAATTTCGTAGACGCGATCGAGCCCGCCCACAACCAGCCGTTTCAAATAAAGCTCGGGAGCGATTCGCAGATAGAGATCCATATCGAGCGTGTTGTGGTGCGTCACAAATGGACGCGCCACAGCGCCGCCGGCAATCGGCTGCATCATCGGAGTCTCGACTTCGATGAATCCGTGCGAATCGAAGGTGCGGCGCATCGACTGCACCATCTTGGTGCGCTTCAGAAAGACTTCCCGCACCTCGGGATTTACAACGAGATCGACATAACGCTGCCGGTAACGCAGTTCGACGTCAGTGAGCGCGTTTCGGTTCTCAGGGCCGCCTTCGGCGGCGGCCTCTGCATCCACAGTCTTTCCGATCGGCAATGGCAGAAGATCTTTGCTGAGGAACGTGATCTCTTCCACGTGGACCGTCAGTTCACCTGTGCGGGTGCGGAACAGGTAGCCGCTGACCCCGATGTGATCGCCAAGGTCGAGCAGTTTATACAGTTCAAATCCTTGTTCGCCGACGGCGTCTTTCTTGACGTAAATCTGCAGCTTCTTCCCACCCTGTTGGATGTGGGCGAATCCGGCCTTGCCCATCAGGCGAAGCGCCATGATTCGTCCGGCGACGCGGACGTTCACGCGCAGCTGTTCGAGCTCTTCGGCGGTCTTCGCCGAGTAATCGGCCAGAATCTGCTCGGCCGTGTGGGTGAATTCGTATTTGCTGCGGTAGGCCGGTTGTCCGAGCACCTCAATCTTCTTCAATTTCTCGCGCCGCAGTTCGTAAATATTCTCGTCGAGTCCCAATGGGGTCCTTTTTGGCTATCAGCTTTGTCATCAGCCATCAGCTATCGGCTTTCGGCTCTTAGTTGTGGAACGGTGATTATAAACAATGCCTTCCGGGCGTCCTAGATTCCCGACCCTGTCGCGAGAACGCGATCGAGGCGGGAACCCAGCCTTGATCGGGATTTGCGCTTGGTGAAATTGGAGAAAGTCCGTTAAAGTTAAGGCGTTTGCGTTTATGGAGAGTAACCGATGACTCGAATGAGATCGCTTGCGTGCCTGCTGCTCTGTCTTCTTTTTGCTGTTCCGGGATTCGCCGTTGACGACGACATGCACGGCCATCATCACGACGCCAACGAGAAGTTGGGCAAGGTTTCATTTCCGATTTCGTGTGCGCCTGGATCCCAAGTCGCCTTCGAGCGCGGAATCGCGCTGCTCCATTCATTCGGATATGAAGAAGCCGAGGAACAGTTCACTGAACTTGCGAAAAAGGATCCCGCGTGCGCGATGGCGCATTGGGGAATCGCGATGAGCTTGTTCCACCAGATTTGGGAGCGGCCGGAAGACGCGACGCTCAAGCGCGGACACGAAGAGATCGAGCAGGCGCAGAAAATCGGCGCCAAAACGGAGCGCGAGCGCGGATATATTTCGGCCCTGGCCGCGTTCTATAGCGATCCGTCGAAGGATCATTACCTGAAGCAGGCGTCCGCCTACTCGGACGCGATGGCAAAGCTTTACCAGAAATATCCCGATGATCTCGAAGCCGGAGCGTTTTATGCATTGTCGCTGCTCGCGTCAGACTCTCCGGACGACACATCGCACACGGCGAATAAAAAAGCGGTCGCAGTGCTGATGCCGCTGTTCCGGAAGCAGCCCGATCATCCGGGACTGGCTCATTACATCATTCATGCCTGCGATTCGCCGGAACTGGCTTCGATGGGGCTGGAAGCGGCTCGAAGTTACGCCGCGATCGCTCCTTCGTCGGCGCATGCGGTTCATATGCCTTCGCACATTTTTGCCCGGCTTGGATTGTGGCAGGAGGACATTCAGGCGAACCTGAAATCAGTGACCCTGACGGAAAAGTCGGACGCGATGTACATGCATGGACACGAACTACACGCCATGCATTTTCTTATGTACGCATACCTGCAAACGGGGCAGGACGAAGCGGCCAAGCAGATTTTGGAGAAGTCAAAGCAGGTTCTGGCGTCGGCTCCGACCAATGACGACACGGGCATGCTGGAGTACTACGGCTTCGCAGCCGCCCATTTCCCGGCCCTCTACGGCCTAGAGATGCATCGCTGGTCCGAAGCAGCGGCTCTCGAACCCGCAGCGAATGCACCAGCCTATTTGCAGATGATCACTTACTGGGCGCGGACGATTGGATCGGCGCACACGGGCGACGTGGAAGCGACGCGGCGCAACGCGCAGATGTTCGACGATGCGGAAGAGGCGACGCGCAAATCGAAGTATGCCTACACGCTCGAGGGGAAGCGCTCGGGTTACGCACACGGCGAGGTACATGCGTGGCTGGCGTTCGTGCAGAAACAAAATGATTCGGCGGTGCAGCAGATGCGCGAGGTCGCCGACACCCAGGATCAGGGTGGGAAGGCGGAGGTCGACATTCCCGCCCGCGAAATGCTGGCGGAGATGCTCGTCGATCTCAAGCAGCCGGAGAACGCGTTAGCGGAGTATGAGAAGTCGATGAAGATCGATCCGAACCGCTTCAACGGCTTGGCAGGCGCGGCACAGGCCGCGGAACTGGCGCATCAATCCGCGAAGGCAAATTCGTACTATGCGCAACTGCTGAAGAACTGTGACGGCGGAAAGCATTCGGATCGTCCGGAATTGCGGAGCGCCAAAACGGAAGTCGCGAAGAACGGGGAGTAGTCGCCCTCGGAATTGTTGACGTAAAGTCAAAAGCCCCATCTCATCGCGAACTGTGCGACGAGGATGGGGCACCCTAGATTTACTTCTTCACTTTCTTATTTCGCCGGCACGAGATAGCTCAATTCGGGGTGGAATTTCCAGATCGTCCACTCGGTGCTTTCAATCAAGGACGGTATTTTGGCCTGGAAGGCCTTCCACTCCGCCGGAGTCATTCCCTTCTGGGTGCCGAAGGGCGAATCGAGATCTCCCCAGCCGCTCAGTCCCATGTAGGTGTGGATTTCATTGCTGGGCGTGCCATAGCGGGCGACCGCGAGGCCATACGAGGTAGCGCCGGACTTCTTAATTGCGGGCACAACCTGGTCGTGGAACATCGCTTTAACCTCGTCCATTTTGCCTTGAATGACACGGGTGCGGCTCGTGCGCACCATCGTGGGGATCTCTTTCGAAGGAATGCCGAGGTCGGGCTGCATTTCATCGATCCAGTACTCCAGGCTGTCAGACTCGGTGTTCAGACGAGCGATAACGTTGGCAATTTCCGAGGCGGAGTTCTTTAATTTTGGATCATCTTCCCCGATGTCCTTCCACTTCGCCGAGTACCAAACGACCGCGTAAAGTCTAGGTCCAGTCTGGGATTCCCAGACTGTAGCCTGCTGTTCCGACCCTGCCTTTTTCAGGATCGCAGTGTAGTCCTTGACCGTAGTCTTCCAGTTTTCTTCCTGATCCAGCTTGAGTTTGACGAACAAAACGGTACGGAGATTCCCTTGCTGGGCCCAGGACGGCGCACAAAAAGCAATCAACGCAACAGCAGCGAGCAGGCAACGGGACAACGAAAACGGTTTGCGCATTGTTGTTCTCCTTAGCCTCGTGAAGCACATTTCATTCTTCACAGCTGGGACCCCAAGTCTTGATACCGAGGCGGCGCAAGTATACATGCGGGTGCAAATTATCCAGATCGTGCGCTGGCTTTTATTTGACTTGCGTGGATTTACGTACCTTGGTACATTGGTACACATGGCCGACGATCCCAGACTGGAAATCGAGCGGGTACAGACCGGGGTGCGCATCGAAAAGCGCATTCTCAAAGTCCTGAAGGCGTTCGCGGAATATCACGACATGACATTGGGCGATGTGCTCGAGGGCATTGTGCTGCATGCCTTCGACGGCAAGACTCCGTTCAGCCCTGCGTCGCTCGAGCGCATTCGTGAGCTAAAGAGGTTCTACGAGCTCGATCTGGATTCGAGCGCCAGCCACCGGCTGAAGGAAATCAAGAGTCAATCTCCGCGGAAACGACAAACAGGAAGGTAAATCGATGAGCGCGTCACAAACCAAACTTGGGCTGACCGTCTTGCAGTGGACGCTGGGAGTGGTCGTCTTGATCGAAGCAGTGCTTTTTGTGATGCCTAGCGCGGCGCACGAGTTCGCGGGCACGCACATGCCTGGGTTCGTGCGGATGGTACTCGGCATCGGCGAGATCGCCGGATGCATTCTTCTGCTGATTCCGCAGACTGCAATTCGCGGAGCGTGGCTTTTGCTGGCCGTTTTCGTGATGGCGATTCTGCTTCACCTGCTGCATGGGTTGTATGGAATTGGAAACCTGGTGATCTACGCCGCGGCGGCGTTTGCGATTGCACTGGGAAAGGCTTGATAGCCGATGGCGGAAACACCATTCAAGGCGCTCTTGATCGAAGGTACGTCGGGGGTTGGGAAGTCGACTCTGATCGACGCGCTGATTCGCCGCCACACCGATAGTTCGAAGCCGAGAAAGATACGAACGCTGGTCCATCTCGCACAGTCCCACACGTACGGACCTTTGGCCGTTTCAGAAGACAAAGGAACACTGACCGTGGATGAAAACGCGCGCCATCTGGAGCAGATTGTCAGCATGCTCGAATGGCTGCACGCCGGTGTGCAGGAACACTCGCGTCCGTGGTGCTTTGTCCTTATCGATACTCTGCACCTGACGCATTGTGTGCGGCCAGGCGTTGTGTCTTGGAAGGATGTGACTGGGTTCGATCGGCGTCTGGCCGCGCTTGGATGCGGATTACTCTTCTTGGAAGCCACGCCCGCCAGCATTTGGGAACGTGGCATTCAGCCGAGAATCAACGATCAGT
The DNA here is from genome assembly GCA_963700225.1 of uncultured Acidobacteriota bacterium. Classification (GTDB taxonomy): domain Bacteria; phylum Acidobacteriota; class Terriglobia; order Terriglobales; family Acidobacteriaceae; genus Sulfotelmatobacter. The sequence goes on from CAVOWU010000012.1 coordinate 288,101, forward strand.
TCATCCTCGAATACGCGAAAAAATTCGGTTCGACCAACGAAGAGAAGCACGGCTATTTCGTCCGCGAGCAACAAACGCTGTCCGGCTTGTTTTCGGCTTCTGCCATGCCCAAGGTCACCTTAAACACCGAAGCCTCACTCGAAATCCTGCGCGATAAGGCATCCGCGTTCTGGATCGACGGCCAATGACCAATGCGGAACTCATCGAGCGTTTCGAATCTAGCGCTGCTTGCTCGGATTCGTTTCATCACGCAGACCACGTTCGGCTGGCGTTCGCCTATCTATCGGAAAACCCGCCCTTGCAGGCGTTGGAGAAGTTCACTGCTGCGCTGAAGCGGTTTGCAGCGGCTCGCGGCAAGCCGGGGCTTTGTCACGAGACCATCACGCATGCCTACTTCTTTCTGATTCGGGAGCGGATGGCGCGCGCGTCGACGGAGAGTTGGGAAGATTTCGCCCGGCACAACGGCGATCTGCTCGAATGGAAGGGCGGGGTGCTCAGTCGTTATTACAACGAGGCGACGCTCGAGTCCGAACTGGCCCGCAAAGTGTTTCTCTTCCCCGACAAGAACCTCTAGTAGTTCATGACGCCGATCACGACGGTGTGAGACATTTCTTCGACTTCGTCGTCCAAGGACAGAGAAGGCGTAGGATGTTATGCGCTCGACCCCACGAGGAAACTCAATGAGACTGATCCGAAATGCACTTGTCGTGCTCTTGCTGGCTCCAATTGCGGCGCAGGCGGCCGAGATCCGCAGCGGCGAAGATCTGCTGCGCGCCATGCACGACCGCTATCAGGCGTCGTGGTACCAGAACGTAACCTTCACTCAGAAGAGCACGACCTACAAGCCCGACGGAACCAGTTCGGCCGAAACTTGGTACGAAGCGTTGTCGGTCCCAGGAAAATTGCGCATCGATATTGGGCCGGCGAGCGATGGCAACGGGTATATTTTTGTCGACGGGAATATCACGATCGTCAAAGACAACAAGATCGCGGGGACAAGGCATTCCGTCAATATCCTCCTGGTCCTTGGATTCGATGTGAACGGGCAGGATCCGGCGAAGACGGCCAAGATCGTCAAGGACGAAGGCTATGATCTATCGAAGCTTCACGAAGACATCTGGGATGGAAAACCCGCTTATGTCGTCGGCGCGGACAAGGACGATCTTAAGTCGAAACAGTTCTGGGTGGCGAAAGACACGCTTTTGTTTGTGCGCGTGATTGAACCGGCGCGGCAAGACCCTTCAAAACTCAATGACATTCGTTTTGTGAATTATCAGCCGCTGGCGGGAGCATGGATCGCCGCTGGAGTAGAGGTGTATTCCGAGGGAAAGAAAGTGTTCTCGGAGGACTACACGGATATTCAAGCGAACGTGAAGCTGGCGCCTGGGGTGTTTGACCCGGAACAGTTCAGCGCGACGCACTGGGAAAAATAGGCGGATCGAGACTCCGCTGGATCCGCGGGCGCAACGCTCGCGAGGGGCAGCTAGGCCTCGTCGACCATGCCTAGGCGCACATTTGCATTGTGACTCCCTGCCGGCAGTAGAATACTCTCGAGTTTCATATCCTTTCCGACTCAGGGGAATCTCCATGGCTCAGTTCAAGGTGAACAACCAGACGCGAACATTCGACGGCGATCCGGAGATGCCGCTGCTGTGGTATCTGCGCGACATTCTCGGACTCACGGGCACAAAATTTGGTTGCGGCATGGGCCTATGTGGAGCATGCACGGTGCTGCAGAACGGCAAAGCGATTCGATCGTGTCAGAAGCAGATGGGGAGCGTCGCAGGTCTCGAGATCACGACGATCGAGGGAATTTCGGCGCATGGCCCAACCGCTCTGCAAAAGGCATGGGCGGAAGTGAACGTGCCTCAATGCGGATACTGCCAGACGGGACAAATCATGCAGGCGGTGTCCCTGCTGTCGTCGAAACCGAAGCCGACCGACGAAGACATCGATGATGGAATGTCGGGGAATATTTGCCGCTGTGGGACCTACCAGCGCATCCGGGCGGCGATTCATGAAGCTGCGAAGGAGACCGCATGATCACCCTGGAAAAGGCTCCTCTGAAGGACATCACGATTGAAAACGCGTCCCGCCGCAATTTCTTGCAGGGAATGCTTTCGGCCAGCGTCTTTGTGCTTTGCGTCCGAACCTCTCCACTTCTCGCGAAAGCAGCCAGAAATACGGCACCGGGGACGGTTGAGACTACGACCGCATCGATCGACGCTGCGGTGTTTCATCCGGGAGTCTTCCTTGGGATTCAACCCGACGGCACGGTGTGGATCGTCGCCCACCGAACGGAGATGGGCAACGGCGTTCGCACAAGCTTGCCGCGGATTCTCGCCGATGAACTCGATGCCGACTGGAGCCGGGTCAAAGTCATCCAGGGCGATGGAGATGAGAAATACGGATCGCAGGACACGGACGGCTCGCACTCGGTCCGCGAATTTTTCGACACAATGCGCGAAGCAGGAGCGACCGCCCGCCTGATGCTTATCCGTGCCGCCGCCGAGCAGTGGGGAGTTCCAGAGTCGCAGTGCATCGCTGATCCTGTACACGTCGTCTCCGACAAAGCTTCTACTCGCAAGCTTGGCTACGGAGAGCTCGCCGCTTTCGCCGCCAAGCAGCCGGTGCCGAAGAAAGAAGAGATAAAACTCAAGTCTCCGCAGGAATGGCGCTACATCGGCAAGCCAGCGCCCGGATACGATGTGGCTGATGTTTGCGCGGGCAAGCCACTATTCGGCATGGACATCCGGGTCGACGGCATGCTCTATGCGGCCATCGCGCACCCACCAGTCCTCGGAGGAAAAGTAAAGTCGGTCGACGATTCGGCGGCATTAAAAGTAATGGGTGTGAAGAAGACGCTGCCGATTGATCCCTTTACTCCTCCGCACGCGTTTCAGCCGCTCGGCGGAGTTGCGGTGATCGCCGACAACACGTGGTCGGCATTCAAAGGGCGCAAGCAGCTCAAGATCGACTGGGACAATGGAGCCAACGTCAGCTACACATCAGTCGACTACAAGAAGCAGTTACAAGAAACCGCGCGGCAGCCGGGCAAAGCGGTCTTCACGGCCGGCGATCCCGACGCGGCGTTTGCCAATGGCGGCAAGGTTTTTGAAGCAGAATACTTCGCGCCACATCTGGCGCATGCTTCGATGGAGCCTCCCGTTGCCGTCGCTGATGTTCAAGGGGACAAGGTGACGGTCTGGTCGCCAACGCAAAACCCGGTGGGCGTGCGGGAAGAAGTTGCCAAAGCACTCGGACTAAAGAAGGAAGACGTCACTTGCCACGTGACTTTTCTGGGCGGAGGCTTTGGGCGCAAATCGAAGCCTGACTATGCGGTCGAGGCCGCTGTGCTTTCCAAGAAAACCGGCAAGCCCGTGAAAGTAGTGTGGAGCCGCGAAGACGATATCAAGTTCGACTACTACCACTCCGTCGCCGCCATGTACATCAAGACAGCGCTCGACGACCGCGGGATGCCGAAGGCTTGGCTGCAGCGTTCCGTGTTTCCGCCGATCGGATCGACGTTCGACAAGACTGCGGTATACGGAAGCGCGGGTGAAATGTCGTTGGGATGGGATGTGATTCCATTTGACGTCCCCAACTTCCGCAGTGAGAACGGACAGGCGGTCGCGCATGTGCGCATCGGATGGCTGCGATCGGTGGCCAATATTTATCACGCGTTTGCGGTGCAGTCGTTCGCGAACGAGTTGGCCTACAATGCCAACCGCGATCCGTATGACTACCTGCTGGCATTGATTGGACCCGGACAAACCATTGCCGGACCCAAGCAGCCACCAGAGATAGCGCAGCAATATCCGTATGACACCAAGCGCCTGCGGCACGTAGCAGAACTGGCCGCCACAAAGGCGAACTGGGGCAAGAAGAAGTCGGGTAACGGATGGGGCATGGGCATCGCGGTTCACCGCAGCTTCTTTACTTACGTAGCCACGGTCGTGGAGGTCGAGGTCGACAACTCAGGCGCGGTACGAATTCCAAACGTTTATACCGCGGTGGATGCGGGAATCGTCGCCAACCCCGAAACGGTGCGGTCGCAATTCGAAGGCGCTGCCGTATTTGGAACCAGTATCGCTCGTGCTGGCGAGATCACGGCTACGAACGGCGTGATTGATCAGTCCAACTTTTCGGACTATCCGGTCGCGCGCATGAATGACGCTCCGGTCCACGTGGACGTGCAAATCGTAGAAAGCTCTGCTGCGCCCGCGGGAGTCGGTGAACCAGGCGTACCGCCATTTGCTCCCGCGCTCTGCAACGCGATCTACGCAGCCACGGGCAAGAGAGTCAGGGAGCTGCCGCTCTCGCGAAACGGATTCTCGTAGACCATTCGCTTCCGTACTTTTCTCAGGCGCGGCGCTGGTTTGAACTGCTAGACGGGGCGATCCGGGTAGATCACTTTCGGAAAGCGAAAGTGAACGAGCGCGGCACAAAGCGCAAGAATAACCATTGCGAAGATGCTGCCTTCCGGTCCGGCCGAGCCACCCGTGATCCAGTTCGGCCCGCTAACTGACGTGTTCAACAACCGGCCGACGCCGAGTAGCCCACTGTCGGGCGTGCCATAGAAAAAAGTCTCAGCCCAATCCCATGCGGCATGGAATCCGATGGCAAACCAGAGAGTACCAGTGCGCCGGATCATCAGACAAAGGAGCAATCCAGTCGCAACCACCTGCAGAATTCCCATGATGGTTTCACCGTGATTGCCGAGATGAGCAACCGCGAATACCCCTGAGAGAAAGAGCGCGGCAGGCCAGAAACGCATCCGCCGGGACATCGAAAAGAGCCAGTAGCCGCGAAAAGCAAGCTCTTCGTTGAACGACACGGCAAGAAATGTTGCGCCCCAGGCAAGCGCCCAGCGGATCACCGCACCTCCCGCGAGCGCCACCGAGTCGATCTGGAAGTGGCCCGAAAGCCGCAGGACGAGCAGAATCGCCGAGAGCATGGCGAAGCCCCACGCCGATCCTTCCCAGAATCTTGCTCCGAAGGCTTGACGGAGAGGAATCCCGTAATCCCCAAGAGATCGCTTCTCGATGCGGGACACAACCCAAGTCGCCAGCGAGACAAAAAATGCCATGAACACTTTGATCGGCAATTCGCTTTGCACGGTAAGAACCGACGGATTCCGCCCCGCTACATGCAGGCCGTACACGAGAGCGAACGGAACAGCGAAGCTGATTCCAGCCCAGATCAACAGCCGGATGCGATCGATCCGGCCCCAGGGCTTAGGCTCCGCTGGTAGCGGCGCGTTTGGCGGATCCGATGCATTGTTGGGTGCGGGGTCATTTGGATTTTCCGTGGTGAGAGCAGTGTGGGGTTCGTCATCCAAGCACGTACCTCCGTCGCAAGACCGAGTATGACAGCCGAGCCCGAGTCGCACTAGCACTATCGCCCGCGTGGGCTTATACAAGGCTTGGCCTTTTCTGCACCTCCGTGCGGTCCGTATTCAAAAACTCTTTCGAGTCTTGAACCACGGCTCCATCAGCGCTACTATGGCGTGCTGCGCTGAAATTAAAGGCCAGACTTGTTATGCCGCAAAACTACGTCCCCATTTTTATCTTTATCGCCATCGTCGGCGCGCTGCTTCCGATTACATTGCTTCTAGCCAAGCTGGTGCGGCCGTCAAATCCCAGCAAGACCAAGCTGATGCCATACGAATGCGGCATCGATCCCATCGACAGCGCACGCGGACGATATACGGTCCGCTATTACATCATCGCGATTCTGTTCGTGGTATTCGACGTGGAAACAATTTTCCTCTTCCCCTGGGCGGTCAAGTTCAAAGCCTTCGGCTTGTTCGGCTTGTTCGAGATCGTAATTTTTCTGGCCATCCTGATTGTTGGATACATCTGGGTCTGGAAAAAAGGCGCCCTAGAATGGGTCTAAGGTATATGGGCAGGCCTCTTCGACTGAGCTCAGGGCAGACTACGACAACTGCCCAGGCGACGGCGCTACTGAGAACCCCGCACAGACATGGCTGACACTCCGGTTAACCCGATGGACTCATCTCCCGCCGAAACCTTCAGCGCTTCGCGGTGGACGCAAGGCAATTTCTTTTTCCCCACCAGACTTGTGGTCAGCCCGCAGCGCGTCATCCGCACCAAGTCGCGGCTGTTTGGCAGCAACGAAGAAAGCATTCCGATCTCGAAGGTAGCTTCGGTTCATATTTCGACCGGCGTCTTCTGGTCAGAGATCGTGATCGAATCCACCGGCGGCTCCGATCCCATCACTAGCCACGGCCACCGCAAAGGCGATGCGGAACGCATTCGCGACTTAATCGAAAGCTATCAGGCACAAGCTCGCGGATGACACTTCTGCCCATGAGCCTGTCCGCCTTAGAGCGATGGTATGCGCGCCAGTGCAATGGAGCGTGGGAGCTTGGTTCCGGAATTCGAATCGAATCGCTGGACAATCCCGGCTGGCAGGTTCACATCAGCTTGCGTGATACCAAGAAACAAAGAGCCCAGCTGTGGAAGGTTAGAATCGATCGCGACGAAAGAAACTGGATTCATTACTGGATCGACGGACAGGTATTTCACATCGCGTGCGGCCCGACGAACCTTTCGGAGGCGATTGGAATCTTCGTCGATTGGTTTGACTCGGAATGAGATCGCATCTCGCTGCAATACAAAGTTGACCGTTGCCTTTCTCTTCCACCCCGCTATAATTGAACGGAAGATTAACGGTGAAGGAGTTCACCGTAACTGCTGTTCCCACCCTTTAGCCGGAACAGATGATGACTCCTGACAGGGATCCTGTCGGAGTCTTCCGGCAAAATCCCTGAAGAAAAGATTCTTGGTCTAACGGAGCGCCGCTAACGGCGGGAGTTTTCGCTCGAGTTGACGGATCACTCGATGAGTTCAGTGCACGGGACAAACGAAGTGGCAAGCATGGAACCCACTCGCGAATCGCCGGTGAGCACAGGCCCGGCTGACGCCGAGATTCTTCTACGCATTGCGAGCCTTGCCGAGCAGTTTCATCACCAGCACATCAGGAATGAAGCGCTTTCTTCGGCAGAACAGATTGCGCAAGGACAGTTTTATGTGGCTTGCGTCGGCCAGTTCAAACGCGGGAAGTCTACTTTGCTGAATGCGCTGCTGGGAGAGCCTCTTCTACCCAGCGGAGTCGTCCCGGTCACGGCGGTGGCTACCATCGTGAGATTCGGAAAGAAGAAAGGGGCGCGCGTCCGCCTGTCGAGTCGAGAGTGGACCGAAGTCTCTGTCGATTGCCTTGAGGAATACGTTTCAGAAGCGCGTAATCCGGAAAACTCAAAAGGAGTTGCGGCGGTCGAAGTGTTCGTCCCCAGTCCGTTGTTGCGCGAGGGGATGTGCCTAGTCGATACACCCGGCCTCGGCTCGACTTTTGCCGGCAATACAGCGGCAACGCATGCTTTCTTGCCCCGCATCGACGCAGCAGTGGTCGTGATCGGCGCCGACCCACCAATCAGCGGAGAGGAACTCTCGCTGGTCGAAATGGCCGCGAAGCAAGTTTCAAATCTGATCATCGTCTTGAACAAAGCCGACCGAGTGACCGAACTGGAACGGGACGCGGCTGTTTCATTTGCACGCGAGGTGCTGGAGAACCGGCTGATGGGGCCGGTGGATTCAATCTTCGAAGTCAGCGCACTCGAGCAGCTCGACGGGCGCCCGTCGGCCAGAGATTGGCCTGCATTTCTTAGCAAACTGGAACTCCTGGCGCAAGGGTCCGGACGGCAACTGGTCAAGCAGGCGGCACGACGTTCGATGGAACGTTTATCCCGGCAACTGATGCAGGTCGTCCGCGAGGAACGGGAGGCGCTCGTAAGGCCATTTGACGAATCTGAGAAACGCATCGATCGGCTGCGAGAGCTCGCTTCGCAGACCGAACAATCGATGAACGATCTGGGCTACCTGTTTGCGGGAGAGCAGCAAAAGCTTTCGAAGTTGTTTGGGAACCGGCGCGACGCGTTCCTTAAGTCGGTGCGCGCCACCGCCCGCGGGCAGCTCAATGAGGCTCTGGCAGCGATTCCGCGAAGGAATGCGCCACGTTACCGGCGGCTGGCGATGCAGGTGGCGCAAGACGTGGCGCGAAGCCACACGCTGCCATGGCTCGCCACAGAAGAGACGGATGCCGCACAGGCATACTTGCAAATCACCAGCAGATTCACGGAGTCCGCCAACCAGTGCACGGCCCAAGCGCACAAACTGGGAGGCCCGGAGCTTGCATACCTGTCGGGCCAGTTGCCGCCCGAGCATGGCTTCCGCGCTCGCTCCGAGTTCCAGTTCAACGAATACATAACAGTCGCAATACCCGCGTCGCCGCTTCGGTACGTGGCGGATCTGCTGCTGGGACTGGTGCGGGGATATTCGATCATTGCGCGCGATGCCGGGGAGTTCCTGGATCTCCTGCTCGAAACCAATAGCGAACGAGTGCGAAACGACCTCGACAATCGAGTCGCGGAGAGCCGGCGCCGTCTGGAAACTGAGATTCGGACGATGCTTCGCGAATTGAGTACAACCGCCGAGCGTGCGCTCGGACGCGCGCGCGAGGCCCACGCCGCGGGAGCGCCATCGGTCGCAGCATCGATCGCGCGGCTCGAGGTGATCGGCGCTGAATTAGCGGGAATGAGTGCCAACAGCACGCCTTCGGAGGCCCGATGACTCTGGTTCCAATTTTCGGAAGGACTCTCGAGCTTCAGGATCTGCAGCAGATGTTTTCCAATGGCCGCTCCTTTCTCGTTCATGGCCCGGCAGGAGTGGGGAAAACGCTGCTCGTCAAACATCTGGAACCAGAGATTCCGCAAATGCTCTATTGCCGTGACTCAAGCAGCGGTCAGATTGCATTTCGCAGCCTTCTGGCGGCGCTTTTTGCGAAGAAAAACCAACGTGTAATGAAAGTATTTGGCGCGAACAGCGAAAACGCGATCGGGCAGAAATCGGCCGTAGCGGTGCGGGGGATCGTCGATGATGCCTTGCAGGAAGGCCGCTATTGGATACTGCTCGATCACGTGCAGTCTCCGTCGCAGTCCTTCTCCGGAGCGCTTAAAGATCTCAGCAACCGGACCGAGACCCCCATCGTTGCGGTGGTACGCTCGGCGCACATGGAGGACGCCGGTTTTCTACTGCCAATGTTCTCCGACCGCTCGCAAAAGTATTCGCTGCGCAATTTCGATCCTGCTACCGCGACGGAATTCGCCGCACAGGTGTGTCGGGAGGTGCAGTTGCACGCGCTCAATCGGGACGAGGTGATCGAGAAAATTGTCGCGTACAGCAAAGGAAATCCGGGAGCGATTGTTGCCATGCTGCAGATGGCAACGAGGTCGAAATACGCTGCCCGCGAACACGTCAAACTCGCGCCCCTTTACATCGACTTCAGGCTCGGCCAGGGGACAATTTATGGATGACTTCTTGAGCGAGGGCCACCGGCGCGCCATCGCAAGCGGCATGCTCATTGCGGACGCTTCTGCCGTGCGCATCCTCGACCTTCTTGAGCAACGCAATTCCCCGTCCGCGCTCGACGTCATCGAAGGAAGCGTCAGCTCCCAGGAAAAACAACAAATCAGCGACGCGCTGCTTAGGCTGCAGGCACTCATCTCTACGTTCATGAAAAGATATGACCTTCAACCTTCCAAGAAAAACCTCCACCGCATCCTAGCGTCGGAGGTCTCGCAGATTTGGCTGTGCCTTGAGGACAGCCGTCCGGCCAGAATCCGTGGATACGGGGAGATGCCAATGCAGAGCTCGGAGAGGCTGGAAGCGGACTTACAGGAAATGTTAAGGCTGGCAAACCGGCTGAGGGCACTCTTGAATTCTTAAGCATGACTGCGAAACATGGCCAGTTACGGCCAAATCATTTGGCATCAAATTCCGGTCTGGCACTCGTTGACTTCGTTCCGTCAAGCTGATAAAAGTGAACGTTCTTTCGAACGCAGCCTGCGCCGGAGCCTTGTCCCGTCGCCTTATGCCGGACGAAATCAAATCCCCCTCGACACCGCCGTCGGGAAATGAACCGAAGCCGACGGCGGATCAGCCCGCAACTCCGGGCGGGGTGAAATCTACACCCTCCGGATCGGTTCAATCAGAAACCAAAGCCGCTCCAGCCAACACCGCCTCACCCACAGAGACTTCGACTCCTGCGAAACCGGCAGCGGCCGCGCCCGCAGCTCCGGCCGCTGCCAAGCCGGCCGCCCCTGCGAAACCCGCAACGCCGGTGCCCATTCCGTGGGATTCGCCCATGATCGCGAGATTCAAGCGCGAGTATGGTTCGGGCATCGAGCCGCTGACGTATCTGGGCCAGAACTACATGGTCGTCGACCGCTCGCTGATTCCCGAGATTCTGCAGATTCTGCGCGATGAAGAGCAGTTCGACTACTGCGTGGACATCACCGCGGTGCACTATCCAAAGCGCGAGAAGCAGTTCGACGTCGTCTGGGTGCTTTACTCTTTTCCACGGAATGAACGTATCCGTGTAAAAACGCTCATTGCCGATGGGGAAAACCTGCCGAGTTCGGTGCCCATCTGGGCGACTGCGAATTGGCTCGAACGCGAAGTCTTTGACATGTTCGGCATCAAGTTCGATGGCCATCCCGACATGAAGCGCATTCTGCTACCCGATGGCTGGAAGGGATTCCCGCTCCGGAAGGATTACGGAATCCTGCAGCAGGACAACGAATGGGTGCAGATCAACCTGGGAATCGAGAGTGGGCAATAGCTAAATGACCGACCCGAACACACTCTCGCCGCTCGATCTCGATACGCCTGACAAGACGTTTCTCGATGCGAATGAACTCGTCATAAATATGGGGCCGCAGCATCCCGCGACCCATGGTGTGCTTCGCGTCATACTGCGCCTCGACGGCGAGAAGGTGCTCGGGCTCGAGTGCGTGATCGGATACCTGCACCGTGGCGTGGAAAAGATCGCCGAAAATCGCACCTACACGATGTTCAATCCCTACGTCGACCGCATGGACTACGTTGCCGCGGTTTCGAACGGCCTGGGATATTGCGAAGCGGTCGAAAAGCTTTTGAACGTCGAGGCTCCGCCGCGCGCGCAATATATCCGCGTAATCCTTACGGAACTGAATCGCATGGCCAGCCACCAACTCTGGCTGGGAACGCATGCGCTCGACATCGGTGCCATCACGCCGCTGTTCTACACGTTCCGCGACCGCGAGGAGATTCTCAAGATCTTCGAGAAATATTGCGGGGCCCGCCTCACTACGCACGCGTTTCGCATCGGTGGCCTGCAGTATGAGGCTTATGACGGCTTCGAGAAGGACGTGAGGAATTTTGTTGCGTTCGTGAAGCCGAAGATCGACGAATACGAAGAGCTGCTGACGACCAATCGCATATGGCTCGAACGCACCAAGGGTGTCGGAGTCATTTCGGGCAAAGACGCGATCGCGCTCGGCGTAACCGGCCCCGTGCTTCGAGCGAGCGGTGTGAAATGGGACATTCGCAAGGCGCTTCCCTACGCTAACTATAAGAATTTTGATTTCGATATTCCGACTGGCGCAAATGGGGACACCTACGACCGTTACATCGTTCGTATGGCCGAATTCCGCCAGTCGCTGCGCATCATCGAGCAGGCCGTCGATGGAATTCCCGAAGGGCCGATCATGGCGAAGGTTCCGAAAGTGATCAAGCCTCCGGTCGGCGAGATATATCACTCGATCGAGGCTCCCAAGGGCGAACTTGGCTACTTCATCGTGAGTGACGGATCGACACAGCCTTATCGAATTCGCGTGCGCCCGCCCAGTTTCGTGAACCTGCAGGCTCTGGACATGATGTGCCGCGGCCAACTGGTGGCCGACGTCATTGCCGTCATTGGAACCCTCGACATTGTTCTCGGCGAGGTGGACCGCTGATGGGCTGGCTCATCGACTACATCCAGTCTTATCTCCAAAGCAACCTAACACCGGGCGCCGCCGGCAACATTTTCTGGGCCACGGTTTACATCCTGCTCGTCTTCGCCGGGCTTTCCGTCGCCGTCATCGCGATGAACTGGCTCGAGCGCAAGATTCTCGCGCACATGCAGGTGCGCCTCGGACCAATGCGCGTTGGTCCTCACGGCCTCCTCCAGCCTATCGCCGACGCGATCAAACTGCTGCTCAAAGAAGACATCATCCCGGCCGAAGCCGATGCGATCGTCTTCTGGGTCGCGCCGTTCATCGTCGTGTTGGCGGCGTTCACCGTATTTGTGGTCGTTCCGTTCGGTCCGACACACGCCATCACTGACATGAATATCGGCATCCTTTTCATGCTCGGCGTGTCGTCGCTCAGCGTGCTCGGCATCGTCACTGCCGGATGGGCATCGAACTCGCACTATCCGCTGATGGGCGCTCTGCGATCGAGCGCGCAAATGGTGTCGTATGAAGTAGCAATGGGCCTCGCCGTTGTCTCGGCCATCATGATGAGCAGCATGAACATCGAAGGCACAGGCACCCTCAGCATGATCGGCATCGTAGAAGCGCAGAAGGCGCAAGGCGAATGGTTCATCTTCAAATTTTTCCCGCTCGGCATCATCGCGTTCGGTGTCTTTGCCATTGCGATGGTCGCGGAAACAAACCGCGCGCCCTTCGATCTGCCAGAAGCGGAATCCGAACTGACGGCCGGATTTCATACCGAATACAGCGGATTCCGGTGGTCTTTATTCTTCTTGGCGGAATATTCGGCGATGATCGCCGTGTCTTCGATCGCGGTCACGCTGTGGCTCGGCGGATGGTTGCGGCCATTCCCAAACGCGCTACCCGGTGATTTTTGGACCTTGGTCTTCTCGCTCTTCCCCGGCATTACGTTTCTATTCCTCGCGGGCCTGTGCTTCTACAGCACGGCGCGCATGCCCAAGCACCCTCTGTTCAAGATCCAAACCATCGGACTCGGTGGATTTGGGGCAGCGCTGGCCGTGATCGGGCTGATCTTGTTTCTCCCCCCTGTCCGCGTGCGCGTGGTCGATATTTACTGGTTCTCGGCCAAAGTTGCCGGATTTATGTACCTCTATATCTGGTATCGTGGCACGTTCCCGCGTTACCGCTTTGACCAATTGATGAAAGTTGGATGGAAGGTACTGCTGCCAACGGGACTTGCACTCCTGATTCTGACGGCGGTGGTCGGGATGCGGGCCGAATTGTGGGCGGACATTCAGGAGGCGTTGCACTTATGAATCCTCCGGTGGCAACTTCGTTCTTCTTCTACCTGCTCGCCGCGATCATGATTGTCGGCGGCATCATGGTCATCACGCGGAAGAATGCGGTTCATTCGGCCATGGCGCTGATCACGACGCTGCTGGCGCAGGCTGCGCTCTATCTGATGTTGTATGCCCCGTTCGTGGCTGGCGTGCAGATCATGCTGTACGCCGGCGGCATTATGGTGCTGTTCCTGTTCGTAATCATGTTGATCTCAATCGAACGCTCGCAGAAAGAACGTCAATTCAACAAGCAGTGGCTGGTCGGAGTCGCGGCTGCGGCCGCCCTGGGCGGACTGTTCATCACCGTCTACACCACGACAGCGAGAGGGATCACGCTCTTCGTCGAACGCCGCATGACGTACTCGGAAAACCAGAACACGCAGTTGATCGCGAACCTGCTGTTCGACCGCCGCAGCGGAACATATATGTTCGCCTTCGAAATCGCGTCCCTGTTGTTGCTGGTAGCCATTATCGGATCGGTCGTGATGGCGAAGAAGAGAATTTGAAAGTGAGTGATGAGCGGCAAGCCATGAGCAACGAGCCATTCCGTGACGACAACTGGATTGCTCACCGCTCGTCGCTCATAACTCAAGATTGACAAATGCACGCCATGCTCGACATCTCGACCCTGCATTATCTGGTACTGGGTGCGGCCTTGTTCCTTTTGGGCGTCATCGGCGTGCTCACGCGCCGGAATGTGGTCATCGTCTTGATGTCGCTCGAACTGATCCTGAATGCGGTGAATTTGAATCTTGTCGCGTTTTCGCGGTACTGGCAGAGCATCCACGGAGGCGCCGCGCTGCACGGACAGGTGTTTGCGATTTTCGTTATCACCGACGCCGCCGCCGAAGCCGCGGTCGGCCTCGGCATCCTGATCGCCTTCTTCCGCAATAAGGAGACGGTCAACATGGATGAAGTCAATTTGTTGAAGTGGTAGAAGGGCAGCTGTCAGCTATCAGCTGTCAGCGCTTGCAAAGGCGATGCGAACGAATGGCTCGCCTGCACGACATGTGTTGGCTGAAGGCCGAGAGCTGAGAGCTCAATGCTATTTCTAGAAAACATCTGGCTCATCCCGCTGCTTCCCGCGATTGGCGCGGCGATCATGTTCTTTTTCGGCCGCCGGCTGCAAAAAGCTACCGTGAGCGCGGTATGTGTCGGCGCGGTTGTGCTCGCGTTCCTCATGGCATGCGGGGCTGTGCTGCAGTACACGTCGTGGGCGGACGCGAATCATCACCAGCCTTACCAGAAAATCCTTTACACCTGGCTTGGCACCGACACCGGCCATCTGAACTACGTCACGGACAACGGCGCACAGGCCAACTTCCAGGCCGACGCCGGATTCCTGCTCGACCCGCTCTCCAGCATTTGGCTCCTCTTCGTCACCGGAGTCGGAATGCTGATCCACATTTATTCCACCGGGTACATGGCGCATGAAGGTGGATATTACCGCTTCTTCGGATATCTCAACCTCTTCATGTTTTCCATGCTGACGCTCATCCTCGCGAACAACTACGTGCTGATGTTTGTCGGCTGGGAGGGTGTAGGCCTGTGCTCGTATCTTTTGATCGGATTTTATTTCCAGCGTAAGTCGGCGAGCGACGCGGCGAACAAGGCATTCATCGTTAATCGAATCGGCGATGCGGGATTTATCCTCGGCATGTTCTTTATTGCGTGGCTCTGTGGATCGCTGCGCTACATCGATGTGAATGCATTCGCCCATTCAGGTAGCTACTCGGCGGACACCCTGAAATACATTACTGCCGCCACACTCCTCCTTTTCGTCGGAGCCTGCGGCAAATCGGCGCAACTTCCCCTTTACATCTGGCTGCCGGACGCGATGGAAGGGCCGACGCCGGTATCTGCACTGATTCACGCCGCCACCATGGTCACCGCGGGCGTTTACATGGTGGCGCGATCGAATGCTCTCTTCGTGCTCGCGCCCACGTCGATGAAGACGGTGGCGATCGTCGGAGCCCTAACCGCGATCTTTGCCGCTTCGATAGGACTCGTTCAGAACGACATCAAGCGCGTCCTCGCCTACTCGACGGTCTCGCAACTGGGATATATGTTCCTTGCGCTCGGCGTCGGAGCCTTTTCCGCGGGCGTCTTTCACGTCTTCACCCATGCGTTCTTCAAAGCTCTCCTCTTCCTCGGCGCCGGGTCGGTCATCCATGCGATGAGCGGCGAACAGGACATGAGGAACATGGGGGCGCTGTCCCAGAAAATTCCAGTTACGTATCGCACGATGCTGGTCGCCACTCTGGCCATCGCAGGCTTTCCGCCGTTTGCCGGATTCTTCTCCAAAGACGAAATCCTGTGGCAGACGTGGACCAGCGAAGGCGGCGCCTATCGCATCCTGTGGGGAATCGGCTACATCACAGCGCTGATGACGGCGTTCTACATGTTCCGCCTCATTTATCTGACGTTCTGGAGCCCGTCGCGCATCACGAGCCACGAAGTCGAGCACCATCTCCACGAATCGCCCGCGTCGATGACCATGCCGCTGGTCGCGCTCGCAGTCTGCTCGATCTTTGCCGGATTCCTCGGATGGCCTCACAGCCTTGGCGGATCGGATCGCTTCGCTCACTTCCTTGATCCCGTATTCGCGCACGGAGAAGCTCGCGTTTTAGTGGAGGAAGGCAAGGCCGCACAACTCGCCGCTGGAGAAAAAGAAGAAGAGCATACCAGCCCGACCGAGTACTTGCTGATGCTGCTATCGGTGGGCGCAGCTGGACTGGGTTGGTTCATGGCTGGGCGTTCCTATGCCGGCGCTGAGAAGGGCTACGTCGAGCCGATCGAGGCAGCGTCTCCACCGCTCTACAAGACGCTGCTCAACAAGTATTACGTCGACGAAGGATACGACTACGTTTTCACCGGGCGCCGAAAGCTCGGAAACATGCGTTTGGGCGTAATGGGTCTCGGCGAAGCGAGTTCGTGGTTCGATTCGCATGTGATCGACGGTGCCGTGAATGCTGCCGGATGGATCACCCGACTAACCGCGAAGATTTCCAGTTGGTGGGACAAGTGGATCATCGACGGTTTGTTGGTGAACGGGGTTGCTTACGCGACGCTCCCATTCTCGTACTTCGCGCGGCTGTTCGAGTGGGGACTGGTGCAGTGGTACGCGCTGGTGATGACCGCGGGTTTGGTAGGGTTCGTTTTCTATTACGTGTATCACTAAAGCTGCGAGCGAAGAGTCGTGAGCAGCGAGCAAGAGGCGTTATGTTGCTCGACGCTCGGGACTCAC
This sequence comes from uncultured Acidobacteriota bacterium, assembly GCA_963700225.1. Classification (GTDB taxonomy): domain Bacteria; phylum Acidobacteriota; class Terriglobia; order Terriglobales; family Acidobacteriaceae; genus Sulfotelmatobacter. The sequence continues at coordinate 304,524 of CAVOWU010000012.1, forward strand.
AGTTCATGGCTAGTAGCTAGAAGCTGACTATGGAATCTCACATCCTATCGATCATCCTCTTCACGCCGCTGCTTGGCGCGATCCTGCTCTTGTTTGTCCCCAAGGACAACAAGGACGCCGTCCGCTGGATCGCCAACATTTTCGCGCTCGGCGGATTCCTCATCTCGCTGCCGCTGGTGCCGATGTTCTGGGCGCAGCGCTTCGAGCCCGGCTTCAAATTCATGGAGGGTGCGCCCGGCAACTGGATCCCTTCGATCGGCGCAGGATACATCCTGGGCATCGACGGCATCTCGTTCCTGCTCATCATGCTGACCACGCTGCTGGGTTGGATCTCGATCCTCTCGTCGTGGACCGCTATCGAGAATCGCGTTAAGGAATACTACATCTGGTTTCTAATTCTGCAGACGGGCATGCTCGGCGTCTTCATGGCGCTCGATTTCTTCCTCTTCTTCGTTTTCTGGGAAGCGATGCTCGTGCCCATGTACCTGCTCATCGGGATATGGGGCGGCCCGCGCAAACTCTACGCCGCCATTAAATTCTTCCTGTACACGCTCGCCGGATCGGTGCTGATGCTGCTCGGCATCCTGTTCCTGTACTTCCATCATCACGCTGTGGCTGGCATTTACACGTTCAGCCTGGAAGCGCTGTATCAGACGGCTCCGAAGATCTATTCGGATTACGGCCCTTACGCGGCCACCCTGCTTTTCCTGAGCTTCTTTTTCGCGTTCGCCATCAAAGTCCCGATGTTTCCCTTCCATACATGGCTGCCCGACGCCCACGTTGAAGCGCCGACCGCGGGCTCGGTGATCCTGGCCGGCGTTCTGTTGAAGATGGGAACCTACGGCTTCATCCGCTTCTCGCTTCCCTTCTTCCCTGACGTGCTCACGCATACAAAAGTTCGAAGCTGGATGATCGCACTCTCGATCATCGGCATTCTTTACGGTGCGTTGGTCTCGCTGATGCAGAAGGACATGAAGAAGCTGGTGGCGTATTCATCGGTCAGCCACCTCGGATTCTGCACGCTGGGAATCTTCGTGCTGACACCGCTCGGATTGAGCGGCTCGGTTCTGCAGCAGATCAATCACGGCATCTCCACCGGTGCGCTGTTCTTGATCGTCGGCATTCTGTATGAACGCCGCCATACGCGTGAAATCTCCGAATACGGTGGAATCTCCAATGTGATGCCGGTCTACGCCACCATCACCATGATCATGTTCCTGTCTTCGATGGGCTTGCCGTTGCTCAACGGATTCATTGGCGAGTACACGATTCTCTGGGGAACGTTCATGGAGAACTGGCGCTGGGCTGCGTGGGCCGTGCCCGGAGTTGTGCTCGCCGCCGCATATTTACTCTGGCTCTACCAGCGCGTCTTCTTCGGCACCGTCACGAATCCGAAGAATGAAAAGCTGCAAGACCTGACTCCGCGTGAAGTTGCGACGTTCGTTCCGCTGCTGATCATGGCGTTCTGGATCGGGCTCTATCCCAAGCCGTTTTTGCAGATCCTTGAACAGCCGGTGAACCACACGATCTCAATGGTTCGGCCTGACTATCCGCAGCCGGGAGCCACGGTAAATGCGGCAGTTCAGGCGCCGGCGCTCGACACCCCAGCTGTCGCACCGTCCGCGCCCAACAAGGGGAAGAACTAGTGGCCTGGACCGACTATCTTCTCGCCCTTCCGATCACGCTGCTGGTGCTTTTTGCACTCGGCATCCTGCTGATCGACTTCATGCTCCCGAAGGAGATGAAGTGGGCGAACGCGGTGACAGCCTTCGTCGGTGTTCTCTTCTCTGCCCTCGGCGTCTATAAGATTCAGCTCTGGCTGGCCGGCGCAGGCGGCGCGCCCGGCATGCTCCGCACGATGCTGGTGGACCGATTCTCCCTCTATTTCTTCTATCTGTTTCTTGCCGCGACCGCGGTCGCCATTCTCATGTCGGTCCGCTACCTCGAGACCGAACATGAGAATCACGGCGAATATTACGCTTTGATGCTGCTGTCGGTCGCCGGCATGATGTGCATGGCCGCCGGCTTCGACATCGTCTTGATCTTTATCGGCCTCGAACTGATGGCGATGTCGACGTACGTCCTGGTCGGATTCCTCCGCCGCGACCGCCGTTCCAATGAAGCCGCGCTGAAATATTTCCTGCTGGGAGCTTTTTCGTCGGGCATCTTTGCCTATGGGCTTTCCCTTCTCTATGGACTTTCCGGAAGCACCCGGCTCGACGTGATCCATCAGGAATTGATGAAGCGCGTGCTCGACCCGCAATACAAGCCGGTCGCAGTAATCGCCTTGGTCACAACCATGACTGGGCTGCTCTTCAAGATCGCGGCCATCCCGTTCCACCAGTGGGCGCCGGACGCCTATGAGGGTGCTCCGACCTGCGTCACCGGATTCATGTCCGTCGCGGTCAAGGCCGCAGGATGGGCGATGCTGCTGCGCATCCTCATCGTCGGACTCATGCCCATGCGCTCGACGTGGGTTCCAATGCTGGTCTTCGTTTCCATCGCGACTATGACGGGCGCCAACTTTGCCGCGCTCACGCAGACCAACACCAAGCGACTGCTGGCTTATTCGTCGATTGCCCATGTCGGATACATGTTGCTTGGGCTCATCGCGGGCACCGCGACCGATCTCAGCCCCGACGGAATCAAGGGCATCCTGATTTATCTTCTCGTCTACACGTTCATGAATCTCGGCGCCTTCGCGGTGATCACTTCCCTGCGCCATCGCAACGTGATCGGCGACGAACTCGACGACCTCAACGGACTCTACTCGCGCGCCCCGGTCGAAGCCGTACTGATGCTGATCTTCATGCTCTCGCTCGCGGGGATTCCTCCGCTCGCCGGATTCTGGGGCAAGTACTTCATCTTCCTCAGCCTGATTTCAACCGGTCATTATGTGCTGGCGTCGCTAGGCGTGCTCTACTCAGTTTTCGGACTCTACTATTACCTGAAGATCGCGAATGCCATGTTCATGCGCGAAGCGGCAAAGGGAGAAGAGAAATTACCGTTGAGCTTGGCCATGGGCGCGGCCCTCACGGTAACCGGATTCGCGACGCTCTACATTGGCATTCTTCCGAACCGATTCATCGAACTGGCCAACTGGGCGCTGGGCATCGCGCAAAACCCCGACGTCGCGAAGCTGATTCGCTAAGCACAAATGGCCGGGCAGACTCGGCTGACGGTAGCGTAGAATCTTCCTTTCGCGCCTCTAAGAAGTGTCTCCCGATCCCAATCCCGACAAGAAGAAAAGCCCATGGGTTCAAGTTGGCCGCTACAGCCAACTGGCGTTCATGCTCCCGGCGGGTACCGTGGCGGGATGGCTGATTGGCTCTCTGCTCGATCGCTGGCTGCATACCGGCTGGATTAGCGTCGTCGGCCTACTCCTCGGGACTGCCGGAGGGCTGTTCGAACTGATCAGGCAGGTTTCCCGCGACACGAAGTGAGAGTTTCGTGGTGATGGGGATGGCAATCGCTTCCATGACCGACGACTCCTCCAACTCGGCCATACCGACGACTCCGGGTCCGTCCGACGCCTTCTTCGCCAATGCCCTCAACCGTATCCGCAACTTCATGCTCCTTTTAGCCCCTGTCCTGGCTGCTGTGGCAGCTTGGAAGTTCGGCTGGCGGAGCGCTCTCGGCTTCCTGCTGGGATGCGTCATCGCTTACCTCAACTTCCACTGGCTCAAAAGCGGCGTCTCGGGCCTCGCCGACCGCGTCACCAACACCGCCAAACCCTTGTCCGGCAAAGGGATCGTGGCTCGATTCCTCCTCCGATACGCGTTGTTGGGAGCCGCTGCGTATGCTATATTAACCAGTTTCCCCGCGAGCCTCAGGGGTTTGTTTGCGGGCCTATTCTTGCCCGTGGGAGCCATCGTTTTCGAAGCCGTGTATGAGCTGTACGTGGGAATAACTCGCGGGTTATAGCGGCTACCGGTGCGATCATTTAAGAGCTAGGAGCTTGCAGCGAAAAGCTGTTCTACATGCCCGAACAACTCTGGTTCACACAAATTCTGAATCACCTGCTGGCCGGCCAGGTTACGGCGTTCCTGCGGATGCTGCACATCGAGCCCAAATATCCGGCCGCGCCGATCTCCAACTCCTTCTCGATGGAGCTGCTGGTCTTTTTTTTCCTGCTTGTCGTTTTTCTGCTCCTCCGCTCGCGTCTTTCTGTGGAATCGCCCGGAGGCTTGCAGCACTCTTTTGAAAGTATTGAAGGATTCGTGCTCAGCCAGAGCCACGAAATCATTGGCCATCACAGCGAGCCGTACACTCCGTTCTTTGCCATCGTCTTCATCTTCATTCTCGTGTGCAATCTGATCGGACTGATCCCCGGTTTCGAGTCGCCCACGGGAGTTCCGATCGTTCCGCTCGGATGCGCCATCTGCTCGTTCCTTTACTACCATGCACAGGGATTCAAGCACGCCGGCCCTAAGTATCTGTTGCACTTTTTCGGACCGCCGATGGAAGGAATGCCGCTGATTGCCCGCATCTTGCTGGCGGCGTTGATGCTTCCGATCGAACTGGTCAGTCATTTCGCCCGGCTGCTCTCGCTGACGGTTCGTCTCTGGGCCAACATTTTCGCCGGCGACCTGATCACGCTGGTTTTCTTTTCAATGATCCCGATCGGCATTCCGATCATCTTCAGTGGCCTGCACATCGTCGTCGCTGTTCTGCAGGCTTATGTGTTTATGCTTCTGTCGATCATTTACGTGTCGGGCGCCGTCGCCGAAGAGCACTAGATTGGAAGAGCGGCCCTTTAGGGCCGCGTTTGAAGCAATAGATTTGGGGGCTTTAGCCCCTGTGGTGGAGAGAAAAAGATGGTGAGCGATCGGCGGCTAGGGGTCAGATTCTACTGACCACTAACCACTGGCCACTGGCCACTGTCGTTAGCGTGAGGGCGTCTGCACGGTATGGCGTCAACCACCCACTGGCGGCAATTTCATCCAAGGAGAAACACCATGCGTCAACTTAGCCGTATCTTCATGACTCTATCGGCCCTCTGTTTCGCCGTGCCCGCTTTCGCACAAGGCGGCGGAATGAGCGAGGGTAGCTGGATCGCGATCACCGCCGGATTCTCGATGGCGATCGCGTCCGCCGTTTGCGGATTGGCCCAAGGCAAGGCTGTTGCCGCGGCCACCGAGTCCCTGGCCCGCAATCCTGCAGCCCGACCCGGGATCCAGTTTGCTCTGATTCTCGGCTTGGTGCTGATCGAGTCGCTCGCGCTCTACACACTCGCGATCATCTTCTTGAAGGTAAAGTAAGCAGACTTAGTAGGAAAAACAGCAAAGCCTCTGCTCGCCGCAGAGGCTTTTGTTTTGGAGAGATTTCCAGCGGTGAGCGTTGAGTCTTGAGCCAAAGCGAACCGACTCGAGTGGCTCTTAGCTCAGAGCTCGCGGGTCGAAGCTCTTAGACTTTCCGCTCCCCGCCCCAATCGTTTCCTTTATTTTGTGGAGCGTGGTTTAGGGCCTCGACCAGCAGGCGGCGCAGCTTGTAGCGGCTCTCCAGATCCGTATTCACGATCTCAAATCCCACCTCATTGACTCGTGCCCGGCGCAGCAGCACATGGGCTTTGATCTTCGACCGCATCCCTACCGAAATCTCCAGATCTGCCTCGCTACCGATGCGCAGGTTGTCTTCCTTCGTGCCCATGCCTCCGCCGAGACTCAGTTCGCGGATGATGATCCTCGATTTACCCCATGAACTGCCCAAAATTCCAGGCACGGTCTTTGCCAGGATCAGCCGTTCGTACCGCCGCTGCCTCACCCATGGGCAGGCCGGGGCCATATCCAAAGGCGCAATCGCCAGTTCGGACGGTTCCAGGCCGGCGTCTGACATCACCTGCGAGCTGTATCGAGGGTCGGTTTTTGAAAGCGCCTGCGCCGCTGCGATCCTGAGTTCGCGATGATGGACCCAGCCAAATGTCTTCTTGGCCTCTACGATCTCCCGCAGAATCGCCACCGCCTCGGCGTCGCGCAGCCGTCCCAGAGATTCGATCGCCTTCAGCTGCACAAACGGAGAACGCGAAGCTGCGTCACCTGGTTTCGCCATCGCGATCAGCGGAGGCACCGACGTCCGGTCACTGCTCATTCCAATTTCGTCCACTGCCTCCGGCAACACCACCGGATCCAAAACTTCCGCCAGCTCCAGCAAAGTTCGTCCGCGGTCTTCGGCCGCCCCGTAGGCGATCTGCCGCACCACGACGTCGTGATAAAAGCGGTTCCACTCCGGCAAGCGCACGGGCAGCAATTCCAGCAACGTCCCTACATCGAGGCGGCTGACCAAACCCACCGCTCCCGAAGCCTGCCTTGGCTGGCCAGTCCGCAGGATTTCTCGCAACTGTGTGAGTACTGGCGATCCCAGCTGCTTCACCAGTTCGATCATCCGATCGCATTCATCGCGGCGCATGCAGCGGAAAAAGCGGTCGGCCAGGTGCTCCGCACCGGACTGGCTCGTTCGCCGCAGCACCGCCAGCATATCCGCCGGGATCGCGTCCATCTGGATGGCTTCTTCAATGTATTCCGGCAGCCGGTTCTCCACGCCCACGCGGGGACGGAGATCACTCATCAGCACCGGCCGTTCCACGCTGATCAATTCCATGCCAGCGCAAACTTCATTCACGGCCGCATAATTCTTGGCCGCGCTCGCTTCCTGGCTTAGGCGCACAAACGCTGCGCTGAACAGGCTCTGCAGCTCGGCATCTTTTTCGACGATGATCTGCTCGCTGATCTTGCGGACGGCTTGCGCCATCGGCTGGCCGCCCAGCCGCGCGTAAAGATCAGCCAGCTGGCTGAGACCGATCGCGGTTCTGCGCCGCGGCTCTGCATCTTTTGCGCCTAGGCAACTTGAATAATTGTTAAGAATGTCGGATGCGGTCTGCTTGTCATCGCGGTCCAGCAGCATTTCGACAAACTGCCTCAGGTTGCGTGGCGGCACGCACGGCGCCTCATTCGACATCAGTACGCTCTTTTTGCCTGCCTCGGGCACTTCGGCCCAGAACATACGGTCCAGGATGTCGGCGTGTGACTCCACCAGGATCCCGGCCTTGCTCATCTTTTCTTCCTGCAGCTTCAGGATGGAGCGCAGCGAATCCATCTGCCGGCTCATGTGCTCCATCATCTGGTGCACCGCGTTGACCTTGATCTCGCCCTTCTGGTAGCGCTCGAGAGCGAATCGGATCGCCATGTGCTCGGCGGCCTTCATCAGCAGTGGCGTGTCTTCTTCCTCCGACGACGCTTTCGCCGCCAGACTGCCCAGCAACTGCTGCAGGTTCAGCCGCGTGTTCGGGTCCGTCTCGGTCAGTTCCTTCTGGATGTCTTCTTCCTTTACCCCAGGATCCTGCTGCACCTGCCCGAAGCGGGTCAGCAGGCGGATGGCCTGGATGACTTCCTGCTCCTGCAGCGGAACCATGCCGCCGGTCCACGCTGGTGCAGCTCCCGCAGCCGCCCCGCCACCAGTACTACCGCTCTGACCGGGTATTGGATTGGGCGCGCTGCCGAGAGGCACCATTGGAGTTCCGTCGCCAGTCCCTTTACCCCCGCCTGAAGTTGCGCCCTCAGCGGCAGCAATCAACTGCAACAATTTCTGCGGATCATTGAGCCACTGCTTAAATTCCGGACCCAGAGTCTGGGCGGCAATCTGGGCGGCAATGCTGACATCGCCGGTCAAGGGATCGGCCGCGACAAACTTCACTTCATTGATCTTGATCGTGCTCTTCTGCTTGCCCACGCCCAGTGCTTCTTTAATCTGCTTGGCAACGTCGGTGGCCTTCGATCCGGCGACGGTAAAGGCGCGCACCAGGCGCACAAAATCCTCTTCCGTGACCTCTTTGGAGAAATGGAGGCTGGCCAGTCCGGCCGTCGTCAGCAATGTTGCGAAGCTCTTCTCCGCGTTCCCGGATTCGAGCGGAATACCATCGAGCAGCAGCTTGTTATCGGAAACACCCAGCAGAAATCCGCTCTCGCCGCCCGCCGGGAGTGCCGTCTGCAATTCGTTCCACGTGACCTCAAACTGCGCCTCGGTGCGCTTGTGTTCATAGCCATACATCCGGGCATACTTGATCAGGATGTTCAGGCTGTGCACAAATGCCCGCGCGGACGCGGCGCGTGCTTCTTGCGAACTGTTGATTCCGGAGATAGCAGGCTCCTTGAAAGCGCAAGTGTGAAGCTCAAGGTTAAAGCGAAACGGTAAGCCCTGAAACGTTACGGAGGTAATTGGCCTTAAGCGAGAGTACTCGGCGAGCGCCGACCCAACGATGGCCGGTCCGGAAACGACGGTTTAGGGTCACTTGAATCATCGGCGAATCCCGCGCAGAAATAAATCGGGCCGCCCGCAGGCGGCCCGCTTGATCTAACTATCTCCCGCTAGCTTAGTCTCCCGCCACCGGCTCGGCGATCTCCGGCTTCGATTCCGTCGTGCTATGCCCATTACCGTTGCCGTTGCCATTCGGCTTCGACAGCGCGCCTAGCGGAATGAATCCGTTCTCGGCCACCACCGGCTTCTCTTTAAGGACGACTTCGCGATACAGCGACGCCATGCGCGCGTTGTAAGCCGCGTCGTTCTTCTCCGGCCCGCGTGCTTCAGCCTTGGCATCGGCAGTCTGCTTCTGCTTCGCATCGCGCGCCCGCACTTTCTCTTCGCGGGCGTTCTTGGCGATGCCCTTGCTGTCGAGATCATGCTGGAGTTCGGTCGTAACCAGATCATCGCGCAGCAGCAGAGAGTGCGTCTCGTCTTCCATCTTCACTTTCTTGCCGCCCGCAAAGATCTCATGCCGTCCGTGCTCTTCGTACCACTTGGTGAGGGTGGCCGTCATGTGCATCTTCTCGATGATGTTTCGCCATCCAACGCCCGTGTTATAAGCGCAGAACGAGATTTCGCCTTCCTGCGTCGCGTACGGAATGATGCACTGCTCGGTCCGCCGGAAGTCGTAGTTGAACAGGTCCTGGAACCACATGCCCGCGATAAACAGGAAGTTCCAGCGATCGCTCGTGCGGCGCTTCATGACGTCGTCGATGGTGCGGTCGGGGCCAACCTTGCCGTAGTTCTTGCCCGTAATGTGATAGTTCTTGTCGAACTTCTTCAGCAGGTCCATCAGCTTGAAATGAGTCGGCGACTGGAACGGATCGTAGTTCTTCATCAAGCACAGCGCCATGCCAACTCCGGTGAGGAACTTGCCGCGCGCCGCGTCGTTCACTTTCGCGATGTCGCGGGCTAGCTGATCGCCCGCCAGGAACGCCGTGACCGGGACCGCTTCTTTGGTTTCCTTGTCGATCATGACGGCCATGCCAGTCCCGCAATTCGGGTGGCAACCGCAGGATAATTGGCCCCAATCGTTTTTCACATCGTTGACGTGCATCAGATCGGCCCAGTCGCTGAAGGTCCCCATGAAGCTGATCGGGAACCAGTCGCGCGACGGCTCACCGAGGCCCGTTTGATTCTTCACGTCGTGCGCCAGGTGCGAGAGCGTGTAGCGCTGCGCCTCCCGGCGATCGTCGGTCACCGCTTCGTCGCGACCAGTGAAGCTGACCGGCTGGAAGCTGAGGAAGCTGATCGTCTTGGGATTGTCGAGCGCGAACTTGATGATTCGTCCGACCTGCTCGTTGTTGATCCCGTTCACGATGGTCACAACGGGAACGATTTCCACGCCAGCCTTGTGCAGGTTCTCGATCGCCTTCAGTTTCACGTCGAACAGGTTGCCAACCAGGCGATGCGCGTTGGCCGCGTTTCCGATGCCGTCGAACTGCAGGTAGGCATAACGCATGCCGGCTTCAACCGCCTGCTGGCAGAATTCAAAGCTCTTTGCGAACTCGATTCCGTTGGTCGCCGCCTGCACCGAGTTGTATCCAACTTTGCGGGCGTAGCGAACTGCATCCAGGAAGTAGGGCGACAGCGTCGGCTCGCCACCGGAGAACTGCACCGACATCTGGCGGCGCGGCTTGATGGTAATGGCGTTGTCGAGCATCGTCTTGATTTCTTCCCACGTCAGTTCGTGGACGAAGCCGACCTGATTCGCGTCCATGAAGCAGGGATCGCACATCATGTTGCAGCGGTTGGTCAGGTCAATCGTGAGCACTGATCCGCGGCCGTATTTCACGGTCGACGATCCGTGATGGTGCAGCTTCTCGTCGTTGTGGGCCATGATGTCGCGGCCCGGGAACACGTCTTCAAGGTGCTTCGAAAATTCGGTGTCGATCGACATCACGTCTTCGAAGTGGCCGTGCGTCGGGCAATCCTTCACCATCAGGATCTTGCCATCGCGCTCGATGATCGTCGCCTTGATCTCACCGACCTTCTCGTTCATCAGCACTTCGTGGGGCAGGTGGCCGTCGAGAATCTGCTGGCGGATTTCGGGAACACACTTCGGGCAGAGAGAATCGGTAGAGCGAGGCCAACCCAGCGGCGGCTTCGACTTCTCGTACGACTTGAGCAGAGGCTTGTCGGACCACTTGGGAGTCGGCGACGGGTTGGGCTTGATACCATTCAAGCGGTCGAATACAACCCACGCACCCTTGGCAGCGGCGACGGCTACTTTCTCCACGTACTTAATCGGCTTGCGCATGTTAGCTTCTAGCTCCTAGCTTCTGGCTTCTAGCCAAAGCTCTTGGCATTTACTGATGTCTCATCGGGATCGCTCATCGCTTCGATGGCTAGAACTATCCCTTCGACTACATCTATTTTTCGCCTTCGCTTTGGATGAACCTGAGAAATCTATCACCCAAAAACTGTGGCTCTCCCGGGGACGGCCTTGGTCTTACCGCCTAGGCTTAATACACTTTTCCCTGGGTTTTGGACTGGGCCTATCCTATTGGAAGCTCTAGGAATGGCGCATCCATATCCCAACGAATGGTGCAAATTTGGGGTTTAGCGGTTGCTGGAAGGATTATATGGGGTTAAGTCGTTGAAAGCAAAGGGGGAGTGGAATCGGATGCACCTCATGCCGACTACAAGGCATCGGAAACGGCCTCATCTGCGACAGAGATTCTCACGGACCGGCGAGATCGGCGGCTTTTGCGGATGACAATGTCCACGTCACAATCCAACGCATTGAGAAACGGCATGAGGCGTTCGATCGAGAATCCGCCCGATTCTTAAGCCGCGAGCTATTCCTTCGATGCTGCGGTAGGACGTGAGAATACCTTGAGGCCGTATCGGAACGGCGAACGGAAATGGGAATCACTTGGCGAACGCTAGAAAATCCCCAATTCCGGCAAAACCGGCCGGAATTGGGGCACCCAGCCTGGCGAGTTTCTGACGATTTCTAGAAGTTCAAATTCCCCGCCCTGTCTCGCTCAAAACGCGAGACAAGGACGGGGCACCCTCGAGAGCAGATTCCTCCCATTGGAATGACAATCCAGTACAAATCAGAATGCGGCGATGCCGTTGTAGCCGGCTTCGGTGGCGAGGCCAGTGACTCCGGTCAGGGTCGTTACCGTTCCGTCGGCGTTGATGGCCAGCACGCTGACTGAACCGGTTCCCGAATCTATGGTGTAAAGGTATTTCCCGTCAGAACTAACGGCGATGTCGAGGTTGGCGCTTCCGCTCGGAAGCGTCGCCAGGATCGTTCCGTCCACAGGAGTTAATGTTCCAGTCGAACCGATGGAGAAGCCGGAAATCGTGCCCGTTCCCGGATTCGAGGTGTAGAGGAACTTTCCGTTGGGAGTGACAACGTGCCAGCAGGTTGCGGCTGCGAGCGTAGGAACGCTGGCGCTGACGACAGAGAGGGTTCCACCGGAGTTCGCGTAAGACGAAACTGCGGAGGCGTTGGTTGCTCCGCTTGGTCCCGTTTCCGTGGTGATGGCGGTGCCGTTAGGAGCGAAGAGGACGCCGAAGAGTCCCGGCCCAGCGCTCGCATTCACGACGATCGGTCCAAGCGTGCCGTTCGGTTGAATGGAAAATCCGTCGATGTTGCCGGTGAGCTTTTCGGTTACCAGAAGTGTCTGCCCATCGGGACTGAAGGCGAGCGACGACGCACCGGAGTTGCCGGTCGTAAGAAACGTGGTCGAATGCGGAATGGGTTTGAGCGCTCCGGTGCTGGTGAGGTGGAATCCGGAGACGTTGCTCGTGCCACCGGCGTTGACGACATAGACAAGATGCCCCTGCTGCGCGATGGCAACAGGCTCGCTGCCTCCGCAGGGCGTGGTGCCGACCAGAGTGAGCGTCGCGCCGCTCACCTGGAAGACGGAGATATCGCCACTACCCGCGTTAACCGCCAGGAGGAACGAATGGTCTTGCGTGAGCGTGAGCGATCCCTGCGATGCGAGAGGATCGGTCAGGCCGCCGCTGCCGCGGCCTCCGGTGGCGAAGGAGTGGCGTCCGGTCAGAGTGCCGTCTGCATTGCGAGTGTAGGCGATGACTTGATTGCTGCTGGCGTTGTTGGTCATGACAAAAACTGCACCTGTGCTTGTGCTGCTTTGCCCGTGACTTGAAAGTGGGAAGGCCGAGAGTGCGAGAGTAAGAGCGAGCAGGGTGCTGCTGCGGAACATATTCGACTCCTTCGTTGAGTTGTCGGTCATTGCGACCGCAGACTGGATGAAGGAGAATGCGCGAAGTTACTCGCCCGCGCGAATGACTTGTAAAAAGTTTTGCGGCGAAACTTTTCGGCGAGGCGATACTCCAATGACGCGTGAGCGTGTGGAGCTAAAACAAAAACTGCACCACTAAGGGCACGAAGTCACACGAGGAAGATCGATCCGACCGAGTGTGCATGACAAGTCCTTGGATGACGGCTTACAATTCCGTAAGGAGTCCCCCCGAAGGAACTTGCCCCCGTGTTCCCTCCCGAAAACTAGCGTGAGGGCTGGCCTCTGTGGATCAACGGCGCAGGCGAGTCCGGTGACAGACGATTGATGCGAGTCCGATTCCTTAGCTGGGTGATCGTGGTGTCTGCATTCGCGGGCGGCTGGGTCGTTTCCGGTCAAGCCGAGGATGTAAAGGCATTGGCCGCCGCAGTGGATGCCCATTACAACCATCTGCGGTCACTGCAGGCCGAATTCACCGAGCTGTACAGCGGATCGGGAATGGAGCGAACCGAGTCGGGGACGCTGTGGCTGAAAAAACCTGGCAAGATGCGATGGGAATACCGTTCTCCCAAAGAGAAGCTCTTCGTGAGCGATGGGAAAGATGCGTGGTTTTACGTCCCGCAGGATGGGCAGGCGCGCAAAGAGGCGGCGAAGAAGCTGGAAGATGTTCGATCTCCACTTGCATTCTTGCTCGGTAAGACAAAGCTGGAGAAAGAGTTGCGCGGGTTGTCACTGGCGCCGGATGTGCAGCCCTTGCAGGCTGGCAACTTGGTCGTCCGCGGAGTGCCGCAGGGGTCGGGTGAACAAATCACCGAGATTGTGCTGGAAATCACGCAAGAACACCGGATTGCACGAATCGTCCTCCAGGACGTGGACGGGGCGTCAACGGAATACAGATTTTCGGAACAGAAAGAGGATGGAGCCGTGGCGGATTCGAGGTTTGAGTTCAAGCCTCCAGCGGGGACTGAGGTGGTGGAGGGGGAGCTGGGCCAGTAGGTTGGTGGCGGCGGCCGGGAAAGCAGGTTCCTCCCTTCGGTCGGAATGATAGAGCGTAAGCCGGGGCGATCGATACAGTTCAGATCACAGATATGAGGTTACTAGTGGTACCGGAATGGGGCTGCCTAGGGCGGATCGGCAGCTTAGAATACAAGCTGGAATGTTAGACTGAGCGATAGGCTCAGCCTGAGGAAAATTCCAAGAAATAGCGGCAAATGGCGGAATTTGTAGTAAAAATCGCGGACGATCGGGGACGGGTGCAGCAGCACGTCGAGCACGGCTATTCCGAGGCCGAGGTGCGCGACCGGTTTTCGTCGCAGGGCTATCTCGTCTACTGGGTCAAGCCGCAGGGACTGCTGTCGGGCGGCGTCTCGCTGCGCCGGCGGCGAAAGCTGAAGCAGGACGTGTTTCTGGTATTCAACCAGCAGTTCCTGACGCTGATCCGGGCGGGCTTGCCGATTTTGAATTCGCTGGAGCTGCTGATCAAACGGCAGAAGGATCCGCAGTTAAAGCAGATTCTGGAGAATGTGCGCGACCGGGTGAAGGGCGGCGAGTTGCTTTCGGATTCGTTCGCGGCCCAGGGGGTCGTCCCGAAGATTTATACGACGACGCTGATGGCTGGCGAAAAGAGCGGCAACATCGATGAGGTGCTGACGCGCTACATCAGTTTTCAGCGGCTGGCGATGACGTTTCGCAAAAAGTTGTTCGTGTCTCTGATCTATCCGACATTGCTGGTCACCGTGGTGATGATCATGGTGACGTTCTTGTTCACCTACGTGGTGCCGAAATTCGCGGAGCTGTTTAACAGTCTGGATGCGAAGTTGCCGGCGATCACAGTGTTCATGCTGGCGGTCGGAGAGAACGCGCAAAAATATGCGCCCTTTGTTGCGGTCGGACTGGTGATTGCTGGATTTGTGCTTTGGCGGTGGAAGGAAACGGATCGCGGGGCAGACCGGATTGACCGCGCGATTCTGAGCTTGCCGCTGCTGGGAGATATTCGGCTGAAGCACCAGGTAGCAAGTTTTTCGCGGATGCTATCGACACTGCTGCAGGGCGGATTGCCGCTCGTTCCCGCCATGGAAACGGCAGGCGCTTCGATGAGCAGCCGGCGCATCTTAAAGGGTGTGATGCGGGCGGGAATTCGGGTGCGCGAAGGACAAGGGCTCGCACCGAGTCTGGAAGAGCAGAAGGTTTTTCCTGAGCTCGCCGTCGAAATGATTGAAGTCGGCGAATCGACAGGTGCGCTGCCGGCCATGCTGAATTCGGTGGCAGAGTTTTACGAGGAAGATGTGCAGACGGCGCTGGGTGCGGCGATGGCGCTGATCGAGCCCGTGATCCTTATTATCATGGCAATTTTTGTGGGCGGGGTATTGATTTCGCTGTATTTGCCGATCTTTACGTTGGGTGTGCACTGAGCAAGTTCGTCGATGATCGTTCGTCGTTGGCCTGGAACGATCGTGGATGCGGGAAGCTTTCGGTGAAGGGCAGTAGGTAAACTAATGGCAACAGCCGACAAAAAATCGTTGTTCGTGGGTGGCGGGAACGGCGGGCCGATTAGCCCGACGGGAAATCCGATTACGGATCTGGAGCGAGCGCAGGATGTGGCACGGCGCTACCGCTGCGAGTTTGTGGACCTCACCGACTTCCAGCTTCATCACGATCTGTTCAAGAAGATCTCGCCCGACCTGATGTTCCGCTACAAGTTCGTTCCGCTGGAGGAGACGGCGGACGGGCGGCTTGCCATTGCGATCGCCGATCCCAGCCAGCTGATGATGATCGACGAGATCAGCCTGCTGCTGCAAAAGCGCATTGTCACCAAAGTCGCGACCCTGAAGCAGATCGACGACATTCTCAAAAAGACCGAGCAGTCGCAGCGCGTGCTCGAAGAGGCCAGCGAAGGCTTCACCATCATCCGGGAAGACGAAAACACGGGTGTGGAAGAGACGCTGACGATCGACAAGCTGACGGCCGGGGGCGATACCAGCCCGATCATCCGCCTGGTCGATACCACGATTTTTACGGCACTGCAGCGGCGGGCTTCCGACATTCATATTGAGACCTGCGACGATTCAGTGATGATCAAGTTCCGGATCGACGGCGTCCTGACCCAGGCGATGCCCCCGATCGGCAAGGAGCATCACTCGACCGTCATTTCGCGCATCAAGGTCATGAGCGAGCTCGATATTTCCGAACGACGCGTGCCGCAGGACGGACGTTTCCGGGTTAAGTACAACGGGCGCGCCATCGATTTCCGCGTTTCGATCATGCCTTCAATTCACGGCGAAGACGCCGTGCTCCGCGTACTCGATAAAGAGTCGATGAGCGAGAAGTTCCGCACTCTGACTCTCGATGTGGTTGGGTTTGACGAAGACGATCTACGCCGTTTCCGACGCTACATCAAAGAACCGTACGGCATGGTGCTGGTGACGGGACCGACCGGTTCCGGTAAGACGACCACGCTTTATGCCGCGGTCAACGAGATCAAGACCGACGAAGACAAGATCATCACGATTGAGGATCCGGTCGAATACCAACTGCGCGGCATTACCCAGATTCCAGTCAACGAGAAAAAAGGTCTGACGTTTGCGCGCGGACTGCGATCGATTTTGCGCCACGACCCGGACAAGATCATGGTCGGTGAAATCCGCGACTCGGAGACGGCGCAGATCGCGATTCAGTCGGCGCTGACCGGACACCTCGTCTTCACCACCGTCCACGCCAACAACGTGGTCGATGTGATTGGACGCTTCCTGAACATGGGCGTCGAACCGTATAACTTCGTTTCCGCATTGAACTGCATTCTGGCGCAGCGGCTAGTGCGGCTGATTTGTGATTCGTGCCGAACCGAGGTGCATTACTCGCCCGAGGTGCTCGAGGCCAGCGGGCTGGACCCGGCGCAGTGGGGCAAGGTTCCGTTGTACGAAGGTCCGGGATGCATCGAGTGCGCGGGCACAGGATTCCGCGGGCGGACTGCGATTCACGAATTGCTGGATTTGAGCGACCGCATTCGCGAGATGATTCTGGCGAAGAAGCCGACGTCGGAAATCCGGCGGGCGGCGCGGGAAGAAGGCATGCGTTTCCTGCGCGAATCTGCGCTGGATAAAGTGCGGCTGGGGATGACCACGCTGAAGGAAATCAATAAGGTTACCTTCATCGAGACGATGAGATAAGCGAGGTTTCAAAATCGCAAAGTTTCAAAGTCGGAGTTGCCGAGTCTTAGAAGATATTCTTTCGTTCCTACCGATCTCGCGATTAAACTTTCGAAACCTTGCTACTTTGGATCTGGTGGTGTGCTGTCTCAGCTATTGCAATTCTTCAGGATACGGTTTCTGATTTATAGACGTATCTCTCAAAGGCGTACCCGGGAATGAGTCCAACAACAAACACACCAAAACCGAAGCTGGCGTGCGAGATTGCCGTAGACCGCGTGCTGGCCGGACGGATCACTGATGATGGAGCCGGACTCGAGGCTAGCGCGGCGCGCGAACTGGCGCCGGGCATCGTGGTCCCGGATCTGGTGGAGAACAATCTTCGGCAGCGCGACCGGGTGCGAGATGGAATTGAAGAGGCGCTCGGAAGCGTCGCGGGGCGTTCGCACGACGTGATTGCGATTGTTCCGGACGCAGCCGTGCGCGTGATGCTGGTCGAGTTCGATACCCTGCCCTCCGATCATGAGGAAGCGCTCGGAGTGGTGCGCTTCCGGCTGAAAAAGTCACTGCCGTTCGACGTCGAGAAGGCAAAGGTTTCGTATCACGCGCAGAAGGTGAACGACGAAGTGCGCGTGGTCGCAGCCGTCGCGCTGGGGAGCGTGATCGAAGACTACGAGGCAGCCTTCCGGGAAGCTGGATTCAGTCCCGGCGTGGTGCTGCCCTCGACGCTGGCGGCAATTGGCGCGGCGAATGCAAAGAAGCCGACCCTGGTGATCAAGGTCGATGCGCACACGACCAGCATCGCAATTCTGAATGCCGATCAGCTCCAGCTTTTTCGCACGCTGGAAAATGCGCGCGGCGTCACAATTTCCGGCGAGCAACTGGCCGAGGAAGTGTATCCCTCGGTCGTATTTTTCCAGGACACGTATCATTTGAATATCGAACAGATCTATGTGGCGGGACTGCCGGAGTCGGGCGGGGCCGCTCCCGCGCTGAAGGCGCAGACTGGTGCGGACGTGCAGGAACTGGTGTCGTCGGCGCAATTGGGAATGACGGCCGCTGGTTCGGTGCCGCGATGGAGAATGGCGGGGGTTGTGGGAGCGTTGATTTCGTAATAAGGAAGCGCGCCAAACGCGCGATCAGATCCTTCGCGAGACAAGAACCGTCTCGCGAAGGATGACAAACTCAGAATGCGTCTTGATATCAATCTCGCGAGCCAGCCGTACGAAGATGCGCGGCAGTTCTGGATGCGCTGGGGTACGGCAGTCGGCGCAGTCGGGCTCCTGACGCTGGTGCTGCTGACGCTGGATCTTACCGGCTGGCTGAATGCCCGCCGGGATCGGGCGACGCTTTCGCAGGAGCGGGCCATGATCGCCCTGCGTGATCAGGCGCGCGCGACAGCCGAGAGAATTCTCAACCAGCCGGAAAATCGCGCTACGCGGGACCAATCGCAATTTCTGAATGAAGTGATCGAGCGCAAAGCGTTCTCGTGGACACGAGTGCTGGAAAGTCTGGAGAAAGTGATGCCGCCGCGGGTCCATGTCGTGGCAATCGATCCGGCGCTCGACGACGACAACCAACTGGAACTCAAGATGAGAGTTGCAGGCGATTCGCGGGAACGGGCCATCGAACTCGCGCGCCGCATGGAAGAATCGCGCAGATTCGCGCAGACCAGCATCGTCGCGGCAAGCCACGTGCAATCCCAGACGGGCGATACTGAACAGGTTGATATTGTGGCGATCTACGTCCCTGAAGCGCCGGGAGCAACGGCGACGCAGCCAACAGCAACCGACGGGAAGCCCACGACACCGGTGCCGGCCAAGGCGAAAGTTGCGAAAGGATCGAAGAACTGATGCCTGATCTGCGGCAAACCCGGAAGAAACTGAAGATGACGCTGGGAATCCTTGCGGCTGTAGATCTGGTTGCGGCCATTATCTATTTCTCTCCGCTGGTAGGTTCGGCGGAAACCCGCCGGCTGGAAATGAATCAACTGCAGGCTGAACTGACGACAAAGACGCGGCAAGTCGCACCTCTGCAGGATTTGCCGCACAAAGTAGATCTGGCGAACAAGCAGATCGAAGAGTTCTACAAAAAGCGTCTGCCGACTCAGAGCTCGCAGCTTGCGACGGAGTTCGGCAAGCTGGCAAGCGCAAACGGTGTGACCATCGAGCAGGAACGATACAAGCCCAAAGACGAAGAACCCGGGAACCTGCAACCGATCGAAATGGAATACGATCTTTCGGGGAATTACACGGCGCTGGCAAAATTCATCAATGCGCTGGAGCGGGACGAGATGTTTTTCATCATCAAGAGCGTGGCCCTGGGCGGAGAACCGCATGGCACAGTTCGGCTGAATCTGAAACTGGACACATACTTGAAGGCGGCATCCTAGTGCAACTCGGGATCGAAAATAAGAAGAAAGCGACGTGGGCGGCAGTACTCGGCGCGATCGCAGTGCTGGTGTTCGCTTACGAGTTCATCCCAATGTTTACGGGATCGTCGACGCCTGCCACGGATGCGCAGGCAGCCGCCCCCAGCCCGATCCGCACTCCGACACCCCGCGCAAGAACGAAGACAGGAAAGAAAACGAAAGTCGAGAATCTGGATCCCACGCTGCGGCTGGATTTGTTGGCAGCGAGCGAGAATACGCAGTACCAGGGGAATGGCCGGAACATCTTTGTATCGCAGGCGGAAGATATACCCATGCCACTTGCTCCCGGACACACGGATCCGAAGAAAAAAGAAGACGAAGGGCCGGGATACCAAGCTCCGGCGCCACCACCGCCAGCCCCCATTCCTTTAAAGTTCTACGGGTTCGCCAGTTCTCCGGGGGAGCCGAAGAAAATCTTCCTGAAGTTGAATGACGACGTGTTCGTGGCCGGCGAAGGTGAGATCGTCGATCGACGGTATAAGGTCATCCGCATCACGAATACTTTTGTGGAGATTCAGGACGTGGTGAACAGCGGGCCGCCACAGAATATTCCGCTGACGCAAGGGTAAAGGAAGTTTAAAAGTTTCACGTTTCAAGGCTCTGCGGGCAACGTCTTTGGCAACTTTGAAACCTTGAAACCTCTTACTTTTTCGATGAGACGTCGATCACAAATCCGGTCGGACGAACGTGGCTACATCATGATGGCGCTGCTGCTGGTCATGGCGCTGATGGCCATCTTCGCGGGGATCATCGTGTCTTCGGTCACGTTCGACATCAAGCGTGATCGCGAAGAAGAAATGATTCACCGCGGAGTGCAGTATTCGCGGGCGATTCGGGCGTACTACAAAAAGTTCAGCCGCTATCCGGCAAAGATTGAAGATCTGGAAAACACGAACCAGATGCGGTTTCTGCGCAAACGGTATAAGGATCCGTTGACCGGAAAGGATTTCAAGCTGCTGCACTATGGCGAAGCGAAACTGTCGATGAATGCCCTGGGTGGCGGGGGCATTGCGGGGGCAGCCACGATTGGCGCGAACGGATCGCTGACCACGGCGGGCGGGATCGGACAGTCGCCGTTGGGGCAGCCATCCACGTTTGGCGGGGGCGGGGGATTCGGCGCGAATTCCAGTTCGTCCTTTGGACAAAATTCTCAGCAGAACAATCAATTCGCGCCCGGAACGCAGACGGGATCGGATCCGAACGCGCAGGGATCGACTGACGCTTCGAACGCAGGTTCTCCCGGGCCTGGCGGAAGCTCTACCGGAAGTTCGGGCGACAAATTGTCAGGCGCAACGTTTGGTGGCGCTCCGATCGTGGGAGTGGCCAGCACGAGCAAGGACCTGACGATCCGCGAGTTCGATCACAAGAAAAAATACGACGAGTGGCAGTTCGTGTACGATCCGACGCTCGATCGGGGATTCCTGATTACGACTCCGTACCAGCAGCAACTGCAGGGATTCGGCGCGCAGGGCAATCTGAACGGGCAGAACGGACAAAACGGAACGCTACAGAACGGGACGAGCGGGTTCGGGAATAGCTTCGGTAACAGCTTTGGAAACTCGCCCTCGCCAATGCAGAACAATCCGACTGCGCCGAACAGCGGAGGCCTGGGGAATTCGAACCAGCCTAGTTCGCCGCCACAGCAGTAGCATCCGGTTGCGCACTTCCTAAGAACTCAAAATCCCTATCCTCAGATTTTCAAATAGAAAAGGCCTCATCTTATCGATGAGGCCTTTTTGGAATTCTCTCGCACGACCGACAGCAAGCGTTGTCTTCACAAGAACGCTGTCTTCAAAAGAACGCCTACACGCTGAAGGAGGATCCGCAGCCGCAGGTGCTCTTCACGTTCGGGTTCTCGAACTTGAAGCCCGCGCCTTCCAGGGTCTCGACGTAGTCGACGATGCAGCCGTTCAGATACATGACTGAGGTCGCATCGACATAAACCTTCAGGCCTTCCATGTCGAAGGTCTTGTCCATCATGCCGGCGCCATTCTCGAATTGCATCGAATAGGAGAAGCCAGAGCATCCGCCGCCGACCACGCCGATGCGCAACCCGGCGGGCACAGGAGTCTGCTGGGCCATGATCTCTTTCACCTTGCTGACGGCATTCGCGGTCAGGGTAACGGGTGCGGCTTTCTTCGTAACTTCGGGGACGGTAGTTGTGGCCATTCGTATCTCCTTGGCTTTAAAGCTGTTTGATTATAGCAGAGCTGTTTTCCCTAGATCACACAAAGTCAATGCCTCAGAGGAAAACGCTTGCCAATTGGATGCGAACAGACGAGCGGAAGTCGCAGTGTTGCCGACTCTATAACGGGTTCCGGACAAGGGGATTAATGTAGCGCGGAGGCTTGCCAACGGGGCTATAATCGTGGCGTTAAGGCCTTCCCCGGGACTGGTTGCGGGGTTCTGCGTGCCCCACCACGAAGTGGAAAGCCGCTGCACTGCGTTTTGACTCTGCCGAGGTGGCTTATGACGCTGACTGTAGTTGCGGTCGTGTTCGGAGTATTCGCGATTGGCCTGATTGTCCTTCTCATCTACAAGAGCACCCTCACCATGCACGAGGACGATCAACTGTTTCTGGACGACGCCAATTCGCACATGCAAGAAGAACAAACGGAACTACTGGTGAAGGTTAACCGGCTGACGATTCCGGTTCGTATCTTCAGCATCGGCTCTGGAGTGTTTCTTCTGGTGCTCGTCGCCATGCTGATTTACCAAAAGCTGAACGAAGTGCAGTAGCGTCGTCGACGCGGGAGCGCCTCGGCTCAGATCGGCAGATGTGGATCTGCGACCGGCAATTGCTCATTTGCGTTCCTAAAATGTGACGTCAACTCCCCCGCGCAGATTCTTGCGCGGCCGCAGATAAGTGTTCCCGCCACTCGGCTTCCTTCGAAGCGATCGGTAAAGAAAAAACGCTTCCGTCCGTCTTCCATGTCACCGAGGAAAGACAGTAAACTAGGTTCGCAGAGATTTTGCGAAAGTGGCGGAATTGGCAGACGCACCAGACTTAGGATCTGGCGGGTAAAACCGTGGGGGTTCGAGTCCCCCCTTTCGCACCAAGAGTTCAGGGCCGATCCAAAGATCGGCCCTTTTCATTTGCGCGGGCAAGTTTCAAGGCTTCTGACAAAACCAAAGTAGAGAACGATGAAAACGCTCATCCAGCCGGCACGGATGCTACCCTTGGCTTGTATGGAATCGTGGTCTGGATTCCCACGATGTTGCAGATCTCGGAGGGGCGATGGACGATCGCGCGTTGCTGCGGGAAGCACTGGAAGAGGCGAGAATTGGATTACGGGAAGGCGGACTGCCCATTGGATCAGTACTGGCCAACCGAAGCGGTAAGATCATCTCCCGCGGACACAACCTGCGTGTGCAGACCGGAGATCCTACAGCTCATGCCGAAGCCGTATGCATCCGCAACGCCGGGCGACGGAGAGACTGGACGGAACTGACCGTGGTCAGCACTCTGAGTCCGTGCATTATGTGCACGGGCACGGCTTTGCTGTACCGCATTCCTCGCATCGTGATTGGCGAGAATCGGAATTTCATGGGCGCGGAAGACCTATTCCGGCAGCGCGGCGTCAGCGTGGTTGTGGTTGATGATGCGCAATGTGTGGAGATGATGGCAGAGTTCATCCGCACACACGCCGACCTATGGAATGAAGATATCGGGACGTAACTGCGCTACTGGGATGCGGGAACATCCCGGCGCGGCTTCGGTTGAGGCGCCTCACTGGCGGGGACGGTAAACTTCAAGTCCCACCTGCACAACGGGCAGCGCGTCGCAACCGAGTACACGATTCGACCGAAGGCCACGCATTTGGTATTGATGCAGGCTCGCATTAGCAACCTCCCCGTCCTTTGCATACATCGGAATTCTTCACGCCAAGCTAGCATGAGTTGTTTTCGGTTTTTCATGCTTCTTTTCGGTTCGGGATCATTCATTTCTCTTCTAGAGAGTGCATGAGTCAGCGGAAACCAAGAAACCGCAACCACGAAGGGGCACGAGGTTTCACGAAGGAACCATTCGAGCCTCCTCCTGCCGATCACCAACGTTCGCTTGTTTGGGTGTTGTACAATCGCACCCCAACTTGCAGTCCAACCGGGGAAGGAGCGTCCCAGCAAATGGAGCCGGCACGATCGGAAGAAGTGCGGACGGAAGACTACGGTTTGCGGCAGGGGATTCTTTCTCCCATGGAGACGCTGGCGCAATCGGTTTCGACCATGGCGCCGACGACGACGCCAGCCGCAACGATTCCGCTGGTGTGCGCGCTTGCAGGCAATGGAACGTGGCTGGCATATGTGCTCGCGACCATTGCGATCCTGCTGGTTGCATTGTGCATTGGGCGATACGCACGGCTGTCGGCGTCGCCGGGATCGCTCTACACCTACGCCGCGGCAACTTTACCGGCGTGGCTGTCGGCTACGGTCGCATGGAGCTTGCTATTAGCGTACGTGGCGACGGGATCGAGCGTCATTGGCGGCTTCTATCATTACGCGAACTTGTTGCTGCGCGACGCGACCGGACATGCTTTTTCGGCGGTGCTGCTTTCGTTGATGGTCACAGGCATATCCATCTGGATCGCCTGGCGAGACGTGAAAATCTCCGCACGATTGATGTTGTGGATTGAGGCCGCATCGGTAACGGTGATCGTAGTGGTTGTGGCTCTGCTGCTGTTTCGTCACGGCTGGCATTTGGACTCCGATCAGGTTCATCTCCGCGGAATGACGGGGAGCGGACTGCGTCTGGGGCTGGTGCTCGCTCTGTTCAGTTACGTTGGATTCGAGAGCGCTACAACTCTGGGAGCGGAGGCGCGGAATCCGCTGAAGTCGATTCCGCGCGCGGTCATCCAGAGTTCCCTGCTGGCTGGCGCCTTTTTCACCATCTGCGCTTATGCGGAAGTTCTGGGATTTCACACCGTGGGCCAGGATCTAGGTGCGAGCCAGGCTCCAATGTACGTGCTGGCGCGGGTTGGCGGGGTTCCGGTGCTGGGATTGCTGATCGACATCGGCGCGCTGGTCAGCCTCTTTGCAGGAACACTAGCCTGCATCACGGCTGCGGCACGCGTGCTACTTC
The DNA here is from genome assembly GCA_963700225.1 of uncultured Acidobacteriota bacterium. Classification (GTDB taxonomy): domain Bacteria; phylum Acidobacteriota; class Terriglobia; order Terriglobales; family Acidobacteriaceae; genus Sulfotelmatobacter. The sequence continues at coordinate 328,692 of CAVOWU010000012.1, forward strand.
GCATGGCTCACGATGGGCTGGCGCACGAGATACTTCGGACCACACACCCTCGCAACCGTACGCCAACTTATGCCATCGTCATTACCGGAACCGCTGCTGTGCTGCCGGTTGCGGTGCTGGCAGCTCGGGGAGCTAGCGGGCTGGACGTCTACGGCTGGCTAGGTTCGCTGGCGACCTATGGCTTCATTGTCGCCTATTCTCTGGTGTGCGCGGCGCTGCCGCGCTACCTGAGGCAACACCAGGCCTTCCATGCCAGCGCGCAAGTGGTTTCGATTCTTGCCGCTGCGGCCATGCTCCTGGCCCTGGCGGGAAATCTTTATCCCGTTCCCGAAGGCCCCTACGGGAAGCTCCCGTACATCTACCTCACTTATCTGGTGGGAGGACTCGCATGGTTTATGCTGCGGGCGCGCAGCCGGAGGGCGGCGCTCTCCGCGGCAGCCGATCCATCTGAGTCATAAAAATTAGTGATTCCGGCCAAAAGAATTTTCACTGAGGCTGCGCCTTCCGCTTTGACGGGAGTTCGCGTACATTTGGCGGCATAGTTTCCAGCCCGGCAGTGCGGAGCCTATTCAGCTCAGCGAACACGTCGTAGCAAGTTAATCGCATTGGCGGCGGAAACGGCCGCAGGGGATTGGTGTTTCCACACATCACAAATGAGGTTCACATCATGGCGAAGAAGATGAAGCTTGGCATTTTCTTTGTAACAGCCCTGGCAGTGCTTCTGCAGTTCTCCGTTTGCGCATCCGCGCAACAGACCCTTGGTGGCATCACCGGGACGGTGACCGACAAAAGCGGAAGCGTGCTTCCCGACACATCAGTCACGATCGTCGGAGACCAGACCAAGCTGACCCGCACGCTGAAGACGAATGGCAACGGCGCCTACGACTTCGTGAACCTGCCGATCGGCACCTATACGATCACAGTTACGCACGAAGGCTTCGAGTCCGAGAGACTGCCGTCGATCCTTGTACAAGCCAACCGCACCGCAACCCTCAACGTCACGCTCAAGGTAGGGCAGGTCGGCACGACGATTGATGTGGAAGCCGCGCCCATCATGAATGCGGTTGATACCACAAATGGCTACGTTCTCGAAGCGCAACAGATCGCGGATGTCCCGCTGCCGACTGGGAGCTTTACCGGGCTGGCCATTCTATCGCCGGGCGTGAATGCAGAATTACCGAGCGGAACGGGGGCGAACGCAGGACTGGGCAATCAACCTATCTGGGCCAACGGACAGCGCGATACCAGCAATACGTTCCTGCTCAACGGCGTGGACGCCAGCAATCTGTTTAACGGAAAAAGCACAAGCTCGGTAGCCTCGGCGCGCATTGTGAACAACACCGGTATCGCGGGCGCGGGAAGCACTACGGCAGAGGTGCTTCAGAGCACGGCATCACCCTATCTCGCCATCGGACAGGCGTTGCCCACCCCGGCGCCGGAGACAGTTCAGGAAGTTCGCGTGAACACCTCGATGTATGACGCGCAGCAGGGATCGACAAGCGGCGCGCACATCGACATGAGCACGGCCTCGGGTACGAACGCGATCCACGGCATTCTTTATGGCCACCGCGGAACAGATGCCATGAATGCCGCACCGTACTTTTACAACCAGGATCCGAACATTCCTGCAAACGAAAAAGTGCCGCAACTGCACCGGTACATTGCGGGCGGTGGAATCGGCGGACCTCTCATCAAGGACAAACTGTTCGCGTATGCCAGCTACCAGCACACTCACGTTTCGGATCTGGAGATTGGAACCTCGCGGACCGCGGTTCCGTTCGGACTGACCGACGACCGAAGCCCAGCGGCATTGGCGAATGTCGCCTTTAACAACTGGGGAACTGCGGTGAACCCGGTGGTTGCAGCCAATGCGGTGGGCGCAGGCGGGACACTAAACATCGATCCAGTCGCGTTCGCGATCCTGAATTACAAGCTGCCGAACGGGCAGTACATGATTCCGTCCGCAAATCCGAATTACACTCCGACCCTGAACTTCCCGGAGAATGTTTTCACCACACAACCGGCTTACTTTATTTCGGATCAGGCTGCCTCGAATCTCGATTACCTTGCGACTTCGAAAGACACGCTATCGTTGAAGTACTACTACCAGCACGATCCGAGCACAGCGCCGTTCGGATTCTCGTCGGTGCAGGGATTCGTCCAACACCTGGACGCGGGCAGCCAGGTGGCTTCGATCACAAATACACAATCGATCCGTCCCAACTTGAGTGTTGAGGAAGTGTTCGGGTTCATCCGGGAAAAGATCTACAGCACGATCGGGCAGCCGTTTACTCCTTCCGCTATTGGGATCAACGCATTCGGGTCCAACGTGTTTCCCGGCATCACGATTGTGGATAACCTGGGGAATTTCTCCCCGAATAACACCAATGGAGTCTTCAATGCTGGGATGAACATAGGCTCGACCGCGGCCTCCCAGGGCGCGTTCACCGGCATTTTCCAGAACCGCTGGATGCCGTCCGCGAACGCAGTGTGGAATCACGGCAAGCACACCGTTACCTTCGGTGGCAGTTACTCCTACACCCAACTGAATGCTCGAGACCGGCGAACTAACACCGGGATGGTCGGCTTTACGAATTTTGAAAACTTCCTGACGGGATCGCCGATCGACTATACGGCCGACGGATTTATTACCACCAATTTCCTGCAAGGAGACGCCAACCGTTACTACCGGTCAAACGAAAGCGGATGGTTTGCGCAGGACAAATTTCAGGTTCGTCCAAATCTCAGTTTCAGCGCGGGCATTCGGTTCGACTATCACGGAGGCCTTACCGAGAAGAACGGGCGTATTTTCAATTTCGATCCCTCTAAATACAGCTATGACGCGACCACGGACACGATCACTTCCAACGGATTCATCGTGGCCGGAAACAATCCTGATTTCCCGACGAAAGGCGTGAGCAACTCGACGCTCACCGGACGCCAGTGGGGCCTCGCACCGCGCGTGGGACTCGCCTGGAGCCCGAGAAAATTCAATGACAAGCTAGTGGTTCGGGCAGGATGGGGCCTTTATTACGATCGTGGGGAGTTGTTCACCTATCTGTCACCGGGATTCGCTTCGGGCGTGATCGCTGGCGGTCCATTCGGCGTCAACCAGACTCCGCCGTGGGTCAATTCTCAGACATGCAGCCCCTATGGTTACTCAGTTTGCAGCAACTTCGAGGCGCCCTGGGGCACAACGCTGGGCCCGCCGCCCAGCGGCAACCCGGCAGATCTGGCGTTGCCCAACGCGACCGCGATTTCGACCGGAATTCCACTGTTCTCATTCGCGGATTACAACCGCTCCAACAAGCTTCCGTACACGATGAACCAGACACTGGATATTCAGTGGCAGCCGCGGAACGATCTGGCGATCGAAGTTGGATATGTCGGCAACTTGGGGCGTCATGAAGTGGTTCCGTTGCCATTCAACCAGGCGCAGATTGCATCCCCGACCAATCCAATCCGCGCAGGGACGCCGTTTGAGCAGGACTACACCTACGGCTACTCGATCCTCGCCGATGCATTCTTCGATCCCTATACTCTGCCCAACGGGCAACCTTACCTGCAAACGTTCGAAGGCGGGAACGTTGACCTGCGAGTTCCCTACATCGGATATTCCTCGGAATCGGAGTCCTATACCGCCGCAGGTATTTCCGCATATCACGCGCTGCAGACGCACTTGGAAAAACGCATGAGCCACGGGCTCCGCGTTGGTTTTTCATATACCTTCTCGCACGCGACCGATGAACAGAGCGCAATGGGCTTGTTCTACAACGGCAATAACCCTCTCGATCTCCGTTCTGGATACGGTTTGTCGGACTTCGACCGAAAGCATGTGATCAACTTCAGCTACACCTATGAACTGCCGAAGTTCTTCTCAGCAACGTCATTGAAAGGCATGCTGGCGGATGGATGGGCGATTTCCGGCTTAACGGTCCTACAGAGCGGACAGCCGTATAGCGTCGTCGACTACTCGGGCGCTGTGGGCAGCATCTTCTACGGTGTCAACGATGGAATCACGAACCCGATCGTTCCGCTCGCGGGATGCTCTCCGAAGCAAGCCCTGACTGGAGCCTCTGGCGCGACGCCAGGGAAACCTGCCCTGAATTCCGCTTGTTTCGGTTTGCCACTGCTGGCACCGGGCGCCTTGAATGGCGCGATTCCCTCGAATGATCCTTATGAAACAAACTTTATTACCAGCGGTCAGCGGAATATCTTCCGCCAGTCGTGGCAGCGGCGCGCAGATATCTCGGTCGGAAAGACGCTGCAAATCACCGAGCGCTACACGCTGAGATATACGCTGGATATTTTCAACGTCACGAACACGGCGAGCTTCGACATTCCGATCGACGACGTCAGCCAGAACATTAACTTCAATGGTTTCCCAATCGTGGGGCAGCCTTCAACGATTCCGCCGTGTGACACGACCTATACGGCTTTGTACGTATGCCCAACGCTGAGCGGACTCGGCATTACGAACAAGACGATTGGCAGCCCGCGGCAGATTCAAATGTCGCTGAAGTTGAATTTCTAAGGACTAGGCGAGACCTAAATTCGCCTCCGCGGTGTCGACGATGGCCTTGCCGATGGCCAGGGAGGCCGTGGCTGCCGGCGATGGAACATTCAGCACGTGCAATATTTTGGCGGAGGGCACGAACTGGAAATCGTCCACTAACGCTCCATCAGGCTTCAACGCCTGTGCGCGGACGCCCGAGCCTCCGGGAATCAAATCATTCGCTGTCACTTCGGGCAGCAGCCTTTGCAACGCTCGCACGAAAGCCGCCTTCGACAACGAGCGATGCCATTCGCTCAAGCCGTTCCGCCAGTGCTGGCGAGCCATTCGCCAAAGTCCGGGAAACGCCAGTGATGATGTGAGATCGCGAATGCTGACGTTCGTGTGCCGGTAACCTTCGCGCGCCAGCGCGAGAACGGCATTCGGTCCGGCATCGACTTTGCCCGTAATCCTGCGGGTAAAGTGCACTCCGAGAAATGGGAAACGCGGATCGGGCACGGGATAGATCAGTGCTCGTACCAGCGCAGCCCGCTCAGGCATCAGATCGTAATATTCTCCGCGGAATGGGACGATCATCACGCCGGGATCGTCGCCGGCCATACGGGCGACGCGGTCGCTGTGGAGTCCGGCGCAATTAATCAGAACGGTCGCGGCAAAGGCGCCACGCGACGTTTCCACGATGATCTCAGACGACGAACGGCGGATTGCAGTGGCCGCTGTGTTTGTCAGAACCGTGCCGCCGTTGGCTGTCGTCAACTCGGCATACTTCGCACAGACTACGGCGAAATCGGTGACTCCAGTCGATGGAACAACCAGCGCCCGCAGGCCTGCGGCGTGGGGCTCGATCTCTCGCAATTCTTCCGGACCAACAAGACGGAGGCCGGTCAATCCGTTGGCTCCTCCGCGCTGGAGCAATTCTTCCAGGCGAGCCAGTTCATCTTCGTGCGTGGCGACGATCACTTTTCCGCAAACCTTGTGCGGAATCTCATGCTGGCGGCAGAACTCGACCATGGCCGCCGCTCCGGTTACACAAAGGCGGGCTTTCAGCGATCCGGGCTTGTAGTAAACACCGGAATGAATCACGCCGCTATTGTGTCCACTTTGATGGCGCGCGACGCGGTCTTCTTTTTCGATGAGCAGCAGCCGCTGTCGCGGGAATCGACGCGTGATTTCCAGAGCTACGCCGAGGCCGACGGCTCCCCCACCGATGATGATGACGTTGTACCGAGAATCGGTCATGTCGGCGCCGCGGGAGGAATCCCAGGCGACCACTTAGTCTACGACGAGGGTCACAACCGTGCTCTGGCCGGGATCGGGCTGAGTTCCGGGAGAGGCACCGGTCACGACGATCTGGTAAGTGATCGGAGAAGTTGGCGAACCGCCACCGCTTCCATTGCTAGCGGTACTGACTCCGCTGCAGGAGACTAACGACAAAATCAGGAGAACCAATAGTGCACTGGCAAGAACCCGGAGAGGAGTTTTTTTCGCGATACGTTTGTCCGAGCGATTCCACACGAAGGCGAGGCCCGGCAGCAACATCCAGCCTAAGTAGAATATCGAGCCGCGGGCATTGTTGATGGCGGCACGGTTCAGGCGGGCCTTGCTCCCTTGGGTGGAGATGCTCATAACGATATCCACCGCAGAAGTACCGGGTGTGATTGGCCCCGATGGGCTGAAATTGCATTGTGCCTGAGCGGGCAACCCCGAGATGCAGGCGAGGGTTACTGGAGCATTAAAGGAAGATCCCACCGGCTGAACGGTAAGGTTATACGGACCACTAGTCTGTCCCGCCGTCACCGTCTGGGTCGAAGTCGACGATGTCACAAGAAAATCCTGATCGAGGGTGAGCGCAATAGTGTCGGAATGGCTCGGCGTTCCAGTAGTGTCCTGCGCATTAAGCTTGACATTGTAGGTACCGGTCGATGCATTGTTGGTGGTATTGATTGTCGCCGTGAAGTTAGTCGTGCCTCCGCTCGCGAGCGAGATGGGATTCGGAGGCGACAGAGTGCAAGTCGCGCTCGCCAGGGCGCTGGCATCGCAGGTGATGTTGATCTTTCCGCTGTAGGAAAACGAGGACGTTAACTTGAAACTGCCGGTTGCCGTTGCACCTGGAACTGTTGCCAAAGTCTGAGGCCCGGAGATTGCATAGTCGCCGACGTTAAATGAAATCGGGAGGGAATGAACATCCGATCCCGAGGTTCCGCTGATCGAGAGCGTGTACGCGCCCGACGTGAAACTGCTGCCATTGATAGTAAGCGTCGAGCTAGCCGGAAATGAATTCACAGTGCTGGGGCTGATACTGCAACTGCCCGAGCCATAGGTCGTCGGACAGGACAGAGTGACGAGGCCGCTGAAGCCATCCTGAGATGTAATCGAAATCGACCCTGTCGTTCCGTTGCTGCCCGCATTCACTTCGGGGAACGCGTTGGTCTCGGTGAGAATAAAGTCGGGATTCGAAGTGACATCGATTGTGAAGGAAGTTGTTAGCGGAGAGGGTGCCCCGGCGGTCGTGGCCTGGATGGTGACAGGATAGCTGTCGACCGCGGCCGCTGCGGGAACAGAGACGCTGGCTGTCATCGCCACGGAAGTAGCGGCGGTGGGGTAAACCGTGGCGCCGGGCGTCAGCGAACAGGTCGCACCGGCGATCGCAGTGCTGCACGAAACCGTAACGCCCTGACTGAATGATCCGGCAGCTGTGATCTGAAAGCTTACGGGCGTCGAGGTGGTGCCCCGCGGCACGGTCAGGCTCGTGGGTGAAGTAGAGGTCAGGCCGAAGCTGACCAGGTCGAGGGTCACCGGAACCATGTGCGTAATGTGATTCGCGTCGGACCCGGCGGCCTGGATGTCGAAGTTGTAATCTCCAGCCGCCCCGCCAACGGTTACGGCGAATGGTGTCTTGGAACCGGGAGTGAGCGTTGAAGGCAACGGTGAGCAAGTGCTCGGCGGGGCAGTCGTGCCTGCGACGCAGGCCAACGTCACAGAGTTTGCATAACCGTCCTGCGCTGTAACTGTGCCGTCGAAGGCAGCGGTCTGTCCCGCAAGAACCGTCAGAGGCGAGTTGCTGACTGTTAGCTGGAAGTCTGGAGTGATGACGAGATTGAATTGCCAGATGCCGCGCCCATAGGTGGACGCCCGCAACAGTTGCTGGCCGCCGGAGGCAAACACACCCAAAGCCGTGACTGCAACGTTGGGAAGAAATCCGGCCTGATTGGTGCTAGGAGCTGGGCCGAGTTCCGTCCAGCTGGGTGTTACGGTCGAGCTTCCGAAAACGCCGACATCGGTGGCAACATAAACTTGCGACAACGGAGGATAGACGACGACTGCATTGGCCGGCGAATCGGGAAGATTTGCCGTGAAGTCGGTCCACGTAGCCCCTGCGTTGGTGGTTTTCCAAACGTGTCCCGCGCCGCCGGTAAAGCCCATTACCGTGACATAAGCAGTATTGCCCGTCGAATCGGACGAGTCGGTTGCGACGCTCGACACGGGATATTGATTCGGATTGATATTTCCCTGCGGGCCGTTGTTGGTCACATCGGCGAACGCCGGGATACCGGCGGAAGCGTCGGTCGTCACCCAGACTCGGCCACCGGCGGGCGTTTCAAGTGGACCTTGGAGGGGACCCAAACCGCTCGTCGTGGCATAGATGACGCTGGAACCACTATCGTCGGTCACGCCGGCTGTAGCCAACGCCCCTACTTGATTGACTTCGCTCCCCGAGCACGTTCCCGATCCCAGCGTATCAAAATTCGGACTCAGGACGGTAAACGAGCCGCCGAGGCGCGGACCTCGCCAGACCCGACACGTGCCGACCAGCATCGACGTCGAAGAATGCGGATCCAGTATGTACGGGGAGTAGAATCCACCGTCGTCCCCGCCGACGGTACTGCTCGTGACCACGAAATCAAAACCGCTGTCGTCGCAGTTCACGCCGTCCAAACAGAGTTGAATCCCGAGGCCTCCGGGAGGAACGTCGGGATTGGAACCATACCAATTCAGCACCGACGTGGGATCGATTGCGTTATAGCCGCCGTCGCCGCCGAGCACGTTGAGCCAGCTTGGATTCGTTGTCGCCTGGCTGGAGGCAGGAAATCCGTTCCCCTGAGTTCCACCGAGGATCGTGTTGGCATCAGTGGGATGCTGCGAAAATGCGACGAATTGCGTCATGGAACCGAGATTCTGATTGAGATCGTCAAACTGGTTTGTGCCGCTGCAGGAGCCAGTGTTAAGCCCGGAATATCCGTTGAGCGCACGGTACATCCCGCCGTCGTTCGCAAAATAAAGCAGAGCATTCCCGGAATCGCTGCCGCCAGCGGGAACCATGAAGGCGAGAGCGTGCTGCGAGGGATGCACATGGGCGGGGGCTGCGATCGGGTCGCATCCGTATGCGTGAGTGAGGTTCATGAATGGATTTACGGTGCAGGTAGGATTCGCAGATGTAATCGAGCATTTGTAGAGATTTACGGCACCGGCATAGAGATCTGTGTCGGCTCCGTTAGGCACGGCAAGCAACTCGAGATTGTAGGAGCCCTGATCGACGCCGCAGCCTTCGACATCGCCACAATTGGCGATCGAGGCGTCGGAAATGGAAGTCCAGGACACCCCGCCGTTGAGACTTTGCCAGATGCCGCCGTCGATGGAGCTTCCGCTCGCGGAGAGAGAGATGTACCAGGCGTACATCTCATTTCGCCCGGGAACGATCGCGATCTCTCCACGATAGATTGGGCAGGCATAGTCATTGGACGCCGACTGCGGCGGACACGCGGCTGTTCCGAGGGCGGCTCCGCCCGGCTGGTTCGCGAGACGAGTCCAGTTGACGCCGTCGAGAGAACTATAAAAACCGTGGTAGCGAACGGCGGCGAAAAACTGAGCCGCAAGCGCGTTGTAGATGACGGAAGTCGCCGAGGTGGCGTCGGTCGGGCCCCCGGGATCCGATAATGCGTTGTAGGTCCAACTCTGGCCGGCGTCCAGCGAAGTGTAGAGGCCGCGGGTCGTATTGGCTGTGACAGCCCCGTCGACCAAACCTTCGGAAGTCGTGGCCATAGCAGAGACGACTACGTTGGCCTGCCCGTTGGCGCTGCTGAAAGCCATGCGCGTACCACCAAGACCACTGAACGAGAGCGTTCCGTTGTTCGCAGTGGTAATCAGCGCCCATGTATTGCCAGAATCGGCGGAGCGCAGGATCCCAAGTCCGAAATAAGAATCGCTGGAGTTATCCGCTTCGCCAGTCGCTGCGAGAATCAGAGATTTTGTCGGGTCCGTGTTGCCAGGTTGAATCGCGAGCGCACCGATCGAGAGCGTAGCCTGCGTGTCGGTGAGCGGAACCCACGTCACGCTGTTGGCTGTGGTATTGGCCGCGTTGGTGGATTTCCAGATCCCGCTCTGAGCTCCGCCGATATAAACCGTATTTCCAGTTGAATCGACGGGATCGATGGCGACTGAGGTCGCGCGGCCGGATACCTGATGATAGTCCTGCGTACCGTTGCCGGTAGCGTCCGAGGCGAGTGGCACGGGGCCGATGGCGACCCAGGAACCCGTGGAGAGCGACGTCTGCCCACCGACCTGAGAGTCGGCGCGTTGCGCCCGCAACTTCAGCTTCGACTGATACGCACGACGACGAAGTTCCGCCGATGGTTGGCCGCGAATCATGCGGCCCCGGTAGAACCATTCATTGCCTCGCTTAAGTCGATCGCCGCGGGAATCAGCTGTTGCGACATGAGAAGTGGTCGGTTTTGTCTCTTGTGTTTGCGCGAAATAAGCGAGACCCAGAAGAACGAGCAGGAAAAAAGCACAGCGAGTAGGCATGACTTTCACGAAACAGTATGGGAAGGAGAAGGAGGCGAAGCAATGCAAAAGCAGCTCTGCGAGAGCAATTTGGCCCACTTTGGGAAAGTGTAGGTTAACGCTGAGCTGCTACCGATAGTCGTCCGCACAGCCGAGGCGGCCGTGTTCCCATCTAGTCGCGGGCTCCACGCAGTGTGATTGAGGTGGAGATGAGTTCAGCGGTCAGCCGATGCTCAGCGATATGTGCGTCAACAAGCTTGAGCACTCTTTTCACCGGAACCCTTGGATCCAGAAACATGAGAACGGATGGGCCAGCACCACTTAGCGCCGCGCCTAGGATGCCGTCTTTCGGCTTTAACTCCTGAAGACACGGCAGAAGAGGACAGAGCGCGGCACGGTAGGGCTGATGAATGCGATCTTCAAGCGCGGCGGAGAGCAAGTCTGGCCGGCCTTGCGTGAAGGCGGCGAGCAGCATCATCGAATTTTGAATGTTAGTCACCGCATCCGCTCGAGAGTATTGCGCGGGGAGCACGCGGCGAGCTTCTTCCGTAGGAAGGCTTCGATCGGGAACCGCCAGCAAGAGCGGCCACTTCCCTCTCGGCCGAACATACGCGATCTGCGCTTCAGCCTCGCCCGACATGCGCGCGACGGTGAGTCCACCCATCCACGCGGCCGACGCATTGTCGGGATGGTGCTCGCGGCGTGAAGCTTCGCCGATAATCTGCGAGTCATTCCAGCGGAGCCGTCCGAAGTGGACCGCGAGAGCAATTCCTGCAAGCCGGGCGGCCGCCGAAGAGCCGCAGCCTTTGCCGATCGGGATCTCGTTCGCGATGTTCAGCGCCAGCGGAACAATCTCATGTCCCGCAACGGCCAGCACTTCTGTATACGTATTAAGGATCAGATGATTCTCAACCTTGCCGCAGATGCCCTCGTCGCGGCCTCTGGCAACGATCGAGAAGGCCTCCGAGATTCGGGCCGTGATGTGTATCCGGAAATCCATGGCCAACGCGGCCGCATCAAACGCGGGACCGAGGTTCGCCGACGTAGCCGGAAGCGAAATGCGGAACGGCGTGCGCTTTATGATTTTCGAGGGCATGGTTCCGATCAGGATTTCTCGGCTTGCTCCAGGGTTCGGATCACAGCGTCGAGCGTGGCGTCCAGAACGATGGGCGGGCGCCGCAATGCATTCAGCGCTGCGCTCGCGGATTCATCCTTCGTTCCTTTGAACAGCTCCCCGCGATGGAAGTCGATCGTGAAGTCCGGATCTTTCAGCAGATTTCCGGTCAGCACCAGCACCACGCTTTCGCCGGGCTTCACAAATCCCTGTTTCACCAACTTCTTTAGTCCTGCGAGGGTTACAGCGGAGGCGGGTTCACATCCAATGCCTTCAGCGCCGATCTCAGCTTTCGCTTGCGCAATCTCGACTTCGGTCACTTGCTCGCAGGCGCCTTCGGTGGCCTCGAGTACGTGCACAGCTTTCTTCCAGGACGCAGGATTGCCGATGCGAATGGCTGTGGCGCGAGTCTCGGCGGGAACATTGATGAGCCGCTTGCCTGCCGCTTCTCGCAGGGTTCGCACCAGCGCGTTGGCGCCTTCTGCCTGAATCACCGAAAGCTTCGGCAATCGAGAAATCAGCCCGAGTTCTAGCATTTCAACGAGCGCTTTGCCGATCGCGGAACTATTTCCCAAGTTTCCGCCTGGGACGATGATGTGGTCGGGCGGCTGCCAGTCGAGTTGCTCGAGCAACTCAAACGCCAGCGTCTTCTGACCCTCGAGGCGAAAAGGATTGATCGAGTTCAATTGATAGACCGGGGCGCGCAATACCAGTTCCTGCAGCAAGCGCAGGCACCCGTCGAAGTCAGTGCGAAGTTGGCAGGTCACCGCGCCGTAGTCCAACGCTTGCGAGAGCTTGCTCCAGGAAATCTTGCCTTCTGGAACCAGTACCAATCCGCGCATGCCACCACGAGCAGCGTAGGCTGCCATGGAGGCCGATGTGTTCCCAGTCGAGGCACAGGCAACCCAACGGAATCCGGCTCGGCGTGCGAACGTAGCGGCCACGGTCATGCCCGCGTCTTTAAACGAGCCTGTCGGATTCATCCCCTGATGCTTGGCGAAGAGCTGAGGCACACCCGTGATGCGTGCACATTGCGGAAGCTCGTAGAGCGGAGTATTGCCTTCCCGCAAAGTGATCGCCTGCTGGTCGTTTTCGAGCGCAGGCAGAAGATCGCGGAATCGCCAGATACCGCTTAAGTCGATGGCGCTGGAGGAAAGTCGCCGGTTGCGCCACGTCGATTTCAGCTGCGCCGCATCGGGGCGCGACTCCTTCCAGTCAGGGTAGGTGATCTCCAACAAATCTTCGCAATATGCGCAACGGAAGTTCTGGCTGGCCGTATCGCTAAGATCACCGCAGGCAATGCAGCGGAATCGGAAGTCCGATGGACGCACGCTTGGCGCGGAAGTGGAAACAGAAGGCATGATTCCGATTTATTTCTCTTTCCGCAGATACTGGTCGGTCTTGTTGATCCAGTCGGCGCGCGGCGGGGTGAAGACATCGAGATCCACCGTGTCGACGAGCGCTTCCGCCCTGTGCGGCATGTTCGAGGGAATGCAGAGAACTTCTCCGGCATGGACGACAATCTCTTTCCCATCGATCCAGAATTTCAACGCCCCGTCGAGGATGTAGGTAACTTGTTCGTTGTGGTGGCTATGCTCTGGGACGATGCATCCTTTTTTCAGCAGCACTCGCGCCAGCATCACCTCCTGGCCGACGACGAACTGGCGTTGCAGGAGCGGCTTCAGATCCTCGAGCGGAATGGTATGCCAAGGAATGTATTGCAGCACGGCCCCAGGAGCGGCAGGCTTGGCGACGGCGCGTTTGGCGCGCGACTTGGTTCTCGAGCGTGACGCAGATTTCGATCGAGCAGACTTGGACTTGGATTTCGATTTCGATTTCGGCATTAGATTTTTACGCGGCCTTGTGTAGAGCCGCCCTTCCGGGACCTGTTCCAAAGGTTTCGAGCTTGTCCTGAACTCAATGCACTCTCCCGCCATACAACTTCACGGCGGTGTCGTGCAGGTAGGCGTGGGCCAACTCCAGCGCGCGCGGTTCGGTAATTTCTCCTTCGGAAATCATCTCCGCCAGAGCCGCGGAAAGCGCGGTGCGCGTCGACTGGACTCCGAGCCAGTAACTTTCCTCCGCCCCTAGCACCTGATTGTAAGGGAAACAGTCGGTGCCGAAGGTGATCTTGTCGGGAAAAGTTTCCAGCCACATCTTTAGCGTGTCCTTGAACGCAGAAGGATATTGCGCGAGTTCTCCGAAGGAAGAATCCAGGTACACATTCTTCATCGCCGCCAGCCAGATGGCCTCGCGCTCGAGTGGATACCCGCCGTGAATCATGACGAACGTGGTCGATGCATAGCGAGGATCTCGCAGCACACTCTCCAAATTCATGATGTTGCTCTGCGAGAGGTTGAAGTAGTCTCCAATGCCGACCGCAGTATGAATGTGCACGGGCAGATGCAAGCGACCGCCCTCCAGCACGAGATAGCGAAAAATGAAGTCCTGGAACGCGCGGTACTCCCTTTCCGTAGGGATTCCGCCAGAAGCATAACGCTGGTAAATGTCTTCCGCCTGGGCGCGCGTGGGATCGCCGAAGGTTGTAGGCCGGAAGTAGGCGACTTCAAACTTCATCGCGATGCCTCCGCGCTTCGAATTGTCCTCGAGTGTCTGACTGATGAATTTCAGATAGTCGGCGAACGCAGCGGGAAGCTTCGTCACACTTTCCTGTTGCATCCAGCGGTGCAGCATCTTTTCCTGCAAAGGAATGTAGACTCCTTCGTCAGGATTACGCGCTGTTTCGCGCTCATTGTTGAATGGCCACATAAAGGAATCTGCAAAGAAGACCCAGGGAAACCGCTTTGGATTGAGATATTCGGGCATCATCGCCCGGTTTGCGACCGAGCTCTCGGTGTTGATCTTGTCGAGGATCGAATCGAAGTAAGCGGTGCCGGTAAGCTGTTTCTTCAGTTCGTTCTTCTTATCGAGCAGCCATTTCGCGTGTTCAGGCGAAAGATCGCTGTAGGGGTATCCGAAAAGCGCCTTCGCAGCCACGGCGAGTTCTGGATTGTCATCGCGCGTGCGCAGCGCCTCGCTGAGATTCGGGGGTGCGGCCATGGCGTCGACATCAGGATCGTCGGCGAATCCTGGGTGCGCGTGGTGATCGAAGGCTGGGATTTTTTCGATCTGCGGCAAAAGCCGTTGATAGATCTGCTGAACGTCTGGCCCAGGGAGCGGCCGGGCTTGGGCCGAACACAAGCCAGTCACGGCAAAGACAAACGCTATTCGAATCGCCAGTCGCATGGATACGCCTCGAAACAAGAATTGCAATTCTGCTGATAATTCTTCACCGAACGATCTTTAGCGAGCGGCCGCAATTCCCTGCCACGCCGCCGACACCTTTTCGATACGCTCGACGGCTTCTTTCAAAGTGGCCATGGAGGACGCAAATGAGAAGCGGATGAAATCCTCGCCAGACGGGCCGAAAGCGGCTCCCGGGATAGCTGCCACGCCGGCATCTTCGAGCAGAATGCGGCACAGGTTCTCCGCGCTGATGCCGGTACCGGTGATGTCGACCCAGGCGTAGAACGCGCCATCAGGAGGAAGGCAGCGAAAGCCGGAAACGCGATTCAAATCATTGGCGAATTGCTGGCGGCGTCGGGCAAACTCTCCGACCATGCGCGGCGTGTTGCCTTCGCGATCGCGAAGCGCGTCGATGGCTGCATATTGCGTGAATTCGGCGACGCAAGTGTATGTGTTAACTACCATCATGTTTAGCGCTGGAACCACGTCGGGCGGTGCAATCGTGTACCCAAGGCGCCATCCGGTCATCGCGAAGCTCTTGGAGAATCCGTCGATGATCAGCGTGCGCTCGGCCATCCCCGGATAGCGCAGCATGGATAAATATTCACCGCCGTAAATAATCCGCGCGTAGATCTCATCGGAGAGCACCCAGAGGTCATGCTTGACGGCGAGTTCGGCGAGCGCTCGCTGCACGGCGTCGGTATAGACGGTTCCCGTCGGATTGCCGGGAGAGTTCGTCAGCAGCATGCGCGTGCGCGGCGTGATTTTTCTCGCTACCTCGTCGGGATCAGGCTGAAACTGATTGGCCGCCGAGAGCGTGAATGGAACGGGTACAGCGCCCAATCCACGAGTAATGGAGGGATAGCCGGGAAAGCCGGGATCGGGATAGAGAACTTCGTCCCCCGGTTCGAGCAGCGCCATCATGGATTGGAAGAGCGCAATCTTGCACCCGGGAGCAATCACGATGTTGGCAGGTGAAACTTGAATACTACGGGTGCGATCGAGGTAGGTTGCGATCTCTTCGCGCAGCGCAGGAACTCCCGCGATGGCGCAGTAGCGGTCTTTGCCCTCCGCAAGCGCTTTCGCCGCAGAATCAATGACCGACTGGCCGGGATGAAAATCAGGTTCTCCGAGTTCTAGATGAATGATGGACTGGCCCTGGGCTTCGAGTTCCTTCGCCCGCGCGAAGACAGAGAGAGCTCCTTCTCCACTCATGACTGACATCCGTGAAGCGATTGATCGCATGAATCTCCAGTAGTTAGCGATGAGCACTGAGAACTGAGCAATAAGCGTCGAACGATTCGCGCCCCTCACTCACTCAACTCGCTCACCGCTCAAAGCTCGCAGCTACTCACAATCCTTTATACATACCGCCATCGACCAGCACGGTCTGGCCGGTGATGTACGACGCGCGCTCCGACGCCAGCCACACGACGGTTTCCGCCAGCTCGCGCGGATCGCCCAGCCGTTTCAGAGGAGCGTCGGCAGCCCAGGCATCGAAAATCTCCTCTTCCCTCTTGCCTGTGGCTGCTGAGCGTGCCTTCGCCAGCTCTTTCAACCGATCCGTTGCCGTGAATCCCGGACCAACATTGTTGACCAGGATTCCATCCTTGCCGAACTCGTTTGCCAGGCTCTTCACTAGTCCGACCACCGCAGCGCGGACCGCATTCGAAAGCACGAGATCAGCCACGGGCTGCTTGGTCGTGATCGACGTAATAGTTATGATCCGGCCCCAGCTTTTTTTTTGCATGTGCGGAATTACTTCCCGCGCGAAATAAACCGTGCTCAGGAAATTGGCGTCGATCGCCTTTTGCCAGTCTTCGAGCGTGGAGGCCAGAAATCCCTTGGCTGGCGGACCTCCAGCGTTGGTCACGCATATATCTACCCTGCCGAACCTGGCGGCCACCGCGGCGACGAAGCAGCTGACTGCAACGGGATCAGTTACGTCAAATGCCTGGGTCAAGACGTCGACCTTATGCTGATTCCTGATTTTTTCAGCGCCGGCTTCGAGAGCCTTCTGGTTGCGGGCGCACATGGCGACGCGGCAGCCCTCGGCGGCAAAGGCTTCGGCGGTAGCAAGCCCCAGTCCCTGGCTGGACGCGGCCACCAAGGCAACGCGATCTTTCAGTCCCAGATCCATAGTTGGTGAATTGGGCATTATAAATGGTGTGCGGCGCGCTTTTGCTTGCCGGAGAGAATCGTCGCCATTAGTCTTGAGGGTGAGGAAGCCATGAAACCGAGCAAGCGCCGTCCTGAAACCGCTGCCGTACATGGGGCATCGGATTTCAAGAAGAAGAATGGTCCAGTCGTCCCGCCGATCTACCAGACGTCGACCTTCGAGGTCGCCGACAACGATGAACAGGTTCAAGTGACGTCGACGGACCGCTATTACACGCGGTGGGGAAATCCGACCATCACGCTGGCGGAGCAAACATTGGCAGCGCTGGAAGGCACTGAAGGAGCGCGCACGTTCGCCTCGGGCATGGGAGCGATCACAACGACGCTATTGGCGCTTCTGAAAGCCGGGGACCATATCGTCGCCCAGCGCGACATTTACGGCGGAGTCACGAAGTTTCTATCGCAATGGCTGCCCAAGTTGGGTATCGAGACTACGTTCGTCGACACGACGGACTACGAACAGCACGCGCGGGCGATTCGGCCGAACACAAAGCTGCTTTATCTGGAATCGCCGACGAATCCGTCGTTGTGCGTGGTTGACTTCAGGAAGACGGCTGCTTTGGCGAAGCAACACGACCTGATCAGCATGATCGACAGCACCTTCGGAACGCCCATCAACCAGCATCCTGCGGAGTACGGCATCGACCTGGTGATGCACTCGGGGACGAAGTATCTGAGTGGGCACGCGGATCTGACCTGTGGCGTGGTATGCGGACGACAAGAGTTGATGGATCAGCTCTGGGAGACGCGCACAACTCTCGGCAATTGCATGGACCCGCACGCGGCCTGGCTGCTGATCCGGGGAATGAAAACGGTAGCCGTGAGGGTAGCACGACAAAACGAGAACGCATTGCGGGTGGCTGAGTTCCTCGAGCAACACTCCAAGGTGCGGCGGGTATATTACCCTTTTCTGAATAGCCATCCTCAATACGCGGTCGCGCGCGAGCAGATGAGCGGCGGCAGCGGCATGGTGACGTTTGAAATCGACGGCACGGGCGAGGATGCCCGCCGCGTCAGCGAGGCCATGCGAATGTTTACGCTGGCGACGAGTTTGGGCGGCGTCGAGTCGCTGGTCTCGATCCCGGTGCTGACCTCACACGCCATGATTTCCGCCGAACAGCGCGAAAGGATGGGCGTGACGGAACAGATGGTGCGGCTCTCGGTCGGGATCGAAAGCGCGGAGGATCTGATTGCGGATCTGGAGCGGGCGATGGAAGCAGTGGGAGCGCAGGTAACGGTAGGTTCCGGGTCTCACAAATAAACCGGTCCTCGGTGTCATCCATTCGTATGGAAAAAATAAACCCGGCCTCCCGCGAGGCCGGGTTTTGCTTTGAAGTTCGTCGTCCTAGAACATGACCTTCAAACTGAACTGCAGGATGCGCGCGAGGTGAGCATTATTGATTTGGCCGAAGGTAGCCCCGCCCGGTCCAAGACAGCTCGGGTCGCCGGCCGAATTGTTTGCTCCGCCCGTGCAGGTCATAGCAGCTGTGATCCCGCCAGCCGTTCCTTCGATCGGAGCGAGCGAGAACTGGGTGTGATTGAAGACGTTGAACGCTTCCGCCCGGAACTCAATCGCCTTGCTTTCCGTGATCGCGAAGTGCTTGAAGACCCCCATATCAAAGTTGATGCGGGAAGGATTGCGGATATCGTTCCGACCTGCATCTCCGAAGGTGAGGCCTTGCGGTAACGCAAACGCCCCAGGGTTGATGCCGAACTTGGCGTAACTAGCGGACGACACCTGGTTCGCTGGTGGAATGCCGGAAGTCGAACTGCCAATCACGTCGGGGAAAGAACCAGTGCCGACGCTGTTGCCGACGCCAGCATTGTCCCCGTACGTCGTGCCATTCGACACAGTCAGGGGCACGCCCGTTGCGAACGATTCGATACCGGACCACTCCCAGCCACCCAGCAGCGAGTGACTCAGACCAGGTTTCTTGAAGAACGGCAGATCGTAAACCCATCCGACGTTCAGCATATGGCGCTGGTCAAAATTCGAACTCGCGCGAGTCAAAGTCGGATCGTAAGAGTTGACAAACGTGCTGTCATAACGGTCCGAAGAATCGTCGATCGAGTGGCTGTAGGTATAGGCAGCGGTGAGGTTCAAGGAACCTACACTCTTGCGAGCCGATACCTGTAACGCGTTGTAGTTTGAGTTCGCCTGGTTTTCAAGACGGGTAATGGTATGGATGCCGGGGAACGGCCGATACGGGTCGGCGCTGTTACCGCAAGCAACCGCCAGGTTGTTAGCCCATCCACCAACTTGGACGGCGCCATAGGTAGTTCCGCCGCCCGGAGTGGCCGTGGCGATCCCGGTTGTTGGGTCAAGGGCAATTCCGTTGCAGTCCGCGGAAGTGATCGGTTGTCCGGGTCCATAAGGATTCAGCGAAGCCGCCACCGGATACAGCTGGTTCATATCGCGTTGCAGTCCGAGGTGAGTGCCCTTGCTGCCGACGTATGAAACCGTCATGACGCTATGGCCACTGAATTCATGCTGAATGTCCAAGTGCCACTGTTGCATGTAGGGCCAGATGGCTGAGGTTGGAATCGACAGGAAACTCGAGGGGAAGGTGGGCGCTACACCGGTCAACGAGGTATTTCCGATATTGGCGTAGCCCGGAATATTGTTCTGCGTCGCGCTCTGCAGCAGCGGCGAAGTCTGGCCTTCCATTCCTTCGGTGTCAGCTTCGTTTCCGTTGGCGTGTTCGTAGAACATGCCATAACCACCGCGGATAGCCGTCTTGCCGTTGCCAAACAGATCATAGGCAAAACCGATACGCGGGGCAGGATTGAACAGATGTCCTTTCAAACAACCCGGATTGGGATTGCCGGCAACCACGGCGTTGTATCCCGCAAAGTTGTAGGTACCCCCGGGTCCGCCGCATTGCTCCAGACCGAGCAGCGGATTGCCGACTCCCGGAAGGAGCGCGCCTGCGTTGCCGGTGATGGCTCCGCTCACGTCAATCTGAGGAGCGGTGGAAATGTTGGCTTCATATACACCGGGATCCCAGTTGTAAGCGTGGTGATACCGATCGCGGTAGGTTCCGAAGAGACTTAAGCGAACACCCAGGTTCAGGGTCAATCGATCCGTAACGCGCCAGTCGTCCTGGAAATAAGGCTCGACGATCTTGTAGCGGTTATAGAACTTCAACTGGTTGCTGCCTTGCGCAAAGCTGGCAATGTTTCCCAGCAGGAGATCGGCAAAGGCGTTGCCTGAACCCAGTGGCAATCCGGTACTCGGCACGGTCACGCTGGCGGACGCTTTGTCAAACGTCAGCGAACCGTTTACCTGTACGCTGCTCAATTCATTCTTCTGAGCCGCTGCGAAGTATGCGCCGAACTGCAGGTTGTGCCGTCCGACGATTTTCGTCATGTTGTCACGATAGGTGTAGGTCGGGTTGGAGTTGTAGGGACCCTCGGGCCAGATACCGTCTGGATCGAGGGCAAAACCTCCGCCGTATGCCGGTCCTACCGAAGAGCCGACATTGATCGCCGGCAGTTTGCCGCCCGCGCCGTTGTTGTACAGATAACCCATAGAGAAGCCGGAGGGAAGCTGCCAAGCGCCTTCCGACTTAAACGAGATGTGATCCGTCGTGTAGCTGGCAACAAATTCGTTGAGCAGCGTGGGCGAGATGGTGCTGGTCAAGCGCGCCACCAGGCTGATCCCAGGTCCATTAAAGAAGGTCTGGACGGTTGGGAAGGATGCGGAATCCCAGATGGGTCCGGGCTCTAGCGTCGTCCACGAATCGTGGATGTAGCGGAAGGTCACACGGTTGTGGTCGTTAATGTTGTGGTCGACGCGGAACAACTCTTCCCGCCAATTCGTGGGGAGAGATACGTTGGTGTTGTAGATCGCTGCACCCGGAGTATCGAGCGTTGGCAGCGGGATTAGGGGCAGCAGAGCCGTCCCGGTCGCGGTTGGGCTAAGCTGGTTGCCCGGAAAAGTCGTCCAGGTCTGGCTGACCGGATCCACCAATGTCGCACCCGGGCAGTCCGGAAAGTAAGTTGCGGCCTGCGTCGCGTCGCCGCGCTGGAACGTCGTTACTCCCGAGGTTGCAGGGCATAAATCGGAGAAGTTCCCAGATCGTTCCGCGTTGGAAGGTACCGGGGTGTTGAAGCTCGCCGGAAGCCGATCTCGCCGCCACTCCTGCGACCAGAAGAAGAAGGTCTTCTCTTTTTTCTGGTTGTACAGTCCGGGAATGAATACTGGACCGCCGATCGTGTATCCGAAATCGTTCTTCTTATATGGAGCAACAACGCCGGTGCCGCCCGCTTCAGTGCTGTTGAAGTAGTTTTGCGCGTTGAACATGTCGTTGCGCACAAACTCGTAGGCATCGCCGTGGAACGACTTCGTTCCGCCCTTCGTCTCAACTTCGACCGTACCCGATCCGTTGCGGCCGTACTGCGCGCCGTAGTTCGAAGTGAGAACCTTGAACTCGGAGATCGCGTCGATACTGGGATACACGTTCAACGTGCCGTTGCTGCCGTTGTCCATGTTGTCCCCGCCATCGAGTTCCCAGTTGTTGTATTCGGTGCGGCCGCCGTTCATGCTGAAAGCGACGCTGCCATTGATGCCGACCGAAGGCTCGTCCATGCCGGTCTGATTGCTCACGCCAGGGACGAGGCTGACGAGGGTCGTAAAGTTTCGTCCGTTCAATTCAAGCTGGGTGATTTCCTTGCCCGTGACCGTGCCCGCGAGCTCGGAGGATTGCGTTTCCACCTGGGCCACATTGTCGCCTTGGACAATCACCTCGGTGCTAATGGCGCCGACTTCGAGGGGGATATCAACACGAGCCTTTTCTCCGACGTCGAGCTTTACCCCCTTGGCTTCGTACTTCTTGAAGCCGGTGGCCGTCACGATGACGTCGTACGCGCCCGGAGACAGGGCCGACTCGTTGTACTCGCCCGTCGAGTTGGATGTCGTCTTGCGGGTGATTCCGCGCTCCGGACTGGTGACCACGACGTTGGCGCCGGCAATGGCAGCTCCGCTGGGATCTTTCACCGTGCCGGTGATCGAGCCAGTTTGTGCCGATGCGGCCGCACACAACGCCAGGACCAACGACATCCCTAACAGCACACGAGAAGATTTCATGGTGATTGCTCCCCATTGGCGCGGACGTATTCCGCGCCGGTTCAGTCGGCTTTGCCGTTTTTCTTGCGAGCCTTCCAACTCGACTCGCGCTCACACATCAATTCCCGCTTGAGTTGAGACCCGTGACGGGGACTATTAAAACGTATGAATAGTGCGTTTATATGACATCGTCTGTCAAGAAAAAACGACACCGAACGCGCGGAATACTATCGGCCGAACCAAAATCGCCCCGCCCGGGAATCTCCCTCGACGGCCACCTAGCTAACGCTTCGGGTCGATTCCCGAACGACCAATTCTGGCGCGACCTTGCGATGAGTCGCGGCGATTTCGCGTTTTTCCAGGACGCCATTAATCCCGTCCACGACGATCCCGACAGCAGAGGCGCCCATCGCCTCCATCGGTTGGCGAACCGTGGTGAGCGAGGGCGTGTAGATAGCAGAGGTAGCAACGTCATCGAAACCGATTACAGAACATTGTTCCGGAACGCGCACGCCCGCTTTAGTCAGCGCACGGATCGCTCCAAACGCGCTCATGTCATCGAAAGCCAGGAGAGCAGTAAAGGGACGCTTCTGGCGGATCAGGTCCTCGGTAAGTTTGAAACCGGACTCGAAGCTGGAAATGGGATCACGAGACTCCGGCAGGTCCATAATCAAGCGAGAGTCGAACTCAAGCCCGCATTGTTTGGCGCAGTTGCGGATACCACGCCAACGAGGAGAACTGTCTGTGAGGGCCTTCGGTCCGCGGATGAAGGCGATCTTGCGATGTCCCAACGAATGCAGATGTTCGAGAGCGAGAAAACCTCCGACCTCGTTGTCGACGATGACCGAACTGATCGAATCGGTTTTCAACTCACAGCCGATCATCGCCGTCGGAATGCTGTTCTTCTCCAGATCGCCCAGCAAGTTGATGTCGAGAAAGAGCCAGTTGGCGAGCACGATGAGCGCTTCGATACGGCGATCGAGCAGCATCTCGAGGTAGCGCTCGAAGCGGCCGCGCTCGTTATGAACATCCGTGAGAATCGGAAGATACGACGATTGATACAGAGTGTTTTCAATTCCCCGCAGCACGAGGGTGCAGTAAGGATCGGTCATGTCAAAGACCATGACCCCTACGGTGTGGCTGCGCTTGCTGCGCAGGGAACGAGCAAACTGGTTGGGACGATATCCGAGCTTCTGCGCGGCGCGCTCAATGCGCTTTTTGGTAACCGCAGGAATGTAGCGCGCCAACGGCGCGTTATTCAGTACGATCGATACCGTGGTCGAGGAAAATCCACTCTCCTTCGCCACATCGCGAATCGTCACCATTGCAGGGCCTTGCGCCGGACGCGAAATTGATAGTTCCGGGAAAAATTGTGGGATATTGGCAGCGTCCGCATCGCCGCTTGAATTCTGTGCGAACGCTGGCGGACACTACAGCAGAGAGTAATACGAGTGTCAAGCGCACGTATCACAACACGATGTTTTGTTTCGTTTCTGCTGGCGGGAATGACATTCGCCCACACCGCGCGGCAGGCTTCGCCAGCGAATGCTGGTGATTCGCAAGCTGCGGAGACTCGCAAGGCCAGCCCCGCGCAACTTTTTCAGGCCGGACAGGACGCCCTGGCGCAGGGAAAATTGGATGAAGCCGAACGCAATTTCCGGCAAGTGCTGCAAGCAGATCCGCAAGCCGGTGCGGCGTACGCCAATCTTGGCGTCGTCTTCATGCGCCGCAAGCAGTGGAGCGAGGCTTTGGAGTCTCTCCAAAAAGCGCAGCACTTGATGCCGCAGGTTGCCGGCATCCGGCTCAACATCGGACTTGCCTACTACCGGCAAAACGAATTCCTTAAAGCCATTCCGCCTTTCGAATCGGTCGTGCACGATCAGCCCGATGCTCTACAACCGCGATACTTACTCGGACTGTGCTACTTCTTCGCAGATCGCTGGGCGGACGCCGCCAGCACGCTCGAACCGCTTTGGCCCCAGGAGTCGAGCCAGTTGCCATATCTGTATGTTCTGTCTAACGCTGCTCACCGCGCAGGTCAGAAAGAACTCGACGATCGTGCCACCGGAGAATTAGTTAAGTTGGGAAATGATTCGCCCGAGTACCATCTCTTCGTCGGGAAATATCATCTCAACCTCGATCAATATGATCTGGCGATCGCCGATTTTGAGGCCGCGGCCAAGGCCGATCCCAATCTTCCTTTCGTGCATTTCAATCTGGGGTTCGCGCATTTGAAAAAACAAGAACTGGTGGCGGCGCGAGACGAATTCATGAAAGACGCCGCCGTTGAACCGGACTTGGCCCTCAACTACGACGAACTCGGAGAAGTTTACTGGCTGATGCAGGACGATGCCAGCGCGGAGAAAAGCTATCGCAAGGCCGTGCGCCTGGATCCCCATCTAGTGAATTCCCGGCTCGGACTGGCGAAAATTTATCAGCGTCAGCAGAAATATCCTGCGGCACTGGCCGAGGCCGACGCGGCGGTCGAGGTCGATCCTGCTCGTCCGGACGCCCACTACGTCCGCGGACAAGCGCTGCTTCGCCTAGGCCGCAAGGAAGAAGCCAAAAAGGAACTGGACGCCGCGGCTCGGGCCAGCAACGATGGCGGCAAGGAGCCGGAAGCAGGCCCGGTTCCGTCTCCCGAACTGCTGCAGGATTCGCGGTGATACACTTACGGCGACTGCTAGTTCTCCTTCAACAACAACCGCAATTTCGCCGCTCGCGCAGGAGGTAGAAATCATGAAACGCTTGCTCAAGATCCTAGCCATCGTAGTCGTGCTGCTGATCGTGGTCGCGATCGCGATTCCATTCCTCATTGACGCGAACACGTTCAAGCCAAGACTGGAATCGGAACTCACGAGCGTCCTGGGACGCGACGTAAAGGTGGGAAATCTCTCGCTGTCGCTGCTCTCGGGGAGCGTGGGCGCCGACAACATCGCGATTGCCGACGATCCCAAGTTCAGCAATTCCCCGTTTGTTCAGGCGAAGTCACTGACGGTCGGAGTCGAGATGATTCCGCTCATTTTCTCGAAAACTCTCAACGTTACTGAGATCACGTTGAACCAACCGGAGATCAGTCTGGTCAAGTCAGAGAATGGAGAGCTCTGGAATTTTTCGAGCCTGGGAGGAAACAATACTGCTGCTCCGAAGCCCGCGAATGCAGCGCCCGCTTCCTCCTCTCCCACACCAGCGCCTTCAAATTCTTCCGCTGGAAGCAATCCGAATCTGTCGGTATCGAAGCTGAATGTCACGGATGGCAGGCTTACGGTTTCGCAGCAAGGATCGAATTCGAAGCCGAGAGTGTACGACAAAGTTAATATTGAAGTTCAAAACTTCTCTTTTGCTTCGTCCTTCCCTTTTCAGATGACCGCGGACCTTCCGGCGGGTGGCAGCATGAACCTTGCGGGCCATGCCGGACCGATCAACGCCGAGAATGCAGCCGCCACTCCGCTCGACGCAAAGATCTCCGTGCAAAAGATGAACCTGGCGGCGTCAGGCTTCATCGATCCGGCAGCGGGAATTGCCGGTGTCGCCGATCTGGATGGCACAGTAACCTCTGACGGGCACGAAGCTAAAACGAACGGAACTGTCAAAATCACGGGGCTTCAGGTCGTTCAGAAAGGCTCTCCCGCAGGTAAGGAAGTGGACCTCGCGTTCGCCGTGGCACACAATCTCGCAAAAGAAACTGGCGAGATCACTCGGGGAGATGTTTCCATGGGCAAGGCCGTGGCCCACCTCACCGGTTCTTACGACTCCCACGGAAAAGTAACTTCGGTAAATCTTAAGCTGAACGGGCAGGGCATGCCCGTGGATGATCTTGAGGCGATGCTTCCCGCAGTCGGAGTCGTGTTGCCTCCGAAGGCAACTCTGAAGGGTGGCAACTTGAACATCACCATGGCAAGCTCCGGACAGGTTGACAAGTTAGTAAGCGCCGGAACGGTACGGCTGGAGAACTCGACTCTTGCCAACTTCGATCTTGGATCGAAAATGTCCGCCATTTCGGCACTTTCCGGCAAGAACACCGGCAACGACACGACCATCCAGAATTTCAGTAGCGACGTCCGCATGGCGCCGGAAGGGACGCAAGCCAATAATATCAATCTCACGATTCCAGCCATTGGAGTGCTTACGGGCGGCGGAACGGTGAGCCCGTCGAACGAACTTGCGTTCAAGATGAAGGCCGATGTTGGCGGAATGGGAATCCCATTTGGAGTCCAGGGCACGACTTCCGACCCCAAGTTCACTCCCGATGTGAAAGGACTCGCCACCGGACTCTTGCAGAACGCGCTCGGCGGCAAGGGAAATGCCAACCAACAAAATCCCGTAAGCAATGTGATGGGGTTATTCAAGAAGAAACAGTAGCCAGACGACCGTCACAAATTCTGAAAAGCAGAAGGAGAAACGGAGAAGAGCTGCGTCTCAATGATTTACTATTACGAATAATTATTTTATTATAGAGAAATCATGACTGGCATTTCAGAAACGATTTCCGATGGACTAACCCGCTACTCGATTGGGGAGAAGCTGCGCACTTTGCGCTTGCGCAAGAGTATGGGACTGGTCGAACTGGGCAAGCACACCGGGCTTTCGGCGGCTTTACTCTCGAAGCTGGAGCGGGGAAAGCTATTTCCGACTTTGCCGACGCTGCTGCGCATCGCCCTCGTATTCGGCGTAGGGCTCGATTTTTTCTTCACCGACGAACGCAAGCGCCGCGTGGTGAGCGTGGTGCGGCACGGAGAGCGGGTCCGGTTCCCTGAGCGCCCCGGGACGCAGGAAGTGCAGTATTTTTTCGAATGCCTCGACTACCGCGCGACAGAGCGCAAGCTGAGCGCTTTCCTCGCCGACTTTCAGGATATCCCCCAGGAGAAACTCAAGCCCCACCAGCATGCCGGCATCGAGTTTCTTTACGTGATGAAGGGGGCGTTGACGATCAAAATCGGCAGCGAGGAATTTCAGCTGGAAGCAGACGACGCGATCTATTTCGACTCAGCCGTTCAGCATAGCTACCGGCGGCAGGGCGCAAAACCATGCACCGGCATAATCGTCACTGTCCCCTAGGAGTTCTCGGCGGGGAGAGAATCGCAGTCCCGCCGCTCGCAATGCCCCGGTGCATGACCTTGATGGTAGTATGAAAGATTCCGCGGCATGATGCGTGGCACTCCCGGCATGGAGTGCGGCCATACGGCTTACGTTAGAATGGAAGAGATCGGTATCTGAGCACGTTTGGGCCGGGATTTCCGCAGCTTGGCGAAACTCGCCGGCACAGACGGGCAGCTTTTTTGCAGTCCCAGGAATCGAAGGTACTTGAAACCAAACCTGCTCATGTTGAAATCCCAGGGGTGTGAATCCAAGTTGAAACTCTGGACCGGTCGCACCGGCATGTTGATCTTCAGCCTTTTGGCTGTTTTTTCAGTTCTGCCGGCGTCCGCTCAAGTGGACTTCACGCTCACGACCACTGCTTTCAATCCGGACGCGGTCGCACCCGGAGGTACAGCTTCCTCGAATATCACGGTCGTCACGAACGCGGGATTCACCGGTCCCGTCGCTCTAACTTGCACGGTAACAGCGCCGGTACAGATTCCTCCTGCTGACCTACCGACGTGCACTATCAGCCCGGCGTCGCTGACAGCTTCGGGCGGCTCTTCCGCAACCATCACGACGAGCGGCAACACTTCTACCATCAGTTACAGCGTGACCATCACAGGCACCGATGCCTCGGGCACGCAGTCCCAGTCCCAGCAGTTGACGGTTCTATCGGTCGCACCGCAATACACGATCCTCGTGCAGACTCCGGTCTCGCCTTCCAGCGTAGTTGCAGGCACAGGTGCTCAGGCTACGGTCACCGTGAACCCTCTCAACGGATACTCGACGCCGGAGGGTGGCTACATCACTCTCTATTGCAGTTCCTTGACTCCCCTGGTCACGATCGCCCCAGTTTGTTCGTTTACCTATCCTGCAAATCAAAAGGGAGTTGTCGTCAGTAGCGAGGGTTCGGTCAGCGCCACCCTGACCATCAATACCTTCGGCCCGATTCCCACTGGATCCGCCGCACACTTGCGCAACTTCTACGCGTTCTGGCTTTCGCTGCCGATGTTGGGACTGGTTGGAATGGGCGCTGCGGTGAGCGGCAAGAAGTCGAGAAAAGTTTGGGGTGTGTTGGCTCTCTTCGTCATAAGCGGCGCCCTGCTTCTGCTTCCCGCGTGCAGTAATACCAACAGCACGGTCACGACGACCACGCCCAACGGGACAACTCCAGCCAATACGTACTCGTTCACCATCGTCGGCGTCGATACCAACGGCGTGGTGTCGAGTAATACGGGATCGACGACCGGTGGGGGACCCACGGTCAGTTTGACGGTCACCAAGCCACCGTCATAACGAGCAACGGCCGGTAAGGTTATGAGGTCTAAGGCGGTGTGTTAGCTCTTTACGATGCCGTCTTACGGGTCTGACGTTCGATTTCAGCCGCCTGGTGCATCAGGACGTCCCGCAGCGAAACCAATCCCTTCAGTTGTTTTCCATCCACAATCGGCAGATGACGGAATCCGAATTCGCGCATGATGAAGAGGCATTCCTCGATGGTCTCGTCAGCCGCAACCGCACGAGGATTGGCAGTCATGACCTCAGACACCACGGTCGTGCCCGGAGTGCGGCCCACGGCTACCACGCGGTTCATGATGTCGCGCTCTGAGATGATGCCGGCGAGGTCTCCATTGCGAAGCACCGGAAGAGCTCCCACATTGTGTTCCATCATGAAGCGCGCGGCTTCGAGAACGGTGCGTGTGGCTTCCACGGAATAAAGTCGGCGGTCTTTCACCAGTTCGCGGAGGGTGGACATGGATGACTCCTTGGGCAACGGTAATGGAGTGGACTGTGCCGGCCCCAACGGCCAGCCTGCTGCGGTGGGCAATACTCTATCACAGGAAAAGGCCGGCTTGGCCGCATGCTCTGGCAAAAATTCTGTCGTTAGTGCAAGACGAGATGGTGCTCTTCCTCCAGCGACTCCTGCTCCAGATCATCGGCCCAAACTTCGGGCAATGGCGACGAAACTCGTCCTGGTTCGGCTTCGGCAGCTGCGTTGGGTTCGCGTGACGGCTTGGAATATTGCAGCAGTGGCAAAAAGGGCAGCATCAGCAGAAACACGACTCCCATCAGCCAGAAGGCTTCGACGAAGGCGAGCATAGCTGCGTGTTGCTGCACCATCCCATAGATCGCTGCGATGGACTTGCGCGAGGCTGTCACAGCATCGATGCCGTGCGCATAGAAATCGCCTCGTAGCCCCTGCAACATTCTGTAGGTTTGGCCGCTGCCAGGAGTGATATCCGCTACCAGATGGTTTTGGTGTATCTGTGCGCGCCGCGCCAGAAACGTGGTCATGATCGCGATGCCGACGCTGCCGCCGATATTGCGCATGAGATTGAAGATGCTCGTGGCATTGCCCATCTTTTCCGGCTGGATGCGTGACATCGCCAGAGACATCAGCGGGATGAACAAGAAACTCAGGGCGACGCCCTGCAAGACCTGTGCCCAGAAGATGTCCCAAAACCCGGCATACAAGTTGAGGCCGGAGAGCTGGAACATCGAGATCGATCCCAGCACAATTCCTAACGCCAGCAAACGACGCGGGTCGGTCTTGGTGGTCAGATGCCCTGCCAGTGGCGTGAAGAGGAGCGCTCCCAGGCCGCGAGGGGACAATGCCATTCCAGAGTTGTACGCGGGATACCCCATCAGCGTTTGCAAATAGAGCGGCAGCAGAACCAGGCTCGCGTACAGAACGAAACCCAGCATGCTGATGAGGAAAACACCTGCACTGAACGAACGGTTTCTGAGCACGCGCAGGTCTACCACGGGATGGTCCGTTATCAATTCGCGAGCGATCAGCGCAGCGATGCCAAAGATGCACAGAACCGTAAACGTGCGTATGTACCCGGAGGCAAACCAGTCCTTGCGTTGGCCGGTATCGAGCAGAATTTGCAACGAGCCGATGCCGAGTGCAAGACTTCCGATTCCCCACAGGTCGACCTTGCCGTTTCCTCGCTTCACGTAGTGCGGATCAAACACGAACCGGTTCATGAGAAACAGAGAGAGAATGCCCACGGGAAGATTGAGATAGAAGATCCAGCGCCAGCTGTAGTTGTCGGTGATCCATCCTCCCAGAGTCGGGCCGAGAATCGGCGCCAGCAGGATTCCGATTCCGAAGGCCGCCATGGCGTGGCCGTGACGTTCCTTGGGAAACGTCTCGAGCAGGATTGCCTGTGCCAGCGGTTGGAGTCCGCCGCCCGTCAGCCCTTGCAACACGCGGAAGATGATCAGTTGCGTCAGGGAAGTGGCGAATCCGCAACAGAGAGACGTAAGCGTGAATCCGGCGACACAAGCCAGCAGCAGCCGTTTGCGTCCGATGTGGTTGGCCAGCCATCCCGAGATCGGCAGTACGATCGCGTTGGACACCAGGTACGACGTAACCACCCACGTGCCTTCTTCGTTGGTGGCTGCCAGATTTCCTGCGATATGCGGAATGGAGACGTTGACGACGGTCGTGTCGAGAACTTCCATGAACGTCGCCAGCATGACCGCGAATGTGACGACCCATGGATTTACAACGCGTTGTGGATTGGCATCCAACCCAGACGACCAGCGGAGAGCTCCGCATGTGCAACTCTTCACTGTAGGGCCATGTAGAGTGCGGGTCGGTGCTTCGGATCACAGATAGAAGTGAGTGGATGGAAGTGCCAGTAAAGCTCAGCTTGCGGCATCCTGCCAGCAGTGTGAAATCGGGCTGACAAGGACGCCGCAAGCTCATCGTTGTAGAAGTTCAGACGCGCAGCCCGTTTCAGAAACGGAATTGCGGCCCGAACGTCACGCGTAGATTGTTGTGAGCACCGCCGTTGAAAAATATGTCATCGCCAATTTCAGCGCGGAGCCCAATCGGCCCGGCGAATGCTTCCACGCCGCCGCCCGGATACAGGGCGAAATACGTTGCCCCTGTCGCCAGGCCGACACTGTTGGTGAAACCTGCAGGTGGAGTCGCGTTGGTGACACCGAAGTTGTCGAATCCTATTTTGCCGGTGACGAAGACACGGAATGGACCTGAACCCGTCTGAAATTTCGGGCCGAAGAACCCGTGCAGCGTGCGAAGGCGCGATGTCACATTCGTGGTAGTTAGGCCATCACTGAATGTGCTGGTGTAGTCGCGTTTGAAGTCGTACGCCATTTCGCCTTCGATTTGCACGTTGGGAGTGACTCCAAACGCGGCGCGTCCGCCCAGGCCAATGAAGTTCCTGGTTGGGCCGGGATCGCTGAGGCGATAGTAGTCGGCGAAAGCGCCGACTTCGACGTGATCCATACTCTGGGCTACCAGCATCGGTACCGCAAAAAACAGGGAAACAGCCAACAAACCTAAGCAACGTTTCATGGTTATCGTGCACTCCTGAATGATTTTTCTTCCGTGCACACTTATCCCCGGACACGGCGCAGGGTGAGCGGAACAGCAAAGCGGCAGAATTATCGACTTGGATGCCGAGGAACTCGGGTGGGTTGGAGGCAAACGGCACGTCAGCAGCCCCGAGTGCGGTGATTCACGACACCGAAAATGGCGCGGATATCAACTCCGCGCCGCTCAGATTTTTTCACTTTGTTTTGTTGTGTGGATTTACTACTGAAGATGGTTGACGTGGAAAGGCGTCGCATCTGCGGCGCTGCTATCGGAACGCGGCGCCATCGAGACCACAATGTATTCGTGCTCTTTGCTCTCGAGATTTTCTCCGCGCAGCAATAACTTGTCCTTCTGGAGACGAAACTCCGCGCGCTCGCCGACAGAAAGCAGTGCAGGATGCTTTTCGTGCCTCGGTCTAATACGGTACGTCACTGTCTCACTCTGCAGTACGTACTCCTGGCAGGTTTCACTTGTGCTGCACTGCACCGACTCCATCTGCACGAGGGAGCCTGTCTGATAGACCTTCGGATCTTTTGCGTAAGCCGCCGCAGCCAAACTCAGCACGACGCACAGAGTAAGCTTGGAACGCATTCTATCTCCCCAGAAAAACAACACCCCAGCCAGGCAAACTGAAAAGTTGGCTCCGGGATCTATTGTCTATGTCCGGAAAGGAGAAAGCAGGTCACCGCAGTAATAGACCTGAAGTTACTGGAAAAGGGGTTGCTCTAACCCGTGATCCTCTGTGCCCCCCCGTGGTGGAACGGGTTTGAGCAAAAGTCGAAAGGAAAACTCTACCGTTCGGTGATTTCTTCCAGAGTCTGGAAGAAGGCAGGATAAGAGATGGCCGCTGACTCCGCGCCGCGAATGAGCGTCTCACCCGATGCTCGCAGCCCGGCTACAGCGAACGCCATCGCAATACGATGGTCATCGAAAGAATCGAGCTCGGCCCCGTGCAAGGCTTGGCCACCGGGAATGTTCAATCCATCTTCAAACTCTTCCACATGCGCGCCCATCTGACGTAGGTTGGTCGCGACTGCTGCGATACGGTCCGATTCCTTCACGCGCAACTCTTTCGCATCGCGCACTTCGATTCCCCGCTCGGTAAACGGAGCAATCGCCGCGAGGACTGGAATCTCATCAATCAGGGCCGCAGAGTCTGCGCCGGCGATCGTCGCCCCCCTTAAACTCCCACCTTCAACCTGCAGCGATCCCACTAACTCCCCGTGAATCTCCTCGAGTTGTGTTACAGAAATCTTCAGACCCATTTGCGTAAGGACATCGAGCAGGCGGGCGCGGGTGGGATTCATCAGCAGACCCGGTACCGTCAATTGCGATCCGGGAAACAACCCTGCGGCACAGAGAAAAAATGCCGCGCTCGACAAATCACCGGGGATGCGAGTCTCGACGCCGCGCAAGCGCTGCCCGCCGCGAACGCGGACTTCATTCCCTGCGCCGACACTCTTGCGATCGAGGTGCACGCCAAAGGCGCGAAGGGCTACCTCGCTGTGGTCGCGTGTGCGCAAAGGCTCCTCGATTCGCGTCTCCCCGTCGGCAAAGAGACCCGCGAACAGGAGGCACGATTTCACCTGCGCGCTGGCTACCGGCATCTTGTAATCGATGGCTTTCAGCGCAACGCCAGTAATTTGAAGCGGAGGCCTGCCTTCGCGTGAGACGATCTGCGCGCCCATGGTCGAGAGTGGTTTTATCACGCGTTCCATCGGACGGCGCGAGAGCGATTCGTCCCCAACCATTTCGCTGATAAAGGGCTGCCCAGCGACAATTCCGCTCAACATCCGCATTGTTGAACCGGAGTTCCCACAATCGAGGGCACTGGACGGAGCGGCAAGCGACATGCCGCTTCCCTGCACTTCAATCACATTGTCGCCGTCGGACTTTCGTTCCCAGCTCACGCCCAGAGAGCGCATGCAGCCCAGCGTGCTGGCGCAATCGGCTCCTGTCGAATAGTTCGCGAGGCGAGACGGGCCGTCTGCGATTCCCGCCAGCATGGCATAGCGATGGGAAATGGATTTGTCTCCAGGAAGCCGGACACTGCCGCGGATGTTGCGCGCCGCGCGCACCAGAACTTGTGACTCAGTTTTCATTCAGTGATTAATATAGCGGATGGGGAAAAGGAAATTGTTGATGGATGATTGTTGATTTTTGAATGAGCCGTCCGGGCGTAAGCAGCCAAGTCGACGCCAGAGTTTTTATTCAACAATTAAACTCAATAATAGATTTATCTAGGCCAGCGCCTTCGCCTCGGCCCTGGCCTCTCGCAAAATGTCGGATGGAATTTCTTTCAACGTCACGCCGAACTCGAACATTGGAGTTTCAGTGCCACGTCCCCAGCGTGCCACCTCCCAATGAGCGCGCACGAACTTCACGTCGGCATGCGCAGTCAAATCGAGCAGCAAGGGGGACTCGCCGGTATAGAACTTCTGCGGAAACGCGACGATGGATTTTGCGCCCCAGGTCGCACCGTCTGCGGAACCGAAGACGCTCACGTCGAGCGATTCCTGCTCAATGATTTGCGTGATCGAGAGCGTGACCAAGAATACTCGCTGGCCGGCAGCGCTTAGGTCGACTGGCGAGCCGTCGCCCTTGGCGCTCACAACGGTTCCTGCAGGAACGAGAGTTAATTCAGTTGTCATAATCGCGGTGATTCTAACAAATCTCGCAGGTTGGTCCACATCACGCGAACACTACTCCGAAGGATGCGGCGCAGTGAAGTCGCTGCAGCACGGTTTTTCCGCGGGTTTGAATTCCATCAGTTCGATGCGCGTCCGGTCCGGGTCGAACACATTCAGTTGGTACTTCCCGTCGCGTCCCATCTGCGAATGCTCGTCGCCGTGAGTCTTCCAGCCGTGCGACTCAAGCAGCGCCTGCGCTTTCTTCATATCGACGACGCCGAAAGAAATGTGATTCATTACGCCAGTCAGTCTCAGATCGGGATGGGCCGGCTGGTTCAACATGTACTCCAGCCAGTCCGCTCCCTCGGGCACTTGCAGCGAAACCCAGTCGGTTTCGTTGTCCTTCATGCCTCCGTGCCAGTAGGGGCGGAAGCCGAGCACCTCGAGATAAAAATGATCCTCGGCGGCGCGGTTGTAAACCAGAAAGCCGGCGTGGATCATGCGGTGCGATACGGCAGAAGCCGGGATGGGCGGCACCTCTCCCTTGCCGTGCTCGACAAATTCGATGGGATGCCCTTCGGGGTCATGCGTCATGAAACTGAGGCTGTGATCCGATCTGCCTTCGATCTGCGTGGCTTTGATTCCCTTCTCGGCCAGATAGCGCCGCAGTCCGACGATGTTATCGGTCGTGAAGGCCACATGATCCATGCGGTCGGTAGCATTGGGATCGGGAGCAGGGCTGTATCCGACCCACTGCACGCCGGCCATATAGCGGACACTCTCTCCCGATTCGACGGGATCCGCGGAGGCCAGCCCGAGTATGTCGCCGTAGAGCTTTCTCACTCCGTCGGGCGCGGTGGTGTAGAAAGCGACGTGATCAATGCCGGTAATCCGTGGGCGCTCAGCGGGCTTACTTTGCGAAAACGCCGAAATCTGAAGTGCGGCGCAGACAAGGACGATAGTGAAGTTCTTCATGGCGCCCCGATTTTAGTCCAAGCCGTGACGGAAAGCAGTGCCATGGCCGGATTTGACTCGATTTTCTCCCTTGGCGGGACATCGACGAGACTTTGATGGTTTCAAATCACCGCATCCAGGAACTGGCGCAATAGCCGGTGAGCGAATTCCGGTTGCTCCCAGGGCGAATAGTGACCCGCCCGCGGGATGACGCGAACTTCGCTCCCGGCAATATGCTGATGCATCAACTGGGCTTCGTTCACGCCGGTCATGGGATCTTCCTCTCCGGTGATGAGAAGTGCTGGGACGCTGATCGTTTTTAGAATCTCTACGGAATCAGGGCGCTCGGCCATGCCTCTTTGCACCTGCGCGACGGCATCCGGCGACATCTTCCGCATCATGCGCAGAGCGCCCTGTACAAGGTCAGGACGAGTTTCGCGGGTTGTCCGTCCAAACACGCGTTGCACCATCGTTTCGAAGAAGGGATCGGTGCCACGCTCAAGAACGTCCTTGGCCGCCTGCAAGCGCCCTGAGCGGGCTTCGTCACTGTCAGCGGGAGCCTTGGTATTGCACAGCCCCATCGCTCCGATCCGCCCGCGATACTTGCGCCACAGTTCGAACATCGCATAACCGCCGATGGATACTCCGATGATTGGAGCACGACCGACTTCCGCATCGTCCATGACACGCACGATGTCGGCGGCATGCTTCTCCATTCTGGCGGGGCCTTCTCCCACGTCAGAGGCTCCGTGTCCGCGCAGGTCGGGAAGGATTAACCGGTAACGAGTAGCGAGGGCTTCCGCGACCGGCAGCCAGAATTCATGATGGACGGGAAAAGGATGCAGCAGGACGACGGGGCGCCCCTCGCCAAGGACCCAATAGGCAATTTCCGCGTCACCACTCCGGACGCGATGCGAGGACGCGGGCTCCATGCACAGGATTAGATCACAGGCGGCTACGGGTTGGTCACTTGCTGGGCACCGATCGGCGGCGCTGGAAGCAGCAGGGGTTCTTCCGGCATGATGATCCACGCAATCGGATACGACAGGAAGCCGATCACGGTCATAAAAGCAACAATCAGCCACACCACGCGCACCAGCGTGACATCGATGTCGAAATACTCGGAGAATCCGAGGCAGACGCCGGCAACCTTGCGGCCCAGTCGCGGACGAATCAGCTTTCTCCGCGCCAGAGATGCTCCTACGCGAACTCCGCAATAGGCACAAACCAGCGCATCGTCCTGAATCACTTTGCCGCAGTAGTTGCAGTACATAGCTATGCCCTCGCTAAAGAATACGGATTCGCCGGCCGAAAGTTCCCTTCATTCCCGGTAGGCTTCTTTTATGTACCGCCGCGCCTGGTCGGCGGGACCGGTATTGGCATTTCCGGCCAAGACAGTCTGATATCTCTTCATCGCCAGGTCCCGCTTTTGCAGCAGGTCATACATTTCTCCGGCCGCCAGGTTGGCCCTCTGCAGGATATCCGGATCCGGGCTTGGCGCGAGATTTACCAGCTCATAGGCTGTGGCTGCGCCCGACAAGTCTTTTTTGCTGCGCAGCAGCTCTCCGAGTCCCCATGCGGCCAGTTCGTAATGCAGCGTGCCGTACTTCCCTTCCCGGCCGTACTGCCAGACCTTGCGATACTCGGCTTCAGCCTCCGGAAGTCGACCGGCAGCCCGCTCCAGGTTGGCCACTTCAGTAGGGAACAAGTGATTCCGAGGATACTTCGCCGTTAGATCGTTCATATAGCCAAGCGCTTCGTCATACAGGTGCTCGCGCCGGAGAAACAGTGTCAACACCACTTTCGCATCCTCCGCATTTTCGCCGTCGCTGTTGGCGACATCACGAAGGTACGCCAATCCCTTCTCCTTCGACCCGCTCAAGCCGGCAATGGCGGCAGCCACTTTCACGCTCCACGGGAGGTTGCCGACGACGTAGTTGTGGGTGCCGACGACCAATTTCGCGTCGACGAAATTAGGATCGAGTTCGAGCACGCGCTCGTGATCGTGACGAGCGCCCACGGCATTGCGCAAGGCCGAAAACCACGCACGCTCGATCAGCCCGGTATATACCGAGAATTGCG
This sequence comes from uncultured Acidobacteriota bacterium, assembly GCA_963700225.1. Taxonomy (GTDB): domain Bacteria; phylum Acidobacteriota; class Terriglobia; order Terriglobales; family Acidobacteriaceae; genus Sulfotelmatobacter. The sequence continues at coordinate 365,691 of CAVOWU010000012.1, forward strand.
CACGCGTCACACCCCGGCAGTAAAGGGCGCTGACGTTATTCGGATCGGCTTTGAGTTCCCTTTCTTCCAGATCCTCGGCCCGGTGGACCAACTCTTTGATCCGATCTTTGATCGCTTGATCAGTAGGCCGGGGAGTCCGACCGATAAAGCTGTCGTTGGCGTAGTCGCCTGTGTTCATGGCTCCGGTGACGTACAGATCGCGCATCAGAATCGCCGTAAGCAGATGGTTCACAGCGTAGGGATCGTCCGGACGCTTCTCCACGATCTTCTCGAACTCCTGCATCGCCCGCTCGTAGTCCATGTTGTAGAAGTGATCGAAGGCGGCTTCCGATTGGGGGTCGCGCGGGGCGCCGTGGAACGCCTTCGAAGCTGGCTGCGCTTGCGCAAAAGAGGAAAGGCACGATACGAACACTACGGCAATGGCAGACAGGACTGGGAAGCGTTGTGAAGATTTCATCCGGAAACTCAACTGATGCAGGGTCGGGAGCCGATGTTTCTAGTCTAAACGAACTCAGTGCAGCGCGCCGCTCGGCCAATGGATGGTCGGTCGCCGGTGAGCTATCCAGGAACCAAGAACGTCAAGTATGTGCCCTTAACGCTACCTGTCATTTGAAGTTCCTCTCCCTATAATTTCCACAGCTAAGACTGATCAAGGCTGCGGGAGTTCGCATGACCAGACCGCGCCGCTGCCGAATGGAGCTCGGCGGGCTGTGCTGCGCGGCGGCAGAGACGCTGCAGACCGCGTCTCTCCGAGGATCGAGTGCAAGCAAGGTCATCGAACTCTCCGCACCTTTTCAGGCCGTTTTTACATTCTTCAGAGGTTGCTGGACCTTTGTAACTGACGCATCTTTACTCGCTTGGACGCGTAATAATTGCCGCGTTGCGATCGGGAGCCAGTATGTGGAATCTTTTTAAGTAGCTGTAGCTTAAATACTTAGTGATGAGCCTGCTTTGGTGGTTGGAATGCCTTTGAAGGTTATCCGAGGTTGGAGTCTGCCATGGCAGAAGTAGTACAAACAACGCAGCAGGAATTCTGGCGCCCTCCCTCACCGCTGGTTGGCGACGACGCGGCGATTCTGCCGTTGGTCTCCACCATGGCGGAAGCCTGTCCCCGCTGCGCGAGCGAGTTCTTGTCGGGCTCCCGTTTCTGTCACAGCTGTGGCGGGCGCCGTCCCGAAGCCATCAGCGCCTCCGCAAAGGCCGACGCAGCAGCCCTGGCCGACCTCTGGGAACAAACGGTCGAAAGTACGCGCTTCCTGTTCACCCGGTGGAGCAAGATGAAGTTCCCATCCTGGCTGCACTACCTGCACTTCCATGAGATCAAGAGCCAAGTCGGTCTTTCAACCGCATCGCTGATCGCTTTTATCCTTGGATTGGGATGTGTCGCAGGAGCCCTGCTCGTGGGACTGCTGACCGCGAAGACTTTTGTTGACTGGCAAGCGATTCAGTTCTACCGCGCCGAGTGGCTGCTCGCGGCCACTGCAGCCTTTGTTGCTGGAATTCTGCTGAAGAAGCATGCTTCCGAAGACGGCGACGACTAGCTCGATTCGCTTCCCGACCCGACCGCTCGCCGTTGCTGATTCATCCTGTAAAGATGGTTGACTGGCCCCGTCCCCTTGCCCACGGATTGTCCGTTAGAAATCGCGGCGGTGACGTACGTTTTGGCCAGCAACGCCGCCTCTGCCAAGCCTCGATCGAGCGCCAAATGGCAGGCCATGGCGGTCGCAAAAGCGCAGCCCGTCCCGTGGGTCGAGTTTGATCTCTGGCGCTCCGCCTTGAAGATTTCCTGCTCGATTCCGCGCTTCGTCGCGAAGCTTAATAGATCGATCGCCTTCTCGAGATGCCCCCCGGTGATAACAACGGCCGATGCTCCATTCTCGTGGAGTTTAGCCGCAGCAGCCCGCATGTCCTCTAACGCCCTGATTTTGATGCCCGTGATGGCCGTCGCCTCATCCACATTGGGAGTCACAACATCGGACAGTGGGACAAGGCGCTCGATCAGAACCTTAACCCCCGCATTGTCCAGCAGATCGGTGCCGGAAGAGGATTTAAATACGGGATCCAGGACGACATTCGCGAAACGGCCTTTCCCCGGTCGCGGACTCCGGTTCCCCGAGTTCGAAGAAAGGAAGTCCGCTACCGCCTTGGCCACCTTCCCCGATCCCAGCATGCCAACGTGAACGGCAGCGATTTCCAGGTCACCTGCCAGCTCTTCCAGGGTATCGGTGACCAGGGCAGCATCGACCGCATCCACGCGTTTTACCCCGGACGTCGATTGCACCGTCAAGGCGGTAATGCAGGCCACGCCGTAGCAGCCATGGGCTGCAATCGTCTTGATGTCGGCGGTTACACCGGCCCCCGAAGACGGGTCGAAACCTGCGATTGTGAGGATAACGGGCGGTTTTTCAGCCATGCTCTTCCGTTCTGACGACTTCCGATAGTACGCCGATTTCAGGTCCAAGATCTCACATCAGCCTATGAGAAGGGTCATTTTTGAAGCCGGCACCAGGAAAAAATTTTCACACTCAAGTGCTAAGCCGGCCGCGTAAATACCTGATTACACGTAGGTTACAATCTTACTCCATGTAAGCCATTGATTTCATTGATCTTGTAAATTCTACCTTGCCACGTCCGTCGTGCTATTTACGCTTTGGTAAATGCGTAAGCGTCCCTAAACAAAGGGTCTTCAGCTGATTACCATTCATTAGAAAGGGGTTACGTAAGACATCGATTACTACGAAGGCATTGCCCGACCGGCCATTTCGCCTTGACACCCGTTTGGCACGCCGATAGCATCTACAAACCGCGACAAGATACCAGCCTTAAGGCCAAGGGCACTTTTGAGTATGCGAGGAGAACTGAATGCGAAGACGTATAGCTCATGGACTGGCGATCGCTTTTCTGATCGTCGGCCTGGGAGCGGCTCAGGGACCGAACATCTCGGAGGCGAAACCGGCTCCAAGTAGTTCTGTTCAGGCAAGATCCGAAGTCCGCCAACAGGTCGGCACGATCAAACCGTATCAGGTAGGGACAGCCTCCTGGTATGGCGAGAATTTTGAAGGTAAACCAACAGCGAGCGGCGAACCGTACGAGATGTACGATATGACCGCGGCACACCTGAAACTTCCCATTGGAAGTTACGTGCGGGTTACCAACCTGCGCAATGGTAAGGCTGTCGTCGTCCGGGTCAATGACCGCGGACCGGTCGTTCCGGGTCGGATCATCGACCTGTCTTACGGCGCTGCCCAAGCCCTGCAATTCCGTCATCGCGGACTGCAGCGTGTCCGTCTGGATCTGGTTGCCACCAGCCAGCAGAAACCTGTGTATCAGACGGTCGCCTATAACCATCCCCCTGTAGCGCAACTCCCGTAAAAAGCAATAGACTATTCCGGATGATAGGTTCTCTGCCAAACCTCATCCGGAACGAAAGTCTTTCCAACCGTGATCCGCGCGAGCGGCTCATCGTTGCGCTGGATGTTTCTTCCGCTGCCGCCGCCCAGAAAATTGTGGCGGCAGTGAGAGACTCCGCACTGACCTACAAAGTCGGGATGCAGCTCTACACCGCTGTCGGACCGCAGGTGGTGCGGGATCTCGTGGCTTCCGGTCGCCGTGTGTTTCTCGACCTGAAGTATCACGACATTCCCAACACCGTGGGATCAGCCGTCGCCGAAGCTGCCAAGCTAGGCGTCAGCATGCTGACAGTGCATGCCTCCGGCAGCAACAAGATGCTGCGCGCCGCGGTGGATGCGGCCAAAGCCCGCCCCGAATTGATCGTCCTCGCCGTCACCGTGCTCACCAGCATGGACGGAAATGATCTGGAAAAGATTGGCCTGCCGAACTCCGTCGAAGAGAGCGTCGTTCGTCTCGCGGATCTCGCTCTCAGGAACGGATGTCAGGGAATTGTGACCTCAGCCCGCGAAGCTCGCGCCGTCCGCGCGAAGTTTGGAGACAATTTCGCGATCGTCACCCCAGGCGTACGCCCCGCTGGCACGAGTGTTGGAGATCAAGTTCGCGTCGTCACGCCAGCCCAGGCCATCGCAGCCGGAGCCACCCACATCGTGGTAGGGCGGCCCATCACGGAAGCCCAAGATCCAGCCGCTGAAGCACTGGCGATCCTGGGGCAAATCAGCGGGTAGCCGATTAGCCGCTGCTGTAATCCGCCAACATGCAAGTCACCTATCAACTCACTTCCGAAGACTTCTATCAAGGTTGCTTAGCCTGGCGGAACAGGCGCAAATGGCGGCAATGGATGCGGTGGATCGCATACTTCATCGTCGCCTGCGCAATCATCGTCAGTCTGACGGCTCTCCTGATCGACCGAGGCGCCGGGACAACTTCGGTTGCTGTGTTTGGGGTGGTCTTTGGAACGCTCTGGTTCGCATACATGTTGCTTGCTCCTAGACTTTCTACGCGCCGGCAATTCAGGAATAATCCGACAGCAAAATCCCAAATCACTTTGGATGCGTCCGAGCAAGGACTTGAATTTCACAGTCCTCACGTCGAGTCAAATGTGGCCTGGTCCGCCTATGTAGCTTGGGGAGAGGGAAAGTCAGTCTTCGTACTTATGCCGCAGCCGCGGGCCTACATTGCCATTCCGAAGCGCGCATTCGCGGCGGATCAGATTGGCGAGTTCCGAGAAATGCTTCGCAGCAACATCGGCACGAAATAATGCCGATGAGTATCGGGCTTAAATCACCGGGAAGAAAGCTGAGAAACGAAACCCTCAGAAAAAAAGAGAAGCCGCGTGCGGTAACGCACCGCCCGCGGCCGACCTTGAAACATTGAAACTCTGAAACCTGTCTCTTACAGCTTCTCGAAAAACTCACATCCCGAGCACGAGATATAAATCCCGCCTGGGACGCCCCGCTCGCGGTCTTTCACTCGCTTTACAATCCGCGTTGGCTTGCCGCACTTAGGGCAATCTGTGCTCTTGGTAGTATCCATGACCTTCTTGCGGTCAGCTGTCTTTGCAATCTTTGCGCCTACTGCCATGGTTCGTTTCTCCTGACTCTATGAAGATTTGCGCAGCGCAGTCCGCGGATCATCGCCGCGAACCTTGGTGGATGGAATTTACGAGAATCTCAATCCGGACTGAACGTAAACCTGGGATCCACAGGAAGAATTGTCATGCTGCGTCTTGCCGCTCTTCCGTCTTAAACGATTTTACAACATGTTCAGGAAAATCCCGTTCTCACAGGCTTGTTCATAACACCGGGTCTTTGTGTCCAGCCGAACAATCCCTCTGCGCAAGACAAATCCTCCAGTTTTTTGCTGGGTTCGGCTCCCAAAAGCGAGGTACAATGCCAATCGTTTTGGGTGAATCTTTGAATCTGCTTAGATCGTGCCGCTGCGAGATGGCACGAACTCGTTGGCGGATCACCCAAAATGCGGGGAACCGCGCGCCGCAGGATTGTGGCGCGGACACTTCGCCTGGGCCTCCATAGCGCGACGTAGTTACCGGATCGAACCAACAACCAACGGGATTCGAACCATCGGCTTCGTTGACCGAACCAACGTTCGCGAGCGAAAAACTTTCAATTCAGGAGACAATATGCAGACGAAAACTCTTCGGAAGTTTGTATCGACTCTGATCGTGTTCTTTGCGTGGGCTCAGTTCGCGAATGGGCAGGCCCGGCTCACGCGTCTTCCGCATCCGATCGGATTCCCGGGACAGCCCGTCGCGGCAAGTTCGACGGATGCCTCCTCGCCCTGGACTCCGCTGAAAAATCAGCCCAGCTTTCTGGTGGACGGAAGCGCTAATCCCATTCTGTTAATGGACGGAACCGTCCTCGTGCAGGATGCGGGCTTCCCGGACTGGTGGAAGCTGACTCCCGACGAATGGGGCAGCTACGCGAATGGCACATGGACGCAAATGGCATCGCTCCCATCGCCCTACAGTCCCCTCTATCACTCCTCCGCGGTGCTGCCGGATGGCCGCTTGATCGTCGAAGGCGGCGAATATCTCTGCGTTCCGTCGACATTCCAATGCAACGCCGTGTGGACCAATCTTGGCGCGATCTACGATCCGAGGCGGAACACATGGACATCGGTCAATCCTCCTGCAGGCTGGACAACGATCGGCGATGCCGAGAGCGTGGTCCTGCCCAATGGAACTTACATGCAGGCAAACTGCTGCACCATGCAAAGCGCATTACTGGATCCGAAGACCTTAACCTGGATCCCGACCGGCACCGGCAAGTTCGATCCGAACGATGAAGAAGGCTGGAATCTGCTGCCGAACGGGAAGGTATTAGACGTCGACGCTTACGTGCCCATTTCTCCGTTTCCTTACATGCCAAGAGGAAGGAACTTCGAGCTTTACGATCCCGCCACCGGCGCCTGGACGGTGTCTGGGGAAACGCCCGTTCAGCTCTGGGATTCGTGGCTGACCTGCGGCCGCCTGTCCCAGGAACCAAATGCTGGTCCGACTTTCGAACTCGGACCCGGCGTTCTGCGCCCGGATGGCACGGTCTTCTACGCGGGCTCGAACACTTGTCCCAATGAATCCGGTGCGACCGCGATCTATGATTACAAGGTCAACCGATGGAAAGCTGGTCCGAACTTTCCCGGCACAAACAACATCTCAGACGGTCCAGCGTCGCTCGAAGTGAACGGGAATGTGCTGCTGATGGCCAGCCCTGGCTATGGCGATCCTCCATCCACATTTTTCGAATGGAACGGAAAAAGTCTGACAGTTGTGCCAGGAACCCCCAATTCGTCGAGCGATGGATCGTTTGTGGGAAACATGCTGCTGCTTCCCACAGGACAAATCCTGCTGACCGATTTCTCCGACGATATTGAACTCTACAATTCCACCGGAGGCCCAAAACCGCAATGGGCGCCGGCAGTGGTCGCCGTATCTGAAACACTGAAGGCTGGAGGAACTTACAAAGTAATCGGCTACCAATTCAACGGACTCTCGCAGGGTGCGTTCTACGGCGACGATGTGCAGGCCGCTACCAACTTTCCTCTGGTCCGCATCACCAACGTCGCCACCGGACATGTACGATACAGCCGCGCCCACCATCCCAGCACAATGGCGGTCGCCTCCGATCAACTGAACTCCGTTCACTTCGACATCCCCGCGGATCAGGAGCTTGGACCGAGCAAGCTTCAAGTGGTGGCGAATGGGATTGCGTCAGCACCCGTGAGCGTAAATGTAACCCCGTAACGAAAGACGAGGTCTTCAATCCTGGCTCGGTGGCGGAACTCGAATCCGCTACCGGCCAGGCCACGTTTGACCCGTTCCCTACTGCCTGCTAAGGTCATATGTTTGCCCACCGGCTCGCATCCGATTCTGCGAGCGCGCAAACTGGAATCCGGCGACGATCTGCCGAATCCACGTCCCAAATTATGATTGCTGTGGAGACTTGATATGCCTGCCATTAAATTTCGTGGTGTTGATTTCATCCAGTACGACTCTCTGTTGACCGACGAAGAACGGCTTGTCCGCGACACGACCCGCCAGTTCATCGAAGACAATCTGATTCCCATCATCGAAGAGTGCAATCGCGCCGGTCGCTTCCCCCGCGAACTCGTCAAGCCAATGGGCGAGTTGGGCTTTTTCGGCGCATCGCTTAAGGGATACGGTTGCGCCGGCATGGGCAACGTTGAATACGGCTTGATGACGCAGGAGCTCGAACGCGGCGACTCCGGCGTGCGCAGCTTCGTCAGCGTGCAGTCCGGCCTTTGCATGTATCCGATCTACGAATTTGGCAGCGACGAGCAAAAGGAAACGTGGCTCCCCGCGATGCAGAAAGGTGAAAAGCTCGGCTGTTTTGGCCTTACCGAGCCCGACTTCGGATCCAACCCGGGCGGCATGCGAACGCGTGCTCGCAAGGTCGGAAACGAGTACGTAATCAACGGCGAGAAGATGTGGATCACCTCCGGCACGATTGCGGACGTCGCCATCATCTGGGCCAAGGTGGAAGACGAGAAAGATCGCGTCCGCGGATTCCTCGTTGAGACTGACCGTCCCGGTTTCAAGGCCGACGACATCCACGGCAAGTGGTCGCTGCGGGCTTCGGTGACTTCAGGTTTGTCGCTGCAGGATGTTCGTGTTCCGGAGTCGAATCTGCTGCCGAAAAGCGGCGGCTTGCGCTCTCCGCTGATGTGCTTGAATCAAGCTCGCTATGGCATTGCATGGGGAGCCGTGGGCGCTGCGATGTCCTGCTACGACTGCGCCCTGCAATATTCCCTGCTGCGCAAGCAGTGGCGCGACCAGCCCATCGCTTCGCACCAACTCGTTCAAGACAAGTTGACCTGGATGATCAGCGAGATCACGAAAGCTCAGCTACTTGTCCTGCAGGTTGGAAGATTGAAGGATGCCGGCAAAGTCGAGCACCAGCACATCTCGATGGCGAAGCGGAACAATGTCTGGATGGCTCTCGAGTGCGCCCGCTTGTCGCGCGACATTCTCGGTGCGAATGGTGTGGCAGACGACTATCCGATCATGCGTCACCTGATGAATCTGGAGTCTGTGAAAACGTACGAGGGGACGCACGACGTACACTCGCTGATCATCGGCCAGAGCATCACCGGGATCGACGCATTCTAGAGTCGAGGCGTTTTAGAATTGCGTGGGGACAGCCACCCTCGGCTGTGCGGTCGGGGCGCAGCTCGACTCTGATGCCCTATGACTCCAGAGAAACAACGTCGAGTCGCGACGGCGGTCGGATTCTTGTCGGGCCTGCTGGCTTGCCTTGATGCTCTGCGTGACGCTAGCGTCTACTGGCCGCCAGAAGAGTCCTGGCAAGCTCTCAGGCACGTCCAGCGCCTCGAACTCGGCGGAGGTGTCGCACTGATGGTTGTCACATTCGTGGTGTCGCTCGTGCGCAGAAAAGAAACGTGAATCACGACGCTATCCGTACATCTCTTCCAGCAGTTCGTAGGCACGGCGCAGATGGGGAACGACGATGCTTCCTCCCACAACCAGGGCGACGTTGAGCGATTCTTCCTGCTCGGCGCGGGTTACCCCGAGTCGGAACGCCTGAATGGCGTGATAGAAAATGCAGTCGTCGCATCGCAATACCGCCGAAGCTACCAACCCCAGCAATTCTTTCGTCTTCGACGGCAGCACGCCTTCAAGGTAGGTATTGTGATCGATGTTGTAAAAGCGCTTAACGAGGAAATTATTGGCCTTGTCGACGTTGGCGTTGAGTCGTTCGCGCGTGTCGAGGAAGCGGCGAGCGATCTCGCTTTTCTCGGCAACATATTTCTCCGTGAAGAGGTAGGTCGGCTCCTTGCGCTCTTGCACTGCGCGCTCTGACGGCGCTAATTGCCCGTTGGTGGTTGTGTTCATTCGCAAATACTAGCAGAGAGAAGGACGCGTGGAGGAGAGCGGATGTCTCCCCGCGCGGGACTTGCTATCGGGCTTCGCTCGACGATACAGCCGAGGAGGGCTGCATCCACATGCTGTGATCAAGCGGTGGGTTTGTCCTTCATCGGTGCGACGGCAAGGAAATCTTCGGCGAAGCGTTGTGCATATTTTTCCAGGAGTGCCGGAATCGTGTGCGGATCTGATGACTTCAACACCAGCCCGGCGTGGTGATGTTTCCTGATTCGGTGAGCGATCTCCGGATCGTTGTAAGCAGAAGTGTCCGGATGTTCTTGTTTCGCCAGAGATAAAATCACTCCCGCATATTCTTCCCTCAGCGCCGGTAATTTGTAGCTGCCATCACCGCCGGAGATTTCGATGCGCGCCCACTCTCGCCATAGATTGATTCCGGTCGCGGTCTCGACCATCTCGTTGATATAAGCTCCGCCGACGCGCGCCGCACATTCAAGGAAATAAAAATGTCCGTCGGAGTGCGCCCGGATGAATTCTGCGTGGGAAACGCCACGCACCAATCCTAACGCGACGATCAACTCCTGATTGATTTTCCGCAGCGCCGAATCTTCTTCGCCTCCACGAGGCACCGTGAAGGTCGTGAACACTCCGCCATGCGCCACATTCATCGGCGGCTTGCCGTACCTGCTTACGTTGGAGAAGACGATCTCGTTCTCCGAAACTACCGAGTCCACGTGGTACACGTCCCCGGGCACAAACTTCTCCAGGAGATAGGTGGACTGCTTGTCGCCGAGCTGATCGAGCATGGGCCAGAGTTCATCCGGCGCATTGATCTTCTTGATCCCGATCGCCGACGCTTCCTGCCTCGGTTTGAGCACCCAAGGGCCGGGAACGTGATCGAGGTAATAACGGATGTCGTCGAGGTTGACGACCGGCACGAAGTCAGGCACGCGAATGTGGCGATCGAGGGCGCGCATCCGCATGGCGAGCTTGTCGCGAAAATATCGCATGGTGGTCAGGCCCATGCCGGGGATCCGCAAATGCTCGCGGAGAGTCGCCGCCGTTTCCATATCAAATTCGTCGAGGGCGACGATGCGGTCGATCTTCTTGCCACGCGCCAGATGAGAAACCGCCTGCACGATGTCAGCAATGGGGATTTCTTCCGGCAGGTAGAACGTATCGTCGAGACTCTCCCGCGGCCAGTCTGCGTCGCGCAATTTTTCGGCTGTTAGCAGAATGACGCGACAGCCCTGGCGCTTGCATTCGCGCATGAACTCCTGCCCCTTTTCGTAGGTCGTAATGCAGAGGAAGGTGAGCGGGTTTGGCATCGAGATCGGTCCCAAATCAGGGTAGGAGGATACCACGGCGCCTCGCCTGCGCGTACCGGAGGCAATGAACAAAATCGATTCGGCGCATCCCGCATTTTCATTCTCTTCCCGGTTGCGCTATAGTCTCAACCCGGCGCGCAAGGATTCCAAGGCGCAGGGAGATCCAATGGGAACGCAGACTCGTCCGGAAGGCAAAGCCCGCATCTATGGGGAGAACATTGAAAGCGACCTGGCATCGCGATTTCTGCGGGTGGTTGAGGTCGCAGCCATCGCCTCGGCCCGGACGATGGGACAAGGCGAGCGAAAGCTCAGCGACCACGTTGCAACCGAAGCGATGCGAAAGACGATGGACTCCATCCCCATGCGCGGCACCATCGTTATCGGCGAAGGCGAGCGCGATGAAGCTCCCATGCTCTACATCGGAGAGAAGGTTGGGGCTGAATTTCCCGACGGAACTGAAGTCCCCGAAGTTGATATCGCTGTCGATCCGCTCGAAGGCACAAATCTTTGCGCGACCGGCGCGCAGGGGTCGATTACTGTGCTCGCCGCGTCAGAGCGCGGAGGGTTGCTCAACGCACCCGATTGTTACATGGAGAAAATTGTTGTCGGTCCTTCCTGCAAGGACGCTGTTTATATCGATGCTCCGGTTTCGCACAATTTGAAGAACATCGCGCGCCGTCTCGATCGCGACGTGGAAGACCTGGTAGTCATGGTGCTGGACCGCCCGCGCCACGAGAAGCTGATTGCAGACATTCGCGCTGCAGGCGCGCGCATTCGTTTGATCGGTGACGGTGATCTCTCGGCGGGAATTGCTGCGGCGGTCATCGGGACCGGCGTGCATGCCGTGATGGGCTCGGGAGGCGCGCCCGAGGGAGTGATTACCGCGGCTGCCATTCGCTGCCTGAATGGATACATGCTCGGGCGGCTGGTCGTAAAGCCGGAACAGGAAGAGCGGCTGGAGCAGATGGGGATCAAGGATAAGAATCGTATCTACGAAGCCGAAGATCTCGCTCCCGGCAAGCAAATCATTTTCGCCGCCACCGGCGTGACCGATGGCGCGCTGCTAAAGGGTGTGCGATTCTTCGGAGAAGGAACGCGGACATCGTCAGTGATCATGACTCTGCGGACCTCAAAGGTGCGTTTCGTCGAGAGCATCCATCTGGAGAAAGGGCCGGATGTGAAGGTGAGGTTCTAGCTAGACCGCGGGCGGAGCTACGTGAACGGATTCTCGATGCGCAAGCCTTCAATCTCCCGGCCATCCTGAAGATCTTCACTGTACAGGACTGTGCAATGGCCTTCGAGAGCTCCAGCAACGACCAGCGAGTCATACCATGCGAGCCGGTGTTTCGATGAAATCCGCAGGGCCTCCATGTAAATTGCCGGAGAGGAGTGAACCGCGAGAAGAGGTCGAAAAACGGTCACCAAGTATTGCTCGGCTTCTGGTGCGGTCATCGGTTGCAAGAAACGCCGAAGCGCGACCTTGAAGAACTCCTGCACCACTTGATAGCTGACAATTCCGTCACCTGTATCAGCGGCGCGCCGGATCAGACTGGCAGCCTTCTTCGCTTTCGCCGGAGCCTGGGCATCGAAGGTGTACACGAAAATATTTGTGTCGAGAAAGAATCTACCGCTCATTCATTTCGTCTCTCGTGTAAGGTCCCGACGATCTCACATGGCGAAGACGGCGCATCAGAGCATCCACGGCTGCGCCTCCGCCAGACTGCGACGCGTATTGTTCAAGCCAATCACGGAACGCCGCATTTAGCGTCGTGTGACGTGCTTGCGCGACTAAGCGAGCTTGCTCGATGAGGTTTTCATCCGCACTGAGGGTGACGTTTTTCATACGGAAATAGTGTACACTGTTTCCGTGCAATCATAAGTGATTTTGCTAATACATTTATTTTCAATAGCTTAACTTCACTTCAGGTATTCAGAGTCTTTCTTCAACTCTTCCGGAATCGGCGGAAATGGCGGCCATTCTTGCGAGTATCCTTTCAGCAGCGGGGTTGCCACCTCCAAGCGCAAGGTGCCGTCGTGCACGGCGAACTTATGCGGATTGCCGGCTGAATATCCTTCCCAAAGACAGACCGCGGCATAGACCCCATCTTTGCGCAGGACGTAATACGTCATATCCATAAAGCGCAGCTTGTTCATGTCGCCGTTGTAGTTGCGGACGATACGCTTGAGTGCGTCCATGCCGGCTTCCTGCGGAGACATGCCGTGTCGCATGTTCTCGACGATGGTGTGAGCCCCTGCAACTTTGATGTTCTCTTCCCCGCTGCCGGTCGCGCCGGCGGAGCCCACGTCCTGATCGGTGTAGCAGCCCGCGCCAATGATGGGCGAATCGCCGCAGCGGCCCGGGAAGTTTGAACGCGAGACCGCTCGTGGTGGTGATTCCCGACATCTCCCCTTTTTCGCTTAGCACCGAGCAGTGAATAGTTCCAGTGGGAGGAAACAAAACGCGACGCACCGCCGAAAGCTGGAATTCGGGCTCAATACCGAGATCGGCGGCACGCTGCTGCAGTTGCCGAATGCGGTCGCGCCAGACATCGGCCTGCGGTTTGGATTCTGGAGCCGGGGCCTGCCAATGCGGACTGGCGATTCCGGGCCCCCACCAGTCGCGATCCGAATTAAATTCCTTCCAGAGCAGCCAGATCTTGCGCGAGCGGTCGGTCAGCAAATTCTCGCGGGGGAACCCCATGGCAACGGCGAAGCGCTCGGCGCCTTCTCCGACGAGCATGACGTGCCCGGTGTTCTCCATGACCGCTTTCGAGACCATCGAAACGTTCTTGATATTGCGTACGCCGCCAACAGAACCAGCCCGTCGCGTGGGACCGTGCATGCAACAGGCATCGAGTTCGACCACGCATTCTTCATTCGGCAAGCCACCGAGGCCGACTGAGTCGTCGTTCGGATCGTCCTCCGGGCCTTTCACTACGCGAATGCCGGCGTCGAGAGTGTCGCCGCCACTTTTCAGAAACGCGTAGGCCGCTTCCACATAGGCGTGGCCATTCTTGGCACAGATGATGACCGAGCGTTTGGAGGAGTCGCTGCTTGAGGCATGACCTTGCTGTGTAGTTTCGGCGTGAGCGCCGTTAGCGATGGAATCCGCTCCGATTCCGGTTGCGACAGCTCCCAATACTGATGTCTTCACGAAATCACGGCGCGAAAAAGTCACACGTCCTCCTTGTGGTCACAAAGTGTCGGTGAGTAACGAGCGGGATTAAGGCGAATGAGAATTCACGCGGAAGGCGGAAGGATATCACGAGGTCCCGGCGGCGATCACTCTTAAGGGAGGGAATGCTCTAGCTCCGCTCGAGGGACAGCCGAGGGCGGCTGTCCCCACATTAGCTCTAACAGGAGCGAGGGATCTAGCGTCTCGCGAACTTTCGTAGACGGCCGGGATATTCAGCGCCCGCTCGTTGCAGATCGTCCGCCGCCGATTTGCTGATGGGCTGTACCTTTTCGGAGCGGAACCGCAGGAGAGCTGCGATGTTGCCAATCTTGTCAAACTCCGGATCGTCCTTCACGTAAATCGTCTCGATATCCCGACGGACCACCCACGGCAAAATCGCTTCACCCACATCGACAATCTCCTGCGTGGGACGGCCGCACACGGGGCAGAAGCCGACCAGATGGGCGTCGATGTGGCCGCATCCGCCACATTCCACCGCATGGCCCTGAAGACTTTCGCCGATTAGCAGGGTCTGGACTTCCCCGAGTTCGAGTGACCGTAGGACTCTTCTGAGTCCAGTCACACCGCGGCCGTTGCTGCGGGTTTGGCTCAGCGCCTGTTCCACAAGATCACGGCGGCGGTCGTTCTGCCACCGGTCCACAATCTGTTGCGCATGCGTGCGGATCTCATCGCGAGTCGCGTGGGCCAGGTCAGCGTGGAAGTGGCCAATCAATGCCTGGCTCACGTAAGGATGCAACTGCGGCTCGAACAAGGACCGATGCGCATCCTGGCAGGCAAGAATCCATGTCTCGAATACGCCTTTCTCCAATAGATCCTTCAATATTCCGGCCACGTTCTTAAAATGCTGGCGGGCTTCGTCATCGACGCGGCGCTGAGCGTGGCCGCCGTCATAGCCCGCATAACCGTCACTTCGTCCGCGGCGGGGAGAGGGATGGAAAAGATCCTCGCGCTCCGTCAATTCTCCGAGGCGAAGATCGAAGATTCTCGCTCGATGGCGGTCGACCAGCACCACTCCTAACAGCGGAGATGCCCCCAGCAGATGAGCCAAAGGCCGGAGATGGAAGTGTCGATCGACAAAGAGCTGAGTGCTTCCCAATGTCGCGGGTAATTCGTATTCCTGCCAAATGTTGTGGCTCGCGCAGGCAAACACAGCCTTCCCGTGAGTACCGTTGCTGCGAAGTTCGCCTGAGAGGCGCACGATGCGCTCGATGTCGGCGCGGGCGCAGTCCTTCTTCCCTTTACTTTCCAAACCACGCATGGCTTCGCGCGCCAGGTCTTTGATAAGAATCGTATCTTCCTTATGCGCCTTGTTTCGGGGTGTGGACGGTTGGAAATAAAAACTCACTGCACAGGATTGCTCGTCCTGAAATTCAGCCAATTCTCGAATTTGTTCGCGAGTAATAGTCACGGAGTAATCTCCCCACGGAATAATGTTGGATTTAAGCAGCGCCGGTCGGAGCGAGCCGGCCCTGAAACTGCCCGGCCAGCCCTGGCGCTTTGCGTAAGTGGTCGCGCGCAGCAGAAACGTAGGCGAGGACACGCTCTGACGGCAGGCCGGTGATTACGACAATCTCGTCCACGCTGAATCCTTCGACCGCATGTAGGATGAATGCTTCGCGTGGTCCTGCGCCTAGATCCCGAAGAGATGAAGCGATAAGTCGCAAGAGTTCGTCCGAAGCGAGAATCTGCTCGGGCGTAGAGAGACGGGAGTCGGGAATGACCATCTCGCCCGTAATGGATTCGTCCGGCTGATGAAACTGCAGACCAGGCTCGTCGCTGCCTTTGATCGTTCCGGCGGGCGCGCGGAGTCTTCCAGATGAACGGCGTTGCCATTGCTCTCGTCCGTGCGCGAGAGTTCGTCGAGCGCGCGCAACGCCAGGCGGTAAAGCCATGGCTCGAGCGCCAACTTCTCGGGCTTTTCCTGGCCATCGCTGAGCGCCACGGCGATGGCTTCATCGATGACTTCTTCCTTCGAAACCGAGCCGGGAGCGATGGACTCCTGGGCTTCACGGAAATAGATTTCTCGTTCGACAAAGCGATCAAGGCGGCCCAGATTGGCGTTGACGTAAGAGCGGATGTCGTCGGCCGAAATGATAGGCGGAAAAACTGCAGCGATGCGTCTGCTCGAATGGAACTTCCCGCACCGGAGTACCGGCCCGCGTGGTGTTACCTCGCCGGCTGCGCTGCCATTTGTGCGAAGAGCGCAGCAACTCCTTGTGTTTATTCACCTGCTGCAGCGAGATCTTCGAATGCAACCTTCACCGCCGCGGCAGCGGTGGGAGCCTTGCTCTGCACCGCCAGTTGCCCGGACGGCAGGCGCAGATTCAGCGAAACGCTGGTACCTTCGCGCGCTGAAACTTCCTCCACTACTCCCTTGAGATGGATGAGGTCGGGACGGAACACCTGCAGGCGCTTTTGCAGTTTTTCGATTTGATGTTGAACGTCTTTTTCTACGGCGGGAAGTCTTGGAAGACGATAACTGATATGAACGTTCATGAGCGCCTCGGCCTTGCTAACGAAGTCGCGCAACCAAGTGCTTTCTTAAGCCGATTGTACACCCGGAAGAAAACAGACAAAGGGGGCAATCGAACATCACAAAATCGATCGACCGCAGGCCGCAGTCGGTGAAAATCCGGAGGGGGTTTGCAGCGATTTACAGGCGCAGTTTATGATCCCCAGCCATGACCTTTCACCAATTTTTCTTGTTCGCCTTCATTCCTCTGGCCACAGTCGCGTTTTCCCAAAGCCCCTTGTCAAAAGAAGTCGCCAATGCTTATCCGGACGCGAAAGCACTTTATCTGGATATTCACGAACATCCGGAGCTATCGGGCCACGAAACGCAAACGGCCGCGAAACTCGCCAACGCCTTACGGAGTGCGGGATACGATGTGACCGAACATGTGGGAAATACCGGAATTGTGGCATTGTTGAAAAATGGCTCCGGGCCAACCGTCATGCTGCGCACGGAACTGGACGGACTGCCTGTCGAAGAGAAAACCGGTCTGCCCTATGCGAGCAAAGTGCATGCCAAAGACGATTCTGGACGCGACGTCCCCGTGATGCACGCTTGCGGGCACGATGTACACATGGCCGCGCTCTTGGGGACGGCTGAGATCATGGCGCGAAGCAAAAACACCTGGCACGGCACGCTGATGCTAATCGGGCAGCCTGCGGAAGAAACGATCAGCGGCGCCAAGGGAATGATTCAGGACGGCCTGTTCACGCGCTTTCCCAAACCAGATGTGGCTCTGGCATTGCACGTCGGAAACGATATGCCTGCCGGGATGGTTTCGATCACTCCCGGTGTCTACAACACGAATTCGGATTCGGTGCGGATCACGATCTATGGCAAAGGCGGACATGGGGCGATGCCACAGTTCGCCGTGGATCCGATTGTGATCGCCGCGAAAACAATCCTCTCGCTGCAAACTATTGTGTCGCGCGAAGTCAGGCCGGGCGAGATGGCGGTGGTGACAGTGGGATACATTCGCGCTGGAACGAAGAACAACATCATTCCGGATCAGGCGGAAATGGGCCTGACCATTCGCACTTTCAAACCAGATGTCCGAAAGCACATTCTCGCGTCCATTGCCCGCATCGCAAAGGCTGAGGCCGATGCCGCTGGCGCACCCCGTGAGCCTTTGGTGGAGCGGTATGAAGGAACGGATTTGGTCTACAACGATCCCAAGCTGGCTGAGCGGCTTCGCGTTCCGCTGGAGGCGGCGCTTGGGAAGAGACAACGTACTGATTGCTGAACCGATCACTCCTTCTGAGGATTTCTCTTACTTCATGGAGCAGGGAGTGCCTGCACTGTACTTCGACCTGGGGGGAGCCGATCCACAAAAATTCGCGGAAGCGAAAGCCTCGGGAAACTCATTGCCTACTAATCATTCTCCATTGTTCGCGCCGGATGCCGATCCTGCAATTCACGCCGGAATCTCAGCGGAAGTCGCGGTGCTGCGAAATCTGCTGAATGCGTCACCTGACGAATTACACAAGTACCGCGCGGAACAACCATCCAACTGAGAAGCATCCGCCTAAACAAGAGCCGCGCATGGGGAGCGCGGCTCTGTAACATTCCGGCGAGGCATCGGGGTTCTGTGGGATTCGGGATGATGACCACCGCCGGAAACCTGGTCTAAATTCCTCCGCTGATCGACGTGGCTGCGAGTGTCAAAACCTGACTCTCTTGTACCCGCGAGTCCTCTGCTGCTGAGGTCGCAGCCAAATGAACGCTCAGGCCAGCAACATTGCCCTGTCGCCATACTTTTGAGAGATAGACGCGGTCATCACTCCGCATGAACACGAGCTTCGGTTCGATGTGAGGATTTGCATCCGCTGCGACATCGGCAGACACGGCAACGTAGAACTTGCGCTCGAGGTTATGCACTACTAGCACGCCTGCCTGTTCGGTCGTCTTCGGCGAACCAGTCGCCATCTCGAAGGTGTAGCGGCCGGCCGGAAAGGCGCGGTTGCCCACAACGAATTCAAACGGGACCGAGGCTTCGAGCGTGACCTTGCGCTGAGTTTGCGCGCTGGCAGCGCCATCCGTAATTCCGATCAGCGTGATCAACAGCGCGAATAGGGCGATTGCTTTTCTGTTCATGACGGACTCCTTGTTTCCTGACATGCACTGAAGAAAGCAATGCGCCTGCCAAAGTCATGCAGAGCGATGGCGAGGGCTAAGTGGAATGAGTTGTGCTGTTTGCAATTGCGACGAAAACTTCGCGCCGAAGTGCCAGGATGCCAGGTGCCAGGTTCATGAACAGAGGCCGCCAGAATTCTGGCATTTGGGCAGATTTCTCGTGTCCAGCGGAGTCAGCGCGGTTTTTCTTAACGCGCGCGCGAGGAGATTCCCAGCTTTTTCATGCGCAACTGCAGCGTCGATCGCTTCAATCCCAAACGCGCCGCTGCGCCGTTCGGACCGGCAACGATCCAGCGCGACTGTTCGAGCGCAGCCAGGATTTGCTTTCGCTCGACTTCTTCGAGCACATCTCGGATGGGCTGAGATTCTTCTTTCGCCGCGCTATTGCCGCGCGCTCCGGTCGGGCGGACGCCCGGCGAGGCCGCGCCACGGTTCTTCAGATCCGAGAGCGGAACTTTCAACGCAGGGCCGTTAGAAACCAGCACCGCCCGCTCAATCACGTTCTGCAGCTCGCGAATGTTTCCCGGCCACGAATAGCCGACCAGCGCGTTCATGGTTTCTGTCGGAATGGTTTCGATCTTCTTGTTCACACGGTGAGCGAAAAGCTGGGTGAAGTGGCTCACCAGGAGAGGAATATCTTCCTGCCTCTCGCGCAGCGCGGGAATGAAAATCGGAAAAACGTTCAGCCGATAGTAAAGATCGGCACGAAATTTCTTCTCGTCCACCATGCCTTGCAGATCGCAGTTGGTGGCCGCGATCCAGCGGGCGTCGGTCGTCATGGTGCGGGAACTGCCGAGGCGTTCGAACTCCCGCTCCTGCAGCACGCGCAGCAGCTTGGGTTGAAGCTCGAGCGGGATTTCACCAATCTCGTCGAGAAAGATGGTGCCTCCGTGGGCCAATTCGAAGCGCCCGATGCGCTGCGCCACCGCGCCGGTAAATGCACCCCGCTCGTGGCCAAACATTTCGCTCTCCAGCAACCCGGTCGGGATGGCAGCGCAGTTCAGCTTGACGAAGGCGTGAGAACGCCGCTTGCTGCGCTCGTGGATCGCACGGGCCATTAATTCTTTTCCGGTTCCGGTCTCGCCCAGCAGCAACACGGTCGAGTCGCTGGGTGCCACCAACTCCACTTGTCCCAATACCGCCCGAATCGTTGGGCTGTTGCCGACGATGTCGGCGAAGTTCATTTCGCTGCGGATTTCTGATTCCAGATATAGCTTTTCCTGGGCGAGCTCATTCTTGAGATCGGCGATCTGGCCATAGGCGATCGCGTTGTCTACGGCAATTGCTACCTGGTTCGCAATCTGCGTCAGGGATTCGAGTTCGTCATCGGTAAAGGGCGCAGGATTCAGTCTGCCAAGGTCAAGGGTGCCCACGATACGGTCGCGGCTCGCCAGCGGAATCGAGCAGGCTTCCTGCATTCCGAAGCGCGTGAAGTCGTCGTCCGTCGTTAATTCCCGCAGTTGCGCAGCATGGAGGATAGCGGGCTTCCGCGTGCGGAAAGCGATCGCAGGGGCCGTGCGTTGATCGAGCACTTGTACTTCAGTCCTCACTGGCCCCGGCCCGGAATGCGACTGATAGGCGTAGCCACAGAGCACGCCTTTGGTATCAGGCATGGCGACGCCGACAAAGTCGGCGCGCAGGATACGGCGCAGGTTCGCGGAAACGGCGAGCAGCAAGTCGCGCAATTCCAGATTCGACGCGATGCTGTTATTCACATCCAAAAGCAGCTGCAGACGTTGATTTTTCTGCTCGAGTTGGATCTGCGCCTGCTGCAACGCCTGCAAGTGCAGCGCGTCATCGATGGCGACGGCGATCTGATCTGCCACGAGCGCCAGGAAGCGAACGTCTTCTTCGGAATACGCATCCGGCTGATCGCTTCCGACGGCGAAGGTTCCCAACCGCCGGTGCGCGGTGGTGAGAGGGAATGTCAGGTGGGAGCGGATGCCGTACTCCTTGAGAATTCCGTGCAGCCGAGGGAACCGCGATTCTTTGTCGACATCCGGAATGACAAGGGGTTCCTGCCGCTCGTACACCCAGCCAACGGCAGTGCCTTCGGGAGGAAATTCGCTGAATGGAGTGGTTGGCTGCCCTGGCGCTTCACTGACGTGCAGGCGCATCAAATGGCTGTCTTCGTCATAGAGAAAAACTCGCAAGAAAACGAAATTGACCACAGGGCGGAGTTCATCAGCCAAGCTACGAAAGAGGGTTTTTGCCTCATGATGCGCAGCGATCGCTCGCGAGACGCGGCGCAGAGCTTGATACCCAGCCTCGGGTAGAGGCTCGCCTCGATCGGACTGGAATGCGGCATGCATTGCGCACGTCAATGGCGACAATCATCTGCTTCCGAACGAAATGAAACTGTGCGGTACCTGGGAACGCGCACGGGACGCCTAACGACGGCGACCGACCACCTGGTCGGTCGCTCCTCAGCCGTTACGGATCACGGGATAATACAGGTTTCGGGGCAGGATGGGAACCACAGATCAAAATACGGGAGCAGTTTGCGCTGAGTTACACAGCCACTGTGACCGACGTTTCGGTCCGCGTCACCGGCCGATACAGCGTGTCACGCTCAATCGGCTCGCGGCCAGCAGCGCGGATCAGGCGTTCGAGTTCCTCGCGGCGCATGCCTTGCGGCGTCGTCGCTCCCGCATCGTGGTATATCTTCTCTTCGATCACCGTGCCATCCATGTCGTCGGCACCAAAGCGCAGCGAGATCTGGGCTATCTTCGCCGTCATCATCTGCCAGTACGACTTGATGTGCGGGAAATTGTCGAGCACCAGGCGGCTGACCGCGATTTGCTTGATGTCGAGCATCCCGGTCGTCTTCGGGAGGTGTTGCAGCGGCGTGTTGTCTGGATGGAAAGCCAGCGGAATGAAGGTTTGGAACCCGCCGGTTTCATCTTGTAGCGCGCGCAGCTTGAGCAAGTGGTCGACGCGATCTTCGTCATTTTCGACGTGACCGTAAAGCATGGTTGCATTCGACTTCAGACCAATCTGGTGCGCCAGCTTGGCGGTCTCCAACCATTCGCCACCGTCAATCTTGTGATCGCAAATGATGTGGCGCACGCGATCGGCAAAGATTTCCGCTCCGCCCCCGGGGAGCGAATCCACGCCAGATGCCTTTAGTTGTAGCAAGGTCTCGCGGATCGAAAGCTTGGCCCTCCGGGCGAGGTACGCGACTTCGACCATGGTGAAAGCTTTAAGGTGAACCTGCGGAAACCGCTGTTTCAGTCCGGAGCAAAGATCGAGGAAGTACTGGAACGGCAGATCGGGATGAAGGCCGCCAACAATGTGAAATTCCGTGACCGCCTCGGAGTAGCCGGACGCAGCCGTCTCGAACGCTTCTTCGAGCGCCATCGTGTAAGCACCGGGCGCGTCTTTCTTTTTGCCGAAGGCGCACAGGCGGCACGCCGCTACACAGACGTTCGTCGGGTTGATGTGGCGATTAACGTTGAAGTATGTCTTATCCCCATGCATGCGCTCGCGCACGGAGTTGGCCATCCATCCAAGAGCGAGGATATCCCCTGTCCGATACAGGAACAGCGCGTCGTCGGCGTCGAGGCGCTCGCCAGCGAGAACTTTCGCATGGATCGGCGCAAGGCGCGGATCGTCCGTCTGGAAGTCGTGAATCTGCGACACGTGGGTCTGGGACGCGTGCTGAGAAGCCATCCTTACGATGATATCGCAGGGCCGGGGAGCTCCGCTATTGGCATCGATTAGGTGGCACAGTTACCGGGTGACTACAACCCGGTCCTGAATTTGAGCGTACTCGTCTTCCGTCAAGACGTGGCGGCTGACCAGTTGGTGGGCAGCGGCGTAAGGGCGCTCGGCAATGATCCGATCAGCCTGTTTGTCGGTGATTCCGGGCAATGCAGACAAGTCGGCTCGCGAAGCTTTGTTTAAGTCCACCGATTTCTTGTCGCTGAGTCCCTCTTTCACGCCTTCAGCCACAGCTTTGGTATCGCGCTTGATGGCGGCCGTTTCCTCGGCCGTCTTCTCGCGAAGCTGATCGGGGCTTTGATTCGGCGAGCAGGCCGAACCGATGACGAGTAGGGTGGCGAAAAACAAGCAGGCAGCGAGACGGGTGAACATGCCATTCCGATGCCATAAATCCTCAATCGGTTGGTACAAGAATAGTCAGCCCACTTTGTGGTTAGAAACCGCATCTACACCTAGGTAAGTCCGCGCCCTTCATCCCGAAAATGGAAGGAGATATGGAATGAAGCGAATTCTTACGGTGGGTGCATTCGTGACGGTCCTGATATTCGGAGTTGTGTTGGCACAGGACACGACGCCCATATGGACAGCCCCGGGCACTCCACCGGCACAAGAACCCGCCGGGGCGAACCAGCCAGCCGGTGAAAACACGCCTCGAATTGCTCCCGGCAGCATCATCCCTGTCGAATTGACAAAGACCATCGACGCCAGGAAAGCCAAGACGGGCGATGAGATCGTGGCGAAGGTCACGATGGATATGAAGTCGAATACGGGAGCGGTGATTGTTCCCAAAGACACGAAGGTCATGGGACATGTCACCGAAGCCCAGGCCCGCAGCAAGGAACAGAAAGAATCACAGCTTGCAATCTCGTTCGATCAAGCTGTCTTGAAAAACCAGCAGGTGCCGTTGCCGATGTCGATCCAGGCGGTGATTGGACCGCAGAATAGTAACGACAACTCGGCAAGCACAGCGAGCGGCATGCCCAGCAGCTCTCCTTCGCCGTCCAGCACAGGCTCGGCGGGAACGTCGCCAATGGCCGGCAGAAGCCCCATGGGAGGCTCGGTACAACAACCGACACCGACTGCAGATTCACCGCAAACTCCGGGCAGCCCTCAGTCGACGAATCAACGTCCACAGATCACGGCCAGCACACAAGGGGTCATCGGGATCTCGAACGTGACTCTTGCGCCGGCGCCGAGTGGAACACAGGGCTCAGTCCTGAGTTCAGAAAAGAACAACGTGAAGCTGGAGAGCGGCACTATGCTGCTACTGAAAGTCAGCCAATAAATCAGGCGCACACCTCTAGTTTGCGCTGAGGATCAGAGCCCCCACAGATTGGCATGGGGGCTCTTGCTATCTGGAAGACGCGGTCACCGGCGCAGCAATAAATCGGCGGCGACGAACACGAAGAAGAGCACTGAGATGACACCGTTCATGGTGAAGAATGCGGCGTTCAGCTTCGAAAGGTCATTGGGTCGAACCAGCGAGTGTTCGTAGATCAGAAGCAAAATCACCGCTAGCACGCCGACAGGCTGCCAGTTTACCCATCGTGAAGACCACCAGAGCAGAGCGATGAGAAGGCCCACCATGATGAGATGAAAAGCTCGCGCAATCCACAGCGAGGCGCGAATTCCGAAATAGCGTGGGATCGAATGGAGTCCGGCCTTGCGATCGAATTCGTAATCCTGGCACGCATAGAGGACGTCGAAGCCTCCGACCCAGAACGTTACGGCGGCCGTGAGCAGCAGAATGCGCGGATCGAGCGAGCCGCGAACCGCGATCCAGGCCGCTGAGGGCGCGATGCCCAGTGCAAGTCCCAGCACCAGGTGCGACCAGCGCGTCAATCTTTTCGTGTAGGAGTACAGCAGCAATACAGTGAGCGCAACCGGGGATAGCTCCAACGCGAGCCGATTTAGCTGGCTTGCGGCCAGCACAAACACGAGGCTCGACACGACCACAAAAGTTGCCACGAACGCAGGTGAGAGATGTCCAGCGGGCAAGGCGCGCGTGCTCGTGCGTGGGTTCGCCGCATCAATCGCTGCATCCGCCCAGCGATTGAAGGCCATCGCGGCCGAGCGGGCGGCGACCATTGCAACAATGATCCATACCAGTTGATGCCCAGACGGAATTCCGCCGGCGGCGAGCATGGCCCCACAGAGAGCGAATGGAAGCGCGAAAATCGAGTGCTCCCACTTAATCATCTCCAGGGTTACGCGCAAGCTGTGGAATATCGGCACACCCAGATTGTAAACTCCCCGCATGGCGAACATGGCCAGTCGCACGAAGCTTATGCTGCTCGTAATCGACATGCTCAAAGATTTCCTGGACAAGTGGCCTTCGGGACAACGAAAGCATCTCTGCGACTCCACGAACCAGCTTGTTCAGATGATGCGAGACGCTAACCAACCGATTGTGTGGATTCGTCAAGAATTCAATTCGGACCTTTCCGACGCTTTCCCTGAAATGAGAGCGAAAAACATTCGAATCACAATTCGGGGCACTCCGGGAAGTGAGATCGTTCCTGAGCTGAAGATGGTGTCCTCGGATGTCGTCATCGTCAAAAAACGCTACAGCGCATTCTTCGGCACGACGCTTGATTCGTTGCTTGATCGAATCCATCCGGAGGCATTGATCCTGGCGGGAATTAATACTCATGCTTGCATTCGGACAACTGCAATCGACGCTTACCAGCGTGATCGGAGAGTAATCCTGGCGGCCGATTGCATAGATTCTTATGACCCCCAACACCACGCGATATCGGTCCAATATATGAAGGACAAGATTGCAGAAGTCATGACCAACGAAGACATTCGGCGAAATCTGTTGGGTGATTAGCGCACCATGCCGGCAATCTACGCTTGTTGGCTCGAAACCAAAGGTACAAAACGGCAGAGTTCGCGCAACGTAATCTGCGGCTGCCCGTTTCGCTTCTCGATGAATTGCAGTTGCTGCGAATCCACGCTTCCGACGGGAATGATCATGCGTCCGCCTTCGGCGAGTTGCGCGACAAGTTCACGCGGCAACTCGGGAGCGGCCGCTGAGACAATAATCGCATTGTATGGAGCCAACTCGGGAAATCCACGGCTTCCGTCACCTGTGACGACACGAACATTCTTGTAACCCATGCCCGCCAGCAGATCGCGAGCCGCATCGGCCAGTGCGGAATGGCGTTCGATCGAAATCACCTGCCGGGTCAACTCGCAAAGCAATGCCGTTACATATCCCGAGCCGGTCCCGATTTCCAGCACGTTGTCTGCCGGAGAAAGCTTCAGGGCTTCCAACATGAGCACGACGATGTAAGGCTGAGAGATGGTCTGGTTTTCGCCGATCGGCAGAGGATGATCTTCATACGCCTGATCGCGATAGAACTCAGGCACAAATTGGTGGCGGGGAACCCGCGACATGGCATCGAGCACGCGCTGGTCCGCTATGCCACGCGCGCGCAACTGAGAATCCACCATTTGCTGCCGCAAGCTCGAGAATCTGGCGAGATCGGCCGAAGAGGTCATGAGCGGCCAGAGAAGGCTTCAGATCTACTTCCTGCGCCGGCGAATCTGAACGTCAAAGCTGACCACGCCGTTCTGATCGCGCGTGCCCACCACCGAAATGTTGCGGTTGATGTAGTACTCACCCTGAATGATTTGCTCGGCGCTCTGCGAAACGTTGGTGCTATATGTGAGCGTAACGTTATTGGCGAACTGCTGCTCGATCGTGACCTGGGGGCCTCGGGCGATCGGGTTGGTTTCCGTGGTCAATCCCTGAGGATCGATCTTGATCCGGCTGACGCCAAAGAGTTTTTGCAAGCGATTGCTCACGGTCGAATTGATCGCCTGGCTGATGATCAGATTCGTCGCCTCATCTGTGAACAGCGTTTGGCCCGATTGCTCCTGCAATTGTTCGGATTCTTCGCTGGTGCGTCCCAGCGCCAAGAGCGCGATGATGTCGGACTTGGGCAGCGGCGGCTCGGAACGGTAATTGACATTGAGGCGATCCGGCGTACCCGTCACGGTTACATCGAGATCGTAGTTGCGTACGTGCGTCGTCGCCTGCAGGTTTACTTGTGGCTCGATCGCGACCGGGTTCGCGAATGTGATGTCTCCGCGTTCCAGCCGGAATTTGATGCCGTTGAAGGTGGCATCGCCTTCCAGAATATCCGCTCGGCCGAGGACGCTGGGACGAGCCGCCGAGCCGCGCAAACGCAGATCAGCGTCACCCGAGAGCCGGGCGACCGCGGTCTTCATCTGAAGTTCGGGGGCGGTCCGCACAATCACGTCGAGCTTAACGTTATATAACGGCGAATTGGCCGGGGTGATCGCGGCCGATTGGCGGCTGCGCTCGATGTAGGAACCGAAATCGAATCCCGGAGTCACCGCCAGCTTCGTAACCATGATATCGCCTGAAACCGTCGAAGCCGACCGGTTCCCGACCCAGTGCAATTCCGCATCCGCCGTTGAACTCACCCCGGGCGGATAGCGCAGGCGCACTTCCTTTCCCACCGCCGTCACGTTGAAGCTGAGTTGCTGGTTGTAGCGGGTAGCGTCGCCTTTCAGATCCAGGGTTCCGCCACCGGTTCGGGCGCTAAGCTGATCAATATGAATCCGGTCGCGGGTGAACGTCAGCGCTCCCTTCATCTCGCTGAGGCCGCTGGGCAGACCCGCGTAGTTCGCAGCGCCGTTTTGGATCTGAATGGTGCCTTGCGGGAGCGGATTATGAAGCGAGCCTCCCAACGTCATGTGGACCGACATCAGCCCGGAAGTGGTGAGATTCGAATCCAGGGTGCCGAGCAACCTGAGGTCAGCGTGCCCGTCGGCAGCAAGATCAAGCAGCTGAGGACCCACAAACTGAATCGAGCCATGGCCCGTAACGTCAGTCCCTTCCCCGACCAGATGTGTCGGCTCGATATAAATGGTCTCCTGTGCGTAGGTGAACTGCACTGGATCCTGATTGTGCAGCTTGGCGTACTCCACCTCGATCTCGAGATTGGGGAGAACTCCATCCAGCGTCCATTGTCGCGGATAACGAAGCGGCCCTTTCATCGTCACAGTACCCGCTACCGCGGAATGTCCCGTAAGCTGATGGCCCAGGTACGCGCGCCACAGAGCATCGAGATCGACATGGTCCAACCTGGCGGTGACGATCGCTGGATAATCCCCCTTCATCTCGACTGTGCCGTCGACTTTGAGCGTGCCGTGGGGAAATTCAGAGTATCCACTCAACCGCATTTGACCGTCTTTCGTCGTCGCCGCCAGATCCATTCCACCAGAGAGTTCGTGATCGAGGGTCAGATCGCGAACATGGACTGCGGCATTGATCTCCGGCGCATCCAGCGTACCGCTTCCCTGCAGCGTGAAGTCGGCACGCCCTTCGATCAACAGCGGATCGAGGTGAATCTGGCGAATCCGGGAGACATCGAAATTTTTCCCCGAGAGATCCAGCCGAAACCCACGCGTGGCGGGCGAATAGGCGGCACTACCGGTGACGGCGGCATCTTCGTGAGTCAGTTGAATGTTGCTGAGAGATGTCTCGGACGCGTGAACGTGGAGGTCGGCGTCGAATTGCTCGATTGCTTCTTGGTAGGCAGAAGCCTGGACTGCGTGAATGTGCCCTTGTGCCTGCGGGTGCTCGCGTGTTCCAGCGATCTGAAGAGAGACATCGGCCGTTCCCGATATCGGATAGTCGAACCCGGCTAGAGCGGCGGTTGACGCAACATCCACGTGGTGGAGATTGATGCGAGCTGTATACGGGCTGCTCTCGGTGAACTCCCCCTTCTGCAGAACCGCGCTGAGTTCGAAGTCGGCGCTGGTATCGCCACGGTGCAGCGTACCGCCGCGAAGAGCGAGGTCGTGTTTGGAAAGCTGGACGCTGGCCGCAAACGAATCCCAGTGCACCGGCGTTTGGGGCGTATGCGAGGTCGCAGGAACAGTGAACTCGAAATCCTCGGCTACCAGCGTACCGGCCAGCGTAGGCGCTGAAAAAGTGCCCCCAATCACGCCGTTGAACGCTGCGTTGCCGTCCACGCGGAAAGGCAGGTTTGTAGGTCCTCCCAAAGCTGCAATGAGCGGCCGCCATTCTTCGAGGTTCGATGTAGAAACGGAAACGTGCAGGGTGGAAGGAGTCGCCAGCATCCCGGAAGCCTGAACCTTCGAGGCAGGCGTCGACAGATTGAATTGCGCCAGTTCCAGCGAATCTGTTACAGCGCGGTATCTGCCTTGCAGTTGCGCGGTGATAGGCAATTCGTGGGCTGCGATAGTTGGCGGCGGGCTCACCGATAGAGCGAATGCGATCTCAGCATTTTCCGGGGAACCTCTCCAGAAACCATCGACATTGCCGGCGGCCGATCCCACCGGACGAAATCGGCCCAGCGGATGGGCGCGCACATCCAGAGCGCCCGCCATCTCACCAACCGATACGTCTCGCACGCGAACATGAACAACACCGCTCTGAACGCCCGGAGTCTTCTTCGCTTTTTCCCCCTTCTTGGCGGGAGGCCGCGCCGCGGAAATCACGGCCATGTCTTCCTTCTTGCCTTTGCCCGGCGCCAGCAAAGGGACGCTATGCAACCAGTTCTCCACCAGAGCGTCACCTGCGAAACTTCCTCCGAGCAATTTCCCCTGCAACTTCGACAGCTTGAACTGCTGATCCGTAACCAAGTAGTCGCCAGCGACTCCAGCCTTCTGAATGACAAACTGTTCATCCTGCCAGCCCAAGTCGCGCAACAAAACGGAACCGGAAGTCGTGAAGTCATCCAGAGACCATTCACCACTTCCCTTTAGTTGAGCCCAGCCTTGACGGAGGTCGCGCCGCCGGGCGATGCCGGCCGCGTCTTCCAAATCGATCTGGGCATCGTAGTTTCCGACCAGGTGAGGATTGCGGAAATCGCTGATCCGCCCGCTGCCCTTTATGGACGATCGGCCGGAACTCCAGGTCAACGATTGGATGTCCGCAAAAGTATTTCCCAGACTGAAGTCCGCCGATGTCATCCACGAAAAGGGGCGGAAATCTTCGAACGAAGTATCTACTTTACCGACGGTGAGATGGCCGTCGTAGCGCCCGCGCAGGAATGAGTAATCCATCTGCAGGTTGGTACCGTGAACGGAGAAATCCAGCGGAAATTTCTGATCTCCCCAAAGCAATTCTCCATTGCGAACGGAAAGATGATCGATGGAAAGCGCAAACAGTTGTTCGACCCGTGTATTGACCGGGACCGGAATCTGCACTTTGAATCCCGGGATATTGGTCGCGGCGCCGTCAGGTCCGATTGTGATGTGAACCACAGGGTGGTCAAGAACGAGCGTGTTGAAACCGAACTCCGTTCGGAGCAAGGAAACAACTTTTACCTGCGCCAGAAGGCTGTCGGCATGAGCCAGGGGTACATCGCTGGCAGCCTCTTTGCCGTGCACGGTGATATTGCGGACTTCCACCTGCATGTGGAAAGGAACGACGTGGAAGCTGCCGATCTGGGCGCGTCCGCCGGTGATGCGCTCTACTTCTTTCACCATCCGCGCGCGCACGTAGGCCTGAAAAGAATCGGTGGTGATATACCAGAGACCGGCCAGCCCTAACAGCAAGAATGAACCGGCTGCGATCAGCAGATACTTCCACCAGCGCCGGGGTCTGGCGGCCGGTTCGGTCACCGCGACTGGACTCCCTCGGGAGAGTCGGGGGCGCCGGGTAAGCTGACTTTGCTCTCGGAGCGAAGCGACTGCAGCCACGAAATCATCAGCTCGCTTACTTTTTCTTCGGTGAGTAACTCGCGGATCTTGGCCGAAACATCCGCCAGTGGAACGTCTCCTGCGCCGGATTGCCGCAGCTGGGGCACGAACTTATCCCGGTAATAGGCTTCGATGCTCTTGGAGTCGATCTGTACTGCTGGGCGCAAGTGAGCGTCTACCAGGCGCAGCAGATCCATCTGCTCCTGAACGTGCACAACGAGAGCCTTTTCGCTCAACCCGAATTTGTCGAGCAGGCCCTGCCAGCCATCGTCCGAGGAAGCTTCCGGATATAACTTGCGCGCTTCCGCCACC
This sequence comes from uncultured Acidobacteriota bacterium, assembly GCA_963700225.1. Classification (GTDB taxonomy): domain Bacteria; phylum Acidobacteriota; class Terriglobia; order Terriglobales; family Acidobacteriaceae; genus Sulfotelmatobacter. The sequence goes on from CAVOWU010000012.1 coordinate 395,894, forward strand.
TGCGCTGCCGCGTCTGACTCCGAAGCATGCTGGAACGAAGCCGACTTCATCTGTTCAGCCAGCAATTCCTGATCAATCAATCGATCGAGGACAGCACGGCGGTCTTCGTCGGAGAACTGGCTAAGCGGACGGGCGCTGAGCACTGCCTCGTAGCGAAGCGCGTCATTCCAATCGCTCTGCAAAATGATGTGCCCATTCACAGTGGCGACAATGCGGTCGATCACCTCACCGGCGCGGGCAGCAGATGCCGCGCTCATGAACAGCACAAGAGCGGCGACAGCGATCGTTTTTCGAAATCCAATTCTGCCCATCAGAATGGCTGCCCTATGCTGAAAAACACATTGAAATGGCGGAGGCGTTGCGTCTCCAATACAGTTGTCGTTGTCCCGGTGGTCGGATCTGTATTCGTGACCGTCTGGAAATATCTGGTCGGGTTCAGATTGTAACCAAAATCGAAACGCAAGGGCCCAATCGGCGTTTTATATCGTACGCCCATACCGACCGCATGCGAAGTGTAATCATACCCGTTGTTATTGAAGGCAGTACAGTCCTGGGAGGTCGTTGTACCTGAGGACAAGCACGACTGGGTACCGGGCTGATGCCAGCGCACCAGGCCCTTCAGCATGTCGTGCGGCGCGGTATAAACGTTGCCCATATCGTGAAAAATGGCGAACCCGAATCCCTCACCCAAGAATGGCAGGGATGTCTGAGGAAAGCGGAGTTCCAAGTTATTGACGAACTGAGCGGTGCCGCCAACTGGAAAGCCGGAATTGGGGTCCCGAGGTCCTGCCTGATTCAACCCAAATCCACGATGAGAGTTGCCACCGCCAGCAAAGAATTGTTCCGGCAAGGGGATGGTCGCGATATCCGTGCAGATCGGTTCGTCCGCGGAGTTCAGCGGACAAGAACCCGGAGGCAGAACTCTGGTGCCCCGGAAGGGCTGCTCGAGTCCGATGCTGGTGGAGCGTGCAAATACAAATTGACGGCCGGCTCTACCCTTGCCGCCAAAGGCGTAATACGTCGAATACTCAGCCAGAGCCCTGCCGAAGTTTGTGGGAAGGCTTGTGTTCGTTGGAGGCGTAGTCTGTGGCGTCTCGGACCGCGAACCAAAGAAACTGGAAGCCGCAAAAGCATCCAGCGTGAAATAGTCACCCTTCGTGCTCTCCAACGGATTGTCCCGCTTGTCGTGAATGAAGGTAAATCCCGGGCCGCCCACACGCGCAGGAAGTGACAACAACGCGATTTCACCGGGCGAAAATCCCTCCGCAAAATGGCTGGCCTTCACCGTCCGGAAATCGAAACGATAGGTAATCGAATCCGGTCCCGGCCGGGTTCCGGGTTCCCTGCCGGAACTTCCAAACTGCTGTCGAAGATCGATCTTTCCTTCCAGACGCTGCGATGTAAACGTGGAGACGTCCAAGCTGTTGTCGTAAAACACCGTGTAAATGAGCTTGAATTTGTCGCTGTCGAATAGTTTGGGAACCGCAAAACTGATCAGTCCGCGCTGCTGCAGACGGCCAACATGGGATTGAAAGGTCAGAGTCTGGTTCCTGCCGAACACATTGAGCCTCGTCACGTCAAAACCGACTCTTGGACTGACTCCCGTCGTCCCCTGCGGCGCAGTGGTTCCGGCTGGCTGGCCGGTTTGAAACTCTAAGCCGACGTCGTAGGTAAATGTGTAACGCTTGGCCTCCTGGACCTGAACCAGAACGTTCTTCTGCGGATCCGTTCCTTCGGGGTTCTGCACTGCCGTATCCACTTGGCTAAAGATGCCCAAATCGTAAAGTCGTGTTTGCGTGTTGAGCAGGTCCTGCTGGCTAAGCGCATCCCCCGTCTTAACTTCCAATTCTCGCTGCACCACATAGTCGCGCGTATGCTCTCTGCCGGCGACCATGACCTGATCGACTGTGAAATGCTCCCCTTCCTGGATTGTGAAGGTCACATTTTCGCGATTCGCCTCGGTGGGAGAAGTCTTTGTCGTGATCTCGAGGGTGGCATTCGGGAAGCCGTGGTCGAAGTAATAGCCCAGAATTCGTTCTCGATCGCTGGCCAGGTCCTGTTCGGAATAGGGTTGTCCCTTTTGCGTGCTGAGTTCGGGGAGTTCGTTGGACTTGACCATCTCATTGCCGACCAACACCACCTCGGCAACTCGTGTTCGCGGCCCTTCGTCGATGTGGATGTGAACCGCCAGCTTGTTGGGCGCCCCCTGGTAGTTGTCGTCAACCTTGGTTTCGATGTGCACTTCGCGGAAACCGTTGGAGCGGTATAGCCCTTCCAAAGTGGCCACATCGCTCTTCAGCAACGTTTGGCTGTAGCGGCCGTGGCTCAAGAAACGCTGGGCGGGCTGAATCTGCAAGTACGACTTCAGCTTTGGCGTGTCCAGGAAATCCTTGTTGCCGGCGATCTCGACCAGCGCGAGCTTATGTAGAGGTCCGGGATCGATCTGATAGATCACGCGCAAAGTTTTCGGATCGCTCTCCTTCCGGATGTCGACGCTGGCGTCGAAGTGCCCGCGCGTCTGCATGTAGTCGAGCAAGTTTCGCTTGCCTTCGTTCAACAGATCATCGTCGACCGCGTTCTCTTCGTAGACTGGAATCTCTCTCTTCAAGACTCCCCGGCTGACCCGGTAGCCCTGAGCGAAGATCAGAACAACCGGGCCGGGATCAAGCTGAAACGTGAAGTCCACCGCGTTCGTGTCCGGATGGTAAGTCTGCTCGGCGATCGAAACCTGCGCCAGGGCACGGTTCTGCTTCTGAAACTTCTTGCGCAACCGGCGTAGCGAGTCGCTCACCCGGACGGCAGTCAGCCGGTCGCCAGGGTTCATGTGGGCGAGGCTCTCAACTTGGATGGCTGAGAGACTGGAGGTCCCGCTCACCTTCACCTCGCCTACGTGCGCCTGCGACCCGGGAGAGACGTGGAAAAGAACATCGGCTTGCTGGTTGAGGGAGCTCGAGGTGCTCTCGGCGGTCACTCGTGCCTTGTAATATCCATTCTCCTGCATGAGCTGCCGGATATTCTCCAAGGCGCGGTTCAGCTTCTCGCGGTTATACAGTTCTCCCAGCTGAAGCTTTGACGCGTTGACGATCTGGTTTGCGTTCGGTCGGCTGGGTGCTCCCTCGACGTCCACGGCGCCCACAAAGAAATTCGGAGAGGTCACGAAGCTCAGCGTCACACCTTCGCCGGAAGGCGCAACTTCAGCCTGAATGTCGCCAAACCGTCCCGTCGCGTAGAGCACGCGAATGCTGTCGCGTACTTGGTCGCGATCCAGTGGAGTTTCGACTTTTTGCGGCAGCAACTGCAGGAGATGATTGCGATCCTGCTCTCGAACTCCGGGAATGTCGATGGATCGAACCGTCTTGCCTTCATATTCAGCTCCGGCCGACTGCGAGGGCAGTTGCGATTCCTGCCGGATTCGCGACTCAGCACTCGGCTCGACTAGATTGACTTCCAGGCGCTTTCCGTCGCCTCCCCGAGACTGTGCGGTCGCGCCCGGCACCAGGACTCCAGGCCACAGCAATATCACCGCGGTCAGAAATGTCGCGTACCGTCTCGGCAAAGGTGTCCTTGGAGTCAAGCGCTCTTTAGACTTCGATGGAATGGCGCCCAATTCTGTTGTAAGTACGAGTTGCTCGGCGAGCGCTCGACGGAATCTCGCCCCTTCGGGCTTCCGCACTCGGCCCAGCCACTTATAATAAAGGTTTTAGAGGCTCGGACTGGTGATCTCTTTGGCACAGCAAGCGCGAAGCACGGAACAACTCGGCGCCAAGAAAGAATCTTCTTTTGCCGAACGCTATTCCCGTCAGATTCTGTTTCGCGGTATCGGCGAAGAGGGACAGCGGAAGCTGGCAGCCGCGCGCGTTGCGATTGTGGGCTGCGGAGCGACCGGTTCGGCCCTGGCCGGACTTCTAAGTCGCGCCGGAGTTGGAACCCTTCGCATCATCGATCGTGATTACGTCGAGCCGAGCAACCTGCAGCGCCAGTCGCTGTTTGACGAATCCGACGCCGCGGAATCGCTGCCCAAGGCGATCGCTGCCGCGCGCAAAATCGCCACGTTCAATTCCCAGGTCGTGGTTGATCCGGAAGTTGAGGATCTAGTTCCCGGCAACATTCAAGCCGCGCTTGAGGGAATGGAGCTGATCCTCGACGGCACCGATAACTTCGAGACGCGATACCTGATCAACGACTACGCTGTGTCCCGCTCGCTCCCGTGGATTTATTCTGCAGCGGTTGGGAGTTATGGCGTAACCCTCAACGTGGTACCCGGGCAAACTGCTTGCCTGGCCTGCATTTTCCCGGATTCTCCTCGGGGAATGGTTGAGACCTGCGAAACGTCGGGCATTCTGAATTCGTCAGTCAACATGGTTGCATCCATCGCTGCGATGGAAGCGGTAAAGCTTATCGTCGCCGGAGCCGAGTCTCCACAACTGCGACGCACCCTTTTGTCGTTCGACCTGTGGACCAATGAGCACGCGGAGATCTCGGCCGCCAAACCCCGCAGTGGGTGCCGGGCTTGTGGCGAAAGAGAGTTCATTCACCTCGCGGGCGAAGGACGTCCGCACATCACCCTGTGTGGCAGAAATTCCGTTCAAATTCATGAGCGGCAACGGCCGATCGACTTCGGCGAGATGGACCGGCGGCTTCAACCTCACGGGATCGTCCGCCACAACGACTTCGTTCTCAAGTTCTGGCATGAGCCCTACGAAATGACGCTTTTCCCGGATGGCCGCGCGATCATCAAGGGGACTACCGATACGGCGGTGGCTCGAAGTCTTTACGCGCGGTACGTGGGAAGCTGACGTTCCCGTCGCAGAGCAGCTAGGAGCCGGAAGCGGAACTCTGCTAATCTTCTCCGTTTGTGAAATCCGCAACCTCACGGACAGAAAAGGGCTTGAATGCCGGACAATCTGCGTCCTGAACCCAGCCGCCTTTACCGCTGGCTGGTGCTTGTCTTTCTCAGCCTGGCGATGTTTGGCAGCTACTACGCCTACGACGCCCTGAGTCCGTTAGCAGACGTCCTGAAGTTGCAACTCGGTTTTTCCGACGAGAACATCGGTTTCCTCCAGGCAATCTACAGTTTCCCGAACATCTTCACCGTGGTAATCGGCGGCTTCATCATCGACCGACTCGGACTGCGGAAATCTCTAATGATCTTCGGCGTGTTGTGCGTGCTGGGTCCCGCCATCACAGCCTCCTCGGGACTGCTCTGGATCATGGCGGCAGGTCGCTTGATCTTCGGGATGGGCGCCGAATCGTTGAATGTAGCGGTCACCGCGGCATTAGCACGATGGTTCCGCGGCAAGGAACTAAGCTTCGCCTTCGGACTAAACCTCACCATTTGCCGCCTGGGATCGTTCGCCGCTCTCAACTCGCCGACCTGGGCCCGCGCGGCTTACGCCAATTGGCGTTGGCCCTTCCTGATTGCGCTGGGGCTTTCCGTGTTCTGCGTGATTGGCGCGATCGTCTACTGGATCTTGGAAGTTCAGGCGGAAAAAAATTTTCACCTCGGCGAAGCCTCTACCGACAAGGTGGTTTTCTCCGATCTCTTCAAGTTCGGCGTGAGCTACTGGTATATCGTCGCTCTCTGCGTCACTTTCTATTCAGCCATCTTTCCCTTCCAGACGTTTGCCGTGAAGTTTTTCATTGAGGCGCATGGCACTTCGCGTGAGTTTGGAGGGTTCTTGTCCAGCATGCTGACGCTCTTTGCCATGATTGCAACTCCTCTGTTCGGTCTGTGGGCGGATCGAATCGGGAAGCGCGCCCTGCTGATGATGTTCGGTTCACTTTTGCTGATTCCGGTCTACCTCATGATGGCCTACTCGCAAGTGAATTTGTACGTTCCGATGGCGCTCATGGGCGTCGCGTTCTCGCTGATTCCGGCTGTGATGTGGCCTTCGGTCGCATACATCGTGGATCAATCCAAACTCGGTACGGCCTACGGGCTGATGACCATGATTCAAAACATCGGGCTGTTCGGATTCAACCTGATGATCGGCTGGGCCAACGATTACAGCCACGCCGGGCCGACGAACCCTCATGGCTACAATCTGGGGATGTGGATCTTCTCGACTCTGGGTTTCCTGGGCTTGCTGTTCGCCTTCCTGCTTCGCCAGCGGGAGTTAGGTCCGCACGGTCACGGCCTGGAAAGTATCACCACCAAGCAGCCCGCCAGTTGACAGGAAATTTACCAATTTACGAAGAATGCGACTCTAAATTTAGAATAGGGTTTATAGCTCAGGCGGTGGAATGCTTCAACTTGAGACAGGCAAAGGATTTCCAGCAGCGAAGCATCCAAGCTAGGAATCCAAAGAACCGTAGAAACGCTCTCAAATTTTGAATACAGCGGTTACTTTGGTTCCGCCGCAGTCGCCCGCAAGCCATACAACGTAAAGATAGTTAGCTGCATCTCACGGGGTGCGGCCGGAAAAGGCAACTTGACCGACCCAGAACAGAAACAGGCCGGCGATTCAATTGAGGCCGAGCTGATCGAAAGGGCAAAGCTGGGGAACGCCCAGGCGTTCCAGGCTCTTTACGACAAGCATAAGCGGCGCGTCTATTCGCTGTGTTTGCGGATGACTTCGAATACGGCTGAAGCCGAGGATCTGACCCAGGAAGCGTTTCTGCAGCTTTATCGCAAGATTGGAACGTTTCGCGGCGAATCGGCATTTTCGACCTGGCTGCATCGCCTTTCGGTAAACGTAGTGCTGATGCATCTGAGAAAGAAAAGCCTACCGGTGGTTTCGTTGGAAGAAACCACACAGGGCGGCGAGGAAGACACTCCGAAGAAGGATTTCGGGGCGGAAGATTTGGCGTTAGCCGGATCCATCGACCGGCTGCAATTGCAGAAGGCAGTGGACGACCTCCCTCCCGGCTATCGGACGATTTTTGTGCTTCACGACGTCGAAGGTTACGAACATAATGAAATCGCGACGATCGTGGGTTGTTCGATCGGAAACAGCAAGTCACAATTGCACAAAGCGCGTATGAAATTGCGCGATCTGCTCAGAATGAATAGAGCCGAAAAGGCCGAGAAATCCTGAGCAATGCCGTCCGCAGCGGAAACAGCAGCAGCGTACGGGCGATTTCCTAGGCGCGATAGATCGAAACTTTGAAGTGGCAGTACACTGAGGCAGCAGAGGCTTGGGGAGAGCCGTATGAATTGCGTTGAGTTACGAGAAAGCCTGATTGAGACCGACGACGGCCGCAGCGTCGAACAGCGCGCTCATTTGAAAACCTGCCGCGAGTGCTCGGCCATGGTCGCGGATCTCAATGCCGTCGCATCCGCAGCGGTTGAACTGCGTGGAGCCGACGAACCCGACCCACGGGTTTGGAAATCCATCGAAGCTGAGTTGCGACGGGAGGGGCTGATTCGCCCGCAGCGCTCGGCGAGCCGGTCCCTCCTACCGTCCTTTGGCAGTCCTTGGGGTATCGCGCGCTGGCTGGTTCCCGCAGCCGCGGCATTGCTGATCGCGGTGGGGATTTACGTTCGGCCGCATTCAGCCCAACCCATAGCCACCGGTAAAGCGCCAACTGCAGTGGCATCAAGCGTAGTTGCCGATATCGAAACGGCTGGACTCAACGACGACGACCTTCTGCAGGAGGGCGCCCAGCAGTCGCCGGCGGTCAAGGAACAATACTCCGAGAATCTTCGGCGGGTGAACGAGTACATCCAGGACGAGAAAAATGTCGTTGCGGCCAATCCGAATGACGAAGAAGCTCGACGTTCGCTGATGGACGCTTATCAGGAAAAAGCCATGCTTTTCGAGTTGGCCTTGGATCGTTCTCTGCAATAATGGAGGCGATTTTTGCGCATGCGGCTTTTGCATGGGGCGAAGGATAATGGAGATTCGGGGAACCATATGAGCGGGCGCATAGTCGAACTGGCAGTAGTCGCGATGGTCGCCGGAACCATGACGGCTGGAACTCTGGCGGCTGAGACGCATAAGGAGTTTCACTTCAACGTCGGCCCCAGGTCCGGGGTTTCCGTCAACAATCCTTATGGTTCGATTTCGGTTAAGCCCTCAATCGGCAATGTCGTTATCGTGAGCGCCGTGCTTTCATCCGACAAAGTCGAAGTGGACGATAACCTGATTGGGAACCGGGTTGACGTTCAATCGCACCTGCTGCCGGGAGCCGATACGCAGTCCGGGCGGGTGGATTATGAAATTCAAGTTCCTGTCGACGCCAGCATCACGCTGCATTCCAGCGCCGGCTCGTTGCACGCAGAGAGACTGCATGGCGACGTCACGCTGGAAGGGGCTGCGGCCACGGTAGACGTTCGCGACATCACCAACGCTCATGTCCACGTCAGGACTTTGAACGGTCCCGTCAGCCTGAGCAACGTGCAGGATGGTCATGTCGAAGTGGACTCGTTGAGCGGCAACGTCACTCTCAACGGAGTTACCGGTCCACTGGTGCAAGTGATCTCGACCAGTGGTGAAATTCACTATACCGGCGACTTCGGAGATCGCGGCGAGTACCGCCTGACCAGCCATAGCGGCGATATCGAGGCTACAGTTCCGGACTCGACTTCCGCGGATGTGAATGCGCGTTCGGTGCGCGGCGAAGTTCACGACGATATTCCTCTTCAACCCAAGCAGCACACCTCCTTCGTGATCAAAGAAGGAAGTGCCTTCTGGGGTACCATGGGGCGCGCTGCAGTGTCTTCTACCGTAATCCTGCGCAGCTTCAGTGGTAAAATCCACCTCAGAAAACGCTCCGCAAAATAATCAAGAAAAGAAACCCGGATCGTTTGAAGAAGCGTTCTGGCAAAACGGTGAGGGCGCAGGCAAGCAAAGGCCCGCGTCGTCGGCGTTTGCGCTCTTTCAGTCCCGGCAATGCCGTTTTCCTGGTCGGCTTCATGGGCGCAGGCAAGAGCAGTGTCGGGCGTGCGCTCGGGCAACTTCTAAGTTGGGACTTTGAAGACCTCGACGACCGCATCGAGCGCCGGGAAGGACGCTCCGTGGCAGAGATTTTTCGGGAAGCCGGCGAACTCGGGTTCCGCCGGGCAGAACACGGCGCGCTGCGCCAGGTGCTGGAAGATCTGCCCAGCACGGCCCGGGTGATTGCCTTGGGCGGCGGGGCGTTCGTACAGGAAAAGAACGCGATGCTCCTCAAGTCGTCCGGGGTAGCGACTGTTTTTCTGGACGCTCCGGTCGATGAGTTGTGGAAGCGCTGCTCACGGCAAGCGAATGATACCGGCGCGGAACGTCCGCTGCTCGGAAGCCGGGAGCAGTTCAAGAAGCTCTATGAGACGCGGCGGAAGACCTACAAGAAAGCGTCCATCATGATTCAAACAGGAAATCGCGCTGTGGATGCGATTGCTGCCGAGATTATAGAGACATTGGAACTGAAAAAGATCGAATTGCGAGTCCAAGAAGGAGAAGTCGAGTGAAGGTAGAAACAGGAACGCGCCTGACTGTGGCTTTTGCTTTGCTCTCGACCCTCGTCGCATTCGCCGGATCCGCTCCTGGAGACAAGAACGACAAGCCGAAGCCTTCAGCAAACACGGTGATTGATTCCGGTTCATTCGGCGTTTTTATTCAGGGGAAACGGGTCGCGACCGAAACCTTCAGTGTGCAGCAGCAAAATGGCACCAGCGTAATCAAATCGCAGTTCAAGGAAACCGATGGAGCGGACGCGGCCAGCCAGAAATCGGATCTGGAAATGAGCTCTAGCGGCGAGTTGATTCACTACGAATGGAACCAGTCTTCCGGCGGTTCCCTTTCGGTGTTTCCGGACAATGAGTTCTTGAAAGAGCGGATTAGCGCTTCCGCCTCCGCAAAACCCGCTGAGCAGGCATTCCTGTTGCCTACCGCGACCCCTGTACTGGACAACAATTTCTTCGTGCACCGGGAAGTGCTGGCCTGGAAATACCTGGCGGTAGCGCCATGCAAGGATGAGAAAGATCATCGGCGGTGCGAGCCGGCGGATTTCGGCGCGCTCGTGCCTCAGGACCGAACATCCATGAGCGTTCGCATGGAGTTGATTGGTAAAGAGAAAGTCATGATTCGCGGTGCAGAACGAGAATTGTTGAGAATGAATCTCCACGGAGAAACATTCGACTGGGCCCTGTGGGTGGACGAGAGCGATCATTTCAAACTCATACGCGTCGCGATTCCTGCCGATAACACAGAAGTAGTCCGGGACTAAGCGCTTCGGTCCCGGCGGCAGAATCGAGATCGCCCTGGAAAATTTATTGCTGCTGGCTGACTCACGTACGGCGCGAGTTCTCATCACAGTGCTGCTGTTCGCGCTGGGGCTGGGCTTTCTCTATGTGGCACGCGCCACGTTGATTGCCTTTCTGTTCGCCATCTTTTTCGCTTATCTGATGAGCCCTTTGGTAAACCACCTTGAGCGTCTGCTCCGAGGGCGCGTACGAGCCATCGCGGTCATCTATACATTGCTGATTGCCCTGGTCATTGTGTTCTTTGTCCTGGTTGGTCCCAGGGTCACGCAGCAGGGGGCGCGTCTAGGACGGTCGCTGCCGAGCCTCCTGAGCCAACTCAGTTCCGGACAAATCACCAATCAGCTCGGAGTCGAGCATGGCTGGAGCCGCAACACGACCGAGCTCGTCCAGTCTTTCCTCGTAAACCACGAGGATGACATCAGCCAACTCGCGCAGCACATCGGACTGCGCACGGCCGATGTCGCCAAGCAGGCATGGCTTCTCTTCGTTGTGCCGCTTCTCTCGATTTTCTTCCTCAAGGATGGCCGCGCTTTCAGCGATTTCCTCCTCTCCACCATTCAATCGCGCCCGCAGCGGGAATTCCTGGAAAACGTGCTCAACGACTTAAACCGGATGCTGGCCCACTTCATCCGCGCCCAGCTGACCCTCGCGGCACTAACCCTCGTGGTGTATTCCGCTTTTCTAGCGATCATGGGTGTTCAATATGCGTTGGTTTTGGGCACGATCGGAGGGATGCTTGAGTTTGTGCCCGTGGTGGGCCCGCTCGTCGGCGCTCTTACGATCATCGCGGTGGCGCTGCTGATGGGCTACAAACATTGGCTCGTGCTTATCGTCTTTCTCGGCGTCTGGCGCCTGATCCAGGATTACGTGTCCTCTCCGCGCATCATGGGCGAAAGCATGGAATTGCATCCCCTCGCAGCGATTTTCGGAGTAATGGCGGGAGGCGAGGTCGCCGGCATTCTCGGAATTTATTTATCGATTCCGGTGATGGCGAGCCTGCGCATCGTATTCCGTCGCTGGCGCCTTTACGCCGAAAAGAAGAAGTTCGGCCCTCTCACCACGGACTACGTCGTGGGACCGATTACGCATAGAAAATAACGCGCACAGGCGTAGGTCCAGCATGCAAGCGGCATCCCGTTGTGTTTCATTGATGTAGTTCTTTCGCCGAAGCTCTCCTGCTCCCGTTAACTACAGCCAGATTCCCAAGCCGGAAAGTCCGTGGTGACTTTCGTCAGTGTCCGAAGCCGGAGAGCGTCGCTGGACTGTTATAGAATTTCAGGTACCCCTTATGAGCGCAAAAATTCCTATAGGCATTCTGGGCGCCACCGGCGTTGTGGGACAGAGATTCATCCAAATGCTGGAGCATCACCCGTGGTTCGAAGTGGCCTGGCTGGCCGCCTCCGACCGTTCTGAAGGCAAGGTTTACGCTGAAGCCGCCCGCTGGCGGCTGAAAACGCCCATCCCTGCCGCTGTGGCGAAAATGAAGGTTTCGCCCGCCACTCCCGAAGGGGCCCCAAAGATCATTTTCGCGGCCCTGGACGCTTCCATTGCTGCCGAGATGGAACCGCGTTTCGCCGATGCCGGCTGCGCGGTGGTCTCGAATTCCAGCGCTCTACGGATGCAGGAAGATGTTCCACTTGTGATCCCTGAGGTCAACGGCGGCCATATCAAGCTGATCGACATTCAAGGCTGGCGCAAGAAATCCGGTGGCTACGTCGTCACCAATCCAAATTGCTCGGCGATCGGCCTCGTGCTGGCATTGGCTCCTCTTCACCGGCAGTTCGGTCTGGAAACAGTGATGGCCGTAACCATGCAAGCCGTGAGCGGTGCGGGATATCCCGGAGTAGCTTCCCTCGACATTCTCGGCAACGTGATTCCCTACATCAAGAACGAAGAAGAAAAGATGGAAGAGGAAACGCGGAAGCTTTTAGGCCAACTCAACGGCTCGAAGGTAATCCCCGGCGCCTTCGCGATGAGCGCCCAGTGTAACCGCGTTGCGGTGGAAGACGGACACACCGAATCGATCTCAATCCGCCTCAAGAAGAAAGCCACCGCGCAGGAAGTCATCGCCGCGTGGAATGGTTATCGCAGCGAACCGCAACAATTGAAGCTGCCCAGCGCTCCTGAGCGTCCAGTGGTTTATCTGGAGGCCTCCGACCGCCCGCAGCCGCGCTTCGACGTCGACCTCGGAGCCGGCATGACCACGGCCGTTGGACGTCTCCGCCCCTGCGGCGTTCTCGACTGGAAGTTTACGGTTCTTTCCCATAACACCATTCGAGGAGCTGCAGGCGCGGCCGTCCTCAACGCCGAGCTCTTAAAAGCCAAGGGCTATCTGGGATGACTCGCGACTCAGTAGCGCCGCTGCGGGGGCTACTCGCAGCCGCAGTCATCGATCGTACCGCGCGCCGCCAACCCGGTCCGGAGCCCCTCCGATGATCGTCATGAAATTCGGTGGCACTTCGGTCGAAGATGCCAAGGCTATCGACCGCGTGGCCGCGATCGTTCGAGGACGCCAGGCGCAGCAGCCGGTCGTCGTCGTCAGCGCGATGGCAAAGGTCACGGACACGCTGCTAACCATGGCCCGTGCCGCTGGAGAAGGCGAACGCAAGACTGCGCTCAAACTCTGCCGCTCGCTCCAGGAACGCCACTACAACACCGCCAGCGAACTGCTAGGCACAGCCCGTTTCACCGAATTTCACTCCGAGCTGGGATCAGACTTCGAAGCGCTCGACGAACTGCTGCGCGGGATTTCGGCAGTCGGCGAGATCACGCCGCGCACCACCGATCACGTAGCCGCGTTTGGAGAAATGCTTTCTAGCAAGATTGTCGCTGCCGCCTTCGCGGCCCGTGGCTTGAACGGCGCTCACGTCGATTCGCGCGAAGTTCTCGTCACCGACAGTGCCTACATGCAGGCCGTTCCTCAATATGAGGAGACGAACGCGAAACTTCGGGAGAAAGTTCAGCCTCTGCTGGAGGCGGGCCAGGTGCCCGTCATGGGCGGATTCATTGGGGCGAACCGCACTGGCATAACAACCACGATCGGCCGCGGCGGGTCGGATTTTTCTGCCGCGATCTTCGGCTCCGGCCTGGGCGCTGAGCGCATTGAGATATGGACCGACGTCGACGGGATTCTAACCACCGATCCCAGAATCTGTCCCGACGCTCGCCGGATTAAAGTCATCAGCTTCGATGAAGCGGCCGAGCTCGCTTATTTCGGCGCAAAAGTTCTGCACCCGGCGACGGTGCTGCCCGCGATCCAGAAAAATATTCCGGTCTACGTGTTGAACTCGCGCAATCCATCGTGTGAAGGAACGCGCATCACAACTCGCGCTCCCCAAAGCAAGAACATATTCAAAGCGATTGCGGCGAAAAAGCGAATCACGATTGTCGATGTAGCCGCGCCTCGTATGCTCTTGGCCCACGGATTTCTGCGCGCGATCTTCGAAGCCTTCGATCGCCACAAGGTCGCGGTCGATGTCGTCTCCACGTCAGAAGTTAGCGTTTCTCTGACTGTCGATTCGAATCAAGCGATTCCCGCGCTGGCTGCCGATCTGGCCAAGCTCGCCGACGTGAAATACGAAGGCCGCAAAGCCATCGTCTGCCTGGTCGGTGAAAACCTGCGCGACACACCGGGAATTGCCGCGCTGGTGTTTCGCGAATTGGCTGACAAGAAGATCCGCATGATCTCGCAGGGCGCGTCCGAGATTAATCTGACATTCGTCATCGAAGAAGACGAAGTTCCCGAAGTGATCCAGCGTCTTCATAAGACGTTTTTCTCGGAATTGGACGCGGAGGTCTTCGCCTAACCCGGATAGCGGCGGACGCGTCCGTCCAGCCGCATTCCATTTCCGGTGAAGTCTTAGCGCGCGAAGCGGGGATTTCCGCCTCCCCTGTGCCCCTCCGTGCTCCCTGTGGTTAAATCGTCATCAGCATGAATATTCTGATTCTAGGCAGAGGTAAGACCGGCTCCCTGGTCGCAGAAGTAGCGCGCGAACGCAAGCACCAGATCGAAATTGCGGGCGCGAAAGAAAATACCGGTTGCGCCGCGCTGACTGCGGAAAAACTCCAAAACGTCGCCGCCGTCATCGATTTCACAGCCCCTCATTGCGTGCTCGCGAACATCGAAGCTTGCGTAAAAGCTGGCAAGAACGTAGTCGTCGGCACAACCGGATGGTACAAAGAAATCGATAAAATCCGGAAACTGGTGGAACAGCATGGAACTGGATTCGTCTATGCCGCCAACTTTTCGGTTGGCGTGAATCTTTTTTTTGAGATCGCCCGTACTGCCGCTGCAGCCCTTAAACACGATTATTCCGGACAGATTTTTGAACGCCACCATGTCCACAAGAAAGACGCTCCTTCCGGCACCGCGATCGCGATCCAACAAGTCATCCGCCAAGCCAGCGGCCAGGACTCTCATCAATATGACGATATCGAGATCACATCCTTCCGCGAAGGAGACGTGGTCGGCATGCACGAAGTCGTACTAGAGTCCTCCGCTGACCGGATTTATCTCTGCCACGACGCTAAATCCCGCCACGGCTTTGCCGATGGCGCGGTACGCGCGGCTGAATGGCTGGACGGCAAGAAGGGTTTCTACGATTTCAGGGATGTATGGCGGGAGTTGTAGTTTGTTTTAGGCAGAGCTGAATGGGGGATCGACATGCGAAGAGTATTTCTTAAGCCGCTCTTGCTATTCGGAACAGTCGGCACTACGTTAGCGCAAGGCAACGCGTCCGATCCACAAACATTACAGGCTATTCTGACCGAAGTGCGCGCACTTCGTCAGGAGTTACGGGTCTCATTGGCAAGAGTTCAGACCAGCCAGATTTTACTTTCACGGTTGCAAATGCAGGAGGGATCCGTCGCGCGAGCCTCGGAACACCTAAACGATGCTCGCTCGAAGCTCTCTGAGATGGGAGTCCGTAAAAAGGAAATCACAGCCGAGGTCAAGCGACTTGAGGATGCGCTCGGTGCCGAAGAGAACCTGCAGCAGCAGAAGGAGTTGCAAGACAGGATCAACCACGGCAAATCCGAACTTGAAGTCACGGCGGACACAGAGCAGCAGTGTCAAGCGGCAGAAATCCAGGCCGACCAGCAGTTGCGCGCTGAGAAGGATAAACTCAGCGCCCTCGAAACCCAGTTAGACGAGCTCATCCGCAGCACGGGCAAATCGGCCGAACAATCTGGCCATAATGTGCCCTGACGTGGCCGGTTTCGCTGAATCCCCATTCGCGTTATCTTATTCCTATGCAACTTCGCGGCTGTGGTACTGCCCTCGTAACTCCGTTTCACCAGGACGGATCCATCGACGACGCGGCGCTACGCAATCTGGTCGCGTGGCAAATTGAATCCGGCATCGATTTCCTTGTCCCTTGCGGAACGACGGGGGAAACGCCGACCCTGAATCACGATGAATGGCTGCACGTGATCGATACAACCATCGAAGTCGCCGCGGGACACGTTCCTATCGTCGCCGGCGCTACGTCGAACGCCACGCACGATGCCGTAGAAAAGGCCAAAGAACTGGCAGCGCGTCCGGGAGTCAACTACATCCTGACAGCGTCGCCGTACTACAACAAGCCGACCCAGGAGGGGCAGTACCGGCACTTCAAGGCAATCGCGGAAGCGGTGGGCGACAAGCCGGTCATTCTCTATAACGTCCCCGGACGCACCGCCGCCAATATCGAGCCCGCAACTCTGGTCCGCTTGGCCGAGATTCCGAACATTGTCGCTGTGAAAGAAGCCAGCGGCAACATGACGCAGATTGCCGAGATCACTAGCAGCCTGCCGGAAACCTTCCTCGTTTTCTCCGGCGATGACGCGGTGACGCTCCCGGTGATCGCGCTCGGCGGAGTCGGAGTTATTTCGGTCGCCTCCAACGAGATTCCGCACGAAATGACCGCGCTCACTCGCGCTGCACTGGAAAATGACTGGGCCACGGCGCGCCGGCTGAATCGCAAGTACCTTCCGTTGATGCAGGCCAACTTCATCGAGTCGAGCCCGCTGCCGGTGAAAGCGGTCCTCGCGATGATGGGAAAACTTGAAGAGGTCTATCGTCTTCCGCTTTTGCCGATGCGCCGCGACACTCGTTCGAAGCTGCAAAAGATTGCCACCGAAGTTGGCGTAATCACCAAGCCCGCAAGTCCCGCGCCCGAAGCTGCGGACTTCTTCATCTACGAAAACTGGGCGGCGGGACCGCACAAGATCGTCCTGCACCGCGGCGCCTGCGGCCAATGCAGTCACGGCAAAGGACGCCCTTCCGGCCACGACGTCAATCACGCGCGCTGGCACGGGCCTTACGCGACATTACCCGAAGCCCGCGAAGTCGCTCATGCCATGACCGGCGTGCTGATCCGCAGCGAGTGCAAGTGCGTCTGAAGCTCTCGCAAGGTGGATCAAGAAAATTTCTGCCGTCGTCGAGAAGCTCTCTGTCGTCCCGACCGGAGCGAGCGAACGCGAGCGTAGTGGAGGGACCTGCTGTTTCTTTAGGCGCGCGACGGAGATCGGCCCTCTGACCTAGCCAATCCCGTATACTTTTTCTCGCATGCAATCCCTGAAATCTTCCATCGAGCGGCTCTCCGCCCTGGGCGAAGTCGAACACGATCCCGAAGCGCGCAAGACCTTCCTCGAGTTCCGCGACCAACTCACGCAAGGCAGAATTCGCGCCGCCGAAAAAGTGGACGGCCGCTGGACGGTCAATGCCTGGGTCAAGCAGGGCATCCTGCTCGGATTCCGCCTCGGCGCGCTCGCCGACATGTCCGCCGGCCTATCCTTCGTCGATAAAGACACGTTCCCTGCGCGCCAGTTCTCGATCGCCGATCGGGTGCGCGTCGTACCGGGAGGATCGTCCGTGCGCGTGGGCGCCTACGTTGCTCCGTCGGTCATCTGCATGCCACCAATGTTTATCAACGTCGGCGCCTACGTGGACGAAGGCACGATGGTCGATTCGCATGCGCTCGTCGGTTCCTGTGCGCAGATCGGCAAGCGCGTTCACCTGAGCGCAGCGGCCCAAGTAGGAGGCGTTCTCGAACCCATCAATGCCTCGCCGGTGGTCATCGAAGATGATGTGCTGGTTGGCGGAAATTGCGGCATCTACGAAGGTACGCTGGTGCGATCTCGCGCAGTGCTCGGAGCAGGAACGATCCTGACGCGCTCGACTCCCCTCTACGATCTAGTAAAAGGCGAAGTCTATCGCGCCACCGCCGACGCGCCGCTTGAGGTTCCGGAAAATGCGGTCGTCGTGCCGGGCTCGCGCGCCGTCAAAAAGGGTGCTGCCGCAGACTGGAATTTGTCTCTATACACGCCGGTGATCGTAAAGTACCGCGATGAAAAGACCGACCGAGGGATTGAGCTGGAAGACTGGCTGCGGTAGGCTTCGGAAGTTAATTGACGCCGACAACCAACTTCCCCGCCCCATTCGAGACAACCTGAATTTGTCCCAGCTTCCCGATCACAACATCAGCTTGCTTTAAAGCATCCGCCTTATACGTGCTCGTGATCCCCACGACTTTCATTCCTCCCGCACGGGCCGACTGAATCCCCGCCGGAGCGTCTTCGATCACCAGACAATCCGCCGGCTCAAACCCCAAACCTGCAGCACCCTTCAGATACGGCTCTGGATCGGGCTTTCCGTTCGTTACGTCGTCGGATGTGACCAGAACTTTCGGGACCGGCAGCCCACAATAGTGCAAACGATTCGTAGCGAGCAATCTCGACCCCGACGTGACTACTCCCCAGCGCCCATCGGGAATCGATTTCACCAGATCGACCGCCCCCGGCATGACAGTCACCCCTTGCTGGTCGCCCGCTTCATGATTTTCGATGGCGTCGGCCTCGGCTGCGGCGTCCAGATGCGGCGCCACCCGCCGGATCACTTCAATCGTCCGTACTCCATGCGCGATGGCCATGATCGCGTCGCCATCCACGCCCTTTCCGCTGCCCACTCGCGCCATTCTCGATCGACGGCGCGCGTCGAGTCGACCAGAACTCCGTCCAGATCAAAAAGAATGGCTGCGCAGGAAAAGGTTGGCATCTCTCTAGTTTTTATCACAACAGTGCGAGCGCGAGCGGAAGACGAAAAGCCGTCAACTCCACGCGTTCGCAATCAAATCCATGCGGTTTTGTCATCCTGAGCGTAAGCTAAGGACCTGTGCAACCTGCTGAAGCTGAGGCGCTATCGACGAAGTGCGAACGTTCTTCGCTCTGATCAGGATGACAAAACCGTCGAGTTGATGAAAATTTGCGCGTGCGGGCTATCGCGGTAGCGTCGGGAGACTCGGCAAGGGCGAAGCGGCTGCGATGGCATCGCGCTCACGCTGCCGGATCATCAAATGCCGCTGGCGAAAGTGCGCTCGCGCCCGCTCTCCCCAGGCTCGCACGAACCAGTAATTCAATCCCGCGCCAATCGCTGAACTCGCCAGCGGGATCACGCGCCCCGCCCATTTTTCAACGACCTCGGCGCTGGCTTTCGCCGCAATCCGTTGAATCACCCGGGGAACAAACTTATTGATCACTTCCTTTTCCAGCAACTCGCGGCTGATGTCTACTCCGGCCGCGCTGGCCGCCGCGACCCACAGCTCCGCGATCTCGTCATCCGTATTGAATTCGAATCCGTATAGCAGGCTCAACTTCTGGACCGTGCGCATCGTGATTGCCGAAAGGATCCCGAGATCCGGCACGATCGTCATTAGTCCGCCGAGACCGAAACCTGCTCCCTCAACGGCGGCGACCTTCATTCCGCTGCGGATGATCGAATCGGCAACGATGTCGAGTTCATTGATCTCCAGCGAAAAGACACCGTGATAGCCGCTGATCGGCACGCGATATGCCGCCCGCAGCTGCAGCAAGAATTTGTCGGGATCCACGCGCACGGTCGAGTACGCGCGCGTAAGCCCTCCCACAAGAGCCCGCTCCACGCGCCGCCGAAGCCACGATTTGCGCTGTTCCGCCACTGCTTCCACCTTATAGCACGGAGGCGCAGGAATGCTATCGGGAGAGGACTGGAGGATCAGCAGGGGTCAGGCCGCAGGGGCCAAGCGGTCAGAGACCAGTGACAAGTCACAGTGCTTAGCGATTAGCTGGCACGGGGCGAGCGCCACACCGACAGGACGACAGAAATAAGCCCTGTGCACTAGCCACTGATCACTGGTCACTGGCACCTGCCCCTGCTCCCTGACCCCTAGTCCCTGTTCCCCTGTGCTAGCATCATCTTTACTCAATGCCAACTGGAAAACTGCAGCTTATCCCCCTGGGCGGACTGGGCGAGTTCGGTATGAACTGCATGGCCGTCCGATGGGGAGACGACATCCTTGTGATCGACGGTGGATTGATGTTCCCCGAGGCGGAATTACTCGGCGTGGATATCGTCGTCCCCGACATTTCCTATCTGATCGAAAACCGTCAACGTGTCCGCGGGATTGTCCTCACTCACGGCCACGAGGATCACATCGGCGCGTTGCCTTGGATTCTCTCGGAACTCAACGTTCCCGTCTGGGGAACCGAATTCACGCTGGCCTACGTCGAAGACAAACTCGACGAACACGGATTGCTCGACGACGCCGACCTGCGTGAAATGCGGGCGAACGAGCGCTTCAAGGCTGGAGTCTTTACCGTTCATCCGATCCGCGTCACGCACAGCCTGGTCGATTGCGTAGCGCTCGCCATCCACACGCCGCTTGGCGTGATCATTCATACCGGCGATTTCAAAGTCGACCCCACGCCTACCGACAACAAGCTTTTCGATCTCCACACCTTCGCCGAATACGGCAAGCAGGGAGTGCTGGCGCTGCTTCAGGATTCCACCAACGTTGAGCGCAAGGGATACACACCCAGCGAGCGCGCGGTTCGCCGCAAGTTCGACGAAGTTTTCGCGCATACCAAGCGGCGGCTCTTCATCTCGTGCTTCTCATCGTCGATTCACCGTATCAATCTTGCCGTTCAACTCGCGCACGAACACGGCCGCAAGGTCGCCTTCATCGGCCGCTCGATGAACAACTCCGCCGAGATCGCCGAAGACCTGGGCTACATCGAAGTTCCGGAAGGCCTGGTCATCAATCCCGGCGAGATGAAAAACTTTCCGCCGGAAAAAGTCTGCGTACTGATCAGCGGTACGCAAGGCGAGCCGATGTCCGCGCTTTCGCGCGCAGCAGTCGACAATCACAAGCACGCGAAAATCGAAAAAGGCGACACGGTTGTACTCTCGTCGCGCATCATCCCCGGAAATGAAAAGACGATTTACCGGATGATCGACCACTTGTTCCGCCGCGAGGCGCACGTCATCTACGAAGATGGAACTTCTCCGCCGATCCATGTCAGCGGACACGCTAGCCAGGAAGAACTCAAGCTCATCATCAATCTCGTGAAGCCGCGTTATTTCATTCCCATCCACGGCGAGTACCGGCAACTCAAACTTCACGCGGAGATGGCGGGAGCCATGCACGGCTCGGTCGGCAAAGTCATGCTGATCGAGAGCGGCGATGTTCTCGAATTCGACGAACTCGGCGCTCGCAAGGCCGGCAAGGTGAATGTCGGGCGCGTCTGCATCGATTCCGGCAGCCGCACCGACGTAGTCGAAGACCTCATCATTAAAGACCGCCGCCACATCAGCGAAGACGGCATTGTGCTGCCGATCATCGCCATCAACAAACTTTCAGGCGAAGTGGAGACCGCCCCGGAGATCGTCACCCGCGGCTTCAACGTCGGCGAAGACGGCTTTATGGAAGGCGCCAAGCGCATGGTTGAAGACACGCTCGCGCATTCCAGCGAAGAAGAAAAAGCCGACTATGGGGTGATCAAAGAGAAAATTCGCGCGGACCTGAAACGCTACATCTCCAAGCAGTCGCAAAAGCGCCCGCTGATCATGCCAGTCATTTTGGAAATTTAGCCGCAGAAATTTCTTCAGGCCTTGAGCCGCCAGAAGCGCTGCGCATTTCCGCCCAATACGGACTCCAACGCCTCGGGGCAATGACGTCGAATGTAATCCTTCACAACGCCCATGACTCGGCCATACGTCGCTGCAACCAGACACACCGGCCAGTCGGAGCCGATCATCAAGCGATCGCTTCCGAAGGCGTCAAATGCCACGTCAAGATAAGGATGAATCTGCTCTTGCGTCCACTGTTGCCAGTCCGCTTCGGTTACCAATCCCGAGAGCTTGCAGAACACATTCGGAAACGCAGCCAACCGGCGAATTCCATCCGCCCATCGATCGATCTCCCCGGTCTTGATCGGCGGTTTGGCCAGATGATCCAGCACAAATCGCTGGCGTGGAAACTGCGCGACGAATTCCGCCGCCACCGGAAGATGCCGGGTGTAAATCAAGATGTCATAGGCTAGTTCGAACTCTTCGAGTAACGCAATGCCGCGAAGAAAATCTGGCCTCAAGAGAAAACGGTCGTCCGGTTCAGCCTGCACGACGTGGCGGAGGCCAACCAGCTTGGGATTACGAGCAAATTCCTTAAGCTGCGCGTGAGCGTCGGGAGAACACAAATCCACCCACCCCACGACGCCGAAGATTTTCGGAGTCGCTTCCGCCAACTCAAGCAGCCAGCGCGTTTCGTCAAGTGTCTGACGGGCCTGAACAGCGACCGACCCATCGAATTTACTTTCGGAAAGTTCGGAGTCTAAGTCTTCAGGCAGAAAATCACGGCGGATCCCAGCCATCGAATCGTCGATCCATCCGTATTCAGAGGAGTTGTAAATCCAGAAATGTTGGTGAGCGTCGATGAGCATGACGGCGGCTGGTTCAGGTTCTTAAGCTGATTCCCAAGATTTGGGGACATTCACATACGAGCGGTCCAACTGAGCAACCGATCGGCAGCCGAGCAGACGGAGCGTGCGCTCCAGATCTGTTCTTAGAATTTCTATCGCACGCACCACTCCTGCCTCGCCGGCCGCCGCCAGCCCATACGCGTAGGCGCGACCGCAGAGCACAGCTCGAGCGCCGAGGCATAGCGCCTTGACGATGTCCGTGCCGCGTCGAATGCCGCCGTCCATCCACACTTCGATCTGACCATTCACGGCTTTAACGACCTCGGGCAAAACCCGCAACGATGCAGGAACGCCGTCCAGTTGACGCCCTCCATGATTCGAGACCGACACGGCTGCGGCTCCGTGATCGATGGCCAGCCGCGCATCTTCCGCCGTCAACACACCCTTCACTACAATCGGGCCACCCCAGTGCTCTCGAATCCATTGAAAATCCGCCCACGTCACCGCCGATTCGGCCAAAGCTGAAGCGACATCAACGAGAGGCAATGGGCCTTTTCCCGGAACAACTACGTTTGGCAATAACGGTACGCCGCCATCGAGCAGAAATTGAATCAGCCATCCGGGGCGCGACAGAATCTGCGGAAGGTATGGCAACTTCTCGAACGGGCCGCCGCTCACGAGTTCTTTCATGCCGTTTCGGAAATCACGCTCACGAATGCCCGAGACGGGAGTATCAATGGTGACTACGAGCGCCGAGAATCCCGCGGTACGCGCCCTGTCGATGCTGGCTTCGGCGGCCGCGCGCCCACCCATGAGATACAGCTGGTAAAAGACCGGGCCGGTGGAGCCGGCCTTAACGTTTTCCAGCTTATGGCCCGAGATCGTCGAAAGAATGAATGCCGTCCCGGCATTCCCGGCAGCGCGGGCAGCGACTACTTCACCACCCGGATGCATGAGCCGGCTGTATCCAACTGGAGCCAGCAGAAACGGAAGCGCAAGATCCATTCCGAGGACGCGAGTGCGCAAATTGCATTCCGTCTCGACAACAGCGTAGCGAGGTCGGAAAGTGACGTCATCGAAGACGCGGCAATTCTCCCTCAGCGTGACTTCGCCCTCGGCGCCTCCATCCAAATAGTCGAAGACAGCCTTCGGGATTCGCCGCTTCGCCGCCGGGCGAAGATCGTCAATGCAAACCACTCGCGGAGATTCCACTGCGCGGCATCTCTTTGTCTGAGAACCAGGCATGCTGATTATTTCTGACCGCATAGATAGTAACACCGACAAAAGACGCCACTGAGGAGGCAAAATCACGCGTCTCATTCGAAACCCCGGCAGAACGAATGCCCAATTCGTGTTGCCACCGTAATAATGTGCGATTGTCTGCTGGCAGGCAGGCGATTGCGACCGCCAATCGAGCAACGAAGTCTTGTATGAGCTGGTACCAACACGCCGGTCGGCACAGTGGAAGTGAGTCGTTCGAGTATATACTTACTGTTTTTCCATTGAGTTTCCGCAAGCTAGTAACACGAAGAGTTGGTTTCAGGATTGTTGAGACTCGAGAATTCAGAGGTCAGGCAGATTGACGCAGAAAGTTCTGCTCGTAACGGGTTCTTGTGGACTGATCGGATCAGAGGTCGGTCTCTTCTTCGCCCACCTCGGTTTTCGGGTCGTGGGGATCGACAACAATTTACGTGCCGTATTCTTCGGACCTGAAGGCGACACAAGTTGGGTATTGAGCCGGCTCCACGAAGAAATTCCGGGTTATCAGCACAGCACACTTGATATCCGGAATCGCGAAGCATTGCTTCCGTTCGTCAAGGACATCAGACCTGATCTCATCATTCACACCGCCGCGCAGCCCTCGCACGACCGGGCCGCGGCCATCCCGTTCCTCGACTTCGAAACCAACGCCCTGGGCACGCTGCACCTTTTGGAAGCAGCCCGCCAATACTGCCCCGAGTCGCCATTCATACACATGTCGACCAACAAGGTCTACGGTGACCGGCCCAACGAAATTCGCCTGAAGGAACTCGAGTCACGCTGGGACTACGACGATCCCGCTTATGAGCACGGCATTCCCGAGAGCTTTTCAATCGATCAGAGCAAGCATTCTTTGTTTGGTGCATCCAAAGTGGCAGCCGATGTAATGGTGCAAGAGTATGGCCGCTACTTCAACATGCCCACCTGCTGCCTGCGCGGCGGCTGCCTGACCGGACCGAATCATTCGGGAGTCGAGTTGCACGGCTTCCTCAGTTATCTTCTGAAGTGCAACATGGAGGCCCGCGAGTACACGGTATTCGGCTACAAAGGAAAACAAGTCCGCGACAACATCCATTCCCATGACGTGGCACGATTCATGTTTGAGTTCTCAAGAGCTCCACGAGTCGCGGAAGTCTACAATCTGGGTGGTGGGAAGCAAAACGCCTGCTCAATCCATGAAGCCTTTGAAATGGCCCAGCGCCACACTGGCCGAGCGATGAAGTGGCGATACGTCGACGAGAATCGCAGCGGTGATCACATCTGCTATTACAGCGATCTGCGCAAGATGAAGCAGCATTATCCAGCGTGGGACATTTCCCGGTCCCTGGACGACATCTTCCGAGAGATCGTCACCAGCTGGACAGAGCGTCTGACAAAGAAGGCTGGCGGATGAAGTTTCTCATCACCGGAATTTGCGGATTCGTGGGAAGTTCGCTGGTCGAGTGTCTGTTAGAGAGGCACGAGAATCTGTCCATTTGCGGCATCGATAACCTGATGCGTCCCGGATCGGAGCTGAACCGCCGACGTTTGCGTCAGCTCGGGGTCACATTTGTTCACGGCGATCTGCGGGCGGCCAGCGATTTTGAGAATCTGCCCACAGTCGACTGGGTCATAGATGCGGCCGCCAACCCAAGCGTTCTCGCCGGAGTGCAGGGAGGATTCGGCAGCCGCCAGCTTTTCGAGCACAATCTCGCCGGCTTGGTCAACGTCCTGGAATACTGTAGAGCGCGCCGAGCGGGCCTAGTGCTGCTTAGCACGAGCCGCGTCTACTCGATTCCCTCCCTCTGCTCGATTCCGCTAACGGAAAGTGACACAGCCTTCCAACTCGATCACTCCAAGCCTTTGCCGTCGGGAACAACGAGGCGTGGGATCGGGCCGGGTTTTTCCACCGAACCTCCAATCTCCCTGTACGGAAGCACCAAACTCGCTTCCGAAGCCATTGCCCTGGAATACGGTTACGCCTTCGACTTTCGCGTTTGGATCAATCGCTGTGGCGTCATGGCGGGACCGGGGCAGTTTGGCACTCCCGATCAGGGAATCTTCTCCTACTGGATAAACGCTCACCTGCGGCGCCGCGATCTCCGGTATATCGGTTTTGGCGGCACGGGAAAGCAGGTGCGTGATGCTCTTCATCCGAACGACTTGGCACAATTGCTGGATCGGCAAATACGAACCGAACGCTCGAGCGGACGGCGGGTTTACACAGTAGGAGGGGGATTAGGAAACGCCATGTCGCTGGCTCAACTGACAGCATGGTGTAATGCTAGATTTGGAACCCACACTCCGATCGCGGATCTCCGCCCTCGCACATATGACATACCATGGGTCGTCATGGACAACCACGAGGCGGAATCCGACTTCGCGTGGCATCCCGAGATCTCGATGGAAAATCTTCTGAGTCAGATCGCACGCCACGCCGAAAACAACCCCGACTGGTTGGAAAGGAGCGGCCTGTGAAAAAGCCGGAATTGCCAAGCTCTCATGACCCGATCCGAGTTCTCTCCGTCGTGATCCCGGCGCAAAACGAAGAAGGATGCATTGCCGCAACGGTAGAGCACCTGCATCTCGAACTGCGGTTGCGGAAAATCGCCCATGAAATCATCGTGGTCGACGACGGCAGCACCGACTCCACCTGGGAGATCTTGCAACGAACCGTAGCCAACGTGCAGACCTTGCGTCCGGTCCAGAACCTGGGTCCTCACGGATTCGGCAATGCCGTTACCCTGGGATTCGAACATATGCAAGGCGATGCGGTAGTGGTGATGATGGCGGATGAGTCCGACGACTGCCGCGATGTTGTCCGCTATTGGCAGGTTCTCAATGAGGGTTGGGATGCAGTGTTCGGGTCTCGCTTCATTCGCGGAGGAGGCGTAATCGACTACCCATGGACGAAACTCTACCTGAACCGATTAGCCAACACTTTCTTGCGCTTCCTGTTTCGCGTCCCTCTGAACGACTTCACCAATGCCTTCAAGGCTTATCGTCGAACCGTGATCAAAGGATGCGGCCCGTTTCTCTCCCCTCATTTCAATCTCACCGTGGAATTGCCCTTGAAGACGATCGTGCGCGGATATTCATGGACCACGATGCCCATCACATGGAGAAACCGTCGCTCCGGCATCTCGAAACTAAAGATCAAAGAGATGGGTAGCCGGTACATGTTCATCACTCTTTATTGCTGGCTCGAAAAGCACTTCAGCCGCGGCGACTACTGGAAACCGTTGGAACCTTCCAAGACCGAATCAAATGCTCGAAGTGCCTAAAACGGAATGTTCCGTTCCTTCTCCGACTGAGATCTACGTTCGGAATTTCCGAAACTGAGCGCTTAGTACTTTCCTGGTACTCAATTGTGATTTCCTGGGCCGTCGGAGTAGTACACTTTCGAAATCTTCGCCGTGCTTTTTCGAATCTTTGTCATTTTCCGCATCCGTTCTAACATCAACCAGTACAATAAGGAGAGCACTTTGAAGCGGGTGCGCGTCCTCGTTGCAAACCGGCCCCGCCTCATGCGTGAAATGGTCATGACGACGATCTCCGACCAGCCCGATATTGAGATCGTCGGCGAGGTTGTGAACGAAGGCGACTTAAATGACTTTGTTGAACAAACGCAGCCGGATGTGCTCATCGTTTCGCCTGAGGAAGCCGAAACTCCCTCAGGTCGATGCGGGCTCCTGCTCGGGCTTTATCCGCGGATGAGGATTCTGGCCCTAGCGCCGGAAAAGAACCGAGGCGTTTATTATTGGGCTATGGTCGACATCCGAAACAAGCCCGTTGAGAGTTCTGAAGCGGGCGTTCTGGGTGCGATACGCGAAAAACCGGGGTTGGTTGGTCTGGCCCGGATTTAGCAACGCGTATACGGTTTACTTGGGGATTGGCGATTGACGAATCGAAGAGCGGTGATTTGCGCGATGTCCGGCGGGGCGGTTGCTCCCGGAAGTCTGCTCCTGAAAGCTATCCTCGTGGTCACACTCGGTTTTGCGAGTGCCCTGAGTCTGTTTGGGCAAACGCGCCAGCAAACGCCGGCCGTCGCCCCTCCGCAGTCTGAGTTGGCGCGCGAGAATATGGTTCGCGTGGGTGCCTCGGTCGGGCAGTTGGTCACGATCTTCCATAAAGATCCCGGCCTGATGGTGGAACTGAAGCGATGGATTGCAAAAGATGCCACAGACCACGGCCAATTGATCGCCGACTCCGATCTCACAGAAGAAGCCATCTTCGACCGCTTAGAGAATGACGTTGCCTTCCGTTCGGTGGCCACCGATCTGGTGCGAAAATACGGATATCTGCAGCCCATCGTAAATCCGGATTCGCCACTCGCCAAAGAACAGGAACTTCTTATTCAGGAACGAGTAAAGTGGCTGGCCCAGGATGAAGAAACGGAGCGTGCGAAGGCGCGGCAACTCCAACAGCAACAGACGAGCCGAACACAATACTGCGATCCGCGCATCAGCAGCTGCGCTCAAAACGAAACCGCCCCTTCATTTCAACAACCCCAACAACAGCCGGGCACAAACCAAATCCCGACTGGGGTTCCGGGTCTTGACAATGCACCTCTCAACACGCCCATCCAGCCCTACGCTCCGCCGCAGCAGGGTGTACCGCTCGGCAACCCGGCGCCCCTTTACAAGACCAGCACCCAGGAACCGTCGGATCAGTCCGAGCCTGGCGCAGGACTCGGCGGGTCTTCCATGTATGACCAGAATTCAGACACAGGGCAGGCCGGAGGCTCATCGCTCCGAAGTGGGATGAATGCGAGCCAGGCTCGGCGAGGGGGCAATGGAGAAAACGGCATCGACGATTTGTCGATGAATTCTGACTTCGCCGAAGAAGATTTGTACGGGAGCCGAGGCGGCAGCCAGTATCCGAACAACGCGTCCTACGGCTCAAATCCCTACAGTTCCTACGGTGGAAGCTTGTATGCCCCGGGATACAGCAGATCGACATACGACCTTGGCAATAGTCCGGCCGCGCAGTTGAATGCACGACGGGCGCGGGAAGCGACCAGCCCGACCCAACGACTCATACGGCGGCCGAACCCCTACGAGGGGATCCCATCCTTGTTCGACATGTATCTGCAAGCCGCGGCACGGCCGCCGGCAGTCGAGCGTTTTGGGATGCAGATCTTTGAGAATGGCACACGCGATCTGCAGATGATCCCAATGGATCTTCCTGTTGGATCCGATTACGTTCTCGGTCCCGGGGACGGGGTCTCAATCGACTTGTGGGGTGGCGTTTCCCGGCGATTCTATCGCGTGGTGGACCGGGAGGGCCGGGTCAGTCTGCCGGAAGTCGGCCCGTTGCTCGTTGCGGGCAAATCTCTAGCAGAAGTTCAGGAGTCGGTCCAAAAGACCCTGCGCACGCAGTTTCGCGACGTCTCGGCCGATATCTCCCTATCCAGACTACGAACGATTCGTGTCTACGTGGTGGGAGATGTCGTGAGGCCCGGCGCCTATGACGTCGGTTCTCTTTCGACACCGCTGAATGCCTTATTTTCGGCAGGAGGTCCTACGGGCCGCGGATCGTTGCGCATTTTGAAGCACTATCGAGGGAAGGACCTGGTACAGGACGTTGACGTCTATGACCTTCTTCTGCACGGGGTTAAAGGCGACATGCAGAGACTCGAGAACGGGGACACGGTCATCGTTCCCCCGCTGGGTCCCGAGGTCACCATCGAAGGAATGGTTCGGCGCCCTGCAATCTACGAGCAGAAAAGTGAGAAATCGTTGGCGGACGTGATCGCTCTGGCGGGCGGCTTGCTTCCAACCGCGACGATGCAGCATATCGAAGTCCAACGCACCATCGCCCACGACAAGCAGACGATGCTGAACCTCGATATCCCTCAGGCGGACTCGACAGGCGAAGCCACCAAACAACTGGAAGCCTTTCAAGTTCAGGATGCCGATAAGATTCGTATTTTCCCGATCGCTCCGTATACGCAAGACGCAATTTACCTCGAAGGCCATGTGATCCGCCCGGGAAAGTACTCGTTCCGTCAGGGAATGCGGGTCACGGACTTAGTCAGTTCCTACAAGGATTTATTGCCGGAGCCAGCTCTGCAATACGCCGAGATCATCCGTCTGAATCCTCCGGACTTTCGTCCGACCGTACAGAGCTTCAGCGTGGCCGAAGCGCTAGCAGATCCAACCAGAGCGCCTCAGTTGGAACCCCTGGATACCGTTCAGTTTTTTGGGCGCTACGATTTCGAGAATCCTCCGAGCGTGTCGGTGTGGGGTGACGTGCGTTCGCCGGGAACCTACCAGACTTCGGGAGATATCCACCTGAGTGACGCCGTCCACTTGGCTGGTGGTCTTGCTCCAGACGCAGCCACCGGTGACGCGCAGGTTTTCCGATTCATGCCGGATAGCACGTTGAAGATATTTAACGTGAAGTTGAGCAGCGCGCTCGACGGCAGTCCTGCCGATGACATCATGCTGAGCTCGCGCGACCGGGTTCTGATCCACAAGAATGCGGCCGCAGTCGATCCTGCAACGGTCTACGTTAAAGGCGAAGTTGCGCGGCCCGGCCGCTATCCGCTTACTTCCGATATGCGGATTTCTGACTTGATTCGCGCTGCGGGCGGCTTAAAACAAAGCGCCGAAGTGGAAGTGGCGGACCTGACGCACTATTACTGGAAGGGAGACAAGCAGGTTACCGGGAGCCAGCAGCAGGTCTCGCTACACGAGGCCCTGACCGCAAATTCTGACAAGGATTTACCACTCAATAATGGCGACGTTCTAACGGTGCCGCAAGTGCCCGGATGGAACGATCTCGGAGCTTCGATTTCGCTCCGCGGAGAAGTAGTGCATGCAGGCAGCTACGGAATTCATCCCGGTGAGCGCTTGAGTTCCGTACTGAACCGCGCGGGGGGATTTGCTCCCGCAGCCTACCCGTACGGGGCAGTGCTGTTTCGATCTGAAGTGCAGAAGATCGAACAAAAATCTTATGGCGAACTGATCCAGCGAGTGCGGGAACAACAGGCCACTGTAAAGCTGACCGCAGCCACCACTTCGGATCCGGATCAGAAAGTGTCCGCGGAAACCGCCATGGTGCAATGGCAGACTGCTCTCGACGATTTGATGAACAGTCCTCCTTCGGGCCGCGTCACCATCCAAATTTCTTTCAATATCAGGGATTGGGCAAACACCTCCCGAGACGTCATCGTCCGTGCCGGCGATGTTCTCGTGGTGCCAAAGCGTCCCAGCTATGTTCTGGTCCAGGGCCAGGTTTATGGCGCTACCGCGGTGGCATATCGTCCGGGAAAAAGCGCCCAATGGTATCTGACGCAAGCTGGTGGTTTCACCAACATGGCAAACAAGCGAGCCACCTTCGTGATTCGGGCCAACGGAACGGTTATCGGAAGCCACAATTCGTTCTGGGTATCCGGCAATGGGCTGAACGCAGCCTTGCAACCCGGAGACATGGTGGTCGTTCCTGAAAAGGCATTGGGTGGACCACCCATTTGGAAAGCGATCTTCACAAACGCCCAAGTCGTGAGTTCCCTCTTTACCAGCGCGATTCTGGCCGCGTCTTACTTCTAGCAATGGACTATCAAGGATAGTTCGTGAATCGATTTGTGAGGACTTCATGCTTCAGGATCGTCGCAATGTGTGTACTCGCGCACGCGGCGCTGGTCCACGGGCAATCCACTCGCCCGCCCGCTCAATCTGATGGGACCCGAGCTTCGGCCGCGGATGGCCAGAAGAACAGTCAGCCTGACGCCGCGAATCAGACGCTCCCCGATGCTCCCCGGCCGGATGAAACCGAAAACAAAGTCAGAGGGCTGCCCCGGGCATTTCTCCACGACCAGATCGGCATGTGGACGAGTCCGGCGCACATTCGTTTCTCGGACGCTACCTGGATGGTTCCATTGGGAGGCTTTGCGGCAGCCCTGTTCGCAACCGACGCTGACGTAAGCCGACATCTTTCCAATACGCCGAGCACCTTGACGCAATACCGCCATCTCTCCGATTACGGCGTCTATTCCATGGCAGGAGGCGCCGGAGGACTCTACGTGCTCGGCCTTCTCACGCAGAACGAGCACCAGCGCGAAACCGGCTTCCTGAGCGGAGAGGCGGCCGTTGATGCTCTGGTCGCTGTCGAGGCCCTGAAATATGCTACGGGACGCCAGCGCCCCTATCAGAGCCCCGGAACCGGGCAGTTCCTGAAAAGCGGAACATCATTCCCATCGGAACATTCCGCGGCAGCATGGGCAATCGCGGGAATGGTCGCGCACGAATACCCGAGTCCTTTCCTGAAGTTTCTCTCCTATGGAATGGCGACCGTAGTGAGTGCTTCGCGCATCACCGCGAAAGAACATTTCCCTTCTGACGTTCTCATCGGCTCGGCGATTGGATATCTCACCAGCGAGTACGTCTACCGAAAGCATCACAACTATGAGTTGCGGGGAGATCAGTGGGAGACTCCCGGACTTCACCCGGACCGCCCTTCGCACTGGGAGTCCAAGTACATGGGCTCGCCCTATGTCCCCTTGGACAGTTGGATCTATCCGGCACTCGAACGTCTGGCGGCCCTTGGTTATGTCGATAGCGGAATAGCCGGGATGCGTCCGTGGACGCGACTGGAATGCGCACGGCAGGTGAGTGAGGCGGCCGACCGCGTCGCCGACAACGAAGGCATCACAGAAGCAGCGCTCATCTATAAGGATCTGCAACGCGAATTCAGCGCGGAGGTCGATTGGCTCGGAGGTGGAAACAATGCCGAACTCAGACTGGAATCAGTCTACACGCGGGGCACAGAAATCGTCGGCAAGCCGCTGACCGACGGATATCACTTCGGACAGACCGTCATCGATGATTTCGGTCGGCCCGAGGAGCAAGGCTTCAACAACGTCTCGGGCGTATCGGGATGGGCCACGGACGGACCCTTCGCAGTCTACATCCGCACCGAATTTCAGCATTCTCCGTCGGCTCCCGGTTTGCCACTGGCAGCTCGAGAGGCAATCTCGATCGCGGATTTCAGCCACGTTGGCGGCCTCAACCCACCATTTCCAGTCCCGCCCGGAACACCCACAGACTCAGTGGATCGAGGTCGTCTCCTGGACGCCTATGTCGCCATGAACCTTTCCGACTGGCAACTTTCCTTTGGCAAGCAAAGCCTCTGGTGGGGACCGGACCAAGGCGGCGGAATGATGATGAGCGACAACGCCGATCCTCTGACCATGTTCCGCGTGAATCGGGTCACGCCCTTCAAACTCCCCAGCATCTTCGGAGTGCTGGGCCCCATGCGGGTGGAATTCTTCCTTGGTCAGTACTCCGGGTACGAGTTCATGTTCACCCCTTCGGGCCTACTCGGCCAGTATGGCCAGTCGTTGCATCCGCAACCCATCGTCCACGGAGAACGATTCAGTTTCAAGCCGACACCTAATTTTGAATTCGGTATGTCGCGCACTACGGACTACGGTGGTCCCGATTATCCACTCACCTGGCACAACTTCCTGCGAAGCGTATTTTCCACCGACCAAACGCAGCCTGGCGCGGCCAACAAACCAGGATCACGTCGTTCCGGGGTAGACTTTAGCTATCGGGTCAGAAATGGCCTGACGTTCTATGCAGATGGTTTTACCGAGCACGACACGATCAGTCCCATTGTCGGCCCCGATGTAGCAGCATGGCTGGGGGGGATATATATCCCCCGTCTGCCCAAGCTACCCAAAATGGACTTCCGCGCGGAAGGCGTATACACAGACCCTCCGATCGGAGGAAACGTAGGTTCAGGCTTCTTCTACTTCAACCCTACATGGATCTCAGGATTCACCAACGCCGGCAACCTCATGGGAAACTGGGTGGGCCGGGAAGGGCAGGGTGTACAGGCATGGACGTCCTATTGGTTCACGCCTCGCAACAAGCTAGAATTTGAGTTTAGGCATCTTAAAGTGAGCCATGAGTTCATTCCGAACGGCGGGACGCTAACAGACGCGGGCGTGCACGCGGATTTCTGGTTGCACTCCAATTTCAGTCTGTCGGCGGCGGTTCAGTATGAGGCTTGGACGTATCCGGTGATTTCAGCTACAAGGCAGTCGAACGTGACTTCCTCGATACAATTGGCTTTCTGGCCTAAGCCGCTTCGCGGCCGCAACACGGGAAACCAGTAACCGCGAAATTCGAAGACAGTTTTGTGCAGCCGCTATGGCGACTAAACAAATCACAAATCGAGACCCGAAATACTCCAGCCCTCATCTTGAGGAAGAACTCCTCATTGAGGTTCAGGACGCAGAGACATACCGGGGAAGATCCATTGCCAGGCTTTCCACGCTATGGCAAAACCGTGAGTTTCTCTTCCGCATCGCTGTTGTTGGATTTGTAGCCTCAGCTCTGATTGTCTTATTGATTCCGGTCCAATACACCTCAACAACTCGGCTTATGCCGCCCGATCAATCGGGCGCCGGCATGGCGTCGATGCTGGCCGCGCTCGGCAAGGGGGGCGGAGAATTGGGAGTCATCGGCAGCGAGTTGTTGGGTCTGCGAACGTCGAGCGACCTGTTCGTGGGAATTCTGCACAGCCGGACAATTCAAAATCAAATCGTCGAGACGTCGCAACTTCGCACGGTTTACGGCGTCAGTCGATGGGAAGACGCGAGAAAGCTACTGGAGAGTCGTACGGAAGTTACGACCGACCGTAAGAGCGGAATCATTACCATCGCTGTCAGCGATCACAGCGCCGAGCGCGCAGCCGCGCTTGCCCACGAATACGTCGCCGCGCTTAATCGGATCGTGCTGACGCAGAATACCTCGTCGGCACACAAAGAGCGGGAATTCCTCGAACAGCGCCTCGTCCAGGTTCAGCAGGATCTGGAGAAGGCCGAAAAGGATTTCGGCGATTTCGCCAGCAAAAACACGACGATCGATGTCAAAGAACAGGGGCGGGCGATGATCACCGCCGCGGCCGACATCGAGGGCCAGCTCATCGCAGCTCAAACGGAACTCGAAGGGCTAAGACAAATCTACACCTCCAATAACATCCGTATCCGCTCGGTTCAGGCGAGGATCGAAGAGTATCAACGCCAGCTACAAAAGTTGGGGGGCAAGCCGGAATCCGCCGACGCCGCTTCCCCGTCTTCCACGGACGCTTACCCTTCGATTCGCCAACTCCCGCTCCTCGGCGTCACTTACGCCGATCTGTATCGTGAGACCAGGGTGCAGGAAGCGATCTATGAGGCGTTGACCAAGCAATACGAGATGGCCAAGGTGGAGGAAGCTCGCGAAACCCCTAGCGTCAAAGTCTTGGACGAAGGAGAAGTCCCGGAACGAAAGTCTTTTCCGCCGCGCGTAATACTGGTTCTCTTCGGCACTGGCGTGGCACTTATCTTGGGGGTCATCTGGATTCTCGCGTCTGCCCGCTGGAATGAGATCGATCCCACCGATCCCAGCAAGATTCTGGCCCAGGAAGTCTTGCAAGCCATTAAGAGCAAATGGCCACACCGCAGTTCATCGGCAAAAGATCATCGGCAAGAGCTCTGATCACCGGCGCCCATTGAGGACAAGCCATTACTCGAAACCCTATGCCCAGCACCGTGAGTGTAGAGACAGATCAGAGCCAGATTTCCGTCGAACCCTGCCCATTTTGCCCAATCTGCGGAGCAGAGGGAGCACGGCTCTACGTTGAGATGAGTGACTGGCTCTGGGACGTGCCTGGGGAGTGGGGCCTGCGCAGCTGCACTTGCGGGATGGCATGGCTCGATCCGCGACCGATCGCTGACGATATTCCGAAACTTTACGCGCGATACTACACTCATGGCGCCTCGCAAAGAACAGCGCTCGAATCCATTCGCCAGGAAGTATTGAAGTGCGTTCTAGCTAGGTTGGGGTATCCTGTTGAACCCTCTGCGAACTGGTCGGCCAGATGGTTGTCGCTCGTACCATCCATCGCTCGGGCAATGGCCTTAGAAGTGTTCGCTTTGCCGGCATCGGATGCCGGAACCTTGTTGGACGTAGGCTGCGGAAGTGGGCTGTTTATTGGGCAGATGCGTTCACTGGGCTGGAGCGTGTCGGGCGTAGATCCCGACCCGTCGGCGGTCGCTTACGGATTGAGCCAGGGACTGCAAGTTTTCCAAGGGATGATTGCAGACGTCCCCTCCGACGCCCGGTACGACGTGATCACTCTCAATCACGTGATTGAGCACGTGACCGATCCGGTCGGGTTACTGCGACAGTGCGCTGATCGCCTGCGGCCGGACACGGGCCGGATACTCATCACCACTCCGAACATTCGTAGCTTGGGCCATCGATGGTTCGGCCGCTACTGGCGAGGCTTGGAAATCCCTCGGCACTTGACTCTTTTTTCCATTCCAGCCTTGGCCACGTGCGTCGCCCGTGCCGGGTTGAAAGTCAGGTCAATACAGAGTGAGACACGGTTAGCTCGAATGATCTACAACACTAGCCACTACGCTCGGGAAGGCAAGCGGCGAGTAGGGGACATAGCACAATTCGGGGGAGCGACGAAGGTTGCTTCCATATTGTTTCAAACCCTGGAAGACACGTCGATTCGCATCACCAGAGATGCAGGTGAGGAGATTTTCTGCACCTGCGGCCCTGGGGAGCAATGACGCGATGGAATGCAGATTAATCTTGGCGCTTTCCTGCCGCCAGACGGCAACAAAGGATCTGTGAACGATGCCACCACAGACAAAGGTTCTCGTCGCGATCGCGAACTGGGGAACAAAAAATGACGCGTATCTAGCGCAATTGATCAACGAGTACCAATCCATGTCATTTGACGTGGACGTTGTTGTTCTGTCGAATTTGCAGAAGGAATTCGGTGATGGAGTCGAATCAGTAAAGGTAGACCTTCGCGGCAAGGCCCCTTGGTCTCTACCATTTGCTCACAAAGCGATTCTTGCCAGCCGAGTAAATGAGTACGACCTTTTTGTCTACTCGGAAGACGACACACTGATCACCGAAAAAAATCTTCGCGCTTTTCAGCGCGTCTCAGGCACACTCTCCGAAACGGAAGTAGCTGGTTTTTTTCGCTTCGAGAAGAACCCGCAAGGGGAACTTCACTTCCCTGACGTGCACGGCCACTTCCACTGGGATCCAATTTCTGTTTGTGCGAAGGGTGACTTCAAGTTCGCTCACTTCACCAACGAACATTCCGCTTGCTACGCGCTTACAAAGCAGCAACTTCGACGCGCAATTGATTCCGGAGGATTCCTGGTTGAACCTCATTCCGACGGAAAATATCTATTGCTGGAGAGTGCGGCGACCGATCCTTACACTCAATGCGGTATGACGAAACTGGTTTGCATATCGCATTTCGAGGAATTCCTGGTTCACCATCTCCCAAATAAATACGTGGACATCGGCTTTGGTCTGGGCGGACTGGAGTTTCGAAGACAAATCGATGCGCTCTTGCACCACGGCGAAAATGGTTGCCGCTCTCGCTCACTGTTTCAGACCGAGACCAAACTATGCCATGAATACTATTCCAAGAATTACTATGAGCCGGTCGCCCCAGAGGTGCTAGCTGCGATTCCAAACGGTGTTCGGAGGGTGCTCACCATCGGCTGCGGATGGGGCGCAATGGAGGCTTATCTAGTTCAGAAAGGACTTCATGTAGCGGCAATCCCGCTGGATGCCATAATCTCCAGCGCCGCGGCGGGCGCGGGCGTCGAATTCATTTGCAGCGACTTTGATGGGGCCAGAAAGACATTGGAAGATCGGCGATTTGAATGCATTCTCCTTTCCAACGTTCTTCATCTCGTTCCGAATCCAGTCGAAATCCTTGCGTCATTCGGGGATCTGATTGCTGACGGGGGTGTAATGATCCTTTTGTCGCCGAATGTGCCGCGAATTTTGGCCTACTGGCGGAGCCGCTCCAATGGCCTGTTTTCAGGCGCTGTGAAATATGACACTACGGGAGTCCAACCGACTTCCCGTCGAACTCTCCAAGCTTGGTTGCGGAAAGCTGGACTGAAAGTCGATCGCATTACAGACGTCCTATCCTCGCGGGCTGAATCGATCGGTCGATTCACGCTCGGTCTTACGGATGGCGTCTTGGCCTCGGAGTTCGTTGTTACGGCGAGCAAGGCACAATGATCAGTTGTAAAGAAGCCTTCCGGTCCAAGAAATCCTAGATGACAGAGCGAAGATCATTCTTAAACGCCTTGAAGTGGTCTTACACCGCAAATTGGGGCCAGCAAGGGTTTTCCGCACTGTTCGTGGCCATTCTCGCCGGACTGCTAGGCCCCCGAGACTTCGGCACAGTTCAGATTGCGGTCGTCTATGTAGCATTCCTTCAGATGTTTCTTGATCAGGGGTTCATGACCGCCCTGATTCAGAAAAAAGATCTCAAAGTCGAGCATTTGGATGCAGTGTTTTGGTTCGGGCAAGTCCTGAGTGCAATTCTGGTGGTGGTCAGCATCTTGTTGAGCGGGTGGTGGGCAAGGAAAAACCACGCACCCGAGGTGGCAACCATCATCTCGGTGCTCTCTCTATCTATCCCTCTACAAGGACTTGCTAGCGTGCAGATCGCACTGCTGAACCGCGCGATGGACTTCAAGAGTCTCTCGATCAGGTCCAATGTAGCGGTCCTGGTAAGCGGCCTTGTCGGAGTTGGCATGGCTCTGGCGGGGTTTCACGCTTGGGCCTTGGTAGCACAACAATTAGTCCGAGACTTGACTGCGGCCGTGCTGTTGTGGAGGCTGAGTCCATGGCGCCCACGTTTTGAATTTTCGAGGTCACACCTAAAGGAACTGACCAGCTTTTCGCTATCGAATTTCGCAGCTCAGCTCGGGATCTTCGCCGATGTGCAGGCCGCCTCGGTACTCCTCGGATTGTTTTTTGGACCGATTGCCGTTGGGCTGTACAGAATCGCCGAACGCGTGGCAAACGGGATTCAGTCCGCGGTCACATCCTCAATCCAAGCCGTTTCCTTGCCAGAATTTTCCCGCTTGCAGGACGATCCAATCGAGTTGCACAAGAGCGCGCTTGCGTGTCTTCGATTGGGTTCGGCTTCGTGCTTGCCAGCGTTTGCAGGCCTCGCGGTGGTTAGCGCTCCGTTAATGGCTACGATTGGACCGAAGTGGATGCCCGCGGTGGACGCCCTGAAGATTCTGAGCATTCTGAATATGGCACTTATGTTCGCCTATTTCACGGGTCCTCTGTTGCAGGCGCTGTCCCGACCACATCAACTCGCCATTCTCGAATGGGTGCGAGCGGCAATTGGATCCGTCTTCGTCGTCGGGGCCGGATCTCTGGTTCGACATGGCTCTGTTGGATCTCAGATTGCCGCAATCGCTTGGGCGCGTTTCGCTACCGGCACGTTCATCGTGACGCCGGTTTTCCTACTTATCTTCATGCGGTTGTGCAAGATTTCACTGCGCGATCTAATTGCGACGGTGATACCCTCGGCCGTCGCATCGCTCGGCGTGGTTGGCTCTGTGATGCTGTTTCGCATGTCGGGTTGGCTCGCGAGTTCTAGGCCGCCTATCATTCTCGTCGTTGATGCAAGCATCGGGGGCCTGATAGGCGTGACCTTATTGCTTTATCTTGATCGGGAATTGCGTCACTCGGTCACATCCCTTTTGCAACGAAGGCTCGCCCAACAGTAAGAGGTCGTTTTCCGTAGAACTCCGTCATCTCGTTCCTTGCGACTCGGAGCGCTCCTCTTGAAGCGCAATGCTCATGTCATTCCGTCCGTTTGTACGAAGGCTATCAACAAAATCTCCTATAATAGCTTCTGCCTTCGGAAGGAAGTGTCGGCTGGAGAAGAATGCGTGCGGTGTTTACATGCGTGATTCAACAACGAACTTCGCTCTGATGATCTGTTCCTGAACTCATCTCTTGGTTCCGCTGTTTTCGCGATTATGATCTCCAATGGGCTTGGGAATTCGATTCTGCTGACGTCGTTGATCGCGGTTTTCGGCGCGTACGCATTTGTGAGCCGCCATGAAGGCAGCTACCTGAACATATTGACCCCGGCGCTCATCATCAATGTCCCGGCATCTTTTCTGCTCCCGCTGGCATACAACAACCTGTTCGGCGTTGAAGCCAGCGCATACGCCTTCGCGTTTGTTTACGCAACGCTCGCGATCGAAAGCGTTGTGTTCGCGTACTTCTATACACGTCCACGAATCAACCCGATTCGCTTGCCATTCCACTTCGGCTACGACAATCTCGGAAAACTCGCGCTCTTAGCTCTGGGCCTCTCCGCCCTGATGTTCGCTCCGATATTGATAGAGTTTCGTGAGGACATTCTGGATCCGCGTCGCATCTACGAGCAGACACGGACTGGATTTGGAGTTACGTATTACATCTCGAGCACGTGCGCTTACCTCACGATCATCTTGATTCTATTTTCGAAGCAGTCATTCGTGAGAAAAGCCTTGATCGTCCTGGTCTCGGGAATTCTTATTTCCTTGCATGGGAGCAAGGGACAAGTTCTATCGGTCTTTTTTTTGCTGATTCTCTTTGAGACGTATGTCAACCGGCGAAAATTGAAGCTGTTGCATGCATCGCTGGTAGGGTTCGGGTTAGCGCTGGTGCTGGCTGGATTATTTGTGGCGACTATGGCGCTGGGAAGTCCATTGGAAGCCGTAGAAACCCTCAGCCAATATTCTGATTACACTCGTAACGCAATGCTGGTAATCGACTCGAATCTACCGAGGCAGTTTGGTCGTCTCACTTTTGAATCGAACGTGCTCGGCCTCGTACCGCGGGTTTTGGTGCCCAGTAAACCCAAGAATTTTGGTGCTTTGTACTTAGATGAGGAGTTTTATCCCGACGCTCTGGACGCAGATAAAGGGGCGCCCGCCTTTGGCGTTGGCGTCCAGTATTCCGATTTCGGTTTTCTGTCGATTGTCTATCTCGGACTGTTCGCCGCATTCAAGGGCTGGCTTGCCAGCGTTTTCGTTTTTCGATTGAAACAAACCCGGCATCCGGCCGACTTCCTGATGGTGGCGTTTCTTGCCGATGTTACGGTGTTTCCGATTGGAATCGGTTGGCTGCTTCCTGAGACGTTGCTGGTGGCCATGTTTCTCCGCTACGTGTCTTGCTTCGGAGCCCGCAAGATATACCACGAACGAATTCGGCGCAGAGAGCCCGCGCCGCCGCAGCGAGGATCGGAATCGATCGAGGGTTTGCAGGGAATCTGATTGAAGAAGTTTTAAACGACAATGCGGGAACGGATTTCTTCTCCTCGTGCAGAACGGGCAACTTTGCTGGGTTGCCGGTGTTTGCAAAGAGAAATCCCTGGAGCATTCGACGCCTCCGAATCCCCCGATCGGTAGCCGGTTTCTGTCCTTGTAGGGCAAAGCCATTCTTTCGGCCGGCGTAGCTCGGCTACTCCGCACTAGAGTCCGCCGTTCCGGGAATTGCGAAACGTTATTGCCGAATCAACGCGGTTCCAGAAGTGTGCAACAAAGCAAATGGGCACTGGGATGACAGCCCCCGTCGGTATATGCCAACATGTTAATGAGCCGAAGATCAATGGAGAGATAGAGATGAAAGAAAACAAGAGGTCATTGGTGACGGGTGGCGCAGGCTTCATGGGCTCTCACGTCGCCGACCATCTCCTTGCAATGGGGCACGAAGTAACGGTTCTCGACGACCTCAGTGGAGGCTTTGCGCAGAATGTTCCCACAGCCGCGAACTTCGTTCAGGGATCGATCACGGATTACAACCTGATCAACAATCTTTTCGATCGTCACTCCTTCGGTTATGTCTATCACTTGGCGGCTTATGCGGCGGAAGGCCTTAGTCATTTCATCAAACGCTTCAACTACAACAACAATCTGATCGGTTCGGTCAACCTGATCAACGCTGCCATCAATCACCAGATCAAGTGCTTCGTATTCACATCTTCCATTGCTGTGTACGGTGCAGGACAAAGCCCCATGTCGGAAGACATGATCCCGGTACCGGAGGATTCGTACGGGATTGCGAAACTCGCCGTCGAGCAAGAATTGCGGGTCAGTCACGAGATGTTCGGGCTCGACTACGTGATCTTCCGGCCGCATAACGTCTACGGCGAACGGCAGAACATCGGAGACCGTTACCGCAACGTGGTCGGTATTTTTATGAATCAACTTCTGCGGGGCGAGTCGATGACTGTCTTCGGGGATGGCACGCAACAGCGTGCATTTACGTACATCGATGATGTAGCGCCAATCATCGCAAAGTCCGTCGATTATCCCGAGGCACGAAACAGCGTCTTCAATGTGGGAGCAGATACTCCTCACACGGTGAAAGAACTCGCCACGATGGTTGCGGACGCGCTGGGAACCCAGTGTCGTTTGGAGCATCTCGACCCCAGGAACGAGGTCAAGATCGCATTTTCCGATCATTCGAAGGCGGAACGGATTTTTGGCAAAAGCGTCAAAACCGATCTACCGACGGGTATCCGCGCAATGGCCGAGTGGGTTCGGAAATACGGCGCGCGAGAGAGTTCGGTCTTTGAAGACATCGAGGTTTCGAAAAAGCTGCCTCCGAGTTGGGCCAAGGTCGCAGTCGCGAGAACGTAGCGATTCTTTGTTTTCGAATGGCAAGTAGTAACCTTTAAACATCGCGTCGCAGATCGGGAGACTTGGGCAAGAATGATTGAAGCATCAATTACGATCATTACGAAAAACGAGGGGCCTAACATCGGGCCCTGCCTCGAATCCGTTTTCTCACAGAAAGACGTTGGAGCCTTCGAGGTGGTTCTCGTGGACTCCGGTTCCACGGATGCGACGGTCGAAATTGCGAGCCGTTTTCCCATACGCATCGAGCAGATTCCGGCCAAATCGTTTCACCATGCTCGCACTCGAAACTTGGCGTCCAGCCTAACGAGCGGTCCCATCATCGTCGGCCTTTCCGGTGACGCCATCCCGGCTTCGAACCAGTGGCTTCACAATATCCTCGCCAATTTCAGCGACCCGAGCGTGGGAGCAGTCTATGGAAGACAACTCCCGAAACCGGGGTCCACAACCGAAAGACACGGCACATTCGAAATGGTCTACGGCGATCAGCGGATTGTGAAAGATCCAAAACACCGCGATGGCGCGGGTTATCGGTTCTATCACTTTTCGGACGTTAACGCAGCGATCCGCCGCAGCATATGGGAGCGCACACCCTTCCCTGAGGAACTTAAGACGTTCGAGGATTTGGGAATCGCGAAACGCATCCTCGATTCCGGATGGAAAATCATCTACGATCCGGAGGCGCCGGTTTATCATTCTCACCGCTACACCTCGGTGCAGCTTTTCAAGCGTTACTTCGACATTGGTTTTACCCTAAAAGAATTGCAGATTTGGGACGCGCCTGGCACGCGTTCCTCGATGTTCCGCGATTTCAGGCGGTTGCTGTACAAGAAGCTTCTCAGCGGCCCGGGAGGCCGTAGCGGGAGCGGTGAGGCCGGAAAAGCCATTCTTCAGGATGTAGCCAAATCGGCCGGCTTACTCTTAGGAGCCAATCAGCGCTACTTGCCCCTCGCCATCAAGAAGAACATCAGCGCCTACCGAGTCTTTGAGTAGACAGCAAAGGCTCCGGTCGCACTGGAAGATCGAACCCATTCGCGTCCCAAGCCCTTCCGTCACAGTCGGATTTAATCCCTCCTGCGTAAGCCGACTCCGATTCGTCGGACACATGTGAGCAGCTTCGCCGCACTCGACTTTGTCATACCAAAACCATAGGAACTCACTCCAGTGAGCTACCTGGGATGAAGGGCGATCCTATATTCGAAAGTTTTCATTCCCTTTGAAACGCAACTTTTCAACGCCGATAGTGTTCTTAATTGTTAAGTTTTCACTTCAGGCTTCGGGTCGCTTTTGCAATATCGATTTTCTGGCGCGGAGATGCGTTGGCAATTCGAGAACTGTTCAAGGTTGCGGGACTTAACTGGCGCGCAAGCAGCCTCTTTGTGGAAGAGGCGCTGTCAGGCTTCTTGTGCTCCACGGGCAGAAAACCTAGAATTAAGCATACCTCGAAAATGTGGTAAGAGCTTGGGAGTGGTCCTTGAATTCGGTTAACCATTGATTTGAACTCAGAGATTGTCTCATGTACGTCTCACGAGAAGCCCCGTACGCGATCGCAAGACTCGCTTATCAAGGATTTCAGGAGCAGCAATCAGCGAAACAATTGCATCTGAGCACTGTCGAAGCTGGCGCCTTTATCTGGCGCCACGGCTTTGGACGTCATGCTTCGAACATCGCAGTTGGTGTCATTGAAGACGCAACCTTCTTTTGCAAGTCGCGAGGCCGATTTGAAGCCTTTTCCGCTGATCGATCCGTTCCCCTTCGGCGGAGCAGAGAAGCGATGGGCGGTTCTGCTTCTGCCTTTGGCAGCAAGAACGAACTTCTCGGACATTCTTTGATTGTGTGAAATAGGAATTGACTCAGTATGATTCGCAGTCGGCTTAGCTATGTTCGTTACTATTTAAGAATTCTGACGTTGTTGCTGCCTGCCTGCGCCTATTTCATTGCCATCAAATTAAGGTTCGGGTTCAATCTTTTCTTCCCGCGAACTGCCCCCTCGGGCTTGCCCTCCTACTT
The DNA here is from genome assembly GCA_963700225.1 of uncultured Acidobacteriota bacterium. Taxonomy (GTDB): domain Bacteria; phylum Acidobacteriota; class Terriglobia; order Terriglobales; family Acidobacteriaceae; genus Sulfotelmatobacter. Next base: position 439,531 of record CAVOWU010000012.1, read on the forward strand.
CGGCATCATGTTGCTCACTACCATCGTTTGGGCCATCGCTGCGGAAGAATCCGGCCTCTGGAGCGTCGAACAGTTGTACGCGCCGGGCAAGAAAAGCCGCCGCCTGCTCGAAGCCCTGGCGTTCACTTACGCCATCGTTGCCGCCCTCGGCTTCATGTACCGCCAGGCCAGCTATTCCCGGCTGGTCATCGGCATGAGCGCCGTTGCTCTGTTCGTTCTTGCCACCATCGCCCGCATCGCTTTCCGTGTCTTCCTCGAACTCCTGCGCAACAGCGGCAGAAATGAAGTCAAGATCCTCATGGTGGGCACCGATCGCTACGCCCGCCGGGTGACCACCTCGCTCCAGAATGGCGAAGTCCTGCCCTGCAAGGTAGTGGGCTTCGTTCACCTGCCGGGTCAGGAGATTGCGGTCGAAGGCCCGGTCTATGAGATCGACCAGATCCCCAATTTTTCCAATGGCCACTCCATCGACGACGTCATCATCGCGCTGCCTGCGGGCCGGCTCAGTGACGTCCAGAAGGTCGCGCCCGCGCTGGAGAAGCTCTGTGTGCCCACCCGCGTGGTGGTTGATCTTGGAGAGGGCGTTGTGATCCGCGATCGGCTCATCGATTTGGGCGGAATCCACATGCTCGATCTCCAGCCCACGCTGGCCGAAACTGCCCCGTATCTGTTCCAGAAGCGCATTTTTGATATCGTTCTGTCCTCGCTGATTGTTCTGGCGACCTTGCCGCTCACGCTTCTGGTGGCTCTGGCAGTGAAGTTGACCAGCCGGGGTCCGGTTTTCTTCGTTCAGGAACGCGTCGGCCTCAACGGCCGGGTATTCAAGATGTTCAAGTTCCGCACCATGCGGGTTGGCAGCCGAGAGGAAGGCGACACCCAGTGGACGTGCGCCAACGATCCCCGGCGCACCGCCGTAGGAGCATTGCTGCGGAAATCAAATCTCGACGAATTGCCGCAATTCATCAACGTGCTCAAGGGCGATATGAGCATCGTCGGCCCACGGCCCGAACGCCCGCACTTTGTGGAAAAGTTCCTCGAGGAGTTCGACCGCTACAACTTCCGCCACACCTTCAAGGCCGGCATCACCGGCTGGGCCCAGGTTAACGGCTGGCGCGGCGACACCTCGATTGCCAAGCGCGTGGAATACGATCTCTACTACCTTCGCAACTGGAGCCTCACCTTCGACCTCCAGATCATCACCATGACCTTGCTCAAGATCTTCAACAGCAAGAACGCCTACTAGCCTAGTTCTCCCTCCATCCCCGCTCCACCTGTGATTGAAAAAACTGAACTACCCTACCGTTTTTCATAAGTAATTGCAGAAAAGACGCGGTTGCGGATATACTCGTGCACTTCTGTACCGAAATCTGTACACCCGAACCCGCGCGAGGAACATACAAATCGATGCTGACCAGCCGCTTTGAAGCATGCCCCCTGCTTTCCGTTGAAGCAACTTCCGATTCAGTTCCCGTTCCACAACCGCTTCCTGACCTGAAAATCGGCCGACCAAGAGGCGGAAAGAGTTGTACATTCACTTCAAGAGCAGCGGCCTTAATGCTTATCTCAGCCGGATGCGCTCTCGCGGTGGGATGTGGAGGCGGAAGCACTCCTGGATCCGCGGTCGTAGGAGGCGTGGCTCCCACGCAAAATCCGTTGGTCGCTCAATTCACCATCGCCAGCGCTTGCGCAGGGCCAGGGATGGTAGAGTTTGGACCCGATACCAATTACAGCCGAAGCACCGCCTGGTCCGCTCTACCTGGCTCATTCCTCAGATCTTCCATCTTGGTTGCGGGCATGCGTGCGTCTACCACCTACCATATGCGGGCACAAGTGCAATGCGACAACGAAACTCTTTCGAGCCCAGACACAACATTTACTACGGGCCCACTTCCTTCCCTCGCCTTCCCTGCCATAACGGTGTCGCGCCCGAATCCGTCTCTCAGTTCGCTGGAGAATCCGGGAATCGAGATGATCACAGTGCCCGTCGTGGGTACTCCGGCGTACTTCACGGACCGCGACGCCAACCCCATCTGGTACTACGACGTCGGCCAGGGGAACTACCCGTTTACGTTCAAGTTACTGCCAAACGGACACATGATCTTGAGTATCACCCGGTCCAACGACTCGATTTTGCGTGAAGTGGATCTGGCCGGAAATACCATCCGAGAAATGAGCATTGGTGTCCTCCGGGAAAAGCTCCAGAGCATCGGCTCCGATTTTGCGCCTCTCGGCTATCACCATGATGTGCTACCACTTCAGAATGGTCATTTGATCGTTTTGGTGAACTGCTTTAAGAGCTTTACCGACTTCGAGGGCACCCCGGGAACAACCTCGGTCCAGGGCGATGCAATCGTGGATCTAGACCCTAACTGGAATCCGGTTTGGACATGGAATAGCTTCGACTACCTGGACGTCAATCGTCATCTTGAACCCGTGTTCTCTGGGGCCCTCGACTGGACCCACAGCAATGCTCTTGTGTACTCACCCGCGGACGGGAACATCCTCGTCTCAATGCGTCACCAGTCTTGGGTCCTGAAGCTCGATTACAATAATGGCGCCGGCACTGGCAACATCGTGTGGCGTCTCGGGTATCAGGGTGATTTCTCTCTGACCCAGGCTGGCGTGCCAACCGATGATCCAAGCGCATGGTTTTCTTTCCAGCACTTTCCTATCTTGTTGGCGCAAGACGCGTCCGACTCCACTCTAGCCATATGGGACAATGGAGATAATCGCCCCTTAAACGACGCTGGAGAACTCTGTATCAGTCCTCTTTCCGGGAATGCTTATCCTTGGTGCTACTCGCGTCCCACCGTTTTTCAAGTGGACGAAAGCGCAATGGTTGCGAATCTAGTCTGGGCGGAGCCACTCCCTTACTACGGCGTGTGGGGCGGGAGTATCAATCAGCTTACCAACGGCAACATCGAGTTCGACCTTAACGCTCCTGTCGTCCCGCCAGCCACGAACGTTGCATCGGAGGTCCAGGAAGTAACTCAGACGGCTGCTCCGCAAGTCGTCTGGCAGATGGACTTCTCTTTGCCCTCGACCGCGTATCGAGCGTATCGGGTGCCCAGTCTCTACAACAACGTCACTTGGCAGTATTGATACTCGTAAGAACGCATTCGAGAGATTGTCACCGCCGTCGTTCCGATCCGCTCCGGCTCCCCGGGATTCGCTTCCGCGAACTCCCGGTGGAATCCTCGACTGTCCCCGATGGCGTCACTTCACACAAACGGATATCGGCCTTACCGCGGGTATATTAAGATGCTGGTTGGCAAGAACTGCTTTGGCGACAATCCGTTCAGATAACGATCCAACCGCGACGCCCTGCCCGGCGATACAGCGGCCTACATTATCGGAATCAGCAGATCCCATCACACGAACCAACAACAACCCACAGAACCAGCTCGGGAACGACGAAAATCGTGTTTTCTCAGGCAGGGCAGTCTCGAGGAGGTCTATGTGATTTCGGCAGAAGCTTTTCCGGGGAGTAAACAGCTCGTCGGCGATAGGCTCAACTCGCAGACTCTTACCAATTCGATTGTATTTTTTATCGCATCGTTCGTGATCCTGTTTTTCGGAATGCACCCGTATCCGCTGCCCTACGATGAAGGACTGGTCCTTACAGCGGCTATGCGCGTTGCTGCGGGACAGGTTCCTCATCGGGATTTCTATGCAATTTACGGTCCCGCAGATTTCTATATTCCCGCGGCGCTTTTCAAGATCTTTGGACAGAGTGTTCTCATCGTCCGGCTTCTCAACCTTTTCATTGAAAGCCTGATCGTCGCCGCGATGTACCGATTTGCATCTCTTTATTGCCGCCGGTTGATGGCCGTAGGTGCGGCTCTGGTGACCTTCCTCTGGATTTACGGTTTGAACATCTATATCAGTTCTGCGGTCTTTCCAGTCGCATTCTTGAGCCTGATCTCATCGATGCTGCTTGTTCCGCTATTCGTGGCTGCTTTGACGCGCAAGCGACTCTGCTTGGCTGGCGCCATTGCCGGCCTGTCGGCTTTGTATCGCTACGACACTGGTGTCGCGCTCCTCGCAGTTCAGGTCTGCATCATTGGAATAGCGAGTTTTGTTCGACCCCATCCACCCACAAGACGAGTTTCCCTGGCGGCTTCAGCCCTCTGGCCGTACCTGCTCGGATTTGCAATCCTGACCGTGCCTCCCGCCATCTACTTCCTGTCGGTGTCGGCCGTGTACCCTCTGGTCCTCGATGTTGTCATTCTTCAAGCTAAGAATTACCAACGAGGCCGTCATCTCCCCTTTCCAGGAATTCATCTTAAGAAGCTCGATGACTTGGCAGTTTACATTCCTATCATCGCTGTCGGGCTGAGTCTTTTTGTGCTTCTGACACGTGGTTTAGGGCGTGACTCGGATCAGCCCGAGCACGTTCAAGAACCATCGGGGAGAACGGAGAAGTATGGCCTGCTGATTAGCCTGAGCCTTCTGGCGTTTGTGATGTTCTTCAAAGGCTATGTGCGTGTTGGAACGTTAAACATGTTTGTTTCGCTCCTTCCCTCTCTTTTGCTGACTGCCGTGCTTTTTGAGTCTCGGATGAATCTTCCTCGATTCGTGCGGATGGCAGTCACCGGTCTTGCCGCGTTCTTCATCTTCACAGCCTTGATCTCCGCCGCGAAAGCGACAAGACATTTGCTACTGGAGGGTTCTGTTCCTGGCACGATAGCCAAAGAGCTTTCTGTTTTTCACAGGCATTTGACTGACGTGGAAACGACTTGGTGCCATGCCTCAAATCCCGTCACCAGGGGATTCTGCTTCCTGGCAGACGATGGTCGGATAAGAACTATTGAGTTCATCGACGGCCATACTCGACCGGAGCAGCCAATATTCGTGGGACTAAACCGGCATGACAAGTCCTATGCGAACGACAACCTGATCTATTTTGGATCGCAGCGTTTGCCTGCCACTAAGTGGTCGCACTTCGATCCAGGCTTGCAGAATAGCAACTCTATCCAGCAGGACATGGTCCGTGAGCTGAACGAGACTTCTCCACCCTACATAGTTCTGGATTCTGAGTTCGAGTCTATGAACGAACCAAACGATAGCTCGAAGAGTTCCGGGAATACATTACTGGACGACTTCATACGCAAGAAGTACAGATATGTCCAGACCTTCAACGAAATGTCGATCTGGCAACTGGCGCCCGAGGGGAATGCACGCTAGCCCCCAAACATCACGGTGCACCTTGTCGTTAGGTCGTCCAGGGGAGCCGACCCTTACCTCGACTTCCCGATTACAGAAAATCGGGTGATGCCGGGCACCGACGAGTGTGACTCTGGTCACGGGCGCCCCGTTTGTTATTGACATTGAAACTCCGCGCCCGTTACAGTACCGCACAATCAGCGAGAATTCGCCGAGGCGTCACAGACTGTTCAGTTTCGCCAAGCGCGAATCGGTCGCTGCTTCCTCCTAGCTATATGCCCCAGCTTTCCGCTGGTGTATATCTTCGTTTGCGGATGGCTGGCCAGATGCATGTGTCGGTGTTCTCCAAAGGATTAAGGAGCATCAATTAGAAAAGCAATCCCGTCCGAGGAAATGGTGAAACAACCGTTTTCTTCTAGCACCATGTGTCCGAACGGATTCGTTAATAGCATGATGTTTGAGTTCCCTGTCCTTCTGTTCGCTGATAGCGAACCGCACAAACTGGATGGCCCTCCGGCGACTAAATACCGCGAAACAGATCTCGGGCCACTTGAAGTGATTCCGACCGGCTCCCGTTCAATGGACGCGGCGCTCTGCGCTCGTCGCCGCTTCCTCTTCCGGATGGAGCAGACTTCTTCTGACGGATCTCACCGTCTCGATGTCAGAAATCTCGCGGCTATTTCCCTTCGGGATGAACCAGAATGGTGTGCATCTCGCAAAGCACTAGAAGAGCGCATTGGGAACCTTCAAAATGAAAGAAAATGCAACATGTCGCAGTCTGCTGTACCTTTAGAGTAGGAATTGACTCAGTATGATTCGCAGTCGCCTTAGCTATGTTCGTTACTATTTAAGAATTCTGACGTTGTTGCTGCCTGCCTGCGCGTATTTCATTGCCATCAAATTAAGGTTCGGGTTCAATCTTTTCTTCCCGCGAACTGCCCCCTCGGGCTTGCCCTCCTACTTCGGCATCATGTTGCTCACTACCATCGTTTGGGCCATCGCTGCGGAAGAATCCGGCCTCTGGAGCGTCGAACAGCTGTACGCGCCGGGCAAGAAAAGCCGCCGCCTGCTCGAAGCCCTGGCGTTCACTTACGCCATCGTTGCCGCCCTCGGCTTCATGTACCGCCAGGCCAGCTATTCCCGGCTGGTCATCGGCATGAGCGCCGTTGCTCTGTTCGTTCTTGCCACCATCGCCCGCATCGCTTTCCGTGTCTTCCTCGAACTCCTGCGCAACAGCGGCAGAAATGAAGTCAAGATCCTCATGGTGGGCACCGATCGCTACGCCCGCCGGGTGACCACCTCGCTCCAGAATGGCGAAGTCCTGCCCTGCAAGGTCGTGGGCTTCGTTCACCTGCCGGGTCAGGAGATTGCGGTCGAAGGCCCGGTCTATGAGATCGACCAGATCCCCAATTTTTCCAATGGCCACTCCATCGACGACGTCATCATCGCGCTGCCTGCGGGCCGGCTCAGTGACGTCCAGAAGGTCGCGCCCGCGCTGGAGAAGCTCTGTGTGCCCACCCGCGTGGTGGTTGATCTTGGAGAGGGCGTTGTCATCCGCGATCGGCTCATCGATTTGGGCGGAATCCACATGCTCGATCTCCAGCCCACGCTGGCCGAAACTGCCCCGTATCTGTTCCAGAAGCGCATTTTTGATATCGTTCTGTCCTCGCTGATTGTTCTGGCGACCTTGCCGCTCACGCTTCTGGTGGCTCTGGCAGTGAAGTTGACCAGCCGGGGTCCGGTTTTCTTCGTTCAGGAACGCGTCGGCCTCAACGGCCGGGTATTCAAGATGTTCAAGTTCCGCACCATGCGGGTTGGCAGCCGAGAGGAAGGCGACACCCAGTGGACGTGCGCCAACGATCCCCGGCGCACCGCCGTAGGAGCATTGCTGCGGAAATCAAATCTCGACGAATTGCCGCAATTCATCAACGTGCTCAAGGGCGATATGAGCATCGTCGGCCCACGGCCCGAACGCCCGCACTTTGTGGAAAAGTTCCTCGAGGAGTTCGACCGCTACAACTTCCGCCACACCTTCAAGGCCGGCATCACCGGCTGGGCCCAGGTTAACGGCTGGCGCGGCGACACCTCGATCGCCAAGCGCGTCGAATACGATCTCTACTACCTCCGCAACTGGAGCCTCACCTTCGACCTCCAGATCATCACCATGACCTTGCTCAAGATCTTCAACAGCAAGAACGCCTACTAATTCACCCTTCCTTCTCGTCTCTCCCGTTTATTATCGGTCGTCTGTTACGAAAAATTCACAGAAGACGATTTGTCACTCGGCGACTCTCGGGCATAGGCTAGAGCAAGGAGCCCTTCAATGAGCACGATCGACGTACCAGCCGACATCCTCGAACTCAGCCCTTACTCCCCCACGCGATCCACGATCAAGGCAACGCCCCTCGATCCGGACGAGCTACGCAAGACGGAAATCTACTGGCGCGCCTGCAATTATTTGAGCCTCGGCATGATCTACCTGCAGGAGAATCCGCTGCTCACGGAACCGTTGCGCCCGGAACACATTAAGAATCGTTTGCTCGGTCATTGGGGCTCCAGTCCCGGACTCTCTTTCATTTACGTCCATCTCAACCGGCTGATCAAGAAATACGACCTTGACATGATTTACCTCGCCGGTCCGGGGCACGGCGCACCGGGAGTTCTCGGCCCTGCCTATCTCGAAGGCACGTACTCGGAAATCTATCCGGAGAAAAGTCAGGATCCCGAGGGCTTGCGTGAATTCTTCCACCAGTTTTCGTTTCCCGGCGGCATCGGCAGTCATTGCACGCCGGAAACCCCAGGATCGATTCACGAAGGCGGCGAACTGGGATACGTTTTGTCGCACGCATGCGGTGCCGCTTTCGACAATCCTGAGTTGATCGTGGCAGCGGTCGTCGGCGACGGCGAATCTGAAACCGGTCCGCTGGCGACTTCGTGGCACATCAACAAGTTTCTCAACCCCACGCGCGACGGTGCCGTTCTGCCCATCTTGCACCTGAACGGCTACAAGATCGACAATCCAACTCTTCCGGCGCGAATCTCCCACGATGAACTGGAAAATCTGCTCCGCGGCTACGGTTGGACGCCCTATTTCGTCGAAGGCTCGGACGTCAACAGCATGCACCAGGCCATGGCCGCCACCGTCGAGCACTGCATTCGGGAAATTCGAGCACATCGAGAAGCTGCGCGCAAACATGGAGTCTCTACCCGTCCTCGCTGGCCCATGATTGTGTTGCGCTCTCCGAAAGGATGGACCGCCCCGCGCGAAGTAGAAGGCCATTTCCTCGAAGGTTTCTGGCGTGCGCATCAAGTGCCTCTGCCCGCAGTCAAGAAGGATCCTGTGCAACTCCGGGCTCTTGAGGACTGGATGCGCTCCCAAAAACCCGAGCCGTTTTTCGACACAAATGGAGGACTGGCTCCCGTCTTCAAGGAACTGGCGCCGTCTGGCACCCGCCGCATGAGCGCTAATCCGCACGCCAATGGCGGGCGTCTCAAGAAGGCTCTTCGCCTGCCCGATTTCCGCGATTACGCAGACCCCGTCGAAAAGCGCGGCCAATCCATGGCGGAGAACACGCGTCCTCTAGGCCGTATGCTGGCCGACGTAATGAGGATGAATCCGAATAATTTCCGGGTCTTCGGTCCAGACGAAACCACTTCCAACAAGCTCGACGCGATCTATGCGGCGAGCAAGAAATTCTGGATCGAAGAGCGCTTCCCCGAGGACAACGACGGAGGCAATCTCGCCGCCGATGGCCGCGTGATGGAAATGTTGAGCGAGCACACGCTCGAGGGAATGCTCGAGGGTTATCTGCTCACTGGCCGTCACGGTTTTTTCTCTTCCTACGAAGCGTTCGTGCACATCATCGATTCCATGTTCAATCAGTACGCGAAATGGCTCGAGATCTGCAATCATCTATCCTGGCGAGATGCCATCGCATCCCTGAACCTACTGATCACTTCCACCGTGTGGCGGCAGGATCACAACGGCTTCACCCACCAGGATCCCGGCTTCCTCGATGTAGTCGTTAACAAGAGCGCCAATGTCACCCGAATCTATCTGCCTCCTGACGTGAACTGCCTGCTCTCGGTTGCTGATCACTGCTTGCGCAGCCAGAACTACGTGAACGTGATCGTGAGCGACAAGCAAAAGCACCTGCAATATCTGAACATGGACGAAGCCATCACCCATTGCACCAAAGGCATCGGCATATGGGATTGGGCCAGCAACGACGAGGGCGGGGAACCTGACGTCGTTATGGCTTCCGCTGGAGACATTCTCACGCAGGAGGCTCTGGCAGCAACGGCTCTACTGCGCAAGGAATTTCCCGATCTCAAGATTCGTTTTATCAACGTGGTCGATCTCTTCAAGCTGCAGCCGACCAGTGAGCATCCTCACGGCCTGCCCGACCGCGACTTCGATTCGCTGTTCACCGTGAACAAGCCAGTCATCTTCAATTTCCACGGCTATCCGCAGCTGATTCACCGGCTGGCGTATCGCCGTACGAATCACGACAACATCCATGTTCGCGGGTACAAAGAGCAGGGCAACATCAACACGCCTCTTGAGCTGGCCATCAACAACAACGTCGACCGCTTCAGCTTAGCCATGGATGTCGTGGATCGCGTCCCAAGGCTGCAGAAAATTGGCGGTCACGCCAAGGAGAGATTCCTCAACCAGCAGATCGAATGCCGTAACTACGCCCACCAGTACGGCATCGACAAGCCCGAAGCGAATGACTGGGTGTGGCCTTACTAAAAAGACTGGATTGTCCTCAGCTACGACGGGTGCGGAACGCCCTGAATGACGCGCACGGTATCGCGCGCGATAAGAAGCTCTTCGTCTGTGGGAATGGCATACGCCAGCAACTTCGAGTCTTCGGTCGAAATCTTTCCTTCGCGGCCGATGGTTTCTTGATTCTTCGCGTCGTCGAATTTCAGCCCAGCCCATTCCATTCCCGTACAAATTCTTGAACGGACCTCCGGCGAATTCTCTCCAATACCACCCGTAAACACGATTGCATCTGCTCCCCCCATCGCCGCCAGATAGGCGCCAATGTACTTCCGCGCCCGATAGGAGAAGAGTTCGATCGCTAACCGTACCCGACGGTCATCGTGTTCCTTAAGTTCCGCCTGCAGCTCCCGCATGTCGTTGGTAAGCCCGGAAACGCCGAGCAGACCAGACTGCGTATTCAGCAAGCTATCGACCTCGGATGACGACATTCCCTCTTTCCGCGCGATCACGCTCACGATCGCCGGATCGAGATCGCCCGATCGCGTCCCCATCACTAGGCCTTCGAGAGGCGTCATACCCATGGAAGTATCCACCGAAGAGCCGCCTTTGATGGCAGCAGCGGAACATCCATTCCCCAGGTGCAAGGTGATGATGTTGGTCTGCTCCCGCGTCAGTCCCCGTAGTGCCCGGTAGCGAAACGCGACATACCGGTGCGATGTCCCGTGAAATCCATACCGCCGAATCCGGTGCCTCCGGTAAAGGTGATACGGAATCGCATACAGATAAGCCTGCTCCGGGAGTGAATGATGAAATGACGTATCGAACACCGCGACCTGCGGCACATCTTTCCCAAACAACTCCCGAGCCGCTAGGATCCCCTTCACGTTGTTCGGATTGTGCAGGGGCGCAAGATCGATGCAGTCCTCAATTCCCTTGAGCACCCGATCGTCGATGAGTGTCGATTCCTTGAACAGCTCGCCTCCATGGACCACGCGATGTCCGACTGCATTCACGTCTGCCGCGCTTTTGATCTCCGAAATTCCCGATCGGTCCGAGGCGATGTACCGCAGAACGTAATCCAAAGCCGCACCCATATCCCGCAGAGGCGCAGTGAACGTCTTCCCCGGCTCGTCGCGGTAACGAATCTTGATGATTCCTTCTCCGCCGATCCCCTCCACTTCCCCGCGGCATATGCGATCGTCCTTGAACTGCTTAATCTGCTCAAGATCAGTGGCAATCACCTGAAATTTCAGACTCGAGCTGCCCGAGTTAAGAACCAATACGTTCATCGAAGAGCCTTTCCTGTTAGGACTGCAGCTCCCAAGATAAGCTTTGTCGCCCGCCGCCAGCAACGACGGCTTACCTCATCGATTTAGTTTTGGATTCTTGTGTGGACCGACGATCGGACGGCTTGGCCGGAAACTACGCGGGAATGAGTCCCTGATAAATCGCCATTCCCACCACGGCATCTACGGCCATGGCATGCAGTTCGTCGATCTCCTGCTGTGACCGTATCCCACCGGCCGCAATCAACTGCCGCGATGTAGCCTCTCTTAGCGGACGGATCACTTCCTGCGGAAATCCCTGCAGCATCCCTTCCGTATCCACGTTTGTGTAGAGAAAGGCGCCACACCAACGATCGAGTGCCCGAATCATCTCCAGCGGCCGGACCTCCGTGACCTTCCGCCATCCATGCGTCGTCACCCGTCCACCGATCGCATCGAGAGCAAACACGAGGCGTCCCGAGCCTACCGCGTTTGCCAACTGTTCCGCGAACTTCGCATTGAGTTGTCCATCAGCGAAGAGCGCAGATCCGACAATCACCCTCCTCGCACCCGCTCCCAGCATTTGTTGAGCAGCTTCGGCCGACCGGATGCCCCCACCGACCTGGCACGGCAACCGTCTCGAAATTTCTCGAACCAATTCCGCGTTGTTCCCCGATCCGATCGCCGCGTCCAAGTCGATCAATTGCACGAGAGGATACGCGGAAAATCGCGCCACCCAATCTTCGAAGCCGTCGAACTCCAGGGCTTTATCCTTCCCCTGGACAAGCTGCACCACCTTGCCGCCCATCAAGTCGATCGAAGGAATCAGCACGGCCACCTCACCGGAATTCCCTGAGAGCCGAGCTCTTGCTTCAGATCACTAAGCTTGCTGAACCCGTAGTGAAAGATGGACGCTGCCAGCGCTGCGTCAGCACTTCCCTCGCGAAACACCTCTACGAAATGTTTGGCCCCACCCGCTCCCCCAGATGCAATCACGGGAATTCGAACCGCCTCCGCCACCGCGCGCGTGAGTTCGCAATCAAAGCCGCCGCCAGTCCCATCGCGATCCATGGAGGTCAAGAGAATCTCTCCGGCGCCATATTTTTCCGCTTCCCGCGCCCACACAATCGCATCCCGCCCGCTGCTCGTGCGACCTCCATGTGTATAGGTCTGCCAGCTTGAGCCATTGCGCTTGGCATCGATTGCCACGACCACAGCCTGCGATCCAAAGCGCTCAGCGATTTGTGTAATCAGTTTTGGCTCGGCCAGCGCTGCCGAATTGACACTGATCTTATCCGCTCCCGCTGCAAATACTGCCGCCGCGTCTTCGAGCTTGCGAATCCCTCCACCCACGGTAAACGGAATAAACAACTGCCGCGCGGTTCGGCGCACGGTATCAAGTAGAGTCGCGCGATTTTCGTGCGTCGCGGATATGTCGAGCAGCACAATCTCATCCGCTCCCGAATCGCTGTGCCGTTTAGCCAGTTCCGCCGGATCGCCTGCGTCGCGCAGATCCACGAACTGCACGCCTTTGACGACGCGTCCGCCGTTTACGTCGAGGCAAGCGATAATCCGTTTCGTCAGCATAATTGGAGTCGATATCAAAGCTCACAAAAGTTGCTCAACAGCTTCAATCCAGTCTCGCCCGATTTTTCCGGATGGAATTGCAGCCCGAACAGATGTTCGCGCTCCACAGCCGCGGAAAATCGACCGCCATACTCGCAGCAAGCGACAGTCGTGTCCGCGACTGGCGCTCGAAATGAATGCGTGAAATAAACAAACGACGACGATGGCACGCCTCGAAACAGCCGTGAAGACGAATCGATTTCCACCGAATTCCACCCCACATGAGGAGATTTCACCGTCGCAGGAAACCGCTCGCATTCTCCGTGCAACACACCCAGTCCGCGAGTTTCCGGAGCCTCATGGCTCCCCTCGAACATCCACTGCATGCCAACGCAGATGCCCAGGAACGGCACTCCCCGCTCCACTGCCTTCGCAATCTCCACGCGCACTCCCGATCGCTCAAGCGCCGCGGTCGAAGCAAAGTGCCCGACTCCCGGCAACACAATCTTCGGCGCCTTCGCCACCGCTGCCGGATCCGACGTAATCGCGCACTCCGCTCCCAGCCACTCGAACGCCTTCTTTACCGACACCAGATTCCCCGCACCGTAATCGACAATCGCGATCACTACAGCACTCCTTTGGTGCTCGGTAGCAGCCGCACCATCTGCGGATCGCGCCAGCACGCCGCTCGCAGCGCCCGCGCAAACGCCTTGAACAAAGCTTCAATCTTGTGATGGCTCGACCGTCCATACAACACGCGCGCATGGACGTTGGCCCGCGCGCCCCGCGCGAAGCCTTCGAAGAAATCCTCCACGAGTTCTGACTGCAAATCTCCCACGAGCCGCGTGCGAACCTTCGTATCCACTACCGCAGCCGTCCGCCCGCAAAAATCGACGGCTACCATGCCCATGGTCTCGTCCATCGGCATCAGAAAATACCCCGCCCGCAAGATTCCGCGCTTCGCGCCCAACGCCTTGTCGAAAGCCTGTCCGAGCACGATCCCCACATCTTCCACCGTGTGATGCTGATCGACATCAAGATCGCCATTCGCCTTAAGTTTCAAATCGAAGCCGCCGTGGTGCGCGAACAACTCCAGCATGTGATCGAAGAAACGTATGCCGGTCGACACCTGATATCTCCCGTGCCCCTCGATCGTCAGTGAAATCTGAATCTGCGTCTCTTTACTGGCTCGCTTAATCGTTCCTTTTCTCATCGTCGCGACGCTCCCTGGGCGATGCCCAACTCATCGACCGTCTCTTGCATCACGGCGATCAACCGATCTGCATGCTCCTTCGGACCGAGCGTGATCCGCACGCATCCCTCGCATCCGTGATCGCTCGACCGGTCGCGGACTAGAATTCCTTTTCGCCGCATCTGCTCTACAAATCTCGCAGAATCAATTGTCGATTCGCCGACGCGCATCAGAACGAAGTTCGCCTGGCTCGACCAGAACTGAATTCCATTCGCGTCAAGCGCCCTCTCCAAACGAGTCCGCCCCTCGCGAACTTCCCTCACGTATTCCGCAATGTAGTCCTGATCGGCGATCGCCTCCGGCAGGCAAGCCAGCGCCACCGCGTTCACGTTATAAGGGGAGGCCACGCGCCGCACCGACTTCATTTGCTCCGCATCTCCGGCCAACACTCCGGCGCGCAACCCTGCCATTCCATACGCCTTCGAAAATGTCCTCGCGATGAAAATATTCGGAAGTTCGCGCCAAGCGCCCAGCATCGTCTGCCCGTAGAATTCGAAATAAGCCTCATCGACCAGCAGCGCCGCATCCGGCGCGGTTCGGGCGATTCGCAGCAAGTCTTCCTCTGAAGCCACGCTGCCAGTCGGGTTATTCGGATTGGCCACGCAGATCAATCGGGTTCGCTTGCTGACGCGTTCGATCAACTCCTGCACCGGAAACGCAAAATCCTTGCCTGCCGCAACCTCGACCACGCGCGCCCCGGCTGCCATCGCATAAATCCGGTACATCGAATACGTCGGCACCACGATCACCGCTTCATCGCCCGCCTCGAGATACGTCTCACACAGGAGATGAATCCCTTCATCCACTCCGTTGGTCAGCAGGGCCTCGTCTGCCGGAACTCCCAGAAAACCAGCAACGGCACCTTCAGCCGGCCCCCGCTCGGGATACTTCACCAGTTGTTCCGGATCAAGCCGCCGCAATTTCTCGAACACTAGTGGCGAACAGCCGACCGTATTCTCGTTGAAGTCCAAGCGCAGGCCTTCTCGTCCCGCCAATGGCGGATGATACAGCGGTACCCTGAGCACCGCTTCTCTCGGCTTAAGCACGTTCGCACCTCACGCGGATAGAATTCGCATGTTCTGGCAAGCCTTCCGCGGCAGCCAGGCACTCGATCGCGGGAGCGATCCCCCGCAGTCCGGCGGCAGAAAGCTGCTGCACGGTCACCACCTTCACGAAATCCAAGACGCTTAATCCTCCGCGGAACCGAGCCTGCGCCGCCGTCGGCAGCACGTGGTTCGGACCCGACGCGTAATCTCCCGCCGCCTGCGCCGAATAATCTCCGACAAAGATCGACCCCGCATTCCGAATCGAGGACAAGTCCTTCTCACCCACGGTAATATGCTCCACCGCCAGTCGATTCGCCCACTCGCAAGCTTGATCACTCGATCCGGCAATCAATATCGATCCGCGTGTGCGCAAAGACTTCTGCGCGGTTGGATTATCCCGCGCCTGTCTCGCCACGCATCCCGCGACGGCTCGAGCCAATTTGCGCGACGTCGTAACCAACAGGCACAGCGTCTCCACATCATGCTCGGCCTGCGCCACCAGATCGGCCGCAATAAATTCCGGATTCCCTTGATCGTTCCATATCAGCGCCTCGGTCGGGCCGGCAAGAAAATCAATCGCACAATCGAACGACACTATCTTCTTGGCCGTCGTAACGAAGGAATTTCCAGGACCGACAATCTTGTCGACTCGCGGAACACTCTCTGTCCCGTAGGCCAGAGCTGCAATCGCCTGCGCTCCCCCCACGCGGTAGAACTCAGTCACGCCAAGCATCGCGGCAGCACCCAGCACTTCCCGAGACGGCTTGGGAGACGCAAGTCGAATGTTCTTGACTCCCGCGACCAACGCCGGGATCACCGTCATCAGTACTGTCGACACTAGCGGATAGCGGCCCCCGGGCGCATAGCATCCGACCGAATGCAGCGGCTGTATGCGCTGTCCCAACGACATTCCGTGGTGGGTCCGCGTCCACGTTCGCGGCTTTTGCCATTCGCAGAAGCGCCGGATATTCTTCGCGGCTTCGCGCAAGGCTTTCTTCAGCTGCGGTGCTACGGATTCCCACGCGGCATTCATCTCGTCCTGGGAAACTTGTAAAGTCTGGTTAGGGGAAAGCCCATCCCATTTCTCCGCATATCGCCGCAATGCGCGATCTCCACTTCGCTGCACATCATTAACGATGCGCCGCACGCGTGGCTCGAGCGTGCTCAACTCGACGCTTCTCGCCGCCAGCCGCTCGACCAGCGCCTCCGCCTGCTTGCCAGAGACGATCCGCATCAGAGCACCACCTTGTTCAGCGGATACTCCACGATCCCCTCCGCTCGCGCTTCCTTGAGCCGTGGAATCACATCCCAGGCAGCACCCTCGTCGATCACGGTGTTGACGGCCAGCCATTCCTCATCGCTCAAGTGAGAAATTGTCGGCTTCTGCAATGCCGGCAAAACCGCGAGCACGGCGGCGAGATCGTCTTTGCGGACATTTAACATCAGTCCGACACGATCCTGCGCTTCCATCGCCCCTTGAAGCATCAGCGCCAGGTTGTCGATTTTGCGCCGCTTCTCACCATCCGCGTAAGAAACCTTGTTCGCTATCAACTGCGTATTCGATTCCAGCACCGTCTCCAGAATCCGCAGCCAGTTCGCCTTGAGCGAGCTGCCCGTTTCGGTCACTTCCACAATCGCATCGGCGAGCATGGGTGGCTTCACTTCCGTCGCGCCCCATGAAAATTCCACCTTCACGTCGACGTTCTTCTTCTGGAAATAGTCGCGCGTCACCTTCACCAGTTCGGTCGCAACGATACACCCGTCAAGATCCTCGGCTCGCTGCACACTTGAATCATCGGGCACCGCCAGCACCCACCGGACCTTCCCCCGGCTCCGCTTCGCATAAATCAGATCGCTGACCGTCACCACTTCGAGTCCGCTTTCCACGACCCAATCCAGGCCAGTCAGTCCGGCATCGATCGCGCCATGTTCAACGTAGCGCGCCATTTCTTGCGCGCGGATCAGCATGCAATCGATCTCAGGATCCGATGTCGTCGCGAAATATGATCGCCCGTTCGTATACGCCGGGAGCCCAGCTCGCGCAAACAGTTGCAGAGTCGCCTCCTGCAAGCTGCCTTTCGGAATTCCGATACGCAGCTTCATCGCGCCTCCTTGCCAGAGCTCGCCGCCGCTTCCGCACTCCGCACTGGAATGGTTTCGGTAAAGCATGACCTCGTCCCTCGATGGCAAACCACTCCCTGCCCCTCAACTTCCACTCGCAGCAACAACGTATCCTGATCGCAGTCTGTCTGCGCAGATACCACCCTCAGCTTGTTGCCCGAGCTCTCACCCTTCATCCACAGCTCGTTCCGCGTGCGGCTGAAGAACGTCACGTAACCGCGCTCCAGTGTCTGTTCGAACGCTTCATGGTTCATGAATCCCACCATCAGCACTTCCCCATCGCGCCAATCCTGCACTATTGCGGGGAGTAAGCCGTTCATCTTTTCAAAATCGAGTTTCGTATTCATCGCGCAATCCCTTTCGGAAAACAAAAAGCCCGCTGAGCATTCGCTTCAGCGGGCCTGAACCTGATAAGTGCTTCTTAGATTAATTCTGCGATCTCAGGTATGCATCCCCGCCTCCACGCTATGCGCATGGTGATGGTGGCGGTGATGAACATGAGGCTGCATCAACCAAAGATTACGTGCGGCAACCGGCTTCGTCAAGAAAAAATGCCCGCATCGCTGAAATCTGATTTTTCGATTGAGTCAATCACAATTACAGATCGAATAATCCTGGAACGTCCGGACGAGCAAACCTCTCCTTTTCAACGCACAACTTTGACTAACTGGCAGCCGCACCGGGCCGAAGCGTAGCATGGAACGCTGGCCGTCAGTCATTCATTGATTCATCTCTGGAACGGAGATTTCATGAGAGCGCGCTTTTCTTCGATTGGACTTGTCTCGAAACTTGGTATCGCCTTCATCTTTCTGTTCAGCGTCGCGGCTACAAGCTTCTCTCAGAATGCTGCCGCCACCGAGCCTGCTTACTACGGCCCCTACAACGCGATTTTCCTTCCCGACGGCGACGGATTGCGAAAGCCTTTAGCAAAAGACGACCCTGTCCTGCGAGCCGACTCCCCCTGGTCGATTTACGCGTGGGTAAAACCAGCGGAGTCATCGACGACTGCCACTGTGCTCGCAGGCGTAGGCGATGCGGCGGATGAATTCTTTCGCGCCCTCTCGCTGGATAACAGCCGCGTCCTGCTCTCGATTGGCAAAGATAATAGCCTTTCGGCCTCTGCATCCTTCGCGCCGGGAAGCTGGCATTTCCTCGCGGCCACTTTTGATGGAGAAACCTTCGCTCTCTTCAGCGACGGAGTGAAAGTCGCGAGCGGCAAGCTCGACATCGGAAGCGTCAGCCCATTCCTCGAAATCGCCCCTCCGGCTCCAGCTTCGATGAATTGGAAACACTTTGGTGGAATGATCGCATCTCTGACTGTGCTTCGAAAAGCCCTGCCCCCGGACGAAATCAAGCAACTCTCGATGCCGCCGGGAGATTTCGCAAACATCGAATTCGAAGAAGGCTCAAAGCCCTGGCCCGTGCAAACCCGCGGTCAGGCTGGATACCGCGCTCCGCAAGATCCTTCCACCATGCCGCGCAGCAAGGCGCCATTTTCTCACCCCGAGGCCAAGCCGCTTCGCGCGCAGGAAATCGTACAGGCCAACAGTGATTCTCAATGGACTCTCGCCGCTGGCTGGACGATGATTCCCGCGCCCAAAATCACCGCCGATGGTCCCGCAATCTCGCGACCGAACTTCAAGACCAACGAGTGGATGTCCGCAACCGTTCCCGGAACCGCTCTCACCACCATGGTCGATCGCGGACTTTATCCTGATCCCGATTTCGGTCTCAACAATCTCGATATCCCTGAGAGCCTTAATAAGCAGGACTACTGGTATCGCGTGGAGTTCCGCCTGCCTCGCCCGGCCCGGGATCGCCGCCTCACGCTCACTTTCGAAGGCATCAACTATGCGGCCTCCGTATGGCTCAACGGCCAGGCCCTCGGATCGATCAAAGGCGCGTTCATTCGCGGAGTCTTCGACGTTACGAGTATCGCGAAGGCCGATGGCGCGAACGTTCTCGCCGTGCGCGTCTCGCCGCCTCCCCATCCTGGCATTCCCCAGGAGCAATCCATCAAAGGTGGCCCTGGTGAAAACGGCGGGATCATGTGCCTCGACGGCCCCACCTTCGTCGCCACCGAAGGCTGGGACTGGATCCCCGCCATCCGCGACCGCGACACCGGCATCTGGCAACCAGTGACATTGACTGCAACGAGGACGGTAAAGATCGGCGATGCGCAAGTTGTGACGAGCCTCCCGCTTCCGGATACCAGCCGCGCCGACGTCGAGATCACGGTGCCGTTGGAAAATGATTCCGCCACGCCGGCAAACGGCACACTGAAAGCCATCTTCGGCGACACCAGCGTGACAAAGCAACTCACGGTGCCTCCCGGAAAGAGCTCGGTAACCTTATCGCCAAAAGAGTTCTCGCAACTCTCCGTCGAACATCCGCGTCTGTGGTGGCCCAACGGCTACGGCAAGCCCGATCTCTACACGCTGCATCTCTCGTTCACTGAGGGAACCACGCAGTCCGACGCGAAAGACGTCCGCTTCGGAATCCGCGAGATCACCTACGAACTAAGCTTGTTTGATAGCACCGGGCATCTGCGCCGTCTCGAATACTCGCCGACAACCGCGAGAGAAAAATCCGAACAAGTGGTCGATGTCCGCCACCAGGCCATGCGCGAGATTCCCGCTGCCGATCCCTTCCCGTCGGCCTTCCCGCCGGAGTGGAAAGACGGCTGGAAGTCCTGGGTTGCCTCGCTCATCCCCGGTGAAGAAAAATCTCCCTCCATCAAGATGCTCGACGACACCCTCGCCGCGCCCTATCTGGTCGTCAGGGTGAATGGCGTTCGCATCGCCGCCCGCGGCGGCAATTGGGGCATGGATGATTCCCGCAAACGCGTCTCCCGCGAACGGCTCGAGCCGTACTTCCGCCTGCACCGCGACGCTCACCTCAACATCATCCGCAACTGGGTCGGCCAGAATACCGAGGAAGTTTTCTACGACCTTGCCGACGAATACGGGCTCATGGTCTGGAATGATTTCTGGGAATCCACGCAGAACTACAACGTCGAAGCCGAAGATCCCGCGCTCTTCCTCGACAACGTTCGCGACACCATCCTCCGGTTCCGCAATCATCCATCGATTCTCGTCTGGTGCGGCCGCAACGAGGGAGTGCCTCAGCCTATCATCAACGAAGGCATCATCGATCTTGTCCGCACGCTCGACGGCACCCGCTACTACTTCCCAAGTTCCAATCAAGTCAATCTGCAAAATAGCGGTCCGTACAAGTACATGGACCCCACGCTCTACTACACAACTCTGAATCATGGATTCTCCGTCGAGACCGGCACGCCTTCGTTCTCGACCCTCGAATCTTTCCGCTCGTGGATTCCGAAAGAAGATCAGTGGCCGATCGACGATGTCTGGGCATACCACGACTGGCATGCGAGTGGTAACGGAGAGATGGCGCCCTTCATGGCGCAAATGCAGGCAGAGTTCGGTGCGCCAACGAGCCTCGAGGATTTCGACCGCAAGGCGCAGATGCTCGATTATGTCGATCACCGCGCCATCTTCGAAGGCATGAACGCCCACCTCTGGGCCCCCAATAGCGGACGCCTTCTCTGGATGACGCAGCCCGCGTGGCCGAGCAACACCTGGCAGATTCTGAACTCCGACTACGACACGCAGTCTTCGTTCTACGGCGTGAAGAAAGCCTGTGAGCCGCTGCACGTGCAACTCGATCTGTCGAACTACGACGTCGCGGTCGTCAACACCACCAACGACGCGCACTCAGGTTTGACAGTCGTCGCCGACGTCTACTCGCTCGACAACAAGCTGCGGATGCATCATGAAGAAAAGCGCGACGCTCCCGCGGACGTCACCACCGAAGGCTTCAAGCTGGATCTCGCGCCGTTGCTGGCATCCGAGCAAATCGTGCTGGTGAACCTCGAGTTGCGAGATACCTCGGGGCAAATTGTCTCTCGCAACCTCTACTGGCTGGGCACGCAGAATTCTTCTTATCGCCGCCTGAACCATCTCGGCGCTGCGACGCTTTTTGCAACGGCCAAGTTCACGCGCACTGGAGACAACCTTCGCATCCAAGTCGAACTCCGCAACACCGGAACCGTCGCATCACTGGAAAACAAACTCACGCTGGTGAACGCCGGCGACGGCTTGCGGATTCTTCCCGCCTACTACACCGACAACTGCGTGTCACTTCTCCCGGGTGAGAGCCGCGAGATCGAAATCGAATATCCGGCAAAGTCCGCGACAGGCGCCGCGCAGCTAACCCTCCGCGGATGGAACCTGCCCCAGCAAACGATCGCAATAAAGTGAGAAAAATCTCGCGCCACAAATCTCACAGGAAAGCACAGAAGCTAGGTTTTCCCTGTGCTCCTCCGTGCCCCCCGTGTTGAATATTTTGACTTACCCAAACCGCCCGCTATCCCGAATCTTCCGTGCCGACTCTTCCAGAAAATCGTCGACGTGCTGGTGCCCCTGCGGCTCCATCCCAGTCTTCGCCTTAATTCGATCCGCAATCTGGATCGCCGTTCTTAACCGCACCGCCGGATCCAGTTCCCACCGCCGGCTCAAATAAGTTTCGATCAGCACCAACTCGTCGGCCGTTACTTGCCCCATCCCACCCGTCGCAGAACCCGCGTCCGTAGCCGTGTTCCACGTCGGCCGCACCTCGTCAGTCGGCTTCTCATGCACCACAACGGTCCCGGCCACGAAGTCTCCCAGCCGCCGGCTCTGCCGGTTCATCATCATGCACACCAGTCCCACGCCGTAAATCCCGGGCAGCCCATCCACGGCCCGCATCAAGTTCCGCCCAATTGCTTCAAACGCATTGATCGGACGCCCGCTCTCCTTGATCACCCGGATCCCCGCATACCGCTTCCCGGGCGTCTGCCCCTTCCAAAACGCCTCGAACGCCGCGAAGTATCCCCAATAAATCGCGAACAAAATAAAAATCCCCACCGCCGGACCCACCGATCCCGGCACGTACCACCACATCGAAGTTCCCAGTCCCAGAATCAGGAAGAAAATAATCCCGGCTATGAGGTACAGAGCCACCTGGATTAAAGTATCTATCGTGAACGCGAGGAAGCGGCTGCCGATTCCCGCAAGCGGCAATTCCAGAGCGATTTGCTCCGGCGTGTCGATGTTTAGCTGATCGAACGAGTCCACAATGATTTCCACCCGCTGGCTGGAGAAGCGCAAGCCACACTGGAGCAAGCTCGAATCCCTGCTCGCTCAATCCTCCACCGGAGGCCTCAAGTCCCTCTCGCGTTCCGACCTGCAGGAACTCAGCCTGCTCTACCGCCAGACCGCGGCTGATCTCGCTGCGATCCGCGAAGATCGCGCCTCCGTGCACTTTGCCCGCTACGTCAACCAGTTGCTCGTGCGCGCCCACAATACCATCTATTCCGGCCACAGGGCGAGTCCCCGGGCGATGCTGTCGTTCTTCGTCGACACTTATCCCGCAGCCTTCCGCCGCCATCTCAAGCACATTGAACTCGCTACGCTGATCTTCGCCATCGCCGCCATCTTCGGAGCGATCCTCACCTACCAGAATCCCGACTTCAAGGTGAAGCTGCTCGGCCCGCAAATGGTCGAGACCATCGACCGCCACCAGATGTGGACGCATTCCATCGTCGGCATCAAGCCCGTCGCCTCCAGCGCAATCATGACCAACAACATGTCGGTCGGATTCACCACCTTCGCGCTCGGCATCACCGGCGGCCTCGGAACCATCTACATGATGGCCTTCAACGGCCTGATGATCGGAGTGATTGGCATGGCCTGCTTTCTCTCCGGCATGAGCCTGCAACTCTGGAGCTTCGTCGCGCCCCACGGCGTCCTCGAACTGCCCGCGATCTTCATCGCGGGAGGCGCAGGGTTCCGTATCGCGCAAGGCCTGCTCTTCCCCGGAGTGCTGCCGCGCCGCGATTCCCTCGCCCGCGCCGGATTCGAAGCGGTGCAACTCCTCGTCGGAACCATCCCCATCCTGATCATCGCCGGCCTGATCGAAGCCTTCGTTTCTCCGACGAATCTTCCCGTAGCGTTAAAGTTCTCGATGGCCGCCGCCCTGTTCGTCCTCCTGAACGCCTACCTCTTCGGCCTGGGACGAGAAAAACCATCCAGCCGGAAGTAAATCTGTTTCGTACGGAGTCACGGAGATTCGGGTGCCCCATTTCCGGCCGATTTTGCCGGAAGTGGGGACTTCATTCGGCACCCGAGCAAACCGCCGGAGGAGCAGATCCCGGTGAAGCCGAGAAGCGGCGAAAGAACGGCACTGCGCTGTAGGCAGGCTATATGATCAAAACTGACCAGTAATCCCTTCCTCCGCAGCGGCACAATATAAGCGCCATAGTTGTTTCCGTTCCGGCCGAGGTGGATTATGACCCTGACTATCCTGGCGGTAATCTTCGGAGTCTTCGCGATCGCCCTGATCATCCTGCTGATCTACAACAGCACTCTCTCCATGCACCGGGACGACCAGTTGTTTCTCGACGACGCCAGTTCGCACATGCATGAAGAGCAGACGGAACTGCTGGCCAAGGTCAACCGCCTGATCATCCCTGTACGCGTCTTCAGCGTCGGGACTGGCGTATCGTTCATGGTGCTCCTGGCGATGTGGATCTACCAGAAGCTGAACGGTGTTTAGTAGCGTCACGACTGGATTTCCCGACCGCTGCCGCCATCCATAAATCGGCTGCCCCAGGCTTCGCGGTTTTCGAAGCCTGGGCATTCCTGCTGCCTGCATCAAGAGATTTTGCGAACTTTCATCTCAGCCCTCTGCGGCTCGTTGACTACCACAGGCCCCGGTTCTCCGTACGCGTAGTACCGGAAACTGCTCCAGGCCCACTGCTGCGGCTCCAGAACCAGTCCACGCTTCACCGGATTGCGATGCATGTAGCGCAGCTTCTCCACCCGTTTCTTGTCCGAGAACACGACGAAATCGTAGAACCGCGGCTGCCATATCCGAGCGAATTCGACCGGCGCCTGCATAGGTGATACCAGATGGGAATGATTCGTTCGGTGCAGGCGTCGGGCAAATCCTTGCTTCAGAGCCTTCATCACTGCCGACGGATCGCCCCGCCCCGGTTCGCTGATCAGCAGGTGAACATGTTCGGGCATGATGACATATCCCACCACCACAAAGTGGTACCGTCGTCGAACCGACTCCAGCACGCGGAGGAACAGATCCCGGCTCCACGGAGTGGCCAGCAGTGGCAACCTCCGGGAGCAACTGGCGGTAATGAAATGCGAGTAACCCGAGCCGTAATAACGATGCAGACGATTCGGCACGGTGCAGGTATAGCATTCGCGGGAGCGGTTTGGCTGTGACGAATGAACTTCGTCACGCCGATGCCCAGTGGAAAAGTGCCGCAGAAATCCTGTGCTCTAGGCACCAGAAATGCCCAGGCTTCGAAAATCACGAAGCCTGGGGCAGCCGATTAAATAAGTGTGTCCGCGAGTCGGTCCGGCACCCGGCGGCTAGATTTTGGCACAGTGGCATTAGCCTATGAATCGCGATGTCAAGAAAATAGTCTTAGTCATAGCTGGCATCGTGCTGTCCATTTTCTTGGCAGCATTAGCTTTGGGTCTGGCGGTGACAACACCCGGGGATTACATTACCCACTGGATTTTCCCAACAGGAGTGGCGGGCGCATCCTATGACCTGGGCTTGGTTGTTTTCGTCCACATTGCAACCGATTCATTCTGCTGTTTTGTGGGCCTGCTCGGGATTTACCTTCTCCTTGCTAGAGATCGGAGGAAAGGGGATTCGCACTAAGAGTTCGTCGGGGACTGGCACAGCCTTGTTCCCGTTTGCACTACTACGAAACGGCTGCCCCACGCTTTGCGGTGTTCGAAGCGTGGGCACCACAAAGTCGACACCATGCCCTCAAGACCACGCAACCGCACGTTTACCGCAACTATAAGAAAACAAGGATTTTGCCAGAATCGATCAAAAAACGAGGAGAGGTGGGTATATCCGGTTGGACTAGGAGAATCAGAGGAAAAGGCTAGCGACCTGATCATAACTGGCTCCGCTCCTTGATTTGCAGATAGGCGTTTACCAGGACCGGGGAGACCACGCCGGTGCTCACTTCCATCGCCAGCGCGCCGCGCTCGCGCAGACGCGCCAGCAGCAACTCGCGGCGGTGGACCATCTCCTGCGCGGCGGCTATCTGATACATCTCCGATTCGCTCTGCGGAGTCTTGGCCGCCAGCTCTCCCAGATCCGGCTGGCCGATCACGACGAACAGCACGAGATGCCGGGGCATCATCATCGACGCCGCCTCGATCACCTCAGGAGTCATCGCAGTCTCGGCGAGATCGGTGAGCCAGACGATCAGGCTGCGCCGCTTCTGGTCAGTGAGCAAGCGCCCGGCCATCTGCAGGTGATCGGCCTCGGCGCCTTCTTCGCGGACAAGCGCGAGCTGATCGATGATGTGCCGCAGGTGCGCGCTGCCCTTGGCCGCGGGAAGCTGCTGCCGGATGCCGCGGCCGTAGGCGATGAGGCCAACGCGGTCGCCGGAATAAAGCGCGACCTGCGCGAGGCTCAACGCCGCGTTCACCGCCTGATCGAGCTTGCTCGATCCGCCGACGCGCGCGCGCATCAGGCGTCCGGAGTCGATGACGATCCAGACGGTCTGGCTGCGCTCGATCTGGTAGAGGCGCGTGACCAGCTTGGCACGACGGGCCGCGGCGGTCCAACAGATGTCACGGTATTCGTCACCTGGTTGGTACTCGCGCAGGCTCTCAAACTCGCGGCCAATCCCGCGCACGCGCGCACGCCGCTTCTCGACAGCCATCTGGCGGCTGCGCAGCAGGTAGATCGAGTGCCGCTTGGCTTCGTCGAGGTTGGGATAAATTCGTACGGTCTGCGCGATCTCGGCGCGCACCCAGCGTTCGGCAATGCGCAGCACGCCCTGATAGCGTACGTAACACTCGCCGAGCTTGGCGTCTCCGCGCTGCACGGGACGAATGCGGTAGCTCGCGGTCCCACCGCTCTTCGCGCGCGCGCGAATCGTGAGCGTAGGCGGCTCGTTACGCAGTTGAACCGGAACGGTATCGATGAGCGTGGCGCGGATGCTTTTGGAAGACGAGCTCTCGAGAGTGAGATCGACCTCGGATTCGATCGACAGCGCTGCGGGGGCTCTCCACGTGCGCCGGATCAGGAGTTGCTGCGGCTTGGGCAACTGGACCAGGTCGGCGATCCACGCCAGTACAACCAGCGTGTCCCAAACGAGAAGAGCGTAGACGAAACGGAAATCGAAAAATGCCGGACCAATCCAAACCAATCCCACAAACAGCAGCATAAAGAAGCGGTCGCCGAACGCTACTCCGGCGCGCTTGTACGATCGCATGCTCGCCGCAATCTCGGGTGGAACCAGGTGGCCGGGATCGTTCAAATCAAAACCTCGCTGCGGATTTTGTTTCCCTTTTCACCAGTCGCTTCGTTTCGGTCTTTCCTTTTCACTTACTTGGGAACTTCAACGGCCTTCACCACTTCTTCCAGAATCTGGTCGGGCGTGATGCCTTCGAGATCGGCCTCGGGACGCAGCATGACGCGATGCCGCAGCACCGGGCGCGACGCGGCTTTCACGTCGTCGGGGATGACGTAGTCGCGGCCATCCATCGCAGCGTAGGCCTTGGCGACGGCCATCAGGCTGACCGCGGCGCGCGGGCTCGCTCCCAGCGACAGCGACGGCCAATCGCGCGTCCGGCGCACGATCTGGACGATGTAGCCGAACAATGCTTCCTGCACCGTGACCGCCTTGGTCTCCTGCTGCGCCTGGGCGAGCGTCGCCGGCTCGATGGGCGAGAGATTCATCTTGTCGACTTCGCGCGACTCGAATCCGTTCTGCACGTTGGCGAGGAGCTGCACTTCATCCTTCTGCGCGGGATACGGCACGCGCAGCTTCAGCAGGAAGCGGTCGAGTTGCGCCTCGGGCAGCGGATACGTTCCCTCGAACTCGATTGGATTCTGCGTGGCAAAGACCGTGAAGAATTGCGACAGCGGATATCCCTTGCCATCGATCGTGACCTGATGTTCTTCCATGCATTCGAGCAGCGCGGCCTGCGTTCGCGGAGGCATGCGGTTCACTTCATCGACCAGCAGCAGGTCGGTGAACACAGGTCCCTGATGAAGCTGGAACTGGCTGGTCGCCATGTTGAGAACGTTCGTGCCAACGATGTCGGCGGGCATGAGGTCAGAGGTACACTGCACGCGCTGGAAATCGAGGCGCAGCAGGCGCGAGAGCGCTTTCACGGTCAGCGTTTTGGCGATGCCGGGGACGCCCTCGAGCAGCACGTGGCCGCGGCAGAGCAGCGCGATGATGCACTGGTTGCGCAATTCGTCCTGGCCTACGACCACTTTGCTCATCTCGTTATGAATGTGTTGCACGAGTTGCGGAACTGCATTCATCGAACGTTCTCCTTCTTGGCACCGTCAAACTTGCGTCCGTCAAACAGGCGAAAGCGGACTGCGTATTGATCGAGTTCCTGCACCAAGTGCAGCGCCTCGGCGTCGTTCAAATAAGGATCGTGCTTGGCCGATTCGCATCGCCGCAGGATAGCGGCAAAATGGTCGTCAGCCGCCACAAAGCGGTCGCGCACCGCGGATTCCAGATCGTTGATCGAAGCATTGCTGCCGATTCCGAGGCGCCGCGTCAGCCAGTAACGAAAGCGCTGGTAGCAGATGTCGACGGCAACGGACGCAGTGCCCGCGCGCTCGTACAATCCGCCAAGGGTCTGCACAAATTCCAGCGGCGACAGGCGGACGTCGGTGGCGGGCTTGCAAGTTGGTCCGCTGCGGCGCGAAAACGTGGCGAGGACGGCGAGTCCAAGCAGGACCAACTGCAGAACTACCCACTTCGCCGGGGAATGCGCGATCGACATGCCCAGAGTGTCGCGGTAACCGTGAATGTATTCATCCCAAAGAATCGGGGACTTTGAGTCGCCAAGGCAGGCGAGGAAGAATTCGAGATTGCCCGTTTCTTTCAGCCCAGCGTTAGTCAGCGGAGTCGCCGACGCCCACCAAAGAACTTCTCCGCGGCCGTAAGGATACGTCACGACCAGCGTGCGATCGGCGGCGGCGTACAGAGGATAAGCCGCTGAGTACGACGACCATGAAGTCTTGGGAACGAGGGTGATCTCGGGCGCCGCGCGCGTGATCTCCGAGGGGGACACGGCCGCAGCTTTCTGCGAAGACATTGCGCCGAGGTAGTCGGGACCAGATTCATTCTCGGGGAGAAAGTTGCCGGCGAACATTCCCATGGCGATGACCCGGCCGCCCTGGTTGAGAAATGTTTTCAAACGCTGGCGCTCGTCGCGAGTCGGAGCCTCGATCGGCTCAGCCAGAATCAGCGTCTGGCCCGCAGCAGGAGGAAGTTGCAGCAGCGGTTTTTCCCAGCGCTCGACGTTGTATCCAGACTGGAGCAGCAGCAAGTATGCAGCTTTCGCGCCGCCGGAAGTTGTCGAGTAAGTGCTGGGAACGTCGCTGCTCCGTCCCGCTTCTCCGCCGAAAATCATCGCCGCGAGGATAAGCAGCACGAAAACGAGCGAGGCTCCAAACAGAAGCTTGCGGTCTCGCGGATCTACGATCGGGATCAGCGGCATCCGAGCTTCTCCAATTCTGCGAGCGTTTGGGAAAACGTGACTTCGCTGGCGTCGCGTTTGGCGTACCAGGCGAGTTCGAATATCCGGGTCAGCGCCGCGAGTGTGGCGCGATGCTCGCTCGAGGCCGAGAGCAGCCGCAGATATTCCCGGGGCGTGCGTGCGCGATCGGGCTTCCACAATCCCTGACGCTCGAGAAAGGAAATTCCCGCCCAGTAGGCGAGATGGATCGCATCCCGCCATTCGCCCTTTGCCGCGGCGGCGCGGGCTTCGGCAAGCCAGATGGCCCATTCCTTCGCTGAGACTGGAAGATCGCGAGGCACGATCTCGGTGTCGTCCTGATCGCGCCAGATGGTTCGGTAGACGATGTAGATGAGAGCGAGCAGCGCGGCGGCGATCAACGCGTAGACGACGAACTTGCTGACGGTGGGGATGGCGCTCCATCCAAAGAGCCGGCGCAAAATGCGCAGGAGAAACGAAATCACCGCGCCGCGAAGCTTGACGAGAAAAGCTTCGATCCGCTTGTCAATGCGGTCGAGCCATCCCGGATTGCGGCTGGCGAATTCAGGCTGCGCCAGGATCGAGTTCAACTTCGTGCGATTCGCGGAGACGTCGGCCGGAGGCTTTTCATATCCATCCATCTCGCGGCGAAGGCTCAGCAAGCGGGCACGGACGGCGAGAGCGTTGTCGGCAGTCCTGTCCTTTTCGTAGCGGCGGATGTCACGCTGCAGGCCTTCGGTGGAAATATCAAAATCCCGCTGATCCGAGTGGACATGCCACGTCACCGGCAACCGGTGGAATGCGGGAGGAATCGCCGAGACGGAGCTGTCGAGTGGCAGCGTCGCCGACAGCATGTCTGTCAGTTGCGCCCGGTATTCGGCGGGCGTGAGCACGGCGACTCCGGTCGAATCCGCCCGGCAAACGGCGGACACGATCAAGAGACAAATCAGGAAGCAGATCCGCTTGGTCGTCATGCTCCGACTTGCGCGGGGGAACCAGGGGCTGCCGGCACGTCCAGAGTCGTCATCATCAATTGCAGATCAAACGCCTCTTTGCGCACTCTTTCATCGTAATAAACCAGAGAAAATGCGATCGTGGCCAGTGGACCTACGAGACATTCGGAAATAAAACTGACCCCCAGCAAGGCCGCCTGCCACACCGGCGCGGTGCGTTGCATCGCGAAGATGGAAGTCACTCCCGCAGCCAGTTCGACGGGCCATCGCAGCAGGAGACTCACACCAATGCCGAGCACGATGAACAGCAGCCAGATGACAAAGATGCGGCCACGATTGCCTTTCGTGAGGTCCATGCTGCGAGACATGGAGTCGAGCACCCCGCGATTCTCCAGAATTTTCGCGGGAACCGCGAGCGACCACATGATGAAAAGCAATACTCCGGGCACGATCAGGGCGAGGCAGGCCGCACCCGCAGCAAGGCCCACTAGTAGCGAAAGCCCGATCACAGGAAGGATTTGACTTTTCACGCGGGAGAACGAATCCGCCACGCCCGCGGGACGGTCGAGATGAACCTGGGAGACGGCAATGACGGTCGCAGCCTGCGATGCGGCTGAGGCGGCAAGACTCAGCAATGCCGCGCCGATAGCCCAGAACATATTCAGGACGAGATTCGGTAGTTGGGGATTGGGAGACTTGAAGGTTAACCCGATGCACTGGTACGCGAGAACAAAGAGATGAGGCAAAGCGAAAAGTCCGAGAAACAATCCGAAATGGCCGCGATAGAGAGAGAAGGTGCGATCCAGTAATTCCCCGGTGCTTAGTGGTCTAAGCGCGGTCGTCATAACTCCTCCCGAGCACATGAAACTTTGGGGGGCATGGTAGCACAACCCGCGATCGATCGCTGTGAAACCAGGGAGCCCACCCGTCAGTTGCCCGGGGTAATGTCTTCCACTTTTCCGTTGCGATAGACGACGACCAGCGGCTTGCCTCCATTTGCGTAGCGTACTGTCTTGTCGTCGGAGCCGGCGCCTGAATCGGGCACGCCCATGCCGACAGCGAAGTCGGCTTGCAGTTCGTTCATTCCGGGCTTTACCGTGTGTTGATCCACCGCCTGCCAGACATCCGGCGGCCAGTGCTTGTAGAGGTCGTGCGGATCTTCGATGAAAAACATGTCATCGGAGTAGATGGTGAACTGACCGTCGGATTCGTAGCCCATCGGAACCGCATACTTCTTGCCTTCCTTCTCAAACACCGCCATCACCTGGCGTTTCTGATCTGCGCCCGGGGGAGTTGCCGCCACCACGTCGATGATCGCAAGTTTCTCGATCGGCCCAAGCAATCCAGCTTCGTGCCCGAAGTCAACCCGTTTGCTCGACGCGTCGTAGGGATAGTAGGTGTAGTGGTATCCCTCCTTGACCCAAGCCGGTTGCTGCGTGAGCTGCTTCGCGCTCTTGACGTCGTAAGGATAGAGTTTCTTGGGGCTGACGTAGTAATCGGGATTAGAGTAACCGACATCTCGGGCGTGTTTCTGTCGCTCGGCAGCCATGCGGTCCTCATGGCGGTCGTAGAAAATGACTCCGGCGCGAATGGTGGCAACCACCAACGCGGCCAACAGTGCCAGTTGGATTCTCTGTTTGGCCTCTGGGCTCATCATGCAACAGAATGTACCAGAGGGCCATCGCCAGAACCATCGGATGGCACCTGTATACGCAACGTGCGGTATTCAGATTGAAGGGGTGTCGAGTGCGGCGAACTATTTATACGTGAGAAGGACGGGGAATCAAATCAATGAGCGAAACAGCCCTGGAGATTTCGTTTTCGTCGTCCGCGAGCAACAGAATTGCCATGTTGAGGGCATCGATTTCGCGCTGCAACTGCTTGAGTTCTTCCTGCTTTCGACTCAGCTGTGCGAAGACAGTTTTCGGATTGCCGACAGCGATTACAGATTTCGGCAATTGTGGTTTGCGCGCCACTTCTGCAACAGGCAGGAACCTAGACCGGTCTCTCACCTCGTTGTCCGGCGGGAGTTGAGTCAGGAATTCCAGGCCCAAACATTCGCCGGTACGATTACGAACAAGTGCTTTGACCCGTGGTGAAGGCGTGGACGTGGGGAACTGAATGTGCATCACGTCGCCAGGATTCAGATCCACCGGGGCGCGGAGGGCCATACCTGCGCGGCTGATTTCGCTGGCGCGGGCGGGAACCGGAGTGGTCAGGATCCCGTTGAGCGCGATGATGCGAACCGGCAAATCAACCTGATGGCGGTGCCAACGACGGGTGTTTATGGGAGTCGGCATCATTTCAACAGATGAACCTTGTGCAAAAGGTAGATGGTACTTCCCACGATAGACAGGAGAGAAAGAGACCCGATCATGAGCTTGCGGATTAGGTGACGGCACGGCTTTTGATTGATCAGCGCCGCCCTATATTTCTCGATCCAAGCTTCCTCGCCGAGATCCAACGAGGACTGAACCACCGCCCGCAGCTTGGTCTGATCGCCTTCCTCGAGAGCAACGAAGCGGAACGGCTGCCGGGTGGTCGAAACGGGACTCAACATTTCTGCGGAGCCCAGCACCGGCCCGGTATGGGTCAGAAACATTAATTTGATGCGGGAACCGCGGTCCAGCATGGCAGGCATGCTGAGCAGGCCGCCGGTAAGCGATACCGTTTCCAGTTCGCCCCGATGGCTGCGGCCATCCGCTAGTCGAAGGACAGCAGGGGTGGCACTGGCGAGCCGAGCGCGCGGGCTACGCCAATTCGCGTGTGACTGGGGGAGGTAAGTCATTTGCCATGGTAAGTATGGTACGGGCTCGCGTGGAGCAGAAGGTTACGGAAGGGCTGGGACGGCGCAAGTTACCCAAGTACAGCGGGATCTCGCGTTGAAAGGCCGGAGGGTTGCAGGGGGCAACTTCTGTGCGCATTGAAGTGGAAACCGCGAAACAGGAGCGTTGTTCACTCACTTGCGGCTGCTTTTGGCCCTATTTCATCGACCTTCGACCATGGCGACGGCTTCCGGCTGATGACGGCTCCCCGCGCGGGAAGCGTTGTACACTAAAATCAGAGGGAATACAGGTATGCCAGTCACCGAAGAAGAGGTTATGAGCGCTCTGAAGAGCTGCTACGATCCCGAAATTCCGGTCAACATCGTCGATCTTGGGCTGATTTACAAGGTGAATTTCGCGCCCGCCGACGAAGACAAGCAGGATGTCGCCATCGATATGACGCTCACGGCACAAGGCTGCCCGGAGCACGTCAACATCAGCATGCAGGTGAAATCGCGCCTGGAGCAACTGCCCGGCATTCGTACCGTGGCCGTGAATGTGGTGTGGACGCCGCCATGGACTCCGGAGCGGCTTAGCCCTGAGGCCAAGAAACAGCTTGGAATTGAGTAGGCCCGCCGACTCCACTCAAAAGAAGTAACAATCCTTCGCCGACGACGGGCTAACGAACGGATAGTTGCGGCCGCAAGCGCGCCTTATCCGCCAATTTCGTCCCACGCCTCGGCTGCGCTTCGTCCCGCTGCATCGGTGATGCGCTTCCCCACGTTGGCAGCCATTTCCATCACCTGCATGCCGCGATCGAAGTAATCGGGCAAAGACCGCCGCACTTTCTCGAACTTCTCCGGATACTCCGATGCAAGCAGGGCAAGACCAACGCCCGTGGCCAGCACGCCCACCGCATAGCGCTTTTTCATAAACAAAATTCCCGCCGCCCCAATGGAACCGAGCACCGCCGCTTTCTTCCAGCTCTCCATCTCACTTCCTCCCAAGGAATCATTTCTTGATGCGATTGTACCCCAGCTATTTTCGCGAGAGGAGGCACCAAAGCGCGTACCCGCATCGGCGGTCTCTCCCTGTATACTGCCTCCTTTGCCGGAGGCTCTATGTCGCGCTCGCGCATCCGTGGATCAGCATTGATTCTTGCCATTGCTCTGTCGGCATCGGTGCTGTCGGCTGGTACCAAACCTCGAGCCCGTGATCTGGGCGTTCCCTTTGACGGGAAACCCGGTACCAACAACGCGATCACGGATGTAAAAGGAGTGGAGGTGGGACACACCACGCTGATTTCCGGCGAGGGCAAACTCGAAATCGGCAAGGGTCCGGTGCGCACGGGGGTAACCGCGATCCATCCCCGCGGCAAGACTTCGAACGATGCCGCTTTCGCAGCCTGGTTTACGCTCAACGGGAACGGCGAAATGACCGGAACGACTTGGGTCGATGATTCCGGATTCCTCAACGGCCCGGTGATGATCACCAACACGCACAGCGTGGGGGTCGTGCGCGACGCCGTCATTTCCTGGAAAGTCAAGCACGGTTCGCCGGATATGGAAGGCTACTGGTGGTCGCTGCCCGTGGTCGCCGAAACTTGGGATGGATACCTGAACGACATCAACGGATTTCATGTGAAACCCGAAGATGCGTGGCACGCGCTCGATACGGCCCACTCAGGACCGGTGGAAGAAGGAAACGTGGGCGGCGGTACCGGCATGATCTGCAACGAATTCAAGGGCGGGATTGGAACCAGTTCCCGCGTGCTTGATGCAGAGGCTGGAGGCTACACGATCGGGGTTCTGGTGCAATGCAACTACGGCTCTCGCGACCAGCTCCGGATCGCGGGCGTCAATGTGGGCCGTGAAATTCCCGAACACACCGTTTGGCAGAAAGACGTCGGCTCGATCATCGTGGTTGTCGCGACCGATGCGCCGCTCATCCCGACACAGCTCAAGCGCATCGCCAAGAAAGTCTCGCTTGGACTTGGACGCGATGGGAGCTATTCCGGCGATGGTTCGGGCGACATCTTCATCGCTTTCTCGACTGCCAATCCGGGAGCGGTAGGTACGAAGGGATTGCACCAGCTCACAATGCTGCCCAACGATTCTCTCGATCCAATTTTTCTTGCGACCGTGCAGGCCACGGAAGAAGCCGTGGTCAACGCCATGGTCGCGGCAGAGACCATGACCGGCATCGACAATCGGACGGTAATCGCGCTGCCCCACGACCGGCTACGCGAGGTCTTGAAGAAATACAGTCGTCTGACGAAATGATTAGCCGCGAACCAGACGATTTCACCTGCTAGATGCCGTAAGTCCCGTCGGTACCGCGCCGATAATCCTGCAATTGAATATTGAATCGCTTGAGCATCGACTGCAGTGTCGTCCTCTTCACGCCGAGACGGGTGGCAGCTCCGTCGATGCCTGACAGCACGCCATTGGTCTCGCGTAGAACACGAATAATGTGCTCGCGTTCGATATCCGTCAGACTGCCGTTAGGAGAATCCTGGACATCCTCCAACTCTGCAGGTGGCGCAGACAAGATCGACCCCTTGGTCATGATCACCATGCGCTCAATCATGTTCTCCAGTTCGCGAATGTTGCCAGGCCAGTTCCAGTTTTGCAGAATCGGTATGGTTTCGGCGGGTATGGTATCGATGTGTTTTCCCATCCGGACGGCATGCTTTCGGACAAAGTGCTGGACTAAGATTGGGATATCGCCCCGCCGATCCTTCAGTGGCGGCAACTCAATGGGAAAAACATTCAGCCGGTAAAACAAGTCTTCACGGAATTTCTTGTCGGCGATGTCCTGGCGGAGGTCGCGGTTCGTGGCGGCGATGATCCGAACATCCACCCGCAAAGTGTGCACTCCTCCAAGCCGCTCAAACTCGAAGTCTTGCAGGACGCGTAACAGTTTCGGCTGAAGCTCGAGGGGTAATTCACCGATCTCGTCGAGAAAAAGAGTTCCCTTGTCCGCCAGTTCGATTCTCCCCAGCTTCTGGCTAACCGCACTGGTGAAGGCCCCTCTTTCGTGTCCAAAGAGTTCGCTCTCCAGCAATCCGGAAGGAACAGCGGCACAATTCAGCTTGACGAAAGTTTTCTCCCGCCGCGTACTGAGCGAATGCAGCGATCTGGCAACAAGTTCTTTCCCCGTCCCGGTTTCTCCCAACAACAATACGGTCGAGTTGGTGGGAGCTACGATGCGCGCCTTCTTCAAGGCCTCGCGCAACTCTGCGCTCTGCCCGATGATTTCCTCGAATCCGAGTTCATACTGGATCTCGCTCTCCAGATAAGATTTTTCCTGGGCCAGCTTGTCCCGGGCGTCCTGCAAACGATCGGTCATTTCGCGGAGCCGGGCGATGTCCATGCACGCCCCGGTGATGCCGACCACGTTGCCACTGTTGTCGAACAGCGGTTCGATGATCACGTCGAAAGCGTGATGGTTGCCGTTATGAGCAATCGCTATTTCCTCACGTACGGAGACTCCGGTTTTCAGAACCGTCTGCTTGAGTGCGATCAAGCCGGCGCATCTCTTTGTGCCAAGAATTTCTTCATCCGTCTTGCCAAGGACCTCGTTTTGCAAGTAGAGCTGCGGGTTATAGATCCACGTATAGCGCAGCTCCCGATCCTGATTGAAAACCGTGATGGGCGATCCCTTCAATGCAACCCGAAATCGTTCTTCGCTTTGGCGCAGTTCTTCCTCCGACCGTCTCCGATCGGTCAAGTCGCGCAAGATTCCCTGCAATCTTCCATCCGGCAGTTGCTTGCCGGAAACCTCGCCCATAAAACACGACCCATCCTTGCGCCGAAACGTCCACTCGCTCAGGATCGTGCCGCCTCCGGCAAAGCGGGATAGTTCAGGACCGACCCGCTTCAACTCTTGCGGCATCACGATCTGCGGGACCGAGAGCTGTAATACCTCTTCGCGCGTATAACCCAGCATCGCGGCGCCCGCGGAGTTGACGTCGAGGTATTTCCCCTGCGCGTCGGCCATGAAAATGCCGTCCGTAGCCTGCTCCACTAATGCCCGGAAATGAGCTTCGCTCAGCTTGAGCGCCTCCTGGACTTTGCTCCGATCTTCCTCGAGTTTCACTTGCTCGGTAACATCCCGCTGGATTCCCCACGTGCGAACCAGTTTTCCGTCCTCGACGATACCAATCATGCTGTTGCGAAATATCTTGGGATTGCCATGAGTGTCCACTTCGTGCGACTCGCGGTCGAGCACTCGGAAGCCCGATCGTATGTATTCGCGCGTCAATTCGAGATTGCAGGGATCGTCGGAGGTCAGCATTTCGGTCAAGCGTTTTCCCTGCAGTTCCCGGTTCGATGCAAAGCCGTACATGCGTGCCATGGCATCGTTGCATTCCGCCAGATAAGAATCGTTGAGGATGTGGTGGACAAGCTCGTCTTCGGAGAGATCAATGGGGATCGGTGCGTCAAGCTCTTCCCGGAAAATGCCTTCCGAGCTCTGCGCAACAAACTGCCGGTACTGTTCCTCGTGTCGCCGCAGTTCGTCTTGCGCCTGTTTATGCGCGGTGATGTCAATCACTGTGGATTGGATAACCGGTTCTCCGCCATTCTCGGAGATCAGCGCGCTATTGAGCAGCACCCACAGCGGCGTGCCGTCCTTTCGGAGGAGTTCCAGTTCCCGGCTGAAGTAGGCACCGGCTTGCTTCAACTCGCACAACAAGTCATCCCGCTTGGAGGGGTGCGGATAGTAACTAGCGACCTGACCACCACGACATTCCTGAGCTTTAGCGTGCCCGAAAATGCGGGCCCAGGCGTCATTGCAATCGATAACTCGTCCGCCTAACTCGATGATCGCGACTCCGGCCACGCTTTTTTCGAACAATGTCCTATATCGATGTTCCGAACTGCATAATGCCGCATTGGCACGTTTCTGCTCTGTCACATCCAGCAATATGCAAGCGACCCGATCGATGCCTCTGCGGCCCTCGATCGGAAAATATGAAACGCAAAGCACCCTTTCTCCGAGAGATGGGTACACGTACTGCGTTTCGTATCTCACAACCTTGCCTTGAAAGGATTCATCCAATCTGGGCTTCACTTCAGATTCGAATACGGCCGAGTTTAGAAATTCCGAGACTGGGCGCCCGACCACATCTTCGATTTTCAGGCCGACGCGATCGAGAAACGCATGGTTCGCGACCAAGTAGCGATAGTCGCGATCGACGACTGCAATCATTTTTTCCGAAGCTTCGATGACCTTTTCGAATTCCTGCGAACGCCGCAGCCGACGCACGAAGAGATCGCCCACCGCACTGACGATGATCCCCAGCACGACGAATAAGGCCAGCCTGAACATGTCGCCCGGACGCGTCACGGAGAACGAATACACCGGCTCCATGAAAAAATAAGCGACGATTGGCACGGAAATAAACGTGGCAAACAATGCGGGGCCTCGACCGCTCAAAAAGGCTGCCATCATGACGACCGGGAAAAAAAAGAGAAGGGGTTGACTCAATCCTAGATGCCCGACCAAGCCGACTCGGATGGAAGCAACTGCAATGATGGCGAACAGGGTTACACCGTAACGGAAGAACAAGCGGTGGAAATGGTTCGCGAACGTTCCAATGAGTGGGCCCAGATCGGCTGCCTTCATCGCCAACCCTTCACCTCGTAGGATTTCCCTGGGTAAACCGTGCGACCTAGCAAGCTGGAACTGTCTGTGCGAAGCGCTACAGCCTGTGGTTGCCGGCTTTCAAGCGAACGGCAATCACTATTTGATGGTTCGCTCCTAGAGCAGGGCCGCTTGCCATCGGTTGGCATCTTCAATGGGGGCGTCTTCTGCCGTCAGTGACCCAGATCACACTTTGTCGATTCTTCGCGAAATAGAACGAAACCAGTCAATCGCAGTCCTGTTTTAGGATTTGGTTTTTCGACAAAGAAAAAAGGCGAGCCTGAGAGGCTCGCCCCCTGTGAAATCTCCAGGTCCTATCGTTGCGCGGTGCTCACAGCTCCGTTCTGGAGCACATTGACCTCGACCCGGCCGCCGCTGGCGTTGCGTGCAGCAGTTCCTTCGCCGGTAACCGCAACGTTGCCCATGCCCAGGGTGTAGATGCGATATACGGGTATGTTGTGGGTGTAGACGAGATAACGCACCACCGAGTCCGCCATCTTCTGCGAATTCGCAATTGCCGTCTGGCCGTGGCCACCGGAGAATCCCTGCACTTCGATAATGTAGCTTCGCTGACTCGCTAACGGGCCAGCCATCTGGTCAAGCGCATCTTTCGCGCTCTTGCTCAAGACGCTTTGGCCAGCGCGAAAGCGGATCTCGGTCTGGCTGCTGCCCTTGTACTGATCGACACTTCCGACTTTCTGTTCCACTGTCGAGACCCGCGTGGAGGCTTCGGTAGCCGCGGTCTGGGCCAGTTGCGCCTTGTTCACGGCATCGCTGGAGTGCTGATCGGCAAGACTGACTTTCTCGGACGCCAGCTGAATTCCCTGATTTGCCCGGGCATCCACGTCTTTGATCTTGGCGCTGTTCTCCGCCGTCAACTGATCCAGCTCATTGAGGCGATCTTTAATCGGCTGCGTGTGCCGCAGCACGTACTTCTTGTTGGCAAACGGATGCAGGACCAGGTTGACGAGGTTTGGATCATCGCCATCCCAAAAATCTCTGGGCTTCGGCTCCTGCAGTGGTTCACGGTCGCTCACGCTCTGGGAAGCGGACACCGTCTGGGCGGAGGAGGAACTTGCATTACTCTGCGCCCAGCCCGTGAGCGTCAGTGTAGTTGATAGAAACATAGTTACGTAATGGCGGTTTTTCATTCGCGAATTTCCCCCGGGTTAACGTCGGCCAGATCACTTCGAACGGGTACTACCCAACTGCTAAATTGTCGCCCGTGGTCGGGCAATCCGCAAGAGTGAATGTTTATGCGATGCGTATCGATATTGGTCACCCCTGTCGTGAACCGGACGGGGTGATTCCGATCACTGCGGAAGCTACACCTGACGAGCTAAACTGTCCGCCATCAGGCGGTTATAGGGAGGTTACGATGAAAACCAAGCCCGGTTCGATGGAGGCTATCCAGGACTTCCTCGTCCAAAAACGAATCGCCATGACCGGCATCTCACGGACCCCAAAGAGCTTCAGCGCGATGCTTTTCGAGGAGCTTTGCCGGCGCCCATAGGGCACAAGAACATCGACTCTTATTTCGGCGCGGTGGCCTTCGCCACGATCGCTGCCAGCGGGATCTCCAACGTTCCCGCTTTGTTTGAGCCCAGATCGTAGACGCCAGATCGCAGGTAAAGACCGCTGGGTGGAACATCGATCTCCATGCTGAAAGAGAGTCCTTTTTGCTGCACCGCGGCGTACCGTTCCGGCGGCATCGTCAACTCAAGCATACGCACCATCCAATTGACCGGGTTCCCATCGCGGTCGTACCCGAGAAGTGTCACCTCGATGTTGCCGTGGCGCACTCCATCCGGAGAGGGATCGAGCGTGAGGTGTTCGGGCGAAACCGTGAAGTTCACCCGGTAGCGCGTTACCGCGCCCTTCAGGTTTTCATTGTCGCCCGCGCGCGGAGTGCCCGATCCGGCCCGGATGCTCCCAGGTTGAACCACGGAAGGGACTACGCCGATCGCGTACAGAATTTCCGTGGATCCCGGCGTGCCATGATCCATCAGAGGTCGCAGCGGATCGCCAACCGGGCTCGCCTGGACAGACGGCTTGGTTTCGGCGTTGGTCGCATAGTAGCCGCGGCGGTAGGCCAGGTGATATTTCCCGGTCGCCAGTTTGACTTCGATGCGCCGAAATTCTCCGTCCATCGTCCGGTTGGTCGGCGAATAGGTCAGCGTGTAATAGTGCGTGCCATTGTTGAGCACGTGGTCGAGGGCGTCATTGAATCCGTTCGTGTTGTAGTAAGCCTGTCCGCCGGTATCGCGCGCCAACTCGTCCATTGAGGAATGATCGGCGTTGCGCTGCGTTTGTCCTAGTTGCAGATCTGCGACCTGGGCTTGGGTCATCTGCTGCTCCGCTTTTATGCCGGCAATTTTGGGCGGAAGCGGGCCACTCAAGTCGTAATGGGGATCCACGGCCACGCCCTCGGCTCCAATCGGGTAAATGGCGATCTGCGCCGCAGCCAGCATGTTTGCAGCCTTGGCGATGTCGTACTGGTACTCACGCGTTACGCCGGAGGGATCGGGCAAACCGGTGGGCATGACGCTATTCGGACCGGAGCTGCTGATGGAAAGCGTATTCAACGGGAAGGAACCGGAGAACCAGATAACGTTCTTTCGTCCCGGAATGCCCACCAGATACCTCGACAGCTGCTGCAGGGCTTCGAGCGTGGTCTTGACGCGGACGTCGGTTTGCGACGAAGTGGTCTCCGCCTGAAACTGCGTCAATGCGTCGATCGAGCTCTGCAAGTTCGCGCCCGTCGATGCCTGCAGTTCTTTGATCTGATCGATGGCTCTCCGGCTGGCATCCTGCTCGGCGCTGGATTGAAGCAAGTTCGACAATTCCGGATTTCCCGCGGTCTTCTTGCCATTGAGCGCGGCCATGAGCACTGCGGGATCGCCGGTGAATCCCTGCACGAATCGCAGGCGCGAGCCCAGCGTGAAGATCGCGAGACGAGTCCCGGGACGAATATTCTTGATGTACTTGATCATCGCCGCGTGAACGTAGCTTTGGTCCGACATCGGAGTGTTGAGGGAATCGAGCAGCAGGACGTTCGCCGCGTCACCCGCTTTCATGAGAGGCAGGTTGGAGAAGACATTCGGGGGCAACTTCGCCGCGAGAGCTAGACGCTGGAATGTCCGGGACGCCCGCATGCTCGTCGAACGACGCCATGGTTTGCGGCTTGCCGTCTTCTAACACTTCAAAGTCGTTCTTCGGCAGGCCGGTGACGGGCTCGTCTTTATTGTCGGTAACCACGACATCCAACAGGACGACGCGCACATTCGAGCGAAATGTGGTGCGGTCGTTTGCGGCGTCAGGAGCGGTGGTTTGCGGATAAGCAGAGGCAATCAGAAGCGGGAAAAACGCCAGTATCATGAGCCGGCGGAACAGGAACATGCGAACCTCGACAGAAAAGGGTACCACTTCGAGGTTCCATGCTGCAGTGAAGCGGGCGGCGCGAATCGGGCAAGAGCCTTAGCGCTTTCCAGGGCTATCACTTGAACAACTGAGGATATTTGAATTGTGCCGGGACGAGCTTCGGGGCGAGTAGCGCTGGCGAAAAGGTTGCGTGAGCCGTCCGCCTGGCTCACGAAACCTTGATGTTGAGCGAGCATTGGGCCTGTGTTCCGGTCTTGCCACACGATAGGGCCGTGGTCACAAACACTTGCTCGTAGCGGAAGCTCGGCTTCTCATAGGGCTTCTTGGTAGTCGCCGAAACCTGTGTCTTATCGGATGAGTTCTCGTTTGCCATGAATGTCGCCGCTTTCTCTAGTTTAAATCCCTGTTGTGATGCCTGAACCGCGCAACCGCCAGTACCTCCGCCCGATTGCCGCCGCTGTTCCCGCTGCAACCGCATCCTCAGAGTGGAAAAATAAACCTGTGAGCCGCCAGGATTGACACGTGTTGTCCATGATAATTCCGCTGGTGCCGCCAGATCCCGAAAGCCCAGCGACGGGATTGGCACCGAAGTTGATACCAGATGATCGTCCCGTCCGATCGTCGTGTCGCCTTAGCCGGTAGCCCATGTCGGCTGTGAGCCCCCGAAGTGCCGCCGCCGAGTTGCATTGATCTCAATGTTGTTGTTGCCGTCAATGATCTCGCAGCGCTGCCGTAAGAGTGTATTGCAGTCCAAGATGGGTCCGGAGGGGCCGACAACACGGGCCCCTGATTGCGCCAGTGAACTACCGTTGTCGTCTGTCATGCTGAATACCCAGGGCTCCACACGGTGCGTCGCACCCGAGGTGCCTTCCCGCTGTTCTCAACGACCTCGATATTCAGATGGCTGTCCAGAACTCTTGCCCGATGTTGTATTGGAAAGAGGGCTGCCAAGCGTAACCTTGAAGCTCATCACGCACGAGAAGTCCGCCGCACGCCGTCGGTGAACCCGCAGCCTTGCACACTCAAGAATACCCATTCTTGCGGCAGACCTGCCCCGGTGACCGTCGCGTTATAGACGTCGGTAACCGGGGAACATGGTGTTCGTGGTCGAGGGATACGATCGGCCTCAGACTAAGGGCGTCCCCATCACACTGGCGGAAATTGGAATTTGATACAGCGTAGGATTTCCCCCGGGATTGCCGCATACATACATGTTTCCCGTGGGCGTCGCAGCGTTGATGTAGTTATGGTCGAAGGCGCCGTTATACTGAGGAGTGCGCTCGCGGTACTGCTCCCGATCTTCGCTTCGGTACCCGTCGTACCAGCCCGAATGCAGTGGTGAACTGAAAAACCAGCGCGGCCGAGTGTTGGCGTCGCTCGACGAAAACGCATAAACCGTTGCAGCGGACGAATCGATCACCGGGCCTTCTGTAAACCCGCTCCCGTAATCCAATGACGCCCTGAGGCCGTCGCGCCTCCGCCGCTGTTGACGCTGTAGAAGAAGCCACCGTATCGCGGCCACGAAAGGTATTGCCGAGAACCATCGTCATGCACTGCGCTGGTAAGTATGCTCTGGCGCGAACCGAGGCGGGCCATCCCCCTCCTGTAACTTCAGCCGGTGTTCCTAAGAAAACGCTGGTGAATTGGTGGAGCTTGCCGGAATCGTCGCCTACCCAAGCCGTATCCGTTCCATAGTCATAGTAGACAGAAGAATTGGAATGCCGTTCGCGTCCCAAGGCAAAAGTCGTCATGCATGGCAAAGTCGGGCATGTGAGGACGCGCTGGGAGCCACGATGGCCAAGGTCGGAGTGGCAGGCGCCTGAACCTGCCCGTCGAACGGGGTCCATTCAACAAAACCAGCACCGCCAGCGTTCCGTTGGTCTGTACGAAGGCAACCTGCGTCCCGTCGAGCGAGAGGACAGGCGAGGTGAGGACACGGTTCCGCCGGTATTGTAGCTCCAGTAGTCTCCCGGGCACTTGGCCCACCGCACCCCGCATAGAGATTCGTAGAGCGACTAATCGTCGCCTTGCGTTGCGACGTCCCCGGGGACGCTTGTGCCATAGACTACGA
Source organism: uncultured Acidobacteriota bacterium (assembly GCA_963700225.1). Classification (GTDB taxonomy): domain Bacteria; phylum Acidobacteriota; class Terriglobia; order Terriglobales; family Acidobacteriaceae; genus Sulfotelmatobacter. Next base: position 483,077 of record CAVOWU010000012.1, read on the forward strand.
AATCGGGCAGCGCCGGAGGGATGACAATTCCGCAGCTTGCGGTGGTGCTGAGGAACGAATACTTCGCCGGATAATTTGCGGCCCCAGCGTTCCAGCTAGGGCCCAAGATCCCAAGCCAGTCCCGGTGCATCCGGTGATGCCCGTGCGGCGCGCTTGGTGGCGCTCGCGGAACCGCGACTCCAAGATGCCGTCATCGTCGACCGGAAGCTGGCCGTGCGTCGTCGCGTTCTGCCGCCGCTGCTGCAGTTGGTAGCGAATGTCCTTCTGTATCCTCGCGGCCTGCTCTGGCGTTTGCGGATGGGAGAAAATCAGGTGCTGATGGCTCCAGTCGGTGGGCAATGGGGTTCCAGAAGCTGGTTGCTTGGCAGCGGGTCCTGCCGCTGTGGCAAGGCTCCCTGTAGCCAGCAACACACTCAGCCCAAGCGTTCGCGCGATTATGGCTTTCATATCGAACTCCCCAAGTGCCCGTATTGCGAGACTGTGCCTAAGCTTATAGCGGCAGGGTAGTACAGATCAATCACAACTTGAACTACGGACTGAGGAAAACCAGTGAATTTTCAATGGCTCGCAGGAGTTACACACGAGCCGGACCCTGTGGAAAACCCTGCGCAGCAACCCATTTCGCCTTCTGCTGGTATCCTTTCAACGTTCAGGATCAACTTATGCGCTATCTCACCTTCGCACTGACCCTTCTCTTCACGCTTCCGGCCGCAACCCAAAGCTCGCGTCATCCATTTACGTTTGATGACGTAGCAACGCTTCGCAGCGCCTCAGCGGTAGCTGTGTCGCCCGATGGCAAGTCCGTTCTCTACGACGTGCGTTTCGGCGGCGCGAAGGGGCCGGATTCCGACGAATGGCACATCATTCCGGCCGCCGGCGGCGACTCGCGCCATCTCGAGATCCCGGAGAAATTTCATCCCACCGGATTCACCCGCGACGGCTCCGCGCTATATGGCGAGTACCAGGTAGACAAGAATGCGCAACTGGCCACGCTGGCGCTGGCGCCACCGAATACCCCCGCCGCGGCCGCAGCGACTCCGGTCCCACTCACGGCCTTGCCGAGAGGTGTTCATTCGGCTGTGATATCTCCCGACGGCTCGCACTATGCGATCCTGGCCGACCCGCGTCTCCCCGATCCGCTGGCCGATGTACATACCGTGATCGAAGCCCAGCCGACGAGTCTCTATGTGATCGGCGCCGATGGTTCGGGCGGCGCCTGGTGGTGTCCCACGCTGCGCGAGGTGGGTGAAATTGCCTGGTCGCCGGATGGCGCTGCGCTCGCCGTGTTGTCATTCACGCCAAAGATCGGCTTCCACAATTTCCGCTCTTCGATTGACGTTTGCAGTGCTTCGGGGCCGCACCACGTCGCAACCGTGGAGAACGTAACAGCTTCGCCGGGCTGGATTCACGATGGCAAAGACCTGGCATTCCTGAGCACGACGTCGTTGGTGCTGACAGCGGATCACGTGTGGACCGTCTCCGCCAGCGGTGGAACTCCCGTAGACCGCACCCCCAAGCTCGAAGCCAGCGCGCTGCAAATGTCGGTCGATCCCCACGGGAACGCATGGGTGATGGTGGCCCACGGCGTCCGGACGGAAGTGGACTCATTCCAGAACAACACGCTCGCCACCGCTTACACGTGGCCCGACGGAACGATTCGCAACGCGATTTCGCCGCAAATCGCATCTGCCCCGGAGGTTCATGTGTTCACCGTGGGGGATCCGCAACATTCTTCGAACGTTGCCGTCGCGAACGGCAGCACGCTGCAGCGCATCACCACCGAAGGCGACGATCAGCTCGCTAAGATTGCGTTGGGAGACAGTCACGCCATTCACTGGACCAGCAAAGAAGGAATCGCTCTGGAAGGCATTGTGACTTTTCCTGCGGACTATGTGACTGGACGGGCATATCCCTTCATGGTTCTGCCCCATGGGGGTCCGGAGGCGAATGATTCGCTCGGGTTCGGCTTTTTTACGCGCATATTCGCAGGCATGGGATATGTCGTGATCGAGCCCGAATATCGCGGCTCAACGGGGTACGGCACCGAGTTTATGGAAGCGATCTACCAGCACTTCGGCGATCGCGCGTATCGCGACGTGGACAGCGCCACCGATTACGCGGTGGCGCAGGGCTGGGCCGATCCGAATCGCCTGACGATCTTTGGATGGAGCGCCGGCGGCTTCATGACTTCGTGGACGGTCACTCAGACGCACCGCTACAAAGCTGCGATTGAAGGCGCTGGTATCACCGACTGGCTTACGTTCATGTGGACCAGCGACGTGCAGCAGTTCGACTACGATGCGCGCTGGCCGGATAAAGATCCCGAAGCGTTTCTGGTGTACTCGGCCGCCATGCATTCGGAGAATGTGACGACGCCTCTGCTGATCCTGCACGGGGCAGCTGATGAACGCGTGCCCACGTATCAAGGGCGGGAATATTTTGAAGTGCTCGCCGCGCGAGGCAAGATCACTCGCATGGTGACGTATCCCGGCTCGCCGCACTTCCCTACCGTGTGGGAACAACGTAAGGACTTGTTTCGTGAGATCGCCGCGTGGCTCGCGCGCTACAACCCGGAAAAATAGTTGCAGGATAGTTGTCCAGCAACCTGAAGAAACTATCCGCGGGTTCCGACCATGATCGGCTGAGAAGTAGGCGCGCTCGATCCCTGTTCAGGCTCGACCGTGATGGCGAAGGTCTTGGCTTCTACGCCGGCCGGCAGTGGCGGACGGATGACTGCTGCACTGCCCTTTGCATCGGGCCGGAACAAGCCTGCGGGAATCGGAGCACCACTGGTCGGAATCAGCCACAATTCATAGATCTTCTGCGGCGGAAGCTCCGGCATGTTGCTGGCAAGGAAAACGAGTGTGGAGTTGCTCGCAACGTAAATCGCTCGCCCCTCCGGCTTCGGAGGAGTGTTTCCGGAGACAAGGATGTAGCGGTCCGCATCCGGAGCAGTCAGCGACGATATCAATTGCTTCGCTTCCTGCAACTGAGCCTGCTGGCCCGAGGAATCCTGTTCGAGGCCGGCGATCCTGCGTTGCAGTTCGCCGTTTTGGCGAACCAGCAGCAGAACAACAATGATCGTTGCCGCGGCCGCGGCAAACTCGAGGCCGCGCCAGAAAACTTTCCAACCTGACGGGCGGACTTCCATTCGGCGAACATCTGCCTGGCGAACCTCCGCCGGTTGAACCGCAACCGGCCGCGCTTCTCTTGCGATTGCGGACAAGAAACGTTCGCGCGATCGCGCCGGAGGACGTGGACCGCTGGTAGAGAATGCCAGCAGAGCCGCATCGCCGCGCAGACGCTCCAACTCGCCCCGGCATTCCGCGCAAGTCTTGAGATGCGTCTTCACTTCTACGAGAGCTGCGCCTTCCAGTGCGCCGAGAGCGTAGAGAGCGAGATCGTCAGCGAATTGTTCGTGCGCGTTCATTGGTTACAGGCTTTACGCAGGACGAGCAAGCCGGCCCGTATGCGGGTCTTGATCGTTCCCAGCGGCTCTCCGGTCTTTTCTGCAATCTCAGTATGCGTGAGCCCCTCAAAGAAGCTCAGTTCCAGCGCCGCGCGCTGCGTCTGAGGCATTGTCCCCAAGGCGCCGCGTATCTTGTCGAGCGTGCGGCTCCATTCCACGCCGCGGACCATGTCCGGCTCGACGCTTACCACCACATCGGATATCTCGTCCTCCGGACGCCGCTTGCGCAAACTATCAATGGCTCGATTGCGCGCGATCACGGCGAGCCAGCCCGGCAAACTTCCGCGGCCGGCGTCGAACGTTCCGGGATTCCGCCATAGCTGCAGGAAGACTTCCTGCAGAACGTCTTCCGCCGCCCCGGTATCACCTAAAACGCGCAACGCGACCGAATACACAACGCCAGAATAACGATCGTAAAGCTGCGCCATCGCGGCTTCATCGCCCCCGCGAATTGCCGACACCAGCATGGCGTCTGTCGAGACGACGTCGGAACTACCTGACAAGCCCGTCATCCCTTTCGTTCCTTGTACGTATCGCGGAGTCGCGCGGATTGCCCATGCGGCCCGGAACCAGTTACTTCGTACTGCATTTTGATGGTTACCGCGAGGTTACGAACAGTGGCGCTTGAAATCTCCGGGAGGTTTTGCGCGGCTGGCCCGACGATGAGTCTCAAGCGTGTTTTCCCTCGACGAACTGTGAACACCCGCGATGCGCCGAACCTTATTCGGTGTACCCGCCGGCGGGTTCGCGGCCCAGCTATCCTATCAAACCTTTGAGCCAGATTGCGGAGTTGGATAGCAGCCACTGGCTTGTGTCTTCGCGCCACGCCTTCCATTCGACGATGGAGAGTGTCGGCCTATATACGCGGCAGCGCACCGGTTGGATTTGTATTTTCCAACAAAATTTATTGATCCGCGCGCTAGCGAAAAATTGTCATCGAACAAATCCGCATTCGTCTTTGTCCCGTACTCAGGGCGTGGACAGATCCGATCGTCGCCTCTGCGACTAACCCCTTTGTTGCAACGAGACAGGGAATGTCTGCATATCCCCACCCAGGAGAATTATCATGAATATCTTGTCAAAATCGGTGACGGCTTACGCCTTTCGCTCGGCGCTGTTTCTTCTCGTTTGTTCCAGCGGGTTAGCATTTTCGCAGAGTGCTGCGCTGGCACCGAACCAGACTTATGGCTATGCGAAGAATGAAATCCTCCAATTCAGCTACCTGCAGGGTTTCGACTGCGTGGACCAACCCAAAGACGACCTCAACTTCAACGGAATCAAAGCGCAGTCTGATCCTTCGGAATTCCAGATCCCGGTCTGCCAGGTTGGCACACAGCCAACGATCGATCCCACGGGTCTTGCCAAAGCAAATGATCCGACAGAGCCGCTGTACGTTCTGGTTCCGATGTTCTCTGTGGACAACGACCAGAATCCAGACGATGCGATTTCGTGCACCGGTGTGGTAACAGGTACCACCTGCGGATCGACGCTCGGCAGCACCCTGATCAGCTTGTTCGGCGCGGTGCCGGAAGCATTCAAACAGAAACCGTTGATCTACACACAGTGCCCCGATCCGAGCCTCGCGCCCGGCACCTGCACCATGCACGCGTCGCGTCTCGACCTTGGTCCGGTGTTGGTGCAACTCGGATATCTGCCACCTCCGACTGCGAACGTTTTCGTTCCGAGCCCGAATCACAGCCACATCCTTCTCGATGGCGACGCGACCAGCAAAGCCATCTGGTGGCAGGTGATCCCGGTCCTTGTGCTCGATCAGAGCGATTGGCCGAACCAGGGTGGAACCAGCGGAATCACATCCTATGCGAAGCTGCAGTCGGCTGAGAGCGCCGGACGAGCCGTGCAGGCGCAGTCGAACTTCTTCCTGTTCTTCTCGTCGGCAGTTTCTCACTCAGGACACAGCCACTAAGCGATAGAATAACGATAAACCCCACCCTTCGCGCGTTTTTCGCGAGTAGGGTGGGGTTTCTCATTTGGCAAATGTCGGGTTCGAAGCGGGAGGGTTAGTCCTTTACAGCTTTGTCGGTGATATCGAGTCCCTTGTCGATGATCGCGTAGGCTTCGCGCAGTTGCTGCTCGTTGATACAGAGCGGCGGATTCGTATAGAACGAATTCCAGCGCACGAGCGTGTAAAGTCCCTGCTTCGCGGAAGAAGCGTCCCAATGCCGCCATCTCTTCGGACGTGCCGTTGAACGGCGCCATCGGCTGCTTCGTCTTGCGGCTGCGAATGAGTTCGAAAATTCCGAATAATCCGATCGACCGCACTTCGCCGACCGAAGGATGCTTCGCCTGCATCTCCCGGCCGAGCTCCTTCATGATCGCGCCCATCTTCCTGGTGTTCTCGATCAGATGATCTTCTTCGTAGACGCGGATGGTGGCGAGAGCTGCGGCGCATCCCATGGGATGCGAGTTGTAGGTCAGGCCACCGTAGAAAACTTTGTCCTGAAAGTGCTGCGCGATGTGATGCCGCATGCCGACCGCGCCCGAGCGGCAGGTAGCTCGCAGTTAGTCCCTTGGCCATGCAGATCAGGTCAGGGACAACCTTCCAGTGATCGATGGCGAACCACTCGCCCGTGCGTCCAAATCCGGCCATCACTTCATCGGCAATCATCAGGATGCCGTATTTGTCACACAGCTTGCGCACACCCTGCATGTATCCGTCGGGTGGAATGAGAATGCCGTTGGTGCCGACGACCGTCTCAAGAATAAAAGCCGCGATGGTGTGGGGACCTTCAAGCTGCATGGTTTCTTCGATCATCGCCAGCGAAGTTTCGGCCGACTCCCATCCGCGCTCGATGCCATGGTACGGATCGAGTACTCGCACAACACCCGGAATGCCCGGTTCGGCGGCCCATCTGCGAGGATCGCCGGTGAGCGAGATGCTGCCCGCGGTCGCGCCGTGATACGAGCGGTAGCGCGCCATGATCTTGTGGCGTCCGGTGAAGAAACGGGAAATCTTGATCGCGTTCTCGTTGGCTTCTGCACCGCCGTTTGTGAAGAAGAATGTATCGATATCGCCGGGAGTGATTTCGGCAAGCTTCGCGCCCAGCCGAGCCCGAGGCTCCGTAGCCATGAACGGGTTGGCATAGGCAAGAGTCTGCGCCTGTTCATGAATCGCATTGATGACGCGTTCGTCCCCGTGGCCGATGTTGACCGACATCAACTGGCTGTTGAAGTCGATGAAACGCTTCCCTTCGGGCGTCCAGAAATAAATCCCTTTGGCCTTGGCAACCGGAATCGGGTCGACCTTCGATTGCGCGGACCACTCAAAGAGTGTGTGTTTCTTGGTGAGATCAACAATTTCCTGGCCAGTCATAGCGGGAGTGGTAAGAGTTGTGGTCATGAATTCCTCGGTTTTTCTGAGCGGCAGCGTCACAGATTATTGAGCAATTGTGCGATTTTGTGATTGAGCGATTAAAAACTGCTGTGACCAATAAAACTGCCGTTGATTTTTCGATCGCACACTGACTCACTCGCTCGATGACTCAATTTCCTAGAACTTTCTGCTGTGCTCTTTCGCCCAGCGTTCAACGACTACTTTCTTGTCCGTATAAAACTCAATCGCATCGCGGCCCTGGCCGTGGAGATCGCCGAAAAAACTGTTCTTCCATCCGCTGAACGGGAAGTAGGCCATGGGAGCGGCGACTCCAATGTTGATGCCGATATTGCCCGCAGGGGCTTCATAGCGGAAGCGGCGCGCCGCCGATCCACTCGAGGTGAACAGCGATGCCTGGTTGCCGTAAGCACTACGTTCGAGAAACGCCAAAGCCTGATCCATGCTATCGGCATGAACGAGGCTGAGCACCGGACCAAAGATTTCCGTATCGGCCAGATCGCTGCTCGCCGGGACGTCGTCGAGAATGGTCGGCTTCACGAAGTTGCCGGACTCGTATTTTGAAACCTTGGCGTTGCGGCCATCGAGAAGAACCTTCGCTCCCTGCTTTTCTCCGACACCGATTAAAGATTCCACGCGCTCCTTACTCTGCGGCGTGATGACCGGGCCCATCTGCACGCCGTCTTCTAGACCGTTTCCCACCTTGAGTTTCGAGGCCGCATCAGCAATCGAATCACGGAAGGTCTTCTGCGCTTCCCCGATCGTGACAGCAACCGAAACGGCCAGGCAACGTTGCCCCGCGCATCCGAAAGCGCTGTCGCTGATGATCTGCGTCGCCATCGGCATGTCGGCATCAGGCAAAACGATGACGTGATTTTTCGCCCCGCCCTGGCATTGGCAGCGCTTCCCCTGTTCAGCCGAGCGCGAGTAGATGTAGCGCGCAACTGGAGTCGATCCGACGAAGCTGATGGCTCTCACTTTCGGATGGTCGATCAGCGCATCGACCGCAGCCTTGCCACCGTTCACCAAACCGACCACGCCTTTGGGCAGGCCGGTCTTTTCGAGCAACTCGTACACGTAACGCATCGTCAGCGGCACCCGCTCGCTCGGCTTCAGGATGAATGTATTTCCGGTCGCGATGGCGTAGGGCAGATACCAGAACGCGATCATGCCGGGAAAATTGAACGGCACAATCGCTGCGGTGACGCCGAGCGGCTGGCGGATCATCATTTCGTCGATGCCGCGCGCAACGTCTTCGAGGTTATAGCCCTGCATCATCATCGGAATACCGCAGGCGACCTCGACGTTCTCAATGGCGCGGCGCATCTCGGCCTTCGCCTCGGTGAAGGTCTTGCCGTTTTCCACGGTGATGACGCGAGCGATATCGTCGATGTGCTCTTCGAGCAGCATCTTCAGCTTGAACAGCGGCTGGATGCGGTCCTCGGGCGGCGTCCTGCGCCATTCGGGGAAGGCGGCAGCAGCAGCTTCGACGGCGGCGTTGACGTCAGCCGCTCCGCCGAGCGGAACAGTCGCCAGGACTTCGCCCGTCGCCGGGTTAACGACGTCGCGAAACTCCGTCGCTTGAGAATCGGTCCATTGGCCGTTGATGTACTGCGTCAGCTTGTTGGCGGGAGGTGCGGCTACAGTCATGATGAAGCCTCTGCTATCGCGAAAATTTTATGCGCGGGTTTACTGAGCTCGCGCGGGTTGCATGGGTCCTTCGCGCTAAGAGCGCGCTCAGGATGACAAACCTCATTAAGCTAGACCAACTGAGCGACCGCGCCCTTCTGATCGCACACGGTGGCAAGCGCAGACTCGAGCACATCGAGCGCTTCGTCCATCTGCTCGTTGGTGATCACCAGCGGCACCAGCACGCGAATGACATTCGAGTACGTGCCAGCCGTGATCGTAATCAAGCCGTGCTCGTAGCAGTATTGCGTGATCTTCTTGGTTTCGTCTCCCGCGGGAGTCTTGGTCTCTTGCGACTTCACCAGTTCAATGGCCTGCATGCCACCGAGGCCACGAACGTCGCCGATGATCGTCCAGCGGCGCTGCCATTCGCGGGCGCGGCGCTGGAAGCGGTCACCCAGCTCGTTGGCGCGGGCCAGCAAGTTCTCGCGCTCAAACAGGTCAAGCACGGCAAGAGCGGCCGCACACGAAAGTGGATTACCGGCGAAAGTTCCGCCGAGTCCGCCGACTCCGGGAGCATCCATGATCTCAGCGCGGCCGGTGACGCCGGCTAGCGGCAAGCCTCCACCGAGCGATTTGGCGGTGATCAAAAGATCCGGCTCAATGCCGTAGTGCTCGCTGGCGAACAAAGTGCCGGTGCGGCCAAAGCCGGATTGCACTTCGTCCGCGATAAAGAGGATGCCGTATTTGTGGCAAAGATCGATCAGAACCTTGAAGTAATCCGGTGGCGGCGCAATGAATCCACCTTCGCCGAGAACCGGCTCGGCGATTACAGCGGCGACCTCTTCGTTCGCTACGACACGCTTGAAGGTGTCCTCGAGATGGCGCGCACAAAACAGATCGCACGACGGGTATTTCAAGTTGTAGGAGCAGCGATAGCAGTAGGCAAACGGAACGCGATAAACCTCGCTGGGAAACGGCGCGAATCCCGCTTTGTACGGATGCGTCTTGCTGGTCAGGGCCAGCGTCATCATGGTGCGGCCGTGGAACGCGTCTTCAAAAGCGATGATGCCAGGGCGCTTTGTGTACGCGCGCGCGATTTTGACCGCGTTCTCGACAGCCTCGGCGCCGCTGTTCACGAAAATGGTCTTCTTGGTGAACTTGCCGGGCGTGACTTCATTCATGCGCTCGGCGAGGCGGACGTAGCTCTCATACGGCGTGACCTGCACACAAGTATGGAGAAAGCGGTCAAGCTGATCTTTCACCGCGTCGACGACAGCTTCCCGGCGATGGCCAACGTTCAGGCAGCCAATGCCGCCAGCAAAATCGAGGTAGCGGTTGCCGTCGACATCTTCGAGCCAGGCATTCTCCGCCTTGGCGACGTAGATCGGGGTTCCGTGAGAAAGGCCGCGGGGCACAGCTTTCGCGCGACGCTCGGACAGGGCCTTCGATTTCGGGCCCGGGATTTGCGTTCGGAGTTTAATAGTGGACATCGTTAAATCCTAGTAGTCAATAAATAGTAATCAGTGGCCGGAACTCAAGCTTGCAAACTGGCCACTGGTCCCTGACCAGTGCTCTCTGCCCTCAGTACCAGCCGATCGGCGCTTCGTTCAAATTAATGTGGACTTGCTTGGTCTCGAGATATTCTTCGATGCCCCAGGCCCCGAGTTCGCGACCGAAGCCGGATTGCTTGAAGCCTCCCCATGGCGCTTCCACGTAGGTCGGCTGCATGTGATTTACCCAAACAATGCCGGCGCGCAGCGCTTTCACGGATCGCATCGCCTTAAAGATGTCGCGCGTCCAGACCGCTGCTGCTAAGCCATACGGAGAATCGTTGGCAATCTTGAGCGCGTCTTTCTCGTCTTCGAACGGAATCACCGCTGCGACCGGACCGAAGATTTCTTCGCGAGCGATGCGGTCATTGTTGTTCACGTCGTAGAAGATCGTGGGCTGCACGTAATATCCCTTGGCGAATTTCTCTGGGCGCCCGCCGCCTGACGCCAGTTTGGCCTCTTTCTTGCCAATCTCAAGATACGAGTTCACGCGGTCGTATTGCTCTTTGCTGACCAGTGGCCCCATCTTAGTCTCGCGCTCGAGCGGCGGACCGAGCTTGATCTTCTTCGCTTTCTCGGCCATGGCTTCGACGAAGTTCTTGTAGATCGATTTCTGTACCAGGATGCGGCTTCCAGCGGAACAGACTTCGCCTTGATTGATGAAGACTCCAAACAGCGCACCATCAATGGCAGCTTCGAAATCCGCGTCGGCGAAGAAAATATTAGGCGACTTGCCGCCAAGTTCAAGAGTGACGCGCTTCACCGTATCGGCGGCCTGCTTGACGATGATCTTGCCTACGGATGCGCTGCCGGTGAAGGCGATCTTGTTCACATCTGGATGCTGAACGAGCGGGGCGCCGCAAGTCTCGCCGAAGCCAGTAACGATGTTTACAACTCCAGGAGGCAGGCCGCAATCGGCGAAGTGATTCGCGAATTCGAGCGCGGTCAGGGGCGTCTGCTCCGCAGGTTTGAGAATGCAGGTGCAACCCGCAGCGATCGCCGGCGCGAGTTTCCACGCCGCCATCAACAGCGGGTAGTTCCAGGGGATGATTTGTCCGGCGACACCGACCGGCTCTTTCAGAGAGAGCGACATCGCGTTGTCCGGGACCGGATTCACCTGACCCGTGATTTTCGTCGCCAACCCTCCGTAGTATTCGAAGCAGGTGGCCACGTCGGTAACATCGTATTCGGCCTCGACAATCGGCTTACCGGTATTGCGGCATTCGAGTTCGGCGAGCGCGGGTAGATTCTGGCGAACCTTCTCCGCCATGCGGAAGAGGACGCGGCCACGCTCCTGCGCGGTCGTCGTCGCCCATGGACCTTCTTCGAATGCGGCTTTGGCGGAGGCGACGGCACGGTTGACGTCGTCGGCCGTTGCATCGGGGACTTGGGCGATTACTTCCTCAGTCGAAGGATCGTAGACCGGAAAGGTTTTCGCAGACTTGCTGTCGACCCATTCGCCGTTGATAAACATCTGGTAGGTCTTCACGTCCGCTTGAACTCCGCTAGGCATCGTGGCCTCCTGCAGGGGCTAAAGCCCCGATCTTGTTCTGCTCTAGATGGCGCGGCTAAAGCCGCGCCCTGATACGAATCTTTGATTCTCCCGTGGCTGCAACCCGCAACTCTCGAATTCGCGAGCTTTGCTGGGCAAACAGCCGATGGCGGCTGTCCCCACACACGCTTAACGGTGAGTTTCGCTCACCGCGACAATCGCCTCCGCCATCTGGATCTGCCGAACCGCTTTTCTTCGGCCGTAGACAAAAAAGAAAAATGCGGCCAGGCCGACGAAGAACAGCGTTCCGCCGAACATCCATAATTCATAGGACCACAACGACGTGATCTGCTGCGCCGGGAAAAACACCAGCGCGATGCCGAGAATCGTGGTCAAGAATCCGCTGAGACCGGCGAGGAACATGGTGACCCGGCCATATTGGCCTTTCGGAACCGACTCGGTCACCGCGAACTTCACCAATGCTCCGAACATGTAGACGAACGGCACAAGTTGCAAGACGACAGCAAGCGATAGCAGTTTCTGGAAAGTCTCCTGCACGCCGGCGCCGGCGAAATTCAGAATCACCAGCACAGCGGAGACGATTCCCTGCACGATCAGCGCCGCATAAGGAGTGGCGTAGCGGGGGTGCACTTTTCCGAGCCACGACGGCATATAGGAATCGAGCCCCGCGACGAACGGAATCCGCGCGGAACCGCCCATCCACGCAGAACCGATGCCGGCGATCGACAAGCTGAGCATGAGCGCAAACGGCACGGTGAGCCAGTTCAAGCCGACTTGCGCGGCCATGTGAGTCACCGCCTGGACGATTCCCTGAAGCACGTTGACGTTCTTTCCAACGGCAATCAAAAGGGTCAGCGTCGCACCGACGTACAGAGCACCCGAGATCAACCCTCCCCATGCCACGGCACCCGGCAAGGTCCGCCGCGGGTCTTGGATTTCGTCACCCATCACCGAGGCGAGCTCAAGGCCCACAAGGCCAAAGCAAATCACTCCGAAGGAATTGAGGACAAACTTCGGATTCGCAGGAACCTTGAAATCCGCGGCTGTGATCGCGGTTCCGAAGCGCGACCAGATCACCACGCCCAGACCGATCAGTACAGCCGCGGCAATGAATGTACCGATCGCGCCGAGATTGTTGATCCACTTGCCGACACCGAGACCAAGGATATTGAAGAGCGTCAGCGCGGCGAGTAGCGTGAGCGATGCGATGGATGCGAAAGCCTTATTGTCGGCTAGTCCTTGATGCCCGGGGCCGAGCACGTAGACGGACACACCGACGAAATACAGCATGACCGTCGGCACGTAGAGCATGTTGTTCGTCCAGTAGCACCATCCGGAGAGGAATCCGTGGAAATCGCCAAAGACTTCCTTCGCCCAGAGGTACACCCCGCCCTCGCCGGGGTAGCGATGGGCAAGTTCGATGACAGCGATTCCCTGCGGCCAGAAGAAAAGCAGAAGCGAGATGATCCACAACCACACGGTGACTCCACCGTTAGCTGCGATCGAGGGGACTACGTTCAGATTGAAAACCGCGACCACGAAGAGCAGCACCAGATCGCGGCGCCCGAGGGCGCGGATAAGATGCGGCTGAGCGGATTGAGTGTCGGTCGACAAGGTCTTTTGCGCGGCGTCTCGGTTCGCTCCGGCGGACGGCCGAGGCGGCTGTCACCACGTGTGCGTTGGTGCATCATGCAGGGGCGGACGAAATGCGTCCGCCCCTACGTGACTCTAGTGTGCGACGGCTACCGGGGCGCTGCGCTCCTGCTGCGCTTTCGCGAGCGACGCGGCGATGTCGTTGAACGCCGCCAGGTGCTGGTCGATATCGGCTTCGGTGTGCTGAACCGAAATCGTCCACTGTTCATCCCACCAGTAAGGCTGGGCCATCACGCCGCGGTTGACCATGCCGAACCAGTAGTGCCGCCACAGGTCCACATCAATCGCTTCCCAGTCGCGGTAATTGACGATCTCCTTCGGATAGAACATCAGCGCGCCGTTCGCACCCGCTTGCGCGATGTAAGCTTGCAGGCCAACTTTGGCGATCGTCTGACGGTATCCGTCAGCCAGTTTCTTGCCGAGTTTGTCCACGTGAGCATAGTTGGCTCGCGTGAGAACTTCACGGAAGGTCGCAAGGCCCGCGGCCATGGACACTGGATTCGTGTTGTAGGTTCCACCATGGAAAACTTTGTGCTGCGAGATCAGATCCATCACCGATTTGCTGGTTCCGAAGGCAGCCAAGGGCAGGCCACCGCCGATGGACTTCGCCAGGCAGATCATGTCGGGATGAACGCCAAAGTATTCGCTGGCGCCCCCCCATCCAAGCTTGGCGCCGGTTTTCACTTCGTCAAAAATCAGCAGGGCGCCATTCTTGTCGCAGATCTCCCGCAGCCCTTTCAGGAATCCGGGTCGAGGGATACAGAGTCCTACGTTCATCAAGATCGGTTCGAGGATGATCGCAGCGATCTCGCCAGGGTTTTCTCTGAACCGACGTTCCACGCTCGCGAGGTCGTTAAAAGTAGCAATGACAACATTTGCGATCGCGGCTTTCGGAACGCCCAGACCACCGGGAACTGAAGTGGGCGCATGGATGTCGCCATAGTCCGGAGCATGCGGCTTCACACTGACCAGAGCGCTGTCGTGCAGGCCGTGGTAGGCACCTTCGAACTTGACGATCTTGTCGCGTCCCGTCGCGGCGCGCGCCAGACGGATCGCGTGCATCGTGGCTTCAGTCCCGCTGTTGCCAAAGCGACACATCTCGACCGGGAATCGGTTGCAGATCTCTTCCGCAAGTTCCCATTCCATGTCATGCGGCATGCCGAACATCGTGCCGGTAGAAAGTCGTTTTTCGACCGCCTTCATCACGGCGGGGTGGCAGTGTCCGGCCATGAGAGCGCCGAAGGTTAGGTTGTGATCAATGTATTCATTGCCGTCTAGATCGCGGAACTTGCTGCCGCTGGCTTCCTTGACGAAGATCGGCCAGGGATCATACGCGCGATAGTTGCTGGCGACGCCGAGAGGAATGCGCTTGAGATTCTTTTTATGGGCTTCGGCGGACTTGGGCGTTCGCCGCTCGAAAGTGGCGAGTTCTTTCTGCAGATCGGGGTACATCGAATTGCTCCGGGATGCTCAGGCCGGATGCGGCTTCTAAGCCGCGAGGCCATTAGATTGCCGGGCGGTTGGAGCCGCCCGGATCGAACCTTCTACTCTACTCCTTTGTCTAAAAGTAGAACTTCAAAGCAAACTGCACCAGACGCGGATCACGGGCCTGTTGAATCTGGCCGAATGTCGTGTTGCTGAAATTGCCGTCCGGATTGACGAACTCTGTTTTGTTGAACAGGTTGAAAATGTCGGCACGGAACTGGAAATATCTCGCTTCGTCAAGTGCAATCCGCTTGGAGAGAGTGATGTCCCATTGGTTCTCGCCCGGGCCGCAGCAGATCGATCGCGGTGTTGTCGCGAAAGTGCCGAGCGTAGGATCGGAGAACTGCGCCGGATTCAGATATAAGCCACCGTTCGTTTTCGGATTCAGTATTTGTAATGGCCCACTCAACTGCGGAGCTCCTGCTCCGAGGAAGAACAGGCTGCTGATCAGCTCGTCATCGTCCTGCGTCTGAATACGGATCGGGAAACCACTCTGGAATTGGATGATGCCTGACAGCTGCCAGTCGTCCAGCGCCTTGCCGGCAAAACCCTTGTACTTGGGGACTGGAAGATCCCAAACGTAATTGATAACGAACCGCTGTGCCGAGTTAAACAGCGACAACGCGCGGCTGGCCTTGTAGTCGAACGGATTGACCGTCTCTTCGAAGCTGGAGGCCCAGTCGAGAGATTTGCTAAATGTGTAAGCGGCCTGCAGCTGAATGCCGTGCGAAAAGCGCTTCTCCAAGCTGGCCTGGAATGAGTTGTAAGCAGAGGCCGCGATCGTGTCTTCAGCGAAGATATTGGTGAAGACCGGGACGCCGTCGAGCGGGCAACCGGCTCCCGTCAGCGGATTGCAATTCGGCGAGGAGTAAGGGCGCAGCCCAACGAGATTCAGAGTTTGGCCGGCCGCCTGCACGGTTGAGCCGTTGGGGAGATGGAATCCATTCGGCAGCAGGGTTCCATTTGATGAAGGTAGCGTAACCGTGAACTGATTGTCCTCCAGGAACGGTCCGCAACTTGCTTGAGAACCGTAGGAGGTCACGCTGGCCGGATTGTTGTTGGAGAGAGCGAGGATATCGAGGCAGCTTTGCGGATTCGCCGCATTGATGTCGTGCGACGCCAGCAGGCGGTGTCCTTGCGAGCCGACATAGCCGAGTTGCAGAACGATGTCTCGGGCGAGCTCTCGTTGAATCGTTAAGTTGTATTGCGCCGTGTACTGCGTGCGCATGTGAGGTTGGAAATCACCGTAAAGCAACATCGGCCGGAAGCTCGACCAGTCCTGAGGCGTGCCTGGCTTCGGATCCAAAATTCCGTTGAATGGGTTCGGACTGACCGTTCCACTCTGCGAGATAAATGGAGTATTGAAGAAAGTTGCCGGCAGAAAGGTGCTGCCGCCGAACGGCGGCTCAGCACCGAATTGCTCCAGCACTAATTGCTCCATCGGGTTGTAGAACAAACCCCATCCGGAGCGAATGCTGGTCTTGCCGTTGGATCCGAACAGCTTGCCCAAAGTGCCGCTGGTGAAGTTCGGGCTGTATGCAATTCCAATTCTCGGCGCGAATGCCTTGTAATAAGTCTGCGTCAGACCGGCTGGGACTCCGGAGTCCCCAGGAACGACCAAGCCAGTCGGCTCGACTCCTGCCTCCGCGCATGTGCTCACGCCGAACTGAGTCTGCTCCGTCGGAGTCAGCTCGCACGGGTACACGGTTGAGTTCTGGCCGGGACGGAATGTCTGGACATGGTGCAGGACATCCGTCAACGGCGTGTCCAGTTCCCAACGCAGACCGTAGTTCAGAGTAAGGGAAGGATTGATCTTCCAGCTATCCTGCGCAAACAAATACAAACCGGTCGTTCGGACATTTTCTCGCTGCGCGGAACCCTGCGTGTAGCTGTCCGCCAATCCGAGGAGATACCCCGGATAGTTGTTGCTGGAAAAGAGCGAGTTCTCCGTAGAACTATTAAACGTGAAGTCACCGCTGACGTTGTAGTAAAGCGTCTGATCGAAACGATCACGGCGCACATCCACGCCGAACTTCAACTGGTGATTTCCTTTGACCCAAGTCAGATTGTCCGCCCACATAAACGAGTTTCCGACCTGGGGTAACTCGCCTTCCCATCCGTTGCCGATAGCAAATCCGCCGCCGATATCGACGAATGGAACTCCGGTGCGGTTTGCGGGAAGGCCGGTGGTGATCCCGTATTGTGGGCTCGTTGGCGCCAGACCCTGTGCCGCCAGATCGGCTTGGATCGAGACTGGTCCGTTCGAATCCGATGTTCCGTTGAAGCAAACCCCCTGCGCCGACGCAGAAGAACACGACGACTGAACCGATCCAGTATTTTGCGGGTGCTGAAACGTCAGCTGGCCTTCGCGCATATATGTAAAGCGCGCTTCGTTGACGACTGCGTTGGTGATGGTCCAGGTGTGGCTGGGGTTGTATTGCTGATAGCGCGAACCCACTTTTGCGCCGAATCCCGGGATGTTCGCGCCCGAGGCCTGGAAGTTATAGAAGGGCTGAAGCTGGTTGTCGTCGGTGTAGTAGTAATAAAAGCTGAAATTCTGGTGATCGTTGATGTGGTGATCGATTCGGAAAGTGAACTGGTCCTGCCTTTCAGAACTCACCGGAACCGCCTGATAGGAACCGTCCGATCGGTTCGCACCCGGCACAAAGCGTAAAAGATCCGCTGCGACTGGATCCTGACACGCGGCCGGAATTACGTTCGTGGGAAACACGCTACCCCAACTCACATTTGCCGCAGGCGCCGTTCCACCAAGTGCGCCGATCGCCGCGCTGCATCCAGGGCGCCCATTCAACGCGTCCGCGGTGAATTGATCCGTGAGTGTGCCGGTAAAAGCAGTGTCGGATGAAAAATCTCCGGTCCGTTCCTGGGGAGTCGGGACGAACACCGTTTGTCCCGAGACGCCCTGGCGTACCCGGCGCCCTTCGTACGAAAGGAAGAAGAAGGTTCGATCTTTTTTCAGCGGTCCGCCGAACGTTCCTCCAAATTGATTTTGATTCTCCTGCGGCTTCACTGTGTTGAAGTATCCCTGCGCATTCAAGACCGTATTGCGGAAGTATTCGTATACGTCCCCATGCCACTGATTCGTGCCGGACTTCGTGACCACATTCACGACTGCGCCCGAGTTACGCCCATATTCCGCATCGAACGTGTTGCTGATGACGCGAAACTCTTCAATGGCATCTGGGGTTGGCTGGATGGTCGGTAGATTGACGAAAGCGTCGTTGGCATCCCCGCCGTTTACGCTGAAGTTATTGGCGCGGCCTCGGCCGCCGTTGACCGAAACTGCTCCGGCGTCACTGCTTCCGTAAAAAGTTCCGCCGCTCGACCCCAGCTGCGACTGGACGCCCGGCTGCAACTGCAAGAACTGATACGTGTCGCGCGCGTTGAGAGGCAGCTCATTCACCGAGCGGTTATTCACCACCGCGCCGAGCTGCGTGCTGCTCGTATCGACGAGCGGAGCCTCAGACGTCACGTCCACGACTTCCTGGGTCGCGCCCAACTGCATCGTCATGTTGAGCGTGATGACCTGGTTCACATCGAGTGCGATGCCGTGCCGGATCGACTTCTTGAATCCAGTCAAATCGAAAGTCAACGAATAGGTTCCGACCGGAAGATCGGGAAACGCATAGTCGCCGCTGTCGTTACTGAGCGCGTCGTGGCTGACGCCCGTCGCGTCATTCGTGGCCGTAACCTTCGCGTTGGACAGAACTGCACCCGAAGGATCCGTGATTCGCCCGAGAACTCTTCCTCCCGTTCCTTGCGCAAAGACACGCGCAGGGACGAAGCAGAGAGCCAGAACCAGGCAAAGCGCACTTAGGTACGTCGCGTTCAGACACAGCTGGGAGCAGCGGGCTCGCAATGACGGCATGGTGCCTCCAGACATCCGGGAGAGTTGAGTTTTTGGTTGAAAAGCGACAGCTTGTATCCGGCCACAACCTTGCTATAATCCCGCAAGGTTAGAGAACGGGGCTGGACACTGTCAAGGACAAAAAAACGCGTCCGCCCTATAGAAATTTCTTATCGCGAAACGATTCACAGGCCGAAGCGGCGAAACCCGGATGCCCGAACCCTACTTGAAAATTGGCGATGTCGCGCGCAAGGTCGGCGTGTCTCCTTCGGTGATTCGGTCGTGGGAAAGCCTGGGCTTGACGCGCCCAAGGCGTACCCAGAGCAAGTACCGGCTTTACACCGCCGAAGATGTGAAGTTGTTGAAACGCGCGCGGTTCCTCCGCAAGGTGCGCGGGCTGAACGCGGCGGCGATTGTGCAGTTGCTGAAACGCGAAGGCAAGGTCCGTCCCGCGGCGGATGGAAACGCCGGCGCGATTGGCGCGCACCTCCGGCAACTGCGTTCCAAACGCAGGTTGTCGCTGGCCCAAGTCGCGAAAGCGGTGGGTATTTCCGTGGGATTCCTAAGCGCCATGGAACGCTCACAAATGAGCGGCTCGGTTGGAACGCTGCGCAAACTGGCGCGATTCTACAAGACAAACATTCTCGATTTTTTCGACGCCAGCGAATCCGGCAGCCGTCAGGTGCGCCCGGCAGAACGGAAAGTCTTGGAAGCAGGCGTCGGAGTGCGCATGGAACTGCTGGCTTGGGGAAACACTGTCATGGAGCCGCATTTGTTCCGCATCGCACCCGAGGCGGGTAGCGGCGATCCATACACTCACGAGGGCGAGGAATTCATCTACGTCTTGCGTGGCGACTTGGAGATTGCGGTCGACGGCGAGGAATACCGGCTCGAGCCTGGAGACAGTTTTTATTTCGAAAGCGCAACACCGCATCGCTGGAAAAATCCGGGCCGCAAAGAAACATGGGTGCTGTGGATTAATACGCCTCCGACGTTCTGATCGGACGAATGACGCAACTGAGTTTGGAGGAACCATGAATTGGCAACGTGCAGTCCGCTTGCTGCCCGTGCTTTCGGCAGTCCTACTGGCCGGGTCCTGCTCGAAAAAAACACCCACGCTGAACCTGTTGGTGTGGGAGGGTTACGCTGATCCGTCTTTCGTCAAGGCATTCGAGGATGAAAATCATTGCAAGGTCTCCGCATCATATATGGGATCGAGCGATGAACTGGTTGCCAAGCTGCGCGGCGGGAGCTCCGGAAACTACGACGTCATCTCTCCATCGAGCGACGTCGCGTCCTCGATCGCGACTTCTGGATTGGCAGCACCGCTGGATCTGACTTTGATTCCCAGCTATAACCAGCTTTCTCCGCAGCTCACTTCGCTGCCACTCGTTCACGCCAACAGCCAGGTGTACGGCGTGCCGTTCACGTGGGGGCCCGATCCGATTATTTACGACACGACCGCCTTCGCGCAGCCACCGGACTCATGGAACATTTTCTGGGATCCGAAATATAAAGGGAGGGTTTCTGTGTGGGACGATCTGTCGACCGTGTACATGGCGGCGCAGGTGCTCGGCTTCGACAAGCCAGATCCGTCGCATCTTTATAACTTGAGCGATCAGGAACTCGACGCAGTCAAGAAGAAGCTGCTGGAGTTGAAACCCAACGTCCGGAAAATGTGGGCAACTGGCGGCGAGCTAACCAATCTGTTCGAGAGCCATGAAATCGTGATCGCGATGGGCTGGCCGTTAAACACGGCCGATCTCAAGGCGGCGGGCTTCCCCGTCGGCGAGACCATCCCCAAAGAGAACACCACGGGCTGGATCGATCACTTGATGATTACTGCGGGCAGCGACAACAAGGAGTTGGCGCACAAATTTCTTGAGTACATGGTACAGGCCAAGACCCAGAAATTGGTGACCGACAAAACGCACTATGTACCGGCAAATCCGCAGGCCGCACAGTTCATGACGGCTGATCAAGTGAAGATGTTGCACCTGGATGATGTAGACAACTATCAGAAGCGCCTTTATTTCTGGCAGAATGTGCCGCGGCGCGCCAAGTACACCGAGATCTGGAACGACGTGAAGGCGGCGCAGTAGCCTCCACGAAGGAAAACGGTTGGGGATTCATTCGCGCTGAAAAAACAAACATCCATGGCCACCACCAGCATCCCTGCCGACGCGGCGAAAACGCAATCCACCGGCTCGCCAACTTTACTCAGCATCCGCAGCGTCGCTAAAACATTCGGTCGCAATGCGGTCCTGCGCGATATTTCGCTGGAAATCGCGGAGGGAGAATTCCTCACCGTTCTGGGCGAAAGCGGATCGGGCAAGACGACTTTGCTGCGCATCATCGCCGGATTCGAAACCGCGACCTCCGGCGAACTCTGGATGGAAGGCGAGAGGCTCGATCAACAACCACCCTACCGGCGCCGCGTGAATACGGTCTTTCAGCACTACGCGCTCTTTCCTCACCTCACTGTCGAGCAAAACGTTGGATATGGATTGCGGGTGGCGAAGCGCCCGGAGCCGGAGATCGCGCAACGCGTGGCCGACGCGCTCGAAAAAGTAAAGATGATGGCGCACGCCAAGAAGAAGCCGTCGAAGATCAGCGGCGGCCAGCAACAACGGGTCGCGTTGGCGCGCGCGCTGGTCAATCGTCCTCGTCTGCTCCTGTTGGATGAGCCGCTATCGGCGCTCGACGCCAACCTTCGCCGCCAGATGCAAGTTGAATTGAAATCTCTGCAACGTGAAGTCGGCATCGCTTTCGTCTTTGTCACGCACGATCAGGAAGAAGCAATGGTCATGTCGGACCGGATTGCGCTGCTGCGCTCCGGCGAACTGGAACAGGTCGCGGCCCCGCGCGAGATTTACGGTCGTCCGGCAACGGCCTATGTCGCACAGTTTATCGGGCACACCAATCTGCTGAAGGGCGAGGTGCGTGGCGGTGCAGTGACGTGTGGACCTCTCTCGTGGCGGGTGACTTTGCCTGATGGGCCCGCGCTGTTTTCCTTGCGTCCGGAACACGTTCGTCTGGCAGGTGGCTACATTGGCCGATGGCTCGATTCGAATTCGCGGACAAGTCCTGCATCAGGCGTTTCACGGCGCAACCGAACTGATCCGAGTGCAATGCGCCGATGGGTTGACCTTCACTGCCAGGATTCCCGGCGGAAGCGGCGTGCAGAACGAGGTAGATCTCGAGTTCTCCGCGGCTGATGCAGTTCCCGTACGTGAATCGCCGGAGCGGAGCTGATGTTTTCCCGCGCCTACAAAACGGTCGTCACTGTGCCGCCTCTGGCGTGGGTAACAGTGTTCCTGCTCGTGCCGTATCTGCTGATGTTCTGTTACAGCTTCTGGTCGGTGTCGCCCGCGCAGACGATCGTTCATGCGTGGAATTTCGACAACTATGCTGAGTTACTGCACAAGCCGCTCTACTGGCAGACGTTGTTGCGCTCGATGTGGATCGCTGCGCGCGTGATGCTCTTCTCGTTATTGTTGGGATATCCGCTGGCATATTTTCTTTCCTTCTATGCCGGGAAACGGAAAGACCTGCTGTATCAGATGGTGATCATTCCTCTATGGGTCAGCTACCTCGTGCGAGCGTACGCATGGAAGACGATCCTTGGCTCCGACGGCGTGCTCAACACCCTGCTGCAATATGTGCACGTTACTCGGCATCCTCTCGACTTCCTGCTCTACAGTCCGTTCGCCGTGGTGCTGACGCTGACACATATCTACACGCCATTCACCATCCTGCCGATCTACGCAGCGCTCGAACACATTCCACGCAATCTCGTAGAGGCCTCTCATGATCTGGGTGCGACGCAGGCGCAAACATTCTGGAAAGTGATATTCCCACTCTCGATTCCCGGCGTCGTGGCCGGGGCAACCTTTGCCTTTGTCTTGAGCCTGGGCGATTTCCTTGCGCCGCTGTTGTTGGGCGGACCGAGCGGCATCATGATCTCGAACATCGTCGTCAGCCTGTTCGGCGCGGCCTACAACTGGCCGCTGGGCGCCGCGATCTCACTGGGAATGCTGGTCATCGTTGTAAGCCTGCTCCTCTTATCTGAGAAGCTCGAAAAGAAATGGAGCTTGTCATGAGCGCCGGCGTCGCCAACATTCCACGATCGCGTTGGCTGGTACTGCACGCGACGGCGGTGTTTGCGTTTCTATATCTGCCAATCGCCATTCTTATTCTTTATTCCTTCAACAGTCAGGGTGTCGGTGGATTTCCTCCGCACCGCCTCACGCTGGATTGGTATCGCGTCTTGTTTGCCGATGGGCCAATCTGGGACTCGGTTCTCAACAGCCTGCAGGTAGCCTTTGCAGCGATGGCGATCGCCCTCGTATTCGGCATCCCTGCAGCGCTTGCGTTAGATCGCGCACAGTTTCCGGGCAAAGCCCTGTTTCGCCGATTGGTGCTGCTGCCGCTGATTCTGCCTGGAATTATTACCGGCCTCTCACTGCTGATGCTGTTCAATCTAACGAACACAAAACTCAGCCTGATGACGATTGTTCTCGGTCATGGAACGGCGCTGATCTCGGTCGCAACCACCGAGGTTTTCGCGGGATTGCAAAAACTCGATCGCGCACAGGAAGAAGCTTCTCTCGATCTGGGAGCGAATTACTGGCAAACGTTCTGGCGCGTGACTATGCCCAATCTCAAGCTGCCGATCATTGGAGCGGCCCTCCTGATCTTCACTCTCTCGATGGACGAAATCGCAGTCAGCTTTTTCCTGATCGGCCGCGACAACACGCTGCCGCTCGAAATCTGGGGACGCCTTCGCCGCGGCATTACTCCGGAGATCAACGCCGTTTCGACCATCATCTTTATGTTCTCGCTGGTGACGATCGTCGTGTGGTACCGGCTGCGCGTACGGGCCGAAGGCAGCGCAGAGGTCGGAGCGGAACTGGTCGAGAGCGCTTCTTAGAACCATTCACCACGAAGGACACGAAGTTACCCAAAGTAGAGCTTCCCGACGATTCCTTGTCGCTTTTTCGTGGTCCAGAGTTTCCTTCCCGACGTCAAACAAACTGACCCCCGGCATCCTGCGCATCTTCTAGGCCCTTTCAACTCCCGCATAGTAAAGTGGTAGTACACACAAATTCAGGAAGGATTCACTTTTGAGTTCAGGCATACGCAATATCGCCATCATCGCGCACGTCGACCACGGCAAGACCACCCTGGTGGACGCTATGCTGCAGCAAAGCGGCACCTTTCGCTCCAACGAGCACCACGTCGAGCGGGTGATGGATTCCAACGAACTGGAGCGTGAGCGGGGTATCACGATTCTTGCCAAGAACACCGCCATCTTCTATCACGATGTAAAGATCAACATCGTCGACACGCCAGGCCACAGCGACTTTGGCGGAGAAGTGGAGCGCGCTCTGAAGATGGTCGACGGTGTGATGCTCCTCGTTGATGCCAGCGAAGGACCTCTTCCGCAGACGCGCTATGTTTTGGGAAAGGCTCTCGAAGCCAAGCTTCCGCCCATAGTCGTTATTAATAAGATCGATCGCTCCGACGCTCGTCCCCAGGAAGTGCTGAACGAGATCTACGATCTGTTCATTGATCTCGACGCCAAGGAAGACCAGATTGACTTCCCGGTTCTCTATACCAATGCCAAGATCGGCACGGCAAGCACGGACATTAAAGGTGGAGGCGAGGATCTTCGGCCTCTTTTTGATGCGATTATCAAAACCACTCCGCCGCCAAAGGGCGACGCGAGCGGGCCGCTTCAGATTCTGGTCGCAAATCTCGACTACAGCGACTATCTGGGACGCCTTGCTATCGCGCGCGTCTTCAATGGAAAGATGTTCACCGGAGAAGAAGTCGCCATCGCGAAGCTCGACGGATCCCTGCAGAAAACCAAGATCACAAAGCTGTTTTCTTTCTCCGGGCTCAAGCGCACCGACATCACCGAGACAACGCTGGGCGATATCGTCGCAGTCGCCGGCGTCGAAGGCATCACCATCGGCGAGACCATCACCGAAGCAAATAACCCCGCCCCACTGCCACATATTGCGATCGACGAACCGACGATTGCGATGCTGTTCACCGTCAACACTTCTCCGTTCGCGGGAAAAGACGGCACCTATGTGACATCGCGCAACCTGCGAGAGCGCCTCGAGAAGGAATTACTCACCAATGTCTCGTTGCGCGTGGAAGACACGGGCACGACCGATTCTTTCAAAGTGCTCGGCCGCGGCGAGCTGCAGCTCTCCATCTTGATCGAGATGATGCGCCGCGAAGGGTACGAACTCATGGTGGGTAAGCCTGAAATCGTCACCAAACGCGTCGACGGAAAGCTGATGGAACCGGTTGAGCACCTCACTGTCGATGTGCCCGAAGAATTCGTTGGGGTGGTAATGGAACAACTCGGCTCGCGCAAGGGCGAAGTTACGAACATGCACAATCACGGCTACGGGCGCGTGCGAATCGAGTTTCGCGTGCCCAGCCGCGGGCTGATCGGCCTCCGCAGCCAACTGCTCACCGACACACGCGGGACGATTGTCATGAATTCTCTTTTCGACGGATATACGCCTTGGCAAGGAGAGATTCCGCACCGGCTGACGGGAGCGCTGATCGCCGATCGCTCGGGAGTCTCGACAGCTTATGCGTTATGGGGTCTTCAGGAACGCGGTGAATTATTCGTCGGTCCGGGGATCGATCTCTATGAAGGAATGATCATCGGCGAGAACGCGAAAGATACCGATCTCGACGTAAACGCTGTGCGCGAGAAGAAGCTTACGAACATGCGCGCGTCCACCGCCGACGAAGCAATTCGGTTGGTTCCCTTCCGTCCCTTGAACCTGGAGCAGGCCATCGAATTCATCGCCGACGATGAGTTCGTGGAGATTACACCCAAGTCCCTGCGTCTCCGCAAGAAAGTCTTGCAGTCGAACAAGCGCAAGAGGAGTTCGTTTGTAGCCGTTGAAGAGTCGTGAAACCTAGGCGAAAAACCGAAGGCAACACCGAAAAAGGTTCCCAGAAAAAAGCGCGCTTGCGCATGTTCCTGGTTCCTTGCAGTTGCGGGACAACCTTTGCCGTCGCCGAAAATTACGACCATCAAGGAACCGCGTGGAGCCGCTACTTGATCTGCCCGGGCTGCGGCAAGCGGCACGATCCGAAGAACCGTTTACTGCAAATGGGATTTCATCCCGAAGGATACTGGAAGGTCGATGACTGCTGACCGGGCGGGCGCGTTTTGTAACACCAACATCAATTTGACAAGTGGCTCTTGGAAAACCTGCTATACTGCCCCCCGCATTCGACTGTTGCAAGCTCCGGTATCGATTTTCAGGAACGGCCCTCCCGACCTGCCAAGTCCGCCGAATTGAGCTCGCACTCCCGACAGCTCAATGCAGAGGCAGACGCGTGAAGAACATCTTTGTGGGGAACCTCAGCTTCAACACAAACGAAGACGAACTGCGGCAGATTTTTGAAGGCTACGGACAAGTGGACCGCGTCAGCATCATGACCGACCGCGACACCGGGCGCTCGCGCGGCTTCGGCTTCGTCGAGATGGCAAGCAACGAAGACGGCGAGAAAGCGATTGCTGCTTTGAATGGCACGCAAGTCGGTGGACGCACGATCAACGTGAACGAAGCACGTCCCAAGACCGAGCGCAGCGGCGGCGGCGGGGGCGGAGGCGGCCGGGATCGAGGGATCGCGGTGGCCGGGGCGGCGGCGGTGGTGGACGCCGCGACCGCTGGTAACACGAACAGGGGCGAGTGATCACCTGCGGGTCCTCAGCACGACCGAGGAAACGTTTTCGCAGGCGTGATCCCTGACGACGAACTTCTAATCACTGAACATTAAGTTCCGCCTGATTGCTGCCCGTTCCTGCTCGCATGTAGACTGTAACTACCGTGCGCCCGTAGCTCAGCTGGATAGAGCGGTTGCCTCCGGAGCAACAGGTCGGGAGTTCGAATCTCTCCGGGCGCACCACGTTTGTTTTCCTTCCTGCACCACCGCAGTCCCACTCCGGACAGTTTTATTCGAGGGTAGGCACACCAGAGATGCGGTTGTTCACCCAAACTCTACGAGTTTTGCTTCGAAAGTCGCGGTGCGCGCCGCCAATTGCGCTGGTTCTGCTGACGGCCTTGCTTAATTTTTGCCCAACTGCGTTCGGCGCGTCTGACGATCCGTCGGTGACGCCGGCTGCAGGCCCGGGACTCTACCTCCGAGTGCTCCCGTCGAAACCCCTGAAACTGACGAAATTGAAACCCGGAGACGTCGTAGAGGGCACGCTCTCCAGAAGCGTATATGCCGCGGATCATAAGTTGTTTTCATCCGGTGCCCGGATTGAGTTACGCGTTGACCATCTGGAGCGAAGACGCCGTATTCCGAATGATCATTGGCCTTGGGTTGTCAAGGCCTTCACGCCACGTCACGAGAATGTTCCAGCTTTCAAGATCGCGACGGTCTCGGATTCCACCGGAGAAAGTTCGCTGCAAGTCTCACTCATCTCCATCAGCCGTATGCGTGATGTTCACGCCAAAACGAAGAACAAAGAGACCGCGCAAGTATCGGAGGGAGAACGAGGAGCGGTCGAAGCCGCTGCCTCGACCGGCAAGAAGAATCCCGTACCCACAATGATTCTTGAAGCATTCGATTCTGGCGATTCTGCCCGCACCGGAGAGCAGCCGAATCGCACCGCCGAGCCAGACTCAAACCCGCCTGACATCGTTCCTTCCGGGACGAGATGCAAAATCCTGTTGCTCAATAGTGTGAGCGCGTCGAAGAGCAAGCCGGGAGACGTCGTCTATGCCCGTCTAATCGAACCCGTTCTTGTCGACTCCAAAGTCGCGTTGCCTGCAGGCAGCGTCTTCGAAGGCAAGGTTATCAAGAAGACTCCGCCACGATGGTTGAGCCGCTCCGGAACCTTGTATCTCGGTTTTACGGAAGTGCGCCTGCCGGAAGGCGCACACTTTCCCATCACAGCTTCCCTGGCGGGAGCGCAGTTGGATGAAAGATCCCATACCCGAATGGACGCTGAAGGCGGTCTCCATGGCGAACGTCCTGGAAAAGCCTGGATGGCCATCAATATCGGCGTGACCGCAGGCCTCGCAAAAGAAGTCGATGACGGCGTTCAGCTCGTGATCGAAGCGATTGTCTCAACCGCAACCGATGCATCGACCGCGGGCACCGCCCGGATTGCTGCCACCTGCGTTTCGGTGTTGTATATGGCGACGCGCAAGGGTCGGGACGTGGTTCTCCCCCGATTCACGGAAGTGGATATTTCATTAGATCGTCCGGCTTCGCTGCATGCGGCCTCAGAGTTCGATTCGTCCTCGTCGAGTTCGGCGGCAAAGTAAGAAGCGATACGGTGTTCCAGACATTAAGC
The DNA here is from genome assembly GCA_963700225.1 of uncultured Acidobacteriota bacterium. Lineage (GTDB taxonomy): Bacteria > Acidobacteriota > Terriglobia > Terriglobales > Acidobacteriaceae > Sulfotelmatobacter. The sequence continues at coordinate 510,948 of CAVOWU010000012.1, forward strand.
ACGCGAAATGGCACCCAATCCCTTCTGCTCGTTTAAGTTGCGCATCCTAGCCAGAGGCTTTACGTGGCCTTCAGCCTGGCCGACGATGTTGCAAGTTCTTGCAAGGTTTCGCGCGCGAAGAAGTCGTTTATCGGCTGAAATCCCTTGCCACTCGGTCCTTGACCCACGAATATTGCTGCACTAGACTTGTGTTCCCTCCCTGTTAAACCCCCTGTCACTCTGCCGTTGGATTCCGCTAGCGACATATCGCGAAAATACGGCAAAGAAAATTCCCGTGGTTCGGTTGGAGGCTCGTATGAAGTCGTGCAATGTCCTGCTGACGATGTTGGGCGCCCTGTTGTTTATGCTGAACCCGATCGCGGGCTTCGCGTCCACGAGTTACACGCTCAGCGTCGCCGTCACTGGCCTCACCGGAACCCTCGTCGTCGAGGACAATAAGACCGACACTTTGACCTTCACCACGAACGATACGCAATCGTTCGCCAGGACATACGCCAGCGGTGCCACCTACACCGTTCGGATCAAGACTCAGCCCTCAGGACAGACTTGCACGCTGGGCAGCGACGCCACCGGAACCATCACCGCGAACACTACAGTCACGGCAACTTGCACGACTCCTTCGAACTACACGATCAGCGTCGCAGTCAGCGGCCTGACGTCGGGATCGCTGGTCATGCAAGACAGCAACAGCGACTTATTGACCTTCACCAGTAACGAGACGCAGACGTTCGCCCAAACCTTTGCCAGTGGCGCAAGCTATACCGTACGCGTCAAGACGCAGCCTTCCGGCCAGACCTGCACACTGAGCAGCAACGCCAAGGGAACCATCACCTCGGACATCACAGTAACCGCCACTTGTACCGCGAACGCAGTGAATTACAAGATCAGCGTCGCCGTCACTGGACTTACAGGAACGCTGGTGGTGCAAGACAGCAAGGCCGACACGCTGAGCTTTACCACCAACACCACGCAGACCTTCGCCTCGACCTTCGCAAGCGGATCGACGTACTCCGTATCGGTATTGACTCAGCCTGCCGGGCAGACCTGCACTCTCAGCAGCAACTCCAGCGGCACGATCACGTCAAACATCACAGTCACTGCCACCTGCACTACGAATCCCGTGAATTACACCATCAGCGTCGCGGTCACCGGACTAACCGGAACGCTAGTCGTGCAGGACAGCAAGGCCGACCAGTTGAGCTTTACCACCAACAGCTCTCAAACCTTCGCCACGTCGTATGCCGGCGGTTCCACGTACTCGGTCACCGTGTTGACTCAGCCTGCCGGGCAGACATGCACTCTTAGCAGCAATTCCAGCGGAACCATCAACTCGAACATCACGGTCACCGCTACCTGCACGACGAATTCGGTGAATTACACCATCAGCGTAGCAACCACCGGGTTGACATCCGGAACCCTGGTCGTGCAAGACGACAAGGGCGACTCGTTAAGCTTCACCACGAACAACACGCAGACGTTCGCCACGTCTTATGCGAGCGGAACGACGTATTCGGTAACGGTGGGAACACAGCCGAGCGGCGAGACCTGCACGCTGAGCAGCAATGCGAGCGGAACGATCACTGCAAACATCACCGTCACGGCCACATGCGTCTCGAATTACACAATCAGCGTCGCGGTCACCGGGCTCACTGGAACGCTCGTGATGCAGGACAGCAAGAACGACACGCTCACATTCACGACAAACAACACGCAGACCTTCGCCACTTCTTTTGCGAGCGGTTCGACTTATTCGGTCACCGTGCAAACCCAGCCGACCGGCCAGACCTGCACCTTGAGCAGCAACGCCAGCGGAACCATCACTGCAAACGTAACCGTGACAGCTACCTGCGCGGCATCGGGAAACAACCTCACAGTGAGCGTCGCGGTCACGGGACTCTCCGGTACTGTAATCATGCAAGACGATCAAGGCAGCACGCTGACGTTTAGCAGCAACACCACTCAGACATTCGCCAAGACCTACGCCACCGGCGCGACGTACACGGTGTACGTAACGACTCAACCTTCGAGTGAATCGTGCGTTCCGACGTACTCCACCGGAACCATCACCTCGAACGTCACGATCTCTGCCACCTGCGCCACCGGGGCGACGCGTGCGTTAGGGACGGTCAGCGGCGTCTCGAGCATTTCTTGCTCGGGTTCGATCAAGAATGGCGTGTGCCAGCAAATGACGGTTTCGTGCCCCAACGTTCCCGACATCATGGCCTACGTAAAGACAAACACGCCTACCGGGACTTCCCTCGGAACGGCCACCTATAACACTGGCACCGAAGGCAACGGCTTGTACGACAGCATCTTTACCTACGGCAGCACCGCGGTGGGGAACGTCCTGGCCGCCGGGTTCACCACCGTGCAGATTTCGTGGGGAACTCCGTTTAACAGCAACCAGCCCGATGGTTGGGTGGAAGGTCCGGGTGGTGTGCTCTCGGCTGCCTGCCGCTATGCGACTGTCACGCAGTGGATTTACGACAACATTCAGAACAACACGAGCCTTCCCTATTGCGCTACCGCAAACAGCGGGGGCGCGGGAGCGCTGGCCTATGCTTTGTCACAATACAATTCCAGCAGCATCCTCTCGATGGCTGAAGTGACGAGTGGACCACCGACGGGCCGTCTCGATTGGGGCTGCGGGTGCCAGGAAGGCAAACTAGCCGTGCAGTGCGGCTCGAGTAGTTCTCTCGGCACATGTTTTGGAACGACAGATGGCGCGATCTGGGATTCGGCCTACAATCCCAACACTACCCCAGGTTTGTGCTCGGCGGCAGTGGGTGGCACTTTGCCGCCAGGAGGACTGAACTTCTTCCTGGGTGATAGCGTCGAAGCGCCCGGAGCCGCGTACAGCTTCCCGAAGACGTACGTGAACTTGGTCTTTGGCAGCGCCGATAACAGCTCTGCCATTCCGATCGGTCAAGATTGGTTCAATAACATCACCAGCACCAAGGCGCAGGCTTGTGTCGCCGGTGGACTGCATTCGCTGGCGAATACCCAAGCTGGCGCGCTACAAATCGCCAATGACCTGATCAACCTCTGCAAGTTGCAGTAGAGCCCAATAGACGCGAGACGATCAGCCACGCTGATCCAGGGACACTCTCTACTGCTCTATGTATCTCGGAGGAGCGATCATTCATTGGTAGGGAGTCATGAGGACGGCACATGCCGCCCAACTCGATCCAGCAAAAGATTGGCAGTCTCCCGAGGAACAAAAAAGATAGCCTTGTTGGAAGGTACAACGAAGCGAACATACTGTTGCAGCGGAAACTTCGCTTCCCCATATTCCAACCGATTCCATGGAACGAGGATTGGCGTTCGGATCAGAGAATGCCTGCGATTCCACGTCCAACGTCTGTTGTTTTCAATCTCTTCAAGTGAGGAGGAGAGGTAGAGTCCTTCGCTGTTGGCTCCCAGCACGCAATCGGTCTTTACTTCATCGGTGGGGAAACGGATCATGCATTTCTCGAGGATCCCATCGAATGGATTCGGGTAGCTGTAGTCACGCGTAAGTCGCCGCTGATCGTTCCTGTACCACGCATAAAACCACAAACCGAACACAGAAACGGCCACCAGTAATTTGAGCGGGATCGTCCGCGTGGCCGGCACGTCGGCCCGGAAAACCATAGCGAAAATGGCTTCTCCGATGATCAAGTCGAAACCCTGTGTACGAGGAAATGCACGGGGAAATAAAAAAGCTGGCGCGCTCGATTACCTGGCGCCTTTTGCGGAGTTAACCTGCCCGACGGAGACTTTCGATTGCATCAGCTCTTTCGGGTCAAGTTCCCCGTTCCCGTCTTTATCCAGCTTATTGAACTCCGCTTCCATGAAGTTCATCCATTCGCGCTTCGATATCCTGCCGCTATTATCGGTGTCCAGCAAAAGCAGTAGTTGTTTCACATTTTCGTTGGCGAGGGCGTACTTGTCCCGCGGCTTGGGAGCTATATCGGCAACCGCCGCTGCACCCGTTGCGCTCATCAATGCAATCAGCAATTTTCTTCGCGTCATGGTTCGCCTTCGCCTCCGGAGCTCAATCGCCAGCAATCTCTACCGCGAACGAGGCCTGTCCCAGACCCCTTTTCGACAGAACCATAGACCAGGATTTTGACACGCTTCCGTGGAATACCAATGGTTACGTGCGTAACGGGTCGCACTGACGTTTGCGGCCATTCGGTGGCTGCGGTTGGTACATCACCCTGCCAGGAAGCACTTTTCGTCTCCTACCGGAATCTGAGGATGGCTCCGGCCTCAGCGCGAACACAAAGCTATTGGCCCAGCGGCATGTTTTGGCTCCCGTATACTACGAGTCAAGCTCAGGCTGGGTCGCAATTCGTCTTGAGATCTGCACTTGCAAATCGGGCTTTGAGGGAATGGGAATGACGATTCGACCGACAAGAATCTCGGCGCTGGCTTACGCGCGGACCAGCGGCGTGTTGTATCTGATTAATATCGCTTGCGGCTTATTCGGTGAAATCTTCGTCAGAGGCCATCTTGTAGTTCCGAGCGATGCGCTGATCACCGCGCACAGGATCATGTCGTCGGAATTTCTGTTTCGCTGCGGTGTTGCTGGCGACTTGATCATGCACATCACCGACGTCCCCATGACGGTGCTCTTCTACGTGTTGCTGAAGCCCGTTAATAAGGACTTGTCTTTGCTGTGTGCATTGTTCGGAATGCTGCAGACTGCGATTTTGTGCGCCAACAAGCTGAACCTGGTTGTGGTTTTGCTCCTCCTGCGAGGCCCGGACTATCTCAAGGCGTTCGATCCAAACCAGCTGCAAGCTCTCGCATCGCTTTCACTGCAATTGCATGAATACGGGTTTGGGATCGGCCTCATCTTTTTTGGTGTGAGTTGCCTGGTGACCGGGTATCTCATGTTCAGATCGGGGTACTTCCCCAAGACTCTCGGCCTATTACAAGCGATGGCTGGCGTGTGCTACCTGCTCAACAGTTTCGCTCAATTGCTCTTTCCCGCGATCACCGACAAGGTGCTCCGGGCCATTCTCTTCCCTGCCTTTATCGGAGAGTTCGGCACATGCCTGTGGCTTATCGTGAAAGGTCTAAACGTTTCGAAGTGGGATGAGCGATTGCGAATGGGACCGGTGATTGAGGGACCAACCGGGGGATAAGCTGTCCATCTTTTTCTGGCAAGATATCCGTATGAAAGTTAGCTCATACCTATGAACTACGACGCCATTCTTGTTGTCTCCTTCGGTGGTCCGGAATCCAAGGAAGACGTGATTCCGTTCCTTGAAAATGTCCTGCGCGGAAGAAACGTTCCGCGCGAACGGATGCTCGCCGTCGCCGAGCACTACTACCACTTCGATGGCAAAAGCCCAATCAACCAGCAGACCCGCGAACTCATCGCTGCGGTCAAAGACGAACTCGCGCATCACGGACCGAAGTTGCCGGTGTATTGGGGAAATCGCAACTGGCATCCGATGCTCGCCGACACCCTGCGCCAGATGAAAGCGGACGGTGTGAAGCGCGCGCTCGCGTTCGTGACATCGGCCTATAGTTCGTACTCGGGCTGCCGGCAATATCGCGAGGACATCATTCGAGCTCAGGCGGAAATCGGCGCCGACTCGCCCGAAATCGAGAAGATCCGCGCATTCTTCAACCATCCCGGATTCATCGATGCTAGTGAAGAACGTGTGCGCGATGCGCTCGCGCAGCTTTCCGCGGATGCCAGGCAGAACGTCCAGATCATTTACGTGGCCCACAGCATTCCTCTCTCCATGGCGAATACATGCGACTACGTTCGGCAGTTAGAAGAGGTGAAGAAGCTTGTGTCGGAGCGCGTCGGCGTTAAGAATGACGTTCTCGTGTACCAGAGCCGTAGTGGCGCTCCGGGACAACCATGGCTTGAACCAGACATCCTCGATTACCTGCGCGAAGTCAAAGAGAAGAATCTGGCTAGCGCGGTGGTAATTGCACCGATCAGCTTCATCTCCGATCACATGGAAGTGCTCTATGACCTCGACATTGAGGCGCGTCAGCTTTGCGATTCGTTGACGCTGCCCATGGCTCGCGCGAAGACGGTGGGAATTCATCCCAAGTTCATTGCGATGATCCGCGAGCTGATTCTCGAGCGAACGGCAGGAAATGAGCGGCGCGCTTTAGGATCGCTTGGCCCACGGCAGGATCTATGCGCGCAGGACTGTTGTCCCGCTCCCCAGCGGCCCACGCGGCCGCAACATGGCTCCTGGAAATTAGCTTGTGACGTGAATGCGGCTATCGTTGCAGGGCTTGAGCGTCGGCGTGTTCATAGTCCGTGGCTTTGGGACCGCCTTCGACAATCCGCATCGTTCCGAGAATCGTCTTCACGACGGACTCGTTGCCCACGGCGGTATTCAGCATCAGATGGTAAAGCGAGCGCGTCGGCCAGTCAGCGTTGAAATAGTGCTTCACATACGCTCTGCGTTCGCGATCCACAGAGTCGACACGTTCTTCTGCCTCTTCCGCGGTGTTTCCATCCGCAATCGTGCGGCGGATTTTCTCGGCGCGCGGAGCGTACAGGAAAACGTGAAAGGTATCAGCATTCTCGCGCAGAAAATAAGGAGCGCCTCGTCCAACGATGACCGCGTTCCCTTCCCGCGCAATCTTGTTCATCGTCTCCTGCATCATCTCCATCATGCAGTCAGTATCGAACACCTGACTGCCCACCGCCGCTGAATTGCGTTCGTAACTCCCGCGCCAGAAAGACTTCGCGAGACGATGCAAGCGGCTGTCCATGCGCTCATCGCAGCGCCTCACAGCCGATTGATCGACATGGGCGAGGCGCGCAATCTCTTCGGTGAGAAGTTGATCCCAGAGCTTCCAACCCAGGCGGCCGGACAGTTGCGCGGCAATGGAACCGGCGCCGCAACCATACTCACGCTCGATGGTGATCAGGCGGAACATAGCGGCATTAGTGTACTGCCATTCCGCCCCCGGGCTTAGATTTTTTGATCAGGAATACCATCGGGACCATGGCCAGGATGGCAACTCCTAGAAACCAGAAGCAATCTACGTAAGCCAGCATGGTCGCCTGCCGCTCGACGGTACCCTCTACTAGCGCGTAGGCCCGTTGGGTAGCTCCCGCCGAACTGGCTCCATGCGCCATCAGAGCGCGAGACGCTCCTTGCACCATCGACTGCAAGGCAGCGCTTCCGGAGGTCAGGTTGCTGGAGAGATTGTTCAAATGCAGCTGCGTCCGGCGGTCGAGCATGGTGGTGACGACGGAAATGCCGACACTTCCGCCTATGTTTCGTGCAAGGTTCATCAGGCCCGACGCGGCGTTGTTTTTGTCCCGTGGAAGAAAAGCATACGCAGCGGTGTTGATAGGAACGAACAGGAACGCCATTCCGGCGGCCTGTAACATGCGCGCGTTGGCAACGCTCTTGAAATCCATCTCAAGGTTGAAGCCGGTCATGTGAAAGAGCGAGGCCGAGAGAATAAGGAGGCCCAACAAAAGAAGCCACCGCGGCGTGTACCGCGACAGCAGGAAACCCACCAGAGGCAGCAAGAGAATGATGGTGAATCCTCCGGGCATCAGTGCCAGGCCCGCCTGTTCCGCGGTATAGCCAAGCAGCGTTTGCGAAAACAGTGGCAGCAGCAAGGTGCTGCCCAGCAAGGCGAAGCCCAGCATAAACATGAGCAGATTCGAGACGCCAAAGGTTCGGTCGCGGAACAGATGCAGATCAATGATGGGATCTTTATGTCTCCACTCCCAAATGACGACAAAGATCAAGGCGGCCGCGGCGGTCACCGCCAGCGTGACAATGAAGTTCGACTCAAACCAGTCATCCCGCTGACCCTTGTCGAGAACAATCTGCAAGGCTCCCAGCCCGAGAGCGACGAATCCGAGACCAACATAGTCGATCTTCGTTTCACTGAGTTTGCGGCGCTTGAAGTACGGCGGATCCTGGATCAGGCGCGAGGTAAGCAGGATCGAAAGAATTCCGACGGGAATGTTAATAAAGAAAATCCAGCGCCAGGTAAAGTTGTCGGTGATCCAGCCGCCCAATGTGGGGCCGATCGCCGGAGCCGTTACGACTGCCATGCCGTAAACCGCGAATGCCATGCCTCGTTTCGCGGGGGGGAAGGTGTCGGCCAGAATGGCCTGTTCGCTCGGCTGCAATCCGCCGCCACCGGCGCCCTGCAAAACCCGGCAGATGATCAAGACCGCCAGGTTCGGCGCAAGGCCACACATAAAAGAGCTGATGGTAAAAAGCGCCACACAGCCCATGTAGAAATTCTTACGGCCGATAATGGATGACAGCCAGCCGCTTAGAGGAAGGACGATGGCGTTCGAGACGAGATACGAAGTGAGGATCCAGGTGCTCTCGTCTTGTCCGGCCGACAGGCTCCCAGCGATGTGCGGCAGGGCGACGTTGGCGATCGAGGTATCGAGCACCTCCATGAACGTCGCCAACGTAACCGCGAGCGCAATAATCCACGGATTGACCGCGGGACGCCAGGCGTCGGCCTGATCTAATGTGGCCGAACCTGCACTCATTCCCGAATTCCTACTTTGGGCGTCACTGACATTCCAGGACGCAGCTGGTGATCGTTATTCTCGCCAGGATCGAGGACAATCTTTACTGGGATGCGCTGAACCACCTTTACGTAGTTGCCGGTCGCGTTTTCCGGAGGCAACAGGCTAAAACGGGCGCCGCTGGCTCCAGCGATGCTGTCCACTTTACCCTTGTACTCTCTGCCATTGGCATCGACATCGATCGTGACGTGCTGGCCAACCTTCATGTTGCGCAGCTGAGTTTCCTTAAAGTTCGCAATGACCCAGATGTCATCGAGATTGATGATCTTCATCAGTTCCTGGCCGGGCGCGATGTTCTGGCCCACTTCGACCGTACGGTCACTGACAATGCCGTTCACGGGAGCAACGATCTTTGTGTATTGGAGGTTCAGCTGTGCTTGATCGAGATCAGCCTTCTTCCGCTGGGCCTCCGCCAATGCTGAGTCCGCTTTGGCGCGCGTGATTTCCATTTGCTTTGGCGCGGTCTGGGCATAACGCCAATTCGCCTGGGCCTGAACGAGTTTTCCCTCGGCTTGCGTTACTTGCTGTTGGGCTGCGTCGGCGCTGGCTCGCGCCGCTTCGACTGCAGCCGCGCTTGCCTTCGACGCTGCAGTGGCCTGGTCGTACTGCTGCTGCGAGATTTCCTGTTTGTCGACCAACTGCTTATAGCGAGCAAGGTCGTTCTGCGCCTTCACATTGTTGGCTTCGGCTTCTTGCAATTCTGCCTGGGCAGCCTGGAACTGCTGCTTGGCGACCTGAATGCCGGCGCGTGCGCTGTTCACGTCGGCTTCGCTCGAGGAAACCTGGCTGCTGGTATTCACCGATGTGATCGGAACTGTGACTCCCGCGGCAAGAGCGGCGGCCTGGGCATCGGCGAAGTCCGCCTTGGCTCGCTCATAAGCGACTTGATAGTCGGCCGGGTCGATTTCGACCAAGACCGTTCCGGCGGCGACATATTGATTGTCATCCACGTTGAGCTTGACGACATGTCCTGAGACGCGAGCGCTGATCGAATTAATGTGGCCGTCGATCTGAGCATCGTCTGTCGACTCATAGCTGGTGAAGTAGCGATACGCGAAGAAACCCACCACCAGCAGAACAACGAGGGCGATCACGACCGCGATGCGAAAGCCGGAACTCTGGGTGCGCGAAGGCCGCGTGTGATAGTCCTTTTCGGTAGCCGGCAACGGCTTCGTCGTGGTTTCCGGATTATCGCTGGTGGGCCTTCCGGCTCCAGCAGGCGGACTCTGTGTCGTCGTCTGTTCCATACGCTATTGATTGCCTTTCAAATATCGCCTGACGCCCTGTTCGGCATCGCCGATGGAGTACGCTAGTTCGACTTTCGCGAGATTATGAGCGTAAAGACTTTGAATATAACTCTCGTGGGCGCTGGCAACCGATTCCTGCGCTTGCACAACCTCAAGATTATCGGCAACGCCGGCGGTAAATCGATCTTGCGATTGCGCCAGCGCTTGCTCGGCCAACTCGACGGAACTCCGCGCTACTTCAACCTGCTCGGCAGCGGCGTTCAAGTCGAGCAGCGCCGTGCGGACTTCATAATCGATTCTGCCCCGGAGATCGCCCAGTTGCGAACGCGTCTGCTTCAGCTTGGAATCCGCTTCGAGGACGTCGGAGTGAACCCGGTTGCCCGCGAAGATGGGAATGTTCACTCCCCCATTCACCTGCCAGGTCCCGTTCGACTGGCTGGGCGTAACGCCGATGTCGCCCAGATTCGCGTCGACGTCGAGCGTAGGATAACGGCCGGCGGCGGCGGCCCGGCGCGAAAGTTCGGCGCTGCGGACCTGCACCACCGCTGCCTGGTAATCCGCGCGCCCGTCGTACGCGCGTTGCAGGTAGGTGTCGAGCGGAAGTGGCGTCAGCGACTGATATGGAGCTTTCTCGGTCAGGACAAATTGCTGCCCCAGAGGCAGTCCAATGATGCGTGCCACGCTCAACCTTAATTTTGCCAAGTCGTTACGGGCGACGATCAGCTGTTGCTGCCGGGTTTGCAATTCGACCTGCGAGCGTAGAGCATCGATAGCAGGAGTCAGTCCGGCTTTCTGCTGATCGGCGGCCTTATCGGAGAGCGCCTGCGCGCTTTTGACCTGCGCCTCAGAGGTCTCCACGCGTGCAGAAGCAGCAATGGCTTGCAGATAAGCATTGCCAACTGCGAGGACGACCATCTCCCGGGCGTCTTTGTAGCTGAGTTGAGCCGCTTTCAAACTCTGCAGTGCGGCCCGCTCCTGCTCGAGATTCTTGAAGTTGAACAGGGATTGGCTCAGCGAGGCACGCGCGTCGAAGTAGTTGAAGGCAGGAGTAACGCGAGGAAAAGAGCTGAGGTTGGTACCCTTAGGGCTGAGAAGAGGCAGGAGTTTGTTGAAACCAAGCGCTGCCAGACTCTCCGTCTCAACGTTTTCCTGGACGCGAGCTCCGATGTTGGGGAGCAACTCGGCGAGTTGCTTCCAGCGCTCGCCGCGTGCTGTCTCCGCCTGATCGCCGGCCAGAAGCAGACCAAGATTATTCCTCAGGCCGCGCTCAATCGCTTCCTTGAAGTCGATCTGCAAAACGTCAGGAGTGGCTTGTCCTTCCGGGGCACTGCCCAAAAAAGGATTCTGCGTACCGACGGGCAGAGACACGCCGGGAGCCGACGAACTTCCGCTCGTCGATTGACAGACCAGACTCGGTGTGACCAATAAAGTAAGAATAAAAGCGAATACCGCAGCCGCGAAGGCTTTCAATGAGCATTGCATTCTTGATCGTGGGATCGTTCGGCATCAATCTGCGAGACCACCAGCCGGACGTCCTTTCCGTCCTATAGCATAACTCGTAAATTCGATTCGTTTATGAGACTTTGCGATGCAAATGATTCTCCCGAAAGGGGACAATGCCCCGCCTCTGGCCGGGCATCGACGGCCGAATTCCTAAGAAACCGCTTCGAGCAAAAATACGCGCCAACCTGCATCCAAAGTGCAATACCTTCGGTACTTTGCCCGGCTCGCGGGAGGAACAGTAAGCTGAGTGTGGGTAAGAAAGAGCTGGTTATGCGAAAGACTTCATTACTTCTCGCGGTCGCATTGGCGGCAACCGCAAGCACGTGGGCGGCGGCCCAAGCCCCTCCTGCGGCGAGCACGGACCGAAAGGTCGCAACGCGTATCGCTCCGACATATCCCGAGCTTGCGAAGAGGATGCATATTCGCGGTGTGGTTCGCATTGAAGCCATCGTCCGGCCGAACGGTGCAGTGAAGTCGACACGAGTGCTCGGCGGCAATCCGGTTCTAGTGGACGCGGCTCAAGAAGCGGTCGGAAAATGGAAATTTGAGCCGACACAGGCCGAAACCACCGAACTCGTCCAACTCACGTTCGACGGTCAGTGAGCATGTCGCGTATTTCATCTTGTCTTCACACCGCTAACTGGTCCTCACAAATCCGGGCCCTCACGAAATTCACCCTCTCAGATTTTCGAAGAAGTGACTTAGGTCATCTTGTCTGGCGGTACCATTTGATTCAAGCTGAATGAGGCCCGAAGTCTTAAGATGAAAGATCGGAACGCATGAGCGCGGCAACAGGAACTGACTGGACTCGAATATTGTCGGACCCGGACCTGGTCCGCCAAGTGGGAAAACTGCTGCAGACCTATCGCGAAGCCCCAGTCGAGAAGCGCGAAGAGGCGCTGCTGGAAGCCATGCGCGAGATCAAGGCGGGGGCCTCGAAGACAGGACAGGGCGCCGCGGCCAGCGACAACAAGTCTTCTCCTCAAGCTGTTCCTACACCCGCTTCCGCAACACCTCCATTCGAGCCGGACTTTTTCAGCCCGAACTGGGGCAGCGACCGGCGGCGCCATCCTCGCATCAAGTGCTTTGTAGCAGTCGAGCTGCGCGTAGACGAATCATCGGCGCCGATCTGGGGCAATCTTTCAAACACAAGCGCCGGGGGATGTCTGGTCGAAACGGCAAGTCCCGTGCCTTCGGGGGCGAAAGTCGAAATCGGCCTTTGGGTGCCCAACGGAAAGATATGGGTGAAGGGCTTCGCGATCAGCGGAGTGGTCACCCGTAGCGGCCCTGCGAACGGAGTTCGCGTCCGCTTTGACGGTATGCCTCCCGCCGAGCGTGACAGCTTGCGGCAATTCCTGAAATTCATCCAGGAAACCACGCGTGCTTCGCACAGCGAAGACAGTTACATCCAGCTCTTGAAGTAAGCAAAATCCCTGATTCCTGCCAGTTTTTCACTGCAGCGCAATCCATCCCTGCGCGGAAATTGATACACTCTCTTGCTACTGAACCCTTTCTCCAGGCAGTAACTCTAATTTTGGAGTGGGGCAATTGGGTTTGTTGCCCACCAACCGGAAGGAACGGAATCGTATGGTAGCCAGCGAGCAAGTTTTGATGACCGGAACGCAACTGGATACGCTTTGCATTAACACGATTCGCACACTGGCGATTGATGCGGTGCAACAGGCAAACTCCGGCCATCCCGGGGCTCCGATGGGACTGGCTCCCGTCGCGTATTGCCTGTGGCAGGAATTCCTGCGCTACGACCCAGCCGACCCAACCTGGCTTAATCGCGATCGCTTCGTGCTGTCCAACGGCCACGCTTCCATGTTGTTGTACGCGATGTTGTATCTCGCAGAAGTGCGACAGGTCGACGAGCACGGCCAGGTCACGAAGGAACTCGCGGTCTCGATGGACGCCATCAAACACTTCCGGCAACTGGGAAGCCGAACGCCGGGACATCCGGAATCGCATCTGACTTCCGGCGTGGAGACCACGACCGGCCCGCTCGGACAGGGCGTGGGGAACAGCGTCGGAATGGCGATCGCCAGTAAGTGGCAGGCGGCGAATTTTAACCGTCCCGGCTTTGAGATTTTCGACTTCAACGTCTATGCGATGTGCTCGGATGGTGATTTGATGGAAGGGATCGGCGGCGAGGCGGCATCCCTGGCAGCTCACCTGAAGCTGTCGAATCTCTGTTGGATGTACGACCATAACCACATCACGCTGGACGGGCCGGCGAGCATGTCGTTTACCGAGGACATTGCCACCAGGTTTATCGGATACGGATGGAACGTTACTCGCGTCACGGACGCCAATGATCTCGAGATGCTGGCGCGGGCGTTTGAGACGTTCAACAATACGACCGATCGGCCGACGCTGATCATTGTCGACAGCCATATCGGTTACGGGTCCCCGCACAAGCACGATTCCAACGCTGCCCATGGGGAACCGCTTGGGGAAGAAGAAGTCCGGCTGACAAAGAAGTTCTACGGGTGGCCGGAAGACGCAAAGTTTCTCGTGCCCGAGGGAGTGCAGGAGCACTTCCGCGACGGCGTTGGAAAGCGTGGCCGTGAGTTTCATGCACAGTGGTCGAAGCTATTTGCGGAATACTCGCAGAAATACCCAGAACTCGCTGAGCGGCTTGGACATATGAAGCATCACGAACTGCCCGCCGGATGGGATAAAAATCTGCCGACGTTCCCGGCCGATGCCAAGGGAGTAGCCACTCGCGAGAGTTCGGGAAAAGTGCTGAACGTTCTGGCCCAGAATATCCCGTGGATCATTGGCGGGTCCGCCGACCTGGCAACCTCGAACAAAACGACCCTGAAGTTTGACGGTGCGGGAGACTTTCAACCGGGCAGCTACGCGGGTCGTAATCTCCACTTCGGCGTGCGCGAGCACGCAATGGGCGCCAGCGTAAATGGATTGACGGTATCGAATATCCGGGCGTTTGGCGCGACCTTCTTTAACTTCAGCGACTATATGCGCGCCAGTATACGGCTGGCGGCGCTGATGCAAGCTCCTTCGATATTTGTTTTCACTCACGATTCCATTGGAGTCGGCGAGGACGGTCCGACGCACCAACCGGTCGAGCAACTGGCGTCGTTGCGGGCCATGCCGAACTTGATTGTGCTTCGCCCCGGCGATGCAAATGAAGTCGTCGAGTCCTGGAAGATTATCGCGAACTTGAAGCATTCGCCCGTAGCGATCGTTCTAACTCGACAGAACTTGCCAACGCTGGATCGGACGAAGTATTCGCCGGCTTCCGGAACCGCAAAGGGAGCGTATGTGATCGCCGATGCTCCCGGAGGAAAACCTGACGTAATCCTGCTGGGTACAGGTAGCGAACTGTCGCTTTGCGTGGATGCCTACGAGAAGCTGAAAGCAGAGGGCATCAAGGCACGCGTGGTTAGCATGCCTTCGTGGGAGATCTTCGAACAGCAAGACGCGGCGTACAAAGAAAGCGTGCTGCCGTCGGCTGTCACGGCGCGCGTTTCCGTCGAGATGGCGGCAACTTTCGGTTGGGAACGATACACCGGAAGCAAGGGAAGAAACATCGGAATGCATAGTTTTGGAGCGTCGGCACCGCTCAAGGATTTGTTGAAGTATTTCGGTTTTACGGTTGAGAAAGTTGTCGCAGAAGCACACGCAGCTTTGAGCAAGTAATCGTTTAGGTTTTGGCAGGATACGATTGAAGCTCGGTTCGTTTGTGCCATGCACCACGAGATCGTCATCCAACAGCTAGGGAGGTTCTCATGCAACCCACTGGAGTCATTGAAAATTCAAAAGCCACGAAAAATCCGCTGCAGGAATTGCTGAACTATGGGCAGTCGATGTGGCTCGATTACATCCGGCGCGATCTGTTCACGACGGGAAAGCTAAAGCAGATGATCGCCAACGACGGGTTGCGGGGGATGACTTCGAATCCAGCCATTTTCGAGAAGGCGATTGCTGACAGTTCCCTCTACGACGACGTTCTGAAGTCGCTGGCCTCGCGCAAAGATCTCGACGCGACAGCGCGTTATGAGCACCTGGCGATCCGGGACATTCAAGATGCGGCGGATGCGCTGCGCCCGGTATATGAGGAATCGAATTTCCGTGATGGCTACGTCAGCCTGGAAGTCTCCCCGTATCTTGCCCGCAAGACGCAGGAGACGATCGACGAGGCACGGCGCTTGTGGAAAGCCGTACAGCGCGAGAACGTCATGATCAAGGTGCCCGGTACGGCCGAGGGATTACCCGCGATCCGGCAATTGATCGGGGAAGGCATCAACATCAATGTGACCCTGCTGTTTGCGCAGGAAGTGTATGTAAAGGTTGCGGAGGCCTACATCGCCGGATTGGAAGATCTGGCGGCGCGGGGCGGCAATCTCAAGAAAATGGCCAGCGTGGCCAGCTTCTTCATCAGCCGCATCGACACTCTCATCGACTCGATGCTGAATGACCGCATCAAGAGCACGTCCGATGCGGGCCAGCAGGCTTTGCTGAAGAGCGTCCTCGGTAAGGTCGCGATTGCGAACGGCAAGCTCACTTACCAGCGGTATCAGCAGATTTTCAGCGGACCACGATGGCAGGCCCTGGCATCCAAAGGCGCGCAGACTCAGCGGGTGCTGTGGGCGAGCACCAGCACGAAGAATCCGGCTTATCGCGATGTGATCTACGTCGAAGAACTGATTGGTCCGGACACGGTTAACACCATGCCGCCAGCCACGGTTGACGCTTTCCGCGATCACGGGCTCCTACGAAACAGCCTCATAGAAGACATCCCAGCTGCGGAAAAAGCCATGGCTGATCTGACACGCACGGGCATCTCGATGAAAGAAGTGACCGACAAATTGACCGACGACGGCGTGAAATTGTTTGCCGATGCTTTTGACAAGCTGCTGGCCGCGGTTGCGAAGAGCACGTCGAAAGGATAAGACCGTGAGCCGACTGAAGACGTCCCTGCCCGAATCGCTGGCCGCAACGGTAAAGACGACGATTGCCGACTGGCAGTCGGGCGGGAAGATGAAGCGATTGTGGGATCGCGATGCGAGCCTCTGGACGGGCGACGACGAGTCGAAGTGGCTGGGATGGCTCGACATTGTCGCAGAGCAGACGGCGCATCAGGACGAACTGCAGAAGTTCGCCAAAGAAGTCCATACCCGCGGTTTCGAACACATTCTGCTTCTGGGTATGGGCGGCTCCAGCCTTTGCCCCGAAGTATTGCGGATGACTTTCGGCAGGATTCCGCAGTTTCCTAATCTGCATGTGCTCGACTCGACCGATCCGGCACAGGTAAAAGCGTTCGAGCATCAGATCGACATCGCAAAAACGTTGTTCATCGTCTCGAGCAAGTCTGGCAGCACGCTCGAGCCCAATATCTTCAAGCAGTATTTTTTCGAGCGCACGAAACAGACAGTCGGTGCCGCGAAGGCCGGCAGCCATTTCATCGCCATCACCGATCCCGGATCGAAGATGCAGCAGGTGGCGGAAGGGGATCATTTTCTGCATATCTTCTTCGGTCGTCCGTCGATCGGCGGTCGCTATTCGGCGCTGTCGAATTTCGGAATGGTACCGGCAGCCGCGATCGGGCTCGACACGAAGAAATTTCTGTCGCGCACGGCGGAGATGGTGCGCGCCTGCGGACCGGGCTCGAGCGTTGAAGAAAATCCCGGGGCGGCGTTGGGAATCATTCTTGGGGCGGCGGCGAATGCAGGCCGCGATAAAGTTACGATTATTACCTCTCCTGGGATCGCTGACTTGGGGGCTTGGCTCGAACAACTGCTCGCCGAGTCCACCGGGAAGATCGGTAAAGGAATTATTCCCGTCGATCGCGAAGCGCTTACTTCCCCAGACATCTACGGCAACGATCGCGTGTTTGCCTATGTGCGGTTGGAAAATGGGGTGGACGCGGACCAAGAGGCGAAAGTAGCGGCGATCGAAAAGGCCGGACATCCCGTCGTGAGGATCACGATGGCGGATACCTATGATCTGGGCGCAGAGTTCTTCCGCTGGGAGATCGCGACCGCAGTTGCGGGGGCGATCATCGGGATCAACGCTTTCAACCAACCCGATGTCGAAGCCAGCAAAATCGCGACCCGAAACCTGACTTCGGAATACGAGAAGACAGGATCGCTGCCAGCTGAGAAACCGATACTGGAAGACAGCGGCGTCAAACTGTTCACCGACGACAAGAATGCTGCCGATCTCGCCAAGGCGGCGGGGACCGACAAGTCGTTGGCGGGATATTTAAAGGCTCATTTGAGCCGAATCAAAGCCGGCGACTACTTTGCCGTGCTGGGCTACATCCAAATGAATGCAGAGCACGAACAGAGCCTGCAAAAATTGCGGCACGCGGTTCGCGACAAAAAGCATGTGGCTACGTGCCTGGGATTTGGTCCGCGATTCTTGCATTCCACGGGACAGGCCTATAAGGGCGGCCCGAATTCCGGAGTATTCCTGCAGATTACTTGTGACGATGCGGTCGAGCTTCCGGTGCCCGGACAGAAATACACGTTTGGAATCGTGAAGGCCGCGCAGGCTCGCGGCGATTTCCAAGTGCTGGCGGAGCGAGGACGTCGGGCGCTGCGCGTGCATCTTGGAAGCAACTTGAAGGCAGGGTTGGCGATGCTGGACGCCGCCCTGCAGAAGGCTCTTTAGTTTTTTTCTCAGCGGGAAAGCACGAGGGCAGGACACCCTCGCGACAGCTGGCAGGACGTCGGCGCTACCGATATCTGGCGCTAGGGTTCAGCGCTAATGCAAGGAGCAAGGCATGCAACTTGGAATGGTGGGACTTGGGAAAATGGGGGCGAATATGACCCGGCGGCTGATGCGCGGTGGCCATTCGCTCGTCGTTTCCGATCTGAGCACCGATGCGGTCAAGCAACTCGGCGGCGAGGGCGCTACGGGATCATCTTCGCTGGAAGATCTGGTGAGCAAGCTGAAGGCACCGCGCGCGATCTGGATCATGGTTCCCGCCGGCGGTCCGACGGAAGCAACTGTGCAGAAACTCGCGCAGCATCTTCAGCCTGGCGACGCCATCATCGATGGCGGAAATTCCTACTTCAAAGACGACGTGCGCCGTGCCAATGAACTCAAGGGCAAGGGCATCCACTATGTCGACGTCGGAACCAGCGGCGGCGTATGGGGGCTGGAACGCGGTTACTGCATGATGATCGGCGGGCCAGACGAGGCGGTGGAGAGGCTCGATCCAATTTTCAAGACGCTGGCTCCGGGCAGAGGCGACATCCCGCGAACGCCAGGACGGGAAAAGCTCGGCGGCTCGGCCGAAGAAGGTTATATCCACTGTGGTCCTTCCGGTTCCGGACATTTTGTGAAGATGGTGCATAACGGCATTGAGTACGGAATCATGCAGGCGTACGCGGAAGGCTTCGACATCTTCAAGAACGCGACCAGTAAGGAATTGCCTGAAGATATTCGCTACGACCTGAACCTGCCGGATATCGCGGAAGTGTGGCGGCGCGGCAGCGTGATCAGCTCGTGGCTGCTCGATTTGACGGCAATGGCGCTCACGGAAAATCCGACGCTGTCCGAATATGAAGGCTATGTGCAGGATTCCGGCGAAGGCCGTTGGACGATCCAGGCCGCGATCGAAGAGGCCGTTCCTGCCGAAGTGCTCACCGCAGCGTTGTATGTTCGCTTCCGCTCGCGGCAGCAACACACGTTTGCCGAGAAGATGCTTTCCGCGATGCGCCAGAAATTCGGTGGGCACATCGAAGCCGGTGGGCAGACCAAGAAAACTGCATAACCCGGACCCTTTCCCGATCTCATAAGGACTGACTCATGGCTGAATTAGCGGAACAACCCAAGGCAGCGGCAGCGCCGCCGCGTATCGGCAAGCAGGGCGATCCCTGCGTTATGGTAATTTTCGGCGCGGCTGGAGACTTGACGGGGCGCATGTTGATTCCCGCGCTCTACAATCTGGCACGCGCGGGATTGCTCTCGAAAGAATTTGCCGTGGTCGGCGTGGCACGCACTCAACTGTCGAATGATGACTTTCGCAAGCGTGTTTACGACGATATCAAGTCGTATTGCGGCGAATGTGTGGATGACAGCCTGTGGGAGTGGTTCAGCCAGCGCTTCTATTACTTCGCTGGCGATTTCGGCGACGACAAGCTTTACACGAACCTCAAAGACTTCCTGACGAAGATCGACCAGGATCATTCGACCCACCAGAATTTCTTCTATTACATGGCCGTCGCTCCGAGCTTTTTCGGTCCGATTGTGGAGAAACTTGCGGCGAATGGATTGATGGAACAGAGCAACAATCACTGGCGCAGGGTCGTGGTTGAGAAACCGTTCGGGCACGATCTGGAATCGGCCAAGCAGTTGAACCAGCAGTTGCTGAAGGTAGCCGACGAGAAGCAGATTTACCGCATCGACCACTATCTCGGCAAAGAGACCGTGCAGAACATCATGGCGTTCCGATTCGCCAACGGAATCTTCGAGCCGGTGTGGAACCGCCGCTACATCGATCATGTGCAGATTTCGGTGGCGGAAACGGTGGGCGTGGAAGGACGCGGTAGTTACTTCGATCATGCGGGAACGTTGCGCGACATGGTTCCCAACCACATCATGCAACTGATCAGCCTGACCGCGATGGAGCCGCCGATTTCGTTCGATGCCAATGCGGTTCGCGATGAGCAAGCGAAGATTCTGCACGCCATCCAGCCGATGAGCGACGAAGAGGTTCTGAGCCGTTCTGTGCGTGGCCAGTATGGCGACGGGACGGAAGAAGGAAAGAGGGTAACGGCATATCGTGTAGAGCCTGATGTGCCACCGGACTCGCGCACAGAAACCTTCGTTGCCATGAAGCTGTCGATCGACAACTGGCGGTGGGCGGACGTTCCGTTCTACCTGCGGACAGGCAAGCGTATGCCGGTCCGTAATACGCATATCGTGATACAGTTTCGGCGGGCGCCATTTGTCCTCTTCCGGGACACTCCGGTAGAGCACCTGATGCCCAACCAGCTCGTGCTACACATCCAACCGGAAGAAGGAATTTCGCTGCAGTTCGCGGCCAAGGTTCCAGGGCCGGTGATGCGGCTGGGCACGGTGGACATGAACTTCGAATACCAGGAATATTTTGGCAAGCAGCCCAGCACCGGTTACGAACGCTTGCTGCACGACTGCATGATCGGCGATCAAACGCTGTTTCAACGCGCGGATATGGTGGAAGCGGGCTGGTCGGTCGTCAACCCCGTGCTCGATCTCTGGAAGGCGCTGCCGCCGCGTAACTTCCCCAACTACGCTTCCGGGACATGGGGACCGAAGGAGGCCGACGAACTTCTGGAACGCGACGGCCGCCGCTGGAGGAACTTCGAGAAATGATTCTGGCCGGCGATATTGGTGGGACCAATGCCAGGCTGGCTTACTTCCAACCCCAGAATGGGCATCTGCAATTAGTCTCTGAACGTGTTTTCCCGAGCCGTGAACACAAGGAACTTGGCGAAATCGTAAGCCAGTTCTTGGACGAGTCCGGAACGCGCCCGGAAGCAGCTTGCTTCGGAATCGCCGGACCCGTTCGCAACGGCCGGGTTGAGACCTCCAATCTGCCCTGGGTCATTGAGCAATCCCGTTTAGCGAGCCAGATTCATCTACCCGCTACGCTTCTGATCAACGATCTCGAAGCCAGCGCGTGGGGCATTGGCGCGCTTGCGGAGACGGACTTAGTTCCGCTCAATCGCGTGACGGGGCCAATCGTGGGAAACCAAGCCGTAGTTGCCCCGGGAACCGGGCTGGGAGAAGCGGGGCTGTTCTGGGATGGAAACCGACATCACGTTTTTGCCTGCGAAGGCGGCCACACGGATTTCGCTCCGCAAGGCGACCTTCAGATTGAGCTGCTGCGCTTTCTCAAAAACCGCTTTGGACATGTGAGCTACGAGCGCATTCTTTCCGGCCCGGGACTGGTGAATGTGTACGAATTTCTCCGCGATTGCGCCCGAGGAGAGGAATCGAGCGAACTCGCCGCTGCCATGCAGAAGGGCGACCCGGCCGCGGTGATCTCGCGTGCAGCGGTCGCGGGGAATGATGCGTTAGCGTCGAAAGCTCTTGATTTGTGGATCGCAGTCTACGGAGCCGAGGCATCGAACCTCGCGCTCAAAATCATGGCTACCGGCGGACTGTTCCTGGCCGGCGGGATCTCGCCAAAGATTCTTTCCAAACTCACGGGACCGACATTCATGCAGGCCTTTCTGGATAAAGGTCGCATGCGGCCACTCGTGGAATCGATGCCGGTATGCGTAGTCACTAACGACAAGGCCGGACTACTGGGCGCGGCACGATGCGCGTCCGTCCGAGCCTGCAAGGGTTAACTGCCTTTGGGTTCTTCTGCTGAAATTCGCATCCTGACCACGCCGCAAGAGCTGTTCGCCGCGGCCGCGGAAGAGGTTATTCGTTCCGCTAACGAGGCAGTCGCTGCACGCGGGCGTTTCACCATCGCGTTGTCGGGAGGATCGACTCCCAAGAGCCTGTTCAACTTGCTGGCCACAAATGCGCGGACCACCCTGCCGTGGGATCGGATGTTCTTCTTCTGGGGCGACGAGCGCCACGTTCCTCCCACGGACCCGGACAGCAACTACCGGATGGCCGACGAGACGATGCTCTCGAAAATTCCGGTCGCTGCCGGAAATGTGTTTCGCATCCCCGCGGAAAATCCCGATGCCGCTGCTGCCGCGGAGGCATATGAAAAAACATTGCGGAAGTTTTTCCAGGTTGGACCCGATGCCGTCCCGCGATTCGACCTGATCCTTCTCGGCATGGGACCCGACGGCCATACCGCGTCTCTTTTTCCTGGAACTGCCGCTTTGCAGGAGAGGTCGCGGCTCGTCGTTGCCAACTGGGTCGAGAAACTGAAGACTCACCGGCTATCGTTCACGCTGCCGGTGCTGAATGCTGCCTACTGCGTGGCATTTCTTGTGTCCGGGATGGATAAAGCCGCCGTACTCAAGACGGTGTTGGAAGACGACGTTCCCGGCGAACAATATCCGGCAAAGATGGTGAATCCGAGCAACGGTAAGTTGATCTGGTTCGTGGACCGGGCCGCTGCCAGCGAGCTTTCGACGAAACACTAACCTTCCAGCCTCAGCCTAACCGCGCCAGCCGCCGATTTCCTTCAATCCTTTGCCACGCGCGTGCTCAAAAAGGCGCACGCGATGCCGGGAATGCTCGAACTCGTGGATGTCAGCCCAGACTTCGGCTTGCCATCCTTTTTCGTGGGCGGCCGACTCTCCACACGTAGCGCAGCGGGTGTGCAGGGTAATGGGCTCGGTTTCGAGGCCGACAGGAACGGCTCCAGTCAGCTCTACGAAGATGCAGCGAACTTCCTCGATTTCTTCGTTGGGTCCAAGCAGGTGTTCGTAGCGCAGAAGATATCCAAAGCCGAGCTTTCGGGCTTCAAGCTCGGCTTCGCTCCGAGTATGAAACGGGCCGTACTCCGCCCGCAGCTGCTCGGTTGAGTCGCATGCCATCCAAAACGTCTCTTTGTACGCCATCGCTGGTTTCGCCCCGGGTTGCGAAGCCGGCTCGTGGCTGCTTGAGCCTGCTGGATGCGATGGAGCAATTCTGAGGCCGGATGCGGCTGGCAACAAACTGTTAAAACTACGCGAGTTATAGCATTGTTCGGGTTTGGGTTCCACACCCCCTCAGAAAAGTTTTGCAGAGTCTCGGAGTGCGATTGCTGAGAAATGCTACGAATGCGGCCCTCACGCCCGGCGAGAGTGCGCAAGATTGTGCAACGTAGCTCGCAAGCTTAGTCCGCGCCGACGGCGCGGCTGTAAGGTTCACTTGTGTTCTCGGATTCGGGCCAGTTCTTGCCGCCATGGCCGGCCACATACATCGCCAACTCCAGCCGGCTCCAGACGCCGATCTTGTCGAATGTGCTTCGGAGGTGGTTCTTGATCACCTGCTCGGAGGTACCGACGATTTTGCCAATTTCGCGATTGGTCAGCCCTTCCCAAACCAAGATTGCGATTTGAATCTCTTTTGCGCTGAGGCGCTCGCGGGGAGTCATGATTGCGCTTCCTCCCGGCTGCACATCGCAATCGCCAGCTTGACGCGCTTGCGGCCTTCGCGGATTCCGGCCCGCAAGAACAACGTACGCAAGTGCTGCTTCACCGTGCGCGGGCTGATGTTGAGTTGTCCAGCAATCTCTTTGTTGCTGCAACCCTGTACGAGGAGATTTAGAACTTGCTTGTCCCGAGGAGTAACTTTGACTTCGTTAAGATTGACCATGGAAAGACTTCCTCCTGCCTGAACTTGAGGATCACTTTCTCCGAGAGCACGCTTTTCGCCAAATGTTCGCTTGTGCAGGTTGCGCTGGCTAAGTACCTGAGCGTTTAGCACTTGAGGCCGATCACCAGGGTTTTCAGATGGCTTTCAGGGAGGCCGTGGTAGGCTAACGGTTTCCAATTTGGTCCAGCGGGCGCCCCAGGACTTGTGTTCGTATCGGCTTCGCGTCGCGATTAAGTCCACAAAAGAAGGCTGCCGCGGGTCTGCGCCATGATCCGCGTGAAACTCCTTTTCGCCGGGATATCGTTGGTGGCGCCGGACTTTCACGCTTGCGAAGTAGGACGTGTTCGCAAGCCCTGGCGCCGTTGAAGGAGCAATGGGATACGCTTCCTGGAGTTAGAGACCCTCCTCCCATGTTGGACAAAACTGGAACCGCTAATTTTTCATTTTGGTCCAGGTTGGTGCGGAGTTCGGACTTTTGCACAGTATGGCGGCCAACGGAAGCCATTGCGCGAACGGCGGTCCGGAAACCAAGTGTTTCTTACGATCCCGTTACGGGCGTTTAGCTTGCGCGTCTGAATCGATCCGCAACATTCGTTCAGAAATGTTAGGCCGGTCGTGTCGGCGGAAAGCCCTGGTACGCGGCTTTCGAGATTAAAGGAGCCTGGGTCCATCACCGATGTTCTCTCGATATTCAGCAACGCCGCGCATCGTACTCAGCCTTTTCGGGCTGATCGTTTTCAGTTCGATCATCGCGCGTGCCCAGGGAGGGCCGCCGTACTATACGAACGATCCCGGGACACCGGGGAACAAGAACTGGGAAATCAACTTGGGGTACATGCCTTTTTTCTTTACAGGCCAGTCGATTTCTCACACTCCGGATGTCGACATCAATTTCGGCTGGGGAGACCGCATTCAGCTAACGTATGAAGATGCGTGGCTGCGGGTGCAGAACCATCCTGTACCAGTGAGATATGGAATGGGGCAGGATCAGCTGGGAGTGAAATGGCGCTTCTATGACAGCGGAGAGGAAGGAATGGCTTTCTCGGTCTTCCCGCAGCTCTCGCTGAATAATCCAAACCACGCGGTGGAGCGAGGAATCACGCCGCCCGGCGCGAGTCTGATTCTTCCCGTCGAATTCACGAAGAAGTTCGGTCCCATCGATGTGGACGTCGAGGCTGGCTACAACTTCGTGCATCTGGGTCCGGACGGTTGGCTGACGGGCTTGGTTGTAGGTCACGACTTGACCAAGAAACTGGAGGTGGACGCAGAGTTTTATGCCACGGGAACATTCCATCCCACTTTCGCGCAACCAACCCTGGAGATGGGGGCCCGCTACAAGATGCGTCGGCCTTTCATTCTCTTGCTGATGGCCGGGCGCAGCATCGAGCCGGCACGCAGCAACCAACCCTACTTCGTCGGCTATTTCGGGGTCCAGATGCTATTGCCGCCGAAATCATACGACAAGGAATAAATCAGGCCTGTTCTCTCAGCGCGGGCCTCTTTGTGGGCGTTGCCGCAACCGCGAAGATTGGAGAATTTCGCCGTAAGAGAAAAATGCGGGGCAATGAGAATGCAGATTCTTGCGAGTTACTCTGGTTACTGGATCGTGGTTACGGGAAGAACAGGTCTCGTGCAAGAATGGATTCGCCGGGCAAAAGCATCTCGCAACTCGGGAGCTTTGGCAGTAAACTATTGAAAGATTTAGAGGGTCCCTCAGCCAGGGGTAGCCCAAAATGCCGAAATCCCCCATAAAGTTCAACTCCCCTGTTGCCAGGCTGGGACTCTCTGTGACGGTGTGGGACTTGCAATAGAATAAGTGCATTCCAGCCAGAGGCCGGATTGCGCGCCGCAGGGACGGCTTCCACTGGTGGAAAACGGAATCGTGTCCGAGGAAAAATACAAACCAGTTCTCGACGAGCAAACGCTCGCCAAGCTGCTGGAAGCCGCGTATGTTCTCCAGGAACATAACCGCGAAGTTCGCGAACTCGAGTTGGGCCTGGATTTAAAGCGGGATCAACTTGAGGCCGAAGACAAAGCCAAGGCGAAAGCCAAATCTGCTTCAACTGCAGACGGGAAGAATGCGCGAGCAACGGAGTCAGCGCCGCAGGGGGACTACACCTTCACGCTGGCGCAGATCGTTGCTACCCAGCATCAGATTCAAATTCGCAATCTTGGATTAGAGCAGACGATGTCGCTGGTCACCGAGCGCGTCATCGACATAGCGAGAGCCAGCGGTGCGGCCATCGGCATGGTCGACGGCAAGAACGTGCGCTACAGGGCGGTTGCCGGTTCGAAGACATTGAAAGTGGGCGCTGAGGTTCGCACGGAAAAAGCTTTGTGCCTTCCCTGCATTCGAAATGGGCAAGTCTTCCGCTGCGCCGATGTCGATCCCGAGTTTCTAGTCGACACGCAAGAGTGCCGGCGTCGCGGGATTCAGTCCCTGATCGCCGTGCCCATTTTTCACGAGGGCGCTGTGGCTGGGGGACTGGAACTCTATTATCCGAATCAGAACGGGTTCACGGAACAAGATATTCATACTGGCCAGCTGATGGCTGGTCTGGTGACGGAAGCTCTCGCGCGCGACGAAGAACTGACCTGGAAGCAATCTCTGGCCAACGAGCGCGCGGTGATGCTGGAAGCTTTGGAAAAACTGAAGCCGAACCTGTCCGCGATCGTCGACAAGGAACCGGAGAAATCCGGTGTCGCGTCCCAGACCTCGGCAGGAACCTACTCGTGCTCCAAGTGCGGACACAAACTCGTGAGCGGCGAGCAATTCTGCGGGCAATGTGGAACGCCACGCTCTGGCGTAGACAGCCCGGCAGCACCTTTGCCTCCATGGCCTGCGTCAGAGAAAAATATGCCCGCCTCCACCGCGGCCAACATCGTTATTCCGGATGCAACTCCAGCGCATCCTCACCCGACTCCCTCCGACGAATCATTGCCCGATTCGATTGAAGAGGAGTTCCCGGATCTTTTTGGAGTGCCGGAGCCTTCGGTCGAAGAGGCGAGTGACGCCAAAGAATTGACAGCTGCGCCGGTCAATCCGGAACTGCCGGACGATCTAAGCCGTGAACTAGAGACCGGCTTGATTCTGGAAGACGAACCGGAAAAGGCGAGCGCGGAGGATGCCAAAGAAGAGAGCGCTGAGCCTGCTGAGCCGGCCGAACCGGAAGAAGTTGCTTTGGTGAAAACGAAGCAGCCTGCAGATTGGAGTTCCGCTGCGTCGGCTCGCGAGTTTCTCGAGCAAGTCGCCGGCATGCAACAACGCGGAGCTCTCGCTCGATTCTGGGAGACTCGACGTGGCGACATCTACCTGGCGATTGCGGTGATTCTGGTCGCCTGCGTGGTCCGATGGGGAATCTGGTCCAATCACCAAGTCAGCGCTACAAATGCTCCGCCAAACGCGGCAGCCGGCCATCACAAAGCTGCTCCCGACGCCGACCTGTCGCTCTTTGACCGCCTGCTGATTTCCTTAGGCATGGCCGAGGAACCCGAAACACCCGAAGACAAGGGCAATCCAACCACCCAGGTTTGGATCGATCAGCGAACTGCGCTCTACTATTGCCCCGGCGCTGATCTTTACG
The DNA here is from genome assembly GCA_963700225.1 of uncultured Acidobacteriota bacterium. GTDB lineage: Bacteria > Acidobacteriota > Terriglobia > Terriglobales > Acidobacteriaceae > Sulfotelmatobacter. Next base: position 538,061 of record CAVOWU010000012.1, read on the forward strand.
GCAAGACTCCGAAGGGCAAGTATGCGATGCAACGCGATGCGCAGCTTGACCAGTATGAACCCGCGTACCGTAAAGCCTGCAACTGACCGACTCTGGCCTTCATATTTTCCGGATGCTGATGCGTTTCGGTTGACAACCTCCTGCGTCCGGAGTGCAATCATAGTAACGGTTGCATCACATCGTATCTCTTCAAGTCGGAGCCTTCCATTTGCCGTCCGCAAGCGACCAGTCAGATTCTTCTATGTCGGGACGTTTTATTCCGAGTCATCCAGCTGCGGTGCATTGCCGCGATTGCGGCCACGAGAATCCTCCATCGCACAAGTTTTGCGGTGCGTGCGGCGCTACGTTGGAAGATGACGGCGTTCGATCACCTTCCCGGATTGCCGATCATGATTCCGCAGAACGCGGGTCTGGCACCGTGCGTGATGAACGTGCCGGCCACGACGAACCCACGCTTGCGATGAGTTCGAAAGCCTACGCAGACGGACAGGTCTTCGAGGATTCGATCACAAATCCGAGCGAGTTATCGCTTTTCCGAAGCTTCCGCCCGGCCGATTCCACTGATGATCCAGATTACGACGAGCCGGGCTTTCGCCGGTATCGCGTTTATGTTGGAGGGCTGACAGTTGCCTTGATTGTTCTGGGATACATGGTGTGGCACAGTTCGCGAGCCACTTCACAGGGCGCACCTCTGGCGCCTTTGCGACCACCTGCGGCTGCGACAGAAACATCGCAGCCGGCGCCGACTCGAGATACAAGTGCCCACGATGCGCCAAGAAGCAGCACGATCGAGCCGAAAGCCGCCGCGAAGAATGCATCCGAAACTCAGAGAGGTGCGAAGACCCCGAATGGGGACGCGAAAGGAAAAACGGAAAGCGCCGCACGCACGACTCCGCCGACAGACTCACCCGAGGCTTCGCAAGGACAAAGTTCTGCCAGCAATGGCGATGAGGAACTGACGATGGCGCAACGTTACCTTGATGGCAAGAACGGTCAGGGGCGCGACAGCGTCGAAGCCGCGAAGTGGCTGTGGAAGTCGATCGCTAAGCACAATTCAGCGGCAACTGTTCTTCTCGCGGATCTTTACCTGAAGGGAGACGGAGTCTCCAAGAACTGCGATCAGGCTCGCGTTCTTCTCGACTCGGCAGCGCGCAAAGGCTTCCCGCCAGCCGCAGAACGGCTGCGGAATCTTCAGGCCTTTGGCTGCCAGTGAGTCGGAGCGCACCTGTAATTCTTCATCGCTGCCACAGCCTGGCGCACTTCTGCCGGCTATCGGAGGATGGAGCCGATGCGCAACTACTGCGTTAACATGACGGAAGCACTGCGGCGAGACTCGTACCAGAGAGCCAGTTCCACGCGATTCCAGAGCCCGAGCTTGTCGTAGATCACGCGCAAGTAATTCTTTACGACGTGCTCAGTCGTTCCAATGGCTTCGGCAACTTCCTTGTTTTTCAGGCCTTCGGCAACAAGTTCGATGACCCGGTGTTCACGTTCACTGGGGATACGGTTCCCATAGCGTCCACTTGCAGACATGTTTGCCTCCGGTACAACAGGGTCGCGAGTTTGACTCGCTTGATACCGCCGGTAATTCCAAAACGAAGAAACAACCGGTTGAAATGAGCCTTCACCGTTCGCCGAGCCATCTTCAGTTGAGTGGCAATCTCGGCGTTATCACAACCTTGCAAAAGCAGTTCAACGATCTGCTGTTCGCGCGGACCGAGCCGAACGGTCTGCTCCTTCATTCCAACCCCCTCATTTGAGAAAATCGCCTTTGACCGAGCGGGCAAGGCTAACCTTTCTAATTCCATAGCACCCACATTGCCATTTTGAGACGGGAGATGTCTGTGACAGTGAAACCTGCTTTTCCACAGGCACTTGCAGACCATCCGGGGCCAATCCGGGAATCGAAAGACCCCCTCCTGAAAATTGTGGGCTCCGCTGGGCCTTCCGGCGTAGGCCATGAAAGTATGCAAACGCATGCATGGATGTTGGCTCAAATCACCGTGGCGGCAAATCCCTTGAGCGGCGGGCGAGTCGGGAGTCGTCTATCGACTGGCTTTGAGAAAAAATACCCTAGAGGAGGGCCATCTTCGCTTGATCGGTACCAAAAGGACGGAGAAGAAGGGGTTGGGGTAAACACCTTAGACGAAACTTCCTGAGATACGGAAAACCCTGGGAACAAATTACACGATCAACCTGATTCCACCTCCGTACCAGCCGCTGAAAATGGCTTCAATCGGAGATTTCCACAGGGGAAATTGAGAAAGGAAGGCACAATTTTGAAGCGGGAGGCTGCCGAACACCCTGACGCGAACCTCTAGAGAGCGTATTTCTTCATCAGATGGCGGAACGAGCGATAGGAGATCCCGAGCAAATCGGCGGCCTTGGTCTGTACGCCACCACTCTGGTTCAGTGAGCTCTGCAGGAGCGAGCGTTCGATTCCGGCCACGTAGCTTTCCATCCCCACGCCCTGCGGAAGGGTCAAGTCGCCTCCGATTTCCGGCAGCGTGGCACCTCCAGCTGCCGCTGCGGCAGCACGAGCTTTGGGACGCTCAGCGGGAAGCTCGACGTGCAGCTCGTCGCTGGTCTCCAGGGCAACCGCGCGTTCGACTGTATTTTCCAGCTGGCGAACATTGCCCGGCCACTCGTAATCGCAGAGCGAGTCCATCGAAGGCGCATTCAGCCGCAGGATGCCTCGTCCGGCTGCGGCGGCATACTTCTTGAGAAAGTGATTGGCGAGCAAAGGAATATCTTCGCGGCGTTCGCGCAGTGGAGGCACACGAATCGGAATCACGTTCAAGCGGTAGTACAGATCTTCGCGAAAAGTGTTTTCGGCCACGGCCTTATCGAGTTCGCGGTTGGTAGCGGCGATCACACGCACATCGATCGAGATCTCGCTGGTGCTGCCCACAGGACGCACCGTGCGCTCTTGCAGAACGCGGAGCAATTTGACCTGCATCGCCAACGTCATTTCGCTGATTTCGTCGAGGAAGATCGTGCCACCGTCGGCGACTTCGAAGAGACCACGCTTGTTCTGATTCGCTCCAGTAAAGGCTCCCTTGAGGTAACCAAACAGTTCGCTCTCTAGCAGGGTTTCGGGAAACGCTCCACAGTTCACGGAAACGAATGCGTCAGTCGCGCGCGGAGAACAAACATGAACTGCGCGGGCCACCAGTTCCTTTCCGGTTCCGCTTTCCCCGTGAATCAGGACCGTGCTTGCCGTGGAGGCAACGGTTCTCACCGTTTGCTTTAACTTTTCCATGGCGGGGCTCGATCCGATGATGTTGTCGAGCGAATTTCGAGTGGCAGCATCGCGGCGCAACGCGAAGTTCTGCTTGCTGAGAACGAGTTTCTCCAGAGCGCGGTTGATGGCCAATTTGATTTCGTCGACCAGGCCGGGACTCTTGCGAATGTAGTCGGTTGCTCCTCCCGCTTTCACCGCTTCCACCGCTGCCTCATAATCATCGACAGCTGTGATCAGAATGACCGCCGAATCGGGAGATACGCGATGGGCATGGCGAAGCACTTCGATGCCGTCAATGTTCGGCATCTTGATGTCGGTGATGATGACATCGTAGAGAGCGCCATCGATTTTGTTCTTTGCCGTCTGCCCTGCCTGAACGGTCTCGACGCGGTGCCCCTCGCGGCGCAGGGAAATGTCGAGCATCTCGCAAATCGAGCGTTCGTCGTCGCACACCAAAATGTTAGCCACGGGAACCTCCCGCAATAGCCGCGATGGCAGGCTGAGAGCCTGTCGTTTCTGCCTTATCGGAACCAGCCGTTCCCTTGGAGATCGGACGAGCGGCATCGAGCCGGTGCAGCCTCAGTACCATCGTTGTTCCCTGACCCAAGTTGGAGCGGGCCCAGACCTTGCCTTCGTGGGCCTGCACAATCTGATACACAATCGCGAGGCCGAGTCCGGTTCCGCCTTCGAAATTCGATTGAAACGGCTCAAATATTTTCTCGACCTGCTGCGGGGTCATTCCGGTTCCCGTATCAGCGAAAGAAATCTGCCATTCGTCACCCAACGGCTCCACTGCAGCCGTCAGCGTGCCGCCGTTTTTCATGGCGCGGACGGCATTCTCACATAGATTCCAGAACACCTGCTTCAGCTTGTCGCCATCCGCCATCGTCCAAGCCTGTCGTCCGGCAAAGCGACGCTCTACCCTGATACCTGTTTTTTCGGCCGTCATGCGGTGATCCACCAACGTGAGGGTGTCTTCGACGAGATGGATCAGATCGACGCGGTCGAAACGATACTGCTTGGTGCGGGAGTATGCCAGGAAGTCGGTGATGATGCTGTTGAGCCGTTGCGATTCACGCGTCACAATATCGAGCAACCGGCGGTGGTCCTCATTCATTTCCGGTAATCCCGAAAGCATGCTGACGGAACCGGCGATCGAGGTCAGGGGATTGCGGATTTCGTGCGCGATCGCTGCCGCCAAACGTCCAACGGCGGCGAGACGGTCCTGCATGCGCACTTCGCGCTCCAGCCGGCGAATCTCCGTAAGATCGTCGAGAACGTAGACATAGCCTAGCTCGCCACGCTCAGGAACAGAGAGAGCAGCAACCCGCACGCGCAGGGTCTTGCGAAAACGGTTCGGGGCCTCCAAGCGGATTTCCCCGTGAGCTTTCTGCGATTCCACAGTCGGCAACGGGTCCATGAACAGCTGGTTCACCGGCATCCCCAGCACGTCGGCCGGTCCGCGCTCCAGGAGCCGCTGCGCCGCCGCGTTGATCAGCGTGATGCGGCCGTCGAGACCGGTTGTGATCAGCCCGCTGCTGATGGAGTGAATGATGTTCTCGTGCAGAACCTGCAGGCTTTCGAGTGCCCCGCTTGCGTCCTTCAGTTGCACGCCCACCTGGCGCAGCTTCGTGGTGAGAAGCCCTGCCAGGTAGGCCACGGCAAGAAACGCAAACAGATTGACAAAGATAATTGCCTGCAGAGCCTTTATTCCGGGATGCGTTGTGCAGTAGGAAGGAACCACACCGTAGTAGTTCAGTTCCAGCACTGTCCCATACAGAATGAAAGCGAGCGCCGCCACGAGCTGCGCCCAGATGCGGGACAACAGAACGCTGGCAACGATGATGACCAGCGGGTAAAGAAAGTTGAGAGAGCTGTCCCAGCCACCGGTTTCGTGGATGACTAAGCTGACCAGGATCAGATCCGTCAGAACCTGTAGCGACGCCTGCAGACGGTGTTCCTGCCAGAGGGAAAGCAGCAGCACGTAGAACAGAGATAAGCTGTACCAAAACAGGATCGTGCTGATAAAGAGCCGCATCGGCAGCGTCGACGGACTGAAGTTGGCGACTGCCAGCTCAATTGCCAGCAGGAGGGTCAGAATAAAAATGCGGACCCGAACCAGCCATACCAGCCAATTGCGCTCGTCAAATGTCGATTGCATTCCGATCCTAGGTCTTCGGTCGTGGGCAGGCTTCAAGGTCTCAGGCCGAACCAAAGGCCTGAGACCCCAGAGACCGGTTTCTCTTAGCCAGACAGCTTCGCGATCATCGCGAACAGCGGCATGTAGAGCGAAATGACGATTCCGCCGATGGTGACGCCGAGGACTCCGATGATGGCCGGTTCCAACATGGCCAGCATGTCTTTCGTCGCTGCATCCACTTCTTCTTCGTAGAAGTCAGCGATTTTCTGCAACATGGAATCCATGGCGCCCGTGGCTTCGCCGACCCCGATCATTTGCGTGACCATGTTCGGAAACACGCCGCACTCGCGCAGCGGGTCGACGATGGTTCGGCCTTCTTCGATGGCCTTCCGCACTTTCATCAGCGCCTCTTCCAGGACCGCATTGCCCGAGGTTCGGGCGGTGATGCTCAAGCCCTCAAGAATCGGCACGCCCGAGGTGATTAAGGTTCCCAAGGTACGCGTGAACCGGCCCACTGCAATCTTGCGCAGCAGCGTTCCGATGATCGGAAGATGAAGCAGCATCTTGTCGAAGTAATAACGTCCGCGTGGATGTTTGCGAATCTGGCGGATACCGAAAAAGAACGCACCCGCTGCCACGAACACCATCCACCAGAAAGTTTGCACGAATCCGCTGAGCCCCATAACGATTCGCGTAGGCAGCGGCAGGTTGACGCCGAGTCCGGCAAACAGGTTGGCGAAAATGGGCACAACAAACTTGAGCAGTGCTCCAACGATCAACACCGCCATGCCGACAACCGCCACGGGGTAAATCAATGCCGACTTCACCGCCGCCTTAAGGCGAACCGCTTTTTCTACGTAGGTTGCCAGGCGTTGCAAAATGATGTCGAGAATACCGCCCGTTTCGCCCGCCTCGATCATGTTGGTGGTGAGGTCGTCGAATGCGGCGGGATATTGCCGCATGGCATTCGCCAGCGTGGCGCCGCCTTCCACCGTGGTGCGGACCCCGGTCAGAACCTTCAGGAACGCCTGATTTTCCTGGTTCGCTGCCAGAATCTCCAGACACTGGACCAGCGGGAGGCCGGCGTCGATCATGACGGAGAACTGGCGAAAGAAGATCGCGATGTCCTTGGTCCCAACCTTACCCGAGCCGAACGTCGGCATGGAAAACTCTTTGCCTTTTTCGCGAATGGCGCCGGGCGTGATGCGCTCGCGACGCAAGGCCTGAGCCAGCGACTGCTTGTTCGCCGCCATTCGTTCCCCGGTAATCTTCTGTCCCGACGCGTCTTTGCCCGAAAATGTAAAGACTGGCATGGTTTAGCTTCTCCTGACTCTCTTTGCTGCCTGTTGAAAAGTGTGCTCGTTCACAAATGCTCTCTCCGCGATCTAGTGTTTGGAGGGAGCAGCTCCTCGGGCCATCGTGCCTCCGGCCGACGTTGGCCGGTTCGTCAGACTGGCGCCGCGGTTGATCATTTCCTGCAGCTCGTCCACGTTGCTGGAACGCGCCATGGCGACCTCCAGCGAAATCTGTTTCTGGAAGTAAGCAGTCGCCAGACACTGGTTAAACGTCTGCATTCCGAATTTCTCCTGGCCAGACTGCATGGACGAATAAATCTGGTGAATCTTGTCTTCCCGGATGAGGTTGCGCACGGCGGCGTTCGGCACCAGAATTTCCATGATCATGGCCCGTCCCTTGCCGTCGATTTTCGGCACCAGGCTTTGGCACATGATGCCTTCCAGCACGAGCGACAATTGCGCCCGAATCTGCGGCTGCTGGTGCGCCGGGAAGACGTCGATAATACGGTTAATGGTCGAGGTCGCCGAGTTGGTGTGCAAGGTACCGAAGGTCAAGTGGCCGGTTTCCGCGATACGCAGCGCCGACTCGATGGTTTCCAGGTCGCGCATTTCGCCGATCAGCACGACATCGGGATCTTCACGAAGCGCGGCGCGTAACGCGTCGGTAAAACTCTTGGTGTCGGCGTGCAGTTCGCGCTGGTTGACCACGCAGTTCTTGTTCATGTGTACGAATTCGATCGGGTCTTCGATCGTCAGAATGTGGTCGTGGCGCTCGCTGTTGATCTTATCGATCATCGCGGCAAGCGTGGTGGACTTGCCTGATCCGGTGGGACCAGTGACGAGCACTAACCCGCGGGGCTTGTCGCACATCTTGCTGACCACCGGAGCCAGGCCGAGCTGGTTGAACGATTTGATCTCAAAAGGAATCAAGCGGAAAACAGCCGCCGTCGCGCCGCGCTGATTGAAGACATTGGCACGGAAGCGGGCGAGTCCTTTCAAACCGAAGGAGAAATCGAGCTCCAGGCTCTCTTCGAAGCGGTGCTTTTGGGAGTCGGTCATGACACTGTAGGCCAGCTGCTTGGTCTCGGCCGGTGTCATCTGCGGCAGGTCGAGCGGCACCAAATGGCCGTGGACACGAATCTGCGGCGGCGAGTTGGTGGTGATATGCAAATCGCTGCCGTTCATTTCCAGCATTCTCTTCAGCAGATCACTTAACGACAAACCCATGGCAAAAATCCTTCCTTGACGTCCTTAATCTCTGAACCCTTCGTCGTTAGTCGTTCGTCGTCGGTCATTGGCTAACGACTAATGACCAAAGACAACGACGGTTCTCTTAGTGAATCGTTTCGCGTGCGACTTCCTCGAGCGTGGTCATACCCGCCGCAACTTTGATCAAGCCGCTGCGCCGCAGCGTGATCATGCCGCGCTCAATTGCTTTCTTCTTCAATTCCACTGCCGAGGCACCGACCAGAACCAGTTCGCGAATCTCGTCGTCAACCTCCATCACCTCGTACAAACCGCAGCGTCCCTTGTACCCTGTGTTGTTGCAGACTCCGCAGCCTTTGCCCTTTTGAATCTTGACCGTTTTCGATTCTTCGGGCGTGAATCCTGCGTCGATCAGCGTCTGCGGCGGTACGTCCACCACCTCGATACAGTCTTTGCAGACGCGCCGGACCAGTCGCTGGGCGCAGATCAAGTGGACCGACGTCGCTACCAGGAATGGCTCGATACCCATATTCATGAGTCGAGTAATGGTCTCGGGAGCTCCGTTGGTATGGAGGGTCGAGAGTACCAAGTGACCGGTCAGAGCGGCTTTGATCGCAATTTCAGCCGTTTCAAAGTCGCGGATTTCGCCGACCAGGATGATGTTGGGATCCTGCCGCAGGAAAGATCGCAGAGCAGCGGCAAAGTTCAATCCGATTTGCTCTTTCATCTGCACCTGGTTCACGCCGCCCAACTGGAACTCCACCGGATCTTCGGCGGTCATAATGTTGGTGTCAGGTTGGTTAAGTCGGGAAATCGCGGAGTAAAGGGTATTCGTTTTACCTGATCCCGTCGGCCCTGTGACCAGCACCATGCCGTACGGCTTCAAGATGGCTTTTTCGAATTTCACGAGCGACTCGGGCTCGAAGCCGAGCTTGGTCATGTCGAGACGCAGGTTCTCTTTGTCGAGCAACCGGAGCACGATCTTCTCGCCCCAGAGTGTTGGCAAGGTGCTGACGCGGAAATCGAGCTGTTTCTTGCGCCCGCCAATATTCATCTTCAGCATGATGCGGCCGTCTTGCGGCAGCCGCTTTTCGCTGATGTCGAGCTTTGACATGATCTTGAGGCGCGAGGTGATGGCGTCTTTCAGCTTCAACGGCGGAGTCATGATCGACTGGAGCACACCGTCAATACGGAACCGGACACGGAATTCTTTTTCGTAAGGCTCAATATGAATGTCGCTGGCGCCTCTCTTAACCGCGTCGCCCAGCACGACGTTCACGAGCTTGACCACAGGAGCTTCATCGGCGGCCTTCTCCAACTCCGCCAGCTCCATTTGATGCTCTTCCGACTGCAGTTCAACGTCGTTCTCGTTGAGCTCCGACATCGACTGCATCACGGTCTCGAGATCTTCTTCCTTAGTCGAGCCGTAGGCTTTGTCAATCCCGGCGAGAATTGAACTCTCCGAAGCCACCACTGGCTCGATATTGAAGCCCGTCATGAACTTGATGTCGTCCATGGCGAAGACGTTCGTCGGATCCACCATGGCGATGGTGAGCGACGCGCCTACGCGGCTGAGTGGAAGAATCTGGTAGCGCTTCGCCGTCTCGAACGGAATGAGCTTTACGACCGCAGGGTCGATTTCGAAATAAGAAAGGTTGATGGCGGGGACGCCATACTGGCGCGAGAGGAAGTTGGTGACATCCTCGTCCGTCAGGAAGCCGAGCTTCACCAAGGCAGACCCCAGGCGGCAGCTCTGCTCCTTCTGAACCTTATTCGCTTGTTCCAACTGCTCTGGGGTAATGATCTTCTCTTTGACGAGAAGGTCACCCAGCCGTTGAGACATACGCAGATCTCCTAACCACGCAGGTAGAACGATGCCTCACGTTTGTGCAGGCATGGCGCGAGCGGCTGCCCTATCGTTGGGAGAGAATGCAGCTCAATCGCGTTGACATAAATTGTCAACGCTAGCGGATTACTGCACCACTTACTTTGGTACTTGGACTAAACGAAGAATCCAGGCTTCGAAGGGTCATTTGCGCTCAACTCCGCGCCAAATGCTTGTTTTCGTCAGCGATTAGGGCAGGGTGAGAGCCTGGGTACATGCACTTCAGTAAGTCACCGTTCGAGTCTTCAAGGCGCGTTGGCCCGGAAAGTCGGGGTTCGCTAGACTCGAGGAGAGGGAAAATTCATTTGTCGCGACGGTTCGCAGGAAGACGCAATCCGGCAATACTACGAGGTCCTATCCATCGCATGGGGCCCGCAGCATTGGTGGCCGGCGGAGACGCAATTCGAAGTAATTGTCGGCGCTTACTTAACGCAAAACACCGCGTGGATCAACGTCGAACGTGCTCTGGCGAATCTGCGCCGCGCGCAGTTGCTCAGTGTGGAAGGAATCCGGACAATGCGGCTCGCACGGCTGGAAAGGCTCATCCATCCCTCGGGCTATTTTCGACAAAAGGCGAAGCGTCTCAAGACTTTTGTCGCTTTTCTGGACAGCAACTATGGCGGCTCGATCGACAAACTCTTCGCACAGCCGACCGAGACTCTCCGCGAAGAACTCTTGAATTTGAATGGGGTCGGACCCGAGACCGCCGACTCTATCCTCCTGTATGCGGCAAACCACCCAGTTTTCGTGGTGGACGCCTATACGCGCCGCATTCTTGAACGCCATGCGATCCTTGACGGGAAAGCAGATTACGAAGACATCAGAGAATTGTTTCAACGTGCTCTGAAGAGTGTCGCGCAGCAAGAGCGGCAAGCGCAGGCCCCGCTGGCGTCGCAACCCTATTCCGACGCACGAGGAGCGGCCCATGCTCCTTCCCCGATGAGCACCGCGGAGCGCACGGAGCTTGTACAGGTCTACAACGAAATGCACGGCTTGATCGTCGGCATCGGCAAGTTCCATTGTGGGAAGTCGCAACCGAAATGTGATCACTGCCCTTTACAGCCTTTCTTGCCTGGCGTTAAGTGATGTGAATGAGCCGTTCCGATTGGCTGACCTGCTTTTCACTTTCTCTAGTCTTGCTCTTGATCGAGGCAGCGCCACCGCCTCCAACAACTTTGCGCCAAGCTGCGGATCGAACCAATTTCCTCGTAAGTGCGGCGGTTCGTCCGGGGCTTTTCAGCGAGGCCGCATACACAGTAACGCTCGCTCGCGAGTTCAACATGGTGGAACCTGAGGACGCGATGAAATGGCAGGTCATCCGGCGGAATGCAGATACCTTCGACTTTCGCCCGGCCGACGAAGTGGTACGCTTCGCTCAATCACATAGCATGAAAGTTCGCGGACACTGCCTGGTCTGGGACCATAACAATCCCGAATGGCTGTCGCACGGCGGCTTCAACTCTGTTCAGTTATCACGCATCCTGCAAGAGCACATCGCAGTTGTGATGAAGCACTATTCCGGCCAGGTATTCGCCTGGGACGTGGTCAACGAAGCTCTCGATGAAAATGGGCGGTTCAAGGATTCTCCTTGGTACAACCAGCCTGGCATCGGGTTGTCGGAACGTGGCGCGGCATATGTCGAACAGGCGTTCCGCTGGGCGCATGAGGCGGATCCTCGAGCCTTCCTCTTTTATAACGAAAATGAATGCGAAGGGCTCAACCGCAAGTCTGACGCCGTCTACACCATGGTGAAGGACTTCAAGCTGCGCGGTGTTCCCATCGATGGAGTCGGACTGCAGATGCACATTCCCCGTCTTGACTTTGACTCCGCATCGGTCGCAGCTAACATTGCGCGGCTGACCGCGCTTGGGCTTCAGGTCCACATCACGGAATTGGACGTTTCTCTGCCTCTGGATTCGACTGGTCAGCCTCAAGACGTCGATCTGCAGCGACAAGCTGAGATCTACCGCGAAGTCGTGCGCGCATGCCTGGAAAATCCAGGCTGCACCGCAATTCAGACCTGGGGATTCACCGACAAATACTCGTGGATCGGATCGCATACTCAGGGAGCTCGTGGTGCCGCGCTTCCGTTTGACCGCGCGTACAAGCCAAAACCCGCGTACGACGCGATGTTCAACGAGATCATGGGCTCGCGGCGTCGACCCGACTGAGGCCCCGTCCGCTACAAATGGCCGAACCTTCAGCGTACCGGGCATGAAACGCCATCCCGTGTCCGTGCATCTATAATGTCTTGCACCTCCGGACTCGCTTTCAGAAGCCCGGATCGGCCTACTCCCAGTGGCAAACGCTGCTTCAATCCGACCAGCCAAAACGTCCTACCGCAAACAGGTCATCATTCTGTTGTCGATTTCCGTCTTCCTGCTGCTCGCGATTCTGGTCTCGGAAACCGCGTTTGATCTGAACTTCCTGCACCCAGGCAACAATCAGGACATCGTCGTATTCGCCGCGCTGTCAGCCCTGATTTTCCTGCTTTTTGTGGCGCTCACGTTTGTTTTGATGCGCAATCTTCTGAAGCTCTTTGCCGAGCGTCGTTTGGGAGTATTAGGATCGAAATTCCGAACGCGCATGGTCGCGGGCGCTCTCCTTTTGTCTTCTTTGCCGGTCGTGGTCATGTACTGGTTTGCGTATGGCTTGATGAACCGGTCGATCGATAAGTGGTTCTCGACCCCCGTGGAAGAAGTCAGGGCCGACACGCACGCGATGGCGACTCTACTCGCGGATTACGCAACTCAAAACGCCCGATCAGAAGCCGCTTCGATCGCCGCGGCGCCCGAGGTTCAGCGTGCTTTTTCGGGTCATGGATATTCCGAGGTGGTCAACGAATTCCAGCGTCACGAAATGACTTTGCAGGGCGGATTTGCGCTGGCGATCAAAGATGGAAACGCCGAAGCTGCGTTCAACGCACCCGCTCCATGGTCGATTCTCAAAGGCACGCTGCCGCTATCCGATGCTGCCTTGGGGCGGGCCGCACCGTTTACCTGGCAAAACACCGAATACACCGTGGGGAGCGGTCGCACCGCGGACGGAGGCATGATTCTGGTGGCCATTCCGCTTCCGAAAGGATTTTCGGAAACGGTTCGCCAGGTACAGGCCAGCCAGGAGCGGTACTACAATCTGGCGCGCGAGCGTCGCGTCGTTCGCCGCACCTACATGGGGTTGCTGCTGCTGCTCACGATGATTGTCCTCTTCGTGACGACGTGGCTGGCGTTGTTTCTATCGAAGATTGTGACGCGACCATTGTCCGCGCTCGCCGAGGCGACGCAGGAAATTTCTCGAGGCCGGCTCGACTACCGCGTCGACGTCAGCTCTGCGGACGAAATCGGCGACTTGGTGCGCTCATTCAATCGGATGGCCGAGGATTTGGAAGCCAGCCGGAAGCAGATCGAGACGTCGAGCCGCGAACTGAGCGCGGCGAACGCGGAACTCGATCAACGCCGCCGGCAATTCGAAACGATTCTCGAAAGCATCCCGACGGGTGTGCTCTCGCTCGATGCGGACCGCCGCGTAACGCATCTGAATCAGGCGTTACTCCGGATGTTTCATCCCGACGGACACGAAGGTCCACCCCAAATTCTGCTGGGAGCTTCTCTTACGGAAGTATTCCCGCCTGAAGTGCTGGAAGATTTCGAGCCTCTCCTCCGGCGCGGCGATCGCATGGGAATGAGCACCAGCCAAATGGAGATTCAACTGCCACGGGGCTCACTGAACTTCGCTGTGACGGTTGCGACCCTGCGTCATCAAGGAGAGCGCTCCGGATATGTTGTGGTTTTCGAAGACTTGTCGGACTTGCTGAAGGCACAAAAGCAAGCCGCATGGCGGGAAGTGGCGCGCCGGGTGGCCCACGAAATCAAGAATCCGCTCACTCCGATTGCGCTTTCAGCGGAGCGGATTCAGCGGCATCTGGATCGAGCCACGCCCAGCGATCCCGCATCGCTGGAGGTCGTGCGTTCCTGCGCCGAGACGATTGAAGGAGCCGTCGAGACGGTCCGTCGTCTGGTGGATGAGTTTGCCACCCTGGCGCGCTTTCCAGTCGCAAAGCCTCAGCCTTCCAACATCAATGAAATCATCGAAAACGCCTTGTCGATGTTCAACGGCCGGCTGGATGGTATTTCCCTACACCGATCACTCGCCACCGATCTGCCGAAGGTGCTGGCCGACAGCGAAGCGATGAAGCGAGCTGTCGCGAACCTTGTCGACAACGCCGCCGAAGCATCCCAGGATTCGGTAGTGCGTGAGATTGGCATTTCCACTGCGCTGGTCGCGAGCCGCGACGCGGTTGAGATTACCGTCGCCGACACAGGTCACGGCGTGACTCGCGAACTCAAGGAAAAGCTATTCCTGCCGTACTTCTCGACCAAGAAACGCGGAACCGGTCTAGGCTTGTCGATTGTGAGCCGCATCGTGGAAGATCACCATGGATCTATTCGTGTGGAAAAGAATGATCCGGTGGGCTCCCGATTCATCATCGAGCTGCCGGTCGTTCTCGAATCTGCAACTGCATCCATGATCCCTCAACATGCATAGCATCCTGGTTGTTGACGACGAAGCTGGCATCCGCGAATCCTTGGCGGGCATCCTGAAGGACGAAAGCTATTCGGTATCCACGGTCGATTCGGGAGAGGCGTGCCTCGACCTGCTGCGCAAAAGCAGCTTTGATGTGGTCCTGCTCGACATCTGGCTGCCAGGCATCGATGGCCTGGACACGCTGCAGAGGATTCGCGAGTTCGACAATCCGCCGGAAGTCATCATGATCTCAGGCCACGGAACTATCGAAACTGCGGTGCGTGCGACCAAACTGGGCGCTTACGATTTCCTGGAAAAGCCGCTTTCTCTCGAGAAGACTCTCATCGTTGTAAAGAACGCGATCGAATCCACAAAGCTGCACCGCGAAAATGTCGATTTGAAAAAGCAGTTGCAGGCCAAAAGCATCATCGTCGGCGACAGTATTCCGATGAAGGCTCTGCGGCAGCAGATAACTCTCATGGCTCCCACTAATGGCCGAGTTCTGATCTATGGCGAATCCGGCACTGGGAAGGAACTGGTGGCACACGCTATTCATTCCCAAAGCTTGCGCAAGGACGAGACCTTCGTCGAGGTCAACTGCGCTGCGATCCCCGAAAACCTCATCGAGAGCGAGTTGTTTGGACACTACAAAGGATCGTTTCCCGGAGCGGCCACCGACAAAGAAGGAAAATTCCAACGTGCGCATGGGGGAACGCTTTTTCTGGATGAAGTCGGAGATATGAGCCTCAAGACGCAGTCGAAAGTACTGCGTACGCTCGAAGAGCAGCGCTTCACACCGGTCGGGAGCGATGAGACGATCACCGTCGACGTGCGCGTGATTGCTTCCACCAACAAGGATCTCGAAGAAGAACAGTCGCGCGGCAACTTCCGGGAAGACCTCTTTTACCGGCTCAACGTGATTCCGTTTTTTGTGCCGCCGTTGCGCGAGCGGAAGGAAGATATCCCACTGTTTACCCGTCACTTTCTCAAGGAACTGGCGTCGACCTACGGGCGCCGTCCTCGGGAAATCGGCGACGACGCCATCGAAGTGCTTATGCGCTACTCCTGGCCGGGCAATGTGCGTGAATTGCGCAACGTGATCGAGCGTATAGTCATCATGAATCCCACCACAACGCGCTTCGACAGCAAGCACCTGCCTCCGTTGGTTTATCGCGACGGCAGCCGGCGAGCGCCCAAGAGTGAATTTTCCACGCTGCATCAGGCGCGTGACGCCTATGAGAGGGATTACATCCTGAAGAAACTCGATGAAAACCACGGCAACGTGACCCGCGCCGCAGAGGTGCTTGGACTGGAGCGTAGCCATCTTTACCGAAAAATGAAAGCTCTGGGGATTGCGGCTAAGGAATAGACGGAATCTACCGCTTCACCATGTGGATTTCGGTGCCGTTCTTGTGGAACTTCACTTCATCCATCAGCTGGTTGATCAGAAAAATTCCCCGGCCATGGTTGGAATAGAGATTCTCTCCCATCGTGCAACTGGGAATTGCACTGGGATCAAATCCGGGGCCAGGATCGCGCACGATAATCAGAATGCCGCGCTGCTCGTCGCAAGCGACCAGGCATTCCACTACTTTGCTGGGATCTTCCTTGGCTCCGTGGACGACGGCATTGGCGAGCGCTTCTTGTAGGGCTAGCTCGATCGCATCTTCCTTGCCGTTCACGCACTTCATCTCGCGGACCGCCTGCATTACCTGCTGGACGACAGGGTCCACGGCCCTGCGGTCCGCGGCCAGCGTGACGCGCACGCGCAGATTCAGCTTTTCGGGATCGAAGTCGTACTCCGGGAGGTGGTCTTCGGGAGAATCCCCAGCTTCCATGGTTCGCTCGTTACTCGCCCCAGTTCGTTGCTCATCTGATTCTAGTGGTAGCCGTCGAAATGGGCAATGGCTGCCTCGTTCGAGGCGCCCGAAACCATATCACAACCTTAGTCTTCTGTGTGTGCGCCCGAGCGATCGGCACCGGACTAGGGATGGTCCTTGGTCAGTGCAGGATGGACGACGGTCTGCTCCAGCATCCGCTGTTCTAATTGACGACGCCAGTCAAGTTCCTCAACAAAGCGGCGGGAATCGCGCCAACCGGGCTCGGCTTTCACGTAGAGTTCGAGAAACACTTTCGTTCCCACCATGCGTTCGATCTGCAGCCGCGCTGAGGTCCCGATCTTCTTCAGCATCTGGCCGCCTTTGCCGACCAGAATTCCTTTTTGACCGTCGCGCTCGCAATAGATGGTCGCGGCAATCCGAGTGAGTCGCTTCCCTTCCTCGAAGTTTTCGATCAACACCGTCGTCGCGTATGGAATCTCTTCACTAGTGTTCAATAGCACTTGCTCGCGAATGATCTCCGCCGCCATGAACCGCGTGGGTTGATCTGTAATCTGATCCTCGGGAAAGTATGCGGGACCGGCGGGAAGAGCCGCGACGACGGACTCTAGCAGCACGTCCAGTCCCTTGCGTTTGAGCGCTGAGATCGGGAATACCTGGGCGAAGTCATACAACTTGCGGTACTCCTCGATCATCGGTAAAAGCTTCTCTTTGTCGCGGATCAAATCGATCTTGTTCAAAATCAGAAATGCCTTGATCCCGCTGCGTCGCAATAAATCGAGTGCAAACTGATCGCGTGGGTCCATCTTCTGCCGGGCATCCATGATCACGAGAACCAGGTCGCAGCCCTCCAAGGCTTCTCGCACTTCAACCATCATCTTGCGCCCTAGAGAACTGTCCGGCTTGTGAACCCCGGGCGTGTCGATCAGCACGATCTGCGCGCCGCCCTTGCCCTTAGTTTTCGGAACGTGAACGATGCCTTGAATGCGGTTGCGCGTAGTCTGAGGCTTTGGCGAGATAATCGCCAACTTCTCCCCGACGAGTGCGTTGAGCAAAGTGGATTTGCCCGCATTAGGACGGCCGAGAATACAAACGAATCCGGAGCGAAAGGGCATAAGAGCTTCTAGCGGCTGACTTCTGGTTAAAACTGTGTTGCTGGGGCTGCCGCAGGCTTATTTTCATCTTAAGCCACTTCGCAACAACGTGCCGACGGAACTGAGAATGTAGGTGGTTTCGCGAGAAGCCAGCAACCGGAAGCTGCTTTAGATCAGCTTCAACTGCTCTGGCTGCACCGCAGTCACTCGGACCCTGTCGACCTTGCGGTCCGTGGATTCGAGCACCTCAAAGCGCAGTCCGTCTTCCTCTACGATCTCGCCCTTGCCAGGAATCCTTCCCGCGAGCTCGCTGACCAGTCCGGCGATGGTTGCTGACTCTTTTCCTTCCGGCTTGGTTCCGAAGAGTTCGTCCAGACGATCCACGTCCATGCCGCCGGAAACAATGAAGCCGCGGTCACCATCACGCACAATTTCCGGCTTGTCTCGGTCATCGCGGATCTCTCCGACGATCTCCTCGACAAGATCCTCAATCGTGACTAGCCCCGCGACACCGCCATATTCGTCGACGACGATCGCCATGCGAATATTCTGCTTCTGCATCTCGCGGAGCAGGTCGCTTCCCAGCTTGCTTTCGGGGACAAAATACACGTCGCGCCGCATGATCGTGTCCAGCATGCGCAGGTGGGCTTCGCTGTCGGGCACCTGCAAGACATCCTGCGCGTAGACGATTCCCTTAATGTTATGAACGCTGCCCTCATACACCGGTACGCGGGAGTAGTGTTTGGTGCGCAGCATTTCGATGAAGCGTTCGACCGTGGTATCGGTGGGAACAGCGAACATTACGGGGCGCGGCTTCATCGCCTCGCGCACAGTCTTGCCGCTGAATTCCACCACCGACTGGATCAGCGCGCGATCCCCTTCCTGAATAATTCCCTCCTCTTGCCCCGCCTCGATCAACGCATCCACTGCCTCTGCCGAGGTTTCTGGTTGCTGCGTGGTGTTTTGATTCGTGAGCGAGG
Source organism: uncultured Acidobacteriota bacterium (assembly GCA_963700225.1). GTDB lineage: Bacteria > Acidobacteriota > Terriglobia > Terriglobales > Acidobacteriaceae > Sulfotelmatobacter. The sequence goes on from CAVOWU010000012.1 coordinate 556,267, forward strand.
CCACCGACTGGAGAAAACCGAGAACGATCGTCACCGGCATGACGAGGTAAATGAGCGCTCGTAGGCAGAGCGTCCAGTGAATCAGCCATTCGCCCCTGGTGCGCGAGAAGAACACGAAGGGCAGGAAGCGATTGCACAAAATCACGATCAGAAGCAGTCCGATGGTCGCCTGCAGAACTTCATAAATGCCCCAGGAGGAATCGCTGAAAAGCAGAAAGCCGATCAGCAAGGTGACGGCCGCCGTAATCAACTGCGTGAGGACGGCCATTGAGAGGGCGGCTCGCATCCGGCTGACCTTAAGCCTGGGCTCGACCTTCTGCTCAAAGACGTCAATGTTGTCCTGGAACTCGCGCGACAAGAACTTGCCGATTTCCTGGTAGACGCGGTCCACGTACGAGACCAGCATCAGCAACCCGGTCAGAAGAAACAGCGCGAAGGCGACGGCGATGGTCATGCCGTCCTCCGCGCTCCCCTCACAGGCATTGGGCGATCTGAATTGTTCGCGAGGTCCTTGTTGCCGGCACGGCCGCGCTCGGTCAGACCGACGGGCAGCCTGAGGGTCCGGCGTAATTTCGCTTCTTTCCGCGCCATTTCACCATTATCGCGCTCGTGGTCAAAGCCCGCCAAATGAAGAATCCCGTGGAGGACTAAGACTTTCACCTCCAAAGCGGCGGAATGGCCGAGCCGCAAGGCGTTCTGGAGGGCGATATCCGCGGAAATTGCGACTTCTCCGGCAAATCCGCCGGTGCGGCGATCCTTCATAATCGATGTCTCGGAGGGAAACGACAGAACATCCGTAGCTTTGTTCAGCCCACGAAACCGTGAGTTGAGAGAGCGCATCGCCGCGCTGCCCGTGATCAACACGTTCACTCGGCCACGCAAACCAGCAGCACGCCTGGTGCGCGACACGAAACGACTCAGCGAATCGTCGCTCAACCCTGCAATCTTCTTTTCCAGAATAACCAAGGCTCTAACCCCTAGTCTTCGTCTACCACGCCGAGTGTCGTGGTCAAAAACAAAGAGAGGGCCACGTGCGAGGCCCTCCCAATCTGATGAATCGCTTACTGCTTCGATTGCGAAGGCGCCGTCTTCTCCTCGGGAGTCGGCCTCTCGTTCGCGCTCGGCAGATCAATACTCTTGGGTTCCGCGAGCAGAAGCATTTGCTGCTCGGCCACGCGCGCTTTATGCTCGTCGTAGGCGCGAACAATGCGCTGCACCAGATGATGCCTTACGACGTCGGCTTCATCGAAGTGAACGAAGGCCAGCCCGTTGACGTTCCCCAACACGTCAATCGCCTCCAGCAAACCGCTGCGGCGGGCGTTCGGCAGATCGATCTGCGTGACGTCTCCGGTGATCACCGCCTTGGAATTAAATCCCAAGCGCGTGACAAACATCTTCATCTGCTCAGAGGTTGTGTTCTGCGCCTCGTCCAGAATCACGAAAGAATCGTTCAGCGTTCGTCCACGCATGAAGGCAATCGGCGCAATCTCAATCACATTTTTCTCGAGATAACGATCCACCTTCTCCGGATCAAGCATGTCGTATAACGCGTCGTACAGCGGCCGCAGGTAGGGATCAATCTTGTCCTGCAGCGTGCCCGGCAGAAACCCCAGCCGCTCGCCCGCTTCCACTGCCGGGCGTGCGAGGATGATGCGATTCACTCGCTTGGCTAACAGGGCGGAGATTGCCATCGCCACGGCAAGGTAGGTTTTCCCAGTTCCCGCCGGGCCGACCCCGAACACCATGTCGTGCTTCTCGATGGCTTCTAGATAGCGGCGCTGGTTGCTGCTCTTGGGCTGAACCGTGCGGCGTCCGAACGAGCGCTGCTTTCCGGCGTCGGCCAAGCCGCGCAGCGTGGAATTTGGGTCGCTCGTCAACACTCGCAACATGCTATTGAGATCGCCATTGCTAAACGTATGACCGGAGCGCTGCAGGCTCTCGTAGTCAGCAAATACCTGCTCGGCGCGAGCCACGTCGCGCGCAGCGCCCTCCAGTTCGATGGCGTTGGAGCGGAGATTGATCGTGATGTTCAGGCCGTCTTCGAGCACGCGCACGTTCTCATCCCGCGTGCCGAATAATGTCTCGATGTTGGGGGCAACCCCGATACTCTTCTTCATGCTTGTAGGTTCAAGAAAGTGTAAATTCCAGTCTCAGTTACGGGCGGGGCGGTCGCAACTCTACCGCTTTGAATAGTAGGAATAAGGCGAAACCCTGCTCGACCGGATACGGGACACAGAATTGTGCTCAGAGACGGGAACAGACGAAAATTTCGCGCCCATCGGGCGAACGACGACCATTGCCTAAAGCCTACCCCGTCAGGAAGCGACGCGTCAATGGGACGAAATCCACAGCAATGTCTCAGCTTGAGGAACTCTCGTCAGGCGTTGATGCATGCACAGCTCTTGTCTGTGCCCATTCGCGCAACTCGTTGATTTCTTCGGCGCGGGTGGTCGACAAAGGAACGGTTTGCGCCAATGCGTCCAGCAGCAATTGAGTGGTGAGCGGCTTCTTCTCGGAGTACGCAGCATACAGCGCGCCCTGAACCGCGGCATCGATCTCGGCTCCCGAATATCCTTTCGCCGCGGTGGCCGCCGCCTCCAGGTCGAATTCCGCAGGATTGCGCTTTCGTTTCGTGAGTTGAATGGAAAAGATCTGCCGCCGCTCGGCTTGGTTGGGGAGATCGACAAAGAACAATTCGTCGAAACGGCCCTTGCGGATTAATTCCGGTGGAAGCGCGGTCACGTTGTTGCATGTGGCTGCGACGAATACTGGGGACTTGCGATCCTGCATCCACGACAAAAACGAAGCCAGGAGACGCGAAGAAACTCCAGCGTCAGCCGACGCCGAATCCGGACCGCTGCCGGCGAAAACCTTTTCCAGCTCGTCGATCCACAGAACACACGGAGCCAGTCCCTCGGCGACTTGAAACACTTTGCGAATGCGCTTCTCGGTCTCTCCGATGTATTTGTCGTATACCGCGGACGTATCAAATTTCACCAGCGGCAGCTTCCATTCCCCGGCGACAGCCCGCGCACACAGCGACTTACCGCATCCCTGCACTCCCAGGATGATTACGCCGTGTGGAGGTTCCAATCCAAAGGCGCGCGCCGAATCTTCCCACGCCCCGCGGCGCTGCCCGAGCCAGTGCTTGAGGTTTTCCAGGCCACCGACCGAACTCATGGTGTCGGAAGCCTCGACGAATTCAAGCATTCCCGAGTGCCGCAACAGTTGTTTCTTCGCCTCGAGAACATCCGTCACAGTTTCAGGGCACAGCGCGTAACGCGTGACCAGGGCCTGAGAAATCGCGCGATCCGCCTCTTCTTCAGTCAGCCCGCGCAGGTTGGCGGCGATGGCATCGACGCCGCCGGCGTCGAGTTGCAGTTTGAGCGTATATGTCTTGGCCAGGCGGGTGTATGTGTCGTGGACAATGTCGCGTAAACGCTCGCGATCCGGTAGCGGAAGATCGAAATATTCGACCAGCGTGCTCAGCTCTGCTGGAACCGCCAGCTCAGGCGAGGTGATAATCACTGTCCGGCGGTTTGCAGAGAACTTCTGACCCACGTCGCGCAAGCGCCTCACGACGACAGGATCATCCATATGGCGATGAAAGTCTTTCAGGATAAAGACGGCTTCTATCGTCATCGACTCCATGTTGGCCAGCGCCTGCACCGGCTCGCGTGTGTTGTAAATGGAACCGCCTGCCGCAGCCGCTGCGGCCCCGGCACCCATCGACGACATCACCGCGCGAGTCAACCTGTCCGATTCACCGCCGCCCGGACTTAGTGCCGTCCGCGGTGTCGCCCCCTGCCCATGTCCCCAAGCGGCGGATTGGTTGATCAGCGGTTGCGCTGGGGCGTTCGATCCTGAACGCTGAAGGCCGTCGGCGATGCTCCACTCGAAGGTCGCCATGTTGAGTTCGGTACATGCAGTGCGGACCATGTTGATGGCGCGCATCTCCTCCGACGTTTCCATCACGACGATGGGCGTCGAGGAGTTGATCAGCACCTTCAGACGATCGAGTGTATCGGTCATTTCTTCCAAAACCTTTCACCGATAAGGAACGAAGGAACCCGCGAACTGCCCTTCGATCGCGAGGGATGCAGCCCCTATATCTGTTTGACCAGTCGAGAGTTGCTCCCCTATAATAAGTAATTCGGACCCACCCGAATATCTCGCAGTACACACGAAGGTAACGAACCAGACATGGCAAATCATCTTTCAGCGCAGAAGCGCGCCCGTCAGACCGAACGCCGCACCACGCGCAACCGCGCAAACACCTCCAGCCTGCGTACGCAGTTGCGCGACCTGCGCGAAGCCATCGCCAAGGGCGACAAGGCCGCCGCCGAGCAGATGTATCGCAAAACCGTCTCCGTTCTCGATAAAGCCATCCAGAAGGGTACGCTGCATGAAAACACCGCCTCGCGCTACAAGTCCCGTTTGAGCGTGCGCGTCAAGGCGTTGAAGTAGGCTTTCAGCTCTCAAGCGCAAAAAATCAGGGCGGACCTAGTCAGGTCCGCCCCTTTGTTTTGTGGCATCGTCCTGATGCCTTGGCACATCTTCCAGAATCGCCGCTTCCGCCCTCAATACAAATTACGGCGCCTTCGCGGGCGATAGCGTCGCCGCCAGTACCGCGATATCCTGGTCGCTAGGCAAGGTCACGCTCTTCACAGTCTTTGCCGCATTCAGCGGAAGCTGATACGCATACAGATTGAAGGTTCGCTGATCCTTGGTCCCGTTGCTCAAATTGCGATACGACATGGCGACCCCCTCCGACTCGCCAGAATACTTCTGCGGAGTGAACCAGTCGCTGAAGCTTTGAACGAATTTCGAAGTCGTTCCGTCAGTGTACTTGACGGTCACCGTTTGCGATGCCTGGTTACCCTGCATGCCTGTCGCCAGCAACGTCAGAGTGGCAAACTTTCCTGAAGGCAGAGTGATCACCTGACCGCTGCAACTGACCGCATCCAGTTCGTTGGCCGGTCCAAAGTCGAAGAGCACACCGTTGAACACGCGAGATGTCGACAGCAGATTCGCTGAATACGAGTCCCCGAGGCCGTCGAGGCCTCCGGTCGCTGAATACACCGTGCCGTCTGTGTAGATTCCGTTCAGGTTGAAGTCCGAAGTGAGACTTACCGTCTTACCGGTTCCGGTCTTGCCCAAAGCGGCGCTGACAGCCAGCGAGAGGGTCGTTGTGTTCGTGGTTGTTCCCGAAGTGCCGGTTACGGTCACGGTGGTGAATCCAGTGGCAGCAGTCGAAGTCGCCTTGAACACAATCTTTTGTGAATTGCCGGTTCCCTGAATCGTCGCTGTGACGCCCTTCGGCAGCGCTGACAGACTCAACTTCACCGTGCCAGTAAAACCGTTGGAGTCCGTAATCGTAATCGTGCCGGTGGAGGACGAAGTTTGGTTCAAGAACACGCTGGTCGGCCCGGAAAGCGTAAAACCGCTGCTTCCGACCGCAGCATTGATCGCAGCGGCATATTGCGCGGCAAGTCCGGTGCCGACGAAGTCGTCATAGAGCCACATGAATCCGCCGATAATGCCGCATTGGCTGTGCCAGCCGCTCATCGTGGTCTGCACCTGGCTGGGTGTGTCGTCCTGATCCCAAAGCCCGGGAAAAACCGGAACCGTGCCGAAGTTCCATCCTTCGCAGGGATTATTTCCGGCCCCTCCCGCATAGGCCTGCAGGTGAACTCCATCCGCCGTGCCTGGAGCCTGGCTGTTGATCGACGACACCACGTTGGTCCAATAGCTGGCATCATCAAAGGCGTCGGGCATCACGTGATATCCCAATCCGCCCAGCATCACGCCGAAAGAAATTGTCGTGGGCGAATTGAAGCTGTTCTCGTCGTCGAAGTCGATGGCATCGAGGGCCGGGATGGCAGCCTTCAGTGCCTGAAAGTCCTGATAGAGAATGCTCGTCGGTCCTGTGCCCTGCGTGTTGACCAGGTTGGTGATGTTCTCCCAGTCTCCGTAGTTTGAGGAGCCGACGCTGAAAGTAACCCGCTTCACCGTTCCCAGTTTGAGCGTCGCCATATCACCGGGAAAGTCGGGATAGTATTGGTTGCCGACATAGACGCCGCCGGAGGTCAAAGGAAACTCGCCGTTGAAGTTGAGGTCGCCGGTGCTGCTGACTTCGACGCTCCAGACGATGGCTTCGGTGAAGCCGGAATTCTCGATTTCCGTGATGTTGGCGGACGCGTTCTTATAAAAAGGGCCGCCACCGAAGATGCCGGTATATCCAGTTTGAGCCGACGATGATTCGGTAGAGAAGGCTACAGCCAGAAGCACGAAAAGGATGATTGCGCCTCGAACAAGAATCTCTTGGCGAGGGTATAGCGACCGAACTCTTGTTGAATGCCCCACAGATGTCTCCTAGTCAGAAAATGGTTTGGGCTGCTCGCAATCGTGGACGGTGGTCTTGACCCGTATCCCCAGGTCAGCGGAGCTGCGACGGCGGGGTCGCTCTCAAAGTCGAGAGATTATACACGGTCGTCGTCCAAATGCCGCGCTGGACAAGGGAAGACGGCGACGGGCAGGGCTGGGGCGGGAGGCTTAGAAGCCCGGGCAGATTACTGGAGCGTTTTCTGCCTTAGCGCGCGAACGCGGCCATCGCGAGCGCCACTTCCAGCGTCATGAACAAAACGGCTGTGCCGTAGCAATAGAATTTGTCCTTCATGGGCGATAACGCTATTCGAGGTGGGATTTCGCCGCTGTGATTCGCGTCACTAGTGGGAGTGACGGCAGACAAGGGCTGGAGGCGTCCGCTGGGCCAGCCTTATTCGAGGCTTGGGTGGTAGAAAGCTGATAGCGCCTTTTACACCGGCAGCTGTTCCTGCATCCATCCCGGAGTTTCGAGCTTAGGTTCGGTGGTCAGGTCCATCACCAGTCGTTCGAGAACCATGCGCTTGCTGACTGGATTCGAGCGCAGTGCGAGGTCGGCCTTGGCTACGAGGCGGATAGCGCGAGTGAGTTCGCGGCGATTCTTGTAGCGGCGGGCCTGCTTGATGATGTCATCCGCGGCAAATGGGGGTACGCGGAATCCCTGCCACAGTGCTGCCCAAAGCATGCGCTGGTCGCGCACGTTGCGCTCGAGGATCACCAGCATCTGGCGGAAGGTCTTGGCCAGCATATAAACGTGACCGATCGCGGCTTCTTCGCCTTCGCCTGAAATCAGAATCGCATCCAGGACTTCCAGCGCACGCACACGATCCTTGCCGGAAATCGCGTCGGTGAGCTCGTAGAGCGAGCGCTGCTTGGCGGCCAGCACCATGGTCTCGACATCGCCCAGCGTGATCCGCTTTTTCTCGCCGACGTAGAGGATCAACTTCTCGATTTCATTCGAGATCATCATCATGTCACCGCCCAGCGCGTCAACCAGTTCGCGGCCGCCGTCGGCCTCGATCTTCACGCTGCGGCCGGTGCAGTATTCCGTAATCCAGCGAACCGCTTCTCCTTCTTCCACGCGTGCCAGTTCCACGATGCCGCAATATTGGCCCATGGTCTCGCGGATGCGCTGGTAGCGTTCCTTGTCTTGCATCTCCATCTTACGGACGTCGGCGGGAATGCTGACATGGTCGGCAACGAAGACGATGAGAGCGTCGGGATTCGGATTCTTGCAGTAGTCCTCGATCGCGGCGAGTTTCTCTTCGTTCGACCCGCGGCCGAAAAGATTCTTCACGCCTCTCACGAAGAAGACTTGAAACGGCGCCATCAGCGAGGGAGTGCGGGCGCGGTCGAGTACTTCGGCCACGTCGTTTTCCGCTAGATCGAACTCGAAGATGCTGAAATCGCGAAGATCGGCAGGAACGAGGTGTTCGAGAATGGCGTCGCGAAACCGCTTGCGAAAGAAGGCTTCGTCGCCCACAAACACATAGGCGGCGCGCATTTTGCGCGATTCGAGTTCGCTCACAAAGCGCTCGGCTTGGGCGAATGCGCGCACTACAATTTCACTCTCGCGGCGATTCTCATCGATTTCGACTTTAGCATCGAGGGCCCCGTCCGCCTAGTGACCCACTCGGGGACTTACAAGCGGCTGAGGAACTGCACTACTTCCGGCTCGTTCCAATCGACAGCACCCACAAATTTCCGCCGCAACACTCCCTGGCGATCAATGATGTAAGTCTCGGGCCATCCCGTGGTGCCGTACAGGCCCGCTACTTTCTGCTGCGGATCGCGGACCGTCAGAAAATTGATCCCCTGCTGCTTGAGAAATCGGTGGTACGCATCCTGGTCCACATCGATGCTTACACCCACCACGACGACACCTCGCCCGCGCATGCGATCCTGCATGGTCATCAGAGAAGGAAGTTCTTCGAGGCACGGCGGACACCATGTCGCCCAGAAATTCAGAACTACGATCTGCCCGCGAAATTGATCGAGGCTAATTTTGCGGTCGGAATCCTGCACGCTGAATTCTTTGGCCGGATTGCCGATCCGCGGAGGCCGTGTGCCGCTATAACAACCTGTGAGTAGGCTCATGGAGAGCAGCAGCAAGGAGACGAAGCGTTTCACTCTTGGAATCCCTCCAGGTTAAAACCCCTCCAGCACATTCGCCACCAACGTACGGGCGAAGTCCTGTGAAAGACGGCGGAAAGCGGGCGAGTCTTCTTCGAAAAAACTCGACAAGTCCTGCGAAACTTCGTACTGCTCTCGAAACAGATATGCCGGATTCTGATACAACACTTTTCCCTGACGGTCGGTCAGAGTCACTTTCATGCTGACCACCACCAGCACGCTGGCCGCCCGCCCAGTAGCAGTATCGTAGGTCAGAGGAGACGCCGTGGTCGAAAGCACGGTTCCGAGCAGCGTTGCATCAACGTCATCGCCGGGTTGACTCACGATATGGTAGCGCGTGCGCGTCGTGAATTCGCGCACCACGGAGGCAGTCAGCATTTGCTCGATGCGATAGGTGAGCGTCTCATTCTTGAACGATGGAACGGCGATGGTCTTGACGCTCTCGGGAAGCTGCGCCGTGTGACCGACGGTGTGGTATCCGCAACCGAAGCTGGCTAGAAGAAATGCCGAGAGAAGCACCACCGCAGCGACGGCCGTCGGACCTCCACGGCGCAGATTCATTGAATTTTTCCCGTGGGGCGGGTCGCCGTCATACTTTCGGCGCAATCCACCGCGGTCAGTGCCGAGATGCGGAGATTGTCCACTGCGGCCCACAGCCAGACTCCACTGGCCTGGACTGGGTCCGCTTTCAGAGAGAGTTGGATGTCCGCCTGCCCCGCCGAACTCACATTGCTGGGTGAGTCGTCCGCCGCCGCGATCGATACATGATCACCCGCCAGCGCCTGTGTCAGCGAAGGAATGTCGACTGTGCTTTCCATCTCCAGGAAGACCGCGAGCGCGTAGCTGTGAAAAATCGGGGCTTGCAAAAGTAACAGAGAAGGCTCGGAGACCCCTCCTGCGACAATCTTGCGAAAGTGGCGAAGCACTCGACCCTCAACCGAATCCAGCGTCGGCTGCGACTTCTGCCCGTAGCGCGCCAGCATGTTGAAAGCTACTTGAGCATCAAAGACGTCTTTCGGCAGCGGCTGGAACGAAAGCAGGTTCACCGTCTGCTGGTGCAATTCATCCATGCCGCGCTGACCGTGTTCGGAGGCGGGCTCAAAGATCGTCGCCGCCGCCCGCCGGACGGATCCGGCTTTTTTCGCCCGTAGCAAAAGCAATGCCAAGGTTACAGACACCGGATGAGCAGTCACGCAAGGTCCGGGCTGCAACTCCGGCCGCGCGATTTGCCCCCGTTCGCGTTCGATCCATAGAGAACGCACCGTTGCCCCGGGCTCGTTTTCCAGAGCCGAAGACAGATCGATGATGGCGCTGCCTGCATCGCGCGCATCTTTCCAGCTACGGCGGGTGCTCTCTTGATCCGACGCAAAAAATGTGAAGTCCACGTTCTCGAACTGCTCAGCGCGTACCCGCTGGATGAAACTGATCTCATCGCCCATGGCCTCAAGTTGCCCCATCGCCTCGTCGTCATCCAGCAGGCGGATATCGGCAGCCGGGAAGTTGCGCTCGTTCAGCACTTCGGCAACCTCTTTGCCTTTTAGAGATCCGGCGCCCACGATCGCGGCGCGGTAAAGCTTTCCACGCGGGACCAGGGTTTGCGGAGCCGGCACGGGTTTTGCGGATTCGCTCATGATGCTTGTGAAACTTCTTTATACGACGGAGGCGGAGGATCGGGACGACGGCGGAAGATCCACTGCAGCCGCCAGAACACGCCCGAAATCATGTAGAGCAATGCAATGCCGAAGAGCATCTTGCGCGAGAAGATAAAAATCAGCGCGAAAAGCGCTGCCAGCAAAACGATCAACCGAAACGGATGGCGCGATCGAAAATCGATGTCCTTGAAGCTATAGAACCGCCATGTGCTGACCATGAGATAGCCGACCGTCGTGACCATGGCGGACCACACGAGTGCCATGTACGAGGATACAAGCGGCTCTCCGCCCGTAAAATGCACGACGGCTGCGATCACTCCGGCGCCCGCGGGAATCGGCATACCCACGAAGTATTTCTTTCCGGGACGCCCCGGGTTCGAGGGCTGCGGATTGTGTGTGATATTGAAACGCGCCAGCCGGCTTGCTCCCGCAGTCAGGAAAAGGAAGCTGGCGATGGCGCCAAGTTGCGCGAGTTTGATATGCCACTGCCCCTGCGTCAGCCAAACCGGGGGCATCAGGTGAAATCCCCAGGTCCAGGCAAGCATTGCGGGAGCCACACCGAAGGTGATCGCGTCCGCTAGTGAATCCAACTCCCGGCCGAAATCGCTGGTCGTTCCAGTCATGCGCGCAATGCGGCCGTCGAGCCCATCGAAGAGCACTGCGAATCCGATGGCCTTGGCCGCATTGTCGAGGTGCCAGAAATCGATGGCGCTGGCGTGCATGACCTCGAGAATCGCGTAGTAGCCGAGCGCCATGTTGGCCGTCGTAAACAACGAGGGCAGGATGTACATCCCCTTGCTCATCCTGCGGCGCGGCCTGGCGATGCCCTGATTCATGAGCGCACTCTCTCCGCTGCCGAGCTCGTTCCCGCCGCGGCCAGCGTCGCCTGCGGATCGAGGTAGGCGAGCACGCTGGCTCCGCCCTTGACGCGGTCGCCCACTTTCACGTTGACGCGGGCCGACGCGTCGAGCACGACATCAACTCGCGATCCGAACTTGATGAGTCCGACACGTTCGCCGCGCTCCAGGCGATCTCCGATCTTGGGATGAAACACGATCCGGCGCGCCAGCAAACCCGCAATTTGCTTGAAGACGACGGTCTGGCCATCGCCTTCCACGGTGACGATGTTCTGCTCGTTCAACTCGGCCGAGGCCACATTCATCGCGTTCAGGTATTTGCCCCGCTGGTAGCGCACGTCGCGCACTACGCCGGCAATGGGAGACCGGTTCACGTGGACATTGAATACGCTGAGAAAAATGCTGAACCGCAGGCGCTTCTCGCCTCCAACGGTCACCTGAGCGACTTCGGTGACTTTCCCGTCGCCCGGAGAAACAACCGCGCCTCCGTCTGGGGGAATCGTTCGCTCCGGATCGCGGAAAAACCATAGGAAAAAGCACGCCAACAGGAAAGGAATAATCGCCCACGCAGGCGCAGTCAGCCAGCCCAGCAGAACGCCGGCGGCGATTAACGGTAGCGCGTAATAGTATCCATCGCGAACCATGGGGAGTAGGTCAATTATAGCTGGCGGGAGTTGCGCGAGAGCGCTGACCGGCCAGAGTCTTGCAAGTATAAATAAAAAAAGGCGCTCATTCGCGCCCTGCGGTAGGTACATTTCTCCCGTGCGGTCAAAGCCGCCGGGTGACTGGCCAGAAGCCCTGATTACGCTACGTTAACGCCGTACTGCTGCCGATGCTCGCGCTCAATGCTTTCCATCTGGTCTTTGAGTCGGAGTTTCAGCTTCTTGAGGCGTACTTCCTCGAGTTTCTCGTCTTCGCTGAGGTACCGTTTTTGGGTAAGTGTTTCGAGGCGTTGCGCGTACTGCGTGTGCTCCTGAGCCAGCTTGCGGAATTCCTCGTGGCTTGTCAGGAGTTGGTCTTTCGAAGTCAGCATCCAGCAGACCTCCAACCGGGATATGGGCTCAAGGTAGCACAGCCCCCAAAGCGGTTCAATGCCAAAAAAACGGTGCAATCTCACTATGAGAACGGTTTAGTGAAGACCCACCGGTAAAGGACCGCGTCTTCCAAGGGATTGCTGTAGTAGGACTTCCGCCGACCCGTCTGCGCGAATCCGGATTTTTCATAGAACGACCGGGCCCCTTGATTCGACTCGCGAACCTCAAGAAACACTGCCTGGCTGTTTGTTTTTCGAGCTGCGTCGAGCAGCGCCTGCAAAAGCCGCTTCCCGATTCCCTTTCGACGCGCTGCGGGGGAAACAACGATGTTTTCGAGCTCCCATTCGGGTGCGATCTGCAACGCGACAATGAAGCCGAGGAGATTCTCTTTCACCGATGGCGCTCGGGCAGCTACTTCGCTCGAAGCCAATAGAACCAGGCGCTCCGGGCTAAGAAGGCTTCGATACTGCGCCTCCGTCCAACGAGGGGAGGTTGCCGACTGGCGGTCCAGTTCAATCATGGACGGGACGTCATCGAGTGTAGCCTTGCGGATATTCACGAGTGGATGGCTAAGAGTTCAGCTTGGCGAAGATCTCTGCGTCCGACCGACGCCCGTAATTCGCTTCCAACCGATCAGGCAAGACGGTCGCTCCTTCCGCTAACTTTCTCAGGCCAAGCCCGGCAATCATCGCCGGACTGATGCTTTCAATTAACGAAACAGAAATACCGGACGTGCGCGCGGTCTCGGCCAATGCCGCGTCCGGAGTCGAGATCACCAATCCCTGCGCCTCAGCCAACAAATCGTCCTTTGAAAGTAACTGCTCTCGAAGCGGGCGGGCGGTGTTCCCGGCAATTTCGTATTCGCCTGCATAAAATTCGCCTCGTCCCGCATTCAGTGCGGCGAGAACTTTTCCTTGCACGCCGGCGCCGAGGGCCACCACTTCCAGAAGGGAAATCGGCACAATGGGCTTGGCAAGAATCTCGGCCAGCGCTTTGATCGCGGCCAACCCCACGCGCAGCCCGGTAAAGGATCCGGGCCCGGCGACAACCACAAACGCACTGAGATCGGACTTGCTCAGCCGATGCTTCTCAAGCAAAGAAGCGATCTGAGGAACCAGCTGCGCGGAAAACGTTCCACCGGTTAGCGGCGAGGATTCGATAACTTCCACCCCCTCCGGATTGTCGATGAGCACGCGCCAGGGCGACACTACCCTGCTTGCCCGAAGTATCGGTAACCAGAATGATCATTTGATCGGCGAAAATCCGGGGCTGGTCCTTACGACTGCACGAGCTCCAGTAGCACACCACCGGTGCTGGCGGGATGCACGAACACATACTGATGGCCGCCTGCCCCTGTCTTGATTTCTTCCGAGACCAGCCTCACACCATCTTTCTTCAGGCGCTCGACCGCTGCCGGCAGGTCCGGCACTTTGAGACACACATGGTGCAACCCTTCGCCCCGCTTGGCGATAAACTTCGCAATCGTCGAATTCTCTGAAGTCGCCTCAAGCAATTCCAACCGGCTCTCGCCTACTGGAACCATCACCAAGCGCACCTGCTCGTGTTCAACGGTTTCCTCCGGCGAAACCGCGAGTCCGAGTTTCTCGTAAATCGACTTCGCCGCGGCCAGCGATTTCACTGCGATGCCGAGATGGTCAATTTGAAACATCTGCCCTCATTCCCTGGTCGCGTGGCGGCGGACGCATTCGTCCGCCAGCGGTCCCCCTCAAGCCTGCCCGCACGAACGCGTCCGGGCCTAAGCGTTTCTTGCACGCCCCGCGATCTCTTCCACCAGCGAGTACGGATCGCGCTTATGCTCGGCGACTTCTCTCGCCATCGCCGCCAGGTTGCTGTCCCCGAACTGGGCGCGCGCTTTCTCCAGCATCACGTCGCGAAGCATTTCGATCAGCCGTTCCTGCCAGTTCTCGACACTCTTTTGGAGCGCCCGGTTTCCTTTTTGAAGATACGCTTCATACTCGAAAACCGCCGCGGCCAGTTCATCCACGCCTTTTCCTTCACTCGCCACGGTCTTCACAATAGGCGGTGTCCATCCATCGTGCCGCATCGCCAGTGACTGCAGCGCGCGGATTTCGCGCTCGACGCGCTCGGCACCGTCGCGATCGCTCTTGTTGATCACGAAGATATCAGCGATCTCCATGATGCCGGCCTTGATGGTCTGCACATCGTCGCCCATGCCCGGCACAAGAATCACAACAGTGATGTCGGCAAGACGAACAATATCCACTTCATCCTGCCCAACGCCGACAGTTTCGATCAGGACGATGTCGCGCCCCGATGCGTCAAGCACTGTGGTGACATCGGCTGTCGTCCGCGCTAGCCCGCCCAAAGCACCGCGCGTCGCCATGCTCCGAATGTAAATCCCGGGATCAGCAAAGTGATCCTGCATGCGAATGCGGTCGCCGAGAATCGCTCCGCCGGTGTAGGGACTCGTTGGATCCACGGCAACGATTCCCACGGTGCGGCCTTCTTTGCGATAGTGCCGTGCCAGTTGATCCACCAGCGTGCTCTTCCCTGCCCCAGGCGCGCCCGTCATTCCAATGATTCGAGCTTTGCCGGTGTGAGGGAATAATGCCTTGAGCAGATCAGACCATCCGGGGGCGCGATTCTCAACCACAGAGATCGCGCGAGCCAGCGCGCGAGCGTCGCCCGAGCGAACTGACTCAATCAACGTCTGCAGGCTATCGTTCAAACGAACAGTGTAAAGCAGAGCTGGAAGAAACAGGAATCCAGGATCACGAATTCCGAATACGGCAACGACAGACGCTAAACGAACGAGACCTAGTCCTTGAGCAGCTGCCGCGCGATCACCAGACGCTGAATCTCACTGGTACCCTCGCCGATGGTGCACAGCTTCACATCACGGTAGAACTTTTCCGCGGGATAGTCCTTGATGAAGCCATAGCCGCCGTGAATCTGAACTCCTTCGTTAGCGCATCTTACCGCGACCTCGCTGGCGTAAAGCTTGGCCATCGACGATTCCTGCGTCGTCTTCATGCCGGCATCCTTCATCGAAGCTGCTCGCATGGTCAGAAGCATGGCCGCATCGATCTCGGTCGCCATGTCGGCCAGCTTCCACTGGATGGCTTGAAAATCGCTGATCGCTTTTCCGAACTGATGACGTTGTTTGGAATATTTCAGGGCAGCTTCGTAAGCTCCCTCGGCCATTCCCAGAGACAACGCAGCGATTGAGATGCGGCCACCATCGAGCACGCGCATGGCGTCCGGAAAGCCCTGGCCTTCGCCGCCCAGCAGATTTTCCGCCGGGATCACGCAGTCTTCGAAGATCAATTCCGCCGTATCGCTCGCGCGCAGCCCGAGCTTGTTTTCTTTCTTGCCCGGACGAAATCCTTTCGTATCTTTCTCGACCACGAACGCCGAGATTCCATGCGTATGCGCCGCGCGGTCCGTCACGGCCAGAACAACGACCACATCCGCATAATGCCCGTTGGTGCAGAAGGTCTTGGTGCCGTTCAGAACCCAGTTGTTTCCCTTGCGAACGGCGGTCATGCGCGCGCTGCCCGCGTCGGAACCCGACGAAGGTTCGGTCAATCCCCATGCACCGATGAACTCCCCGGTCGCCAGCTTGCTGACATATTTCTTTCTCTGCGCTTCGTTCCCCGCCAGAAAAATGTGGTTCGAACACAAAGACGTGTGCGCCGCCACAATGATCCCTACCGATCCATCCACACGCGAGAGTTCTTCAATCGCGGTAACGTACTCGACGTATCCCATGCCGGCGCCGCCGTACTCTTGGGGAAAGATCACTCCCAGCAGCCCCATCTTGCCCAGTTCCTTGATCGTCGTCAGAGGGAACTCGCCAGCTTCATCCCACTTCATGACGTTGGGCTTGATCTCGCGCTCGGCAAACTCGCGCACGCTCTTTTTCAGCTGCAATTGCTCTTCATTCAGTTGGAAATCCAAAGTTCCTCCGGAGGGATGCGGCTCCATGCTTCATGGCAGGCCGAAGCTCTTTTGGCGGCCTGAAGTTCGATTAGAACATAGCGTCACGAAGGGGAAAAAGTTACCTCTGGAGACGGAGCGAACAGCCTCTACAAGCCGCATGAATACTAGCGATTTCACCGTTTTTCATGAGCCAGCCAACCGACCGGATGGTCTGGGAAGAATGAGCTTTCACGCTTTGGCCGGGACATCGGAGGCGGAAATGAAACGTTCGAATACTTCGTTGGAAAGCAATCGTCCGCGGGCTGTAAGTCGAACAACATCGCCATCTCTCTGCAGCAGTTCCTCGGAAATCAGCTCTGCGACTGTGTACTGCGTACCCTCGACTTGTTCTGACCCTAACTGTGCTGTGGCTTTGCGCAAGTCGACACCGCGATTCAGGCGTAATCCGAGAAAGAAGAGTTCTTCAAGCGCGGCGCTGGGCGAAACCGCGGTCTTCAGCAACGGAGAGCCTGCGACATATTGCTCCAGAGAATCTGCCGCGCTGAACCGCACAGATGCGGCGGCATCAACCTTTGAAACCAGCATCGAATGCGCATCCACACCGAAGCCGAGATACGGGCGGCGTGTCCAATATTTCAGGTTGTGGCGAGATTCAAATCCGGCACGCGCAAAATTGGAGATCTCGTATTGCGCGATTCCCGCCGAGTCCAGCGTCTCGCAAGCCGCGACGTAGAAGTCTGCGACCGCATCTTCATCCGGCACGAAATGCGCGTGATATCGCGTTCCGCCGGCAATCAACTCGCGTCCCAGCCGCGAATCGTCGTCCACTTCGAGCATATAGACGCTCACATGCGGCGCGCCGGTCATTATGGTCTCGGCCAGCGAATTCTTCCAACTGGCCTCAGTCTGATGCGGCAGTCCGGCAATCAGATCGAGGTTAATGTCCTCAATCCCGGCTGCGCGAAGCCTTGCGATGTCTTCGAGAACTGTCGTGCGCTTGTGCAGGCGTCCCACAGATGCCGCCTCGCGATCCTCGAACGATTGCACGCCGAGACTGACGCGATTCACACCGCAGCAAAGCAACGACTCCAGCACTGCCGGAGAAAGCGTCCCCGGCGCGCACTCGACCGTGATCTCGGCATCGGGTTGCACCGAGAACTGCTCCCGCACCGCGTCGAACATCCGCTGCAGTTGCGCCGCATCCAGGACCGTCGGCGTGCCGCCTCCAAGGTAAATCGAGTCCACTTCCCTCTCGATTCGTCCGTCCACCTCCTCTGCGATTTGCTCAGCGCTCGCAATGTCGAGGCAGACCCGATCCACGTACCGCTCAAATACGGCTCGCGAAAACACGTCGGACGCAAAGTTGCAGTAGCTGCACTTCGTCTTGCAAAACGGCACCGAAATGTAGATACCCAGGCCCATCGCTCCTATTATCCCATCCGCAAAACCTTTTCCATCCTCACGCCCGCCTCGGCCATCTATTTCAGGTACGCTGTTGCATGGCGCGTGCAGTTCCTTCCGCCCGCGTGTCCAGGTTGATCAAGATCAGGTTGACTAAGAGCTGTTGATCGAGAGCGAATGGCGCAAGAAGAGGAAGTAGTCGGCAAAGCTTATGACAGCCGTCTGATGCGGCGGCTGCTGACGTACCTCCGTCCGTACCGCTGGCAGGTAACCGTTGCGCTGGTCTCGATCATCCTCAAGTCTTTTGCAGATGTCCTTGGGCCGTATCTGGTCAAAGTCGCTGTGGATCGCTACCTTGCGCCCGTCGGCGGGACGGTTTCGGGCATTTGGAGTTGGCTAAGCCCCAGCCCGCTGCACGGCATCGCGCAGATTTCGACGATCTATTTCGGACTGCTCATCTTTTCTTTCGTGCTCGAATTTCTACAGACCTACTTCATGCAATGGACCGGGCAGAAAGTAATGTTCGACCTGCGCAGCCAGATTTTCCGACATTTGCAGCGCATGCATGTCGCCTTCTATGACACGAATCCGGTCGGGCGCCTGGTCACGCGGGTCACCACCGACGTCGACGCGTTGAACGAAATGTTCACGTCAGGGGTCGTTTCGATCTTCGAAGACTTGTTCGTGCTCACCGGGATTCTCGGAATTATGCTGTGCATGAACTGGAAGCTGGCGCTGATCACGTTCGCCGTGCTTCCGTTCATCGTGGTCGCGACCAAGCTCTTCCGCGACAAGGTCCGCGACTCCTACCGCCGCATCCGCACGGCCATCGCGCGGATTAACTCGTATCTGCAGGAGCACGTCAGCGGCATGGTGGTGCTGCAACTGTTTAACCGCGAGCGCAAGGCGTATACCCGCTTTTCGGAAATCAACCGCAGCCACATGGACGCGTTCAAGGACGCTATCCTGGCCTATGCCGTTTACTATCCGGTCGTCGATTTCTTTTCGGCCATCGCGATCGCATCGGTGATCTGGTGGGGCGGCCAGGATGTGATCCGGAAGATATCGGTCACGACACTTGAGTTTACGCACGAACCACACCTCGGCCTGCACCCGGTAACGGCTGTCGCTTCGCTTGGCGTCCTGATCGCATTCACCCAATACGCGATGCGCTTCTTCCGCCCGATCATGGACTTCAGCGAAAAATACAACATCCTCCAGTCCGCGATGGCCGCCAGTGAGCGCATCTTCAAGCTGCTGGATACTCCGGTTGACATCACATCGCCCGCAGTGACCAAGACCCCGGAGGGCCCCGGCAGGATCGATTTCGACCACGTCTGGTTCGCGTATCGTGAGGTGCCAGAAGAAATCAGAGCATCGGAAACTGGCAAAGACCGCGTGGGGACAGCCGCGTTGGCTGTCCGGCCAGCGCAGAGCGCGGCCGCTTCGGGCAACGGCGATGCGGGATCGGCCGAACCCGACTGGGTTCTCCGTGATGTCTCGTTTTCGATCGATCCCGGAGAGACGGTCGCAGTAGTCGGTCACACGGGCGCCGGAAAGACCACGCTGATTTCCCTGCTGCTTCGTTTCTACGACGTGCAGAAAGGTGCGGTCCGCATCGACGGCGTGGACGTCAAAGATATGGACCTTGCCGACCTCCGCAGCCGCTTCGGCGTCGTCCTGCAAGATCCATTCCTCTTCACGGGCACGATCGGCGGCAACATCCGCCTGGGCACCGAGCGAATACGGGACGAACACGTACAGCAGGCTGCCGAAGATGTGAACCTCGCCGACTTCGTCCGCGGCCTGCCCAACGGATTCAATGAGGAGGTTCGCGAACGGGGATCGACGCTTTCTACGGGACAGAAACAACTGATCTCGTTCGCCCGCGCCCTGGCGCACGAACCGAAAATTCTCATCCTCGACGAAGCTACCTCAAGCGTCGATACCGAGACCGAGTTCAAAGTCCGCGACGCGCTCGCCCGCATGGTCGAAGGACGCACCTCACTCATCATCGCCCATCGCCTGTCAACAATTCAGCGCGCCGACAAGATCATCGTCATGCACAAAGGCCAGGTCCGCGAGATGGGTACGCACCAGGAACTGCTGGCGAATCGCGGCATCTACTACAAACTCTATCAACTGCAGTACAAGGATCAGGAAACGATGGTGGCAGGTTCTCGGCAGCCCCAATCCACTGTCAGCGCCGACGACTAAACCCGCCTCTGTGGATGATCCCCGTTGCTACAATCATCCCTTGCGAATCTTGATCTCGGCCGGCGAAGCTTCCGGTGAAATGTATGGCGCGCAGCTCATCGATGCGCTGCACCGGCTCGATCCGTCACTGGAATTCTTCGGTGTCGGTGGAGACCGCATGCATGCGGCCGGCTGCGACACAGTGGTCGACGCTAAAGACTTGGCTGTCGTCGGCATCACCGAAATCCTAAGTCATCTGCCGAAAATCCTTGGACTTTACAAGCATCTGATCCGCGAAGCCGACCGCCGCAAACCCGACATCGCGATCGTCATCGACTCTCCTGCGTTCAACTGGCGCGTCGCCCGCCAGATGAAACGTCGCGGCATTCCCACGATCTATTACGTTGCGCCGCAGTTCTGGGCGTGGCGCCAAGGACGCGTGCGCCTCATCCGCGACTACATTGACAAAGCGCTGGTTATCTTCCCGTTTGAAGAGAAGTTCTATCGCGATAGGGGAGTCGATGCGACCTTCGTCGGCCATCCTCTGGCAGACCTACACGCAACCCGCGCTCTCGCGCCCGGATTATGCTGCGCAGTTCCATATCGATCCCGCCAAGCCCTGGATCACCCTCATGCCCGGCAGCCGCGTCAAAGAGGTTCGCATGAACCTGCCGACCATCCTCGAATCAGCGGCTCTGCTCGGATCGGAATATGAGTTTCTGCTTCCGGTCGCGCCGACCCTCGACCGCAGTTTCCTGCAGAAACTCATCGGCGCGCGGCGAATCAATCTCGTGCCGGAAGCTCTGTCTGCGCTGTGGCATTCGCGGGCCGGAATCGTCGCCAGCGGCACAGCCACGGTAGAAGCCGCCATGATGAACACCCCGTTCGTGATGGTCTATCGGGTTTCCGCTCTGACTTATTTGCTTGGTAAGCCAAGGGTGAAGGTTCCTAGATTCGCCATGGTCAATCTGATCGCCGGAGAGGAAATCGTTCCCGAGCTCGTTCAGCAGGACTTTACTGCCGAAAAGGTGGTCTCTCGTCTGAAAGAGATCCTCCCGGATGGCCCTCCCCGGGACCGAATGTTGGAAGGACTCGCCCGGGTAAAGGCCCTCCTGCACGCTCCGCCAACGAATTTTCATGTCGAAAAGCACGCGGCCGACCGCGCCGCCGGAATCATCATTGCCCTTGGCAACCGGGGCGCATCCAACTAATAGCAGTACTAAAGTTTTCGCACTTCTCATTCAGAATGAATTAACTTGAATTGAAACAAAGGCGGCGGCGAAGTTCTGCTGACCCGACGGGAATGCTCTGGCCACGAGTAAACGCCTGGCATTGCGAAATCTTCAGACTGACGCTCTCGTGGTACGGATTCACATGCCGATCTGTCTACAAAAACGTGTTCCTTCAGCACGGCATCAGCGGCCGCCAAAAGCCTATTTCGCCGCAGGCAAACTGGCCCTTTCGATTTGCCTGCTTGGGATTGTCTCCGCTTCAGTCTTGGCTCGTTCCCAAGATACTCCCGCTGCCTCAGCCACTGGCAACGGTCCGCAAGCGCCAGCAACCTCGAATTCTCAAGTCCCTTCCACTACCCCTCCGAAGCCGGCCAGCATCACCGGCACGGTTGTCGATAAAGATGGGGACGTCGTCGCAAACGCGTCCATCATTTTGACCCAGCCGGACACGCTCCCTAGGGAATCGCGATCTGGAGGGGATGGAAGCTTTCTCTTTGTCAACGTCGCTCCGGGCCCGTTCGAAATCGCAGTTAATTCCCCCGGTTTCGGTTTACAGACGCAGTCTGGCGTTCTTCAATCCGGGGAGGATTACGTTGCTCCGCCAGTCCAGCTTGTGGTCGCAACGACCATCGAGGTCGAAGTTAACGGCAATCCAGCTGTGGTTGCCGAACAACAGATTCATGTTGAGGAAAAGCAGCGTGTGTTGGGAGTCATTCCCAACTTCTATGTCAGCTATGTCCCCGACGCTGCTCCGCTCAACACGCGACAGAAGTTCCAGCTTGGCTGGAAATCCACGATGGACCCATTTTCGTTCGGGATTGCGGCCTTCATCGCGGGTGTCGAGCAGGCGGACAACGAATTCAGCGGTTATGGACAGGGTGGGCAAGGCTATGCCAAACGTTTCGGAGCAAGTTACGCCGACCTGGTCTCGGGCACGTTCATTGGCAGCGCCATCCTGCCTTCGCTTTTCAAGCAGGATCCACGCTACTTCTACAAAGGAACCGGCAGCCGGAAATCGAGATTTTTCTATGCCGTCGCCAGTGCCGTCATTTGCAAGGGCGACAACGGCCGCTGGCAGCCCAATTACTCCAATATGCTGGGCAGCTTGGCCGCTGGCGGCATTTCCAATCTGTACTACCCAGCTTCGGACCGCAACGGAGTGGGCCTTACTTTCGAAAATGCGCTGATTGGGATTGGAGGAAGCGCAGCCAGCGCGGTGGTTCAGGAGTTTTTCCTTCGTAAGATCACACCCCA
The DNA here is from genome assembly GCA_963700225.1 of uncultured Acidobacteriota bacterium. Lineage (GTDB taxonomy): Bacteria > Acidobacteriota > Terriglobia > Terriglobales > Acidobacteriaceae > Sulfotelmatobacter. The sequence goes on from CAVOWU010000012.1 coordinate 578,334, forward strand.
TTCGCGGGATCCGCAATCAGGCCAGAATTAGTCCCTAGCCTTTCCGGGCTCAGAGGAGGCAAAAGTTTGCCGCCACTCTAAACCTTGTGCTCCCAGCATCTTTTGGGTCAGAATCTTCATCATAGGAAATGGGTTATCATTTCCTGGAGACTCTCCTGAATGTCGAAAGACCTGCGGCGCCCCCTGCGCGTCCTTACGAGTTCCCTGACTCTGTCGCTGCTCGTTTTGTTGGCGCTGCCGTCCCAGGCCGTCGAAAAGGCCCATCTGCGTGTCGACAGCTACCAGATCGACGCGACTCTCGATCCTCATCTCCACCAGATCACGGCCAAAGCCAAAGTTAAATTCACCGCTCTTCAGGACCTCAGCGTCGCCGTCTTCGAATTGCACAATGACCTGCGGGTCACCAGGGTTTCCGACGAGAAAAATCAGCCGCTCTCGGCCGAGCGCGTTACCCAGGATTCCAGCATCCGTGTCCCGCTTCCTTCCGGATTGGCCAAGGACGCATCGACCACGCTTACCTTCGAATACGAAGGACGCATCGAGAATGCGGACAATAGCCCCGTTCCCGGCCTCAGCCTGGCCTACATCGGCGACGACACAAGCTATCTTCTGTACGCCGGACGCTGGTTCCCGGTAAGCGGCTTCGGGCTGAACCGCTTCACATCGACGATCAGCATCACCTTGCCGGCGCACATGCTCGTAATCGGCAGCGGCAAGGTTACGGTTGCAGACCATCCGGCTTCGAATAAGCCGAATTCCAGCGTGCTTCCGACCAAGACGTTCACCTTCGTCTCCGACAAGTCGAGCTTTCCCGGAACTATCATCGCTGGCGTTTTCCAGGAGTACAAAAGCGACGATGCGGGCATGGATCTGCATGTATTCTTCAAGCCTACCCATCAGAGCCTCGCTCCCGCGTACACCACTACGGCGGTTCAGGAATTCACTTACTTCATCACGCTCTATGGCCTTGCCCCTTCGCAGAAACTGAACGTCGTGGAAATCCCCGGCGATACTCTTCCCTACGCGTGGGCGCCAGAAGTCGTCGGCTTAGCTAGCCCTTCAATCACCGAGAAAACCAATTATCGATTGCTCGCTGATGCCATCGCCCACCAGTGGTGGGGAGCATCCGTGAGCCCCGCCACCAGAGATGACTGGTGGCTGAGCGATGGCTTCTCCCGCTACTCTGAGGCGTTGTACGTCGAGAACGCCGCTGGAGCCGCTGGCCTGGAAGAAGCGGTGAAAGACATGTCGGTCGGCGCTCTCGCCTACGACACGGTTCCGCTGTCGAGTGCCAGCAAGCTTGACCTGTTCTCCACCGAGTTTCAATCTCTTGCCACCGATAAGGGCGCGATGATCCTGCACATGCTGCGCTGGGTGCTCGGCGAAGATAAGTACAACAAGACCATGCGCGAGTTTGCCGGAGAATACGCTGGAAAGTCTGCCTCCACCGATGACTTTCGGGCCGTCGCCGAGAAAAACTATGGCCAGCAGCTGACTTGGTTCTTTTCCCAGTGGCTGGATTCCACCGGCGCGCCTGAATTCAAGGTGAAGTACACGACTTATCGGCTGGGCGGAGCCGCAGCGCAGAATCCGAAGGAAGAAAAGATTCCTGGCTTCCGCGTCACCGGAGAGATTTCGCAGGATCTAGATCTCTTCCGAATGCCTGTCGACCTCAGAATCGATACCGACGGCCGGACTGAAAACAAGAACATCGAGGTCGTGGGGACAAATTCTCCATTCTCCATCGAGACTTTCGGACGTCCGCGCAAGATTTCCGTCGATCCCGATCATCACGTCCTGACGAATTCCAGCGACGTAAAGCTGCGGGCCTCGATTCTGCGAGGACAGGCCATGCAGCAACAGGGAGACTTGACCGGAGCGCTCACAGAATTCAACAAGGCGCTCGACCTCAACAAAAACAGTTCTCTCGCCCATTACCGCATTGCCGAGATTTTCTTCCTGCAGCGGAACTACCAGTCCTCCGCCAACGCCTACCGTGCGTCCATCAACGGTGATGGTGATCCGCGCTGGACTGAGGTCTGGAGCCGCATTCAGCTGGGCAAGATTTTCGATATTACCGGTCAGCGCGAACGCGCCGTCAACGAATACCGCCAGGCTCTCCAAACGAACGACAATACTTTCGGGGCACTTGAAGAAGCGCGAAAGTATCTGCAGAAAGCGTATGAACGCCCGAAAGAGAAGCAGCAGTAGGCTGAGCAAGAAGAAAGCAGCACTGAGCTACAACTGCACCCACTCTTCTGCTTCGTAGAAGGAATCGAAAATCTCGATATTCTTGTTGCTGCGCAGAATTTTGTGCATGCGGGCCGCGTGGCTCTGCGTAGAGGTCTGCACTACAAAAGCGCGCTTGGCATCTGGCGAAAACGGATCGATTTCGTCGGCAAGCCGCAGGAAATCATCCGCTTGCAAATCAATTTCTTCCGCCTCGCTGATATCCGCAATTTCCGAAAACTCCGGTTGGAAATCAGGATCGTTTCGCAGTCGTTTGGTGTATTGCTCGATATCTTTGGCAGTCAATTTTTTCCCAAATCGCACCACGACCCGCCGCTTGTCCGGATGAATCACGTACTCTACTTGCCGATTCGCGAACGAGATGCTTGCCTTCCCAGAGGGTTCGCCGCCCTGATTCAGAATTCCAGTTTCTGACAAAACAAACCTCCGCTTCATGAATCGAGCCTACGCATTCAGTATCGGCAGTCTGGCGGAGAACCTTGATCTGGATATGTACTTCCTGCTGGGATGGCGGAACTATCGCTGCACACTCTGCTTCCTCTTCCGAATTTCTCAGCTGCGGCTAACCTTTTTTCACTTCGTGGGGTCTAAATAGGTACATGCCAGCGGGAACTTCTGAGAGTCCGGCTGCGTATTTCTGATCAGATGGTTGGGCGGGATTGAGACCCCTCGCCTGAACGTTACCCGGGTGCCCCCACGCTCCTCCCCGGAGGCGTGGGGGCATGATTCTTCCATTTTTCTTATGCGCATGCTTCTCGACATTGTCCGCCAGTCGTTGGCGACCCTCTGGGCACACAAGCTGCGCTCCTTCCTCACCATGTTTGGAATCGCCTGGGGCGTCGGTTCGCTCCTGCTCCTCGTCGGCCTGGGAGAAGGCTTCCGCAGCGGGCAGGAGAAGGAGCTCGCGACCCTCGGACAAAACATTATGTTTATGTTTCCCGGACGGATTCCGGCGGTCGAAGGCAGCACGCAATCCGGGCAGATCTATTACTTCACTTATAAGGACTACCTCGCGATCCGCAGCGAGGCACAATTTGTCGGAGCGTTGTCGCCCGTGCTGAACCGTGAGGACATTCGGGCAGTGAGCGATTACGGCTCCACTAATGGCCAGGTATTCGGAGTCAATGCGGACTACAACCAGATTCGCAATGTGCCGATCTCGCCCGGACGCTGGTTCAACAATCAGGACAATGCCGAGCGCCGCCGTGTGGCCGTGGTGGGATGGGAACTGCTGAAGAATATGTTCCCCGGACGTCCGGCGGTCGGTTCCACGATCCTGCTCAACGGCATCAATTTCGACGTAGTCGGCGTCGTCGCCAAAGTGGGACGCGACGGGAACAACGGAACGAACTCCCGCATCTTCATCCCCGTAGAAACCATGCGGGATTTGTTTCCTCTGACCAAGGCGAACTCCGAGGACGCGATTTCATTTATCAACTATCAGCCGATCTCGAAAGACCTGCATACGCAGGCCAAAGAAGAGATTCACCGCATCCTTGCGCGGCGACATGGATTCAATCCGAAGCTGCAGGATGCGTTCGAAGATTGGGACACGATCGAGAACATGAAGCGGGTCGGAAAGATCTTCGATGCGATGGACTGGTTTCTCGGCGTCGTCGGCGTCGTCACCCTGGGACTGGGAGCGATCGGAATCATCAACATCATGCTGGTCTCGGTCACCGAGCGGACCAAGGAAATCGGCCTGCGCAAGGCGCTCGGCGCGACCTACCGGGCAATCCTGACGCAGTTCTTTATCGAAGGAGCGTTCCTCACGGCATTCAGCGGAGGAATCGGGCTGGCGATCGCTACCGGATTCGTGACGCTGCTCGCCATGCTGCCGTCGCCGGAGGGATTCGACACGCCGCGCATTATTCCGGCGTCGGCATTGGCGGCAATCGGGTCGTTGGCGATCGCAGGCATCGCGGCTGGACTTTATCCCGCGCGCAAAGCGGCGTTGCTGCCTCCGGTCGAAGCTTTGAGGCAAGAGTAAGCGTTGAGCGTTCCGGAATTGGGCACCTAAGGAACTAAGGCACCAAGCTGAGAGCCAAGAGCTGAGAGTTGACAGCTGAGAGCTAACATTATGATCGTCGATCTCGCCACACAGGCTTACAACGCGCTTCGTCACAACCGGCGGCGCAGCGTTCTCACCATGCTCGGCATGGCTTGGGGCATTGCAACAGTTGTACTGCTGTTGGCTTACGGAACTGGCTTCGAGCGTGGACTGTGGTCTGCTTTTCGTTCTTTCGGCACCAATCTCGTGTTTATTTTCCCCGGGCGCACCGAGTTACAGGCTGGTGGCACCAAGGCGGGAACGCAGATTCGATTGACGGTTAACGACCTCGACTATATCCGCGCCGAAGTACCCTTGCTGAAGCGGGTTTCTCCCGAAGCGTTCAAGAATTGCATTGTTGCCTATGGATCGCGCAGCGCAACCTACGGCGTAAGCGGCGTTTATGCCGCATACGGGCGGATGCGCAAACTCGACATCGGCGAAGGCAGTTTCTTCAGCGAAGCCGACGACTTCACTCATACGCGCGTCGCCGTGATCGGATCAGACGCGAAGAAGAAACTGTTTTCCGGCCAGAACGCCATTGGGGACAGCATTCGTCTCGACGGAATTTCATACCAGGTCGTGGGTGTGCTCAAGCATCAGATTCAGAACGGCGACGACAACATCAACGAGCACGTGTACGTCCCGTACAGCGCGATGAGCGATTTGACCAATACCTACTACCTGAGTTCGGTAGTCATGGAATACGAAGGCGATCACGCCAAAGTCGTCAAAGGCGTGCGGGAATCCATGGGGTTTCACCATAGCTTCGATCCCAAGGACCAGCGAGCGATCTTTGTGTTCGACGTCTTCGCCGACTTGATGGATTTGCAGGTGATTTCCACCGGCATCAAGATCCTGCTCGGCTTCATCGGACTGCTCACGCTGGGAATCGGCGGCGTTGGACTGATGAACATCATGCTCGTTTCCGTCACACAGCGCACGCGTGAGATCGGCGTGGAGAAAGCTCTCGGAGCGCATCGCTGGCATATCCTGTTCCAGTTTCTGGCCGAGGCGCTGGTTATCACCGCTCTCGGGGGATTGCTTGGGGTTGTGCTGGCATATCTCGTCTCCTGGTCCGTCGGATCTCTCACGCTGTGGAGCGCCTTCGAAGACAATGCCAGCGATGGCGATATTCACCTCTACATCAATGCGGCCACACTGATCTGGTCGACGGCGATTCTCAGCGTCGTAGGCATCGTCAGCGGCATGCTGCCTGCCATCAAAGCTGCGCGGCTGAATCCGATCGAAGCGCTGCGCTACGAGTAATTGAGAGGGCACGTCGCAACAGCTGGTGAGACATCAGCGCTACATTCTTCTTCCGTTACAATCCTTGCTGTGCCGGAAGCCAGTAATCCTCGCCTCGAGCGCGTTCTCGCGCAACTTCGTCTTTACGAACATCCCCTCCTGACCTTTTCGGCACGCGCTAAAGGCGACGGCGTGGAGGTCATCATCCAATTCAAAGACGAGAGCGTTCCCGTGCATACTTACTATTTCGACTTGCACGCTCGCGATCTTGACGATCCTCAGTTCGAATGGAGCTTCCAGCGCCAACTCTACGACGCTCTCCATGATTACTTTGTCGAGATGTTTATTCGCACGCCGCAAGACCGCGCGGACCGCCAGAGAAAAGGCCTTTGAGGGAACTGCGGCAAATCATCGAGCAGGAAATCCGCGAGCGCGGGCCGATTCCCTTTTCCCGCTATATGGAGTTGTGCCTTTACCATCCCGAACTCGGCTACTACTCACGCAATGCTGCGCAGTTCGGCAAGGCAGGAGACTTCTACACGTCGAGTGACATTCACGCTGTGTTTGGACGTTTGCTCGCGCGCCAGTTCGACGAGATGTGGCGCATGCTTGGATCGCCCGAGCGGATCGCGGTGAAGGAACTCGGACCCGGAAGAGGATTGTTCGCGCAGGATGTGCTGGATTGGTCGGAGAAGAAGTTCCCGGAGTTCTTTGCCGCACTTCAATACCGACTCGTCGAACAATCTCCGTCTCTGCTCGAAAGGATCGCACAGACACTGAGCCGACACCTTCGGTCCGGAAAGGCAGCCTTTGCTTCTCCGAAATCCCCTCTTCCGGCAAATTCGGCCGGAAGCGGGGCACCCGAAACCTATGCAACGATCGTGTTTGCCAACGAGTTCTTCGACGCGCTTCCGGTGGAGATCGTCAGTACGAAGGGATCACTTCGGATCGATACGCGCGACGGACGATTCGTTGAGTCATGGGTAGCATCTTCACCCGAGGAACTGGAATTCCTCGATCGCTATTCGATCCATCCGGAAGAGGGAGAGCGGGTTGAGGTGCCTCTGCAGGGACAAACGCAGATATCTGGCGTGGCGGATTTCGAGCGCGGATTCGTGCTCGTGATCGACTACGGATACACGCGCGAGGAACAGCTTGCAGGTCGTCATCGCGGAACGCTGAAAGCGATCCGGCAAGCATTCGGTCAGCGCGAATCCGTATGAGGCTCCGGGAGAGCAGGACATCACTTCGGAGGTGAACTTCACCGCGCTGGCGGCAGCGGCGGAGAAGCGGGGGATGAGGACGGAGAAGCTCGTGACGCAATCACAGTTTCTGATGGGGATCGGTGAGATAAACGAGTTTGCGGACGCATTCGAAGAATGCCGCTTGCCACAGGAGCGAGCTAAGGTCGCTCTGCAACTCAAGCATCTGGTCACACCTGCAGGGATGGGCGAGAGTTTTCATGTGCTGGTGGCAAGCAAAGGGATCGACGCAGAGAAGGCTTCAAAGCTGGCGGGCCTGAATTTTGGCCGACGATAGATCGAACCCGTTTTGGGAAGTTTACGTTTTAGTTACCCACCCCCTCCCCCCCACGGTCTATTGGAATCATCGGCTTAGCGAAAAATCGTCTAGTAATCTATGGGGCTCAATGAGTTACGGGCAAAATCTTGAGCTGCAAGGGGTTACGAGCTTTTTGTTCTCAAAGAACCAGGGGACTAAGTAGTAGGATCGCGCTCTCCGGCCACAGAGTCAATGGAAAATGGGGTTGGGGCAGTAGCGCAGTTCCATTTTGGGAGGTGCCTGTCGACATGCTAAGGGTGGCTGATTTGGCTGATTGCGGCGTTAATCACGCACGGTCGTTCCGTGGGATTGGCTTTCACGATATCTTCGAACTCTCGCAAGGGTCTGCAACCTGGGCGGGCACATGGAAATTCCCTGATGGGCCGGCGGCTCCGCACGCGGGCATGGGGTCCTTCGCTTTGCTCAGGATGACAGCTTCACGCGCATTGGTTCACGCGGCGTCTCAATGATTTGATCCAGATGATTCGCCGCTTGCGCGGCGGGACAGCCGAGGGCGGCTGTCCCCACATTTCTTGGCTGCAACATGTCCCGCGATGTTCGCTTGGCTACTTCGTGGCGGGGGTTTCTGGATATTCGTAAACGCCGCGGCCCGATTTGCGGCCTAGTCTGCCGGCTTTCACGTATTGCACCAGAAGGGGCGCAGGGCGGTATTTGTCTCCAAGGGACTTGTGCAGGTATTCGAGAATGCTCAGGCGCGTGTCGAGACCGACGAGATCTACCAGTTCGAACGGTCCCATGGGATGATTCAGTCCCAACTTTAGCGCCTTGTCGATATCGGCTGCGGAAGCAACTCCTTCCTGCAGCATGTGGAAGGCTTCGTTGCCGATCATGGCGTTGATGCGGCTGGTGATGAAGCCGGGCGATTCTTTGATCACGACCACTTCTTTTCCCATGCGCTTGCCGACTTCGACGACCGTAGCTAGCGTATCGTCGTCGGTCTCGAGCGCGCGCACGACTTCGAGCAGCTTCATCTTGTGCACGGGGTTGAAAAAGTGCATCCCGACGCATTTTTTCGCGCGGTAGGTGACGCTGGCAATCTCGGTGACGCTGAGGGAAGACGTGTTGGAAGCGAGAATGGTCGCGGGGCGGCAAAGTTTGTCGAGCAGAGTGAAGATTTCGATCTTCGACTCCATCTCCTCGGGAACGGCCTCGATCACGAGATCGGCCTCGCGGGCCGCTTCTTCGACTGAACCCGCATATTCCAGGCGGCGGAATGCGGAATCCGCATCGGGCGCGGTGACCTTGCCGAGTTCGACGGCCTTGTCGAGATTGGCGCGGATCTCGGTCTCGGCCTTGCGCAGAGCATTGGGCAGCAAGTCTTCAAGGATGGTGCGATAGCCGCCAAGCGCCGCCGCGTGGGCGATGCCCCGCCCCATAATGCCAGCGCCGATGACAGCAATCGTCCCGACTTGCGCCACTTACTTCTCCGCCTTTTCGAGATCGGCGATCGCGGCGTTGACTTGGGTCGCGGCGCCGCGCATCGCTTCGGCGAGGCGCTTGCGCTCCTCCGGACTCATGGCGGGGATGTAAATGCAGATGCGGCGCAGGGTGGCTGTGATGTCTTCGACGTAATTCATCGCTCGAATGAGTTCACCGGTGGCAACTACCATGAAGGATCCTCTTTTCTGGATTTTGAATCTTGCTTGTCGCTCGTTTTGGACCTTCGCGAAATTTCCCGATGCGGCTGGCTTACCCGATGTTTTGTCGCCAACGCGGACCGAACTATCTATTTTGGACGCGCTGGGGAGTTTAGTAAAGCGAGGCCGATATTGAGTGGGCCTCGAGGAGAGCAAACCCCTTTACCACGAAGGGCACGAAGTATCACGAAGGACTCCTGGGGATGGACAATCGTCGAGCATCGCTCGACCGGACGGCCGGAGTGTCCCAACAGGTACGCGCGAGATCCTTCCCTCCGCCTGAAAAGCGGCTCCGGTCAGGATGACGCCTTCAGGTGCTGATAATCGAGTACAAAGTCAGCACGATCTTCGACCGAAACGCGAGGGATTTCAACTAGCTCGTAGCCGTGGGCTGCGTAGCTTTGAATCATTGCTTCATAGGTGCGGGCAGCTTCGTCGAAGTCTTGTTTGCGCTCGCTGTCGTTCTGGAAGATTTCCTGCCACGGCGGTGCGATGAAGACTCGGCGGTGGTAACGAAAAATCTCGACCGCCTGTTGCATGTGCGCGGGAATAGGCAAGTTCGACAGACGGAGATATCCCAACACGTCGGGGATCCCACGGTCGAAAAATACTGGTCCCACACTTTTCTGCGCGATGCGGTAGCTGCGCATTTCCCAGACGAGCATCAGTTCCGCAAATTGCGCCCGATCCTCCCAGGGAAGAGCGTGGCCGGCGATCGCCATTTGATCCTGAATCACACCGCGGCCGGCCTCGACGGAGCATGCATAACCGCGCTTGCCTAATGCTTCGATGAGCGAGCTCTTGCCGGAGCCCGGTCCACCGGTAATGACAAAGAAATTTTCTGCCGTGTTATTCACCATGTACATGCTCCTGCAATTATTTACTGCAATCTTGTGGGTCGCGCGAGGTTTATTCACAACGAGTTAGCCTAGCGGGCATATAATCGCCATCGATTCTTTTTATGGGGCATTCAACCACCGACAGGAATCGAATAGCTATATGGCTGACAACGTTTTGAAGCGCTACATCTTTGCAAGCGACTTTGACCAGACGCTGACTTTTAACGACTCGGGCTACGTGCTGGCCGAACTGGTAGGCATTCCCACGGAAGAGTTCGAGCGCAAGGCCAAGGGAATGGCCAAGATCAACCTGGTGCAGCAGGGAGCAGAGCTGGCATATCTATTGCTGCACGATCCTGAATTTAAGGCGAAGGTGCGGAAGGAGCATCTACGTGAGGTGGGCAAGCGGATCCGTCTCAAGGGTGACATCAAGCTGTTGTACCAACTGCTCGAGTCGGGGATTGACGGACATCAATTTGATTTTTACGTGCTGTCGGCTGCGCCGGTGGAAATTGTGCGATCAGCGCTGGAAGATATCGTTCCGGAGGATCACATCTACGGGACGGAGTTTCGCTATAAGCCTTCGGGAGAGATTGACACGATCATACGCGCGACGGCCGGTTACGGAAAGGTCGCCGTGCTCGACAAACTGCTGGTCGACCGAGTGGCCGGCCCCGATCATGTGATCTACACGGGTGACGGAAGTTCCGACATTCACGTCATGCTGCATATCAACTCGCGTGACGGGCTCACCATTGCGGTTTCTGAATCACCGAACGTTTCGCAAATCGCCAAGCGCACGGTATTGAGTACCAGCGCACTGGCGGTACTGGCACCGATCCTTGAGGAAGTGGCGGGATGGGAGAGATATCGCATTCGAAGCTTTTTCGAAGCGAATGGCATGCTCATTCAGGAATGGGAGCGGGTACGAACGGACTGGCTGACGGTGCGTCCGGCGGTCGAGCCGACACCGACCGAGGGCTTGATCGGCGCGAACAAACTGGAGCCTGCGAACTCATAGCGGGATTGCCATGCTGCGTGACAAAAGTCTGATTCCACTTTCGCACCAGCACCAGCGGGCGCTGGCGTTGTGCGTTCGGATTGACCGGGCATCGCCTATTGGTGATGACGATCTAGCATTGTGGCGGAAGGAAATTGCGCAACTCTTCCGGGATGAAATCGGAATTCATTTTGCCGCCGAAGAGCAAGTGGTGTTTCCTGCGGCTAATGAATTTGCAGAATTGATTCCTCTCGTCGACGAATTGTGTCTGGACCACGAATGGCTTCGGGAGCACTTCGCTCTTATAACCAGCGACAGAACTTCGGCGAGCGACGTGAGTGCGATCGCGGAGCGGCTTGCGGCGCACATCCGAAAGGAAGAGCGGCAACTGTTTCAGCGCATGCAGGAGTTAATGAACCTTGGGGACCTCGCGACCTTGGGCCTCAAGCTCGACGAGGCTTTGAAAGATTCGACACACGCCTGCGTCTTGCCTACGAAAGCCACTCGCCTTCGAGCGTCGAAGTGATGGTCAACTACACCGTCGCGACCCGATGAAGCTTTCGGAAATTTACTGCTGCCTCCCGCCCCATGTAACGCTCCAACACTGCCGACTCCGTTTGGCGCAGATCCACGACAACCAGTCCATCGAGCACATTGGAGAACTTTCGATCCACATTGAAGCCCAGTAGCTTGCCGCCGATTTTGGCGTATTGCCGTAAGAGAATCGGCAGACCTTTCCCGTCGGCCTCGATATCGGTGATTGGCTGCGAGAGTTCGTCGAGATCGCGGAGGGCACGGCACATGCTTCGGCAATCCGATCGCCGGAGAAATCCCGGACGAAACGGCCGTCGGGGCTCGATCAGTCCAGCAAGATCGTCTTCCATCATGCGAGCCTCGAAGAATCGGTAAATCATTTCGCGCGAGGCTTCGTTGTAATCATTGCTGATACTAACCGCGCCGAAGAGCACGGGAATCTCCGGGTGTGTCGCGACGAGACGAGCAATCCCCTTCCATAACAACAACAGTGGCGCGTATTGACGTTGATAGTCGGGCCGGACGAAGGAGCGTCCAAGTTCGAGGGCCGGGCCGAGTTTTTGAAATAGGTTGACGTCGTAACGGAACAAAGTGCTGGTGTAGAGGCCGGAGACGCCGCGTTGCGCGAGAATCTCCGAGGTGTTTCCGGCGCGATAGCCTCCGACCAGCTCTCGTTTCGTCTTGCTCCACAGCAGGACGTGCCCATAATAATCGTCGAAGGAATCAAGATCGCGGCTCTTGCCGGTGCCCTCGCCAGCGCGGCGGAAGGTTAGCTCGCGCACTCTCCCAACTTCTAATAGTAAGTTCGGGATCTCTTGCGCTGTTGCATGATAAACAGCGAATTCTCCGTTCTCGGCGAGGCAGCGGTCCACGGGCAAACTTTCGATTTCCTGCTGGAGCAACTCGGGCTGAGGAAGAACCGCAACCGGCTGCTGGATTTTCGAGACAAGCCGCGAACGCAGGCCCAGCGGCCAAGAGATTTCTGTTTTTCGGCGCCGGGCGAGCAGGTAGGTGCGCCAGCGGAGATAGTCGATGGCCTCGCGATCGTCTGTGACGGAATCGATGACATCCGCTGGAATTGCGCTGCCAATGCGCACTTCGACGTCCTTCCCTTCCTGCTGCAGGAATTCCTGGAGCAGAAAAGCGCTACGCAGCCTGGGATGAATCATGCCAAGGAGCTGGAATCCAACGCTGTTGTGCCCGCAGAAATATACGGGCAAGGCGGTGGCGCGAGTTCTTCGAATCAGACGAACGGCGGTGTCGTTCCAGGCAGGATCGGCGATTTGTCCAGCCGGCATCCGCCAATGCGCGACTTCGCCCGCGGGAAAGATCGCCAGCATGCCGCCTTGCTGAAGCCACGCGAACGCCTCACGCAGAGCTTTGCGGTTCGAGTCGGCTGGGCGATCCGTCTGAAAGGCATCGACGAAGATGCAGTGCTTCTGCAATTCAGGAATATCGCTGAGTACAAAATTGGTGAGCACTTTCACATCGGGGCGAACGCGGGTCAGGAGAACCGTGAGGATTGCACCATCTAATACGCCGTAGGGATGATTAGCCATGACCACAACCGGACCAGCAGCGGGAATGCGTGATCGATCCGCCGGGTTGACCCGCAAATCCACACGCATCTCGGCGAGCAGACCTTCGAGACGGAAACCTTCCGGCGAACGCTGGACGCGTCGATAGAGATCTCTCACTTTGTCGACAGGGGCGAACCTTCCCGCCAAGCCCGAAAACTCAGCGACGCGGGAAAGAACTCCAACTGGTGGCTGTTCTGGCTGGGGCTGGACTGAGGGCATCTTCTACCGATATCGCAGCTGCGTTTCGCCAGCGTGAAGATGAGGTTAAAAGCTGATGAAATACCGGGTTGAAGAGTCTAGAAGGTAACCGGTATTAGGTTTCGAGCCGGTAGCGCGTTTCGGCGAGGGCATACATTCTGCGCCAGACGAGGCGATTGATGGTCACCACGGTGGCCGCCATCATGATGGTCGCGGCGAGCAGCAGATCAAAGTTGCCGCTGTCAGTCGCCTGGCTGATGGTGGCTCCGAGGCCGACGGTGGTGTAGATCTGTCCTTTGAAGTGAAAATATTCCGCGACTATGCTGGCGTTCCATGCGCCACCGGATGCGGTCACCATGCCGGTGACGAGATAGGGAAATATTCCGGGCAAGATCAGTTTTTTCCAGCGCTGGATACCCTCCATTCGGAAGATAGAGCAGCACTCCTTCAAGTCGGCCGGGATGGCGATGGCTCCGGCGATCACGTTGAACAGGATGTACCACTGCGTGCCAAGGAGAAGCAGCGCGATGGATCCGATGCCGAGGCCTCCGCCGAGACGGATCAGCAACAGCAGCACCACGGGAAAGAGCGCGGTGGCGGGAACGGAGGCGGCGATCTGAGCGAGCGGCTGCGCGATGCGGGCGAGTTTGGGATTGAAGCCAATGGCGACGCCGGCGGGGATCGTCCATAGCGCTCCCAGCAGTAACGTTAGATTCACGCGAAGAAATGTTGCGCCAAGACCGAGGCCCGCTTCCTTTAGTTCTGCAGATTGCAGACCGCTGAGCAGCATCACGACGCGGACGATTCCGTAGGTCAGTCCGGCAAGCACAGCCACTGCCAGCAGACGCGTGATCCACACTTTCGACGCGCTGCGCTGCTCGGTCTCGTTCGTCGGGCGGTGGCGCGAGAAGTACAGCATGAGGCGCTCACCTAGCGGCTGCACGGTGCGATTGCGAAGCTGCGTCAGGCCGCGGGAGTGACGAAACAGGTTGAGCACCCAGGAGTGCGGAGCGTCTCCGCTCTCTACTTGCTCAACTTTGAATTTCTCCGCCCAGGCGATCACGGGACGCCAGATGAACTGGTCGAGCAGCACGATTACGGCAACCATGGTCGCGACGCCCCACAAGATCGAGCGCGTATCCCCGGCGCTGGCTGCGGTTTGGAGATACGATCCGAGACCGGGCAGGCGGAAGTCGCGCGAACCCAGCACGAACATTTCGCAGGCCATCAGGAAGAACCATCCGCCGGCGACTGACATCATCGAATTCCAGACCAGCCCGATCGCGGCGAACGGCAGCTCCATTTCGATGAAGCGCTGCCACCAGCTGAAGCCGTAGATCTTTGCGGCTTCGCGCATCTCCTTCGGAATACTTTTGAGCGAGGCATAGAAGCTGAAAGCCATGTTCCAGACCTGGCCGGTAAAAATCAGCAGGATCGCGCCGGCTTCGACGCCAAGTTGCCTCCCGGGAAATAACGCGACCATCGCAAGCATGACTCCCGGTAGAAAACTGAGAACGGGAATCGACTGCAGAACATCGAGCAGCGGGATCATGAAGCGCTCGGCTCGCGGATTGTAGGCGGCGATATATCCGTAGACGAGCGTGAATGCGAGGCTCAGGACGTAGGCAATGGTGATGCGGAGAAGTGAGTATCCAGCATAGGCCGGAAGGGCAAGCGGGCTGCGGGAGATATCTACTTGAGGAGTGAATGGGCCAAGCCAGGCGCGCCCCACCATCAGCACGCCGTAGAACAGCGTGATCGCTGCGGCAAACATCAGCAGATCGGGCAGAAACGAGATCTCGAGGCTGGGCAACTGCGTCCAGATGCGATACGCCGAGAATCCTCGCAGGCTGATGCTTTTCTTCATGCGGCTGAGGCTTTCAAGTCAAAACTTTTCAGGATTTGGTGACAGAGTTCTGAGACTCCGCTGTGGGAGCGGGCGGCGAGCCGGCTCCTTCGGTGTGCGGCGCTTCCGTCTGTACCAGCCGGCCACTGGCCCGGTCGTAGTCGAAGATTTCGGCGTAGCGGCCCCAGTTCATCGCAGTCTCGAACTGCCGTTGCACTTCGTCTTCGGCGAAATGTTCGTCCAGAATGTCGTGAAAGAATTCGTCAGCGATCGAATGGTCGGCCTTTCGCTTCAAAATGCTGTCGATCTGTTTCAGGATCGTGGCGTGTTCGAGGGCAGCCTGGCGGAATAAAACTTTGCGCTGCTGGATGTCGGCGTCGGCAAACTGGATGCCTTGCGGAGTAATCTGCACGTCGCCTTCCTTCAGCCAGGCGAAGCCGAGAAGCACGCACGCTTCCAGAATCGGCAGCAGGTCTTCGACGTCCATGACCAATTCTTCAGACAATCGGAATAAATCCTCGCGGCCGCCGCGATCACGCAGCAACTCAGTGAGTCCGGCGATGCCACCGACGCGCGCGTGCGGCAACATCTGGTATTTCGCGGTACGTATGGGCGCTTCCTGCTTCTTCAGAGCATCTTTCGTCAGGCCGCCGGTGGGCAAAATGATTTCCGCGGTTGTCTCCGCGTCGGGCAGCATGTGCTCGACCTCGGGTTCGGTCATGACCTTGTAGATGTAGTCGACCAGTTCCACAAAGCGCGCGGACTTGCGGTCCCGCGGATGCTTAAGCCGGATGTTGAAGTCCGAGCGAACGCGCGCCGGATTTCTGCCCAGCACCATGACACGGTCGGCCAGCATGACCGCTTCCTCGATGTTGTGGGTCACGATGAAGATCGCGCTGGTGGGCATTTTCTTGTTCAGCCAAAGTTCCAGCAGTTCACCGCGCAGGTTTTCAGCCGTCAAAACATCAAGCGCGGAGAAAGGCTCGTCCATGAACAGGACTTCAGGCTCAACCACAAGAGCGCGCGCGAAGCCGACCCGCTGCTTCATGCCGCCCGAGAGCTCTTTCGGATACGCGGTCTCGAAACCATCCAATCCGACGGTGTCGAGCGTGCGCAGTGCGCGCTTGCGGCGTTCCACAGCAGAGATGCCCTTCGCTTCGAGAGGAGCCTCTACGTTCCCAAGAACGGTCAACCAGGGAAACAGAGCAAAGCTTTGAAAGACGATGGCGACGTTCGGATTCTGGCTGTCGAGTGGCTTACCGTGCCACAAAAGTTGCCCAGAGGATGGCTGGGAAAGCCCAGTCAGCATGCGCAGCAGAGTGGATTTTCCGCATCCCGAAGGGCCCAGTAGCGCAATGATCTTGCCCGATTCGATGGCCAGGTTGGTCGAGCCGACGACTTGAACCCGCGTGCCATCGGGCTGTGGATAAGACTTCTCCACGGCCACGGCTTCGATGATCACTTCGCTCACTCTCAATCCCCCATTCTTTCTATACACGATCAGCAGGCAAAACGGCACGCTGTAACAGTTTATTCACAATGAAATCGGGCGAATGGACTGTTTCCGCGGGCTCTTACGCGAAAAAGGTTCCGGTTGTAGGGGCCGCGAAGGGCTTTGCCACGCGATCGCTGACCTCGGCGAGATGAGCCAGTTTAGCCGCCAATTCGCCATTGAGCTTGTCGATCGCACGCCAGCGCCAGTTGCCGCCATGCAAGCTGGGAGTGTTCATGCGCGCCTCACTGCCGAGCCCAAGGACGTCTTGCAATGGAATGATGCTGAGGCCCGCAGGCGAACATTGCGCCGCGCGGATAAAGGCCCAGTGGATCCCATCATCACAGCGTCCCACGTAGGCTTCCGCATTCCGCCGTTCATATTCCGTCGCACCCGAATGCCACCAACCCTCAACGGTGTCGTTGTCATGCGTGCCCGTGTAGATGACCTTGCCTTCCGCACGGTGAGGAAGATACATGTGAGCACCTTCGTCTCCGAATCCGAACTGCAAGACGGACATTCCTGGAATCTGCAGCCGCTCACGGAGCGCATGCACTTCAGGCGTGATGTATCCAAGGTCTTCGGCAAAGAACGGCAAACCGCCGAGCGCTTCGCGGAGCTTTACGAACAAATCGTCACGGGGGCCATCGACCCAGCGGCCATTGACCGCAGTAGCGTCGCTGGCCGGAATCTCCCAGAACTGATCGAATCCGCGGAAATGATCGAGGCGGATGTAATCGCAGTTCTGCGTGGCCCAGCGCAGGCGCTGAATCCACCACTTGTATCCGAGCTGCTTCATCACGTCCCAGCGATAGAGCGGATTGCCCCACCTTTGTCCGGTCTTGCTGAAAAAGTCCGGAGGTACGCCCGCTACAACTTCCGGCTCAAGGTTCTGGTCCAGGCGGAAGAGTTCGCGGTGGGTCCAGACGTCGGCGCTGTCGTGGTTCACGAAGATGGCAACGTCGCCAACGACTCGAATCGACCGCTCGGCACAATACTGCCGGAGGGCGCGCCACTGTTCGTAGAACGCAAACTGCAGGGCTTTGCGGACGCGGATATCGTCCGCCAGTTCGGTCCGTGCCTTTTCGAGAGCGGATGGCTCGCGGGCTGCGAGATCGCGAGGCCAGCGATTCCAGGTTTCCAGCTTTTGCCGCGCGCGCAGGGCGTCGAACAAGACGAAGTCGTCGAGCCACCAGGAAGTGTCCTTTTGGAATGATTCGAAACGACCGAGTGCCTCGCTGGAGCCTGACTGCAGGAAATTGCGGGCGGCGTCGAAGAGCAGCGGCATCTTCTGATAGAAGACGCGATCGTACTCGACTGGACCAGATGCCGCGGCGAGTGAATCGATCTTCGCTCGATCAATCCAGCCTCGGTCGGCGAGCCGCTCGAGACTGATCAGCAGCGGATTCCCGGCGAAAGCTGAGGTCGCGGAGTATGGCGAATTTCCGAAGCCTAAGGGACCCAGAGGCAAGACCTGCCAGAGGCCCTGCCGAGCCGATGCCAGAAAGTCCGCAAACTGGTAAGCAGCGGGACCAAAGTCACCTACCCCGCCGCGGGAAGGCAACGACGTTGGGTGTAACAGGATGCCTGCGGCGCGCGGAAAGGACATAGCACTGCCGCTACATTCCTGACTCGCTGCCGGTGCGGGTGAGCTGGTTCAATTCCTCTTCGTTACGCTTGATCTTTCCCGATTTCGTCATCTGATCGACCACGTTGGTGACGAATAGACCGAAGCGCTGCTGCTGCTTGCCCTGCAGCAACGAGTCGCGGATTTGATCGCGCTTCGCGGCAAAGTCGGCTTCGGTCGGCTGCTGACTCTCCACAAGCTGCAAGACCGCCCCATCCGACCCGGTGTTGATCGGACCGCTGATCTCCCCCGGTTTCAAGTTGAATGCCACGGATGCTGGTCCCGACATCGAACCGACGTCCGGAACCTGCCCATCCGGAAGAACCAGATCGCTGGTCTTCAGGGTGGCGCCCAATTCCTTGGCCGCGCGTTTGAGATCGTGTTCGGATTTCGCCCGGTCCGAAAGTTCTTGAGTCTTTTGCGCCAGCAGAACGCTCGAGCGCTCGCTCAGGAATTCCTGTTCCACCTTGCTTCGAATCTCCTGGAAGGTCGGCGTGGCTGGCGGCTTGATGCCCAACAACTGAAACACGGCGATGCCCTGCGATGCTGGAGCGACGTCCGGCGGAGATTTATCCTCAGCCGTGAAGACCGCATCCATGAATTGCTGCGCCGGCCCCAGTCCTGGAAGCATGTCTTTGCGTGAAAAGAAATCGGTGGTGACCACCTGAACGCCCGCAGTGGCTGCAGCCGCGTCCAGACCTTGAGCGCGCGCCTGCTTCAACAAGTCTTCCGCTTTCTTCTGGGCGACCTGTAGACCTTTCTGGTGTTTCAGAACGGGCTCGATGGTGTCTTTCACCTCGTCGAGCGTCTTCATGTGCGCTTCCTGCTTATCGTCGATGCGGATGATGTGGAAGCCGTAGCTGCTCTTCACCAGGTCGCTGATCTGCCCTTTGGGAAGCGAAAATGCAGTCTTCTCGAACTCGGGAACGGTCTGACCTTTGCCGATCCATCCCAGCGATCCGCCCTGCTTCGCGCTGCCCGGATCTTCGGAATACTTCTTGGCCAGATCTTCGAAATTAGCTCCGCTCTTCACCTGCTTCAGCAAATCTTCCGCGCGGCGCTGAGCTTCGGCGACGCCTTTGTCATCGACCTTTCCATCCGGCCCGGCGAGCGGTGTCTTGATCAGAATATGGCTGACCTTCACCTGCTCGGGAACACGGTACTGGTCGCGATGCTGATCGTAGTAAGTCCGCAAGTCGTCGGGTGTGACCTGAACACCGGCCTCCGCCTTCCCAGTTTCAACGAGTGCGTACTTCACCTTGCGCTTTTCGGGAATCGAGTTGGCGTAGCTTTGCTTGTGGCTCTCGTAGTACGCCTCGAGTTCGGTATCCGTCGGATGTAGCCCCTTCTTGATGTCGTCCAGCTTCAAGACCGCGTAGTCGAACTTGACCTTGGTATTTTGCTTGATGAATTCGTCGTGAATCTCGGCGTCACTTACTCCGGCGCTGCCGGCGACTAGCGCTTGCAATTTAGTCAGTAGAATCTCTTTGCCGATGGAGTCCTCGAACTTCGCAGGCGTCAGGTTGTACTGCTGCAGCATGTTTTCGTATTCGGTCTGCCCGATGAAGTTGCCGCCCGGGAAGAAAGTCGCGGCGTAGCGGCCGTGCTCAAGTTCGTCTTTCACTTCTTCCGGACTCACGCGCAGCCCCATGCGGCTGGCTTCGCTAAGGAGAGCTTCGCGAGTGATCAACTGTTCCGCCGCCGGCTTCATCGACTGCTGAATGATAAAGGGCATCAACTTCGCGGCCATCTCGCCGTATCGTTGCGCTTGCTGCTGGGCCATCTGGCGAGCGGCCAGGCGCACTTCCTCGGCGGTAATGTCGCCCCCATCGACTTTGGCAATGACGCCCTTGCCGGGCGTACCCGTTAATTCGGAACCAAGTCCGCCGGGAACGAAGGCGATTACCATGGCGGCGCAAATTATGAGGAGGAGGCCTCCCAGAACAAACTTCTTGAACGGCCCCTCAGTCTGCAGAAATCGAATCATTTTCTTATCACTCCGGAAGAGTCAGCGGAATCTTCAATTATAAACCAGGCGGGTTGGGGGCAAGGTTCGGCTGGCCGTCGTGTGGGTGGGCGCTGGCTCCGTTCGCTGTGCCAGAAAACGCGGCTAGCTCAGGATAGCGCTCGTCGTTGTAATCTCGAATATCCGCTTGACGGCCGTTGGAATCGGCCGACCCTCGACGTGCAATAATCCGCTATTGAAACGAATTAATAGAAGTGTTATCCATTCTGCGGGCAAATTTTCGGAATTTGCCCATCAGTGGTCGAGGACGCGCACATACATTAGGAGCACCATGAACCCCCGTAAGCAACTGGCGATCTCTTTCTCCCTCGCGGTCTCATTCTTTCTCATGTTGTCCCTCTCGCTGGTCGGGCAAGACAGAGCTCCGGCCGCAGGCGCCTCGAGCGACGCCAGGATTGCCTTGCAAGAGGGATGGACGCTGCAGACCTCGGCGAAAGTCGAAGCCAAGGGAGAAGTTATCTCTACCGCGCAGTTTTCTCCGAAGGGATGGCACGAAGCGACGGTCCCCAGCACCGTCGTGGCTGCGCTGGTGAAGGATAAGACTCTCCCCGACCCCTTGTTCGGAATGAACCTGCGCAGTTTCCCCGGAGTGAACTACCCGGTTGGTGCGAACTTCTCGAATATCGCGATGGCGCCGGATAGCCCATACACGGTGTCGTGGTGGTATCGCAAAGCGTTCTCCCTCCCCGCGTCTTATCAAGGAAAAACGGTTTGGCTGAAATTCGACGGCATCAACTATCGCGCCAACGTCTGGCTGAACGGGAAACAGATCGCGAACTCGGATGACGTCGCTGGAGCCTGGCGCACCTATGAATTCAATATCACCGGTGCAGCTAAACCGGGCGCGGAGAACGTGCTCGCAGTGCAGGCGTACGCGCCCACGGAGCATGATCTCGCCATCACCTTCGTCGACTGGAATCCAGCACCGCCCGACAAAAACATGGGATTGTGGCGCGACGTGTACGTGAGGACGAGCGGCCCAGTCGCAGTGCGTTATCCCACGGTTGTGTCGAAATTGAATCCCCCAGCGAATGACAACGCGCAGCTTACCGTTACCGCGCAGGTGAAGAACGGAACCAACGCGCCGGTGAAGGGGAAGTTGAAAGGCAAGATCGAGAACGTCAGCTTCGAGCAGGATGTCGAGTTGGCCGCGAATGAGGCCAAGGACGTCACCTTCACCTCCGACAAGTTCCCGCAACTCGTCCTTCTCGAATCCGCGGCTTTGGTGGCCCGCGCAGATGGGAAAGCCCAGCCTCTATAAGCTCACGATGGAGTTTGAGGTCGGCGGCGCGGTCAGTGAAGCGACGCATACTGAATTCGGCATCCGCGAAATTACTTCGGACTTCAATTCGGTTGGAGGACGCGCGTTTCATATCAACGGCAAAAACATTCTGATTCGCGGCGGCGGCTGGACTCCGGACCTAATGCTGCGCGAGAACTCGCAACGGTTGCACGACGAGTTCCGCTACGTCCGCGACATGGGGCTGAACACTGTCCGACTTGAAGGCAAGCTGGAGACGCAAGAATTCTTCGATATCGCCGATCACGAAGGAATTCTGGTCATGGCGGGATGGTGCTGCTGCGATTTCTGGGAGCGCTGGCCGAAATGGAAGCCGCAGGATTTCGAGATCGCCAAGCAGTCGTTGCGCGATCAGATTTACCGCCTGCGCAGCCATCCCAGCCTCGTGATGTGGCTGAACGGCAGCGACAATGCCCCGCCGCCCGACGTGGAGCAGATGTACCTCGATATCGAAAAGGACTTGTTCTGGCCGAATCCCGTGGTTTCGTCAGCTACAGGAAAAAAGACCAGCGTCACGGGAGACAGCGGCGTCAAGATGAGCGGGCCCTATGAATACATCGCGCCCAGCTATTGGGAAGTAGACACGCCAGAGGGACAGCCCGGCCGCAAGCAGTGCAATCCCGGCGGCTGCGGCGGCGCCTATGCATTCAACACGGAGACCAGCATGGGTCCCGCTGTTCCTCCCGTCGAAAGCATTCGCGCCATGGTCGGCAAGGATCACATGTGGCCGATCGACGACGTGTGGAACTATCACGCGGGCGGCGGCGAGTTCAAAACCATCGGCGTGTTCACCGAAGCGCTGACAAACCGTTACGGCAAATCCGACAACGTGGAAGACTTTGCCATCAAGTCGCAGATGCAGACGTATGAAGGCGTCCGGGCCATGTACGAAGCGTACAGCCGGAACAAGTACGTATCTACGGGCGTGATTCAGTGGATGCTCAACAACGCCTGGCCCTCGATGATCTGGCACTTATACGACTATTATTTGCGCCCCGGCGGCGGATATTTCGGGGCCAAGCGCGCCATGGAAGCGCTGCACCCAATCTATGGCTACGACGATCATTCCATCTGGGTGGTCAGCAGCCAGTACGAAGACGTCAAGGGTCTGAAACTAACCACGAAAATCTACAATCTGGACGCAACCGAGAAATTCACGCAAGAGAACGCGGTCGATGCCGCGGCTGACAGCACCGCGAAAATTTTCACGCTGCCAGATGTATCCGGGACTGAGCCCCACCTATTTCGTCGTTCTGAAATTGCAGGACTCGGCAGGCAAGATTGTCGGCTCGAATTTCTACTGGCTCTCGACCAAGGTAGAGACTCTCGATTGGGCCAAGAGCAACTGGTGGATGACGCCCACCGCCTCGTTTGCGGATTTCACCGCGATTTCGCAGCTTCCAAAGGTCAAATTGAAAGTTGCAGAGCGGACCGAACGCAAGGGTGACGAGGAGGTCACGCACGTGACACTCGAGAATCCAAGCAAGAGCCTGGCGTTCTTCGTGCGCTTGAAAGTCGATAAGGGCGCCAAGGGAGAGGAAATCCTGCCTGTCGTTTGGGAAGACAACTACATTTCGCTGTTGCCGGGCGAGAAGCGCGAAATCTCCGCGAGTTACCGCGCCAGTGAATTGGGCACTGCGAAGGCCGCGGTCGAAGTCAGCGGTTGGAACATCGAGTGAGGGATAGAGCCATCCAGCGATTGAGTCATTGAGCGGCTGGAAAATCTCTAGACGTGTTCCGACACCGAGAGCATGTTGCCGTCGGGATCCTTGAACCACGCCACTTTGTCGCCTGTGGGTGCGGTCCAGATCCCGAGATCGTCTTGTTTGAAAAATCCGAATATCTCGAAGTGAATGCCTTTCCCCCGCAATGCTTGCACTACTTTCTCGATCTGCTTTACCTGCCAGCCGAGGATGGTAAATTGCGCAGGATTAACTTCCTTCATCTTGGTGGCGCGAATCAAGATTCCGTTAGCCTCGAGCACGAGGGCAAATCCGTCGTCTTTGATGAAGCGTAGGCCCAGCACACCCTCATAGAAAGCTCGCGCCTTTTCGGAATCCGTGATCGGCACGCACGCGATGATGTCGGTTGTTCCCAGCATTGGTTTCCTCCTCGAATCGTGAGGCATCGTATCGCATTGCGCGCCATACGCTATTACGCTATTGTGACAATGAATGTCGAAAAAGCGACAAACCATTCATGTATGCCCACCGCTTCCTGCGCAGGTGACGGCGCTCAGTTTTGATCTCGGGCACGGCCATACCATTCCAGAGCACGCACACCCGGAGGACCAACTGGTCTACGCTTGCCAGGGAGTGATGACGGTTCGCACGAACGCGGGAACATGGGTTGTGCCAGCGCAACGCGCGGTATGGATCCCGGCCGGCACTCCCCACAGCCTCGTCATGTCAGGAGCGGTCTCCATGCGGACGGTTTACTTGCGCGCTCGCATGGCAAAGCGCCTGCCGCGGTTGTGTTGTGTGGTCAACGTGAGCGCGCTGCTGCAGCATCTGATCCTTCACTTGTGCGCATACGAGAAGCTGAGCCGAAGATCGAAGATCCAGGCTCATTTGATCGATGTGTTGATCGATCAACTCGCGACCGTGCAAGCGGCGCCACTGCAGCTTCCTGCGCCGACCGATCCGAGAGCGGCGCGGGTTGCCACCGCCTTGCAAAACAATCCCGACGATTCCCTTTCGCTGGAATCAGTTTGCCGCCGGGCAGGAGCAAGTAAGAGGACAATCGAAAGAGTATTTCAGCAGGAAACCCGGCTCTCGCTGGGGAAGTGGCGCCAGCAGTTGCGGCTGATGCGATCGCTGCAACTTCTGGCGGCAGGAGAAAAGATCAGTCACGCCGCGCTCGAGGCTGGTTACAGCACTTCGAGCGCCTTCATCGCCATGTTCCGTAAATTCCTGGGAACGACACCGCGGCGGTACTTTGCAGAGATTCCCGCGGCGCGCAATTAAAGCCGGGGATCGTTCCGAACAGCAGAGCTCCCTATGACTCCTCGGCGGGCAGGTCGAAGTTGACCAAGTCTCCACGGAAACCACGGGTCTTCCAGGCTCCAAACGCAATTCCGACGATCATCCAGATGCCGCCTACAATCCAGGCCTTCCAACTCAAGTTTTTCCAAAGAAAAAAACAAATCGCGAATCCCGCGAGTGGCGGAGTCCAGACTGCGACGATTGCGAGCCCTATACCTGCGGCCGCCAGTATGGGGAAGCTCGACCCCGGCCAAAGCACCAGTCCGATGACGACCGCTGTCAAGACCAATGGAGGCACTCCGTTGTGGCCGCCTTCGCGCACGTAATAGCGAACGAAGGCTGCCATATTGACACCCATGAACGCGATGAGCGCGCCAAAGTTGAGCATCTCGGCACCCAATCCGTAGCTGAACAGACCGAAGCTCACAAGCAGCGCTCCAGCGAGCGCAATGCCGCCAACAAACAGCACATTATTGCGAGGCACGTGCCGCTTCGGATCAACCGTTCCGAAGAATGCCTGCGGTAAAGCCTTGCTGCGTCCCATGCCATAGAGCAGGCGCGCCGCACCGATCTGCGCTCCCATTCCTGATCCGAAGTTTGCCACCAGCAGCGTGAATCCCAAGATCGCGAACATCGGCTTCCAGGCTCGGCCCGCAACAAACGTAAACGCCGTATCGCTGTTCGGGAAGGGTTCGGTCGCCGGCCAAATCAATTGCGCCGCATAGACTTCGAGGGCCGAAAGGACCCCGATGACAAAGCAAGTCAGAACGGTAGCCAACAGGATGTTCCGGCGCGGGTTCTCCGCTTCTTCCGAGAGCGTGGAGATGCCGTCGAATCCGATGTAGCTCAGCACCGCGATCGACGTCGCGGCGAGCACGGCCTTAGAGTTCCAAAGCTGAGGATCGAAAAACGGGCGGGTAAAGAATCCCGAGCCATCGTGCGGATGACTGAACACGTAGCGAATCGCGACCATGAAGAAGACCGCCACGACTGCGCCCATGCCCGCCGCCAGAAGAGTGTTGACCCGAGCCGAAGTTTTGATGCCCTGAAGATTCAGGAGCGTGAACACCGCTCCAAAAAAGATCGCCCAGCCCCAGTACGGAATTCCCGGCGCGAAAACGAAGGCCTGCTGGCTGCACCAGATGATGCAAATCATGGGGTTGAGGATGTAATCCATCACCATGCTCCATCCGGTGACGTAGCCGAGCGCTGGGTTGATCTCTTGTCCAACGTAAGTGAACGCGGAACCCGCGCTGGGATAGGCCCGTGCCATGCGGCCGTAGCTGAACGCCGTAAACAGCATCGCCACCATCGCGATGAGCAGCGTGGTGACGACATGCCCGTGGCCGCTGTCGCTGAGAACGCCAAATACCGACATCGGCGCCACTGGTTGGATAACGATGATCCCGTAAAGAACCAGATCCCAGAGAGTGAGCGTGCGCCGCAAACGCGGCGCGCTGGAGGAAGGGGCGGAAGAGGTTTCCATGGGCCCGGCTATTGGATTATGGAACGGCGGAAAATGTCAATATTAAAACGATTCCATACAGTGAAAATCGGCCTATTGCTTCTCGCCATAGTCGAACCAATATCCGCGCTGCTCGTTCCCTGACATGTGACGCGTGTTGTATTCCAGAAGATAATTTAGGTGCGAGTCATCCAGCGGGAATGCTTTCTTCGGCGAGTATGGGTATTCGCCCATGCTGAGGAACGGCAGAGGCGCGACGAAGTTGCCTTCCGCGGCGTAAAAGTCCATATCTTTTTCGTAGCCGTTCGCAGCGAAGAAATAGTCGCGCACCCAGCCTTGCGGCGGCGCGGGCAGTTTCGATGGGTCGAAGTCGAGGCGCACTTCGTCGCCCGATCCGAAAACCGCCAGTTTGTCGTCGGTCGCCGTGAGCAGCGGCAACACGTCGCCGTAGCGCGTGTAGTTCCCCATCGGGCGCGTGTACGGGCCTGTGGCGCTGGTCTTCTCGTAAAAGTATTGAACGTTGCCCGGCGGCATGCCTTCGATCTTGTAGGGGATAACCGTGGAATTCGAGATCGGCGTTGGCGAGGGGGACTGTGGCCACGCGAATTTCTTTTCCGCTGCTCGCCAGATCCTTCGTTTCGCCTGAAAAGCGGCTTCGCTCGGGATGACGCCCATCTGCGAGTCCGACGGTTGGCTGATGTGCGCGGTCGATTTGAATGTTGTCCCAATAGATTTGCAGATTCGTGGTGATGCGAATCTTCTGCGTGCCGTGCGGGAGCTTTCCGGTCAAATCGGCGGTCATGGTGCGCGGGCCGCCTGCCGGGAATCCCATGTCATCGATCACGCGCTTCCAGTTGCCGTTCGCATCTTCCGCTTCGACATAAGGCGAGATCGCTTGAATCCCCGCTTGCGAGGCAGCGTACATGCTGTTGGCGGAAAAATACTCGACTTCGCCGTGCAACAGCAGCCACAGCGGGCCACCGTTATATGCCGATCCTAAATCGAGCATTAGAGTGTGCGGCTTGGCAAAGCCCTGGAATTGCGTCATCGCGAAGTCGCCAATGTAACGGTGCGCAAGCAAGTCGGGCAGCACGTTGTGGCCATGGTCATCCCAAGCGCCAGCGGGCGGTCGCGCATCCTGACTGACAACTATTTTGAACGGCGGATACGGCGGGTTCGACGCGAAATACTCGTTGGGATACACATCGACGGCCGCGGGATGATCGATGGCGAGCAGCCGCACCTGATCCAGGTAGACAGCTTCTTCGAGCGGCTCCATGAAGCGGAAGCTGAGCTTGCCATTTTTCTCGCGAACCGAATCGCGATCGATCTTGATGAACTCGACCGGACGCGGTATGTCGCGCTGGTTGGGGCCGATCCAGTGTCCGACGACGCCCGCGCCGAGCATGTCAGCGACAAATTCGTATCGCTCGCCATTCCAGACAAAAAGCGTAGGACAGGAACTGCCACGGCGGTCGATCTCGAGGAAGTTCTGCTGCTTGTCTCCGGCGATTTGGATTTCGTCTTGTAAGACGCCGGTTGGCCAAAGCATGCGGACGATGTCGGCATCTTTCGATTCGCCAAGGCCGACGACGATGTCGGTGGAGTTCTGGCCTAGATATCCGTTGGAGCCGTAGATTTCGAATTTCTGGCGGTTCCCGCCCGAGAAGACTTCGACTTTCGTCCCGATAGCAGATTTGTTGTCGTTTAATCCCTTGAGCGACAAGCGCAGCCAGTGATTCTGTGTGGCGCCTTCGTTGCGCAGCAGCACGACTGGCCCGTGATTCTGCGTAATCAGCAGATCGGTAGCGCCGTCGTTATCGTAGTCGGCTGTGATGATGGAACGGGGATCCTTGAGCTCAATCTTGTCGAGGCCGACTTCGGTGGTGACATCTTTGAATCCGTCGGGACCGAGATTGCGGAATAAGCGAACTTCCCCTTTGCCTTCTTTCGTTTCTCCAACGGCGACCAGATCGACCCAGCCATCGTTGTCGTAGTCGAAATCGGCGATACCGAAAGCATGAACCCAATTCAGGGTGGGCAGCGGGGCTTGCTCGAACTTCCCGTGATTGTTTTTCCAGAGCGTCACGCTCGGATTTCCGGCGTGAGAAAAGGCAAGATCGACCCAGCCATCGTGGTTGTAATCCAACGCTGCTACCCCGAAGCTGGGACTTGGCATCGCTGTCGACCAGGGATGCTGCGGCTTGAACGCTCCCTCGCGCGGGTTTTCAAAGACCGTGTTTTCTTTGGCAGCCGACACTACTAGATCGATGGCACGATCATTGTTGTAGTCAGAACCAATCGCGCCCAGCGAAGCGCCTTCGTTGAAACCCAGGGATGCCGTTACGTCCGTGAACGTACCGTCGCCGTTGTTCCGCCACATGACGTTCGTAGGCGCAGCATCCTCTGCGCGGAAGACCATTTCCGAGGCAGAAGACAATTCATGGTTTTGGCTCACACGTGTGACGTATAGATCCAGGTCGCCGTCGTGGTCATAGTCGATGAACGTCAGGCCCAGGATGAGGCCATCCGTCTTAATTCCCGCGGCTGCAGTCGCGTCTTTGAATGTTCCGTTCTTTTCGTTGTGCTCAAGCAGAATGTGACCGTCGAGGCCCAGCACGAGATCCACAAAACCATCGTTATCGTAATCACCGGCGGTGCAACCGATAGCGTGGATTGCTGGATCAAGTCCCGCCTTACGAGTAACGTCCTCAAACTTGCCTCCACCCACATTATGGTAGAGAGCGATGCCGCCCTCTGAACCTCCGCTTGCGAGAAAAATGTCGGGGCGCCCGTCTCCGTCGTAGTCGAGGAAACAAGCTCCAGGCCCCAGAAAAGCACCCAGGTCTTTCGACTCGTCGGCGTTTTTTCCAACAATTCCCGCTGCTTTCGCCATGTCAACGAACTGAACCTTGATTTGCGCTGGAGGCTTCAGCGCTGCCTGCGGCGATTCAACCGCTCGCGAGTATTGGCCCTGCTCTCCGTAGGCCAGGCTCATGGGCGAGCCGATTTTGTTTTGCGTGATGTACTGGAACTTTTTCAGGTGCTCGCGGGCGTGGTCGGTGTCGCCCGATTGCTGGTAGGCGCGCGATAGTCCAAACTCCGCCGAGGCGTGCAGCGGATTGATTTTCAGCGCGTGTTCGAAGGCATCGATCGCCTGCGCAAACTGCTTGGCCTGCACGTAGGCGGTGCCGAGGAAATACCAGGTGTCTGCGTCGTTAGGATCGATCTCAATGACGTGTTTGAACGCGTCGATTGACGCCTGCGCATCGCCCGTGTTTTTCGCGAGCAATCCCAGGCTGTACCACGCGTTCGGGCTCTTGGGATCCTGCTTCAGCGCGTCTTCGAGCGCGGTCTTGGCTTCGTCAATCTTCTGTAGGTTCAGATAGGCAACGCCCTGGTTCAGCCGCGCGATCGCTAACTTGGGATCTGCCTCGGCCGCCTGCTGAAACTGCTTCAATCCCTTTTCGAAGAGCTGCTGATTCATATACGCGACGCCGATGTTGTTCAGGCGGGCAGCTTCGATCGGGTTCGGCTGAGAAGTGAAGGCAAGCAGACTAAAGGCCGCGACCAGCGCGGCGACGAAACCTGCAGAAATTTTCGGAGTCATTCCGTTAAAGATTTAACCACAGAGAAGACACGAGAAAACAGCGGATTACGCACAATTCGCCAATCACTTTGAACAGAAATGGGGTTGCGAGTAGGCGGGATTGCCTGTGATTCCCCTCTCTGCTTCCACAAATCGCGATCGCTCAGCTCAAAGGCGGGACTCGCCAGGCTTGGCACTGATTCTCAAGGGCAGCTGCGACCGTGAGCACCTGCTCTTCCTCCCAAGGCCGTCCCACGATTTGCACGCCGATTGGCAAACCTTCAGGAGAACTGCTCACGGGAACGACAGCGGCGGGATTGCCCAGCAGATTGAACCACTCCGTATAACTCCACGCATCAAGATAATGAACGAGTTTTCCTTCGATGGTCCAACTGCGCTCGCCGTGGCGGAAGGCGGGAATCGCCGCCGGGGGACAAACAAGAATCGGATACTTTCGCATTTGCGCGAGGAAACTGGAGCGCAGGGCATCGCGGCGAATCCAGGCATCGAGCAGCGCAGGCCCGCCCAGTTCTGGTTCGGCCGCCGACCAATCCAGATATTGTTTCAACATGGGATTCGCGACTTGCTCGCGGCCGTCGAACATGGGACGGATAAGCATCCCACCCATTTTGACAAAGAATTTTTTCCAGAGGATACGCGCTTCTTCAAGACCTTCAGGACGAAATGGTTCGACTTGGAACCCGGCGCGGCGCAGAACATCCACGGCGGAGCGCACGGCCTCACGGATCTCAGGCGTCACGGGCGTGCGGCCGTCGTCTTCGAAGTAGCCGATCTTGAGGCGCTTGACTTCGTCGTCGCTCGGCCAGCGAAGCGGCACCGGAGCCGCGCACGTGTCTCCGTCGTCGGGACCTTGCATGACCTCGAACAAGGCTTTCAAATCAGAGACGGTGCGCGCCATGGGACCAACCACGCCAATCAGGGCAAACGGTCCCCCGGATGGAGGATAGTGTCCTGTGGAAGGGATGCGGCCCGGAGTCGGCTTCAGTCCGCAAATGCCGCTGAAATGCGCCGGGACACGAATCGAGCCGCCGCCATCGCTGCCAACACCTCCCGCTGACATCCCCACGGAGATCGCCGCGGCTTCGCCCCCGCTGGAGCCTCCCGGCGTGCGCTCGAGATCCCATGGACTGTTTGTGCGGCCATAGAGAAGATTGTCGGTTTCCCACGCCATCAGCATCTCCGGCGTGTTAGTCACACCGAGGACGATCGCTCCCGCAGCCTTGAGGCGCGCAACGAGCGGCGCATCTTGCGTGGCGACGAATCCGGCTCGCAGACGCGTGCCAGCTTCGCACTTCATTCCTGCGACTTCTATCGAGCTCTTGATGCTGATCGGAACGCCGTGCAGCGGCCCTGGAATTTCGCCCCTCATCAGCACGGCCTCGGCCTCGCGGGCTTCGCGCAACACGCGGTCGGGATTAAGGTCCACGTACGCGTTCAGCTTCGGATTCAATCTCTCAATCTTCGCCAGATGCGCGTGGGCAAGCTCGACGGGAGAAATCTTCTTCTCGCGGATCTGGCGAGCCATCTCGACGGCGGGAAGGAAAGTCAGGTCAGACAAGAGTGGTCCCATTTAATTTCACACTCATCGCTCGATCGAGCGAATGCTTCTCTGCAGCCGTCAGCCGGCGATAGCTCCCTTTCGCCAGCTTGCCAAGTTCAACTGGACCAATTGAGACTCTCACCAAGCGCAGGATATCTATGTCGAGCGCCTGCAGCATGCGTCGAATCTGTCGATTCCTGCCTTCGTCGAGCGTTATCTCGAGCCAGCAATTCTTCTCGCCCGAGCGCAGCAGGCGCGTTTTTTTGGCGCGCAGGGTATCACCGTCTTCGGTTCTCACTCCGCGCATCAGTGCTTGAATGAGTTGGTCTTCCGCCACAGCAGCGATCTGCACGTGATAGGTCTTCTCCAGATGGGTTTCGGGCGCGGACACGCGCGCGCCCCATTCGGAATCATTCGTCAGCAAGAGCAGACCCTCGCTTGCTTTGTCCAACCGACCGACGGGGGCAATCCAAGGTAGTGGCTCACCATCCTTGGCGAGGATCGAATACACCGTATCGCGCCCCTTCTCGTCCGATGCAGTGGTCACAAGGCCTCGCGGCTTGTTCATCATCAGATAGATCTTTTGCCCGCCTTCGATCAATCGACCGTCTACAGCAATGCGGTCCTGATCGATCCGCACCGGCGTTTCGGGATCGCGGCGTACTGCCGCATTCAGCTGTACGCGACCGGCCCGAATCAATTGACTAGCTTGCGAGCGCGAACAATATCCTAGCTTCGAAAGCGCTCGGGCCAGTCCAATTTTTCGCGCGTCTGTTCCCTTCACGCGTCCATGCTAATCGAAGAGGCAAATCCACGCGCCCGGGAGCAAGGCTTGATACCATGATGACGCCCAAAGTAGACAAGGAGTTCTCATGGCTCACCAGCACCCTCCCCGATTTCTGAAGATTGTCGACGAGGCGCGCGCTCGAGTTCGCGAGACCGACGTCGACACCGTGAAGAAGAGGATCGACCATGGCGACAAGTTCCTTCTCGTGGATGTGCGCGAAGAGAGCGAGTTCGCCAAAGACCACCTTCCCGGCGCGATCCACCTCGGCAAGGGTGTGATCGAGCGTGACATCGAAGCGCGAGTTCCCGAACTGAGTACGGAAATGGTTCTCTACTGCGGCGGCGGATTCCGCTCCGCGCTGGCTGCCGACAATCTGCAGAAGATGGGATACACCAACGTGATTTCGATGGATGGTGGAATTCGCGACTGGCGTGAAAAGGGATATCCGCTGGTGAAAGATTGACCTTCGTTCTAAGCGGCCCGTTAACAAGTCTCACGTCGGATCGCGCGGTTCTGTGGTAAGCTCCGCCTCTTACGCCCATGAATGGTCGCATTTTTTTCTGGTCGCTCACCTCGGCTCTCGCGGGATTTCTCTTCGGCTTTGACACCGTCGTTATTTCCGGCGCTGAAAAAACCATTCAGGCGCTTTGGGGACTCAGCCCTACCCTGCATGGCATCGCGATGGCGTCCGCACTTTACGGCACAGTTGCCGGTTCCCTGCTCGGTGGCTGGCCGGCCGACCGCTTCGGGCGCAAGGCTACGCTGCTGTGGATCGGCGTTCTTTATTTTGTCGGTGCGGTCGGATCGGCCTTGGCGCCCGGAGTTGGCACATTCATCGCGGCGCGCGTGATCGGCGGCTTGGGCATCGGCATTTCCACCGTGGTCGCGCCGATGTATATCTCCGAAATCGCTCCTCCGCAGCATCGCGGACGGCTCGCTGGAATGTTTCAGTTCAACATCGTTTTCGGCATCCTCATCGCGTTCGTTTCGAATGCGTTGCTCGCCGGTGTCGGAGAAAACGCGTGGCGATGGATGCTGGGCGTGGCCGCATTTCCGTCCTTAATCTACGCTCTGTTCTGCCTGGGACTTCCCGAGAGCCCACGCTGGCTTCTCAGCAAAAAGGGCGACCGCGAGACGGCCTTGCAAGTCCTGCAGCGCACCGAACCGGAACTATCCAAAGCCGAAATCGCCGCCCAGGCCGACGAAATTACGGCGGCATCGTCCGAGCAAGCATCGTCGGGACACTTCTGGACGGCGCGTCTTCGCAAGCCTATCTTGCTCGCCATCCTGATCGCGTTCTTCAACCAGATGTCGGGCATCAACGCGATTCTCTATTTCGCGCCGCGGATTTTTGAACTCACCGGCCTCGGCGCCAAGGCCGCGCTTTTGCAATCGATCGGGATTGGCGTGACTAACCTTGTATTCACATTCGTCGGCCTGTGGCTCATCGACCGCCTCGGCCGGCGCACGCTGCTCTATATCGGATCATTTGGCTACATCACTTCGCTCGGCCTGGTGGCGTGGGCATTCTTTACCAGGCATTTCTCGATCGTACCGGCATGCATCTTCGGATTCATCGCTGCGCATGCCATTGGCCAGGGCGCCGTCATATGGGTGTTTATCTCGGAGATATTCCCCAACCGGCATCGCGCTGAGGGCCAGACTCTCGGCAGTTTCACGCATTGGATATTCGCAGCGATGCTCACAACCTTCTTCCCCAAGATGGTCGACGCATTTCCGCCGGGCTATGTCTTCTCGTTTTTCACGGGCATGATGATGCTTCAATTGCTCTGGGTGAAGACCATGGTTCCGGAGACAAAAGGCGTACCACTGGAGCAGATTCAAAAACAGTTGGGCATAGAACAGGCCTAAGATTTGCTGGGCTGAAATCCGACGACAATTTTATGGCGCGTGTGTTCATCACCGGTTCTTCCGACGGCTTGGGAAAAATGGCCGCTCAACTCCTCATAGAGTTAGGCCACAAAGCTGTTCTGCATGCGCGCAATGAATCCAGAGCGCGAGAGGCGATGGCCGCAGTTCCTGGTGCGGAGTCGGTTGTGGTGGGAGATCTTTCGAGTATCGCTCATACCCGCGCTGTGGCCGATCAGGTGAACGCCCTCGGCTCCTTTGATGCCGTCATCCACAATGCAGCCGTCGGCTATCGCGAGCCCCGACGTGTCGCGACCGAGGACGGCTTGCCGCAAGTCTTTGCCGTCAATACCCTCGCGCCCTATATTCTTACCGCTCTGATTAGGAAACCGAAGCGGCTGGTTTATCTGAGTTCCGGCCTGCACAAAAGCGGCGATGCCAGCCTGAAGGATCTCAAGTGG
Organism: uncultured Acidobacteriota bacterium; assembly: GCA_963700225.1. GTDB lineage: Bacteria > Acidobacteriota > Terriglobia > Terriglobales > Acidobacteriaceae > Sulfotelmatobacter. The sequence continues at coordinate 612,258 of CAVOWU010000012.1, forward strand.
GAAGAACGCCCATGGCGAGGACAACAGGCGTATTCCGATACGAAACTGCACGATGTGCTTCTCGCCTTCGCTATCGCGCGCCTCTGGCCGGATGTGCTCTCCAACTCGCTCGAGCCTGGCTGGGTGCCTACAAAAATGGGGGGAGCCAGCGCGCCCGATGACCTCGACGAAGGCCACCGCACACAGGTATGGCTTGCCGTCAGTCATGACAAGGCCGCCAGAGCAACCGGAGAGTACTTCTATCACATGCAGCTGCGGTCCCCGAATCCAGCGAGCCGCGAAACGGTCCGGCAAGACAGGCTGCTGGAATCCTGTCAGAAACTCTCTGGAGTCGCTCTATCCTCATGAAATTGGGCTGTTTGGATTATATTTACCCTTAGCCTGATCCTCGGAACCGGTTGACACTGGCCCGGAGCCGGGGTATGATCCCCGGCGGTTCTTCCCCAGGTGTTCTTACTCCCCTACCGAATACCAAGCAGTAAACAGTGCGTCCAAGCCTCACTTCGTTCAGGGCCCTTTCACCGTTTGGACTTCTGGTAAGGGCACGCATAGGAGGAGTTTTATGTCTGCCAGCCGCACCGGCTTTGTGGTCCCGTGTCCGCTTGTTTCTACCGCCTCTCGGACTCTTCTCTTTTCCACCATATTTCTTCTGTTTTCGGTATTCGCGCCAGCCCAGAATGTGCTGACCTACCATAATGACAACTCGCGCGACGGCCAGGACCTGAAGGAGACGACGCTAACCCTAACGAATGTTAAGTCCACAGGGTTTGGCAAGAAATTTACGCTCTCATTGGATGGCGAACCGTTCAGCCAGCCGCTCTACGTAGCCAACGTCGCCGTCTCGGGTCAAGGCACTCACAACGTGGTTTACATCACCACGGAGAACGATAGCGTGTACGCATTCGATGCGGGTGGAAGTCCGACTACCCCGCTCTGGCACACCAGCTTTTTGATCAACGGGGCGGTTGCGGTTCCCTGCGGTGACTTAACCAGCTGCGAAGTATCCCCGACAGTTGGTATTACGGGAACACCCGTAATCGACGGAACCAGCGATACACTCTACGTCGTCGCCTTTACATTAGAGAGTGGCGCCTATGTGCAACGGCTTCATGCGTTGGACATCACTTCCGGAGCGGAGAAGTTCGGTGGACCGGTAGTCATCTCGGCCTCGGTTTCGGGCACCGGCTCGGGCAGCAGTGGCGGCACGATTGCGTTCAACGCTCAGGTCCAGAATCAGCGGGCCGCGCTTCTCTTGTCCAATGGGGTGGTCTACATCGCGTGGGCATCTTTCGGCGACCTCGGCGCATATCACGGTTGGGTGTTGGGGTATAACGCCACCACTCTGGCACAAGTCGCGGTTTTCAATGACACGCCCAACGGCTCGCAGGGAGGAATCTGGCAGAGCGCGGGTGGTCTGTCAGCCGACAGCAGCGGCAATCTCCTTTTCCAAACTGGCAACGGCACTTTCGACGCGAACACATCGGGGGGCATCGACTACGGCGACAGCTTCCTCAAAATGAGCACTAGCGCCGGACTGTCCGTGACCGACTACTTCACTCCGGATAACCAGTCGACGCTGGACGCCGATGACGAAGACGTGGGTTCAACAGCAGGATTGATTCTTCCGAAGCAGAGCGGCTCGTTTCCTGATGAGATCACCGGCGCCGGGAAGCAAGGGATCATCTACCTCGTCGACCGAGACGACATGGGTAAGTTCAACTCCGGAAGCAACGACTGCATTCAGGCGATTACGGGCGCAACCGGAGGCTATTACGGCACGCCCGCGTACTTCAACGGTGCGGTGTATTACGCCGGTGCGGGGGACAATCTTCGCCGCTACACTCTGACCAAGGGCGCGCTATCGAAGACCGCTGCGTCGAAGTCGCCCAAGACTCTCGCGGCCGGGGGCACACCGTCAATTTCGGCCAACGGCACTTCGAATGGAATCGTGTGGGTAATCGACGCCAGCCCGAAGAAATCCACCACTGCCGTGCTGCATGCCTATAAGGCGTCGAACGTGGCCACCGAGTTGTACAACAGCCAGCAGGACGCATCGCGAGACACATTGGGAAGCGGCATTCGCTTCTCAGTGCCCACGATTGCGAACGGCAATGTATACGTCGGAACCAAGAACGGATCGACCTACAGTCTGCTGATTTTCGGACTTCTGTAGTGAGCCGGCGATGCTGATTCAGCGCGAACCTGAGCGAGAAACCGATCGCGGTCGAGAAAAAACTGCCCGGGGAAGTGAAGAGCTTGGCTGCTTTTCACTTCCCCGGGCTTTTTTGTAAACCGGCTGATTGCGCCCTTTCGACTAGAAGTCGGTTGCAGGGTTGTAAACCAGCGTCGGGAACGTTCCGATGACCGATGGAATCGGAACCGGATTCGTTCTTCCGAAGTTCAAGGAGAACGGAACAAATCCGGCCATCGTTCCAGGAGAGCTGGCCGTGAGCGCGAAATCGTCGGTCGGGTAGAGCGGGTTCGCGAACACCGGATTCTGAATCGAGCTTCCAGCGTCTTCTCCGAACGATTGCCATTGGCTGAAATTCATCCAGTTCTGACCGGAGCAGTTCGAACTCGTGTTCGAATAGAACGCGCGCGAGTCCGATGCGAGGGTCTCGCTCGAGTTCCAGTAAACGTTACTGGCGAATTTTTGCGTAAGCGTCGGCGATCCGCCTGCGAAATATTCAGACGCTTTTTGAAGACCCGTACCGGGCTTGGAGGACCGCGAACGGTCCTGATAAATCAGGTTATTGGTAAAAGTAAATTGCAGCAGCGGGAGCGATGTCGGACAACCTAGAACACCCACCACCGCTTGCCGCGCAAACGCGGCAATATTGTTGGTGAAGTTGTTCGCGAGTCCGTTCGATTGCGGCCCCTCGGTCATGTTGAAGGCAACCGCGCTGACCCGGTAGACCAGGTTCTGCTCGACGTCCCACGATCCAGTGAAGCTGTCCAGATAGATTCCGTGCCCGCCGTAGCCGTCGGCATCCTGCGTTGAGGCGTCGGACACATCGTGACACAAGTTGTGCGTCAGCTTGTTGCCGGATGCCGAGCCGCCCGAGATGGCGGTCATGGCGTAATAGCAGCCACCATCGTCGGTAACGCCTTGCATCACGTCGTGCACATCATTGTCGTGGATATTGAGATTAAACGCGCCGCTGGAGTTGCTGGAACCGTTGCATACGCCCGACGACGGCTTACACATTTCCACTCCGTCGTGGTAGGAGTCGTACACGTCGTTGAACGAGACCTCGACGTCATGCACGTCGCCGAGGACGATTCCATCACTGCTCGGCAGGAAGCGCCCGACAGAAGCAATCCCGTTCTGCGTTGCAGTCAAACTCTGAGAGACGGTTGCGTCTGTATCGCTTGCGGCAGGAGCAGTACCAAAGCGAATCCCATAGGCTCCCAGGTCATAGAACAAATTACCCTGCACGGTGACGCCGATCGAGGTTCCGACCGCGTCCAGCGCCACTCCAACGCTCTCGGTAAACTGATTCGAGTCGAACACGACGTTCTGGCAGCTCATGCAGTGGACCATAGCCGGGATGGCAGGATCCAACTGCACCGAAGGATAGCCAGACGCCGGCACTAGTGTAGTTGTCATGCTCAAACTGCAGGCCCTGGAACGTAACCCATTGCAGGCCCGTCGCAGTTAGCACTTGAGCATTCTGAGGAATGATGACCGTGTCGGAGTTGGGATTCTCTCCAGGGTTTCCCAGATAGGTTAAAGTCCACGGCGATGCGGAGCGATCCAGGAACCATTGACCGGCGAATTGCAGCGAGTTCTTGACGTTGTCGATGATGTACCGGTGACCAGCAATGTATCCGTGATCACCGTTTTGCATCGTCGGACCGGTCAGATAAATGATGCCCGCCGACGTGTCAATCGAAGCGATCCTTTCGATAGAAGTGGTCCATTTCTCGAAATCGACTAGCTCGACGTCTCCAGTGGGATAAGGAGCGGACAGGTTCGTCCACGCGCTGCTGATCGGGTCCGTCGAGTTGTAAGCGAAGCGGTCGTAGCAGGTGCTCGATCCGCCGCCGCAGGTCTGGACGGGGCTTTTCACGCGATAATACTGCCCCATCAGGTTCGTCGCGGTGCTGCCCAGCCGCGGACGGAAGCGTCTCTGCCCGTTGTAAAACAGAGCCTCAAAATTCGGCGTTCCTGCGGGTAGAGTCACTTGCCAGCAGTTCGTGTTCCCCGCACAGATGGCCTGACCGTTGATGCTCGTCCATCCCGTAATCTGGCGGCCACCGCTGAGAATCGGGGTTTCTCCCGGATAGTTCTGGTAGATGACCGGAACCGCGCTTCCGCAACCGCTGTCGACGGAAGTGAAGCTGAGCGCCTGCGTCGTGTACAGACCTCCGCGGAGTTGCACCATGATTGGAGTCGTTCGGGTTCCGCAGTGATTCGGCAGCAAAGTCGCGCGCACCGTCGACTGGGCCTTGGCAAGCGATGCAAACGGCTGGGCAAGAGTGCCGGGATTGCTGTCGCTTCCGTTCGGCGCCACGTAATAATCCGCGCCAGGACCGGCCTGCACGAGTGGCGTTATCGTGATCGATGCGATGGCCGACTTGGTCGAGTCTGCCAGACTGGTCGCAGTTACTGTGGCAGCCGTATTCGCGGTAACCGCGGGCGCGCTATAGAGACCGCTGCTGGAAATCGTGCCCTGCGAGACTGTCCAGGTGACAGCTACGTTGGAAGTGTTGCTGACCGAGGCCGTCAACTGAACCGTGCCCTGCGAGCCGACTGTAGCGATCGCCGGGTTCACGGTCACTGCAACGACCCCGGGTTGCGATACGGATAGCTTGAACTCCTGGGCTCCGCCGTCGCCACGAGCATCGATAACATGGACGCCGAAGTCGGATGTGCCGACCGCCGTGGGTGTTCCCGTGATCGTGCCGCCAGCCAGCCCTAGTGTCAGTCCTGCGGGCAAACTCCCCCAGGAAATGCTGAACTTGTAGGGCGAGGTTCCGCTGCCTACATTCAAAGTGGCATTGTAGGGTACGCCGACGGTAGCGGTGGGTAGTCCACCCGAGATCCTCAAATACCGGCGAGCGTCCGGGCTAGGAGACGTTGTTGCCGATTGAACTGGGTTTTGGGTTGAATTATTGGCCGCGAGTCCTGCTCCAGCGCAGCCATTCAGCACAATGAGGAAGAAACAGAGACTAGCGAGACAGGCGACAGCAGTGAAGCCGGTGTTTCGGGACAACTCATGCTTCCGCGCTTGGGGGGCAACGTCGGAAAACATCTAAACCACCTCGATAATGGGTTCGGAATGACGCTGACTTTCGAGCGTCTTTATGGACCTTAACCAGCGATTCGAGTGGGAGATAGATACCCAAGGACCAAGGCAAGCAGTGTCCAAAAGTGCAAAATGGTAATGGCCCACCATGCGCGGCAGAACCAGGAGCTAATCGTTATCAATCAATGATTAGCTGGTAGATATGGTGTGCACTTCCGCAAAGTTAGACGAGCCTTGGTAAAGATGAATGGGCTGTGGTGCACCCGCAGAATCGAGGTAGAATGGCGAGTATTTCGGGGCGATGATGAGATTCCTAAGTAGGGGGAACTCTCTTTATGGGTAAGAAAAAACTTGGTGCGCTACTGGCTTTCGCGCTCCTTTGCCCGCGCGCTATCGCCCAAACGACACCACCGAATAGCAGCGCCACACCTTTCCAAAAGAATGAGAGTCCCACGATACTCTCGAACGCCGACGAGGTCACACTTGACCTGGTGGTTCACGACAAGAAAGACAAACCAATCCTTGATCTAAAACCCGAAGACCTCGCGGTGTTCGATAGCGGTACCGCGGTAAAGCTTACCGACCTTCGCCTGGTGACTGGGCAATCGGGCAACCACCGCATTACCCTGCTTTTCGATCGGCTTGATCCCTCCTCTGCGAAGAACGCGCACGAGATCGCCAAGAAGATTCTGAAGACGATTCCGGCGGATCAATTCTCTTTTTCCGTGCTCAACGTTGGTGGGCGACTCCGGCTATTTCAGGGATTCACTTCCGACGCTGCCGCCGTGGAGAAGGCGGTCGACGCCGCCACCGAACGATCCGATCTAACGAAGGAAGATCCGGCCGCCCGTCCCGAAAAAGACATGATTGCCGCGGCGCAGACGGGAACGGACTCTTCTGGCGCGCATATCAACTCTGATCAACGCGCCGTTGCCCGAGTCATGCTGGCTGCTCTTGAGGAATCGCAGAAGATTGTGCAAGACCAGCACTGCCTGCCTTCTCTTGCTGGCTTGCTCGCTCTGGCACGTACGCAACGCCAGTTCGCCGGACGAAAAGTCGTGATCTTTTTCGAGCAGGCGCCGCCGCTTGATTCGAATGCCAAAGACATGTTGCTCACCATCGCCGGAGCAGCGAACCGGGCGGGCGTAAGCATCTATACCGTCGACGCGAACGCCATCAACGAACAGGCTGGTGAAGGATTGATCGCGAGCTCGGCGATCGCCAACGCTGCGCCCATCATCAATCAGGCGGCGAACTCGTCGATGCCCGATAGCGGGAATACATCGGGGGCACAGCCTCGACTGCCTCCGGGGATGATCGTGCAGATCGGCGATACGCTGACCCAAATTGAATTCGAAAACCTGTCGGGCTACAAAAGTCCTCTTGCCAAGCTGGCGCAGAACACCGGTGGCGTTTACATTACGGCTTCCGACCGTCTCAAGAAACCTTTGCAGCAGCTGATCGAAGACATGACCACGTATTACGAGGCTTCCTACGTTCCGCCCATTCGGGAATATGACGGGAAGTTTCGGCCGGTCGCAGTGCAGCCGGTGCGCAAGGGACTCAAGATACATTCGCGGGCAGGCTATTTTGCGGTGCCTCCGGATGCGGGCTCTGGAATCAGGCCGTTTGAAGCGCCGCTGCTGAAGGTTTTGAGCGAATCGCAACTGCCCACAGACCTGAAGTTCCACTCCGCTGTCCTGCGCCTCGGAGATTTGCCGATGGGCAACGAGAACACGTTGGTGGTGGAGGTTCCCATCAACGGATTGGAAACGCGGGACGATCCCAATGCCAATCTTTATTCGCTGCATGTATCCATCGTGACCCAGATCAAGAACAAGGCTGGCGAAGTGATTGAACATTTCAGCGAAGATGTGCCGCAGCATGGTTCGCTCGACTCCAAGGAAAGCGCGCAATCCGAGCTGATCACTATGCAGCGGCATTTCACTGCCGAACCCGGCCAATACGTGATGGAGACGGTTGTCCTCGACCGGAACAGCGATAAAGCCGGCGCCCAGCGTCTGGAATTCGAAATTCCCAACCAGGCTGCCGGCCCGGCCCTCGGTGACCTGGCTATGGTCCAGCGTCTGGATCCCTTGCCCGTGGAAATGGAATCGACGGAGCCCATGCAGTACGGAAAGGGCAAGGTCGTGCCGAGCATCTCCGGCCGGGTGCCTCATGGCGCAAAACAAATCTCTTTCTTTTTTATGGTGCATCCGGATCCAAGTTCGGCAGAACAACCGACCTTGGAGATGGAAGTTCTGAAAAGCCACGAGGCCATCGCACAGGTACCTCTGCATCTTGCGAAAACCACCGGCCCGGGATCCATCCCCTATCTGGCGTCGATCCAGTCGACATCTCTACCAAGTGGCGACTACGAGGTCATTGAGAAGCTCACCCAGGGTGAGAAATCCACCGAGCGCGGCCTGACGTTCAGAATCGATGGACCTGAGTTGGCAGCCGCGACTACTCCGGACGACGCCGGCGCGGAAGCCCGGCCGCAAAATGACGCCAGCGAACCGGCCGCCTCCTCCCAACCGTCCGAGACGGCTGATGGGCACAATGGCCGGCATCTCGTGATTACCTCGCTGGCCGCTGGGGCAGTTCCTCCGCCCTCGGCGGACGAGTTGGAAACTATCGTTAGCGGCGCCAGAAAGCGCGCGCTGGACTACACCAAGTCCTTGCCAAATTTCATCTGCATCGAGGTCACCAGCCGGTCGGTGGATCAGTCCGGCAACGGCAACTGGAGACACCGCGACTCGATCGCTGAACTCCTGACCTATCACGACGGGCAGGAATCGCGCAGCACGCTGGAAGTAAACGGCAAGCGGAGCAGCCTCAAACGTGCTGACATGAACACGACCTGGCCAATCTCAGTGGGAGAATTTGGCGCAATGCTGAACCTGGTTTTCGCTCCGTCTTCGAAAACGGAGTTCTCTTGGAAGGAAGCCGGAACGATGGGATCCGGCGGTGGAACTCTGCAGATACTGAGTTATCGCGTGGCCCGCGAAAATGCCACTATCGACCTGAGCGAAAGCAACAACAGCATCGGAGTCGGATTTCACGGTCTGGTTTACATCGACGCCGCAACCAGCGGAGTCCGGCGGGTCACGATTGAAGCTGATGACCTGCCACGCAATTTTTCCATGCATGCCGCATCCATGACCGTGGACTACGACTATGTCGCCATCGCGGGGCGCGACTACCTTCTGCCGGTCAGTTCGACAGTAAGCCTACTCAGACATCGAAGGCAGCTCGAGTTGAACGAAATCGCTTTCCGGAATTACCGGCGCTTCGCCTCTCGCACGAAAATCAAAATGGTCCAGTAAAGGTTGTCGCTGGCATAAATCCCGATCTGATGTTTGTTCGAACGATCTAGGTTTAGCAAACAGCGCCACGCGCGTACCACCTGCCACCGCACGCACATCGAAGTTCTCATTCGACAAAATATTCCTTCAGGGCGTGACGCGAACCTTCCAGCTACATGGATTTAACAAGAATGTGACCATTCTGTGACATGCCCATCTGCGCTCCAACGTTAAGTTATGCAACGGCGGTGATTTCAGGGAAAACAGAAGCATGAGCATGAGTGACCTTCACTTATCGAAGGCGAGTCAGGGGGCACACTTCGGCGAGTTCTGTCTGGATTTCCGCAAGATGGAGCTTTGTCGCGCCGACCAGCCGATCCGGCTGACCCTCCGTGAGTTCAAAGTGCTCAAGTTCATGACCTCCAGACCTGGGATCGTCGTCTCTCGCCAGAAGCTAATCGGCTCCGCATGGCCCAAACGCAAGCGTTCCAGTAATCGCACGGTAGACAACTGCATTGCGAAACTGCGACAGAAGATCGAGCCCAACCCTGATTCTCCCGTTTTTATTCGGACCGTTCACGGAGTGGGCTACAAGTTTTGTTCGTTTTGATCAGGCGCCCGGTGCTGGGCTCTTCAGAAAAAGCATCTCGGAGGAAACATGGAAATCGTGACATTGAAGAGAGCGGGCGCACGGTTGCTGATGCTGGGTACACTCTTCGCGTTTGCACCGACCGCGCATGCGATTCCTGCCTTCGCTCGCAAGTACGGCCTGCCCTGTTCTGCCTGCCATGAGGCATGGCCGATGCTCAATAATTTTGGCCAGACCTTCAAGGACAACGGATATCAGTTGGGCAACGGGCGTGATGCCCCGATTTATCAGGACCCTGGCTACTGGCCGATCATGTTTCGCGCGACGCCATACTGGCACCGGGAGAACAACAATCGACAAGCAGTCGATGTTGTACCGGGCAATCCCGGTAGTGGGCAAGTCGAGTCCTCTGTGACGTCCTCAGGCTTTGACCTGGCAGGAGTGGACTTAATCACAGCGGGTACGATCTACAACAACATTTCATTCTTCGTACAGCCATTTATCGGAAACAACAGTATTACTCTTTCGCAGGCGTGGGCTCGTCTGGACAATCTCGCCGGCTCCCACTGGTTGAACCTCAAGCTGGGAAAATTCGAATTGGATGAACCGATCTCGCAGGAGCGCCAGCTCATCCTCAACAACACTGGCGGACTCTATTACAGCTATTTCTTCACGCCTCCGGGAGACAACAACTTCTTCCAGGGCGTCGGCCTTCCGCAACTTGGCGTGGAGCTGCTCGGACACTCCAGTGATGACGCCACTCGTTATTCTGTCGCGGTGGTCAGCGACAGTAACGGCCAGACTGGCTTGCCTTCTAATCAAGCCTACGATGTTTACACCAACTTCAATCAATCGTTCGAGACGAAGTGGTTTGGCAGACAACAGGTGGGCGCCTACGGATATATCGGCAAGTCGCCAACCTTCTTCCAGACCAGCGGAGGCAGCCCCATTCCAGGTACCGGTACAGGGAACCGCAGCTTTTACCGACTCGGTGCATACGGCCACTGGTACGTCGACAAATTCGATTTCTACACGTTCTACCTGCACGGATATGACAACGTATTTCTGGGCAACTCTGTACCGGCGAACCAGCCCTCCCAACTGCCGATCGGAGCTGCAGGGCCCACATGGAACGGCGGTTTTGTCGAGGGCCATTACAATCCCACGCCCCGGTGGATTGTTATTGGAAGATACGAACTCAACCGCATGTCGCGATCGGCAAATCCGGGCATACATGCCGATTCCGGAAATCTCGACAGCTGGACTATTGGGTATCGCTGGTATCCGATCATGAGTCCGCGGGCAGGGCTGGCTTGGACGCAGGAATATTCGCGTGTCACTAATGCCGGCGCCGCGCCTTTGTCCGGGAAAGACGACACTCATGACAGCTATTTGATGGGCTTCGATTTCGACTTCTGAGGGGAACGCTACCATGCACGCAATCCGGGTATCGCATATCGCTGTCATTCTGGTCTCCCTCGTGAGCATGGCCGCATCCGCACAGGAGAGCCACATCGGCAACCTGACCGGCAGCGCGAAACGGGGAAAGGCACTCTACCAGCGTTATTGCATCTTCTGTCATGGATCCGACGGCAACGGACGTGGGGAAAGCGCGGCGTATCTGGATCCGAAGCCGCGAGATTTCACCAAAGCGGTTTTCAAATGCCGATCGACTCCGAGCGGAAGTCTGCCGCTGGACAGTGATATCTACGACACCATCACTCGAGGAATTCATGCCAGCGGGATGCCGTCGTGGAAACCGCTGCTCAAGCAGGAACGCGCCGATCTCGTTGCTTATATAAAGACCTTTTCTTCATCATTCCAGGAAGAGAAGCCGGGCGAGCCGGTGGTTATTCCCGCGGAGCCTCCGACTTCTCCCGAAAGTGTGAAGCGCGGGGCAGAGCTCTTTCAAAGCATGAATTGCTGGTCGTGTCACGGCAAAGATGGAAGAGGGCACGGACCATCGGCCGCCACGCTCGCCGACAACCAGGGCAATCCGATCACGCCGTTCGATTTCACCAGCGGACGAAGCTTTAAATGCGGAGAAACCGACCGCGATATGTTCCGAGACTTGGTGACAGGGCTCGATGGAACCCCCATGCCATCGTTTGTGGCAGCCATGAATGCGGAACAGAGGTGGGATGTCGTCCATTTCATCCGCACCTTGAGCGCTTCGAAGAAACATTCGGAAGCGAAGAGTGAAGCGAGTGGACAGTAATTCTCTGGAATTTTTCTGCCTCGCGATTAGCGGTTGCGTTCGCGCAGGTCTGAGGTTGATTGCGTGGCCTCGCTCTTACTTTGCAGTAGGCCCTCATTATTTTCGAGGGCGGAAAGCCGGTATTCTCATGAGAAAGAACTCTTATTTATTGATCGTCGCAGTTTTGGGCCTCGCGCTGGCGTTTTCGAGCCGCATGTCGGCACGTCCGAACCCCTTGGCCGACTCGGGCTCTCCTTCACTGAAAGGCGAAGTGAAGTTCGAAGGAACGCCACCGAAAGGCACGCGCATTGACATGTCGGCGGACCCACTCTGCGCCAAGGCGCATCCTACGCCGATCACCACAGAAGACGTCGTCGTCGGAGCGAGCGGTGGTCTGGCGAATGTGGTCGTCTACGTTTCAGATGGGCTGACCTCGCATAACTTTCAGCCTCCCCAGGAACCAGCCGTGTTTCAACAGAAGGGCTGCCAGTACAAGCCGCACGTGCTGGCGATGCAGGCGAACCAGAAGCTCGAAGTCGTAAACGATGATGAAACGACCCACAATATTCATCCCAGCCCGAACAACAACCGGGAGTGGAATATGACCCAGCCGCATGGCATGCCACTCGAACAGACTTTTGCGCGCGAGGAAATTGCGATCCCGGTGAAGTGCAACGTTCATCCCTGGATGCGGGGTTACATCGCCGTTTTCAAACATCCGTATTTTGCGGTAACGGACAAGGATGGAAAATTTGAAGTAAAAGATCTGCCGCCCGGCACGTACACGATTTCAGCTTGGCAGGAGAAGTTAGGCACTCAAACCCAGAAGGTCACGATAGGAGCAGGCGAATCCAAAAGCCTGGACTTCTCTTTCAAGCAGTAACCGCGCAAGCGATCCAACAACAACAAACCTAAAGAAAGCGGTTCGTTGAGGTCGCACCGTTTGGCGCGATAGATTCCTGCCCCCGTACCCACGGCTGCACTGGTCGAGATAGGCAACGACCTGGCGGGACTGACTGCAGGCATCGAATCACCTCCGCCGCGATTCTCGGAGGAAGCACAGGCGCTACGTTCATCTCTCTGTGTCCTTCAGACACACTGATCGTTCATGGTTGGACGCGGTGGAACGCCGATTGCGTGCAACAAAAGCTGATGCGGCACTCGGACATTCGCACGACCATGAATCTACGCTTCTGTCGTAACTGATGACATGGAGAAAGCGAGTTCCAGGGTTGCGGGGATCGGCTTAAGCCTGTCAACTGATTTGCGAGTGATTTGCACGGACGTAAGCCGTTGAAAGAATGGCTCCTCAGGTAGGACTCGAACCTACAACCCTTCGGTTAACAGTTGCACGGACGAGGTATCCGCCAATTGCTATGTATTGCGATTGGCTCTGAAAATACAGCCTTTACGTCCAAATTCGAAAACTGCCAAGTAATGCCACTTCTGACGCAGGGTCCCTCAAAAAGTCCCCAAAGTATTTTCACCCCAAAACACTCCTCGAAATGCGCGACGACATCGCTCGCCGGCTCGTATGCCAACCCATTGCGCCGTCCTGGATTGCGCGTTAGATTCGCGCTGTGATTCGTAGGGAGTTTCCGCGGGGACTCTTTCGTGCCGACATTTGCCCCATCTCGATGGATACGATTGCTGCTGAGGTCGCTTGGCCCTGGCGTTATCACTGGGGCCGCCGACGATGACCCATCCGGCGTTGCCACATATTCTGTTGCGGGCGCACAGTTTTGGAACCAAGCTCACCAAGAAGCTGCGAGGGTCCAGCTCGAACGAAACGCTGGAGCTGATTCCGTACTCACCACAACCCCAGCGGAACTCCCAGTCGAAAAGGCAGCGAGCCTCACAGATCTCTTGCCGAACCTGCACCTGCTTTTGCGAAATACTGATCCACTTCCGAGCCCTGGTTCATCGTTTTAGCCGGCGCGAAGTCGAGGACCACGCGTGACGGCACATCGCCGTGTTCAAGGCGGTCGAAGATCTGGTTGATCGAAGATAGGGGCTGCAGCTCGATATCGGCTTTGACTTTGCCTCCGACAGCGAAAGCTAGTGCTTCGGCCATATCCTGGCGCGTGCCGACGAACGAACCGCGGATGGTTATGCAGTTTGCCACAACGTCGAAAAGCGGAACCGGGAATTCGCCGGGCGGCAGTCCGACCAAGACGCAAGTGCCGCGCTTCCGGGTCATGCCAACGCCTTGCTTGAACGCGATGAGCGAAGGTGCAGTAATTAGAACGCCATGAGCTCCGCCGCCGGTCGCTTTCTTGACGGCAGCTGCCGGATCTCCAGTCTTGGCGTTGATCACGAAATCGGCGCCAAGGCGCGTGGCATGTGCCAGCTTGCCATCATCAATGTCGATGGCGCAGACGAGTAGTCCCATGGCTTTCGCATATTGGATGGCCAAGTGACCGAGTCCGCCAGCACCAGAGATAGCGATCCATTCCCCGGGTCGCGCTTCGGTCTGCTTAATCCCTTTGTAGGTAGTGATTCCAGCGCAGATCAACGGCGCGGCCTCCGTAGCTGTTAGGCCCGCGGGCACGTGGGCAACGTAATCGGGGTCGGCGATGATGAATTCGGCAAAACCACCGTTAACGCTGTAGCCGCCGAACTTGGCCTGAGCGCAAACCGTTTCCCAAGCCAGTCAAACAGTATTCGCAGTGACCACACGCCGAGTAGAGCCACGGCACTCCGACGCGGTCGCCCTCCTTAACAATTTTCACCCCTGAACCAACTGCAACAACCAGACCAATGGCCTCGTGGCCAGGAATGAACGGGAGTGTGGGCTTCACCGGCCAGTCGCCGTGCATCGCATGCAGATCGGTGTGGCATACCCCGCACGCCTCTGTCTTCACTAGGATTTCGCCGGGTCCGGGAGAGGGAATGTCCAATTCCACGAAGGGATAAAGGTTTTCCGAATTGCTCGACAACCGCTGCGTGCATTTTGGATGGCATAGGTATCTCCTCTTAGGTTATTTTTTTCCGAGAAGATTCGAGCTTAACAGCGGACCTCTGGTGTTTCTGAGCAAGAATGCTCATTCTCACCCAGCAGTAAGGTCTAACCTCCGAAGTGAGGCTACGAGGATCACAGTGAATGCGCGCCAAGACCACTGAGTTTGAGCTCTGGTTTTGGTCCCACGATGCAAGCATTGTCAGAGTGCGAGGTATGCGAGTGAGGATGGCATATTTGTTTTCCTCGGCCGCTAGGCGAATTGACGACTAGTAACTGCAACATGTCAGCCTCCGCTGACTGGAAACTGGGGGCTGGGCTGCGACGCGGCTGGTTTGTCTTAGACCCCAATGCCTCGGAAGAAGAAGTACAGCTTTTAAAGGAAACAGTGAGGTGTGCCGGTGATTGAACGTCTGAAAGAAACTGGAGGAGTCGCGTTTGGCTTTAAGGTTGTCGGAAAGCTATTGGACGAGGAACTCAAGACATTCGAGCCGCAGCTTGAGTTCTTCATTGCCCAGCACAAAAAGCACCCGATCGGCATCCTTGTGGACCTGACGGAAATGCAGGGAGCCGAATGGAAGGCACGCTGGGATGATCTGCGGTTTCTCCAGAAGCACACAAGTCATATCGCTCGTATGGCAATCGTCGGAGCCCACCGTTGGGAGGAGGTTGTGGAGCTCCTTACTGCCGGAGCCGCCATTCTCCAGTCAGAGACGCGCTACTTCGAATCCTTCGAAATGCAGAACGCCTGGCAATGGGCGAGGACCGCGAAGCACGCTGAAGATGCTCCCGTCCGGGTGATCTCGCCGGCTACGGGGATTTGGAAGGATTACCGTCCCGAGTTCGTGGGCGTGTAATCGAATACCGAATCAAACACTGACACTGAGCAATAAAGATCAGTCTTCGCGTGTATGCGTTGTCATACTGCGAGCGGGAACTTGTGTTGATGGGTTGAAGAATGCCGGCTAATGGCCGAGGAGATTAACAGATGTCTATCGAAAATTCAGTTGTCGCGATTTATCACACTCATACGGATGCGGATCGAGCGGTCAAGGAACTTCAGCGTGGCGGAGTCGATATGCACAAATTGTCGATCGTCGGGAAGGGATATCACACAGATGAGCAAGTGGTCGGCTACTACAATACCGGCGACCGCATGAAATATTGGGGAAAGGTTGGTGCGTTCTGGGGAGGCTTTTGGGCCCTCTTGTTCGGATCCGCGATGTTCGTGATCCCAGGGCTCGGCCCAATTTTAGTGGCTGGACCTCTGGTGGCGTGGATCGTGGCAGGGTTGGAAGGTGCCGTAGAAGTAGGCGCTTTGGGTGCTTTGGGAGCCGGTCTCTTCAGCATAGGCATCCCCAAGGACAGCATTGTGAAGTACCAAACTGCCCTCACCACAGATCAGTTTCTGCTGATCGCCCATGGAACGGCTGCAGAAGTGGCCAAAGCGAAGGAGATCATCGCAAGCACGAGTCCTGCAAATTCCACACTACATACCGCGGAAGCTGTGGCCGCGTAGTACGCAGAGCTCAATGAAATGTGCTAGCTCATCTCAACGAGGCAAGAACCATGGTTGCAGATAATCGGCGCGACAACGAGCGCGACGAAGAGGAACGTGAAACGAACTCGGCCGGGCAGTCCGGCGACATTCAGGGCATGTCGCGCCCGGCCGAAGCGGATTCCGAGAGCGTCGAAGAATTAGTGGAAGAGGGAAACGCTTTCGAAGCCTCGATCGTCGACGGTGTAGAGAACGCCAAAGATCCGGATGTCTCAGAGGTCACGACCCGCCAAGTCCCGGAGGACGACGTTCCCGAAGAGTATCGAAATGACAACGACCGCGTTGCATAAACCGTCGCCCCCGAAATGGCGAGAGGTGGGTCAGCCTGAGCGACGACACGTGCGATAAACGCACAGTGACGAGGAGAAGAATCATGTCACAGAGGGCACACGAGCGAGCTGCAGAACTTCACAACCTTGCGGCCCACGCGCACGCGGCTGCGGCTGTCGCCCATGGCAAAGAAGATCACTTGACTGCTCACGAGCTCAGCAAACAGGCGCACGAACATTCCATGAATGTTCACAAGCTCACCCAAGAGTTAGGCCAGAAAACAGGACCGATTCTAGGTGCGGAAGCTCCGACTCAGAAACCGTGATTTGGTCACTCTTGCTCTGAGCGAAGTCGTCACCTGACTTAGGTTTGAGTGGTTGAAGACCAGACAACAGGAGGACTACCGATGTTAACGAATGTGAACCAAGTGAAAGGTCTCGTGATCCGGGCCACGGACGGCGAGATTGGCACTGTAGATCAGTTGTATTTCGACGACGAGACATGGGCGATTCGCTACCTGACGGCGGCAACCGGAGGCTGGCTCAGCGACCGGGAAGTTTTGATCTCACCATTCTCTGTGACGAACGTGGATTGGCAAGGCAAGCGATTGGATGTGGCGCTGACGAAAAAGCAAATCGAGAATAGCCCTAACAGAGACACGCAGCGGCCTGTTTCACGGCAGTATGAGAGCGAATATCTCGGTTATTACAATTATCCGAACTACTGGAGCGGCCCCTTCCTATGGGGTCCCGGGGCCTATCCGTCGAGCTTGTCGAATCGAATCGCGACTCCTAAGGATGTGCTGGCGGAAAAGATCCGGAGAGAGTCGATGGATTCGCATCTTCGCAGCACTGGAGCTGTCTCCGGCTATCACATTGAGGCTGAGGACGGCGAGATCGGCCATGTGGCGGGCTTCTTGGTAGACGACGAAACGTGGGCCATCCGCTACATTGAGGTGCTAACGAGAAATTGGTGGCCGGGCAAGAAGGTATTGGTTTCGCCCGCGTGGATTCAGAAGGTGAGTTGGACGGAGTCGAAAGTGTACGTCGGTCTCTGGCGGGATGCCATCAAAAGCGCGCCGGCGTTCGCTGAGTCTGCGCCGATCACTCGTGAATACGAAGACCGCCTCCATACTCACTACGGCCGGCCGCCCTATTGGCTGCAGGACGCGGAACATAAGGCCGCCCTTTCGTTGAGCGGCGTTTAGGTCGGGACAGTCGCCTTCGTGGAAAGGGCGGCTTGTGATTTTCGCTTGCAGTCATGCATACCACCTAACTTTCTCGATTTGATTGGAGACGAGCCATGACGATGCACAATACCGAACATTTGCATCCAAACGGGGAGAGTCATCATAGCCATGGCCAGACTCCATACTGGAGGCGCGCTCATCATGATTGGAAGTTCTGGTTCGGACTACTCGTCATGCTCGTTGCTATCGGTATTTACGTCGGAACCAACGACTTGTCGATGGTGCCTTCCGGCCGTCAGAAGCAGATGCCCGCGGGTAGCCGAGTTCCGTAGGCTTAGCGGCGGCAATTTGTGAGGCAAGAAACATCATTGATTAAACAATCAGGCAGGAGATCAGCATGCAGATCCAAGTCAATACAGACCACACAATCGAAGGTCACGAGGCTCTAGCCGATCAAATCAGGGGCGTGGTGGAGAATGCTCTGAGCCGAATGAGCGATCACATCACGCGGGTGGAAGTCCACCTGACCGACGAGAGCGGCCCTAAGAGCCGCGCGAATAACAAACGTTGCATGATCGAGGCGCGCCTCGAAGGCCGCCAGCCCATCGCGGTCACCGACGAAGCGGCGACTGTGGACCTGGCCGTCAACGGCGCCGCAGATAAGTTAGCCAGATTGATCGAGCATACCCTCGGCAAATTGCATGATGAACGGACTCACAGAACTGATCCACCTGCTGCCGAGGCGACATTCTCAGACCAGTCATGATCGACACCACCGTCAGCCTGGCTGTCGAGGACAGAGAAGGAGCATTGAATCAAGCCCTTCTGTATCCTCTGCGATTCGAACCGATCTATCAGTATCGGCTGTGGGGCGGCCGGCATTTGGCCAACTTGCTCACCGCACCCCTGCCCAGCGGCCCTATTGGCGAAGCTTGGCTACTCAGCGATCGCGATGACCATCAGAGCCGCGTCACTGATGGACCTTTAAAGGGGCAGACCATCGGTCAATTGCTACAGCAGTTCCCGAAGCAAATAATGGGAAAGCTGGCCGGGCGCTTCCCCCGATTCCCTCTTTTGCTGAAGTTCCTCGACGTACACGAAATGCTTTCGGTCCAGGTGCATCCCACGAAAGCGAATACGAACCTGCTGCCTGCGGGCGAGACCCCGAAGACCGAAGCTTGGGTTGTGCTGGAAGCCGGGACACAAAGCCGCATCTACGCGGGACTGAGGCCGAATACTACGGAAGCCGATCTGCGGCGCGCGCTAACAAACGGGACGGTGGTGGACCACCTCGCATGTTTAACTCCGAAGCCCGACGACGCCATTTTCCTCCGCGCAGGCACGGTTCACTCTTTGGGCGGCGATCTCGTGGTGTTCGAGATTCAGCAGAATAGCGATGTGACATTTCGTCTGTACGACTGGGACCATATTGATCCGAAGACAGGAAAGCCACGGGCACTACAAGTCGATAAGGCGATGGCCTGCATTGATTTTTCGGAAGGTCCGGTCAGTCGGGTGACACCCGTGGTCGAGACAACGACCCCGGTGGAACGCGAGAGACTTTTTCAATGCGAACATTTCTGGTTGTGGCGGCTGCGCGGACAATCGCCGTTTACAGTCGGCGCAGTCGATTTACCGCGTGTGCTGGTATGCATCGAGGGCGAGGGGCAAGTTGAGCATGGCAGCGCCACTTACGCCGTCGGAAAAGGCGACGTATTCCTCTTACCTGCGGTGATCGGTACATGTGTTTTTCGGCCGCGCGGTGCAGTGAACTTGCTGGAAATCGCAATACCGGATTGAGATCGCGAGAATTTAGAAGGTGGAGGCATAGTGAAAAAGCTGATTGTGTTTGATCTCGATGGCACACTTGCCGACAGTAAATCGGCCGTTGATCCCGAAATGTCGGGACTGCTGCATGACCTTCTCGGTATTGTGAAAGTGGCGGTGATTTCCGGCGGCGGTTGGCCGCAGTTTGAAAAGCAATTCGTTTCGAATCTGCCTCACGACAAACTCCTGGCGAATCTATCTCTCCTTCCTACTTGCGGCACAAAGTTTTACCGATACGAGTCAGCAGATTGGAAAAAGATCTATTCGGAAGATTTCACTACAGATCAAAGAGAAAAAATCCTCGATTCCCTCAAGAAGGCGATCGGAGTTGCAGACTTCAAGATCGAAAAGCTCTGGGGCGAGCAAATCGAGGACCGTGGAAGCCAGATAACATTTTCTGCCTTAGGTCAGCAGGCTCCCTTGGAGGAAAAGGAAAAATGGGACCCCGATTTCGCCAAGCGGAAGAAGATCAAAGCTATTCTTGACACTTTCATCCCTGAGTTTTCCGTCCGAATCGGGGGCTCGACATCTGTTGACATTACCAAGCCTGGCATTGACAAAGCCTACGGCATCAGAAAACTGCGAGACCTGCTCGGTATTTCGATAAAAGAGATGATTTATGTCGGCGACGCCTTGTACGTGGGCGGCAATGACTATCCTGCTGAAACAGCCGGAGTGGATTGCATCCCGGTTAAGGATCCCAACGAGACCAAGCGGGTTATCCAAACCATCATCGCCTGTTTAGCAGTCGGTAGTAAGGCGGCGTGAAGTTATGGCAATCTCCGAAAAGGATTTGATGAGCGGACTTAAGTTGCAACGGCTAGGAATGTTGATGGAGCCGGAGCCGGGGAACGCGCAGGAGGTCGAAGGGGTCCTGAATCCGGCTGCCGCTCGTGGCCCGGATGGTGAGCTCTACATGTTCCCGCGGCTGGTTGCGCGGGGGAATTACTCGCGAATCGGCATTGCGCGAGTGCGATTCAATAAAGCCGGCGATCCGGCAGGCGTCGAGCGGCTCGGCATCGCGCTGGAGCCGGAGGCCGATTATGAGCGGCGGCCCGATGGCGGTGGTGGCTGCGAAGATCCTCGCATCACCTTCGTGGAACCGCTGCAGAGCTACATGATGACCTACACTGCTTTTTCGCCTGAAGGGCCGCGAATCGCCCTGGCTTTATCGAAGGACCTGTTCCACTGGAAACGTCTCGGGCTCGCGACCTTTGGTCCTTATCATGGTGTCGAGTGCGGCGACGTGGATGACAAGGACGCCAGTCTCTTCCCGGTTGCGATTCCTAATCCATCCGGGCACCCGGAGCTGGCCATCCTGCACCGGCCTCTTTTTCCTGGCACTCGTCCAGAGGAAACTGTTCGCCATCCCGCGGCTCGTAAGGTTGATCTCGATCGGGAAAGCATCTGGATTTCCTACTGCGTAATGTCCTTGGAGTCGCGTGAATCAAATCGCCTCGGTCGGTTCATGTCTCATCATCGGCTGGCTACTCCAGTGTCACCCTGGGAGCGTCTCAAGATCGGCGGTGGCACTCCGCCAATCCTGACTCGGCACGGTTGGCTGATCGTTTACCACGGCGTCAGCGAAATGGAAAATACCGGCAAAGGCGAACACCAATTGCGTTATTCGGCAGGCGTGATGGTTCTCTCGAAAGAGCATCCGCAAGTCATCCGCTATCGTTCGGTAGAACCGGTGCTGACGCCGACGCTGCCGCAGGAATGCAGCGGGACCGTCGCCCACGTCGTATTCCCCACCGGCATCGACCGGCGCGACGATATCGGCTTATCGAATCGCTTCGACGTTTATTATGGGATGGCTGACAGCCGGATTGGTGTCGCACGTCTTGACATGCCGGATGTCTTACCGCCGGAAGGAGTCGCAGACTCCCCGGAAGCAAAGGTGTGATGCGCTCGGTTTGGTTTGTCGGGAGACCGCTGACCGTCAATCCGTTTGTCCGCACGACCTCTATTTCGCCGGCAATACCTCCGACAATTCTCGCGTGTCCGCAAGCGGCTGGTTCCCCGAGGGCAGCCCATTTTGTTGCAACAGGTACGATACAATGTCCAACGACTGCTGGGTTGTGTAGGTCGTCCCCGCGTACTGGGCCATCGGGCCGGTGATTTCTCCCCATACCGTCAATAGTCTTGCGCCTCCATACATCTGGTGCCACGTAGTACCCTTCAGCGATGGCCCAGCGCCGCCCTCCAGTTTCGCGCCGTGGCAGCTCGCGCACTGTGCCTGATAAAGGGTTGCGCCCGAAGCCGCTTGTTCAGCTGTGTACCAGCCGCCCACCTTCGCCACCGGCTGCTCATACACATGCCCGACATCCTGATGACACTGGAAACAATCGAAGGTGTTGGCTTTGATGAGATCTTTGTGGATCAGAGCTTTCATGCGGCTTCGCGGTCCACCAAACGCTTCGAGCGAATGACAACCGCGACAGGTAATGTAATTGTGCGCCTTGGTGTAGTTTTCGAATTCTGTTCGTAATTGTGGTCGTTGCTTTTCCCATTCTTCCTTAGTCGCGATGGTCTTGCGCGACTCATACCAGAAGTCTTTTGCGCCGCGGTCCGCCTTGAACAGAAGCAGCTTTACGTACTCCGTCGCCGTTGCGTGGCTGGAATCGTAGGGGATGTGGCATTGACCGCAACTTGCACGAACCCCGGAGGCATTGATGAAGTGCGGGCCTTGATGATATGCCGCTGAAGACCAAGTCATCGTATGGCAGAGCGTTCCGCAAAACGAATCTGAACTCGACCAGATCACCGCCTTGTTTGTCACCGCGACCAGTGCTACTCCGGTCAACCCGAAAATGGTGCCCCACAGAAAGATCCACTGGATCACGTTCCAGAATCCGCGTTTTGGTCGACCTTTTGGCGCTTTGGCTGGCTCCGATTCCATCAGCGATCACTCCTTCAGCTTCCCGTCCCCCCGGCCATCTCCGGTGGTTATTTCAAAGCCTGATGCTCACGAGATTCCAAGCCGGGCAAAGACAGGGATCTTCACTCCGTCTAGGATCAATCCGAAAATGATGGCCGCTCCAAACTCACACGCCAGGACGGGAGCGGGCAGTGGTGCCATCGCAATTCCGCGAATAGCCAAGGTCGAGATAATGAGAATGTCGGCGACGGAGGAAACCACGAGCCATACCGTCGGGCGCAGTCCCCAGAGGTGGCGACGCCCTCGCAGAGCGTAAATGGTGGCTTGACCGCCGTATACGATGGCAACGACGGAAAGCGTTCTCAGGGCTTCGATTCCGAATTGCATTTCGAACTTGCCAACCGCGAGGACAGCTACACAGAACGCTAGAAAGCAGCCTCCCAGAGTAACCCCGGCCATCGTAATCCTGCCGACTTGCCAGGAATTTGGCATGGGCGATGGCCTGTACTCTGTCAGTGGTCAACGCCATGGCCAGGAAGTCGCCGGTGATCATCACAATGACCATCAGCATGGGCGTCAAAACCGCATGTCCGGTCATGACCAGGCCAATTGCCAGCAAAAGCACCTGCACGATCTTCTTGAGGACGGAGTTCAGCGTGTAGGTAAGAATGCGCTGAAAGGTGATCCTTCCTTCTTTTACGGCGGCGACGATGCCGCCAAGCCCAGCCCGCGTCAGCACAATACCCGCTGCCGATTTGGCGACATCGGTTGCGGTCGATACGGCAATCCCCATCTGTGCCTGACGCAGCGCGGGTGCATCGTTGGCGCCATCGCCGCACATCCCAACCGTATGCCCGTTCTTTTGGAAGGCCTTGACCAGATCAAATTTTCCTTCGGGAAGAATACTTGCAAATACCGCAAAATCCTCCGGTTTTACGCCATCGGGTACCGGTCCGGGCGGGCAAACAGCCCCATCCAATCCCACTGCGTGGGCAACGATTGCCGCCGTAGCGGGAGCGTCACCCGTCACCATCACAGTGCGCACGCCCAGAGTCTTGAGCTCCGAGATCAGAGAGATAGAGTCCTTACGGGGCGGGTCACTGAGGGCAATTAGGCCCAAAAGCTTCAAAGCTGTTGCGGTGCCCGCAGCTACCGCTAACACTCTGAAGCCTTGCTTTTCAAGTCTGTCGGCCAAACCGGCCGCTGTGGGTGGTGCGGCCGTGAGGCTCGCGACGACCGTGAAGGCTCCCTTGACGATGCGCTCTACGCTCCCCTTTGCATCGGTTGCCGTTGCTTCGGAAGTTTTCTTGGCAGGGTCGAATGGCACAAAGGTGATTAGCTTTGGAAGATCCGATGCCGGCTTTTGCGTGGAGGCAGAGCGAATCGCCGCATCCACAAAGTCATCCCCGCCGTCAGAACTTGCGAGGGCTGCCATGCCGAGAACGTGGGCTTCGTCAAACCCAGGCATCGGCTTAACGCTGGTGACCGAAAGTTCATTCCGGGTGAGCGTTCCTGTTTTGTCTGAGCACAGGACATCAATTGTCGCAGCCTCATCTACAGCCGATAGCCGAGTCGGCAGGACGCCCAGCTTTGCCAGAGATCGCGCTCCAAGCGCCGCCGCGAGGGTGAATGTTGCCGGCAATGCCACGGGTATTGCAGCCAGAACCGACGTGAGCAGCAGTGGGATAATCTCGCTCCACGGCATCGCATGAAAATAGGCATATGCTCCGATAATAAGGATGACGACGGCATTGAAAATGGCCAGATTCCGCACGATCCGCAGCACTGCGTTCTGCTGTGAACTTGCAGCGTGCGCAGTGCGCACGAGTTCCGCCGTACGACCAAATTTGGTATGAACACCAGTGGCTGTGACTTCCGCGGTTGCTTCACCGCGCCGCACCAATGCTCCCGCATAGGTATCAAGGCCCGGACCAGCCTCAATGGGCAGAGATTCTCCTGTAAGCATGGATTGATCGAGGAGGATGGATCCCCCGATCAGATGTACATCCGCGGGCACGACTCCGCCAAGTGACAACTTCACGAGATCGCCACGCACTAACTCCGCGGCCGGCACTGTCTTCCAGGCCTCATCGCGCTCGACAGAGGCATTCAAGGCGAGACGCGAGTTCAAAGCCTTTAAGGTGGCTTGGGCACGACCTTCCTGAAAATACGCTAGGCTGCGTTGAAGACCAGCAGGCCCGCAATGATCGAGGCCTCGAAGTATTTATGCAGCACGACCTCAAGCACAATCGAGGCTTCGAGCAACCAAGGGACAGGCGCCCAAAACTTGGCCAATGCGTGTCGAAGTGGATGAGCGGACACATCGGGCATGGCATTGGGCCCGTCTTTTTGAAGACGGCTCCGTGCTTCAGCGCTCGTGAGCCCGGACGAGGATGTGGTCTGGACCGGCTTCGTGGAAGAATTCGATGATGCGACTTCGACAATTGCAGCCATAATTCGTTATGGAGATCGCCTTATAGTCAGGCCGAGGACCTGGCGAACCGTCTTGGCTATTATTTGCTCTTCGTCCGTATGAATGACGCGTACCACAACTCGGCTGGACACCGCGGAAATCACGCCCTCGTTCGCCCCGTTTTGCTTTTCTTCGAGTTCGATTCCAAGAAAGCCTAACCCATCGCAAATCCGAGCGCGAACTGCGGGTGCATTCTCTCCGATGCCTCCGGCGAACACCAGTGTCTCGATTCCGCCCAACGCCGCCGCGAATGCACCAATCCACTTCTTGACCTGGTAACAGAACAGAGCGACTGCTTCAGCCGCCCGCACGTCCTGCGTCTCGTGCTTTAGCAAGTCACGCATGTCGGAACTGGTTTCGGATATGCCGAGCAGCCCGGACTGGAAATTGACCATGTCGTTGAATTGCTTGGCGCTCATTTTTTCAGTGCGCGCCAGATACCAAACCAGTCCGGGATCGAGATCACCGGTGCGGGTGCTCATCGGCACGCCGGCGGTCGGTGTGAAACTCATGCTTGTGTCGATGGATTTGCCGTCATGCACCGCCGCCAGACTCGCGCCGTTGCCCAAGTGTGCGAGGATTACGCGGCCCCGCGCCACATCCGCTCCAGCCAAGCGGGCCAGCTCTTCCATCAGAAACTCGTATGACAGCCCGTGAAAGCCGTACCGTCGCACGCCCTTTGCCTCGTAGCGACGAGGGATTGGCAGCATTTGCGCCACGCGCGGAAGGTCATGGTGAAAAGCCGTGTCGAAACATGCCACTTGAGGCAGATCTGGAAATCGGCGATGGAACGCCTCGGTCAATAGGATCTCTTCCGGCATATGGTCGGGATCAAATGGACTGAGTTGCTTCAACTCCTTAACCATTTCCGCAGTGATTCGCTGCGGTTTGTAATACTTCGGTCCACCATGCACCACGCGATGCCCGACCGCGGTCAATGCGTCGCGCCCGCTGCGTTGCTCGATCCAATCCATGAGAAGGCCCACCGCTACCGTGTGATCTGGCGCCTTGACTGAGCGCGCAAAGTTGTCCGCCTGGCCCGATCCCTTTACACGAAAGGTGGCTTCCGGCAGTCCAATCCGCTCAATTCCGCCATCCAGAATCCGTCGAAGCGGGTCGCTGGCTTCGAACAAGGCAAATTTGATGCTCGACGAGCCACCATTTATCGTCAGGATGCGTGGGTTCGTTGGTTTGCCTCCGTCGGCATCGTTTGCCGCCTCGCTTCATTTAGCTATCGCTGAACAAACCTGCGCGGGGATGTCCCTTGGCCAGTGGCGGAGGAGCGCTCGGCTCGCTGAAGTCGGCTGTCCATTGCCAGTTTCTGATCTCGGGCATGTCTTCCAAGTGTTGTCGAATGTAGTCGTGGTGCTCGTACAGCTTCCGGTTGAACGTGTCGACTACGTCTGAAACCTCTGAGCGCAGCCGTGAGACGTACTTCAGTGCATCGATAGCAAGATGAAAACGGCTCATCTTGTTCAGCACTACCATGTCGAACGGCGTGGTGGTCGTGCCCTGATCCATATAGCCGCGCACATGGAAGCGGCTTTCATTGGAGCGTCCATGAACCATGGTGTGAATGAGCCAGCGATTGTTGTGGAAGGCGAAGATGACAGGTGCGTCTTTGGTGAATAGAGCGTTGAAAGACATGTTATCCATGCCATGCGGATGATCATCCGGGCTCATCAAAATGCTCAAGTCCACCACATTGACAACCCGCACCTTGATGCCGGGAACATACTTCTGCAGAAGCCACGAGGCCGCGCAGGTTTCGATGGTTGGTACGTCGCCTGCGCAGGCCAATACGACGTCCGGTTCTCCACCTCCGTCGTTGGTGGCAAACTTCCAAGTCGAGGCACCTCGCGAGCAATGTTCGAGAGCTTCGTCCATGTTCAGCCACTGAAGCTGCGGCTGCTTTCCGCAGGTAACGATGTTGACGTAGTTGCGGCTCCGCAGGCAATGGTCGAAAACGCTTAGGAGGCAGTTGCTGTCCGGAGGATAGTAAACGCGGATGGTTTCACTCCTGCGCGCCAGCGCGTTGTCTACAAATCCAGTCGCCTGATGGCTGAAACCGTTGTGATCGTTTCGCCACGCATGACTTGTCAATAGAACATTCAACGATGCGAGCGGTCTGCGCCAGGGAAAATCGCGGCATTGCTCCAGCCATTTGGCGTGTTGCGTCAGCATCGAATCCACGACTTGCGCGAAGGCTTCGTAGGAAGACCACATGCCATGCCGCCCCGTCAGCAAGTACCCTTCGAGCCATCCCTGACAGCAATGTTCGCTCAATACTTCCATGACACGGCCATCGGGACTCAGTTCGTCATCGATCGAAACAGTCTCCGCCATAAAGCAGCGCTTGGTGGCTTCGAGGACGGAGTTTAGGCGATTGGAGTCCGTTTCATCGGGACAGAACATGCGAAAGTTTGTTGGATTGAGCTTGAAGATGTCTCTGAAAAAATCTCCGAGCTTTCGTGGAGCTTCCGCGACCACTTGACCCGGTCCTGGGATCTCCAGCGCATAACTTGTAAAGTCTGGTATATCGAGCGCGGTCAGCAGTCGTCCGCCGTTCACATGAGGATTCCCTCCCATGCGACGATCGCCAATCGGCGCGAGTTCCGCTAGCTCGGCAATGAATTTCCCCTTTTCATCGAAGAGCTCCTCCGGCTTGTAGCTTCTCATCCAGGCCTCAAGGATCTTGAGATGTTCCGGATTTTCGCGGACCGTGGCGAGAGGGACCTGATGAGCGCGGAAGGTGCCTTCAATCGGGATTCCATCCACTTCTTTCGGACAGGTCCATCCCTTGGGCGTGCGCAGGACGATCATGGGCCAGATTGGCTGCTTCTTGAACCCGCTCTGACGCGCCTCCTGCTGGATGGTTCGAATCTCGGCATAACAATCGTCCAGCGTTTCAGCCAGGAGTTGATGCACGACTTCAGGATCGTCGCCTTCTACAAAATAGGGCTTGTAGCCGCGTCCTATGTATAGAGCTCTTAAGTCTTCGTCGCTCGTCCGTCCCTGAACGGTCGGTCCGGAAATCTTGTAGCCGTTGAGGTGCAGAATCGGAAGGACAGCCCCGTCCCGCACCGGATTTAAGAAAGTTGACGGACTTCCAGCTTCCTTCCAGCGGGCAAGTCTCGGATTCTCCGTCGCCGATGATGCAGGCAACGATCAGATCGGGATTGTCGAAAGCGGCTCCGAATGCGTGAACCATCGAATAGCCGAGTTCGCCGCCCTCGTGCATGGAATTCGGGACGTGTGGTCCGCAATGACTGGGCACTCCGCCCGGAGTCGAGAACTTCCGGAAAAGAAGTCGTAGGCCGTTCTCATCCGGCGTGATCTCCGGATGTACTTCGGTATAAGTGCCTTCCAGATATGAGCACGCATTGAGCGATGGACCGCCATGTCCGGGACCGGCAATGTAAATGATATTGGCATCATGCTCTTTGATGAGGCGGTTCAGATGAATGTAAATAAGATTCTGTCCCGGCGAAGTTCCCCAGTGCCCGAGCAGCCTTGGTTTGATCTGTTCGGCCTTGAGAGGCTCTCGCAAAAGGGGATTCTCGAAGAGGTAGATCTGGCCGATGCACAGATAATTCGCGGCTCGCCAGTAGCGGTTCATCTTGTCGAGCATTTCGGGCGTCAGCGGACCGTCGGGCTGCGGCGTTTTGGTTGGCCGTTGGCCGTTGGCGGCGACAGCAGTAGACAAAGCCGCATCGAAGATAAACTTAGAGCGCTCAGGAGTCCGATCTAAATTCTTTGGCCGCGATTTCGAGCTGCTCGCCTGGTCAACCTCTATCCTTTGTTCTTTCGTAGGCATACAAATTATTCCTCTCAACTACTTTGTCGTTATTTCGCCAGTTCCTTGGCGATCGCCTGCAATTCCAGCCGACGCTTTTCCGTGGTCTTCGGATATGCCATCTTGAGATCCTGGAGGGTGTCGAGGACAATACGGGACACAATCAGCCGCGCGTTGTCTTTATCATCTGCTGGAACGGCGTACCAGGGTGCGTGATGGGTGCTGGTCGCGTTCAGGCAATCCTCATACGCTTCCATGTAATGCTTCCAGTATTTCCTCTCGTGATTGTCCGAGGAGCTGACCTTCCAGTTTTTGTCGGGCACGTCAATTCGCGCGAGAAATCGCTTGCGCTGTTCTTCGTACGAAAGGTTTAAGAATATTTTGACGATCCGCGTTCCGTTGCGATAAAGGTGGCGCTCAAGATCAACGATCGACCGATACCGCTCTTTCCAGATGTTTTTCTCGTCGCGCAACTCTTCTGGAAGCCGCTGGGTGCGGAGAATCTCGGGATGCACGCGAACGATCAGGACTTCCTCATAGTAGGAACGATTGAAGATACCGATCCGTCCGCGTTCCGGAAGGCGGCATGTCGTGCGCCAGAGAAAATCATGTTCCAATTCTTCGGCGCTCGGTTGTTTAAAACTGAAAACTTCGCAGCCTTCGGGATTGACTCCGGACATGACGTGCCGGATCGCGCCATCTTTGCCGGCAGAGTCCATCCCCTGAAAGATCAGCAGCAATGCATACCGGTTGGACGCGTAGTGAAGTTGTTGCAGGGAGGTCAACTCAGCAATATGTTCTTCCAGAAGCTCTTTATATTTCTTCTTTGACTCGCAAAATGGCTTCACGATTGTCGGCAAGCGTTTGATATCGATCTTCTTGTGATGCGGTACACGGAAATCCTCGGAATGAATTTTCATCTTCTTCCTTCAGTCGCACCAACTGCATGAGGTGCGCATATCGAGTTCGAGTGCTCGGAACGATGCTAAGGGATAGCGATTACGCCACATCTTTCTTCGCCACTTGATCCTTCCGGGTCTCTCGCTCCGCCTCAAGCCAGTCTTGATTCGCTTTGCCGTCGCCCCGGCCTCGCTGCTGGTAGAGTTCATACGCCCGTGTAGCAATCTGCGGTGTAAGATCGACTGGGTTCTTGGCTGGCGACGGTGCTTTAACCGGATCAAAAATCCGATAGGCAAGTAGTTTCACGCGGTCATTGAGCAGGAACCA
This sequence comes from uncultured Acidobacteriota bacterium, assembly GCA_963700225.1. Taxonomy (GTDB): domain Bacteria; phylum Acidobacteriota; class Terriglobia; order Terriglobales; family Acidobacteriaceae; genus Sulfotelmatobacter. Next base: position 641,784 of record CAVOWU010000012.1, read on the forward strand.
CGCCAGGGCGTAAACCCAAACGAAGCCTGCCCAGCGCCAGCCCAGTGGCGTCATAAACAAACCATAAACCGCAATTAGCGTCGCCACAGTTTGCGTGCCGAGCACCGCTATCCAGAGAATCCGAGCCGGGCGTATCGACCAGAATGGGCCCCGCGTGCGCGTCAAGAAAATCGTCAAATGTCCGGCTACGGATAGCTTCAGGTACATCAGCGTCTGAGCGTGTGCGCGGTCGAGATGAAATACGCGCTCGGCAAGATAAAAGAGTCCGAACGCAGCCACGACTCCAATAACGCCCAGCACGGTCGAGATCCCGAGCACCAGGCGCATATTCCACTTCTCGGGCCTGTCGCTGTAATGAACCTTGTCATAGGCGATGGAGAGAATGGCCCCGTCGTTGAGTACGGCGATCATCACGATCATCACCGCGGTCACGGGGTAGAAATTAAATACGAGGATCGCCAGCGTCATGAAGAACAGCACGCGCAGAGTTTCGGCGATGCGGTAGATCGCGTAGCTGTTCATCCGCTGGAAGATGCGGCGGCTCTCCTTGATCGCGTCGATGATCACCGAGAGGCCGGATGCGAGAAGTACGATGTCTGCCGCCGCGCGGGCCGCATCGGTCGCGCCGGAAACCGCGATGCCGCAGTTCGCTTGCTTAAGCGCGGGAGCGTCGTTCACCCCGTCGCCGGTCATCCCGACAATGTGGCCGTGCTTCTGCAGCACGTTGACAATGTTGTATTTGTCTTCGGGGAACACTTGGGCGAAGCCGTCCGCCTTTTCGATGGATGCCGCGGTCTCCGCCTTCTTTTGTTTATCCCGCAATACGGTGGCGTCCAGGATGTTCGTGCCCATGCCCAACTCATGAGACATTTCCTTCGCTATGGCCAACTGGTCGCCGGTGACCATTTTGACTTTCACGCCCATCTGTACTGCGCTCGCGATGGTCGCCTTGGCCTGTTCGCGCGGCGGATCGGACATGGGTAACACCCCAACGAACTGCCACTTGTCGTCCTGATCCGCGCGGGCTACACCCAAGGAGCGGAAGCCGCGTGCGGCAAATTCATTGACGGCTTTCTCAACCGCGGGTTTTACTTCCGCGAGGTTGGTCGCCATCTGCAGAATGACCTGCGGCGCTCCCTTCGCCGCCTTGAACTGTTTCCCGTCGGGGCCCTTTACGGTGGCTTCGGTGCGCTTATGGACCGGATCAAACGGCTGGAAATGAAGGACGTGATAGCTCTTCAGTTCGTTGTCGTCCTTCACGCCGCCGATGACGGCCAAATCGATGGTGTCCTTGTCCTCCGCACGCGAAGCGAGGGCGGCATCAGAGGATGATTCGATCGGCTGCGATGCCATTGACGCAGAATGGATCTCCCAGCGTCAGCTTGTTCTGGGTCAAGGTGCCGGTCTTGTCAGAGCACAGCACATCCACGCCCGCGAGTTCCTCGATCGCCGACAACTTGGTCACAATCGCTTGCTTTTTTGCCAGCAGACGCGCGCCGACTGCCATAGTGACGGACAGAACCGTGGGCATGGCTACAGGGATCGCAGCGACCAGCAACACCAATGCGAATTCCAGCGTGCTCAAGATTGGGTCATGGCGGAAGAGTGCAGTGGTAACAATCACCCCCACCAGAGCCACTGCAAGAACGATCAGGTAATTACCAATCTTGAGCACAGCACGCTGGAAATGGCTGACGGTATGAGCATCTTGAACCAATTCCGCAGTCTTGCCGAAATAGGTGTTGGTACCGGTGGCGTACACCATCGCGTCAATTTCGCCGCGCTTGATAATCGAACCTGAAAAGACTGCTTCGCCAGGTTTGCGCGTCGCGGGCAAAGATTCTCCGGTGAGCGCGGACTGATCGACTTGCACGGGATCGCCGGCCAACAACCGTGCATCTGCCGGCACGATGTCCCCCAATAGCAGGCGTATGACATCGCCCGGCACCAGTTCCGCTACCTTGGGAGTAGCCCATTTCCCATCTCTCAGGGCGCGGGCCTTGGTTGCCAGCTTCGCGCGCAACGCTGCAATCTCGTTGCCCGCCTGATGTTCTTCCCAAAATGCAACCACCGCGTTGGAAAAAAGCAGAAAGAGAATGATGAAGAAATCCAGCCAGTGCCTAACCACTCCCGACAAAATCACTGCCGCTTCGATCATCCATGGAATCGGACCCCAGAAATAGCTCAGGAACTTCAGGAATAGATTGTCTTTCTTCTCTTTGATCTCATTCGGGCCATATTTTGCCAGCCGTTTCTGTGCCTCGGCCTGGCTCAGTCCCTTCGCTGACGATCCCAATCTTTTTTCGACTTCCGGCAGGGGCAGGGATTTCAGATCGTCCTTGGCATCGGACTTGGACACCAACCTGGGTTCGGGATTCTTGTCCTTCGATTCGGAATCCCTCGCCCGATCAATATTGGCTTTCATAATGTGTAATCCTTTCTGTCGTTGCAACGCCACCTGCAGGACGACCCGCTTGTCCGTGATCTTGATTCTGTGCCCGCGAAATGTGGCATCAATGGTGCCCTTAGGCCAATCCGATTTCCCTTCGGTTTGTGACGCATGATGACCAGAAATTGGTCGGCAATCATCCGCTCGTCCCATCATTCGAAGGCTCGCGAGTTTTTCAGGGCGAGATGGAGCCGTGCTGGTTGCGCCAGCCTCCTCTGAAAAATCGGTGACGCACCATGCTATGGGCAAGCAGAAAAAAAAGGAGTGCCAAGACAGCTATAAACAAGAACTTTCCAATCCCCAACCACGTGGACCTTCGTTCTTCAGGCGTCTTTGTATCCAGATCAGTTGGCATCAGAGCCGCCTCCGCAGCACGTGAGCACTAGAAAGATTGCCCTCAGCGCCTCCGCTCGCGACCTACTTGGCAGCAGTCACCGTCTTCACCGAAATGGTGGTCCCGTCGCTGTGATCTACAAAGTATTGAGTAGCCAAGGAACGCCTGTCTGGTCAGAATGGAACACTCCAGCAGGATTTGCCATGGCGTGGGCTGCGTCAAGATTTGGCGGCCAGCTCATGGTTCAGGGGTGACTGTTTTAATTGCCGGCACGCAAACTGCGATAGCGCCCGATCAGCGTGTTGGTCGAGCTGTCGTGCTTAAGCTTAGGTTCGGCGGAACTCTGCAATTCGGGAATGATGCGCGTGGCAAGGACTTTGCCCAGCTCCACGCCCCACTGATCGAAAGAGTCGATGTCCCAAATCGCACCCTGCGTGAAAACGCTATGTTCGTAGAGAGCCACGAGAGACCCTACTGCTCGTGGAGTCAGCTTTTCAGCCAGGATCACATTGGTCGGTCGGTTGCCTTCGCAAACGCGGAATGGGGTTTGAAAGTCGGGAGAGCCTTCTCCCTTCAACTCCTCAGCCGTCTTGCCGAAAGCCAGCGCCTCGGCTTGCGCAAACAGATTTGCCATCAGCAAATCATGATGGTCAGTAAATTCGCTCAGTGGTTCGCAAAATCCGATCAGATCGCACGGGATCAACTTCGTTCCTTGATGAATGAGCTGGTAAAACGAGTGCTGCCCGTCGGTGCCCGGTTCACCCCAGATGATCGGCCCAGTCTGGTAGTTCACGGGCTGACGGTCGAGGGCCACGTACTTGCCGTTGCTTTCCATCTGGAGTTGTTGCAGGTAAGCCGGAAAGCGCTTGAGATTATCAGCGTACGGCATGATGCCGATGGTCTGCGCTCCGAAAAAGTTGTTGTACCAGACGGTAAGCAAGCCCATCAGGACGGGAAGATTCTTCTCCAGCGGTGCGGTCCGAAAGTGTTCGTCCATATCGTGAAATCCGGCGAGTAGATCTTCGAATCCCTGTGGCCCGATCGCGATCATCGTGGAAAGTCCGATGGCCGAGTCCATCGAATAGCGTCCTCCGACCCAGTCCCAGAATTCGAACATGTTGGCGGTGTCGATTCCAAACTTGCTGACTCCCTGCGCGTTGGTGGAGACCGCCACGAAGTGCTTGGCTACGGCGGCATCACTCTTGAGCGCATTCACGATCCACCGCCGAGCGGTCGCGGCGTTCGTCATGGTTTCCAGCGTTGTGAACGTCTTCGAGGAGAGAATGAATAAGGTCTCTGCGGGATCGAGGTCGTGGGTGGCCTCGGCAAACGCGGCGCCGTCAACGTTCGCCACGAAACGGAACTTCATCGCACGGTCAGTAAAGGTGCGGAGAGCGTCGTAAGCCATCTCGGGTCCCAGGTACGAGCCGCCGATACCGACGTTGATCACGTTCTCGATGCTTTTGCCGGTGTGCCCCTTCCATTCTCCGCTGCGCACCCGGTCGGAGAACGCGGCCATCTTATCGAGCACCGCGTGTACCTCGGGGACAACATCCACGCCGTCCACCTTGATCTGCGTGCCTCGTGGAGCGCGCAATGCAACGTGCAGCACTGCGCGGTCTTCCGTAATGTTGATCTTCTCGCCGCGAAACATTGCGTCACGACGGTCAGCGACGCCTCGCTCCTTGGCCAGTTGGATCAGCAGCCGAACGGTTTCATCGGTAACTCGGTTCTTCGAGTAGTCGAGGTAAAGGCCGGCGGCCTCAGCAGCCAATCGATCGCCGCGACTGGGATCGCCGGCAAACAACTGCCGCAGTTGGATGTCTTTGATCTTCTCGTAATGAGCTTGCAGCGCATGCCACGAAGGAGCTTCCGTCAATCGCTGGTTCATTTTTCCAACTCTTTCTCGTTTTCTTCTTGCACCGTGGGATTAATCCATGGTCCGTCGCTTCCGATGAGCTGCAGAACCTCGCCGGGCCCCCACGTCCCCGGCTCATAGGGATGCGCCGGCGTAACGTTGCCCAGGATCGGATCGACCGCACGCCATTGCGCCTCCACTACGTCTTGACGGGTGAAGAGCTCAGTCAGTCCGCGCATAGCGTCGCCCAGCAGCCGTTCGATACGGCGGCCTGTCGTCCGCGGCCTGCTCGGTGAGTGTGAGTTCCACGTCGCTGCCGGTCATTTGCTCGCCCGGCGTCTTCACCCGCACCCCCATTCCGATGGCGATGTCTGGACTGATACGCATGCGCAGATGCGCGGACGTGCCGGGCACGACTCTCGCCAAAGGTCTCCATCGGCGGGCGTTTGAATTCAACGAACACTTCGGTCGCGGTAACCGGCAGCATTTTTCCTGCGCGGATATAGATGGGTACGCCGGCCCATCGCCACGTTTCAATGAACAGCTTGAGCGCAATGAAAGTCTCGACCGTGGAAGCCGCGTCTACGCCCGGCACTGCCCGATAACCGTTGTACTGGCCGCGCACGACGTCCCCCGGAGCAATGGGCCGTACCGCCTTGAGCAACGCGGCCTTCTGGTCGCGCCACGCGTCGTGAGCCTCCCCGGTCGGCGGATCCATGGCCAGGATGGCCAATACTTGCAACAGGTGATTTTGAACCACATCCCGCACCGTGCCGGCTTCGTCGTAGAACTTGCCGCGATCCTCGACTCCGAACTTCTCCGCCATGGTGATCTGAATGCTTCGCACGTAGTTGCGATTCCAGATCGGTTCAAACATTGGATTAGCGAAGCGGGTATAGAGAATGTTCTGTACCGGTTCCTTTCCCAGAAAATGATCGATGCGGAAGATTCGTTCTTCGGGGAAATAGCGGTGCAGAATTCGGTTGAGTTCTTGTGCCGATGCCAAATCACGCCCGAAGGGCTTCTCCACCACGACACGCGCATTCTCAGCGCAGCCCGACTTGGCCAGCCCCTCGGCAACCGTGCCGAACAAGCTGGGTGGAATCGCAAGGTAATGTAGCGGTTGTTTTGCCGAGCCCAACTCTTTACGCAGTTGGGCGAAAGTCTTCGGATCGTTGTAGTCGCCGTCCACGTAGCGCAAAAGGCCGGTCAGCTTGTTGAACGCGTCCTGGTCGAGGCCGCCGTGTTTTTCGAGGCTGTCCTTGGCGCGCGCTTTAAGTTGATCAAGATTCCAGCCTGCTTTGGCCACGCCGACGATTGGCAGATTGAAACCTTCATCGCGAATCAACCCCTGCAGCGACGGAAAGATCTGTTTGTGCGCGAGATCGCCGGTGGCGCCGAAAAACACAAAGGCGTCAGACTGGAAATCTGCCATCAGGCCGCCTCCTGCTTATCGGCAGATTTCTCCTTGTGGCCGCCGAATTCGTAGCGCATCGCCGAAAGCAGTTTGGCAGCATATTCTTCGTTGCCACGTGAAGCAAAACGGGAACTGAGCGCGGCGCTGATCACCGGCGCCGGAATGCCCTCGTCCACCGCTGCCTGCACCGTCCACCGTCCCTCTCCGGAATCCGACACGCGACCCGCAAAATTCGAGAGATCAGGATTTCCCCGCAAAGCCGCGGCAGTCAGATCAAGCAGCCAGGAACCGATAACACTGCCGCGCCGCCAGACCTCCGCGACCTCGGGCATGTCCATGTCGTATTGATAGAGTTCGGGATGGCGCAGCGGGGTTGTCTCGGCGTCCACATCGCGCTTCACCTTGCCGGCGTTGGCATTCTTAATGATGTTCAATCCCTCGGCAAATGCGGCCATCATCCCGTACTCGATACCGTTGTGGACCATCTTTACGAAGTGACCCGCGCCGTTCGGGCCACAGCGCAAGTAGCCGTTTTCTGATGTCGAAGGCTCACCGGTCCGCCCTGGCGTCCGCGCCGCCGAGCCAACACCTGGAGCTAACGACTTGAAGATCGGATCGAGATGACTCACAGTCGCTTCCTCCCCGCCGATCATCAGACAGTATCCCCGCTCCGATCCCCACACGCCCCCACTGGTTCCGCAATCGACATAGTGGATTCCTTTGCTCTTCAATTCACCAGCGCGCCGGATATCGTCGTGATAATAGGAATTGCCACCGTCGATTACGATGTCGCCCGGTTCCAGCACCGGTGTAAGTGAAGTTAATACCGAATCTACGACCGCCGCCGGAACCATCATCCACACGGCACGCGGTTTGCTGAGTTTTTTCGCAAAATCCGCGATGCTGTCGGACGACTTCGCGCCTTTGGCCACCACATCCTTCACGGCTTGCGGATGCGTGTCAGCCACTACGCACTCGTGACCGGCTTTCATCAGCCGTTGCACCATGTTCGAACCCATTCGTCCCAGCCCTATCATTCCGAGTTGCATTCGTTTCCTCCTCAATTAATGGTTTGATGCACCAGACGAACAAGCGGGCTCGGGAGGCTGGCGAGCGAAACCCTCCGGTTTGGACGGAAGGATCGTGGACGGTAAGCTCCTCGCCCTGGTCCGGCGCTGGAGAGTTCCAGCCGCGGTGTGCTGATTTTTTCGACCCCTACAGCGCATGGGCGCTTCATGATGTTAGTTGCAGCCTAAGCAGTATCACCGGAACCGGTAGCGAAGTTTCACACTTTTAAACAGAAGTTGCCAAGGCGCCGCTGTTGTTGAGACAGCGGCACCTTCGATTTCACGCGTGGAGTCGTTATTCAGCCTTAGCTACGTGGGCGTATCCGCCAAGCTCATCCACCAACGCTCGAGCCGATGCAGGTACGGCAACTTTGCCGTCAAGAATTTCATGGCGGTTTACATCGTCGCCATACATGGCTTTGTCTCCGCTTTTGTCGGCTTGCATTACGGCGCCATCCAGGCTCACCCCGGCAAAAATACCTTTGGATCGCGAGTAAGACAGAATCTCCGCATTCAATTTAAGGTCGGTGCCGGCAGCGGCGTTCCGGCCCACTGGTCCGGCCGCCACAGAAGCGTCGGCTCCGAGCTTGAATTTGTCGCTCATCAGACTTTGCAAGGCATGATCGTTCATAAAGAGCATCACGATGTCAGTGGAAGAGCCGCCGATCTGATATCCCACACTTCCGCCATCAATAGCCACAAACATCGGAGCGCTCCAGCCATGCCCGGTGCGACAGGTTGCGAGTCCCCTGCCGTAGCTGCCACCGAATATGAAGGCAAACTTTTTGTCGCCTGGAATGATGGCGATACACTTCGCCGATTCCAGAAGGCCCGAAGGAATGCCCTGATCCGGAGTATTCATGATCTCCTTGAAGACCTGGGCAGCTTTCTGGGTACGATTCACGTCATCCTCGCGGTCCGAGGCGACAGCGGTTAGACTTGCAACCGCAATCAGAATTGTTACGGACAAAATGCGTTTCAACATTATTATCTCCATTCAAGTTTGAACTCGTTAAAAGCAAGGGCTCGCTCAGAGCAGAACCGTTACGTTTCCACAGCGCAAATCGCTGCAACGCACATCAGTGCGAACTGGATTTGACTCGTCGCATTTCCTTCTTCTGCTGGTTACAGCGGCAGCCTCAGACAAAACTCTAGGCGTTACTAACGGTCATTACTGGTCAATAGTGAGCACTGCAACTGTCTCTGCTCTTTAGGCTGGTATTCTCACGGTTGCAACGGGCAGCATTGCAGATTCTTTGCTCGTTCAGACACGCTATGCAGAGAGCTCGTATCTCATCGATCGAAGCAACCGAGGGGATCTTTCTTCCCCCTGAAAAGAACTCTGGAGGGTACTGATCGAGGTAGGCTTTATGATCTTCGCGTTTTTTCCATCCAGCATCTTGTTGGGGAGAACTTTGAACGTTCACGTAGAGGTGAAGAGGGACGTAGGGACCCATTCTGCCCAGTCCTATCACCCCGAGTTGCTTTGTTTTCGACCTTTGAAGCTACGTAACTTCCCTCTTCGACAGATCCATTTTGCTTAAATCGAATAGTGCTACTGCTTTGTGCCTTGCTCCAGTTTTAAAAGGACGGGCTGCATCTCGGAAACCACAGCGGCATCGCCTTTTGCCAAACCTGCAATGACCTGATCGCGGGTTGCTAGAATCTCTCGGAGCGTATTGCGCAGGGTTTCATCCTGGGTACTGGTCGCAATGCGCTGAGCTTGATCAAAGAAATGATTGGCATCATCTCCGGATGTTCCATAATTCTTTTGTGTTGCCTCCAAGTACATCAGCGTGGCTGCATCGCGTAGCTGCGAGAGTTGTTCAGCAATCCGACATGTTTCGAGGTCGGCCGTCGACGTTGATACTTCCTGCTCAAACCGGTGGGCCCGGGAATATTGCGGAATGAAACCCCCCAAGAAACCTGCAACGAGCAGACTGAACCAAAGAATGAGATGGTTTCGCATAAATCTTCCTCGCTTTCTGCTTTACCCATGGAAACCCCGCTGTTACTAGAGACAATACCACCGATCAAGTGCGCTCGAACCGCGATGCCCCTCAACGATCAGTAAACGATCAGTATTTGTATAGCGTCGGCCTCACCGACAGGCTGGCCGCCGAACCATCCATAAGTCCGGATTGCGCGGAACTCTAAGTCCGTGCATTTGACATCTCCACAACATAAGACTAGGGTCGCAATTGAGGTGGTCACCACCTTCTCCTCATTTCAGATTTCCTGAACTAAGTCAGCCCATCTGAAGTAGTCTCTCTCAGCATCCCCAACCCAAGGAGGTTGTCTATGTTTGCACGCAATGTCTCGATTCATCTGAAATCCAATATGCTGTCCGATTATTCGAAGTGTTTTGAAAAAGACGTCCTTCCCTTACTCCGTAAGCAGAATGGTTTCAAGGACGAAATCACGTTCGCGGGGCCCGGCGGAGTTGATGTGACCGCAATCAGTTTGTGGGACAACAAGAACGACGCCGACACCTACAACACAAATACCTATCCGCAAGTGTTGAAGACGCTGGCAAGATTCATCGAGGGCACGCCCCAGATCCAAAACTTTGACGTTGTCGCCTCGACTTTCCAGAAGCACGATGTTCCCGTAGCAGCTTAGAGATACTCTGACCTGTTTATACGAGAGGGCGGAATAACATCCGCCTTCTCGAATCTGAAGACAGCGCGAAATGCAGTCTCACCACCAAGCAGCTAAGGTTCCGGGGTGACGTTTCGTCGTGGCAGGCGATTTTTCTCGCCCAATAAGACATTTCAGAAGCTCTAGGTCGAAGCCTACGGAGGGCTTCACGTTGAGCTATGACGCATTCACCTTACTGCGTCGTTTAAGACCTGGAAGGGGCGGCCGCCTGGCACGCTCATTGTCGGGTGGTCCCCCCTGGCCTCGCCGGTGCTTCAAGACTGTGGTCATGCCGGGCAGATGGTTTCGCAGCTCCCGAAATCAAGTTTGTTTCGTCGTCACGAAGGACAACGTTCAGCAGTGAACTATGAACGTGGAGGTTATCTCCTACGTCGTATTTGATGAAGCCGAGCTTCCTGAATCGGTTCATGAAGAAGCAAACCCGCGAACGGGTTGTCCCCACCATCTCGGCAAGAGTTTCCTGGCTTAATCTCGGCACTGACATTTCAGAAACCCCTTCTTTGCCGAAATGTGCCATCAGGAGAAGAACTCGTGCCAGGCGTTTTTCGCTGGAATTAAAGAGCTGATCGACCAAATCATCCTGATATCGCATGTTCCGCTTTAGCAAATATCTCAGAAACATGGCCGACAGTTTTGGTTGCAGGCTCATCGTCTGCATCATCGCTTCTTTTTCGATGTGCAGAAGGACGCAGTCGGTGATTGCGGTTGCGGATGACATGCGTAGGGCCTGACCGGCTAGTCCGCTCTCTCCGAAGAAATCCTTTTCGCTTAAAATGGCAAGAGTTGCTTCTTTCCCCGCTTCCGATACGACACTGAGCCGTACTTTTCCCTTTTGGATGAAAAATAGCCCGTCGGTTGGATCACCTTGACCGAAAACCTTGTCTTTCTTTTGAAAAGACAGCATATCCCTACCTTTCCCTATTGTTGAAAGAAAGGCAACGGGGTTGAAATCGAGTCTTTTCTTTGCGGTTTTGACCGGTTTTGCCAAAAGTTTCGTCCTGACTGCGTATGCCTATAACGTCAATTATGCGGGAAAGAGATGAGTCAGCGATGGTCAGTAATGCTCACAATCGCTTTAAGTCCAGATGGCGGCAGTGAGGCGGAATCAGAAGAAGCGAAAAATGAACCGCGTCATTGCAATTTATACTCGCTCGGTTTTTCGGACTGAGTTGCCTCACGGGCAGCGATGCAATTTCCTCCCTCGCCAGCAGGCAATCCCATGAACTGGGCGAGTCAACGAACCACGAGCGACTACCGGGCCGCAGTCATGACGCCGAAGCGGGGGTTCGAGGCTCTTCTCAATACTCCAGAGCCAAGGCGCACGTTGACTCTAAGCGACGCGGCCACTGCCCTGCGAGTATCAGAACTGTTGGGCTTGATGTGGATGGATCTCGATTTCGAGGGGTTGGTGATTTACGTGAGACGAGCTTATGTGTGGGGAAGATTCAAAGAGCCGAAGTCGAAAGCGTCAAAGGCTCCCGTTCCCATGCATCCGCTTTTGGCTGGCTTCCTCCTCGCATGGCGCGAGAGAACGAAGTATGCCAAGGAAAGCGACTATGTGTTTCCCAGCGTAAAGCTGAGAGGCAAGAAGCCGCTGTCTGCCTCCATCATGGTGCAGAAGTATTTGCGCCCCGCGGCCATCAGCGCGGGCGTGATTTCTGCGGACTGGAAAGGGCGCTTCGGTTTTCACAACTTTCGCCATTCACTAGCGACGGCACTAGTGAAGCTGAAAGTGGACCCGAAGACCGTGCAGGGTGTTCTGCGGCACGAGGACTTTGGCACAACGATGGGGCTCTATGCGCAGTCCGACATGGACTCCATGCGGGATGCGCAAGGCAAGTTCCTGGAACAGCTCATGGGAGACAGAATTCACCTGCTCACAGAGCGAGTTCAGTGAGAATCATGGGTTGGATCGTGGGTTGGAAATTTCCGCTCTTCGCCACTAAGTTCTTTGGAATGATGGTGGCCAGGGACGGAGTTGAACCGCCGACGCCAGCCTTTTCAGGGCTGCGCTCTACCACCTGAGCTACCTGGCCACTTTGCAGACCCGCGTTTCGCCTGGGATGCTGGAGATCGCTTCTCCCCGCCATTTCCGCGGGATTCAACCTGAAAAGCTCATTGAACAGCGCGGCGCGGAACGTGCTCGATTATAGCAACGCCCGTGACTTCCCTCAACGTTGGTGGCGCGCCGTGATTATCGTAGCTTCACCACAAAGAGCACTAAGGCTCACGAAAAAAGCGGAAAGCCCAGCCTTTGTGTCCATTCTTCGTGACCTGCGTGGTGAATGGATCCAGGGCACACCCGGCACGCAGCGGAGACGGTCTCGCCTGCGGAACGCGGATTCGTACGAACGCGTATGCGAGACCGGTTCCGAGCAGCGAGCCAGTGAAAAACTACAAACCTTACTGTCCTCCTACCGCGGAACCGTGCTGTCCGAGCCAGGATGCGAGTTGCGGTTCCTGTTGCGATTTCAGATCGACACAGTCGTTGATGCTCTCGATTGACTGACGGAAAGTGCGCTCTGCGGCTGCGATTTTGTGCGCGTCATAGAAGCCCGCAACTTCGTCGCGCATGCGAGCGGAGCAGAACGAATGCGTGGCTGCGACGATTTCCGCGCTGGCAAATGGACCGCCGGATTTTTGCACTGCGCCCCATTGCGACTGGATAAAATTCCATGCCAATTGTTCTCCAGCGGGGTTGCTCATCACCGCGGAGATCACTTCAAGCGCGTCCTGCGAGCGGACCTCGGGCGAGATCGCGTAGTCCAGGGTGCGCTCCAGAAGTTTTGCGTCGCTGAACCGGGTCAGCGAAAATAGATACAGGTAATACTGTTCGGGTGACTTTGCACCCTTCACCGCTGCCATCAGCTTTTCGTAGAACGCTTGGTCGCCATTCAAGGCCGCCAGATCAACGGCGCCGACTGCAAGTTCAGGGCTCACCGATGTCGGATTCTGCAAAGCCCGGTCGGCCACCTTCCTGGCTTCTTCCAAGGCCCTGGGATCGCGCGCATCGTAGCCCAAAGCTATCAGCAAGTGCGACCGCAATGACTTCTGCTCGCCGCTCTCGGCTGGCCTTGGCTCCCAGCCAACATCGTTCATGATCGGATTCAGGTAGGAACGCAGCCATGTGCGGTAAGAATCGCGGTCGCCCTCGGTGACGAGGTATCGGCCAATGTAGCCCAGGCGCGTGAAGAGTCTTCCATCACGGCGCGATTACGGTTCTTCTCCAGTCCTTCAGCGACCGCCAGAAAATCACCGACGGGCTCGCGGCCGACCCGCACCGAAGCCCAAACGTTGCTTTGCAATTCGATCTGCTCGGCGGGAGAAAGCTGGCTTTCAGCGGCCCGCGCCAGGGCTTGAATCGCCTCTGGCTGATAGCCAACGCGATAGTATCCGGCAGCATTGGCGTTGCCTAAAACCCAGGTTGCACATCCGGAAAGCGAAGCCGTGCCCTGCCGTTTGCCAAGCAGTTCGCAGTTTTGTGAGCCGTCCGACGATTTCATGCACATGGGAATTTCCCAAAGCTCATCGTTCGGCGCTTCAAAGTTCTTGCCGATCGGGATAATAGCGGCGCTGATCCATACTGACCGAGGTCGAAGAGCCGGAGCACCGATTTTTCAGATCAACAATGGGAACTCCGGGTTGATTTACGAACGTGGACATGATGCGGTCGACAGGTTTTTTCGAGGTTTCAGTCTGGGCATCCCAGAAATTCTTCGCGGTTGCGTTGGCGTACTCATGAGCCTGGATATAGGCATTCACGCCGGCGCGAAAAGTTTGTTCTCCCAAATATGACTCGATCATGCGCAGCACGGCCGCCGCTTTGCCATAGGCGATGCCGTCGAACAGTTCCTGAATCTGCGCCGGCGTGTTGGCTGCTTGCTCGAATAGGACGCGTGCTTGCAAGCGAATCGGTATCCATTGTCCGGTCGGCGTCGGTCACGTCGTCTAAATTGAATTCCACTCCGGCTTCCATGCTCGATCGGCTTGCTCGACATCCAGGTGGCGAAGCCTTCGTTGAGCCAGATGTCGTTCCACCATTCCATGGTCACCAGGTCGCCGAACCATTGGTGCGCCATTTCGTGAGCAATGACCGAGGCGATTTCTTTTTTCAGCCGAAGCGAGCCCTGCTTTTCATCGATCTCCAGCAGCACCTCGCGAAACGTGATGCAGGCGGTATTCTCCATCGCGCCCGCAGAAAAATCCGGAATACCGACGAGATCGAGTTTGCCGTAGGGATATTTGATGCTGAAATAATTGTTGTAATAGCTGAGAACGTGCTCGGCGGTATCCAGAGCGAACTGTCCCATTTGCTTCTTCCCGGGAGTCGTCCACACACGGATGGGGATGCCGTCGGCCTGACCCTCGATGTATTCGAAATCGCCGACCACGAGCGCCGCCAGGTAGGAAGACATTTTGGCGAGGTCGCAAACGTCACGGTGTGCTTGCCGCCGGGCCGGGCGTATCGGAAGCCACTTTGCTGTTCGAGATTGCCACCATCGCCTTGACGGCAATAGCTGTGATGTCGAAGGTCGCCTTGTATTCAGGTTCGTCAAACGACGGAAACGCGCGGCGGGCATCGGTGGCTTCGAATTGCGTAGCCGCATACTTGCGGCCTTGGTCGTCTTTGCCGATGTAAAGGCCGCGCATTTCACTATTGAGGATGCCGCTGTAGGTAATGTGAATAGTGGCCGGGCCCTCAGCCAGCGGTTTCTCGACTGCAAGCACCACCATTTCATTTTCTTTTTGCGGGGTGACATTGGCCTTTTGTGTGCTTCCGCCAGCTGTAATGGTCACGTCGTGGAAGTCGATATCGACCGCATTCAGCGTGATCTCGCGAAGTCGGCTTCAAGACGCGCATGGAGATCGTGTCCTCGCCCTCGAAAGTGGCTTTATCCAAATCAGGGTTGAAGATAAGTTTGTAGTTTTCGGGGACGGCTTCATGCGGAAGGCGTTGAGCTATTGCGCACGCAAATGGCGCAAGGACAAAGCTGAGCAGTATGAAAAGCCGTGTCATGGAATTCCTCCGTAAGTCGATGCTTCGTAGATCATTGCTCTGCAGAGCATTACTCTGTTGATCGGCGACTACTGTCGCATGGATAGGCGAGTTGACGAAATAACTACAAAAATCGTTGCCACTTTTTGTTACGGAAAGTCCGGTGGCAAAGTTCATACGGCCCTGGAAATGACCCCATTTATGATTGTCATCTCACAGCGGTTCGATCCAAACCAATATGGTATCTCGCGGTGGTCATCGACATCAAAAATCGCTAGATCGGCGTCTTTTCCCGCTTCAATCGAACCCTTGTGATCGGCAGTTCGCAGAGCCCACGCGCCATTGATTGTGCCAGCCGCGATGGCTTCCGCGGGCGACATTTTCATATGTGTACAGGCCAGCGACATTGCCATGGGCATGCTCAAAGTTGGCGAAGTGCCGGGATTGTAATCGGTTGCCAGTGCAACCGGCACGCCGGCATCGATCAATTTGCGGGCCGGCGGATATTCTGTCAGACCGAGAAAATAATTCGCTCCCGGAACCAGCGTGGCTACAGTGTCGTGGGCCGCGAGTTGCGCAATATCACCATCGTTGACGTGGTCCATGTGATCGAAAGACGCAGGATGGAAGCGCAAGAAAGGACGCAGTCTCGTCTCCGTCAGTTGGCCCATGTGTGCTCTCACGCTGAGGCCGTGCTGTGCCGCCGCTTCAAAGATCTGTTCAGTCTCCTCTGGCGTAAATGCGCCCTGATCGCAAAAAACGTCAACGAACCGGGCGAGCTTCCTCCGAGCAACAACAGGAATCATCTCCTTACAGACGGTCTCAACATATTTTTGTGAGCGGCCCCGAAATTCTTTAGGGACGACGTGGGCTCCGAGCAGAGTAGCCACCACAGTGCCCGGCCAGCGGGACGCCGCGTCGCGGACGCCTCGAGCGACTTCAGTTCCGACTCAACCGTCAATCCATAGCCTGACTTCGCCTCAACTGTGGTTGTGCCATGCGTCGCCATGTCGCGCAAGGCGGAAAGAACTTTATCGGTCAGCTCGCGCTTCCCTGCTCTGCGCACCGCTTCGATGCTTGATCGAATCCCGCCTCCAGATTCGGCGATCGCCGTATAAGAAGCGCCCTCGATGCGCTTTTCGAAGTCGATGAGACGCGGGGTGACAAAAGCTGGGTGAGTATGGGAGTCGATAAATCCTGGAAGAACAACTTTGCCAGAACAATCAATCTCGACAATTTTCTTGCGGTTCTTTCTCAGCCAGGGATCGCGAAGCGCATCTTTGGTTTTGCCCACCGATACGATTTTGCCGACGACGCTGAAAACGGCGGCATCCTTGATGATGCCAAGTTCTTTGAGCTCGTGACGGCGACGTGGTCCAGGCCTGGGCGAATGAGACCTGAGGGTGAGAAGCTCCCCAATATTGACAAGGAATATTGAACGCTGGACGCCTGAAGAATGTCTTCGTGGAAACACGCGGAAGTAGTGTAACAGCCGTCCAGCGTCAGATTAGGTTTCCCTTTCAGACTATGTAACCGCCCGCGTTGAGGAGGCGACGGGCAATGTTTCGCCGCAGCGTTATTGCATCGAGAGGGGCGTAGTCGGCGAAACCGGACAGGGATGTCATATTCCCGCGCAGGGAGTTGGCGCTTGAGCAGTTGCCGATGACATTTCGCGACGAGGTTTCGATTCGATCCATCGCGTCGCGCAGAAAGACGGCGCACATGTCGGCAGCGTTTGTCCCTTTGCCCGAGGCGGCGAGCTTGCGAGCTCGAAGCAGGGTCGACTCCATGGCGAAGACTTCCATGATGATGTCAGAAATGTTCATCACGACCTCCTGCTGTTTTTCCAATTCTGCGCTGTATTTCTGATAAGCAATCCCAATGGTGAAGAGCGCAACATTTTTGGCATTCTGAAGCAGCCGAGTCTCGTCATCAACATTTACAGATTTTGTCGCGTTTTCGGCACTTTCATGTAGCACCGCCTGCACGGCTGGATCAGGCCCAATTGCCCGCGAGCTGCGCGTTTCAGGAGCATGCCGGTCATCAGAAGACGGTTGATCTCGTTGGTGCCCTCGAAAATTCGGTTGATTCGCGAATCGCGATAAGCGCGTTCGACCGCGTAATCCTGATGGTATCCGTAGCCGCCATGAATCTGCACGCCTTCATCGACAACGTAGTCCTGCATTTCTGAGGCAAAGACCTTGATCATCGAACATTCCGCCGCATATTCCTCGACCGCTTTGAGTTCACTTTGTGGTCTGCGTGATGTTCATGTGCGGATTGCGCTAAGTGGCCTTCGATCAACCCCGCGACACGCCACAGCATCGATTCGCCTGCGAAATGCGGATGGCCATTTCAGCCAGCTTGTGCTGAATTGCTCCGAATACGGCAATTGTCGAACCGAAAGCTTTGCGTTGTTTCGCATATTTCAGGCAGATGGCGAGCACATATTTGGCCGCGCCGGCAGCTGCCGCGCCGAGCTTCAGCCGGCCGACATTCAGGATGTTGAAGGCAATGATATGGCCGCGTCCGATTTCGCCGAGCACATTTTCGACCGGAACCGTGACATTGTCGAAATATACCGCCGTGGTGGAAGTTCCTTTGTTCCCCATCTTCTGTTCTTCGGCGCCGAAGTGACGCCGGGGAAGCCCTTTCGACCAGGAACGCGGTAAATTTTTCGCTCCCAACCTTGGCGAAAACGGTGTACAAATCCGCCGCGCCGCCGTTGGTGATCCACATCTTCTGTCCGTTCAGGACGTAGTGTTTGCCTTCCGGGTTAGGTCGGCGCGGGTGCGTGCGCCGAGCGAATCGGAACCGGCCAGGGGTTCGGTGAGCGCATAAGCAGCCAGAAGTTCAACCTAGACAAGCCTGGGAAGATATCGTTGTTTCTGTGCTTCATTGCCAAAAAAGAGAACGGGCAGCGTGCCGATGCCGGTGTGGGCCGAATACCAAATCGCATAAGAAGTGTCTTTGGCCATATGCTCACCCGCGATCATCACCGAAGGCGAGATCCATTTCCATTCCGCCAAACTTTTCGGGAATCGGGATTGCGGTGAGTCCGATTTCAGCGGATTTGCGCAGCACATCGAGAGCGACGCCCGGCTTTTGCTGACGGATTGCTTCGAGATGAGGCTCGACCTCATTCGCCCAAAAATCGTCGACCGTGCGAGCAATCGCAAGGTGCTCTTCGCTCAGATCTTCAGCGGTGTAAATTTCATCGGGCGCTCGATCTTCGATCAGAAAGGCACCACCTTTGATTTCGAGCGGAGTCGCCGCGGCAGTCGTCATGGTCTACTCCTTAGCAAAAGTCCGGACAGCAATAATCAGGAGAGGCGAACTAAATTGTGTTAGTCTATATCAGATATTAGTAGCTAACGTCAATGGGCGCAATCGAGGTAACTTCGGGCGCCGCGTAAGAAACGGACAATAAGCCAAGTTTGCATTTGTTAGGATGGATGCTACGCCTTCAGGCCGAATCCGTTCAGCACATTCCGCAACTCGATCCAGGAGATACATAGCATCATGGCCCATGCTGGAGTAGCCGCACTGCGAAGAGGCGACAATCACAGGAACCGGGTAGAGCGAAACGCGCCCGCGCAGAAGCACGCGATTCCAGGGCTGCGTGAACGCAAGAAGGCGCGATTGCGCCAGCAGATCGTCGAGACTGCCATCCGATTGTTTCGAAAGCAGGGCTACGAAAAAACCCGGATCGATGACATCGTGAAAATTCTCGAAATCAGCCAGCCGACTTTTTTCCGTTATTTTCCGAGCAAGGATGCGGTCCTTCGAGATGTTGGCCAGCGCGGCTTCGAATGCATAGCGGAACGCCTGAAATCAGAACTCTCGACCAAGGCTGGCACCGGTGAGCGCTTGCGCCGGTTATATCACTCAATGGCGCTGGAAGCGGAAGCTGATCGGCCGTTATGGAAAGCGGTTGTCCTTTCTGGAGCGATGGTCCCGGTACGCTCGCCGGAAGTGCGCGGCGCCCAGTGTATTGTCGCAGGCTTGCTGCGGGAAATCCTGGCACAGGGCCAGGAACGCGGCGAAATCACAAAAGCATTTCCGGTAGTGCATCTCGCCGAATTCATGGAGGCGCTCTACCACACCGGTGGCCGCCAGTGACCGTCGATCTCACCGGGCCTCATAAACTGAGCGAACGCGTGGATAGCGCGGTTGAGTTTTTTCTGCGCGGGTTGAAGCCGTGATGCGTTTGGCGTAGTCAGCTTCTGCTGATTTTCAGTTCACCAATTTTCTCCGGCCGAGAGTGCCGGAAGAAAAAGCCAGCCGAAGAGGCTACCTGAAGAAAAATGAAAGCCGCAGTCCTGCACGATTTCAAGACGCCGCTCTCCATCGAGGAAGTCGCGCGGCCCCAACCCGAGGCGGATGAGGTTGTGATCCAGGTAGAAGCCTGCGGCGTTTGCCATTCTGATTTGCATGTGGCGCAGGGTGATTGGAAGCAATTCGCAGGGATCGTCAAGAAACCGCTCATTCTGGGACACGAAATTGCGGGTCGTGTAGTCGAGAAAGGAAACGCGGTACACGATCTGCAAATCGGCGACCGGGTGGGCGTGCCGTGGCTTCACTGGAGTTGCGGGAAATGCGAATTCTGCCGCGAAGGCAACGAAAACCTGTGCAGCCGGCAGAAGATCACAGGCGTTACGGTTGACGGTGGCTACGCGGAATTTGTGAAAGCGCCGGCAAGTCACGCGTCAAGATTCCCAGACACTCTTTCATCGCCGCTCGAAGGCCGCTCCGCTTTTTGCGCCGGAGTTACCGTCTATCGCGCGCTGAAAGGCGCGCAGATTGTGCGCGGCCAGCGGTTGGCGGTGTTCGGCATTGGTGGCCTGGGACATTTGGCCGTCCAGTTGGGACGAGCTTTGGCGCGGAGGTAACTGCGATCGACATTTCCCAAGAGAAAACTCAACATGGCCAAATCTTTGGGCGCGACGAAACGTTGAACGCGACGGCAAGTGATGGCCTTGAGCAGTTTCGCCGCAGCGGTGGAGTCCACATCGCGCTGGTCACCTCTGCGGCAAAGGCTGCGTATGATATGGCTTTTTCTTGCCTGCGTCCGGCCGGCACTCTTCTTGTTGTCGGCTTCCGGCGGAAAACATCTGTTTTCCGCCGATCCTTATGGCCGGTAGAGAAATCCGCATCCGGGCATCCGCAGTCGGTACCCGGCAAGACATACACGAGGTGCTCGCTATGGCTGCCTCCGGCAAGGTACGCTGCCTGGCGGTCGCGCGTCCGCTGAACCAGGCAAATGAAGTGTTCGATGAGTTGCAGAAGGGCCAAGATCTTCGGCCGGATCGTTTTAACTCCCTAGCGGAAGCCTCGCGTTGTCGCCGCACGCCAAAACGATGCCGCTGGAAAAAATTCGGGCCGCACCTTCCCGGTCAAAATCTCACCTACCGCAAGTTGCCCGAACAGGCACAGAATCTCTGGTGCCGATAGTGTCCTAAATCTATTCACCACGAAGGTCACGAAGGAACACGAAGGTTACGTCTGCAGCTTTCTTCGTGAGCCTTTTCCGCCCTGTGAGGGATCAGGGCAACATCGCCATTCTTCTTTTCTTGACGTTAGTGACTATTATGTGATACTCACTCTCACAATCTGGATTTTTGCTTGACGCGATCTGAATTCCTGGATTGTGAAGCGGCCCCAGTCAGACGTTGGTTTGTCGCGATACGGCTTCGGGTAATTGTCTCGCCTTGGAGATAAAGAACCAGTTCAGCGATGTCCTCACAGGTTCGTAAGGAGAATCCTATGAAGTCATTAGTATGTGCTTGTGTGTGCTTGCTGTTGGCAACCAGTGTGGCCAGGGCACAGGGCGTCGGCTCATCGGGAGATATCCGGGACTGTGGTCATGCTTCGGGAGCGGTTCTGCCCAACGTTGAGATCAGCGTCGTCGATACGAAAACTGGACTCAAGCGGACGGTTGTAACCGGTAACACAGTCAGTA
This sequence comes from uncultured Acidobacteriota bacterium, assembly GCA_963700225.1. GTDB lineage: Bacteria > Acidobacteriota > Terriglobia > Terriglobales > Acidobacteriaceae > Sulfotelmatobacter. The sequence continues at coordinate 662,528 of CAVOWU010000012.1, forward strand.
CCGGGTAATAGGATTAGCTCCCTCCACCTACGAAGTAAGCGCCGCGATGCGTGGCTTTGCCACCGAAGTTCGCAAGCAAATCACGATTGGCATTGGGCAGACGGTGGTCTCGGACTTCCACATGAAGCCGTCGCAGGTAGAATCCGTGATCGAGGTGACCGGCGCACCGCCGGTGGTAGAAACCCAACGCGGCAGTCAGGCTGACACGATCAACCAGACTTACATCTCTGACCTCCCAATCGATCGCCGCGATTATCTTACATTTAGCTTGCTCGCGCCCGGGGTTTCCGATGCCAACCGGCTGGCGGACGACCAGGACTATCGAGTAAAACAAACTCCGCAGAGCGGCCTTTCCTTCTACGGAAGCAATGGCAGAGGCAACAGCATTACGGTCGATGGCGGTGAGACCGGCGATGACACGGGCGGGGTGCGGCTAACCGTAAGCCAGGATGCGGTGCAGGAATTCCAAATCAACCGCAGCAATTACGCTGCCGACCTGGGTGGAGCGACAGGCGCTTCCATCAACATTGTGACTAAATCAGGCAGCAACAATGTGCACGGCTCGATCTTCGGCTATTTCCGCAATGATGCCATGGATGCGGAGAATCCATTTTCATACACCCAAGCATTGGCTCCGGGGCAGACATTCAATCCCGCAAACCCTGACCTGGTGGGCACGCCCATCAAAGACACGCTGAGCCGGCAACAGTTCGGCGGGCGCATTAGGTTTTCCGGTTAAGAAAGATCAGACATTCATGTTTGTTGCCTTCGAGGGATTGCATCAGAACGCGCAAACGGCAGTTCCGATCCTGACCGACACGGATGTTTTCCGTCCGACTGCGGCGCAGAATGCAATCATTGCCGGCTTGGCGAGTTCGTCTGCGCTCGTGCCCTGCTTCACCAGCGTTACTCTGCCCGCCAGCATTTGCGCATTTGCCTTGCAGAGTGTGCTGACTGTGAACTCAAACCCGGGCGCCAACCCATTTGTCACGCCGGGGCAGGCCGCAGTGAATGGCTTCCTGGTAAACCAATTCGAAACCGAAGGCGGAGTGTTTCCCTACGACTCGCACGAATACCTCGCATCCGCACGCCTGGATCACCGGGTTGACACCAACAACCAGCTTTCCTTCAGTTACAGATATGGGCATGATTTAGAAGAGTCGCCTGACGTGCAGTCGCTTACCGGCTACACCGCGGGAAGTTCCACGCACAACTATGACAACAACCTCCAGGCCGCCTGGTATCACCAGTTCAACGCGGCAACGGAAAACGAAGCCCGCGCGCAATGGGATTACAACAGCTTCAACGTGATTCCTAACGCTCCTGGAGAAGTGGGGCTGCAAATCCCCGGTTTTATCAATAATCTGGGAACCAATATTTTTCTTCCCAACATTACGATTCTGCGCCGATACGAATTTGCAGACAATCTGAGCGTCATCCGCGGCCGTCACTCAATTAAATTCGGCGTCGACGAGATACTCCGCGGAAATCACACTTCGTCGCATACGTTTTTCCCCGGCCGCTTTGTCTTTGGATCGCTCCCTGGCGGTCTGATCAGCCCGGAGCTGGCTAGCACCACAATTAGCTCGCTGCAATCGGCTTCTTTTGGGCTGCCTCAGGTTTACCAGCAGGGCTTTGGCAATCCCACCTATCCTTATTACACGCGTCCGCTGACGGGGATGTATGGGCAAGACTCATGGAGGGTAACACCCAGTTTCACGCTTAATTACGGCCTTCGTTACGAACTGGATTCTCAGTTTGCCCCTTTGACCACCTACCATCGCGACTTTGCCCCGAGAGTGTCTTTCGCGTGGGATCCGTGGAACAACCAAAAAACGGTGATTCGCGGCGGCTACGGAATTTTCTACGGACCTCATCGACGTTCAAATCCCAGATGTCGATTTGAGCCTGGGAGTGGTGAACGCCAATAAGTCAGCGGTGGAGAACAGCACGCCCGCGGGACAGGTGCAGAACCTTACCGCGATCTGCGGCTTTTCTCAGTTCGGGCATCCGGTTATTCCTGGTACCGGCTCCAGCCCGTGCAACCGGGAGATTTCCATTTATGTAGACCCGATCGGCGGAGTGCCGAGTTGGGCCTGGCAGGCGCTCCGGCGGTTTTCTCGGGACTGTTTGCCAAAGGATTGATTCAGTGCAAAACGCCGGCTGCGGGGAACGCCGCCTGCATCACTCCTGCGGACGTGGCGCCATTAGGCATCAACGTTACCAACAGCGGTCCGGTGGGGCCGCTGCAGGTAATTTTTGCGAATCAGGCGGGTTATCGTCCACCGATTGCGCAACAGGCTTCGATTGCAGTGGAACATCAATTCGCGCCAGGGTTCACGATCTCCGTCAGCGGGATCTACACGCACACCCAGAGACTCCCGGTTGCGATTGATACTAATTTGTTGCCCGCACCCTTCAGCACGGTGACTCTGGCGAATGGTCAGAAGGTTTCGTATCGCAACTGGAACACGACCGCAGCCGGCGCCGATCCGCTGGGAGGCACCGAGCCCGGCGGCCTGCCCTGTGATAATGCGGTGGTCAGTGCCACCCAATGCTTCGTGAATCCGCTGGTCGTGCAGAACAACACCTACAGCTCTGTGGCTTATGCCTTGTATGAGGGCGGCATCCTGGAAATCAAGAAGCGCTTCAGCGAGCACTTCACATTATTTGGGAATTACACTTACAGCAAGGCCTACGACACCTCCACGGATTTCAACAGCGACTATCGGTCCGCAGGATCCGACCAACATTAACCTGGATCGCAGCCTTTCTGAGTTTGACGAGCGTCATAAGGTGGTGCTGGCCGGCGTGTTCGACAGTCCCTGGAAGCGATACGCTTTGTCAGGTTTCCAATTTTCTCCGATCGTCACTTATCACAGCGGGCACCCTTTCAACCTGCTCGCCGGTGGAGAAGTGAACGGCGACAACCACACCACCAATGAGCGTCCCATTGGCGCACCGCGCGACACCGGTCTGGGGCCGAATTATGTCGACTTCGACTCACGCCTGACCTGGCAGCACAAAGTGTACGAAAATAGTGATCTGATATTTACGGCGGAAGGATTTAACATCGCCAACCATACCAATTTCGCCAGTGTGAACAATGAGGTAGGCCCCCTCTTCGGTTTTCAACCGGGCTTCACTACTTTTAATGTGAGCGGGATTCGTCCCGGAATCGCGGGCGGAGCGGGAGCGGTTACGCCCAGCACTCCGCTGGCGTTCACCTCGGTATTTCCCAAGCGCCAGATCCAACTCGGGGTTCGGCTCACTTTCTGATTATTGAGCCGAGGAAGAGTTGATTTGAGGAAGAATCGAGCTGAGGAAGACCCGATGCCGTTTGTGGAAAATCAGGGAGCCAGAATTTATTGGGACGAACAAGGCAGCGGCGTTCCTGTGCTGCTGATCATGGGCCTGGGATACACCTCCGATATGTGGTATCGAGTTCGGCCGGCCCTGTCTGCGGAATACGGGACGATCGCGCTGGATAACCGTGGCGTGGGGCGGAGCGATATGCCGCCCGGCCCTTACTCGATGGCATTAATGGCGTCTGACGCGGCCGCCGTTCTGAACGCCGCCGGAGTCGAGAGTGCCCATGTCTTCGGCGTCTCAATGGGCGGCATGGTGGCGCAGGAGTTTGCACTGCAATTTCCGCAGCGAGTGCGATCATTGATTCTGGGATGCACAGCGGCTGGGTGGACCGACCGCAGTGCGAGCCGAACCCGAAGCCACGCAGATGCTGATGGCGCGGGACAAGATGAGTCCAGAGCAGGCCGCGCAGGCGGCAGTTCCGTTTATCTATCATCCTGCGACTCCCCGCGAATGGATTGATCAGCGCTGTCAGTTCGCCGGCCGTGGTTTCCGACGCCGGAAGGATATAGAGCACAACTGCAGGGGATTCTTGCGTGGGAGTCTTATAGCCGTCTTCATGAGATCACTGCGCCAACGTTGGTGATTCACGGCGACAGTGATCGTCTCGTGGCGCCGGGCAACGGCAAATTAATCGCGGAGCGAATTCCGGGCGCTGAGCTCGTCATGATTTCGCACGCCAGCCATCTCTTCATGACTGACCAGACGGAAGCCGCTAACCGCGCGGCCTGGAATTCCTTTACGCGCAGGGTGGCAGCGCGAAAAGCGGAGCAGACTTCGAGAGGGAGAAGCTTCATGCCGAAGGACGCCGGTGAGACCACGCAGGCATCCGCTGCGGGCATAAGCGTAAGCGCGAAACAGCTCTTTGATCTCACTGGGCGGGTTGCGATTGTTACAGGAGGCGCCACTGGACTGGGCCGCCAGATGGCCGAGGGACTCGCTGAAATGGGGGCAAACGTGGCGCTGTGCGCCCGCAAGCAAGAGCGCTGCCGGCAGGCTGCCGAGCAATTGCAAAAGCTCGGCGTGAAAGCCATCGCGCTCGCTTGCGATGTTAAGGACCCTGCCAGTGTTCAAGAGATGGTCGATGCGACTCTTTCTCAATTCGGACGGATCGATATTTTGATCAATAACGCCGGCATTTCCTGGGGTGCTCCGGTCGAGGAGATGAAGCTTGAAGATTGGACGAAGGTGATTGAGACAAATCTGACCGGAACTTTTCTGTGCGCGCAGGCGGTTGGCAAGGTAATGATCTCGCAAGGACGAAGCGGAAATTCAGGAGGAAAGATCATTAATATTGCGTCCGTGGCTGGACTGGGCGGCGCTCCGGCGGAACTGCCTGCTATTGGCTATCACGCCAGCAAGGGCGGAGTCATCAGCTTCACGAAAGATTTAGCGTGCAAGTGGGCGGCCCACAACATTCAGGTAAATGCGATTGCTCCGGGCTGGTTTCCCACGCACATGTCGCAACGGGTGCTGGAGCATCACAGTGAGCTTTTCCTTTCGCATATTCCGTTGCGCCGTTTCGGCAACGAACATGATTTGAAGGGAGCGGCTGTGTTTCTCGCCTCTGACGCCGCGAACTACGTCACCGGTCATGTGCTGGTGGTGGATGGAGGCCAATCAGCGTGGTAGCGATTCAAATGCACTCGGAGTTCGGCCGCTGAAAGCCTCCGTTGCAGTCGGATCAGGGATGAGACGACCAAGTTCTAAATAGGCTGAAGAAATAAGTCATGAATATTCCCCTCACGCCCGTGCGTTTCCTGCGCTACGCCGAACAACAGTTTCCCGGCAAGACCGCCATCGTTTGCGGAGAGCAGCAGTTCACTTACGCGCAGTTCGCCGACCGGGCAGCGCGTCTCGCCGGCGCTCTGCGGCAAGCTGGAGTGAAACCGGGTGACCATGTTGCATTCCTGAGCTTGAATTGCCACCGTCTGCTGGAAGCTTATTACGGCGTTCTGGAAGCTGGCGCGGTGCTGCTTCCGTTGAATATTCGGCTTGCGCCCGCGGAAGTGACCTACATTCTCAACGATGCCGGGGTCAAGGTGCTCTTTCTGGAAAAAGAATTCACCGCCGTGGTGGAGTCTTTCCGCCAGAGTGTTCCCAGCGTGCAGACATTCTTTATGCTAGACGCCGCACCGGATGCTGGATGGATATCGCCCACGAATTACGAAGATCTGCTGGCCGCGGCGCATCCTTATCGCGCCGATGTGATGAGCTTCGACGAAAACTCCCTGGCCGAGCTGTTCTATACGAGCGGCACCAGCGCCGAACCGAAGGGTGTGATGCTCACTCACAGAAATATTTATCTCCATGCGCTGTCAGTTTGCCTCACCTTCCATACCAATGCCGACAGTGTGCACCTGCACACCATTCCGTTGTTCCACGCCAACGGTTGGGGCACGGCGCATTCAGTCACGTTAGTCGGAGGCAGGCACGTAATGCTTGAGCGCTTCACTTGCGCCGAAGTTTTCCGGCTGATCGAACACGAGCGTGTCGACTCGCTGAGCCTGGTGCCGATCATGGCAACGGCGCTAGTGAACTCGCCGGAGCGCACAAAATATGACCTGAGCAGTCTCCAGTGGATTTCGACCGGTGGAGCGGCATCGTCTCCGACATTGGTGAGGGAATGTGAGGAAAAACTTGGATGTCTAACCTTCTCCGGTTACGGTTTGACGGAAACTGCGCCCGTGCTCTCCACCGCTAAGCCGAAGCTAAGCACGCAACCCGAAGATGAGCAACGCCATGTAACTCAGGCAATGACAGGCTATGCGATTCCAACTGTGGAGCTTCGCGTGGTGGATGGCGAGGGCAACGATGTTCCCCGCGATGGAAAAACCATGGGTGAAATTGTCGCGCGAGCCGACGGCGTGATGCAGGGATATTGGCAACAGCCCGCAGCCACGGAAGAAGCGATGCGCGGCGGCTGGTTCCATACCGGAGACATGGCCACCATCAACCGAGATGGGCACATCCTCATCGCCGATCGCAAGAAGGACATTATTGTCAGCGGCGGCGAGAACATTTCATCGCTCGAGGTGGAGAAGGCTCTGCTGGCGCATCCCGGAGTTTACGAGGCTGCCGTGATTCCCGTCCCGGACGAAAAATGGGGTGAGGTACCCAAGGCATTTGTAGTGGCCAAACCAGGGTCGCGCCTCCACGAGGCAGAACTCCTCGAGTTCTGCCGATCTCGCATTGCGCATTATAAATGTCCGCGATCGATCGAGTTCCTGGAGAGCTTGCCCAAAACGGCTACAGGGAAAGTCATGAAAAAAGGCTGGCGAAAAAAGTATTGGAACGAAAAGAAAGACAGCCCGACCGAAGTTTCGACGCACAAGTAAATTGCGGGAGAAGGGAGAGAGTTCAGCGTCATGGATGATCCGGTTCAAGTCAATCTGGTTCAACTTACCCGAGATAAAAATAAAGATGTCGCAATCATCACAATCAATAATCCGCCAGTAAACGCACTGAGTCCCGCCGTCGCGCAAGGGATCGCCGAAGCCTTCGAACAAGCTGGTAAGGACAATGGCGTAAAGAGCGTGGTTCTGATTGGCGGTGGGCGCACGTTTGTCGCCGGAGCTGACATCAAGGAATTCGGAAAGATGACGTCTGGCAAGAATCGCGCGGCGCCAGCCTTCTGCCGCTGCTTCTCGGCATCGAAAACTGTCGCAAGCCCGTGGTGATGGCGATTCACGGCGCCGCGTTCGGCGGAGGGCTGGAGCTGGCGATGGCTGGTCATTACCGCGTGGCCTCAAGCGATGCGCAGGTCGGCCAGCCCGAAGTGAAGCTCGGCCTCATTCCCGGTGCGGCGGGAACGCAACGCCTGCCCCGGCTTGCCGGTGTCGCCAAGGCGCTTGAAATGTGTGCGGACGGCAAGCCGGTTGCCGCAGCGGAAGCTTTCCGGCTCGGGATCATCGACCGCTTGATCGAAGGCGACCTGCTTGCGGGCGCGGTGGCTTTTGCCCGCGAAGTCGCCGGAAAACCGATCCCCAGAACGCGCGAACGCGGTGAAAAACTGGGTGCGGCCGAAGAGAACGCTGCAATCATCGCGGCTGCCCGCGAGACCGTGCCGAAGAAGCAGCGGGGTCTGATAGCGCCACTTGCCGCCATTGATGCGGTGGAAGCGGCAAGCAGACTTCCTTTCGAAGAAGGTTGCGAGGTGGAGCGGAGACTCTTTACGGAGTGTCTGTTCTCCGCTCAATCTAAAGCGCTCATCCACGTCTTCTTCGGGGAGCGCGAGGTGGCAAAGATTCCCGATGTGCCGAAAGAGACGCCGAGCAAGCCGATTCGAAGTGTCGCTGTCGTCGGCTCCGGGACCATGGGTGGCGGCATCGCCATGGTTTTCGCCAATGCCGGCATTCCCGTTCTGTTGAAGGAGATCGATCAGCCCGCGCTCGACAAGGGCCTCGCCAAGATTCGAAAGAACTACGCGAGTTCGGTTCAGCGCGGACGATTTACGCAGCAGTTCGTGGACGAGCGCCTTGCCGCTGATCACACCGACTCTCAGCTACGACAACTTCGCCAACGCCGACATGGTGGTCGAGGCGGTTTTCGAGGGCATGGCGCTCAAGAAAGCAGGTGTTTCAGGATCTGGATCGCGCCTGCAAGCCCGGCGCGATTTTGGCGAGCAATACATCGACACTGAGCATCGACGAGATTGCCGATGTCACCTCGCGGCCCGAATCCGTGATCGGAACTCACTTTTTCAGCCCGGCCAACATCATGCGCTTGCTCGAAATTGTGCGTGGGAAAAAGACAAGTAAAGAAGTCATCGCCACTTGCATGCAGCTCTCGAAGAAACTCGGCAAGATTGGCGTGCTCGTGGGAAACTGCCGGGGCTTCGTCGGAAACCGCATGTTCGGGCCCTATCGCCGCGAAGCACAGTTTCTGGTCGAAGAAGGCGCGGAGGTAGAGGCGGTTGACAACGCGCTGGTCGAGTTCGGCATGGCCATGGGTCCGCTCGCGACGGGCGATCTGGCGGGACTCGATGTTGGCTGGCGGATTCGCAAGGAATATCGCCATCTGGAAAAACCTGGCGTGCGCCAGCCCATCGCTGAGGATCGTCTTTGCGAGATGGGCCGCTACGGCCAGAAGACTGTGGCCGGCTGGTACCACTATGACGACCAGCGCCGCGCGGCAACCGATCCGGAAGTGAGCGCTCTGGTGCGGAAGTGGGCCGCAGAAGCTGGAATTCCCCAACGCAAGATTGCCGCTTCCGAGAATGATCGATCGTTGCGTCTACGCCCTGGTGAACGAGGGCGCCCGCATTCTCGAGGAGGGTTTCGCGCTGCGCGCTGTCGATATCGACATCATCTATCTGAATGGCTACGGATTTCCGGCGTATCGCGGCGGCCCGATGTGGTATGCCGATACGGTGGGTTTGAAAAACGTTTACGAGCGCGTCTGCGAATTTCGCCATCAACACGGAGAACTCTGGGAGCCGGCTCCGTTGCTGAAGCGCCTTGCTGAAGAAGGCAAGGGCTTCGCCGAATTCAACAAAGAGCACACCATAGTGGCGTGAACGAATACAATTTCGGAATGCCGCAGTGGCCCGCGCTCAGCGTATGGGAGCGGCTCTTCAAAAGACGTCAACTGATGATGGAGTGGTTCGATGATAGAGCGACTTGAGCTGATCCAGCCACCGCCGACGACGATATCGTCGTCATAAAACACCGCAGCCTGACCGGGTGAGATAGCGCGCTGCGGCTCATCGAATGTCACGAGAACTGCGCAGTCGCCGGTCTTCTCAAGAATTGCCGGCGCAGGTTCGTGGCGATGCCGGATCTTGACGCTCACCCGCATGGGCTCCGCCAGGTTACTCACCGAAATCATATTCACCCTTTCGGCCCGCAAGGTGCGCGAATACAGATTTTCTCTCCCTCCGACAACCACCTGCGGGTGTCGCCCTTGATCTGCAAGACGTAGAGGGGCGAACCGGTGGCGACACCGAGGCCTTTGCGCTGCCCGACGGTAAAGTTGTGAACCCCGCTATGCTCGCCGAGGACTTTGCCATCGGTGGTCGACCAGCTCGCCCGCCGTGTCCGGCAATGCATTGCCCTGCTCTTCCAAATACGCGTCGAGGAACTGCTTGTAGTCGCCGCCGGGAACGAAGCAGATCTCCTGCGAATCCGGCTTCTCCGCCAAGCTCAGGCCGTGGCGGCGGCCAGCTCGCGCACTTCCGGCTTGGTCATACCGCCAAGCGGGAAAAGGGTGCGGCTGAGCTGCTCCTGGGTAAGGCCGAAGAAGAAATAGGTCTGATCCTTGGAGCGGTCGGCGGGGCGCTTGAGGATCCAGCGGCCCGAGCGTGGAGTCAAATTCGACGCGGGCGTAGTGGCCGGTGGCAATGCGTCCGCGCCAATCTGCCGGGCGGTGATGAGCAGCTGATCGAACTTGAGATGATTGTTGCAGAGACTGCAAGGGATGGGAGTGCGGCCGGAGAGGTACTGCTCCACAAAGGGGCGCACCACATCGCGCTCGAAGCGCTCCTCCTGATTGACCACGTAGTAGGGAATGCCGAGGTCTCGGCGACGCGGCGGGCGTCGTAGACGTCGTCGATCGAGCAGCAGCGTCCCTGGACCTGCTCGGGCATGCCCTCGTGGCCTGCCAGACGGCGCTGGTTCCAGAGCTGCATGGTGAGGCCGACGAGATCGTGTCCTTCGGCGCGGAGCATGGCCGCGACGGCGGAGGAGTCGACTCCACCGGACATGGCGACGGCAATGGTTCTGGTAGACAAAAAATTCCTTCTACTGAGCGTACGAGCTAGATTTTCCCTCGCATTAGTTCTCTGTTCAGCGAATCACAGTCTGTTTATTGTAAACCGGAGAGAGATCCCTCAGCCGGGAGACGGTGCCCGGAACCAGGCTGATCGCGAAATCCACGTCCTCGTCTGTATTTTGCTTTCCGAGGCTGAATCGCAGGCTGGCGCGCGCACGGGCGGCAGGCAATCCCATGGCGGTGAGCACGTGCGAGGGTTCGATCGCGCCGGAAGAACAGGCGGCACCGGTGGACACGGCGAGTCCCTTGAGGTCGAGGGCGATAACCAGCGCTTCACCCTCGATGTAGTCGAAGTAGATGTTGGTAGTGTTCGGCACGCGGGCCGCGCCGCCTCCGTTTACCCCGGTGGCCTCCACTTCGCGCAGAATGGTGTGCTCAATGCGGTCGCGCAATGCAGCCATCACGTCCAGATCACCGCAGTCGAGCCCTTCCTTGGCGATCTCGGCAGACTTGCCCAATCCGACGATGCCGGGGACATTCTCGGTTCCGGCGCGGCGCGAGCGCTCATGACGGCCCCCAAAAAACAATGGGCGCAGAAGAGTGCCCTTGCGGACATACAGCGCACCGATGCCCTGAGGAGCGTGCATCTTATGACCGGAGATGGATAGCAGACTGCACCCGATCGCCTTTACATCGAGAGCAACCTTGCCGGCGGCCTGTACCGCGTCGGTATGAAAATAAACGCCAGCCTCGGTCGCGATTCTCCCAATCTCGGCAACCGGCTGCAGCACTCCCGTTTCATTATTTGCCGTCATGATCGTGATCAACCTGGTACGTGGCCGCAACGCGCGGCGCACATCGGCAGGATTGACCAGCCCGCGGGAATC